>CAVRSV010000025.1:0-200293 GCA_963723965.1 uncultured Acidobacteriota bacterium | reverse complement strand
TCTGCATCGGGCCCAGAACCAGCTTATCCTTCGGGAGCTGGTAAACGAGAATCTCTCCATACCGAGGGAAGTCGCACCTGGCGGCCATCCAGGCAACCATATTGTCCCGGTTCTGAGGCGAGAAAGGCATCATGAGGAGGTACTGGAGATCGTCGCTTCCGGGAAGTTTCATCAGGATGTAATAGGGCTCCATCGGGAGCGCCGTGCCGGCATACTTCTGCTTGGGAAGCATCCACAAGTCCTCCTGGTTGTAGAAAACCTGGGGAGGGGTCATGTGAAAGGTTCTGTACAAATCCGCCTGGATCGAGAACAGATCTTCCGGATAGCGCAGGTGCTGCTTCAGATCCCCCGAGAGCTGGCTGAGGTCCTTGAACACTCCCGGAAAGGCAAGCCGATAGGCAGCTAAGACCGGATCTTCGGGATCCATGACATAGAAGGAAACCGTGCCGTCGTACATGTCCACAACCACCTTCACGGAGTTCCGAATGTAGTTCAGGCTTTCTCCGAAGCCGGTCGGGTACGGATTCGCATAGGGGAAGCGATCCGAGGTTGTGTAGGCATCCTGGATCCAGTACTGCCTGCCCTCACTCAACACGGCGTAAGGATCGCTGTCGAGACGCAAGAAGGGAGCGATCTGCCTTACACGCTCCTGAACCCGTCTCCAGATCTGGATTCGGCTCTTCGGGTCGAGATAGGACGTCAGCAGAATATTGACATCGGACTGGGTCCAGGAGAAGAGCAGCCTCTTCCACAGGCTGTCCAGCGGGATGCCTCCTTTTCCCTGATAGCTCGTGTAGACATTCTGATCGCCCTTGGGGTAATCGAGCTCTTTAACCTTGGTCCCGACGATTCGATACCCCGGCATCGCCTCGCCATAGTAGACAGCCGGCTGGGTCACGGTCAGTTTGTAGTCGGATTCCGGGGGAATATTCTCGATCAGATACTGCGGGAAGCCTTCTCCGACGATCTCCGAGACGAAACTCATGACCAGGCCATAACCGTGTGTGAACTGCAGGTACTGGTTGACCCAGGTTCGAGCCTTCGGGGGAGCTCTGCCGAGAGCTCCCGGGCCGAGAGCATCACCTGATGATAGCCATCCACGAGGTGGTACCGATCGACATCGACGTTGTAGAACTGGTAGTAGAGGCGTATCTCCTGGGTCTGACGATAGGTCTGAAGCAGCAGGCGCCAGTCCCAAAGACGCACGTTCTGAACCGTATCCTGATTCCTGGCGATCGTCTCCGGAGTCAGGTCTCCCAGGGCAGGGTAGGATGTTTCCTGGATTGTACTCAGATTGTAGGCCTTCCGAGTGAACTCGATATTGTTCTCGAGATAGGGGCTCTCGAGGGCCAGCTCGTTCGGCTCTACCATGAACCGCTGGAACAAGGCCGGAACCAGCAGAACCGCGATGAGGTACAAAGCAATGTAGATGCCGCATCCAAAAACCAGCGCTCTGAATGCGGGTCGGAAGAAGCTGAGCACGAGCAGAGAGCACAGCGCCGCCGAGGCGCCAACCATGCCCCACAGAGCGATCCTGGTCACATGATCTGCCGTAAAGCCGGCTCCGTGCACCACTCCCAGATTGGAGTAGAGAAGCTCGAAGTGATCCAGGTACAATCCCCAGCCCCAGCTCGCGACCAGGACGAAGAGGAGTGCGGACAGGTGTGGAATCCCGCTTCTTCCCTTCTTGAACCCTCCGTTGCGACTGAACTGCAGAAGCCCGAAGTATCCGTAGGCGATCAGAACGGCCACGAACGTGAGCAGGCTCAACCCGGTCAGGCTGTTTTGCAGCAGCTCATAAAAGGGCAGACGGAACGTGTAGAACCCGACATCGACTCCGAAAAGAGGATCGGACAGCCCAAAGGATCCGCCATAGCGAAAGCGAAGATACGTATCCCATTGCGCATAGAACAAGAGGGCAAACAGACAGGCGACGACCGCACTGACTGCTACCATGGCCAGCTTCAGGCCGGCGGGCGAAAGCTGGATGCCGCTTTGCTCGACGATGTAAAACGAACCTGCCGAATGGCCTGCGTGGACGCGGATGCCTTTCTTGACAGCCAGCCGGAGATTGATCCACAGGTAGAAGAACACGACCACAAAAGCCAGACAGAACATCTGTAACTTCACGGAGACGAGGGTCCAGAAAATGCCGCCGTAGTCGAGTTGTTCCATCCAGAGCCATTTCTGGATCACGCCGGAGACGATGGCCAGGATGAGGCCGCCCAAGATTGCGGCACCAAGGATGAGGGTCAGCAGGCGACCCCGCCGGGTCAGTTGAAATTGGGCTTCCATCGGTTCCTCACGTTCAAACATCTAGCGACCTTGATTCCTCAGTCATCGACCCACCCGCGCGTGGATGGCCATCGCCCGCAGCCCTGGTGAGGGAGCTCTTGTCATATTCCACGGTTTCCCGGGCCAGAGCTGCGATTTGACTCAAGCAGTTGACTGACTATACCCCCCATGGGTGAGCCCGACCTAATCATGCCCTGCGGACAGGTGGATCTTCTGTTCTATATTGCTCACCTCGCTGTCCCCAATGGCTCAACCCGATGCCAACAGGTCAAGGTTGACTGTGCGTTCGGGAGCTCCAGGTGTGCAGAAGTGAACAGAAGTGTGTTCAATTTTGTACTGACATCAAACGGCACGACGTTTATCGTATCTATCCAGACTTCCGGTCGGAATCCTGCCGGGCCGGGCACCGGAGATGCCATGAAATCGAAAATCCAGCTCTATTTGATCAAACCTTCCAGTTACGACGACGACGGGTACGTCGTCCGCTATTTCCGCGGTGTGCTGCCGAGCAACACCCTCGCCTGTCTGGCCTCTCTGACAAGGTCTGCCTGCGAGCGGAAACCCCTGGATCAGTTCGAATTCACCATTCGCGAGATCGACGAAGCGGTGATGAAGGTCGACACCCGGCGGATCTGTCGATCCTCCAGAGAGGCGGAGCGGGTGATCGTCTGCCTGGTCGGAGTGCAGACCCATCAGTATCCCCGTGCGTCGGACCTCGCGAAGGAATTCCGGCGAGCAGGACTGACCGTCCTGATCGGCGGATTTCACGTCAGCGGACAGCTGGCGATGACTCCCGGAATTGCGCCCGAAATCCAGGAACTGCTTGACCTGGGTGTGACGGTGGTCAAGGGAGAAGTGGAGGAGACCTGGACCGAGCTGCTGGCCGATGCCGCTCATGGAAGGCTCGCTCCGCTGTACGATTACGCCGAACGCAAGCCCGACCTGGGCGACGCACCGATTCCCCTTCAGGGCGGACCGATCATGAAGCGGTTCGTGGCGTCGAAGCACGGAACCATCGATTGCGGCCGGGGCTGTCCCTTCGAATGCAGCTTCTGCACCATCATCAACGTCCAGGGCCGCAAGATGCGGTTTCGGTCGCCGGCCCTGATTGCCGAAGCCATCCGGGAGAACTATCGCCGCAAGGGGATGACGTTCTACTTCTTCACCGACGACAACTTTGCCAGGAATCAAGCCTGGAATGAGATCTTCGATGCCCTGATCGATCTGAGGGAGAACGAACAGATACCGGTGGAGTTCATGATGCAGGTGGATGTCCTTTCCTACAAGATCACGGGCTTCGTCGAGAAGGCCCGTCGGGCGGGCTGCACCAACGTGTTCATCGGCATGGAAAGCATCAATGACGACAACCTGAAGGCTGCGAAGAAGCGGCAGAACCATGTCGATGATTACCGCAACCTGATCGACGCCTATCGAAGTGCCGAGATTGCCACCCACGTCGGCTACATTCTGGGCTTCCCCTTCGACAGTCCCGAATCGATCAGTCGGGACCTCCACAGGCTGACTCACGAAGTTCGCCCCGACATGGCGTCTTTCTTCATCCTGACACCCTTGCCGGGCTCGCGCGATCATTGGGAGATGCATCGCGAGAATCGGTACATGGACCCCGACTACAACAAGTATGACTCGCAGCACGAGACCATGAACCACCCTTACTTTCCGGAAGAGGGGAGCCTGCTGGCCGCCTACCGGAACGCATGGCGGACCTTTTACAGCTACGAGAATATGAGCCGGATCCTGCGCCGGGCGCCGCAGCGCAATTACTGGAATCTCTTCGGCAACTTCTTCTGGTACAAGAGTGCGGCGGTAATCGAGAAGCGACATCCGATGATGGCCGGTTTGCTCCGTCTGAAGGGGCGCCGAAGGGTCCGGGCGGGCATCGAACCGCAGCCGAGACGCGTCTATTACGTCAACCGGGTGCGGGAGTTGCGCCGACTGGTCGCCGGCAGTTTTCAACTGTTGCTCGAGATGCAGCTGCTTTGGCTGGAGACCCGCTCGAAGTCTCCTACAGAACAGCGGGTGCTGGAGGAGTTGAGGCAGCTGCGCAGCGGCGAAGCCTTCAAATCGAGTGTGGCGGAGATCCAGACCGCATATCGCAGAGCCCGGGCCACGTTGCCTGAACTCGCGGTGCCCTCACGGGTCCGACTCTTCTGCAGGAAATGGAACCCCTTCTCCTCGTTCAGCGGATTCTATCTCTCGCAGGATGTCCTGAGATTCTGGGAGGATTGCCTGCAGACTTTGAAGAAGAGACGGTTTACCGAGCTGCCCCTTCGGACGATGATGAGTCGGCTCCTGCTGGACTTCCGACTTACGATTCACTTCGCCACTGCCTGGTTGAGGAGGCTCGACGCCTGATCGAAAACCGGTCAGGTGCCTTCGTTTGCCCGCCGCCACATGCCGCTCTCATCGCCGGAGCGATGGGACCGTATATGAGCAGTTTTGACCATCCGTGTGAGCAAACCTGAACTGACATACCTGACACCGCAGAGTAAAAAGAGTGAAACGTGAGTGGCTGTTGAAGATTTCCCGCCCTACGGTAGACAAACGAGCGTCTCGAGAGAGACGCCAAGCAACCGCGGAGGGTTGTGATGAAATCCTACTCTAACCTCTCCGATTCGGAACTGATCTCGGTCCGGGCCATGGGCAAGGAGAAAGCCGATGGCGAGGCGGTGGTCAGAGCCGAAACTGAACTGGTCCGGCGGGGAGACCGGAAGTATGAACCTGAGGTTCGGTTTCGGATTCGGGGGGAATCGATCGCCAAGAAGAGGGGCAGGAACTGAGGGATCTGGCTAGCCCCGGTCCTGCTGCATTAAGGGAATTGAAGTCGCGGGTGCAGACGCGGCGCGAAAGAGTGTCCTGCCACTTTGCGGATCAGGGGTGGGTGCGCAAAGATGACAGAGACGGTCACAGCCATCGCTCGAAATGCTGTGGGAATTTGAATAACCGGATGGCGGCGAGGTAGAGCTGCGCGGTCAAACAGATGCTGGTGTTTGCCGAGAGTAACTCTGCGGGCCGAAACCGGGCGGGGAAATTGGCTATGGCCACTAAGAAAAGTCTGGCTATCGACTGGGAATCCCTCCTTTCGGGAATTCCCGAGGTGAGAACGCTGGGATACGGCGCGAGCCGCAAGATCTATAGGGAAGGAGATGCTGCGGATTCCGTGTTCCTTCTCCGGCACGGCAAGGTGAAGCTCTCGGTTACTTCGAAACAGGGCAAAGAGGCCATTATCGCGATTCTGGACAACAGTGATTTCTTCGGCGAGGGTTGCCTGGCCGGTCAACCGTTTCGCATGGCAACGGCGACCGCTCTCACCGATTGCAGCCTGTCCCGCCTGGATAAGACCCTGATGGTGCGGCTTCTCCACGATCAGCATGAGATCTCGGAGATGTTCGTGACCCATCTGCTGTCGCGCAACATTCGGTTTGAAGCGGATCTCGTCGATCAGCTCTTTAACTCGAGCGAGAAGCGGCTGGCTCGGATCCTTTTGCTGCTTTCCCATTTCGGCAAGGACAGCCGAGCCGAACCGGTGCTTCCCAGGATCAGCCAGGAGAACCTGGCCGAAATGGTGGGCACTACTCGGTCGAGGGTGAGCCATTTCATGAACAAGTTCAGAGAACTCGGCTTTATCGAGTACAGCGACCAGGGAGGCTTGACGGTCAATAGCGGCCTCCTGAGCGTGGTTCTTCACGATTAGAGGCACTCCTCCGACTCACAGAGGAAGGCCCCGGGAATCCCCATCGGGTTGTTTTCGCTCGACCGGATGATCGCTGCCACAGAATCTTCGAGTCCTCGAGGGGTACCGCAATGCCGTTAAAGTGCGGTATGACTCGTGCCGTCTTTCGGTGGCTGAAACCGGCCGGCCTTGCGGGTCCCAGGCTTGACTGAACCGAGGGTGCGGCCTAAACTAAAATAGGCATCGAAAAACGGCACGCGGCGGAGCTCAGCCGCGGACGTTCCAGAAAAGAAGGTTGGACGGAGCGGCTCGCCGAGGCCAGAGGAGGGAGCCGCTATGGGCATCGGGAATGGTCTGTCCATCGATTGGGAAGCGTTCTTTTCTGGAGTCCCCGAAGCGAGAGCCCTGGAGTATGGTGCGAACCGCAGCATCTTCTGGGCAGGGGACCCTGCGGATGCGGTGTTCTTTCTCCGCCAAGGTCAGGTGAAACTCTCGGTTACCTCGAAAAAGGGCAAAGAAGCGATTATCGCGGTTCTCGGCAGGGGTGAGTTTTTCGGCGAGGGCTGTCTGGCCGGGCAGCGCTTGCGCATGGCAACGGCAACGGCCCTCACCGATTGCAGCCTGGTCCGGCTCGAGAAGCGCCAGATGGTGGCTCTCCTTCACGAGCAGCACGAGATCTCGGAAGTCTTCGTTAAGCATTTGCTGTCGCGCAACATCCGATACGAAGCGGATCTCGTCGATCAGCTCTTCAACTCGAGCGAGAAGCGTCTGGCGCGGATCCTGTTACTCCTGTCCCATTTCGGCAAGGACGACAGAGCCGAACTCGTGCTTCCCAGAATCAGCCAGGAGAATCTGGCCGAGATGGTGGGCACCACCCGCTCGAGGGTCAGCTATTTCATGAACAAGTTCAGAAAGCTTGGATTTATCGATTACGGGGACGGAGGAGACTTGACGGTCAATAGCGGTCTCCTGAGCGTGGTACTTCACGACTAGAAGGATCTGTCGAACACGCGAACGGGTCAGGACGTTTCGGGTCTTTGGGCCTTGGTGTCCGGGCCACCTGTTCTGACGGCAACTTTCAGTGCGCCTTCCGCCCCAGACCGGAAAGGAGTCACGTGCATCTCGCGCAGAGTGTTCCGGGGTCAGGGCGCTCGCCCGTGGGGCAAATCCGCCGCTGGCTCATCGCTTGGCTGATCGTCGCCGCGCTGCTTGCCGTCCTGCTGCTGGCAAACTCCGTGAGGGACTACCTCTTCGTCTGGCGCATTCTCGCCACTCAGCAGGTGCGTCATGAAATGGCCGGATACGTCGTCGCCCTCGAACAGTCCCTCCGCCATTCTGCGACGTCGACCGCGCCCTCCGGCGAGCTGCCGACCGCCGAGTTCAACGAGGCGGCCCAGGACGCGCTGTGGTTCGAAGTACGAGGGCCGGACGGGAGTGTGCTCGCACGCCGCGGGAAGGTGGAGGGCCAGATATTCACCCCGGAAGAGGAGAGCTCCCACTTCCGCAGCCACCAACCGCTCTATAAGATCATTCCGTCATCCGCGGGAGAGGTCGTGGTCGAAGTCTTTCCCGTCTATGATCGGGGACTGGCCTCCTCCGCCGGCCCTGCCGGCTCAGCAGCGGCGGGTGTGGCGCGCGGTCCGCGCTCGCTGCTCACCGTGGAGATGGCGGAACGGCTCGCCATCCGGGATCCGTCGGTCCTCTGGCCGATTCGCCAGAACCTCGTCATCAACTGCGCCGGAGCGCTTGCCTTGCTTGCCACCGTCATCATCGCGGCTCTCGCGTTCCGCTCCTACGAGCGTCGCCGGTGGTTGGAGGCTCAGCTCGAGATTGCGCGTGAAGTGCAGTCCGCCCTTCTGCCGTCTCGAACCGACGACTACGAGCCGGTCCGACTGGCGGCTTTCTACCGACCGGCCGAGCAGGTGGGCGGGGATTTCTACGACGTCTTCCGTGCCGAGGGCGGGCGAATCGCCCTCGTGATCGGGGACGTCTCGGGCAAGGGGGTTCCCTCCGCGCTGCTGACTGGCGTCATTCATGGCGCCGTCCGCTCCGCCGCGTGGACGGAATCCGGCGCGCGGCACGAACAGGAGTCCGCACAGCTGAATCGGCTCCTCTGCGCCGACGCCTCGGGCGGTCGCTATGCCAGCATGTTCTGGTGCTATTATGACTCGCCCTCCTCTCTGCTCCACTACGTGAACGCGGGCCACCTTCCCCCGATCCTGCTCCGCCACGGGGATGGTGGCACGGATCCTTCCCCTCTCGACACCGGTGGCCCCGTGCTCGGCGTTCTGGGCGACGCCCGCTACGCGCAGGGCCGACGCGAGCTTCGACCCGGTGACATACTCGTCCTGTACTCGGACGGCCTGATTGAGGCCACCAACTCGGCGGGCGAAGAGTACGGTGTGGATCGACTGCGCGAGCGAGTGAAAACCTGCGGCCACTCGAGCCCGAACGAGATCAGCGACGCCGTCATGGCTGCGGTGGGTGATTTCATGGGCGAAGTCGCACCCCGGGACGATCTGACCCTCGTCGTCGCTTCTTTCGGGTCTGCCGTATAGCCGTTGTCCACGTTCGAGGACGCGAGCCGACGGCACCGCTCGTTCTTCCGAGCGAAGGACCCGATCGGGTGAAGCGCAAGGCATGAAATTCTTGAACCGCGGGTCCAGCTCCCCAGGCAATCCCTGGTCTGCCTGCTAACCAGCGGAACCTGCTTGTGCCCCGCAGGGCTCGCCTCGACCCAAGCATTCGCGCTGGAAGTCCTTGTAGCGCCTCCTATCCAAGTGGATATTGCCCCGGTAGGAGAGATTGCCCACGAAACTGATCAGCGGCTGGCGACGGTGCCAGGTGCTGCTGCAGACTCGGCCCAGAATGCGCGGAAGGGAGTAGAAGCTGCGGTTGCAGTTCAGTGCTTCCTGGATAATGTCGTCCTGAGACAGTTGTCGATACCGGGCCACTGGTAAGGTGAGGGTGTAATACTTCCAGTCCTCCGGGAATCTGTCGAAGGCCAGACGGTCTGCGGATTTCATCTCGTCCCAGAGACGAGTGCCGGGTAGAGGTGTCAGAAAGAGCAGGTTGAGATTGTCCACTCCGTAGTGGTTGGCCGCTTGGCTGATACGTTTACCTATGCCCGGTCCGTCGATGTCCAGGCCGATGATGAAAGAGCCGACGACCAGGATGTTATGCCGCTGTATGCGACGCACCGAGGCGCGAAAATTCCGGCCCTTCACCAGGTTGAATTTCTTGCCCAGCTCTCGCAGGCCTTCCGGCGAAGGAGATTCGAAGCCAATGAACACACCCGCACAACCCGCCTTGGCGGCCAGTGACAGCAGTTCCTCGTCATCGGCGAAGTTGACGGTGGCCTGGGCAACCCATTTCTTCCCCAGATTCGCCCTGGCCAGGGCGCGGAACAGCTCTTTGGCCCGGGCTATGTGCTCGGCGCGGGTGCCGATGAGGTTGTCGTCGACGATCAGAACGTGTTTCTCGCGGATCGACTGGAACTCCCGCACGACATCCGCAATCGGCCGCTGCCGGTAACGCGCGCCATTGAACGTTGTCACGCTGCAGAAGCCGCAGTTCAGGGGACAACCGCGGGTAGTCTGAACGGCACCGAAGGCATAGGCGGGCGGCAACAGATCGTGGCGAGCCGCCGGAATGTCCTGCATGTCGGCAAACCCGCCGTCATACCGACACTCCAGACGGCCTTGTCGGGCGTCCTCCAGGACCTGAGCCCAGAGGGACTCGGCCTCCCCCGTCACCACCGAGTCCACCCGTTCCATGGCCTCGTCCAGACACATGGTGGCGTGAATGCCGCCCATGACGACGGGGACGCCCCGACGCCGGAAGCGACGGGCTACCTCATACGCGCGGTTGGCCTGCGAGGTGAAGGCCGTAATGCCGACCAGATCCGGCCGAGGCAGCGCCTCATAGTCGGGGACCCCGAGGTTTTCGTCGAAAATCGAGACCTCCCATTCCGGCGGCGTCAAACCCGCCAGAACCATCAGCCCCAGCGGCTTCCACACTCGGTACCGGTTCCAGCGGCTCTCCCTGACGTTGATGATGCTCACGAGGGGGTTGGTTGGATTGATCAGATAGAGTCGCATAAATACCTTTCGCTACTGTTCGAAGGGGCTGACCGGGCCGCTGGCCGCCCTCATCAAGGATCGGGCAGTTCCGGCTGAAGTTCAATGGCAAATTCGATCGGATCCGGGGGGCTATTTCGATGGGCAGTAGAGTCCCGTAAGGGACTTCGGCCTTTTCCTTTGGCATGCCGCCTCCCAAGTTCGGAGTCTGCACGTCGACTCCGGATCCTCGCCTGAGCCCCGCTTGGATGAAGCAGCCATCCCGGGAAATTTTCCCGCGTCTGCTCCGGAGGACGTTCGGAACGGACAATTCTATGATGCTATATAAGTGACTGAAATAATAATATTTACGTAGAGACTTGAAGCGGCAGGAATGATTCCTGCATAATAAAAGTATCTAGAAAACTATTCTGACTGGTGCTTCCGTCTCCACGGTTAACGCACCATTCGAACTAAAGAGAGGAGAAATCCATGCTCTATTGGGCTTTATTCTTTTTGCTCGTCGCTTTGATTGCAGGATTCCTGGGATTTGGTGGTATCGCCGTCCTTTCCGCGGGAATCGCAAAAATACTATTCTTCATTTTCCTGGTGCTCTTTGTGCTCTTTCTGCTTCAAAGCATCTTCAGAACGCCAAGAACCCCAATGAGCAAAACAAGGACGCGCTTCCCGGCTGGCTCTCGACGCATCCGGCCCCGCCGGATCGAGTCCGCAAAACGCGCGATCTGGCCGCGCAGCTGGTCTCTGAAGCAGACGATTCCGCGGCCTTGAAGGTCGGGCGAGATCACTTCCTTCACGAGATCGATGGTCTGGTTTTCGGAGAGAATCCGAGGGAGGGGTTTACGCGCGACGGACACTTCTACCATCCGGATCTGCGCTTCCAGATGCGCTATCCGTCGGAATGGCAGGTGGCGAACTCCCACTCGATGGTGACCTTCGCGATCCCTTCGGGCGAAGCCGGGGTCCGGTTGACTCTTGCGCCACCCCAGACGGCCTCGGCCAGAGCCCGGGCCGAAGAGCTCGCGCAACAGCCCGGCGTGCAGATGGAAGGAAGCAAGTCCGATCGCATCAACGGACTGCCGGCTTATCTGGCGCAGTACCGGATCACCGATCAGTCCGGGCAGGTGATCGAGGCCCTGGCCGGGTTCATCTCCAAACAGAATCAGGTGTACGAAGTGGTGGGCGTCGCCTCCGTCTCGCTCTTTCGCCGGTATTCCGGCCAGTTCGAGGAAGTCATCCGGAGCTTCGCCCCCTTGACCGATGCGAAGGTCCTGGGTGTTCAACCCGATCGGTTGGACCTGTACACGATCCGCAACGGGGGAACCATTCGCGACGTGGCCAAAGTCTTTCCCAATCCCCGCGTGGATGCCGATCAACTGGCTCTTTTGAATCGCGTCGGGATCGAGCAGCGCCTGGAACCCGGCACCACGGTGAAAATCATTCGACCCGGTCGGTGAGCCAGGCTCGCGACCGGTTTTCACATAGAGGAGGATCTCATGAAGTTACTGACCATTGTCGGGGTCGTGTTGATCGGAATCGGCATCATCGCCCTGGTTTTCACCGGAATCCCCTATCACAGCGAGAAGGAGGACCTCTCCGATCAGTACCGGCTTCGCTTTCTCCTGGAGCCTTTGGTCGTCGCCTCGATCGAAAGGTATGCCAGCATGTCCTTGTCGCACACTGCTCGTGTCCAGGCGGCCCCGTCGATCGCGTCGGACTCCTGGAATTCGGCCTTCAACAGCCGGAGACAGATTCCCGGGCCTTCCTGGATGCCTATGTCATGCTTGCGGAACAGTGCGAGGTCGGCGGTCACGACGGCCTCCTGGTTCTCCTCGCCGGAACGCCACACCTGGAACTTGAAGAATCGGACGTTACTGGTTTGCTCGAAGCCCTGATATCGAATCTGGCAGGCTTTGTTTCCATTCCCGGCAAGAGACCCGACCGCCTCCTCGGGACGGACCCCCACTGCAAATTCGGTCGTGCCCTTCTCCAGTTGAAAGCTGACCAGTTGGCCGACAGCCAAGCCTTCCGAAGTTTCCATCGTCTGACGGTACGTGAAGTGGAATTGGGTGGGCCCACTGTTGGTTGCGATGCGGCCTGGCGTCTCCGACGTCGCCAGCTTCTCAATACGTCCGGTCATAAAGCTCTCCTTTGGCGTGGGCTCATCGATTCTGCTCTGGCCAGTGGGCAGAGTCCCGTTTTCACTTGACGTCGGTTGATGTCCAGCGGGTGAAGTTTTGCTTCGGGCGAAGTCGCTTCGAGGTGGAGGACGCGTCAATTGACCAAGTCCCAGTATAACACGTCGCAGAATTGCGCCCCGGAGGTGCAAGGCACCGATATTCCCAGTGGGAGCGGTCGGTCGAGCCACTTGAAAAGGAGACCGCAACGCGACGAGGACGAAGCCCAGGCGCTGGAGGAGGGCGCCGGCGATTCGAGGCGTGCTCAGCTTCACTGCTTTCCCTCGGCTCTGCCTCAGCAGCCGGGGTTGAGCTCGAACCGGATACTGGCAATTCATCCGGTTTAGTGACAAGCTTTTCTTACCCAGGCGGATGCCCTGCGCCCCGCCGTGCCACGGGAAGGCCGTCGGATTCCTGCGGGCTTGTCTGCAGTTCGAAGCCGCGAAAACGAGGCCGGGGAGCGGGTTGTCGAGACCGTAAGGCGGAGAGTCCATTTGAAGGAACGTCGACAGCCGGTCGAGCCGGAGCGGCCGAACACAAGATCGCCTGCAAAGTCTCCCGATCCTGAAACAGTTCTCGTGATCGTCACTTCGGATCAGAAAGTCGGCCTGGCGAATCGGAGGTGCTGTGAGCTTCTCGAACGCGACGTCGACGAGATCGTAGGCCGGGACTGGTTCGAGAATTTCCTTCCCGAAACGGCGAGACCAGTCGCCAGACATGCGTTTGGCAGACTCCTGGCGGGTGAAACGGAGCAGGAGTATTTCGAGAGTCCCGTCCTGAGGAGGAGGGGTGAAAGCAGCGTGCTGGCCTGGCGAAACAGCGCACTCCATGACGGCCGGGGCCGGATCGTCGCCGAATTGAGCTCGGGCGAAGCCATTGCCGAACGGAGGCAATCGGAGCCGGTGCCGGGGAGTCCTGCAAGATTGGACGAGACTCTCGCGGAGTTGCTGGCGGAACACACTGCCGAGCTCCTGGCGGTCAACCGGACGCTGGAGGATGAGGTGGTCCAGCGACGTCGCGCGGAGCGAACACTGCGCGATTTGAGCGCGCGCCTGATGATGTCGCAGGAGCAGGAACGGAGCTGGCTGGCCAGGGAGCTCCATGATGATCTGAGTCAGAAACTGGCCCTCCTGGCGGTTGAGCTGGAGCAGCTGGGACAAAGGCCTCCTTCATCTCCGGCGGAAATCCGTGACCGGACGTTGGCGCTGTGGAGAAGGACCCAGGAGATCTCCTCTGATCTGCACAACCTGTCCCGGCAGTTGCATCCTTCGCAATTCAGGCTCCTCGGGCTGGTGCCGGCACTCAAACGATTTTGCAGGGATTTCGGCGAACAGCAGGGTCTTGCGATCGAGTTCACCTTCAGCCCGGAGCGGGCAGCCCAGGCGGTACCGGAGGACATAGCCCTCTGCCTGTATCGAATCACCCAGGAAGCACTGCACAACGTCGCGGCGCACAGCGGCGCTCGGGAGGCCCACGTGGAACTTTCCGAGAGTCAGGAAGCGGTCCGGCTGTGCGTGTCGGACCCCGGGGTGGGCTTCGACAGGGAGGCATCGGAGGGTAAGCCGGGGCTGGGGCTGGTCAGCATGCGGGAGCGCGTCCATCTGGCCGGTGGAGAAATAGTCATTGAATCGAGGCCCTCCCAGGGCACGCGGATCACGGTCACCGTGCCGCGCTCTCGTCCGGGTCCTCAGAACGAGCCGGCAGCTCCCCAGGGAAAGGCCGGCGAGGACTAGCATGGAGACGGGACAGGATCGGTTTCCTCGAGAGGATGGGTCGGATCATGCGCCCTCGAGTGCTGCTCGCGGATGATCACCAGCTGCTGCTGGAAGCCTTCAAGAAGCTCCTGGAAGAGGAGTGCGAAATCGTCGGGATGGTCACGGATGGACGGGCCTTGCTCGAAGCCGCACCCAGGCTCAAACCCGACGTCGTCGTGCTGGACATCTCGATGCCGCTCCTGAACGGGTTGGAGGCAGGCCGCAGGCTGAAGCAGATGATGCCGGGGATCAAGCTGATCTTTCTCACGGTCAACGAGGACCCGGATCTGGTTGCCGAAGCCTTTCGGGGGGGAGGGTCGGGATACCTCCTCAAGAGCTCGGCCGGTTCGGAGCTTTTTCAGGCCATCCACGAGGTCCTGCGAGGGAGGGCTTATGTGACTCCACTGGTCACTCAGGGGATGGTTGACGCCTTCATCCAGGATCCAAATCGCGAGACGAAGGTCATCCTGACAGCTCGGCAAAAAGAGGTCCTGCAGCTCCTCGTCGAGGGACGCACCATGAAGGAAGTCGGCGCTATCCTCAATGTGTCGCCCCGGACGGTGGCCTTTCACAAGTACCAGATGATGCGTCGATTGAGGATCAAGAACACCGCCGAACTGATCCAGTATGCCATCAGGAACGGCATCGTGTCGGCTTGACCGGATCGACGATTGAATTACCTCGGCAAACCCGGTACTTCTGCGAGTTGTGTCGCCTCTGCGTGATCGGCGATCCTTACGGGGTACTGTCTGCCCGAAGGGGGTCGCCTTGCATCGCATCCGCATTCTGTTGGCCGATGATCATTCCGTCATGCTCGAGAAGGTTGCGGAGCTGCTGCAGCCGGAATTCGACGTGATCGGGTCTGTCGGTGACGGCCAGTGCCTTCTGGACAAGGTCTCCGAACTGCATCCGGATGTCGTGGTCGTCGACATCTCCATGCCGGTCATCAACGGGATCGAAGCTGCGAGATTGTTGAGAGACCTTCACTCCGAGGTGAAGGTCGTCTTCCTGACGGTGCATGCGGATCCGGAGATGGTGAGTGAAGCCTTCGAGGCGGGCGGACTGGCTTACGTGGTCAAGCTCTCTTTGGCTTCGGATCTCGTCCCAGCCATTCGTGAGGTGCTTGCAGGACGTTCGTTCGTCTCGACGTTCGGTCATTGCGGAGGAGAGACGGCCTAGACGTCCCTGCGGTTCGCTCGCGGTGCTCCCGATTCGAGCCGGCCATTGATTCCTGGGAGCATTCCCGGTAGCGTGCTGGGCAATGGCAATTGAACGGAGCGTCCGGCGGTCCATTACTGAGGGGATCCTTGAGTTTTCGGCTGAGGCCATCATCACTTCGGACTCGAATGGTTTGATCCTCCTTTTCAACCCCGCCGCCGAGAGGATCTTCGGGTACACCGAACGAGAGGTGCTCGGTCGCCCCCTGGGAATCCTCATCCCGCAGTCCTTGAGATCCCTGCACGATGAACATGTCCGGGGATTCATCGCAGCGCCGGAAGCCGGCCGTGGGATGGGAGATCGGGGAGAGATTGTGGGCCGACGCCAGGACGGCTCGACCTTTCCTGCCGAGGCTTCGATCTTCAAGACGCAGCTGCCCGGTGGGGAGTGGCTGCTGACCGCCATGCTCGAGGATGTCTCCCGCCACGAGGAGCACAGAGTGCTCGAGAGCAGCGTCAGAGCTTCGCGACTCACCCAGCTTCACTTCTTTCCCGAGTCCCTCCCTCAGCTGGGCGGCGTGGATCTCGCCGCCGTGAATATCCCATCGGACGTGATCAGCGGGGACTACTACGACTTCTTCAAGATCGTCGAAGGCCACTGGGGCCTGGTCATCGGTGATGTCGCGGGCAAAGGAATTCCGGCGGGATTGATGATGTCGGCATTCCGCGCATCGTTGCTGGCGGAGATCCGCAACAACTACGCCGTGTCCACGATCATGACCAAGGTGAATGACCTGCTTTGGGAGACGACCGCTGCAAACCGCTTCGTGACGGCCTTCTACGGCGTCTTCGACGAACGCCACCGGATGCTGTCCTACTGCAATGCCGGACACAACTTTCCGATCCTGTTGCGACCGGACGGGAGTTGTCTCACGCTCGAGACGGGCGGCATTCTTCTGGGAGCCTTTCGGGGCAGTCAGTACGAGGAAGGGCACGTCGTGTTGGTACCCGGAGACTTGCTGTTGTTCTATACCGACGGACTGACCGAGGCCCTTGGCCCGGATGGCCGGGAACTCGGTACGAGCGGGCTTCCCGGATTGCTCCGGAGACTATCCGCCGGGTCGGCTTCCGAGATCGTGGAGGGACTCGTCGGGTATCTCACGAGGAAGTCGGGGGAACGTCGCCCGGTCGACGATGTCTCTCTGATCATCATGAAGATGACGGAGCCGCCCGTTCGGTCTTGAGCGCACCCTCGCTCGACATTGACAGTGAAGTGGACGATCTCTGGCGATCTTTTCCATGGAACCTGTCAAGAGTGACAGTTACGATTCCAGGCGATCTCTGCCATCATGGATCGAAGCGATTGGACGAAGTGGCTCGGGGACCGATGGATCAGGCGACTCGGATGGACCTCGAGCAGATGCCGCAGCGCGAGCTCGTCCAAAAGAGAGTCGAAGATCTGACCAGGGCGGCTGAACGGGAGCAGGCCCGTCCGGAGAAGAGGTCGCACGCTCGACTTTAAACGACTTGGAGCGGCAGGCCGCTGACTGCTTTGCCCTCGGGGAGATTAGGTTGACCACACGCACGCGGAGGCTGCTGCAGATTGCTGGAATCACCGGGGCCGGACTTGCGGCCCTGCTTGTGTCGACCGAATGGCACAAGAGCCAGCCAGATCCGATCAACTACTCGGAACTGGTTCGACTGGCGAAGTCGGGTGTGTTGCGGAGCACTCCTTCGACGCCTCTGGTTCTGACCGGCAGCAGGCTGCAGGGAAGGTACTTCGACGCCGGCACTCAGTCCGAGCGGGACTTTGAAGGGATTGTTCCGCAGGGTTCACAGAAGGCCCTGGCCGACACGCTGGTTGCGCGAGGGTTCATCGTCCGGATCGGCAGCGCGAGCCGGACTTCCTGGACCCGCTTTCTCCTGACTTTCGGTTTGCCTCTCGTCTTCCTCGCCGGTGTCGTTCTCTACACACTGAACCGACAGCTGAACAAAAAAGGCAAAGGGAGGCAGTTTTCCGTGGGAAAGAGCCGGGCCAAGCTGTGGATGAAGGAGCAGACCGAGGTCACGTTCGAGGACGTGGCCGGGGCGGACGAAGCCAAAGAGGAATTGCAGGAAATCGTCGACTTCCTGAAGGACCCGAGCCGGTTTCAGCGACTGGGAGGAAAGATACCGCGAGGCGTTCTGCTCACGGGTTCTCCGGGAACGGGAAAGACCCTGCTGGCCAGGGCGCTTGCGGGGGAGGCGAGTGTCCCCTTCTTCAGTGTCAGCGCATCGGAGTTCGTCGAGATCTTCGTCGGCGTGGGGGCAAGTCGCGTCAGGGATCTGTTTGCCGAGGGGCGACGACATGCTCCCTGCATCATCTTCGTGGACGAGATCGATTCCATCGGGAGGCACCGCGGGGCCGGGCTGGGCGGCGGGCACGACGAGCGCGAGCAGGCCCTCAACCAGCTACTCGCGGAGATGGACGGTTTCGAGCCCAGTGAAGGAGTCATCGTCATCGGCGCTACGAATCGTCCCGATATCCTGGATCCGGCTCTGCTGCGCCCGGGCCGTTTCGATCGCCATGTCGAGGTCGGGCTCCCCGATGTGAAAGGACGGGAAGGCATCCTGAGAGTGCACTTGCGCAATGTCCCCCTTTCCGAAGATGTCGAAATCCTCGTCTTGGCACGGAGCACCCAGGGATTCTCGGGGGCTCAGCTGGAGAACCTGGTCAACGAGGCCGCGATCAGAGGCGCCCGCCGCCATCGGGAAGCTGTCACCATGTCGGACTTCCTCGAGGAAAAAGACAACAGCATGATGGGGAAGGAGCGCAGATCGCTGACCGTGAGTGCCAAGGACCGGACGAGTGCAGCCTATCGTGAGGCAGGACATGTGCTGGTCGCTTGGGTGCTGCCCGAGGCCGACCCGGTTCAAAAGGTCACCATCGTTCCCCGCAAGAATGTCTTGGGGACGACCGTCCAGGTCCCTGAAGATGATTGCTACACGTTCACGAAACAGCGGCTGGAGTCGGCCATCGCCATTCTCATGGCCCGACGCTGTGCCGAAGAGATCTTCCTGAGCAGCACGACCTCAGCCGTGGCCGGCGATTTGCGTGAAGCGACGGAACTGGCCCGCCGAATGGTGTGTCAGTGGGGAATGGCGGAGGAAACGGGCCCCCTGAGTCTGGGTGAACAGGGAGATGCTGTCTTCTTGGGCCGAGAGATCCATCGCCGCCGGCACCTCAGCGATGCAATGTCGGCTCGAATTGACGGCGCCGTCAGCAGACTCGTGCTGCAGGGATATCGGACGGCCAAGAGTATCTTGGAAGGTGGGCAGAATACGGTGGTGCGGCTGGCAAATGCCCTGCAAGAATACGAGACCCTCGATTCGCGGCAGCTCGAAGATCTGATCACTTCCGAGGGTTCATGCTGAGTCAGGGGTTCTAACCCGCTCACCGGGCTTGCACGTTTCCCCGGAATCCATTTCGGGCAGGATGAAGGGGCAACCCGATAGGTCGCCCCTTCTCACTTCTCAGACGGGAACTACCAGCGATTGCGTCCGCCGCCGCCGCCGCCGCCGTAACCGCCTCTGCCACCGCCATCGCTGCGAGGAGCCTGCGGTTTGGCTTCATTGACCGTCAGAGACCGGCCTTCGACGCTGGTGCCGTTGACCTTGTCGATCGCGGCCTGGGCCTCTTCCTGAGAACTCATCTCAACGAAGCCGAAGCCTTTGGAGCGACCCGTCATGCGATCTGTGATCACACGGGCCGACTCGACCGTTCCGTACGACGCGAACATTTCTTCCAACTGTTTGTCGGAAATGGAATAAGGTAGACCACCTACGTAGAGTTTTCTGCTGTTCATGTCTTCCTCCTGGAAAACGAAATTTCCTCAACCCTGGGACGTAAACCGGAGAAGAAGCAGAACATGGATGAACAACTGAGGAACCACGTACTGGTTGGTCGTCTCTTGGGTGTCTTTCACAAGGTGAGACTTGCTGAGGCCATCAGAAAGATTTCTTCAATAGAGTTTCACACAGGAGGCCCCAAACTGGTGAAACAAGTAGAGTCTATCCGGTTCCTCATTTGAAAGCAATGATTCTCTCTCTTCAAGGCCAAGGTGACACTGCTTCGGTCTGCGGCCGGGCCCTGTCCCGGTGCCAGATCCACAGGGATCCGGACGACCCCGGGTTAGCGTAGAATTCACTGCGGGTTGCCGAGACTGCCAACCGGGGACGCCACGGCGAAACCGTGATGAGCCGAATCCTTGAAATGTCGACTGATGCAGCACCCCAGATACGGAGAAGCCTACCCGTGGTACCTCGGCGGCTATTACGGCGGTGGATTCGCCGTGAAGACGAAAGACCATCTGCTCATTTTCGACAAAGCGGCGGCCGACGATTCACCGGAATCGGGCCTTGCCAACGGGCGTCTCAATCCCCACGAGTTGGCCGGTCAGAAGATCACTGTTCTGATCGCCAAAATCCAAGGAGCAGCCTCCGAATCGCGTCCCTACGAAATTGCCAGACGACTGCCTGATGTGAACCTGGTTGTAGATTCGAAGCCTGCAGAGATCACGGGCGGTCTTCCCTGGCGCCGTGTCGCGGCACCGGGCGAACGTTTCTCGCGCGATGGCGTGCAGGTGACGGCAAGCGCGGTTACGGGACACGGATACGGTGGAGCAGAAGGATTGGCCTATCTCGTCGAGGTAGACGGTCTGAGAATCCTCCACGCCGGCTTCCTTCCCGGGAAATCCACTACGAGTTCACCCACCTGTGATGGTGGGATCGAGTCCCCTGCAATGAGATCTGTTAGCGACGGCAAGCAGGATGGGGGTCAGCTGCGGCCGGGTTGTGTTTTCGGCAAGCGGCCCTTACAATTCAAGTTAACTGGGGGAGGCTGATTCTAGCTCAAGGAGGGCAACATGAAGAAGTTTCTCCCCGTGTGTCTGGCAGCATTTCTGTTCCTTCCCTTTCTCGCAGCCCAGCCTGCCGTCGGAACCTGGACGTCCCAGGATGGAGCGTTTCCGCCCGGTGAATGGCAGGAGTTGCTCTATGGGGGAGGTGAAGGCCAACCCGGCAATGAAATCCAGGCATCCAGTACCGGCTATTACGCCCTTTCCGGCGCAACGATTCTGAGTGCGGCCGATGTGGTCCAGCTCCAGGCGTGCGAACCCGTCGACGAGGGTGGCGAGACGCTTTACCCGGACTTCATCTATCAAACCGTCTACTCGGGCGGGACCCTCGAACTCGTCAACTCGGGAGCGCCCTGGGGATCGGCCGACCCCTCGGGGACCTTTGTCGTCTCCCTGAGACCCCTCGTGAACGTCACGACCAAGTTCACCGGGGACGCGAGCTGCGATCCCACCGGAGAGATCTCGTTTGAACTCTCAGGGGTCGGCACCATCGAAGGTTACGAGGGTTATCACGTCTTCATTCGCGCTCGTTACACTGGGACTCCGACCCTGAGCGATTCGGATCCGCAGACCCTGGCCGGCACTTTCGGGGAAAACGGGTTCGTTTCGCTCAGCATTTCTCCGCCTGCGGCGCTCGACATCAAGCCGGGCTCGTGCGTCAACCCCTTCAACGTCAGAACGCGCGGAGTCCTCCCGGTCGCGCTCCTGGGGAGTGATCTCGTTGATGTCTCCAAGATCGATCCGTCGTCGATTCTCCTCGAAGGCGTGCCGCCATTACGGTGGGCGTTCGAGGATGTGGCCGGCCCCGGAGACTGCGGCGGCGAAGCCTCCGACGGGTATATGGACCTCGTCTTGAAGTTCTCGTCCCGGGAAATCCTGACCGCCCTGGGTGAGGTGGCAAATGGTGACGAGATTCTCCTGACCCTCACGGCCGACCTGGACGTGAGCTCGAACGACGATGAAGGAGACGTCTCCGTTCCGCTCATTGCACAGGACTTCGTTAACATCATCGACACCGGAAATGGTGGTTCCGGAAGCCCAGACGGTGCGGACAACGGCAACCATTACGGAGCGGACAACGGGAACCAGGGCCAGGGCGACAACGGCAACCACTACGGAGCGGACAACGGGAACCAGGGCCAGGGTGACAACGGCAACCACTACGGAGCGGACAACGGCAACCAGGGCCAGGGTGACAACGGCAACCACTACGGAGCGGACAACGGCAACCACGGCGAAGGCAACAACGGCAATCACTACGGCCAGGACAACGGCAACGCCGGGGGGAACGCATCCGAGCCGGGCGCCACGAGCAACGGCGGCGCCAATGGAAACAAGAACGGCAAGGGGAACAACAACGGGAATAACGGCGGAGGCGGGGGAGGAAACGGGTAGCCGCTCTATCCACTCCTGACATCGGTGACCGGCGGCCCTGTCCGCCGGTCACTCTTCGGATCGGTGCTCCGGCCGGTCTCCTGCCCTATTGACGGCATTCGAAGTTTCCGGCGTCTTCGCTGTTCCCCTGGCCGGTGTACTGCGCGTGTTTCGGATAGGCGCAGAGCGGTCGGCTGCGATCCGGATAGGCCCGACCCGTTGCGACGACTGAACCCGGCGCCTCTCCTTCCTCCACCCACTTGACGATGGCATCGAGCATGTCGAAGCGATCCAGGGTCTGCGCTCCGCCGCCGCAGTGGCCCATGCCCGGAACCAGGAAGAGGCGGCTCCAGTCCGCGACCTGGTCGGCGCCCCCGTTGTCCCGCACCAGATTCCGGTAATAGGTCATCGTGTCCAGAGCGGAAAACCAGGGGTCGCTCATGCCGTGGTAGAAAATCAGTTTGCCCCCGTGCCCGGAAAACGTGCTCAGGTTGGTCCATTTGAACGTATTGCCCACCTCGGCCTGCGCCGTGTCGGCGGCGATGGAGGCCTGGTCGATGTCCAGGGTCGTCTCCCGCGTGGGGGGACCGAGGACACTGCCGGACATGACCAGCAGGCCGGGAATGAAGCTCGCGGGCGGCTTGGCGATGATGCCCGTGTCGTAGGGAAAGCCGGAATAGACCGGGTGTCCTCGAGAATCGATGGGTCCCGCCATGCCCTGGTGCAACGCCTTCACCTGTTCCTCCGACAGGCACTCGTCGGTCTTCTCACCCTGACACATCAGGGACGCCGGGTCGAAATCACAGCCCTCGACGTCGAAGACCATGCCGTCCTTGATACCGTCCTTCTCGTCGCAGGCTCGGAGGAAGGCATCGACCAGCAGCTTCTGATCGCTCTCCGGCAGGCCCCCTCCCACGACGGGCTGGCCGCTAGCGTCCAGAGGTGCCGCCTGGTTGAGGGAGACCCGGACCCAGCGCGTGGCGAGGTTGGAGACGTTGGTCCGCATGGCCGGGGCACCCGACACGATCCCGTCGTAGTACTCCGGGAAGCGCTGGGACATGATCATCCCTTCGCGTCCCCCCGTGGAGCAGCCCACGTAGTAGGCATGTCCGATCGGTTTGGAGTAATACTCACGGACCATGGCCTTGGCCACAACGGTGGTTTTTCCGATCGCCTTGTACAGAAAGTTCAGCGTGGCCTCCTGATCGGCGAAGAAGGACCCGTCGAAGGCCATTCCCTCCCGCGCCTTGTGGCCGCTGTCGGTGCTCACCACCGCGAAGCCGCGCGCCAGGGCCGGCGCGCCGGCACTCTGGAGCCCGACGGGGTTTGCCACCGTGCCGTTGAGCCCGCCGCCGCCCTGAAAAAGGAAACGGCCGTTCCAGTCCTTCGGCATGGCAACGGCAAAGCCGATGGCGTAGGGTTTGCCATCCCGCCCCTCCCGCTTGTCGATCTCCCCGTCGACGCGGCAGTGTTGGGGGATCACGCCCTGGTATCCCGCTCCGAACCGACCCGGCGGGAGCGGACCCTCGGGTACGGTTCTGGCCTCGTTGATGACGATGTCATAGCCCGGCAGCGTGAACCGGGTCATCTCCTCGCAGGTTCCGGCCAGGACGCCTCCACCGAACGAAAGAGAAACGCCAAGGAGCGCCAACAGGGGGGTCGACGGGGTTGAATGTCTCACGGGTTCTTCCTCCTCTCGGGGCAGGTTAGGCCAATGCCTTCCTCTTGTCCATCGTTCGCCCTTCGCCCTTCGCCCTTCGCCCTTCCTCGCCTTGCCCTTCGCCCCTCGAAATTGCTCGCGCCACCCCAACGGCGCAACTGAGTCCTCTTGCCGAGTGGTCAGAACCCGCCTTCGCTTCATGTATTTTGCATCGCCCCTGCAGCGCTCGACACACGTGCGTCCAACCGCACCGCATCATCCAGGGCGCGGACAAAGAATCCCCCGAGGCGAGCAACTTCTTTCTCGTCTTCTTGTAAGGGAAGGGGGGTGGAGCTAGACTCCTCTCATAGTAGTGAAGTGAATCGTTTCGAGGCGGTTTGCCGAATCCTGGAGAGGCGATGTCCGGGCAGTTCTTCTGGCCGTTGCTGGGCGTGACATTGGCGCTGGTGGTGTTCGGATTGGTGGAGGGAGCGCTGCTTCGCCGCCGGTTGCGGCGGATTCCGATCCGGATTCACGTCAACGGCACGCGGGGGAAATCGAGCGTGACGCGGCTCATCGCGGCAGGCCTTCGCGAAGGAGGGATGGTCGTCTGCGCCAAGACGACGGGGACGCTCCCCCGGCTGATTCTCCCCGACGGCAGCGAATATCCGATCTTCCGGGTTTCTCATGCAAACGTCATCGAGCAGGTGAGGATCGTCGCGGCCGCCGCCCGGATCGGCAGCCGTGCACTGGTCGTCGAGTGCATGGCGATTCGTCCGTTTCTGCAATGGCTGAGCGAGGCCAGGTTGATCCGGGCCACTCACGCCGTCATCACCAATGTGCGGGCCGACCACCTGGACGAGATGGGTCCGACAGAGGAGGATGTGGCGCTGGCGCTTGCCGGGGTGATCCCACGCGGCAAGGTCCTCTTTACGGCCGAACGCAAACACCTGGAGCTTTTCAAGAAGATCACCGCGGAAGGCGGGACGGAGTGCGTTGCCGTGACCGCCGAGGAGGTGGAGGAAATAGCCGAGGCGGGAATGACCGGCTTCCGCCATGTGGAGCACTCGGAGAACGTGGCTCTGGCGTTGAAAGTCTGTCACACCTTCGGCATTGACCGGGAAACGGCATTGCGCGGAATGTGGCGTTCTGCGCCGGATCCGGGAGCAATGACGACCCACGAACTGGATTTCTTCGGACGCCGTATTGTCTTCGTCAACGGCTTCGCCGCCAACGATCCTGAATCGAGCCGCCTGATCTGGGAAATGATGTTGGACCGCTTCCCGGACGTGGAGACGAGGATCATCTTGTTCAATTGCCGGGGCGATCGGCCTGACCGCTCCAGCCAATTGGGCAGGGATTGCGCGAGCTGGTCGCCGGCCGATCATTATGTCCTGATCGGCCAGGGGACATACATCCTGGGACGGGCCGCGGTGAAGGCCGGCGTGGACATGCGGAAAATCGTCTACGCCGAGAACCGCACGGTCAGCGAGGTCTTCGAATCCTGCGTGAGCCTGTCGGGACGATCCTCACTGGTCATGGGGATGGCCAATATCGGGGGGAAGGGGCTGGAGATCGTGGAGTACTTCAAGAATCGGAGCGTGTTGAAACCGACGGCATAGAGGGATCGTACCTCCGGGCCGCACGGAGAGGCGGGTGGCAGATGGGCCCTTTGAATCCTGAAACGTTGGCGCTGGCGATCGGAATCGGTCTGGCTCTGAACATGGTGTCGGCCGAGGCGATCGGGCTGGCCGCAGGCGGGATGGTCGTGCCCGGCTATCTCGCCCTCTTTCTCGACAAGCCCTGGAGTGTCGTCCTGACTCTGGGAGCGGCCCTGGCAACCTTCCTGATCGTGCGGGCCCTGTCGTCGATCATGATCGTCTACGGCCGGCGGCGAACGGTCCTGATGATCCTGGTAGGGTACCTGATCGGAGCCGCTTTTCGGGCCTTCGAAGGGCAATACGTGCCCTACAGCGACCAGGCCTTGACCGTGATCGGCTATATCATCCCCGGATTGATCGCCCTGTGGATGGATCGGCAGGGGTTGGTGGAAACCGTTTGCGCTCTTCTGACCGCCTCGGTCATGGTGCGCCTGTTGCTCGTCGTTTTCCTGGGAGCGGAGTTGCTGCCATGAAACCTTCGGATGGACTCGTCGCATTTCAGAGAAGGATCTACTGGCGCCCCCGCCATGTGTCGCTGGGCATTCTCATCATCATCACGATCGTTGCGCTGGTCGGGCTGTGGACGGTGGAGCGATTCCGGGTTGAGAAACGCCAGTCTTACTACACCGAGAAGCTTGACGCGGCGACCCTCGCCGAACAGGCGATGCAGGCAATCAAGGCCGAGCGTTTGAAGTTGGGGATCCCCATCGATCCTGAGACCGATCCGACCGAGTCAGGGCTGCTGGGAGCGATGTGGACACCGGTGACGACGGAAATGGGCCAGTTGGCCGCCAAGCAGACGACGGTGAATCCCAACTTCGCGGCTGTTCTGGTCCAGATGCTCAAGGAAGCCGGGGCGAAGACCGGCGACGAGGTGGCCATCGGGTACTCGGGATCGTTCCCGGCGATGAATCTCTGTGTGCTGGCGGCCGTTCAAACTCTCCAGCTCAAGCCCCTGATCATCGCCAGTTGCGGTGCTTCTCAGTGGGGAGCCAACGAGCCCGGTTTCCTCTGGATCGACATGGAACGGATGCTATACGACAAGGGCATCTTCAAATTCCATTCGCTGGCGGCCTCCATCGGCGGGGACAATGATCTGGGTGTGGGGATGGACCCCAAGGGGCGGGAGGAGATCATCAGGGCGATTCATGAGCTGAAGCTGCCGTTCATCCACGAGCCGGGCTATGCAGAGAGCGTCGATCGGCGGATGGAGATCTATCGGGATCGGGCGGGCGACCGGCCCATCCGAATCTACGTCAACGTGGGGGGAGGAGCGAGTTCGCTGGGTCGCGGAGCCGGACAAAAGGAGTTCCCTCCCGGGGTCGTCACCCGTCCGCCGCCGGGTATCGGAGCGCGCTCGTCGGTCATCATGCGCTTCCTGACCGAAGAACACGCCAAGGTCATCGACATCCGTGACATCGAGTTTCTGGCTCGCAAGTACGGCCTGCCCATCATGCCGACGCTGATGCCCGGAGTCGGCGAAGGGGGAATCTTCCAGCGCATGGAATTCAACGACTGGCTGGCCCTGGGCATCCTGGCCGCCCTGGTTCTGATGATTTGGGCATTTCTGCGGACCGAGTGGGGAGGGCGTGTCTTCCAGTCCATCCGCCCGCCCCACCGCCCCGGCCCGCCCGAACCGATGGTGTAGCCCGGGCCGCGCACCTGAATGATACTGCGGCGTCGAATCGACAGGCGTCGGCAGCGTTGCTGCTCCCCGTCCGCCACCTCCCGAAGAGTGCGTAGAATCCGTGAATGGTTGATAATGCCTTTGGCCCCTTGCATCATAGCGGGTGGCATGAGGGACACTGCCGGACGATTCGGAGAAGAGATATGTGGAACATGAGAAAGTACTTTTTGCTGACAACGCTGGTTCTCCTTCTTGCGGGTACCGCCTCGGCGGCAACGGTAACGGCTGACATCGACGCCACACGCACCGCCCAGCCGATTTCGAAACTGGTTTTCGGCGGGTTCATGGAGCCGGCGACGACTCGAGTCTGGGCCGAGTTGCTGTCGGACCGGAAGTTCTTCAGCGAGATCAACTCCAAGCCGCAGCCCGCGCCGACTCGAAGTTTCGGCTGGCGGCGCCAGCGACCCCGATGGATCCCGGTCGGTCCGGATGCCTTCGTGACCATGGACAGCACGAATGCCTACGTGGGCGAGTGGAGCCCGCTGGTTCGACTGGAGGCGTCCACGCCCCACGGCATTCGCCAATCGGGTTTCTCGCTGCGGTCGGGAAGGGATTACACGGGACGAGTCGTGCTGGCAGGCGACCCCGGCGCCAAAGTGGAAGTCCACCTGATCTGGGGACCGAATCCCGGGGATCGCCAGACGATCCGCATTTCCGGCTTGAACGCCACGTACGCGAAATACCCCCTGAAGTTCACCGCCCAGGCGGATGTCACGGATGGAGCCATCGAGATCGTGGGGACCGGCAGCGGCGCTTTCCACATCGGCGCGGCATCTCTCATGCCCGCGGACAACATCTCGGGCTTCAAGGCCGAGATGGTCCGTCTGCTCAAGGAGCAGGGCATCGAAATTGCGCGGTGGCCGGGTGGGAATTTCGTCTCCGCCTATGACTGGCGCGACGGGATCGGCGACGCCGACAAGCGACCTCCGCGGCGCGAGCTGGCCTGGGGCATGATGGAGTCGAACGACATGGGTATCGACGACTTCATGACCTTCTGCCGCCTGCTGGGGGCCGAGCCCTATATCGCCGTGAACACGGGGTTGGGCGACGCCCACTCCGCCGCCGAGGAAGTCGAATACGTCAACGGCCCCGCCACGAGCCGGCTGGGCCGGTGGCGTGCGGAAAACGGACATCCGGAGCCGTACGGCGTGAAGATCTGGGGCATCGGAAACGAGATGTACGGTCCCTGGCAGTGGGGCCATATGGCGCCCAACCAGTATGTAGAGAAGCACAACCGGGTCGTCCAGGCCATGAGACAGGTCGATCCCACGATCAAGGTGATCGCCTCCAGCGCGACGCCGGAAGAAACCTCCTGGTGTTACATCGAGAACCGGCAACTGGGCACCTTCCCGGAACGCGAGAAGGTCAACGAAAAGGTGCCGTTCCCGTTCGGTTCGAAACAGGACTGGACGGGCGCCTTTCTGGAGCACTCCGCCGACTACATCGACTACCTGGGCGAGCACTTCTACGGCTACCCCAACCTGGCGATCGATCTCGAAGGGCAGCGATTCGTGGAGGCCAACGACGAGCTTCCGCACCGGGTGCGCCGGCTGGCGAACAAGGTGGAATTGAAGTTCGAGGCCTGGGACAAGTACGTGCAGAAGATGCCCTACCTGAAGGACAAGGACATCAAGTTTGCCTTCGACGAATGGTCTCCCCGGAACCGGGCGGTCACCTCGGGAGGCACTGCACCGGCCAGCCATCCGATGCTCAATCCCATGACCAATGCCCTGGTCTATCACGAGTTCTTCCGGCATTCGGATAAGGTGGGTCTGGGTGTGGCCACCGGCGGTATGGGGCTGCTGGCGATGGACGCCTACGGCGATCCTGTCGGTTTCCGGATGGAGGGGCTGGTCATGAAGGTGTTGCACGACCACTTTGCCGGAGCCTTGCCGATTGCCGTGACCGGCAACTCCCCCCAGCCCGACATCAAGGGGGGCGTCGGAGTGGACAAGCCGGTGCGACCCTCCGGGAGTCCGACCTACCCCCTGGACGTCTTTGCGGCGCTGAGCGCCGATCGCACGAAGCTCGTCGTATCGGTGGTCAATCCCAGTGAGACGTCGCAGGACTGCGAACTGAATCTGACCGGCGTTCAAATCGGGGGGACGGCCAAACTGTCGCGTCTCACCGCTCCAGCCGGCGCTCAGCCGACGAGGGACCGGTTCAGCGGCCCGCCGGCGACGATGGAGGAAGTCTCGCTGCCGGAGGCACCACACACCCTGACGCTGCCGCCGACCAGCATCAGCGTCTATGAATTCCAGGTGAGATAGGGCGCCGGGCGAGACGGAGGTCAACCCTCCCCCGTGAGAGGTCTTGACGGTCGGGTCTCGCTTCCGGGGTCGTTGACCCGAACGCCGTCGACATTGAAGCCGTAGGGGTTCGAAACTGCGATCTCGTCAAGGAATCCGCCTGACGCGACGCGGAGGGCTATTTTTCGCGTCGAACGTTCAGCAGGCGCAACGGCTGGTTTCCGAGACTCTCGATCTCCAATTTATTGTCCTTCGTGAACTTCGGCTTGAACGCGAGGAAGACCTTGCCCTGGCCTGTTCCTTCCGCATCGAGGTTGAGTTCGACCCAGCTGTAGGGGTAATCGGTAGATCGCTCGTTGCGACGGAGCTCGGAGAACGACATCCAGCGGGCCGTGACGAGATGAATCCTTTTCCCTTCAGAAGTGTCGGCTTCCCGGGCGATGGCCACGTCGACTCCTACCAAGCCCGAAGGATCGATGCGTCCAACCTTGATGTTCTCCAGTGTGCGTCGCAGCTTGTCCGCCCCGCCTTCGCGAAGGGTCTGGGCGTATTCTGCCATTTCCGCATCGGTCGTGAATCGATCGATAATGATTGTGATCGGCAGCGCTCCCGAATCCGTGGGCCCGCCGACGCTGAGCGCGAGCGCTGAATACCGTTCCCCGCGGCTCTTCTCGGGCACCCCCTGAGCCCAGGCAAGTGCCATCGAAAGCAGCAATGCACCGGCGAGGAGAAGCCGGCGACTCAAATGAGAATGTTCACCCCATTCGTCTCTCATGGCTGGGTCCTTTCGTCTGCGACCAGATCCTGCAAACGACCGATCTTCTCTCTCGAGGGATGACCGGAGCGCAGGAAAGGTTCAGAGTCAAGAGGGAGAAACTATATCTGGTATTTGGGAATCACCGGGATGTGAGAGGGGCGTCGGCGGGCGAGGTCACGGGTGGCCCCATCTTTGTGACTGTGCACGATCCGGGCTGCTGGTCTGCTTCCTGGCGGAATGTAGCGCCCCGCAGGAAACGAGTAAGCCGCTGTAGTGTGGCTGGACCAGCCGATCCGAGGGGATGGCTCGATAAATGCCGGGATCGGGGACCGGGAGTGGCACAGCCTCCGATGACGCCTCGGCGGGACCCCGGGGCTCAGCTCATGGCGCGGAGCTCCGAGATCCCGCCAGAATCGCCAGCTTGGCGAATTCCGTCCAGCGGGTTCTGCGACGTGCGGTGCGAAAGAACAATCTCTTCTTCTGGATCTCACTTGTGATGGCCGAGCGCCTTCAACCCTCGACACTCCCGGAGACGCGGTTTTCCCCGGGACGTTCGACCGTCAAAGTGTGCTTCGTGGCCGCGTTCTCATGGTTCAGTCTCAGGAACGTTACTCCTCTTGTTGGCGAGTAGTCCCGCTGAATCGGCCAGCCGACGGCCTATTTTTAGCATCGATCACGCCGGGGCGACAATCGAGTTGATTTACATAATTACATAAAGGATTTACTCATTCTGCTAAACTACGTCTCATGATGCCCAAACGTCCTCCGTCGTCGGGATTGAGGAGGGTCGCCTTGATCTACGACGCGACCCGAGCCTACGACCTGAAGGTCATGACCGGCGTCGCTGCCTATCTGCAGGAGGGCATTACCTGGAGCGTCTACATTGAGGAGACGGCGCTCGAGGAGCAGCGGCTTCCCGATCTGGCCGCCTGGCGTGGGGACGGTATCATCGCCAATTTCGACGATCCGCGCATCGTTCGTGCCGTGCGGGCTTCGAGTCTCCCCGTCGTCGCCTTTGGCAGCGGGTACGGGTGGTACGATCCCGAGTTTCGCATCCCCTATATCTTTACCAACAACGGCGCGATCGCCCGGCTCGCGGCGGACCACCTCCTCGATCGGGGATTCCGTCGGTTTGCCTACTACGGCGGAGTGCGCAGCCGCATCAACGGTTGGTCCATCGAGCGGGAATCGGCATTCTCGGAACGGATCTCCGAGCGCGGGTATCACTGCCTCACCTACCGCGACCGACATCCTGAGGGACGCGGTTGGGCGCGTTCGCAAGCGGCCCTCGAGAGGTGGCTCGCCTCCCTCCCAAAGCCGGTCGGGCTGCTGGCGGAGAATGACCGGCGGGCGCGACTGGTGCTCGAGGCCTGTCGCTCTGCGGGGCTGGGAGTTCCGGAAGAGCTCGCGGTCCTGGGCGTCGACAACGATGAGCTCCTCTGCCAGTTGACGACTCCCCTGCTCAGCAGCGTCGAACAGGGCTCGATGAGGATCGGTTACGAAGCCGCCGAACTGCTGGAGAGACTGATGTCGGGTGCCGCCGAGACGCGAGCGAGCCTCGTCGTGGACCCGGTCGGTGTCGTCGTGCGCGGATCGACGGATGTGCTGGCCGTCGAGGATCCGGAGGTTGCTGCAGCCTTGCGGTTCATCGCCGAAAGCACGTCCGAGGGAGTCCGAACCGAGGAAGTGGCGAGCGCGGTCGGGATCTCCCGTTCGGGCCTCGATGCCCACTTCAAACGCGTTCTCGGGTTGACCGTCAGTGCCGTCATCCGGAAGCACCAGATGGACCTGACACTGCGCCTGATCTCCGACACGAACCTTCCGCTCAAACAGATCGCTGCTCGGGCGGGCTTCAGATCGGTGCAACACATGACCAAGCGATTCGCCGAAACCTACGGTGCCCCGCCGGCACAGTATCGGAGAGACCGCCAGCGCTCCCGGGGTCTCTGACCGGGGTTTGCGCGTCATCGACCGCTCGGGGAGGTTGTCGGGGCACGTCAGGCGAAGTCCGCGCCGTACTCCGCGAGGAGTTCGCGCAAGAGCGACCGATGGCAGTGGTTTTCATCCTCACAGTAACAACCCACCGAGAAATTGGTCTGTCGCGAGAGTGCCGCCAGCAGGATGAGAAGCCGGGCATTGTCGGCTGTGCCCATCTCGCTTCGGTAACGGCGGGCAAAGGCTTGCCACTGCTTGGGAGAATGGGCGGACTGGGCCTGCTTGACGAGTTCGGCGCTGGGTGCGAGCTGAGGCAACCACACGTCGTACCAGTTGTCCTTCGCGAAGCGGTCTTTGGGCACGCCCCGCGGCGGGCGCCGAACAGTCCCGATGCGGAGACCCTCTCCGGGCTCACGGTCCGATCCGAGACGAACGATGCGGACGCTCATGGAACTGAGCCTATCCGAGGAGCGCGCCGGGGGTCAACGCTGCGGCCCGGCGGCCCGGGTAGTTCGGGGTGACCGAGAGGGCCGAGCTCCGAGGCGGCCGTATAGACGTCCATATTCAGGAATACGGAATACCATATCTAAACAGCCATATAACCATACAACAACCTGGGGGCCGGGTCGCGGGGCTGGACTCCCTCGCGCGCGAGCGGGTCGGCGCCGGGTCATGGGGTGTGTTGTATGATGTGCAGCACTCCGATGGAAGGCTGGCCGGGGCAGGGGACGGACCCGGACCGACGGGCGTGTGCGGACGCCGTTTGAGCCCGGTCCCTGGCGTCAAGGTGGAGATCCATGTCGTTCGTTTCCGACTTTCGAGGCCTGCTCCGATTCGGTCTGGGGCTGAAGACTCTCGTCCGCGAGCCCATCTCGGTCGAGGCCGCCCGGGAGAGGCTTTCAGAGCAGTTGAGAGCGCGGGAATCGACGTTCCTCGAAATGACGGAACGGGCGGTCTTTCACAACCCTCGAAGCCCTTACCGTCAGCTTCTGGAGCACGCAGGATGCGAGCTCGGGGATCTCCGTCGATTGGTCGACCAGGAGGGCCTCGAGGGTGCACTCGAACGACTGCTCCGGCACGGCGTCTACGTGACGTTCGAGGAGTTCAAGGGTTTTGCCCCCGCAGTCCGGGGAAGCCGGTCTTTCGACTTCCGGGACGGCGATTTCGACAATCCGCTGATCACGCGTCACTACGGGAGCAGTTCGGGTGGAACCCGCGGAAGGCGGCCGACCCGTGTCGTTGTCGATCTGGAGCACATCGCCCAATCGGCCCCCCACTGGGCGGTCTGGTTTGACGAACACGATCTCCTCGATTCTCCGCTCGTGTACTACACGCCCACCCATGCGGGAATCTGCAACAGTCTCCTGCGATGCGCGGGCTTTGGTAAGCGCGTCGACCGTTGGTATTCGATTGCCCGGATGGCAACCTGGCGAGATCGTATGGTGGCCGGAGCGGTGCAGTACCAGGTCCGGCGGGCCCTCGGCTTGCCCCGACCGGAGTTCATCCCCATCGACGAATCCTGGAAAATCGGCGAGTACCTCGCAGAACTGGTGGCTCAGGGGCACAAGCCCTCGCTGAACACCTACCCGAGCGCTTCGGTCCGGATCTGCAGAGCCATGGAGGAACGGGGACTCTCGATCCGGGGATCGACCTTTCTTCTGCGGGGGGAGGCATTGTCGGAGGCGCGCCGAGCCTCCATCGAGGCCGTGGGCGCCCGGGCCGTCCAAACCTACGGATTTGCCGAGGGAGGGACTGTCGGCAGTCAATGCGGTCATCCCCGGAGCGCCGACGATGTGCACCTCTATGAGGATGTTTTCGCGGTGATTCAGAGGCCTCGAGTGCTCGACGACGGGATCGAGGTCGGTTCGCTCCTGCTGACGGGATTGAGACGCGCCTGTCCCAAGGTACTGTTGAACACCGAGATCGGTGACCACGGTGTCCTGAGCTCGAGAGAGTGCGACTGCCTGTTCGGCCGGTTGGGTTTTCGTCGGCATCTGGAGTCGATTCGGGGCTTCGACAAGATCACGAGCGAGGGAATGACGTTTTTCGGTCCGGATCTGATCCGCCTTTTGGAGCACGTTCTCCCTCAACGTTTCGGGGGCGTCATGACGGACTATCAGCTGATCGAGGAGGAGGATGCCCGGGGTTTGTGCCGATACGCCCTGCTGGTGAGTCCGGAGGTTGGGACGGTGGACGAAGACGATCTGGTTGCCACCTTTCTCGAGGAACTCGGCAAGATGAGACGGTACTACGGCTTCAAAGTCGATCTCTGGAGTCGTGCCGGCACGCTGGAGGTTCGGAGACAGAGGCCGTTGATCACGAGCCGGGGCAAGACGCTTCCGTTTCGTGCCGTGCAGATCGGCTCTTGAGGCCGCGGACGGGCGCCGCCCCGGCCACAGTCCAGCATCCGGTTGCGTTGCCTCCGGGTTTCGAAATAGACTCACGGCCGCTTCCGGAAGCGCCGGACGTCGACGGGAATGGGAGTCAGTGTTGCCACAAGAGAGCTTCAGTATCCTTTACGCGGGCATGCTGCCCCCGCATCCGGGAGGGTCGGGGATCTCATGGGCTCAGCTGCTGGGCGGCTTCGCCGCTCGCGGACACAGAGTGCGTTCGCTGGCTCCAATCACCATGGAGGCGCTTGCCGACGGTGATCCGTTTGCCGAGTCTCACCCTGAGCTCGGGGTCCACCGCTTCGTCGTGCCCCACTTCTACACCGGACCGAACGTCCCGGCCCGTGACGACTATCTGGCGCTGGAGAGCAGGGAGATCCGGAAAGAGCTCGGGACGCTGATCGCGGCAGAGAAGCCCGACGTCCTGATTTCAGGCCGGGAGAGTTTCGGGCTACACGTGCCGGCCATTGCGGCCGCCGGCGGAATCCCGTGTCTCCAGGGAATCCGCGGAAACACGACCGTTGCGATCCTCAACGGAAGTTATCCGCGGGCGCATACCGAGCGACTTCTCGGGGAGTTCCGCAAGGCGGACCTCCTGGTGTCGGCGGCTCGGCACATGGCGGAGGGGCTGGAGCGGTTCGGATTCACCAATATAGAGGTGATTCCCAACGCCGTGGACCTGGGACAGTTCTCCGGCGTGCCTCGGGACGAGGGACTCGTCAGGCAGCTCCAGCTGGAGGAGCGGGACATCGTCGTGATGCACCTCTCCAACCTGAAGACGGTCAAGCGGCCGATGGATCTGATTCCGTCGGCGGAGCTTGCCCTGCGGAAGGTCCCACGGCTCTGCTACGTCGTCGTGGGCGATGGAGCCTTCCGCGGGCCGATGGAGCAGGAATGCCGCCGACGACAGTTGATGTCACGGTTTCGCTTCGTGGGCTGGATCGAGCACGCCCGGGTCCCCGCGCACCTGGTCCTCTCCGATCTGGTCGTCTCCATGTCGGCAAGTGAGGGCTTGTCCCGGGTTTACCTCGAGGCCCAGGCGAGTGGCCGGCTGCTGGTTGCCAGCGATATTGCCCCGGCGCGCGAAGTGATCGAGGATGGCGTCAGCGGGCTGCTGTTCCGCAAGGGCGACGTCGAGGATCTGGCCGAGAAGACGGTTCGGGTCGCCCGGGACCCGGAACTCCGGTCGCGGATCGCCCGCAAGGGCCGGGAGAGGGTCGCAGCGAATTCTCTGGATGCTGCCGTCGAGCGCTATCTGGCAGTTTTCGGCGCCTGCATCCGCAAGCACCAAGGGGCGCGTGGACGACACTGAGAACATCGCGGAGGCCGGGCCTGGACAGGTGCCGGGGAACCCGGCCGGGGGGACGCGGGCGCAGATGATGCGGGGAGACAATCCAGTCGGCTTCGTCGTGTTGGCGGCACCCAGGAGCGGCTCGACCTGGTTGATCGATCTCATCCACCGCTCGACCGGCACGACCGTGTATGGGGAACTCTTCATCCCGCGAAGAAGGCCCCGGTCCGAACGCCGCATGAGCGCGCAGACCGCGGCCTACCTGGACTCCAGTTTCCGCGGGCTCCCGCTTTTTTGCGAGACGGCGGGCGGGGGAGCGGCGGTTCGTCCGTTTCGGACTTTGGCGTATCTGAATCGACTGTTCGGCGGATCCTGCCGTGTCGGGTTCAAGCTGATGTACGCCAACCTGATGCATTTTCCTGAAGTCTGGGCCTACGTGATCTGGCGACGCCTGCCGGTTGTGCATCTGGTCCGCGAGAATCATCTCGATTCGTACATTTCGTCGCAGATGAGGTACCGGACGAACACCGTTCACAGCCTGGTCGGCGAGACGGGAGCAGAAGGAGTGCGGATCCAACTGGACGGGGACGATCTCCTGCAGTCCATGCGCCGGTCCAGGCGGAATCAGCGGATCGCACGAGTCCTGCTGCGAGCCTCCCGGGTTCCCCATCTCGAAATCCGCTACGAGAGCCTGAGCCAGAACATGGAGCCCCTGAATGAAGTTTGCCGCTTCCTGCGGCTGGATATGCGGTCAGGTCCGATCGACTCGAATCTCCGCAAACTCGTGACCGGTGCGCACGCTCAGCTGATCAGCAACTATGCGGAGATTCGGGGAGCACTCCGCGGAACGGGATTCGAGAGATTCCTGTCGTAGGAGGAGTCGCAGGTGGAAGGCCCCGGGGAGGGCGGAGTGTGTCGTTCCCGGGCTACTCTCTGGAAACCACCTCGAGTCCGTCGACGATGCGATCCGGCGGGTACAGGATCACCCGGGCGCCCTCCTCGAGGCCTTCGAGGACCTCGGCCTGCAGATTGTCGCGTCGGCCGAGCGTGACCGGGCGCAAGTGAGCCCGATCCTCTTTCGTTTCGAACACCGCCCATCGTTCGCCCCGTCGGAACAGGGCCGCGACCGGCACGAGCAGGGCATCAGGAGTCTCCCAGGCCACGACTCTCACTTCCACCCGATACTCGTCACCCAGGCGCTGCCAGGCCTCGGCGGGATCCTCGAAGTCCACCAGCACATTGACCCGCTGTTCTTCCACGCCCAGCGCCGAAATCTTCATAAACCCCGAGGGCTCGATGCGGCGGACCTTTCCTTCAAGCGGTGACTCCCCTCCCCAGCGGTCGATGATCGCCCTCATGCCGGGACGAATCGTGACGGCGTCCGTTGAGAGGAAATCCGCAATGACTTCAAGATCCCTCAGATCGGCGATCTCCAGCAGCGGTTCCGCCAGGGGCACGACGGCTGCGCTTTCGCGGAACCGTTTGAGGACGATTCCGTCGATGGGAGAGTGGATCTGCACGAGCCGCGGGCGGGAACCGTTCGGAGAAAGGCCTGCCGTCCCGTCGGGATCGAGCAGCCGGGCCCGAGACGCCTCGAGCTCAAAGCGGGCGACCCGGATGGCTGCCTCCGCCGACTCGACGGCCTGCCCTGCCGCGGCGGCACGGCTCTCGGCACTGTCGAAGCTCGCGCGGGCGAGGACGCCCTTTTCGAGCAGTTGGCGGGAGCGCTCCAACTCGGTCTCCGCCAGACGCAGTTCCACGCGCAGACGGCTTCGTTCCGCCTCGGCTCCCTGCAACGCCGATGCGGCGGCCTGGAGGCGGGCCTCCGCCTCCGCCTTCGCGCGGGGATCGAGGAATTCCGGGCCCTGGGACTCGACGGTCGCGAGCAGCGTCCGATTCTTCGAGACCCGGTCACCGGGCTCGAGATCGATACGCCGGATCCGTCCGGACAAAGGTGTGGTGATGACGAAGCGCTGGCGGACCCGCGTTTTTCCCTCGTGATCCAGCGTCACCTGGAGTGGACCCCGCTCCACGGTCGCCAGATCGACCGCAACCGGTCGCGGCCTGAGCGCGATCACGACCAGTGCCACTACCGCGATGAGCAGGAGTCCCTTCCAGAGGCGCGAGCGCCATTTCTTGCGGGTTGTCTTGTTCATGGGTCATTCCCTGAGTTTTAGCGACTCGACCAGGTCGAGCCGATTGAGTCTGCGTTGGACGATCATGGCCGAGAGCCAGGCCGCGGCCGCGATGGTGCCGGCAGCGAGAACGAGCGTCCTCAGTGACACGACGGCGGGGAAACGAAAGGCTTCGGACGCGGTGCCCTCGACGATGGCGGTCACCATCAGGCGACCGAGCAGCATGCCGAGGGGGATGGAGACGAGGGTGATCAGGAAGAGCTCTCCCAGCAGGATGAAGGAGACGTCCTTGCGGGAGAATCCGATGACCCTCAGCGTGGCCAGTTCCCGGGCCCGCTCCGCCAGGGAGATGCGGGCACTGTTGTACACCACGCCGAGGGCGATCAGGCCGGCAAAGACGGTGTAGATGACGCGCATGGTGCCCATCATTTCGGAGAAGGTCTCGTCGAAGCCTTCGATGGCCGCGTCCTTGAGCAGGACACCGGCCACCGCGGGTGTGTGCTTGAGGTCATCGTAAAGCCGGTCGAGCTGCTTCGGGTCGGCTCGAAGGTAGGCTCCGGAAAGGACCTCCCCTTCCCCCATCAGGCGATGCAGAGCCTGCAGATCCATGTACGCATTGACTCCCATGTAGTCGTCTATGAGCCGGTGGACGACCGTCGTCAGGCGTGGCTGCCTGCCTTCCCGGACCTGGAGCTCTACCGTGTCGCCGGCCCGAATCCCCAGAGACTCCGCCAGAATGGAGGACAGGGCGAGCCCTTCCGGGGGAAGTTCCACGATCGTGGAGGAAGCGTCCAGAATTCGATTCAGGCGGCCTCTTGCCGCCTGCCCCGTCACTGCCATGTCCCGCCAGCGGTGACCGTGCACCAGCCGGACGGGGACACTGCGAAAGGGTTCCAGATCAAGGACGCCGGGCAGGCGTGCGATCTCGTACCGCGCCCGCGGCGAGGCGGGTTCGACGAAGCTGACCATCAGATCGTAGCGCTGGGCGCGGTTGAACTGAAGCTCGGTGAAATCGAGGATGGCATCCTCCGAAAAGGTACCCAGGATCAGGAGGGCCGTTGCCGAAGCGATCCCCACCACCGAGATGAGCGCCCTTAAGGGGCGGCGTTCGAGGGAACGGACGATCATCCGGGCTGTCTGGGAGAGGAATCGCTGCAGGCCCAGCCGTTCGATCAGGCTCAGACGGTAGACCGCAGGAGCTTCGGGACGCATGGCCTCGGCCGGCGGCAGTCGCAAGGCTCTCCGGACGGCGAAGACGGCACCCAAGACGGCGACCCCGAGACTGATGCCCGCCGATTCGACGAGCACCCCCGGCCCCAGCCGGTAGAGCAGGATGGGAAACTGGAAGAACTCGTTGTAGAGCTCCGTCATGGCGTGGCCCAGCCGGACTCCCGCGGCAATTCCCGCGAGCGAGCCGAGGAGGGCAATGGCGACGGCCCACTTGAGGTAATGGACGGCGATGCTTCGGTTCGAATAGCCGAGGGCCTTGAGGGCTCCGATCTGCTCGCGTTGCACGGAGACGATTCGGGTCAGGACGACGTTGAGCAGGAAGGCCGCTACAGCCAGAAAGAGCACGGGAATGGACGACCCGAAAGAGCGCAGCTGCACCAGCTCGTTTTCCAGGAACCAGTGCGACATCTGCAGGCGCCGCGGGATCGCTCCGAACCCTCCGTAAGGTTCGAGGAGCAGGTCCAGATGCTCGATGACGGCCGGCTCGACGGCGTCGCGGGTCAGTTTCAGAAGGACATTGTTGAAGGCGCCTTCCATGCGATAGGCGGTGGCCAGCGCACGCTGCTCCATCCAGAGGATCCCGAATCGCTTGTCGTCGGGCATGAGCTCCCCGGGCCGAATGTTGTAGACATACTCCGGGGACAGGGCCAGCCCGGCAATGGTGAGCTGCTTGCGGCGCCCGTTGATGATGGCGGCCAGGCGGTCGCCGGGGGTGAGGCCGTGGGCGTCGGCGAAGTTCGCGCTGACCAGGACCTCGTCGGGCCGCTCGGGATCGAGGTAGTGCCCCTGTTTCACGAAGAGGTCGCACAGCGCGGGCCGGTGCTCGGCGGGTACCGAGATCACCCGTCCGACGATCGGTTCGGAGAAGCCCGCCACGTCCACGGTCACGTCGACCACGACCCGCGGCTCGACGACGGCCACCCCGGGGATTTGGCGGATCTCCTCGACGGTCCGAAGGGGAGCGCGCTTCGCGGCACCGAAGACGTCGGCGAAGCGGTAGCGGTCGTAGTAGACGGAGCGCGTGAGTTCGAGCGAATCGAGGGTGGACAGCATGAGGACATAGATGGCCACTCCGGCGGCAATGACCAGAGCGATGGAAACGCCCTGGCCCTTGATCAGCCAGAGGTCGCGCAGCAGTTTTCGATCGAGGGTCGACAGTGCCATCCTGCTAGCTCACCAGGAAATCTCCCGGACCGGTGTTCGCTCCGGATTGAGATGGTCGACGGCGATTCTGCCGTCTGCCATGGTTACGACGCGATCTCCCATATGGGCGATCGAGGCGTTGTGAGTGATGATCGCGACCGTCGTGCCCAGTTCCCGGTTGACCTGCTCCAGTGCCTCCAGGACGACGGTCCCCGTCGATATGTCCAGCGCGCCCGTCGGCTCATCGCAAAGCAGAACGTCCGGTTGCTTCGAGATCGCCCGGGCGATGGCCACGCGCTGCTGCTCTCCGCCCGACATCTGGGCGGGAAAGTGGTCTGTCCGCTCCGCGAGGCCGACGATCTCGAGGGCCTCCCGGGCGGGGAGGGGATCGTCGGCGATCTCCGTGACGAGCTCCACATTCTCCCGCGCGGTCAGACTGGGAATCAGGTTGTAGAACTGAAAGACGAAGCCCACGTGGCGCCGGCGAAAGGCCGTCAGTTCGGCTTCGTCCGCCGCCGTCACTTCGGTCTGTCGGTAGAAGACGCGTCCCGTCGTCGGCACATCGAGGCCGCCCAGGATGTTGAGAAGCGTCGACTTACCGCTCCCGGAGGGCCCCAGCAACACCAGAAACTGGCTCTCGGGTACGCTGAAATCGATTCCGCGCAAGGCGTGGACCTCGACCTCTCCCATGCGATAAACCTTCGTGACGGAATCGGCACGGAGGACGACAGGAATCGTCGGGGAAGCATCGAATGCGACGCTGGACATGGTGGACCTCAGCTTTGGAACCGGTCCAGAGATCGACCCGCATCGAGCTGGAGCGACCCGCGGGGAGCGCCCAGGATCCGCTCGACGGCGTCCCTGTAGCAGTCCGTGCGACGGGTGATGATCTCGGCGTATTCCGGATGTTCGCGTAACGACAGAATGAGTTCGAAGCCGTCTTCCTGAAAGGCGAAGCCCAAGGCCAGGATGAGGCCCGCAGCTTCCTCGGGGAATTCGGTGTCGAACACTCCTTCCTGGATACCCTGACGGACGATGTCGGCGAACAGGGGGACCATGAGCTCCCGTGTCCGGCGGTTCATCTTCCAGCGAAGCGGCAGGTTCTCCTCGCGAAAGATGGGCTGTACAACGGCCCACAGCGACTCCCAGTTGGCCTCCTTCCAGCGGGCAGAGGCAAGGAACGAGCGGTTGAGCCGTTCGAGGGCGGTCAGGCCGGGTTGAGTGACCTGGGAGCGAACCTCCTCGACGATGCGGCGTGTAATCCGGTCGACGAGACAGTCCAGGAGGTCCTCCTTGGACTTGAAGTAATGGTAAAAGGTCCCCTTGGCCACGCCGGCCACCTCCAAAATCGCGCTGATGGGCGTGGCCTCGTATCCGCGCTCGCTGAAGAGCCGCTGGCTGACGTCCAGCAGTTCGTTCTTGCGCACGTCATGTTTCTTGATGACTCGTTTGGCCATGGGAGTATCCGGTTGGACAAATAGTAGACCGACCGTCGGTCTATTGTCAAGAAAGTTCTGAGGGGGTGGGATAAGCTTCCAGCTTGTCTTTGGCATGGCGGCTGGGCTTTGCAGCCAGACCGGGTGCTGCCGAGGAGGCGGGCGGAGTGCCGGGAGCGGGGCTCAAAGTTCAAGACAAGCAGGATGCATGTCCCACTCTACAGGATCCGCTGGTCGATCTGCTGTTCGGGGATGAGCCGGACCGGTCCGAGCAGGCCGGCCGGTGGAATGGTGTCGGGAGGGACTTCGCCGTACCGGCCCCAGCGGATGCCATAGCTCGTCGCGAGCCGCGAATGATCGGGCGGCGGAGTCGCGATGATGTGGTGGATCCAGAGATTCGCGACCCGGATCGTGAGCTGGTTCAGTCCCGTCTGGAGAGCGGACGTGCAGTCCAGCCGACGGGGGCGCTTCCAGGCGTCGCCGATGCGGGAGCCGTTGATCTCGACCTCGGCGGTATCGAAGACCTCGCCCAGATCGATGATCCAGCGGAGGTTCGGTTCCAGCGCCTCCATGCGGAAGCTGGCCGTGTAGTTCGCCCAGCCGCTGAAATCCCGCAGTCCCTCGAGTTCAATCCAGGACTGGAGTCGCTCGAGGCGTTGGGCGGCCCGTCCTTCCGGTTGCAGCGTCCAGGGCCCGCTCAGGCGGAGCGGCTCGAGTTGCGAGGCGCGCTGAAGACGATGGACTCGGCCGTCACGGGTCGTCACGGTGTACTCACCGCGGTGGGGCAGGAAGCCGGAGATTCGAACCTCGCCACCCGTCTCACTCAGGCTCAGCGAGCGGGGAAGGCGCCCGTCCCGGATCAGGGGTTCGCGCCCGCTGGAAAACTCCAGGAAGCAGGCCTCGAAGGGCTCCAGCTCGAGGTTGACGCGGGTGATCTCCCGATCACTGTCGGGGTCCTTTTCGAAGTCGTAGATCAGTTCGTCCCGGCGTTCGAGGGACATCGGATCGAGTCGCCTCGGTTTGCGGTGTCCGACGCCGAAGCCAAGTTTCAGTGACTGCAGCCTCGGGCCGACATTGGCAAGGAAGAAAACGTCTCGGCCGTCCACGAGCCGCCGGGTGAACCCGAGGTCGGCCCGCGCGTCGGCCAGGGAGCCGTCCTGTGTCTCGAGAATCCGCAGATCCGGACTGACCTGTCGGGAAAGGTCCTGGATCAGCTGCAGCAGTCCGGCCGTGGCGGACCAGCGCCCGGTCCCGTTGCTTCCGGTACCCTCCGACCTGACTCCCATGGCGGAGAGCCGGGTTGCGAGTTCCTGCTGGCGGGAGTGAAAATCGGCCAGTCCCGGGACTCGGTCGGGAATCCTCTTGTAGAAGCCGAGATAGCCGCCTGCCTGGTTGAACTCGTTCAGGACGCGAAAGGTCTCCAGGGGGATCGACTGCACTTCGGGCAGGATCACCGCCTCGTATCGTCCCGTCCCGATCACCAGCTTCCCGGATTCGATGCGAGCCAGGCGGGTCAGTGCATCGTCATTCAGGAAATCGAAATCGAATCCGGCCTTTCGGAGTCCCTCCACCAGTTCCTCTCCAAGACTCTGTTCGATGGCCTCGTCGAAATGAAAGCCCCCGATGCCCTTGCGCGACAGGATGTCCGCCAGGGGGATATAGATTGCGACCCGATTGACGGCGTTTCCCCGGCGAAGCACCGAGGCACAGCGCCGAACATAGGCCGAGAGGTGCGGATAGTGACGCCACCACGTGTTGGTCGGATTGATGTGCGTCGAAGCGTAGAACTGCCAGCCCGGCGCGACGACCTGGGGCGGGGAATAGGAGTAGCCGTGGTTGACGATCTGATTGATGCCGTCGAGAAAGGCCGCATCGGTGGCGGCCTTCATCATCTCGAGATTGACCATGAACATCGGCATCCGCAGCCAGGTGTAGGTCTCGGCCGAGACGATCGGCTTCGAATAGACATGGGCGGCCGACGAGGCCAGCCGCCGGTGGCGGATGTTCACCTTGTTGACGTCGCCGCCGAAGATCGTCTCCCCTTCGGGAATGTCCACCGTTCCGTAGGCCTTCATGATGTCGCCCATGGCGCCGTGGGCCTGAACCCGCGAAGGAATCTCGTTGACTTTGCACCAGTCGGCCAGACGCTCGAAGAAGTTCTCGAGAGTGAGCTCCGAAAGAGTCTGGTGATAGTCGAAACGAACGCGTTCGGCCGCCTCGCCGGCAGATTCGATCAGAAGGTGAAGGCGTTCCGAGAGGGGGTAGCCCCGGCGCTTCTCGAATTCCTCGAAGAGGGCCGGCGTCCAGTCGGCGCCGTAGACCTCGAGACTGTCGCAGAAGACGTTGTCGAAGACAGGAGCGTGCCGGGCGGCGAGTTCGTCGAGGGTCCGTTCGCCCGTCGCCTTCAGAAACAGGTCCAGCGAGGGCCGGGCAAAGTGATCGATGACGTATCCCTCCATGCCGAGCGTGGGGCGTTTGACCTGCATATAGGTGGGCGCATCGATGGCCGCATAGAAGCGCCATCGCCCGGGACCGACCTCCAGTCCCTTGCTGCCCAGCTGCCCGATCTCGGACTCACCGAGGATGCGGGAGGGGGGCTCCTCGACGGGGTCGTCCATGCGGCGTGCGGTGATCGTCGCAATGCGTTCGCCCTCTCCCAGCTCTGCCGCGGGATCCCAGGAGATCTTTGCCGGACCCCCGAAATCGCGGGTCAGAATACGGATGCGCCGGGCGGCCTGATCGAGTTCGACGAAAGGTCCGCCGAAGGGCCAGCCGCTACCCAGCGTCAGATCGATCTCGAGCCCGAGTTCGTGGCCCCGGCGCAGGGCAAAGCCGAGCAGGTCGTACCAGCGGGACGAGAAGAACGGGACATTGAGGATGCCGTTGTCCGGATCGTCGACGGCCACGGGATAGACGGGCTGGATCTCGGCTCCGCCGATACCCGCGTCGCGCATGCTCTGGAGCTCACGGCCGATTTCCGCCTGAGTCACCGCCCCGCCGTACCACCACCAGCGCGTTTTCGGTCGGCAGTCGAGTGGCGGTTGGTTCAAGGCCTCCCAGAGGAGGTCGGGCGTCTCGGTGAATGCCACACCCGGGGGAGATCCCTTCGCTGCTGCCGAAAGCAGGGAAACACCCGCGCTGTAGCCCAGGAATGACCGGCGGCTCAGTCTTCGCTCTTCCATCGGGATCTAGTCTAGGACATCCACTGGAGCTTGTCCCGATGCCCGGTCGATCGTGCGGCGAGGGGATGGCGGAGACAGCCGGGCACGACGCCCGGAGGGCCTGGCCGAAGTGGACCGCGCGACACCAATGTGACTGCAGGGCGGGGCGCTCGCTGACCATCACGTTCGGGCGGCGCCAACGACCGTTTGGCAGCGGCAGAGTCGGCCGTTTTCGGTGACCGACTCTAGGGCAATTACCGATCCCGGTGTAAGATTGGGCCTGAGACACCGATGGAAATGTGATCGGTGTCCAGGGGTGAAAGCCCGCACTCAAACGGAGAACACGATGAACAGATTCCTCGCTATTGCCAAACGTCTCATTACATGCTCGCCCTTTGCCTTGACTCTGTTGCTCATTCCGCTGATGGCCGGTTCGAACGCCACCGCTCAGGACAACCAGCTCAAGTTGAACGATAAGGAATATTTCGAAGAAACCGGTTTCAACGTCTTCGTCTTCAGCAATCAGTACAACGGTATGTTCTTCGACGAGAAGACGGCCGGAATCGAACTGATTCACCACGGCATCCGGACGGCCACCGGCGGCGCAGTCCGACTGAAGCCGACGCCCGAGCAGTGGGACCAGATCCCCAAGGTCCTGGAGCGGAAGGTGGACAAGGCGACCAGCACGATCCAGGTGTTGCTCCGTTATGAGGACTTCGACTTCGATTCGAGGCTCGTCGTCACGCCCAAGGATCAGGGCATCCTGATCAGCGTCTACCTCGACAAACCCTTGCCGGCCAAACTGGATGGGAGAGCCGGCCTGAACCTCGAATTCCTGCCTTCCGCCTACTTTGAAAAGACCTTTCTCATCGACGGCAAGCCGGGAATCTTCCCGCTTTACCCGTCCGGTCCCATGCAGGTCCGCGCCGCCGACACTCAGATCCGTCAGTTCGCGGGCCATTCGACCTTCGACGACCACGGTCGGCACGAGTACGTGGAGGTCGATCCCATCGCCGTCGGCAAGACGCTGGTGCTGGCGCCCGAAGATCCCGAACGACATATCGACATCCAGTCGGCTACGGGAGACCTCATGCTGCTGGATGGACGCAACGTGGCGCAAAACGGATGGTTCGTCGTGCGTACCCTGATTCCTTCCGGGGCGACGGGGAAGGTCGTGGAGTGGTATTTGCGGCCGCACACGATTCCCAACTGGAAGCGAACTCCGAACATCGGCTTCTCCCAGGCCGGCTACCATCCCGACCAGCAGAAGATCTCCGTCATCGAACTGGACAAGAACGATACGCCCCTTCCCAAGGCGTCGGTGCTCCAGTTGACCGCTTCCGGCGACGAGGTCGAGAAGCTGACCGCCGATGTGAAGCCGTGGGGTGAGTATCTGCGCTACCAGTACGCCACCTTCGACTTCAGCCCCATCAAGGAGCCCGGTCTCTACGTCATCAAATACGGGGACCAGAAGACGGATCCCTTCCCCGTCGGCCCGGAGGTGCACAAGGACATCTGGTACAAGACGCTGGATGTCTGGTTTCCGGTGCAGATGGATCACATGTTCGTCAACGAAGCCTACCGGGTCTGGCACGGAACGGCACACCTGGACGATGCTCGTCAGGCGCCGGTCAACATCCAGCATTTCGACGGCTACAGGATGGGCCCCTCCACCGAGACCCAGTATCAACCCGGCGAACACATACCGGGACTGAACGTGGGCGGCTGGTTTGATGCGGGGGACTATGACATCCGCACGGGCTCCCATTCGAACGCGGTCATGGCTCTGGTCGACGCTTGGGAGAGGTTCAAGGTCAAACGGGACGAGACCCTGGTCGATCAGGCCACACGCTTCGTGGACATTCACCATCCCGACGGCAAGCCGGACATCCTGCAGCAGATCGAGCAGGGGGCGCTTGCACTGGTCGCACAGCACCGGGCGTTCGGCCGGGCCATTCCCGGGATCATCGTGCCCCATCTGCACCAGTATCACCACCTGGGAGACGGCTCGACGCAGACCGATGGCCGCGTCTACAACCCCGACCTGGAGCCCTATCAGACGGACGGCTTTACCAGCGGAACCCCTGACGACCGTTGGGCTTTCACGAACAAATCGGCCGGCACCAACTACGTCTCCAGCGCCGCCCTGGCCGCGGCCAGTCGCGCGTTGAGAGGCTACAACGATCCGTTGGCCGATGAGTGTCTGGCCGACGCCGAAAAGGCCTGGAACGACGAACGGCAGGCGACGGACAGCAATGAGGGCGGGTTCATGGCCCGATTTCGCCAGGGCGCGGAGATGACCTCGACGCTCCAGTTGCTGATCGCCACGAAGAACCAGCGCTATGCGGACCGCTTCAACGAACTGATCTGGCCGGCCCTGGATCGGTCGGTGGGACGGACCATTGCGGCCGCCGTGGCGGCTCTCCCCTATTTCGATGCCGCCTACAGGGAGAAGCTCCAGCCCTATGTGGTGAAGTACAAGGAAGAAGCGGACGGTCTGAACAAGCAGAACCCGTACGGCGTTCCGATCACGACGGGAGGCTGGGCCGGTGATGCGACGGTCATCAGTTGGGCCGTCACCAACTATCAGGTGCACGAGGCGTTCCCGGGCATCATGGGTCCTGAATACGTTTACCGGGGTCTGAATTACATCCTCGGTTGTCACCCGGTGACGAACGTTTCCTTCGTCTCCGGGGTGGGGACCCGATCCAAGAAGATTGCCTACGGCAACAACCGTGCCGACTATACCTTCATTGCAGGAGGCGTCGTGCCCGGCGTCCTGGTTCTCAAGCCGGACTTCCCCGAGAACAAGCTGGATTGGCCGTTCCTGTGGGGCGAGAATGAGTATGTCATCGACATCTGCGCCGACTACATCCTCCTGTCGAACGTCGTGAACCACCTCTTGAACGAGTAGGTCCTGGATCCTTCTCGATCCGGAATCGATGGCGGCCGGGCCTGGTGCCCGGCCGCGGGGAGACATCCATGAAGGGAATTGCCCGCCACAGCCCGAACTCCTGGAAACGAATCTACGACGGCCCCATTGGCCTGTTGCCGCTGCTCCTGTTGTGGATCGCGGCCATCGGCATTCCGGCCGGGGGCTGCGCGCGGCCGCCGGCGCCGGAGACGTCCGCCGAAGCCGGACGGACTGGGGTGGCGGTCCTGCTGGTCGACACCGATCGAGTGATGGGCGACGTCGCACCGGCCATCTACGGTCAGTTTCTGGAGCACATCAACCACTCGGTGGTCGACGGTCTCGATGCCGAGCAGATCCAGGGACTCGGATTCGAGGGGAAGGACTTCGAAACCTACTGGGAGCCCTTCGTCGACGAAGGCGGGGATGGCGCGGCGGAGGTCACCGATGGCCAGTTCCCCAACGGGGAAAAGGGCGTCCGTCTCGACGTCAAGGGCGGCACCATCGGAGTGCGGCAGAATCGGATCTACCTGGAGGATGGCCAAACCTACGACGGATCGGTCTGGCTCGATCCGGAGGAAGGCTCGGCGCGGGTTGCGCTGCGCATCAAGGACTCGGGCGGACGGGTGCTGGCAGACGTACCTTTGGAGACGGCGGGGACCGGATGGCAGGAGGTGGGTTACAGCTTCTCGTCGCCCAAGACTGACACTGAGGCCAGGGTCGAGCTGACGGCTTCCGGCAGCGGCCGGGTGTTGGCCGATTTCCTTTCCATGATGCGTCAGGACGTTCGCAGCAATGGAGGGCTTCGCCCCGATCTGGTGCAGGCTCTTCAGGATCTGAAGCCCCCCTTCATTCGCTGGCCCGGCGGGTCCTTTGCCTCCTTTTACCACTGGAAGGACGGCATCGGACCGAAGGTCTCGCGCACCTACCGCCCCAATGCGATCTGGGGATCCTACGCCGACTACAACGGCTTTGGCGTGGATGAGTTCCTCGCGCTGTGCCGCCGGCTGGGTGCCGAGCCCCTCATCTGCCTGAGCGCCACCAGCACCAAGCCGGAAGAGATCGAGCAGGCGACGGACTGGGTGCACTACGTAAACGATCCGCCGACAACCGAGTGGGGGAAGAAGCGAGCGGAGAACGGGCATCCCGAACCCTATAACGTCCGTTACTTCCAGATCGACAACGAGCCCATGAACCACGGTCTGACAGCGGACCAGTATGCCGAGATCGTCAATGTCTTCGGGAGCCGGTTGAGGAAGATCGCTCCGGAGGCCCGAATCGTCGCCTGCGGGCAGAAGCGCTCCAACGACATGCAGTGGAGCGAGAAGGTCATCGACGAGGCCGGAGAGAACTTCGACATTCTCGGCTGTCACAACTATGAGTACGAACCGGAGAATTTCGAGACGGGGGTGCGCCGCATCCAGGACTACCTGGTCAAACTGCGCGACTACGTGCGCGCCTCCGCCCACCCCGAGATCAAGCTTGCGGTGCTCGAGTGGAGTCTGTGCCGCAGCTATGCCTGGCGGGCGGGACTCCACGCCGCGGGCAGTCTGCTGATGTACGAGAAGCTGAGCCCGGAACTGGAGATGACCTGCCCCGCCCTGTTGATGCGGAACACCACGGATGACCCGACCTGGACCGCTTTCATCTACCACGACTATGTCTCCTGGTTTCCAGGCTCGGGATACGTCGTCGAGAAGCTCTTTCGCGATCACTACGCGGAGAAGCATCTCGCCTCCACCACGGGGACCTTTGAAGATATCGAGAAACGCAGCGATTTCTTCGACGACATCTCCCAGATGAAGCCGACCAAGTGGGAGCCCGGAACGGTGGATGCCATTGCAACGAAAAGCGCCGACGGCCGGCGCATCGTCATCAAGGCGGTCAACTACGAGCCGAGGAGCAACGTCCTGCTCGCGCGGCTGCAGGGCTCGGGCGTGCCCGAGGATGCCGACGTCAAGGTCTACACAGTGTCGGCAGGATTGGACGATGCCTGCTCCATCGCGAATCCGGATCGGATCTCCCCCCGGGAGGCGAGCATGCCGTACTCGAAGGACCTGACGATCGAACTGGCGCCTTACGAGGTGGCGGTCGTAGAGATCACAGCCCGTTGAGTAGGATAAGCTTCCAGCTTGTCCGAGCGCCCCGGTCGCGGCCTGCTGCAGTTCCGACGGAGCTATCGCGGTTGTGCTGTCCGTGACTCGGCGCCTCCGTCGGACGGAGTTGCCTCCTGGACCTGGAAGGTCGTCCTGCCGTCGCTCGTCGAAGAGTGAAAGGACTCGACTCCTTGCGAAAGAGAAGCTGGAACCTTATCCCACTCAGCCTGATCGTTCTGACTTCGTTGGCGGTCGCTCAGCCGGCCGTGCCGCCGCCGCTTCCCGTGATGCCCATTCCCACTGCCCGGCAGCTCGACTGGCAGCAGCGGGAATTGGCAATGTTCGTCCACTTCACGGTCAACACCTTCACCGACCGGGAATGGGGAGACGGCACCGAGAATCCGGCGGTTTTCGATCCCACGGATCTCGACGTCCAACAGTGGGTGGACGTGGCCCGCGAATTCGGCTTCCGCTCCGTCGTACTGACCGCCAAACACCACGACGGGTTCTGCCTCTGGCCCAGTCGCTACACCGATCACTCGGTGCGCTCCAGTTCCTGGCGCGGCGGGAAGGGGGACGTCGTGGGCGAGCTGGCCGAGGCCTGCCGCAAGGCGGGACTCCGCCTGGGGCTGTATCTCTCGCCGTGGGACCGGCACGAACGCAGCTACGGCGACGAACGTCTCTACAACCAGTTCTACCTGGCGCAGCTTCGCGAACTGTTGACCAGCTACGGTCCCCTCTCGGAGGTCTGGTTCGACGGTGCCAAGGGGGAGGGCGCCCGGGACATGCACTACTTCTTCCAGTCCTACTGGGCCCTGGTCCGACAGCTGCAGCCCGACGCCGTCATCTTCTCGGATGAGGGGCCCGACGTCCGCTGGATCGGCAACGAACGGGGAAGCGCCGGCGAGTCGTGCTGGTCGATGCTGGACCGCTCCCGGGTCTCGGTGGGAAAGGCCGAGACCGGATATCTGAATACGGGAGACCCGGACGGCCCCCAGTGGGTTCCGGGTGAGACGGATGTCTCGATCCGCAAGGGGTGGTTCTGGCATCCCGACCAGTCTCCCAAGTCGGTCCAGGAACTGTTGGACATCTACTTCCACTCGGTCGGCCGCAACAGCGTCCTGCTGCTGAACGTCCCGCCCGACCGGCGCGGTCGGGTCTCCGAGGCGGATGTCGAGCGGCTCCACGAGTTCCGTAGCGCACTGGACGCCATCTTCCAGCGGGATCTTGCAGCAGGTTCGAAGGGTCGGGCCGACAACGTCCGCGGAGGGTCGGCCGATTTCGCCCTGGAAAAGAGTCTGGACGGCCGACTCGAAACCTACTGGGCGTCCGATGATGACGTTCGATCGGCCCGCCTCGAGTACGATCTCGGCGGGGTCCGCCGCTTCAACGTGTCGCGGCTTCAGGAGCCGATTCAACTGGGTCAGCGGGTGAAGGGTTACCGGATTCAGGTCGAAACGCCGTCGGGATGGCGGACCATCGTCGAAGGGACCACCATCGGGTACAAGAAGCTCGACCGATTCGAGACCGTGGAGACCCGTCGCGTCAGGCTCGAGATTCTGGATGCCCGGGCCTGCCCGCTCCTGGCCGGGTTCGGCCTTTACCTCGAGCCGGGTCGATGAGGGTATCGCGACCCTGTCTGCGCCGGTGCGCGCGCCGGACGACCCCGTGGATCGTCCGCAGCAATCCGTCTTGCGAAACCGGCAGGATCCGTCTATCTTCAGGGGCGAATTGACGGAGCACTCCCCAACCGACCCGATGGATCCGATCCGCCTGCGACAGCTGGGTGAGAGACTCGCTCCGCACCTGTTGCCTCTGCTGCTGTTCGCCGGGCTGACTCCCCTCTTTCTCCACTCCTTCGTCTGTCTCTGGAATCTGGGGGCCGCGCCTGTAGAGGGGAGCGATCCGGGTCTCGTCATGTGGACGATCAGTTGGGTCAACCATGCTCTGCTGAACCAGGCCTCCGATTTGTTCGCGGCCAACGCCTTCTATCCCTATGCCGGAAGCCTGTCCTACTCGGAACATGCCTTCGGAGTGGCGATTCTCGTCAGCCCCTGGTACTGGTTCTCGGACAACCCGGTCATTCCCTACAATCTGCTGCTTCTGTTCTGCTACTTCGGCTCGGCTGCCGGAATGTACTGTCTGGCCTATTACTACACCGGCTCCCGATGGGCGGCCTTCATAAGCGGATCGATTTTCGGGTTTGCTTTCTTTCGCACACACCACTTCGGCCATCTGACCCTCATCTGCACAGCCTGGTTTCCGCTCTCGGTCTGGGCGTTGCACCGGTTGCGCGATCGCTTCACCTGGGGGCTGGGAGCCGTCTGGGTGGCAGTGACCGCGCTGCAGTGCCTGGGCAACTGGTATGTCGCGGTGATGCTGGCGCTGACCCTGGGTCTTGTGACCCTCTTCGAGTCGCTGCGCCGCCCGCGCCCCTGGCCCTTCCTGCTGCGCCTGGCTCCCCTGGTCGCGGCAATCGGCCTGATCCTGCTCCCCTTCGCGCGGCCTTACGTATCCCATCCGGTCGACCGAGACCTGGCGGAGGGAGCGTCCTTCTCGGCCGACGTCTCCTCCTATGTCGATCCGCCCTGGAACACCTTACTCGGACAGGCCCTCCAGAATCGGGACCGCTGGATCTGGGGAGAAAAGACCCTTTACCTCGGCTTCATCTCGATGCTCCTGGCCGTGGCGGGGATCGTCTGGAATCGCAGGAACGGTCTTGCCTGGTTTTACCTCGGTCTGGCCGGCCTCGGTTTTCTCCTCTCGCTGGGGCCTCGAACGGAAGGCGGGTTGCTTCTTCCGCTGGCGTTGGTCTACAAACTGGTTCCCGTTCTCGGACAGTTCCGGGCCACGGCTCGCTTCGCCCTCCTGGTGGTCTTTGCCTTGTCGCTGCTGGCGGGGTTGGCGGCAGCCCGACTGAAGGGGCGCCCCCTTCTGCTGTCGGTGCTGGCGGGGGCGGCACTACTGGAGATCTTTCCGGTGGGGCTCGGCTTCGATGCCTGCGCGACGGCGCCGTTTGCACCGCGCCCCGTCGATGTGTGGCTGAAGAGCAGGAATCCCGCGCCCGTGGGCTGGCCCGGTGACCGGCAGCCGAGGCAACGGGAGAGAAAAGTAGTGCTCGAACTGCCCGACTACAGCGGGACGGACAAGTGGCCCCGGGAGAGTCTCTACATGCTCTATTCCACCCAGCACTGGATGAACCTGGTCAATGGTTACACGCGTTTCTATCCGCCTGGGTATGCTTCTGATTTTCAGCAGTATGAGCGCTTTCCCGACCGCGAGTCGATCGCATTCATGCGTCGGCGCGGCATCGATTTCGTCGTGGTCCATCTTTCCGCACTGGAAGAGGGACGAAGAAGCGCTGTTTTGCAGGCCCCCGGCCTCGTAAAGCGCTTTGGAGACGACTGTGTCTTCGATCTTGCGTCGCCTGAGGTGGCCCGCTTCCGGGAGGCTCCTGTCCGGTCGGAATCCACCATCGGCGTCCGTGACGGATCACAGGATCCGGGCTAGAATTCATCCACAGGAGGGACCGACGTGCACGCGAATCAGCCATACCGGGTTGCGGACAAGTCCTGTTTGAGTCGCCGGCGTTGCCGTTCCGGTCACCGGATCCCCCGGGGGCAACTCCTGAAAGCGCTCATGCTGTTCCCGGCGTTCCTGATGACGGCCTGTCCCAACCCCCCCGAGGCCACTCGGACGGACGAAGCGGTGGGCTTCTCCCAAAGCAGCCACATCGTGCTCCCCGTGAGTCAGATCCTCAGCCCCGCCGGCCGTCAGATCGAGTTGCCCGGGCTCCGGCCGCAGGCCCTGGCAATGAGCCCCGACGGGCAGATACTGCTCACCTCGGGGAAAACCGCGGAGCTGATCGTTATCGACCCGGAGACGGCATCGGTCCGCCAGCGCGTTTCGCTGCCCGCCGGCGGGAGCGAGTCCGGCGAACCGGTCTCCCCGAATCTGATGAAGCCGGATGAGGAAGGGCAGCTCAGCTACACGGGGCTCGTCTTCTCACCCGATGGGAGCCGTGTCTACCTGTCCGACGTCAACGGCGGAATCAAGGTGTTCGAGGTGCGCCCCGACCACACCCTCATCCCCCTGCGGTCGCTGTCACTCCCGCCCACCGGGCTGTCCCGCAGGGACGAGGCGATACCCTCCGGCCTGCGCGTCTCCACAGACGGTCGTCGGCTCTGGGTCGTGCTGAATCTGTCGAACCGCTTGCTGGAGCTGGATGCCGAGAGCGGGAAACCGTTGCGGAGCTTCGAAGTCGGCGTCGCTCCCTACGATGTGGTCGTGGTCGGCAACAAAGCCTATGTCAGCAACTGGGGTGGGCGCCGGCCGGAGCCGGACTCGGTGGTCGGACCCGCCGGTCGAGGGACCCGGGTGCGGGTGGACCCCCGGCGCTTCATTGCCAGCGAAGGGTCCGTTTCGGTGATCGACCTGGAGGCCGGTCGGGTGACTCGGGAAATCGTCGTGGGGTTGCATTCGTCCGGTCTGGCACTGACGCCCGACTCACGCTACCTGGCGGTCGCCAATGCCGCCGGCGACTCCGTTTCCGTCATCGATACCGGGACGGACACGGTCGTGGAGACCCTCTCCCTTCGCTGGCAGCCCGACGACTACTTTGGTGCGAGTCCCAACGCGCTGGTTTTCGGGCCTGACGGAAAGAAGCTCTACGTCTGCAACGGGACGCAGAACGCCATCGCCGTGGTCTCGTTCGAGCCCGGCGGCTCGACCCTCGACGGTCTGATTCCCGTCGGCTGGTTTCCCGGGGCGATCCTCTTCGACGCCCGGCGAAAGGCCCTCGCCGTGGCCAACATCAAAGGCCTGGGATCCGGCCGACGCACTTTCGCCGCCGGGGAGAAGGGCTTCAATTCCCGGCAGTATTTCGGTTCGGTGTCCCTGGTTCCGGTTCCCGAAGCTCGTCAGCTCTCCCGATACACGGCGACGGTGCTGGCCAACTGCCGGCGGGAACTCATCGAGGCCTCCCAGTTGCCGGCGCGCCCGGGTCAATCGTCGCGGCCCGTTCCGCACCGTGTGGGCGAACCTTCGGTCTTCAAGCATGTGGTCTACATCATCAAAGAGAACCGCACGTACGACCAGGTGCTGGGAGACCTGGAAGAAGGAAACGGGGATCCGGAACTCTGCATCTTCGGCGAACAGGTGACCCCGAACCAGCACAAGATGGCCCGGGAGTTCGTTCTGCTGGACAACACGTACTGCTCCGGAATCCTCAGCGCCGACGGCCACCAGTGGGCGACCACGGCCTTTGCCACCGACTACATGGAGAAGTCGTTCGCCGGCTTCCCCCGAAGCTATCCGGACGGGATGGGGGATGACGACGTCGACGCACTGGCCTACGCCCCGAGTGGTTTCATCTGGGACAATGTCCTGGAACGTGGGAAAACGCTCCGCGACTACGGAGAGTTCGCCATCGCCGAGATCGGCTGGTCCGATCCGCAGCGCACTCCTGCGCCCGACTTCATCGATTTCTACCGGGATTTCGTGAACCGGACCGGCCTGACCCGGGTGGGGAGCCGACCCGCCATCGAATCCCTGCGTCCCTACCTCAACCTGGAGACGGTGGGCTGGACCCTGAAGGTCCCGGATGTCTTTCGGGCGGCCCAGTTCGTCAAGGAACTCCATGAGTTCGAGCAGTCCGGCAACCTCCCCGATCTCGTCATCATCTGTCTGCCCAACGACCACACCTCGGGGATGAAGGAGGGCATGCCGACGCCCGAAGCCCATGTGGCCGACAACGATCTGGCCTTCGGCCGCATTGTCGAGGCCATCAGCCACAGTCGGTTCTGGAAAGAGACCTGCATCTTCGCCATCGAGGATGATCCGCAGGACGGCTGGGATCATCTCAGCTCCTTCCGGACGACGGCATACGTGATCAGTCCGTACACCCGGCGCGGGCAGGTCGTCAGCACCCAGTACAACCAGCCCGGCATACTGCGCACGATTGAACTGATCCTGGGACTGCCGCCCATGAACCAGATGGATGCGGCGGCGACTCCGCTGTTCGATTGCTTCCGGGACGACCCGGATTTCACCCCCTTCGACTCCGTGCCCAGCAACATTCCCCTCGATCGACTCAATCCGCCACCGCAAACCTGGAGGGACGAGCGAATGCGGCGCTACGCCGGACTCTCGGCGACGCTGCCCCTGGACGAAGTGGACCAGTGCCCGGAAGATCTGCTCAACCGGATTCTGTGGCACGCGCGAAAGGGACCCGACGCCCCCTACCCGGAATGGGCGACGCAGGACGACGGGAAGTGAGAGTCGAGAGTTTGAGATTTGAGAGTTGAGATTTACGATTTACGATTTGAAGCGGGCCGGGGAAGTAGGGCGAGACCGGCATGCCGCGGCTGAACACGGACGGACCCGCACGGCAATACCAAGCGGACCGGCACCAAATCGTAAATCGTCAAATCTCAAATCTCAAATCTCAACCCTCAACTCTCCCCTTGAGTCCCCCTGCCTGGCCGGTTATTCTCGGCAGGGCCGAATGACCGACTACCGTCTCCCAGGGGGGCCTTCCATGAGAGCAATCCGCATCATTCTTACTGCTTCGTTGTTGTTTCTTGCTGCCTGCGCCGGAGAGCAGGCCGTCCGCACTCCTCCGAACATCGTCTTCATCATGTCGGACGACCACGGCGAGCAGGCCATCTCTGCTTATGGCAGCCAGTTGATCCGGACACCCAACATCGACCGCATCGCGAACGAGGGTATCCGCTTCACGAGCAGTTTCGTCACCAATTCCCTGTGTGCCCCCAGCCGAGCCGTTCTCCTGACGGGCAAGTACAGTCACCTCAATCGGCTTCGGGACAATCGCGACCAGTTCGACGGCAGTCAGATGACCTTCCCCAAGTTGCTTCAGCAGGCCGGCTATCAGACCGGCGTCGTGGGGAAGTGGCACCTCAAGACCGATCCCACCGGATTCAACTTCTGGAAGATCCTCATCGACCAGGGCGAGTACTACAACCCGGATTTCATCGAGATGGGGCAGAAGGTCCATGAGACGGGATATGTGACCGATCTGATCACGGACTTCGCCCTCGATTTCCTCGAGAACCGGGACCCGAACAAACCTTTCTGTCTGCTCTACCACCACAAGGCGCCGCATCGGAACTGGATGCCGAACGCGAAGTACATGGATCTTTATGACGGAGAGACCATCCCGGAACCCGAGACGTTCTGGGACGACTACGCAGGGCGGGTCGCGGCCCAACAGCAGGACATGCGGATTGCGGGCATGTACCTGAGCATGGACATGAAGCTGTTCCAGGACGCCTACGGCAAGGAAACCGGGACGGGCGGTCAGGCCGGGTTTCCTGCGGGAATGGTCTGGCAGGCGGAATACAACCGCATGACCGATGAGCAGAAAGCCGTCTGGAACGCGCACTACGACAAGGTCAACGAGGAGTACAAAAAGAACCCGCCCACGGGGAAGGCCCTGACGGAGTGGAAGTATCAGCGTTTCATGAAGGACTACCTTCGCTGCATTGCCTCGGTGGACGAGAACGTCGGCCGGGTCCTGGACTATCTCGATGAGCATGGCCTGGCCGACAACACGATCGTCGTGTACACGTCGGATCAGGGCTTCTACCTGGGCGAGCACGGCTGGTTCGACAAGCGTTTCATGTACGAGGAGTCGTTCGAAATGCCCCTCGTCGTGCGATATCCGGCGGAGATCAAGGCGGGGCAGGTTTCGGACGACCTGGTCATGAACCTGGATTTCGCGCCGACCTTCCTCGACTACGCCGGCGTCGACATTCCCCGGGAGATGCAGGGTGTTTCCCTGCGGTCGCTGATGGCCGGATCGGAGCCGGCCCACTGGCGTGACGCCGTCTACTATCACTACTACGAATACCCGCATGGCTGGCACAACGTGAAGCAGCATTACGGCGTCCGGACGGATCGCTACAAGTTGATCCACTTCTACAACGATATCGATGTCTGGGAGCTCTACGACCTCCAGACTGATCCGCACGAACTCCACAATGTCTACGGGCAGCCGGACTATGCCGACATCCAGGAGAATCTCCACGCAAAGCTGAAGGAGCTTCAGCAGCAGTATCGCGACACGAACCCGGAGTCGGATGAGTTGCCGCCGTCCGCGCCGGCCGCAAGCGGGGAATAGACCGATCCAGCGGACAGGCAAGTGCGATCGACCGGTGTCCGGTCCAGCCCTCCCAGGGGTTCTCTCTTTTTGGCGGCCGTGTCCGCTTCTCGCTCCTTCTTCCGTGCCTTCCGCCGCTTTGACGCAAACGTGGGTCCTGCATATGCATGGGCTCCACTGGAGGCCCGTCCTCGATCCAGTGATCGAGGCAAGGCCTGCCTGGACTTTGATTCGCAGGTAGACCAGAATGATGGCAATCGTTCATCCAACCGAATTGGAGGTCTCATGGAAGGTCTGGGTAAGCATCGCAGTCGTGTTGTCACTGAAGGTCGGAATCGGGCGGGAGCGCGGGCCTTCTTCAAAGCCGTCGGCTTCACTCACGAGGATCTCTCGAAACCGATCATCGGGATCGCCAACACCTGGATCGAGACCATGCCCTGCAACATCCATCTGCGGGAACTGGCGGTCCATGTCAAGGAGGGTGTTCGCGCTGCGGGCGGGACCCCGATGGAGTTCAACACGATTGCCATCAGCGACGCCATCACCATGGGCATCGAGGGAATGAAGGCGTCACTGGTCAGCCGCGAAGTCATCGCCGACTCCATCGAGTTGACCGGACGTGGATACCTGTTCGATGCCATCATCGCGCTGGTGGGCTGTGACAAGACCATCCCGGGCGCCGGTCTCGCGGCAATCCGTCTGGATGTGCCGAGCCTCGTTCTCTATGGAGGGACGATTCTGGCAGGTCACTACCAGGGCCGCGATGTGAACATTCAGGACGTCTACGAGGCCGTTGGGGCCACCATCGCGGGGAAGATGACCGAAGATGAACTCCATCAGTTGGAGGAAGTGGCCTGTCCGGGTCCGGGAGCCTGCGGTGGGCAGTTCACGGCCAACACGATGGCCACGGCCATGGAGTTTCTGGGTCTGTCGGCTCTGGGGACGGCGAGCACTCCCGCTGTCGACCCGGGCAAGGCGAAGATCGCCTTTCGGTGCGGCGAGCTGATCATGGGAATGCTCGAACAGGGGCTGACCCCGAGCAGAATCCTGACCCGCCAGGCCTTTGAAAACGCGATTGCCGCCGTCGCGGCCACGGGCGGCTCGACAAACGCCGTACTGCATCTCCTCGCTCTCGCTCGGGAAGCCGGGATCCCTCTGCTCATCGACGATTTCGACGCCATCAGCCGGCGAACGCCGTGGCTGGCAGATCTCCGGCCGGGCGGCAGATACCTGGCGGCCGATCTCTATCGTGCGGGCGGCATCCAGTTGGTCGCGCGGCGCCTCGTCGAGGGCGGATTCGTCGACGGGACGCAGGTGACGCCCACCGGGCGCTCGCTGGCGGAAGAGGCGGCGCAGGCAAGCGAGACTCCCGGACAGGATGTCGTGCGCGATCTCGGCCATCCGCTCAAGGCGTCCGGCGGGCTGGTCATTCTCAAGGGGAACCTGGCGCCCGAGGGCTGCGTTCTCAAAGTCACCGACCGCAGGAAGCTGCGTCATGAGGGTCCGGCCCGTGTTTTTGACCGGGAAGAGGACGCCATGGCCGCCGTCATCTCCGGGTCGATCCGGCCCGGCGACGTCGTGGTGATTCGCTACGAGGGACCGCGCGGCGGCCCCGGCATGCGGGAGATGCTGGGCGTGACCGGCGCCATCGTGGGGGCGGGCCTCGGTGAAGAAGTGGCGCTCGTGACGGATGGACGATTCAGCGGAGCCACGCGAGGACTCATGATCGGCCACGTCGCTCCGGAGGCTGCGCGCGGCGGCGTGATCGCCCTGCTGCGAGAAGGGGACTCCATCGAAATCGACGTCGATGCCCGCAAACTCCACGTTCACCTGACCGACACCGAGCTGGCGGCGCGTGCCGGGGCCTGGCAGGCGCCGGAACCGCGTTACGGGCGCGGCGTCTTCGCGAAATACGCGGCGCTGGTCTCTTCCGCCTCCGAAGGAGCCGTGACTGGATTTGAGATTTGAGATTTACGATTTACGATTTGGGGCGGTCCCGAAGGTTCCTGCGATGAGGGCTGCCTTCGCCGGGCGTTCCCGGCCGCCGGGCTCCGCCCGTCATCGATCAGGAACCCGCGTGGGCCGCCGCCAAATCGTAAATCTCAAATCGTAAATCTCAAATCTCAAACCCTAGGTTTCCTCGTGTCTCAGGAAGACGGCTCCCAGGGGCGGCAGGACGAGGCTGATCGAGTGATGGCGGCCGTGAAAGGGGATCGGCCGGGCGGTGACGCCGCCCAGGTTCCCGTGCCCCGTCCCTCCGTAGTCCCGGGCATCGCTGTTCAGGATCTCCGTCCAGCGGCCCCCCACGGGCACCCCGATGCGGTAGTTGGAGCGTGGGACCGGCGTAAAGTTGAGGACCACGGCAACGGCATCCCGATCCCCCGACTTGCCCCGACGCAAAAGACTGAGGACGCTGTTCTGTGTGTCGTTGCAGTCGATCCATTCGAATCCTTCCGGCCCGAGATCGAGTTCGTGCAGCGCCGGTTCCTCCCGGTAGACGCGGTTGAGATCCTGGACCCAGCGCCGGATCCCGAAGTGCGAGGGATCCTCGAGCAGGTGCCAGTCCAGGCTGCTTTCATGCGACCATTCGGCCCCCTGGCCGAACTCGCCACCCATGAAGATCAGTTTCTTGCCCGGCTGGGAGAGCATGCACGCAAACAGGAGCCGCAGGTTGGCAAAGCGGCGCCATGGATCGCCGGGCATCTTGCCCAGGAGGGATCCCTTGCCGTAAACCACCTCGTCATGGCTGAGGGGCAGGATGAAGTTCTCCGAGAATGCGTAGACCATACGGAAAGTGAGATCGCCGAGATGGTAGTGGCGGAAGATCGGGTCCCGGGAAAAGAACTGCAGGGTATCGTGCATCCAGCCCATGTCCCATTTCAGCCCGAATCCGAGGCCACCGAGATAGGTGGGGCGGGAGACCATCGGCCAGGCCGTCGATTCCTCGGCGAATGTCTGAACGTCGGGAAAGTCCTTGAAGACTTCCGTGTTGAGGGTCCGCAGGAAGTCGATCGCCTCCAGATTCTCGCGACCTCCGTAACTGTTGGGGATCCACTCGCCCGGCTGACGTGAGTAGTCGAGGTAGAGCACGGAAGCGACTGCGTCGACGCGCAGTCCGTCCACGTGGTACTTCTCGAGCCAGTAGAGCCCGCTCGAGATCAGGAAATTTCGCACTTCGTTGCGCCCGTAGTTGAAGATCAGGCTGTTCCAGTCCCGCTGGATCCCCTGACGCGGATCGGCGTGCTCGTAGAGATGGGTGCCGTCGAAGAAGCCGAGGCCGTGCTCGTCGGTCGGAAAATGGGAGGGCACCCAGTCCAGGATGACACCGATCCCCTGCTGATGCAGGCAGTCGACGAAGTACATGAAGTCCTGGGGCGTGCCGTAGCGGCTGGAAGGAGCGAAATAGCCGGTGCACTGGTAGCCCCAAGAACCGTAGAAAGGGTGCTCCATGACGGGCATCAGTTCGACATGGGTGAAGTTCATCTCCCGGCAGTATTCCGCCAGCATCGGAGCGAGTTCGGCGTAGCTCAGAGACCGATTCCCCTCTTCGGACTTGCGTCGCCAGGATCCCACGTGGACTTCGTAAACCGACATCGGCGCGTCGAGTCGATTGCGCTCCAGGCGATTCTTCATCCAGGATTCGTCTCCCCACTCATAGTCCAGGTCCCACACGATGGAACCGGTCTTCGGCGGGGTCTCGTGGTGAACGGCGTAAGGATCCGCCTTATCAACACTGTAGCCCTGGACGTGCGAGATGATGTGGTACTTGTAGTGCGTCTTCTTGCTCAGGCCCGGGATGAAGCCCTCCCAGATGCCGCTTTGGGCCCTTGCCGCCAGCGGATGGGAGGTCTTGTCCCAGTCGTTGAAATCACCCATGACGTTCACCGACTGTGCATTCGGGGCCCAGACGGCGAAGTAGACACCGGACTGCTCAGCAGAAGTCATGAGGTGGGATCCGAGCTTGTCGAAGAGCCGATAATGAGTTCCTTCGTTGAACCAGTACAGGTCGTCATCGCTGAAGCGGGTCACGTCATACGCGACCGGCTGAGAAGTTGTCGTCATGTCTGCTGTCCTTTTTCCCTCGCCCCGGAGAAACTCAACCGGTGCTTCCGGCTTTGCCGAGCAGGCTTAGAATTCCGTGCAGTGGGATATCGATCCAGTTGGGTCGGTTGTTCAACTCATAGCCGAGTTCGTAGATTGCCTTTTCCAGGAGGTACGCATCCAAAAGGATGCGAAGTTCCTCCCGGGAGCGAGGCAGGAAGCCGCCGCCCTCACCGACGCTCAGATATTCATCGAGGAAACAGGCCGAGACCCGCTCGTACCAGAAACGGGCCCAGCGCTCGAATCCGCTCCGCCGATCCTCCGCCACCATCCCGTTGTCGATGAACCTCCGGCTGGCCGTCCAGACCGCGTAGTGGAAGGAGCGCAGCATGCCGGCCACGTCGCGCAGGGAGGCTCGTTTGAGCCGCCGTTCCGACAGCGAGCGCGCCGGTTCCCCCTCGAAATCGAGAATGACGAAGTCCCGTCCGGTGAAGAGCACCTGGCCCAGGTGATAGTCGCCGTGAGTGCGAATCCGTTTGGCTCCAATCCTCCGGTCGAGGATGAGCCTGAAGGCGGACAGGACGTGTTCCTCTCGCTCCGAGACCTGTCGCGCCAGGGACAGGGCGGGCTCGTCCAGGTCCGGCAGGCGGCGTCTCAAGAGCTGGAAGATCTGGCCGCTCAGGTTGCGCATCGACTGGTAGAGCGAACGCTGGTAGTGAGGGGTGAAGCTCTCGGGGACGAATGCCGGATCGTTGTCTGCCGCGGCCAGGGCGCAGTGCATTTCCGCCGTCCGACGGCCCAGCAGCCCTGCCTGATCGAGGTAGGGTCCGATCAGTGCGGACGGACCCTGGTCCGGCTCCTCGGACGTGCCTGGCTCGAGTAGATCCAGTCTGTCGGGGATTGCTTCCTCGAAGGTCTCCCGAGCGGCCAGCAGATGCTCGAAGAAATGTCCGAGGACATCGAGCGTGTACCCCCAGGCATCCCCCTCGTTGGCCACGAACCCCTGCAGGATCGCGAGGCTGGCATTGGCCTGACTGTCGTCTTCGTATTCGATGGAACCGAGGACCGGCGGCACGTGTGCGAACTTCTTCTGTTCCGTCAGGAAACGTCCGATCTCCAGGTCGGGATTGACGCCGCTCTCGAGTTTGCGGAACAGCTTGAGAATCAGCTGGTCACCGAAAATGATGGAGCTGTTGCTTTGTTCGCCGCGCATGGGTGCCGGCTCGAGCGGGCCGGTCTGAGCCGCGAGGAGTGGCCGCAGCGCGCGGTTGGGTCGGCATTTCAGCGTTCCTCCGGTCCCGCGGAAATGCCGCCGGCGTGCGATGGCGTCGAGAAGGGCCAGGGCGAACGGGCGCTCGCCCGTCGCGTCATGAAGGACTCCCTCCTGTTCCGCCCCGTGCCGGTCCCGCACGATCAGCCTGGCGAGAGCCATGGAGCGATGGTGGTGGGTGATGACCTCCGAGCGCTCCCCGGTGCTGAATGTCAGAGGCAGCAGGTAGGTCTCGGAATCGGCATCGGTGTAGCCGACCTCCACCATCGCCAGCATTGACTGCAGATCGGACGACGTCAGCGGGATGGTCTGGCGGATGACGGCCTCCTTGATCTTGCGGGCCTTGCCCCCGAACCAGCGGCACGTTTTGAGGAATCTCGGCAGCTGGGCCTCGAGGGTGCCGCGTGCCACCCCCTCGAGAACGGACTCCCAGCTGCCCGCCACCCTGATCGTCACCAGAGACGGTTCGCCGGGCCGGGCTTCGACCCTCGATTCGGGCGCCTCCAGGAGGAACCAGTAGAAGGAGTGGGGGCCCAGAGTGACGAAGTACCGGAGATCCCCGATGCGCGGAAACTCGGTCCTTCCGAAGATCTCGACGGGGGTCATGCCGCTGAATTCGCCGAGGTCCAGTTCGACGTACTGGACGAAGCGCGAGAGATTGGCCACGACGAGGAGCGTCTCATCCTCGTGGCGGCGAATGAAGGCAAGGACCTTGCGGTTCTCGGGCTGCAGCATTTCCATGGTGCCGCGGCTGAAGGCCCGGTGCTGCTTGCGCAGGGCGATGATCCGCTTCATCCACCAGAGCATCGAGTGCGGATTGCGCTGCTGCGTCTCAACGTTGACGGCCTCGTATCGGTACTCGGGATCGGAGATCAGGGGCAGGTAGAGCTGCTGAGGGTTGGCGCGGGAGAAGCCGCCGTTGCGATCGGCGCTCCACTGCATGGGGGTGCGGACGGCATCGCGGTCTCCGAGATAGAAGTTGTCCCCCATGCCGATTTCATCGCCGTAGTAGATCACCGGGGTGCCGGGCAGGCTCAGGAGCAATCCGTACATCAGTTCAATCCGCCGCCGGCTGTGTCCGAGCAGGGGAGCCAGCCTTCGCCGGATGCCCAGGTTGATGCGGGCCTGTGTCTCGTGGGCGTAGGTGCGGTACATGTAGTCCCGCTCCTCGTCGGTGACCATCTCCAGCGTCAGCTCGTCATGATTGCGCAGAAACAGGGCCCACTGGCAGGCCTCCGGGATTTCCGGCGTCTGCTGGAGGATGTCGATGATGGGAAACCGGTCTTCCAGCTGGATGGCCATGAACATGCGCGGCATCAGGGGAAAATGGAAAGCCATGTGGCAACCGGCCCCGTCCCCCAGGTACTGGGCGGCGTCTTCGGGCCACTGGTTGGCCTCGGCCAGCAACATGCGGTCGCCATACTTCCGATCGATGTGGCGGCGCAACTCGGCCAGGAAGGCGTGGGTCTGCGGGAGATTCTCGCAGATCGTACCGTCTTCCTCGTAAAGGTAAGGAACGGCGTCCAGCCGCATTCCGGCAACCCCCATATCGAGCCAGAAATCGAGGGTCTGGAAGATGGAGCGCCGAACGCGCGGATTCTCGAAATTGAGGTCGGGTTGATGGGAAAAGAAGCGGTGCCAGTAATAGGCCTGGGCCTGGTCGTCCCAGGTCCAGTTGCTGGGCTCGTAGTCCTTGAAGATGATCCGGGCGTCGGCGTAGCGTTCCGTCGTGTCGCTCCAGACGTAATAGTCCCGGGTGGTGCTTCCGGGTTTCGCACGGCGAGCCCTCTGAAACCAGGGGTGCTGATCGCTGGTGTGGTTGACTACGAGCTCGCAGATGACCTGGATCCCGCGGTGGTGTGCGGCACGAAGCATCGATCGAAAATCGTGCAGCGTGCCGTAACGAGGATGCACGTTCCTGTAATCGGCAATGTCGTAGCCATCATCGCGAAGGGGCGACGGATAGAACGGCAGCAGCCAAAGAGCCGTGATGCCAAGGTCCTGGAGGTAGTCGAGCTTCTCCGTCAACCCGCGGAAATCACCGTACCCATCGGCATTGCTGTCGAAAAAGGCACGCACGTGGGCCTCGTAGATGATCGCGTCCTTGTACCAGAGTGGATCGAAATGGACCTCGAATTTCGAATTTTTATCTGCCATCGGCGATAGGCCGTCCCTTCTAGAGGAAGTAGTCAAAGTCCCGCTCACTGCGCACGCGGCGACGGATCCGGAAGATATGGGCGGGCATGACGCGCGGATCGAGCTGGACATAATTGTGAAAGCCGTGCCAACGATAGCGCTCGTCGCTGATGAGGTCATGGACCTGATAGTCCTGGTCGTATTCGATTCCAAGGGCCGCCCCGTCCAGGTCCACCCAGCAGGACTGGATGTTGAAGGGATCCAGATTCACTGCGACCAGCACCTGGCTGTCGCCTTCCTCATCGCTTTTGCTGTAGCAGATGATCTGATCGTTGGAGGTCGCATGAAAGCGCAGGAACTCGTTGGTTTGCAGCGCCTTGTTGTCGCGGCGAATCTCGTTCAGGATCGAGATCAGCTCGCCGAGGTTCCCCGGCTGGTTCAGAGCCCATCGGCGGATCTGGTATTTCTCCGAATTGAGGTACTCCTCGCTGCCCGGCTCCCGGGGGGTGTTTTCGAGCAGTTCATAGGCGGGCCCATAGATTCCGTAACTGGCAGCCAGCGTAGCGGCCAGTACCAGGCGGATAACGAAGGCCTGGCGCCCTCCGGTCTGGAGGTACTCGTTCAGGATGTCGGGAGTGTTGGGCCAGAAGTTGGGCCGGAAGAAGTCGGAGACCGGTGCGCGAGTCAGTTCTTCCATGTATCTGGTGAGTCCCGACTTTTCGTTGCGCCAGGCGAAGTACGTATAGGACTGTGTGAATCCGCCCTTGGCCAGGCGGTACATCACCTTGGGCCGGGTAAATGCTTCCGCCAGAAAGATGGACTCGGGAAACTGCGCTCTGACCTCGTCGAGGATGAAGTCCCAGAGCCGGAAGGGTTTGGTGTGGGGATTATCGATGCGAAAGACACGCACACCTTGTCTGCACCAGTAGAGCACCACATCGAGCAATTCATCCCAGAGGGACTCCCACTGATCCGTCTCGAAATCGAACGGGTAGATATCCTCGTACTTCTTGGGCGGATTCTCGGCAAACTGGATCGAGCCATCGGGACGGTGGCGAAACCACTCCGGGTGTTCCCGGACGTAGGGATGGTCGGGCGAGCACTGGAATGCCATATCGAGCGCGAGTTCGATCCGATATTCGTCCCGGGCCCGTGCCACGAGGCTGCGGAAATCCTCGAGTGTCCCGAGTTCGGGGTGGATCGCTTTGTGGCCGCCCTCCACGCTGCCGATGGCCCATGGGCTGCCGACGTCATCCGGCCCCGGGTCGAGGGTGTTGTTGGCTCCCTTGCGATTCGTTGTGCCGATCGGGTGGATCGGCGGGAGGTAGAGGATGTCGAAACCCATTTCGGCGATGCGGGGAAGTTGCCGTTCCACGTCTTTGAAGGTCCCGTGCCGGCCGGGCTCGGAGGCCGCGGAGCGGGCGAACATCTCATACCAGGCACTGAACCGGGCGCGGATCGGATCGACTTGAACCTCCAGAACGAGGGGGTACTGAGCCACGAACCGTGGATCCGGGTAGGCGGTCACCACTGACAGCAGAAGCTCGTCATCGAGCAGGGAGATCTTCTCACCGAGCGAACGCCCTTCATCACGGAGCATTTCGGTCCAGCGGACCATCCGCTCCCGGTCGGGATCCTCTGCACGCTCGGCCGCCTGTTCGATCAACTGCGCGGCGATGAGCAACTCGATCGACACGTCCTGCCCGGCCTTGAGGCGCTGCTGCAGATCCATGTGCCAGGTCCTGAAATGATCGACCCAGCCCCGAACCGTATATTCGTACAGCCCCAGTTCATGGACTCGAAACTCGGCGCGCCAGCGATCGTTGACGAGGGGTTCCATGCGTACCTCGGTCCATCGGCGTGCGCCTTTGATCCGATACTGAACAACCGCACTGGGGCGGTCATGTCCATCGCAGAAGATGTCGGCTTCGACCTGGACACGCTCTCCCCGCACTCTCTTGGCCCGGTAGCGCCCACCGTCGATCTCGGGCCGGACGTCTTCAATGACCACTCGCTTCAGCGCATCGGGCTTCATGACTGATGACCTTTCGCTTGGAGGACACCGAGAGCGTCTCGGTGTCGGCTGGACTGAACCCGGCGTTCGCGCCGGGATGGCGAGCCCGGACTGGCTTCCTACTACATAAAGCCTTACAGGATGGCCGGAGGATGTCAATCGGCCTCCTCCGAGGCAGGCGGAGCGGTTGAGGGTTCAGGGTGACGGGCGTAAGCTGGTTCTAGACGCCGCATGCTCAGCCAAGCGGCTCGTGCGCGTACTGATATTTCAGGGATCGCCGCGATCCGCAGTCGAGGCGCCCTCGATTCGCAGGGGAAGTACATGATCTTGGATGAATGTCCTGCCGCCGAATGCGATTGCGGGTGGAGACCCATCCCGATTCTCGATCTGAATCTGATCAGATCTTTGAATCCGGGACCGGGAGAGTACTTCTGGTGTATGCGAGGATGCCAGCGGATCTGGCGGATTCGCCGGGACGGTCGGGCTCAGTTCTTCGGTTCCCTGAACTTCAGCAGCGGTGAAGTGCTGCAGCCCACCGGTCCGTCTCCTCCGCTCAAGGACGAATACGCCTCAACCGCTTCCGCCCAAAGAACGGTTCCGAAGGCCCCGGAGGGAGGGGAATTCTAGACGCCCGGATCGGAAGCCCGCTGAGGCATGACAGCTTCGGAATCGGGATCGTTCCTCACCTTCACAGCGAGTCGAGGCACCGCGTCATTTTCGCATCCCCTTCCACTATAGTGATGGATGCAGGGACTGTGACGATCGGTTTCCGGCCGGGCCGGGGAGGAGTTGCGGAAACCCCGTCGATCCTCCGGCAGCTTGGCTCGTGTGGTGCTTCCCGGCCAGGCCTGTGCTGGCGAACATTTTAGGGGGAGGGATATGGCCGAGTGTGAGCTTCTCAATGGCTGTTTGTTCTTCAACGACAAGATGCCAAACACATCGGGTCTCGGCGCCATGTACAAGCAGAACTACTGCATGGGTGACCACTCGAAGTGCGCCCGGTTGCTGGTGGCGAACAGCTTGGGTCGGCAGAAGGTGCCGGTTGACCTCTACCCGAATATGAGGGACAGAGCCAAGGCGATTATCGCCGCAGGCTAGTCTCCGTCGCGCCACTTCTCTTAATTGAGAGCCACGCCGCATGCTCGATTCTCGATGGACGTTCCGAGGTCGGGTCGGCTGTGCGCGAATTCCGGATGATCGCCGGATCATCCCTGCCGTCGCCCGGTCATTCTGCGGGCCGCGCGGCGTTCGCCCCGGTCCGCCGGGCAGCCGCGAGCCCGCGAGCCAAGGAAATGGCTGACAACGGAGCAGAATCGAAACCCTTCTCTGTGTCAGGGGCCGCTTGACAAATCGGGCGCTCCATGGTCGGATTAGATACAGTTCCCAGGTTTGTCGGAATGGGGCTGTCTGTCCTCCAACCGCGTGAAAGTGGGGCGCTTTCGATGGCAACCAAACCCCTGCCGGCACCTCTGCCGCAAGTCTCGGTCATCGTGCTCGCCGGCGGAGAAGGGACTCGCCTGTGTCCCCTGATCGATCGCTGGTTGGGGCGGCGGATCCCGAAGCAGTACTGTGCCTTCTACGGCAAGCAGACGCTGCTGGACCACACGCTGCGCCGGGCGCGGCAACTCGCCGTCGACTCCAGGATCGTCACGATCATCGGTGCCGGTCATCGTCAGTTCATCGACCGGGGACACGAAACGGAATTTCCCGGTCTCCTGATCGAACAGCCCTCGGCGAAGGATACGGGTCCGGGAGTTTTCCTGCCGCTCTGCTACCTGCGGGCGCGGGATCCCGAGGCCACGGTGGTCATCTTGCCCTCGGACCATTTCATCTATCCGGAGGAAGGCTTTCGAGACCAGATGATCGCGGCCGTCCAGGTAGTAGAGGCCCATCCGGATCGACTCCTGCTGTTGAGCGCAGAGCCCCATTACCCGGAGCCGGACTATGGTTGGATTCAACCCGGCGATCCGCTGGTGCACGAAGGGTGTCGACCGAGACAGGTGCGGTGTTTTCGGGAAAAACCGACCCGCGAACTGGCCGAGTTGTACCTTCAGGCGGGCTTCCTCTGGAATACCTTGATCACGGTTGCGAAAGCCGAGACACTGTGGAATCTGGGCCTCAGGCTCGTGCCGGAAGCCATGCGGCGGTACAAATTGCTCTATGAGCTGCTGACCAGGATTCGACGGGGGGTGGACGCGGCGGAGTCCGAGATGCGGTTTATCACGAGCATCTATGAGACGCTCGAGCCCTTCAATTTCTCGGATCGTATCCTCGAAAGCGCCTACGAGTCCTGTCTCGTCCTGCCATTGACCGATGTCGCCTGGAGCGACCTGGGGCGCCCTCAGCGGGTCATCGAAACGCTGAGCGCGGCAGGCGAGGAATGCAACCTCCCCGACGAGTTGGTGAAGTGGGTCTCCGATCAGGGGTAGTGCCCCCCAAGGAGATCGCGGTGGCGGGCGAATCTCTGCTCCCCGACGCAGGTCTCGACGTGGAAACCGACGAGCCGCTGCAGCGAGGGCAATGCCGAGCTCCGGGAGTCAAAAGCTGCGCCGCCACCGAGGATCCTCCCGCCCGGGAGCGCACTCGCACGCTCCACTTGCGGGAGGCCCTTGTCTTACATGCCTGCGGTGAAGGGGGCAGAAAGCATGGTCTGGCCCCACTCCATCACGAAGGTTCCGCCGCCGGAGGCGCTCTTGAGGTCGATCGTGAAGGTCTCGACCGGGCTGGACGTGGACCCCTTTTCCATGGTGACCTTGGCCACGTCCTTCGAGGGATCGTGCTGCGTGCCCCACTGACCCGTCTGGGAGTTGAAGACCAGCTGAAACTCACTGCCGGATTTCAACAGCCAGAGGCTGTAGCTCCCCTTGGCGATTTTGGTAGAACCGAATGTGAGCTCCACCGGTGTCGTAAAGGTGGTCGACTGGTTCATGCCCATCCGCCAGAAATTTCCATCCTGCAGCTTGGACAACATGTCGCGCCCCTGCAGCGACGGCCGGCCGTAGTCGACCGTGATGCTGCCGCCCGCGACCTTGAGTTCCGCCTTGCCCCGGTTCCCCTGCGCCATCATGACCGGCATCAGGAGAGCCGCGAGCGAAAGCAGCCATGCAGCCTTGCCAAAGACTCTTTTCATGAGGGTGATTCCTCCTTAGTTGCGTCGACGGAATTGTCGTGTCGACGGGTGTGTCTATGAGGGGAAGCATAGCAGGAATTCGATGCGAATGTTGTCAGCCGGGGTTTGGATGCTGTCAGGGGCAAACTCCCCTGCATTCTTGCGGGTCCGTGCGGGGGAATCTCCGTCGCGGGTCGGGGGCCCTTGTAACGCGCGACGTCTCGTGCCGTAATGGAGGAATAAGCTGATGAAACTGCCTTCCGTTTCGGCTCCCGTGACGACTGACCATCGGACGGGAAGACGGGAAGGGTAACTTGCGCGCGCCGCAGGGGGTGACATGAAAGAGAATATTCGGTTTACGCTCAATGGGAAGGAGCAGGAGTTCAGCGTCGATCCCGACCGACGTCTGCTCTGGGTTCTCCGATCGGACCTGGCCCTTCCTGGAACCAAGTTCGGCTGCGGTGCGGGCCAATGCGGCGCCTGCACGGTCGTGGTCGACAATCTGGCGGTTCGATCCTGTCTGACGCCGGTGCGAAGGGTGGCCGGGAAGAAGGTGACGACCGTCGAGGGTCTGGCCCAAAACGGCGATCTCCATCCGGTCCAGAAGGCGTTCATCCAGCACGATGCCCTGCAGTGCGGCATCTGCATCCCCGGAATGGTCATGAATGCCTACGCGCTGCTGCTCAGGAATCCGCAGCCCACGCGAGAGCAGATCGTTCGGGGGATGGAGGGGAATCTCTGCCGGTGCGGCACGTACAAGAGGATCATAGCGGCGGTCGAGACCGCGGCGGAAGAGATGAAGGGGGCGTAACGGGATGGCCGAAGAAAAGAATCGTCAGCTGGAGCTTTATGACCGCTACCTGGAGGCGAATTTCACGGATCGGAATCTGCCCGATTTCACTCCCGACCGCCGGGATTTCGTCAAGACCCTGGGTGCCGGCATCCTGATACTCCTGGCCCTGCCGGGCGAAGCCGTTGCCCAGCAGGACGAGGTCGGAGGAGGCAGGATGGGCCGTCCGGCCCTGCCCGACGACTTCAATGCCTTCCTGCGCATCGACGAGGAAGGGCAGGTCACGGGCTTCACAGGAAAGATCGAGATGGGCCAGGGGGTGAACACCTCATTGGCACAGATGCTGGCAGACGAACTCGACGTGTCACTCGAGAGGGTGACGATGCTGATGGGGGACACGGACCTGTGCCCGTGGGACATGGGCACCTTCGGATCCATGACGACCCGCTTCTTCGGACCCCCCATGCGAGCCGCGGCCGCGGAAGCCAAGGCGGTGCTGATCGAGCTCGGCGCCGAGCGGCTGAACGTCCCGAGAGAGCGACTGAAGACCGAGGACGGTCAGGTGATCGACCCCCAGTCCGGCCAGCGGGTCAGTTATGCCGAACTGGCGAAAGGGCAGAAGATCGTGCGCCGCCTCGAAGGGAAGCCGAGCCTCGAATCGCCCTCCGCCTTCACTATCGTCGGCAAGCCGGTGCTGCGCGTGGACGCGCGCCAGAAGGTCACCGGGGAGGCCAAGTACTCGAGCGACATCGTCCATCCCGGCATGCTCTATGCCGCCCTGCTGAGGCCGCCCTCCCACGGCGCGACTCTGAAGAGCGTGGACACATCGGCCGCCGAGGCGCTGGAAGGCGCGCAGGTCGTGCGCGACGGGGACCTGATCGCCGTATTGCACGCTTCCCCCGACGGAGCGGCAGACGGGCGGGATTTGATCAAAGCTGAATGGAAAGAGGTCCAGACCGGCCTGGATGACAGCAACATCTTCGATCACCTGTTGAAGTCGGCGCCGGCGGGCAGAACCTCCGCACAGGGAGGGGATCTGCAGGCTGGAGAGGCCGCCGCCGAGGTGCTGGCCGAAGAGAGCTATCTGAACAGCTACGTCGCCCATGCCGCCATCGAGCCCCACACGGCCGTCGCCAAGCCCGAAGGGGACCGGATTCTGATCTGGGCCTCGACGCAGACGCCTTTTCGTCTGAAGGACGAAGCGGCCCAGGCCCTGGGGATTCCCGCGGACAAGGTCCGGGTCATCCCGCCTTTCGTCGGCGGCGGGTTCGGCGGCAAGACGTTCAATTTGCAGGCGGTCGAGGCTGCCCGGCTCGCCAAGCTGAGCGGAAAACCGATTCAGATCGTCTGGGACCGTCGCGAGGAGTTCTTTCTCGACACGTTCCGGCCGGCGGCCGTCGTCAAGATCAAATCGGGCGCGACGCGGGACGGAATGATGACCTTCTGGGACTATGGAGCCTATGCCTGCGGCGAGCGCGGCGCCGAACAGTTCTACACGGTCCCGAATAATCGAACGGTCATCTACGGTTCGGGGTGGATGGGATCCGAGAACAAGCACGCGTTTGCCACCGGCGCCTGGCGCGCACCGGCGAACAATACCAACACCTTCGCCCGCGAGTCCCACATCGATGTGCTGGCGTCCAAGCTGAAGATCGACCCGGTCGAGTTTCGCCTCAAGAATCTCAAGGACCCCCGGATGGTGGGCGTGCTCGAGGCCGTAGCCAAGCATTACGGCTGGAAGCCGGCGCCCTCGCCCAGCGGTCGCGGCCTGGGGGTCTCGCTCGGAATCGACGCCGGAGCCTACGTCGCCCACATTGCCGAGGTCGAAGTCGACAAGAAGACGGGGAAGATCCGGGTCAAGCGGGTCGTCTGCGTCCAGGACATGGGTCTGTGCATCAATCCGGAAGGCGCCAGGCTTCAGATGGAAGGCTGCATCACCATGGGACTGGGCTACGCCCTTTCGGAGGAGATTCGGTTCAAGGACGGCCGGATTCTGGACACGAATTTCGACACCTACAAGCTGCCACGCTTTTCGTGGCTGCCCGAGATCGAAGCGGTGATCCTGGACAAGCAGAATGAGCCGGCACAGGGGGGAGGAGAGCCTGCCATCATCTCAATGGGCTCGGTGATCGCGAACGCCGTGTTCGACGCCACCGGCGCGCGGGTTCTGCAGCTTCCCATGACTCCTGAGCGGGTCAAGGCAGCGCTCTAACGAAGGCCCGGGAATCCAAGGCCTCCAGAACCAAGGGTCGATCTCCCGCTGAGAGGATTCCGGGGGATCGGCCCCCCTCGGACCACCGGGTCCTGCAGCGCTTTACTGTTGCCGCAGGATGCGATAGGGTCACGGCAACCAGCAAGGAGGTTCCTCCATGCCTACCTACGTGACTCTGTATCGCTACACCCGTCAGGGCATCACCAACGTCAAGGACTCGCCGGCCCGAATCGAGAAGGCTCGAAAAGCCGTGGAACAGGCCGGGGGCAAGCTGAAAGCCATCTACGTGACGATGGGGCGGTTCGACCTGGTGGCCATCAGCGAATGGCCCAGTGCGGAAGTCGGCGCGGCCTTCAGCCTGAGGCAGGCTGCCGAGGGCAACGTCACGACTGAGACCTTGCGCGCCTTCGACGAAGACGAGTTCCGCAGAATCGTCTCGAAAGTCTGATCGTCGATTCTTGGGCGACCAGGCGTCTGCGGTGACCGATGTCGACTCCGCATCCTCGGAGTAGGGCGAAGTGTGGAAAGATCTCTGCCCGCCTGCAGACCGCCGGGGCCGGAGCGGCTCCGGCTGAACATTCCTCCCGCGGACTTCGTAATACACTCAACAGGGAGGGAGATCCCGGGAGGGATCTCAGGATGAAGCGGCAATGGTCAAGTTTCTTCTTTGGTGCATTCTCTTCGTGATTTCGTGGCCGGTGGCGATCCTGGCCTTGATCCTGTACCCGCTGGTCTGGATCCTTCTGCTCCCCTTTCGCCTCGTCGGTGTCGCCGTCGGCGCTGCCTTCGAGTTGCTCTGGGGGCTCATCACCTTTCCGGCTCGGCTTCTGCGAAAGCTCGCCTGACAGGGAGGCGAAGTTCGCCGGGCTCACCGGATTCCTGCCGGTACCGCGGATCCTGGCGGAGAGTCGGGGCTAGTACTCGCGATCCTTCACGACGCCGGGCTGCGGAACCGGATAGCGGCCGTCGGCTCCTGCCTGCAAAGGCGCCGGAGAATTCATCGTCAGCTGATCCAGACCGGGCGCCATCTCGTGCTCGCTGTTGAGGATCTGGTCGTAGGTGATGACCTGCCCGGTGTGAGCGGCCATCCGCCCCATCGAAGTCACGAGGCTCGCTTCGGCTCCCCGCTTCACCTCATTGTAGGGACGATCGTTGCGGATCGCCTCGATGAGGTGGTCCCACTCCGTCTGATAGGGATTCGGCTCCGGTTGCGGGTGGGCCCAGACCGGCTCATCGTCGCTGGCCATGCTTTGACCCTTGTAGATGCGGCAGCGCGCCGGCGTGTGGGCCGAGGTCGAGATGACGGCCCCACCCTTCGTCCCGTGGGCGTAGCTGGCGAATTCGTTGTAGCAGTCGTCGATGCACCGACCGCTCAGGAGCAGGGTCGAGTCGTCGGGAAACTTGTACTCGACCGAATACTCGTCGAAATTCTGGTCGATGGCGTCACCCCGGTTGTGGCGTCCTCCCAGGCCCTGGGCCGAGACGGGCCAGGCATTCTTCATCCAGCAGCACTCGTCGATATTGTGGATGTAGAAATCGGAATAGCATCCACCGCTGGCCCAGATGAAGCTGTGGAAACGCTGCACCTGGTAGAGCAGTTCGCTCATGCCCTTGGGGACCGGGCCGGAAGAGAAGTAACCCACCGGTCCGTGCATGCGGTAGGCCCTGAGGCTGACGATGTCGCCGATCTCGCCGTTCTGAATCCGATCGAACAATTCGGCCCGGGCCACACAGTGTCGGCACATCAGCCCGACTCCCACCTTGAGGTTCTTCGCTTCCGAAAGCTCACCGAGCTTCAACATGCGGCGGGTGGTCGGACCGTCGACGGTGACGGGCTTCTCCATGAAGACGTTGACGCCCTTGTCGATGGCGTACTGAAAATGGACCCACCGGAACGCCGGTGGAGTGGCGAAGATGGCGACATCGCCGGGCTGCAGCAGGTCGATCGCCTGCTTGTAGGCATCGAATCCAAGAAAGCGGCGCTCTTCGGGGACGTTGATCTGGTCGGGGCCGATCGCCGGCTCCTGGGCATCCGCGCCCTGGTCGCCGGACGGCTGGTTCTGCAGGTTCGTGAGCTCCTTGTAGCTGCTTTCGAGGCGCTCCGGAAAGACATCAGCCATGGCCACCAGCTGGATCGGACCGTTCTTGACGGAGAGGGCATTGACCGCAGCTCCGGTCCCACGACCGCCGCAACCCACCAGCGCGACCTTGATGGTGTTGTTCTCCGCGGCGTAAACACGGGAAAGGAGCCCGCTGGCCAGTGCCGAACTCGTGGCGATCCGGCCGGTTTCCTGGAGAAATCCGCGACGTGACTTGTTGCTGCCCTTGGCTTCGCCCATTACACAGCTCCCTTCGAATACGTGTCCTCGAACATGGATCCGGGCCGATTCATCCTCTCTTCAACGATCGCTCCCAGATCACCCCGCCCTCCGGATTATAAGGGGGGTCACCCGAAAACACCATGCTCCGTGAAAGAGCATTTCGGGACCCGTCGGCGTCAGGCGGGGCGGAGCCAGATCGAGAATGCCTCGCTGGGGTTCTCCACGGTCAACCTGTGAATCTCGTCAGGCCCCATGCCGGCCTCCCGGAGCTTGGGAAGGAATCGGCTGAGGATGGTGTCGAAGGGAAGACCGTTGCCGTCGCCCAGTCGTGCGAACGGGTCATTTGCGTTGGATTCGGCGACGGACCAGCCGTCGTCATGGGAGATCAAGACACGTCCGAGGAGATTCTCGCGCCACAGCTTGACCACCCAGTCGCGGTAGCGATCGAGGTTGGCCACGTTGATGCCGTCGAGGCTCACCCAGACTCCCTGCCGCGCCAGTTCGACGTGAACGTCACTGTCGGCGTTCTGTGCGTGGATCCAGACGAAGGCCTCGGGCCCGACGCCTTCTTCTTTCAGGATTCGAAGTTCGTCGCGGGCACCGACGGCGTCGCTGGTGTGGATCGCGATGGCCAGCCCACTCTTCCGGTGTGTCAAAGCGGCGGCCCGGACCAGCTTGGCGTCGATCTCGCTGAGCGGGCCCTTGTCCGCGCCTGACTTGATGAAGCCCGGGCGGATGCCGGTGGCGCCGATCCCTTCCGTCCATTCGGTGAGCCACCGTCGGGCCAGCTCCTCAGGGGTCTCGTCGTAGACGAAGGGGGGCAGGTATTTGTCCTCGGCGGCCCCGTAGAGGCCGGTATTGGTCAGAATATGCAGGCCCGAAGCCTTAGACAGTCGGTGCAGGAAGGCGGCGTCGCGACCGATGTAGGCGGGTGTGTTCTCGATCAGCGTCGCGCAGCCTGCGGCCTTCAGCCGCTCGAGGTGGGGCAGGATGGCCCGAAACGCCGTCTCCTGATCGTAGCGGTCCGAGGGCCCCGGTCCGGATCCCATGAAGTCGACGACCAGATGCTCGTGAGGCAGGGTCATGCCCATCTGGTCTGCGGGGATCGGACCCCGGACCGTCATGATTTCGAGTGGCCGAGCGATCTCCCGGGCCGAGCAGGCGGAAAGCCCCAGACCCAAAGCGCCCAGGCCGGTCTTCCGCAGAAATGAACGCCTCGAATCTTCCACTACAGGTATCATACCGACTCGACAGCCCGTCGGGAAGTCGGCCGGGATCGGACCCCGCTGATTGCTTTCGCCTTGAGCTGGCAGTTGGAGGATCACTCGCGGGGACGCGCGCCTTGGCTGAGGAGAAACTGCTCCATCTCGCCGCTGCCGGCCATCTGGAGCGGAGTATAGCCTCTCTCCGTCATCGCCTCGAGGTTTGCACCATTCTCCAGCAGGAGCTGTGCGATTTCCATCCGGGAGAAGCGAGAGGCCATGGCGAGCGGAGTGGTTCGGTCGCCGTCGACCAGCCCTACGGGAGCCCCACCTTCCAGCAGGCGGCGAACGACCTCGATCAGGTCGTGGCGGATGGCATCGAACATCACCGTCGCCAGTGCCGGAGAGAGAGTGTGGACCAGCTCCGGAGGCGTCAACAGGGGACTCTGCAGAGCGACGCCGGCATCCTCTCGGCGCCCGGACCGCACGGCTTCTACGAGAACGGCCACCTGAAGGTGCAGCTCCCAGGGGAGGTCCGGGCCGGCTTTCACCGGCGGCTGGAAGCGCTGGAGGAGTCGGACCAGGGAAGGCTCGCCCATGCCGGCCGCCAGTTGTGACGGAATACAGCCTGCCTCATCCGGGAGGGTCGGGTCGGCCCCTCCCTGCAACAGGGCCTCGACGGCCGCGAAATTCGCTCCTGAGCCGTTCAGCAGGAGTGCCAGAGGAGATGCCCCAGCCCCGGATCGTGTGTTGCAGTCCGCCCCGTCGCGCACGAGGAGACGGATCGACTCCGTGTCTCCGCTCTGGCAGGCATGATGCAACGCCGTCATGCCGTGCCGGTCCCTTCGTTCGAGATCGTGGGGGCGTTCGAGCAGCAGGCCCAGGGTGGCGGACTTCTTTCCAGCCGCAGCGGCCATCAGGGGTGTGTAGTCTAAAGCGTCCGACGCGCCGTCGCCGGCCGCCAGCAGACGGCGGACCAGGTCCAGATCCTCCTCGGCCATTGAGGAAGAGAGCATGGTCAGGGCCGAAGCTCCTTCGGGGGAGACGTGAGTGGGGTCCGCACCGTGATCGAGGAGCCACCGGGCGATGTCATTGTGGCCGAATTCGATGGCCTTCATGAGGGGGGTGACCCCGCCGGAACCCTGCCGATTGATCTGGGCTCCCTTTTCGACCAGAGCCTGAACGACCTCGGCCGAACCCCCCATGACGGCGGCCAACAACGGGGTGATGTCCCAGGTCCCGGGAAGGTTGGGCGGGTAGCCGCGATCGAGAAAATAGCGGGCCACCTCCAGCCGTCCCTTGTAGAGCGCTTCGTAGAAGAATTCTTCGGCTTGCGACTCGTTTTGCGGTGGAGCCGCGTTGAGCAGCAGGACCGCTGTTTCCTCGTCCCCCAATGTGATGGCGAGCTTGGCAGGCGGATAGTCGCCGGCCAGGGGATCCGCACCCAGTTTCAGCAGCCTGCGGACGCATTCCGGCCGATTCATCTCGACGGCATGCATGAGGGCGGTTCGCCCCATGACATGGGGGGCATTGAAATCACAGCCTGTCTCCTGCAGGAGGTCGAGCAAATCGGAACAGCCCGAAGAAATCGCCGACCATAGGAGGTCGAGCCCCTTCTTACCCCGCAGAGTGTCAGGGCGGTCCAGGCAGCGCCGGAGAATCTCGCCGCGAAGGAGGTCGCAGATGCTTTGGTCGTCCCGAACCACTTTTTCCATCCTGATCCTCCGGTCCCCCTCTTCTTTTCGACGGAAATGGTGGCGGTCTGCAGGCAAAAGTGGTCGCCCCGGGGTCGTCGGACGCGGCAAATCCGGTCCGGCGGAGGGTTCCGCGCACCGTCAGTCCGTGCTGCCGAGGCCCCGCCGGTTGCCTGCGGCCAAATCCAGCAGCCAGTGGGCATGTCGGGACAGGAAGACGATGACCTTTCCGTGGGCCGTTATGATCCGTTCCCTGCGCCGTCGTTCGATGGCATGGAACATCTGTCGGGCGGCCTTGAGCGAGTCCATCACCAGCCAGGAAGGGACGGGATCCCTGGCGTCGGGGGGCAGGCTCTCGTCGTTCTTCTTGAGGCGGATTTCACTGTCCACGAAACCGGGTGCCAGGTGTGTGACCGAGACACCGAGTGGCTTGAGCTCGAGCCGGAGCGACTGCGCCAGGGCCCGTACGGCGAATTTGCTCATGCAGTAGGGGGAAACGCCGGGAGAGGCAATGAACCCGGCGACACTCCCAACGATGGCGATCCGGCCCCGTTGCTCCAGAACCTGAGAAAGCCCCGCCTGGATCGTCCGGATTACGCCGAAGACATTCGTCTCGAACTGTCTTCGATAGTCTTCGAGGGCCAGATCCTGAAGCTTGCCGGAGACGCCGAACCCGGCGTTGGCCACGAGTGTATCGAGCCTTCCCCAGCGGTCGACAGTCTCCGCGACGGCCCGCTCGACGTCACCGTCCCGAGTCACGTCGCACTCAACGGCGAGGGCATCGACCCCGGTTCGACGGATTTCCAGGGCAATTTCTTCAATCCGGGACAGTCGGCGCGCCGCCATCACGACTCGGGCACGGCGGTTGGCGTAAACGCGGGCGAGGGCCGCTCCAATGCCTGCGGAGGCTCCCGTGATCAAGACCACCCGATTGTCGAGCATAGCGAGTCCTTTCGTGGCGCCCCGGGCCATCGCCCGGGCCGAGGCGATCTGATGGTGAGTGATGGACCGGACCAAGTCAATCAGGGGTGTCGGAACGTACTCCGGATGGGCTTTGCGGTCCCGGGGCAGTGGAGTATGATGGCACGAAACTTGGCGGGTCGGAGTTACACATCTCTGTTTTGATTGCTTCATGAATTGCAGTGGCGAAGCCGGAGACAGGCTGACAAGGACAACCGGGCGTCTCGCGGTGCCGATCTCCCGCAGTGCAGCAGGCATTGTGGGAGCCGCGCGCCGGTGCGCCATCGTGATGCCGCTCCTGCTGATGCAGGTGGCGCTCGCGACGGTTTCACCGGCTCCCTCCTGTCTGCAACAGGTGGCGCAACCCGCGATCGGGGCCAATCAGGACTACTCCATGATGTCGACCATGCTTCGGAGGGGCTTCCTGTTCGTGCAGGTGGATGTGGCCGATGTCGTGGTGCGATTCGGCGAGCAGACCGCCGCCGAGCTGCGGCGACTCGCTCAAGGACGATCCCCGTCCCCTGAGGTCGACGAGGAGATCGCCAGGACGGCAATGGAATCGAAGGACGCCGTCCTCGAACTCACGTTTCAACGGGACATCACCCTGGACCGTTTCATCGACGAGGCCCGCAGAAGTACGGAGCGTGTGCGGAAGGCCGGGGTCATCGACCGGAAGACTTCCGATCGGATTCGCCAGCTTCTCCCATTCTGGTATGCGTCCCTGAAGAACCGGGGCATCAAGAAGGGCGATCGTATGTGCTACCGAATTCAAGGTGACGAGTTGCACACGTTGTATGTGGGAGATGACGGGACGATCTTTGCCGATCAGATCAACGACGGAGACGGTGCCTGCCTGGCCGTCCTGGGAGGCTACTTCGTCGAGGGTTCGGATTTTCGTCAGGGTCTGATCGAATCCCTGTTTGGGACCGCCGACAGCCAGCCCGTGGCCGCCCGGTGAAGGTCCCGCGGCTTTGCTCGAGTTCTCCCCGAACCCTGCAGCAGCCTCTCGATTCTGGGAGTCGGGCCGGTTCATCTGCACCGTCTTTTCGCCAACCGGGGAGAGGGACTGTCGCGGGTTGCCCCCCTTTTGGGCCACAATGGGCTATGCCCGTTTCCACACAGTGTTCTCCCCATTGGAACGAAATTGCCCATGGCTGACCGTCCGGAGAGCCCATGGGATCGAATCCGGCTCGCCCGGCGTCGCAGAATGCCGGAACAAATGGATGACCCGGGGCTTGAGGACCGGGCACATTTCGAGGCATTGCGGGGACTGGCCCGCTTGAACGGACTCAGCCGAACGGCCCGGACTTTCTGGAAGGAGCTCGTTCGCCTGGCGCCCTCCAGGCTCGACACGCCGGTGCGGATCCTGGATGTCGCCTGCGGAGGCGGCGATATCGCAGTTCGGCTGTCCCGGATAGCCCGCCGAGCGGGGAAGGACGTCCAGGTCGACGGATGCGACCTGAGCGCTCGAGCCATCGCCTATGCAAGACAACGCGCAGCCGCTCACGGGGCGACCTGCCGGTTCTTTCCGTTGGATGTCCGTGCCCAGCCGCTTCCGATTGGCTACGATGTGTTCATCAGCAGTCTGTTCCTGCATCACCTGGGTGCAGACGATGCGGTGGCGCTGCTCGCTGACATGGCGCGGGCCTCACGCTGCGGGTTCATGATCGACGACCTGCGCCGCACAGCCGGCGGGTACCTGTTGGCAGCCGCCGCGGGACGTCTCGCCTCGCGCTCCCCCGTCGTACATCGGGACAGCCTGCTGTCGGTTCGCGCGGCGTTTACCATCGACGAGGCGGGTCGCCTCCCCGAGCGGGCCGGCCTGACCGGCTGGACTCTCAGGAAGTGCTTTCCCTGTCGTTTTCTGCTGACCTGGAGAAAGGAGGTCGGGGATGGACCCGGAGCTGGTCGACATTGCACGGAATGACTGGGACGTTGTGGTCGCCGGCGCCGGGCCGGCCGGCTCGACGGCCGCGGGACTGCTGGCGCGACGCGGGCTCTGCGTCCTGCTCGTGGATCGTGCCGAATTCCCTCGGTCCAAGGTCTGCGGGTGCTGTCTGAACGGTGCAGCCCTGCAGGCTCTGCGCGCTGCCGGCGGGTCGGGGACGCCGCGACAATGGGGCGCCGGCCCGCTGAACGCGCTCGAGCTGATCGGTTTCGGTCACCGGATCCCGATTCCGCTGCCGCTTGGGGGAGTCTTGTCGCGCAGTCGTCTCGACGAGGGGCTGGTCTCCAATGCCCGGATCGAGGGCGCCCGACTCTTGCAGCGGACCATTGCCACACTCGGTGCCGGAGACGACGAGGGCTGGGAAATCGAGCTGCATCGCAAACGGGAAGCAGACACCTGCACGGTCCGGGCCCGTTCGGTTGTGTGCGCCGACGGGCTGGACGGGGGATTCTTGAGGCGTCATTCGGAGTTCGCACCTGTGATCTCCTCGAATTCGCGGATTGGCCTCGGACTGCAGGTCCCGGGTCACGGGTCCGGGCCGGCGGCCGGACGCATCCGGATGGTGGTCGATCCCGATGGGTATGTCGGAATCGTCCGTCTCGAGGACGGGCGACTGGATGTGGCGGCCGCAGTGGATCGGGAAGCCCTGCGCAACACCGGGCCGGCCCAACTGGTTTCGGACATCCTGGCCAGGAATGGCGCTCTCGGAGGCCTGGCCATCGACGGTTCGATCCGCGGTACGCCTGCTTTGACGCGCCGGCATCCGGCCCGGGCCGGCACCCGTCTGTTCCTCCTCGGCGATGCGGCGGGGTACGTGGAGCCCTTCACTGGAGAAGGAATCGCCTGGGCGGTCTCCTCGGCACTTTTGGCCGCTCCGCTGGTCGCTCGGGCCTGTCGGGACTGGGATCCTCGGCTCGTGGAGGAGTGGGAGGGCCTGTACCGGCGAAGCATCGGGCGACGTCAGTCCGTGATCCGGTGTCTGGCCCCGATCCTGAAGAGGCCGCTCCCGAGCCGGGCATTCCTGGGGGTTCTCCGGGGCCTTCCATTCTTCGCGAGACCGGTAGTGACGAGACTGAACAAGACCGTGACCGAAAGGTGAACATCCATGCCCATCAGACTCCTGGCGGCGGCAGCGATGCCGACCCGCTTCTCCGTATCTCAGACCGACTCCGCCGAGTTTGCCTCGACGCTCTGCTGCGATACGCCCGAGCAGCAGCGCCTCCTGTCCGCACTATATCGCCGCACACGCATCCGAAAGCGTGGCAGCGCACTTCTGGACGAGAGCAACGGGCGGATCGTCCACACCTTCTTCGAACGCCGGGAAGGCCCCGGGGACAGCGGCCCCACCACAAGTGCGCGAATGGTGAAATTCGAGCAGCACGCCGGCGCGCTGGCTTGCCGGGCCTGTGAAGAGGCGCTCTCCCGGGCGGGACTCTCCGCCTCTGCCGTCACTCACCTGATCGTCGTGACCTGTACCGGTTTCTATGCCCCGGGGATCGACTACGACGTCATGGTCGGCCTGGGCCTGAGATCCGATCTTCAGCGGATCCAGATCGGGTTCATGGGCTGCCATGCCGTTCTGAATGCCCTCGGTGTCGCCCAGGCTCTCGTCGCATCGGACCCGGACGCCCGCGTCCTGATCGTTTCGGTCGAGCTGTGTTCCCTGCATTTCCAGTACGGTTGGGACGCCGACCATGTGGTTTCGAATTCCCTGTTTGCCGACGGAGCGGGCGCACTCGTGATCGGCGGGGGCGAACCGGAAAGCGGCGGGACCCAGCACTGGACCTGTATCGCCCACGGATCGGATCTGGTTCCGGACTCGGCCGACGCCATGACCTGGCGCATCGGAGACGCCGGTTTCCAGATGACTCTGTCGGCCCGGGTGCCCGAGTTGATCGAACGGAATCTGGCCCACTCCCTCGAACGGTGGCTTCGGAAGTACGACTGCTCGCTGTCTCAGATCCGTTCCTGGGCCGTGCATCCCGGGGGGCCGAGGATCCTGACTGCGACGGAAAAGGCTTTGGGACTGCCGCCGGAGGCACTGCAGATCTCTCGCAGCGTTTTGTCCGGGAACGGAAACATGTCTTCGGCGACCATGACCTTTCTCCTCGACGAGATGATCCGGCGGGATTCCGCGAGGCCCTGCCTGGCTTTGGGGTTCGGTCCCGGCCTGACGATTGAGTCGGCCCTGTTCGGCTGACCCGGGTTTCTCGCCGGGGTCCGTCAGCGAGCCGTGAAATGACGTTCGCTCAGCGAGCGCAATCGCCGGGCTGCGACCTCGGGAGTGAAATCCCTCTGCGGCTCGCCGAGCATCTCATAACCCACCATGTATTTGCGGATTGTCGCCGAGCGCAGCACGGGGGGATAGAAGTGCCCGTGCAGGTGCCATTCGGGGTGTTCCTGCCCGTCGCAGGGCGACTGATGGAAGCCCATGCAGTAGGGCAGAGAGGACTCGAACAGGTTGTCATAACGGATGGTCAGGCGTTGCCAGGTGTCTGCCAGCCCGGCCACCTGTCGGTCATCGAGACTCGACAGCCCGGAGCAGTGGCGTTTCGGGATGAGGAGTGTCTCGAACGGCCAGACGGCCCAGAAGGGAACGACGACGAGGAACTCGGCCGTCTCGAGGACGACGCGCTCGTCGCCGGCCAACTCGCCGGACAGATAGCGGCAGAGCAGGCACTCTCCATGGGCATCCCGATACCGGAGTTGATGTTCCTGTTCCCGAGCGGACTCGTCGGGAACGTGTTCGGTCGCCCAGATCTGGCAGTGCGGATGGGGGTTGCTGCAACCCATCATGCTGCCCTTGTTTTCAAAGATCTGGACGTGTCGAACCCAGTCCTGCGACTCATGCGAGCGGGTGATTTCGACCCATTCGGCGACGACCGCCCGCACGTCCCCGGGCTGCATCACCGGGATGGTCAGATCGTGGCGGGGCGAAAAACAGAGCACCTGGCACAGGGCGCGCTCGCTGCGGGCGACGAACAGCCCGTCGACCGACTGCGAGCCACTCGGGTGATCGCTGCGCAAAGCCGGAAAGTCATTGGCAAACAGGAAGGTCTGCTCGTAGTCCGGATTGGTCTGCCCGTCCGCTCTTCGATTTCCCGGGCAGAGATAACAGTCCGGATCGAAAGGGGCGAGTGCCCGAGTCTCCGCCGGAAGAACCTGTCCTCGCCAGGGCCTGCGCAGTCGGTCCGGGGACACGACGACCCAGCGTCCGGTCAGTGGATTGAGGCGACGATGGCCGTGCTCCTGAAGATCGAAACCGTGCATGAAATGCCAGCTCTACTGGGAATCATGAGCCAGCCGGATGAAAGTGGTGAGCCGCCAAGGACTCGAACCTTGAACCTAGTGATTAAGAGTCACTTGCTCTACCACTTGAGCTAGCGGCCCACCCTTTTTGGAAAGCGTCATTCTATGGTCGGACCGGGCCTTTGTCAACGTCACGGGACGCGCGGGGAATTTGAGATTTGGGAGATTTACGATTTACGATTTGGGGGCGACCCGGGCAACCGGGCTGCAGTCGGGAGGGCACGGAGAAAGAACGGTCGACACGGACACACGGACGAACACGAACGGCAGGATCGATCTGTCGCCCCCCCGATCGAAAATCGTAAATCTCAAATCTCAATTCCAAATCGCCACTGCCGTTCGCCGATTTGATTACAATAGCGCGGATGGAAGTCCATGCTGAGCTTGAAGACGTGAGCAGCGTCCAGAAGATACTCCGGGTTGAAGTGTCCGTCGAGGACGCTTCGCAGCAATTCCAGAGTGTGGCCGAGGAGTACAGACGGCACGCTCGGGTGCCGGGCTTCCGGCCCGGAAAGGCGCCGCTGGCGCTCGTCAAGCGCCGTTATGCCGCCGATATTCGTGAAGACGTTCTCGGCAAACTGGTGCCGGAATCGTACGAGCAGGCGCTCAAGGCAAAGCACGTCCACCCCCTCAGCGAACCTCGTGTGGAGAAGGTCGAGGCCGGGGAGGGGAAGCCTGTTTCCTATGAGGCCCACTTCGAAGTCGCTCCTGAAATCAAGCTTCCCGACTACCTGGGCCTCGAGGTTGAGGTGGGTGAGGAGAAGCTCAAGGAAGAGGACGTCGACGCGCAGCTGGAAAAGCTGAGAGAGCAGCAGGCCACATTGGTGTCGGTCGAGGATCGCCCCGTGGAGATCGGCGATGTGGCCATTGTCGATCTGCGGGGAGAGTACGCCGATGAAGTGGAGGGGAAACCGTCCGGCGAGGCGGTGAACCAGGACGATGTGATGGTCCGAGTCGAACAGGAAGGCACGCACGAAGCCTTCCGCGAGAATCTCGTGGGTATGAACATCGGCGAGGAAAAGACCTTCGATGTCGACTACGATGAGGACTATCCGGAAGAGAAGCTGGCCGGCCGAAAGGTGAAGTTCACCGTCCAGTTGACCGATATCAAACGACAGGAGCTGCCGGAGTTGAACGACGACTTTGCCAAGGACCTCGGGAACTTCGAGTCGCTCGAGGACATTCGCCAGAGGATCCGGACCGATCTTTCGAACCGGCTGGAGCGGGATCGGGAGCTGAAGATCCGCGAGGCCCTGACGAACAAGCTCCTGGAGGGCGTCTCCTTCGAGGTCCCATCCGTGCTGGTTCGCGAGCAGCTCCGTGAGAAACTGGAAAGCGTGGCACGGGGAGTCGCCTCACGTGGGGTGGATCCGGCCAGGGCCAACATCAATTGGAGCGAGCTGCGCAAGGAAATGCTGCCCGAGGCGGAAAAGGAAGTCCGGACCCAGTTGCTGCTCGAGGAGGTTGCCCGGGCCGAGAAATTCTCCATCACCGACGAAGATCTCGAGCGGGAAGTCGAACTGGTCAGCGAGCAGGTCAAGCAGCCCCGCGAGAAGGTGGCACAGTACTTCGAAGAGCCCGGTCGGAGGGCCGAACTGGAGGCGGATCTGCTCCGTCGCAGGGCCATGAACCGGATCATCGAGAGCGCCAAGATCCATTGATGCGATCCCGGCGCCGAAAGCGCGAGGATATTGAAGAGGAACGACTTATGGCACTGATTCCAATGGTTGTCGAGCAGACAAACCGGGGCGAGCGCGCCTACGATATCTATTCGCGCCTGCTCAAGGACAACATCATTTTCGTCGGCACGCCCATCGACGACAGCATCGCCAACCTGGTGACCGCCCAGTTGCTGTTTCTGGAGGCCGAGGATCCCGACCGCGATGTTTACCTGTACATCAACTCTCCGGGAGGGTCGATCACGGCCGGACTGGCCATCTACGACACGATGCAGTTCGTCAAGAATGACGTGAACACCATCTGCATCGGGCAGGCCGCCTCGATGGGGGCGCTTCTGCTGGCGTCGGGGCAGGCGACCAAGCGCTTCGCGCTGCCCCATAGTCGAATCCTGATCCACCAGCCCGCCATGACGGGGCTTTCCGGCCAGGCGACGGACATCGACATTCACGCCAAGGAGATCCTCCGCCTCAGGGAAATCACCAACGAGATCCTGGCTCGCCACACCGGGCAGGACGTGACTCGGATCGGCACGGACGTCGAGCGGGACTATATAATGGGTGTGGAGCAGGCTCTCGAGTATGGTATTATCGACAAGATAATCGACAAGCACACGTAGCCTTCGGCGCGGAGGATGTCACCGATCGACAGCATAATTGACCCGACGAGGTTTCCAGCAGGGGGTTCAGTTGAAGAAGGATGGTGATGACGTCCTAAGGTGCTCTTTCTGCAATAAGAGCCAGAACGACGTCAAGAAGTTGATCGCCGGCCCCACGGTCTTTATCTGTGACGAGTGTGTCGACGTCTGCAACGAGATCATCACTGACGATTTTTCCGCGGAGGCGTCGTCGATTCGGGACACGCTGCCCAAGCCGACGGAAATCAAAGGCTTCCTCGACGACTTCGTCATCGGTCAGGAACTGGCCAAGAAAAAGTTGTCCGTTGCCGTCTACAACCACTACAAGCGGATCAAGATGGGCAAGCGGCGGCACCAGGAGGTCGAGATCGCCAAGAGCAACGTCCTCCTGATCGGTCCCACCGGGACGGGCAAGACGCTGCTGGCTCAGACGCTGGCCCGGATGCTTTCGGTTCCTTTCGCGATCGTCGATGCGACGACGCTGACCGAGGCCGGATACGTCGGTGAGGACGTCGAGAACATCATCCTGAAGCTCCTGCAGGCCGCCGGCGGCGACCGCGAGCGCTGCATGCAGGGGATCATCTACATCGACGAGATCGACAAGATCTCGCGCAAGGACGAGAATCCCTCTATTACCCGGGACGTGTCGGGCGAAGGCGTGCAGCAGGCGCTGCTCAAGATCCTCGAGGGGACGATCGCCAATGTTCCGCCGCAGGGCGGGCGAAAACACCCCCATCAGGAGTTCGTACAGATCGATACGACGAACATCCTCTTCATCTGCGGTGGGGCGTTCGTGGGACTGGACAAGATCATCAAGCGCCGACTGGGCCGGAACGGCATCGGCTTCGGCACCAATCTCTCACAGAACTTCTGGAAGAGTCTGGGTGAGTCGGAGACCCTCGCACATGTGCTCCCGGAGGACCTCATCAAGTACGGCCTGATTCCGGAGTTCGTCGGTCGCCTGCCGATCATGTCCGCCTTGCACGACCTCGACATCGACGCGCTGGTTCAGATCCTGACTCGACCGAAGAACTCGCTGGTCAAGCAGTACCAGAAAATGTTCGAGTTCGAGAGCGTGGCTCTTCGTTTCACGGACGATTCGTTGCGAGCCATCGCCGAATTGGCCATCGAGCGGAAGATCGGGGCCCGTGGCTTGCGCATGATCATGGAAGATCTTATGTTGGATCTGATGTACGAGTTGCCCTCCTCCACCAAAGTCAAGGAGTTCGTGGTTACCCGCGAAATGGTGGAGAACAAGGAGGTCGTCTTCAAACTCCTTGAAAAGGCCGGGTAGGCCTGCGAGGCCCTACTCGAAACGTGGCCTTGGCCGGATATCCGGCGGTTTTTCCCAAATCGTTTTTGTCAGACGGGCGCGCGGCGGTTTGAAACACTCGGGTGACCCGGAGCATCTAAACGGTAGGAATTCCCACTTCCAGTACCGATCTTAATGATGAACGAGAAACAAGAACCCGAAATGAAGCATGTGTATCCCATGGTCCCGATTCGGGACGTCGTGGTGTTTCCCTATATGATGGTCCCCTTCGTGATCGGCCGTGCGTCCTCGGTTCGGGCGCTGGAGGCCGCCCTGCAGGGGGACAAGAAGATCTACCTGGCCACCCAGAAGGATGCCTCTCAGGACAACCCGAGAGCGACGGACATCTATCAGGTGGGCACGGTCTCGACGATTGCCCAGAGCCTCAAGTTGCCCGACGGCAATATCCGGGTGCTCGTCGAAGGGGTGAGGAGAGCGCGCACGGTCGACATCGTGGAAATCGATGGTTCGTTCCAGGCCTCCGTGCAGTTCGATCCGATTCCCCGTGTCTCGCCGGCCAAGATGGGTCTGCTGACGAAGCGGCTCACGCTTCAGTTCGAGGAATTCGCCAAGCTCAATCCCAACATCAACTACGAGGCGATTCTGCAGGCCATCAAGAACACCGAGACGGAGCGACTCGCAGATACGATCGCCGCCAATCTTCCGATTTCCGTCGAGGACAAGCAGACGCTGCTCGAGATCGTCGATCCTGCCGAGAGGATGGAGCAGATCGTCCACTTCATCGAGATCGAGATCGAGAAGATCCAGATGGACAAGTCCATCCAGGGGCGGGTCCGCCGTGGCATGGAGAAGGCGCAGCGCGAGTACTACCTGAACGAGAAGATTCGGGCCATCCAGAAGGAACTCGGCCGCGACGACAAGAGCGAGATCGAGGAGCTGAAGGAAAAGGTCGAGGCGGCCAAGATGTCCAAGGACGCCTACGAGAAGGCGATGGGCGAGATCAAGAGGCTCGAGCAGATGCCTCCGATGAGCGCCGAGACGACCGTCTCACGGACCTACCTCGACTGGCTCATCGCCATGCCCTGGAGCAAGCGGAGCCGAGAGGTTCGAGACATCGAAAAGGCGGAACAGATTCTCAACGAGGATCATTACGGTCTCGAGAAGGTCAAGGAACGGATCCTCGAGTTCCTGGCCGTCCGACAACTGTTGGGCAAGCACCGGAAGAAGGTCGTTCAGGGTTCGATCCTCTGCTTCGTCGGTCCTCCCGGTGTGGGGAAGACCTCGCTGGGACGCTCGATTGCCCGATCCACGGGACGCAAGTTCGTACGCCAGTCCCTGGGAGGAGTCCGGGACGAGGCTGAGATCCGCGGACACCGGCGAACCTACATCGGGGCCCTGCCCGGCCAGATCATCCAGATGCTGCGCAAGGCCGGAACCAGAAACCCGGTCTTCCTGCTCGATGAAATCGACAAAATGAGCATGGACTTCCGGGGGGATCCCTCGGCAGCGCTCATGGAGGTTCTCGACCCGGAACACAACCAGGCTTTCATCGATCACTATCTCGACACGGAGTTCGATCTGTCCGAGGTGTTGTTCGTCTGCACCGCCAACGTCCTGCACACGATTCCCGGGCCGTTGCGCGACCGGATGGAGATCATCGAGATCTCGGGCTACACCGAGATCGAGAAGCTCCACATCGGCAAGCAGTTCCTCATCCCCAAGCAGCTGAACCTGAAGGGACTCAAGTCGAAACAGCTGGAGGTCAAGGACGAGGCCATCCTCGAACTGATTCGGCACTACACGCGCGAATCGGGGGTGCGCAACCTGGAACGGGAAATCGGCAACGTCATGCGGAAGGTTGCCCGCAAGCTGGTCAGTCACCAGTTGGAAGCCGGCGCCTACGCGGTGGATGCCGCCAAGGTCAGCGAGTTGCTGGGCGTCAAGCGGTACCGGCAGCAGTTGGCGGCGGAGGCGAACGAGGTCGGCCTGGCCACCGGTCTGGCCTGGACCGAGGTCGGTGGCGAGGTCCTGCTGACCGAGGCCACCACCATGGACGGCAAGGGTGAACTGCAGTTGACCGGCAAACTGGGGGAGGTCATGCAGGAGTCGGCCCGCGCCGCGCTGTCCTTTGTCCGTTCGCGAAGCGCCGATTGGGGTCTGACCAAGGATTTCTACAAGTTCAAGGATATGCACGTCCATGTGCCCGAGGGTGCGATTCCCAAGGACGGACCTTCCGCCGGCATCACCCTGGCCACGACGATCGTTTCTGCTCTTTCCGGAATACCGGTGCGGCGGGATGTGGCCATGACCGGCGAGATCACGCTCCGGGGCAAGGTGTTGCCCATCGGCGGCGTCAAGGAGAAGGTCCTGGCGGCGCACCGGGCGGGGATCAAGACCGTGATCCTCCCGAAGGAAAATGAGAAAGACCTGAAGGACATTCCGGAATCGGTCCGCAATGACATCGAGGTCGTTCTCGTGGAGAGCATGGACGAAGTGCTCAAAGTGGCCCTCGAGAAGCCGATCGGCGGCGAAGAGAAATCGGTCGATGAGGGCGCGGAGGGTGAATCCGAGGAATCGTACCAGGAGCGCCAGCCGCCGGATGTGATCTCGCCGGAAGAGGGGAACCGCCCCGGCGTCCACTGAGATTGAATCTCCCTGAGTTCCTGGTGCGCGGAGTGGATTCTTGCTGAAGGCTCGGTTTGTCAAGAGTGCAGACCGGAAAGACGGCTATCCCAGGTTCAAAATCCCGGCGATTGCATTTGCAGGGCGTTCGAATGTGGGAAAGTCCAGTCTGATCAACTGTCTGGTCGGCATGCGCCGGCTGGCCCGGACCAGCTCGACGCCGGGACGGACGCAATGCATCAATTTCTTCTCCCTGGAAGAGAAATGGATGCTGGTCGATCTGCCGGGGTACGGCTATGCCAAGGTTCCCGATCGTATCAGGGAACGCTGGGGATCGATGATCGAGGAGTTCTTTCGCGAGTACGCGCAGCTTCGACTGGCGGTCGTCATCGTGGACGCCCGCCACGAACCCACCGAGCTGGATTCCGGCATGGTGGCGTACTTGCAGGAGTTGGGTTTGCCGTTCGTGGTGGCGGCAACCAAGGTTGACAAGCTCGCAAAGAGCCGCAAATCCCGATCTCTGCGGGCGATCAGGGAGCAGCTTCCCGGGTCGGAAGTGATTGCCTTTTCCGCGAACACCGGCGAAGGCCGACACGAGCTCTGGCAGATGATCAGAAATTCCGGAGTCAATGTCTAACTGGTTGGATGGGCCAGCGTCCCAGGGCCGAGTTCAGGGTCTTTCGGCTTACGGTCGCCGGCCGTGTTCGAGGTGCACCCATGGCTGAAGTAACTGATTCGAAAACGGACGTGAAACCGAAGCGAACGAAGAACACGGTGAAGGAGAACGGCGAGCCCCTGAATATTCAGGAACTCAAGGAGATGAACATCCAGACCCTGAACAAGATCGCCAAGTCATTGGAGATCGAGGGGGCGGCCGGGTTGAGGAAGCAGGAGCTGATCTTCCAGATCCTCAAGGCCCAGACCGAACGAAGCGGTCTGATTTTCTCGGAGGGGGTTCTGGAAACCCTTCCCGATGGGTTTGGATTTCTCAGGGCTCCCGAGTACAACTACCTGCCGGGTCCCGACGACATCTACGTCTCGCCTTCCCAGATCCGCAAGTTCGATCTCCGGACGGGGGATACCGTCTCAGGACAGGTGCGACCTCCCAAAGACGGCGAGCGCTACTTCGCACTGATCAAGGTCGAAGCGATCAACTTCGAGCACCCCGAGGTGGCACGCGAACGGACTTTCTTCGAGAACCTGACGCCCCTGTATCCCCTGGAGCGGATCCGACTCGAGACCGAAGGCGAGAATCTGACGGGACGCGTGATGGATCTGCTCAACCCCATTGGGAAGGGCCAGCGTGGCCTCATCGTCTCACCGCCCCGGGCCGGAAAAACCATGATCCTGCAGAGCATCGCTCACTCCATCGAGCGAAACCACCCCGAGATCGTTCTGATCGTCCTGCTCATCGACGAACGACCCGAGGAGGTGACCGACATGCTCCGGTCGGTGACGGGAGAAGTGGTCAGCTCGACCTTCGACGAACCCGCCTCGAGGCACGTCCAGGTCGCGGAGATGGTGCTCGAGAAGGCCAAGCGCCTGGTCGAACACAACAAGGACGTGGTCATTCTCCTGGATTCGATCACGCGGTTGGCGCGGGCCTACAACACGGTGGTGCCTCCTTCCGGCAAAGTCCTCTCGGGCGGCGTCGATTCGAATGCCCTGCAGCGGCCCAAGCGCTTCTTCGGAGCGGCCCGGAATCTGGAAGAAGGCGGCAGCCTGACCATCATTGCGACCGCTCTGATCGACACGGGCAGCCGCATGGATGATGTGATCTTCGAGGAGTTCAAGGGAACGGGCAACATGGAACTCGTCCTGGATCGCCGGCTGGTCGACAAGCGCATCTTCCCGGCGATCGACATCAACCGTTCGGGAACGCGCAAGGAGGAACTGCTGCTCGACGACGCGACGCTGAACCGCGTCTGGGTTCTGCGCAAGGTCCTCAATCCGCTTTCGGTGACGGAGTCGATGGAGCTGTTGCTCGACAAACTCGGCAAGACCCGCAGCAACGAGGAGTTCCTGCGCTCCATGTCGCAGGGATGATGCCCGATGGCCCGCTTTTCGGCTGGGTGCAATTCCCCCCGTTGCCTGCGTCGAACCGGCTGTGCTAAACTCAATGGCCGGGAAGATCATGAGAATCGACAGCACTCTCTGGCGTTGGTGGCGACAGCAAAATCAACGCCCGAGGACTGTTGGTCTCGTGTAACCTGAAGTAGAGATAGTCAATCGAAAAAGAGGCCGTGGAGACAGTTCTCCACGGCCTTTTTGCGTTTTGGGGCTGCCCCGGCTCTGCCGGGACCGGCGCGACGGCCGGCACCCTGAGATCGGGGAAGCCCGCGGGGAAAGGGTCGTTGGACCGGGCCCGCAACCGGAAAGCGATGGGACCTGACATGATTCATCACAAGACCGTTCTGGCCGACCTGCTCACCCCGGTGTCCGCCTTCCTGAGGGTGGCGTCCGCGAGCGAGCGAGCCTTTCTGCTGGAATCCGTCGAAGGCGGCGAGAGGATCGCGCGGTATTCCTTTATCGGCGTGGATCCCGCCCGGACTTTCGACGGGAGTTTTGGGGACTTTCGGCAGATCTTCCCGCAGGTCCAGGCGGCTCATCCCGGGCTTCCTCCCTTTACCGGCGGCGCGGTCGGGGCCTTCAGCTACGAAATGATCCGGGAGCTGGAGCGCATTCCGGACCGGCTGCCCGGAACCGAGAATCTGCCCTCCGTGCTGATGGACTTCTATCCGACCGTTCTCGCCTTCGATCATCTGCGCCACCAGATCGTCGTCATGTCACACGAAAGCATGGAGAAGGTGGAGGAGATCGAGGCCCGGCTCGACCGGCCGGCGCCCCAGGAATACATGCATGGTCATCCCGATGACGAGGAGACGGAAGACCGCGGCGGAGACGGGGAGGCCGAAGTCGAGGACCGGGTCTGGAACGCGGGCGGGATGGCCGTCCCCGTGGGCAGGGTGAAGGCCTGCTCCACATCGGATGAGTTCTGTGCGGCCGTGGAGCGGGCCCAGGAATACATTCGCGCGGGGGACATCTTTCAGGTGGTCCTGTCGCAGGTCTTCGAGATGCAGTATCGCGGGGATCCGTTCGGCATCTACCGTGCGCTCCGCTACATCAATCCTTCGCCCTACATGTTCTTTCTGAAACGGGGCGGGCAGTACATCGCCGGAGCCTCTCCCGAGATGCTGGTCCGGGTTCAGGGACGTGATCTCGAATACCGGCCCATCGCGGGAACCCGACGGCGCGGACGGGATGCGGAAAGTGATCTCCGCCTGGAGCGGGAGTTGATCGAGGACGAAAAGGAGAAGGCGGAACACCTGATGCTGGTTGACCTGGGACGCAACGATCTGGGGCGGGTCAGCGAGTACGGCGGCGTCCGGGTGGACCGGATGATGTTCGTCGAGCGCTATTCACACGTCATGCATCTCGTCAGCGACCTCAAGGGTCGGCTGCGCGCCGGGCTCGACCGGTTCGACGCCCTGGCGGCCTGCTTTCCCGCCGGGACCGTATCGGGAGCTCCCAAGATCCGGGCCATGGAGATCATCGAGGAACTCGAGCCGTTTCACCGCGGGATCTACGCCGGTGCCATCGGCTACCTCGACTATTCGGGCAACCTCGACACCTGCATCGCCATTCGGACCATCAAGCTGGAGGACGGCACGGCCCGGATTCAGGCGGGCGCGGGCATCGTCGCCGATTCGGTGCCGGAGCGGGAGGATCTCGAATGTCACAACAAAGCCAGGGCGCTGGTCCATGCCGTCCAGCTTGCGGAGGGACTGTGAGCGGCGGAACGTCGGCTGGCCGCGCCGGCCGGCCGGGCGTGGAGAAAAGGAAGAACACGATGGAGAGCTCTCGAGAGAAGGTGATGCAGCGTCGGGATCCGGTGGCTGCCGGTGACGGGCGTCGAGTGTTGGTGATCGACAACTACGACAGCTTCACCTATAACCTCTGCCAGTATCTGGGCGAACTGGGAGCCCAGCTGACGGTGTACCGGAACGACGAGTTCCATCTCGATACGGTGCGGGACTGCGGGCCCGACAGAATCGTCATCTCCCCCGGCCCCGGCACGCCTGCGGACGCCGGCTTGTCGGTGCGCATCATCGAGACGTTTGCCGGGGAGATTCCGATCCTCGGGGTGTGCCTCGGCCATCAGGCGATCGGGGAGGCGTTTGGAGGAACCGTGCGACGGGCGCGTCAACTCATGCACGGTAAGACGTCCTTGATCCACCACGCCGAAGCAGGCATTCTGGCGGGGCTGAAAAACCCGTTCGTAGCGACGCGGTATCATTCACTGGTCGTGGACCGCGAAGATCTGCCCGCAGAACTCGAGATTACGGCTTGGACTGAGGACGGAGTGATCATGGGTCTGAGACACCGGCGATACGACGTATTCGGTGTCCAGTTTCACCCCGAGTCGATCATGACCGGCGAGGGCAAGAAGTTGTTGGAGAACTTCCTATGCTGGAGGAGTTGAAGGCCCGGATTCTGGAGGGGGAGGATCTGGACGAGCAGCAGGCCGCAGATGCGCTGGATGCGATCCTCTCGGATGATCCGCCCGATTCAATGATCTCGGAGTTCCTGGTGGCGCTGGCCGACAAGGGCGAAAGCGAGTCGGAAATCGTCGGATTTGCATCTGTCATGCGTCGTCTGGCCGTTCCGATCGTCTCCACTCACCCTGAGTTCGTCGACACGGCAGGAACCGGCGGAGGGCGGCCCTCCTTCAACATCTCGACGGCGGCCGCCCTGGTGGCGGCAGGGGCCGGTGTCGCCGTTGCCAAGCATGGGAACCGGGCTGTGACCTCCCGCTCGGGAAGCGCGGACGTGCTGCTGGAACTGGGCGTTTCGATCGACCGGCCTCCCGAGGTCTCCGAGCGGGCGCTCAACGAACTGGGAATCTGTTTTCTCTACGCTCCCCTTTATCATCCGGCCATGAAGCGCGTGGCCGCCATCCGCAAGAGCCTGGGCCGGCGGACCATCTTCAATCTGCTCGGACCGCTGACCAACCCCGCTTCGGCCCCTTGTCAGGTGGTGGGGGTCTTTGCCCCGGAGTTGACGGAGAAGCTCGCTCATGCCCTGCACAGGCTGGGCTGCCGTCGAGCCTGGGTCGTCCACGGTCGGGACGGGCTGGACGAGGTTTCGGTGGCGGCGGAAACGCGGGTCACCGAAGTGGAAGCGGGAGAGGTGCGCAGCTTCGATTTTCGCCCCATCGGGGCTCGCCTTGGAATACCCGCGGGCGGCAGTCCGCAGGAAAATGCCCAGCTCATTCGGGGTATTCTCGCAGGCGGCGTCACCGGCCCGGCCCGGGATGTCGTGCTCCTGAATGCGGCGGTGGCGATCCGAGTGGCCGCCAACCTGAGCCTGTCCCAGGCCGTGGAAATGGCGGAAGACGCGCTTCTCAGTGGACGGGCCGAGAAGAAACTGGCTGAACTGGCAGAGTTCTATTCGAGTTGAGGTGGCAGAATTGACCGACGACACTACCGACGGGCTGGCGCCCGGCACGGATCCGCGGTTTCTGAGCAAGGTCTGCGGCATCACGAATCTGGAGGACGCTCGGCTTTCCCTGGAACTGGGAGCGAACTGTCTCGGAATCAACTTCTACTCGAAGAGTCCCCGTTTCGTGGAGCCCCGGGCGGCCGCCAGGCTGATCGGGGAACTGCCCGCGAAGGTGCGGGTGATTGGGGTCGTCGTCCTCGGCACCGGGGATCCCGAGCCGTGGCGCGACCTGGCCGACCGGCTCGACGCGATCCAGGTACACGGGGCCGCCGGCGAGGAGGACCTGGAGGTGTTCGAGGGCCGTCGCCTGCTGGTCGCGGTAGCGCCCTCCCAGGCGGATCGCTTCCCCAACTACCCCGTGATCGTCGATACTTCCTGGGGGACCGGCCAGCTCGCATCCTGGGAGGAGGCGGCCCGCATCGCGCGGCCCTTCGTGCTCTCCGGCGGGCTTACCCCGGAAAACGTTGCCGAGGCGATGGGCAGGCTCCGCCCGGTGGGGGTGGACGTCTGCTCGGGAGTCGAACGGGCCCCGGGGCGAAAGGACCCGGCGAAGCTGGCTCGCTTCCTCGAAGAAGTGCGGCGGGCCCGGAGCCTGCTGGAGCGGACTCAGCCTGGAGGGGCCGGCCGGTGAACGTCCTCGAACGGATCCTGGAGACGAAGCGTGGGGAGATTGCGGAACGCAAGAGCGCGACGCCGATGGGACGGCTGCTCGACGGTGCTCCGGAGTCGGCCCCTCGTCCACTGTCGGTGGCCCTGGGGGCCGACTCTCTGAATGTCATCGCCGAGCTCAAGTACCGGAGCCCCAGCCACGGTCCATTCGCCTGTCAGGATCCTCCGGCTCGAGTCGCCCGTGCGTATGCCCGGGCAGGCGCTGCAGCCCTGTCGATTCTGACCGACGAGGAGTACTTCCACGGTCGGCTCGGATACCTGGACGAGGTGCGGGAACTGATGTCGCGACGCTGGGCGATCTCGGACGACGAACCCGATTCGGAGGACTCGCTCGAGGACTGGCGCGACCGACACCTTCCGCTGCTGCGCAAGGACTTCATTCTGGACCGCTATCAGGTGGCCGAGGCCCGGGCGCATGGAGCCTCCGCATTTCTCCTGATCGTCGCCTGCCTCTCCCCGGGGGATCTGGCGGGACTGCGGGAATACGGCGAGGATCTGGGAATGGAGGCGCTCGTCGAGATCCACGACCTTTTCGAACTGGACCGAGCGCTCGAGTCCGGTGCCCGGATCATCGGAGTCAACAACCGGAACCTGCGGGATTTCAGCGTGAACATCGAAACATCCTTCGAGATCGCCCGGCGCCTGGAGGGGGAGACCTCGCCGATACTGGTGGCCGAGAGCGGGCTCTCGACGAAGTCCCAGCTCGTCGAGCTGAAGGATGCCGGCTTTGCCGGCTTTCTGATTGGGACCACCTTCATGGACTCGGCCTCCCCCGGGGCGGCGTTGGCGACATTGCTCGAGGGCCGGGCTGGGGAGCCGGTCCGCTCGGAGACGGAGGCAGGAGACTCAATGGCATGAACACCTACAAGGAATTCCCGGATTCAGCCGGGCACTTTGGCCGGTTCGGCGGCTCCTTCGTGCCCGAGACGCTCATGACGCCGGTCCAGGAACTTCAACAGGCCTACCGCTCCGCGCGGGAGGATCCGGAGTTCGCTCGGGAACTGGCGGCGCTTCTGCGGGATTATGTCGGCCGTCCAACGCCCTTGTGGTTTGCCGGGCGCCTCTCCGCCGAGTTGAAGGCGCGCATCTACCTGAAGCGGGAGGACCTCTGTCATACGGGCGCTCACAAGATCAACAACGCCCTGGGGCAGGCGCTGCTGGCGCGCAGGATGGGAAAGACCCGGATCATCGCGGAAACGGGCGCCGGCCAGCATGGCGTGGCCACCGCCACGGTCTGCGCGCTGCTGGGACTCGACTGCGAGATCTACATGGGCACGGAAGACATGCGACGCCAGGCACTCAACGTCTTCCGGATGGAACTGCTGGGCGCCCGCGTGACGGCAGTCGAGGCGGGGAGCCGGACGTTGAAGGATGCCATCAACGAAGCGATGCGCGACTGGGTCACCAACGTCGAAGATACGTACTACCTGTTGGGCTCGGTCCTGGGTCCGCATCCCTATCCTGCGATGGTGCGCGACTTCCAGAAAGTGATCGGTGAGGAAGCGCGGCGGCAGTTCCTCGACAGGGAAGGGAGCTTACCCGACTTTCTGGTGGCCTGTGTGGGCGGCGGAAGCAACTCCATCGGGCTGTTCTTCGAGTTCCTCGAGGACGAGGACGTTCAGATGATCGGAGTGGAAGCGGGCGGTCGGGGCCCGGCTCTGGGCGATCACGCGGCGCGCTTCGAGGGCGGCGTCCCGGGGGTCCTGCACGGGACCTACAGCTACGTCCTGCAGGATGACCGCGGGCAGATTGCGGCCACTCACAGCATCTCTGCGGGCCTCGATTATCCGTCGGTGGGTCCGGAGCACGCCAATCTGATGGAGTCGGGCCGGATTCGATATGATTCGGTTCCGGACGGTGCGGCATTGGAGGCTTTTCACGACCTGGCCCGGATCGAGGGCATCATTCCGGCCCTCGAATCGGCCCACGCCCTCGCCTATCTTCGGGAACGGCGGGAGCTCTTCGAAGGACGGTCGGTGATCGTGAACCTGTCGGGGCGGGGGGACAAGGATGTGGAGGCCGTGCGGGGGCTGCGGGGCGGCGGTCCCTCGGGACCGCGAGCCTGATCGAGGGGGAGTATGTTCGAGCGCAGATCATTCATTCCATTCGTCACGGCCGGTTACCCGGATCTCGAAACCACCCGGGAGGTGGTCCAGCGTCTTGCGGCAGCCGGGGCGGGACTGATCGAAATCGGGATTCCGTTCTCCGATCCCATCGCGGACGGCCCGGTGATTCAGCAGGCGTCCTTCGAGGCACTCGCGCACGGCTACTCCATCTCCGATTACCTCGAGATGGTGCGCGCCATCCGAAAGACCACCCGGGTGCCCCTGATCTTCATGACCTATCTCAATCCGGTCCTCCGTTTCGGAGTGGAGCGGCTCGACCACGAGGGCGCGGCAGCGGGACTCGACGGACTCCTGATCTCGGATCTGACTCCCGAAGAAGGGAGTGCCGGACTCGCCGTCACCCGGTCGATCCGGCAGCTCAAGCTGGTTCAGCTGGTGGCCCCCACATCCACGCCTGAGCGGATCGAACGGATCTGCGCGGCGGCAACGGGGTTCATCTATCTGGTGGCCCGCACCGGTGTCACAGGCCGACAGACCCGCCTGGGAGGCGCAGCCCGCGAGCTGGTCAATCGGATCCGTGACTGCTGCACACTTCCCGTCGCGGTGGGGTTCGGCATCCGCTCCCGCGAAGATGTCGAGAAGGTCTGGGAGTTTGCGGACGGGGCAGTGGTCGGCACGGCGATCGTTCGGTTCATGCAGGAGAATCGCGAGCGGGTGGACCTTCCGCAACGGGTGGCGGAGTACGTGCAAAGGCAGTTTCTGGAACGGACCGGTGGCTAAATCGCTCGAGTACTGGCGTGAGAAGATCGACGATCTGGACCGGCGCCTGGTGCGCCTGCTCGCGCAGCGCACCCATTGCGCCATCGAGATCGGAAAGCTGAAGGCCGAACAGCAGGTGCAGGTCTACGATCCAAAGCGCGAAGAAGACGTCATGGCCAACATTCAGGCCGCGGCGGAGGGTTGGCTGACTCCCGAGTCGGCGCGCCGGATCTTCGAGCGCATCGTCGACGAAACTCGCCGGACCGAACGTCAGCACCGCAAGCTGCTGGACGCGGGTCGGGAAGCTCCTGAAGGAGGAGACTCGTGATCGTCGTGATGAAGAGCGATGCGACGGAACAGCAGATCGAGAAGGTCATCGACCTGCTCATCTCCCGCGATTTCGACGTGCATCGGTCGACGGGTGTCGCGAAGACCATCCTTGGAGTCGTGGGGGTCAAATTGAGCTCGGTCGAAGGGGTCGTTCGGAAGATGGAGGGCGTGGAGGAAGTCATTCGCGTCACCCGCGACTGACCCCTTCGCACCCCCTCCGGCCCGAATGGCATTAGTCCGATCCCGCTGCTATAATCCCGCAATGGAACTGCTCGAAGCCCTTACGTTCGATGATGTTCTGCTGATGCCGGCACGATCGGACGTCATGCCGGCCGAGGCCGAGCTGAAGAGCATCTTCTCTCAGAACATCCATCTCAACATCCCGTTGTCTTCCGCTGCCATGGATACGGTGACCGAGGCCCGCATGGCGATTGCCCTGGCCAGGCTGGGCGGGATCGGCATCATCCATCGCAATATGTCGATCGAAGAGCAGGTGGCAGAAGTCGACAAGGCCAAGCGTTCGGAATCGGGGATGATCGTCGATCCTATCCAGGTCGGACCGGAAACGAAACTCCGGGAGGTCCTGGCCATTATGGATCGCTACCGCATCTCGGGTGTCCCGGTCACGAACCCGCGAGGCCGGCTCCTCGGCATCCTCACCAACCGCGACCTTCGCTTTGCCACCGACCTGGACGTGGAAGCCAAGGAGTTGATGACCAAGGACAATCTGGTCACGGTCCAGGAAGGGATCTCCGTGGAGGAGGCCAAGAAGAAGCTGCACGAGCACCGCATCGAGAAGCTCCCGGTCGTGGACGAGAAGTTCCGGCTGCGGGGACTGATCACGGTGAAGGACATCATGAAGATGATCACGTACCCCGATGCCGCCAAAGACGGCTACGGGCGCCTCAGGGCGGGCGCGGCCGTCGGGGCCAGCGGCGATTTCCTGGAGCGCGCCCGGGAACTGGAAAAGGCCGGAGCCGACGTGATCGTCATTGACACGGCGCACGGTTTCAGCGATCGAGTCATCAAGGGTGTGCGTGCCCTGCGCAAGAAGCTGAAGACGGCCGACGTGGTGGCCGGCAACATCGCCAGCGGTGATGCCGCAAAGGCGCTGATCGATGCCGGCGCCAATGCCGTCAAGGTCGGAATGGGCCCGGGCAGTATCTGCACGACGCGGATCGTCACCGGCACGGGTGTCCCCCAGATTACGGCTATCCTGGAGACGGTCAAGGTCGCCCGCAAGCTGGGCATCCCGGTCATCGCCGACGGGGGAATCAAGTACTCCGGGGATATCGTCAAGGCCCTGGCCGCCGGGGCCAACTGCATCATGATCGGCAACCTCTTCGCGGGCACCGACGAGGCCCCGGGGGAACTGGTTTTCTATCAGAACCGGAGCTACAAGTCCTATCGGGGCATGGGTTCACAGGGGGCCATGGCCAAAGGCCACAGCTCCGACCGCTACGGACACTCGCTGGAGGCCGGGCTGCGCAAAGTGGCGCCTGAGGGCATCGAGGGACGGGTTCCCTACAAGGGGAGCCTCGAGGCACTCGTTCCGGTCCTGATGGGGGGGGTCCGATCCGGCATGGGCTACGTCGGGGCGCGAACCATCCGGGAATTGCAGCGCAAGGCCAAGTTTATTCGGGTCACTCATCACGGGGTCCGGGAAAGCCATGTCCATGATGTCCTCGTGACCAAGGAAGCGCCCAACTACCGCGTGGAAGACTGAAGGGGTCGGCCGGGCACTCGCCTCCTTGCGGGGACCGGTCACGCCGCACCTGCCGGACAGAGAGGGCTCACGGGCAGGCCGGGATCGCCGATCCCGGCGTGAGAAGCTTGGCGGATGTTCCAGACATCACGTGGCTCTCACATAGTCCCCGGGCCGTCCCCCGTGCCCGTTCCGGGGCGCCCGGAAAGACACGACTTGCGGAAACCCGATAAAATGTAGGGTATCCATGCTAAATGAATTCCTAGCCAAGATAATCGGCTCGAAGAACGAGCGCTATCTGAAGCGCACCCAGCCGGCTGTCCAGCACATAAACGACCTCGAAGCGTCCATTGTCCCGCTGTCGGCTTCCGAGCTGCAGGCCAAGACGGCCGAGCTCCGCCGTCGACTCGAACAGGGAGAGTCGCTCGAAGATCTTCTTCCGGAGGCTTTCGCCTGTGTCCGGGAGGCGTCCAAGCGGACCCTCGGCATGCGCCACTACGATGTCCAGCTCGTCGGTGGAATGGTTCTGCACGAAGGCAGGATCGCGGAGATGAAGACCGGTGAGGGCAAGACTCTGGTGGCGACGTTGCCCATCTATCTCAATGCCCTCGAAGGCAAGGGCGTCCATCTGGTGACGGTCAACGATTACCTGGCCCGCCGTGATGCGGAGTGGATGAGTCCCATCTATACCTATCTCGGCCTGACCGTCGGCGTCATCCAGCACGACATGAGCGACGCCGATCGCAAGGCCGCCTACTCTGCCGATATCACCTACGGGACGAACAACGAGTTCGGCTTCGATTATCTCCGGGACAACATGAAGTTCACCCTGGAGGACTGCGTCCAGCGGAGACATCGATTCGCCATCGTGGATGAGGTCGACTCGATCCTGATCGACGAGGCGCGGACGCCACTGATCATCAGTGGACCTTCGGAGGAATCAACCGACAAGTATGTCCAGATCGACCGCCTGATTCCCCGCCTGATCCGGGAAGAAGACTTCAACGTGGACGAGAAAGCGCGCTCCGTGGTCCTGCAGGAGTCCGGCATCGAGAAGGCCGAGAAGGCGCTGAATGTCGGCAATCTCTATGACCCTCGGAACATGGATCTGGTGCACCACATCCAGCAGGCCCTCAAGGCCCACACGCTGTTCACGCGGGACAAGGACTACATGGTCAAGGACGGCCAGGTGATCATCGTGGATGAGTTCACCGGTCGTCTGATGCCAGGGCGTCGCTATTCCGACGGCCTGCACCAGGCCCTGGAAGCCAAGGAAGGGGTCAAAATCGAGCGGGAGAACCAGACCCTGGCGACCATCACCTTTCAGAACTACTTCCGCATGTACGACAAGCTGGCCGGTATGACGGGCACGGCCGAAACGGAGGCCGCCGAGTTCGAGAGCACCTACAAGCTGGACGTCGTGGTCATCCCGACCAACCGGCAGCTGGCCCGGATCGAATACCCGGACGTCGTGTATCGGACGGAACGGGAGAAGTTCCAGGCGGTCGCGGACGAGATCGGCGAACTGAACGAAGTCGGGCGGCCCGTTCTGGTCGGAACCACGTCGATCGAGAAATCGGAACGGCTGGCGGGCATCCTGAAGCGCCGCGGCATTCGCCATGTGGTTCTCAATGCGAAGTACCACGCGCGTGAGGCTCAGATCGTGGCCGAAGCCGGTATGAAGGGCGCCGTGACGATCGCCACGAACATGGCCGGTCGCGGCACCGACATCATTCTGGGCGGAAAGCCCAAGTACGAGATGACGGATCAGCTGGATGAAGAGGAATTGGCCTCTGAAAGCGCCGTCCTGCCGGTCGAAATCTCGGAAGAGGACAGAATAAAGGCCTTCGAGGAGTGGAAGAAGGTCCATGAGGACGTCATCAAACTGGGCGGGTTGCACATCATTGGAACGGAGCGCCACGAAGCGCGGCGGATCGACAATCAGCTCCGCGGACGTGCCGGCCGTCAGGGCGACCCCGGTTCGAGCCGCTTCTATCTGTCTCTGGAAGACGACCTCCTTCGGATCTTCGGTTCGGAGAACATCACGAACCTGATGCAGCGACTCGGGATGGAGGAAGGCGTGCCGATCGAGTCCAAGCTGCTCAGCCGCCAGATCGAGCGGGCGCAGGGGCAGGTCGAGGCCCGAAACTTCGAAATCCGGAAGCACTTGCTCGAGTACGACGACGTCATGAACAAGCAGCGGGAGGAGATCTACCGCTTCCGCCGCGAGCTGCTGGAAGGCGGAGACCAGCGCGAGTACGTCATGGAGATGGCCGAGGAGATCCTGTTCAGTTTCGTGGACCTCTATGCCAGCAAGGAAGTGAGCCCCGAGCGCTGGGAATACGATCAGCTCAATCTCAACTTCAAGCGCATCTTCGGCATCGACATTCCCGACCAGGTGATGCTCCCGCCCCCAGAGGGCGAACCTGGGGCCGAGACGGCGCCTGCGACGCCCGGCCGTCCCGTCCCGCTTCGGGAACTCTCTCGCCCCGAGCTCGAGGACTATCTTCTCGACCGGATGAAACGCCGCTACGAAGAGAAGGAGCAGGAGGCGTCTCCGCAGGCGATGCGCTGGTTCGAGCGGGTGCTGATGTTGCAGATCCTCGACCAGCAGTGGAAGGATCACCTGCTGGCCCTCGACCATCTCAAGGAGGGGATCGGGCTGCGCGGCTACGGCCAGCGCGATCCGAAGGTCGAATACAAGCGCGAGGCCTTCGAGCTCTTCGAGGAGCTCCGAGACCGCGTCAGCGAGGAAGTCGTTCGAATGCTGTTCCTGCTGAGACCGATGACTCAGGAGGAGGAGCAGGAAATCGTGTCGGCCCGGGCCCGGCGAGCGCGCCAGGTCAGCTACTCGGGCGGCGAGGCCGAAACGGCCGGGCCCGGAGGCCCCGGCGGCGGAACCGGCGCCTCGGGGCAGGCTGCGACCCGTTCGGCCGGTACGGGCCGAACGGTGGTACGGACACTCAAGAAGGTGGGTCGCAACGACCCCTGCCCTTGCGGTTCGGGCAAGAAGTTCAAGAAGTGCTGTGGCCGGTAGCCGGTTGAGGGGCTGCCTGCCGATCCGACGGCAAAACCTGTAGGGTCATCCCCCGCTGTCTCTCTGAATGACGGACATGAGCGAAACCAAACTGTGGTACGCGGTGTACACGCGCAGCCGACACGAAAAGGTCGTGGCGGAGGAGCTTTGGCAGCGTCAGATCGAGGTCTTTCTGCCTCTGCGCAGCGTGATCTCCAAGTGGAAGGATCGACGCAAGGAAGTGCAGTTTCCTCTGTTCCCGGGCTATATCTTCGTCCATACCGACATCATCAAACACCGGCTCGACATCCTGAAGGTGCCCTCGGTGGTGCGCGTGATCGGCTTCAACAATGAGGCGGCAGCCATACCGGGCGAGCAGGTCGATGCCGTGAAGACCCTGGTTTTCAGCAAGCTGCCCTATGATCCGTTTCCCGAGTTGTTGGCGGGAGATCGCGTGCGGGTTCGCCGCGGGCCGCTGCGCGGCCTGGTGGGATATCTCGTCGAGAAGAAGAGCCGCTTCCGTTTCGTCATCACCGTCGATCTGATCCAGCAGGCAGTTTCCTGCGAGATCGATGCCGCCGATGTCGAGAAGCTCTAGTCAAAGGGCCAGGGCATCTGGGTGAAGAGTCCGCCGTCGACATAGATCGTCTGGCCGTTGATGAAGGCTCCGTCGTCCGAGACCAGGAAGGCCACTGCCGCGGCGACGTCCTCGGGACGGCCGATGCGCCGCAAGGGCGTAATGGGCGACCAGATCGCGGAGTAGTTGGGTGGATTGAATTCCTCCCGCTCGATTTCCACCGCCCCGGGCGCCACACAGTTGACGGAAATTCCCAGCGGCCCAAGCTCCACCGCCGCCACGCGGGTGAACATCTCGACGCCTCCCTTGCTGGCCGTGTAACCCGCCAGATTGGGAAAAGGGCCTTTGTTGCAGCCCGAGCCGATGTTCACGATGCAGCCTCGCTCGTGCTTGGACATCTCTCGGGCCGCCCGCTGCGTGCAGAGGAATGTCCCCTTGAGATTGGTCCGCAGCGTCTGATCCCACTCCTCCTCCTCCAAGTCGAGCAGCGCCTTCCAGGTCTGGATTCCGGCATTGTTCACGAGCACATCCGGGATGCCCCACTCTTCGATGACCGTGTCGAAAAGCTCCGTCACCTGATCCGAATAGCCGACGTCGGCCTGAATCACCAGGGCCGCCCGGCCCAGTTCCTCGACCTCCTGCGCCGTCTTCTCGGCGCTCGACTGGTCGGAACCGTAGTTGACGGCGATGCTGTAGCCCTCTTCGGCCAGACGCAGACTGATGCCACGTCCGATGCCTTTGCCCCCTCCGGTCACCACTGCGATCTTCTGATCCGACATGGTCACCCATCGTAAAGAGATTGGAGCCGCTACGCAAACTTGATACGGCCTGGGCCCCTCCATAGAATCGCTGGTAGGGATTGATCCGAGGAGGAGGTTCAAATGCGAGTTTCACCAAAGGTGTCCGTCGGTTTCGTGGTGGCGCTTTCTGTGCTGGCGACGGTGGCTGCCCAGAAGGCCGAAAACGGGAAGGGAGTGCTGCAAGCTTCGACATTCGAGGGGCTGACCCTGCGCGGCATCGGGCCGGCGACGATGTCGGGCCGGGTTTCGGATATTGCGGTCAGCCCGGACCGCCCGGATACCTGGTATCTCGCCGCGGCCTCCGGCGGCGTCTGGAAGACAACCAACGCCGGCACGACGTGGACGCCGGTTTTCGACAAGGAAGGCTCCTATTCCATCGGCTGTATTTCAATCGACCCCAATCGGCCTCTGACGGTCTGGGTGGGGACGGGCGAGAACAATTCGCAGCGTTCGGTCGGTTACGGCGACGGAGTCTACAAGTCCATCGACGGTGGCAAGACCTGGCAGCGCCTCGGCCTGGAGGATTCCCAACACATTGGGAAGATCCTGATCGATCCTCGACACAGCGATACAGTCTACGTCGCCGCCCAGGGCCCGCTCTGGAACGCGGGGGGAGACCGCGGACTGTACAAGACGGAGGATGGCGGCAAGACCTGGAAGAAGGTACTGGAAATCAGCGAGAACACAGGTGTCAATGACGTCGTGTTCGATCCCCGGAACCCGGACGTCCTGGTAGCCTCTGCCTATCAGCGCCGCCGACACGTCTGGACGCTCATCGACGGCGGGCCGGAATCGGCTATCTACCGCTCCGTGGATGCCGGGGCCAACTGGACGAAGATCGAACACGGGTTGCCGAAAGTCGAAATGGGAAAGATCGGTCTGGCCGTCGCCCCGTCGGCGCCGGAAACGGTCTACGCCATCGTGGAAGCACAGGAAGACAAGGGCGGCTTCTTCCGATCCACCGACGGCGGTGTGACCTGGGAACGGCGCAGCGACTACATGAGCTCCTCGCCGCAGTACTACAACGAGTTGGTCGTCGATCCGTCGAACTCCGATCGCGTCTACTCGATGGACACTTTTCTGCATCGTACGGATGACGGCGGCAAAACATGGTACAGCTATCCGGAACAGACCAAGCACGTCGACAACCACGCCCTCTGGATCGACGCGGAGAACACCGCCCATCTCCTGGTCGGTTGCGACGGCGGCCTCTATGAAACCTGGGACCGGGGCGAGACGTGGGATTTCAAGGCCAATTTGCCGTTGGCGCAGTTCTATCGTGTGACCCCCGATTCGAGCGTGCCCTTCTACTTCGTCTACGGTGGGACTCAGGACAATGCCACTCAGGGAGGGCCCTCGAGAACCCTGAATCGACGGGGCATCGTCAACTCCGACTGGTATGTGACGGTCTTCGGCGACGGCTTCCAGACTCAGGTGGATCCCGAGGACCCCAACATCGTCTATTCCGAATCTCAGTACGGTGGTCTGGTCCGCTACGACAAGCGCAGCGGTCAGATCCTCTCGATCCAGCCCCAACCCCTGCCCGATCAGGCGCCGCTACGCTGGAACTGGGATTCACCGCTCGTCATCAGCCCGTTCTCCCATACCCGCCTGTACTTTGCGGCGCAGCGCGTGTTTCAGAGTGACGATCGGGGGGACAGCTGGCGTCCCATCAGCCCCGATCTGACACGCGACCTGGACCGGAACACCCTGGAAGTCATGGGCCGGGTCTGGAGTGTCGATGCCGTCGCAAAGAGCGATTCGACGTCGTTCTACGGTAACGTCGTCAGCCTTTCGGAGTCGCCCCTCGTGCAGGGGCTCCTGTATGCCGGGACCGATGACGGTCTCCTTCAGGTGACGGAAGACGGCGGAGCTCACTGGCGGCGGATCGAGCAAATCGACGGAGTCCCCCCGCGCACCTATGTCAGCCACCTGGAAGCGTCCCTGCATGACGAAGGCACGGTCCTCGCCGCCTTCGACAATCACAAGATGGGCGATTTCAAACCCTATCTGTTCAAGAGCACGGACCGGGGGAGAACCTGGACCCCCATTCAGGGCGACCTTCCGGAACGCGGGACCGTGTACGCATTTGCCCAGGATCACGTGAACCCCGGCCTTCTGTTCGCCGGGACCGAGTTCGGCGTCTTCTTCACCCGGGACGGCGGCAGTCACTGGCTCCAGCTCAAAGGGGGCATCCCTGTGATCGCGATCCGGGACCTGCAAATCCAGCGCCGCGAGGAGGATCTCGTCGTGGGTACCTTCGGGCGCGGCATCTATGTTCTGGATGACTACACGCCGTTGCGTCAGATCTCCGGCGACGAGCTGGCAGAAGCTGCGCTGCTGTTTCCGGTGCGCAAGACCTCCATGTACATCCAGGCCCAGGATTTTGACACCCGATTCCAGGGAGACTCCTTCTTTGCCGCTCCCAACCCGCCCTTTGGCGCGGTCTTCACCTACTATCTGAAGGAGGAGATCCGCAATCTCAAGCAAAAGCGACAGGAGCAGGAGAAGAAGATCCGCGCGGAAGGAGGCAACGCGACGTACCCGTCCTGGGATGAGCTCCGCGCCGAAGATCGCGAAGAACCGCCGGCCCTGATTCTGACCGTCACCGATTCCGACGGCGGTGTCGTTCGGCACCTCTCCGGGCCCCTGACGGCAGGCTTCCACCGAGTGGCCTGGAATCTGCGATATCCCGCCTCCAATCCGGTTCGCCTCCAGGAACATGAGCCGGCGCCCTGGGAAACGGCTCCGGAGGGACCCCTGGTTACGCCGGGTCGTTACTCCGTGTCCCTCGTCCAGAAGGTGGACGGAGTCTTCACACCACTGGCGGAGCCTGTAAGCTTCGAGACCGAGGCGCTTGGCATCTCGTCTCTCGCCGAGCCGGACAAGGCGCAGTTGCTGGCGTTTCAGGAAAAGGTTGCGCGGCTGCAGCGGGCGGTACTGGGGGCTGGACGCTCTCTGCAGGAGGGACTGGACCGGCTCGAATATGTTCGCAAGGCGCTCGAGGAGACCCCTGCCGCCGACCGGGCGCTCGCCGTGCAGGCCCGTGCCCTGAGGATGAGTCTCCTCGACCTGCAGGTCCGCTTGACGGGTGACCGGAGCCTGAGTCGCCGCAACCATCCGACGCTTCCCTCGATCACGGAACGGGTCGAGTCGATCGTGGACAGTCAGTGGCGATCCACCTCGGCCCCGACGGGAACGAATCGTGAAGCCTATCGGATCGCCTCGGAGGAGTTCGGTCCGGTCCTGGGCAATCTGCGACAGATCATCGAGACCGATCTTCCGGCTCTCGAACAGCAGTTGGAGGCCGCGGGCGCGCCCTGGACGCCGGGCCGTGTCCCCCGTTGGAGCCCGGAGTAGGTCGGGTTTTCCAGGTGCTGCGGTACCGGATCCGGGAACAGACCGGTCGAATCGGACTCGGGCGGGAGTGGAACGCGCTGTTGTTCGGCGAGGAGTGATCGGCAATAATCGCTGTCGTAAAGGGGGTTGAATGCGCCTGAAGTGTCACTTTCTTCTGTCTGCCCTGATTCTCGTCATAGCCTCGTGTGTGGAGTTCGTTCCGGCCCAGCCCGCCGCGAAAACGGCGTCCGGGAACTACCTGGACGAAAGCCCGGAGGCGAGGGACGCCCGAATGCAGTGGTGGCGGAACGACCGGTTCGGGATGTTCATCCACTGGGGGCTGTACGCCGTCCCCGCGGGTGAGTACGAGGGAAAACGTTCGGACGAGATCGGCGAGTGGATCCAGTCCTGGGCCAACATTCCCCGGGCGGACTACGCGCAGTTCGCCCGCCAATTCAACCCGGTCGCCTTCGACGCCGCTCAGTGGGTCGGCATCGCCAAACAGGCGGGGATGAAGTACCTGGTGATCACGTCCAAGCACCATGACGGATTCTCCATGTTCGACAGCAAGGTCAGCGACTACGACATCGTCGACTCCACCCCGTACGGCCGCGATCCCATGGCGGCTCTGAGCCTGGAATGCCGTAAGCAGGGCATCACCTTTGGCTTCTACTACTCCATCATGGACTGGCACCACCCCTCCCAGTACGTGGAGAAGGAGGGCAAGGATCCCACTGCCGGCGACGGCCAGACGCGGATCTACCCCGACCGTAAGCAGGAGTATGTCAACTACATGAAGGCCCAGCTGCGGGAACTGGTCACGCAGTATGATCCCGCGATCCTCTGGTTCGACGGCGAGTGGGTCGACTGGTGGACCGAGGAAGACGGGAAGGATCTCTACAACTACGTGCGCAGCCTGAAACCGTCCATCATCATCAACAACCGCGTCGGCAAGGGGCGCCAGGGCATGCAGGGCCTGAACAAGGGCCCGGGTTATGCCGGTGATTTCGGCACTCCCGAACAGGAGATCCCGCCTACCGGACTTCCCGGAGTGGACTGGGAATCCTGCATGACCATGAACGACACCTGGGGCTACAAATCGTACGATGACCACTGGAAGTCGGCCGAGACGCTGATCCGGAACCTGATCGACATCGCCAGCAAGGGGGGCAACTATCTGCTCAACGTGGGACCCACCGCCCGGGGGGAAATCCCGGCTCCCAGCGTCGAGCGTCTCCGGCGCATCGGGAAATGGATGGACGTCAACGGCGAGGCGATCTACGGGACCGGCCCGAGTCCCTTCCCAGCGCTTGCCTGGGGACGGGCGACCAGCAAGGACCGCCGCCTCTTCCTGATGGTCTTTGACTGGCCGCAGGGCACGCTCGAGGTGCCTCCGGTGTCCGGCTCGGTGACCCGGGCTTACCTGCTGACTCGCCCCGATTCGAAGCTGAAGTTCACGCAGGGGCCGGCCGGGATTTCCGTGGAGGTTCCTGCGCAGGCTCCCGACCCCATCGCCAGCGTCGTCGTGCTGGAACGGGACTGAGTTCCGGGGTTCCCCGGAACCGCGGAACCGCGGAACCTACGCCGGGAAGACGGCCGGTTGCTGCTGGGTGAGGCAGTGGACGGCTCCGAGTCCGTACACCATGTCGGCGGCCGGAATGCCGACCACCCGGCGATTGGGGAAGAGCCCCCGCAGAACGTCCAGCGCCGATTGGTCGCGTGTCTGGCCGAAGATCGGGACCAACACCCGGCCGTTGGCGATGTAGAAGTTGGCATAGCTGGCGGGAAGGCGCTCGCCGTCGGCCTCGACCGGTGCCGGCATCGGGAGAGGCACGACCCGGAAGAGACCCTCCTCGGTGGAGAGGCGGCACAACGTGCGGTAGTTCTCCTGGAGCATCGGGAAATTCGCGTCCTGCGGATCCTCTTCGACCGCGCAGACCACGACGTCCGGCGCCGCAAAGCGCGCGATATCGTCGATGTGCCCGTCCGTGTCGTCTCCGACGATTCCTTCGTCCAACCAGATCACCCGATCGACGCCCAGATGCTCCCTCAGAATCCTCTCGATCCGTCCCGGCGGCAGCGCCGGATTGCGGTTCGGATTCAGCAGACACTGGCGGGTGGTCAGACAAAGTCCCCGGCCGTTGACCTCGATCGACCCTCCTTCGAGAATCATGGGCGGTCGAAACCGACGCCCCTCGAGGATCGGTGCGAGCCGGTCGATCACGGCATCGTCCGTCGCCAGATCTGCATACTTGTTGCCCCAGGCATTGAAGGTCCACCGGTTGAAGGCAAGCGGATTCTCGGGGTCGGCCGGATTGACGAGGAAGTTGGGTCCGTAGTCCCGGATCCAGCCGTCTACGGTGGGAACGACATGCAGCCGAAGCTCGCCGGCAGACAGGCCGCCGGCCCCGAAGCGGGCGAGGAGTTCGTCCCGCGTCTGCTCGTCGTCGACCAGGAGGTCGACAGCTTCACCTTCGACCAGCTCCCGGATCATCGTTCTGTACGAGGCGCGCACCTGCTGGAGGCGATCGCCGGGCCAGGTGATCGGGTTGGTCGGCCACACCAGCCAGGTCGAGCTGTGTGGATGCCACTCGGGGGGCATCCGGTAGCCGAGCTCGGAGGGAGTCGGGGAGGCGGCAGGGTTCATGACGCCGTCACTTGCTCCCGGGCCGGTCGAGGAATCGGACTGCGAGATCTGCGTAGGCATCGATCCGGCGGTCGCGCAGAAAGCACCACTCACGACGCGTCTGCTCCACGAGGGAGAGATCACAGGAGACGACCAGCACTTCTTCGGCGTCCGCAGACGCCCGCGAGATCACCTGGCCGAAGGGATCGCAGGCGAAGGACTGGCCCCAGAACCGGATGTGGTCCTCCGTTCCCACCCGGTTGACGGCCACCACGAAGACGCCGTTGGCCACGGCATGGGCCCGCTGGGAGATCTCCCAGGCCGAGTGCTGGGCCCGGTTGGTCTCAGGCGACTGCCCTTCCAGCCAGCCGATGGCCGTCGGGTAGAAGATGACCTGCGCTCCGGAAAGGGCCGAGAGACGGGCCGCCTCGGGAAACCACTGATCCCAGCAGATCAGGACGCCCAATGGGCCGGCGCTCGTCTGGTGGGCCCCGAAACCGAGGTCTCCGGGTGCAAAGTAGAACTTCTCGTAGTAGTGGGGATCGTCCGGGATATGCATCTTGCGATAGGTGCCGGCGATGTGTCCATCCGTATCGAGGATCACGGCGGTATTGTGGTAAATGCCGGCCGCCCGCTTCTCGAACAGAGACGCCACGATGACGACCCCCAGATCCCGCGCGAGCTCTCCCAGCGCCTCGGTCGAGGGACCCGGGATCGGCTGTGCCAGTTCGAAGAAACGCACGTCTTCCTCCTGGCAGAAGTAGCGGCTCCGGAACAGCTCCTGGAGGCACACGACGCGGGCCCCGTCGGTGGCCGCCTCACGCACCCGGCTGAAGGCCTTGGCGAAATTCTGTTCCGGATCCGTGGAGCAGGTCATCTGCACCAGACCGATCTTCAGGATACTCTCACTCATCCTCTTGCTCTCCCGGGTCCAGATGGCATTCTATGACTACAATAGCACGGCCGATGGATGCCTTCTGAAGGGCTGGATCCATTGACCTGTTCAGAGCGTATTGTTATCCTTGACAGCAAGCAAGAGGCGTCTCGTTCCGGCGTTCTTGGCGCTGGAGTCCGAATCGACACAAACCAGCTGTTTCGATGATCAGAGGCTAACTTGATCGGTCTGCGAAAGAGATTTACGCTCCGGACGCGGGAGTGGTGGATGATCGCACGGGGTCTCGCTTCGACGGATCATCCCATACTGGCCCATATCATCCCGATGCGGCGCTGCAATCTCGCCTGTGGCTACTGCAACGAGTACGACGATCACTCCGAGCCGATCGCGACGGAGACCATGCTCCGTCGAATCGATCATCTGGCCGAACTGGGAACGGCCGTCATCACCATCAGCGGCGGCGAGCCGCTCCTTCATCCTGAGCTCGAGGCGCTGATTCGGCACAGTCGCGGCCGCCGGATGATCGCGGGCATGATTACCAACGGTTACCTGCTTTCCCGCCAGCGGATCCGATCGCTCAACGCCGCCGGGCTGGATCACCTCCAGATCAGCATCGACAACGTCCAGCCGGACGAGATGTCGATGAAGAGCCTGAAGGTACTGGACAAGAAGCTTCGTTACCTGGCTGACGAGGCAAAGTTCAAGGTCAACATCAACACGGTCCTCGGATCCGGGGTCCGCAATCCGGCCGACGCCCTGGTGATTGCCGAACGGGCGGTCGAACTGGGCTTTACCTGCACCGTCGGGATCATTCACGACGGGGAAGGGAATCTCAAGCCCCTGGGACGCTCGGAGCTGGAGGTCTTTCAGAAGGTCCGCAGGCTGGGCAAACGCGGCTATGCGAGGCTGACCAAGTACTTTCAGGAGAACCTGGCCGCGGGGCGGGCCAACGCCTGGAGTTGTCGAGCCGGCGCGCGCTATCTTTACGTGTGCGAAGAAGGACTCGTGCACTACTGTTCACAGCAGCGCGGGAATCCCGGAATTCCGCTGGAACGCTACAGCGTCACGGATATCCGACGGGAGCACCAGACCGCCAAGGAATGCGCTCCCTACTGCACGATCTCCTGCGTGCACCAATCCTCGCTGATCGATTTCTGGCGCGGGTCGCAGCAACTTCAGCCGGCCACCGTTCCGAGCGCCGTCAACGCACCCGGGGCGATCGAAGAGCTCATCGAGCTGCAGTAGCCGTCAGAGCGCTGTGCAGGCGGCTGGACCCGGCAAAGCCCCCTCGCCGGGCGCCGCAAGAACCCGTTGCCCTGCCGACTACAGTTTCCAGGGGGCCCGATAGTCGCGCTTCAGAAAGGCCGATGCCTCGGCGTCGTCCGGAATCGTCTCGCTGGCCCCGTCCCAGCGGATCTTGCGTCCGGTCCGGACGGAGATGTTGCCCAGGAAGCAGGTCGATGAAGACCGGTGCCCGATTTCGATGTCCGAGATCGGTTGCTTGCGGCTGCGGATGCACTCCAGCAGGTTGCCGACATGGTCGTGGTTGTCATCGTTCGTATCGGGATACTCCATCGCATACATCCGGGGAGCATTTTCGTCGCCCCGGCGAAAAGTCTGCGGAGTCACCTTGAAGCCGGAGCGGTCGAGGAACAGGCTGCCCTCGGTCCCATAGAACTCGATGCCGTAGCCGTGGTCGTTGATTCGACTGGAGTTGCACTCGCGATGTTCGTAGGTGCAGATCCATCCGGGATACTCGAAGGTCGCCGTCAGGGTATCGGGTGTCTCGCGGTTATCCTTCAGTGCCAGCTTTCCGCCGCTCGTGGAGACAGCCAGAGGAGCATCGACGTTCATCGCCCATTGGACGATGTCCAGATGGTGAACGCCCCAGTCCGTCATCATGCCGCCGGCATAATCCCAGAACCACCGGAATGACGACCAGCGATCGGGAAAGACGCCGAAGCGGTTGGCATTGAACCGAACCTTGGGTGCCGGTCCCAGCCAGAAATCCCAGTCGAGATCCGCCGGAGGATCGGAATCGGGAGGGTTGCCGATGCCGTTCGGCGTCGAGTTGCCGAAATTCCAGCAGCGAACGGAAGTGATCTTGCCCAGATCTCCGCGACGGACCAGGTTGACGGCTTCCTGGAAATGGAGCCCGGAACGCTGCTGGGTCCCAACCTGAACTACGCGCCGGTTCTTGCGGGCCGCCTCGACCATGGCCCGGCCTTCGGCGACGGCGACGCAGATCGGCTTTTCGACATAGACATCCTTGCCCGCCTCGCAGGCCATGATGGTCATGGCGGCGTGCCAGTGATCCGGGCTCGCGATCATGACCACATCGATATCCTTGCGGTCCAGGACCTGCCGAAAATCCTTGTAGGCCTCGGCGCCGGTTTCCTCCTTGGCCCTCTGCAGATGGGGCGCATAGACATCGCACACGGCGACGGCCCGGAAGTCCGGAAACTCCAGGAATTTCCGCATGTTGAAGGTCCCCTGGCGACCGAGACCGATGAATCCGACGCCCAGTTGGTCCGAGGGTGCGACGGATTGGGCTTTGACCGATCGCACCGCGGCCGCCGTGGCGAGGCCGACCGTTCCGCTCTTCATGAATGCTCTACGTCCCAGTTTGCTCATCGCTGTTTCCTTCTCTCAGATGTGCCCGAATCAGACCTCAAAGTCGTCCCTCAGCCTAGCCCGGCCTCGAGAAATTGGCAAGGGAAAGGGGGGAGGGATCTGAGATTTACGATTTACGATTTTCGATTTTCGATTTTCGATTTTTCATTTTGGGGCGAGAAAACTGGTAGACCTCGGGGGCCTTCGGGAAGTATGGTTTTCCTGCATCGAACCGGCTGCTGAACCGTCACCTGTGGGCCGGCTCGAGATCGGAATGTCGGCAGAAGCACGCCCGGGTCGCGCCTGTAAGGAGCTGACATGAGTGAACGATCTCGGCGCGGCGTGTCTTTCCTAAGTCGGACCATCCTGATTTGGTACTTCACCGGGAGCCTTTTCGGCGGCGGGCCCCTGTACGTGTGGGAGGGGCGACCGGTGGTCTGGCCGGGTCCGGTCACCTATCGGGCGGATCGGGGGCCCCTGGGCCAGTTGACCAACGCCGAAGCGATCGAACTGGTCCGGTCGGTCTTCGACTTGTGGGAAGCGGTGCCCACCTCGTCCATCTCCTTTCTGGAAGGGAGCCAGCTTTCCCAGGATGTGGGTTCATCCAATTTCTCGACATTGAACTCGGCCGAAAACCCGATCGTGTTCGATGGGAACGGGGAGCTTACCGACAGGCTCTTCGGGTACGGCGCGAGTTGGAGCGTCCTGGGATTCTCCTCACCGGAGACCGAGGAAGGTTCTCTCGTGGGGAGTTGGACGGTCATCAATGGCCGGCAGGTTCAGCGGGGTGCCCTGGATGCCGTGCGAGCAGTCATGACCCACGAATTCGGGCACCTTATTGGACTCCACCACTCACAGGTCAACCTGGCGGAGGCCTTTGACGGGGATCCTGAAAACGATGTCCTCGTCCCCGTCATGTTCCCGCTGATCCTGGAGGGAAGTCTCGGCGGAATCCGGGCCGACGATGCCGCCTGGGTGTCCTATCTCTATCCTTCGGCCGAATTCGCCGCCACGACAGCCACCCTGTCCGGGCAGGTATTCCGCGCCCACTGGGGGGCCTTGACAGGGGCGAACCTGCAGGCCACCCCTCTCGATCCCGAAGGCGATCCGATCCTTTCCGGAGCCGTGTCTTCGGTCTCGGGGTTTCTCCTGGAGGACGACGGCGCCTATCTCATCCCAGGTCTGTCAGGAGGAGAGTATCTTCTCTCCATGGAGCCCATATTCCCCTTCGGGGAGATTCTGGGACCCGGCAGTGACGTGGGCCCTCCGGACAAGTTCTACGATTTCGAGGAGGAGTACTACAACGGAAGCCGCGAGGGCAGCATCCTGACCGATCCTCCCTGGGAACGCGAAGTCCTGAGCCTGGTCGCTGGAACGGAGACCCGAGGGGTGGACCTGGTCTCTAACGAATGGAAGAACAACACCTTCCTCTATCAGCTGGACAACGACTGCAGGACCTTCGTCTTTCCCCCGGATTTCTGGTTCCCGTTCTTCGGTCGCTACTACAACGCCGTCGCGATCAGCCTCAATGGATTCGTCACCTTCCGCTCCGATCCTCACTGGGCTCTTCCCCAGGAGGGGCGTCTCAGGGGCGAAGAGCCCATCATCGCGCCTTTCTTTTGCGACTTCGATCCGCACATCGGCGGGTCGGCGTCCGTCGAATTCACTGAAGACAGCGTCGAGATCCTGTGGGATTCGATGGCGCTCTATGGATCCTCGAAGGGCGGGGAAACGAACTCCTTCAGATTGATCTTGAAGCGGAACGGGGAGATCCGCATCGAATACCTCGACATCGCGCCGGATGCCGGGAAGCCGGGTCATTCCGTCATCGTCGGACTGGGTCCGGGCGAGCTGCCGGCAGCGCAGGAGGTGGTCTGGTCCGCTGTGGGCGAGGTGCCGGTCGACTTGACGGGCGTGGCCCTCTACCAGGCCTTCCGGGAGGGCGGGGTCGATCTCGAGGGGAGACAGCTGGCCTTCACCCCGGCCCCGGCGGATTCGGGCCTCGCCGCCGAGCCAAACCTCTTTCAGGTCTGCGACGGGAAGGCGAACGTGGCCTCGACGATTCACTGGTGGACCCCACAAACCGACGTGGAAGTTCGGCTGCAGTCGCCGATCGGGAAACTGGTCTCCTCCGGTAGAGCGGAAGGGACCATCGAAACGGGTCCCTGGGTCACCCACGGGATGAACTTCCTGCTCGTGGATCGGCACGATCGGCGGGTCTTCGGAGTGGATACCGTCCGCATGACCACCGAGGGATGCGGGATCGTGTTTCGAGCCCAGGATAACCCCGTTCGGGTCTGCGACGGCCGCTCCCACGTGCCGGTTCGTCTGGAGTGGGAAGCCCCGGCCGTCGAGCGGGTGGAAATCAGGGTCGGAGCGCCGGACGGCTGGCTCCTGACCAGCGGTGTCAGCAGTGGCAGCTTCGAAACAGGCGACTGGGTCAGGGAAGGGTTGAAGTTCTATCTCGTCAACCCGGACAACCACGGTGTTCTCGCTTCGGAGACAATCGGCTTTACCTGGCAGGGATGCCCCCGACGCCCCGTGCCGGCTCGAAACCCGCGCTGAGCGGTGGGACCTTTCGCTGCGACAGACCCGCCAACCGGCCCCCGGGGGCGTGGGCGGTTGCCGCCGACCCGCTCGCGGACACACGACCCCCTTCGGAATTGTGCTAAATTGCTGACGCATGGTTCCGAGTCCTCTGGCCCTCCACATTCCCGACGGCTTTCTTTCGGCCGGGGTTTCCCTGGGAGGGTGGATCGTTGCCGGACTGGTCGGCTGGCTGGCACTGCGGCACACTTCGGATCAGCTGGGCGAGAGGCAGGCTCCCCTGATCGGCGTGTTGGCTGCGTTCATCTTTGCCGCCCAGGCCATCAACTTCCCCATTGCCGGAGGAACCTCCGGCCACATCCTGGGAGCGGCGCTGGCCGCGGTGCTGGTCGGACCCTGGGCCGCCATCCTTCTGATGAGTGCAGTCGTGATCGTGCAAGGGCTCCTGTTTCAGGACGGCGGTCTGCTGGTCATGGGCTGCAACCTCATCAACATGGGAGCCTTCTCCGTTTTTGCAGGCTACGCCGCCTACACTGTGGTCTTGCGGATCTGGCGGCGACCGGGCCCGGCCGCTTTCGTGGGGGCCTGGCTGTCGGTCGAGGTGGGTGCGGCCGCGACCGCCGTGGAACTGGCACTTTCCGGGACGTTTCCCCTCAAGATGGCTCTCCCGGCCCTGACCGGAGTCTACGCGCTGGTCGGCGTCGGAGAGGGGCTGGTGACGGCGGCCGCCATCACGCTGCTGCGTTCCGCACGCCCGGAGTTGCTGCGGGAGAATCCGGCGTTGCCGGGGCGAACCTCCGCCTCCCTGCTGACCGCAGGGATGACGGGGACCCTCATGCTCGTATTGCTGGCCCCCCTGGCTTCGGCCGATCCGGACGGTCTCGAAGCCGTGGCCCACAGCGCCGGATTCAGCCGGTTGGCCCAATCCCACGCTTTCGAGTTGATGTCCGGCTACTCGGTCTCCTGGCTAGGGACATCCTTCTACTCGGTGGTCGTCGCCATGATCGTGGGCGTCGTCGCCGTGGCCGGACTCGTCCTGGCAGTCAGTCACGCCCGGAACACCGGTACAGGGGATTGAGCCTTGCCGCAGCCAGCGGAGAAGAATCTGCCGAATGCATCCGGCGCGATTACCCTGGATCCTCGGACCCGGATTCTGGCAACCCTGCTCTTCATTCTCTCGGTAAATCTGGTGCCCTTGGCCGACTGGTGGCTCTATCTGGTGGGCCTGGCACTGGTCTGGAGCTGCATCGCCATCTCCGGGGCTTCGTTTCTGAAGATCTGGCTTCGAACGCTGGCCACTCTGCCCTTCCTGCTGGCGGCGCTGGCGATTCCGTTCACCACTCCCGGGGCCGTCATCTGGAAGATGCCGGGCGTGGGTTGGCCGGTGACGAGCGCCGGGATCGAACGGTTCGGGACTGTCCTCGTCCGGTTTCTCCTGGCGGTCCAGGCTACGGTGACGCTGGCATCGGTCACTCCCGCCCACGAATTGCTACAGGCTTTGGGCCGCATCGGAGTTCCGGCTGCCCTGGTGGCCATCATTGGTCTGATGCACCGATACCTGTCCGTTATCGGAGACGACGCCGCAAGGATGCTTCGAGCTCGGGCGGCGCGCAGCGCCCGGATGCCGGGAGGGCGGAGGCCCTCGCCGCTCTGGCAGACCCGGGTGGCCGGCTCCATGATCGGAAGCCTGTTCGTGCGTGCCGTGTCTCGGGGTGAGCGCCTGCACATGGCGATGAGATCCCGCGGATTCGACGGGACGATTCGCTCGCTCGAAATGCGCCGCCTGCGCCGGATCGACTGGATCGCCCTCGGAGTCTGTGCCGCCGCCACGCTCGCATGCATCTTGCGGAGGTTTGCCTGAGCATGCTCCTGAGGATCCGCGATCTCTCGTTCAGCTATGGCGCCGGCCTTGGAGCACTGCGCTCGGTCTCGCTCGAGGTCGAGGCGGGAGAAAAGATCGGTATCGTCGGCGCGAACGGTGCGGGTAAGTCCACGCTGCTGCTGCATCTGAACGGGGTTCTGGAGGGAGAGGGCGAAGTGTTCGTGGACGACCGGCGCCTCGAGGCCTCGAGCCTGGCGGAGATCCGGCGAAATGTGGGTCTCGTGTTTCAGGACCCCGACGACCAGTTGTTCTCGTCGACGGTCTTTGAAGATGTCGCCTTCGGCCCTCTCTACATGGGGCTGCCCGAAGAGCTGGTTCGTCAACGGGTCGCCGCGGCCCTGGCCGCGGTGGGGATGGAGCGGATGGCCGATCGGGCCCCCCATCGCATGAGTCTCGGGGAGAAGAAGCTGGCCGCGATCGCCACCGTGCTTTCGATGGATCCGAGCATCCTGGCCCTCGATGAGCCAACCTCCGGACTCGATGCTCGCGCCACCCGCAGGATCACTCAGCTTCTGGCCGGTCTCGACCTGACCCTGCTGGTGGCGACCCACGATCTCAGCCTGGTCCGCCGAATCCTTCCCCGGACGATCGTCATGGACGGGGGCGAGATCGTGGCCGACGGCCCGACCGAGGAGGTTCTCTCGGACCGCACGCTGCTCGACCGCCACGGCCTGATCTGACGTCTCGCCCGGGGGAGACGCAGGGGGTGGGCCGATTCGCGCCCCGGACTACCGGTGTCCGACCAGGAACCTGCGAATCTCGGGCGTCAGCCCATCCTGCCACTGGTGGGCGCCGTCATAGACGAAGGAGCGGGCGGGAATCCCGGCTGCCGCCAGTCGTCGGAGGTCCTCCTCCATCCTCTCCTCGGGATAGTGCCGGTCCCGGGCCCCGCGCGCGACGAGAACCTGCCTGAGCCGTTCGAGGTGCTCGCGGCCGAGTTCGGGAGGAACATCTCCCCCGACGGCTACCACCGTGGCCGTCGCCGGTGGACGCGCCACGGCGGCGCGGTAGGCCATGGCCGTTCCCTGGGAAAAGCCGCAGAACGACAGTGGGGAATCCGGAGCCAATCTGCCGGCGATCCGGCGCAGGACCTCCGCCACATAGTTCAGATTCTCGGCGATGGCCAGCTCCCGGTCGAGTCGAGTCATCCAGTTGGCCACCACCTCGCCGTCCGTGCGCGTATAGAAGGGATGCAGGGCCTGAATCGAACAGACCATCCAGTCGGGTGCCGCAACGGGAATCAGACGATCGAACTGGGTCTGCGCATTCTCCGCATAGCCGTGAAAGCCGACCAGAAGTCCTGCAAAGACACCGGCCGGCGGCCCGGAGAGCAGCACGCGGCCATGGACCTGCGTCTCCACGTGCAGCAGAACCGGTTCCCCCTTGCCCATGCGCAAATGGTGGCATCATCGCCGCGGCAGAACAAGCATCCGGGCTCCTTCGGCGGCGGAGGACGAGAGAACCTGAGGGTGGGAGAACGGGAGGACCGGGGACGGGAGGACGGGAGGACGGGTGGACGGGGGGGAGGTGGTCTGGTTCTCCGGTTCTCCCGCGACCCGTTCTCTACAGCATCTCCCGACTTGCTGTAGCATGGACGCACCCGTAAGCGAAGCCCGTCGCGAGGAAACAGCGTGAAAATCTACGATATCTCACCTCCACTCGACTCGAGTATCCCGGTCTGGCCCGGAGACGTCCCCTTCACACGCGAGCAGACTCTGCGTCTCGATCGGGGGGACTCCTTCGATTTGAGCCACATGAGCCTGAGCCTGCATACCGGGGCCCACATGGACGCCCCGTCTCACTTTCTGCCCGGCGCCCCCACCATCGACCAGGTGGATCTGCGTCGCTGCGTGGGTCCGGTCCGGGTGGTTACGATCGGAGGTCGGCGGGAGATTCGTCCGGCCGATCTGGAAGACCGGCTGATCAACATGCCGCCGCGGCTGCTGGTCCGCTCGACTCCCACGAACGATTTCAGCACGTTCCGCAGCGAGTTCTCCTACTTCGGAGCCGAGGTCGCGGAGATGCTGGTGGGGCAGGGAATCGTGCTGGTGGGGACCGATGCCCCTTCCATCGACCGGTTCGATGATGCCGCCCTGCCGGCGCATCGAGCCTTCGGAGAGGCGGGAGTGCTGATCCTGGAGAATCTGCTCCTGAATGACATGCCGGACGGGGACTACGAGCTGATCGCGCTGCCGCTGCGAATCTCCGGCGGCGAGGCCTCGCCGGTCCGGGCCATTCTCAGGGAGTGACGGTCCGCGAAAGGTCAGGGGTCTCCTTCGTCCGAGGCCGTCCGGTCAACCCGGTCCGGCTCGTCTTTAGTCCCCCGATCTCGTGCGGATCCGATCGCTTTCCTCGCCGAGATCCGGCTCCCCAAGTTGACCCTCGGAGAAAGCCACCAGTACGGAGACCGTGGCGTCACCGGTGACGTTCGTGACGGTGCGCAACATGTCCAGGATCCGGTCGACTCCGAGGATCAGGGCGATGCCGGCGGTGGGGACGCCGATCGCCTGCAGGATGATGACCAGCATGATGATACCGGCACTCGGGACGGCCGCCGTGCCGATCGAAGCCAGGACGGCCGTCAGGATGATGGTCAGTTGCTGGGCAAAGCTCAGGTCCATTCCCACGGCCTGGGCGATGAAGACCGCAGCGACGGCCTGGTAAAGGGCGGTGCCGTCCATGTTGATGGTGGCCCCGAGGGGCAGAACGAAGGAGGTGATTTCCTCGGAAACCCCCAGTTTCTCGCGGCAACGCTCCATCGTCACCGGCAGCGTGGCGCCGGATGAACTGGTCGAGAAGGCGACCAGTTGGGCCTGCCCGATTCCCCGGAAAAAGGTCGGTATCGACATGGGAGAGAAGAATCGGAGCAGCAACGGGTAGGTGATGAGCGTGTGGATCAGCAGACCCCCGACGACGGCCATGCAGTAGTAACCCAGGGCCCCCAGAAGGTCGAGAATCTGGGTCAGGTTGTTCCCCGCCACCGAGGTGATGGTCGCCGCGATGAGGGCGAAGACTCCCACCGGAGCCATCAGCATGATCAGGTCGACGAGCCGGATGATGACGTCGTTGAGGCCTTCGAAAAAGGCAATCACCGGTTGGGACCGAGCCGCCGGAACCTGGATCAGGCCGATGCCGAACAAGAGTGCGATGAAGACCACCTGAAGCATATTCCGGTTGTCCGCGGCCGCGCCGAAGACATTCTCGGGGACCACGTCCACGAGCGGCTGCAACGGCCCCTGCTCACGGGCCTCCCGAGCCAGATCCGCCCGCGACTCGACGTCGGACTGGTAAGTGGCCTCCAACTGGTCGCGCATTTGCGGGGGAACCTGATGGCCGGGCTTGAGGATGTTGACGATCACCAGTCCGGTGGATACGGCCAGTACCGTCGTGCCGATGTAGATCGCAATCGTCTTGCCGCCGATCCGCGACAATCGCCTCAAGTCGGAAAGGGAAGCGACCCCGCAGATCAGCGAGGCCAAAACGAGGGGGACGGCGATCAGCTTGAGGAGCCGGATGAAGATGGTCCCGAAAGGACTGATCCAGTCGGAAGTAAAGGAGCCAAGTCCGCTGACACTCGCAAGGATGCCGTAGAACACCCCCAAAACGAGGCCGATGATGATTTGCCAGTGCAGCTTCCTGTACCAGGACATTAGCCCGATACTAGTACCCCGTCCTGCGGTTTCAGTCAAACTGCAAGGGTCTACGCGGTCCCGTAAACTGGTTCCGCCGGACTGCGGTAGACTGTGCCGATGAGTCGAAAAAGGCTGGTCGTCGGGATCTCAGGCGCTTCGGCCGCCATCCTCGGGGTCCGAACGTTGGAGCTGTTGCGCCAGGTTCCCGAAGTGGAAACCCACCTCGTCTGCACCCGGGCCTCGGCCCGGACCCTGGAGCTGGAAACCGACTGGTCGCCGGCGCAGGTCGAGGCACTGGCCGATGTCGTCTATTCGCCGGATGATCTGAGTGCCTCCATCTCGAGCGGCTCGTTCCGAACGGACGGAATGATCGTGGTTCCGTGTTCCATGAGCACGCTCTCCTGTATTGCCACGTCGGTCACCAAGGATCTGCTCACGCGGGCTGCGGACGTGACGCTCAAGGAACGTCGCCGGTTGGTCCTGATGCCGCGCGAGTCCCCCCTGCACCTGGGACACTTGAGACGGATGGTGGAAGTGACCGAGATGGGGGCCGTCCTCGCCCCTCCCATTCCCTCTTTTTATCACCGGCCTCGCACCATCGACGACCTGATCGACCACGCCATCGGACGAGCCCTGGACGGATTCGACCTGTCGATGCCGTGGATGAAGCGATGGACGACGCCTGCGGAGTAATTCACTAGTCGCCGGGCGGCGGTCTTTCGTTTCGCCGGGACTTCCCTACAACAGGTGTCCCATCTTCTCTTTCTTGGTCCGAAGGTAGCCACTGACCAGAGGATTGGAGGGGACGATCAGCGGTATGCGCTCGACGACTCGAATCCCGGCGTCCAAAAGACCGTTGATCTTGTCCGGGTTGTTCGACATCAGGCGTACGTCCTCCGCGCCCAGAAAACGGAGGATCTCGGCGCAAAACCAGTAGTCTCTTTCGTCCGGCTCGAAACCAAGCTGCAGGTTGGCATCGACCGTATCGACGCCGTGATCCTGCAAGGCGTAGGCGCGCAACTTGTTCAGCAGACCGATTCCTCGACCTTCCTGCATCTGATAGATCAGGAGTCCCTGTTCGGACTGGCCGATCCTCTCCAGGGCCTGCTCGAGCTGATCTCCGCAGTCGCAGCGCAGCGAGTGCAGGGTATCGCCGGTGAAACATTGGGAATGAATACGAACCAGCGGCTGTCCGGAGAGCGGCACCTCCCCTTTGACGACGGCAATGGCTTCCTCTCCGTCCTCCTCGTTCCGGAAGCCGTAGATTTCAAAGGCCCCGAAGCGTGTCGGAAGCTGTGCCCGGACAACCTTCTCGGGGTCCAACTGCACCTTCTTCATCGGCCCAAAGTATAGCACGCGCCTGCCTCTTGCTCAGGTCGGACGGCCCCAACCGAGGCACAAAGTCAGCCCCTCTCTGCGAGACTAGTAAAAATGGCGGAGTTGCAGGTCCCGGGAGTCGGGGACGCCTTCAGCGCAAGGCGTTTCGGCACGATCTCTCTGCTTTCGTCCGGTGGTTCGCTCCTCCTGGTCCATCTCTCCGACGACTTCGAGGCCTGTGCCCTGCTCGCGGCCGACGAGGGCGAAAGGGTGATGGTCTCGGAGAAGGGGCTTGCAATCAATGGGGGTCGCGCTTGAGAATCGAACGTCGCTGTGCTAGGTAATAGTCGGCTTCAATTTGTGTTGCTCTCCCCAGGGGGAGGCAGAGAAGGAGACGAGTAGATGCAAGATACGCCGCAAGGGCCGTCGACACCGCCACCATCGCAAACGCCGCCACAGACTCCACCGCCGCAGGCACCGCCTCCGGCTGGAGGCGGATCTCAGAATCGCACCATCATGCTGATCCTGGCCTATCTCGGCATCCTGGCGCTGATCCCGCTGCTGACAGAGAAGGATGATGCCGAAGTCCAGTGGCATGCCAAATACGGTCTGGTGCTGACCGTGACGTGGATTGTCCTCTGGGTGGTTCTGGCGATCATCAGCATGGTTCTTTCCTTCATCGGAGGGATCATCGGCTGCCTGTTCAGCTTCATTCTCCCCATCGGCATTCTGGTCATCCACATCATCTGCATCATCAAGGCAATTAACGGCGAACGGTTCCGCCTGCCGGTACTGGCCGACTTTGCAGATCAGTGGAAATAGGGCAGTCTCGCCGCAAGAAACGACTTCTTCAGGGAGGCGCGCTGGTGCTCTTCTGCGCCTCCCTGGCCACTCCCTACCCCCTTCGCGCCGAGATTGCGGCTGTCCGCTTCTATCGAGCCCATCTCTCCTACTACGCGGGTTTCGTGGCTACCTGTCGCTATCGTCCCACGTGCTCGCTCTTTGCCCTCGAGCACCTGGAGTCGGACGGGTTCTGGCTGGGAAACGTGCGCGTCGCCAAGCGCCTGGCGATGTGTTCGCCCGTCGGCTATGTGATCGACAAGATCAATGGAACCGAGCCGGAGTGGCAGACCGGACAAGCCCAGGCAGCGGCTGATTCGGGGCACTAGCTAGAACGACTGGCGACCCAGGAGATCACGGATCTGATCGGCCGCCCGGTGGTCCGGATGGTCCTTCAGGAAGCGGGTGAGCAGGGTCCGGGCCCGCTGAGCCTCACCGTTCTGGATCAAGAGCTGCGCCTGCATCAGAAGGGAGTCCGTTGCATACTCACTCTGGGGATAGCGGGTGCGGAGTTCCTCCGCCGTAGCCAGCGCCTCATCGATCTGCCCGAGCATGGCTTCAGTGCCGGCCATGTAATAGAGCCCGGCATCCGTCAACCCCGACTGGTTGTCCGGGTCGAGGGTCACGGCCTTCTGGAAGTGCTCGGAGGCTTTCTGAAAGCGCTTTCTCTCCAGATACTTGGACGCCAGCTTGAAGTGCGCTTCGGCGCTGTTCGGCTGTTCCTCGACCTGCTGCTCGAGGCGGGGGAAGGAATCGGGACCGTCCACCAGCAATTCGACCTGCTGTGTGAACCGATCGGCAGGAACGTAGCCGGAGACGCGATCGATCTCGTCTCCGTTCTCGTCCAGGATCAACAGGGTGGGGTAACCGTCCACGCCGAAACGCTGCTGCAGCTCCGCCCCCTGAGGATTGGTCTCAGGGTTGAGCCGGAGCCACACGAAGCGCGAACCCAGCTCCTTGACAACCTGGGGATCCTTGAATGTCTCCTTCTCCATCTGGCGGCAGTACGTGCACCAGTCGGTGTACAGGAAGGCGAGCACCTGCCGGTGGCTTGAACGGGCCGATTCGAAGGCGGCGTCTTTGTCCCGATGCCAGTTGAGTGATTCGGGTCTCGAGCGCAGGAGAGGAAGGACCGCCAGAGCCACCAGGAGGAGGCCGGCGAAGACGAAGAACCGGCTTTTCATTGCTTCATGACGATATCATCTGGGGTGCCCAGGCGTCGGTCGGGACCGGCCGAGGTGAGCACGAAGTTGTTGGTTCCGACGGGACGATAGGCAAAGGGTTCCTTCCAGCCGTCGAGCCGGATCACGGAGGAGAGAAAACGTGGGTTCAACTGGTCGATCAAATCCGTGAAGCTGGACGTATCGGGCACCCTTCCGTGCACCTTGCGGTATTCCTCGATGGCATTGCGGATGTCGCGCATGTCCGTTTCCGTCTCTGCGGTCCGGGCCGCCTGGATGGCGGCGACGATCCGGTCCACCTTCTCCCACCAGTCGTCACGCAGTCGAACCTCGTCGAGCAACCACTTGCCGTCTTCCTGCCGCAGCGTCACGGCCGTCGTCACCGTCACGTCGGCAATGGCATGACCCCCGGTCTTCTGCCGGATGTTCGTCACCTCGACCTGCTTCTTGTCCCAGTTGGCGCCCGCGAGCGTCCGCACCTGCTGTTCGGTCTGCTTCTCCAAAGATTTGCCGCAACCGAACGTTAATAGAAGGATGACGAGTGGAGTCGCTCCGGGCAGCTTCACGCTGTCACTATAGCACAGGGTGTCCGGCAGGGGACCGGCCCGGAGGCGGCGTCTCCGGCAGTCGAGTTTCCGCGACTTGACCCCGGCCGAACGACCGATGAGGATAGGTGCAATGACGGTTACTTTGGAGACGCCGGTCCAGTTCCTGAAAGGGGTGGGGCCCCGGCGCGCCCGCATCCTGGAGGGCGTCCAGATCCGCACGGCCGCGGATCTGCTGCGCCGTCTGCCGTTTCGCTACGAGGACCGGAGTCAATTCCTGGAAATCCAGTCGCTGCAGCCCGAGCAGGAAGCCGTCATCCAGACCACCGTGCTGGTCTCCGGCAGCTACACGACGAGTCGCAGGGGAATGCGGATCTTCGAACTGCTGGTGCGCGATCGGTCGGGCTCGCTGCCGGTAAAGTTCTTCAATCAACCCTATCTGTCCAAGGTCTTCAGTCGCGGGCAGACCGTGGTCTTCTACGGAGTTCCGCGCTTCGACAAATATGCCCACACGATTTCGATGCTCAATCCCGAGTTCGAGATCCTGAGCGACGATTCCGACGGCGCGGCCGTTCATACGGGCCGGATCGTTCCCGTGTACCGACGGATCGATGAACTGACGCCGAGGGTGCTGCGCCAGATCCTCTTCCATCTCCTGGAAGCTCTGGAGGAGGATCTCGAGGACCCTCTGCCCGAGGATCTGAGAAAACGCTGGAAGTTTCCCGGGCTGCGGGAGAGCCTTCGAGCGGTACACTTTCCGGAGGCCCAGGATCCACGGGCGCGTAAGGAATTGCTGGCCAAACTCGCTCAACACAGGACACCCGCGTATCGCCGCTTGATCTTCGAGGAGTTCTTTCTCTTTCAGCGGGGTTTGCAGCTGATTCGCAGACGCCGGGAAGCCATCTCGAAACAGCACCGAATCGCCGTCGACGATCGCGTCCGGGAGCGCCTGAAAGGGCTGCTCCCGTTCCATCTGACAGCGGCGCAAAAACGCGTCCTCAAGGAGATCGTCGACGACCTGCGTTCGACCCGGCCCATGTCCCGTCTGTTGCAGGGCGACGTGGGTTCCGGAAAGACCATCGTGGCCCTCCTGTCCGCCGCGGTGACCATCGAAAACGGTTACCAGTCCTGTCTGATGGCGCCCACCGAGCTGCTCGCCGAGCAGCACTATCGCACCGCTTCGCGGATTCTGGGGGAGGCCCAATACCGGGTCGAGCTGCTGACCTCGGCCACGAAGAAGCGAGAGCGCGACAAACTGTTGCCCAGGCTGAGGCAGGGAGACGTCGACCTCCTGGTCGGCACTCACGCGGTGATCCAGGAATCCGTGGAGTTCAGCCGCCTGGCCTTGGCGATCATCGATGAACAGCATCGGTTCGGCGTCCTGCAGCGCTCTCAGTTGATGCAGAAGGGCCTCCAGCCGGACACCCTGGTGATGACGGCGACTCCCATACCGAGGAGCCTGGCGCTGACGGTTTACGGCGATCTGGACGTCTCCGTGCTCGACGAGCTCCCGCCCGGGCGCCAACCCGTCAAAACGGTCATCAAAGGGGAGCAGAGCCGGGACGAGGTCTATGGGGTCATCCGCCAATTCCTCGAAAAGGGCAGGCAGGTCTACATCGTGTATCCCCTGGTAGAGGAATCGGCCCGCACTGATTTGAAGGCCGCCACCGAGATGGCCGAACACCTGAGTCTCGACATCTTCCCCGAGTTCCGGGTCGGCCTGATGCACGGCCGCCTGAAGGGTCCGGAAAAAGAAGCACTGATGGCCGAATTCGTCGCGGGCACCGTGCAGATCCTTGTCTCGACTACGGTGATCGAGGTCGGCATCGACGTGGCCAACGCATCGATCATGGTGATCGAACATGCCGAGAGATTCGGTCTGTCGCAACTCCATCAGCTGCGAGGGCGAATCGGCCGGGGCCGGGACCGGGGGCTCTGCATCCTCCTCGTCGACCGGGTGTCGTCGAAGGAGGCCTACGAGCGGATCGAGATCATGCGCCGCACCCAGGACGGCTTCGTGATTGCGGAAAGGGACCTGGAGATCCGCGGTCCTGGAGAATTCGTCGGTACCCGCCAGTCGGGCATGCCGGAGTTCTTCATCGGGAACATCCTGAAGGACCGGCGACTCCTCGAAATGGCACGCCGGGAAGCGGAGCTCTATGCCGCCGCCCTGGATCCTTCCGATCCCGCGTCCCGCCGCGAAATGTCGCGGCTCTCCAGTGAGTGGAACGAACGCTACGGGCTCTTTCAGATAGGATGAAGGGTGTCACATGCGGATTATCGCAGGCCTCTACAAAGGACGCCGACTCGGAACCGTTCGCGGGTCCATTCGGCCGACCATCGATCGGTTGAGGGAGAGTCTTTTCGACGTACTCGGTGAGGCGGTCCGGGGCAGCACCTGGCTCGATCTCTTTGCGGGCACGGGCGCGGTCGGGCTGGAGGCACTCAGCCGAGGGGCACGGCTGGTCGTCTTCAACGACCGAGATCGCGAGGCCATCGCGCTGCTGGAGAGAAATGTGAGCCTGTGCGGCGTGGAAGAGGGCATTCAGGTCTCGAATCGCGATGCCTTCGTGCTGTTGCGAAAGCTGGCCGGCCAGCCTCCGTTCGATTTCATCTTTCTCGACCCGCCCTATGGGTTTCATCACTACCGCAAGCTCCTCGCTCGTCTGGCCGCCGGGGATCTGTGTGGGCCCGAGACCACCATTTTGCTGGAGGTCTTCAAGAAGCAGCCGTTGCAGATCATCCCGGACGGCCTGGAGATCCGGCGCATCCTCGAAGGGGGCGACGGCCGGCTGCTGCTGGTGCGGCGGCCCGAGATTTGACGTCTGAGACTTACGATTTGAGAGAGATCTTCGATTTCGGGGAAAGGGGGAAACGGGAGCCGGGAAACGGGAATCGGGAGCCGCTACACGGGGAAGATTGCGCGGGGCGCGAAAGCTCACCCAAATCGAAAATCGCAAAAAATCGAACGTCGAAGCTCACCTCCTCCGGCCCCTTCTTCTTCTGGTGACGGCGCAGCGGAGGCCGGAGGTTACGGCGACCAGGACCAGCAGGAACGACGGCCCAGGGGGGGCGGCCGGCCGCACGGTGCTCGAAAGGACGCGGCCCGGCCAGCCGACGTGGATGATGCCGGCCCAGAACAGGGGATGTTCCGCGGGAAAAGTGCCGTCCCCGGATTCCTTGAACCGATGGCGGGCCAGGGCCAGAGCCTCGTCGATGGCAGCACCTTCACCGAGCAGCCGATACATCTCCAGCAGCAACGGGACCGTGTGCTCGTCGAACTGCCATCGGCTGATCACCAGGGATTGGGCTCCCCGGACGAGGAGCAGCTCGGACGCACCCATCCAGTAGGGAAAACCGCGGTCTTGACGGCGGGCGCCGTCGCAGGCAGCCAGTACGAGCATCTCGCAGTCGAGGGGGTGACTCAGCAACTCCGTCAGACCCAGCCCTTGGCGCCGGTCTCCCAGCCGGGACAGGTACCAGAAGCGGTCGTCAAAGCGAAAATGGCCGGCCAGATGGATCCAGAGGCCGGTTCGGCCGTCGCCGGCGCGGGCGAGCTCGAGTAGCCGGGGCTGTGGCCGGAACCGGGACAGGCCATCGAGTTCCTGCCGGGCCGTGGGCCGCTCGAGAAGGTCCTTCGAGTAGAAGATCAGGGGAGCCGACTTCACCGGACGCGAGCTCGCGAAGCGGCGGTCCGCGACGGGCAGATAGCTGGTGATGAAGCGATCGGCCAGGCGCGTTCCATCGCTGAGGCGCAGCAGCTCGAGGGGCAGCAGTTGAAGTTCCCGGTGGGGAACGATCAGAAGCCGGCGGGTCCGGAGCCTCGACTCCAGGGGCCACAGCAGGCGTCGTGACAGCCGTTCGAGCAGAAGTTCGGCGGGTGCAGGCGGCAGGGCGTGCCCCGCATCACTCAACATTCGATCCAGGGTTTCGACCGCCGGTCCGACGCCCTCGCCGAACTCGAGTCGAAAGAACTGGCGCCCCACGCGTGTGTCGAGCCAGGCGAAGACCTGTTTGCCGTCCGGCCAGAGTTCCAGCACCGAGACATCGCGGGCAAGCCGCGGCGCCTCCGAGTGAGGCACCAACGTGTCCGTCAGGCGTGCCGGGGCGTGCAGGGCGTTGGCGCTGACACTGGCCAGCAGGTCGGGCGACGGATCGGCCAGGTCCCGAAACGAGCCCTGGTCGAGAAAGGTCTCAGTCTTGAGCAGTCGGAGACGCGTGAACCAGTGGATGGCCCGGCGCGCCTCGTCCGAGCGGCCCAGCCGGACGAGTGCTCGAACCCAGCCTTCGAGGAAGGGGGAGACCGCTCTGCCGAAGGGGAAAGCCGCATCGATGCTGAAAAGAAACTCCTCGCGATCGAGCGACTCCCGATAATGGCGCGCCGCCTCTTCGAACAGGCCTTCGCGATCGAGAATTTCTCCAAGCTCCGCGGCCGCTCTGCGTTCGAAGAGGCGAAGCCCCAGGCGGCGAGCCTCCCGACGGGCCTTCCGGAGCATTTCGATGGCTCGCCGGGGGGCGTCCCGGGCGCGGCGGGCCGCCTGCTGGATCTGGAGCTGGATGCCGAAGGATCCGCCTGCATCGGGCGGAATCTCCGGCGGATCCGGATTCAGCACCAGCTCGGCGAGGGCAAAGTCCGCCGGCGCATCACCGGCATAGTGACGGGCCAGCGCGAAGAAGCGGAGCGCCCTGGCTGCGTCATCGTTCCGGAACGAAAACAGTGCGAAGTTCAAGAGAAGCTGACTGCGGATTTCACGTTCCGTCGCAACTCCCAGCCCCGCCAGAGCCTCCAGGTAGCAGTCTTCGGCCCGGTCCGGCAGCCCCAGTTCGTCATAGAGCAGGGCAAGGTTGTTCCAGGAAGCCACGATTCCGTCCTGAAACGGGATGCCTCTCCAGATTTCCAGGGCCCGTCCGAACGACTCGGCACTTTCGGGCAATCGATCCTGGAACCACTGCACGAAACCCGTACTCTGCCAAAGGAGGGCCGTCAGATAGGCGTAACCTCGACGTCGGCTGACACCCAGGCCCTGTCGAAGGAGGGCCAGACAGCGGTCGAAGCGCTCCTGCTGGGCCAGGATTTCGGATTGCAGGAAAAGGCAGAACAGAGCCTCCGAGCGCGCCCCGACCCGTTCGAACTCGGCCTCGGCCTCCGAAAACAGGCGCAGCGCCTCCGCGGTCCGTCCGGCCTCCCAGGAATCGCCGGCGCGGCGACGAATGAGAAGCGGCGCCTGGAGTTGCGAGGGAGGGAGTCTCAGCGACTCGAAGGAGCGGTCGCCGGTCTCCTTCTCGAGCAGCTCAACCGCGGTCCGGCAGGAGTGGCCGGCACCGATGTTGTCACGCAGCCAGCGGTGAGCCAGCAGCGGGGATTGCCGGTAAAGAGAAACCAGCTCGTGCGGCGCTCCCTGCGCGAAACCGGGGCACATTCCCGGGGACACGATCCAGAGCGCCGCGACGATCCAGAGCCGTCTCATAGGGTGTCGAGCCGCCGCAGCAGATCTTCCGCCTCCTCTGCGAATTCACCCCCCTCTTGGGCCACGGTCTCCAGCTGCCGCCGGGCCTCCGGGAGGCGATCCAGCTTGAGCAGGGCGTTGGCCCTGTACCACAAGGCGGGCTCGCGCCACTTCTGAGTTTCAGCCGCCTCGATGAGGGGCCTGAGTGCGGCCTCGGGCTCATCGAGCAGGTAGAGCGAGACCCCAAGATAGAAGTCGGACTCGCCGTCGCCTTCCGACCGCGCAAACCACCGGGCCGCGGCTCTGTAGTCACCCCTTCGGTATGCCGCAAATGCTTCCATGCGGTCGTGGTCCGAGGTCCTGAGCGCGCCCCGCACGCTCAGACCAATGAAGGGATAGGCCCGCCCGGTCGCCCAGCCCGCCGCCCGGCCGGACGCCGACGGGATCGTGCTCCCGGAGCGCAGCAGGGCCGCCAGGGAGAGCGCCAGGAGCAGCAGGGCCGCCACGGCCGCCACGCGCATCCACGAACGACCGGGTCGAATCGGCATCGCTCCCGCGGTCTCCAGGGCTGCCATCACCCGGGCCCGTTCGCGACAGAGCCGGCAGCCGTCAAGATGGACCTGGATCGCCGCCACGGCGGACTCCGGCAGCTCTCCTCGAATCAGTTCGGGCAGGGGGATCTCATTGCACTTCATGACGGATCCTCCTCGCCGCACATGAAGCCCTCGATGTCCCGCTCTCGGAGCTGCTCCCGAATGCGGTCGATTCCGTGCAGCATGCGGCTGCGCAGGGTTGAATAGGAGACCCCCGTCTCCATGCAGTACTCCTTGAGAGAGGACTGGCGTCGCCTGCCAAAGAAGGCATGAATGGCCTCTTGCTGCTCGGGGGTGAGATGGCCGATCGCCGCCTCGACTTCCTCGACGAGTTGTCGGCGCCGGTCGCTCTGCTCGGCCCGGATGAGCCGGTTCAGCGGGTCTTCGTGTTCGGACGAAGGACAGTAGATGTCCCAGGGATCGCAGGCCAGAAAGGTACGGCGCTGCCGGCGCAGCCGGCGGTAGAAGTCGATGGCCGTGTTCAGTACGGAGGTGCGCAGGTACTTGTAGGCCTCAACCCCGCTGGCAAATTCGCGTCGGCTCCTGAGCACCCGGGAGAAGGCCTCCTGCAAAACGTCGTCGACATGGTGGGATGCGGGCAGGACCGCGGCCGCCATGGCCTTGAGACTCCTTTGACGTTCCTTCCAGACTCTACCCAGAAGAGACAAGACTCTGCTGCGCAGGATGGGGACAACAAGGCAGATTACGCCTTAGAGGCGGGGAATCGACAGGGGCATCGTAGGGTGGATCGGCGCGGCTGTCAAGAGAATTTGTGAGATTTGAGATTTACGATTTGAGACTTGAGACTTGAGATTTGAGATTTGAGATTTGAGATTTACGATTTGTCATTCGGACCGCCGTCAGACCGTGCCCGGCCCGTTCGTCCGTACCAGTCCGTACCGGTCCGTGTCAGTCGGTGTCAGTCCGCGCTCGTCTGCATGCGCCCGTGTCTGTCAATTCCGCCGCCAAATCGTAAATCTCAAATCGTAAATCTCAAATCTCAAATCCAGGCGCCCTATCTCCAGGAGAAGGTCACGCCCGTGATGAGCCGGATTGTCTGGTGGTCGTCGGAGCCGGGGTTGTGGAACTTGACCTCGCTCACCCAGTGCAGGTGACCGGTCAGGCTCCGGCGCAGACCGCCGCCCAGGGTGAAGACGCCGTAGCGCGTACTCTGCTTCCCCGATTCGATGAGGCCCGGCAGGGCGTGAGGGTTGTAGATGTCACGGTTGTTCCAGAGATAGCCGCCGCCGATCTCACCGAAGGCGCTCCACTGGTGACGTTCCAGGAAGTAGTACTGAATCGTCAGGTCGACATGCTGACGGTTCCTGGCCAGTTCGCCATAGGGCAGATCGCCGATCAACTGCCGAAATTCGTCGCGGTAGATGTAGGACCAGTCGGCCGACAGGGCAAAGCGTTGCGACGGCCACAGGTTGAGCCACACTCCATATTCCGGGCCCTGTTCGTTGCCCAGTACGGTCGTGTCGTGCAGAAACGCGTACCCGGCGTGTAATCCGGCCTCCAGGTTCTGTGCCGACAGCAGTTTCGGGCACCCCATCGTTCCGATGAGACAGAGCATGAGACACCACGTGCACCGGGCCGATTTCATGGGGCCGAGTGTAGCAGGGTTTGCGTTGGCTCTGTGTTGCAGTTGATAATCTAGGGCCGAATGTCTCGCATCGTGGGCGCCATCTACCCTGGAACATTCGACCCGGTCACCAACGGGCATCTCGAAATCATCGAACGGGGGTGCCGACTGTTCGGCCGGGTCATTGTGGCTGTCTCCCAAAACGCCGACAAGAAACCTCTGTTCAGCGTGGAGGAGCGGCTTGCGCTGCTGTCCAGTGTCACGCACGAGTGGGAGAATGTCGAAATCGACAGTTTCAAGGGCTTGCTCGTGGACTATGCCGTTTCACGAGGGGCCTCGGCAATTATCCGCGGCATTCGTGCGGTCAGCGATTTCGATTACGAATTTCAGATGGCCTTGATGAACCGGCGGCTGGAGGACAGGTTGGAGACGGTGTTCCTGGTTCCCGCCGAGGAATACACTTACCTGAGCTCGAGTCTGGTGAAGGAAGTCTTTTCGCTGGGAGGGAGCGTGCGGGGCCTCGTGCCTCCTGAAGTCGAGCGCGGTCTCCTGGAGAAACTGGGGCGGAAGTGACGGATCAGACAGGCGGAACGTTTCTGAAGATCTCTCCCAGACTCCTGGTCGCAGGTCTGGCGGCGCTGGTCGTGATCGCGGGTGTCCTCGTCGTTTCCCTTCGTTGGCGGGCCGGCGTCGAGAGCCCCTCCGATTCACCCGCGCCTCGGGTGGAGATCCGGCTCCCCATGGGACCACCCCTGCCGGATGAGCTGAAAGTGACGCGGATCGAGAAGGAATTCCCGCGGAACTCCAATCTGCGGGACGTCCTGGTCCCGTATGGATTTACTCCACAGGACATTCACCAACTGATCGAACAGACCCGGGACGTCCACAACCTCAACCGCGTGACCGCAGGCCACCGCTACGCCATCGATCTCTCAGCGAACGGGCGCTTCCGGGAATTCGAATACGACCTCGACGAATCGCGATACATGGTCGTACGCCCGACCGCTGATGGGTACGAAGCGGAAATCGAGCAGCGAATCTTCAAGACGTCCGTCGTGGAGCTTGCCGGCCGTATCCAGGACAATCTCTGGAATTCCATCGTGGAGCAGGGCGAATCGGGACAGCTCGCCATGTCGATGCATGAGCTCCTGCAGTGGGACATCGATTTCACGGCCATTCAGCCCGATGATTCCTTTCGCGCGCTTCTCGAAAAGCAGTACTACGAAGGTGACTTCGTCCGCTACGGCGCAATCCTGGCCCTGGAGTTCAACCACGGAGGGCGGTCCTTTTACGCTTTTCGCTTCGAGGACGGCCGCCCCGGACAGGCGCACTATTTCGACTCCGACGGCAAGAGTGTCAAGAAGGCTTTCCTAAAGGTGCCCTTCAAGTACGACTACCGCATCTCGTCAGGTTTCTCGGCATCCCGTCTACACCCTGTCCTCGGGACCCGGCGCGCTCACTACGGCATCGATTTTGCGGCGCCCTCCGGAACGCCTGTCTTGGCCTCTGCCAGCGGCCGGGTCATCTTTGCCGGCTGGAAGGGGGCGAACGGAAACCTCATCGAACTCCGTCACCCCAACGGCTATCGGACTTACTACCTCCACCTTTCCAAGATTCTGGTCAAGGCCGGACAGTCGGTGAGCCAGGGCGATCGAATCGGGCTGGTGGGTCAGACCGGATTGGCCTCGGGACCGCACCTCGACTATCGGGTCCAGGACCGCAGCGGCCGCTTCCTGAATCCCAAGAAATGGGTGGCCCTCCCTTCCGACAAGAGCGTCAGCCCGGAGCGGATGAAAGAATTCATTGCAGTTCGTGACGGGCTTTTGCGGCAGCTCGAACGAGTCCCCATCGATGAGGAATCTCCCGCAGGCGTGGCCGTTGCCGGCTGAATCTCCGTGCGAGTGACCGCTCCCCGGTGCGGGCCTGGAGGGAGCGATGCGAGGCGCGGTCGATCGGCGATTCTCTGGATCCTATTGATCCCGGCGCTGTGGCCCTCAAAATGCAGGACCAGTTGGGCAGGTACGGAACAGGCATCTGCGGGGTTGTGTGTATCGACATGGGAATCCGGGCGCTGCTCCTTTTCAATCCTCTGGCGGGCCGTGCGGATGCCGGCGGCCAGGCGCTGGCCCTGTCCGCACGCTTGTCCGAAGCAGGATTCCAGTGCCGCCTGACCGAAATCGGCGCCGGGATGGACCTCAGCCCGGCCCGGCTCGCGGATCGCGATCTGCTGATCGTCTACGGCGGCGACGGAACGCTGCATCACCTGTTGCCGGTGGCTCTGCGGACGGGGCTGCCCGTTGGCCTGATTCCCGGGGGAACCGCCAACGTTCTGGCCCGTGAGATCGGCATTCCTTCCCGTCTTCCGGAGGCAATCGAGATCCTGCGCCGAGGGCGGGTGAGGCAGATGTACCTGGCCCAGACGCCGGCTCGTCGCTTCCTGCTGATGGCCGGGATGGGAGCCGATGCCTATCTCCTGCAGCGCGTTCCCGCCGGACTGAAGAGCTTTCTGGGGATCTCCGCGTTCTGGATCACGGGGATGGCACGATTCTGGGGTTATCCTCTGAAGGACTTCCGCGTGCGTACGGAAAGCGAGCAATTCACGGCGACCCTGGCGATCGTTTCGAATGGCCGTTACTACGGCCGCCACCTGTTGCTGGCGCCCCGGGCCAGCGTTTTCGAGCCGGTCCTCGATCTCTGCGCGTTCACCTCCCGACACCACTTGCGCTTCCTCGGGTATCTGTGGCGGACCCTCCGGGGGCGCCACATCGATCTGCCCGACGTCATCTATCGCAAGGCCTCGACAATCTGGGCCGAGGGACCTCCCGAGACCCTGGTCCAGATGGATGGGGAACCGGCCGGCTCGCTGCCTCAGCGGTTTCAGCTCGCCCCCGAACGCCTGAGCATCGTGTGTCCGTGAGCCCGCGCGAGTTCCGGCTTCCGCTCTCCCGCCCTCCGGTTCTCCCGCCCTCCGGTTCTCCCGCCCTCCCCCATCAGACAGCGCTCAGTAGAAGCGCCGGCGGGCTTCCCGTTTCCCCTTGAAGGGGATTTTCAGCACATCGTAGTCCTGGCGAATGTCGGGACTCTCATAGTTGATCTGATCGATGAGCTGCACGAGATTCTCGAATTCGAGACAGTCGATGGGCTCCAGGACGAAGTTGTTGTCTCCCAGTTCGATGGTGACCTTCGACGGAGTTTCGAATCCCTGGAAATCCCCGATGAGATCCATGCCGATGAAGCTGTCGCCGTGCACCTTGAGGTAACGCAGGTCGTACGGTTCGTCGGGGACACCGGTGTCGATGGAGAACTTTTCGATCTCCGCTTCCTGCCGCCGGTTGTTCAGGATGTGGATGTTGGTCGGGCGAAGATCCCACTGGCCCTTGGGGAAGGTGACGATATTGAGGATGGGCACCGCCTTGCCCGACGGCTGCCGAATCACCTCCAGCGTCCACACGAACTGATAGTCGATGAAGACGTGACAGGCTGAGCTCCGGGGCGGCTCGTCCGGTGTCTGCGCAATGAGAGCCGAAGTGGCCGCCAGGAATGCGAGGATCGCAATGGAATGCCTGCGCATCTATTCCAAAATAGCAGATTCGATCTCTCTGAGGAGGGCCCCGGCGGCACGGACGGGATCCTCCGCCTTGATGACCGGTCTCCCCACCACCAGATAGCCGGCCCCTGCGCGGATTGCGTCGGCGGCCGACATGACCCGTTTCTGATCATCGCTGCCGGCCTCGGAAGTGGGACGGATGCCGGGGGTCACGAAGAAGAGGTTCCCCAGTCCGTCGGCCCGCAGCCGGGGCAGTTCCAGCGGCGATGAGACGATTCCGTCCAGCCGGGCATCGGCGGCGATGCGGGCCAACCGCAGGACCAGTTCGTCGATGCCGGGCTGGAATCCGATTTCGGCGATCTCCGGTTCCCCAAGGCTGGTCAGCACGGTGACGCCCAGCAGGGCCGGACTCGGCCGGCCCGTGCTGACATGAAAATGATCCGCCGCCTCCCGGGCCTTGCGAAGCATCGATCGACCGCCGGAGGTGTGCAGGGTCAGCATGGTGGCACCCAGACAGGAGGCTTCGGTGACGGCGTTGGCGACGGTATTGGGGATGTCGTGGAGCTTGAGGTCGAGGAATACGTCCGCACCGAATTCCTGGATTCGGCGCACGATGGACGGACCGCAAGCCGTGTAGAGCTGCAGCCCGATCTTGAACGTCCCCACCGTTTCGCTCAGGGAACCCGCCAACTCGATGGCCTCTTCCTGAGTCGGAACATCCAGGGCGACGATGAGTCGTTTGCGTACCTCGATTTGCTCCATTGTCTCGCTCCAGTCTCGACGGGATCGTCTCAGTAATACACGAACTCGCCCTCGCCGATTGGCTTCAGTGACCCGACAATCTCGTGGATTGCGGCCAGACCCTGCTCGCGGCAGTAGTCGCGCAGGCCCTCGATCACCTTGGGGGCGGCCAGTGGATCCACGAAGTTGGCCGTACCGATCTGGATTGCCGAAGCTCCCGCGATCAGGAACTCGAGGGCATCGCGGGCGCAACTGATGCCCCCGATCCCGACGACGGGGATGGCGACGGCCCGAGCCACCTGGTAGACCAGCCGCACGGCCAGAGGGCGAATGGCCGGGCCGGACAGTCCACCGGTGCCGTTCGAGAGCATGGGACGTCGGCGATAGACGTCGATGGCCATCCCGACGAACGTGTTGACCAGCGTCACCGCATCGGCACCGGCTTCCTCGCAGGCCCGGGCAAAGACGGTGATGTCGGTGACGTTCGGCGAGAGTTTGACCCAAACCGGTTTGGAGGTTGCCCGTCGGACCGAATCGACGACCTGGAAGGTCAGCTTCGGGTCGTGACCGAACTGGGTGCCCCCCTGCTTGATGTTCGGGCAGGAGATGTTCAGCTCGTAAGCACTGATCTTCGGGTAGGGATCGAGCTTCTCCACGATCCGGATGAATTCGTCCGTGCTCCTGCCGAGGATGTTCGCCACGATGTGACAGTCGTAGCTCTCGAGGGGCGGAAGCTTCTCGCGGATGAAGGCATCGACTCCGACGTTCTCGAGGCCGATGGCGTTGAGCATCCCCGCCGGAGTCTCGAAGATTCTCCCGGGAGCGTTTCCCGCCATGGGCTCCAACGAGAGGCCCTTGGTGCAGAAGCCGCCCAACTCGGAGAGGTCGAAGAACCGGGCGAACTCCAGGCCATAGCCGAAAGTGCCCGATGCCGTCAGGACCGGATTCTTGAATCGCAGCCCGCCAAACTCAACGGAAAGATCGATCTCCTGAACCATCGGGACTCCTCAACAGTGTCGCTCCCAGACGAATTTGGACGCGTCGAAGACCGGGCCATGGGTGCAGGCCAGACGGTAGCTGTCGATCGTCTTGACGGTGCATCCGAGGCACACGCCGAAGCCGCAGGCCATCTTGATTTCGACCGAGATCTGGCAGGGGATCCGATGGGGCGCGACGATCTCGGAAACGAACTGCATCATCCGGTTGGGGCCGCAGGTGTAGACATTGAGATGCTGGACCGGGTAGCGCTCGAGACTTCCCCGCAGGGCATCGGTCACGAGCCCCCGTTCTCCCCGGCTGCCATCCTCGGTCGTGGTCAGGATCGGGATGCCCAACTGTTCGAAGGGGGCGAGGCCGACAAGATCCTCGGCGCTTCTCCCACCGTAAAGCAGGGCGACTTCCTCACCCTGGCGCACCAGTTCGCGCGCCAGCAGGTGAACGGACGCGATGCCGGTGCCTCCGACCACGATCAGACTGATCCGGTTGCGGGCGCGCTCCAGGTCGAAACCCTCTCCCAGAGGGCCGACCAACTCCAGGACATCCCCTGGGCGGACCGTCGTCAGCCGCCTCGTTCCCTCGCCGACGGCCTTGACCAGCAGCGTGATCTGGTTCTGTTCCCGGTCGGGCACCGTGAAGACGGCGAGAGCCCGCTTCAACAGGGGAGAAGGAATGTCCCCCTGGCCCGAGACGGCCGCCATGACGAACTGTCCGGGGCGCACCGTGCTCGCCACTTCGGGGGCCTGAACGGTGAGGATGGAAACGTGATGGGGATGGGCACGGTTCTCGAGCACAGGAGCCTGAAATCGAACCACGGCCGAAAGCATAGCACAACGCTCCACGGAAATTGACCCGCCCGGAGCCGAATCACGGCGTCCCGCCTCGAAGGCGCAGAGTGCGCCGGAACCCGCGGCGAAGAGGTCGGGCAACCGCGACGCCGGGGGAGCCGATCATCCCGGTTCCCACCTTTCTTCCGACACCCTTTTCGGCTATCATCCCAACCGAGACGGACCTATGCCAATCAAATACCTGCGCCGATTGATGAAGCCGCGCGAAATGGATCTGGCCCTGTCGCGGATTGCCGCAGAGATCATCGAGGACCATCCCGATCTGACCGGCGTCGTACTGGTGGGGATTCGCCGCCGGGGGATTCCCCTGGCCGAACGGCTTCGCCAGAAGATACAGAAATCTTCCGGGGCACAGTTGCCCCTGGGGAAGCTGGACATCACCTTCTATCGGGATGACCTGACTCTCGTGGACACCCAGCCGGTGGTCGAAGCTTCCCATCTCGATTTCGATGTGGAGGAGAAGACCGTCATCCTGGTGGATGACGTTCTTTTTACGGGACGGACGACCCGTGCCGCGCTCGACAGCGTGCTCGACTACGGCCGCCCCCGTTTTGTCGAACTGGTCGTGCTCGTCGACCGAGGACATCGTGAGCTACCGATTCAGGCGGACTACGTGGGCAAACACGTGGAGACTGCTCACGATGAAGTGATCGAGGTGCGCCTGCCTCCCGTCGACGACGAAGAGGGCGTCTTCCTGACGACCCCCGAACTGTTACAGCAGTCGGATGGCGATGATCCAGCGGGAGCCGTCCAAACCTGAAACCGGAAGGCGGATCTGCGAGCAACTCCGTCCTTCCATTGAAATGGTTCTCGTCGACTTATGCCACTAAGTGGGAAACATCTGTTGGGAATCTCCGGGCTCCCCGTGTCCGATATCCGGCTGATCCTGAATACGGCACGGAGCTTTCGGGAAATCTCGTCGCGCCCGATCAAGAAGGTGCCCACCCTGCGCGGACGCACCATCATCAACCTCTTCTTCGAGCCCTCGACTCGGACGCGCTCCTCCTTCGAAATCGCGGCCAAGCGACTCAGCGCGGATTCGCTGAATTTCAGCGTCTCCACGAGCAGCGTCTCGAAAGGAGAAACGCTGATCGACACGGGGTTGAATCTGCTTTCCATGAACCCCGACGTGATCATCATCCGGCATGCGGCGGCGGGTGCGCCCCAACTGCTGGCCCGACATTTGAAGGGCTGTTCCATCGTAAACGCCGGAGACGGGATGCACGAGCACCCGACTCAGGCGCTCCTGGATGCCTTGACCATCGAAGATCGCAAGCAACACTTCGAAGGGCTCAAGGTCGCCATTGTCGGCGACATCGCCCACAGCCGGGTGGCTCGATCCAATGCCCTTCTGCTCACGAAGCTGGGCAGTGAAGTCTGGATCTGCGGCCCTCCGACTCTGATCCCGATCGGCTTCGATCAGTACGGGGTCCGTGTGACCTGTCACATGCAGGAGGCACTGGAAGGGGCCGACGTGGTCATGATGTTGAGGACGCAGCGAGAGCGCCAGCGGGAGGTTTTCTATCCCTCGGTCAAGGAGTACTTCGCGCTGTACGGCCTGGACCGGCGCAAGCTTGGTTGGGCGAAGAAGGATGTCATCGTCATGCATCCGGGTCCGATCAATCGGGGTGTTGAGATCGATCCCGAGGTGGCGGACGGTTTGGAGTCCGTGATTCTGGATCAGGTCACAAATGGAGTGGCCGTACGGATGGCCGTGCTTTACCTGATTCTGGGGGCCAGCGAGGAAGGTTCGAAATGACGATTCTGATCCAGGGCGGGAAACTCGTCGATCCCAGTCAGGGGCTCGACAAGAAGACGGATCTTCTGATCGAAAAGGGTCGGATCGCCTCCATGGGCAAGCTCCGGGCAGAAGACGGCTGGAAGGTCGTCGATGCCAGGGGCTGGATCGTTGCCCCCGGCTTCATCGACATGCACGTGCACCTGCGCGAGCCGGGGAGGGAGGACAAGGAGACGATCGCCACCGGCACCCGGGCGGCCGTGGCGGCAGGATTCACCGGTGTGGCCTGCATGCCGAACACGGATCCGGTCAACGACTGCGAAGCCATCACCCGGTACATCAAGGAGAAGGCGCGCGAGGTCAACCTGGCACATGTCTACCCCGTCGGGGCGGTCACGAAAGGAGCCGGGGGGGCGGAATTGTCGGAGATCGGGGAAATGGTGAAGGCGGGGGCCGTGGCGCTTTCCGACGACGGCCGGCCGGTGCAGAACAACCAGATCATGCGCCGCGCCCTGGAATACGCCGGCATTTTCGATATTCCCATCCTGGACCACTGCGAGGACTTGAACCTGGCGGCGCGGGGTTCCATGAACGAGAGCGCCGTCTCGACGGAACTGGGACTGCGCGGCATCAATGGGGCGGCCGAGGAGATGCAGGTGGCCCGTGACGTGGTCATGGGGCGGCTGACCGGCGCCCGACTGCACATCTGCCATCTCTCGACCCGGGAATCTCTGGCGTGGGTCCGACTGGGTAAGAAACAGGGGGTCCGGATCACGTGTGAAGTGACGCCCCACCATTTCACCCTGAGCGATGAAGCAGTGCGCAGCTACGACACCAACTTCAAGGTGAACCCGCCCCTGCGATCGAAGACGGACGTCGAGGCTTTGCTGGAAGGACTCGCCGATGGAACGGTGGACTGCATCGCCACTGATCACGCACCCCACACCAGTCTCGACAAGGATGTCACGTTCGAGGAGGCCGCCTGCGGGGTCGTGGGAATGGAATCGGCGGTTCCCCTGGTCTGGGAGTTCCTGGTCCACAAAGGGGTGATCTCGGAATCCCGGGCCGTCGAACTGTTGAGCGTCAACCCCAGCCGGGTCCTGAAAGTCGATGGTGGAACCCTCGAGCAGGGTGCGGTCGCCGATGTGACCCTGATCGACCCGCAGCGACGCATCAAGATCGATGCAGCCCGGTTCGAGTCCAAAGGGCGCAACTGTCCGTACCAGGGGTGGGAGCTCCGGGGCGTTCCGATGATGACGATCGTGCGCGGCCGGATCGTGTACGAACGGAAAGAATAAGCGGAGACCTTCCGCCGGGTTCCCCTGGCGACCTCGGCTGGCGCCGAAACCTCGGGCTATGCGATAACATCCTACATAGGGCACGGATGAAGTACAGGAGCGTCTTGATTCTGGTATCCCTCTGGCTGGGACTGGCCGCTGTGGCCCTGGCCCAGAACGCGGTGACGTGGAGTCTCGTCGACCCGCCGGCTACGGCCGCGACGGGCCAGCAGATCGACGTCACGCTGCGCGCCGAAATCGAGCCCGGGTGGCATCTCTATTCGATGAGTGTGCCCGCGGGAGGACCGGTTCCCACCTCGATCAAGGTGCAGGATTCGGCCGCCTTTTCGGCGGCCGGCGAGCCCACTGAGCCCTCTCCGATCCCCTGGTTCGATCAGAACTTCAACATGGAGACCAACTACTTCCGGGGCGAGGCCGACTTCACGGTGCCCGTCGAGGTCAAGCCCGACGCTCCCCTGGGGCTCCAGACGCTGGTCGTAACGGCCCGCTTCATGGCCTGCAACGACACCTCCTGTCTGCCCCCTCAGAACCGGGAAGTCTCGGCCCAGATTCAAATCGAGGCGGGAGGAGGAGTCGCCTCGGCATCGACCGTTTCGGCTGCTCCCGAGAACCCACCGGCGGGTGGGGAGAATGCACCGCCGACGGCCGCCGCATCCGGGGCGGTCGATCAGTCGGTCGAGGCGGCCGGGGTTCCGCCGGCGGCCGGCGGCTCGTCCCTTCCGGCGGGTTTTCTGGCGTATCTCTGGTTTGCCATGACGATGGGGGCACTGGCCCTGCTCACTCCCTGCGTGTTCCCCATGATTCCCATCACCGTCTCCTACTTCACCAAGCGGGAAACCCAGAGCCGCGGAAGGGCGATCTTCGAGGCGGGACTCTACTCGCTCGGCATCATTGCGACGTTCACGCTGCTCGGCTTCGCCCTGACTTTCGCCTTTGGAGCGGGAGGCATCAACCGCCTGGCTGCCAATCCCGTCGTCAATCTGGCAATCGCCCTGATCTTCGCCCTGTTTGCGCTGAGCCTTTTCGGAGTGGTCGAGCTGCGTCTCCCGAGTTCCTGGCTGAGCGCTGTCAACCGGGAGTCTTCCCGTCGCTCGGGATTGCTGGGAATTCTCCTGATGGCCCTGACTTTCTCGCTGACGTCGTTCACGTGCACGGTCCCTTTCGTGGGGACGGTCATGGTGGCGGCGCTGCAGGGCGACTTTCTCTGGTCCCTGTTGGGCGTGACCGCCTTTGCAGCCGTCTTTTCGCTCCCCTTCTTCGTGCTCGCGATCTTTCCCTCCTGGCTGCAGTCGCTGCCCAGGAGCGGGAACTGGATGAACTCGGTCAAGATCGTGATGGGCTTCCTCGAACTGGCGGCGGCGCTGAAGTTCATCAGCAACGTGGATCTGGTCTACCAGTGGGAGTTCGTCACGCGCCCCGTCTTCATTACCGTTTGGCTCGCCATCGGTCTGATCGCCGTTGTCTACCTGCTGGGCTGGATCCGATTTCCCCATGAGAGCGCGACCGAGTCGATCGGTGCCGGTCGGGTTCTTTCCGCGATCCTCTTCCTGGCCGTCTCCCTGTACCTTTTCCGGGGTCTGTTCGGATTCGGACTGGGTGAGCTCGATGCCTTCCTGCCTCCGCGCGACTACGGTGCCGTGGTCGAGGCCGGGTTCGGTCCGGGAGCACCGCAGAGAGCGGAGGAATCGGCTTGGCTGAGCCATTTCGACGAGGCCCTGGCCCGTGCCCGCGCGGAGCAGCGAACGATCTTCGTCGACTTCACCGGCTACACGTGCACCAACTGTCGCTGGATGGAGGCGAACATGTTTCCCGACCCCGAGGTCCAGTCTCTGTTCCAGCGCTTCGTACTGGTGCGTCTTTACACGGACGGGACGGAGGCGATCCACGACGCCAACCGCCGGATGGAGGAAGAGCGCTACTCCACGATCGCCCTGCCCTTTTACGCCTTGATCTCACCGGCGGACGAGACGATCGCCACCTTCCCGGGACTGACCCGCGACAAGCAGGAATTCTTGGAGTTCCTGAAGAAAGGGCTGCCGGCCCCCCAGCAGACCCGTCGCGATTCTCGAATCGAAGGACCGAACGCTCCAGCGGATTCGGGCAGGCTCTCCGGATAACCCGCTGCTTCCGGCCGGTGCAGGGTGCTCCGGCTAGGGACGAGTCGTCTGTCTGGGCGTGTTGACGATAATATCCCCCGGTCTGGCCAGCTGATACTGCTCGCGGGCGATGCGTTCGATCTCCCGGGGGTCGTTCTTGAGGCGGCTGATCTGTTCGAGCAGCGCGCTCTGTGTCTCGTGAAGGGTTCTATTCTGCTGCTCGAGCCGATGCACGTCCTGCTGGCACTGCCTGAGCTTCATGTAGCCGCCCGTGCCGACTATCATGTAGACGAAGAAGCCGATGACGCCGAGCAGGGCCAGGCTCAGGGTCAGGTCCCGCTTCGCTTTTCTGCTGATCCCCATTTTAGAAGGAGTCTAACATGTCCGACGTTCAGATTGTGCTGTCGACAATCGACACCGCCGAGAACGCCCGCCGGATCGCCAACATTCTGGTCGACGAAAGGCTTGCTGCCTGCGTCAGCATCCTGCCTCCCGTGACCTCGATCTACCGCTGGGAGGGCGAACTCCACGAAGCTCCGGAACTCCAGCTGATTATAAAGACCGCGACTGACAGGGTCGAAGCCCTGGTGGGTCGTCTGCAGGAACTCCATCCCTACGAGGTTCCCGAGATTCTGGCTTTGCCCGTTTCGCAGGGACTGGACTCCTACCTCGACTGGGTCAGGGACGAGACGCGGTAGCCCGTTCGTCCACCGCCCCTCACACCTGGTCCTCCCGTCCTCCCGTCCTCCCGCCTCCTCCCGTTCTCCCGCCCTCCCGAGGGCTTCTGAGGCGTGCCGTGCGAAGGGCGAAGGACTACAGCGGCCAGATCAATGGAATGGCAATGCTGGCGACGATCCAGAGGAGGATGTTCAGCGGAATCCCGACCTTCAGGAAATCTGCGAATTTGTACCCTCCGGGGCCGTACACCATCAGGTTGGTGTGATACCCGAACGGAGTGAACAACGAGGAGGAGGCGGCGAAGGTGATCGCCATCAGGAAGGGCAGGGGGTTGACGCCCAGATCCCGCGCCGACGCGACCCCGATCGGGACCAGCAGGATGACGGCGGCATTGTGCGACATGATGCCGGCAAAGAACGTGGCCAGCAGGTAGAAGATGGGGATGATGGCCGCGATGCCGAGGATACCCGTCAGGGTCAGCAGAGATGCGGCGACGAATTCGGCGGTGCCCGTCTTCTCCATGGCGATGCCGAGCGGGATCACACCCGCCAGCAGGAAAATGACGAACCAGTCGATCGACTCGTAGGCGTCCTGCAGGTTGATGCAGCCCGTCAGCACCATCAGGATGCAACCCACCACGGCGGACACGAGAATCGGGGCCAGCCCGACGGCGGCGGCTGCAACCACGCCGGCAACGATGAGAAACGCACAGATGGCCCGGTTTCCTCGGACCCGCGGCAGGAACTTCTCTTCAATGGCCAGGAAGTCGGGAGTCTTGGCCAGTCCCTCGAGAAAACCCTTGGCGCCCTGCAACAGGAGGCTGTCGCCGGCCTGGAGTTTGATCAGTCCGAGATGGTCCCGGATCACCTCGCCTTGCTTCCGGACGGCCAGCACGAAGACCCGGAAGCGCTTGCGGAAGTTGACGTCCCTGAGGGTGCGGCCCTCGAGGCTCGAGCCGGGCGCCACAATGGCTTCGACGAGGATGGGTTCGTCCTCCTGCTGCCCCTCCGCCCCGTACTTGACCTCGGATCGGATCGACAGTCCCTCGAAGTTGTTCATCTCGAGGATGTTGTGGAGCGACCCCTGGACCAGCAGCACATCGCCCTCCTGGAGGTGCGTATCCCGGATGCCGGTGGAGATTCGGCAGCTTCCCCGAAAGACTTCCAGAATGTGGACGTCGTACTTCTCGCCGATCCGGGCCTGCAGCGGAGTCAGGGAGATGAGCGTCGATTTGCGGTTGACCACCACCGACGTCAGGTAGTTTCCCAGCCGGTATTCCTGGACGAGGCCGCGGGTTCCGACCCGCTCGGGCAGAGTCCTGCGGGCGTAGAAGAACAGATAGAACATCCCCATGATGAAGAAGATGATGCCCAGCTTGGAAAGCTCGAACATGGAGAATTCACCCAGTCCGCGCTCCGCCGCCATGGAGCTGACGAGAATGTTGGTCGAGGTTCCGATCAGGGTGCACGTGCCGCCCACGATCGAGGCGAAGGAGATGGGGAGGAGGATCTTGGAAGGGCTGATCTTCTGCCGCCGCGCGATGGTCAGAGAGATGGGAATGAAAACGGCGACGGCGGCCGCATTGTTGATGAAGGCCGATACGGCTCCGACGGCGAGCATCAAGAGGATGAAGAGGCGCGCCTCGCTGTTGGCGCCGAAGTGGAGCAATCGGCCGGTGACCCAGTTGATCGCACCCGTCTTGACCAGTCCGGCGCTCAGGATGAACATGGCCGCGATGGTGACGGTGGCTTTGTTGCTGAAACCCGAGATGCCCTCGTCGACGGAGGGGAAATCGGGTCGGATGATGCCCAGAAGCATCAGCAGCACCATGATGAGCAGGGCCACCAGGTCGGCCCGGATCTTCTCAGAGGCGAAGGCAACGAGAGCACCTACAACGATTGCGATCACCAGAATGATGTCGATCATGCGATGGCTCCGTAACTCGGTTAAGTACCCAGATGCAGCGTCAGGATCTCATCGGTCCCCTTTCGGCGCAATGACAGGGACCCCCCCAGCTTTTTCAGAATCGGCTGGAGGATCTCCATCTGATTCGCGCTCGTTGACGAGTCGACTCCGCTCGGGCCTTCGATCACCACCGTCGGCTCCCCCCGCTCCCGGGACACCGTGACATCAATGGTGTTGCCCGGACCGCAGATGGAGAAGGCGCGGCGCAGACCTGCGAAAACGGCCTGCTGGACGGCGAAGGGGTCGCTCCGCATGGAAACCTCTTCCTGCTGGCAGTGGGTGCGCAGCGTGATCCCCCGGGAATCCGCGAAACGTCCCGAAACCGCCAGCAGGCTCCTGACCAGCTCGTTCAGGTCGAACTCCCGATAGCGCAGGTCGATCCCGTGGGCGAAGCGGTTCAAGTTCTGGATCAACGTCGATGCCCGCCGGGTCTGGCGGTTGAGCCGCTCCTGGATCACGGCGAGCCGCTCGCAGCTGACGGGACGTCCTTCCCGATGGGTTTCCAGTAAATCGTCCAGCAAACCGGCCACCTGCTCGATGATCAGGATCACGTTGGCCAATTCGTGGGTCATGCTGGTGGTGACCACTCCGAAGAAAGCCAGGTCACGCTCTGCCTCGACTCTCTGATCACTGTCCACGCGTCACCTCTCGAGCCGAACCGGTCGCCCCCGCTATCCAGCGCAGCAGGGCGTCGATTCCAAAGGGTTTCATCAGCACGTCCAGATCCGCGTCTTCCTCCCCCGACTCCCGTCCGCCATGGCCGGTGACGAGAAGGACTTTCGTCGCCGGAAACTCCCGTTCCACGGTTCTCTTGATCTCGAGGCCGTCGATGCCCGGCATCTTGAGATCGGCCACGACGACGTCGAACCTCTCTTCGCGCAGACAGGCCAGAGCCTCCCTGCCGGTGGTGAAACCGCGGGCCGCGATGCCTCGAAACTCCAGCCTTTCGACCAGGGTCGTGATGAATTCCTCCTCATCGTCGACCAGCAACACTTTGAGTGCTTCCACTTTTCACTCCAGGGGTCTATCCATATCGATCGGTAGAGCCACCGTGAAGCGGGTGCCCTGACCCGATTGGCTTGAAACGCTGATCCGGCCGCCCAGCTTGTGGATCAGCTCGTACGTGATGCTCAGTCCCAGGCCCGTCCCGAACTCCCCTTTCGTCGAGAAGAAGGGCTCGAAGATGTGCTTGAGATCGTCCTCGGAGATGCCGCAACCGTCATCCTCCACACTCAGCAGAACGCGGTCGTCCTGCTCGGAGCTGACGCCGACGGTGATCCTGCCCCCGTCCTCGACCGCGGCGAACGCATTGTTCAGGATGTTGAGGAGCACCTCCTCGAGTTGGCCCCGGTCGCTCATGATCGGCGGCGCCTCCGGCGCGAAATCGGTGCGGATGTCGACGCTGCGATGCATGGCTTCCTTTTCCAGGAAACCGAGAACCTCGCTCACCAGTGCGGGAAGCTGGATCTGCTCCCGTCTCGACTTCAGTCTCCGGGTGAAACCCAGCAGGCGATGAGTCACGGTGCCGCACCTCTCCACCGAGCGGATGATGCCGTCCAGGCTGTGGAGGATCTTCTCCCGATTGGGGTAGCCGGGGGAGGAGCCAATCAGGTCCTTCAGCAGACCGGCCTTCTCATTGATGATGGCCATCGGATTGTTGACCTCGTGCGCCACACTGGCGGCAAGACGCCCGATCGTAGCCATCTTGCTGGTGTACTCCACGTTGCGAAGCATCTGGACCTGCTTCAGGTCGGCGGCTCGAATCTGCTCCACGGTGGCGGTCAAGCTCCAGAGGACGACGATGACGATCAACACCGTGCTGACCAGGAGGAAGGCGACGATCTCCCGGCTGTTCCGCAGCCATTCGCCCAGGACATTGGCGGCCCTCCGGACGACGACGATGATGAAGGGGGTCCGGCTGACGTAGCTCGTTCCGACGAAGGCGGGGCTTCCGGACTCGTCGACGTTTTCCGAGATCTCGGCATCCGGTGAGTAGGGGCGGACGGGGAGGGGACAGGTTTCGAGAATCCGGCCATGGAGGCGCGAGTTGGTCTGCAGGATCCCCGAACCGTTGACCAGGAAGACATCGTCGGAGGGCCGTGCGTCCGGGATGAAGACCTGGCGGTGCAGCAGCTCCATGTCGACGGTTGCCCGCAGAAGATAATCGCCCTGCTGGACGACGACGACGAAGTGCGGAAGATGGCGGTGCCCGAGGAAGACCTCGCTGACGTAGACACCGCGCAGCCGAACCTGGTGGAACCAGTCCTCGTCCGAATAGTTGATGCCCTCCAATGCATAGGGCCCGGAATAGTGAACCTGCACACCCCGGCGGTCGATCAGGCCGAGGTCTACGAAGCCTCCGAAGGAGGCCTGGAGGTTGCCCAGCGCGGTTTCGACGTCGGCCGCACTGAGTCCCGCAGGATCGTGCTCCCGGATGACCAGGCGCAGGGCCGACACACGTTCCTCGATGACGGCTTCGATGGAGCGGGAGATGTTCGAGAGATCCTGGGAAATCTGGTGTTGGAGGTCCGAATGGAGACTGCGGCGGTAGAGATAGTAGTTGACGCCGGTCATGACGACCAGCGGCATCAGCGCGACCGCCAGCGTCAACATGACGGTTCGCCACCAGATGAGCCGGTAGCGCCGCAACTCCTTCGATCCTGCCGACTCGCCGTGATCCCACGGCACCAGCATTCGCAGAAAGAAGCCTGTCGACATACCGTCTCCGCCTTGACCGGCTCTCCGGCTTCGCCGTCCCCTCGAACCCAGAAACTGGGAACTCGAAACTAGAAACTAGAAACTAGAAACTAGGAACTTGCTTTACTCTTCCGATACGCTTCCCGCATGACCTTCGCCAGCAGGTCCAGATCGACGGGCTTGTGGAGATACGCGAAGGCACCGAGCCCGCGGGCGATTTCCTCCTCCCGTTCCGAGCCGTGTCCCGTCAGAATGATCACCTCCACCTTTGGATGATCCCGCTTGACGCGCCGCAGGACCTCCAGGCCGTCAATACCCGGCATTCGCAGGTCGAGGACCATCACCTCGGGCTCGTCCGTGGCGACCAGCGAGAGCGCCTCTTCACCGTCATAGACCACCGCGGAATCGAGATTCCGGCTCTGAAGACGCTCGGACAGGGTCTGGACGAACTCGCGCTCATCGTCCACGAGCAGGACCTTCGAGGGGACCTCGAGATCGATGTTGCGGGTGAGCGAAGGCGGCACGAAACGGGTGCCGGGTGCGGACGTCACGCTGCGCACGCCGGGGACCTGGCCGGCCAGTTCCTCGAGTTTTGCCTTGTAGCTGGAAAGCCGGACCACGTACCGGTTGATCGTGAGCGACACATGGCCATCGGTGGCCACCACCCCCACGTCGTGGCCGTTCTCGGCCAGACGGGAACCCACCTGGGCGGCCAGAATGAAATCCCGGACCGCACGCTCGGAATCGACCGTGGTCCGGAGAGCCGGTTGGCCTGCGTAGCGGCAGATGATGTCCGTGGCCTCTTCCAGGGACGTGGAATCCATGGGCAGTACGACGTCATAGAGGTCTGCGTCATAGGCGTCTTGCCCGAACAGGTAGCGGGTCCAACGGATTCCCCGATTGTCCTCCCGGGCGATGATCCGGCGCGCCTCGTCTTCGGAGATCCCCTGTTCCCGGGCCACCGAAACCCGGTGGCTCAGCTTGGAGATCAGACAGACCCGCAAGACGTGGGAGATGCTCTCTCCAAGGAGCTGGCCGGCCAGGCCGTGGCAGACCACTCGATTGGGCTCGATCAGTTCTCCCAGCACGAGCCTCAGTCCCGCGATGCTTCTTTCCCGGGCGTGCGTCAGGCTGTTGAACAGCGGCGGTCCCTGCATCGCCCCCAGCAGCTTCGCCGGTGTGCTGCCGAACCGCTTGGACGCCAACTCGAGCAGCTTCCCGTCGATCCGTTCGTACCCGAGACGCTCGGCGACGTTGTCGGCGACTTCCTCGCCGAAGCAGAAGGTCCCGCTGAATATCGTAACGATGGCCACGGATGGCACTCCTTTTTACGGATTGTCGGTTCCTGACTTGGGTTCCCTCATGGCCGACGGCTTCTGCCTGCTGCGGACAAGCGCGGGCCGGCGCCCGGGCGCCGCCGGCGGGGTCTCTTCCGCGGCTGCCAGCTGGGGGTTGACCAGGGGGCATTCCGCCCCCGAGAAGATGCAGGCCCCTTTATGGATTGCTTCAATGGCATGGGCAACGCTCGAGTAGAAATGATCGCCGCCCACTTTCTCATACAGCCCCGTCCGATGCATCACCGCCAGCACGTGGTCGTTCAGACCGCAGAAGGACACGTCATAACCGGCGGAGCGAAGCCGGGTGATTTTGGTGGACAGGGTCACCTCGCCGGAGGCATCCAGTTCATTGATGGCATAGCCGACGATCAACACGTGGCGCAGGTCTTCCATGGTCCGGACGATGTGATCGAGCGCGTCCTCCAGGTGGTCGACGTTGGCGAAGATGATGGACCGGTTGAAGGCCAGCACCGCCACGTGTTTGCAGATGGGGAGATTCCAGCGATCCGCTCGCAGATAGGCACCGTCGGGACCCCGGGACAGGATCCACCAGTTCGGCCGCATGGTGCGGTAGAGGTAGAGGGCCGTCGAGAGCCCAACTCCGGTGAAGATGCCGACTTCGAGATGAGGGGCGAAGCCCAGGGTCACTCCAAAGGTAATTACCGAGATGACCCCGTCGTACTTCTGGGCCCTCCAGGCGTGGATGAATCCGCGCACGTTGATCAGATTGAAGACCGCCATGATGATCACGGCGGCCAGCACCGAGAGCGGAAGGTGATACAGAAGCGGTGTCAGGAAGAGCAGGGTGCACACGACCACGAGACTGCTGAAGATCATCGCCAGTCCGGTCTGTCCCCCGGCCTGGAAATTGACGGCGGATCGCGAGAAAGACCCCGAGACGGGATAGCTCTGGAAAAGGGAGCCCGCAATGTTGGCCAGTCCCTGCCCGATGAGTTCCCGGTTCGGGTTGATCCGCTGCCCCGTGGCGGAGCCGATCCGTTTCGCGATCGAGATGGCCTCCATGAAGCCCAGCACGGAGATGACGAAGGCCATGGGGAGAAGCTCGATCATGGCGGACAGGCTGAGGGACGGGAAAGACATCCTGGGGAGCCCCTGCGGGATCGAACCGACGACCTGACCCCCGCCTCGCATGAGCAGAGCGGTCTCGTTCAGGGACTCGTTGCCCACCCGCAGATGCCACTCACCCCCGGAGCCGGAGAGTTCCGGCGGGGCATTCTCGCGGGGATAGAATGCCGGCCGACCAGTCGCGTCCGTGGCAGCCACGAACCAGCGATTCCGTAGCCGTGAGCGCAGAGTCGCAGTCTCCGAGGTGAGCATCTGGACGTTCACCATCAGTTTCGCCAACTCCGCATTTCCTTCGATGATCTCGTGCCGTGGGGTGGAGCGGTCGGCCTCCAGACGCTTGACGTTGGAGGTCAGCGTCACCCGTTCTCCGCCGAGTCGCTCGACCTCCGAGACGAGGGAGTTGTAGTCGCGAACCAGGTTGACGGTCTCCGGGTCGAGGATCTGACTGACCTGGACCGTGCGGTTCTCATCGAAACCGATGACGGCCGACAGCGTGGTCGTCAGGACGACCGCGGCCAGGACGTAGGGGATCCGCGGGCTTACCCACTTGAGTGCCAGCATGACGACGATCGCCAGTGCGCCCAGTGCCAGCGTGGGCCAGTGAACGTGCGCGAAGGCCGCTTGAATCGTCCGATAGACGGTCTGCAGGTGATAGTCGCCGGTGTCGACGGTGATGCCCAGAAGCTGCGGGATCTGGGAAGTGGCGATGACGATGGCGGCGGCGTTCGTAAATCCGTTCACGACGGGGTGGGAGAGGAAATTGACCAGCAGGCCGAGTCGCGACACGCCGAGCAGGAGCTGAATCAGCCCGGCCAGGAATGCCAGGATGACGGCATAGGCGATGAAGGCGCTGCTGCCGGCGGTCGCCAGGGGGAGCAGCGCTGCGCTCGTCATCAACGAAACGACGGCGACCGGACCCGTCGCCAGGTGCTGGCTCGAGCCGAAGACCACGGCGATCACCGGCGGAAGCAGGGCCGCGTAAAGGCCGTAGTAGGGCGGCAGTCCGGCGAGCTGTGCATAGGCCATGGACTGCGGGACGATCACCAGAGCGATCGTAAGGCCTGCGATCAGGTCGGCTTTGAGCTTTTCCGCGGAGTAGCCCTGGAATCTTTCCAGGAATGGCATGGATCCGAATCGGCTCGGTATCGACGGTCGTGGCAATTCCAACCCCCCGTTCAGGTTGCTTCCAACATGCAAGTCGGATTCCGAAACCCACACATTTGGCCACATCCCGGTAAATCAATGATCGATCTTGTCTCGTCAGTGCGTTGAGCGGTGTGTTAACATGACGACGCCAGGAACGGCGGCCCTCCGGAATGGTGTGGATCTTGGCCGGAGAGGTTCCGCCCCGGGAGACGGGAGTTGGCCATGTCGGACGCGATCAGGCTCTTGGTGGTCGACGATGAGGTGGATTTCCTCAACACGATTTCAGAGCGCCTGTCCGCCCGCGACTTCGACGTCACCGCGGTGGCAAGCGGACCCGAAGCACTGGAGGCGGCTCGCCGCGGCGGATTTGACCTGGCTCTCGTCGATCTCCGCATGCCCGGGATGGACGGCATTGAGCTGCTCCAGGCCCTGCATGAGACCCACAAGTACCTCGAGGTGATCATCCTGACCGCCTTCGGATCCATTGCGACCGCCGTGGAGTGTACGAGGCTCGGGGCGTTCGACTACCTGACCAAACCGTGTGACCTGGATGCCCTGCTGGAGAAGCTGCGCAGCGCCTTCGCGGCCCGACTGAAGAAGAAGTTCTCTGCCGATCAGGAGCGCTATCGAAAGATCGAAGAGATCGCCGACAGCAGCCCCATGGCGCTCTGGCAGGAAGCCCGGGAAGATATGAAACACCGACCCTCCCTGCTTTCGGTGCTGCGCGATCTCCGTCATCTCGACGACTCCGAGAAGTAGACCCTTTGCGGTAATTGCCCCACGATTCTGAGTCTAATGCCCCATTGAGCCCGGGGGTCACCCGTCGCAGTCTCTCGGCTGTCGTGGCCGCCTCTCACCCTCCGCCGAACCCGTCGGCGATTCTGGGTGTCCTCGCCACCTCAGTTGGTCAGCTGGCGTGGTTGACAAGTCTGTAGGGAGACGCTTCTGCCGGACCTTAAATTGCATGTAAATGGCTCCCGGATAGGCCCTCCTCGGGGAGGAGGGCGGACGTCCGCGATCGACGGACGAGTGTTTGGTGCTGAAACCGGCGGAGGGAAGGAGAATGCGATGAGCGAACAGAGGAAGACCCCACTCGTCGATGAGCTCGAGAAAGGTCCCTGGCCCAGTTTTGTCAAGGAGATCAAGAGCCTTGACAACCCGAAGGCCAAGGATCTCCTGGGGGTGCTCGAGCGATCCTACAGTGACAAGATCGGACACTGGAAGCACGGCGGCCTGGTCGGCGTGATGGGTTACGGGGGAGGCGTGATCGGGCGCTACAACGATTTGCCCGACGAGTTCCCGGAAGTGGCCGAGTTCCACACCATGCGCATCAATCAGCCGGCGGGATGGTTCTACACGGCTGACATCCTGCGCAAGCTGTGCGATGTCTGGGAAGCACACGGCTCCGGCTTGACCAATATGCACGGATCCACGGGAGACATCATCTTCCTGGGCTGCTCGACGTCGGAGCTGGAACCGACGTTCGAGGCTCTGACCGAGATGGGTTTCGACCTGGGCGGTTCGGGTTCCTGCGTGAGGACGCCGAGTTGCTGTAACGGAATGGCGCGCTGTGAATGGGCCTGCTACGACACCATGGGGCTGACATACGACCTCACCATGCAGTACCAGGACGAAATGCATCGTCCGCCGTTCCCCTACAAGTTCAAGTTCAAGATGGCCGGCTGCGCCAATGACTGCGTCGCTTCCATCGCCCGCGCCGACATGTCCATCATCGGGACCTGGAAGGATGAGATCCAGATCGACCAGGCCGCGGTGCGGGAATATGCCGACAGTGGGGACTTCGACATCCTGGACGATGTCGTCGGCCGTTGTCCCACGGCCTGCATGGCCTGGGACGGAAACGAACTCGAAATCGACGATGCCAACTGCGTCAAGTGCATGCACTGTATCAACGTGATGCCCAAGGCGCTGGCTCCCGGCAAACAGAGGGGAGCCACCATTCTGATCGGGTCCAAGGCCCCCATCATCGGTGGTGCGCTTCTGTCGTCGGTGCTCGTACCTTTCCTGGAGATGGAGCCTCCTTACGAGGATCTCAAGGAACTGGTGGATGCGATCTGGGAGCTGTGGGCGGAACATGGCAAGAATCGCGAGCGGGTCGGAGAGTTCATCCAGCGGATCGGGCTGGGGAATTTCTGCGAGCAGATCGGGCTCGATCCGACGCCCGAGATGATCCTGCAGCCGCGCACGAACCCCTACATCTTCTATGAACTGGACGAAGACGACGAGTAACCGCAGCCGCCGTCCCTGATAAGGAGTTTTGCCATGTCGACCAATGGAAAAAAGAGAGTCACCGACATTGGACCTCCCCACTATGAGAAGTTCCTTCCCCCCGTCATCAAGACGAACTATGGGAAGTGGAAGTATCACGAAGTCCTGAAGACGGGCGTGATGGTCCACGTTGCCGAATCGGGTGACCGTCTGTTCACGGTTCGAGCCGCCACGCCTCGGCTGGCGAGCGTTCATTCGATCCGCTTCTTCGCGGATCTGGCCGATGAATTCTGCGGCGGCTACCTCCGATATACCAGCCGGAACAATGTGGAGTTCCTGCTGACGGACCAGAGCCTGATCGAGCCGCTTATCGGCCGCCTGCGGGATGCGGGCTATCCGGTCGGAGGGACGGGAGCCGCCATCAGCAACCCCGTTCATACGCAGGGTTGGGTCCACTGTCATTCGGCGGCCTCCGATGCCTCTGGAGTGGTCAAGTCGTTGATGGACGAACTGAGCGGGTATTTCACGGAGGCCAAGCTCCCCGCCAAGCTGCGGCTGGCGTTCGCCTGCTGTCTCAACATGTGCGGGGCCGTCCATTGCTCGGATATCGCCATCCTGGGCGTCCACCGGCGGGTTCCCAAGATCAACCACGAGACCATCCGCGCCCAGTGCGAGATCCCGACGACGGTGGCCGCCTGTCCGACCGGAGCGATCCGTCCCACCTCGGTGGACGGAAAGCCGTCGGTGGAGGTGGTGGAAGACCAGTGTATGTTCTGCGCCAACTGCTACACGGTCTGCCCCTCGATGACGTTGAACGACCCGGAGATGGACGGCGTATCCATCTGGGTCGGGGGCAAGGTGAGCAACGCCCGTCACGAGCCGATGTTCTCGAAGCTGGCCATTCCCTACCTGCCCAACAATCCGCCGCGGTGGCCCGAGGTCGTCGAGGCAGTCAAGAACATCGTCGAGACCTACGCCGCCAATGCGCGACGGTTCGAGCGGATGGGCGAGTGGATCGAGCGCATCGGTTGGCCTCGCTTTTTCGAGCTGACCGGCATCGAATTCAGCAAGTATCACATCGATGATTTCAGCCACGCCGGACTCAGCTTCCGAACGTCGATGCATTTCCGCCATTGAGAGGAGTGCGCCATGAGTGAAGGGCCCGAAGTAAGCGTGGAAGAAGTGGCGAAGGCCATGTACGAGATGGTGAAGGAGTTCCACGGAAAGCGGAACCTCAAACCCATCGATCTCACCAAAGCCATGGTGCAGAAGTTCGGAGACGACCGTTGTTCGAAGAACGTCTGCAAACAGGCGATCCGGGAGTTGATCGACGGAGGTCGGTGCATCTACTCCTACGTGGGGGGAAGTTATGTGACGCTTCCGCCTGAGAGCTAGCTGAAACGGGGCCATTTGGATGGGACCGGCGGAAGGTCCCTTGCCCGCTGAGCAGATTTCCGCGATGTGTGGTCGTCCGATGGGGCAAGCCTATGGGCGTTGAGATGATCCGAGTGCCGAGGGTGATTGTGGCTGGACTTTCAGGGGACAGCGGCAAGACCTTCGTGACCCTGGGTGTCCTGCGGGCCCTGGTCCGGAAGGGCCTGCAGGCCACCGGCTTCAAGAAGGGACCGGATTTCATTGACGCCGCGTGGATCGGCCGCGCCTGCGGTCGGCCCGGTCGCAACCTCGATACGTTCTTCATGGACGATCCGGCCATCGGATCGATTCTCCAGAGGGGATGTCGCGGCAGCCAGGTGGCCGTGATCGAGGGGAACCGGGGACTGTTCGACGGGCTCGACGCCCAGGGAAGCCATTCCACGGCCGAACTGTCGCGCCGACTCCGTTGTCCGGTGGTGCTGGTGGTCGACACCACCAAGACTACCCGGACGGTGGCCGCCCTGGTGGCGGGATGCCGCGCCCTCGACCCCGAACTCGACCTTCAGGGGGTGATCCTGAATCGGGTCGCCACCCATCGGCAGGAGCGGGTGATCCGGCAGGCCGTCGAGGAGGCGACGGGCCTGGAGGTGCTGGGCGCCGTGCCGCGGAGCGAGCAGGGGGGGCTGATCAGCCGTCATCTCGGCCTGATTACCGCCGACGAGGAAGACCGGCGTGACGACCTTCTCGACGCGCTGGCCGAACTCATTGCAGAGAGCATTGACCTGGACCGCCTGCTGGCCATCGCCGCCACGGCGAGCCCCCTGGAGGGTCTTGCCGCACCGCAGCGAGATGCTTCGGGCGGACGGGCGTTCCGTGTGGGCGTCCTCAGGGATCGGGCCTTTTCCTTCTACTACCCGGAGAATCTGGAACTGTTGGAGGAAGCCGGAGCCGAGCTCGTCGCCATTTCCCCGCTGCAGGCGGAAGTGCTTCCCGAGATCGATGCGCTCTATGCGGGGGGCGGATTTCCGGAGGTCCATGCACGGCTGCTCTCCGAGAATCGGTCGTTCCGGGAGTCATTGAAGAGCCGGGCGGCGGCGGGACTCCCGATCTGGGCGGAGTGCGGCGGCCTGATGTATCTCGCGCGTACGTTGTCGTGGGGCGCCGAATCCTATCCGATGGCGGGCGTCCTCCCCCTCGATGTCGAGCAGATGGAACGGCCCCAGGGACACGGCTACGTCGAAGGTGAAGTGGAAGGCTCCAACCCCTTCCTGGAATCGGGCAGACGTTTGCGGGGCCACGAGTTCCACTACTCCCGACCGTGCGGGCCGGCTCCGCTGCAGACGGTTCTGCGCCTCGATCGGGGCACCGGAATTGGTGGAGGGCGGGACGGATTCTGTTACCGCTCGGTGCTGGCCTCCTATACCCACCTCCACGCTCTGAGTGTCCAGGGGTGGGAAGAATCCTGGCGTCGGGCCGCTTGCGGGGGAAGGGCATGACGCTTCGCCAGCGCACTACTGAGGCGGTCGAACGATATCTCGTGGGAGACGAGGCACCTCTGGAAGCTTTGGTCGCCGAGGAATCGGGAGCCGTGAGGTATCTGCTGGGTATGACCTATCGGCCCGATCGGGAGCGACGGCGGGCGGGGGCTCGAGGGCTGGCCTTGGCCGCGCACCATCATCCGGCGCTGATCCGTGAAGTAGTGCGGCGGCTGGTTTGGGCCATGAACGACGAATCCGGCACGAACGGGGTGACGGCGCCCGAGGTTCTCCTGGCAATTGCCGCGGAGAAGCCGGATCTGCTCCTTCCGGTGGTGCCGGACCTGACCCGCCTATCCACCGATGAGGGCCTGCGGGCCGGCCTGCACCGCACTCTTGAACAGGTGGCAACGGCATGTCCCGGACGGGTCGGGGAGCGGATCGCCCGTTCTCTGAACGAGCCGGGGTGCGGGCAGCAGAAGTGGGGACGAGACAGATGAAGGGTGAATCACCGACGTCGACGTTGATCAGTGAGTTGAGGGAGGCCGCCGACCGTTCCCCCGAGTCGCCGGAGGCGCACTGGAAGTTGGGCACCGCGCTGCTCCGCGTGGGTTTTCTGACCCAGGGGGAGCAAGAACTCGAACGGGCGGTGGAGCTCGATCCGGGGATGGTGAGGGCCTGGGTGAACCTGGGGGGAGCCCGGCTGTCGCACTGGGATTTCCAGGGCTGCATTGATGCGAACCGTCGGGCCATCGAGTGCCGGCCGGATCTCGTTCAGGCCCATTTCAATCAGGGGTTGGGCCATCTGTATCTCGGTGAGGTCGCCGAGACGATCCGGTGCTTCGAGCGGGTCGTCGAACTGGACCCTGAGCTGGCCGCGGGCCGCTACCATCTGGCCGTCGGTCTGCAGGCGGCCGGTCGCACCCAGGAAGCCCGGGAGGAGCTGGCCCAGGCGATGATGCGGGGCTATTCGCCCGACCCGGACTTGATTCGAGAATTCGAAAAATCCGACGCAGGTCCGTCACCGGCGCTCGTCATGGAGTTCGGAGGCGCGCAATCCGGTGAGGATGAGAGTGAAGTGAACGAACCTAGGTAAGGGACGAAAGGAGACAAGCCATGCCAGTTTTCCAGGTGGGATCGATCAACCTCGAGATCGATGAGGATGGATTCATTCAGCGACCCGAACAGTGGAACCAGGATGTCGCCAAGGCGCTGGCTCAAACCGAGGGCGTAGACGCGATGACCGACGAGCACTGGAAGGTGGTCAACTACCTCCGGGACTACTACCTCGAGTTCGGCATCGCCCCGATGATTCGCAAGCTCTGCAAGGAGACCGGGTTCAAACTCAAGGAAATCTACGATCTGTTTCCGTCGGGTCCGGCCAAGGGAGCCTGCAAAGTCGCCGGTCTGCCCAAGCCGACGGGCTGCGTCTAGCGCGGCAGGGCGCTGCGAGGACCCGATTCGCAAGAGGCCAATTCCCAGGTCAACCTTGGGAATTGGTCCCTTGGACCTTGGGAATTGCAGAGCATATGAACGTCATGGACGAATTGTGCCGACGGCGCAGACAGGTACAGGAGCTTTGGCTGAAGCGGGTCCTGAGTGAGTATCCGCCCGAGACGGCGCGACTGCTCTCAGCCTCCCGAGACCCCTTCACCAACCCGGCCGGCCGTCTGCTCCAAGAGGGAGCGGCCGAGTTCGTGGAGGCCGTGTTCCAGGATTCCGGCATGCAGTCGGTGCCCGTCCAGTTCGAACGGCTGCTTCAGCTCAGGGCGGTCCAGGGTCAGCCGCCCTCGCAGGCTCTTCGATTCCTGCTGCAGCTGAGGCCGGCCTGTCGCCAGGTCGTCGCCGACGGCGATTTTGCAGAGCTCGACCGACGCTTGGACGAAGCGGTGCTGTTGGCCCTCGACTGCTACCTGGGTCACCGCGAGCGGCTCGCAGAGGTGCGAATCGCCGAGTTGAAACGGTCATGCCAAAGCGTGCTCCGGCGCTTTCGGGGTGACCCGGAGCTTTCGTTGGAGGGGGAGGAGAGGTCATGAACTTCCTGCTCGCGCTCGTCGTGGTGGCGGCGTTGGGCCTCGTGGCGATCATCGGGACCGGGTGGCTGGGTCTCTACGGTCTGTTCGGAATCTGGTTGCCCTATGCGGCACTGGCGATCTTCCTCGTTGGAGTCGTGCTTCGCGTGGTGCGTTGGGCGCGCTCTCCGGTGCCTTTTCGAATCCCGGTGACCTGCGGTCAGCAGAAGTCGCTGTCCTGGATTCGATCCAATCCGCTCGACAACCCGCACAACGGATGGGGTGCCGTAGGACGAATGGCCCTGGAAGTCCTGCTCTTCCGCTCCCTGTTCCGCAACAGCCGTGCCGCCGTCCTCGCGAACCAGCGCCGTCTCGTCTTCGGTCCGGACAAGTGGCTGTGGTTCGGCGCCCTGGCCTTTCACTGGTCTCTGCTCGTGATCCTGCTCCGGCACCTGCGCCTGTTCACGGCCCCGGTTCCCGGCTGGATCGTCGGGCTCCTGTCGCTGGACGGCTTCTTCCAGGTCGGTATCCCCGTGGTCTTCGCCACCAGTCTGATCTTCGTCGCGGCGGGCACCTTCCTGCTGCTGCGGAGACTCCTGTCGGCGCAGGTCCGCTACATTTCGATCCTGGGGGACTACTTTGCCGTGGTGCTCCTGCTGGGAATCGCGTCGACCGGGCTGCTCCTGCGCCACATCCTCAAGACCGACGTGAATGCGGTCAAGGAACTGGCCCTGGGGCTGGTCCAGTTTTCGCCCGTGGCATCCGCGGAACTGCATCCTCTGTTCTACGCACACCTGTTCCTCGTCTCGGCTCTCCTCGCCTACTTCCCCTTCAGCAAGTTGGTCCACATGGGCGGCATCTTCTTCAGCCCGACCCGCAATCTGGCCAATAACAATCGGGCGAAGCGGCATGTGAATCCCTGGGACGCTCCCGTCCCGGTGCACACCTACCAGGAATACGAGGAGGAATTTCGAGACAAGATGGTCGCCGCCGGCATACCCGTGGAGGGGAAGTAGCCATGGCCGAACCGAGATTCGACGAAATGGGGTTCTACGATCCCGATCAGTTGGTCCAGATCCAGTACGATCCGCCACGGGGCTCGTGGATGGACGTGCCGGCGGAGTTCCGGCCCGGTACCTGGATCTATCCGGCCAAGCCGAAACACCTCGAATATCTGGGGTTTCCCAATCCCCGCCAGTGGATGCCGACCGACGAGGACTGGAAGCTGCCGCCCAACTGGAAGCAGATCCTCCTCGAAGGCATGCGCGAGCGCCTCGACAAATACCGCTCCTTCCGGCTCTTCATGGACATCTGCGTCCATTGCGGTGCCTGCGCCGACAAGTGCCACTTCTTCCTCGGAGGCGGGGACCCGAAGAACATGCCCGTCCTGAGGGCCGAGTTGCTGCGCTCCGTGTACCGGAACGATTTCACCCTCGCCGGGCGACTGCTAGGCCGGATGGTCGGGGCCCGCGAGCTCACCGAGGACGTGGTCAAGGAATGGTTCCTCTATTTCTTCCAGTGCACGGAATGCCGGCGCTGCTCGGTGTTTTGCCCCTACGGCATCGACACGGCCGAGATCACCATGATGGGCCGGGAACTGCTCAACCTGCTGGGGCTGAACGTGAACTGGATCATCGAGCCGGTGGCCAACTGCTATCGGACGGGAAACCACCTCGGCATCCAGCCACATGGTCTGAAGGACACCCTCGAGTTCTTCGCCGACGACATCGAGGAGATCACGGGAATCCGGGTGGACATTCCTCTCAACAAGAAGGGTGCCGAGATCCTCTTCGTCACGCCTTCCGGGGACTTTCTGGCCGAGCCCGGCACCTTCACGTGCATGGGCTACATGATGCTCTTTCACGAGCTGGGTCTGGACTACACCTGGAGCACCTACGCCTCGGAGGGCGGCAATTTCGGGCTGTTCACGTCCGCCGAGACGATGAAGCGGCTCAACGCGAAGATCTATGCGGAGGCCCGGCGTCTCGGCGTCAAGTGGATCCTGGGCGGCGAGTGCGGGCACATGTGGCGGGTGCTGCACCAGTACATGGACACTCTCAACGGGCCGGCGGATTTCCTGGAGGTGCCCCGATCGCCACTGACCGGCACGGTCTTCGAGCACGCGAAGTCGACCCGCATGGTGCATATCATCGAATTCGTGGCCGATGCCATCCGGCACGGCAAGCTCAAGCTGGATCCGAGCCGCAACGAACGCTTCCGCGTGACCTTTCATGACTCCTGCAACCCGGCCCGGGCCATGGGCTTCTTCGAGGAGCCGCGCTACGTGCTGCGCAACGTCTGCAACCACTTCTACGAAATGCCCGAGAACACCATTCGGGAGAAGACCTTCTGCTGCGGCGGAGGGGCGGGGCTGGGAACGGACGAGAACATGGAGATGCGTCTGCGCGGCGGCTTTCCCCGCGGAAATGCCGTGCGCTACGTCCAGCAGAGACATGACGTCAATCGCCTGGCCTGTATCTGTGCCATCGACCGGGCGACGCTCTCGACGGTCTGCGACTACTGGGCGCCGGGGGTCCAGGTGACGGGCATCCACGAACTGGTGGCCAACGCCATGGTGATGAAGGGCGAGAAAGAGCGGACGCTGGATCTGCGTTTGGAGCCCCTCGAGGGGGAGGGGGAATCGGACGATGTATGACCGAGCCAAGGTGATTGCCGGCTTGCTGATCTTCGGGATTGTGGTGAGCTTTCCCTTCTGGTACGACTGGGCCCAGCCGGGGAGGGGCGGGCCGCCGGAGCTGGTCAAGCCCAAGGATGCCGATCACTGCGTGGAGTCCCTCGAATTCATGCGGGCCCGGCACATGGCGTTGCTGAACCAGTGGCGGGACGATTTTGTGCGCAACGGACAGCGCGTCTATGTCTCCTCCCAGGGGGAGTCCTTTCGCATCAGCCTCACCGGGACGTGCCTGCAGTGCCATGGCGCCCGGGCCGATTTCTGCGACCGTTGCCACACCTATGTGGGTGAAAACCCCCCTTGCTGGAACTGTCACCTCGATCCCCACACGCCCGGTGCCGGAGGAAGCTAGACATGGACGACAGCAAACGAGGATTCCTGAAGATTGCGGGAGGGACCGTGCTGGGGACTCTGGGGGCGGCCTGGGCCAAAGCGGCACTCGGACAGACTCCGGAGGTGGGCACGCCGGCGGTCTCGTCTCAGGCGAAGCGCCTCTGGGGCATGGTCGTCGACGTCCGCCGCTGTCGCGAGAAGGCGGGCTGCGACGCCTGTATCCGGGCCTGCCACGTCAACCACAACGTGCCGTCCATCGGGTCTGCCAAGGAAGAGGTCAAGTGGATCTGGAAGGAGCCCTACCCCAATGCCTTCCCGACGCAGGCTCATCGGTTCACCGAGGAGGGATTGCGGGACCAGCAGCTGCCCGTCCTCTGCAACCACTGTGAGAATCCTCCCTGTGTTCGGGTGTGCCCCACGCAGGCGACCTGGAAGCGGCCCGAGGACGGGGTGGTGATGATGGACCCCCATCGCTGCATCGGCTGCCGGTACTGCCTGGCAGCCTGCCCCTACGGGTCGCGCAGCTTCAACTGGAGCGATCCACGGCTGCATTTGAGCGGAGAGACCAATCCGGACTATCCGACGCGCACCCGCGGGGTCGTGGAGAAATGCACTTTCTGCGCGGAGCGGTTGGCCGACGGGAAGTCTCCGCTCTGCGTCGAGGCCTGTCGTGCCGAAGGTGCGGGGGCGCTGTTCTTCGGCGATCTGGAAGATCCGGGCTCCGAAGTGGCCGAACTCCTGCGCCGCCACCACAGCATCCGGCGCAAGCCGGCTCTGGGTACGGGACCCCAAGTCTACTATCTCGTGTGAGGTCAGAATGCTGGAAAAGGGACTTCATGGAAGCGGAAGATACTGGGCCGGCGTGGTCCTGCTGTCGGCATTGATCGTCGCCGGGCTGCTGGCCTATCTGCGCCAGTACGAGCTGGGACTGACGGTGACGGGGCTGAGCCGCGACGTGCCCTGGGGCTTCTACATCTCCCAGTTCACCTTCCTCGTCGGTGTGGCCGCATCAGCCGTGATGGTCGTCCTGCCCTACTATCTGTACGACTACAAGGCGTTCGGAAAACTGGCCGTGCTGGGCGAGTTTCTGGCCATCGCCGCAGTGACGATGTGCATGCTCTTCGTGTTCGTCGACATGGGCCAGCCGACCCGGGTCATGAACATCATCCTCCATCCGACGCCCAACTCGCTCATGTTCTGGGATTTCATGGCGCTGGGAGGCTATCTCTGCCTCAATGTGCTGATCACTCAGATCACGCTCGGATCGGAGCGCAAGGGCATTCCTCCACCGAGATGGATTCGGCCCGTCATCATCCTCTCGATCCCGTGGGCCGTAAGCATCCATACCGTGACGGCCTTTCTCTACTCGGGACTGGAGGCCCGGGCCTTCTGGATGACGGCCATCCTGGCGCCGCGCTTCCTGGCATCCGCCTTTGCCTCGGGACCCAGTCTCCTGATCCTGCTCTGCCTGGTGGTGCGCCGGGTCTCGCGATTCGACCCGGGAGAGAAAGCCATTCAAAAGCTGGCCGAGATCGTCACCTATGCTCTGGCCATCAACGTCTTCTTCGTCGCCGTGGAGCTGTTCACGGCGCTTTACAGCGATATCCCCGAGCACGTCGAGCATTTCCAGTACCTCTTCTTCGGGCTGGACGGCAAGGCCGAACTGGTGCCCTGGATCTGGACCTCTCAGATTCTGGCGGTCGCCTCTCTGGCCGTGCTTCTGTTTCCGAAGATGCGGCGCCGCGACAGAGTGCTCATGGTGGTCTGCAGCGCCGTGGTCGTCTCGATCTGGATCGAGAAGGGTCTCGGCATGGTGGTGACGGGTTTCATCCCGTCCCCTCTCGGCAACGTCACGGAATACGGCCCCACGTTGAACGAACTGGCGATTTCGTTGGGCGTTTACGGATTGGGAGGACTCATTCTGCTGGTCCTCTACAAGATCGGCGTGACGATCCGCGAGGAACTGGAGGTCGGTTAGCGAGGGTCATTCCATGTATCCTGTCATGCTCCAACTCGAAGGCCGTCCCTGTCTCGTAGTGGGAGGTGGGGGAGTGGCCCTGCGCAAGGTCGAAGGGCTCCTTCAGGAAGGTGCCGTCATTCGTCTGGTGGCGCCGAAAGCGATCGAGCCGGTTCGGGAACTCGCTCGGCGCGGGCGGATCGAACTGGAACTGCGGGGCTACCGGCAAGGGGAAGCTGCGGGCTATCTCCTGGTGTTTGCGGCCACTGCCGATCGCGAGACCAACCAGCAGGTCTACGAAGATGCCTGCCGCGCCGGGGTGTGGGTGAACACGGCCGACGATCCGGAACGGTGTACCTTCCAGTTGCCCGCGCGCGTCCGACGCGGCGATCTTCAGATCACCGTGTCATCGGGCGGAGAGGCTCCTTTCGCCGTGCGACGGCTGAGGCAGGTGATCGAACGCCTCTTCGGCGCCGAGTGGGCCGAGTGGATGGCGGCCGCCGGGAGTTTTCGCCGACGGGTTCGGACCCTCGAAAAGCAGGCCGGGGAGGAGCATTCCCTGTACGACCGCTTTTTCGACTCGACCGTGGACGAGGAACGGCTGGTCGTCCGGGTCCCGGGTTCCGGCGAGGCGACGTCCTGGCTGGCCGACGAAGCTCCGGTGCCGCCCTCGGTCGAGTCATCGGACGGGGACGGAATCCCGGTCGGTCGGGGGCGCTCGACGGGGTTCGTCTCGCTGGTGGGAGCGGGTCCAGGTGACGCCGGTCTGCTGACCGTCAAGGGTCACCGCCGCCTCCTCGAAGCCGATGCCGTGGTCTACGATCATCTTGCCGAAACGGTCATTCCCCCTTCGCTGGGCCCGGAAGTCGAACTGCACCCGGTGGGAAAGCGAGCCGGATATCACCCCGTCGGACAGGAGGAAATCAATGCCCTTTTGATTCGGCTGGCCAGTGAGGGAAAAAGGGTCGTTCGGCTGAAGGGTGGCGACCCCTACGTCTTCGGCCGGGGCGGAGAGGAGGCGGAGGCGCTGGCGGGCTTCGGCATTCCCTTCGAGGTCGTGCCCGGTGCGACGTCCGGGGTGGCGGCGCCGGCCTACGGCGGGATTCCGGTCACCCACCGCAATGAAGCCGTTCGCGTGACCTTCGTTACGGCCCATGAGTGCCTCAAGGAGAGCGGGCCCCAGGTTCGTTGGGATCTGCTGGCGGCGGACCGCAACATGACGCTGGTTGGATACATGGGCGTGACGAGCCTTCCTCATGTCGTGGAACGACTGATTGCGGCGGGGATGGATCCGGCGATGCCGGCGGCCCTGATCGAGCGGGGGACGACCTCCCGCCAGAGGGTGGTCGAAGCGGAGCTGAACGAACTGGTGGAGAGCGGGCGGGCCGCGGGAATCCGTCCGCCGGCCGTGTTCGTGATCGGGCCCAGCGTTCGGCATGCCCCTCGCCTGGACTGGTTTCAATCCCGGCCCCTGTTCGGAGAGCGGATCCTGGTGGCTCAGAACGGAGACGGGATCGCGACAGCGCTGGAGGAAGCCGGTGCCGAAGTCGTGGAGGTGCCCCTGCCCGTGACACCCGCCGCCCGGGTGGTTTTGAACGCCCTTCCTCTGACCGGCTGTCTATTTCGCAGCCCGGACGAGGTCGAGGCGCTCGAGGAAGAGCGGGACGGCCGATCGTGGGGCCGCACCGTCCGGGCCTGGTGTCTCGGGCGAGACACGTCCGAAAGGGCCCGTCAGCTGGGGTGGAGAAGCGTCGAGGCCCTGGGGCCGGGGGCCGCGGGCCAGGTGCTGGTCGACGGGATCACGCATTCGAAGGGTCGGAAAGAAGACTGGGAACTGTTGTCCGGGTTCGGGCCGGCGACTCATTTGGGGAGGGCGTCGGGCCCGGGAGACTCGGTGAGCGGAACCTGAAAGAAAGCCGGCAGAAAGGAGTGAGGTCGTGGTCATTTACATTATCGCCTATGCGGGGCTGGCGGTCTTCCTCCTGGGGGTGGCGGTTCGTCTCTCACTCTGGCTGCGGATGCCCATTCATGTGCGCTGGGAGCTCTACCCCGTCGCCCACGAGGGCGCCCGCGCCGCCTACGGCGGCTCCTATCTGGAGGAAACCGACTGGTGGACCAAACCACGCCACGTCTCCTGGTGGGGAGAGCTCAAGGTCATGGTGCCGGAGATCCTCCTTCTGGTGGCGCTGCGTGAGAACAATCGCCCGCTCTGGTTCCGTTCTTTCCCCTTTCACTTCGGTCTCTATCTGGTGAGCGCAACCAGCGTGGTCCTGCTGGCCAACGGCGCCCTGTCGGTCTCCGGCGTCGGGGATCCTCTCGGCTCTCCCGGTGCACTGCTGGCCTGCACGGTCGCCGGGACGCTGGGCCTGATCCTGGCCCTGTTCGGAGCGATCGGTCTGTTCTTTCGGCGCAGAAGCCTGCCGGAATTGCGGGAATACAGCACGGCGGCCGACTATTTCAACCTGGCGGCCTTCGTCGTGACCTTCGGTTTCGCGTTGGCGGGCGTGCTTCTCTCGGGAGTGGGCTTCTTCGCATCGTTGAAGGAGTTCGCCGCGGGACTGTTCCGTCTCGATCTGGGAGCCGGAGGAGGGTCGGGCCCGCTGCTGCTTCCGGCCATCTCCATCGTTTCGATGGGTGCCCTGCTTGCCTACATCCCGTGGACCCACATGTCCCATTTCATCGGCAAGTATTTCGCCTACCATGCCGTGCGCTGGAACGACACTCCGAATCTGCCGGGCGGGCCGCAGGAGGCTTCGATCCGGCAGGCCCTGTCCTGGAACGTGAGCTGGGCGGCGCCCCACATCCGGGGCGGGGGAACGAAGAGTTGGGCCACCGTGGCGACCGAAATGCCGGAGGAGGGAAAGAAACCATGAGCGACGCCTGCGGATTTCGAGATTTCGGTGACGGCGACGGCGCCCTTACCAGGATCGCCTTCGAGGAACAGGTTCCGCTGCCTCCTCCCTTCGATCGAATCGAGGAGGAACCCCCGTTCAAGACCCTCACCGAACAGGCCCGGGAGAAATACGTCCAGCTGGACGACACCATTGCGTTGAACATCCCCCTGCCCCAGTCGCCGGAGGAGGAAAAGGCTCTGGTCGAGCGTTTCCTGTCGGGGCTGACCAAGCTGGTAACGCGGGAGAACAACTGGACGTTTCTCGAGCCGCTGATGATCTCCCTCGAGCACTGCGCGCGCTGCCAGACCTGCGCCGAAGCCTGTCATGTCTACGAGGAGAGCGGTCGCCACCCGCTGTACCGGCCCTCCTACCGGGCCGAAGTCCTGAGGCGCCTCTACTTCAAGTATGTGAAGTCGGGCTCCACCTGGGTCCACGGAGACATCGATCTCAACTGGCGGACCGTGACCCGTCTGATCGAGCTGGCCTACCGCTGCAACCTGTGCCGTCGCTGCGCCCAGACCTGCCCCATCGGCGTCGACAACGGGCTGCTGGCCCGGGAAATCCGGAAGATCGCCAGCCAGGAGATGGGCATTGCCCCCCGCGAGCTCCACGAGGCGGGTTCCATGTTGCAGTTGAAGGTGGGCTCGTCCACGGGCATGAACTCCGTGGTGGTCAAGGACAACATCGAGTTCATCGACGAGGAAACGACCGAACGCACCGGCATCCCCGTCGAGACGCCCTGGGACAAGGAAGGCGCGGACATCCTGCTCATCCACAATGCGGGTGAGATCATGGCCTGGCCCGAGAACCCGGGAGCCTTTGCTCTGCTGTTCAATGCGGCCGGTCTGAGCTGGACTCTGTCGAGCGATCTGGCGGCCTACGACGGAATCAACTACGGGGTCTTCTATGACGACTTCCAGTTTGCCCGGACGGCGCTGAAACATCTCGAAGCGGCACGCAAGCTCAAGGTCAAGAAGATCGTCATGGGGGAGTGCGGCCACGCCCACAAGGCCATCTCGGTCATCGCCGACAAGATCGTTACGGGCGACCTGAACGTCCCGCGCGAAAGCGGGATGAACGTCCTGCGCGACATCGTGAAATCGGGCCGGATTCGCTTCGACAAGAGTCGGAACGATTTCCCTGTGACATTGCACGATCCCTGCAATCTCGTCCGCCTGATGGGGGTCGTATCGCCCCAGCGGGAGGTCATCCAGGCCGTGGTTCCCGAGGAGCGCTTTCGGGAGATGACGCCCCATGGCGTGCATAACTTCTGTTGCGGCGGGGGATCGGGCTTCGCCATCATGTCGGGCCACAACTTCGCGGACTGGCGGCACCGGGTGACGGGCCGCCGGAAGTTCCGGCAGATTCTGGAAGCCTTCCAGAACGAGCCCATGGACGTGGAGCATCCGAAATATGTCTGCGCACCCTGCAGCAACTGCAAGGGGCAGCTGCGCGACATCATCGCTTACTACGATGCCTGGGAGAAAGCCGGAATCTATTACGGCGGACTGGTCGAACTCATGGTCAATGCCATGGTCGATGCCCAGCCGGGCTACATCGACTGGGAATGGCATTAGAAAGTGCGAAGTGCGAAGTGGCGAAGGGCGAAGGGCGAACGAAGGGCGTTCCGGGTTTCGAGTTTCGGGTTTCGAGGGTCATGCGTCCCTCATCAGGCTGCAGGCGCCCCGTCGAACAAGCACCTTGAACGTGGAACATTGAACCTCAAACCCTGAAACTCGAAACCCGAAACCGTACGAAGAGCGAAGGGGGGAGGATGAGCGAGGAAGGCGGGACGCAGAGGCGGTCGGCCTGGAGTGCACTCTACCGACTGGAGGACTGGTGGGCGGTCTGGCTCGGGCTCGGCATCGTGCTCGTCGCCATCCTCTTCGTGGAAGCCGGGTCGACGCTCAAGCCGCTGGCCGTGGCACCACCCAAGTGGTCGACCATGGGCCCACTGATCGAGCACCTGACGGCCAGCTGGGGCTGGTACCTGGCGCTCTATCTGGTCTTCGGGGTGCTGTTCACGATCAGCGGGGCGATCATGGGATTTCAGGCGCGGCAATTCGCGGCCGGCTACACCGTGATCTTTGTTGCCTCGGCCGTCATCCTCGCCCTGAGCCGCTCCGCCTTTGCCAGCAACTACAACCTGGAGGCTCCGCTGCTGGCGCTGATCGTAGGACTGGCGGCGGGGAACCTGTTCGGTCTTCCGGGCTGGCTCGATGCCTCGCTGCGTACGGAGTACTACATCAAAACCGGCATCGTGCTGCTCGGCGCCACGCTCCCCTTGAGTATCATCCTGCAATCGGGACCGGTGGCATTCCTGCAGGCGACCATCGTCTCGGTCACGACCTGGTTCATCATTTTCCTGATGGCGACACGGGTATTCAAGCTGGACCCGCAGTTCGGTGCGGTGCTGGGCGCGGCCGGTTCCGTTTGTGGTGTCTCCGCCTCGATCGCGGTGGGAGCCTCGGTCAAGGCCCGCAAGGAGCACATCGCCATCGCCATCTCCGTGGTGACGATCTGGGCCATCGTGATGATCTTCTTCCTCCCCTATGCGAGTCACCTCCTGGGGCTCCCCTCGGCGGTGGCCGGCGCCTGGATCGGGACCTCGGAATTCGCCGATGCGGCAGGCTTTGCAGCCGCCTCGGCCATCGGCGGGGAACCTCCCATTCACGCCTTTACGCTGATGAAGGTCATCGGCCGGGACATCTGGATCGGGATCTGGTGTTTCATCCTGTCCATCATCGCCGTGGTGCTCTGGGAAAGGCGGGCCGGCGGTACCGGAAGCGCCGGGGCCGGAGTGATCTGGGAGCGTTTTCCCAAGTTCGTTTTGGGCTTTCTGGCGGCTTCGATCATCATGAGTCTGGTGGCGGCCGGCTATACCCGCGAGGCCTATGACGACGTTGTCACACCGCGCCTGATCGCCCCCATCAAGACGCTGCGCACCTGGACGTTCGTCTTTACCTTTCTCTGCATCGGTTTGACCACCCGGTTCCGCGAGCTCACCCGGTTCGGCTCGCCTCCCTTCTGGGCCTTCACCGTCGGGGTGGGAATCAACGTGATTCTCGGATACTGGCTCTCCAACCACGTCTTTCGGGAGTTCTGGATGCAGCTGATGGAGACGCAGTAGGGGCCTTCGCCCTTCGCACTTCGCACTTCGCACTTCGCACTTCGGCGTTGGGCCTTCGCCGTTCGATCCGGAGAACGGGAGAACGGGTCTCGCGAAAACCGGCACTCGGAACTCGGAACGAGACACCGCCTTCGCCCTTCGCCCTTCGAGGGCGTGTTGCCCAAAGGGCTGCGGCCTCCGATCGATGCGCGCCCACTGGAGTGAGGTCTCGGCAGCCCGTTCTCACGCCAAGACGCTAAGTACGCCACGCCGCAAAGAGATTCTTTGTGGGTGGCGGCTTACTGGGTGTGGAATCCGTTCTGCACATCTCGACGAGCGGATGGGGGGTGGGAACCGCGTCAGAGCGGTTCGGGCAACACGCCCCCGAAGTGCGAATTCGAGACCTCCCGTTTCCCGTTTCCCGACTCCCGGCTCCCGGCTCCCGCAGAACCCGAAACCCGAAACTCGAGGGCGTGTTGCCCAAAGGGCTGCGGCCTCCGATCGGTGTGTCCTCACTGGAGTGAGGTCTCGGCAGCCTGATCTCACGCCAAGCCGCGAAGTACGCAACGCCGCAAATAGATTCTTTGTGGGTTGCGGCTTTGCGTCCTTCTTTGCGCCGTTGCGTGGAACCAACCCGCCGTGCCTTCGCCTGCCTGCCACCGTCCGGTCCAACACAGCCCTTACCATTCGGGCACCACTCACTTCGCACTTCGCACTTCGCACTTCGCACTTCGGCGTTGGGCCTTCGCCGTTCGATCCGGAGAACGGGAGAACGGGTCTCGCGAAAACCGGCACTCGGAACTCGGAACGAGACACCGCCTTCGCCCTTCGCCCTTCGAGGGCGTGTTGCCCAAAGGGCTGCGGCCTCCGATCGATGCGCGCCCACTGGAGTGAGGTCTCGGCAGCCCGTTCTCACGCCAAGACGCTAAGTACGCCACGCCGCAAAGAGATTCTTTGTGGGTGGCGGCTACTGGGTGTGGAATCCGTTCTGCACATCTCCACGAGCGGATGGGAGGGTCGGAACCGCGTCAGAGCGGTTCGGGCAACACGCCCCCGAAGTGCGAATTCGAGACCTCCCGTTTCCCGTTTCCCGTTTCCCGACTCCCGGCTCCCGCAGAACCCGAAACCCGAAACGTTCCGTCAGCCCAGATCGAGGTCGATCTCCGGCGGGTTCTGGAGCGTGGCGCGGACTGGACAGAGCTTGAGAAGACGGTGGAGAGCCGGCTTGCGGTTTTCCGGGAACCCCTCGGGCAGCTCCACGTCGATCACCACATTGGATACCCGGGGCGGGTCGTCGGCCATCTGGTAGGTGAGGTAGAGCGCCAGGCCGGACGCAGACATGCCGAGGGTTCGGCAGTAGCGTGCGATCGAAATGCCCAGGCAGGCGCCCAGCGAAGCCACCAGTCCCTCGGCCGGTCGCCATCCCTGATCGTCTCCGTCCTCCATATCGAACGCGATTTCGTGTTCGCGGACCCGCAAGGTGAAGGCGAGGTTTCCCTGACTGGTGGCGTGGATCAAGTCCATGGGCTTCAGGCGGCCGTCAATTGGTTCCGGTCGGACGTCGATTCCTGCGGGGACGAGGCCCCGATGGTGCCGGCGGACTCCGCTCTGGGTGTGAGCCGGCCGGCTCGGTCGGCGTAAACGAGAGCCGTGGTCCGGTAAAAGATATGGGCGAACTTCGAATAGGGCAGGTAGATGAGGAGCATGAAGGCCAGGACCAGATGGACGAAATAGACCGGGAATCCGATGGAGGGGCTCTCTACGAAGCGCAACGTCTCGCTGGCCAGTCCCGTCACTCCGACGCCCGCGACGATGCCGAGGAAGATCCAGTCGGCGGCCGTGGTCGTCCCGACTCCGACGTCGCCTCGGATCCGTCGGACGATGGCCCAGCCGGCCCCGCCGAGGAAGAAGAGGGCGCCGAGGTTGGCCAGGATCTTGGCCGGATCCCAAAAGGGAAACGGGTAGGGTAGGGGAGACTGCAGGAGAGGGTTGATCACGTAGATCAGAACCACAGCCCAGCCGGACACCGCAAACAGGACGGCGAACCCGTAGAACATGGAAAGATGCGCGGGCAGCGGCGAAGAAGTGGTCGCACAGACCCGGAACTGGCGGTGGGTCAGGATCTGCCGCAGGACCGTGAACAGGCTGGAAACGATGGAGCGTTGCCCGGCGTGGTCCCCCTCGCTGGACGACATGGCGCGCCAGAACCGGACCAGACCGACGGCCGACGCCAGGACCGACAGGCCCAGGAAGAAACTGAAGAACGAGATCAGAAGCCAGTGAGGGAAGAGCGTCGCGTATTCCATGCCTTCGGCGACATGGGGTTCGATGCCGAGGACGGCGGCGACCGGGTCACGCACCAACAGAGCCAGCGCCAGCAGGAGCGCCGGCAGCAGCACCATCAAAGGAAGGTAGGCCGGACGGTTGACCCAGTCCCAGAAGATGCGCGGCGCGCTGTGGTGACGAACGGTCAGTTTGCGTAAGGCGGCCAGCACGTCTCCCGGTCGGGCGTCCCGCGGACACCGGACCGAGCACTCTCCGCACTGATGACAAAGCCAGACATCCGGATCGGACGTCAGTCGGTCCTCCAGACCCCACTGGGCCCAGATCATCTCCTTGCGCGGAAAGGGATGGTCGGAAGGCGCGAGCTCACAGGTCACGGAGCAGGTGGCGCACTGAAAGCACTTCCTGAGCTGGTCTCCTCCACATTCCAGCACACTCCGGGCAAACCCCGGATCGGGATTGATCAACGTGGCTTCGCTCATCGGATCCTCCCGTCCGCCTCGCGGGCGGCACTCCTCACACCGGGTCCTCCACGAGCCGGTGGACGTACTGCGCGGCGAGAACGACCCGAGCCGAACCGCCGCGGCCTTCAGTCAGAAGGGCGGGCTAGAATCCTTTGAAGGGGTTCAGGCCCACCTCCTCGATTTGTTCGGCAAACTCATCGATGATCCGGGGAAGGCGGTCGTAGTCGGTGATGGAAACCTCCTCCAGCCGGACCCGCTCTTCTTCGAGCGCCAGTTGCGTCAGTTTCTCTCGAATGTTCTTGCCCCGCGTCCCCATCAATTCGCTGCCACGAATGAAGTGGCACTGATAGTCATCCCCCGACTTGCAGCCGAGCAGCAGAATCCCGTCAAATCCGCGAGAGAGTGCGTCGGCAATCCAGACGGTGTTGACCGAGCCCAGGCAACGAACCGGGATGAAGCGGATGAAAGCACTGTACTGCAGCCGCTTCAGGCCGGCCGTGTCCAAGGCCGGATAAGCGTCATTCTCGCAAAGCAGACACAGAAGTCGGGGCTTCTCCTCGAACTCGTCCGGGATCTCCACGGATCGGATCATGGAGGAGACGATGTCGATCGAGTAATCGGAGAAGGACACGACCCTCTCCGGACAGGCCCCCATGCAGATCCCGCAACGGCGGCACCGCGCCGGATTCGGCTTGGGCGTTCCCTTCTCATCTTCGTTGAGGGCGCCGAAAGGACATTCCTCGGTGCAGCGCTTGCACTGGGTGCAGCGCTTCAACGAGAACTCGGGGAACGACATGTCCTCCCAGCGCGGGTGCAGCGTCTTGCCCTCCGCCGTCAGGTTGATGGCCTGGATGGCCTTCAGGACCGCTCCGGCCGCATCGGCACGGACACTCTCGGAATCGGCCGGAGCCCGCATGGATCCGGTCATGTAGATGCCTGTTCGGCGGGTCTCGTAGGGGAAGCAGATGAAGTGAGAATCGGGAAATCCGTGTCGCAGCTGGGGAGTGTCGGGCCCCTGCCGATAGTTCAGGTTGAGGATGCTCTCCCCCGCGCTCTCGCCCAGTTCGTCGACGACCTTGCGAGCCGCCTCGAGTCGAACGCCCGCCTCTCCCTTCTCGATGACCTTGCGCGCATCCCGAACCTGTCGAATGGCCTCGCCGTCGACCGCAACCGGGACCATGCCCGTCGCCAGCACGACCAGGTCCGCCTCCAGCGCGATCCGTTCGCCGAGCAGGCTCTGACCCGCCTCGATGCGCAGGGCTCCTTGCGGCGTTGACGCCACCGATTCCACTTCGGCTCGGGTGAAGAAGATGCCGGGGTCCATCTGGGCCTTCCGGTAAAGGTCCTCGAACTGACCGGGAGTCCGCATGTCCTTGTACAGGATGTAGACCTCCAGCTCCGGATCTGCCCGGCGCAGTTCCATGGCCTGTTTCAGGCTCACCCGGCAACAGACGGCCGAACAGTAGGGCAGGTGCTCGGGGTCGCGGGAACCGGCGCACTGGATGAAGGCGACGCGGCGCGGCGGTTTGCCGTCCGAAGGCCGGCGAGGGCTTCCCTCGGCCAGGAGGCCTTCCATTTCGACATTCGTGACCACGTCGGGAGACTGGCCGTATCCCAGATGGGGCAGCCTGGCCGCGTCGTAGGGACGCCACCCCGTGGCCTGGATGATGGCTCCGACCCGGAAACCGGCCGAATCACCGTTGTGGCGGACCTCCACGTCGAAACTGCCGGGTTGGCCTTCGATGGAGCCAATCTTCGCTGAGGTCAGGATCCGGACCGAGTCGTCGGCCTGGACTTCGGAGATGAGCCCTTCCAGACTGCCGTTTTCGAAGCGATCGTACGGGGGATGGCTCGGAAAGACGGTTCGGAAGGAATTGCGCCGTCCTCCGAGCTTGTCTTCCTTTTCCACGAGGACGACCGGGTGGCCGGCCCGGGACGCTTCGCGGGCTGCGGTCAGCCCGGCCAGTCCGCCTCCCACGATCAGAATCGTGGGGTCCGACTCGACCGTCGCGGGCTCGTTTGCGACCAGTCGCACGGCGCGGGCGACGGCCATCCTCAGGGCGTCCGCCGCCATCATCTGGGTGTCCTCATCGTTGGGTGGATGCGTCCAGACGACCTGTTCGCGGAGATTGACCCTCTCCACTGTGGCACCCTCGAATTGAAACTCATCCGTCTTGAAGCGCGGGGAGCAGGCCGCGACGATCACGGGGCCGAGGCCGCTCTCCAGCCCCTGGCGGATCTGCATCAGCCCGTCTTCGCCGCACAGACAGGGGTGCACGACGGTGGTTGCGTTTTCCGGAACTTCACTCAGGGCATCCAGGTCCAGGGATTCGCCGATCTCGCATCCGGAGCAGATGAAAACGCCAAGTTTCTTATCATCCATGGTTCAACCTCGACAAAACTGCAGGGCCCGCAGGGCGGCGGCGGTCGAATCGCGCACCGCTTCGGCGACGTCCACCGGACGGCGGACGCAGCCCGTGGGGACCAGGCCCGTTCCCTCTTCGGGGACCAGGAATCCATGTTCGTCGCCGACGAGAATTCCCGCCAGCGACGGGACCGAAGGGACAATGCCCGTGGAAAGGACCACCAGGTCGACCGTCTCAACGGAGCTCGAGCCGGCCAGAATGTCTTCGGCTTCGATGCGAACCTGGTCGGGCCCTGCCGCAGCGACGCGGGCCACCTTGCCTTTGATGAGCCGGACCCGGGGATCCTGCTGGACCTGCTGGTAGAAATCTTCGAGTCGTCCGGGCGAGCGGATGTCAATGTAGTACACGAGGATCTCCGCCTCCGGATAGCGCTCCCGCACGTACCGCGTCTGTTTGAGCGCGGCCAGACAGCAGATCCCGGAACAGTGTCGGAGGTGGTTCTCATCCCTCGACCCGGCGCATTGAACGAAGGCGACCCGGTCGATCTTGCCGCCGTCGGAAGGCCGCAGCAACAGACCGCTGGTGGGGCCGCTCGGCGCACTCAGCCGCTCCATCTCCAGATTCGTGATGACGTTCGGATGGGTGCCGTAGGCCAGATTGTCCAGGTTCCGGGCATCGTAGGGCTGCCAGCCCGTCGCGATGATAACCGCCGCGAACTCGTCTTCGAACGTCTGCTCCGTGGCCTCGAGATCGATGGCCCCGTAGTCGCAGGCCGCGAGGCAGCTGCCGCACTCAGAGCCGCGGCAGGCTTCGGAATCGATCGTGTAGCGCAGCGGGAACGCATTCGGAAAGGGGAGGTAGCTGGCCTTGGTCTTGGTCAGCCCCATGTTGAACGCGTCCAGTCGCTCGGCCGGGCAGGCCTCCGCACAACTCCCGCAGGCGGTGCAGCGGTCATTGATCCGCTGCGGGGCCTGACGGATGGACGCCCAGTAGTGTCCCGGTTCTCCCCTCAGACTCGTGACCTCTGCCTGCAGCAGGTAGCGGATCCGGGGCGACGACCGAAAGCGCCGCAAATTGATCTCCAGTCCACAGCTCGGGGGACAGAGTTTGGGAAAATACAGGTTCATCTGGGCGACACGGCCTCCCAGGTAGGGATTCCGTTCGATCAGCAGGACGTCCGCTCCGGCCTCCGAGGCCTCGACCGCGGCCGTGATCCCGCTGATGCCCCCTCCGACGATCAATACCCTGCCATGGTGGTTCATGGCGTACTCCTTGTGGCAGTCGGTGCAGATCCCGCCCGAACGCCGTCGTGTCGGACCGGGAGCGTCCGCTCCCTGAAAAGACAGAAACGCAACCACCGGAAACCGAGACGGAGCAAGTCGACGTCATTCTCGCGGATGCGCTCCAGTTCGCCCGGGTCGAGATCGATGCGGCGGAGAAACGAGCTTTCGAAAACGAACCGGCGAAAGCGATCCAGGTCATAGAGGCTCATGAAGAGCATGTCCATCTGGGCGGGCTCCAGCGTGCCTCCGTTGGCAAAGAACGGGTGCAGAGAGATGGCTTTGAACTCCTCACCCAAATCGTCGTAGGGTCCCGTCGCCTGGTCCTCCAGCCACGAGCGCACGGTCCAGGTGGAGTCATCTCCATGTCCCTGGCAGACCGGCTCCTGGAGGACGAAGAAGAACTTCTCCCGATCGTCGTTGGCCGAGGCCGCCAGCCCCACGGGGTACATCCGGCACGCCCAGGGCCGATCGGGATAGATGGTGCACCCCTCGGTTCCCACGAAAGGACAGCTGCGTCCCTCGTCCTCCTTCATCTTGAGGAAGACGACGGGAAAATTGTGCTCCTTGGAAAAGGGAATCAAGGTATGGCGATCGAGGAAGTCCCCGGAGGACATCCCGAGAGACTGTCTCATGCGAAGGACGTCGTAAGGGGTCAGGACGATGTTGACGTCCGCACAGCACTGATTGAAGCAGGCGCGGTGGGGACCACAGCGGAATCGGAATTCGCCGTCGAGATCGAGGCGGGGAAAGTCGTTCAGAATGGCCTGTCCGAGACGGGTCCGAGATGGATCATGCATTTCTTGCCTCAGTGTTTGGGGAGGAGACGATCGAATCGCGCAGTGCTGCCGGGGACCAGACCGGTAGCGGGCCGGATCGTCCCGTGGCCGGATCATGAAAATATCGGTAGGAACAGGAAACGTGGAACTGAGTCTTCATCCAGTTCCATCCCTCGACATAGTAGGGACACTGGTCGTTAAAGCAGACTTCGAGGACATTTCCGCCCCAGGACGATGCCTCCGGACTCTGCCAGAGCTGGGTGGCGTTGTGGCAGTGAGGACATTCGGAACGTAGGTCCATCGGGATCGCCCTCGGTGATGGAATCCGGTGCGCGCCCGAGTCGATTCGGGCGCGCACCAGTTGCCGGGTTTTGACTAGTCTTTGACCAGCTCGATTACGGGGCGCTTGTACATCTGCCAGTCGCCCGAGGCCGGGTCGTACCGACAGTTGACGAACACCTTCCAGTCGGCGTTGTCCATGGCCGGTTTGTCGGAGCGGAAGTAGTATCCGGGCCAACGGGTCTCGTCGCGGAACAGGATGCTGCGGACATGAGCCTCGGCCTGCCACATGCGGTGCACGTTCTCCCAGCAGCGCATCAGTTCATGCAGGTCTTCGGCCGCCAGCTTGGAGGAATCCTCCTTGAGCAGTCCGAGCAGTTCGAGTCCCTTGTCGAGCAGGGCCTTGCTCGTCTTGAAGGCCGTCGAAACGCCGCCCGCGTACTCGTCCATGATCTTCTGGAGCCGGAACATGAACATCTTCGGCCGGATGTATTCCGGATTGATATCCGCGTCGGTCGTCTTTCCCTTGTTCTCTTCGAAGCGGGCCAGGGGAGCCAGAATCTGATTCTTCAGCTGCTCGAGCTGGGCCGCGTCGACATTCGGAGCATCGCCGTTTTCCGTGATGAAGCGGATGGCGGACTTGGCGGCGATGCGCCCTTCCGCGTGCGATCCCGAGGAGAACTTGTGGCTCGAAGCACCGGAAGCATCACCGGCGCAGAACAGGGCCTTGACCGTGGCCATGTTGCAGTAGCCCCAGTTGTACTCGTCCGGCGCGATGTCGGCCGGTCCGCTGACCCAGGCTCCGGAGGCGCCGGAATGGGATCCGATGAAATAGGGCTCGGCGGCCGCGATCTCCGACGGCTTTTCGTCGGGAGCCACGTTGGTGGCCGCCCACAGAATAGCCTGGGAGATGGTCATGTCGAGAAAGTCTTCCCATGCCTCGGATTCGAGTTCCTTCAGCTTCTTCTTGCGCAGTTTCTCATCGGGTTCGGCCTTCGACAGATTGGCGATGGCCTCGGCGGTCTGCATGTAGATGGGGCCCTTGCCCTGGTCCACGTCCAGCATCATGAGGTAGTTGCGCAGATTTGCCGGAACCGGCTTGACCTTCCCGTAGGGAGCCCAGTTCTCGAGCTCCGGACGACGGGTCTCCATGTAGTTCTCGCCCAGCGCGTTGGTGGCTCTCGATTTGAAGAGCAGAAACCAGGCGCCGACCGGCCCGTAGGCGTCTTTGAAACGCACGGGGATGAAGCGCACTTCCTGGCAGGTCATCTCGGCGCCGGCCTGAATCGTGAAATAAGCGCTGGAACCGGAGTTCCAGGGTGGATACCAGGCCCGGCCGAGGCCCTCGCCGGAGGAACGGGGCTTGAAGACGTGCACGGCGCCACCCATGGCGACCAGCACCGCCTTGGCGCGGAAGATGTAGAACTTCTTTTCGCGGATGCTGAAGCCCACGGCGCCGGCGCAGCGATCACCGTCCATGATCGGGCCCACGATGAAGACGCGTTCGTAGATGTTTTCCAGGCCCAGTGCGTTCTTGGCGGCTTCGGCGACGATCACCTTGTAGGATTCGCCGTTGATCATGAGCTGCCAGCGGCCTTCGTGGACGTACTTGCCCTGCGCGTCCTTCCAAATGGGGAGGCCCCACTTCTCGAACAGATGGACCGAGGAATCGACATGCCGGGCGATGTTGGCGACCAGATCATGTCGCGCGATCCCCATCAGGTCGTTCTTGACGTAGCGGACGTAGTCCTCGAGTGTGTTTTCACCATCCTTGAGACCCACGTACTGGTTGATCGCGGAGAGCCCCATGGCGACGGCCCCGCTTCGATCCACGGCGGCCTTATCGACGAGCGTGACCTTGAGCCCGTTCTTCTTCGCCCAGTGCGCAGCTTCTACCGCGGCTCCACAGGCCGCCATGCCGCCACCGACGATGAGAAGGTCGGTCGTGACTTCTACGGTTTCGAATTCGTTCGGATTCATGCTTGCTTTCTCCTCATGGCGTTCGACAGGAGCCCGAGACTTCCCGGTGCGGCCCCGCCGAAAGACCCGGTGCACTTCCCCTGCCGCCCCCTGGGGACGGACAGCCAGTTCGGAAGTGGCACCTAGAGTTTAGCGACCGCTTCCAGACCCAACGAATCGGGTTCCGTGAAGAGGCTGGGACTCGCCAGATCGTCGTTCCCGTTCGTCCATCCACCGTCGGGCACGGCTGTACCCTCGGGAGTCGTGCGGATGGGGAACTTGAAGCGCTTCAGAGTGCCGTTGCGGAACTTCAGGGTCCACATGATGGCGTCGCTGCTGCGCATGCAGGTAACCTGGGCACCCAGGGGCACGAAGTCGGCGTATCCCCGGACCTCGATGGCCTGGTTCGGGCAGATCTTGACGCAGTTGTAGCACTCCCAGCACATGGCGGGATCGCGGTTGTACGCTTTCATGGCCTCCGCGTCGAGGACCATGAGGTCGTTGGGGCAGATGTACTGGCAGGCGGTCTTGTCAAGTGCCTTACATCCGTCGCACTTCTCAGGATTCACGTAGCTTGGCATTTTCCCCTCCCCTGATTGGATCCAGGTTAAGCGGCTTTTCGAAAAGCCACACAGGTCTTGAGTACTGAACAGACGCATTTGCGAGCGGTTTACGCACAGCCATCGTCACGGAAGGTTAAGCAATTTGTATACCTCGCCGGGGAGACGGGTGAAGGCGCCTTATCCATCGCCCAATCAGGCCAGATGGGGCAATAGACTCATTCGGATGGGTCAATCTCCCCATCTGGGCGGTCTGAGGGGCGCTCATGGCCGTCGTCTCTTTTGTAACCTCCGACCAATTCGCCGGCAGAGGACCAGACGAGTGCCAGTTCGCCCTTGCGCCGTGGGGCATCTCACGAAGGAGGCGCCGGGCGTCGCGGGGAACGGAAGAGGGCCGCAAGGGTGCGTTCCGGGTTGACGAATGGTCACTTAAGTTGACATTCGAGGTAATCCGTCCGCACGACCCGGGAGGCGGCCCGGCGCGGGGCGTCGGCCAAGCCGGAAGCCCGCGTTTGCAGCGAGCGCGGCATCCTCGGATCGCGGTACCTGAACGCTGCGGGGTGCCTCAGGCCGGTATCCCAAGGAGCTTGTCGACCACTTTGAGCAGATGGCCGGGGTCGATCGGCTTGGGAACGAAGGCCTCGGGAGGCGGAACCTGGCGCCGCGTGCTCAGGAACTTCTCGAAGGAACGGGGATCGCCGCCGTAACCCGTCACCGCCGTGATCACCACGACGGGAATGTGAGCCAGCTCCTCGGCCTCTTTGAGATCCCGGTAGAAGCGGATCCCGGAGCGTTCGGGCATGGTGATGTCCAGCGTCACGAGATCGGGGCGCCACTGGCGGGCCATTTCCAGACCCTGCCGGCCGTCGCCGGCGGACTGGACCAGGTAGCCATGATCCTCGAAGAGCGTGGCAAGATAGGTCACCACATCGGGTTCGTCATCCAGGATGAGAATCTTCTTCTGTACTTCAGACATGGGGCTTGCTCTCTCTCTATTCGGATTTACCGAGGGCCGCCAGGGCTTTGCGCAGCTCCTCCGGTCCCGCCTTCTCGATCCGCTCCTCAACGCGACGGCGCAGATCCTCGGCCTCGGGGCCCTGTGCGAGCGGTTCCAGACCGAGCGCCCGTTCGACGCAACGGACCAACTCCGATGGGTCGACGGGCTTTTCGAGGTAGGCTCCCGGACCCGAGAGGATCCGGCTCTCCAGAAGTTGGGACAGCTCGTCGCGTCCCAGGTGGTCTTTGGCATGCGCCGTGACGATGAGCACGGGAATCCGAGCCAGCTTGCGGTCCTTTTGCAGGGCGTAGAGGAGCCGCCGCCCGGAGCGTCGGGGCATGAGCAGATCCAGCGAGATGAAATCGGGAGGATCAGCCTGGATCATCTCCAAAGCCTCTTCGCCGTCGGCGGCCGTCTGCACCTGAAATCCGGCATCCGACAAGATGGCGGCCAGATAGTCGCGCACGTCGGGTTCGTCATCGACCACGAGTACCTTCTTGTCATTCCTCGACATGGGGTCCTCCTGTCTCGGGCGCCCCGGTGGCTTCGCCGCAGGCAGGAAGCCGATCCAGGGGAAATTCCAGCCGGAAGAGCGAGCCCTTCAGCGGCTCGGATTCGAACGAAACGGAGCCACCGTGCTCCTGAACGATCTTCTTCGTCGTCAACAGCCCCAGGCCGGTCCCCTTGCCGGTGGCTTTCGTACTGAAAAAGGTCGTAAAGATCCTTTTCTTGACCTCATAGTCCATGCCGCTCCCGTCATCGGAAACCTGAAGGATGAGGAGATTCTCCTCGAGGCGGGTCGCCACTTCGACCGAGCGGCCCGGGCGGTCGCTCAGGGCGCAGGCATCGAGCGCGTTGGACACGAGGTTGACCAGGCACGTGTGGATGCCATCCGGATCCATCGGGAAGGACGGCAGATCCGCCTGGAGATTGGCCTCCAAACCGATGCCCTCGAGCCGGGCCTTGTCGCAGAAGAGATCGACCACGTTCTGGGCGATCGCGTTGGGGGAGACCATCTCCACGTGCGGCGTCTTTCCCCGCGCGAACTCCAGGAACTCGCGGACGAAGGCCGAGATCCGCTGGATGTTGCTCTCGAGCATTCGCCAGCCATTGACGAGACGCTGCTGGTCCCCCCGTTCCATCCCGGAGCGGAAGACGTAGACGCCTCCTTCCAGCCCCATCAGCAGATTCTTGACGCCGTGCGCCAGGCCCGCCACGGTCTGGCCGACGGCGGCCATGCGCTCGGCCTCCCGCTTTTCCCGCTCCAGCCGTTTGGTGAGGCTGATGTCCGTGGACATTTCGATGACGTAGGGGACCTGTCCTTCGGGAGTCACCAGCGGGATCATGTGAACCAGATATTCCGTGCGCTCGCCCGTCCGGTTCACCCCCGTCTCCTCCCGCACGCGCACCTTTCCGTCGGCGAAGCTCTCCGTCGCGGCGCAGCTCAGGCAGCAGGCATCTCGTCCCTTGTACACCTCGAAGCAGGGTTTCTCCTGCCACTCTCCGAAGGTCTCGGTGAAGGCCTTGTTGGCCTCGACGACCTGCAGTTTCGGATCCACCACGGCGATGCAGACCGGAACGTGGTCCCAGAGTTCCTGGTGGATCCAGTTCCGGAGATGGGCTTTCAATCCACGGCTCCTTCGCTGACGTAAGGACCGAGCACCCGCAGGTAGGTCGCCGCAACCTGATGGTGGCAGGTGCGGCATTCACCCAGATCCGCCCGAACCCCCTGCGACCCGGCCAGACGGAGATGACAGCCCCGGCAGAGCAAATGCAGAGCCTCGCTGTACGACGGCGCCGTTCCCGGTCGTTCTTCCCGCGAAAAGGTCACCAACTGGGTCGTTCTCCACTGTGTCCCGTGGCAGCTGCGACAGGCCGTGGATGCGACGAGCGTCCTGGCCGTCCCCGCGGTCCCGTGACACTGTGTGCAGCTTTCGTTCCCACCCAGTTTCGCAACATGACGGGCATGATGGAAGAGGTCGGTCGACAGATAAAGATCGCGGTGGCACGCCGAGCAGGGCGACTCGAGACGGAACGGGAGTTGGGCATGGTGACACTGTCCGCAGGCGGATTCTCCCCCGAGTCGCTGCGCGTGCGCATCATGGTCGAAGACGACGAGGCGGCCGTCCCGGTTGGCATCGAAGACCATCCATGACGGAGATCCGCTCTTCTGCCGCAGGGGCGCGAGCAGCGCCTCGAGCGGCGATCCGACCGGGAGCGTTGCGGCGCTCGCGATGTGCAGGGGCGGCGAAACCGGCGTCTGGCGATTCATGGCGTCGGTTCGGATGCCGTTGGCAATCAGGGCCAGAGACAGCGCCGCTCCGGCGGCGGCGGCCAGAGAATAGTTGCGCAGCGGGGCCAGCCAGGTGGGGTACAGCGGCCGTGTCGCGTAGGGACTGATCGGACCGGCGGGACCCGGCGGCGAAGCGGGATGGAGCACCCCCTCGGTTTCCTCCCTCGGAAGGACATTCAGGTTTTCGACGAAAAACAGGAACAGCAGGACCGACGCGGCGACCAGCCCCACGCTGACCATGAGTTCTCCCAGGCTGGGGAAATAGGGCATGTCCGCCGGACGGTAGAAGGCCACAATGGTGACATTGAAGCGATAGCCCAGGACTCCCAGAATTGCCAGTGAAGAACCGACCGTCAGGAGCGGCGCCGAGACCCGGGTCCGCGGCAGGAGCAGCAAAACCGCGGCGGCGGCGGTGATGCCGATTTCCAGCAGGAAGATCCACAGCAGCGGGTCGTCCGCCCGGACCGAGGCCGCCCGATGTGCCAGCAGCAGATCGCCCAGTCGCAGGCCAAGGTAGGTCAATAGCAGTCCCGAGGCCCCGCGTCCAAGGCGACTGAGCAGCGCCACCGGAGGCCGGTGGTTGAAGTACCAGGCCGAGAACAGCGTTTCGGCGATGACCACCGCCAGTCCCAGGCCGGCGGCGGAAATGAAGAAGAGCACCCAGATCAGGGGGCTGTACCAGAGCGGATGCACCCGATAGGGGGCGATCAGAAAGAGCGATCCCAGGGATGACTGATGGAGAGTCGACAGGACGATGCCCGCAATGACGAGTGGAATGGTCCATTTGCGCAGCAACTGGTTGATACGCCGCAGCAGCGGAAACTGAAGTCGAGGGTGCTCGAGAATCGCCGGCGAGAATTCGAGGAAGAGTACCGTCAGGTAGAGCATCACGCACATGGCCACCTCGAACAGGACCGAGTGCGGCTGGCGGTAGACGAGGGGATGCCAGATGTGCATGGGAATGCCCAGGTCGTAGAGCAGTCCCACCGCAACGGCCAGATAGCCGAGAAAGGCGGTGAGGATCGCCGGCCGGGCGAATCGATGGTACTTCTCCCTCCCGAAGATGTAGACCAGCGCAGCCACGACGAAACCTCCGGCGGCCAGTGCGACCCCGGAGACGACGTCGAAGGCGATCCACAGCCCCCAGGGCGTCGCATCGGTCAGGGCCGTCGTCGCCCCGAGCCCCTTCATGAACCGGGCCACGGTCACGGTGCCCAGAATCCCCACCAGGAACCAGAGCAGGGTCTTCAGTCGCACCGCCCTCATGACTCGCCTCCTTCCGGTTTGTCTCCAGCTTTCTCGAGCGCCTCTTCCTGCAACTTCATCCGGCGCTGAATCACCCACCAGACTCCCGTCAGCAGGGAAGCGCCTCCAACGACGATGGGCGGCACCTTGGAGAGGGCCTCCCAGGTCCGTGAGGGCAACGGGCGCTCCCCCAGATCGGGCCGAAAGGCCAGGAAGTCGAGAGACACATCCGACACGTAGAGGACCGATGTGCCGCCGATCTCGTTCTCACCCCAGACGCGGGGAATGTAGCGATCGGGTTCACGCAGGATGCGCGCGTGCGCTTCGGCCAGCATCTCGTCCCGCGTGCCGAAAGCCAGGGCCTGGTAAGGGCAGGCCTCGACGCAGGCCGGAAGCATTCCCTGCGAGATCCGAGGTTGGCAGAGCGTGCACTTGCGGACCTCGGGGGTAGCGGCGGCCCACTCGTAGCGCGGAATCCCGTAGGGGCAGGCCATCATGCAGTAACGGCAGCCCATGCACCGATCGACATCATAGATGACGGCACCCTCGGGCGACTTCTGCAGCGCCCCGACGATGCAGGCGGAGACACAGGCGGGTTCGAGACAGTGGCGGCACAGAAGGCGCACGGACCGCTCGTCCGAGAGATTGACCAGCGTCGTGAACCGGGTCGACGAGAGATCGTCGATGCGGCGCTTCCACCTGCGCGGAAGATCGGGGCCGAGGTGGTTGACCTCCTTGCAGGCGTCGACACACCGCTCACACCCCTTGCACCGGGTCACGTCGATGAGCATGCCGGCGGGCTGGTTCATATCGGTGTCTCCTCCTTTCCCAGCGCGGCTGCGACCTTTTGGCCCGCTCCGGGCGGCCAGTGCCAGCCCATTTCGCTCACCAGGCGCGCCTGTGGAAACAGGGCCACGTGGCTCAGCTTGGAGAGAGGCAGCAGGAGAAGGAGCAGATCGCCGCTCAGGATGTGGATCAGGAAGGTGATCTGGTAGGGAATCGGATTGATGTCCGGATGGGACACCAGGAAACCGGAGACGAAAGGCAGCAACACGATCAGCGGGATGACGTAGTCGCCGGGGCGGGAGATGGCCCGCGTGATGGGCGCCGTCATGCGCAGGATCAGCAGCAGCAGGGCGCTGGCGATGGCACCCAGGGTCAGGCCGTCGGCCCAGGCCGGGGGCAGGGCGGCCCAGGAAATCCCCAAACCCCGCTCCCACAGCACCACATGGCCCGCCAGGAAGATCGGCACGGGCAGGGACGTCAAGTGGAACAGCATGGAGGTTGTCGAGAAGATCGGGCGCCGGGACAACGCCGCGACGGGGAACAGATACCGCAAGCTCTGGCGGACGACCCGGCCGAAGGGAAAGTCGGGGTCGCCGGAGCGCATCCAGGTGCGCAGCGTGGTCCACCCGAACAGGACGATGAGACGCGCCAGGCCCAGAATGCAGAAGGCGAAGCAGAAGAGGAAGATCGGCCCACGAGCCCACTCAATCCACTGATCCATCGGGACCTCCCTGGAGACTGGCCTGTTCGGTCGCCGCCGCTGATCCGGATTCGGCCTGGGTGACCCGGAGCGGCCCGAAGTCGAGCGCCTGCAGAAGCAGATCGTGCAGTCCCACCACCTCGACCTCTTCCAGGCCGTGGTCTTCACACACCTCTCGCAGCTGCTTCTTGCAGTTCGCGCAGGGGGAGACGACGATTTGAGCTCCCGTGTCCCGGATCTGTCGGGACTTCAGGAGTCCCGACTGGCCGGTCCGGAACTCCCGAATCTCGTCGATGGAGACGGTGCCGCCCCCTCCTCCGCAGCAATAGTTCATCTCGCCGCCGGGAGTCATCTCGACGAAATCCCGGCAGATCGCCCGCAACAGCTCCCGCGGCTGCCGGACGATCCGGCCCGTGCGGGCGATGTTGCACGGGTCGTGGTAGGTGACCCGCTTTTCGATGAGCCGGCTGGAATCGATCGGCAGCCGTCCGGCCTGCAGCTGCTGCCAGGCGTATTCGAGGCAATTGACGACGGGGGGCGCATCGGCGCCGCAGAGCGTGGGTAGAAACCAGGCGCTGCGGGTGGCATGACCGCATTCGCCCACCAGGACCTTACGTCCCCTCAGTCGGCGCACCTCGTCGATCACCTTCCGGCCGATCCGTTCCATCATCCGGTCGCTGTAGAACAGGCCGTAATTGATCCCGTCGAAGTTCCCCGTGCCGATCGTCCAGGAGGCGCCGGTCAGGTAGAGAACGGCGGCGTTACCCATGAGGGTATCGGCTTCCAGCAGATAGTCCGAGACGGCCGGAAAGAAGACGTACTCGCAGTCCTCCTGGTCGACGGGAAAGGGGATCTTGACCTGGTAGATATCCTCGAATTCCTCCTCCAGGAATTCGAGGGTATCGCGCAGAGCCGGGACCGGAATGGCCGAAGTATTGCCGATCCCCTCCAGCTGCTCCCGAACCGCGACGACCAGTGCCTTGGGAATCAGGTCGACCTCCGCCAGGAGCCAGCGCGCCAGATGGGTCACGAGGCCGTGGTCGATCCCCATCGGGCAGGTATCCAGGCAACGGCGGCAGGCTGTGCAACGGTAGAACGCCTCCGCCATCTGCAGCAGGTAATCGTCGGTCAGCGTGAAGCCGCCTCCCGTCAGCCGGGCCCGCAGAGCACCCAGGCGCGTGAAATAGCGCCGGTAGATTTGCAGCAGGAGCTCCGAGCGGTGGCAGGGGATGTCCCGGTCCTCGCCGCTGGCCTGGTAGACCTGGCACGATGCCGCGCAACGACTGCACCGAGCGCTCATCCGGCTGTAGAGTTCGAGAGGCAGGGCATAGCTCGAATGCTCCAGCACGGCCGCCATGGCCCGAAGAAACAGGGCCGGTCGGTTCTCCAGCCGGTTGGTCTTGTCTTCGATGTGGTAGCTGACCTTCGTTGATGACTGCATGCAGGACCGGTCCCCCTCTCAAAGCGCGGCCCGACAAGATTCACCTGGAGCGCATTCTCAGACCCGGCTCGAGATGGAGCTGACAGCAACCCAGGTTGACTGTGTACTCCCGACCGTCCACTCTGGCGTCGGCAGTCACCCTGTAGAGGACAGACTTGCCTTCGCGTTCGGACTCCACCAGGCCCGCCCGGCGAAGCACCCGGAGATGGTGGGACAGGAGGCTCTGCTCGACATCCAGCCTCTCGGCCAGCGGACCCACATGACTGGGTCCGCCCAGCAGGCATTCCAGAACCGCCAGTCGAGTTTTGTCGGCCAGAACTTTGAGCTTTTCGGAGCAGGTCATCACCCGTGCGGGACGGGCATGACGATCCGAAGTCTCATTCATATGAATATTCATCCATATATCGTGCAAAGGACACCCGGCTCCGGGTGTCCTTTGGGATTCGAGCCAGCCGTTAGGAGACTTCCTGCTGTTGCGACTGGTAGTACTTCATGAGGATCGCTGCGACCTCCGGACGGGAGAACTCCTCCGGAAGGGATTCGCCGCGCGACAACATCTCCCGAACCTTGGTCCCGGACAGGAAGACGTAGTCGTCCTTCGTGTGGTCGGGATGGTCCCGCATCATGACCACACGATTCAGCTTCTTGGACCAGGCCGTATGATCGGCCTCGAAGATCTGAATCTGCAAAGCTCCGTCGGGAACCTCGTCGTGGAAGATCTTCTGGGCGTCGAAGGGGCCGTAGTAGCTGCCCACGCCGGCATGGTCCCGACCCACGATGAGATGGGTGCAGCCGCTGTTCTGCCGAAACACGGCATGGAGCACGGCCTCGCGCGGGCCCGCGTAGAGCATGTCGAAACCGTAACCCGTCACCAGGACGGTGTTGGGCGGGAAATAAAGCTCCACCATCTTGCGGATGGAGGTATCGCGCACGTCGGCCGGAATGTCGCCGGGCTTCAGCTTGCCCAGCAACATGTGAATGAGGATCCCGTCCGCCCCAACCGTCTCATAGGCCATGCGGCACAGTTCCTCATGGGCGCGATGCATCGGGTTTCGGGTCTGAAAGGCCACCACCTTCTCCCAGCCGAGATCCTGCATCTGCTTGCGGATCTCGTAAGCCGTTCGGAAGGTATCGGGGAAATCGGTCGCAAAATAGGAGAAATTCAGCACCTGGATCGGACCCGACAGGCAGACCCGTCCCACGCTGTTGAAGGCGGCAACGCCGGGGTGCTGTGGATCGAGGGTTCTGAAAACCTGCTCGGTCATGAGGGCCATGTCCTCGTCCGAGAACTGTTCGACCGACTGGACGTCCTGCACGGCCAGAACCGGGTTGCCTTCGACGTTGGGATCCCGCAGAGCGATGCGTCCGGGAACCTCGGGAGCCGTCCCCTTCGGCAGTACGTTGAGGACGGGCACCGGCCAGAAGAGCCCGCTCTCGGTGCGCATCTCGCGAGCGACCCGGAGGCTGTCCTGTCGGTTCATGTAACCGGTCAGAGGATTGAAATAACCGCTGGCCAGCATGACCGCATTGGCTGCCGCGGCCGACGAGACGACAACGGAGGGAAGGGACTCGGCCTCCTGGAGGAGTTTCTTCCGCTCGTTCTCATCCTGCACGTAGAGTGGATTCAACCGGTCTGACCCGTGGGGTTTGATCATGGTGCTTACTCCTGTCTCCCTACTGACTGGATTCCCTTGTATCACAACTTCGACGGCGTCCCGCCGCCCGCGAACTCCTCGGCTTGGCCCGAACTTCCACAGTTCCGACTCCTCCTCCAAAGCAAGAAGGGGACCACAGGAGTCCTGCAAAGTTGGACTGCAAGTCAAGTGACGGGAAGAGGATCTCGAGGGCCGACGCCGGGCGGAGCGGAAAATGGGGCAAATAGCACCCTTCGCTGGGTCAATTGCCCCTCGCGGAGGGCCGCGTCTCCTCTGGCCCGACACCGGGTGTTGCGGGAAAACCGAGGAGGCGGGTCCCTGCGGGTGTTCTGACCAGACGCTGGGCCGGTAACACAACGGGATGCAGGGTCCGGCGTCTGTCCCGACGGCCCCGGCCGGCCGATGGCAGGCGGATTGCTTTCCAGTGCAGACGGTGATCGTCGAACGGGCGCCTTCCCTGCGGGCTCCCGGGGGGCGGTCTTGACGTCGAGAGGAGGGAACGAGGCGCATGGGACTGCTGAAGAAGAAGGACTCGAGCAAGCTTAAGAAGTCGATGGAACGTCTTTCCAGTCGGAGGACCGGGGGCGATATTTCCAGCCTCCGACCGCGGCTCACCGAAAAGCCTCCGCCCTGCTCGACGGGCTGTCCGAGCGGAAACGACGTTCGTGGCTGGCTGACCCTCATTGCCCAGCGCGAGAAGCTGGGTCTCTCGCTGGAAGACGCCATGGATCGGGCCTGGAGGCTCGAGGTGGAAACCAATCCCTTTCCGGCGATCATGGGGCGGGTCTGTCCGCACCCGTGTGAGGACGGCTGCAACCGCAACCAAAAGGACGAGGCCGTCGCCATCAACTCGGTGGAACGGGAGCTGGGTGACTGGGGGATCGAACGCGGCCTCGAACTGCAGAAGGGACCTTCCGAAGCCGAGGGTGAGCGTGTCGCCGTCGTCGGGGCAGGCCCGTCGGGCCTTTCCTGCGCCTATCAGCTGGCCCGGCGAGGCTATGCGGTCACCGTTTTCGAGGCCTTCGAGGAACCGGGTGGAATGCTGCGTTACGGCATTCCTCCCTATCGCCTGCCCCGGGCCGTTCTCGACGCGGAGATCCGCCGGATCCAGAGCCTGGGTGTGGAGATCCGTTGCGGCACCGCAGTCGGCCGGGATGTGACGCTGGAAGAACTCCGTAAGGACTTTGACGCCGTCTTCGTCGGCATCGGCGCCCACTCCGGAAAGACCATGGGGATCGCTGCCGAGGAGGGCTCCGGAGTGTATACGGGCACGGAGTTCCTGCATTGCGTCAATGCCGGTCAGGATGTCGAGGTCGGTCGCCGCGTCGTCGTGATCGGCGGCGGCGACACCGCCGTCGATGCCGCCCGCGTCTCGTTGCGCCTCAGCTCCGATGTGGCCGGAACGACCCGCCGACTGGGTTCGGACGTGACGATTCTCTATCGAAGGACACGTGCGGAGATGCCGGCCATCGACCGGGAGATCGAGGAGGCGCTCGAAGAGGGCATCCAGATCGAATTCCTTGCCGCACCGATTCGAGTCCTGCGGGACGGGGATGGCCGGATGAAGGGGCTCGAGGTCCAGCGGATGCAGCTGGGCGAGCCGGATGCGTCGGGCCGCAGACGCCCTGTCCCGATCGAGGGCGACGTCTACGAGCTCGAGGCCGACACCATGATTACGGCCGTCAGCCAGCAGCCGGACTGGTCCCAGTTGGGAGGACTGTGCAGCGAGGGTTCCTGGTTGGAGACCGACGGCTGGGGAAAGACCGGAGTCGAGAGAGTCTGGTCGGGAGGGGACGTCCTCCGACTAGGACTGGCGACGATCTCCATCGGCCAGGGCCGGAAGGCGGCTGAGGCCATCTCGGCTGCGCTGCGAGGCCGGATTGCCGAGGAAAAGAACGGCCGCCATGCCATTGGCAGCGAGCGCATCAAGATGGACTACTATCCCGCCTCCCAGCGGGCCCAGCGGACGGTGCTTCCCGCCGGCGAACGGCTGGCTCGGCCGAGCGAAGAGGCCGATCGGGGCATCACCCGCGACGCGGCTCTGCTGGAGGCCGAGCGGTGTTTCAGCTGCGGGAAGTGTTTCGGTTGCGAAAGCTGCTGGATGTACTGTCAGAACAACGGTTTCATCAAGCTTCCGGATCCGCTGACAGCCGGCCGATACGTAGACGTCAACATTGCGCTGTGCAACGGCTGCGAAAAGTGCGGGGACGTCTGCCCCTGCGGATACATCGATCTGCAGTGACTTCGTCGGGGCGAATGGTCAGCGGGCCGGAGCGCCTTTCCTGGGTTCCCATAATGTTGCCGCTTGCCTCTTGCGGATGGCTATCTCACGGTCGCTCTCTTGCGCCGACCGGTGCTGATCGCATGACGCAGCGAAAGCCGACGGTCTTCGGCTCGGTCCTCGGCCGAGAGGACCCCGGGCTTCTGTGAAATGCCAAGAAGGCTCTGCATGCCGTCTGAACGAGCCGCCCCTGATGAAGTAACCCGCTTGTCCGCTCGATCTCGACCGGTTGCCGCGTCAGTTCGGACGACATTTCCCGCCAAGTCGTATATGCCGTATCGGAGCAGTCCCCGGGCCGGTTTCCGACCGGCTCGATCTTGCCCGGTGCCGGCATTGGTCGTCTCTGTGATCCGGGCAACTTGTCGCCCCATGGAAAGAGCTTGCCCGAGGGACCACGATCCGCCTTTTCCCATTCCTCGTCGGTTGGCAACCGGCCCCCCGCCAGTGGCAGAACGCCTGAGCATCAGCCACCGATACCCAGACCACCGGGAAGTCGGCCGCCCAGTCGGGATACTGGGATCCGTTCCAGTTCTTCAAGAAATTGGTCCAGGATTGCGGCTGATACCCGGTGGCGGCCAGAAACTGGGAGAACTGCCGATTCGATACCTCGAACGTGTCCATCCAGAAGTCCGGCAGGCTGACGGAACGCGCGGTAATCACCAGAGCCTTGCGAAAAAGATCCTTGATCCGGGAAAACCCACTTTGTCTGGCCAGATAGAGCTGGAACTGCTCTTCAGAAGCGCCGTAGACGAACAGGCCTGCCGGGACCTTGGACATCTCGACCGCGGGCGGCGGCGCGGGCTCCGGATTCGGCTGCGGTGCTCGGCGCCGCGCTTTGCGGCGCGACCGCCCTAGCCGGGAGCGCGGCTTCCTCTTCGACAGACTCCACAGATACGCCGCGACCAATCCGCATGCGGCCACCCAGACAAGGACCGGGAATTCCTTCTGATGGAACGTTTCTTGTGCCTCATGTCCGGTTATCTCCAGAAATGTCAGAATACCGCATCCCGGGCTCCTGGCTCGAATGAGGGCCGAGGTGCGAGAGACCGGGTCTATTGACCTCGGAAGCGGGGACTGCGGTTGTTGAGAAATGCCTCGACTCCTTCGCGAAAGTCCTCGCTCAAGAGGCAGCGGACCCTGGCCTCCACTTCGCTCTCCAGGGAAGTCGCCTGGGGCGTCGTCCGCTGAAGGTTCCGCTTGACGCCCCGGACCACCACCGGAGGCAGCCGTGAAGCCCACGAGGACATGGTCAGCGTCCTTCGAATCAACTCCGATTCGGGTGCGATCTCTTGCACCAGGCCCAGCCGACGGGCTTCCCCCGCTCCGATGAGCCGGCCGGCCAGCAGGAACTGGAGCGCCTGGACGTGCGTAAACAGCGGGGACAGGAGCAGAGACGTTCCGACGTCGGGTGTCAATCCGATTTGACCGAAGGGATAGCCGAACTGGGCGCGCTCGGTCGCCACTGCGTAGTCGCAGGCCAGGGCCAGGTTCATCCCACCGTCGACGGCGAGCCCGTTGATGGACGCAATGGTGAACTGGGGCAGTCTGCGGACGAGCAGGAAGAGTTCGCGGGTCGTCTCCGCCAGGCGCTTCAGGGAGCGGACGTTGTCGGCCTCCAGCGCCTCCAGCAGAAAGGCAACGCGGGCACCGGCGCAAAAGGCGGTGCCCGATCCGGTCAGCACCAGCACCCGGATGTCTTCGCGCTCCGATAGGCGCACGATGGCCTCCCGCAACTGGGCCAGCATTTCGAGGTCATAGGAGTTCAGACACTCCGGACGCTCGAGGGTGATCGTGACAACCCGGTCTTCGATTCGCTCACTGAGAAAGGTGGACACTGTCGACCTCCTGGCTCTCCGCTACCCCGAAGCCGGCTCCGGCCCTCGGTGCCATCCGCGCCCGCAGCTTGCGCAGACTCAAACGTTAATAGAAGGCAGGGGAGTCTGGCAAATGGAAGCAAGCGATCTGGAGATTCTCAGAGAGTATCTGAGGCGGAACCCTTCCCATCGCTCGGAGCTGAGGCTGCGGCCCGCAAGGGCGCGGACCGCCGGCGGCTGGAGGCGCATCGTCGAAATCCGCAACCTCGGCTTCTGCCTCGAGCTCGTGTGTCAGCAGGGATCCCGGCTCAGACTGCCAAAGGACCTCGAACTTCGGGAACTCCACGCCGAGCAGATCGAACAGCTGCTGGAAATCACTCGGACGGCACTGGGAGGCTTTCGCTTCAGCGCCGTCGGCCCGGCTCTTCGGGGCGCCCGGCGGTCGATACCCATCGTGAAATGGAGGGCCCTTGGCCCGGGGCGCCGCCGCCTCGTCGTACTGGCGGCTCTCAATTGGGCGCCGGCCCAGCTGGCGGCGCGACTGCTGTGCCGCCTGGTCCTGCTATGGGACCGCGGACGGGGAGCCGACGGCGCCGTGATCTTCATCCCGGAAGGCTGGGGGGACTACATCACCGAGCTGATCGGGTACCTCCGCATTCCGGTGACCTGTTTCAGTTACTCGATTCGGGGGCGGGTCAGGCAGATCTTCCCCCGCCGGCGAGGCGAGACCTCCACCAGCTCTCCCTATGTGATCTTCCCGCTCGAATCTCCGCCTCCCGAACCGCTGCGGCGTTTCTCGACGGTCTCTTCAGAGCTGGACATCATGTTTCGATCGGGACGCTGGGAGCTCTCCTTCCGAGGGCTGCCCGTGCTCTGGGAGCGCGGGGCGGGCGAGTTGATGTTCGACTGGCAGTGTCCGACGAGGCTGCGGCCGGGGGAGACTCGAGCCTGGCGAAGGCACCTGCGCGAGGTCATGCGCTTGCGCAGCTGGCCTCCTCCGGCCTCGCGCAGCCCCTACTATCGGTTTGGGGGCGAGCGCTGGCTCGAGAGTCTGGTGGTCCGCAGTCACCGAAGCATCCGCGCCGACTGCCTGGATACGGTCTATTGCCAGGTGCCGACCTTCGTCGAGGGCAATCGGAAGGTCCTGGACGTCCTGACGGCCACGCGATCCGGGCGGTTGGTGGTGATCGAGCTCAAGCCGCACAGGGAGATCGGGTTGCTGCTGCAGGGACTCGACTACTGGGATCGCGTTCGACGTCACCTGGCGGGCGGAGACTTCCAGAAGGCGGGCTACTTTCCGGGAATCGAGCTCTCGAGCGAGCCTCCCCTACTGTATCTGGTCTCCCCGCTGTTCGAGTTCCATCCCATCATGCCGGTCTTGCGCAGCTACTTGAGCCCGGTCGTCCGGTTCGAATGTACAGGGATCAACGCCGACTGGAAGCGGGGTCTGAAAGTCGTAAGGCGCTTTACACTCTAGGTGAAAGCGTGCGGCTTCGCGCTCGGCCGAGAGGGAGTTGTTACTTCGTTTTGGATTCGTCTTCGGTGCTGTTCTGTCCGGCCTTCAGCGAACGCTTGAAGTTCGAAATTCCCTCGCCGAGACCCTTTCCGATCTGCGGCAGGCGGCTTGCGCCGAACAACACGATGACGATGACCAAAATGATTGCTAGTTCGGGAAATCCAATAGGACCCATGAGTTTATTCTGTCTCCGAAGGCCATCATACGACTTCGCTCGGAAGGGTGTCAAACCGGCTGAACACCCGTGTCCCGAATCGGTCACCCGCCGGGACCCGCTGTTTCCCGATCCGGAACGACGGTCCGGCCATCGCCGACCCGCCGGGTGACACGCATGCGATCCAGGTACTCGAGGACGGGGATGGCGTACTTCCGGCTCAGACCGAGCAGCTCCTTGAACTCGGGGACGGAGAAGGTGCGCCCGGCGGGGAACGCCCGGCGCAGCCGCGAAACCAGCTCGTCAAGCTGGTCCGGAAGGACGGTCAACTCTTCGGAGATGCGGAGGATCTCACCGGACTCGATCAGGTAGTAGAAGAGAGTGCGCACCTGCGCCGCCGGTTCCTCGAGCCGCTCCGCCAGGACGTTGGGACCCGGCGCCTGAAAGGGATTCTGTCGCAGGAGCTCGATCAGGCGGGCCTTGAGCTTCTCCTGCCGCTCCGAGAGCTGAACGCGCGAACCCTCGAGCGCGATATGACTGGCCCGGACTTCGATGATTCCCCGGCGGTCGAGCCGGTCGAAGACGTACTGCACCACCGCCGGCCGGACTCCCGAAAGGAAGCGCTCCCGCAGCTCCTCGCGGGGCATGCCGGGGGCCAGGGGATGGCGTTCATGGTAGGTTTCGAGGGCGGTGCGAATCTCCCCGCCCAGCGTGTCCACCGCGGACAGGTCGATCACCAGCGGCGGATCCTGATCGATGACATGGATGCCCGGAACGTCTCGGACGAGCTCGAGGATGACCTCCCGCTTGAGTCCGGTCGCCGCCACCAGCTCGCCCAACTCCATCGCGCGCAATCCCTTGCGCCGGATATGCTGGATCAGGAGCAGGCGATGCCCCTCCTCTGTATCGCGCTCGAGCAGGGGCAACAGGCTTTCGTATTGCGCCACCAACTGTCCAACCTGGCGGCGCCGGACTCGCGGAGGTCGGTTGTCGAGGACGAGTCCTCCCCCGATCGTAACCAGCGGAGAGTAGCGTCGAAGGACGAAGCGATCGCCCGGCAGGAGAACGGCCGGCTCGGCGAGTCGGATCTGGGCCATGGCGGCCTGCCCCGGTCGAAGTTCCGTCTGGCCCAGCAAGTAGACGCGGGCAATGGACTCTCCGCTGCCGTGATGGAAGCGCACCGGCATCCGATGACGGAGCGGACTCGGACTGGAGGGTAACAGCTCCAGGCGGACATTGGCAGTCGTCTGGGCTTCGAGCGTGCGGTCCGGACAGACGGTCATACCGCGCCTCAGATCGGAGGTGGTGACCCCGGGCAGGTTCAGGGCCGTGCGCTGGCCTGCATCGGCCTGTTCGGCCGCCGCCCCGAAAATCTCGATACTGCGGACCTTGCTCTGGAACCCCCCCGGGAGCACCCGGATCGGCTCATCGCGGCGGATCGAGCCGGCCACGGCCGTCCCCGTCACCACCGTTCCGAAGCCGCGAATGGTAAAGACCCGGTCGACCGGGAGCTGAAAGACTCGTTCCTCGATCCGCCGGTCGAACTCCTCCTGCCGGAGCAATTCGATTTCGTGAAGCATGGCCTGCTTGAGTTGATCGATTCCGGCGCCGGAGAGACTGTCCACGGCCACCACGGGTGCCTGTTCGAGAAAGCTCCCCGCCACCAGTTCCGCCACCTCCTGGCGGACCACATCCAGCAGTTCCTCGTCGACGAGGCTGCGCTTGGTCAGGACGACGATTCCCCGGCGGATGGCAAGGAGCCGGCAGATCTGGAAATGCTCGACAGTCTGAGGCATGACCGACTCGTCGGCGGCTATGACAAAGAGAAGCAGGTGAATTCCGCCGATGCCGGCCAGCATGTTCTTGACGAACTTCTCGTGCCCGGGGACGTCGATGAATCCGATCCTGAAGTCCCCGAGAAGCATGTGGGCGAAACCGATATCGATGGTGATGCCGCGGCGCTTCTCTTCGGCCAGCCGGTCGGTGTCGATCCCGGTCAGTGCCCGGACCAGGGCCGTCTTGCCGTGGTCGATATGTCCCGCCGTGCCGATGATCAGGTCCCTCACGATTACCCCGTTCTTCGAATTGAGATTTGAGATTTACGATTTACGATTTGGAGGGGGCTTGTCACATCACTTCGCACCTTGAACTTCGAACTTCAGCCTTTGCACTTCGCCCTTTGCCCTTCATGCCTTCCCCCGGGATGAAGCCGGCCCCTTTTCGCCTCGATGAGTCCCCGAAACCAGAAACTCT
>CAVRSV010000024.1:0-60074 GCA_963723965.1 uncultured Acidobacteriota bacterium | reverse complement strand
GAAGTGCGAAGTGCGAACTGCACGGACAAAGCTCCGAGGCCGGTCGACTCCCCTGGGCACCAATCTACCGCACGTGTCTCCCGAAGTAGCCGGAGTGCTCTTCGCTGAAGATCCTGCGTCCGGCGAGTTTGATCTGGTCCTGGAGCAGGAAGAGAACGAAGCTGTAGCCCCACGTGATGCCGGCATCGCGCCATCCGATCGGAGCCATCAGGAATCCGTAGACGGCGATGAAAGTGGCCACCACTTGAGCGCCCCACGTCACCAGCAGCAGAGCCTTGGCCGGGGCCACCGACCAGAAGGGACCTCGCGTTCGCGCCGCGTAGAGCGTGAGAATGCCGCCGACCGAGAGGTTCAGGTAGATCATGGTCCTGGCATATTCCATGTCCAGATGGAGCACGTAGACGGAGATGAGGTAGATGCCCAGCGAGCGCAGGATAGCGTACCCGCCGAGGACCCCTGCCAGGCCCATGACGAATCCCATGTTCCAGCGCAGGGGCTCGAGGGCCGAGCGGGTGTTGTCGTAGGCGATGGACAGGATGGAGCCGTCATTCAGGATCGCCAGGAAGACGATCATGATCGGTGTCACCGGGTAGACTTTGAAGACCACCACTGCGATCGTGATGAATCCGAGCAGGGCAATCGTCTCGGCGATGCGGTAAACCGCGTAGCTGAGCATGCGCTCGAAGATGCGCCGGGCTTCCCGGATAGCGTCGATGATGACCGAGAGTCCGGGATTCAGCAGAGCGATGCTGGCTGCCGAACGGGCGGCGTCGGTGGCACCGGAAACGGCGATCCCGGCATCTGCCTTCTTCAGTGCCGGGGCGTCGTTGACGCCATCTCCCGTCATGCCGACGATGTGGCCCTTCTTCTGCAGGACTTCGACGATATGGTATTTGTGCTCGGGGAAGACTTCGGCGAAGCCGTCCGCCTCTTCAATGGCGTCCGCGAGCATCCCCGCTTGATGATGTTTGGTTTCCTTGAAGATGCCGGCGTCCATGATATTGGTTCCAAGCCCCAGCTGGCGGGCGATTTCTTTGGCGATGGCCACTTGGTCCCCGGTTACCATCTTCACTCTCAACCCCAGTTCCTCGGCCGTGTCGATCGTTGATTTGGAGTCCTCTCGAACGGGGTCGAATAAAGGAATGATCCCCATGAAGTGCCACTGATCGCCTTCGGCGCGAGCCACCCCCAACGAGCGGAAGCCGCGGCCGGCAAACTCATTGACGGCCTTGTCCACTTCATCCTTGATCTTGTCCGCGTCAGGATCGAGCGCGAGGATGACCTGGGGCGCACCTTTGGTGGTTCTGTATTCCTTCCCGCGCGGGTCCTTGACCGATGCCTCGGTGCGTTTGTGAACGGGGTCGAAAGGCAGGAAACGTTGGACCGTGCAGGACCGCAGCTTGTCTTTGTCTTTAACACCGCCGAGAACCGCAAGGTCGATCGGATCCTGGTCCTCTTCCCGGGATGCCAGAGCGGCGGCGAAAACAACTTCGTCGGCGCTGACCCCCTCGACCGTGAAGGGATCCCCGGGTGTCAGTTTGGCCTGAGTCAAGGTGCCCGTCTTGTCCGAGCAGAGCACATCCACGCCAGCGACCTCCTCGACTGAGGAGAGCTTGGTGACGATAGCCTTCTTCTCGGCCAGCTTGCGGGCGCCCAAAGCCATCGTGATGGAGAGCACCGCAGGCATGGCCACCGGGACGGAGGCCACGATCAGGACCAGCACGAACTGGATCGCTTCAAGGGCGCTGCCCGAACGGCTGATGATGATGCTGACGATGAGGACGGCCAGGATCACTCCGATGACGAGGAGGTAATCGGCCATCTTGATGATGGCAATCTGAAGGTGACTTCTGGTCTTGGCCGATTCCACGAGTTGGGCGGTCTTGCCGTAGAAGGTGTTGATCCCGGTGGCGTAGACGACGGCATCCGCCTCGCCCTGCTTGAGGATGGAGCCCGAATAGACCGTGTCTCCGGAGTGGTGCTCCACCGGCATGGATTCGCCGGTCAGCGCCGACTCGTCCACCTGCACGGAATCCCCTTCGAGCAACTTCGCGTCGGCCGGAATGACGCTGCCGATTCGCAGTCGCACAATATCGCCCGGGACGAGCTCTCTTGCCTGGATGGTGGCCCATTTGCCGTCGCGCTTGACCTTGGCCTGCACGGCCAGTCTTTTTTTCAACTCGGCGATGGCGTCGCCCGCCTGTCGTTCCTCCCGGAATCCGATGATCGCGTTGACAACGAGCAGGACCAGGATGATGATCAGGGTGACGTAGTTGGCGAGTATCCCCGACACAACGGCCGCAGCCATGATCATGTAAGGAATCGTTCCCCGAAAGTAGGCCAGGAACTCGAGCAGCGCACTTTCCTTCTCCTCCTTCAGCTCGTTGTACCCGTAGCGGTCGAGGCGACGCTTTGCTTCATCCCCGCCGAGGCCGTCGGTGGAGGTGTCGAGGCGCTCGAGTGTTTCCTCCGTCGACAGGCCCTTGAACCCTGGCTGTCGGGTCGGCTCATTCTTAACTTCGCCGTTCTGCCCCTGTTTCATCTGGTCTGTCAATTCGTTCCTCCCAGCTCTTGACTGTCGAATTCACGGCGTCAGTCACTCGACCCGCTCCACGTGAATCCAGGCCAGCATCGATGCCCGGCGTCCGCGGCGCGCGGGAGAAGACCGGAGAGGCGGGAACGCACTTTCCGATGAACAGGGTTCAGGATGGCAGCTGTACGATAATTCGGGACAATGAGTTACGAGAATCGACTCTGAAATGCGTGCGAGACCAGCCGCTCGAGTTAAGCATATCAGGGTGATGCGTGCCATTCGCACTTCGCACTTCGCACTTTGCACTTCGCACTTCGGCGTTGGGCCTTCGCCGTTCAGCCCGGAGCGCGGGAGCGCGGGAGGACGGGATGCCGCTCCGTATTTCAGAACCCGAACGAAGTGAGGCGCCCCGCGCCGGGCCCGGAGAACGGGTCTCGCGAGGGAGGGTGGGAACCGCGTCAGAGCGATTTGGGCAACACGCCCCCGAAGTGCGAATTCGAAACCTCCCGTTTCCCGTTTCCCGGCTCCCGGCTCCCGGCTCCATCTCCCGCAGAACCCGAAACCCGGGGGCGTGTTGCCCAAAGGGCGACGGCCTCCGCTCGGTGTGCCCCCCCCTGAAGTGAGGTCTCGGCTGCCTGATCTCACGCAAAGGCGCGAAGTACGCCACGCCGCAAAGGAGATTCTTTGTGGGTGGCGGCTTGGCGTCCTTCTTTGCGCCGTTGCGTGGAACCAACCCGCCGTGCATTCGCCTGCCTGCCAGCGTCCGATCCGACACAGCCCTTGCCATTCGGACAACTCGCACTTCGCACTTCGCACTTTGCACTTCGCACTTCGGCGTTGGGCCTTCGCCGTTCAGCCCGGAGCGCGGGAGCGCGGGAGGACGGGATGCCGCTCCGTATTTCAGAACCCGAACGAAGTGAGGCGCCCCGCGCCGGGCCCAGAGAACGGGAGGACGGGTCTCGCGAGGGAGGGTGGGAACCGCGTCAGAGCGATTTGGGCAACACGCCCCCGAAGTGCGAATTCGAAACCTCCCGTTTCCTTCCCGTTTCCCGGCTCCCGCAGAACCCGAAACCCGGGGGCGTGTTGCCCAAAGGGCGACGGCCTCCGCTCGGTGTGCCTCCCCCTGGAGTCAGGTCTCGGCGGCCTGATCTCACGCAAAGGCGCCAAGTACGCCACGCCGCAAAGGAGATTCTTTGTGGGTGGCGGCTTCCTTGGCGTCCTTCTTGGCGCCGTTGCGTGGAACCAACCCGCCGTGCATTCGCCTGCCTGCCAGCGTCCGATCCGACAACGGCCCTTGCCATCTGGGCACTCCGCACTTCGCCGTTCGGCGTTGGGTCTTCGCCGCTCGGCCCGGAGGACGGGAGGGCGGGAGCGCGGGAGAACGGGAGGCGTGAAACCTGAGGGCGTGTTGCCCAAAGGGTTGCGGCCTCCGATCGGTGTGCCTCCCCCTGGAGTGAGGCCTCGGCAGTCTGATCTCACGCAAAGGCGCGAAGTACGCCACGCCGCAAAGGAATTCTTTGTGGGTGGCGGCTTGGCGTACTTCTTGCGCCGTTGCGTGGAACCAACCCGCCGTGCATTCGCCTGCCTGCCAGCGTCCGATCCGACACGGTCCTTGCCATCTGGGCACTCCGCACTTCGCACTTCGCACTTCGCCCCTCGCCCTTCGGCGTTGGGCCTTCGCCGTTCAGCCCGGAGAACGGGAGCGCGGGAGCGCGGGAGGACGGGATGCCGCTCCGTATTTCAGAACCCGAACGAAGTGAGGCGCCCCGCGCCGGGCCCGGAGAACGGGAGGACGGGTCTCGCGAGGGAGGGTGGGAACCGCGTCAGAGCGATTTGGGCAACACGCCCTCGGAACTCTGCGCAACCGGGAACATGGGTAACAGATTCGACTGGGTACATGGGTAACACTTTGGGTTGCGATTTCCGACGGTTGGAAGCCAGGGTGGAAGGAGCCCGGAGGGCGACTGTAACCCTGGCTTCCAACCGTTCAACCGTACATTTTACGCTGCGCCTCATCCCATCGTCCGATCGCCACTGTGCCCAAGTACAACGACCAGATCCCGTCTTCGATCTCCTCGAGTCCGACCCGTTCGCCGGACAACACGTCACTGAGAAAGGTCTGCCGGTTCTGGAACTTGATATGGCCACTGGAACTGACCAGGCGTATTTCGTAGTGCCCCGGATAGTCGACCTCGGGCAGCTTCCGGGGATAGCTTCGTGAGGATGGTCGGTAGAGTTCGGCCGGCGTTTTGCCGTCGAGGCTCTGATGCGGCCGCTGCTCGTTGTACTCTTGGCGAAAACGATCGAATCGTCTCTGCTGACCCTCCGGGTCGGCGGCCGGTGGAATCGCCGTCCCCTGTTTGAGGGTGCGATGGAATCGCTCATGACGTCCGTTCTGTTCGGGGTGGCCCGGCTGAATCAACAAAGGCTGGATGCCCAATCGAATCCACCACACCGACAATCTTGACAATCGCCTCAGTCCGTTCCCCGCAAAGGGAGTGCCGTTATCCGTCAGGATCGCCTGGGGCACACCATAGACTCGAAAGACCCGCTCGAACTGCTCCCGTGCCCCCACCGTTGCCGTCGACTCCAACCCCTGACAGCACAGCGAAAACCGGCTGTAGTGGTCCAGAATCGTCAGGGGGTAGCAGTAGCGTCGGTCCCCGGTGCGGAACTGCCCCTTAAAGTCCGCTGTCAAAATCTCGTTCGGCGAATCACTGTGCACTTTCGTCCCACTGTAGATCGGCTGGGGCCGCGTTCGTCGTTGTCGTCGTTTCGTCTTTCCCTTGCGTTTGAGAATGTCCCCGATGGTCGACACCGCCGGCCAGCTCACCTCCGGTTCATGTCGCGCCAACCACATCCGCAGCGTCAACGGCCCCCAGTCTTTGTGCCGATCACGCAACGCCACAATCCGATCCTCGACCTCCTGCGGCGTCTGATGCGGGCAGCTATGCGGAGTTCGGCTGTGATCCTTCAATCCATCGAAGCCCCCTTGCTCATACCGCCGGACCCACTTGTACCCCGTCTTCCGACTCACTCCATACCGCTCACACACTTCACTGAAGTTGAACACCCCCGATTCCACTTCCAGGATGAACTTGATTCGCTCTTTCACAGGTGCAGTTTCCTTCCACGGCATCCGAGACCTCCTCGGCCTCTCATGCTGCCGGAAAACTGTCACCCATGTTCCCGGTCCCGTCTGTTACCTTTGTACCCGGTTTGCACCCTCGAAACTCGGAACTCGGAACTCGGAACTGATTCTTCCCGCCCTCCGTCTGGGCTCAGGCAACTATGAAACAATAGAGGCGCACAGCTCCCGGCCCCAGGGTGTTTTTGACACCCGTCCCCCGGGATCGCTAGAATACCGAATTTCTCTATTTAGGTGGATCCATGCTGGACGGGCTCTCTTCAAGACTGCAGCACACCCTCCGCAATCTCAAGGGTGAAGGACGGGTTTCGGATCGTCATATCCAGGAAACCATGCGCGAAATCCGCATGGCGCTGCTCGAGGCCGACGTCAACTTCAAGGTTGTCAAGGATTTCGTCGGGAGTCTGCGAGAAAGGGCCCTCGGAGAGGAGGTCCTGGAGAGTCTCACTCCGGCCCAGCAGGTGATCAAGATCGTTCGTGACGAGCTGGTGGAACTCCTGGGCAGAGACCCGGTGCCGCTCCAGTTCAAGAAGCAGCCGCCCAGCGTCTTCCTCATGGTTGGCCTGCAGGGCAGCGGGAAGACGACCACTACCGGCAAGCTGGCGCTCTGGCTGTCAAGGAAGGGCCGTCGTCCCCTCGTGGTGTCCACCGACGTGTACCGTCCGGCGGCCATCGAGCAGCTCGCCATCATCGCCCGCGCCGTGGAGATTCCCGTCTTCCAGTCCGAGAGTCGCGATCCGGTCGAAATCGCTACGGAGGCCTGGCGTCACTGCCGCAATATGGGCTATGACTCCCTCCTGATCGATACGGCCGGGCGTCTGCACATCGACGAAGCGCTCATGGATGAGTTGGAGCGGATCCGCTCCGGCGTGGACCCCCAGGAAATCCTGCTGGTGGCGGATGCCATGACGGGTCAGGATGCCGTCAACTCCGCGGCCGAGTTCAATCGTCGCATGGCCCTGACCGGGGTTGTTCTGACCAAGCTCGATGGTGATGCGCGGGGAGGCGCCGCCCTCTCCATTCGGGCCGTGACCGGTACTCCGATCAAGTTCATCGGAGTCGGTGAGAAATACGACGCCCTGGAGCCCTTTCACCCCGATCGTCTCGCCGGTCGGATCCTGGGCATGGGCGATATTCTGACTCTGATCGAGAGGGCCGAGGAAGCTGCCGACGAGGAGCAGGCCCAGGCCGTTCTCGAGAAGATCCGCAAGGATCAGTTTACGTTGGAGGATTTTCGCGATCAGCTCCAACAGATCCGCAAGCTGGGCCCTCTCGAGCAGATCCTCGGGATGCTTCCGCAGATCGGCCCCCTCAAGGGGTTGGACCGTTTGAAGGTGGATGAGCGGCAGTTGGGCCACTTCGAAGCCATCATCAATTCGATGACGCCTCGGGAGCGGGTCCACTACAAGCTCATCGACGGGTCCCGTCGAAAGCGCATCGCCCGCGGCAGCGGTCGACCCGTGTCGGAGGTCAACAGACTCCTCAAACAGTACATGCAGGCCCGCAAGATGATGAAGACGATGAGTAAAGGGCTGTTCGGAAAGAAGTTACCAAAGTTACCGCTGAGGTAAGTTTTGATTGGGATTCGTTTGTCAATTTGCTAAAATTCCTTATTTACCAGGAGGCTTTACTTTGCTCAGAATCCGATTGACGCGTACAGGGGCCAAAAAGGACCCTCACTATAGAGTCGTTGTGGCGGAAAAGGACAGTCCGCGTGATGGCCGCTTTGTTGAAATTGTCGGACACTATAGTCCGGCCCAGGAACCGGTTCAGCTGCATCTCGATCTGGATAGGGTCGACTATTGGCTGCAAAAGGGGGCGCAGCCGACACTGACAGTCCGGACGCTGGTCCGAAGGGCGAGGGAGCGGCAGGAGAGCGAACAGACGAGTGAGGCGCTGGGGCAGCAGGCGTAGTTCCATTGTTCCAAATCCAGGGGAATGCCGCGAGGAGGAAGCATGAGACAGCTAGTGGAAGACATCGCGAAAGCGTTGGTGGACAGTCCTGATCATGTGAATGTGACCGAAGTCGAGGGGGAGCAGACGACGGTTCTCGAATTGCGTGTGGCCCAGCCGGACCTCGGGAAGGTCATCGGAAAGCAGGGGCGGACCGCTCGCGCGATCCGGACGATTCTGGGAGCCGCCGGAATGAAGCTGCGGAAGCGCTTCGTCCTGGAAATCCTCGAATAGTTTGGAAGCTCTGGTCTCTATCGCAAGGATCGTCAAAACGCGCGGTATCCGCGGCGAAGTCGTCGCGGACCTCCTCACTGACTTTCCGGAACGGTTCGAGGGGCTCGGCTCCCTTCTTCTCGTCGCGCCCGGAAAGCACTTCCAGGAAACCCTCGAAGCATTCTGGTTCCACAAGCATCGAGTCATCCTCAAGTTCGCGGACCGCGACAGTCCCGAGGATGTCGCCGAGCTGATCGGCTGCGAGCTCCAGATTCCCATCGAGGAGCGAATCGATCTGCCGGAGGATACCTACTTCGATTCCGAACTGGAAGGTTGCGAGGTCTTCCAGGGCGGGTGCCGACTGGGTCGGGTCTCGGATCTGTTGAAAGTCGGGGACAGTGCGACCAATCTCGTGATCGTCGACAGTGAAGATCGGGAGTTCATGGTGCCCTTTGTCCACGAGTTCATCCGTTCCGTTTCGATCGCGCAGCGGAGGATCGATGTGGAGCTTCCGCCGGGTCTGCTGGAGTTGGCCGCAAAGCGTCGGGGAAAAAGCTCTTCCAAATGAAGGTCGAGATCATCACGATTTTCCCGGGCATGTTCGACGGGCTGCTGCGCTTCGGAATGATCCGTCAGGCTCAGCTCAAGGGTCTGTTGTCCGTCTCGCTGGTGGACCTGCGCGATTTTACGGAGGATCGTCATCGAACGGTCGATGATCGACCCTACGGAGGGGCCGAGGGCATGGTGCTGAAACCGGAGCCGCTGTTTCGGGCGGTGGAGCACCTGCGTCGGGAGGATCCGGCACCGGGGCCGGTCATCCTGTTGTCTCCGCAGGGCAGGAAGTTTGATCAGGAGAAGGCAAAGGAGTTATCCTTAAACGCTCGTCTGATCCTGATTTGTGGACGATACGAGGGGGTCGACCAGAGGGTCGTGGAACACCTCGCGGACGAGGAAATCTCAATCGGCGATTTCGTGATTTCGGGCGGCGAAGTGGCCGCCGCCGTGATCGTCGAAGCGGCTTCGAGGCTCATTCCCGGCGTGCTGGGAGAAGGTCAGTCGGCGTTGAGCGAGTCCTTCATGGAGGGCCTGCTCGACTATCCACAGTACACGCGGCCGGCCGATTTTCGAGGTTGGACGGTGCCCGATGTGCTGCTGTCGGGCAACCACACCGAGATCCAGCGGTGGAGGGAAGAAAAGGCGTTAGAATTGACTCGACAGCGACGCCCGGATCTGTTGCGGGCTCTCAGGGAGAAGGAACAATGAATCCGATGCAACTGGTGGAGAGTAAGTATACGGAGCGGCAGATCCCTGCCTTCCGACCCGGAGACACGGTGCGTGTCAATGTCAAGATCCAGGAGGGAGACAAGTTCCGCGTGCAGGCGTTCGAGGGTGTCGTGATCGGCATGAAGAAGCGCGGACTGACTTCGACCTTTACGGTGCGCAAAGTCAGTTTCGGTTATGGCGTGGAGCGAGTGTTCCAGGTGTACTCACCAATGATCGAGAGTATTGAGCCCCTGCGCCGCGGTCGGGTCCGCCGGGCAAAGCTCTATTACCTCAGGGAGCGGAAGGGCAAGGCGGCCCGGATCCGCGAGGTGCGTTAGTTTCCCGTCGGCCTGGCTCGACCTTCGAGCCGCATGGCCATTGGATTTGTGACCGGGATTCCTGTTTCCCCGGAGCGAGCCTGCTAAGATGCGCGCGGATCGGTTGCGGGCGGGCACATGGAAGATAAGTTCAAGATATTGAGGAACGCCGAGCGGTTTGTCGTCAACCGGCAGTACGACCGTGCGGTGACGGAATATCGAAAGATCGTCGAGACCCTCGGCGAAGATCCTTCGGTCCTCAACACGCTGGGCGATCTGCTTCTCAAGACCGGGAAGCGGGACGAAGCGCTGGACAGCTTTCGCAAGGTCGCCGAGATCTTCACCCAGAGCGGCTTTGTCTCGAAAGCCATTGCGATCTACCGCAAGGTGGATGAGTTGGGGCCGGGGAACCGCGATGTGGTCCGGAAGCTGGCCGAATTGTACGCGCGCCGCGGCCTCCCCAACGAGTCTCTGCGTTTCTGGCGCAAACTGTCGCGCATTCTGGAAGAGCAGAACGACACGGAGGCTCTGATCTCGGCTCGCCGCCACGTCCTGGAGCTGGACGAGGGAAACCCCGAGGCCCACTCCAAGCTGGCCGAAGCCCTGGCTTCCGTCGAACCCGACGAGGCTTCCAGCGAGTGGTTGAGTGCGGCGCGACTGCTCCGGCAGGAGGAGGCACTGGCGGAAGCCCGAGAAGCTGCACAGAGGGCCCTCGCTCTCAATGCCACCAACATCGATGCCCGCGAATTGATCGCGGAGGTGGACGAGAAGCTCCCGCCCGAGACGGAGGGGGAAGCTCCGGGCAATGAAGCGGAACCTGCGCCGGAGGAGGCGATGGGGGACGCCGATCAGGAGCGGGCCCCGGAGCCTGTGGACGAGCCGGAGATGGACGAGCCGTCACGGGACAGGGCGGAGTCATGGGAGGAGCCGGAGCCTTTCGCCCCGACTGCCGACGCGCCGACGCTGGAACTCGAGGCCCCCTCGGCCGAGGGGGAGCCGTCGTCGGCGGAGCCCCGGCAAAGCGACAGCGGGGCCCTGGAGGTGTCGAATGAAGCCGCCGGGATGGAGGCGGAGACCTTCGATCTGACTGCTCCCGCGCAAGAGATCACAGACTGGGGAGAGGACGACTCCGGCGCCTTCTTCGGGGACCAGACGGATGAGGTCGGGGCGCAGGAGACCGGGGAGGACGAGGCGGACGGATTCTGGCAGACCGAGCCGACGGAGGTGGAAGCACCCGACGGACCGGAGCCCGGCGAAGCGCCGAGTGATGTCCTCGACGATCTCGCGACGGTTGTGGCTCCCGACGCTGAGGAAGGGAAGACCCAGAAATCCCTGGAGAGTTCCCTCGAGGAAGTGGATTTCTACCTCAAGCTCGATTTGCGGAGCGACGCCGTTCGGGTCGTCAAGGAATTGCTCGAGACGCGTCCCGACGACGAGCGGGTTCTCATGCGAGCCCGGAAACTGGGCCTGGTCGAGCCTCCGGCGGGGCCGGACAGCCCACCCGCCGATGCTTTCGATTCCCATGTCGATTCGGCCCTGGAAGATCTGTTTTTCGAAGATTCGGTCTTGAAGCAGTCCTCCGAAGGCCGGATCGCGGAACTGGAATCGAGAAGCGAAGAGCTGCGCAGTGACCCGCGTTCCCAGTACGATTTGGGAGTCGCCTACCGGGAGATGGGGATGCTCGAAGATGCGGCCTCCAAGTTCGAGAGCGCCTACCAGCTCTTCTCCGATGCCGAGAATCCCGAGCAGGCTCTGCTCTGCTCGAGCATGCTGGCCTCGACTTATCTCCGGCTCCAGCGATTCGACAAATCGGTTGAATGGGCCGACATTGGGTTGAGCCTGCCCCACGTAGAAGGGTTCGAGCGCAAGTCGCTCGAATACGATCGGGCCGTCTCATTGGAACAGCTCGGCGAATTCGAAGAGAGCCTGAACGGATTTCGGCGAATTCACGAGATGGATCCTGAATTCAAGGATGTCCGCGAGCGTCTGGCCCGCATGGTGCACGAGCCCGAGTGATGTTATCCAAGGCTCTCTACGCGGTCTACGTGCTCTACTGCTTCGAAGTCGGTCTCTTTCTGATCGTCTTCCCCTGGATGGAGTTCTGGAACCAGAATCTCCTTCTGCAGTACTTCCCACTCCTGCAGGCTCTGTTCCTCAACAACTTCTTTCGCGGAGCGGTGACGGGACTGGGCTTTGCCAATCTGATCGTGGGGGTGTGGGAGATTGCCTCCTACCGGCGCTATTTTCGAAAGACTGAAGCTTGATCGGCCCATCCGTTATGGAATCAGCCACCGACGGCTCTTTCCCGAACTGAGCGGCAGGGTCTACGTGGAGCGCTTTTCAGAGACCAGTGCCTCGCTCCTCCAACTCCGCGAAAAGGATCTCGAGCAGTCGGCGCTACTCGACCTGGCCCGACTGGGCGCCCGTTTGTGCCACCTGCAGGGCAAGGTCTTCCTCGTCAATTCGGAAGTCCGGCTGGCACTGGAGGCCGGAGCCGACGGAGTCCACCTTCCTGCCGAATCGGATCCATCCAGGGCGCGTCGCGAGGCCGCAGCCGGTGGACGCCCCGACCTGGTCATCGGCTGGTCGGTCCACGATCTGAACGAAGTCCGGGCAGCCGCAGCGTGCGGGGTGGACTATGTTCTCCTGGCGCCGATCTTTGCGCCCCTCTCGAAAGCCGGTCGCGAACCCCTCGGACTCTCCCTGCTGCGCCGGGCTTGCGCCGAGACGAGCCTGCCCGTCATCGCGCTGGGGGGGATCACTCCCGCGCGGATGGACGCGGTCGTGGCGGCCGGGGCCGCCGGCTTCGCCGGCATCAGCTGGATCGCCGACGAAATCCGCGAACTCGGAACTAGGAACTAGGAACTAGGAACTCAACAATTAGTCCTTGTCCTTGAGCTGTTCGAGTCCGTAGCGGGCTCCCTTGACGGCGACCGTCGTGGTCTCGACCGCCTTGTCGAAGACTTCCTCGAGCTCTCGGTCCCGCTGTTCCCGGATGAAGGGCTGGATCGCTCCGAGCCGGGCCTGGAACTCCGTCGATTTCTCGCTCAGCTTGCGCAGCGACTTGCGGATGTCCTTGGTCGATTCGCCGCCGTCCCGGGCCTTGACGTCAATGTTGGTCATGGCGCTTTCGAGGGCCCGCACGTAGGCGTGCAGCATCTCCTGGTACATGTAGAACTCGAGCGGGTTCGGCTCCTCTTGATCCCAGTCGATGCCGTTGCGGCGCCGGTCGATCTCAGCCAGACGCTGTTCGGCGATGTCCATGAAGACATCGATCCTCTTGACGAGCTTCTGGGCCTCCTGCAGCCGCTGGAACTCCGCTTCGGTGAACTTGTCGATGTCCCAGAGACCCTGCGAGGCCGTACCGGAGGCGGGACGAGAAGCAGCCCGGAAGGCCAGGCCCACGGGAAACGCGGTCTCTCCCTCCGCTGCGGTCTCGCCGATGGCCTTTCCGAACAGCTGACGCAGCAACTGGTTGCGCAGTTCTTCGAGGACCTGCTGGGTCTTGTCGAACTCGACCCGGTTCTCCAGCGGGACTCTGCGGGACAGGTCGGCCAGGCTCAGGGTCAGCTTGCGCAGCTCAATCTCGAGCTTTTTGACCTCCTTGTGCCGGACTTCGTCCTTGGCGGTCTCGGCAAGGGAGATCTCGAGCGCCTGTGCGGAGAGGCCCCGAATCTCGGCCAGAGTCCGAAAGATGACGGCCAGGTTCCTCTTCTCGATTTCGTCGGAGAGGTGATCCCCCCTCTTCTCGATGGCCTTGCGCAGGATTTCGAGCTTGCCGTGATAGCGGTACTCAGTGTTGTACTTCGTCAAATCACGGCTGGAAAGCAGCTGATCGAGCGGCAGCCGTTCCGGAGATGGGACCTGCGCCTGCGTCAACAGGGAAAAAGCCGAGAGTATGAAGAGGGCCAGGCTCATTACATTCGCTCCGGTACCTCGAGGCCGAGCAGGTCGAGCACGCGCAGCAAAGCCAGTCGGGCGGTGTCCGTCACCTGGAGGTAGAACGCCTTCCGCAGTTCGTTCTCCTCCGAGAGGATATGGTGAGAATGGTAGAAGAGATTGAACTGCTGGGCAATCGTGAAAGCGTGCTTGGCGACGCCGGAAAGCTCCAGCGAATCGACGGCCTGGCGCACGGCGTCCTCGATGCGGGCGATGTCCCGGAGTAGACTCCAGATGCCGTCGTCGGCCAGGCAGGGAGCCAGTTCATCGGATCGGGGCAGGGCCTGCCGCAGGGACTCCCAGTCGGATTCACTCCACTGGCCGCCCCTCTCGAGGAGCTTGCGGAAGATGTTGTTGGATCGGACCACGGAATACTGGAGATAAGGCCCCGTCTCGCCTTCGAAGCTGAGGGCTTCCTCGAAATCGAAGGCGATGACCGAATTCCGAGTGTACTTGAGCATGAAATAGCGCAGAGCGCCGACGGCGATCTGACGCGCGATCTCCTGCCGCCGTTCCAGGGGCAAATCGCCCTGTCGCTGGGTGACCTCGACCAGGGACTTCTCGATGAGCCGGTCGAGCAGGTCATCCGCTTTCACCCCCAGGCCCTTTCGTCCCGAAACCTCGACATAGGGGCGGGACCGGTCCTCTTCGGACAGTTGGATGCCCAGCTCTTCCGAGCAGCGGGGCGAGAGGGCAACCATTTCATAGGAAAAGTGCACCGAGCGGTCCGCCTGCTCCGGGAAGTCGAGGCTGCGCAATCCCTGGACGACGACCCTCTGCAGGTACGACTGACGCACGTCGATGACGTTGTAGACCCAGGAGCCGGAACCGAAATGGGGTTCGTTCCCCGGACCTGCTTCCGCGCTGGTGACCCACACCGTATGGCCGTCGGGGTAAGCCTGGAACGGCTGGTAGTGGAAGGTACGTCCCAACAGGCCGAATTTCCACAACTGGTATGCGATGTCCTTGCCGACATAGGTCACCGTTCCGTTGCTGCGGACGATGATCTTGTCCTCGTCGGGCTGACCGTTTTCGCCCGGCAGGCGCATGACCCAGCAGCCCTGATTGGGACCCTCTTCCGCCAGAAAGATCGCCTCGCGCTCCCTGAGCTGGCGAAAGGCGTCCTCCCAGAACTTCAGGTGGAGAATCTCGCTTTCGCGGGGGAGGACGTCGTAGCGGACGCCGATGCGGTCCATCGTCGCCAGGTGCGCCCGCACGATCCGTTCTGCAATGTGTTCGGCCAGGGGGAAGAAGGGATCCTCACCGTGCTCGATCGCCCTCAGGACTTCCTGGCGGTGTGCGGCCCGGTCCTCGTTGCCCGTGTACCAGTCGGACACCTCGGCATAGAGATCCCAGCAGTAGTAGTCGAACGGGTCCGGAACGGCCGCGACTTCGGCCAGGCTCATACCGCGCAGGAAATGGAATCCCACGACCACATCGGCGACTTGAACCCCGGTATTGTCGATATAATTCTGGACTTCGACCTGGCGTCCCTGGCTGCGCATCAGGCGCACGAAGGTGTCACCCAGCACGGCGTTGCGCAGGTGACCGATATGCGCGGCTTTATTGGGATTGATGTTGGTGTGTTCGACGATGATCTTCGGACCGCTGGGAGCGGGCCCCGTCCGGTGGAAATGATCGAGGAGCTCTTGGAAGAACACGGCCCGGTCGAGGAAGAGGTTGATGAAGCCCGGCGCCGCCGCTTCGAGACGGGCGACTCCGGCGATGGGGCCGATATTGTCGATGACTTCCTGTGCAATCTGTCGGGGCGCTTTGCGCAGGACCCGGGCCAGCTGGAACGGAAAGGTCAGTGCCAGGTCGCCCATTTCGATGCGGGGCGGAGTCTCCACGGTCAGATCGGTCGTCTCCACGCCGTAGTAACGGGTCAGGAAGTCGCTGAAATGGTGTCGGATCTGAGAGACTCGGGCCTGAAACATACGCGAGTATCATAACGGAAATCAGATAGCGGTGTGGCCGCATCCGGGGCCGGATCGAGCCGCCGGACGGCGCACCCAGGGGGAGGAGAGAATGGGCAAATTGCTCTTGTTCGATGCGTTCAACGGTGTCTCCGGCGACATGATTCTGGGGGCTCTCGTCGATCTGGGACTCCCCATGGAATACCTGGAGACCCGTCTGGCGAGCCTGAAGCTCGGCGGTTTTCGCTGCACGGCCCAACGCATCAAGCGCAGTTCGATCCAGGGGACTGATTTCCGCGTCGCTCTTGAAACGCATCCGTCTCCTTCCTCGAAGTCAGGAGGGCACCACCACGACCACTCGCATGGCCACTCCGACTCGCACGGCTCCGAAGAGCACCGGTCGTATACGCAGATTCGGGAGCGGATTCTGCAGGCCGATCTCGAAGAGTCCGTCAAGGAACGGTCCGTATCCATCTTCCATCGGCTGGCGGCGGCGGAGGCGAAGGTCCACGGCGCATCGATCGAAGAGGTGCACTTTCACGAGGTCGGAGCCGTCGACTCGATCGTGGATATCGTGGGTGCCTGCATCGGATTCGAGTACTTTGGCGTCCATGAGTTTTTCGCCATGCCGCTCAATCTCGGGGGCGGGAGCGTGACCTTCTCTCACGGGACCTGGCCGGTACCCGCTCCGGCGACGGCGGAACTGGTGCAGGGATTTCAGGTCCGGCTGACCGGTGTCGAAGCCGAGTTGACGACGCCGACGGGCGCTGCCATTGTGACGACGCTGGTGGATCCGTCCCGTCCGCTGCCCGGGTTCGAGCTGCTGAAGGCCGGATTCGGCGCGGGTGACCGGGAGCTTCCGGGTATTCCCAATATGCTAAGATTAGTCCTTGGGGAGAGCGCAGAAGCGGGTCACATCTCCCGTCCTTCGGGCCTCGTCACTGAGGCGGTGGTGCTTCTGGAGGCCAACATCGACGACATGGACCCGGAGATGTTCGGCTACTTCATGCAGACCGCTCTCGACGGGGGCGCGCTGGATGTCTTCTTCGTCCCGGCCCAGATGAAGAAGAACCGGCCTGGGCAACTGGTCACGGTTTTGTGTCGACCCGAAGATCGCGACGGGATGCTGGATCTGCTGTTTCGGGAAACCACGACGCTGGGGGTGAGGATCAGCACCGTCGAACGCTCCGCTCTGGAGCGGGAGACCAGGGAGATCGACTCTGAATTCGGACCGGTCCGATGCAAGCTGAGCCGGAGGCAGGGAGAGATCGTCGATGTGTCTCCGGAATTCGAAGACCTCAAGCGGATTGCCCGGCAGTCAGGACTGCCCCTGAAGGTGATTCGGCGTAAACTGTTCGAACGTCTCACAGAGCTGAAGATATGGGAAAAAAGTTCTATTTGACGACACCCCTGTATTACGTCAACGGCGTGCCGCATGTCGGGCATGTGTACACGACCGTGATCGCCAACGCGATCGCCCGCTACAAGCGTCTCTGCGGCTTGGACGTCTGCGCGCTGACGGGAACGGACGAGCACGGCCTGAAGATCGAACGGGCCGCCCGCGAGCAGGGACTGGAGCCCCAACAGCTCACCGACAAGTATGCCCAGGCGTTCCGGGAGGGCTGGAACCGGCTCGGCCTGGCCTTTGACGAGTTCATCCGGACGACGGACGCCCGCCATTCCGTCGCGGTCGTCGAGATTGCCCGCCGGATTCAGGAGAAGGGGTTCATTTACCTCGGCGAGTACAGCGGGAATTACTGCGTGAGCTGTGAGGCATACGTCCCCGAAGGCAGCACGACTTGCCCCGACTGTGGCCGGCCCACCGAGTTCATGACCGAGGAGAGCTACTTCTTCAGGCTGTCCGACTTTCAGGAGAAGCTGTTGGGCTTCTATGAATCGAACCCCGACTTCGTCATCCCCCAGACTCGGATGAACGAAATCACCAGCTTCGTCAAAGGGGGCCTGAAGGACATCAGCATCAGCCGGACGTCCTTCAAGTGGGGCATCCCCATGCCGGACGACCCCAAACACATCTTCTACGTCTGGTTCGACGCGCTGACCGGCTATCTGTCGGGCATCGGGTTTCCGTCCGCGGAGAAGGAGTTCAGCCAGCGCTGGCCCGCCGACGTCCAGCTGATCGGAAAGGACATCCTGCGCTTCCATGCTGTCTACTGGCCCGCCTTCCTGATGGCTGCCGGTCTCGAGCCGCCGCGTCACATCCTGGTCAACGGCTGGTGGACGGTCAATGGGGAGAAGATGTCGAAGTCGCGGGGAAACTTCGTCTCCGTCGAAGAGCTGACCGGAAAACTGCCCCCCGACTACATCAAGTACTTCCTGTTGCGGGAAATCCCCATCGGCGCCGACGGCGACTTCTCCTACGCTTCGGTCGTCAACCGGGTCAACAGCGATCTCGCCAACGATGTGGGTAATCTGGCCAACCGTACCTTCAAGATGATCGAAAACTACTTCGACGGCGTGATCCCGGAAAGCGATCTCGCCGAGGGCGGCGACGAGCAGCTGATCCGTTTTTGCCGGGAGACGGTGGAGCTGTACCGAGAGAATTTCGATCGTCTGCAGATCAGCAGGGCACTGGAGAACGTGTGGGAGCTCGTTTCCGCCGCGAACCGGTACCTGGTTGCGAACGAACCCTGGATGCTGGCACGCGACCGAGCCAAGCGCGCGCGGCTCGGGTCGGTGCTGTTCAATTCCGCCGAAACGGTCCGCATCATCGCGTTGCTACTTTCTCCGATCGTGCCGGACGGCTCGGAGGCGATCCTGAGGCAGATGGGGATCACCGCTCCCCTGGGCGAGATGAAGCTGGACGCGCTGCGGTGGGGCGGGCTCAAGGCCGGCAATCGGCTCACGGCCGTGGAAGGCGTTTTTCCGAGGCTGGATTTGGAGGTGCTCAACGGTGCCGCCGCTCCGGCTGCAGAGGCGGTCTCAACCTCGGCCTCCGGCCCGGCCGAAACGAATGCCGATGAAAGGATCTCCATCGACGACTTTGCGAAAGTAGAGATGAGGGTGGGACAGATCATTTCGGCGGAGCGCGTGCCCAAGTCGAGCAAGCTCCTCAAGTTGCTGGTCGACCTCGGCGACGAGAAGCGGCAGGTCGTCGCGGGCATCGGCGAGGCCTACGAGCCCGAATCCCTGCCCGGCCGACTGGTCGCGGTTGTCACCAACCTCAAGCCGGCGAAGCTGATGGGTGTGGAGTCGAACGGCATGATCGTGGCGGCCTCCGACGGGGGCAAGCCGGTCCTGACGACCTTCAACGAGGACGTCGCCCTGGGTGCCCGGCTGAGATGAGGCTGGTCGACTCACACGCACACCTCGACGACCCCCGCTTCGCGGAGGATCTCGAGGCCGTCATGGAGCGGGCCGCCCGGCAGGGGGTGGCTACCGTCCTGACCGTCGGTTGCCTCGGCGAGGATCCCCGGGTCCCGGAACGCGTAGGGACTCTGCTGGAGCGCTGGTCCTGTCTGAGGGCTGCCTTCGGCGTCCACCCACATGACGCCCGGTTCATGGACGACCGTCTCGAGGCTCGGCTTTGCGAGCTCATGGCAGATCCGCGGGTCCTGGGCTGGGGCGAGATCGGCCTGGACTACTATTACGACAACAGCCCGCGGACGGCTCAGCGGGAGGCGTTCGCCCGGCAGGTCGCACTGGCGAAGGCGGCTGGAAAGCCGGTGATCATCCATACGCGCGATGCCGAGGAGGACACCCTCGCGATTCTTTCCGAGGCCTATCCCAAAGGTTCGGAGCGCCCGGGAGTCCTGCATTGCTTCAGCGGCTCCGCGCGGCTCGCCGAAGCGTGTCTGGAGCGCGGCTTCTTCATCTCGTTCGGCGGCATCGTCACCTTCAAGAAGGCCGACTCACTGCGGGAAATCGCCGCTTCCGTCCCTTCCGATCGCCTGCTGATCGAAACCGACAGCCCATATCTCGCACCCGTGCCCCATCGGGGTCGACGAAACGAGCCGGCCTTCGTCGAGTGTGTCCTCAACGTGCTCTCCGGGCTCCGGGGCCTCGAGCCGGCCGATCTCGGGGAGCGAATCTGGAGAAACTTCGAGCTGCTCTTTGCGCCGGCAGAGGAGCCGCAAGGGCGGGATCGATGCATCCGGGAGTGACGAATGTGGCCGGGGATCCGCTGCCCGTGCGGTTCTTGGTCGGTCTTTGCACGACGTCTCTATTGGTATACTATCCGCAAGGTTCCGCATGAAAGTCGTCTCAAACCCTACTGCTGTACCGGCGCTGGGTTTTCGCATGATCGCCGGCGAACTCGAGGAAGTCGAGCGGCGGCTCGAACTCGAGGCTCTGACGAATCTCCCGGTCGTTCATGAGATCAATCACTACGTGCACGAGAGCGGCGGCAAGCGCCTGCGTCCGGCCCTCGTCCTGTTGGCCTCGAGACTCTGCGGCGCTCCGGTGGAATCCTCGATCCAGTTGGGCGTGGTGGTGGAACTCGTGCACGTGGCGACGCTCGTGCACGACGACATCATCGACAACTCCGTCGTCCGCCGCGGTCGGCCTTCGGTCAACTCGAGGTGGGGCAACGAAGTCACGGTCCTCTTCGGCGACTGGTTGTACATGACCGGCTACGCGCTGGCCTTGCGGGAGCGCAACTTCCGCATCCTCGACGTGTTGACGGATCTGACCCGCAAGATGGTGGAGGGCGAGCTGCTCCAGCTCGAGTTCCGTCATCGGCTCGACACGACGATCAACGATTACCTGAGCATCTGCTGGCACAAAACGGCCCACCTGTTCTCGGCCTGCGGGCGATTCGGCGCCATCCTGGGGGACGTGCCGGCCCAGACCGAGGAACGGCTGGCGAAGTTCGGGCGCACCTTGGGAATGGCCTTCCAGCTGGTCGACGATCTGCTCGACTACACTGCCGACGCGGCGATTCTGGGAAAACCGGTGCTCAAGGACCTGCAGGAAGGCAACGTGACGTTTCCCATCATCTCCTTCCTCGAGCGCGCCGAGCCGGAGGAGCGCGAATTCGTCCACGGCGTCGTGGAATCCCGTGAATTCACTGCCGAGAACAAGGCCGAAATCGTGCGTCTCGTCGAGCGCTACGGAATCCTGGACGAATTACGCAGACTGGCCCGCAGCTATGCGGAGGAAGCCCACGGCTGCCTGTCGGTTTTCCCAGATTCCGACTACCGCGGCGCTCTTCTCGATCTTGCCGATCTCGTCATCCATCGGGACCGCTGAGGCGGGAGCTCTCTTCGATCATCGAAGCGCCCGTACCGGACCAACGGGTCCGCGGGCCGAGCTCTGCGGGAAACGGGCTCCGGCAATCCGGAAGACCGGTTACTGCGGGGGCGGTGGGACCGGTTTGATGTCCTCCACCGTGAAGACCTTGCGGGTGGGTTCCGACTTGGGAGGCTCCGGAGTCGCAGGCTTTTCGGCTTCGGCCTGCGTGGCCGGCTGCGGTTCCTGAAGCTCCTGGAGCTGTTCCTCAGAGGCCATCGAGGTGCCGTCGGGTTGCCAGGAGGATTCGAAATCCTCCTTCGGCAGTCCGTTCAGGGCATCCTTCATCATGTCCTTCCAGATGGGAAGGGCCAGCGTGTTCCCGTAAACCTTTTCACCCAGGGACTTCTTGGTGTCGTAGCCCACCCAGACGCCGGCGGCCAGGCGCGGTGTGAAGCCGACGAACCATGTGTCGGTAGACTCGTTCGTCGTTCCCGTCTTGCCGCCGATCGGGCGACCCAGTTCCAGCAACGGCCGCCCCGAGCCCGTGCGGACGACCTCGCGCAGGAGGTAGATCATCTTGTCCGCCACGTCCGGACTGACGACGGCGTCGAAGACCTGGGCCCGATGCTCCTCCAGAATGGATCCGTTATGGTCCTCGACGCGGTTGACGTAATAGGGCTGGGCCCGCACGCCGTGATTCGGAAAGGCGCTGAAGGCGGAGACCATTTCCGACAGTGTGACTTCGACCGAGCCGAGCGCAATGGAAAGGTAGGGGGGGAAATCCTGCTGCAGCCCAAACCGCTTGGCAACATCCGCGATCTTCTGCGGTCCCAGTGTATTGGCCAGCCGCACCGTCGGGACGTTGCGGGATTCGGCCAGGGCCTGGCGGATGGTGATGAGGCCCTTGTATTCGTCGTCCCAGTTCGATGGGGCATAGGGACGTCCGAGGGCGTCGGTGAATTCGACAGGGCTGTCGAGCACGGGATCTTCCGGCGAGAAACCCGCCTCCATGGCCGCGACATAGGTAAACGGCTTGAAGACCGACCCCGGTTGCCGGAGGGCCTGAGTGGCCCGGTTGAACTTGCTCAGGTTGAAGTCGAAGCCTCCCACCATGGCGCGCACCGCGCCGGTCCGATTATCGAGGATCAGAGCGGCGCCCTGAACTTCGGGAACCTGATCGAGTATGGCCCGGATCGTCCGCGCCTCGCGGTCGACCTTTTCGAAGGTGAACACGTCGAGATCCCCTGGCGACAGGACCTCGTCCACCTTCTTGTGCTTGGTCCAGGCGATGTCCTCCGGAGTGATCGTGGCCGTGTAGCTGCCGAAGCGAACGGTGGCCGATTCGGGTGTGGATGCGAGGACCAGTCCATGGATCATCTGGCCTTCGTAGAACAGACGCACCCAGTCCGGATGGCGGTAGTCTTTCAGCTCGAGCCCCCGCTTCAGGATGTTGTCGACGGGTCCCGCCCATCCCCGCTTCTGGCGGTCGAAGGCCCGCAGCCCGGCCTTGATGGACCGGTCCGCCGCCATCTGCATGTCGTAGTCGAGGGTCGTGTAGATGCGCAGGCCGCCCTGCCAGATGTCGCGGGTGGGGTACTGGGTTTCGAGGTACTGCCGCACCCATTCGACAAAGTAGGGTGCCGGCGACTGTTCGTCGTCCCGTCCCTTGACGTCCAGTGGCTCTGCGACGGCCTTCTGGTACTCGGCGTCGTCGATGAATCCGAGCTCGTCCATCCGGCCCAAAACCCAGTTCCGTCGCGTCAGCGCATTCCCCGGGTGGGTGATGGGAGAGAGACGGCCGGGCGCCTGGATCACCTCGGCGAGGGTGGCGCACTCCGCCGTCGTGAGGTCAGCCAGCGTCTTGTGGAAGTAGAAGTCCGCCCCGGCTGCGATGCCGTAGCGGCCATGGCCCATGGGAATCTGGTTGGCGTAGAAGGTGAAGATCTGTTCCTTCGAATAGCTCTTCTCGATGTCGATGGTGTAGAGGGCGTCCTTGATCTTGCGTTCCCAGGTCTTCTCGGCGCTGGTGAAACGCAGCTTGCTGAGCTGCATGGTGAGGGTCGATCCGCCCTTCCTCTCCCAGCGTATGAGGTCCCAGAACGCGGTCCGGGCGATGGCGACGAAGTCAATGCCGGGATGCTCGAAGAAATTGGCATCCTCCGCGGCCAGGATGGCCTGTTTCATTCGCGCAGGAATCTGCTCGTAGGTCACCAGAATCCGCTTCTCCTGAGCGAATTGGCCGATGATCCGCCCGTCCGACGAATAGACGTAGCTGACCAGGGCGGGACGATTCAGCTGCAGTTCGCTGACCCGGGGCAGATCGACGGCGTAACCGAAGACCAGTCCGACCAGGCCACCGGCAATGATGGCTCCCAGGACCAGCAGGCCGTAGGTCGTCCAGAAGACGTAGCGGGCGTGCTTTCTCAAGGAAGATGCAGACATCACATACTCTCCGTCGCGGTATCCGGAGCCGGTCCCGCAGGACCCTATCTTATCAGGCGCCGGGGTCCATTGGCTGCCGGCTTTGGAGCGGACCTGCCCCGGCTCAGGCACCGAGCGGTGAAACGGGCGCCCCACCCGTAAAAACTGCGATGCGCGTCACAGACTGGCCGGTTGACTTGTGTTTCCATGAAACCTCCAAGGAAAGGGTGCTATGAAACGGAAACAGCCAGCCATTTTTGCGATTCTTCTTTGCAGCCTCTTTTTCGCCTCCCTCTTCGCCCAGCAGTGGAAACTCGTCGGGAGGATCGTGTCCGATGTCTCGAAGGGCGAAACCGCGATCGTCTTCCAGTCCGAAGCTCCGGTCGTGGCGGGGAAGGCAATCCTGATCGAGAGCCGCGACGGAACCCTGCGGGTCACTTATCAGGTCCGCCACGTCTATGACGACACGATTCTGCTGGAGGAGCCCCTGAAAGAGGCCTTCACGGCGGGCTCACGTCTCTACCAGTGAATTGGGCGGCTCGCCCGCTTCCCGCGGCGGGAGAAGGGAGGCCTACGCCTCGCCGGCTCCCTTGGCATCCGCCTGATCGTGAATCGTGACGAGACGAACGATCTCGTACGTCCGAGTGCCGCCGGGGGTGCGGATTTCGACCTCGTCCCCTGCCTTTTTTCCCATCAGGCTGCGGCCGATGGGGGAACTCGTTGAGATCAGCCCTTTGGCCACGTCCGACTCTTCGCTCGTGACCAGCCGGTAGGTCACCTCCTGGTCCTTGTCCATGTCGTGGAGAACGACCGTCGAACCGTAGGAGACCTTTCCCTCGGGGATCTTGTCGAGGTTGACCAGGGACAGCTTGGCCAGGCGCTGTTTGAGCATCCCAAGCTCGGCCTGAACGTAGGTCTGGCGCTCTTTGGCGGTCTGGTATTCGGCGTTCTCCCGGAGGTCTCCGAGTTCGCGGGCCTTCTGGAGAGCCTTGGGAAGTTCATCCTGGAGCTCGCGCTCCAGCTTTCGGATCTTCTCTTCGAGTATACGTTTGACTTCTTTCAAAACCGGACCGCCTCACTCGCGAGATTCAAAACAGTCTGCGGCAGGATCCCCAGGTACAGGGTGCCCAGCACCATGATCACCAGGACCACCCGGACCGCCCAGGGAAGCGGGATCGCTTCGATCTCCGCCTCGGGCTCGCGCATGTACATGACGACCAGGACGCGCAGATAGTAGTAGATGCCTATGACCGATGCTATCACGGAGATGGCGACGAGCCAGTACATCCCGCTCGCCATGGCGGCGGAGAACAGGAAGAGCTTGCCGGAGAACCCCGCGGTGAGGGGGATCCCCGCCAGCGAAACCAGGAAGATCGACAAGGCCAGACTCAGCCCGGGATAGCGATAGCCCAGGCCGCTGTAGTCGGAAATCTCGACCGTCTTCTCGTTCCGGCGACCGACCAGCTGTACGACGATGAGCGCCCCCAGGTTCATGAAAGCATAGGCAAGCAGGTAAAAGAGCACGCCCTGGGCGCCCTGCGAATTGTAGGCGACCAACCCGACCAGCAGGTAGCCCGCATGGGCGATCGAAGAGTACGCCAGCATGCGCTTGATGTTGGTCTGAGAGAGGGCCGCGATGTTGCCGATGAGCATGGTGAGGACGGCCGATACCCACAGGAGGTTCTGCCAGTCGCTGCTCATCTGCGGCAGAACCTGGTACAGGATGCGCAGGAACGCGATCAAGGCGGCGGCCTTCGAGGCCACGGCCAGGTGTGCCGTGATGGGTGTCGGCGCTCCCTCGTAGACATCCGGTGTCCAGACGTGAAAGGGGGCCAGTGCGGCCTTGAAGCCGAAGCCCACGATCAGGAGTCCCAATCCGAGGAGCAGATAGAGCGGATAGCTCGAGCCGGCAAGGTTGCCGCTCGCCAAACGCCGCGCGATCTCGACGTACTGGGTGGTGCCGGTGGCGCCATAGATGAAGGCAACGCCGTAGAGGAGGAATGCCGTCGAGAACGCTCCCAGGATGAAGTACTTCAGAGCGGATTCCGTCGACTTCATCTCGTCGCGGCGAAAGCCGGCCAGCACATAGGTGGCGATGGACAGAATCTCGAGCCCAAGAAAGGTCATGATCAGGTTGGCGCTCGAGGCCATCAGGCCCATGCCGACGGCGGCGAACAGGAGCAGGGAAAAGAATTCCCCGCGGTCAATCTGATCCTGTTGGAGATAGCTGATCGAAGCCGTGATGATGGCGCCGATCGAAAAGAAGAAGACGACGCGCGAAAATTGTGTGAAGTTGTCCTGGAAGACCATGCCGAACAGGGCCATGTCCTTCTGACCCCACTGAAATCCGGTCGCGATCAGAGCCAGGACGATACCCGCCAGAGCGAGGTAGCCGAGTTTGGCCTGGTTCTCCCGGCGGGTGAACGGGATGAGCAGCATGAGCACGATCCCTGCGATCGCCAGGATCATTTCCGGCAAGACTGCGAAATAATTGATGTCCATCGGTGCTTTCAGCCTGAACCTAGTTGCGTTTCGAGCGGTTCTCCACCGTCATGATCTGCATGTTCTTGACCTGCTCGATCCGGTCCACGACCTTCTGGACCGAAACGTCCATCTTCCGCAGGAAGGACCCGGACGAGACTCCCATCCAGATGGCCAGAACGATGAGAGGAAGAATCGTCAGGATCTCTCGGGCGCGCAGGTCGAGCAGTTTCCGGTTCTCCTCACGTCCGATCTGGCCCATGAACACCCGCTGGTACATCCAGAGCATGTAGACCGCCGCCAGGATCACGGCCAGGGCGGCAACCGCCGCGTGCACGTGATTGGCCAGGAAGGTGCCCTGCAGGATCAGGAACTCGCCGACGAAACCGTTGAGGCCGGGCAATCCGACGCTGCTCAGCGCGATGACGAGGAAGAGTGCCGCATAGACCGGCATGGAGTGTGCGATTCCGCCAAACTGCTCGATCAGTCGGGTATGTCGTCGATCGTAAATCATCCCCACCAGAAGGAAGAGCGCGCCCGTCGAGACTCCATGGTTGAGCATCTGGTAGGTGGCGCCCTCGATGGAGGTGACGTTGAAAGCGAAAATACCGAGCACGACGAAACCCAGATGGCTCACCGAAGAGTAGGCGACCAGCTTCTTGACGTCCGGCTGAACCATGGCCACCAGTGCCCCGTAGATGATGCCGATGATCGCCAGGATCGAGATCAGCGGGGCCAGTCGCACGGACGCCTCGGGGAACATGGGGAGGCAAAAGCGCAGCATGCCGTAGGTCCCCATCTTCAGGAGAACGCCCGCCAGCACGACGGACCCGGCCGTCGGGGCCTCGACGTGGGCATCGGGAAGCCAGGTGTGGAAGGGAAACAGCGGAACCTTGATGGCGAAGGCCAGGAAGAATGCTCCGAACAGCAGCATCTCGGTGTGGTAGGGCATCGTGATCTGCCCGGAAGCAAGCCGTTCGGTGATCTGGACGATGTCGAAACTCTCGCCCTGGTTGTTCAGGAAGTAGAGGGCGATCAAAGCCGCCAGCATCAGAAAGGAGCCGAACGCCGTGTAAATGAAGAACTTCACGGCGGCGTAGATGCGCCGGCCTCCCCCCCAGATTCCGATCAGGAAATACATCGGAATCAGCTGGGCTTCCCAGAAGAAATAGAACAGCACCAGATCGAGGGAAACGAAGACCCCCAGCATGCCGGTCTCGAGCAGAAGCATGAGCGCCATGTAGGGCTTCAAGTTCTTCTCGACGCTCCAGCTGCCCAGAATGGCGAGGGGCATGAGCACGGTCGTCAGCAGGACGAGGAAGAGGCTGATGCCGTCGATTCCGATGTGGTAGAAGATGCGGAATCCACCGGCCTGAATCCAGGGGACGTTCTGGACGAACTGCATGCCGGGAGCCGCCTCGTCGAAGCCCGTCAGGAGCGGGATGGACCAGAGAAAGGCCGCCAGGGAAAAGGCGAGCGCCGTCAACCGGATTGCCGCCAGGTTGGTCCGTGGCAGCAGGAGGACGACCACGGCACCCACCGCCGGAATAATGAGCAGAATGGTCAGTAGGTTCTCTGGTGCCAGCATCTTCAACTCACCACGTAGTAGTAGACAAAGATCAGGACGACCCCAAGCAGGATCCAGCTCGCATAGGCCCGGGCATACCCGGTCTGCATCTTGCGGATGCGCTGGCTCCAGCCGCGAAACAGGGTGGCCACTCCGTTGACGGCTCCGTCGATGACCGAGTCGTCGACGCCTTTCCACAGAACAGACTCGGACAGCCTCGCAATGGGCTGGATGATCGTGGCGTCGTAGATCTCGTCGACGTAGAACTTGTTCCAAAAGGCCCGATACAGACCGGGGTGGCGTGCGGCAAAGCGTTCCGCCCGGGAAGGATCGGCGATGAAATACCGGTAGGCGAGCCAGATGGCGATCACCGCCAGGGACACGACCAGTATCGTCAGGCCGATTTCGAGGGCGTGGCCATGGGCTTCCTCGCCGATCGGACCACGGTAGGCGAACTCCAGGGAAGGCTCCAGGAAGCCTTCGAAATAGTTGTGACCAAGCCAGGCCGGCAGCCCCACGAAGCCCCCTACGAGCGAGAGGATTCCCAGTACGCTGAGCGGCCCCTTGATGATCCAGGACGGCTCAACCGGTTTGCCGCCGCCATGGCCTCCGCCGTGACCGTCGTCTCCAGATCCGTGGCCGTGGTGCCCGAGGTCGAAACGTTCCGGACCGTAGAAGGTCAGGTACATGAGCCGGGCCATGTAAAAGGCGGTCAGCGCGGCTACGATCGTGCCGATCAGCCAAAGGAAGAACTGGCCGTGCGGGCTCGTCAGTGACTGCCAGAGGATCTCGTCCTTCGAAAAGAAGCCCGCGAAGGGCGGAATCCCGGCGATGGCCAGCGTGGCCGCCCCCATGGTCAGCCAGGTCACGGGCAGGTATTTCTTGAGCCCGCCCATCTTGTACATGTCCTGCTCGTGGTGGACCGCCAGGATGACGCTCCCCGAGCCGAGGAAGAGCAGGGCCTTGAAGAAGGCATGAGTGTAAAGGTGGAAGATGCCGGCGGAGAAGGCCCCGACGCCGACGGCCAGGAACATGTATCCGAGCTGGCTCACCGTGGAGTAGGCCAGCACCCGTTTGATGTCCTTCTGGGTGATCGCGATGAGCGCGGCCAGCAGACACGTCAGAACGCCGATGGTAGCCACCACCGCCATGGTTTCGGGCGCCCGGCTGTAGAGTGCCGAGGAGCGCGCGATCATGTACACGCCGGCCGTGACCATCGTGGCGGCGTGGATCAGGGCGCTGACCGGAGTCGGGCCCGCCATGGCATCGGGGAGCCAGACGTACAGCGGGATCTGGGCGCTCTTGCCGGTGGCGCCCAGAAAGAGGAACAGGGTGATCGCTCCCAGGACTCCCAACCCGACCTCGGGAGTGGGAAACCGCTCGACCACGGCAGCAAAGACCTCGTGAAAAGAGACGCTGCCGAAAGTCTGGAAGATCAGGAACACACCCAGCAGAAAGCCGAAATCTCCGACGCGATTGACGATGAACGCTTTCTTGGCCGCATCGCCCGCCACCCGGGTGTCGAAGTAATACCCGATCAGCAGGTAGGAGCACAGGCCGACGCCTTCCCAGCCGACGAACATGAGCAGGTAGTTGTCGGCCAGAACCAGTACGCTCATCATGAAGATGAACAGATTCATGTAGGCGAAAAAGCGGTAGGTCCCAGCCTCGCCCTGCATGTACTCGATCGAGTAGACGTGGATCAGGAAGCCGACCCCGGTCACCACCAGGATCATCACGGCCGAAAGCGGATCGAACAGAAACGAGCATTCGGCCACGAATCCGCCGGCCTGGATCCAGGTAAACAAATGGTTGGTCACGGCCCGCTCGGCCGGCGACATCCCCAACAGCTGCACGAACGAGAGGACCGCCACACCGAAACTCGCCAGCACGGTCAGGCTTCCGATGATGCCGATCAGGCGCGCCGGAAGCTTCTTCCCCAAGATGCCGTTGAAAGCCGCGCCGAACAGCGGGAAGAGTAGCAGTATCCAGAACTTATCGAGCATCGTTCACCACTTCATCGTGTCGGCTTGGTCGATGTCGACCGAATTCGTCTTCCTGGACAGCATGACGATCAGAGCCAGGCCGACGGCGGCCTCCGCGGCCGCGACGGTCATGACGAAGAAGACGAAGATCTGGCCGTCGAGCTGTCCGTACATTCGTGCAAAGGCCAGAAAGGTCAGATTGACGGCGTTGAGCATGAGCTCGATGCACATGAACATGGTGATCACGTTGCGTCGGACGATCACGCCGAAGACGCCGATTGTAAACAGGATTGCTCCGAGGACCAGATAGTGTGTGGTGGAAACCATGAAATCAATCCGTTCGCTTGGCCAGAACCATCGCCCCCAGAACGGCGACCAAGATCAGAATGGACGTCACTTCGAACGGCAGAAGATAGCTGCTGAAAAGCCCTTCCGCAATCGAGGCCACATCGCCCGGCGCGGCAGCGGCCTCCGGCTCCCCGGCGGTTGCCGAGACGGCGCTCAGCAGGATCAGGCCCACGAGTGCCGCCATGGGAAGCGCCAGGACCGCCAGATTGCGGATCCTCTTGACGGCAAAGATCTCCGATTCAGGGTCAATGAGCATGACCACGAACAGGAAGAGGACCATAATGGCCCCGGCGTAGACGATCACCTGGATGGCGGCAATGAAGAAGGCCCCCAGCTGGTAGAAAAGCGCGGCGATGGCACCGAAACAGACGATCAGCGCCAGCGTGCTGTAGATCGCTCTCCTCTGCAGTACCACCAGCAGGGCGGCAACGACAGAGACCGCGGCAAAGACGTAGAAGACCAACTGCTCCACAAGCCAATATCCTTAAAGCACGTGACGGTTGAACTGCAAGGACCCCGCCGTAAACCGAAATTGCATATTAGTGTGAGTCCGGGGCCTTGTCAACTTTGTACAAGGGGCTCAACTGGCCGCAAATTCGGGACTTTTCCCGGTTCGATCGGTTCCCTTCGGCGAGGGCGTCGAAAGGCCCTTCGACCGTCGGCCGGGAGCCGGATCGGGTCTTCGGGGCGGGTGCGTCCGGTGGGGTTTTCCTTTGTGGGAAAATTGAGATAATCGGGGATCAGGAATGGAACAAGTGACTTCGTCGGAACGGATCCAGGTTTGGATCAATGGAGAGGAACATGCCGTCCCCCCCGATCTGAACCTCCTCCAACTCATCGGGCACCTCGAGCTGAAAGGGGACCGAATCGCGATCGAGTGGAATCGTGAGATCGTGAAGAAGGATCGCTGGGCCGAGTGCCGCGTGACTCCGGGGGACAGGATCGAGATCGTGCATTTCGTGGGCGGTGGGAGTTGTTGAGGATGAGCGACACACTGAAGATTGCTGGACGCGAGTTTGAATCTCGTCTGATCGTCGGCACGGGGAAGTACCCGACTTTCCCCATCATGAAGGAGGCCCTCGAGGCGAGCGGCGCCGAGATCGTGACGGTGGCGGTCCGACGGGTGGACCTGAGCAGTCGGGGCTCGGAATCGTTCCTGGGGAACATTCCGGGGCACATGATGCTGCTGCCCAACACGGCCGGATGTTACTCGGCCGAGGATGCGCTGCGCTATGCGCGATTGGGCCGCGAGGCCGGGCTGTCCGAATTCGTGAAGCTCGAGGTGCTGGGGGACGAGCAGACCCTGTTCCCCGACAACGAGGAGTTGCTGCTGGCCACTCGGCAGCTGGTGAAGGAGGGATTCACGGTCCTTCCGTATACCAACGACGATCCCATCGTCTGCCGCAAGCTCGAGGACGCCGGCGCCGCAGCCGTCATGCCCCTGGGGGCTCCCATCGGTTCCGGACTGGGCATCCAGAATCCGAACAATATCCGGATCATTCTCGAGCGGGCGTCGGTTCCGGTCATCGTGGACGCCGGGGTCGGCACTGCCTCGGACGCGGCCATCGCCATGGAACTGGGTGTCGACGGAGTGCTGATGAACACGGGGATCGCCGGGGCGAAGGATCCGGTCAAGATGGCGCAAGCCATGCGAAAGGCGGTTCAGGCGGGCCGCCTGGCCTTTGTTGCGGGCCGGATCCCACGCAAGCGGTACGCGACGGCGAGCAGTCCAGCCGAAGGCGTACTGACCAGCTGACGGGGAGGTCGGCCAATGCGAACCGTCCGAGTGGAACTGGGGAATCGGGCTTACGACATTCTCATCGGTCCGAAGTTGCTCGATGACATCGGATCGACCTTTCGAGAGCGGGGGATCGGACAGCGAATCTTCGTCATCACCAATCCGGTGGTTTTCGATCTCTACGGCGAGGGTGTGATGTCCTCGCTCACTGCCGCGGGCTTCAAAGTCGTGCACCTGCAGATTCCCGACGGCGAGCCGAGCAAGAGTCTGCACACCGTCGAGAACATCTATACCTACCTGATCGCGCAGAAGGCGGATCGTCGTTCCACGCTCGTCGCACTGGGCGGCGGGGTCACCGGGGATATCGTCGGGTTCGTCGCGGCAACCTTCCTGCGGGGCATCCCCTACGTCCAGTTGCCGACCACGCTCCTGTCGCAGGTGGACAGCTCGGTGGGGGGCAAGACGGGGGTCAACCACCGCCTCGGCAAGAACATGATTGGTGCGTTCTACCAGCCCCATCTGGTGTGTATCGACACAAAGACGCTGGACAGCCTCCCCATGCGCGAGTTTCGCAGTGGGCTCTATGAGGTCATCAAGTACGGTTTGATCTACGATGAGAAGTTCTTCGACTTCGTGGCCGGGAACCTGGCGGCCATTCTGAACCGGGATGGCGCCTCGCTGGAGCGCATCATCAGCCGTTGCTGCGAGATCAAGGCCGAGGTGATCGCCATCGACGAACGGGAGGAGAACCTCCGCCGCATCCTGAATTTCGGGCACACCATGGGGCATGCCCTGGAGGCGGCCACGGAGTACGACCGCTTCAAGCACGGCGAGGCCGTCGCCCACGGCATGCTGGCCGCGGCGCATCTCTCCCGCCGGGAGGACCTCATCGACGAACCCTCGCTGCGCCGCATCTGTGAGGCAGTCCGCTCCGTCGGCTCTCTGCCGAGTGCCGCCGACATCTCCTTCGAAAGGCTCAGCGCGGCCATCCGCCGGGACAAGAAACGGGAAGACGACCAGACGGTCTTCGTACTCCTCAACGGAATCGGCCGCACTGAGATCCGTGCGGGTTTCGATGAGACCCTGCTCGAGGAGATGTGGGCCCGGGCGCTGGCGGAAGTGGAAGCGTGAAGCCGGATGGTTGACAAGGCGTCGCGCCAGGTCCGCCGGATGTTCGCCTCGGTAGCGCACCGGTACGATCTCCTGAATCACCTCCTGTCCCTCTCCATCGATCGCTACTGGCGCCGGGTGGTCCGAAAGAAGCTGTTCCGTGAGCTCCCCCCGGAACCCCGGATCCTCGATCTGTGCACGGGAACGGGAGATCTGGCCCTGACCCTGGCTGCCGGCGCCAGGATCGTGGGATGCGACTTCTGCCGGCCCATGCTCGACATCGGGAGGAGCAAGGCCGACGGGCGGGGGTTGGCAGGCTCGGTCCGGTTCGTCGAAGGAGATGCGCTGGCCCTGCCCTTTCGGGACGCTTCGTTCGATGCCGTGACGATCGCCTTTGGCCTGCGAAATCTCGAGGATCATCGAGCCGGACTTCGCGAGATGGCGCGGGTGATCCGGCCGGGCGGCCGAATCGCGATCCTGGAGTTCTCCATCCCCACCGTTCCGGTGCTGCGGCAGGCCTACCTCTTCTACTTCACCCGGATCCTGCCCCGCATCGGTGCCCTGGTGTCGGGAAGCGACGGCCCCTATTCCTACCTTCCGGCGTCGGTCCGGGAGTTCCCGCCGCCGCCCGAGCTGTGCCGCATCCTGGAGGAGGAGGGCTTCTGCCAGTCCCGCGACTACGGGCTCTCGATGCGCATCGCCTCGCTCATTCTGGCAACGCGCGACGCCGGCTGAGGAAAGGGGGCCCGGATTGTTTAAGGAACCCCGGGGAGGCGGCTTGAATTCCCCGCCGTCATCACCGACTATGGTTCCCATGCGACTCTGGAGCCCGACTCGAACCCATACCATCCCACCGCGTATCCATGAGTTCTGGAGTTGAACCCGGGCGGCGGACCCGGATTCCGCACGGCTTTCTGTGGATATTCAGCGGATCGGTCTGGTGGATCTGCGCCCACACGATGAGTCTGTTGGTCCCATTCTCCGGACCCTGGCTGCCCATCGAAGTCGCAACTCCGGCGGGAGCGCTGATGGGGTTGATCGGCTGGTACGCACCGTCGAGTCGAAGGGTCCCCTGGCTTCTCGGTTCGACCGGATTCGTCGCCGGAGCCTGCCTCGGCTGGGTTTATGCGAGAGGGGATCTGCGGGCCGGGAGTTTTCTCCCGCCGACCGATTTCGACCAGTTCGTGGCGGTCGTTGTGTGCAGCCTGCTTGGCCTGGCCGCCAACCTGGGTTGTTACTCCCTGATGTCCGTTTCCGGCAATCGTCCAATGCGCCTACTGGCCCTCCTGCTGCTGCTGGTGATCATCATGCTGGCGGCGGTGACGGCGGTGACCCTGCTCGCCGCTTAGTCCAGTGCGCTCGGCCAGCGAATCCCACGAATGGCGCGAAGGAACGAGAGCAGGGGTTCGCGAGACCTGGCGCGATTCGCTGGCGAAGTCCCATCGCGGCTATTCGCTGGAAGCCGACTTTTCCAGCACCACTGCCCGCAGCGCCGAAAGCTCCTCCTCCAGGATGGACCAGACGGTGGCCTGACCGGTCTCGAAGTAGTCCTGCTCGGGGTTGCACAACAGTGTCACCGGCGATTCCGGACCCAGCAGACGGAAGGACGAAACCAGCTCGGGAAGCGTCCTCGTGCAGTCGTCGCGGATGATCTGCAGGTTGCGGCAGACTGCCTCCTGGACGAGGGGGTCGTTGAAGAAGATCTCCCGACCCTCCTCGGTGTAGAGGCGGATCCGGTCGATTGCCTCGAGAACGGACTGCAGTGACTGGCGTCGGCTCTCCATCACCGATGGCGCGGGCCGGACGAGACGAAGCCGGAGCGAAATACTCCAGCCGACCACCCGGCACATTCCATCATAAACCCCGGACGTCTCCGTTGCACCCCGGGTTGCCCGTCACTCAACGGTAACCGAAACGGACTGGCGGGCAAACTCATCCTACATAGGAATCAACCGTTCCCATGCGAGGATCACATGACTATCAAAAGACAGAGCCTGGCTCTTTGGATATATGTCCTAACGGTAATGTTCACCCTCGGCGGCGGCCCGGGACTGCGGGCTCGCCCGGCGGGGGATCGCCAGGTCTCCGAGGCGAAGACGGCCATTTTCGCCGGAGGCTGTTTCTGGTGCGTGGAGTCGGATTTCGAGAAGCTGCCGGGCGTCCTCGAGGTGATCTCGGGGTACACGGGCGGCCACACGAAGGCCCCCAGCTATAAGGAGGTCTCGTCCGGCACCACCGGCCACGTCGAGGCGGTCGAGGTCCGTTACGATCCGCAGCTGGTGTCCTACGGCCAGCTCGTCCAGTACTTCTGGCATCACGTGGATCCGACCGATGGGGACGGGCAGTTCGTGGACCGGGGCGAGCAGTACCGACCGATTATCTTCTATCATGATGAGAAAGAGCGGGAGATCGCGGAGCGATCGAAGGCTGAGCTGGCGGCCTCCGGAGTCTTCAGTCGGCCGATCGTCACGGAGATCCTGCCGGCCTCGACCTTCTATCCGGCCGAGGAGTATCACCAGGACTACTACAAGAAGAACCCGATCCGGTATCGGTTCTACCGTTTTGCGTCGGGCCGCGATCAGTTCCTGCATCGGGTATGGGGAGACGAAAACGCCATGAAGACGACCGAAACTGCCAAGCCGGAAAAAGAAACCTACACGAAGCCTTCGGATGCGGAGCTGCGCGAGCGCCTGACTCCCCTGCAGTACAAGGTGACGCAGCAGGAAGGCACGGAGCCCGCTTTCCACAACCAGTACTGGGACAACAAGAAGGAAGGCATCTACGTCGACGTCGTCAGCGGCGAGCCGCTGTTCAGTTCGACCGACAAATACGACTCGGGGACGGGCTGGCCGAGCTTCACCAAGCCCCTGGAACCGGGCAACATCGTGGAAAGGCAGGACCGAAACCTCTTCTTCATGGTCAGAACCGAGGTCCGCAGCAAGCATGGAGATTCGCACCTCGGCCATGTCTTCCCGGACGGACCCCGGCCCACGGGGATGCGTTACTGCATGAATTCGGCGGCCCTTCGTTTCGTCCCCAAGGATGATCTGGAAAAAGAGGGCTACGGCCGCTACCTGTCCCTGTTCAACAACAAGTAGTCCCGTCCTCGCGCGGGGGATCCGCCGCCCCAGACCGACCCGGAGCATTGCAGATCCCCCGCGCGGCGGGTCCGGCGGACTTTCGCCAGGCCCTTCTGTCCGTGGAGGACGCACCTATTCCCGCGACGGTCTGGCCAGAGATTCCGCCAGGTCGAGGCGGGCCTTCCAGGGATCAGCCATGGCGACCGGACCCTGGTTGGTGAAGTTCAGCAGGATGTCCTTGTCGGGTTCGTAGCGCGGCCATTCGGGCACGCCTTCGCCGTTCGGATCGCCGGACTTGCCGAAGTTGACCCAGTACGTGTTCATGGCCCGCGCCATCGCCTGGTCCGCCGGTGTCAGATCCTTGCCGTAGCGCGCCGCCACCGTGTCGAAGGCGAAGGGGATCTCCGTCGCATGGGGTGCTCCCTGCCACTGGTCCCGCATCGATTCCGCGACGTAGGAAAAGCGGTATTCATAAGCAGGCTGTCCCCGGGAGGTCATCAAGCGAACCAGGTCCCGGGCCGGCTCGATCATCATCTGGTCGGCGGCGATCTTGGAGCCGACCAGAAAGACCGCGCCCGTGTTGTCCGGATCGTAAACCTGGCGGGCCTTTTCCTTGTCGGGTCCGAACGGCGCCAGCAGCTCGTCCACGGTCCGTCCCCGCGGGAAGCCGATGTCCTGGCTGTTGGCACCCATCATCAGGGGGACCTCGGCGGCGCGACCGGCGGCGAATGCGGCCGCCGGTGTTTCGACGACGACTTTGCCGTCGATCATGGGACCCGCATAGGTGGGCGTCCCCATGGTCGCCATGTTCAGGCCGGCCACGATCGCATCCGCGGGCAGCCGGCGCAGCTCGGCCAAGGCCTCCGGCCCTTCGCCGGTGATGCCGGCGCTCTCGGCAAACTTCACTCCCACCGATTCGGCCGACGGCACCCCCGCTTCACTCTCGTGGTCCAGAAAGCGGGGAGCGAACAGCCCTCCGCGGCCGCCGCCCGACTCGATGATGGCCTTCTGGAAGAGACCCTTGGCCAGGGGCGAGGTCAGCATGGCCAGAACGGATCCTCCACCGGCGGATTCCCCGAAGATGGTCACGTTGTCGGGATCTCCGCCGAAGGCCGCGATGTTGCGCTGGACCCACTTCAGCGCCGCGATCTGGTCCATGTAGGCGTAGTTGCCGTGCAGTCCGTCGGGGTCCTCGCGCGTGAGGGCCGGATGGGCGAAGAAACCGAAGCGCCCCAGTCGGTAGTTGAAGCTGACCAGAATGACTCCCTTTTTGGCGAACTGGCTGCCGTCGTACACGGCCGGAGAGCTGCCGCCGTTGACGAATCCTCCGCCGTAGAACCAGACCATGACCGGCAGCTTCTCCGCGGGGCGATCGGCCGGCAGCCAGACATTGGTGTAGAGGCAGTCCTCGGCGCTCTCGACGCCCAGAGGGGCCGCGTCCCCAGGAAAGGGGAGTTGCTTGCAGTCCGGGGCATACTCGGTTGCCTCGCGAATACCGTCCCAGTCGTCCGCCGGCTGCGGTGGCTGCCAGCGCAGATCTCCGACGGGCGGCGCGGCATAGGGGACTCCCTTGAAGGCCAGAACGCCGTCGCTGGTGGAGCCCTTCAGCGCTCCGGTCTCGATCGTTACCTCGTCCCGGGGCGCCGGAGCCGCGCACGACCCCAGCACCAGGACGGCGGATAGAACGAATAGTGTCAACTTCATCGTGATCCAACCTCTGCGGTTCACCGCGGTTGTCCCGCCCTTTCCCGGATGGAGGGGCGAGAGGGTTGAACTGGTTCCGGCCGCTCAGCCGGGGGTTACGGGAATCCGAATCAGGGCGCCTCCGGGCAGGCTGCGGCGCAGATCCCGGTCCCGGAGTGCGCCCTCGAGATTCTTGCGGGCGACCCGGGAATGCTCCCGGGTCACGGCCTCGGCGCGCGTTCCTTCGCGGCTCTCGAGGGCCTCCAGAATGGTTCGATGGTGCTCGAGCGCGATCAGCGCCGTCACCGGCGAACGCTCAGACCCCATCTCGTCATAGATCAGGGCACCGGGCGCTGCAAACGGCAGCGTACAGATGCGGTCGATGGTCCGAACCAGAATCGGGCTTTTCGACAGCCGCCTGAATTCCGCGTGAAAGGCATCGTTCAACTCGAGATAGCGGCTGAAGTCGTCGGCCGTCAGCGGTACGAGTTCTTCGAGGGACCGGTTGTAGCGGCGCAGGGTCTCCAACTCGCCGGGGTCCGTCAGCCGCTCGGCCGCCAGACGTGCGGCGGTGCCCTCCAGGACGCCACGGATTTCGATGGCGTCCCACACGTCGGCCAGCGTGAATTCGCGCACGACGAAACCACCCCGCGGCCGGGCCTCGAGGAGACCCTCGTGGCAGAGCCGGTCGAGCGCCAGTCGCAGCGGTGTGCGGGACACGTCGAGCCGGGAGGCCAGCGGCAGTTCGGAGATTCGTTCGCCGGGAGCAAACTCCCCCTGGAGGATCATCTGGCGCAGGGCCAGGACCGAGCGGTCGATTTGTGGAGACCGATCGGTCTGGGCGTTGCGTCGTCGGGGCATCGGAGGAGCATCTTAGATCAGTCGGGCCGACCGGACAACCATTCTGCATGCAGAATGTTCCAGATCAGGTGCGTTCTTTCCCGGTGTAGCCTGTGCTTCTGCTCGAGTTTGCATGCAGGATGACTGGCTCTGGCGGGAGGGCGACCGGGCGACCTCTCCCGGAGAGCGTCTCGACGTGACCGTTCTACCCGCCCGCCGCATCTACTTCCACAGGAGGTCGAAACACCGGCACCGAGCCGGTGACCGGAAAGGCGGAAAGCGATGATGATCCACTCGATGCTGCTCGTGATGCTGTTTTCCACGGCACCCGATCGGATGACCAATCAGGACGTTCTGGATCTCGTGTCGAAGGGCGTCTCCAACCAACTGATCATCGCCATGATCAAGAACTCCGATACGACCTTTGAGACCTCGACCGACACGATTCTGGCCCTGCGTGACCGGGGCGTGCCGGACGAGGTTCTGGAGGCCATGCTCGACGCCGCGGGACCTCCGGACCTCAGCAACGACGGAACCCTCATGATCTACGTCAGCGACAGCCAGTCCTGGCAGATGTCGGGTGGCTTCGGTTTCGGAGACGATGGCGGCGGTGGAGCCACATCCGGCGGAGCCCGGCCTCAGACGGCAGAGATCATCAAGACCTTTCAGGAGCGTTGCCCGGAGATCGCCGTCACGAACGAGCGGTCGCGGGCGGACTACGTGGTTCTCCTCGATCATGAGGGGGGCAAGGCGATCTTCCTGAAGGACAACAAGGTGGCGGTCTTCGATCGCGAAGGTACCACCATCCACTCGGGTTCGACGCGATCGCTGGGCAACGCCGTCAAGGACGCCTGCGAAGCGATCCACCGCGTGGAATCCAGGCATTCTGCACTCGGGAACTGAGGGTCAGTCGGCAGGCCAATCCAAAGCGGCTGCGCCGCGGTGGCGGGGCAGTTCAGTCCAAGTCGGCTGAGCCGCGCTGTCCCTCCTCCGACGCCGGAGGCGTCCTTGGAGCGCGGAAGCTCGCTTCCGCTTTCGATCCGCCCACGCCGCCCACACCGACTCGCACGAGCCGGGGCCGACCCCTCCGCGCCGAAGCCCGGGAGCACACCCAGCCCGAGGCGCCTCCACAAAAGCGGCAGCAAGCTGCCGCAGTCCAAAGCGGCTGCGCCGCGGTGGCGGAGCAGCTCAGTCCGAAGCGGCTCGGCCGCACTCTTCCTCCTCCGACGCCGCAGGCGTCCTTGGAGTGCTGAAGCTTGCTTCAGCTTTCGATTCGCCCGGCGCACCACACCGACTCGCACAGCCGAGCCGCCGAGCCACCCCCGCGGAAGCCCGGGGGCGCCCCCGCAACCGAGGCCTCTCCAGAGAAAGCGGTAGCAAGCTACCGCGCTCCAAGGCGGCTGCGCCGCGGCGGCGGGCAGGTTAGTCCAAGGCGGCTGTGCTGGGGCGGCCCCGGGCGGTCCAGCGTGAATCTCAAATCCTCTGGCGCATCCTTGTGCAGGCGTGTAGGCTCAGTGGCGAACTCGTCGAATTCGGAATCAGAGGAGCCACACGATGACGATGAAGTCTACCCGGATCTTGTTTCTGACGTTGTTGATGGGTGCCCTCTCCACAGCATCGGGAGCGGCGCAGGCGACCGGCTGGCAGCCCAAACAGGGCCCTCTCTCGACCCGGTGGACGGCCGAAGTGTCTCCGTCGAGCGTCCATCCCGAATACCCCCGGCCACAGATGGTCCGCGAAGAGTGGCAGAGCCTGAACGGGCTGTGGCAGTACGCCATCCGCCCCACGAGCGCATCGGCTCCCGAAGAGCGCTATGACGGCGAGATCCTGGTCCCCTTTTCGATCACCTCGGCACTCTCCGGGGTCATGACGGAGGTCGGACCGGAGAACACACTCTGGTATCGAAGAAGCTTCCGGGTGCCGGACGCCTGGCGCAGCGGACGGGTCCTCCTTCATTTCGGTGCCGTGGACTGGTCGGCCGTGGTTTGGGTGAACGGCACCCGGGTGGGTGGGCACGAGGGCGGATATACGCCCTTCAGCTTCGATATTTCGCCGGCCCTGACCGACTCCGGAGATCAGGAGCTGGTGGTCTCGGTCTGGGATCCTACGGATGCGGGATTTCAACCTCGCGGCAAGCAGGTGAGGAACCCCCACGGAATCTGGTATACCCCCACGACCGGGATCTGGCAGACGGTCTGGCTCGAGGCTGTTCCCGACAGCTACATCGAGTCCATCCGCATCACCCCCGACCTGGATGCCGGCGCCTTCCGGCTCTCGGTAACGACCCAAGGGGCGTCGCGCCCACTGACCATCCGGGCGGAGGCTCTCGACGGTGACGTCGTCGCGACCACTTCGAGTGAACCGGGCGGGGAACTGGAACTGAAGATCGCCGATCCCAAGCTCTGGTCTCCCGACTCTCCTTTTCTCTACGATCTTCGACTCACGCTGGTCGGTGCAGGTCGAACGATCGACACGGTCCGAAGTTACTGTGGAATGCGCAAGATCAGCCTGGGAAAGGGGTCGGACGGGATCCTTCGACTCTTCCTCAACGGTAAGCCCCTCTTCCAGTACGGTCCGCTCGACCAGGGTTTCTGGCCCGATGGCATCTACACCGCCCCGACGGACGAAGCCTTGAGGCACGATATCGAAGTCACCAAGCAGCTTGGGTTCAACATGATCCGCAAGCACGTCAAGATCGAACCCGATCGGTGGTATTACTGGACCGACAAGCTGGGCGTGCTGGTCTGGCAGGACATGCCGAGTGGAGACGCCTACATCCGGCCCAACCAGCCGGACATCACCCGAGTCGCCCAGTCGGCCTACCATTACGAGCGGGAATTGAAGGAGCTCATCGACAACCGCTACAACCATCCCTCGATCGTGATGTGGGTCCCCTTCAACGAGGGCTGGGGCCAGTTCGACACCGGCCGCCTGGCCCGCTGGATCGGCAAGTACGATCCCAGCCGTCTCGTCGACAGTGCCAGTGGCTGGGCCGATCGGGGAGTGGGGGACGTCTACGACATCCACGCCTATCCGGGGCCCCGTGCACCCGCCATCGAACCCTATCGGGCCATCGTTCTGGGAGAATTCGGGGGACTGGGCCTCCCGCTGAAGGGGCACACCTGGCAGTCCGAAGACAACTGGGGCTACCGGAGTTTCGAGGACGCTCAGGCCCTGACCGAAGCCTACCTCGACCTACTGGAGAAGCTGAAGCCGCTCATTGCCGACCGGGGCCTTGCTGCGGCGGTCTACACCCAGACGACCGATGTCGAAATCGAGGTGAACGGCCTGATGACCTACGATCGCGAGATCATCAAGATGGACCCGGCAAAGGTCCGGCAGGCCAACGAGCAGCTCTACGAGCAGATGAAGTAGATCACATCTCAAATCTCAAATTCATTCGGCCCGCCACTCGTAGACGCCCGCGGATGATTCCGGGCGGGACTGGATCACGATGCGGACCGCCCGCGCCCGCACGGGCTGAAACGTGACCCGACTGAACCGATCCGCTTCGATCGGGTACGTCCCGGCAGGGGCGACGGGACGCCAGGTCTGACCGTCGGACCAGAGGATCTGCCAGCTCTGGGGGAGCTGAACTTCACCGTTCGACACGAAGAATGCCTCGCTCCGGGAGAGTTCCTTGATCTGGGGAAAGTTGTACTGGATCCATTCGGCCGTGCCTTGATGGGAGCGGAAAGTCGCGGCCGGAACCTCCCTTTGCCCCTCGGTCGGCACGAGGCCGTCGTCAACCGCCGAAATGTGGTCTTCGTGCCAGATGAAGGAGGCCGTCGGAGGGCTGACGGTGACGTTCCAGCCCTGACCCTCTTCGCCCGGCCCGGCGATTCTCGGGAAAGCCGAAATCCGAAGGCGCGCACAGCCCATGGGAATCAGCCGGACCGTTTCGACGGGAGCGTCCGAACGGACCGGGCTCTGGCCGATGGCGCCGACGAGACCGTTGGATTCGAGTTGCCACCCGGGAATCTTCCTGGCGCGGGCCTCGATCTCGATCGGGGCGGCATCGAGGGAGAACGGCTGATCGGCGAGGGGACCCGCCTTCTCGATCACCTCGAAGGAGGCTTCCGGATGCTCCAGGTCGACGACCAGGCCGTAGTTCCAGGCCGAGGTGGGATAGACCTCGTAAGCCGGCCACTGGTCGGTGCCGCCGTACTTTTCCCAGCGCTCACCGATCCGCAAGGAGTAGGTGAGCGGCCCCCGGCTGACCGAGACGGAGTCCTTGCTGGCCTTCCAGTCCCGCACGCGGAGCTCCATCGGGAAGTTCAGCCGGACCGTGTCCCCCTGCTTCCATTCCCGATTCAGCTCGAGCCAGTTCCCGGGCACTCCCTCGGGAGCGACTTCCCGGCCGTTCAATTGGACCTCGACCGAGCGACACCATCCGGGAATTCGCAGGAAGAGCGGGAAACTCACCGGTCCGTCCGGGGAAACCCGAAACTCGATCCGGCCCTTGAACGGATACTCCGTCGTCTCCTCGATGCGTACCCGGGTGCCGTCGCCGACCCGGGCGCTGACCACGCTCGGTGCGTAGAGGACGGCGGCCAGGCCGTTGCGGCGCGTCGCCATCCAGAGGCTTTCGGCGTAGTAGGGCCAGCCGAAGGCGACATTGTGCTGGCAGCACCGGTAGCGCCAGGGGTTGTAGGACAGCGTATCCCCGCTGTTCTCCAAAAGCGGGCTCTTGCTCTGCCGGTCGAGCTGGACCATGTTCGGGGCCGTCAGGTAGTGCAGCCCCCGCAGGTCCGGGGTCATGGAGGCGGGGAAGGAGTTGACGGCGATTTCTTCCGCCCGGTCCGCCCAGATCGGATCACCGGTGATGCGCGTCAGCATCTCGTCGCTGTTCATGAACTCCGCCATGGTGCACGTTTCCGCCGCCTGGCGCGGCCCGGTGAAGCCCGGGCGGGCGTTTTCGTCGGCGCCGAAGAGTCCTCCCGGCACCTGCCCGTAGATGCCCATGAAGGTCCGGTAATTGCGGTTGGTCGCTTCGAGGTGACGCGGATCGTGCGATTGCTGGTAGTACTGGGCGGGCTCCCGGAATCCCTGGGCCAGATTGACGCCGTGCCAGGTCGGGATTTCCGCCGACCAGTCGGCGGTCTGTGCGTGGTTGACCCGGGCCAGGTCGAGGAGCCAGGCCTCACCGGTCCGGTTGTAAAGCCAGTAGATGCTGGCGAGATTGTCTCCGGCTCTCCAGTGCTGCCACGTGCCCTGCACGAAGTGCTCGAGGGGAACCGTCGTCTGCCACTTGAAGTAGCGCTCCATCAGGCTCAGGACGCGATCGTCCCCGGTCGCATCGTAGTAGGTGCGCAGGACGTCGAGCATGATCATGTTCGGCCAGAGATCGTTGTCGGTGGTGTGTGAAACCGCGGCCTCTTCGAGGTTGGCTCGCGGTCCGAAGAAGCCGTCGGCGCCCTGGCTCGAAATCACGCCCTCGACCCACTTCCGGCTTTCATCGATGATCCGTTGATCCTGCATGATGAAGCCGAGCGCGGTGAAGCCGCGCAGCCAGTACGGCACCTCCTCCCATCCATGCTCGCCTCGACCGGTCGGGCTGACCCAGGCATTGCCGTTCAACGTACACCAGTCACTGACTTCGGTGAGGTTGCCGCTGAAGCCTTCGGCCATCAGGCGGAGCTGGGTCCGGATCCAGCCCTTCGGCTCGATGCTGCCGATGGGAAGCGCCAGCAGCGGATCGGGCACGAGGGGCTCCCGGTTTCCCACGTAGAAGTCATTCGTGCCCCTCTGCGGCGGGATGTTTACGAACCGGGCGACGGGAGCGTCGGATTGTGCTCCGGAAACCGCCGGAGCGAAAACCAGGCCGATCGCCAAAAGCAACGGGACCGATATCCAGGGATGTTTAGCTCTTTTCCGGCACATTGCTGCACTCCTCAGCTCAGCTCATCGCGTTGCGGCGAATCGAGCAGACGACTCATGAGCGTTAACGTTAGCACAGACGGAAAGTCCCGCCGAGTCGGAGGGGCTTCCCTTCAGGCCGGACAGGCTATGACACCGCCGGCCCAGGGTCTTTACATACATGAATAGGTCGATATCATGGTCGGGTAGGGACGGTAGTCGGAGGCTGTCTCCAGGGGCTTCGGCCCGAATGCAAGGAGGACTGCAGTGCGGAAAAGTGGTTTTCGCTCGTGGATTCTGATGTCGATCACGGCGGTGCTGGTTCTGGGGGTTGTCTCCGGTTTTCGCGCCCGCGATGACGAGAAGTTGACCGTGGACGAACTGATCGAGAAGCATCTGGCTTCGATCGCTTCCCCCGACCGCCTGGCGGAACGGCACTCCTTCGCACTCAAGGGGCAGGTGATTTTCCGGATCACAATCGGTGGATCGGGTGGTTCCGGCGGAATGGCTCAGATCGTTTCCAAAGACAAGGCCTACAACATCCTGTTCAAGTTCGATTCGACCGCCTACCAGGGAGAACACTTCGTCACCGACGGCAAGAAAGCGCGTGCTCTCTACAGCGTGACGAACCAGCGAAATCCGATGGCCGAGTTTCTTCAGAGCCAGCGCGGCCTTCTGACAGAGGGATTGTTCGGAGGAACCCTCACGACCGCCTGGGCTCTGCTCGACGTTCCGGGGCGGAAGCCTCGCCTCAAATACCGGGGGATCCAGGAAGTCGACGGTCGTCAACTGTATGAACTGGACTACCGCGTTCGGCACGGCAACACCGATTCGAAGAACAGACTCTATTTTGAACCGGAGACGTTCCGTCACGTCCTCAGCATCTACGAAGTGACGATTCCCGCACCCATGGGGGCGAATCCGACCGATTCGTCACGTCAGCGCACCTCCCGGTTCACGCTCGAGGAGCGTTTCGCGTACTTTCGGGAGTTCGATGGATTCACCGTGCCGGCGTCCTGGACCGTGGAGTTCTCGCAGTTGACTGGCTCCGGCAATCTGACGATGCAGTGGGAATCGCGTTTCACCCAGAGCGCGGTGAACATGCAGGTGCCACCCAATCTGTTTCAGGTCGACTGAGGGCCTCCTCCGACCGGCAAGAGCGGGGAATCGTCCCGACTACTGCTTTCGTTCCTTCAGCTGCTTCTCGATGGGCCACTCCGTATAGGCGAAGTAGACCAGCACGATGACATTCACGAGGGGAATATAGAGGAGCAGGGACAGGAGGCCGGAATAACCCGCTTTGGAGAAGATCCGGGAGAAGACGAACAGGGGCAGCAGCACGATCACGGTGATGACGACGATTTCAGCAAGGGAAATGGGCTGACCAATCATGACATTCGCCCTCCTGGTCATCGACGACCGAGAATGCCAGCTCATGGATGCATGAGCGAGCAGGGGTCCGACTCGATCTTTCTCATCGCGCCTGCACGACGGCGTCCCGGGTTTCGGGCGGTGCTTTGCGGGCATGCAGATAGGTCGACCAGGTGGCGTACAGCAGAGGAAGAACGCCGACGAGGATGAAGACCAGGTCGGCGGGCATGCGTGCCCAGGCCAGTGCAACGGCGACGGGCGAATTGCCGAACGCGATGCTGCGGGCATGCCAGTAGCCATTGTCGATCACATCCAGAAACTGCAGGACGCCGCTGGGGAACAGCTGGAGCAGGAGCATGCCCGCGAGTCCGAGATTCGTTCCCCAGAACGACAGCCGAACGTACTTCTCGACCCGGCTCCAGTGCGCGTCCGTCGACACCTGGCGCAGGGCGAAGACCAGCAGCGCCAGACCCAGCATTCCGAAGACTCCCATCAGCGCGGCGTGGCCGTGGTTGGCGGTCAGGTTCGTGCCGGCTTCATAGTAGCTGACCACGGGAAGGTTGATCAGGAAGCCGAAGATTCCGGCGCCGACGAAATTCCAGACCCCGACGGAAATCAGAAAATAGAAGGCCCATTTGTGGGGGAATTTCGCCGGCCGGCCGTTTACGTTCGGCTCCGAGCGCAGGAGGCCGACGAAATCGGATGCTTCCAGTGTGAGCAGGATCAGGGGGACCACTTCCATGGCCGAGAAAGTCGCCGACAACGCCATCGAGACCACCGTCTGACCCGACCAGTACCAGTGATGTCCCGTCCCGAGGATCCCGGCTCCCAGAAAGAGAACCGCATCCATGTAGATCACGCGCAGGGCCGTCACGCGCGAGACCAGATTCAGCTTCATGAACATGACCGCGACCAGGACCGTCGCGAACAGTTCGAAAAAGCCTTCCACCCAAAGGTGGATGATCCAGAATCGCCAAGTCTCCACGGCCGTGAGACTCGTCGTGCTGGAGAAGAAGAAAGCGGGGAGATAGAAAACGGGAATGGCCAACGCCGCGAGCAGAAAGAGGCGGGAAATCTCGCCATAGTTCGGATCGCTTCGAACGGAGCCGACCGTTCGGAACAGCAGCCACACCCAGAAGATCAGTCCGATCGCGAGGAGGATCTGCCAGCCGCGCCCGATCTCGAGGTACTCCCACCCCTGGTTGCCGAGCCAGAACCACCACTCGCCGAGATCCTGTCGAAAGCCGAAGTACTCCCCCGCGAGGCTTCCGATGAGCACGATTCCGACTGCAGCGAAAAGCAGGTGGATGAACGCCGACTGGTGCTTACGGTCGCGGCCGCCCAGAGCGGACGCCAGAAAGATTCCGCCTCCAACATAGGCGATGGCGATCCAGAAGATGGCGCTCTGAAGGTGCCAGGAACGCAAAACGTTGGATGGAAAAACGGACTTCAGATCAAGGCCAAAGAACCCCCCGGGTTCCGCGAGATAGTGGGCCAATGCCCCGCCGGCGAGGGTCTGGAGCAACAGCAGCAGGACCACCACGAGAAAGAACTTGATCGTCGCCCGTTCCCCCGGCGTGGGCTTCCCCTGGATCAGTTGCGGCGGAGCTGACAGGGCGCGGCTGTGCCAACCCAGGTAATGGAATCGGCCGAACGCCAGAAGAATGAAGGCGGTGCCGGCCAGCAGCGAAACCAGGCTCAGGGCGCTCCAGAGGATTGCCGCGCTGGACGGGCCGTTGCCCACGAGTGGATCGTACGGAAAGTTGTTGGTGTAGGAGTAGTCCGTTCCCGGCTGGCGAGCCACCGCCCCCCATGCGGTCCAGGCGAAGAAGGTGTTGAGCTGGTTCAACTCAGCCTTGCTCTGGATGGTTTTGACCGGCAGACCGCGACTCGCCTCGGAGCCGGAGAAATAGCGCTCCCACCGGGCAACCTGATTGTTCCACGAGGTCACCTCCGGCGGAGTCAGAACGAGAGTCCGTGTCCCCGGATCGTAACGGTTCTCAGCCATGAAGCGGGCCACCCGGGCTCGAAGCGAGGCCCCCTGATCGGGCGTCAACTCTTTTGCCGGCAGATGGTAGGTCTGCTGAGCCAGGTAGTCGGACACCTCCAGGGCCACTCCATGCAGATACTCCGCGGAAAAGTCGGGGCCAAGATATGCTCCATGCCCCCAGACGGTGCCGTTGTCCATGAGAGCATACTTGAGGAACACCTGTTGTCCGCTGAGGATCTCCTGGCCGGTGTAGAGGAGGTTTCCCGAGTCATCCACGACTTTGTCCGGGATGGGAGGGCCGACCTGGTTGACATAGGTGTTGGTCGCAATCCCGATGAGGACCGCGAATTCAACCGCCATGATGATCAGAACACCCCATCGCCACCAGGGCGACAGTCGTTCGGCTTCGACGCTGTCTTCCGTGGCCATCGCACCCCCCTTGCCTGCCCGGCACACATCCGCGTCCGACCGAAGAGCCCGGCCGTCATTACCCGGAGTATATAGCCGTTTCGATGAAGATGTCAGGCACTATCCCCGACGGGAACCCCCGAACGGAACCGTGTTGCCACAGGAGGGGAGCGGTGTTTCGCCGAGGGCAACTTGAACTCGAGATCCTCCGGTCGCATCAGCATGAAGGGGTGGTTTCCTTTTTGGGGGTTCGCACAGTATTCTGGGAAGCGTTTTTGACGGAAAAGCCGATCGTGGGAGGGGAAACGCCGCCCGCGGGAGAAGGAGCAGGATCGTGAAAAGAATCGAAGGTCGCCTTGGCCTTATAGCGTGCGGCGGGCTGGGTCTCATGATGGTTTTCAGCCTGGGTTTTCGAATGAGCGATGAGCCTGAGCTGACCGCCGAGCAGCTCGTACAGCGGCATCTCGAGTCCATTGCCACGAGCAAGAAACTGAAAGCGCTGCAGTCGTTTGCACTTCGGGGTGACTGCGAGTATCGGATTGTGACCGGGGGATCGCTCACGGCGCAGGGCATGACTCAAATCGTCTCGAGGGGAGAGGCCTACAACATCCTGCTTCAGTTTCAGGCCGGGGAGCTGGGCACGACTCAGTACGTGACGAACGGGAAGAAGTCGGAGACGCGCCTTTCGACGGGTGCGCAGATGAACCCGCTGCGGAACTTCCTGGAGGGATACGGAGTCCTGCTGACTGACGGCCTGCTTGGCGGCGAACTCACCACGGCGTGGTCTCTTTTGGACCTGAAGAGGCACAAGCCCAGACTCTCCTACGAGGGGCTGCAGGAGGTCGACGGGCGTGAGTTGCATCGATTGGACTACCGCATCCGCAAGGGAGGCGGAGGGATTCAGGTCCGGCTCTATTTCGAGCCGAAAACCTTCCACCACGTCCTGTCGACGTACGAGGTACGGCAATCTGCCCCAGCCTCATCGGATCCGGATCAGTCCGCGCAGCAACGGGTGTCGCGCCAGCGTATCAAGGAACGTTTCGCCGATTTCAGGGATCTGGACGGCTACACCTTGCCGACCACGTGGACGCTCGAGTACGCCCAATTGGGCAATGATGCCGGTGTGGTTCAGTCGCACGGGGCAGACGCTCCTCCCTCGGTCGGCACCCTGAACACGGCGCCGGGAGGCCAGGGTGCCTCGGGTGCGGCCTTGCAGGGCATCTATTCGGGAAGCGGCGGGACCATCGTTCTGCAATGGACGACGAAGGTCACGAACAGCGGGGCGAACATGAACTTCCCGCCGAACCTGATCACGATCGAGTAGCCTGGAGGCTGCCGGGAGCTCCTGTCGAGGCGCGAAGTCGATGTCGTCGCCCCCTCGCCCCCAGGTCATTCGCTCCGGCGCATCCGGTTCGATGTCTCAGGCCGAGGGGCAGTGCCGTGCTGTCACTGTCAGGACGCCGGCTCCACCATGTCGTCGGTCAGGAGCCACATGCACGAATCCACGGCCTGATGGTGCCAGGGCCAGCGGTGGACGGCATCTTCGAACACCGACATGGCTTCCCGCCGGCGCCCCTGCCACTTGAGGCGCGTCCCCAGGTTCAGATGTGCGTCGGGGCAGCCGGGGGTGTCGGCGAGGCACTCGCGCAGGAGCGCTTCGCCCCGGGCCGGGTCGGGGCCCTGCATCAGTCGCGCACCGTAGGCCGATCGCAGAAACCAGTTCCGGGGGTGTTTCTCGAGCATCCCTTCCAGGCCGGAAATCATCCGCTCGGCCTCCTCGACGGGGACCTGCGCCAGAGTGAGATATTCCGGATCGTGAAGAATCGGGGCCTGGCGCCATTGCTCAGTGGGCCCGGCCGAAGCCGCGGCCTGCCAGCTTCCGGCACACTGTTGCGGCCAGTCGGGCGGAGGTGAAGATTGGGGGTCGTGGCCGGCCAACGCCCACTGGAATTGGACCATGGACCCGGACGCCAGTTGCTGATCGTTGGCGTTCAGCGCCTGGATGAAACAGGTCGATTCGTGCAGATCCCGCGGCGTTTCGCCGAGCAGAAGCAGCGTGCGTGCCGCGAGGCTCCGGATGAAGACGAGCTGGCTCTTGAGCAGCGCCCGCAGGTAGTGCAGGCCCGTCTCGAGCGGGACGATGGGTCGTCGGGCGATCTGATCGACCAGCGTCATCATGTTGTACTCCTGGGCTCCGTTCATGTCCCAGCCGTAGGGTGGAAACACGACCCACCAGGAAAGAGCACGAAGCCGTGCGTCATCCGCAGGCAGTCCACAGTCTTTGTGGAGGTCGTCGACGAGCAGGTTCTTCGATTGGTCGAAGTCCTGTTCCAGTCCTCCCACCTGCCTGGTCCGGGGCCAGTTTCCGGTGGCCCGCGGCGATTGCAGCAAGAATACGCCATACAGGTACAGATATTCGGGAGACGGGTAAACGAGCGACTCGACCATGTAGACGCGTCCCTGAATGGAGGGGAATGCCTGAGGCGGCCGCAAGAGCAGCTCGTGCGTGTCCTGGAGGAAGTCCTGGCAGTACTCTTCCTGCATCCCGTCCCGGGTTCGAGAGAGGACGAGTGTGGTGGGAAAGCCGTCCGCGGCCCCCTCGTGCGAACCTCGGGCGTCGACTTTCAGTCCCCGTCGCCTCGCGCCGACCTGGGTGAGACGGGCGAGCAGGCCTGCGGCGCCGGCAACGAAGTGCTCCCCTTTCTCGGTCAGCCGCGCGCCCCGGAGCAGATCGAGTCGGATTCGCTGCAAGGCGGTGGTGACGACGTTCAGAGAGAAGAAGGTCCCGTTCGGACGCGCCACTGCGCCCTGGCGGTTCTCCAGCAGTCCCAGGAATTCGTCCGGTCCCATCGTGCCTCCCCTCTCCAGCGATAAGAATCGGAGCAGAGAGACGATTCGCTTAGGGGAGATCCGGCCGGCTGGGGCGGCGCCGGCGCCGGCACCCGCTCTGTCTCGGCCGACGAGCCGAAGCCGTGACGAGGCCAGGAAGGACGAAATCCGGTCCGGGCGGTCAGGCTTCCTTGACCATGTGCACGCTTCGCTGCGGGAAGGGGATTTCGATGCCTTCGGCGTCGAAGGCCTCCTTGATGGCCCGCGTCATGTCGAACTTGAGGTCCCAGTAGTGTTCCTTGGCACACCACATGCGGACCACGAAATTGACGCTCGAGTCGGCCAGTTCGGAGACCGCCAGCTGGTGCGCCGGTTCAGCGAGGACGCGGTTGTCGGCCTTGATAAGACGATCCATCACCGATATCGCCTGCTGGATGTCGGAGGTGTACCCGATGCCGATGGCGAGGTCGCAGCGGCGCGTGTCGTAGGCGGAATAGTTCTTGATGATGCTGCCGAAAACGTGGCCGTTGCCGAGGATGATCTTGACGTTGTCGGGCGTCGCGAGAGTGGTCGTGAAGACGTCGATCTCCTTGACCGTGCCCGCGACTCCGGAGACCTCCACGTACTCACCGACCTGGAAGGGCCGAAAGACGATCAGCATGACGCCGGCCGCGAAGTTCGACAGCGACCCCTGCAAGGCGAAGCCGATGGCGAAGCCGACGGCTCCGAGGACCACGACGAACGACGCCGTCTGGACTCCCACCATCGCCAGCGCTGCCACGATCGTGAAAACGACCACTGCGATGAAGACCAGGCGAGCCACGAAGGTCGCCAGGGTCTCGTCGAGCTGGGCCCTCTTGAATCCGCGAACTGTGGCGGAGCGCAGGATGCCCGCGACGATGCGGCCGACGATGAGAATGACGATCGCGTAGATCACGTCCTTCCCGTACGTCGTCACAAGGTCATTGAGGGTCTGCATTGCGTCTGTCATGTTGCCCTCCGAGGTTGGACAGTTACGGCCGAGTCAACCGGGTTCCTGTTCCGGTGGTTGGTGCCATCCCGGGAGGAACTCAGGAGTCGGTGGCCCCGGCTTCGTCTCGCACGAAGCGACTGTCGATCTGTCGAGGATCATAACACGTTCGCCGCGGAGAGGTCTGGGGTCGGACCACGATGAGTTGTTGAAAGAGCGTGGCTTAGGTCGAAACTGAAGGCCTCGGAAGAGGCTTGCGCTGACTTTTTGACCTCCTTTTCGGCTTCTAGGAAGGCAGGGCTGCCGGGAGCCGACCGGCGCGCCCGCGCGCGGGAGACAGAAAATCCGAGGGTCCAGGCCCCCCGCTCATCCGTTCTGCAGGGAGGAGCGGTGGTTCCCGTTTCCGCTTTCCCGGATCAGACGGTACAGCTTGACGAACGCCTGACTCAGGATGACCAGGATGATCCCGATGTTGACGGCAGGCAGCAGGTGTGCAAGGACGCGGGACACTTCGGAGTTGCCGATCGTCTCCTGGAATCGGGTCGTGTCTACCACCGCCATCAGATCCTTCAGAATCAGTCCGAAGATGACCGCGGCGACCAGGCTGAGAGCGACTTCGAACCAGCGGATCATGGAGCTCATCGACCCCCGGCGCAGGAGCAGGAGGTTCTTGACCAGAGCCGCCGCCCACCAGAGGTTGATCAGGAGGACGGGAAACGTCAGGCCCAGCTGTTGGGCGCTCAGGAAGCGGACTCCCCTCGGGGGTGATTCCCAAGATCATGCCGAACCACTGGGGAAAGAAGTTGAACCAGATCAGGAGGACGGCAATGACGTAGATCTTCAGGGTGACGCCGAAGGTTGAGATCCGGCGATTGTCTTCAATCGGTGGAAGGCTGAAGGGGTCCCAGTCGGAGCCGTCGAGCTCCGGTATCCTCTCGACGCCGAACCTTTCGAGTAGCGCAAAGACCAGGACGGCCATGGCACCGAAGGAGTAAACGAACTGAATCAGAAGCCCGGCGAACTTCAGCCCGCCTTCGGCGAGTCCGGTGATCCCACCGCTGAAACTCAGGACCACCACCACCAGCGTGGCCAGGCCGGCAGCGCCCATGAGCACGAGTTTCAAGGTGGAGACGAACGCGGGGTAGAGTTTCGGACCGATCAGGTAATTCGGCTTCGAAGAGTACCGTGCGGCGACGGCCTCCGGAGAGCCGAATTCGAGCAGGACCCGGGCGGTCAACCGTGGGCTGGCCGTCTCGAGGCTCCCCTGGCTCTGTTCTTCGATGGTTTCCCGGAGCAGGGAATCCAGCTCCCTGACGACGTCTTCCCGAAGACTCCCGGGAAGCCGTCCGCCCACCGCATGGACATATCTTTCAACCAGTTCCTCGGACGAGAGATTGGGTGTGTTCACGATAGTAAGTCCCCCATGACCAGGGCCAGCCGGTTCCACTCCGCCGACAGCTCGTCGAGAGCCTGCCGTCCCCGGGCGGTCAATGAGTAGTATTTGCGCGGACGACTGCCGTCGACCCGCCAGTCGCTCTGGAGCAGTTCCTGGGATTCCAGACGCCGGAGGAGAGGATAGAGGGTCCCCTCGTCGATCGGCATCCCTCGTTCAGCCAGGCTCTTCTTGAGAGAGTAGCCGTACTGTTCCTCCCGCAATTGCGAAAGTGCGGCAAGGACCACAACTCCTCTCCGGAGCTCCAGGCTCAGTGATTCGATCCACTCTGACTGTGTGCCGCTCATATCAATGTGTCACACTATACAGTGTGGCACACAGTATTGTCAACAGATCCGTTGACCTGCGATGGAAATCCCCCGCCCGGGGCCGGGGTACCCTGGTCGGATGGGTTGGACTGCCGTGGTCGACGGGTTGATCTTGAAATCCGCATGACGTCGCCTTCGCGACTACAGGCCGTCACCGGCGGGCAACTCCGCAGTCGGAGTCCGCCAGAGGCACGGGAGGAGGAGTTTACATTTAGGAAAAGTTTGGACCTTCGTTGACATGATCCAAGATATAACCTAGAATCCGGAGTTGTCTGGTTTCGGGGTCTCGGACCATGACGGAGGCTGACGTGCCCTGCTCTCAATCCTCTTCCGGCTGCTCCGCTCTTCTCTCCATCCGCAACGATTTGCGTCGCTGAGGCGAGGCGCAGTGTGCGCCGACGCCAGACACCTCTGCCCCCCGAGCCGGAGTGAACGGAATGGGACGAGGTAATTTCGTTGCGCTCAATCGAAGAAGGAGGGGAGCTTCCATGAGACTGTATCGTGGCTTCTTTGTGCTTGTTGCTTTCACGATCGCCGCTTCTGTGTTGATGACCGGCAGTGTCGGCGCAACGGGCGTCCTGGATCAGGAGCAGTGGACTTCGACGAGTTCGATTTCGCTCACCATCGATCCTGCTCAGGCGCACAAGACACTCGACCAGACCGTGACGGCGGGCATGACCGGGCTGCTGACGAATGTGGAGTTCTATGCGGACGTGACCTCCGACCGGATCTACTTCTATGTCAACCAGTCGGAACGAGGCGGGCCTCCCCTCGAGAACATGACCTTCTCGACGCAGCTGGAGCAGGGATCCGGCGTCTACAATATCGATGTCTCGGCGGCGCACATCTTTCTGAATGCCGGAGATGTCTTCTCCATCGGCCTCGTTGGACTGGGCGGGACGACGGAGGCCGGATCGTTCAGAGCAGCCAGAGACATGAGTCCCGATGCGTATCCCGCGGGAGCTCTGTACTGGCGCTATGGAGGCACCGGCTGGATGGGCCTGGATTACGACGACGACATGATGTTCCGCACGTACGTCACGCCCTTGGATCAGGAGCAATGGACCTACACCAGTTCGATTGGGCTGTCCATCGATCCTCCCCTCGGGCACAAAACACTCGACCAGTCCGTGACTGCGGGCATGACCGGGCTGTTGACGAATGTGGAGTTCGACGCGGAAGTGACCTCGGACAGAGTCTACTTTTACGTCAATCAGGGCGACCGCGGCGGACCTCCCCTCGAGAACATGACCTTCTCGACGCAGCTGGAGCAGGGATCCGGCGTCTACAATATCGATGTCTCGGCGGCCCACATCTTTCTGAATGCCGGAGATGTCTTCTCCATCGGTCTCGTCGGTTTGGAGGGCACCACTCCGGCCGGGTCTTTTAAAGCAGCCAGGGACATGAATCCCGACGCCTACCCCGGGGGAGTCCTGTACTGGCGTTATGGAGGCACCGGCTGGATGGGCCTGGACTACGACGACGACATGATGTTCCGCACCTATGTCGCGCCCGTCGAGATGAGTTGCTTCCCTCAGGTCGGCGTCGGGAGTGGCTTCAATACGTCCCTCATCCTGCTGAATAACGGCGCCACGGTCTCCACCGGCTACCTCACCGTCACGGACGAGGCGGGAAACCCCCTGTCGGTCAGCCTGGCCGAGGCTGGTTCCGAAACCAACGCCGATGGCTACAGATACACCGTTGCCGGCCCAGTCACGTCCCTGCCGTTCGCCGTAGCGCCCGGCGCCACGCTGTTTCTGAGGGCCGACGCGCTCAGTCCTTCCGATCCGGTCAAGGTCGGCTGGGCACACCTGGAGGCCTCGGGCGGCTCGCTCGGCAGTATTGCGACTTACGAATTCACCCAGGGCGGCGCGCTGAAGACCACCGTCGGCGTTTCGGCCTCTCAGCCTGTGACGGCCGTGACGATCCCGGTCGACAACGATGCGACCCGGAATCGGCGGACGGCCTTTGCGGTGGCAAACTACGGCGCGGGCAATATCAACATCCGAATCGTCGTCCTCGACAAGAACGGAACGATCACCAATACGATTACACCGCCGGAGCTCAATCCCCTCGCGCCACAGACACAGGTGGCAAGATTCCTGGACGAGTTTGATGCGTCGAAAGGGACTTTCCAGGGATCGATGGTCTTGATCGCCGAGGATGAGAAAGGATTCGTGGCGACGGCCCTGGTGCAGAGCCAGGGACTGTATACGTCAATCCCCGTCATTCCCGGAAAGGCTCCGAACATCCCCTGATGGTCGCGAGCCCGGCGATCATGAGACGACCGGAGACGGCGGGGACTTCCGGGCCGCGATGGAACAGCATCAGGGTCGGGGGAGCCCAGTAGAGCTCTCTGCTGCTCGCCGCTCGGAGATTTCCACTCCCGACTGCGCGTCCCCGAAGACCCGAAGCAATTGTCGGCAATGGGCCTCTCAGTGGAGGCAAATGACCGGCACAGCCCGACGGATTGCCTTCCATTCTAAACGTTCGTCTTGAAAGTTCCGATGAAGGAGATATATACAGGCTGACACACTGAAGAGGTTCGTCCAGGCTCTCACCGGACGCGGAGCTGTTGGGAGGGGAAGGGGCTCAGACGGGAATACGGATGACAAACTCCGATTTCGAAGGACGAGGGCCGGGTCTCCGCAGCAACGGTGATTCCGAACTTCCGGAATCCGGTCTTAGCAGCTGGAAAGAAATCGCTCAGTTCCTCGGGGTCAGCGTCCGAACCGCGCAATTATGGGAGAAGTCGAAGGGGCTCCCTATCTCGCGTTTGGGAACCGGCAAGCGGGCACGAATCATGGGGAGTCCGGCCAAGATCCGCGATTGGCTCAATTCGTTCGAATCCCAGCCGGCTGAGGATCCCGCGCCGTGGTACCGGAGGTTTTCGAACAGGTGGTGGGGTATCGCCCTGCTGTGCGCGATCCTGGCCGTTTGGATCCTCGCCCCGTCGTGGCTGAACCCGCGAGACGGCCGACCGATGAAAGTGGAGGTGAACGAGGCCGGACTGACCGTCTCGAGCGCGGACGGGGTGGTTCGCTGGTTCAGGCCAATGCGGGGGCTCGCTGTGGAATGGTACTCCAAGGGCGGAGATGTCCCACAGATCGGCCGGATCAGGCGGGCCCAGGCATTCCTCTTCGTGGATGTCGATTCGGATGGCACCGAGGAGCTGCTCTTCAATGTCGTCGGCTCGGGGGAGCTGAAGGCTGGCGGAGAGTTGATTTGTTTCGATCAAAAGGGCCGGATTCGGTGGCGGTTCGCATTCGGAGGCCGGAAGACTTTTCAGGGTGTCCCGTTGGCAGGTTCCTATCTCGGCCGTGACATCATGGCGCCGCTGCCCTTCGAGGACCGGAAGCTGGTGCTTGCGACGGCCATCCACTTCCCGCGATTCCCGACACAGGTGGTGCTGTTGGACGCGATCTCGGGTCGCCTGGTGGGAGAGTACTGGCATCCGGGACACGTGACCGCGGTCGGGGTCGACGACCTGGATGGCGACGGGCAATTCAACGACGTCCTGATCTGCGGCGTCAACAATCCAGGTCCGGGGCTCGGCCACCCCTTCCTGGCCCGGCTGGAAGTCCCGTTCGAGGCGATCGGCGGGCGCCGCGATGTCTTTGGAGAGCCGGGTGGGAAAGAGAAGCGCTATCTGCTGTTCCCGCCCGTCGATATCTTTCGATCCCAGGGTCTCGTTTCCTTCGCACGCGAAATGCAGATCGGACCCGGCCCTGATGAAATCATGGTGTCGGTGTCCCCTTACCAGACGGACGCCACGCTCTACTACCGGTTCAACGAGGCCTTGGAACTGCAGGCGGTATTGCCCAGCAACGCCGTGATCTCCGAGCATCGAAGACTCAAAAACGCAGGAGTGCTCGACCACACCCTCAGCGAGCGGGAGACCCGGTCCTGGAGGGACGTCAAGGCCTTTGCCACAGCCCCGGATGGAAACAGCCCGGAAGTCGAGAAGCTCTGGGCTGTTCCGGGCGAAGTCCGGCGACCTTGAGGGTGCTGGAGATCGCACGGTCCGTCAAGGAATCGAGGGCGCACATAGACCCGAAACTGGACTTTGGCCTTCCCATCCGGAGATTCAGGGGATGCCTCCTGCCAGCGTCCCGACGGCGCCCAATGGAGTCCGCAACAGACCCGTGGGACGGATGAGAACTATGGGACGGTCAGGGACGACCGGGAAGTTCTCAGCGCGATCAGCATCCGAGTTCGCCATCGGCCCGGGCCGCGCCGTTCTCGAGAAGGAGACGGGAAGGAGATTGGAGGCGGCGAGCGGATTCGAACCGCTGAATAAAGGTTTTGCAGACCTCTCCCTTAGCCACTTGGGTACGCCGCCCCAGCGGGAAATCTTATCATAGCGAATTCCGCCGGAGGCGCAAGATCTTGCGCGGCATTGGGCCGTGGAGTCCGGGGTCCGGCGCTCCTGTCTCGACAGGCTGCAGCAGAACCGCCAGCTGCGGTGATCGACAGCCTTTGTTCCTGGGGTCGACAGGGTCAGCACTCAACCCCGACGTGCTTCGAGATTGCGCATGTAGACGGCGTGGAGGCGGGGGTGGAGTGCTTTCATGGCCCGGCGTGAGGTCAGCAACGTGGTCTCGTCGCAGAAGTGGCGGTTTTCGCTGATGACCCAGTGCACGCTGAAGAGGCGGGGCTCACCCACTGCGGGGTCTGGTTTCCCGGCGCGAGGATCGAGGAAGACGCGAAGGAAAGCCTCAAATTCCTCACGGGCGGTGAATCGAGGGCTGGGGAATCTCCCCTCGACGAACGCTTGCGGGAAGGCCCAGTCCGGGTCATCGGCGCCGGCCAACCCCCGGCGCAGGGGAGCGTCGGCGATCTGCGGATTGTGCTCGGCGGGCAGACCGAGGAGGAAGGCCTGACGGTAGTTGGCCCGGGCTGCCTGGCCGTCACCGGTGAGGAGATTGCAGTTTCCCAGCTGCAGTCGCAGTCTCCAGCTGTCTCCGTACTCTCTCAGTTCCCGCTCGTAGAGCCGTCGGGCATTCCTGGGTTGCTCGGCACGCAGGCAGAAGTCCCCCAGTGAACGGCCCTGACCTGTTCTGGTGTCCTCGAACAGGCCGCGATTGAAGGCGAGCAGCCGGGAGAAGAAGGAGATCCGGATGGCGTTGGCATAGGCGGCCGGGACGGATGGGAAAAAGCTCGACGATTCGAAGCGCTCCCAGAGCTCGAAACCGGCGTCGAGATCGAGGCGGCGCTTCTGGATCCTCTGTCCGAATCGCAGGACCTTCCGCTCCCAGGCGAGCGGCGCCGCGCCGGGGATCGAGTCGTAGCTCCGGGTCTTCCGCTCCGCCTGGGGGAAATCCAACACTGTCAGAGCGTGGCGAATCTCTTCACGGAGAACCCGGTCGCGATCGAACAGGGAGAGTTGAGACATCGTCCGAGGAGTCATAGCACAAATTGAGGCTGCCTGGGAGCTTTCCCTAGCTCGCTTGAAGTTCCGGAGCTCGGCGAATAAGCTTGAAATCAAAGGAAATCTTGACCGAAAGGTGGCTGCAATCCGGAGTGGTTCCGGGGAGGGTCGCCGGGTCAGGCCGGCACGTTTTTTTCGCGGTGATTTTGGGGTCTGCGTCTTCTTCCTGGCCGTCCGGTCAGACCCGTCGCAGGCAGACTACCGATCCGGAACCGCCTTGTTCGGCGGTGCACTTGACGCAGTTTTCCGCAGTCTCATTCGCGGGACATGCCGGCGGTACTACTGAAGGGAGCCCACGCAGATGAAGGTGCTGATCACGGTCCTCGTCGTTCTGGCGGTTTTCTTCGTATTTGCCGTTTTCATGGTCTTCTCAGGGGTCTACAACATCAGCACCTACAATCACGACAACCGGCTGATGAACTGGGCACTGGATACGGCCATGACCCATTCGGTCGAGCATCATGCCGACGATATTTCCGCGCCCTCTCTCGACGACCCAACCCTGGTTCGTGAGGGCGCGGCCCATTACCAGCGGAACTGCATCGGTTGTCACGGAGCACCAGGCGTGAAGCCAGGCGAAATTTCGGAGGGGCTCTGGCCACAGCCGCCGCGATTGACCGACGAGGTGCTCCCCTGGACCCCCGCCCAGGCATTCTGGCTCGTCAAGAACGGGATCAAGTTCACCTCCATGCCGGGGTGGGGACCCTCGCACAGTGACGAAGAGCTTTGGACCATCGTCGCGTTTCTGGAACGAATTCACACCATGACGCCCTCCGAATATCAGTCTCTGGTTCCGGCGAGCGGGCCGGAGGGTACGGAGGAAGCACAAGGGCAGGCGTCGATGAGCAAGGAGCCGGAAGGGGGGACAAGCTCCGGGACAAGGAGACTCAACCCATGACTAGGCAGAACTCATCCAAGATCGAGCACCTGGAGAAACTCGCCAGGCTGATCCGCTATTACATACTGGTCGCCACCACGCGAGCCGGTTCCGGACATCCGACGTCGGCGCTGTCGGCGACGGAGCTGATGTCAGGGCTGCTGTTCGGTGGAACCTTCCGCTACGACATCGATCATCCCGATCATCCGAACAACGACCGGTTGATCTTCTCGAAAGGGCACGCAACGCCTCTCTTCTACTCCTTATGGTTGGCTGCCGGCGCCGTATCGGAAAAGGAGATGCTGACCTACCGTCAGTTCGGAAGTCGGCTCGAGGGACACCCCACGCCCCGCTTCCCTTACGCCGACGCCGCCACCGGATCGCTCGGTCAAGGGCTGTCGATTGGTCTGGGGATGGCCCTCAACGCCCGGTACCTGGACAACCTCACGTACCGGACCTATGTCCTTCTGGGTGACAGCGAGATGGCCGAGGGATCCCAGTGGGAGGCGATTCAGCTGGCCGCCCACTATCAGCTGGGCAACCTGATCGGCGTGCTGGACGTGAATCGGCTCGGTCAGCGCGGTGAGACGATGTACGGCTTCGACGTCGAGGCCTATCGGCGTCGGATCGAGGCCTTCGGGTGGGAGACGATCGTCATCGACGGGCATGCCTTCCCGGAAGTCCTGCAGGCCTTCGCCACCGCCTCGGAAAGCGCGCGCATCCCCACCATGATCATCGCCAAGACTGTGAAAGGGAAGGGGATCACGTTTCTCGAGAACAAGAATGGGTGGCACGGCAAAACGCTCGACCAACAGCAACTCGAGAAGGCGCTGGATCAGCTCGGGGACGTCGA
>CAVRSV010000023.1:0-3937 GCA_963723965.1 uncultured Acidobacteriota bacterium | reverse complement strand
TCTGCTCCCTTGCGTTCCGGATTGGGTTTACGAGCGAGGCGGGCTGGATGGCAATGCACGATGCGGGGGGGCCGGCGCTGCGGAGGTCCAAACACATCCGGCGGCTTGCGGAGTCCTATGAGCGAGCGCTCACGAAGCTGATGAGCCTGCCGGAAGTGGAACGGGTGATTCTGTTCGGGTCCTACGCGGCCGGACGGCGGGACCTGTTCACGGACCTCGACCTGCTGGTGGTGATGTGTTCCGATCAGGATTTCGTCGAGCGTGCTGGATGGCTACTACATTCCCACCCGCTATCCCAGCGGCTTGCCTGACGGCATCCCGGCCGATGTCTACACCCGCGAGGCGGCCCTTGGCGCCGTGACCCTCGCTCGGGAAGCGGTGGTATGGGTGCAACAGCAGCTCGATGCAGCCGCTGAGGAATGAATTCTTCTCATTTCCCGAACTTGGCCTTATCATGTAGGGAATCGGACCTCTTCTGGCGGAGAGAGTCCGGCGGGGATGTCACGGTGAATCTGTAAGATGCGTAGGGACGTGGAGTCGCAGCACGGTCCCGAAGACTTGCCGGTCGAGGGCGGCCTGTGGGCCGAGCTCGGCGTGGATACTCATGGGTGGAGTATGCATAGGGTTCGGTCTGTGATCCATGCGGCGTTGCTGGCTTTGCTCGTCTCCGGTTCTCTCATGGGCGCGCTGACCGTGCGCTTTCTCTTGCTCGCCGCGGGGCCGCAGGGGCCGTCTTCGAGCTACTGGAGCTACGTCACCTACTCCGTTCTCGCCTTCCGCAACGCGCTCCTGCCCGGAGCGGTCATCGGGCTGGCCTCGTTCGTCGGCTATCGGCTGCTGCGCCGCTTCGTTCCCGTGGAGCGACGCACCCTCCTGCACGATCTGACGGCGCTGACCGGCTACTTCGCCCTCATGGGGCTGTTCGGCTTGCTCCTTCCGCCGGAGTTCACCTTCCCCAGAACGACCTGGGCCCTGGCCTGGCTGTTCTCCATGATCGGGTTTACGGCCTACTCGGCCACTCGGGATGTCGGCCTGGGGATCCAGGAGCGGGCGCCTTTCAGTCGCAGCGCCCAGCTCTTCATCGACGCCATGGTCATCTTCCTGGCGCTGGCCTTCAGCTACCTGATCCGCTTCGACGGGTTGCCTCCGGTGGAATTCCAGAAGCAGTTCCTGCTGGTGGCGCCCTACCTGGTCGTCGCCTATCTCCTGATCAACCAGTTCTGGGGTGTGGGGCGTTTCGTCTGGCGCTTCACGAGTATTCGTGAGGCCCTCGTCATCGGGCTCTCCGTGGCCACGACGGCGCTCGTCCTGCTGGTCGCCCGCATCGTCGTGCTGGAGCACTATGCGGATTTCCGGGTGCCCTTCGGTATCCTGCTCGTGCAGGCGCCGCTGGCCTACATCGGGATGCTGGGCGTGCGGGGACTGAGACGCATCCAGTACCGCAGCAGCGTGCGCAACGGGCGGCGGCACCCGGACCGTTCGCATCGGCGGCGCGTCCTGCTGGTGGGCGCCGGCGACGCGGGAGTGCAGTTGCTGGACGAGCTCGACCGGCGACGGGATTTTCAAGTGGTCGGCTTTCTGGACGACGATCGAAGGAAGCTGAAGCGGTCGATCCGCGGCGTCCGGGTTCTGGGGACGACCCACAACGTCAGGGAGATTGCCGCGGCCAAGGCCGTCGAGGAGATCATCCTGGCCATGCCGACGGCGGAGAAATCGGTGCTGCGCCGCGTGGTGGCGGACTGCGAGGACGCCGGGCTGAAGGTCTCGAGCGTCCCCTCCCTTTCGGAGATCCTGCTCGGCAAGGTGCGGGTCAGCCGGCTGCGGCCCGTGCGCATCGAGGATCTGCTGGGCCGCGACAGCGTCGAGTTTCCGGCCGACGACCAGCAGCTGGTCCGCACCTATGCGAAGAAGCGGATCCTGGTCACCGGGGCGGCCGGCTCCATCGGTTCGGAAATCGTCCGTCAGCTCAAGGACTATCGCCCGGAAAGCCTGATTCTTCTGGACAAGGACGAAAACGGGCTCTACGAGAAGGCCCTGGACCTGCGGGAAGAGTTCGAGGGGCGGATCATCGAGGTGGTGGCCGACGTGCGGGACCGCCGGCGGCTGGAGCGGGTCTTCGCCGATTTTCAGCCCGAGGTCGTGCTGCATGCGGCGGCCTACAAGCACGTGCCCATGATGGAGCACAATCCTGCGGAGGCCGTGACCAACAACATCTTTGGGACCCGCAATGTGGTGGAGGCCTCCGTCCGGCAGGGCTGCGAGCGGTTTCTGCTGATTTCGACCGACAAGGCCGTGAACCCCACCAGCGTGATGGGAGCCTCCAAGCGCGTGGCCGAAATGGTGATGCGCCAGGCCGCCGCCAAGAGTCCCGGCACCAGGCTCTGCTGCGTTCGGTTCGGCAATGTCCTGGGCAGCCGCGCCAGCGTCGTGCCCGTCTTCCAGAAGCGGATCGCCCAGGGGAAGAACATCAAGGTCACCCATCCGGAGATCCAGCGCTACTTCATGACCATTCCCGAGGCCGTGCAGCTGGTCCTCCAGGCCGGTTCTCTGGCCACCCACGGGGAGACGTTCATCCTCGACATGGGAGATCCGGTGAAGATCGCCGATCTGGCGAAGGACCTCATCGAGCAGTCCGGGCTGGTCCTGGGAGAGGACATCGAGATCGAGTACACGGGACTGCGACCGGGGGAGAAGCTCTTCGAGGAGCTCCTGACCCAGAGCGAGGAGGGCGTGCGCAATACGCGTTACCCGAAGATCTTCGTGGCCGATCCCGTGGTGCGGGACGGCGAGCAGCTGCGGCAGGCTCTCGACGCCCTCGATCGCGCCGTGCGCTCCGACGACGACGGCGGAATCTACTCCGTGTTTTCCTCCCTCGAGTTCGGCTATCGGCGGCAGGTCGTGCCGCTCTCCACTCGGAATGCCGGGTGAAGTTTCGAGTTCCCGGTTTCGGGTTTCGAGTGCGGGTTTCCAACACTCACGAAAATAGTAAGCAGTGAAGAAGATTCGGTTTAGTCGTCACGCTCGCCGACGAATGAGATGGCGAAGAGTCTCTGAAGAGGACGTCCTGCAAGTGCTTGGCGGTCCGTCGGAGCCCGGAGAGTGCGTCGGTGGACGGAAGAATGCCTCGAAGGTGGTCGGAGAGCGGATCCTCAAGGTAACCTATAAGGAGCAAGGGGACGAGATGATCGTGGTCACGGTCATCTGGAAGGATCGACGATGAGAATCGAATATGACCGGGAGGTCGACGCCCTCTACATCCGAATTCAGGAAAAGGAGGTCGCCCAATCCAAAGAAGTCTCGGACGATGTGGTTCTCGATCTGGACGAGCAGGGCCGGATCATAGGGCTTGAAGTGTTGGATGCAACCCAGCACTACTCGCTGTCGGACATTTTCAATCTCTCGACAGAGAATCTGATTCTCGAGAAGACAGGCTGAAATCGAGGGGGGTTCGGGTTTCGAGTTCGCATTTCGGACCTCGCACTTCGGCGTTTGACGCTTCACGTTCTACGTTCCACGTTCCGGGGGAAACGGGCGAGGGAAGTTTCGAGTTCCGGGTTCGTGTGGATGCGGGCTTCGATTGTCGGTTCGCGGCAGATCGAAAGCGGAAGCAAGCTTCCGCACTCCAAAGACGCCTCCGGCGTCGGAGTGCTGGCTTGGATCACGGTGTGCAACGAGAGACATCCTCGGAAGAGATCCACGATTCTTGATTGGCAATCTGACTCCCGTTCCCCGATTCCCGTTTCCCGGCGCCCGACTCCCACCGAACGAGAAACGAGGAACGAGAAACGAGAAACTTTGAACGTGAAACGTCAACGTGCGAAGTGCGAACTCGAAGCTCAGACACCCGTTTCCCGTTTCGAGTTCCGAGGGCGGTTTGGCCGATTGGCCGGGGCCTCTCACGGGTCTGATGACTGATGACGATGCGTGATATACTTTC
>CAVRSV010000022.1:0-53280 GCA_963723965.1 uncultured Acidobacteriota bacterium | reverse complement strand
TGTCCCGGGGCAGGAATTGGCATGCGTGCGAATTTCTCGCTGGGGACACCAGGCCGGATTTCGAGGGGCTACTCGCCGAGCTCGATCGGGTAGAGCATGTCCGCCAGCGGCATCCAAGCTACATCGTGGGGGTACTCGGAGAGAATCAGGAGCGCGGTGAACTCCCCGCGATCCCGCCAGTCCACAGGCACCGCCCTCACTTTGATGCTGATCACTCCGGGTCCGGCGTCGACCAGTTGTCGGCCGACGGGCAAATTCTTTGAGCCAACGCCCATATCTCCAGAGTAAACTTGGACTGAGCTCCAACTTCCTTTGCAGATCAGGGTATTGCGAAAGGGGTGCTGCCATGTGGCGTGGCCTATTCTCCTCCAATCGCGGGCCTGGCCCGGTTCTTGCCGTCATTCTCATTCTGAGCTGCGCCCAGGCGCTGGCCTCGAATCCGACCGTCATCTCCACGAATCCGCCGAATGGCGCCACCGGGGTCAGCCGCACGCTGGAGTCTCTCTCGGTCACCTTCAGTGCACCCATGCGTGTGAGTTGCGGCGCCGGCAGCCAGAACTGGCTGACGGAGGGATCGCAGATGAGCTGCAGCTGGTCGGAAGACATGCGCACCATCACGATGTCCCGCGGTTCCGGGGCCACCCCTCTCGGTCCCGCGACGACCGTCACCATCTGGATCAATCCTTCGAGTCTCCCGGTCGAGTTTTGGTACAGGGACGTGGACGGCAACCTGGCGGTTCCCTTCACGTTTTCGTTCACGACTGCCGGCGATGACCTGCAAAGGATCGAGGCCGCCCCCGAAAAGGGATTCTCCTGGCCCTACTTCCTCTACACTCCTCTGACCGTGAAGACTCCGACCTTCCTGCTCGTCGAAAGCAACAACACGGGCACGGTGAACGACGATCCCGCAGTTCACGAGGCCAGCGCCCGCAGCCTCATTCTCAACACGGCGCAGCAGGCGGAGATACTCGGTTCCCCCATGCTGGTGCCCACCTTCCCGCGCCCGGCCTCCCACCCGGAGGTCTATACCCACGCGTTGGACCGCAACACGCTCCTGACGCAGCTCCCCAAACTCGAACGAATCGATCTCCAGCTCCTGGCGATGATCGACGATGCGCGGCAGCGGCTGGCCGGCCGGGGCGTTTCGGTGGACCGGAGAATCTGGATGATCGGAGTCTCCGCCTCCGGACAGTTCGACAGCCGGTTCGTCATGCTCCACCCCGACCGCGTCAAAGCAGCCTCGATCGGGGCTCCCGGCTACGGCCCCATCGTGCCGGTCTCGGAATGGAACGGCGAAAATCTCCCCTACCCCGAGGGGATATCGGACCTCGAACAACTGGTGGGAGAGCCCTTCGACGTCGAGACCTTCCGGTCCGTTCCCCTTCAGGTCTGGGTGGGCGACAAAGACACCAACATCGTCCCCTGGTTCAAGCCGGAGACGGACCCCGAGGTAGCGCTCGTGGCCCGGGCTTTTGGGGCCTTCGACGAACCGGAGGAGTACACCCGGTGGCCTGCCTACGAGGCCGCCTACCTGTCGGTCACCTCGATGGCCCAGTTCGTCGTCTTCCCCGACCTGGGCCACCAGTGGCCGTCCTCGGACTACATCCTGACCTTCCTGGAACGAAACCGGGTGGACCCTCCACCGCCTCCGCTGCCCAAGCCCCGTTATTACCGGCTTTTCTTTCCTCACATCGCCTGCGGGGCCCCCTGGACCACCGAGATCGCCCTCTACCAGACCAAGGCCGGCGCCACCGTCCGGGGAGAGCTGGAAGCCTATTCGGCAGCGGGTGACCTCCTCGTTGCCGTTCCGCTGGAACTGCCGGGCGGCGGACGTCGGGAGATCGTCGTCAACGATTTCTTCGAAGACTCCGAGCCGATCGCCTACCTCATCTATCATTCCGACTCCGGCTTCGTGAACGGCTACACACGCTTCTACGAGCCTCTGAATCGGGTCGCCATCCCGGCCGCCGCGGGCGCCCGCCACGGGTGGATTCCGAAGAAGGAGGGCGGTGGGGGCTGGACGGGCATCGCCCTGGTCAACACCGAGGAGGAGGTCGCCGAGGTCTCGCTCGAAGCGCGCGACGACGAGGGACAAGCCGTCGAGTCGCTTCAGATCACGCTGCAGCCAGGCGAAAAGCTCGTGAAACTGGCCCATGAGCTCTTCAGCTCGAACCTGTCCCATGTGACGCACTTTTACTTCGAATCGGACCGTCGACTGGCGGGATTCTCCATCAACGGGTCGGCGGACGGAGCCAGGATGGACGGAATGCCGACGCTGGTCGACCGCTACGTTCGCTGAGCCGTCCCTCGCCCGGACCACGGCAGTCGCCCCCAGCGTTCGCGGAGGAGGACTGCCGTTGGCTCAGACAGGAAGACCCGACGCGGCCGGGCTAACCCGGAAGCAGACTGTCCCCTTGATTGTTCCCCATCCCGCCTCTATTCTCTCGACACGGCGGCTTGGTCTCAGCCGGCCCGGAGGAGTAATACGCATGAACTGGACCGATCGAATCTACCGCCTTCTTCTGCCCCTGCTCGTGTCGATCATGGGCGCCCTGCCGGTGACTCTGAGTGCACAGAGTACGTCTCAAACGGCCGCCTATCCCGGTCTGCCGAGTGAGACGCCGGCGAAGTTCACGCCTCTGACCGACAAGCTGGATTATGTTCGCCGCGATGTGATGATCCCCATGCGGGACGGCGTCAAGCTGCACACGGTCATCCTCGTCCCCAGGGGAGCGCAGCGGGCGCCCATCCTGCTGACGCGCACACCTTACGATGCGACCGCCTTGACGAGCCACAGCGAAAGCTCCCATCTGGGGCCGATCCTCGAGGGCTACGACAACGCCACGGACGTCATCGTCGAGGGAGGCTACATCCGAGTCGTCCAGGACATCCGGGGCAAATACGGCTCCGAAGGAGACTACGTGATGAACCGGCCCCTGCGGGGACCGCTGAATCCGACTCCCGTCGACAACGCGACGGATACCTACGACACGATCGACTGGCTCGTCAAGAACATACCGGAGACGAACGGACGTGTCGGCATCCTGGGGATCTCGTATGATGGGTTCCTCGCGCTGATGCCTCTGGCCGACCCGCATCCGGCGCTCAAGGTGGCCGTGCCGATGAACCCCATGGTCGACGGGTGGATCGGAGACGACTGGTTCCACAACGGGGCGTTCCGACAGGAAGGGATGGATTACATCTACGACCAGGAAGCCACCCGTGATTCCTCCGTCAAATGGTGGACGAGCCATTTCGACCAGTACGACATGTACATGGAGGCGGGATCGGCCGGAGAGCTGGGCCGCCGCCGCGGACTCGAACAGGTGGGCTTCTGGCGCAAGCTGCTCGAGCACCCGGCCTATGATTCCTTCTGGCGCGATCAGGCCGTCGACAAGGTCCTCGGTGCCCTGCCGCTGAAGGTTCCGGTGATGCTCGTGCACAGCCTGTGGGATCAGGAGGACATCTACGGCGCCATCGCCGTCTATAAGCAGCTCGAGCCCAAGGACACGAACAATGACAAGGTCTTCCTCGTCATGGGTCCCTGGTGCCACGGGCAGGAGATCCGGGAAGCCGGCTCACTGGGAGCCGTCCGGTTCCACAGCGATACGGGCCTCTATTTCCGGCAGCACATCCTGCGCCCCTTCCTCGACCATTACCTGAAGGACGACGCACCCGAGTCCGGAGTAGCTCCCGTGTCGGCCTACGAAACCGGCACCAACCGGTGGTTGGATCTCTCGTCCTGGCCGGCCGGCTGTCCCGACGGCTGCGAGGTGAAACCGACCCCCCTCTATCTCGAGGCCGGGCCGAAGCTGGGCTTCACCGCCCCGCAAGCCGACGGCGTCGCGTACTACGAGTACGTGTCCGATCCATCCAAGCCCGTTCCCTTCCAGCGCCGCCCCATCGTGCCGAGCAGCTACGACGGCAACCAGTCCTGGCGGGAGTGGCTGGTGAGCGATCAGAGGGAAGCCTCGGGACGTCCGGACGTTCTGGTCTTCGTGTCCGACGTCCTGGACTCCCCCTTAAAGATCAGTGGGCAGCCCGTGGCCAACCTGGTCGCCTCCACGAGCGGCACCGATTCCGACTGGGTGGTCAAACTGATCGATGTCTATCCCGATGAAGTGGCGGAGCAGCCGGAGATGGGGGGCTACCAGCTGATGGTCTCGGCCGACATCTTCCGCGGCCGCTACCGGGAGAGCCTGGAGACGGCCCACCCGCTCGAATCGAATGCACCCCTGCTCTACCGGTTCGAGCTGCCCACGGCCAACCACGTCTTCCGGCCGGGCCACCGGATCATGGTCCAGATCCAGTCGAGCTGGTTTCCGCTCTACGACCGAAACCCGCAGACTTTCGTACCGAACATTTTCTGGGCCAAGCCCGCGGACTTCAAGAAGGCGGTGCAGAGGGTCTTCGTCTCCGCGAACCATGCGAGTTTCATCCAACTGCCGGTGGCGGTCACACGCTGAGTTCGGCATCCTACTGGGTCGTCCATCCTCCGTCGATCAAGACGTCCGTGCCCGTGATGAAGCCGGCGGCTTTGGAGCACAGGTAGAGGGCCAGTTCCCCGACTTCCTCCACCCGTCCCCATCGCCCGAGGGGAATCTTCGAGACGAACTGCTGATTCAGCTCGGGGTTCTCGATCAGAGGCCTGTTCATCTCCGTCGCGAAGGGGCCGGGACTGATGGCGTTGACGGTGATCCCCTCCTCCGCGAGTTCCAGGGCGAGCGCCCGCGTCAAGCCGAGCAGCGCCGTCTTGCTCGTCGAATAAGCGGAGCGGCCGGGCAGCGAGACCCAGCTCATGATCGAAGCCATGTTGATGACTCGTCCGTACCCGCGACCTTTCATTTGCGGAACGAAGGATCGACACATGAGGAAGACACTGGTCAGGTTGGTATCGAGGACCCGACGCCATTCGTCGAGTGTGAATTCCACCAGTGGTTTGCGGAGATTGATCCCGGCATTGTTGATCAGGATGTCGACCCCGCCGAGAGCGTCCAGAACCTCCGCTTCGAGTCGACGGACCTGGTCCTCCGAGGTGACGTCCGCCGGGAAGACTCGGGCACTGCCGCCGGCCTGCTCGACCTCCTCGCGCACTCGGTCGAGCTGCTCCCGGTCGCGCGAAACGAGCGCGATCCGGGCGCCCGCCCCTCCCAGCGCGAGAGCCATGGCTTTCCCCAGCCCTTTGCTGGCACCTGTGATCAATGCGACTTTGCCAGTGAGTTCCTTTTGCTGCATGCCCTCAGTGTAGGACAACCTCCCGTGTTGTCCAGGGGGCAATGATTGCCAATACTGCGGCGGACCTGTGGACGGGGCACAGGCGCGGCGACGCTTTCGGTGTTGCCGGTGGCCGGGGTCGGGGCGTCTGGACAAGCAGGGATGCTTGTCCTACTCCTCAGGAGTTTCCTACTCCTCCCGGTGGCCGGGGTCGGGGCGCCTGGACAAGCAGGGATGCTTGTCCTACTCCCCGAGCACGTGGGCGCCTCGGGTTCCGACGTAGAGGGCGTAAAGCGACTGGCTGGCCGTCATGAACAGCCGGTTGCGCTTCGATCCGCCGAAGCAGACGTTGGCGCAGATCTCGGGCAGCAGGATCTGTCCGATTCGGTTGCCCTGCGAGGAGAAGATGTGCACTCCGTCGTAGCCTTCCCCGACCCAGCCGGCGGCAGCCCAGACGTTGCCGTCCTCGTCGGCGGTGATACCGTCGGCGAGGCCCTGCTTGCCGTCCATCTCCATGGAGGCGAATGTCCGCCCGCGATCGAGCTTCGAGCCCGCCACGTCGAAGACCCAGATGATGGGCTCCGCCTCCGGATAGTGCGTGTGCCCCGTATCGGCCACATAGAGGCGTTTCAGATCGGGCGAAAAACAAAGTCCGTTGGGTTTGTAGGGTGCGTCCGTGACCTTCTCGATGGCGCCGCTCTGACCGTCGATCCGGTAGACCGCCTCCTTCTGATAGGGCTCGACGGAGCCGGTCGCGGCGCGGTGTCCCTCGTAATCCGACAGGCTGCCGTAACCCGGATCGGTGAACCAGATGGAGCGATCCCCGGGGTGCACGACGACGTCGTTCGGGGCATTGAGGTCCTTGCCGCCGAAGGAGTCGGCGAGCACCGTCATCGTACCGTCGTACTCGAACCGGACCACCCGCCGCGTGGCGTGGAGACAGCTGATCTGTCGACCCTCGAGATCGAAGGTGTTTCCGTTGCTGTTCTCCGCCGGATATCGGAAATTCCGTGAGACGTGATCGTCCTCTTCGAGCCATCGCAACTGCTCGTTATTCGGGATATCGCTCCAGATCAGATAACGGCCGGCCCCGTTCCAGGCCGGGCCCTCGGCCCAGAGCATCCCACTGTGGAGGCGCATGAGGGGGGTGTTGGAGATGATGTACCTGGAGAAGGCGGGATCGAGGGCCACCACGTTCGGATCCGGATACCGCGCCGGGTTCGCCCGACCGCCCAAGCCGCCTCCGAAGGCCTTGCTCAGAACTCCCAGAGTGCTCGCCAGCCCGGCCGTTCCCGAGAGAAACGTGCGCCTGCCGACGCCCTTGGATTTCGTATCGTTCAGCTTCACTCCCTGCATAGGCCCCCTCCTCGTTCCGGCTTCGAACGCGCGGTCCATGTGGAGTCAGAAGGGAATCCCCGCATCGCGGAGGAGCCGGGCGGGACGCGGCGAGTCCCGTCTCGGAGCGCAGGGAGCCCATTTGCCCCACGAGTGTCGTTGGCACCAGTATTGGAAGTCTCGCGCGATCCGTCAAGACCGCCGGCGTAGCGGCCGTCGGCTCGGACCCACGGACCTGTCCCGGCGGCCCGCTCCAGGCAGGCCTCCCCCAGGCCGCTCGGCTTTGTCCCCGGCGCCTCTTGGGAGTATGATCGAGTCATCGGCCCACCATCGTCGTGGGCTCCATCCGTTTCAGAGTTTTCTCGCCTGAAGAAAGGAGGATTCCAATCATGGACCTCACATTGGAAAGCACAATTGCTCCAACCGTTCGCAATTTCATCACCGGGAAGCGGCGCATGCTGATCAACGGTGAATGGGTCGACGCAGCGTCGTCGAAGACGCTCGACGTCTTCGATCCCGCAACCGGAGACGTCATGGCCCGGGTGGCGGCCGGTGACCGCGAGGATATCGACCGGGCTGTCCGGGCGGCCCGCATCGCCTTCGAACGGGGACCCTGGTCACGGCTCACCCCCTCGGAGCGGGGCCGGTTGATCTGGAAGCTGGGGGACCTGATCGATGAACACCTCGAAGAGTTCGCAGAGCTGGAGTCGCTGGACAACGGAAAGCCCCTGACCGTGGCCCGGGTCGCCGATGTCCCACTGGCGGCGGACCTGTTCCGCTACATGGCGGGATGGGTCACGAAGATCGAAGGCAACACCATCCCCGTTTCCGTACCTTACGCCCGGGGGAGCCAGTTTCACTCCTTCACCCTTCGGGAGCCCGTCGGAGTCGTCGGGCAGATCATTCCCTGGAACTTCCCTCTGCTGATGGCTGCCTGGAAGCTCGGACCGGCTCTGGCAGCAGGCTGCACGGTGATTCTCAAACCTGCGGAACAGACGCCGCTTTCGGCCTTGCGGCTGGGAGAGTTGATTTGTGAAGCAGGATTCCCCGACGGCGTGGTGAACATCGTGCCGGGCCTGGGAGAAACGGCAGGGGCGGCCCTGGCGGCCCATCCCGGCGTGGACAAGGTTGCTTTCACAGGTTCCACTGAAGTCGGCAAGCTGATCGTCCGGGCCGCGTCGAACGATCTGAAGAAAGTGACGCTCGAACTCGGCGGGAAGTCCCCCAATGTCGTCTTCGGCGATGCGAATCTGGAGACGGCGATACAAGGGGCGGCCAGCGCCATCTTCTTCAACCACGGACAGGTCTGCTGCGCGGGGAGCCGGCTCTACGCTGAACAGGGTGTCTTCGACCAGGTCGTGGAGGGCGTCTCCAAGGTTGCTCAGGGGATGAAGCTCGGTCGTGGCCTGGACCGCGACACCGACATGGGCCCCCTCGTCTCGGAAGAGCAACTTCATCGCGTCAGCAGCTACCTCGAGTCGGGATTCGCGGAGGGAGCCGAGGCGGTCTGCGGAGGCAAGCGGAAGGGAGACAAGGGCTATTTCGTCGAGCCCACGGTCCTCGTGAACACCAAGCCTTCCATGAAGGTGGTCAGGGAAGAGATCTTCGGCCCGGTCCTGGTGGCACAACCGTTCAAAAACGTCGAGGAGGTCGTTCCGGCGGCCAACGACACGGTCTACGGGCTCGCCGCCGGAGTCTGGACGCGGGACATCAGCAAGGCGCACCAACTGGCAGCCCGGCTGAAGGCGGGCACGGTGTGGGTCAACTGCTTCAACATTTTCGACGCGGCCTTGCCCTTCGGCGGCTACAAGCAGTCCGGCTGGGGCCGCGAGATGGGTCACGCGGCGCTCGACAACTACCTCGAGACCAAGGCCGTCTGCATCGGCCTCTGATCCGTCCGGATCCCGGGTCTTGCGCCAAAGCCCACCGGCGGTTCTCATGGCGGGCCCCCTTTCGGGGTCTTCCCGCTTGGCGCGAGACCCGGGCGACCGTGGGCGAGCCCGCACGAGCAGCCCCGGCGATCCGGTTCCACGCAGAGTGCGCGGAGCTCGCCATGGGTCGCTCCCGCAAAGAGACCCCTGGCGTCCCTGGCGGTCCTGCGTGAAACGCGGCCCACCGTGCGTCGGAGCGATTGACGTTTCCGGGTCCATCTCCCAGAATTCCCTGCATGAAAGCATGGCTCTCCGTCCTCTTTCTCACGACCTTGTCGACCTTCACTTCCACCTGGGCCGAAGTGCACGTGTGGGAGAAGGTCGAACTGACCTTCGAAGCCGAGAATCACTACGCCAACCCCTACACCGGGGTCCGAATCTGGGTGGATTTGAAGGGGCCGAAGTTCGAAAGGCGCTGCTACGGATTCTGGGACGGGGGCAATGTGTTTCGCGTCCGTGTGCTGGCGACGGCGCCCGGCGATTGGACCTGGCAAAGCGGCTCCAATCAGAAGGACGCCGGCCTGAACGACCGAAGGGGGAGTTTCAAGGCGGTCGCCTGGACGGACGCCGAGAAAACGTCCCTGCCCATCCGCCGCGGATTCATCCGCGCATCGGACAACGGTCACGCCTTCGAGTACGCCGACGGGACACCCTTCCTGCTTTTGGGGGACACGTGGTACGCGGCGGCGACGAACCGTTTTCCCTGGCACGACGACGGTCAGGAGAGACCGGTCGGGCCGCACGCGGGCTTCCAGGATTACGTCCAGCTTCGAAAACACCAGGGCTTCAACAGCGTGGCCATCATCGCGGCTTTCCCGAACTGGGCCGCCGACGGGCAGCCCTGGGAAATCTGGATCGACCACGACGACGGTCAGGGACTGGGCGTGCGCTCGGCCTGGGTCGACCAGGGCGACATCACCAACCACCGGCCGCGCGACCAGTGGCAGGCCAAGGACATGTCGAACGAGGGTGGGAGGGCCTTTCTGTTTCCCGGCAAGGTCCCGGGCTACGAACAGGTCTTCCCGGACGTCGATCGGATCAACCCCGAGTACTTCAAGTACATGGACCGCAAGATCGACTACCTCAACGCCCAGGGTTTCATCCCCTTCATCGAGGTGGCGCGCCGCGACATCACGGCCTGCTGGGCAAAGTACTACGATTGGCCGGAGTCGTACAGCCGGTACATTGAATACGTCTGGAGCCGCTATCAGGCCAACAACTGCCTGTTCAGCCCGGTTCATTACGACTACCCGGTCCTGACCGCCACGGCGGCCAAGCTCAACCAGGCCGCGAACCGGGTCATCAACGAATATGGGCCTCCGCCTTTCGGCACCCTGGTCTCCTGCAATTCCTCGGTCTCCAGCCTGCTCGATTTCGGCGGCCCGGACCAGAACCGCTGGCTCACCTTCCATCAGATCGGAAACGGGCGCGAACACGACTACTACTGGTACCTGACCGAAATCTTCCACGCCGATCCCCCGCGCCCGGCCTTGAACGGAGAACCGTATTACTCGGGCATGACCGACCGGCGCTACACGCCGACCTACCGTTACGGAGCCCCGGGAGGAACCGAGGCCGACGACCGCTACGTGCGATCGGGCATGTACGGGAGCTTCCTCTCGGGCGGCTTCGCCGGCCATATCTACGGCGCGGAAGGGATCTGGGGCGCCGATGTCGAGCCCGGATCGACGCCGCCCATGTGGCAGGCGTTTCTCTGGAATTCGGCCAACCAGATGCAGCATCTGAAGACCTTCGCCTTCTCCGAGGGCCGGAGATACCAGGATCTGGTGCCCGATGCGAATCTGGTCTCTCCCAGCGCGACCGCCCTGACCAAGGGCTACGTCGGCTGGGCCTACGCTGCCCGCACGCCGGCCAAAGATCTCTTGATGGCCTATTTCGAGCAGGGCTGCCCGTCCAGCAGCCTCATCCGGGGCCTGCTGCCCAACCGGTCGTACCGTGCTCAATGGTTCGACCCGCGCACTGGACACTGGTCCAAGGCGGGAGACGGAGTGTACAAAGCCAACATCTGGGGTTGGATCACCGTCCCCGACTTTCCGACCGACGATGACTGGGGTCTGAAGCTGACGCTGGAGTAGGACGAGAGGAGGACAGCCATCCCGATTGTCCAGCAGGCGATGACTCCCACTGCCGAGGCCGCCCCACGGACGGCACAGCTGGGGCGACGCTTTCGGCTTTGCCGACGGTCCAGCCCGGGGCGCCGGGACAAGCTGGAAGCTTGTCCTCCTTTCATTAAATATCGACGCTCCATTTGCATATTTCTGTGATATCCTCCCCGGCAACCCGCCGCCGTCCGGGGCCAGATCTTTCCAGGCTCTTTTCGGGCGCGGCCCCCTGCAACTCGACCTGAGCTCGGCCCGCGCCGACCGAGGAGACAGAAAGAGAGCGTGCCATGGTCCCCACCACTCCGAAGGTTCTGAAGTGCCTCGTCCTCGCAGCCCTGACGATCACGCTGCCCACCGGCTGCAGCACTCTCCCGCGCGCCATGGGGCCGGGACTCGCCTCTCCCTTCACGTCGTTCACGGCGAAAACGACCGCCCCCGAGCCGTCCAGCCAGCAGGCCGAGGGCTCCGCGACCGAGGGTTCCGTGACAATCAAGGCCGACGGGCCCTTTCCGGTCCGCCTGGCGGATGTCCCGACGGCGGAATACGATCCGAACAACCAGTACGCCACGGGCGAAGAAGAAGACCGCCCCGAATCCCCCATCACGGAGGAAGAAGCCGACCGGCTGCGCGCCGAGGCTCTGCTTCTTCCACCCAGCCCCAACGTGCAGGGCGTGACCGCACTCGCTCCCGGCCAGCTGGCGCCGCTGCCGGCCGGAGTCAGCTTCGACAGTCTGGACGCCAACGACTGCTGCGGCGGCGGTCTCAACGTCCCTCCGGACCCGCAACTGGCGGTCGGGCCGAACCACATCATTGCGGTCGTCAACGTCGCCTTCGCCATCTACGACAAGAGCGGCACCCTGCTGCAGGGACCCGTCACTTTTTCGAGCTTCTTCGCCGGGACACCGGGATGCAGTAATACTTCAGTGTTCGATCCGAATGTCCTCTATGACGAGTCGGAGGATCGCTTCATCCTGGGCGTCGATGGAGACGGTTCGGACTACTGCGTCGCCGCCACCCAGACATCGAATCCCACGGGCAGCTGGAACCGCTACGGCTTTGCCACCAACATCAGCGGCGCCTTCTTCGACTTTCCCCAGGCCGGCGTCGGTCGAGATGCCATCTACCTGGGCTCCAATCAGTTTCTCGGATCGTTCTATCTGGAGGGCCGTGTCTTCGCGATGAACAAGTCGGCCATGTATTCGGGATCCAGTCTCACCGTGGTCTCCCGCTCCACCGGGAGCAACGGGTCCACTCCGCAGCCGGTCAACCTTCACGGGTTCAATCAGGGCACCTGGCCGTCCAGCGGTCCCCACTACGTCATGACCGAAGTGTTCGACGGCGCCAACCACACCGTCTGGTCGTGGACCGACCCGTTCGGAGCCAATATCTTCACCAACGAAGGGAACGTCAATCTGAACAGCGCCACCGGCGTCACGGCCGGCTTCCCCATCGACGCGCCACAGGCCGGATCGAGCGATCTGGTCCAGGCCAACGACTGGCGGGGGCTGGACGCCGAGTATCACGACGGGGAAATCTGGATGACCACGACCATCGCCTGCAACCCCGGATCCGGAACCGTCGACTGCATCCGCTGGGCCCGGATCGATCCCACCGGACCGAACGTGATCGATGCAGGCGTCTTCGGCAGCAATGGCGACTACCGCTTCTTTCCGGATCTGGCCGTCAACAGCTGCGGGGACATGGCGGTCGGCTACACCAAGAGCAGTCCGAGCATCTTCCCGTCGATCCGGGTGACCGGCCGTCAGTCCGGGGATCCGGCCGGATCGCTGCAACCCGAGACGAGTCTCAAGGACGGCGAGGTGGCCTACGATTCCTTCCAGCGGCCCGGACCTCACCGCTGGGGCGATTACACGGAAATGACCATCGATCCCGACGGGCAAACCTTCTGGTACATCGGCGAGTACAGCAAGGACATCACCAACTTCAACCCGACCAAGTGGGGCAACTTCATTGGGTCCTTTCAGTTCGCATCTTGTGCCGGCGGCAACGCTCCGCCGTCGGTGACGATTTCCTCCCCGTCCGACGGCGCCTCCTTCCCGGCCGGAACCCCCGTCTCGTTCTCCGGGTCGGCCGGCGACACGGAGGACGGTGATCTCACCTCCTCGCTGGCCTGGACCTCGAGCCTGGACGGTCCCATCGGCAGCGGTGGGTCCTTCTCCGCCATCCTCTCGACGGGCACCCATGTCATCACTGCCTCCGTGACCGACAGCGGCGGTCTGGCAGGATCGGACAGCGTCACCATGACGGTCACCCCGTCGGGTGGGGCGACCGATGCCACGTTCACCTCCATCGGCGCCGACGACGGCCTGGTCGTCGAGTCCTCGGAGACGAGCAACGCGGGGGGTCTGACCGAGAGCAGCGCGGGCAATGTCGTGGCCCTGCGTGTCGGGGATCTGAACGGCAACGTTCAGGTCAAGAGTTTCCTGTCCTTCGACACCTCCTCGATTCCGGCCGGTGCGACGATCCTCTCCGCCACCCTGCGACTGCGACGCGGGACGGTCCGAGGGACCAACCCCTTCGAGATCCTGGGAGCCTGTCTTGCGGACATCCAAACCGGGGCATTCAGCGGGAATCGCGCCACGGAAAGCTCCGACTTCCAGGCTCCGGCAACCTCCGTCGGTGTGGCATCGCTGAGCAATGCCGTCTCCGACGGAGACTGGTCGGAGGGCTCCCTGAACCCTGCCGGTCTCGCGGCGATCAACCTCGCCGGCCTGACCCAGTTCCGGGTCTACTTCACGTTGGACGACAACAACGACGGCAGTTCGGACTTCATCGGATACCGCTCGGGGAACGACTCCGATCCGGCCAGCCGCCCCCAACTGGTCGTGACCTACTCCACGGGAGGGACGGGCAACACCGCTCCGACGGTCTCGATCACGAGCCCGGCCGACGGTTCCTCCTTCGTGGTCGGCAGCCCGATTTCCTTCGCCGGCACGGCCGGCGATGCCGAGGACGGTGTTCTCACCCCGTCGTTGGCCTGGACCTCCAGCCTCAGCGGCCCCATCGGCAGCGGCGGATCGTTCTCGACCGGTGCGCTTCTTGCCGGGACCCAGGTCATCACGGCCTCGGTGACCGACAGCGGGGGCCTGCATGGCTCGGATTCGATCACGGTGACCGTGACCGCTCCCACCAATACGCCTCCCAGCGTCTCGATCACGAGCCCGGCCGACGGTTCCTCCTTCGTAGTCGGCAGCCCGATTTCCTTCGCCGGCACGGCCGGCGATGCCGAGGACGGTGTTCTCACCCCGTCGCTGACCTGGACCTCCAGCCTCAGCGGCCCTATCGGCAGCGGCGGATCGTTCTCGACCAGTGCGCTGCTGGCCGGCACCCAGGTCATCACGGCCTCGGTAACGGACAGCGGAGGCCTTCCCGGCTCGGACAGCATCACGGTGACCGTCGATTCGGGCGGAGGCACCCCCGAGGAGCAGACCTTCACCTCCATCGGGGCCGACGACGGCCTGGTGGTCGAGACGGCCGAAAACAGCGACGTGGGAGGGCTCACGGACAGCACCAACAGCAACGTCGTGGCCCTGCGCGTGGGTGACCTCAACGGGGACCTCCAGGTCAAGAGCCTCGTCTCTTTCGACACCTCCTCCATCCCGGCCGGCGCGACGATCATCTCCGCAACGCTGCGGCTGCGCCGCGGCATTCTGCGCGGGACCGATCCGTTCACCACGCATGGAGCCTGTCTCGGCGATATTCGGACCGGTTCCTTCGGCGGCAATCCGGCGCTGGAGAGCAGCGACTTTCAGGCGGCCGCCACGGCAACGGCCGTGGTGTCCCTCAGCGATGCCACCGCGGATGGAGCCTGGTCCGAAGGAGAGTTGGACGCCGCTGGACTGGCGGCACTGAATCGCAGCGGCCTGACGCAGTTCCGCATCTACTTCGCTCTCGACGACAACGACGACGGCAGCTCCGACTTCATCGGCTACCGATCGGGAGACGATGCAGATTCCTCCAGTCGCCCCCAACTGATCGTGGTGTATCTGCCCTGAGCGGGTGGGCCCGGGAGTAGACTGGGAAGACATGCAGTCTCCATTTCTGCGTTCGACGGTTCGACGTTTCGCCGGCTTGCAGACCCGCAAGACGCTCGCCCGGTTCATCCTGGGATGCTTCATCGTACTCGCGGGCATCAGCGCGGCGCGCAGGATCCAGTACGAGAGTCCCCCGGATCCGATGGCGCCCGATGAACCCTTCTGGGTTCTCGCCTTCGACGACCTGAATCAGCTCCAGAGCGTGCACGTGTTCGCCCACAGCCTGGGATTCGTGATGGTGGCCATGATCCTGGGCCCCTGGGGTGACGGGGAAAACCGGGGCAGCGCAGGCCTCGTCCTCGCCTACACCGCGACGGCCTCGGTGATCTGGGAAACGGTCCAGGCCGTCGTCTGGTCCACGACGGTCGTCGCGACCACTCACGTCGCCCTGTGGACGCACATCGAGCGAGACTACAACTGGGGATACTTCGCCGGTACCCTGTTCGACTTTCTCGTCAACGGCCTGGCGGCCCTGTTCGGCCTGGCGCTTCTTCGTGTGTTGCGCAGCCGGATGGATTAGGCGATCAGTGCCCGGATGAGAAAGATCAGGAAGAGCACGACGAAGATGAAGAACAGAAATTTGGCGATCGTCGCGGAGATGGCCGCCGTGCGGCGGAATCCGAAGAAGGAGGCGATAATCGCGACGATCAGAAAGATGAGGGCCCAGTAGAGCATCTCGTTTCTCCTCTCGCTGGGTGGCGCTGCTGACCATTCTGACTCACCGCTTGACCAAAGTCGAGTTCTGCGCCCCGGCTTTACGGGCGACAGCCGGTTCGCTAGACTCGCTGGCAGGGGGACTGGAGTCCCTCACGGTGGGACCAATCTATGAGAGCCGGGCAAGACGGTGAGGCGAAGGTTCTCTCCATCCTCGGCTACCTGTTGATGATCGCCGGCCTGCTGGGCCTGATCGCCCTGCGCAGCCTGTTCTCGCCGTCACCGCTCGTGATTGCCGTGCAATTGGCGGCGGTAGCGCTCATGGTCTGGGCTCGCTGGACCTTCGGGAGACGGAGCTTCCATTTTGCGGCCGATCCTACGACGGGAGGACTCGTCACGAGCGGTCCCTATCACTGGGTCCGTCATCCCATCTACACGGCGGTCTGCGCCTTTGCCGCCGCCGGCGCCCTGGCCCACCTCTCGGCGTCCGCCATCTTCCTCTTTCCTCTCATCCTGGCCGGCTCCGTCACCCGGATGCTGACGGAGGAACGACTCCTGCGACAACGCTACCCCGAATATTCGAGGTATGCCGCCAGGACGAAGCGAATGATTCCCGGACTGTTCTGAATCGATTCCCGCACACACCCGGTGCTCCGCGCGCGTTGGGGACGACGTGTCGCCCTTCGCCGGCGCAGCGGGCCGCTCCCGGAAAACGCCTTCGACCTGGCCGATCTGTTGAGGGTAGATGCCTGTGTTCTCTATACTTGGAGAGAGGCCTCCCGGCGATCAGCCGGCGCTCCCGTCGTGGCTGGAAGCACGCTGACGCTGAGACGAACTGCAAGGAGTCAGCCATGCCAATCGATGCTGTCCATCAGGAAGAGCAGATTCGAATGGCGGAAGAGCTGTTCTTCTCCGGTGAAAAGCTGCCCAGCTTTGCCCGGGCTCTTTTCTTCGGAGTCTGCGACTCCCGCCGGGTCTTTCCATTCCCAGACGTCGATGAAGCAGAGCACCGGCGCGTCGAAGAGGTGGTCTCGAAGCTCCGCAGTTTCTGTGATGACCATCTGGATCCCGACTGGATCGACCGGAACGCCACCATTCCCGACGAAGTCATCGGCGGTCTGGGCAAGCTCGGCGTGCTCGGCTGCACGATTCCTCCCAAGTACGATGGTCTCGGTCTAACCCAGTACGGGTACTGTCGTCTGGTACAGGAACTGGCGGGACGCTGCGGTTCGACGGCTCTGTTCGTGAACGCCCATCAGAGCATCGGACTCAAGGCACTCCTGCTCTACGGCACCACCGATCAGAAGGATCGCTTCCTGCGGCCACTGGCCCGGGGCGAAATGCTGGCGGCATTTGCACTGACCGAGCCCAATGCCGGCAGCGATGCCGCCGGAATCGAAACCCGGGCTGAGTTCGACGCGGTTCGGGGCGTCTATCGGATCAACGGCCGCAAGCAGTGGATCACCAACGGCGGCATGGCCGGGATGTTGACCGTCATGGCCAAGCTGAACCTCGACGGGCAAGACCGAATCACCGCCTTCATCGTCACCCCGGACATGCCAGGATTTCGGGTCACCGACCCCTCGCTCGAAAAGGTCGGCATGCGCGGCAGCCAGACCGCCAAGCTGGCGTTCGAAAACCTCGAAGTGCCACCCGAGAACATACTCGGGGAGATCGGCGACGGACTCAAGATCGCCTTGACCTGCCTCGACTTCGGCAGAACGACGTTTGGAGCCGCCTGCACCGGCACCGCCCACTTTCTGTACCGCCGTGCCGTCGAACACGCCGTCCACCGGCACCAGTTCCAGCGCCCTCTGGCTTCCTTCGCGCTGGTTAAAGAGAAGATCGCCCGCATCGCCGCTTATCTGTATGCCATGGAATCCGGGACCTACCTGACGGCGGGTCTGCTCGACCGGGGCGAAGAGGACTTCATGCTGGAAACGGCCATGCTCAAGGTCTTCGCATCCGAGGCCCTGTGGCAGATCGTCTACGACACGATGCAGATTCTCGGCGGGCGCTCCCTCTTCTGCGATCAGCCCTACGAGCGGATCATGCGCGATACGCGACTCAACATGATCGGAGAGGGTTCCAATGAGGTCCTCAGGGCGTTCATCGGGGCCGGCGGCCTTCGCGACGTGGGCATGCAGCTGAAAGCGGTCGTGGGAGCCGCCCATCACCCCATGGCCGGGATCGGGAAGATCCTCGGATTCGGAAAGCGGAGCATCCACCAGATCGTGACGTCCCCGACGATCCCGGTACAATCGGACCGTCTGGAGGTCGAGGCGGGCCGACTCGCCTCGCGGATCCGGCGCTTCGGACTGGCCATTCCCCGGCTGCTGGCGCGGCACAAGGAAGCCATCATCGAGGAGCAGCTGATCCTCGATCGGCTGGCGCAGACGAGCATGGCCATGTACATGACGGCGGCGGTCCTGAGCCGCCTGGATCGCGATCTGGGTCGGGATCCCCGCCATACCACCACGATGGAACAGGAACTCACAGTGGGAAAGCACTACTGCACGCTGGCGTTTCGCGAAATGGACCGGGCCATGGATGGTTTTTTTGACAACGACGACGCGGAAGTCGGGCAGGTTTCCGATCACATCACCGGGTGGAAGTAGCAGTATGACGGTGACTGGAAGCAGCCTTCGCCGGCTGACCGAGAACCTGCTCGAGGAAGAGGGACGCCTGCGGGAAGGCGGCGGCGAGAAGGGTCGCCAACGCCAGCGCAGGTTGGGCCGGTTGCCGGTAAGGGAACGGATCGAGAAGCTCCTCGATCCGCAGACATCCCTTCTCGAAATCGGCCTCTGGGCAGCTCACGAGATGTACCCGGAGGTGGGCCCCGTGCCCGCGGCGGGCCTGGTGACCGGAATTGGAGATATTGCCGGCCGCCCCTGTATGGTCGTGGCGAACGATGCCACCGTGAAGGCGGGCGCCTTCTTCCCACAAACCGTCAAGAAGCTCCTGCGGGCTCAGCGGATCGCATTCGAGTGCAACCTGCCGCTCATTTATCTGGTCGACTCCGCCGGGGTCTTTCTCCCGCTGCAGGACGAGATCTTTCCCGACGAGGATGATTTCGGCCGCATTTTCCGCAACAACGCCGTCCTGTCGGCCGCCGGAGTCCCGCAATACGCCGCCATCATGGGAAACTGCATCGCCGGAGGGGCCTATCTTCCGGTCCTCTGCGACCGGATCCTGATGACTGAGGGAAGCGGGCTCTATCTGGCGGGTCCGGCCCTGGTCAAGGCCGCCATCGGCCAGGATGTGGACACGGAATCGCTGGGCGGGGCGGCGCTGCATTCCGAGATCAGCGGCACCGTCGATTTTCGGGAGAAGGACGACGAGTCCTGTCTCGAGCGTCTCCGAGCGCTGGTCGATTTGCTGCCGGCACCCGACGCCGCGCCCGCCGACGTTGGGGCGCCCTCCCGGAATCCGGAGGAGCTGTACGAGTTGATCGACATCGACGGAAACGGCGGCTATGACGTGCGGGATCTCCTGGAGTGCATGGTCGACGCCGGATCTTTTCAGGAATCGAAGAAGGAGTACGGACAAACGCTCGTCACCGGGTACGCCCGGCTCGGTGGTGTTCCCGTCGGAATCGTCGCCAACCAGCGGATTCGCTGTCAGTCGCGCAGCGAGGGCATCCAGATCGGCGGAGTCATTTACACGGACAGTGCGGACAAGGCGGCCCGTTTCGTTCTCGAGTGCAACCAGTCCCAGCTGCCACTCCTTTTCTTCCAGGATGTCATGGGGTTCATGGTCGGCAAGCGGGCGGAGGAATCGGGCATCATCCGGAGCGGCGCCAAACTGGTCAATGCCATCAGCAATTCGACGGTCCCGAAGATCACCGTCATCGTGGGCGGTTCCTTTGGTGCCGGCAACTATGCCCTGTGCGGCAAGGCCTACGATCCCGCGTTCATCTTCGCCTGGCCCAATGCGCAGTACGCCGTGATGGGAGCCGGGCAGTCTTCCGGCGTGCTTCTCGAGATCCAGCAGAAGGCAGCCGAGCGCAGCGGCCACCCCCTGGCCCCCGAGGAACTGGAGAAGCTGCGCGAGCGGATTGCCTCCGAGTACGAGGCACAGGCGGACATTCGCTACGGGGCGGCTCGAGGGTGGGTCGACGCGATCCTCCCTCCACACGCTACCCGGGACGTGCTGCGAAGGGTCCTTCCGCTGGTTCGGCGAACGCGACCGGCGGGACGATTCCACACCGGCGTCATTCAGGTGTAGGACGATGACTCTCAGGATCGGCAATGCGCAAGGTTTTTGGGGCGATGACCCCGACGCTCCGGCCCGGCTCGTCGCTCAGCAACCCGACCTCGACTACGTCACGATGGACTATTTGGCCGAGGTCTCGCTCTCCATCATGGCGGTTCAGCGGGAGCGCCGACCCGAGCTCGGCTACCCCCGAGACTGCGTGGAAGCCGTGCGCTCGCTGGCGCCCGTTTGGAAATCGGGGCGACCGCTCCGGGTCGTCACCAATGGGGGAGGGCTCAATCCCCGGGGCTGTGCCGAGGCCTGTGCAGCGGCATTGCGCGAGGCCGGCTGCCGCGGCCTGCGCATCGGAATCGTCTCCGGAGACGACGTTCTGGAGACGGTCCGCCGGCTCTCCCAGGTGCCGGATCAGAACGGCTCTCTCGACAATCTGGAAACCGGAGAGCCCATCGCACGAGTGCGGGATCGTCTCGTCACGGCCAACGCTTACCTCGGAGTCGAAGGCATCGTCCGAGCCCTCGAGTCTGGCGCCGAGATCGTGCTGACGGGGCGGGTAACCGACTCCAGCCTGGTGTGCGGCCCCTGCGTCCATCACTTCGGCTGGGGGCCGTCCGAGTATGAACGGTTGGCCGGCGGCCTGGTCGCTGCCCACGTGATCGAATGCGGCGTGCAGGTGACCGGAGGCATCCTGACCGACTGGCTCGACGTTCCCTCGCCCGAAGACCTGGGATTTCCCTTCGTGGAGATGGAGGAGGACGGGACTTTCGTCGTCACCAAACCCCGGGGCACCGGGGGCACCGTGACCGAGGCGACCGTCAAAGAGCAGCTCCTCTACGAAATCGTCGACCCGGCCCGTTACCTGACCCCGGAAGCAACCGTCTCGTTTGAGGGCCTGGAAGTTCGGCAGGAGGGACCCGCATCGCGTCTCGGGTCCTGGGCGCCCGGGGCAGCGAGCCTCCCGCGGAACTACAAGGTGAGTGCCAGCTACCGTGACGGGTACTGGGCCCAGGGAACGCTGACGATCTTCGGCCGGCACGCGATCGAAAAGGCGCGACGCTGCGGCGAGGTGGTCCGGGAGCGGGTTCGCAGGGCGGGCTACGAGTTGGAGGGCTTCGAGATCGAGACCCTGGGGGCGGGCGCCTGTGCTCCCGGCATGCTGCCCCGACCGGAGCTGCTCGAGACGGTCTTGCGCCTGGCGACCCGCGATCCCCGGGTCGAGGCGGTCGAGCGCTTCTGCCGGGAGCTGGCGCCGCTGGTTACGTCGGGACCGCAGGGGGTCACCGGTTTCTCGGCGGGGAGGCCGCGCCCGAGCCCTGTTTTCGGCTACTGGCCGTGCCTGATTCCGCGCGAACGGGTGTCGGTCGAGGTAGAGATTCTCGAGATCTGAGATTTACGATTTACGATTTTCGATTTGGCGGCGGAGCCGCTTTGGATTGCGGGAGCTTGCTGCCGCTTTCCGGGGAGGGGCCTCGGTTGGGGGTGCTCCAAGGCATGGGCGGGGCTGGTCGGCAGCCGGCGGCGCGAGTCGATATGGGCTTCCGGGGCGGATTGAAAGCGGAAGCGAGCTTCCGCAGTCCAAGGACGCCTTCGGCGTCGGAGGTCATTCCAGGATCACGGAGAAGCAGATGATGCGACTGGGAGAGATTGCTTACGCTCGCAGTGGGGACAAGGGTTCGGCGGCGACGCTGGCTGTTTTCGCCCGTCGACCGGAGGATTTTCCCGCGCTGGAAAAGCTCCTGACCGCGGACAGGGTTCAGCAATTCTTCGAACCTATGGGCTGTGGCCCGGTGCAGCGTTTCTCGCTGCCCAAATTGCAGGCCCTCAACTTCGTCCTACCCGAAGTCCTGGCCGGCGGCGGCAGTCGTTCGCTCCGCGTCGATGCCCAGGGGAAGGCCATCGGCCAGATCGCGCTGGAGATGGAACTCGCGCTGCCGACAGGTTCGGAACCGGACCATCGGTGACGTCGACGGACACGGGGAGGCTCCTGCGCATTACCAGGAGAAGGGTTCTCAGTTTCGGGTTTCGGGTTTCGAGAGTCCGACCCGAAACCCGAAACCCGAAACGAAGACCGGGACGCTCTCCGTCGGGACCGCGGCATCGTGAAGGGAAAGTGATGGACAAAAATCTGGTGTTATGTGAGAGCTGGGCGCCGCGCGTCACGGTGCTCACCCTCAACCGGCCCGAGAAGCGAAATGCCCTGAACCTGCCCCTGATGGAGCAGCTTTGCCGCAGGCTCGACGAACTGGCGGAAATGGAGTCCTGCCGAGTGGTGATCCTGCGGGGCGCGGGGCCCGTGTTCTGCTCCGGCCTCGATCTCAAGGAGGGGCTGCAGGCGGACCTCGCCGAACTTTCGGGAGAAATGGTCGCCCGCACCTTTCGAACCCTCAGCGAGAGTCCAAAGGTGGTCATCGGGGCGGCCCACGGCGCCGCCATCGCCGGCGGAGGCGGCCTGCTCCTGGCCTGCGATCTCGTGGTGGCGACCGAAGATCTGCGCCTGGGTTTCCCCGAGGTTCGGCGCGGGCTCGTCGCCGGGCTGGTGATGGCCTACCTGCGCCGTCGGGTGAGAGAGTTGGAGGCCAATGAGCTGTTGCTCGCCGGCGAACTGATCGATGCGGAACGCGCCCGCGCCATGGGACTGGTCAACCGGATCGTCGCCGCGGACGAACTGTTGAACGAGGCGGGGCGACTTGCCGCCGAAGTCTCGCAAGGTGCGCCCGGGGCCCTGCGCGATACGAAGGCCTTTCTACGGTCGCTGTGGCCACACTCGCTGGAGGCCGACCTCGAACAGGCCCTCGGAATCCACGGCCGCGTGCGCCTCGGTGAGGAGGCCCAGGAAGGAATGCGAGCATTTCTGGAAAAGAGGAAGCCGCACTGGAGCCCGTAGGCAGCTGCGCTCGAAACCGGGGGATCCGGAGGATGTCCCGGAACCGCGGTCGGTCAGTCGACAAGGCGGTTCCCTCCCGCCCCCACTTCCACCCGGTGCGTGTGTCGAATTTGTCGTATTTGTCCTATACTCCCCCGCGAAGCCCAAGCAGGAGAAAGTCAAGATTATGAAGAAACGAATGTTCGCACTCGTCGTCGCTCTTCCCCTCCTGGCCGCCTGTGCCGTTCAGGAGAGCGAAAGGTTGAACTATCCCGCAGCCAAAAGGGACACTGTGGTGGACGATTACTTCGGCACCCAGGTCCCGGCTCCCTATCAATGGATGGAGGACCTCAACAGCCCCGAAGTGAAGCAGTGGGTCGAGGCTGAAAACAAACTCACCGACGAGTACCTCTCCAAGATTCCGATTCGGGGTTGGATCCAACAACGGCTGACCCAGCTGTGGGACTATCCGAAATCGGGCGTTCCGGACGAGCAGGGCGGCCGGTTCTTCTTCCGCAAGAACAGCGGTCTCCAGAACCAGTCCGTCGTCTACGTCCAGGACGGTCTCGAGGGAGAACCCCGGACACTGCTGGATCCCAACACGCTCTCTCCGGACGGTTCTCTGGCCCTGGCCGGCTATGAGCCGTCTCCGGACGGAAAGCTGCTGGCCTATCAGCTGTCCGAAGGAGGTTCCGACTGGCAGACCATCCACGTTCTGGAGGTCTCCTCGGGCAAGACTCTCGAAGATGCCGTCCGCTGGGTGAAGTTCTCCGGCGTGGCCTGGACGAAGGACAACCAGGGCTTCTATTATTCGCGCTACCCCGAGCCGCCCAAGGGGCAGGCCATCAGCCAGCAGGTCCTCGACCAGAAGCTTTACTATCATCGGCTCGGCACCGAGCAGAGTGCGGACACCCTGATCTATGAGCGGCCCGATCGACCGGACTGGATCGTCGGGGGAGCGGTTTCCGATAACGGGAAGTTCCTCTACGTCTATCTGGTCAATGGGACGGCGCACATGAACGAGCTCTATTACGCCCGGCTGGGCAACGCCGCCAAGCCGAACGTGGGCGCTGAGATCCGTCCCCTGTACACGGCCAACGATGCCGTGTACGAGCCCCTCGGTGACGACGGCGACACGCTCTACCTGCAGACGACGCTGGACGCTCCGCGCGGCCGGATCGTGGCCGCGTCGTTCTCGAACCCGTCGCCCGACCGATGGCGGGAGGTCGTGCCCGAGGGAGAAGGGGTGCTTTCGGGAGCTCTCATGGCGGACCGTCGACTCGTCGTCCTCTCCGAAATCGTGGCCAAGAGTCAGTTGGATCTTTTCGATACCCAGGGGAAGCATCTGGAACAGATCGAGCTTCCCGGCATCGGATCGGTCGGCGGCCTGAGCGGCCACAGCGAATCATCGAATCTGTTCTTCGGCTTCACTTCGTTCCTGACACCGAGCATGGTTTTCCACTACGACCTGAAGTCGGACCAAAGGAACGTGTTCTTCGAACCGAAGGTCGATTTCGATCCGGAGAAGTACGTTACCGAACAGGTTTTCTACCCGTCCAAGGACGGCACGCAGATCCCGATGTTCATCACCCACAGCAAGGATCTGCAGCTCAACGGCCAGAACCCCACCATCCTTTACGGATATGGCGGGTTCAACATCACGGTGACCCCGAGTTTCAATCCGGTTTTTCCGGTCTGGCTCGAGATGGGCGGGGTATACGCGGTGGCCAACCTGCGCGGCGGCGGGACCTACGGAGAGAAGTGGCACGAGGCCGGTATGCTCGGCAACAAGCAGAACGTCTTCGACGATTTCGCCTGGGCCGCGAAATACCTGGTCGCCGAGAAGTACACCGACCACGCGCATCTCGGCATTCAGGGCTACTCCAACGGCGGCCTGCTGGTCGGCGCCTCGATTACCCAGCATCCCGAGCTCTTCGGAGCCGCCTATGCGGGTGCAGGGGTCCTGGACATGCTGCGTTACCAGCGCTTTTCCGGTGGGGACCTGTGGGCTCCCGAATACGGGACTTCGGAGAATGAGGAGGCCTTCAAGTGGCTGTATGCCTATTCTCCGCTGCAAAACATCAAGGAGGGTGTCTGCTACCCGCCCACCATCATCACCACGGCGGATCACGATGACCGGGTCGTGCCGAGCCACTCCTACAAGTTCGCCGCCGCCCTGCAGCATGCCCAGGCTTGTGATAATCCCGTGCTGATCCATATCGCCACGAACACGAGTCACGGCTACATGCCGACGGACAAGCGGATCGCCCAGACGGCGGACGTCTGGGCCTTCGAGGCGTGGAACCTGGGGATCAAGAAGGCCCCCGGCCAAGGCGAACAGTGAGACGGAGGATTTGAGAATTCCGGTTTGAGATTGACGATTGACGGCTTGGGGGAAGTGGGGAGCTGGAAGCTGGAGATCCGTAAACTGGCGACGGCCGAGTCCCGACGGGAGATTGTGACTCTTTCGTTTCGGATGCCGGCCCTCGCCTTCCTGGAACCGGGAACCAGAAAGAACCTGCGAAGAGCCTTCTGCCTTCTGCCTTCTGCCTTCCGCCCTCAAATCGTAAATCGTAAATCGTAAATCTCAATTCCGATTCCCTTCCCCGATCGCTTTACGTTTTCGACGGGCCTCCGCTAGACTGGATCGAAGAGGGACTTCCAGTTCGGGGCGGGTGCGGATAGTGGCGCTCCGACGTTGTTTTCCGTTGCTGTGTTGGACGGGACGAAAGTTTAAGGGGGAGCAAGCGATGAGGCGCACGCGCCGAAGTCCCGAGAGGAGTTCGGCTTGCACAGATACTTCCGGCCGGGATCCGTCCGCAACACAGACGGATCTCTTGATTCAGTGCTACCGGACGGTTGCCCAGACGGCGCCGGACTGGGAGTGCTGGCGGACCCCGGATGGGCGTTGTATCTATGTTTCCCCTTCCTGCGAGCACATCACCGGGTATGCTCCCGAGCAGTTTCTCTCAAACCCGCGGTTCCACTTGAGCATCGTGCACCCCGACGATCGTCTCCGGGTTGCCGATCATGTCTGTGAAACGGGCGAACCCGGGCGAACCGCTCCTCTACAGTTCAGGATCGTGCGGCGTGACGGAGCGATTCGCTGGGTCAGTCATTCCTGCCACACGATTCGGGATTCGGACGGAGATTGCCTGGGACTCCGAGTCCTGCACCGGGATATTACGGCTCAAAAGGAAGCCGAGACCGCTCTCTCAGGACAAGAAGGCCTCTTTCATGAGTTGGCGGAAAACCTTGCCGAGGTGCTCTGGATCGTCTCCCCCGACTGGCATGAGGTCCTCTACGTCAGCCCTGCCTACGAGAAACTGTGGGGGCGGTCGTGTACAGATCTCTATGCCCAGCCCCGTTCCTGGCTCGATGCAGTTTTGTCCGAGGACAGACCCGCACTCCTTTCGAGTATTGAACGGGTCGGCCGGGAGGGCTCGCCAGGGCTGGAACCGATCGAATACCGCGTAAAGCGCCCGGACGGTTCCGTCCGGGCGGTCCGGGCCCGTGGCTTCGGGGTGACGGATGGGGACGGACGCGTCCTTCGCATCGTGGGCATCGCCGAAGACATCACGGATCAGAAGCAGATCGAGAATGCCCTGCGTCGGCGAAAGGAAGAATACCAGACGTTGGCCAGGAACCTCCCCGGACTGGTCTACAGAGTCCATTTGCAGAACGGCTGCAAGATGCAGTTTTACAACGACTTGGCAGAACAGATGACCGGCTTTCGAGCCGAGGAACTGCTGTCCGATGAGATCTGCTCGATCATCCCACACATCGTTCCGGAAGATCGCTCTCGGGTCTCCGAAACGATCGAGGCGGCGGTCCGAACGGGCGAGGCCTTCGAAGTCCAGTACCGGTTGCGCCACCGAAGCGGAGACATCCGCTCCTTCTCCGAACAGGGCCGCGCCATTCTGGACGAGGGGGGTCGACCGCTCTTCATCGACGGCGTCATCTTCGACGTGACGGACCGTCAACACCAGCAGGAGCGCCTGCGCGAACGAGAGGCCCAGTTGCAGGCATTCTTCGACTCGAATGCCGTGCTCATGTCGATCATGGCCCTGGCCGAAGACAATCTGGTCTTCGTCCGCCCCAACGAGACGATGGCCGCCTTCTACGGGATGACGGCCCGTGAGTTGACCGGCAAGACGTGCCGGGAGATTGGGGTCGCCGAGGACGTCATCGCCTTTTGGCTGGAGCGGTTCCGGAAAATCCACCGGACGGGACAGCCCCTGACGCTCGAATACGACTTCGCCAGAGACGGAGTACAGCGTTGGTACCACGGCACGATCAGTCCCATCGCGACGCATTCATCACCGCTCCCCCTCTTCGCGCTCGCCACCGTCGAGATCACGGAACGCAGACGGGCGGAACTGGCGCTGCGCGAAAGCGAGGGCCGCTTCCGCGAGGTCCTGGAAACGTCTCTCGATGCTTCGTATCGGCGCGACCTTCAGACAGGCAAGTATGATTATTTCAGTCCGGTCTTCCAGGACATTGCCGACTACACCCCGGAGGAAATGAGCGGCCTCGACACGGAGGCGACCCTGGCTCTCGTCCATCCGGAAGACCGTCCGGCCGTGATCGAAGAACTCGAGAAGGCGCTCGAGAGTGAAGTCGGATTCGTGGAGTACCGATTCCGAAGCAAGAGTGGTGATTACCTATGGCTGGGCGATAAGATCCGGGTCGTTCGGGACGCGCAGGGTGTCCCTCTGTACCGCGTCGGAGTGGTCCGCGACATCACTCATCGCAAGCAGGTCGAGGAGGCGCTGATCCAGGCGAAGACGGAACTCGAAGAGAGGGTGCGCCAACGCACGGCGGAGCTCGAGATCCGGGCCGATCAATTGGCCCGCCTCACCTCCGAGCTGACGACCGCCGAACAGCGCGAACGCCGCCGCATGGCCCAGGTCATCCACGATCACCTCCAACAGCTCCTGGTGGGAGCGAAATTCGGTCTCGACGTCCTGTCGAGACGCATCGATCCAAAGCAACTGGCGACAGTCAAACAAGTGGAAAAACTGTTGAACGAGTCCATCAACACGGCGCGGTCCCTCACTGCCGAGCTCTCGCCTCCGATTCTTCACGAGGCGGGGCTCCAGGCCGCTCTGGAGTGGCTGGTCCGGTGGATGAGAGAGAAGTACGGTCTCACCGTGGAGTTCGTCTCAGACGGCAAGAACGTCTCAGACCGTGAGGATGTTCGAATCCTGTTGTTTCAGTCTGTCCGGGAGGCGTTGTTCAACGTGGTCAAGCACGCCAAAGTCATTCACGCACACGTCACTCTCACGCATCCTGATTTCGAACACGTGCAGGTCGTCGTCCGCGACGAGGGTGCCGGGTTCGACACCGAGAACCTCTCGTTCGAAAGCGGCCGGGCAACTGGGGGCTTCGGTCTGGTCAGCATTCGGGAGCGACTGGCATTGCTCGGCGGGACACTGCAGATCGAGAGCACGATTCAGCAAGGCACCGTGGTGACCCTGACCGTTCCCGTCGCACCGCTGCGCAGGGTCGTCCTGCGTGACGACTCGAGACACAAGTCGCCGCAGAAGCGCACCGATGAGAGCGGACCCGACAGAAAAACCTCCCAGGAGCAGAGCCCGATTCGAGTCCTTCTCGTCGACGATCACGTCGTCATGCGGCAGGGGCTGTCGATGCTGCTCGGTGATGAATCCGATCTCCTGGTGATTGGAGAGGCCTCGAACGGTACCGAAGCCATCGCGGCCGCCAGAGAGCTTCGACCGGACGTCATCCTCATGGATTTCGGAATGCCCCAAATGAACGGAGTCGAAGCGACCCGGATCATCCATAAGGAGTTCCCCAAGATACGGATCATCGGGTTGTCGATGTACGAAGAGGCCGATCGAGCCGCCGCCATGCTCGAGGCCGGAGCCACCGCCTATCTGAGCAAAAGCGGGCGCTCGGAAGTCCTGCTGCACGCAATCCGCGAGATCCGGAAGGAGTAGCGGCCCGCCCTTCCGGGGATCGCACCGACGCGATAGACTCTCGCCTGCGGATTGTGTGACCCGGGTTCGGCAAAGCGAGCAGACGCGTCTTCCACTGTCCGGAGAGGCCCCTGCCGGATCGCCGGACGGGGTGCACATCTTGCCACCCGAAGGAAGGACCCGGCCCATGAAATCGACGACCCTGTTTCTCTCCCTCCTCGTCTGGAACCTCCTGTCACCGATCGGCGCGGCCGCCCCGGCCCAGCCTCCGGCCAGACCGGCCGTTCAGGACACTCAGCAATACGACATCCCCCCGACCGACGAGGGGCTGCCCGGCGCCGGCCCGATCCGCCGCTATGACTGGTTTCGCGAACTCTGGGTGCAGCGGCGAAGCGCCTGGGCTCAACAGGTGGAGCAGGATCAACACGCCCTCGTCTTCTTGGGTGATTCGATTACGCAAGGGTGGGGCGACGATCTGGGAGGAGCCTTTGCCGGAGTCAAGGTCGCCAATCGCGGGATCAGTGGAGACACCACCCGAGGCATGCTGATTCGGCTTCAGGATGACGTCCTGGCTCTCAATCCGAGCGGTGTCGTAATGCTCCTCGGCACCAACGACCTGGCTGAAGGCGCCTCTCCGGAGACGATCGCCGGGAATGTCCGATTGATCATCGCAGAACTGGAGAAGCACGACAGCCGGATGCCCATCATTCTGTGCCGGGTCTTCCCGAGTTCCCCATCCAAGCAGCGTCCACCCGAACAGATCCGGGCCATTAACAGTCTCTACGCTCGGGTGGTCTCCACCGATCCGCAGGTCACCCTGCTCGATACCTGGACGCTGTTCGCAGACGGGGAAGGGAATGCCAAGATCGAGGAATTCCCCGATCTGCTGCACCCGAACGAAGCCGGCTACGCCAAGTGGGCGGCCGCGTTGCGACCACTGCTCGCAACGCTGGGGTTTCTGGAGACCGAGCCGGACGATTTCACGCCCGAGCCGGGCTTCGAGAGCCTGTTCAACGGCCGCGATCTGAGCGGCTGGGGCTTCCGCCCGACCAGTCCGGAGGACCTCGAATCCCGCGCCCGCTGGCAGGCGAGCGATCCCAATGCGGCCGCCTGGCCCATCGTCAGGCAGGCCCAGAGCCTGGACGGCCGAACCTCGAGCGATGACGGGCGGTTCCTCGCCCGGAACGGCCGCCTGGTCGTGACCACGCCGCCCGAAGGGCGCCGCATCCAGCAAATCTGGACGACCCGAGAGTTCCCGAAGGACTTCATTCTGAAGCTGGAGTTTCGCGCCACACCCAACGCCGACAGCGGGATCTACATCCGTGGGCCTCAGCTGCAGTGTCGAGACTACCTCCTGGCCGGGCCCTACAAGGAGCTCCAACACTACAGGCCGCAGCAGTGGAATGAGATCGTCGTGACGGTCAAGGGGGGCGTCGCCCGCGCCACCTGCAACGGCGAAGTGTTGGAGGAGGCGATGCAGATCCCGGACCGCGGGCCCATCGGCCTCGAAGGGGATCGCGGTCAGATGGAGTATCGACGGATCCGAGTCCGGGAACTGCCCTGAGTCGAGCTAGAACGCCGTCTGCAGCGTAATCTGTAGCCGATCCTCGGCGGGGATCGCGCTCAGGCTGTGGTTGGTCCGCTGATAATCGAACAGCCAGATATTCCCCTTGTACATGTGCCAGGCGATCCCGGCGATGTAACGCCGCTGGACATCGGAATAGATGTCCGTGTCGGAGTCGAAGTTGTCGAAACGGCCCAGCACGCTGACCTTCTGGCCGAAATGGGGAGTGGGGACGTGCACGGCGCCGAACAGAGAGAAGCCCCTCTGATGGGCGGCGGTCCCGTTCGGGGCGAGGGCCGTACCAGACTGGTTGCCGGTCCCCACATAACCTTGTGCGGTACCCGTAAAGAAGCGGCTCTCATAGGACACCATCCCGGCGAAGCTCCTCCACTTGGGCGGCTCGAGCCCGTTGGATTCGGCCTGATTCCCTCTGCCTGCGATACCGAAAGCGGTGAACTGGAGGCCAGGCACCACATCGGGAATGGGGCGAATCGAGATGCGCCCCTCGAAAGCCTTGTTGTCGTTCTTCTCTGCTGCGTGATAGCCGCCGCCGTTGTAGAAACCTGCCTGCCAGGATCCGTACCGGCCGGCATAGTGGCTGTTGACATTGCTCTTGTATTCGGCACCGAGCGTTCCCCCCAGATCCGAACCGAACAGCACGCCGGTGTCGGCGCTGTTGAAGACGCCGCTGCGCTCCAGGAACATCGTGTCCTGCATGCGGAATCCGTTGATGGCCTCTTCGAAGTCGAGCCAGGGCATGTGGGCCAGACCGAATTCCATGTAGGGCCCGGTAAAGAAATTGTTCCCCTTGCCGTGGAACTTGCCGTAGATGTACTTGGCCCGGGGTTTCACGTCGCCCGTCGAATCGACGGTGACATCGGTGACGAAACGCCCCGTGAGGTACGGGGTAATGTCCACGTCGGCACCGAAGTAGCCGCGCTTGAGCAGGAAGCTGTTGTAGTTGCTGGTATCGCCGGGGACTCCGGCGTAGCGCTCCCCGTTCTGGTAGGAGATATAGAAGAGCCCGATCGGCTTGAATCCCCGCAGGGGCGCCGGAAGCTCAACCTTCTGCGCGGCCGGCTGGGGGGTGGTCGAGACGGCCGCCTGGGGGGCGGCCTGGGCGGTTTCTGCGGGCGCAGCCGCCGAGCGGCCGGCCGGCGTGGCGGCCGCCGACTTCTCGCGACGATACTCTGCTTCGACCTGGCGGGCTTGCTCCTCCGTGATCACTCCGTTCCTGACCAGCAGCCGCAGCAGAGGATCCATGGGAGCGGAATCTCCCTGGGCGGCCCCGGAGGCGTACGTCGTGCCCGGAAACCCGAGAGCGGCGAGGAGGCACACAATCATCACGATCTTTTTCATGCTTCTTTCCTTCGAGGTACCGGCCCGTTGGCGTCCCGGCTGGGATGGCCGGAGGAAGCGGGCCGGACAGTGAGTTGACTCGGCTGGCTCGGCGGCGGGTTCTGCTTGACGTCAAATCGATGGGTCCGCCGTTTCTGCGCCGACTCTGCCTATAAAGGACTCCCCTTGTCAGTTGCGCCATCCATGGGTCGGCCGATCGCTGTCGGTCGACGGAACGCCGGCAGTGTACGCACAGTTTGTTACACGATTGTGAAAAGCCCGTTAGGAGTTCTTTAAAAGGAATCGTCGTCTCGAATGGCTTCCCTGGCCATCATGGGACCGGCCTGACACCGAGGCTGCTCGCCCCACCGTGCCGAACTGCCAAACTTTCCGTATTCAGGGATTAACCTGGAGGCTATAATCGACTCGAGAGACAGGCTGACCTGGAGAGGAGGTACGATGGCAGACCAGCCGCAAGGATGTGCCCGGATCACCGGCACCATCTCCGGTGAGGAAACCGAGCACGAACAGACCGCACAGCATCCGACAGAGAAGAAGGAGACCACCATGTCCGTCCTGGTTGGCAAGAAAGCCCCTGATTTCACCGCCCCGGCCTACCACAAGGGCGGCTTCGTCAACGTTAAATTGTCCGACTATCTGGGCAAGTGGGTCTTGCTCTGTTTCTACCCGGGCGATTTCACATTCGTCTGAGCGACCGAGGTGTCGGCGGTCGCCGACCAGTACGATGTGCTTCAGGGTCTGGGAGTCGAAGTGATCTCGGTCAGCGTGGACAGCCATTTCGTCCATAAGATGTGGAACGACAACGAGCTATCGAAGATGGTCGCGGGCGGGATTCCGTTCCACATGGCGTCGGATCAGGCAGGGAATGTCGGCCGCGCCTACGGCGTCTTCGACGAGACCCAGGGCATCGAGTTGCGAGGGCGTTTCATCATCGATCCCGACGGGATCGTCCAGGCAATGGAGGTGCTCACTCCGCCGGTGGGACGTCGCATGGCTGAGACGATCCGCCAGGTCCAGGCCTTTCAGCACGTGCGAGCCACCAAGGGCAGTGAGGCGACTCCGTCCGGGTGGGAGCCCGGCCAGCCTACTCTCCGGCCGGGTCCGGATCTCGTGGGCAAGGTCTGGGAGGTCTGGAACCCGTCCATGGAACGGACCAAACACTGATGGGATCGACGCGGGCGCTTCGCTCGGCAGCTCGTCGGCGCAGCGCCCCATCTTCCGGCAGGCTGTAGCGTCGTCTCGAGACAGGGGCTACCAGGTCCGCTCTTTCAGAATCTCCTGGATCTGTTCCTTCGGCACCGGCAGTTCGTCCATGTGGTCTTTGAGCCAGGCTGAGAAGTCCCGCTCGATCTCGTCAGACCAGCGCGTATCGATCTGACCGGCCGTGTACTTGCCTTCGCGCAGCCGCTGGTGACCGAACAGGTCCCGGAGCCGCACGATCTCCGAGGTCTTCACGACCTTCTCCGCCAGTTGGGGAGGGATGAAGATGACACCGCCGTCCTTCCCCAGTACCACGTCACCCGGCATGACCGTCGCGCCGCCGATGCGAATGGGACAGTTGATGCCCATCATCGTCGAATTCAGGCCGGGACCGAGATTCGAAAAATGGTGTGAGGGATCGTAGGACCGAACGAACGATACGAAATTCGGAAGCTCCCTCAGCCCCTCGATGTCGCGAATGGCCCCGTTGTAGACGATTCCGTTCCCACTTTTTGCGTAAATGGCATTTCCCACGTTGTCGCCGATGGAAGGTCCGTTCACCTTCAGCTCGAAGTGATCGCAAACGTAGACGTCACCGGGCTGCAGTTCGTCAACGGGCCAGGCGTTCTGTCCCCCGATGCGGCCGTCCTGCTTACCGACCGCCTCGATCACCTTGTGGATATCGGGTCTGCCCGGCATCCAGACCGCGGTCAAGGCACGTCCCACCAGGACCTTGTCGGGATGAATGCTCATCCAGCCGTCTTCATACTCGTGCGTGAACCCGGCATTGCGCAGCACCGCCCAGGCCTCCTCGAGGGTGACCGAACGCATTCGTTCGAGAATCCCGTCGGGGACTCGCGGGCGGCCGTCGGGAAAACGCTCCCCCTGCCATTCGGGGGTGTATTTGATCAGGTCCTCCCTGGAGAAGACCCCGGGCTGAGCGAAGAGCACGGTGCCGGTGAGAGCGACCGACAAAACCGAGCAGAACAAGAGGGTGAAGGAGTTTCTTTTCATCTCGACTTTCCTCATGCAGGTGGCAGTTCCTCGAACCCCGGGATTCCGGAAGTTCGGGCGTTACCGATGACGGAAGCCCGTCTCATCGGGACTTCGATACTAGAGCAGCCACCGGTCTGTGACAAGAGCCAGTCGGACTCGACGGCACTCGGGGCGGCGCGGGACTTGATATTCTTGGACGCAAGGAGGTTACCTGCAATGCGATGTCACCGGCTTCTCTGGTCGGCGCCTTTGGCCGTCGCCCTGTTCTTCCCATTGTTGCTCGAAGGAAGGGCGCAGCCTCTGCCCGAAAGTCTCTATCAGGCGATGCACTGGCGGATGATCGGCCCCTTTCGGGGCGGGCGGACCCGTGCCATTTCGGGAGTCGCAGCGCAACCGAACCTCTTCTACATGTGCCCTGTCGACGGGGGTGTCTGGAAGTCCGAAGACTACGGCCGTACCTGGGACCCGATCTTCGACGATCAGCCGACCCAGTCCATCGGCGCCATGGCGGTCGCCCCCTCCGATCCGTCGATCCTCTACGTGGCCAGCGGCGAAGGACTGGCCCGGCCGGATCTCTCGGTGGGAGACGGCATCTACCGATCGTCCGATGCCGGCGAGACCTGGGTTCATCTGGGCCTGCGGGACGGCCAGCAGATTCCGGCCCTGGCGGTGGACCCCCGTAACCCGGATCGCCTCTTCGCTGCCGTCCTTGGACATCCCTACGGCCCCAATCCGGAACGTGGCGTCTTCCGGTCCACCGACGGAGGTCGAACCTGGGAGAAGGTCCTCTACCGGGACGAGAATACGGGAGCTTACGACGTCGACCTCGATCCTGCTGATCCCGAGGTCGTCTACGCGTCGCTGTGGGAGCAGCGGCAGGGCCCCTGGGAATATGGGAACTCCTACGGGGGCAACGAAGGTGGTCTGTACAAGTCGACCGACGGAGGCAACACCTGGCACCAATTGACGAACGGTCTGCCCGAGCACATCGTCCAGCTGAATCTGGCCATCGCCCCCAGTGATCCGAACCGACTCTATGCCGTTCTCTCGACCACCCTCGAAAGCCCCTATGAGTCTGGAGAGGGACTGGGTTTCTACCGCTCCGACGACGCCGGCGCCAGCTGGTACCGGGTCACCACCGATGCCCGTCCGGTCATGTTGATCGGGGGCGGCGACCTCCCCATGCCCGGAGTGGACCCAAAGAACCCGGACATCGTCTACAGCACGTCGATCGTGACCGTGCGCTCGACCGACGGGGGCAAAACCTGGAAAAGCATCCGGGGAGCCCCGGGAGGAGACGACTACCAGAACATCTGGATCAACCCGAACAATCCCGACATCATCTTCCTGGCCAGCGACCAGGGGGCGATCCTCACGGTCGACGGGGGCAAGACCTGGAGTTCCTGGTACAACCAGCCGACAGCCCAGCTCTATCACGTCCAGACCAACAACGAGTTTCCCTACCAGGTCTGCAGCGGCCAGCAGGAGAGCGGATCGGTCTGCATCGCCAGCCGCGGCAACGACGGCCGCATCACCTTTCGCGACTGGCACCCGGTCGGGGCGATCGAATACGGCTATGTGGCACCCGATCCGCTCGATCCCGAAATCGTTTACGGGGCCGGCCGCAATGTCGTCTCCCGCTACCACCGCTCCACGGGCCAGGTACAGGATGTGACGCCCATCCCCCTTCTGGGCACGGAATACCGGGTCGACCGGACCGAACCGATCATCTTCTCGACCGTCGATCCCCACGTCCTCTATTACGCCGCCAACCGGATCTTCCGCACCGACGACGGTGGCCGCAACTGGCAGACGATCAGTCCCGACCTCGCCCGGAAGGAGCCGGGCGTACCGGCCAGCCTGGGCACCCTGGCCGAGGGAGAACCGAAGGCCGCGGAACACAGAGGAGTCGTCTACGCCCTGGGCCCCTCATTCCACAGCCTGGACACACTCTGGGCCGGCACCGACGACGGCCTGATTTGGGTGACCCGTGACGGCGGCGAACACTGGAACGAGGTGACTCCCCCGGAAGTCACCGCATGGAGCAAGGTGACCCAGATCACGGCGTCACACTTCGACGACCAGTCCGCCTATGCCTCGGTCAGCCGCTTTCGCATCGACGACCTGCGCCCTTACATCTATCGGACTCACGACGGCGGCCGCTCCTGGAAGCTGATCACCAGGGGTCTTCCCGAAGACGCCCCGGTCGACACGGTTCGGGAAGATCCGGTGCGGGCGGGTCTGCTGTTTGCCGGGACCGAGACGGGAGTCTGGGTCTCCTTCGACGACGGAGACCACTGGCAGTCGCTCCAACTGAACCTCCCACATACCTCGATGCGTGACCTCTGGATCCACGACGACGACCTGATCGTGGCCACGCACGGACGCTCTTTCTGGATTCTGGACGACCTCTCGCCGCTGCGACAGATCGAACCCTCGACGGCCGGTCGGGACCTCGTTCTGTTCAAGCCGTCACGGGCCTACCGGGTGCGCCGGGACACCAATACGGACACGCCGTTGCCGCCGGACGAGCCGGCCGGAGAGAACCCGCCGGACGGAGCCATCCTCGATTATTACCTCGCCCGACCCGTCTCCGGCGCGGTCGTCCTGGAGATCCTCGACGCCGACGGCCGGCTGGTCCGGCGCTATTCGAGCAAGGACTCGCCCGGACCGGGGCCAGAAGAGCTCGAAAAGCAGCTCATTCCGACCTACTGGCTGCGCCCGCCCCGGATCCTGTCCACCCAGGCCGGCATGCACCGGTGGGTCTGGGATCTCCGCTATCCGCCACCAGAAGCCGCCACTCACGAGTACCCCATTTCGGCCGTGCCCCACGACACGCCTCTGTACCCCGTCGGGCCGCTGGTGCTGCCGGGGCGTTACGAGGTTCGATTGACCGTCGGCGACAAGAGCGTCAGCCATTCACTGACCGTCCAGATGGACCCGCGTGTGAAGACCTCGCCGGCAGGATTGCAGGAGCAGTTCGAGTTCTCCATGCGCCTGTCGGCCCTTCTCAGCGATAACTCCCGGGCGTTTACCGAGGCCCGCTCGATTCTGGAACAGCTCGATGATCTGATCCCCAAGGCAAGCGGAGCCGCGGCCGACGAAGCGAAAGGCTTGAAGGAGAAAGTCAGCGACCTCCTGCATGGCGCTTCGGGCTCGGACACGGCGGGAATCACGACACTCAGTCAAGTCAACGGCGCTGCGTCCACGCTCTATGGCATGGTCGGTCAGGCGGACACGCCCCCTACCCCGTCCCAGATCCAAGCGACAGAGCAGCTCGAGAGCGGGTGGGTTCCCCTTCGAAGGGAATGGGAAACCCTGAAGGAGCAGGACCTCCAGAGGGTCAATCAGGAGCTGCGATCGGCCGGACTGACCGAGATCCGACCGGAGCTCAAGCCCCGGACGGAGGCGGCTCCGATCAACCTCGAGTAGTCGCTTCCGCGAAGGTTTCCCATTGCAGGGACCGGGCAGATTTCTATAAGCTATGGTCAAGGTGCCGGCCCCGGGTTTGAAATCCGGGCGCGGCCAGGGACCGGATTCGAGTGACCAACAGATCGCAGTCCTGGTTGAGATTCCTCTCTTTCGTTCTGGTATTCGTCTGTCTGCCGACGGCAGCGCTGGGTGCCCAGATCCTGGGCTACCTCGATGTCCCGCGGGGATACCCCGTGCCTCAGAATGCCGAGGTCGCCCTGAAAATGGCATCGGGCAGTCTGCTCGAGACCGCGATCGCGCAAGGGAACGGGCACTTCAGCTTCGAACGGCTGGGGGCGGGTTCCTACGTCATCACCGTGCGTGCGGAGGGCTATCGGCCCGTGTCACAGGACGTCGAGGTTCCGAGCGGATACCTGGGGGCCAGCCCCTTCACCGTGTCGATTCGGCTGATCCCGGACGAAAAGCCGGAGAGCCGACCGCCGAACGAGAAGACCGTCCAGGTGCAGTCTCTGCAGGTGCCCGCCGAAGCGATCCAGCAGGTCCAACTGGCCGAGAAGGCGGCCGCCGACGGGAGCCTCGACGAGGCAATCCAGCATCTGGAGAAGGCCGTCGAGATCTATCCGACGTATTTCGAGGCCTATAACAACCTGGCCGTCTACCAATATCAGGCAGGCCGACCCGAGAAAGCGGTCCAGTTCTTCGAAAGGGCCCTCGTCCTCAATCCGGATGCGGCCGGAGCCAACGCTAATCTGGGCCGGGTTCTGCTCGAGTTGAACCAGCCCGAGAAGGCGATTCGCTTTCTGGATCACGCCGCCAAGGTCGCCCCCGCGTCCTCGGAGATTCAGTACCATCTGGCCCGGGCTTACATCCTCTCCTCGGCGTTGCGCGAGTCGATCAAGCCGCTGAACCGGGCCCTCGAGCTTCAGCCACCCGTTGAGCATGCCCGATATCTGCTGGCGAACGTGCTCTACCAGCTGGGGGACCTCTCGGGTGCCGTTCGGGAGCTCGAGCAGTACCTGAAGACGAAACCCAGAAACGGGCGGGAGCTGGAGCAGACGATCCAGGCCTGGAAGCGGGAAGCCCGCCGGAAGAAGTGATCTCGGCGGCGCCCCTTTGCCGTGCGGCGAGCGGAACGAGGGGAGATCTCGGGGTTCGCCGTTGCAGCCGGGGCGGGGACTCGCATATTCTGTCTAGTCACGAATCGGGGGCGACTCTGGCTCAGCCTCCGTCTCGGAAGTGGAGCTTCATGGTCAGGCTTCTTGGTGTCATCTCCGCGCTTTGCCTCTCGGCATCGATGCCCTGGGCGGCCCAGGTCAGCATGGCGTCAAATGAAATCGCCTGCCGACTCGAACCACCTCCCAGTTACTCCTTGCCCGACGGCGCCGTCGTCGACCTGACCATGGCCTCCGGCATGCGGCTTCAGAGCGCGGCGGTCTCCGGCAATGGGAGCGTGAGGTTTCCCGGCCTGCCACCGGGAAAGTACACCGTTACGATTCAGGCGAAGGGATTTCTTCCCATCGAAGAGGAAGTGGAGATCCCCGCCGGATACACCCGGAATTTGGTCAACGTGCTGATTCGGCTGCGCCCCCTTCCCACACCGGAGGGAGGCCCTCCGCCCAATGCGGAACGGACCGTTGGACTCGGGTCTCTGAGAATCCCGGACGACGCCTTGAACGAGTTGAGGGGCGCCGAAGACGCAGCCGCCAAGGGGCATCTCGCCGAGGCCGTCGAACATGCCGAGAAGGCCGTCTCGATCTACCCCGAATACTTCGAAGCCTACAACAATCTGGCCGTGTATCAGTCGCAGCTGGGCAAGAAGGACCGAGCCGTCGAGATGCTGCAAAAGGCCGTTTCGATTCAGCCGGATGCCGTTGGCGCCAACCTGAATCTCGGCCGAGTCTTGATCGAATTGAACCGGGCGCAGGAGGCCATTCTCTATCTCCGACATGCGGCGCAGGTCGACAAGACGGCATCCGAGATCCAGTATCATCTGGCACGGGCGCTCATCCTCAGCAACCGCTTGCCCGACGCCGTCCAGCCGTTGAAGCGCGCGCTCGAGATGGAGCCCCCCGTCTCTCACGCGCAGTTCCTCCTGGCGCATGTCCTGTATCAACTGGGTGATTTTGGCGGAGCGATTCACGAACTCGAAGCTTACCTGAAGACCAAGCCATCGAACTCCGACGAATTGCGGGAACAGCTCCGGAAGTGGAAGGCGCAGTGGTCCGCCATCGGGAAATGACTCGACCAGCTCGAGGGAACCGAGACCGCCAGATGCCGCGCATCTGAAGAGTTGCGCTGATCGAAGCGGGGAACGGGACGACGGCACGTCGGGGCGGCCGGGACCATTGCAGCCGCCTTCGAGCTGGGCTGAATTGGCTGGCGCGCGCCGCTACTCCGTGTCCGGCTCGGAAGACTCGCTGACGGTTCCCGCCCGGACAAAGTGAACGTGCTCGAATGCATGATAGCCATCGTCCCGGCCTGAGAAGTAGCGTCGTTCGATCTCGGCGGCATCCAGTAACTCGTCCACCTTCAGTCCGATCCGCCCCAGTTCGTAGCGCAGCTCGAGGTCTTCAAAGGCGGACTTCATCGGCTCTCCCGTGCGTGCCACGATCGCCTGCATACGCTGCATCCGGGCAGAGGCCTTGGCTGGATCGAAAGCGTCGCCCTCCAGATAATCGAAGACCACCGAACTCCCCTCCGCCATCAGGGCCGCGACGACCCGCAGCGTATTCAGGACCGCATTTTTGTCCAAATAGTAGGTCACGCCAGGCCAGCTGAAGCAGGAGCACTTGCCTGGATCGTACGACTCCGCTCCGGAGCGCCCCGGCAAGGTCGTCGCAGGAGAAATCGACGGAAACGAAGTGCAGTCGCGAAGGGACCGACCATCCCAGCGCCGCCAGCCGCTTCCGTTTGAAATCCTGGGTCGAAGGATGATCGACCTCGAACACTTCCAGCCGCTCCATCAGGTCGGGCCGGCGAAAGGCGAAGGTCTCGAAGCCGGCTCCGAGAATGACGTACTGCTCGGCTCCTCTCTCGGCGGCGGATTCCAGGCAGTCCTCGATGTAGCGCGCCCGACTGACCGCAATCGGTGCGGTCTGCACCTCCATAACCCAGTCGAGCGCGACCGCCTGATCCAGTCCGGCGGCTGCGAGTTCCGGGTTCACGAAGGCCAGCATGCCGGCTACGCTCTGCGACAGGAAGGCCTGCTCCTCGGGCGTGAGGATCTGGAAGGCCAGACGGTCATCGAATATGGGCGGATGCCCGTGAGCAGCGTGATAGCCGCGAGCGAATGCGGTGACGAGCGCGGTAATGCTCGGGTTTCCCATGGCCGTTCGCACCCCCGTTGGATCGATCGGTTTCCCGGAAACGGCAGGAATCCGCCGCGGCCCCGCCGCCGAAACGCCAATTCTGCACCTTCTGCCTGAGCCCTGCAAACCGAAGCGGCCGGCCCGCCATATCCCCTGTCGTGAACTGCACAGGGGAATGCTAGAATGGCCGTCTCGTCAGGGATCCTCCGGCTTCCGATGATTTCGTAGCCATGATCAACAGGGAATGAGCGGTCTGGCGGTTTTTGCGATGCAGCGACTCTCAGGGCGAAATCACGGCGTCCGGCGGACGGTCCTTTCCCTGATCCTGGCGCTTCTCCTGTTCGGCCTTCTCGAATTCCTGGTATTCCGGCCGCACCTGTACGGCAGGTTCGTAGAGCCGAGATCCTACGCCGGCAACCTGGAGATGCTGATCCTCCGCGAGGATGCTCTGCCGGCTCCGGACTCCCGTCCCCGCATGACCATCGTCGGGGACTCCAGGATTGCCGAGTGTTTTTCCGAGACGACGGCGGACTCTCTCGCCGGGGACCGGTGGCGCTTCGTCAATGCGGCGCTCCCAGGTTCGACACCGCGCCTGTGGTACTACATCCTGCGCGAGATCGATCCCGAGAAAGACCGCAATTCCCTGGTCGTCGTTCCGCTGCAGGACTATCCGGACATCGATCCCTCGGAGAATCTCGCCAATCGCATGCTCGATATTCGCGTTGCCATCCTCCATCTCGGCCTGTCCGATCTCCCGAACCTGCTCCCCTCCTTTGACGACTGGGGCAGCCGGTTTCGAGTGGCACGCGCCGTCCTGCTGAAAGGGGGCCTGCTCAAGGAGGATGTGCAGGACTTCATTCTCGATCCTTCGAGGCGATTCTCGCGGATCGAACTCTACCGTCAGGGCTGGCCGCACTGGCGGCACACCTATACGGGCAAGGAGGGCTCCCTCGAGGGGGTCCGATACGATCCGGTGTCCGGAGAATTCACGTTTCCCCCTTCCCTCTCCGAACAGCAACGCGCGCAGCTGGTCCGGTCCGTGAAGAAGCCTCCCCAGCGCGGCTCGATGCGGAGGTATCGCCAACGGTGGCTGACGGCCCTCGTGGACTACTATCGCGGCACATCGACCCGCGTCGTCTTCCTGAGGATGCCACGGGGGCCGGTGGTGGCCTCCTACCGGAAGCAGCCGCAGAAGACGGGAGTCGTGACCGATCTGGCCCGACGCCCCCATGTGAGGATGTTGCCCGAAGACCTTTTCGACGAACTGGAGCAGCCCCGCTACTTCTTCGACACGCTCCACCTGAACTCGAGGGGGAGAGAGCGGTTCACACGGATCCTGGTCCGTGCACTGGGCATGACGCGGGAGTTCGGGGCCGCGGACGAGTTGTCACCGGGCGACGGGAAGAGGGAGAGATAGACGATGCTCTTCAACTCCTGGGAATACTGGCTGTTCTTCCTCATCGTCCTGCCGCTCTTCTACTCGAGCCCCCTGCGAATCGGTCGATACGTTCTGCTGGCGGCCAGCTACTTCTTCTACATGTGGTGGAACCCCAAGTTCATCCTGCTGATCCTGGCCTCCACCTTGATCGACTACTTCTGCGGGCGGGCCCTGCCCCGGCTCCGTCGGTACCGCCGGCTCGTCCTCGTTGTGAGCCTGGCCAGCAACCTGGGGCTCCTCGGGTTCTTCAAGTACTACAACTTCTTTGCCTCATCGCTGTCGGCCATGTTCGGGCTGAGCCCGGATTCTCTGTTCCTGCAGATCATCCTTCCCGTGGGCATCAGCTTCTACACCTTCCAGAGCATGTCGTACACCATCGACATCTATCGGGGCGAACTGCAGCCGGTCGACAGCTTCACCGACTTCGCCCTCTTCGTGGCCTTCTTTCCGCAGCTCGTTGCCGGGCCGATCGTCCGGGCCCGGGAGTTCCTCCCGCAACTGAAGGACTGGCACGGCCCTTCTGCCCGCGATGTACAGGAGGGGATCCTGCTCCTTCTGCTGGGGCTCATCAAGAAGATGGTCCTGGCCGACCACTTCGCCCTGATCTCGGATGCCTATTTCGGCAACGTGGGAGCTTCGCCGGGCGCCTGGGCCGCATGGACGGGCACGCTGGCTTTTGCCATGCAGATCTTCTTCGACTTCTCGGGCTACACCGACATCGCCCGGGGATCGGCATTGCTGATGGGCTTTCGTTTCCCCAGCAACTTCGAGCGACCCTACCTGGCCTCCTCGATCACCGATTTCTGGAGGCGGTGGCACATCTCACTTTCGACCTGGCTGCGGGACTACCTGTACATCCCCCTGGGGGGAAACCGAAACGGCCGCTGGAATACCTATCGAAATCTGATGATCACCATGCTGCTCGGGGGACTCTGGCATGGGGCCAGCTGGAATTTCGTCATCTGGGGCGGCTATCACGGGGGTCTCCTCGCTGCCCATCGCATCGTGGGGAGACGAACCAGATCCCGTCCGCCCGGCTGGCCGACCCTGGCCCTTCGTCCCCTGACCGTCTTGCTCAACTTCGGACTCGTGCTGATCGGCTGGGTCTTCTTTCGCGCGCGGACCTTCGACGACTCCTGGTGGACCCTGCAGAACCTCTTTTCGCTCCACGGCTCGGGAGCGGGTCTGATGGGCTGGGGGCTGTGGGCGGCCCTGCTGGGTTCGATGGCCCTGGCCGTATTGGAGGAGCGGTGGGGCGTCTTCCAACGCCTGGTCGATGCCCCGGCGACGATTCGCATTCTCTGCTACGGGGGTGCCTTCGCCGTCCTGGAGTTGTTCTCCGTGACCGATCTCCAGATTCCCTTCGTCTACTTCCAGTTCTGAACGAACAGGTCGGGAACCCCGGACCGGCCAGGACCCTCTCCCGCTCGTCCGGCGGTCCCGAATTGCGAGGCGCGCAGCATGCTGCCGGGTGGATCGACTAGCGGAAATCCTCGCGGGGAGGCGTAAACGCATCCACCAGCCGCGCCTTCTCCGAAAGCACGCGGATGCCGTGAGGCACGTCCGAAGGAACCCGATAGGATCCGCCCGGCCCGATCCGCCTCATTTCGTCGCCGATCTGGACCTCGATCTCGCCGTCGATCAGATAGGTCACCTGGTCGTGCACGTGGTGGTGGGTCTGGATCGGCCCGGTCTCCGGACCCTTGGCCTCGATAACTGCCAGGGTCAGGTTGCCGCTGAAGATCGCCTGCCGTCTCCAGCCGTTTTCCAGGACCGCCCAGTTTGCCTCCGACGCGGGTAGAATCGTCGTCTCGTCTTCCATCACTCGCCCCCAGAGCTGCACACTCAGCCAGGCGCACGCGACCATGGCGAGCGCCACAACCAAAAAACTCGCTTTTCGATTCATTCTCTCCATCCTCTCGCTGCCCTCTTCCGGCGCACGACACCGGTCCCGGCCGCCCAGCCATCAAAAACCGGCGGGGGCATCTGTATTCCTTAACACAGTTGGGGGGCGAAGAAACAGCAGGCGGAGATTCCAGGAAAGGGGCCGCAGGATGTCCTGACCGGAGATACCACGGGGCGAAACCGGGAGGGGGACCGGAGCACGTCGCCGAGCCACCGGTCCCGGATGGTGTGAGGCGGAGAGCAGGTGTGCTTCTCTGCCCTACGCCGCTGGAAGCTACTGTGGGATCAGGACCGAGTCGATCACGTGAATGACGCCGTTGGAGCAGCCGATGTCCGTCTTGACGATCGTCGCCTGATCCACCATCACGCCGTCTCCGGCCGTTACCCGGAGGTTCTGCCCCTGGACAGTGGTGACCTCCGGCTTTCCGACGACATCCGACGCCATCAGCCGGCCCGGGACGACATGATAGGTCAGAATAGCGGTCAGCTTCGCCTTGTCCTGAAGGAGGCTCTCGAGCGCACCCGCAGGCAGTTTGGCAAATGCCTCATCCGTCGGAGCGAAGACCGTGAAGGGCCCTTCGCTCTTCAGGACATCCACGAGCCCTGCTGCCTGGACGGCCTTCACGAGCGTCGTGAAGTTGCCGGCGCCGACCGCTGTGTCCACGATGTCCTTCTGCAGCACGGCGTCGCTGTGAGAGCCTGCGCCCTCCATCGGTGCCACGGCAAACGCCAGTCCCATAATCAAAACCGCGACCATTAGCTGCCAATTCTTCAATTTCATTTCTTCTCCTCCAGTCGTTCTGTCATCCATGATGGGTTGCTTCATACCAGCGCGTCGATTACAGAACACCAGTATGTCCATACTGTGTCCATAGTTTCATAAGGCTGTCCATATTTTAATTAATTGTTGTCCATGGTAGGCTGGAGTGGTTTCGATCGTTCACCGAGACTTCCGGGGAGTGCGACACTGAGATGACCAAGCCACACGTCCTCCTGACCGGCGTCACTGGATATGTCGGCGGCCGCCTCCGCCGGCGATTCGAAGAAAGCGGCATCCCTCTTCGATGCATGACCCGCAACGCACGGTATCTGGCACCTCGGGTGGCTGAAACTACAGAGGTGGTCGAGGGGGATATCCTTGATCGCCGATCTCTGGAATCGGCGCTCACCGATATCGATACCGCGTACTACCTGATCCACGCGATGGGAGCTTCGGGCGACTTCGAAGAGCTCGATCGGCAGGGAGCCGAGAATTTCGCGGCCGCCGCACGCAGCGCCGGCCTCCGAAAGATCATCTACCTCGGGGGGCTCGGCCGGGGCCCGGGCCTCTCCGCCCACCTGCTGAGCAGGCAGAACGTCGGGCGGATTCTGCGAGATTCCGGTATTCCGACGGTCGAACTGCGTTCCTCGATCATCATCGGCTCGGGGAGCCTCTCTTTCGAGATGATTCGTTCCCTGGTGGAGAAACTGCCGGTCATGATCACGCCGAGGTGGGTCCGAATTGCGTCGCAACCGATTGCCGTCGAAGACGTTCTGGATTACCTCGTGCAAGCTGCCGACCCGCGCTTCCGGCAGTCGGAGATCTATGAGATCGGTGGTCCCGACCGGGTTTCTTATGGTGCAATCATGCGGGAATACGCCCGCCAGAAGGGACTGCGGAGGTGGATCCTCCCCGTTCCTCTGCTGAGTCTCCGCCTCTCCAGTCTCTGGCTGGGGCTCGTGACCCCCATCTACGCACGCATCGGCCGCAAGCTGGTCGAGGGCGTCCGCAACGAGACAGTGGTCAGCGACGACCGAGCCCTGCGCGATTTCTCGGTTCGCCCGCGCGGTATCGAACAGGCCATCCGGCGGGCCCTGGCCAACGAAGACCAGAGTCTGGCCGAAACTCGCTGGTCGGACGCCCTGTCGTCGCTGGGCACGACGTCCGGCTACGGGGGACTGTCCTTCGGGAGTCGCTTCGTCGACTCCCGCTCGATCACCGTCCCGGTGTCGCGGACGGACGCCTTCCGCCCTATTCGGCGAATCGGAGGAAGCACCGGATGGTACTACGGCAACTGGCTGTGGGAGCTTCGCGGTTTCATCGATCTACTCATGGGCGGCCCCGGGATTCGAAGGGGGCGGCGCGATCCGGATGGGTTGGCGGTCGGGGATACACTGGACTTCTGGCGGGTCGAAGCCTTCGAGCCGGATCGTCTCCTGCGCCTGCAGGCGGAGATGAAGGTGCCCGGCCGGGCCTGGCTCCAGTTCGAGGTCACGGACGAGGGTGAGGCGAAGAGCTCCATCCGCCAGACTGCCATTTTCGAGCCGCTGGGACTGTCAGGGCGGCTGTACTGGTACGCTGCCTTTCCGCTCCACCAGTTCGTCTTCCGCGGGATGCTCGACGCCATCGCACGTCGTGCGGTAGCCGGCAGCTCCATCTGCGCGCAGGGCCCGCCCTCCCCTCGTGGGACAGAGTCTACGGATGACTGATCGGGGAGGGATCGTGGCGCAGGTGGAAGCCGTCGGGGCATTCGAGCTCGGCCACCCACTCACCTTCTTCGTCGCTGCGATATTCCACGATCCGATGCTTCATGGGAGCAATGCCACATTCTTCTCGGGTGTTGCCGCCGCGCGACCTGCTCGGGGGCATGGCATTTTCCCGCATTCCACGAGAGAATAGCTCGGGCTTCGGAACACGGCCTCGAAGAGGAGGAGGAATCCATGAATCGGAGAGAATTCAGTCTGGGAGCGATCGCCACCACGGCCACCGGTTTGGGAGGGAGCCTTCTGGCTCAGGACGACCAGCGACCGGCGTTCTATGAGCTGAGAACCTACGAATTGCGCAACGACCTGCCGGTTGCCGCGTTCCGGACTTTCCTCGAGAAGACCTATCTGCCGGCGATTCGCCCACTGCTGTCGGGTCCGGTCGGTGTCTTCGAGATCATCTTCGGGCAGGATGCGCCGTCGGTCATCCTTCTGCTCCAGTACGAATCACTCGACAAGCTTCGCGCCAATTCGGAACTGACGGCCAAGGCCGGCACCGCCTGGAAGGAGTTCGAGTCTTCGGGCATCCCCTACATCCGATACCGTTCCGAGCTCTTCCGGGCGTTCGAAGGCCATCCCCGGGTCGAAGTCCCGCCGGCTCGCGAGCCCGGACATGTGTTCGAGTTGAGAACCTACGAGTCGACCAACACCCTCAAGGCCGCGGCGAAGGTGGACATGTTCAACACCGAAGAGATCAAGATCTTTCGCGCCTGCGCGATGCAGCCGGTCTTCTTCGGCGAAGCAGTCATCGGGCAAAAGCTGCCTCATCTCACCTACATGCTCGCCTTCGACGACATGGCGGCCCGCGAGAAGGCCTGGGCGACGTTCAGCGCCAACCCCGACTGGAACCGGATCCGCAACGATCCGCGCTGGGTCGATACGGTCTCGAGTATCCACGCGTCTTTCCTGCGGCCGGCCTCGTTTTCGGAAATCCGATAGCAGACGGTTCGGCTCTCTACAACCTTAGAGCCCCCGCCGATCTGGAGGTTCCCCAACAGGACACAGCGAAAGTCCGATACCGACAGGGAGCGGAACCGCGGTGCGTGGCTCCACCCCCTGGCGAAGATTTGAGTCAGCGTAGGACGGGCTCTCCGGCTACCGGCCGTCGTTCATGCCGCAGATTCTGCCGTGATAGCGAAACAGAAACTGCGTCCGCCCGGGAATCGGCTGGGGAATAACGTTGAAGCCCAAGCCCTCGAGATGAATCGTTCCCGTCGCGCCGGCGAACCTCCCCGTACTCTGATCGGGCCGGATCTCCAGGATGAGATCGTCCTGGACATTGGTGGTCCCGGGGATGGGAGTAAACACCGCCGCACCCTCGGTGATCAGCGTGTCCCCCAGTTCGGGAGAGAAGACATTGATGGTATCGACCTGGATGGTCCCATCCTCTCCCGGAGGATAGATGTTCAGGACGATGGCCGTCTCGGCACCATTCAGGAAACCGGTGGCATTGCCAATGACCCGGCCGAGCTGATCGGCCGGAGCACCCAGCGGATCCATCAGCGTTTCGGTCAGGCGACCTGAGATGACCTGGCAATCATGACGGTTGCGATGCAGGTCCTCCCCCCAGGTCCAGGACACACACACGAGCACCACCAAAAGTAGGCTTACGATCAGTACTTTATTTTTCATATTTCCGCTCTCCCGAATGTTGCTGGAAATTCAACCGTCGTCCGCGCGCTCTGTGGCGGCCGGCGGCGGGTCCATACCGCTCCCCCTCACGGCGCTGCCGTGGGAAGGAACTCTCCCAGTCCGGATCCGGCTAGTGAGCCGGGATCCTCTGGATGTTGAAGTGCAGGGTGCCCAGGCACTGGGGAAGCGATGGGGTCCCGGGATCACAGGTATCCGGCAAAGGATCCGCCGGGTTGGGATCCGGGAACGGGGCGTCCGGTTTGAGGACGACGCGTCCGATCGTACCGTCGTCTTCGGTGTAGGGATACAGGTAAGGCTGAATGTATCCGCGCATCTGGTCGGGATGCCGCCAGTCGAAGAAGGTGACGAACCGCGGACGGACGGAGCCGACGAACTTCGTGGCGCCCGTCGCGTCGGTCTGACCCGTAAACCAGACGAAGGTGGCCTGGTACTTGTCCACCCAGGTGCCGTCCAGTCGAACCTTGCCCACGTACTCCCACTTGCCCTGGGCGGTCGTGTGGTGATCGAGCAGTTCGGCAAAGTCGTCGGCCAACACCGTTCCGTCTGCCAGAAGAGTCGGGATCATGGTCACCTGGAGCAGCGGAAACGCGTTGGGCGCACACGTTTCACCGTCACAGGCCAGCGCACAAATTGACGGATCCGGCAGGAAGTCCTGGATCGGTTGGCCGTCTTCCCCGAGGGGAATCCCGCCAACCTCCGGCGGTGGCGGCGTGCACGGCCGAGCGATTCCGAACCAGGCGCCGATCGGCGTCGGCCTCGAGCTGCCCCTGTGATTCCCGTTGTCATGGGTCAGTGCCAACGCTGATCCTCCGGCAACCAGCATGACCGCTGCGGCCGCGACGGCCACGCGCATAGTTCCTTGCAGACAGGATCTTCGAACCATTTCATCCCTCCTCATGAATATGTTGAGAATGTTCGAACACTGGGAGATGAGTGCCTCGGTAGGCTCCCAGAAATTTACAGATTGTTGACTAATGTATTCCTTATTAACGTATGAGGCAAGAAGAATTTTCGACAGTGGGCCACCAGCCTGGCCGAACATCCAGGCACCGAGCGCACTCCTGACCGCGCAACCCGAGGATGATCCCGCCGCACTGTAGGGTGTCGTGTACAATGCGTCCAACAGGGTGCTATTCCCGCCCGACTGAAGTGGCCTCGACCGCGCGTCGAGGCAGCGCCTTCCTCAACTCGAAAAGGGGGTCAACAGCGAATGGAGAAGTACACGCTGACGCTTGTGCTGGTCGCGGCTCTCGTTTGCGGAGTCGTCCTTTCCACGCCGGCAACCGCCAGATTCCGTGGGACCGTTACATCAACCGACGCCAACGCCGTCACGATTTCCGAGGTGCAGGTCGGAGATGTCGTCACCGGTCAGTTCAGTTTCGACACGACGGCAGCCGACGGAATGCCATCCGATCCGGATTCCGGGCTCTACACAGCGGAGCAACTGAGCCTTTCGATCCGGGATTTCGAATACAGCGCCTCGGGAAACAACATCTCCATCTCGAACGACCGGGTCGTGATTCCGGGAGAGCCTGCCGTGGATGCCTATGAGGTGGTCAGCCCTCTTCGGGAGATCACCGGCCCTTCTCTGTCCGGACTGCCCCCGGCCCAGATCGACATCGTCCTCGTCGACACGGGGGCCAGCGTCTTCTCGGACGATTCCCTGCCCCTGAGCCTGCCGCTGGATGAATTCGAAATCGTCTCCGAGGTGCCCTACGGGACAACCGGAGGCCGACTCATCTTCCAGTCCACCGGAACGGGCGGACTCGGTGAAGTGCGCTTCGAGATCACGCAACTGACCATCGAGCCGGCATCGGTGGATTCATCCGATGTCATTGTCTATCCTCAACTCGCCGTCGGCGGCGGATACCAGGTCGTGCTCATCTTGAACAATGCGAGCGGAGCGGCTTGGCAAGGCACGATCGAACCTCTGCTCGACGATGGCTCACTCGACTATCTAGTGACCCAAATCGGCCTCCAACCCAGAGAGACCCGCAAACTGACCCTGACGGGGGGAGCCGACGCCGTTACGACAGGGCTGGTGCTCCGGGCCGCTGAAGGGTCTTCCACCGCTGCCCTGTCGGTTGCGTATTTCTTCAACTACTTTGAAGCGGGAGTCCTGAAGGACTCGACAGGAGTGCCTGCGGCCGCGGCATCAACCCGGTTCACCTTTCCCGTGGAAGGCACGAATCAGATCGATACCGGTTTCGCCATCCGCCGGCTTCCGACGCAGACCGACTCGCCGATCACTCTGTCCCTTTACGCCGCGGACGGCACCCTCGTCGCCGACAGTCCGAGCGGAAGCGACACGGCCCAGTTCTTCACCGAGGTCTTCACCGGACTGCCCGGGGATTTTACAGGGTCCCTGGTCGCCGAATCGGCAGACCCTTTCTACCTCGTGGTGCTCCGGCTGGAGTACACCGCGGACGGTTTCCAGCTGACCAGCGTCCCCGCGCGAGCGGACTAGCTCGGTGCGTCACAGCAAATCAGAGCCCGAACGCAGTGAGGAACCCCCTCGACGGCCGCCGCATGCCCGGCTTCCCACCGGACGAACTCCAGCCGCAGCCCGGCGGGGCAACGGGCGGTCACCTGCATGATCAGGCTGTGAGAATTGGACATCCGTGCCTCCCTCACTTCGTTCGGGCTCTGACGCTGCGCTGACGCTGCGCGGTCCGTGACGACGCGGGGCTTCACTGAATCGAGGGACTTCGGTACCGCCCGACCCGCACACTGGCAACCACCCGGGCACGCGGCCCCAGCCGCCCACCAACGCCACGCCACGCCCGTGCGCAAACACCACAAATCAGAGCCCGAACGCAGTGAGGAACCCCCTCGACGGCCGCCGCATGCCCGCCTTCCCACCGCACGAACCCCCGCCGCAGCCCGGCGGGACCACGGGCGTTCACGGGCATGATCAGGCTGTGAGAATTGGACATCCGTGCCTCCCTCACTTCGTTCGGGCTCTGACGCTGCGGCGCTCTGACGCTGGGGGGATGAAAGGGACAGACTGTTCTTCAGGATCCGGAATGCTTCCGATCCATTCCAGGCCGTCCCATCGGCAGAGGAGTGTCCTTGTCGATGGGGGTGTCCCATTCACGCGGAGGATGGGTGAGGGAAGAGAGATCGATCGGTTCTCGGGGACAGTGCGGGTTCATCTCGCAGCACTCCGGGTACAGTGTCCCGTGACGGTTCGTCCGTCTGGCGATCACTTCCAGGCCGCCGACGCGCCTCACCCGGGCCTGCAGCGCGGGAGTGCCTTGCAGGAGTTCGTCGGCAAGCCGTCCTTGTTCTGATTGTCTGTGCAGGAGGGCCAGTTGATCGAGAGCCAGGGCTTCGACAGTCGAAAAGGCGACCGGAGTCCCGTCGTCGGCCTCGAAAACGAAGCGGGCATCCTGCCGGCCGTCTCCTCGCTGCACCGCGAGGGTCCACGCCTCGCGATAGAGATTGTCGAAGGGCCGTGTCCCGATGAGCCGGAAGAGTTCGGCCATGAAGCGATTGAAATCGAGGGCAACAACTGTGTCAATCGGAGTTTCCCGATAGTCTCGGATGACCCGACCGGCGAGGGCCAGAGCCTCGTCCTTCCGGCCGGCCTCCCAGAGTTCGGTGACCATCAGTCCCCGCGCGGCGGAGTTGACGGAATATGCCGCCCCCTCGAGCTGTTTCACGGCCCGGTCCAGATCGATCTGAGCGACTTGGGAAAGCGAAAAGCTGCGCGCCTGATCCCAGAAGTGTCGAGACTGGTCCCCTGCCGCCGGCCCCATGTCCGAAGCCGGCTCGGGCCAGGTCCGGGCAAGCTCACGCGCCCGATCCGGGGCCAGGTCCAGCATCGCGCCGAGGAGATCGGTGGCCCTGATGGTTGCGCAGACGTACTCGGCCGTCTCCTCGGCCTGAAGAGCATCTCCACGAACCCGATCGAACAGGGAAGCAAACGCTCCGGGCGCGCTGTCGGGATCCAGCTGAAGCCAGGCCTGGATGAGAAACCCGAGCGGGGAGTCGGCCTTCGGCCGAATGAGGTCGCTCCGTTCTGTGAGCCTGCGGAGAGCGACGCGCGATTTCAACAGCGTGTCCGGGCTCATCGGGACCGCCGCGGCCGCTTCGCCCAGCCGAAAGTCCGCCGCGTGGTCGTACACGGGAGGCTCCGCCCCCAGCACGGTCGCCACGACCAGACTGAGCACCCAGCCCCCCTGCGTCAAAGCGTGAAGGCGACGGAGTAATGCCGGAAAGGGACAGAGTCGTTTACTCTGCCAGCCAGGATCGTGAAGGGGACAGAGTGGTTCTCGCTGGCGGCACCGAAGGAACGAGAAAGGGACAGAGTGCTTTTCCCACTCAATGTCGTTCTTCCGGTCCATCGCCAGTCCCGTACGTCTCATCCGTCCCGGGTCGCCCCAGCGGAACCCAGGGGATGTGACGCTATCCAAGGGCCGAACTCCGGTTGGATCGGTGGCTATCATGGACCCTTCGTCAGGGAGAGTGCTGCTGCAGGAAAACATCCCACTGGCCCGGCAAGGTGGGTGGGCGGAGCTGAATCCTCGGCCGGGGACGCAGACTCCCACAGCACCCCGGTGTTGGCGGGCCGTGATATGTCTTCTGATACACGAATCCTTCAAGGCCGCCCACGCGCTCGACGCGCTCGTCCAAACCGGGAAACGCCTTCAGCAGCTGTGAAGAGAGCCATTTCCCACCACGACACTTCTTCAGGAATGCCAATTGATACAGCCCCAGCACCTCCGGGGTTGTGAATCGACGGGAGCTCCACGTTCGTCGCTGAGAACAGAGTGAGGTTCCTCGATCACGGCCCCTTTCTCCAGAGCGAGGGTCCAGGCCTCGCGATAGAGGTCCTTGTGGAAAGGTTGAAGGGCAAGCCGGAGCAGTCGATCGACGAAACCACTGAAATCCATCGCGACCTCCGTGTCAACAGGGGAGTTTCGATATTCGTCGATCACCTCACGAGCGAGACTCAGGGCTTCATCGGTTCTTCCTGCATCCAGTAGCCTGGAGACCATCATCCCTCGCGCGGCAGCGTGAAGCGGATAATCGCCTTCGGCATCCAGTACCATAGCCCGATCAACATCGACCCGAGCTATCTGCTCGAGAGAGATGGCCAGGACGCGGTCCCAGAAGTGGCGATACTGATCCCACCCGGACTGCCCAATGCGATATGACGGCGGCGGCCATGTGTCCGCCAACTCCCTGGCCCGGGCCGGGTCGACGTCCAGCATACCGGCCACCAGATTGGTGGCCGTCATGGTCACCCAGGCGTACGTGAAGATCCCCTGCGCTTCCCGGGCATCCTCCCGAATCTGTTCGAACAGGAAGGTGAAGGCGCCGGGCAGGCTGTCCGGATCGAGTTTCTTCCACTGTGCGATCAGGGGATCGATGTTGTCTCCGCGCTGCGGGGTCATGACGTCCGTGGCTTCGGTGACCCGGCGAAGCGCCTTTCGTCCCGCCAGCAGTCTGTCTGGACTGACTTCGAGCGCTTTGGCGAACGCCTCGAGTCGGAAATCCACCGGATGATCGTAGGCGGGAGACTGTGCAGCCAGGCCGGTCGCAGCGGCCCCGCATACTAAGACAAT
>CAVRSV010000021.1:0-12089 GCA_963723965.1 uncultured Acidobacteriota bacterium | reverse complement strand
CGCCGCAAACAGGTTCGCCACCCTCGTCTTCTTCGCCATCTGGTTTCCTCCCTCTATCCCCGCGCCCATCGACCTGGACAGGACTGCCCACGAGCCGCCATCACCGCATGAGTTCGAAGGGAATCTTCCAGTAGAGCACGGTCCGAAAATGTCGATTCGGTTTCGCCTCGACCCGCCTCATGGCGTCTTCGAAGTCGTGTCGCGACCAGAGCATCAGCAGGTCCATCTCGAGGCGAAACTCGTCCGTTCGCGGTAGCACGTCTCGATCGTCTGCCAGCAGGTTGAGATTGGCTTTCGCGAGTTGATCCAGAACGTCGCTGATCGCTGCAATTTCCGCAGATTCAAGCTCCGAATCGCGATTTGCCCGCAGGAAAGACGACGCCACCACGGCACGGTCGCGCAACGGGCGATCCTCACCCATCGACTGGCGGATGAAGTCGCGAGCCGGTCCGGGTCTCATGTCCTCTCGTTCCACTTTGGCCAGTCCCGCAATCGCCGGCACGGACCGGGTTCCCAATTCCGCAGGGAGGGTCGACTCCGTGTGGGGGCTGACCGAATCGATGGGCCGGGGATGATAGATCACGTGCCGCCAGAAGGCCTCGATTCCCCCGATTCGCTCGATTCGCCTTTGAAGATCCGGAGCGTGCCCCAGCAGATCGTCGACCCAACCCCGGGCCGCCGGCAGGTAGTGGAGATGAAACAACACGACGTATTCGGGTCTCGAAAACGAAATCGTCTCTCCGCCTTCCGTCGGCACGACGGTGTGGATGCTCTCGATTCCGTCACCCTTTGAGAGGAGCAGCGTCCACGCTTCCTCGAAGAGCTCCCGCGAAGCCGTGGCCAGCCGATCGGTGAACAGGCAGAAATCCACGAACAGCCGGCTGTCCGGTGGTGCGCGCCGAAAGTCGCGGATCGTCTGACGTGCCAGGGCCTCCGCATCAGCCAAGCGTCCCTGGCGCATGAGGTGGGCGACGATCTCACCTTGCACCTGAAAGCGTAGCTGAGGCTCAATCTCCGCCTCCAGTTGCGCCGCCCGCTCGGCGTCCGTCACGGCGATCTGGGCGAGGCCTCGCCCGACGATCCTGTCCCAGAACCCACGGAATTGATCCCGCGCGCGCCGGCTGAATTCGGGGGCAGGCCCGGGCCATGTTTGGGCCAGTTCGGTGGCGAGATCCGGATCGTAGGCCGCCAATTCCGGCAGCAGAATGGTGGCTTCCGATGTCGCCCATTCGTAGTCGCGGCTTCGATCCGTCACAGAAGCATCGTGCCGAAGCTGATCAAACAGACCCGTGAAAGCTCCGGGCAGGCTGTCCGCATCGATCTGCTTCCACAACCGGATATACGGGACGAGGCTCGCAGTCGTGTGGGCGGTGATGATATCCACTTCCTCAGTGGCTTTGCGCAGGGCAATTCGGGCATTCAGCACCCGAGCGGCCGGTCGGTGCAGCCTGGCTGCCGTTTCGTCCAGCCTGAAATCAACCGGATGATCGTAGACGGCCGGCCGGGCCCCCCAGACGGCCACACAGGCCCACCACGCAACGAGGGCGGCCCCGAACAATGCTCTCACCCGTTGCCTCCCATCAACTACAAGAAACTGTAACCTCTCCTGTAGATGAAGTACAGTCAATTCTCGTTCACCGGTCATCCCGGGCGGGACTCGCCCCGAACTACGCCGTGGCGGTGTGCTCCCGACCATTGAAGCGCATCTGGAATCCCACTATGATCGCGTGAGTCGCTCGACGCGCAGACGAAAGGAACCACGCCATGAATCGAATCGCAATCTGGATCTGCTCGATCGCTTCTCTCGCCCTCCTCTCCGCCTCTCTCTTCGCGCAGAGCGGTTTGCAGGGCCGCTGGCTCCTGACGGAGAAGTCGGGAGACCAGGCCTCCGCTTCCTGGCTGCGCGTCACCCATCAGCCCGGACAGGAATGGAAGGCGCTCTACCTGCACCGGGGCGGCCATCCGCTTCCCTGCAACGTGCGCGTCGAAGGCGATCGGATCGAGGTCCAGATGGTGCCCGAATCGAGCTATACGGGCAGCCCGAACTTCAAGTGGCCCACCTTGAGCGGGACACTCGCAAACGACCGCCTGGAGGGGACTGGAACCGACACCCAGGGCAAGACCTTTACCTGGGTCGGAGAGCGGGCGCCCGATCGACTGGAAGGGCAGAGCCGAACGATCGCGTGGGGAGAACCCGTCCAGTTGTTCAACGGCCGCGACCTCAGCGGCTGGCGGACAGTCGAAAAGCGCGCCAGCCAATGGAAGGTCGCCGACGGCATCCTCCTCAACGAAGCAACCGGAGCCAACCTGCGGACCGACGGCGAATTTCGCGACTTCAAGCTGCACATCGAGTTCATGATTCCGGCGGAAAGCAACAGCGGCATCTACCTGCGCGGGCGCTACGAAACCCAGGTCGCCGATGACTACGGCAAGGATCCCTACATTCGCATGGTGGGCGGGATCTACGGCCAGATCGCACCGCTGGTCAATGCCTGCAGGCCGGCCGGAGAATGGAACGTCCTCGACGTCACGTTGATCGGGTACCGGGTCACGATCGAGCTCAACGGCCAGACGACGGTCGACGGCCAACTGATCGATGGCATTACGGGCGGGGCACTCAACGCCGACGAGCGGGCTCCGGGACCGATCATGCTCCAGGGCGACCACGGGCGGGTTTCCTACCGAAACATCGTCCTCACCCCGGCCAGGTGACCGAGAGTCATCCGGTCTCCCGACGCTCGGTCATTTCGAGAAAGCGGTTGACGCGTTCCGGGCAACCCCAGTCGCTCCACAGGACCTCGGTCAGGGGGAGCACCAGGCAATGCCGGGCGGCGCGGCTCAGCAGCGCGTAGGACAGGTTTGCGCTGGGAAGCATGGAGTAGAGGTTCATGAGAGCCTGCCGATGGTATTCCTCGGATGACGCCCGCGAGTAAGGGCAACTGCTCCATGAACAGGTCGAAGAGCCGGTGGACCTGCGGCATGTAGACCTCGGCCAGGGACCACAGTGTCCGAGCCTGACAGCTCATGATCAGGGTGTTCCACAGACAGCGTTGCCTGTACAGCACCTCGGCCACACCGGGAGAGGGCTTCTCGCAGAAGGTCTCGACCCTGCGAGGGATGTCGCCTGCGTGACTCCCTCGACCAATCAACGCGCTACCTGGCTGAATCCACCCGTACTCGGTCTCCGGGTGGCTGGGCGTCGCGCCCATCAAGACCAGATAATCCGGGTTCGCCCGGACCACATCGGCGGCACGGCGCATCTTCTCCCCGAAAAGATCGTCGGGAGAAATGAAATGATCGGCGGGAAACACGTGGATCAGGGCATCCGGGTCCTGGGAAAGGACGTGCGTCAACGGAAACAGAAGGCCCGGCCCGGTGTCGCGGGAAGCGGGTTGTTCGATGATGGTGCCCGGCAGTTCGTGCGGTCCGAGAAAGACGCGGTGTCGTCGACGGATGACGGTCACGACATGGCTGGGCTCAACGAGCTGGCAGGCCCGATCGACGGTGTGTTCCAGCATGGTGCGATTTCCGTAGAATCGGCAGTATTGCTTGGGATACGAATGGCCGAACTGGCCCCGGATCCAATGACGCATTCGCTTCCCTTCGCCTCCAGCCAGCACGATTGCCCAGTCGGACATGATCGGTTCTCCTTCGGATTTGTGATGCAGACCAGGTGGATTCGCTCGGGCGAGCTTGAAGCCGCTGTGCCTGACGCCTGAATACTGACAAGGGTCTGTAAAACTGGCAATCGGGAGACTCGTCACTACGAGGTAGGGAATTCTCTTAAACGTGCCTAGGAAAGAATCTTCTTCAGTAGAACCCACTCCCGAGACACCGCGGACCCTATCTGGGAGAGGGTTCTTGGGCGGATCGACAGAGTCCAGAAAAGACTCAAATTCTCATATGGAAGAGATTTACTGTAGGTTGTAGGGAAAAGTACTTTTCACAAAAACGATCACCAGGTCGGTGGCGGCGGATCGTTGTGTTCGGTCCCCAGCCAGTCGACACCAATGTCGGCACGTCGACGCAGGATCAGCGCCAGTTGCGCGGCGTGATGCTGGGTGTGGCGCAGGCTGTTGATCAGGAACTCCCCCACGTTCAACCGGTACCACCAGAACCCGCAGCGCTGCCGGGCCCGCTCTTCCGTCAGGGCCGCAAAGACTGCTCGGCCCTTCTCCATGCAGTGGTCGGCATATGCGAGCAACTGCTCTTTGGCATAGCAGCCGGCGGGCGTCGTCACGACCCCTCCGTACTCTTTATAGTCGCCCGGGAGAAAATGGTAGTGATCGACGTGGTACTCGGGGGGTTGAAAGCTCTCCAGATCGTCCGAGCAGTAGAGATCGCAGTAGAAGAGCGCATGGTAGGCAATGTGCCAGAAGGGAGTCCCTTCCGTCCGATCGTCCCAGATTTCCTCGGGACAGGCGGCGATGGCGTTGCGCAGCATCTCGATCGCCGTCACATACTGTCTGCCCAGCACTTCATTCCAGAAGACTGCCATGGTTCCTCCCCTCGCCTCCATTTTCACAGAATGTGGCGCAGATCACGACGGTCTTCTTCTGACAGAAGGACAGAAGGGACAGAGTGCTTTACCTCGGAAGGGACAGAGTGCTCTGCTGTCCTACCCAGAAGGGACAGAGTGCTTTACCGTCTCGGCGCCTGAACCGGCCGGGCCTCGCCGGGCATGCGAAAAGCCTCCAGCATCCGGTGGAAATCAGGGATATTCAGTGGAGACAGGGTGCAATGGAAGAGATGGGTGGGGCAGTCACAGTCGCTGGAGCCGAAGCCGGTCGCAGACGGCCTGAGGATCGAACCCAGAGCCTTGGCGAGGGCACACTCGTCACGCCGTGAAGAGCGGATGGGCAATGCGCGGCACTCCGAGGCCGACTGGCGCAGGTAGTCCACATGCCAGTGCAGTCGCTTCCGGCGTCGCAGGTGACGATCGATCCGCGAGGTGAGATTCTTCATTGCCGAGCCCACATAGACGTACCAGCCCGGCTCGAAATCGATGGTCTCCAACCGGCCGACCGAGATGCTGCGGCCTTCCTCCAGTCTCATCAGCAACAGATACGACCCACGGTCCTCAACTTCCTGCTCCAGGAAGTCCCACGGAATGGTCAGCGGCCGAACCGGCCCCCGAATCTGCAATGAAGGCGTCCATCCGAGAGCGACCGGGACGAGGCGAACACGGTCGCGGACGGCGAGAAATGTGCGGGAGAATTCCAGGTCGGTGTGATAGTCGGGCAGGAAGCGATCGACTCGATCGGAGTGGACCAGGAAAAGGACGACCGGACGCGGCTCTCCAAGGCGTTCCGCCTCCGAAGCCAACTCGGCCAGTTCGAGGAGATGACGTCGCCCCCGTTCCGTGACCGCGTCCGGAAAGAGGGCGGCCCCGTTGCCGAACAGCGTCACCGACTTCACTTCGAGGAAAAATCGGCCTCGTTCCTCCTCCATGAGGAAATCGAAGCGACTGGATCCGCAGACGGCCTCCGACCGGACCACTCTGGCGGCCTCCAAACCCGGGATCATTCCCCGCTCGAGGAGCCGACGGGCGACGACGTTGGTCTGCTGCGTGTGGAGGAACACGGTCTCCCCCTCGCGCTCGACCGCCCAGGCCGTGTACCGGGTCTTTCTCTGTGTCGGCCTCGATGGGGCCCCGGGACCCATGAGCGCGGATGGGGCTTCGTCGGCCAGGAGGAGGGTCGCTCCGGGAAGCAGCAGTTCCGTCAACCTGCCGGAATTCGGCATCTGGGCATCGACGACGCGGGCCCCTTCAATCCGGCATCGAACCAGAAAACGGTTGGGGCGTTCCAGAAAGACACCACTCACAAGATGCTTGGGGGCAAAGTCCATCGCGCTTTCATGATCTCACCGATGGACCTTCACGAAGTCGCGAACAGCATCTTACTGTCGGCAACGTCCGACGGGCCGCGTCAGTCGCTCATCCCCGTCGTCTTTCTGACCGGCATCATGGCTTCGGCCTCAGCTCGACGCGACGGTTCAGAGCCCTCCCTTGCGAGGTCCCGTTGCCGGCGACGGGCCGACTTTCCCCGTAGCCCTGGGGTTCGAGCCGCGTGGAATCGATTCCCTGCTCCACCAGCCAGGCGACAACGGAGCGGGAGCGGCGTAATGAGAGATCTTCGTTATAGGCGGCCTCCCCGGTTGAGTCCGTGTGGCCTTCAACGATGAGAGCGAGTTCGGGTTGCCTCTCCATCAAGTTCAGCACTTCGTGAAGCGTGGTCTCCGAGTCGGAGCGCAGCCGGTCGGAATCGAGGTCGAAGTGAATCCCATACAGGATCACACGGCCATTCTCGAGGAGGGACTTTTCGAGCGATTCCTCGCGTTGGAGCTGACAGGAGGGTCGTTCTCCGGGTGCGGCGCGCGAGCCGACCCAGTATCCTCTGTAAGCCGCCTCTTCATACCAGAGTCCGTTCAGCTGGTCCCCCGTCGAAGAGAGGACCATGAGAGCGGTTCCGATCTGCTTGCCCGCGTTCTCGCGCCACTCGAACTGGATGACCCGACCGTCGAGGCTCCCGCTGAGCGAGCCCTGGTCCCAGTCGTAGCAGCCGCTGATGCTGGAACCCTCCTGCTCGAACGAGACCAGGCCGAAATTGGTCCGATAGGTCCCCGAGAGCCGCACCTCCGGCTCTTTCTTTTGCAGTTGCCGACCATACGCTTCGAGCTCCATGAGCTCGGTATAGCTGGCGTGCCCCCAGTTCGACAGAACGGAGACCTTGAGCCATCGCGCCTGCGTCGTTTCCGGAAACTCGAATTCCGACCGCTTTCCCTTATCGGCCTCCACTTCGAGGACTTGGGTGAAGGGACCGGTCGGCCCCTCACTGGAGGCCCATACGGCGATTCGACGTGCCGAGATCCCCGGATAGGAGTCTTCCTGAACGGTAGAGTTGTCGAACACGATGGAGGCGAGTTGACTCTCTCGTCCCAGTTCGATGACGACCTGATGCGGGAAGGCGGCACCCTCAGCCGTGCACCAACCATGGTCCACCGTGTCATCCAGCAACAGGAGAGCCGCCCATCGCTCGTTGAACTGGCTCGATTGGGAGAGCACGACGGCTCCCTGGGCGAGGTTCAGCAGGTCGACGGAGGACTGCTCCGGACTCTGTTCCGCCGCTGTCGAACCCACACAGAGAGAGAAGCAGAGGAGGGGAACCCACCCGAATTTTGATCGGATTGGTCTGTTCATGGTCCTGAAAAATGCACTGCCCATGCCGCCCCCTGGAGACCGAAGATGACGACTGGGATCCCGATGATGAGAATCTCTGCGGGCCCATGCTCGATCTTGCCGCTCGGGCTCTTGACTTTGCCAGCTGCTACAACCACGCGAGCCCCTGGCGAATCGTCGTTGCCGTCCGGCCAGTCGCCCTCATCATATACAGCGTCCCCGTCGAATCGACGTGATCTCTTGCCTTCGGAACAGCGAATGGGCGTCGCTCACGCAGGGAAACATTCGGGGCGCCTCGCCCCTCCCGGGATTACGGGCCCCCATTCGATCACCGGGCAGGTCGAGATCATTTGATCACCTCGAGAAGAAAAGTGAGTTGTTTACCGCGCATGAAGAAGCAGAGGTATTGCTCCCAAAACTTCCGAAGAAACCGAAAACCTGGGCGTTGGTTGTCAAGGTTGATCAAAAGCTGCACGCCGAGAACCTTCCAGACGGATGCCATCTCGAGCTCACGATGCAGAATTCCGAAGCGCGCCGCCGTGTAGTGGTTAGTGTGGTAATGCGGGTCGAAGTAGTTGAAGGAATACGAACTCAAGTGCCATCGGTGCGTCGGGTCCTGCCACGAAACGGGGTCCGTGTAATGGGGCGTGATGATCGTGACCCGCGCCCCAGGACGGCTGATGCGATGAATCTCCTCCATCACCTCCAGGACCGAATCCATATGTTCAATGACGTGAACCGCATAGACCTCCTCGAATACGCTGTCACGAAACGGATAAGGAAACCGATTCAGATCGTGGACAAGGTCGACGCCGGGAAGGTAGACGCGATCAATCCCAATGGCGTCCGGGCGCTTGTTTCTTCCGCAGCCAAGGTCGAGAATCCGTGCCATCGCCAAGAGTTTTCAGGAACTCCAAAAACACAACCCGACGTAAACGTGCAGGACTCCGACTCCGTGGAAATATTCACCGATATGTCACATATAGTCAACCTCTCGCTGTAATTTCAACCGTTCCTGATCGATACTAGACGAGTACAGGTAGGAGAGCGAGCTCAGGAAACTCGGGTTCACTCACAGCCCGCCATCGTTCAGAGTTTTGAGACTGGAAACGGGTAAATATTTGGTTGACCGTGAGAGCTGGTTCGGAAGTCTTCGGTAAACCGATCGGGCAGTAGGTCGGAGGCAATCTGCACTCCGGCGGCAACAGGGGTCCGGTACGGCGTACTTCCCGTCCCTTGCTGACTTTCCCATACAGAAAATGTCAGTCAACATTCCCCATTTTGGCGAGCCATATTCTTCTATGACGGAAAGTCTAGTCCCGACAGAAGAGCACGAAGTCGAGTGCGACCGCCGGCCGGCCCAACTGCCTCAGGAGCGTCGTGATCTGGCCGCGGTGGTAGGTGCCCTTTACGACCGCGGTTCTGCCGCGCCGGCGGAGTTCGTTTCTCCCTTGACGAAGCGGCCGTACCAGTCGAGGTAGCGCTCGAGGCGGTCCTTCTGGAACGACGGGCGTTCGATCCCGTGGTGCTCTCCCGGGTAGACGACGAGTTCCGTGGTCCGGCCCAGACGCTTCAGAGCCTGGTAGAGCTGCTCCGAGTTGAGGATGGGGACGTTCCAGTCTTCCGATCCCCCCATGATCAGGGTCGGCGTCACGATCTTCTCGACTGAATTGAAGGGAGACAGCTTCTCCCAGAGATCGCGGTTCTCCCAGGGCAGACCCAGTTCCTTCTCCCACTCGTACTGGTAGTGGTCGTGGCCGTAGTTGGCAACGTAGAGGACTTCGCTGGCGCCGCTGATGGCCGCCTTGAACCGGTCGGTCTGGGTAATGACATAGTCGGTCAGGATCCCTCCGTACGACCAGCCTCCGACGCCAAGTCGATTCGGATCCGCGTAACCCTTCTGGATTGCATAGTCGACGCCGGCCATGACATCTTCGAAGTCCTTCTGGCCCCAGGCCCGGTAGATCCCCATGGCGAACTGCTGGCCGTAGCCCGAGGAACCGCGCGGATTGACGAGCACGACGACGTAGCCGTTGGCCGCAAAGAGCTGGGCCTCGAACTCGAAGCTCAGATCGAACTGGGAGACCGGTCCGCCGTGGATCCGCAGGAGTGTCGGGTAGGTGAGAGCGGCGTTGTAGTCAGGCGGCAGAAAGATGAATCCCTCGATCTGCGTGCCGTCTTTACTGGGAAACTGCACGTCTTCGACGCGGGCCAGCCGGAGCTGCGCCAGGAGATCCGCATTGGTGCGGGTCAGCTGGGTCAGCGCACCGCCGGACAGACGGAAGACTTCCGGCGGAAGCTGGGGGTCACTGTTGAGGACGACCACTTGATCCCCGACGGCGTCGAAGCCTTGGATGCTCCGGCCGCCCGAGGTCAGGCGGGTCACCTGGCCGGAGGAGGCATCGGCTTCAGCCAGCTGACTCTCTCCGCTGTCTTCGAGGAGAAAACGGATTGCCTTCCCGTCCTCAGAGAACCGAGGCTCGAAGACATTGCGATCCAACGGTCGCGTCAGCACGTGCGCTTCGCCTCCGTGGGAGGAGATCACGGCCAGGTGGTTGGTCGCGTACCAGATCAGGTCCGGCTCGAGGTCCGTCACGTAGCAGATCCTCTCGCCGTCGGGGCTCCAGTCCGGATCGGAATCCGGCCCCGGATTCTTCGTCACCTGCAAAAGAGTCTGTCCCTTGTCCGGGTTGTCGGCCGAGACGATCCAGATGTCCGTGTTTTGGTTGTGGTCCGGCTCCTCGGTCCGGTTGCTCACGAAAGCCACCAGTTTGCCGTCCGGACTCCAGACGCCGTCCGAATCGTCGTAGTCTCCGGAAGTGATCTGCGTCAGGCCGTCGGTGGCGACGTCGAACACATAGAGGTGGGTGCGGTGCCGGTCCAGGTAGCCGACGTAATCCCTCTTGAACTGAAGCCGATCAATGACCCAGGGCTGCGGCTTGGGCTCCTCCTTCTCCTTCTTGTCGAGAAGATCCTCGGGTTTGGGATCACGGATCGTCAGCAGCAGGCGTCGGCCGTCCGGAGACCAGGCGTAGTCCTCGACTCCCTGCTTGACCTCGGTCAACTGCTCGGCCTCACCGCCTCGTCGGTCCAGCAGCCAGACCTGGTCCTTGCTCTCATTCCGATCCGCCAGAAAGGAGAGGTACTTCCCGTCGGGGCTCCACCGGGGCCGGGAAGCCGAGGAGCCTTTCGCTGTCATGCGCAGCGCCTCACCGCCGGTCGCGGCCACCATCCAGATCGCCGTCTCCGATTCGTCCTTATCGAGGTCGGCGATGGTAACCGTATACGCCACCCACTTCCCGTCGGGGCTGAGCCGTGGATCGCGCACGTCCTTGAGAGCGAACAGGTCGTCGATCTTCAGGTTGCGCTTCGGGGCAGCGTCCGGTTGGGCGCGCAGCGGGCCGACGGGGCCGAACGCCAGGACGAGGCATCCGACGAGGCAAAGGACGTGAGGACGAATCGAGCGCTTCGCTTCGACAGGCATAAACTTCTCCCGATTTCGATGGTTGGCGGGCTGAAGAGCCGGCCGGCGGTTGCAGGATTGCGAGGTCATTCGTGCCAAGATCAACAAGTATAGCTTTCCCGGCGCCAGGTTGCCCGACCGAATTCGAGTTGTCTCTCCGGCCCGTGCGGCTGCTGTTGGTCCGGGGCGAGAGGCGGGGCGTCCGGCGGTCCTAAGGGGGTCCCTCACTTCGTTCGGGCTCTGATGCTGCGGGGTCCGCGACGCGCGGGGCTTCACTGAATCGACGGACTTCGGTACCGCCCGACCCGCACACTGGCAACCACCCGGCACGCGGCCCCATCCGCCCACCAACGCCACGCCCCGCCACGGATCAGAGCCCGAACGCAGTGAGGCCCCCCGACGGTCACCGCATGCCCGGCTTCCCACCGAACGAGCCCAGCCGCAGCCCGGCGGGACTACCGGCTTTCACGGGGATGATCGGGCTGCGGGTATCGGGCATTCGTGCCTCCCTCACTTCGTTCGGGCTCTGACGCTGCGCAAACACCACGGATCAGAGCCCGAACGAACCCATTAGACGCCCCCGTGTCAACGGCACAACTCGACTTTATCCCTATCCCTGCGCCCCGGGCGCAGGGACGTCTGCGACGACCTTTCGCCTCAACCGTCCTGACATCTGGAAATCCGACTCCGCTTTTTCGTTTGGTTCGTCTCGGATCAACCCCGGATCCGGAACATGCACCCATCAGGATTAACTCTCAAGGACTCTCAAAAAGAGTGTCCCGGGAGCTCGCCGCCCACGGGCGGCCCAGAAAATCAACGGTTCACCGAGAACGGTCCAACTGAGATCGAGTTCAGTGTCGGGGGCTCTCCCTCGAAAGGGGGCCACGTTCCTGGGGCTCCGCCTCGGCGCGGATCACCTCGGGCCAGGGTGAGAGAGCCGTCTCCACTCAGTGAGCCGGCTTTCGGCCATCGTTCGGACGGGCTGACGGCGCTCTCCCCGATTCAGGCAAACGAGCGGGTGGGGTCGTACGCCACCCCGTTGCGCTGAATCCAGTAGGCCGCCCGACACCGCTTGCTGGCCAGGGCGGCATGCGCAACCACCGCATTGCGCTGGCGGCGTTTGCGCTCATAGTATTTTTGAGCGGCCGGCTCCCATCGCACGGCGTGCACCGCCGCTTCCTGGAAGGCCGACTTCAAGTACCCGTTTCCGTTCTTTCGATTGCCTGCTCCCTTCCTTTTCCCATTACTCGTGGCCCGACTCTCGACACAACGACAGTACGAGGCGTAGTCACCCACCTTCGAAAACCGCTCGATCGTTCCCGTCTCCAGATGAATCGTCCAGGCCAGAATCGTGCCGATCCCCGGGATGGTCTCGAGCCGCCGAACCGGCTCGCATGTCTTCAGTTGGGCCAGCACCGCCTTCTCCAGCTGCCGGATCTGGATCTC
>CAVRSV010000020.1:0-83190 GCA_963723965.1 uncultured Acidobacteriota bacterium | reverse complement strand
CGGAACTGAAATCGATGTGTGCCACAATGGCCGGTGGGGGCCGGCAGAGTCCGAAGGGCCGGGCGGCTCGTTCTGCGAACCGGCCCGGACCCTCCGCTAACGGGCCAACGTTTACTCTGCCGGTTCTCCTGCTCCTCCCCGCGGAACCTCGGGAGGCGGCAGCAGGCCCAGCACGCCGAAGGCGCGGATGACCGGCTCCAGGCGTGCCGCTCTCAGGATCGCGCCTGCTTTCTGGTTCTGCTCCTCCGTCAACAGGCCGCGAATCGACTCGACGGCGGCCTGCCGCTCGCCCCGGATCTGATCCCGCAGCGTGTGCACCTGGATGACCAGCCGTCCCACGGTCTGCGGTGCGGGGTTACCGCTTTCGAGCTCATCGCGCAGGGACGGCGCCACGGTCCGGATCTCCTGGCGCAGCGGCTCGACTTCGGCACGAGTCGTCTGCAGGATCTGGCGGACCTGGTCGGCCTGCTCGTCGGACAGATCGAGGTAGCGGGCGATGATCCGGACCGCCTCCAGGCGATCCACGCCCCAACGATCCGGACCCGGGCGCCCCGGCGCACCGGCGACTCCCGTTGCCGCCGCCGAATTCCGGGCCGGCAACTGGGCCAGCGTCCAGGTTGCAGCGAGGGCGCAGACGGTGATCGCAAGGAGCACCAGGACTCTCGACATGCGAACGTTCACAATATTTCTCCTTTCCGTCAGGTGAGTGAAAGAGGCGAGCGCACCGCGCGCTGCCTCACCTCGGCCGCTGAACGGGGGCCGAAGCTCTGGGCCGGCGCCTCTGCTGGTCGCGGATGCGGAAGAGCATCCGCACCTGCTCCTCGGTCAGGTGACTCTTGACCCGAAAAGCCATAATGAAGCGCGTCCGTTTCATCCGGGTCTCCAGGTCCAGCACCCGGTCCAGTTGGGCCAGTACGGTCGCCTCGTCGGCGTCGGCCTTCTGCAGCAGCGACACGAGCGCATCGACCTGCTCCTGGAGTTTCCAGCGCAGTTCCGTGAATTCGGACTGGGTGGTGCTGATCTCGTTGAGAATAGCCGCCTGTTGTTCCTCGGTCAGCCCGATGGCCTTTTGATTGCGCATGACCAACTCCGGGGAGACCAGCAGTTGCTGCAGACGATCCGTCTCGGGCCGGGGCGGCTGATTCGCTTCCTGGGCGATCCCGAACGTCAGGAGGCTGATCCCGATCAAAAAACCGATACTCTTGTGTTTCATCATTTCCTCCTTCGACACTTGTTCACGAGCCCGGCCCGTCTCACGGAGTGCTGTCGGCTGACAGGTCCGCCCCGTCGCTCCAGTCGTCAAAGTCCGTTGCCACAGTGGGGACGCTCTCCTGGAAGACCTCGTCGCCCTGGTCCGGCGCGAGAAGAAAGTCCGTCGGGGCTTCCCAATCCATCAGGCGGGCGACGGTGACGGTCGCAGGCGACTCCAAGTCGCCCGGAAGGGCGGGATTGCGGGACTCGCGCAGGAGAAGCACCGATCCCATGATGACCGCCAGGAGCGCCGTTGCGGCGATCCACCGATGACCCGAGAGTGTTCGCAGGAGGGAGACTCCTTCCCTTCCCGCCGGACGCCGCTCGAGAATCCGGTCGAGGGAGGGAACCCGCGGCTCCTCTTCCTCGCGAAGCCGCTCAAACAGCAGCCTGATTTCCGTATCGTCCTTTGGTGATTTCATCTTTCAGCCCCGATTTCTCCAGCGCCTCGTGCAGTCGGCGCTTGCCCCGCGCGTAATGGGTCCGTGCCGAGCCCAGGGAAACCTGCATGATTTCAGCCGACTCCTCGATGGTCAGCCCATGATAGAAGACCAGCCGCAGCACCTGCCGCTGCCGCTCCGACAGGGAGCCCAGCAGGGCCTCGATCCTGTCCTTCAACTCTCCGCCAAAGACCGCGGCTTCCTGCGAAGCCGACCGTCCCCGGTCCACCCGGGCCCCCTCGCGCCAACCCAGCAAGGCCCGCTTCAGGAGGCGTCCCCGGCGGGCGGCCGAACGGCGGATGATCGCGAACAGCCACGTCTTGAAGCTGGAGCGGCCCTCGAAGCGCGCCCTGCTCTCCAGAATCGAAAGGTAGACCGACTGAAGCAGGTCGGCGGCGTCCTCGCGGTTCCCCCGGCAGCAGTAGAGTGCCCATCCGAAGGCATCTGCGTGCGTCTGCTCGATCATGCTCCTCAGTCGTGCCTCGTCCATCGATTCAATTGTGCCCACTGTTTACGACATTAGTGCCGGGGAGGGGCCTGCCATATGACAGGGCAGAGGAAATCGATCGGGGCACACGGGCGCTCAACCGGGTGACCCGGAGCCGGCAAGGCTGCACTCAGCGGTGGAACATTCAAAGCGGGGGCAGACGGCCGGCCGGTCCGAGGGGGCGTCAATCCGTCGCTTGGCCGAAGAATCCGTCGACGACCTTGACGGCCTCGTTGGCATCCGTCCCGAATCCCGAGGCGCCGATGGCCTCGGCGTACTCTCGGCTGACCGGCGCCCCGCCGACGACGACACCGACGTCCGGGCGATGGCGGAAGTGTTCGACGACGGTCTGCATGTAGGGCATGGTCGTCGTCAGGAGGGCACTGCACAGGACCGCCTGCGCTCCTTCGCCGACGGCCCGCTCGAATTTCGAGACGTCACAGTTCACCCCGAGATCGACCACCTCGTACCCGGCGCCCTTCAGCATCATGCCCACCAGGTTCTTGCCGATGTCGTGCAGATCGCCCTTGACCGTTCCGATACAGACTCGTCCTCGGGCCCGGTGGCCGGCCGCCGCCAGAATCGGCTCCACCAGGTCGAGCGCCGCCTGCATGGCCCGGGCCGCAAGGAGCATATCCGGTACGTAGACCTCGTTGCAGGCGAAGCGGCGTCCCATCTCGCGCATGGCCGGGATCATCGACTCGTTGAGGAGACCGATGATATCGGAGTCCGCAGCGATGGCGATTTGAACACGTTCGCGGCAGCGGTCGCGATCGCCGCGGCAAATGGCTTCGAACAACTCCTGATCCCTGGGCATTCCTTCCTCCGGTCGACGCGTCCCCCGAGCAGCGACAGCAGCACTCTCGCACCTCATCGCTGAAAAGTCCAGCGGGCGACGCTGGGGCCTTCTCCCCTGTGGCCCACCGGACTCCTCCTGCGGTGTCAGACCGGGGTGAGAGATTCGGGTTGGCCACGACGAGTTCACAGAAATGTAACATCTTGAACAATACGGGGCTAAAGGGCCGCCAGGAAAGCGACGATTCGACCTCTGAGTGCATCTGTATAGCCGGAGGGACGACAATGCTGGTCAGAGAAGTTCATCCGGGCTGTCTGGTCCGGGCCACAAGGCCAAGCCCACTGTTTCGTAAGGGCGCCTTGTTCCGGGTGGTATCGTTGCTCGACGGAGCCCAGGAACCCGCTTTCGTCGGATGCCAGGCCGTCGGGCGGGCGCCATTCCGCATCTGGTATTTCCGCCCGCTCGAACTGGAACCGGCTCGCTCTGCAGCGGCCCTCGGATAGGACCTGCGCCCTGCATGCTCTGTGGCGGATCTCACCGTCCGCGGAGGAGGCGCTGCACCGCATCCGCCGTGGGAATTCCCGTCCGGCCTCCCAGCCTCGTGGCCGCGAGCGCGGCCGCCGCCGAAGCCCATCGACAGCGTGACCGCAAATCCAGCCCCCGCGCCAGTCCCAATGCGTAAGCGCCGTGGAAGACATCGCCACAGCCCGTCGTATCGACGACCTCTACGGTGAAAGCGGGAAGCCGCAGGACGGCGCCGTCGGGACCCGACGCGATACAGCCTTCGCCTCCCCGGGTGACGACCACGGTCTGCTCCCGGCGCCGCCGCAGCGGCCGCGGATCCAGAGCGCGGAGCCAGCCCGGGTCGAGCTCTTGCGCCAGGCTTTCCGGGATGACCAGGTGATCGGCCGCCAGCAGCATCTCCTCCAACGACGGTACCGGCTGCTCCGCATCAATGACCACCGGGATGCCGGCCCGGCGGGCCTCCAGGGCCAGCGAGAGCCCGGCTTTCCCCGAACCGGCGTCGAATAGAAAGACCCGCGTTCGTCGGAGCCAGGACTCGCCTGCGACCTGAGTCGAATCGGGGTACTGCACGGCCGCCTTACTGTAAAAGATCGTTCGCTGGCCGTCCTCCTGTAGGGTGAGGACGATCGCGAAGTGGGGACCTGCGTCCTCCTGATGCACGACGAGCGACGTTTCCACGCCTTCACGAGAGAGCTGCTCCAGCGCCCGAATCGCCCACTCGGAGTCACCCATTTTTCCGAGATAGCAGGCCTTGCCTCCGAGACGAGACACGGTCACGAGCGCCGTGCCGATCAGTCCGCCATCGCAAAGATCCAGATTCTCCAGCTTCAGCTTCGTCCCCGGCTGGGGCCAAAAGGGAATTGCGCCGGCGATATCGACGCTGACCGAACCGACTCCAACGACGTCCCACTGCTCCACCCCTGGGATTCTGAGGATCCGTCCGGGCGGATGCAAGGGGCCCCTCGGAAGGAGGTGGAAACGGGGCTGTCGAGGCGCCCACGGCAGCCCGGTGGCCTCCCCCCGGGCGAGCCCGATGGAGGGCCCTGGACGTTCCGAAATCCTCCCACCTGCGGCAGCCTGCGGGAAATCGTCAGAGGATCGAAAAACGACCGCTCTCAGGCTTGCTTGCGGGGGCCCGCAAGCGTCAGAATAGGCGCGCCTTCCCTAGGTTTCCACAGTGGATCCAAAGGGAGGCTAAAATCTATAGACCTTATGCAAACGTTTGTGCTTAACTGAAGCCCCAGGGGGTCACTATGCTATGGAACACTGAGGATTTCGACCACACGGAGCAACCGGTTTGGCTGCATCCCGTCGACGACTACGATGACGACATGGAAGACGATTTCGAAGACGACGATCTCGACGATTTTGACGACGACGATGACTTTGACGACGACGATGACTTTGACGACGATTTTGACGACGATTTCGAGGACGATGATCTAGACGATTTCGACGACGACGGGGATTTCGACGACGATTTCGAGGAGGAGGAGGAGGAGGGGGACGAGGACTACTTTCACTAGCTCGCCCTTTTCCCCGCGACTTTCCGGTGGAGGAGGGCCGCACGGGCCTTCCTTCCACCGGACGGGATCCGTTTCAATCCTGCTCGCCGATTCACTCAGCCCCACCCAATTCGAGTCAAGCCCCAAGGCGACAACCGCGAACCCTCCGCCGTCTCCGGGTCACTGGAGTCTCTCAAAACGTGCCTGGAAGAAGCGCAGGTAACGGGGCTCGTAGACCATCTTCAAGCCGCGGACGGAGGCTCTCGAGTCGTAGACGGCCTTGACCGACTCCGCCACGACATCCATGTGAGCCTGGGTGTAAACCCGTCGGGGAATGGTTAGACGGGTCAATTCGAGTCGCGGGTAGCGGTGGTCCCCCGTCGCGGGATCCCGGCCTGCACTGGCGATGCCCCGTTCCATCGATCGGACACCCGAGTCGAGATAGAGCTCCGCCGCGAGCGTCTGGGCCGGAAACTGATCCTGCGGCAGGTGATCGAAAAAGCGGCGGGCATCCAGAAAGACCGCATGTCCGCCCACGGGGAGCACGATGGGGATGTCCCAGGCCGTCAGCAGGTTGCCCAGATATCGAACCTGTTCGACCCGGCTGCGGACATGGTCGTCGTGGACCGACTCTTCGATTCCTATGGCCAGCGCCTCCATGTCGCGACCGGCCAGACCTCCGTACGTGTGGAGGCCTTCGTACACCACGACCAGGTTTCGCACCACATCGAACACGTCGGGATCGCGGACCGCCAGCCAGCCTCCGATGTTCACCAGGCTGTCTTTCTTGGCGCTCATCCAGGCGCCGTCGGTGTAAGAGCAGAATTCCCTCAGGATCTCGGCGATCGGTTTTCCCGAGTAGCCCGGCTCCCGTTCCTGGATGAAGAAGCAGTTTTCGGCCATGCGGGTGGCGTCGAGGTAGACCGGTATCCCGTGGCGGTTGCAGAGTTCCCGGAGAGCTCGGACGTTTTCCATACTCACCGGCTGGCCGCCCGCCATGTTGACCGTGCCGGCAAGGCTGACATAGGGAATCTTCTCCGCCCCCTGCTCGTCGATCAGGCGCGCCAGCTTGGCGAGGTCGACATTGCCCTTGAAGGGGTGCTCGCTCTGGGGGTCGTGCGCCTCGTCGATGATGACGTCGACGAACGTGCCTCCCGCCAGCTCCTGGTGCAGCCGGGTGGTCGTGAAGTACATGTTTCCCGGGATCACATGCCCCTGCCGGATCAGGGCCAGGCTGATCAGATGTTCGGCGCCCCGCCCCTGATGAGTCGGGACGACCAGAGGGTATCCGTAGTAATCCTGGACCGTCCGCTCCAGCCGATAGAAATTGCGGCTGCCTGCGTAAGCCTCATCTCCCAGCATCAGCCCCGCCCACTGGCGATCGCTCATGGCGTTGGTACCGCTGTCGGTCAGCAGATCGATGTAGACATCCTCGGAACGCAGCAGGAAGGTGTTGAAGCCGGCCTCGGCCAGCGCCCGCCGACGATCTTCGGCGCTATTCAGACGAATCGGCTCCACCATCTTGATCTTCCACGGCTCCGCCCAGGAGCGGCGGCCGAACTGCTGGCCCATCGTTTTCGGCTTGTCTTGGGACATTGCATCCTCCTGCCGGTCCTGCGGTTGGCGGCACAGGACTCCGGTTCTGGCTATCGCCCAACTGAAAACCAAATCCTCCGCCCTCGGGCGGTCGCATTTTCCCGCACCATTCTTTCACGTCCGAAAAATCGAAAACAGGCCACCTGCAACCGCTGGCGGCGCACTTGATCCGTCCCCACGGGAACCCGACAATGGGTGGAACTCGAAAAGAGGTGGCCGTGTTTGATCCCAAAGAACACCCGCATCGAAGATTCAATGCCCTGACCGGTGAATGGCTTCTGGTCTCGCCGCATCGCGCCCGCCGGCCCTGGCTCGGCCAGCAGGAGGAACCCGCTCGTGACGCGCGGCCGGCCTATGATCCCTCCTGCTATCTCTGCCCGGGCAACAACCGTGCCGGTGGTTCGGTCAATCCCGCCTACACGGACACGTTCGTTTTCGACAACGACTTCCCGGCTTTGATGCGGGAGTCGCCCGCGGGAGCGCAAGATCGACAGGGTCTTTTGGTGACCCGAAGCGAGCGGGGTCTGTGTCGGGTGGTCTGTTTCTCGCCGCGCCATGATCTGGACCTGGCCCGAATGGAGCGCGGCCGGATCCTGGAGGTCATCAACGTCTGGAGCGACCAGTTCCAGCAACTTGCTGCCCTTCCCTGGATCCGGTACGTCCAGATCTTTGAAAACCGTGGCGAGATGATGGGGTGCAGCAATCCCCATCCCCACTGCCAGATCTGGGCCAGCGAATCGGTTCCCAACGAGCCGGCCAAGGAGCAGCGGGCCCAGTCGGAATTCTCAGAACGGCACTCCGCCTGCCTGCTCTGCGAGTATCTGGCACTGGAATGTTCGGAGAAGACCCGTGTGGTCGAGGAGAATGCGGAGTTCGTGGCCATCGTCCCCTATTGGGCCGTCTGGCCGTTCGAAACCCTGGTCGTCAGCCGCCGCCACGCGTCTTCCTTCGATCGGCTGGATACCCGGCAACGGAAGGATCTGGCTGATCTGACGAAGAACCTGACGACTCGCTACGACAATCTGTTCCGTGCCCCCTTCCCCTACTCCATGGGCTTCCATCAACAGCCCACCGACGGTGCCGAGCACCCGGAATGGCACTTTCACGCCCACTACTACCCACCCCTGCTTCGATCGGCCACGGTGCGCAAATTCATGGTCGGCTACGAGATGCTCGGGACGCCTCAGCGGGACATTACGGCCGAGTCCGCCGCCGAGCGTCTGCGGGAGTGTCCGACGAAACACTACACACTGTGATGGGACGAGAGGAATGTCAGATCGGCTCGGACCGGACCCCGGCCGAAGCCGTGCAGACGTAAACCGCGCAGTCCCGCCCGGCGCGTTCCCGGTAGCCCGCCTGGACGTGGCGGCGGAACCCCTCGACGTCCTCACGGCGGACCAGATTGACCGTGCAGCCGCCAAAGCCCGCCCCCGTCATGCGGGCTCCAAGCGTACCGGGGACTTCCCGAGCCAGTTCGACGAGCACGTCGAGCTCCCGGCAACTGACCTCGTAGTCATCGCGCAGGCTGGCATGTGATTCATAGAGCAGCGCGCCGTAGCTCGTCACGTCGCCGTGCTCGAGCAACTCGATCCCGCGCAGCACCCGCTCATCCTCGCGCACGACATGGCGGGCCCGACGGTAGGCGACTTCCGGGATCCGGTCGCGATACCGTTCGAGTTCCTCGGGACTCACGTCGCGAAGTGCACGAATCGGACCGAGAGCCGGCCGCAGCGCCGCGACGGCCGCCTCGCACTCCGATCGCCGCTGGTTGTAGGCGGAGCTGTCGAGAGACCGCTGCACACGGCTGTCGCAGACGACCACGCTGACTTCGTCGCTCAGCCGAAAGGCGGAATAGGAAAGATCGCGGCAGTCGATGAACAGGGCCGTGCCGGCCTCGGCCAGGGCCGAGACGAACTGGTCCATGATGCCGCATTGAACCCCAATGAACTGGTGCTCCGCGGCCTGAGAGAGAAGCGCCAGCTGGACCCGATCGATGTCCCAACCGGCCAGAGCACGCACCGTTTCCGCGACGGCCACTTCGAGCGCCGCCGAACTGCTCAGACCGGATCCGACCGGCACGTTTCCGCTCAACACCAGATCCATGCCGGGCACTTCGAAACCCCGCTTCTGGTACTGTTCGAAGACGCCTCGCAGGTAGTTGCTCCACGGTTCCGTCTCGGAACGACGGAGGTCTCCGAGCCGGAAGACACTCTCCTGTTCGAAGTCGACCGAGTAGGCTCGGACGGTCGCATCGGAGCGCGGGGCCGCCGCTATGGACAGGTACCGGTCGATGGCCGCAGGAAAGACGAACCCGTCGTTGTAGTCGGTATGTTCTCCGAGCAGGTTCACCCTCCCCGGTGCCTGGGCCCAGAGCGTGGGCTGCTCCCCATAGCGTGCGACGAACAGTTCGATCAAGTCGTTCCGATTCATGTCGTCCTCCGGCCGAGGCTGCCTACTCTAACGAAATCCGGTTCTGAAAGACAGCACCACTCCTTCCTCCGGCCGGTTCCGTTCCGTTTGAAATGTCCGGCGGTTAAGATTACAGTGGGTGCCCTCGGATTGAGACTCCTCGAACCAAGGAGGATGCATGCGCATTGCTTCTCAGATTGCTGTCGCCGGAATTGGATTGCTCTCTGCGGTTGCACTGACCCTGGGTCAGACGCCGTCCCATGACTGGGAAAACGAAGCCGTCGTCGGCCGCAACAAGGAGGCGCCGCATGCCACCTTCACCAGCTACGCGTCGCGCGACACCGCCCTGGCCGGAGTCCCCGAGACGTCCCCCTACTTCAAGTCGCTGAACGGGCGCTGGAAGTTCCACTGGTCTCCCCGACCGGACGAGCGTCCCGTGGACTTCTACCGGAGCGACTTTGATGATGCCGACTGGAACGAGATCCCCGTCCCCTCGAACTGGCAGCTCGAAGGGTACGGGTACCCGATCTACACGAATATTCAGTATCCCTGGGGCCTTCCCGACCCGCCGTTCATTCCCAACAATCACAATCCCGTCGGTTCCTACCGGACACAGTTCACCGTACCGCCGGAATGGGCCGATCGCCGGGTCGTGATCCACTTCGACGGCGTCGAATCCGCGTTTTACATCTGGCTGAACGGCGAAGAAATCGGCTACAGCCAGGGCAGCCGAACTCCGGCCGAATTCGATCTGACGTCTCACCTCAAGCCCGGCGCCAATCTGCTGGCCGTCGAGGTCTATCGGTGGTCGGACGGCTCCTACCTCGAGGACCAGGACTTCTTTCGACTGAGCGGCATCTTTCGCGACGTTTATCTCCGTTCGCGGGGCGCCCTCTCCATCCGTGACTTCTGGGCCCGATCCGAGCTCGACTCGGCCTACCGGGACGCCCAGTTAAAGATCGATGTTCTGCTCGAGAATGACGGCAGCACCGACCCGGCCGAAGGCACCGTCGACGTGGAACTGCTCGATGCCCATGACCAGCCGGCGGCGTCGGCCATACAGGGCTCCTACAGTCTGCGCTCGAACGAATCGACATCGATCAACCTCGAATCCCCCGTCACGGCCCCGCTCAAGTGGTCGGCCGAGGAGCCCAACCTGTACCACCTGCTGATCACCCTGCGCAACGCATCGGGGGATCCCCTCGAATTCATTCCCGCTTACTTCGGTTTCCGAAGTTCGGAGATCAAGGGCGGCCAGCTGCTCGTCAACGGGGTCCCCATCCTCATCAAGGGTGTCGACCGGCACGAACACGATCCGGACACGGGACATACGCTGAGCCGCGAATCGATGATCCGGGACATCCGCCTGATGAAGCAGAACAACATCAACGCGGTCCGGACCAGCCACTATCCGAATTCCCCCCTCTGGTACGACCTGTGTGACCGCTACGGCCTCTACCTGGTCGACGAGGCCAACATCGAGTCGCACGGGATGGGCTACAACCCCAATCGCACGCTCGGAAACAACCCCTCCTGGAAGAAAGCCCACATGGAGCGAACCATCCGGATGGTGGAGCGAGACAAGAATCATCCCTCGGTCATCATCTGGTCACTGGGCAACGAGGCCGGCGACGGGGTCAATTTCGAGGCCACCAGCGCCTGGATCCACGAGCGCGACCCCTATCGCCCCGTCCAGTACGAGCGGGCCGAGCTCCGCCCCCACACGGACATCGTCGTCCCCATGTACACGCCGCCCCAGGGGCTTGTGGAATACGCCGAAAAGCACCACGACCGCCCGCTCATTCTCTGCGAGTACGCGCACGCCATGGGCAACAGCGTCGGCAACCTGTTCCAGTACTGGGACGTAATCCGCAAATACCCCAACCTCCAGGGCGGATTCATCTGGGACTGGGTGGACCAGGGGCTGCGGGCCAAGTCCGCCGACGGGTACAGCTATCTGGCCTACGGCGGCGATTTCGGCCCGCCGGAGGTGCCCTCGGACGGCAATTTCTGCATGAACGGCCTGGTGAACGCCGACCGAGTTCCCCATCCCAGCCTGCGCGAGGTCAAGAAGATCTATCAGTACGTCGATATGGAGGCCGTCGATCCGGCGCAGGGACGGATCCGGATCCATAACGGCTATGCCTTTGCCGATCTTGGCTTCCTCGAGGGAGTCTGGCGGGTACTCGCGGACGGAGACGTCGTCGAGCAGGGGACGCTGCCCAAGCTGTCGCTCGAGCCCGGCGAAAGCCGGGAAGTGACGGTGCCGATGACGCGGCCCGATCCGATCCCCGGAGCCGAGTACCGACTCGACATCAGTTTTCGCCTCGGTCAGTCCACGCTGTGGGCCGAGCGGGGCTTCGAACTGGCCTGGGAGCAGTTCGATCTGCCCTTCCAGGCCGCGGTCCCGGCCGAGCCGGCCGTCGCCCACGGCCCCATCGCGATCACGGACTCGGCCTATGTCCTCTCGCTCGCGGGCGACGACTTCGTGGCCGAGTTCAACAAGAAGGACGGCACCCTGTCGTCGTTTCTGTTCAAGGGCACGGAACTGATCCGCACCGGCCCGAAACCGGACTTCTGGCGGGCGCCCATCGACAACGACATCGGCAACCGCATGCCCAATCGGCTCGGCGTGTGGAAAGACGCCGGCCCGTCCTGGGCGGTGAGCGACTTCACGAGCGAAGCCCTGGATTCCGGCTCGATTCGCGTCCGGGCCCAGGGCAACCTGGGCCGGGTGGGTGCCGCATACTCGATCGTCTATACCGTCCATCCGGATGCCCGGATCGAGGTGGAATCGACGCTGCAGCCCCAGAAGGAGGGTCTTCCCGATCTTCCCCGCGTGGGCATGCAGCTGACCATCCCCGGTGAGTTCCAGCAGTTCACCTGGTACGGCCGCGGGCCGCAGGAAACCCAGTGGGATCGAAAACTCGGTGCCCGCTTCGGCGTCTATTCGGGCAGCGTCGACGACCAGTTGGTGAAGTACTCACGACCGCAGGAGAACGGCAACAAGACCGACGTGCGCTGGGTCCTGCTGTCCAACCGTCAGGGGGTCGGGCTGCTGGCCGTCGGACAGCCGGCGCTGAATGCCAGCGCCCGGAACTTCCGTCAAGAGGATCTCGAGGACGTCCGCCACTACTACATGATGACGCGGAGGCCCTTCGTAACGGTGAACCTCGACCTCCAGCAGATGGGCGTCGGCGGCGACAACAGCTGGGGGGCTCTGCCCCATCCGGAGTTCCGCCTTCCGGCCAAGGAGTACAGCTACTCCTACACGCTCGTCCCGGTCGAGGGGGGTGCCGAAGTCGCCGCGGCGCTGGCCCGCCGCCTTCGGTAGGATCTGCGGGCCATGGTCCCTCGAATTCGAGGGACCACGACCCGCCGCGACATCGCCCGGGCGAGGGGCGCGCCCTCCCGCTGTTCTACCCGACTTCCCGACCCCGGACGCCTTTGGTGTCGGTCGTGATCTGGCGGGCCGCTTCCTTCGGGCGCAGGGAGCGGGTGGCACGGCCTGCTCGCCACATCTCCGAATTGCCCAGTTCCTTCAGCTCCGCCGACAGTCGCTGCTGATAGTCCGAGGTGCCGCAGGCCTCGATGACACGCCGGGTTTCCGATCCGTCCTTGACCCGCTGGTACAACTCTTCGAAGACGGGCAGCGTCGCGGCCTTGAAGCGCGGCTTCCAATCCAGCGCCCCCCGCTGGGCGGTGGCCGAGCAGTTCGCGTACATCCAGTCCATGCCGTTTTCACCCACCAGGCGGATCAGACTCTCCGTGAGCTCCTCCACGGTTTCGTTGAAGGCTTCGCTGGGACTGTGCCCGTGCTCCCGCAGGACCTGATACTGGGCCTCCATGATGCCGGCCAGAGCCCCCATCAGGACGCCGCGCTCACCTGTCAGGTCGGAATAGACTTCGTTCTCGAAGGTCGTCGGGAACAGGAACCCGGATCCGATGGCGATGCCGACGGCCAGAGCGCGCTCCTCGGCGCGGCCGGTGGCGTCCTGGGCAATGGCGAAACTGGAGTTGATCCCGGCCCCCGAGAGGAAGTTGCGCCGCACGGAGGTTCCGGAACCTTTGGGAGCTACCAGAATGACATCGACGTTCTTGGGCGGGATGACGCCGGTCTGGTCTTTGTAGACGATGGAAAAGCCGTGGGAGAAGTAGAGCGCGTCCCCGGGATTCAGGGCCGCTTCGATGACGGGCCAGATCGCCTTCTGGGCGGCGTCGGAGACCAGCATCTGGATAATCGTCCCACGCCGGGCGGCCTCGTCGATTTCGAACAGGGTCTCCCCGGGGACCCAGCCGTCGGCGACAGCGCGGTCCCAGTCTTTCCGGAACTGGCTGGATTGCCCGATGATGACCTTGAACCCGTTGTCCTTCATGTTCAGAGCCTGCGCCGGCCCCTGGACACCGTATCCGATGACGGCGATCGTCTCGTCCTTGAGCACTTCGTGCGCCCTGTTGACCGGGAACTCTTCCCGGGTGATCACGTCTTCTGCAACTCCTCCAAAATCGATAGTGGCCATGAATTCGTCTCCTTAACTCCCTGAAGGGTCCGGCTCTCTCCTGGACCCGCGCTTCGTGCACGTCCCAGGGAGGAACCTGAATGGCGGACTATATACTATGTCGCCCGGATCAGTTCAACCGCGCCGGCTCCGCGGGAACGACTCAGCGGGGCAGGGCGAAGGCCACGTAGGCATCGCCCGACGGCGTCCCCATCTTCCCGCCCCCTGCGGCAATGACGATGAACTGACGACCCTCCGCACGATAGGTACAGGGAGTGGCATAACCGCCCGCAGGAAGCGTCGTTTCCCAAAGCATCCTGCCGGTCCGTCCGTCGAAGGCGCGGAATTTTTCGTCCCGGGAGGCCGCGATGAAGACCAGCCCGCCGGCGGTGACCAGGGGTCCGCCGTAATTCTCGGTCCCGGTCGGAGGCAGGCCCTGCGCCGCGAGTTCCGGGTACTCCCCGAGCGGCACCTGCCAGAGCACTCTTCCGTGATTCAGGTCGAGTGCCGTGAGGGTCCCCCACGGGGGACGCACCGCAGGGTAGCCGTCGGGATCGAGGAACCGGTTGTAGCCGGTGTGACTGTATGGAACTTCGAGTTTCTCGGTCCGTCCCTGCCCGTCACCTGAATCCGCTGCGTCCGGATCGAGCAGGTAGGCCGCCAGGGCATCGAGGTCGGGAGCGGGCAACTGTGCGAAGGCGGGCATGAACCCCTTCCCCTGACGGATGAAGTCTTTCAGTTCGGTCTGGGTGTATTTCCCGTGCAGGGCGGTCAGGGGAGGAAAGGTCTTCTCCGGATCCCCCTGCCGCTCGGTTCCGTGGCAGACTCCGCAGTGGATGGCATAGAGCTCACCCCCGTGGGACTTCTTCTGGCGCTCAGCCTCGAGATCGACCATCGTCAGGATCCAGGGCATCTCGCTGGCGTTGACGAACAGCGTCCCCGCCTTGGGATCGAAGGCGGCGCCGCCCCATTCCCCGCCGCCATCGAAGCCCGGAAAGATGACCGTCCCCTCGGTGCTGGGAGGAATGAACTGCCGACCCGTCCGGACCTGCCGCAGCCGTTCCACGACGGCGCGATTCGCTTCGGGAGACCGATCGGTCGCATCCGACTCGGTGAAGGACTGGCGGGCGAACGGAGGAGGCAGCAACGGTCTGGGTTGGGTCGGCCAGGCCTCCTCACCCCGCAGGTCGGATGCCGGGACCGGGACCTCCTCGATCGGGAACAGCGGCTTCCCCGTTTCCCGGTTGAAAACGAAAACCTGCCCTGCCTTGGTGATTTGGGCAACGGCATCGACGCTGCTCCCGTTGCGCTCGAGTGTGACCAGGTTGGGCGGAGCCGGCAGGTCACGATCCCAGAGATCGTGGTGCACCAGCTGCTCATGCCAGATCCGCTTGCCCGTCGTCGCATCCAGGGCGAGCAGGCAGTTGGCAAACAGGTTCGATCCCTTGCGGTTGCCTCCCCAGAAATCGAAAGCGGCAGAACCAGTCGGAACGAAGACGATTCCCCGCTCCCGGTCAACGCTCATGCCGCTCCACGAGTTGGCACCCCCGACCCGCCTCCAGGCGTCCTTCGGCCAAGTCTCGTAGCCGAACTCACCCGGCTGGGGAATGGTATGAAAGATCCAGACCTGCTTTCCCGTTCGAATGTTGAAGGCGCGAATGTGCCCGGGTGCCGCCGTACCCGGTCCCTCCCCCACCCGCGAGCCGAGGATCAGGAGATCCCGGTAGACCGCTCCCGGGGAAGTGGCGATCAGATAGAGATCGTCGATGTCCCGGTCCAGTCCCTGACGAAGATCCACGCGTCCGCCTTCGCCGAAACCCGGGACCGGCCGGCCGTCGGCGGCATTGAGGCAATAGAGATAGGCTCCGGCGGTGAACAGGATGCGCCGGTCCTCATCGTCGCTCCAATAGCTCAACCCGCGGTTCACTCCGAGCGAGTCCTTCCCTCCCTCGCCGGCAAACGGATCGAAGCGCCACAGCTCGCGACCGCTCGTGCCGTCGAGGGCGAAGACCTTGATCTGGGGAGAGGTGCCGTAAAGGATGCCGTCGATCACGACCGGATTGCACTGGATTTGAGATCGGTTCGACGATTCGGCGTCACCCGTATGGAACTCCCAGACTCGCTTCAGGCCGGCGACATTCCCCGCGTTGATCTGCTCCAGCCGGGAGTAGTGATTTCGATCCGGGCCTCCCAGATAGGCTGGCCAGTCTCCCGCAGCCGGAGGCGGAGCGCCGCATCCGGCCGCTCCGATCAGAACAACGAGAGAGACCACCCTGATGAATCGATCTGCCACATTTCGCATGTTCTGTTGCTGGGAGTGTACCGGAAATCCGGGTCACCGTGCCCGGCCGTGGCCGCCGTCCAGGCGGGCCGCACGCTTCGCGGATGCGCCTTCACTTCCGGGTCCCCCGGGGCGATGCCTCGCAGTCACCCCCTGCCCTGGCATAGAATTCATCAGAGCAGAAGCGGGGCTCAGTGTGAAGAAATCGGTTTGGAGTTGGATTACGGGCATCGCCATCGGATGTATGGGCATCCTGGTGGTCTGCGGCCTCATCGGAGCGGTCGGGTATCTCTTCGTGCGCGATTCCGTCCAGCGGGCCGACGAAATGGGACGTCTGCAGAAGGAGGTCGAGACCCGCAACGGAGGCCTTGCGGACTATGTGCCGGCACCGGACGGCTCGATTCCGGCCGAAAGGATGGAGGCTTTCCTGCGCGTTCGTGAGTATTGCGACCCGGTTCGAAAGCGCCTCGCCGCATCCTTTGACAACATTGCCTCCGATCTGGAGAACGTTCAACAGGGCGGCGGATTACTCAGCGTCCTGCGACTGTTCGGCCGGGGCGTCGACGTGGTGCCTCATTTCACCGAGTTCTACAGCGCCCGCAGCCAGGCGCTGCTGGATGCCCGCATGGGCTTCGGCGAGTACTTCTACATCTATGCCGTCTCTTACTATTCTTTTCTCGGGAAGCCGCTCGAGGACGGGCCGGGGGTGTTGATCGTCCGGGAAGGCGACCGATCGGAGAACGTCCCCGCCGAGGAAGTACCGGAACGCAGGCGCGCACTGATTCTGAGACGGGTCCACCGGGTCGTCGTGCGTTCACTCGAGAACGGACGGTTGACAGCACGGCAACCGTGGAAACAAGTACTCGACCAGGAACTGACCCTGCTCGAGGCACGTCCGGACAGGATTCCGTGGCAAGACGGCGTTCCACCTTCACTCGCCCAATCTCTGGAGCCCTTCCGCCGGAATCTGGAGGAACAGTATCTTCGCCTCACCAACCCCCTCGAGACCGGCCCCAATGAAGGGTAGGACCTCCCACGCTGGTCCTACCGTTGCCAGAGCTCGCGATCGAGCAGGCGGCCCCAATCGTCGTTGTAGGGATGAACGGCCCGGACCGGATGTCCGTCCCGATAGACGGGCTTGCCTTCGTTGGCCCACTTGAAGATCGAGCCTTCGAGATTCCGAACGTGGTGGAATCCGGCCCCGAGCAGGGCGCTCGCGAGCTGCGACGACCGGTAGCCGACCGAGCAGTAGAGCACCAGCGAAGCGTTCTTATCGCCATGGACCAGGGCCTCCACTTCGCCCACGGTTTCCGCCCGCTCGGCCCCCCGCAGGTGGCTGACGGCGTACTCGGCCTCGCTCCGCACGTCCACCAGCACGGGCCGCGGGCTCTCGGGACTCGCGAGCTCCCGGGCCAGATCGTCCGTCGACACCTGTTCGACGGCCGGGAACCGGGCCCGGACTTCCTCCATCACATCGGAGAGGCTGCGCCCCGTCTCGCTCCGGCACCCGGCGGCAAGGATCAGCAGCCCCGCCGACAGACAGCAGCATCCCACCGTGAGTCTCGCGCGTCGCGGGGGCATCGGCATCAGACGTCGATCATCCCTTCGAGGTAGTGGACCGCGCGCCCGGTGATCAAGACCCGCTCCCCCCGCAGCTCGCAGGCCAGTTCACCGCCGCGGCGCGAAAGCTGGCGGGCCCGCAGTTTCGTCTTGCCCAGACGACGCGACCAGTAGGGGGTCAGTGTGCAATGGGCGGATCCCGTCACCGGATCCTCCGGCACGCCGCGGGCCGGGGCAAAGAAGCGGGAAACGAAGTCGACCGCGCGGCCGGGGGCGGTCACGGTCACGGCAAAGACGTCGAGTGCGGCAATTCGACCCATCTCGGGTTCGAGGCCTTGTACATCCTCCTCACTGTCGAAGACCGCCAGCAGGTCCCTCGCCTGCAGAACCTCCCTCGGCGTTTTGCCCAGAGCTTGGATCAAGGGGACGGTGATCTCGGCCGGCTCGGGAGGTCGGGAGGGAAAATCGAGAGTGTATCCCTCGTCCGATCGGGTGACGACCAGTTCCCCGCTGAGCGTATCGAAGACGGCCCGGGGCCCGGGAACACGATCGAGCTCGAACAGCACGTGGGCCGTCGCCAACGTCGCGTGGCCGCACAGATCGACCTCGGTCGTGGGAGTGAACCAGCGCAACTGAAAACGGTCGCCCACGGACTGGACGAAGGCGGTCTCGGAGAGGTTGTTCTCGGCCGCAATGCCCTGCAGCGTGGCGGCCGGGAGTTCCCTTTCGAGGAGCACCACGGCGGCCGGGTTACCGTGAAAGACTTCATCCGTAAAAGCGTCCACCTGGTAGATCGGGAGTCGCATAATTCCACATGCTGGCACCAGGCGACCCGGGAATGCAACCTTGTGGGCGCCGCGATCGCCCTATGGCACCTGACCCGGAATTGCGGTCAGGACCGAGAGATCCCACGACCCGAAGAGTGCCTCATTGGACCTCGCCATGCATCGCCTTCTTGAAGAATTCGCCGGCCGGGGTCAACTGGAAGCCTTCCCAGCTCTCCAGCATTCGCGGGCCCCACTGGGGGTCGAAGCACCAGGCGACCCAGCTGATCCCCCGCCCTTCCAGGTAATGAATGATGGCATTGGGATAGTCGTCGGGTCCCACGGCGTCGGCATCCCGGATCTGGAAGCCGAACTCGGTGGCGATGACGGGGTAGCGGTCCGCCGCGAATCCGAAGTCCTCCTCCCACTTGGGCGGCCAGGGCGGCTTCCGCTTGTGTTCGTAGGGATGGGTGACGTAGCCGATGCCCTCGGCGTTGATCGGGTCGAAGTGCAGGGGCGTCAGGTCATAGGCCCAGTCGAAACCCGCCACCAGGGGAATCGGATCCGGATCGTAGGCGCGAACGAGCCGGATCATCTTCTCGTTGAGGTCCTTCCATTCGCTCCAGGACATGCTGCCCAGAGTTCCCCGAAACAGCGTCGGCTCGTTGAAGAACTCATAGAACGCGACCGTGTTGTGACCTCTGAAATGGGCTGCGATGGTGCGCCAGAACGCGAAGGTCTCGCGCTGCGTCGTGTTGTACATCGGGTTCTGGAACAGCTCCATGCCCAGGTTCCCGATGGAGTGCCAGTCGATCATCACGTACATGCCGAGCTCCGTCGACCAGGCCACCGCCTGATCGAGCAGTTCCAGGTATTTCGAGGGGGTCCGCTCACGCCACGCCACCGGGTGCACCGGGATGCGCACGACCCTGGCGCCCATGTCCTTGACCTGCTGGAACAGCTCCCGATTCCAGTGTCCCTGGCGCTCGATCTTGTCGGGATCGGCGATCGCCAGGCCGCGAAACAGGACCGGTTTCCCGTCGGGATCGACGAAGCGGTTGCCCTCGACCCGGATCAGTGGGAGCAGTTTCGCCTGGGGATTGGGTTGGGGTCTCCGAAAAGGGCCCTCGTTCCACCATTCCCGCTGTCCCGACTCGGGCACCTGCTGGGCGAGCAGGGCCGGCCCGAGACCGGTCACCGAAAGGACCAGCACGACAATCCTCATGATCAACATCGCCGTCTCCCCGAGACCGCGGGGACTGGAGGGCATCCACCAGCGGAGTGCTCGTGCCCGCCCCGGGGAGTCTCGCAGGAGGAGTCCGGCGGCGGGGTCCCACGGCCCGGTGACCGAGCATATCCCGGGCCGTCGAGAGACTCAACGAAGAATGTCTGAAAAGGCCCGGAGGTTAGAGCGACTCGATGGAAATGCTCCCTCCCGAGGTGCGCAGGTAGAGGGCCGGCCCGCCGCCGTTCAAGCGACCTTCGAGATGGGACTTGCCGACCGTGCCCTGAACCGTGACCGGCACGTCGGTCCTCACGCGCCCTCCCGAGGTCTTGGCGTCCACATCGAACTGCAGCCCGGCTGCGAGGCGTACGTTCACGTTGCCCCCGGAGGTTTCCAGCCGGCAGTCGCCCTCCGGCTGGGAGCGCAGCTCGGCCGAAACGGATCCCCCCGAGGTCCGGGCGTCGATCGAGCCGTAGACCTCGCTGACGCGGATGCTGCCCCCTGAAGTCTCGGCCTGGATCTCACCCTCCGCCCGCTCGACCGTGATCGATCCTCCCGAGGTCGACGAGACGATCCGGCCCGCGACGTCTCCGATCTTGATGTTTCCGCCCGACGTGTAGAGCTCGGCGTCCCCCTTCGAGGAAGTCAGTTCGACACTCCCGCCGGAGGTCTTGGCATGGACCGGCCCGTCGATTCGTCCGAGTGAGATGCCGCCGCCGGAGGTTTCCGCTCGCACGTCCCCCGTCAGGTCGGCGACGGAGATTCCACCTCCCGAGGTCTTGAGCTCCACGTTGAAGTCTTCGGGGATGACCGCTTCGATCTGGATTCGGTGAGAATTCCAGCCGAACCAGTTGGACAGGCGATGACGCGCCAGCAGTTCGACGAAGATCTCGTTTCCCGACTGATGCAGGTCCACGGTGAAGTCTTCCTGCATTTCCTCGACGCTCCACCCCTTGGGGATGATTGTGACGGATGCGTCGTTTCCGGCCCGCGTCGTCACCGTAATCGAAGCCCGATCCGCCCGGACATTCAGGCGGCCGCCGGCCGACACCTGGAACGACTGCTCGATCGTATCGGCCCCGACCAGCCAGCCGGACACCAGGATCATCACCGCCACGAACGTCCCAATTCGAAATACTCTCATCTGACTTGCTCCTCTCCCCTTCAGTCGGGTCACTGCAGATAAACGCAACCGGCGCCCCAAATGTTCAGTTGACACGGGTATAGACCGCGGCGGCTCGGATTGGTTGGACTTGGTTGTGTAGAATCGAAGCGTGGAAATGCGAAGACTGGGCAAGACAGAGTTGAAGGTGTCCACCATCGGATTCGGCAGCGGTCCCGTCGGCTATCTTGGGGAGAGTGTCGAGAGGACCGCGCAGGTTCTCAATCTGCTGTTGGACGAAGGCGTCAACCTCATCGACACGGCCGCCTGCTATCCCGATTCGGAGCCCCTGATCGCGCGATCGGTCGGACATCGCCGAGGCGAATACATACTGGTCACGAAATGCGGACACCGCGTCGAAGGCATAGACTCGCCCGAGTGGTCTCCGGAACTGATCAGGCAGTCCGTCGATCGTTCCCTTCGTCTGCTGCAGACAGATCACATCGACGTGATGCTCCTTCACACGTGTCCCCGGGAGGTCCTCGAACGCGAGGAGGTGCTCGCGACCCTGGTCGAATCCCGCGAGGCGGGCAAGATCGGGTTCATTGGGTACTCCGGGGATAACGAGGCGGCGGCGTTTGCCGCGGGACTGCCGGATGTGGCGGTGCTCGAGACATCCGTCAACCTCTGTGACCAGGCGAACATCGATACGGTCCTGCCGGTGGCTGCATCCCACGACCTCGGCGTGCTGGCCAAGCGGCCCCTGGCAAACGCGGCGTGGAGGAGTGGAGAGCAGCAGCGGGGGATCTATCGGGGATATGCCGAGACCTATTCCAGGCGACTGTCCTGCATGAAGCTGGAACCCTCTGCCCTTGGCTTCCCCGGCGACCGCCACCGCGAGTTCGCTCGTCTGGCGCTGCGCTTCACTCTCGGCGTGCCCGGGGTGGACAGCGTGATTGCCGGAACCACAAATCCCGAAAACGCCCGGATCAACCTGCAAAACGCAGCCGAGGGTCCGCTGGATCGAGAGATTCAGGAGGCCCTTCGACAAGCCTTCGAAACGGCCCGTTCCGCCGACTCCGAGGACTGGCCGGGCCTGGGCTGAGAACGCCTTCCGACGATCTCGCCGGAGCGGGTTCGATCCGGTCGACCGCGCAACAGGATCCGGGGAGACCGGGTCGGAGATTGCATGAGGGTCAAGTGATGAATGTTGCCGTTCCTGCCTGTCTCCTCTATTCCCTGGTGCTGCTCTATTCCGGATGGCTGGGCTATGCCCGGACCGGGAGCCTGGCTTCCGTCATCGCCGGGGTGGTCGTGGCTGCCCTCGTCGCTGTTTTCGGCCTGCTCGCCCGGAATTCCGTCCCCTTCGGCTTTGCCGGAGCGGCCGTCATCTTCGTCATGGCCGTCTACTTCGCCTACCGGCTCATCGAATCGAATCGCTTCGTTCCGAGCGGCGTCCTGATGATCGTTTCGTTCTTCTTCCTCTTCTTCACCCTGCTGGGCGTTTTCCTCAAGCTGATGCGAAAGCCGGCCTGACCGCCCATGGTTCCACCACCGAACGCGGAAACATCCACCCGTGGCATGGCAAGATAGGACTCCCCATGTGGCAACAGGGCATCTTCAGCCGTGAACGCACCGCCTGGATCGTGCTTGGACTCTACACGCTGTTCCTCTATTCGACGCTCTCCCTCGCCTTCGACCTGTACGTGTCGATCTATCAGAAGCTCGGTCGCGCGACGGTGTCGACCTGGATGAATCTCGCCTTCCTGGTGGCCGGCATGGCCATCGTTGTTTGGGTTCGCGTCGCGTACCGGCCTTCGAAGTTCGGCTATGCCGTGCTATTGGCGATGGCCGTCGTGGTTGCGGTTTGCCTGCTGAAGCTGACAGTGCCCGCGAAACGATTCCACTTCTTCGAATACGCGCCCCTGGCTCTGCTGGCCTTCGAGGCCCTTCGCTTCCATCTGACCTCACGCCCGCTCTTCGTTTCCACAATCGCACTGGTGGGCTTGATCGGTCTTGGTGATGAGATGATTCAGGCTTCCCTGCCCGACCGACACTTCGGGCTCCTCGATCTGGGGGTCAACCTGACAGCCGGGATGCTGGCGATTCTCTTCGTGGCTTGTGTCGTCGGTCGGGAGCACTACCCCTGGGGGAGACTCCGCCGGCCCCCTCGTTCCGCACCCGGCGGCCTCCGTCCGCGAGATTGATCCAGACTTCCAGCCTGGATTGTGGCGCGGGCTTCCAGCCTGCCCCGCCCTCAATCGGATCCGATCATGGGAGGCCGAGGGCCCTTCGGGGAAAGGAAGGATGGGGTGGGCGATGGGACTTGAACCCACGGCCACAGGGGCCACAACCCTGTGCTCTACCAAACTGAGCTACGCCCACCTCAGGCTTGGAGGCACTCATTCTATGGGAAAGGCCGATACGGCTTCAAGACGCCGGCGCCGGAACTAGACTTCGCGCCGAAGGACCCCGGGCACAAAGGAATGGGCGCGCTCGTCGGGGCGCGGCTCGCTCAGGGACCCCGTTCCGACGAATTCCGCGACGAAGGCCAGCACCGTCGACAGCATCAGCCCCACGACCAGGCCGATGGCCGCGTTCAGCAGCGGCCGGGGCGAAACCGCATGGCGGGGGGCAACAGCCCGGGCCCCGATCTTGACGTCCTGCTCCTCTTCGACCTGGGCCAGTTTGGCGACTTCCCACTTCTCGGCGAGGTTCTTGAACGACGTCTGGGAATTCTCTACTTCCCGACGGAGCTGTTCCACTTTGAAATCCCGCTCCCTGGTCAGCAGTGCCAGTTCGGTGCTCTTGCCTCGGGTCAGCCGCTCCAGTTCCAGCTGCTTGTCCAACAGCAGTTTGTTCTCGGACTGCACCTCGTTCTGCAGTTCGGTGATCTGATCCTGCAGGTGTCGTTCCTGCGGACCCAGGGTTTCGTACTGGACCTGCGTATCCACCAGACGCTGCAACAGGTTCTGATATACCGGGTTCAGAAACTCGGAATGGAGCTTGATTCCCTGCAGATCCTTGGAGATCCCCCCCGACGGGTCCCTGCCGATGCGGTCCCACAAAGCGTCGTCCGTGATGGCCTTGGAGACGGTCACGAACTGAGGCTGCTCCTTGATCTGTGACTTCAACTGCTCCAGGGTGTCCCGGGTTTCTTTGATCTGCAGTTGCAGGTCGTTGAGGCGCATGACGTTTGCAGTCAGGCTCTTCTCCAGGGCATCGGCCTGCTGGGACAGCACGTCCAGATTCCACTCGGTCTTGAATGCCGTAATGCGGGTGTCCCAGCGGTTCTGGAGATCCTGCAGCCGATGGTCGTACTGGTCCTGCGTCGTCTTGAGATCCGTCTCCAGTCCGGTCAGACGCTCCTTCGAGCTCGGGTACTCCTTCTGGATGAAATCGACGGCCCCCTTCTTGCCCTGGCTGGCCAGACCCGCCGTTTCCTGCACCGATGCCTCGGCCCAGGTGTTGGCCACCAGTTCGGCGTTCTCCGGGCTGCCTGCACGGACGATCAGGCGGATGACCGGGGTATAGCCGCCCTCCCTCAGCTTGCTCGTGAAGACCTGAGTCGAGAGATTGCCCAGGCCGCCGTTGACCAGCCCCGCATGCCCTTCATTGGCGAGCCGAGTCTCAATGGAGCGCCGCACGAAATCGGAGTTGATGATCTCCTGGTAGGTCTCGACCGAAAAAGGTTCGGCTCTCAACTCGGTGGCGAACACCGGCGCCTGGACGAGGAGCGAGGCGCTGGCCTCGTACTGCTTGGGGAGTGCCAGGCTGACCAGAAAGGCCGCCAGGGCCAGCCCTGCGGTCCCTGCGACGATCAGCATGCGCCGCTTCCAGAGCACTCGAATGTAGTCACCCAGACTGACCTGACTTTCGGGCTCCCAGTCCGGATAGTAGCCCGGAGCTAGAACGTAGGCGGGCTGGATGGCACGATCTTCGGGTCGTTCGCGATCTTCGCTCATGGGAAAGTCAAAGAATAGCACAACGCCCCGCCCACGAACCGACGAACCGCCAAGCCTTGGAACCACGGAATCGCGGAACCGCGGAACCGGCGATCATTCGTGTCGCAGGGCTTCGACCGGATTCAGCCGCGAAGCGCGGATCGCCGGAAACATGCCCGAGGCGATACCCACGATCCCGAGCGTGACGATCGCCGTCAAGACGGCGGTGGGGGAGAAATTGAGGTGGATATCCGCCTGACGGGTCGGATCCTCCAGGATCGTGCTCCAGAAGGGAATCACCCCGATGATCCAGGCTGCCAGTTCCGCGAGCAGGTAGCCGCTGATGCCTCCGACCGCCGCGATGGCCAGGGCTTCCATCAGAAACTGCAGGCGAATGTGCCGGCGGCGCGCCCCCAGGGCCTTCAACAGGCCGATCTCGCGCGTCCGCTCCGTGACCGACACGAGCATCACGTTCATGAGGCCGACGCCACCGATACTCAGCGTCAGCACTCCGATCACGACCAGCAGTGCCTTCATTCCGACGGTGATGGCCGAAAAGATCTGGGCCATCTGCTTCCAGCGGTTCATGATCAGCGCCTTGGGATCCTTCGGGTCGAAGTGGTGGTTGCGCGCGATCACTTCGGTCACCTGGGCCAGGGCCTGGTCTTCGAGGGCCGGGTTGACACACTGGACGACCAGGACGCTCAGCCAGCGGGTGGAAGTCAGCGCATTCATGGCCGTGTAGGGGATGAAGGCACAGCGGTCGTCCGGCTGGAAGTAGTTGCTCATGGCGACTTTTTTCTGCATGACGCCCACGACCGTGAATGCGAGTCCGTTGATCCGGACTTCCTCCCCCACGGCCGGAGCCTCGGAGAACAACTTGAGTTTGAGATCGTGACCCAGAATCGCGACCCTGCGGGCGTAATGCACATCTTCCGGAGACAGGAGCCGCCCCTGCTCGATGAAGTGTCCGCGCATCTCACCATACTCGGCATTGACGCCGCGGATTCCCGTCGAGGTCAGCCGCAGCGTCGACTTCACCGGGTAGTAACGAAAGATCTCCGGACTCACCCGGCTGACCAGCGGACAGTTGGCCCGGATCTCCTCGTAGTCGGTCATCTCCATGTGCACCGCACGCCCGGCCCGCTGGCCGCCCACCTGCAGGCTCGTCTGCCCGTTCCAGATCACGGTGACGCTCTTCCCGTAGTGGGTCAGCCCGAGGTTGATGGCATTCTGAAAACCGTCCCCGTAGGCGAACAGGATCACGAAACAGGCCACTCCCCAGGTGATGCCCATCAGCGTGAGGAAGGTCCGCGTATGGTTGCGCGCCAGACTCGAGAAGGCCCGTCTCAGGATTTCGATCGTCATGGGGTTCCTCAGCTCACTTCGAAGCGCAGGGCCTCGATGGGATTCATGTCGGCGGCGATCCAGGCCGGGTAGATGCCGGCCAGCAATCCCGAGACCGCCAGTCCGCCGATCGTCACCAGGGCGATCGTGGGAGAGATGATCATCCCGCTGAAGACCATCTCGGGCAGGGGCAGCGAGTTGATGGCGGCGCAGACCCCCCAGGCCAGCAGCAGGCCCGTTCCCCCGGCCGCCAGCGTAATGGCCAGCGACTCGGCGAAGAACTGCAACAGGATGTCCCGTCGACGGGCGCCGATGGACTTGCGGATGCCGATCTCCATGGTTCGTTCACGCACCGAGACGAGCATGATGTTGACCACCCCGAGGGCGCCCAGGCCGAGCGTCACCAGCCCGACGGCGCCCAGGAACCACTGCATCGAGCCCATCATGATGTCCATCATCTCGACCTGTTTGGCCGTGTTCCAGATGGCGACCGCGTCCTCGTCCCCCGGATCGAACTGCCAGCGTTCGGCGAGAATCTGCCGGACTTCGCGCTCCGCCTCCTGGAACAGCTCATGACGGATGGGCGCCGCAATCAGATTGTTGATTCGTTCCGGGGAAGTTCCCAGACCGGGGTTCGAAAACAGCCTCCGCAGGGTCCAGTAGGGGATGAAGATGTCGCTGTGGTCCTGTCCCGAGTAGTTGTTATTCAGCTCCTTGTGGGGCATGATCCCGATCACCGTGAAGGGCTGGCCCTGGAGACTGATGGTCCGGCCCACCGAATTCGCCCCGTTGAACAACTGCTTGTTCACCTCGTCGCCGATCACGCAGACCAGGCGCGCCTGCTCGTTGTCGGCCCGATTCATCAGCCGCCCGCGGCCCGCCTCGATGGTCCTCAGGGTCTGGTACTCGGGAATCACCCCACGCACGTCGAAGTTGCCGTAGTTGAGATCGGTCTTCGCGACCAGCCCCGAGCGGATCAGCTCCGGGCTCACCGACTTGATGAGCCGGGCCCTGTCGCGAATCGCCACGTAGTCGGCGTACTCCAGCCGGATGTCGCGGCCCGCCTGGAAGCCCTCCGCCTGCAGCGACGTCCGTCCACCCCAGATGATCATGATGTCCTTGCCGAGCTGGCGAAGGCCCTCATGCTGGGCGCGCTTGAATCCCTCGCCGGAGGCGGTCATCAGGATGATCGAGAGCACGCCCCAGCCGATTCCGAACATGGTCAGGAAGCTGCGCAGCTTGTTGGCCCGCAGGGTGTGAAAGATCTGTCCGAGGATGGCCAGCAACATGATGGGGCTCCTTCGCTTGCCGACTCCGCTTCTAGAGGAGTCCTCCCGCATCCGACCGCACGACCTGGCTGCCCGCCTCCACGCCGGCGATCACCTCCGTGGTGGTGCCGTCGCTGATGCCGATCTCGACCGGCACTCGTCTGCTCTGCCCCTCCACAGCCGGATCGTAGATATCCACGAAGGTCTTTCTGGACTGGTCATAGATGACGGCGCTCTCCGGAATCAGGAGCACGTCCTTCTTCTGTTCCACGATGATCTCCGCGTTGGCGCTCATGCGAGCCCGCAGGATCTTCTGGGGATCGGTGATGGCCACGCGCACCTCGAAGCCGATCACGTTGTCGCGCTCCTCGCCGAGGGGAGCGATGCGGAGGACCTTTCCGGGGAAAGGCTGATCGCGGAAGGCATCCACCTTGACTCTGGCCTCCTGGCCGTCGAAGACCTTTCCGATATCCGTCTCGTCGACGCGACCCTCGAAGTAGACGCTCTGCATGTCCCCCAGGGTGAGGATCAGGGTGGCCTGCGAGCCGAGCTGCAGGATCGAGGAGACGGCGTCTCCGACTTCGACGTGCCGCTTCAGAACCGTCGCGTTCAGAGGCGAGCGGATGGTGGAATAACGGAGATTCTCGTCGGCTCGATCCAACGTCGCCTGGGCCTGGGCCAGCTGCGCCTCGACCCTGGACACGGCTTTGGAAGCGGCGTCGATCTTGGCATCCTGCATCAGCAGTTCGGACTTGAGGGATTCGGCCTGGAACCGAGCGTCCTGCACCTCGCGTTCGCGCGACTCCAGATCGGAATGGGGAATGAGCTTCTCGGAGAAGAGGGCCTCGTAGCGGGCCACCTGCTTTTGAAGGTAGGCCACCTTGTCCTCGAGGTTCCGCAGATCCATTTCGAGCTTCTTCTTCATGCTCTGGGCCGAGGAGTGATCGGAGTGGGCCTCGGCCAGCTGGGCCGCCGCCGCCTGCTTGTTGGCCTGGGCCTCGCGCAGCTGGGCTTCGAGCATCTCCTTGTCCAGTTCCACCAGGATCTGCCCCTGGGACACCGTGTCTCCGTCGTCGACGTAGATCTCCTTGATCAGGCCGCTGGCTTTGGACTTGATTTCGACCGTCGCCACCGGCTCGATGGCACCCGTCGCAACCACGCTCATGGCAAAGTCCCCGCGCTTGACCTCGGCCAGCCGGTCGTCGGGTATGGCGGCCTCGGAATGAAAGACGTTGCTGAACATGACGTAACCGGCCACCAGGACGATCGCCACCAGCGCGCCGAAGAAGCTCAATCGGAAACGGTTCTTTCTGCTCATTCATCTCCCCTTGTCACGGAACACAAACGCAACCCGCGGCCAGAAAGTTCACCGAAAGACAAACATCGCCGGGGTTCCGCGGAACGCGGGAAACGGGAAACGGGAGTCGGGAAACGGGAAACGGTCGAAACGGGAGTCGAGTTCCGAGATCGCTCCGGCGGGTTTCGAGCTCTGCGCGGTCCGCTCCGTCGCGATATGCAGAATCGATTCGACACCCAGTACGGAAGCCGCCGCCCACAAGAGTTCCCTTGCGGCGTGGCGTACTTGGCGGCTTGGCGTGAGATCAGACTCGCGAAACCTCTCTGGTGCCAGCGGGTGCGCCAGACCAGAGCCACCGCCATCTGGGCGACACGCCCTTCAGTTCCGGGTTTCGGGGTTCGGGCTTCGCCCTCCGCCCTTCGGCGTCGGGCCTTCGCCGTTCGGCCCGGAGAACGGGAGGACGGGTCTCGCGAGGGAGCGTGGGAACGCGTCGAGCGTTTGGCAACACGCGCCCGATTCCGCGTTTCGAGTTCCGGGTTCCGCGGTTTCGGGGGGCGTCCCGGAGGGACGTTTCGAGCTTAGCCCAGGACTTCGAGTCCTGGGTGGTCCGGCGTGTCTACGACCCCCAAGCCCCGGAGGGGCGGCCGGATCGGGTGCCAACGCAGGTGACTCAATCGAATACATACCGCTCGTCGTATTCGATCCCGTGCTTCTTCAGGAAGCCGATGAACTCCGCCTCGAAGGTTCGCCTCTTGTGGTGTTGCTCCTGCCCTCGAATGTATTCCACGGTTCTGTGAACGCCCGACGCCCCGACCGAAAAACCCCCAAATCCTTCCTGCCATCGAAACTGCGGTCCCATCGGGAAACCGGAACCCAGGAGTGAACTCCTGGGCTACTTTCGCAAAGCGCCTCCGGCGCTGGACGAGGTTCCGCCAGGCCGCCGTTTCGCAGTTCCGACGTTCCGCGGTTTCGGGCTTTCGGGGTGGGGCATGCTTCCAGCTTGTCTTCTACAACTCTCTCCCCCTCACCGAAACGGCCCGCGCAGTGCCGACGTTCCGACGTTCCACGGCTCCGGGGGCTCCGGGGTTCGTCGACGTCCCGGAGGGACATCCCGACCCTAGCCCAGGACTTCGAGTCCTGGGTGGGGTCCGCCGCCCACGCCCTCTCGAGCCCCGGAGGGGCGGCCGAACGCTACTCTTTCACCCGAAAGAAAGATAAGCTGAGAGAAGGGTTTGCAGTCCGGGCGATCGAAGAATCGCGGAACCCGGAACTCGAAACCCGGAACTCCACGAGGAGCCCAAGAACCGATGTACACCGACCAGGTCAGAACGATCTACCAGTCAGAACTCGACGACATCCAGGCCAAGGGACTCTACAAAGAGGAGCGCCTGATCCTCTCTCCACAGGGCGCCCGGGTGGACACTCCGGAGGGTGAGGCGCTGAACCTATGCGCCAACAACTACCTGGGCCTGGCCGATCACCCCGAGCTGATCGCCGCCGCCCGAGAAGCCCTGGATCGCCGGGGCTACGGGATGGCCTCGGTCCGCTTCATCTGCGGCACCCAGGACATCCACAAGGAGCTCGAAGAGAAGATCGCAAATTTCTTCGGGACGGACGGCGCCATCCTCTACGCCTCCTGTTTCGACGCGAACGGCGGCCTTTTCGAGACCCTCCTCGGACCCGAGGACGTGGTCATCAGCGACGCCCTCAATCACGCCAGCATCATCGACGGCGTTCGGCTGTGCAAGGCGCAACGCAAGATCTACCGTCATGCCGACATGGCGGAGCTCGAGGAGCGCCTGCGGGAATCTTCGAATATGCGGATCAGGCTGATCGCCACCGACGGGGCCTTCAGCATGCACGGCGACCTGGCTCCTCTCCCGCAGATCTGTGATCTGGCGGAGAGGTACGAGGCCATGGTGATGATCGATGAGTCTCACGCGACGGGTTTCATCGGAGCCACCGGTCGGGGCACGCCGGAACACTTCGGGGTCCAGGGCCGGATCGATGTCATCACCAGTACGCTGGGGAAAGCCGTGGGGGGCGCGTCGGGAGGCTTCACGACCGGCCGGCGCGAGATCGTCGACCTGCTGCGGCAGCGCTCGCGTCCCTACCTTTTCTCCAATTCCGTGGCCCCTCCGGTCGTGGCCGCTTCCATCAAGGCACTGGAGCTGATCGAGCAGAGCCGGGACCTGATCGAGAGACTGCAGGAGAACACCCGCTTCTTCCGCCAGGAGATGACCGGGGCCGGCTTTCGGATTCAGCCGGGCATCCATCCCATCGTGCCCATCATGATCGGGGAGGAGGCACCGACGGTCGAGATGGCCCGCCGGCTCAACCAGCGGGGCATTTTCGTGGTCGGCTTCAGCTACCCCGTCGTCCCGAGGGGAGAGGCGCGGATCCGGGTTCAGCTGTCGGCGGCGCATACGCGGGAACAACTCGAACGGGCGATCCGGGCCTTCACCGAGGTGGGCCGGGAGGTGGGACTGATCTGAGCCATGCCCCGACGACCCAGGTTTCGACCGGGACCGATCCTGATCGTCTCCGGTGGCTACGGTGCCAGCGGAGAGCAGCTGGCGAGGACCGCCCTGGCCCAGTTCATCGCGGGCGTAGCGGTGGAGGTTCGGGTGATTCCCCACGTCCTCACCCAGCAGCAGGTCTTCGAGGCCGTCGAGACGGCGCGCCGCGAGCGGGGCACCATTCTGCACACCCTGGTCGATCCCAAGCTGCGCCGGGCCATGATCGATCGGGCCCGCGAACGGAACGTGGTGGCCATCGATCTCATCGGCCGACTCCTCGGCCACCTGACCTCGGAACTGGGGCAGCGGCCGCTGGGCCGTCCCGGCATGTATCGACAGTTGCGGGAAGACTACTTCCAGCGCGTCGAAGCCATCGAGTTCACACTGCTGCACGACGACGGCAAGAAGATCGACGAGCTCGGTGAGGCCGAGCTCATCCTGGTCGGACCGTCCCGGGTGGGCAAGACGCCCCTGAGCATCTACCTTTCGACTCTCGGATGGAAGGTGGCCAACGTTCCCATCGTCCACGAGCTGCCGGTGCCTTCGGAGCTCCTGCAGGCGGACCACGGCCGAATCGTCGGGCTGACCATCGATCCCATGCAGCTCCTCTCCCACCGCCAGCGACGCCAGGAGGGTCTTCGGGTCGGGAGGCGGTCGCCCTACACCAACCCCGAGCTGATCGTCGAGGAAGTGGAAACGGCCCGACGGCTCTATCGGCGGGAAGGCTTCCCGATCATCAACATGACCAACCGCCAGATCGAGGAAGCCGCCGACGAGGTCATCAATCTGACCAGCGCCTCGCGGACCGAAGAGACTGTGTGAAGAGCGCCTCCGCCCGCGGGATCAGCCGGCCAGACTCTTACCCCCACTTCTGCCCGAGAGCGTCCAGGCCCGCCTTCTCGAGATCCGCCGGGGTCATGGCGATCCGGAATCGACAATCGGCATTGAAGTTGAGGAAGAACGGCTCGGCGAGCGCCGGCACCCGGGACGGATCGGCCACCTCGACCGCCAACATCAGGCCCCGGGCACCGTCTTCCTCGGTGAAATAGGCGACTTCCGGTTTCAGGTCATCGAGAATGTGCCGGAGGATGGGGCCGACCTGTTCCGTCCTCACGAGCGTGTTGAACGGCTCGTGCGGCATCGTTACGAAAAGCAGCATACGCATGTCTTTGCTCTCCTTTTATGCTCTGAGAGAGGAATAGAGCGAGTCCTCTGGAGGAACGTGACTTTCCTCCAGCCTATTCCCGGAGAGTCCAATCTTCAACTTCCCGCATTCCACATCATGTCCGCAGCCATTTGGATGACGCGGCCTCAATGTTCTAGAATCGACATCGCGCGCGCCCGTAGCTCAGTTGGATAGAGCGTCGGACTTCGAATCCGCAGGTCGCCCGTTCGAGTCGGGCCGGGCGCGCCATTTTGTTTTCAATGGCTTAGCCCTCCTACGGATTCCGGTCCCATGACCCTCTTTCCTGTTTGTGTCCTGCGGCCGCTCATGCGGCCCCCTCTTCTTCTTTCTTGACATGTACGACGTCACGTCGAAGACGGTGAGTTCCGACACCGGGATATGGCCGAGCTCGTGGACGACCAGGTTGACGCGGTTTTCCGTGCTCTTCGGATGGCGATTCTGCACCTTGACATACTGTTCGAGGTACAGGTCGGCCAGGTCCTTGATGAGCGAGGCCGAGGCCTGACTCCGGTTCAGGTCCGACAGCACCTGCTTGACGCGCCCTTCGAGCTTGGCGACCTTCAGTTGGAGGTCGGTGGCTTTCGCCATGTCCTCGGTCGGATAACGGCGTCTCCATCTTCGATTTCGGTCCCGACGATTTCCAGGCAATTAGATACTGACCTCCCAAGACCCCTTGGGGAGTTCTTTAATGCCCAAGGGAGTCCTCCTTTCGGTGGAGTCTAGCCGGGTCTTGAGACCGCATCTTAAGCGCTTCAGGATCGCCGGGCAACTGCACAGACCGATCGCGCCCCGGTTCAGAATGCGTCGTGCGCCGCAAGGTGACCACCCGTTCCGATCGAACGTGTCCAGGGATTCCGGGGGAAGTTGTCCAGTGATTCCGGCGTGAAGGTGTCCACGTTCGGGGTGGGCAGCGGAACGGTGGACACGTTCCCCGGAACGGTGGACACGGTCGCGGAATCGGAGTCGAAGCGGCGCTGGATAATCGCCGGTAAGGTGGACCTCCTTAAGGAAAGGAGGTGCCGATGCCGGCCCGGAGGTTATCCATGCGACGAATCCGTGAAGTCCTCAGACTGAAGTTCGAACTGGGATTGGAGAATCGGCAGATCGCCCGCAGTTGCCGCATCTCACACAGCGCCGTGGGCAACTACCTGAGACGGGCCCGAGAGGCCTGCTTGAGTTGGCCGCTGCCCTCGGACCTGGACGATGAAGCTCTCAAGCACCGACTGTTTCCGCCCGAGGAGCCGCCGGTGGAAACGTCGAGGCCGTTACCCGACTTTGCTTCGATCCACCAAGGACTGCGCCGTCACAAGCACGTCACCCTGCAGCTGCTGTGGCAAGACCGAGCAAAGGGGCTCCTACCTTTTTAGGTTGTCTAAGGTGCGCACCGACTCCTGGAAAAGGAACAGCGGGTGGTGAGCTTCCGCACCGTCGGTCCCAACCCGTGGGCACTCCAATTCGATGTCGACGATGGAACGGGCACGACGGCGCATGCCCGAATGTTGCAGCTATTCTAAAGCAAACCCTCGTCGGCAAAGCTGAAGTGACCGTTTCTGCCGATGATGATGTGATCGAGAATGCGAATGCCGATGATCTTTCCGGCTTCAAGGAACTGGGTGGTGATCGCGCGATCTTCGCGGCTTGGTGAGGGATCGCCGGTGGGATGGTTGTGAACCCCGATGATGCCGGTCGCGCCGGCGAGGATGGCGGATCGGAAGACTTCTCGAGGATGCACGAGTGAGCTGCTGATCGTGCCGATGCTGACAACGGTCAGCGCGGAGATCTTCAAGCCGCCGCTGAGATGAACGGCGATGAAGGTCTCCTGATCCATCTGGACCAGGTTGCGCAGGAGCCGGGCGACAACCTGGGAGGAACTGAACTGAACACCGGCCAGCGCTTCGATTTCGACCGGGAGCGAAGGGTTGCCGGCCTTCTGTCGGACACCTCAGTCTGATTCTCCACGCTCCGTCTGGACAGGGAACACTGCCGAGTGATTGACTTCTCCTGTGAGACTTCACTCCGTTTTGTTCGTTTGCCTGGTCTCTCTGACGCTCGGCAGCGAACTGCATAGCGCGAACTGGGCCAAATGAAATCTGCAGGGTTTTCAAGGCCATTTGATCGAGATGACCCACGCCGGCGGGTGCGTCGAGTATCTCCGTACTCCTTAGGCTGTCTTTCAGCCACCAACAGCTCAAAACGCGGACACCAAACCACCCGCGTTCCAGTTCGATGTTCCCTCGTTGGGTGTCCCGGCTTCAGCCCGTTGGCCCGCAACAACCGGCTGAAGCCGGGACCACCTACCACCCGAAATGAGATTGGCCCGCGCTTGCCTCGATCGGGCGTTTCCCCTTAATCTCGGTCCCCATGTCGAATCCCCTTTGGATCATGGCCGTCTTGGGCCTGATGGTGGCCTTGAGCGAATGGCTGGCGCAAAACACGGCCGCCAAGCATCTGGGCTCGGCCCTTTTGGTCATCGTCCTGACCGCGGTCGTGGCCAACCTGGGCTTGATCCCTTCGGTCACCAAGGGGTCGCCCGTCTATGACGCCATCTTCAGCACGCTGGCTCCTCTGGCCATTTTCTGGCTGTTGCTGCACGTGGACCTGCACAGTGTGCTGAAGGCGGGAGCGCCCATGCTGATCATGTTCGCTCTCGGCGCCGCCGGCACGGTCGCGGGCGTGTTTCTGGGCATGCGCGTGACCGGTGGAACCGCGGTCTTCGGCAAGGAAGGCGCGGCTCTGGCCGGAATGTACACCGGCACCTACATCGGCGGCAGCGTCAACTTCAATGCCGTGGCGGTGCATTATGGCGTGGTTCGCGACGGGCTCCTCTACGCCGGCGCGGCCGTGGTCGATAACGCGGCCACCACGCTTTGGATGGCCGCCACGGTGGCCATGCCCTCCCTGTTGGCGCCGCTCTGGAAATCCCGTTACGGGCTGCCGGGGAAAGAAATCGGCAAAATCGACGAACGCATTGAAGTGCGTGGAGAAACCATGACCGCGACCGGCTTGGGCCTCTTGACGGCGTTGGGCATGGGATCGGTGTGGATCAGCGACCGCCTGGCCGCCTGGTCCGGAACCGTGTTCGGAATGGAAGTTCCGTCGATCCTGATCCTCACCACCATCGCCTTGATCCTGGCCCAAGTGCCCTTGATTCGCAAAATCAAGGGAGCTTACCTCATTGGCTGGTTTGCGATCCTGGTCTTCCTCGCGGCCATTGGAGCTCTCTGTGATGTCCGGGCGCTGGCCGGCGTGGGACAACTCGGAGTTCATCTCGTCATTTTGGTCGCCACCATCATTGTCGTGCACGCTTTGATCACGTTCGGGGGCGCGGCACTCTTTCGCGTCGATCCGGCGGTGGCTTCGGTCGCTTCCCAAGCAAACATTGGCGGCGGCGTTTCCGCCCTCGCCTTGGCTCGCAGTTTGGAACGTGACGATCTTGCCGTGCCCGGCATTCTGGTGGGCTCGCTTGGCTACGCCGCCGGGACCTACATCGGGTTTCTGGTCACTTCCTTGCTGGCGCATTAGAACCTGTCTCAATGGGTCAGTTGCCGTGCCCCGGGGACGGGCACACTCCGCGATCCGTTTTGAGAAACAACGCGGAAACACTCCCGGATCGAACAGATAGGAAATTGCTTTTTCCGGGAGTGAGTCTATTGGAGCGGAAATGGTGATTCGACCCTGCAATGGGCGCCTGGGTGGCGGGTTCAGATAGGGCGGACGGGAAGGAAGGGGCATGGGCGCTGGTTTCGGAGTTGTGGGGAGAGGGTGAGTGTGGTCCGGCGGAGCTGTGAACCGCCAAACACGTCAGAAGCTTTCCCCGGAAGCTCAAGCACGGCGCACGATGTGTGGTTCCTTCCTCCACTTCAGGCCACGCCCCGGCGATTTCTCGGAGTACTTCGAAGGGCAGTGGTGTTCCCGACATTTGCGTGTGCCCCCTTCTCTCGTTGGGGGGGCAAACTTTCCGGCAATCAGCGGTTGACCCTTCCGACTCAATCGCCGCCGCCTTGCCCGCAGATATGAAGCAGCCTGCAACGAGAATACTACGAACTACCTGCTTGTCACATCGAGGGACTCCTCCATGTACCCGGGACTACTCCTGCGACCGCCTGAGCCAATGCCGAAGCCCGTTCGTCACATCAGCAGGCAACCGATGGCCCAACTGGCAAGCGAGCATGACCAACTGCCCTCGATGGTGCGCCTCGTGAGCCACGAATTAGCTGACTAAATGTTCCAGGTCCGTCGGGAAGTTCTGCCCGGCACTTCGCCGAACAAACCTCATTGGATGCCGCTCCTCACGCGTGATCGCGTCTCGCTACGGAATAATGAAGACCGACGACCCCGTCCGAGAGATGTCGACACGAGAGCAGCGTCATGGGCACAGTTTGTCGACGACGACGTCGGGTTCTACGGCACCGAACACGGCCTGGCTCGCACAAGGGACGGAGGGGAGACGTGGGTGGATTTGACTCCGAGAGTCGTCAAGGAAATCCCCGAGGATCTGCGACGCGACAATGGCGAGTGGGGATGCACGGACATGAGCATCCTCAGTGAGTCGGACGGGTGGTTTCTCTTGCGCTTCTTTCGCCGGGGCTCGGACAGGGGAGACACGCCGCTTCTTGCCAAGACTCGAGATGGAGGCAGCTCCTTCCAGGTGGTTCCACTGGGCAGGTGGTTCCCTCAGAGTCTCGTCGTCCTCAATGCTTCTTCAGCCATCGCGTGCTCATCTGGTCCTGGGGGGCCGCTGCGGATCCTGCGGACTCTCGATGGCGGCTTGGATTGGGAGGAGATTGGTGTCGCACCTGTTTCCGAACCCAGGCTCCACTTGTTCCATGGAGTCGTTTGGCTTGCGGCCCAATCGGTCCCGAAGCCGGCTCCGTCTCTGTATCGCTACGATGACCCTGAGTGGGTACCAGTCGATGTCCGCGGCCTGCCGCCAACCGCAGCCGGGCTCAGCACGTTCTTCATCGACAGCCTGAACGGCTGGGTGTCCTGGTGGAATTTGGACATCACAGGGATCGGTAGGGAGTACCTGGATCACTATTTCGGTCTTTGTCGAACCACCGACGGCGGAGAGGATTGGACTTGCCGGAACTGGTTTTATGAGCCGGGCGGCGTCTTCGAAATCAGAACGTTCTTCCTCGACCCGTGGGTGGGTTGGATGGCTGTCACTGGTGACGACCCTGTCCAGTTTAGTGTGCTGAAGACAGTGGACGGTGGAGACAGCTGGGAGCATGTCTACGGGGAGGCGCGGATGGAGTCCGTGGAACAGCCACTTCTCGAGGATGGCTGGTAGAGCAGTCTTGCGGGGCTCTCGTCACAGAAGCCGATTGAAAATCGGGAGAGGACCCAATTCCGGAACGCGGTCGTGACCGATGGCGGACGAGGCCGGCGACGGGAGCCGCCGGCCCGGAGGGAGGACTCAGGCGGATTCGGGCTGCTCCTGCAGCTCGAGGATCCGTGAGTAGGCGAGATCGGCGACCTTGGCCAGGACGAGCAGATCGTCGCGGCCGAAGCTCCGAGTAGACTTTCCACGAATCGCCGTCCTTGTAGAGCCGCTCGAAGGTGACCGAGTGGCGGCCCCGACTCGCCTTTTCATCGTTAAGTTGACAGTACCCTCTCAGGGCACTGACTGGCCTTCTTTCTGAGCTCGACCTGTCTGCCGCGCCTGACCATCGCCCTGTCAAACCGATGAATCCCACGGCCAGGCTCCCGCCCGTCTCATCTGCTCGATATCCGATTTCTGGAGTTCCGTGAACGCGACCCAGTCCGACTCTGCACTGTTACTCTCCCAGACCAGCATTGTCTCAATAGCCAGACGGGCGAGCCGCTTCGGCAGCCGAGACCAGCGTTCGGTGTCGAACACCAGGCTGCGTTGTCGGTATTCTCGGCAAAGCTGGGACCTGAGATCGCTCACCTCCGAGATATCGGCGCACTGGATCAGCTGATTAGTATCTTGCGTCACACATTACATCCGAAGTAAGCAAATACTGTAGGTATATCGCATCCACATACCAACCAGTATCTCCGCGTTCTTTATCTATTCCCGACAATTGCTGTCTCTCGGCCCACACTCTGGATGACTAAATAAGGAAGTAATTACACATAAAACTCAATAGATCGTATTAAGGTAAAGACTTGCCTCCGCTTCTCCGATAGATAGCGGTGAACATCCAGTGGGAGTTCGGAAGGTACGGAGCTTTTTGCGGTCGAGGACGCGAGACCTCGGAGAGCAGACGTGAGACCTGACATAACATCGGGCGAATCATTCCCGGAACGGGACTTGCGAGCATTGTTGTTGGCCACCGCGCTTTCCTTCGAATAGCGTGACGCTCGTCGGTCATCGAACCCGGGAAATCGGCGCTGCCGGCGGAGGAACACGTGAACGCAGAGTCGAGGCGATTGATCCTGTTCGTCGACGACCAGCCTGAGGTCCTTGGAGGCTTAAAGCGGACGCTCTGGACTGAGCGTAGTGAATGGGAGCTTCTCTTTTCGAAAAGCTGCGACGAAGCCGTCAAGGTTCTCGAGGATTGTACGGTCGACGTCGTCATCACCGATCTTCGGATGCCTCGAGCAGACGGCGTCCAATTGCTCGAGTATCTGCGCAGCAAACATCCGGACTGCGTGAGAATCATTCTCTCCGGCTCGACCGCCCCTGAGATGGTCTTGCGATCAGTCGGTCTGGCCCACCAGTTTCTGGCGAAGCCGTGCACCCCCGAGAGCTTGAAGGCGACGATTCAAAGGGCTCTCTTCGTCAAAAACCTCCTGGACAGCAACCCGGGGCTGCAGGCGCTGGTCGGCCGCATCCGGACGTTGCCGGCTGTTCCGTCGTTGCACATGCAGGTCGCACGGGAACTGCAGAACGAAGAGCCGTCCCTTCAGAGAGTGGGGGAGATCATCTCCCAAGACCCTGGGATGGCAGCAAAGATCCTTCAACTCGTGAACTCAGCATTCTTCGGACTGCCAAAGCAGATCGATGACGTCACCCGGGCCGTGTGTCTACTGGGTCTGGATGTCACCCGCGCGCTGGTCCTTTCTGTTGAGATCTTCTCGCAGTTCGAGGAAGCAGGCCTCGGAGGTGTCGCCGGGACTGCGCTTTGGCACCACAGTCTGGCCTGTGCTCAGCTTGCGCGCCGTTTGGCGGAGCAGGAATGGCCTCGGAACCGGGAACTGCACGAACGCGCCTACACAACCGGCCTCCTCCACGATATCGGCAAACTCATACTTGGAGCCTACGATCCGAACGAATACCGCATCGTCGTCGCACAGGCCAAGACCGAACGGATCTCCATTAATGCCGCTGAAGAACGCCGCTGGGGCACCGGTCATCCGGCCATTGGAGCGTTTCTGCTGGGGCTGTGGGGACTTCCGTTGGACCTCGTGGAAACGATCCGCTGGCACCATGACCCGGAGTCGGCACCGGACAAGGAAGGAAGAGACCTGATCCTGCTCGTTCACGCCTCCGACGCTCTAGCCGCAGAATTCGGCTACCAATCGGGGAATCCCGTAGCGGTTGTCTCGGAAGTGTTTCCGGCGCAGGACGACGGGACACAGGCCGAACTGCAGATCAACCGCTGGAGGAAGATTGCGAAGGAACTGTTCGAGGTGTCGACTGCCGATGGCGAAAAAGCACTTGCGGAGGACCAGCGATCATGAGCCCATTCGACTCCAGCCAAAAAAGCATTCAACGCGACGATGCCTCGAGCCGAGAAGCCGTCCTTCCGACCCGGGCAACGGATGGGAATCAGGATGCGCCTGAGGTCTGGCAACTCCAAATGTTCCGCACCCTACTGGAACATATGACAGACAAGATCTACTTCAAAGACAGGAAAGCCCGATTCGTCTGCGTCAGCAGAGCGATGGCGGAGCAGCATGGCTATACCCCCGAGGAGATGTTGGGAAAGACCGATCACGATCTGTTCCTCCCCGAGGTGGCGGCCCTGAAGTTCGACGACGATCTCCGAGTGGTACGCGGAGCAGTGATCGAGAATCTGGTCGAGATCGAAGCGAAAAAAGATGGACAGACACTGTGGGTCTCGACCACGAAGGTTCCGTGGAAAGATCAGCGTGGAAACATCGTGGGGCTCTTCGGGATATCCCGTGATGTGACCGAGCAAGTCGAAACCGAGACGAAACTGAGGGAGACCACTCTTCGATTTTCCCTTGCTTTGAAATCAGCGCAGATCGTGAGTTGGGACTGGGACCTAGATTCCGGCTGCATCCAACTGTCTTCAGGCTTTGAGAAGCAGATTGGGCCACTGAACGGGGATACCCTCGCGGCCGACCAGTGGAAAGAACGTCTTCACCCGGAGGATCGCGGTCCGACACTTCAGGCCCTCGAGGCCCATCTGAGGGGAGAAACAACGGGATTCCGCCGGGAGTTTCGCTTCCTGCACACCAACGGCAGCTATCGGTGGCTGCTCTTGACCTGTCAGGCCTTCGCTTCAGTGGCCGAGCGGCCCTCGCGCATGCTGGGGTGTCAGATCGACATCACAAGCAGGAAGACATTCGAACTCGAGGTTCAACGAGCGCATACCACCACGACTCAGCTCCTGACAGCGATCCCATCCGTTCTGATCAGCTCGACATGGGATGGCCAGATCGAGTTCTGGAACGCCGCTGCCGAAGAGACTTTTGGAATCGAACGCGAAAGGGCGGTACGACATCGACTGGAGGAATGCCCAATCGGGTGGGATTGGTCTGCTGTGCAGGAGGGTATCCGGGACTGCCGGGAGAGACTCAAGCCTGTAACTATCAATATCCTGCGTTTCGAAAAGAAAGGCACCGGGGCCTTTCTCGAGGTCTCGATCAGTCCGGTCTCGGACGCTCTTGAAGGACAGCCTGGCTTTCTGCTCTTGGCGTCGGACATTACGAAACGCAGGAAGCTGCAAGAAGATCTCCTGCAGGCGCAAAAGCTGACGTCCATCGGCCAGCTGGCTGCCGGAATCGCCCACGAGATCAACACCCCCACGCAATTCATCGGTGACAACTTGAGGTTCATGAAGGACGTTGCGGCCGCGTTGACAGGTCTCGTGGAGCCGGTTCGGGGGTTCCGCAAGGCAGCTCTCAAAGTCCCGGAGCTCGGAGAGCAGCTCCAGTCTCTCGACGATCAGGTCGAGAAGGCCGACCTTGAGTTCCTCCTCTCTGAGTTCCCGACCAGCATCGAGGAAAGCTTGCATGGCGTGGACCGAATTACGAGAATTGTATCGGCCATGAAGGACTTCTCCCACCCCGGAGGAGGAGAAGCAGTACCTTCCGACCTGAACAGGCTAGTAGAAAGCACGCTGACCGTGGCCCGAAACGAGTGGAAATACGTGGCGGAAGTCAAGCTCGACCTCGACCCCGACCTCACTCTGGTTCCGTGCCGTGCGAGTGAGTTCAACCAGGCGTTCCTCAATATCGTCGTGAACGCTGCTCACGCCATTCGATCCGCCAACGAAGGGAGCAAGAACCTGGGGGTGATCACGGTAACGACCGCGTCCAACGGTGAGATGGCCGAGGTCCGTGTCGCGGACACGGGGACCGGGATTCCGGATAAAGTGCTTCCCCGGATCTTCGATCCGTTCTTTACGACGAAAGAAGTCGGTCAGGGCACCGGCCAGGGCCTGGCGATTTCCCGGTCGATCATCGTGGAAAGGCACGGAGGCAAACTCCGATGCGAATCCGAGCCCGGGCGTGGAACGACCTTTATCATCCAACTTCCTTTCAGCCCGGCGGCCGGGGATTCGTCCGCCGATGGCGAACTGCAGAAGGGAGGTGACTCCACATGGAGAGAATCCTGATCGTCGATGATGAGCTCAATGTATTGAGTGGGCTGCAACGGCAGTTGAGGAGAGCTTTTGAGGTTGAATCAGCACTCGGCGGCGCTGCCGCGATGGAAGTTGTCGAGGACCGAGGCCCCTTCGCCGTGGTCGTCAGCGACATGCGCATGCCCGGTGTCGACGGCCTCGAATTCCTGGGTTGGATTCGGGAGCACAATCCAGACACCGTTCGGATGATCCTGACCGGACACGCCGATCTCGAGTCGGCGATTCGGGCGGTCAACGACGGACACATTTTTCGTTTCCTGACCAAGCCCTGTCCGTCCGAGACGATGGTCCAGGCCGTCCGAGAGGGCATTCGTCAGTACCAGCTCGTCCTCGCAGAGCGAGATTTGCTGGAACGTACACTCAAGGAATCGGTCCGGGTGCTGGTGGAGATTCTGAGCCTGGTGAACCCTGAAGCGTTTAGTCACACCAGTCGCGTCTCCCGTTTGGTGGGTGCTGTCGTCCAGGATCTCGCTCCTGTGGATCCCTGGGAGTTCGAGGTTTCCGCCCTGCTTTCCCAGGTGGGCTGTCTTGCTTTGCCGACGCAAACGGTTTCCAAGGGGTATGCCGGGCAACCGATGGATCCCCGTGAACAGACACTGTTTCGGGAACACCCCGGCGTCGCGGCCGGTCTGTTGGAGAAGATTCCTCGAATGGAACTCGTAGCAGAGATCATTCGAGGACAGACGGAGGACTTTTCAGCGATGCCGGCCGCGACCGAACTGTCGGATCGCGAGAAACGTCGCCTGTTGGGTTCCCAACTCCTCCGCATTGCGATCGACTCGGATCTTCTCCTCGCCGGCGGCCTTTCATTCTCGGCAGCAGTGGAAAAACTGGCGAAGAAACCGGGGACCTACAACCCGAAGTTGCTGGATCGGTTCCGTTCACTCGAAATCGACGAATCGACCAATGTGGTCAAGAATCTAAGCATCCGGGAACTGGCCCCCGGTATGACCCTCGATCAAGATTTGAGTGCACAGAACGGAGTGCTCCTCGCGACTCGCGGAAGGACCATTTCCGGTGCGCTTTTGGCCAGGCTGCGGGGATTCGCAGAGACCGTCGGTGTCGATCAGCCCATCCGGGTCCTGATCAAGGTAGCGGAACGGTCAGAGCGGCTCTCGTCCCTCTGAGCCGGTCCTATCGCCGCGGTGACCCTGAACCTCCAGCGGGAAACTATCGCACGACAAAGCCCCGGCGCAGTTCGATACGTCGCCCCCGTTTGGTGACGCCTGATCCGACCGCGCCTCGAGAATTGCCGGGACACGGAGGCGCACCTCGAGGAAGCAGTCGAACACCCTGGGATCAAACTGGCAGCCCCGTTGACGCCGCATGAGCTCGAGCGCCTCTTCCTCCGGGATTCGCTGACGGTAGACGCGATCGCTGGTCAGCGCATCGTAGACGTCCACAATCATCACAATCCGAGCACTCTCCGGGATCTCATCACCGGCGAGTCCATTCGGGTATCCGGCTCCGTCCCATCGTTCGTGGTGATTGAGGGCGATTTCACGGGCCATTTGCAGAACGCGAATGCCGGATCCTTGTAGAATCCGCGCGCCGATTGTCGTGTGCTTCTTGATTTCCTCGAACTCCTCCTCCGTCAGCCGGCCCGGCTTCTGGAGGATGTCATCCGGGATGCCGATCTTTCCGACGTCGTGCAATGGCGCAGCAAGGCGAAGGAGTTCGACCTCATCCGAGCCCCAACCGAGCCCACGTGCCACTTCACTTGCCAGCGTTCCGGTTCGAAGAATGTGTTCTCCTGTGCCCGAGTCGCGGCACTCGACGGCTTCCATCAGGCGGACCACGATCTCCTCCTGGGCATCGCGCAGTTCCTGGGTACGTCGCTGGACCTCCGTCTCCAGTTCGCGCTGATACCGTTCACTTATCAGGTTCAGCCGGCGCCGCTCGAGGGAGTTCCAGATGTTGATGAGCAGTTCCTCCCGGTTCAGAGGTTTGGTGAGGTAACCGAAGGCTCCCATCTGTAGAGCCTGGATCGCCGTTTCCCGGTCATTGAGTCCGGTGATCATCAGAACGCCCACGTCCCGCCGCTGTTCTCGAATCCAGCCGAGTAGATCGAGCCCGGAGGCTCCGGGCATCTGAATGTCTGAAAGTACGATGTCGATCGCATCGCGCGACAGCACTTCCTGGGCGCTCTCCGCGCTGTCGGCAACGGAACATTGAAACCTCTCGGCTTTGAGAATACGTTGAAGACCAGAACATACGAGAGGATCGTCGTCGACGATCAGGATTCGCACATCGGCTGGCTCAACCACGAAACACCCCCAAAACGGTCCCGACATTTTCTCCTACCCATGTATCGACCAAAGCGACACTTATCATTAGCACTTGCTCGGCTCCTCGGCGCATTGCAGAGTCTGCGGGTAGTTCTCTCGCCTCTCCTCCGAAAAGGCGGAGGAAACACTCGAATACGACAGACTTCGAAAAGACCACGTTCACAATGTTGACACCGGTGAGTTTGTAGGCCGGACGAGATCCGGCGCGTCGGCCGAGGCCGCCGGCGTCAAGGAGCAACTGGATGGACCGCTCGCTGCCGAAAGCCGCGGCAGGAACAAATTCGATCCATACGCGAAATACACCATCGAGCCTCTCCATCACCGAGCAGCCGAGCCCGACCCGGTCGGGCGACACGAAGCACCCCAGGACAAGCCGCCAGGCGCAGTCCTGGGCTACTTCATTCATTCAGTGGCAACCCGCGACTCACGCCGCAACCACCGCCAGCAACTGCTTCGCCCGTGAGGCGCCAACATAATAATCGGCCGGGGTGAACTCCGGCATGGCGCCGGGCGCGGGCACATCGATCAGGATTACGGAATTTCTACCCCAAGAAACGCTCGGAGTTATGCCACTCGAGTGCCCGCCGGTCGGGCCAGTCGTGTCTGTCTTGTGGCGGAATGATCAACTTCCCGTTGAGCGGATAGTAGGACTTGCCGTTTTCAAAGTCCTCCTTTAATCGCCGACTGACCTCGAATCGGTGTTCCGGGGTGACCGTGACGTAGCCCTGGTCCAAGAGACGGTGGATGTCTGACCGAAGGAGGAGTCCGTTCGAGACCCGGTGCTCGCCTCCTTCTGAATAGGGTCGGATGTGGGCCGCCTCCAGTGCTGGGAGGGAGTGTTCTCTCGTGACGGAGGAGGCGAACGATCTCCCGCCACGATTGCCACCGTGACCTCCGGCCGCCGGCAGGTTCGGCTGATTCTGGCTGCTCTACCGTTCGGCTACCGAAATCCGGATCAGCAAGAGCGATCTCTGAAGTCGTTTCGGGAGTTGCTGGCGGCGTGAGGTGGTCGCTCAATCTGACCCGGGATCGTGCCTTCGGCTCGACCCCGGGCTATCGGAATCTGGCCCCTTCCGGTGCCGAGAGAGCAAGGCCGGCCAACCTAAATGCCGAATCGTCGGCGACCGTATCGCGCCCCTCGCCGGGGCGCCCTTTTCATCGTTCGGTCGCGAACCTGGGGTCGCGCCTTCGGCTTGACCCCAGGCTATCGGAATCGGGTCCCTCCGGGACCTCTGACGGGGGTCGCGCGAATTCGCAAGGGTCCAAGGGGGCCAATTCCCAGGCCGGGAAGATCGTTCGTTTGGGTGGTGTACTGCGAAGGCAATTGGGGAGCCCCGGAAGGGGCGGGATTCTGTTAGCCCGGGGTCAAGCGAAGCCGCAGGCAGAGAGCGACCCCGGGTTGAGGTTCGTCCTTCACGTTGGGCGCCCCGGGCAGGGGCGCGATACGGCGGGCCACGTCCTCCCATTCACCTCACGGCCCTCCGTCTTCGCTGACTGAACCCGGCCGGAGACGTGCGCTAAAGGTATTCCTCCTCGTATTCGATTTCGTATTCGTCGAGAAACTTCATCAGTTCCTCCTTGAAGCTCATCGTGCGGTGATGTTCTTCCTGGTTTTCTATGTACCGCTCGACCGAGTCCAGTAGCGTTCCTTGGTCGAGAAAATTAGATGGATCCAAATGCAGGAGAATGATTGCGGCATGGGGTGTAGTTTAGGGAAGCCCAGGAATAGGGGAAAGTCCATCCCGATGGGAGAACAACCGTCATGGGCCATTGTCCAAGTGGACCAGTCGGGATTGCGTTGGGCCGATCGGTCACGGGGCCAGATTGCCGCCGAGCGCCGGCCGCCGTATCCCGCCCCTGCCCGGGGCGGTCTCTCCTCGTTGGGTCGCAAACCCGGGATCGCGCCTTCGGCTTGACCCCGGGCTATCGGAATCTGGCCCCTTCCGGGACCGAAAGAGCAAGGCCGACCCGATTACATGCCGAATCGTGATTCGAGTCTCTGTGGAACGGATTCTCCCAGCCTCCACATCACCGTGGTCGGCTGCTCTCCTTCCCACGACTCGAAATCCACGGGGCCGCAGTAGACGAAGGGGGCGGCTCGGCCGCCTCGTTTCTTGGTCTTGCGGACGAAGAGGTGGACTGTGTCGCCGGTCGCCTGGTGGTTCTTCAGCATTCGGCCGTCCTTGGAGTCTTGTTTGGTTTGGTTCTGGCTTTGCCAGACGAAGGTGTCGCCTGATTCGAAGTGGTCCGTGTAGCGGTGGTCGGCCTGCATGTCGTCCTTTTCGAGCGTCACGAGCAGGAAGATGTGACCCGGGATCGTGATGAAGCCCGAGTTCCATTTGCCTTGGTTGAATTCGACGCCGAAGAAGCCGGGGATCTCTTCCCGGGAATAGGCTTTCCAGAGTTCGAGTTGCCGGTCGCGCTGTTCTCTCGACGGCTCCATCTCCCAACCGGCGTCCGTGGGCGAGAAGCGGACCGTGTGGTTCGTGCCGGGGAGGCCGGCGTCGGGACCGAACCAGGTTCTCAGGAGCTGGGGGAGGACGTTGCGGTCGTAGCCCGGGGCGGTGACGACGTTCAGGGCGACTTTCACGAATCGAACCTACTCGAGGAAGGAAGATCCGTGCTCCGCACCGTCCGGCCCAAGAGGAGTAATTACTGGTGTCATCCGGTAACGGAATGGGATAGACTGAGGTTCGAAGATCATGCCACGAAGAGCTTCATCAACGTCGACTGATAAGTCGTCTCGGAGACGAATCCACGTCGTCCCGAAGCAAGACGGCTGGGCAGTCCGGCGTGAGGGCGCTACACGAGCCAGCGCCGTCTTCGAAAAGAAACAGGATGCGGTCACCAAGGCAAAGGATTCCGTGACAAAGAAGGGTGGAGGTTCAGTCATCGTGCACAAGGCCGATGGCAGAATACAGCGCCAGTACCAAGTCGTTTCACGAGACGATGACTGACGGTGAGGGGTTCGAACAAAACGTTTTCGTGAACTGCCCTTTTGACGAAACGTACCTTCCCCTCCTCCAGGCCCTGCTGTTCACCCTCGTCGACTGCGGGCTTCGGCCCCGGATCGCCTTGGAACGCGCCGACTCCGGGGAAGTCCGGATTCACAAGATTCTGGAACTCATCGGATCGTCTCGCTGGAGCATCCACGACATTTCCCGAATGGAGTCGCGGAGACGTGGCGAACTCGCCCGTTTCAACCTCCCGTTCGAGTTGGGGATTGACGTGGGTTGCCGCAATTTCGGGGGTGACTCCCTTCGACGGAAAGTGACTTTGGTGTTGGACACTGAAAGGTACCGGTTTCAGAAGGTCCTGTCAGACCTCTCGGGAAACGACATTCGGGCTCACAACGACGACGTTCAGACTCTCATTCGAGAGGTGCGGAACTGGCTGGTCACGACGATGGAATCCGACCTGGCCGGCCCGACCGAAATCTACTATCGCTTCTCCGATTTCGTTGCTGATGTGCAGCTGCGGCTCGAGCAGAAAGGGTTCTCCAAAGAAGACATCCAGACAATGGAGGTATCCGAGTACCTTCTCGAGGTCCAGCGCTGGTTGAGCGACGGCTCGGAATAGCGGTCCCTTCGGACACTCCGAGCCGGGCCCCATCTCGCGTCTTGCGTGGCTGCACACCGAGAGGTCTTCAGCCGCTGGAGATGCCTTGGCTTTGAATCGAAGTGACACAGCAGGGTTGACTCTGGGAATTCCTGGGGTGAGCATCGGCGGGCGGAGCATTGTCGATGCCTGAACCCGTCAATACCTCAGACACTTGCCCCTTCTGTGAGCCCGATCCGGCTCGGATCGTCCACTCAGGGCCCGAATGTCTTGCCTTGCGCGACGGCTTTCCCGTGAGCCCTGGGCACACGCTGGTCGTTCCCCGGCGACATGTTGCCAGCATCTTCACACTGAATGAGGAGGAGTGGGTCGCTGTCTGGGCGATGGTTGGTGTCGTCCGGCGGGAGCTGGCCGAGGAGGAAGTACCCGACGGGTTTAACATCGGCGTAAATGATGGAACAGCAGCCGGGCAGACGATTGCGCATGCGCACGTTCATGTGATTCCCCGGCGGACCGGAGATGTCGAAGATCCACGCGGCGGCGTGCGTTGGGTCATCCCGGCGAAAGTGCGTTACTGGTAGGCCATGTCAGCCATCGACGCAGAATCGCAGATCCGGTTTCTCACCAACATCCAGCGCCTGTTGGATGAGGGGCGGTTCGCGCGGTTCTGCGCGACTTGCAGCAGGGTGAGTGCTTTTACTGCAGGAAGCCGGTCACCTCTGCAGCTCACGTCGATCACTTCATTCCGTGGGCCCGCTATCCTGTCAACCTGGGGCACAATTTCGTGCTTGCTCACGCCGCCTGTAATTCCGCAAAGGGAGATCGGATTGCCTCGCGTCGGCACCTGGATCACTGGATTGACCGTAACTTGCAGGACGGCACTCTGGTCGATGAGCTTCTCCGCGACCGGGATGTGGTCTGCGACCTGACGACGTCGTGGCGCATTACACACTGGGCATATCGCAGCACCGATTCGTCGAACGGGCTGGTCTGGGACCGTCAGGATCTCATGGTTCCCCTCGAACCGGATTGGGACCACCTGTTGCTGGGACTCGTTCGTGACGTCAGACCGAAGCTGATCTGACGCCGTTGTTCCAAGACTTCGATCGACTCTCCGGGCTACACAGCCAGCGAATTACGCCAATTGCGCCAATCGCGGACCTGGACGATGGAGTCGAGGGTGATACCCAGGAAGTGGCGGTCGAACGCGGCGTGGTGGAGTTTGCAGAGGGCTAAACCGTTTTCGACCGTGGGGACCCCCTCGGGATTGCGGTCGGGGAGGATGTGAGCGGCGTCGAGGAGCCCGGCGTGGCGCAAGCGACAGGGTGGAGATCACGGGCGACCGGCCAATCCTGGGACGGCTTGGGACTGATGAGCCGATGGGACCGATGGGACCTCCATGAGCCGATGGAAGCCACGGGACGGAGGGGATCGGCCTTCGTGGGCTTGTTGCATCAGCCCGTTTCGGGCCCGGTTCAGGAGCTCGAGCACTTCTTCATACTCGCGCAGGCGGGCAAAGTCGACGTCGGTCGGATATGGAATCCGGCGCAGGTCCATGTTGTCCCGGACGTCGGCGATCTTGACCTCTCGGGCAATTGGGTTGGCACGGGCCGGCCGGGCCGCTTCGATCCGTGTCTCGCCGTCCCGCTTCGTCAGAGCCTCGACCGCCTCGAGCACCGGTTCCGGAAATCCCTGGGAGCGAAGATCTTCCAGCGTGACGGAGGTGTCCTCCACCACGTCATGGAGCACGGCGGCCATCCGCTCGTGCCTGCCCGTGACCTGCGACATCACCCGCAACGGATGAAGAATGTACGGCTCTCCAGCCTTGTCGACCTGACCGGTGTGGGCCCGCGCGGCAATCTCAATGGCTTTCTCGAGCATTGAGCGGTCTCCGTTCACGCAACGTCCTCGAAGCGCAGGCTATCACGCCAGGCCGGTCGTTTGACCGCTCATCCAGGGAAGCGCAACGACGGACTCGGGGCCGTCTCATCGAACCGAGGTCGTCCCATGCGCCCCAGGCCGTCCCATGATCCTCGGCCAGTCCCACGTTCCCGATCCGTCCCATCGCATCGGTCCCATCGGCCCGCAGGGGTGCCCTATGACACGGAAAACGCTGGGCCGGGTCGGGGTCGCCGGCTATAATGGCCTCTGTTGACAGCATCAGGAATCCCGGCCTGTGCCGGGTGCCAACCGGGGTGGGAGATCCCACGGTGGTCTGGCTCCCTAGTAGTGGAGCCGATGCGCGAAGGCAGGACAACCTTCGAATGAAGTCTCCCGGGAAGGCGTGAACGCCTTCCGGAACACTTCCAGCCGAGTATCTCCGTACTCCTTAGGCTGTCTTTCAGCCACCAACAGCTCAAAACGCGGACACCAAACCACCCGCCTTCCAGTTCGATGTTCCCTCGTTGGGTGTCCCGGCTTCGGCCCGTTGGCCCGCAACAACCGGCTGAAGCCGGGACCACCTACCACCCGAAATGAGACTGGCCCGCGCTTGCCTCGATCGGGCGTTTCCCCTTAATCTCGGTCCCCATGTCGAATCCCCTTTGGATCATGGCCGTCTTGGGCCTGATGGTGGCCTTGAGCGAATGGCTGGCGCAAAACACGGCCGCCAAGCATCTGGGCTCGGCCCTTTTGGTCATCGTCCTGACCGCGGTCGTGGCCAACGTGGGCTTGATCCCTTCGGTCACCAAGGGGTCGCCCGTCTATGACGCCATCTTCAGCACGCTGGCTCCTCTGGCCATTTTCTGGCTGTTGCTGCACGTGGACCTGCACAGTGTGCTGAAGGCGGGAGCGCCCATGCTGATCATGTTCGCCCTCGGCGCCGCCGGCACGGTAGCGGGCGTGTTTCTGGGCATGCGCGTGACCGGTGGAACCGGGGTCTTCGGCGAGGAAGGCGCGGCTCTGGCCGGAATGTACACCGGCACCTACATCGGCGGCAGCGTCAACTTCAATGCCGTGGCGGTGCATTATGGCGTAGTGCGCGACGGGCTCCTCTACGCCGGCGCGGCCGTGGTCGATAACGCGGCCACCACGCTTTGGATGGCCGCCACGGTGGCCATTCCCTCCCTGTTGGCGCCGCTCTGGAAATCCCGTTACGGGCGGCCGGGAAACGAAATCGGCAAAATCGACCAACGCATCGAAGTGCAAGGAGAAACCATGACCGCGACCGGCTTGGGCCTCTTGACGGCGTTGGGCATGGGATCGGTGTGGATCAGCGACCGCCTGGCCGCCTGGTCCGGAACCGTGTTCGGAATGGAAGTTCCGTCGATCCTGATCCTCACCACCATCGCCTTGATCCTGGCTCAAGTGCCCTTGATTCGCAAAATCAGGGGAGCTTACCTCATCGGCTGGTTTGCGATCCTGGTCTTCCTCGCGGCCATTGGAGCTCTCTGTGATGTCCGGGCGCTGGCCGGCGTGGGACAACTCGGAGTTCATCTCGTCATTTTGGTCGCCACCATCATTGTCGTGCACGCTTTGATCACGTTCGGCGGCGCGGCACTCTTTCGCGTCGATCCGGCGGTGGCTTCGGTCGCTTCCCAAGCAAACATTGGCGGCGGCGTTTCCGCCCTCGCCTTGGCTCGCAGTTTGGAACGTGACGATCTTGCCCTGCCCGGCATTCTGGTGGGCTCGCTTGGCTACGCCGCCGGGACCTACATCGGGTTTCTGGTCACTGCCTTGCTGGCGCACTAGAACGTGTCTCAATGGGTCAGTTGTCGTGCCCCGGGAACGGGCACACTCCGCGATCCGTCTTGAGGAACAATGCGGAAACACTCCCGGTTCGAACAGATAACAGATAGGGATTTGCTTTTTCGGGGAGTGAGTCTATCGGAGCGGAAATGGTGATTCGACCCTGCAATGGGCGCCTGGGTTGCGGGGCCAGACAGGGCGGACGGGAAGGCAGGTATAGTGCCCCCTCAAGAAGTGAGACACCTGATAGGGTAAACCGAAGGACCGGGCCGTGGAACTGCTGCGCCAGGGGATCGACCATGCCGTCGAGCGGCCGAGCGGTCGGAAGTGGTACCGGTGTTGCGTTAGACGCGGCGGGAGGTCGTCATGAAGCGATTCCTGATGCAGCGTTCTGGAATCCGAGAGAAGACCAGGATCAGAGGCATCTCGCTGTCTTGTCTCCCGCGAGGGCTCTGGTGTTCTCTCGTACTGGCTGCGCTTCTCTTCAATGGGAGACTACTATGTGCCGAAGTCCCGCCGGGCCGATGGGAGAAGGTCGAGGCCCAGGAGAGCGGGACGTCCTTGATCGTAACGCTGAAATCCGGCGAACGTTTCGAAGCCGAGTATCTCGGGTCCGATGCCGCCGCGCTTTCTGTGCGCCGTGAAGCGGGCACTGAGATCCGTGTGCCGAAACAAGCCGTGGAGAATGTTGCGAGGCGGGTCAACGACAGTGTGGGGAACGGACTCCTGCTTGGAACGGCGATCGGTGCGGGCGGAGCTGTGCTTCTCTGCGAGGGTGTCAAGGTCGCCCGAGATCGACCCAGTGAGTCCGGCTTCAGCCTTTGTGGCACTATCGGAATGCTCGGAGGAGGAATCGGGGCCCTTGCCGGCTGGTTGGTTGACAAGGGATCAGAAGAGACAGAAGTCCTCTATGAGGCCCCGTGAGACCCAAACATCGGGGCTCGGAGACGGTCCCGGGTTGAATTCAACCAGACTCTCCCGGCGCAAAGAATCGCCAGTTCGAGTTGGATGATCGATCGGCCATGCCTGAAGGCCAGCGTCGCAGTTATCCTAAAGCAATCCTTCGTCGGCAAAGCTGAAGTGGCCGTTTCTGCCGATGATGATGTGATCGAGAAGGCGAATCGCGATGATTCAACAGGTTTGCGGCCGAGCATTTCGAACACGACAAGGCGTCGCGACGCAACGCCCTGCTCGCCGCAGCCGAAGGCCGTGATGGATCCGACCATGCCATAATCTGCCTGTATGGCTGGAGGGTCGGAATCAGTCTCACGGCTGTGGCGTCGCCGCCGCAGCCGTTTGCACAGGCTGCTCGAGCCACCTTCGCTTGTGTACCACAACCCGGCAGAGAGGATCATTGAACGCAACTACTGCTTGGGACGGTGGAACCTGTACATTGGAGGGGGCGGAGTTCGTATCCCCGGTTTTGTCAACGTCGATCTCTTCCCGCTCTTTGGCGTCGATGTCGTTTGCTCCGCCGAACATCTTCCTTTCCGGAATGACCTTTTCCGCTGGGTCGAATGCGACGCGGTGCTCGAACATGTGGAGGATGCTGAGGCGGTGGTCTCAGAAATCGAACGTTGTCTTGAGGTTGGGGGTCTCGTCCATCTGGTTGTGCCTTTCTGCCATCCGTTTCACGAATATCCCCGCGACTTTCGACGGCTGACGCTCGATGGATTGAGGCAATTCTGTGGCGGCGGGCTCCACTGCGTCTCGTCAGGCTGGCGGACTGGGCCGGCGGCGACCTGGATCGCATTCACGCTGGAGTTCGTGAAAGCTTGGTCGGAGGCACGCTGGTGGAGGGGACTGGTTCACTTCCTGTTGGGATGGCTCCTCTTTCCGGTACGTTACGTAGATGCTGTGCTGATTGCGAGGCCAAGCGCCGATCGTCTCGGAAATCACGCGTTCATCTATGCGGTCAAGGCCGGATCTGAAACGGCTTCGTCAGACTGAAGAGGGCTGGGAGTCAGAGTCGACAGGCACCGCGCCATCCTGTCCGACCAATGGCGGACCGGCAACAGGAGACTCTTGATTCCCGTCTCTGCAGGCTCGGTTGATATACATAACACTTCTATGCATAATACTGCTATTGTTTCTCAGTTCGAGTCCACCGGGTACGCGCGAAGGGTCAAACCAGGGGAATCAGCAGGGACCTGATTGCCGCCTCCGCGACCCCAATCGCCTTGCCAATCCTGGCTCTGGAGGGGCAGTTACGGCAATGCATCCTCCCGCGTGCCCGGGAGTTGTCCGGAGGGCAGATGGCGTGGACGGACGGGTTGCTCTATCCCGTCCTGCATCGGCTTCCGAACGGCTCGGCGACGTCGAGGGGCTGTGAAGGCGGCCGGGAGTTGACGCGGGCATTCCAGAAGCAATTCCGAGAGGCTCGAAGTCTCGGAGCGCGGTGGGCCGGGTCAGAGCGGGGCGGCAGGCTTCAAAAGCATGGATCGGGGGCATTGCAGGAGGACGTCTGATGAGTGTTTTCGAGCTGTTGTTCATTCTTCTCTTTCTTTTCAGCATTGTGCTCCTTCTCGTCACGGGCGGCTTGTTCGTGGCGGGACGCCGGTCCCGCGCGGTCAAACTGCTCAAGTGGTGGGCGAGCGGCGTGGGGGTCTATTTCGCCGTCGTTTTGATCGTCTCCTCCCTCATGCCACGTCAGACTGTGGCGATGGGCGAAGAACTGCGTTACGACGACTGGTGTATCGCCCCCGAAAGCGTTGGGCTGACCACGGCCGGCATCGAATCGATCTACACGGCCCGCCTGCGCTTGATCAGTCGGGCCCGGCGGATCACGCAACGGGAACACGGTGTCGTTGTCTACCTGACCGATGCCAACGGCACGCGCTTCGATCCTCGACCGGATCCTGCCGACATTCCCATCAGCGTGCCGCTTGGTCCGGGGGATTCGGTGGACATTTCGCGGACCTTCTCGCTTCCTGCCGGCGATCCGCCGACGGGGCTGGTCATTGCGCATGAAGGCGGCTTTCAGATGGGTTGGCTGATGATCGGACAGGGCCCCTTCCGTCAACCGCCCATTGTGCCGCTGGGCGGGAAATAGGCTTCAGATTGCACTGGCGTCGAGCGACCCCTGGAGGGAGTCGAACTGGACACCGGCGGCGCTTCGATTGGCACTTGTAGGGAGGGGTTGACGCGAACCGAGGGACGAAACAGCTCTCGCATACCGGAGAAAGCCTACCAACGGATGAGAGACAACTCGCCCAGCCGACCTGAAGCCGGCTGACCGATCAGCGGCGGTCAACTCGCGTCGATCTCGTCAGGCTGCGTCCTGCGGAGGATCAGGTCGGCGGCCTTCTGCGCTTGAGCTGCGGCAATGACAATCAGCTTTCCGTCACTGCGAAGGCGGTCGATCCAGCCGGACAGGTAGGAGGCACTCTGATCGATGGTGTTCGGCGAAATCCCGGCTTCGCCGCAGAGGAAACGCGGAGGTGAGTTCCGCAACCAGCTCTTCCTGCGAGTAGCATTCGCTGCCGAAGATGGCCGGATCGTCCAGGCTGAATCGAGCGAGCCGTGAGCCGTGTCCAGTCGCATGACCGAGCTCATGGTACAGGGTCGCGAAGACGGATTCTGAACCGGCGGTGAATCGCTCCGGATCCGGCGTCCCGATCCGATCCTGAGAAAGCTGGCGGAGACGGGCCAGATGAGGGGCAGAGACCGTGTGGCTCGTCAGGGAATCTCTTCGAAATGGCCGGTGCAGTCTCTTTGATCGTATACGGGAGCCGCCTGACCGAACTCCTCCCACCACGTCGCCCACTCCCCGGCGACTGTCTGGAAGTCCTTTTCTGCGGAGTCTTTGACGATGCGGCGAGTCAGGAGCCTCAGAGCGTTGCCGGCGGATTCCCTTATGGACGGCTCAGGATCCGTCAGCATCCCAATGAGAACAGAAACCGCCGCCCGCGTTTCCGTGTGAAACAAACCCTGGATCGCAAGTCGGCGGATCCGAAAATCATCGCTGGAAGCCAGTTGCTTCAGCCAGAGAATGGCCGCATCTCCACCCAGTCGGCCGTAGGCCTCGATGGCCACCGGCTGAAGAAACTCGTCAAGTTCACCTGACACGCTGCGCAGTAATGAAAGGTAGGAGCGATCGCCGCATGCTCCAAGACCTCGGAGTGCGTGCATGAGCGCTGGTTCTTTGACCTCTGTTACTAGCGGTCCGGTGATCAGCTGAGCGAGACGGTTCTCACACCTCGGCGTGCACAAACCCGCACAGCCCTGGACACCAACGTCGAGCAGGTCCCTCTCGGTCGTCCACCTCAGATAGGCTTCTTCAAGAAAGGGCTGAGGCATCTCCGAAAGGGCGATCCGGAGCTGTTGCAGCCTTTGTTCATCCCACCCCTGGCTGGATTGCAGACGCGAACGGGTCTCCAGTTCTTCAGCGAGCCTCTCATAGATGTCTGGGAATTCCCCGGTCTGGGCGGGTTCGACTACAACTTCGAAACTCGTATCGATGGGAGGCTTCACGGAGGGTTGAGAGTAGACATGAACAAGAAAACGACCAATCTGGTTGAAGCTTAGCCACTGGTTCAGGAGGACGGTCTTCGTGCGGGACCCTCCCGGCTCCACGGTCCGATCCGGGCCATAGGCGCCACTGAGACAGCTCCCCGCCCAACCGCAGCCTCCTTCGTGGGTGTTTCGCACGAAGGGCGAAGCGCTCTCGAAGATCAAATCAGAGCAGGCCCAGTTGGTCAGAAGCAGATTGAACCGCTGCTCGGCCAGCGGTCGGTCGGTCCGATTGGTCAGGGTGACGTCCACGAAAACGGGCTCACCAGGGAGATAAGAGCTCTTCTCGGGTGTCACGGTCGTCTCGATCTCCGGCTCCTGAGACCGACCAATCAGGAGCGACATCGAGGCCAGGCAGAGGAGGCCCGGCAGGAAGAGCCGTAGGAATCGCATACAACCATAGTTTATTCCACCGTCGTCCGAAGCGGTAAAGCAAAAAGAAGGGCCGGCGACGGGAGTCGCCGGCCCGGAGGGAGGGCTCAGGCGGACTCGGGCTGCTCCTGCAGCTCGAGGATCCGTAAGTAGGAGAGATCGGCGACCTTGGCGAGGACGAGCAGGTCGTCGCGGCCGAAGCTGCGAGTGGTCTTCCACTCATCGCCAGTCCTGTAGAGACGCACGAAGGTGACCGAGTGGCGGGTGCCTCCCGAGTTGTCGTTGGCCCAGATGGCGGCCTTGATGGAACCGATTCGGACCGTTGCTGGACGTTTTGTGCACGCCCGGATTTCTCAGCAGACTCCTACTGCGGCGGCGGAGAGACAGGCGTCTGCGGCGTTGCTGCTCCTCGTCCTCCTCGACGTACCGTCCAGTACGCCTGCGGGGCCTTCGTCGCGCGCCTTGCAGCCAGCTGCCGGACCGGAGGAAGCCTGTCACCCGGACCCAGGGCACTCTCAACCAGCCCGACACGAATCGCATCGGCAATCTGGCGGTAGACAGGGGTGGGAGAAGAGGCATCGACTCTGACATCTATGCTCTGCCACCCTTTGTACGCACGGAATACACAATGAGTGTGGCGGAAACCCAGGAGGTCTTTACAGGATGAGTGGCGCTGGGTGAGATCCCCAGGAAGGTGTGCAGAGAAACCGATTCTCCTACCTGCCCTCGAGCCTGCCGTACAAAACGATCTTGTCACCCAGTTCTGCGGAATCTTCGCCGGGCCTGACGATGAGGAGGTAGGTGAGACCGTTGAGCAGGTCGGGGTCGAACGACACCGACCACGTTCCATGCGAGGGTTCCTCGGCCAACTGGCCCAGATAATCAGCCGCAGGCGACTTGGCAAGGAGATTGAAGGTCATCGCATCCAGGTCCGGGTGGACCTCCTTGAGCCCCCAGAGCTGGAACCGGCTCTTGGAGGGAGGATCCGGCCAGTCGTGGGGCTTAGGGGCACACCTGGGTTCGATCTCGGTAGCGACCATAGTGGCTACGTGACGGCGGGACCTGGCGCGCAAGTCCCAATTGGACGTCACTGGGGCCTACGAGGAGACGTGAAGACCCGCTGGGCTCAACACGACCTCAGTCCCTCCGGCGGTGCCCTGTACCTCGACTGGACTGCGGGACCCTATTTCGAATTCTAGCTGCCACAGCAGAGAAAACGGAAGATGCTCCGGAGTTACCGCGCGCTCCCCTACTCCTGTTGCCTCCTCTGAAGGCCGGTGGAGGAGTTCCGGCTGCCGCGTATTCCGCCCGGGACAGGAAGGGCTGCTCTTCGGCGCAGATCAACGGGTCGGCGACGGCGCGCCAGGTGGATCGTTCGGGTTGGCCGGCCGGTAGGGCGATCGGGTCGGGAGCGATGGCCGGCTAGCGATGGAGACCGCGATAGTATTCGGCGAGGGCAGTGAACGCGGCCTTGGGCTCCCAAGGCATGTCGGGATAGCGCCGGCCGCGGCGCTCGCCGTCGAGCACTCGAACGATACCCGCGCTTGCCCTGTCAAAGTCTTCGCGCAATTCGCTGCTGTCCACCAGGTCGTAGCGCGCGAACGTGTAGACGAAAGCGCGAATACCCTCGCGGAACCGCGCGGCCATCTGGGCCGTCCGATAACCGGCATCGGTCGAGATGATATCGAAGGGCGTCCAGTCGACGCCATCCAGCGGAATAGAGGCGTAGCTCAGCTTGCCGCCGAATCGCGGGCGAACCACGTCCACGGACTGACATAACAAGTCGTTGATTCGGGCACGAACGCCCGGAATCAGCGGGCGCAGGCGATGCGGGTCGGCCAAAGACGCCGCCCGATCCGCGAGTGTGTCGCCGGGCAGGATGCCGGCAGTCATCAGGCTGAGTTCGGAACCCGTGAGAAAGACGACCTCCGCACCCCGCGTGCGCACGCGTTCGGCGCCATCGGCGAACTCGGGAAGCAACGCCATGAATTCTTCGCCGGTCAGGTTGTTTGTGAACGGGCAGAACCACACTTCGAGGCCCGCATCGGCAGCGCAGGCCGCCGCAATCTCCAGCCGCTCCGGATAGCCGCCGGTGATGCGGACGGCGTCGCAATGGAGGTCATGGCGGATGATCTCCATCTCCCGTCTTACGACATCCGGGTCAAACGGCTCCCGCGTTGTAGTGCCCGCGCTGATGAAGCCTGTATCGTAGTTGATGCCTTTGAATCGCATAGTTCGCACCTCGTTGGCACGTCTCCCGTGAGCCAGACCCGCAGTCTCTATGGAGAGCTGTGGAGCCTACTTGCCGGCTTTCGCCTGGCTCTCCGGGAAACCGGCCGCGACCAGTTCGAAGGCCTCGCGCAAAAGTGGAAGGATCGGGCCGGAGGGGCCATCCAACATCCAGCGGTCCATAACCGTTCCGATAACGGCGGTCACCACTGCCGCCGCCACTTGTGGATAGAGCTCCTGCGCGCCCCGGGCTCCGAGCCGCTCGGCGATGACCTCGGCCAACTCACCTTGTGCGGCAACGGATGCCTTGAGCACCTCTCCTCGAATCGCCGGTTCGGTGACAACGAATCGAGTCCGCTCCAGCCAACGCTTGGCGTCGGCGAGCGTTTCGCTCTTCTCAACCGGGGACTCGAACTGCGCCGCAACTGAATTTGCGATTGCCGTCCACAGGGGCTCGCCGGCCGGGCGAGCGCGCAGTTCGTCCGCAACGCGCAGCAGGCGTTCCAGGTGTCCGGCCGCAACCGCCTCCGCCTTTGTGGAAAAGTAATTCCGAAAAGTCCGAGGCGAGACGTTCGCCGCCGCGGCGATATCGTCCACCCGTACGTTCTTCCACCCACGCTGAACGCAAAGTCGCAAGGCGGCAAGGCTTAGGGCTGCTCGCGTCTCGCGCCGTTTGCGTTCTCTCAAGCCGACATCTGTTTCAAGGGCGTTCACTTCCTGCGATACTCGCATAAATTTGCCTAATTGGCAATATTTCCTTAACGGCAAAATACAGATTTTCCCCGCAGGCTTTCGTGGCAGTTCAGAGGTATCCGCCGCGGTTGCACCGGGCGACGGCATGGCGCGCCGCCGAGCATTGTCCTGGAATAAGGAAACGAAACCTTGCCCGTCGAATACAGCGACAATTACAGTGCGATCAATCCTGGTGAAACCGTCGAGATTCACGGGACTATCTGGAGGGATGCCAATCCCTGTGGGGCCAGGATTGAAGGGTATAATACGCCTGCCGTTTTCGTCCCTCTGAGCTAGAACTGCCAGGAGATGTCGATGACGAAATCCGGAATCCATACCTTCATGGCATGTGCTGCTGTGACCGTTCTAGCTGCCGTGGGAACGATCTGCCATGCGGAGAACCCGATCATCCAGACCAGGTCCGGCCCCTGGAGGTGCAAGGGCAGCATCATGGACCTGAAACGGCTGTCCGACGGCAATCATCCGGGGATCATCGACTTCAAAGGACACCTGTCACAACTGGGTGATCGACCGATGGGACCCCGACGCGCTGATGGATTTGTATGTCGACATGGGCGCACGCTATTTCATGGCCATGGGCGTTCACCACGACAACTTCGATTGCTGGGACTCGGCCTTTCAGCCCTGGAACTCCGTACGCGTCGGCCCCAAGACGGACATCGTGGGCACCTGGGAAAAGGTCGCACGCCGGCACGGCCTGCGTTACGGCAAGGGTCAATGGTGGGAGGGCATGGACCCGGTGGATCTCTACGGGCCGCCGCACACCCTGACGCGCGGACCGCGTTCCCTGCCGGGGAACGATCCGCTGCTGTCGCCTTTTGTCAATCAGTTCATGTGGCGCGTGGACGACGCGGTCACCCAGTACCATCCCGATGTGATTTACTTTGACGAGCACGCGGGCGACTCCCAGGTGGACCTGGGCGTGCACATGGGGCTGGGCTTTCTCGGGCCGCAGGTGGCCGCGAATTACTGCAACCAGTCCCGGCAATGGAACCATGCTATTGAACCTCACTCAGCACGGTCGGGGCGATCTCGATCCGGAGGTGCTTCAACTGGCCAAAGACGTGGGCGCCTGGTTGAAGGTCAACGGCGAAGCGGTCTATGGCTCGCGTCCGTTTGAAGTCTGTGGCGATGCATCCGTGTGTTACACGCGCAACCACGGCAACGGGTATGCCACGCTTCTGAATTGGGACGGCGGCCCGCTCACGCTCACAGCCCTGCACGCCGGGGGAGCGACCCTGGGCAAGGTCACCCAGGTCGAACTGATCGGCTCCCATGCGGCCATGACGTTCCTTCACCGGCACCAGCGGCACGATCATCGCCCCGAGAGAACCGGCCGCCGGAAGGATCGAGGTTCGAATCGACGGCCAAATCCGGGCGACGGCGGACTTGTCCACTACGGGCGAGCGTCAGGCCCGGCAGGCAGTGTGCGAGGTGGCCGGTCTGAAGCCGGGCAAACACACCATTGATATTGTCAATCGTGGCCCGGGACCGGTGGCCGTGGATGCCCTGGTTCTACAAAACGCAGACATGTCCATGACACAATGAGGAAGAACGTGAAAAAGATGGATAGGTTTCATTTCGTCGTGATGGCCTTCGTGGTTTTGACGACTGTCGGCGTCAGTCAGGCGCAATCCTACCAGAAGACCGATACGGGTATTACCACCGTGATCGATTCGGTGGCAATTGAGATCCAATTTTACAGTCCTTCCACGGTTCGGATCGTGAAATGGCCGGATGGAGAGAAGTTCACTAAGAAGAGCCTGTCGGTTATCAAGACGCCGCAACAAACCGCTTATACCGCGAAGCAGACGGGGGATGAGCTGACACTGGCCAGTAAAGACCTGACGGTCGTCCTGAATCTGCAAACCGGCCAACTGTCATTTCAAACACCCCAAGGCGAGCCACTGTTAAGCGAGAAAGCGTCAGGTGCCAAGTTCACCGATTTCGACGATGCCGGCGATAAGACCTACAGCGTTTCGCAGTCCTATGTGTTGGATCGGGACGAGACGATTTACGGGTTGGGGATTCTTCAAAAAGGCAAGATGTCCCTGCGCAATATCCAATTGCACATGGTGCAGGGCAATACCGAAGACTTCGTGCCATTTTTCCAATCGGTCAAGGGGTACGGCCTGTTTTGGGACAACTATTCCCCCACGGATTTCGTCGACAATCAAGACGGGACGTCGTTCAGCTCCGAGGTGGGCGATGGTATCGATTATTACGTCATGTATGGCGGCAATGCCGACGGCGTGATTGCCTGCATGCGCGACCTGACCGGCCAGGTCCCCATGTTTCCCTTGTGGACGTATGGGTATTGGCAAAGTAAGGAGCGATACAAGAGTCAGGATGAGACCGTTGGCGTGGTGCGGAAGTACCGCGAATTGGGAGTACCGCTCGACGGCATCATCCAGGACTGGCAATACTGGGGCAATAATTACCTGTGGAATGCCATGGAATTCCTGAATCCGGAATTTCCCAGATCCGCAACAAATGGTGGATCAGATCCATGATATGCACGCGCATATCATCATTTCGATCTGGTCGTCGTTCGGGCCCATGACCAAGCAGTACCGTGAAATGGAACCCAAGGGCATGCTGCTCGATATGGGCACCTGGCCGCAGTCCGGGCTGACCAGTTGGCCTCCGAATCGCGAGTATCCGTCCGGTGTCAAGCCTTACGATCCGTTTAACCCTGAAGCCCGTGACATTTACTGGAAGTACCTGAACCAGGGCCTTTTCTCGTTGGGTATGGATGGCTGGTGGATGGACTCCACGGAACCCGATCACCTGGACGTCAGGCCGAAGGACTTCGACAACCAGACCTATCTCGGCTCATTTCGCAAGGTGCGCAACGCCTATCCCTTGATGACCGTGGGTGGCGTGTACGACCACCAGCGGGCCGTGACCTCCGACAAACGGGTGTTCATTTTGACCCGGTCGGCGTTTGCCGGTCAGCAGCGCTATGGCGCCAATACCTGGTCGGGCGATGTAACGTCCTCGTGGAATGCCCTGCGAAACCAGATCTCCGCGGGATTGAATTTTTCGATGACCGCCATTCCGTATTGGAACAGCGACATCGGCGGCTTCTTCCTGTCACGGTTCAAACGCAAGCTCGAGGATCCGGATTATCGGGAACTCTATGCCCGGTGGATTCAGTTCGGCGCGTTTTGCCCGATGATGCGGTCCCACGGTACCGACGCCCCGCGTGAGATCTACCAGTTCGGCGAGAAGGGCGATACGGTCTACGATGCCATTGCCAGATACATCAACCTGCGCTACAGCCTCCTGCCGTATATTTATTCAACCTCCTGGGACGTCACGGCCCACCAATCGAGCATGATGCGTGCGTTGGTCATGGATTTTGCCTCGGACAAGCAGGCCCTGGACCTCAACGATGAATATATGTTCGGCCGATCCATCCTGGTCTGTCCGGTGACTGAAGGCATGTATTCAAGGAACATGCAGGCGGATTTCAGTACCGTCAAATCCAGGGAGCTCTACCTGCCTGCAGGCACCGACTGGTTTGATTTCTGGACCGGCGAAACCTTGGCAGGCGGACAAACGGTCAGCAGGGAGACCCCCATCGATATCATGCCGCTGTACGTGAAGGCCGGCAGCATCATTCCGGTCGGCCCCAAAGTGCAATACGCGGAAGAAAAGAAATGGGACGACCTGCAGATCCGGGTGTACGAAGGCGCGGATGGCGAGTTCACCCTGTATGAAGACGAAAACGACAACTACGATTACGAGAAGGGAATCTACTCGACCATCACCTTCAACTGGGACGACGCGAACAAGACGTTGACGATCGGCGAACGTCAGGGCGAGTTCCCCGGCATGCTTCAGGAGCGTCAATTCCGCATCGTCAAGGTGTCCAAAGGCAAAGGCGCAGGAGACGGCGACGTCGAAACGTTTGACACGGTGATCACCTATACGGGCAAGAAAACATCGGTCAAGCTCTAACGATGAGAGACAGGGGATTTTTCGGATCCACCCGGACCGGCAGGCAGGAGATCTGGAAGATGCCCTCGAAGGGTGGCGAGGCTGTTCAGGTGACTGAAAACGGCGGGTCCTGCGCCCTCGCATCCAGGGATGGGCGCTTTCGAGCTGTTTTTCCTTGTCAGGCCGTAGAGCGCGATCTGAACATGTAGATCGCCCAACCCAGCGTGTCGCGCCCCCAGCGCAGGTATGCCGCCTTCGCCTTGCTCACGCGCTCCACCACCTCCGCCAAGTCCGGATCGTCTGGATGGGCGCGAGCGTACTCGGCTGTCGCGAACCATTGGAGGCCCTCATACCTGTCCCAGTCGTCCTCGCTGCTCACGAGGGTGTGAACGAGCTCCGTTCCTCGCCGCTCTCCGGCTTCTGCATTCGAAGAGTGGCTCCCGAAGTCCTCGCGCGCGCACCCGGATTCCTCCAGGTAATCCCCTGACGGCTCCTGCTGCCAGAATGGCTCTCCCACGATCACCCAGCCGCCGGGCTTCACCATGCTGTTGAGAGCTTCGAGAGTCCTGGCATGCCCCCCGAAGATCCAACTGGCGCCGATACATGACGCCAGATCCAGGCTGTGCGGCTCGTCCGGCTTGAAATCCGCCCCATTCATCTGGATGAAGGTGATGCCGGCACTTGGTGCCCGCGCCTTGAGCCTTCGCTCTGCATCGGCGATGAAGAAAGGAGAAATGTCGATGCCCATGCCACGAGCGCCATAGGCTTCCGCCAGGCGAATGAGGAACTCGCCCTTTCCACAGGCGATGTCGACCACCTGCGCGTCCGTCGGAAGGCGCAGAAGCTCCACGAGCCGCGCCAGTTTCTCCTCGCTCGTAGGATTGCAGACCACATGTTCACGGTGAGTGATGTCGTAGAATTTCCAGATGTCCATGATTCCGGGGTTGCGGCCGGCCTGCGCCGCTGCCGCTACTGCGACGGCCTGGTCGGCGGACCGGGTCTTCCGGTGGGTGAGACCCAGCCCGGAGGGGGCTCGTATGCCTGGCGCGTACTGGTCTTGTCGGCCGTGGGAAAATCCTCCGGCACTTTCTGCGTCACCTCGCCGGTGGCGGCCCATTCGGTGCCGCGTTGCAGCGTCGTGATGAAAGCCACACAGTTCATCGCCGCCAGGTCGTGCCCAAGCGCGGTGTGGAAGATGCGGCCCTTGCCGTAGTGGAGCGCCATCAGCAGGGGTTCATCGTGATTGGTGCCGCGGTTTGACGGATCGGACCAGGCGGTGGCGAGAACCTCCATGTTCTTGCCGGGGCCGCGGAGGGTGGCATAGAGCTCGTCGGCGACATGCATGAAGACTTCAGGCAGGCCCTTCATGATGGGGTGTTCCGGCGCGCGGTTCACCATCTTAATGAGTTTGCGGGCTCCGTGGCTGCCCGCGCGTCCGGGGCTATCGTCGGAGATCAACTTACCGTCTTTGAAATACCACATGGGGCCGGACGTCTCGTCGCGGCCGCGCCAGCCTCCGATGCCGATCATGAGGTTGTATTCCTTCCAGTGCGGGAAGGCATTGTCGGCGGCGTGATAGGAGACAAGGCCGCCGCCGTTCCGCATGTACTCGTCGAACGACGCCTTCAGTTCGTCGGACCAGCGTTCGTCGGGAACGTCGTAGTTGGAGACGATGACCTGGTAGTTCTCCCATACGGGCTTGAAGTTGGCAAAGTCGCCGCCGGCCGGCGGCGCGACGACCACATCGACTCTGAAGAGACCGGTCTCTTCGAGCATCCTCCACAGGTACGGCGTGGTTTGCCCCCAGGCGTGGTAGGGTCCGCCCTGCTCGCCCGTGAGAATCATGGCGCGAATGGGTTCCGCCGCCCGCGCCGAGAGTGGCGCGAATAGAACCACACAACAGAGAACCAGCAGAGATTTACGCATCGATCGCTCCTTCGTAACTCCTCGTGCTCATGGAAGTTCACGGGCTTCCCCGGGACTCGGCCGCGGTTTTCGGGGCGGCCGAGGAACTACAGTATCTTAAGCTGGGCGCGCCAGACAAGGCGGCGCCGCAAGGGGGACGGGACGTGACACGACGTCCACGTCCGACGCTGGGGGGTCTGAAGCTACTGCCCGGGGAACGCCGGCGGAGTGCTTCCCTTCTCGGATCACCCGGCAGTGAGAAGACCCGGGTTGCATCGTGAAGCGGACGGCTCCCGACATTGGTTGGGGTGCCTTGGCTGTCCCCTCGAACCATTTCCGGCACGTCCTGCCCTCCCTCGAAGCCGAACGGAAGGCGAGCGCGAAAACCTTCGAGAGCCGTCGATGGGTCCTTGATTGTACCCGGCGCGTGACCTAACCTGTGCCATGTCGGTAGATGTGTCTGAACGTCGGCGTCGGCAAGGCCGGAGAGCGATGCCGCAATGAACCTGGGACGGGTAAAGAGGGGATGAACATGAAAACGAGAAGTAAGCGAATGCTGATACCGGTGGTCACCTTGCTGAGCACCACGTGGATGATGGCGCAACAACCTGCCAGGCCGGAAGGACCTTGTGATGTCTACGCCGCCGCCGGCGCCCCCTGCGTGGCCGCCCACAGCACCACTCGGGCGCTGTACGCTTCCTACAACGGCCCGCTCTACCAGGTCCTGCGCCAGTCGGACGGCAGGACCCTGGACATCGGCGTCGTCCAGCCCAGCTCGTCGCCCGTCCCGGACGCGGGCGGGTATGCCGACGCAGCCGCGCAGGACGCGTTCTGCGCCAATACGTACTGCTGGATCAGCATCATTTACGACCAATCCCCCAAGCGTAACGACCTCGTTCAGGCTCCCCGCGGGGGATTCAGCGGCCCGGCCATGGGCGGGTTCAACAACCTCCCGGTCGCCGACATGGCCCCCGTCACGATCATGGGCCACAAGGTCTACGGCGTCTTCATCGAGCCGGGCATGGGTTTGCGCTGGAACGACGCCAGGGGAACCGCGGTCGACGACCAGGCGGAGGGACAGTACTGGGTCATCAGCGGCCATCACTACAACAACGGCTGCTGCTTCGATTACGGTAACGCCGAGACCGACAGCCGGGACGACGGCAACGGAACGATGGAGACCACCTATTACGGCAACGCCACCGCCTGGTATCACGGAAACCCTCCCGGTCCGTGGATCATGACGGACCAGGAGAACAACCTGGTCGGTTGCGTCAACCCGGACGGTTCCAAGCTCTGCGTACAACTTCCGAACATTGCCTGGCGCTTCGCGACGGCCATCGCCAAGGGTGAGCCGCACCGCTGGACCTCCATGGGGGGCGACGCGCAGCGGGGTGACCTTGCGGTCATGTTCGACGGACCCCGCGTCGATGAAACCTACGACCCCATGCGCAAGCAGGGGGCCATCCTCCTGGGCAACGGCGGGGACAACAGCGTCGGCTCACAGGGAACTTACTATGAGGGCGCGATGACGGCCGCGGGCACCTTCCCGTCGGATGCCACCGACCAGCTGGTGCAGGCCAACATCGTGGCCGCCAGGTACGACGTGCAGCGGCTGAGCCTGACGCCCGCTTCGGCCATGGCTGCTCCGCCCGGACTCCAGACGTTCTCACCGGGTTCCTCCCAGGACACGGCCGTGACGTTCACGAACACGACCGGGGCCCCCGTGACGGACGTCCGGTTGAGTATTTCCGTTCCCACGGGGTGGACTTCGGTCGTGAAAGGAACCACCAGCTCGTCCCAGACGATCGCCGGTCCGGTCGCGCCGGGAAGAAGCGTGGGCGCGCTCTTCCAGGTCACCTCGGGCACCGCGGCCTTCAACGGCGACCTCGTCGGCCATGCTTCGTGGACGAACTCCACGAGCGGCCGGACGCAATCCGAGACGACGACCGAGAAGGTGCGCAACGCGAGTCCGGTCAAGATCAACGAGTTCCGCATCGCCTCCGGTCCTCCGAGCAACATGACGGACTCGTTCATCGAGCTCTACAATGCCGGCACGAGTGCCGTCGACATTTCCAATTGGACGCTGACCGAGCACCCGACCCAGCAGCCCATTTTCTCGACAGTGAAGGTCCCGGCCGGGACGAAGCTCGCGCCGGGCGGCTTCTATCTCTTTGGCCTCTCCAATTCCGGTCTGGCGGCCCCGGCGCGCGCGGGCGATGCGAGCATCTACGTCCGGAGCACGGCTGACATGAAGGTCGGGAATACGATCCAGATCGGCACGGGCTCCGATGCGGAGACCCACAAGATCGTCAGCGTCGGGACAGCGGCCAGCAGCCCGACGACGCTGTGGCAGCCTCTTCCCGAGGGTCCGGTGATCACGATCCCCGCCGGCTCGACCAATGTCCCGGTCACGAGCGCCGAAGGCTTCGAAGTGGGCCAGAAGATCGCCCTCGGCTACGGTGCCACCTACCCCACCGTGGCCAAAGCCATCGAGCAGTACGAAGTGGCCACGGTCACCGCGGTCGGCAAGGCGGGCACGCAGGCGTGGTTGTCGGCCGATGCGAAAGCCGGCGACACAAATATCAAGGTGTCCTCCGTCGAAAACATCTCACCCGGCGACAAGATCCGGCTGGACATCGACAGCGTGGGACACGGGATCGAAACCGTCACGGTCAAACAAGTCGGGACGGCCTCGGAGCGCAGTACCTTCCGCGGACCCTTGACGGCTTCGGAGAATGCAGGAACCGGTCTCGAACTGACCGCACCGTTGAAGTTCGACCATGCGTCGAACATGCCCTTCAGTGTCCAGGGGACGGGAATCAGTTTCGAACCGGCAACGGCCTTCGCTCACTCGAGCAACGAGCCCGTCCAGGCGCTCGGTACCGGCATCACCCTCGACAGCCCCCTGTCCAGGGATCACGGGGTCAACGCGGTGGTGCGGGACCCCCAGGTCTCGACCGCGGGATACCAGGGGACACCGGCGCCCGACCAGTGGTTTGGAGGCCCGGAGTTCTCCACCCCGGATCAAGCGCGACCCCAGCGGACCGTCGACGCCGGCAGCATGGTGCTGCGTGACGCCGCCGGCCTGGTCGTCGACAGCCTCAACTACGGCCTCCTGGTCGACCCTTGGGCCGCCGAAGGCTACCAGGGTGCCTCCGGGACGGGGGAAGACGGCTGCAGCGTGACGGCGCCCGTCGAGGCCAGACGCTTCTGGTGGTCGACTGCGACTCCCGCGGCGACCGACCGGAGCGCGGGACGCTTCCCGGACGGCTTCGACACCGACAGCAACTGCACCGATTTCCTCGTGCAGCCGGCCACCACCCTGGCGGCCGATTCGATCGCCGGCACGGCCAACATCAAGGTCGCCGGCGTGGAGGGCTTTGAGGCCGGCCAGACGATTCGGATCGACACGGGCGGGAACCTCGAGACCGCCGTGATCTCGATGGTGGGCACCTCAGGCGGCACCGCGGTGGGCAAGGCCGCCGCTGTGGGTGAGACGGTCATCACCGTCGAAAGCGTGGCAGGTTTCAGCGACGGCCAGACGATTTACATCGGCAGTGGCAGGAATTTCGAGACAGCCGTCGTCGTCTCCACCCAGTTCGGCTTCCCGGCCGGTTTCCGTGGCCGACCCGGTCGACCCGCCACTCTCACCGTGGCGGCGCCGCTCAGCTATGCGCACGCAGCCGGCGCGGAAGTCTCCGGCTCCGGCATCACCCTGACCACCGCGTTGACCAAGGCGCATGCCGCCGGGGCGCAGGTCGCCGGGGACGTGCCGACGCCCGGTGCACCGAACCGGTACTACAAGTGACTTGCATGAGGGGGCCCGTGGCGCTTGCGCGGGCCCCCTCATGAAGGCCGGGTTCCCAATACTTCCTGAGTCGCCAATAGGCGAAGGTACGAACGGGCTATGGCATAGAATCGCAGCCCGCTCGACCGCAAACGGCCGGGATCCATCCGCTTCGGTTAAGCCGGCTCCCGAGTGGAAGGACTCTTGGCAGGGAGTCTTCGACTCCCGGAGCATCTCTCGGCTCCTGTAAGTCACCCCCTCCCCATGGTCAGCCAAGCCCGTCATGGCGGCCGAAGTAATCAACATCCGCCTTGACGGGTACCGACATGCGTGAAAGAATTCGCGAATCAGAACGGGGGAGGCGGACCGTCCACCATGGAGTATGGAGAGGTTGCGGTCGTCGGTCTGATCGTGATCGGGCTACTGGCCACCGGGGGATTCGTTACAGCAAAGTTGCTCGGCAGCTCGAGGAGTGTCTCGGCCTGCGTCGACTACGCCTTGCCCGAACGCCCCCCTTCGGACTACCGCTTGGAGTGGTCGGAGCCGTCCGGTGAAGAGGAAGCCGTCGGGCGTGGGATCTGCGTCGTCCGCACCGCCGACCAACAGCGCTTTCACTGGGAGGCGCTTCCCGACGGGCTCCTGTCCGTCCCGGTCTCCGGGACCCAATTCCGCAAAGTGGCCCTCCAATCCGCTGCGTTCGCGCCGGGCCAGACCCTTTCGCTCATCCCTGAACCGTACAATCCCAACGATCCCGGCGCGATCGGGGTCTGGGACCGCGAAGGGAGAAGCCAGATCGGATTCATCCCCAGGGCGCATGCTCCCGTGGTGGGACGCATGATTCACAGCGGCACCCTGGCCGGCTGCGTTTCGATGTGGGAGCAGCTCGACGGGTCTGCGCGCGTCGCACTGCGGGTCCTGATCATTCGGAACGGCCTCGACATCCGCTGAGCGACCGCTCAACCGACCAGCGGATTCCGCGACTTGAGTCCCGGGAAACGACTGAAGTCCCGGTCGGCCGTCCAGACCTCGGTGACCCCGTGGGCCCTGCAAATCGCGGCGATGCGGGCATCCTGGACCAGGGGGCCCGCGATCTGCCCGATCACCAGGAACGTCCGCAGGTGCATCCAGTGGTTCTCCGTCTCGCCAAGCAGCACCAGGCTCGGTGACTCGAGCCAGGCGTGCACCTGGTCGATGGCCTGGTCGAGCGGCGTCGGCGGATCGTAGATGCCGGGATGGGTCGCGATCGCCAGGAACTCATGGATGCAGGGCCATGGAATTCCCCAGGGCGATCGTCCCTCGGCCAGCTCCCGCACTCGGGAGTAGGCCGCAGTATGCCAGGAAGAGTCCTCCCGATGGGCGTAGACCAGCACGTTCGTGTCGACGGCGATCATGCTCCCCTTCCCTCCTGCCCGAGATCGCGGACTCTGCTCCAGGCCACGCCCTCCACCTGCGGCTGCAGTCCGTTCCCCTTGAAGGAGGCCTTCCGCAACTTGAACTTGCCCCGCTGGCGATGCTCCGAGACGACGTGACGCAGCCCTTCCTCCATCAGCTCCTTGAGGGTGGTCCGCTCCTCGTGCGCCAGTTGTCGGATCTCCTTCATCAGGCTGTCTGGAATCTGTACGGTCGTTTTCATATGGCTAACCATACTAGCGGATAGGGATATAAGGCAATCCTGGCTTCGGAAATCGGGAGGGCGTGACATGCATCCTGCTTGTCTTCGGCGGGGTGGCAAGAGGAGAACGTGAGAACCGGAGGGCGCGAGACCGGGAGCAGCTGCGTCCGCGGCCAAGCCGCCCTGGACTGCGGGAGCCTGCGTTCTGCGGAAGGCGTCACCTCCGCAGGTGCCGTCCGGAGACGCGGGAGGCCGTCGGATTTCCGAAGTCCGGGACGTCACCGTTTGAAGAAGCGAGCGTGGAACCTGGAACTGGGAACTTGGAACCTGGAACTTGGAACGAACCGTCCTTTCGCATCGAAGGCGGATTCTGCTACACTCGCAATTCTCAAAGGGTGCGCCCGTAGCTCAGCTGGATAGAGCGTTGGCCTCCGGAGCCAAAGGTCGCGCGTTCGAATCGCGCCGGGCGTACCATTCTTTTCAATGGCTTACGGCGAGAGCGGAATCGGCGACCCAACCCGTCTTTCCTGTTTGTGTCCTGCGGAGCCGTCATGCGGCCCCTTCTTCGAGATCCTCGCCAACCTTCGGCATCCGGCGGATGGCCTCGCTCGCAGGCTGTGTCAGCGCGACGTAGCGGAGCTCTCCGGCTTTGGTCTTCGGCAGCACGACCAGGTGATCCTCGAGGAAAACCTGTTCGTGCTTCAAAGAGAGCGCCTCTTCCCGCCGGCAACCCGTTTCATAGAGAAAGCGAAACACCGGTTCACACTCCGGCCGGAGGTGCGCCAGGGTCTCCTGAATGGCCTTCTCGAGAATCGACAGATGCCGATCTGCGATCGCGGGCTTGTGCCGTTCGTGGAGCTTGCGCAGGCGCGGAATCGGATTGCGGAAGATGAGCTCCTGATCGATCGCCCAGCTCAGCAGGTGCTTGAGTACTGCCAGTTCCTTGTTGATCGTGGCGGCACTGAGGCCCCGGCGCTTTCTCTTTGAGATGGGAGAATCTCCCAAGACCCGTTAGGGAGTTGCTTAATGCCCAAGGGAGTCCTCCTTTCGGTGGAGTCTAGCCGGGTCTTGAGACCGCATCTTAAGCGCTTCCGGATCGCCGGGCAACTGTGCAGACCGACCGCGCCCCAGTTCAGAATCCCGATCAATGCGGGTCGGTGTCAATTGTGCGTTCCGATCGACCGGCAAGGCGCGCAGGAACCCTTCGAGATCTGACCGGAGGTAGATCCGGGTCTTGCCCAAAAGCCGAGGAACGATCCGACCGTCCCTGACGAGCCGTCGAAACAGATGGATCCCAACACCCACAAACTGAGCGGCCCGCTTCTCCCGAAACCCTTCGGGAACGGCATCCTTAATCCTGTCCGGAACCATCACCAATCGAAGTCTTCCCGTCATGAGCTCAGCCAAGAGGGCAATGTCCCCGATCCGGCGAACCGAACCGGGGACGAAGGCTTTGTTCTCCTGCCCTCTACCTAGAAAGAGCCCTGGGGAGGCGGGAAACTCAAGCTCCATGGTAGATTCACTCTTCAAATCCGAAGCGAGTCCATGGTCAAGGACCGATGCTGTACGAACCCCTCATCGCTGACTTCTCGGCCATGAGAAACCTTCAGAGGAGATTGAAATCAAAGCTTGGGTCCGTTTGCAGCACTCGGCTAGAATGAAATACCTAAGTCTTGCTTCGGGAAAGAGATGACGCCTCTTTACACAAAGGCCTGTCGACTTGGAGGAAGGTGCGCCGCGGTTCTCGCTGTGTTCCTCACTGGGCTGGGCGCGTCCGGCTTTGTCGCCGGTTCTTCAGCGGCAGAACAGACCGTCACCGATCGTCACGGGCCTCCGGAGGCGGCACATGATCTCAATCAGAAGGTCTCGAGGAGCCCGAAGGAGTTTCGGAAAGGCACGGCAACTCTCGCTCAGATAAAGGACTGGATCGCCAGAAACCTCCCCGGCCAGCCGAGGTGGTTCACCAGCGAACGGGATCTGGATCAGGACGGCATCCCCGATTTGCTCATCGCCGATGATCGGAACTCGGGCACGGGCGGTCACGCTTTCGAAGCATTTCTTCGGACTCCAGAAGGGTTTCGTTACATTGGGGAGTTCAGCGAACCGTACCGTACGCTTCCACCCGTCGCGGGGCACCTCCGGTTTGTGATCGCTGGCCATATTTCCGCGGGAGAAATTGGAGTCGCACTCGTGGAACTTCGCCCGGACGGGCTGCATCGTCTGGCCTCGGCAGCAGTTGCAGCGGGCGACCAGGGAACCGCAGAAGGTAATCGTCTGGCCGACGAACTCCTGCGCGCGCCTACCGTTTCAATGAAGACGCTTCGTCTCCTCTTTGGGGCAATGGCCGATCCGATGTCCCAAGATACCTACGGGCCTGAGAAGTAACCAATGGGTGCCGGGATTCCAGGAGGTTCTGCCTAGTTTCGGTTCGAGAAGAAGCAATTCGGCTCCCGGAAACTCTCCCCCGACGAGCGAGACGCCCTCTCCGTCGCCCTCTGGCTGAGAACCATGGACGAAAACGGCTATCTTCCCCGATACTTCGCTCCGCCCCTCACAGAGGACGAGCAAACAACCGCCCTCCGAGAAGGCTGGATCCTGGGGATCACTTGAGGTGAGAGTCCAATTCGGAGAGGCTCTCGTAGCACGGCTTCTGGTTCAAACTACATCTGCCAATGGGTGCCCGCAGAAATGCGGACCACGATCGCCCTATACACAATTTGCGATACAAAGAAGAGAGCGATCAGAGAGATTGCCCAGACCGCATTCAGGACTGCCGTGTACGCCAGTTCAAGCTGCTCCAATTTTGAGTTGTTCTGGGATCTCTTCTGCTCAATGATGTGTCGCCGCTCTTCGGCGATGCGTTTTCTCCAATCCTCGAGCGATTCTGTCGGGGGCGCAGGCAGGTGAGCATGCCGTGACCGACCACCCTGCACACCCACAGCCCGTTTCTTTGTTTCGGGGGTACATCCTTTGCGCCGAACTGTGCGTGCTCGGCCGGGTGGTACACTCAAACCGGCGTTTCCGGCCTACAAACTCACCGGTGTCAACAAAGGACTTCGGAATCTTCATCGCGGTCGGCGGCTTTAAGAAGAACGCGCGTGACTTCGCGTTCGGTAAGCGAAACCTCAAGCTGATCGACGGCGATGGGCTCGTCGAGCTCGTCTACAAGTATTACGACCGCCTCGACGGCAAGTACAAAGGCATCCTCCCGCTCCGGCGCGTCTTCATCCCCGAGACCCTCGGCGAGTAGCGTCCACGAGCCTTCGGACGAATCCCACTACGTCTGCTTGAATCTCGTTGTCAGCGCCGCCCACGATGAACTCCGCCACCCTTCGGGGGCCGATGCCGTCGTGCTCGAGGAAGTCCTGTTCCAGGATCTCAAGAGCCTCTCTCGCACAAGCGTCGTCCCGTAGCGGACGGAGTCGAGCGGCAACGTCATCGACGCCCGATCCGAAGTGACGCACGACGTAGTACAGATCGTAGGCATCCTTGTTCTCTCCGCGACTACGAAAGGCAAGCGACTTCAACACGACGTAGGCTCCCGGGCCGCAGACCCAGACCTGCCGCGTAGCCTGCTCGCCGAGGATGGTCTGACCCGATAACGTCACTCGTTCCCGATCCTGGAATGCGAGATGGAGCCCCGGTGCAATGACTGCTGCAAAGTCCCTTTCGATATTCCGTAGCTTCCCCCCGCGATCGTCGGAAAGGCTGGGCTGAATCAGGAAATCCACCGTTACCTTTTCCCGCCGCTCGATCTTCCAGCGCTGCCGAGTCGGGTTGCCTTCCTCATTGATATCCTGCTCGAACCCCGCTCGCCGAAGCCGTTCCGTCAAAGTTCGATAGCGGCCTTCATCCAGCAGCGTGAGCGTCAGCCCCAAGTCCAGATCCATGGTCCCGACGTGAGCCGCGGATTGCGGGGGTAGTTCGCTCTCGCCGATCAGCAACGACGGGACCAGCCCTCCGATCACGACCAACTCGTCCATCAGGTCGCCGAGCTTCGTGGCCACGTAGAGACAGGTGGCCCGTACGAGCTCCACTTGGACGTTGCGGTAACCGGCTGCAGTGGTGGGCTTATCTGTCATTGCTCTTCCAGTTCAGGTGATTGGAGCGGAGTCTCTGTGCAGCCTCCTCGGCCCTCTCAGGATGGGCGGAAAGATCCAGGTAGATCTGGACGGGATGCACACATCGAACGTCGTCGACTGTCATGGCGCCGTGGAAGACGCCCTCGTCGTTCGGAACCACGAGCCACACATTCGCACCCCGCTCTTCCGCGCGAAAGGAGAGTGCAGTCAAAAGCTCTGGCGACGGTTCCGCGGCAAGGTACAGCGTGGCGATCCGAAATCCCGCGAAATGATCGAGAAACCAGGCCGCCGCAAGGCCGGTGGCCGCAAAGGCAACGGAGGCCTCTTCCAGCGTCTCTGCGGCTTCCCGAACCAGTGCTTCCCCGGAACGCGCGGCGATATGTCCCTTCAGGATCCGATGCTTGGTGAAGTCGTATTCCTCGAGCCAGGCATCGAGGAGGAGGTCCGGGTCCCGCGGTTGAATCGCTCCGTCCGGATTCCGGGTGATCAGCTCAGCTTCTTCAAGTCGTCCTACCACCCGGCTTGTGTAGCCTTCGTCCGTGTCGGTGGCTCGGGCGAGTTCTCGCTGGGTCAGCCACTCTGATGGATGGATCAGCAACCAGCGCGCGATCCTCGAGCTCTTGGGTGCGAAGGCGGTCGATGGCCGGCCGCGCTGCCTGTACTGATTGGGTTTTCCGTCGACCAGAATCCGAAGTCCCGTTGCGAAGATCCGGGCATTCCCGGACAGATCCAACCACGCGATCCCGGCCTCGGAGCACCTCTTTCGACCGATTTCCCCCATGAAAGGAACTGCCACCAACGGAATACCCTGGGTCTCCTTTGCGTGGCCGACCAACTGTTCGATGGCCTGGGCAACGGCCGTCGCACGTCCGGATCCCTTCCACTCGACCAGAAAAGTGAAGGGGCCCGCCTTCACGATAGCGTCCACAGAGCGCCCACCCTTGCCCGGCTGAAGACGCACGTCAGCCGGCCCGGTACCGAGCAGTTCTGTGAGGCGGTGGACAACTTGGTCCAGAGCCCTCTGTTCCGAAGGGATCCTCATACTTGACTAAATACACGGCAATGACTGCACAGTCAAGTGCATTGGTTTAGTCAAATTAGATCGCTCAGCATCTCAGGGCTTCCTTTCTCCTCGTTGTTCTCTGGAGTGCCCGGCCGCCCGGAGGAGTCGCACGTGGTGTGAATTTATCCTCCCTGCAAATATGTGAAGGGCGTCTGACGCGAGGCTAGAGGGCGGACCTGATCGACCATGTACATCATTCTGAGGGCGTAGACTAGCAACTCTCCGTCTTCTCGACCGGAAAGAACCCTCGCCAAACCCACAACGTGGCGTCACTGATTCCGAACGAAATACCGAATGCAATGCTGGCCCGGAGGATTGTCTCGACCAAAATCCCGACGAGGAAGGCAATCCCGTCGAAGAAACGATCAGCATGATTCAGGAGCGCGAAATCTCTGACCGATGGAGAGGAGAGCAGAAAGGCACTGTTCGATGTGAAGATCAACACAACTTGGACTAGAGTCAGCACGCTGGCGACAGCCAGTGTGAGTCTGAACCAACCAGTTGGCACTCTCAGCATGGGAACAATGAGGCAGAGCACGGCGGAGACCATCAGGGCACTTGCCAGACCCGAGACAAACATGGTTATCCATGGCCTTACCTCATCGAGGTAGAACGGGGAAAGCTGAATTGCTGTGTGGGCTGCAAAAAGGACAACCGTAACCGCTTGGAGAGATAGAGCCAGCGCTGAAGGGATCTGCTTTTGCTGAACGAAGTAGGCGATGAAACTCGCCGTGGCCCAAGCAAGAGCGAGAATTCCCATGAGAGCAAGCACGGCGAGCAAACGGGGATGGTCAGGACCAAAATCACGTCTCAGGAGATACAAAGGCTGGGAGAATTCGGCCAAAGCCCAGACGATCGTAGCTGCAAGACTCAGGAAGAAGGCAGCCCGATAACCCAACCGAACCGTCTCAGGGGGCTTGAGTTCTCTCGGTTGGACGTCTGGATGATCAGGTAGCATGACGGTCTCACCGCACACAGGGCAAGTCACGCTCCGTACCGCCCCGCGCGGCTGGACTGGCTGGCGAGCGACCGCCACAGCCTCTTCTTCCGCTACTCCCACGATCAGAACGACGGCTTCGCTCCGCCCACCGGCGCCGGGCGCCTTCCCTCCAACTGGGCCGACACCAGAAACTGGTCCGACCAGGCCGTGGCCTCGCTCATCTCGACCTTCTCGAGCGAACTGGTCAACGAGTTCCGCTTCTCCTACTGGTACTGGCACACGCGGAACCTGCCTCCTTCGGCCTCCAGTTGTCCGCCGCCCTGCCTGGGACTGGGCCTGCCCGAGATCAGCATCCTGGGCACCGACTTCACGATCGGCAATGATCAGCTGACGCCTGAAGGAGGCGACTTCCGTCGCTACCACACCTTCGACAACGTGGCTTGGAACTCAGCGGGAGCCACCAGTTCGATTTCGGGTTCGACTGGCAATACGATCGCGGCGGCGGGTTCTCTTCTTTTCTGGAACCGGCCTCCATGCTCCTCTACTCGCCGGAGCTCGTTCAGCTCTACAATTCGAACCCGACGCTTCCTCCGTCGGCACGAATCCCTCTGCCGACCTCCTTCGATACGGTGAACGACATTCTGCAGCTCCCGTTGGTCGGTTTCTCGACCGGCATTCGGAGTAGGTCACGAATCGGCCCTCCTGGAGCGACTCGGTCAGTCCCCCGCAGAGTCCGACGACGAGCACGGCGTCGGGTCTCGCCGCCTGCGATTCGTCCGGAGCCAATCCCAGAACCGCCTCGGCTTTCTTCGCTGCGTTCTTCGGTCCCATCCCGGTGACGGCGAGCAGCACCTCATTGGGCCCGCAGCGACCGGGCGAGCCGGGCTCTGGAGGCGCGGTCAGTTTCTCGACGGGCTTCCCCTCCATGGGTGAAGCGGCGAAGACATACACCAGACTCATGGACTCTCCACTTCGATGTCGTTGATGGAACGGGCACGACGGCGCATGCCCGAATGTTGAAGCTATTCTAAAGCAAACCTTCGTCGGCTAAGCTGAAGTGGCCGCTTCTGCCGATGATGATGTGATCGAGACCCGTCTTGAGATGACTTCGGCGGGAGGAAGTCTTTGCGAGACTGAGGTGGATGGACTCTGGCTGAAAAGTATGAGCCCTAAGCTGTCTCAATTGCGCGCGAATCCGTGCCTGCGGCGGAGCAAAGCGATGAGATCGGCCAGGCGAGGGCAGTTCGAGCAGAGGCGACATCACGGGATTGCCCTCGACGCGATTCACCGAAATCCCGCCCTCCGGTCAAGGATTGTGACTCCGCATTTCGAGAGATACCGAATCGAAAGGGGTTTGGGTGATTGAAGAAAGATCAGGTGCCAATCCCGTGTGCAAGGTCGCTTGACGAAGCGTCAATCGCGGTCGCCCGTTTGTGTTCGGTCCAGCGGCAGACTGGCCGAGACGACCCCGCGGATGGTGCGGAGGATTGTGGCGACGACCGACTGGGGACTGCTGATCTCGACGGCGCCTTCGGCATCCCGGTCTGCGAGCTCGGGGGCAATCTCATCCACGAACCATGCGCCCTGCTCTCCGGGACCCAGTACGACTTCATGCTGGAAGGTCGTCGCCGGCGCCAGGAAAAACGATATCGCAGTTGTCGTTTCTCGATCTGAAACATTTGCGATCGCCAGGGCGGTGTTCGTCTCCTCCGCCATTTCCTTCTCGAATACGCCTACGAACCGGTGACCCGGCTTGGTACCGTCGATGCCCGCTTCAGAGACGGGACGTCCGTCTGCGTCGAGGATGCGATAGACGGCTGCGAGGTTGAAGGGGTAATCCGAGCTCACGCAGGCATACCCCTGGTCCAGCCCGGAAACCGAATCCGTCGTCCGGACGATCTTGGATTCGAGATACAGGCTATAGTCGAACCGGCTGTTGATTTCACCGTCCAACTGGACATTCAGCGGCGCACCAGAACGGTCCCGGAACTCAACGGAGAGCATCTGTTCGAAGGGGCCGGGTATCCGGAGGTCCGGGACATGGTTCGCGACGGTCAAGCTCAAGGATGTCTGAAGAGTCCGGCTGTCCGACCCGAGTGGGCCGTGGGCAACTTGAGCAACACATCGGCGAAAGGACGGCGGCTCGACGAAATCGGCGACGACGAGCAAGAGAGCTTCCGGCACGTCCGTATCCTCGTATTCGATCTCCACCCGGGCAATTCCCGGCCCCGGAGCGTCTTCGAGGTAAAACTCCGTGGGAAGAAAGGCACCGCCGACGCTCCCGGTCATCTCTGTCAGCAGGGAACCGTCCGGGCCGAAGAATCGAGCCGTAGCTGGTGTCGTGGAGTCCGCTCCCATCGTTACGAAGATACCGAAAACCGGCGCGTCGAAGGCGATGACCATGCTCCCGGCATCCTCTTGACCACTGGATAAGTTGAGTACTACCGGCAGATCCAGCGGAATTGGAGGATCCCTAAGCTGATCCGGGACCACGGACAAAATACCGCTAACGGGTTCCGAGCCCGATGAGCTCGAAACGGTAATGCCCCAATCTGCAAAGAGATGCGTCGTTTCGATTCCCGGAGGTAGCAGGGGCGGAGAGATTACGCTCCAATCCAAACCAAAGTCGAAGGATGAAGGTGGTCCGGTCGCCACCCGGGGAACTTCCGAAAGCAGCAGAGGCGTACCGAGCAGAAGTACGATATTGAAAATAGAAGCTCGTCTCATCGCTATTAACCTCCGGCTTACGATTAACATCGAGCTCATGGAACCCACAGATCCCTACTGAAGCTCGACCTTACTCTGCTCCGTGGACAATGAAGAATTCCCTCTACTACTCTCCCGTCCTGAGGTCGGCATATTCCGGCACCAGCCCGGTCAACACTTGAAAAGCGTTTGCATAGTATCCGTTTGGATGATCGACTCGTCCGGTCGGCGTAATCCCAAACATCGGGACAGTAAAGTTAGGGTTCGAGAAATAGAATGTCCGATCGCAGGCCGGTGTGACCTTATCGACACATCCCATAACCGTGGCTCTCTCGCCGTACGCGGTCCAGAAGAGATGACCATTGGGATCAGGATAGCCCAGGAGAGGTTTCACAGGTGACGCAACGCTGGCTGCGTCATGCCGCAAGGAGAAATTGTGTCCGAGCTCATGTCCAAAGGTAAGGTCAACCAATCCGCAGCCTATGATTCGGACCGAGAATGCCTGATCCGTCCATTCTCGCCATGCAAACCCGGTCTCTATTTCTTCACGCTGATGCCCGGCGGAGTCGTTATAGAACCGCAGATTTGCGAATCCACAGTAAGGTGCATCCCACTCCGACAGAAACAGCACAACCATGTCGGCGTGATTCGAATCCCTGACGTCGTCAAGGTTCCCATTGTTCATCCACTGTAGATATTTCTTTTCTGTGCTGGGCGAGCTGTAAGATGGTATCCCCTCGAGTTCGGTTACCGAAAATTCATACTCGGCGTCAATTCCGCTCATATAGAATGCTTCGTTGGCCACCTCAACGGAAGTCTCGATGAAATCTTCAGCGTCCTGCGATAGTTCTCCTTCGGGAACCACAGCCAGGACCTTGATCTGCGCAGTCCCAAGAAGTGTCTGAGTAGAGAAATGAGACTCCTCAGGGCGCTGACGCGAATTCCCGGACCCGGCGAATGCTGCGAGCTCACGCGTATCGACGCCGCACGTAGGTGTTCGAACTCGACTCAGCTTCACAAGCCGATGCTCACCCTTGGAGTTTCCAAGTATCTGAAAGTCCTCGTTCGTAGCAAAGACGTTCACGATGCCGGAGACATGATCGCCGTGATCGAGAAGCAAAATATAGCCTGCCGGAGTATCTTGGCCCAGAAGGGTCGGGAAGTAGAGATGCCCACTCCAGATCGTGTGACCGCTGTGAGTGCGCGACCTGATGCGCCGTGCTTCCATTGGGACTCCCTGATAGAGATCAACGGCAAAACTGTCCGGAGCGTTTCTCACCATCCCCGGTACAACGTCGATCACGTACTCCTCCTCGGCGTCCTTCACTGATAGCCCGAATTCCAGTGGGACCGGGGCTCTGTCGACGGCCAAGCTCAAGATCGGCGGCCTAGCACCACTCACTTGTCCCCAAGTCGGCGCGACGGAAGTGATGAAGCAAATCACGACGGCCCATCTCCAACTTCTCTTCATGCCCCACTCTCCTTTCGTGAAAACTTTCGTCGGGTTTCACGTCCCAAGCACCCCGATCGACCGAGAAGGTGCGAGCGATTTCCACGATTCGAACAACGCCCTCACCCTCGGCCGGGCAGCGCAGGATGACATCTCGACTGCGCCTGCTCCCGCCTTCGAAGATCCATGGACCCGAATCCCAGTCCGAGATCAGGCTTGGATCAGTGTAGTAAAATGTAAGGATAGATGCCAAACAAAATTGTCGGATAGGTTAAATTGTTGGTTGTGTGGTGCGGAATGACCTCGGCCAGTAGGTTAACCTGCTGCGAGGCAGGGCCTTTGCACCTCGTCCTCGGTTTGAGTCTCGGCACTGTTCTTCGTTCGGCCCCGACCTTCTTGAGACTATCTACGGAATCCCCCAGAGTCCGACGACGAGCACGGCCTCGGGTCTTGCCGCCGGCGACTCGCCCGGGGCCGATCCCAGGACCGCCTCCGCTTTCTTTTCCGCGTTGTTCGGTTCCATCCCCGTGATCGTGAGCATCACCTGATTGGGTCCGCAGCGGCCGGGCGATCCGGGCTTCGGGGGCACGGCCACTTTCTCGACGGGCTTCCCCTCCGTGGGCGAAGCGGCGAAGACATACACCAGACTCATGGGCTCTCCACTTCGATGTCGTTGATGGAACGGGCACGGCGGCGCATGCCCGAATGTTGCAGCTATTCTAAAGCAAACCTTCGTCGGCAAAGCTGACCCGGAACCCCGACTATCAGCGGCAGTACCGGGACACTCACCCCGAGTATGTCGAACGGAATCGCCGCAGCCAGCGCCGCCGCGACGGCCGACGCCGCTGGGGCGATCTTGTAAAGAACAACCTGGCTCTGGACGTCAAGCGCCTGGATTCGGAGGTTTGGCTGGTCGAGCCGAGTGCACGTGATCTTGTAAAGAACAACGTAGCTTTCTCCGAACTGGTGGTTTTCCAAAGGGTTTCCTCGAACGCCACACCCTCGTCCGGGATCTTGTAAAGAACATCCCTCTGGTCAGGGCGGGGCTCGGTCGGCTATTGAGGAGTCAGCATCTCGAGGAGAAACCAACATGGATGCCGCCCTGATCGAAGCCATCTACCGTCTCAGCCAGGGCGAACACTGGTCGATCCGCCGGATCGCCCGCCATCTCGGGGTCAGCCGGGACACCGTGCGCAAGTATCGGGACGGGCCGGTCCCGCGAGCTGCGCTGCCTCGGCGCGCCCCAGTAAGCTCGACGCCTACAAGGAAACGATCCGCGATCTGCTCGAGCGGGATCCCCAGGCTCCCGGCTCGGTAATCCTGCACCGGCTCCGGCGTCTCGGCTATCGGGGAGGGGTGAGCATCCTGCGCGACCATCTGCGCCGCATTCGGCCCCGGCCGGCCGCCCGGGCCTTCCTGCGCCAGGATCCCGGCCCCGGCGAGCGCTTCGAGGTCGACTGGGGCCACTTCGGCGCGCTCGACTACGAGGGAGATCGCCGCAAGCTCTATGCCTTCGTCCTGGTCGAATGCCACAGCCGGCTGTTGTACGTCGAGTTCACCCACAGCCAGGGCTTCGAGACCTTCGTGCGCTGCCATATCCACGCCTTTCGGGCGTTCGGCGGAGTCGGTCGGGAGATCTGGTATGACAATCTGCTCACGGCCGTCGCCGAACGGGACGGTCGCCTGGTGCGCTTCCAGCCGCGCTTTCTGGCCTTCGCCCGCGACTACGGCTTCTATCCCCGGGCCTGCAACCGGGCGGCCGCCTGGGAGAAGGGCACGGTCGAGCGCGCCGGCGTCCGCTACCTGCGCCAGAGCTTCTGGCCGCTCGGCGAGTTCCGGGACCTGGCCGACGTCAATCGCCAGGTCCGCCTCTGGCTCGAGGAGGTAGCCAACGTCCGCGCTCCATCGAGAGACCCGTCAGACTCCCCGCGAGCGTTTCCAGCCCCAGGCCCTGCGCCCTCTGCCCGCGCTCGATCCCGACTACCGCGATTCGACCGATGCCCGGGTCTACAAGGACCTGCGTCTGGTCTTCGACGGTAATCGCTACTGCGCGCCGCCCCGCTATGTCGGCCGCACGCTCACCGTCAAGGCCGACGCCCAGAGTGTGACCCTGTACGACGGCCGCCGCGAAGTCGTCTCCTATCCGCGCTCCTGGCGACGCGGTCAGGTGATCGGCGCCGACCGCTTTCGCGACGAGCTCGTCGAGAGTCGTCCGGCCGCCCGCACCTCCCAGGCCCAGGCGCGGCTCGTGGCTCTCGTCGGACCTTCGGTCGAGACCTACCTGCGGGCTCTGGCCGAGACCGACCGCTCGCTCTCCCGTCAGATCACCGAACTGCTCGAGCTGGTCCGTCTCTACGGCCCGGAACCGGTCTCCGAGGCCGTCTCCAAAGCCCAGGCGGCCGGAGCTTACGGCGCCGACTACATCGCCAATCTCCTCAGTCAGCAGGAGCGCCTGCGTCAGCTGCAGCCGCCCCTGCGCCTGAAGGATCCGCGC
>CAVRSV010000019.1:0-125169 GCA_963723965.1 uncultured Acidobacteriota bacterium | reverse complement strand
CTGAGACGCCCGTGTCGGAAAGCCCGGCCGTCCCAATTCCGGTTCCGGCCCCTTCAACATCCGACGTGACCGAGAAGCTCACGCTGTCGCCCGTCTGATCGGACGTCAGAATCAGGCTCGTACCGGACTGTTCAGCCGACATCGCCAGCCCGTCTGCCTCCAATTGGGCGTTGATGGCCTGGACGACCTGCTCCAGCGTCATATCGCTGGTCAGGCTGACCTGCGAAGTCCAGGCTCCCCATGGTGAAAGTCAGAGTCTCATCCACTCCCAGGGTCGTGGCAATGGCATTGGGTGCCGTGACGGTCGCGGCTTCGGGAACCGTCGAGATGTCGACCTGATAGGTCCCCGCAACGGTGTCCGACGTGCTGGAGATGTAGGAGACCCGCGCATTGGTCGTATCGCCGATCGCCGCGAACAGGCCGGCAATCTCGTCGAAATGATCGGTCGAGGACCTCGTCGAGATCGGACGAGTTGATCTGGAGAGTTCCGTCGTTTTGCAGTTCGATTCCGGCCGATCCGAGTGTCGTCAGACCCCCGCTCAGGCCCGCTGATCGCGCCGCTGACGACGCTCGCCAGCTGAGACTGGATGGCTCGCACCGTCGAGTCGCCCGCGAGGGTCCCGGCGCGACCGGTCGCGCCGATCACCTCGAACTGCGAATTCAGGAACTGGTAGGCCTTGTTGTAGCTGTCGACGAAGGCCTCGATCTTGGATTTGACGGCTTCGGTGTCGTTGGCGACGGTCAGTGTCACCGTGGAGGTCGAAGCGCTCTTGAGATTGAGCGTGACCCCCTCGATGACGTCGTCCACCTGGTTGCTCGAGCTCGTGACCGCGCAGTCCGTTGACGGTGAATGCGGCATCGAGTTCACTCACATCCGCGATGTCATGGGTCCGCGACAGGGTCAGAGGCGTCGAGCCGTCGGAGAGCGTCAGCGTGTTGTTCTGAATCGAGATTGCGTTTGCCGAGCCGGAGTCTTCGCTTGTGACCGTCAGCCGATAGCCGCGTTCCGTCGTTGATGATGGAGGCATTGACCGGAGCCTCCGAAGCATTGATCGCTTTGCGCAGTCCATCCAGCGTGTTGTTCGAGGAATCGATCGTGATGGTGTAGCTGGAATCGCCGACGACGAGGATCGAACGATCCGGTTCCGATCGATCTCGCTCGATGGTAGTGAAGCGCTCGTCGGACGCGAAATTGTCGTACAGCGCCAAACGGTCGACCTGGATCTGATAGGTGCCCTGCGACAGCCGAGCCGGACGCGCTGGCCTCCAGAATCGACTTATCGGAGGAGGCGGTGGACTTCGAGGAGAAGACGTCCGGATCGCTGAGGTCGTTCAGGCTCGAGAGCAGCTCGCTCAGGTTCGAGTTGAGCTTGTTGTAGGCGTCGATCTTGTTCTGGTAGTTCGTGATGCGCGAATCGAGCTGCCGGACCGGAGCCCGCTCGACGTACATCAACTGCGAGACGATCGAACTGACGTCCAGACTTCCGACCTGTATCTCCGAAGCCTCCCACACTCTGCCTCCTTGTCAAGCGACGGTATCGACCATCGAGCCGGTCATCTCTTTGAGAAGTTTGCCGAGTTTCTGGATTTCCTCGGGAGGGATCTCGTAGATGACCTCTCCCGTTCTTCGATCCAGAATCTGAACGTAGGACCGTCCGGATTCCTCGTCCTGAACGAGCCGTGCCCAATCGCCGGAAGCGTCTGCAGTGGATGGCTCTTGCGAGCCCGCCGGCGCCTGCTTCTGAGTACGCGCCGCTCCCGGGGAGACCGTTTGCCCGCGGTCGGCAAGCGGACCCGAATACGGTTGGGCGCCCGAGAAGCCGGATCCACCGGCCCGCTCGATCATCAATGCGACTGTTTGATCAGCCATGGCGCCCTCCTTGTGTGAGGACGAGCCGCCCCCCGAGGGAGGCGGCTCCAGTTGTCAGACCAGATTGTCCCGGTCTTACCGAAGCAGTGACAGGACTCCCTGGGAGGTCGCATTCGCCTGGGCCATGGAGGCCAGGCCGACCTGCGACAGGATCTGGAACTTGGTCATGTTCGCCACTTCGGCCGCCATGTCGGCATCCCGGATCTGGGATTCGGCAGCCGTCAGATTCTGAATCTGGGACTGCATGATGCTGACCGAGTTTTCGAGCCGGTTCATGCTGGCGCCCAGAGAGCCCCGCGTTGTTCGGCAATCGTCTCGATCGCGGCCTTGACTTCCTCGAGCATCGCAGTGGCATCGGCGCCGCGATCGAGACCGTCATGTCGATCCGACTGCGGTCACAGTCCCGCGCAAAGCTCAGTGGCCGCTCAGCAGGCCGGATCACGTGAACTGAGGCACCGCACCGTGAACGACACGTGAGCAGCGGACGCGCATCGTCGCGTTCGTCGTGTCACCGATGAAGATCTCATGTCATCGCATCGAAGACAGCGGTTCCGTTGAACGTCGTGGCGACTCCGACACGGTCGATTTCCTGGTAGATCTGACCTGAGCTCGGTTTCGATCTTGTCGAGGCGTGTCCGCAGTTGGTGCCAGTCGCGGCTTCCGTCAACAGCGTGGCAGCACGGTTGAGCAGGTTGGTCACCTGCCCCAGGGCGCTGTCGGCCGTCTGGATGAAGCCGATGCCGTCGTTGGCGTTTCGAACCGACTGGGTCAGCGAACGAATCTGGGCCTGCAAACCGTCTGCGATGGCCAAACCGGCGGCGTCGTCGCCTCCGCTGACGATGCGCTTTCCGCTCGAGAGCCGGAACAGAGTCTTCTGCAGATTCATCTGCGTGATGCTGGACTGCTGCTGTGCGGTCAGGCTGGCCAGATTGTTGAGTACGCTAAATCCTCCCATTTTCCTCTTCCTCCTTGATGCGAAACATTCGGGGCATCCATGCCCTTTCTCGCTGGTTCACGGGTACCAGCTACCCTCAAAAACTTTCGCTTCTCTACTTATCGGCGTCCTTGCGCATCGTCTGTAGAGAAAAGTGCGTCGGCCTACGCCGGATCGATCAATTCCGCGCAGCAGCGGCTGATCTCGTCCAGCTCCGATTGGTGGATGTCCAGGAAGGCCTCCACGATCTCGGGATCGTAGAGCACTCCCGAGAATCGAGACAGCTCCTCTCGGGCGTAGTCGGTGCTCAGGGCCTTCCGATAGGGACGGTCCGACGTCATGGCGTCGTAAGAATCCACGATCCCAAACAGCCGGGCTCCGAAGGGGATGAACCTCCCCTGCAGACCGTCCGGGTAGCCCGATCCGTTCCAGCGCTCGTGGTGGCGCAGGACCAGTTCGGTGGCGCCGTCCAGGAAGTCGATGCCCCGCAGGATCTCGTAGCCGAGACTGGGGTGCTTCTTCATCTCGTGCCACTCCTCCTCGGTGAGCTTGCCGGGTTTGAGCAGAATGGCATCCGAGATTCCGATCTTGCCGATGTCATGCAGCAGCGCGCCCCGGGCCACTTCCTCGAGCGCCTGGCCCGTGAGATCGAACTGGCGCGCCAGCCGGAGGGCGTAGCTCTGGACCCGCAGCGAGTGGCACCGGGTTTCGCTTTCGCGGGCATCCAGCGCCCGGACCAGGGCCTCCAGCGTCATGTCGCGTTGGACGTTGAGCGACCGCAGGGCGGAATCGAGGGCGTACGACTTCGACTGCACCATATCCTGAAGCCGCGACTGAAGTTGGTCATCCTGGAGTCGCCGCACCCGCGTCTGGAGGGCGTTCTGGACGCTGCCCACGACCTTTTTCAGATCGAAGGGCTTGGTGATGTAGTCGGCCGCTCCCTGCTTCATGGCGTCGACCGCCGTCTCGAGGTCCGCAACGGCGGTGATCATGATGACCGGCAGTGTCGGGTGGTGTTCGTGGACATGCTCGAGCAGTTCCAGGCCCGTCACGGCCGGCATCCGTATGTCCGAGATCACCAGGTCGAACCGGCTCTGCTGGATCTCCCCGAGAGCCGACTGCCCGGAATCCGCCGTGTGGCACTCGAAGCCCTGGGCGCTGAGGAACTGGGACAGCAGATCCCGAATGGTCACCTCGTCGTCGACCACAAGGATGCGTCCAGCTCCGCCGACGAGATACTGGTTGGGATCAGCCGACGGCAGCGCGTCAATCCACGGATAGGGATCAGTGGGCATTGTCGGTGTCTGCTGGGGTCGTGGGGTAGCTGATCTCATAGTTACTTTCCTCATCACCTTGGACAAACCGGAACTCGACGCGCCGGTTCAACTCCCGGTTCTCGGGTGAATCATTGGGGGCAATGGGGCGGCTCTCTCCAAACGCTGCGCCGGAGATCCGGTCGGCCGCCACGCCGCACTCGTCGATCATGAAGTGGACGACGGCCAGAGCCCGGGCCGCCGAAAGCTCCCAGTTCGACTGAAACCGAGCCGTATTGATCGGAACGTTGTCGGTGTGTCCGTCGACTCGCAGCACGACCTCGGTGCGCCGTTTGAGCAGTTCGGCCATCTGTTCCAGCTTCGGTTTCATGCCCGCCTTCAGCTCGTCCTTACCGGTGTCGAAGAGCAGCCGGCCCGGGATTCGAATCAGGTAGCCCTTGCCGTCGCTAGTGTTTGGAAGAGCCCCGGGATAGGTCTGGGGAATGATCGATCGGAGTTCGTCCAGGATGGCATCGCTGTGGGACCCGGACTTCTCCTCGATCAATTCCGCTGCGGCCTGCGGATCGTTGAACATGTCCTCGACCTTGTCCGTCTTCCCGAAGGCCTCGCGGAACGAATCGCTGAGAGCCCGATACTTGACGGCATCGATCTCGGAAAACGACAAAAGCAGGATGAAGAAGACCAGCAGGAGGCTCATCATGTCCCCGAACTGGACCATCCAGGCCGGTGCGCCTTCCCCTTGTTCCTCTTCTTCCGGTTCCAGATTGACGCTCATGCGGCCTTGACCTCTCGGGGCTTCTGCTCCGGTTCGGCAGGAACGTTCTTATCTGCCAGAAATGCCTTGAGGACCGTCTCGATCATCCTGGGATTCTCGCCCTTGGCGATGTTCACCAGACCCACGAGCATCACCTCACGGATCAGGCTTTCCTCCTTGCTCCGGATCTCCAGCTTCTTCGCCAGGGGCAGCGCGATCAGGTTGGCAATGAGAGAGCCGTACAGCGTGGTCAGGATGGCGACCGCCATCGCCGGACCGAGCTGCGTGACATCCTGCATGTTGGACAGCATCAGCACGAGACCGATCAGGGTGCCGATCATGCCGAAGGCAGGCGCGGCTTCCCCCATCGCCTTCAGGATGTCCTGCCCGTGTTTGTGACGCTGCCGGAAATAGCGAATGTCCGTCAACAGGACGCTCTCGACGGCATCGGCTTCGGCTCCGTCCACGACCAGCATCAGACCTCGGTTCAGAAACGAATCCGTGCTGTTGTAGTCCTCCAGGGACAAGAGGCCGTCCTTACGCGATTTCCGCGCCAGCGAGACCATCTCTTCAATGACCTCGTAGGGGTTCGGCAGCTTGAAGGTGAAGGCGTGTTTGACGATCTGGAAGGTCTTGAGTACGCGGTCGAGGGGAAAGCGGATCAACAGGGTGGCGAAGGTCCCTCCGAAGACCACGAGAATGCTCGGATAGTTGATGAACAGGAAAGGATTATCACCGCCTGTGAGGATGGCGGCGGAGACAATGATCACGCCGAAAATGATCCCAATGACCGTTGCCAGATCCATCTGAACCTATCTGCGGAGGCCCGGGTCCATCCTTGGTGGCCTCCCTGCTTTGCCGTGGCTGCTCACCCCGGCCCCAGTGATATTCTTCGGAGCCCCCCGGCTGCCGGCCGGGACTCGCGACGGCTCGGACGTCCCCTGCGGTGCCGAAGCGTCCTCATCTATTCATTCTCGGCGTGGGCATACGAAACTTTAGGAAAATGAAACCGGTTCGAGTCCCTCGATTGCGGGGTCTGAGAGGCCCCGGGGAGGGCGTTGGAGCGGGCCTACTGAATGCCGTAGACCCGGCGGACCTGCGAGATCTGTTCCTCTACGCGGGAACAGATTCGGCAGAAGCTCTTGAACTCGAGTCCCAGCCGTCGCCGGACATTTTCGTCGACGCTGAAATTGAGCCCCTCCGCGCCGAGCCCCGTTGCCAATGTCTTGGCCACCAGGTTGGCCATCACCACCGTGTCCAACACCGGGTTGGAGTCCTCGAGGAAGGCATCGTGGTGGCGCTCGATGGCGTCCCGCACTTCGTCGGGAAAACCCCATTCTCGAGCCACCGCCCCACCAACCTCGGCGTGACTGCAGCCGAACAGCTGACGCTCCGCATCGACGTAGCTGAGGTCCCCCTTTTCGCTGAGAGCAAGGACCGATCGGTAGTCGGCCTTGAAATACCGCACCATGATGAGCTTGCCGACATCGTGGACCAGCGCCCCCACCTTGGCGATCTGCGGGATATCGACGGGCGATGTCCGGGCAATTTCCTCGGCGGCCAGGGAAGACACCGTGGAGTGGAACCAGAGGTCATCCTCGGAAAGATCGTAGAGCGGCGCCGGAATGCTCAGTTGGCGCAGGTACTGCCCCAGTATGATGTTGAACAGGTTGGTCGTTCCCAGGCGAACCACCGCGGTCCGAGCGTCGCTGACGGCCTTGCCGCGGTAGAAGTAGACCGAGTTGGCGACGCGCAGGGTGTTCGACACCAGCGCCTCGTCGAACTCAACGATTCTGGCAATCTCCGCGAGGGAGACGTTGTCGTCGTTGATGACGGAGAGCAGGCGCTGCGCCGTGATCGGCATGGGCGCCAGGTGTTCGATCCGACTGACCAGTCCCTGAGGTAGTGTCATGCGGTTTCTGATCTAGCTTGTCTTGCCGCCTCGTTTGGCCCACGACCACGCGGCCCGTTCCCGTTTCCGACCGTTCAGAACCCGCGCTGGGACCAGAACGATACTCGGCCGAGCCAGCCGGCTGAGGACTCCCAGCAGCAGCATGCAGAATAGCAGCGCGGTCATATACGTAACTCCCATCGGAATCTATCGGCAGCAAAACGGCGTCACCTTAGCCAGAACAACGAGTTGGATGACACGGGTCGAGCGGAAGGTGGGATGATAAGGTGAAGTCGGGAAAGCGCGGGAAGGGCCTCGAGGTGAACGCCTCTCTCTCGACGGCCGTCCCATCTCCGGCGCGGGGCCTTCTGCCGGGAAGGGGGCTGTAAGGATGGAAGAGCCACGGAACTCGGGACTGGTCTCGATTCAAGAACTGATCGAGCACGTACCTTTTGCGGCGTTGTTGGTGGATTCCGACGGGAGGATCGTGGCCTCGAACTCGACTGCCCTCGAGATGTTTCAGTATTCCGCTTCGGATCTGCTCGGGTTGGACATCGAGGCACTCGTACCGCAGCGCCTGCGTGCGCAGCACGCGGGGCATCGCGACGGCTTCCACAGGCACACGCGGATTCGGCCCATGGGAGTCGGGATGGACCTCACCGGGCTCAAGAAGGACGGCCGTGAGTTTCCCGTCGAGATCGGCTTGAGCTCGATCGAAATGTCAGGGGAACTGCTCATAATGTGCTTTGTTACGGACATCTCCATCCGGAAGCGGGTGGAGGAGGAGAACAAGCTCTTGGTGAGTCAGTTACAGAGCGCTCTCGACGATGTGAGGAAACTCAGCGGGCTGTTGCCGATCTGCGCCTCCTGCAAGAAGATCCGCGACGATGCCGGCCACTGGACGGCCATCGAGGACTACATCGTGGATCATTCGGAGACCGAATTCTCCCACGGCATCTGTCCCGACTGTGCCGAGCGACTGTATCCACAGTACTTCGGCAAAGGGAACTAGGGCCCCCTGCGTTCCTCGCGACTGTCCCCGGCTTCGGGCTGAGGAGTCGGTATCGAGTTCGGATGTCCTGTCCGGCAAATCCTGCGTAGTGCTTTCCGACGGGTGCGGGTCTTTCGCTCAATCTGTGCTTTGAACGGGACCTTTGCGAGTCTTGGGATTGCAGTCATCGTTTTAGCGTGGTAGCATGCTAAAACGATGGAACGCCAACTCCGTGACAACGAAAGCCTGCGGGGGCTCTTCGAAGCGATCGCATCCCTGCGAAACGGCGCCGAAGTGGCCCTTTTCTTTCGGGATCTGTGTACGCTCGGAGAGCTGGAGGCGATGGCAGAGCGATGGCAGGTTGTCCGGATGATCGACGAAGGCTTCCCGTATCGGCGGATCAGTGAGCGCACCGGAGCCAGCACGGCGACGGTGACGCGCATCGCCCACTGGCTTCGGCATGGGGAAGGTGGCTACCGACTTCTGCTCGACCGCTCCAAACCGGAGACCAAGACACACTCATAGTCCGGATTCCCGCGCCGGCACCACACGGATCAAGGGAGAACCTTCGATGGAATTGAATGGCAACAACCTGAAGATAGCGGTCCAGAAGAAGGGGCGGCTTTCCGTCATGTCCCTCGACCTGTTGAAGGCATCGGGGGTCGAGTTCGATTCCACGGAGGGCCTCCTGTTTGCCCGTGGCCGGAACTTTCCGCTGGACATCCTGTTTTTGCGCGACGACGATATCCCGGAGTACGTGCAGGACGGAGTGACGGATCTGGGCATTGCGGGGCTCAACATCGTGCGGGAAAAGGGAGCGAGTGTCGCCACTCTCGATTTCCTGGGATTCGGCGGCTGTGAGTTGTGCATCGCCGTCCCCAAGGCGAGCGCATTTCGCACGGTCCGCGACCTGGTGGGCAAGCGAATCGCGACTTCCTACCCGAATCTGCTGGGGAGCTTCCTGGCGGAACAGGGCATCGAAGCCCGGATCATCGAGATCAACGGTTCGGTGGAGATCACACCCTCCCTCGACGTGGCGGACGCGATCTGCGATCTCGTCTCGACGGGGAGCACTCTCAGGATCCACGATCTGATGCCGATCGAGGTTATCCTCCGGTCCGAGGCCGTGCTGATTGCCAACCGCGACTCCCTCGAACATCCGCGCAAGAAGGGTGTGATCGAACAGTTGCGGATGCGCCTCTCCAGTCATCTCAAGGCTCGCAAGACCAAGTATGTCATGATGAATGCGCCGCGAGAGTCGCTCGACGAGATCCGGGGCATCCTGCCGGGGATGAAAAGTCCGACGATCGTTCCGCTGGCAGATCCGGAGATGATGGCGGTGCACACGGCGGTTCCGGAAGAGTATTTTTGGGACGTCATCGAGAAGCTGAAACGGGCGGGGGCTACCGACATGCTGGTCGTGCCGGTGGAGAAGATGGTGGTCTAGATGAAAGTCTATCGATTCGAGGAACTGAGCCGTCCGGAACTCCGCAAGATCTGCACGCGCAATCCGGTCCAGGACCCTGAACTGCTCCGGGTGTGTCGAGAGATCTTCGAGGACGTGGCGACGCGCGGCGATGCCGCCGTGCGGGAACTCACCCGCCGGTTCGACGGTGTCGATCTGACCGACTACCGCGTCCATGCCAAGGAGTTCCAGAAGGCTGCCGAACAGATCCCTCCGCAGGTCCAGGAAGCCTTGAAGCATGCCGCCTCGAACATCCGTAAATTCCACTCGGCGCAGACCCTGACGGAAGGGCCGGTCGTGGTCCAGGAAGGCGTCAATTGCTGGCGGGCCGCCCGGGCCATCTCCTCGGTCGGCTTCTATGTGCCGGGAGGGACGGCGGTGTTGCCTTCGACGGTCCTCATGCTCGGCGTGCCCGCCAAGCTCGCCGGCTGCCAGAAGACATTGTTATGCGTCCCCCCGGATCGGGACGGGAACGTCTCGCCCATCGTGCTCGCGGCAGCCCAGGTGGCCGGTGTCCGGCAGGTCTTCAAAGTCGGAGGCGCTCAGGCCATTGCGGCCATGGCCCTGGGTACCGAGACCGTTCCCCGGGTCGACAAGATCCTGGGACCCGGCAATCGCTACACCCAGACCGCCAAGCTTCTGGCCACCTTCCATGGAGTGTCCATCGACATGGTGGCCGGGCCCAGTGAAGTCCTCGTCATTGCCGATTCGCTGGCGTCTCCCCGGGTCCTCGCCGCCGACCTCCTGTCGCAGGCCGAACACGGTGCCGATTCCCAGACGGTGCTGGTCACCACCTCCGAGACTCTGATCGAATCGACGCTGGCGGAAGTCGACCGGCAGCTGGCAGATCTGCCGCGCCGTGATCTGGCGAGGCAATCCCTCGAGCAGAGCTTCGCCCTGCTGGTGCCTTCCTTCGACGCGGCCTTCGATTTCAGCAACCGCTATGCGCCGGAACACCTGATCCTGAACATGGCGGAAGCCCGCGACTGGCTTGGCAAGGTCCACAATGCCGGCTCGGTTTTCGTGGGCAGACTGACGCCGGAAGTGGCGGGCGACTATGCCTCCGGTACGAACCACACGCTGCCCACTTCCGGGTTGGCTCGCTCGATGTCCGGGGTATCCATGGACAGTTTCGTCAAGAAGATCACCTTTCAGGAACTTTCGGCGCAGGGGCTGCAGACGCTTTCGGAGACACTCCAGACCCTGGCCGGCGAAGAGAAGCTCGAAGCCCATGCGCGGGCCGTGCGGTTGCGTCTCGAGGAGGTGGAGTCCGAATGAAGCTGCGCTCTCCGGTCGATGCCCTCGTTCGGGCCAATATTCGCGCTCTGGAACCCTACCACTGCGCCCGGGAGACCGTGCAGACCGGGCTGCTGCTGGACGCCAACGAGAATCCCTTTCCTCGCTGGTATGACCGCGTCCAGTTGAACCGGTACCCGGATCCCTATCAGCGCAATCTTCGCCAGGTGTTGGCCACGCGGTTGGGCGTCACTTCGGACATGGTCCTGGCCGGGAGCGGTTCCGATGAAGTCCTCGACTGGCTCTTCAAGATCTTTGACCTTTCTGCCGGTGTCGCTCTGGCCGAGCCGACTTACGGAATGTATCGCGTCCTGGCCGATATCTACGACGTCCCGGTTTTCGAATCGAGGCTGGACGAGCGCTTTCAGTTCTCCGCCGACCGCTTTCTGGAGGAGATTCCAGCCCAAATCCGCATGCTGATCGTCTGCTCCCCGAACAACCCGACGGGCAACCTGCTCGATTCCGAAGAGATTCTGAAGGTCGTGGAAGAATGGGACGGCGTCGTGGTCGTCGACGAGGCCTATATCGAGTTCTCGGGACGGCCCTCTCTGGCTGGAGAGATCGCCCGGCACGACAACCTGATGGTGTTGCGGACGTTTTCGAAGGCCTTCGGACGGGCCGGCATGCGGCTCGGCTACGTGGTGGCCGCTCCCGCCTTGATCGCCTACCTGCTCAAGGTCAAGGCCCCCTACAACTTGAATGCCTGGGTATTGACGGAGGGGGTCAAGGCGGTCGATGCGGCAGCGGAGACCTCCCGCGAGGTTCGCCTGATTACCTGCGAGCGACAGCGGGTTCGCACCCGACTCGAGGGATTGCCCGGCGTCTTCGAGGTCTTCCCGTCCGACGCCAATTTCATCCTGTTTCGCTGCCGGGATGCCGGCGGTGTCTGCGAAGAACTGTTGCGCAGGCAAATCGTCGTCCGGGACCGCAGTCGCGTGCCGGGCCTCGACGACTGTATTCGTCTGACAATCGGAAATCCCGAGGAGAACGATACGGTGCTTCGGGAGTTGGCGGATGTACTGGAGAGGAAGTGATGGCCCAGATGAAGGCGCGCAAGGCAAAGATCCGTCGCAAGACGGCGGAGACCAGCATCGAGGTGGAGCTCAACCTGGACGGCAGCGGCAAGGCCAAGGCCGCTTCCGGTGTCGGCTTTCTCGACCACATGCTCGAACTGCTGTCGCGGCATTCCCGCATCGACCTGAACGTGAGTGCCGCCGGCGATCTGGACGTCGACGAGCATCACCTGGTGGAGGACGTGGGGATCGTTCTGGGGCAGGCGCTGGCTGAAGCGCTGGGAGCCAAGCAGGGCATCGAGCGCTACGGATCCAGTCTGCTGCCGATGGACGAGGTGCTGGTAGCGGTTGCTCTGGACCTCAGCGGTCGCTTCGCCTTCGTGTGCGACTACCGTCCTCAGCGCGAGACCGTGGGCGATTTGCCGACGGAACTGGTGCCGCATTTCCTGCGGTCCCTGGCTGTCGAAGCCCGCATGGCCCTGCATGTGCGCATGCTGGAGCCGGGCGAGAACGAGCACCATCGTATCGAGGCCATCTTCAAAGGGCTGGCGAGGGCCCTGCGGGAAGCCGTCCGCATCGACCCGACTGCGGAAGACGCGATTCCCTCCACGAAGGGACGGCTGTGACCAAGATGGGAAATCTCGTCGTCATCGACTACGATGCGGGCAATCTCTACAACGTCGGCAATGCTCTCAGGCATCTGGGCGCCGATTTCGTCATGTCGGGGGATCCCGACCGGGTCGCCCGGGCGGATCGCGTTATTCTTCCCGGTGTGGGATCGGCGCGGGCCGCCATGGCATCGCTCGAGCGACAGGGGTTGATCGACATCATCTCGAGTCTCACGGTCCCTTTTCTCGGCATCTGTCTCGGCATGCAGCTCCTGTTCGAGGAATCGGAGGAAGACCGTTGCCCCTGCCTGGGCCTTCTGCCCGGGACGGTCCGGCGGTTCGATCGAAACCGGGTCAAGGTCCCCCACATCGGCTGGAACGAAGTCGAGTGGCGCAAGACCGGTCCGGAGCAGCGGCTCGTGTCTCTGGTCGGAGGGCTCGCACCCGCCGGGTACTTCTACTTCGTGCACAGCTACTTCGCCCCGATCCTGCCCGGCGCCACTGCGGCGGTGACGGACTACGACGGGCTCTTCTCGGCGGCGGTGCTCAAGGACAATTTCCTGGGTCTGCAGTTTCACCCCGAGCGCTCGGGAGCGCCGGGTCTCCAGTTGCTGCAGACCTTTCTCAACTGGGAGGGTGATCGCGCGTGATCAAGATTCCGGCCATCGACCTGATCGATGGAACCTGCGTCCGGCTCTATCGGGGCGATTACGGGCGGCAGACGACCTACACCTCGGATCCGGTCGGACAGGCCCTCCGTTTCCAGTCGGCGGGCTTCCGCCGGATCCACGTCATCGATCTCGAGGGTGCCCGGGAAGGCACGGGCAAGAACCGGGCTGCCATTCGCGAAGTCATCGCCGCATGCCGGGTGCCGGTGCAAATCGGCGGCGGGATTCGGAGCGATGACGACGTGGCCGAGCTCCTCGACTTCGGGGCGCGCTATCTGATTCTCGGGACCGTCGCGGTGCAGGATCCAGCGGTTGTCGACCGCTGGGTGGGAAGGTGGGGAGCCGACCGCTTCATCGTCAGTCTGGATCTAAGGCAGGGGCAGCTGCAAACCGATGGCTGGACTGCCGGCAGCGAAGTCACCGTCCCGGATCTGGTCGAGCGGATCCGGAACTGGGGAATGAAAGAGCTGATTTCCACCGACGTCGAGCGCGACGGGACCCTGGAGAAACCGAACTATTCGAGCTATCGGCAGTTGATCGAGCTTGGCGGCGGTGAGATCGGAGTCATTGCGGCCGGTGGCGTGAGCCGCCCGGAACACATCGTCCAACTGGGCGGCCAGGGCGTCGCCGGCGTCGTCATCGGGCGGGCGCTCTACGAGGGCGAATTCACCTGGGAGGAAATGCTGCGTGCTGGCTAAGCGGATCATACCGTGTCTGGACGTCAAGGACGGACGGGTCGTCAAGGGCGTGCATTTCGTCGATCTGCAGGATGCCGGAGACCCGGTCGATCTCGGTCGGCGCTATTACGAGGAAGGTGCCGATGAACTGGTGTTCCTCGACATCACCGCCACCGTCGAGGCGCGCAAAACGGTTCTGAACTGGGTGCGTCGTGTGGCCGACACGATCTTCATTCCCTTCACGGTGGGAGGCGGCATCGGCTCCCTCGAGCACATTCAGGAACTGCTGCGGGCCGGGGCCGACAAGGTCTCGATCAATAGTGCCGCCGTCAAGAACCCGCAGTTGATCGACGGGGGGGCGGCGGCTTTTGGTTCGCAGTGCATCGTGCTCGCCGTTGACGCCAAATGGACCGGCGCTGGCTGGACGGTGTTCGTGGGAGGAGGACGCTGGGAAACGGATCTGGACGCCTTGGAGTGGATCTCGGAAGCCGAGCAGCGGGGCGCCGGAGAGATCCTGCTCACCTCGATGGACCGGGACGGGACCCAGGACGGTTATGACCTCCGCCTGCTCAAGGAGGTCTCGCAGAGGGTGCGCATTCCGGTCATCGCCTCGGGCGGCGCCGGGTCGCCCCAGCACCTTCTCGACGGTCTGACGGTCGGCCGGGCCGATGCGGTCCTGGCGGCCTCGATCTTCCACTACGGACGATACTCGATCGGAGACGTCAAGGCTTATCTTTCAAGAAATGGGGTTGCAGTCCGATTATGACCGGTTTCGATGCGGATCGTTTGGATTGGCAGAAGACGGGCGGGTTGATCCCCGCCATCATCCAGGATGGGTCGAGCGGACAGGTCCTGATGCTCGGCTACATGAACCGGGAAGCCCTGGAGAAGACGCTGGAGACGCGCCGGGTGACGTTTTGGAGCCGGAGCCGAAACTGTCTGTGGACGAAGGGCGAGACGAGCGGCAACTTCCTCACCCTGGAGGACATCGCGGCCGATTGTGATGAGGACACCCTTCTGCTCGCGGTTCGGCCCGCCGGTCCGGTCTGCCACGAAGGGACCCGGAGCTGTTTCGGAGCCGACGACCGTGTGTCCACGGCGGGGGAGTTCCCGTTCTTTCTGGAACGGCTCATCGCTCAGCGGAAGCGCGATCTGCCCGAAGACTCCTATACCACGTCGCTGTTTCGCCAGGGAATGCCGCGGATCGGACAGAAACTCGGTGAAGAGGCGGTCGAGACCATTCTCTCGGTTCTCGAGGATCGCAGGAGGACGATCGAGGAGACGGCGGATCTGCTCTACCACCTCCTCGTGTTCCTGGCCGAGCGGGAGGTAACGCTCGACGAAGTGGTGGGTGAACTGCAGTCACGGCACGGCCGGTAGAGAAGGGCCATGGACTGGCCTGGGACCGATCAGGCGGGAATCGCCTGGTCCTCCTCATCGAATCGGCTTCCCGAGCGGAAGGCCTCGACGAAGGGATCGTGCGATGCCTCGAATTCGTCGACCGTTCCCTGAAACCGGATGAGTCCATCCTTGAGCAGCACGAGCCTGTCGCTGACGATCTCCAGGCACTTCAGGTCGTGTGTCACCACGATCGAGGTCAGGCTTTCCTGGCGTCCCAGCTTCCGGATCAGCCGGCTCAAAGACTTGCCGATAATAGGGTCGACCCCGGTCGTCGGCTCGTCGTAGAGGATCACAGCCGGGTTGATGGCGATGGCCCGGGCGATGGCCACCTGCTTTTTGGCGCCCTCACTGAGGCTGTCGTAACGGAGATGGCCCATCCCTTCGAGCTCGACGGCATCGAGCAGGTATTCGACGCGCTCGCTGATGACCCGCTCGTCCGTAATGCCTCGTTCGATCAGGGGATAGGCGATGTTGCCTCGGACGTCCAGAAAATCGAAGAAGGCGCCCCCCTGGAAAACGTAGGAGACCTTCTTCCGCAGTTCCAGCAGCTGATCTTCCGAGAGACTCGTGATGTCGCGGCCTTCAAAGAGGACCAGCCCCGAGTCCGGCTTGAGGAAGCCGGCGATCAGTTTCAGGAGGACACTCTTGCCGGTTCCACTCTTGCCCAGCACGCCGAGTGTTTGCCCGCAAGGGATCGAAATCGATACTCCCTTGAGCACGGGGTGGTCAAAGGCCTTCTTGATGTTGATGACTTCGATGAGTGATCCGGATTCCTGGCCTTCGCACCCGGGACGGTCGTCTTCTACTTCGCCGACCGCCGGCTGCACCTTCTGCCAAGGCCGCCTCAACACCATCGACAGGAGGATGACGATGTAGGTGGAGAAAAGCAGACCCAGGAATATGAGGAAGAATTCCATGAGGGACCATCCGACCCGGGTCCCCGCACGGACCGGGTCGATTGGCGCGCGGCCCCTTCAGGCCGCACGTCCCGTCAATGGCGGATCTGGAAACGGGTGAGCTTGCGCGCCATTTCCTTCTTCTGCTTGGCGTCGCTTTTGCGATACTCCCGCAGCCATCTCCGCAGATCGTGCGGGTTCATTTCGAGAACCTCGCAAACCCAGGAAAAACTTCCGGGCTCGTTCTCGTTCGAGTAAAACCAGTCGATGGCGTCCTGCCGCCACTCTTCCCATTCTTTGTTGGAGGCCTTCTTGGGGGCCACGATATCCCGGAACGCCTGGAGGAGAATCCCAAGCGCGAGATTCCTCAAAGACGGTTCCGGCTTCTTGGTTTGCGGATACAGACCTTCACTTTCGAGTGCGGATGTTCTCATGTTGCGCTTTGATCCCGTCCTTAAACCGCTAACAGTTGATTCCAGAGAAAACGGCTTTTTACCACTTTCTATGGAATTTGGCCAGCTCTTTTTTGTTCGCAGAAATAGAAACCAGCTCCCGGTTTCCTTGACCTCTTTGCTTTGGATGCGGCCCCCCCTCTAAAAGTTTCGAAGCGGCGCAGAATTTCGATAGAATAGCGGGCTCACATCTGGAGGAACTGGATCATGACTGTCGAACGCCCACAAGCTGTCACCCTGAAGGGAAATCCTCTCACTCTGGTCGGTCCCGAGCTCAAGGTCGGCGACACGGCTCCGGAGTTCAACCTCGTCGACCGCAACCTGCGCCCCGTCGGCCTGGCGGACACCCAGGGGAAGGCCCGGGTGTTCAGTGTCGTTCCCTCTCTGGACACGCCCGTCTGCGATACCCAGACCCGTCGCTTCAATAAGGAGGCGGCCGCCTTGCCGGGTGTCAGCATCTACACCATCAGCATGGATCTGCCATTCGCCCAGAGTCGCTGGTGTGCGACGGCCGGGGTCGACAAGCTGATCATGCTCTCCGACTACCAGACGGGCGACTTCGGCGAGAACTACGGTACGCTCATCAAGGAGCTTCGGCTCGACGCGCGGGCCATCTTCGTCATCGACGCCGAGGGCGTCATCCGGTATGTCGAATATGTCAAGGAGGTCGGGTCCCATCCCGATTACGAGGCCGCGCTCGAGGCCGCCCGTGGTGTCGTCGGCTCGTAGGTAGACCGGCCGCCTGCATCCTGAATCACCCTGTTCGCGCCGGGGAGGCGTCGCCACATGAAGGTGGATCAGCTGGAGACTCCCGCGGTCCTGGTGGATCTCGAGATTCTCGAGGCGAACATCCGGGATCTCCAGGTCTACCTGGGTCAGCACGGGATCGCCAACCGTCCCCACATCAAGACCCACAAGGTCCCCGAGATCGCCCGCATGCAACTGGAGGCCGGCGCCGTCGGCATCACCTGCCAAAAGCTTGGCGAGGCCGAAATCATGCGGAGTGCCGGCATCCAGGACATCTTCGTGACCTACAACATCCTCGGCGCCTCGAAGCTGCGCCGCCTGGCGGTGCTTGCCCGGCAATTTCCCATGAGGGTCAGCGCCGATTCGGCGGTAGTCGTCGACGGGCTGTCCCGAGCGGCCCAGGAACTGGGTTTCACCCTTTCCTTGCTGGTGGAGTTCGATACCGGCCTGGGGCGCTGCGGGGTTCAGTCCCCCTCGGAGGCAGTCGAGTTGGCCGAGTTGATCGAACGTTCTCCCGGGTTGGGCTTCGAGGGTCTCATGACCTATCCCCTCAATCAACACACCGGTCCGTTCGTCGAAGAGTCGGCCCGGCGACTGACCGACGCGGGGATTCCCCTGAAGACCGTTTCCGTCGGCGGTACGCACACGATCCGGCAGGCCCACCTGCACTCTTGGGTGACGGAGTATCGCGCCGGAATGTATGCCTACGGTGATCGTTACACGGTGCAGACCGGCGCCATGCCACTCGAGCGATGCGCCCTCACGGTTGTTTCCACGGTGGTGAGCCGCCCCACGCCGACGCGTGCTGTCGTCGATGCGGGAAGCAAGAGTCTGGGAACGGACCTGCTGGGCCTGGACGGCTATGCCCAGATCCTCGAGTATCCCACCATGCGTGTTCCGGCCCTGTCGGAGGAACACGGCCACTGCCGGCTCTCCTCGCCCTCGGGTCGTCCCGAGGTCGGCGAGCGGGTTTCACTTCTGCCGAACCATTGTTGTCTGGTGAGTAACCTCTTCGACCGGGTCTACGGCGTGCGCCACGGGGAGGTCGAACGGGAATTCAAAGTCGCCGCCCGCGGGGCCGTAACCTAGACGGCCAAGTCATCCTGTTCTTCACAGGTTGTAGAATCGCAGGTCCTCGTCCCGCAGCATCTTGACCACATAGACGATCTGGCCGGTGTGATAGCTGAAATGCTCCACCGCGTGGAAGATCGCCCGCAGCAACGAAGGGTCGTAAGCCTGGATCCTGCGTTCCTCGAGGAGGCGGCTCCGGTCGAGCCGCTCCAGCACCGACACGGCTTCGTCGACCGTATCCTCGAGGCGGGCAAGCAGTTCCGAAGCAGGAATGGGACCTTCTTCGGAGAATTCGAGAGGTCGGGTGCGTGTGTCCGGCATCCCTCCGACGCCGGAGATGATCCACTGGCGAATGTTGCCGCACAGATGGAGCAGCATATTGCCCACGCTGTTGGAGTGCTCGTTGGGTCGCCACCAGACCTCGGCATCGCTGAGCCGAGCCAGCGCGGTCCGGGCCCGGGGCAGGAGGCTCTCCCGCAGAAGCACGATCGATTCGCGGACGAAGGCATCTTCGATGCTTGGCTCGGTCACAATCCCTCCTACGGGTGATCCAGGCGAAGAGGCTCCTGCGAGTCGGCGGCCTGTCGGGCGCTCAGGTAGATGAGCCGCACGACGCGCTCCATCTTCGGATAATTCAGCTTCGACGCCTGATCCCCGGGTGTGTGGTAATCGGGGTGGAGGCCGGTGGTAAACAGCATCGACGGAACGCCCTTGATCAGAAACGGCCAGGAATCGCTCCGGCGAATCAACTGCAGCGGCTGATCGTCGAGTTGGCACAGGAGCCGGAGGCCGATCGACCGATTGGCCCGCTCGATCAGCCTGCGAAGATCCGTGCTCCGGCTGTACCCGACGAGGTTCAGGGTATTCTCGTTTTCCGACGCCGTCTGCCTCGTCATACCCTCGAAACGGGCGTCGTCCGGGTTGCTGACTTCCTGGTTGCGCCCGATCATGTCCATCTGGAACACGGCACGGATCCGGCTGAGCGGGATGGCGGGATGGTTCACGAAAAACCGCGATCCCAAAAGCCCCTGCTCTTCGGCATTCCAGATCGCGAGCAGGATCGTGCGACGAGGCGCGGGCGTGGCCTGGGCGAAAGCCTCGGCGATCTCCAGCACACCGGCCGAACCGCTGGCGTCATCATCGGCACCGTTGTAGATTCGGCCTCCCTGCACTCCAACGTGATCGAGATGGGCGCTCACCACGACGGCATCCTGCCGCAGCAGGGGGTCCGATCCCCGAAGCTCCGCCAGAACGTTGCGGGTCTTGATCCGGGTCCTCTCGATCCTCACGTCGAGGCTTGCGGTGGAGTCGAAAGACGCCATCGAGGGTCTGCCCTTCTCCCGTTCCCCATTCAGGTCGGACAGATCCTCGCCGACGGCCATCTGAACCAGGTCCCGTTTGAGGTAGACGGCCGGGATCCGGATCTGGTCCACCTCATCGGCAAGCTGAAGCCGGGCCGTTGCCACGTCCTCCGGCCAGCGTCGCCGGCTTTGCCGATCGAGGGAGCCTCGCCGGCCGCCCGCGATGAAGATGACGCCTCCTGCACCGTGCCGCTGGGCGTTCAGCAGCTTGTAGGACTCCCGCCCATACTCGGGGTGCACGGACGGGTCGGACGCGGCGTCGAATTCTTCATCATCGGCTCCCGGCAGGACCAATGCGATTCGGCCGTCGAGGTCGGCGCCGCCATAGTCATCGTAGCCGAGCTCCGGGGCGGTGATCCCGTATCCGACGTAGGCGATGGAGGAGGTGACACTGCCGTCGGCACTCAGGGGGGAAGGGTAAAAATCCTCGTAGAGCTCTGCCTGAGTAGTGCCTCCATCGGGCAAATGCAGCACCAATCGATTCGGCTGACCCAGCCTTGCGCGGATCACGTCGAAATTCTGGAAGAACGTGTTCCCGTCACCGGCGGGCCTCAGCCCCAGCAGCTCGAGCTGGTTGGCAAGATAGCCGGCGGCGATGAGGTTCTCCGTCGATCCCGTATCCCGGCCCTCCATTTCATCGGATGCCAGAAAGGAAACGATGGCGTGCAACTCGGACGCGGTGATGGACTCGACCGCGGGAACATCGGGACGGTCGCTGGCCGCGATCAGAGCCAGCGGAAGGACGAGGGCCACGAAGAGGAATCTGGCTGGGTGTTTCATCATGCTTTTCATCATCGGGTTGACGGCGGCGTAATCCGTGCGACGCCAGGACAGCTCAGAAGAAGAACTCCTTTCGTTTCCGCAGCAGCAGCCACAGGAAGAAAGGTCCGCCGAGGATCGAGGTGAAGATTCCCACCGGGATCTCGGTCGGAGCCAGAACCGTCCGGGCGATCGTATCGCAGACTACCAGAAAAGCGCCTCCTAGAAACAGGGAAGTGGGCAGGAGGACCCGATGGTCCGCCCCCAGTGACATTCGCAGGACATGGGGAATGATCAGGCCGACGAAACCGATCGGTCCGCTGTAGGCGATCACGGAACCGGTGATGAGGGAGGCGGCGAAATACTGAATGCTCATCACCCTGGAAGCGTTGACACCGCGCACCGCGGCCCAGTCCTCGCCGGCGCTCAGGACATTCAGGTAGCGGGACTGACTCAAGATCAGGGGAAGTCCCAGCAGCAGGAAGGGACCCAGACTCGAAAAGACCGAGTAGTCATAGATATCGAGACCTCCCATCATCCAGCGGGTCATGAGGAACGACTTGGTGAAATTCGAATAGTAGTGAATCAGCAGGATCAGTGCCGCGCAGACGTAGTTCAACACCACGCCCGATAACAGCAGGGTCAGAGGTGAGAAATGATGCCGACTGCGGGACAGGGAGTAGACGACGAGCATCACGACGAGGGCCCCGGCGAAGGAAGCGACGGGCAGAGGGGACAACCCGTGGAAGGTGACCTCCCAGCCCATTAGTATGGCGAGCACGGCGCCCAAAGAAGCGCCGCCCGAGATCCCCAGGGTGAACGGGCTGGCCAGAGGATTCCGCAAGATTGCCTGGAACACGACTCCCGACATCGCCAGCACTCCCCCGACCACGATGGAGAACAGAATGCGCGGAATGCGGGCTCTGACCAGTATCTGAAAGTCCAGGCTGGCAGGGTCCTGCAGCGCCCGGAACGGGTTGATGCGCACCGGTCCGAACAGGGGCGAAATGACCGCGCAGAGGGCGCAGATCAACAGGGCGCCGCCAACGGTGAAGACGAACCGCTGTCGTGTCAGTGGCTCGCTCTTCAGCTCAAACGAGGACATACGTCGTCCACTCACTTCCCGAATTGCAGCACGATCCGAGGTTGCCGATCGGCGGAGAGTTCACTGGCGGCACGCACGTCGAACACCTGTTCGATCAACTCTGCAGACACATTGGGAGGTTGCCCGTTGCCGCGGATGTCTGCGACGATCTCCCCGCTCTTCATGAAGACCAGCCGGTCGCAGAAGGCCTGCGCCAGGTTCAGGTCGTGGGTCACGATGATCAGATCCAGTCCCCGGGTGTCGTGAAGATCCCGGAGGATCCGATAGATCTGAAGCTGATGCCTCAGATCGAGAAAAACCGTGGGTTCGTCGAGGAGTAGAACGGACGGGTCCTGGGCCAGTGCGCTGGCGAGGCTGACCAGTTGCTGTTCGCCGCCGCTCAGATCCTGGAAGTAGCGCCCGGACAAAGCAAGTGTATCGGTCAGCTGCAGTACTTCCCGGACGCGCTCATGGTCGGCCCGGGTGTCGAAGAAGCGGCCGGACTGGTGGGGCAGTCGGCCCATCAGGGCCACTTCGTGGACGGTGTACGGAAACGACATCCGGGTTTGCTGGGGCAGGTAGGCGATGACGCGGGCAAGGGCCCGGCGCTCCCACGAGGCGAAGGCGCGGCCCAGGAATTCCAGCTGGCCCGTCCATCCCTTGAGCAGCCCGCACAGGATCCGCAGAAGGGTTGTTTTCCCGGCTCCGTTGGGACCGATGATCCCCAGAATCTCTCCTCGATCGATGTCCAGCGAGATGTGCCGCAGAACCTCGAAGTCGCCATAGCGGAACTGCAGATCCCGAAGGGTATAGATGGAGGCGGGTGTATCGGCGCGATTCATGTCAGCGGTGGAACAAATCGGCCAACTTTTCGGCCGCCTCGACGATTCGCGGACCGGGAATGATGAAGACATCGCTGTCCAGAGCGAAGATCCGGCCCTTCCGGGCCGCCGCGATGGTCGAGAAGTCTTCCCACAGGGCGCGGACACGCGCCGCCTGCTCTTCGGTTTCTGCCCCTCCCATCGACATGTCGATGATGATATCGGGATTTCGAGCGAGAATCTCCTCGACCGAGACCTTCGGGTAAACCACCCCGGCTCCCGCGAAGACGTTTTCGCCTCCTGCAAGTTCGATGAGCTGGCCGATGTAACACTGTCCGCCCACGGTGTAGATTTCGTTCAGAGCGCCGGGCGTCCGGCTCACGATGAACAGGACCCGGGGCCGCGGGCGTTGGGCCTGGGTCTTGCGGATCTCTTCGAGACGAGCACTCAGACGGTCGGCGAGTTCCCGTCCCCGCGCCGGACAGCCGATCCGGTCGGCAAGTGTCCGGATGGACACGAAGATGTCCTGCAGGGTGTTCTGCTCGAGCACCAGAGTCGGGATGCGGAAAGGACGCAGCTTTTCGAGGACATCCCCGCGATCGGAGAGCAGTACGACCAGGTCCGGCTTCAACTGCAGGATCGTTTCCAGGTTGGGGGAGGCGAAGTCCCCGATGATGGTCTTCTGCTGGGCCTCGGGCGGGTAGTCGCAATAAGTCGTTACCCCGACCAGGTGGCTCTGCTGCCCGAGGGCGTAGATCATTTCGGTGATGCTTGGCGCTGTCGAAACGATGCGCCGGGCGTTCGGCGTGTCCGACGCGGCCCGCGCGGCCGCGGCCGCACCGGTGGTCGCTATCAGGGCCGCCAGGATGAGGACTCTGCACCTGCTCACCGTGTCTCGCACTCCCGTGTTCCCGGTGGCAGAGGCCCCGACTCGGACCCGCCACCAAATTACCATCATACCCGAGTGCGAAGGACTTCCGGCCGGAGGCCGTGAGTGTGGCCGGTCCGATTGGGTGTTCCCGTCCGGTTCCGTCAGAGGCGACCCACGGTCATGCCTCCGTCGATCAGAATGACCTGGCCGGTGGAATAGGGCAGCTCGCCCGAAGCCAGGGCACGAACCGCCTTGCCGACATCTTCGGGCGTTCCCCACCGGGGCAGCAGGAGAAGGCCCTGGGAGATCAGGGCGTCGTACTTCTCCTTGACCCCGGCGGTCATGTCGGTGTCGACGATGCCGGGTCGGACCTCGTAAACCGGGATCCCGGCCTCGGCGAGTCGCACGGCCCAGAGCCGCGCCGCCATGGATAGTCCCGCCTTGGAGATGCAGTATTCGCCGCGGTTGACGGAGGCGAGTTCGGCGGAAACGGAGGTCACGAATATGATGGCGGCACGGCCGTCCGGGTCGCTCCGTCGCTGCTCGACCATCCAGCGCGCCGCCGACTGAGTCAGAAAGTAGGGACCCTGCAGATTGACGCGGAGAACCGTCTCGAAACTCTCCTCACCGGCCTCGAGAATGTCCCGCCGTTGCGGCGGCGCGATCCCCGCGTTGTTGACCAGGACGTTGAGCCGGCCAAAGCGCTGACGGATCTCCTCGATCAGCCGTGCCCGGTCCTGCGGTTCCGCGACATCCGCCGGTACGTAGTGAACCTCTCCCCCCAGCTCGCGCAGGCCCCGGACGACCTCTTCCACCAGCTCGCCCCGGCGCCGTCCGCACAGCACCAGAGCGTAGCCGGCCTGGGCGAGGCTGCGGGCGATGCCGAGGCCGATTCCCCTCGTTCCGCCGGTGACGAGGGCGACTTCTGCAGGTTGTCGGGTCATTCGGTCAACTCTCCTCCCCAGAAGCACAGATAGGGCTCGGAGCGGTCGAAGCGCTGCAGATACAACGCCAATTCCCGGGCATGGTAGTCTCCCCACATGCTCGATTCGCCGCAGGGCACCCGACGTCCGGGAGGAACGTAGTCCCAGCCGTTCGGACGATGGTAGACGGAGTGAAGGAGCAGTCCTTCGTGCTCCTCTTGCCCGGAAAGGTAAGGGGCCTGGAACAGGGACGCGGCGACAGTGAGGCCGGCCTGCCAATAGCGGCGACCTGCTTCCCGATCACCCTGCTCCTGCAGAAGCCGTCCCAGCCGCAACAGGCCCTGGGCGGCGATGGCTGCGGCCGAGCTGTCGACCGGTTCGTAGTCATTGTAGGGATCGGCCGGAGACTCGGTCCAGGCCGGCAGATGCTGGAGCCCCGGAGCGGCCGTGTCCCAATAGGGGATTCCGTTGGCCGGAGAGCTTTCGAGGTAGTAGTCGGCCGTGACTCGGGCGGCGTCGAGCATCCGGGACAGGACCTCGGTCTTCGGCAGGCAAAATCCGCCGTCGTCCGGATCCACACTTTCGAGGAATTCCAGCTCTTCGGCGAAACCCAGGATGATCCAGGCCAACCCGCGTGTCCACGTCGATCTGGGGGAGAATCCCTGCTGGGTGGACGGACACCGATAGCTGCCGTCGACGGTGTTGAACAGGCTCTCGTGGGCCACGCGGCCCGCCACGTCGTAGGCGTCCCGCCCGGTTCCGAAGTAAACGGCATAACGGGCCGTGGTGAGGGCGTGCCCGATGAGCCGCTCGAGCAGAGAGACTCGCTGGTCGCTTTCGCCCAGCAAGACGTGTCCGAGGCGATGGCCGAGAGCGAGGACCCTCAGCGTGCGGATCGTGTCGGCAAAAAGAGAGTGCGGTCCGTTGAAGGAATAGATGAAACCCCCATCGCCGATGGCGGTCCAGCGCGCGGCCTGGACCGCCGCAGAAGTTCGCAGGGCCAATTCGAGGTAGCGCCGCTGCCAGGGATCGATTTCGAATCGACCCTCCCGGCCCAGTCGGTAGAGGTTCCCGAAGGTGCTCACGACGTTGAAACCGTGGTCGTGGACGCCGGTGTGCGTCGTGTAGTTCACCATATGACGGATCGTTCCCTCTGCACCCTCCTCGAGGAAGGATCGGTCTTCCGTGGCATCGAACTGGAGCAACATGGAGCCGAAGTAGAATCCGAGCGTCCATTCCGTCCAGCCCCGCGAGCGGTAGCGTCCGCGCTCGGTGAAGACGGGGGCGCCTTCGGACAGATCATAGCGGGCCCTCAGGGCACGGAGCTTTCGGGAAGACAATCCCCACAATTCCTCGATGGATTTGCGCAGGTCCGCCGTGTTGCAGTGCGGGTTGATCCTCAACATCTTCGGAGGGCATCTTATTGCACCACTCTGTCACGGGGGGGATCCGCTTCGGGGCCCGCGTGACACGTTGACTGCCGTGCTAGCATGGCCCGCATGGAGATCTCCCTGTGCAACGAAGTCCTGCGGGATTTCGGCTTCGAGCGGCAGTGTGAACTGGCCGCGGCGCTCGGGTACGACGGACTCGAAATAGCGCCCTTCACCCTGTCGGAGGAACCGCACCGGCTCTCCCCAGCCCGCCGCATGGATGTGAGGAGAACGGCCGAACGTGCCGGTCTCCGGATTACGGGTCTGCATTGGCTCCTGCTGACTCCCCTCGGCTTGTCGATCACCAGTGCGGATCGGACGGTCTGGCAGCGCACGGTCGAAGTCCTCGAGGGGCTGGTTGAGTTGTGTGCGGATCTGGGAGGCTCCGTCCTGGTTCACGGGTCGCCGAAGCAGCGCTTGATTGGCCCGGACCAGGATCGTGCGGAAGCCGAGCGCAGGGCCGAAGAGTGTTTTCGTCGAGTCTCCGCGAAGGCGGGCGAGTGGAGGGTCGTCTACTGTATCGAACCGCTGGCTCCCGCCGAAACGAACTACATCAACCGACTGGCAGAGGCGGCGGAGCTGGTGGCACGAGTCGGAAACCCCTACTTCCGCACGATGATCGATGCCAAAGCGGCGGCCGCCACCGAGAGCCTTCCCGTGCAGGAACTGTGTGCGAAGTGGATTCCGCAGGGCCTGATCGGGCATATTCATGTCAACGATCGGAATCTTCGGGCACCGGGGCAGGGAACCGACCGCTTCCTCCCGCTTTTCGAGGCGCTGCGGCGTCTCGAATACCACGGCGTCGTCGGAGTCGAACCTTTCGATTACTTTCCCGACGGTTTGACGGCGGCCGCTCGGGCAATCGGCTATCTGCGCGGCATCGAGGAAGGACTGGAGGCCGGTGCCACATCGGCCCGGGAAACGAGGTAGAGCATGATCATCGCTGATTTGAGGGAGATCGAAGGTCGGCGATATCCGGCCGGCAGGAGGACTCAGAACCTGGTCGGAGGAGCCTCTCCCATCTCGCTCCAGAGTCTGTGCATGGGCTTCGTCACCCTGGATCCCCACGGGGGGCAGGTTCCCTGGCACAACCAGGAGCAGGAGGAGGTCTACTTCATCGTCGAGGGCGAGGGCGAGATGTGTCTCGGTGACGAACGCCGGGAAATCCGGGAGGGGCAGGCCGTCTTCATTCCGCCCGGGGTCTTCCACCAGTTGACCAACACCTCCGAGAGGGTGATGACCATGATCTACTGCTACGGGCCGGCCGGCGACGTCGCCCACTGGCGACAGGAACTGGACGGCACACTCCCCCGCGCCGGGCAGGAGGCTCCCAGCCTTCCTCATGGGGCCTGGCCCCAGTTCCTCGGGGGGAAGGGTTAGTCACGGGCGCAGGGAAAGGCGCACATTCAAGCATGAGCGAATACAAAGTCGGGCTCATTCTGAACGGAGTCACGGGTCGCATGGGTCGCAACCAGCACCTGTCGCGCTCGATTCTCGAAATTCGTCGACAGGGGGGAGTCCGAGTCGGGGATCGGGCGATTTTACCCGACCCGGTCGTCCTCGTCGGGCGCAATTCTGCCCGCCTGCAGGCCCTGGCTGTCGAGTCGGGGCTGCAGAGATGGACGACGAACCTCGACGAAGCGCTCTCCGACGGAGACTACTCGGTCTACTTTGATTCACAGTCCACTCCCTTGCGGGTCGACGCCGTCCGCCGAGCCATCGCGGCGGGCAAGCACGTTTACTGTGAGAAGCCCACGGCCCTCAACACCGCGGATGCCATGGAGCTGTTTCGGTTGGCCCGCGACGCCCGCATCAAGCATGGGGTCGTCCAGGACAAGCTGTGGCTGCCGGGCATTCTGAAGCTCCGGTCGCTGCTGAAGGCGGGCTTTTTCGGACGTATCCTCTCCGTCCGGGGGGAGTTCGGCTACTGGGTCTTCGACGGCGCGATCGCGGCCTGCCAGCGTCCGTCCTGGAACTATCGCGCGGAAGACGGCGGCGGGATCATCCAGGATATGTTCCCCCATTGGAGATACCTGCTCGACTCGCTCTTCGGGGGCGTCGAGGCCGTCAGCTGCACGGCCGCCACCCATGTCGGAAGCCGGCTCGACGAGCAGGGACGACCCTATGACTGCACCGCGGACGATGCGGCCTATGCGACCTTCCGTCTTCACGGCTCCGTCATCGCCCACTTCAATTCCTCCTGGGCCGTGCGGGTTCGACGGGACGACCTCTTCACGCTGCAGGTCGACGGGACCCGCGGGTCGGCCGTCGCCGGCTTGCGGGAATGCTGGTTCCAGCCGCTCGAAGGGACCCCCCGTCCGGTCTGGAACCCGGACGTCGAGTCTCCCATCGATTTCTTCAACGGCTGGATGCGCGTGCCCACGCGTGAGAGCTACGACAATGCCTTCAAGGTGCAGTGGGAGCTCTTCCTCCGCCATGTCGCCCTGGACGAGCCTTTCCCCTGGGGGCTGCAGGAAGGCGCCAAGGGCGTGCAGCTGGCGGAGCTCGCCACCGAGTCGTGGAAACGATCGGCCTGGCAGGACGTCCCGCCTCTCGAGTAAGCGGGAAGAAGCCCGGGAAAGGGCACGGCCATGGGATTCCGGGACCGCCCGGGACTCAGACTCATGGGACCGGCGAGACCTCCGGGACTTCCAGTCCGGGACTCCTCTCCGTCCTGTCGGTCTCCAGGCTCCCGCACTTTCGCCCTCAGACGCTCTGCGGCACCACGTACGGCGCCCGGTAGTCTCTCGTCAGGAGCGCGTTGGCCTCCTCATTGCCCAGAAACTGCTCGGTTGAAGGATCGAAGTTCAGGGACTGGCCGACTCGATAGGAAACGTTCGCCAGGTGGCCCAACACCGTACTTCGGTGGCCCTCTTCGATGTCGCAGTGAAGTCGGGACCGGTCGCGAGAGCGCACGGCGTCGATGAAATTCTGATAGTGGTTCCCGCCGACGGACGCGCTGGGCCCCGGTTCACGCTTGCGTCCCAGGACTGTGTGCCAGCTCTCGTAGCTGTCGACGACCAGATAGCCCTCCGAGCCGTAGAAGATCACCCCGACCGTGTTGTCCGGGCCGTCGCCGATGCCGCCCTCGTGGTTCGTGATCCAATGGCGTACCTCGAACTGCAGCAGCTTGGACTTGCCTCCCGTCTTCGCCGGGTCGTACTCGTACATGGCGTGGAGCAGGTTGGGGGTCTCCTGGTCGTCTTCGAACATCACGTGACCGCCCATGGAAGTGACCTTCACCGGATGGGAATCGAGTCCCAGCCCCCAGCGGGCGATGTCGAGCTGGTGCACACCTTGATTCCCGATGTCTCCGTTCCCGTAGGCCCATTGCCAGTGCCAGTTGTAGTGGAACCGGTTGCGCGAGAACGGCCGCTGGGGCGCCGGCCCAATCCACAGATCGTAGTGAACTCCGGCCGGCACGGCCTCGTCGGGAGTGTGGCCGATGGTGTCCCGCCACTTGTAGCAGAGGCCCTTGGCCATATAGACCTCGCCCAGTTGACCGCTCTGCAGGTATTCGACGGCAGCCTGAATGGCGATGGAGCTCCGGATCTGCAGGCCGGCCTGGACGATGCGGTCGTACTTTCGGGCCGCCTCGACCATCTTCCGCCCCTCCCAGATGTTGTGGGAGACCGGCTTCTCGACGTAGACGTCCTTTCCGGCCTGGCAGGCCCAAACGGTTCCGAGTGCATGCCAGTGGTTGGGGGTGGCGAAGCTGACGACGTGGATGTCCGGGTCCTCGAGGACCTTGCGGATATCCGTGTAGACCTTCGGCTTGCGCCAGCCGCGTTCCTCGAACTGCCTCAGCCTTTCGGCCAGCACGCTTTCGTCGATGTCGCACAGCGCGGCGACCTCGACGTTCCGTAGAGTCTGAAAGCCATAGATGTGATCCTGACCCCGCCCATGCAGTCCGCAGCAGGCGACCTGGATCTGATCGTTCGCGCCGGCCAAAACGTTCGAATTGAGAACCATCGGAGCGGCAGCCCAGGCCGCAGCCGATGCACTGACAAACTCCCGTCGATTGATCTTGCCCATCTTCAGCAACTACCTCCCGGGGTCCGGTTGACCAGCTCCAAGAATATTCGAGCCGGGGGCCCGAGACAAGGCGGCTCCCGGAAAGCGGACCCCCGAGCCTCCGTCATTGAAGCCCCGACGAGCTCGGTGATTTGCTAGAATCGAATCCGTCCAAGGTCTTTACACATGGCAAAACGAATTGGCATCCTGACCGGCGGGGGTGATGTCCCCGGTTTGAATCCCTGTGTCCGATCGGTCGTTTACCGGGCGATGGACGATGGCGACGAAGTCGTCGGAGTCAAGCGCGGCTGGGGCGGACTTCTGAACTTCAATCTCGATGATCCCGATTCGCCGACGAAGCACACCGTCCCGTTGACACGCGAAACGGTGCGTACCATCGGAAGAACCGGCGGCACCTTTCTGCACACCTCGCGGACCAATCCGGGCAATGTGCCGCGAGAACAGATCCCTGTGTTTCTGCGCGGCAGTGCACAGGCCGTCGCAGGTCGCGATTTCGTGGATTTCACGGAACACGTCCTGAAAGTCATCGACGTCCTCAAGATCGACGCCTTGATCCCGATCGGCGGCGACGACACCTTGAGCTACGCTCACCGGATGCACAAAGAGGGCATCAAGGTCGTCGCCGTCCCCAAGACGATGGACAATGATGTCTTCGGGACGGACTACTGCATCGGATTCTCGACGGCCGTCACCCGCAGCGTCGAGTACATCACGCAGCTGCGTACTTCCATCGGCTCCCACGAGCGAATCGGCGTAGTCGAACTGTTCGGTCGCAATTCCGGCGAGACTTCCCTGATGGCGGCCTATCTGGCCGAGGTCGACCGGGCCATCATCAGCGAAGTCCCCTTCGATCCCGACAGGTTGGCCCGCTTTCTGGTCGATGACCAGGAGAGGAGCCCCAGTCGCTACGCCGTCCTGACGATCTCGGAAGGTGCCCGGATGATCGGTGACGAGGTCCTGGAAAGCGGTCCCGTCGATGCGTACGGTCATCGCAAGCTGGGTGGCATCGGCAGCGTCACGGCCGAGGAGATCCGACGGCGCACGGGCCGCAACATCATCTACCAGCAACTCGGTTACCTGATGCGGAGCGGGGCCCCGGATTCACTGGATCGCATGGTCTCCGCGAACTATGGCAGTCTGGCCATCGATCTGATCCAGCAGGGTCTGACCGGACGACTGGTCACGCTGCGCGAAGGGCGTTACGGTCACGAGGATCTCGACATCGTGGCCCAGGGAGTCAAGCGGGTCGATGTCGATACCTTCTACGACATCGAGCAATACCTGCCCAAGGTCACGGACGTGCTCGGCAAGCCCATGTTCCTGTACTGAAGGCCCCGCGCCAGCGCTAGAAGGAGTACTTGAGGGCCAGCTCGATTTCTCTCGCCCGGTCCGCTCCGAAGATCTTCCCGAACAGGCTGCTGTCCGCGAAGTTGGCATTGGGCCGATCGAAATTCACCTGGTTCAGGGCGTTGAACAGTTCGACCCGGAACTCCAGCTGGTCGCCGTCGGAAAAACGGGTCTGCTTGATGACGCTGACGTCCCAGGTCTGATAGCCGGGTCCGAGGAGGATGCTCCGGCCCGAAGTGCCGAAGCCATAGGCCGAGGGAGCCGCGAAGGCCGAAGTGTCGAACCACTGATCCACCGAACGCTCGTTGGCGGGCAGTATTCCGGAAGCCATGCGATCCGGCCGATCCCCATAGACCCCATCGTTGTTGGGGTCACCCGACATCGTCACGGTAAAGGGGCGCCCATCACGGATCTCGGTGATTCCGGAAAGTCTCCAGCCGTCCGCAACCCAGCGCAGCCAGGAGTCGGAGTCGGACAGATAGAAGATCGACCGCATGGGGAGGTCGACGATGTAGTTGAGGTAGAAACGGCGACGGGGCAGCCAGTTGGCTGTCGCACGCTCCGAATGCAGATCCCTGGGATTCTGAGGGTTTCCCCAGACACTGTCATCCAGAAAGCGATTCCATTCGAATCCGGAGCGGACCGAAAAGCCGCGGGCCAGCCGACGTTCCGCGCTCAGGTCGAGTCCATGCCCGGTGTAGGCTCCTCCGTCCGTGACGATCTCGAAGGGTCCGAAATCCGGATTGGGGCGACGGGGCTGGACGGGGCCCGTGCCCGGCGTCGGAACGTTGGCGGGAATCAGCCGGGTGGAGTGGGTCCCCCTCTGGCCCACATAGGTGATCCCGACGTTCCAGTTGCGGAACGGCTCGTTTTCGATTCCCAGTCGCCAGGTCTGGGTCGAGGGTGTGCGCAGCCGGGGAACCATGCCGTTGACGATCAACTGCGGCTCCACCGAGGTGGAAAAGGGATCCTGCAGGGGCAGCGGGGGCTGGCCCTGTGAGACGGAGGCGCTCTCCACGTAATAGAAGGGATAGTTGCGAGTCAGCGAGCGGAGGAAGAGCCAGTCCTGCGGAAAGTCGTGCCAGATCGAGTAGTTGGCTCTGACGACCAGCCGGTTGCTGCCGAGCGGATTGTAGGCGAACGCCACTCGGGGCGACCAGTCGTTCCGGTCGGTGAACAGAAGCGATCCCGGAACGGCTTTTCCAAAGCCCAGTTCCCGGGCGCGCTGGGAACCGGCGATGACGATTTCACCGCTGGCCGGCGGTTCGAACAGCAGGGGATAGAACCCGGAAACGTTGTCGCGAATCGAGTGGTAGGGCGGCGAGACTTCATAGTTGATGCCGTAGCTGAGCTCGAAATTCGGAACGATCCTCCACTGATCTCGAAAGAAGGCCTCCCAACGCAATCTCCTGAGGTCGGCACGGTCCGATCCGATGCCTCGGTCGGCCGAATCGGGGTGACCCAGCAGAAAGTCGGCAAAGCCGTCGCCGGTGAAACGGCCGGAGAAGGAGAAACGTCCCCGGTGGACTCCGTCGGATCGCTGGTTGTTGAGCTGGATCGCCGTCATGTCCAGCCCGCCCCGCAGGGTATGGCTGCCCCGGACATAGGTCACTGAGGAGGAGATCCCCAGGTGGTTCCGAACGGCCGTGCCCGGGGAATTACCGTCCCCGAAATCGGCGTATCCGGTCAGCCAGAACATGGGGTAACCCTCCTCGAGGGGATCGCTGACCTGCAGGCCGCTGATACCCAGCGACTCCAGAAGGCCCGCCTGACCCGCATTGCGGGAAAGAGAGTCACTGCGGCTCCTGCCCAGCTCGATTCTCAGCGATGTGAGAAGGCTCGCGCTGAGGACGCGGCTGTAGGAGACCGAGGCGTCCTGATAGGCTTCGGACACGTCGGAATCGAACGCCGGCAATTCGGCCACCCGTGTCTGCGTCGCCCCCGTGTAGGCGTAGTTGGCAACCAGGGTCGCCCCCCCGGCGGTCTCCACATCGCCGCGCAGGCTGAAGTGATTCTGATCGCGCACCCGCGGGTCGTTGCTGACGAAGTTCCGGTCCGGATCCTTTCGGTTCGGCTCCGGCACCACCGAGAGCAGCTGCCGGGCGATCGGGTCGATCCGGTCCGCCGGGATGCGGTTGCCGGGAAACGGCTGGCCCGTCAACGGGTCGATGATCGTCGACTCGAGCCCGGAGAAGTCCCCTTGACGCATGGGCGTCGTCGGGACGTGGGAAAGCAGCGTGGTGCCCTGGATGATGCGGAGTCCGTCGTAGCTTCCCTGGAGGCTCAGTCCTCGCCCGAAGTAGGCGCCCAGCGTGCCGCCGAACTGGTTCCTCTTGTACTCCGGAAGCGGTTCTCCGACCGGATCGAAGAAATTCCGCGCGTCGAAATTGTCGTTTCGGTGGAACTCGTAGAGCGAACCGTACCAGCGTCCCTGCTTCTTCAGGGGAAACGGATTGATCAATTCGGCGAGCTTCTCCTGGTCCGATTCGCCGGAGCCGCTCTTGTACTCCCGAATCGCCGCCAGAGACCGGTCCTGTGAACGCCGCTGGTCCGTCAGGTCGACATTCAGGGTCTGACCCTTCGAGACCTTCAGACGGCTGACGAAGTCGCGGGTCTTTCCCTGGCTGCGGTAGACGTCGTACTCGCCGGCAGGGAGATCGACCTGGAATTCACCCTGATGGTCGGTCTCGACGCAGACCGTTTCCGAACTGGAATCACTGATGAAGAGCAGCTGCGTTCCGGCACAGGCGCGGCCGCCGGCAGCGCGATAAGTCCCCTCGATTGTTTCGGCCGGCAGGGACGAAATCGTAAAAGCCAACAGGAGCGACCCGAGCAGACTGCGGGAAAGGAGGGGAAGCGCCTTCTTCATAGCACCAGTTCACCGTTGATGATCATGTCGCCAATCGAGAAACGGGCCCGCAACTGGGCGCCGGGGCCGGGGGTATCGAACTCGAACACAAGCTGCTTATCGGCAGAATCGACCACCGGGATACCGTTCTGAATGCGAGGGAAAACGAATTTCGCTCCCACCGTCGCCTCCCGGGGCGGGTAGTAGGCCGCCAATTCGACTCGGGGCATGCTTTCAGTCGAGAGGAAGGCCCGGTTCCGCATGGTTTCCACGGTCTGATTCTGAAAGAACCGCTCGATTCCGGCCTGGTCCTGGGGGGTGTTCGAGCGGAAGGCAACCGCTACGATGATCCAGCGGCTCACATCCAGCTTCAGTCCCGCCGAGAGCTCCCGGTCGACGTCCCGTCTGCGCGCCGGACTGAGCGTGTCGTAGCCGAGCTCCAACTGGCGGATACGGGCAAAGGCCTCGCGGATGGGCCGCGCCGACAGGAGTCGGACGTAGTAGGTCTTGTAGAGTTCCTTTTCGCCCTCGACCCCGCTCCCGATGCCCCCGACGACTTCGGTGAAGGTCTCCTTGGTGGCCCAGGGTGAATCGTTGAGGATCTGCACGGCCTGCTCCAGGGTCCACTGACCGAACGGAGTGTCGGGGGTGGCCGGAAGCCACGCCAGCAGGGGAACGGCAACAACGATCAGGCTCAGGAAACGAGTCACGGCGACGACGGGCTTCAGGGTCAACAGGTTCGACTACACTCTGGTACCTCTTTGAGGTTCCTATTCTAAACTCTCGGCTGCTCCCTGGTCGACCTGGCCGGCCACATTGTTTCGATCCCGCATGGGCCCTGTGACATAATCGGGACAGCCGGTTCGGCGTTGACCGAGACCTCGCCAAGGACGCGCATGATGGATCCCACTCTCGGCCTGAATCCGAGTCTTTCGCCGGCCCCGGATTGCGTCGACGGCCGGGCAGCCCGGCGCCCGCTCACGCCGTTCGTTTCGGCCCTCGTGTTGCTCGGTCTCCTGGGCGCCATCAGCTTGGCGCAAGACGTCGGGGCCCTTTCCCAACAGATCGACAGCCTCGTCCAGGACGGTCTCTATGCCGAGGCGCTGGAGATCGGCCGCAGGAACATAGCCCTGGCCTCGCGAAATCCGGAACTGGCGGTGACGATTGCCTCCACGGCCCTGGGGGCGGGAGATCTCGAATTGGCGAGTCGGGCCTTCCGTTCGGCGGCTGCGGCGGAGATCTCCAATCCCGCCCTCCTGATCATCGGAGCTGAGCTTGCGATGCGTCTCGGCGACCCGGAGGAGGCCCGCACGCTGCTCCGGAGAGTGTGTCAGCTCGAACCCGACAATGGCGAGGCCCAGTACCGTCTGGCAGCGGTTCTGTTTGCCCAGGGACAGGACACCGAAGCGATGCAGCGAGCGGCCCGCGCCGTTGAGCTGAATCCGAAGTCTCCCGTCTATCGCCACTTCTACGCCTCGATCCTGGAGGGTATGGGGCGCCGGGACGAGGCTCGCAACCAGCTCCAGGAAGCGCTTCGTCTGGCTCCGCACGAAGGACGCCTGTTGTTGCAGTTGGCGGACCAGGAAAGGGTGGCGGGTCGGCCGGCGAGGGCGGTGGAGTACCTGGAACTGGCCGTCGAGTCGGATCCGGAGAATCCGCTCTTTCTGCGCGAACTCTCGAAGGTCGAGCGGATCCTGGGGCGGCCCGACGAGGCCCGCGAACACCTCTCGGCCTCCGAGGCCCTGGACGCCGCCTTTTTGGCTCTCGGGCGCAGCCTCGCGCTGGCCCGGGCGGAAGGCCCGGAGCAGGCGATCGCCGTGCTCGAACCGATCGTCTCCTCCAACCCCGGGTTCACCACCGGGGCGTTGACGCTGGCCGGCCTCCTCCAGAAACTCGGTCGGGATCAGGAAGCCCTGGATTTGTACGCCCGCGTCCTCAAACAGCGACCCGATTGCCGGACGGCCCGGCAGGAGAGCGCCTGGCTGCACTTCCTTCACGGACGTCTCGATCAGGCCCTCTCCGTCCTGCATTCCGGAGACGAAACGCGCTCGGCCGGCGAAAACCTGTTGCGGGCGCGCCGCAACGAGAATGCCGGCAATTGGGAGCAAGCCCTCGCCGACCTGCGGCGCGTCGAGCAGCGCTATCCCCTGGATCCGATTCTGATGCAGGAAGTCAGCCGAGTGCTGAATGAGGCCGGGCGGCCCCGTGAAGCCCTGGTTTACCTGGAGCGGGCCTATTCGCTGAGCCCCGGAAACCCGGACATCGAGGCCGAAGCCCGGCGGATCCGGTTCGAGTATGCCGTCGGACTGGAGAAGCAGGAGGATTGGACCGGTGCGCAGCGTGTCTTCGAGAGCCTCGTGCAAGAACGGCGCGACAGTCTCTACCTGTTTCACCTCGCCTACTGCCTGCAACGGCAGGCCCACCTCGATTCGGCAGTCGAGCACTACCGGGAGGGGCTGACCCTGGACCCGGCTTCGGAGTGGGCCCGGACCAACCTGGCGGTTTGTCTTTTCACCGGCGGAGATTACGATCAAGCCGCCGTCGTCTGGGAGGCGCTGCTCCAGGACGCCAGGAAGCCGGAATACCTCTACAGTCTGGGGCTGAGTCGACTCCGCCAGTTGAAATCCGGCGAGGGCTGGAAGCTGATCGCCGAGGCGGCCCGGCACGACTATGAGCCGGCCGTGCGCATGATGCATCTGGTCAGGCGACGCTGAGCCTCCCTATAATCGTCCCGTGCCTGCAAATCTCACACCCGAATTCCATGATGCCGAGGAGCGCTTCAAGGCGGCCGAGACCGCTGCGGAGAAGATGGACGCTCTCGAAGCCATGCTGCGCGTCATTCCGAAACACAAGGGGACCGAGAAGATGCAGGCCGATCTCAAGCGCCGCCTCTCGAAACTGCGCAAGGATGCGCAGAAAGAGAAGTCGGCGGGAGCATCCAAGCGGCCCTTTCACTATGTCGATCGCGAGGGAATCGGCCGGGTGATTCTGGCCGGGCCCGCCAATTCGGGCAAGTCGAGTCTGCTGGCCGCACTGACCAATGCGGAACCTGAGATTGCCGACTATCCGTTCACTACACGCGCCCCCCAGCCCGGGATGATGCCCTTCGAAGACGTTCAGATCCAGCTGGTGGACATGCCGCCCTTTGCGCCGGAGTCACTCGAACCCTGGCAGTTGGCCATGATCGAGCAGGCGGATGTGGCGGTGCTGCTGTTCGATGTCACCGATCCCATGGTGCTCGAGCAGACCGAGTTCGTCCTCGGCCGTCTCGCCGAGCGGGGTCTGGCGCTCCTTCCGAGCGACCAAAGTCGCTTCCTCGTCTTCGGAAACAAGATCGATCGAACGGACGGAACAGAGAGTTTCGAGGCCTGGCACGAGCTCTTTGCCGACCGGCTCGAACCGATCCCGTTTTCGGTGCGTTCTCCCGGAGATCTGATGGAGTTCAAGCGGCTGTTGTTCGTCCGACTCAACGTGGTGCGGGTCTACACCAAAGCCCCCGGAGCGAAGCCGGATCCGGAGCAGAAGCCGTATGTCCTGAAGAGAGGCAGTACCGTCCTGGACGCGGCGGCACAGATCCACAAGGACCTGGCCGAAAGATTCAAATACGCCCGCGTCTGGGGAAAGACCCGCTTCGAGGGGCAGATGGTCGAGCGCGACTATGTCCTCGAGGACGGCGACCTCCTCGAAGTCCACGACTGACCGTCCGTCGCCTTCCGACCCCCGGCAAAAGAACGCGGTTCCCTCCCTCCCTCGCGAGACCCGTCCTCCCGTTCTCCGCGCCGAACGGCGAAGGCCCAATGCCGAAGGGTGGAGTGCGAAGGGCGAAGGGCGAAGGCGGGTTGTCCGAATGGCAAGGGCTGTGTCGGATCGGACGCTGGCAGGCAGGCGAATGCACGGCGGGTTGGTTCCACGCAACGGCGCAAAGAAGGACGCAAAGCCGCCAGCCACAAAGAATCTCCTTGCGGCGTGGCGTACTTGGCGCCTTTGCGTGAGATCAGGCTGCCGAGACCTCTCTCCAGTGGGCGCACACCGATCGGAGGCCGCCGCCCTTTGGGCAACAAGCCCTCGAAACTCGAAACCCGAAACTACCCCAGATACTCCCGGTGCAGATGGAAGACCGGTCCTTCGATCAGGGCCTTCGTCGTCTTCTCGTAGAGATCGTAGAGTCGGGCGTAGGTCTCCGATGCGTCCGTCTGCGGCTCGTGACGCGTTGCCTCGTCGACCTGGACGTGGCGGGCGATCAGCTCCCGAATGTCGGTTCCCGTATCCGCCCACATCGCCTGGATGGCCGCGCCGAGGGCCGGACCCTCTTCGCTTTCCGGGCAGACGACGGGCAGGCCGAAGATATCGGCCACCATCTGGCGCCAGGTCGCACTCTTGGCGCCGCCGCCGATGAGGCGCAGCTCGTCGGTCCGAAGCCCCAGGGAACGCATGCGCTCCAATCCGTAGCGCAGTCCCAGCGTGACGCCCTCCATCGCCGCTCGCGCCAGGTGGGCGGGTGTGGTCGTTGCGGGGCGGATCCCCAACAGGACGCCCGTTCCATCGGGGACCGAGGGCATGCGCTCGCCCTCCAGGTAGGGGACCAGAATCAGCCCGTCTGAACCCGCCGGGACCGCTCGAACGGCTTCCTCGAGCCCGGCGTGGTCGGACTGGAGAATCCCTTTGCGCACCATTTCCGTCGCCACGGTCACGTTCATTGTGCAACCGAGAGGCAGCCAGCCGCCCGTACTGTCGCAAAAGGCGGCGATCTCGCCTTCCGGATCCACGACGGGGCCGGCGCTGAAACTGTAGAGGGTCCCGGAGGTGCCGAGGCTGATGGTCATCAGTCCTTCCCGGGCATTGCCCGACCCGATGGCCCCCATCATGTTGTCGCCGCCACCGGAACTGACCTTGACCGTTGCCGGCAGGCCCCAGCGCGTGGCCAGTTCTTGCCGGATGGTTCCGGCCGGTTCCCCGGAACCGATCAGCCGGGGGAGACAGGTTGCGAGGTCGCGCCCCGGGTCGATGGCTTTGAGGACGGCCGCCGACCAGGTGCGTTCTCGAACCTTGAAGTAGCCCGTCCCGGAGGCATCGCCGTTCTCTGCCGTCTTTTCGCCCGTCAGGTAGAAATTGAGGTAGTCGTGCGGAAGGAGAATCGAGCGAATCCTCTCATAATTCCGAGGCTCGTGCTCCTTGATCCAGAGGATTTTGGACGCCGTAAACCCGGGCGGCAGGCTGTTGCCGATCTCGCTTTGATAGGCACTGCGACCTCCGCAGGCATTCATGATGGCATCGCACTGCTTCTGGGTGCTGGTGTCGTTCCAGAGCTTGGCGGGCCGGATGACCTCGTCTTTCTCATCCAGGACGACCAGACCGTGCTGCTGTCCGGAGACGCCGATGGCGCGGACCTCCTCCAGAGCGATTCTGGATCCCAGCTCCTGCATACATTCCTCGAGCGAGGAAACCCAGTCGGACGGGTGCTGTTCTTTGTGCCCGGCCGGCAGTCCCTCGATCAGGCCGTACGAACGGGAGGCCGAAGCCACCGCACCGCGGCCGGGCGACCAGGCGAGAACCTTCAGACTCTGTGTTCCGCAATCGATTCCCAAGTAGATCATGGCGGAATCTTACGCAAGGCGGCCGGGCAGGACAAGCGGACCCGGTTCCGGCGGTTTGTCCGGGCCGCTCTGGCGACGGACTGCGGCTTCTGTCATTTTATTAAGGTGGAAAAGCTGCCGAGTCGCCGGGCCTTCTTTCGGGCCGGAAAACCTGCTCCCCTCCCCCGGGACCTGAGCCTGTTGCGCCTGGGCCGCCCGGCCATGGCGACGCAGTTCGAGATTCTCGTCCCGACCGAATTCCGCGGTCTGATCGAGTTTGCCCACCAGGCCCTGGACGAAGTGCGACGCCTGGAGGGGCTCCTGAGCTACTTCGACCCCGCCAGCCGGGTTTCCGAGCTCAATCGCGATGCGGCGATGCGGCCGGTCGCAGTGGAACCCGAACTGTTCGAACTCCTCGAGCGCAGTCTGCGGATTGGGGCCGATACGGAGGGCGCCTTCGATGTGGCCGCGGGCGCCGTCTGGAGCTGCTGGGGATTCCATCAGCGGCAGGGCAGGGTGCCGGATCGATCCGAAATCGAAGCGGCACTGGCCCGCACGGGGAGTGATGGGCTCGAGCTTCGGACCGAGGACCGAACCGTTCGTTTCCTGAAGTCCGGTCTTGAAATCAATCTGGGGAGCATCGGCAAAGGGTTTGCACTTGATCGCTCCGCTCGCATCCTTCAGAATGCCGGGTTTGAGCAGGCGCTGCTGCACGCTGGAAACAGCAGTTTCCTGGCTTGGGGTGATCCCGGCAAATGTGGCGGGGGATGGCGGGTCGGTGTGCGGCATCCGCTGCATCGGGAATCTGACCTGCTGGCGCTGGAGCTCAAAGAAGTCGGCATGGCGACGTCGGGTGTGGGGGAGCAGTACTTCGAGGTGGATGGTCGGCGGTACGGTCACATCCTCGATCCCCGGACAGGAGAACCGGTGCTGCATCACCTGAGCGTGACGACCTTTGCGCCGGACGCAGCGTGGGCGGATGCTCTCTCGACGGCGTTTTTCGTCATGACCCCTGAGGAGATCGAAGTGTACTGCAGCCGACATCACGAGGTGGGGGCGATTGTCGTGCCCGCGATCGACGAGGGCGAACGGCTTCGGGTGCTGCGCTTTGGGACCGCTGAATCCTTCATGGTGAGAGTAAACCTGGACTGACGGAGGTGAGGAGTTGAATGCAGAGAGTACACGGCTTTCAGGCTGGCAGAAGACCGTTCTGGTGGTGCTCCGCTTCGCTATCGGCTGGCATTTCTTCTTTCAGGGCTTCGGGAAGCTGATCTCCCCCTTCTGGTCGGCGGAGGGATACCTCAAGGCGAGTTGGGGGCCCTTCAAGTGGATCGCGGACACTCCGTGGGCGCTGGGAGTCGCGGACTACGCCATGGTTCTAGGGCTCATGCTCGTCGGCCTCTTCCTGATGGTCGGTCTGTTTACCCGGACCGCCGCGATCGTCGGCATCGGACTGCTGGGCATGATCTATGCGGCGATTCCTCCCCTGGACTACACCGGCTTCGTGGTCTCGACCGGGCAGGGGACCGAGCTCTATGTTGATAAGAACCTCATTGAGATCCTGGCCCTGGTCGTGGTGGCGTCCTTCCGCACAGGGCTTATAATTGGGCTGGACATTCTCGTCAGCCACTGGTGGAGGAACCGGACATGAACCTGACCGAACAGCAAAAGGAACTCGGACGACGCAACTTCATAAAGGCGGTGGCCGCCACACCCGTAGCGGGTGCCTTGATCTGGAAGGCAGCCACGATGACGCCGGTCCGGGCCGGAATCATCGGCATCGGCGGCGAAGGCGGAGTCCTCCTGGAGAACGCCCCTCCGAGCCACGTCAAGATCTCGGCGGTCTGCGATATCTTCCCACCCAATCTCGAGCGGGCTCTGAAGATCGCCCAGGAGCGGCACGATCCGGACGCCAAAGCCTACACCGACTATCGGGAACTGCTCGATCGACGTGATCTCGAGGCGGTCATTATCGCGACACCTCTGTGGATGCACGCCCAGATGACCGTCGATGCACTGCAGGCCGGCAAGCACGTCTTCTGCGAGAAGCTCATGGGCAAGGGGCTCGACGAGTGTCGCCAAATGGCGGACGCGGCCAAGTCGGCCAGGAAGAATCTACAGATCGGTCACCAGCGAAATTACAATCCTCTCTACCATGAGACCAAGCAGCTCATCGACTCCGGCGCCATCGGAGACATCTATTATGTCCGCCTGGCCTGGCACCGGAACAACGACTGGAGACGGAAGGTCCCGACGGATATGCAGTTCGATCCGTCTCCCTGGGGCTATCCCGACCTCGAGCATCTCAAGAACTGGCGGCTGTACGACAAATATTCACTCGGACTGATGGCCGAGCTCGGCAGCCACCAGATCCAGGTCGTGAACTGGTTCAGCAACAGCGTTCCCGAGAAGGTTTACGGTTCCGGTGGGGTCTATCGATACAAGGACGGGCGCGAGGCGTCCGACCACGTCTACGTCATGTACGAGTACCCCAACAATCTGACCACGACCTTCACCTCCATCGAATCGAACGGCTGGGACAACTACTACGAGGCCTTCTTCGGGACGAAGGGAACGGTGCTGATCACCGGAGAGCGGGAGGCCATGCTCTTCTACGAGGGCGGCGCGGAACCGACTCAAGTCAAAGTGGAGAACATCAAGGGGGATGCTCCCGTGATGCAGGCCTCCGAAAGCCGGGCTCGGGACGCTGCCGGAGGGGCTGCCATTTCGAGCACCTCGGCCGGTTTCAACGCTCTGACGGCCTACCGCCTGGAGCTCGAAGGTTTCGCCCAGACGATCCGGGACGGACGTCCGAATCTCTGCGACAGCGTGGAAGCCATGAACGCGGCCGTGCCAACCATCCTCGGACACGACGCGATCCGGCAGCGGTCCGTCCTTCCGATCCGCAATGACATGTATCTGGCCGGCGAAAAGATGACATAGATTCTCGATTGTCGATTGTCGATTGTCGATTGTCGATTCGTTTCGATTCACCGTGGTTCTGCTTGCCATCTCCGACGCCGCAGGCGTCCTTGGACTGCGGAAGCTCGCTTCCGCTTTCTGTGGAGAGGACTCGACCGTTCCGCCTGCCCGGGCTCCCGAGAGGTCTCCCGTGCCGGTTCTCCGTCGCTCGGCGGCCGGGGGGACGAGTCGTATCGACGGTCGGAGGCGACCCGAAAGCGGCAGCAAGCTACCGGAAACTTCACACGCGGCGGAGGGATGATCTCACCCGAAACCCGAGGGCGTGTTGCCCAAAGGGCTGCGGCCTCCGATCGGTGTGCCCCCACTGGAGTGAGGTCTCGGCAGCCTGATCTCACGCGAAGCCGCAACGTACACAACGCCGCAAGGAGATTCTTTGTGGGTGGCGGCTTCGCGTACTTTGCGCCGTTGCGTGGAATCGGCTCTGCAGGTTTCGACGACCGGATGGCACGGCCCAAACCGCGTCAGAACGATTTCGACAACACGCCCCCGAAACCCGAAACCCAATCGAAAATCGCAAATCGGAACTCCCCGCTCCCCGGCCCCGATTGCACTCGGCCCCGATTACCGATACCCTTGGGCTACCTAGAACAACGTGCTTGGGGGAGCTGAGACTGTCGGCTGAGAGGATGCCCGCCATCGACCCCAGAACCTGATCCGGGTAATTCCGGCGAAGGGAAAGTACAGCCGACCCCCGCTTTCTTCCAGGCGCGTCTCAGGGAGGCTGAGTTGAGCAAGACACATCCGAAGAAAGAGAATCCTCCGACGCATGTCACATGCGGTCCCATTCCGGGCTCCCGAAGGGTTTACCTGGAGGGTTCACGTTCCGACTTGCGCGTGCCCATGCGGGAGATCCGCCTGAGCAAACCAGGGAAGGCCGTCCAGGAGGGCCGAGGTCGTTCATTTCTGGTCTACGACACGTCCGGCCCCTATACCGACCCGGACGCCGGAATCGACATCCATCAGGGACTGCCGCCGGTTCGTCTCGCCTGGATCCAGGAGCGGGGGGATACGGAGACTCTGGATCACCCCTCATCCTTCTTCGTTCGGGGCAGTTCCCGGGCGATCTCTGAGGGGGAGTCCAGGTTTCCATCGACGCGACCCGTGCAGCGCGCCCGTCAGGGCCGAAACGTCACCCAGATGCACTACGCCCGTCAGGGGATCGTGACCCCGGAGATGGAGTATGCCGCGATTCGCGAGAATCAAGGGCGCGAGTTGCTCCAGGAGCGCATGGGAGGCGACGCTTCGATTTTCCGTCAACATCCAGGTCACGCTTTTGGTGCCCGCATCCCGGAACGGATCACGCCTGAATTCGTGCGGCAGGAAGTGGCGGCGGGAAGGGCGATCATTCCCAGCAACATCAATCACCCGGAGCTCGAGCCGATGATCATCGGCCGGAATTTCCTGGTGAAGATCAACGCCAACATCGGCAACTCGGCAGTCGTCTCGTCGATCGAGGAAGAAGTCGAGAAGATGGTCTGGGCCATCCGCTGGGGCGCCGATACGGTCATGGATCTGTCGACGGGGCGCCATATTCACGAGACCCGAGAGTGGATCCTGCGCAATGCCCCGGTGCCGATCGGGACCGTCCCCATCTACCAGGCGCTCGAGAAGGTGGACGGCCGGCCGGAGGAGCTGAGCTGGGAGGTCTATCGAGACACCATCGTCGAACAGGCCGAGCAGGGAGTGGATTACTTCACGGTTCACGCCGGTGTTCTGCTGAGATACATCCCCCTCACGGCGCAGCGGATAACCGGGATCGTCTCCCGGGGCGGCTCGATCATGGCCAAGTGGTGTCTGGCCCATCACCAGGAGAGCTTTCTCTACACCCACTTCGACGAGCTCTGCGAGATCATGAAGGCCTATGATGTGGCTTTCAGTCTGGGAGACGGGTTGCGTCCGGGCTCGATCGCGGATGCCAACGACGAAGCCCAGTTCGCAGAGTTGACGACTCTCGGCGAATTGACCAGTCGGGCCTGGGAGCAGGACGTGCAGGTGATGATCGAGGGGCCCGGACACATTCCGATCCACATGATCCAGGTGAACATGGAGAAGGAGCTCCAGGAGTGCCTGGAGGCCCCCTTCTACACGCTGGGGCCCCTGACGACGGACATCGCTCCCGGCTACGACCACATCACCTCGGCCATCGGCGCCGCCATGATCGGCTGGTACGGTTGCGCCATGCTCTGCTACGTCACGCCCAAGGAGCATCTCGGCCTTCCCGATCGATCCGACGTCAAGGCGGGTGTCATCGCCTACCGCATTGCAGCCCATGCCGCAGACCTGGCCAAAGGTCATCCGGGCGCGCAGGCCCGGGACAATGCGCTGTCTCGAGCCCGTTTCCAGTTCCAGTGGGAGGACCAGTTCAATCTCTCCCTGGATCCCGATACCGCCCGGGACTTCCATGACGAGACCCTCCCGGCGACCGGAGCCAAGACGGCCCACTTCTGCTCAATGTGCGGCCCGAAGTTCTGCTCCATGCAGATCACCCAGGAGGTGCGGGACTTTGCCATGTCCCAGGGTCTCTCCGACGTGGAAGCGCTGGAAGAGGGATTGCGGGAGAAGGCGGACGAGTTCCTGGACCGGGGAGCCGAAATCTATGTGGCGGGAACCAAGGAATGAGCCACGTTGAACGCTGCAGCTGGTGCCTGAGCGATCCGCTCTACCGCGACTACCACGATCATGAGTGGGGCGTTCCAGAGCGCGACGACCAGCGCCTGTTCGCCAAGCTCGTGCTGGACGGAGCCCAGGCGGGTTTGAGCTGGTTGACCATCCTGCGCAAGCGGGACGGCTACTACCGGGCCTTCGACGGATTCGACCCCCGGCGGATGGCGACTTATGACGAGAGCCGGATCGCGCAGCTCCTCGACGATCCGGGAATCGTGCGAAACCGGCTCAAAGTCGCGGCGGCCGTCGGCAACGCCCGGGCTTACCTGGACCTGCTGGAGAAGGGCGAGAGTTTCAGCGAGTTCCTGTGGCAGTTCGTGCGCGGCCGAACGATCCAGAACGAGTGGCGAGATCTCAAGGAAATCCCCGCCGAGACCGGAGAATCGAGGGCCATGAGCAAAGCCCTCAAGCAAAGGGGATTTCGATTCGTAGGTCCCACGATCTGCTATGCCTTCATGCAGGCTGTGGGAATGGTGAACGATCACCTCGTGAGCTGTTTCTGCCACCAAAAGCTCCGGGGGTAAAGATCGGCGGTCGCGGGCTCCAGGCCGAGGGCACCGTGCCCGAAGAGGCGCCGGGAGGCCCGCTCGAGAATCCAACCGGGAGGTGCCCATGCGGGACCGATGGTTTGCATCCCTCCTCACTTCAGCGTTGGTCTGCGGCGTTCCGGCGGCGTCTTGCGACGCCACCCGGTTGACTGGGGGAGCCGCAGGCGACGAGGCGGCCCGCCATGAGATGGTGGAATCCCAACTGGCGGCTCGCGACATCCGAGACGCCAGGGTGCTCGACGCCATGCGCGTGGTACCGCGCCACCTGTTCGTGCCCCCGGAGCTGAGACGCCTGGCCTACAGGGACAGCCCGCTCCCGATCGGCCTGGACCAGACCATCTCCCAGCCCTACATCGTGGCACTGATGACCCAGCTCGCCGAGCCGAAGGCGGACGATCGGGTGCTGGAAGTCGGTACGGGCTCCGGCTATCAGGCGGCGGTTCTCTCGCGGCTCACCCGCCACGTCTATACGATCGAGATCATCCCGGAGCTGGCACAGCGTGCCCGGGAGACGTTGGCTGGTCTGGGGTACGAGAACGTCACCGTCCGTGCCGGAGACGGCTATGAAGGCTGGGTCGATCGGGCTCCGTTCGACATCATCGTCGTGACGGCGGCGGCCCCGCACCTGCCCCAGCCGCTTCGGGAGCAGCTGGCGGAAGGAGGGCGGCTGGTCATCCCCGTCGGTCAGCCGGGCCGCGACCAGATGCTGGTGCGCTATCGGAAGCGCAACGGCTACCTCGAGAGGGAAAACGTCCTGCCCGTGATCTTCGTCCCCATGACCGGCAAGGTGGCGATTGAGAAGTGAGATTTACGAGGGGGAGCAGGGAGCAAGGAGCAGGGAGCAGGGAGCAAGGAGGGGGTTTCGAGTTCCTGGTTTCGAGTTCCGAGTTCCGAGTTCCTGGTTCCTGGTTCCTGGTGGTTCTTGGTTCCGAGTGTCTGGTTCTGAGTGCCTGGTTTCTGGTTTTGCGTTTCGGGCTTCGAAGGGACCGTGCGCAGTAACGGCGCGCAATCACGCCCTGGGACACCTTCTCGATTCACCGTAGTTTTGGCTGCCATCTCCGACGCCGCAGGCGTCCTTGGACTGCGGAAGCTCGCTTCCGCTTTCGATTCTCTACCAACCCCCAGGTCGCCGCACCAGACCGGCCGCCCCGGTTGCCGCAGTCCAAAGCGGCTCCGCCGACCAATTTCCCTTGGGCGCCTCCCACCTCCCGCCTCCCGCCTCCCGCCTCCCGTTTCCCGCCTCCCGTTTCCCGTTTCCCGCCTCCCGTTTCCCGTTTCCCGACTCCCGTCTCCCGGGCGGCTTCGCCGCCCCAAATCGAAAATCGTCAATCTCAGATCTCAGATCTCGATTCCGGTCGGTTGCGGCGGTAGTAGAAGTAGACCGGCAGCCCGAGCACCACGGTAGCCAGACCTGCGATCGTCTCTCGCGGGCTCGAAACCGCCGCGTTGGCGAGGATGACGACGTTGACCGCGATGAAGATCGCGGGGAGCAGCCGGGACCGGGTGACCCGAAACAACCCGGCGATCGTGAGCGTGCTGAACAGGAGCAGGATGAACCCGGAGTAGACCAGGATCTGGTAGAGGCTTCCCACCGCCACGAAGCAGAGGGCCACGAGCGTTTGGAACCAGATGGCGCGCAGCGGAATCTTGCGCCGCGGATCGACACGGGTCAACCAACGGGGAAACAAGCCGTCATGGGCCATCGCGTAATAGACGCGCGGCCCCGCGATGGACATGGCGGTCAATGAACTCAGGATGGAAAAGAGAATGAGCGTGTTGATCAGGGTGCTCCCGAGGCCCCCGAAGACGTTCGATGCGGTCACCTCCGCAACTGCCACTTCTCCGGAAATCGCCTCGATGGGAGACCCGGCCAGGTAGGCCAGGTTCATCAGGCAATACAGGATGACGACGACGATCGTGCCCGCCACCAGAGCGCGCGGGATATTCCGCCCCGGGTTCTTGATCTCCCCGGCCACGTAGGCGGCGGCGTTCCACCCGCTGTAGGTGAACATCACCAGGATCACGGCTGAGCCGAGCGAAGGATAGTCGGCGGCGGTGAGACTGCCGGCCAGGGCCGCCGTCAGGTGTCGCCCCCAGGGCATCCGCACCAGAACCAGCAGGGCGAACAGGAGGATCAGCGCGAGGTTCACCACGGTGATCGCCGAATGCAGCCGGTTTCCGGCCCGCAGTCCAAAAGAAAACAATCCGCTCACCACCAGCAGGGACAGGGCGGCGATGCCGCGCAGCGCCCAATCGCGGTGATCGGTTCCGACGGGCAGAAACGCTCCGAGATAGTAGGCAAAGCCCAAGGCGGAGGCGGCGATGGGTGCGGTGAATCCGATGAACAGAGACGACCAGCCCGACAGGAATGCCAACAGAGGGCCGAAGGTGGGTCGCAGGAAGGCGTACTCGCCGCCGGCGTGGGGATAAAGGACACCGAGCTTGGCGTAGCAGAGCGCACCGACCAGGGCGAGAAAGCCCCCCAGAAGCCAGATCGCAATCAGCCACGGGGAGGATCCCAGTTTGCCGGCGATCAGCCCCGAGGTCGTGAAGATGCCGATTCCGATGATGTTCCCGACGACGAGGAAGATCGCCGCCGGCAGTCCGATCTCGCGGTACAGGGACATGCTCTTGGTCTCAGATTGCCGTGAGGGCCCGAGGGTTCAGAGATATCCCCGAAGCAGGTTCTCCAGGACCCTTGAAGAGGCCTCAGCGCAGTTCTTCGAGAATGGCCTCGATGGTTGCGCGATTCTGAAAGTTGACCAGATGCCTGCGGATCACGCCGCTTCGGTCCACGAAGAAAAGCGTCGGATAGACATTGATCTGACCAAAGCTCTGCCGCGTCGAAGCGTCCAGATTGACGACGGGAAAGGAGATTCCTTCCTTGGCGACGTAAGCCCGGCGCCCCGCATCGTCGGTTCCGATCCCGAGCACGTCATCGGCGTTCAGGCCGACGAAGCGGACCCCGCGAGGGCCGTACTGGCGGCTCAACTCGGCCAGGATCGGAGCCAGTCGGACACAGGGAGGACAACCGGTGAACCAGAAATAGAGGACGGCGGGGCTGCCCTTCAGATCAGCGCTTCCGAGTGTCCCTCCCTCGAGAGTGGGCAGAGTAAACGCGGGGAGCGCCTGTCCTTCCCATTGGGTCATCCGGACGTTCGAGCCGCGGGCTTTGACGAAGGCCTCGATGGTGGCCGCATCGATGCTCTCGATCTCTCCGCTGGCCGGGTTCCGGGTGAACATGCGGGGAACCCGCGAGTCTTTCTCCATGACCGTCAGGAGCAGCACCACCGACTTTTGCCCGATGCCGAAGGAAGCAGCGATTTCGGCGATCGACGGAATCTTACCGGTGGACTGCTCCTCGGAGCGCAGGAACTCGGGAATGGCGAAGAAGACTTCGTACAGCCGTCCGAGGTAGTTTCTTTCGTCGGCATTGAAGCGGTCGCTGTTATAAAGTTCCGAGAAATTGACTCGTCCCTGTTGCTGATAGGCAGCCTGGACCTTGGCCAGCACATCCGCCTCGAGGTCCGCGGCGGGGGCCGCCAGACCGGAAGTTGCCAGCAGCAGGAGCGCCAAAGTCGGGAAAATGAAGATTCTGATTGGGTTTGAAGTTCGCATGGTGTTGGCCTGTATTATTCCAGATTCAGGGCATGCCCGCGAAACGGCGCCATTTCGGAGCCCGTCGCGGTCGTGGGGAGGGGAGCAATGATGGTTCTCATGCTGTTGATGCTGTCGGCGGGCGTGGGCCAGGGGACGCCCGAGACCGATCTCGACGGACTGGTGAGGCGGGAGGTTCCGGACCTGCTCGACTTCTATCGGCACCTGCACGCTCGGCCGGAGCTCTCCTTCCAGGAGAAGCAGACGGCGTCCGAGGTGGCTGCCCGGCTCCGGTCCTGCGGGTTCGAGGTGACCGAGGGCGTCGGTCGCTACCTGGATGGAGGCGGCGCCTTCGGAGTCGTGGGCGTCTTGCGAAACGGGGAAGGCCCGACTGTTTTGTTGCGGACCGACCTGGATGCCCTGCCCGTCGCGGAAAGGACGGGGCTGCCCTACGCCAGCCGGGTCCGGGCCACCATCGACGGCGATCGCGAGACCCCCGTCATGCATGCCTGCGGGCACGACATGCACATGAGCAGTTTCCTGGGCACGGCCCGGCTGCTCGCGTCGCAGCGAGATCGATGGCAGGGGACGCTGGTGGCTGTCGGGCAGCCCGCCGAGGAGCGCGGGGCCGGAGCCGGGGCCATGCTGGCCGATGGGCTCTACTCCCGGTTTCCCCGGCCGGACTATGCCCTGGCCCTTCACGTCAGCCCCGAGCTCCCTGCCGGGCAGGTCGGCTTCCGTCCGGGTTTCGCCCTGGCCAGCGTCGACTCGGTGAACATCCGGGTTCGAGGTGTCGGGGGCCACGGGGCTTCCCCGCACAAAACCCATGACCCCGTCGTGCTGGCTTCGCAGATCGTGCTGGCTCTGCAGACGATCGTCAGTCGAACCGTCTCTCCTCTGGACCCGGCGGTGGTCACCGTGGGCTCCATCCACGGAGGGGCCAAGCACAACGTGATTCCGGACAGCGTGGACCTCCAGTTGACCGTCCGGACCTACAAGCCCGAAGTCCGCAACCAGGTGCTGGACTCGATCCGTCGGATCAGCCGGTACACGGCCGAGGCCGCCGGTCTGCCGGAGGACCTGCTGCCGGTGGTGGAGGTGCTCGAGCAGGAGCACACCCCTTCGACCTACAATGACCCCGCCCTCACCGAGCGTCTGGTGCAGGTCTGGAGACGACAGCTCGGCGCCTCCCGGGTGGTGGAGGTGGACCCCGTCATGGCCGGTGAGGACTTCTCGCGCTACCGACTGGAAGACGATTCGATCCCCACCTGCATCTTCTGGCTCGGCTCGGTCCCTCAGGACCGATTCGACGCGGCCAGGCAGTCCGGAGACAGCCTGCCCCCACTGCATTCGCCATTGTTCGCGCCGGACCCGCAACCGACGCTGACCACCGGCATCGAGGCGACCGCCGCTGCTGTCCTGGAACTGTTGCGTCGGCCCTGACCGTGTGGGAGGAATGCGGGCTAGAATGAAGTGAACGGAATATGGCTATGGCGAAGGGTGTGAAGACAAAAGTGAGGGAACGCCGCGGTGAGATCACCGATGACCTGGGTACGCTGCTCGAGGTCCTCCCCCTGCACGTGCGCAAGATGGTCGAGAAGGAACCGGAGCTCGACGACCTGGTGGAAGTGATTCTGGATCTGGGTCGACCTCCCGAAGCCCGCTACCCCAAACGCGCGGTCTATCTGGACGATTTCGAGGTCGGCCGGGAGGACATCGATCATGTGGTGGGTCGGGTCGGCTCCTTTTCCGGCGACAACCGGGCCGGCATCGAGCGAACCCTGCACCGCATCAGCGCCATCCGCAACCGCCGGGGAGAGATCGTCGGCCTGACCTGCCGGGTCGGCCGGGCCATCACGGGGACTGTCGACATCATCCGCGACGTCATCGAGTCGGGGGAAAGCCTGTTGCTTCTCGGCCCTCCGGGAGTCGGCAAGACCACCCTTCTGCGGGAAGCCGCCCGGGTCCTGGCCGACGAACTTCAGAAGCGCGTCGTCGTCGTCGATACGTCCAACGAGATTGCCGGCGACGGTGATGTCCCACATCCGGCCATCGGACATGCCCGGCGCATGCAGGTGCCGTCTCCCGAGCGCCAGCATGCCGTGATGATCGAGGCCGTCGAGAACCATATGCCGGAGGTGATCATCATCGACGAGATCGGCAACGAGCTCGAGGCCCTGGCGGCGCGCACGATTGCCGAGCGGGGTGTTCAACTGGTGGCCACCGCGCACGGTATCACCCTCGACAATCTGATCATGAACCCGACTCTCTCGGACCTGATCGGCGGGGTCCAGCCTGTCATTCTCTCGGATGAGGAAGCGCGGCGGCGGCGGACGCAGAAGACCATCCTCGAGCGCAAGGCGCCCCCCACCTTCGACATCCTCGTCGAGATCAAGGACCGGGACCGGCTGGCCATCTTCCGGGATCTCTCCAAGGTCGTGGATCGGCTGTTGGCGGGCTCGGCGCTGAACCCGGAGGTCCGCGTACGGGGTGAAGACGGAAGTTACGAAACCGAGGAGCCGGCGGGCCCCGACGAATCCAGGGCGCGTCCCCAAGAACAAGTCGAACAGCTCGCGGAGTGGGGCTCGCCCCGTCCGCGATCGCGCCTGCGACGGCCGGTGCGCATCTATCCGATCGGGATCAGCCGAACCCGTCTGGAAAAGGCGATTCGGGACCTCCACTCACCGGTCAGACTGGCCGATCAACCCGTCAACGCCGACGTCGTGGTCAGTCTCAAGGCGCAGCGCAAGCGCGAACCCAAGAAACTGAGACAGGCCCTCGATCAGGGCGTTCAGTTCTACATCATCAAGAGCAACACGCTGTCCCAGATCAAGGAGTTCCTGGCCGAACGTTTTCCCTCGCGCCGGTCTGCGGATGAGCGGCACGAGTACGTGGAGTCCGCTCTGATGCAGGCCGAAGATGCCGTGGTCCAGGTTCAGCGCAGCGCCCAGCCGGTCGAGCTGTCACCGGAGAACTCCTATGTGCGGCGCCTGCAGCACGAGCTCATTCACGACCACGGATTGCGATCGGAGAGCATCGGCCACGAGCCCTTCCGCAGCGTCGTCGTCCTGCCGGAGCGGGAGCATTGAGGCGTCTCCGGGTCTCGACTCCCACTCAGCCCTGATCCATCTGGTCCCGTCGTGTCTCCGCCTGCCTCTGGCGTCGCAGCACGGCCTGACCCGGCAAGAGGAAAATCAGGGGAAGGACGAGGACGAACATTGCGCCCAGAACGAGCGAGACGTCGTTGTAGGCAATCATTCTCGCCTGTCGAAACAGCTGGTGGTTCAGCAGCTCGAGAAAGCGCTGTTGCCCCTGGGGAAAGGAGAGTGACCCGAGGAGCGCTGAGATCTGATCCCGCAGACTCTCGTAGGCCGGATTGAAGATGTTGACGTTCGCCGAGAGATAGAGCCGATGGATCGTCGTCCGCCTTTCGACGATGGTCGCCACGAGCGCATAGCCGAGATTCCCGCCGATCCGGCGTGCCAGTGTGTAGAGGCTGGAGGCATCCGTCATTTCGCTGCGGGGAATCGAGCTGAGGGAGACGGTGCTGAGGGTGACGAACATGAACGGCATGCCCGCGCCCATGAGCAGCAGCATGGGCACCAGATTCCAGAATCCGACTTCGAGCGAGAGGGAGGCCAGCTGGTAGTAGGAGACGATGATGATGGCCGAGCCGAACAGAATCATGATCCGCGGATCGACGCGGTTGTACAGCCATCCGGCGACGGGCATGAGCAGGAACAGCGTGACGACCCGGGGGAGCAGCACGAGACCGGCCTGGAAGGCCGAGTATCCGAGTAGATTCTGGGTGAACTGCGGCAGTATGAAAGTCGTTCCGTAGAGGGCGATACCAAAGACCAGACCCATGGCGGACCCGACCGCCAGCGGTTTGTTGGCCAGCAGCCGGAAGTTGACCACCGGCTCGCTCGATCGAAACTGCTGGACGACCAGGAGGAGGAGCGCGACCAGGGTCACGATGGTACCCGCTATGATCCAGTCGGACTCGAACCAGTTCTCCTGTTCGCCGCGCTCGAGGACGAGCTGCATCGAGGTCAGCCCGATCGAGAGCAGGGCAATCCCCGTCCAGTCGATCTGTTTGACGCCCCGCTTCAGATAGGGCGGATCCTCGACGAAAGTCGCAATCATGAGGATGCCGGCGATGGCGAAGGGGATATTGATGTAGAAGACCCAGGGCCAGCCGTACTGTTCGGTCAGCCAGCCGCCCAGCACGGGCGCCACGCCGGGAGCCAGGACGACACCCATCCCATAGACCGCCATGGCCATCCCCTGCTCCTCGGGGGGAAACGTCTCGCGCAGGATCGCCTGAGAGATGGGAATGAGGCTTCCCCCTCCGATGCCCTGGATGACGCGAAAGAAGATCATCTGGCCGAAGGTTTGGGACATTCCGGACAAGGCCGAGCCGATCGAAAAGAGACCGAAGGAGAGGAGGTAGAGACGCTTCCGCCCGAGCAGGGCGCTCCACCACCCCGCCATGGTCAACATGACGATTTCGGCGATGCTGTAGCTGGTCGCAACCCAGGTGATGGCCGAGAGGGACTCGCCAAAGGTCCCCATCATGTGGGGCAACGCCACGTTGACGACGGCCACATCCATGACCGCCAGGAACGTTCCGAACAGGACGCTGGCAGCGATGAGCCATTTCCGGGTCTGGTTCATGGGACTGCTTCCAGTCCCCATCTACGCCCGGTTGATGGCGTCGATCAATTCCCGCAGCCGACCGAAATGATACTGGTCGAAGGGGAGCGAAATCCGGGGCAGCTCGAGCAGGTCGGTCTCGTCCGCCTCCTCGGGATGAGGAGGGGTCGTCTCGATCCGGCCTCCCGAGAGGACATCGGAGAACTGGTCGTTGAGACGGTCGAGGTGCGTGGCCGACAAGGGGCCGTTCATGCGGATGATCAGCAGCCTCCGTCCCTCGACATAGCGCAGGGAATGGTAGCGGTGGTAGAAGCGCCGGATCGAGGCGCAGGCTCGTTCCGGCGTCCTGGCCAGCTCGAAGAGCTTCAGGTCCTCCGGGGAGATGAAGCCCTGGCCGACGACGCTGGTGCGGATGAACTCGAGCCACTTTTCCCAGTAGTCCTTTCCGGCCGTATCCAGCAGGACGACCGGCTTCGGTTCACTGCGTCCGGTCTGGAGAAGGGTGAGCGTCTCGAAGCCTTCATCCAGCGTTCCGAATCCTCCGGGCATCAGGATGATCGCATCCGACTCTTTGACGAAGAAGAGCTTCCGCGTGAAGAAGTACCGGAAGTTCATCAGCTTGGGATCGCCCTTGATGGTCGGGTTGGCATGCTGTTCGAAGGGCAGCTGAATGTTCAGGCCGATGCTCTGCTCCCTTCCGGCGCCCTCGTGGGCCGCTCCCATGATTCCGTCGCCGGCGCCTGTGATGACCATGAACCCGGCCTCGGCCAGGAGGTGTCCCATCTTTCGCGCTGCCTGCGACTCGGGGTCCGACGGCTTCGACCGCGCAGACCCGAAGATGCTGACTTTGCGATGTCCCCGGAGACGGGCAAAGATGCGGAAAGCGTGGCGCATCTCCTTCATGGCGGTGCGCACGATCTTGAGATCGCCCCGGTCGGCCCGGTCCTCCAGAAGCTTCACGCCGGTCACCAGGATTTCGCGGACGAGCTTGCGATCCGGGTGATCGGGCGCATGGTCGAGCAGGGCATCAATGAGCCTGGAGAGGTCCGAATCCCGGACATCGAAGGCCGCTCTTTCGGGAACTTGTTTATGCATAGTGTGTCCCCCAGTATACGGGGAAGGCGAGGCCTGAGTTTCGCTCTTCGACCAGACTCTCCGCAGGGCCTCTGACGCTCCAGGAAGTCCCTCACGGACGCCCGGGCTCTGACTTCGTTCCGGGCTCCGACGTCGTTCCGGCTCCGGCTCCAGGTCGCGCGATCGTAAATCTCCGAACTCAAATCGCAATTCCCCCGCCCGTCCTCTATACTCCTTTTGCGAGGAGGCTTTTCCATGCTCACTCTCATGCTCCTGAGTCTTTTGATTCCCGCCCTGCTGGCCGCCGCCATGGCGACTTCCGACCGCTGGGAGAACCCGGTCAAGGTGAAGCTGCGGGAAGGGAAGCCGGTGTTTGGGGCTCACATCAGCGCTCCGTGTGTCGAGACCGCGGCGCAGTTGGCCGATGCGGGCTTCGATTTTCTCTGGATCGAGATGGAGCATAGTGCGATCACACTCGAGACGGCTCGTGACATGATCCTCGCGACGCGAGGACTCAAGGCGATGCCTTTCATCCGGGTGCCTCAGAACGAACTCTGGTTGGCCAAACGAGCCCTGGACATTGGGGCACTCGGTGTCATCTTTCCTTTCACCTCCAATGCTGAGCTCGCCCGGCAGGCGGTGAAAGCCTGTCACTACGGACCCGAAGGCCGTCGTGGTGTGGGTCCTGCACTGGCTTCTTTCCGATGGCCCGCTCCCGGAGAGGGATATCATCGGTTCGCTGATCGCAACGTCGCGGTGATACTAATGATCGAGGATGCGGAGGGCGTTCAGAATATCGACGAGATCGCATCCGTTGAAGGAATCGACGCGCTCTACATCGGGGTCAACGATCTGTCCTATTCTCTCGGGCATGGTGGCAAGTTCGATCATCCGGAAGTCCTCGAAGCCATCAAGAAGATCGGCGAGGCCGCGAAACGCAACAGCGTCCCGGTCGGCCGGCCCGGTATGACGCCCGAGGCCGTACTGGCATACTTGGCCGAGGGATTTCGAGTCTTTCAAAGCCCCAGGGACACTGGTCTCTTGCTTTCCGGGGCGCGCAGCTACCTGGCGCCGCTCGATGGCCAAACCCGAGACTGAGGGTGCCGAGGTCGGGCCGGGCCAGAGTTCTTCTTCGTTCCGTCGAAACGTCCTTCGACGGGTGGCCGGAGTCGGCTTCGGGCCCGGGGATCCGCCGCGCACTCTCCGCTTCCTCCGTAATTAACCCGTAGGCCGCGGGATCAAGATCCTCAGAATCCCCGGATGTAATTGTCCTTACGTCTCCCCACAATTACTTCATAAGAAAAGGCGAAGGGCTCAGGGGGATCGTCCCGCAGTTCGCACCACGCGCACACGCCCCGACCCCACAGCGGTCCGCCGACGGCAACTCGCCCGGACTTTGGCCCCCGGGGACGACAGGCCCCCGGTTCGGCGCAATCGACCGGTCAACGACGGGAGGACCAAGCCATGGAAGCCAGAAACTTCAGAACGGGATGGATCATTCCTCTGACCCTTCTCATTTTCGCCGGCTGCGGCGAGGTCGGGGCGGACCAGGAGGAGGTCCCACCGTTGGAGCTTCATCCCGGCCAGCTGACCTCATCCCAGAAATGCGGCTCATGCCACAAGGACATCTATTCGGTCTGGCGGAGTTCCATCCATGCCCGGGCAGCCTCGACGCCGGTCTTCCTCGAGGCCTATGACGAAGCCGTCCAGGAGACCGGGGACACGGCCCGCAAGATGTGCCTGCGCTGCCACGCTCCCTCCTCGATCGTCACGGGAAACCTGGTCCTCTCCGACTCCCTCAATCAGGAAGGAGTCAACTGCGATTTTTGCCACTCACTGGTGGGAGTCGACCCCAACAATCCCGTCGAGCCGTTCAAGCTGGAGGTCGGGACGACGAAGTACGGGCCGGTCCAGGACGCGGAGCCGAGAGGGCATCCGGTGGCCTTCTCGAAGTTCCACACCACATCCGAGCACTGCGAGGGCTGCCATGAATACCGGAATCCCGCCGGAGTCCCGTTGCTGTCGACCTATTCGGAATGGACCGACTACCAGCAGAAGGGCGGAGATCGAACCTGCCAGGAATGCCATATGCCGCTGGTCGTCGCCAGCGTCGTCGATCCCAAGGTCCTGCGGGTCCGAAGCTCCTTCATCAATCTGCACAGCATGCCGGGCGGGCATTCCTTGGCCCAGCTCGTCAAGGCCCTGCGCCTGCGCATCGAAGAGGTCAAACGGGACGGACGCAAGGTCTACGTGAAGTTGAGCCTGAAGAATGCGGGCGCCGGTCACGCCGTGCCGACGGGCAGCCCGACGCGCAAGATCCTGCTCGATATCACGGCGACCGCGGAGAGCGGGGAAGTGGCACAGCAACAGTACACCTTCCAGAAAGTCGCCCTCGACGCACAGTCCAAACCGATCATGGACGATGCCCGCATGTTCCTCGACACTGCAAGGATCGGGGATGACACGCGCATCGCCCCCGGTGAAGAACGCATCATCGAAACCTCGTTCACCCTTCCCAGGGACGAAAACATAGAGGTCCGCGCCAGCCTGACCTACCTCTACTCGCCGCACAACCGTCCCGAGACCGAGACGAGGCTGGAATTCGTTTCGGAACGCAAACAGCTGGTAGCCGCCTTCGCGCGATGAGCCGGCCATACCCAAGAGAAAGGAGGAGCCCTTGGAGAGGGAGGTACCAAACAGACGACGAAGGAGTCTGGTGAATTGGCTGCTGGGCGGGTCGGTGACGGGGTTGGTCGCATCCGTGGTGTACCCCCTGGCGCGCTTCATCAGCCCGCCGGAAGTTCCGGAGGCCTCTACCAATCAGGTGGAGGCGGGCACGACGAATGATCCGGATCTGCTTGAGAAAGGTTTCAAGATCGTCCGATTCGGCGTTGAGCCGGTCATCCTGATCCGGGTCTCCGAGGGAGACTACCGGGCCTTCTCGGCGACCTGCACACATCTCGACTGCGTGGTCGAGTATCTGCAGGGGGAACAGCGCATCCACTGCAACTGTCACAACGGCGAGTACGATCTGACGGGCCGCAACGTGTCGGGGCCGCCCCCGAAACCCCTCAAGCCCTTCACGGTCAATCTCATCGAGAAGGGCCACGGCGCGCCGTCCTCCATCGTCATTCTCAGGAGCTGATCATCATGCAACTGCAGGTTCAGTCCCTCTATGCCTGGCTGAGAGCCCGGCTGCCCGTCGACAGTGTGGTGGATCTTGCCGAGCACAAGACGGTCCCCGTTCACCGGTATTCGATCTGCTACTACCTCGGCGGCATGACCCTGTTCTTCTTCATCGTGCAGGTGGCGACGGGCATTCTACTCATGCTCTACTATCGGCCTTCCGCCGGGGAGGCCTTCGAATCGGTGGAATTCCTCATGACCACCGTGCCTTTCGGGTGGCTCATTCGTTCGATCCACTCCTGGTCGGCCAATCTGATGATCTTCTTCCTCTTCGTCCACCTGGCGACCGTCTACTTCATGAAGGCCTATCGGCCGCCTCGCGAGATCACCTGGGTCACGGGGAGTCTGCTCCTGTTCCTGGCGCTGGCCTTCGGATTCTCGGGCTACCTTCTGCCCTGGAACCGGCTGGCCTTCTTCGCCACCAACGTGGGAACGGACATCGCCGGAGCGGTACCGGTGGTCGGCGAATATCTGATGCGTTTTCTGCGCGGCGGAGATCGGGTCACGGGAGGCACGCTCTCACGCTTTTACGGCTGGCATGTCGCCATCCTCCCGGCCATCACGACGGCCATCCTGGGCATTCACCTTCTGCTGGTTCAGGTCCAGGGAATGAGCGTTCCGCCGGGTGAAGAGCAAAACGCGAAGCAGCATCGACCGATGAAGTTCGTTCCCAACTTTCTCCTGCGCGACCTGTTCGGCTGGACGCTGGCACTGGCCCTGCTGGCCACTCTGGCGGCGCTGTTCCCGTGGGAACTCGGAGACAAGGCCGACCCCTTCGCCCCGGCCTTCGCCGACATCCGCCCCGAATGGTATTTCATGTTCATGTTCGAGACCCTGAAGCTCGTCCCGGGAGGGGAGTTCCTGGGGATCGAATTCGAGGCCATTCCCATCCTGCTGTTCGGGATTCTGGGCCTCGCAATACTGCTGGTTCCGTTCCTGGACCGGGGAGCCGAATCCGACAGTCGCAGTCCTGCCTTCACGCTGCTCGGGATGATCCTCCTCGTCTATGTGACCGGCTTTACGGCCTGGGGCTACCGGTCGTGGCTGCCGGTTCTGATCACGCTGACCATCGGACTGGTGGTCTATCTCCACGGGCGGAGCGCAGGACGAACGGGAAGGAGGGGCGAATGACGAGGACGAGAGCAATCTTCCGCACCATCCTGCTGTTCTGCGTTGCCGGGGCGATCACCCCCGTACGGGCTCAACAGCCGACGTCGTGCGTCCAGTGCCACGGTGACTCCGAGATGCTGGGAGCCGACCTCGCGCGAATCGTGACGGACTACCAGAATGACGTTCACGCCAAGGCCGGTCTCGCCTGCCAGGACTGTCATGGGGGCAATCCCGATCCGGCTCTGGCCATGGATCCGGCCGGCGCCATGGACAGCCGCTTTCGGGCCAATCCCTATCGCGGCGCGCCGAAGCGGGAACAGGTTCCGGACTTTTGCGGGCGCTGTCATTCGGACGCCGAGTACATGAAGCGCTTCAGTCCCGAACTTCGAGTCGACCAGGAACAGGAGTACTGGACCAGTCGGCACGGCCGCGCTCTCAAAGCCGGTGACCCGAACGTGGCGACGTGCATCGACTGTCACGGTGTCCACGGCATCCGCGCCGTCGACGACGCCCAGTCGCAGGTCTATCCCAAGAACGTGGCGCTGACCTGTTCGAAGTGTCACTCGGATCCGGCCCGGATGGGCTCCTACAAACTCGACGACGGCCGGCCGATCCCCACCAACCAACTGACCCTCTGGCGGCAGAGCGTGCACGGCCGCGACATGCTCGAGAAGGAGGATCTGTCCGCACCCACCTGCAACGACTGTCATGGCAACCACGGCGCGATTCCCCCGGGAGTCGAATCGATCTCTTTCGTGTGCGGCCAGTGCCACGCCCGCGAGGCCACACTGTTTCGCGCAAGCCCCAAGGAAGCGGGTTTTCGCCAGCACACTGACTACCTGGAGGGGGCCGAGGGCGCCGGGTGTGAAGCCTGCCACGAGCTGCCCAAATCCTTCGCACAACTGGGCCCGGTGCACGCCCTGACCGAGTGCACGACCTGTCACGGCAATCACGGCGTGCTCAGGCCCACGGTCGCCATGCTCGGCCCTCTGCCGGAGGCGCCCTGCGAGTTCTGCCACCAGTCGATTGCGCAGGATGTGGAGGTCGTCCCGTCGTCCGAATCCGACGGTCGGGTCCAGCAGGTCCGCGCGGACCTGCTCGACCAGGGCCACGCTCTCGGTCTGGAGGGATCCCGGCTGTTCGACTGGATGGTCGACCGCACTCTGGAACTTGCGGACCATACGGAAGCGGCCGCCGGGGGCTCGGGCAGCAAACCCCGAGCCGAATTCCTCATGCTCTTCCAGAAGTTCCGAATCGGTCGAACGGCCTTGCCGGAGTCGGCAGGAGCCGGGGAGACTCCCCCGATCGCCCGGGTCCGCTGCGTGGAATGCCACGCCCAAGGCTCCACGGAGAGCGTCGGTGCCCAGGTTTCTGCCCACTATCTGGATCGCTTCACCCGCCTGAGTGCCGTGACGGCGGCCGCGGAGCGGGCCCTGCTCAGGGCGCGGCGCGGAGGCGTGGAGACCCGGCCTGCACTGGCTGAGATCGAGCAAGCCGTCGAATCGAACATCGAGCTGCAGGTGCTGGTGCACGGTTTCAAGGCCGATCCGCAAAGCGACTTCATGCACAAGTACGACGAAGGCATGACGTCCGCGCGCAAGGCCATCGCCGCGGGCACGGACGCCCTGAGTGAACTGCGCTCCCGCAGATTCGGGCTGCTCGTCTCTCTGGTGTTCATCGGTCTGACGCTGATCGGTCTCTATGTCAAGATCCGGCAGATCGGCTAGCCGTCCGGAGCCGTAGGCGGTTGCAGGGAACTTGCGGAAAATGTGCGGTAAAGTAGGAAGTAAGTTCCTGTAACCTCAGCGAAAGGAATTTCTTCGTGAAAAGAGATATCAGCGTACCAACGATAGTGTCCGTATTGCTCCTTCTCCTGACACTGGCTCCCGTCGCGCTGGCGACGGCTGCCCAGGACAACGACGCCGGCAAGGCTCTGTTCGACTCCAAGTGTGCCATGTGTCACGCCGCGGACGGCAAGGCCGACACCCGGGCCGGCAAGATGATGAAGGTGCCCGATCTGACGGCGGGCGAATGGAAGCACGGGATGACTCTGGCGGATGTCGAGAAGGTCGTGACCGAAGGCGCCGGAAAGATGCCCAAGTTCCAGGGGAAGCTGACCGCGCAACAGATCACGGAAGTCGCCCAGTACACACTGAAGTTCGCTCCCGCAAAGAGCCACTAGCCCGGATTTCCACCCAGGGCCGTAGCGAGGTGCTGGAGAGACCGTCGGCTCTGATAGTCCATGGCGCTGAAGCGATCTATCTCAGACATTGTTCACAGCCTTCATTTCAAGGTCGCTTCCGGCGTCATCGCCACGGTCCTCCTCCTGTCCGCCCTCTACTTCATCTGGGACTACCACTTCTATCGAACGCAGCTCCTGACCGAGCTGCAGGAGTCGTCCGAAAGCGTTTCGGATGTGACCCTGAACAGTCTCCTGCAGCTGGCCATGGTGGGCCGGCACCTCGAGCTTTTGCAGCAGGGGGTGGAGCGGCTCTCCAACTCTTCCGAGGAGGTGCGGACGATCCTGATCCTGGATCCCTCGGGGACCGTGCGCTTCTCGTCCGACCGAACCCTGATCGGGCGCCGTCTGGCGCGCAGCGACCGGGGCTGTGCGGTGTGTCACCAGGAGGGGCAGACGCCGCCGAGGACGAGCTTCATCGATCTGGGTCGGGAATCCCTGCTGCGCTATGCGGCGCCCATTCCGAACCGCCAGGAATGCCACTCCTGCCACGATCCATCCCAATCGCTGGTCGGGATCCTGCTGGTCGACCATTCGACCGAGGGCGCTCGGGCCCAGCTTCGGGCGAGCCTCTTCGAGATGCTGATCAAGGCGGGCACCACCGTTCTCGTCATCCTGCTGGTCTTGGGACTTCTCATGAACCGGATGGTGATCTCGCGGATCAAGAAGCTGACCGCGGCCACCTCTCAGCTGGCATCCTCCGAACTCACCCCCCGGGGACCGGGCGATCTGGACCTGGCGTCCATTGAAGGGAACGACGAAATCGGCCAGCTGGCCCGCTCCTTCGACGAGATGGCGCAGCGGCTGGGCCGATCGTTTCGGGAACTCGAGGAGAAGGAGCGGGTGCGTGTATCGCTGCTGCAGCGTCTCGTGCGCACCCAGGAGGAGGAGCGGAAGACCCTGTCGAGGGAGCTGCACGACCAGCTGGGGCAGAGCCTGTCGGCCCTGCTGGTGGCGGCCAAGACGATCTTCTCAGAAAACGGGAATCCGCCGACGGAACTCCCGGAACGTCGCAAGGAGTTCGAAGGGCAGATCCGCAGACTCATCGAAGACGTCCATCAACTGGCCTGGAAGATGCGGCCTTCGATTCTGGACGACTACGGTCTCGAGAAGGCTCTCGAACGGTATGTAGAAGAGACCTCCAAGCGGTCGGGAATTGCTCTCGATTTCCAGCAGACGACTCCACCCGGAGCAGACCGGCTCCCCCATTGGCTCGAGACGACGTTGTACCGTGTGGCCCAGGAGGCGGTGACCAATCTGGTCCGGCATTCGGAAGCCACCCAGTCGAGCGTGGTCCTGATGCGCAACCGCGACAGCGTGACGCTGCTCGTGGAGGACAATGGGGTCGGATTCGTGCCGGAGGAGGTCGTGCCCTCGAGCCAGCGCGGGCTCGGTCTGGTCGGGATGAGGGAACGCGTCAGCGAGTGCGGGGGAACCCTCGACATCGAATCGGCGCGCATGAAGGGGACGACGGTCCGGGTTAGAATTCCTCTGGGACAAACGCTCAAATGGGAATCCGTCTGATCATCGCCGACGATCACGCCATCTTTCGCAGCGGCCTGCGAGCGCTGCTCGAGCAGCAGTCGGACTTCGAGGTCGTGGCCGAGACCGGAAACGGATTCGACACGATCCGCGCCGTTCTGGACAATCCCATCGACGTGCTGCTTCTGGATCTGAGTATGCCCGGACTGCCGGGGGCGCGCGTGGCGGAAAGTGTCCTGGCCGAAAGGCCCCATCTGGCAGTCGTCATCCTGACCATGCACGAGGACGAGTACTATCTGCGTGAGCTCTTCCGGATGGGAGTCCGGGCCTTCGTGCTCAAGAAATCGACCGGTACCGAGCTGATCCAGGCCATCCGGGCCGCCCAGCGCGGCGAGCAGTACGTGGACCCTTCGCTCGGAGGAAAGCTGATCTCTGCGATCTGCGCTCCCGAGCCGCAGAAGGGATCACATCGTCTTGACGTACTCACGCCCCGGGAGCAGGAGGTCTGCACCCTGCTCGCCTACGGTCACACCAATGTGGAGATCGCGGACAAGCTCTGCATCTCGGAGCGAACCGTAGAAAGCCACCGCACCAACATCACCGCCAAGCTCGGTCTGAAGAGTCGCGCCGAGCTGGTCCGCTTCGCCATCGAAAACGGCCTGCTCAAAGTCGAGTAGGATCTTCGATTTGCGATTGTCGAGCCGGGAGCTGTGAGGGTTGCACGGCTGTCACAGGGGCACCGTCTCGATTCACCCCGACTCGGGTCCGCGTCTCCGATGCCGCAGCATTCCCCGTTTGGCGGCTCCCGATTCCCGTTTCCCGGCTGCTGTTTCCCGCGCATCAAATCGAAAATCGAAAGTCCTCCGTACTTTTCCCGGAGTCCCCGATCCGTAGAATGCGGTGTTTCACCGGATGCGTGGGGCCTTTCGGGCGCGGGATACTCACTCTTAACGGTTTCCCACAGAACCAGCGGTACGAGAGGAGAGCTCCAGCGCCTTGTTGAGACAGCGAATCTGCAGGATGACGGCGGTATCGGCGTTGGCCTCTCTGGTCCTGGCCGGGGCGCTGGCGGAATCCGGCTGCGGCACGAGTCCTCCCGGTGAGATCCCGGTTTCGGCGGATCGGCCGGCCATGCCGCCCGAGGTCGTGCCTTCGGGTCCCCTGGGCGTCGTTTTCACGGATGTGACAGCCGCTTCCGGCATCCACTTCAGCGAGTCCTTCGGAGACGAGAAGTTCAGCAACCTCGTCGAGGCGACGGGTGGAGGGGTTGCCTTTCTCGACTACGATCGGGACGGCTGGCTCGACGTCTATCTCACCACCGGCAAGTACGTGAAGGGTGTGAGCGAAGGCAAGGAGCCCGCAGTGCGTCCCCTGAACCGCCTGTTTCACAACCGCGGTGACGGAACCTTCGAGGACACCACCTCGAGGGCGGGCGTCGGTCTGGCCGATTCCTTCAGCATGGGGGTCGCCGTCGGCGACTTCAACAACGACTCGTACCCCGATCTGTTCGTCGCGAACTACGGGCGCAGCAGCCTCCTTCGCAACAACGGCGACGGGACCTTCACGGATGTCACCGACGAGGCGGGAGTCGCCAATGCGGGACTCTGTTCGGTGGCTGCGACCTGGTTCGACTACGATCGGGACGGCCGTCTGGACCTCTACGTCGGAGCCTATATCGACTTCGATCCCAACTACGACCAGTTCTACTCCCCCGACGGCTTTCCGGGACCGATGGCCTACAAAGGGGAGCCCGACCATCTCTACCGCAATCTCGATGGGCGGCATTTCCAGGATGTCACCAAGGAGGTCGGTCTGGCGGGACTGACCGGCCGGGCCATGAGCGTGGCGACGATCGACGTGGACGGCGACGGCTTCCCCGATCTCTACGTGACGAACGACGGCACCGAGAATTTCCTGCTCCACAACGAAGGAGGCCACCACTTCTCCCAGATCGCCCGGGACTCCGGGGTCGGCTACAACGGGATGGGTGACTCGACGGCCAGCATGGGTGTCGACTTCGGAGACTTCGATGCGGACGGCCGTCTGGATCTCTTCGTCTCCGACAACTCACTGGGATCGCTCTACCGCAACGAGGGGGACGGGCTCTTCATGGATGCCGTCGTGGAATCGGGACTCGCCATGCGCAGCGCCCAGTACGTCGGATGGGGGTCCTTCTTCTTCGATTTCGACAACGACGGAGACCTGGACATTCTGAAATCGAACAGCGATCTGTCTCGGCTCTTCGGACAAGAGGACCAGGTCTTTCTGAACGATGGGAAAGGGAAGTTCAGCGACGTGTCTCGTGATCTCGGCGAGCACTTCAGCCGCACCCTGCTGAGCCGGGGAGCGGCCTTTGCAGATTTCGACAACGACGGAGATCTGGATGTCCTGATCTCCAACATCAGCGGACCGGCCATCCTCCTGCGCAATGACGGGGGGAATCGCCGGAACTGGCTGTCGCTCGATCTCCGTGGGCGTTCGAGCAACCGCGACGGGGTAGGCGCGGTGGTGAGCGTCCAGGTTGGTGGACAGAAGCGGGTCGCATACAGGAAAGCTTCCAGCGGCTATCTCTCCTGCAGCGACCCGCGTGTTCACTTCGGGCTGGGCGACCAAACTCAGGTGGATTCGATTGAAATCATCTGGCCGTCGGGGACGGCACAGGTTTTGAAGCATGTCAGGGCCAATCAGATTCTCATGGTGGAAGAGCCTGCGGGTTGAGAGGCGGCGCTCGATCGCCCGGCTGCTGCCGGTGGCGCTGCTGCTGGCGGCGGTGGGTCTGCTGATCTCGGTCCGGTCGTCGGCTTCGCAGGTGAGCGCCTACCTGGTCTGTGCCCGGCAAGTCTCTGAGGAGTACCCCCTCCTCTATCCCCCCGGCACTCGGCTCGGCCGAGTGGCCGGGGGGACTGTCCTCCTTGTCGACGGGTTCGATCTCACCAGCCGGCCCCGCCTCTCCTACGCCGCGGACCGGGTCCTGTTTTCGGCACGGCGCGAGGGGGAGCGGTATTCCCAGATCTGGGAGATGGCGGTGGAAGGGGGCACGCCTCGAAAGGTGATTCCCCTGGCTTCCGACTGTGTGACCCCGGAATTCCTCCCGGACGGCTCGATCGTGTTCTCCCGGCTCCAGCCCGCCCCCGGCCGTCGGCAAATCGGTACTCTCTACGTGCTGGGTCCCGACGGTGATCTGAGCCGGATCAGCTTCGGGGCGGATCTGGATCTCATCGAACGGATCCTGGAAGACGGTCGGATCCTCGTCCGGAGGTTGTCATCCCTCCACCCCGACGGGATCCGCTTGGCACTCCGGCCCGACGGGACGGAGCTGGAACGTTATCTCGAAGAGGGCCCCGCCTGCTCCTCCACTGACGAGGGCGTCGGCCCGCACGGTCGAATCCAGCCGACCGTGGCAGACAGCGTTGGTCCGATCTCAGCTCCGTCCGGGCTGGAGCCCGGTCTTCAAATCGTCGATTCCATCCGCGTGGCGCCCCGGGTTCCGCCGCCGGTCTCCACCTCCGTCGTCAACCGCCGGATGGGTTACGGCTGGCTGTTGTGCCTCGACGCCCGCCTGAGCGATCTCGGAGGCTCGCTCGAGCGGGCGCACCGGGTCCGCGTCGTGGATGCCACGAGCGGCCAAACGCTCGGTGTCGAGCCGCTCGCGACGGACGGTTCGATCTATCTGAAAGTCCCGGCCGACCGGCTGCTGCGCCTCGAGGTGCTCGATGACGGGGGCCGCGTACTGGCCCGTCAGACGGATGGAATCTGGGTCCGTCCCAACGAACATCGCGGTTGCGTGGGCTGCCACGAACCGCGCTACCTGTCCCCGGAAAACCGCTCTCCCCTGGCACTCGAGCAGGCCCCAATCGAGGTCGCGGGCGCGAAAGCCGCCCCCGTGAAAGGCCGGCCATGAAGCCGATGCATCGGGCCCTCTTCCTCGGCGGCGTGGCAGCCTCCGTCAGTCTGGCCTTTGGGGGACTTGCCGTGTACCGCCACGTTCGTTACTACACGGGCGATACGCCGAGGACTTACGACTGTTATTCGTGCCACGTCGACGGGAACGGCGGCGGACCTTTCGATCGGCTGGCCCGACCCGACTATCTCAGCCCGCTGATGCTCGAGGTGGCCCCCGACGGCAAGCATCTCTACGCGACGGCGCAGGACGGTGACGCCCTGCTGGTGGTGGATCTCGAACGGCAGTCCCTGACCCGTTCGATTCCGGTCGGACGCCGCCCCCGGGACCTGGCCCTGACGGCCGACGGAAGCACGGCTTACGTGTCCAATGAGTGGGGCAATTCCATTTCCGTCGTCGATCTGGCGGCCGGCCGCGTCGTCGAGACGATCCCCTGCGGCAACATGCCCAGCGGTCTGACGTTGTCGCAGGATGAGCGGACGCTCTACGTGGGAGACTGGCAGGGAGATCTGATCCAGGCCATCGACCTGTCGAGCGGACACATCCGGCTGGATCTGGCCGGCGGCGGCAGCCCCAATGAGTTGGCCCTGACACCGGACGGTTCGTTGCTTCTGACGACCAACGAATTGTCGTACGTATCGTCCCACCGCGGCCCTCCCCGCACCGAAGTCACCTTCGTCGATGCCGCTACCGAGCGTCCCGCGCGGCGGCTGGTCTTCGAGAACGCCCATCTGATCGAGGGCGTGACGGTGCTCCCCGAAGGAGACCTGGCCCTGGTGACGCTGGTAAAGCCCAAGAATCTGCTGCCGGTCCTGCACGTGGAGAGGGGCTGGACCATGAACAACGGCATCGGCGTGATCGACCTCGCGTCCGGGCAAACGACGCAGCTGCTCCTGGACGAAGTCAATCGCTATTTCGCGGACCCCTTTGGGATCGTCTCCAGTCCGGACGGGCGACGGGTCTTCGTCAGCCATTCCGGAGTCGACCAGATCAGCGTCATCGATACGGCGGCCCTGCGGCGGCTGCTCCGGGGCATGGACGAACGAACCCGCCACCAGGCCGGGTTGAGGCTCGATCTGAGCGAGCGATTCGTGCTGCGGCGCATTCCGACGGCAGCCAACCCCAAGGGAATGGCCGTCTCACCGGATGGGACCCGTCTCTACGTCGCCGAACGGCTCAACGATTCCATCCTGGCGATCGACGTGAATTCGCTCGAGCCGCTCTTTCGGATCCGGCTGAAGGGAAGGGAGCGCGAAACCCCGCAGCGACGAGGCGAGAGACTGTTCAACAGCGGGCTGCGGACCTTCCAGGGGCAGTTCAGTTGCCAGAGCTGTCATCCCCGCGATCATACGGACCGGCTCCAGTACGACTTCGAGCCCGACGGATTGGGGGTTGACGTCGTCGACAACCGGAGTCTGCTGGGAATCCGCGATACCGCGCCCTACAAGTGGAACGGCAAGAACACCAGTCTGTTCATGCAGTGTGGAATCCGTTTCTCGCGCATCCTGACCCGGGTCGACTCGTTCCGGCCCGACGAACTGAGCGATCTGGTGTCGTTCATCCGTTCCCTGCCCACGCCCCCCAATCCCCACCGCTCGCCGGACGGGCAGCTGACGCCGAGTCAGGCCAGGGGCAAGATCCTCTTCGATCGGTCACGGATGAAGGACGGCGAGCTGATTCCAGAAGCGAACCGGTGCATCACCTGCCATCCGCCGCCCCTCTATACGAATCGCAAGCGGGCAGACGTCGGCTCGGCCTCGCCGACCGATTCGGTCCGGGAATTCGATGTCCCGCACCTGACGAACATCTATGCGTCCGCCCCCTATCTGCATGACGGCAAGGCCCGGACGCTCGAGGAAATCTGGACGCTGTACAACGCCGACGACACCCACGGCGTCACGAAGGACATGACCAACCAGGATCTGAACGACCTGGTCGAGTATTTGAAGACCTTCTAGCCCGCGAAAACCGCCGGGCTGAGGAGATAAAGGTGAAGAACCAGACACTGACCTTCGCCATGCTGATTTCGACGGCCGCCGCCCTGTGCGTGGCCGTCATTCTCCCCAACGAGGCACCCGTTGCCGCGGCCTCAGGGGTATCCGAGCGGGTCGCGTCGCCCGTCCCCGCGCCGGTCCCGCGGCCTGCCCCTCGCGCGGATGTCGGGGAGGCGCCCGCCCTGCTGCCCGTCGTCCCGAGTTGGGAAGGATTCACCGTCGCCGACGGCCTGCCCTCGAACAAGGTCTTCTGCATCCGGATCGATGGCTCCCGCGTGTGGGCGGGAACCGACACCGGCCTCGCCCTCTATCAGAACGGTCGCTGGAGTGTGATCGGCGTCCGGGACGGACTGCCTCACCGGGCAGTCCTCAGTGTGGACGTGAGCCCGCAAACCGGAGATGTCTGGGTCGGAACGATGGGGGGCCTGGCCCGGATCACGGCCGGCCGGGTCGACGTCTTCACCCAGACCAACAGCGGCCTGTCCAACAACTTCGTCCATGAGGTCCAGTGCGATCCGGATGAGAACGTCGTCTGGGCGGCCACGGCCATGGGGCTCTCCCGCTTCGATGTCGTCTCCAGGACTTGGCAGGTCTATACCCATGAGAACACTCCCATGCACGAGCCCTGGACCTACTCGGTCGCCGTCGATCGGGGAATGGTGTACGTCGGTGCGTGGGGAGGCGGGATCCTCGAGTACGACAAGGCGAGGAACCGGTGGCGGGAATACCGCGACCCGGACAAGGAGATGGAGATCGACCTGCTTCCGGACGACGGACCGGTCCACGACGTGACCTCGGGCCTCGACTTTGCCGGGGGAGTGCTCTGGCAGGCCACGTACATGGGCATGGCCCGCTACGACGGCCGCCAGTGGTGGAGCTACTACAAGGAGGACAGCGGTCTGCCGAGCAACTTCGTGAACTTCGTCCGATCCCGGGGGACCACGGCCTGGATCTGCACCGACTCCGGCCTCGCCGTCTCGGATGGACAGCGTTGGGTCGTCTATGGCGGCGCCGGCCCCAAGGGCGGCGAGATCCGGCTGATCGACGGGAACCGCGTCCGCAGACGCCTGCGCGCAGGGTCTCTCTATCCGCACAGCTTCGTTTTGAGCGTCGACATCGACGGGCCGGACGTCTGGGTAGCGACGGAAGGAGGCGTGGGGCACGGGAAGATCGATCCGTCGCTGGGATTCGGGCCTCCGGGACGCGAGTCGGCGCAGGCCTCCGACCTTGGGCGGGATCGGAAGAGTTCGGGAGTGGCTGCGGGAGCAGCCGGGAGGTAGCCGTGCATACATCGAGACGAGTCGCCGGATTCCTGCTGTTTGGCCTCGTTGCGACCGTCTGCCTGGCGGAGGGCGACGGGGAGCGGCAACGCTATGCCAATCGCCCCGATGACCTCGTCCCCTATGCGAAGACGGAGATCTACAAGGACGTTCCGGGCGAAAAGGTCCAGTTCAAGGGCGCGGGCCGGGAGGTCCCCGATCCCCATGTCGATTCCGTCAAGATCGGTCTGATTGCCCCCCTGACATACGAGGATCATCCCATCGTCCCGGCGGGCTTTCGGCCTGCCGTCGGAGCCGGACCCAAGGCTGTTTTCGGGCGGCACATGCTGCGGGGGGCCGAGATGGCGCTCGATGACGCCAACCGGGAGGGCGGCTACCACGGCATTCCCTTCGAGCTCGTGCGCCGGACGGACCTCGTCCAGTGGGGACAGACCAGTGACGAACTCGTCAAGTTCGCTTACGAGGACAAGGTGTGGGCCGTGATCTCGGGGATCGACAGCAACAACAACCACGTCCTGAACCGGGCCACCCTCAAGGCCGAAGTCCCTCTGGTCAACGCAGGCTCCACCGATCCGACCCTGACCGAACACAGCATTCCATGGCTCGTCCGCTGCATCAACGACGACCGGCTCAACAGCTACGAGTTGCTCAACTACATCCACCGGGTCCGGCACTTCACCCGGATTGCGGTTCTCCGCGTCAACGACCGCGACGGGCGGGTCGGAGTCGAAGAGTTCATCAAAGGGGCCCGGCGGCTGGGGACTCCCATTCTCCTCGAGCTGCGCTTCAGTAATGGGGACACCGACTTCAGGGAACAGCTCGAACAGCTCCGGCAGCTCGATCCGGAGGTGATCGCGCTCTGGGCCAACCCTCCCGAGGGCATCCGCATTCTCCGTCAGGCGCGGGAAATGGGTCTCCAGCAGCAGTTCGTCGGCTTCAATCGGCTGACCAATCCGGAATTCGTCCGCGACGCGGGGAAAGCCGGGGAGGGGATGATCCTCGCCGCCACTTTCAATCCCCACAGCCAGGACCCGCGCTGGGTGGATTTCCAGAGTCGCTATCGAGACCGCTTCCATGAGGCCCCGGACACCTACGCGGCCCATGCCTACGATGCGGCCCGTTTCATCGTCAGCGCCATTCGGCAGGCGGGACTCAATCGGCCCCGCATTCGAGACGCCATGTATGCAACGACGGAGTTCCCCGGCGTCACGGGGCGCATCGTCTTCGACGTGACCATGAACGACATCAGCCGGCCCTGGCTGGTCCGGATCCGGGACGGGAGCCTCGAGTACTTCCGCCTGCCGGACTGGCCCCGTGTCGAGCACCTGACGGTCAAAGTGCCTTCGGGAGGATCCTCTCGATGACGCGTGCCGTCCGCGGGTGTCTGGCTGTTCTACTGGGTTTGACGGTGCTCGGCCCGACGCTTTTGGCAGCCGACGGGAGTGCGGTCCGAATCGGAATTCTCGTGCCGATGGAAGGTCCCGACCAGGCTCGCGGCGCCGCCGTCCTGCGGGGGGTCGAAGGGGCCGTCAGCCAATGGAAGAGGGATCACAGCGAGGCGGCAGCGCAACCGTCCACCCGGGTCATCCCGGCCCAGTTGAGGTGGGGGGCCCAGACCGATGCCCTGGTGGGTGCCGTATTCGATGATCGAGCGATGGTGATCATCGGTGCGGCCGACCCCCGGACGGCCCACCTGGCGGCCCAGGTCGTCACCCGCCTGAAGGGTTCGGCGTTGCTGGTCAGCCTGTCACAGGACCCGACACTGACCGAGATCGGAGTTCCCTGGATCTTGCGTTTTCCGGCCTCCGACTTTGTGGCTGACGTTTCCAGGGCGAAGGGGCACGGCGACGATCCGTCCCTGAAGTCACTCGAGGCGGCCGCTCACGATGCCGCGCAGGCGGTGCTGGCCGCTACTGGGGTGTGCGGAAGCGATATCGACGGAATCCGGGCCTTCCTCTCCGCACACCACTTCCAGGGCAGGACCGGCTCGTTCACCTTCGACGCCCAGGGCAACCGCACGCCCGCCAAGCCGTCCCTGAAGTAGCCCAGGTCCCCTTGCCCGAGCCCTCGCGAGGTATCACCTCCGACGCCGCAGTCCGAAGCGGCTTCGCCGCACCCCAAATCGAAAATCGTAAATCTCCAATCGCAATTTCCCTTTCCCGGCCCCGCATCGTATCCTCTCCCGAATGAACTTCGGAGGGGATCGTGTCCGTGAAGGCGTTTGAACCCTATATCCATCACAGTCGAAGCCTGCCCGACCTGACTCTGCGGGCCGCTCTGGCCGGTGTGGTCATGGGCGCCGTCTTCGGCTCGGCCAACGCCTATCTGGGACTCAAGGTGGGGCTGACGATCAGTACTTCGATCCCGCTGGCGGTCATCAGCGTCGCTCTGTTCAAGGTGGTGGGCCGGGTCCTTCGACCGACCAACATCCTCGAGTGCAACGTCAGTCAGACCGGAGGGTCGGCGGCCTCCTCGATCGCCTCGGGCCTCATTTTTACCATTCCGGCGCTCTTCATGTGGGGCCTCAGCCCCAGCCTCTTGCAGGTCGGGACACTGGCGGTGCTCGGAGGCGTGCTGGGAATTCTCTTCATGATCCCGCTGCGCCCCTACCTGATCGTCAAGGAGCATGAGACGCTGCCTTACCCGGAGGGGACGGCGGCGGCCCAGGTCCTGATTGCGGCCGACTCGGGCGGGAGCCGCGCCCGCAACGTGTTTCTGGGGATGGGCGTCGGGGCCCTCTACAAGACCGTGCTCGAATTCGGTCAGTTCTGGTCGAGCGAGATTCACCTGAAGATCCCCCTGCTGAAGAAAGGGGAGGTCGGTCTCGAGCCGATGCCGGCGCTTCTCGGGGTGGGCTACATCCTGGGCTATCGGATCGGGGCCATCATGGTGGCCGGGGGACTCCTTTCGTCCCTGGCGTTGATCCCGATCATCGCTCATTTCGGCGAGGCCCTCGGATCCCCGCTGTTTCCGGAGACCACCCGCCTGGTCAGCGAGATGACACCGGGACAGATCTGGTCCCGCTACATCCGCTACGTCGGCGCGGGCGCGGTCGCGTTCGCCGGAATCACGACGGTGATTCGCTCGCTGCCGACCATGTACCGCAGCCTGGTCGACGGTCTCAAGGGGCTGACTCGCGAGGGCCGGCTGATCAGTGCCGCGACTTTGAGAACCCAGCGGGACCTCCCCATGAGCGTCGTCCTGGTCGGCGCGCTGGTGGTCCTTCTGGTGGCGGCGCTCGGCCCCTTCGTACTGGGGTTGGGGGCTCCGGCGCCGCTCCGGGTGTTCGGCTCCGTCACCATTCTGGCCTTCGCCTTCATGTTCGTGACGGTCTCGTCGAGGATCGTGGGGTTGGTGGGAGTGACTTCGAATCCCACGTCGGGAATGGCGATCGTGACGCTGCTCGGCACGAGCTTGATCTTCTTTCTGCTGGGCTGGACCGACGACGTGGGGAAGGCCACGGTCCTGACCATCGGGACCGTGGTGTGCGTGGCGGCCTCCATCGCCGGCGATATCTCTCAGGATCTCAAATGCGGGTACATCATCGGCGCCACACCCTCCCGACAGCAGACCGTGGAGTTGATTGGAGCCGTCACCGCCGCCTTCGCGGTGGCCGCGTCGATCTTCCTTCTGGGGAAGAGCCTGTCCTTCGGATCGATCGACCTGCCGGCGCCGCAGGCGACCCTGATGAAGACGGTCATCGAAGGAGTCCTTCAGGCCAACCTTCCCTGGGGTCTCGTGCTGGTGGGTGCCGCCCTCTCGCTGGTGGCAAGCCTGCTCGGCGTGCCCGCGCTGCCGTTCGCGGTGGGCATCTATTTGCCGGTCTCTTCCATGATGCCGGTCTTTCTCGGGGGGTGTCTTCGCTCCGTGACCGACTGGATGGCCCGGCGCCGCAACGAGGATCCGGCCGATCAGACGGAGCGAGGGGTTCTCGTCGGCTCCGGCCTGATTGCCGGCGAGGGTCTGATGGGGGTTGCGGTCGCGGCCTATGCGGCCATCATGGGCGCCCGCCCCTCCGGATATCGTCCGGCCTGGCTGGAAGGTTGGGATCAGGTCCTGGCGGCCGTCGTCTTCGCTCTGGTGGCGCTGTTCCTGGTGCGGATGATTCGGCGGAAGACGGGCAGCGAGGCAGGATAGCCCGGCTGGTCCCGCCGGAAGACCGGACCGCATCAGGGGTGAGAAAAGGGGGAGTCCCGATCATCCCAATCCCACCCCCGGAATGCGGCGGGGTACGGCCGGCTCAGGTCAGGAGCACACTGTTGTCCGAACCGTACCCGTTCGGCTCCCACCCGTCGGCGGCTTCGTCGTTGAACCAGTGGCCCCCTTCCGCCAGATAGCGGAAAGAAAAGCGTTGGCCCGCCGGGAGCTTGAGTGAGGCACTGCGGGTGCGGTTGCTTCTGCGGACGAGTCGGTGCTCCTCGGGAGCCCAGCCGTTGAAGTCTCCAACGACGGAGACTCTCCCCACGTCCCCGTAATCGGGAAGAATGAAGGTTACTTTTGTCCGTTGTGACTTTCCATCAGCCTGTTTGCGAATCATTGAGCTTTCTCCGAGCGGCCTGTCCCCGGGGATGCCGGCCGCAATTCGAGCAAGTTGAAAGCGCAGTTTAAGGGAGGAAAACGGCCCCATCGTGTGAGGCCTATCACCGGCCGCGCCCGGCACTTCAGGTTCTCCCTCCCGCTTCGATTTCACCGCGCCCCGCTCAAAGTCGCAGCCCGCAAGGCGCACCTCGAAAGTCGAAATTCACCCTTGCTCCTTCGGGCTAAGGCGGCCGGTGTCCGCTGCCGATATCAGTCCTGCGGGAACTGAATCCCGATGGTCGAGTTTTGAGCAGGAACGACGAGCGCTGGATTAGAACTATGGGATTCTGGCGATCCTCTGACAAAAAGGGTGTCCTGGATCATCGGATCATCTTTCGAGACTGGAGTCAGCTGCGGTCTCCTGAAGACTTCGAGGATCCGCTTCTGGGATCGCTGGCCTGTTTGCTGATGACCTTCGGAGAGTTCGCCTTCGATACGGAGAATGTCAAAGCCGCCGACGTCAAGGCGGCCTGCGACGGATGGATCCGACACCTGCTCGAACATGAACCGGCCCCACCCGGCACAGTCGCGGATGGAAACCCGGAGACCCAGTGGAAGGGGCTCAATCGATACTTCAAAGTCCAGAGGCGCGAAGAGCAGGACTTCGTCCTGCAGTCCCTGGCCGGGTTTCGCAATCTCGTCTGGGACTTTCTCAGGGAAATGAGCCAGTCCGTCGACCAGGACAAGGACAGTAACGAAGGGATCCGAGAGCACCTGGGCTCGCTGGAACAATCGGTCAAATCGGAATCCGTGGCCGAACTGCGCCGGCGCGTCCTGGAGACCGCCCGCTCGATTCGCGAGAATATCGTTCAGCGAGAGCGGAGGCAGGAAGAGCAGATGCGCCAGTTGGGCGGCCGGCTGAGGAAGATGCGGGCCGAGCTCGTCGAAGTGCGCAATCGCATGGCACTCGATCCCCTGACCAAGGTCCACAACCGCCAGGCCTTCGACGAGCAGATCGAGCGGATCGTGCAGTTCTCGCGCTTCTCCGGCTCGAGCGCCTGTCTGTACGTCGTGGACGCGGACGACTTCAAGAGCATCAATGACGAGGCGGGTCACCAGGCCGGCGATTGCGCCATCAAGGGGCTGGCCGACTGCTGCATCCGCTGCTTCCCGCGAGAGGCCGATTTCATTGCCCGCTACGGCGGCGACGAGTTCGCCATTATCGTGGAAGAGGCTCCACTGAGCGTCTGCGAGGTGATGGCGAATCGCCTCGTCCAAACCGCGCGCGAGACGAGGCTCGAGTGGAAGGGAGAGCCGATCCAGCTCTCCGCATCGGTCGGAGTCGCGCTCCTGGCCCCCGGGGACGATACCGAGACATGGTTCGGCCGGGCGGACCACGCGCTGCGTCGGGCCAAATCGATGGGCAAAGGCCAGATCGTCGTCGACTCCGAAGCGCCGGGCGAGTCCCCCGAAGCGACGGCCGCCGAAGCCTGATCGCCCCGTGCCAATCCCCCTAGATCCGGCCGGAACGCAGGATTGCGATGACGAGCCAGAGTCCCAGGACGCCGGCGGCGATGTACCCGCCCAGGGCCAGCGCGGACAGGCCGAAAACCGTGGGGCTGTTGCTGAGCTGCAAAACGAGCGAAGAACCGATGATCAGGGCCGCCACGATCAACCCGAAAGCCAGTCGGTTGGAAGAGCGGTCCATCTCGAGAATCAGGCGGCTGAGCCCTTCGTGGTGCAGCGAGACCACCATCTCACCTTTCTTGAGCTTGGCGACGATCTCCTCGAAGTCGGCGGGAAAGGAGCGCAGCGCCTCCTCATACTCGCGCCAGGTGCGCGCGAGCCGGCGAATCCGGGTCCGCGGGTTCATGCGCTGCGCGAGGAACCCCTTGACGAAGGGACGGGCCTCGCCGATCACATCGAATTCGGGATTGAGCATGCGGCCGACTCCCGAAGCCACTGCCAGCATTCTCCCCAGCAAAGCGAGATCGACGGGAAGGAGGATCCTGTGGCGGCGCACGACCCGCAGCATGTCTTCGATGATCTTCTCGGCATCGATCTTTTCCAGGGGGAGCCCGTAATAGCGATCGACGAACTCCTGGACGTCGGCCTTGAGCAGCCTTCGATCGACGTCTTCATGCAGCAGCCCGAGATCCTGGAAGGCTCGGAGAATTCCACTGATATCCCGAGTGACGACTGCGAGCATGACCCGGGCGAGCTGCTCGGCCATCTCGTCGTCCAGCCGTCCAACGATGCCGAAATCGACCGTGGCGATCACGTTGCCGTCCTGGACGAAGAAGTTCCCCGGGTGAGGATCGGCGTGGAAGAGGCGGAACTCGAAGACCTCCCGAAGGATGGCGCGCGCCCCGTTTCTGGCGATCGCCCGTCGATCCAGCCCCAGGGCCTCGATCGATTCGATATCGGTGACCTTGACTCCTTCGACGAAATCGGTCACCAGGATCCGGGCGGTCGTGTGTTCCCAGTGCACTGCAGGGATGAAGCGAGTCGGGTCGTCGGCGAAGTTCTTGCGGAAGCGTTCGACAGCCTGAGCTTCGATCACGAAATCGAGCTCCCGGCGAATCGAGCGCGCGAACTGACTGACCAGCTCGTGAGGCCGAAACACCCGGAGTTCCGCAATATGCCGCTCGACGAGACCGGTGATCTCTTCGAGAATCGAAATGTCGGTCTCGATCTGACGGTGGATATGCGGGCGCTGGACCTTGACGGCCACTTTCGTGCCGTCCTCCAGCGTCGCACGGTGCACCTGGGCGATTGAGCCCGAAGCGAGCGGTTCCGGATCAAAGGTCCTGAACAGGGCCTCGGGCTCCTTGCCGAGATCCTCCCTGAAAATGCGTCGCACCTCTTCGATCGGGAAGGGGGGAACCCGGTCCTGGAGCTTCGAGAGTTCGGCGATGTATTTATCCGGCAGGATATCCGGGCGTGTGCTCAGAACCTGCCCGAACTTGACGAACGTCGGCCCGAGCTCGGCCAGCACCAGCCGCAGCCGTTCCGGTGTCGGCGTGTCCCGGCGGGCGCCTCGCTTGCGGATTCTTCCCCAGATCGAACTGGGACCGACACGGTCGACGAGGTCGTCGAATCCGAACCGGACGAAGGTAAACGTGACTTGGCGGTATCGACGGAGCCTGCGGTATGCACTAACCGCCCGCAGAGGTTGAATCATCGTTGGAGTCGGCCTTGTTCGACTTCGCCGTGCCTTCGAGAGTCTCTACGCGACTCACCAGGTCGAGGAATTGCCGGCGCGTGGGCACACCCAATTCTCCAATCACCTTCTGGACCGTGTCGCGCACTGAGGAAGAGAGCTTCTTCTGCTCGTCGCGGGCCCGATCCAACAGATCCTGTACGACATGAGTCCGGTCCTTTTCGGCCACCTCGCCGCGTCGGACCAGTTCGTCCACGATTTCTTCAACCTTGTCACGGGTCAGTGTCGCCAGCCCCAGTCCCGCCAGATAGGTCTTCTTGAGTATGTCGAGCATATCCGTGTCCTGTCCTGAAAATGCTTGATTTGTAACTGTATACCCATTCTCTCAATACCGAGACCATAACACAATCAACTCGCCTCTCGATCGACGGAATCGGTGATTGCCGTCACCGAATGAGCCCGGCACCGGGGGCTATCCTTCATTCCCAGGGCGCAGAACGGGAGTCTGTTGAATCATGCCACCTTCAAACACAATGCCGAGCGAGCAAAGGGCTCGGGTTTGGTGTGGCTCCAGAGGTTTCAGCGTCATCGAGATCGTCATCGTCGTCGCCGCTGTAGCCATCGGGGCCGCGCTGGCCATTCCGACCATCAACGAGACGATCCAGTACTACGATGCCGAGAGTGCGCTGCAGATCGTCGCCGCCCAGCTCCGTCAGGGGCGCCAGCAGGCGGTCGATTTCCGGCGGGTGACACGGGTGACCTTCACGGCTCCCCGGACGGTCACTACGGCGCGACTGGATGCCGGCGACTGGACCGATGTGGTTGCCATGCAGCTTCCTCGAGACTTTGAATTCCGGATCGAGGCGGGTCTTCCCCTGGACGAGGAGGATACCCCGGATCGGCTGGGAGCGGCGGCGGCAGTCGATTTCAGCGGTGAGGCAACGCTTTTCTTTCGACCCGATGCCACGGCAACCAATTCGCTGGGACAGATCTCGGGCGGCATTGTCTACCTGGCCAAGCCCGGAGAGCTGGAGACAGCCCGGGCCGTGACCGTCTTCGGTTCGACGGGCAGGATCAAGCCCTGGCATTTCGCGAATGGAGTCTGGGAATGAGAAAACCGGCATCCCCGAAGCATCCGCGGGCGGACAGCGGCTTCATGCTGATCGAAATCATGATCTCCTCGCTCATCCTGGTAATTGGTCTCCTCTCCCTGCTCTCCCTCTACACCCATGCCGTCGCCACCGTCAGTTTCTCCGAGGACGACCTGCTGGCCAAGCAGAAGGCCAGAGAGGCACTCGAGAGCCTGTTCACCGCACGAAACACCAGCCAGATCAGTTTCTCCAGTATCGATAGCCCCGAGTCGGGAGGGATCTTTCTCTCCGGCCCGCAGCCGTTGCGCCTGCCGGGTCCCGACGGGCTCGCCGGAACTGCCGATGACGGCGATCCCGAGGTGATCCGAGAGCCTGGGCCCGACGGCCAGCTGGGAACGAGCGACGACGTCATTCGGACGCTCGAGCGGTTTCGCCGCGAGATCCTGGTCGAAGCGGGCCCGGCCGCCGATATCAAACTCATCAGAGTGCGGGTGGGGTATCGGACTCCGACAGGTGTTCAGCGCACCTACGTGGTGAGCTCCTACGTGTCCAAGTATCGATAAGGCCCCCGTGAGGACGGTGTCGCATGAGGCGAATTCAGAGTAGTAGTGGTTTCACGTTGATCGAGGCGCTGATCGCCATCATGCTGACCTCGATCCTCCTGGGGGCGACGCTCACCATTCTCCGTCCGGCCGGAGACCTGAGTTCACTCGTCAAGGAGCGGGGCGAGCTCCAGCAGAACGCGCGGGTGGCTCTCAACTCTCTCTCCCGGGAGCTCAGTATCTCCGGAACGGGCTTCCCCCTGGGCGGGATTCAGCTGCCGGCCGGCGACAATTCGCAGCCCGCCCTGTTCGCGTGTACCTTCGGCGAGTGCTACGTCCAGGACAACACCTATGAGGACCGCCGTCTCTTTGCGGTCACCCCCGGGCCGAGTCGGGGTTCCGCGGTTGCGGGCGTGCCGACCGATGTCGTGACGCTGGCCTTCCGGGACGATCGATTTGCGCTCGACCAATATCCTCTGGTGAACATCAATGGCACCGGAACTCTGATCCAAGTCGACACTCGGACCAATCCGCCGATCACCGACCAGGTCGTGGGAATCGAGCCGGGGGACGTCCTGGTGCTGTGCAACGCGAACGGCTGTTCGGCGGCCGTGGCGACGGGAGTGACCTCGACAGAGATCAGTCTCAATCAGGGTGATCCGCTCAGGTTCAACCAGGTCAACGCCGAGTACGGCAACGTCAAGGCGCTGGAGAATCCAGCGGGCGGTTTTCCGCCGACGCGCGCCTATCGCATCGATGTGGTCACCTATTTTCTCGACACGTCCATCGAGGACAACCCTCGCCTGATGCGCCAGGTCAACGCCCATCCGGCCGAGGCGGTTGCCGAATTCGTCGAGAACCTGCAAATCACCTACGACATTTTCGAGGACGCCGTCTCATCGGTCAGTTCCGATCTGCCCGATGCCGGCGACCGTCCCAACCAGATCCGGAAGATCAACCTCTTCGTGGCGGCCCGCTCTCCTGCCGAAAGACTTTTCGACAAGGGATTCGATCGCACCACCATGCGGACGTCGGTGAGCGCCCGAAACCTGGTCTTTCGCGACCGCTATGAGTGAGCTGAGGAGGTCCGGCCCGTCGCCCAGGATGCCGGACAGGAGGTCGAATGATCATGTCTGAAAGAGGATTCATTCTTCCCGCCGTGTTGGTGTTGCTGTTGGTCTTCATGGCCCTGAGCGTCGGTCTGTTCTACGTCGCGAACAGTGCCATGATGGTCAACGGAACCGATCTCGACAACACCCGGGCCTACTACGGCGCAGAGGGTGCGATGGAGAAGATGATGTCGGACCTGAGCGGTCTCTTCAACGCCAATCAGAGTCCGACCGTCGAACAGATCGAGGCCCTCTCCTCGGCCGTTCCCAACCTTCCGGGAATCTCCTTTCCGAACTACTCCTATGCCGTCTCCGGAGGGACCGGGACTCCGGAGGTCCGCCACATCAGCGCCGGACCCAACGAAGGTCTGATGGCCCAGATCATTCCCATGAGTCTCAACGTGACGGCCCGCGGGCCTGCCGACGGTGAAGTCCGGATGGAGCGAGACATCGAAGTCGCCCTGATCCCGGTCTTCCAGTTCGGAATGTTCTCCGACTCGGATCTGAGCTACCATCCGGGGCCGAATTTCGATTTCGGCGGCAGGGTACATGCCAACGGCAACCTCTTCCTTTCGACGAAGGCCAGTGACGGCCTCCTGTTCCATGCCAAGGTGAGCGCCGCCGGAGAGGTCATCCGCGCCGAAATGATCAATGGCGAATCGACATTGGCCGATCGAACCGGGCCGATTTGGATCCCTACCGCACCGGGTGGCTGTGACGGAAGCCGGCCCGCTTGTCGGGATCTGCAGGAGACGGAAGGAAGCAAAGTCGCCGGCCCCGAGTCGTCCGACAATCCGAATTGGTACAACCTGTCCACCACCGTCTACAACGGAATGATCATCAATCAGGCCACGGGGGCCAAGAAGCTGGAACTCCCCTTTGTAGAGGAGGGCCTGGGCCCGGTCGAGATCATCCGACGCCCGTCGGCGCTCGACTCCGGTTCCGTGGGGGCCTCCCGACTGTGTAACCAGGCCCAGATCACGATCCTCATCAGTGACACGGCGGACGAACTGGGCCCCGGGGCCATCCAGCTCGCCAATGTCGAACCCTATTACCACGACGGCCTCTTTGGAGACACCGACACGGCGTTCGCCGAAGGGGACACTGCCTGGGACGCCCAGTTCGTGCGGCCTCCCGGCGTCCCCAGCGGCTCCTGGCCGCTGATCGGCGGGTACATTCAAGTTCTGGCACGACAGGGCGCCGGTCTTTCGGTCGACGTGACTGCCGAATGGTTGAATCTTGGGATTGCCGAGGAGAATCCCAACGCGATCCTCAAGTTTCAGCGTCTGAAGGACACCAACGGGGACGGGATCCCGGATTATTCCGCGACCGCCTACAACCTGCGCCGGGCCTCGAGGTCTCTCCCGATCAACCTGTACGATACGCGGGAAGGGGAGGTTCGAGATAACAGCCGGGGCAGTTGGGACACCACGGGAGCCGTCGGCGGCATCATGAACGTCGTCGAGCTTGACGTCCTCAACCTGCGCCGCTGGCTGCGCGGTGAAATCGGTTCCACCGGAAGTCAGACCGAATACACCTCCAAGAACGGCTACATTCTCTACTTTTCGGATCGGCGCGGCGAAGTGCCGGGCGTCGACGGGATCGACGGATCCTATGGATTCGAGGACGTCATCAATCCGGATGATCCGGACGGCAATCCCGACGGGGTGCTGGCCGGAGCCGAGGATGTGGATGGCAACGGAGTGCTCGACACGCAGGGCGCCAACAATATCGGCCAGGCATTCGGTGCCTCCGATGGCAATCCGACGGTGCGCGTCGACATGATGACGGTGGGACGCAAGAACCGGGTCAGCGGAGCCCGGCATGGCCTGAAGCTGATCCGCGGTCAACTGGGTAACGTGCCGACCCGGCCGGACAACAATGAGGGAGGATTCACCGTCGCCAGCGAGAATCCCGTCTATGTCCAGGGGAACTACAACGCCGACTCCTCCGGCTTTACGAGCGGGTCACACGCCAGCGCGGCCATCATCGCCGATTCGGTGGCGCTGCTCTCGAACGGCTGGACCGACCATGGCAGCTTCCGTCATCCCACCTTCATCGGCTGGGGAACGGAACGGACCGCCAGCGACACCTGGTACCGGATGGCCGTGGCGGCGGGCAAGAACAAGCCCTTCGAGCATCCCTCCTGGGGCAGCGACGAGTACGGCCTGGACGGTGGGACGCACAACTTCCTGCGCTACCTCGAGAACTGGGACGGCCGGACCCTGCATTACGAGGGGTCGCTCGTGAGCCTGTACTATTCGGAGTATGCCACCGGGATCTACAAGTGCTGCAACGCCGTCTACACGCCTCCGAACCGCGACTACAAGTTCGATACGGAGTTCCTCGAACCGGATAAGCTGCCTCCCGGCACGCCCATGTTCAAGGACATCGTGAACCTCGGATTCCGACAGATCTTCACGGCGGAATGAGAATTCAGGGCGATTCCGTGCCCAGCGCCCGGGCGACGGCATGGAGCAGGTCGGAGGGGCGGAACGGTTTGGAGAGGACGACATAATCGGGGTTTCCCTCTACCTGGCCACCGTAGCCGGTTGTGAGCATGACGCGAACGTCAGGCCGGGCGGCGCGGATGGCTCGAGCCAGTTCGATCCCGTCCATATTCTCCAGCTGAACGTCGCTGGCCACGAGATCGAAGGGGAATTCGCCTGATTCGAGCATGGCGAGGACCTCTTCCGCATTCTCTTTCGCAACCACGCTGTAACCGGCAGATTCGAGCACGGAGGCCATCAAGTTACGCAGCATGGCCTCGTCATCAACGAGCAAGATCCGGTGACTCATTAGCTCCCCCTCCGGACGAACGACTCACAGATTGTCTGTAGATTCTAGTCGCCCGTTTCGTCCACTGTAAACCAGGAGGCCTCTCAGAGCGAGGGGCGCCCTCCTGCCCGAGGGCGCGGCGAGGATTCGGCGGGCGAAATGGGCGAATCGGACGGACCCCAGGCGGCGGTGGTCGCGCTCCCGGCCGGGGCGCGGCTCGACAGGTCCCGCGTCTTCCCCTTCCTCCTCACTTGTCAACGCCCGGGGCTCCTCCGTATCATCGAAGCTCGTGCCCTATCGGACGAGTTGGCAGGAATACCGCGTTGAGTGATTCCAGGTACCGGGAAATCCCCTTCAACTACACTTCGGCTGACGATTCTCTGGTCGTCCGGCTGTTGTTCGGGGACGAGGTGTGGGAGACGCTCGAACGCCTTCGGGCCCGTCGTGTCACGGGTCGCTCCGCCCGGCTCCTGATGCGCTTCATCGGCGAACTCTTCGTGATCCACCGCAACCCCTTCGTTTTCGAGGAGCTGCTGGAGTCGCGGTCCAGGAGAAAGCGCTTCTTCGCTTATGGTCGCGAGGATCTCGAGACGATCCGCAGGACGGCGGAGGGGGACTCCGAGGTCCTGGGCCTGGTGTCCCGTTGCCGCCGGCTGCTCGAAGATCTCGACACGCTGGTACGCCACACACCCGAGGAACGGGACCGGTTCCGGAAGGCCGTCGGGGGGATCATCGGGGAAGAGAATGTCTGCTTCGATCCCTTCACCCTGATCACTCATGCCACCGACGCCACCGACTGGCGGCTGTTCCTTCCCTTTGCGGTGGTCTGTCCGCAGGAAGAGCCGCAGGTTCCGTTGCTGATGCGCGCGATCGGCAAGCTCGGTTATCACGTCATTCCCCGCGGTGCCGGTACCGGCCTGACGGGTGGAGCGGTGCCGGTGGCGCCACGCTGTGTCATGGTGAACACGGAGCGGCTCAACCGGATTCGGGGAACCGGACTTCGCCCCGTCGGTGACGGCCGCTCGGCCCCCGTGATCGAGCTCGAAGCCGGCGTGGTGACGGAGGAGGCCATGCGGCGAGCGTCGCAAGAAGGCCTCGTCTTCGCGACCGATCCCACCAGTGCGTGGGCCTCGACGATTGGTGGGAATATTGCCGAAAACGCCGGCGGCAAGACGGCGGTGCTCTGGGGGACGGCGATCGACAACCTCCTCTCCTTCCGGATCGCCATGCCCGACGGCCGTCTTCACGAGGTCCGACGAATCGATCATCCGCTGCGGAAGATTCTGCCCGCCGACACGGTGGTCTTCGAAATCCGCGTGGGAGACGAACCCCCGCGACGCATCCGTCTGCAGGGACAGGAGGTGCGCAAGCCCGGACTCTGGAAGGACATTACGAACAAGGCCCTCGGTGGTCTCCCGGGACTCCAGAAGGAAGGGACGGACGGGATCATCACCTCGGCGGAGTTCATTCTCCACCGACAGTATCCGTTGACGCGGACCTTCTGCCTCGAATTCTTCGGCGAGAGCTTCGACGAAGCGGCCCACGTCATCTGCGAACTGGCCGAGCGATTTCCCGATCGGGGGCGGGAAGCGCTGATCGCGCTGGAGCACTTCGACGAGGAGTACGTCCGGGCCATCGGCTACAAGGTGAAGGCGCCTCGCAGCGAGCGCCCCAAAGCCGTTCTTCTCATCGACATGGTCGGACACACCGCGCCCGAGCTCGAGGGCGGCGAGGAGACACTGCGGGCGTTGCTCGAGCGGTACCCGAACACCTACTGCGTGCAGGCGCGAAACGAAGCCGAAGCGACGCGATTCTGGAAAGACCGCAAGAGCCTCGGGGCCATCGCGGCCCGGACCAACGCCTTCAAGCTGAACGAGGACATCGTTCTGCCCCTGGCCGCTCTGGCCGAGTTCTCCCGCTTCATCGAGGACCGCAACGTCGAGGAGGAGCGATCCAATCAGCAGGAGGTCGTCGATGCCATCGAGACGGCGTTGGATCGGGTCCGCCTGCGGGACCAGGACGATCCCGAGTGGTTCACCGGGAAGCTTCCCCGCGCCGGGGAACTGGCGGAAGCCGCGCGCGCCCAGTTGGTCCGTGCGGACGCCGTCCGGCTGCGGGCCGGGTCGACGATCACCCGTCTCTGGGCGGATCTGGAGCAGCTCTTTGCGGGCTCCGGTCCCGTCCTGCAGAGCCTCGAATCGGTCCGGGACTCGGTGCGCTCTCGGCGCATCGTCATCGCAACGCACATGCACGCGGGCGACGGCAACGTGCACGTCAACATTCCGGTCTTCTCCAACGATCGCGTCATGATGGCCCGGGCCGCCCGGGCCGCGGATGACGTGATGGTCGAGGTCGTCCGACTGGGAGGTGTCGTCAGCGGAGAACACGGGATCGGCTTCACCAAGCTGAAGTACCTCGATCCGGGCAGGATCGAGGCGCTCAACGAGTATCGTCGGCGGGTGGATCCCGACGGTCTGATGAACCCCGGCAAGCTGTGCGATCCGTCCGTCCCGTCGAGGGTGTTCACGCCGTCGTTCAATTTGCTCGAGCTCGAGGCCCGGATTCTCCAGTACGGCTCACTCGAGCAGCTGTCGGAGCGGATCGCGACCTGCGTCCGGTGCGGGCGCTGCAAAGGGGACTGCTGCGTGGCCTATCCGGGTGGGAACCTCTTCTTCCATCCCCGGAACAAGAACCTCGCCATTGCGGCGGTCGTGGAGGCGCTTCTCTACGACACCCAGCGTTCCCACTCGACGCGTTTCGACGCACTCAAATACCTCGAATCGATTTCGGACCACTGTACGATCTGCCACAAGTGCCTCGCTCACTGTCCCGTCAACATCGACACGGGCGTCGTCTCGGTCCTGGAGCGGGAGATCCTGGCGGCGCGCCACTACAAGCACTCGCCGCGGGTGACGACGCTCTCGCTCCGCTATCTGGAGAGCCGGTCGCCGGTCTTCAACCGCCTCTTCCGGAGCACCGTCCTCGAGTGGGGCGGCCGATTCCAGCGCCTGGGCACGCGCGTCGTCCGGCACGTCGGACAAGCGGGTTCCGGGGGCCGCATCTCCAGCCTGCTGAGCTCTCCCCTGCCGCCGCCCTCGCGGGACACTCTGTGGGACTATCTGCCGACCTGTCGGCCGAATCAGGCGGTCCTCCTGCAACCCGACGGGGGGAGCGCACCGGCTGTCTTCTATTTCCCGGGATGCGGATCGGAACGGCTGTTTTCCGACATCGGAACGGCTTCGCTGTACCTGCTGCTCAAGGGCGGCTGCCAGGTCGTCGTGCCGCCTCCCTACCTCTGCTGCGGCTTTCCTCACAAGGTCAACGCCAGCCGGGAACAGCACCAGCAGATCGCCCTGCGCAACACGATCATCTTCAACCAGATCCGGGAGATGCTCTCCTACCTCGACTTCGTGGCCTGCGTGGTGTCCTGTGGCACCTGCCGGGAGGCGGTGGGCGAACTGGAGGGCATCTTCGGCTGCGGCATCGAGGACGTCTCGCATTTCGCCCTGTCCCGACTCGCCCCGCGTGCCGACGGCCTGCGCTACCTCTATCATGCCCCCTGCCACGACTCTCTCGACGGATCCGGCTGCGACCTGGTGGCCCATCGACTGGGCGCGGAAGTGCGGAGCGTCCCCCACTGCTGCTCCCAGGCGGGGACGCTGGCTCTGAGCCGACCCGACCTCTCGGAACGGATGCTGCGGCGCAAGGCGGAAGCCATCGAGGCGGTCTGCGCCGGAGGAGAAGCGGAGCAACACTGGGTGCTCCTGACGAACTGCCCTTCCTGTCTGCAGGGACTGGGACGCCTCGACGACCGGCGGCTGGAAGCCCGCCATCTGGCGGTCGAACTGGCCCGGCTCCTGGGCGGAGAGGATTGGCGCGCAGAGCTGCGGACCCGGCTCGAAAACCGGGAGGTCGTGACGTTCTGAACGCTCGGGGCGGCGAGGGCCACCTTCGTTCGTGCGGGGGTCAGCGCAGGAGGACCGCCAGCCGCACCTGGATGAAATTGAGATCGCCGTTCAGATAATCGCGGAACTCCACCTGCCAGCCGCTGGTCTCCCCGTACCAGTGCCGGATTCCGGCTCCGGCGTAGAACAGGTGGTGGCTCGCCGTTTCTCCGTGGGCGTAGGCATAGCCCGTGCTGAAGAAAGGCGTGAAGGGGCGGCTCGAGGCCGCGCCGTAGAGCATTCCCGCCGTGGTCAGGATGGACCGGTCGTCGAAAGCATCGTTGTCCGACACGTTGGCCAGGAAGCCGATCGAGCCGGTCAGGCGCAACTGCTCGCGAAGCCGCAGGTCGAGCGCACCTCCCATCTCGAGGGCCAGGTCCGAGGTGTTTCGGTCCAGATTGAAGATGCCTCCGCCACCGATGAAGGGCCCCCCCGAAAGGTCGGCCTCGGGCTGGGCGCCACCCTGTGAAAACGCCGGAATGACTGTCAGGAGCAGCACGACGGTCGAGGTCAGCAGGTATCGCATCGGACACCACCAAATCACAAACCGCTCCCTTCCTGCAACCAGAGGCGGGGCCCCGGAAACGAGGGGGGTGTTCAGGGCAGGAACTGGCGGCTTCCGATACAGGCCCAATGAGGCCTGTATCCCTGTTTTTCGGCGTCCAGACGGGAGTTCAGAACCACGCTGCAGTTGCGGCAATCGAAGTACTCGCAGTTGGCCGAATGGTAAACGCGGGAGCGGGTGTTGCCGTGCAGCGTACCCTGGCGGATTTCGGCCGGGACTGCGGCCCACATCCCCGCGCCGGCCTGGCGTGCTTTGTCTTCCAGTGCCAGGAACTCGAACCGGTATCGAAAGGGGTACAGGGTATAGGCGAAGGCCATGCCGCGGGTGATGAGGCTCCGATTGAAGCACTCCCCGTCGGGGAGGTACAGATAGGCCAGCGCCCGGCCGTGGGCGTCCCGGCGTTCCCGGTCGAATTCCAGACGGACGGTCTGTCCCGTCAGAACCTGGCGGGCGTACTGCGCGGCTTCGCGCCCGAAGCGCTCGACGGGGTAGCCGGGGCGAACGCTTTCGGGCGAGTCGACGCCGATCAGGCGCACCCGGCCCAGCTGCTCCAGGATCACCGTGTCACCGTCGACGACGCGCTGGACACGGTCCGTCGGCCCGTCCTGACCCGAAAGGAGGGCCATCCCGACCAGCAGAAAGAGGACGCAGAGCAGGCCTGCAGGGCACAACCGGCTCCTGGCAGATCTCCGGAGGCGATAAGACTCGTTCACGCGACAACCATTCTAAACGGGAGGGGTGGCCGGATCACCACCCCTTCCGCCTTTGTGTGCGGAACTGCATCGACGGGAAAGGAGAGGTCGGCTCCACGTGTCGCGAACCCGGAACGAGGAACCGGAAACCGCCCGAAACTCCGGCCGAAGTGCGAAGGCCCAGGAACGCCGAAGTGCGAAGTGCGAAGTGCGTGTTGGGCGAATGGTAAGGGTTGTGTTGGATCGGACGGCGCCAGGCAGGCGAATGCACGGCGGGCTGGTTCCACGCAACGGCGCAAAGAAGGACGCCAAGCCGCCACCCACAAAGAATCCCCTTGCGGCGTTGCGTACGTTGCGGCTTGGCGTGAGATCAAGCCAGCACAACCTCGCGCCAGCGGGAGCGGACGCGTCGATCCGACGCCACGACCATTTGGGCAGCGCGCCCCCAAGCCCCTGGTCCCAGCTGCCGTAATCGCAATTCTCTTCCAGCTTATATTGATTCACTCGCTAAGAGTAGAGAACGGGCGGAAGGAAGGCGGCCGCCCCTCCGGGGCTTGGGGGTCGTAGACACGCCGGATCACCCAGGACTCGAAGTCCTGGGCTAAGCTCGAAACGTCCCTCCGGGACGCCCCCGCCGAAACCCGAAACCGAAACGCGGAACGCGGAACCCGAAACCCGTTCTCCCGTTCTCCGGGCCGAACGGCGAAGGCCCAACGCCGAAGGACGAAGTGCGAAGGGCGAAGGGCGTGTTGCCCGAATGGTAAGGCTTGTGATGAATCGGACGGCGCCAGGCAGGCGAATGCACGGCGGGTTGGTTCCACGCAACGGCGCAAAGAAGGACGCCAAGCCGCCACCCACAAAGAATCTCCTTGCGGCGTTGCGTACGTTGCGGCTTTGCGTGAGATCAAGCCGCACAACCTCGCGCCAGCGGGAGCGGACGCGTCGATCCGACGCCACGACCATTTGGGCAGCGCGCCCCCAAGCCCCTGGTCCCAGCTGCCGTAATCGCAATTCTCCTCCAGCTTATATTGATTCACTCGCTAAGAGTAGAGAACGGGCGGAAGGAAGGCGGCCGCCCCTCCGGGGCTTGGGGGTCGTAGACACGCCGGATCACCCAGGACTCGAAGTCCTGGGCTAAGCTCGAAACGTCCCTCCGGGACGCCCCCGCCGAAACCCGAAACTCGGAACGCGGAACGCGGAACCCGAAACCCGTTCTCCCGTTCTCCAAGCCGAACGGCGAAGGCCCAACGCCGAAGGGCGAAGGGCGAAGTGCGAAGTGCGCGAACCCGAAACCCGAAACCCGAGACTAACCTAGGACACCTTGCGCAGAATCTCGAGTCGCAGCTGATCCCAGGCGCGAACGGGATCGATCGAGGCGTCCGAGTAGTGTTCGGGGTGCTCCTGGATCTGGCGGGCGGCCAGCTGGCCGGCCAGCCGGAGTCGCTGATGCTCGTCGGAGAGACCGCGCAGGGCATCGATCACTTCATTCGGGATGACCACGTCCTTGGGCGCCGGACGCATCCGCATCTCCGTGGCTTCGTCCTCGTCGGACTCGCCCGCCCGGGAATCATCGTCGAGGACAGGTCCGTCCATGCGATGGCCGTTCGTCCCGATCGGAACATCCGTCTCCCGGACGGCGGCCGGGTAGGGCCCTTCGGACCAGTCCTCGTCGGACTGTCCCAGGAAGTCCATGTCCGAGACATCGCTCGCCGGCTCCACTGGAATCCGATTCGCTGTCGGTCTCCAGACGCCCCGAGAAGGGCGCCTCCACAGCCGCCATGTCCGTGGTGGAAGGCCCGGTTTCCAGAAACATGCCGGAATCCCCGAGGGGGGCATCGTCGGCCACGGGATCGGCCGAATCCTCCCAGGCCGTCTCGCTCTCCGGCGGAGGCTGCAGGAACGTACGGTCCTCGGGAAGGGTATCCGATTGCCTGGGCTCGCGAACCAGCGCCCGCTGGCGGGCCCGGTAGCGGCGGCGCGTCGAGCGATCGAACCGGCTCGCGATGTCTTCGACGAGCTCGCTCGAGATTTCGCTCAGGCCGTTCGTCTCTCCGGCCTTCAGGGACAGCTTGCAGAGCCGGTTGATCAGACGGGGAACTCCGTCGCTGTGTCGCAGGACGGCCTCGACGGCCTCTTCGCTGAAGATCCGGCTCCGGGCCCCGGCCCGGCCCAGGCGGTAGTCGATGTAATCGCGGACCTGATCGAAGGAATCCAGTTCCTCGAGGTGCGAGTAGACGCCGATACGCTGGTAGAGGTTGCTTCGGCGCCGATCCTCCAGCATCCGGGCCAGCTTGGGCTGGCCGGCCAGCACGATGGTGAGGAGGTTGCGCGTGTCTTCCTGCATGTTGGTGAGCAGGCGAAGGCCCTCCAGACAGGAGCTGCGCAGGGCATTCCCCTCGTCGATGAAGATCAGCACCTTCCGTCCCGCGTCGGCGGTGTCGAAGAGGATCCGGTTGAATTCCTCGAGCAGTCCGTCCTTGCCCCGAAGCAGGCAGGGCTGCCCCTGCAGCTGCCCGATCAGCTCGCGCATCAGTTGGGGGAACGTGAGATCGGGATTCGTCACGAAGGCGATGCGGTACCTGTCGGGATCGAGTTCGTTGAGGACCACCCGCAGCGACATGGTCTTGCCGAGTCCCACTTCACCCACCACGACGGCGAGACACTCGTTGCCCTCCTCGATTGCGAACAGCAGTTCCGCCACGGTGCTCTCCACCGTGCTGTGGGACGAAAAATACATTCCCGGATCCGGGACGCTGTCGAACGGATTCTTGCTGAGACCCCAATAATCTAGATACATGGCATCCCCCCGGAGCCGTGCAGACACATGGAGAGGAACGCGAAGACGTCGGCCGGATCGAAGCGGAGGTTTCGCCCGATTCTGTAGGCGGGCATCTTGCCGTCGCGGACCAGGTGATAGACATAACTGCGGCTCATTCCGAGCATCTCGGAAACCTGATCGCAGGCGATGAGTCGCTTGGCCAGGGCTGGGGGCTGAATCCTCAGGACGAGAAGTGTGCCTTCGCGATGGAGAGTAGCATTGACCGGCTGATCGGTTTGAGCGAGATGCGGCGCGAGGCTTTCGATCAGACGCGCGTCGGTCTCGTCGATGGGGAAAGCGAGCGCCCTGTCATCCAGACCCGAGTCGTTCGTTTGCCCCAGGGCACTTCCGCCGACCAGGCTGAAGGATTGGCGTCGCTCGGAGTGGGAATCCCAAGGTTCAGGCAGTCGATGTCGGTTCCTGAGCTCGATTCGTCGGCGCGCGATGCTGATCTTGGACATACCTCGACATCCTCTCCAAGACACAGGCCAGACTCGGCCAGTTCCGGTCAATACGAAGCATAGTGGGTGAGGAATCGAGAGATTGTGAGCCCCGTCACCGCAATGCGCGTCCGGGTTCATGGGCAAGGAGCATGGAGCATGGAGCAAGGAGCATGGAGCAAGGAGGGGGGAGTTCCGAGTTTCGGGTTTCGGGTTTCGAGGGGAACTCTGTCGATCAGCGGCGACTTTGGCAGCCACCTCCGACGCCGCAGGCGTCTTTGGAGTGCGGAAGCTTGCTTCCGCTTTCGATCCGCCCGGGACATCCATATCGACACGCACCGTCGGCTCGCCGTCAAACGGGGGCGGGGGATTTTCGATTTTCAGTTGGGGGCGGTTGGGGGGTGTTGCCGTGGTGGGCTTGCGGCGGCTGCCGTTTTTGCGGGGCGGGACGCTCGCTGACGCTCACGTTCTGCCGGCGCGATGGGACCGGCTCTGACCTTCGACGTTCCACGTTCCGGAATTCGGATGGCCGACTCCCGTCTCCCGTCCCCCGAAACTAGAAACTAGAAACTCGAAACTAGAAACTAGCCCTCCGTCGGCTGGATGACGTGGTAGAGCCCGATCTTCTTCTTGTCCAGGATGACGTTGTGGGCCTTGAGGCGGATCGAGTTGAGCTTGATGAAGCCTTTGGCATCGGTCTGATCGAAGCCGCCTTCCACGTCCATGCTCCCCAGTTCCCGGTTGTAGAGCGAACTGGGCGACTCCCGCGCAATGGCCATGACGTTGCCCTTGTACAGCGAGAGGGTCACTCTTCCGTCGATGGCCTCCTGGGACTGATTGAAGGCCGCCATGAGAAAGTCCATTTCGGGCGCGAACCAGAATCCGTTGTAGAGGAACTCCGAGAAACGCGGCTCGAGCATCTGTTTGAGGTGCATGACCTCCTTATCCATGGCGATGCCTTCGATGTCGCGGTGTGCCGCCCACAGGATGGCCGCTCCGGGACTCTCGTAGATGCCTCTGGATTTGATCCCGACGAACCGGTTCTCCACCATGTCCATCCGGCCGATGCCGTTCTCGCCCCCCAACTGGTTGAGGTACTCGAACATGGGCAGGGCGCCCGTCACGGTTTCGCCGCTGGTCTCGTTGCGCACCTGCACGGGAAGCCCGTCCTTGAACTCGATCTGGATCCGGGTCTCCCGATCGGGAGCGTCCTGGGGCGACACGGTTCTGGAGTAGATCTCCTCGCCGCCCGGGGTGGCCGGGTCCTCCAGGATTCCCGCCTCGTGGCTGATGTGCATGAGGTTTTCGTCCTCACTGTAGGGCTTGCGCAGGGTCGCCGAAACCGGAATGCCCTGTTCCTCGGCAAAGCGGAGCATGTCCGTTCGCCCGCGGAACTGCTTGAGGAACTCCGGGTCCTTCCAGGGCGAAATGACCCGGATCCGGGCATCGAGGGCGTAGTAGGCAAACTCGAAGCGAACCTGGTCGTTGCCCTTGCCGGTCGCCCCGTGAGCCACGAAATCCGCACCCTCCTCGCGGGCGATCAACACCTGGTGCTTGGCGATCAGGGGCCGGGCGAGCGATGTGCCGAGGAGGTAACGCCCTTCGTACAGGGCATTCGCCTTGAGCGCCTGGAAGATGTAATCGGTCACGAATTCCTCGCGCAGGTCGCTCACGTAGACGGAGGAGGCTCCGATCTTGCGAGCCTTGTCCCGAGCCTGCTCGAAATCCTCTCTCTGGCCGACGTTGGCCAGAAAACAGATGACGTCGTAGCCCCGGTTGAGAAGCCACTTCAGAATCACGGACGTGTCCAGTCCGCCGGAATAGGCCAGCACCACCTTCTGCTGCATGGGTTTTTCCTCCTCGTCAGTCCCGCGAGTCTCGAATTATAGAAGGGCGGGGGAGGTTCATGTAAGGGACCCCGGGGTCGCCGGCCGTCCCATCCCTCTCGGCGGTCCCCCCGACGGGCAGGCCCTACGGCTTCGCCAAAGCTGCCAGCCGGGCTTGCATCTGCTTCTGGTGACGCTGCTCGTGGCTGCGCATGAGACCGAGAATGTCGTAGGCGTCGTTGTAGCCGAACAGCGGGTGATAGTAGTGCAGGGCGGTGAAATCGAGGTCGAGATTCTCGAGGAACAGAAGCTCGATACTTTTCAGGGATTCACGCAGACCGTCGACGAGGTCCTCCTTCGAGCGGCCCTCTGCGGGCTTCAGTGCGGCGGGCGATTCGGCTGCGACCACGGGATTGCGCAGAAAGAACTCCCGTGCCCGGTTGGGCAGGAAATAGTTGAAGACGGCCATGGGGACGTCGGCGGCGGGGAGCAGTGCCTTGGGGATCAGCGGGACTGCAAACTCCATTTCCGCCAAGCCGACCACGATGGAGGGGCGCTTCCCGGCACGCTCGAGTTCGATGAGGCGACGGATCTCTCCACCGTAGGTCGCGTCAGCCCGGATGAGGTGATCCAGGATCTGTCCAATGGACCAGTGGTCCCCTGAGCGATCGTCGATCTCTTCCTGGGACAGGTCGACAACCAGACTCAGGGTGGCCTCACGAGTCTGGCGAAGTCTATGCAGTCGTTCACGCTGCATCGGCATCTCCTCCTGCTCTGTTAGATGAGGGAAGCGCGAAACTGGATTCTGGAAATCTCGATCGCCAAAGGGCCGCAGAAGGGATCCGCCGGTGATGCCGCACCGACCGGCAGCCTGGACGAGTCCAGGCGGCCGACCGGTTCAAGCCCGGCCGCGTCGGCCGGCGGCCCGTCGCGGATGTTGCCGGTGAACGGGAGAATGATGCTCGCTGGTGCTTTCCGGCAACCCGCAGGAACAGGAACTTGAACAGGAGCAGAAGTAGAAGAGCCGCAACGGACTCACTCAGTGTACAATTATTGTCAAATCTCATGTCAATGTGATGTTCACATTGGAGTGAGAGGGGGCGAAGCTCACGGCGGGCGCTTGAAATGTGTGATGCGTTTTCGGGGCGGGGGTTGCTGGGGGCGGCTTTTCTTTTGCCCCTGGCCCGCATATGGTGACGGAATGCACCATCGAGCCCGACTGCGAGAGTGGCGCCGGGAACTCGAGCAAGAGCTGCGCGAGAACATCCTGCACTACTGGCTCGAAGCAGCCTGCGACCGGGAATACGGGGGTTTCGCGGGCCGGATCTCACAGGACAACCAGGTCCACCGCGCGGCGCCGAAGGGTGCCGTTCTCAATGCGCGCATCCTGTGGTCGTTTGCGGCCGCCTACCGGCGTTTCGGCAGGCCCGACTATCTGGAGGCAGCCCGACGTGCCTACGACTATCTGTGCGATCACTTCCTCGACCGGGACCAGGGAGGCGTGTACTGGATGCTCGATCATCGGGGGCGGCTCCTGGAGGCGAAGAAACAGGTCTACGCGCAGGCCTTCGCCCTCTACGCGCTGGCCGAATTCCACGCCGCCACCCGGGAGGAGGGTCCCCTTCGACTGGCCCGGGAACTCTATGCGCTGCTGGATTCCACGGTCCGCGATCGACGGTGCGGAGGATACTTCGAGGCCTATTCACGCGACTGGAGGCTCCTCGATGACCTGCGCCTGAGTGAAAGGGATGCCAACGAAAAGAAGTCCATGAATACCCACCTGCACGTGCTCGAGGCCTACACGGCCCTGCTCGGGGTCTGGCCCGATCCCGAGCTCTGGGAGCGCCTGCAGGAGCTGGTGCGGATCTTCCTGGATCGGATCCTCGACCGGGACACGAACCACCTCGTGCTCTTCTTCGACGAAGAGTGGCGGAGGCGCTCCTCCCTGGTTTCCTACGGACACGACATCGAATGTGCCTGGCTGCTGGACGAGGCCGCCCGGGCTCTGCACGATGAAGGGATCCGGCAGGAGGTGGCCCGGGTGTCCGTCCGGATGGCCGAGGTGGTGCTGCGCGAAGGAGTCGCCGGGGACGGAGGACTGGCTTACGAACTGCGCGAGGACGGTCATCGGGACGCGCAGCGGCACTGGTGGCCCCAGGCCGAGGCCGTGGTCGGCTTCCTCAATGCCTATCAGCTGAGCGGGCAGGAACGCTTTCTGGAGGCCTCGCTGCACAGCTGGGACTTCATCCGCCGCTCGATGGTGAACCGGACGCACGGAGAATGGCACTGGAGCGTGTCTCCCGAGGGACAGGCCGATCTCGAACAGGATAAGGTCGGCCCCTGGAAGGGCCCGTACCACAACAGCCGCGCCTGTCTCGAGGCCATGCGCCGCGTCGACGCGCTGCTGCAGGAATGACGGTTCGGACAGCCCGACGGCCGTCACGCCAATCCATCTCTCCGCGGTTCCGGGTTTCGGGAAACGGGAAGCGGGCGTGCGGGTTTCTGAGATCGCAGGCGTTGCCTCCGGCGCCGAAGTCGCCCTTGGGCTGCGGACTTTCAACCGGTTTGGATCAAGCTGCTCTGGCACCGCGGCGCAGCCGCTTTGGACTGCGGTAGCTTGCTGCCGCTTTGCGTGGAAGGACTTCGCGTGCCCAGTTGGCCGCCGCTCGGCCGCGAGCTTGAACCCCGACCGCCTGCTTCCCCGGGGCCGGGCACGGTCGAAGCGAGAAACCGGGAAGAACCGAAAGCGGAAGCGAGCTTCCGCAGTCCAAGGACGCCTGCGGCGTCGGAGATGGCAACCAGGTTCACGGTGGCTCGAGGAAGGAGCGATTCAAGATGGCTCGAGGAGGTAGCGATTCACGGTGAATCGAACAGGCGCCCTCAAAACCAGGAACCAGAAACTCGGAACCAGGAACCAGGAACTCGAAACCAGGAACTCGGAACTCGCACCACCACGACCTCTCCAAATCGAAAATCTCGAAATCTCAAATCGCCCTTCGTTTGCCTCCGCTCGGGAGAAGTCGATAATATCTGCCTGAAGTCCATGGAGGAGAACGCAATGGCTACGACGAAGACCGTTGCCCCGCGTGAGCTGTTCGGTACGGATGGCATCCGGGGACAGGCAAACTGCTATCCCATCACGCCTGAGATCGCCCTGCAGGTCGGCAAGGCGATCGCCCGTGTCTCGGTGGAGCGCGGAAACGGCGCGAAGCGGGCGCTCATCGGCAAGGACACGCGATTGTCCGGATACATGCTGGAGACGGCCCTGACCAGCGGTCTGGTTTCCATGGGCATGGACGTGTTCCTGGTGGGTCCCATTCCGACTCCCAGCGTGGCTCACCTGACCCGGTCGATGAACGCCACCGTCGGAATCATGCTCACGGCGTCCCACAATCCTTTCGACGACAACGGCATCAAGATTTTCGACGGGGCGGGCTTCAAGCTCTCCGACCAGATCGAGGAACGGATCGAGCAGTACGTGCTGTCCGGAAATCAGGCCGCCGATCACATTCGCAGCGAGCACCTGGGGAAGGCCTTTCGCATCGACGACGCCCGGGGACGCTACATCGAGTACGCCAAGCACACCATCCAGAACCAGAGCCTTGCAGGGCTGAAGGTGGTGCTCGATTGTGCCAATGGGGCCGCTTACCTGATCGGCCCCTGGATCATCAAGGAACTGGGCGCCGAGGTGATCAAGACCGGCACCGAACCGGACGGGCTGAACATCAACGCCGGCTGCGGCGCGCTGCATCCGGAGAATATCGCCGGTCTGGTGCGACGCCATCAGGCCGACATCGGGATCGCCTTCGATGGAGACGCCGACCGGGTCATCTTCTGCGACTCGACGGGACGTCTGGTCGACGGAGATCATGTCCTGGCCATGTGCGCCCTCGACTTCAAGCAGCGAGGGCTGTTGGCCGGGGATCACGTGGTGGTCACGGTGATGAGCAACCTGGGGCTCCACGAGGCCTTGAAGCGGAACGGGATCCAGGTCGTCACCACGGCTGTCGGAGATCGCCATGTCATCGAACGGATGCGCGCCGACAGGTCCAACCTCGGGGGCGAAAAATCGGGTCACATCATCTTCATGGATCACGCGACGACCGGCGACGGGATCATCGGAGCTCTCCAGGTGCTCCGACTGATGAAGCAGACCGGACGGCCCCTCTCCGAGCTGGCCGCCTGCATGGAGGAGTATCCCCAGAAGCTGACCAACCTGCGTGTTCGCGAGAAGGTGCCCCTCGAGCGTCTGCCCCGGACGTCGGCGGTGGTCAGAGAGTCGGAGGAGTCGCTCGGCGAAGCCGGCCGCGTCCTGGTGCGCTACTCCGGCACGGAGCCGAAGGTTCGGGTGCTCGTCGAAGCTCGGGATCAGGCCAGCGTGGACCACTGGTCCGAGGCCATCGTCGAAGTTCTGCGCTCGGAGGTCGGAGAATGAAGGCCGTACTGCTGGATCCGGGCAACCCGTCCACCTGCCATCCCCTGACCTCGACCCGCCGGCTCTTCGACTGTCTCGTGGGGAACCGTCCCCTGGGCGAACGGATCATCGAGAACCTCGAGCGCTGCGGATTCGAGCTTGCCGCTGCGGGAGAGACCGACCGCACCACGGCCTGGATCGCAGGAGATGGCTGGGTCTCGCTGACGACGCTGCTGGAGCTGCGCGAAGCGAAGGAGCCCGCCGTCGTCCTCGACGGGGAAGGCAGAGCGATTGCCTGGGTCGGAGCCGGGGCCGAACCGGTCGTCGGTGCAGTCCGGATCGGCGATGGCGTCGAGGACTTCGGTGTCCGCTATCCCTGGGACCTGCTGCGCCTCAACGAGCTGCTGCTGGATCAAATCGACGAGGACGCCATCGAGGGAGAGGTGGCGGCGGATGTGCGTTGGGAGGGGCGACTGGTGCTGGGCTCGGGCAGCCGGCTGCTGCCCGGCGTCTTCATCGAAGGGACGGTCGTCATCGGGCGCAACTGCAAGGTCGGTCCCAACTGCTATCTCCGCGGCCGCACCTCGATCGGAGACGGCTGCCGGGTCGGTCAGGCCGTCGAAATCAAGAACTCGATCCTGTTTCCGGGTGCGACCATCGGACATCTCTCCTACTGTGGCGACTCCATCGTGGGCAGCAAAGTGAATTTCGGCGCCGGCACGATCGTGGCGAACCTCCGTCACGACGGGCGGAACCACCGGTCGATGGTGGGCGGCGCTCTGGTGGACACGGGACGCCGAAAGTTCGGGACGGCCGTCGGCGACGGCGTGCATACGGGAATCCACACCACCATCTATCCCGGTCGAAAGCTGGGAGCCCACTCTTCCACCCGTCCCGGCGAGATCGTCGACTCCGACAGGGAATGATCGGGGCGCCCCGGGTGGCGCTCGTCTCCGGCCCTCGCGATTCCACCGGACGGTGGCCCGGTAGAGAATTACGTGCAGACCGACCTTACTTGCGTGTATATTGGTGCGAAAGACTTACCGTTTTCTTTAAACGCGCGGGAGAGGACGTGACCGCTCCCGGCGGCGGGCCGATGGGAGGAGAGCTATGAGTTCGGACGACAAGGGTTCCGGGGTCCTCGAGATGACCCGATCGACGATGAGCTATTCCTGGGCCGTATCCCTGCTGGGGATGCAGCAGGCCTACCAGATGATCTCCCGTTCGCCCGAGGAGAAGACGGCGCCCCAACCCGGCGGTCTGGCGCCCGAGGAACGTCTGCACGATCTGTTCAAGTCGGCCTACGAAGCCGGTGATCATGTGCAGCGGGACCTGCTCGACACGGCCTCGAAGTATTTCACTCCCCGGGCCCTGTATGACCCCGGCACGGCACTGCAGCTGGGATCGGAATTCGTTTGGGAGATGGCCGACTCGTTCCGCTTCTTCCTGCCCGAGTCCAAATCCCTGGTCGCCTGGCGCGAAATCCGCAACAAGTTCGACGTCTACCAGCTCGTGCGCAGCGTCCAGAAGAAGCTCAAGCTTCCCCGTGAAGGGGACTTCAACCTGAGCGAATTCGTCGACAAGGCCTATGCCCTCGGACCCTTCGCGGCCCTCTGGGCGGTGGAAGGCCTCGGTCACGACTATGCCGACGCCGCCCGCGAACGGGGTGACGAACTCCAGGATCTCCTGCGCGGCGAGCGGATCCGCGACCTGCCGGCAAAGAGCCTCCTCATGCTGCACGCCGGGATCGGGCTCTCCTTCGCACAGCGGCTGCTCGAGCCCATGAACGCGAAGACTCCCGACGAGGAGATCGCCCAGGCCGTGGGCGAATTCGTGCGGCTCTGCCGTGAGAACTCCGAGCCGGGCTATACGGGGGCCGCCCTGGAATCGCTCGGGCTGGTGACGCGGACGTTCCACGCCGAGCTGGTGGAGCCCGTCGATCGCGCCGTCGCCGCCTTCGGTCCGGATACGCAGGGCTTCTTCTGGCACGGCATCGGTCGAGCCATCTACTTCCTCCTGGTCAACTTCCTGCCCTACCGCGATCCCATCTATCGCGCGGTGGAGATGGGGCGGGAAGAGGCTCCCCACGACATCGCCCGTCAGAACGTCATGGCCGGAACCGCCTGGGCGCTGACGCTCGTCAACATGCGTCATCCGGAGGTGATGGCGGGCTTTCTGGAGGAACACGGCGACGATCTCTGGGAAGCGCGGGCGGCCTTTCAGAATGGAGTGCAGTCGTCGATGATCATGCGTTTCGACACCTCAGAGGACGATCCGAACATCGAGACCTTCCGGAATTTCGAGCCGTCCGAATCCAAGGGCCGGCTTCCCGAGCAGTGGACCCGACTGATCCGGACCCCAATCGACGACGGCCTGGACCGCTTCTACCCCGTTCTGAAGGAGAAGCAGCGGCTGGAAGAGGTCTTCCGCTTCCAGCCTCTGGACGCCCTCGTGGCGAGCCTGTCCAAGAAGTAGGCTCCGATGTTTCCGTGGTTCGCACTGCGCACTTCGCACTTCGCATTCGCCTTCGCCCCTCGGAGTTCGGGGGTGCCACGTCCCAAGGAGAATGTGAGAACGGGCTTCGGGAGAACGGGAGACGAAACGAACCGCCAGCCCGAACGGTCCCCGCTCCCCCTCGAAACCCGAAACGAGGAACCAGGAACCAGGAACTCGAAACCCGAAACTGTTGAAGCATGTTAAATTGAAGCCCGCCTGTCGGGCGGAAACTCGCAAAACGAGGAGCGAAGTCCTTTGTCCACCACCGATCAAGCATCATTGATTTCACCCTACGGGGGCCAACTGGTCGATCTTCTGGTCGCCCCGGAGGGTTTCGAGGAACTCAAGGAGCAGGCCAACCGACTGCCGTCGCTGCAGATTTCGGACCGCTCCCTGTGCGATCTCGAGTGTCTGGCCGTCGGGGCCTTCTCACCCCTGGACCGCTTCATGTCCCAGGCCGACTATCAGAGCGTCCTGGAAACCATGCGTCTGGCCGACGGGACGCTGTTTCCCGTTCCGGTCACGCTTCCCATTCCGGACGACTTCCAGGTCGAGGCCGGCCAGGAAATCGCTCTGCGCGATTCCAAGAACAGTCTGCTGGCGGTGCTGGCCGTCGAAGAACTCTACTCCTGGCGTCTGGATCACGAAGCCGAGAGGGTCTACGGCACCCGCGACCCCCGGCATCCGCTGGTGGCCGAAATGCATCGCTGGGGCCGGCGGAACGCCGCGGGGCGGCTCCGCGTCCTTCAGCTCCCGCTGCACCACGATTTCACCGACCTGCGTCTCGCGCCGCGCGAAAATCGGGCCCGTCTCGCCCGGTTCGGACGCTCCGACGTGGTCGCCTTCCAGACGCGCAATCCCCTGCACCGCGTCCATGAGGAACTGATCCGCCGCGCCCTGGAGCAGGTGGACGCGACGCTGCTGCTCAACCCCGTCGTGGGCCTGACCCGGCCGGGCGACTTCGACCATGTCACGCGCGTCCGCTCCTATCGGGCGCTGTCCGACTACTTCGACTCCGGGCGGACCCAGCTGAACCTGCTGCCGCTGGCCATGCGCTTCGCCGGACCCCGGGAAGCCGTCTGGCACGCCCTGATCGTGCGCAACTACGGGGCCAACCACCTGATCGTCGGTCGCGGCCACGCCAGTCCCGGCGTCGATACCGAGGGCCGCCACTTCCATCCGCTGTACGTGGCTCAGGAGCTCGTCCGGGAGCATCGAGACGAACTCGGCGTCGAGGCGATCACCTTTCGGGACATGGTCTACCTGCCCGAACAGCAACGCTACGAGGAGGTCACGCGACTGACGGGGAAGTCCGGACGGGTCTCTTTCTCCTCGCGGCTCTTCAAGGAAGAGTATCTGGACGCGGGGCGCAGCATACCGGAGTGGTTCGCCCGGCCCGAGGTGGCCTCGATCCTGACCGAATCGCATCCGCCGCGCCACAAGCAGGGAGTCTGCATCTGGTTCACCGGGCTGAGCGGGGCGGGGAAGTCCACCGTCGCGGAAATCCTGGCGTCCATGCTGGCCGAGCACGGGCGGCAGGTGACGGTGCTCGATGGGGACGTGGTCCGCACCCACCTTTCCAAGGGCCTGGGTTTCAGCGCCGAAGACCGCGACACCAACATCCGGCGTATCGGCTGGGTGGCGGGTTCCATCTCGAAGCATGGCGGCACCGTGATCTGCGCGGCCATCAGCCCCTATCGGGCCACCCGAAACGATGCCCGCAACATGGTGGGCCCGGACAACTTCGTCGAGGTGTTCGTGGACACGCCCCTCGAAGTCTGCGAGCAGCGCGACGTCAAGGGGATGTACGCCAAGGCCCGGCGGGGTGAGATCAAGGGCTTCACGGGCATCGACGATCCCTACGAAGCGCCGGAGCATCCCGAGATCACCCTCGACACGGTGGGCTCCACTCCGGCGGAAAACGCCCGAAGGATCATCGATTACCTGACCGAGCAACACTTTCTCCGGGAGGGGAGAAGATGACGAAAGCACTGATCACCGGTCTCACCGGCCAGGATGGGAGTTACCTGGCGGAGTTCCTTCTGTCCAAAGGCTACGAGGTTCACGGCCTGGTGCGCCGGGTCGCCTTCGAGGACCCGGAGCATCGCATGTGGCGCATCCAGCACATCCTGGACGACATCCAGATCCATGCCGCCTCGCTGGAGAGCTACGCCAGCATCTTCAAGGTCTTCCAGAAGGTCGAGCCGGACGAGTGCTATCATCTGGCGGCCCAGAGTTTCGTCAGCTATTCCTTCGAAGACGAGTTCTCGACGCTCAACACCAACATCAACGGCACCCACTTCGTGCTCAGCGCCCTCAAGGAAGTGGTGCCGGAATGCCGCTTCTACTTCGCGGCCTCCAGCGAGATGTTCGGCCGCGTCCGGGAGACCCCGCAGAACGAGCTGACGGCCTTTCATCCGCGATCGGCCTACGGCATCTCCAAGGTGGCCGGCTTCGATCTGACCCGCAATTACCGCGAAGCCTACGGCGTCCATGCCTCATCGGGGATCCTCTACAACCACGAGTCCCCCCGGCGCGGCTTCGAATTCGTGACCCGCAAGATCAGTCGGGGTGTCGCCCGGATCAAGGCCGGACTGCAGACCAAGCTGCCCCTGGGAAACCTGGAAGCGCAACGGGACTGGGGGCACGCCCGCGACTATGTGACGGCCATGTGGAAGATGCTGCAGCAGGACGCGCCGGACGACTACGTGGTTTCCTCCGGGGAGACCCACTCGGTGCGGGAGTTCTGTGAAAAGGCCTTCGCCCTGGTCGGGCTCGACTACCGGGATCACGTCCTGCAGGACGACCGGCTGTTCCGGCCGGCCGAGGTCGACATCCTCCTCGGCGACTGCACCAAGGCCCGCGAGCAGCTGGGCTGGCGTTACGAGCACAGCCTCGACGATCTCATCCGGGAAATGGTCGAGCACGACCTGCAAACGGAGCGCGGCCGCCCGTAGTCACCTGGGGAGCAAGAGGGAGCAAGGAGTTTCGAGTTCCTGGTTTCGGGTTTCGAGGGGGCTCCCTCCCGATTCACCTCGGTTTCGGTAACCATCTCCGACGCCGCAGGTGCCAGAACAAGCTCCCGCAGTCCAAAGCAGCCTCACCGCAAATCGTAAATCGTAAATCTCAAATCTCAAGTCTCAAGTCTCAAGCCTCCCCATTTGACGTTCCGCCCCAACTGATGTACATAGATGTATATGACCAAGCGTCGCACCCAGCTCTATCTCGACGAGGCCCAGCGCCGCGCCCTGGAAGAGCAGGCCGAGCGGACGGGCAAGTCGATGGGGCAACTGATCCGCGAAGCGGTGGACCTGGTGTATTTGAAGGGGCCGGGGAGAGAGCGGCCCCTCGGTCCGGACGATCCGATCTGGCAGTGGGTCGGGAGTGGGCAGAGCGGGTCCGAGGACACTTCGGCCCGACACGACATGTATCTCTACGGAGCATCGCCGGGGAGCGAAGACTGAGGTGAAGCTCTTCGTCGATACGAGCGCCTGGTACGCACTCCACGACCGATCGGACCGCCACCACGCGGCCGCCGTCGCCTTCCTGGATCGATGGCGTACCCGGCCGGTGCGCTTCTTCACCAGCGACTACGTGGCCGACGAGACGATCACGCTGCTGGCGATGCGCGCAGGACGGCGGCAGGCCGTGGACTTCCTCGACTATCTGAAGGTCGCGGGGAATCTCACCTTCGAGTTCACCTCCGGCCGGGATTTCGAGGCGGCGGCTTCGCTCTTCCGGGTCCGCAGCGACAAGTCCTGGTCCTTCACGGACTGCATTTCATTCGTGCAGATGGACCGACTCGACCTGGCGGACGCCTTCACCTTCGACCGCCACTTCTCCCAGTACGGCAAGAACCAGCACCCTGCCGAATAAACGAATCCCCAGGCCCCCGAAGGAACCAGGAACCAGGAACCAGGAACTAGGAACCAGGAACTAGGAACTAGGACTCGCGCGGCCGAAGGCCCCGAAAATCCGCCTCAACCGCATCGGCCAGCTCCCGCAGCCGGAAGCCGGAGATCGGCCGCCGCACCCGCCGCACCACCGCCGCATTGGCCGCCGCCACGGCCAGCCGAAAATGACTCGGCCGAAGCCCAAGGCCATCCACCACGACCTTGCGATAGGTATTGCCGACGAGCACGTCGAACTTCTCGCTGTTCCGCAGATCTTCGATTTCGATCGTGTCCTCGCTCCCAAGGTTCCAGCAGGTAGATCGCGAGCAGGGGAGAGGATTCGGAGGCAAACTGCTCGGCGGTGGACACGCGGTACTTATCGAGATCGGTCCGGACCTTCCCCAGCCCCGAGATGTCATGGCCAACTTCCCCGCCGAGTCGTCCCTGAGCCGCGTCTGAGGATAGCCGGGAAGAACCTGCGGCCTCTGGTCGACCCCCAGGGAGATCCCGGTGACATCGTCCGCCATCATCCGGTAGCCCCGTTTCAAGAAGGCCCCAAGAAGAGTCGACTTGCCGCATCCCGTCTGTCCCATGAAGAGAACAGCCCCACGAGGTGTCTGTATCGAACTCGAGTGAAGCGCGAGCATCCCTCGCTGGTGGAGGATGATGGAGAAACACAGCCCCAAAAGGAATTCCCGAAGTGTTTCCCCACTCGTCTCGTCAGTTGGTCCAACGATAATTTCCTTGCCGCCGCGAATGAAAAAACTGCCGACGCCCTCAAGGTGAATGAGGCAACCGTCACCATCGGCACGCCCAAAAGAACCGGAAGGACAGGCACCATCCAGCGAGATCTTGCCGTGTCGGACGACAACCTGGGGGGCGCCTTCGCTGGGAGTGAGTTCGGGAAAGAGAACCTCAGATTCGACACTCAGACCGTAGGCGCTGTACTTGTGCCGGTTCATTCGCATGTGGCGAACATATGGAACCTGGAAAACCCAGTGTCCCGATCGGCGACACAGCGATGCTCCTCAAGGAGTCACATTGGCAGCTCTGCAACTGCTGACGCAGCAAGTCGGGCGCGTGCAGGTTGACTCTCGGCCGATCGGATCTAGGAGTTGTCAGGATTCAGGAAGAACAAGTTCTTCGTTAGATGGTTGATGTCCGCCTGCCTCAGGACGGGTCGACGCCAAACCTTCTTCTGTGACGCGCTCGAATCTTCCTTCTGTTCCCCTGCCTTCTTAGACTTTTCCACGGTCGCCTTTCCTCCCGTCCGTACTGTGGGCCGCCCCGGCCAACCCATGAAGCACTTGGTTTGCTCCGGCACCTTCTCGGAATATTAACACACTGGCGGTCAACCCAAAAAACTCCTCATTTTACTGGGAGCGCCTCCGTCAGAAACGGAGGTTCTTACCAAGTTCGCAGGCTGAGGCTTCAGCTCGCTGCCGCAGTCACGCAACAACGTGGATCAGCCCCGCTCGCTCCAGGTCATTGAGGAATTCCAGAACATCTTCCAGACACCGATCCGGTTCGACCTCGAATTCTGTCAATAATCCTTGGCAGAGATCGGATACGACGAGGGGCTCCTGAAGGCGAGTCCAAATGGCCTTTCCGATCGCATCGAGGCTGTAGTAATTGTTGTTCCGCAGGCTCATCATGACGAGTTCCTCATCCATATCTGCGGTCACCAACTCTTCTTGGCGAACGACAGTGCTTCCCTCAGTAATCCTCGAAGTTGCCATCCCCATGTCCTCCAGTCCAACGGCCTCTCGACCGGTGGCTCAAATCGGCCAGTTGGCCTCCACGATCCAAAGGATACGCCCTTCACAGCGCACATGTCGGGTGGTTTGAGGTGGGTCAGCTCTTTGACAACCAGGCCGAAAGGTACGCCCGATCCCGGGCGATATCAGTCATGTCAGTTTCGCGGCGCAGCAGCTTGACAGCAGAACCGCCCAAGTCCGCCAGAGATCGAGTGCTCGACGCGGGTAATAGAATAGACGCCCCAAGAATCCGGCCGAAGTCCGTATGTGTACGCCATCTCAATGCGTGTCGGAAAGGTTCGTCTGGCAAAAGCGCTGAGTTTGCCCATTAGCAATTCGCGTGCCAGAGCCTGGAAAGGTTTGGGGAGATCGACCTCAGGGCACCCGACTCGCGCAACAACATGGTCCTGGCCATCTGAAGCGCATGCTCGTCCGAGTCTCTCGGAGCAAGTTCTGAGAGAACTCCATCAGGCAACGATTGGCCCGTTAGGTCCACGGCAACGCGCAGTGCCAGATACACTCCGCGCCGATGTGCTGCGTCTTTCGATAGTTTCAAAAAGCGTGACCAGTCGAGTTCCCCACCCTTGTTGCCAACGAGCTCCGCTATGTCGATGCTCGGCCTCGGTCCGAAATCAAATTGGTGGTGGTACGAGGTATGAACGCAAAGGTGGATCAGAAGATCCTCGAAAGAGAGGCCCTTCACTTGAAGGGCGCGGTGTTCAAGTGTTCGGCACCGCTGCCACAACGCCCCGGGAGCAGCTGAGTGTCGGGTTCCGGGCAGTGTCGTATTCCAATGTATCTCCACTCGCGCAATCCCCGCTCCCGTGAATGGGCTGAGGTGATGTCGGAATCGCGATTGGGCATCGGACGGAAGCTGTGCCTTCGATGAGTAGCCGTTCGCACGCATTGTTTGAGCCGCTCGCTCGAGATCGGTCTGTCGAACGAGGAGATCGATATCGCCGACCACCCGGATGGCTGGGTCCGCGTAGACCTCGCCGATCAGATGCATTCCCTTGAGCACGAGACAGGGTATTCCGCTTTCACCGAAAATGCGCGTCAGCCCATGCAATTGCCCGATCAACTGCAGATTCCGCAGCGCGTTTCCCGCGTAATCCCTCCTGAACGCTTCCAGAGTTTCGCGGGGAATCCGTGGTTTGAATCGACGAGGCGCTTGTATACGAGGGGTGAAACGTACTGTCGGCGAGCAAGATGCAGCAGGTTGGCCCGCGAGTCGGCATCGTCTACAGGGGGAAGCTGCAAAGCAGGAGGATCCTCGGAGGTGTTGAGCAGACTGAGGAGCAGGCGGAAGCAATAGGGCACACTCTGGAGTTTGTCATCCTCGTTCGGCGTGCTGGTGCCGACCTGCAACATCTGATCTTCACTCCACCTCTGGAGGTCCCGCACAAACGCCTCAAGCGTCCACTGCCCTATTCAGGTCGAAGCGACCCCGAAGGATCTTCAATGTAACGACCTCAGTCGTCGCAGCGATCGCCCGATCCGTTCGCAGCCGGTCTTCGGAATCCCGAGCCACGGCATCGCGAGGAACAGAAAGGCCAAAGCCGACCGCAGTTGCCGTTGTCAAGAACTTGTTAGTACGGTGATACTCAATGAGCCAAACATCGCCGCTCTTACCGGCAGTCGACCGATGCCCAGCCTCAGTTCCCCAGCCGGCGGCGAGAAGATCAGTATGCCACGGATCCGGTTGGGCGCGCCCCCTGTGTAACAGTCGCCACAGTTTGGGTAGCCCAGTCTCCAGTCTCGCGGATCATCCGAGTGCCTGAACCTGGGAATTCCGGAAATCGGCAGACCTGGAATTCCGAATGCTGAATACTGGATACGAAGCTGCGCGGCCTTTTCCAGCTGTGGGGCGGACGGCTCGATTGGCTGAGATGATAAAATTGGCACGCGTATTGCCTTATTTCAGCCCGGTTTCGAACAAATTCAGGAGCAAGCAGGCTCAGACCTGAGTGGAAGGACCAAGACAATGAAGAGAGCGTATTTCGTTGCGATTTTGGCTGTTGTTGCGTTTCTGGCGTCGCCCGCTTTCGGCGGTCCTGTTACGATCGATCTTAGTTTCGACGGGCAGCCCCAGGGGTATGTAGAAGTCATTCGGACTTTCAATTCTGGTAGCAGCGGTGCCAAGGCCGGGCTGTTTCACATGATCATCAATAGCGGCTCAGGGGGAACACTAGACACCTTTTGCGTGCAGATTGGGATTGGTCTAGCGAAGACGAACACAACCTACACGGTTGTTGATCCCATTGACGGTTACTCCAACCAAGCCGGTTCAAAATTCTATGGCGGCGAAGGTGTATTGAGCGCCGATGAGGTCACCTTGCTCGAAAGACTCTGGTCCAACGCTCTCCCTGATATCTACGCTGAGTCCAATACGACCGTGAAGGCCCAGTTGTCCGCGGCGCTGCAACTCGCGATCTGGGAACTCGTGTACGACAACACGGCCAAAAATATCGTCGGGCACTACAACGTGGACGACGGACTTTTCCAGGTTGTTTCCGGTAACGCGGACGTCGAAGCGGCTCGTAAAAAGGCAAACGAGTGGTTGACCCTGGCGGACAAGACGTGGAACACCGGAACCGATCTCGTCATACTCCACTCCGACAATTCTCAAGACCTGCTCGCCCCGAAATCCGTTCCCGAACCGGCCAGCATGCTCCTTCTGGGCCTCGGCGTCGTGGGAGTCGGCCTGATTCGCCGCCGCGCCCAGGCGTAGGCCTGAGGGTGACGCGCAAGGCCACCGACCGATGGCGCGGCTGACGCCGCCCTGTGGGGTCTGTGACAACGGTCCTTCCACAGGCAATCGTGAAGTGTAGTCCAGCGGCGGGGGAAACCCCGCCGCTCGCCTTTCAGTCCACCCCTCCTGCCTACCGATTCACCTCAATTCCATTGTCGATTTGGGCCCCGGAACCCCGAAACCTGGAAGTCCTCGGAAACCCGGAACCAGAAACTCGGAACTCGCCCAAAGAGCCGTGATTTTCACCATCCGACGGTCCCCATCCGGTGAGGCAAGCGCGTCCGGCCGATGGCGCTTCCACCGCCACCTCCTTGTGGTAAAGTACGACCAATTCAATTGAGCGGCGGGCTAGGTCGCATCAGCCCTTATCGTTGTAAGCGACGGACGCGGAGCGTGTCTGGATGCGAATGCTCTGCGAGAGATCGATGCAGCCCTGCCGGAAGCTGGTTTGCGGCGAAGATCTGGAGGAATCTGGGGATGAGGCATGCACTCGTCGGTGGCGCCGGTGGATTCATCGGCTCCCATTTGGTCAAGCGGCTGAAGCGCGAAGGTTATTGGGTGAGGGGCGTCGACCTGAAAGCTCCCGAGTTCTCTCCGACGGCCGCCGACGAGTTCCTGATTCTCGACCTGCGGGCTTCCACCAATTGTCAGCGCGCGGTCCTGACCCCCGCGGGGGCACCTTTTGACGAGGTGTACCAACTGGCGGCCGACATGGGAGGAATGGGCTTCATCGAGTCCGCCGAATGCGAGATCATGCACAACAGCGCCCTGATCAACAACCACATGACGGACTCCGCCGCGCGGGCGGGCGTTCCGCGATACTTCTTTTCCTCGTCCGCCTGTGTCTATCGCGACATGGCCAAGGAGGAGCCGGAGCTCACCGAGGTCGAGGCCTATCCGGCCATGCCCCACAACGAATACGGCTGGGAAAAGCTCTACGCCGAACGGATGGCCATGGCCTATGGGCGTCGCTACGGCATGGCGGTCCGCATCGCCCGCTTTCAGAACTGCTACGGTCCTGAGGGGACCTGGCGAGGAGGGCGTGAGAAGGCCCCGGCCGCGATGTGCCGCAAGGTCGCCGAGATCGAGGACGGCGGGACCATCGAAGTCTGGGGCGACGGCTCGGCCATGCGGGCCTACACCTACATCGACGACATGCTCGACGGCATCCGGCTGCTGATGCAGTCCGATCTGGAGAATGGGGTCAATATCGGGCGGCAGGAGTACGTCTCCGTCGACGAGCTTGTCCGCACCGTCGCCTCCGTCGCGGGAAAGCAGATCCACATCCGACACATCGAGGGGCCGGTCGGCGTGCAGGCGCGCAACTTCCGAGCCGATCGAATCGCCGAGCTCGGGTGGGTCTCCCGGGTCTCCCTCCGCGACGGGATCTCCCAGACCTACGAATGGATCGACCGCCAGGTCAAAACGTCGCGATCCAATGCCTAGGCATCATATGGAGTGCGGAAGCGGAAGCTTCCGCCCGGCAAAATCGTGGTCCTGCCGCCGCCAAGTCGGTCACTGCAAGGCCGTGCAGTCGCGGTACCTTCCGGTACCGCACTCCATAACTATCCGTCTTGAAAACCTGCGAAATATGGAGTGCGGAAGCGGAAGCTTCCGCCCGGCAAAGTCGTGGTCCTGCCGCCGCCAAGGCGGTCACAGCAAGGCCGTGCAGTCGCGGTACCTTCCGGTACCGCACTCCATAACTATCCGTTCTGAAAATCTGCGAAATATGGAGTGCGGAAGCGGAAGCTTCCGCCCGGCAAAATCGTGGTCCTGCCGCCGCCAAGGCGGTCACCAGCAAGGCCGTGCAGTCGCGGTACCTTCCGGTACCGCACTCCATAACTATCCGTTTTGAAAATCTGCGAAATATGGAGTGCGGAAGCGGAAGCTTCCGCCCGGCAAAGTCGTGGTCCTGCCGCCGCCAAGGCGGTCACCGCAAGGCCGTGCAGTCGCGGTACCTTCCGGTACCGCACTCCATAACTCTCCGTTTTGAAAATCTGCGAAATATGGAGTGCGGAAGCGGAAGCTTCCGCCCGGCAAAATCGTGGTCCTGCCGCCGCCAAGGCGGTCACAGCAAGGCCGTGCAGTCGCGGTACCTTCCGGTACCGCACTCCATAACTATCTTTGCCAGATCGGGTCGAAATCGTCGGTTTCCCGGACCTTGTCGTATTTGGCCGACTGCACCTTCCGCAGAAAGGACGAGGACCACTCTCGCTCCATGGAGGCTGCGGAGCAAAAGGGGTAATCGGAGGCCTGGGCAACCAGGCCGTGTCGCACCGGGTTATTGGCCACATAGTTCAGCCGGGCATAGTAACTGCGAGGATAGGTCAGGCACTTGTCCCAGTACTGGTACCAAACTCGTCTTCCGGGAGTCCCGTCTTCCAGATTCAGGGCCAGGCCGAACTTTGCATGAAGGCGCTGAGTGAGCCGCCGGGTGGACCAGGCATGCTCCATCGCCTGTGCGATGAGGTGATAGTGATTCGAGAAGACCGCCCAGGCGATCAGGACCCACCCGTATTGTCCGATGAGCTCCAGTAGAGACGTCTGCAGCATCTCCAGGCGCTGGCTGGTCGAGTAGAAGTGACGTTTGTAGAGAGTCGCTCCCGTGATCATGTAGGTGAATCCGGGTAGGAAACGATGCTCGGGGGCGTGATGCCAGGTCGTCCGTTCGAGTTCCATGCAAACCTCCTTTCAAAGAACAAGAACGCACGAGCGTGAGAATCTGCGAAATATGGAGTGCGGAAGCGGAAGCTTCCGCCCGGCAGAATCGTGGTCCTGCCACCGCCAAGGCGGTCACTGCAAGGCCGTGCAGTCGCGGTACCTTCCGGTACCGCACTCCATAACTCTCCGTTTTGAAAATCTGCGAAATATGGAGTGCGGAAGCCGGAAGCTTCCGCCCGGCAAAATCGTGGTCTTGCCGCCGCCAAGGCGGTCACAGCAAGGCCGTGCAGTCGCGGTACCTTCCGGTACCGCACTCCATAACTCTCCGTCTTGAAAACCTGCGAAATATGGAGTGCGGAAGCGGAAGCTTCCGCCCGGCAAAATCGTGGTCCTGCCACCGCAAAATGCGGTCACCAGCAAGGCCGTGCAGTCGCGGTACCTTCCGGTACCGCACTCCATAACGACATGACGCCTTGGGATTACCTGATCGTCACGGCCTCGCACGACCGGCAGGCCGCGGCCTACCGGCAGCAGTTGGACCTGCGGCGGGAGCTGGGCTATCTCTCGCGCATCCGAAACGTGCTGGTCGTCCCCGACCCTGGAGGCAGGCGGATCGGCAGCGGGGGGAGCACGATCCATTGTCTCCTCGAGGTTTTGGCCCGGGAATCGGAGCGAAGGCGCAGCCCCGGGAATGACGAGGCAGCCTGGCTCGACATTCTGAGGTCACTGAGAATTCTCGTCGTCCATGCCGGCGGAGACAGCCGCCGGCTGCCGCCTTACGGACCGTGTGGCAAGATCTTCGTCCCCCTGCCGCTCGAATCGGACCGGGCCGTTCCCCTGACGCTCTTCGACCGGCAGCTTCCGATCTATCTCGCCCTGCCTCCGGCTCCGGAGGAGGCGGGACAGTTGGTGATCACTTCCGGCGATGTCCTGCTGGACTTCGATCCCCACGAAGTCGATTTCTCTTCGCCCGGCATGACCGGCCTGGCGGCGTACGTCGAGCCTTCGCTGGCAGCCGCACACGGCGTCTACTGCACGGATTCGGATGGAGCCGTCACGCGCTTCCTTCAGAAACCTTCCGTTCCGAGACAGGAGGCGACGGGGGCAGTCAGCCGGTTCGGCAAGTCACTTCTGGACATCGGCATCTTCAGTCTGGATGCCAACGCGTCGCTGGGATTGGTCAGGCTTGCCGTACGCCGGCCAGGGAGCGACGGCACTCGAGCGGCGGCTGGAGAGCTGGCGGAGGTCACAGCGGAAGCCGGTCTCGATTTCTATCGTGAGTTCTGCTGTGCTCTGGGCAGCCAGATGGACTTCGAAGGTTATCTCCAGGAGGTGAAGGAAAGTGGCTCCAGCCTCCGCGATGAAGACCTCGAGCGGATCTTTGCGGCCCTTCGGGGAACGCCGTTTCACTGCGGGATCGTGCCCCGCTGCGGCTTCTTCCACTTCGGGACGCTGCGTCAGCTGGTCACGAGCGGGTCTGAGCTGGTGAGCCGCGAACACGGTTTTTCTTCGTTCGATCGCTGCCTTGGGATTCAGAACAGGATCGAGGGAGGACGTCTCGACGGCCGCCGGGCCTGGGTGGAAGGCTGCCGCATCCGGGCCGACGTTCGCCTGGGCGGGAACAACGTCGTGGTCGGCTTGGACGTGGATCGTCCGCTCGAGCTCCCGGAAGGAGCCTGTCTCGATGCGATTCCGGGCTCCGACGAAGCGGGCCGGACGGCCTGGTTCGGACGCTGCTACGGCATGGACGACACGTTTCAGCGCCCCGCGCATGACGGCATCACCTTCTGCGGCCACCCGCTCTCCGAATGGCTGGCGTCCATGGGGGCGGACGAGACACTGCTCTGGGATGCAGCAATTTCCCCGGGAGAGAAGACCCTCTGGTCGGCCCGGCTTTTCCCCTTGTTGGGCGAGCCGTCCGAAGGAGCGGATTTGATCTGGATGTACGCGCCGGGAAAGGCCACGGACGATCAGAAAAGGCGCTGGCGGGAGGGCCGGCGGTACAGCTGCGCCGAAATCGCCGAAATGGCCGATCAGACGGCCTTCCACTCCCGACGTCTGCGACACCTTGCCCGGGAGGTCCTCGGCAGGGTCCCTTCCCTCTTCGGACTCGAAAGCGGTTTCTCGGCGAAGGAACTGACGCAGCTGTTGTCGATTCTTGATCCGGACGAGGGCCTCGCGTTTCTGGCGGGGATCCTCGGCGATGCGTTTCGGCAGTTTGGTCCGAACGGATCCGCCGGACTCGAGCGCCTGGAACTCTGCCGGATCCTGCACGCCCTGGGGACGGCGGCGCAGCATCTGTCGCCGGAACGTGCCCGGGAACTCGCCCCGTCCCGGGTCTGGAACAGACTGGGCGAGCCGGAGCAGACCTGGCTCGAGTCGCTCGGTCTGGGGGACGGTCAGGAAGCCGGTTCGTGGGAGGAATGGCGTCCGCGCTTCCAGAGCGCGGCTTTCAAGATTCTGGGAACGACGATCCTTTCCGGGGACCGCAGCCGGAGGGAGCCGCCGCGCAAGGCCCTCCGCAGCGATGAGATCATCTGGGGCCGGGCGCCCGCACGGCTCGATCTGGGAGGGGGCTGGACCGATACGCCTCCCTATTCGCTCGAGCGCGGAGGCTGCGTGCTGAACGCGGCCGTGAACCTGAACGGGCAGCCTCCGATTCACGCCCACGCTCGAGTGTGTGCGGATCCGGTCATCCGGATTTCTTCCATCGATCACGGTGTGTCGATCACGATTTGCGAGCTCGACGATCTGCATCGATACGCGACCGACGGCTTCGGTCTGGCGAAGGCGGCACTCGTCCTCTCGGGATTCTCGCCGGAGACGGCCACGTGGCCCAAGGGGGTGACGTCACTGGAGCGCCTTCTCGAGGAGTTCGGCGGCGGGATCGAACTGACGACGCTGGCCGCGATCCCGAGCGGCAGCGGACTGGGCACCTCGAGCATTATGGGCGCGGTTCTCGTGGCGGTGCTGGCCCGCCTGACGGGAAGGGAACTGACGCGGCGGGAGCTCTTCAACCGGGTGCTCCAGCTCGAACAGGAGCTGACCACGGGGGGCGGCTGGCAGGACCAGATCGGCGGCTGCATCGAGGGCACCAAGCTGATCACGACCGCAGCTGGACTCGTCCCGGATCCGATGATTCACTTCGTTCCGGACGACGTCCTGGATCCGTCGAGGAACGGGGGTAAGACCCTTCTCTACTACACCGGGATCCGCCGCCTGGCGCGGAACATCCTGCAGGAGATCGTCGGCCGCTACCTCGACCGGGATCGCCAGACCGTGGCCACGCTCCGGGACCTGCACTCCGCCCCGCAGCGCCTGGCGGACGCCATGGCCCGGCGCGATCTGGGGTCCTTCGGCCGGCTGATCGACCGCTCCTGGAGACTCAACAACCAGCTCGATCCCCACTCGACGACCCCGGAGATCGACCAGATGTTGAGTGCTGTCTCCGACCACATCCACGGCGCCAAGCTCCTCGGCGCCGGCGGCGGAGGCTTCCTGCTGATGATCTGCAAATCGGAGGACGACGCCGGCCAGGCGCGGGAGATCCTCGAGAGCGATCCGCCCAATGACCGCGCCCGCTTCTTCGAGATGCAGCCCAGCCGCGAGGGGCTGGCCATCACGGTCTGCTGAATCATCTTCATGACTCCACTCGATCAGCGGCGTCGCGAACATGTGGCTCATCTCGAGCGCGAGCTCGAGAGCATCGTCGCACAACTCCGAGCCATAAAAGACGTCCAGAGGGTGATCCTCTTCGGCTCGTGGGCCAGGAACCGACGCGACCTTGGTTCGGATCTCGACCTGATCGTGGTCATGGACTCCGCGCTGGATTTCGTATCCAGGAGTGTGGATGTGGCAAAGCAGTTGCACACGGGTGCCCCCCTGGATCTGCTCGTTTATACGCCGGGGGAAGTGGCGCGGATGGCGAAGAGGCCTTTCCTGCGTCAAGCGCTCCAGGAAGGAGTCGTCCTCTATGCGCGCTGAAGCTCGCGACCAGGGCCGCCGCTGGCTCCGCCAGGCGGAGATTGATTTGGGCTGGGTCCGGCGGATGGTCACAGAAGGGGCTTTCTATCTGGCCTGTTTCCACTCTCAACAGGCGGCTGAGAAGGCGTTGAAGGGCCTGCTGTACGCTGAGGGCGAAGAATCGGTTCTGGGTCACTCCGTCCGCCACTTGACCCAGCGCGCAGGGACCTACGCGCCTGTCTTCTCGGATCTGGTGGAGAAGTGGGGAATCCTGGACACCTTTTACATTCCCACGCGCTACCCGAACGGTTTGCCGGACGGGATACCCGCTGATGTCTACAATCGCTCTGCCGCCGAGCAAGCCCTCGGACTGGCCGCCGAGGTTGTTCAGAAAGTCGCTGAGTGGTTTACGGAAAGCGGGTCATGACGGCAACACCGACTCAGTCTGTGTTCAGAGCAGAGTCGGTGGCTCATCGATTTGATGCAGGGTTCATGCGGTCTCGAATTCTGTGCCGCATAGCTATAGCCCGAGGCGCCCGGTTCGGGTCGCGACTGCGGCGAAGCCGCCCCGGACTGCGGAAGCTCGCTCCCGCTTTCGATTCACCCCAAAACGAACTGAAATGCGGGGTATGAACTCGTATCCCGGAAATATGAAATCCGCCGTATCGGAGCGGGCCGCAAAGCGAAGAGCGGTCGGAGGCAACGAGCGGAGAACAGTTCACGTGAGGAACTGACCCGCAAACCCCAAACCCCATGAACAAGGCACTCATCACCGGAATCACCGGCCAGGACGGCAGCTACCTGGCGGAGTTCCTCTTCAACCTTTCAGCGTCAACGCCAAGTCCTGAATCATCTCGCGAGTCCGAATAGACATGTCCAGATTCTTGCGCATCGGAATTGGATGAGAAGAGCATGTCGGGGAAACTCTGACGTGATGCGCCACGGCAGTCGGCGTGCATTGGGATTCCCGGTGATCTTGATTCGCTTCTGATCTCGAGCAGGGAGTCTTAGGGATTGAGCCGTCCTGAATTCCGCGAGTTTGCTTGGTACTTTCTGTTAGGTCTTCTTAGTCTTCTTGCTCTTGCACGGCTTGATACCCTTTCATCGTTAGTGCAGCGGAATCAGCTGATTAGCTCAGTTGCAGAGAGGATCCTCTCAGACCGAGAACATCACTTGGGTCAGTGTCCAGCTTCATGGACCGCAACGCTTCAGGATGCCCCATCGTTTGTGGAGGAGACGGCCGGGGCCTTGTCCAACCTGGCAGCATCGACTCGTGCCGACTATCGCCTCAAAGAACTCTCTTCTGTCTTTCTCTTTGCCGGCCACGATGAACGAGCCGCGGTTTCAATATTCAGAAGCCTTGCGAATGAGCGGCAGCTCCTGTTGAACCCGCACAACCCCTTGTTCTGGTTCCTTCGAAGTAGAGAAGAGGAGCAGCTTGAGCGAACGAACGATGCGATAAAGCTCGCCGAGACCGGTCTTTCACTGCCGGCTTCGGGACTCTCGTCCTCTCTGCGTCTTGAAGAATCGATTCGATTGCTCAATCTATACAGGCATCCGGGAAGCAGATACGAAGACTCTGCTCTGCGGAAGACGCTCTGCGCCGCTGTTACCGGCCTTTGGAGTCAGGTCAGGATCGAGTTGGCCGATGTCGACCGAGAGCCAGTGGGAAGTGACAATAGCAGTGACCAGACACTCGCGGCCCTCCTAGGAGCTTGGCTCTCTGTTCGTCTCGGTGATCTGGAGGGAGAGCGAGAATGGCTCGAATCGGCAGGCCCGGTTCCGGTCGATGGTTGGAACAAAGGCGACGCCTATCTGTGGCTTGCCTCTCGGCTTGAGAAGCTCCGGCCGTGGAGCTGTGAGGAAGGGACGCTCCAGATTTACAGCTGGTACAGCAGTCACCATCCGGATGACCCGCAGGGACCATATCTTTGTGGTCTGGCTTTACTGCAGAGATGTCGCTTCCGCGAGTCCCAAGAGAGGCTCCTCGAGGCCTTGAGGCGGCAACCTGGGAATACCGACGCAATGAGAGCCCTTGGCCTTCTCTTTGAAACACAGGGTCAATTTTCCTTTGCAGAGCTCTGGTTGAAAAAGGCGATTGCAGGCTGGCCGAAGAACGCGGACTATCACGCTCGGCTGGCGCGGGTGCTTGAGAAACTTGGTGAGACTCGAAATGCGGCACAGGAGTTCCGCTCTGCAATGGAGTTGGATCCAAATCAAGCCGAATTCCGTGCCTGGGCAGGTTGGTTCTATCTCAATCGAGGAGATGCGCCAAGGGCACGTGTTCTTCTTCGAGGAAGCTTTACGCTTAGACCCAGCGAGCTCTGTTGCCGAGGATGGACTCAACGCTGCAACCGGAATAACGGAAAGGACGCAATGATGAAGCGAGTGCTTGTCACTGGAGTGGGAGGATTCATCGGATCACATGTGGCTGAGCGCTGCCTCAACCATGGATTCCACGTGGTAGGCGCCGATGACCTTTCTGGTGGGTTCTTGGAGAACGTTCCAGAGCAGGTCGAGTTTCGCTTAGGCAACCTCGTTGATCCTGAGTTCGTCCGCAGCCTGTGGACTGATGGACCTTTTGACTTTGTCTATCATATCGCCGCGTACGCGGCCGAAGGCCTTAGCCACTTCATTCGAAGATTCAATTATCAGACCAATGTAATCGCATCCGTAAATCTAATTAACGCATCAGTGCTTAACAAAGTCAAATGCTTTGTCTTCACTTCCTCCATCGCCGTTTATGGAAAGAACCAGACTCCAATGACGGAAGACATGTTGCCACGTCCGGAGGACCCTTACGGAATTTCGAAATATGCAGTCGAACTTGACTTGGCTGCTGCGCTAGAGATGTTTTCGTTACCGTATGTGGTGTTTAGACCACACAATGTTTACGGTGAACGCCAGAATATTGCTGATAAGTACCGCAACGTCATTGGGATCTTCATGAATCAACTTATGTCTGGCAAACCGATGACGGTTTTCGGCGATGGAACTCAAACACGCGCATTCTCTTATGTCGATGAGATTGCTCTTACGATAGCACGTGCGCCGCTGACACCAGCGGCATATGGACAAGTCTTCAACGTTGGCGCAGACACGCCCTACTCAATCCTGCAACTGGCCGCTGCGGTTGCGCGTGCTCTCGCTGTTGAACCCAAACTCGTTCATCTGCCAGCCCGCAAGGAGGTGCTGCACGCCTTCTCGTCGCATCGCAAGGTGCAGGAAGTCTTCGGCATGCGCCGTTCGCTCGGTCTGGAAGAAGGTCTGCAGAGAATGGCCGATTGGGCAAGGAATCGCGGGGCCGCGAAGCCAGTCGACTTTGGAGAAATAGAGATCCCGGTAAACCTGCCTGTCTCTTGGCGGAGAAAGGAAGCAGGTCATTGAAGCTCTCGGTTCGCGTTACGACGTACCAGCGGGAACAGCTTTTGAATGCAACGCTGAAGTCTCTGGCTTCACAGACGAGGTTGCCCGACGAACTAGTCGTAAGCGATGACTGTTCGCCCGATAGCACGAGAGAGGTCGTCGAGAGATGGAGACAAAGCTTCCCACTGTTGAGGTACAATCGCAACCACCAGAACCTCAAAATGCCCGGGAATCTAAACAGGGCGATTGAGCTCGCTTCCGGCGATTACATCGCGAATCTCCATGACGGTGACAAGTTTGCGCCGAAGTTACTGGAGAAGTGGGAGCATGCCATGGATACAAATCCGACGGCCGGATTTGTGTTCTGCGGAATATCCGGCTGGCCAGATCGAGCGGAGGTCCGAATGGAGTCATACTGCATGATGTAAAGGAATTAACTAGGGGTCGCGATTTCTTCGAGAGACACTTCCTCCACAGACTCTCCTCAATTGTATGGGGGACAGTCATGGCGCGTCGTGAGGCGATTATGAATTCTTTCCGTTCGATCCAGCTTTCGGTTTTCTTTCCGATGTCGACATGTGGATGAGAATATGTCAGAAGTTCGACGTCGCATACGTCCGTGAACCACTCATACATCTGGATAATACGCCATCATTAGCGTAGACCGAGTTGGTTCAACTGGTCTTGGCTCGATCTGTCTGTAAGAATACAAGAGGGCGAGATTCGGAGGTTCTTTCGACTGGATAAATCCCGTTTGGAGCGGGAGCTTAGAAAACATTACAGGCACATTCAGTGGATCTATTGTGCTCGTCTATTGGGACGCATTCGATCGGCGGATGTTGATGGACTGCTGAGGGATTCTGGGCGTGCAGACAGATTGGCCTGCCATTGCGGCTGCTAGGACTATTGAGTCGTGCGTGAGCCCAAGGTTATGATTATTGGATCGTTTGCTCGAGGAGCCCTTGAGCATTCCTACTCGCGCGGATTTGAGCGGCAGGGTTGCCCCGCGCCCGTCCCGAGATTGGCGAGCGAGACCGGTTCTTTTGCAGGCTAGGAATTCTGGGCCGGAAATTCCACCGATTTTGTCCCAGTCGGAGCCGTGGACACTCGTAAAGCAAATCGACAGACTGCACTCTGCTGTAAGGGACTACCAGCCGCTGTTATTGTTGCGTTAGGTCAGAATAGACTTTTACCACTTGCGTCCTGGGGCAGTTAAAGACAATGTGCGATGCAAAGTGCGTCCTGGTTTGGCAAGACACCCTTCTCGATATGTGGCCGCATGTTATTCAGGCGTTACCGCTCTACGATCTTGTCGCGACTTACAGTCGAGCCACCGCGCCGTCGATTGAGGCGTTTGGGAGCTTCGTCTGTAGAGTGGGTACCTCTTGCGGGGGACGTAGAAATGCATAAGGTCTCTGCTCCGCGGGAGGAGTGGAGATGCCGACGTCGGATTCATTGGGCAGCGGAGACCGAGCGAGAGGTGGCACTTGCATCGGTGATTCACGGACTGCCGGAGGCGCGTGTGATGATCTGGGGCGCCGATTGGCGTCGCCGGAGCCGGCATGCCGAAGTGATCGCCTGCTGGCAGAAGCGCCCCGTATACGGCGGGGAATTCGCTGCAGCGGTTGCCTCGTGCAAGGTCAATCTGAATATTATTGATCAGACAAACTACCCGGCGGCAAATATGAGATTCTTCGAGATTCCGTGCGCCGGTGGTCTGCAGTTGTGCTCCTCCTGTCCTGAAATGGAGGATACCTTTCAACATGGTCAGCACCTTATTTACTTCGAAGACTACGGGAATTTGCCTCGAGTTCTGAAGCCGCTACTGGAGAACGCGGAATCTCGTGCAAGAATAGCGGCGAGTGGCCACAGCCTTGTCACCAGGGCGCATACCTACTCGAGCAGAGCCGGGAGGATCCTGGAAGTGCTCGGACTTCGGCGGTAAGTGAGGACAGTGCCTAATCGACGGTCATTCGCATTGGAGGATCAGCAACTGCAGTATGCAGATACGTGGCCTGTCTAGTAGTCTGCTTGCTACCTTCGGTTCAGCCGCGACGGGTGGAATTGCAGGTCTCGTTCTGGCTCGCAGCTTGGGTCCAGAGCTACGGGGTGAATTCGCGGCAGCGGTTCTCTGGCCGAACGTGTTAGTCCTCTTTGGCGACTTGGGACTGGGATTTGCAGTGGCCTTCTACTCTGGTAAGTCGCCCCAGTCGAGAGATGACATGTGGAGCCTCTCCATCCTAACTGCGGCGATATGGGGAGGGATACTGACACTAGGAGGGATGCTGATCCTGCCGGGAATGCTTCCATTTTCTCCCGAAGTAATCGAGAATCTCAGAATCCTATTGTTTACCATACCCTTTATGTTACTGACGGGCTATCTTACGTTTCTCCTCCTAGGATCGGGGGCCCTGTGGGAGTCCAATTTGCTTCGTTGGGTCTCCTCCGCTGGGTATGTAGGTGCGATTGTTTCTTGTGCTTTCACGGGACGGGCTGACCCGTTCTCATACAGCGTCGCATACCTGATCGCGCAATGTGGTGTGTCAATCTTTGGGTTGGTCCTTGTAGTTCGGCGTCTTAGTCCCAGGTTCACGTGGCGTCCTGTGGAGGCGGGAGGGGCCTTCCGGTATGCGGTGCGGATGTATTTGAGTAGTATTGCGGCTCAGATGAACCTGAGGTTGGATCAGCTGATTCTTAGTTTGTTGGTTCCAGCGACGGCACTAGGACTTTACTCGGTGGCGGTGGCGACATCCGTCGGAGTTATGCCGGTATTTACGGCTTTTGCTATCGTGTCTCTTGCCGACGTAACAAAGGCTCGCTCGGCTGATATAGGTGCGGCCGCCGCATTGTCTTGGGTTCGTCTGTCGTTCGTGCTCGCAATTCCCCTGGCAATGTTGGGGATAGTTTTCGTGCCTTGGCTACTTCCTCTCTTGTTTGGGCTTGCATTCTCAGGATCGATAGGTCCGGCTCAAATCTTGGTAGTGGCGGCTGTAGTACAGGGTCTCAATAGCGTTCTCAATAACTGTTTGTGTGGCTTGGGGTTGCCAGGCAGGACGGCCTGGGCGCAGGCATGTGGACTTGTGTTGACCCTTGTATTATTGACTGCCCTAATACCTCGTTTTGGAATAACCGGGGCGGCCGTCGCCTCATTGCTTGCATATACATCAGTTTTGACTCTTCAGTCGCTGTTTTTGACACGCGCGACGGCTGTCTCGCTCATTGCGCTCGTGTCCCCGAGGGCGCTTTATGCTGTGGAGGGAGTTTCGGTGTGGCGGAAGATCCGCGGTCAGCTCCTATCTCGATGATGTCTGCCAGTCATATGTCCAGCGGGAGACAGAATCCCAAGAGCAAGAGACTGACTGGGGCGTTGGTGGTCTTGGGTAGTGGTGTTGGTGCCTGCCTGGTGTGGATGACGGGACTATTTGTACGACAGCCGGGATCCGACTTCCGTCGTGGGGTTAGCGGTTGCGCAAGGGTGTCTCATGTGTCTCGCGGTGGCAATCCTCCTGGGAGAACGGAGTTCCCATCCTTTGCGGATTGGGCCGAGTCTCAGTGCCTTTGTGGCGCTTCACGTTCTCATCTTTTACAGTGTATCTAATCTAGGCCCCGCGCTTTTTCAGCACTTTCGCGACTAGTTTGCCCAGGAAACGGGGCGTTTCGAATTCCCCTTTCATCGTCTTTGGATTATCTTCGAGCAACGTTTGCCGCTGTGCTCTTGCTTGTCGGGCTGTACATCGGGATTCGCATCGGGAGGATGGCCTTCGGGGTCGTCGTCGGCGGATTTTGTCCGGAACTCCCCATTGGATGCCAAATCGGCGCCTCTCCCTGTGGGCGTCGGTCGTACTTTTGGTTCTTGTTGTTGTAGCCACGCGCTACCTCGGTCTTCATTATTCCGCCGCGATGCTTGATGGGACTCGAATGTTGTCGGCCCCTCTGGCGTTGCGGTTCCTCTTCGCTGGAGCGTTCTGGTTCCTTCCTTTGGCTCCGTTCCTGGCGGCATGTAGCTTCGTTCAAGGAAGATGCAGAGCCGAAAAACAAGTCTCAGCCGCGCTCCTAGGAACCTCGGTTGTGCTGATGGTCGGGCTTCTCACGCTCTGGGGAATCAGGACCGCAGCGATTTTCTCGGTCTTGCTCCCGCTTGCACTTCTTGGTTACAGCCGGAGAGTCAAATGGCGGAACCTGATTCTCCCGACATTGGCATTCGTGATTGTGGTGTACGGTGTAGTCACACTGGCGAGACAAAGCAATCTCAACCAAATCGTTGAGGGTTGGCTGGGAGCGGGGCAGCCGAGTCTCAGAGGCAACGTATCTTCTATGTACGTATCGCAGGAACGCCTTTCGATTCTCGATAAGACCTTGGCAGATGCCTCTTATCGAACCGCCGGGCTCGAGGCAGTGGCGGCGATCGTCGGTGCCCAACAGGAGAAAAGACTGAGCCCCCGCTGGGGCCTGACTATCGTCGCTGGTATGCGTCAGGCTCTGCCAGCCATGCTTCGGACCAGATTCGAGGATCCTGCCATCATCAAATTAGCCCCGTCCGAGTCGGGGATCTTCCAACCAGGCGATTGGGTCACGACCCTCCTAGCAGAGTTTACGTTCGATTTTGGTCCAGTGGGCCTCTTCTTGCCTGCAGTCGCCAGTGGTCTGTTCTTGTCGATGATTTCGAATGGTCTATTGCAGTTAGGACAAATCAAGATACTAGAAGGGCTGTTGATTGCTAGGATCGCCTTCTTCGTCTACCTAGTGACCATCGGTGATTCCCTGGCCCGCAGTAGCGTCCTCTTTCTCAAAGCTTGCATTGGGTACATTCTGGTCCTAGTACTGCTAGGCGTACTCGTGGATCTCCTGTATCCAGGACGACAAGCGAGGGCGCAAGACTTCTCGCATTCGCTCACGTAAACCGAAGTACGCTTAGCCCCGTATCCGTCGATGGGTCTCAGACCGATCCGAGTAAGATTGTGCGAATAGTGCTCTGTTCACCTCATTACTTCCCGACTCGTCCCGAGGGGTCATCGCGCTTGGCGTTTGATGAGGCCCTGAGCCTTCGTAACGCGGGGCATGAAGTCTGGCTCATTGCGCAGAGATCTCAAGCGTCGAGTCCGATTTACGAATTCGAAAACGGGCTGCACGTTCTTCAATATCCGGCAGCCCGGCTGGGCTCGTTCAATCCGGCAAAAATCTTCTTTCATCAACAGAGGACTTCTGAACTTATAACTAAGTTCGTCCCCTCGCCAGTCCATATCATTCATGGTCACAGTCTGCTGAGTTACGCCGGTGCACTCCGGTTATCGATTACTCCTGAACTGGGAACCTGTTATTCGATCCACTCGACAATGCGCGATGAAATGATCGCAAGCGCAAGGGGTGCAACGATTCCATCTTGGCTGCGATACTGGCTTACGGCTGAATTGTGCAACGTAATAGAGAGAAGATGCGTCCTGGAATCCGCTCGAGTAACTGCATTCTCTGAATTTACTCGAGAGCTAGTAAGAAAGAACCATGGACATATAGCTTCTCGGCGCACACGTGTTTTGCGTGGGTGGGTAAATACTCAGCGATTTTGTGTGTCTAAAAACCCCAGGTCTCTTAGGGAAATGTTGGGATGGCCTGTCGATACGCGTGTTCTTTTTACTGTCCGACGGCTAGTTCCTCGGATGGGCCTTGACCGGCTCCTGCGCGCTCTTGTCTATAGTAAGCGTGCCGGTCTGAAGTTTGTCTTATTCATTGCTGGGACGGGTCCTCTTTCGTCCGTCTTGGGCGAATCGGTGGTGACTCTGGGACTGCAGGATAACGTCTTCTTCTTGGGGCGTGTTCCCGACGAACTTTTGCCGAAGATGTATGCGGCAGCAGATGCGTTTATACTGCCGACGGCACAGCTCGAATGTTTTTCCAGGCGCCAGGCATGCTCCACGCGAGCAGGATGCATGAGGCTGTGATGAGCAGACCCTGGGCCACGCGGATCGGCTGGCCCGCGCCGAACTGCGGGATGTAGAGGGCGAAGCCGACCGCGAGCAGGACCGATCCCCACCTGGCCGGCCCGCCGAACCTCCACAGGGCGGTGGCGACTAGGATCGTGCTGACCGCCAGCAGGAGGAGGCCCGTGAGGATGAACCCGATACCCGCCTCCCAGCGGACGGCGTGCACGATGGTGAGGAGCGAGGCGTCGCTGCGCGCGACCGCCGTCTGCCCGATGGCGTGCAGGCCGAAGACCTCGGCTCCGTAGTAGGGCAGGGTCAGGGCCACGCCGACCCAGCCCAGAATGAGGGCCCAGAACGTCGGCGCTCGACGGCGCTGTCGCGCAGCAGCGTGTAGAGCCCGAGCAGCCCGAGCCCGAGGAGCAGGAAGGCGGCCATGGCCAGCGAGTGCGCGACGAGCCAGGAGGCGGAGGCGAACGCCCTCGCGCCCTGCAGTGACGTCTCGTCCGAGAATGGGCGGATGAGCGGGTACAGGGCGAAGAGCACGCCCGATGCCACGAAAGCGATGATTGTCAGATACAGGCGGGGCGGAGCCTGTCGGGTGGTGATTCCCCGGTTGCTTGTGTAGTGAGTTCTGTCCATCAGGACCACTCCTTCGGTCCAAGCCGTGCCTACTGTCGACCGGCGCCTCTC
>CAVRSV010000018.1:0-15568 GCA_963723965.1 uncultured Acidobacteriota bacterium | reverse complement strand
CTTGAACAGCCCACCCGAAATCCGTATCATTAGCACCTCGCGGTTCGAAAAGGGCCGCACGGGCCTGCAGGACGCAAGCCGAGATCTTTGACAACCGGGAGACGAGACAGGCGGAAAGACAGCGCGAGATACGGGAGCAAACGAACTACTTAAGCAATTAAGTTGAGAGTTTGATCCTGGCTCAGAATCAACGCTGGCGGCGTGCCTAACACATGCAAGTCGAACGGGAAAGGCCCTTCGGGGCTGAGTAGAGTGGCGAACGGGTGAGTAACGCGTGGATAACCTGCCCTGAAGAGGGGGATAACTCCGCGAAAGCGGGGCTAATACCGCATGAGCCCGCAAGGGGAAAGAGGCAAATCGCTTCAGGAGGGGCCCGCGTCCGATTAGCTGGTTGGTGAGGTAAAGGCTCACCAAGGCTGACGATCGGTAGCCGGTCTGAGAGGACGGACGGCCACACTGGGACTGAGACACGGCCCAGACTCCTACGGGAGGCAGCAGTGGGGAATTTTGGGCAATGGGCGAAAGCCTGACCCAGCAACGCCGCGTGGAGGACGAAGGTTTTCGGATCGTAAACTCCTGTCCGAGAGGGACGAAGCAAGTGACGGTACCTCTGGAGGAAGCCCCGGCTAACTCCGTGCCAGCAGCCGCGGTAATACGGGGGGGGCAAGCGTTGTTCGGAATTACTGGGCGTAAAGGGCGCGTAGGCGGCTTCGGAAGTCATGGGTGAAAGCCCCGAGCTCAACTCGGGAATGGCCTGTGAAACCACGGAGCTGGAGTGCTGGAGAGGGAAGCGGAATTCCCAGTGTAGCGGTGAAATGCGTAGAGATTGGGAGGAACACCGGTGGCGAAGGCGGCTTCCTGGACAGACACTGACGCTGAGGCGCGAAAGCCAGGGGAGCGAACGGGATTAGATACCCCGGTAGTCCTGGCTGTAAACGATGAACACTTGATGTGGGGGGTAGGCAAGTCCCTCCGTGTCGCAGATAACTCGTTAAGTGTTCCGCCTGGGGAGTACGGCCGCAAGGCTGAAACTCAAAGGAATTGACGGGGGCCCGCACAAGCGGTGGAGCATGTGGTTTAATTCGACGCAACGCGAAGAACCTTACCGGGGTTTGAACTTGGTCGGCAACCTGCGAGAGATCGTGGGTTCCTTTCGGGGACTGATTAAGAGGTGCTGCATGGCTGTCGTCAGCTCGTGTCGTGAGATGTTGGGTTAAGTCCCGCAACGAGCGCAACCCTTGTCGGTAGTTGCCATCAGGTGAAGCTGGGCACTCTACCGAGACTGTCGGCGAGAAGCCGGAGGAAGGTGGGGATGACGTCAAGTCCTCATGGCCTTTATGTCCCGGGCTACACACGTGCTACAATGGGCGGAACAGAGGGAAGCGACCCTGCGAAGGCAAGCGAATCCCAGAAATCCGTCCTCAGTTCGGATTGCAGTCTGCAACTCGACTGCATGAAGGTGGAATCGCTAGTAATCGCGGATCAGCACGCCGCGGTGAATACGTTCCCGGGCCTTGTACACACCGCCCGTCACATCACGAAAGTGGGTTGTACTAGAAGTCGCCGGCCTAACCCTTCGGGGAAGGAGGCGCCGACGGTATGATCCATGATTGGGGTGAAGTCGTAACAAGGTAGCTGTAGGAGAACCTGTGGCTGGATCACCTCCTTTCTAACAGGTGCTTTAATCACTCCCCTCGCGTGTCTCCCCTTCTCTCGTCCGGTTGTCCAAGATCTTCGAGCTTGCGCTGATTGTGTCTCTGCGATACAATCAAGTTTGTCCGCTGAGGACGGGTTGCGACGCAAAACGCAGCCGCGATCTTTGACAATCTGGAGTGTTACAGGGCAAGCCACGAGTTAACCTGGGATTTGCGGAACGGCAAATTCTAGGTCAAGCTACTAAGGGTAAACGGTGGATGCCTTGGCGCGGAGAGGCGATGAAGGACGTGGCAAGCTGCGATAAGCCTCGGGAAGCTGCAAGCAAGCGAAGATCCGGGGATTTCCGAATGGGGCAACCCGGTCCTGAGAAATCGGGATCATCTACTTCTGAATCCATAGGGGGTAGTGGCGAACTCGGGGAAGTGAACCATCTCAGTACCCGAAGGAAGAGAAAGAAACCTCGATTTCCTGAGTAGCGGCGAGCGAAACGGAAACAGCCCAAACCCGAGGCGCTTCGGCGTTTCGGGGGTTGTGGGACCCGACATCAACTGTCCGGAGTCTTAGTCGAATCGTGCTGGAAAGCCGATCCATAGAGGGTGAAAGACCCGTAGGCGAAAAGTGAAGACAGGGGTTGGGTATCCCGAGTACCACGGGGCACGAGAAATCCTGTGGGAATCTGCGAGGACCACCTCGCAAGGCTAAATACTACTCCGCGACCGATAGTGAACCAGTACCGTGAGGGAAAGGTGAAAAGTACTCCTGCGAGGAGAGTGAAATAGTACCTGAAACCGTTTACCTACAAGCGGTCGGAGCCTTCCGCGTAAGCGGGGGGTGACGGCGTGCCTTTTGCATAATGAGCCGGCTAGTTGTTCTAGGCAGCGAGGTTAATCCGAAAATAAGGAGGAGCCGAAGGGAAACCGAGTCCGAATAGGGCGTCTAGTTGTCTGGAGCAGACGCGAAGCTGAGTGATCTATCCTTGGCCAGGGTGAAGGCAGGGTAACACCTGTTGAAGGCCCGAACCAGTGTCGGTTGAAAACGGCTTGGATGAGCTGAGGATAGGGGTGAAAGGCTAATCAAACTCAGTGATAGCTCGTTCTCCCCGAAATAGCTTTAGGGCTAGCCTCGGGTGTTTCGTTCCGGAGGTAGAGCACTGAATGGACTAGGGGGCTTCACCGCCTACCGACTCCAATCAAACTCCGAATGCCGGAAACGTAAGCCCGGGAGTCAGTCTGTGGGGGCTAAGCTCCATAGTCGAAAGGGAAACAACCCAGACCGCCAGCTAAGGTCCCGAAGTGTGTGCTAAGTGGGAAAGGAAGTGGGAACACAGAGACAGCCAGGAGGTTGGCTTAGAAGCAGCCATCCTTTAAAGAAAGCGTAATAGCTCACTGGTCAAGTGGGCCCGCGCCGACAATTCAACGGGGCTCAAGCACACCACCGAAGCTGCGGATTCTTCCATCTTCGGATGGAGAGTGGTAGGGGAGCATTGTCTGGGCATCGAAGTCAGGCTGGAAGGCCTGGTGGAGCGCAGACAAGAGACTCTGCCGGCATAAGTAGCGAGAAAACTTGTGAGAATCAAGTTCGCCGAAAGTCTAAGGTTTCCTGGGGAAGGTTCGTCCGCCCAGGGTTAGTCGGTCCCTAAGGCGAGGCCGAAAGGCGTAGTCGATGGATAACAGGTCAACATTCCTGTACCACCGTAGTCCGTTATGAGCGAAGGGGGGACGCAGAAGGATAGGCGGTCCCGGTGTTGGATGTCCGGGTCCAAGCGTGTAGGCAGATCTCGCAGGTAAATCCACGAGGTCATATGCCGAGACGTGATGGCGAGGGTGGTAACACCCGCAAAGCCGCTGATTCCACACTGCCAAGAAAAGCCTCTAGCCAGGACGAAGGTGACCGTACCGCAAACCGACACAGGTAGACAAGGAGAGAATCCTAAGGCGCGTGAGAGAACTCTCGTTCAGGAACTCGGCAAAATGCCACCGTAACTTTGGGAGAAGGTGGGCCCTCATTAGGTGAAGTTCCTGCGAATGGAGCCGAAGGGGGTTGCAGAAACCAGGCCCAGGCGACTGTTTACTAAAAACACAGGACTCTGCAAAGTCAACAAAACGACGTATAGGGTCTGACGCCTGCCCGGTGCTGGAAGGTTAAAAGGAGAGGTTAGCCCTTCGGGGCGAAGCTTTGAATTGAAGCCCCAGTGAACGGCGGCCGTAACTATAACGGTCCTAAGGTAGCGAAATTCCTTGTCGGGTAAGTTCCGACCTGCACGAATGGCGTAACGATCTGGGCGCTGTCTTGACGAGAGGCTCAGCGAACTTGTAGTAGCGGTGAAGATGCCGCTTGCCCGCAGCTAGACGGAAAGACCCCGTGCACCTTTACTACATCCTAGCGTTGGTGCTTGGTGCTGGATGTGCAGGATAGGTGGGAGGCTGTGAAACCGGGCCGTCAGGTTCGGTGGAGCCAACGGTGAGATACCACCCTTCTTGTATCGTGCACCTAATCCTACTCCTTGAAACAGGTGGGGAAACAGCGTTAGGTGGGTAGTTTGACTGGGGCGGTCGCCTCCCAAAATGTAACGGAGGCGTGCAAAGGTGGGCTCAGGCTGTTTGGAAATCAGCCGCAGAGTGTAAAGGCATAAGCCCGCTTGACTGCGAGACAGACAAGTCGAGCAGGGACGAAAGTCGGCCTTAGTGATCCGGTGGCTCCGTGTGGAAGGGCCATCGCTCAACGGATAAAAGGTACGCCGGGGATAACAGGCTTATCTTGGCCAAGAGTTCACATCGACGCCAAGGTTTGGCACCTCGATGTCGGCTCATCGCATCCTGGAGCTGAAGAAGGTTCCAAGGGTTCGGCTGTTCGCCGATTAAAGCGGTACGTGAGCTGGGTTTAGAACGTCGTGAGACAGTTCGGTCCCTATCTGCTGTGGGCGTAGGAGATTTGAGGAGGGCTGACCTCAGTACGAGAGGACCGGGTTGGACGCACCGATGGTGTTCCAGTTGTCCCGCCAGGGGCAGCGCTGGGTAGCCAAGTGCGGTTGAGATAAGCGCTGAATGCATCTAAGCGCGAAGCTCGCTTCAAGATAAGATCTCCCTTCCGAGTAATCGGAACTGAAGACCCCTCGGAGACGACGAGGTTGATAGGCAGGGCGTGGAAGTCCGGCAACGGATGAAGCTTACCTGTACTAATCGGTCGTGAGGCTTGACCTAGAGATTGCCATTCCGGCAAATCCCAGGGGCTTGTCCCTGGCACTCCAGATTGCTCCTTCGGTTGGACCTCCAGGTCGGGAAACCGGCAGGGAGGTCCAGGCGGAGGGAAAATTGGACGGCTTTCCGGCGACCGTGGCGGAGGGGCAACACCTGTTCCCATCCCGAACACAGAAGTTAAGCCCTCCAGCGCCGATGATACTGCATGGGAGACTGTGTGGGAAAGTAGGTCGTCGCCGGGATCTTTCAAGGGGCCCCTGCAGGGGGGGGCCCTTTTTTATTTGCGAATTCGATTTCTGATGTTCGATTTGGAGGAGGATCGGTAAGCTCCGACCTACCCGCTCGTCCCTGCAGCTCTGGGAAAGTCCGTGTCCGTCTTCCGCCTGTACTGCTCCGTCCCATCTGGGTCACTCTGCGCTCGTCCGTGTTCATCCGCGTCATCACACATTCGCCCGCTCTTCCCCAAATCGTAAATCTCAAATCTCAAATCTCAAATCCGAATTTAACCTCCCCGCTGCTTTTCGATATACTCAGAAATTTCCGGCGGAGACGATGGAAGTAACCGGTGAACAGATCATTGCTGCGCGCGTATTGAGGGAATTGAAGACCGCCAAAAAGGTCCTGCTGGGCCCGGGAATGCCGGAGGCGCTGGTCCCCTATCTGGCCAACGATGTCCGCTGGTTTCGGCCCGGCAGGAACGGCTCCTCCGGGGGTGAGGTGGATGTGGCCGTCGTGGAGGCCCTGGAGGTTTCCGAGGGCGGCGACCTTTCGATCCACGGATCCTTCGAGGTGGCCCACTGGAAGGCCGAACGCTGGATCGTAGCCTCTCCCATCGTGCGTCCCGACGGCGGCCCGCTCATGGTCAAGCAGTGCCAGTTTCCCGTGCAGAAGGACGGATGCGTGGATCTCGTCATCACGGACCTGGGAGTGGTGGCGGTGGACAAAGTCGGCTTCGAGCTGCGTGAGCTCGCACCCGGGACCTCGTCGGATCACGTCAGACTGAACGTCAAGGCCAGCCTCCACGTCGCAGACGACATCAAGACGATCGAACTGTAGGCGATTTGAGGTTTACGGCTTTCGATTTACGATTTGGAGGCCGGTCATCCAGGCACTCTTGCTCGACGGCCTCCAAATCGTAAATCTCAAATCGTAAGTCTCAGATCCAAGTCAGTACCGGTAGTGATCCGGCTTGAACGGGCCCTCGACGGTCACGCCGATGTATTCGGCCTGCTCGGGCCGGAGTTCGGTCAGGCGGACGCCGAGCTGCTCCAGGTGCAGGCGGGCCACTTTCTCGTCGAGGTGTTTGGGCAGGACGTACACCTTGGTCTCGTACTGCTCCGGATTCTGCCACAGTTCGACCTGCGCCAGAACCTGGTTGGAAAAGCTGTTGCTCATGACGAAGCTCGGGTGACCGGTGGCGTTGCCGAGGTTGCACAGGCGTCCTTCCGAAAGGATGAGGATGCCGTGCCCATCGGGGAAGTGCCAGAGATCGACCTGGGGCTTGATGTTCTCGCGCCGGATCCCGGGAGTCTTCTCGAGGCCGGCCATGTCGACTTCGTTGTCGAAGTGCCCGATGTTGCAGACGATGGCCTTGTCCTTCATGCGGGCCATCTGGTCGGCCATGATGACGCCGCAGTTCCCGGTGGCGGTGACGAACAGATCCGCCTGATCGAGGACATCCTCGAGACGCAGCACCTGGTACCCCTCCATCACGGCCTGAAGCGCGCAGATGGGGTCGATCTCGGTGACGATGACCCGGGCTCCCTGGCCGCGCATGGCCTGGGCACAGCCCTTGCCGACTTCGCCGAATCCGCAGACGACGACCGTCTTGCCGCCGATCATCACGTCGGTCGCCCGGCAGATGGCGTCGGGCAGGGAATGACGACAGCCGTAAATGTTGTCGAACTTGGATTTCGTCACGCTGTCGTTGACGTTGATGGCCGGAAAGAGGAGCGTTCCCTTCTTCTGCCGGTCGTAGAGGCGGTGCACACCCGTCGTGGTCTCCTCGCTGACCCCCTGGATGTCCCGGGCCACGCGATGCCAGTGCTGGGGGTCTTCCTCCAGCTTGGAGCGCAGCAAGCCCAGGATGATCTGCATCTCACGCACGTCCGTGCTCGAGGGATCGGGCAGGCTTCCGTCGCGGGCGAAGCGGTCCTCGGCCTCGTAGCCCAGGTGGATCAGCAGCGTCGCATCGCCGCCGTCATCGACGATCAGGTTCGGCCCGCCTGCGGGAAACTCGAGGGCCTTCAGCGTACACCACCAGTAGTCCTCGAGCGTCTCGCCCTTCCAGGCGAACACGGGAATCCCGCCTTTGGCGATGGCCGCGGCGGCGTGGTCCTGGGTGCTGAAGATGTTGCAGCTGGCCCAGCGAACGTCGGCCCCGAGGTCCACGAGCGTCTCGATCAGCACGGCCGTCTGGATCGTCATGTGCAACGAGCCGGTGATGCGGGCTCCCTTCAGGGGCTGAGAATCCTTGTATTCGCCGCGGATCGACATCAGTCCGGGCATCTCGTGCTCGGCCAGTTCGATCTCCTTGCGGCCGAAGTCGGCCAGACTGATGTCCGCTACGCGGTATTCCTCGGTAAGACTTGTGGCTGCCATTGCTCGCTATCCTCCTCCAGATTGTCCACCCAAGCCGGCTGAAACGCGGTCGCCACGGGCCTGGGGGCCCGCCGCCGGCCGCCCCGGCGATCTGTCAAGATAGCACAGATTCCCGAGCGTTGCCGGATGATGTCAGCCCATCGCCTGGGGTTCCGAGGTTCCGTGGTTCCGTGGTTTCGGGGTCGCACTGCGCATGTCGGGGGCGCGGTGCTCCAATGGTAGGGGCTCTCCGATGGGTCGGACGGCGGCAGGAAATTGAATGCGCGGCGGACTGGTTCCACGCAAGAGACGCCAAGAACGCAGGGCCGCAGAGGGATTCTCTGTGGGCGGCGGCTCCGCGTGGTTGCGCCTCTTTATGGAATCCGGCCTGCAAGTCTCGAGGACCGGGTGACATGGCGGAAACCGGGTCGGAACGATTTCGGCCACACGCCCCAGGAACTCGGAACCAGGAACTCGAAACTCCGATCGCGCAACCGCCAAGGGCCTCACAGCGTCTGAAGTAGGGTAATCATGTCAGTCAAGTCGGAACATCTGGCCATCACGGGGATGACCTGTGCCAATTGCGTCCTGGCGCTCGAGAAGGGGCTCCGACGACTGGACGGTGTGGTGGAGGTCTCGGTCAACCTGTCGACGGAGAGTGCGACCGTGGACTTCCGCCCCGACCAGCTGTCGCATGCCGACATCGTTCGGCAGGTCGAGCGCGTGGGCTACGGCGTCATCGAGCCCAGTTCGGAACCGGGCTTCGACGCCGAGGGGGAGGCCCGTCAGGCCGAGATCCACCGCCAGGTGCGCTACCTGACCGTGGGAGCGCTTCTGACGGTGCCCCTGATCGTCCTGGGCATGGCCCGGGACTTCGGAATCCTGGGCTCCTGGGCCGACGCATCCTGGGTCAACTGGTGCTTCTGGGCGCTGGCGACACCGGTCCAGTTCTACGTGGGGCGGCAGTACTACGTCAGCGGATGGAAGGCGCTGCGCAACGCGACGGCGAACATGGACGTCCTGGTGGCGCTGGGGTCTTCGGTGGCGTACTTCTACTCCATCGTCGTCCTGCTGGGTCTGGCTCCGGGACATGTCTACTTCGAGACCTCTGCCGCGATCATCACCCTCATCGTAACGGGCAAGCTCCTGGAAGCGCGTGCGCGGGGACGGACGAGCGAAGCGATCAAGCGCCTGCTGCGGCTCAGGCCTCGGACGGCGCGCCTGCTCCGCGACGGATCGGAGAGTGAAGTCCCCATCGAGGAGGTTCGGATCGGCGACGTGATCGTCCTGCGCCCGGGAGAGCGGGTCCCCGTCGACGGGGTGATTCTGGACGGATGGACCAGTCTGGACGAAAGCATGATCTCGGGCGAAAGTCTCCCGGTCCGCAAAGTCACGGGCGATTCCCTGATCGGAGGGACGGTGAACCTCGAAGGATTCGTCAGGATCCGTGCGGAAGCGGTCGGCCAGTCCACGGTCCTGGCCCAGATCATCCGCCTGGTCGAGGAGGCCCAGGCCGGCAAGGCCCCGGTCCAGCGGGTCGTCGACCGGGTGGCGGCCGTCTTCGTCCCCGCCGTGATCCTCATCGCCCTGGGCACGTTCGTCGTCTGGTATGTACTGACGGGCGAGCTGGTGGCCCCCCTGATCCGCATGGTGGCCGTCCTGGTCATCGCCTGCCCCTGTGCCATGGGCCTGGCCACGCCCACCGCCATCATGGTCGGGACGGGCCGGGGTGCCGAAGCGGGCATCCTTTTCAAGGACGCCGGCGCCCTCGAGCAGGCCCACCGGCTGACCACCGTGATCCTCGACAAGACGGGCACCGTGACGACGGGACGGCCCGTGGTCACCGACGTCGTGCCCGCGGCCGGAGTTTCCGAGGGGGAGTTGCTGCGCCTGGCGGGCTCCCTGGAGCAGGGTTCCGAACATCCCCTGGCGAAGGCCGTCGTCGAGGCGGCTCGGAGGCGGGTCGAGGAGCTGGAGCAGCCGGCGGACTTTCGCAATCACGCCGGACGTGGCGTCGAGGGAACGGTCGGCGGGAACCGGGTGCTGGTCGGGACGAGGGGCTTTCTCGAAGAGTGCGGCATCGACACTGCGGAGCTGGCCGGGGCCTGGGAAAGTCTGGCCGGCGGCGGCAAGACGGCGGTGTGGGTGGCGTTCGAGGGCAGAGCCGATGGGCCTGATCGGACTCGCGGACGCGCTCAAGAAGGGAAGTGTCGAAGGTGTCGAAGAACTGCGCCGGCTGGGCCTGAAGGTCGTCCTCATGACCGGAGACAACCGGGTGACGGCCGAGGCGATCGGCGCACAAATGCCCGTCGACCGCATTCTGGCCGAGGTCCTGCCCGCCGACAAGGCGGCCGAAGTCCGCAAGCTGCAGGCCGCCGGCGAGAGGGTCGGCATGGTCGGCGACGGAATCAACGACGCCCCGGCCCTGGCCCAGGCCGATGTGGGGATCGCCCTCGGATCCGGCACGGACGTCGCCATCGAGGCGGGCGACATCACGCTGCTCGGCGAGGACCTCGGGGCCGTCGCTCGGTCCCTGCGCCTGAGTCGGGCCACGATCCGCACGATCTGGGAGAACCTGGTCTGGGCATTTGGCTACAATGTTGTGCTCATCCCCATCGCGGCCGGCATCCTGTACCCGTTTGCCTGGGCGCCCGGCTTCCTGCGGCAGCTGCATCCGATTCTGGCGGCCCTGGCCATGGCCCTGAGCTCGGTCAGCGTCGTGACCAATTCTCTCCGACTCCGGCGCCGGCGGATCTAGCCCGGATTTCCCGCTGCAGGGACGGAGAAGGGATGCCTTACGTGCAGCAGTTCTACTGACGGAGGGAGTTGAAGCAGAATCGGCGGCCTTCGTCCTCGCCCGTGTCTCACCGCTGGATCCAGCTCCGGAAGGCGGCAGAACGCAAGGATGCCGCGTTCTGTGTGCTGCTCTGAGCCCTTCTGGGAGCATTCTCCGCATGAACAGGAAGAAGGAGGGTTTCAGGATGGCGAAGTTTCTCATTACGATTTCCCACGAAGCGGAGGAGACGGCGTGTGCACGGGCGGTCAAGGTCCTGCTCGAGACGGGCTCCCACTATCTCACGAATGCGGACTTCGGCTGTCTGGACGGTGATCACAGAGCGTGGATCATGGTGGACGATGTCGACACCAAGGTGGAAGCGCTGGGCATCGTTCCACCCGCGTTCCGGGAGGATGCCTCTGTCGTTCAGCTCAATCGATTCTCGCTGGACTGGATCGAGACCTTCCTCCTCCACCACCGCTAGGCACTCCTGGCTGACGACCCCCCGAACCTCCACCCGGAAGACCTGTCTCTCCCCCCTCCCGGGGATGGATGGGGTCGTCGGCCCGGCTTGGGCGCGGGAGCGCCTGGGGACGTTCGTCTCAGCCGACTCCCGGATTGTGTATGCTGGTAGGTAACGGAGAAACCACCATGGCCCAAACCTGGGATGTCGTGTGCGGAATGAAGGGAGACACGGAACGCTGGACGTCGGTCAGTGTCTACAAGGGACGCCGCTATTACTTCTGCTGCGACGGCTGCAAAGGCGCCTTCGAACGATCGCCCGAATATCACCTGGACAATTTCGCCGAGGAGCATCCGGGCGTCGACCCGGCGGCACCGGAAAAGGCCTAACGGGAAAGTCGGGACTCAGGCCTCGGCGTCGGGCTTGGACTCGGACCTGGCATTGCGGGGACGGTGCGACACGTCGCACCTCTGGGCCATTCAGGTGGACATGCCCAGCTTGGGCAGGATCCACAACTGCAGTGCAAGCCAGACCGCAATAAAAAGGACGATTAGAATCGTGTCGCCATACTGCATCGAAAACCGGCTCCTGTCGAAGTTCCCCTTCATCATAGCATTTCGAGACACTTGTGGTTTCACTTCCTTGACAACATCGAGGTAAGAACATGAAGTATCTGATCCTGATTTCATCCCTCCTCCTTGCCGGAGCCGCCGCATGGGCAGCCCCGGCGGCCGCGGTTGGGGACCCGGCGCCGGCCTTCCGGCTGCCCGGCTCGGACGGCCAGACCTACTCGCTCAGTCAGTACCTGGGCAAGAAACCGGTCGTCATCGCCTGGTTCCCGAAGGCCTTCACCGGCGGCTGAACCCTGGAATGCAAATCGCTGCGTGACAGCGGAGACGAGCTGAAGGGTCATGATGTCGCCTATTTCGCCGCCAGCGTCGACGACGCGGCAACCAACCACAAGTTCGCCGAAGAACTCCAGGTGAACTATCCCATTCTGAGCGATCCTGGGAAATCCGTCGCCAAGGCCTTCGGTGTTTTGGCTGCGGGCGGAGGCTACGCCCAGCGCTGGACCTTCTACATCGACAAGTCGGGGAAGATCGCCCGCATCGACAAGGAGGTCAGCCCCCAGTCCGCCGGCGCCGATCTGTTGAAGAACCTGAAGGACCTGGGCTGGTAGGACAACCGTCCCCGGTTGTCCCGCTGTCGTGGTCGCGGCGAGCGGGAAAGTTGAACGGCGCATCGAAGCTGTGGCCGTAGGACATCCCCGGTTGTCCCACTGCCCCGAATGAACGGGTCGTCGAAGGGGAAGGCGCCTCCCCATACTCAGCTGATGGGTGTTTCCCGCTCGGACTTCGCACCTCGCACGTCGACAATCGAACTTAGACTTTCGAAGTTCGAACAGCGAATTCCAAACGGCGAACTGCAAAGTGCAAACGGCTGGCCGGCGAAGGGCTCGGAGTTCCGAGGGTGTCCCGGAGGGACATCTCGCCCTTAGCCCAGGGCTTCGAGCCCTGGGTCTCCCGATCCCCGCACGATCCCCGAAGCCCCGGAGGGGCGACCGATCCGAGATTCGCCGCGCACACGCATAATGAGGAGTCGTGGAAACACGGGCGACCCGATGAACGCTACAATAGCTCCGTGACACATCCTGCAGGTCCCGCGATCGATCTCGCCCGCACGTCAACCGTCTACGGCCCCGTGCCGAGCTGGCGCGTGGGCGCCTCGCTGGGCGTGGATCTCATTTGCGTCAACTCGGTCTGCTCGTTCAACTGCAGCTACTGCCAGCTTGGGAACATCCAGATTCGGACGAATCAACGCCGCCTCTTCGTTCCGACGGCGAAGGTGTTGGAGGATCTGGAACGAAGCGACTGGCGATCGGCCGACATCATCACCTTTTCGGGGAGCGGCGAACCGACCTTGGCCCTGAACCTCGGGGAGGCGATCGTGGCGATTCGAGAGCGAACCTGCAAGCCGACCCTGGTCTTGACGAACGGAACGCTCCTCGGTGACCGTCAGGTGCGAAAGGAGCTCGGCGACTCCGATCGGGTCTTCGTCAAGCTCGACGCGGCCACCGACGAGACGCTGCGACGGGTGAACCGGCCGGTGGAAGGCGTGACGCTGGAAGGCATCGTCGAAGCGTCGTGCCGATTTCGCAAGGAATACTCGGGATGGCTGGGACTGCAGATGATGTTCCTCCCGAACACGCGGGATTCGCTGGAGGACTACGCACGGCTGATCCGTCGGATCCAGCCAAATGAAATCCAGGTCAACACGCCCACCCGCCCCTATCCCGACGGCTGGTACCTGGCCAGCCGGGGCAGCCACGACGGCGTCGACTACCCGGCCCACCCGCTGAAGCCGCTGAGCACCGAGCGCCTACAAGAGATTGAAGACGCCCTCACCGCCCTCCTCCCGGACGTCCGGATTAGGTCCGTCGGTCCGAGATAGACGCGGCGAGGCCACCATGAAGTGCAGCATCTGAGGGAAGGGGTCTGCAGGTTCCTGCCAACCGGTTCGCGGCTCGCATGTTTCCGACGCTCATCCTTACTTCGCCGTTCGACATTCGATCCCGACAGCTCGACGTTCCAGACTCGGTCGTTACCTTTGACCCGACTCGGCGGCCGGGATGATGTACTGGGGAACCAGTTCGGTCATGAACCGGTTCCAGGTCCGAAAGTCCCCGTAATTCCCGCCCGTGAAGCCGACGACCATGTCCAGGGAAGGGATCACCAGCACGAATTGCCCGCCGTTTCCGCCGGCTTCGTAGACACGATAGGTTTCTCCGGACGACTTCAGATCGATGACGTGCCAGGTGAACCCGTAGCCATGTGTCGGCGTGAAGTTCGAATACTCCCGAAGGGAATCCCGGACCCATTCTCCGTCGACGATTCGATGCCCGTTCCACATCCCGCCGTTCAAGTAAACCTGCCCCAGCTTGAGCTGGTCCCGCGGCCGCATGCGCATTCCTCCGCCGAGATAAGCCTTTCCGTTCGGCATCAGATTGATGTGATACGTTCGCAGCCGGAGCGGTTTGGCCCAATGTTCGTAGAAGAACTCGGGTACGGGCTGCTTTGTAAGCTGCCGGACGACGGCTCCTAGAACGTTGACGGCGCCGGAACAATAGACCGCCGTCGTCAGGCCCGGTTTGCGGACCATCGGAAGCGACAACGTGAACCTGCACCAATCGGGCTGTTTCCGCTGGCTTTGCATCCTGTCCTCGTTGCCCGGCGAGGTGTCGTCGTTGTCGTCGCAGGCGAGTCCGGAAGTCATCGTCAGAAGATCTCGGATCGTGATTCCCGCCTTGAGCGAATGCGCGGCGATGACGTCGTCATATTCAGGCAGAAACGAACGGATCGGAGTATTGAGGGGGACGTCGTTGGTCCGATGGCGAGCCAGGCCGAGCAGAACCCCGGCAAAGGTCTTGGAAGCCGACCGCATATCATGCGAGCTTCCGGCGTCAAACCCGTAGAAGTATCTCTCCAGGACGAGCTTGCCGTGGCGTGCAATCAAGAGGCTGTGGATATACGGGGTTCTAAAGCCCGAATAGGGGGTGGTCAGGATCTGCTTGACGAGTCTCCCGAGCACCTTCGGATCGAGGCCGGCATCCGCCAGGGAGCCCGTCGACCACCCGTCGTTCATGCCAACCGGACGATGGTAGCTGACAGACGCCTTTGGCGACGGCGCCGGATAGAACCCCGCAGCATTCCGCCGATTCCGTCGCGAGAGTTCGACATTCAGGCCTCCCGGCAGGATCAGTGAAAGCCGGTCCTGACCCCGATCGTAGGTACCTCGAATTGGATCCGATCCGGATGCGGTGCTGACCAGACGGATCGCGCCGCCCTCGATGTCCACGGTATACGGGCCGTCGCGGCCGAAGTTCAACTCCGGGTTTCGCATCGACGCCGTCAGTCCTCCATCCGGTTTGGATTCGACCAGCAGATAAAGCGTGAGATGATCTTCGACGGGCACCAGATCTCCCCGCCACACCCGATCGTCGGCCCGAGAGAGGAGAACCGGCGTTGCATAAGGGCTGTTGAAGGTGACACCGGCCGGCTGGATCCACTGACCGACGATGCTCCTGTCGTCCTCGCTGAGTTCCCCACGAAACGCACCCTGATCGTCCGGCGCCTCGAATCGAAGATGTGAACCGTTCTTCACCACCTCGACAGTCAGACCACCGATTTTGGCTATCCAGTCGGCGCCGCGTCCGTCGACGACGAGTTTACCTTTCAGCTTCGGGCCGAACGACAAGTCTCCGCCCCACAGGCCCACGAGCCGAGGAGCATCTTCGGCCGCCGTGAGCGTCCCGAGGCAAACGAGGATGATCCCGAACCGCAACAGCCGCTCGACACATTTCGAGAAGGATTCGAATCGATTCAAAGGGTCTCCGGGGCACATCCGTCCAAGACGGATTCCGTTTCCTCGATAGTCGATTCTTGCATGCGGGTCCGCAGCAGAGCCACCCGGGCAGGCTAAATCGTCTCGATCCTGTCGGAAATCGGACCCGGCGAATTCGAGCGTCACGGGGCCTGAGCCGAACGTGGCAAGCCAAGCCTTTGCGCGTCCGACGGAGGCCGAAACAGTCCTGAGCATGGTTCAACCCGGCAAAGAAGGCACACCAAAAGGCGGCGGCCGGCCCCCGCAATCCCGGCTTCCAGCTCCCAGCTTCGAGCTCCGGGCGCGTACCTATGTCTTGATTGCGCGTCCGGACTCCCAAATCGAAAATCATAAATCGTAAATCTCAAATCCCCGACCCCCTTTGCTATACTACGGCCCTTCAGCCAGGACGGGCGGTTAGCTCAGCTGGTCAGAGCGCCGGTCTTACAAACCGGAGGTCACTGGTTCGAACCCAGTACCGCCCACCAGATCAGTTCCGGGTTCCGAGTTTCGAGT
>CAVRSV010000017.1:0-166830 GCA_963723965.1 uncultured Acidobacteriota bacterium | reverse complement strand
GAAGCGGTCCTGCCATCTGCACTCGCTGGTCAGCAACGGCGTTTGGGATCGGCAGGAGCAGTTTCAGCCCTTCGGCCCGCTGGACTCGGAGGGGCTCACGCGGCTGTTCCAACACCACGTCCTGGAGATGTTGACCTCCCACCGTCGTCTCAGCCGGGACTTCGCCGATCGGCTCCGCTGCTGGCACCCGTCGGGCTTTCAGGTTTACTGTGGGCCTCCGGTTGACCGAGACGATCAGCCGGCTCTGGAACGATTGTCCGCCTATATCCTGCGCCCCAGTTTCGCCGGGACGCGACTCCGGTACCAGGCCGAAACCGGACAGATCCAGTACCGCACCCACAAAGGACTCACCCGCTCCATGGATGCTCTGGACTGGATCGCTCTGGTGACCTCCCACATCCCCGACCCTCACCAACAGATGGTCCGTTACTACGGCCGCTATTCCAACGCCTCTCGCGGCTGGAGACACAAACAGACCGTGCCGGCGCCCTTGAACGTGGGACTCGACTCGGCACTGCAACCGGACTCGCCCGCCGAGCGCTTCGCTCGCCAACGACGCCGCAATTGGGCCCGTTTACTCAAGAAGATCTACGAGGTCGATCCCTTGACCTGTCCTCGCTGCGGACATCGGATGCAGATCATTGCCTTCATCGAAGAGTGGGGCGTCATCCGCAAGATCCTCCAGCATTTGAATCTGTGGGAGCACTCGCCGCGCTCTCCACCCCCGCCCCGCCTCTTGCCCCACAAACTCGAGGCTTTCCTGGCCACCCTCTCTCCCCGCCAGGCTCAACAGGTGCGAGCCTCCACCGATTCCGTCTTCTGGGACGACGTCCCCATCTATCGCGGCTGAAGAGCCGCGGCTCTTCAGCCCTTGTCGATATCCCTGTGTCTGCTCCTGCCCCCGATTCCGGCTGATCTGCCGACCCTGCCACTGCGAGATCCCTGAACCACGTCCTGCGGGCCTCCTTTCTGCCAGACTCTGCTTGAACCGTTCATCCCAGCCCCTCATTTCAGCGTTTACTCGCCATTTCCGCCGACATAGACTCATCCTCGGAAAAAGCAAATTCCTATCGGCAAGCCGGCCGTAGCTTGCTGAAAAGAAAAGCCCCGAAAACAGGGCATTTCCGACGAACCGAGGAATCTGCTCTGCACGCACGCGTCTGCCTGCAGGCAGACGATGTGCCGAAACCTTTATTCTATGGGCGGTGGGGGATGCTAGGCTACGACAGAAGGAGGGAAGGGGACATGACCCTGAATCACTTCCGTGCCTTGTTTCTACTGCTTGCGGCCCTTGGAGCCCTGGCAGACTTCGGATTTGCCCAGCCGGCTACAACAGAACCGGACGACCGTATTCCAAGCTACTTAACCTCCTCTAGCCAGCCCGAAAGCGACGGTCCTCCTTCGCTTCACTTTCGCCACCGGATCGTCCTCCAGGATTCCGAAAACCTTTCGCTGCGATACTTTCCGAGCGTTATTCCGGCAGAGGATGGATACTATGTGTTGAGCCAGCAGGGGTTGGTCCATGTCGACACGTCCGGGCGCTTCATCCGAATTTTGGCGGCGGACCTGCTGCAGAGGCGTGATCTAAGCCGCCTGGGAGGTGTGGCGTACGATCCGATCAGGCAGGCGTTTAGCATTACAGACTTCCGCAAGATCGCGGAGGTCGACGTAGCCGGCTCCTTGACGAGTCTCTTCGAGTTAAGCCAGCCCCACTGGAGTTTGGATGTGCCTCCCAACGGTGGACTTCTGGTTACGTTGATGTCAACGACGGGACCTTATGCGGCTATTGTGAAGGAGGAAGAGCTTGTAACGCGGTTTGCGTCGGAGAGACACAAACTGCTCGGACCGGATCAGGAGTTCCGACCGAACTTTCCTCCCCGCTTCTACCTGGCCACCGACTCTCGCGGTGAAATCTACGCCGTCAACCACGTCGACTATGAAATCCGGAAATACTCTGCGGACGGGAAATACCTTGGGGACTTTCGGCTCTGTGCAGACCCTGATTACCGAGCCGCCCCGAAATCGGTCGACAAGGAACGCCTGCTGACCGATCCGGAGTTCGCCGACCAATGGTTATGGACCTGGGGCCGTGTGGTCGGTGCTGAGATCGTCGAGGACCGCTATCTGGTCGTTGAACTCCAGTCGAATCAGCGGGAACAGTTCCGGCTCCATTTCTATACCTTGGAGGGGCAGGTCGCCTTCGAGCCGATCACGTGGAGTGCTCGGCTCGCTGATGTTGACTCGGCCGGCAATCTCTATTTCGAGGAGAAGGATGATAGTGGCTTTGTCCAGTCACTGGCGGTTTACGGGTTGGGTTCAGAGAGTCCTCGTCTAGCCGATGATCGAGTACCCGCGGTTGCCTTGCTCGCAGGGGATGCGAAGGAAGACTCCCACCCTCTCGCCCCGTCCTTCACAGGGACTGATCTCGACGGGCAAAGCATCACCCTGGAGGAACTCCGGGGAAAGGTGGTCGTTCTGAACTTCTGGTTTCTCGCCTGCGCTCCCTGTCGTGCGGAGATTCCCGAACTGAACTCACTGGTGGAGCGGTTTCGAAGCCGGGACGTGGTCTTCCTCGCTTTGGCGCCGAATGCGGCAGATGAGCTCCGGGAGTTTCTGAAGGCAAAGGAGTTTCTCTACCGAATCATCAGCGATCCCGACGCCGAGATCGCTGGGAAATACAAGATCTACAGTGCGCCGGTGCACATGGTGATCGATCAGAACGGCGGCATTGATTCAGTGATTCACGGCGCAATGCGAAACGGTGGAGAGGATCTCGGCCGGCGAATTGAAGCTCTCCTCGGTCAGTGAATGTCCGAGTGCGTGGATTAGGTATGTCGGGAGGCGAACACCTCATTTGAGAAGATCCCCAGATGCTGGCCACGTATTCCAGGGCCTTTCGCTCAGGCTGGCTTAATCGGCTCCTGGCAGGTCCACCCACTTGCCCTCACTGCAATACCGAACTGTGGAAGCTTTCTCGGCGAAGATGTCGTGGATCCCTTGATGGTCGATAGTCGGCGCCCTCTCTGTTTGGCCGTACTCTGACAATTTGGTCGTGATGTACTCCTTCTCAGCAGACGCGATCAGGCAGGAATAGGCCATCATGTGGTCTCCGACATGTTGGAAGCAACCGCGGTCTTCGCCATGGGGGATTTCACTCGGGCATTGATCAGGACCTCCCCAGAAAATCAGGATTCTGGATACACCGTCGACCGAGCACATCACTGCCCAATCGGTCTGGCCCTTTCGGGCGAACTCCCCCGAGACGACGTTGTGCGGCTCAGATTGGTAATAGGAGGCCTGAGGGATCAGACACCCGAGGCGGTCGAGTTCCGCGGCAATATCGTGGGGCAACGAGGGAAAGGAGGATGGCGGAAGTCGGACCAGCTTCTCCAAAGCTTCGTCCGTAGCCTTTTGGATATCGAAACCCGCATGCGAACTCGCTTTGTTGCCCGCCCGTCTGCTCCACGGCAAGAGCGTGTCCTCGCATCTCCTCGCTTTTGATATTCTCGGCGCACACCAACTGCGAGGAGATCAAGAACATCCAAAAAAACCGGAGGAAAATGCCTGGTGTCTTCATGTGAGAACCTCGAAGGCCCGGAGCCAGTTGGCTACCTTCCAGTATGATCCAGAGAGCGAAATCCAGCCTCCCCGGTAGTGTTTATTGGAAATCGCCATTTGGCGTCTGCTCCCTCGACCTCGCAACGTCGCCTCAGCCGGGACTTCGCCCACCGGCTGCGCTCCTGGCACCCATCGGGCTTTCAGGTTTACTGCGGGCCTCCGATGGATCGGGACGATCAACCGGCTCTGGAACGATTGTCGGCCTATCATCCTGCGGCCCAGTTTCGCCGGCACTCGACTCCACTACGATGCGGACAACGGACAGATCGAGTACCGGACCACGAAGGGTTTGACCCGACGGATGGATGCTCTGGACTGGACAAAAAGATCTACGAGGTGGACCCGCTGCACTGTCCTCGCTGCGGACATCAGATGCAGATCATGGCCTTCATCGAAGACTGGACCGTCATCCGCAAGATCCTCCAGCATTTGAATCTCTGGGAGCACTCGCCGATCCCCGAGCAGCCAGGCCAGAGCGACCTGGGGGGGGCGTCTTCCCCTCCAGCCCGGCGACCGTCACGACGTCGTCGACGATCCGAAAACTCCCCTCGTTCCAGTAGCGAGGCAGATCGATGGCCGAGCGCAGGCCCACCCGCGAATCCGCCGGGGGACGCTCGGCGCGCGTGTACTTTCCGTTCAGCATTCCACTGGCGAGGGGACTCCAGCAAAGCATTCCGAGTCCTTCAGCCGAGCAGGCCGGCAGGATTTCGCGCTCAATGTCTCTGCGGAGCAGGTCGTACATGTGTTGGGCGCTGACGAAACGGGTCAGGCCGAGCCGGTCCGCCAGTCCGCCCGCGCAATCTGCCAGCCAAAATAGTTGCTGCACCCGACGTAGCGCACCTTGCCGCTCTTGACCAGATCGTCGAGGGCCCAGAGCGTTTCCTCCGGCGGCGTGAACGGGTCGGGACCGTGGATCTGGTACAGGTCGATAAAGTCGCAGTCGAGGCGGCGGAGACTGGCGTCGACGGCTTCCATGATGTGCTTGCGCGAGAGCCCCTTGGCGTTCGGCGAATCCTTCATTCGGAACCAGCACTTCGTCGCCAGGACGAGATCGTCCCGCGAATGAGTCCGGATGGCCTCCCCGAGGTACTCCTCCGAGATTCCGGTGCTGTACATGTCGACGGTATCGATGAAGTTTCCTCCCTCCTCCAGGAACCTGTTGGTGATGGAGATGGAGGTGGCTCGGTCGCATCCCCAGCCCTCCATGCCGAAGGTCATGGTCCCCAGGCAGATACGGGACACCAGCAAACCGGACTCCCCAAGATAGCGATATTTCATGGCCAGAGTCCTCTCCGATATGGGGATATCGAATCATCTCCTCCAGCCGATGGCACCCCCGGGGAAAGCTGCCGGCGCTTGCCACGGACCCCACGATTCCGATTGGGCCGGTGATCGTTCGCAGATTTGTGCTGCTCGGACGTTCTGTTCAGGTGAATGGCACAACCTGCGATCTACCGGCCGAGACGTCCTCGGGAAACTGCGCTCTACCAGTGCCTGGAACATTACTGGGAGGAATTCCGGCAGGCCTACACTCCCTTGTACGAGCCAGTTTCATCCCTTCGGCCCGCTGGACTCGGAGGGGCTCACGCGGCTGTTCCAATACCACGTCCTGGAGATGTTGATCTCCGGGCGCCGCCTCAGCCGGGAGTTCGCGCATCGGCTGCGCTCCTGGCATCCATCGGGCTTTCAGGTTTACTGCGGGCCTCCGATTGATCGAGACGATCAACCGGCTCTCGAACGATTGTCGGCCTACATCCTGCGCCCCCAGTTTCGCCGGAACGCGACTCCACTACGATGCGGACAACGGACAGATCGAGTACCGGACCACCAAGGGGCTGACCCGACGGATGGATGCTCTGGACTGGATCAAAAACCCTCTCTCCCCGCCAGGCTCAACAGGTGCGAGCCTCCACCGATCCCGTCTTCTGGGACGACGTCCCCGTCTATCGCGGCTGAAGAGCCGCGGCTCTTCAGCCCCTGTCGATATCCCTCGGGTCTGCTTGTGCCCCCGATTCCGGCTCAAAGACCAACTCACCCACTCCCCACAACTCCGAAACCAGCCCCCGCGCCCCTTCCTTCCTGTCCGCCCTATCCGGACCCGCAACCCAGGCGCACAGGGCTGACTCACCCTTTCCGCTCCGATGGACTCACTCCCACAAAAAGCAAATTCCTATCTCATTCCTCGAGGATCACTTGGTCGTGCTGCCGAAGACCAAGGCCGGAGAGCTTCACTGCAGCGCGCTGACGCAACCGGCGAGCGAGGCCATCCAGCGGATGCCGAAGCTGGGTGAGGATCTCGAAGAGGGGGCCGCGTAATGGCCCCGCAGGACACAAACAGGAAAGGTGGGTTGACCCGCCGCTTTTGCTCTCGCCGTAAGCTACTGAAAACAAATGGCGGGACCGACGAGACTCGAACTCGCGACCTCCCCGCCCTGGGGGGCGGGATGTTCTAACCGTTGAGTGTCGTGTCGAATGTTCGAGTTAACGACTCGATGAACGTCCGGGAACGCTTGCCTTTGACCTCTCGCTCTCGCCGCATCGCCTCCGCTCGCGCTGCATATTCCTCCGAGTACACCAACCGCCAGGGCCTGCGGGCCCGGGTGTATCGACTGCGCCCCTCATTGTGACGATTCAACCGGTCTTCCAAGTCGGAAGTTTGGCCCAGGTAGTAGCTGCCGTCGGACTGCGATTGAAGAATGTAGAAGTAGTAGGGCAATGCCGAATGCTGGATGGATTGAGTCGCGGGGGAATGCTCCAGCCACTCCTCCTGGCGAGACGTTCTAGCCCCTCGCTCGTGAATTATGGCGGGGCCGACGAGACTCGAACTCGCGACCTCCGGCGTGACAGGCCGGCGTTCTAACCAACTGAACTACGACCCCGCTCGGTCGAAGAACGCGATTATAGTCTAAAGGCAATTCGGGGAGCAAATCGCCGCGACCGAGTCCCTGCACTGTTTCACGATCTCAGGCTCCGGCCTTTGACGAGACTCGAACTCGCGACCTCCCCCCCGTCAGGCGGGCGTTCCAGCCAACGGAACTACGACCCCGTTCAGTCGAAGGACGCGATTGTCGGCTCAAGCCAGTCCGGGGAGCAGAGACTTCCGGACAGACCGGTGATTGGGAGGCACCCGGGGCCGCAGATGACAGCTGGATCGGTCTGCACACTCCGACTGAGCCGGAGTGAGAAGAATAGAGCGCCATCACTCCACTCACGGCAAGCCATGGCGCTTACTGAACAGCAGACCGGAGACATTGTAGCGTGTGACCGGGAAATCGGGGACGGCCAGGCGCGAGCCCGATCATCCCCCCTCCCTCGAACTGAATCGCCCCCCCTTTTTGATGGCCTTTCACGGAACGACGTCAAGAGGCTTCGACGAGCACTCTGGGTCCTCGACGCTGGAAGCGCAGAGTGTCATTCAGTCTCTGACGTATCGCCGTGTGGTCGACATCCGCCAACTGACACCAGTACGGGAATCCGTCGTCATCGCTGCGGATCCACTCAATCGCCTTCTTCTTGAGCTGGCCGTAATCCTTCCTGGAGGTCTCTTTGACAAGCCCCAGGTCAATCGCAGCTTCGTGCCAGGCTTGCTTGAGGATGGCGACTGCAAGGTTTCGTTCGGAGCGGAAGTCGGGTTGGTATCGTTTTACAACAGAAGAGCCACTTGAGAAACCCTTGAAAGCCACCGCGGTATCATAGCACAGGGCTTCCGAAAGCCGAAGGGAAAATTTCAATGCGGGAGCACACTTACGGGACCGTTCGGAATTCAGCCGCGGCAAGGTGCTTTAACGATTGCGCAACTTTCTCGTGTCGGCTCGAAGCAAGGCGGCATCAGGCTCGAGTGCCCAGTAGAAACGCCTAGCAGGGGAGGCCATCTCTGTCTCTACCCCCATAATTGGACCGACTCATCCCGGCAATCAGCCTACACTGTGGATCCCTTCGCGGGGCCGCGATCTGCCGTTCGGAAAGTCCCGGGGTGCTCTGCGGTCGCGCCCGATGGGAGGGGTCCCTCTGTGTCCGCGCGTCGGTTTGACTTGGCGACTTCCGGAACCCTATGCTCTGAGCATGTCCCTGGGACCCACTTCCGCCGAAGTCCAGCGCCTGCCTTTTCGGGAAGGTGAGCCGATTTTCATCATCGAGCCCGAAGGCCAGAAGCACTTTCTGAAGCTGCGGCCGGGCCAAAAGTTCCACCACGTGAGGACGGGGCACCTGTCCCACGACCGGATCATCGGCCAGCCTCCCGGAGCCCTGATCCAGAGCGAGTCAGGACAGGGAGTCATTTGCCTGCGCCCCACGCTGGAGGAGTACATTTTCAAGGGTCTGAAACGCAGGACATCCATCATTCATCCGAAGGATCTGGCGACCTTGATCGTCCGTGGAGATCTGTTCCCGGGCGCCCGCGTCCTGGAAGCCGGCATCGGCTCCGGGGCAGTCTCCGTCTTTCTTCTGCGGCATCTCGGTCCCGCGGGCCTGTTGATTTCCTATGAGCGACGGCCCGAGTTCATCGAGAACGCCCTGGCCAACATCGCGGAATTCCGCGAACTCTACGGTGACTTCGGGACGGAGCACCGGGTGGTGGACGGGGACATTCATCAGTCGATCGAAGCCGAGGATCTCGACCTCGCGCTGTTCGACGTCCCCGAACCCGTCCCCGCCCTGGAAGCCGTCTGGAACGCCCTTCGTCCCGGCGGGTCACTGCTGTGCTGGCTACCCACGGTGACTCAGGTCTACGGCCTCGTCCGACAGCTTCAGGAGAACCCCCTGTGGGCATCCGTCGAGGTTCGCGAGACGCTGGAGAGAAGCTGGGAAATCGCCGAAAACGCCATGCGTCCCTACCATCGGATGGTGGGGCATACCGGGTTTCTCATTCGGGCGCGCAAGCTGGCCGAAGCGACCTGATCTGAGATTTTCGATTTACGATTTGGAAGACGGGATGGGTCCGTCGCGGCGTCAGAGTGTGTTGGGATCGAGCTGCCGTGGCACCGCGGCGGAGCCGCTTTGGACTGCGGTAGCTTGCTGCCGCTTTCTCTGGAGGGGTCTCGGTTGTGGGTCCTCCCGGGCTTCGGCGGGGGTTGGCCGACGGTCCGCTTTTTGCGAGTCGGCATGGGAGTCCCGGGCGAATCGAAAGCGGAAGCGTGCTGCCGCAGTCCAAGGACGCCTGCGGCGTCGGAGGTGGTGACCAAAGCCGCGGTGAATCGAGGAAGAGCCCTTTTGACGTCAGAAACGAGACACCGGGAACCAGAAATTCGCGCCTCCATCGTCTCCATGAGCCTTCCTCGCGGCGCCCTCCTTGCTGTCGCTTACGGATAGAGGCGCTCGATGGTCCAGCTGCCGTCGGCATGGTTGCGATAGACGAAGCGGTCGTGAAGACGGTTTACCCTTCCCTGCCAGAACTCGATCCGTTCGGGCTGGACGCGGTACCCGCCCCAGCTCGGCGGAAGGGGGATCTCGTCTCCGGGGAACTTCCGATCCGCCTCCTCCAGACGCTGCTCGAGAACGTGCCTGGATTTCACGATCCGACTCTGGTGGGAGATGAGGGCCGCCAGCCGGCTGCACCGGGGACGGGAGTCGAAGTAGACCCGTGCGATCTCCTGCTCGACGGGGATCGCAGTCCCTTCGACGCGGATCTGCCGGCTCAACGGTGCCCAGTAGAAAACCAGGGCGGCCTGAGGGTTCTCACTCAGGTTCATGCCCTTGGCGCTCAGCATATCGGTGAAGAAGACGAATCCCCTGTGGTCGAAGTGCTTGAGCAGGACGTAGCGGGCCGAGGGCCGTCCGACCGCGTCCGCCGTTGCCAGCACCATGGCGTTCGGATCAATGACCTGAGCCTGTGCCGCCTCGTCGAACCAGCTCCGGAACTGTTCGATGGGATCGGACTGGAGATCCTGTCGACAGAGGGGACGGCCTTCGTACTGCCTCCGGAGATCCGCATTGAAGTGCATGGATTCATGGTATTACACCCGGCTCGCTCCCCGCGCCCTCAAGTCGGTCCAACCCAGCCTATTGGGACGAGGAACGAATGGCGTCACTGGCGGGATTCGTTGGCGAACCGGGAGGAACCCGCCGGCGGATCGTGCCCATCCGGCGAATGCCCCGCCGGATCGATTCGGCCCGTCCGGGGAATTCTTGGGCGGTCCCGCAGCGGGAGCGCTCAGACGGTCTCTTCCGCCGCCCCTTCGACGCTCGTGACGCGCCGTTCGGGTTTGCTGGAGCGCCAGAGGCGCCGGGAGCCCTCGGCCAGATCGTCCATGAGCGTGTAGTAGGTGGGCAGGACCACGAGGGTGAGGACCGTCGATGCGATCAGCCCCCCCATCAGCGTGCGCGCCATGGGGAAATAGCGCAGATCGAACAGTGAGCTGTCCCCCACCGCAAGCGGCGTCAACCCTACGACGGTGGTGGCCGCCGTCATCAGAATCGGCCGGAATCGCTCCCGGCATCCGGACAGGATCGCCTCGGCCCGGGATAATCCCGCCCGCCGGAGATTGTTGATGTGATCGATGAGCACGATCCCGTTGTTGACGACGATGCCGATCAGAATGAGGATCCCGATCTGGGCCATGATGTTGAAGGGAGTGCCCGTGATCAGGAGGAACCAGGCCACGCCCACGAAGGCGAACAGCAGCGAGATCATGATCGCGAAGGGATGGGCCAGCGACTCGAAAAGGGAAGCCATGACGAAGTACACCATGAAAAGCGCCAGCAGGATGTTGAACAGGAATTCCTGATCTTCCTTACCGTCCCTCAGGGTGTAATAGCCAAAGCTCCAGCTGTAGCCATCCGGGAATTCCATGTTGTCCAGGGTTTCCTGGGCCAGCTTTTTCCCGTCCGCGTCCTGCTCGCCCGAGAAATTGCACCACATATCCGTGTAGGTCCGGCGATCCTCCCGCTGGATGACTCCGGGGGTCCGGACGATCCTCAGTTCCGCCACCTGGGAGAGCAGAATCTGCTCCCCGTTGGGACCGCCTCCGACCACCATCGATTCCAGATCCTGCAGATCCTCCCGGTCTCCCGGCTGTAGCTTGACCCAGATATTCACTTCCCCGTCGTTCGTCTGGTAGCCGCGAATTTCCCTTCCCCGCAGGACGATGCCCAGAATGTTCGAGACCGACTGGGGAGACACGTTGTAGTGACGGGCCAGCTGGCGATCCAGGACCAGTTGAACTTCCTGCTGGCCGCTGTCCAATGCCGTATGGATTTCCGAGAACTGGTCGGACCGCAGCAGCCTTCGACGGGCTTCGCGAGCCAGGTCCATCAGACGGGCCGGATCTTCCCCGTAGAGACTGATGCCGATCCAGTTCCGATTCTCCCCCCTCCTGGTTTCCGAGTCGAATCTGGGCGCCCGGGATGACGGGCAGGCCGTCGGCGATCTTTCGGCGAATCTCACGCAGGTCCTCCAGCCGGATGTTGTCCTTGTCGAAATAGATCCGGGTGGCCGCCTCGTTGTTGGCGTAGTAGCTGTACACATCCTTGATGTTGAAGGACTCCTGGTTCGCCTGGAGGTAGGACTCGACAGGATTGATGAAGTCCTGCTCGATCTTGGCGTAGTGATAGTTTTCCGTGAATTCGTACTGGATCTGCAGATCCGTCATCTCCTCCGCATCATAGGAGCTGTCGGGAAGCTGCATCAGAACATAGAAGGAGACCACCACGACGACGGGAACCACCACCAGGCCCACGAGGTAGCGGTGTCTCAGAGTCCACGACATCGTCTGCAGGTATCGGTCGACGATGCCGGGACTCGGGACTGCAGCGGCCCCACGCCCCCGCCAGGACCTCCACCGCTGTGCGAGCCCCCGCAGGCGGCGGACCATCCAGTCCTCCCTCCGGACGACTGCACCGCTCAGCACTTTCCCTGCGCCCATCGGGATCAACGTCAGGGAGATGAAGAGCGAGCAGAACAGCGTGATCATGATGGCCACGCCCGTTTGCGCCAGAAAGATGGTCAGATTCGTCTCCTGACCGAAGACCAGCGGAACGAAGATGATGACGGAGGTCAACGTAGCGGCTACCACCGCCCGGATCACTTCCTGGGTGCCCACGCACGAGGCCGTGACTCGATCATCCCCCTTCTCGAGCCTCTGGAATATCGATTCCAGGACCACCACGGCATTGTCGACGAGCATGCCGGTCGCGAGCATCAGCCCCATCATGGACAGCACGTTCAGGTCGTAGCCGAGGAGATAGAGGAATCCGATGGCCGAGATGACCGAGAAGGGAATGGCCAGGCCGATCAGAAGAGTCGCACCGATCCGGCGCAGGAAGAGAAACAGGACCACCACCGCCAGGCCCGCCCCCACCAGGCCGGCGTTGAGCAGGCCGCTGAGGGATTTGGTGATTTCGTGCCCGGCGTTGTGCCAGACGAGCACCTCGATACCTTCGAGCACGGGGTCATTGTTCAGTTCCTCGATCCGGGTCATGACCCGGTTGACCGTGTCGACGGTATTGGCGTCCGAAGCTTTGCGGACCTCCAGGGCAATCGCAAACTCTCCATTGAGATGCCGGCCCATCGCCGGGTCGGGTTCGCGCAGCACCACCGTCGCGATCTCGCCCAGCGTCAATCCCCGTTCGTTGATCGGAAAAGCGCGCAACTGCTCCAGCGACGCGACAGCACCCTTGCTGATGACCCGATAGCGGTTGTCCGAGTCGTTCAGCTTTCCGAGGGTCAAATTAAGGTTGGCGCTGTCAAGACGTGCGAACAGAGCATCGACATCGACCGAGTAGCGCTTGATCGCGTCCAGCTTCAGGTAGATGTCGACCTCTCTGGGCTCCACACCACCGATGTTGACCTCGGCCACTCCGGGCACGTTCTCGAGGGGCTTCTTGATGCGGGCCTCGAGCATCTCGTAGGCGCCCCGCAGGTCCTGATGAGAGGCGATGCGACCTTCGATGATCGGGATGTCGTTGGTCGAGAAGTTCTGGACCAGGATCCGGTCGACGTCGTCGGGCAGATCGACGCGGGCGCGCTCCACGAGTTCGCGGGCTTCCGAACGCAGGATGTCGACATCCTTGTCCCAGGGAAATGACAGCTGGACGACCGCCTGGTCGGCATTCGACCAGGAGGTGATCCGCTCCACGTAGGGGAATGTGCTGAGCGCCTCCTCGAGGGGGCGGGTGATCGATTCCTGGATCTGCTCCGGTGTCGAGTTGGGATAGGGCACGACGACGACGATCTCGGGCGCGTTGATGCTGGGAAACAGCACCAGGGGGATCTTGAAGATCGAGACGATTCCCAGCAGGAGGAAGGAAACCAGGACCATACAGATCGTCACCGGGTATCGAATCGAGAACTCCGACAGGCGAAACGCGCGCCCCGATTCCTGATCGTCCCGAGGTTTAAAGTCGACCATCGCTCACTCTCCCAGGGAAGGCTGCAGGCCGTCGTGGAGTTCGTGTGAGATCCCGCCATCGGGGGCCGGCTCACTGAGAGGATCGGCCACATAGACCTTGCGGTCGATCAGTTCGTAGACGACCGGAATGAAGACCAGAGTCAGCACCGTCGAGAAGATCAGGCCGCCCATGACCGTGATGGCCATGGGGGCTCGCACTTCGGCCCCTTCTCCCCAGCCCAGAGCCATGGGGATCAGACCCAGGACGGTCGTCAACGTGGTCATCACAATGGGGCGCAGGCGAACCTTCCCGGCTTCCATCAGGGCCTTGCGTCGCGGCACACCCTCCGCTCTCAACTGGTTGGTGTAGTCGATCAGAACGATGGCATTGTTGACCACGATCCCGGCCAGGATGATCACTCCGAGGAAGACCATGACACTGATGGTGGTCGCCGTGATCCAGAGGGAGAAAACGACACCGATGACGGCCAGGGGAACGCAGAACATGATCACGAACGGGTGAATCAGCGACTCGAATTGAGAGGCCATCACCAGGTAGACGAGAAAGACGGCCAGTGCGAAGGCGAAAATCAGGCTGCCGTAGCTGGACTCCAGTTCCTCGTTTTGACCGGCCAGGGCCACCAGAGTGTTGGCGCGGAACCTGGCTGCGCAATGAGGCGAGCCGCTCGCGGATGTCGCTCGAGACGGAGCTCAGATCCCGGCCGCTCAGATTCGCCGAAACGATGGCCGCACTCTGGCTGCGGATGCGGCGGATCTCGCTCGGGCCCCGCCCGAGGCGAACATCGGCAATGGAGTCGAGGCGGATGGGGACGATGTTTGGCGGAGCCGTCGCCTCACCCGTCGTGCCGGTGCCTGCTGCTCGGTTGTCGAACCGGCCCGCCGTGGTCGCCTGGAGGTTGATGGTCAGGCTCTTCAGATCCTCCACGGTCCGGCGATCGCCCTCTTCGGCCCGCACCAGAATGTCGATCTGCTTGTCGTCCTCCCGAAACCGGCTGGCCACGTCCCCACGGATCTTGTTCCGGAGAGTCCCCGCAATCTGATTCTCCTCCAGGCCCAGACGGGCCAGCCTCTGGCGATCGAAGACCACGTGGATTTCCGGATCCCCCAGTTGGGTGGTGGTTTTTATATCGGTCAGGCCCGGAATCCGTTCGAGCTCGCTCGAGACTTTCCCGGCCACATCCCGGAGAGTTCCAGGCTGTAGGAGTAGATCTCGACTTCGATGGGTGTCCGGAAACTGAAGAGAGTCGGGCGCTGGAATTTGTATGTCACCTCGGGCTGCCGGTGCAGTTCTGCCCGGATCTTTTCGATCACTCGGGCCTCGGCGATCTCATCGCGCTTGTCCTTCATCACAACATAGAGCTGCGCCTCGTTTTCGCGAGCCGAGTTCCGGGCGAACTGGTTTTCCGTGCTGCCGCCCACGCTCGAGAACACCGTGGCTACCTCGGGGAATTCCGCGACCTTCGACTCGACCTGATTCACCATCCGATCGGTGTGGGCCAGGGGACGGCCCTCCGGAAGCTTGATCTCGAAGGAGAATTCCCCCTGCGTCAGAGGTGGAATGAGCTCAGCTCCGAGGAAACGCGAGGCGCCGAGGGCGGCGACTCCCAAAATGATCGCAAACGCGAAGACGAGAGCCTTGTTCGCCAACGCCCAGGCCAGCACACGCGGATAGAAGTCGGTCAGCCGCGTGAATCCCCGGTCAAAGGCGTTCAGTGCCGGCGAAATCACCCAGTTGACGCCCCTCCCGATGACGCCGAGCAGGCGTCGCAGATCGGTCAACAGGACGGTAGTGATATCGACGAACAGGAAGCGCAGGGCGACTCGCAGCCACACGGCCGCCTTTCGAAGAAAGCTGCGGACCCGGCCAGCCGGAGGCAGTTCCTCATTGGTGATCGAGGCAATCGCCGGTTCCGTCGCCGAAACCCGGGTGGTGCGGGCCAGAATCATGGGAATGAAGAGCAGGGCCACGATCAGGGATGCCAGCAACGCATACGTGATGGTCAAAGCCTGATCCTTGAACAACTGCCCGGCGATGCCTTCCACGAAGATCAGCGGCAGGAACACGGCGACCGTGGTCAGGGTGGAGGCCGTCACGGCCCGGCTCACTTCCACCGTTCCCTGATAGACAGCCTGGGCCAGATGGACCCCTTTGCGGCGATGGCGGTCGATCGCCTCGAGGACGACGATGGAGTTGTCGACCAGCATGCCCACCCCCAGGGCCACCCCTCCGAGGGACATGATGTTCAGAGTGATGTCCGTCTGATACATGAGGGCGAACGTGGCCATGATGGAGATGGGGATCGAAAAACCGATGGTCAGCGTACTGCGCAGATCCCGGAGAAACACAAACAGGACGAGGGTGGCCAGGAGACCTCCCAGGATCGCCGCGGAGAGGACGTTGGAGACGGCATTCTCAATGAAATCGGCCTGATTGGAGACGATCTCGTAATCGACACCCTCGGGGAAACGATCGTTCTTCTTGAGGGTCTCCAACTGGCGGGTCACCGCCCGGGCGACGCTGACCGTATTGGCGTCCCCTTCCTTGTAGATGCCCATCTCGACGCTCTCTTTACCGCCGAGGCGGGCGATGATTTCACGGTCCTTGGTTCCCCTCCAGACATTGGCCACGTCCCCGAGCACGACGCGTCGGCCCTGATCTTCCCGGACGACGATGTTGCGGATCTCATCGACCGTCCGGAACTGGTTCAGCATCCGCACCAGATAGTTGGCATCCGCATCATAGAGGCTGCCCGTCGCCTGGTTGAGGTTCTCCTGTCGGAGCACCTCGGTGACCTGGGTGATCGGGATCCCGAGCTCCGCCAGGCGCTTCTCGTCCACCTCGATCCGGATCTGCTCCTCCAGCCCTCCGATGACCTTCACGGCGGCCACGCCGTCGGTCGCCTCGAGGTACTTCTTCAGCTCTTTCTCGGCCAGATACCGGAGGGCACTGAGATTGGCCCCGCCGGAGATGCGGACCCGCATGATGGGATCGTAGGAGGGATCAAACCGGAGGATCACCGGCTTCTCGGCGTCCCTCGGGAGATTGACGAAATCCAGCTTCTCCCTCACCTCCAGGCTCGCGATGTCCATCTTGCTGTCCCACCCGAACTCCATCACGACCTCGGATTGACCCGACCGCGAAACCGACGTCATCTTGGTCAGGCCGGGCACGACGCCGACCGCTTCTTCGATGGGCTGGGTGATGAGGGCCTCGATCTCCTCCGGAGCCGCGTCTTCATAGTCGGTCTGAATCGTCAGCGACGGATACGAGATATCCGGCAAGAGATTGAGGGCGAGGCGGTCGAGCGAAACGAGGCCGAAGAGGATGACTGCCACGACGAACATCGCAACGGTCACCGGCCGTTGAATCGCGGTTTTGATGAGACTCATTTCGGGCTCCAGACGAGAGGGTAGGCGTTCCCCATGGTTTCGCGGCGGCGGCGCGCCACCGGACTGCTATCTCGCCGGGGCGCCGATCCGCCGGCGCCCTGGTTCCTGTCGAAACCGGTGTCAGACGACGCTTTCGACCAGCCGGATCTTGCTGCCTTCTTTCAGGCCACCCTGACCGGCCACGACGACGGAGTCGCCCGCCGTGACGCCGCGGACGATCTCAACATCGCCGCCGCTCTGATAGCCCAGCTCGACCTTGACACGAGACACTGCATCTTCGCGGGCAACGAAAACGAAGGACTCGCCATCCTCCTCGACGACGGCGCGCTTTGGGATGAGCACGCTGTCTTCCCGGGTGTCGGTCCGGATTTCGACCCGCACGAAGGCGCCCGGCTTGAACAGCCGGTCGCCATGGGCGAGTTCGACCGTGACCTTCACAGTCCCCGTCGACTGATCCACCACGGGACTGATGCGAGCCACCTGGCCGCTCAATCCGTTGTCGGTCACCACACCCGAATAGACCTTGCTTGGCTGTCCCCTTTTGATCAGGGAAGCGTCCTTCTCCGACAGGAAGACATCGGCCTGCAGGGGAGAGAAATCGGCCAGCGTGAACAGGGTGTCCATGTTGCGAACGGTCTGTCCGAGATCGACACTGCGCTGCGTGATGTAGCCGGCGAAGGGAGACTCGATCCGAGTCCTGGAGATCTCGAGTTCGCACTGGGCAATCTCCGCCTCCAGCTCATCGACGCGATGGGTCAACTCGCGCGTCGAGGAAGACGAGGCCCTCATGTCGTGCTCCAGTTCGTCCAGTCGGTACTTGGCCTGGGCCACCTCGCGTTCGCTGACCAGACCTTCGTCGTAAAGCTTCCGGTAGCGCTCGTAGTCCTCCCGGGCATTGTCCACCTGAACGTCGGTCTTGTCCTGGATGATTCCGGCCTTCTCGAGCTGGAGCTTGGCCTGCGCGAGCTTCTGTCGGGCAGACTGGAGCTGGATGGCGGGCTGATTGTCGTCGAGCCGGCACAGCAACTGCCCCTTCTCAACGAAGGCCCCCTCCTCGACCAGGAGTTCCTTGACCACACCTTCCGCACGGGAAGAGATGGCGACCTGGCGAATCGCCTTCAGATTCGCCGTCGATGCGATCGAAGTCGAGATCTCACCAGTCCTGGCCAGGGCGACCTCCACGGGAACGGTTTCCTCCTTATCTTCCTTGGAGGCGGACCCGGAATCCGCCTGGGTGGTCGTGCCACCGCCCGTTATCAGTGGGGTCACGAAATATGCTGCAGCCGCGAAGACTACGACGAAAATGAGGAACCCGTAGGTCTTTGTTCTGACACTCATATTCTTCTCCGAACTAATAGGCTTCCGAAACAAACCAGGGAAGATCTCTCCTCCAGCACCCTACAAACGTTGTGGAACGCAATCCATTAACAAAAAGTTCGGCCCACCCCGCGGAAGTGTCTTTCAACGTACGAAACGCGAAGCGGGACCCCCTCGGACGGATGAGACGGAGGGGACGGATGGAACTGGCGAGGTGTCGTCGCCCCTGTCAGGGAATCCTCGACCGGCGCAGCCGGCTCGCCGCTACCGGCGCTCCGGCAGATCCGATCGGTCTCGCGGATCCCATCCGCCCAGGGGTCTCTTTACCCGCTTTTCCCTTGAAAGCGCGTCGCTTACGTGTAATAAGTGAGATTCGACTCGGCCGTCGTGATCAAGGACGGATCCGGAACGAGGGAGAGTCCATGGAGAGGTTGACCCAACGCCAGGTTCCTCAGCTGGCCCGGCTCGCCGAGGTGAAGCGGGTCTTCAACATCCTCACCCTCGTCTCGCGGAATCTGGGAACCCCCTGCATCATGGTCACCAGCACCCGCAGAGGGGAGGGCAAGACCACGACGACGGCACTGCTCGCGGCAGCCGCCGCCCTGCAGACCCACAAGCGGGTCCTCGCCGTCGACCTCAACTGGCATCAACCCGCGCTGCATTCCTGTTTCACTCTGGAACGCTCTTTCGACATCGAACGGTTTCGGCAGAATCCGAGCATCAAGGAACTGGTGCGGCCGACTTCGGTGCCGGGACTGGACATCCTGCCGGCTCCGCCTCCGATGGAGGAGAGCCATGCGCTTGCACTGGACGCGCTGGATCTCGGGCTGACCGTCCTGGAGCAGGCTCGTGCCGAATATGACTGGGTCTTCGTCGATTCGAATGCGATCGTCCCCCCCAATCGCCGCATGATCGATCCGGTGGTGATTTCGCAGGCGACCTCTGGAGTCGTCCTCGTCGTGCTGGCGGGAGTGACGCCCCGACAGGAGATCAAGCGGACCCTCACGAGCCTCGAGACCTCGGGTGCCAATGTGGTGGGCGCATTCATGAACCAATGGAGGAATCCACTTTTCTCGGTCTGAGGTTCGGCTATGGCATTCCTGCTGAGACGCTACTGGAACGGCATCAAGAAACGCGCCGGCTGGCTGTGGATCTGCCTGTTCCCGCCCCTGATCTACATGGCGTTCGTGCTGGCGAATCCACACGCCTTCGTGGTGGCCCGCCTGATCAGCGTGAATCCCCAGGCGCCGGTGACGAGGGCACCCGGAGCGGTCACGGCCGTTCCGGTGAGGACCCTGGTACAGGAACGCTCCCTGTTCGAGGACGAGCAGACCTACTGGACCCTGGAATCGCGGCTCGAGCAGGAGTTCCCCCGAGAGTACAGGGCGGGGATCCCTCTCTGGTCGATCCTCCACGACGCAATGGTAATGCAGTTCCAGGAGGCGGACCGGCTCGAACTGTCCTACCGGGGGCCGAGTCGTCTGCTGGGAGAGTTCCTCGTCGATTTCTTTGCGCAGCGTCTCGTCGCCCGGACCAAAGAAGGGCGTCTGGTGGCCGCCAACGAGTCGACCGCACGGCTGGACGCTGCGGGCATCCGCATCGACGTTCCCCCGGCTGAAATCCTCGGAGACGTGCAGCTCGCACGACAGCGAACATTGTCCGGCCAGGGAGGCGCGATCTTCATTCTGATCGTGGTGTCCTTCTGCGTCACGGTGCTGGTGCTGGGCGCGTTGGAATGGGCAGACCCTTCGTTCAAGTCAGAGCGCCAGGCAGGACGTTATCTCGGTGTGCCGGTCCTCGGCTCCCTTCCGGACCTGGAGAGAATCCTGGAACGCCTCGACGAACCCTGAGCTCAGATCTCTGGCGGCACAGCTAACCGTCGCAATGGAGAGAGGCGTACTTACCCGGTATGAGGTAAGGCTCGCCCATCCCGCCACCGGACATGGGTCTCTGCGCAGCCTTGAGAGTCTTGAAACGCTGCATCAGCTCCTGGGATCGCGCGTCCCGTCCCAGTGCCTTCAGCGCGCGGGCGGCATTGTATAGAGCGATCATGTTGGACGGGTCACAGCGGAGGGCGTCGTCGAAGTACTCAACGGCCGGTTTCAGGTTCCCGCGGTGGAACTCGATCAGACCGAGCTGGCAGAAACTCGCCGAATCACCCGGATCGATCCGCAACACCGCTCGGAAATGGTCTGCCGCCTCGGCCTCGTGTCCTTCCCGCAACAGCAACATGCCGTAGAGGTATTCGAAATAGGGATCCTGCCCGGATGCCCCATCCAGCTTTTCGAGTTCCCGACGCGCCTCGACCAGTTGCCCGGCGTGCAGATAGGCGTTGGCCAGATTGAGATGCAGCAGATGGCACTCCGGGTCCGCAGTGACGGCGTCCGAAAACAGGGCCGCTGCCTGAACGAAGTCGAAGTCTGCAGCGCGCTCGCACCCGGCCACGTTGAGTCGTTCGCCCTCCTGGTTGGCACAGGTCGCAGAAAGGATCAGTATGAGTCCAGCAAGAAAGGTCATAGCGGCATCACGACGGCGGCCGTCGGCATCAGACTAGCAGGAGCGGGGAGGAGGGGGCAAGGAGGGTTTCGAGTTCCTAGTTCCTGGTTCCTAGTTCCTGGTTCCTAGTTCCTGGTTTCCGCGACTCCGGAGTGCGGTGCTCCGAAGGGGCCGCCCCGTCGACTGGGCGGGCCATACGGCTCGGCACGCGGCCGTCTGCCCCAGAAATCCGCCCCCGGCGGCTTCCGGCAACCGATTTTCGGCATCCGACGTGCGAGACTCGGCCGATTGTCGGACTCGGTTGCGCGTAGAAGCAACGAGCTGGGGCAAATCCCCCATCACAGCGGCCACCCGAGTGTCGATTTTTTCAGCAATCCAGCATTGACGCTTCTTACGAAAGGACTCTGCCCATGGCACGCAAGGTGCTTAGACATTCTGTTCGAACCTGCTGGATCGGGGTCCAGATACAGGAGGGGAAGACTCCTTCCGGCAACGGGGAGCAGTGGGAGCAAATGGCAAAATGACTCAACAACAGAGTGAGATCCAGGAAATCTGCAGCCGGCACGGCAACGACCGGTCCCGCATGTTGGACGTGGTTCGTGAGGTCCAGGGGCGGTTCGGGAGCGTTTCCGGCCCGGCGATGGACCTGATCGCCCGGGAGATGGGTACCCATCGCGTGGAGGTCGAAAGTGTCGTGTCCTTCTATGCGTTTCTCAGCAGCGAGCCGGGAGGACAGGTGGTGATCCGCCTCTGCAATGACGTCGTCGACAAGATGCATGGCAGCGAGAACGTCGCCGAAGTGTTCGAAAAGGAACTCGGAGTCAAACGGGGCGAGACGACGGCGGATGGGCGGATTTCGTTGACGGAGACCGCCTGCATCGGGATGTCGGATCAGGCGCCCGCTGCTCTGATCAACGATGTCGTCATCACCCACCTTTCCACCGACACGGCTCGCGAGATCGTCGGAGAGTTGCGAAAGGGCGCCGAACCTTCGACCCTCATCAAGCAACTGGGAGGCGGAAACAACGCGCACGATCTGGTGGGCGCCATGGTGGAGAACAACATCCGTCTCGCGGGCCCGGTGATTTTCGCAGAGTACGAGTCCGGGGAGGCTCTGCACAAAGCGCTCTCCATGACTCCCGCCGAGGTGATTCGCAACGTCAAGACTGCACGCCTGCGGGGTCGCGGCGGGGCGGGCTTTCCGGCGGGGATGAAGTGGGAATTCACCCGCGCCGCCAAAGGGGACAGGCGCTTTCTGATCTGCAATGCCGACGAAGGAGAGCCCGGCACTTTCAAGGATCGCGTCATCCTGACTGAGCGGCCCGGACTGCTGTTCGAGGGTATGACCATCGGAGGCTATGCCATTGGCGCCTCCGAGGGAATACTCTATCTGCGGGCCGAATATGCCTATCTCCGCGAATTCCTGGAATCGGTTCTGGCCGAGCGGCGCCGGGCGGGGCTGCTGGGGTCCGAAATCTGCGGGAACGCGGACTTCAGCTTCGACATTCGCATCCAAATGGGAGCGGGTGCCTACGTCTGCGGTGAAGAGACCGCTTTGATCAGCTCCTGCGAGGGCCTGCGGGGCGATCCGAAGAATCGCCCACCCTTCCCCGCGCAACGGGGCTATCAAGGCTGCCCGACCTCGGTGAACAACGTCGAGACCCTCTGCTGCGTCACCCGCATCATTGAAAAGGGATCCGCCTGGTTCTCCGAGATCGGCTCTCACGGCAGCGCAGGCACCAAGCTCCTGAGCATCTCGGGTGACTGCAAGCGGCCGGGAATCTACGAAATCGCGTTCGGCACTCCTCTCAGGGATATCTTGAAGCTGGCCGGAGCAACGGATGTCCAGGCGGTTCAGGTTGGCGGACCGAGTGGTCAGATGGTCGGGCCTGAGGATTTCGAGCGCACGATCTGTTTTGACGACCTGGCCACAGGCGGCTCCATGGTCATCTTCGGGCCGGGACGCGACTTGCTGGAGATCGTCGACGGCTACCTGGAGTTCTTCATCGACGAGAGCTGCGGATACTGCACCCCCTGCCGGGTCGGCAACGTCTTGATCCAGCAGTGTCTCGAGAAGATCCGTGCCGGCAAGGGCGAAGCCGCCGACCTCGACTACCTCAAGGAGCTGGCCGAGACCGTCAAACGGACCAGCCGCTGCGGCCTGGGCCAGACGTCGCCCAATCCCGTCCTGAGCACCCTGGAGCACTTTCGAAGCCTCTACGAGGCCCGCCTGACGTCGGGAGACAGCGAATTGCGCAGCGATTTCGACCTGGAGAGATCGGTCCGGCAGGCCGCCGCATTGGCGGGCCGCGAGTCCAGCCACGTTCAGCACTGAGGAGGGACGAACTTGAGTAACAAGGTGACCTTTATTCTCGATGGCGAGGTCGTGGAGGCGGACGCCGGGTCGACGATTCTGGAGGCGGCTCAGGCAGCAGGCCGCTACGTACCCCGGCTGTGTGCCCACAAGGAACTGACCCCTCATGGGAGTTGCCGGGTCTGTACGGTTCTGGTCAATGGCAAGCCCCAGGCGGCCTGCATCCAGCCCGTCGCCGACGGGATTCTCGTCGAGAACGATTCTCCGGAAGTCCTCGAACTGCGGCGACGCATCATCGAAATGCTGTTCATCGAGGGCAACCACTTCTGCATGTTCTGTGAGAAGAGCGGGAACTGTGAACTGCAGGCGCTCGCCTATCGTTTCGGGATCACGGCCCCCCGCTATCCCTACCAGTTCCCTGTCCGCGACGTGGATGCCTCCCATCCGGATGTTCTGATCGATCGCAACCGCTGCATCCTCTGCGGCCGCTGTGTGCGCGCCTCGAAGGAACTCGACGGCAAGAACGTCTTCCAGTTCGTAGGGCGTGGTCCCAACAAGCGGGTTGCAGTGAACGCCGAGGCGGGCCTCGGCGAGACGGATCTGAACGTCGTGGACCGGGCCGCCGAGCTTTGTCCGGTCGGCGCCATCGTCAAGAAGCGAACCGGATTCGCGGTACCCGTCGGCCGGAGACGGTACGATCGGACTCCGATCGGATCCGACATCGAATCCAAGTCGGGGCAGCGGAGCTAGAGGAGACGGAGATGGCTAAACCCAAAATTGCTACGACTTCGCTGGCCGGCTGCTTCGGATGTCATATGTCGCTACTGGACATCGACGAACGCATCCTCCAGCTTGCGGAAATGGTGGAGTTCGACAAGTCCCCGATCAACGATATCAAGACCCTGACGGGACGCTGTGCAGTCGGCCTGATCGAGGGGGGCTGCTGCAACGAGGAGAATGTCGAGGTGCTGCGGTCCTTTCGCCGGCACTGCGACATCCTGGTCTCGGTGGGGGACTGTGCCATCATGGGCGGGATTCCCGCCATGCGGAACATGTTGCCCCTGCAGGAATGCCTCGAGGAGGCCTACCTCAACGGGCCGACGGTTCACAATCCGTCCGGGGCAATCCCGAACGATCCCGAGCTTCCGCTGCTTCTCGACAAGGTCTATCCCTGCCATGAGGTGGTCAAGATCGACTACTTCCTCCCCGGTTGTCCGCCTCCGGCGGACACGCTGTGGGAAGCCCTCGTGGCCCTGCTCACCGATCAGCCCATTCAGCTGCCCTATCAGCTCGTCAAATACGATTGAGCTTCGGGAGACGGATCGTGAACACAACAAACGTAACCAGGAAGATTGTCATAGAGCCGGTCACGCGCGTGGAAGGACACGGCAAGGTGACCATTCTCCTCGACGGCCAGAACCGGGTCCAACAGGCAAGGCTTCACATCGTCGAGTTTCGTGGCTTCGAGCGCTTCATTCAGGGGCGGCCCTTCTGGGAAGTGCCGGTCCTCGTCCAGCGTCTGTGCGGGATTTGTCCGGTCAGCCATCATCTGGCTGCCGCCAAAGCGGTCGACCGCATCGTTGGTGGCGAGAACCTGACCCCGACGGCGCTGAAGATGCGGCTGCTCATGCACCACGGCCAGTTTCTGCAGTCCCATGCCCTGCACTTCTTCCACCTCTCGTCGCCGGACCTCCTGTTCGGATTCGGCGCCGATGTCAGCCAGCACCACGTTCTCGCCGTCGCGGCCCGCTATCCTGAATTGGCGACTCAGGGCGTGCTGATGCGCAAGTTCGGCCAGGAGATCATCCGTGCCACGGCCGGGAGGAAGATCCACGGCACCGGCGCGATACCGGGAGGAATCAACAAGAACCTGTCCATCGAAGAGCGCGACCCACTGCTCCAGCAAATGCCTCAGATGCTCGAATGGGCTCGCTCGGCGCTGGATCTGGCCCGCGACTACACCCGGCGAAACCTGGAGAAACTGGCTCCCTTTGGGTCCTTCGAATCGAACCATCTGTCGATCGTCCGCGAGGACGGTGCCTACGACATCTACAACGGAGGCCTCCGGGCGCGCGAAGCCCAGGGCGAGCTCATCTTCGATCACGTGGACAATCAGGAGTATCACCAGTACATTGCAGAAGAGGTGCGGTCCTGGTCCTATATGAAATTCCCCTTCATCCGTTCGCTGGGGCCGGAGAAGGGATGGTACCGAGTGGGACCGCTGGCCCGGGTCAACAACTGCGACTATTTCGATACGCCCGAGGCGGAAGCGGCTCGCAAAGAGTTCAAGGCTCTGACCGACGATCGGCCCAATAACGTGACGATGGCGTACCACTGGGCACGGATGATCGAATTGCTGCACTCGGTCGAAAAGATCGGTGAGCTCCTGCATGATTCCGACCTGCAGGGCACCGATCTCCAGACGCGAGGAGCCCGGCGCAACGAGGCCGTGGGCATCATCGAGGCCCCACGGGGCACTCTGTTCCATCACTTCGTCGTCGATGACAACGACCTCGTGGTCAAGGCCAACCTGATCGTCTCGACAACGAGCAACAATGAACCGATGAATCGGGCGGTTCAGCGGGTCGCCGAGGATCACCTCTCGGGGGTCCCCGAGATCAGCGACGGACTGCTCAACCATGTGGAAGTGGCCATACGGGCCTATGACCCGTGCCTTTCCTGCGCCACCCACGCCCTGGGCCGGATGCCTCTGATCGTGGAACTGGTTTCGGCCGAAGGGGAGACAGTCGCGCAAAGGGTAAAAGGATGAGGGAAATGCCCCGGGGGGTGCTGTTCCTCTGCTACGGGAACCCCGCCCGTCTGGATGACGCACTGGGCGCAGAATTCGCGGCGGAGCTTGGGCGCCGGGTGCCCGTCGGCGTGGACATCGAGGTGGACTACCAACTTCAAGTCGAACACGCCCTGGACGTCGCCGGTCACGAGTGCGTGGTCTTCGTCGACGCCGCGCTGGACGGAGTCGAACCGTTTTCGTTCCAGAAGATCGCACCCCGCCTCGAGACTTCGTTTACGACGCACAGCGTTCATCCGGAGACTCTGTTGGGGCTGGCGTCGAGCCTGTTCCAGGCACGTGCCGAGGGATACGTCCTGGCAATCCGCGGTTATGAGTTCGATGATTTCGGGGAGACTCTCTCCCGGCGGGCCCGAAGAAACCTCGAGGCAGCGCTGCAGTTTGCGGTCGAGCGCCTCGAGAAGCGGGATTTTGAGGATGCAGCACATGTCGGCGCTCAGCCGCCGGCTCCCTGCTGCTGACACGGAGTGAGAGATGCAAGACGGGAAATTTGTCATTCTCTGCATTGACGACGATCCGGACATTCTGGAATCGTTGAAAGTCGTGCTCGAAGCCAATGACTATGTCGTACTCACGGCACCCAGCGCTGAGGAGGGTCTCCGGGTCTACAAGGAGTCCGGACCCGACCTTCTCATCGTGGACCTGATGATGGAGGAGATCGACGCGGGCACCAGTTTCGTCAAGGAACTTCAGGCCCTGGGTAACGAGGCGCCGATCTATATGCTCAGCTCGACCGGCGACACACTGCAGAGCACGGTCAGCTACGGCGACCTCGGGTTGACCGGCGTCTTCCAGAAACCCATCAATCCGAATGTCCTGTTGACTCTGTTGCGCGCAAAACTGAAGCGGTGAAATGACTCCCGGGACAGGAGTCCGGATGGCACCACTGCAAGACGGTCCTGTGCTGATTCCCCTGGAGCGGGAGCTCGAGGAGCGCCTGGCCTGGTTCATCGGCATGAGGTGGCTGGCGGGAGCCGGCATCCTTCTGGGAACCTTCCTGACCTCCCACTGGCTCCTGCAGGCACTGCCCGCCAGCGCCCTCTATGCCGTGGGCGGCCTGGTGCTGGCCTACAATCTGTTCTTCTTTCTGGCTCGACCGCACATGGAGTCGAGCCCGCTCGCGCTGCGCCGCTTCGTATTCGCCCAGATCGGTCTTGACTGGTTCGCCCTGCTGACTCTGGTCCACTTCACGGGAGGTCTGCGCAGCCCGATTACACTGGCCTTCACCTTCCACCTGATCATCTCGGCCATTCTGCTGTCCCAGCAGGCCTGCTACCTCCTGGCCGGCTCCGCCAGCCTGATGCTCGGCGTTCTGACTTTGTTCGAGGAGCATGGCTTTTTGCCTCCCCCCAACCTGGATCTCCTCTACGTGTCCGCACCCGACGCGCTCTTGAGCAGTTTCAAGCTCTGGGTGGCAATCACGCTCTTCCTCTTCGTCACGGCGTACCTGGCGACCTCGATCACCGCGAAGCTGCGATCCAAAGAGCAGGCTCTTTTCCACTCCGAGAGGGCACTGGGGCAGTCCTACCACGACATGGAGTCCCTCTACCACCTGGGTCAGGTCGTCAACTCGACCCTCGATATGAAGGAGGTCCTCCAGCTGATTGCGGAGAACGCTACCCGCCTGCTGGGTATGAAGGCCTGCTTCATCCGGCTCCTGGACGCGAGCGGAACGCTCCTGTACATCGGCGGCGCCTTCGGCATCAGCCAGTCCTACCTCAACAAGGGGCCGGTGCAGGTGGAGAAGAGCCTGGTCGATCTCGAAGCCTTGCGCGGGGGCGTGGTTCAGGTGCTCGAGGTGGCCAGCGATGCCCGCTTTCAGTACCGGGAGGAGGCGCGGCTGGAAGGACTGCGCTCCATGCTGTGCGTTCCGGTCCAGGCCAAGAGCCGGGTTCTGGGGGTCATCCGGGTCTACTCGGGAGAACCTCATCGTTTCAGCGAACAGGAGCAGAGTCTCCTGCGCAATCTCGCCAATCTCGGCGCTGTCGCCATCGAAAACGCCCGCTCCTATGCCGTGCTGCAGTCGCTGAACGAAGAGAAGGTCTGGTTTGCCCGGATGACACACCACCAGCTTCGATCTCCGCTGGCAGCCATCCACGGTACGCTGGATGCCCTCCCCTTTGCGGGACCGCTCAACGAGAAGCAGACGGAATTGGTCGAGCGGGCTCAGCGGAGGATCCAGGATGCCTTCGTCACGATCCGGGATTTCCTCGATCTGGCGGCGGCACAACGTCCACGCGAGATGGCCCACCCGAGGGCCGTCGAACTGAGCGCGGCGCTCAAACGCACCCTCGAGGCCGTGGTCGAGACGGCTCAGGCCAAACACGTCGACTTCGTCACGGAGTTCGGACGGGATGCTGTCGTGTACGCGGAGCCGGCCGATCTTGACCGGATCTTTTCGAACCTGCTGGACAACGCCGTCAAATACACGCCCTCCGGCGGAACCGTCCGGTTCACCATCGAGCGCTCCCGGTCCGGGGAGGTGAAGGCCATCGTCCGCGACACCGGGATCGGCATTCCCGAGGGGGAGCAGGAGCGCATCTTCGAAGGCTTCTATCGGACCCGCGAAGCCAAGGCCTCCGGCGAGATCGGAACCGGTCTGGGATTGTCCATCGTCAAGAAGCTCACTGAACGGCTGGGCGCCCGACTGGAGCTCCATAGCACTCCGGGCGAGGGCACTGAATTCCGTGTGATATTCCCCCGGTTCGACACTTCCGCCGGAGAGACCGCGGCCGTGCAGGGCTCAGAAGTCGGGCTGGCCGGTTCTTAGTTCCGAGTTTCTAGTTCCGAGTTCCTGGATCCTGGTCGGCGGCTTCCCGGGCTTGGGAGGGACCGTCTTGCGGGAGGCGGACCTGATCTTGCGCCGGCAGGATCCCGACGACGAGGTGGGACGGGTACTGGCGCGAATGGAGCACCCGCTGGCGGGCGACGATGAAGTCGGTCTCCCGGGCTTCGAAGATGTTGTCGACGTAGCGCTGCGGATTGAGATCGACCAGCGGGAACCAGGTGCTCTGGATCTGGACCATGATCCGGTGACCCTTCCGGAAGGTGTGGAGCAGATCCAGGAGTTCGAGGGAAACGCGGGTGGGCTGATCCGGCAGAAAGGGTTCGGGCCGGCTGTTGCTGCGGCGGAAACGGCCCCGAATGGCCTCGCTTCGAACCATCATCTGGTAGCCCCCGAGTTTCTCGCCATCCGCCATCATCGGATAGTCCTCGGCATCGGGGGGGAAGACATCGATCAACTTCACGACCCAGTCCGAAGCCGTACCCGAGGTGGAGACCCACAGGTCGGCCAGGAGGGGCCCTGCCAGAGTCACGTCCTCATCGAGAATGCCGGTCTGATAGCTGAGGACGTCGGGTCGGCGCGCCGCGAACCTCTGGTCGTCGGTCATGTACTCCCGGGTCATTCCGATGGCGATGCTCTGGGTAAACGGAACCGGGTGCCCCGGGTCGCTGACGTATTCGTCGAAGACGGCTCCGACCTCGGTCGGCGGTTCCCAGCCAAGCGCTCGCCCCGGTTCGAGATAGAGGCTCCTCGCCTCGACACTCTTCGGGGGCCAGGTATCGAAACGGCGCCAGCGATTCGCTCCCGTTTCGAAGACCCAAGCTTCCGGCAGATCGGGTTCCGGGATTCCCTTGAGGAAGTGCCGGAAGAAGGGCAGCTCGATCTCCGAGCGGAAAAACTCGGAAGTCTTCGATCCGAAGAAGACGTTTCCCAGTTGCTCGCCGTCGTCGCGAGCCCAGGCCCCATGGAACCAGGGGCCCATGACGAGGGTGTTGACGATCCCGGGATTGCGCGCCTCGATACTCCGATAAATCTTCAAAGATCCGTACAGATCTTCGGCATCGAACCAGCCCCCGACCGTCAGCACCGCGGGTGCCACCCGGTCGAGCCGGGGCAGGAGGTTCCGCGCCTGCCAGTATTCGTCGTAGTTCGGGTGTTGGGCGAGTTCTTTCCAGTAGGCGACCTGCCCGTGCATGTAGCGGTCCTCCAGTTGTCGCATCGTGCCGGCATCCATGAAGAACTGATAGCCGTCGGGCGTGCCGTGATCGAAGCGGCGGTGGTGCCGGGAAGTCGGACTCGGCCGAGGCAGGCCGAAATTGATCAGAAAGTTGAAGGCATGAGCCAGGAAGAACGCACCGTGGTGATGGAAGTCGTCAAAGAACCAATCTGCAATCGGAGCCTGGGGGGAAACGGCCGCGAGCGCAGGGTGCGCGTTGACCATGCCCGCGGCGGCATAGAAGCCCGGATAGCTGATGCCCCACATGCCGACCTTGCCGTTGTGCCCCGCCACGTGTTCGAGCAGCCACTGGATGGTGTCGTAGGTATCGGTGCTCTCATCGACCTCCGTCCGGGCGTGGCCGGGCGGCAGAAGGGGGCGCATGTTGACGAATTCGCCTTCGGACATGAAACAGCCCCGGACGTCCTGGAGGACGAAGATGTATCCTTCACGATCGAAAAGCGGACTCGGCCCCAGCTGCTCAGGGTATTCGTTCGAACCATAGGGCTGCACGCTGTAGGGAGTTCGCTTGAGCAGGATCGGATAGCGTCGGCTTCGATCCCTGGGTATGTAGACCGCCGTGAAGAGGTGCACCTGGTCGCGCATGGGGATCCGGAATTCCCGCTTCTCGTACTGAAGCCGCAGGACTTCTTCGGAGAGGGTCCGGGCCATCGCGGGCTGAAGCATTCCCGCAGAGAAGGCACAGAGGATCGCGCAAATCGTCGAGGCGAGGAGCTTGTGTTTCACCGGTCGTTCCTGGTTTCGAGTTCGGGTTTCGAGTTTCGGATCAACAATCTACGGGCAAAGTGTTAACAGTTTGAGAGTCCCGGATCAAGCCTCTCCCGAATCTGATCCCCGACGATCGCTTGTCGACAACCGGAACTCCCGGGGGCCTAGGCCGGCACGCCTCTTTTGGCCGTGACCCGGGCGAACGAAGGAACCTGCAGGAAGGCGATGATCGCCTCGACGGTCATCCAGAGCGCCAGGAGGAAGATGAAACCACCGATCGAGAAGAGGAGCCAGTTCCCCGATGCGAAATAGGTCAGTTCATTTTCCACCATGGCCCAGTTCGTCACGGTGAGCATGATCAGACAGGGGATCCCGGCCACCAGGTACTTGCGGCCGCCGAGATGCTTCAGGTAGATGGAAACCACCAAGAGGGCCAGGGCCGCCAGCAACTGGTTGGCACCTCCGAAAAGCGGCCACAGGCGCATGGCGCCGGTCCCGTCGGTCCCGGTTGCGAAGGCGAGACCCGCCGCGGTGAGGACGGCAAACGTCGTAGCCACCCAGCGATTGGACAGGCGAGGCATGCCGACGTCACAGGCGAGCTCACCGATGACGTAGCGTTGGAGCCGAACGGCGGTATCGAGTGTCGTGCCGGCGAACGAGGCGACGAACACACCCATCAAGGTGATTCCGATCGAGGCGGGAATGCCCAGTGTCGCCATCAGGTTGGCCGCTCCCTCGATGACCGGAGCGATCTTGTCGGACAGCCCCTTGGCTCCGATCCAGGTGCCGTAGTAGTGCTCCCAGGCGCCCGTTCCGGTCAGAAATGACCCGTCCGAGAGCTTGAGGCCGAGACCGATGCCGGCGCCGACACAGACAATCACGAGAATGGCCAGGAATCCCTCGAGAAGCATCGATCCGTAGCCGACGAACAAGCTGTCGGTCTCGCTCTGCATCTGCTTGGGGGAGGTCCCCGAGGCAACCAGCGAGTGGAACCCGCTGATCGCTCCACAGGCGATGATCACGAACATGGCGGGCCAGATGGCCGGGGTGTTGGCCGGCACCGACGAGCGCAGGGCGGGCGCAGCCATGGTCAGGTCCCCGCCGAAGGAAGCCGCAGCGGTCCCGCCGACGAGCAATCCCATCGCGACGAACAACTGCCAGGCGTTGATATAGTCCCGGGGCTGCAGGAGCGTCTTGACCGAGAGCGTCGAGGCGACCCAGGAATAGATCAGAAGCACGACGACCCAGAAGCCCGTCGCAGGCAAGCCGAGAGCGGATGCGAAACCGACGGGATACCAGCTCCCCAGTCCGACGGTCACGTACATGGCCAAGACCGCCACGGCCGTGGCCGTGACGACGTTGGCGCCGCGGTTGTAGACGGCGCGACCCAGCAGGACGGCAATAGGAATCTGCACCCAGACGGGAATGACGGCGGTCGGGAAACGGGTGAAAACGGCCGCGATGACCACGCCGAAGACGGCGATCACGATGAGGACGGTCAGGAAGACGACACAGAAGAAGATCAGTCGAACGCGGGTGTTGATGAACGACGCGGCGACCTCCGAGAGGCTCTGTCCCCGGTTCCGCAGCGAAACCACCAGGGAGCCCAGATCGTGGACCGCCCCCATCAGGATCGAACCGAAGACGATCCAGAGGACGGCGGGGACCCAGCCCCAGATTACGCCGATGGCCGGCCCGACGATGGGGCCCGTCCCGGCGATCGAGGTGAAATGATGCCCGAAGACAATTCCCTTGCGGGTCGGGACGTAGTCGATTCCGTCTTCCCACTCACGCGAAGGCACCTTCGCTTCGGGATTCAGACCGAAGATCCTGCGAGCCAGGAACTTGCCGTAGGTGTGATAGGCAACCAGAAAGGCCGCTCCGCAGACAACCATCAAAAGCAGGGCGCTCATCATCGCCTCCAAGCAGCGGGGGTGAACGATCGGTCGGGCTTGCGTATCACCCGCGCGCACGCATTGGGGCTGATTGTAGCAGGGCCGGGCCTCGATTCGAAGGCACTGGCATCCGCCGGGAGCACTAGTAGAACCGCACCTCGAAGATCTTCGGCCACAGTTTGCCGGTCAACAGGAAGGTGTCCTTTTGCGGATCGAATGCAATCCCGTTCAGCACGTCGTCGCCGGGAATCCGTGGCCTATAGGGGAGGCTGGAGGCATCGATCACGGCCGTGACATGACCCGACGAAGGGTCGATGCGAACGATCTCGGTTGCCTGCCAGACATTCGCATAGATCTGGCCTTTCACATACTCGAGTTCGTTCAGGTTTTCGACCGGCTGTCCGTTGAGGGTGACGGGGAGACGCCGCCAGACGGCGAAAGTCTTCGGATCGCGAAAGGTCAGAACATTCGAGCCGTCACTCATGACCAGCCAGCTCCCGTCGAAGGTCAGTCCCCAACCCTGGCCTTCGTAAGAGAACTGGCCCACCGGCTCGAACGTGTCCGCATTCCAAATGAAGGCAACGCCGGAAGTCCACGTCAACTGGAAGAGCTTGCCTTCGGCCAGCGCCAGCCCTTCGCCAAAGTAGCGGGACGCCAGGCGCCGTTCGCGGATCACCTTGCCGTCCGCCAGCCGGACCTGCCTCAATTTCGAGTCACCACGCTGTCCCGTGCTCTCGTAAAGACACCCCCCGGAGAACACGAGGCCCTGGGTAAAGGAAGAGGTATCGTGCGGATAGACGGCCAGGATCTTCACTTTGAGCTGCTCCACGGAATCGGCGGCAAGACTCGAGGTCGCAGACAGCGTGAATCCGAGAAGGGCCACCAGCAGCATCCGACTCGGCTTCAAACAAGACTGACCGGCTCGACAGCGCAAGTTCCACCTCTTTCGCCAGATCGATTCTTTCCTCACGCTCCTATTCTATGCAATCTCGCCCCGTGGAGACGGAAAGGGCCTGCGAGGTCAGGACGAGGAACGCCGTGATAGAATCCTGTCTGGAGATGAAGAATTGCGGACCTCTCTGAGTTTGCTCACCCTTCCACTCTTCGTCCTTCTCATGAATCCGGTTCAGGCTGCGGACGCCTCCTTGTGCCATGCGTTCGTCGATTACGACTTCATCGCCACGCTCGAGGTCGTGCGCACCCGCACCGACGTGACCCCCATTTTCAACGTCGTCGCCCTTGCCTCCGGAGACTGGGAAATCGAGCCGTCTCAACTGCTGCTCCTCGACGACCAGGGAAAGACCCGAAAGGTCGAGACCTTTTCCTTTGATTCGGGCGACCCCGACAACCCGTATCAGTCGCCGTACCTGAAGGTGCGCGGCGGGCAATTCGAAGGCGTGGACCTGGTGGGAGATTTTGGCGATTTGACGGGCCTCAGCAAGGTCGAGCTCACGGTCGGGGAGGACCGACTCACGTTCCAGCCCATGGACTGCAACGACTTCGAGAAGCTGGCCGACCGCATCGGCCGGCTGGAGTTGGGCAGTGCCGACACCATCGCCGCCTTCCAGACGCTCAACATCTCGTTACTGGGCACGCGAAACCCGCGCTAGCGGCACGACCCCGTCACCTCGGCCGGAGGTTCTCCGCCAGGGTCCGGACTCGCAGAATCGTCCGTCCGGCAAATCTCGACGGGACCAGGCACACCTGGACCCGCCAGTGCCGCTGCGCATCCCGCACCCGCACGTGACACTGCAGGAGCTGCGCATCCTCCCGCCTGTCGAGGGTCTCCGCCAGATTGCCGAGCAGGCCGCACAGACAGGCGCGGATCCTCCTGGAAGACCCGGCGCCGGGCCGGGGTAAGGTCAGCAACCCAACGAAGGCCCGCAGCAGTCGGACCGTCGCCTGCTCAGCGTCGAGGTTGGTGGCTGGCTGCATACTTCTACCCTCCCTTTCATTACCTATCAACGCACGAGTGCGGAAATCTGCGAAGAAGATCGAGGGTCGACTCGCTTGAACCGGGAAGGCACCGGACGTGAGAATAGGAGGTGTACGGTCACTCGATGATTGAGCCCGCATCTCCTGCGAAGCCCCATCCAACGGCCTTTCGGCAGGGGGTGCCTGTCAGCCCTTAAGGAGGATCTCATGGCGAGCGCGACACTACCCGAGTTTCCCTATTTCGTCGGCAGTCGGCGCACGAGCACCGGCGAGGCGCTCGAGGTCCGCGCCTGCTTCGACGACCACCCGGTTGCCCGCACGTTCCGCCCCACTCCGGAAGCGGTCGAAGATGCCCTCACTGCCACGGCGGCGGCGGCAGGCCGCTGCGCCGCACTGCCCACCTATGAGCGGGCCCGGATTCTGCGCGCCATGGCCGAGGCCGTGGATTCGCGTCGGGAGGACTTCGTGCGGATGCTCGCGCTGGAAGCCGGCAAGCCCGTCAAAGCCGGTCGAGTCGAAGTCGAGCGCTGCGTCTTCAACCTGACCAACGCTTCCGAAGAAGCGAAGCGAATCGGAGCGGAGTACTTTCCTCTCGATCTCTTCCCGGCGGCCAGCGGTCGCTGGGCGCTGGTGCGACGGTTCCCCCTGGGAACGATCCTGGCCATCACTCCCTTCAATTTCCCCTTGAACCTGGTTGCCCACAAGGTCGCCCCGGCCATTGCGGCCGGCAATTCGGTCGTGCAGAAGCCGGCCACCAAGACACCGATCTGCTCGCTGATGCTGGCCGAATGTGCCTACGAAGCCGGGCTTCCCGACGATGCGTTGAGCGTCCTTCCCTGCTCCGGGTCCCGTGCGGGCGAACTGGCCCGAGACGAACGCTTTGCACTCCTGACGTTTACGGGAAGTGCCGCCGTTGGTTGGGGACTGAAAGCCTCGGCCCGTCGCCAGCGAGTGACGCTCGAGCTGGGAGGAAATGCCGGCGTCATCGTCTGCCCCGACGCCGATCTCGAGGACGCCGCTCGGCGCTGCGCTGCCGGCGGGTTCTCCTATGCCGGGCAGAGCTGCATTTCGGTGCAGCGCATTCTGGTCGCTCGCTCGGTCTTCGACTCCTTCAGCCGGCATCTGGTCGACGCAGTCGGACGGCTGCGGGTGGGGGATCCCCTGCTCGACGAGACCGATGTGGGCCCGTTGATCACGCTCGACGACGCGAAACGGGTCGAAGCCTGGATCGAGGAGGCCCGTCGGGACGGTGCCCGGATCCTCACTGGAGGGCAACGTGACGGCGCCCTCGTCAGCCCGACCGTCCTGAGCGGAACGAAAGCATCGATGAAGGTCAATTGCGAGGAGGTCTTCGGGCCGGTGGTGACGGTGGAGCCCTATGACAGCCTCGATCAGGCGTTTGCGCGGGTCAATGACTCCCGCTACGGGCTGCAGGCGGGCATCTTCACCCGCGATCTGCCGGCGGCGTTCAAGGCTTTCGAACTCCTCGAGGTCGGAGGCGTCGTCGTCAACGACGTCCCCACCTTCCGGGCGGATCACATGCCCTACGGCGGCACCAAGGACTCCGGCCTGGGACGGGAAGGCGCTCGCTACGCCATCGAGGAAATGACGGAGCGCAAGGTGCTGGTGCTCAACCTCGCGGCAGGGAGCTAGCTTTTCGGACTAAAACGCCCGGGTGAAACGGATGTGCGGGTCCTGGGGACCGTTCGGCGGACCCAGCCCGCGACAGATCTTCTCGAACAGGGCCTGCCCGTCCGGGTCATCCTGCACCCAGGGGAAACAGAAATGGCGTTGCTCCTGTCCCTGGCGGTCGAAGGCGATCAGTCCGAGGGCGCACAGGCCGTGACAGAGATGCTCCTCGAGCTCCTGACGAAAGTTGCGGTTCCCGCCCACGGGGACAATGGAGACTTCGCCCGTCTCGCGGCAAACCAGCACGACCAGCTGGGTGTCAAAGCGAATATGTCGCGCCAGCATCCGGATGGTCCGCGCTATCACCCTCACTTCGACCATGGCCAATAACCTGCTCCGCGCGGGAAGCGATGTCAAGTGGAGGGCGGTCGGGGAATCGCGTCGGCGCCACCGGTCCCACGCGTCCGAAGTCCGTCAGCCGGGCTCCTTTTCCCGCAGAAAGCCCGGCTCGGCTACACCCGGGACCCGCCCCCTGTATAATGACCACTCCTGAGCCTGGTTTGCGCCCGCTCCTGCTCGATCGCGGTTCAAAACGGCTCGAAACGCTCACACAAGTGCTGGTGGAACCTCCCGATGAAGAAGACGGTCTGGCTCATCCGACACGGTGCCACGGACTGGAATGCCCAGCTGCGCTGGCAGGGACACATCGATATCCCCCTCAACGAGGAAGGCCACGCTCAGGCGACCCTCGTCGCCCAGGAACTGAAGGACCGGCCCCTGGCCGGAATCCTCTCGAGCGACCTTCGGCGGGCGCATCAGACCGCCCAGGCGGTCGCGGCGCCCCACGCCCTCGAGGTCTTCACGACGGACAAGCTGCGGGAGGTCCACGTCGGCGACTTGGAGGGGCTGACGACCCCGGAGGTCATCGAACGATTCGACCCCGTCGACGTCGCTCGCTGGCGGGACGAGAGGGATCTCGACTGGCCGTTCCCGAACGGTGAAAGCAAACGCGAGGCTCTCCACAGGGGCCTGACGGCGATCAACGGCTTCGTCCGTTGGACGGACGGTCCGGAGGTGGCGATCGTCTGTCACAGTCTGATCCTGCGGCTGGTCGTCCACGCCCTGTTTCCCGACATCGAAGGCCAGGTCCACGTGCCCAACTGCAAGCACTTCGAACTGGAGTTGGACGAGGCCTCGCAACGCTGGTCGGCCCGTGGAGAGCTGGCCGATTACCTGCCTGACGACCGCGAGGCGACGGCCTGAAGATTCGGCGCGTCTGAGCCGCCCCTGAGCGCTCCGCCGGCATCCCTTCGGCCCTGCCCGCCCCCAGGGGCTCGTGTGACCGGCTCCCGATCTCCGGCGGCAGTGACCCGACCGCAACTCAGGTCAGCTCGTTGTCCCCATCCAGAAGACGTCCCAGGCCACCCAGGACCGAGCCTTCTCCGACGCTCTTCCCCCCTCCCTGCGGCGCGGCCTGCAGCATTCGGCCGGCCAGGCGGGAGAACGGCAGGGACTGGAGCCAGATCCTTCCCGGACCGGTCAGCCGGGCGAACCAGACACCCTCTCCACCGAACAAGGCCGTCTTGATCCCTCCAACTCTCTCGATGTCGAAGCCAACCGTGTCCTGCAGCGCAACGACACAACCCGTGTCGACGTGAAGCTCCTCCCCCGGCTGGAGCTCACGCTCCACGACGGTGCCGCCGGCATGGACGAAAACCCAGCCGTCGCCCTCGAGCTTCTCCATGATGAAGCCTTCGCCTCCGAACAGGCCGGTGAGAATCTTCCGTTGGAAGAAGATGCCGATCGACACGCCCTTGGCCGCAGACAGGAAGCTGTCCTTCTGGCAGATCAGCCGCCCTCCCAGGGTCTTCAGCTCGAGGGGAATGATGGTTCCCGGATAGGGCGCCCCGAAGGCGACGTGGGCTTTGCCGGCGCCGCGATGGGTAAAGACGGTGATGAAGAGGCTTTCCCCGGTCAGCAGACGCTTCCCCGCACCCAGGAGCTTGTCCATGAAGCTACCGGAGCCGCTCGAGGAACCATCCCCGAAGACAGTCTCCATTTCCACGGAAGCCTCCTTGTACATCATGGCCCCGGCTTCGGCGACGGCGCTTTCACCCGGATCCAGTTCGATCTCGACGAACTGCATGTCATTGCCCATGATCTTGAAATCGATCTCGTTGGAGCCGGAAACGGCCGTCACGGGTGTCGGCGCGATGGCCGCCGACGGGGTCAGCTCGGCCACCTTCCTGATGGGTAGCCATTCGGCGAAGCCCTCTCGCCATGCGTAGCCGTTGGGATTCCGGTTCGCCTGCTCAACGGCCTGCTGCAAATTGAGCGGCCCGGTCTGCTTGCCTCCGTAACTCAAGTACCACTGCGCCATCGTTGTCGCCTCCCTCTATGCGTTCGATTAAAGATGCTCGTCAATTCCCAGCTGGCGATGGAGTTCCGCCACGATACGATCGTCCAGGCCGAGACGGAGTCGAAGGTAGTGAAGGTAATCCCTCTCGGCGTCGGTATCCACCTCGATCGCCAGCAGCGAGACCGCGTAGACGTGCCGGGCCAGCTCGGGGGAATCCACGGTGGCCAGCAAATCCTCCACACTCGACGGAGCCCCGAGTTCCTTCATGACGAATGTCCGATCTTCCTCTCCCACGCCGGCCTCGGCCAGTCGGCCGAGGATGGCTTTTCTCTCGGTTGGGTCGATGACCCCGTCGGCGTTGGCTGCAGCGATCATCGCCCGGATGAGCAGCAGGGCCTGCTGCTTGCCGACTTCGGGGGCCGGGTCCGGACCGGCTACGACGGACGGCTCCGGTACGCCCGGGGGCGGTGGAGGGGGAGTGGCATGGAATTCCGAGCCTTGCGAAGACGGCGTCGGAGCCGGCGTCTTCTTCTGCGTGTAGTGATCGAAAGCGGCGATCGCGACCCCCAGCAGTCCCAGTCCCGCCACGCCGGTCAGTCCCGTACCCAGGACGTTGCTCATGCCCCGGCGCCGCGCGCGGCGGCCGCGCAGGCCCGAACTGAGGCCCTGCCGGATCAGTCCACCCAGTATTCTTTCGGGATCGATCATCTGCATTCTCCCCTGTCGGCGGGCTCCGCTCGGCACGGCCGAGCAGTCCCGGCCCGACCGAATCAGTCTACGTTTCCGGCCGAGACAGGGTCAAGAAACGCCCCCGGCCGACACCGGCGAGTCCGAAGTTCGCTATAATTCGGCAAAACTCTTTCAGACTCCAGATCCAGAGGGGACCATCACGATGAAATGGGAACATTTTCGAAAGCTACCCGATGAATCACGACTGTGGATCCACGGCTTCCGGAACCCCCTGCCGAACCTCACGCAGGGGCTGATCCATTCCTGTCTTTCAGAATTCCTGTCTCGCTGGCAGTCCCACGGGACCCCGGTCCAGGCTGCCGCAATCATCGATACCGATCGTTTCCTGATCACCGCCGCCCATTGCCCCGGGGGTGTTTCAGGCTGTTCCATGGATAGCTATGGCCGGGCCCTGAAATCCCTGCGCGAAGAGCACCAGGTCGACGCCCTCGAGACGGACCTGGTCTTCTACGTGCGCTCTGACGGTGAGATCGAAGCGGTCGACCACCTCGATTTCTTCGCGCTGGTAGAGCAGGGGAAGGTGACCGAGGACACCCTGGTCTTCGACACGCTGCTGCAAGCGCTCGGAGACTTGAGGCAGGGACGCTTCCTGAAGCCCTTCAAGGACTCCTGGCATGCCCGGACATACCCCGTCGCCCCGGATCTGAGGTCGGAGGGGGAGGCCCCGAGCCTGCCCTAAGGGAGAGAGGACGACCCGGGCCGCACGAAAACCCAAGTGCTCACGCGACAAGAGCGTGAGTCCGCGGGCCAGAGGACCCGCCGGATTCCGTACGGCTCGGATCGCTTCCCTTCTCTGTTAGACGACCGGCAACTTCCAGGGAGCGCGGTACTCCCGGTTCACATAAGCCGCCGCTTCCGGATGGCCGCTGATCTTCTCCTGGACCGGATCCCAACGGACTTGCGTCCTCAGCCGCGCCGCAATATTGCCCAAGTGGCAGGCAATGACGGACTTGTGCCCGATCTCGACATCGGAGACCGGCCGCTTCCTCGATTTCATACAGTCGACGAAGTTGCGGACATGCAGGTAGTGGTAGTCGCGGCTTGCGCCCTGTCGGGGTACGCCGGCCATACGGAACGTCCGCGGCTGGTCTTCCGAGTCGGTCTCGGAATGCACTTCCCAGCCACCTCGATCGACGACCAGGATGCCGTTCTGTCCGTGGAATTCGGCGCCGTGCTCCCGCTGCCAGGGCCCCTGACCGCATCCGATCATATGCTCCCAGGTCAGGGAGAAGCTCGGGAATTCCACGATGGACTGCTGCGTATCGGGCGTTTCGAGCAGGTCATTGGGATAGCCGTAGTTGCTGCCCATGGCCATGGCTCCCACCGGATCCTCGTTCATCGCCCACATGGCAACGTCGACCATATGGGCGCCCCAGTCGGTCATGAGTCCGCCTGAATAGTCCCAGAACCAGCGGAAGGTGAAATGGAACCGAGCGGGGTTGAAGGGCCGCTTCGGTGCCGGCCCCAGCCAGAAGTCGTAGTCCACTTCCGGCGGAGGCGTTCCATCCGGCGGATTACCCAGCCCGCCCTTCCAGTCGATGTAGGCCCAGGTCCGGACGTGCCGGATGTTCCCCAGCTTTCCCGACTTGACGTACTCGACCGCATCCCCGAAGTGACCGGCGCTTCGCTGCTGAGTCCCGATCTGGACGACGCGATTGTTCTTGCGCGCCGCGTTGACCATGGCCCGGCCCTCGCCGATCGAGGTGGCCAGGGGCTTCTCACAATAGACATCCTTGCCCGTCTGGCAGGCCATGATGGTCGGCAGCGCGTGCCAGTGATCCGGCGTCGCCACGATGACGGCATCGATGTCCTTACGATCGATGATCTTGCGGAAGTCCTGATAGCCGTCAGGCGTGTTGCCTCGGGCGTCCTGGACCGTCTTGACCCCGTCGGCAATATGCCGGGTATCGACGTCGGCCACAGCCAGGCACTCGATTTCAGGGATCCGCAGGAAGTCCCGCAAGTCACCCAGCCCCATCCCGCCCGCGCCAATGAGAGCGATCTGGATCTTGTCGTTCGGACTCACCTGAGAAGTCCGCAGGGATGCTGCGGCTCCCGTCGCAGCACCGGTAACGGCCGCCGCTGCCGCGGCCGCCGCGGACACCTTCGTGGATGTGCCCAGGAAGTTGCGTCTTGACATGTTGTTCATAGAGCGGCGATTCCTCCCATGGTTGATGTCCCTCTCCTTCGACCCGCCCTGATTTTCAGGTATCCCTCCGGAGAAAGCAAGACCCCTGCCGGGCTTGCGTCCCTGTGCCATAATGACCCTGAATTCTGCCATGTCAGCGGTCACTATTTGCAGACGGATCTCATTCAGCAGCGGACACCGCTACTTCAATCCGGACTGGTCCGACGAGGAGAATCGCCGTGTCTACGGCTCGAGCTATTCGGTCTCGGGTGACGGACACAACTTCGTGCTCGAGGCGATGCTCGAAGGCGAGGTCGATCCGGAGACCGGGATGATCGTCAACCTGAAGGAGGTCGATTCGGTGCTGAAGAAGGTGACTGCGCCCCTCGATCATCACTTCCTGAACACGGACGTGGCGGAGTTCGCCGCGAGGGTGCCGACAGCCGAGAACATCGCGCTCTACTGTCTGCGCGAACTCCGTCGCCTCATCGACTCCGGGACCATTCGAGTGGCGCGGGTGCGCCTGTACGAGGGAGCGGATTTCTGGGTCGAGTGCCGAGCCGACGCCGAGGCGGGAGGCCATTCGTGCGGAGAGTGACGGTGACGAGGCGCTACCATTTGCCCGCCCTTCACATCTTGTCGGGTCCATCGCTTTCACCCGACGACAACTTCAGGGTATTCGGTCCCTGCAGCCGACTGCACGGTCATGATTATCAGATCGAAGTCACGCTGGCCGGCCCGGTCGATCCGGACAGCGGGCTGGTCGTCGGCCGGGACGAGTTGGATCTGCTGGTCCGAAGGAACCTCCTCGAACCCTATCGGGGAACGAACCTGAGCAGCTATTTCACTCACACGACGGGTGAGGCACTGGCGCTGGAGTTTTTTCGGATCCTGGAATCGGCGCTTCCCCATGCCCTGCAACTGGAGAAGCTCACCCTGCGGGAGACCGCCAAGAATTCGTTCATCGTGCACCGACCCGGGAGCCGGATCCCAGGCAGCGGCGAACCAAGCGCCACGAGCTCGACTCTCCCGTGAAGGATCTGCGCGCCTGGCGGGCTATGCGACAGTCGATGCCGCCCAGAAGTCGTCTTCGCTTTCGAAGAAGAAGTGCTGCCGCCCAAATGCGGGCCGAAGATCGTCGAGCCAGTTGGCGTCGGGATCCCACTCGGCAAAGAAGGGCCGTCCGACCCAGTCCGGCTGTCGGCCCTGCAGAAACTGAAGCACGAAAACCTTGTCGCGCCCGATCTGGGCCGTTCCCAGGATCTGGATCTTTCCGGGAAAGGCCGACATCGAAGGCCCTCGCACGGTCCGGGCCAGACCGGAAACCTTCTGGACGGCTTCGTGATAGATTCGGTGGGCCTTCCAGAGGGACATACGAAAGTACTCTTTGGGTCCGGTATCCCGCTCGACGAACATGTAGTAAGGCACCATCCCCAACCGAACGGACGTCCGCCACATCTCACTCCAGACCGCAGCGTTGTCGTTGACATGGCGAATGATCGGCGCCTGGGTCCGGATTTCCGCCCCGGTGGACCGGATGCGGCGGATCGCCTCGACCACCAGCGGCGTCGCCAACTCCTTCGCGTGGCTGAAGTGAGCCATGATGGCCAGGTGGCGACCCGAAGCCACCACCTGCTCGAGGAAGGCGAGCAACTCATCTGCATCCGGATCCGTCACGAAGCGGGCAGGCCAGTAGGACAGCGATTTCGTGCCGATGCGGATGGTCTGCACGTGGTTGAGTGACGGATCAAGGATCGGCTCGAGGTGCTCGCGGAGCAATCTGGCCTTCATGATCATCGGGTCCCCGCCGGTGACCAGGAGGTCGCTCACTTCCCGGCTGCGCCGCAGGTATGCGACCAGGTCACGCGAGTCCCGGGCGTGGAACTTCATCCCCGGGATCTTCATGAATTGAGGCCATCGAAAGCAGTAAGTGCAATAGGCGTGGCAGGTCTGCCCCTGTCCAGGAAAATAGAGCACCGTTTCACGGTACTTGTGCTGGAGTCCCTGCAGCTCTCGGCCGTTCAAAGTTGGAACGTTGTGCGAAAGCTGACCGGCCGGGTGAGGATTCATGCGGAGCTGGATCTCCCGGACGACCGCTTGGAGCTCCTCCTGGTCCGCCCCCTGGTTGAGGAGTCTCCAGACCGCCTCATAGTCCGCCTGGGGGAGCATGCTGGGTTGGGGAAAGGTGAGTTGGAAGATCGGATCGTCCGGCAGTCGACTCCAGTCGATCAGATGTCGTGTGACATACAGGTTGGTCCGAAACGGCAGGACCTGGCCCACGACCCGAACGGCCTCCTGCAGATCCGGCGGCAGCCAATGCCACTCCGGCATTGATCGGATGTTGGAGAGCGTGATTGCCCGATAGGCAGTCTCCAAAAACTGCGGACTTTTCATCCGGGACACCTCTATTCTGTTCGAGTGGCGTATGAAACGGTCCCGAGGCGTGCAGCCCACAGAACCGAGACGTCATCTGCCTGAAGCTGCCGGAAGGTGCGCTACTGGCTCGATCGGCAATAGTCGAGCCGGGCTTGTCCCGCGTCATCAGAACGGTCGGCAACTTCCTGTCAAGTTGCCGCTCGGCAGCGAGGTCTGCAAGAGCTCGCTGCTGCACATACTTTTTAACACAGATCGTCAAAAAAGACCACCCGGCAGTCGGACGGCGGTCCCATCGAGCTGCCCGGTGAAGGGCAAATACGCCTCTGGTAAGATGGCCCCATGTCACGCCACTGGCTGATGAAGAGTGACCCGGAAGTCTATTCGATCACAGACTTGGAGCGGGAAGGCCGGACCTACTGGGATGGCATCCGCAACTTCCAGGCCCGCAACTTCATGCGTGACGGGATGAGGACCGGAGACCTGGTCCTGTTCTATCACAGCCGTTCCGACCTGCCCGGCGTCGTCGGGCTGGCCGAGGTGGTCAGGGAAGCCTATCCCGACTTCACGGCCTGGGACCCGAACAGCTCCTATTTCGACGCGCGGTCCACGCCGGATGCTCCGCGCTGGCTGATGGTGGACATCCGTTTTCTGCGACGGTTCCCCCGCACTGTGACGCTCGAGGAGATCCGGGCGGAGCCGGCGCTGCAGGAGATGGTATTGGTGAAGAACAGCAGGCTCTCCGTTCAGCCGGTCGAGCCCGAACAGTTCGAGTTGATCGTCCGGATGGCCGGGGCAAGCGCCGGGTGAGCCCGGCGCGCGGCGACGGTTCGGCCCCGCGGCCGCCACTTGGACGACCCGCATCTACATGGGAGGACACACGATGACGATCATCGCAACGCGAGAACAGCGAGTTCGGCAACTGCTCGAGAAGCTTCGGATCCGTGAGATCAATGGCGGAGCCTGTACCGGCCCCGACGCATGGCCTGATCCGGGCGGAGACCTCCTGACCTCGTACGATCCGACAACCGGCCAGCCACTGGCGCAGGTCCAGCAGTGCAATTCCGCCTGCTACGAGCAGGTGATCGGGGCCGCGGCCGAGTCCTTTACGTCCTGGCGGAGAGTTCCCGCCCCACAGCGCGGGTTGCTCGTCCGCGATCTGGGCAACGCGCTGCGCGAGGTTCGCGAGCCGTTGGGAGAACTGGTAGCCATCGAAATGGGAAAGATCCTGGCCGAGGGCGTCGGCGAGGTCCAGGAGATGATCGACATCTGCGACTTTGCCGTCGGGTTGTCCCGTCAGCTCTACGGCCTGACGATGCAGTCGGAACGCCAGGATCACCGCATGCTGGAACAGTGGCATCCGCTCGGACCGATCGGAATCATCACGGCCTTCAATTTCCCGGTCGCGGTCTGGTCCTGGAACGCCGCCATTGCGGCCGTCTGCGGAGACACCATGGTCTGGAAACCGTCGCACTCGACACCTCTTTTGGCGATCGCCGTCCAGCACACCGCCAATCAGGTCTGTCGGGACCATCAACAGACCGGCCTGTTCAACCTTCTGATCGGGAATCGCCATGAGGTGGGAGACCGCATGCTCGGCGATTCGCGCCTCTCGCTCATCAGCTTTACGGGTTCCGTTCGGGTCGGTCGCCACGTGGCCTCGACGGTGGCCGACCGGCTGGGGCGAACGATCCTCGAACTGGGCGGCAACAATGCCATCATCGTGACTCCCCATGCGGATCTCGATCTCTCGGTCCGGGCCATCCTGTTCGGTGCCGTGGGGACGGCGGGCCAGCGCTGCACCACGACGCGGCGCATCATCGTGCACCGGAGCGTTTCTGCCGAGTTGACACGCCGACTCGTTTCCGCCTACGGGCAGGTAACCATCGGCGACCCGGTCGACTCCGAGACTCTGATGGGACCGCTGGTCAACGAGGGGGCGGTGACGCAAATGATGGAGGCGCTGGAAGCCGCCCGGCAACAGGGGGGAGAGATCCTGACCGGGGGCAAGCGCAAGGCCGACCTGGGGGCCTGCTTCGTTGAACCGACCATCGTGAGAATGCCGAAGCAGGTGCCGATCGTGTGCGAGGAGACCTTTGCACCCATCCTGTACCTGCTCGAATACGACACCATCGACGAAGCCATCGCTCTCCACAATGGCGTCCCGCAGGGACTCTCGAGCGCCATCTTCACGACGAACCTGCAGGAATCGGAGCGCTTCCTTTCCGTGGCCGGCTCCGATTGCGGGATCGCAAATGTCAACCTGGGAACGAGCGGCGCCGAAATCGGGGGCGCCTTCGGCGGGGAAAAGGAAACGGGCGGCGGCCGCGAATCCGGTTCGGATGCCTGGAAAGCCTACATGCGGCGACAGACCAATACGATCAACTGGTCCGATCAGCTGCCCCTCGCCCAGGGGATCCGGTTCGGAGGGTAAAGACAGAAGGGGCGGATCGTGCGCACGATCCGCCCCCATCTATATAAAACCCGAGCGACGAACCCGGGAGGAAGCCGCCCCGCTGACAACTGCATTAGACGGAGTCGAGCAGGGTTTCGTTTCACTCCGGCGGCGGAAATGTTGGTCCTCGTACCAAACCGGAGGCTCGTCCTTCGGGAGCCAGGGCACCCCGAAGAGCCTCGATCGCAAGTTCCGCGCCGTGTCGCTTGTGCGAGGGGAGGCCTCCCAAGCGTTCGAGAAGCATCTCCACGGTCAGCCGGCGACACCAATCGACAGGCATTCGGTGCACGAGTTCCGTGATGGCGGCGGCCGAAGCAAGCGCCGCCGGGCAGCCTTCGGCCAGAAACCGGCACTCCTCGATCCGTCCCGCCGCCACCCTCAGTTGCAGTTCGACGACGTCGCCACACACGGGATTCTCCACTCGTCGTTCGGCCGTCGCGCCGGTCAGGGGACCCCGGTTGGGAAGTTCCGCCAGGAGCCGTCGCACTTCCTCACTGTACATGACTCAGTGGACTCCCGCGGCTGCGTTCATCCGGGCGACCAGCCGGGGGGCGACGTGCAGTGCATATTCGATTTCCTGCGGCTGGGTGAAGCGACCCAGGCTGAAGCGGATGGCTCCCTGCACGCGCTCTGTCGTCAATCCCATGGCTACCAGGACGTGCGAGGGAGAGACGGAGCCGGATGCACAGGCAGCGCCGGTCGAGACGGAGATCCCTTCGAAATCCATCGCCACCAGGAGGGATTCCCCCTGCAAGCCGCAGAAGCTTAGATTGCTCACATGCGGCAGCCGCGGGACACCGGCTCCGTTGACGACGATCCGGGGGACCTGTTCGAGCAGAGTCGTTTCCAGGCGGTCGCGCAGGTTCCGGATCTCCCGGCTCATGAACTCCAGGCTCCGGCCGGCATTTTCGCAGGCCTTCCCGAGTCCGACGATACCGGGGACATTCTCCGTTCCACCACGCCGATTTCGCTCGTGTCCGCCACCCAACAGGAAAGGCAGCCAGGGGATTCCGCTCCGGACGAACAGGGCCCCGACGCCTTTCGGGCCGTGCAATTTGTGGGCGGACATCGACAGGAGATCCACTCCCAGATCCTCCACGTCGACGGCGATTTTGCCCACTGCCTGGACGGCGTCGCTGTGGAGCAGCGCACCTCGCGCCCGGATCATTTCCGCGGCCTCCTTCAGCGGCTGCAGGACACCGGTTTCGTTGTTCGCATACATGATCGAGGCGAGGATCGTGTCGTCTCGCAGAGCGGCTTCCAGTTCGTCGAGGGAAATCCGTCCGGACTCGTCGACGTCCAGATAGGTGACCTCGAATCCCTCCTCCTCCAGCGACTCACACATGCGCAGAACGGCGTGGTGTTCGATCCGGGTCGTAATGATGTGCCGGCCCCGATCGCGTCGCGCCCGGGCCACTCCCGCGATGCCTGCGTTGTCGGCCTCGGTGCCGCCGCAGGTGAACACGATGTCCCGTGCCTCGGCTCCGATCAGAGCCGCCACCCGGTCCCGGGCCTCCTCGACCGCTGCCCGTGCCTTCTGGCCCACGCTGTGAATGGAGGACGCGTTCCCGAATGTACCCTGGAGAAATGGCATCATTTCCGCAAGAACCTCAGGATCCACCGGAGTTGTAGCATTATTGTCGAGGTAGACGTCCATGATCGCATCATCATATCACCGATCTACTTGACAAATTGCCCAAGCGGTCTTACATTAAGCGGAGCCGGGCGATTTGACAGGGACTCATCAAGTATTTGAAAAGTCAGACGTTCCAGATCACTTGACAGGGCCGGATGGCGATCTTACATAAGGTGAGTGGAGCCGAGGACAAGAGGCGCAGCAGGATACGGGAGCGCCTCGAAGAGTTGATCCAATTTGAAATATAGGAGGAATCAATAATGTTGAATCTACTGCCAGTTAGAAGAAGCCGTTTTCTGCCGGATAGCATCAACCACGTTTTCAATGACCCCTTCTTCCGGTTCATGGAAGATCTTCCGTCGGAGGGTCGCCAGTGGAGTCCGGCGGTGGAGGTCCTGGAAACCGATGGCGAGTTCAGGTTCCAGTTGGAGGTTCCCGGACTGGAGCGTGACGATATCAACATCGAGTACGACAACGGGGTCCTGACCTTCTCGGGTGAGAAGAGCGGAGAAGAGCACACGGAAGGTGAGCGCGTGCGATCCGAGCGCTGGTACGGGAAGTTCACCCGGAGCTTCACCCTGCCGAAGTCGGCGGATCCGGAAAAGATCGCGGCGAGCCTGAAGAACGGCGTTCTGGAGGTCGTCATCCAGAAGCGCGAGGAAGCCAAGCCCCGCAAGGTCGAGGTGAAGATCTCATAAATGCCGGCGCCGCCTCTCGGAGGTGGCTTAATCATAGATCGAAAGGGCGGCCTGCAGGGCCGCCCTTTTTTGTGGCACAAACGTCCTGGTTGTCCGGCTGGGGCAGATTGGGACGACCTTCCAGATTGTCCAGGAGGCAAGACCCCACTTTTTCCGCGCTCCCTTGACGGGCGGCAACGGCGGCGGCGCTCCGGATGTCTCTGCGGCTCGCCTCTGAGCCGGCGTCTGGACAAGCTGGAAGCTCGTCCTACGCGAGCGCGATGGCCTCGATTTCCACGTCGATGCCCAGGGGCAGATCGGCTGCCTGGATCGTGGTTCGGGCCGGCGGAACGGCACCGAAATACCCGGCGTAGATCTCGTTGACCGTCTTGAAATCCCCGAGGTCTCGCAGGAAGATCGTCGTCTTCACGACCTTGTCCATCGTCGACCCGGCGGACTCGAGGAGCAGACGCAGATTCCGCAGAGTCTGGTGTACCTGGTCCGCGATGGGGCCCCGCAGGGGTTGTCCCGTTTCGAGCTGCAGGGGCCCCTGTCCGGAGACGAAGACGAAGCCGCCTGCACGAATGGCGGGCGAATAGGGCCCCACCGGTTTGGGGCCATTCTTGGGAAAGATCTGCTCTTTCATTTGCGTCCTCCTTCACGTAACCTGACGTCGTTGCGGGCCCGGTACTCGCTCGGTGTACCGGTCCCGTGCATTCCCTTTCGCTTATGAACGACGCAATCATAGATCAGTTGGGCGAACTCGGCGTGATCCCGGTGATCGTCCTGGATGACGCGGAGGGCGCCGTACCCCTGGCGGAGGCCTTGCTGAACGCAGGAATGCCGGCTCTGGAAGTCGCTTTCCGAACGGACGCCACTGCCGACGCGCTGGGCCGGATCAGCCGGCGCTTTCCGGACCTGCTGCTGGGTGCCGGCACGGTCCTGACCGTCGATCAGGCTCGGCAGGCAGGGGAGCGGGGCGCCCGCTTCATCATCTCCCCGGGTCTTGACGCGGAGGTCGTGGGGTTCTGTCTGGACCAGGGGCTGGTGCCTCTGCCCGGCGTGAGCAGCCCGACAGAGATCCAGGCGGCCCTCCGTCTCGGAGTGGACGTGCTCAAGCTCTTCCCCATGGAAGCCCTGGGAGGGCTGGAGTATTTGAAGGCGGTGTCCGCCCCCTTTCCCACGGTCCGCTTCATTCCGACGGGAGGAGTCAACACCGCCAATCTTGCCGACTACCTGACGTTCCCGCGGGTGCTCGCCTGTGCCGGAACCTGGATCGCGCGCAGGCAATGGCTGGCGGAGAAACGCTTCGACCTGATCGAGCGTGAGGCCGCGCGCGTCGTCAGGACCGTTGCCGAAGTGCGTCAGGGAGGTGATCGTGCCTAGGATCGTCACATTCGGGGAAATCATGTTGCGCCTCAAGTCGCCGGGCCATGAACGGCTGCTCCAGACTCCGCACCTGGAGGCCACGTTCGGCGGCGGCGAATCCAATGTGGCGCAATCGCTGGCCCATTTCGGGCTGGATGTCAGCTTCGTGACGGCCCTGCCCGACAACGCCATCGGCGACAGCTGCCTGGCCGAGCTGCGCCGCTCGGGAGTCGACACGACCCATGTCCTGAGAGCCCCGGGCCGGATGGGCATCTACTTTCTGGAGGCCGGGGCGAATCAGCGATCCTCCACGGTGTTGTACGACCGTTCGGGTTCGGTCCTGGCGGAGGCGTCTCCGGCCGGCTTCGATTGGGATCGCATTCTCGAGGGAGCCGACTGGTTTCACGTCACCGGAATCACGCCCGCCATCAGCGCTTCGGCGGCGCAGTCCTGCCGCAACGCCCTGGAAGCCGCACGGCGTCGAAACGTCACCGTCTCCTGCGACTACAACTTCCGCAAAAAGCTCTGGAAGTACGGCAAGAGTGCATCCGAGGTCATGCAGGAACTCGTCAAGCTGGTCGACGTCGGGATCGCCAACGAAGAGGACTGCCAGAAATCGCTGGGGATCCAATTCGAGCTCGACGTCGAACAGGAACGGCTCGAGACGGACCGCTACCGGCGGCTGGGGGAAGAGGTCATGCGGCGTTTCCCCAACCTCGAGAAACAGGCCATCACGCTCCGGGAGAGCCACAGCGCCGATCACAACGACTGGTCTGCCGTACTGAAGACCCGTGACCGTTTCCTGGTCAGCCGCCGCTATGCCATCACGGACATCGTGGATCGCGTGGGAGGCGGAGACTCGTTTGCCGCCGGGCTGATCTACGGCCTGTTGACCTATCGCGACGACCCGCAGGCCCTGGAATTCGCCGTGGCCGCCTCCTGCCTCAAGCACTCGATCCCGGGGGACGTCAACCGCATCAAAGTCGCCGAGGTCGAAGCCCTGATGGGCGGTTCGGGCAGCGGCCGCGTTCAGCGCTGACTGGGGCGTCCAGCCTGCCGGTCTTCGGCGGGCACCCGCCGCAGCTCGAACGGGGCGCGGGGAGGCATTTCGGACGCTTGCTCAGCGTCAGGATTCCGGCTAGAATTGACGCTTCCTGGATGCCGGGGTAGCTCAGTCGGTAGAGCAGTGGACTGAAAATCCGCGTGTCGGCGGTTCAATTCCGTCCCCCGGCATTCCTTCCCTTCCTACTCCACCGTGACGCTCTTGGCCAGGTTTCTCGGCTGGTCGATTTCCCGCCCGCGCAGCCGGGCGATGTGGTAGGCAAAGAGCTGCAGGACCACCGCCGTCGGAATCGGGGCGATCAGCGCGGATGTCCGCGGCACCCGCAGGACGTGGTTGGCGAGGCCGTCCAGCCCGTCGTCTCCCTCGGTGGCGATGGCCAGCACGGGCGCGCCCCGGGCCCGGCACTCCTCGATGTTCCCTACCGTCTTCTCCTTGCCGGGCACGTCGTTGGCGAGGGCCACGACCGGAACCCGTTCCTCGAGCAGGGCGATGGGGCCGTGCTTGAGCTCCGCCGCGTGATAGCCCTCGGCATGGATGTAGCTGATCTCCTTCAGCTTGAGAGCCCCCTCGAGGGCCACGGGATAGAGGATTCCCCGTCCGATGAAGAAGGCGTCCTCCGCCTGGGCGAAGGCTTCGGCGGCCCTGGCGATCTCCTCGTTGCGGTCGAGTACCTGCTGCACGATCTCCGGGAGGTTTCGAATCTCCTGGCAGATCTCCAGACCGGTCTCGCGCGACAAGCGCCGACCGCGCCCCACTTTCAAGGCCATCATCAGCAGCACCGCCACCTGACACGTAAAGGCCTTGGTGGAGGCGACCCCGATCTCCGGCCCTGCGTGCAGGTAGATCCCCCGGCCCGTTTCGCGAGCGATGGTGGAGCCGACCACGTTGCACAGACCGGCCACCAGCGCCCCCTTCTGCTGGGCTTCACGGACCGCGGCCAGCGTATCCGCCGTCTCGCCCGACTGGCTGACGGCGAGCACCATGTCCGATGCTGAAACAATGGGATTCCGGTAACGGAATTCCGCCGCCTGCTCGACATCGGTGGGCAGATCGGCGAGCTCCTCGAAATAGTACTCCCCCACCATCCCGGCGTAGAGCGAGGTTCCGCAGGCGACAACGGTCAGCCGCCCCACATGGGCCAGTTCATGAGGCGTGAGCGCGAGGCCGGCCAGTTTGGCCGATCCCAGGGAGAGATCGATCCTCCCGCGCGTCGTGTTGCGCAGCGCGTCGGGCTGCTCGAAGATCTCCTTGAGCATGAAGTGCTCGAACTCGCCCTTTTCCGCTCCGGAGGCGTCCCAGTCGAGCTGGGCGATCTCCCTCGAAACGGGAACGCGGTCGATGGTGTGGATGTCGATGCTGTCGGCGCGGACGACGGCCACATCGTCATCGTCGAGATAGATCACCTGATTCGTATGCGCCAGGATGGCCGCGGCGTCACTGGCTACGATCGATTCGCCTTCCCCGACCCCCACGACGATCGGGCTGCCGCGCCGGGCGACGACCAGCGTGTCCGGCTCGTCGGCGCAGAGCACCACGATTCCGAAAGCCCCCTGGATCTGCTTCAGGGCGGCACAAACGGCCAGGGGCAGGTCTCCCTGATAGCAGGCCCCGACCAGGTGGGCCAGCACTTCCGTATCCGTCTCCGACAGAAACCGGTGTCCCCGTGCGAGCAGCTGCTTGCGGATCTCTGCGTAGTTCTCGATGATCCCGTTGTGGACCAGGGCAATCCGTCCGCTCTGGTCCAGATGGGGGTGGGCGTTCTCCAGGGACGGGACTCCATGCGTCGCCCACCGGGTGTGAGCCAAGCCGATCCGCGCCGTGGTCCGCAATCCCTCGTCCCAGCCCCGCTTCGTCGCCTCGACGAGCTGGCCGACCTTGCCCGGGAGCTTGAGAGTTGAGAGCTCATGATCGCGAACTACGGCGATGCCTGCGGAATCATAGCCCCGATACTCGAGACGCTTGAGTCCGTTCAGCAGAATTTCCGTGGCCGGCCGATCACCTACGTACCCGACAATCCCACACATGGCGCGTCACTCCCCTCCCCGCTAGTCTAGCTCATCGGCGTGCGTTCTTGACCCTCCGCAACCGTTTATGGGAAATTTACCTCATTCTTTTGGGGGCGGCCCTGATCGGTTTCGACCGGTCCGGGTTGGCGGATAGCAGACGGTTGAAGATTATGGAAAAGAACCGGATCGAAATCACCTGCCCATGCTGCCAGGCCAAACTCCTGGTCGACGCGTCAACCGGGCTGGTCATTCATTCGGAAGCCAAGAAGGCTACATATTCCTTCGACGACGCACTGAAGAAGGAACAGGAACGCAAATCCCGGAGCGATGCGCTCTTTGCCAAGGCCGTCGAAGACGAAAAACGACGACATGACAGCCTCGAGGACCGCTTCCAAGAGGCTCTGCGTTCCAAAGACGAGCTCGACGAACCTCCTCCGCGCCCCTTCGATTTGGACTGATGGATCGGATCCGGTCGGCGCCGCCGAGCGGCTCCCGCAAGATCCCTGCAGTGAAGTCATTGCTTTCAGGCTTCAAATGAGGTTGGTGAATGGAGATTCAGATTCCGCGCTTTGACGCTGTTCCCGCCCGCATCCAGAAACTCAACGAACTCGCCTACAATCTATGGTGGTGCTGGAATGCCGAGGCGCGGCAGCTGTTTCGGATGCTCGATCGGACCCTGTGGCGGCAAACTTCGCAGAATCCGGTCCTGATGCTCCAGCAACTGAGTCGCGAGCAAATGGAGGCCGCAGCCACCGATGCGGCTTTCCTCGCCCTGTACGATCACGTCCTGGCCAGCTTCGAGGGATATCTTTCCGCGGAGGACACCTGGTTCAAGCGGCACTACCCGCACCGCACGCACGATTTGATTGCCTACTTCTGCGCCGAGTTTGCAGTGCACACGTCGGTACCGATCTACTCCGGGGGCCTGGGTCTGCTCGCAGGAGACACCTGCAAGGAAGCCAGTGATCTGGGGCTTCCGTTCGTGGCGATCGGGGCGCTGTATCCGGAGGGCTATTTCAAGCAGAAGGTCGCAGCCGACGGCAGCCAGGAAGTCTTCTACGAACGTCTGGAACTCAAGCACATCCCGCTGCTTCCGGTGAGGGACGACAGGGGCGAGCGTCTCCTCGTCGGCATCCCCCTCGACGGTCGCGAGCTCAAAGTCTCGTTGTGGCGGATGCAGGCCGGCCGGGTTCCCATCTATCTGATGGATTCGGACATCCCCGAAAACGAACCCTGGGATCGCGATCTGGTCGCCCGGCTCTACGGCGGAGACACCGAGGTCCGCCTGCGGCAGGAGATCGTTCTGGGCATCGGCGGCGTGAAGGCCCTGCGGACCCTGGGATACGAGCCCACGGTGCTGCACCTGAACGAAGGGCACGCCGGTTTCGCCGCGCTGGAAATGATCCGGCAGTACCGGGCGCAGGGACTCTCGCTGGAGAAGGCGAAGGAGGCGACCCGGCACAAGCTGGTCTTCACGACCCACACGCCCGTCAAAGCGGGACACGACGAATTCCCTTATTACATGATGGAACAGCACTTCCGTCACTTCTGGGAGAAGGCGGACATCGCCCGGGAGGACTTCCTCGGGCTGGGCTCCCCGCCGGGAGGTCAGACGTTCAGCATGACCATCCTGGCGCTGAACACGGCTCGAAAGGTCAACGGTGTCAGTCGTCGACACGGCGAGGTGTCGCGCGAGATGTGGCACTTCCTGTACCCCGACCGGCGGGTCGAGGACGTACCGATCACTTCGATTACCAACGGCGTCCACGTTCCCACCTGGCTGTCCGGCGCCATGGTCCAGCTCTTCAACCGCTACGTCGGACCGCACTGGAAGGAACAGCATGACGATCCGCAGATCTGGGATCGCCTGGCAGATATTCCGGACGAGGAACTCTGGCGGACCCATCTGAAGCTGAAATTCAAGCTGCTGGCCTTCGTCCGCAACCGCGCCCGCGAGGCCTGGATGACCGACGGGACCTCTCCCGGGCAGCTGGTCGCCGCAGGGGCACTCTTGAATCCTCAGGCCCTGACGATCGGCTTTGCCAGGAGGTTCGCCACCTACAAGCGGGCCACCCTGATCCTGCGTGACATGGAACGGCTGTTGGGAATTCTGCACAACCCTTGGCGGCCCGTTCAGTTCATCTTTTCCGGAAAGCCGCATCCTGCAGACGAGCCCGGCAAGTACGTTCTCAGGCAGATCTACGAGGCGTGCACCAATCCGCGGTTCGGCGGACGCATTGCATTCCTCGAGAACTACGACAAACAGGTCGCTCACAACCTGGTCGGCGGCGTCGATATCTGGCTCAACACGCCCGAACCTCCCAAGGAGGCCAGCGGGACGAGCGGACAGAAGGCGGCCATCAACGGGGTCCTCAACTGCAGTGTGCTGGACGGCTGGTGGTGCGAGGGATACAACGGCCGGAACGGTTGGTCGATCGAGGGGCACGATGACGCCTCGGCGGCGGATTTCCTGTACCGCCTCCTGGAGTCCGAGATCGTGCCGATGTTCTATGATCGCGGCCCGGATGATGTCCCCCACGTCTGGGTCCAGCGGATGAGAGAGAGCATCCGTACCATGGCGGCGGCCTTCTCGACCCGCCGCATGATGGGAGAATACGTCTCGAAGATCTACTTCGCCGAGTAGGACCCCCTTCCGGTTTGTCCCGCTGCCGAGGTCGGGGCCGCCGGCACGGACATCCGTGCCGGCCGTGCCGTCCACCCGTCCGCTACGGCATCGGCGGGGCTGGCCCTGGGATGGGCCGGAAGCTCGTCCTACCGTGCGGCGAGCACCCGGACGGTTTCCCGCGCCACGATGATCTCTTCGTTCGCTTGGACGACCAGGGCTGCAATCGTCGAATCCGGCGTTGTGATCAGTCCGAGGCCCGTGCGGTTTGCGGACTCGTCCAGGCGCAGACCCAGGAAGCCCAGCGACTCCAGCACCTCAGCGCGCAGCGGCGCGTCGTGCTCCCCGGTTCCGCCCGAGAAGCTCACGGCGTCGAGACCCTCCATCAGGAGGAGGTAACTTCCCAGATAGCGCTTGATGTCATAGATGAACTTGTCCCGCGCGAGGCGAGCCCGTCGGCTGCCGGCCCGGATCTGATCGTTGATGTCCCGCATGTCCCCGGACGTGCCGGAGATTCCCGCCAATCCTCCCTGTTCGGAGCATTCGCGAAGGGCCTCCTCGAGGGTGATGCCCTTCCTTCGCATAACGTAGGGCAGGCTGAACGGATCGAGATCTCCCACCCGACTGCCCTGGATGAGCCCCGACTGCGGTGAAAAGCCCATGGACGTGTCGATGGAGACGCCGTTCCTGACAGCACACAGCGAGGAGGATCCTCCCAGGTGGCAGTTCACGATCCGATGGCGGCGGGGTGACAGGCCGAGTCGCCGAACCACCTCCGAGGCGGCGAAGCGATGGGACGCACCGTGGTATCCGTAGCGGCGCACGCCATACTTCTCGAACCACTCGTAGGGCGTGCCGTAGACTTTCGCGTACTCCGGAGCGTCGACGTGGAATCCCGGCTCGAAGACACCCACCAGGGGGGTCTGGGGCAGCAGATCGCGGAACATGGCGATGGCTTCGAGATAGGCGGGGTTGTGGGCCGGGGCCAGATCCCGACAGGAATCCATGGCAGCCACGACCTCCTGATCGATGATCAGCGATCCGTTGCGCTCTCCCGCCTGCACGCATTTGAAGCCCACGGCATCGAGTTCCTCCAGTGACGACAGCGGCGGGTTCGGCCCCCGGGCGAGAAAATCGAGGGCATCCCGCACCGCCGCGCCCTGTCCGGGCAGGGAGGATTCGGCGGACCGAACCTCAACACCCCCTGCCCAACAGGTCACCCGCGATCGCGCCGCACCGACGCGCTCGGCCACGCCGCGGGCCAGTACCTGCTCAGCGGGCATCTCCAGGAGCTGGAACTTGAAGCTCGTCGAGCCGATGTTGCAGACGACGATCTTCATCGAGCCAGCTGCTTCAGGATGGCCGACGTGATGGTTTCCACGAGCACACGCTGGTCCGGCGCCGTCGGGGCCGCGGCGGCAGCCCGGCTGGAGTTCGCCGCGGACGAATCGCCTGCGATCCGGCACTCGGGCGTGTCGCTGCGCTCGCACGATTCACAGCTCACCTTGGTCTTGATACCGAACTTCTCGCGCAGACCGATGAGCTTCTGCACGTCTTCCCGCTTGAGCGTCTGCAACTTGCCCAGTTGAAGCGCCACCAGGGCGATATGGGCAAAGTGCTCCAGGGTTTCCATGCGGTAGTAGGCGTTCATGACGTCGGCCCCGATGGTCAGGGCGCCATGGTTCTCGAGCAGGAATGCATCATAGTCCCGGAGGTACTTGAGCACGGGCTCGTAGAACTCCTCGGTGCCCGGCGTGCCGTACTCGGCCAGGGGGATGCCCCCGAGCGTAACGACGACCTCCGGCAGAACGCACTGCGTCAGGGGAATGCCCGCGGTGGCGAAACCGGTGGCCTTCGGGGGATGGGCATGGACCACGCCATGGATGTCGGGTCGTTCCTTGAAGATGCGCAGATGCATGAACATCTCGGAGGAGGGCTTCCGTCGACCTTCGAGAACATGGCCGTCGTAATCCACGACGATCAGGTCCTCCGGCTTCATGAAGCCCTTGCTGACGCCGGTTGGCGTGATCAGCACACGCCGCCCGTCGATCCTCGCACTGATGTTGCCGTCGTTGGCGGCAACGAAGTTGCGGTTGTAGATCCGCCGACCGGCCTCGACGATGTCCCGTCTGAGGGCGAAAAGAGTAGAAGCCATGATGGTTCAGCCTTCACTTGGCGGCCGGCTTGGCCGCGCCCTTCTGAGGAAGAATCGCTTCGACGTCGGCGTGGGGGCGCGGAATGACATGCACCGAAACCAGTTCGCCGACCTTCTCCGCCGCAGCCGCACCCGCATCGGTCGCCGCCTTGACTGCGCCGACGTCGCCACGCACCATGACCGTGACGAGCCCACCTCCGACACCCTCCTTGCCCAGCAGTTCGACCTGGGCAGCCTTGACCATCGCATCGGCGGCTTCGATCGCCCCGACAAGACCCCGTGTTTCGATCAGACCCAATGCTTCCTTTGCCATCTTGGTTTTCTCCTTGTGCTGTCTTTGCTGAGTTCTCGATCTGTTCTGTTGCGCCCGCCTCACACGATGCGAAGCGAACCGAAGGTGCTGAGCCGACGGATCCGGCCAAAGTCCCGAGGCGTGCAGACGCCCTCACCGGTGGGACTGGCAATCGTGTGGGAGAAGTAACCCTCTCCCACGGGAGGCCCGTTTCCGGCCAGGCTCGAACCGTTGACGACCACGATGCTCGTATTCACCTGCCGGGCGAATTCCGTCACCGTGGCAAAATCGTTGGAGTGAATCATCGCCGTGTGCCGGTAACCGTGCTCGGCGCGGACGGCGAGCTCTGTCCCCTGTTCCGCGTCGCGCACCCGGACCAGCGGCAGAAACGGCATCATCTGCTCTTCCTGAACGAAAGGATGCTCGAAGGGCGTCTCCCCGAACAGGAGACGGACGTCGTCCGACAGGTCGAGCCGACCGGCGGCCCGCGCCAGGTCGGAGGCGTTCCGGCCAACCAGTTCCCGATTGACCTGCCAGTGGTCCCCGTCGCCGCGCGTGAAGGCCCGTTCGGTCAACGCCTGGATCTGCAACCGGTTCAACTCAACGGCGCCCGCTTTCCTCAGGGATTCGACGAAACGGTCGAAGACCGCTTCGACCACGAAGACCTCCTTCTCCGCGATGCACAGAATGTTGTTGTCGAAGGCGGCGCCTTCGATGATCCTTTCGGCGGCGGAGTCGAGGCAGGCGGTCGCGTCCACCAGAACCGGGGGATTACCGGGACCGGCCGCAATCACCTTCTTGCCCGATCGAAAGGCCGCTTCGACGAGAGCCGGGCCACCCGTGGCGGCGATCAGCGCCACCGCGGGATGACTGAAGAGCCGGGCTACGGCGTCCATCGTCGGCTCGCGGACCATGCAAACCAGGTTGGCCGGCCCTCCGGCCGCCTGGATGGCTTGACTGAACACGCCCATCGCCCGGGCCGAAACCCGCTTCGCCGCGGGGTGGACACTGAAGACGGCGGCATTTCCGGGAGCGGTGATGATGATGATGCTGTTCAGCATCACGGGGATGGGATGAGTGGAGGGAGTGATCGCTGCGACGACGCCGTAGGGAGCGTACTCCTCGACGACCAGCCCCTTGTCGCCGGAGAAGGACCTCACCTCGAGATCCTCCAATCCGGGAGTCGCATCGGCGGCGACATGATGTTTGCGGATCTTATCCTCGACGCGGCCCATTCCCGTTTCCTCGTGAGCCAGGCGGGCGAACTCCTCGGCATGCTCGTGCATGGCCCGGCGCAGGGCCGCAATGACCTTCCCACGCCGGTCGAGGGACGTCCGAGCCCATTGCTTCTGGGCCGCGGCGGCAGCCCGCACGGCTTCGTCCACCTGATCGAAGACACCGCCGCCGGACAGCGCTGCGGCCCCGTCCGAACTCTTACCGTCCAGTTCCGAGAGAACCCGCGTCACGATGGACTTGACGAGCTCAGAATCAATCCCGGCCACGACTTACCTCCTCAGGCGACCCATGAAGGACTTTCCATCGTTCTCGCCCTGATTCCGCTGTCCCCAGGGCCTCCGGACGGGCTGGAAGCCCGTTGGACCAACCAGGCTGGAAACCTGGATTACTCCTGGCAACGACGGCATTCATACCAGCAGCTCCACGGGGTCTCCACAGCGCAACCCTGCTGCGTTGGCTTCGTCCGTATCGACGTGCATTTCCAGTTTCAGGCCTTCGCCCTCTCGGACGACCACATTGTTGAAGGTCACGCTCATTTCACCGGTGGTCCGGACGGAGACCACCTGTCCGTTGCGCAGGCCGAGGCGGCCCGCATCCGGCGGGCTGACGTGGATGTGACGCTTCGCCCGGATGGCGCCTTCGCGAAGATTGACCACCCCTTTGGGTCCGACCAGGATGATCGGCGCCGAACCCTCGGTGTCCCCCGAGAGGCGATGCGGCAGGTCCAGGCCCAGATAGATGCCATCGGAGTAGGACAGCTCCACCTGGGTGTTCCGTCGCAACGGCCCCAGGATGCGGACATCGAAGAATCGCCGCTTGGGGCCGACGACGGTGACGGTTTCCCGGGCCGCGAATTCTCCCGGCTGGTTCAGATCGCGAAGCTTCGAGAGCTGGCATCGCTCCCCGAACAGCTGTTCCAGGTCCTCCTGGCGGACATGCATGTGGCGGGCGGAAACGCCAATCGGGATCCTGCGGTCGTCCGGCCCCCGCATGGCCCCCATCACCTCGCGTACGACCGATTCGACCAGACTCGACAGGTCCTCCTGCCGGGGAACTTCGCAGAGACCGCACTCTCGACAGGAAGGGCTTCTCGGGTCCATCAGATGTGCTCCCTGTACAGTTGCGGGCTGGGCGATGCGATGACGACCTTGTTGACCAGAAGGCCCTTTTCCCCGATCCGGGCGGCCCCGGCCTCGACGGCGGCGCGCACCGCCGCGACGTCGCCCGTCATGGTGACGAAGGCCTTGCCTCCGAGGGCCATGGCCAGCCGGATCTCGATCAGTTCGACGTCAGCCGTCTTGACCGCCTCGTCGGCCCCCTCGATGAGCGAAGCCACCGAGAAGGCTTCCAGAATCCCGAGCGCACCTCGCGTCCGGACCTCCGCCGAGCCGGCGATGGCCGGGAACACCCCGGGATGCACGTTCGGGATGACCATGGAATCGATGACCGCTCCCCGCCAGACATCCAGCCCGGCTTCGACCGCCGCGGAGACGGCCGCGACCTCGCCGCCGATGATCACCATGAACTTGCCCGCACAGACCGTCCGCGAGAGGATGAGCTCGACGTCGGCGGCCTTGAGCATGGCATCGGCGACTTCGAATCCCGAGGCGATGCTGTTGAGTTCGATCAGACCCACCGCTTTCATGACATTTGCCTCTCGATCTCCACGCAGTCCCCGATTCGGACGACTCGGCCGTCGATACTGGCGTGAACGCGGGCACCCAACTGGTCGCGGGGAATCTCTCCAATGACCTGCCCTCTGTGAACCCGGTCCCCGGCCGATACGACCGGGACCGCCGGAGCGCCCGTGTGCTGCTTCAACGGAATCCGCACGAAGTCAGGACGGATTTCGAGGTCGCGCCAGGACGCCTCGGCCTCCAAATCCTCCACCCCCAGTTTCTTCATCAACAGTTTCATGGGCACGCGGCGGTATTCCTTCATGGGATGCACGCGAACCTCCCGGGAGCCTTCCCATTTCGCCCGGCCGGCCCGGCGAAGGTCCGCCATCCCCTGCAGGCAGGCCTCTCGAGGGAAGAGGTTTTCAGGACAGGCGTAAAGGGTGCAGATGCCGCACCCGCAGCACAGAGAGGCGTAGCGGTTCCAGATCTCGGACCCGGTTGCGCTGAAGCCGAGGCTGCGCATCACGGCATGGGGCTGGACGTCATAGCCCAGCAGGTAGCGGGGACAAAGCTCCGTACAGTAGCTGCATTGGTCGCAGGCCGACTTGCCGATCCGCGCCTGTACCGGCGGAGGAGTGTCGTAGCGCTGAACCAGCGGGTGTGTCGCGGGCAGGACGATCAGGCCGGCGGTGGTCTTGGTGACGGGCTGGTCGAGGTCCCGAACACGGCGCCCCATCATGAGGCCGCTGTCCATGACGGCGACATCGTCGACCGTGGCGCCCCCGGCCAGTTCCAGCACATCCCGGACCCGCATTCCCAAGGGAACCCAGACCGTCAGGGGTTGCCGGACCAGTCCGCCGACGGTCAGGAAACTCTCGGTGACCGGTTCACCCTGCTCCGCCCGACAGACCTGATAGAGAGTCTCCACATTGATGACCACCACCCCCACATCCAGGGGGATCCCCGCCGGCGGGATCAGCCGGCCCGTGATGGAATGGACGACCTCGAACTCATCACCCGATGGGTAGAAATCCCCAAACTCGGCCAGGTCGATCTCCTCACCGCAACCGGCGGCTGCGAGCGCATCGATCGCTTCGCGGTTCTTCGACTTGACGCCGATGGACAGACGCGCCGCACCGACGGATGCACCGGCCAGACGGATGCCCTCGAGGACCTGGGGCGCATAGTGCCTGAGCAATTCCCGGTCCTTGTGCAGGAGGGGTTCGCACTCGGCACCATTGGCAAGCAGCCAGTCGGCTTGGGACGCCATCTTCACGTGGGTGGGGAACCCGGCCCCTCCGGCACCTACCACTCCAGCGCTGCGAGTTCTTTCGCTCAGACTCATGGCACGTCACTCAGCTCATCCGAACCTGGATCGGGGGGATTTCAGCGAGCCAGCCAGACCTCCACCATCCGCTCCAGCATCTTCAGCCCCAGCTGTCCGTCGCTGAGCAGCATCAGATTGGCCTCCGACCGGCGACTCTCCCGGGCGCCCTGCACGTCCCAGCAGACCTGGGCCTGCACGCCGGGCAGCCGGTTCGCCTGGCGCAGAACCGAATAGATCTCGTCGCCCAGAACGACTCCCCGGCAACATTGGCCCTGGGAAATCAGCCGGGCGCAGGCCAGCGCCGGAGCGGCTCCTCCGTCCCGCCCTTCATGCGTGCAGCAATACACCTCGAACCCCCCGCGGGCGGCCGCAGCCGTGACGATCTTCTCGTGGGTCAGCGACCGGCGACCGGAAAAGAAGGCGATCGTATTGCTCGGACATTCAATCGGGGGGGACCCCGACTCCTCAGCCGGGGCGCGCGCTCCGCCAGGATCCCGCTCCAGCGCAATCCCCATCTCGGCGGCGCGGTCCCGCGCCAGCGGGGTGACGATCGTTCGAGAGGCCAGCCGCAGGACGGTCTCTCCGTTCCGGGCAGCCGTTTCGAGCCCCGCTTCGGTCAGCAGCCGGCCGCGAAAACGATCGGGAGAATCCGGGGCGGCCGCCGCCTGCGTCGTCGTTCCGCAGCCGCCGCAGCCACAACCGCATTGCGCGCCGTCGTGCCCATTCGCAGCAGGCGTCGACGGCTGCTGTAGTGCCCTCATCACTTCCAGGGTGACCGTTCGAACCAGTGCTTCCATCTCTTCCCGCGTCATGTATCCACCCGATCAACGATTCCGATGATGATTTCCCGGATGGGCAGAAGCCCATCGTGGCCCAGTTCCTCGGAGACGGTGAGCCCCTCCGACGCGACCAGCACCCAGTCCCCGACTCCCGCTTCGACGGAGTCGATGGCGACCATGGATTTCCCGGTCGGATCGCCCTCGGGGGTGGTCAGTCGTACGATCATCAGCTTCTGATCCCGGTACGAGGGATGTTTGAAGGTCGAGACCACCATTCCCACGACTTTGGCGAGATACATGCCGTCCTCTTCAGTCGATCGTCGCGTCCAGATCCAGGCGATCCACCAGCCCCACGATGCTCACCTCGGTCGGCAGTCCCTCCGGTCGAACGAAGCCGGCTTCGGTGCTGTCGACCCAGAAGACGAGGTCTCCCTCCGAGACGCCGATGCTGTCCACGGCCACGACGACGGGCCCCGTCTCGACCAGATATTCGTCGACCGGCTGCATCAGGCAGAGGTGGATCGCCTTCAGTCGGTCATCCTTGATCGTGGCCCAGACCTTTCCTTCAATCCGTCCCAGATACACGCCCGGAGGCCTCCGCGTCGTTCTTTGCGTAAACCGTCTTGCCTTGATACACGATGCCGTCGATGATGCCGACGATCGTGGTGTCGGTCGGGACTTTGGCGGTCTTGTCGGTCTGGCGCGCCGAACTCCCCCGGACGACCAGCACCACCTCTCCCACGCCCGCCCCGACGGTATCGACGGCCACCAGATAGGTTCCCAAGGCGCTCGTGTCGGGCTTCAGCAAACCGATGAGCATGAGCTTGTGACCCTGCAGCCGGTCTACTTTGACCGTGGAAACCACCGTGCCTTCGATCCTTGCCAGTTCCATTTCAGTACTCCACCGCCGCCCCTCCCGTCAGGCGGCGATCCAGTCCGCCGTCGCCGCATCCTCACCCAGTGCGAGGATTTGGTCGGGGCGGGCATCCGAGACGACACTGTCCACGAGGGACCAGGGCAAAAGGAAACTCGGGGCGGCATGACCGAGTTTGGAGGCGTCCAGACAGAATGCGCAACGCTCGCTCCGGCCCTGCACATGTCGCTGGAACCCGGTGATGTCGTCCTGTGAGTTCCAGAGACCCTGCTCGTCGACGCCCTCCGCACTGAGCAGCGACAGATCGAAACGCCAGGCGCTCAGGCTGAGCGTCGCGCCGGGCCCCACGACGATGAGCTGACGGGGCAGCAGACACCCTCCCAGCAGATGCGTCTCGACGGCTGCACTCGAGGTCAGGACCTCCGCCACCGGCAGACTGTTGGTCACGACGCGGAGCTCGAGCCTGGACTCCACGATGGCCTCGGCGACGGCGTAGACCGTCGAGCCCGCATCCAGGAAGACGACCCGGGCTCCCCTCAGCAGAGGAAGCGCCGCCCGGCCGACCCTCTGCTTGGCCTCGCGGTTCTGCATGTTGCGCTGATAGAAGGGCACGAAGAGCGCATCGAATTCGGACAGCGCCCCCCCGTGGGTTCGGGTGATGCGATTGTCCTTCTCGAGGGCGCTCAGGTCCCGTCGGATCGTCGCTTCCGAGACCTCGAAACGTCCGGCCAGGTCACCGACCGACAGGTACCCCTCCTGCAGGAGGACTGCCGTCAACCGCTCCCGACGATCCCTTATTTCGGCCCACGAGGACTTCATTCGCGAAGATCATAGCGGATTTTATGCGCGATGTACATCATAAATGCGTACTTTATGCTCGTATTTGCGCACTACAGTCTCGGGCCGGTACGGCAGGATGCGCGGGATGCGGGATGCGGGATGCGGGGTGCGGGGTGCGGGGTGCGGGGTGCGGGGTGCGGGGTGCGGGGTGCGGGGTGCGGGGTGCGGGGTGCGGGGTGCGGGGTGCGGGGTGCGGGATAAAATTGTGCCCAGTCTGTCCGACTTTTCCCCTCCTCGCAGTCGCAGCCGCTTTGGCCTGGCCTGCCCTGCCACCGCGGCGCAGCCGCTTTGGACTGCGGTAGCTTGCTACCGCTTTCTCCGGAGAGGCCTCGGTTGGCGGGTGCTCCCCGGGCTTCGTCGGGGATGCCTCGGCGCACCGGCCGGGCGAGTCCATATGGACACCCCGGGGCGAATCGAAAGCGGAAGCGAGCTTCCGCACTCCAGGGACGCCTGCGGCGTCGGAGCTGCGAACGGGCAGCACAGCCGCTCTGGCCTGCCCCGCCACCGCGGCGCAGCCGCTTTGGACTGCGGTAGCTTGCTACCGCTTTCTCTGGAGAGGCCTCGGTTGGCGGGTGCTCCCCGGGCTTCGGCGGGGATGCCTCGGCGCACCGGCTGGGCGAGTCCATATGCGGACCCCGGGGCGGATCGAAAGCGGAAGCGAGCTTCCGCACTCCAAGGACGCCTGCGGCGTCGGAGGATGCAGCCCGAGCTGCGGTGAATCGAGAAGATGCCCTTCGACGCCGCAAACACGAAACGAGGAACCAGGAACCAGGAACTCGGAACCAGGAACTCGGAACTCGGAACCCTATCCGCCCCGAGTTCCCCGGGGCGCGGCCGCCAAATCATCCACCTCAGACCGACACTCTCAGATCGAGCTCACCCTACCAGCGGCCGGTCTTTTGCGTGGCCGGGCGCGGGTGATCCTGGATGGCGCGCAGAAAGCCGTCCAGTTCCTCCTGGGGTAACGAGAAGTCGGTCAACTCGCCCGCGAAGAACTTCTCATAACCGGCCAGATCCATGAGGCCGTGCCCGCTGAAGCAGGCCAGGATGACCTTTTCCTCTCCCGCTTCCCTCGCCTCGACGGCCTTGTCGATGACTGCCGCCAGAGCGTGGCTGGTCTCGGGAGCGCAGATCGTCCCCTCGGTCCGGGCCCAGGTGACAGCCGATTCATAGCACTTCAGCTGATCGTAGGCCCGCGGTGTCAGCAACCCCTCCACGATGGTCTGGCTGATCAGCGGAGCGATGCCATGGTAGCGGAGACCGCCGGCATGGATCGGCGGCGGAACGAAGGTGTGTCCAAGCGAGTGCATGGGCATCAGTGGCGTCATTTCCGCCGTGTCGCCGAAGTCGTAGCTGAAAGGCCCCCGAGTCATGGTGGGACAGGCCGTCGGCTCGGTGGGGATGACCTCGATCTCTGCACCGTTGATCTTGTCCAGCACGAACGGGAAAGAGAGACCGGCGAAATTGCTGCCGCCTCCGGCGCACCCGATCACGATATCGGGGAGCTTCTCGCCGGCCAGAGCCAGCTGTTTCTTCGCTTCCTGACCGATGATGGTCTGATGCAGCAGCACGTGATTCAGCACGCTTCCCAGCGAGTACCGGGTCTTCCGCTCCGGATCCCCCACCGCCTCCTCGATGGCCTCGCTGATGGCGATCCCGAGGCTGCCCGGCGTGTCGGGGCTGCGCTCCAGTACGGCGCGGCCGGCGGCAGTCTGGGTGCTGGGACTGGGAATGCAGCTGGCTCCCCAGGTCTCCATCATGATGCGGCGGAACGGCTTCTGCTCAAAGCTGATGCGCACCATGTAGACCTTGCACTCCAGGCCCAGCAGGCGGCAGGCAAAGGCCAGCGCACTGCCCCACTGGCCCGCACCCGTCTCGGTCGTGAGTTTGCGGATCCCCGCCTGCTTGTTGTACCAGGCCTGGGCAACGGCGGTGTTGGGCTTGTGGCTGCCCGCCGGGCTGACGCTCTCATCTTTATAGTAGATCCGGGCCGGAGTCTTGAGGTGGCGTTCCAGATGAATGGCACGCCGCAAGGGCGTCGGACGCCATCGGCAGAGGATCTCGAGAATCTCTTCTGGAATGTCGATCCAGCGCTGGGCGCTGACTTCCTGCTCGATGAGGTTCTTGGGAAAGATCGGCTCGAGCATCTCCGGAGCGATGGGCTGTCCGTCCGGACCCAGCGGAGGCTGCAGTGGGGTGGGCAGATCGGGAGCGATGTTATACCACTGTCGCGGGATTTCGGACTCGGGGAGAAGGTATTTCTGCTGTTCCATATGGCCGAAAGTCTAGACTCCCGCCCGAGAAAAATGCAAATGGCACGGGACCCGACGAGAACCGGCCTAGAGCGCCCCGGCTCGGCGACGGGCTTCCTGGTGGGCTCTCCGGATCTCCCGCAGGTAGATCTGCCGGCCGTTGCCTTCCGCCGGATTGTTGCTCTGCGCTGCCTCCAGCCGGGTCAGAAACGGGGGCTCGAGGTCCGTGTCCGCGATCGCTCGGGCCAATTCGATCAGCCGGCCGGCGTAACGAAGGATCTGGACGGTTTCGATACCCGCAATATCATTGAAGAACCAGCCGCAACTGGTGAACATCATCAGAGAGTAGCGCTGCAATTCGAGCAAGTGCCGGATACGCGCCTTCTGGTCGCGGCTGAGCCGCTTGCGCGCCGACCAGCGCGAGAAGAAGCGCGCCTGCGCCGCCTGGCTCCGATTCAGAAGCAGCCCGACATAGTCGTTCCGAGCCTCCCAGGGATCGTTCAGCAGACCGTCCGCCTCCCGCTCGTACAATTTCGCCGCTTCGTCCCGCAGCCAGTTGAGGCTGTCCCGAAGCGGTCCCCGCCAACTCTGATTCCAGCCGGCGAGCGCTCCCGTGTGGCAACCGCAATCACTGCGCCAGCGTTCCACTCCATGGGCGCAGCTCCAGGACGAGTTTTCGAGAATTTCCACATGCCATCGGGCGGGGTGCCGTTCCAGGAATTCGCCGTACACGGTCAAGCGGGCCTGACGGGATCGCTCGATTTCCTTCAGTGCGTAGGCCAGTGCCATCTCGCCAAAGTGATGGTGATGTCCGTAGGACTCCCCGTCGGTGGCGATCTGCGCCAGTTGAGCGTCAGGCGATCCGGAAATCGTGTCGATCAACAGCCGGGCGAGGCGTTCGCCGTTGGAGAGCAGTCCGCCGAAGGCAACCCCTCGCGCCAGCTCTCCATCGTAGAAGAACAGCGAGAAGGAGCGTCCCGAGGGCAACTGAATCTGGTACGCCCGCCTCGGGTCGATGGTTCCGGCGGGCAGGTCGAGCCAGGCGGGATTTCCAGGGGGGCGTACCCGATGCGCCTGGAAGGGGCTCAGTATCGTAAAGCGGAGACCCTCATCAGCCAGGATCTCGAGCGTTTCCAGGTCGACCGCGGTCTCCGCCAGCCAGATGCCCTCCGGAGCTCGGTTGAAGCGATGTTCGAAGTCCCGAATGCCCCACCGGACCTCCGTCACCCGGTCCCGGTGGTTGGCCAGCGGCAGGATGCTGTGATGGTAGGCCTGGGCCACGGCTCCTCCGTGGCCGGAGAAGTGGCGACGGCTCAGGCGGTCGGCCTCGATGATCGCTTGATAGGTCGAAGGGGCGGCGCCTTCCATCCAGCGAAGGAGCGTCGGTCCGAAGTTGAAACTGATCCGGGTGAAGTTGTTCACATACTCGGCGACCTCTCCGGCCGGGCCGAGGATCTTGGCGTGCGTGTTGGGTTCATACGACTCGGCCGTAATGCGTTCGTTCCAATCGTGAAACGGCTCCGCGCTCGGCTGTCGTTCGATTCGCCCCGTCCAGGGATTCTCCCGGGGAGGCTGGTAGAAATGCCCGTGAATGCAGACGTAGTGCTCGGGCCTGGAGTCGGCTCGCATAAGGGGAAGATGATGCCACTCGGCCCCGACTGAGCACAAGACCCGCCGGAATTTGAGATTCTCGATTTCCGCTTTGGAGGAGGGACTGGACAACCGGCGCCGGGAAAGGAGGCCCGCAACGCGGAATGGGGCGACGAAGGGCGAAACGGATACGGCAAAGTCCGAGGTTCGAAGGGCGAACTCGGACCCCGGAACCTCGGAGTTCGGAACTCGGAGAGACTATTCGTCGCGGTGGCGGAGGTAGACGGCCGACAGGGGCGGCAGCATGAGCCGCAGCGAGAAGGGCCGACCATGGAAGGATTCGTGCGTGGCATGGATCCCCCCGTGGTTTCCCAGACCGCTGCCGCCGTAAGTCTCGGCGTCGCTGTTCAGGATTTCCTCCCAGAAGCCGGCATCCGGAATGCCGATCCGATACTCCTCCCGCGGGACAGGCGTGAAGTTGCAGACCACGGCGATCTTGCCTTCGGGCTGCCTTCCCTGTCGCAGCAGGCTGATCACGCTCTGATCGCTGTCACCGCAATCGATCCACTCGAATCCGGAGGGATCGAAGTCCTTTTCGTGCAACGCCTTGTGTTGTCGGTAGGCAGCATTCAAGTCAGCCACCCAGCGCTGCAGACCTGCGTGCATGGGGTACTGAGTCAAATGCCAGTCCAGGCTGACCTCGTGGAACCACTCGTTCCACTGGCCGAATTCGCCTCCCATGAAAAGGAGTTTCTTGGCCGCCTGGGCGAACATGTAGCCGAACAGAACCCGAAGGTTCGCGAACTTTTGCCAATCGTCGCCCGGCATCTTGGCCAGCAGCGAACCCTTGCCGTGGACGACTTCGTCGTGCGACAGCGGCAGCACGAAGTTCTCGTGAAAGGCATAGAGCATGCGGAAGGTCAGATTGTTGTGGTGGAAGCGCCGGTAGACGGGATCTCGGGTCATGTAGGTCAGCGTGTCGTGCATCCAGCCCATGTCCCACTTCATCCCGAATCCCAGGCCGCCCACATAGGTCGGCTGCGATACCATCGGCCACGAAGTCGATTCCTCCGCGTAGGTCTGAACATCCGGGAAGGCGCGGAAGACCTCGTGGTTGAACTGGCGGAGGAACTCGATTGCCGGGATGTTCTCCTTGCCGCCGTACTCGTTGGGGATCCACTGCCCATCCTGCCGGGAGTAATCGAGATAAAGCATGGAAGCCACGGCATCCACGCGCAGTCCGTCGATGTGGTAGCGGTCCAGCCAGAACAGGGCGGAGCTGATCAGGAAGCTCCGGACCTCGTTGCGTCCGTAGTTGAAGATGTAGCTTCCCCAGTCGGGGTGATAGCCCTGCCTCGGGTCCGCGTGTTCGTAAAGGTGGGTGCCGTCGAAGTAGCCGAGGCCGTGGTCGTCGGTCGTGAAATGGGAGGGAACCCAGTCCAGGATCACCCCGATCCCGTTCTGGTGCAGGAAGTCGACGAGGAACATGAAATCCTGCGGGGTGCCGAAACGGCTGGTCGGGGCAAAGAACCCGGTCACCTGATAGCCCCAGGAACCCCCGAAGGGATGCTCCATGATGGGCATGAACTCGACGTGCGTGAACCCCATGGCCCGGACGTACTCGGCGAGCCGGGGAGCCATCTCACGATAGCTGAGCGGACGGTCTTCTTCGGGGACCCACATCCACGAACCGGCATGGACCTCATAAATGCTGATGGGACTGTCCAGCGAATTCCGGACCGCCCTTTCACGCATCCAGTCCTGATCATGCCACTCGTAGGCGAGATCCCAGACGACGGAGGCGGACTTGGGGGCCACTTCCGCATGGAAGGCGTAGGGATCGGCCTTCTGAACTTGATACTCATTGAAGCGGGAGTGCACGAGGTACTTGTAGAGAGCCCCTTCGCCAATCCCCTCGACGAAGCATTCCCAGATGCCCGACTGGGCCTTGGGGACGAGCCGGTGGCGGGCGGGATCCCAGTCATTGAACTCGCCGATCACGGAGACGGAATCGGCGTCGGGCGCCCAGACGGAGAAATAGACCCCCTCCTTGTCCCCGACCGACGCGAGGTGGGCTCCAAGTTTGTCGTAGAGCTGGTAGTGAGTGCCTTCGTTGAAGAGGTAAAGATCGTGATCCGAGAGGAGTGAGTACTGCTCGTCCAGGGCCTTCTTACCGACCTTCTTGGCAGGCTTTGTCATGCCCTTACTCTACAGGTTTCCTCCGCTTCATACATCCTCTTTTCGGCGCAGGGACTCCACCCGCTTCAGGGTCTCGACCACCCGGGTATCCTCGCGGAAAGCCTCGAAGGGAAGGCGGGTCTTCCGCTTCCAGTTGGGCTGCTCGTCGTAGGTACCCGGAACATTCTGGGGCTCCCGTGTCTGGAGCAGATCCTCCAACGTGACGAGCACGTACTCGGCGGGACTGGCGGCCAGAAACTCCAGCCAGCGGACGAGAATCTGGAACTGGACCTGGAAGGGAGGTGCCTCCGCCTCCACATCGAGCCGACTCTTCAGAGCCTCCCGCAGCGAGGCCCGACCCGCACGCTCCTGGGAGAGATCCTCGCCTTTGAGCAATCCCAGATCCTTGCGGAGCTCGACGTCGTCAGCGAACCAGAAACCTGCGGCCGTCGGCGTGTCATGTGTGTTCAGACTCGCCACCATGCGCGGCTGCGGCTCGCTGAAGGGAGGATTCCTGTCCAGCGCGAGCTCGAACTGTCCCACGTACATGCGGTAGAGACCGCGCTCCTCCATCGTCTGACGCAGCTCCGGAGTCACCGTGCCCAGGTCCTCCCCGACGATCACACAGTCGTTGCGGGCAGACTCGAGGACAACCAGGGCGAACAGTTCTTCCATCCGGTAGTAGACGTACGCTCCTTCCAGAGCCGACGCGCCCTGGGGCACCCAGAAGAGCCGCTGCAGACTCATGGCGTGATCGATCCGGATCATGTCCGTGTGCCGCATCAGATTGGCCAGCACCGAGCGCAAGTAGCGATACTGCCGACTCCGTTCCGATTCCGGGTGGAGCGGTGGGAAACCCCACTCCTGGCCCACGGTGAAGAAACCATCCGGCGGAGCGCCGCCGGACATGCCGGCCGCGAAACTCTGGCGCGATTTCCAGGCATCGAAGCCGTCGGGATGGACTCCCAGCGGCAGATCGAGGTACAGCCCGGTCTCCCGCCGGCGGCCCGACTCGATGAGCGCCTCCATTTGACGCTGGACGAGCCATTGGACGTACAGATGGTACTGGTAGCGTTCGGCCTCCCGGTCCCCCGGCCGGAGGGTTCCGGCCTGCATCCGTTTCGGCCAGGCCTGCCAGTTTCGGCGTCGCCGCTCGACGACCGCCCGGAAATTCGCGTAGTCGCGGACTTCCGGCCGGGACTTCAGGAAGTCGAGCAAGTCCGGATCTTTGCCCCCCCGGGAGCTCCAGAACTGCCGAGACAACGACTGGAAGATACGGGCCTTCAACGCCATCTGGGAGTGGTAGTCGACCATCCGCCCGGCGCGTTCCTTCTCGATCGCTCGTTCGAAGGACTCGGAGGCAACGAGGCGTTGGGCTTCCTCACAGGCCGCCCAGTTGGGTGCCCGCGTCGGATCGGCGAAGAATTCATTCCAGAACAACCGGCTGACCGGGGCGTACGGACTGGGGGCGAACGGTTCTTCCAGAAATGCGGCAAACAGGGGAAGGGTGCCTACGAAGCGTCCGCCGAGATCGGCCGTCCAATCCATGAAACGGTGGAAATCGCTCAGATCGCCCGCCCCCCAGCTCGAGCTCCCGTGCAGCGCATAGGCGGGCAGAAACATCCCCCAGCTCCGCCGGCCCGGCCCCTGAAAGGCCCTGGCCGGCGCGGAGATCACGAAGCACGAGGCCGCGATTCCCGCCCCCTCGATTCGAAGCGTATGGTATCCGTGCCGGACCGGAGTATCGAGGACGAAGCGCCGTCTCCGGTAATGACGTCCCTCGAAAGTGGACTCGGCGAGCCCTTGGCCCTGCCCCCAGGCGAGCGGTCGAATCTGGGTCTCGCCGTCCTCATAGACCAGCGTGAACTCCAGCTTCGTCTCGTCGCCCGGATCGGCCAGGTTGAGATCCACCACAAGCGGGGAGTCGCCCCAGGTGACGATGACGGGCTCGACCGGTGCCGTCGCCAGCTGGGACGTCCGCTCGTGCAATCCCAAGGGCACGTCCCCCAGGCCGTTGACCGGCGCCCCCAGGCTGCGCACGATGGCCAGCAGGGATTCCGGCGGCGGTTCGCGGCGCACGCCCAGTCCGTCGTAGTACTCCGAATCGACTGCGTAAAGTCGCGCCAGCTCTTTCAATCGGTCCAGCAAATCAGCTCCCCTGCGGTCCCCGGTCCCGGCCTGCCACTTCCGGTCAGATGAAGAACTCGAAGTCCCGTTCGGTCGGCACTTTCCCGCGAATTTCGAAAATGCGGGCCGGCGACGTCCGTGGATCCAGTTCCACGAAGTTCCGCGGACCGAACCAGAGATGACGGCTGCCGCTCAGCAGATCGCGGACTTCGAACGAGCGGTCCGCCGGCAGCCCGAGCCCTTCGAGAGGCAGATCGAGCCAGCCGGACTGGACGTGGTAAGGATCGAGATTGACCGCCACCAGGACCAGCGCCTCGGTTTCGTCGTCCCGCTTGGAATAACAGATGATCTGCTGATTCTCAACGGCGTGGAATCTCAGATTTCGGTTGCTCTGCAGACCCGGGCACTGGCGGCGGATGGCATTGACCCGCCCGATCTGCTCGCGCAGGTCCGCGACCTCTCCGATGGCCCATTCCTTGAGGGCGTACTTCTCGGCCACGGCATAGCGGGCGCTGCCGGATTCCGAGGGCTCCGTTTCGCAGAGCTCGAAGGCGGGTCCATAGACGCCGTAGCTGGACGAGAGCGTGGCGGCAAGGATGAGACGGATCAAAAAGGCCGCACGGCCTCCCGTCTGGAGGAACTCGGGCAACACTTCCGGAGTGTTCGGCCAGGCGCTGGGGCGCAGGTATTCGCGCACCTCCTCCGCCCGAAGGGCCGTGAAGTACTCCACCAGCTCGGCCTTGGTATTGCGCCACGGGAAGTTGACGCAGCACTGCGAGAAACCGATTTTCCCCAGACGCTCGACGACGGACGGACGGGCGAATCCGCCCGCCAGAAAAACGACTTCCGGGTGCTGCTCACGCGTCTTCTCGAGCAGCCACTTCCAGAAGGCGAAGGGCTTCTGATGAGGGAGATCGGCACGGAAGAGGCGCACACCCTGCGCGATCCAGAACTCGACGATGCTGTGCAGCTCCTGCCACAGGCTTTCGACGGCGGCGGTCTCGAAATCGAACGGTACGATATCGTCGTAACGGCGCGGCGGAACCTCGGCCCGGCGGACGGAACCGTCGGGAGCGGTCCGGAACCATTCGGGATGCTCCTGCAGATACGGATGATCGGGGGAACACTGGAACGCCAGGTCGAGAGCGATCTCGATCCCCAGTGAAGAGGCCTTTTCCAGCAGGCGGTGGAAGTCTTCCATCGTTCCCAGTTCGGGATGAATCGATTTGTGACCCCCCTCCTCCGAACCGACGGCGTAGGGATTGCCGACGTCCTCCGGCGAGGCCTCGGAACGACCGTCGGCACCCCGTCTGCCGGTCCTCCCGATGGGGTGAATGGGCGGAAAGCAGACCACTTCGAACCCCATTTCGGCAACGCGTTCCAGAAAGGGTTCGCAGTCCGCAAAGGAGCCGGATATCCCGGCCGAGCCGCAGGAGCGTGGGAACATCTCGTACCAGCTTCCGAATCGCGCCCGCTTCGACTCGACCAGAACCTCGAATTCCGTCGGATGCCGTGTCACCAGGTCACCCTCGGGGTATCGACGGATGATCTCGGCGAGCTCGTCGTCCAGAGCCAGGGGAATACGCAGACCGGGGGCCTCATCGGTGCGCAGGAAATGCGCAAATTCGAGCAGTTGCTCCCGGTCTTTCCCGGTGGCGCGTTCGGCCGCATCCTGCGCGAGCCGCGCTCCGACCAGCAATTCTCCGGCGACGTCCTGCCCGGCGTCGATCCTCCTTCGAAGATCCCGTCGCCAGGTTTCGAAGGCATCGATCCAGGCCCGAATCGTGAAGTGATGGAGCCCGGGCTCGGATACCGCGAATGCAGCCGTCCATTGGTCGCCTCCGGCGGTACGCATGGGAACGCTCTGCCAGGTGCTCCCCGGGGCGGATCTTCGGTGGAGCAACTCGGCGCTGATGGCATCCCGCCCATCGGCGAAGATGCGTGCCTCGACGGAGACCAGGTCTTCCGTGACTCGTTTGACCGGGAACCGGCCGGCATCGACCTGGGGCTTGACGTGTTCGATCGTCACCCGCTGACGCTGCATCCTGATAGAGTACCTGAACTTGCGCAGTCCTGTCGGCTGGAGATCTCCGATTTTCGATTTTCGAATTTCGGGGCGTGTTGCCCCAATGGTAAGGGTTGTGTTGGATCGGACGGTGGCAGGCAGGCGAAGGCACGGTGGGTTGGTTCCACGCAACGGCGCAAAGAAGGACGCCAAGCCGCCACCCACAAAGAATCTCTTTGCGGCGTGGCGTACTTGGCGCCTTGGCGTGAGATCAGGCTGCCGAGACCTCTCTCCAGTGGGCGCACACCGATCGGAGGCCGTCTCCCTTTGGGCAACACGCCCCCGGGTTTCGCGTTTCGGGGGCGTGTTGCCCAAATCGCTCTGACGCGGTTCCCTCCCTCCCTCGCGAGACCCGTCCTCCCGTTCTCCGGGCCCGGCGCGGGGCGCCTCACTTCGTTCGGGTTCTGAAATACGGAGCGGCATCCCGTCCTCCCGCGCTCCCGTCCTCCCGTTCTCCAAGCCGAACAGCGAGGGCCCAACGCCGAAGGGCGAAGGCGGGTTGTCCGAATGGCAAGGGCTGTGTCGGATCGGACGCTGGCAGGCAGGCGAATGCACGGTGGGTTGGTTCCACGCAACGGCGCAAAGAAGGACGCCAAGCCGCCACCCACAAAGAATCTCTTTGCGGCGTTGCGTACTCTGCGGCTTCGCGTGAGATCAGGCTGCCGAGACCTCACTCCAGTGGGGGCACACCGATCGGAGGCCCCAGCCCTTTGGGCAACGCGCCCTCGGGTTTCGAGTTTCGGGTTTCGCGTTCTGCGGGAAACGGCGGTTTGGAGATCGGTGAGCCTCGGTTTACGGATCGGTGACAGCAACGCAGACGATTCGACAGCGGGCTTCACGCAGCGCGAGAGCAAGTGCGCTGCCGGTCCGGGCTCCCGCTTCCCGTTTCCCGGCTCCCGTTTCCCGCCCCCAAATCGACAATCGAAAATCTCCTTACCCGAAATCGTGCGAGCCGACCCCGATCTCGAAAGGTTCCAGCGCCTCGAACCGCTCGGCCCGCACCGAAACGACCCCTTCCTGGTTCTGGAGCACTCCCTCGACGAGCAGAAAGGAGGAACCCATCAGAAGCAGGCGGTGCTCGTCGAACATCTTCGGACGAACAATGATATTGGCGATCCCCGTTTCGTCTTCCAGGCTCACGAACAGAAAGCCCTTTGCCGTCATGGGCCGCTGGCGCACGATCACCGTGCCCGCCACCCGCACCGTTCGTCCGCTCGGCACCCGATGGAGCCGCTCGGCCGGGGTGACTCCCTGCCCGGACAAAGCGCGGCGCTTCAAAGCCATGGGATGGGGCCCGATGGTCATCCCCGTCCCCGCGTAATCGGAAACCATCCGTTCCACCGCCGTCATGTCCCGGAGCGGGGAAGGCTCCTTCTCCATTGGCAGCGTCTCGAGAAGCGGTCCCGCGAAGCGACCGGCCCGCTCGACCTGCCAGAGCGCCTCCCGCCGCCGCATATCGAAGGAGTTCAGGGCGCCGATCCGGGCCAGCATCGCAATTTCGCTGCGGTTCAGATGCACCCGCCGCTGCAGATCTTCGATGCCGGCATAGGGCCGCCGCTTGCGTTCTGTCTCGATCCGCAGCCCGGTCTCCCGCCGTAAGCCGCGGACATACATCAAGCCCAGCCGAATGGATCCGTCCGGCTCGACACCGCAGCGCCAGTCGGAATGACGGACATCGATACAACGCACGCGCTGGCCGTGGTGCTGGGCATCCTTGACGAGTGTCGCCGGATGGTAGAACCCCATGGGCTGGTTGTTGAGCAGGGCGGTATAGAAGGCGGCCGGATAGTGCGCCTTGAGATAGGCACTGGCATAGGCCAGCAACGCGAAGCTGGCGGCGTGGGATTCGGGGAAGCCGTACAGGGCAAAGGAGGTGATGTACTTGATGAGGGTCTCGTGCGTCTTGCCGGTGATCCGGTTGCGGGCCAGGCCGTCGCGAAGCTTCTTCTCGATCCGGCGCATTGCGTCGTCGGGCCGCTTGAAGCCCAGGGCCCGCCGCAGCTCTTCCGCTTCTCCGCCGGAGAAACCGGCGGCAACCATGGCGATCCGCAGCAACTGTTCCTGAAAGAGGGGCACCCCCAGGGTTCGCTTCAGGATCGGCTCGAGGGAGGGATGAGGGTAGACGACCGGCTCGAGACCCGCTCTGCGCCTCAAGTAGGGATGGACCATCTCACCGACGATCGGGCCCGGCCGGATAATGGCCACTTCCACCACCAGGTCGTAGAAACAGGTGGGCTGCAGACGAGGCAGGGTGGCCATCTGGGCCCGGCTCTCCACCTGGAAGACCCCCACCGTATCGGCCTTGCGGAGCATGGCATAGACCTGGGGGTCGTCCTGAGGCAGATGGGCGAGGTCGATCTCACGCCCCGAACTCCGGACCAGTTCCAGGGCTTCATGAATGGCGGCCATCATGCCCAGCCCCAGCAGATCCACCTTGATGATGCCCAGATCGGCGCAATCATCCTTGTCCCACTGCACGACGGTTCGATCCGGCATGCGGGCGCGCTCGAGAGGCACCACCGAATCGAGCCGCCCCTGGCAGATGACCATCCCTCCCGTATGCTGACCGAGGTGGCGGGGCAGGTTCTGGATCTCCCGCCAGAGGCGCGCGAACAGGCGTGTCCGCCGGCTTCCGATCTCGAGTCCGGCTTCCCGGATCCGCTGCAGCAGAAGCGTCTCGTCGTGCAGCCCCGTCTCCCCCCAGGTCACCAGCAGCTTGGACAGGCGATCGAGCGTCTCGAGAGGGAAGCCGAAGGCCTTGCCGACCTCCCGGGCGGCGCTGCGGCCCCGGTAGGTGATGACGTTGGCGGTCATCGCCGCGCCCCGCCGCCCGTAGCGCTCGTAGACATACTGGATGACCCGTTCGCGGTGGTCCCCGCTGGGCAAATCCAGATCGATATCGGGCCACTCGCCGCGCTCCTCCGACAGGAAGCGCTCGAATAGAAGTTCCATCCCGACCGGATCGACGGCCGTGATGCCCAGGCTGTAGCAAACGGCGCTGTTGGCCGCCGACCCCCTTCCCTGAACCAGGATGTCGTTTTGGCGGCAGAACTGGACGATGTCCCAGACGATGAGAAAATAGCCGGCCAGACCGAGCTTCTCGATCATGTTCAGCTCGTATTCGATCTGACGCCTGGCCTTCTCATGGTAGGGGCGATAACGCCGGCGGGCGCCGGCATGGGTGACCCTGCGCAGATAACCGGTCATGCTTTCGCCGGCGGGCACCGGATAATCGGGGAAACGATAGCCCAGATCCTGCAGGGTAAAATCCAGCCGTTCGGCCAGGCTCTCCGAATTCCGGACGGCCTCCGGCAGGTCGGCAAAAACCCTTTCCATTTCCTGCGGAGACTTCAGGTGCCTCTCCGCGTTCCGGTTGAGCAGGCGTCCCGCCCGGTCCAGGGTGGTTTTGTGATGGATGCAGGTCAGCACGTCGTGCAGTACCCGCCCCGGGGCGGTGGCATGGCGCACCCCGTTGGTCGCGATCAGAGGAGCCTGTGCGGCACGGGCGAGGTCGACCAGGCCCTGGTTGACGGCTTCCTGGTCCCGGGCGAAATGCCGCTGCACCTCCACGTAAACGCGGCCCTCCCCCCACAGACCCTGCAGTCTGGCGAGATAAGCTCGGGCCGCTCGAGGGTCCCGGAGCAGAAGGCGTGCCAGTGCCCCGTCCCGGCCCCCGGTCAGGCAGATCGTCCCGGGCGTGTAATCGGCGACCTCATCCAGGAGCGTGACACCCCTCCCCTTCTCCGCTCCGAGCTGCGTCGACGTGATGAGCCGGCAGAGATGCTGATAGCCGGCCCGTGATTCCACCAGGATCGGGAGTCTCCCTTCCGGAGTGGTCAGCTCGGCTCCCACCAGGGAGCGGATGCCTGCTTCCCGGCAGGCCCGGTAGAAGCGGGGAGCTGCATAGACGCCGTCTCGATCCAGCAACCCCAGTGCCGGATAGCCGAGACGCGCCGCCTCCTGCACGAGGGCCTCGGGGTTCGACGCCCCCTCGAGAAAGCTGAAAGCGCTGCAGGCATGCAGTTCAACGTATCCCATGGGATTTGAGATTTACGCTTTGAGATTTACGATTTGGACCGATGGAGGCGAAGCCGCTTTGGACTGCGGTAGCATGCTGCCGCTTTCGCGCAGAGAGGACTCGCACGGTCAGTCGACGGCGGTCCGGCCGGGAGGTCGACCCGCTGCACGTCAGGTTCCGGGGGCAAGTTCGGACCGGGAAACCGGGGCGAACCGAGAGCGGAAGCGAGCTTCCGCAGTCCAAGGACGCCTGCGGCGTCGGAGGTAATCGCCAAAACCACGGCGGATCTGGATGGTGTTCTCTCGAAACCAGGAACTGGGAACTCGAAACTCTTTCGTCTCCTTGCTTCTTGCTTCCAGCTTCCCAGCCGCCCCCAAATCTCAAATCGTAAATCTCAAATCTCAAATCAGTCATACGCTCCTTCCACGTACCACTGGCGCTCCCGGTGATCCCAATAGATGCGATAGATCACCCCGTCCGTCAGCTCGACGTCCCATTCGTCGCGCGACCAGACCTCAGCCTCCCGACCGTCCGACCACCAGTCCCCGGAGGAACGCCAGGGACCGGCGCAGGAAACGATCATCTCGTTGTCCAACCGTGCCGGTCGGGGCGGTCGGATGCGCCGCAGGGCGAGACGGCTGCCGCCTTCCGGGTGGGGCCGTCGAGCCGGCGCCGCCGGGCCGGCCTCCTTTCGGCGCGCTCTTTCCCGTCCATTCGGAGCCGGCAACTCCAGTTCCACCATGCGCAGAGCGTCCGGACGATGGGTATCCAGCACCCGCGGACTCCCTACATTCCCTTCTCCCAGAACGGCTCTCAACCGCGTCAGCGTCTGGGCCAGCTTCTCCGGGTGGGGGGCGGCCGGCTGCAGCAACGAGTTCTGCACGGTCCGGGGAGGACCCGGCCAGGCCTGGACGGAGATGGCAGTGACCCCGGCACCGGGGGAATGAGCCTGGAGATCCAGGCGCAGCAGTGACAGGAGAACCTTGGCATCCTGAATGGGGACCGCCGGACGCAGCTCCCGCCGGAAGGAAGAGCCATCGGACAGCCGGAACTCGAGGCCCAGGGATTCCGCCGCCAGACCCCGCTCACGCAGTCGGGCGCACAGCCGGGTCAGCATCCCTCCCAAAAGAAAGACCAATGGCTCCAGCAGGTCCAGCGTCCATTCCAGATCCTGCTCCTCCTTGAACTCCGGTGCCGGCCGATGCCCCGGAAGGATTCCCACATCCTCTCCGGAAGCCAGTCGGTGCAGAATCGCTCCCTTCTCGCCGAAGCGGGCCACCAGAGCATTGCGCGGCAGGGCCGCCATTTCCCCCAGCGTTCGGATTCCCCAACCGGCCAAGGTTTCGAACGGGGCCTCCTCCGCCTCCATGCAGAATTTCAGAGCCGTCACCGGTAAGCCGCTCAGGAATTGGGATTCCCGGCTATAGGGGACCAGTGTGCCGGGCACCAGCCGGGCGGCCAGAATGGCGGCAGTACGGGTCGAAGCCCCCCCAATCCGGGCATCCCGATCCAGCAAGTGAGTCAGCCGGTGCAGGGTCTCCTGCTCGTAACGGGCGGGAATCTCCAGAACGACGCCGTCGGGAGGACAGACTTCCACCCGCGGCGTCAGCATTTCAGCAGCTTCGAAAAGACGCTTCGAGTGCAGGCTAAAAACGGCAATGAACCGGGATGGAGCCATGCACTTCACCTCTGAGTAGACGCGCCTGACTCTGCAGGCCCTGGAAACGGTTCCCCGCAACCCTTTCCGGCGCCGCCATCGGTCCCATCCCCTCTGTCACGGTCGGTGCATCGACTCGAAATCGGACATCGGCGGAGCGGGAACTGCGATGGGACCAGCAACTGTCCTGCCGCTCCAGGGTCAGCGCCAGCGACGCCGCACTCCCGGCCGTCCTCGACCGTGTGAGTACGAGCAACGTAGTGGGGCTCCCCTGGATGGCTCTTTGCAGCCGGAACCAGAGATGCAGAGGAACACGAACCCCCCTCTGTGGAGGGGGAGGCTGCAGGTCCAGCGCGATCACCCCGAATCCTCCCGCCCGGGTCAGAATGTCCACCGCCTTGAGCGCCTTGTCGACCCCTTCGTCGATCCCCCCGGTCCCGTTTTCGGACGTGCAGCGCACCCACAGAAGACGCCGCAGATCGATCCCGATGACGGCCGCCCCCTCCGGATCCAGCGCACTGAAGGCATCGACATAGGCCACGAACTCCCCGGCTTCCGTGGCCTGGGCGCAAACGGAGAGCAACAGGCTGGTCTTCCCGCTGGACAGATCTCCCGTGATCTCGATCAATTTCCCCCGCGGGAGTCCCCCCTTCAGCAACCGGTCCAGGTCCTCGACTCCGGTGGCCAGCACTTCGGTCGAGACATACCGGGAGACATGAAAACGGAGCGACTGCAGGGCTGCCCCCTTACGCTCGTCCAGCGCCTCGTTCGCGTCATTTTCCCGCTCGGCCAGAGGGCCCGGGGGAAGGGGAGAAAAGGCAGAAGACATGAAATGATTTTCACCTTTTCTTCACCTTTTGTCAATCGGGGAAAGCCTGAGATTTGGAATGCCGATTTTCGATTGCCGATTGCCGATTTTCGGTTGTGGGGATTGCCGGGCAGCATTCTCCAAATCGGCAATCGAAGATCTCAAATCCCCCCGTTCTCGTGTAAGCTCGGGACATCATGCGCGTACACTTCATCGCCATTGGCGGAGCCGTCATGCACAACCTGGCCCTGGCCCTGCAGAGCAAGGGGGCGAGGGTCACGGGCTCCGACGATGAGATCGCGGAGCCCTCGAGGAGTCGACTGGCTGCCGCCGGGCTCCTCCCGCCAAGCCCGGGCTGGAATCCGCAACGCATCGACCGCGACCTCGACGCCGTGATCCTGGGGATGCACGCCCGGGCCGACAACCCTGAACTGGTTCGCGCGCAGTCACTGGGGGTCCCGGTCTTTTCCTTCCCGGAATTCATGTACGAACAGACCCAGGACAAATTGCGGGTGGTGGTGGCCGGCAGCCACGGCAAGACGACGATCACGTCTCTGGTCATGCATGTTCTCCGGGCCGGCGGACGGAGCTTCGACTACCTCGTCGGCGCCCAACTCGAAGGCTTTTCCGCCATGGTCGGTCTCCGGCAGGACTCCCGGCTGGCGGTCTTCGAGGGAGACGAATACCTGACCTCGGCCCTCGATCCGAGACCCAAGTTCCTGCTCTATCGCGCCGGCATCGCCCTGATCAGCGGTATCGCATGGGACCACGTCAATGTCTTCCCGACCTGGGAGGTCTATCGCAGGCAATTCGAGGACTTTGTGCGGGCCCTCGATCCCGAATCGGTCCTGATCTTCAACGGGGAGGATACCGAGGTCCGGCATCTCCTCGAGGAAGTCCCCGGGCCGCGGCGCCGGATCGAATACGGGACCCTGCCCTACGCGATCGATGAGGGGATCTTTCGGCTCGAAGCATCGGAGGGACTCGTGCCCGTCTCGCTGCTCGGCCGGCACAACATGCAGAACCTCGGTGCGGCGAAAGCCATCTGTTCGGAACTCGGCATTTCGGATGGGGAGTTCTTCCAGGCGGTCCGGAGTTTCCGGGGCGCCGCCCGCCGTCTGACGCTCCTGGCGTCCAGCGACAACGCTGCCGTTTACCTTGATTTCGCCCATTCCCCCTCCAAGGTCCGCGCCACGACCCGCGCCCTCAAGGAGGCCTTCCCCTCGCGCCGGCTGGTGGCCTGCCTGGAATTGCACACCTTCAGCAGCCTGACCGCCTCGTTCCTGTCCCAGTATCGGGGGAGCCTCGATGCCGCCGACGAGGCGCTCGTCTATTTCGATCCCCGTGCGGTCACGCACAAGGGCCTTGCCCCACTGGACCCGGATGCGGTCCGGAAGGCTTTCGATACACCCGGATTGCACGTTTTCGACCGTCTCGAGTCGCTTCTCGGGCGCCTGCGGGAGACTCCCTGGCAGGAACGAACCCTCCTGCTGATGTCGTCGGGAACCTTTTCAGGGCTCGATGCAGCAGCGCTGGCCCGTGAGCTGTTAGACTCTCCAGAGTAGAAACCGTGTATTCCCGGCCGCTGCCGTCGGTCCCTGCATGTATAAACGAGCGAAGGAGTTTCTCCAATGAAGGACTTCTTCTCGAATGCCTTCGACAAGATCGTCAACGAGGATATCCTCAGCCACACTCTGTTCTCGATCGGGGAACACAAGGTCAACCTGATGACGGTCATCGTCTTCGCCGTCATCATCCTGGTGACGTTCCTCGTTTCGAAGATTCTCGAGGCGGCCGTCAACGAAGCGTTTCGCATTCGCAAGATCACCGACGAAGGAACGCTCGGGGTCGCGCGCCGTCTGGTTCACTACGTGGTGCTCCTGACCGGTTTCGCCATTGCCCTGCAGAATGTCGGCATCGACCTGAGCGCACTGTTTGCGGCAGGCGCCCTGTTCGCCGTGGCCGTGGGCTTCGCCATGCAGAACATCGCCCAGAACTTCGTTTCCGGCGTGATCCTCCTCATCGAACGCACGATCAAACCGGGAGACGTCCTGGAGGTCGAAGGGAAGGTGGTCCGGGTGTCGCGCATGGGCATCCGCTCGACCGTCTCGCGCACCCTCAATGACGAGGACATCATCTTGCCCAATTCGGTGCTGGTGCAGACGACGGTCAAGAACTACACCATGCAGGATTCCATCTACCGTCTGCGTGCGGCCGTCGGGGTCGCCTATTCCTCCGACCTGGCGCTGGTCCGGAAAACGCTCGAGGAGCTGGCGCGGGCGCTGCCCTGGCGGCTGAAGAGCCGTGAGCCACGCGTCCTGCTGCGCGGTTTTGGAGACTCGTCCGTCAACTACGAGGTTTCGGTCTGGATCGATCAGCCCTGGCGGGCCTTCATGCGCATCTCGGAAATGAACGAGGCGATCTGGTGGGCGTTCAAGGAGCAGAACATTACCATCGCCTTCCCGCAACTCGACCTCCACCTGGACCCGCCCGTCGTCGACGGTCTGCAGAGCCTGCGCCGCGGCGGATCCAACGGCGCCCGACCGGAGAGCGAGAGCTGAGCTCCTGGTTCCCGGGAAAGCGGTTGAACTGCCCCGGCGCCGCGGCGCCGCCGCTTTGGACTGCGGTAGCTTGCTGCCGCTTTGTGTGGGAGGGGCCTCGGTTTGCGGGAGCTCCCGGGCTTCGGCGGGGGTTGGTGGGCGAGTCGGCTGTGCGAGTCGGCATGGGGGGCCTGGGTGGATCGAAAGCGGGAGCAAGCTCCCGCGCTCCAAGGACGCCTGCGGCGTCGGAGATGGGAACGAGCGGCGCAGCCGCTTTGAACTTCCCTGGCGCCGCGGCGCAGCCGCTTTGGACTGCGGCGTCGGAGATGGTGACTCAGAGAGTCGAAAGCGAGGCTACAGCCCCAGGCGCTTGCGGCACTCGTCGAGGATGGCCTGCGTGGCCGAGGCCCCGACCCGGGTCACACCGAGGGCCCGGACCGCCAGGAGCTTGTCCAGGTCGCGCACACCGCCGGCCGCTTTGACCTGGACTCCAGCGGGCGAGTAGAGGCGCATCAAGCGAAGGTCCTCCAACGTCGCCCCGCCGGTGCCGTAGCCGGTGGAGGTTTTCACCCAGTCCACTCCCACGTCGCCGCAGATCTCGCAGAGACGGATCTTCTGTTCCGTGTTGAGATAGCAGTTCTCGAAGATGATCTTGATCTTCTTGCCCGCATGATGGGCCACCTCGACCAGTTCTCGGACTTCGGTCTTCACGTAGTCCCAGTCTTCGCTGAGGACCTTGCTGATGTTCACGACGGCATCCAGTTCATCGGCGCCGTCCTCGAGCGCCCGCTCGGCTTCCCGCAACTTCACGACCGATGTATGGCCCCCGTGGGGGAACCCGACCGTGGTGCTCGGCCGCACGGGAGATTCCAGGACGATCTCCACCGCCCGCCGCAGGAAATAGGGGAGGACGCAGACCGAGGCCACCGAATAGTCGATGGCCACTCGGCACCCCTCCTCGAGCGACGCCGCGGTCAGCGTGGGATTGAGCAGGGAATGATCGATCATCCCGGCGATGTCTTCATAGGAAAAATCATCGCTCATTGTTCCGATTCCTTCCGCAAAAGGGTGACGCCGACAAGTTCCAGCTTCAATCCGCGATGCTCCTCTCCACGGCTCCGACCATACCACGTTCCTGAGCATCCTTTGGGGGTCGCCCGGCCCAATACGAAGCCAACATGGCTCCGGACATGTTCATCCAGGAACCGAAAATCGCAGGTGGGATGGCGGCCAGAGGACTCTTCAAGACCTCGATGGCAAGCCCGGACGCCATGCCGCCGTTCTGGAGCCCGACTTCGATGGCCACCGTCCGCGAGTCCGTCTCGCTCAACCGGAGGAGACGCGCGCCCCAGTACCCGAGAACGTACCCGATCGCATTGTGAAGGATCACCGCCACCAGGATCGCCACCACGAATCCCCCGGCCAGCAACTGGTCCCGGGACAGCGAGATGATGATGGCCAGGATGTAGCAAATCGCGAACATGGAGACGAAGGGCAGCCACCCCATGATCGCGTCGGAAACCCGTCGCAGGGAAGGATGGACTCCGGCCAGACGGTGCAACAGCGCGTTGACCACCAGACCGGCCACGATGGGGATGATGATCATATTGAGGATCGACAGCATCATGGCCACGAATCGGACCTCGACGTAGGTTCCGGCCAGCAGCTTGGTCATGGCCGGCGTCATCAGAGGCGCGGCCAGGGTCGAACAGGACGTCATGGTCACCGACAGCGCGACGTTACCGTTCGCCAGGAAGGTCATTACATTCGACGCGACTCCGCCCGGACAGGAACCGATCAACACCATACCGGCTGCGATCTCCGGATCGTTGGTGAAGATCATGGCCAGCCCTTTCCCGACGAAGGGCATGATGGAGAACTGCAGGACCATGCCGATGACGACCGCCCGGGGCATGGTGAAGACCCGCCTGAAATCGGAGACGGTGAGTTGGGTCCCCATCCCGAACATGATGATCTGAATCAACGGGACGATCAGACCTTTGAGTTCGTATCCGAACCAGGTCCGAAACGCGAGCGGGTAGAACATGGCCGCGGCCACGAAGGCGGCGACCCAGGCCGTGAAGGCAAAAGCCGAGTAACTCGCACTGCCGCCGAGATGCAGGGCGAACAGGACCAGTCCCACGACACATAGGGGCCCGGCCGCCATCATCCAGCCGATCGACCCCACCACAACACTCGAGACGATGCACAGCAACCCCAGTCCCGGTAAGAATGGCCGCAACCGCTGGTATATGGACCGTCCGTCTCCCCGTCCCGTTGTCATCGTCGAACCTTCCTCCGTCTCACTCTCGACTTCCCGGCAGCACCGGGGCGCGGGTTCCCGAAATCGAGTTCCAAACCGGGGCCGTTCGAAGTGCCCGTCTGGCCGGATCTCGACCGGTCACGGCTGCTTTCCGGATATGCCGGGGCTCAATTATTGCGGACCGCCGAGACAAAAGGAAGGAGCGACCTCACCCGGGCGCTGGAGGGTCGCGGTGGCGGCGTTTTGACTTCCGCAGGGGGAGGTTTGATAAATTGATCAGGGTGACAGGGGTGGACATCTCCGGGGGAGTGTAAGTATCAGCGGCACTTGAACCTGGCTCGAAGCGGATTTCCGGCCGGACTGCGCTCCGGCCAGGGGTTGCATCCCCCATCCTCCCGCATGCTTCCTCCCGGCAGACGAAAACGAAGCAGCAGTGATGTCGTTGAAAGTGAGACACCTTGACACGCCGGAACGTGTTCGAAACCGGCCCCGGCCAGCGTTCCGGATGGGCGGCGAGTTGCGCTGGGGGAACCTTCGTCCCGCCGCCCGCGCCCGCCAGGCCGTAGGCAAGGTGAGGGATCGAGCCTGGCCGGTTCGGCCGGCACCCGTCATACGGCTGCTCGGCTTTGTCGCCCTGGGGCTGGCCCTGAGCCTGTGTCTTCCTCTGGCCATCGCGGTCTTCGATTCGGACCGCGGCTTGACGCCATTGTTGTGGGGCACTTCGATTACGGCTGCGTTCGGTCTCGCTGCCACCTTCGGGCTCAAACGCAGTCGAGAGGAACTCAACAGCCGGGAAGCGCTCCTGCTGGTTTCCATTGTCTGGCTGGGAGCGGGAATCGCCGGAGGACTCCCCTTCTACTTCTCCGAGAACTTCCACTCCTTCACGGACGCAGTGTTCGAATGCGTCTCCGGCTTCACCACCACGGGCGCCTCGATTCTCACCAATATCGAAGCGCTGCCCGCGAGCCTGCTTTTCTGGAGGTCCTTCACCCACTGGCTGGGAGGCCTTGGCATCATCCTCTTCATGCTGGCGGTGCTGCCCATCGTGGGTTCCGGCGGCATCGCACTCTATAAGGCCGAGTTCTCGGGCGCCAAGTCGGAGAGGGTCCAGCCGCGGCTGGCCCACACGGCGGCCGCCCTGTGGAAGGTTTACACGGTCTTTACGGTCCTGGGCATTCTGGCTCTGCTCGCCGTCGGGCTCAGCCCGCTCGACGCGAGCTGCCAGACGTTCGGAGCCATCGGGACCGGCGGCTTTTCGACCCGCAACACCAGCATCGAGGCCTTCGGCAGTCCGCTCGTCGAGTTCATTCTCATCGTGCTGATGGTGGTCGGAGGCATCAACTTCGCCCGCCACTACCAGCTCGTGGTGCAGAGAAACTGGCGGGCGTTCTTCCAGGATTCCGAGATCCGCTTCTACCTCTTCTTCCTGGGTGCCGCGACTTTCCTGCTCACTCTCAGCCTGCACTTCGTCATGGCGGCGGGAGTTTTGCGGTCGCTGCGACTGGCCTCATTCCAGGTGGTGTCCATCATGACGGCGACGGGCTTTTCCTCGGCCGATTTCAATTCCTGGACACCCTTCGCCCACTTCCTCTTCCTCACCCTGATGTTCATTGGAGGGTGCACCGGCTCCACCGCCGGAGGACTGAAGGTCTCGCGCATCGCCCTGCTCTTCAAAGTCATCGGTCGCGAGTTTCGGCGCTCCGCCCGCCCGCGGACGGTGGTTCCGGTTCGGCTCAACGGCCAGACCATCGAGAATCGGGCGGTTCAACCCGTGCTCGCTTTCGTCTTCCTGGCAATCATCACCAACCTGGTAGCCAGTGCCCTGCTCTGCGCCTCGGGGCTCGACGTCATCTCGGCCGTGTCGGGCGTAACCTCCTGCATGTTCAATGTGGGCCCGGGTCTCGGTTCGGTGGGTCCGGCATCGAACTACGGACACCTCACGATGCTGGCCAAGTGGGTGCTCATCTTCACCATGATCGCGGGCCGTCTGGAGTTCTTCAGTTTCTACGTGATCTTCACCCGCTTCCTCTGGCAAGAATGAGGAGGACCTGGAATTGAGATTTGAGATTTGAGATTTACGATTTACGATTTGGAGAAGGTATGGCGATTCGTTAACGAATCGCCATCCCCCCACCAAATCGTAAATCTCAAATCGTAAATCTCAAATCAGGAGGGGGTTTACTTCGGTGCGACCACGTTCTCCGCGAGGGCTTCGCGGAGCACGATGTTGTGGCGCTCCAGGGTTCTTCCCACCGACTGGTCCAGGGTGTTGTAGTTCTCGATCAGGTCGATCCGGGCCCGCAACAGGACCGTGGCTGCGACCAGCAGGTCCCGTTGCGCCTGGATCATGTCCCGCGTCGTGCCCATCCCCACGTCGAAGCGGGCCTGTTCCCCTTCGAGTCGCTCCCGTGCGGCATCGACGGCAGATTGAGCGGCGTCGATACGCGCCCGGTTCCCTTCGATGGTGGTGAGGGTGTTGCGAATCGCCGTGCCGATATCCTGGCGGACCGATGACTTCTGCATCTGCGCCTGGTCGAGCTGGATCTGGGCCTGGGCGTTGGCAGCTCGCGCCTCCGTGTTGCGGATGGGAAGCTGCAGACTCAGGCCGACGACATAGCCGTAGTAGCTGCCGCCGAAGGTCTGAGAAAGAGAGTCCCAAAGGCCGCCCGGGACGATGTCGATGATGGGAGCATCGAAGATCCCCGCGGAGAAATCGCGAATGTAGCGGTTGCCGCCCAGCCCGAACTGCTGATATCCCGCCACGAATTCGAGCGAGGGCTTGAGCCGATCCCGGCTCCGGTCGAGCTCCACTTCCAGATTGGCAATGTTCAGGTCGGACTGATGGATCTCCGGACGCAGCTCGAGGGCCTGTCGGAGCAGCTGGTCGTAGGATTCCGGCGCTTTCAGGTCCCGGTCGGTTTCGGCAGGGATCAGCTCGCCCCTGAAGGTCCTCGGATCTTCGAGGGCGGTGATCAGCTTGATGAGCCCGTCCTGCGCCAGCCGGTAGAGATACTGCGATGTGATCAGCTCTTCCCTCCGGGAAGCCACCTCCGCCTGCGCCTCGACCACCTCCAGGCGCGAGGCGGTTCCCACCTCGAGACGCGCCTTGTTCTGTTCGTAGGTCGTCTCCGCCAGTTCGAGAGACTTCTTCTTCACCTCGATGTCCCGGAGGGTATAGTCCAGCTCCCAGAAGCTCTGCTGGACCTGGCCGATCACACTGATCACGAGCGCCCGGAACTGCTCGTCGGACGCCGCCAGGTTGTTGCGGCTGATCTCCAGATCATATTCGGCATTGGCCTTCAGGAAGCCTTCCAGGAGTTTCTGCCTGAACCGGACATCGAACTGTGTGTCGATGGCCGGAATGAGAGACGTAAAGAAGCTGGTCGAACGGTTCCTGGTCCCCAGAAAGGTCACCTCCAGAGTCGAGCCGGTGCTGAAAGCCTGCTGATAGCCGAACCGATATTCGGTCAGGATGTTCGTCAGGCTGGTGCCTCCTTCGAGAACGCTGGCCGTGGGGGTGCGGGCCCGGTTCCAGTTGAGGTCGAAACTCCCGATCGGATCGTAGGCCGCACGGTCCAGGCTGATGTTCCATTCGCGCAGGAATTGATTATGCCTTTCCACGTTAAGGCTGTAGTTGTTTTCCAGTGCGAGTTCGATCGCCTCCCGCTCGGTCAGGAAGAGTTTGTCGTCGACCCAGCGGCCGATCCGCCGGAGCGGACCCGGCTCGACCTTCGAGACGGGAACATCCTGGTAGTACTTCTTGACCAGGTGGTCTTGCGCAAGGAGGACCGATCCACCCAGGAACAGAGCAACGCCCAGCACCACCAGCAGGCTTCTATACATGAGATCGTCTCCATGCGCTATGCAGTCCCGGACCGTACGGCGAATGGGAGAATACGCTCGCCATACGAGAGACTACGCAGGCCCCAGAAAGACAGAGGCAGGACCCCTCCAACGCCCAACTGTCTGCCGCATCGACACCAGGTGTCCGCCGGCCGAACGGCAGCACTCAAAATACTTCAAAGCGGCGTAACGAGTCAAAACGAGAGGCCTTCAAAGTCGACGAAAACGGCCAAACAGACATTTGCACAAATCGAAAAATCGGGCCCGCAATTCTCCATTTTTCACAAACTGTGGATAACCGGTGTGAAAAAGCTGTGACATCCCGGATTCGACTCTCCGCTGCCATTGACAGGCCGTCGCTCCCCTCTGGTGCACACTGAGTGTGCGCCTCAGAAGATGCGATTTTTCTCTTCGTTTCCGGCGAATGCCCGGCTAGACTTGCGCTTGTCCCAAGGGGTAAACGCGAGAGACGGAAACCCCCGGAGGCAGCGACCTCGATGGTGACATTCTGATAGAAGCTCCCTCGGGAGCGACTTTCAGAGAGCCATCGCGGAGAAGTTGGGAGTTCGACTTGTCGATCTTCCAGCGGAAGCAAGCCGATCTGGCAACAGACTGGCTTGGACGCTCGGCTTCGATGGTCCCTTGGGGTTTGCAGAGATGCGCCTTGATTAATCATTGGAGCGTATCCCTGTAGGACCCCAGGAGCAGGGAGAGTCGAGATCGCTTCGGTGATCTAGGATTCCCGAAAGGATTCCGAAGCGGAGTGACAGTCCTTGTGGCTGGAAACCCGCCTTCGTGAGATCCGGACATTCAAGTCGGAGCTGTCGCAGCTGATCGGCTTCGGTCGCCAGCATGCAAGCCTCCCGGAAACGCTTCCGGCTGTCCCTGCCTCGGACATGGGAAGGTCATCCCTTTTCGTGGACGAGCGGGAAACAGCCGAGCCGGTAAGAGGGACTGCCGCGATTTGGTTCGCTTCGGCGGATTGAATCTGCAGCGGATCCTCCCCGGACGGGAAGGAAGCTTCCTTCGGGAAGTGGAAGCCTGTGAAGCGTCAACCGTCCCCCTGCGAATATCACTTGGGACTTTTTTTATCCCTGCTCTCCCTTCCTTTGCTCAGCCGAGGAATCCCCTCCGCGGAATCCGCACGGTCTTGCAACCCCGGGGCCGCGGTGCGAAGATTTGGGACGTTGCGAGGCATGATGAAAAAACTGATCCTACTGTTCTCGTTGTCGCTGCTGGCTTTTGCACTCGTGTCGATCATGGCCCAACAGACTCCTACCCCCAAAAAGAGACTCCTGGCGGTGGGCATGTCGACCGGTTGGCACCATGAATCGGTTTCGGATGCTCTGGGAACGCTCTATGAACTGGGGCAGGAATCGGGGCTCTGGGAGACCTTCATCCACACGGACGTCGGACCGATAACGAAGAAGAAGCTCCCGGGAAACGCGAAGAATCTGGATTACTTCGATGCGATCTTCTTCATGACCACCGGCGAGCTCCCCATGGACGATCAGCAGAAAGCCGATTTTCTCTCCTTCGTCCGGGACGACGGCAAGGGATTCCTGGGAGCCCACAATGCGACCGACACGTTCTACAAGTGGCCGGAGTACGGAGAGATGATCGGCGGTTACTTCGACGGTCATCCCTGGATGCAGTTCAACGCGACCGTCAAGGTCGAAGATCCGGACTTCCCGGCCATGAAACCCTTCCCGCCGACCTTCCAGATCATGGATGAGATCTACCAGACCAAGGAGTTCTCCCGAGCGAAGGTCCGGGTCCTGATGAGCCTGGACACGTCGAAGTTGGACTTGAACAAGCAGGGCGTTCATACGAGCGATATTCCCGTGGCTTGGGCACGCAACTACGGCAAGGGACGGGTCTTTTACTCCGGCCTGGGGCATCGACCGGAAATCTGGCAGCGCAAGGACGTTCGCCAGATGTGGACGGAAGCCGTCAAGTGGTCGATGGGGCTGACCGAAGGCGATGCAACACCGCGCCCGTAACCGGGCGGCGGCTTCGGTTATCATAGTGACATGCTGAGTCGGGCTCGCACCGCGGCGGTCGTGTGTGTTCTGTTGCTGGCCGTGCCGTTCCTTGTCGCCAAATACAAGATCAAGGAGTATGAGGTGCGCGCCCCCGTGGAATACTCTGCGCACCAGGCCTTTCAGAATCTGGTGGTCGGAGCTTATCCCTGCAACACGCAGGCCAAGGCGAACGAACTGTTCGACACGGACAAGCTCATTGAAAAGGGCCTGATGCCCGTTCTGATCGTGGTTCAGAACGACGGCGTCTTCCCCGTCCAGATCTACGAGCGGGACATCTTTCTCATCGACCAGGAGGGCCACCGGAACCGGCCGATCCCGTACACCGACGTGCTCCTGGAGATCAATTCCAAGAAATCGAAATCGAACATGCCGAACATCAAGGATCTCCAGAAACTGGTCAAGCGGGAGATGCTGCTCGATTTCGAGCACAAGGCGTTCGGTGAGAAGATGATTGCCCCCGGCTCCACCGACCACGGCGTGGTCTTCTACCGGTTGCCTGCCGACGGGAAGCTCGAAGGCTGCCGGATGTACCTTCCCGAGATCGTCAACGTCACCAACAATGAGCGGCTGATGTTCTTTGAGTTTGATCTGCCGTAGCGGGTCGCCCGTCGAATGATATTCACCGACACACCTCGAATCGAGTTTGTCGAGCACCGACTCCCGAACGGCCTGAGGGTCGTCCTGGCTCCGAGAGACCGGATACCTCTGGCGCATGTGGCGTTGCAGTACCGGGTCGGGTCCAGCTACGAGACGCCGGGGCGATCGGGCTTCGCCCATCTGTTCGAGCACATGATGTTCCAGGGCTCGGCGCAGGTGAAGAAGAACGAGCACGGCCTGCTCATCGATCAGGCCGGCGGCCAGTGGAATGCCTCCACCAACAAGGACCGGACTCACTACTTCGAGACGGTCCCCTCGCATTTCCTGGAACTGGCCCTGTGGCTCGAGGCGGACCGGATGGCCTCGCTGGCAGTGACCGAGGAGAATTTCGAGAACCAGCGCCGCACCGTCATCGAGGAAAAGAAGCAGAGCTACGACAATCAACCCTACGGTCTGGCTCACCTGCGCTTCGACGAGCTGGCATACAGCAACTGGGCCTACGCCCATCCCATCATCGGCTCGGTCCAGGATCTCGAAGAGGCCACGATCGAGGATGCCGTTGACTTTCACCGGCGCTTCTACGGCCCGGGAAATGCCGTCCTCGTGCTGACGGGCGATTTCGAGGTCGACCCGGCGCTGGCGCTCGTCCAGCGCCACTTCGGCCCCATCGAGGATGGCACGACCCGTGAGATGCCCGACCTTTCCGAGCCGGCCCAGTCCCATCGGAAGGTAGAGGAACTGGAGGACAATCTGGCCCTGCTGCCCGCCATCGGCATCGCTTTCCACATGCCGGAACTGGATTCTCCGGATTTCTACGCCCTGTCCATGCTTTCCCTGTTGCTCGCCGAGGGCGATTCTTCTCGGCTCTACCAGCGATTCGTTTACGACAACAACTGGATCACCGGACTCTATGCGGGGCCCAATCAGCATCGCGGCCCCGGGCTCTTTCGCATCTGGTTTCAGGTGCAGCAGGGGGCGACCCCGGACCGGCTCCTGGCCGCACTCGACGAGGAGCTCCACCGCTTCTCCGAGCAGACCGTTCCGGAGGCCGAGCTGGACAAGGCTCGCGCTCAGATCAAATTCCGCATGGTGAATCGAATGGAGAGGATTTCGCGGATCGGTGCACTGCTGGCCGAAGCCACTTCGCTGCTCGACGATCCGAATCTGGCCAACGAACAGCTGGAGCGCTATCTTTCCGTCACGGCGACGCAGCTGCGCGACACCGCGCAGCGCACCTTTCTGGCCGACAATCAGTCTCTGCTGATCGTCCATCCCGGGGGTCGCTCATGAGCGCCCGCCCGCCGCTGCCGACAGCTTCGCGAAACGTGGTTTTCCCGTCGATTCCCGAGGCCCGGCTTCCCGGAGGACACCAGCTGATCTGCGTCGACGATGACCAGCTGCCCCGTGTCAGCGTCACCATCGGCCTGCCCGCGGGGCGGGCTCACGAACCCGAGAAGCCCAGGGGTCTTCTGCAGTTGTCTATCCAGATGCTGAAGGAGGGAACGTCGGCCCGATCTTCGCGACAGACGGCCGAGCAGCTGGACCGTCTGGCAGCCGACCTGGACACGGACGTCTACATGGAGCACTCCAGCATCACTCTGACCTGCCTGAAGGAGCACCTGGCGGCGGCGTTGGAGGTCCTGTCCGACCTCGTGCTGAATCCGATCTTTCCGGAGCAGGAACTGGACAAGCTGCTCACGCGCTGGCGCAGCCTGCTGGTGGCCCAACGCGCCGATCCCGGTTTTCTCGCCAACGAACGGCTTTTCCTGGGACTCTTTCCGGACCATCCATATTCGAGGATCTCCGTTCCTCCCGGCGATCTCGATCTCATTGACCGGGGCGCGCTGCAGGATTTCTACTCCCGTCATTCCCACCTGGCGGGAACCCTCATTGTTTTCGCCGGGGCGATCTCCATCGGCCGGGCCGAAGAGCTGGTTCACCGGTCATTCCCGCAGCTGTCCGGATCGCCCGCCCCGCACTTCGATCCTCCCGAAACCGAGGCCAGGGGGATTCAGGTACTTCTGGTGAACCGTCCCGGATCGGCCCAGACGAAGGTCCTGGTGGGGATGCGCGGCCTGAAGCGCGCCCACCCCGAGTACCACCTGCTGAAACTGGTCAACCAGGTCCTGGGAGGCGGCGGAAGCGCCCGCCTCTTTCTCCGGTTGCGCGAACAGAAAGGGTACACCTACGGAGCCTACAGTTCTGTGAGCGGATATGCACAGGCCGGTGTCCTCGTCGCCGGGACCAGTGTCCGGACCGAAAAGACCCGGGAAGCCGTCACGGACATTCTGGAGGAGATGACAGGACTGCGCGAGGCTCCACCTGCCCAGGCGGAACTCGATCGCTGCAAGGCGGAACTGATCGGGGCCTTTCTGCGCCGTCTGGAAACTCCCGCCTCCGTCGCAGCGCTGGAGGCGACCCGGCGGCTCACGGGCCTGCCTTTGGACTATTACCGTGAATTCATTCCGAGGATCCAGTCGGTGACCACCCGGCAGGTCCAGGAGGCCGCCGCTCGGTTCCTCCTTCCGGAGCACTCGCTCGTCGTCGTCATTGGAGATCGGCGAGTCCTCGAGCCTGAGTTGGCCTCCCTGGGACCGGTCTCCGTTTTCAATGCGGCAGGACAGCCGTTGGGCGCCGTCTGAACGAGAGGATCACATGGACAAGGAATCGCTCTATCTTCAGGGCATGGAACTGTTCAGCGACGATAAGCTGGACGAGGCTGCCGAAGCGCTGACGAAAGCGCTGGAACTGGATCCCGATTACGGGGATGCTCTGCATGCCCTGGCTATGACCTGTTACCACCAGGGAGATCTCGATCGGGCCATCGAACTCGGAGAACATCTGCGCGGGGTGGAACCGGACAACATCCACGCCTATACCAGTCTCTCCATGTTCTACAACGCCAAAGGCTACATCGCCAAGGCCGAAGAGATGGGCGCAGAGGCCGCCAAGCGGGCGTAGGCTGGGGTCCCTCAGTCTTCGACCAGGGTGAGACCGGGGCTGATGTTGAAGCCGGCGTCGACGTAGTGGACTTCTCCCGTCACGCCGCTGGAGAGTTCCGAGATCAGATACAGGGCGCTCCGGCCGACGTCGTCGGTCGTGACGTTGCGGCGCAGGGGAGTGCATCTCTCGTAGCTGCCCAGCAGATCTCGAAAGCCGCTCACTCCGGAGGCAGCCAATGTCTTGATCGGCCCCGCCGAAATGGCATTGACGCGGATCCCCTGGGCGCCCAGGTCGGTCGCCAGATAGCGGACCGCCGCTTCGAGAGCCGCCTTGGCCACTCCCATCACGTTGTAGTTCGGCATGGCCCGCGTCGATCCGATGTAGGTTAGCGTCAGCACACTAGCTCCAGGCTTGAGCAGCGGCAGGGCCCGTCTCGCCAGGGCGATGAAACTGTAGCAGGAGATATCCATGGCGAGGTGGAAATCGGAACGAGCCGTCTCGACGAACCGGCAGCGCAGACTCTCCTTGTTGGCAAAGGCGATGGAGTGCACGAGAAAATCGAGTTCGCCCCACCGGGCCTGCACTTTCCCGAAGAAATCGTCGATCTGACGGTCACTGGAAACATCCAGCGCCTCGATGATCTCCGCATCGAGCGATTCGGCGAGGGGACGAACGCGTCGTTCCAGGGCTTCTCCCAGGTAATTGAAGCCCAGGGCCGCACCTTCCTGAGCCGCGGCGCGCGCAATGCCCCAGGCGATCGACCGCTCGTTGGCGACCCCGAGGACGAGGCCCTTCTTTCCCTCCAGCAGCCCCATAGTCGATTATTCCTTTGCCAGAAGTTCGTTCACCTTCGACATGACTGCGAAGGCGTCGGCAACATAGAGCACATCCGCTTTGCCCTGGGCCCAGCCGCAGTTCGGATCTGTGTTGATGGCCCGCCGCTCGTTGATGAACCGCCATCCTACCACGTGAGGTTCCTCTCCATGGCAGCAGGCCGCCAACCCCTTGGGGTGGCGGGGGGTCGCCCCGGTCTGGCCGATTTGATTCAGATGGGTCATGAACGAGAGAACCTTCTGTCCTTCGCCTGCCAGATCGACCATCGACTTGCTGCCGCCGAGAGAGGCGTGGGACAGCTTCAGAAAACCCAGAATCAGATTCTCGGCGTCCTGCACGTGCGTCTGACCGTCCGCCTGGCGTTTCGTCCAGCCCGCCCCGGCCACGAACAGCAGGTCGGCGTCGGGACGAATGGTCTGCTCGGCGGCGGGAGGTTCGATCACCCGGCGCACTTCGGTCCGCAGGGCCGCGGCCGGCAGCGCCACATCGACACGTTCCACCCGGGCACTCCCGGCCGTGCCCTCCCAGGCCGCCACGACTCCCGCATCGAAGACGATGAACCAGGGGCGATGGGAGCGCTGCAGGACTCCCTTCATCCGCTGGCGGTAGAACCAGCGGGTCACGCTGAGGACATCACCCTCGGAACGGCATCCACACACATGCGTATCGATTCGCCCCTCCAGACGGAAGGCCACACCCGGCAGCGACCGGTTCAAGCGAGAAGACCCCACTGCCACGACCAGAGTTGGCGCCGCTTTCCGGCACAGCGCCTCGAAAGCCGCCGCATCCGTCGCATACCGCGACGGCTCGAACTCGGAACCTTCGACGGCGATGATCTGACCGGCGCCGCAGTTGGCAAGCCGATCGGCGCCCTCCTGGACGCGTCCGCCCACCAGCCCGACAACGAGCTCGGCCGAAAGCTGATCCTTGAGCTCGACGGCGGCCGCGACCGCCTCGAGGCCCGTTTTCCCCAACGTCCCATCCGCCTGCGTAGTGGCGAGTACCAGAATGCGTTCCATTTCGACAATCCTTCAAAGGAGCTGGAAACTAGAAACTAGAAACTAGAAACTCGAAACTAGTTCCCTCGAATCCAATCCACGATTTCCTGCGCAATGGCGTCAGCCGAGGCGTCCTTGACGATGCGCGTGTTCCGTCGCTGTTCGGGCAGCTCGACGCTGGAGAAGGTGACTTCGGCGCCGCTCAGTTGCACGGATCGGGCCCGTTGCAGGGCCGGCATGACGGTCCGCATGTTCATCATCCCGACCTGGGGATTGTTGGGCGGTTCCGGCAGCCTCCCCGTCGCCCAGCCCACGGCGATCGGGGCGCCGGCGCAGACCGACACCTGGTGACGCCCCCCTTCGATTCGTTCGAGCAGTTGCAGAGAGCCATCCGGACCCACCTGTATCTCATCGACGCCCTGAAACTGATCCGCGATTCCGAGCCGCTCGGCCACCATCTGGATCGTCGTGCCGGCGCCGCGTGATGCCGATTCCCAGCCTCCGAACAGGAGCAACCGCGAGCGGTCGAGGCCCGGAATCCCCTCGATCGCTTCGGCCAGGACGGCGGCCACCTCCCAGGACTCGGTGAAACCACCGGCCGGGGTATCGACGGCGACGAGTTCGAAGGAAACCTTCTGGCCCACGCTCATCATCAACTGCTGAAGCTTGCCCTTGGGAGCAGCCGCCACCCACCAGACTTTGCTGCCGGCCTGATGCTTGGCGAGATTGGACGCCTCGAACAGGGCATGGGCAGCCCAGGGATCCAGCACGGACGGCAGCATCATCTCGTTCTTGAGTCCCGGTCCGGCCGGTCCCATGACGGGCTCGAGGGTCTGAAGAGGATCGGGAACGATGCTCCCACAAACAACGATTTGATATCCACTCATGATCAACTACCTGCTTCTCTCTGGCTGGACAGGATGACGGAGGGCGATCAGTTCTCGACGGAGTGCAGCCCTCCGGATCCGGCCCGGAAATCGATATTCGACTGGCGCCCTTCGACGGGTCGGCCGCAGTTCCACAGGCAGACGCCGCAATGGACGCACTTCTCTCGGTCGAATCGGACCCCGCCCTCGGGGTCTCGCTGGATGGCGCGGCCCGAACACATCTCGACGCACACCTTCTCGCCGCAGTTGGCGCAGAGTTCCGGATAGAGGAAGACGACGTGATCGGCGTATCCGGGCGCCGCCTGGACCTTCCCGCCCATGAGGAGGGCGTCCTGCTGCGAGACGAGCAACTTGCCGTCGTAGGGAATCCGGGGCCAGCCGGAACGATCCATCAGGGCATCGTGCGCCGAGACGCCGTTCTTGTCGGCTTCCCGAACGATCTCATCGATTTCAGTCGGGGTGAGACGATCCTGAAAATAGGAGTGGGTGGACGGAAAGCGATCCTGCGGATGGGTCCGGCGACCCGGGATGGCCATGCGGCCTCCGCTGAAGCCGGCCAGAGCCATTCCCAGCATCCCGCTGATGAAACTCCGGCTGAAGCCGTCTCGCGAACGCTCGGCCACGCGGCCCTCGGCTTCGACCCAGCTGGCGCGCCGGCGCGCCACGTAGGTCTTTTCGAGATTCTCTCGGCTAAAGGGCTGGCCCGTTTCGACCAGTTCGATCACGCTGTCGGCCAGCATCTCCCCCGTCGTCCAGGCTTCGTCGACCCCGGATCCACTGAGGACGTTGGTGCTTCCCGACCCTTCACCGATCCTTGCGTAGCCTTCACCGACCAGAAACGGTTCACCCCGACGCCCCGATTCCTGCAAGGACTTGGCTCCCCACGACCGAAGCGTCCCATCCTTCAGATAGCGCCAGAAATAGGGGTGCCGAATCCAGTGCTGCAGGTACCGGTACGAGGTCCGCACCGGGTTATGGAACCAGGAAGGCACGAAGATCCCGGCGGACACGAGCGTCTCGGTGTGCATGTAGAGGAACCCGAAGATCTCCGGTTCCGGATAGCCGAAGGTGTGGAAAATCGTCCCCCGTTTCAGGCCCACGGGCTCGGGAAGCTCGATCACCATTTTGGCGCCGACTGCCCATTCCGACTGATGATGACCCTCGGGCAGGCCGAAATGTTCGTCGAGTTGACGCCCCACCGCCCCGACGGGCCCGTCACCGACGACCGTCAAACCCGCCTTTACGTCCATGCCGGGCATGTAGCCGTCCGACGGTAACCCGGCCTTGTCCGTCCCCTGGTCCACCAGACGCACGCCCACCACCGCATCGTCCTCGATCAGCGGACCCTTGACCGGGCTTCCGGGCAAAATGGCGACGGTGCCGCTGGTCATCAACTGCGTCCCCACCCACTGGATGAACTGGCCGATGGAGAGGACGAATCCGCCGTCCTTGCGCAAGAACGGCGGGATATAGGGAAGGGACACGGCGGATTCTTCGTACCAGGGCAGCCACCGGGTCGCACGCACCAGCCGATCGGCCAGGCGCAGCGTCCGGGGGCGGCGGCTTGCCCCGACCGGGTCGAGAAGGTAGAGGAGCTTCTCCTGCTCGATCCGGGCCGCCATGGGGATCTCCTCTTCCTTGAGGCTGGGCAGGCTCTTGCGAATTCCCCGGGCCCGGGTCGCGACCCCGGAGACGCCAAACGCGATGTCATCCGCGCGCTCGTAACAGACGACCTGCAGCGGCATCCCGGGCATGACCCGGCTCTCCAGACGCGGCGTTCCGTCCTCGTGCACGAGCGCTCGCGAAAGGGTGGTCAGGAATCCACCCGTCGCAGGGCCGAAGCCGACGCAGACCACGTCCACGTCGAATCCTTGCCGCTCCACTTCGGCGGCTTCCCGTTGAGGAAGTGTCTCAATCATCGCTTACACCGGGTAGTCGAGCGCTTCCGGAATCATGACCTGGGCCAATGCAGAGGCGGCTCGATCTTTGGCAAGCCGGCTGCCCGTCAGGCAACCGTCCACCTTCATACGCTTGCGGGCAAAGTCCTCGAATCCGTCGAAACGGACACAGGGACCGGCTTTGCGGGGATGCGAGTGCTCGTCGACCACGTCGGTGTAGGCACTGGCAGTTCCCGAGATTCCTGGGATCAACCCTTCGAGGGCTTCCAGTTCGCGGGGGCGAAAGCAGTTGCCGCAGTTGTCGTCGTCCCAGGCGGGGTGACGGTTGTAGCCGTAGACCAGTTCCGCACAGATGCGCCCCGTCTCACCGGCGGCCGCGGCCGTCTGAACGTGGCACAAGTCGGTGAAGAACTGGACGAGGCCGGGCAGGCCTTCGGACAAGACCGCCGAGTCACGACCTTGCTCCTCCAGCGCGACCAGATCCAGAATCTGGGCCCGGCTGGCCAGCAGCCAGCAGAGCGCATCCGCCAGCGGGAAGGTCACACCCTGGCGCTGTCCGCGATACAGGAGATTGCCCTCGGCGTCCCGGGCCTGCTGCAGGTGGAGCAGAGTCCAGAGCCAGAGGTCCATGGCCGAAGCCAGATTGCAGGCTCCGCTCCCCGGCCGACGGGCCGCGATCTCCCGCATTTCCCGCACCCAGCCACTGAATTGGGCCAGGAAGAGTTCATTGGTCATGGTGATCGAAAGCTGCCGGCGCTGAACCGCCTCCGGCCCTTCGTAGGTCGCCTCCAACTGGGCGTCCATCCACTTTTGGCCGAGGAACCCCGGGCAATCTTCCGTAATCCCGTAACCGCCCATCAGGCTGACGGCCTCCCGCATCGTGTTGGCCCCGTGCCCCGTGTTCCAGAGCTTGCAGGCCGGGCAGAGAACGTTGGCGACCGAGTCGAGCAACTGGTACTGGACCAGTGAATCGCCGGCGAGTGCCTCGAAGCGCACCTCGTCCCGTTCTTCGCGAGGTTGCGCCAGAAGTCCGAGATACTCCATGGCATCCTTTTCGAGTTGCCGGGTCAACTTCAGCTTGTCGCGTCCGCTCTTGATCCCCCGTTCCTCCAGGATTCGGTCCTTTTCCTTCTCCAGGGGATCGACCTGGTCGAAGAGTCGTGCCGTCGCGAAACCGAGTGAAGCGGCCGCCTCGCCCGTCGCCCAGATATCGACCAGACGGTGCAGCGCGTCTTCCTTCTGCTGCAAGCCCAGATCGAAACGGGGACTTCCGGGCGCGGCCAGGTCCCCTCCACGGAAACGCTGCCGCTGGTAACGGATGATCGGCTCGACGGCCGAGAGGAGTTTGGCCGACGTCATGACCCCAACGGTGACTCGGGTCCGGCGGAACACCGCCTCGATGATTTCGCCGTGGCTGAAGCGGGGAACGATGACACCGTCTTCGATGGTGTAGCCGCCGATGATCCGGCTGGCGGGCACTTTCAGGCTGAAAACCGGATCCCGGGTCGAAGAGAGCTGGTGAACGAGCTTCTTGGTGGGGGCACCGCGGTCGAAGACGCCCGGGTCCCCCTCCTCCAGGATGACCATGCAGGACCCTTTGATGCGTTCGTCGTTGCTGATCACCGCCGCGGTGACGAAATCCGCAAAATCCATATTGGTGATGAACCGTCCGCGCTTCTCGACCAGCAGAATCGGTTCTTTCCCTTCCTCCCATTCCGCAACCCGGACCTTTCCTCCCAGCATGCTGGCGTCCACGCCGACGTAGGGGAGGGGCTCGGTGAGGGAGAAGGCGCCGCGCCAGACCTTTCGGTCCTCCCCCGGTTGAGCGGGAACCGCGCGGCTCATGTAGGTAGAGACCTGTTCGGGGGTACCCCGCTCGTGGATCGGCGACAGAGCCAGGCAGCCCGCCAGGCTGCAGGTCGCCGCGCCTCCGTCGACCCAGGCCAGCTCGAAGGCGACCAACGCCAGCGCCAGGTTCTTGGGCCCCTCGATGAAACCGCCGTGCTCGGGGTCCATGAACACCGAAGTGATCCCCGACTGGTCGAAAGCACTCAGCAGCGTGGCCTTGGCTTCCGTCCACTCGTGGGTGTTGCGGGCGCCGTCGGCCACCAGGTGCGCCACCGGGCCGCGGGCCACGGCACGCGCGCTCTGAACGAGCATCTGGAGGTCGAATCGGTCTGCGAACCGCCACTGGATCTGGCGCACGTCGTCGCCGGGAAGGGTCGAGAGGGTCTCCGTCTTAAGGTCTGATGCACTCATGTTGGTTCTTCAAGGGAATGGGTTTCCGGGCGACACTACACTAGGCGAGCCATCATAGGAAAATCGCCGGTTTGAGTCAATCGGGGCGGGAAACCGCCGGGGGATTAGAGATTTGAGATTTGAGATTTACGATTTACGATTTGGTGCCGTCCCGGCGCACCTCCCCAAATCGAGAATCTCAAATCCCCGGGCTCCCGGGTCCCTTTCAAGCCTGAATCTCCATGCTATAATACGCGCTTTCGAGCCGGCGTAGCTCAATCGGTAGAGCGACGCATTCGTAATGCGTAGGTTGGGGGTTCAATTCCCTTCGCCGGCTCCAACCCCCACTCAAAGTCCGAGGGGCGAAGTGCGAAGGGCGAACCGCCGGTCGTGTTCAGCGACGGGGGCGGCGTGTGCCCACTGGAGGACGGGCCACGACAAAGCGCGCCATTGCGTATGTTCGTCACCCCTGCGAAATCGGACCCCGTCGCCATCTTGAAATTGACACCCCAACGGGAGAAACTTGTGCTTCTCATGCTCAAGGACCGGAGGAAGTTCTACCGTTGGCAGACATCGATTTCCTGTGTCTGCCAGGGGGACGCGGGTACGTTCACAGGCGAGATCGCGAATCTGTCACTGGGCGGCGCCCGGATTGTCCGCCCCAGCAGTCTCCCACCCGAGGGCATCGACCTTGACGTGGTGCTGCATCGAAAGGATTACAGCGTCAGCCTGAAGGCACACGTCTTCTACGTGGAGCCCGTGGAAGACGATCAGGCCTTTGGCATCGAGTTCTACGGGAGTCTTCACGAAAGAACCCAGAAGCTCCTGCCGCTGTTCCGACAGTACCTCAGCGAAGGCCAGCCGGGGACCGTTCACTAACGAACAATCCGGGCATGCCGGCGGCCGAGGCCACTCGGGCGAGATCCCTCCGAGACCGGGTCGTCGCAACGATTGATCAGACTGCCTGCCTGTGCTGCGACCTGAAGTAACGAAGCAGGATCAGTATTCCCCAACCGATGGCGGCCATCATCAGTATGGCCCCCAGCGCGTGGGAACTCGTCGCGATCTGGTGATCGTAGCGCAGCACACCCGCCTCATTCAGCAGATATTCCCAATCGTGGAATCCGTAGGGGGCCCCGCGTCCCGTGTTGCCTCCCAGCAGAGGCATCACTCCCGCCCGCGCATCGTTGATGTAGGGCGCGATGTCGAGGAAGTTCTCACCCAACCACCAGAGGCAGACCGTGGCGCCAAAAGGATCCGAGCTTTTCCAGAGAAGAGCGGTTCCGCAAATGAAGGGCACCAGCAACTGACCGAGCGTCCCTCCGAGGGACGAGATGAACTTGCCGAAGGGAGAGAAGATCACGTGTCCCGCTTCGTGGAAGGGCAGGTTGATCAAGTGCAGAAAGCTTGCACCGGCCGCATTCGACGAGATCGGAGGCAGGATCAGCGAGACTCCCCAGACCGTCAGAATCGCCAGGAGCACCCCCCGCACGATCGCCCCCGGCAGGTTCGTCCCGTCGGGGAGTTCGCTGGTCCAGGACCCGGCGGTACTCGCGCCCTCAGCCCCGGAGACCGACGGTCGGGTCTGAAACTGGGCCCGTTTGGCGGATTCGCCCAGGGCGCGAAGAGCCAGGAACTTCTGCACGACGATCCCACAGCGGGGGCACTCACTGAACGCCTCTTCCCCCTGGTACCCGCAGTTCGGGCACACATACACTGGCTCCATGGCGGTTTCCTTGCCCGACAGCCTAGCACCCACGTCTTGTGGTTCCTGTGATCTCCGTCTCAGAATGGCACTCTCCCCACCGGACACGGCTGGGAAGCCGTTGGTGATACTCTGGGACGATGCGCATCTCCCGACGGCGCCTCCTGCAGTCGATGATCGGGACGGGATTCGGGGTGACCGCAGCCTCCCTGGGCGGCGTGTCCTACGGCCGCTGGGTTGAGACGGAGTGGCTCGAGATCGTTCGGCGTGATCTCCACTTCGAGGGGCTACCCACCGGTCTCGAAGGCCTCCGCATTGCCGTGCTGGCCGACTTCCATCTGCATCCCTACACCCGACTCGAGTACATCCAGAACTGTATCGTCGAGGCGCAGCGACTCGATCCCGATCTGGTTGTCTTTCTGGGTGACTTCGTCCAGTCGACGGCCGAAGCGATATTCGACCTGGCCCCGGCTCTGGCGAAGCTGAATTCGACCCTCGGCAGTTTCTGCATCCTCGGCAATCACGACAACTGGAAGGGACCCTTGGTCGTCGAGGAGGGATTGCGCCGCTCAGGGCTCCCGTTGCTTCAGAACCGGGGAGTCACCCTCGAGTTCGGGGGGGACTCCTTCTATCTCGCAGGCGTCGATGAGTGCTGGTCGGGCACGCCCGATCTACCGGCCGCCATGGACGGGCACCGATCGGGCACCTTCACGGTCCTGCTCTCCCACGAGCCGGATGCCGCGGTCGGCTATGCCCGGGACAGACGCATCAACCTGCAGCTGTCCGGACACAGCCACGGCGGCCAGGTGCGCTTCCCTTTCTTCGGTTCCCCCTTTCTGCCCCCGTACGGCCGCATCTACGACCTGGGGCTCTACCAGGTGGAGAAGATGCAGCTGTACACCAATCGCGGAATCGGCGTAACCGCTCCGATTCGAATCAACTGCAGGCCGGAGGTCACGCTGCTCACGCTGCGTTCCAGCGGGCGGTCCACGGCCTCCGGCGGGGAAGTGTCGTGACGGGCGAAGAGCCGCCCGGGGCTTCGTGCGACCGGCTCGAGGTTGCCTGTTATGAGGGCTACCGGTCCGAGGAACGGCCGGTGCGTTTCCGCCTGGGGTCCTGTTGGCACGGGGTCCAGGAGATCCTTGACCGCTGGTACGGCCCTGACGACCGCTATTTCAAGATCCGTGCCGAGGACGGCAACGTCTACATCCTGCGCCACTCAGAAGCCGGCTGGTCGCTGGCATCTTTTCGCCGGACTGGTGTCCACTGAGCGGAATCCGTGCTGCAGGTCGGGCAGATGCGGGAGCCCGCGGCAGCTACCGGCGCAGGTCCCGAATGTAGATTTCCTTGAACATCATGTTGCCCTCGCCACCCGAATGCAGCTGGAGGGCGATGTAGCCGTCTGAAACCTGGGGGCTTGGATTGGTGAAATCGAGGACGCGAACGCCGTTCAGGTAGCAGACGTAGCGGTTTCCGATGACCTGCAGCAGAAACTCATTCCAGTCACCCGGACGGATCATCGGTTCGAACTCAGGGGCCGGCCAGGCCTCCCAGCCCCGTCCATCCCCGTAGATCCCACCGGTATGATTGCCCACCTTTCGATCGATCTCGAACTGCCGGCCCTGGCTGATGTCGACGGTACCGGGCTTGAAATCGGCGTGAAAGTAAACCCCGCTGTTGCCGCCGGCAAGACATTTGAACCGCAGGGCCAGCTCGAAATCCGAGTACTTCTTCTCCGTCCGCAGGTAGCCGTACTGATCGGTGACGCCCTGGCCGTGGATGACGCGGTCGACGACTTCCCACTTCTCCTGGCCGACCTGGACCCAGCCGGTGAGGTCCCGGCCGTTGAACAGGGGCTCCCATTCCGGCAGCGCGGCTCCACCATCCTGGGCGCCGACGATTCCCGCCAGCAGACTGAACAGAAACAGAAACAGGCTGATTCTCCTCACTGGGACAGACTCCTTTCCGGCGGCTCCTGGACCCAGTTCAGAATGACCTTCCCCGAACGGCCCGATCGCATCACCTCGAAGGCCTCCTCGAACTGGGTATAGTCGAACCGATGCGTGATCACAGGGCTGATGTCCAGTCCCGTCTGGATCATGGACTGCATGAGGTACCAGGTCTCGTACATGAGCCGCCCGTAGATGCCTCGAATCGTCAGACCGTTGAAGATGACCGTATTCCAGTCGATGGCCAGCTCGCGGGTGGGAATTCCCAGCAGCGCAATCTTGGCCCCATGACACATGTTCGCCAACATGTCCTGAAAGGCCTCGCCGTTGCCGGACATTTCCAGCCCTACGTCGAAGCCCTCCTTCATCCCCAGTTCCTCCTGCACCCGAACGATCGACTTCTCGCGAATGTCCACGGCCCGGGTGGCGCCCAACCTCCGGGCCAGTTCGAGCCGGAACGGGTTGAGATCGGTGATGACGACGTAGCGGGCGCCTGCGTGCTTGGCGATGGCCACGGTCATGAGGCCGATCGGACCGGCACCCGTGATGAGCACGTCCTCTCCCAGAACCGGAAAGGACAGCGCGCTGTGCGTGGCATTGCCGAAGGGATCGAAGATGCTGAGGATATCCAGCGGAATGCGCGGATCCGCATGCCAGACATTGGTCACGGGAATGGCCAGGTACTCGGCGAACGCCCCCGGGCGGTTGACTCCGACCCCGCTCGTGGATCGGCACAGGTGGCGCCGGCCCGCCAGGCAGTTGCGACAGCGACCGCACACGATGTGGCCCTCGCCGGAGACGATGTCTCCCACCTCCAGATCGGTCACGTTCTCACCGAACGCCGCCACCGTCCCGACGAACTCGTGGCCCACCGTCATCGGAACGGGAATCGTCTTGCGCGCCCACTCATCCCAGTTCCAGATGTGGACATCGGTGCCGCAGATCGAGGCTTTGTGCACCCGGATCAGAACATCGTTGATGCCGATCTCCGGCACCGGGACTTCCCGCAGCTGCAACCCCTCGCCCCGCTCGTGCTTGACAAGCGCCTGCATGGTCTTCTTCATACGTCGTCATCATATCCGAATTCCCCATCCACTCCGCGCTCGCTTGAAGTTTCACGGAACTTCAGCAAAGATAGGCTCCTCTCGTGACTTTCCTGCTATCAGTCTGGACCCTCTGGAAACGGGAAATGGTGCGGTTCCTGCGCCAGCGCAGCCGTGTCTTCGGAGCTCTGGCGCCACCGCTGGGGATCTGGCTGCTCATCGGCTCGGGACTCGGTTCGTCCTTTCATCTGCCGGGAGCCGATACGGAGATCAATTATCTGCAGTACTTCTTTCCCGGGACGATTCTCCTGGTCATCCTTTTCACGGCGATCTTTTCCAGCATCTCCGTCATCGAGGACCGCAAGGAAGGTTTCCTGCTTTCCGTCCTCGTGGCGCCGATCTCCCGCCAGGCCATTGTCCTCGGGAAGATCCTGGGTTCGTCGAGCCTGGCCTTTCTGCAGGGCATCCTGCTCCTCTTGTTGTGCCCGCTGCTCGGAATCCAGCTGACGTTCGAAAGGTTTATCCTCGTGGCCGCCGTGCTGCTGGTCGTCTCACTCGGTCTGAGCGCCCTCGGATTCGCTTCCGCCTGGAAGACCGAGTCCATGGAGGGTTTCCATTCGGTGATGAATGTCCTGCTGTTTCCGATGTGGCTGCTCTCCGGGGCGGTGTTTCCTGCGGAAGGGGCGTTTTCCTGGGTTCGCTGGGTCATGCGGGTGAACCCGCTCTACTATTCACTGTCGGCACTGCAGGATCTGCTGCACCAGGAGTCGTCGCAGATTCAAAATCAGATGGCGGGACTGGCGCCGGCTTTCGTGGTGACCGTGCTGTTCGGGCTCACCATGATCGGCCTGTCGGTCTTCCTGGTGGCAAGGGGGAAGCTGACCGGATACGAGTGATGGAGATTCAGGAACTGCCTACGCTAAACGCCGTGCTGAACGGCTGTGCAGCCCTCCTGATGAGCTGCGGCTACCTCTTCATCCGCCGTCGCGAGGTTCACCGTCATCGCAACTTCATGCTGGGCGCGCTGGCCTGTTCGACCCTCTTTCTGACCTCGTACCTGATCTACCACTACCACATCGGGTCGCGCCCGTATCCCGGCCATGGCGCACTGCGAAACGTCTACCTCTCGATTCTTCTGACGCACACCGTTCTCGCCGTCGCCCTGGTCCCCCTGGTGCTGATCACGGTCTACAGGGCTCTGCGCGGAAACTTCGAAAAGCACCGGAGAATCGCTCGCTACACCCTGCCGGTCTGGCTCTATGTCTCCGTCACCGGCGTCGTCATCTATCTGATGCTTTACGGGTTGCCGTAGCCCCGGAAAAAAGAAAACGCCCGCGCAGGCGGGCGGATACTGCATCCTGTTCGAAGGGCAGAGGCGAGGCTCGGACGGACCTCTCCCTTGTCTTCCGATCAGGCCACTTCGAAGACTTCTTCCTTCTCTTCCTCTTCGCTCTCGCCGTTGTCCACGCCCCGCAGGTCGATTTCGGCCAGCCGCGACGCCTTGAGCGCTCGCTTGTAGAAATGCGGGTGGGAAGCCTTCGTGGCCGTGTAGACCGCCTCCCAGCAATTCGGGCATTCGTCGAGGTGAATCAGAAAATCCAGAGTATCGTCCTCCTCCAGCCGATTCTGAAGATATCGGACCAGAGTGTCTCGCTTACAGTGTTGAGTATTCATTGTTCAACTCCAAAGTATTAGACAGGTCAATCTCGGGCAAAGTTTCACAGGGTACCAAAGTTTTCTTTCCCTAATCGATCGACGGGAGAAAGGCGAGAATTAGGAGTTTCGTCACACTCCTGGGAGTCGCCCGCTGTGCATCGTCCACCAGGGGCCGACGCGGGCGCCGATCTACATCTGCTTCCAGTCGGGACCGCCGCCGCCTTCCGGAGGGGTCCACAGAATGATCTGGTAGGGATCCGCGATCTCGCAGGTCTTGCAGTGAACACAATTGCTGAAGTTGATGCGCAGGCGCTCCGAGGCGGTGTCCAGGATTTCGTAGACCCCGGCCGGGCAAAAGTGCCGGCACGGGTTCCCGTATTCCTGCGTGCAGCGCGTGTCGCAGATCGAGGGTTCCAGGACCTTGAGATGGGAAGGTTGGTCTTCCTCGTGGGCGGTGTCCGAGTAGTAGACCGAGGTGGCCTTGTCGAAGGTCAGGACCTTGTCGAATTCCGGCTCCTCCACGGGCGGGGGAGTCGCCGCGGACCGTTTCTCCATGCACTCATAACCGGCACGGATGGGAAAGGGATCCCGCAGGCCCCGGCCCCGCGTGACGAACTGCAGGGCGCTGTGCAGCAGACCCGGCCACAGGCCCTTCTGAAAGGCCTGCCGGAAATTGCGGGACCGGTACAGCTCCTCGAAAGCCCAGGACGAGGAGAAGCCCGATGGATATCCGGCCAATTGTCCGTCGCTGCTGTCCTCTGCCCGGAGCGCGTCGAAGACGCCCCCGGCGGCGAGGATTCCGGATTTGACCGCGAGGTGAAAGCCTTTGAGGCGCTGGCTGTTGAGAAACCCTGCCGAGTCTCCGACGATCACGAGTCCGTCGGCCGTGATCTTCGGCATGGCCCAGTATCCCCCTTCCGGCAGCGCTTTGGCCCCATAGGACAGCAGCTTGCCTCCCTGCAGATAGGAACGGATGAGCGGATGGGTCTTCCAGCGCTGCAGCAGGAGATGGGCGTCGTTGGCGGCATGGGGCGAGTCGAGTCCCACAACGATTCCGACGGCCAGCCGATTGTCCCGCATGGCGTAAAGGAAGCCGCCCCCGAAGTCCCGGCGGTCGATGGGATAACCGAGCGTATGCAGGACCAGGCCCGGGGCCACGTCCTTTCCGGCCTCCCACAGTTCCTTGACGCCGACGGCGTAGATCTGCGGCTGTCGTTCCCGGCTGAGAGAGAGGCGCCGAATGGCCTGCTCTGCAAGGGTGCCGCGGACCCCCTCGGCCAAGACGGTGACCTTGGCGATCACCTCCATGCCCGGCTCGTAGTTGGCCTTCGGTTTGCCGTCACGTCCGATCCCGCTGTCCGAGATGCGGACGCCCCGGACCCGATCTCCGTCGAACAGGAGTTCGGCGGCCGGGAAACCGGGATAGACGTCGATGCCCTGCTGCTCGCAAAGCTCGCCCAGCCACCGGACGAGGCGCCCGATGGAGGCCACGAAGTGCCCGTGATTGTTCAGCGGCGGAGGGGTCAGGGGAAATCGGAAAGCTCGCTTTCGGCCCAGGAAGTAGAGCCGGTCTTCCCGAACGGCGGCTTCATACGGCGGGGACTCTTCGGTCAGGCCGGCCAGTAACTCCTGGAGGGCCCGGGGGTCCACCACGGCCCCGCTGAGGGCGTGGGCCCCGACTTCGCTTCCCTTTTCGACGACCAGGATCGAAGGGTCGAGAGGTGGGCCGGGCCGCGCGCCCGACTCCACTTCCCGGTTGAAGTGAGAGACCCTCTTGCGAAGCTCCAACGCCGTGCTGAGCCCGGCCGGCCCCGCTCCGACGATCAGAACATCGACTTCCAGCTGCTCCCTGTCCGGACTCACGCTCTCGCCTCCTGTTGCCGCCGGCCTCCCGGCAGCGAATCACTCGTCGGTTCGCCGGGTTTCGAGGGGCGGGATTGGCCGCTCCACGATCCGCGTGTTCCAGGTTCGAAGATACTCACGATAGGCCGGGCTATCCGGATAGTGTTCGGCTTCCGGATAGGGGAACGACGACATCCCGTGGAAAGGCAACGGGCCGACAAAGCTCGGTGCCGCCGAGTTCGGATCCATATCCTTCCCGAATCCGTCGACGTAGACCAGATAATCCCTCACCCAGCCCTTCTCGAGCGGGGGGAGACCCTGGACGGCAAAGCCGGCGGTGATCTCATCCCCCGAGCGGGTGATCACGAACATGTCGTCCCGGTTGGCCAGCAGGGGCAGCACATTGCCAAATCGCGTGTAGGCTCCCACGTGGACCTTCCACTCCATGGGCACGAGCTCGTCGTAGCGGTAGAGTCTCGGCTTGCGTCCATCCGGGGTGACCGGCCGGGGGAAGCCGCGGAAGTGCAGATCGGCGCTCTCGGCGGCCAGGCGGTGGATCCGGTAGTCGTTACGGGGTGCCCCGCTGGCCACCAGAATCTGGTCCCAGTAGATCTTCATATTGGTCACGATGCGGACGAGGCGAGAGGACGACAGGAACTTCCCGGACAGATCGACGGTCATCGTCTTGGGAAGACCGGCCGGGAATCCCATATGCTCGATCACCGTAACCCAGCGTCCCGCCGCATCCTGAACCTGAAGATAGGGCGACGTCAACGTCACGCCGGCCTGGGAGGCAGCCAGATTGCTCGAGCTGTCGGCGTAGTCGATCCAGGCGTTCATCAGCAGCACCGTGTAGTCGTTCGAAGCCTTGCCGAGGTCGAGAACCAGCTCGTGCGGCGTGGTGTACCCCTTGAAGGGAAGTGCGTCCGGGACCTCGGGGTAGGTCCGGTCCACCTTTTCGAGAGTGCTCAGGACATCCCGGCCCCCTCCGTCACGGGCCGCCACGGGTGGGTGCGGACGGGATGCGGAGAAGAGCCTGAAACCCTGATAGGGAGGACCGGGCAACAGCTTCTCATCCGGAAACACGTCGTAATCCGAAGGATGATCCACCACGACCAGCTGGAGCTGATCGAAGAGAATCGTCTCCTCCAGCTGGTTGTTCATCGTAATCGATACCCGTCCGTCCTTGAGCGCGACATCGGAGCGATTGAGCTTGATGTACTCGTCCGTATCCGGAAGCTCATACTCTCCCGGCGCCAGCAGGCTGCCGTAGGCGCTGCCCCCCAGAAAGTCCGTCTGAAACCGATAGGTCGTTCCGTCCCAGACGTAGAGAATGGGGCAGCTGGTTCCCTTGCGATCCAGCTCCTGGATCTCCACGAGCTGATTGGCGGGACGATCGATCTCGGACTGCAGAACGCCGTTCGGCCAGAGGAGTCGGATCGCGTCGGCCTGACGGTGCTGTCCCAATCCGAAATGCAGAATCGGCGGATTCTGGGAAAGAAAGCCCTGGGCCCCGACGGTCTCGAGCCGCTGCCACAAGGCGCCGGCCTTGGCCTCGGCTTTGACGCCCAATCCAGAGTGGTTGCTGCTGTTACCGGCCAGCCGGACCTCGATCCAGTTGTTCTGGTTGCCGCCCTCGTTGCGAAGCAGCAGCGGCGATCCGCCGTTGACGTTGATCACGAGATCCAGATCGCCGTCGTTGTCGAAGTCGCCGACGCTCGCGCCGCGGATCGCCCGGCCGGCGAACTTGTCGAGACCGGTCTCGGCCGAGACGTCGACGAAGCGACCCTCGCGATTCTCGAACAGGTACAGGTTCCGGCCCTGCGCCAGCCCGGAGCCGTCACCCGCCAGAGACGTGGACAGGAACAACACATCCAGGTCCCCGTCGTTGTCGAAGTCGAAGAACTGACTGCTCAGACCGGGCTGCGACGCGAGCTTGTCCAGTGCCCCGTTCGGCTCGAAGCGATCATTGCCCCGATTCAACAGAAAAAGCGACTTCCCCGCGACCTGTGAGGGGAGTCCCAGATCCATGAGACCATCCTGATTCAGATCGCCGAGGGATACGGAAACACCCTGGGTCGAGTCAGTCATGGCCGTGCCTTCGATCAGCTTGAAGGTCCCGTCACGCAGGTTGTTGAACAGTTGATCGGGCGCCCCCTGGTTGACCAGAAGGAAATCCACGTCGCGCGAGTTATCCAGGTCGGAAGGGACGAAAGCCGCCGTCCGCAGCGCTCCGCCCGCCAGGTGCGAGGCCTGGCCGACTTCCGTGAAGGTTCCGTTGCCATTATTGCGATACAGCGCATTGGGCGCGCCGGCGAGATCAACCGGGAAACGCAGAGGCGCCGTGACAGAGGTGGGAGGAGAGGCGAAATTGGCGACGAAGAGATCCAGATCGCCGTCGTGGTCGTAGTCCACGAACCCGCCCGTAAAGCCCCAGGCGGAGTTGCCCGTTCCCGTCTCCGCGGTCACGTCGGCGAACCGCCCGTCTTTCAGATTGTGGTAGAGAACGTTTGCTCCGTAGTTGACGAGATAGAGATCCGGATAGTCGTCGTTGTCGTAGTCGCCCCAGACCGCCGCCATGGTTTGTCCGGCAAAGGTCAGGCCTGCGGCCTCGGTCCGGTCCTCGAAGTGGCCGTTTCCCAGGTTGTGGAACAACCCGCCCCGTGCCCCCCGCGGGCCGGCGTTGGCAAAGAAGATGTCGAGATGACCATCCCGGTCGTAGTCCACGAACGCCACGCCCGAGCCGACCGCCGGCACGAGGCTCGCCTGGAACTGGCTCAACGATGAGACCGTCTCGGGCACCTTGCCCGGTCCGGCGTGGATGAAGCTCAAACCCGATTGCTTCGCCACCTCGCTGAACTCGACTTTGATCGGCGCTGCCTCGCCCGGAGAGCGCCCGCCCGGGAGATAACGAGGTGGAATCCGGTCGATGGCCACGGCGTAACGACCCTGCTCGAGGTACTGGAGACCGACCGTGGTACTGCCGAAGAGGCTCTGCAGGCGCTGGAATTCCTTCATTTCGGCGCGATTTCCTTCACGGTCGCCGCTGCGGTTCAGCGCCATGGCCAGGTTATAGTGAGCCGACGCGTTGTAGGGTTCGGCCTCGATGACCTGTCGGAAGAACTGTGCCGCCCGGACATAATCCCGTTCCTGCATGTAGAGACGGCCCAGGTAGTAATTCGTCGAGGGGTCCCGCGGATCCTGCTCGTGAACCGCGGCAAAGGCGTCGATGGCTTCCTTGACTTCGTCCTGATTCCGGTAGATCAGCCCCACGACGAACAGGGCGTGGATCTCCTTGGGATCCTTCTCGAGGGCCTTTCGAGCGGCCGCCAGTGACTCCGCGTACTTCTGGTCGTAGAAGTAGGCGATGGCCAGATTGACCTGGGCCGGCACGATGGCCGGATCCAGTTCGACGATCTTCTGGAACTGAGGGATGGCTTCCTTGAACTTGTACTGATCCAGAAGCGCCACGCCCGTGTTGTTCAACCGGAGGATCTCGGAGGCCGAATCGCCGCCCTGACCCGACGCTCGCCAGGTCCCGGCCAGAAGGATCAGTCCCGAAAGAGCCGCGACGAAGGGGAGAAGAGATGGGAGAGGAAGAAACCTCGAACGCTTCATGCGCCTTATTCTAACCCAGGCCCCGGGCCCGGTTCCCGTCGTGCGGATCTACTCGTAGGAGAACAGATACTCGCGGTATCCGTTGCGCAGAACAAAGGAGTTGGCCACACGGAAGTTGGGCATCAGATGGGACAGATCGGTGGACTCGTACCGGGGGCAGTCACGCACGACCGTGGACTGGTTGACGTACATCAGGCTCTCCTGGTCCACGATCTTGAATCGGTGGGGCGTCTCGGGCATGTGTCGGTTCGTTGAGATGAGGCTGAACATCAACGTACCGCGGCGCGAGAACTTGCCGAGGTGCACCATCAGGTTGCGGAAAGCGTCCCGATCCAGATAGTTCAGAACATCCCAGGCCAGGATGAAGTCGAAGCGGCAGGTCTTCTGATAGGGCAGAAGGTAGGAGAAGACCTTCTCATAGGAGAATCCGTCCTCGGGGGAGAGGAAGTCGAACGAGGTCACGGTCTCGAACAGATCTTCGATGACGAGCTTGCACGAATACCGCGAAAAGAACTCGACGTTCTCCCCGACCGGAGGTCCCAGGTCGAGAATCGTGTATTTCTGGCCCTCTTTGACCTGATGGAACAGGGTATTGAGGGCCAGCGATTTCTGGACAGACGACTCGGGGGCTTCCTCGGCGGTCGCGGCTGCAGTCTTCTTTTCCCACCGACGAAACCAGGCACTCATGCCTTCGATGGGTTGTTGAGCTTCATCCCCAACTGGCCTTGCGGTCCACCCTTCCTATCGTCCTTGGCCGTCGCGCCCGGAGGAGGCACCACGGCAGGCGATGACTCCGTCGACTTGGGCGGTGCAGGACCCTCCATGTCGATGGCTCCCTTGAACTTCGAACCCTCTTCAAGGGTCACTCTCGGTGCCTGGAGGTTGCCCCGGACGCTGCCTGACTGGCGGATGATGATCTTCTCTTCGGCGAAGAGGTTCCCCTGCACAGTCCCTTCGACGCTGATGGTCTTGCCAAACACGTCCGCCTTGACCTGACCGTTGCGGCCGACGGTCACATTGTTCTTGGATAGCGAGACCTTGCCTTCGACCTGACCCTGGATCAGGAGGTCTTCATCGCCGGCCACGTCCCCCTTCACGATGAGTGAGGCCCCGATGATGGCTTGCTCGCGGACAGGCTGTGGTCTTACGCTCGGCGTTGTTGTCATAGGCTCCGGCTCGTCTTCGTCAGTCTTTTTCCACATAATTCTAGGATTCTCCCTCGAAGTTAGTGCCTCATTTCTATAGTGAAGCCGCCGCGCAAGTCAAGGACGGGAATCACAGGCGGCGGGGAGCGCGCCGGTCCTCGGACGCGGGATTGTTGCCGACGACATTGCTGCCGGAAAGCACGTCGTGCAGACACCGCCGCTCCGGATCGAAAATCGACCAGAGGAGGCCGACGACGGTGAGACACGACGGCAGGAACAGGATCACCCGGAGTACGATCGAAGTCGCCGGAATGTCGTCCCTTCCCTCCGGATCGATCAGTCTCAACTGGGCCGCGTACATGCCCGGCGTCTGGCCCGAAAGGAGGAGGAAGAAGATTGAGTTGAACAAATAGAAACCCAGGGAGAGGAGCAGTGCCATACGCAGGGAGCCGAAGGCAAAGAAGTCGAACCCGATCCTCCAGGCCGCCACCAGAGCAAAGGACATTCCCAGAGCCAGCGGAACCGTCACGTCGATGATCCCGGCCAGAAATCGGGAGAGGAGGACTTCCCGCGACGGCGCCGCTGCACGGGGTTCGGCCGGACGCGCCTGACCGGCAGCGGGAGGGGTGTCTCTCGGAAGACCCCTGGCGATCTGCAGCGCGCCTGGCGACTCGAGGTCGAGCTTGCGCTGCAGCGGTCTCGGGAGAGTCTCGCCCGGTAGCTTCGGGCGCTTGGAGGCAGCCGCCTCCTCCCGCGCGACGGGCCGCTGCGCAGGACGGGCCTTGGATTTCCGCGCAGGTTCGTCCTTGTCCTCCTTGCGACGCACCGGATTGGGAAGGGGACGTCTGCCCGGAGGCCGCTTCAGCTGGTAGTCGAAGAGCTTGGAGGCCGCATCTCCGCTCCCCGGGGTGTCGGGTTCCGGGGGGGGATCCGCTTCCGGCGGCTCCTCCCGCGACGAGGAATCGACAGCCGCGTCGTCCTCGGCTTCGGGATCTTGTTGGGTCTTCCCCGAATGCTCTTCCAGCCGGCGCCTCAGTTCTTTCCTCCAGTCGGCGGTCGACGATGCCGTGGAACGTGACGCGGCTTCGACCACCTCGAACGCAATGGTCCCTCCGACGGTCGGTTCGGTATCGGCCATCGGTTCGGATCCATATTCGGGATCCCACACGATGCCGCAGGAGGGACACTGGCCCTCGGTCACAGGAACCTGGCAACGGGGACACAGCACGTCGCCATGTTAGCACAGAAGAAAGTCAGGGTTTCAGCCCTTCAAGCATGTCGTCGATCTCGTTCGCCTCGAGCATCTGGACCTTCTCGAGCCGCTGCGAGAGACGTTCGAGTTCCCCCAGGTATTCAGCCTTCCTGCCCGATCGCCGGGCCTGCTCCAGGGCTTGTTCGAAAGCCTGCCGGATCCTTTGGGCCGGGTAGCCGTCCGGAGCCTTTTGAACGACCGCGTTGGCCACCACGGCGTTCACGATCTCGGTGGAATACTGGCGTAGTACCGTCAATGCCGTGAGCCCGGCAAGCCCGATTACGGCCATGGCGACAATCATCCTCCGGCGCATCCAGTCTATTTTCCGGCAGAACAGCCATCGATTCAAAGTTGATACAATCCGCGGGGATGCGTAGAGCCGTATGTCTCGTCAGCGGAGGAATGGACAGCTGCGTGAGCGCCGCTGTCGCCAGGAGCGAGGGCTTCGAGACGGCGCTGCTGCACTTCAGCTACGGACAGCGTACGCAGCATCGCGAGCTGCAGGCCTTCCGCGAGCTGGCCGACTTCTGGAACGTACAGCTGCGCATGGAGATCGAACTGCCCCACTTCAGCAGGATCGGTGGCTCGGCCTTGACCGATTCGCGGATCGAGCTGCCCGAAGGCGCTCTCGACAGGCCCGGCATTCCCGTCTCCTACGTCCCCTTCCGCAACGCCAACCTTCTGGCGGCGGCCACCAGCTGGGCCGAGGTTCTGGAGGCCTCCCGGGTGTACATCGGAGCCGTCGAGGAGGACAGCTCGGGTTACCCGGACTGCCGGGAAACCTTCTTTCAGGCGTTCAACCGCGTGGTCCGGGAAGGGACCCGTCCCGAGACATCGATCGAGATCGTGACGCCCCTGATCCACATGACGAAGAAAGACATCGTCCTGAAGGGAGTGGAACTGCGGGCTCCTCTGCACCTCACCTGGTCCTGCTACCAGGGGGAACAGGTCGCCTGCGGCCGGTGTGACAGCTGCCTGCTCCGCCTGCGGGGGTTTGCCGCCGCCGGTATCGAAGATCCCGTTCCCTACGCCGGCCAGACGCAGGCGTAGGGAAGATTCGAGATCCGAGGGTTCCATCCCCGGAAGGGATCGATCGGGACTGTGCAGTCCTGTGCCCTCAGGCGCCTCGGGACCGGGAGCCTTGGCCTCAGCCTAGTCGGAGCTTGGGGACGCCGTCGGACTTGCCGCCGGCGCGAGCAGGATGCGATACACCCCTTCGGCCAGTGTGCCGGCCAGCAGTTCCCCTGCCGGCGTCCGGCTCAGACTCTGGATGCGGGACAGCTCCAGTCCGACATTGACAGCCTCCCAGGTTGAACCCAGGTCCCGGCTGGTAAACAGATAGCCGACCAAGGGATCGGCGGCCACCACTTCGTCCGAATCGGGTCCGCCCGAAACCGCGGCGATTTCGATCGGAAAAATCCCTTTCGCCTGAGCCCAGTGGTCTCCACGGTCATCCGAATAGAACAGCCCCTTTTTGGTGGCCGCGAAAAGACGCTTCTGGACGAGACTCAGATCATTGACCGAGATGTAGGGCAGGCCCTCCACCCGGATCGACCAGGTCCTTCCCTCATCCTCCGAACGGAACACTCCCATCCCTGTCCCGATGTAGGCGGTTCCGGTCGCGGGATCGGTCAGAACGCAGGCGACGTCCCGGTCGTAGACTCCGATCTTCAGCTTGACAGGAGGCTCTTTCCCGTCCGCGCGGAAGATCCCCTGGTCGGCTGCGATCAGGAGCTTGGCCTCATCGTCCAGAAACTGCATCCGGTTGACGACCAGCTCTCCGGTCCCCGGCATGGGAGACCAGGGCTCCTTCCCGGGGATGCCGCGGTACACCCCGCGGGCCGTCCCCACGAGCACTTCGGGTGACCTCTCCAAGGGCAGGATGGTGCGGATCGAAGCGACCGCATCACCCAGACCCTCGTTATAGGCTTGCCATTTGCGCCCTCCGTCGTTCGACCAGAAGAACCCGCCGTGCTTGCTGTCCCGCGTAACCGCCGCAAAGACCTCGCCGCCGCCGCTCTGGCGACTTGCCACGAAAGCAATCTGACGCTGGCAGAAACCCCGATTCGAGGCCTGGAAGGTCTGCCCGCCGTCGGCCGTCGACAGCACCCCGCCATCGTCGGTTCCCAACAGGAGACGGTCGCTGTCCCCGGGGTGGATCAGAATGGCGTTGACCACGACTCCCGGCAGCACGAGCTCCCAACGGCTGCCTCCGTCGCGCGATCGATAGAGCCCTTCCGTCGTGCCGGCATAGACGAGGCCGGGGCGATCGGGATCGAAACGCACCACCCTCGTGCGCTTGGCCGCGTCGGGTATACCGTTCTTCAGACGCTCCCAGCGTTCCCCCCCGTTGGCCGATCGGTATACACCCGAACAGGCTCCTGCCAGGAGGTGTGCAGGCGCCGCCGGGTCGACCTGCATGGAGAAGAGATCACTGTCCCAGTACATTCCCGTGTGAATCGCCTGCCAGGACTTCCCCAGATCTGGAGTTTTCCAGGCCAGCCGCCAGGTCCCCACGTAGAGCAGGTTCGAGTCGGTGGGATCGAAGGCCAGGGAGTGCACATTGTAGAGGCTCCGGTAGCCGCGTGAGATGCGTTCCCACGTCTTACCGCCATCCCGACTCAGCAGAACACCCTCGGTGATCCCGACTGCCACCACGTCCGGATTGGTCGGCGCCACCGCAACTGCCCGGATGCTGCTCTGGTGGTCCCCCAGGTCGATCTGCTGCCAGGACCGACCCGCATCCGAACTCCGATAGAGTCCGCCTCGGTCGCTCTTCAATTCCCAGCCGCCGGCCCACATGATGTCAGGGTCGCGGGGATCAACGATCAGTGCGTCGATGACGAGCTCTCGCCGGCCGATTCCCGGGCTCAACTTGTGCCATGCCCTGCCCCAGTCGTCGGAGACAAAGATCTGGCCGTCCGGCGTCCCGAGGTAGACCCGGTCGGGCCGATCCGGATGGGTCACGAGCGAGCGGACGTCACCGCCGAAGGGCCCCAGGGGAATCAAATCGGGCTCGGCACGGACCCACGCTGTCCCGAGACCCACCATCACACAGAAAAGGAGAATCAGTTTGCTGGTACGCATAGAAAAAAGGGCGGAGGCCAAATGACCTCCGCCCAGATTCTAGCAGAACAGGCTGCCCCGCCGGATGATCGCCGCCGGGGCTTGCCCTTTTTACGGAACGTAGAGTTCGACTTCGACTCTCCGGTTCTGCTTGCGGCCTTCCGCAGTCTTGTTGTCGGCGATGGGATTGCTCTCGCCGCCGGACTGGGTTTCGATGCGGCCGGCATCGATGTTGTGCTGTTTGACGAGGTAGCTCTTCACCGCGTCGGCACGTCGCATGCCTACCTTCTCATTGTTCGCCTCGCTGCCGATGTCATCGGTATAGCCGGTGACTCTGGCGTGCAGCTGCGGATTCTGCTGCATCTTGAGAGCGATCTCATCCAGCTGAGCCTTGGCCTTGTTGTCGGGCCGCATGCCGCTCATCGGGATGATGACCTTTTCGGTCACGTTGAAGGTCTGAGTGCTCGTGCAGGTGCCGCCCCGTTCGTCGGTGACGTTCAGGGTCACACTGTGCGGTCCACCCGTCATTCCGCTGGTGTTGATGGACAAGACCGTGCCGCTGTCCGACCGCTGCTGTCCGTCCACCTGCCAGGCGTAGGTCAATGGCCCACCTTCGGGATCCGAAGCCTGCGCGGTCGCCCGAATCGGTTCGCCGGCCAGCACGCTGTTTCTGTCGAGGCTCAGCGAGCAGGTCGGGTTCAAGTTGGGCTTCAGGTTGACCGTGACGGTGAACTCGCAGCTGGCACTCATGTTGTCCACATCCGTGACGGTGACACGAATCTGATGCTGGCCCACACTGCGTCCGGTGGTACCGAACTCAAACTGAGGGCTGTTGTTCGACACCGACTGGCCATCCACGGTCCAGGAATAGGTCAACGTGTCCCCGTTGGGATCCGAGGCCGAGGCGCGCAGGGTGACCGAATCGCCCATGGTCACCGTGCGAGAGGTGTCTTCGCAGGTAATGGTCGGCGGCATCTTGCGCTTCTCGACAGTGATGTCCGAGGAACAGCTGGCCACCTTCTCGCCATCACTGACTTCAACCATCACGCTGTAGCGACCCGCCTCGAGACCCTTGGTGTCGAGGGTCGCCGAATTGCCGTGCTCCGACAGCCGCCCGCCGCTGGTCTTCCAGCTGACGGTCAGATTGTCGTCGTCAGGATCGAACATGGTCGCGTTGATGGTGACCGGATCGCCCTCCGTCACCGTCGTCGGCTGGGCCGAACATTCGACCGTCGGAGGCTCGTCGATGGTCCGCTTGAGGGCGGCCTGAACGTAGAAGCCGAGACACTCGGAATCCTGAACCCCCGGGACGTCCGTACCGGTCAGGTGATAGTTGACCGCACCGGTCAGTGCGAAGGACTTGGAGGCATAGGCCCGCAAACCCAGATAGGCGTCGATGGGGTCCTGCGAGTTGACCCACTGGCTGGTGGAACTGGTCCCGATGAAGTGGGTCCCGAGCATTTCACCGATGAGGTGAAGGGCCGGAGTCCCCATGGGCACCTGAAAGCCGCCGCCCCAGTTCAACATGTTCTGGCGGTCGATGCCGGTTCGATCGCCGGCCCACATGTAACCGACATCGGCGGTGAACGTCCCACCGCCGGAGATATTCTTGGAGAGGATGAAGTCGAAGCCGCCGTCGGTCGAGCCCGAGGTCAGACCCCTGAGAAGATGCTGGCGGTCGTTCGTGACATGAAACTTGAAGATCGGCTGAACGGCGACGCTGACGCCCGCGCCACGACGCTCGGACAACAGGTTGAACTTCACGCCGGCCCAGAGATCGCCCGTACCGTCGCCGAAGCCCACGTCCATGTAGGGTGATTCGTTGTAGAACCCGACCACGCCGCCCGGAAGGTTGTTGTTGAGCACGGCCGGAACCAGGGCGCCCCTCGGCAACACCTTGTTCACGACGATGTCGTCGGCATTCACCCGTTTGTACGCTTCCATCGAACCGAAGAGCTCGATGCGATCGGTCAACCCGATCGTAAACGAGACCGGGAAGATGGTGTAGTCGATATCGCCGGGATCACGGTTGAACTTATGCGCGGCAACACCGAGGGCGACTTCGCCCTGCCGGAAGGTATCCGCAACCGGCAGATTGAACAAACCGGTACTTCCCCTGTGCGTCGGAATCAGGAGCTTGATCTTTCCACGATCCTGGGCGACGAGAGTGCCCACCAGGAGGGAAAGAACAAGCAGAATCCATAAGCTCTTTTTCGGCCGAAGCATAGATCTACCTCCTGAATTGCTGAACCTTGGGCCAAGCGCCTAAAGGCTGAATCCCAAAACTCCATGAGAACTTAATTCGAGCATACTCCAAGGAATGCAAAAAAAGCGTAGCGATACCCACTCCGCGACCGCAAGAGTATGGTGTATCCCCAAAACGCTCCGTATCCCCTTATTCGCTCTAACGTCGCGAGTATACCATCTAGCATGCCGCGGAGTAACCGGAAAGTTCAACACCCATCGAAATTTATACGTGTTCTCCCTGCCTCTCACACCCGCCTCATCGCCTTCGGCTAGAATCTATGGCATATGGATGGACGCGACGAATCCGGGCCGCAGACAGGACCCCCTATGGAACCTCCGGTGGGAAACTCGCAGCACACGCTCGCTGCCCGGCTGGTCAACATCATTGAGATCCTGGCCGTCGCTCTGGCCGGGCCGCTGCTGGCACAGCTCGGATTCGCCCTGGGAGGAATCTCGAACGCGCAGCTGCTCGGAAACGCTTACCTCGTGGTCGCTCTGATGTTGACCGAAGCCTCCATCACCCTCCCCATCATCCTTGGACTTGTCTGGCTGCGCGGACAGTCTCTGCGGTCGATCGGCTGGGGCCGCGGGCTCTTGCGAAAGGAAGCGCTCGTAGGGCTGGCTTTTCTCCCGGTCCTGTTCGGGTCCACCATTCTGATCAGCCAGCTCTTCCAGCACTTTGCCCCTGAATACGTCACGCAGAAGAACCCCCTCCTGGAGCTGATTCAGACGCCCTGGGAGCTTGGCTTGATGATCCTCAGCAGCCTCTACGTCGGAGGCCTGAAGGAAGAGCTGCAACGCGCCTTCGTCCTGACGCGGTTCGAGGAAAACCTGGGTGGGGTCGCCGTCGGATTGGGACTGTGGAGCCTTTTCTTCGCCTTCGGCCACGTCATCCAGGGGCTCGACAATGCCGTCGCGGCCGGGGTGCTGGGACTACTGTTCGGGGTGCTCTTCATCAGGCGGCGCAGCGTCACCGGCCCCATCGTGGCTCACGCCTCATACGACATCCTGACCCTGCTCGTCTACTGGAAGTTCATTGCCGTTTTCTCGTAGGCGCTGGAGTGTCCGCTCGGCCGCCTGCTGCTCGGCCTCTTTCTTGGTCTTGCCGGATCCGCGGCTGAGCTCCTGGCCCTCGCAATTGACCGAGACCAGGAACTCCTTGCGATGCTCGGGGCCGGTCTCACTCAGGACCCGGTACCGCGGACTGGAGCGGCCGAGCCGGTGCAGAGACTCTTGCAGGGCCGACTTATAGTCGCGAAAAGTCAACTCTCCGCGGGCGATTTCGGCGAACCTGGGTTCGAACTGAGACAGAACGAACTCCCGCGCCGCATTCATCTCGCCGTCGAGATAGATCGCCGCCACCAGGCTTTCGAAAACGTCGGCCAGGATCGCCTTCTTGTTGGGCCCGCCGGTCTTCTCTTCGCCGCGACTGAAGTTCATGAAGGCGCCCAGATCCAGCACCTTCGACAGCGTCGACAGCTGCCGGGTCGAGACCAGATGGGCACGAATCTTGGTGAACTCGCCCTCGGACAGATCGAAGTACGTCAGGTAGAGGAACTCGGCGATCAAGAAGCCGAGAATCGCGTCCCCCAGGAATTCCAGGGATTCGTAGTCTCCGACCGGCTGGCCTTCCATCGAAGACTCGTAGGCAAAGCTGCGATGGGTCAACGCCCGATCCAGAAGCCCTCGGTCCCGGAAGCGGTAACCGATCTTCGCTTCGAGCTCCGCCAGCCGGCGCAGCCGTTTCGCCGTCAGGTCACTGCGGCCCGTCTGTGAGTCCGGTCGCGACTCGGCGGAGCGCAGGCTCTGAATGAACGAGAGTGCTTTCCGCCACACTGTTGCGGTTCATTCCTTTCAGGAGGCCTGCGCCCTGCCGATCCACCCGCTTCCAAAGCAGGCCTACATTGCGTGCAGTTCGATGACCCGCCCCACTCGGTTCAGCGCCCGGGGGGAGGAGTCGCTACCGGCTCGCCGGACGCGGGAGCCGCCGGGGGAGCTGCGGCTTTCAGCGCATCCTGGTCTCTCAGCAGCTGGATCTCGTGGTCCCGCTCGGCTTGCCTATCGGCGACACTCTGAAGCAGTTCCGTGCGGGCGGCGGCAACCACCTCGTCAACGGACTTTCCCGCCCACTGGGACTTGGGCAGCTTCTTGTTCACGATGTCCAGAATCTCACCGATCTGCTGTCGCGCCGGTTCCGCGGCCACACCCCCGACGGCCACGCAACGACCGTAGGAAATCAGCGTCCGCGTCACGTTCCCGGTATTGCGCTCGGCCAGCGCCAGACGGAAGTTGGCGAAGTCGTGCTGCGGGTCATGCTTGAGTGCCTCCTGGAGGTAGGTGATGGATTTCTGGAGATTGGCCTTCGACTCCTCACCCTTCGATTGAAAGGAGTGTTCCAGATAGGATCGTCCCAGGGCATAGTTGACTTCCGCCAGGATCTGGTCCTTCTCCGAGACCCACTTCTCCGGCGAGGCCTCGGCCGGCTTGGAGAGGTGCTCCACGATGCTGAGTGCGCGATTGGCCCGTTCGATCGCCTGGTCCGGCCGATGCGTTTCGGCATAGTAGAAGGCGAGATGGCTCATCAGATCGAAGGCCATCGGCAACTCGGTAATCGCGGCTTCCGCGTGGCGAATGAAATCGTCCACCTGCCCCTCCTGATAGCAGTTCATTGCAATCAGGTATTCGGCGTTCGCCGTCAGCCCGCTGTTCGGGTACTGTTTGAGGAACGCTTCGGCCTTGGACGCCTTTTCCGCCAGCGTCGGGGCCTGGTTGGCGGCCAGCCAGGCATCCCGCTCTTCCAGGCTTGCCGCCTGACCCGGTACGCGAACGGCGGGAGCAGCAGCCTGCTCCCCGCTGGGCTGCTGGTCGCCCTGAGTCTGCGCCTGGGCACCCTGGTTCGTCTGTGTTGATGACTGTGAAGCCTGCGCGGCGAGCCCTGCCGTCAGGGCAAAGCAGCCGACAAGCACCGTCATTCCCATTTTCTTGAACATCCCGATCCTCCTAAAGAACCATCCTCGTTTAGATCATGCGCGCAGGGAGGAACCGTGCTCCGATTCCACCTTCAGGGACGCTCGTTTCCTGCCGGCAACTGGGCCAGCGATTCCTCTGCAGCACGACGGGCACCGTTGAGATCGTCTCCCAGTGCCAGAACTTCCTCGAACTTTTGGCGCGCCTCCTCGAATTTCCGGGCGTGCGCCAGATACCGACCAATTCGCACCGCGCTCCAGGCTTTCACCCAAGGCTCTGATGTCTTGGATGCTTCGGCCCGTGAATAGTAGCCGTTGGCCTCCTCATGCTTCTGCTGCTGCGCGGCAATCTGACCCAGGTAGAACAGGGCATTCCCATTCTCCGGGTCGATCTGGAGCAACTGGTTCAACTGGGCGACGGCTTCCGGCCAGTCCTTCTGCCCCATCAACCGACCCGCATCGCTGAGCAGCCGGTTCATTTCGTTCATCTTTTCCGTCCGGTCCCGCTCCTGCTGTTGAGCACCCGCTTCGGCCCGGTCCTCCGCCTGGATCTGGCTCTCCCAGTTGGCGACCAGGGTGGCATCCTCCGCAATTTCTCCTCCCGGAATCGACACCAGTGTGGCGGCCAGGTAGGCGGGAAACGGCTGCCTTCCCGAGGCCTCGAACTTCACCAACTCCCGCGTAAAGAAGGGAAACAGGATCAGACCGCGGCGAAACAGGGCCACCGTATCAGCTCGCACATCCTGCGCAGCAACCGGATGCAGACGGTGCAGCACGGCCTCGATCAGCGATTCGCCGACGATGAGCAGGAATCGGCCCCGAAAGTCCCGGCCTACATTGGGCTGGGCTTCGGCCATCCTCATCAGCGAAGTCTCTTTGAGGAGCTGCCCGCCGGATTTCTCGATCAACGGATCGATCAGAAAGTGCAGGTATTCATGCTGGATCTGAACGAAATTCGCCTCGGGCTCGTCGGTCGGCCCGAGAACGATGAAGTAGGTCCGCTCCAGATTGCGGGCGTGCACGATATTGCGAAACCCCAGCAGGTCCAGCATGACCACGATGGAGCGGTCGAGGGCCACGCGCGGCGGGATATGGAAATACTCGATCGTCTTGTGGATCACGTCCAGAATGATCGGACGGTAGGCTTCCAGATTCTTCTCGTACTTTGGTCGGTAGGTCTCCCACAGGGAGGCGATATGCGCCTTCTCGTAGAATTCGGGCAACAGTTCTTCGAAACCCAGAATTCTGCGAACATCGGTCGGGATCTCCGGAGCGTCACTTCGGATCTTGAAGTCAGGCGGGCCGGTCAAAAGCAGCGCCAGGGAAGTATAGGCGGTATGCCGATCTCGCTCGGTGAGGAAGCTGCGCGCGTTGAAGAGGGCCCGCAATCGAGTCAGCAGGCTCGGATCGAGGTCCGCAAGATCCCGCCGCAACTCCGCAGCGACTTCGCCCTGTTGACCCGGGCCCGCATCGCTCCCGAAGCCGGCTGCGGTGACCGCCGCCATGACGGTAAAGATCCGCAGGTCTGTTCGAAGATCGATATTGGCGATCGCGTCGACCGTCGACTGCCCGGTCTCCGCTTCCGTCTCCTGCTGGGCGAGCATCGCAGCTCGCGCAAGGCTACCGGAGCACAGGAGGACGATCCCGATGAAAAGAGCGACAGAAGCGGCGTTCCAACAGCAGAACGAAGAGCGTGAGTCCTTCACCGCTCCGGTATCTTATAGGAACCCCGGTTCCAGTTCCAGCATCCGCTCTAGTGATCTTCCGCCGTGCCGTCGGCGAAGGACCGGTAACGACGGACCAGGGAGCGGGCGATGGGATAGGCCACGAAGCCCAGCACGACGGCCAGAAGAAGGGAGCCGACAAAGGCCGGGACGAGCAGGCGCCACTGCTCCACCAGCCACTCCCAGAAGGCCACGGAGAGAATCTCCGCCACGGTCAGATGGGGGAGCCGGACGCCGGAAGGCTGTCCCAGGAGAAGGACACCCAGCCAGGTGGCAAAGCTGTAGTAGGGCACCAGGATCCAGGGGACGTTCACCCAGACGCCGATCAGAGTCGCCAGGCGGTTGAGGCGAAACAGAAAAGCGGCGCCGATCCCCAACAGAGTGTGCAGCCCGAGGAAGGGCGAGAAACCCAGAAACACCCCGATGGAAAAGGCCAGTGCGATGCGCTCCGGCGTATCGGGGACTCTGGCCAGCGAAGCGACGAGACGGCGCAGGTAGTTCACCGGAAGTGATCGAATCCTCTCGGCTCGTAAGGTTTTCGTTCCCCGTCGGCGTCAATGAAGAGCTGGGGCGACCCGTCAATGATTCTCCCGATCGGGCGAGGCTGTGGCCAGTCCGGAGGATACTCCTCGGCGATCTTCCGGCACATTCCAGCATCTGCGGTAAAGAGCAGCGCGTAGTCCTCGCCGCCGTCGAGCTGAAGCTCCAGAGCCGCGTCCTGCTCCCCTTCGCAGGCCGGTGTCGCCAGCGCATCCACTTCGATGACGCCTGCGACGTGGCTCTCTTCGAGGATGTGCAGCAGATCGGAGGCCAGGCCGTCGCTGATGTCGATCATCGCCCGCGCGGCATGGTTCTGCTGCAGCCAAACCCCCTCCTCGACATGGGCGGTCGGGCAAAGATGCGCCCGGAGACAACGGTACGCCTCGTCCGAACCGGCCACTCGCCGCAGTTCCGAATCATCCTCAATGCGGCTCAGGTCCACTCCCTGCGACTCCTCCAGCAATTCCAGCCCCGAGCGGGAGAGGCCCAGTTCCCCGATCACGAAGATGCGGTCGCCGGGCCGGGCCGTCGAGCGAAGCAGCGGCTCCCCTTCCTCCACGTACCCAAGAGCCGTCACGGAGATGAAGAGGCGGTCGGATCGCGAGAGATCACCACCGATGAGCGGCATGCCCCGACTCTCCGCCTCCCTGATGAAGCCTTCGATCAACCCCTGGACGCGCCCCTCCCTCCAGACGGGCTGGAACGCGAGGTTCAGAAGACAGGCGTAGGGTCGGGCCCCCATGGCGGCCAGGTCACTCAGGTTGACCAGGCAGGCCTTTCTGCCCAGGAATCGGGGGCTGATCCAGTCGGAGCGGAAATGCGTGCCTTCGACGAGGAGGTCGGAGCTGCAGACCAGACGGTGAGCGAACGACGGTGTAAAGACGGCACAATCGTCGCCGATCGCCCTGTCGACGTGCGTCGGAGTCGAGCGGCAACCGGCCCGAATAAAAGCAATGAGATCGAATTCCGAGTAGGAGGTCAACTCGTTCTCGCCAGTTGATTGAGCTCGGCCATGAACTCCTGGACACTCTTGAAGTCCAGGTAGACCGAGGCAAAGCGAACGTAGGCGACCTTGTCGAGCTGGCGCAAGCGACCCATCAGGATCTCACCGATCTCGACAGACGTCATCTCCCGGCTCGGCGAGTCCTGCAGACGGCGTTCGATGGCGTCGACCAGCTCTTCGAGTTGCTTGGGAGAGACGGGACGCTTCTCGCAGGCTTTCATGATGCCCCGTAACAGCTTCGTCCGATCGAACCGTTCCCGTTGCCCGCCCCTTTTCACGACCATATAGGGAATCTCTTCGATCTGCTCGTAGGTTGTAAAGCGTCGACCGCAATGGAGACACTGGCGGCGCCGGCGAACCGACAATCCACCCCGGCTTTCGCGAGAGTCCACGACCCGGTCCTTCTCATGTTCGCAAAAGGGACAGCGCATTACCCCTCGTCCGTCTCGTCCGCTCACTCCGGGCCCCGTCGGCCCGGAACTTTCGCCGCCTGGTCAAATTCTATCAAGACTGCCATAAAATGGCTCCCGGCAAACATTCGATCCGTCTCCATTGCGTGGGAAGGCCGGAAGCGCGAACTTTTACTTGCCTGATTCCGTTCAGTATTCACGACGGGACAGGGAAGACACTTGAGGACAATGGCCCTTGCAGGATTCAGACGCGAAGCTGGTACATCGATGTGTCAGCGGTGACAGTCGAGCTTGGGACAGTCTGGTCAGGTCCTACAGTGGAAGGTTGTTGAACATGGCGTTCCGATACACAGGCAGCTATTCGGTGGCGGAGGAATTGACCCAGGAGGTCTTCCTCAAGGTCTACCAGAATCTGCCGGCCTTCCGTCCCCAGGCTGGTTCGCTTCAGAACTGGGTGATGCGGGTCGGGCGCAACCTCGTGATCGATTACTACCGGGCGCACAGGCGGGAAAAGAACGTTGCCGGGAGCGAGGAGCTGGAGGTTCTCGATTTCGGCGTCGATCCGCACACACCGAGCCCGTTCGAGAACCTGTACCTCAAGGAGAAAGCCCGGTTTTTGTACGCCGGCCTGGAGCGGCTTTCACCAGAGCTCAAGGAAGCGGTGCTCCTGCGGGACATCGAGGGGCTGGCGTATCAGGAAATTGCAGATCTCCTGCAAATCCCGGAGGGCACGGTCAAATCAAGAATCAACCGCGGCCGGATCGAGCTTGCGAAGGCGCTGCGGCAGATAAAGAGTGAGCGGGCATCATGAACTGTTCTCGGTTCGAAACACTCCTGTCGGACTACATGGAAGGCATGCTGGACGCCCGCGTCCAGGCCGCCATGGAGCAGCACCTCCAGGAGTGCTCGCAGTGCTCGGCCTTGCTCGACGAAGTCAAGGCCCTGCGGGAAGAACTCCGGGACTTTCCGGAGGTCTCGGTGCGCGAGGAGCTGATCGAGCAGATCCTCGAGCACACTTCCGGGAAGCCGGTCGATCGACCGCTGTGGAGCGGGATCATCCTCCCGGCGATCCGCCCCTTCCTCTCCCAGCGTTATGCCTTTGCCACGCTCCTGATTTTTGCGTTCATCTCCTTTGCGGTCAACGTCATGGGACCCGGGTTCTCGGCGGCCAGCTACTCGCGCCTGCGACCGTCCGCCATCATTGCCCGGGCCGACGAGATCTCCAGCGAAGTGTACAAGAAGTGGCGTGAATTCAATGATTTCAAGAGCCAGGTCAATGAAGAACTCCGGCTTTTCAAGGACGACCTCCTGGGACGTCTGGACTACCATCTCGTGAACATTCTGTTCGAGAGCTACGAAGAGTCCCTGGATCAGGAGAAACAGGAAGAGCAGGACGCTGCGAAGAAGAACGAGCCGGAGCAGAAACAAGAGGAAAGCCAACATGAGTAACGAGCAACCCCTGCACTCGACACCACCGCCACAGCCTCCTCGGGGGCCGAACTACGTCGAAAGTCGGCCGTTTCGAGCTGCACTCTGCGCACTCATTCCCGGGATCGGAGCCGTCTACAACCGCGAGTACACCAAGGCGGTAGTCCATTTTGCCGTCTTCGCAGGCCTGGTGATCATTTCGGAGAGCGTGGGAGTCTTCGGTCTGGCGGCCTTCTCCTTCTATGTCTTTACCATCATCGACGCTTACCGTTCCGCGGAGCAAATCATAGAGCGGGGAGAACCGAATGAAGACGAGCGAGACGGGATGAACTTCCCGCTCTGGGGAGGTGTGCTGATTCTGATGGGAGTGCTCTTTCTGCTCGACAATCTGGGTGCCGTCAGCATTCGGAGAGCCATCGAGTACTGGCCCTTGATTCTGATCTTCCTGGGCGTCTACCTGTTACTGAGCTACCTCGGAGGGCTGCCGAGAAGCGATCGTCACAAGCCCGGCCCGCCCGCAGAACGAGAAACGAACGACTCCATCTGACCGACGGGCCACGGAGGAACACGCGCATGTCCGCTCACAACGCGAAGACCTTGATTGCAGGTGTGGCGTTGATCGCGCTGGGAGCCCTCTTCCTGGCGGTCAACCTGACCATGTTCCAGCTCGACTGGATCCTGGTCCTGAAGACGGTACTCCCGATTCTGTTCGTCGTGGGCGGCGTCCTGAAGCTGTGGCGCCATTTCGTTTGGCCGGAGGAGGAGATCCTGAAACGTCCGGCCAAGGCGAGTCTTCTGGCCGGGCTGTTTTGGACGGCGCTGGGCGCCGTCCTGCTGGCCGATATCTTCGGCGCCATCGATACGCTGCCGATCGTGGGACTCTACTGGCCTCTTCTTCTCATCGTTTACGGTATCGGCAAGGTCTTCGACTACTACCGTTTCAAGGGTGCCCTGCTGATCCGCCCCGCCGAGATCTTCGGCGTCATCTTCATCATCGCCTTCGGACTGGCCTCGTCCCTGGCGGCTCGCGCCAACTGGCGTCTGCTCGGAGACCTCGGCGACTTCACCGCCCGGGTTCCCTTCGAGGTGGCGAAACCGAAATTCGAATTCCCGGTCGTGGAAACCTTCGAGGTGGGCGATGCGACGGCGATCCGCGTCCAGAATCTCTATGGGGCCGTGCGGATCGAACCGGCCGAGGGCTCCCAGATCACGGTCCGGCTGGGCAAGGTCGTCCGAGCCGACAAGCGGGATGCAGCCGAATCGCTGGCCAGCGAAGTGCGGGTCACCTCCAGCCGGGAGAACGGAAGCCTGATCATCGGCACGAACCGGGTGGATCTGGGCGATGCCGGTAAGGATTTGACCACCGATCTGACCGTCGAAATCCCCTCCAAACTGCTGTTGACGGTAGAGAACGGCTACGGAGATGTCTTTGTTGCGGATCGCTCCGCCGGTTGCCAGATCACGAACTCTTTCGGCGAGGTGCGTCTGTCCCGGATCGAAGGCTCCCTCGAGGTAGCCAATCGAAACCGTTCGGTTGAAATCCGGGAGGTTCGGGGAGACGTACGCGTGACAAACCAGCGAGGCGCGGTCCGCCTCAACCAGATCACCGGACGTGTCGTCGCCAAGACGGACTACGACCTGGTGTCGGCGGACGGGATCCAGGGGAGCGTGGAGCTCGGGAATCACTTCGGTTCGGTTCGCCTGAGTGACGTCTCCGGCCCCGCGGTGGTGAATGCCGTCGGGTCCGCGGTCACGGCGAGCCATCTCCATCAGGGCCTGACGGTCAAGAACTCGCGCCGGGAAGTGAAGATCCAGGACGTGGACGGACCGGTCGACGTCGAGACTTCCTACACCCGCGTCGATCTCAGACGCATCCGGGGACCCATCGGGCTGAAGGCCGATCACTCCGAGGTCAGCGCGCGAGAGATCGAACAGGGGCTCGACCTCCAGGGGCGGGGTTCCCAGGTCACCGTCAACCAGTCCAAGGGCGCCCTCGAAATCGAGACTTCCCTGCGACCCGTGAAGATCTCGTCCTTCACCGGTCCGGTGACCGTCCAGAATGAGTATGAGGGGGTCACGATCGACACGGACTCCCGCCTGGAGGCTCCGATCAAAGTCAGCAATCGGAACGGGAACATTACCTTGGTGGTTCCCGCCTCGGCGAGCTTCGACCTCCTCGCCCAGTCCGTAGGAGGATCCATCGTTTCCGATTTCAGTCCCCAGGCCGAGGCGCCGGAGAAAAATGCCACCTTCATCGAATCCAAGATTGGCACGGGCGGTCCGTCGGTTGAACTTCAGACGACCTATTCCCGTATTCGAATAGAGAAGCGAGGCTAAACCATGAGGGTACGTTGGGCAGTAATGATTCTGACAGCCACTTCGATCGGCTGCGCCATGTCATTCGATGGCCTGGTCGAGGACGCTCACTACGTGGACACCACTCTGAGCGAGAACCAGGGCAACGAGCAGGCCATGTCGGCGCGGGTCGAGCTGAAGGTCGGCGAGCTCCAAATCGAACCCGGCCAGCCCGGCAAGGCCTATGAGGTGGATCTGCACTATAACGACAAGGCCTTCAAACCGGACGTTTCGTTCAATCGAGGCGAAAACGGAACGGCGGCCCTGCGGGTCGGCCTGGAGGGCGAAGGTCACTCCTGGGGCAACGTAGGGGACAACTCGATCCGGCTGCGTCTCAACCCCGATACCCCGCTTGCGTTGCGGGCGAACACCGGTGTCGGCGAGAGCACCATCGATTTGAGCGGCATGAGCGTCACCTCGGTGGAACTCCAGGCCGGCGTGGGGGAAACCAAACTGACGATGCTCGAGCCCAACCAATCCGAGTGCCGGCACATGGAGATCTCCACGGGTGTCGGCGCCTTTTCACTGACCGGACTGGGTAACTTCAACTGCCAGCAGATGCGGTTTCGCGGGGGCGTGGGTGGATCCGAGCTCGAGCTCTCAGGGGATTGGGAGACCGTCGGCGAGATCGAGGTCGACGTGGGTGTGGGCGGTATCGAAATCCGGCTGCCCCGCGACGTGGGAGCCGAAATCCGGATGTCCGAGGGTCTGTTCTCGGAACTGAACGTTCCCAGTGGCTTCACCCGGGAAGGCGATACCTACTACAGCGATAACCGCGATCGCGTCCAGAAGACGCTCAAGATGCGGGTACAGGCCGGCATCGGCGGTGTCGAGGTTAAGTGGATGTGACTAGTTCCTAGTTCCTAGTTCCTGGTTCCTAGTTTCTAGTTCCTGGTTTCGAGTTGCGGGATCGGGGGTGTCCGCTCCCGGGGTTGGAACCGGCACGGCTCGAATACTGATCCCCTTCGCGGCGGTACTCGGAACTAGAAACCAGGAACTCGGAACTCGTCACTTCTTGCCGCTTTCTCCCTTCTTCCCCGGACACTCTGGGCCCGGCAACCCGAAGCTAGAGAGCCAGAATCCGTTCGGCATCGGCCGCCAGCTCTTCCACACGTTTCGCCAGAACCTCGATGTTATGCTGGAAGTGTCGATAGAACGCGAGCATCCCGGAATCGGCTGTATCCGAAACGATCTTCGCGGCAACGCAGGGGATCCCAAATGATTGACAGATCATCAGGACGGCGGCGCTTTCCATATCGCAAATCCGGGCGCCCGTCTCGCGAAACACCTTCAGACGGTGCGCTTGCCGCACGACGGGGATGCGAACGGTGACTCCCTTGCCTTCGATCTTCCAGCCGCGTCCTCGAAGGCCCTCTACCAGGGCGGTCGACACGGGAAACTCGTCGCCGCTTTCGAACCGCCAGCATTGCGGAATCACCAGTTCGCCCAACCCCAGTGCCGGATCGAGCTGTCCGGCCATTCCGGTAAAGATCACCAGAGCGGGTCTGAAACGCTCGAGTTGCTGCTCCAACGCCCGGAGGGTCCGATCCGTGCCCAACCCGGTCACGATCAGCTTTCTCGCAGAAGTCAGGTGCTCGCGCAGCCCGCAGACCTCTTTCTTGAGAGCGCAGGCTATGACTATTCGGCGGTCGCCGCTCATCGTTCCCGAGCCTAACATAATGGCCGGGCGGCGATTCTCAACGGCTTTCCGCCGCAGGGTGCGGCACATGGCCAAAAGCACAAGAACTTTGACAAAAAGTCGGTATGGGACTTAGACTTAGGCGTCCGATGGCGCCACCAGCCTCCGAGGTCACCCTGGCTCTCACACCCGAGTCGCGGCTCGACCTGATCGACGTGTCTTCACGGGTCGCCCACTTGATCCGACGATACCGCAGGGCGCTGTACTACTCCTATCACACCACGGCCGGTTATCTGGACCCTCGGCTGTGTGCCCGGTTGAATCACGATTCGGAGAACCTGCACGCTTTCGTCAAATCGTTTCAAACGCTCTTTCCCCAAGGTGCCAACTACCGCCACGATGAGATCGAACTGCGGGAGGAGCTGACGGCGGAGCAGAAGAGGGGAGAGCCGAGGAACGCCGATGCCCACCTCACGTTCATTGGATCCGGACTGAACAACTGTGTCACCTACGCCAACGACCCTTTGGTCCCGGTCTTCTTCATCGATCTCGACGGTGTCCACGACAAGACCTCGCGAAGCCGTCAGACCACGGTCATCGGATTCGACCGCGAGCGGGTGGTCACGGAAATCCCGCTGACCATACCGGTTTCGAGCCATCCCATCGATTCCGTAAACCTGAAGAGCCGACAATTGGGTATCTTCGAGCAGCTCGAGGAGCAGGTCCGGCGCTACGGGATCATCCGGGGCCGGATCGAGATTTCACTCGACCGCGAGGAACGGCAGGCCGGTCTCACGGTAAACGAATACGAGACGATGCTGATGAAGCACGATCTCGTGGAGATTCTGCGAGATCCGCTCTGGTTCGTTGCCGAGCGGGGCCGCCACATGATTTCCGACCCGAAGTCGATCGCGATCAAGGCCAAAGGCTACGCCAAGTACGACTTCGTGCAGATTCTCAACGAATTCATCGACGCCCTCGGCCTCAGCGAGAGTCTGCTCGAGAGGGTGATCCACAAGTTCCTGGCCTATCCGGCCAGTCGCTTCCTGCGCATGAAGCGCTCGATCAGCCTGCTGGTCAACGATCGGGACGAGAGCGGGCGCGGCTCGATCGTTGAGGGCATCTATCAGAGCCCGATCCTCGTCCAGTGGGGCAAAGCCCAGCCTCAGATCCGCCGTCTCCGGGCCGAGATCACCCACTTCGAGTGATTTGAGATTTACGATTTGAGATTTACGATTTGGCGGCCTTTTGGCGACGCGGGGCGACTGTCCCTAAATCGTAAATCGTACATCTCAAATCGCAAATCTCAGCCTCCCTGCCGCACATCCCTTCGCTCCAGGGCGGTCTCGATGGTGCGTTGAATGGCGGCTCGGTCGGCACCCCACTGCGGCGCAATCAGAAAGCGCTCGGGCGTCCAGCCGAACAGGCGCTGAATGACGATCTGCGGGTCGAGGCGGGGCAGGAAATCGCAGACGAGGTCCGCCCACTCCGGGAGGGAGAAGAGGGCAAAGGGTCGTCGCTCATACTCGCGGGCCAGGACGGTCCCGCGGACGATGTGCAGATGGTGGAGTTTGACGAACTGAACCTCCAGGGAATTGAGAACGGGCGGATAGGCCAGCAGCTGTTCCCTCGATTCCCCGGGAAAACCCAGAATGACGTGGGAACAGACATCGATCCCCTTCTCCCGCACCCGCGTGACGGCTTCCCGGTAGCATTCGAAGTCGTGTCCGCGGTTGACGCGGCGGAGCGTCTCGTCATAGATGGATTCGAGCCCCATCTCCACGGAGACGTACCGATCGGCGGCCAACTCAGCGAGCATGTCGAGCGTCTCGGCCTCGAGGCAGTCCGGTCGCGTTCCGACAGTCATGCCGACGACGCGCGGATCCGCGTTCAGTGCCTCCAGATAGCGCTCCCGTAGCTCCGCCACCGGAGCGTACGTGTTGCTGTAGTTCTGCCAGTAAACCAGGAAGCGGTCGGCAGCAAAGCGGCGCTCGAGGAACCGGATCCCCTCCCGGATCTGCTCCACGACGGGTTTGGCGGGCGCCGTTCCGACGGCTCGAAAGGTATCGTTGTTGCAGTACGTGCAGCCGCCCCAGGCCACCGTTCCGTCTCGGTTCGGGCAGGTGAAGCCTCCATCCACCGAAACCTTGTGCACCCGTCGGCCGAAGCGATTCTTCAGCCAGGATCCATAGGCGTTGTAGCGAGAAGGGCGCTGCATGGGCTTCATCCCATCATAGCAGTCCCGCTCACACCTCCAGCCAAAGGAAGAATTCCCGGTTGCCCTTCTGGCCGGGAACCGGGGAGATCATCTGTCCCCGAACTCCCAAGCCGAGTTCTTCGGCAAAGCCTCGCACCCGTTGCACGATCTCTTCCCGCTTCCGGGAGCCGCGTACGATCCCCCCCCCGTCCCACCTCATCCGGCCGGGCTTCGAACTGGGGCTTCACCAGCAAAACCGCCTGCGCCCCCGTGAATCGTCGTACGACGGGCAGAATCAGGCGGAGTGAGATGAAGGAAAGGTCGCCCACGATGAGGTGGACCTCTTCACCGATATCGTCAGGGCTGAGATGGCGGACGTTCACCCCTTCCCGCACGAGAACCCTGGGATCGCGACGCAGGTTCCAGTCGAGCTGCCCCCGACCCACATCGAAGGCATAGACCCGGCGGGCGCCCCGCTGAAGCAGACAGTCGGTGAAGCCGCCCGTCGAGGCGCCCAGATCGGCACACACCCGATCGGTGACGTCGATCGCAAACCCTTCCAGCGCCGCATCCAGCTTCAGTCCGCCGCGCGATACGAACCGCGGCAGATCCTGCAGACGGACTTCCGCTGCTTCGTCGACGAGCTGGCCGGCTTTCCTGGCAGGCGCGTCGTCGACCCGAACGGCGCCCCGCATGACCAGGGCCAGGGCGTGCTTTCGATCTTCGGCGAGCTCTCTCAGGACCAGCAGATCGTCGAGTCTGATCTTCGTCATAGCGCAGGACAAGCATCCCTGGGTGTCGGGACGCCGGAGCGAAGGCCACCGGCGCGACAGAACACGCTCCCCTGGTTTTGCCGTGCAGGGGTTCTCCTCGAAATCGACACGCCCTGCCCCCGGGACGACCTGGAAGGTGGTCCCACTGGGATTCGCCTAAAATCGCCGAACGGTTACGAACCGGGCGAGTTCCGCCAGGGCGATCCCGTCATCTCCCAGAAAGTCGATGGCCTGAACCGCCTCGTCCACCAGGCGGGCGGCCTCGCTGTGACTCTTGTCGAGCCCGTACAGGGCCGGATAGGTGGCTTTCCGGACTTCATGATCCTTGCCGGCGGTCTTTCCCAGTTCCTCCGAGGTCGCGGTGACGTCGAGGATGTCATCGACAATCTGGAACGCCAGACCCACCTTCATCCCGAACTGTCGGAACCGGGACAGAACGGATTCGTCCCCACCGCACAACAGAGCAGCACAGGAGACCGAGGCCTCGATGAGGGACCCGGTCTTCGAGGAATGGATGAATTCGAGGTCCGTTGCCGTGAACGGCTGCCCCTGTGTCGTCAGATCGACGACCTGACCCGCGATCACGCCCCGCTCCGTGCCGACGGCCCGGCACAGTTGGCGAATCACGTGGAGTTGCGTGCGCGCCAGGCCGGGATGATCTTCGTCCTCCTCCGCCAGCAGGTGAAACGCCAGGGTCATCAGTCCGTTTCCCGCCAGGATGGCGATCCCGTCGCTGAAACGCCGATGGCAGGTCAGGCGGCCGCGTCGGAAGTCATCGTTGTCCATGGCGGGCAGGTCGTCGTGAATGATCGAGTAGGTGTGAATCATCTCCAGGGCACAGACGAACCGAACCACCTGCTCGAGGGTCCCGCCGATCGCCTCCGCGGCGGCCAGGGCCAGGATCGGTCGAATCCGTTTCCCGCCGGCGAACACGCTATAGCGCATCGCCTGGTGAATCACCTGCGGCGCAACGTCCTCGGCCGGGAGAAAGCGATCGAGATAGTCCTCGACCAGCCTCTTGCGGTCCGCCAGGTATTCGTCGAGGAAGAAGGGGCGGCTTCCGGCCCGGGAGCTACTCATTTTGGGATTCCGGCTCGACCGTGTCGAAGGGCTCTTCGGACACTTCACCCCGGGAATTCTTGACGAGCAGTTCGACCTTTCGCTCGGCCTCGTCGAGTCGCTCCGAGCAGTAGCTGGAGATCTGCATCCCTTCCTCGAAAAGACCGACCGCCTCTTCGAGTGCCAGTTCGCCTTCTTCGAGTCGCCCCACGATGGCCTCGAGGCGGCCCAGGGCCTCTTCGAAATCCTTGAACTCAATCTTCTTTTCGGGCGCGGAATCGCCCTCGAGCAACTCGGACATGGATCAGCTCCTCTTCTGTCAGGGTGTCCGGGTCCCGGATCACCCGCCCCTGTTCGTTGGTCACGATGGCATACCCCCGCTCCAATACCCGGAGGGGTGAGAATGCCTGAAGCTTCTCGCTGCAAGTGGACAATCGTGCCGTCCGGGCCTGCAGGAAGTAGCGAACCCGGTGTTCGAGCTCTTTGCGGGCCGCCTCGGTTCTCTGGGTGAAGCGCTGTAGACGGGGCCCCAGGCTGGTCTGCAGGCGCAGACGATTTTCGTCCAGGCGCTGCTGGAGAAAGCGCAGGCGCGTTTCTACGTCAACGAAACCACGGCTTCGCTGAACGCGATCGAAGCGGCGCCGATGCCGGTACAACTGAGCCCGCACGGCCTGGGTATTGCGGCGGGCCAGATGTTCGAGGCGGGCCAGCAGCTCGCTCCTCTTGCCGCTCACGATCTCGGCCGCGGCCGACGGCGTCGGAGCGCGCAGATCGGCCACGAAATCAGCGATCGTGAAGTCGATCTCGTGACCGACGGCCGAGATGACCGGGATCTCCGAACGGAAGATGGCCCGGGCCACCTCTTCCTCGTTGAAGGGCCAGAGATCTTCCAGCGACCCTCCGCCGCGGCCGACGATCAGGACGTCCAGATCGGACCGGGTGTTCATGTAATCGATTCCCGCAGCGATTTCGGCCGCCGCCGATTTGCCCTGCACCCGCGTTGGGTAGATCAGGACGCTCACTCGATCATTCCGCCGTTTCAGGACGCGCAGGATGTCCTGGATGGCGGCTCCCGTCGGTGACGTCACCACTCCGATTTTCACCGGGAGGAGTGGCAGCCGCCTCTTCCGACTTTCCTCGAAGAGTCCTTCGGCCTGGAGTCTGGCCTTGAGCTGCTCGAAAGCAAGTTGCAGCCCACCGCGGCCGACAGGCTCCATGTGCTCGATCATCAGCTGGAGCTGGCCTCGCGGCGGGTAGACCGTCACGGTGCCCCGGACGATGACGTCGAGCCCGTCCTCGGGCTGGAACTTGAGGTAGCGGCTGCGCATTCGAAAGCACACCGCGGAGATCTGTGATTCGTCGTCCTTCAGCGTGAAGTACAGGTGCCCGGACGGGGGACAGCGCAGGTTCGAGATTTCTCCCTGCACCCAAATGTCGCGAAAACCCGACTCCAGGTCTTTGCGGACACGACCCACGATCTCCGATACGGCGTAGACCTGTCGCTCCTCAAAATGAAATGCCTGTTGTTCCATGCCTGCTTCGATTCTTACCCCATTGTTGGCACACTCGCCCGGCGGGTCAAGCCGGGCCCACGGATCCGGCTCCCGCACAACGTGCCGGGCGGGAGATCCCGACCGGAAGGTCACCCGGGCTACTCGACGTAAATCGGATTGGAGACGATCCAGGGCTTGCCGCGAAGCAGCGACGGGGGGTTGAGCATGTAGACCTCGAGGCGATAGCGGCCCTTGCCCACAGCCCTGTAGGAAAAGCGAACTCCCTCCAGTTCGAGTGGGTCCTGGTCGGGCCGGACCAGGCGAAAGCGGGCCGGCAGGGGGCTCTGGAAGACCAGTTCGGAGCCGGCGGGGACTGCAGAACCCATCGGCAGGTCCCGTCCCGCGCTGCGAGCGAAGAAGCTGAATCCCGTGGGATCGGCGATCCGTTCGAAACAGATGTACGACGAGCCGCGGGCCAGTGCATCCACCACCGTGGAACCGTTCAACGGTGAGTCCTTGGCCAGCTGGAGGTGATTGGTAACGAACTCGAGGGAGCGGACATAGGGGTCGACGAAGACCGAGAACAGCCGTTTCCCGGTTCCCGTGGCGAGAAAGAGTCCCAGGTTCTGGTGTGCGTTGTTGCCCCCGGTCGCCGAGAGTCTGCGACCGCCCGCCGTGGCCTGATCCCAGAGCCGAAAGTTCTCGGCGTCCAGCCGCCAGGCGTGGAAGAAGAAGAGGTCGGGATAGAAAGGCTGGTGATAGAGCCAGGTGCCCCAGCCAAGGACGTTGTTCGACGGCCGGGCACTCTCGGCCATGTTGAAAACCTCGAGACCGGTCACATCCTGCGGGAATGTCACCACGTTCGTAGAGCAGCAGGACACGGACTCTCGAATCGGTATCCACCAACTCCCGCTTTCCATCGGCCAGGACCTGTTCCGTGCCGTAGACGACGACCAGGTCGGGATCCTGGATCTGGTTGAAGAGACTGGGCTCGCGGGGATGCTCGGTGATGAAGATGTAGCGGTAGCCCGCCTGCTTTGCCGCCCGGATGATCTCCGGGTAGGTCCCCAGGCTGTGTCCTCCGGCGGCGCTGTGCACGTGCAGGGATCCGCGGACATCTTCGAAGGGCTCGTCCAGCTGGGCCCTCTGTGGAAGATTCCGCAGGTACCGCGCCAGCTGTCGCGTCTCCCAGAGACGAACCAGGAACGGCAACTGCAGGATCACCAGCAGAACGAGAAGCCATCGGAGATACTTCCAGGCCCGTTTCATGCGAGCACCATTATAGGGAGATTGGAGATTTGAGATTTGAGATTTGAGATTTACGATTTACGATTTTGGAACTCGAAACTCGAAACTCGAAACTTGGAACTCGGAACTCATTGCTCCTTGCTCCTAGTCGCAAATCTCCGCAAATTGCCCGGATGCCCCGTTTCCTCTATGATGATCCGGATGACGTGGTTCAAGCGCGAGAAGCGACCCCTTCAGTCGGCGGCCGAAGAAGAGCGAACTGTCCGCACCGAAGGGCTCTTCACCAAGTGTGACGGCTGCAAGGCCATCATCTGGAAGAAGGACCTGGAGTCGAATCTTTTCGTCTGCCCGAAGTGCTCGCACCACTTCCGCATCGACGCACGAAAGCGCCTGGAAGTCCTGTTCGACGACGGCGCCTACCAGGAGTTCGACTCGGGGCTGGAGTCGAAGGATCCGTTGAGCTTCGTGGACAGGAAGCACTATCGCAAGCGCCTCGAATCGGCCATCCGTTCGACGGGAACGAAGGAAGCCGTGATCAATGCCGAGGGCCGACTGCATGGCGTGCCGACCATCTGCGCCTCCATGGAATACCGCTTCATCGGAGGGTCGATGGGGTCGGTGGTGGGAGAGAAGATCACCCGTGCAGTCGAACGGGCCACCAGCGAAGGCAGGGCCTTGATCATCGTTTCCGCCAGCGGCGGGGCCCGGATGATGGAAAGCTTCCTGTCTCTGATGCAGATGGCCAAGATCAGCGCCGCGCTGTCTCGCCATCACGAAAAGGGGTTGCCCTATATCTCGCTCCTCACCGATCCAACGACGGGCGGCGTCACCGCCAGTTTCGCGATGCTGGGCGATCTGAACATCGCCGAACCGAGAGCTTTGATCGGATTCGCCGGCCCCCGGGTCATTGAGCAGACGATCCGGCAGAAGCTTCCCGAGGGATTCCAGCGCAGTGAGTTCCTGCTCGAACACGGGATGCTGGATGCAGTGGTCGATCGGAAGGAACATCGCGAGTTCATCGGTGACTGGTTCCGCTTCATGAGGGTTGCCTGACCCCGCGTGGGCCCTCCCCACCGAAACCGATGAATTACCAGGAGTGTCTGGAATATCTGAATCGCCTGGGCAATGAAGTCCTGACGATGAAGTTTGGGCTGGAGACCATTCGGAAAGTCCTCGAGGGTCTGGACCGGCCTCAAGACTCCTTCCGATCCGTCCTGATCGCAGGGACCAACGGGAAGGGTTCGGTGGCCCGTTTTCTGGCGTCCATTGCAGCGGCGGCGGGCGTCCCGACGGGTCTCTACACCTCACCTCATCTGGTGCGCCTGACCGAGCGCGTGAAGATCGACGGCACGGAAGTCACAGCCGAGGAATTCGCCGAAGGATTCACGGCGGTCGTCGATGCGGTCGGGCGGCTGGAGCTTGATGCCCATCCCACCTTCTTCGAGACGGTAACCGCCGCAGCCTTTGTGGCATTCGCCCGGCGCAAGGTGGACCTGGCGGTGCTCGAGATCGGGATGGGAGGGCGACTGGACAGCACCAACGTCGTCGAGCCCATCCTCTCGATCCTCACCCCGATTGATTGGGACCACCAGCAATACCTGGGAAACAGCCTCACCGAGATCGCCGGGGAAAAAGCGGGGATTCTGCGGCCGGGGGTGAAGGCGCTGAGCTGTGCCCAGTCCGATGAGGTATCCGCGACGCTCCGTGAGCGGGCCCAGGCCCTCGGCACACCTCTCGAGTTCGTCGATTCGACGAGTGTGGCCCGTTCGGCCGGACCGGACGGCTGCTATCGGTTCGCTTACGAGGGCATCGACTATGACCTGCGCGCCTGTGGCCGATTCCAGGTGGACAACGCCGTACTGGCGATCCGTGCGGCCCGGGAGCTCGAGTGCCGCGGTTTCCGGTTCACGCCGGGCCAACTGGCTTCGGGCATCGGGGCGGCCCGCTTCGAGGGGGTGCTGCAGCGCTTCGGGGAAGAGCCGGTCGTCATCATCGACGGAGGACACAATCCCGCCGCGGCACTGGAGCTCGGCCGTTACCTCCGCAAACATACCGCTGCGCCGCGGCACCTCGTGTTTTCCATGCTGCGGGACAAGGAAATCGACCACGTCCTGGGCATTCTCCAGCCTCTCTGTGACCGCATCTTCCTGACCAGGATCGATTCCCCGCGGGCGATCGGGCTCGACCATCTGATCGGACTCTGTCCGGCCGGCATTCCGGTTCCGGAACCCACGGATGCCTACGCCTCCGCCTTCGCCGGCGCCAAGACCGTGGTCGTCGCCGGGTCGTTCTTTCTGGCCGGGGAGATTCTGGCGAGCCTCGCCTAGTCGCGGGATTCGGGCAGCTGGGAAGCGAGCTTCCCGCGCGCCGTGAAGCCTGCGGCGAAGCCGCTTTGGACTGCGGTAGCTTGCTGCCGCTTTCGGATCGCCTCCGACCTTCCGCCCCACTCGTCACCCCAGCCGCCGAGTGACGGAGAGCCGGGTCGGGCGTCGTTTCGGGAGGTCGGGTGGCCGTCACGGTCGAGGCCTCTCCATACAAAGCGGAAGCAAGCTTCCGCAGTCCAAGGACGCCTGCGGCGTCGGAGGAGAGGACCACTCTCAAACGCCGAAGTGCGAAGTCCGCAGTCCCAACCGCAACGCACGAAGGGCAAAAGGCGAAGTGCGCACCCGAAACCCGAAACTAGGAACTAGGAACTAGGAACTAGGGACGAGAGCCTACGCCCGCCAGGGGCGGGTGCGGCGCAGGTCGCCCGCCAGGATCTCGCCGGCCAGATTGACGTTGTCGACGATCTGAAAGTCGTACATGCCCACGCAGATGAAGTCCGCCCCGTTCTCGAACGCATGGCGAAAGCCGTCGCGTGGCTCGATGGCACCGGCCGCCAGGATCTTGAAAGCAATCCAGGGCTCCTCGAGGGTCCCCATGTACTCGATCGTCTGTGCCGGGTTGGTGCACCATTTGTTGTCGTGCTCCGTCCGGGGTCGTGCCGACGAATGGTCGCAGCGGTGCAGGGTCTTGACCCAGAAATCGGGCCGCACGCCGGCCTCGACGCAGGCTCGAACGGTTGTCAGTTCGTGGGCGCCGATGCCGGCGGGCAATCCGTTCCGGCGAATGAGCTCGATGGCTTTGCCGATCTCCTCGACCCGCCGCAGGGCGACCAGCTTGTCCGCGACGGCGCCCTGAATATAGCAGGCATGCGCCCCTCCATCGATCGACACCTGGATGCCATGGTTCAGGTCGTCCCCCAGAGCGCAGTCCGAGATGAACTGGATCCTGCCTCTCGTTTGGCTCCAGTACTGGTTGATGATTCCGCAGAGCACGGGGTTGGTGAGAATCGTGTTGATCCCGCAGGCTTCGGCGAGTCCCAGGGTTTCGAAGACCTTCTCGTCGGTATGGTACGACTTGATGAGCCTGGAAACGTAGACCAGATCGCGGGCGTGGGCCCAGCCGCCGATCAGGTTGCCGCCCAGGAACAGGCGGCTGAGCTTCAGATCCCCGATCCGCCCGCAGGGGAGCGCACCGGCCGGGCTCTTCGGTCCCGGCAGCTGCAGGGTCCGGGTGCTCGCACGCGAGGCCGTGTCCGCTCCGCGGCCGGCCAGCAGCCGGCTCTCCTCGAAGCTCTCCCAGCCCCGCTTCTTCATCACGGCGAAAACGAATCCGCCCAGCACCGGCATCGTCGCCAGTGCCTTGCCCCACTCCCGGCGTTCCCAGCCGCCGCGGACGAGCAACTGGAACGGCCTCGGCGTCCGGGAGACGGGTTCGGGTCGGGCAAACGACGTGCGGAGCTCCCGGAGCCAGCGCCCAAGCAGCGGCCGAAGGCTTCGGAGCCCTCGCCCCGCCGCCGGCCCGCTCATTACTCCACCTCGCACAGGGGGTCCCCGGCGTTGACGTTCGCCCCGGCCTCCACCAGATATCTCAACAACTGGCCGGTCTTGGGGGACCTGATTTCGTTCTGCATCTTCATGGCCTCGATGACGATCAGGCCGTCGCCCTCGCTCACGTCCTGGCCCGGCTCGCACAGCAGGCGGACGATCTTGCCGGGCATGCGCGCCGTCAGCACCACGAGACCGGCATCCGTCGTCCCGGGGCCGACGGACTGTAACCGATCCCGACTGCTCAGCTTCCGGACCTCGTAGGTGAGTCCTTGCCGCTCGATCAGGGTCCTGCCCTGTTCGGTCTGCAGCAGCAGATCCTCGATCCGGCTATCGAGTTCGAATGTCCGACGGCGACCGGAACTCCCCAGTATTCGCGCCTGGATTTCCACGGCCGGAAGTCCATCCCTCGAATCGATCCGGATGAGCCGGGTGTCCGGCTCGGGGCCCGCACTCACCTCGATCCAATAGCGTCGGTCTCCGACTTGGAACTCCTCTTTCAAGGCCATTGTCTCCGTGCCGATTCCCGCCAGGCGCTCCTGCCGCGCCGGCCGGAGCTCCTCCCGGGATCTCGCTCCGGGCGAGCCGCCAGATCTTCGAGTGCGGCCACCGCGACCGCCACGACTTCTCCCAGGTTCCCGTCCTCGGGGACCGGATCGGTCAGACCATGCTCGCTGAGAAAGTCCGTATGCAGCCGTCCCGCACGGAAGGCGGGGTGGGCGAGGAGGCGGCGAAACAGGGGGATCGTCGTGCTGACGCCGAGGATCCGGTACTCTCCCAGAGCACGAAAGAGGCGGCCGATGGCCTGGTCGCGATCTCGCCCGTGCGCAATGGTCTTCGAGATCAGCGGGTCATACTCGACGGGAATCACGAAGCCTTCGTAGACACCGGAGTCGTTGCGAACGCCGGGGCCGGCCGGTTCGACGAGGCCACGCAGTGGACCCGGAGAAGGCAGAAAACCCTGGTCGGGATCTTCTGCGTAGACCCGACACTCCATGGCGGAGCCGCTCCACCCGACCTCTTTCTGATCGAAGCCGAGGGGCTCCCCGGCGGCGATCCGGATCTGCTCGCAGACGAGGTCCAGTCCCGTCACCATCTCGGTCACGGGATGTTCGACCTGAAGGCGCGTGTTCATCTCGAGAAAGTAGTAGTTCCGGACCTCTCCCTCCTCGTCGGCATCCACCAGAAACTCGACCGTCCCGGCATTGCGGTAACCCGCCGCCCGCGCCACCGCCAGAGCCGCCTCTCCCAACTCGTCGCGCAGGCGCGAGGTGACGATCGGCGACGGACACTCCTCGACGAGCTTCTGGTGGCGTCGTTGAATCGAGCACTCCCGTTCGCCCAGGTGAAGGAGGTTCCCCTGTGAGTCTCCCAGAATCTGCACCTCGATGTGGCGGGGGCGCTTCAGGTACCGCTCGAGGTAGACGCTCGGATTGGCAAAGGCGGACGCGGCTTCGGCCGAAGCGATGGAGAGAGCATCGGCCAAAGAGCGCTCGTCCTCGACCACGCGCATGCCCTTCCCGCCTCCGCCGGCGCTGGCTTTCACCAGTACCGGGAAGCCGATCCGGCGGGCAACCTCGAGCGCCTCGGCCGGAGACTGCACCGGGCGCTCACTGCCCGGGACGGTCGGAACGCCGACCTGGCTCACGGCCCGTCGCGCCGCGATCTTGTCCCCCATCAGCTCCATCGCCTCGGCTCCGGGTCCGATGAACACCAGCCCGGCCGCTTCACAGGCTGCGGCAAAATCGGGATTCTCGGCCAGGAATCCGTATCCCGGGTGCACGGCATCGCAATCGGTCCGACGCGCCGCCTCGATGAGACGGTCGATGCGGAGATAGCTCTCCGTCGCCGGTGCATCGCCGACGGGACAGGCCCGGTCCGCCATGCGGACGTGGAGTGCGTCCCGATCCGCGGTGGAGTACACCGCCACCGCGCCAATGCCGAGATCGCGGCAGGCGCGGATGAGCCGCACGGCGATTTCACCCCGGTTGGCTACGAGAATCCGGCGAAACATGGGTCTCCTTCTGCGCTCCCCGTCACAGGGGAATGTTTCCGTGCTTTTTGGGAGGCAGCGACTCCCGTTTCTCCGCCGTCATCTCGAGGGCTCGAATCAGTTTGGGGCGCGTATACTGCGGCTCGATGACCTCGTCGACATAGCCTCGCTCGGCGGCCACCCAGGGATTGGCGAATTTCTCCCGGAATTCGGCGACCCGTTCGCGTTTGTAGCTTGCCGGGTCCTCCGCCTGGGACAGCTGCCTGCGGTAGAGGATCTCGACGGCGCCCTCCGGGCCCATGACGGCCACCTCCGCCATCGGATAAGCGTAGTTCAGATCGGCGCCGATCTGCTTGGAGGCCATCACGCAGTACGCACCGCCGTAAGCCTTGCGCACGATGACGGTGATCTTCGGGACCGTCGCTTCCGCGAAGGCATAGAGCAGCTTGGCTCCGTGGCGGATGATCCCGCCGTGCTCCTGCCCGACGCCCGGCAAAAAACCGGGGACGTCCTCGAACACGACGAGGGGAATGCCGAAGGCGTCGCAAAAGCGCACGAAACGCCCCCCCTTGACCGACGAATCGATGTCGAGCGTGCCGGCCAGATGGGCCGGCTGGTTGGCGACGATGCCGACCGGAGCGCCGTTCAGCCGGGCGAACCCGACCACCAGGTTGGGCGCGAAGTGCTCGTGTACTTCGAAGAAGTAGTGCTCGTCCACGACCGCCCGGATGAGGGACTTGATGTCGTACGGCTGGTTCGGATCGGTCGGGATCAGCTCGTTCAGGCCGGCGGCGAGCCGATCCGGCGGATCATCGGTGGGCCTGAGTGGGGGTTCTTCGAGATTGTTGGAGGGCAGAAACGAGAGCAGTTCGCGGATGCCGACCAGGCACTGCTCCTCGCTGTCCATGGCAAAGTGCGAGACACCGCTGGTCTGGCTGTGGACGGTGGCGCCGCCCAGCGCCGACTTGGTCACGTCCTCGTGAGTCACCGTTCGAATGACATCGGGCCCCGTGATGAACATGTAACTGGTCCGGTGCACCATGAAGACGAAGTCGGTGATCGCCGGAGAGTAGACGGCCCCACCCGCGGACGGGCCCAGAATCGCCGAGATCTGAGGGACCACTCCGCTGGCCCGGGTGTTGCGGAAGAAGATGTCCGCATATCCCGCCAGGCTGACGACACCCTCCTGGATGCGAGCCCCTCCGGAGTCGTTCAGCCCGATGATGGGGGCCCCGTTCTTCAGGGCCAGATCCATGATTTTGCAGATCTTGGCGGCGTAGGTCTCGGACAGGCTTCCGCCGAAGACGGTGAAGTCCTGGGCGAATACGTAGACCGGTCTGCCTTCGATCTTCCCATAGCCGGTGACGACGCCGTCACCTGGGATGCGGCGGGAGTCCATGCCGAAGTCCCGGCAGCGATGGGTGACCAGCTTGTCGATTTCCTCGAACGTCCCCGGGTCCAGGAGAATGTCGAGCCGCTCCCGCGCCGTGAGCTTGCCGTCGTCGTGCTGGCGGTCGATCCGTTCCGGGCCGCCGCCCTGCTCCGCCAGGCGTTCCCGCTGTTTCAGTTCATCGAGCTTTGACTGGAAATCCATGGGCCGTCCCCGAAGCCGGTCAGTCGGCGTTTCGCCAATCCTCCAGAAACTTCTGCAGGCCGATGTCGGTCAACGGGTGGCGGATGATCTGGTCCAGGACTTTCGGCGGGATGGTTGCGACATCCGCACCCATCTTGGCAGCCTCGACGATGTGCAGCGGATGGCGTACCGAGGCGACGAGGACCTCGGTCTCGAATCCGTAAGCATCGTAGATCTCGATGATCTGTTCGATCAGGGAGAGGCCGTCGACGGCGATGTCGTCCACCCGTCCGATGAAGGGGCTGACGAAGAAGGCGCCGTTTTTGGCCGCCAGCAAGGCCTGCAAAGGACTGAAGATCAGCGTGACATTGACCCGGATCCCCTCGGCGGACAAGGCCTTCGTTGCCTTGAGGCCTTCCCGGATCATGGGGACCTTCACCACGACGTTCTGGTGGATCTTGGCCAGTTTGCGGCCTTCCTTGACCATCTCGTCCGCATCGGTGGAGACCACCTCGAGACTGACCGGACCGTCTACGATTTCGCAGATCTCCCGGGCCACCTTCTTCAGCGGCTTGCCCGTCTTTGCGATGAGCGTCGGGTTGGTCGTCACCCCGTCCACGACTCCGAGCGATACCCCTTCACGAATGGCGTCGACGTCCGCCGTGTCCAGGAAAATCTGCATGTGTCCTCCTCCTGTCGGCCGGGCCCCGGGGAAGCAAGGGCGCGTCCTCCCGGGTCCCCGCCCGCGGTCCAAGACGGCCGCAGGTCAATGCTGCAGCGAAGCCGCCGCTTCCTCTGAGCGGGGACTCTCGTTTCCCCAGCGGTCCACTGCCGTCACCTCATAATAAAGCACACCGCCGGCCCGCTCCACTGCATCGAAATAGCGGGGGACTTTCACGGGACCGGCGATCTTCTCGAACTCCCGCTCTCCCTCTGCGCGCCGGTACACATTGTAGCCGCTCAAATCCGGCGCGGTCACGGCATCCCACACCAACTGCACGCCGCCGCTGACGGCGACCGCCGTCAGACTGAGGGGGGCTGCCGGAGCGAATGTGTCCTGCGGTGTCAGGGTCAGCGTCGCCGTGGGCGGACTCAGGATCATCGGATCCTGTGCACGACCGACGGACTGGACGACGATGGTGAGGGGTTTCCCGAACTCGAAGTCATGCAGGACATAATGTGGTTCGGTGACGAAATCGAGGAAATTCACCAGGTAACCGACGATGCCCTGGGCGTCTTTCGGCGGATTCCAGGAAACGTCGATCTCCGATTCGCGGACGTCGACTCTGAGGTCGACCGGAGAGGGCGGAGCCGGACCCGGCACGGTCGAGACCTCGTTGGACATTTCCGAACGCCGACCGTAACGGTTCCGGAACTGTACCTGGTAGGCACAGGAGACATCCAGCCGGGGAGACGGGTCGCGCAGGGCGTAGCGCCGGCCGTCGGGCAACGGATGGAGTTCGGCAACTCCGACCTCGAGGATCTGTTGCTGTGGATTCTCGTCCGCCGGGCCGCAGCGCCGGAAGACGGAAACTTCCTGGACGGCCGACGCCGGCAGAGGGAACAGGATCAGCACCGAATCATCCCCCTGCTGGACCGCATCCATGGTGCTCACCGAGGCGGGCGCCTGGGTGACCGGAGGGAGCGGGTCTCCGACCTTCCCGCAGGCCGCGAGGAAGCCGAACGCCATCAGCCACGCGCCTGACTCGATCAGCCGTTTCGCGGTGAAAAGGGCTTCAGAGAATGTAGCGGGACAGATCGATGTCCTTGAATTTGTCTGCCAGTTTGGCCCTGACATAGTCTCGGTCGACGACGACGTTCTTCTCGGGCAAATCGGTGCCTTCAAACGAGACATCCTCCAGCAGCGCTTCCATCATGGTGTGCAAACGACGGGCCCCGATGTTCTCGGAGGTCTCATTCACCATCCACGCCAGATGGGCGATTTCGCGAATGGCTCCCTCTTCGAACGTCAACGTGATGCCCTCCGTCGCCATCAGAGCGCTGTACTGCCGGGTCAGGGCATTCCGGGGCCGCTTCAGGATCTCGCAGAAATCATCTTCGGACAACGGTGCCATTTCGACACGGATTGGGAACCGCCCCTGGAGCTCGGGGATCAAGTCCGACGGCTTGGCCACGTGGAAGGCTCCGGCAGCAATGAAGAGGATCTGGTCCGTCTGCACCATCCCGAAGCGCGTGCTGACGGATGTCCCCTCGACGATGGGCAGAATGTCGCGCTGGACCCCTTCCCGGCTGACTTCGGGACCAAATTTGGACTCGCGGCCGGCGATCTTGTCGAGTTCGTCGATGAAGACGATGCCACTCGATTCGACTTTCTGGAGCGCATCGCGGGTTACCTGCTCCATATCGACCAGTTTCGATTCCTCCTCCGAGATGAGGTAATCGATCGCTTCTTCGACACGCATCTTCTTCTTGAAGGTCCGCGGGCCCGTCAGACCCGCCAGGATGTCCCGAACCGGAACCTCCGCGTCCTCCTCCCAATAGGAGGACCCCAGGTCCGAAGGTGGGAAAAGCCGCTCCTGAACTTCGAGCTCCACGATCCGTTGATCGAGCTTGCCGTCCCGGAGCTCTTTGCGGACACGCTCCCGAATCTGCTTGACGGGGGTCCGCTTGGCGCTCTCCACCTTCCCGGTCTTGCCTTTGCGCCGTCGGCCCCGGTTGCGGGCCAGAATCTCGACCAGCCTCTCCTCGGCGTTCTCTTCCGCCTTGTCCTCGACCTGCAGGAGCTTTTCCTGCCGAGTCATTTCGACCGAGATCTCGACCAGATCCCGAATGATGGACTCGACATCCCGGCCCACGTAGCCGACCTCGGTGAATTTGCTGGCCTCGACCTTGATGAATGGAGACTTGGAGAGACGGGCGATCCTTCGCGCCAGCTCCGTCTTTCCGACCCCCGTCGATCCAATGAGGATGACGTTGCGGGGCTGGATCTCCTGAATGAGCTCGGGATCCAGCTTCTGACGCCGCACCCGGTTCCTCAGAGCCACTGCGAGCGCCCGTTTGGCTCGATCCTGACCGACGATGTACTTATCCAGTTCATCGACGATCTGTCGTGGAGTCAGCTGGTCGAGACTGGGCGCCTCCGGCGCGGCCTCTTCGTTCTCAGTCTTCGTCATCATGGACTACAGGGTTTCCAGCATGATTTCGGAGTTGGTGTACACGCAGATTTCGCTGGCAATTCGAAGCGCTTCCTGTGCGATTTCCGCTGCCGACTGGTCGGTAAACCGCATCATCGCGCGGGCAGCGGCCAGGGCATAGGCCCCGCCGGAGCCGATGGCGACCAGTCCGTCGTCCGGCTCGATCACGTCTCCGTTCCCCGAAATCAGGAAGGAGTCATTTCGATCGCTGACGATGAGCACCGCATCCAGATGTCTGAGAGCCCGGTCGGTGCGCCACTCCTGCGCCAGCTCGACGGAGGCCCGACGGAGATTGCCGCGGAATTCTTCCAGCTTGCCCTCGAAACGGGCAAACAGGGAGAAGGCATCCGCCGTGGAGCCCGCGAACCCGGCCAGGACCTGGTCGTTGTGCAGACGGCGTATCTTTCGGGCGCCGTTCTTGATGATCGTGTCACCCAAGGTGACCTGTCCATCGGCAGCCAGCGCCACCTGGTCGTCACGTCTGACCAGGATCACCGTTGTCCTGCGGGCTGTTTGCATCATGCCGATCAGTATTTTACGCGATTTCGGAGTCCGGCGGTGTAGCGGGGACCGGGCGGGCGGTCCCGGACGGAGCAATCCCTGCACCCGGGGCCGGGGATTTCGCTACCCTGAGCTTCCGCCTGCATCTGAACCATTGGAAAGGACGGGGATCCTGAAGGGCCGGCCGATCGGGTTTCAACTCTCCTCCTTGGCTCCAACGCGATCCTCCGGGTCCGCAGGATTCCCGCCCTCGAACCCGGGCGAATCCGGCCCGGCGTCCGCTTCGGACTCCGGACCGGACCCCGCCACCGTTTCCTCCCAGCGCATCTTCAACACCTCCGAGTCGATCTCGCCGCCAAGCAACAGGCAGAAGGAGCAGATATAGAACCAGATCATCAGAGCGATCAGCGCCCCCAGAGAGCCCCAGAGCAGCTGAAAATCCGCGAATCGGTTCACGTAGAAACGGAAGAACTGAGATCCGACGAGTCCGCCGACGACGGCCAGGAGTCCGCCTGGCGTGATCAGCGACCAGCGCAGACGCCGGGCGGGAAGGAAGTGAAAGATGATCTGAACGCCGACGTTGAGGAGCAGGAAAATGATGATCCACCGGAACGCGGTGTAGAGCGCATTGAGCAGACTGTTCTTGATCAGGAGATCGATGGCCCAGTCTCCGAAGAAGAGCAGGATGCCGGACATGACCAGGAAGATCGAGACCACCAGGGTGACGAGCACCGCCAGCGTGCGGGTCCGGAAATAGGAGCGGGTCTCCCGCGCCTGGTAGGCTCGGTTGAGCAGCCCGATCATGCTGTTGAATGCCGTCGAGGCGATCCACAGCGCCATCACCAGACTGAAGGTCAGGACTCCGTGGTGCCGCGGCGCGACGACCCCCTCCAGAATGCCCTTCACCAGCTCGTGAGTCTCGGTGGGAAGAAAGTGTGAGAAGTCCGCCAGCATCAGCTCGAGCAGATCGGGCACATAGGGAATGAAGCCGATGAGGGCGCTGAGGAAGATCAGAAAAGGGAAGGAGGCCAGGAGAAAATAGAAGCTCAGCTGGGCGGCCATGCCCCAGCAATCATCTTCGTTGATTTCTCGCCAGATACGGACCCAAAACTTCCAACGGCAGAGGTAGCTGAAGGCCGGAAGGTCTACGGTCATCTAGCACTCGTCGGGACACCTCGCTGTACCGTGTTCTGGTACGCCTTTCGAATATGCCGATAGTTTTCGAAACAACGCTGGCACCGAAACAGGTGATCGATCGTCTCGATGATATCGAGATCCGAGAGCTGTCGCTTGACCAGGGAGTGGAGCTTCAGTCGGGGCACGTGCTCCCGCCGTCCGTCCCGCTGCGGGAACATGACTGTGAACAGGATCCTGCGGACAATCGGGGAGTCCATGAGTGGCCAAATAATACCAGACCGCCGCGCGTCAAAGGAAGCTGCCGCCCTGCAGCGGGCGCACCGTCCGCGCACGGTGCCGCGGGCCTCCCGCGCAGGGACAGCCGGCCAAAGGTCGGTTTCGCTGTGCTATATTCGGCCTCAGTGGGAGACAATTCCGACCGGAACACTGCCGCCCGTCGAGTCGAGGCCCTCCGTCGTGAGATCGGCCGCCACAACTACCGCTACTACGTGCTGGACGACCCCGAGATTTCCGATGCGGAATACGATCGGCTGTTTCGGGAGCTCAAAGACCTGGAGCAGCGCTTCCCCGAACTCCAGGACCCAAATTCACCGACCCGGCGCGTCGGGGCCGAACCGGTCGAGGGCTTTGGCAAGGTCGAACATCTGGCCCCCATGCTCAGCCTGGGCAACGCCTTCGATGAAGAGGAGCTCCGAGCCTTCCACAAGCGAGTCACTTCCCTGCTCGACACGGCCGCTGTGGAGTACGTCACGGAGTTCAAGATCGATGGGCTGGCGGTCGCCCTGACCTATGAAACGGGCCGTCTCACGCGCGGCGCGACGCGCGGGAACGGGCGGGTCGGCGAGGACGTCACGTCGAACCTGAGAACCATCCGCGCCATCCCGCTGCGAATGCAGACCGAGGATCCTCCCCGGTTGATCGAAGTGAGGGGCGAAGCCTATCTGCCCATCTCGGCATTCGAGCGTCTCAACGAAGAACGTCTGGCCGCCGAGGAGCACACCTTCGCCAATCCGCGCAATGCTGCGGCCGGGGCGGTTCGCCAGCTCGATCCCCGGATCACGGCCTCCCGGGCGATGTCCTTTTTTGCCTATGCCATCGGCTACGTCGAAGGCGGGCCGGCGATCGCCAGCCAGCACGAGGCCCTGCAGCAGTTGCAGAAGTGGGGCTTCCCGGCAACCCGTCACTTTCAATTGCACGACCACATCGACTCGGTTCTGGAGTACTGCCGCAAGTGGCAGGAAAAGCGCCCTTCCCTCGACTATGAGATCGACGGCATCGTGATCAAGGTCAACCGTTTCGACCAGCAGGAGACGCTGGGGGCGGTGAGTCGCGAACCTCGCTGGGCCATCGCCTACAAATTTCCCAGCCAGACCGCTACGACCCGACTCACCCGGATCGGGATCAACATCGGGAGGACGGGGACGCTCAATCCTTACGCCGTCCTCGAGCCGGTCGAGGTGGGCGGAGTGACGATCCGCAACGCCACCCTGCACAACGAAGACGATATCCGGCGCAAGGACATCCGTGAGGGAGATATGGTTGTCGTCAAACGTGCGGGCGAAGTCATCCCCCAGGTCATCGGGCCCGTTCTCGAGAAGCGCACCGGTCAGGAAGTTCCATTCTCGTATCCGGACCGGTGCCCGGAATGCGGGGCTCCTGTGGTGCGGGAGGGCGACGGCGCCATGGCCTACTGCAGCAACCGGCAGTGCCCGGCACAACGCCTCGAATCCCTCAAGCATTTCGTCAGCCGCGGGGCCATGGACATCCGGGGACTTGGGCCACAGACGCTGGAAAAGCTGCTGCAAGAGGGGTTGATCGCCGATGCGGCCGACCTGTACGCCCTGACGCGGGAACAGATCGCGCAACTCGAGGGCTTCCAGGAGACTTCGACGAACAACCTGCTCCAGAGCCTCGAGCAGAGCAAAGACCAACCGTTCGAGCGGGTCCTGTTCGCACTCGGTATCCGTCATGTCGGAGAAAGCGTGGCACGGCTGCTGGCAAAGCACTTCCGGAGCCTCGATCGACTCCTGGCGGCACCGGGAGAGGAGGTGACCGACGTGTCCGGGATCGGGCCCGAGATCGCCGCCAGCGTCGTCGGATTCTTCAAGGCCGATGAGAACCGCGCACTCGTCGAGCGCCTGCGCGCAGCCGGACTTCACTTCGAAACCGAAACGCCCGTCCAGCAAGTCTCCCGGACACTGGACGGAAAGAGCTTCGTCGTCACCGGAACGCTCCCCAACATGAGCCGCCAGGCTGTCAAGCAGTTCATCGAGGACCATGGTGGAACTGTCCGTTCCAGTGTTTCGTCGAACACCGACTACGTCGTCGCCGGTGAGGAGCCCGGTTCGAAGCTGGAACGGGCCCGCCAGCTCGAGATCCGAATTCTGACCGAAGACGAACTGAGGGAACTCGCCGGGGGGAACTAGATGAGGCTGGAGGACCGTCTGAAACCGGCGCCTCAGGCGGTCTACTTTGTGGCCATCGCCACCGGGACGGAGGCCTACCACACGGAGGCGCAGGAATGTCTCTCGGCAGAGCTGGGACCGTTCGGCCAGCCGAGCCCCCTCTACAATTTCAGCGACTTCAGCACCTACTACGACGCAGAGCTCGGCGGGAGCTGCTGGAAGTACCTCCTGGCCCTGCGCGAGCCGCGTCCTCCGGAAGAGATCATCGACATCAAGCTGGCCACGGAAAGGGTTCAGAAGGAGTTCGTGCGCACCTCGCCGGAGGGTCCGCGCCGCACGGTGAATGTCGATCCGGGCTACGTCAACGGGTGGCAGGTGACTCTGGCCACCGTCAAGAATCAGGCCCATCGAATCTACCTCGGGCGCGGGGTCTTCCTGGAGGTGGAGCTGTTGTTTCGGCATGGTGCCTTCGAGCCCTTGCCCTGGACCTATCCGGACTATCGCACGGAGCCGGTTCTCGGCTTTCTGCGGGAGGCGCGTGCCGCCTACTTCTCGGCGGTGAAAAGGCCGAAGCACTGAACTCCGGTAACATCGAAACGTATAAGACGTATAAGAAGCGTACGCGACACCTGGGACACCAAAGCTGGGCTCCTTTTTCGTCTCCAATGTCCGATCTGTCCCAGAGGTCCCGTTGGAACGGGTGGGGAGTGCATCCCGTCCCCGACCTACCGAGTGTTCCTGCGGCGGAAAGGCTGGACCATGCAACTTCGAAGCAAACTGTTCCTGGTCTTCTTCCTGTTGGCCGTAGTGCCTCTGACCGGCTTGACTCTGTATTCGTACTACACGTCGGAAAGGGCTTACTGCCAGGCCGTTCTCGATGAGGCGGCGCAACTGGCGGAGTCCATGGGATCTCGGGTTCACCTGGTTCAGCGGGACCTCGATCGCCGATTGCGCTCGATGGGATCGCAACCGTTCTACACCATGCTCTCGGAGAAGCCCGGAGACTGGAAGCCGGAGATTTACCGGCGACTGGTTCAGGATTTGGGCAGCTCCGCCGCCATGATCGAAGCCATCGAGGTTGACCCACAGGCCGCCGGTCTGGCGCCGGTTGTCCCCGCCAGCGCCGGCATTGCGCCCCCCCGGCGCCCCGGACCGCCGCCCCTTCCTCAGACTCAGGTCTACATCAAGATGCCCGGAGAGCAGGCGGACTCACAGACCGGCTCTGCCCCGACGGACCCCAATTCGGCGGTCATCGAGATTCCCGACTCCGGCCGGCTGATGGTTCATTCTCTCCCGCCGCCTCCGCCACAGGCGGGCTCCGGCGAAACGAAACCGGGATCCCGGCGAAACGAGGTCCATCTCAGATGGATCGAACGGCAGATCAAGGAAGCCCGTAGAGCGGCCGAACAGGGAATGGCGGAGGCCAAGCGGCAGATCCGGGAGGAGAACATTGCGGCGCTCCAGCAGTCGGCGAGCCTGGAAGGCCTGACCGTCCATGCGTTCATGAAGCCGCAGAGACAGGGAGAGGAAAAGCGCGTCGAGTGCCTTGACCTGACAGCGAACCTCGCCATGCCCAACGAGGGAGAGGCCAAGGTCGTCGCTCAGATCAACGCCAAGGCGATCCTGGGCGCCGCGCTTTCCCGGGTCCCCCGTGATGAGGGTGAAATCGCCTTCGCCCTGGATCCCGGCCAAAACCTCTACACCCTCAACCCGGAAGCGTATGCGACCCTGCAGAAGCTGGGGATCGACTGGTCCACTTACCCCGAATCGGGCGCTCCTCCCGAAGACTGGATCGTCGCCTCCAAAAAGGATCCACAGAGCGGTGTGCTGTTCGGAATCGCCAAACCGATTGGTGACGGATTGCGGGAAATCCGCCGCGCCGCGGTCTACAACCTGGGCATTGGTCTGGGGCTGGTCTTCGTAGCGCTCATCGGCATCGTGCCCCTTTCGCGCCGCCTGACCCGCAATCTGACGGTCTTGACCGACGGAGTGGAACGGCTGGCGGAAGGCCGGCTGGAAACCCGGGTCCCGGAAGGCTCGTCGGATGAATTGGGAAGGCTGAGCCGGGCCTTCAATCACATGGCGGGGCAGCTGGCCGAAAACCAATCCCGCCTGGTGGAGCAGGAGAGGATTCGCAAAGAACTCGAGATGTGCCGAGAACTCCAGAAGGAGATGCTTCCCCGTGGACCGTTGCGGCTCCCCTTCGGTGAGGTGAGTGGCGTCTCCATCCCCGCCCGCGAGGTCGGAGGAGACTTCTTCAACTACTTCGCGCTACCCGATGGGCGGGTCGCGCTGCTGATCGGAGACGTGTCGGGAAAGGGCGTGGCCGCGGCCCTGCTCATGGCCAACGTGCAGGCAACCCTCAAGGCGAGGCTCACCGTGCGGACGGACCTGGCGCTGCTGTTCAGCGAGCTGGACGACGAAATCGCACAGGCCACCCCCCCGGAGACCTACTTCACCCTGTTCGTCGGGGTCCTCGATGACAGTTCCCATACGTTGCGTTGGGTCAACGCCGGTCACAACACCCAGTACCTGCTTCGAGCCGACGGAAGTCTCGAAATGATGGCCTCTTCCGGCCGGCCCATCGGGCTGCTCCCGGGCAGTGACTACCGGGAGTCCTCCATCGATCTCGAGCCCGGGGACTCGATCTTTCTGTACACCGATGGGCTGGTCGAGGCCGAGGACTCGCAGGGGAATGACTTTGGTGAAGACCGGCTCGAGCAGACCCTGTCCCAGGAGCGGAGTTCTGCATCGGACACGATCCTGTCCCGAGTCGAAGAGGTCGTACGTCGCCATCGAGGCAGCCGCGAGAACCTCGACGATGCGACTATGCTGGTCTTCAAGACCCAGTAGGAGATTGCCGGTTTTCGATTGCCGGCGGCCAGCCAAGAGCACGGCCGATCGGGAAGGCGGACCTCGAAACCGGCAACCGGGAACTCGGAACCCTTCCGGCTCCTCGCTCCAATCGAAAATCGCCAATCGGAAATCTCAGTTCACGGCAGGTGGTGATACAGCACGAGATCTCCGGTCTGACGACCGAGTTGCCGCCCCACGTTCTCGCATTTCACACGCAGAAGGAAGAAGACCTCCTTCGGGCCCTGAAGCAGTGACTCCAGATTTCCCTGGCCCTTCGCAAGGACGAGATCGGCCTCGCGAAAAGCTGCCTGGAATTCGGGGCTGCAGTCTTCGAGAAGGATCCCGGGAGCGTCGGATCCGGTATCGATGACCTCGACCAGGTCCGTCACTCCTACGGCCTCCGCATCCTCGCGAGTGGCATCATTCAGTACGGGCTTCCCCCGGACCGCCACGGTCACTTTCTCCCTCGGCAACATCTCCAGAACCAGCTTGTCGAAAACGATCTCGCCGGCGTTGTCGGCGATATAGAGAATACGCGTCGCCCGGCGGACCGCCCGGCGGAATTCCTCCACGTCCCCTTGCAGGGTCTGGGTCAGACAGTCTTCGAGCGCCTGCTCGACGTCCCGGGCAGTCAGGTGTCGGGAGATGCCGAAATCGATGATGTTCGCGGCTGCCGCCAGTCGCAACGCCGTATCGAACGGATCGGCCGACTCCCGGACCCGCTGCCGCGCTTCGGGCAGGGCCTTGGCCGCCATCCGGTTGAACTCGGCCTTGGCCGTTTCCCACGGATCTTCATCCGGGAGCAGGGGCCGGACCAGATTGTGCAGTCGCTGCGCAACGGCCGGCGCGGAGGGAGTCCAGTCGAGTTCACTGAGAGACCTCAGGAAGCGCCGTGCCAGACGTTCCTGCTCCTCGGGATCATTGGTCGCGGATCTGGCGAGATCCACGGCCTGGCGCGTAAAGCAAGACAGACAATCCAGCGGTGTGAACATACTCGGCGATCATAGCGCAACCGGCGGACCAGGGGAAACCGGGCGATGAGACAGCCTGGGACTCAGGGGACGGGCGGGACGGACGACGTGTCCGGGATCCGGATCGGGCCGCCAGGCAGGGATCCCATCCGTCGCATCCGTCCGAAAACGTCCCGTCCCGCACCTACTGACCCGTCGCGGCCTTGTAGCCGCTGCGCCGGATCAGGAGGGTCAGTCCTCCAAAGAGGGCTCCGAAGACTACGGTAAAGGCGACCCAAAAGGTCAGCTGCGGCAGCACTCCGAGGACGAGCCACTGGCCGAACCAACCCGTCAGGGGGAAATCCGGTGGCACGGCGCTGTAGTGGGTCTTCCAGCCCAGGGAGAAAGCCAGAAAGTAGATCCCCACCATGGGAATCCGCACGGCGAAACCGTAGGTCAGAAGCAGGGCGAACAGCTCGGGCCAGCCAAAGCGTGTCACCACGATCGCAATGATGGCGGCGATTCCAAACACCAGAATGGCCACGGCCTGGTTGGACAAAGTAAGCTGGGTCAGCACGCCACCCACCACCATGACAGCGAGGCCCAACAGAGCAAATCCTATCGTGCGGCCCGCACTGCCCGTGTGCCCGGCGGATCCCAGTTTCCAGGCAAAATAGACGCCGAAGATCGGTACCAGCCAGACGATCCCGATCAGCGCCATGCCTCCCCCCTCGGCCCGGCTGAAAAGCAGGGGATTCCACTCGTTCAGCTCCCCTGCCAACCGAATGATTGCGATGACCACTGTCAGCATGGCCGGCCAGACGACCCAGCGCCCCACAGCAACCGCTTTCTCACTCATGGACCTTCTCCTTCCTCACGTTCACGTGAACTGCATGGACCGGACCGCCGCGAGACGCTCGGGATCGGTCATCCCGATTCCACTGGCGCAGGAGGTGGATGGGCAGGTTCGCTGGAGCGTTGGACGGCCTTTGACCGCATATTGTCCAAAAATCCGGGGTTGGAGTCCAGTCTCTATGGGACGTCCCGAGGCGGATGGGACGTTCCTGCCGGGACGCGTGGGAGAGAGGAGGCGGCCGGGCTACCGCTCCGCCGGTCTCTCATGCGTTCCACATATCCGCCAGATCCCAGGCCGTCCCGTCCCGCGCTACTTCAGTTGGAGAAGCTTGGGCACATCGGTGGCCGGACGGTGGAAACAGAAATGCCCACAGGAGGAGCCGTCCTCGCTGCACTCCCCCTCGTCACAGGATTCGCAGATGGGATTCTCCTCGGCCTCCCCGTCGAGCAGTTCTGCTCTCAAGAGCCCGAAAACGACGCAACCCGCAGCCAGACCAAGAATGACAAGCAGATGGAATCCCATGTTCCTAAGCCGTTCCGCTGAAAAGGCCGGCAAATCCCATGAAAGCCATCGAGAGGATGCCGGCGATGAGAAAACTCAAGGCAGCACCTTTCAGGACATCCGGCACGTCCGAAAGCTCGCTCTCTTCCCTCACTCCCGCCATCAGAACCAGCGCCAGGGTCAGACCGACGCCGGCACCCAGAGCAAAGAAGATCCCTTCCCAGAAGCTATAACCACGATTGGTCTGGAACAGGGCCAGCGCGAGGATGGCGCAGTTGGTGGTGATCAGGGGCAGAAAGATCCCCAGGGCCTTGAACAGCGCCGGGCTCAACTTCTTGATGGCCATCTCCACGAACTGCACGGCACTGGCGATGACCACGATGAAGGTGATCAGCCGCAGATAGGGCGCGTACGGCAGCACGAACGTGTTCAGGAGCCAGGCGCAGACCGAGGTGATCAGCATGACGAAGATATTCGCCAGACCCAGCCGCAAGGCCGTATCGATCTTCTTGCTGACCCCGAAGAAGGGACACAGGCCCAGAAAGTAGGAGAGCGTGAAGTTGTTGATGACCGCCGCGGAAACGAAGATCCAGAAGAAGTTGCCCATCACGCCGCCTCCTTTTGCATACCCGTCGCAGCTTTGCGCTGGCGGCTTTTCTTGACCTGCGCGAAGATCATCAGCAGCACACCCATGGCGAGGAATCCTCCCGGGGGAAGAATCATGATTACCCAGGGTTCGAACGAAGTGCCGAAGAGCGGGACCCCAAACAGAGCACCGGAGCCGAGGATCTCGCGGATGCTGCCCAGGATGAGCAGTGCCAACGTGAATCCGATGGACATTCCGGCGGCATCGCCCACGGCGTGGAAGACGGAATTGCGAGATGCAAACGCCTCCTGCCGGCCGAGGATGATGCAGTTGACGACGATCAGGGCGATGAACGCTCCCAACTCCTTGTGGACGGTCGGGGCTATCGCCTGCAGCGTGAAATCGGCGACCGTCACGAAGGTGGCGATGATGATGATGAACGTCGTGATGCGGACCTGTTTCGGGATCACGTTGCGCAAGAGTGAGACCAGAAAACTCGACCCGACCAGAACGAACATGACCGCGGCGCCCATGGCGACTCCGTTGATGGCCGAGTTCGTGACGGCCAGGGCGGGGCAGAGCCCGAGCATCTGGACGAAGATCGGGTTTTCCCGCCAGAACCCCTTCAGTGTTTCCTGTGTCAGCTTTTCACGATCGGTCATTGCGGGTTCTCCTCACTTCCCTGCGCGGCGTTGAGAACCGGAAGAAACCGCTTGTTCTCTTTATCGATGATGCTGACCACGGCCTTCGAGGAGATCGTGGCGCCGCTGATCGAATCGACTTCGTTCGGAGCACTCTTGGTGCCGTGCTTGACGGCGACGACCTGCGGCTCTACCGACAGGTCTGCAAAGTTCTTGTGGAAGTTCGGATCCTTGACGATCTTGTCGCCGAGTCCCGGCGTCTCCCGACTCTCCAGGATCTCGAGACCGATGATCTTCTTGTCGTGGGGGTCGTAGCCGTAGATCAGCGAAATCGTATCCTGGAAACCGGCACCTTCTCCGGGGATGGCGTAGCCGAGGAGTTTACCGCTCGAATCATAGGCTCCATAGACCACGTTGTCCGGCTGATTGGCCCCGGGCTTGGTTTCCTCCGCAATGAGTTTACCGTCTCGAACGACGAACTCCTTGCGGGTTGTCGAACCTGGCACCACGCGGTAGATTGCGGCCTCGAGGGCCTTTGCCTGGTTGCGCAGAATGATCGGCTGCGTGGCCAGATACGCGACCACCAGGATCAGGCCGGACAACAGGCCTGCAATTCCCAGGGTCGCAATCAATCGTATCGGTCCAGCTCTCTTGACTGAGGACATTCCCTTGGCTCCTCCTGCCTCCCGGCAGGGTCAAAACTCACGTTGCCGAGCTAGGCAATCAACGGGCTTTCGCTTCGGACCATTTTTTTCGAGCACCCCCGAAGTGCCTCGGCTGGGTGTAATGGTTGATATAGGGGGTCACGGCATTCATCAGCAGAATGGCGTACATCACCCCTTCGGGCAGACCGCCGAACAGACGGATCAGGACCACCAGCACCCCGACGCCGATCCCGAACACCCAGGCGCCACGAGTCGTCGTAGGCGTGGACACGGGATCGGTCACCATGAAGACGGCCGCAAAGAGCAGTCCTCCCGAGAACAGCATGAACAGCGGGTTCGGAAACTTCTCCGGATTGAGAAAGTAGAAAATGCTGCTGAACGCCGCCACCGACAACAGGGTGCTCGCCGGCAGTCTCCAGTCGAAGATCTTGCGGAAAGCCAGCCACAGGCCGACCAGGATCAGGATGAGGGCGCTCGTTTCGCCGATGGAACCTCCCACCTTGCCGATGAACAACTGGGCGACGCGCGTGAACTCACTCGAGAACTTGAACAGTCCCAGAGGCGTCGCCGTGGAGACGGTGTCCGCGCCGGCCTGCATCATGGGAACGGAGAAGAGTCGATCCGAAATGGAGAACAGCCCCTGAGAGGGAGCGGCCCAGGTCGTGATCGCCGTCGGGAAGGAGGCCTGCAGGAAGGCCCGACCCACCAGGGCAGGATTGAAGACGTTCTGCCCCAGCCCTCCCCAGATCAGCTTTCCCAGACTGATGGACGCGACGCCCCCCAGAAAGGCCATCCACAGGGGAAAGGCGGGCGGCAGAACAAGGCCCAGCAGGACACCCGTCAACAGGGCACTGAGGTCCCGCAGGGTGCCGGGTTGCTTGGACGTTCTCGTAAAGAACCACTCCGTACCAACGGCACCGGTCGTGGCCGCCGCGATCACCAGCAGCACACCCACGCCGAAGATCCAGCAGGCACCCAGCATCACCGGGATCGTCGCCAGCAGAACCTCGCCCATGATTTTCGGCGTCGTCGATTCCGCATGCAGGAACGGAGACGTGGAGAGAATCAGGTCGTGCTTTCGAGTGGTACTACTCATTTTTTCTGTGCCTCACGAACCATCGCCTTGCCCATTCGGATCCACTGCACCAGCGGTATGTTGGAAGGACAGGTAAACGAGCAGGATGCACACTCGAAACAGTCGAGCACGTGGTATTCCTTCAAATCATCCACCCGTTCGAACTTGGCCAGGTGTGCCAGACGGGTCGGATTGAGGAACATGGGGCACGCTTCGAGGCATCGCCCGCAACGGATGCAAGGGTATTCCTGGACCCTTGGCTGAAAGACCTCGGTAAAGGCCAGTATCCCGGACGTCCCCTTCATCACCGGGACGTCGAGAGTCTTCTGGGGCATCCCCATCATGGGGCCCCCCATGATCACCTGCTGCGTCTCCGGACTCAGGCCCCCGCAAAAGTCGACGATGGAGGAGACCGGCGTGCCGAGCGGGACAAGCAGATTCCGCGGATGCGGGATCCCGGGTCCCGTGACGGTCACGACGCGTTCGATGAGCGGCACGCCCTGATCGAACCAGTCGGCCAGAGCCGCAGTGGTTCCCACGTTGTTCGTCAGGATCTCGATGTCCAGCGGAATCCCGCCGCTCGGGACCTCCTTCTTGAGGATGGCGTCGATGAGCATCTTCTCGGCGCCCTGGGGATACTTCACCTGGACCACCACGACCTCGATCGACTCACTGGAAGAGACCGCACGCAACGCCTCGACGGCATCGGGCTTGTTCGCTTCGATTCCGATATAGGCACGCTTGGCCCCCAGGTTCCGCATCATGATCTCGGTGCCCCGGATGACGGCGTCCGCCCGCTCGACCATCAGACGATGGTCGCAGGTCAGGAAGGGCTCGCACTCGCAGCCGTTGACGACGACGAACTCGATGCGCTTCTTTTCGGGCAGCGACAGCTTCACGTGACTCGGGAACGCTGCGCCGCCGAGGCCCACGAGCCCCGCCATCTGAACGGACTTGACGAGGTCCTTGTTGGTCAGCTCCTCGGGCCGGGAGACCTGATGCGGGACCGGCTTCTGGCTCGAGAAGGGGTCCGCTTCGATGACGATCGCCGGCATCATCTTCCCGTTCGGGTGCAGCCGCGGCTCCACCGCCGTCACGGTTCCCGTGACCGGAGCATGCAGGGCCGTGGAAACGAAGGCCCCGGGCTCTGCAATCAATTGTCCCCGAACTACTTTCTGGCCCGGCTTCACAATGGAGACCGACGGTGCTCCGATATGCTGCGAAAGGGGGAGGACGTACTCCCGGACGAAAGGAACCCGTTCGATCGGACGTCGCTCCGTTGCCTCCTTGTTCTCCGGAGGATGGACCCCGTGCCGAAAGGTCCGAATTATGGACTCAGCCATCGCTGTTGTGCTCATTCTCAATCACCTGTATGGGGGCCCCCGGAGCCGAATCCGGCAAGGCTCAGCAGCCGCTCGCGCAACTGCTCCGCCATCTGCCGGTCGGCCTCACGGCGGACCTGCTCGATTTCGCTGTCGTAGGTGCTCTTCATCTGGTCGAGCTTCTTCCGGCTCTCCGCTTCGGCGGCCTGCTCGATCTCGGTCCGGAGACGATCGACGAAGGGGCTCGTGATCCCGGCCATCTCCCGAAGCGTATCCCAGACCTCGAGGCGCCGGCCGGCCGCCTCGGCCAGTCGGGGATCGACTTTCCAGACCTTCCCGGACGGATCCGTCGTGGAAGGTACAGAGTCCCGCCGCTCCGTCGGGTCGAGGGTCAGATACTCCTCCCAGGGAACCGTGCGCTCGTCCTCGGAAGCGGCCCCGAACAGCCCCGAGAAGCGCCCCTCGCCTAAGGCCCATTGCAGGGGGTCGGTCCCTCCCCATTTGCTGTCGATCCCGGGATTCCCCTCGAGTGAGAGCCGCAGTCCGAAGACACCCTCACCCCGCGGATCGTACCTCAACAGAGGCTGCACGCGAGCCTGCACGGCAAGACGGGCCCGGTCGAGGGTCTGGATCGGCTCGAATCCCTGCTCCTGAGGGATCGGAACGTGAATATGCACGAGCGCGGGGCCCGGGTGTGCCATGGCCTGGTCCAGACCATCGGCCAGGTGCCGCGCATAGCCGAGGGAACTGCTCAGAACGAAGGTGCTGCCCAGACTCAAACCCAGCAAAGCCGGCTCCGGGATGCCGAGGGTGAGAGGCCGCGAATCCAACAGGACCAGCTTGACCGGAAGGTTGCCGGTCAGCAGCCGGGTGAGCACGCCCAGACCCTGGCGGGTCAGCGCACTTTCATCGGCCAGCATCAGGAGCGGTACGCACGATGCGCGCTCCGCTTCCGTCAGACCGCCCCAGGTGAGTTCCTCCAGTTCAGCCAGCCGCCCCGGCAGGTCGGACGGATTCTCCAGCAGAAGCCGCGCCTTGCGCACCCGGCGGATCTGATCGGTGTGCTTCAGCGCCTGGGCCTCGGCCAGACCGACAGCCAGGCCGGCTCCTTCGGGCGAAGGCTCGACCACCAGGGGCGCGTTGTACGGGTGATTGGGGAACCGTCCCGCCCAGCGCGCGATGCGGTGACTCAGCACCACCACTCCGAAGCGCGACCGGCCCAGCCGGTTGACGCCTTCGGTCAGATTCCAGGCCTCGCTCTGGAGTTCATGGGCGACCTGCGCCAGTCGCAGGGTCTTCACCGGATCCAGCCAGACGGATTTGCCCAGCTTCGACAGACGCTCGCTCAGATCGCTCAGGCTCACGCGGTGGCGCGGGAGCGTCTCCAGGGCGTTCTGGATCGACTTCGAATCGGCGTCGGTCAGCCCCTTGGCCAACAACTCCTGGACCCGGGCGTTGAGCTGACCACCCAGATCGGTCGCTTCGCCGGCTCTATCGGCCAGGCGCTTCTGGAACTGCGCCTCCACGAGTCCGGTGACCATGCGGCAGGCCAGTCTCTCGCCCGAACCCGGCTCGCCGAAGCTCCCCACGGCCTGCACCTGCGAGCTATGCCGGCTCAGAAACCGGGCGGCCAATCGGCCCAGATCGAGATCTTCCCCGACCTTGTCGATCACAGCCCCCGGCGTATCCGGCAGCTGCTCCCAGACCTTCCACCCCAGCTGAGCGTCCTCCCGCACCGTGCCGGCCCGATCGTACGCGACCAGCGCGTCTTCCGGGCAACTGCTGATACAGAGCTGACAGCCCTGGCAGGCATCGGGGTTGAACGCCAGCAGTAGAAGTCGGCCGCTCCCCTTGGCCTCGGCCTCGGCTTTCCCGAAGAAGGTCTCGCAGATCACCGGGCTCAGGCGGGTGGCGGCCTCTGCGGTCGAGCGAAAGCGGGCGTCGTACTGGGGACGCTCGTCCTCGGAAAGCGACATCTTCGCGATGACCGACTGGTAGGCCTCCTCGAGGAGCTCCGAGGTCAGGACTTTGGCCTTCTGCTGCTGAGCGAGTGCCACAATGCGAGCCGCCAGAGGACGATGGGCCCGCTTCATGGCGGCTGCAATCTTGCCGTCGCCGCCGGCGGCATCGGCCGCCGCGTCGAGATACTCCTGCAGCCCGATCAGAGAGGCACCGATGGCGGAATCGGGGCAGACCGGCCAGCAGTGGCCGCATCCCGTACACTTCTCCGCTTCGAGCACCGGCATGGACGGCAGCGCCGTCCCCCGGGGACGAGCCAAGGCGGCGGTGTAGGGCGGCACGGCTCCGACTGTGACCAGCGGGTCCGGAAAATTCTCACTGATGCCGCCGCGTTTGGGCTGCATCACCTCACCCCAGAATCGGGGCAGATTGGCGTAGCTGGACTCCGCCTCACCCGAGCGCCGGACCAACTGGGGGACATCCTCCAGATCGACGGCCGGTTCCCCGAGGGATTTCCAGTCGATCTCCGTTCCGGGCAAATCCGTGCCGGACAGAAACGCCCCCGCGCCGGCGACCAGGTGCTCGAATCCCGGCGCCACCGTGAAATCCT
>CAVRSV010000016.1:0-296139 GCA_963723965.1 uncultured Acidobacteriota bacterium | reverse complement strand
AGCAGAAGGATTCCGGAGACCGCGCCGATGATGACTCCGGCGGTGTACCAGCGGAGCTTTCCGGACTGCGTCCGGCGAAGGGCCCGGTGTCCGAGTTCATTGAGCCGGCCTAGGGCGGTCGGCCAACGGTCCACGACGTCGTCCCGGTTGAGCCGGGCCAGTGCCACGAAAGGCCTGATCAGGATCCGCTCATAGAGCCAGTCGAAGCCCCAACCCGAGAACCAGAACTCACGCACGGCGCGGCCCAGCCCCGAGCCGGCCAGCACTTCGGGTAGCTTCGGAGCTCTCACGTACAGCAGGTACACGATGAAGATCCCGAGCAGGGCGAGGCCGGCCGCCACCGACTGCAGGACCACTTCGCTCGTCCCGGCATGGGCGGTTTCGACCGCAGGAAGAACCTGTCCCAGAAAATCGGAGAAGAGGTGGATCCCACCGAGCGATGCCGGGGTCTCGAGATAGCCCGTCAACACGGACAGCACCGCCAGGGTCACGAGCGGAATCAGAACGGGGATGGAGACCCGCTTCTTGAAGGGAGACTTGAGTTCTCCGAAAAAGGCCACGAAGACCATCCGAAAGGTGTACATTCCGGTCAACAGCGCTCCAAACGCCCCGGCCGCCCAGAGCCACGGTCCGCCAAAGGGCGACGACCAGGCTTTCCACAGAATCAGGTCCTTGCTGTAGAAGCCGCCCGTCACGAGCGGAAAGGCCGACAGGGACGCCGAGGCGATCAGAAACGTCCAGAAGGTCACAGGCAACCGCTTGCGCAGTCCCCCCATCTTGAAGATGTCGTGTTCCTCATGCATCGACTGGATCACGACGCCCGCACCCAGGAACAGCAGCGCCTTGAAGCAGGCGTGGGTCACGAAATGGAACAGAGCCGCCGTCCAGGAACCCACACCCAGACCGAGAAACATGTAGCCGATCTGGCTGATCGTGGAGTAGGCGAGAACCCGCTTGATGTCCCGCTGGGCCAGGGCCGCAAAGCCCGAAACCAGAAGGGTCAGGGCGCCCGTGACGGCAACCGCCTCCATGACCGCCGGGGCCAGCTGGAACAGCACGTGGGTCCGGGCGATCAGGTAGACCCCGGCCGTGACCATGGTGGCCGCGTGAATCAGCGCGCTGACCGGGGTGGGGCCTGCCATGGCATCGGGCAGCCAGGTCTGCAGGGGCAGCTGGGCGCTCTTTCCCATGGCCCCGATGAGCAGGAGTACCGTCACCGTCGTTGCCACGGTTGCACCCGTCTGCCAGTTCTGGGAGGCCCGCTGCATCAGCTCCTGGATGTCGAGCGTTCCGAGACGCTGGAAGATCAGGAACAGGCCGAGGGCCAGGGCGGCATCACCCACGCGGGTGACGACGAACGCCTTGCGCGCTGCCAGGCCGTTCTTCGGATCCCGGTACCAGAAGCCGATCAGCAGGTAACTGCACAGTCCCACCCCCTCCCAGCCCAGGTAGAGCAGGACCAGGTTGTCCGCCAGCACCAGCATCAGCATGGAGCCGATGAACAGCTCCATGTAGGCGAAGAAGCGGGCGTAGCTCTCGTCTTCGTCCATGTAGCGGGTGGAATAGAGCAGGATCAGGAAGCCGACGCCGGTCACGATGAGGGACATGACCGAGGAAACCGGATCGAGGTAGAGCCCGATGTCGACACGAAATCCCGAGGCGGCCATCCAGTGCCAGAGAATCTGCCGCAGGACCGGAGGGCCGCCGGCGGGGAGACTCGCCACCGACAGAATGGTCAGCACCGCCGAGATCGCTCCGGCGCCGCAACTGATGACGGCAATCGCAACCCGGGACAGGCGACGGCCTGCCAGCGCCAGCACCAGAAAGGCGGCGTAGGGAGCCGCCGGTATCAACCACAACCAGTCAGACATGGCTATCCCCGCAGATCACGGGCCCGGTCCGTGTCCAGATTTCGGAAACGTTTGTAGAACTGAATGACCAGCGCCAGTCCCAGCGACACCTCCGCCGCCGCCACGGTGAGAATGAAGATGAACATGACCTGTCCGTCGGCCTGATTCCACTGATAACCCGCCGAAATGAAGGCCAGGCCCGCAGCGTTCAGCATGATCTCGACCGACATCAGCATGAACAGGAGGTTACGGCGAGCCAGCACGCCGACAACCCCGAGGGCGAAGAGGAATCCCGCCAGCAGCAGGCCGAATTGAGCCGGGATCTGTGTCATGATCGCCCCTCCCGGCGCCCCAGATGGTAGGCGCCGACCAGCCCCGCCAGGAGCAGGAACGATGCCAGTTCGACGCCGATGATGTAAGGCCCGAACAACGCCGCACCGACCACACCGGGAGGGATGTAGGAGGCCTGCGTCGATCCACCGCCCGCGGCGAAGAGGACATACCCCAGTTCGCCGAGCAGGATCAGCGCCAGGATTCCCGGCCCCTGCCACAGTCGCGGATCGAGGAGCCGTCTCTCCTGCTCCGTCGCCTCCGGCCCGAGGTTCAGGATCATGACGACGAAGACGAAGAGCACCATGATGGCGCCCGCATAGACGATCACCTCGAGGGCGGCGGCGAAGGGCGCTCCGAGCAGATAAAAGACCAGCGCCACCGAGAGCAGCGACACGACCAGATAGAGGAGGGCGTGCACGGCGTTGACCCGTGTGATCACGAGCAGGGTGGAAACGATGGCGATGAGTGATGCCAGATAGAAAACGATCAGCATGACTTTCCTTCCCTGTCCCCCGGCCGGGCGCGTCCTCAAGGGATCAGCGACCGGACGTCCACGGGGGGTGTCTCGTTCTCCGCTTCTCCCTTCCCCTTTCCGCCGATGGCCAGGCCCGCGACGCGATAGAAGTTGTATCCGGGGTACTTTCCGGGTCCGGCGATGGTGAGATCCTCCTTTTCGTAGACCAGGTTGGGGCGTTCGTACTCGCACATCTCGGGATCGGGCGTCAACTGGATGGCGTAGGTCGGGCAGGCCTCCTCGCAGAGGCCGCAGAAAATGCAGCGCGAGAAGTTGATCCGGAAAAACTCCGGATAGCGCCGACCATGCTCGTCCTCGGTCGCCTGCAGGGCAATGCAGTCGACCGGACAGGCCACCGCGCACAGGTAGCAGGCCACGCACCGCTCCTCGCCGTCCGGATCGCGCGAGAGGACGATGCGCCCGCGGTATCGGGGCGGAAAGTAGTTCTTCTCGTCCGGGTACTGGACCGTCACACGCCTGTGAAAGGCGTGCAGGAAGATCAGCCAGATTGATTTGACCAACCGAAGTGCTTGTCTCATTTCAGAAAAAGTACGATGCCTCCCGTCACGATCAGATTGAGCAAGGAGATCGGCAAGAGCACCTTCCAGCCGTATCCCATGAGCTGGTCGAAGCGGGGGCGCGGCAGTGTGGCGCGAAGCAGGAAGAAGCTGATGATCACAGCGAACATCTTGCCCAGAAACCAGACCAGAGGCGGAAAGAAAGGTCCCAGCCATCCGCCCAGGAACACCGTCGTCACCAGGGCGGAAATCAGGATGATGCCGAGATACTCCCCCACGAAGAACATGCCGAATTTCATGGAGGAGTACTCGGTGTGGTAGCCCGCGACGAGTTCGCTTTCCGCCTCGGGGATGTCGAAGGGGATCCGGTGGGTCTCCGCCAGGCCGGCAATGTAGAAGACCACCAGTCCCACGAACTGGGGAACGCAGAACCACATGCCTCGCTGGGCCTCGACGATGTCCTGCAGATTGAAGGATCCGGCCAGCAGCACGGCCCCCATCAGGGACAGACCCATGAAGACCTCGTAACTGATCATCTGGGCCGCACTGCGCATCCCGCCCAGCAGGGAGTACTTGTTGTTCGACGCCCAGCCTCCCAGGACGACGCTGTAAGCTCCGAGGGACGACATCCCGAGGAAGAACAGCAGCCCGATGTTCAGGTTCGCCACCGAGATGAGCGGGGAGAACGGGACCACCGCAAACGACATCAGCACCGTCAGGACCACGATACCGGGAGCGATGATGAAGACCGCTCGATCGGCGAAGGGAGGAATCCAGTCCTCCTTGACGAACAGCTTGATGGCGTCCGCGAGGCCCTGCAGAATCCCCGAGGGCCCGACCCGATTGGGGCCGTAGCGGTCCTGCCAGAGTCCCAGCAGTCGCCGCTCACCCCAGGTCAGGATGCCGGCGAGGTTGAGCACGAACAGCAGCACTCCCGCAACGATGAGCAGCCGGAGGATGATCTCCATCATTCCCGGTCCTCCTTGCGACGGATTTCGACCCAGGTTCCGGCATCGACCGGCCGGTCCCCCAGAACGGGGATCCCGATCAGCCCGGCGGACAGCGACTCCACGACCCGAACGGGTCCCGTCCGGAAGACTCCCCCCACTTCGATCTCGACCAGGTCCCCCTCGGCGACTCCCAGCCGTTCCGCATCGCCCGGTGCGAATGCCAGGTAGGGTTTGGGGGCGAGTTCGTGTACACCCGGCGACAACGCGCTGAATCGCTCCGAGCCATGGATATGGTAGAGGGGAACCGCCAGCCAGGCCCCCCGCCGCGCCGCGAACGGCGGCGGGACGTCTCCTTCGGAGATCGAGCCGGATCCGGCGGAAGGGGTGATCAGCCGCCGTCCGGGATCGCCGCCGCGCAGCGGTCCGGCCACCTCCTCCTGGAACTTGTTCAGGGACTGCACCGAATTCCAGCCGGGCGACCAGTACTCACGAATCAGGGGAGAGGGAGGTCTGCCCTCGTATCCCTCCATGGAAAACGACAACGCGGAGTCCGGATCCGACGGCGGTCTCGGCTCACGCACGTCCCGGTCGGCGTGCATTGCCGTCCGCCCGCTGAAACGATGGGAGGCCCGGGGAAAGCGCTGTCCGGCGATCCGAAAATCCGCAGCCGGCGCCAGTGAAGAGATCCCGCTGAATAGAGGCAGCTCCGCCTCGATGGCCGCATCGAGCTCGTCCAGGGTCTCGGGGGGCTGCCGCTTCGGTTCACGGGCCCCCTGCAACCGGCCCAGAATGCGCCAGCTTTCCGGCGTCTTTCCGTCGGGTTCGAAAACCCGGTAGTAGCGCTGGGCCCGACCCTCGAAATTGACGAAGGTGCCGCTGGATTCGGCAAAGGTCCCGCAGGGAATGACGACTCCGGCCCGCTCGCTGGTCCGGCTCTCCGTATGGTCGACCAGAACGACGCGATCCGCCCCCGCCAGCGCGGCTTCCACCAGGGGGTCCTCGTAGCGCCGAAACAGATCGTTTTCGAGGACGATCAGACTCCCGCCCTCCCGGCCCAGCCGCTCCAGGGCGAGCCGGCCCGGCGCTCCGCCCATCATCGCCAGTCCCAGGCTGTTGCACTCCGGGACGACGAAAGCGATGCCGGCGGGTCGCTCCGGTCGGGAAAGGGCGGCGGCGATTTTCCGGGCGGCCCGCAGCAGCGCCCGGCTGCCCAGACTGATCCCGCAGAGAACGACCGGTGCCTCCGCTGCGTCGAGAGCGCGGGCGATCCGCTGCGCAAGCTGTTGCAGATCGTCACCCGCCGGCGCCGGAGCGGGTCCGCCGCCGAGGGCCGCGGCCACGGCGAAGCCCAGACGGGCGATGTCGTCGGGGCCGGCATGGAAGGTGTCCGTCGCGATCTCATCGAGCTTGGTGGCCGTCGGCACGGCCAGAAAGAGCGGGCCTTTGGCCTGCTGGATCACCTCGCGCACGGCGGCGTCGTGCCAGTCCGGGATCTTGCGTGGCCGTGCGATCTCGCGGATGGGTTGGCGCAGCACCGACTGGTGCAGCGCGAGGTCGAACCGGGGGGCCGTGTTGGTCAGGTCCTCTCCCAGCACCAGTACCGCGTCCGCCTGCTCGAGCTCCTGGATCGAGACGGCGTGGGCCGGGCCCTGGCCCAGGAGACGGAGGGCTTCCGGCAACAGCACGGATTCCTGATCCGAGACGCCGAGATAGAAATTCCCGGGTCCGACGAGCGAACGCAGAGCGAAATTCGACTCCACTGACGCCCGCGGCGAGCCGATGCCCAGGAGGGGAGACCCGGCGGGGAGCGCCTCCGCCAGGCGCGCGAGAGCCGAGGCGCCGTCGAGCCGCTCGAATTCCGCGTCGTCGGGGGTTCTCCAGCGGGCCTCCCGAATTCGCGTCTCGCCGTTGACGAACTCGTAACCGTAGCGACCCCGATCGCACAGAAAGTACCCGTTTACCTTCGCGTTGTAGCGGTTTCGGATGCGCCGCAGGCCGCCGTACCGTTCGCCGGGAATGGTGTTGCACCCCACGCCGCAATGGACGCAGATCGAGGGAGCCGTCTGCAAGTCCCATTTCCGTGTGAAGTGCTGCTTCAGCGTCCTGTCGGTGAACACGCCGGTGGGGCAGATCTCCACCAGGTTTCCACTGAATTCACTTTCCAGCACTCCGTCCCGGCGGCGCCCGAAGTAGACGTGGTCGTGAGCGCCGAAGACCTGCAGATCCTTGCCGCCGGCCAGATCGCGGTAGAAGCGGACGCAGCGGTAGCACTGGATACAGCGGTTCATCTCGTGATTGACGAAGGGCCCCAGATACTGATTGTTGTGGGTCCGTTTCTGGAACCGATACTCCCGGTAGCACTGCCCCGTCATCAGGGTCATGTCCTGCAGGTGGCACTCCCCGCCTTCGTCGCACACCGGGCAGTCATGGGGATGGTTGACCATCAGCCATTCGGTCACCGATTTGCGGAATTCCCGGGCCTCCGGGTCCTCGATGGAGACGATCAGACCGTCGTCGGCCGCGGTCATGCAGGCCATGACGATCTGGCCCTTGTCGTCTTTCTCATCCTTGAACTGCTTGACCGCACAGAGTCGGCAGGCTCCGACCGATCCCAGTGCGGGGTGCCAGCAGAAATAGGGGAGATCCAGACCGAGCGACAGTGCCACGTGGAGAAGGTTCTTCCCTTCCTCCACTTCGTAGTCTCGGCCGTCGATGGTGATCTTGACCATGCTCATCTCCAGGGACACCGCTGTTCGTCGACGTGGCGGCGAAAATCGTCCGCGAAGTACTCGAGACCCGATTCCAGCGGCTCCGCCGCGCCGGGTGCCAGTGCGCAGAAGGTATGCCCCGGCCCGAGCAGGCGGGCATGGCGTCGCAGCTGCTCGATGTCCTCCGGCCGTCCCTTCCCTTCTTCGAGAGCGGCCAGCGTCTTTTCCGTCCAGGGAAGACCCTCTCGACAGGGCGTGCACCAGCCGCAGGATTCCTGGGCGAAGAAGTGCTCCAGGTTCCGCAGCATGCCCACCGGACAGCGTCCGTCGTCGAGCACGATGGCGGTGCCGGTACCCAGGCGGACTCCCTCCCGGGCCGTCGCCGTGAAGTCCAGCGGAAGATCGAGGTGTTTGTCCACCAGAAAGTAGGTCGAAGCGCCGCCGGGCAGCGCCCCCCGGAACCTGAGGCCTTCCCGCATGCCGCCGGCATGTTCTTCCAGGAGCTCGCGCAAGGTCGTCCCCATGGGCAGCTCCCAGGCGCCCGGACGCTTGACCCGGCCGCTCACGCCGTAGATCTTCGATCCGCCGTCCTCGGTACGGCTCAGGGATTTGAACCACTCGCTGCCGTGATGCACGACGAGCGGCACGTTGCACAGGGTTTCCACGTTGTTGACCACCGTAGGCTGCCCGAACAGACCGCTCACTCCGGGATAGGGCGGCTTGGAGCGGGGCGTCGCGGTCCTCCCCTCCATGGCATTGAGCAGCCCCGTCTCCTCCCCGCACATGTAGCGCCCGGCACTGATGTGCAGATGCAGATCGAAGCTGAAACCACTGCCCAGAATGTTCTTCCCCAGGAGACCCGCCCGGCGTGCGTCCGCCATGGCCTGCTCGAGGGCGCGCTGGCTCTTCTTGTAGGCCCAGCGCAGAAAGATGAAGCCGGCCTGCGCCTGGACGGCATAGGCGCACAGGATGCAGCCCTCGATCAGCTGATGAGGGTCCCTTTCCATGAGGAGCCGATCCTTGAAGGTTCCGGGCTCCATTTCGTCGGCGTTGGCGACCACGTACTTGGGCTGAGGAGCTCCTTCGCCCATGGGCACGAAGCCCCACTTCATGCCCGTCGAGAAACCCGCCCCGCCGCGGCCCCGCAGATTCGATTTCTTGACCGTTTCGGTCACTTCCTGCGGCGTCATGCGGCCGACGGCCCGGCGCAGGGCCTGGTATCCTTCGTCCGCCTCATACTCCTTCAGCGACACGGGCTCGAGGTCCGCGCGCATGCGGCGAGTCAGGGGTTTGTCCAAGGGTCTACTCATAGCCTTCCAGGATCTCGTCCACTTTCTCCGGGGTCAGGTCCCCGTGGAAATCCGTGTCGACCATCATGGCCGGCGCGTGATCGCAGGCTCCCAAACAGGGGATCGGCAGCAGGGTGAACCGCCCGTCGGACGTGGTCTCCCCGAAGTCGATGCCCAGCGTCTGCTTGAGATGGGCCGCGATCCCCTCGTAGTCGAGGAGCCAGCAGCTCACGCTGTCGCAGATCAGGATTACGTGCCTCCCCACCTCCTGACGAAAGATCAGGCTATAGAAGGTGGCCACCGAATCCACTTCGTGGGGAGACATCTCGAGCAGCCGGGAGATGTCCTCGATCGCCTCGTCGGACACCCAGCCCCGATGCCGGTTCACCACACCGAGCGCCTCGAGACACACGTTCCGTTTCGCCGGATACCGCCCGAAGGCTTCCTCGATCTCCCGGGTTTCTTCTGCAGAAAGCATGTCGATTCCGTTTCTCCTCAGCGATCGATGTCGGCCAAAACGAAGTCCAGACTCCCCAGAATGGCCAGAAGGTCCGGCACCATGAAGCCGCGCGAAATCTTCGGCACCATCTGCATGTGGGGGAACGACGGCGCCCGGATGCGGGTCCGGTACGAGACCGTGCTGCCGTCGCTGACCAGATAGTAGCCGTTGTTCCCCTTGGTCGCCTCAATCCCGCAGAAGGCCTCTCCGGCGGGAATCACGGGCCCCCAGCTCACGTTCAGAAAGTGGTCGATCAGGGTGTCGATGTGATGCATGGTGCCGGGTTCCTTGATCGGTGGAGTCGCCCGGGGGTGACTCGACTTGTAGGGGCCGGCCGGCATGTTTTCGAGACACTGCCGGATGATGCGCAGACTCTGCCGCATCTCCTCGACTCGAACCACGGCCCGGTCGTAACAGTCTCCGTTGCGGCCCGTGGGGATATCGAACTCGAATTGCTCGTAGCCCGAATAAGGACGGGCCTTCCGGAAGTCCCACTCGAAACCCGTGGCCCGCAGGCCGGGACCCGTGACGCCCCACTCGACCGCCTCCTCGGTCGTGTAGGCGCCGATGCCCTTGGTCCGCGCCTGGAACAGGGGGTTCCGCATGACGACGTCGTCGTATTCGCGCAGCTGTCGCGGCAGATAGTCGAGGAACTCGCGGACCAGGCGGTCCCAGCCGTTCGGGAGATCCTGCGCCACGCCGCCGATGCGAAACCAGTTGGGGTGCATGCGATCCCCACAGATGGCTTCGATGATGCCGAGCGCCTTCTCGCGGTCGTTGAACATGAAGAAGACGGGCGACATGGCTCCCACGTCCTGGGCGAACGTCCCGTACCAGACCAGGTGGCTGATGATCCGAAACAGCTCCGCCAGCATGATCCGGATCACCCGGGCCCGTTCCGGCACCTCGATGCCGGCCAGGGTCTCGACGGCCATGACGTAGGGGAAGTTGTTCATCACCCCGCCGAGGTAATCGACCCGGTCGGTATAGGGGATATAGGTGTGCCAGGACTGGCGCTCACCCATCTTCTCGGCTCCCCGGTGGTGGAAACCGATCTCGGGAACGGCATCGACGATGACCTCTCCGTCGAGCTGGAGGACGATCCGGAGGACCCCGTGGGTGCCGGGATGATGGGGCCCCAGGTTGAGGAACATGAAGTCCGTGTCCTCACCGCGTCGCTTCATCCCCCACTTTTCGGGGCTGAAGGTCAGGGCATCCTGCTCCCGCTGCTGCCGCTCCGGAGGCAGCTCGAAGCGCGCCATTTCCGTGGCGCGCGCGGGATGCTCCTTGCGCAGTGGGTGACCCTTCCAGGTCGGAGGCATCAGGATCCGCTCCAGGTGGGGATGGTTCTCGAAGCGAACGCCGAACATGTCCCACACTTCCCGCTCGTACCAGTTGGCATTGGGCCAGAGATCGATCACCGATTCGACGGTCTCGCCATCCTTCAGTGGAATCTTGACCCGCAGATCCTGGTTGCGCCCAAAGGAAAGGAGGTGGTACACGACGGTGAACTCGCTGTCCGGCTGACCTTCCCGATGCCCCCGGGCCCGCTCGTCGATGGCGGTCAGGTCGTAGAGCATCGCAAACGGGTCGGCCAACCCGGATTTGAGGTGGCGCAGCAGCGGCAGCGCCTCGCGGCGTCCGACCCACAGAGTCGGGATGCCATCCCGGGTCTGTTGCAGGCCCAGAATGGAAGCGCCGAATTGGTGCTCCAATTCCGTTTCCACTGTTTGGGTCGCCATCAATCCACGCCTTACCCTCTCTCAGACCCCATCCGGAGTCCTCAGGTCCATGACCGTCGTTCGCTCGACTCGCTTCAAGTCCCGCTGGCAGGGCCGCGGGCCTTTCTCGACCCCCTGGGGTCCGAGGACCCAGCTCAAGGGGCGCTTTTCGTTTCCCACCGCCTCCCGGAGCAGGAGCAGTCCTTCCATGAAGGCATCCGGACGTGGGGGGCAGCCAGGTACGTACACGTCCACGGGGAGGAAACTATCCACCCCCTGGACGACGCTGTAGATGTCGTACATCCCTCCCGAATTGGCGCACGACCCCATGGAGATCACCCAGCGTGGCTCCATCATCTGGTCATAGAGCCGCTGGATCACCGGTGCCATCTTCACGAAGACCGTCCCCGCGATGACCATCAGATCGGCCTCTCGCGGGGTGCCGCGCAGCACCTCCGAACCGAAGCGGGAAATGTCGTAGCGGCTCGTCACGCTCGTTGCCATTTCCACGAAGCAGCAGGACAGACCGAAGTTGAAGGGCCAGATGGAGTTCTTCCGAGCCCAGGCCAGGAGGTCGTCGATCCGGGCCAGGGCCACGATCCGGTTCATGGTCTCTTTGAAGGCGGCTGCGCGATCGGGATCCACCGCGGCGGTCAGGGAGTCCCCCGGTCTCGGGCCCTGCGCATTGGACATCCACCACTTCATCGGTCCTGGCCTCCTCCGGACAACCGGCCGTATCCGCGTTCGACGGGCTTCATGGGCCGGGGTCCCCAGTCCAGAGCGCCCACCTTCCACAGGTAGATCAGGGTCGCGAGGAGCACGCCCACGAACACGACCACTTCCACATAGCCCAGCCATCCGACCTGATGAAAGGCCACTGCCCAGGAGAAGATGAAGACCGACTCGAGATCGAAGATCAGGAAGAACATGGCGATCAGATAGAACTTGGCAGAAAAGCGGATTCGGGCCGTCCCGGCTGAAGTCAGTCCCGATTCGTAGGGAAGGAAGGTCTCCCGGTCCCGGTGTCGCTCTCCGAGGAAATGGGACACCAGGAGCATTCCAACGACGACGGCCAGGACCGCCGCGAAGTAGACCACGAAAGGCCACAGCGGCGACGGGTTCATGATCTGATTCTGCATCGCCTCCAGCTCCAAGAGCGGGCACAACTCGCCTCTAGGATGACGAGCTAAGCTGTTATCGAAAGGTCGGTTAAGCAGTAACGACTATGCTCCACGTATCTCACACTCGGATTGGACTTTCAAGCGATCCTGGAAAAGACCGTGAGCGTCGGACAGCATCACCCAACTCCGGGAGGCGGGGCCCTGCGGGCTCATGCCGGAGGCGGAACAGCCCCGCTTCCGGACGCCCGAGAACGTGGCCCAGTCCCCTTCCCGGGTCTCCGGGGCCGGGCTTCCCCCTGTGGTAGAATCAGGCCAATGAACCCGGCTCAGCAGGAACGGGAACTGATTCGAATTCTGGAAGGATTCGAACGAGTCATCGTCGCTTTCAGCGGCGGAGTGGACAGTTCTTATCTGGCCTTTCTGGCACATCGGGTTCTGGGTCCCTCGGCACGCATCGTGACGGCCCTGTCGCCCTCGGTCTCCGCGCTGCAGGAGGAGACGGTGCGCCAGTTCGTGACCCGGTACGGGGTCAACCACACGTTCATCCGGACCACCGAACTCGACGATCCGCGGTATGCCTCGAACCCGAGCAACCGCTGCTACTTCTGCAAATCGGAGCTGTTCGAACGGCTGCAGCGTCTCCAGGACGAGTGGGACGTCCAGGCCGTCTTCGACGGAACCAACGCGGACGATCTGGGCGACTATCGGCCCGGCCGTCAGGCCGCCTCGGAAAAGGCGATCCGGAGCCCGCTGGCCGAAGCCGGCATGGGCAAGGAGGCGATCCGCGCCCGTTCCAGGGAGTGGGGGTTACCGACCTGGGACATGCCGGCCACACCCTGTTTGGCGTCGCGGCTTCCCTACGGCGTTGCGGTGACTCCCGAGAAGCTTCAGCAGGTGGATTCGGCCGAGAGCGTGCTGCGCCGCCTCGGCTTCTCGGAATTCCGGGTCCGGCACCACGAGGCGCTGGCCCGTCTGGAAATCTCGCCCGCCGAGATGCCGCGGATTCTCGATCCCGTGCTGCTGGACAGGATCAATCGAGAACTCAAGGCCCTGGGCTACCAGTATGTAGCCCTCGATCTGCAGGGTTTTCGTTCCGGCTCCCTGAACGAACTCCTGGAACTGACGTAGGTCAAAACGACATGAAGAGAACCCATCGAATCGCGCAAGCGCTGGCAGGCGCTTTTCTACTGCTGGCGACCATGTCCATCCCGCTGCGGGCCCAGGACAAGCCTCTCGAAGAGGAAAAGCCGAAAGCGGTCGGGGATGCCGCGATCCGGCTTTCCGTCGAGCAGGTCCGGGTCGATGTGACGGTCCGCACGAAGCAGGGCAATCTGATCACCGGCCTCAAGAAGGAAAACTTCGAGGTTTACGAGGACAAGGTCAAACAGGAGATCACCTACTTCGAGCCGGTGGAAGCGCCGATGACGGCGGTGCTGGTGACCGAGTACAGTAAGGCCCTTCCCTGGGAGCTCCTCTACGACGCCATCATGGCATCCTACACCTTCGTGGATCAGATGCGGCCCGGCGACTGGGTGGCGGTGCGCGCCTACGATCTGCGTCCCGAGACCCTGGTCGACTTCACGCAGCAGAAGCATGAGGTGCTCGGCGCTCTCCAGAAGCTCAACTATCCGGGCTACAGCGAGAGCAACGCGTACGACACGATCATCGACACCCTGGACCGGATCGAGGAGGTCGACCAGAAAACGGCCGTGATCCTCCTGTCCTCCGGCCAGAATACCTTCAGTCACGCGAATCTGGGACAGGTGTACGACCGGGCGCGACGCACCAATGCCGTCATCTACGCCGTCAGTCTGGGGCAGGCTTTCCGGATTCGCTACGAAAACCGGATGGCCGATACCCAGCGGCTGGACATGTACCAGGCCGACACCATGCTCCGGACGATCTGCAACTACACCGGAGGCGTCGCCTTCTTCCCGCGGTTCATGGCCGAGTACCGGGGTATCTTCAGCTCCATCGCCGCCATGCTGCGCAGCCAGTACTCCCTCGGATACGTCTCCACGAACCCCAAGAAGGACGGGAAGTACCGGAAGATCCAGGTGAAAGTCAACGTCGACATCGACGGAGACGGGAAGCCCGACAAGCTGATCATCAACAATCGGGAAGGCTACCTCGCCGACAAGAACGATTGAGACCCTGCGCCATCCCGCTTAGCGCGGTGTCGGCGCCTCGTTCAGGGCCGCGCCCAGGTTTGTATCCTCGTCCGGGCCCTGGATCGGAATCTGCTCCACGATCTTGATTTCGAAACCTTCCAGGCCGGCCAGCTTCTTGGGGTGGTTGGTCAAAAGACGCACCTCCGCAAATCCATGAGCACCGGACGGGTCGTACATGACCGGCGTTCACACATGATCACACGGAGGGATGGGAAAGTCGAACGGAGAAGACATCGTCCGGCGCTGCCTCATTCTACGTGGGTAGGTAAATCCATTTATGAGCTTGCTTTTTGAAATGATGAGTGGTACTCTAATTCATATATTGAGAGGTGGAACGTGAAACTATTCAGGTTCTGCGTTCTCGGTGTTTTCTTTTGGCTGACGGCAGCTTCGGCTCAGATTCCCTGCGAATATGGTTGTTCACCGAGCTGCCCGATGGACTATAGTTATCCCGTCTACTATCCCGGTTGCGATTGTCCCTGGTACTACGACTGCGTTCCGGTGGGGACGTGCGACTACTGCATGTATGACGGAGTGGGCTACTGCTCCGGCTGGTGGTGTTGGACCTATTACGGGATCACATTCAACTGGCCGACGGGGTGCTGCGCGGGATCACCGGGCACCTGAGTTTCGGCAAACGTTTCCAGCCTTATCATCCGATTTCCACAAAGGAAGGTCATATGAGAAGAACTACTCTATTGACGAGTCTCTTCTTGATGGCGTCGGGCGTGGCGGGTCCGGTCCAGGACTCCGGACAGGAGGTTGCCGAGCTCGAGATCCCCTCAAACTCCCAGATCTCGCGAATCAAGATCTTTCCCGGACAGAAGATCTATGCCCTCTCCTATTCGACGGCTCGGCTTCTTGTTTTCGACGTCGCCGGCCGCCCGGTGCGCACGATCGATCTTCAGGAGAACCGCCCGGTCGACGTCAAGTTCTATTTCTTCGACTTTTACGTGGATGCAGCCGGAACAGCCTACGTACTGGCTGTCTGGAGGCCTCGTGGGAACGAGATTCGTTCCGGGGTGTTCGAGTACGGAGCCGACGGAGAATTCGTCCGGCTGGTGCCGTTCGGCAAGCATGTGGACGGCAGGAGGCTGGTCGTCGACGCCGAAAGGAACCTGCTGGTTTTGGGACTGGACGTGGACCCGTATTTCGGGCGGGCCGATCGGATCGGCCTGGCACACCGATACGATTCGGAGGGACGATACCTCGGAGCATTCCTGACCCTCGACTGGCAGGACTACGCCCCACCGGCTGCGCCGAGCATCCAGGCGGCCTACCACAACCTGAGACCCCTGGTCGATCGCCTGCCCCTTTCGATCGATGAGACCGGACAGGTGGCCACCGTTTTGCCGGGCACGACAACCGTGGTGTTCTTTGGAGGGAAGAAGCTTGCATCGCAGTCCTCGGCCGATCTGCCGGTATCTCCGATCGATCTGACCCAACCGGCTCCAGTCCGGGGCCGATTCGCCGGCGAAACGAAGCAGATCATCAAGCTCCAGATCAACAGCGACCGGATCATCGCCGAGGTATCGGAGGATCGGCGATTCCAAGGTCCGCCGACCATCCACACCGGCCGGGCCCTCCAATTCTTCGAGCGCTCGCCATCCAATCGCCTTCTCCAAGCGGAGCCCTCGACTCCAGAGTTCGGGACGCTGGTCGAGCAGGTCGGTACGCCAACGGACGATGTCTATTGTTTCAGTATCCAGCAGGGCAGACTCATGATTCTGCGACGGTAGTCTCCCCGTAAATGGTGACACGCACGTATTGGCTTCCCAAGCACCTGCCAAAACAGGCTTTTTTCAGCGTCTGGCACCTATTCCAAAAACGGGAAGCCGCCGGTCCCCGGGACAACACGGAGCCTCCTCCCGGGTTGCACGACCGAAAACCATCCGCCAGCGAACCGCCAGGGGTACTCATGGTTGGGCTCGGTCAACCGGCAACCTCAATGACCCCGAGTCGGGCACCGACTCGGGGCTGACGCCGAACCTCTCCCGGACCGCATCTTCGTCGATGATGCGATCCTTTCGCCGGTCGAGGGCGACGACCCCGCGGTCCTGAAGAACCGCGAAAAATCCTTGTCGGGCGAGCAGATGACGATCTGATCGATATCGGGATGGTCTCCGCAGCGGGCAGCGGCTGTCGCAATGCCGTCATCTACGCCGTCAGTCTGGGGCAGGCATTCCGCATTCGCTACGAAAACCAGATGGCCGATACCCAGCGGCTGGACATGTACCAGGCCGACACCATGCTCCGGACGATCTGCAGCTACACCGGAGGCGTCGCGTTCTTCCCGCGGTTCATGGCCGAGTACCGGGGTATCTTCAGCTCCATCGCCGCCATGCTGCGCAGCCAGTACTCCCTCGGATACGTCTCCACGAACCCCAAGAAGGACGGGAAGTACCGGAAGATCCAGGTGAAAGTCAACGTCGACATCGACGGAGACGGGAAGCCCGACAAGCTGATCGTCAACAATCGGGAAGGCTATCTCGCCGACAAGAACGATTGAGATCCCGCGCGATCCCGCTCAGCGCGGTGTCGGCGCCTCGTTCAGGGCCGCGCCCAGGTTTGCATCCTCGTCCGGGCTCTGGATCGGAATCTGCTCCACGATCTTGATTTCGAAACCTTCCAGACCGGCCAGCTTCTTGGGGTGATTGGTCAAAAGACGCACCTCGTGCAGACCGAGATCGGCGATGATCTGGGCGCCGATGCCGTAGTCCCTGAAGCTGCCCCGTTCGCCTCGCTGAGCGCCGGCTCTCTGCTCCTCGATTTCCTGGACCAGATGGGCATCGAGATCCCCGGGGCGCAGATACACCAGCACTCCCCGACCCTCCTGCCCGATCATGCGCAGACTCGAGCGCAGCTCGCTGCAGCTTCCCAGATGCACGCCCCCGAACGCATCGCAGAGAATCGACTCGGTGTGAACGCGCAGCAGGGGCGGCGGCCCGGACTGGAGATCGCCCCGTGTGAGCGCCAGATGTTTCCGGCCGTCCAGTTGGCTCTCGTAGACGATGAGCTCGAACTCCCCGAACTCGCTCTGGAAATCGAGTCTGGCGACCCGTTTCAGGAAGCGCTCGGTGTGGAGCCGGTACTTGATCAGATCGACCACCGAGATCAGACAGAGGTCATGCTTGCGGGCAAACCGTTCCAGGTCCTGCATGCGGGCCATGGAACCGTCGTCGTTCATGATTTCGCAGATGACGCCGGCCGGCTTCAGCCCCGCCAGCCTGGCCAGGTCCACGGCCGCCTCCGTCTGACCGGCGCGCTCGAGGACACCACCTTCGCGCGCCCGCAAGGGAAAGATATGGCCCGGCCGGACCAGGTCACGCGGTTTCGTCACCGGGTCGATGGCGGTCAGGATCGTCACGGCGCGGTCCGCCGCAGAGATCCCCGTCGAGACGTTCCGTCTGGCCTCGATGCTGACGCAGAAGGCCGTCCCGTGTACGGACTCGTTGTTCGACACCATGGTCGGTATCTGCAGTTCGTCGAGACGGTTCCCCGTCATGGGCATGCAGATCAGGCCCCGCCCGTAGGTGGCCATGAAATTGACGGCCTCGGGCGTGACCTTTTCCGCCGCGATGGTCAGATCACCTTCGTTCTCGCGATCCTCCTCGTCAACGACGATCACCATCTTCCCCGCTCGAATGTCTTCGATGGCGGACTCGACTGCAGCAAACGACATGAGAAGTACTCGCTCCTATCCGAGGGCCCTGAAAATGCGGATTATACCGAAATCAGGATGGCACTTCACTTGACCGGCGGCAGCTTCTTGATCCAGCGCAGACTGCCCTTCTGATCCGTCGCGACCCGCTTCAGCTGCTCGTGGTAGTAGCGGGTCTCGTATTGCAGGAAAAGCGGGTTGGAGGGATCGTCGAGAAAGGTCCAGCTGGCGCGGCGCGAGTCCTTCACCGAGAAGGCCGGCAGCGTCACCTCTTCCCCGTCGACCGTCAGTGTGAAGAGACCTTTTCCGGTGACTTCGAACGTGGCCTGCGTGCCGTTCAGCTCGATCTTGGCTTTGCCGTCGCGGATCAAATCTTCGTACAGCGCCCGCGACAGCCACTTGACCGTCCAGTCGCTGGCTTCCACGTCCACACCCGGATCGAACATCGTCGCCAGGTTGATCTTCCTCGAGCTTCGCACGGCCGCCCGGAAGATATGTCCCGTTCCCTGAAAGCTGACCGTCTCCCACTCGAAGACGATATCGGGCTGAAATCGCGCAATCCGGATCACCAGCGAAGTGGGGTCCTTGGTAACCGGTTGGTTCTCGTAGACGAGGATGCTCCCGGGACCCAGTTCAAGACTCGACGTCTGCGCCAACGCCGGGGTCAGGAGCCCGAACACCACGCATGTAATTCTGAATATGGCTTTCCACATACTTGCTGATCACATCTGCTTCGAGGTTGACGGTGTCGCCCGGCTTCAACTGCGCGAGGTTGGTGACTTCCCAGGTGTGGGGAATGATGGCCACCTCGAAAAAGTCCGGGCCCAGGCCGGAAATGGTCAGGCTGATTCCATTGACGGTGACGCTCCCTTTGGGGACACAATAGCGCAGGATTTCGGCCGGAGCGGAGAACCGGAAAATCCAGGAGTTGCCCTCCTCCCGGACGGAATCGATGCGTCCCGTGGCGTCCACGTGCCCCTGCACCAGATGACCGCCGAGAAAGTCGGCCAGGCGCAGGGGAGGCTCCAGGTTGAGGAGGCTGCCCACCTGCTTCTCGCCGAGATTCGATCGTCGCAGGGTCTCGGGCGTCGCGTCCACTTCGACCCAGCCCGGGCCGACCTGCGTGACCGTCAGACAGACGCCGTCCACGCTGATGCTGTGACCCACCTGGAGCAGACTGCCCAGCCTCCCCGTTTCGAAGCGGAAAGTCACGCCCTCGGCGGCGGCCGTCATCGAGACGATCTTGCCCGTTTCCTGAACGATTCCCGTGAACATGCCGATCCTCACTTTCCCGTTCGAGGCCGCTTTCGCCCCCGGACGGCGGCCTGGAGCCGGCGAAGTTCGACCTCGCTCAGCGCCCTCGACTGCCCCGGAGCGAGATCCCCGAGGTCGACCGGGCCGATTCTCGTCCGTCGCAGTCGCATCACGAAGTGTCCCACGGCTTCGAACATCCGCCGAATCTGCCGGTTCCTTCCCTGGATCAGGACGACCTGATACCAGCAGTTGTTGCCGCCCTTGAGCAACTGGACCTCGCAGGGTGCCAGGATCTCCCCGTCGGGCAAGCGCATTCCCCGGCGCAACCGCTCCAGCGCTTCCTCGGCCGGACGGCCCGAAACCTTGACCCGATATACCTTGGCCAGGCGTCCGGCCTGGGTGATCTTGCGGGCCAGCTCGCCGTCATTGGTGAGAATGAGCAGCCCCTCGCTCGCGTAGTCGAGCCTCCCGGCGGGATAGATCCGGGCCCGGGTCCGCACGAAGTCGGTCGCGACCGGGCGTCCCTGCGGATCGGACACGGCGCTGAGGACGCCGCGCGGCTTGTTCAGCGCGAAGTAGACCAGAGACTCCGGACGCAGCAACCGGTTGTTGACCTTGATGTGATCCCGGGCGGCATCGGCCTTGGCCCCCAACTCCGTCACGCGGTGGCCGTTGACCGTCACCCGCCCCTCCAGGATCAGCTGTTCGGCTTTCCTGCGGGACGCCACGCCGGCCCGGGCCACGATTTTCTGCAGACGTTCCTCCATGACTCTGCCAGCATTCTAGCATCCGGACGGAAAGCCCAAGGAATTTGAGACTTACGATTTGAGATTTACGATTGCGCCTCCAAATCGTAAATCGTAAATCTCAACTCTCAAATCTCAACCTCATCCTTCTCCCGCCAGCTCCTCGAACTCCTCCAGCGAGGGGAGCTCGGAGAGATCGCTCAGACCGAAGTGGATGAGGAACTCCTGCGTGGTCCCGTAGAGGATCGGCCGGCCCACCACCTTCTTGCGGCCGCGGATCTCGATCAGCTTCTTCTCGAGTAGCGTCTTGATCGTCGAGGATCCCTTCACCGCCCGGATCTCCATGATCTCCGGCAGCGTGATCGGCTGTTTGTAGGCGATGACCGCCAGCGTCTCGAGGGCGGCGTGGGAAAGCTTGGCCGACGGCTTGGTCTTGAGGTACTCCCGAATCACCTCGTGCCGGTCGGGCCGGGTGGTGATCCGGTAGCCTCCGGCGACGCTGCGGATCTCGACGGCGCTCTGGAGCCGGTTGAAGTCCTCCTTCAGCTTCTCCAGGGCCTTTTCCAGCGCCTCCGCCTCAACCTCGGGGAAGACTTCCGAGAGCTGGCGGACCGCCACCGGATCGGTGGCGGAAAACAGAATGGCCAGCAGCTGGTTTGGCAGCTCCCCCTTCAGCATGCCACGATCCTGATGTCGTCGAAGAGGGTCTCCTGGAACAGCCGCACTTCGTGCAGCCGCGCCATTTCCAGGAGGGCGAAAAAGGTGACGATGAGGTGCACCCGGGACAGCGGGTGCTGCAGGAAGAACGAAAAGAGCAGATCCTTGCGGACCGCCATGAGCGCGCGCAGCTCGTCGAGCTTGTCCTCCAGGCTGACGTTGTCGTGCTGGACCTGGATCACGATCTGGTCCTTGTAGCGTTCGACGATCCGGTGAAAGGCCTGGATCAGGTCGAACAGCGACACCGACACCGCCTCCTGCTCCTCGTCCTCGAACTCTTTCTCACCGCGGGCCCAGACCGAATCCTCGATGACCTGCCGGTCATGGAGCATTCCGGCCGCCTTTCTGAAACGCTCGTGCTCGAGCAGGCGGTCGACCAGTTCACGGCGCGGATCCTCCGGTTCCTCCCCTTCTTCGGAAACCGGATCGGGAGGCAGCAGCATCTTCGACTTGATGTGGATGAGGGTGGCCGCCATCAGGACGAATTCCCCCGCCACCGTGATGCTGAGGTCCCGCATCATCTGGAGGTACTGGAGATACTGCTCGGTGATGCGCGCGATGGGGATGTCGTAGATGTCGATCTCCTGCGTGCGGATCAAATGCAGCAGCAAATCGAGGGGCCCCTCGAAAAACTCCAGCTGGACCCGATAATCAGGCGAGCCTGCGGCCACCGACGACATAGCCTAATACTCTAGCCGCATGGCCTGACGCACCTCGGCCATGGTGGCCGCGGCGATCTCGCGGGCGCTGCGACTGCCTTCGCGCAGCACATCCATGACCGCGTCCCGATCCTTTTCCAGCCGGGAGCGTTTCTCGAAAATCGGTTCCGTCACCGGCTGCAGATTCTCGAGCAGGCGCTTCTTGCAGTCGACGCAGCCGATGCCGGCCGTGGTGCATCCCTGGACAACCCACTTCTGGTCCTCTTCCGGGGAGAAAACCTTATGCAGATCGTAGACCGGGCACTTGTTGGGATCGCCGGGGTCGCTGCGGCGCACCCGGGCGGGATCGGTCACCATGGGCAGGATCTTCTTGCGGATGCTGGCCGGGTCTTCCCCCAGCTGAATCTCGTTTCCGTACGACTTGCTCATCTTGCGACCGTCCGTTCCGGGCAGTCTCGGAGAGGTCGTCAGCTTGGGCTGAGGCTCCGGAAAAACGGGACCGTACAGATTGTTGAAGCGCCGCGCGATCTCGCGGCAGAGCTCGATGTGCGAGACCTGGTCCTCTCCGACCGGAACGACATCGGCCTTGTAGATCAGGATGTCGGAAGCCTGCAGCACCGGATAGCCGAGAAAGCCGTAGGTGGAGAGGTCCTTTTCACGCAGCTGGAGGATCTGCTCCTTGTACGTGGGCACCCGCTCGAGCCAGGGAAGGGGCGTGAACATGGAGAACAGCAGATGGAGCTCGGCGTGCTCCGGTACCAGCGACTGCACCATCAGACGGCTCCGCTCGGGATCGAGGCCGGCCGCCATCCAGTCGATGGCGATCTCGATGACGCTCTGGTGCACCAGCTCGACGTTCTGATACTCGGACGTCAGGGCGTGCCAGTCCACGATTCCGAAGACGCAGTCGTACTCCTCCTGCATGGGGACCCAGTTGGCCAGGGCACCGACCAGATGCCCCAGATGAAGTCGGCCCGTCGGCCGCATTCCGCTGAAAACTCGCTTCTTCATGATCATTCTCAGGAGGACACGCTTCTCACGATCTCCAGAACCGGACCGAGCACCCAATTGAAGACGCCGGAGTAGAGCAACAGGATGAGTATGAGGAACCCGTAGGGGCGGATGGCATCGAACACGTGGCCCATGCTGCGCGGGAGGATTCCTTCCAGGACCCAGCTCCCGTCCAGCGGAGGAATCGGGATCAGATTGAAGACCGCGAGAATGACGTTGAGGAAGATGCCGACCTTGCACAATCCCATGAGAGGCTCGGTCAGCCAGGGCAGCACTCCGCCGGCGTCGAGGACGGCGAAGACCCGCAGCAGGACGACGAAACCGATGGCCGCCGCCAGATTGCTCAGTGGACCGGCTACGGAGATGAAGATGTTGTCCTTTTTCGGATCGCGGAGATTGGCGCTGTTGATCGGAACGGGTTTGGCCCAACCGAAGATGACCCCACCCAGCGAGGACGCAGAGGAGGGGAAACAGAATGCTTCCGATGAGGTCGATGTGCACCAGCGGATTGAGGCTGACCCTGCCGAGCATCTGCCCCGTCGGATCGCCGAACCGGCTCGCCATCCAGGCGTGCGCCGACTCGTGCAGGCTGACCGAAAACAGGAGCACGACCAGATTGATCACGAGGGCCAGGTAGTCGATCGATCCGAAGGTCACGAGCGGATCATACCACGCAGGCCGAAGTGGATTTGAGATGTGCGATTTTCGATTCTCGATTTGGCGCGGGGGCGGCGGCGCAGCCGGTTTGGACTGCGGTAGCTTGCTGCCGCTTTGTGTGGAGAGGCCCCGGTCGTGGGCGCGCCTGGGCTTCGGTGGGAATTGGTCGATGAACCGGCTCTGCGAGTCCGTTTGGGTGCCCCGGTGATAACCCCGGGCCGAGTGCCGGGAGCACGGGAGTCACGAGAGACGAACGGGAGTCGACGGGAAAAGCCGGGAAACGGGAGGTCTCGAATTGGCACTTCGGGGGCGTCTTGCCCGAACCGCGCTGACGCGGTTCCGACCCTCCCATCCGCTCGTTGAGATGTGCAGAACGGATTCCACACCCAGGACGCCGCCACCTGCAAAGAATTTCTTTGCGCCGTTGCGTACTTAGCGGCTTGGCGTGAGATCAGGCTGCCGAGACCTCACTTCAGTGGGCGCACACCGATCGGAGGCCCACAGCCATTTGGTGCGAACGAAACGCCCGCCCTCCCGGGTGCCGGTTCTCGCGAAACCCGTTCTCCCGTTCTCCAAGCCGAAGCGGCGAAGTCGCGAAGTGCGATCGGCGGGCTGGTACCATCGCGCCTTCCAGCTCCGACTTTGTCGGTCCTATATAATGTGAGCCATCATGGGCGGCTTATTGTTCAATGCGGCGTTCGGCTTTTATGTCGTCGGCCTGTTCCACAGTGGAATCGCCTTTCTCTCGAAGAAGGATCTCTTCGTCCGCGTCGCCCTCTACTCGGTCGCGGCCGGCTTCGTCTTTCACAGCGGGTTCTTGATTTACCAGGGATTCGAGAAAGCCTTCTTCCCGATGATCGGCCTGCGCGAGTCCCTTGCGTTTTTCGCTTGGACGGTGACCCTCTGCTTCCTCATCGCACAGTTTCGCTATCGCGTGCGCGCCATGGGCCTGTTCCTTCTGCCCCTGGTGGCGGCGTCGATGCTCAGCACGGTCTTCATCAAGGCCTCTCCGATCCCGGACATCCTGCGGAGCTCCTGGGTCTATTTTCACTCGTCCTTCCTCTTCCTGGCCTACGGGATGTTCTTCGTGACCTTTCTGGCCGCGGTCTTCTACCTGCTCCAGGAACGCGAGCTGAAGCGCAAGAAGCCACGGACCTTCTACTATCAACTCCCGTCGCTCAGCACGCTGGACGACCTCTTCCTCAAGTTCCTCATCTGGGGCTTCGTCTTCATGACGGCGGGCATCATCGTCGGCATCATCTGGGCCGAGCAGGACTGGGTCCAGGGCTGGCACCGGGATCCCAAGGTGATCGCCACCATGGCCACCTGGATCATCTACCTGGCCCTGATCTACCTCAGGCTGACCGCCGGCTGGCGTGGAAGACGAACGGCGCTACTGAGTATGATTGGCTTCCTGTCCATTCTCTTCACCTTTTTGGGAGTGAGCATTTTCGGGGGGCAGCACAGTTTTTAGCGATGGACCTGATTCTGGTTGGGCTGAATCACAAGACAGCACCGATCGAAGTTCGTGAGAAGGTGGCCTTCCGGGAGGATGCGATACCGCTCGCCCTGGAGACCCTGCTCAAGGAGTTCGGCTTCGACGAGGCGATGATCGTCTCGACCTGCAACCGCGTCGAGCTCCTGGCCAGCGCGGCCACGAACGGAGCGCCCGCAGAGGGACGGCTGCGCGAGTTCCTGTGCCGCTATCACACGCTCAATTCCGCGGCGCTGGACGAGCACCTCTACGCGTACAGCAATGACGAACTGGTCCGTCACATCTTTCGCGTCGCCTCGAGCCTGGACTCCATGGTCCTCGGCGAGGCCCAGATCCTGGGTCAGCTCAAGCAGGCCTACACCTACGCAGAGAGCAGCGGAGCCGTCGGGCAGCGGCTGCGCCGCCTCATCCCCCACGCCTTCTTCGTCGCCAAGCGGGTTCGCCACGAGACCAAAATCGGCCATTCGGCGGTTTCCATCAGTTCCGTCGCCGTCGAACTGGCCATCAAGATCTTCGGCGAGCTCGCCGGCAAGACCGTTCTCCTCCTCGGAGCCGGCAAGATGAGCGAGCTGGCGGCCCGCAGCCTGCTCGCCTCGGGGGCGAGCAAGATCCGTGTGGCCAACCGGACCCCCGGGCGCGCGGAGGCCCTGGCCTCGGAGTTCGGGGGCGAAAAGACCGACCTCTCCCAGCTCGAGGACGAACTGGTCCGTTCCGACATCGTCATCGTCTCGACGGGAGCCCAGGAATACGTCGTCCGGAAGGATCATGTGGATCGCGCCATCCACCGCCGCAAGTACAATCCCCTGTTCCTGATCGATATTGCCGTTCCCCGCAACATCGATCCGGCCGTGAACACCGTCGAAACCGCCTTCTGCTACGACATCGACGATCTTCAGGCCGTCGTCGACGCCAACCTGGAGGAACGGCAGGGCGAGGCCGAACTGGCTGAATCGATCGTGCTCGAGGAAGTCCGCAATTTCGCTCTCGGCGACCACCACCGCAACGTCGGCGCCGTCGTCGGGTCCTTCCGCCAGACGCTGGAGCAGATCTGTCTCGACGAGCTCTCCAAGATCCGCGACAGCTTTCAGGAATCGGAGTACGAGAAGCTCGAACAGATGATGCTGCGTACGGCCCACCGCATCGCTCACCCCTTCATGGTCGAGATCAAGAAGGGCGATCAGCCCGCCGCCCGCGCCGAGGCGGCCGCCCTGATCAAGAAGGTGTTTCGACTCAAGGACTCGGAATGAAGCAGCTCATCATCGGCTCCCGGGGCAGCCGGCTGGCCCTTGCCCAGACCCATCTGATCCGGGGACTGCTCCAGGAGACCCAGTCGGGACTCGACGTTTCGGTGAAGACCATCCGCACGACGGGCGACAAGCTGACGGCGACCCCTCTGTCGCGACTGGCGGCCGACAACAAGGGCCTGTTCGTCAAGGAGATCGAGGAGGCTCTCCTCGACGGGTCCATCGATCTGGCCGTGCACAGCCTGAAGGATCTCCCCACCGAGCTTCCCGAGGGGCTCACGCTGGGGGCGATTCCGCGTCGCGAGGATCCCCGCGACGCCCTGATCACCGAGGGCCCGCTCCCGTCTCTGGAAGCATTGCCACAGGGCGCCCGGGTGGGCACGAGTTCGCTGCGCCGGGAGACCCAACTGCGCTACCTTCGCCCCGACCTCGAGATCGTCCCCATCCGGGGCAACGTCGACACGCGGCTGCGCAAGCTCCACAGCGAAGGACTGGACGCCATCGTCCTGGCCGCCGCGGGCCTGCGCCGCCTGGGCCTGGCTCGGCACGTGTCCTACACGTTTCCGGCGGATCAGATGATTCCGGCCATCGGGCAGGGCGCGCTGGGGCTCGAGATTCGCAGCGCGGATGAAGCGGTGGGCGCTCTCGTTCGACGACTCGAGGACCGGACGACTCGGATCTCGGTGACGGCCGAGCGGGCTTTCCTGCTGGCCATGGGTGGAGGCTGCCAGGTCCCCATGGGCGCCCATGCCACCGTCGAGGGCGCCCGGGTGCGGCTCACCGCCTTCGTCGCAAGCCCTTCGGGCGGGCGCATGATCCGCGACAGCGTCGAGGGCGCCGACACGGATCTGGAGGTCCTCGCCGCGGGGCTCGCCGAGAGCTTCCGCCGGCAGGGAGCCGAGGAGATCCTGCAGGAGGTGGGACTCGCGTGAGCCGGGCACTGGACGGACTGACCATTCTGGTGACGCGCACCCGCAGGCAGGCGGGATCCTTTTCCGAGATTCTGCGGAGCAAAGGCGCACGGGTCCTCGAGATCCCCACCATCGAGATCGTGCCCCTCGACCCGGGTCCCCTGGATACGGCTCTGGAGCACCTCTCCGGCTACGACTGGCTCTTCTTTACCAGTGTCAACGCGGTGGAGATCTTTTTCCGCCGCTATCGGGCGCTGCCCGCAACGAGTCCCCTGCCCCGGATCTGCTGCATTGGCCCGGCCACGGCCGAGCGGGTCGCCCAGTCCGGCGGTTCGGTGGCGCTCCAGCCCCGCCTCTACCAGGCCGAAGGCATCATCGAGGAATTCTCCGCCCTGCACGCGGGCAGCCTCGAGGGTCTGCGCATCCTGCTTCCCCGGGCTCGGGTGGCCCGTGAGATCCTGCCCCTCCAGCTGCGGGAGCGGGGCGCCGAGGTCGATTTGATTCCGGTCTACGAGACCGTGCCTCCCCCCGAAAGCCGGGCCGAGCTGGAGCGGATTCTGGCCGGTTCGCCTCCCGATCTGGTGACCTTCACCAGTTCGTCGACGGTGCGCAACTTCGTGGAGCTGGCCGGCGGCCGGGACGATCTCCACGAGCTGCGCTGTGCCGTCATCGGCCCGATCACCGCCGACGAAGCGCGCCAGGCCGGCCTCGAGATCGTCTGCGAGGCCGCCAAGTCGACCGTCCCGGACCTGGTCGACGCCATCGTCGACTACGCCCGTTCACGGGCCGGCGAATAGTAGCCTTTCCGTCCGATCCGCGCTAACCTTCCACCCATGCTTCGCCTTATCGCGCTCGCTCTCCTTTTCCTCGCTCCCGCCGCAGGCCTGGGCTGCCTGGTGACCCCCATCGAGCCGGCCGATCTGGTGCTGCTCAACGGCAAGGTGGTGACCCTCGATCCCGAGCGGCCCGAGGCCGAGGCCGTGGCCGTCCTGGGCGGCGTCATCGTGGCCACGGGCACGACGGAGGAGATTCGGCGGCGGGTCGGCTCCGAGACCACGGTGATCGATCTCGACGGCCGTCTGGCGACGCCGGGCCTGATCGAAAGTCACGCCCATCTGTCAGGCCTCGGCGAAGCCCGCCTGTCTCTCGACCTGAGCCAGGCCCGGAGCTGGAGCGAGATCGTCGATCTCGTCGCCGAGGCGGCCTCGAAACGGCCCGCCGGCGAATGGATCGTGGGCCGCGGATGGCACCAGGAGAAGTGGGACGCTCCGCCCGATCCGTCCTTTCAGGGCCTGCCCCTGCACGATTCACTGAGTGAGCGGACACCGGACAACCCCGTCCTGCTGGTCCACGCCAGCGGCCATGCCTGTATTGCGAATCGGCGGGCGATGGAGCAGGCAGGCGTCACGACGGCGACGCCGGACCCGGAAGGCGGTCGGATTCTTCGAAACGCCTCGGGCAGGATCACGGGAGTTTTTCAGGAAGCGGCTCAGGATCTGATCCGCCGAGCCCTCGACCGCACCCTGGCCGAGCGTTCGGAGGAGGAGGCCGCCGCCCACCGCAGGCGCATCGTCGAGTTGGCGGCCCGCGAGTGTCTGTCCAAGGGAATCTGCACCTTTCACGACGCCGGGACCAGCTTCGAGTACCTCGAGACGCTGAAGGAGCTGGCCGCCGACGGCGAGCTCCCGCTCCGGCTCTACTGCATGCTGGGCGAGCCCGACGAACGACTCGCCGACCGGCTCGCCTCGCTCAAGCTGATCGGATTCGGCCACGACCACCTGACCGTGAGGGCCATCAAGCGGTATGCCGACGGCGCTCTCGGATCGCGCGGAGCCTGGCTGCTCGAGCCCTATTCCGATCTCTCCTCGTCGCTGGGGCTGCCGACGGAGGAGTTCACAGAGCTGCGCCACTCCGCCGAGCTCGCGGCTCAAAACGGCTTCCAGCTGTGCACCCATGCCATCGGGGACCGCGCCAACCGGGAGGTACTGGACATCTACGAAGCAGCGGCCGCCCGCTATCCGGCAGTCGCGGGCGCGCGCTGGCGCATCGAGCACGCTCAGCACCTCGATCCCCAGGACATTCCGCGCTTCCATCTCCTGGGAGTGGTGGCGGCCATGCAGGCGGTCCACGCCACTTCGGACGGCCCCTGGGTCGTCAGCCGGATCGGCGAAGAACGGGCGCGCCGGGGTGCTTATGTCTGGCGCAGCCTGCTCGACACCGGTGCCGTCATCTGCAACGGGACGGACGCTCCGGTGGAGGACGTCGACCCGATCCCGTCCTTCTATGCCGCAGTGACCCGGCGGACGAAACAGGGAGAACCGTTCTTCCCCGAGCAGTGCATGACTCGCGAGGAAGCGCTGCGCTCCTACACGCTGGCCGGAGCCTACGCCGCTTTCGAAGAAGGGCTCAAGGGCAGCCTCGAACCCGGCAAACTGGGGGATATTACGGTTTTCTCCCGGGATCTTCTGACTGTTCCGGAAGCGGAGATCCTCGGGACGCGGGTCGACTACACGATCGTCGGCGGCCGGGTGCTCTACCAGCGCTGATGAGACGGGAAGTGCGATTTGGGAAGTCCGGAGGGCAGTTTCGAGTTTCGAGTTCCGAGTTTCGAGTTTCCAGTTTTGACTTCCGGGGCCCGAAACCAGGAACCAGGAACCAGGAACTCGGAACCCGAAACCTGGGGCCCGAAACGAAGGGGTACTGATGAAGCTCATATTCACAGCATTGGCAGCATTGTTCCTGGTGGCCTGCGGGCAGCAGAAGGACATCGTCCAGACAGGCGGCGGGGCCGGAACCGCGGAATGTGCCGGGCATGCCCGTGGTCCTCGATACGGACATCGGCACCGATATCGACGACACCTGGGCCCTGGCCCTGCTCTTGAACCGGCCCGAACTGGATCTCAAGCTGGTGGTGACCGACAGCGGGAACACCCGCGAGCGGGCCCGCATTACGGCCCGCTATCTGGCCCAGATCGGGCGCGGTGACATCCCCATCGGAATCGGCCTCTCCTCCGACGAGAAGCCCCTGCCCCAGAGCCCGTGGGCGGGAGACTACGATCTGGCGAACTATCCCGGGACCATCCACGAGGACGGTGTGGCCGCCCTGGTGGACACCATCATGCAAAGTCCCGAGCCGGTCGTCCTGATCGCCATCGGCCCCACGCCCAACATCGCCGAAGCCCTGAAGCGGGAGCCGGCCATTGCCGGGAAGGCCCGGGTCGTGGCCATGAGCGGGAGTGTCGACGTCGGCTACGGGGACAAGCCGCAACCTGATGCCGAATACAACGTCAAGGTCGATCCCGCGGCCACCCGCGCCATGTACGAGGCCGGCTGGGACGTGCTCCTGGCCCCGCTCGATACCTGTGGCATCATCCAGCTCGACGGAGATCTCTATCAGCGGGTCAACACCTCCGCCAAACCGGAACTGGTGGCCTTGATGGAGAACTACCGCACCTGGAGCGGCCGCATCGACTGGACCCGGGTCGACCCGGCCGTGCAGTCCTCGGTCCTGTTCGACACCCTGGCCGTGGCGCTGGCCGTGGAACAGAGCTGGGTGGACGTGGAGGACCTCCGCCTGGAAGTCACCGACGACGGCTTCACCCGGCGCTCCCCCCAGGGCCCGCCGGTGCGGGCGGCCCTGCGCTGGAAAAACCTCGATGCCTACGAACAGTGGCTGGTCGATTCCCTGACCCGCTAGCTCTTCAGGTCCTTGCGCAGGGTGAGACCGCCATCGACGGTCAGGACCTGGCCCGTGATGTAGTTGTCGGGTTCGACCAGGAACCGGACGGCCTTGGCCACGTCCTCGGCGCGACCGAAACGGGGGATGATGCCTCGCTCCACGAAGGGATCGTACTTGCCGGAGCGGATCGAGGCCAGGGCCATGCCCGCCCGGTTGACGCCCGGCGCGATGACGTTGACCCGGATCCCCGAGGGGCCGCCCCACTGCTTGGCCAGGATTCGGGCGGCGTGGATCAGCGCGGCCTTGGGAGCGGCGTAGTTGATGCTCGACGGAAAGAGGTCCACGGCCTGCATGGTGGAGAACAGGACGATGGCGCCGGAGGTCCCGCTCCGTTGCAGGCGGATGCCGAAGTCCCGTGCCAGCAGAATCGGGCCGTAGTAGTTCTGCCGCATCGAGGCGTCGAGATCGGCCAGATCTGCGTCATCGAACCGGACCCGGGCGGGATCGCCGGCCAGGCAGACCAGCCCGTAGATCTCCTCTCCGATCCGTTCGGCCGCCTGCACGCAGGCCTCGCGCGTCGCCGCCTCGGCAATGTCCCCCTGGACGAGCTCGACACCCCTTCCGAAGCGGCCCAGATGCGCCTGGAGCCGGGCGGCCCGTTCGCGGTCCTGCCGGTATCCGAGGACCAGCGAGGCACCGTCACGGGCCAAAAGGGCGGCCACGGCACTGCCCAGCCCCCCGAACCGCCGGCCAGGACGAGCGTCTTGCCCTGCAGACCCCGCTGGTTGAAATCGAAGTCGAACTCCCGCTCCGGGTCAGTCATCGGACCTGCGCTTCCAGCGCGCCGACGTAGCGTTCGCATTCGATGGCCGCCCGGCAGCCGGCGCCGGCCGCCGTGACGGCCTGCCGGTAAACGTGATCGTGCACGTCCCCGGCGGCGAAAATGCCTTCGACATTGGTGCGGGCTCCTTCACTGACCTTGAGGTAGCCGTTTTCGTCCCGGTCCAGGATGCCCTCGAAGATGTCCGTATTCGGCTTGTGACCGATGGCGACGAAGACGCCGTCGGTCTCGAGCAGCGACTCCTCGCCGGTCTTGACGTTCTTGAGCCGGACCGCTTCCACCTGCTTCTTCTCGGGATCCAGGATGTCGACCACGACCGTATCCCACAGAAACGAAATTTTTGGGTTTTCCTTGGCCCGTTCGGCCATGATCTTGGAGGCCCGAAGCTCTTCGCGCCGATGGATGATGGTCACGTGCGAAGCGTGTTTGGTCAGGTAGAGGGAGTCCTCCATGGCGGTGTCGCCGCCGCCCACGACCACGACCCGCTGGTTGCGGAAGAAGTAACCGTCGCAGGTCGCGCAGGTCGAGACGCCGTAACCGAGAAGCCGCCGTTCCCCTTCCAGTCCCAGCATGCGGGCCGAGGCCCCCGAGGCCACGATGATCGACTGCGTCGTGTACTGGTTTTCGTCGGTCTCGACGACGAAGGGCCGCTGGTCGACCTCGACCCGGCGGGCCCGTTCCATCCGGTACTCGGCCCCGAAGCGCTGGGCCTGTTTCTTCATGTTCTCCACGAGTTCGGGGCCCGTGATCCCCTCCGGAAACCCCGGGTAGTTCTCGACCAGCGTCGTCAGCGAAAGCTGGCCGCCGGGCTCGTGACCCTCCAGGACCAGAGGCTCGAGGTCCGCCCGGGCGGCATAGATCGCCGCCGTGGATCCGGCACATCCCGAACCGAGAATGATCGTCTTCCTCACCATCGGTGCCACCTTTCCTGATTCTGGAAAGAAGGTAGAATACCAGTCGACTCGGCCCATTTCCATCCGCCGCCGGCCGTCCCGCAGAACGAGTCCGCGGCGTCCGGACCCGGGTCGGCCAAACGCCATGGAGACGGAACAGAACCTCATTGACACGATGGTCGGGCACGTCCGCGATGCCGTCGCGTTCGTCGGACAGAACCCCTATCTGCAGGCTCTGGTGGTGGTGCTGGTCTTTTTCGTGGCGGCCTGGCTGGCCGACCGGCTCATCACGCGTGGCGTCGTGCGACTGGTGCGGCGCACCCGGTCCGAGATCGACGATCGCATCGTGGCCCTGCTGCACCGGCCCGTCTACCTGACGGTCAGTCTGCTGGGACTCCTGTCTGCAGCCCTCATCATCCTCCCGGAGGACGAAGGGTCCCTTCGCGGGATCACGAACAATGTGTTCGCCACGCTCATCATCCTGATCTGGATCACCTTCGGCCTGCGCGTGGCCAACACCCTGCTTTCCTCGGTCACTCTCGCCCCCGGAGGCCGTCGGATCATTCAGCCGGCGACGCGCCCGCTGTTCGAAGTCGCCTCCAAACTGACCGTCCTGGCCCTGGGCGTCTATTTCATCCTCGCCTCCTGGGGCGTGGATCCCATCGGGTGGCTGGCCACGGCCGGCATTGCCGCCCTCGCCGTCGGTCTGGCCGCACAGGAGACCCTGGGCAATCTCTTCGCGGGCATTTCCATCCTGGCCGATGCTCCCTACAAGATCGGCGATTACATCGTGCTCAACAAGGACGAGCGCGGCAAAGTGACCAAGATCGGACTGCGCAGCACCCGCATCCTGACCCGGGACGACCTCGAGATCACGGTCCCCAACTCGGCGATCGCCCGTTCCACGATCATCAACGAATCTTCGGGACGCTGGATCAAGCAGCGACTCCGCATCCCCGTGGGCGTCGCCTACGGATCGGACGTGGACCTGGTCAAGCGGGTCCTGGTCGAGGCGGCGAAGTCCGAGGAGCTGGTCTGCGACACCCCCGAGCCCTGGGTCCAGTTCCGTGCCTTCGGCGACTCCTCGCTAAATTTCGAGATCCGCTGCTGGATCGACGACCCTTCCAGCCGCGGCCGGGCCCTCGATGCCGTCAATACCGCGGCCTACAAGAAACTCGCCGAACAGGGCCTCGAGATTCCCTTCCCCCAGAGGGACCTCTACATCAAAGAACTGCCGTCGCGGCGACGGGGAACAAAGGCGCGTCGGGAAACGTAAGGTTACTTCAGCAGCGCGCGAACGGCCCGGCCCAAGTCCTACGCTGCCGCTCGGAGACCGAATTCGACCGCTCACGGGAGTTCGGTTTCTCTGCGGGCTCCGCTTTGTCATGATGCTGTTCGAAACGGGAAGGAGAATCTGACACTATGAAGTCCATTCGTCTCTCGATGCTTGCACTGGTCCTGGGCGTTCTCGCGCTTCTGGCGTTCGCGCCGGTTTCCGCCCAGAATTCATCCCGGGAACTGCGCGTGAAGCTCACCTACTCGGGCCCCGGCCAGGTGGACGCTGCCCACGGCATTCACCTCTACGTGTTCGACACTCCCGACATCAGCACCGGGAGCATGCCCATCGCCATGGACTCGGCCCGGGAGAACGGCGCCGTGCTCGTGGTTCCGGGACTCACGCAGGAGAAGGTCTATCTGGTGGCTGCCTACGGCGACTACGACACCATGATGGGTCCGCCCCCCTCGGGCACTCCCATTGCGCTGTACAAGCCTGGGGACGTCAACATGCCCACGCCCATCGCCATGGACAAGGACAAGGTCGAGGTGGAGTTCCAGTTCGACGACAGCATGAAGATGCCGTAGAAGAGCATCGGGGACGCGGGACCCGCGGCAGTCAGACGCCGACGACGGCCGCGTCCCGGTCGGAGAGCCAGCCTCCGTCGGAACGCAGGCTCACGGTTTCGTCGCGCTTCCAGGAACGCTGACAGCGGGGCTGATCGCGCAGATCGATCACCGTGACCTGCAGCTCGTCGCCCCGTTGCAGGCGGAGGCGGCTCACGCCGCACAGATCGACCAGCTCGGGACGATAGGGCTCGAGACGTTCCAGCATCGCGGCGGGAACCGTGGCCTCGAGACCGGCATCCAGGGGGTTCTTGAGAGCATTCTCGCCCGCTTTCGCCAGCTCCAGTGCCTTCAGGGCCTGGGAACGGAACTCCATGGCCACGCCCCAGCCATCCCCGGCCTCGTATTCGAACGGATCCGGCAGATGCTGGAGGTGCACCGAGCTGTCGGCGTCCATCTCCCGTCCCTCGAGCGCCAGCCAGGCTTCCTCGGCTGTGTGCACCAGGATCGGCGCCAGCGTGCGAATCAGGTCCCGCGCAATCCGGTAGAGCACCGTCTGGGTGCGGCGGCGGCGGGGTCCCGCCGCCGGGTCGCAATAGAGACGATCCTTGACGGCGGCCAGATAGACCGCACTCAGATCGTCGTTGCAGAAGTTGAAGATCGCCTCGGTGGCCCGCTTGAACTGGAATTCCCGGTAACCCTCCCGCACCTCCCGGACGAAGGCCGCCAGCCGGGCCAGCGCCCAGCCGTCGATGCTGATCCGGTCCGCGTCGCTGAAGGCGTACTCGTCCCGTTGGGGATCGTAGTCGCTCAGGTTGCCGAGCAGGAATCGGATGGTATTGCGGACCTTGCGGTATTCGTCGCCGGCGACCTTGAAGAACTCCCAGTCCACCTTGATGTCGTTGGTGTAGTTGAGGGAGCTCACCCACCAGCGGCAGATGTCCGCGCCGTGGGTCTTGAGGATGTCCTCGACCTCGATGGCGTTGCCCAGTGATTTGCTCATCTTCCGACCCTCGGCGTCCACCATGAAACCGTGGGTCAGGACCGCCTTGAAGGGAGAGACCCCGGTGGCTCCCAGGGCGGGCAGCAGGGAGAGCTGGAACCAGCCGCGATGCTGGTCCGATCCCTCCAGATAGAGGTCGGCGGGATAGCCGATGGAACGCTCCCGAAGCACGGCGTTCCAGGAGGAGCCCGACTCGAACCAGACGTCGAAGATGTCTTCGCTCTTGCGCAGCGGCGCCAGACCGGCGCGGCCCCGCTCGCGGAGCCAGTCGGGGGCCTGCTCGTCGCCGGCCGGATCGTAGCCCTCGAGCAGCTGCTCGACGCCGGCCTCGAACCAGTAATTCGAACCTTCCCGGCGCACGACGGTCGCGATGGCCCGCACGGACCGCTCCGTCAGAAGGGTCCGCCCCTGTTCATCCAGGAAAGCGGGAATCGGCAGACCCCAGGCTCTCTGCCGGCTGATACACCAGTCGGGACGTGCCTCGAGCATTCCCTGCAGGCGACTCCGACCCCATTCGGGTACGAAGCGGATGTCGTCCGTGGCCGCTTTCATGGCCCTCTGTCGCAGCGACTTCCCCTCGTCTCCAAACGGCCTGTCGACGGCGATGAACCACTGCTCGGTGGCGCGAAAGATGGTCGGAGTCTTGCTGCGCCAGTCATGGGGATAGCTGTGCAGGAACTGATGATCGTAGAAGAGGTGCCCGCTCGCGCGCAGATGCTCCACGATCACGCCATTGGCTTTCCAGACGTCGATCCCGACCAGCCAGTCGGGCACGGTCTCGTCGAAGGTCCCGTCGCCCAGCACCGGACAGTAGATCGGGAGCCCGGCCTGGATCCCCGTGTAATAGTCCTCGGCGCCGTGCCCGGGGGCGGTGTGCACCAGACCGGTGCCGTCTTCGAGGGTGACGTAATCGGCGGTGACCAGGATCCCCTCGCGGTCGATGAAGGGATGCCGATAGGCTGCGCCGCTGGCCGCCAGCTCGCTCCCGCTGCAACTCCCCAGCAATTCGAACTGGGCCCCCTCGGTCAGACCCAGCGTCCGGCCGGCCAGTTCTTCCGCCACCACGATGAAACGCTCCTGCCCTCCTCCCCGCACGCGGTACAGCCCGTATCGGGCCGCCGGCGCCAGGGCCACCGCCAGGTTGGCCGGCAGCGTCCAGGGGGTCGTCGTCCAGATCATCAGCGAGGCCGAGTTCCCCTCGGGCAACGCCAGCGAGGCCGGCAGCCGGGAGGCATCGGTGACCTCGAACAGGACGTAGACGCTCGTGTCGGTGCGGTCGTAGTACTCGAGCTCGGCCTCGGCCAGGGCCGTCTGATTGGCGATCGACCAGTGCACGGGCTTCACGTCGCGGTAGACGATGCCCTGCGCCACGAGCGCCGCGAAGACCTCCAGCACCGCGCCCTCGTAGGCGGGAAGCATGGTCAGATAGGGGTGCTCGTAATCGGCCATCGTCCCCAGGCGTTTCATCTGCTCGGACTGGAGCCGGACGTACTTCTCGGCATAGTCCCGGCAGCGGCGCCGGATCTCCAGCGTCCCCAAGGTCCGGCTCTGTTCGCCCAGTTCCTTCAGGACCTTGTGCTCGATGGGCAACCCGTGGCAGTCCCAGCCAGGAACGTAATAGACCGAGTACCCCTCCATCTGCCGGGACCTCACGACGAGATCCTTGAGAATCTTGTTCAGCAGGTGTCCCATGTGAATGGGACCGTTCGCATACGGGGGTCCGTCGTGAAAGACGTAGGGCCCGGACGGGCTCGTTTCTTCCTGAATCCGCCGGTTCAGCTCCATCCGTTCCCAGCGCTCCTGATGCCGGGGCTCGGCCTGCAGCAGGTTGGCCCGCATCGAAAAGGAGGTTTTGGGGAGTTGCAGTGTCGCGCTGTAGTCCTTCTTGCCTTCGTCGCTCATGGCGAACCTCTTGATCTTGCGAAAAGCACCGAGTCGGCCCGTGCCGGTCCCTCAGCGTCCGTCGAAACGTTACGAATGCTTAGCTTACCAGAACCGCACGGCCCGACTCGCATCCCCCGCCACGGCGCAGCCGGGCACCCGCGGACGGGCAAGAGTATTGAACAGATCGCCCCGAGATTCCACCGGCGTCACAAGATCTGCAGCGTCAGCGCCCGAACGAAGTGAGGGTCGCGCGAACGCCCAGTCGCCGAGGCCCGACCGTTCCCGTCGGACTGTGGCCTTCGCCCGGCGTGGGGAGCTGGGGTGTCGGTGACCGTGCAGGGGGTCCCTCACTGACGTTCGGGCTCTGTTGTCTCTCGATCCCGGGCGGGGTCGACGAGTCGGGCCGCGCGAATGACGTGCGTGTCACCACGATTCCCAGAACCCAGAAACTCGGGGGCGTGTTGCCCAAATCGCTCTGACGCGGTTCCCACCCTCCCTCGCGAGACCCGTCCTCCCGTTCTCCGGGCCCGGCGCGGGGCGCCTCACTTCGTTCGGGTTCTGAAATACGGAGCGGCATCCCGTCCTCCCGCGCTCCCGCGCTCCCGTTCTCCAAGCCGAACGGCGAAGGCCCAACGCCGAAGGGCGAACGGCGAAGGGCGAAGTGCGAAGTGCGGGTTGTCCGAATGGTAAGGGCTGTGTCGGATCGGACGCTGGCAGGCAGGCGAATGCACGGCGGGTTGGTTCCACGCAACGGCGCAAAGAAGGACGCAAAGCCGCCAGCCACAAAGAATCTCCTTGCGGCGTGGCGTACTTCGCGCCTTTGCGTGAGATCAGGCTGCCGAGACCTCACTCCAGTGGGCGCACACCGATCGGAGGCCGCCGCCCTTTGGGCAACACGCCCTCGGAACTCGGAACTCGGAACTGATTACTCGTAGTGCAGCGCCGTCATGGGATCGACGCTGGCGGCCCGGCGGGCAGGAACGTAGCAGGCCAGCAGCGCCACGGCGATCAGCAGCAGGGAGACGGCGATGAAGGTCAGGGGATCGGTGGGCTGAACTCCGTAGAGCAGGTTGGCCAGGAAGCGTGTCAGGACCAGCGCCCCGGCAATGCCGATGCCGACTCCGACGAGCGCCAGTTCGAGACCCTGCCGGAAGACCATCATGAGGACGTCGCCCCGGCGTGCTCCCAGTGCCATGCGGATGCCGATCTCCTGCGACCTCTGTCGCGTGGCAAAGGCCACCACGCCGTAGATCCCCACTCCGGCCAACAGCACCGCCAGCAGACCAAAGGAGCCCACCAGCGTCGCCGCCAGCCTCTCGAAGATGCTCCCGAACTGCATGCTGTCTTCCAGCGTCGTGACCCCGAACAGGGGGAGATGGGAGTCGATGCGGGCGACGGTCCTGGCCACTGCCGGAGCGAACGCCTCCGGGTCACCCTCCACGCGCAGATGGATGGTCAACTGACTATAGTAGTTTTGGTACAGGGGCACGAAAATGGCCGGCGCCTCCGCATAGCGCAGCAGACGATACTTGGCATTGCGGGCCACGCCCACCACCGTGAGAGTTCGGCCATACCGTGTGATGCGTTTGCCGATGGGGTCCTGGCCCGGCCAGTAGCGCCGGCAGAATTCCTGGTTCACGATGACCACGGGCTGCGACTCGGAGTCGTCGTGGATCGTGAAGTCGCGTCCCGACACGAGCTCCGTCCGCAACGTCCGAAAGTACTCCGGGCTGACGACGGCGCGGTCGACCTCCAACGATTCGTGCAGCTGGGGCACGTAGTCCTCCGGCTGGACGGGATCGCTGTGGACCGTAAAGCTCAGCGGCGAGAAGTCCGCCAGCGTCGCCGACCGGACGCCGGGCAGCTCCTCGAGCCGGGCCAGGAGCGTCTGATCGAAGGCGATTCCCTCGTCCCGCGAGTAGCCGACGGGCCCGAGGTCGTAGGAGGCGACGAGCACCTGGTTCGGATCGAAGCCGGGGTCGGACCGCTGCTCGTTCAGGAAACTGCGCAGGAACAGACCGGCGGTGATCAGCAGGAGCAGAGACAGCGCGATCTGGCCGGCCACCATCGCCCGCGAGAGGCGGGAGCGGTGAAGGCCGCCGGCCGTCCTCCCTCCATCTTCCTTCAGTACGGCGATCGGCGCCAGACTCGACGTGCGCAGGGCGGGCAGCGTCCCAAAGGTGACGGCGGCCAGAAGGGCGACTCCCAGCGTCACCAGCATCACGCTCTGGCTCACGTGTCCGTTGAGGACCAGAGGCAGGCTCGTAGGAGGAAAGAAGCTGGCGAACAGCCGGGCCGTCCAGGTGGTCAGGAGAATGGCCGCCGCTCCGCCGGCCAGGGCGATGAGCAGGCTTTCCACCATCAACTGCCGCACCAGCCGTCCGCGGCTCGCGCCCAGGGAGAGACGCAGCGCAATCTCCCGCCGCCGCGGCACCAACCGCACCAGCAGGAGACTGGCGACGTTGGTGCACGCCAGGAGCAACAGCACCGCAGCCAGCCCCAGCAGCAGCGGCAGCGTGCGAAAGAGGTAGACATTGGCCCCGAAGGGCGACCGCCAGAGCGGGTCGAGGGTGATCTGGCTGGGTCCCCGCTCGATGGACGGTGTGTCGTCGGCGATGTGCTGCATGAGGAGGTTCAACTCGCCCGTCGCCTGCTCGCTCGTCACGCCCGGCCGCAGGCTCCCCAGCACATTGAGCCAGAAGGTCCCACGCTCCTCGAGGTTGTTGGAGCCCCACACCTCGCGCTCCATCACCAGAGGTATCCAGACATCGGTGCGAAGTCCCGTCTTGCACCCCTGAAAGCGCCTCGGGGCCACTCCGATGATGGTGTACCCGTGGCGATTGATCTCGAGCGTCCGGCCGATGGCCGCGGGGTCCGATGCGAAATGGTTTTGCCAGAGCGCGTAGCTGATCACCACAATGGGAGCGCCCCCCGGCTTCGCTTCATCCTGGGGCTGAAAGCCTCGGCCAAGAGCGGGCTCCACCCCGAGCACAGCGAAATAGTTGGCGGAGGTCAAAGCACCGTAGATCCGTTCCGGTTTCTGGCGGCCGGTGAGCGACATGAAGTCATCGTGATAGGCCAGCAGACCCGAGAAGGCCTGATTCCGGGTGCGCAGGTCCACGTAGTCGGGAAAGGAGAAAGGCGGCGTGGGATGCTCGCTGATGGTCCCCCGCATGACCGTCACCAGGTTGCCCGTATCGGAGAGACCGGGAATGGGATTGAGGAGCGTCGAGTCGATCCAGCTGAAGATGGTGCTCGTCGCGCCGATGCCGAGAGCCAGCGTCCCCACGGCCACGGCCGTGAAGCCCGGTCGTTTCAACAGCATGCGCAAGCCGTACCTGAAGTCCTGCAGAAGAGTGGTCATATTTCCCTCGCAACATTCGGAAGGCAGTTCCCATGCCAACCGAATCCCCACTCCATTCCCCCGATTTCAGTGTACGCCCGGAGGGAGCCTCGAAAAACGCCCGACCTGCGGGTGCCCGTTTTTGGGATTTTCTGTCCGAAAATGGTTGTCCCCTCCAGAGACTCTTCGCACTTCGCACCTCGCACCTTCCAAATGTTGTAGGCTTGGTGACTGACCCGGAGCAACGACATGAAAGCCAGTCTCATCGCCTCCATCGCCGTCTGTTGCGTCGCCCTCGTTTCGGCGCAACAGAATTCCCGGCTCACCCCCGAGGAGATGCATCGTCTCCATCAGAACTCCAAGGCCTACATCGCCTTTCTGGACGATCCGCAGCGGGACGAATACCAGAAGCCCCATGAAGTGATCATGGCGCTCGATCTCAAAGAGGGCGAGCGCATCGCCGACATCGGCGCGGGCTCCGGATATTTCGCCTTTCGAATCGCCCGGCACGTCGGTTCAACCGGCCGGGTCTATGCGGTCGACATCAACCCCGACATGATCCTCCATATGAATCGCATCATCCGGGATCAGGGCATCCCGAACGTCACGACCATCCTCGCACCGCCGGACGATCCGCTTCTGCCCGACCACTCCGTCGACCGCTTCTTCATCTGCGACACCTGGCACCATATCCAGGACCAGGCCGGGTATCTGGCGCTCCTGAAGAAGATGCTGAAGCCGAAGGGCCAGATCGTCATGATCGACTTTCAAAAGCGGGAGCTGCCGGTGGGGCCGCCGGACGGGATGAAGATCGCTAAGCAGGACCTGATCGCCCAGATGCGAGCCAACGGATTCGAACTCGCCCAGGAGCACACCTTCCTTCCCTACCAGTACTTCCTGGTCTTCCGTCCCCGTACGAACAACCCGAGGTAGTTCTTCCCAACTGCACTTCGCACTTCGCACTTCGCACCTGGAAGCCTCTCGTGAGAGCGGGTAACGGGAGAACGAGAACCGGAAACTCTGCCCCGGAGGCGCGCCTTCCGATTTGGCCCCTTGGTCGCTGGGCCCTTCGGGCCGCACGGTGCTTGCCGAGCTCGCCAAGTCAGGGCATCACCGGTAGGCTTCGTATCCGCCCCTGAGAGCTCCTTCGATGCTTCCGTCCACGAAATGGGCGCCGGGGAAGTACCAAGCTTCCGGGTCATATTGCTCGATGCTCCAGCGGAAGATGGCAAACTCCCAATTCGAGAGATCCCCGCTGTACTTCAATCGACACGTTTGGATCGCGTCGCGCCCTTGTGAAGCTAGAATTCGGGCAGGATTACTGTCCGCACAGGGTAATCTATCGGATTGGCGAGAGAAGAGCACTCAGATTATAAACTCTTGAACTCTGCTGTGCTTACCACTATGGTCCCGCCTCTGGGCGGGGCCAGCTCGTCGGCGAACCGCTCAACGAACGCTCTGTTCACCGAGTAGCACGCCTGCACTCAGAGTTCGGCCTCACCCCGCCAGAACACCCGCCAACTGCTGCTGTAGATCCAGGTGGTTCCTGAGAACGGCCGGATCCGAGGATTGGTCGACTCGATAGTAGTTGCTGCCGGAAGCCGGGCCCAGCTTTCCCTCGAACTGCTGGAGAATGGCTCCCCATCTCTCGCGCTTTTCCGGTGACAGGTCGGTCGCCGCGCCGGCACTGATCCAAAGCCGCAGGACACCCTCGTCGCAAGGCTCGATGTAGGCCAGATAGTGTCCCCGATACGTCGAGCTCAGCGTCCCGGTTGGAGTCACCTTCGTGCCCACAGGATTGAACTCCTCCAACCACCCGACATAGTCCAGAAGCGCCGGGTGAAGCTCTGGGGCATCCTTGAGCTGCAGGAATGCGTTCCGTTTCCAGATCTCCAGCTGGCGCTACGACCGATCGACGGGCCCGACCTCCGGCGGTGATGTGCGGAACGAACAACCGCTCCCCGAGATCGTTGACGAACTTGGCGATTTCGACCAGATGAATCTCGGTACTGCTCCGCAGGTACTCCACCGTCTTGCGGTTGACCCTTGCCTGTGCCGAGTTGCCGGCATGATCGGTCACGATTAGAACGCGATAATCCGCTTGGCGGATACAGTGTTTCAGGCCGAAGAGGACCTCCGGTCCGAAGGTTGCCGTGATTTCGTCGGGAGTGAGTTCCGCCGCCGACAGGAACTCTTTTACTGTCGCAAGCGAGGAGAGCTGCCCTGCATACTCGAGGGCCTGGGCAATGACCGATCGCATCTCGTGGTTCTTGACGATCTTACACTCGAAGATGTAGACATGCCCTTGATCGTCGACGGCGAGATGGTCGATGCACTTCCCGTCCACGGTCCCCACTTCGTCCTTGAGGACCTTGAGAGGCGACACCAGCCCAAGCTCGCGCCACGGAAGAATCTCAGGATGATCCCGAAGCAGGCGCTGCAGTTCCCTCTCCGGCCCGACCTCCGAAGCAAAGGGAGCAGCTGACCACGCTCCAACTCTAGCCCCCGCGTGGTCAAGTTGAATTGAAAGGGAGTCTGCCAAGTTTGCCTCTGCTTGACGCCGTTTGCTCCGGGTGAACTCTCGCGCAGTCTAGTCCTTCTCGAGCTGGACCTGGACCGGGATTTCTTCGCCGGCGGCGACCTCTAACTCACGCTCCCAGTCCTTGTATCCCTTCTTCTTCAGCTTGACCTTGTATTTGCCTGCCTTCAGGGACTTGTTGCGTGGAGTAGTGCCGGCGAAAGCGCCGTCGATTTCAATCTCTGCTCCGCCGGGCTCAGTATCGATGTGCAAGATCGCGAGGTCGGCCTGAGTTCTTCGTGCATCGGAATCGGCCGTGGCCACTGTCTCCTTTTCGTCCTTGATGCCTTCCTGATCAAATTCAAGAGTCACGCCGGAAACGGATTCCACCGCATGCAGGATGCCCCGGTAGTTGCTCTTATCGAGGCGGAATTCCACAGCTCCAACCAAGTTTTCCCCGTTGTCGAAGGAGATCGTCATGTAATGTTTCTTACCCTTGCTGAAAAGCAGCAGCGGCGAAACAAAGACAGCCGTCTTGATGCGACGACCAGAAACCCGGCTGTAGAACAGGTCCGTGACCGAGTGCGAGGGAACGGAGAAGTACACTGCGTTTCCGTTCTTAGTGGCAAACTGGATTTGATTGGCGCTGACCAACAACCGCCCCTTTTGTCCTTCTTCGGCACCACCAAACGACGTCCGGAGCTCGAGTTTGTCGAAGCTCATTTCGGGTGGCTGAGCGCGTGATTCTGCCGTGAGTACGGTCACAGTGAGCAGCAACACCCCAGCGAGAAGGGACCCCGAGAGGTAAAGACTGGGACTTTCCGACCTCTTCATAAATATGTGCCTTTCTTGAGACTCTCCACACCTACTATCGTCTGCTTTTGCCTCTTTGGCCAGTGATTTCTCTCCCGGCCTCCAGTTTTCGATCAAGCGCTGTCGTGGATAACGAGCACGGATGTGGAAGGGTCCTTGACGATCAGACTCGTCGCTATTCAAGCTCCTATTCGGTGTTCGGAAATTGCCCCGAACCCCGGTGGTGAAGACGAACTGCATCCTACCCGAGGAAGTACTCAGAGTTGTGCCGCTCGAGGGCTCGTCGGCCGAGCCAGTCATGTCTTTCGTGTGGCGGGAGGGAGTGTTCCCCGGTTACGGCGCAGGCCCGGCGATAGGCCTCGATCACGCTGACACGGAAGATCCCCTGGCCAAGCCGAGGTTGAACCACGAGCGGCTCACCGAATCTGGGACTTTCGGCTACGGCAACCTGATCGAGAACCTGGCGTCTCGCGGAAATCTCAAGACAGCCATCCCAGACACGCTTGCCCTCGCCGACCTGCAGATAGTACTTCTTTCCCTGAACAATATTGCGCTGCCCATCTCGGGGTTGGGAGATCCAATTGAAGAAGAAGGGGGCCCGGGGCCGCGCGGGAGCAAGGACCAAGGCGCCACATCGCCATCCGGTGAAGAACCTCGGTCGGAGCGGAGCACCCCTTGCGGCGTGGCGTCCGTTGCGTGGGACCGGTGCGCCGGGGTTGAGCGTGTTCGTCGGTCTATGGCGACACGCGTCTCATGCCGGGGCGTCATGTTCGAAGCCGGTTTCGAACCTGACGATCGGCACGGATCAGGAATTCACAGGCCGCCGGTCGCGCCCCTGCCCCCCGGGCACGGAACGGATCGGAACGTGAGCGCCAGCAAGCGTCCCGCCCCTCGAATTCGCCCGTTTCCGCTGGTCTACTGCGGCAGGACCCCGCAACCGCGCCCTCCTGCCCGAATCCTGCCGCAGGGGACCAGGCCCGGTAGAAGGCGACACACGGCGTCACGCTCACTGGCGTTCACCTTCTGACGCTGCGGTCCACGGTGGGCCGCATTTCATGCCCACCCGCGTGAGTGCCCGCCCCCGGCCCCTGCCGGCGCAGTATCTCGATAATCCGGTTATACACGACCCTCGCTATCATTTCGGAGCTTCCACCGGTTGTATTCACAAACTGAACAACCACTGTATCCATATCCTTCTGATAGCGTGCGATGCTCTGGTATCCCAGCACCCAGCCAGTGTGTCCATACTCATAAATTGAAGAATAGATAGCCTGCTCATCATCATTCAACAATGAACCATCATTCAATGCTCTCACGAATACCCCGACATCTTCTGCAGTCGCGATCATGGACCCGCCCGGGATTATATAGTCGATCTCCTTGAAATCTGCATCATATCGATAGTGGTATCCACTGACCACATCTTCGATATCCACTTGACTAAGCAACCCGTAAGTATGGGTCAGGCCGAGCGGCGCCAGGATCTTCTTATCGATATATCTACGGTGGCTATATCCCAACGCTTTGTCGAGGATATCGCCAATCAACAGATAGTTGGTATTGGAGTAACGATAGTTAGTGTCGGGTTTGAAATCGGCGGATTTATCCAATATCAGTCCCAGACTCTCGCTGGCGTCCGTCTGTGACTTGGACCAGTCGAACCCATCCTGATCGGTGAAATTTGGGATGCCGCTGCGATGTCTCAGCAGCATTTTCAGAGTAATCTCGTCCGCATATTCAATTCTGCCATTGAGCGCGGGCAAGCGATCAGCCAGAGTGTCGTCCAGCGACAACCTCCCGCTATTGATCAATTTGGCGGCCGCAGCGGCGATATAGAGCTTGCTGATACTCGCAATCTTGAACAGGGCCTTCGGGTCGGCAGGTACTTGCTCCGCCCTGTCCTTCCACCCAGCAGAGTAGAAAGCCGGCGCGTTTCCTGATCGATCCACATAAACGATGATTCCGTCCAGCCCGAGATCAACAGCCTCATCGAGCTGTTCCTGAACCGTATCGGGTAATGGCGCTAACCATGCCCAGATTCCGGCCCAGGGCGGGAATACCACGATACAGGTGATCGCGACCATCAGCATGATTATTCTGAGAATTCGGACTGTCAGCTTCATTCGTTCGCCTGACTCTTGGGCCGACCCGTATCAGAGGGCAGCATCTTCGTTCTTGCGCAAAGGAGAGGCTCCGTGGATGTCTCGCGAAATCACGAGACCCTCTGGATCAACGACTCCTGGTCACCGGCCATTCGTCCCAGGGTCTTGTGCGAAACCGGATCTGAAGTCCCCTGTCAGAACTCGGCCTACGCGATGCACCCACGTGACGGCGCTCGGTGGAGGGCGTGCACGTAGCATAGCATGGTCGCCGACGACCCAGAACCGAGGAGCGGTGAGCGAGAGACGGGGTTGAGCCGCCGGAGGGTGCCTTCGGCCGCCTCGACGCCGAAGAGGCCGGTGAACAACTGGGGGTCGGCTCCTTCCCACGAATGGGCCAGGGTCCGGGCCGAGTAGCCGTTCCGCCACTGCCTTTCGGGTCGGCCAGCAGCTTCTTCCAGTCATCGGGCCCGTTGGTGAACGGCAGGATCTCGGACTTTCGATCGGTCACGGCCGTCGGGTATATCGGGCTGGGCGCGACCTTGCGGACACCCAGGGCCTACAGGCGCCGGATGATCGAGTCGATTTCCGCCTCGCTCAGGTTCCCACCGGTATGATCCCCGTGGGCATGAGAGAGAACGACGGCCTCCACCCGCGTGGGGTCAAGGCCGAGCTGTCGCCTGTTCGACAGCAGAATGTCGCCGTCAGCCCCGGTTGCGGAGGGCGATGGGTCGGCCGTCGTATTCGAAGCTGAGGCCTTCGGAGCCGACGGAGAAACTCCCGATGGGCTGCAGGTCCGGGTCCCTGGGAAGGGTGACTTCGGCGGACCCGTCGAGGGCGGACCGGCCGTCCAACTCCATGACTCTGGAACTCCGGATGTCGAGGACCAGGGGCTTGGCCAGGGACTTCGAGAGAAGCAGGAGCTGCAGGGTCTCCGGACATTCCAGAACGCGCCCTTCGGCGTCGGGCTCCCCGCCGATGAGCAGCTCGAACTGGGCACTCGGCTGGAAGGTCAGAACCTCGCTCGCCGACGCCGGGCCCGAACCGGGCAGGGGCGCCGTGGGCAGACCGACCCCGTACACGGTGTAGGCCAGGACCGCCACCGCTCCGATCAGCGACACGGTGATCTTCCACTGGGCCAGGGGACGGCGGAAGGCCTTGCGGTCCAGCAGAGCCAGGATCAGGGGAATCCCCAGCATGGGCAGATCCTGCCAGAAGGCCGCCACGGCATTGCGGTGGAGAAACACCCCGAAACAGCCGCAGTCGTAGGAGGCATCGCGTTGTCCGGAAAGCACCAGATAGTAGTTCCAGCCGGTCAGGGAGATGAAAAAGACCACCAGAGCCGCCGAGGGAATCAGGATCCCCCGATTTCGCACCCCCAGCAGCAGAGCCAGGCCGAGGAAAGTCTCGATGGCGAGGGCCAGCAGCGCCACCGTGTTGGCCGACAAAAGAAAATCGAGCCCTTCGTTGTGGATCTGCTCGACGAACACGATGGGGTCGCCGAGCTTGCCGAGGGTGGCGACGATGAGAATGGCGCCGAGGACGAAAGCGCCCACGAGACTGAGAATGGAGGTCAGCGATCCGCGAGAGGTTCGATCATCCGACATAACCCCAAGATCCTATCCTGTCGGGCGGGTCCTTTGCCAGCCGCCGATCTGCCTGATTCACTTCACCTTTGTCCGGTTTTGAAGCAGGATATAGGGATGACGGTCTTCAAGAAGATCATTGAGGGCGAGATCCCGGCCGATATCGTCTATCAGGACGAACTCTGCCTGGCCTTTCGCGACATCGACCCGCAGGCGCCGACCCATATTCTGGTGATCCCGAAGAAGGAGATCCCGTCGCTGGCCGCGGCCGATCCCGAGGACCACCGGCTGCTCGGCCATCTGCTCCTGAAGGCGGCCGAGGTTGCGCGCGCCGAGGGCCTGGACGAGAATGGGTACCGCGTGGTGGTCAACGTGGGCCGTGACGGCGGCCAGGCGGTCGATCACCTCCACCTGCATGTCCTGGGCGGCCGTCGCATGCTCTGGCCCCCGGGTTAGTCATCAGGATGAACACCATATGACGGACGAAAAGACGGAAGAAAAGACTGCCCCTATCAATCCCGAGCTGCTCGAAATCCTGCGCTGCCCGGTGGCCGTGCGTTCCAAGGAATACGGAGACGACCCCGGACGGCTGACGCTGGTCCACGACTGCTGGCTGGTCTGCGAGGACAACGGCTACAAGTACCCGATCCGCGACGGCATCCCCGTCATGCTGGTCGAGGAAGGCGAAAAGTGGAAGGACACCCCGGTGGATCAGCTCCCCGTTCCTCCCCCCGCGGAATGAGCGCCGCGGACGACGCCGAATCCCACCGGCAGCACCGCGCCGAGGCCGAGCGTCTGGGCCCGCTGCGGGTGGCCCTCCTGACCGTCAGCGACACGCGCGATTTCGAGACCGACCGCAGCGGCCGGTTCCTGGCCGAGAGCCTCCGGCAGGAAGGGCACCAGGTCCTCGACTACCGCCTGGTGCGCGACGAGCCGGCCGAGATCGACGGGGCCCTCGGCGATCTGCTCCGTTCCCCGGCCCAGGCGATCCTCGTCAACGGCGGAACGGGCCTGTCGAGTCGCGACGGGACGTACGAGGTGGTTCGCCGGCGACTCGACAAGACGCTGCCCGGCTTCGGCGAGCTCTTTCGCATGCTGAGCTACCAGGAGATCGGGGCGGCCGCCATGCTCTCACGCGCCACCGCAGGGCTGTGTGAGGGGAGGATTCTGGTGTCACTGCCCGGGTCGCCGGCCGCCGTGCGGCTGGCCTGGGAGAAGCTCCTTCGACCGGAGCTCCGACACCTCGTGCGCGAGGCCGCCCGTTGACGCCTCACCGGCCGCCGGTTAGAATCGCGCCGCGTTTTCCCAGCGAGGTCCGGACGCGCCGGACTCAGGGGAATCCAGGGAGATGCAATGAAGACATCACGTCGGGAATTCCTTGCCACCACCGCCGTCGCCGCCGTTTCCGCCCGGAGTTTCGGGGCTCCGGGCAAGGCCCCTTCGCCGATGCGAATCCTGATCCTCGGAGGGACGGGCTTCCTGGGCCCCCACCAGGTGGAGTACGCGCGCCGCAGAGGCCACCAGGTCACGCTGTTCAACCGGGGCAAGACGGCGCCGGATCTGTTCCCCGACATCGAACAGCTCCGGGGAGACCGCAACGACGATCTGGAGACCCTGAAGGGACGCTCCTGGGACGTGGTCATCGACAACTCCGCGTCCATTCCGCGCTGGGTCCGCCAGTCGGCCAGCCTACTGAGCGAGTCCGCCGAGCGTTATCTTTTCGTCTCCTCCCTGTCCGTGTTCTCGGACGACAGCATCATCGGCATGACCGAGTCGTCGCCGGTGGGCAAGCTGGAGGACCCGACCGTCGAGGAGGTCACCGGCGCCACCTACGGCCCCCTGAAGGCGCTCTGCGAGAAGGAGGCCGAAACCGCTTTTGCGGGCCGCTCCATCGTGGTTCGACCCGGCCTGATCGTGGGGCCCGGCGACCGTTCCGATCGCTTCACCTACTGGCCGGCGCGCATCGACCGGGGCGGTGAGGTCCTGGCGCCCGGCCATCCCGAGGATCCGGTTCAGATCGTCGACGTGCGGGATCTCGCGGGCTGGATGGTCGACCTGCTGGAGCGACGCGCCACGGGAGTCTACAACGCCACCGGGCCGAAAGCTCCCCTGTCGATGGCCGAGATGCTGTACGGGATTCGCGCGGTGACTACGGCGGAGGTGTCGTTTACCTGGGTCGCGCCCGATTTCCTGGACGAGCACAAGGTGCGCGCCTGGTCCGATATGCCGGTCTGGGTCCCGTCCACACCGGAAACGGCGGGCTTCTCCCGCTTCGACTGCAGCCGGGCGTTCGCCGCCGGCCTGACCTTCCGTCCGCTGGCCGACACCGCGCGGGATACGCTCGAGTGGTTTCGCGCGCTGCCCAGGGAACGCAGGGAGAAGCTGCGGGCCGGCCTGACGGCCGAACGCGAGCGGGAGGTCCTCCAGGCATGGCACGCCCGCCCCGGAGCCTAGTGTCGCAGGTCCTGGCGAGGCTGCTGCGTCTGAACCCGGAGGAGCTGGGCCCGGCGCTCTGGTCGTGGCTCTACTTTTTCTGCATTCTGTCCGGCTACTACATCCTGCGCCCGCTGCGGGACGAGATGGGCCTCGCCGGCGGGGTGGGCAACATGCCCTGGCTCTGGAGCGGCACCCTGGCCGTCATGCTGGTGGCCCATCCTCTGTTCACGCGCCTCGTCGCCCGGCTGCCGAGGGCCGCCTTCATCAGCTGGATCTACCGTTTCTTCGCCCTCAACCTGCTCGTCTTCTTCTTCCTGCTGACCCTGTCCGAAGGCAGCGCCAACATCTGGGTCGGCCGCGTCTTCTACGTCTGGACGAGCGTGTTCAACCTCTTCGTGGTTTCCGTCTTCTGGGCGCTCATGGTGGACTGCCTTCCGGTCGGAACAGGGCAAGCGGGTCTTCGGCTTCATCGCCTTCGGGGGAACCCTGGGAGCCATCGTCGGCGCCGCCACGACGGCGTTGCTGGCGACGCTGCTCGGACCGGTGAATCTGATCCTGATCGCGGTGGTGCTCATCGAGGCGGCGGTGCACTGCGCGCAGGCCGTGATCCGTCGCCGGCGGGATGGGACGGCGGCGGCGGTCGTCACCGCGCGGGCGGAAGACGGGGTGGCGGTCCGGGCGGCCGGATCCGCGGGTCGGCCGGGGAAGGCCGGAGAAGAGTCGCCCATCGGCGGGTCCGTCTGGGCCGGCCTGCGGCACACGCTGCAGAGCCGCTACCTCATCGGGATCATGGCCTTCATTCTGCTGTTCACCGTGAGCTCGTCGCTGGTCTATTTCCAGCAGGCCGAGATCATCGCGCGGGAGTTCTCCGACCGGGCCCGACGCACCGCCGTGTTCGCCTCCATCGATCTGGTTGTCAATCTGGTCACCATCGTGACGCAGATCTTCCTGACCGCCCGGGTCCTGCGCCGGTTGGGCGTCGGAGCGACGCTTGCCGTGCTGCCCATCATCAGTGTGGGAGGGTTCCTCCTGCTCGGAATCCGACAGGCCCTCGCCCCTCTGATCCTCTTCCAGGTGCTGCGGCGCTCCTCCAACTACGCCCTGAGCCGGCCGGCGCGGGAGATCCTCTTCACCGTGCTCGACCGGGAGGACAAATACAAGGCCAAGAACCTGATCGACACACTGGTCTATCGCAGCGGGGATCAACTGGGTGCCTGGCTCTACGCCCTGCTGATCCTGGTCGGTTTCTCCCTGCGGGGGGTCTCGTTCGTGGCGGTGGGGCTGTGCCTCGGCTGGCTGTTGCTGGCGTTCTGGCTGGGGGCACGCCAGGCCTCAATGGGTCGGCCCGGGGCGGCAGGGGCTTCCGGAACGGACGGGACGCTGCCCTCCCTCACCGGGGGCTAACCGGCAAGTCGTCGCTGCGGTCCCATCCGTGCCGTCGGTCCCAGGCTGTTCCAGTCTTATCCGCGGGCCCGCTGGCCGAGGGTGTGATCCATCATGAGCAGGCCGTTCGGCGAGTCACCGACCAGCTTGAGCCGCTCCACGACGCGGCCGACCGAATCCTCTTCCTCGACCTGTTCGGCGACGAACCACATCAGGAACTGGTGCGAGGCATGATCGTCTTCTTTGCCGGCCAGCGCCACCAGGTCGTTGATCCGGCCCGTGATCATCCGCTCGTGGTCGAGGGCCGTCTTGAACCCTTCCAGAGGCGAGGGCCAATCCGACTTGGGCGCGTCGATCTTGCCCAGCACAACCCGGCCGCCCCGGCTGATGATGTAGCCGTAGAACTTCATGGCATGCTCCACCTCTTCCTTGGCCTGGACCTTCATCCAGTGCGCAAAGCCGTCCAGGTTCTTCTCCGCGAAGTAGGTCGCCAGTGCGAGGTAGACGTAAGACGAGTTCAATTCGGCATTCAGCTGCTCGTTGAAAGCTTTCTCTATCTTCTTGCTCAGCATTTCTCTTCCTTCCCTGTGCAGAAATGTGTCGTTAAGGTTTGTTGGTTCAACAGGTTAGTTAATACCTATTCTACCCATTTTGGGATTCGCTGCCAAAGGCTTCGACGGCCCGCCAGACACGCAGGGCGTTTTCCGCGCAGATTTTCCGAATGTCGGCGGCGCTGTATCCCCGCGACAACAGCTCCTGGATCAGATTCGGGTACTCGGAGACATCCCGCAGCCCTTCGGGCAGATGACCTTCGACGCCGTCGAAGTCGGAACCCAGCCCCACGTGGTCGATGCCTACCAGGCCCACCACGTGGTCGATGTGATCGGCCACGTCGGCCACCGTCACTCGCGGCAGAGGGTGCGCCTGCATCCACTGGCGGCCCGCGGCCCGGATCTCCGGCGAGTTCTGCGCCAGCCCGTCGCGCTCCATGAGCTGCCCGAGATGAGCAAACAGCCGGGCACTGGCTTTCTGGTAGGCCTCGGTGATGAACATCGACCCGAAATTGATCTGGACGACGCCGCCCCGTTCGGCCAGGGCGCGGATCATCTCGTCGCTCAGGTTGCGTTCCCAGCCCGGCGTGAAATGGCGGCAGGACGAATGGGTCGCCAGGACCGGGGTCCGGCTGATCTCGAGGATCTGCTCGAAGGCCTCGTCGGAGACGTGGGAGACGTCCACCATGATTCCCAGCCGGTTCATCTCGCGCACCACCTCCCGGCCCAGGGGGCTGAGGCCGTGCCAGCGCCGGCTCGAGTCGAAGGAGGAGTCGCTGAGCGGGTTGTTGAGCGCATGGGTGAGCGTGATGTAGCGGATGCCGCGCTGGTAGAAATAGGCCAGCCGCCCCGGATCAGCGCCAATGGGGGACCCGTTTTCCAGTCCGAGGGCCAGCACCAGCCTGCCCTCCTTGAATCCGGCTTCGATGTCATCCGCATTTCTTCCGATCACACATTGCGCAGGATGATCGGCGGCAAGCTTTTCCACCAGGCCGATCTCGGTCTCCGCCAGTTCGAGCGCTTCCGATTCCCCGTAGGAGGCCGGCACATAGATGGCCAAGAAGGCGGCGTTGAGGCCGCCGCGACGGGCCCGCTCGAAATCGAACTCCCCGGTCTCGGTCCGCCGGGAAACCTCCTCCCAGTGCTCGTGAAGGCGGTACGGAAGATCAATATGCGTATCCAGCAGAAGGGTTTCACGGCAAAGCCGACGAGCCTGCGGGCCCGCATCGAACGCCTGCGGGCCGGTTCCGGAAAGGCTGCAGCCGACGACCAGGACCAACAGTGACAACCAGAGCCAATTCATACAGCCGACCTACGTGTTTCGCCGATGACGAAGCTGATCCAGGGCGACGGCAAGGATGATGATGGCGCCGGTGACGATCTCCTGGACCCAGTTGTCGAGACCGAGTTTGGTGCACCCGTTGGCCACGACGGTCATGATGAGCGCCCCGATCATGGAGCCCGGGACCGAGCCTTCGCCGCCCGACAGGCTGCCCCCGCCGATGACGACGGCGGCGATCACGTCGAGTTCGAGTCCGATGGCGGTGGTGGGATCTCCCAGCGTCAGATAGGAAAACTGCAGCACGCCCCCGAACCCGGCCAGAGCGCCGCCGAGCCCGTAGATGAACAGCTTGGTCCGGTTGACCCGAACGCCGCACAGCCGGGCGGTCTGTTCATTCGAGCCGACGGCATAGACGTGGCGCCCGAAGCGCGTGTAGCGGAGGACGGCCGAAATCAGCAGGGCCAGGGCCAGCGTCAGCCAGACACCGCTCGGCAGGAGCATCCAGCGCCGGTCCGATCCGATGGTGGTCAGAAGCGTGTTGAGCCAGGTATCGGGGGCCATGACCATCTGTTCGCCGGCCAGTCCCTTGGCCAGACCGCGGACCGCGCCCCACATCCCCAGGGTCACGATGAAGGGCGTCAGACGCAGGCGCGTGATCAGGCCGCCGATGAAGAAGCCGACGGCGGATCCGGCGGCCACGCCGCCCAGAGCGGCCAGCAGAGGCGGCGCCCCGGCCTGCAGCAGCAGGGCGATGGCCACCGTGCAGAGGGCGATGTTCGAGCCCACCGAAAGATCGATGCCGCCGGAGATGATGACGAGGGTCATGCCCAGAGCCGCCGCTCCCACCACGGTGGTCTGCAGCAGCATTACCTCCAGGTTGCTCCAGCTCAGGAAGGTCTGGGGGCGGGCCACGGCGAAGATGAGAAAGACGAAGGCCAGCCCGATGAGCGGCCCGAACTTGTTCAACCAGCGGCCCACGGCTTTCCCGGGACTCGTCATGCCGCTCCTCCCGATCCGGTGGCTTCCACCATGATGTCGTGCTCCGTCAGCTCGGCCGCCGGCCGGGCCGGAAACAGGATTCCACGGCACATCACGGCGATCCGGTCGCAGACCCCCAGCAGTTCGGGAAGGTAGCTGCTGACCATCAGGATGGATCGCGGCGCGATGCCGGCGGCGGGGTCTCCCGCAGCCAGACCGTCGATCAACCGGTAGATCTCGGCCTTGGAACCCACGTCGATTCCCCGGGTCGGCTCGTCGAGCAACAGGACGTCCACCTCGTGGCAGAGCAGTCGAGCCAGGGCCACCTTTTGCTGATTCCCCCCCGAGAGCTCCTGGACCTGCTGTCGGGGATGCTGGCACTTGATGGAGAGCCGTTCGATCCAGCTGCGGGAAGCCCGATCCTGGCGGCCGGGCAGGACCAGGCCCCAGGGACCGTAGTTCCCGAGACTGGTCAGGGTGATGTTGTCGGCCACACTCAAATTCAGAGCGAGCCCCTCCTGCTTGCGATCCTCGCTGAGATAGCCCACCTTCTGGCCCCAGCGGCGCGCCGGGGAGGCAGGCCCGACGTAAGCCCCCACTTTCACCTCGCCGCTGCGGACCTGCTCGAGGCCGAACAGGGTGCGCAGCATCTCGGTCCGGCCGGCGCCGATCAGGCCCGCGATCCCCAGAACCTCTCCCCGACGCAGCTCGAGCGAAGCCGAACGGGGATAGTGCGGGCCGGACAGTCCCCGCAGCTCGACCACTACTTCACCGGGGCGGCGGGAGCTTCTGGGATAAAGGTCTTCCACGGGCCTTCCCACCATCATCGAAGCCAGTCGGCCCGAGGTCACGCCGGCCGTCTCACCCGAGCCCACGACCCGGCCGTCGCGCAGGACGGTGAAACGGTCGCTGACTTCCGTCACCTCTTCCAGGAAGTGGGAGATATAGATCACGGCATAGCCCCGGCCGCGCAGCGTATGGATCAGATCGAACAGCCGCCCGATGTCCTCCTGCGTCAGGGTGCTGGTGGGTTCGTCGAGAACCAGCACGCGGCAGCCGACCGCCACGGCTCGGGCCAGTTCCACCAGCTGCTGTTCGGCGATGGAGAGCGACGAAACCGGCATCGTGGGATCGAGGTGTTCCAGCCCCAGTTGACTCATCGCATCGAGGGCCGTGCGCCGGAGTTCTCCGCGCCGGATCCAGGGCCCCCGGGCGGGCTCGACGCCGAGCAGGATGTTCTCCTCGATCGACAGGTGCGGGGCCAGGGACAGCTCCTGATAGATCATGGCCACACCGGCCTGGCGCCCGGCCAGGGGATCGCTCGGACGGTAGGGCTCGCCGTCCAGCCGGATCGAACCGGAATCCGGCTGATAGGCCCCCGACAGCACCTTCATCAGGGTGCTCTTGCCGGCTCCGTTTTCCCCCACCAGCGCGTGGACCTCTCCCGGAGCGACGCTCAGCCCGACGTCCTCGAGGGCGATGGTCGCGCCAAACCGTTTGGAGATGCCCTGCATCTGGAGGCGAAGCCGTTCGGAAGACAAGGCGTCACTCCCCGATGGGCTTCACGAGTTCCTGGATCGTGGGCTCCTGGAGGTTCTGCTTCGTCACCAGTTCGACACCCGTATCGATCCGCTCGGGCACCTTCTGGCCGTGCAGATAGTCGACCACGGTCCTCACCGCGAGGTCTCCCATCTTCCGGGGGTTCTGAACCACCAGGGCATCGATCTCGCCGTTTTCGAGCCCGCGGATCAATTCCGCCGAGGAATCGAATCCCACGAAGCGGACCTTGCCCGCCAGCGCGTGCTTGCGCAGGGCGACGAGCATCCCGTAGGTGGTCGATTCATTGGGGCAGAAGATGCCGTCGGCCTGGCGCAGGGTATCGAGCATCTCCTCGGCCTTCTGCAGGGACTCGCCGGAGGTGGCGCCTCCGTACTGGTTTTCGACCAGGATCTGGACCTCCGGATGTTGGGCCATGACGTCGAGAAATCCCTGCTCCCTCTCATCGGTACTGGCCGATCCGACCTGGTAGCGCAGGAGGGCGACCTTCCCCTTCCCGCCGAGGAGTTCGATCATCTCGTTGCCCGCCATCTGTCCGCCCGCGTAGTTGTCGGTGGCGACGAAGCTGATGAAGTCCTTGCCCACCTCGCCCTTGAGGGCGGAGTCGAAGATCACCACCGGGATCTTGCGCGCCGCCGCCTCCCGTACGGGTCGCACGAGAGCGGTCTCATCCAACGGCGCCAGCACGATGCCGTCGACCCCGTCGGTGACGAACTGTTCCACCAGGGCGATCTGCATGGCCCGGTCGTTCTCCTTCAGGGGCCCCTTCCAGATGATCTGGACCGACAGCTCCTGTCCGGCCTGCTTGGCGCCGGCCTCCACGGAGCGCCAGAAGCTATGGGTGGTTCCCTTGGGGATGACTGCGATGGTGGGGCCCGTTGCGGCGGGTTGGTTCTGGGATTCGGAGCACCCCGCGCCCAACAAGAGTCCAGTCAGAAGTGCCACTGCCCGGAGTCGGCTCATTCCACTGTTTCCTTTCCTCGGATCCGGGCAGGCCCCGGCCCTGGCCAAGATTATAAAGAGGGGCTGGGCGAATTGTAAGGGAGAGCCCGGAATGGAAAGGCCCGGGACGGATGGGACGGCGTTTCCCGCCGGACGGAAGGCCCGTCCGTGCCGCAGGCTCAGTTCGCCCGACCGGTGGAAAGGCGGGACGGAGGGTCGATTCGGGGAAGGTCCGCCTGGACGGGTGCGCGCAACCGAACGAGCTAGACCTTGCCCTCTTTGAAGATGACGTGCTTGCGGACGACCGGATCGTACTTCTTGATTTCCAGCTTCTTGGTGGTGTTCCGCTTGTTCTTGGTCGTCGTATAGAAGAAGCCCGTCTTGGCTGTCGAAACGAGTTTGATTTTCTCTCTCATGAGGATCTCCTAACCGAGCACCTGGCTGAGGGTCAGTCCTTCGTCACGCAGAAAGCTCAGCAGGCCTTTCCGGGTCACGGTCCGCAGGGCCCGCGTGGAGAGCTTCACCCTCACCCAGCGATCCTCTTCCGGAATGTAGATCCGCTTCGTCTGCAGATTGGGCAGCTGCCGCCTCTTCGTTCGTCGGTTGGAGTGCGAAACATTGTTCCCCGTCAGGGGTCCTTTACCGGTCAACTGGCATCTACGCGCCATGGCTATCCTCCTTACACTCTGCTGGAAGTGGCACAGTATACATGAAAGCGGCGTGCCGTGCACAGGGACTGGTTCTGAGTTCCTGGTTCTGAGTTCCTGGTTCCGAGTTCCGGGGGTGCGCGGGTTTTCGGTTGAACGACGGGGCGATTCAGACCATGATGGGACTCAGCGGGACAAGCTCAAGGGAGGATCGGGAATGTCTTTCAAGGTCAAAGCACTGATCGGAGTCGCTGTCGTATTGGTCCTCGCCATCGGGGGCCTCCTCTACCTCGGGTCGCACCTCGATTCCCTGGTCAAGGATGCCATCGAGCGCTACGGGAGCGAAATGACGGGGACCCAGGTCTCGGTCTCCTCCGTCGAACTCTCCCTCAAGGAGGGGCGCGGGACCTTGCACGGGCTGGCGATCGCCAATCCGGAGGGCTTCTCGGGCGGCGACGCCGTCCGCTTCGGCGAGATTACCCTGGCCTTCGATCTGAACAGTCTGAGCGGCGGGAACCCCATCGTCATCGATCAGGCGATCATTCGGGATCCCTACGTCGCCTATGAGCGGAATCAGGCCGGTCAGGGCAATCTGGAAACCCTTCAGGCCAATATCGACCGCTTCCGGGGAACGGGATCAGGCGGATCGACCGCGGAGTCCGGCACGAGCGCAGCGAAACGCTTCCGCATCAAGCAGTTCGTTTTCGAGGACGGCAAGATCCACATCAGCGCGCCCGAACTGCAGCAACCGGTCGATGCCACACTTCCGTCGATTCACCTGAACGACGTCGGTGGAGCCCAGGGAGCCACGCCGGAGCAGATCGGCAAGATCGTCCTGAGCGACTTTGCCCGCTCCGCAGGCAAGACGGTGGCGCAACAGGGTCTCGAGCGGATCCTCGACAAACAGCTGGGGGACGGCACCGGGGAGAAGGCCCGGGGCCTCATCAAATCGATCCTGAAATGAGCGGAGGGGGCCGACCCTTCGCGGCGGGTCAGAGGATGAGCGCGTTCATCAGGAGGAGCGCTCCCAGCCCGAGCAGCAGACCGGCGAGGACGTCGGTCACGAAGTGGTAACGGCCGTAGATCGAGCCGACCCACATTCCCCCGACGACGATCAGTGCGGGCACCCCTGCGGCGACGCCCCCCAGCCACCACGACCAGACCAGGAAGACGAGGGCCGTCGAACTGTGGCTGCTCGGCATGGCGCCTCCCTTCAGAGCGGGACCGTCGAACATCAGCCGGTTGACGGCAGCCGTCAGGCCGTACCCGCGCATCCGCTGCTCCCACTCCTCCATCCGGCCCTGTTCGACCAGGCTCCAGCGCGGACCGAAGGCCGGCACCAGGGCGAACAGGGTGTAGGAAACCAGATACCCGCCACAGACTGCAGCCGTCACGGCCTGGAACTCGGCGACTCTCCCGCTCAGGTCCAGGTACAGGCCCAGGACCGGCGTGTAGAGGTAGTAGGTGCCGTAACAGAACAGCAGGATCTCCGTCAGCAAGCGGTTTCCCCGGCGGGCCCAGCCGAGGGACGGCTGTCCCATGCGGTCCTCGAGACGGATGAGCCAGGCATCGATGTGGGCACCCGGCGGGTGGACGGCCGTCAGCGTGTGCCGGCTCCACAGATAGGCCCACCAGAAGAAGACCACGGGCCCCCAGAGCAGGAGGATGCGCTGCCATCCGTGAGGTGCCCCTTCCAGGCCGGAGGCGAGCCGGCAAAGACCGACGAAGGCGCCGGCCAGCACCAGGTTCAGGACCAGCATCCGCGCTTTCTCCGCCCGGCGGAGATGTCCGGACACACCGACCAGCAGCGAGTGGACCGCCAGGTAGAGGATGGGCAGCACCAGCGGAATGGGACTCATCGACCCCGACATTGTACGGCAGCGGGCTGCCGCGGTTTCGGGAGACGGGAAACGGGAGTCGGGGGCCGTGAGACGGGAAACGGGAGACGGGAAACGGGAGACGGGAGACGGGCGCAGCCGCTCAGGCCGGGGGGAACCAGCGGTACTCGCTCAGCGGCAGGTAGCCGGCCTCGCTGAACCGGACGCCCTCACGCTCCAGCAGCGAGCGCTGCAGGCCCGTGGGCACGTGCGGCAGGCGGTCGGTCGAACAGCCGCCCCGGGAATTCACCACCCGGTGCCAGGGAACGTCGTCCGGACAGCAGTTCAGCGCCCAGCCCACGGCTCGCGCCGAGAGCGGCTCGATTTCGAGGGCAATCTGCCCGTAGGTCATCACCTTCCCTTGCGGGATCCGGCGAACCAGGGCGTAGACGGCCTCCCAAGCGTTCTCGCGGGGCGTTTTTTCAGTCACGGACCGTCAGTATACGGGTGTCGCCGTCGGGAGGGCTACTCGTCGGCGTAGCTGATCTCCATGCGCCGGATACTGAATCCGGCAATGAGCAGCAGCGTCGCGCTGACTATGAGCAGGCCCGGGATCGCGAGCCAGGCGGGGGCCGGCTCGGCCAGGATGGTGATCGATCCTTCCGGAATGGGTACGGGACAGAGCGATTCCAGGTAGTAGATCACGCTGAACTTCTTGAGCAGGGGTGGCAGCAGGAAGTTGATGTACTCCCAGCCCAGGATGAGGGCCGCCGGGATGATGGGATTCCGGAAATAGATGCCGATGAGCAGGAAAACCGCCCCGTAGCCGATGCAGGCCAGCAGGATCAGGCCCACATAGGAGAGCAGGTGGGCAAAGCCGGGACCCTTGATGACGAACTCTTCGAAGGCCACCCAGCCCGAAGGGGCGAACAGCAGCACGTAGGAAATGATCGTGCTCAGCCCGAAAATGAGACCCGTGCTCAAGACTCCCGCCAGGTACTTGCCGGCAATCAGCACTTCGCGTCGAACGGGAGAAAGAAGGTAGTAGTGAAGAATGCGTTCCAGCATGTCGCCGCGGATCAACCGGGTGAAGATCCCCACGCAGCCGAAGAAGACGGCCAGCCGCAGGACGAAGGTCCGAAAGATGAGGGCATACATGACGCTGACGCCGCCGATGCTCTCGATGGCCCGCTCGGGGACCGGCACGATCAGCCGCAGGGCCAGCAGCGCCGCGGGGGCGAAGGCCAGCAAATAAACGAACAGGGCGCGCCGTCCCAGCAGGTTGCGCCTGGCCTCGATGGCCAGGATCCCGGCGACCTGGCGGCGCCAGAGGGCCCAGTTGCCATTGCGGATGGTCTCCAGGATTGCAGAGGCGCTCATCTAGGAACTTCCTTCCGTCCCGATCAGATACTGATAGACCGACAGCACGTCCTCGTCCGCCGGAGTCACCATCTCGATGCGCGACTTCGTTTCGAGGACGGCCTGGTTGAGCTTGCTGTAGAACCGCTCGGCGTCCCGAGTCCGGATCAACAGGCCCTGGTGGTCGTCCTGGATCTTGACCTCCACCACGTGGTCCATTTCGAAGAGCCGGGAAGCCAGGACGGAGGGGCGGTCGCAGCGGATCAGGACCTGGATGGGATGCTCGGGCAGTTCGCTGCGCACTTCGGAGATGTCCCCCTCGGCCACCACGTAGCCGCCGCTGAGCAGAATTACCTGGTCCGAGATCATGTCCACTTCATGCAGGATGTGGCTCGAGACGATCACGAATCGCTGCTCGGAGGCGAACTCCCGGAACAGGGCGATGACCTCCGCCCGGGCCATCGGATCGAGGCCGTTCAGAGGTTCATCGAGTACCAGGACTTCCGGCTCGTGACAGAGTGCCTGGGCCAGCTTGATCCGCTGGCGCATGCCCTTGCTGTAACCGGCCACCCGGCGCCGCGCCGCCTCCATGAGTTTCACCCTCTCCAGCGCCTGCCAGGCCCGGTCATGGGCTTCGCGGGCGCTGAACCCGTGGACGCGCAGGAAGGAGCTGAGAAACTGGAAACCGGTCATTCCGCGGGGAAAGGTATCGTACTGGGTGCAGTAACCGAGATGGGAAAAGAGGCTCTCGGGCTGGTAGGGGCTCCATCCCAGAACGCGCACCGTTCCCCGTGTCGGCCGCAGCAGGCCGGTCATCAGATTCATGAGGGTCGTTTTGCCGCTTCCGTTGGGGCCCACCAGCCCCGTGATTCCCGGCGGAATCTTGAGGGACACCCGATTGACGCCCAGCACCTCGCCGTAGAACTTGGAGACATTCTCAAACAGGATGCAGCGTTCGACCGCCTCCATCACCGCACCACCTCGTAGGCTCGAATGCGCCGGGACAACAGGAGCAGACAGAACGCCGCCACCAGCAGCAGCATCACCCAGGCGCTCCAGACCGGGATGGCACCCAGATCGGCGTTGTGCTCGCCGGCCACCGACTCGGCCAGATTCCCGGTGAACAGCCAGGCCCAGACAGTCCGGATCAGCTGATTCAGATTGAACAGCCCGCCCCAGCGCGTCCACAGGATTCCCTTGACGGCCTCGCCGAAGCCGGCGCTCACGAAGAAGACTCCGAACAGCAGCGCCGCTGCAATCGACCGCCAGCGCACCCAGGCAGAAATCGCCAGCGCCAGCAGCGTGATGATCGCCATCCAGACCCAGGCTCCCAGGAAGATTGCCACCACGATGCGCCCGTGCGAGGCCATCCAGCCGGAGTCGGCCAAACTGGCCTGCAACAGGTAGAGCAGAAGCAGGGGCACCCAGGTCACGCAGGACTGCAGGATCAGCAGGACCGAGGCCTTCCCCAGCAGATACTCGGTTCTCGAGAAGGGACGGCTGAGGTAGAGCGCCAGTCCGTTGTTGGTGAGGTCCGGCGAGACCAGCCCGGGTCCCACGAGGGCCGTCAGGATGAAGGCGAAAACGCCCTGGATCGCCAGCAACGTGGAGAAGAAGGACACATCGATGGAGAAGATCGAATCGACGGGCAGTCGGAGCATATCGAGGGCGCTCAGATTGTTCTTCAGGTAGATCATCACAGCGGCCCCGAGGGGCACGACGAAGCAGATCACGAAGAAGATCGTGAACAGCTTCGACTGGAACACTTTTCGGTACGCATACCGGGGCAGAATCAGGAAACGCTGCCACTGAGCCGTCACCTCTCCGGCATAACGGCTGTACCGATGCTTATAGACTGCCATTTTCGGTTCCCATCGCCTTCAGGAAGATGTCTTCGAGCGAGTCCCGCTTGTAGCTGAGCCGTCGCAGCTGGGTATCGGTCTGGGCGGCGGCTTCGTAGATGTTCGCGACTTCGAGGCCTTCGGGCAGTACCATCTTGAAGCGCCGGTTCCCCGACTGAGCCCACTCGCAGCCCAGCGACTCGAGGCGCTGGATGAAGCTCTCGGAATGCCCGCGAGCCTCCACCTCGACGAATTTCCGGTTGGCCCGGCGTTCTTCTTCGAGGTTGCAGTAGACCGCGATCTCGCCCTGTTTCAGGATCAGCACCTCCTCGCAGCACTGCTCGACGTCACGCAGCAGGTGCGAGGAGAGCATGAGATGGATGCTGCCGTCGGAGACGATTTCCCGGATCAGCCGGAGCATCCGCAGACGGGCGGGAGGATCGAGACCGTTGGTCGGCTCGTCCAGGAACAGCAGACGGGGTCCGTGAACGATGGCCTGGGCCAGCTTGACGGCCTGTTTCATACCCTGCGAAAAGGTCTCCACGTTGCGGTAGCGGGCCTCCCCGAGCCCCACGTAGAACAGGGCCTCGTGGGCGCGCTCGAGGGCGGCCCCGGAGGGGATTCCGGTCAGCTCCGCCATCATCGACACGAAGCGGACCGCGCTCATGCCGGGAATGAAGGATTCGTTCTCCGGCATGTAGCCCACCATGGAGCGGATCTCACGCGCATCGCGGACGATGTCCCGTCCGAACAGACGCGCCGTCCCGGAGGCGGGCTTGTAGAATCCGAGCAGGGTGTGGATCATGGTCGTCTTCCCTGCTCCGTTGGGCCCGAGCAGCCCGATCGCCTTACCGCGCAACTGGCCGCTGACGCCCCTCAGGGCTTCCAGCCGGCCGAAACGCACCGTCAGTTTATCGAGATCGATTACGGGATCCACCGAAGAATGTCCTCAAAAGCCGGTTCAGTCTACCGTTGATACGGAGGCGATTCCAGATTTGTTCCCTGCGGCCGCCGGTCATTCGAAGGCCCGCCTCGCTCCGCCGCCGAAATCGGCCGCGGAGCGAGGCGGGACGCTTCCGGTTACTGGGTCTTTCCGCTCAGAATCTGGGCGATGCCGCCGGGACCGCCGAGGGATCCGAGGGCCCCGACGTTCCCCCACAGACTCTGGAAATCGCCCGAGCCGGCGACGACCACCCGTCCGGGCAGATTGTACAGCCCGGCCACCACGGGAGGCGTGTTCTGCAGCATGGCCTGCAGATTGGCCCGATCCTCATCCGTGCCGGGCAGGGACTGGGCGATTCCGCTCGACAGCAGGGGCTCCAGCAGAGACGTCAGGTTGTGGTAGTAGAGCCCGGACATGTTCACGCTGGTGTCCTGCGGGAGCAGGGCGATGAAGGCCGACGAGCGGGCCAGGCTGGTGCCGCTGACCCGATACTGCAGGGCCTGCTGGATCAATGCGGGATCGGGCGCCGCCACCAGATAGCCGTCCAGGAACTGGTAGTAGACCGAGACGCCGAGCTTCTCCGAATGGATCTGATAGAGGACGTTCCCTCCGGATTGGCCGATCTGGAGCGTGAGCCCGGGTTCGCCGTTTTCCTGCGCCAGGTTGTTGACCTCTTCGATGAGCCGCTCGATCGTGTGCTGCAGGACCTCGGGCTGGTAGACCTCGAGAATCACCTTCCAGGAAGGCGTGGGCATGATCGGTCCGTCGACGGCCAGGACGACTTCCCCGCCGAGGGGCGCCGCGATATCCTGACGAATGCTGAGCCCGTGTTCCGACTCGAAATTGAGCAGGTCGGACACAGCGCCGGCATCGGATTCCTCCAGCCAGCCGAAGACGTCATCCACCATCTTGACCGGATCCTGGATGACGAAGGCCGCCACCAGATTCGCTTCGGGCGAAACGAAGTCCAGCCCTCCCATGGGCCCCGGCTGGGCAATCCACGAGATCATTCCCTGAGGAGCTCCCTGGTAGGTCAGAACGGCCCGACTTTCGGGCACGCCCAGGTTTTGCTTGCGCTCCATCACCAGATCCTGGACCTCGTCCAGTCCAAGCTTCTCAAGCCCGTGACCCGCCTGGGCCTCCTCACCGGTCTGCGCGATGCCGGAGGCCAGCAGCTTCTGCAGGTCGACGGCGAAAAGCCAGTCCACGCCCTGGGCATAGCTGTCGGCCACGGTCTGGAAGAAGCGCGTGTCGGCGAATCCGCCGCCCGTCGAGGAGGCGGCTTCGACGGCAATCTGCCGCACCAGGTCGGGCGAGGGTGAAGCGACCACGAGGCCCGAACCGATGTAGACGAGCATGGCCTTCCGATTGCTGACGGTCAGGTCGTTGGAGTCCCTGACGATGACCAGCATTGGACCCTCATCCGACTTCGCATTGATCTGCTCGGCCTCCGTCTCGGCCAGCGCGGAGAGCTTGGCCTCGTCCAGCGCGTGCGTGAGGAGCAGCGGCATGGGCTCGCCTCCGTCGTCCCGGGTCGTCAGAGCGACCACCACTTCCTGGCCGATGAGCTCCCCGAATTGCTGGGCCTTCTGGACAAAGCCGTCGAGTTTGGCCAGACCGTCGGCGGAACCCTGATTCTGTTCCATCCACTGAGCGATGGCGGGATTGGCCACGAGCCGCTGCTGGAATTGCTCGTACACCGCACCCAGCTGTCCGGAGACGTTCGGGAAGGCCCCGTAGGCCACCGTCCCGGCCGGCAGGTAGCCGACGAGGTCGCTGGTGTAGCGAAGCTGTTCACTCAGCGTGGCCTTGGTGACTTCGCGGTGAAGATCCGAAAGGGTGCGCATGATCGCCACGTGTTCGCTCGCGTCACGGCTCCAGGCGAACTCGCTCTCCAGAGAGACCCGGGCGAGCTGCGGGCGCGACGCGTACTGCTGGCCCGGCATGAGGACGGTGTTTTCGCCGCCCTTCTCCACCCAGACCTCGCCTCTGATGACCGCCACGCGCGAGCCGCTCATGCCGTGGGCCACCGAGAAGATCGTCCCCTTGACGGCCACCCGGCAGTCATTCGTGGAAACGTAGAGATGGCCGCTGCCCTGTTCGGCAGCCTCCACGATCACCTGGCCTCGCCCCAGTTGAATCGTGGTATCGCGCCATCCTTCGCGGACACCCAGTTCCGTCCGGTCGCCCATTTCGACCTTCGATCCGTCGTTCAGGCGCAGCACGGCGTTGGAGTCCTTCCCGGTGCGGACCAGCTCGCGCAGATCCACCTCGGCACCGTCGTTCAGGGCGACGACGTCCTGGCCGGAGACCAGAAAGACCATGCCGTCGCTGCTTTCGAGGGTTGCCACTGTCGGTGAATAGCCGGGAACCAGGCCGTTCCAGGCGGCCACCTGGGCCAGCAGCAGGGCCAGGACCAGTCCGGCTGCCAGACCGGCCCAGCGCATCCACGAATGAACCGAGTATTCCGGAGCCGACCGGCCCCGGGAAACCCGATCGGTCCGGGCTGCCGTCAAGGCCTTGCGGCAGACCAGACAGTGCTGGGCGTGGTCTTCCAGAAGCAGCCGGCGCCCGCCGGACAGGTTGCCCGCCAGGTAGTCCGGAATGAGCGACTGAAAATCCTCGCACCCCCGCAGCTTCACCGGCTCGGCGACGTCCAGATCCAACTGCTCCCGCACCCGGCCGGCGATCTCATCCACCCCGGCCGAATCGAGCCGTTCCTGCTTCAACGCATCCACTGCCTGGTCCAGAAGTTCTTCAGGAGCTTTTTTGTTTTCCATTTCAATCTCCTCCAAAAACCGCCGCTATGTCGCGCTGGAGCCGGCTGCGTGTCCGGTGCAGTACCACGGCCACGGTTCCGACGCTCGTGCCGAGAAGCTCGGCGATTTCCTGGTTGCTGTAGCCTTCGAGGAAACGGAGAACGAAGACTTCGGCGGACTTGGGACGAAGTTGAGTGATCGCCTTGCGAAGCCACTTGCCGAGTTCGGCGGAGGATCCGATGCGGTCCGGCCGGTCGACGGGCCGGGTCTCGAGAACGGGGCCCACCACGTCGAGGGGAATGACCTTCGAGGTTTTCCGCGCCCGCAGGATGTCCAGCGCCGCGTTGGTGGCGGCTCGCTGCAAATACGCCCGGGCGCCCGGACCCAGCTCCGGCAGCGGGTCCCTTTTCAGCAGACGCATGAAGACCGTCTGGAGGACGTCCTCCGCGTCCTCGGCACTGCCGGTGATCCTGTACGCCGATTGAACGACGACGCCATGGTACTCATCGAACAGCGCCTGGACCGATTTCCGCTCGTCAGTGTCCATCATTTGAATACTCGTTGCCGGCACTTCTTCGCTCCTCTCGTTTCCACAAGTAAGAACGAGGGAAAAGGCCGGACATTAACAGACCACATTGAAATCGTTTCGAGTTTCGGGTTCCAGCTACCGAGGTTCCGGGGGCTGTTGGGTTCCTGGAGGCTCACTGAGACCTTCCGACGAATCGCGTGTCGCCCAGCGTTCGTCTCCTATGAGACTACTCTTCTTTCGACCTCTATTCTGGAGACCGACTCCGACGCCCGGGGAACCTCCCGCTCTCGGTCAGGCGTCGAGAGTCGTGGAAGACAAGCTGGAAGCCCATCCCCGGAAACTCGAAACTGGAACTCGGAACTCGGAACTCGGAACCTCTCAACTCCGGCACCCACAATCCCTATACTCCCGTCCCTCCTCCGGTCCTCCCCCTCCGCGGCACCCGAAACCCGCGTCACGCGAGCAAGCTGAGCAGATACGCACACACCAGTCCCGCATAGTTGCCGACGAGGTAGCCCAGCACCGCCATCAGCACCCCAACCGGGGCCAGACCCTCATAATAGGCCGCGGCCACGATCGGGGCCGTTGCGACGCCCGCGACGTTGGCCTGACTCCCCACGGCAACCAGAAAGAGCGGTGCCCGCAGCAGACGGGCCCCCAGGAACAGGACCCCCGCATGGACCAGGATCCACAGGACTCCCACCAGCAGCAGGAGCGGGGCGGCGACGAGCCCGACCGGGTTGGCTCGGGCCCCCAGCGAGGTGAGGAACAAATACAGGGCGGCATAGCCGAGCTTTGAAGCGCCCCCCCTTTCGATCTGCCGCAGGGGCGTCAGCGACAGCAGGATTCCGATCGAGGTCAGGAGGATGACGAGCCAGGTGTAGGGCGAAAAGATGGGCGCGAGGGAGGGACTGTGCAGCCGCAGGAACGGGCCCATGGAGCGGTCGAGAACTCCGGCCAGAGCCCCTGCCCCAACAGCTCCCAAAAAGCCGATCGCGAGGGTTCCCGTGATGTCCGCCAGGGTCATCGCCCGGCCCTGTTCGTCATTCGAGCGGCGCATCCGCCGATCCAGTTCATCGAAGAGCCCCGCTTCGACCCGATTCCAGCGGTCGAAGCGTTCCTGATACTTCGCCAGGAAAAGAAGCACTCCGGTCCAGGTATAGGCCACCACGGTGTCGACGACGATGATGGGCCCGATCAGGTCATCCGGCGCTTTGACTGCCTCCTTGACGGCGGCGAAATTGCCGCCGCCGCCGATCCAGCTGCCGGAAAGCGCCGCCAGAGCCTTCCACGACTCGGACGGGAGGCCCGACCGAAAGATCGCAAAGACCAGAGGACCGCCCACGACGATCCCCAGCGTTCCGATCAGCATCATCGCAATCGCCCGGGGACCGATGCGCAGGATCGAGCGCAGGTCCGTGGTGACCATGAGGATGAACAGCGAAGCGGGCAGGAGGAAGTCGCGCATCCAGTCATAGGTGACCGAACGGACCGGCAGAACGCCTGCAAACGAAAGCAGGGTGGGAATGAAGTAGACCAGGAGAACGGAAGGAACGATGCTGAAGATCTTTTGCCCCCAGCTTCGGGATGCGCTCCAGAAGACCAGCGCACAGACTCCGGCGCAGACGGCGAAAACCCCCATCGGGTCGGTAATCAAGCCTTGCCCCTTTGAATCGCGGCCTCGGCGGCCGGCTCCGCCTCCGCGTCATGCTCCTTGAGCGGATCGAGATGCAGATAGCGGGACAGCCAGCGAACACCGAGATAGAACGGCAAAGTATCGGCCAGGGCAGCCACGAATTTGAAAGCATACCCGGAGGCGATGAAGAAGAACAGCTGCGGCCACAGATCGTGCTCCGGATCGACGGGCAGCGCATGGGCGTAGAAGTGAGTGATGAGGATGACGGCCACCGTGTCCACCATCTGGCTTACCAGCGTGGAGCCGTTGTTGCGAAGCCAGAGGTGACGGCCCTGGGTCAGGCGCTTCCAGAAATGGAAGAGGAAGACGTCGCAGAACTGCGCCGACAGATAGGCGATCATCGAAGCCGCCACGGCGCCGAACGTGAGGGCCTTGACTTCGAAGAAGACCGGCAGGCGGCCGGCCGCATCCCGCACGATCTCCCCGGTCACGGGATCGGTCTGTTCGAAGCCCGGCAAGAGGCTGCCGAACCAGAGCACGAAGATGATCAGGAGATTGACCAGAAAGCCCATCCAGACCAGGAAGTTGGCCCGTTTCCGTCCATAGAGCTCGCTGATGAAGTCGGTGCACAGAAAGGTGAGCGGATAGGGGAGGACTCCCACGGCAACGGCGAAGGGGATCCGGTGGCCGCCCACCTGGAAGCTGAGATCCAGGAAGCGTGTGATGCCGAGGATGTTCAGCATCGCGATGGCCCCGACGAAAACGGCGGCGAACAGCAGAAAGACCCGTTCCCGCCGCTCGTGGATCTCGTCATTGATGTATTCGTAGGGCAATGACATGACGCGAACCGTCGAAGCGGTATTCTAACGCACCGGTTGCGGGGTCCGCGGTTCCGGGGTTTGCCGCGGAACGGCGGAACGGCGAAGGGCGAAGGGCGAAGGGCGAAGGGCGAGGGGCGAAGGGCGAACAGCACAACGCGGCCCCCCGAGGGCCGCGTTGTGCTAGATTGGAGCCAATGACAGCCGAGGCGCAAATCTCGTTTGCAGAGGCACTTCGCGGGAAGTTCGAGGGGGAGGTCCGGGTCGATCGGATGTCGCGGGCCCTCTACAGCACCGATGCCAGCCTCTACCAGATCGATCCGCAGGTCGTCGCCCTTCCGAAGCACGACGAAGACGTGATCGCCGCCCTGCGCCTGTGCGGGGAATACGGCGTGCCCGTGCTCCCCCGGGGAGGAGGCACCAGTCTGGCGGGTCAGGCCGTTTCCTCCGGACTGGTTCTCGATTTTTCCAAGTACATGAACGCCGTCCTGGAAGTGGATCCGGAGCGGCGGACGGCCCGGGTCCAGCCCGGGATCGTCCTGGACAATCTGAACCGGCACCTCGCACCGGCGGGACTCTTCTTCGCGCCCGACGTCGCCACCAGCAGCCGGGCCAACATCGGCGGCATGATCGGAAACAACTCGAGCGGCACCCGTTCGGTCCGCTACGGCAAGACCGTCGATCACGTCCGGGGCATCCGCGCAGCCCTCTCGACGGGCGAGATCGTCGACTTCCGGAGCCTCGACTCCCGCGCCCTCGATCTGAAATGCGCCGCGCCGGACCGCGAAGGACGGCTGTACCAGGGAATCCGGGAGCTGGTGCGACGCGAACGCGAGCGCATCCGGGAGCGATTCCCGCGGGTCATGCGCCGCGTCAGCGGATACAACCTGGACGAGCTACTGAACGAATCCGACTTCAACCTGGCCCGCCTGCTGGTGGGCTCCGAGGGGACACTGGGCGTCACACTGGACGCGACGCTCAATCTCGAGCCGATCCCGGGCGCCCGCATCGTGGCGGTCCTCCACTTTCGAGACCTCATGCGCGCCATCCGAACCGTACCGAGGATCCTGCAGTACGGTCCTTCGGCGGTCGAGCTGCTGGATCATTACGGCATGCAGGCGGCGCGAACGAGCCCCACCGTCTCCGAGCTGTTCCGCCAGTTCATCGAGGGAGATCCTCAAGGGGTCCTGATCGTCGAGTTCAGCGACGGGACCGAAGCGGCGGTCCGCGAGGGACTGGAATCGATGGTGGAAGACGACGAGGTGCGCCGCCACGTCTATCACGTCCACGTGGCGCACAGTGCCGCCGAGCAGGCCGATGTCTGGCAGGTCCGAAAGAGCACGCTCGGGGTCATGCTGGCGGTCAAGGGCGATTTCAAACCCGTGGCCTTCATCGAAGACTCCTGCGTGCCCGTGGAACATCTGGCCGACTACGTGGGGCAGATCCAGGAAATCTGCCGCAGCTACGACCGGGCCCTGACCCTGTACGCTCACGCCAGCGTGGGCGTCATTCACCTGCGTCCGCTCCTGAACCTGAAACAGCCCGAGGACCTGCGCATTCTGAGAGGGATCTCGGAGCGGGCTTTCGAACTGGTCCGGCAATACGGGGGCTCGTGGAGCGGGGAGCATGGAGACGGACTGGTCCGCAGCTACAAGCTGCCCGAGTTCTTCGGCGAGGAGATCTACGAGGCCTTTCGTGAAGTCAAGCGACTGTTCGACCCGCCGGGCCTCATGAATCCGGGGAAGATCGTGGACGCCGGATCGCCTACCGAACATCTGCGCATCGATCCGGGCTACCGGGTCAGCCACCCTCCGACCTACTACCGCTTCGAACGGGAGATGGGGTTTGCGCGGGCCGTCGAGATGTGCACGGGCGTCGGCCACTGCCGCAAAACCGTCAGCGGAACCATGTGTCCGTCCTACATTGCGACGCTGGACGAGGAACACTCCACCCGCGGACGTGCCAACGCGCTGCGCAGCGCAATCTCGGGTCGACTCGGGCCGGAAGGCTTCACCAGCGAGCGCCTCTACCAGGTCCTCGACCTGTGTCTCGAATGCAAGGCCTGCAAAGCCGAGTGCCCGACCAATGTGGACATGGCCAAGATGAAGGCCGAGTTCCTCTCCCACTACTATGAGCACCACGGCCTGCCCCTCGAGAAGCGGCTCGTGGCAGGAACCCGACGGTCCGCCGAGTTGGCCTCCCACTGGCCTTCTCTGGCCAACCTCGTGGCCGGTTCCGCCGCCACCCGCTCGCTGCTGGAGCGCTTTGCGGGCATCGATGCCCGACGCCGCCTGCCGCGCTACGCCTCCACCACTCTCATGCGCTGGCACGCCCGGCGGCCGTCGAAAGGGGACGGCACGGGGGCGCCGCTGGTGACGCTGTTTGCCGACACATTCACCAATTTCTACCAGCCGGGAGTCGGCCGATCGGCCCTCGAACTCCTCGAGACCCTGGGCTTCGAGGTCCGGCTGGTGGCTCCGGGCTGCTGCGGGCGTCCCCTCATCTCCGCGGGACAACTGGACAGAGCGCGCCGCAACGGCGCCGAGCTGATCCGGCGCCTGGAGTCGATTCCGGGACCGATCCTGGTGCTGGAACCGAGCTGCTATTCGACCTTCAAGGACGACTACCTCGACCTGATCGAAGAACCCTCACGCACCGCCGCCGTGGTGGAACGGATCTTCTCGCTGGAGGAGTTTCTCGCCTTGCCGGAAAATGCCCCGAAGCTCGACGACGTCTTCGAAGACGGTCCGCGCCACCTGCTCTTCCACGGCCACTGCCAGCAGAAGGCTCTGATCGGCGCGGAGCCGACGCTGAAACTGCTGCGCCGGCTGCCGCGAGTCGAGATCGAGGAAGTCCCCGACGGATGCTGCGGCATGGCCGGCTCCTTCGGCTACGAGAAAGAGCACTACGAACTGTCGGAAAAGATCGGCTCGCGCCATCTGCTTCCGGCGGTTCGTGACGCCGGTCCCGACACGCGGATCGTCGTCGCCGGCTTCAGCTGCCGATCGCAGATCGAGCACTTCACCGGCCGCCGGGCGGTTCACCCGGCCGAGGCCCTGGCCGAGGCCCTGCGGCGCGAATAGCTCGCTTCGGGCACGACCCTGGGAGACGGGGTGGAGCCCGTCAGTCTCCCGAGGCTTGTTCGGCGGGCACCTCACGGAGTTCGTAGGGCTGGTGGCAGCACCAGCAGTCGCCGGCCTCGTAGGATCGGATGTTGCAGACGGGACAGTAGAAATAGATGTCGTACAGCTGTCCGTTCTTGATGGAGTAGATCTTGACGATGTCGACGAACCGGTCGGCCCGGGTCCACACCTTCACGCGGAACCGGCGCTCGCGCACCCGGGAATCCCGAAACAGATGCGACAGCGGATCCGCCGCCGAGAAGAAGTAGAGTTTGCCGGCGTCCGTGCGCAAGGCGAAATCGTGGGAGTTGGCACCGCAGCTGACCGGAGCGCCCTCGGAATCCACGCACACCACCTGGCCCTCGATGGTCAGCCGCGTCCGGGTCGCGGGAGCGGCGGAAAGCGCCGTCGCGAGCAGGACTCCCGCCAGGACACTCACCCGTGCCAGCCTCCGCCCGCGCTCAGCTCGCATGTTCCTCCAGAAAGGTCAGGACCGGCCCGATCGGTTCGAGCGCATCCACCAGGAGGTCGGGGGCGAACTCCGCCAGCTCCGGCGCCGAGTAGCCTCCCGTGGCCACTCCGATCACGCGGGCACCGGCTCGCCGGCCGTGCAGGATGTCGGAGGGAGTGTCGCCGATGACGAAGATCCGCTCCGGAACCAGGCCCTGGTTGTACCGGCGCGACCGTTCGATGGCAACACCGATCAGTTCGAACCGCTCGCGGGCGTCCGATCCGAAACCGCCGAACAGAAAATGACGATCCAGGGCGCCGGGCCGAAGCTTTGCCCAGGCTCCCTCTTCGAGGTTTCCCGTAGCCAGCCCGACCAGCCACCCGCGCCGGTTCAGGGTTTCCAGAAGCTCGGGAACGCCCGCCAGGACCCGGTATTCCCCGGCCGCCCGGGCCAGTTCCTCCTCGAGACACTGGACGTAGCGACCGTAGAGCAGCCGGGTGACGTCCGCGTCGAGGTTCTGCGCCCTGCCCGCGTTGCGCAGCGCGGCTTCGAGGATGAGAAAGTCGGTCTGTCCGTCGAGCCGGACGTCGGCCAGGCCCTCGGGGATGGCCAGGACCTCGTCAACGGCCCGGGTAAAGGCCCGAAAACCTGCCCCACCGGTGGAAATCAGCGTTCCGTCGATATCGAAAAGAGCGAGGTTCACGTCAGGGCTCACTTTCCACGGACCAACCGGGAGCCGGGGCACCGGTATCGCGTTCCGGCCCCGCCCCGTCGGGTCAGGTTAGAACCAGACGGAAGCCTCATTGGAGTCTTCACTCTGGCCGGCCGCATTGAAGGCGCGGACTTTATAGGTAAAGGAACCGGCAATGTACTTTCCCACTTCGTCCCGATACTGGGTCGTATTGGCACCCACGGTACCGACAACTCGGAATTCGCCGTTGTTGTCGCTGCGCAGAATGTTGAATCCCAGCTCGTCGGAGGACATGTCCCTCCAGGACAGAACCGCAACGGCTGTGGCGCCGTCGAACTCGGTGCTGACCTTGAGCTGAAGTGGTTTCGCCGGTACCTGGTCGGCCCGCCCCGCCGCCAGCAGCGGCAACGACACGAGCACAGCCATCGCAAACACCATCCACAGTCGTCTCATGATCCGCACTCCTCTCGAACAAAGATGGGCCCCGAGCCGAATGGTTTCAGGGGTGGGGCGCCCGCCGGCTCCCGGCCGGCCGCGGACCCGACACCAGGAAGAGACTCGGCGCGGCGGCGGAGTCAGCCGCTGTAGACCAGCTCCCGGGCGCGCTCCGTCGCCTTGACGACCGCCTTGATCAGGGTCACCCGCAGCTTGCCCTCCTCGAGCTCCAGAATCCCGTCGATGGTGCAGCCCGCCGGGGTCGTCACGGCGTCCTTGAGCAACGCCGGATGACTGCCCGTCTGCAGGACGACCTGGGAGGCCCCCAACGCCGTCTGCGCCGCCAGCAGCGTCGCCACCGCCCTCGGCAGTCCGACTTTCACGCCGGCTTCCGCCAGGGACTCGAGAATGATGTAGATGAAGGCCGGTCCGCTGGCCGAAAGTCCGGTGACGGCATCGAAATGGACTTCGTCGATCGTCACCGTCCGGCCCACCGAGTCGAACAGCTTGCGGGTCATGTCCAGCTGATCCTCGGTCGCATAGCGGCCCCGACACAGGGCCGTCATTCCCGCGCCGGCCGAGCAGGGCGTGTTCGGCATGGCCCGAATCACGGGGACATCCTTTTCGATGTGCTTTTCGATGTACTGCGTCGTGACCGACGCCGCCACGGATACGATGAGCTTCTGCTCCGTCAGGACCGGCGCGATGGACTTCACCACATCACCGACACCGCTGGGCTTGACGCACAGGAGGATCACATCGGCCCAGTCCGCGGCCGCGACGTTGTCCGTGCCGACGGCGACTCCGAAGTCTTCCTGCCGCGAATCGGCCCGACCGGCGTGCCGAACCGTGGCCCGAGCCATTTCCGCGCTGATCAGACCTCGCTCCAGGAACGCCCGCAGCAGGATTCCACCCAGCTTGCCCAGACCGATGACCGCCAGTTTCTTGCCTTCCAACGAATCCATAATCTGTTCTTCCCCGTTTCCGCGGCTCACTGGACCTTGTCGGTCTGGACCCGCACTTCGCCCATGACGATCGAGGCATCCTTGGCGTGCTGCTGAAGTTGTTGACTCAGCTTTTCGTTCATCAGGACGATGGACCGGATGCTCTGATAGTTGAGCTCTTCCTTCTCACCCTTCGGACCGCGGACGATGGAGGGGTTCTCCTGGACGACGAAGGCCAGCAACTGGATCAGAAAATTGCATTCGCCGGCCGTCAGGTTGAAGCTGAACTCCCGGCTCATGAACTCCTGGATTCTCCGGTTCTGATCGGCATCGCTCATGACGGCTCCTTCTCCGGGGGATTTCGCCCCGGTCATGGACTCTCGATTGTACACGGGAAGCAGTGCTACTGCTCGCGGTAGGATTCCGCGTAGATCCGCTTCATGGGGCTCAGGCAGTAGTTCTCGATCAGGTCCCGCAGCAGATCACTCCGCTCGAGCAGGAACTGCTCGTGATCGGGATCGACCCGGAAGGCCAGCCGGATGATGTCCGCCTTGTCCTTGCGCATGTCGAGGAAGATCGAGTGCCCCATGCGCGGCTCGAAATGCAGCAGGTCCCCGTAGGAGAAATGATCGACTTCCGGCTTTGTCCACGGTTTCTCGTGCCGGCTCCGCCAGTAGTGCCACTTCAGCCGCTCCACGAAGCCGTCGTAATCGAAGCCCTTGGACTTGTTGTTGACGCTGGCGACCACGAACAGATCGGCCATTCGCTGCTCCGCCGCAAGACCGTAGGTCACGTTCAGTTCGCTCTTGCGGGAGAACTTGATGCGATGACTGGCGAACTCACCGAAATACTTGATCTCCGGCTCGACCCCGAGTTGACGGCTGTCGTCCTCGGTGACGTAGTGCTCGCGGACGCGGCTGTACCATTCGGAAACCACACGCTCGATGACCGAATTGAGCTTCTCCAGTCTTCCCTGCTGATCGGACATAAACGCCAGGCCTCATACCCACGAGGTTCCACAAGTGTAAACGGATCAGGTAAATTAATAAAGACGATGCGGAACTTCACGATCCTACTAGCCGGCGGCCTTCTCCTGCTCTTCACCGGAGCCTTCCAGCAAACCCCTCCGATCCGTGTCGAGGTCGACAGAGTCAACGTCTTCGTCACGGTTTTCGACAAGGACGGCCACTTCGTCCGAAATCTCGGCCGGGACCGTTTCATCGTCTACGAGGACAGCATCCCCCAGGAGATCACGAATTTCTCGAGCGAGATGGATCGCCCGCTGCGCATCGGTCTGCTCATGGACACGAGCGGCAGCGTTCGACTCAAGCTGGCCTTCGAGAAGGAGTCGGCGATCCGGTTTCTGCGGGGCGTCATGCGCCGTTCCGACGAGGCCCTGCTCGTCGAATTCGATCAGGGGGTTTCGCTCTTGCACGATTTCACGAACCGGACCGCAGACATCGAGCGCCAGATCGAGGGACTTCGGTCCGGGGGCGGAACGGCTCTCTGGGACGCAGTCTACACCGTGTCCCGGGACAAAATGACGGATCGGGACGCCCGCAAGACGATCGTCGTCGTATCCGACGGCGATGACCGCAACAGCCAGCGGTCCCTCGAAGAGGCCCTCGAGATGGCCCAGATCTCCGAGGTCACGACCTACGCCATCGGCACCAACAACTTCGGCGCCAGTTCCAGCAAGCGGGGCAAGAGCAACCTGGAGGAACTGGCGGACCAGACCGGCGGCTCGGCCTTCTTCCCCTACACTCCCGAACGTCTGGACGAGGCCTTCGAGCAGATCAACTCCGAACTGCGCAGCCAGTACAGCATCACCTACGTTCCCCGGGACAAGACGCGGGACGGGCGCTTTCGCAGGATCGAGGTCAGGATCAAGGACGGCCAGGGCCTGAAGCTCCGGCATCGCAGAGGGTACCGGCTTCCGGAGTTCTAGGCTTCCGCGCTGCGGGTTTCGGGAACCCGCCTCATTTCCAGGGCGATCTGGGCCTTGAGCAACTCGATCGCCTTCGGTTCGTCCCGTCCGATCGCAGAGAAGGGACGGACGCGGATGAACATCCCCTCTTTGGGGACCCGCGCCGAAGCCATCACCATGGGACCCACTTTCTCAGTGGTGATCGTGAAGCGAATTCCTTTGTGTTCCCAGTCCATAAAATCGGCAGGAGTATAGCACGAATCGCGAAGTGCGAAGGACGAAGTGCGAGGGCGTGTTGCCCAAATCGCTCTGACGCGGTTCCCACCCTCCTCGCGAGACCCGTCCTCCCGTTCTCCGGGCCCGGCGCGGGGCGCCTCACTTCGTTCGGGTTCTGAAATACGGAGCGGCATCCCGTCCTCCCGCGCTCCCGCGCTCCCGTTCTCCAAGCCGAACGGCGAAGGCCCAATGCCGAAGGGTGGAGTGCGAAGGGCGAAGGGCGAAGGCGGGTTGTCCGAATGGCGAGGGCTGTGTCGGATCGGACGCTGGCAGGCAGGCGAATGCACGGCGGTTTGGTTCCACGCAAAGGCGCAAAGAAGGACGCAAAGCCGCCAGCCACAAAGAATCTTTTTGCGGCGTGGCGTACTTGGCGCCTTTGCGTGAGATCAGGCTGCCGAGACCTCTCTCCAGTGGGCGCACACCGATCGGAGGCCGCCGCCCTTTGGGCAACACGCCCCCGAACATCGAGGTTCCGAAGTTCCGAGGTTCCGGGGTTCGGAGCGGCTCAAGGGCCAGAGACCGGAGATCCTGCCGCGGTGGACTCGGCGGAGAGAGACGAAGGCACAGGGCGGGACGCTCGTTGACACTCACGTTCTGTCCGCGCGGCGGCACCGTCGGAACGCGAGCGTCAGCGAGTCGCCACGCCATCGATGGTCGGCTGAAGACGGATTGACTACTGCGGCTCGATCCCGGCAGGGATCGCCAACCTCCAACCTCGCAGTGACAGTCTGGAAGCATGTCCCACTCCCAGGACTCCGGAGCGTTGAACCTGGAACGTGGAACGTGAGCCGCGGGATCCCTCCGCCAGGGCCTCCAGGTCGCGCAGGCGACAGGGCCGACGGATGTTGTCGCCTCAACTGAACTTTTCGGAGCTCTCGAGCGTATCAACAGGCATGACACACGAACGATTCATCACGCGTTACCATCAGGGTATTCGGATCGACCATATTCCTGCCGAGGGTTTTGCGGGCCTCCTCTTCACCATCGCCACCGTCGTCATCTTCCTGGGAGTGCCCGTCATCCGGGAATTCACGCTCATCGCGCTGGCTACGGCCGTGCCCGTTTCGGCGCTCATCTACTTCTGGCACAACCAGACCCGCTGGTAGGGGGACAGGACAGGTTCATGACCACTTCCATCCACTTCGACGATGCAAACAAGCTGCGACGACAGGACGGGATCGTGGCCGGCGTCTGCGGTGGCCTGGGTGTGTTCTTCGGCATCCGGCCGCTCTGGTTCCGGATCCTCTTCCTGCTCCTGCTGATGCCCGGCGGACTGCCCGGCTTCGTCCCCTATCTGATTCTCTGGATCGTGATCCCCAAGCGGCACTGACACCTGCTCAGGAGCGATCCTGCGGCTCGCGGCATCAACCCAGCCCCGGTCTCTGTCCGCATCATCGCCAGCGTCGGCGGACCGGTCGACACGGCATCCCTGCCCGGGCGGAGTTCGGGCTATAATGGCCTCCAAGTCCAACGGCCCGTGCGGCGGCACGGCTCTGGAAGCCGGATTGGCGACGGCGCCCACCACCAACACGAGAATCGGAACCCATGTCCTACTACAGAGTCGTGGCGAGACGGGATGAGCTGATCGAAGGAGACGCGCGGATCGTCCAGGTGGAGGGTCGACAAATCGCGCTCTTTCAGATCGATGGCGAAGTGCACGCCCTGGAGAACGTCTGTCCCCACCGGGGAGGTCCCATCGGAGAGGGGCTGGTGAAGGGCGCCCACGTCACCTGTCCCTGGCACGAATGGACTTTCGAGATCCGTTCCGGCACCTGCACCCTGAACCCTGCGGCCTTCGTCGAGCGTTTTCCCGTCAAGATCGACGGCGACGACGTCCTGGTGCTTCCCGAGCCGGAACCGCGGGACTGAATCGGATCAGGTCAACTCGACCAAAGGTGAAGCGGGCTCTCTCAGCGGTCGGCGGTCACCCAGGGCCGAGAGCTGGCGATCGGCCAGATAGCTGGATCGAACCAGCGGCCCGCTTTCGACATGGTCGAAGCCCATCGCCTCGCCCACCTCTTTCCAGTAGACGAATTCTTCGGGCCGGTAGTGCCGAGCCACCGGCAGATGCCAGCCGCTGGGCCGAAGGTACTGCCCCAAGGTGAGAATGTTCACGCCGCAGGCCACGATGTCCGACATGACTGCGCGGATTTCGTCCGGCTCCTCGCCCAGACCGAGCATGATGCCGGTCTTCAGGACCGCCTCCGGAGCCATCTCCCGCACCCGCCTGAGCACCGCCAGGGAGACATCGTACTTCCCCCCGCCCCGGGCCTTGCGGTAGAGCCTCGGCACGGTCTCGATGTTGTGGCCGAACACTTCCGGGCGGGCCTCCGTCACCCTTCTCAGGGAGGCTTCCCTGCCCTGAAAATCAGGGGTCAGGACTTCCACCACACAGCCCGGCCTTCGGCGGCGGATCTCCCGGATCGTCTCGGCGAAGATCCCCGCCCCGCCGTCCTCCAGATCGTCGCGGTCCACCGAGGTGATAACCGCATGGTTCAGCCCCATGCCGGCCACCGCGGCGGCCACCCGGCCCGGCTCCTCGAGGTCGAGTCCGGCCGGTTTCCCCTTGCTCACGGCACAGTATCGGCAGCCCCGGGTGCAGACTTCCCCGAGGATCATGAAGGTGGCCACGCCATGGGCCCAGCACTCCCCCATGTTGGGGCACATGGCCTCCTGGCAAACCGTGTTGAGTTGAAGTCCACCCAGCAGGGACCGGAGGCGGTGGACCTCCTCGCCGAAAGGGGCACGGACCTTCAGCCAGGAGGGGTGCCTGCGCCGTGGGCCGTGATCGGATCCGTCCATCTCCTACACATTAGCAGATTCCCGCCTGGACGGGCACTCGAGCGGCTTCGACGGGGCCCGGCCGAGCCGCTGATGCGGCCGAAGCCGAATCCGTTGGTTTGATATAATCCAAAGTCTTGTCGGAGGTTTCCCGCTCCTGTAGCATGGGGTCTTCGTACTGTCACCCGGCCGAATGTCGGGGTTGACGTTGGCTTGAGAAATTCGAGATGCAGGACTACTTTGGCTTGTTCGTGATGCTGTTGGTGGCGAGCGGGACCGCAGTGACCATGATGGTGGTGCACCACTGGCTGGGTCCCCGCCTTCGTGGTCGAGTCCATGACCAGCCGTTCGAATGCGGAAACGCACCGAAGAGGATCATCCGGGGACACTTCTCAGTGAAGTTCTTCCTCGTTGCCATTCTGTTCGTGCTCTTCGACATTGAGATGATCTTTCTCTTTCCCTGGGCGGTGATCTACCGCAAGCTCGGCTTCTTCGGCTTTGCCGAGATGCTCGTCTTCCTGCTCGTGGTCGTCGCCGGCCTCTTCTACTCGATCAAGAGGGGAGCACTCGAATGGCGCTAGATGCAGTGGCGACCGGCCCGGACAGCGGATTCTTCACCTCGAAGCTCGATGAGGCGATCGGTTGGGTTCGAAAATACTCGCTCTTCCTGTACCCGTTCGTCACGGCCTGCTGTGGCATGGAGTACATGTCGGTTGCCTGCGCGCACTACGACATCGACCGCTTCGGCGCCGGGCTGCCCCGGTTCTCTCCCCGGCAGGCCGACGTGTTGTTCGTAGTGGGAACGACGAACCAGAAGATTGCGCCGATCCTCCGGGAGATTTACGATCAGATGTGCGCTCCGAAATGGGTGGTCGCCTTCGGTGTGTGCACGTGCACGGGGGGGTTTTACGACAACTACGCGGTCGTCAGGGGAATCGACCACGTGGTTCCCGTCGACCTGTACATCCCCGGCTGCCCGCCTCGTCCGGAAACGGTCCTGCAGGGGCTGATGATGCTCCAGGAGCGCATTCAGCGGCAGAAGCAGGCCCTTTAGTTCCGGGTTCCAGACCACACGGAATGATTTCGACAATGGAGCGGTCTTGAACATGGAAGAGAGTCTTACACTCGGCAAAGTGCGCGAGCGTTTCGGCGACGCCATCCTGAGCACTCACTCACGTCTCGGCGAGGATACGGCGGTCGTGGTCCGTTCGAAACTGGTGGAACTGGGCCGGTTCCTCAAAGACGATCCCGACCTGCAGTTCGACGTCCTGATGGACGTGACGGCGGTGGACTATGAGAAGCGCAAGCCTCGGTTCGAGGTGGTCTACCACTTTCTTTCGGTGCCGCATCTGTTGCGCCTGCGCGTCAAAGTGCCGGTGGGCGACGACGATCCCGAGGTAGAGACCCTGACTTCACTGTGGAAGTCGGCCAACTGGTACGAGCGGGAGGTCTACGACATGTTCGGCATCCGCTTCAAAGGGCACCCCGACCTGCGTCGGATCCTGATGTATCCGGAGTTCGAGGGCCATCCATTGCGCAAGGACTATCCCATCAACAAGCGCCAGCCTCTCATTGGACCGAGGGATTGAAAGATAAGACTATGTCGACACCCAGTGATGTCACGAAGCCGGCGACCAGCCAATTCGGAGCGCAAGTCGAGGAACAGGAAATGTTCCTCAACATGGGGCCCTCCCATCCGGCCATGCACGGCGTCATCCGCATCAAGGTGATCGCCGACGGCGAGTTCGTCAAGGATGCGGAGATCGACATTGGGTTCCTCCACCGCGGCTTCGAGAAGCACTGCGAGGCGGGAACCTACACCCAGTGCTTCCCCTACACGGACCGGCTCAATTACGTCTCTCCGCTGATCAACAATTTCGGGTTCGCCATGGCGGTCGAGAAGCTGATGGGGCTTCAGGTTCCCGAGCGCTGCGAGTACATCCGGGTCATCATGAGCGAGCTCTCCCGGGTCTGCGACCATCTGACCTGTATCGGGGCCTCCGCCATGGAACTCGGGGCCTTCACGGTCTTCCTCTACATGATGAAGGCGCGCGAGTGGCTCTACGAGCTGGTGGAAAGCGTCACCGGAGCGCGACTGACCATTTCGTACGCCCGCGTGGGCGGGGTCAAGGGCGACCTTCCCGCGGGATTCGAGGACCGCTGCCGGGTCCTGATCGACAAGGTCAGTGGGGTCCTCGAAGAGGTGGACGCCCTGATTACCCGGAATCGCATCTTCTACGACCGGACACGGGATATCGGAATCGTCACTCGGGAGCAGGCTCTCGAGTACAGCATCACCGGTCCCTTCCTGCGCTCGACCGGCGTCGACTACGACGTCCGCAAGGCTTTTCCTTACCACGTTTACGATCGTTTCGACTTCGATGTCCCCATCGGGGACCGGGGCGACAACTACGATCGGTATCTGGTCCGCATGGAGGAAATGCGACAGTCGATCCGGATCGTCCACCAGGCCCTCGATACCCTGCCCGGCGGTCCCACCAACGTCGACGCGGAAGGCCGGGTCATCTCGCCCGATCTCATGGCGGACCTGGGCAAGTTCGGCAAGACGGCCGGCCTGCTGCAGAACGAAGTTCTGATCGAGCCGACCTTGGCGGGTTCGGAGAAGAAATTCCACAGCCGGGTGTACGCCGACGACCGGGAAGCCTGGCTCCCGGCCAAGGAACAGGTCTATTCGAACATCGAAGCCTTGATGAACCACTTCAAGATCGTCATGCTCGGCCACGGCCTGCGTCCTCCCAAGGGAGAGACCTACTCCTTCGTCGAGGGCGGCAACGGCGAACTGGGTTTCTACGTCGTCAGCGACGGGACCGACCGGGCCTGGCGCGTTCGCTGCCATCCGCCCTGCTTTCCCATCATGGGCGGCCTGCACGAGTTCCTCCGGGGCGGCCAGATCGCCGACATCATCGCCACTTTTGGTTCCGTCAACATGATTGCTGGAGAATTGGACCGATGAGCGCGCCCTTCGAATTCACAGCCGAGAACCAGCAGAAGTTTCAGGACATCCTGAGCCGGTATCCGCGCAAGCGGGCGGCCATGCTGCCCACGCTGCATCTGGCGCAGGAACAGCACGGATTTATTTCCCCGGAAGTCGAGGTATACGTCGCCGGCCTCCTCGAGGTGCCCGTGGTCGACGTGCACGAGGTTCGGAGTTTCTACACCCTGTTCTCGGACAAGCCGATGGGGCGCCATCACATCCGGGTGTGCTGCAGCCTGTCGTGCTGGATCCGGGGCAGCGACGGAATCTCCCAGTACCTGCTCGAGAAGCTGGGCGTCGAAGACGGAGAGATCACCGCGGACGGAAACATCAGTTGGGAGACGGTGCCGGATTGCCTCGGGGCCTGCGAGATCGCTCCGATGATCCAGGTCGACGGCTATTTCGAGGGCAACCTGACCCGGGAAAAGGTCGAAGAGATCGTGGACAAACTGAAGGACTGAAATCTCCAGTCGGGATCGGGAATACCATGCCAATTGTGACGGTCGTATCTGAGTTCTTTGGAGTCGAGGAGGCCCGCAACCTCGAGTGGCGTCTCCAGCATGGGGGCTACGAGTCCGCCCGCAAGGCGCTGACCACGATGAAGCCCGACGAGGTGACCGACGAGGTGATGAAGTCCAATCTGAGGGGACTTGGCGGAGCGGGCTTCCCCACCGGCCGCAAATGGAGCTTCGTCCCCAAGGATACGGGCAAGCCGAAGTACCTGACGGTCAACTGCGACGAGGCGGAGCCCGGGACTTTCAAGGATCGCTACATCGTCGAATGGGATCCGCACAGGCTGATCGAGGGCATCATCATCTGCTGCTACGCCGTGGGCATCCATACGGCCTATATCTATATCCGGGGCGAGTATGTCCGACCTTACGAGCGCCTGCGCAAGGCCGTCGATGAGGCCTATACGGCCGGCATTCTGGGCAAGAAGACCCTGGGCACGGACTACGCGCTCGACATCCACATCCACCGCGGCGCCGGCGCCTACATCTGCGGCGAGGAAACGGGTCTGCTCGAATCCCTCGAGGGCAAGAAAGGCTGGCCCCGGCTGAAACCGCCGTTCCCGGCCGTGGTGGGCCTGTTCGGCTGCCCGACGGTCATCAACAACGTGGAGACCCTGTCTCACCTGCCCAAGATCATCGCCAACGGCGGCGCCTGGTTCGCCGAACTCGGTTGCGAGCGCAACGGCGGCACCCGGTTGTTCGCCCTCTCCGGCTGCGTCGAGAAGCCCGGGGTCTACGAACTGCCTCTGGGGACGCCGCTGCGGGAGCTGATCTTCGAGCACGGCGGGGGAATCTGGCGTGACAGGAAACTGAAGGCCGTCATCCCCGGGGGTACCTCTTCCGCCGTCCTGTCCGCCGATGAGATCGACATCCCGATGACCTTCGACGCTCTGGCCAAGGCCAATTCGATGCTGGGCTCCGGAGCCGTCGTCGTCATGGACGAGGATGTCTGCATGGTGCGGGCGCTGCAGAACATCGAGCACTTTTTCGCCCACGAGTCCTGTGGGCAATGCACTCCCTGCCGCGAAGGCACGGGTTGGGTCTACCGCTGTCTGACCAGGATCACCAGCGGTTCCGGAACGGAAGCCGATCTCGAGACCCTCCGGCACCTGAGCGCCAACATGAGCGGAACCAGCATTTGCGCTCTGTGCGACGGCGCGCAGATGCCGCTGCGGAGCTTTTTGGAGAAGTTCTCCGAGGAATTCGAGTATTTCGTCAAGCACAAGCGATCCATGGTCGACGACCGCGCCGGCGCGACCGCGATGGCTTGAGAGCGTGCCAACTATGCCGACAATCACGATTGATGGAAACAGCGTCACCGTAGAAGCGGATGCCACCGTCATCCAGGCGGCGGAAAAGTGCGGCATCTACATCCCGCGCTACTGCTACCACCCGGGCCTGCCCATTGCCGGCAGCTGCCGAATGTGCCTGGTGGAAGTGGCCAACATCCCGAAGCTCCAGGTGGCCTGCTACACGCGGGTCCAGGACGGGATGCAGGTGATTACGAACTCCGACCAGGTCAAGAAGGCGCGTCAGGCGATGTTGGAGTTCCTTCTCTCCAACCATCCGCTGGACTGCCCGGTCTGCGATCAGTCGGGGGAATGCGACCTGCAGAACTTCTACATGGAACACGGCCGCTATCTGAGCCGGTACCTGGAAAACAAGATCAAGCGTCGCAAGGCCTTTCCCATCGGCCCCCACGTGGTTCTCGACCAGGAGCGCTGTATCCTGTGCACGCGCTGCGTCCGTTTCACCGAGCAGGTGAGCCGGAGCAACGAGCTGGGTGTCTTCAACCGGGGCAACCGGTCCGTCATCGATCTGGTTCCCGGGACGTCGCTCGACAACCCCTATTCGGGCAACGTCATCGACATCTGTCCGGTCGGCGCCCTGACGGAACGGGACTTCCGCTTCAAGTGCCGGGTCTGGTACCTGTCGACGGCGCAATCCATCTGCAACGGCTGCTCGCGGGGCTGCAACACCACGGTCAGCTACAACGAGAACCGCCCGTACAAGGCGCAGGGACGCCGCGTGATGCGCGTCCAGCCCCGCTTCAATCCCGATGTGAACAAGTGGTGGATCTGTGACAGAGGGCGTTTTGGCTACGGATTCGTCGACCTCGACCGCATCGAATTCCCGCAACTGCGGGAAACCGCGCGGCTCGAAGCGTGCGACTGGAGTCCGGCGATCCACACGGCCGCCGACCTGATCCGCAGCACCATCGAGGCCCACGGCGCCGGGTCGGTCGGGGTGATCGTGTCGCCACAGCTCTCCAACGAGGAACTGCTCTACTGCAAACAGCTGTTCGTCGAGGGTCTGGGGCTGACCCGGTTCGCCCTCGACAATCCCTGGGAGGAGGCGGTCCCGGAGGATGATCTGCTGCGCCGCGCGGACCCCAATCCGAACGCGGCCGGAGCCCGGCACATGGGTTTCGGCGGCGACGCCGGGGATCTCCTGAAGGCGGCGGCGGCGGGCAAGCTCAAATTGCTCTACGTCTTCAACCACGACTTCCAGAACCCGGCGGCGCTGGAGCTCTTGAAGGAGGTGGAGAAGGTCGTCTACCAGGGAACGAACTGGAACGCGACGGCCGAACTGGCCGACGTCGTTCTGGCCTCCGCCACCCATTTCGAGACGAGCGGGACCTTTACGAACTTCGAAGGCCGAGTGCAACGATTCAATCGGGCGGTGCCCCCACTCGAGGACAGCCTGCCGGGCACTGAGATCCTCTCCAGACTGGCCCGGGAATGCCGGATCTCCATGCCGGAGAATCCGGACCAGGCGCTGGAAGGCTGGCTGGGTGTCCCGGCCGATGCCATCGGGGCGACCGGTCAGATGCTCGATTCGGCGGCGGCGTCCAGGAGCTAGCGCGACAACAGCGAGGCAATGATGGCAATCTACCTGATCGACATCGGCAAAGTCCTATTCCTGTTCTCCGTTGTCATGGGCTTTGCTTCCATACTGACCTGGATGGAGCGCAAGCAGAGCGCGGTCATGCAGGATCGGATCGGCGCGAACCGGGCAACGTTGTTCGGAATCCGGGCGCTGGGGCTCTTCCACATCCTGGCCGACGGCGGCAAGATGTTTCTCAAGGAAGACTTCGTCCCGCCGCAGGGAAACCGCTTCCTGCACACGATCGCACCGATCATTGCCTTCTCCTTTGCCCTGCTCGGCTTTGCCGCGATTCCTTTCGGCGGCGTCTACCAGTTCGGCGACACCACTGTTTCGCTGCAGGTATTCAACATCAACGTGGGGATCCTCTTCGTTTTCGCCATGATGAGCCTGGGCATCTACGGCTTCGTCCTGGGCGGATGGGCCTCGGCCAATAACTACGCCCTGCTCGGTGGTCTGCGGGCCTCGGGACAGATGATTTCCTACGAGATCACGATGGGCGCTACGGTCATCGGGGCGCTGATGATCTACGGAACCCTGAACCTGCAGGAGATCAATCAGTTCCAGGGTCAGCTCGGCTGGGGCTGGCTGCCGCTGTGGGGTGTCCTCATGCAGCCCCTCGGCTGCATCCTGTTCATGACGGCGGCCATGGCGGAAACCAAGCGCGTCCCCTTCGACATTCCCGAAGGGGAGTCGGAGATCATCGGCTACTTCGTCGAGTACAGCGGGATGAGATTCGGTCTGTTCTTCCTGAGTGATTTCGTCGAGACGGTGCTCGCCTCGGTCCTGACCGTAACCCTGTTCTTCGGCGGCTGGCAGATTCCCTACCTGGCTTCCTCGGGCTTCGTCTTCCCCTGGGGATCGACCATTGCCCTGCCGACGGTGGCCGTCATGCTGCTGCAGGTAGGGGCCTTTCTGCTGAAGGTCTTCTTTTTCTGTTTCTTCTTTCTGCTGGTCCGCTGGACCCTGCCGCGTTTCCGGTGGGACCAGCTGATGCGACTGGGCTGGACGATCATGTTGCCCCTCTCGATCGCCAACATCGTGATCACCGGGGCAGTCCTTCTCTGGATTGCGGGTTAGTTGCCTATGGCTATCAAGGTGGTTGAAAAAGAGCTGACTCTGATGGAGAAGTTGTACGTGGGTGAGGTCGTGCGTGGCCTCTGGCTCACTTTCGGGCACTTCGCCCGCAACATCTCGATCCACATTGCGAAGCTCGTCGGCCTGTCCCGGGGTCTGCGCGGAGCCGAGACCTATCAGTACCCCGAAGAGCGCCGCCCGGTGGCTCCCCGCCTGCGCAGCCTCCACCGCCTGACCAAGCGTCCCGACGGCGCGCCGCGCTGCGTGGCCTGCATGATGTGTGAGACCGTCTGCCCGGCCAAGTGCATCTACATCGTCGCCGGCGAACATCCCAATCCGAACATCGAGAAATATCCGGTCCGGTTCGACATCGACCTGGGGCTGTGTGTGTTCTGCGGCTACTGCGTGGAAGCCTGCCCAGAGGATGCCATCCGCATGGACACGGGAGTGCTCGAGTTCAGCTCCTACTCGCGGGAGGGAATGGTGTTCGATCTGAAAGCCCTGCTTTCGCGTTCGGAGGCACCCGCCCAGCCCCCCGAGACGGAGAAGGTCTACGCGCTCACGGCGGATCGCTCCGCGCCGAACGCTCCGCCGGCCTGAGCAGCGCCTCGACGCGCGACTCGAGGGCGAGGTATTCGTCCCGACACGATGTCGAGGTCGCGTCCGGCAGCACCCCGAGTCTGCCGAGCCATCCCAGCGATCCCGAAGCCGCACCCCTCAGCCAGCAAAAGACCCGCTGCGCTCGGGCAGGGGCGATGCAGGCACTGACGGCCGGGGACGCGTCCCCGGCGGCCTCGAGGCGGACGATCTCGGCCAGGGCCTCGGCCACGGACTCCTCGTCGCCCAGCACGTGCATGACGAGATAGACGGCCACGGCGTCGGCGGCCTGTTCCTCTTCCGCTCTCCCGTGTACGGGCCAGTCATAGAGGTGGACGAAGGCGTGCCCCATCTCATGTCCGACCGAGAAGGCCAGGGCGCCCCGGTAGAGAAGGCGACGTTCCACCATGTCGAGCCTCTCGTCCCGCGGCGAGGGCAGCAAGCCCAGGTCGAAGGGAATCCGAATGGTGCGGCTCGCGACGTCGTACAGCGGCCCGTCGTCGGTGCCCAATTGCACCGCGATCTCCTGAGGGAAGAGAAAGCGCGCGTTCAGGCGGGTGACGATGTCGTTCAGGTAGCGGGAGTGGACCAGGTAGTCCTCGTATTCCCGCTCCTCGCCGACGGCATGCCGGACCAGCTGCAAGCGGATCCCGGCCGCAACACCGGTCTGGCAGACCAGACACAGCATAGACAGGCCGATCAGATTCGTGCGAAGACCACCCATGACTGTTCCCGAGCGTACGGCGGACCCGTCGATCAGTACATGACCTGCCCGCCGCAGAGATTGTACGCCTGGCCGGTCACGTTTCGAGCCTCGGGCGAGACCAGATAGGCGACCATTGCCGCCACCTCTTCCGGCTCTATGATCTCCCCGAGCGGCACGTTGGCCAGCAGTCGGCGGCGGGTCTCGGCAAAATCCCGGTCGATCCGGTCGGCCACGCGCTGCATGACGACCCGGGCGAGATCGGTTTCCACCCAGCCCGGGCAGACGGCATTGGCCGTGATTTGCCGTGGCGCCAGTTCCAGCGCCGCGCTGCGCACCAGGCCCAGCAGACCATGCTTGGCCGCGCAGTAGCCGGCCGCGCCCGGCACTCCGAACTTGGCCGTCACGGAGGCAATGTAGACCAGTCGCCCTCCATCAGGCATGTGCCGCAGCACGCGGCTCGTACAATAGTAGGCTCCATCGAGGCCCGTGCGGATGTTCTGCTGCCAGGCCGTATCGTCGGGTTCCTGCAGGGGCGTCGGCTCGTTCGCTCCCGCGTTGTTGACCAGGATATGGATCGCGCCGAATCGGCCGACGACCTGTTCGACCAGGCTCTCCACGGCCTGCGCATCCTGGACATCACAGCGGGCGGCCAGCACCTCGATTCCGGAGGATGCGAGATTCTGGGACGCTCGGCTCAGCCGATCGGCCGATCGGCCGCAGATCGCAACCCGGGCGCCGTCGGTTCCGAGCCGCCGGGCAATGGCCAGCCCAATTCCGGCACTGCCTCCGGTCACGATGGCGGTCTTTCCATTCAGCTTCATTCCGCCCAGTATACCGGACCGTCCCTTCGCCCTTCGCCCTTCGCACTTCGCAGGCGTTTTGCCCGGAATGGCCGGGGCGGCGACGGACCGGGCGGTGGCAGGCAGGCCAATCCGCGGCGGCTTGGCTCCACGCCAGGGCGCAGGGTGAGCCGGCGAACCACCACTTCTGCGAATTCCGCAGGAACAGGAGAATTGGTGCCAGACCTGGAACAGAATCCTTATTTCACAGCACCTTACGATGGAATTACGTGCGTGTCACCTATTTCGCCGCCTTTAACGATTCCTCAAGGCCCGCCGGACTGGTAGAATGCCGGTCTTGTCAATGCGCAGAACACTCAAGCTCATCGCTCTCTTCTCCTGTTGTTGGCTCTCCATGATGGTCGTCTGCTTTCGGCTTTCGGCCGAGGGGAATGATCCCCCACCCCCGGGCCCCCTGACCCCGGGAGGACGCCGCTATTACGTGACCCAGCGACTCCACGGAACGCCGCCCAAGATCGACGGCAAGCTCGATGACGCGGCCTGGGAGGAAGGCCACTGGGCCGGGGACTATCGCCAGTACATTCCGCGCAACGGCGCCATGCCGTCGGAGGACACCAAGCTCAAGATCCTCTACGACGACAACAACATCTATGTCGCGATCCGGGCCTACGACAAGGAACCCGCCAGGATCGACCGCAAGCTCGGTCGGCGTGACGCCTTCATCGGGGACATCGTCGGAGTCTGTTTCGACAGCTACTTCGACCACCGGACGGGTTTCGAGTTCGACCTCACCGCCGGCGGTGCAAAGATCGATCTCATCCTGTTCAACGGAGGTTGGGACACCACCTGGGACGCCATCTGGGACGGCAAGGTCGGCAGCGAGCCCGACGCCTGGACGGCGGAGATGCGCATCCCCCTGAGCCAGCTGCGTTATGGAAACCAGGAGAAGCAGGTCTGGGGATTCCATTCCTGGCGCTGGATCAACCGCAACGGTGAAGAAGCGCAGTTCGCCCTCGTGCCCCGTGACAGCCCGGGCCAGCTCTACTCGATCGGTGAACTCCACGGCATCGAGGGGATCCGCAAGAGCCGGAACATCGAGCTGCTCCCATACGCCGTCGGCCGCTACGCGACTTTCGGACAGGAAGTCGGGTCCCCCTTCAAGCGGGAGAGCAAGACCGAAGGGGATCTGGGGCTGGACGGAAAGCTCGGAGTGACCAGCGCCTTTACCCTCGACTTCACGGTCAACCCCGATTTCGGACAGGTCGAAGTCGATCCGTCGGTGTTGAACATCAGTGCATTCGAGACATTCTATGAGGAGAAGCGTCCCTTCTTCCTGGAGGGTAAGCGGATCTTCGAGTTCGACATGGGTGAGGAACTGCTCTTCTACTCGCGCCGCATCGGGCACGCCCCGAGTTACGTCCCCGAACTGCGCCAGGGTGACAATCCCTATTTCGACGCGCCGGCCAGCACGTCCATCCTGGGCGCCGTGAAGTTCACCGGCAAGACCGAGAAGGGCCTCTCCATCGGCATCATCGAAAGCGTGACGAGCAAGGAGACGGCAACCATCAACTCCCTGCAGGGGAGTCGCTCCGAGGCCGTCGAACCCCTCGCGAACTACGCCGTCGCCCGCGTCCAGAAGGAGTTCAACCAGAGCAACACCATCGTGGGCGGCATGCTGACGTCGGTGCACCGGAGGATCGAGGATCCTCAGCTCGAATTCCTTCCCCGGGACGCAACGACAGCGGGTTTCGATTTCCTCAATTACTGGAAGAACAAGACCTACTATCTCGACTTCAAAGCCGTATTCAGCGACGTCCGCGGGTCCACCGATGCCATGCTGGGACTGCAGCGCTCCTCCGCCCGCTACTTCCAGCGCCCGGACGCCGACTACGTGCACCTTGACCCCTTCCGCACCCAGCTCGGCGGGCACGGCGGCATCCTCGAATTCGGCAAAGGCGCCAACGGCAACTGGCGCTTCGCGGAAAACCTGAGCTGGCGCTCCCCCGGTCTGGAGCTCAATGATCTCGGCTACCTGCAAACCGCCGATGTCATCACCCAGGGCACGCGCCTTCATTACGTCGTCACCGAACCGACCTGGATTTTCCGGGACTGGTCGGCGGGAGTGGAACAGGAGAACAGCTGGGACTTCGGCGGCGAGTTCCTGTCACCCCGCGTGGGTGTCGAAGCGGACGGCACGTTCTCCAACAAATGGAACGCTTCCGTCGACATCAGCCGCATCGGCCGCCAACTCGACACGCGACTGCTGCGGGGAGGCCCGGCGGTCAGCCTCAAGGGTTTCTGGACGACCAACCTGACTCTGTCCTCCGACGGAGCCCGGCGCCTGTCCTTCAACCTGCGCTATCACACCCATACCTTTGACGACCGCCAATCGAGCTTTCGGGGCATTTACCCCGGTCTCAGCTTTCGGATCACGAATCCGCTGGTCTTCTCGACCCAGCTCGAATACTCCAAGAACAAGGACATTTTCCAGTACGTGACCCGGACCGAGTATGAGGACCAGCAGCGAAACCTGGTGGGGACCATCAACCAGCGCACGCTGGGGCTGACCTTCCGCGTCGACTATTCCGTCACACCGGAGCTGACGATCCAGTATTTCGGCAACCCGTACGTCTCGAACGGCCTTTACGATCAGTTCAAGCGCTTCACCCATCCCCGGTCGCACAACTACTCGGACCTCTACCACACCTTCAGCGGCAGCGAAATTCAGTTCGATCCCCTGCAGAACCTTTACCGGATCGACGAGTCCGGCAATGGAGTGTTCGACTACAGCTTTGACAATCCGAACTTCAATTTCCGGGAATTCCGCTCCAATCTGGTGGCCCGCTGGGAATACAAACCGGGCTCGGTGCTCTACCTGGTCTGGACGCAGGGCCGTTCCGTGTTCGAGCCCATCACCAACCATTCTCTGAGGGAAAATCTGGGAAACCTCTTCTCGACGCCGTCCGACAACGTATTCCTGGTCAAATTCAGCTACTGGCTGCCGTTCTGAGAGAGCTGCCGGAGCTTCTTGTTGTCCGGGAAGCGCTCCACACCCAGCCGGACGCAGCGCTCGGCGTCGCCGGGCCGGCCGATGGAACGCAGGGCCTGGGCGGCCCAGTAGTAGGCTTCGGGGAACTTGGGCTTGGCCTCGACCGACTTCTGCAGATACCGGGCGGCTTCCTTCGCCTCACCCTTGAAGTAATGGCAGAGTCCCACGTAGTAGAGCAGTTGAGGGTTCTCCGGCTCCTCGGTCAGCAGAGCCGAGAGCCGGGCGAGGGCACCGGAGTAGTCGCCGTCGGTCGCCAGGCGGATCGCCTCGCGGACGCGCGGCGACGGCTCAGGCGGTTCCTGGGCCCGGATCGACCCGCCGACGCCCAGGAGGACCAGGAGCGGCAGCAGCTTATGGAAAGCTCGCGACGATTTCACCCTCAAGTCGCTCCTCGGAGGCCGACTCGACCTCGTATCGGGAACCGACGCCGGCCGATGCCCGTTTTACCAGCGCCAACCCGATGGCCCGATTCAGTCGCGGGGAGAAGCCGGCGCTCGTGATCCGGCCGATCTCCTTCCCGGCATTCGAATACAGGGCGGCCCCCGTCGATGGCGGTCGTTCGCCGGAGAACAGGACCGGGACCAGCAACCGCGCCACACCGCCGATGTTCGTCGCCTTGGCCACCACCTCCTGCCCAGGATAGCAGCCCTTCTCGAGGCTGTAGGCCTCCGTCAGCTGGGCTTCGAGGGGATTGTTCCGCTCCGAGAAGTCCACCCCGTTCAGCGGGATGCCCCGCTCCAGGCGCAGCACGTCGAGGGCTGCCGGGCCCAACTCCACGCATTCCATTTCCCGGCCGAGCGCTTCCATCCGCTGCCGGAACCCGGGAGCCCCGGAAGCCGGAACGAGCAGCTCGAACCCGAAGTCGCTGACCAGGTTCTTGCGGATCAGCCAGACCGGGATTTCCTCCCAGCGCACTACGACGATCCTGCGGATGCTCTCCGGGATGGGGCCTCCCAGCAGTTCCAGCAGGAAACCCGGAGCCCCGGGACCGTCGAAAGCAAAGTGGGCGAAACGGCCCGACCAGTCTTCCAGGGTGACATCGTCCATGATGATGTACCCCTCGAGCAGGGTGACCAGACGGGCGCCCAGTTCCCGCGAGACGTCGATCATCAGCGCCTCGGGCAGACGATAGTAGTCGAAGTCGGCCACGATCTTGCCGGTGGCCGTCAGCAACGCGCCATAGCGGCCCGCAAAATCGGGGAGCGACAGGACATCGTTGCTGATCACGGCGTGCAGGAACTCGACCCGGTCGGGCCCCAGCACGCCGATCTTCATCCGGCCCGAAAGGTCGCGCCAGGCCAGACCGGACTGGACGGCCCGGTACTGGACGAGTTCCTCCTGCGTCAGCCCGGCCTCAGTCAAGGCTGTCTCCCGGCTTCATCACGATGATCTCCGTCCCCAGATCGCGGGTCAGGTCGGCCAGCTGGTCCGGCGTGCCGCTCAGCGCCGGGAAGGTCCCGTAGTGCATGGGAATCACCTTCTTGGCCTGCATCAACCGGCAGGCATAGGCAGCCTGGAGCGGGTCCATCGTGTACAGTCCGCCGATGGGCAGCAGCAGCAGCTCCGGCCGGTAGATCTCGGCGATCAGCTTCATGTCGCCGAAAACACAGGTGTCTCCGGCGTGGTAGACGCGGAATCCGTTCTCGAATTCGATGATGTAACCCGCCGCCTCGCCGGCATAGATGATGGGGCCGTCCCCTTCGACGATCCCGCTGCTGTGAAAGGCATGGACCATGGTGGCCCGGACATCGCCCAGTTGGACGGTGCCGCCCTTGTTCATACCCACGACGTTCTCGACGCCCTTCCTTCCCAGCCAGACGGAAATCTCGAAGATACAGGCCACCTGGGATTGAAACTTCCGGGCGATCGAAACGGCTTCCTGTACATGATCGAAATGACCGTGGGTGATCAGGATCGAGTCGACCGGATCGAGTTCCTTCTCGGAGTCCGGGCAGGCCGGATTCTCCGTCACCCAGGGATCGATCAGCAGTCGCTTGCCGCCGGGCGTGGTGAAGATGAACGTCGAATGACCGAGATACTTGATCGTCACTCCTCGATTCAGTGCCATATCCATATGGTAGCAAAGCTGCTTGGACTCCCTCAGCCCTCCACCGAGAATCTCCCCCCGGAGTCCCGGCCGGGCCGGTCGGCTGGGAGTTGGCAGGGCTTTGCTTTAGAATTGCTCCCCTTGAATCCTCGGACACCGGGATGGAGCCGCGGGCTCAGGGAAAGGGATGCGAAGCGGGGAGGGATGGACAGAGTCGACGTAGTTGGTGTGGTCTGTAAGGCCCGGATCGGTGTTCCCGACAACGAGCGGCAGTTTCCCCAGGACGTCTACGTCGATGTGGGTTACGAGTTCGATTTTCGTGACGCCGTCGAATCCGACGACTTCTCGAAGACAGTGGACTACGAGGAGATCGTCGCCGTGGTACGGGCAACGGCGTCATCCCGGCGCTGGTCCCTGCTCGAGACCCTGGCCGATCATCTCTGCACGACGGTGCTCGCCATGGCCAGGATCCGGAAGGTCGAAGTGCGGGTCCGCAAATACCCCGTCAGTCTGCGGGGCAGTGCCGCCTTTGTGAGTGCCACGGTGCGGCGCGAGAAATGAGGGCCCGGCCAACCGGGGTGTCGCCGGACCGATCTCAGACGCTGAAGGAGATTCCGCAACTGCAGGTCTTCTTGGCGTTCGGGTTCTTGAAGGTGAAGCCTTCCTGCATCAGGTTCCCTTCCCAGTCGAGCGTCGTGCCCTTCAGGTACAGGAGACTCTTGAAATCGACGAAGACGCGGGCACCCTCGGCCTCGAAGACCTTGTCACCGGGCTTCTTGTCGGCGTCGAATCGAATCACGTAGTTCAGGCCGGAGCAGCCTCCGCCCTTGACTCCCAGGCGCAGCCCCCCCTGGGAGAGGCCTTCCTTGTCGAGGGCCTCGCGGATCTTCTGTGCGGCTGCTTCGGTCACTTGAATCGCCATCTGTCCCTATATTGTAGCAAGGAAGACGGGGGACGGAAGGCGGAAGGGGTTTCGAGTTTCGGGTTCCGGGTTCCGAGGGGACGACTCGCCCGGCTTCGCTTCGGCGCGCCGGCTCCCACCGGAGTGAGGTCTCGGCGGCCTGATCTCACGTAAAGGCGCCAAGTACGCCACGCCGCAAAGGAGATTCTTTGTGGCTGGCGGCTTGGCGTCCTTCTTGGCGCCGTTGCGTGGAACCAGCCCAGCCGTGCATTCGCCTGCCTGCCAGCGTCCGATCCGACACAGCCCTTGCCATTAGGACAACACGCACTTCGCACTTCGCCCTTCGCACTTTGCACTTCGCCCCTCGCCCTTCGCCCTTCGGCGTTGGGCCCTCGCTGTTCGGCTTGGAGAACGGGAGCGCGGGAGCGCGGGAGGACGGGATGCCGCTCCGTATTTCAGAACCCGAACGAAGTGAGGCGCCCCGCGCCGGGCCCGGAGGACGGGAGGACGGGTCTCGCGAGGGAGGGTGGGAACCACGTCAGAGCGATTTGGGCAACACGCCCTCGAAACTCGAAACCCGGAACTCGAAACCCCCTCCTGCCCTCAGTCTCAAAGTCTCAGATCCGTCCGCGCCGACCCCCCTCGGATGGGCTCAACTTGAACTCGAGGGACCGGACTTGGAAGAATTGGCGCGATGACTTCGTTCTCGCCCCTGATCGAGCAACGGGCGGTTGCTCCCATGATGAAGAACGGCTACGTCCTCGCTTGTCGCGAGACGCGGCGGGCCGTCTATATCGACCCCGGGGACGAAGCGGATGAAATGCTCGACTTCCTCAGAGAGTCGGAACTGAGTCTCGTGTCGATCCTCAATACCCACGGTCACATGGATCACATTTGCGGGAACCGGACGGTCAAGCAGGCCTGTGACGTTCCCATCTACCTCCACCGGGACGACGAGTTCCTCTACTCGGCACTGCGCAAGCAGGGCCAGTGGTTCGGGTTCGAATACGAGCCCGCACCGCCGGTCGACTGCTACTTCGAAGACGAACAGACACTTCCTGTCGGCAACCTGGAAGTGCGGGTCCTGCACACACCCGGCCATTCACCCGGCAGCGTCTCGCTCCAGGTGGAGGACCACGTCTTCTGCGGCGACCTGATCTTCGCCGGCTCGGTGGGCCGGACCGACCTTCCCGGCGGGGCCCCGCGCCTTCTCCTGAGGATGATTCGCGAACGGATCCTCCCCCTCGGAGAGAACAAGGTCCTGCATCCCGGACACGGGCCGTCGACGACCGTGGGAAGAGAAAGACTGACCAATCCCTTTCTCAACGGCGAGCTCTGAACCCCCCGGCCGCGACCTGTCCTCCCGAGCGCGCATCCCCGCGGCGTCTGTGCCAAAATGGGCATCCCATGAACAGGAAAACGATTCACGTGGCGCACAGTCCGGATTCCGACGATGCCTTCATGTTCTACGCGCTGGCAGCCGGCAGAATCCCCACCGGGAGATATGAGTTCATTCACCACCTGGACGATATCGAGACCCTGAATGCGGCCGCCGAGCAGGGCCTGTACGAGGTAACGGCCGTGAGCATCCATGCCTATGCGGGGCTGGCCGAGCGCTACGCTCTGACGCGCTGCGGAGCCAGCATGGGCGAGGGCTACGGTCCCATCGTGGTCTCGAAGTCGCCCCTCTCGGCCCACGATCTCAAGGGGATGCGGGTGGCCGTCCCCGGACTGCGGACCTCGGCCTACCTGGCGCTTCGACTCTTCGAGCCCGAGTTCGAACCGGTCGTCGTGCCCTTCGACCGGATCACCGGCGCCGTGGATCGTGACGAGGTTCCGGCGGGGCTCCTGATCCACGAGGGTCAGCTCTTCTACCCCGAGCAGGGGTTGCACAAGGTTGTGGATCTCGGCGAGTGGTGGAGTCGTGAAACCGGTCTGCCCCTGCCCCTGGGGGGCAACGCCATCCGCCGCGACCTGCCGGAGAAAGAGATCCGCGAGGTCTCGGCACTCATCGAGGAGAGCATCCGCTATGCGCTGGAGCACCGTCAGGACGCCCTCACCCACGCTCTGGAATACGGCCGGGGCCTGGACTGGGCCCAGGGCGAGCGATTCGTCTCCATGTACGTCAACCAGCGCACCCTGGATTATGGTGACGACGGACGACGGGCGGTCCAGCTCTTCCTGGATCGCGGCTACGAAGCCGGCTTCCTGCCCCGCCGCGTCGAGGTTCAGTTCGTTTGAACCCGGCCCCCCGTTTCGCTCGGAAGCGAGGCGTTTGCTAGACTTCTAGTTACAGGTCGGCCATTCGGGTGTGACGGCCGAGTCGAAAGGGCGCCATGAAGATCACGGCACGCGCGGAATATGCCAGCCTCTCCATACTCGAACTGGCGTTGCACTACCAGTCCGGGCACGTGCAGGCCCGGGAGATCGCCGAGAAGCGACAGATCCCGCTGAAGTTCCTCGAACAGATCCTGATCCAGCTTCGAAACGCCGGTCTGGTCAAGAGCGTCCGCGGGGCGTCGGGAGGCTATCTGTTGGCGCGGCCCCCGGAGAAGATCACCCTGAAAGAAGTCGTGGAAGCCGTGGAAGGCGAGCTCAACATCGTCGACGCCAAGCTGGACGACCGAACGCTTTTGGCGGTCTGGCAGGAAATCCAGGATGCCTTTCTGGCCCGTCTCGACTCGATTACGGTCCAGAACCTCGTCACCCGCAAGCTCCAGGAGAACAGGGTGATGGATTTTCAGATCTAGCCCGATCCCCGCCGCCCGAGTTCGCCTGCGCGGTCCCCGGGAGTCGCCCCGCTCATGGCCGGCCCACCCAGCGCGCGTAATCCTCCGGCGTGTCGATGTTGCGCAGGATGCCCGGATCGTCGAACTCCACGGTGATGACCCGCTGCGGATCCGTCTGGACGACGAAACGCGCGCCCTGGTCGAGGGGAGCGCGCTGCAGTTCCGCGAAAACCGGCGACGGGAAGACGGTGGGGTGCCCGCCCGTGCCCTCGAAAGCCGGAATCAGGATCCGTTCGGGCTGCTGCCGATGCAGCGCCGCCAGATCCATAATCGTCTCAGGGCGTACGAGCGGATGATCTACGGGGTGGAGGAAGATTCCGCTGACCGCCGCGGGGAGAGCGCCGAGGCCGATGCAGAGGCTGGAAAGGGGCCCCCGCTCCGGCCGGGGATTGACGAGCAGGACCTCCTCAGGGACAGGCTGGATCCGCGAAACCGCCACCCAATCCGGTCCCAGCACCACGCGCTGGGGGATGCCGAGGCCGCCATAGAGGGACATCAGCCGTCCCAGGAAAGTAGTCGAGCCCAGACGGAGCAGCGGCTTCGATGACCCCATCCGAGTCGATCGGCCCGCCGCCAGGATGACGGCCACGAGTTTGGGCTCTGTCTCGCTTGCCCTTCGCCCTTCGCCCTTCGCCCTCCGCACCTCGTCCATCGCCCTTTCCACTTCCTGCATTTCGGGGTTTGCGTTTCGAGCTATTCTCCGACAGGTCAGCCGACCCCGCAAATCGTTCGGGCAGCGCGTGACCTCTCTTCTCGGATCGAAGGCGGAAGCGAGCTCCCGCCTTCCAGGGACGCCCGCGGCGTCGGAGCCGGAAACCACGGCCTCGACAAATCGAGACGCCTCTCCTTCTCAGCACAGACCCGAAACCAGGAACGCGGAACCAGAAACTTGCCCCTTGCCCCCAGAATCGAAAATCGCAAATCGAAAATCCACCTCGTTTCTCTATAATCGTCCCCCATGCAAGGCCGCCATGGATATCTGGTCGTCAGCGACCTGCACCTGGGTCTGGGGAGGAGCCCTGAAACGGGACATCTGTCGCGCACGGAGGACTTTCTGTTCGCCAGCGAGTTCGGCGCCTTCCTCGAACACCACATGCACGGCTCCCAGTGGCGCGACGTTTCCTGGACGCTGGCCATCAACGGCGACTTCATGGATTTTCTGCAGGTGACAGAGGTCCCCGAGAAGCTGGACGATCTTCGGGTCGACCCCCGTTACGGCCTGAAGGCCGGGCCCCGCGAATCGGCCTGGAAGGTCCGGCGGATCGTTCGCGGACACGAACGATTCTTCGAAAAGCTGGTCGAGTTTCTGGAGCAGCATCGCCTGGTCATCGTCTCTGGCAACCATGATGCCGCGTTCAACTACCCGGAAGTCCGTTCCGCCTTCGTCGAAGCGGTGGCCCGGATCGGGGAAATCGAACCACAGCGGCTGGCCTCGCGCATCGACTTTCGCAGCTGGTGTTACCTGGACGAGCAGGTCTACCTCGAACACGGTCACCAGTACGACCGGCTCAATTCCTTCCGCACGGTCTTCGAGACCCGGCTGCCCCGAGATCCACGACTTCCGGAAGTGGAACAGGACGACCTCGAACTTCCCCTGGGGTCGCTCTTCGTGCGCTATCTGTTCAACCGGGTCGAAACCGTCTCGCCCATTGCCGACAACATCAAACCGCCGACACGCTTTCTGACCTGGTTCTTCGTCCATCAGCCCCTGGAGGCGATGCGCTTTGCCATCTCCGACGGGCGTGGGGTTCTGCGGCGCGTCCGTCGCAAGTGGCGGTATCACTCGCCTGAGGTTTATGGCAGCCGGGACCGGTCCCAGGCCGAATCGCTGGCAGAGTTTGCCCGTTCGCTGCCCGCCACCGCAAAGGGAGAGGGTTCGGCCGAGGTCTGGTCCGAGAGGCTCCGCCGCCTGCACTCCCTGGGCGCGCCGCCCATTCTGCTGCCCGGCGACGGCTGGACGAGCCGCATCGTCCGGTCACTGATCGGTCCCACTCGGACGCCGGCCCTGCTGGGGGCCTTTCTTTTGACCCTGGCGGCCGGGCTGCTCCTGGCCCTGGGGCCGCTCCTGGCCGCGCTGCTCCCCTCTCCGATCGTCGGCTTGGCGCAGTGGGGGCTGGCCGCCGTCCCGAAGGCCCTGCTCGACGCGCTCCGCTGGCTTTTCCTGGCCGAGATCGTCGGCCTGCTGCTGATCCGGCTGCTCAAGCCCGACCCCCGCCTGACGATCCGTCACCGCCTGCGCCGAAAGGCCCGGGAAATCCAGGAACTCACCAGGGTCCGCTTCGTTCTGATGGGCCACACCCACGACCCGGATCTCTGGAAGCTCGCCGACGGCGCACTGTACCTGAACACAGGGACCTGGACCAAGGTGTTCAGCGACCAGGATCGGGTCCTCCGCGAGGAACGGGAGCTCACCTTCGTGCGGCTCGTCGAAACGCCGGAGGGACTCAAGGCCAAGCTCCTGAAGTGGGAGGGTCGTCTCGGCGTGGCCCGCCTCGCCTATGTCTTCGAGGATCCTGGACGTGACCTCTGAGCCCCTCTGGTTGCGGCCGGTCGGTTCCCCCTCCGCCTTTTAACCGGCCGGTCATCGTGCTATGATCCGTGTGCTTTACTTCTTTGGGAACTCCATGGCTGGCGACAGGACGTACTCGACTCGTGAAGTTGCTCAAATGTGGAACGTCAGCGAATCCACGGTCAAACGCTGGGCGGACTGTTTCGGCCTGCAGTGTTACCGGACTCCGGGAGGCCACCGTCGCTTCCGCCTGGAGGATATCTGCGAATTCCAGCAGAAGCGTTCCTTCGAGGGCACCGGCATTCTGACCACGGAAAACTGGGAGGACCCGGAGCTCGAGGTCTGGCTGAACGCCCGAAATTTCAGTAAGGTCCGCGACCTGCTCCTGTACCTGGCGAGCCACAACCAGCGCACCAAGGTGAAATGCCTCCTCGAGCGGCTCTACATCCGGGGGATGCGGCTCGAGGACATTTACGAGGACATCCTGGTCCCGCTGCAGCTGATGGTCGCGAGCGCGAAGGATGCGTCCCGCCTGTCATCCGGACAGGCGCTGCTGGTGCGCAACAACATCGAGGACGCGCTGCTCCACCTGTCCCCCAAGATGATCCGCCGCCAGCCCAACGGCAAGACGGCGCTGTGCGCCGCCCCGACCGCTCACTCGCGCGTCGCGGTTTCGATCGTGGGGCGACTGCTCGAGATCGAGGGCTGGGAAGCACTGAACCTGGGTGACGAGGTCTCCTTCCGCATCATGTCCGAGGTGGTCGCCATCGAACCGGTCAACCTGGTCTGCGTGTTCGCGGGCCCCTATGACTCGGACGCCGATCTGGACGGGACGGAGGACCTGAACCGGGTCGCCCAGTCCTACCGGATTCCCGTCGTCTTCGCCGTCCGGGACCCCGCCTGGCTGGAAGGCTCCAACGGCTTGGCCTCCGACGTGCAGTTCACCGATTTGCGATCCCTCCGGAAGTACGTCAGCCGTCTGGCCAGCTGATCCTCCCCCTTCGGACGAGATGCCGCGACGGGTCTCAACGACGGAAGAAGTTCCGCATCAGGAAGAGCAGGTTGGCCGGACGTTCCGCCAGGCGCCGCATGAAGTAGGGCGCCCACTGCGTCCCGAAGGGTACATAGACCCGCATGCCGTAGCCCTGCGCGCGAAGGGCGGCCTGCTTTTCGCGGCGGACTCCGAAAAGCATCTGAAACTCGAAGCGGTCTCCCTGGATGCCGCGTCGGGAAACCGATTCCTCGGCGTGAGCGATCATGCGGTCGTCGTGTGTGGCGATGGCCGCAAAGGCGGGCGAATCCAGAAGGATGTCGACAAGCTTCGTGAAATTGCGGTCCACGTCGGCTTTGGCCGGAAAGGCCACGGCGGGAGGCTCCATGTAGGCGCCCTTGCAGAGCCGGACATTGCAGCCCAGTCGGGAAAGGTCCCGAACGTCCTGCTCGCTCCGGTACAGGTACGCCTGGATCACGATCCCCACGCGCTTCGCACCGAACTCCTCGAGCGCCCTGCGAAAGAGATCGAGCGTCGCCTGGGTGTGGTGGGAATCCTCCATGTCGATGCGGACGAAGTTGCCGAGCCGTTCCGCTTCCTGCAGGATCCCCCGCAGATTCCGGTGACAGAGATCCGGCGAAATCTCGAGTCCCAACTGGGTGAGCTTGATCGAAATGGTCGATCCGACGGACTGATCGCGGATCCCGTTGAGCAGCCGCGAGTACGCGCCGGCCGCTTGCCGCGATTCCTCTTCGTGGGTGGTGTTTTCGCCCAGCAGGTCCAGCGTCGTGCGCAGACCCGATCCTTCGAGATCGCGCACCACCTGCATGGTTTCTTCCATGGTCTCCCCGGCGATAAAGCGCCGGGCGAGTCCCGACCGCCGTCCCAGGGTAGCAAACGCGGCCATCAGATGGGGGCTGGCCGCAGCGCGCAACATCAGGTTCCTGAGCATTCGGGGATGCCTTTCTGAAGAAGCACGATTGGCCGGTGCGCCGGCCTTTCCTACGTCACCTTGCGCTCGTATCGAGAGCGAACGACCGTCTTGATTCCGCCCCTCATGTTGAAGTCCCCGACCACCTCGCAGCGGATGGGGTCACAGGCCGCCACCACATCGTCCAGAATCCGGTTGGTCACGTGTTCGTGGAAGATGCCCTGCTCCCGGTAGGAAAACATGTAGAGCTTGAGGGACTTGAGCTCAATGACCTTGTCGCCGGGCACATAGTTGATATGGATCGTCGCAAAGTCCGGCTGCCCCGTCTTCGGGCACACCGCCGTGAACTCGGGACAGGTGATGTTCACCTCGTACTCCCGTCCCGCGTACTGGTTGGGAAACGTCTCCAGGATCGCCTTCGATTCACTCATCTCGCTTCTGCACCTCGTCCTCTTCCCTGACCCGCCGGGTCCCCCGTCATCCGCATTTAACCACGTTTTCCGAGAGGCTTCGATTTGCCCGTGTAGAGATACCGCTTGACCTTCCGGGTGGTTGTCTTCTCGAACTCCTCACGCCGGACGACGAACTTTTTGATCCGCTTGTAGCCGGCCAACTGGCGGTTGCAGAGGCGCACCTGCTCGGCCATCACGGACTGCACCCGCTCGTCGTCCCAGCCCTCGCTCTCGAAGCTCCGGTCGAAGGCCTCCGGGTCGGGGACGATGATCGCCTGAACCTCCGTCAGCGAGGGATCCGCCTCGGGACCGCCCCAGACGAGCGATTCCAGGATGAACTCGCTCTGATTCAGGACCCCTTCCACTTCCTCGGGATAGACGTTTTTGCCGTTGGGGGTCACGATGACCGATTTGCGGCGACCGCTGATGAACAGGAAGCCCTCGCGATCGAAATAGCCCAGATCCCCGGTTCTCAGCCAGCCGTCGGAGATCGCCTCGTGGGTGGCCGCCTCGTTGCGGAAGTAACCCTTCATGACGCACGGCCCCCGGACGATGATCTCGTCATCGTCGATCCGAACTTCCGTGTTGGGCAACGGCAGACCTGCCGACCCGTCCTTGAAATGATCGATCCGGTTGACGCTGATGATGGGGGCGTATTCGGTCATCCCGTAGCCCTGAATGAAGCGGATGCCCAGCCTTCGGAATCCCCGGCTGACTTCCGGGTTGATGGCGGCCCCGCCTGAGATCAGCAAGCGCAACCGCCCTCCGAGGCGATCGTGAAGCCGGCGATAGAGTCGACGGCGAAACGGGTCACCCGCCAACTTGCTCCCGAGACCCGCAATCCCTCGGGCCAGGGAGACCTTCAGCTTCCCTTCCTGGGCCATTCCCGTTTCCATCCGACGGTACATTGCTTCGAAAAGGGCGGGCACCCCCAGCATGACGGAGGCCCCGGTCTCGCGCAGATTCTCGACGATCCTGCGCAGTCCCTCGGCATAGCAGATGGAGGCGCCCTGGTAGAGCGCCGTCAGGAACCCGGCCGTCGATTCGTAGGTGTGGTGCAGCGGGAGTACGGAGAGCAGGACGTCGTCATGATCGATGGCGACATGAGCGGATGTCCCGACGATATTGGAGACGATGTTCTGGTGGCTCAGCATGACCCCTTTGGGAGCCCCCGTGGTCCCCGAGGTGAAGATCAGCGTGGCCAGGTCGTCGGGAGCCACCGTCGTATCGGCGAAGCGATGATCCCCGTCCTGCAGGCGCGAGGAGCCCTGAGCGAGCGCTTCCTCGAAGCTCAGATCGGACTCTTCGATGCGGCCTCCCATGGAGACCACGCATTCGACGGCGGTCGCTCCCGCATCCGGCTCGCCCAGAACCCGGATGTAGTCGTTGCCTCCCACCAGAACGCGGGCGCCCGAGAAATGCAGGATGTGCCGGATCTCGTGATCACACAGATCCTTGTCGATGGGCACGACGGTGAATCCCGAGCAGGCCACCGCCAGATAGGTGATGGCCCACTCGGGACAATTCTCGGAGATCAGGGCCACCCGGTCCCCCTTGGCCAGTCCGAGGTGGCTCAGCCAGGTGCCGAGTGTTTCGACCTGTGCTCTCAGCTCCAGATAGGTGAGCATCCGATACGCGCCGTCCCGCTTGGCTCCCAACACCGGGCGGTTGCCGTAGCGGTCCGTCGCCTTGAACAGAAGGTCGCGAAGGGTCTCGATGGGATACTGGGCGAATGCTGACGGGTACTTCACTTGGCGGATTGTATGCAGGCGTGCGGCGGGGCGTCAATTTCAGGTTCCAGGCCGGGCCGAACGCCGGGATGGGAGTCTCAGGAGGCCGGACCCGGAGGGCGCTCCGATGACTCGACCCTCAGTTCGACGGGCAGTGCAAACTGGACCGCTTCCTCACGGGTGACCAGGGATTCGACTGTGGCTCCACGCTGCTTGAAGAACTCGACGACCTCCTGCACCAGGAGCTCCGGGGCCGATGCTCCGGAGGTGACGCCCACCGATCGAATCCCCTCCAGCCACTCCTCGCGAATGGAATGCACGTCGTCGATCAGGTGTCCCTTCGCGCCACGGGTGCGGGCCTCCTCGACGAGCCGATTGGAGTTGCTGCTGTTGCGGGCTCCCACGACCAGAATCAGTTCGACGACGTCCGCCAGGCGGCCCACCGCCTCCTGCCGATTCTGTGTGGCATAGCAGATGTCGGCCGACGGCGGCCCCTGGATAGCCGGGAACTTCTCTCGAAGCACCTCGATGATGGCGCGCGTGTCGTTCAGGCTGAGCGTGGTCTGTGTCAGGTAGGCCACCCGCTGGGGATCTTCGACCTGCAGCGCCTGGACCTCCTCGGGAGTACTCACCAGAAGAATCCGCTCGGGGGCCTCGCCCATGGTCCCTTCGACCTCTTCATGTCCCCGATGGCCGATGAGAATGATCGTATAGCCGCGGGAGGCGAACCGCCTGGCCTCGGTATGCACCTTCGTCACCAGCGGACAGGTGGCGTCGAGCACTCTCAGATCCCGCTGTCGGGCGTGCTGCCAGACCTCCGGCGAAACGCCGTGAGCACTGAAGATCACGCGTTGCCCATCCGGCACCTCGTCGAGTTCGTCGACGAAGATGACTCCCTTTTCGCGAAGTTCCTGAACGACATGGGGGTTGTGGACGATTTCCTTGCGAACGTACAGCGGCCCGTCGTAGGTTTCGACGGCAATCCGCACGATATCGACGGCCCGCACCACGCCAGCACAGAAGCCGCGCGGGCTCGCCAAGACCACCCGTTCGACCATGGGCTCATGGTAGCACAGGACCCGAGCCGGGCCTGGGTCCAGGGCCCCAGCAATCGAGAGTCCGATTCCCAGGGATTCTCTCTTGCCAGGAGCCCCCCGCCAGCGAATCTCGCCTATTCCGCGAATCGTTGGGCCCGCCTCCCATGCGCGAGCTTCGCGCCATTCGTTGGCCCTTCGGGGTGCATTGTCTGCCAACGAATCTCGCCTATCCCGCGAATCGTTGGGCCCCCTCCCATTCGCGAGCTTCGCGCCATTCGTTGGCCCTCCGGGGTGGCAGGTCTGCCGGGGATTCACTCCAGAAGAGCGGCGTGGTGCTCCCATTCGCCGTAGAGGCGTGATAGTTCGTCCTCGACATCCTGAAACTGGCAGGAAATCCGGTGCAGATGGGCATGATCCTGTGAGCCGGACTGGAGTTCCTCCTCGATCTGGGCCCGGCTCTTCTCCAAGGCCTCGATCCGCGCCTCGACCCTGGCGAGCTGCCGCTCGATGCGGGCGCGCTCATTCTTGGAGAGGCCCGGCCGGACCTCCACCCTGCGTCGCGGGTGGTCCGAATGTGACTCGGCCGGTTTGACTCGAGGCGTCGTGAGGCGTTCCTCGAGATCGTCCAGGCTGTCGAGCCGCTCGATCTTCGCATCCCGGATGAGGAAGAATTCCTCCACCGTTCTTTCCAGAAAGAAACGATCGTGGGAAACGACCACCAGCGCGCCTCCAAACTCTGCGAGCGCCGATTCGAGGGCCTCACGACTGTCGATATCGAGATGGTTGGTCGGCTCGTCGAGGAAGAGTACGTTGCAGGGCTGTGAGAAGAGACGGGCCAGGCTGAGACGGCTTCGCTCCCCACCGCTCAGATCGTCCACATTCTTGAAGATCTCTTCTCCCCGAAAGCCGAAACGCGCCGCAAACCCTCTCAGCTCCTCGTCACTCCAGCTCGGGTTCAGGCCCCCGAGAACGTCGTAGGCGGTCTGTCGCGTCCGGGAGAAGCGGCCTTCCTGAGCAAAGTAGCCGGCCACATAGTGGGGACCCCAGTGGATCCGCCCCGCCAGCAGCGGCACTTCCCCCAGAATGGACTTGAGCAGGGTCGATTTTCCGCTCCCGTTCCCACCCAGAATTCCCACCCGGCGGCCCCGTTCGACTCTCAGCGAGAAGTCCTCGATGAGGACCTTCTCCCCATAACCCACCCGTCCTTCGCTGATTTCGAACACCAGGCTGCCGCCGCGGCCCGCCTCCGGAATCCGGATGTGCACGGGCGCCCTGCCCGCTTCGGGCGCATCCAGCCATTCGGCTTTCTCCAGTTGCCGTCGACGGGACTGCGCCTGTCGTGTCTTCTGCCCCGCGATGTTGCGGCGCACGAAATCCTCGGTGCGGCGTTTCCACTCGAGCTGTCGCTCATAGGCCTGGGTCGCCAGGCGCACCCGCTCGTCTCGAAGCCTCCGCGAGCGGGAGAAGGCAGTCGGATAGTCGAACAGGGTCCCTTCCTCCATCTCCCACGTCCGCCCGGTCACCTTGTCCAGAAAATGCCGATCGTGGCTGATGACGATCAAGGCTCCGGCGAGCTCCCCCAGATACTGCTCGAGCCAGAGGATCCCCTGCAGGTCGACATGGTTGGTCGGCTCGTCCAGCAGAAGCAGGCTGGCCGGGCGCAGCAGGGCTTTGGCCAGCGCCATGCGGCTGCGCTGGCCGCCGCTCAGATGCTCGCAGGGAATCTCCAGATCGGCCGCCGCGAAGCCCAGGCCAAAGAGCACCGCTTCGGTCCGGGCTGCAAAATCATAACCGCCCCGCATTTCGAAACGGGTGCGCAGCTCCTCGTAGCGATCCGTCAACGATCCCTCGAGCCCCTGCTCCGCGATGGCGTGCTCGAGCTCCCGGATCTCCCCTTCCATGGCGCGGAGCTCGGCAAAGACCTCCAGCGTCTCTTCGCGCAATGTCCGGTTCGGCTCGAAGCGAGGAATCTGCTCGACTCGAGAAACCTCCAGGCGCCGACTGCGGATGACCTGGCCCGCATCGGGCACAAGTCGATTCTCGATCAGATCGAACAGAGTCGTCTTGCCGACGCCGTTGCGTCCGATCAGCCCGATTCGGTCGGAGTCATTGCACTGGACGGTGATTCCGGTGAACAGCCACTGACCGGAGAACTCCTTGCCCAGCTCTTCGAGTCGGAACAACATGCAGATCAGATTGTACGGGAGTGTCGAGTTCCGAGTTCCGAGTTTCGAGTTCCGAGAGTTTCGGGTTTCTGGGTCCTGGTCGCCTCTGGACTTTGGACCCCCGTCACAGAAACCCGGAGCTGGGAACGAGGAACGGGGAACCAGGAACCCGAAACTTACTCACCCGGCGGCCGGTTCGAGGCTTGGGCGAAGGGGTCTCCCTCGTTCCACCGGGGGCGCTCCTCCTGTGCGGACAACAGCTCCGCCGTGCGTACGACGACCTGGCCCATCTGCACGGCCCCTTCCAGAGGCCACGTGGAATCGTACTCGTCGCTGGGCTGGTGGTAGTGCTGCTCGACATAGCTGGTCATCAGCTTCTCGCCCCAGTCGGCCGGCTTGCCTCGGAACCGGAGCCCGTAATCATAGTAGACCGCCGGGACTCCCGCCTTGACGAAGCTGAACTGATCGGATCGGAAGAAGTACCCCTTCTCGGGAAAGGGATCCGCCGTGCGGTTGATGTTCATGGCGGAGAATACCTGCGCCACCACGTTGCGGATCGTGGAGCGCTCCGCTCCCATGGCCACCATTTCCTCCGTCTCGCCCCAGACGTTGATGCCGTCGAAATTGATGTTGGCCACGGTCCGGTCCAGCGGAAAGACGGGGTGTTCCACGTAGTATTCCGAGCCCAGCAGCCCCTGCTCCTCGGCGGTGACCGCGGCGAAGACGAGGGATCGCCCCAGCTCGGAGCGATGAGCCGCCAGCACCCGGCCGACCTCGATCAGGAGGGCCGTCCCGGAAGCATTGTCGAGGGCGCCGTTGTAGATGCGGTCCCCATCCACCTCGGGTCCGACTCCCAGATGATCGTAGTGGCTGGTCAAGACGATGTATTCGTCCTTGAGATTCGGATCCGAGCCTTCGATCCAGCCCACCACGTTGGGGGAGTCAACATCCCGTACCACGGCCTCGGCATGGAAGGAAACCCGGGTGGACAGCGGAATGGCCTCGAAATCCCGACCCCCGGCCCGTTCGATGGCTTCCTGCAGGCTGAGTCCTTCCTTTCGGAAGAGCGCCTCCGCCGTCTCTTGCGAGATCCAGCCTTCCAGCACCGTCGACTTTTCCCGGTCGTCGGGCAAATTGAATTGTTCTCCGCTCCAGGAAGTCTGGACCACCGACCAGGGATAGCCCGCCATATCCGTCGTGTGGACGAGCAGCACGCCGGCCGCACCCTGCCGGGCCGCCTCCTCGAGTTTGTAGGTCCAACGTCCGTAGTAGGTCAGAGCCGCCCCGCCGAAGAAGGTCGGATCGCCCGAGGGAGGATCGTTGACGAGACTGACGACGACCTTGCCCTTGACGTCCAGGTCCCGGTAGTCGTTCCAGGGGACCTCCGGAGCCACGATGCCGTACCCGACGAAGACCATGGGGGCATCCTCGAGGTTGACCTCTTCCTCGGGCACACCGGGGTTCGCGACGCACTGGGCGGGAGACTCGAGCGCGGTCTTGCGGCCGTGGTCATCCCATTCGAGCCGCCCCGGCGACTTGGGTGCGATCCCTACCATCCTCACCTGCTGCAGGTAGCCGCCGTCCGCGGCCGGCGCCAGGCCCGCCTCGGCGAAAGCGCCGGCGATATAGTCGGCCGCCCGCTCGCCCCCGGGGGTTCCCGGGGATCGCCCTTCCATCTGGTCGGAGGCCAGGGTGGACAGATGGGTCCGGATATTCTCACTGCGCACGCCCTCGGGCTCCGAAGCACAGCCGGACAGGACCAGGCCCGCCATCAGTCCGATGCCCCAGAGAACGGTCTTCCTCGCTCGCTGCATTCCATCTCCTTCACTTGTTGATCAGCTGTACTGGACGAAATCCGGATTCAGGATTCCATTGGGATCGAAGAAACTCTTCCACTCCAACACCCGGGGCCACTGCGATCCGAAGTGCGCCTTCCACCCCTCCCGATCGAATTCGACCCAGCCCGAAAGATAGCGCTTCGCCCCGACCTGGATGGCCAGGTCGCTGGCCTTGCGGAGCAGGGCCAGGACCATCTCGAGCTCGCGGCGGGGTACCGCGGGCAGGATTCCGAAGCCCATCACGAACTCTCCGTCCGGACGGGCCAGCATGGGGGCCTCGGACACCGTTCCGCGACAGGGCCACAGCAGCAGATGCCCTTCGCCGGGGAGATGCGGCGGCAGGCTGCGCACCACGCCTTCGAGATAGTCCGCCACGCGGTCCCAGGGAAGGAGCACCTCCATCCAGGGATGGGGCAGCTTCCAGGCGCCGCTCTCGTACCAGCGCTCGAAGACGGCGTCCATGCGCTGGACGTAGTCGATCAGCCTGGCATCTTCGGTGTGGACGTGGCGGTAGAAGCGAAGACCCGACAGGACCGAGTCACCCGGCGCGGCGTCGGCATACTCGACGGACACCTGCACCGGAAAGAACCACTCCCCGAAGGCCACCCGTGTACCGCCCAGGTTCCTCATGCCCTGCACGCACGGCGAACACCAGCCTTCGATGAAATCGAAGCGCTGGTCGTGGAGGATCTCCGTCTGGTCCGCCAGCAGCCGATCCGGGCTGTCGTAAAGCAGATAATAGGTGCGGACGTTCTCGGAGTAGGGGCGCAGTCGCAGCTTGGCCCGGGCGATGATCCCGAATTGCCCCAGTCCCGCACGGACCGCATTGAACAGATCCACGTTCTCGCCCGCCGAGCAGACGGCGACATCTCCGGTTCCGGTGATGACTTCGAGCGCTTCGACGTTGTCGGCCTGCGTCCCGAAGCGATGGGAGGCCACCCCCATGCCGCCGACGGACAGACTTCCGCCCACTGTGACGCTGAGGTTGTTGGTCAGAACCGGCGGAATGAGCCGCTTCGGCCGCAGGCGATCCACGAGCTCTCGCCAGGTGATGCCCGCGTCGACCCACACCGCATCGCCCTCGATGCGGTAGACGCGGTTCAGGGCCATCATGTCGATGAGGAGCCCGCCCCGGCTCACCGACTGCCCGCTCTGCGAGTGGCCCGCCCCCCGGATCGCGACGGGGCAGGCCTCGAGGTTGGCAAACTCGATGGCCCGCTGGATATCCTGGGAAGAGGCCGGTACGACGATCGCTTCCGGCTGAGAACGCACCAGCCGTCCGAAATCGGTACTGACATCGCGCAACGCGTCCTCGTCGGTCACGACCTGACCGCGGAGGACGGAGCGGAGCTTGGCGAAATCCATCGACGGTTCCCGATCCGGGTCCAATCCCGGAAGGCAGCATTCTATCAGCCTGCCTGCCCCACTGTCCCGCTTCCCGACGGGGGCATTCCGATACGTGCGACCTCCGTCAGCAGCTGCTCGGCCGCCGCCACCAGTGATTCGAGTCCCGTCCGGGCGGCGGCGCTGACGGGGATGCCCCCCCAGAGTCGAGCCAACGAGTCGGCCGTGTCCGTCTCCAGGGCGTCGCATTTGTTGAGCACGCGCAGCCGGGGAACCCTCAGCAGACCCATATCGGCCAGGATGCCCTCGACGGCCTTCAGCTTCGATTCCAGCTGGGGGTCGGTGGCATCGATGACGTGAATCAGCAGGTCGGCGCTTTCCAACTCCTCCAGCGTCGCCTTGAAGGCACTGACCAGATCCTCCGGCAGGTCCCGCAGGAACCCGACCGTGTCCGAGAGGACCACCTCCCCTTCCCGGGGAAAGCGCAGCCGGCGGGTCGTGGGATCCAGTGTGACGAAGAGCTTGTCCTCCGTCTCGACGCGACTTTCGGTGAGTGCGTTCAGCAGAGTCGTCTTGCCGGCATTCGTGTACCCGACGATGGAGATCTCGGGCAACCCGGATCGCTGCCGGCCCCGGCGCCGAAGATGACGCTGTCGGGAGAGACGCGCGACCTCCTTTTCGAGCCGACGGATCCGCTCGTGAATCCGCCGCCGGCCCACCTCCAGAACTGTTTCGCCGGGTCCCCGGGCACCGATTCCGCCGGTCAGCCTCGACAGCCGGCCGTCCTTTTCGCTCAGCCGCGGCAGCGAGTACTTGAGCTGTGCCAGCTCGACCTGGAGGCGCCCGTCGCTGCTTCGGGCGCGCTGCGCGAAGATGTCGAGGACGAGTTGGGTGCGGTCGACGACTTTCATGCCGGTCTCGTCTTCGAAGGCCCGGCTCTGGGCAGGCTTCAGATCGACATCGAAGATCGCCACTTCCGCCTGCCGCCGCATGCTGTCGAGCACGATCTCGCGGATCTTCCCCGCCCCGACGACCGTGCGGGGATGGACCTGGACCCGCTTCTGCCGAATCGTCCCGGCCACCTCGACATCGGCCGAACGGGCCAGCTCGAGGGTCTCATTGAAATGCTCGTCGTCCTCTCCGACGCCGATCACCAGGGCCCGTTCGCGCGTCGTCCGGCTGCTCCGGCCGACCAACGACGAAAACTCGCCCTCGAGAGCGCGGACGGTAGCGGCACAGTCGAAATCGAGGCGCCCCAGATCGGGAGCCGCAAACCGCCGAAAGGGCTCCGTACCGCTGCCGTTGGGTCCTCCCAGGGGAAGGACGTGGGCGATTTCGACGCGGCCCGCCAGGCCCTGTTCGGTCGCCTCGATCATGGCGACCAGGTCCAGACGCAACAGCGCCAGATCGTTCAGGTCGTCGTCGCTGAGCGGCTCTCCCTTCAGGTGGGTGTGGACGAGACGCAGACCGCGCAGTCGGCCCTGCCGTCCCCGCAGACGCCCGATTTCGGGGATCTCCAGAGCACGGGCGTCGCCGACCACCACGTTCCGAACCCGGCCGTCCCGTGTCAGCAGTACGCCCACCTGGCGGCCGAGATCGCGGGACACGGCCGCCAGATGTCCGGCCAGCTCCGTGGTAATGACTTCCTGAGGCGGGACCCGGCGGCGGAAGGTTCGTTCCAGTATCCGCAGCTGGGAGGGCTTGATCCCAAGGGTGTTGCCGTCGATACTTCGAATTGCTGACTCCCCGAGCGGCCGAGCCGGCTCCCAAGTCCTTGCGGCCGTCCTGAATGCATCTTATAACTGCACCGTATACGACAACATACGGTGTCCTGTCGGGATTCTGAGAATCCTGAGTCAGTTTAGCGCATCTAATACACTGGGGCCGCCGAAGGGCGACTCCAGGTCTGGCCCTGAGGGCCAGGGAGTTATACCGATATGTTCTTCTTTGACCCTGTCTATTTGATCTTTCTGGCGCCGGGCTTGCTGCTTTCGCTGTGGGCAAGCTGGCGGGTGAAGACCAATTTCAATAAATACTCGAAGATCGGAACGGCACGGGGCATCAGCGGTGCCCAGGCCGCCGCGGAAGTCCTGCGCGATGCCGGAATCAGCGATGTCCAGGTGGTGCGGGCCCGCGGATTTCTGTCCGACCACTACAATCCGGTCAACAAGACTCTGGCCCTGTCCGACTCCGTCTACGACTCGACCTCGATTGCCGCGGTCGGAGTCGCGGCCCACGAGGCCGGCCACGCGATCCAGCATGCCCAGCACTATGCACCCCTGTGGGTGCGCTCGCTGCTGGTTCCGACGGCCAACATCGGCTCGTCCGTCGGCTACCTGGTGATGGTGTTCGGTCTGATGCTGAATGCCATGAACATGGTGCTGGTGGGAGCCATCCTGTTCGGGGCGGTGCTGCTCTTCCAGATCGTCACCTTGCCCGTCGAGTTCGACGCCTCGCGTCGGGCCAAGTATCTGCTGGTCAACCGCGGCATCATCATGGAGCGCGAACGGGTGGGCGTGGACAAGGTCCTGAATGCGGCCGCCATGACCTACGTGGCCGCGGCCATCACGACCCTGCTGACGCTGCTCTATTTCCTGATGCGCTCGGGGCTGCTCGGCGGCCGGAGAGACTAGTCGTTCAACGGGAGAATGAGGTCTCGTCCCGCGACGCCGAGACCAGCACCTGGCGGGAGATGGTTCCGCGTTGACAGGGTTCCGCAAGGGGGATAGTTTCGTAGTCAGGAGTCTGTTTCCTCGATCGCTTTAGTGGAGGGTCACATGGAGAGAACGAGAAGCTTGCGGCTGGCCGGAATCATCGGCCTCAGCCTGACGATGTTGTTTCTGACGTCCTGTTCCTTGTGGACCGGAAGTTCACTCAAGGATCAGGTCGTCACCAAGGACAATTCCGCCGAACTCGCCCAGAAGGCCAAGACAGAGTTGTCCTACGAGGACTATGAGCTCCTGCAGGAGTTCATCAAGCGTGTCTACCCGGATCAGCCCGCAGGCACGCTGCCGGTGGGCATGCCCGTCGGTGCCATGATCCAGAGCCAGAAGGCCTTCCTCGACGCCCAGGCTGCGAAGACGGGTGTGCAGGAGCCGACCGGCGCCGCAGCGGGAGCCGAAGCGCTGGCACCTTCGACCGAACAGGCCGCGACGACCATGCCGCCCCCTGCGGAGCAGACCCAGCAGCCGCCTCCCCGGCAGGCCGCACAGACGCCCCCGGCCAAGCCCGCTCCGGCCACCCGGGAACCGGCTCCGACGACTCAGATCTCGCCGCAACCGACCACAGAGGTTTCCAGCCAGCCGGCGACGCAATCATCCGCTCCGGCTGCGCAGACCGCACCGGCCGCTCCGGCCCCTCCGCCGGCGCCCGCCATGGCGACGCTGCCCGCCGGCGAGACTCTCACGATTCGCCTCGCCCAGGCCCTCAACACCAAGACGAACCAGGCCGGCCAGACCTTCGAGGGCACGCTGGATGAAGATCTCCGGGCCGGAGGCGCGCTGGTGGCTCCGGCCGGAAGCCGGGTCATCGGCAAGATCACGGAATCCGTCGCCTCGGGCAAGGTCAAGGGCCGCGCCAAGATGGCGCTGGAGCTGACCGGCATCGAGGTCGGCGGCAAGGTCTACGACATCTCGACCCACACCCTCTCTTTCGAAGCGCAGGGCTCCGGCAAGGAGGATGCCAAGAAGGTCGGTATCGCTTCCGGCATCGGCGCCGTCATCGGAGCCATCGCGGGCGGCGGCAAGGGCGCGGCCATCGGCGCCACCATCGGTGCCGGCGCCGGCACGGGAGTGGTCCTGGCCACCCCGGGTGACGAAGTCGAGTTCCCCAACGAGCAGCGCATGGTCTTCAAGCTCGAAAAGAGCGTGGAGCTGCCGGAACGGTAGGAGATTCGAGAATTACGATCTGAGATTTACGGTTTACGATTGGGGGCGGACCAGTCCAAGTTTCCAGTCTTGTGGGCCCGTCGCCCAATCGGCGATTCTCCCCCAAATCGTAAATCTCAAATCTCAGATCTCAGATCCGAGATAGCCTTGCTTGACCAGCAGCTCGGCGTTGAAGAGCGAGCCGCCGGCGGCGCCGCGGATCGTGTTGTGTGAGAGCACGACGAGCCGCAGATCGAACACCGTGTCCTCGCGAACCCGCCCGACGACGGTGGTCATCCCCCTACCCGTCATCCGGTCGAGACGCGGCTGCGGCCGGCTGGGCTCCTCGCGCACAGCAATGGCCGGCTGGGGCGCATAGGGCAGATCGCGGCAGACCTCCGGAGCCTGGTATGAGGCCAGGGCCGCTCTGGCCTCCTCGGGCGTGGCGCGCCGGCGCAGCTTCACCGTCAGGCACAGGACGTGGCCGTCGCTGACCGCCACGCGGTTGGTGTGAGCGGAAATCCGAAAATCGGCCAGTTCGATCTGGTCGCCCTTCAGCGTTCCCAGCATCTTCCGGGGCTCCCACTCGACCTTCTCTTCCTCTCCCGAGATGAAGGGGATCACGTTGTCCAGGATGTCCAGGGACGGCACCCCCGGATATCCGGCCCCTGAGGTCGCCTGCAGCGAGACCGCCATGACGGTATCCAGGCCGAAAGCGTCCTGCAGCGCCTTGAGGGCAATGGTCATGCCCGTCGAGGTGCAGTTGGGGTTGGTCGCGATGAAGCCGGTCCAGCCGCGCTCGCCCCTCTGGCGGTCGATCAGGCCGATGTGGTCCGGATTGACCTCCGGCAGGAGGATCGGGACGTCCGGCTCCCGGCGATAGGCTCCGGCATTGGTGCAGACGCCGAAGCCGGCCTGCGCGAACTTCGGCTCGATGTCGCGGGCGACGCCTGAAGGGAGCGCCGAGAATGCGAGTGCGGCCTCCATGGCCTCCGGAGCCGTCGCCACGACCGGCATGTCGCGCACGCACTCCGGCATCGGGTCGGTCAGGATCCAGTGGCAGGTCTCGGCATAGGCCTTACCGACCCGATACTGAGATCCGGTGACCGCGACCAGTTCGAACCAGGGATGATCGGCCACGAGCTGGACGAACCGCTGTCCGACGCTCCCGGTCGATCCCAATACTGCAACGGGTATCTTCTTGTTCATCTTCGTATCACCCAATCATTTCGACTCATTTCGATCAGCCTCCAATCAGGCTGTGCAGCACCCGCAGCGCCGCTTCCATGGCCGGCGCTTCGACGACCAGGCTGATGGCCACCTCCGACGAACCCTGGGCGATGGCCACGACGTTGACCTGTCGCTCGCCAAGGCCGCTGAAGACACGACCCGCGACCCCGGGGGTATGTCTCATACCCGAACCGACGACGGTGACGATGACCATCTCCTCCGAGCCCCAGATGCGATCGATGTCGCGATTTTGGATCTCCGCCGCGAAGGTCTTCTCCAACGCGCGCACGACGGCTCCGCTCTTCGAAATCGGGACGGCGAAGCAGATGCTCTGCTCCGACGAGGCCTGGCTGATCAGAATAACGTTGGTGCCGGTGGCGGCAACGGCCCCGAAGGCTCGTGCAGCCACACCCGGCACGCCCAGCATGCCCCTCCCCTCGATCGTGATGAGGCTCTGACCCCGAATCGAGGTCACGGCCTTGATCACCTCCGTCGAATGCTGATTCTGCGCCACCAGTCGCGTTCCCGCGTGGGACGCATTGAACGTATTGCGAATCGAGAGCCCGATTCCCGCCTCCACCACGGGGCGGATCGTCATGGGATGCAGCACCTTGGCTCCGAAATAGGCCAGTTCGGCCAACTCCCGGTAGGAGAGGGTGGGGATGGTCCGTGCCTCCGGCACGATGCGGGGATCGGCCGTCATGACTCCGTCCACGTCCGTCCAGATCCAGACTTCGTCCGCGTCGAGAACCGCCGCCAGCAGGGCCGCCGAGTAGTCGCTCCCTCCCCGCCCCAGAGTGGTCGTGACGCCGGCAGCGTCGGCGGCCAGAAAGCCGGTCACGACGGGAATGATTTGGCGTTCGAACAGGGGCAGGAGGATGGCTCGGGCCCGTTCCCGCGTCGCCGTCAGGTCGGGATGCGCCGCCTGAAAGGTCGAATCGCTCAGAATCAGCCGGGTCGATTCGACGTACTCGGAGGCGGTCCCCCGTTCCTCGAGGACCAGGGCGAACAAGCGGACGGACAACCGTTCACCGATGCAGGCCACCGCATCGAGCGCCCGGGGCGTCGCCTCGCCCAGGACGGCGATGGCTCCGCACAGGTGATCGAATTCCTCGCAGAGCAGGCGGACTTCCTCGGAGTAGCGTCGGAGCCGCTCTCCGTCGTGCAGCAGACCGACGGCGGTCTCCAGGTGTCGTCCCCGCAAGGTCTCAGCGGCCTCGCCTCCGATTGTCCGGTTTCCGGCCGCCGCTTCGGCCGCCGTATCCAGCAGCAGGTTCGTGACTCCCGACAGAGCCGACAGGACGACCAGAGTGCGGGGCCAGTCGACCCGGTTCGTCTGGACGATTTCGACGGCCCGGTTGATGGCGTCGACACTCCCCACGGAGGTCCCGCCAAACTTCATCACCAGCAGGGGCTCCTGCCCCGCCTCTCCCCGTTTCTGAGTCATCTCTCGTCCCCCCGCAAAAGCACTGGCTCCCCTCGAATCGGCCGCCTCCCGTCCGCGTCCAACGGCGGAAATGTTAGAGTATACGGTAACACTGCGGGCCCACTTCAAGGTCTTTGGTTCGCCGGCAATGTGGGGCTGCCTATTGACAAGGCCGCTCGAGTCAGATAACGTACCGCGCATTCGCCGTTAAGGCTTGGAAGGTGTTTGATCGAATGTTGGCTAACCTGAACCTGCTCGTCCTCGTAGTGGTAGTACTCATTACCGCATACAGCGGCCGGCGGGTGTGGGGGGCCCATTCGCACAACGCAAGCTGATTGGCCGCGAAGAACCTAGAGGAAGCAAAAGGCCCCCGAGATCCGGGGGCTTTTTTTTTGCTTCCCGATTGTGAATGCCATGACGCAGGAGACCATTGATGAGATCCGACCGAATCAAGAAGGGTTTTGAGCGCTCGCCACATCGTTCTCTGCTGAAAGCAACCGGCGTCACCGACGACGACATGTCCAAGCCGTTCATCGCCGTCTGCAACAGCTACATCGACATCATCCCCGGCCACGTCCACCTGACAAGGTTCGGCAAGTTCGTCAAGCAGGCCGTCCGCGAGGCGGGCGGCGTGCCCTTCGTGTTCAACACGATCGGCGTCGACGACGGCATCGCCATGGGCCACGTCGGCATGAAGTACTCGCTGCCCAGCCGCGAGCTGATCGCCGACTCGGTCGAGACGATGATCAACGCCCACTGCTTCGACGGCATGATCTGCATCCCCAACTGCGACAAGATCGTGCCCGGCATGCTGATGGGCGCGCTGCGGTGCAACATCCCGACGATCTTCGTCAGCGGCGGGCCGATGGAGGCCGGGCAGACGCCCGACGGCAACACGGTCGACCTGATCAACGTTTTCGAGGGCGTCGGCGCCTACCAGGCAGGCAAGATCGACGAAGCCGAGCTCAAGACGCTGGAGGACTCCGGCTGTCCGACCTGCGGCTCCTGCTCCGGCATGTTCACGGCCAACAGCATGAACTGCCTGCTGGAGGCGCTCGGGCTCGCCCTGCCCTATAACGGATCGGCGCTGGCCGACACGGAGGAACGTCGTGCGCTGGCGCGGCAGGCCGCCGAGATCCTGCTCGGCCTGATCGAAGCCGACCTGACGCCGCGCAAGATCGTCACCGACGAAGCCATCGACGATGCCTTCGCGCTCGACATGGCCATGGGAGGCAGCACCAATACCGTGCTGCACACGCTGGCCGCCGCCTACGAGGCCGGTCTGTCCTATCCGCTCGAGCGCATCAACGAGGTGGCCCTGCGGGTTCCGCATATCTGCAAGGTCAGCCCGTCGAGTCACTGGCACATGGAGGACGTCCACCGGGCCGGCGGTGTTCCCGCCATCCTCAAGGAGATCAGCCGCAGGGACGGGGTTCTCCATCTGAACCGTCCCACGGCCTCCGGAAAGACGCTGGCCGAGAACATCGCCTCGGCCGAACTTCGGGACACGGAGGTCATCCGCACCTGCGAAAATGCCTACTCCCCCACCGGCGGCCTGGCGATCCTGTTCGGCAGCCTCGCGCCGGAGGGCGCCGTCATCAAGACGGCAGGCGTGGCCGGGGCCAGACAGCACCGCGGCCCGGCCCGGGTCTACGAGAGCGAGGAGGAGGCCACCCGGGGAATCCTGGCGGGAGAGGTGAAGGCGGGTGAGGTCGTCGTCATCCGCTACGAGGGGCCGCGCGGCGGACCGGGCATGCAGGAGATGCTCGGGCCCACAGCCCAGCTCCAGGGAATGGGACTCGGCGAGACGGTCGCTCTGATTACCGACGGACGCTTTTCCGGAGGCAGCCGCGGCATGTCCATCGGTCACGTGAGCCCCGAAGCAGCGGCCCGCGGTCCCATCGCCGCCGTGCGCGACGGTGACGTCATCCGGATCGATCTCGACCGGCGGAGTCTGGACCTGGAACTGAGTGACGAGGAGATTGAAGGACGGCTGGCATCCCTTCCGGCCTTCCGAACCGAAATCGACAGTCGCTGGCTGCGGCGCTATTCGAGGCTGGTCAGCAGTGCCAGCACCGGTGCCGTTTTCCTTGACTGAGTCAAGCGAGAAAGGGCGGGCCGACAAGGCCGGCCGACATGTGAGGAGAGCAACAAGGATGATACTGACAGGCGCAGAAATCCTCTGGGAGTCATTGCTCCGTGAAGGAGTCGATCTGGTCTTCGGCTATCCGGGTGGCGCGATCTTGCCCGCCTACGACGCCATGACCAAGTACCCGCAGATCCACCACGTCCTGGTTCGTCACGAACAGGGCGCCGCGCATATGGCCGACGGTTACGCACGGGCGACCGGCAAGGTCGGGGTCGCTGTCGCAACCAGCGGTCCGGGGGCCACCAACCTGGTCACCGGAATCGCCACGGCCATGCTCGACTCCTCCCCGATCGTCTGCATCACGGGACAGGTCGCCACGGGCGTCATCGGCTCCGACGCCTTCCAGGAGATCGACATTACGGGCATCACTCTGCCCATTACCAAACACAACTACCTGATCACCGATGTCGAGGAAGTCGCGGCCACCGTGCGTGAGGCCTTCTACATTGCCCGCAGCGGGCGGCCCGGCCCGGTCCTGATCGATATCCCCAAGGACGTCCAGATTGCCAAAACCGAGTTCGTTTATCCGGAGGACCCCCTGGATCTCCCGAACGAGCGCCCTCTCGGAGAGTCCCTCGACGAAGACCTCCAGGCCACCCTGGATCTGATCCGGGAGTCGAGGCGTCCCCTGATTCTGGCGGGACACGGCATTACGCTCTCCGGGGCCGAGGCCGAACTGCTGGCTTTTGCGGAGAAGGCCCGGATCCCCGCCGCCCTGACCCTGCTCGGCAAGGGTACGATTCCGGAGCGTCATCCGCTGGCGCTGGGGATGATGGGGATGCACGGCGAAGCCCACGTCAATCTGGCCATCCAGGAAGCGGATCTGCTGCTGGCCTTCGGCATGCGATTCGACGACCGGGTTACGGGGGACCTCAAGACGTATGCTCCCAAGTCGAAGAAGATCCACGTGGATATCGATGCCTCCGAGATCAACAAGAACGTCCGCGTAGACCTGGGCATCGTGGCCGATCTGAAACAGTTTCTGGAGAGGCTCCTCCCCGACGTGCAGCCCGTCGACAGCGGCGCCTGGCTGGAGGTCATCAACGGCTGGCAGGAAGACCGCCAGGCGCGGGACCTGTATGGCCGGTCCGGCGACGACAAGCTCTACGCCGCTCATGTCATCCAGGACCTCTGGCAAAACACGGGCGGGGACTGCATCACGGTGACCGACGTCGGCCAGCACCAGATGTGGGAGGCCCAGTATTTTCTACATCAGCGGCCCCGCACGCTGCTGACCAGCGGCGGCCTCGGCACCATGGGCTTCGGGTTTCCGGCCTCCATCGGCGCCAAGATGGGCCTTCCGGATCAGGAAGTGTGGGCCATCGTCGGGGACGGCGGATTCCAGATGACCATGACGGAACTCGCCACCGCCGTCGAGCAGAAGGTCCACGTCAACATCGCCATCATCAACAACAACTTTCTCGGAATGGTCCGGCAATGGCAGGAGTTCTTCTACGAGGAGCGCTACCACGCCACGCCCATGGGGAGTCCGGACTTCTGCAAGCTGGCCGACGCCTACGGGATTCCCAACATGAAGGTCACCCGACGGGAGCAGGTCCCGGAATCGGTCGCTTTCGCCCGCGCCCAGACCGACACGCCGGTCCTGATCGAATATGTGGTCGAGAAACACGACATCGTCTACCCCATGGTGCCCTCGGGGGCGGCCCTGCACAATATGATCCGTCGGCCCTCCGTGACGGCTGCAAAGAAGGAGTAACCACCCATGAAGTACTCAATGAGCGCGCTGGTCGAAAACAAGCCGGGTGTCCTGAACCGGGTGGTCAGCCTGTTCCGGAGGCGCAACTTCAACATCGACAGCCTCACCGTCGGACGAACGGAGAACGCCGAACTGTCCCGCATGACCATCCTCATCGAAGGGACGGAGGCCGAGGCCCGCAAGGTCGAGAAATGCCTCTATAAGCTGCCCAACGTCGTGCACGTCGAGCATCTTCACGACAAGCCGTCGGTGGCCCGCGATCTTGCGTTGATCAAGGTCCGGGTGGACAGCCAGACCCGTCCGGAAGTCATGCAGCTGTGCAGCATCTTCCGGGCCCGCGTCGTGGACGTGGCACAGAATTCGATCATCGTCGAGATCACGGGGGAAGAGGACAAAATCGAGAGCTTCAGCGATCTGCTCCGCAACATCGGGATCATCGAGATGGTGCGGACCGGGCTGGTCGCCATGGGCCGCGGGGAACACGCGGTCGCGCCGGCAAACGGCTACCGCCGGACCGCCTCCAAGACCAGCCGAAGCGTTCTCTAGCCCGGCGACAACGAGGGCCTGGCCCGGCTTCGCGCTCAATCCGGCCACCGGGTGGGGGTATATTGGACTGCCATGCCCTCTCGAAGCGGAAGCGCTGATCTTCCTTTGCACGGCGGCCGGGTCCCGGCCTGGCTGGCGACCCGGATGGCCGCTCTGGCCCGGGTTCTCACCGAAGCCGTCGTGCACCACTACGGACGGGAAGAATGGCTCGCCCGCCTGGCCAGCCCCTTCTGGTTCCAGTCCTTCGGTGCCATCATGGGCATGGACTGGCATTCCTCCGGCATCACCACGAGCGTGATCGGAGCCTTGAAGCGGGGCCTGGCGCCGGTGGAATGGGAGCTGGGCCTGCACGTCTGCGGCGGCCGCGGCCGTCATTCCCGCAGGACTCCCGGGGAACTGGTCTCGGTCGGAGACCGGGTCGGCCTCGACGGTGAGCGGCTGGCCGAAACCAGCCGTCTGGTAGCCAAGATCGACAGCGCCGCCATCCAGGACGGCTTTCAGCTCTACCTCCACGGTTTCGTCGTCAGTGACGACGGGACCTGGGTCGTCGTCCAGCAGGGGATGGATCCGGGGCGCCGGCAGGCCCGTCGCTACCACTGGCAGAGCAGCCGGATCCGGAGTTTCGTGGAGGAGCCGCACAGTGCCGTCGAAGGTCCCAATCAGGGCGTCATCCTCAATCTCACCGACCGTCGGGCGCGCCGGGCCCGGGCGGCGCAGGTCGAACTCGCAGCGGCGCCCGAGAGGGTGATCGAGACGCTCCGGATGCCCCGGCACCACGATGTTCGGGCGTCGGACGTGAACCTGCGCCATCTGCGCTCCGCCCTGCTGGCGGCCGCCAACCGCGGTCCGGAGGATTTCCAGGACCTTCTGATGACCCCCGGAGTCGGTCCCCGCACGGTGGAGGCGCTGGCGCTGGCGGCCGAAGTGGTGCACGGGGCTCCCGGCCGGTTTCGCGATCCCGCCCGCTTCTCCTTTGCCCACGGCGGCAAGGACGGCCATCCCTTTCCGGTCCCGGTCGACGTCTACGACGAGACCCTGCGCGTGTTGCGCCGGGCCGTCGACCACGCCCGGCTGGGGAATGAGGAAAAGCTGGACGCGATGCGCCGTCTCGACCGCGAGGCGCGCCGCCTGGAACGCTGGGCCGCCACCGGTCCGGGTTTCGACGAACTCGTCGCCGAGCGCCGGCGCGAAAGTCCGGCGCTCGGCGGCCGCACGGCGTTCGACCGGGGAAAGAGCTCTTCACAGCGGCCGCGCGGAGGGCCCCGCCAGCTTTCCCTTTTTCCGAAGTGAGGAGACGGGAGAGTTGAGATTTGAGATTTGAGATTTGAACGATTTACGATCTTTGCGCCGATTTGCGAGGCGAGGGCGTCAGCAGCCCGAACGAAGTGAGGGACCCCCTGCTGTATCGCCGATTCCTGATCGTTCCCCCCGACGCGAAGCGAGGGATTCGATCCAACTCGACCGGTGACGTTGGCCGGTCCCTGGCTTCTTGTCGCGGAAAGATCAGGTCGGTCTTCGATGCAAGCGACCCCTCACGTCGTTCGGGCTCGCAACAGCCCTCGCCTTCGCCAGATCGGGCAAAATCGTAAATCGTAAATCTCAAATCTCAACTCTCAAATCGTAGCTCTCACGTCCCTTCACTTCACGACTTCGAACTCGGTCTTCAGGCCCGACTGGGAATCGCCGCCCACCCAGAGATCGAATCGGCCCGGCTCGACGACGTACTTCATCTCCAGGTCGTGAAAGCCGAGCGATTCCGCCGGCAGTTCGAAGACCACCGTGCGGACCTCGCCCGCGCGAAGGCGAAGCCGCTGGAACCCCTTCAGTTCCCTGACCGGACGGGTTCGGCTGCCGACCCGATCCCGCACGTACAGCTGAGCTACTTCATCCGCTTCCATCGGCCCCGTGTTCGTCACATTCACGGAGACCCGCAGCGCGCCGTCGACCTTCACCTCCTTCGACGACAGCTGCAGATCGGAATACTCGAACGTCGTATAGCTGAGGCCGTAGCCAAACGGATAGAGGGGCTCGTAACCGATGTCCAGGTAGCGCGCCGCATCTCCCAGCGAACTCTGATAGGCCCGGACCGGGATGTCGTCGATCAGGATCAGCCGACGCGTGCCGGGAGGTCGTCCCGTGTTCTTGTGGGCGTAGTAGACAGGAATCTGACCCTCCGTCTTGGGGAAGGTCACGGGCAGCCGGCCGGAAGGAGACTCGACTCCAAAGATGAGATCGGCCAGCGCCGGTCCTCCCATCGTACCGGGGTGCCAGGCGTAGAGTACGGCACGGGCCGATTTCGAGACTTCTCCGATGGTCAGCGGGCGACCCGCCAGGACGATGAGGACGACGGGCTTGCCCGACTCGGCAACGCGGGCGATCAGCTCATTCTGAGCGCCCGGCAGATCCAGGTGAGCGCGGCTGTGCGCCTCACCGGAGAGGATGGCTTCCTCTCCCACGAACAGGAGCACCACATCGGATTTCCGGGCCTGCTCGACGGCGTCCGGGAAACCGCTCGAGTCACGGCTGCGTGAGTAAGCCAGACCGGGAGCGTAGTGGATCTGGGTCCGGTCGCCAACGAGTGAGCGAATGGCCGCAAGAGGCGTCACCGTATCGGCGGGCACCCCGTCCCGATTCCAGGTGCCCAGCACTTCATAGGGATCGTCGGCCAGGGGCCCGATGACGGCCAGCGACCGGTACTCGCGGGACAGGGGCAGAAGCTGGCGATCGTTCTTCAGCAGCACCACACTCTCGAGGGCGGCCCGGCGGGCCAGTTTCCGCGCCTCCTCGGAGGGTGCCTCGACTCTCTTTGCAGAGTAAGGAAAGGGCTTCTCGAACAGCCCCAATTCGAATTTGATGCGCAGGATCCCCCGCACGGCGTCATCGATCCACGACTCCGGCACGACCCCCTCCCCGACGAGTTCTTCCAGATGGTCGGCGTAGGCCGTGCTCTGCATCTCCATGTCCACACCGGCCGAAATCGCTTTGCGCGCCACGTCTTTCAGGTCGCTGCAGAATCCGTGATCGATCATCTCCGCCATCGAGCGCCAGTCGCTGACCACGAAGCCACGGAAGCCCCATTCCCGGCGCAGGATGGTGCGCAGAAGCAATGGATTACCGGAGGACGGCACCCCGTTGATCTCGTTGAAGGAGGTCATGACAGTGGCGACACCCGCTTTGACCGCGGCCTCGAAGGGAGGCAGATACACGTCGCGCAGGCGATCCTCGGAAAGATTGACCGTGTCGTAGTCGCGCCCGCCTTCGGCCGCACCGTAGGCTGCGAAATGCTTGGCGCAGGCGGCAATCGTGTCGGGCGCCGACAGGTCGTCTCCCTGGAAACCCCGCACCATGGCCGCCGCGAGCAGAGCGGCCAGGTAGGGGTCTTCGCCGAACCCCTCGGCGATGCGACCCCAACGCGGATCCCGCGCGATGTCCATCATGGGCGCAAAGGTCCACTGAAAACCTGCCGTCGCCGCCTCACGGCCGGCAACGCGGGCGCAGGCGGTCACCAGTTCCGGATCCCACGCGGCCGCCTGTCCCAGCGGAATGGGGAAGATCGTGCGAAAGCCGTGGATGACGTCCCTGCCCATGATGAGGGGGATCCCCAGACGACTCTCCTCCATGGCGATCCGCTGGATCTCGCGACTGGTCTCCGGGACGACCTCGTTGAGCATCGAGCCGATTCGCCCTTCACGCAGCTGCCGGCGAAGCGTCTCCGGGATTTGCCCGTCGAAATCGTTGATCTGGATCATCTGGCCGATCTTCTCCTGAAGCGTCATCTTCGCCAGCAGGGCCTCGACCCGGCTTTCGATCTCCGGGGGACGGGAGAAGACAGCACCGAACAGGGTCCCAAAGACGACCATCGCCATGCCGCCGCAGATCAGCCACCAACAAATCGAACCATCCTTCGCCGCTTCCATCGCCATCACGCACTCCTATCGCGGGCCCGGCCTCCACTCGCCCGGGGTCCCCTTCCGGCAACGGTAGACGAGCGCAGGCCCAGGGTCAATCCGAAGGGGTCCGCGACGTCGCTGCAAAGTCATGTCATACTTGTCTATTGCGGACAGTTACACATGAAAGATTCGCGCTTCTCGAAGATCCTGACGGAAGGGGCCCACAGTGCTCAGAAGACGGATTCGGAAAGTTCCCCGGCCCGTCCGGCTGGAGTTCCGCGTCCGGATGGTGACGGGAAGAAATGGGATGCCGAGGGAGTCGGCACGGCCCGCACCTCACTCTACGAAGACACGCTGAGCCGGAAGGCCGAGTCCCCCTGGCGAGCCGTTGCCCTGGTCGTGGTCGTGCTGATCCTGGGCGGCGCCCTGATCGCTTTCTTCGCCGGTGGTTCCTCTGAGACGAAACCCCTGATCGATCTCGGCGAAGCGGCTCCGAACGACTCCGCCGCGGCGCAGTCGGCTGCCTTGACGCCCTCCACGACGCCCGAGCCGTCGTCACCCCAGGTCGCCGCCGGACCGAAAGCAGTTCCGGAATCGGATCCGGCTCCGGCCGCACGACCCGCCGTCGAGACACCGCAGGCACCGGATGCAGCCGCCGTCGAGACCGCGAGAAGGGAGCCGCCGCCTGCCCAGACACGACAGGCTGTCGCCGTTGTCTCGAAGCCGCCTTCGTCCCAGTCCGAGGCCCCCGCGCCGCGTCCCGAGGCCGTCAAAACCGACACCGCCACGGAACAGCCACCCCCAGCGCAGACGCGGGAGACTTCGCCCCCGTCATCCCGGTCTGAGAACGGCCGGCGCCGACTCGAACTGCCGGCCCGCAGCGAGAAGCCCAGCCAGCCGGAAACCCCGGCGGCCTCGGCTGCCGCCCCTGTCACGCCGGCCACGGCAGGCGACGAAGAAGCCGCAGCGCCCACGGCTCCGGCACGCGGAGCGGAAGACTACCAGAAGCTCCTGAGCGGATCCCCCGTGGCGGCGAAACTCGTGGCGGGAGGATTCTCGACCATCTCCTACCTCGACTGGAGGGTCGTTCAGCAAACCGACACGGAGACGTGGATCGATTTGATCGGCCGCTGGAACAGCTCCGGGGACGAGGTGCACTTCATCTGGTCGGTGAGCCGTGACTCGGGCAACGTTCGCGCCCTGAGTGAAGCCGCCCGCAACCTCGAGCGCTCAACTGCCTGATCGATGGCGCCGGATCAGTTGCTCTCGGATTTCCACATCCAGGCAGCGGCGAAGTGGATCGAGACCCGTGAATCCAGCAGAAAGCGCCGCGTCAGTGCCCGCACCGGAACCCTGCCCAGCCGGCCACGCTGCAACTCGCTGAGGGTCCGTTTCCAGAACTCGAGCACGTCCCGCGTACTGTAGAAGCCCTCGAACACGGAGAAGGGATTCCACTTGCGCAGGAAGAGCTGGAATCGGGAGGGGACCCTGAGATTGGGCAGACTCTCGCAGGCCCTGGAGTAGGCGGCCTGGATCTCCCGCAGACCGACGCGCAGCGACCTTCCCTCGCTCAGTTGGCGAAGCTCCTCGAGGACCCGCTGTTCGGCCTGGGACTTCTCCCGCGTTTCCAGCCAGAGCAGCTGCATTTCCAGCAGGAGCTGGAGGGTCGCGAAGGTCAGGGCCTTGAACTCCCGGAACCGTTTGGCGAAGTAAGCGGTGCGGGAGAGGGGCTGCAATCCGGGCCGCAGCTCCTTGCGGCCTTTCAGTCGAACGAGACCGGTCATCATGGGATGCCGCTTTTCGATCAAAGCCGCACTCTTGTACCAGAGGAAGTTGCGAAACAGATTCCAGTAGCTGCGCTTGGGGGCGCGCTTGAGAATCCGCTTCATGTTCGAGAAACCATAAAAGGTCTCCCAGGCTTCCTGGTAACTGTCCTGCAGCTCCTGCGCCGTCTTGAAGTTCGGGAACTCCATGGTGACGTGCTGGGAGTCGTAGCGGTTGTAGTCGGGGTCCATGTAGGCACCCCGCTCGAACAGCTCGAAATGATCGCGCGAGCCGGGCAGCGGGGTCATGATGAAGAAGGAGGCCATGTCGACCTGAACGTCGTTCATGAGGCGATCGAGGTCACGCCGGATCGACTCCGGGTTGTCGAAGGGGAGCCCGAAGATATATCCCACGTGGGTGGCGATGTTGGCCTCCCGATAGGCTTCGATCAGATCCCGATAGTTCTCGAAGTGGTTCTGGCGCTTGCCGGCCGCCTTGAGGTTCTGGTCGTTGACGCTCTCCATCCCGATGAAGACGTTACTGCAGCCCGCCCGGCGGGCCTTCTCGATGAAGTTGGGGATCCGGTAGGAGAGAACGTCGACCTGCATCATGAACTCGATGGGGAGCTTTTCGACTTCACGCAAGGAGATCAGCTCGTCCAGGATGTCTTCCCAATGCTTGTTCCGGGCGAAGTTGTCGTCCGTGAAGAAGTAGAAGTAGATCCCGTGCTCCTTGTAGTTCTCGCGGATGGCGGCGGCGATGCCGGTGGGCGAGCGGAACCGCATCTTCCGTCCCTGTACGTTGATGATCGTGCAGAAACTGCAGTTGAACGGACAACCCCGCCCACAGTCGATGGTTCCACTCTTGCGCGAAACGAACTTCCGGAGGACCTTCTTCTCCACGCTCGGAATGGGCGCCTCGTGCAGATCCGGTTTGCAGTCGGTGAAATCGTAAAGGGGCTTCAGCCGGTCGCGGATCGCATCGTCGAGCAGCTCTGTCCAACTCTCTTCCACCTCGCCCTTGACGACCGTGACCCCCAGATCGAGCAGGGCCTGGATGTCGGCCGGCATCTCCGAAATCATGCTCAGGTAGCCGCTGACATGGAACCCTCCCAGCAATACGGTCAGACCGGCCTCGCGAAAGGTCTTCGCCAGATCCGCCGCGCGCGGGAACTGGTGGGTTTGAACGCCCACCAGACAGACGATCGTCCGAGCGCCTCCCGATTGGGTCCGGCAGATCTTGGCCGCGTTGACCCGAGCCACGGTCTCGTCGATCAGCTCGATCCGGATCTTCTTGTCGGAGAACCGTTCGCTGGCTGCGGCGTGTCTCGTCAGCGACGCCAGACAAAACAGCGTGTTCGAGGGGAGAACCCCCCGGAAGTGACGCACGACGTATCCTTCATCGTCGTAGTGCGAGGGTTTGATAAGGAAGAGATTAACGCGTTGAACTGCAAGACTTCTCATCTGCTCCACATTTCCCAGCGACCACCCTCAATGGAAGGGTATTTCAGGTGGTTCGATCCTGAATCCAGGTCAAAGATGAATTCCAGCCAGTCCCGAGAGGGTCGAGGAAGCTGGCCAGCCCCTGTCGGATAGTGCCCGCCAGAGCGCTTCTAAGGTACTTGCATCCAGTGCTCCTCGTCAAGTGATAGACCTGCATCCCTGGGAAGAAACAGAGGACCGATCTCTATCCCGCTCTATCCCGGAGAAAGGGGTGGCTCGCTTTCGAATCCGTGCGCCAGCTGGGGACAACGGGCACAGCGAAATGGAAGTCGACACATCTGGACGTGACAGCCGACCCGCTCTCCCATGAGCGCCAGCGCGATCCGGTCGAGCCTCTGGGTATCCCGGCCTTTAAGGAGCACCACGTCACCCGGCCTCAACTCGCTCCGCAGGGCCTCCACCGCCCGCTCGAAGCGGGATCCCGCGTTGATGAGGCGCCCGGAATCCAGGAAGGCTCGGGCCCCGGTCGCATAGCGCTGGAAGTTGTGCGTCACGAACACGGCCAGGTCGGCCACCCGGCCCACGTGCCTCCCGGCCTCTTTGTAGACCGGTCCCATGCTCCCCGCCGGCTCGGAAATCTCGCCCAGAATCACGATCCTCCGGCGGGCGGGAATCTCCTCGAGGGCGTCCAGTGCGGAGTGGACCGTCTCCTGGGCACTTTTGAATTCATCCCGGATCATCACCGCCCCCGAGGGGAGTCGGACGGGCTGAAAGCGCCCCTGTACGGATTCGAACAAACTGAGGCGCTCGATCAGCGTCTCCGGTCGGATCGCGGCGGACCTTCCGACCGCAAAGGCGGCCAGAAGGGACAGAGCCTGCTGGCGGGAAGGGAGTCTCGTCTGGAGAAGCCGGCTCGACCCCGCAGACTCGACGGTCATCGAGGCATCCTCGGGACCCCGGCACTGGAACCCGCAGGCCCGGATGTCGTTTCCAGGGCCGAATCCGAAGGTCGTCACCTGCGCCCGCGTCCGGCTCGACATCCAGCGGACATTGGGGTCGTCGCCGTTGAGGAGTGCCAGTCCGTCCGAGTCCAGGGCGGAAACCATTCTCGATTTCTCGTACCGGGTGACGGAGAGGTTGAAGAGAGACCGGTTGTGCTCACAGCCCACGCCGGTGACGATCACGATCTTCGGTCGAAGCATGCGGGCCAGCATCTGCATCTGCCCCGGGCCGTTGATCCCGACTTCGATCACGCTCCAGGGGGCCGTCGGCGGGACTCTGAGCAGAGCCTCCGCCACATAGCTGCGGTTATTGCCCAGGGCCGGGGGCCGACATTCCGGTCCCAGGGCACAGGAGACGGCCTGGGCCGTCGTCGTCTTTCCGAAGGAACCGACCACCGCGATGATTCGGGTGCGACGCAACAGCGTTCTGCGGTACAGCCAGGCGGTGTGCTGGAACAGAGGCCAGCAGAGCTTGTGAAGGCGGACCATCAGATGCGCCCGCCCGGCCCTGCTACCGAGGGCCGTCGAAACACGGTTGGGGGGAAACGACGCATCCACGGGTCCAGATTAAGACACGTCCTGCCGGTGAATCTCAAGCCAAACAAGTGTCCGAGAAGGGACCCGGCTTTACCCGACCGACGCCTGGAGCCAGAATGAGTGGTGCGCCGGGGCCTCAGTTTCGGCCCTTCGGGTAGGCAGGAGATCCACATGTGTGGCATTGCGGGGATCTGGAATCGGGATGGCGGCCCCGTCGAGGAAGATCTGCTGGTTGCGATGCGGCGGGCCCTCGAGCACCGCGGCCCGGACTCCCGGGGACTCCTCCTGCAGGAGAGCCTGGGGATCGCGCACTGCCGGTTGAGCATCATGGATCCGTCGGCGAATTCCGACCAGCCGCTGTCCACGCCGGACGGAGAACTGGTGCTGTCCTTCAACGGCGAGATCCACAACTATCTCGAGATCCGCTCCGACCTCGAAAAACTCGGTTCCCGCTTCCGCTCCACGGGCGACACCGAAGTGGTCCTGGAAGCCTTTCGTCGGTGGGGTCCCGGCTGCTTTTCGAGATTCAACGGGATGTGGGGGCTGGCCCTCTGGGATCGAAGACGCCGCCGCCTGGTGCTCTCCCGGGATCGATTCGGCCTGAAGCCGCTCTTCTACTCCGAACGGGGACCCCGTCTGGCATTCGCCTCCGAGATCAAGGGTCTTCTGGCGGCCTTCCCCGAAGAAGCCGAGATCGACGAATCCGAGCTGGCAGCGTATCTGCTCGGCGCCAATCCCGATTCGGGCATCGAGACCTTCTACCGCAACATCCGTGCGGTCCCCCCCGCCACATTCCTGACCGCGACCCTGGACGGCCTGGAACCTGCCCGGAACTACTGGGACTTCGAACCCGGGACGATGGGGCCTCCCGAGCATCCCGAAGAGTCCTTCCGAGAGCTGCTGCGGGATGCCGTCCGCCTGCGTCTACGCAGCGATACGCCCGTCGGCGCCTGCGTCAGCGGCGGGCTGGACTCGAGCTCCGTCGCCATGCTGTCCGAGGAGCTCAGCGACAGACCCATCCACTGCTTCTCGTTGAAGTTTCCCGACCATCCGTCCATTGACGAGAGCAGCTATGCGGCGGAGGTCCTGAGCCGCTCCGATCGGTTCATCACCCATTGGGTTTGCCCGCAACCCACGGGGCTCGTCGAGACCATGGAGTTGATCGTACGCGCCAACGACGCCCCTTCGCCGCTGCGCGGTCGACTCGGGATGTGGGAGATCTTCCGGGCCGCTCATCGCCATGTGAAGGTGGTCCTGATCGGCGAGGGAGGAGACGAACTCCTGGCAGGGTACCGTCGTTTCCTCGTTCCCTATTTGATCGATCTGCTGCGGCCTGGAAGCGGAAACGGGACCGGGGCCGCAGCCAGAGCGACTCAACTGTCGGCGCTTCTGCCCTGGTTCTGGCCTCCCCGGTTCAATCAGCTGCTCGATCTGACCCGCCCGCTGCTGAGACGCCACCGTCTCTACAGTCGCGCCGACGAGACCTCGCTGAACAGAGATTTCGCCCCGCTGGCCCGATCCCCCTCCCCCGAGAGGTTCTTCCATGCCTTTCTGCGGGGCGACATCCCCCGGCCCTTCGCGAGTTCGCTCAACAACGCCCTCTGGCAGGAGTTCCGTTACTGCGGGATCCCGGAACTGGTCCGGGCGGAGGATGCCCTGGCGATGGCCTCCTCGCTGGAGACCCGCGCTCCCTTCCTCGATCACCGGCTGGTGGAGTTCTGCTTCCGGCTGCCGCCGACGGAGAAGGTCGCCGACGGTTGGACGAAAAGCCTGCTACGGCGAGCCATGAAGGGAGGTCTCCCGGAAAGGATTCGGCTGCGCCGTCAAAAAGTCGGGTTGCCGACCCCCTACCTCAGCTACTTCCAGGACCCCGTTTCGCTTCGACGACTCCGGGAACTGCTCCTCGAGGGTCAGGCGGTGCGCCGCGGGATCCTGGACCGACGCAGACTGGAACTGGAGCTGCGGCGGCTGGTCCGCCCGAACCGCTTCTCCCGCCAGCGACTTCCGGCTCTGTGGCGATACGCCTGCACCGAGATCTGGCTAGGCCAGCTGGACGAGTACCGGGCTCGAGTTCCTGGCTCCTAGTTCCTGGTTCCTAGTTCCTGGTTCCCCGCTCAGCTCCCAGCTTCTGCCTTCTGCCTTCTGCCTTCCGCCTTCCGCCTTCTGCCTTCTGCCTTCCAGTCAATATGGAACTCCAACTAACACTTTGAGACAATACTCCCAACAACCACTCACCCGAGCGGATCCAGGCTGGGTCGCATCACGACGCAGGGACCTTGGAGCGGCGCTCGACCGACTCCACTTCTCCGGATCACCGACCGTCTTCGGCGTGCCGGTGAAGCGCACTTCCGCGGGACCTGCAGAGCCCGGCCGGATCCCCCGACCGAGGAGAGCAACGTGAAAAAGACATTTCCGTTCATCATGGTCCTCGCCTTTGCCCTGCTACTGACCGCTCCACTTTATGGAGCCACCTGGAAGAACGTTCCCCTGACCGATTCCAATTGCGCCTCCAGGGTCAAGGCCGACCCGGATGCGCACACCCGCAGCTGCATCATCAACTGCGCTGACAGCGGATTCGGGATACTGACTGCCGACGGCAGCTTTCTCAAGTTCGACGCTTCGGGCAACAAGACCGCACTGGCCCTGCTCAAGAGCTCCGACAAGGCCAACCATATCCGAGTGACCGTCGAAGGTACTCTCAAGGACGACACCATCAACGTCCAGTCGATCTCCCTGGAATGAGCTTTCTGCCCGGCTTCGGCCGGGCGCCTGCTTGGTCCGTCTCCGCCGCTCGTCGGGGCGCCCTCTGACCCGGCTGCCGCTCACTTGACTGCTGCCTGCTCCGCACTTACATTGGCCTTCGCATCGACCTGTCCACGGCATTCCGTGCCATTCGGCCACGGAGTGGCGGCGGAGAGGAAATGAAGCCGCAGGAGCAGACGCGCCGCGCTCTTCAGAAGGCCGCAGACCCGGCCGTCAGTTCCTCCCGCGGGAGCAGGAGCGTGTTGTGGGAATCGACCCGGGTTTCGAGGATCGTCCTTGGTCCCATCTCGAGTGGACGATGGGTATCCTGGCGGAACTGTTCGAGGCGGAAACAGGACGGCCCTGCCTTCCCTACCGGACTCCGGAGGAGTTGTCGGCGAACTTCGACCTCGCCATCCCCGAGCAGGGAAAGACAGCAGAGGAGCTCTATGCCCTGGCCCGGCAGGTCGTGCTGGCGACACCGAGAACGGCCGGACGGACGTTTTTCAACCAGTTGTTCGGAGGTCGTGTCGTTCCTGCGCTGGCCGGAGATATTCTGGCGTCGGCGCTCAACAACAGTGTGCACACCTACAAAGCAGCCGGCCTGCAGGTGCTCGTCGAACGCTCCCTGATCAGCGAGCTTGCCCGCCAGGTCGGATATCCGCACGGCGAGGGGATTCTGACTCCCGGCGGCTCGCTCTCCAACCTGGTAGCCATGATGCTGGCCCGCAACGAGGCCCTCCCCGATGTCCGGGATGAGGGACTGCGCGGTGCGCGCCTGACCGCCTATGCATCGGACCAGAGTCATTACTCGCTGCGCAAGAATGCCGGGATCCTGGGAACCGGGCGCAAACTGGTCCGGATCGTCCCGACCGACGACGCGGGACATTTCCACCCGGGCGCCCTGGAGGAACAGATCCGGCGGGACCAGGACGAGGGCTGCACGCCCTTCTTCGTCAACGCCACCGCGGGAACGACGGTTCTGGGAGCCTTCGATCCGCTTCCACCTCTGGTCGAGATCTGCCGTCGTTACGGCCTCTGGCTTCATGTGGATGCGGCCTACGGCGGCAGCGTGGCCCTGTCTCCGCGTTTTCGTCACCTGCTCGAGGGCTGTGGCGACGCCGACTCTCTGACCTGGGACCTGCACAAGATGATGGGCGTCCCGGTCGGGGCTTCGGCCATCCTGCTGCGCGAAGAGGGCCTCCTCGCCCGCCACCTCTCCGAAACGGCCAGCTATCTCTTCCAGTCGGAGGAGGACGCGTTCAATCCCGGCCTGCGCTCCCCGCAATGCGGGCGCCGCAACGATGCTCTCAAGTGCTGGATGGCGTTCCAGGCGCTGGGTCGCGCGGGGTACGCCCGTCGGGTCGAGCGGCAGTTCGAGCTGGCCCGCTGGGCCGCCGAGCGTGTCAAGCGCGATCCGAAGCTCGAGCTGGTCCTGGAACCGGAGTCGATCAATGTCTGCTTCCGCGTCTCCGGGCGTCCTGCCCGAGAAGTCTGCTCGGAACTGGACCGTCGGGGCCTGGCGAAGGTTGCCTGGGGCGCCTTTCGGGATCAGGAATTCGTTCGCCTCGTCTGCGTCAACGCGGATCTCACCGAGGCCGATCTGGAGGCCTTCTTCCAGGCCGTCCTCGAGTAGGACGAGCATCCCTGCTTGTCCAGACACCCCGGTCTGCCGCCACCGCCAGCGCCGAAAGCGTTGGCACAGCTGTGCCGGACCTGGGGCTGGCCTCGGATTCGTGGGATCCTGCCCCCTGGACAAGCTGGAAGCTCGTCCTACTCTACTCTGCTTCCTGGACAACCTCGGACGGTTGTCCTACCCTGCCGCTATGGCACGGAGATCCGTCCTGCTGCTCCTGCTGGCGCTTCTGGCACCGGAACCGACTTCGGCCGCCCAGGCGCCGGCGATCAATCCCGAGATCCTCAACCGCTTCTGGAGCGCTTCCTGGATTGCGCCCCCCCAGGCGCCGCTTCGTGAATACGGCGTCTACCACTTTCGCAAGTCCTTCGACCTCGGCAACCGGCCGGCATCGTTCGTCATCCATGTTTCGGCAGACAACCGCTACCGGCTGTTCGTCAACGGAACTTCCGTCTCCATCGGGCCGGCTCGGGGCGACCTCATGCACTGGCGGTTCGAGACGGTCGACATCGCGCCCTTTCTGGTGACGGGCCGCAACGTCCTGGCGGCCGTCGTCTGGAATTTCGGCGAACACATACCCTGGGCGCAGATAACCGAAGGCACGGGATTCATCGTGCAGGGAGACCGCCGGCCCGAACGAATCGTGGACACCGGCGCGTCCTGGCGGGTCCGGGTCGACACCGCCTATTCGCCCCTCCCGCCGACAGGTCTGAACACCTTCATCGTCGTCGGGCCGGGGGACCAGGTGCGTGGTGAAGCCTATCCCTGGGGATGGGAACAACCGGATTTCGACGACTCGGACTGGGAAACTCCGCGAGTTCTCGGCTTGGGGACTCCGCGGGGGCTCGGCACGGATCTGGAAAGACTTCTGGTCCCGCGCCGGATTCCTCCCCTGGAAGAGACTCCGCAGAGGCTGCGGCGCCTGGTTCGGGCCGAGGGCCTCCAGGCCGACGACCGTTTTCTACAGGGGAACGCGCCCCTGACGATCCCGCCCGAATCCCACGCCGCCCTCCTGGTCGACCAAAGCTTCCTGACGACCGCCTACCCGGAACTGCGCGTCGAGGGGGGCGCCGGATCGAGTGTGATGCTGACCTATGCCGAAGCTCTGGTCGATGATCGGGGTGCCAAGGGGAACCGCGACGAAACCGCCGGTCGCCGCATCCTGGGACAGCAGGACCGGTTCTTCCCGGACGGCGGCCGCGACCGGGTCTTCCGTCCGCTCTGGTTCCGCACTTTTCGATACGTCCGACTGGACATCGAGACCGCCGGGCAGCCGCTGCGCATTCTCGATTTTCAGGGTCGGTTCACCGCTTATCCGTTCCAGGAGCAGGGGAGCTTCCGGGCCAGCGACGACAGCCTGTCGAAGATTTGGCAGGTGGGGTGGCGCACCGCCCGACTGTGCGCCGGTGAAACCTACTTCGATTGCCCCTACTACGAGCAGATGCAGTATGTAGGCGATACCCGCATCCAGGCGCTGATCTCGCTCTACGTGGCGGGGGACGACCGCCTCATGCGCAAGGCCATTCAGCTCTTCGACGATTCCCGACTGCCCGGCGGGCTGACCCAGAGCCGGTACCCGTCGGCCATCCCCCAGATCATCCCTCCTTACTCGCTTTTCTGGGTCTCCATGGTGCACGACTTCTGGATGCACCGGGACGACCGGGACTTCGTCGCCACCTTCCTGCCGGGCATCCGGGGAGTTCTCGACTGGTACGAGTCCAGGGTCGCGGACGACGCCATGCTGGGTCCCGTTCCCTGGTGGAATTTCGTGGACTGGGCGAAGGAATGGCCCTGGCGCGTCGTGGACCGGATCGGAGGCGTCCCGGAAGGAGTCCACGAGGGCACCTCCTCCATCCTCACTCTTCATCTCGCCTACACGGCCCTGCAGGCCGCCGAACTCTTCGATGCCTTTGGAGACAGGGCTTCCGGAGCCCACTATCGGCAGCTGGCCGAACGACTCAAGAAGGCCGTCCTGAAGGGCTGCTGGGACACGGAACGGGGCCTGCTCGCGGACACGAGCCGCAAACGGGTATTCAGCCAGCACGCCAACATCCTGGGGGTCCTGTGCGGCCTCTTTCCACCGGATCAGGGCCGTGCCGTCATGACCCGTGTCCTCGAGGACCGGTCGCTGATCCAGGCAACGTTCTACTTCCGTTTCTATCTGACCCGAGCCCTCGTGCGAACCGGAATGGCCGATCAGTATCTGGCGTCCCTCGCACCCTGGCACAGGATGCTCGAACTCGGGCTGACCACCTTCGCCGAAAAGCCGGAACCCACCCGCTCGGATTGCCACGCCTGGAGCGCCAGTCCGAATTACGAATTCCTGGCGACGGTCTGTGGAATCCGTCCGGGGGCCCCCGGCTTCACCTCCGTCCGGATTGCTCCCAGCCTCGGCCCCCTGCAGTGGGCCGAAGGCACGGTCCCCCATCCCATGGGAGTGATCCGGGTTTCGCTGAGGCGCGAGGGCGGGAACGGCCTCAGCGCGGACGTGGAATTGCCGTCGAGCCTGAAGGGCGCCCTCGAATGGGGCGACACGACGATCGCCCTCCACGGCGGCAAACAGCACGTCGAGATCGCGCCGGCCGGGCAATGACGGGTTCCGAGTTCCTGGTTCCGAGTTCCTGGTTCCGAGTTTCGAGGGCGTGTTGCCCAAAATGGCTGCGGCCTCCGCTCGGTGTGCTCCCCCTGGAGTGAGGTCTCGGCAGTCTGATCTCACGCAAAGCCGCTAAGTACGCAACGCCGCAAGGAGATTCTTTGTGGGTGGCGGCTTGGCGTCCTTCTTTGCGTCGTTGCGTGGAACCAACCCGCCGTGCGTTCGCCTGCCTGCCACCGTCCGGTCCAACACAGCCCTTACCATCTGGGCAACACGCACTTCCCACTTCGCACTTCGCCGTTCGGCGTTGGGCCTTCGCCGTTCGGCTTGGAGAACGGGAGCGCGGGACCGCGGGAGAACGGGAAACGGGAGCCGTGGAACCTGAGGGCGTGTTGCCCAGTTGGTCTTGGTTTCATTTCGGTCGCGCCCTGCCCCCACTGGAGTGAGGTCTCGGCAGTCTGATCTCACGCAAAGCCGCTAAGTACGCAACGCCGCAAGGAGATTCTTTGTGGGTGGCGGCTTGGCGTCCTTCTTTGCGCCGTTGCGTGGAACCAACTCGCCGTGCATTCGCCTGCCTGCCACCGTCCGATCCAACACAACCCTTACCATTCGGGCAACACGCCCTCGAGGCTCGACACCCCCCCGGAACTCCGAGACTTCAGAGCGGCAGGTACACCGACTGCAGGATGGTCTTGGTGTCCCGGTTCTCGACCCACACCACGACGGCCAGGTTGCCGGCATTCAGGGCGATCGGCTTTTCCCGGAATCCTCCGAATCCCTTGTAGCGCTCCGGCGGATTCTTCTCGAAATCGTCGAGGTAGGTGCCGAGTGTCGCTTCGACCTTCTTGAGACTGATCGTGTAATCGAGGAAGGCGCTGCCGTCGACCAGTTTTGCGCCCGTTTCCTCCACCTCGCTCAGATCGCGGACCACGAAGGCCTGGGGGCCGATGCCGTTGCCCCCCGTATAGTCGACCGATTTCTCAACCAGCGCGACTCGAATGACACCCTCGGGGACCTTCCCGGCGGGGTCTGCCGGTGTCACCCGGACCACCACGTGTACCTCCCCCTGTTCCGGCTGAGCGGAGGCGTCGATGGCCACGTCCGGCGCCTGAGTCCAGAGCGTCTCAACCCGGTCCCGGTACTGCTCGAAAAGTGACTTCTTCAGGATCCCGGGGCCTCCTCCGGACAGAGTATGGTCGCCGTTGAAGAGCACCGTCGGCGTCCCGTGAACGTCATAGTACTGATAGCGGGCCACCGAATCGGGCGTGGTCAACGGATCCGCGCCCGGAATGTGGACGTGGTACTCGAGGACGGCCAGGGCGGTTCGCGGGAAGTACTCGGACATGAGATCCACCGCCAGATCCGCCGCCTGACAGGGATTGCACTCGGCACCGGTGAACAGCTCGAGGAGAACGGTTCTCCCCGCCGCCGGGATCGTCCCCTTGAATTCGCCGGGATCAAAGCTCTCGAGAGCCTCCCGGGTGGCCTGCAGCCGGACCTGAATGGCGTCGTCCGACAGGCCGAGCTCGCGCAGGTCGGGCATTACGAGCCGATTGTTTCCGACCAGCAAAGGCTCGAGGAGCGCCTCGGCCGCGTCTTCGGGCCGATCGGAGAGTCGATAGGCGCGCCCCAGGGTGTACCAGTACAGCGCGTCCCACGGTTCTCGTGTGGACTCCTGCGGCGACAGCATTTCTACGACGCCCGCGTAGTCCCCGCGAGCACAGTACACCTGGGCCAGATCGACCTCCAGCTCGGCCGAAGTACTCTGGGATCCCGCTGCCTGCGAGGCCTTCAGTGCCTCCCGGGCCATCGATTCGGCCCGCGTCAGATCGATGTTGCCCATCGCCATCAGCAGTGCCGCTCGACCGCGGCGGACCGGAGAGTCGTCGGCCAGGAGAAAATCGGACACGGCCGGATCGATGATCTGTCGGGCCGTCTCCTCCGCATCGCCGTCGTCGTTGAGCCAGGTGGGAAAGGCAGCCACGATCTCCCCGTTGTCGCCTTTCAGGATGGCCGAGGCCGCGCTCTGCAGTGCCTCCAGGTGCCGGCCGTTGGCGTGCTGATACAGAGCCAGACGGCCGAGCATCTCCGGGTCCTGATCGTGGCCGGCCAGCGCCTCCTTCTGAAGCCTCTCCGCCTCCGCAGTGTCGCCCTCCCGGTATTTCACGTAAGCGTAAGTATCGAGATAACTCGAGAGCGATCCGGACTTCTCTTTTCGGGCGTCTTCCACCATGGCTCCGGCAAACCGATCGGCCGAGTCGAGGGCCAGCCCGTTCTCGGCCAGCGTCCAGGCGAGGTAGTTGCGGGCCGAATCCAGGCGCGATCCGGTGCGACCGGCCAGCATCGCTTCCGCCGCCTGGACCGCGGCCGCCTCATCCGACGACTTGACGGCCGCTTCGAAGAAGATGCGGGCCACCTGCGCCCGGCGCGAGCTCTTGGGAAACGCGGCCAGGAATTCCCGGGCGGCAACGATCTGTTCCGCGGGGGAGGTCGAGTCCTTGACCTTGCGAGCCATATCCTCCTCGGACGCCGTTTGACAACTCGCCTGCACGGCGAACAACAGCATCAGGGCCCAGATCAAACGGGTGCGTGAGAATCGGTACATGAATCTCTCCAGTCGGCCTCCCCCCGGCGCGGGTTCCCCGGCAATGCACGTCGCGGAATGCCGCACGGGCGCGGGATCCAGGCGGGGTGGGTGGGTAGTCATCACTGAAGCAAGAGAATACGGGGAGCGGGCGCGGAACTCAAGAAGGAGCCGCGTGCCCGGCCGGGACGACGAGCAATGGAACGCTGACGCGGTGACGCAGCGACTCCACCGTCGTGCCGTGCACCAGGTCGCCGACGCCCTTGTGCCCATGACTTCCGATCACCACCAGATCGGGCCGGTGCTGCTCGATCAGGAGTGCGAGCTCGTCGGCCGGGTCTCCAAAACCCAGATCGAAGACCGCATCCACGCCGAGTTCGGTCAACTCGGTCACGTAGAGCTCCAGACGCTGCTGGTCCGACTGCGCCTCCGCATCGGACAGCTCGGCGCCCAGCATGCGGGCCCCCGTCGACTCGACGACGTGGAGGAGCACGACCCGCGCGCTTCGGCCGGCGGTGCGAGCAATCGACACCGTCTGCGAAAGGACGGCGGTGTCGGTATCGGTGAAATCCAGAGTCGCCACAATCCGGCGCGGCGCCCGGGGCGGGATGATTTCGGGCATGGCGCTGATCCCGTGCACACCCTGGCTCTCAGGTATCGGAATCCGGCGTGAGCGCTGCACCGCCGGAACGATGCTCACGTAGGCGAGCAGCGCGAGCAGCCCGAAACTGACGGGCAGCACGGTGGCCCAGATCAGCCACTGCCAGACTCCGCCGACCTGCAGCCATCCGCTCACCTCGTCCCAGGCGAGTTTGAGATTCAGCGCGGCGATGACGATCGCCACGAGCCAGGAACCGGCCGTCGTCCAGGGTCCAATGGTGTACTGGCCCATCCAGCGGCGGTCGGAGACCAGGTGGATGAGGGGGATCACGGCGAAAGACAACTGCAGGGAGAGGACCACCTGGGAGAGGACCAGCAGTTCTCCTGTTCCCTGCTCTCCGTACAGGACAATGGCCAGGACCGCCGGAATGATGGCGGCAGCCCGGGTCAGCAGCCGTCGCACCAGAGGCCGGAGTCGGATTCGGACGAAGCCCTCCATCACGATCTGTCCGGCCAGGGTTCCCGTAATCGTGGAGGACTGTCCCGAGGCGATCAGGGCGACGGCGAACGCGATCGGCGCGATGTGGGCCCCCAGAATGGGCTCCAGCAGTCGATGGGCATCCTGGATGTCGGCCACGTTGAACAGCCCGGCCTGATAGAACGTGGCCCCGGCCATGACCAGAAGGGCGGCGTTGACGAAGAAGGCACCGTTGAGGGCCACCACCGAGTCGAGAATGTTGAAACGCACGCCCGACCGGATGCCCGCCGGCGTGTGGGTGATCCGGCGGGACTGCACCAGAGCGGAATGCAGGTACAGGTTGTGCGGCATGACCGTGGCACCGAGAATCCCGATCGCCAGATAGAGCGCGCCCTCTCCCGGCAGGGTCGGCACGAAACCGGTCAGGATCGGGCCCACCGCGGGCTTCGAGAGAAGGATCTCGATTCCCAGGCAGACACCGATGGTCGTAATGAGGGCCACGATGAATGCCTCCATCATTCGCACCCCGCGGCTGTGCAGCAGAAGGAGGACGAAAGTGTCGAGGGCCGTGACGAAGACACCGATGAGAAGCGGAATTCCAAACAGGAGCTGCAGTCCAATGGCCGAGCCGAGCACTTCTGCGACGTCACAGGCCGCGATGGCGATTTCGGCAAGGACCCACAGCACCACCGCCACACGGCGGCTGAACATGGTCCGGCAGGCCTGGGCCAGGTCCATGCGGGTGACGATGCCCAGGCGGGCGGACAGACTTTGCAGCAGCACCGCCATGATGTTCGACATCAGCAGGACCCAGATCAGGGCGTAGCCGAACTTCGAACCGGCGGCGATATCGGTGGCCCAGTTTCCCGGATCCATGTAGCCGACGCTGACCAGGTAGGCCGGACCCGCGAAGGCGAACAGTCTCCTCCAGAATGACGGGTGTCTGGGGATGAGAACACTGTCGCGCACCTCGCCGAGCGAAGCTGACGGCTTCTCGTTGCTGCTGTCGTTCCCGTTCATTCCTCACCCTCGACGGCGACGGCCCCATCGCACCCGGCAACCGTCCGCCGAACGGAACGGGAGGCCGCATTTTCCCCACCATGATAGAGGAATGGCGTGAAAACGCCTATCCCGCTTTGGGGCCTTCGTTGCCCGTTTTGAGTCGATCGCCGAGGTATCGGGTGGTGTCGGAGAGGTCACGGCCGGAAGGCCGCTGGAACACCTTCAGTCCGAATTCCGGGATCACTGCGAGGATGTGATCGAAGATGTCCGACTGGATGTCCTCGAACTCGGCCCACCGTGTATCGGAGGCGAAGGCATAGAGTTCGATGGGAAGACCATGTTCGGTCGGAGGCAGCTGCCGGACCAGCAGCGTCATGTCGGGTCGGATCCTGGGATGGTTCCGCAGGTATTGCCGGACGTAGGCGCGAAACGTCCCCAGGTTGGTCAGTCGACGCCCGTTGACGACCGGCTCGAGATCGAGTCCCAGTTTCCGATTGTGCTCCGCAATCTCGGCCTCCTTCTGAACCAGGTAGTCCCCGAGATAGGCGAAGGTAGCGAAGCGGGTCCGCAGGGCCGGGTCCACGAAGCGGACCGTATTCATGTCGATGTACACGGCCCGCTTGATGCGCCGCCCTCCCGCCTCTGTCATTCCCCGCCAGTTCTTGAACGAATCGGAAACCAGCGCATAGGTCGGAATGGTGGTGATGGTCTTGTCCCAGTTGCGGACCTTGACGCACTGAAGGGTGATGTCGACGACATCCCCGTCCGCGCCGTATTTGGGCATCTCGATCCAGTCTCCGATCCGGACCATGTCGTTGGCGGAGATCTGGATGCTGGCCACGAACCCCAGGATCGAGTCCTTGAACACCAGCAGGATGATGGCGGTCAGGGCGCCGATTCCGCTCAGCAGCTTCCAGGGCGACTCCTGCACGAGTGTGCCGAGCACGGCGATTCCGCCGACCACGTAGATGAAGACCTTGACGGCCTGGAAGTAGCCCCGTAGCGGCCGGTGCTGGGCGACTTCGAAGGTCTGGTAGATCGACAGCGCAGCGTCCAGAAAGGCTCCCGCCGCTGCCAGGCCGACCACGATCAGGTAGGCCAACGCCACGCTCGTGATCCAGGACGCGTACTCCGGAAACAGGCCCGCCGATGCGTAGAGGACCAGTGCGGGCGCCAGGTGGGAGAGCCGACTGAAGAATCTCCGCTCGAGCAGGATGTCGTCCCATCGGGTGCGGGTGCGCCGAATCATCCTGAGCAGAACCGTGGCCAGGATTTTCCGGGCCATCCATTTCACCACAACGGCCAGGATCAGGACCGCCAGGGCCAGCACGAGTCGCCCCAGAACGCTCGCAGAATTCTGATCGAAGCCGAGGGACTGGAACCAGCCGGCGAGTTCAGCGCCGGGATCGAGTATCACCCGATAAGCTTAGCAAGACACGTTCCATCCGAACAGGCGTATCTTGCTCCACTTGAAAAGGTTCTCGCTTGCTTAGCCGGGCCCCTTCACGTACAATGCGCAACCGGTAGCGCTCCGCCATCTTTCCAATAAAACGTCTTATGCCACTAGTGGGAGAAGGGGACGATGAGTATCAGCCAGATTGCACGCAGCATATCTCAGTCGGCGACTCTCAAGCTCAACGAGACGGCCGCCGTTCTCCGCGCCAAAGGTGAGCCCGTCATCCACCTCGGTGGAGGCGAGCCCAAGAGCAAGGCCCCCATCGATGCGCTGGTCACGGCCGCAGCCAAGCTGACGACGGGAGAGATCCGGTACACGCCCACGGACGGCATCCCCGAGTTGAAGAAGGCGATCATCCGCTACACGGAAGAGTTTTACGGGAGGGTCGTCCCTCCTGAGAGCGTCATTGCCTCAGGCGGCGCCAAGCAGGCGATCATGGTCGCCCTGCAGGCCGTGCTGAATCCCCAGGATGAGGTGGTCTTCCCCACTCCGTACTGGGTGAGCTACCCGGAGATGGTCAAGCTCTGCGGGGCGGTGCCCGTCGGCGTCGAGTCCGAGGACGGCAGTTTCTACCCGCGGATCGAGGACATTGAACTCAAGGTCAGTTCCCGGACCAGGGCCGTGATCGTCAACAGCCCCAACAACCCGACCGGAGCGATGTATTCGGCCGAGTTCATCTCCGACATCGTCCAGTTCTGCGAGAAGCGCGACATCTACCTGATCATGGACGATATCTACCACCGCCTGATCTTTGATGGGCGCCGGCCCATCAACTGCTACGAGTTCGCGAAGAAGAAGGGTGAGAGCTCGAAGCTGATTCTCGTCAACGGTGTCTCCAAGCAATACGCCATGACGGGATTTCGGATCGGCTGGGCCGTCGCCAACCGAAAGCTGGTAGAGGTCATGTCGAACATCCAGGGTCATCAGACTTCGGGGCCTTCGTCGCTCTTGCAGTGGGCCGCGGTCGGAGCGCTCAACGGGCTGCAGTCGAGTGTCGAAAGCCTGCGCCTGACCCTCGAGAACAATCGAAACGTGCTGGTCTCCCGGCTGCGCACGATCGATGGAGTCCGGGTCGTCAATCCGGACGGAACCTTCTACTGCTTTGCCGACTTCAGGGCCTACGAAAAGAACTCGACGAAGCTGGCCGAACGCCTCCTGAGCAAAGTGATGGTGGTGACGGTGCCTGGCATCGAATTCGGAATGGACGGTCATCTGCGGATCAGTTTCTGCGGGACGATCAAGGACGTCACCGAGGGAGTCGAGCGCATCAAATGGGTGCTCGACCCGAACGCCCCCAACGAACTGTTCATCGGCGACCGGAAGCTCGTGAGGGATTGGTCATGAAAGTGCTGAACATCGAAACCCCTGCTTCCAAACAGGCGGGAGATCTTGCCAGCGACTTCGGCCTGCAAAACCATGGTCTGACCCATTTGAACCGGGTCTACTGGAACCTTCCGGTTTCGGCACTCTACGAGGAGGCGGTCTGGCGCCGGGAGGGTCTTCTGACCGCCGGTGGCCCGCTGCTGGTCAACACGAAACCGCACACGGCGAGGGCCGCCGCGGACAAGTTCGTGGTCCGGGAGGAATCGACGGCCTCCAAGATCTGGTGGGGCGAGCACAATCGGCCTTTCAGCACCGAGAAGTTCGGCGGCCTGCTCAGCAGGCTGACGGCGTTTCTGCAGGGTCGGGACCTCTTCGTCCAGGACTGCTTCGTGGGCGCGGACCCGGACTACCGGATGCCTATCCGAATCATCACGGAGCATGCCTGGCACAGCCTGTTCGCCCGCAACATGTTCATCACGACGGAAGATCCCGACCAGCTGAAGCGCCACGTCCCGGAATTCACCGTCATCTCGATTCCGTCCTTCAAGGCCGACCCCAGGATCGACGGCACCCGCAGCGAGACCTCCATCGTCCTGAACTTCGCACAGCGCACGGCCATCGTGACCAATTCCCTGTACGGGGGGGAGATCAAGAAGTCGATCTTCACGGTCCTCAACTTCCTCCTGCCGCTGGAAGGCGTCATGGCGATGCATTGCTCGGCCAACGTCGGCCCGCAGGGGGATCCGGCGATCTTCTTTGGTCTGTCCGGGACCGGCAAGACGACCCTGTCCGCCGACCCGAGCCGCAGCCTGATCGGCGACGACGAGCACGGCTGGAGTGAATCGGGAGTCTTCAACTTCGAGGCCGGCTGCTATGCCAAGGTGATCCGCCTTTCGGCGGAGAACGAGCCCGAAATCTACGCCTGCACGAACCGCTTCGGCACGATTCTCGAGAATGTGGTCTTCGACCCGACGACCCGGAACATCGATCTCGACGACGATCTGGTGACGGAGAACACCCGGGCCTCCTATCCCCTCGACTTCATTCCCAACGCCGTCGAGGAGAGAATGTACAAGGCCCACCCGCGCAACGTCGTATTCCTGACCTGCGATGCTTCGGGCGTCCTGCCGCCCATCTCCCGGCTGTCCCCGAACCAGGCCATGTACCACTTCATCAGTGGCTACACATCCAAGATCGCCGGCACCGAGATCGGACTGGGCATCGAGCCGAAAATCACCTTCAGCGCGTGTTTCGGCGCACCGTTCATGGTTCACCATCCGTTCGAGTACGCCCGGATCCTGAGCGACAAGCTGGCGGCCCACAATGTCAACTGCTGGCTCGTCAACACGGGCTGGACCGGCGGCTCCTTCGGCATCGGAAAGCGCATCAGCATTCGCCACACCCGGGCCATCCTGAACGCCGCCCTGGAGGGCCGTCTCGACAAGGTGAAGTACCGCAAGGACAAGCTTTTCGGATTCGAGGTGCCCACGACCTGTCCCGACGTGCCGAACGAGATCCTCGACCCGGCGCAGAGCTGGGGCAACAAGGACGAATACTGGAAGAAGTACGACGCCTTGGCGGCTCTCTACATCGAGAACTTCAAGCTGTTCAAGACAGGCTGCCCCGACGAGGTTCTGAAGGCGGGTCCGAAGCGACTCCAGGCCTGAGGGCCATTTTCGGTTGTCGATTGTCGATTTTCGATCCGGCCGCGATCGTCAGAGCCCGAACGTCAGTGAGGGTCGCGCAGAACCCCGGTCGTTGAAGTCCGGCCGTTCCGGCGAAGGCCTGCCGGCCACCACCCCGGGCGAGAGACCATCCCTGTTCACGCGGGGCAGAAGTCAGGAGGCTGGCGACCTCGCAGAGGGTCCCTGGCCTCGTTCGGGCTCCGACGCCTCCCGCGCCCCCGGGAAATCCCAAATCGACAATCGAGAATCGGGGGCGTGTCGCCCAAACGGCCTCAGCTTGGGATCGGCGCGCCCGAAATCAGGTCAGAACGATTTGGGCAACACGCCCGGGAGCTCCCGGAACCCGGAACCGGGAACTGGGAACTCGAAACTCGGATCTCAACCCCGACGTCCGGGGTCCGTGCGATAATTGCGCTTTTCCAGCCGGCAAGGGAGCGACGCAATGAAGGTGGTTCATTACTTCCGCAGTCCTGGCTTTTCGCGCGAGCAGGTGCGGGCCCTCCTGGACCGGGTCCGGCGCGAAATCTCCCCGCAGATCGAAGGCATCGAGACCGAATTCTGCTTTAACGTCGAGCTCGGGGGCGATCTCGACGAGCCTGAGGAGCGGCTCCTCCGCTGGCTGCTCGCGGAGACCTTCGAGCCGGACCAGTTCACGACCCAGAGTCACCTTCCGGCCGGCGAAACGGTCATCGAAGTGGGCCCCCGGCTGAGCTTCAACACCGCCTGGTGCACCAACGCGGTTTCCATCTTCCACAATTGCGGATTGCGCAAGATCCGCCGCATCGAACGGTCCCGCCGTTACCGGCTGAGCGGTCCGGGCGCGTCGGATCCCGACCTGCGACAGCGTTTCACCGCGCTGGTCCACGACCGAATGACGGAATCTCCCTATGCGAAGCCGCTGCAGTCCTTCGACAGCGGCACCATCCCGGAACCGACCGTGGAGATTCCCGTTCTCGAACAGGGCCGGGCAGCGCTCGAAGCGCTCAACCGAGAAGCCGGCCTGGCCTTCGACGATTGGGATCTCGACTATTACACGCAGCTCTTCCGGGACGTGGTTGGCCGCAATCCGACCAACGTGGAGTGCTTCGATATCGCCCAGTCGAACAGTGAGCACTCCCGCCACTGGTTCTTCAAGGGCCGACTCGTGATCGACGGCCGCGAGCAGCCGCGGCATCTCATCGCACTGATCCAGGAGCCGCTCGAGGCCAGGCCCAACAACAGCACGATCGCCTTTTGCGACAATTCCTCGGCCATCCGCGGCTACCGGATCCGGACGCTCCTGCCCGAACGGCCGGGCAAAGCCTCGCGCTATCTCGAGAGCGAGCGGGAATACGACCTACTGCTCACCGCCGAAACCCACAACTTTCCTTCCGGAGTCGCACCATTTCCGGGTGCCGAGACGGGGACGGGCGGACGAATCCGTGACGGGCACGCCACCGGACGGGGCTCGCTGGTGGTCGCCGGCACGGCCGCCTACTGCGTTGGGAACCTGCGCATTCCGGGCTATTCGCTGCCCTGGGAGGATGCCACCTTTCTCTATCCCGAGAATCTGGCTTCTCCCCTGCAGATCGAAATCGAGGCCAGCAATGGAGCCTCGGACTACGGCAACAAGTTCGGTGAGCCGGTCATCCTCGGCTACACGCGGGCCCTGGGCCTTCGCCTGCCCGGCGGTGAGCGCCGGGAATGGATCAAGCCGATCATGTTTTCCGGCGGAATCGGTCAGCTCGACGCCCGTCACCGCCGCAAGGAGGAACCCGCCACGGGCATGTGGGTCGTCAAGATCGGCGGACCCGCCTATCGGATCGGCCTCGGCGGCGGCGCCGCTTCGAGCATGGTGCAGGGCGAAAACGTGGCCGAGCTCGATTTCAATGCCGTGCAGCGGGGCGACGCCGAAATGGAGCAGAAGGTCAACCGCGTCATCCGCGCCTGCGTGGAACTCGGCGAGGCCAATCCCATTGTCAGCATCCACGACCAGGGAGCCGGCGGCAACTGCAATGTCCTCAAGGAGATCGTCAGTCCGGCCGGGGCCCGCATCGAGGTCCGGAGAATCCCGGTCGGTGACGAGACCCTCTCCGTGCTGGAGATCTGGGTCGCGGAGTACCAGGAACAGGACGCGCTCCTGCTGCGCGACGAACACGTCGGTCTGTTCGAGGCCCTGTGCGAACGTGAAAAGGTCCCGGTGGCCCGGGTCGGCCGCATCACGGGCGACGGCCGGATCGTCCTGCACGACGAGCGGGATGACACGACGCCGGTGAACCTCGACCTCGACCATGTCCTGGGAGCCATGCCCCAGAAGGTGTTTCGCGACGAGCATCGGGTTCCGGAGACCCGGCCGCTGAGGCTTCCCTCCGATCTCACGGTCGGGGATGCGCTCGGGCGGGTCCTGCGGCTGCTTTCAGTGGGCTCCAAGCGCTTTCTGACCAACAAGGTGGATCGCAGCGTCACCGGGCTGGTGGCCCGTCAGCAATGTGCCGGCCCGCTGCAGCTGACCGTCTCGGATGTGGCCGTCATCGCCCAGAGCCACTTCGGCGTCACCGGAGCCGCCACGTCCATCGGCGAACAGCCGATGATGGGGCTGCTCGATCCGGCAGCCATGGCGCGCATGACGGTGGGAGAGGCCCTGACCAACCTCGTCTGGGCCCGGGTGAGCGCGATCGAGGACGTCAAGTGTTCGGGCAACTGGATGTGGGCCGCCAAGCTCCCGGGCGAAGCCGCCGCCCTCACCGACGCCGCTGAGGCCCTGCGGGAGGCCCTGATCGCGTTCGGAATTGCCATCGACGGGGGCAAGGACAGCCTTTCGATGGCGGCGCTCGCTCCGCGGGCCGACGGAGGTGAGGAAACCGTCAAAGCCCCCGGCTCGCTCGTGATCTCGACCTACGTGACCTGTCCCGATGTTCGCCAGGTGGTCACGCCGGACCTCAAGCTGCCCGGCGAGAGCCGGCTCCTGCTGATCGATCTGGGCAGCGGGCGCAACCGCCTGGGCGCCTCGGCTCTGGCCCAGGTCTTCGGTCAGATCGGGGAAACGCCCCCCGACCTGGACGATGCGGACCTAGTGAAGCGGTCCTTTGCCGCCGTCCAGGAACTGATCGGAGAGGGCAAGCTTCTGGCCGGTCATGACCGCAGCGACGGCGGCCTGATCGTGACCCTGCTCGAGATGGCTTTCGCCGGGAACTGCGGAATCGAGATCGACCTCCCGGAGGCTGCGGAGAATCCCTTCGCGCCCCTTTTCAGCGAAGAACTGGGACTGGTCGTCGAGGTGTCCGCCGAAGCGCTCGAAACGGTGGAAGGGACCCTGCGAAAAGCCTCGGTCCCGGCGACCCGGATCGGACGGACGTGCCCACAGCCGAGCGTTCAGGTGCGAGTCGGCGGGCAGACGGTGCTCGACGCCTCCATGCCGGAGTTGCGGAACCTCTGGGAGGAGACCAGCTACCAGCTGGAGCTCCTTCAGGCCAACCCCGCGTGCGTCGAGCAGGAGCGGGCGGGCCTGAGCCAACGAACCGCTCCGCCGTTCCGTCTGGGCTTTCACCCCGCACCCACCGATCCGCGCCGCGCGGCCGAACGGAGCCGCTTCAAGGTGGCGGTCCTGCGCGAGGAAGGGAGTAACGGCGATCGCGAGATGGCGTCGGCCTTCCACCTGGCGGGGTTCGAGACCTGGGACGTCACCATGACCGACCTTTCATCGGGCAGTGTCGATCTGGACGGATTCCGGGGCCTGGTCTTCCCCGGCGGATTCAGCTACGCCGATGTCCTGGATTCAGCCAAGGGCTGGGCCGGAGTCATCCGTTTCGATCCGCGCATCTGGGATCAAGTCCAGCAGTTCTACGAGCGCCCCGACACCTTCAGTCTCGGCATCTGCAACGGCTGCCAGCTGATGGCGCTGCTCGGATGGGTCCCCTGGCCGGAGATCCCCGACCTCCGGCGTCCCCGTTTCATCCACAACCGCTCCGGGCGATTCGAGTCCCGCTTCACGTCCGTCCGCATCGACGAGAGTCCCGCCGTCATGCTGCAGGGCATGGCCGGCTCGATCCTGGGAGTCTGGGTGGCCCATGGAGAGGGACAGGCCTACTTTCCCGATGCCGCCGTACTCGAGGCCGTTGAACGGGAGAAGCTCGCCCCGGTCCATTACGTCGACGACGGCGGCCTCGCCACCGAGCAGTACCCCTTCAACCCGAACGGATCGCCTCACGGGATCGCCGGTCTCTGCTCCGCCGACGGCCGGCATCTGGTGATGATGCCCCATCCCGAGCGGACCTTCCTCAAATGGCAATGGGGCTGGATGCCGGAGGACTGGAAGCGGGATCTGGAAGTCTCGCCCTGGCTGCGGATGTTCCAGAACGCGCGCATCTGGTGCGAAAGAGGGACTTGAAGTGAAACTTGACCAGGCCGATGGGCATCCTAGGTAAAAGCTCCGTCGCTTATTGCTCTGGGAATCAACGATCCGGATCGGATGGATGGTCAAGAAACTGCCTCTCCTCGTGGGCATTCTGGTGGTTCTTGCAGCCGTCGTGCTGCTGGGGCTCGTTCTGTTCAAAAACGAACTGTTCCCCGAGTCTTCGCCCTCCCAGCGAGGTCTGCTGGTAGCCGAGCAATCGGGATGTTTCAACTGTCACGTTCGCCTCGACGGACGGGGATCGGCCAACCCGGTCAAGGGCGGAGACATGGAGCGGGTCCCCAACTTCTTCACGGAGCGCCACGGACTCGACGGACTCCGCCAATGGATTCGCAACGGCATGAGCGACGCCCGGCGGCGGCGCATCGAGGCCGCCGGCAACCCGCCCGCCGACGAGGCTCTCGTCATGCCCGCCTTCGCCGGCAAGCTTTCCGACAGTCAGATCGAGGATCTGGTCAGTTTCGTGGCGCTGGCCCAGTACGGACAGATGGCTGAGCGCTCTGAAGACCTGCCGAAGGGTGAAGCGCTCGCCCGGCGCTTCGCCTGCTACACGTGTCACGGCGAGCTCGGACAGGGTGGCGTCGGAAATCCCCGCTCCCTGAAGGGCTATATTCCCGGTTTCTTCGGAGAGGATTTCAGGGCACTGACCGAAAACGGCAAGCGACAGGATATCCGTGAGTGGATCCTCGATGGGCACTCCCGGTACTTCTGGAACCAGGGCTTTGCCGGCTTCTATCCGGGGCGCTACTTCACCGAACGCCAGGCGATCCGGATGCCGGCGTTTCGCGACTTCCTGTCCGATGATGAGGTCGAGACGCTGGTCGACCACCTGATCGAGCTGATGAATCGCGGGCCCCTCAACGCCGAGGCGCTGATCGCCTATCGACCGCTTCCCGCGCGGCGAAACCGGGATCGAGCGCCCGGGACGGAAGGAGCCGGTAGTCCGACGGCCGCGCAGACCCGGCCCCCTTCCGAGATGCCCCTTGCCTTCCTCGCCGCGAGCACCGTGCTGGAACAGCACTGCGTCAAGTGTCACGGACCGGTGAAGGAAAAGAGCCACTTCCGACTGGACAGCCGCGCTGCCGCGCTGCGGGGCGGTGAACTGGCCGAGGCCGCCGGGATCGCCACCATCAAGCCCGGGGACGCCCGCGACAGCCTCGTGATGCGTTATGTCACCGCGACCGAGGAGGACCCTTTCAAAGAGATCCACCCCATGCCGCCCGACGGGAACCCCCGTCTGACCCCCACCGAGATCGAGATCCTGCGCCGGTGGATCCAGGAGGGCGCCGAATGGCCCCGGGGGGTCACCTTGCACTCCAATGCACCCCAATCGGAGAGGAATCCCTGAATGACCAAGAAGCCGACCTTTTCCCGCATCTCGATTCTGTTGTTCGCACTCAGCCTGGCGGCCCCCCTGCTTCAGGCGGCAGAAGAAGACGTTCCCCCCATCGTGGCCCAGATGCGGCAGATCAATCAGAATCTGCGCACCCTGCGCGGACAGTTCGACCAGCCTTCCCTGAAATCCCAGAACATCGAACTCGTCGACGCGATCCGGACCCACGTCAAAGCCGCTCAGCAGCTGGAACCCTTGAAGACGCCCCAGATTCCGGTGGACCAGCGGCCGGCGTTCCTGAAGGACTTTCGCGCCGAGCTCGACAAGGTCCTGGGGACCCTCGACCAGTTGAAGGGTGCTCTCCAGAGCGGAGACACCGAGTCGGCCAAGGCCCTGCTTCTCAAGTTGAACGATCTGAAGCGGGAAGGGCACCAGGAATTCAAGAGTCCCGAGTAGCCTTCTGACGGAGACCGCGGCCGGACCAGAGACAGGGCCAGGGGGTACACTGGTTCTTCGACCTTATGGAGAAGGACTTCCCCTGGCTGGCTGAGCTCAATCCCGAACAGCGGCGAGCCGTGTGCCACGGCGACGGCCCACTGTTGGTGGTCGCCGGAGCGGGCAGCGGCAAGACCCGCACGCTGGCCTACCGGGTCGCCTATCTGATCGCCACGGGCGTCGCGCCGGAGGAGATCCTGCTTCTGACCTTCACCCGGAGGGCCGCCCAGGAGATGATCGAGCGAGCCCGGTCGATCGTCGCGCGGGAGACCACGCCTCGGGGTTCCATTTGGGGCGGGACCTTTCACTCGGTGGCGAACCGGATCCTGCGACTCTACGGCAAGCCGGCCGGCATCTCTCCCCAGTTCACCGTCCTGGATCAGGCCGACGCCCAGGATCTGCTCGACGTGGTTCGGCACGAACTGGGCCTGCACCAGAAGGAGAAACGTTTCCCTCGCAAACAGACCTGCCTGTCCATCTACTCCCGCCGCGTCAACGGCACGGAGGAGCTCCCCGCAGTCATCGACCGCTACTTTCCCTGGTGCTCGGACTGGAAGGAAGAACTGAAGCTCCTGTTTCGATCTTACGTGGAGCGCAAACAGCGCCACCAGGTGCTCGATTACGACGATCTTCTCCTTTATCTGGCCCATCTGCTGTCGGACCCGGCGGTGGGAGCACGGATCGGACAGCGCTTCCGCCACGTGCTCGTCGACGAGTACCAGGACACCAACAAGCTTCAGGCTGCCATCCTGAAAGGACTGCGCCGCGAGAATCCGAATCTCATGGTGGTGGGGGACGACGCCCAGAGCATCTACAGTTTCCGGGCGGCCGCCGTGGACAACATGTTCAGTTTCCCCGAGGATTTTCCCGGCACGACGGTCGTCACCCTGGAGACCAATTACCGCTCCGTCTCGCCGGTCCTGGAAACCACCAACCGGCTGATCCGCCAGGCGCGCCACCGCTACACGAAGGACCTCCGGTCGGCCCGGGGAGACGGCAGGCGCCCCCTCCTCGTGACCTGCCGCGACGAGACGGAGCAGGACGGTTTCGTGGTGACCCGCATCCTGGAGCACTACGAGGAAGGGATCGCTCTGCGGCGTCAGGCCGTGCTGTTTCGCTCGGCCCACCTGTCGAACTCGCTGGAAATCGAGCTGACGCGACGCAACATTCCGTACCACAAGTATGGCGGGCTGCGATTTCTGGAGGCCGCCCACATCAAGGACCTCTTGGGATTCCTGCGAGTCGCCGAGAACCCCCGGGACGAAATCGCGTGGTTTCGGATCCTGCAGCTGCTGGAGGGAATCGGTCCGGCCACAGCCGCCCGGATCGTGGCCCACGTCGCCGCCCATTCGTTCGACCCCACCAGCGTCTCCGATTTCAAGGCACCCGGTGCGGGTCGGGACGGTCTGCGGCGCTATGCCCGTCTGTTCGAACGCATGGCCCTGCCGGCATCGGCCCCGCCGGCCCAACAGGTGGAACTGGTCCGACGGGTGTACGACGGCATGCTCGAAGGCCTGCACGAGAATCCCGAGGCCCGCCGCCGCGACCTCGAGAACCTGCAACAGATCGCGTCGCGTTACCGCAGCCGGCGGAGCTTTCTCCTCGACCTGCATCTGGACCCGCCCACTTCGACATCCGACCTGGCCGGACCTCCCTCGCGGGATGAGGACTGGCTCGTTCTCTCGACGATCCACTCGGCCAAGGGCGGAGAATGGGACGCCGTCTATCTCATCCATGCCGCCGACGGCTGCCTGCCGTCCGACATGGGAACGGGATCGGACGAGGAAATCGAAGAGGAACTCCGGCTCACCTATGTCGCCATGACTCGTGCGCGTGATTTTCTGTACGTCAGCTGGCCGCTGCGCTACTACCACACGTGGCATTCCTTCACCGACCGCCACAGCTACGCCCAGCGCTGCCGCTTCCTGAACGCGGACGTGCTGGACTCGATGGAGAATCTGTCCACGGATGTCTCCCAGCCCGAGGATGAGGCCGAGGCCGATCTGACACAGGGAGACGTCGGGGCGAGCATCCGGGCCATGTGGGACTGATCGGCCGCCCCTTTCCAGCGCCCGAGTCATCCCTTAGAATCAGTCACGGGGTTCCAGGGGAGGTTCGATCCGGTTTCAGGCGTCAGGCAAAGAGGCCCTCAGGCAATCGCCCACCCGAGCCGATACCTGGAAATGTGTCCTCAATCGATGGTGTCTCTCTACCGGAAGCCGAGGTGAATCTGATGGTCACAAGGACTGCTGCACGGACGCTGATCCTGTTCCTCCTTCTCTGCGGACTCAGCCAGTATGGTCTCTCCTCCAGCACACTGAACTTTCCGCGTATCTCGAACGACTCGGGAACCTTCACGGGCCTGGCCTTCGTCAACCCGAGCGCCGCGCAGGCGCAGATTACTCTGACTGCCTATGGTCCCTCCGGCACACTGGTCCGGGGCTCGGGCATCCGGAATCCGGTCACGCTGACCGTGCCCGCCGGACGTCAGATCGCGCGTGTCCTGACCGACAGCGACATGTTCGGCAACCTGCCGGCCAATCAGGCGTCCTGGGTGCAGGCGACCAGCAACACGGACGGTATCACCGGATTCTTTCTCTTTCTGAACGGATCCATCACGACCTTCGACGGGGCCGACCTTCCTCAGGTGGGAAGAAAGATCGTCTTCCACGCCATCCAGGATGATGCCGACGCCTCGACCGAAGTCAACATCATCAATCCCGGCACCACCGCCACCAATCTGGACTTGACGCTCTTCGTCCCCGGCCAGGGCCCGATCGTTCCCGACACTTCGCCCAGTCTGCCGGCTCACGGCGTTCTCCGCTTCTCCCCGCGCGATCTCTTCGGCGTGGACAGCATCCCCGCGGGCAGCTATCTGGTGGTGAACTCGAATACCAACCTGGGGGGCTTCGAGTTCATCCGGGTCCCCGGTCAGGATCTGCTGGGCCTGAATGCCGTGCCGTCCGGCGACGTCCAGCAGGTGCTCTATTTTCCGCAGATGGCCGTCCGCGGTCCCTGGACGACGACCCTCGGGCTGGTCAACTATTCGAACGAGTCGGTCCTGGTGACGATATCGGCCTTTACCCCGGACGGCGCGCTCTACTCCGGCTCGCAGGTCGGGGGGGAGAACCCGAAGACGGTCGGGCTGGCACCCAACGGCGCTCTCTACCAGGACGTGGAGCAACTGTTCGGCTTCACCGGCGATGAGACCATTCTGGGCTGGCTGAAGGTCTCGGCCAGCAGTGCGTCGCTGAACGGCTTCATCAGCTATGGGCTGGAGAAGAGCGGGGCTACCGGCGGTTCGCTGGCCGCGGTGACCAGTCAGGCCACGGCCTTGTCTTACGGCCTGTTCTCCCACATCGCGACCACCCAGGGCTACTTCACCGGCCTGGCCCTGCTCAATCCGGGGCAGATCGCCAACCCCTACCGGGTCGCGGCCTTCAAGCAGGACGGCTCGCTGCTCGGAACCTTCGACGGCGTGCTGCGTCCGGGCCAGCGGGTCAGCCAGGTCATCAACGAGTTCGTCAAGGCTTCGGCCGCACAAAGCGGCGGCTTCATCCTGGTGCGCAGCACGCAGCCGCTGTACATGACCTCTCTGTTCGGCACGGCCAGCGTCCTGGCGAACATTCCAGCACAGCCGGCACCGACCAGTTTCGCCCCCGACAGCGGCCAGCCGACGGTCAAAGTGAATCCGCCGCTGGCGGTCGTCCAGCCGAAGGGGACCAACAAGTTCTCCCTCACGGGCGTGACGGGAAGCCCGGTCTGGAAGGTGAACGGAATCGCCAACGGGAACCCGACGGTCGGCCGCATCGACAGTACGGGGCTGTACACGGCGCCGACGAACATCCCCGATCCTCTTCCGGTGACCGTGTCGGCTGAAATCGCGCGGACCGATGCCACTCCGATCTCCGGCGGCGCCACGGTCGATGTGCTCACGAAGGAAACGCTCGTCTCGGGGACGGGACAGGTCCTGTCCGTCGCCTTCCTGAAGAGCCTGCAGCGTCTTTACACGGCCGAATTGGCGGGGACGGCCGGCTCCCAGGCCGGTTCCGTTTCCCCGGCCGCAGCCGGCACCTCGGAGATCTATCAGAACAACCCTCGCCAACTCAAGCTGAGCCGCTCGGGTGCGGAGTTCGCCAAGATCCTCGCCTTGCCCGTGACCGTGAATGCGCAGACCCAGGAAGTCAAAGAGTATCCTGCTGCTGCTCGACAAGACGGGCGGACAGATCCTGCGTTACGATCCGGCGGCTGCGAATTCCGGAACCAACCCCTCCACCGTGATTTCGGGTCTGAGCAGCCCCAGCTCCATGGCTCTCGATCCCACGACGGGCAACCTCCTGGTGGCGGAGAGTCAGCAGATATCGACTTTCTCCCGCTCCCAGCTGACGAGCGGCCTGTCCCTGCGGCGACGGCCCGGCTCGGGGCCGGAGCTCCCCACGCAGATCGCGGGCAACCTGCCCGGCGCTCCCGAAGGCATTGCCGTGGATGCCTGCACCGGCAACATCTTCGTCTCCCTGGACAACGGCCGGATCCTCCGGGTGGATCGGCTGTCGGGCCAGTACACGGAGGCGGCCCGGTTCGAGCTCGCCGGTGAGGTCCTCGGGCTCTACCGCAACGAGATCCCCTGCCCGACCGCCTTTCAGCTCCTCGTGGCAGATCCGGGGACGGGCCGGGTACAGCTCTTCGATCCTTCGGGGTCCTTCCCGTCATTCACCTGGCTGTCGAACGTTCAGGCCCGCGACCTGGCCTACCTGCCTATCGGCAACGAGCTGACGGGCTCCGCCGGCATCCTGCTGGGAGACCTGATCCCGGGAGGTGGCGGGGATGTCAGCCTGGTCCGAACCCCGGGCCTCTACACCGACAAGCAGGCCAACGTCCCGCTGGTCGTAGCGGGGACCAACGTCGCCGATCCCCGCGGCGATACCTTCGGGACCTCCGGCTACCAGATCGACATTACCCAGGTCTGGATCGACCGGCCCCAGTTCGAACCCTTCGTCTCGATTTACGTCGAATTTACGGAGCCGGTCGCTGCGCCTGGATCCGGGAACGGTGGCAACGAGGTTTACGGCTTCATCGATTTCGATACCGATCAAAACGAATCGACCGGCGCTTCCTCCTACATCGATTTCTACTCCCCCTACGCTTCGAATCTCGGCGTCGACTACCAGCTTGCCTTCTATGAGTACAACAACTCCGACTACACCCTCCCGCTCTATCGGTTCGACGCGCAATCCGGGGAGTTCGTGCCCACGGGCATCAACGCCTACGCCTACTTCGAGGGGCCGAGCGTCTTCATTCAGCTCGCCCTTCCCCAGATGGACCCCGACGGTCTGTTCAATTTCGCCGTCGTCCTCGGAAACGACCTGGAGCCGACGGACGCCGCCCCGAACGGAGGCTACCTGACCACGGGAAACTGACGGACGTTTTCGATTTGCGCCTGCGGCGTCGGAGGAGCCAGAGTGCAGCGCAGCCGGTCTGGATGGAGCGGCTCCGCCACCGCGGCGCAGCCGCTTTGGACTGCGGTAGCTTGCTACCGCTTTCTTCGGAGAGGCCTCGGTTTGCGGGTGCTCCCCGGGCTTCGGCGGGGGTGGCTCGGCGGCCCGGCTGTGCGAGTCGGTGTGGGTGCGCCGGGCGAATCGAAAGCGGAAGCGAGCTTCCGCACTCCAGGGACGCCTGCGGCGTCGGAGGAGGCAGAGTGCGGCGCAGCCGGTCTGGATTGAGCTGCTCCGGCACCGCGGCGAAGCCGCTTTGGACTGCGGTAGCTTGCTGCCGCTTTCTGCGGAGAGGCCTCGGTTTGCGGGTGCTCCCCGGGCTTCGGCGGGGGTGGCTCGGCGGCTCGGCTGTGCGAGTCGGTGTGGGTGCGCCGGGCGAATCGAAAGCGGAAGCAAGCTTCCGCGCTCCAAGGACGCCTGCGGCGTCGGTGGAGACAGAGTGCAGCGCAGCCGGTCTGGATTGAGCTGCTCCGCCACCGCGGCGAAGCCGCTTTGGACTGCGGTAGCTTGCTACCGCTTTCTCCGGAGAGGCCTCGGTTTGCGGGTGCTCCCCGGGCTTCGGCGGGGGTGGCTCGGCGGCTCGGCTGTGCGAGTCGGTGTGGGTGCGCCGGGCGGATCGAAAGCGGAAGCAAGCTTCCGCGCTCCAAGGACGCCTGCGGCGTCGGAGGAGCCAGAGTGCGGCGAAGCCGCTCGTGGACCGAGCTGCTCCGGCACCGCGGCGAAGCCGCTTTGGACTGCGGTAGCTTGCTACCGCTTTCTTCGGAGAGGTCTCGGTTTGCGGGTGCTCCCCGGGCTTCGGCGGGGGTGGCTCGGCGGCCCGGCTGTGCGAGTCGGTGTGGGTGCGCCGGGCGAATCGAAAGCGGAAGCGAGCTTCCGCACTCCAAGGACGCCTGCGGCGTCGGAGGAGGCAGAGTGCAGCGCAGCCGGTTGGGATTGAGCTGCCCCGGCACCGCGGCGAAGCCGCTTTGGAGCGCCGCGGAGTCCTACTCGACGCTGAAGGCGATCTCGACTTCGGCGGGCGGCCCCTGGTTGGGGACGAAGCGGAGGTGCTGACGGTAGGAGCGTCCCGTTTCCAGGCCCGCCGTGTCGATCCGGAAATGGACCTCCTGCTCGCCCCGCAGGTTCCCTTCTCGCGGGCGGAGCAGAAGGAATTCGTGACTGCCTTCGACGCGCCAGTGCAGCGAACGTCCGCCGCCTGTGTTGACGAGCCGAATCTTGCGCAGCTGTTCCGCCCGTTCCGGGGTGATCACGCCCAGATCGAAGCGGGAGGGTGAAGCCGTCAGGTGGGGTGCGGGCGCCTGGATCAGGGCTCCCAGGCGATTGGTCTCACTGAAGACCGTGCGTTCCCCCTGGGCCGCTGTCAGCTCGAGGGTCAGCCATCGTCCCCCCGTACTGTCCGAAGGTATCTGAAGGTCCAGCGCTGCCTCCTGCCGTTCCCCGCACCCCACGTCGAGATCCAGGCGACCCTGTCCCAGGACCTCGCCCGGGGCACGAAGGGGATCCGCAGAGGCGAGGGTCCACCCGACCCGGATCCGCGTCCCGCCGTGCAGTGTGTCGTTGTACACCACGATTCGTCGCTTCAGCCGGTCGCCGGGCTGGAAAATCTGGGGGTCCCTGCCAATCACGCTGGTGCGATCGTGCTCCAGATCGAAGACGGCAACGGGCGCGTAGGAGTTTCTCCAATAATCGTACCCGTCTGCATGGCGGACTTCAGGGTAAGACGGATCGAACACGTTGACGATGGGCCGGCGCAGGACCGTCGGTTTGATTCCGGGCGCGGCCAGATCGGGCCAGTCGGGATGCAGCGTCTCCTCGATCGGCTCGAAGCAGTACCACCAGTCGGCATAGAGGCGGCTGTCCGGCAGTTCGGCGAATCGCATGCCTCGAATGAGGCGGGCGACTCCGCGCACCCATTCCGCCTGGGAAATCAGGTCGGGATTGTCCCATTCGCCTCGGGCGCTCCGCTTTCCGCTCAGGTTCCCGGCGGCATCCTTGAGGGGCCACCCGTCGGCGAACAGGGCCTCCCCTTCTCCCCGGGGTTTGGTCGGATTCACCGAATAGACGTCGTACAGGTCCGTCGTGTTGAAGACCTGCATGGGGTAGCCGCCCGTGTAGTGCAGCGACTCCAGATCCCCCTGAAAATCGCCCGGCCGGACGCCTTCGTGGAAGATCGGGCGGCTGGGATCGACCTCGCTGGCCGCCTGCGCGTTGAACTCCGGAATCTCCGAACCCCAGCACTCATTCCCGACGATCCACATGATGATGGAGGGGTGGTTCTTTCGTTCCGTCACCCAGCGGCGCACCCACTCCATGTAGTAGGGCCGGGCCCGCGAGTCCGTCCGCTGGAACACTTGCCAGAAAGGGGCCTCGTCCATGACCAGCATCCCGGTCTCATCACACAGATCGTACAGTTCGTCGATGCCGCTCGCTTTGTGCGGCCGCAGCACGTTCATGTTCAGGGCCCGGTATTCCTCGAGCAACCGTCGCTGCATCTCGGGCACGAGCTCCTTCGTCGAGATCACGGGGGCGGTGGAAGGACCGTGACGGTAACCCTCGTGCCAGGAAAACTCATAGGCGTCGCCCCGCAGGTGGAGCTTGAGACCGTTCAGCTCGAGGTGGTTGCCCACCACGTAGAATTGGCGGAAGCCGAAGCGCGTTTCCTCCCGGTCGAGCAGGCGACCGTCCCGCAGCAGTTCGGTCGACAGATCGTAGAGATTCGGCGTGTCCGGCCACCAGTAGGCCGCATCGACCCAGCTCACTCCGCTCCAGCTCGCGGTGGCGGTCCCGCCAGGGGTGATCGTCAGGGTGCGCCGCGCGAAGACCTTTCCGGGAGCCGCGCCATTCGCCGAGGCCCGGCTTCGGATGTCGACCTGCACGGGCGTCGCCTCCCCGTTGCTGACGGTGACATGCAGATTGATCTCGTCATCCGACTGCGTCGTGTTCTGCTTCAGATCGGGGATGACCTGGACGTCGGAGACGTAGACCCGGGGTCGGGCCAGCAGCGTCACGTCTCCATCGATCCCGCGCCGGCCGTCGTAATGATCCACGCAGTAGGGGAACAGGAGCTTGCCGTCCTCGAAGGCGTCGGCCGGGAAGTCCACTTCCGTCGGATCGAGCTGATCCCGCCCGTGGACGATGCTCTGCCCGCCCCAGACCCGGATCTCGAGATCGTTGGGCCGGTCGCGGTGGACGAGGTCGGTGATCTCGAGGGTGTAGGGAAGCTGCATCATCAGATAGCCACGGGTCGTCTCCCCTCCGATCCGGTGCCCGTTGACGAAAACCTGTCCGATCACCGACAGGCGGCCGATCCGCAGGAACAGCCGGCGGTCCGCGAAATCCGCAGGAACGGTAAACCGGCGGCGATAGACACCGTGTCGCAGGTGCAACCAGTCGGATGGATAGCCATAGTCCTGGGGCGCGTCCCAGAAGGACGGCACCCGGATGTCGTATCGTTCGGATCCCCCACCCGGATAGAACGCCCACACGCCGTTCAGGGACACTGCCGACCGAAAGGCCGGCGCCGTTGTGTCACGGCACCCGAACAGCCCGCCCAGGGCCCCCACCAACAGCAGAAGGCCCACCACCCAACGGCCCGTCGAGGCCGCCCTTTCCAGACCAGGAGTCACCATGGACTGGGATTGTAGCGGTTATGCCGGCGATTCGGTACCCGGGGCGAACAGGTCCCCGAACCCCCTCTCGGCAGCCAGATCCCGGGCGGTCTGGCCGGCGTCGCTGCGCTGGGCAGTATCCGCGCCCCGGCCCAGCAGAAACTCGACTATGCGTTGCTGTCCGTTGGCTGCCGCTCCCATGAGCGGCGTGTAGCCCCCCTGCTGACGGGCCTCGATGTCGGCGCCCGACTCCACGAGCATCTCCACGATCTCGGGACTCCTCCCGGCCACGGCGCTGTGCAGAGGCGTCACGCCCGAAGAGTTCTCGGCCGGCCGATTGACAGCCGCGCCGCGACTGAGGAGGAGGCGGGCGATGTCCACTCGTCCGAAGAACGCGGCCAGGTGCAGTCCGCCGAATCCATCCGCAGACAGCTGGTCGAGCGTCGACGGGTCCTGCTCGATCCGGCGCTGAACCGCTTCCACGCGCCCCAGGGCGCAGGCCTCGAAGAAGCTCAGATCCCGCCGGGCCGCCGCCACCAGCTCGGCGAGTTCGAACTGGTGGTGATACAGGGCGGTCATCAGGGCAGAAATCCCATTCTCGTCGACGGCCTGAGCCGCCTGCGGATCCCCGTCGAGCAAGGTGACGACCTCTTCTCTGTTACCGCTGCGGATTGCCTCGAGTAAGGCCTTTGTCATCTCATCTCCTTTCGAAATTTATTTAGGTAGGCTAACTAACTTATAGTATGCTGGACTCCTTCATGGAAAATCAAGTGCCCCATTCCAGGACGAGAGAAACGGCGAATCGCCTCCACTCGATTGCGATCCACCTTCTGCGGGGCCTGCAGGACGAGGATGCCGCTTCCGGCCTGAGCCGGGCCCGCTTGTCCGCCCTCTCCGTCGTTGCTTTTGCCGGGCCCCTGCGGGCGTCCCGGCTGGCGAAACTCGAGGGGGTGAGAGCCCCCACCATGACGCAGCTCGTCCGCGGACTCGAAGAAAGCGGTCTGATTCAACGCCGACCCGATCCGGACGACGCCCGCGCGTCGCTCCTGTCGGCGACCCCGCACGGCCTTCGGCTCCTGCAGGAGGCCCGGGAGAGACGGCTCCTCGCCGTCGAGCGGAGACTCTCCGCATTGACCCAGCCCGAGCGGGACCTGGTGGGTGAAGCGGCGAGGATTCTCGCAGGAATCTACCTCCCCAACGGCCCCCCGCCGCTACCGGACGGGCCGCTGTCGGTCGAGGTTCACCAGGGCAGGCCCAGCGAATCTCCCAGGAAACGCATGAAAGGGGCTCCCCGCTGACAGTCCGAGGCGAAGACATCGATGAAGCCGGGCTGCTGAACCTCGTCTTCGCTCAGATTGCGGAAGACGACATAGTCCTTCCACTTCAGGTCTTCGATGAGCGGATGTTCCGGCGGAAAGCCTCGCGGAGGCCTCTTGAGTCGATCGCCCGAGAGCTGGAAGTGCCCGTCCAGCTCCGGCGATTCGAGGATCGATCGCCAGCGCTCGGGCCGGGCAACGATGCCGCGGCGGATCCGGTTGACGGTGGGGTGATCGGGCCGCCAAATCCCCATGCCCAGAAAACACCCATCCGGCTCCAGGTGAAGGTAGAAACCCGGAGCATGGGCGTCCTTTCCGAGGCGATGTCGGAATTGGATCCCGGCCGCCGTCTTGTACGGGCTCTTGTCCTTCGAGAAGCGAACGTCCCGATGGATCCGGAACAGTGAGCCCCCCACCTTCCGCGCATCAGCCAGGAACTGGGGACTGATGGCGCGCAGGCGAAAGTCGAATTCCCGGATGAACTGCAGCAGAGGTTCCTGAACGAAGTCCGTATACCGTCCGCGGTTGCGCTGGAACCAGTCCCGGTCGTTGTGGGCCTTCAGATCCCGGAAAAAATCGAACAATTCGGATGTGATGTGTGGTCGGTGCATGGCAAAAGCCCGACCAGTCTACCATCTGGCGGCGGGGGGGACGCGGCGCCGGGCCGATCCCGGCGCCGCTCGGGGATGACACTTGGGAGCAACCTTCAGTCTTGCCCCACATCCATGCAAACGAGTTCCCTCCTGGAAAGGTTCCCCTGGGTCTCGAATTCCGGGTTTCAGGCTTCTAATGCCGGAACGGCAGCGCCGAGGGGTTGGGATCCTTGACGCCGCCGTTCCAATCAGGAGGAGTGGAGTATGCTTCTCGAATAGTTAGATGCACATCGTTCGAAACGGTTTCGCGGGGCAGCGCTCTCCGGATTGTCGGGGTCGTGGAACTGGTTCGAAGAGCCGGGCAGGCGAACGGGGAGGCGATGCAGAACGGGAGGGACGGTGCAGACTGCTCCAAGCCCAAAGCGGTCTCGCCGGCAGCGTCTAGAGACTCAGCAGGGCGATCTCGTAGGTGACGATCAGGCCGTAGGTCGCGATGAGCGTCCAGATGACCCAGGCCACGCGCACCCTTCGCCGGGCGATCACGAAGTTCGCATGAAGGAGCAGGACGAGGACCGCAGTGAAGGTCAGGGTGAGCTTCAATCCCAGAAAAACCCCGCTGCCCTTCTGCAACCCGATATGGAGTAGCGGATTCAGCTCATGGAACCGCCCGTCCGAGAACAACTGCAGAGAGAGTATCGCGTCGGTCACGGAGAGGGCGATGAGAAGAAGAGCGCTTTGCCACGCCCACCGGGCCGGGCGATCCACGTAGTAGTTATCGCCGACCCCCGGAGCCGGTTTCCTTCGACGCCCCCAGAACAGATAACGGGAAATGGGGGGGGTGGGACGTTTGCGCCTGTCCTGAAAGGGTAATCGTTGCGACATGCTCACGGCCGGGCCAGCCTAAATCTTAGCAGGCCTTCGGTCTGTGATGACAATCACAAATCAGCTCAGTCGTGTGCGCCCGAATCGAGTGGCGGCGAACTCGCGTCCGCCGGGCCGCCCCGGGCCCACCGGATCACGCCTGTCTGATCGAGGAAAAAGAAGCGATCGCCGGTGACCCCGTTTTCGGCGGGAGCCGCCGTGCCCGACCAGGCCAGCGAATTCCCCTCGTCGCTGAGTACGAACATGTAGCCGAGACGGGAGGGGTCCGCCTCGGTGACCAGGCCATCGGCGACGAGTTGATCGTTGCTGGTGGCATAGGACTGGTGCAGGGTCAGGTAGATTTCCTGGGCGGAAGACCAGGTGCGGACATAGGCGATAGCCGCGGCTTCGTTGGCGGCCTTCTTGGCCGTCAACAGGTTCGGCACGGCGACCGCGGCGATGATCGCGATGACCGCCATGACGATGAGCAGCTCGATCAGGGAAAAGCCCCACTCTTCGGAAGCTCTGCCTTTTCTTCCCACAGTGGGCCGAGTTTAGCGAGTCCCTGGGAAACGAGTTGGTGATCCAACTCACAGAGTGCAATCAGATCCTGACCTGATAAGTGTAGAGCTGGTAGTAGCGTCCCTGCTGCTCCATGAGAATCTCATGATTCCCTCGCTCCACGATCCGGCCCTGTTCGATGACCAGGATCTGGTCGGCCCGCCGGATCGTACTCAGGCGGTGGGCGATGACCAGCGTGGTGCGACCCTGCATCAGGACCTTCAGGCTCTCCTGGATGTAGCGTTCGCTCTCGGTGTCGAGGTTGGAAGTTGCCTCGTCCAGAATCAGAATCCTCGGATCCGCGAGCAACGCCCGTGCGATTGCCAGACGTTGGCGCTGCCCTCCGGACAGCTTGACGCCCCGCTCGCCGATGAGCGTGTCCAGCCCCTGTTCCATGCGGTCGACGAATTCAGTGACGTGGGCGGCTTGAATCGCGCGCTGGAGGTCGTCTTCGGTGGCGTCGGGGTTGCTGAACGCCAGGTTCTCCCGAATCGTGCCGTCGTACAGAAACTCATCCTGCAGAACGACCCCCAGATGGCGTCGATAGCTGTCCAGCGTGGCCGTCGTCAGATCGATGCCGTCCACAGTGACGCGGCCCTGCCGCGGAGTCAGGAACGACGCCGCCAGCCCCGCAATGGTCGTCTTTCCCGATCCCGAACTGCCGACCAGGGCAGTGACGGTACCCGCCGGGGCATCGAACGCGATGCCGTGCAGGACGTCTTTTTCCTCCGCATAAGCGAAAGTAACATCGTCAAACTCGAGGTCGCCCCGAATCCCGTCGAATACGATCGTGCGCGACGGGTCGTCCGTTTCACGGCGCTGCTCCAGCAGCTCCTGAGTACGGTCCAGACCGGCGAATGCCTCGGTCATCTGGCTGCCGATGTTGCTCATCTGGACGACGGGTGTGATGAGGAAGCCAAGATAGAGCGTGAAAGCGAAGAAATCACCGAGCGTCATCTTCTGGGACATGATCTGCCAGCCGCCGACCCCCATGACGCCGACAGCGGTCAGCCCCAGAATCAACGTCGCCAGGCTGGTCACGAGGCTGGTGGCCGTCAGAGACTTCCTGACATTCTGGAACAGCCGATCCACTCCCTCGAGGAAGACACGGATTTCGTGGCTTTCGGCATTGAATCCCTTGATGACACGGATGCCGTTGAGAGACTCGGTCAGCCGCCCCGTGACGTCGGCGTTGATCTTCCCGCGCTCGCGAAAGATCGGCCGGATGATTCCGAAGGCCTTCATCGAGATCAGGCCGAACGCGACCAGCGGGACGAGCACCACCAAGGTCATCAAGGCGTTCAGAGTCAGGAGCAGCGCAAGCGCCACCACGGCCGTGAGGATGCCCCCGAACAGCTGGACCAGCCCGGTTCCGATCAGATTTCGGACTCCTTCGACATCGGTCATGATCCGGGAAACCAGGACTCCCGTCTTCGTATTGTCGAAGTAGTTCAGAGGCAACTGTATGACGTGTTTGTGCACGTCCGAGCGCAGGCGCGAAATCACGAACTGCGCTTCGACGCTCAGCAGCCGCGTCAGAAAGTAGGAAGAAGTCGATTGAATCACGATGGCGATCGAGATGATGCCCAGCAACAGCTTGAGCATGGAGAGATCGCCTTTGTTGATGGCGTTGTCGATCACGTATTTGGCCGAACCGGGCAGGACCAGGCCCGACAGACGATTGATGAAGATCAGCGCTATCCCCAGCAAAACGAGCCGGCGCCGGGGCCAGATGACGGTCCGCACGGCATATCGGAGGGTCGCCCAGGAAGGCTTCCCTGCTTTCTTCTTCTCCATGAATAAACCCCTGTCGAGAGACGTCGTGTATCCCGGCGATGAAAACTTGACGGCAGCATCCGTTTGACCGGAACGGTGTCGACACACTATTTTGTCATCCGAAGCCCCTCAAGTCGGAACATGCGGAAAGGATAACAATGTCCTGGATCGAAAGCTTCCAGCAACTCTGGCGCGCCAACGGCCTCGAAGAATGGCTCAGCGCGCTGGTGACCTTCCTCGTCGTACTGGTCGTTCTCTACCTCGCCAAACGCATCCTGGTGGGCCGATTCGTCGCCATGGCGGCCCGAACCCAGACCCAGATCGACGACGTCCTCGCGACCGCGCTCTCGAAGACCAAGTTCCTGTTCCTCTTCGTGGTCGCTGTCTGGGTCAGCATTCAGGCGCTCGCCGAAATGCCGCCGGACCTCATGACGACCGTCAGAGGACTCGCTCTGCTGATCGCCTTCTTCCAGGTCGGAATCTGGGCCAACAGCATTCTGATTTTCGTCGTCCGTCACTTCGTCCGGTTGGAGATCCAGGAGGAGGCCTCTCAGGTCGCGACGACCACGGCCCTGACCTTTCTCGGCCGCCTCGTGCTCTGGTCGCTCGTTCTGCTGCTGGCCCTGGAGAACCTGGGAATCGACGTCACTTCGCTGGTTACCGGACTGGGCGTCAGCGGCATCGCCGTCGCCCTGGCGGCCCAGAAGATCCTGGGGGACCTCTTCGCGTCCCTGTCGATCATGTTCGACAAACCGTTCGTGGTCGGCGATTTCATCATCATCGATACGCTGATGGGGACGGTCGAGAGGATCGGGCTCAAGACCACGCGACTGCGCAGCCTGTCGGGTGAGCAGCTCGTCATCTCCAACAACGATCTGCTGGCCAGCCGGATCAAGAACTACAAACGCATGCAGGAACGCCGCATCGTCTTCTCCATCGGCGTCACCTATCAGACCCCGGCCGAAAAGCTGCGCCAGATCCCGCAGATCATCCGGGAGCTCATCGAGGCTGAAGACGAAGCGCGACTCGATCGATCGCATTTCTCGTCCTACGGTGATTCCTCGCTGAACTTCGAAACCGTCTACTACGTGTCCCGGCCCGAATACAACGTTTACATGGACATTCAGCAGCGGATCAACCTGGGGCTCTACGAACGCTTCGCCCAGGAAGGAATCGAGTTCGCCTACCCGACCCGGACGATCTTCCTGGAGAACACCGACGAGCCCGAGCCCGAGCCCTCGTCCGAGCCCGCAAAGACGGGCAAATAGTTCCGAGTTCCAAGTTCCGAGTTTCGAGAGTTCGGAATTACGATTTCCGTTTTTCAGCGAAGAGCTTGCGGAACTTGGCCAGCTTCGGCGCCACCACGGCCTGACAGTAGGGCTGCCGGGGATTCTGGGCGAAGTAGTCCTGATGGTAGTCTTCGGCCGGATAGAAGGCCTCGAAGGGGACCAACTGCGTCACGATCGGGTCGCTCCAGATGCCCTCTCGGCTCATTTCCGAGATCACCTCTTCAGCCACCGATTTCTGCGAGGCGTCGTGCCAGAAGATGACCGAGCGGTACTGGGTCCCGACGTCGGCTCCCTGACGATTGAGTGTGGTCGGGTCGTGGATCGAGAAGAAGATCTGAAGCAGTTCCCGAAAGGAGATCGTCGCGGCATCGAAGGTGAGCTGCACCACCTCGGCGTGGCCCGTCAAACCGGAACAGACCTCGCGGTAGGTCGGATTTTTGGGCCGTCCGCCCGCGTAACCCGAAACCACCCCGAGCACGCCCTTCAATTCCTTGAAGACCGCCTCCAGACACCAGAAACATCCTCCGCCCAGCGTCGCGATCTGGTTCGAATTCGTCATTACCGCCTGCACCTCACGCTTTCCAGAAGGTTTCGCAGCATCCTATCAGTAAACGCCCCGGCGACGCGTCCCGCCCCAATCCGTCCGGCGGCTGGGGAGAAAATTGATCTACTGGCGTGGAAAAGCGCAAATTCCCCTCCGAATCGGGAGAGGGCTTGCGTATAATGCCGAGCGATCTGGCCGACGGGGCCGAGAAGCACAACAACCTGGACGGAGGGGACACAGGTTATGAGCTCTTTCAGCGCGCTGGACTGGTTCGTCATTGCCATCTACTTCCTGGCCATCGGGACAATCGCCTGGTGGGTCATGCGGAAGGGTCAGCAGGATGCGGCCGATTACTTCCTGGCCAGCCGCCACGTCGGCTGGTACGTGATCGGCGCTTCGATCTTCGCTTCCAACATCGGATCGGAACACATTGTGGGGTTGGCCAGCACGGGCGCCCGCACCGGCATGGCACTGGGACATTACGAGCTGCACTCCTGGTGCGTGCTCCTGCTGGGCTGGGTCTTCGTGCCCTTCTACTTGCGCAGCCGGGTCTTCACGATGCCCGAATTCCTCGAGCTCCGCTTTTCACCCCAGGCCCGCTGGTTTCTGTCGGTCATTTCCCTGGTCGCCTACGTTCTCACCAAGGTCTCGGTCACCGTCTATGCCGGCGCCGTCGTCTTCGAGACGCTGATGGGGATCGAGTTTTGGACCGGAGCGCTGATCGTGGTGGTCGTCACCGGTCTGTACACCGCACTCGGAGGTTTGCGGGCCGTCGTCTACACGGACACGATGCACTCGGCCGTCCTGCTCATCGGCTCCCTGACCGTTGCGGGTGTGGGACTCGCCAAGATCGGCGGCTGGAGCAACGTCGTCTCCATCGTCGGATCCGAGCGGCTCAACATGTTTCCGCCCCTGGATTCGGCCTATCCCTGGATCGGACTCCTCATGGCGTCGCCCATCGTTGGAATCTGGTACTGGTGTACGGATCAGTGCATCGTGCAGAGAACGCTGGCCGCCAAGGATGAAACCAACGCCCGCCAGGGCACGATCTGGGCGGCCTACCTGAAGCTGTTTCCATTCTTCATCTTTCTGATCCCGGGGATCATTGCCTTCGCCCTCAGGAAGACCGGCCAGCTGAACTACGATGTGGCCGATCAGGTCTTTCCGACCATGGTGAAGACACTGCTGCCGATGGGGATCCGCGGTCTCGTGGCAGGGGGCCTGCTGGCGGCCCTGATGAGCTCCCTGGCGGCCGTCTTCAACGGCTGCTCGACCCTGTTCACGATGGACATCTACCGCAAGCTCCACCCAAGCGCCTCGGAGCGGACCCTCGTCCACATCGGCCGGATCGCCACCGTCGTGGTCGTGGGGCTGGGAATCCTCTGGATCCCAATCCTGCGCCATCTTTCTTCTTCGCTCTATGAATACCTGCAAAACGTGCAGGCCTACATTGCGCCGCCCATTACCGCCACCTTCCTGCTGGGGATCTTCTGGAAGAGAATCAACGGGAAGGGTGCCATCAGCGCCCTGGTCGGAGGCTTCGTCGTCGGCATGATCAAGCTGACGACGGAGGTCTACGCCGAATCCCTGACGGGCTTCTGGGGCTGGCTCTCCGGTATCAACTTCCTCTACTTCGCTCCCACCCTCTTCCTGATCTCGGTGCTCATCCTGGTGGTCGTGAGTCTGGTGACGGCCGCGCCTGCCCGGGAACAGCTCGTCGGCCTGACCTACTCGACGGTTCTGGCGGAGGACAAGGCCAAGTCCCGCGCCAGCTGGGGTATGACCGAAGTGGTCCACACGGTGATCATCCTCGGGATCATCGCCGCGATCCTGATCTACTTCTCGCCCCTCGGAGTCGGAGGCTAGGAGGATCTCGATTTGAGATGTGAGATTTACGATTTACGATTTTGGAGGAGGTTCGACAGTTCTTTAAAAATCTGTCAAACCTCCTCCAAATCTAAATCGTAAATCTCACATCTCAAATCTCAACTCGCCTTTCCACCCGGGTCGCGCCTGCTTCGCCTTTCTTTTCAGTGGTGAAAGGCTAAACTGATGCGGGGGAGTCATCATGAGCGGGAGCTTTCTGCGAGCCGGGGTCTTGGCGTGGATCCTGGTCGGTCTCGGTTCGGTGTGCCAGGGTCAGCCTTCGGCGATCTTTCCTTTCCAGCTGCCCTGGGACGATCGTTCGGCCACCGTGACCGACCTGAGCTTCCTCAACCCAAAGCCGGCCGGGGACCAGGGCAACGTGCGAGTCGGCGCCGACGGGCATCTCTACTCCGGCGACCGGCGGATCCGCTTCCTGGGTGTCAATTTCACCAACCAGGCCTGTTTTCCCCAACACACAGACGCGGAGCTCATCGCCGGGCGACTGGCCAAGTTCGGCGTCAACGTGGTGCGTTTTCACCTCATGGATGCGGACTGGGGGACCTCCTCCATCTTCGGTCCTTCCGGGCCCGGCACGCGGACTCTGGACGCCGGAGCCCTCGACCGGCTCGACTACTTCGTGGCCCGGCTCAAGGAGAACGGGATCTACAGCGACATCAACCTGCTCACGGGGCGCAACTTCAGCAGTGCCGACGGCGTCGATCCGGCCATCGATTCCATGGATTGGAAAGCCAAGCAGACTCCGGCTCTGTTCGATCCCGCCTTGATCGCGCTGCAGAAGGAGTACGCCTCTCAGCTCCTGGGACACCTCAATCCCTATACGGATCTGACCTACAGCCGCGACCCTGCAGTCGCCTTCGTCGAGATCGTCAACGAACACGGCCTGCTGCACGCCTGGCAGGCAGGTCTCATCGACGATCTGCCCGCCTATTTCGCCGAAGAGCTGCAGGCTGCCTGGAACGGCTTTCTCGTCGAGCGGTACGGTACACAGGCCAACCTGTCGGATCACTGGACCCAGACGACCGATCCCGGGCCCCAGATGCTGCAGAACCCGAACTTCTCCGCGGGCCTGCAGGGCTGGACCGTCGAGCAGCACGACCCGGCCCGGGCCACGGCGGCCGTCGGCGACGCGGGCCCGGGCGGGCAGCCGTCCCTGCGCGTCCAGGTCACGGTCCCCGGTACGCAGAACTGGCACGTGCAGCTCAACCAGGGCGGGCTCGGGGTGCAGGCGGGCGTCGTCTACACGCTGTCCTTCTGGGCCAGAGCCGACCGCGCGGCCACGATCTCGGTCCAGCTCGAGCAGGCCCATGACCCGTGGCAGGGGCTGGGTCTCGACCGGCCCGTGGGGGTGGACACCTCCTGGCAGCACTTCCAGTACTCCTTCGTGTTGAACGAGGACGAAGCCAACGCCCGGCTGAACTTCCGTGATTTGGCCGACGAGACGGCCACCTACTGGTTTGCCGGCCTCGCGCTGGCTCGGGGGGGCAGCATCGGGCTGTTGCCGGGTGAGGACCTCGGCGCCGCGAGCATCCGGATCGTCCTCCGGTCCGAAGCCGATCTGCGCAACGCCCAGGGCCGGCAGGACTGGTGCGAATTCCTCTGGAAGACGGAGGAGAGCTACTGGACGCAGATGCGCCGTCACCTCAGGGAGAGCGTTGGGACCGACGCACTGCTGATCGGCACCGTCGTGGGGACGAGCACGCCCAATCTGATGAACCTCTTCGATGTCATCGATTCCCATGCCTACTGGCAGCATCCGTCGTTCGAAAGCGACTGGGGCTCGCCCTGGTGGATCCGCAACGACAGCATGGTCGTCGACCCGCAGGGCGGAACGATCCCCGGGCTGGCCCTCAAGAGGATTTACGGCAAGCCTTTTTCGGTCTCCGAATACAACCACCCCTTTCCCAACTCCTTCGGCTCCGAGGGTTTTCTCTTCCTGGCCGCCTACGGAGCGCTCCAGGACTGGGATGCGATCTATGGCTACACCTACAGCGACGGCAACCTCGACTGGAGCGGGGACTTCCAGACCGGGTACTTCGACCTGCATCGCAATCCGGGGAAGATGATCTCCCTGTTTCACGCCGCCTGTCTGTTTCGCCGCGGCGATCTGAGTGCCGCGCGCCGGCTCGTGGTCGGCCGCCTCACGAGCCAGGAGGAAATCGCCCTCCTGCCCGGGGCGTCGGCCTGGAGACTGCTCGACGGCCGGGATGCCGGCATTCCTCCGCCGGCCGCCCTTCTGCACCGGACGGCGCTCGAAGTCGACGGAACCGTCGCGGCCCCGGACCCGTTGGACCCGAACTCCGTGGAGATTCCCGACGATCGCCGCTTCGAATCCGATACTGCCGAGATCACCTGGGATTCGCCCCTTCGCGTGCTGCGCATCGACAGTCCCGGCAGCAAGGGACTGATCGGCTACGTGGTCGGCCAGTCGTTCACCCTGGGCGATTTCGAGATTGCTCCGATCAATTCCCTGCAGGGCTGGGCCGCCATCTTCCTGAGCCGGTTGACGTCCGACGGCCCCACGCGGCGCTATGTCGTCTCCACCCATGGCCTCGTCCAGAACCACGGACAGCAGTGGCGTGATTACCCTTCCGGATTGCCCGTGGGCCTGCCGCCTCCGGCCGGCGCGGATCTCACCCTCGGCTCCTGGGGCAGCGCTCCGGTGGAGGTCGAGGCCATTACCTGCGACATCCGCCTCCCCTTCCCTCCCGAGAAGCTGTCGGTCTACGCCCTGGACGGCACCGGCGCCCGCCGGACCCCCGTCCCTCTGGTGTCGGACGGCGAAGGAACGCGATTCCGGCTCTCGCCCGAATTCGAGACGCTCTGGTACGAGATCGTCCTGGCGGACCTCGAGTCGCGCAGTGCCGTGGCCGGTTTCGAAACCCGTCCCGGCGACTTCGTCGGCCTTTCACTGACCAACCCGGTCGACCAGGACGCCGCCGTGCGCCTCGCCCTCTATCCGGCCGAAGCGTCCGACGGCCCCGAACTTCTTCTGGACACGGTGCTCCCGGCGAACTCCCAGTCGGCCAAACTGCTGCCGGAGTGGTTCGGGACTGCGTCGATCCCTTCGCGGGGCTGGATCGAAGTCGCCAGCGATCAGCCGGCCGTCTCCGCCATGGCCCAGTGCGGTGATTCTCGGCTCGATCGCCTGGACGGCCTGCCCGCCGTGGCGGGATCCGCCTCTCCCGTGCTGCTGACGCGGGTCTGTGACGGCCCGCGGCATTTTCGGGGGCAGGCCGTGTCGACCTGGGTCTCCGTTGCCAACCTCGCTCCGGTCCCAACCCGGGTCGAGCTCATCCTGAAGGTGCCGGCCGAGCCGGGCGGCCCGGTGAGTCGCCTGGTCGAAGTGGGGCGGACGACGGTCGCTCTGGACGGGGAGCGCTCCATCGTGAAGACGGCGGGAGAGCTGTTCGACGCCCAGATCGAGAATGGCTGTATCGAGGTGCATCCTCTGGATGCATCGGCCGTGGCGGCCAGTGAAGTGGTCGAACTGCTCGAGCGCGATACGATCTTCGCCCTGAACGGCGCGGCGCCCGTTTCGGCTTCCCGGCTCTATTCGCCGCAGGTCGCCGCCCTGCCCGGACATCTGTTCAGTTCGATCCGCCTGATCAACACCGCCGCGTCGAGTCGGCCCGTCACGTTGCGGGCCTTCGGCGACTCGGGCCAGTCGCTGGCCCCGCCGGTCACCATCGATTTGCCCGCCGATGGCCTCTTCGAGCAGGACGCGGGACTTTTGTTCCAGAGCCAGTTCGGAATCGAAGCCAGCCTGATCGGTTCATTGGTGGTCGAGGTGGGCGGCGATGGAGGTGTGATGGGCGACATCGTCTTCGGCCTCGCCGACCTCGGGTATGCCGCGGCCAGCCCGCTGCAGAGCGCCGGATACCGCCACGCCTCCCTGGGCCAGGTGGCCAACCTGCCCGGCCTGTTTTTCACCGGCCTGGCCCTGTTCAACCCCGGGGACGATGCCGTTGTCGTGCGGATCGAGGTCCGCAGTAGCGAAGGCACCCTGAGGGGCTTTCTCGACTGCCCGCTGCCCGCGCGCGGGCGGATCTCGGATCTCATCGCCAACCTGCTCCCCGCGACGGAGCGACAGGTGGGGGGCTACATCCTGCTCAGTTCGGATCGGGACTTCCTGGCCCAGGAACTCTGGGGAACGGCCTCACTCAGCCTGCTCTCCGCCATCCCGGCGCAAGCCTTCGAGTAGGCGCATGGCGCAATCCGGGGGGGTATGCCGAAACGATCCGGGTCCTGGAACGGTGCGGACGGAACCATGAAGACGGTGAACGAGACGGTGACCGGCAAGAACGGATTCGGAACCTTCGCAGGAGTCTTCACGCCGAGCATCCTGACCATCCTCGGCGTCATCCTCTACCTGCGCATCGGCTGGGTCGTCGGAAACGCCGGACTCCTCGGGGCCCTGCTCATCATCGGCCTCTCCCATCTGATCTCTCTGACCACCGGCTTTTCGGTCGCGAGCATCGCCACGAACCGGACCGTGAGGACCGGCGGGGCCTACTTCATGATCAGCCGCTCTCTGGGGCCGGCCGCCGGCGCGGCACTGGGGATTCCGCTCTACCTGGCTCAGGCCATCAGCGTCACCTTTTACGTCATCGGCTTCACCGAATCGCTGAGCCAGCTCTCGCCGTCGCTCGATCCCCGAATCGCGGGGAGCGCGACCTGCGTCATCCTGGCCCTGATCTCCTATCGAAGCGCCGCGACAGCGATCCGGGTCCAGTACTTCGTCATGGCGGCCATCGTGGCCTCCCTCGTCTCGATCTTTCTGGGGGGCTCCGCCACGCCTCCCGTCTCGGTCAACTGGTGGAATGGGAGCGGTGCCTCCTTCTCGGAAGTGTTCGCCGTGTTCTTCCCCGCCGTCACGGGCATCATGGCCGGGGTCAGCATGTCGGGAGATCTGCGCGATCCGAGGCGCTCGCTGCCGGTCGGGACCATCGCGGCAATCCTGGTCGGCATGGTCATCTACATTGCGGTACCCGTCTGGCTGGCGATGAATTACGATTCGCAGACGCTCACCTCCAGGCTCGACGTCGTCTGGATGATCTCGCGCATTCCCTCGCTGGTTTACGTCGGCATCTGGGGCGCCACCCTCTCCAGCGCCCTGGGCAGCTTTCTCGCCGCCCCCCGCACCCTGCAGGCGCTCTCCCAGGATCGGATCGGCTTCTCGATCTTCGCCCGCGGACACGGCGCGAACAACGAGCCCCGCCTGGGACTGCTCCTCACGTTCGTCCTGGCCGAGGCGGGAATCCTGCTGGGCAACCTGGATGTGATTGCACCGATCCTCACCATGTTCTTCCTGGCCACCTACGGCGTCACCAACCTGGCCTTCGGCCTCGAGCAATGGGCCTCCAGTCCGAACTTCCGGCCGGCCTTCCGGGTTCCTTCGTGGGTGGGCCTGGTGGGCGCCTTCGCCTGCTTCTACGTCATGAGCATCATCCATCTGCCCGCCATGCTGGTGGCCGTCCTGATCTGCTCCGGGATCTACGTCACCGCCAAGCGCCGCCTTCTCGACACGACCTATGGCGACGCGCGCCACGGGATCTGGTCCGCCCTCGTGCTCACGGCTCTGCAGCAGCTGCGCCGAACCCGCTTTCACGGACTGAACTGGCGCCCTCACCTGGTCGTCCTGGCGGGCAACCTGGCCAAGCGCTCCTACCTGCTGGAACTGGGCTCGGCGATCGTCCAGGACCGCGGTATGGTGACCTACCTTCATCTGCTCAAGGGACCGGTCGACGAAGAGGCCCCGCGGCGCCGCGACATCCTCAAGGCCCTGGAGCACCACTTTGCCGAAGAGTACCCCAACGTTTTCTGCCGCGTAGACATCGTCGACGATGTCTACCGGGGCGCCGTCTCGAGCGTCATGAGCCAGGGTCTGGGGGTCCTGGAACCCAACACGGTCATCCTCGGCTGGCTGACCAAAAAGGCCCGGGCGGAGGCCTACGTCCGCATGCTGGACGACCTCCTGCGCCTCGATCGATCGCTGCTGGTGGTCCACTTCGATCCCGAACGGGGCTACGGCATGGGCCGGCGCATCGATATCTGGTGGAGGGGCCTGCGCAGCAACGGCGCTCTCATGCTGATGCTCGCCTTCCTGCTGAACTCGCACGACCGCTTCCGTCACGCCTCGATCCGGGTGATCACGGCCGTCGAGGACGAGAATCAGCAGCGCGCCGCCGAATCCAGGCTCGGGGAAATCCTGCTCAAAAGCCGTCTCGACATCACCAGCCGGGTCCTGCTCCGCAACGGGAGACCCATCCAGGAAATCATGCGGGAGGAAAGCCGTGAATCCGATCTGGCCCTGGTCGGACTCCAGCTGCCGCGTGAGACCGACGGCGGCGCCCGGAGCTTCGTGGAGCAGTACGCGGGCATCCTCGAAGCGCTCCCCACCACCATCCTGGTCGGAAGTGCCCCGAGCTTCGTGGGCACCCCGGTCCTGTTCGACGAGGAATAGCGGGCGATGGGGTGCTACTCCGCTCGCCGTTGGGCCGGTGCCCGCGCCGAGACGCGTTTCAGGGACTGCAGAAGCACTCGTCCGGGACCGGTCAATCGGGTCATGAACAGTCCTTCACCGCCGAAGAAGATTCGGCGCAGACCGCCCACCCTCTGGATGTCGTAGTCCACGGAATCGCCGAAGGCCGCCAGGTTCCCCGTGCTCACGAGGATCGATTGTCCGGCGTCGAGGCGGTATTCGATAAAATCGCCCGCCCCGTGAATGAACGCCAGCCCCTGACCCGAGAGTCGCTGCAAAAAGAGTCCGGCGCCGCCGAACAGGGCGGCTCCCGCCCGCCGGGCCACGCGCACGTCGATCTTCACGGACTGCCCGAATGCCCCGATGAAGGACCCGCGCGTGGTCAGGGCAGGCGACTCGTCGAGATCCCAGGCGATGACCTTGCCCGGCTGGTTCGACGAGAGGATGACCTCGCCTTCGTTCGCCACTCCCTCGATCAGGATCAGGCTCATGCCTTCGCCCGAGAGCATCCGACGGCCGGCGCCGCCGATTCCACCCGGGACCTTCAGTTTCCAGCGCACTCCCTGGTCGAGAGCCATCAGCGATCCTCTGCTGGCCCAGCACTCCTCCCCTTCCTTCATGGTGAGACGCACGCTCTGCGCCAGTTTGCCTTCGATCTGGTATTCCATGAGTTCCCCCTTCCCCAATCCTTTGATCGAACGCTCACCCTGTCAACCCCTCCGACACCCCTCAGTCCGGTGGCCGCCGGCCGGGCGATCCGCTCTCATCCGGAGGAGCGGCCGGCGCCGCGGCGGCAGACCCACCGACGCCGTAGAAACCTTCGAATCGCCGCTCGATCTGCTCCAGGTAGCCTCGTTCTCCGGCCAACAGATCGGCCAGCCTGCTGACGACTTCGTCGAGTAAACGCCTCTCCTGCCGAAGGTATTCATCGACTGCCGGCTCATCCATCCCTTCCGCTTTCCCATGCCGGTCGCTTCGTCCCAGGCGGGCCAGCCCGGCGGCGGCCTTGCGCAGCAGACGCCGGTTCAATCGGATGATGCCGTGAAAGATGTTCCAGACCGGCGAGGTGTTGAGACCCCGCAGGGTGAGCCGGATCGCGAAACGGATCCGGCGGGCTTCCGTCTTGCCGAGCCGGCTGCCGGCCGGCAGCTTTCCGGCGGCGCAGCGCAGCAGATATCCCTCGTGAAAGGCGTTCGAGGCCCAGTCGGAGGCCTGCTTGACGGCCAGAAAGATCAGGATCTTGCGAAAGAGGTCCCGCAGAAAGCGGCTGAGGATGCGGAGCGGGACGACGACCAGAGTGAACACCGCCTTGTACAAACACCCCCCGGCCCGACCGGGATCGTACAGTCCGAGAACGATCCGCAGCTGCAACCGCCCGGCCTGCACCTCACGGCTCCGGAGGATGTCGCGCGCCATGCGCCGGCGGACCACGGCAAAAGCCCAATCGTCCAGCAGAGGAATCGGGATCAGCGCCGTTGCCCCGGCCAGCAGGCTGTAAAAGACGAGACCCCTGAGGTCTTCCTGCGTCCGTGCCGGACCGGGCGGGGCTGAACTCATCCGGCCCCCTGCTTTCCGACGAGTGCGCAGAAGGTCCGTATCAGATCTTCCTGCAGGCGCTGCCACTCGTCACGGGGCCCGAAGACGTGCCGCTGATTGATCTCGAGCTCGAGCCCCAGGTAGCGCTCGGCGTCGAACCGGGTGCGCAACGCCGTCACATGGCCATCGGCTGTTCCCCGATAGGGATAGTTGAGTCGAATGACGAGCCGCGGTTCCAGCTTCTCCAGGCTCTCTTTCCAGCTCCGCGCCAGGCTGGACTCACCCTGTCGGGATGGGTCGTAGAGGAGACCGACGTCGGCGCGCCGGACATTCCCGTCGAGCACCGGCGTGAAGGTGTGGATGGATAAATGGACGACGCAGCCGGATTCTTCGATGGCGGCTTCGACCCGGCGGAACATGCGATCCCGAAAGGGCCGGTAATACTTGTCCAGGATGGCCTGGCGGGTTTCCGGGTGGAGGGACCCGGTGAACCGGGAAAATAGCGCCGGATGATACTCCGAGCGGTTCAAATCGACGATCAGCCGAGTCACCTGCGAGCATTCGAGGGGGGCTCCCACCTGACGGGCGAAGCTTTCGGCCAGCTCGACGGCCCCCGGGTCGAAGCCACGATGGGAGTCGAGCAGGGGCTGTTCCCCCACGAAGAGGCTTGCCAGTGATTCGGGGACCCGGTTGGTCGCGTGTTCACAGCTCAGAACCACCGTCAGGTCCGACATCGAACAGTTCTCCCTCCTCCAGACAGTCCGCCAGCTTGCGATACACCGATTCCAGGTGAGGATGCGAGCGATCGTCCCCCACGGCGATGAGAATTCGCTCGGCCAGGTCTTTCATGCCCAGCAAACGCTGGAGGAACGGCGAGTCGCGGAGTCTCCCTTCCTGGGCGAGTCGACGAGCCAGACGCCTCCACAGTTCGCGTCCGGACAAGGCCTTCGCGTCTCGAATACCGAGCATCTCCAGATACTCGGCATCCCGAATCATGGTCTCTCCGCCACCGACGATCGCACCCTCGAGAAGGTCAACCAGTGGCTCGACCTGCCACTGCTTCTGCGATGCGTAGTTGCACCAGCGCTCTTCGACCAACGCCTTCAGGACCTCCACGATCAGACTGTACAGCGCCAGGTCCGCCCCCGGTGCTTCCTGGATGTCCAGCACACGGACCTCGAAGGTTTGCCGGTCGAAGCGGGCGATGGCCCCCCGGGAATTCAGCCATTCGTGCCGGAGGATCCGGTCCGGATCGAGGGGCGCGATCTCCCGATAGATCCGCTGCAGGATCCGCGCATGATATTCCTCCGGAGAGAAGACCGGTTCGGGGATGACCGCCCCTGCGATGAGCGGGATCCGGCGCTGATTCAGCCGGTACATGGCGAGCCGGTTGTCGGAGAGACCCGTGACCCTTCCCTCGTAGATGGGCGAACTGGCCGCCAGGGCCGGCAGAACGGGCAGCACCAGCCGGATCGCAGCATGCAGGCGACCGAACTCGTCCGCGTCTTTCCAGGGAAGGTTCATGTGCAGGCTCTGCAGGTTGGACCAGCCGTGGCCCTGGCAGCCGAAGATCCGGTTGTAGGATTCGTAGACCGCACTGTACTCGTGCGGCCAGAGCTGCGTTTCGCGCAGCGGATCCATCCAGGGATGCATGGCTGTGGGAAGAAGGCGGCAGTCCAGCCCGGCAAGGATCCCGTTGACCCGCCGGACTCCGGCCTGAAACTCGGCGGCGAGACCGTCCAGCGAGGGGGCCGGCCCGTTCGTCTTGAGCTCGATGACGTGCAGGACCAGCTCGTTGCACCAGGCCAGGGCGCCGAGCTCCACCTCGGAGACGATGGATCCCGCCACCGACCGGAGCACCTGGTCCGCAACCGGCGCGACCGTGAGATCCGACTGCCGAACGATCATGTACTCCAGTTCGACGCCGTAACCTTCGAAGAGCCCCAGCGGTCGGCTCACTTGAGATTCCCCTTCAGCCGATCCAGGCGCTCGCGAAACACCTTCATGATGTCGACATAGAGCTGATCCTTCAGCAGAGCGTCTTCGTAACCGGCGTCGACGCTGGGATTATCGTTGATTTCGATGACCACCGTGCGATCCCCGCTCTGCTTGAGATCGACCCCGTAGAATCCGTCACCGATCAGGTTGGCGGCCTTGACGGCCAGGTTCAAAACCTGTTCCGGGGCCTCTGCCAGGGGAACGGCCTCGACCCGACCGTATGACCGGTTTCCATCTCCCGTGCGCTTGACGATCTGCCAGTGCCGCCGGGCCATGTGATACCGACAGACGTAGAGAGGCTGGCGATTCAGAACCCCCACTCTCCAGTCGAAGGCGGTGGGCAGAAACTCCTGGGCGATCACCAGCTCGGACCGCTCGAGCAACCGGCCCAGCTCCAGTTCCAGATCCTCCCGAGTCTCGACCTTCGTCACGCCCAGGGAGAAAGAGCTGTCCGGCTCCTTGAGGATACAGGGCAGACCCAACTGTTCGACCACGTTCTCCCGACTCTCCCGGCCCAGCACGAGCGTTTTGGGAATGGGCACCCGATGTCGGTCCAGCAGCTCGGCCAGGTACACCTTGTTCGTGCAGCGCAGGATGGAGTCGGGATCGTCGATCACGATGAGGCCTTCGGCGCTGGCCCGCCGCGAAAAACGGTAGGTGTAGTGGTCGACATTGGTGGTATCGCGGATGAACAGGGCGTCGAACTCGGCCAGGCGTCCGTAGTCGTCGCGACCGATGATCTCCGTGTCCATTCCCAGAGATTCGGCGGCCGAGCAGAAGCGGCGTACGGCCTTTTCGTCCGAGGCCTGGGGAGAGGACTGCCCGGGATCCCACAAGACCGCCAGCTCGTAGGGCAGGTACTTTTTGCGCGGCGCCCGCACGGTCGGGTGAGCCAGGTATTCCTGAGCGGCCTCGACCACGAAGCTCCGGTGTTCCTGGGGCAGATCACTGGTCCCCAGCAGACTGATGTCCCGGACCTCCCACCCCTCGTCGCCATGCCGGAAGCTGACCCTCAGCAACGGGGCCTCGAACAGGCGAAAGAAGTTCCAGCTCAGCCGTTCGTAGCGTTTGGCCAGGTTCCGCCCGAAGTAGATGCTGAGGGTGAACCGGTCGGACTTGAGCGGGGCCAGGCTGTGCTGGATGAGATCGTCCAGATCGTCGGAGATGGTCCGGAAAAGGGTGGGGGTCTTGAGGTCCTGGATCGTCGTCACGCTGGGGATCGTCTTGTGCCCGCGGGCCTGCGCCAGCAGGGAGACGTAGTAGCCCAGGCTCTGGTAACGATAGGATCGACAGACGTTGAAGACCCGGAGTTGATTCGACAGGCTGAAACTCGGGTCGGTCAGATAGGTCCGGGCCGCCACCACGTCCACACCCGGGATCTGCAAGGGCCAGTGGCTCGGAGTCTGAACGACGATGATTGTCTTCTTCACGACGGAACCACGCTCTCCTTGGGCTGGATGATCAGAAGGTTGGCATCGTAGGTCAGCGTCCCCAACAGAATCGATGAGATGACCCGATCGACGTCGACCTCGTACTGCTGACTCGGAAACAGAGGATTGGGATGGAGGGGATCCGCGACCCAGATCTTGCGCCTTCGCGGCTCGTAACTGCAAAGAACCACGAAATGCCCCGTCGGCACCCCCCTGACATCGTCGTACTCTGACCCGATCTCCCGGGCGCAGTTGTACAGATAAGTGGCACTGAGACCGGTCAGGATGGGCCTCCCGCGAGCCAGCAGGCTCTGCAGCAGGGTGGGCGTCAGATCCTGGAAGCGGAGCTCGCCGCCGGCCTCGAGGAACTCGATGTACTCGCGACTGACGCGGCGCAGCTTTCGGCCGGATTTGACCCTGGACTGCCGGCGCAGCCTCTCGATGGTCTCTTCCCGGTCGCCGCCGAACCACGTCGGATCGAAGATCTGGAGGTTATAGGTATAGATGACGGCGCTGAATCCGTGCCCCAGGGCATGATTGGCCAGGCTCACCGCGACCGTTCCCCCCTCTTCCAGCTGTTCGATGTCGGCGATGAGCCGCTCCAGATGGAAGGAATGGCCATAGAAGCCGTACAGGGCGTGCAGACAGGTCGGACCACAGGTCTGATCGTCAGGCTGAGGCTGAATCTCGAGTTGAATCAACCGCACAGGGATCCTTCGGCCCGACTTCGTGAAAGGCCGCCTCCTCACGGGCGATTATACCGGAAGCGGCGTCCTCCCAACGGTTTGGACATCCAGTGGGGAGCCGCCCGAAGGGCCCCGGTTGCACCCGAGGATGGGACTGCCCTAGGCTTAGAGACTCGAGCCCGGGCCCAGGGCCCCGGCCTTTGCGCCATGATGAAGAGACTGACCGGTTTGCGGATGCTCGCGTTGCTCGCTCCCGTCCTGATCGGCATCGTCCTGTTCGAGGCCCTGTGCCGGATCGGAGATGTCGATTTCAATCCCAGTCCCAACTGGCGCTTCCATCCCGCCCTGGGCTGGACCCAGGAGCGAAGTCAGGTGTACGACATCGTCATCGACGGGGCCCCGGTTCGAGTCGAGTTCAACCGGATGGGATTTCGGGACGTCCAGCACCCCCTGGCCAAGCCCCCGGGAACACGGCGGATCGTGGTCATCGGCGACTCCTTCAGTGAAGCCATCCAGGTCAATCTCGAGGAAACCTATTTTCGTCGCCTTCAGACCCTTCTGAATCAGACCGGCTCGACCCGGTGGGAGATCATCAACCTCGGCGTGGGAGACTTCGGGACGGCCCAGGAGTGGATGGCCCTGCAGCGCTACGGCTACCAGTTCGATCCCGACTTCGTGATCCTCGAAATCTATCCGCTGAACGACATCTGCAACAATTCCCTGGATCTGGCGGGTGTCTGCAAGAGCCAGAACGACGACTACCGTCCCTATCTCGTTCCCTCCGGCAGCCGCCTCGAGACGACGTGGGCGGACCCGACGCGACAATGGCTGCGCAGCCACCTCGTCTCCTTCGGACTGCTGGAAAAGGCCTGGCTCAGGGGCTGGAACCGCCTCTCGAGAACCGATCCGGAAACGCTGCAGCGGCGCCGCTACACGGCGCTCGGTCTCGAGGAGGACCCGCTGCTGCTGACCTTTGCGGCCGATCGGGACCAACCGCCCGTCGTCTCCCGCGCCTGGACGACCACCGAATCGATCATCCGGGGCATGGATCGCGAACTGGACGAACGAGGGATCCCCTGGATGGCCTTCGTCATTCCCTTCGAGTGGTTCGTGGCCGATCGCTGGGAAACCTTCTCGCGAACCCGGCGGCCGGTCTCCCTGGTCCGCGATTACGCGGAGCGTCGCCTCGGGAAGCTCTGCACCCAGCTCGGAGTCCCGTCCCTGATGCTGCTGCCGGTCTTCGATCGACACTCCGACATCTTCTTCCCTTCCCGGGGTGGGCACCTCAATCCCGCTTCCCACGCACTCCTCGCCGAGGCCCTGCGCGACAAGATGCGGCAGGAGGGATGGACGCGGTAGGAATTTTCGATTTTCGAATGCCGATTTTCGCATTTTCGATTTGAGAAGGGCTCCGCGCTACTGGCTTCGCACTTCTGACTCCGAAGAGGCGCCTTCCGGATTCACCGTAGTTGTAATCGCTGCCTCCGACGCCCCAGGCGTCCCTGGAGTGCGGAAGCTTGCTTCCGCTTTCGGTTCGCCGTGTCTTCCCGATTCCGTCAATCCTGCGGCCGCCGGTTGGGGGGAGAGTCGAGGGCGACCTTCTGTGAATTCCGTGGCGACGAACACTCTCCGAGGCCCGCCCGCGGAAAGCGGCAGCAAGCTACCGCAGTCCAAAGCGGCTGCGCCGCCGCGCCAGAGCAGCTCAATCCAGACCAGCTGCGCCGCGGTGCCACGGCAGCTCAATCCCGACCGGCTGCGCCGCGGTGGCACGGCAGCTCAATCCAAGGCGGCTTCGCCGCCACCTGGAGCCATGCACTCGGAGTCAGAACGTGAGCGCAAGCGAGCGTCCCGCCCTGCGATTTCGCCCTGCTCCACTGGGCCACTGCGGCAAAGCCCAGCGTCCACGCCCATCGAAAATCGGCAATCGAAAATCGCAAACTCCCCAATCCCCTTCTGTTCGTCGGCGCTGGAATGTACCATAGTCGCCGCAGACCCATGTCTTCACAGCAGGTTGGGGCGGAAGATGGCAGATTTGCATTCTGACGCTGAAGGTGATGAGAAACATTCGGGCGGATCGACTCCCGAAAGCGAACGGTTGAAGGCGGAAGTCCGATCGCTGCGCGAGCAGCATGACTATCTGCTCGACGAGTTCGGTCGAATTCAGAATCAGGAGCTCCGGGTTCGTGAAGAATTACTTCAGAAGAGCCTCTACCTCGACGCCGTGCTCAACAGCGAAATCGATTTCTACTTCAAGGACCGCTACGGCCGCTACCTTTTGGTGAGCCGTGGGACAGCGAAAAAGCTCTGCGGACCCGAACTGCCGGGCTCGAGTCTGATTGGGAAGAAGAACGAGGACTATCTGGCCCCGGCCTGCGCCGAGCGCTTCCGGGCCCAGGAGGTCGAGAGCATCCGAGAGAAGCGGGTGGTTCAGCGCGAGGATATCGAGGAGTACCTCGACGGACGCCGCCGCCAGATCATCGTCACGACGGGGCCCGTCTGCGACCCCACCGGCCGTGTGATGGGCACCTATGGGGTGACTCGAGACATCACCGATCTGATGTCCCTGCGACGCCAGATCGAGGCGATCCTGCAGACCTCGAACGACGCCATCGTCATGGTCGACAGCGACGGGAACACCGTTCTGGCGAACCCGGCCGTCGAAACGCTTTTCGGCTACCCGCCCGACTCCCTTCTGGGTGGTTCCTTCTCCCAGTTGATCCAGCCGGCGGACGTTCTGAATCAGTTTGCGACCGACCTGGTCCCGGTGGAGGGCGGAGAAGGGGAAGGTCCGCTGGTCGGACTCACCGTCGAGGTCTCGGGCCTGCGCCGCGACGGCACCAGCTTCCCTCTCGAGCTCTCCATCAGCCCGGTGGAGCTCGAGTCCCGCTGGTTCACGGTGGCCATCGCGCGGGACATCACCGAGCGCAAGGAAGCCGAACGCCGTCTTCAGGAGCTGGCGGAGCGGGATGGACTGACCGGTCTCTATAACCAGAGTGTCTTTCCCCGCAAGCTGGACGAGGCGCTCGAGCGCGCAACGGAGGGCCGGTTCGTCGTCGTCCTGGCCGATCTGGACCGTTTCAAACCCGTCAACGACCGCCACGGGCACAGCATCGGAGATCAGGTGCTGGCCGCCGTGGCCCAGAGGTTGAGGGACTGCGTCAAGCGTCACGACCTGATCGGACGGCTGGGCGGCGACGAGTTCGCCATCGGCATGAGCATGCCCAATGTGTCGTCGACGGAGGAGATCGCGAACATCATGGCGCGCCGCTTGGACGAGCTCAAGCGGAAGGTGAGCCAGCCCTACCGGGTCCACGATCCGTCCGACCATTCTCCCGTACTCATCGACGATCTCGGGATCAGCCTCGGCTACGCAGTCCTGACGGCGAAGCTCCGCTCCGCCAAGGACCTGCTGCGGGCCGCCGACCAGCGCATGTACAAAGACAAGGTCCGGGGCCGCAGCAAGGTGAAGGACTGATTCAGCGCTTCATTGACGGCCGCACGCGCCTTCGCTATGCTCGTTACGGGCTGACATTCGGGATGCTCAGCCGTCGAAAACGGCCAGCGATGTTGCCTTTCAAAATCGACGATCGCCCTTCCTCCGAATTCACCGCCAGTCGCCGTGATTTCCTGCGGCGGGGCTCGGGCGCCCTCGCACTGCTTGGCGTCGGCTCAGTGGCCGCCGCCGGTACGTCGCCGCTTTGGGCGGGCCTGCTCACCTCGTCGGGACCCCGCGATCGGACGGCCGAGCTCCTGAAGACGGCCGTCGAGGCACGCTACTGGATTTCGGCGAACGCCAGGGATGTCGCCTGCGGGAACTGCCACTCGCCGTCGGAAGGGATCGACAAAACGGCGTTCGACCATCCGGACAAGTACGTGCGTTGCCGGCTCTGCGCCCGGGAATGTGTCCTGGGCGATGGGGAGCGCGGCATGTGCCGGGCGAGGATCAACAGCGGCGGGCATCTCAAGAGTCTGGTTTACGGGCGTCCGGGTGCCGTCCACCTCGATCCGATCGAGAAGAAGCCCTTCTACCATTTCCTTCCCGGCTCGACGACCTTCTCCCTCGGCACGACCGGTTGTCCTCTGCGCTGCGAATTCTGTCAGAACTGGGAACTCTCGCAGGCCCGACCGGAGGATTATGACCTCTCCTACACTTCTCCCGACCGGGTCGTCGAAGCCGCCATCGAGCGGTCGGCTCCCATCGTGGCATTCACCTACAACGAGCCGACGGTCTTCATCGAGTACCTGACCGATATCGCCCACCGGGCCCGCTCGCGCAAGCGATCCTGCGTTCTGGTCAGCTGCGGGTTCATGCAGGAGGAGCCGCTTCGGGAGCTGTGTGACGGACTGCTGGATGCCATCAAGATCGATCTCAAGGGCTTCAGTCCCGACTTCTACCGGAACGTCTGCCAGGCCGAGCTCGCACCCGTCCTGCGCAGCATCCGCCAGGTGGCGCGCAGCGGCGTGCACCTGGAAATCGTCAACCTCGTCGTTCCCAGCCTGAACGATTCCGAGACCATGCTGACGGAGCTGGCGAAGTGGGTGGCCGGGGAACTGGGGCCGGACGTGCCGGTCCACTTCACCCGCTTTCATCCCGATTACCGCCTGCAGAATCTGCCGCCCACGCCGGTCTCCACCCTGGAACGGGCCTACGAAAGTGCGCGCCGCGCCGGTCTGCACTATCCCTTCGTCGGCAATGTCCCCGGCCATCCGGGAAACCATACCTACTGTCCGCGCTGCGGCAAGATCGTCATCGAACGCAGCGGCTTTTTCGTGACCGCCATGCACCTGCGCGACGGATCCTGCGAGTTCTGCGGTGAACCCATCGCCGGGGTGTGGAAGTCTGTGTTGTAGAGAACCATGAGTCGACTCGCGCTTCCAGCCATCCACCGCCTTGCGACGCCTCCGGGTCGTTCGTCTGGGGTGGGGTCCCCGGTCAACGCAGCGCCCGGGTGCCGACACGGGCTCTCGCCGTGGTGGCTCGGCCCCGCCCTGCTCGCGCTTTTGACCGTTGCGGGCGGCCGGGCGGCCGACGGGATCCGCGAGCCGGCCGTGGCCGGGGCCTTTTACCCCGCCTCAGCCCCCGAGTTGCGGCGGGAGATCGAGAGCTTCTTTGAAAAATCGCCCTTGCTGGCTCCCTATCCGCCCATCGCGTTGATCGCACCTCACGCCGGTTACGTGTTTTCCGGGCAGATCGCTGCCGACGCCTTTCACCAGGCTCAGGGGCACGATTACGATCTGGTGGTCATCCTGGGGACCAATCACACGGAGCCGCTCGACCGGGCCTCGGTCTATGTGGGCGACGGATACCGGACGCCTCTGGGCGTGGCGCCCATCGACCGGAAGCTGGCGGAATCTCTGGTGGCCGAATCGGATGATTTCATCTTCGACGAAGCCGTCCACCGCCGCGAGCACTCCGTCGAGGTGCAGGTTCCCTTCATCCAGATCCTGTTTCCCCAGGCCCGGATCCTTCCGCTGATCGTCGGTTCCGCCCAGCCGGATCTGTGCCGGCGCATCGCTGCCCGGCTGGTCGGCTCCTGCACGGGTCGAAAGGTCCTGTTCGTGGCCAGCTCCGATCTCTCCCACTATCCGCCCTACGAAGTCGCGCGGGAAGTCGACGGGCAGCTTCTCGCCAAGATCGTCGGCATGAATCCGACCGCCTTTCGCACGGAAGCCCGTCGATACGTCGGCCAGAAACCGGGGCTCGTCACGCGTGCCTGTGGCGAAGCCCCGATTCTCGTGGCCATGGAAGTGGCCCGAAAGCTCGGGGTGCGGCACGGGACTCTGGTCAACTACGCCACCTCCGCCGACTCTTCGGCCGGCGGAGGGGATCGGGGCCGCGTGGTCGGATACGGGGCCGTCGCCCTGGTGCCCGACCCGCACGCCCAGCGCAATGCGATCGTGTCCTCGGAGAGCGCACCCGGTCCATCGCCGCGCCTGACCGAGACCCAAAAGCGCTACCTGCTGGAGGTGGCTCGACAGAGCATCGGCAGCCAACTTTCCGGGCGGGACGTGACGATTCCCAGCGATCCGGACGGAGCGCTCTCGTTTCCGTCGGGTGTCTTCGTCACGCTTCGAGAGAACGGCCGGCTGCGCGGTTGCATCGGCCAGCTCGACGCCGGCCTGCCCCTGCTCGAGGGGGTCGTTCGCCATGCCCTGTATGCCGCCTTTCGGGACAGTCGCTTCCAGCCCGTGCGGCCGGAGGAATTGCCCCACCTGAACATCGAGATCTCGGTGCTGACGCCGCTCGAACACGTCCGGGGCATCGACGACATTCGCCTCGGTCGCGACGGAATCGTGCTCGAGAAGGACGGTCGGCTGGCCACCTTCCTCCCCCAGGTCGCCGTCGAGCAGCATTGGGACCGGGAGGAGACCCTGCACTGGCTCTGCCTGAAGGCCGGCCTGGGAGGCGACTGCTGGCGCAGCGGCGCCTCCCTCGAGACTTTCCAGGCCGTCGTCTTCGGCGAGTCCGAGCCGAACCGCGGTACCACGCCGTGAGGCTGGAGCTCATCGTCATCGGCCTGGTGTCCATCCTCGGGCAGGTGACGATCCTGCGGGAGCTGAGCGTCGCCTTTTATGGGATCGAGCTGGTCTACATTCTGGCCATCGGCCTCTGGTTGCTGGGCACGGCCGCCGGTGCCATGCTCGGACATCGCCGCCGTGAGCCTCCCGCCTGGGGCGTCGATGTCCTGTTCCTGACCCTGGTCCTGCTCCTGCCCGGCGACATCGCCCTGATCCGGCTTTCGCGACTCCTCCTCGGGGGAGTACCCGGTGCCTTCCTGTCTCTCCCCCAGCAGATACTCGTTCTGTTGCTGTCGGTCGTCCCTCTCGGCCTGATCCTCGGAATCCTCTTTCAGTGGGCGGCCAAGACTTTTTCCACCCGATCCGGCCGGCTGGCCTCGGCCTATGCTTGGGAGAGCCTGGGAGGAGCGGCCGGAGGCGTTTGCTCCCTGCTCCTGTTCAAGCTGGGGCTGCAGAATCTGAGCCTGGCGGTGCTGTGCGGCCTGCCCCTCGTCCTCGTCCCTTTCTTCCGGCGGCGCCGTCTGCTGCTCCGCTACCTGGCGGTGGGCGGCGTGGGAGTGCTCTTCCTGCTGGCGGTCTTCTCACCCCGGCTCGACTGGTGGCTCACAGCCCAGAACCATCCGCGGCTCCAGGCGACTCGGGACACCCCCTACGGTCGGATCACGATCACGGGACACGGCGGCCAGGTGAGCCTCTTCGAAAACGACGCCCTGGTCTTCGAATCCCAGGGGACCAGCGCTGAGGAACTGGTACACCTGGCCGCACTCCAGTGCGAGCAGCCGGCTCGCATCCTGATCCTGGGAGGCGGCCTCTACGGCCTGCTCGCCGAGATTGCCCAGTACGCGCCCGAACGAGTCGACGACGTCGAACTCGACCCGGGCATCGTCGAGCTGTCCCGCCGATACCTGCCGTCGGCCATGACCGCTCCCCTCGACGCGCCCTCCGTGCATCTGTTTGTCACGGATCCCCGTCGCTTCATCACTACGGCCGGACGCTACGACCTGGTCCTGCTGGCCATGCCCGAGCCCGACTCGGGGCAGTCCAACCGGTTCTACACGCAGGAGTTCTTCGGACAGATCGCCCGCCACCTTGCTCCCCGGGGAATCCTGGCGCTCCGGCTGGCCTCTTCGGAAAACGTCTGGACCGAGGTCCTGGCTCGCCGCAACAGCACGATCTACCGGGCCCTGCGGACCGGCTTCGAGGAGATCCTCGTCCTGCCCGCCCAGAGCTGCCTCATGATCGCCTCCAACAGCCCGCTCGAGCGTGACCCGAAGGTGCTCGCCGAACGTCTGGCAAGCCGTTCCCTGAAAACACGCCTCGTCTCGGCCGCCTATCTGGACTATCTGTTCACCAACGACCGCTTCGAAGCGTTTGGAAGGCGGCTCGAGGCCACCCCGGTGCCGGCCAACTCGGATCTCGAGCCGATCTGTTACCGCTACTCCATCCTGCTCTGGCTCTCGCGCCTCTTCCCGTCGCTGATCAACTGGCACCCGGAGTGGACCGGTGGCCTTCGCCTCGGCCTCGACGTACCGACGCTGGCGGGCCTTTCCCTCGTCGTGCTCGGATTCGGGCTGATCCGCCGTCGCCGCTCCTGGGCAGGCCCCACCCTGATGGCTGCCGCCGCTTTCGTGGGGATGGTACTGGAGACGGTGCTGCTGTTGCACTACCAGATCAAGAGCGGCGTGCTGTACCAGGACATCGGTCTCCTGCTCACCCTGTTCATGGGCGGGATGGCGCTGGGTGCTCTCGCCATCCGTCGGGCCGCGCCCGTCGAAGGTCCCATCTCCGTGCGGATCGGAATGGCCCTGGCGGGAGTACTGGTCGCCGAATCGGTCTTCTATCTGCTCCTGATCGAGTTTCGGGTGACACTGAACCTGGCGGCCGTCGCGGGGTTGCTCCTGCTGGTGGGCTTCCTGGTGGCGGGGATGTTCGCCTTCGTCAGCCGGCGGGTTCGGGCAGACGAACGCCGCCTGGTCTCCCCCCTCTACGCCGGCGATCTGCTGGGAGGCTGCCTGGCCTCACTGCTGGCCAGTCTGGTGCTGGTCCCCTTTTTCGGCTTCGAGCAGTCGGTGCTGGTCGCCCTGCTCCTGTCGCTCTCGGCTCTGATCCTGGTGCGCTGAGTCGGGAGAACTCAACTCGCCGCACGGACACGCCGCAAGAGGCCGCGGCTGACGGCCCGGGACTCGATGAGGCCCATGACCGCCCGGGCGATGGAGTCCATGGGAACCCGGGAGGTGTTCCAGACCGCATCGTACATGTTGACGTCGGCGACATTGCGCCGGAAGTACGTCTGCATGAGGCGCTCCCGGTCTCGGTCGCGGCGATGCAGTTCCCGCCGGGCCTCGTTTTCACCCAGATCCTTCAAACCGGCCTGCTGGATCCGATACTCTTCGGGAGCGACCAGCCGCACGTGTACGCCCAGCGGCAGTGACGCCGTGACGCAGCAGCCCGATCGGCCGACGATGATGACTTTCCCGCAGGTGGCAATCTTGCGCATCGACTGGAACATCAGGCTGAATGCCGCCGGTTGCGAGGACCTCGCTCCGAGGAGGGTTCGAACCAGCGCTTCCACCTCCGAGTGGCACCGCTCCGAGAAGACGGCATCGAAGGTCTCCTGGAACGCCTCGTCGTGAATCAGTCCTTCACACATCTGGCGGTCGAAGACCCGCCACCCGTGAAACAGCGAGGAGGGGTGGCGCTCCATGGCTCCCATCAGAGCCGTGGCCAGGGCCCGCCCGCCGGCACCGTGCTCCCGTGAGATGGTGACGAACGGATACAGACCGGAATGGATATCACCCTCGCCCTGTCCCTCGTCGTGGTAACAGGTCACGTCCAGGAAACTCTTGATCTCTTTCAGACTGCTGCCCATAGTCTTTCTCCCGTCCGGGCTCGCAGCGGAATCGGCAGGAGGATATACACGACGAGTCTACCCGCTGGCAGTAGCGCCGGGATCTTGAATTCAAGAATAGCCCCGATTCATCTGCAAATCAACTCAGTCTCCCATATTGACACTCAACGCGCCGCACACGCCGGCCTGGGCCGGCTCCGGCCTCCGGCGCAGCACCGGCACCGGGTCAATTTCTGCACCGCCCGAAGATTCCACACTTGGAAACCGCCCCCGGCCTTGGTATCTTCTGTCCAACTCACTCTTTCTTCGAGTTTTCGAGGAGGAAATGGATGCTCAAGGAATTCAAGGAATTCGCGATGCGGGGCAACATGGTCGACATGGCCGTCGGCATCATCATGGGCGCGGCCTTCGGGACCGTGATCAAATCACTGGTGTCGGACGTCATCATGCCGCCCATTGGCCTGATGCTGGGTAAGGTGGATTTCTCGAACCTGTTTGTCACCCTTCGCAACGGCGCCACCGCCGGACCGTACGGAACGCTGGAGACGGCCCGGGAGGCGGGGGCGGTGACCCTCAACTACGGCGTGTTCCTCAACGAGGTGATCGCCCTGGTCATCGTCGCCCTGGCGGTCTTCGTTCTGGTCAAGAACATGAACCGCCTGCGCAAGGAATTCGAGGAGGAGCAGCCCGCGGCCGCGCCGACCACCAAGGACTGCCCGGAGTGTTTTTCCTCCATCCCCATCAAGGCCCGACGCTGTCCGCACTGCACCTCCGAGTTGGCAGTCTGAACCGGACGCGGCAGCAAGACGGGGGAGCCGGCCGGATGGTAGGATAGACACCAAAAGGAGGCTCCCCGGTGACTGAGTCAAGAGGTCGTGGCTTCCGTGTGTCCGCGAGATTCGTCGCGGCGGCCCTGCTCCTTTCCTGCGTCGTCTGTGCGCGGCTGTCGTCGGGCGGGGAGTCGGCCGGCAAGTATCGGGGCCGCCTGCTCGTCGCTCAGCCCCAGGTCCGCGACCCGCGTTTCGCCAAGTCGGTGGTCTATGTGGTGGCCCACGACTCGACGGGAACCATGGGGCTCGTGATCAACAAAGTCATGGGCGAGGTCGATTCCCGGGAGATCCTCGAAAATCTGGGCGTCGAGCCGTCCAAGCAGCAGATGGAGCTGCTCCTGCGCTTCGGAGGCCCCGTGGAGCTGGACCACGGATTCGTCCTCCACTCTCCCGATTTTCTGCCCAAAACGAGCCAGCGCATCGATTCCACCGTCGCCTTTTCGGCCGACGCCGAGACGGTCCGCGCCATCATCGAGCATCGCGGACCCCGCAGCTATCTGATCGCCTTCGGCTACGCCGGCTGGGGAGCGGGCCAGCTCGAGGCGGAGATCGAGAGGGGAGACTGGCGCATCATGTCCTCGGACAAATCCAGCGTCTTCACCGAGAACCCCGACGGGCTCTGGGACCGCCTCATGAAAGACCAGGTCATGCGCATGTAACCGGGGCTTTCCGATTCTTGCACGCCCCAGCCCTTTTCCGTATACTTACGACTTCGCAAAAACGAGTGCTCCTCAGTAGCTCAACTGGCAGAGCATCCGGCTGTTAACCGGAGGGTTGTAGGTTCGAGTCCTACCTGAGGAGCCAAATCAAAGTGCCATCTCCGAAGTGCAAAGTGCGAAGGAAAGAACACGCACTTTGATTTGGCTCCTCAGACGTTCGCACTTCGAAGTTTGAAGTTCGAACTTTCCCGGTTCGCCCTTCGCCCTTCCCCGGTTCCCCCTTCCCCAACGCCGAGCGCCCAACGCGGAACCTGCAGCTTCCCGACAGCCGCAGCATCAGAACCCGAACGAAGTGAGGGCCGCGCAAAAGCACCTCCGCCGAAGCCCGACGGATACCACGAAAGCCGGGTCCTCCGCCGTTCCCGCCTGGCTGCGGCTGCTGTTGGTCCGCGGTGGAAAGCCGGGGAGTCGGCGACCGGGCAGGGGGTCCCTCACTTCGTTCGGGTTCTGATATTCCGCCGCCATCCTCCGCCTCTGCCGCTCCCTCCCACCCGGCGCCGAAATCGGAGTCATCAAACGCCAGCTCCTCCGCGCCGGAACCTCCGTCGGCTCCAACTACCGCGCCGCCCAGAGAGCCAAATCCCGACGAGACTTCATACACAAACTCGGCACAGTCGAAGAAGAAGCCGACGAATGCGCGTTCTGGCTGGATCTCCTCACCGAAACCAACCTGGCTCCGGCCGAGGAGATCGCCCCGGGGGCGCATGTTTCGGAATCACCGAATCGTTTTGCGGGGATCCTCACCATCTCGTAGACTGGGGTCATGCCTATCGTCCGGCTGCTTGCGTTGGCACTCTTCTTGGTGCCTTGCTTTGCCCAGACATCATCATGGCAGGTGCGGGTGGCAACCGGGGACGGAGTCTACCGCCGTCCAAGTCCAGGATACTTCCCGCTTGACTACCTTGCGGACCACATCCTTCCTCTCGATGGCGAACTGCAGTGGTTGAGCAGACATGCCGCGTTTTCTGTGCGAGCGACGCAGACGGAGAAGGTGGGGACGATGCGAGAGCGGAAGGTTTACTACCTCCTACACCATGTGACCGGCAGCTACTACAGCTTCGTCAAGGAGATCGACATTGAACAAGGGGCCGACCTCTATTCACCCGTCGTCTATCTTGCCTCGAATGCGCTCATTCACCCTAACGTGCGAGCACCATGGATCATAGAGCGATCAGGCCATCAGGTCCTGACGAGCTGCGATCGGCTCTCGGGAACAGGAAGGTTCTACACACGATACGACCTGATCTTCGATGGTGACCAGATCCGTGACATCGAAATGAGTGGGAGGTTTCAGGAACTGGCCGACGCGAACAAGCCAGCAGGGGCCGAGAGCTGCAGGCCCCTGCTCTACTTCGACAGCGAAGGGCGCGACTGTAAGGGCGTCGATCTCGAGACGATGACCTATCGGTGCATTTTCCCCAAGACACAGACCGTGCTGGAGATGGGAGTGAAGTTGGAGGACCTCACATTCGTCCCTGTCTCCGTGAAATCCATGTCCTACAAGGAGCTCGAGGACCGAGAACATCCCTGATCAAAGCCTCCAACGAGTTCCGTTTGATTCAGACCAATTTGGACTCGGCGGTTCGCTTTCCACTCGCCAATCCCCGGAAACTCGGTTGCACCAAGTCCTGGTCCGAACTTCCGGTTCTGTGGCCACACCAGCCCGATCTGACCTATGATGGAGAGCGATGAAGGAAATCATCTTCCTGGTCGAAGAAGCTCCGGAGGGAGGATACGTGGCCCGGGCGCTCGGAGCCTCGATCTTCACCGAAGCCGACCGTCTCGAGGATCTTCCCGAACAGCTCCGAGACGCAGTCCGGTGCCATTTCGAGGAAGAGGAACTTCCGTCCATCATCCGGCTGCACTTCGTTCGGGAAGAGATCATCGCCGTATGAGACTTCCACGCGACCTGTCCGGGGAGGAGCTCGCCAATCGGTTGCGGGCACTTGGTTACGAGGTTACGCGCCAGACCGGAAGTCACTTGCGGCTCACAACCCAGGTCGAGGGGCAGCATCACGTCACGGTTCCTCGACACTCACCCCTTCGTATCGGCACCCTCAGCGCGATCCTCACGGACATCGCTCGTCATCTCGGTCGCTCGCGTGACGAGATTATCCAGACACTGATGAAGTAGCGGGGACTTCCTCCTCGCGGAGGGCGCCTGTGATGAGCGGGGAAACAATTCGGCGAATTTCATTCCTTGTGCCGCCCAGTGTGCCAGTTCGGCCAGGACTATTGAGTGATTACCATCGAAATAATCGAAATAATGGACAGATTCTGTCTCAGCGGAAACCTGCGCGCGTCAACGAATTTTCACGTAAGCGATTCTCCGTCTTGCACTTATAGCCATCTTCCAGGAACGTTCTGTTAACCGGAGGGTTGTAGGTTCGAGTCCTACCTGAGGAGCCAAATCAAAGTGCCATCTCCGAAGTGCAAAGTGCGAAGGAAAGAACACGCACTTTGATTTGGCTCCTCAGACGTTCGCACTTCGAAGTTTGACCTTCGAACTTTCCCGGTTTGCCCTTAGCCCTTCCCCGGTTCCCCCTTCCCCAACGCCGAGCGCCCAACGCGGAACCTGCAGCTTCCCGACAGCCGCAGCATCAGAACCCGAACGAAGTGAGGGTCGCGCAAAAGCACCTCTGCCGAAGCCCGACGGGTGATATGCAAGCGGGTCCTCCGCCGTTCCCCGCCTGGCTGCGGCTGCTGTTGGTCCACGGTGGAAAGCCGAGGAGTCGGCGACCGGGCAGGGGGTCCCTCACTTCGTTCGGGTTCTGATATTCCGCCGCCATCCTCCGCCTCTGCCGCTCCCTCCCACCCGGCGCCGAAATCGGAACCATCAAACGCCAGCTCCTCCGAGCCGGAACCTCCGTCGGCTCCAACTACCGAGCCGCGCAGCGAGCGAAATCCCGACGAGACTTCATACACAAACTCGGCACGGTCGAAGAAGAAGCCGACGAATGCGCCTTCTGGCTGGATCTCCTCACCGAGACCGCAGGCCGCGGCGAGAAATCGCCCCGCTCCGCCGGGAAGCCGGCGAGTTGCTGGCGATCATCGTGACGTAGCAGGAGATGGCGAAGGAGAGAAGTCCGAAGGACGAAGGGCGACGGGCGAACTGAGAAGGAGAAAGGGCGAGGTCCGAAGTACGAACTGAAAGGCAGGTGGCAGGCTGCAGGCCTGGGCCTTGAACGCCTGAGGGCCACAAAGAGCTCCCTCGACAATAGCGTCGACCGGAGTGTCCCCTATTGTCTGCCGCGTTTCCCTCCCGCTCGAGTCATGCTCTCGATGAGGGCGCGAAGCTCAGGATTCTCCACCTTCTCCAGCATCTCGACGTGAGCATCGCCCCGACGGCGCCGCCAGAATTGCCACCATGTGCACCTTCATCGGACGACCTGCCATCCCTTCTTGTCCTCACTCTGATAGGAGACCGGCACTCGTGACAACCTGGATCCGGACTCGTGGAGCCGGAAGTGTCGACGGGCTCCCCCCGGCGAACGGCGCTGTAGAGGTTTTCGTGCAATTCCCAAATAATCATTGACTTGAGAGGTAACTTCTACCACGATTCGTAGTTGACAATCTCAGGGGGAGACGGACGTCCGGTTCCGAACGAGAACGGACCGGGCGAGAGGAGGGTGCATGCGGAAGTCGATTCGGTTTCTCGTTGGGGTCTCTCTTTCCTTTTTTCTCACTGCTTTCATTATTCCTCCATCGCTTCTGGCTCAGAACCTTGGAGACTACTACACCGCCGGTTACTCGAATGCCCGGACGGGTGCGAATGCCCAGATGGGCGACTTCCGGCCTCCGCTGAAGCTCGTCCGGTCGATTCCGCTCAGCGGAATCGACCACCCCACTTTGTTGATGGCCTTCGAGGACTCCCTGCTGGTCGGCCGATCGGGCGGTTCCGTAAGCTACCACCTTCTGGACGGCCAGACTGGGGAACAGCGGTGGGAGCAGACGCTCCCAGGCGGTCCGGCCTCCCTCTTCTATGTGCCCGCCTATGCCCACGACATCGTCTTTCTCGGGGGGTCCACGTCGACAGGAGCCAAGGCGGTTCGGGTGTCCACGGGGGAAATGCTGTGGAGCGATGAGGCGATTGGGAACACGCAGGGACGACACCCGCTGATCTCAGGAGATGTGGTGGTCTACAGCAGCGCGGATCGCGTCGTGGCGGCGCGGATCGAGACCGGTGAAGTGCTGTGGCAGATTGATACACCGACGGCCATGGCTCCGCTCTGCTCGAGTGGAGATCTGGTGTTTTGGCTGGACTCCGAGTATGCCGTGCACGCCGTCCGGCTCCGTACCGGCGAGGAAGAATGGCACAGCGAACTGCCACCCGGGACGCCTCCCGGGGTCCCGCGATTCAGCGATCTCGTGGCCGTGGAGAGGCGTCTTTTCGTCAGCGTGATGCGTGACGGTCTCGAAGGGGGCCTACCCAGTTTCGTGCGAGCGTTCGATGCGGCCAGCGGTGATGTCGTCTGGAGCCGTTCGGGCCGGGTGTCCACCCCCGGGGGGCTTCTGGTGACGGGGGACCGCCTCTACGAGTTCGGAGGGGACTTCCGCCAGCAACAGATATACACCTACGATCCCGACTCCGGAGAACTGTTGTGGCAGGTGGAGGAACCGGGCAACGGGGGTCCACCCAATTCTTGGATGCCCATGGGGCAGATCGCCAACGGGGTCGCCTATTACCTCGGGCATGATCAAGATACTGTGGCGCGCGATGCCTTGACCGGGGCGGTCCTGTGGAATGTCGCAACCAGGTATTGGTGGGTCTGGGACCTTTGCCTGGCGGATGGTCGGCTCCTGGCGCTCTTGGATGATCGCATCGACATCTATGAGCCCTCCCATGAGATCTTCTTTGCCCACCTCGCCAACGGCGGCGGACAGACGACGCTCCTGACGTTGACCAACGCGACTTTCAGTCCGGCGACGGTCAACGTTCATTTCCTCGACGACGACGGTGAACCCCTGTCGCTCGCCGTCGAGGGACGGGAAGGCCTCAGCTCCACGATCCCGTTCACGATCCCCGGCCGGTCCTCCGTCGCCATTCGTACGGCAGGCGGATCCGAACTGCAGTCGGGATGGGCTCGGGTGGAGTCAGATCGGACCATCAAGGGGAGCTCCATCTTTCAGTACTCGGGCAACGGTCTCGACTCGGAGGCGGGCGTGGCCGATGCTTCGGCAGTCGGCGAGGCGAGTCTTTTCGTGGAACACGACGACGGCGTGAGCACGGCCGTCGCCATCGCGGTCCCGGTGGATGCAGATGCTGCCGTCATGCTGCGGCTCCTGGATGAAGACGGACTTGAACTGGCGTCGAATGAAGTTACGATTCCAGGTGGAGGGCACACAGCCCAGTTCATCGACGAACTCTTCCCCGACGAAGTTGGGGACCGATTCCAGGGAACGCTGGCTCTCTATTCCGTGGTCCCGGTTGTCGTCACGGCCCTGCGGACGAAGAACGGCATCCAGCTCTCCAGCTACCCGGTCGCACCGACGGGGTACTGATGCGAAAGCGAAAGTGGATCAGGGAGTGGACGATGAGATCCTCGACAGCCCTGACAAGGCTCCGCACGCTGACTTTCTCTTTTCTTTTGCTCGGATCGATTTCGACGGTCCCTCTGCAGGCCGAACTTCGAACCGTCGATTTGGGAAGCTTCTCGGAGGATTCCGTTCGGCTGGATTTTCGTCATCGCGGGAGCGCACACGACGATGCCAGTGAAGCCCTGGCCGACTGGGGCATCCAAATGGCGGGCGTCGCCGGCACGGTTCCCACCCACGAAGGTTGGTCCGAGTACTGTGTCATCTGCGTCCTCCCGTACATCTATCCCGTCGTGGAGATGGATGCCGACGAATCGAACGGACCCCATCCTCTGATCCTCAATTCTCGGCATCCTCTACAGCGCGTCGGACTGGAACTGGTCCACACGCCGTGGGATCAGCCGGTGAGCCTGACCATCACGGCGCAGGATGCCGTGGGGAATGTGCTGGGCACGTACGAGACGATCATGTCCGACGAGAGGTTCACCATCGGACTCGAGGACTCGGACGAGCGTCCGATCTCGAGAGTCGTCTTCAGCTACGGAGAGGGGAGTCCCGAAACCCTCCTGGCCGTCATCGCCGAGTTTGCCGAGCGTCCGGTCTTCAAGACCTACTTTGCCCAAATCGGCGACGGCCGGCTGCCGGATGGAGAATCCCTGACGAGCTCCATCGTTGTGACCAATCTCAGCAGCTCGACGGCCGAAGGATCGATCGAGTTCTTCGACGACCTGGGCGAACCCGCTGTCCCTTGAGTTCGAGGAAGGGTTCTCGGCGGACCGGATCGATCTGGCGATTTCCCCCTGGAACGTCAGGCGCTGGACGAGCACCGGCACGTCCTCCCCTGCACGCTCGGGTTCGGCCCGCATCACGACGAACGTGCCCGTGGCGGGCTCTGTTCGGTATACGGATCGCGACGGCGCGGGGCGGGTCCTCGCCGAAGCCGGGATCGCATCCTCCCGGCCGGAGGGATACCAGATCGCGCCTCTGTACAGAGAGGCCGCCTCCGGTGTGGGCGGAGGTGGATCGTTCATGGACGATTCGTACTCGTCGGCCGTGGCCATTGTGAATCCCTCGGACGACCGGTTCGGGTCAGGTTCTGGTTTGGAGGTCTCTATGTCGACTGGGAGCTTCCCCCGCGCGGGCATCGGGCGGAATTCATCGAGGAATTCGTCCCCGACCTTTCCGACCCTATTTCGAGGGAGGTGCTTGAGATTCGGGCCGGCAGTCCCGTTGCGGTGACGGTGCTCCACACGAGAGAAGGCCGGGCACACGCCAGCCTCCCGGCGGCCGGTACCGGTCACTGAGGCACACGCAATCTGAAGGAGACTGTTATAAAGAGGCCACTGTCTGCGGCGTTTCTCACGCTGATGATCGAGTCGGACGTGCCCATCGTCATCATCTCGCTGCGGACGAAAAACGGCTAGCCCATGTCCAGTTACCCCGTCGGCATCCCCTAAGCCTGGGTGGCCTGAAGACGCATCCTGGGGTGAGGTCCCCTCGATGGTCTGTTGGCGGACCCTTCAACTCCTCACCAGTAGCATCGAGAGAATTCGAAATACGTTCAACCTGAGGAGCCAAATCCAAGTGCGAAGGACGAGGTGCGAGTGCGAACTGAATCACCTCCGCCTGGGATTCGAAACAGGGACATCAGAGCCCGAACGCAGTGAGGGAACCCCTTAGCGGTCGCCGACACCCCGGCTTTCCCACCCCCTTTTTCCCGGCCGCAACCTTCCGGGGCGACGGGCAACCGGCTTTCCCGAAAACGGTCGGGCCTCGGCGATGGGGCTTTTGCGCGACCCTCACTTCGTTCGGGCTCTGACGCTGCGGCTGGCGGAATCATGGTCTGCCCGTGGGGGATCGTCAGTCCGCAGAAAGAGACGGAACGAAATGGCGCGAGGGCGCGTTGACTTTGCACCCCTTCGCCTCGACCCTGACCTTGAGCCTGTGCCACTCGTTGCTCCGAACGTCAGGCGGATAGCGACACTGAACCCGGTAGAGGTGGTCGGCAAAGTGGCGGATCTCTTCGGCGACCTTCTCGAGATTGCCTTTGGTTCTGACCTCTTTGCTGATGCTCAAGGTTGCCCGCGAAAGATCGCTGCAGAAGCGGGTCCTTTCTCGGAGGAGAGCGCGCTCGGCCATCGCCATGGAAGCCGATGCGCGGATGGGGCCGTTCCAGACTTCCGTCCAGCCGGACTGAAGGGAGAGGGGAGGATTCACGATGAAGACCGGCACTCCAGCCTGACTGGCCAGTCGAAGCATCACCTTCTCAGGGACATAGCTGATCGTGTTCATGCCGTTTGGCAACAGGAGGATGAAACTGGTTTCCGTCGAGGAGCCGGCGTGCTTCAGGATCTCCCACAAACCGTCGGCCAAGGCTGTGCCACCCGAGGGCTCCACGGCCAGGAAACCGACGACTTCCGTTCGAGAGAGAGCGTGATCGAGAGACAGGACCCGTCCATCACGAAGCAGAACGGTCCGGTACCTGACCTCGTCGGCGAAGGGCTCGAGGAGCTGTTCGACCGCTCCCCTCAGCCCGTCGTCGGAGAACCGGGACCAGCCCAGTCGGGAGGCCAGACTCAGGTCCGCCACGAGCCCGATCAGCCGGGGCGGTCCGAGCCGGCGAACCGCCTCCACGGGACAGTCTTTGCCGGAAAGCGAAACGCGGAGGCCATCGACTGACACGTCTCCCACCGGTCGGGAGGAATCGCTGCCGGAGATGCTGACAGTCAATGCGAAGGAGTCGGAAGAACCCGCCAAGGCCCCGCCACCGAAGGTCGCCGCGACAAGGAGGAAGCCAAAAGGTACCCGCCAAAACAGACGCGCCGCCACGATGCTAGTCCAGGTGAATCCGCTCATTTCAAAAGGAGGTGATCATCATCAGGAGGAGGTTCACCGCGGCAACCGCTCCCGCTCCGAGCATCAGCCGCCGTCTCCGGTTCTAAGTCCGAGGTCCGAAGTCCGAAATGGGAACCGGAAGGGGCGATCTCTAAAGGACCCTTCGCAGGTCCCGGGGCCTGACTTGCCTGACGAACGCCTCCGCCGAATCATTCCGGCGGGCCTTCCGGCTGTCGTCGCAACGGGAGGCTGGCCGAGACCACTCCCCGGATGGTTCTCAGGATCGTCGCGACCACCGATTCGTCACTGGTGATTTCAATGGTGCCTTCGGCCGCGCGGCCGACCAGCTCTTCCGATAGCTCGTCGACAAACCAGGCGCCTTGTTCACCCGGGGCCAGCATCACCTCCTTCTCCAGCGTCGTTTGAGGCGACATAAAGAAGGTGATGGTTGCCGTCGCCTCATGCTCCGAGACATTCGCCAGGGCCAAAGCGGTATCGGTCGCTTCGGCGGGCTCCTTTTCGAAGACGCCGACGAACAGGCGACCGGGCACGGAGGAGTCGATGCCGGCTTCCGCGAGGGGCTCTCCAACTGGGTCGACGATCCGGTAGACCGCCGCCAATTGGAAGGGGTACCGGGACGAGGCGCAGGCATAGCCCTGGTCCAGTTCCGAGAAGGAGCGGGAAGTCCGCAGAACTCGTGTTGCCAGGAAGCCGTCGAAATGGGCTCCGAGACCATATTCGAATTCGTGATTGACCTCCCCGTCGAGGTTGACCGTCAGTGGCGCCCCATCGGTGTCGCGGAACTCGAGCGAGATGGTCGGCCCCTGCATGTCGGGAAGTCGGACATAGGTGTCCGGCGTCGTCCGGGTCAGCGTCAGCATCGTCTGGAGAGTCCGGTCACCGCCGGGAACGGCGCCATGCGCCACTTGCGGAATACACCTCTGAAAGGTGGGTGGCTCGCTGAAATCAGCCACGATCCGGGCAAGTGCTTCCGGGACGGTCGGGTCGAGATACTTCACTTCCGCTCGAACGATCCCGGAGCCTTCCGCCGCCTCGAAGGCGAGTTCCGCTCTCCCGTACCACAACTCTTCGACAACCTCCCCGAGAATGTTGTCGCCCGCATCGAAGAATCCGGCAACGGCAGTGGCGTCGGTCTCAGCGACCATTGCGAGGGAGACTCGAGTCAGAGGCCTGTCGAAGGAGATAATCAGCCCCTTTGAGTTCTCGGATTCCATGCCTTCATTTCGGACAACGGGGACGTCTAGGAAGATTATGGGATCGGCAGGAAAGAAATAGACGGGGACGATCCCGCCAACGGGCCCCGGTTCCGAACCACTCGAGAACGTGACACCCCAGGCGGCAAAAACGTGAGCGGCGTGGGTACCTGGCGGCAGCTTGGGCGGGATGAGAGCGACCCAGTTCGGGCTGAAGTCGAAGCCGTCCCAGGGGACCGATTGGGCGACCACGGGGAATGCAGACAACCCAAGGAGGAGAATCCCAAGCATAAGAGTCCGCGTCCGCTCGGCGATTCGTGACATGCCTTTGACCTCCCTGTGTCGACTAGCTCCTACATCACAGGATCATACCCTGATCCAGCCTCAGACTCTAGGCCTACTTCATCTGCACGGACGAGGCATTTCATAGACGCACGCAGGATGTTTCGTTGGAGGCCGGTTCGGTCTTTCGGACGGAGACAAGACCTGTCGGGCTCGAGAGGAGGCGGGAATGAGAAGGGCGGGGTCCGGAGGGCAAGGTCCGAGGTGCGAAACAGCAAGCAAGGAAGAGCCGGAACTGGAGTAGACTGCAACTTCGAAAGGAGGGCAGCCGTGAAAGAGTTCAAAGACAAAGTGGCAGTCATTACCGGCGCGGCCAGCGGCATCGGACGAGGGATCGCCGAACGATGTGTCAGCGAGGGCATGAAAGTCGTCCTCGCCGACGTCGACGAAGCGAATCTCGCCCAGACGGAAACCGCGCTGAAGACCGCGGGCGGAACGGTGCTTTCGGTGAGGACCGATGTCTCGAAGCGAAGCGAGGTCGAAGGGCTGGCTCGCCGGGCGCTCGATGCGTTTGGACAGGTGCACCTGCTGTTCAACAATGCCGGTGTCGCCGCCGGCGGCGCACCCTGGGAGGCGACCTGGAACGACTGGGAGTGGGTCATCGGCGTCAACCTCTGGGGCGTCATCCACGGAGTCAAGGTGTTCACGCCGATCATGCAGGCCCAGAACACTGAGTGCCACATCGTCAATACCTCCTCGACCGCCGGACTCATGGTCGGAACCGGCTCCGCACCGTATGCAACGACGAAGCACGCCGTGGTCGCTCTCTCCGAAAACCTCTACCTCACGCTGCAGCAGCGAAAGTCGCTCGTCAAGGTATCGGTGCTCTGCCCCGGACTCGTGCGGACCGATATCGCCAACGCCGAACGTCACCGGCCCGCGGAGCTGCAGAACGACGAGCCGATCCGGTTGACTCCGGAAATGCAGGCCGGACTGGCCGCCTTCAAGGCCGCTATCGAGATGAGCATGTCTCCTCGCCAGGTCGCGGAGGCGGTTTTCGAGGCCATTCAGAAGGAGCAGTTCTATATCCTCTCGCACCCGGAATGGACGGAGGTCGTGCAACTTCGAACGGACCCACTGCTCCGGATGGAGAATCCGCAGAGCCCGCTGGAGATGGTGAGGAAGCTCATCGGCCTCCCATGATGAAGAAGTAGACTTCCGGCTCCTATACTCACCGCTATTCGGGACGTCGTCCTCACTTCGATAGGCTGGCTTTCAGTGAAAATCGACAGCCGATAGGCTGAGGACTGATTTCTGTCTGGACCCTTGGGAGATGGGTTGGTATAGTTGCCTTCGGTGACGGAACGGGGGAGACCGTCTCGGGAGGAGGTCTTCTGCCATGCGTACGTCGCGAGTCTATCTGCTGCTCTTTCCGCTCCTGACCTTTGCAGCCGGTCCCTACCTTCTGGCCCAACTGGAGTTCACGAATAGCACCGACGGCCTTGAGACGAGTGACTTCGTTTCGATGAGCTCGATCCCGGATGGAGGCCTTGTCGGGGATATCTATGAGAGGTGGGGAATAACGGTTCGTTCCCCGGGGACGTCCGTGGTCCATCGATCAGCCTATTACGTTGTTTACGCACAGGTGAGGCCGCCGGACTATCCCGCCCTCGGGGCCTTCGTGGCGGTTCAGGAAGTCTTTTCCAACGATGTTGGAAAACCTGACGATCCGGCCCACCGGAATCGGCCTCTCGTGCTCCACTTCGGCAATCCGGCTGTCCGGATCCAGTTTGTCCTGGCCAACGGCTCCGAGGGTCTCCCTGTCGTCTTTCGAGCCTATGATCTGACGGGGCGGGAACTCGGCGAGCTCGACTATTCCTACTCGAACGCGTGGGACTCCGGGTTCACGAGCCCGCTCCTGATGGGCACCTCTTCGCCCGACGGAATCTCGACTCTGGTCGTCGACTATGGGGACTCCGACCTCGCCGAGCAGCTGGGGAGACTGCGCGTGGCCTTTCTGGAAGCCCCGGTCTTCGAGACGTACCTCCCTGTGATTGCCGCCGGACAACTTGGAATCGGGAAAGCGTTTTCGACGGCGCTGACGATCGTCAGGGCGGGCGGGACCGCGACGGGATCGATGGCGTTCTTCGACCCCGACGGCGTGCCCCTGCCCGTCCAGTTCGAGGTTCCTGCAATGGGACGGTGGTCCGTCCTTCCCTTCGACGCGGAACGCCCACTTCGGCTGGTGCTCCGACCGCCGGCGAATGAACTGATCATGGGATCGGTCCGGATCAGGAGCCGAGGCGGGCCCGTCTCGGCCTCGGCCATGGTCAGCTTGGTCGATCAGGGTCAGACAGTTTCGCAGCTGGGACTCGCGGCCGTCCCGGCGGCGTGGCGATCTTCCGGCTTCGTCCGCTACCGGCCGGCCACAACTGACTCGACCACCCAACCCGCTGTCTATGAGCCTGAGATCAACACGGCCATTTCCATTGTCAATACGGGCGACAGCGAGGCCGACGTCCGATTCTCCCTCAGCATCTTCGCCGGATGGGCGACATACGGCGAAGAAACGATACCTGCGCGGGGTCGGGTCTCCAGGTTCATCACCGAACTCTTCCCAGGGTTCCACCCGGAGGGATTCGAAGGCCGGTTCAGCGTCTCAGGTGACGCTCCCCTTGCCGTGACGCTCCTGGAGACTCAAGAGGGCCTCCCCCTCGCGAGTCTCCCGGTGACGGCGCTCCCGGTGGCGAAAAGGGCGCAGTGAGGCGCCGATCCGCCTTGGCACGCGATCGAGTCCGAATCCCTCGCGACTGGGCTTGGCCTTTGCCAATTGTCGCTCATACCACATGGCCACCGTTCGATCCGCATTCACGGACGTGGTGGATTGGTCCCGCCTCGTCTGAGACGGCTGCCCCTCAGCACTCTTCTCAGCCATACGATCGGCAGAACCAGCATCGCCCCGATCGGCAGGATGACGACGATGACGACGATGACGGCATCGCCGAAGAACCGGAGAGCACCCAGTAGCGCGCGGATGCTGTTCCTCAGCGTCTGCAGGGGATTCCAGCCCTCCACCGCCAGGGACCGCGTCGCCGCGGAGGGCCTGAGGCTGACGCTGATTTCTGAAAATTCGACACGATTGGAGAGGCTCTGGCGTTGAGCCTCCAGTCGCTCGATCTCGGTGCGAATCTGAGTCAGCTCCCGATAGATGGCCATGATCCCCTCGACGTCCTGATTCCGGGAGCGCGACTCCGACAGGAGTGCCTGCAGCTCGGTTTCCGTTGCCCGCAGGGTCTTCAAGCGCGCATCCAGATCGACGAGCTGATCCGTAACATCCTGGGTTTGCTGACTCTCGTGAAAGACCTCGACGGCCAGGTCCCGAATCGTCTTGACGGCCTCCGTCAGGCGTTCGCTCGGCACCCGGATCGTCAATTGGTAGAGCACCTGTCCGCCGACGCGCATTTCGTTCGAAGAGGAGACATAGCCACCGAGGGTCCGGGCTTCCGACTCAATCCTGGCCGCCGACGCCTGCGTGTCGGCCACCGCCAGATCGAGACTGACCAACTTGCTCAGCTGCCGAACCGGGAGGGCGGGGCTGGGCGGAGTCACCGACGCGGTCTGCGATACACCTGGAGCTGTCTCCCGCGTCTCTGAAAAACGCCTTTGGGGGGAGCTGCAGGCGACAAGGGCGAGCAACAAGGAGACACCGACTGAAGTCAGCAAAACACGACATTTCATCTCCCTTCCTCCTCTCCGTACACCGATCCGGCGAATGCCGCCATCGTAGCAGGACCCGACGAACTGCAAAACTGTTGGGTAGTTTGAAGACATTTACTGGCCTTGCACCGGCCCCCTTTCGGGCATAGACTCCCTCCCAGAGCCGCGGAAACTCTCACCACGAGGGAAGGCAATGCCAATGCATGAATTCGAGGCCGTCATCCAGTCGGCTGGTGGTGGCGGCGCCTACGTCATCGTCCCCTTCGATGTCGAGGAGGCGTTCGGCAAGAAGCGTGTCCCGATTCGGGCGACCATCGACGGAGAGCCGTATCGGGGGACCCTGGTGCGGATGGGCTCACCGTACCACATGCTGTTGGTGCTCAGGGAGATCCGCAAGTGCATCGGCAAGGGGCCCGGCGATACCGTCAAGGTGACGCTCGCGGAAGACAAGGAGCCCCGGGTCGTGGAGGTTCCCTTCGACCTTGCCAGGACGCTCGAGCAGAATCCGAAAGCTGCGTCCGCCTTCCAGGCCCTCTCTTACACCCACCAAAGGGAGTACGTCCGGTGGATCACCGAAGCCAGGCGCGAGGAGACGCGGCGGCGGCGTATCGACCGAACCGTTCAGGCCCTCCTCGAAAGGTAGGTGGGATGGGAGGACAGGTTGGCCCCACGGAAATAGGTACCAGGCCTGGGATGGAAGTCTTTATTCATAGGCACTTACGGAGCTAATGCGTGCGTGTCACCTATTTTGGGGTCTAATGGAGGCACCGATTACATTCGAAAGGGGAGTCATGAAACTCAACGTGTGGGCGTTGGCATTTTCGATGGGGATTATCTGGTGTTGCGCGGTTTTCTTGGTCGGGATCGGGAATCTCCTCTGGCCCTCGTATGGCGGGGCCTTCCTGGCGGTGGTCGCCTCGATTTACCCCGGCTATCATGGGACTGCGTCATTCGGGCAGGTCATCGTCGGCACGATGTATGCGTTCGTCGACGCAACCATCGGCGGACTGGTCTTCGCCTGGCTCTACAATGTGTTCGCGGCCGCGGGGCGCGAGACGGGCTCCCGGGTCTGAGCCGGAACCCGTTCGGGTTCTCCCTCCCCCCGGGGACAAGCCTGCCGCTTCCCGTGCCCGTGCCCGTGCCCCTTCAGGATGAAAAACAACCGATTGTTTCAGGATCTGCAGAAGATCAACGAGCAGCCCCGGCCGTTCGAGCTCTACACTGCCGACGACCTGTGGACGGATGAGCATACTTCCGCCCGCATGCTGGAGTTTCACCTCGACCAGACGGGCGATGTCTCTTCGCGGAATGCCCGATTCATCGATCGCTCCGTCGACTGGATCGTGTCCCGGTTCGACATCGCCAAGGGGACGAAGGTCGCTGATTTCGGCTGCGGTCCCGGCCTCTACACCACCCGCCTGGCGCGGCGCGGCGCCGAGGTTACGGGCATCGATTTCTCGGCCCGATCGATCGATTTTGCGCGACAGGCCGCGGGCCGGGAGAAACTGGAGATCCAGTACGTCCAGCAGAACTACCTCGACTTCGTCACGGAGACACGCTTCGATCTCGTCCTGATGATCATGTGCGACTTCTGCGCCCTGAGCCCGGACCAGCGAAGCCGGCTCCTGACCACGTTTCACACGATTCTGAGGCCGGGCGGATCGGTCCTGCTCGATGTCTACTCGATGGAGGAATTCGACCGGGTTCTTGAGACCCGAAAATACGGCGTCAACACCTTCGAAGGGTTCTGGTCGCCACGCCCCTACTTCTGCTTCCAGAACACCTTCAAGTACCCCGCGGACAGGGTCGTGCTGGAGAAGTACACCATCGTGGAAGCGGACCGCATCCGAACCGTCTACAACTGGTTCCAGTACTTTACGCCCGAAGAGCTGAAGCGGGAGCTCCTGGAGGCCGGTCTGCCGGTGGAGGAGCTCTACCTGGACGTCGCGGGAGCCCCGTACGGCCCGGGATCGGGCGAATTCGCAGTCGTGGCCAGGAAGCAGGCGGAGCTCGGCAGTTCTCCGTCCGCCTGAGCGGGAATCCCCTTTTCGAAACTCAGGGATTCCCCTTGGCATTGCTCAGCATCCTGCCGGTTCTCTTCAATTGCCGCCCCAGATAGAGTCGGGACAATCCAATCGCGGCAACGCGAAAACATCGAAGCATCCACCCCTGGGTGCTCGTGCGTACTAGGAGGCGTCCCGCCATGAAACGTCGATCGGTGATCTCGCACGTGGAGGTTTCGGACCTCAACGCCCCCTATTCCATCTCCGTCGTCACCGACGTGCTCATTCAACTCAGCGAGGAGGTGAAGCGGCACCACGCTCAGTCGGTCTCGCCACTCCGCAAGAATGGAACGTCGGGGGAGGCTCTCCTGGCTGCGGTACGCGGCCTCAAAGTCGGCGGCCCGTGACGATGTGGGCGGGGGCATCGAAGACAACTTCTCCCTCGCTGGTCACGTATTGTTCCAGTGCGCTCTCGGCCTCGGCCAGGATCCGGCGGATTTGAGATTCTTCCAGCGCTACCCCCATGACCGGGAGCCAACCGCGGAGATCGGCCTCCACCAGGGACCGGATGCTCGGGAATCGCGCCAGGCCCGGGTGGGTCTCGATGTTCACCTGCCCCACACCCGCACCTTCGAACAGATCGGCCAGTTCCTCCCGCACCCCCAGCACGAACGGGGCGCGCAGAGCGTCGGCTGCTTGCGAGCCGGCGAGGCGATCGAGCAGATCGACCTCGATCGGATAGGCGCCGGAATTCTCGAGACTGTCCCAGACCGCCACGGCGAGGCGACCTCCGGGAGCCAACACCCGGAGCATTTCTCGAAGGGAACGGCGCCCGTCGGAGAAGTACATCAGGCCGAACTGGCTGACCACCGCATGGAACTCCTGGTCCCGAAAGGGCAACGACTCGGCCTTCCCCTGCCGCCACGCGACCGAAGGATCTAGCCGGCGCGCCACCGTCAGCATACCCGGGTCCGGATCGATCGCCGCAACAAGGCCCGACGGGCCCAGCCGTCGGCGCGCTTCACGCGCCAGGACGCCCGTGCCACAGGCCACATCGAGCACCCGATCTCCCGGTCCGACGGTGACGGCGGCGAGGACCCGAGGAGGCCATTGCCGGAAGAGGCTCGGAACGTGCAACGCCTCGTAGGCCTCTGCGGCAGCGATCTGCTCCCGAAGAACCGGGGTGGTCATCTGGCCTCCTCCATCCGGCGCAAGACGGTACAGGATTTGAGACTTGCCTTTTGAGATTGACGATTTTGCCCTGCGTGGGCGCTCTGCACGGAATTATAACGATTCGCGCGTGACGGTTCTCGGGAACTCGAAATGCGGGGGCGTGTTGCCCAAATGGCCGTGGCGTTGGTCTGGTGCGTCCGCTCCCACTGGAGAGTGGTTTCGGTAGCTTGATCTCACGCCAAGTCGCAAAGTACGCAACGCCGCAAAGGGATTCTATGTGGGCGGCGGCTTTGCATTCCTTCCAGGGGTCCCGTCGCAGGGATAAACGCGCCCGCAGTTGCCACAGAGCTACCGGAACTCCTTCCGGTACAAGGGAGCCCAGCCAATCGGCGGAAACCAATTAACCAGATAGAGCAGGAACAAGGTGACGGAGGAGACAACGGTATACTCGAAATCCCACCCGTCTCTGGACTGGAGACGGAGGGTTTTCTGCCGGCAGTGAGGACAGGTGCCCGCGACTCGACGGAACTTTGCCATCGCCGACGAAGATTGTCCGACGGATGCAGGACATATGCAAGAAGACACATCGCCAAGCGCCGTCGGGAAGGAAGCGCGCGGCGCAGACGGTTTGAATTGAACTGTTGTGGCAGCGCGGCCAAGCCGCCTTGGAATTAACCTGCTCCGCCACCGCGGCGAAGCCGCTTTGGGATTGACCTGCTCCGCCACCGCGGCGAAGCCGCCTTGGACTGCGGTAGCTTGCTGCCGCTTTCGGTGGAGGGGCCTCGGTCGTGGGTACTCCCGGGCTTCGGCGGGAGTCGGTCGGCGAGCCGGCGATGCGTGTCGGGATGGGCGTCCCGGGCGGCTCGACAGCGGGAGCAAGCTCCCGCGCCCCAAGGGCGCCTGCGGCGTCGGAGGCGAATTCCAGGGCCCCGGTGAATTGGGAAGACACGCCTTCCAGCTCCCGGTCCGCCCCCAAATCGTAAATCGTAAATCGTAAATCTCAGATCATCTTCACTGTCCCCAAGCCGGGTTCGTCTCCCCGTACCCATCCACCTGCCGGGTGATGCGGTAGATCGAAATGGACTCCAAAGCAGTCCAATCGTCGGCGAACGCAAAGGGAAGCATGCCCCAGTGCATCCCCCAGAACCCGGCGTGCGACCCGGCGTCCAGCAACCGGATACCCAGGGACGGACTGAAGTCCCGTCGATCCAGTAAGACCTTGGCCGGCTCCTGCTCCAGCCAGGCCCGGTAGGGGAAGACCGGGACATTGCCGGGAGTGTGGTAATCCGTCCCGGGCTCAGGGTCGATGGACGCCCGCTCGAAATGTTGCAGGAAATCGAAGCGCGCCGGGCCGCCTGCCGTCGGGGCGCCCTCGATCCGGGCCCGGGCCAGGGCCACCCAGTCGCCGTCGGCCCTGCCGGACGATCCCACGCGGGCCGAGAAGACGATCGTTCCCTTCCGTCCCTTCCAAGGATCCAGTGGCAGGTTCCACTCGGTCCAGCGTCGACCTGACTGTGGCTCGAGGCGCTCCCGCCGGATCCACTCCCGATCCTTCCCCGAAACGAAGAGAACGCCCAGATCCAGCCCGTCGCTCACATCGTGAAGGGGCATCCCCACTGTGAAGGACAGAACATCCCCGGCCTGCACCGCCGGCAGCTCGAAGGACACCCGGCTCGGAGCGACCAGCACGATGCAGTCGAGTCCCAGGCGATCGCTGAACAACGTGGGATAAGGCGTCGCCAGCGTGGGAACGATCAGGCGATCACCGGGTCGGGGACGGGGATCCCGCCGTCCCAGTTCCCGCCCGCCCAATCGTTCCAGGTACGCGCGGAAGCCCCATTCACCGGTGAACCAGACTCGACGTCCCGGCTCCCGGGAGGCTGCAGAGGCTGCAAGCGATCCCGCAAACTCCTGGTAGATCCGTGCGAACTGGAAATCCGCCGTGGCCGCAGCCAGGGCCATGATTGCGGTGGCGAACAACGCCGGGACCGCAAGGTGGAGCAAGCGGCCTCCCGTCCGCAGCTCGGCCCGGCGAACCACCATCAGAATGAATGGCGGCACTGCCGGCAGTAGATATCGAGCGGCCCCAGTCAGATAGACGAGGACACAAAAAGCCAGCGCTCCCGTAAACCAGAGGCCGAGGAACAGGTCGTCGGCAGCCTCGCTCGGCAGGCTCCGCAGCGAGCGCAGAGAGCGCCCGAAACTCCGGAAGATCTCCCACAGCGCCACGAACCCCGCGCTGAACAGCCCCACGAAGCAGGCCGCCGCCGGAAGATCGTAGGCGCGGACCTCGGTGATGAAGACCAGGGCAACGGCGAGCAGAAAGCCCGCGACGATCCTCCGCACCGTTCCCAGCGCCACGAGCGCCAGCGGGAAGAGCGTCGCCCCGCCCAGAACGACCACCGCATAGATCAGCTTGTCTCCGATCAGGCCGGGTGCCAGCACCTTCTCCACGAAGAGGTAGTGATTCAGCAGAGGACCTGGAGTAAAGCGCCCGTAGTGCACGGCGTTCAGGGCCAGCCACGCGCCGAATGCCGGTACGGGCAGCATCGACGGCAGCAAACCAGCCGGCCGCTTCTTCAACACGGAATAAGCCGCCAGGAGCGGTACCAAACAGAGTCCGGCGTAGGACGCAAAAGTGGCCAGCGCCGCTGTAATCCCGCCGATCCAGGCCCAGCGCATCCGCCCCGAGTCGAGGCCATGGACGAACAGGGCCACCGAGGCCGTCCACAGAGCCATCAGGGGCAGGTCGGTCATCAGGGTATGAGACATCACGAAGACTACCGGCGACACGAGGAGCGCCACCGTGGCAATCGCCGGGCTGCTCGTGAATCGCCGAGCCAGCGAGTATGTGGCCACGGCCAGGATGGCGGGAAACAGCAGGAAAGCGGTGTGCAGGACCACCTCCGAGAAGCCTCCGCCCAACCTCGCGGCAAGAGCCATGTACCAGGCTATCAACGGCGGATGCTCGGCCGATGCCAGATCCGGGACCGAGACGCCCTCGAACAGGATCGGCAGATCCTGGGCGAAAAGGGGGTCGCGGGAGGTGTTTTCGGCGACCTTGAGGAAGACCGAGTCGTCGATGTGGAAGGCCTGCCCCAGAAAAGGCATGTTGATCGCGATCGCGAGGAGCCCAAGAACGATCCAAGTCACTGGCAGATTCCCGGACCTCTGCCCGAGCGGCCCGGTTTCTGCCGACGTCCGGGCTTTCACGACGTGCCCGGCCTTTCGGGTCCGCGTCCCGGCCGCTGGAAGTCGCCGCTCCCCGCTCGTTGCCGGGGTTTCGGCCGCCGGCTTCTTCCAGGCGACGACGATCAGGCTGTTCCCCCAGCGCCCGACCACGGCCTGCACGAAACGAAAGAGCATCCCCAGGTACCGGCGTCCCGACGGAGACGTCAGCAGAGGCCGGGCGATCCGGTTGTCAATAGCGGGGTAGATGAGGCGTCGCACCACCGGAAAATATGCCAGCAGATCACTTCCCGGCGGGAGCCAGGCGGTGGAGATCCGCCACCTCTCGATCGTCTGGACGGCACGGAGAACCTTGAGGAGCTCCCGCCTCGAGAAACGATACACGTAACCGCCGGCCGGGTCCCAGTCCTCACCGAGGCCGAGCCGCACAAGCAGGCGGACGAGCCCTGAGTCCTGCCCCTCCAGGAGAACGAAACCCCGCCGCGCCACCCGCTCCATCTCGTAGAGCCCCTTCAGAGGCCGGGCCAGGTGATGCAGTCCATCTCGGACCAGAACCCAGTCAAACGATCGATCCGGAAAGGACAATGCCTCGCCATCCATACGTAGGCTCCGCACCGCGGGGTTGCGGAGGCCAGCAGCCCGAACCCCGGCTTCGGAGAGATCGATCATCGTCGTCTTTGCCCCCTGCCTCTCGAGGAAATCCGCCTCCTCACCGTCTCCGCCGCATACGGAGAGGACGGATCGTCCCTCGAGGGGCTCGCCGATCAAAGCGAGGGCCGTCCGGAGTCGATACCAGTTCAACCACGCCACGAGGGGATGCCGGTTGTCGACCATCCGGGGGCGGCGGGCGTCATAGTGCGCCCGCTCGTGGTACTCGATCTGTCTCCGTTTCTGGCCCTCCAGCAGGATCGCCGGCGATCTGCCGGAAGCCCGCTCAGTCGAAACGTTCATACAAGGGCAGCCTTCGGAAAAAAGCCAGCTTTTCGAAAAACGGGATCACGCGACCCACCAGAAAAGGATCGAACAGGAAGCTCCCCAGAATCAGGGGAATTCGGGGACGTGGATATTGACAGGTGGCACACTCGGGCACCGCCGAGAAGTCACCCTCCACGTGGGCCCGCCGCATCTCCCGCATCCGATCCCCATTCCACAGTTCCATCAGAGCACGCTCGTTCGTGTTCCCGAGGGCCTCCGTGCGAAACAGCACTCCCGGACACCCGTACACGTCGCCATCATAGTTGACGTAAAGGGGTCCGCCCCACAGTCGGGGACAGCGATTCCCCGGTTCCTCGGGCTCCTTTCGCTCGTCGGCGGCGACTCCGTCGAGACGCACCACATCGGCTTTGATGCGGATGGAATCCACGCCCGGAACCCGCCACACTTCACGAAAGCGCCGTGCCTGCGGAATCGTATCGGGCAGGCGCACCATCTGGACGGTGACCAGGATCGGCGAACGCCGTTCGAGCTTTCGGTTCAGGAAACGGCGGATCCTGCGGACCACTTCCCCGTAGTCGGCACCGCGGTTGTACTTCTCGAACACCTCCGGCGTCACGCCGTTGACCGAGAAGATGATGTGGTCGAGTCCCGAATCCAGGACGGCATCGATGCCCACCTCGTCGAGCAGCGTGGCGTTGGTCGAATAGACGACGCGGATCCCAAGCGAGCGGCAATACGCCACCATCCTGTGCAAATCGGGATTCAGAAGAGGTTCCCCGGGCCCGTCGAGGCTCACATAGCGGAAGCTCCGAGCCCCCTGGTCGAGGACACTCCGAAAGGCCTCGAAATCCGTGGGGCGACCGGGAAAACGGCGGACGGAACGCAGGCACATCGGACAATTGAGGTTGCAGCGATTGCTGACGCCCAGAACGGCAGTCGCCGGAAGTTCGGGGGCTTCGAGGTCGCCGCGGAGGTAGCTGCGCAGAAGCCGCAGCCTGTGAAAGCGTTCGCCTGCCCTGACTCGTCCCATCGTCTCCGCCGAACCTTCGCCCCCTGTGCAGCCCCACCTCGAAGCGGCGAAATATGGCTACCTGTGCGCGGTAAGAGTCAGTATACTTACAGCGGGAACGGCGACACAACAGACAACTGTCAGCTTCATGTCCAGCAGCGGTGAACCCCAGAACCTGATCAGCGTCGTAGTGGTGAACTGGAACGGAGAGGAGTTCCTCACCGACTGCCTGGCGTCGCTCGATCGCCAGACCTGGCCCCACCGAGAGTTCATCATCGTCGACAACGGGTCCACGGACGGATCCGTGGGCGTCCTCCGCCGATGGGTCGAGGGCCGATCCGACGCCCGCGTCCTCTGGCTCGACCGCAATACCGGCTTCACCCAAGCCAACAATCTGGCCTTTCGCCAGGCCGAAGGCCAGTGGTTCGCCCTGCTGAACAACGACGCCGTGGCGGCTCCCGACTGGCTCGAGCAGTTGATCCGGCGGGGAGACCGCCGGCAGCGGATCGGTATGGTCGGCAGCAAGATTCTGCTGACCGACCCTCCAGGCGTGATCGACAAGGTCGGGCATCTCATCTACCGCGACGGGCAGAACCGCGGCCGCGGAACCATGGAGATCGACCGGGGCCAGTACGACCAGGAGGGCGAGATCCTGTGGCCCGACGCCTGCGCCGCTCTCTATCATCGCGACCTGATCGAGGAGACGGGCGGCTTCGATGAGACCTTTTTCGCCTATGGCGACGATGCCGATCTCGGCATGCGGGCCCGGCTGCTGGGTTGGCGGGCCTGGTTTGTCCCCGCTGCCCTCGTATATCACCGCCACTCGGCGACGGCGGGAGCCTACTCCCCGCTCAAGGTCATGCTCGTGGAGCGCAATCGCATCCTGCTGGCGTTGAAGAATTTTCCTCTCTCGATCCTGCTGCAGAATCCCTACTGGACGATTCGGCGCTACGGCTGGCACACGTACGCCGCCTTGAAACGAACGGGCTCGGCGGGGCGCTTTGCCGGAGAGCACGGCGGTCTGCGGTTACTGGTGAACCTGGCATGGTCCTACGCGAGCGCCGCCCGTCTGCTGCGACCGACGCTCCGAAGCCGGCGAGCGATCCAGAACAGCCGGCGGCTAACGACGCGGGAGGTGGCGGAATTGCTGAAACGTTTCGAAATCGATGTCCGGGAGCTCGCGCTGCGAGACTAATCGGTTGTTGCTGTGAGTAGGATCTTCATCATCGGGTCGGGAATGAGCTCCGTAGCGGCGGCCAGCGCACTGGTCGGACGGGGCTTCAGGCCGGTGCTTCTGGATGTGGGACTCGGTCCGGACGCGGCAGCGGTCGAACTCAAGCGGGAGCTCGGGGAGACGCCCGCCGATCACTGGCAGCCGCAGGCTCTGCACCGGCTCAAGACGGTGGATGCGCCCTCGATTTGCGGCATTCCGCGAAAACGCTGGTTCGGCTCCGATTTTCCCTTCCGCGCCCTGTCCGACGATCGGGAGCTCGAGGGCACCGGTGTTTCCATGTCCCGCTCCTACGCCCGCGGGGGATTCAGCAACGTCTGGGGCGCCTCCTTCAAGACTCCCGATCCTGTCGATTTGATGGACTGGCCCATGGACCTGGAAGGTCTCGGGCCCCACTTCGCGGCGGTCCGAACCCTGATGGGGCTCGACGATCCCTCTCCGGTGTCTCCCTGCGAAGACGGGGGAAACGCGGATTCACTGCGATTGAGCCGCCAGGCCCGGGATCTGCTGGCCGACGCGCGCCGCCACGGCGAGCGCCTGAAACGCGCCGGGATCCGCGTCGCTCCATCGCAACTGGCCGTCCGCAACGGTCATTCCCCCGGCAACACCGGTTGCCACTACTGCGGACTGTGCCTGTTCGGCTGTCCCTACGACTGCGTCTACAGCGCGGCGAAAACGCTCGAGGACCTGAGGCAGTCGGATCGGATCGACTACCGGCCCGGGTTTCTCGTCGAGCGGATCCAGGGTCGGGGAGCCAGACTGCAGGTCCAGGTCTGGAACCTCGAGCAGGCCCGGCGCGAGCAATTCGAAGCCTCGCTGATCCTGGTCGGGGCCGGCGTGCTCTCGACGGCCAGGATCGTCCTCGAGTCACTGGAGCATTTCGATCGGCCGCTGACCATCCTCCATAGCGATCACTTCACCCTTCCCTTCCTTCGCTTCCGCGGGTCCGAGAGCGTCTTCGAAGAGGAACTGCACACCCTGGCCCAGCTCTTCGTCGAAATCGAAGATCGGTCGATCGAACCCCGCCGCCTCCACCTGCAGATCTACACCTTCAACGAACTCTATCGGGACCTGATCCGACAGCAACTGGGGCCCTTCGCGCCCTTCTCCGGCTTCGCCGTTCGGAAGGCCGTCGCGCGTCTGCTGGCGATCTTCGGCTATCTGCCCTCCCAGGTCTCATCGTCGATCGAGCTGGTTCTCGAATCGGGAGGCGCCCGCAGAATCCTCCTGCGGGGAAGGCCTCATCCGCGGTCCGACGAGATCGCCCGCCGCGTGGCGCGAAAGCTCCGCCGCCACTGGCGCCAGCTCGGAGGTCTGCCCCTGGTTTCCCGCACGACCGTCGACCTCCCGGGCGGCGGCTATCACAGCGGCGGCATCTTCCCCATGAGCGAAGAACCGGCCTTTCCCCGTACCGACCTCCTGGGGCGGCTGCCCGAGTTCGAACACGTCCACTTGATCGATGCGAGCGTTCTCCCGACGATCCCGGCGATCCCCACGGCGGTGACCGTCATGGCGAACGCCCACCGCATCGCCTCGCTCTGCCCGGTTCCCCGATGAGCGGCCAGGCCACCCCACACCCGCGTTTCCGGCTCTATACCTCCCGCTCCCACTACGGGTTGCCCGTGGCAGCCGTGCTTCGGCGCCCGGACCCGGCGCGCGAAGCGGCGCATCTCGAAGGGATCCTCGAAGACCGCCTTCCAGCCCCGCACGCCCTGTGCGTTCCGGCCGCACGCACGGGGATCTTCCTGGCGGTGCGGGCGCTCGTTCCCCCCGGGAGCGAGGTCATCCTGTCCCCTCTGACCATCGCCGACGTCGTGAGTCTGGTGATCGCCGCCGGCGCCGTTCCGGTCTTCGCCGATGTGGTGTCAGGGGGCTGCCACATCGATCCCGTCGAAGTGGAGCGACTCCTCGGCCCCCGGACCGGTGCCGTTCTGATCACGCATCTCTTCGGCCAGACGGCGGGGGCCGCGCGCTTCCGGGAGATTTGCCGGAAGCACGGGCTGCCTCTGATCGAGGATGCGGCCCAGGCTTTCGGGGCCTCCGAACGGGGTCGATCCCTGGGCACCTGGGGAGAGGTGGGCGTCTTCAGCTTCGGGATGTACAAACATCTGACCGGCTGGCGGGGGGGCCTCCTCGCCTCGCCGTCCCAGGACCTGACCGCAAGGATCCGAAGCGAAGTCGAACAGATGCCGCCTCTTCCCCTCTGGCGACTCCTGGGACTGACCGGTCTCGGGCTGGCGACGGACGTCGCGACCTGGCCGGCACTCTTCACCCGACTGACCTATCCCATCTTTCGCTGGGGTCATTTGCGGCAAGTCAGGACCCTGAACCGGCTCGTCGATCCCGAATCCGCGGTCCGCCGTCTCACAGCCGTCCCTCCCTCGCACGGGGGTCGAATGACCGGTGTCCAGACGCGGCTGGTGATGCGCGGCCTGGAACGCCTGGAAAGAGAGAATGAAATCCGGCGATCCCACGCCGAGCTCTATCGAGCCGGGCTCGCGGGCCTCGAAGGTCTGACGCTGCCCGCCCCGGAGCCCGATGCCCTCCCCGTGTTCCCCTACTTCCCGATTCTGTGCCGGGAGAGTCGGGGGCTTCTGCACTGGGCATTTCGCCAGGGCCGTGACATCGCGACGCATCGCCTGAAGAACTGCGCCGATCTCGCTCTGTTCCGGGACTTCCGACGGGATTGCCCGAATGCCCGGCGGGCCTCCGAGTCGCTCGTCCTCCTTCCGACCTACCCGCGATATCCCGTCGCCGAAATCGAGCGGAACATCGATGCGATCCGGGCCTTCTGCCGGCCTTCCGGCCGGGCCGCACTGCAGGGGAGGCCTTGATGGAGGCGAAACGCACGTCCGTCGGACGCCGCCTTCTCTTCGTGGTGAAGAATCTCTACACGATGGAACGGCTGGGAGTCATGTATCTCTCGTCCCTCGCCCGGTCACAGGGCTGGGAAACGGATCTCGCGATCAGCGACGATTCTTCGTACGGGGATCTGCTGGAGCGCATCCGCCGGAGCCGGCCGGACATCCTGGGCTTCAGTGTCATGTCCCCCGAGTATCCGGCCCTGCAGGATCTGGCTCGCCGGCTTCGCCGCGACACCGGGTGTTTTCTGCTCTTCGGGGGCCCCCATCCCACCTTCTCGCCGGAGATGGCGTCGCAGCCCTTCGTGGATGCCATCCTCATCGGAGAGGGGGACATCAGCTTCCCGGCCTTTCTGGAGCGCTTCGCCGAGGGCGGCGATTACACGCAGGTCGAGGGAATGCACTTTCACGTCGACGGGGCGGTGATCCGGAACCCGCCCGCACCGCTGGTCGAGGACCTGGACCGGATCCCCTTCCCCGACCGCGAGCTCATGTCGCGGGGTACCCGGCTACATCGGGAATACCGCAGCCACATCTTCTTCGCCTCGCGAGGCTGCCCCTATCGGTGCAGCTACTGCTTCAACCACAAGTACAACGCCCTGTTCTGCAATCACGGGCGCATCCTCCGCCGCCGGAGTGTGGACAATTTCATGGAGGAGGTCCGCCTCACGAAATCCCGCTACGGGACTTCGTTCGCCTACATCGACGACGACATCTTCACCCTGTGCGACACGGCGTGGCTGGAGGATTTCGCCGAGCGCTTTCCCCGCGAGGTGGGCATTCCCTTCTACTGCAACGTGCACGTCAAGACGGTGACGGAGGAGAAGATCCGGCTCCTCCAGAAGGCGGGCTGCCGGGTCGTCTGCTTCGGAATCGAAACGGGCGACGAAACGGTCTCCCGCGATCTGCTGAGACGGGACATCTCCAACCGGGAATTCCTCCGGGTCAGCGGCCTGCTGCACCGGTACGGAATCCGCTTCATCACGCAGAACATGCTGGCCCTGCCCGTCGAACACCCCCTCGAGATCGACCGTCGGACCCTCGATCTGAACCTGCGCTGTCGGCCCGATCTGGCCCTGAGTCAGCTCTTCTTTCCCTTGCCGGGCACGGACCTGACGGCCTACTCGGAACAGAGCGGCCATCTGGCGCCCGGCGGACCTGTGCCGGACCGGACCAACAGTTTCTCGGCCCTGGCCTTTGACGATCCGGCGGAAAAGCGCCGCGACGAGCGCCTGCAGAAACTGTTCGGTCTGATCGTCGCCTTCCCCTTTCTGAGACCGCTGGAACCGGTCCTGACGCGGCTTCCCCTGGACCGGTTCTACGCCTTCCTCTACGCCGCCTGGGTCGGCTTCACCATGCGATTCCGCCTGGAGGGAAACCGCAAATCGCGCACGGAAGTGCTCTTCTTCCTGAAGAGCCTCCTCGGCAGCTCCCTGCTCCGACGTCGCTGAGCACAGCCGCGGCGGCCTCCGATCGGTGTGCCGCCACTGGAGTGAGGGCTCGGCAGCCTGATCTCACGCCAAGCCGCGAAGTACGCAACGCCGCAAAGGGATTCTTTGTTGGTGGCGGCCCGCCGTGCATTTGCCTGCCTGCCACTGCCCGATCCAACACAACCCTTACCCTTTGCGCCTCCAAATCGTAAATCTCAAATCTCAAATCTCAAATCCGCCGATGGTACCCTTCAAATGAAAGGAGAGCGACGCGATGGCCCACGATCTGCCGGAATTGACGACCGCCCAGCTGCGATCCCGTCTGGAGAGCGATGACTCGACGCTCATCGATGTGCGATCTCCGGACGCCTATAACGGATGGCGCAGGCGGGACGAGCCCCGGGGAGGACATCTTCCCGGCGCCCGCAATCTGCCCTTTAAATGGAGCTCCTACCTGGACTGGCCGGAAATCGTCCGGGCCAAGGGCATCCAGCCCCGGGAGCGTCTGGTGGTGTACGGCGACGACGCGCAGCAGGTCGAGGGCGTCGCCGGTCTCTTCCGCCGGGCCGGCTGGGCGGATGTCCGGATCTACCTCCCTTTCGTCGACGAGTGGTGCGCCGATCCGGCCCTTCCGCTGGAGGGTCTCGAGCGCTACCGCCAGCTGGTGCCGGCCTGGTGGCTGCACACTCTGATCACGTCGGGTACAGCCCCCGAATACGGGGGTTCGAGCTATGTGATCTGTCACGCCCATTACCAGAACCGGAGCGCCTACGAGGAGGGCCACATCCCGGGCGCGATCGACGTCGACACGAACACGCTCGAGTCCACCGAGACGTGGAATCGCCGTTCGCCGGCCGAGCTCGAGCGAACCCTGAAGGACCTGGGAATCGCCTCCAATACCACCGTCATTCTCTACGGGCGATTCTCCTTTCCCGACAATGCCGACCCCTTTCCGGGCAGCAGCGCGGGACAGCTGGCGGCCATGCGCTGCGCCCTCATCCTGCTGTACGCCGGAGTCCGGGATGTTCGGGTGCTGAACGGCGGCCTGCAGTCCTGGCTCGACGACGGCCACTCCGTCTCGACGGAAGACACGCCCCGGCACCCGGTCGAGGAGTTCGGGGCACCGATCCCGGGACGTCCGCAGCTCGTCGTGGACCTTCCGGAGGCCCGCGAAATCCTCAAAGCCCCGGACAGGAACCTCGTCAGCGTCCGCAGCTGGCGCGAGTTCATCGGCGAGGTCAGCGGTTACAACTACATCGAGAAGAAGGGGCGCATCCCGGGCGCCGTCTTCGGAAACTGCGGCAGCGACGCCTATCACATGGAGAACTACCGCAATCCGGACCATACCTGCCGCGAATACGGGGAGATCGCCGCCCTCTGGAAAGAGGCCGGGGTCACGCCGGACAAGTTCAACGCTTTCTATTGCGGCACGGGCTGGCGCGCCAGCGAAGCCTTCTTCAACGCCTGGCTCATGGGTTGGCCGCGGGCGGCCGTCTATGACGGCGGCTGGTTCGAGTGGAGCAATGACGAGACCAACCCCATCGCGACGGGGATCCCGGACTGAAGGACGGCAGGGATGACCTTGAACGACGTCCAGGACTCGATCGTCGAAGAGTTCCGCCGCTTCGAGGACGGCCTGGAAAAGTACGGCCATCTGGTGGAACTCGGAAGGGACCATGCCGGCCTGGACGATCGCTGGAAGACCGACGATCACGCCGTGCCCGGATGCCAGTCCACGGTCTGGCTTCGAAGCGAGCGACGCGACGGCACGCTCCACTTCTCGGCCGACAGCGATTCCCTGATCACCCGGGGCATCCTCTCCCTGCTGCTGCGGGTCTTCAATGACCGGCCGCCGGGGGAGATCGCCGAAGCCCATCTCTACTTCCTCCGCGAGATCGGGCTGAGCGCACAGCTCTCTCCGACCCGCCGGAACGGTCTGGCGATCGTCGTCCGGGAGATCCGCAGGGCGGCATCCGAGGCTCGAGAGATTCAATTCGGTGCCGCAGCCGCTTTGGATTGAGCTGCCACGCTGCCGCGGCGCTCGTGGGCGCGCGACGGCGGCAGCTTGCTGCCGCTTTCCGAGGAGGGGCCTCGGTCGGGGGGTCTCCCGGGCTTCGGCGGGGGCTGGTCGCCGGCCGGCGGTGCGAGTCGGCATGGGCGTCCGGGGTGGATCGATGGCGGGAGCGAGCTCCCGCACTTCCAGCCTGCCCCGCAAGTCGGCGGTCATGAACGGAGCGCACGGGACCCTCGTGGTCGACAGTGATTCCGACAACGTGGTTCGCGATCCGTCCGGCGATCCGATCCACCGAACCTCCCGACAGGCAGGTGAGTCCCGGCTCTTCCCGGTCGACCCGGCCCTTCGTTGCGGCCATTCGCCACTGAGGACGAACCTCAGGAAAGCGGTGATCTTCTCTCTGGAAGATCCCCCTCCGATGGAGTCTGGCCCGACGGGCCGGAAGGGCACCGGGCGGGCTGGAAGCCCGCTGGACATGCCAGGCTGGAAGCCTGGATTACCCTCGCCGGCCACGGCTCGAATCGAAAATCGGCCATCGAAATTCGGCCATCGAAAATCGAAAATCCCGCTAGTTTCCCTCGGCCAGGAGCCGGTCGCGGATGTCCTCGAGCCTCGAGAGGATGTCGGGGATCGTCGTGTTTTGGCTGTTGATATCGTCGATGAGGCTCTGAACCAGGCTGGAGATCGCCTCGGGGCCGGGTGCGGGACCGGGTCCGGGGTTGCCGCCGGCCAGGAACCAGCGACGGGCAACCGCGTCGTCCCTGAAGAAGTCGAGCAGAGCGTGGGCGACCTTGAGACTGCCGAACCGGGACGGATGAGTGCCGTCGTTCTGAAAGTCGTCGCAAACCCAGAACAGGCCATCCGACCGGACGTTCGTCCCGTCCGCCCACAAATAGGGCCCCCAGGAAATCCAGAGCCCGGGGAACTGGTCGTGGACCAGTTCCTTGAAGGCAAAGCCCGTTTCGTACGAATAGGGTTCGGGATTGAGGGGAACGCTCGCGTAGCCGGCATACACCCGGCTCGACACGTAGACCTGCTTGACGTTGGGCATGCGCTGCCGGACCACGCTGAGCGTGTCCTGCAGGTCGTGGAGCAGGTATTGCGCACTCTCCGGAAAGACGGTGCCCCGCGTCGTGCTGGTGGTCTTCAGCCAGAGGACCTGGACATCGTCAAAAGACAGACCGGCCCCGGCCAGCTGATTCCGAAAGATGCTCCAACAGCGGTTCGACGGGTCGGCGGTTTCCCGAGCCACGCAGCCGCCCGCCGACAGGTTGACGAACTGCACCTCCGGATTGATGGAGTCGTCCTGCGCAGCCAGTTCCTGGAAGACCGAAAAATCCTGGTACGTGTTGCTCATTCCCATCCCGGCGACGACAATGCGGCCATCGATCGGCTCGACGGGCGGTGCGGCCGCGGTCAGGGCCGCCGGCCGCTGGTTCGAACCGTCATAGAGAAGACCCGCGCTTCCCTGGTAGTTGCCCCGCAGTTCCGTAATCGGAATCAGGCCGGTGCTGGTGCCCGAACAGTTGCCGCCGCCCCACACTGTCGAATTCATCAGGAGCCCTGCGGCAAACACAAAGACGAATCGGATGGATCTAACTCTCAAAGGAGAACCTCCAGCGAATCTGCGATTGATCAAAAAGGAAGGAGAGCGCTGCGGCCCTCCCGACTCGTGTTGAGGATCATTCTATCAGGCCCCGTCCCCCGAACCCCTGTCGCGAATCGAACACTGTCGGGCCCCGGCAGGGTTTCGAGTTTCGAGTTTCGGGAGTCGAGTGAAGGGGACATTCTGCTTTTCGTGAATCGGTCAGCGCAGGTTCTCCTGCCGATTCCCGGTGCGCCCGGATGCCCCCCGCCGCCTTTCTCAACTGCGTCCCGATCGATCCTTCCCTGTATTCAGGACCGGTCCTGATCTGTATCATCTAGGTGTCTCTCCTCGTCCGGAGGCGGGCCGAACTCCGGCGAGGTAAGCCGTTCAAAGCCCTGGGAAACCATGCTCGGACGCAACCGGGTCGCCTGGAAGCTGAGTGGACTGTTCTCGGCGCTGATCGTGCTGGTCTGGGCCGTCACCGCCTACGTCAACAGCCTGGACGACCGCCGGGAAGCACTGGCCTCTGCCCGGGACGTGTCCCGAATGGACTCGCGAACCCTCATTCTCGGTCTCCATCGCTTCATGGCAACGCGCGATCTGGAGGGCATCCGGGAGTTGGTCAGCGGACTCGCGCAGGACAACCCCGTCTACGAAAACATCCAGTTGGCCGCGCATGAGGGACAGACCGTCGTCTCCTTCCACGGACCGGACGCCCGCACGCTGCCGCGGGATACATGGCCCTGTGTCGGATGCCACACGGACGGCGCCGACCGGGGACGGACCGACATCAGATCGCTCGACCGCATCTGGAGGGCGGGCGACGGGAGGAACATACTCGCCGTCGTCACCCCCATCTACAACGAGGCGGGCTGCGCCAACGCCTCCTGCCACACGCACGAGGGCGTCGAGCGACCGCTCGGCTACCTGAGGGTCGACTATTCGCTGCAGCGCGTCGACTCGCTGGTGGCCCAGCACCGGATGAAGACGGGCATCGGCGTCATCGTCGCCATTCTCCTCTGCACGCTGGCAGCCTGGTGGGCGGTTCAACGCCTCGTGGGCAGGCGCATCCAGACCCTCACCGAGGGAATCCGCCGAGTGACGAATGCCGACTTCGACTTCCGCTTCAACGACGACGGCTCGGATGAGTTCGCATCGCTGGCCTCCGCCTTCAACGAAATGACGGAGCAGCTCTCGGGGACGCTCCGAAAGCTCAAGCGCACGCGAGAGTATCTGGAAGGCATCGTGGAGAATTCGGCCGACATCATCATCACCGTCGATCCCCAGGGGCTGATCCAGACCTTCAATGCAGGCGCCGAGCGCACGCTCGGCTATCGGCGCGACGAGGTGATCGGAGAGCGCATCGAGATGCTCTTTGCCGATCCCGCCGAACGGGATGTCGCCATCGCTCAGCTCGAATACACGGATCACGTAGTGAACTACGAGACCCACTTCCGCACGATCGACGGGAGGATCCGGGACGTGATCCTGACCCTGTCCCGCCTGCGCCGGGCGGACGGGACGGCCATCGGCACCTACGGGATCAGCAAGGATGTCACCCGGGAGAAGCGCCTGCAACGCCAGCTCCTGCAGTCGGAGAAGATGGCGGCCCTCGGCCAGGCGCTCATCGGCATTCAGCACTCCGTCAAAAACCTGCTGAACGTCCTGAAGGGCGGTTCCTACATGGTCAAGACGGGGCTGGCGAAGGACGATCGGCAGCTTTTGAGTGAGGGGTGGGAGATGGTCCAGGAGGGGATCGACCACATGACTCGACTCTCCAGCAGCATGCTGGAGTTCGCCAGGGAGCGGAAGCTCGACCTGATGCCGACTGACCTGGGAGAGCTCGTCCGCGGGATTCATACGCTGAGCGGACCGAGGTTCCGGGAGAACGACGTCGAACTGGCGCTCGAGATTGCGGAACCGCTGCCCGAAGTGCTCTGCGACCGCGAACTGATCCATGCCGTCGTGATGGACCTCCTGTCGAATTCCCTGGATGCGTGCGGGTGGCAGGAGTACGACCCGGGCCAGAGAGCTCGGGTGGAGCTTGCTGTCCGACGCTGCGGCGAGCGGTTCGTTTGCATCATGGTCACCGACAACGGGGAGGGGATGACGGAGGAGGTTCGAGCCAAGCTGTTCACGCCGTTCTTCAGTACCAAGAAGGAAAAAGGCACGGGGATGGGGCTCGCGGTTGCGTCTCGCGCTGTCAGCGCCCACGGCGGCAAGATCGAGGTCGGCTCGAAGCCGGGTCAGGGAGCCAGCTTCCGGGTGCTGTTGCCGATCGAAGGTCCCTGGGCCAGAGAGGAGGAGATCGATGTCGAAGAAAGTGTTGGTCGTCGACGACGATGAGAACACCGTTAAATTCCTGTCGGTTGCCCTGCGCGAGGGGGGCTACGAACCGACCGCGGCCGGCGACGGCGAGGAGGGATTCCAGAAAGTCGAGGAGACCCAGCCCGATCTGATCCTGCTCGATGTGATGATGCCGAAGCGCAGCGGGTTTCTACTGTTCAAGCAGTTGCGCAAGGACGAGCGATATCGCCACATTCCCGTGATCATGCTGACCGCGGTCGCCGACGTTTTGGAGGAGGACGAAAACCGCGCCGACGCCGACACTCTCGAGCGCCCCTACGACAGCCTCCGGGAGAGCCTCAAGAAGACGATCCGGCAGATGCGTGAGGAGGGCCTGGTCAAGCCCGAAAAGTTCATCGACAAACCGATCGATCCGGAGAAGCTGGTGGCGGAGGTGCGGGAGCTCATCGGGAGCTGAGAGGGAGGAGGAGGACGGGAGGACCGGAGGACCGGAGGACGGGAGGGAGCGCGGAGGACGGGAGGGCCGGAGGACCGGGAGGACCGGGGGAGGGGAGTTGGGGGTGGATCTTGCTCTCAGACTCCTCGGGAACCAGGGAGCCCCGGCACTCCTGGAAAACCGTCTGGCCGGGCTCCGGAACCCGTTGACTTTCCAGAGCGTTCGATGTTACACGATGGGGGGCGGTGGGCGCTGCCGCCTTTTTCGATAGTGGAAGGGGCTACGAAATGGGCAAGGTGTCAGCTGCCAAATGGCCCTCGCTTGCGGACTTCCTTCCCTTCGGGGATGAGCATTACCGGGAGTTCCGGCGTCGCCAGATCCTGCGTCTTCTCTTCACGTACGTCGCGCCCCTCGTCATTCTGGTCTTCTACTTCACCGTCGAATATCAGAGCCTGATTTCAGAAAGCCGCCGTCTGCACCTGACGGCCATCGCGGAAAACCAGGCGAACACCCTCAACCTGTTCCTGACCGAACGGGTCGTCAATCTGAGGAACCTGGTCAACGATCCGCGCTTTCTGGAAGACCATTCGTCGACGGCGATGCAGGGCTTCCTCCAGGAACTGGTCAAGAGCAGCGAAACCTTCGTCGACGTCGGATACTTCGATCCCCGCGGGATCCAGGCCTCCTACGCCGGCCCCCACCAGTCCCTCGAGAACCGCAACTACAGCTCCGAATCCTGGTTTCAGACCCTCAGCCGGCCGGACCAGGATTTCGTCATCACCGACATCTACCTGGGATTCCGGCAGCGACCGCACTTCACGATTGCCGTCAAGGGTCAGTCCGGGCACGATCGGCCGATCCTGCGAGCCACGCTCGACCCGGAACGAATCTACGACTACATCCGATCGCTTCAGGGGGACAACGAGCTCCTGCTGTCCATCGTGAACAAGGAGGGTTATTACCAGCTGGTCACCCCCCACATGGGCACGCTCCTGGAGACCTCGGCGATCGTGCCTCCGACCGAACCCCGGCTCGGCGCGGAGTGGGTGAGAATCGGAAGCGCTTCGGTCTTCTATGCCTATTCCTGGCTCAGACAGGCCGACTGGGCACTGATCGTCCAGCCGCAGAATTCCGCGACGGCCGGATTCCTGGCCCGGCCGCTGCGCACGCTGCTGCTCTTCTCGGCGGTCCTCATCGGCCTGATCACAGTCATGATCTTCAGTCGCGCCGACAAGCTGGTCGAGCTCCAGAAGTCCAGCGATCGGGCCCAGGCCCAGCTGGCCCATGCCTCAAAGCTGGCCTCGGTCGGCGAACTGGCCGCCGGCATCGCGCATGAAATCAACAATCCGCTGGCAGTCATCAACGAGGAAGCCGGATTGATCAAGGATCTGATGGACCCGGCCTTCGGGGAACCGACTCCCGCTCAGGAGCTGCGTCCCCATCTGGACAACATCGAGGAATCGGTCCTGCGCTGTCGCAATATCACCCACAAGCTGCTGGGCTTCGTACGCAAGACCAGCGTGGAACTTCGCGCCCAGGATCTGGCGACGGTCATCGACGAGGTCCTCGACGGATTGCTCGGTCCCGAACTGGCCGTCTCGAACATCGAAATCGTCCGCGACTTCGCGGCCGACGTGCCCCCGGTCTTGACCGACACGAATCAGCTGCAGCAGGTTCTCCTGAACCTCCTCAACAATGCCGTGGATGCACTCGGGGGCCGGGCGGGCACGATCACGGTCGGGGTACGCAGGGCCGGAGCGAAGGTTGAGATCTCGGTGGCCGACACCGGCCGGGGCATGAGCCAGGAGCAGCTGGGCAAGATCTTCGTACCCTTCTATACGACCAAGGAGGTGGGAAAAGGAACCGGACTGGGACTATCGGTCAGTTACGGGATCATCAAGGACCTGGGCGGATCGATCGACGTAGAAAGCAATCTCGGCGAAGGCAGCACGTTTACGATCACTCTTCCCATCGGGCGGAGTACGTAGAGTTCCTTCACATCGGAAATGGACACGGCGGCGGCCGGTCGAGCCGGCGGCCCCTGCGGATCGGGTAGCGAGGCTATGGGGAAAGTACTCTTGGTCGACGATGAGACGGGTTTCCGCCAGTCTCTGGCAAAGCGGCTCAGACTCAGGAACTATGACACCCTCGACGTGGACAGCGGCGAAGAGGCGATCCGAATCGCCCGCAACGATCCCGAGATCGAGGTGGTCGTGCTCGATCTCAAGATGCCGGGGATGACCGGAGACGAGGTCCTCAAGGAACTCAAGAACTATCGGCCCGCCGTCCAGGTCATCATGCTGACCGGCCACGGCAGCCTCGAGTCGGCCATGGAAACGGGCCGGCACGACGCCTTCGCCTATCTGGAAAAGCCCTGCGATATCGGGACGCTGGTGCAGACCATCGACGCGGCCCGGGAAGCCAAGCTCCATGCCATGGCCCGGCATGAGATTCCCCACCTGGCCCGGTCGCTGCGGACCTGGCTGGTCGGCTCCCACAACAGCCGGCCCGGCGTGATCATCCTCGGTTTGCTCCTGTTTCTCGTCGTCGTGTTGGTGCCCGCACCGGCGCGGCTCCTCCAGCTGGTCGGGACCCCCAAGACAGGCAACGTCACCGACCTCAGCCACGGCTACGCCGATTACCGGAGCATGGCTCCGGGGCAGAACATTGCCGATTTCTACAGCCAGAAGTACAAGGTGGGAACCCTCACGCCGGCCAGCGAGGGGCAAAGGGCGCGGTACTCCATGACGCCCCACCAGTCGGCCTATCGGGCCCAGGTCATGCTGGCCACCCTGCTCGTAGCCGCCCTGTTCTGGGCGACGGGAGCCATCCCGATCGGCATTACGGCCCTGCTGGTCGGAGTCTCGATGTATTTCCTCGGCGTGTTGCAGCCGGACGAGGTAGCGGCCGCCTACGCCAAAGATGCCGTGATCTTCATCTTCGGCGTGCTGGCGATTGCACGGGCCATGACCAAGACGGGACTCGACCGCCGGATCGGGGTTCTGCTGCTGGGGCCCGTGAAGTCGCTCAACATGGTGCTCTTCCTGTTCCTGCCCATGTTTGCCGTGGCCTGCTCGTTCATTTCCGAGCATGCCCTGGTCGCCTTCATGATGCCGCTGTTCATGATGGTCTACGCCTCGTCGCTCCGGCATTCGAGGGTCTCCGAGGACCGACACCTCGCGGTGCTGTTCGCCCTCATGCTCTGCTTCGTCGGCAATTCGGGCGGTCCCGGCTCGCCCGCTGCAGGCGGTCGGAACGCGGTCATGCTGGCCATTCTGAGCGACTACGGCATGGCTCCCACGTTCGGGCAGTGGGTAGCCTACGGACTGCCATTCGTTCCGGTCATGGCGCTGGTGGCGGGGGGATACTTCTACCTGGCCTTCCGACGGAAGCTGCGCGTGCGCAACCTGAACGTGTCGGCCATCGTGCGCGAGGCGGCCGAGCGCATCGGCCCGATGAACAGTCTGGAGATCCGGGCCACCCCCGTCCTCATCCTGCTGGTGGTTCTGTGGGTCACGGTCAGCGACCGGTACGGCATGGGTGGACCGGCGATTCTCTGCATCGTGATGCTCAACATACTGCGAGTGTTGAGGTGGAGGGACATCGTCGCCATTCCCTGGGACGTCGTCTTTCTCTACGCCAGTGCCGCCGCCCTGGGCAAGGGTCTTGCCGTGACCGGAGCCGCCCTCTACCTGGCCGACTGGTTCGTAGGAATTCTGCCGGCCTTCATGCAGAGCGGCACGGGTTTGGCCATGGCCACCAGCCTGTTCACCGGTCTGACGACCAACTTCATGAGCGACGGGGCCACGGTCTCGGCGATCGGACCGATCACGATCCCCATGGCGACCATTACCCAGACCCATCCCTGGATGGTCGGTCTGGCCACGGCCTTCGCCTCGTCCTTTGCCCACATGTTGGTCATCGGGACTCCGAACAACGCGATCGCCTACGCTCTCTGCAAGGATCCCGTCACGGGCGAGCAACTGGTCACACTGGGGGACTTTCTCAAACACGGAGCGGCCATGCTGGTCCTCTCGTTCCTCGTCCTCTGGATCTGGGTGTTCTACGGCTACTGGCAATGGATCGGTTTCTAACCTTCGGGAGACCCTGGAAATGACGGAAAGAATCAAGCTGCTGATCGTCGACGACGAACTGAAGTTCCTCGATTCCATCAGCAAACGCCTGGAATTGAGGGATTTCGCTGTGACGAAGGCTTCCAGCGGCGCCGCCGCCATCGAGGCCGCCCGTACCGGAAAATTCGATCTGGCACTCCTGGATCTCAAGATGCCTGGAATGGACGGCCGGGAAGTGCTGCGGATCCTCAAACAGGAGCACGATTTTCTGGAAGTCATCATCCTGACGGGCCACGGCTCGATCGACTCGGCGGTGGAGTGCACCAAACTCGGCGCCTACGGATATCTGTCCAAGCCCTGCGAGATGGACAAGCTGCTCGAGGTGCTCATGGACGCCTATGCAGTCCGCCTGCGCAAGAAATTCAGCACCGACCAGCGGCGCATGCAGCTGATCGAGGAGGCCGCCGATCAGTGGAGCCCCGAAGCCGTCATGGGGCGGTTGCGGGAGCAGATGAAGGAAAAGCCGACGCTGCTGTCGATCCTGCGCCAGCTGCGCAAGTTGGACGACGAGCGCAAGTAGGGCGCCCGCGGTTTCGGGTTCCGCGTTCCGGGGGCGTGTTGCCCAAAAAGGAAGGGTTTCGCTGGATCGGACGCTGCCAGGCAGGCGAATGCACGGCGGGTTGGTTCCACGCAACGGCGCAAAGAAGGACGCCAAGCCGCCACCCACAAAGAATCTCCTTGCGGCGTGGCGTACTTCGCGGCTTCGCGTGAGATCAGGCTGCCGAGACCTCACTCCAGTGGGGGCACGCCGATCGGAGGCCGCAGCCATTTGGGCAACACGCCCCCGGGTTCCGAGGTTCCGGGTTCCGAGGTTCCGGGGAGAGCGGAATTCAGCCGGTATCGAATGCCCCGTGCCCGACATTTCCGGTTGCAGCGCGGCCGGTCTGGATGGAGCTGCTCCGCCACCGCGGCGCAGCCGCTTTGGACTGCGGTAGCTTGCTACCGCTTTCTCCGGAGAGGCCTCGGTTTGCGGGTGCTCCCCGGGCTTCGGCGGGGATGGCTCGGCGGCTCGGCTGTGCGAGCCGGTATGCGTGCGCCGGGCGAATCGAAAGCGGAAGCAAGCTTCCGCGCTCCAAGGACGCCTGCGGCGTCGGAGGAGGAAGAGTGCGGCCGAGCCGCTTCGGACTGAGCTGCTCCGGCACCGCGGCGAAGCCGCCTTGGACTGCGGCAGCTTGCTGCCGCTTTCTTCGGAGAGGCCTCGGCTTGCGGGTGCTCCCCGGGTTTCGGCGGGGATGGCTCGGCGGCCCGGCTGTGCGAGCCGGTATGCGCTGCGCCGGGCGAATCGAAAGCGGAAGCGAGCTTCCGCACTCCAGGGACGCCTGCGGCGTCGGTGGAGACAGCCGCTCAAAGGGTGAAGCGGGGGGCGGAGCCTCGGAAGTCCGGAACACCGTTGCGGACTTGCATCCGTGGGCTGTCGGGTCGAAGATTGGATCTGGACTTGAACCTGCAGATTGAGAGGATACGAAATGGCCACGTTCCAGTATCAGGATCCCTTCCCCCTCGAAAGCGACGAGACTCAGTACAAATTCCTGACCGACCGGTTCGTCAGCACCGTCAGCGGCGCCGGCGCCGAATTCCTGCAGGTCGAGCCGGAGGGGCTCACGTTTCTGGCCCGCGAGGCCTTTCGCTACGTGTCGTTTTTCCTTCGCCCCAGCCACAACGCCAAGGTGGCGGCGATCCTCTCGGACCCGGAGGCATCCGACAACGACCGTTTCGTGGCGCGGACTCTGCTGAAGAACGCCGTCGTGTCCGCGGGGCGGCAGCTTCCCTTCTGCCAGGACACGGGAACGGCCACGATCTCCGCCAAGAAGGGGCAGTACGTCCTGACCGGAGGCGACGATCGGGAAGCCCTCAGCCGCGGCGTGTTCGAGGCCTACACGGGTGAAAACCTGCGTTATTCCCAGACCGTCCCCCTCAGCCTGTACGAGGAAAAGAACTCGGGCACCAATCTTCCGGCGCAGATCGATGTCTACGCCGCGACCGGAGGTGAATACCATTTCCTGTTCATCGCCAAGGGCGGCGGTTCCGCCAATAAGACCTACCTGTTCCAGCAGACCAAGGCGCTCCTCAACCCGGAGAGCCTGGAACGGTTCCTGGTGGAGAAGATGAAGACGCTGGGCACGGCGGCCTGCCCTCCCTATCATGTCGCCTTCGTCATCGGAGGGACCAGCGCCGAAGCCTGCTTGAAGACCGTCAAACTGGCCTCCACCGGTTACCTCGACGCGCTGCCGGCCAGCGGCAACGAGCTGGGCCGTGCCTTTCGCGACCACGACCTGGAATCCCGTCTGCTGGAGGCGGCGCGAGCGAGCGGCATTGGGGCCCAGTTCGGGGGCAGGTACTTCGCCCACGACATCCGGGTAGTCCGCCTTCCCCGCCACGGTGCCTCCTGTCCCGTCGGAATGGGCGTCTCCTGCTCGGCCGACCGCAACGTCAAAGCCAAGATCAACCGGCAGGGTCTCTGGATCGAACAGCTGGACGAGAACCCGGAGCGTTGGCTCCTCGAAGCGACGGCCGAGGAAGCGGGCGAACCGGTGACCGTGGACCTCAACCGGCCCATGCCTGAGATTCTGGCGCAGCTGACCCGTTATCCCGTGGCCACGCGCCTTTCCCTGAAGGGAACGATGGTGGTGGCTCGCGATATCGCCCACGCCCGTCTGAAGGAGCGTCTGGACCGCGGAGAAGATCTGCCCGATTACTTCAAGCGCCACCCGGTCTATTACGCCGGCCCGGCCAAGACCCCGCCGGGAATGCCGTCCGGCTCCTTCGGACCGACGACGGCCGGGCGCATGGATCCCTATGTGGACCTCTTCCAGTCCCATGGAGGCTCCATGGTCATGATCGCCAAGGGAAACCGCTCTCAGGTGGTGACCGATGCCTGCCGTAGCCACGGCGGCTTCTACCTGGGAAGCATCGGAGGTCCCGCCGCGATTCTGGCCCGGGATTCGATCCGCAGCGTCGAGGTCCTCGACTATCCGGAGCTGGGGATGGAAGCGATCTGGAAGATCGAAGTCGAGGATTTCCCGGCCTTCATCCTGGTGGACGACAAGGGAAACGACTTCTTCGCGAAGTTCTAGCGAGCACTCAGGCTCCGGGTCAGGATGAGCATTCCGCCCATGGCGGAGACGGCCGAGCCAACCAGGATTCCGACCTTGGACGCGGAGAGCAGATCGCCTTCCAGAGCGAGGCCCGCGATGAACAGGGCCATGGTAAAGCCGATCCCGGCCAACAAGGCCCCCCCGGTCAGGATTCGCCAGTTGACACCGGAGGGCAGGGCCGCAATTCCGGCGCGAACGGCAACCCAGCTGAAGAGAACGATGCCGACCGGTTTGCCGAGCAGAAGGCCCAGTGCCACCGCGAGCGCCACCGGACTGGCCAGATCCCCCGCACTGAATTCGACGCCGGCGTTGGCCAGGGCGAAGACCGGCATGATCACGAAGCCGACCCAGGGATGGAGCGCGTCCTCGAGGTAGCTCAGAGGGGAGACCGCCTCCCGGCTCAACTGCCGCACGGCCTTCACCCGTCCCACTTTGTTGAGCGGCGCATCCTCTTCTCCGTGAAAAACTGCCACCCACTTTCTTCAGGAACTGCCCGAGAACGGAGGTGTCCAGATAGGCCTCGGCTGGGGTCAGCAGTCCCAGGATCACGCCGGCAATCGTGGCGTGAACTCCCGATTCGTGGAAGCAGTACCAGATCCCGAGTCCGAGCAGCGCGTAGACCGTCATGCTCCGAACTCCGAGACGCTCGAACAGCAGAACGCACGCCGTCAGCAGGAGACCGACGATCAAAATTCCGAACAGCAGCTCCTCGGTGTAGCCGACGGCGATGACGAGAATGGCGCCGATGTCGTCTGCGATGGCGAGGGTGAGAATCAGGACCCGCAATCCATGTGGAACCCGGGAACCCAGCAAAGCCATGCAGCCCACAACGAAGGCGATGTCGGTCGCCATGGGGATGCCCCACCCCGCCGCTGCGGGCGTCCCGGCCTGCAGCCCGAGAAAGATCGCAGCCGGCACGACCATCCCTCCGAGGGCGGCCAATAGGGGCAGCGTCGAGCGGCGCAGTTCGCGAAGCTCCCCCTGCACCAGTTCGCGTTTGACCTCGAGGCCGATGACGAAGAAGAAGATCACCATCAGGCCGTCGTTGATCCAGTGGCGCAGCTTGTGCACCATCTGGAAATCACCCAGCTGAAAGCCGATCTTGGTCTGCCAGATCGCTTCATAGGAATCGCCCAGCGGCGAATTGGCCAGGGCCAGAGCGAGAACGGTGCAGAGGAGCAGCACCACTCCACTGGCGGCTTCCACATGGAGGAAGCGTTCCAGCGGCCGCAGCAACCGGTCGATGGGCTTTCTGGGAAGCGCAGGGTCGGAATCGAGTCGTTGCCTGGTCATGACTTCAGCTACCCTCAGCCGCGGCGGGCAACGGGATGGCCAGTTGATCCGGGACGGGCTGGACGCTCCGGCGCTGTTCGTCAACCGCCTGCCTGATCTGCTCGATGACCTCCGGGTACTGGTCGGCGACATCGTACTTCTCGGAGGGATCGTGCTCGAGATGGAAGAGGAGCGGAGGGTCGTGGACCACGGCCGGATCGGTCCCGAAGCCCGACCGGGTCTTGAAATGCGCCTTGAAGGGCCCCTGCCGCGCCGCCCAGATCTCCGTTCCCCGATAGTAGAAAACGACCCGCCGGGGAGAAGGCGCGCCCTCGCGAAGAGTCCGGGACAGATCGGAGCCGTCCAGGACACGGTCGGCCGGGAGATCGACTCCCGCCAGGTTCAGAAAGGTCGGCAGAACATCCATGGTGGCGCCCAGGCCCATCACGACGCCGGGCTTCACGAGTCCGGGCCCCCAGAAGATCGTAGGTTCGCGCATCCCTCCTTCCCAAGTGCTTCCCTTCCCGCCCCGCAACAGTCCGGCCGAACCGCCCTGCTCGTCATAGGTCAACCAGGGACCGTTGTCGCTCGTGAACAGCACCACCGTGTTCCTCTCCAGGTGCTCCGCTGTCAGCGTGTCCAGGACCTGGCCCACGCTCCAGTCGATCTCCTGGACGACATCGCCGTAGAGACCGCGCAGGCTCGTCTCGCTGAAATCTTGGGAGGCGAACAGGGGTACGTGCGGCAGGTTATGGGCCAGGTAGACGAAGAAGGGTCCGTCCCCATGGCTGCGGATGAAGTTGCAGGCCTCCTCCGTGTAGCGCTTCGTGATGGTGTGCTGTTCGGCGGGCCGCTCGATGATCTCTTCGTTGCGCATCAGGGGCACGTTCCAGTACTCCACCTTCGGATCCAGAAATGCCGCCATGCCGGCGGGAGAGTCGGCCGTCCGGTCCATGTCGTTCGAGTAGGGAATGCCGAAATAGTAGTCGAAACCGTTGTGGGTCGGAAGGAACTGCGGCAGATGTCCCAGGTGCCATTTACCGATACAGGCCGTCGCATACCCCTTGGACTTCAGCGCCTCCGCGAGGGTCACTTCGTTGGCCGGGAGCCCGCCGCCCGAATCCGGAAACAGCACTCCCCGCTGGTCCGAGCACATGCCGCTTCGAATCGGTAGTCTTCCCGTCAGCAGGGCCGCGCGAGAGGGAGTACACAGAGGAGCGCCCACATAGAACTGGGTCCACTTCTGCCCCTCCTCCGCCATTCGGTCGAGCCGCGGGGTGCGGATCGTCGAGTGGCCGTAGATATCCAGATCGCCGTAGCCCAGATCGTCGGCGAAGATGATCACGAAGTTCGGCAGCGACTCCGTGGTTTCCACAACGGCCTGTTGACATCCCCCCCAGGCGGACAAGAGCAGAACCAAAAGTCCGAATCGAATGCGCATGTTTCCCCCCTCGTCGATTAGGAAAGACAATGTGGGAATCGGTTTGCGATGTCAAACGGGAAAGTGCCCAGTTGATTCCGAGTTCCCGGTTCCGAGTTTCGAGCTGGCGCTTCGCACATTTCCCTTCGGCGTTGGTCCTTTGGCGTTTCGGGTTTCAGGTCGGGAGAACGGGTTCCGAGTTTCGGGTTCCTGGTTTCGAGTTTCGGGGGGTGTTGCCCGGATGGCCGTTGCCTCGGATCAGTGCGTACGTCCCCCTCGGAGCGAGGTTTCGGTGGCTTGATCTCACGCAACACCGCAAAGGAATTCTCTGGGGGCGGCGGCTTGGCGTACTCTGCGTCTTTGCGTGGAATCGGTTCGGCAGGTCTCGACGACCGGGTGGCACGATTGTGACCACCTCGGGAGGATTTGGGCAACACGCCCTCGAAACTCGAAACCCGAAACTCGAAACTGTAGGCGCCCTGAGGTTGCCCCGCCTTCGGTCGCGCCAGTCGGATAAGCTATCGGAGAGGACGGGGCCTCCGAGATGGACGAACACGTGGCGAGGGAACCAGAACAGGCGGCACGATCCTCCCTCTGCCCACAGCAGGGACTGGGATCCTGGAGCTTCTTCGGGTTGTCTTCGGTGCAGTTCCTCGCGGTTCTGAACGACAACAGCTATCGCTGGTTCGTCGTCCCCATCGGGTACCAGATCATCGGTCCGGAGCACAAGGGCTTCATTCTGACTCTCGGCCTGGCCGGTTTCGTCGTTCCCTATATCCTGCTGGTTGCTCCCGCCGCCTACCTGGCCGATCGCTTCAGTAAACGGCAGGTCATCGCGGGCTGCATGCTGCTGCAGGCAGCCATTCTGGTCGTGGGCATAGGGGCCATCCTCCTCGAGAATATCGTCCTCGTCTTCTCGACCCTGGCTCTCATGGGTGCCCAGGGGGCCCTGCTCAGCCCCTCCCGGGCCGGCACGATCCCGGAAACGGTGCATCCCGAAGGGATCTCGCGCGCCAATGGTGTTATCGGGATGGCCACCGTCCTGGCGGCCGTGGTCGGCAGCGTGCTCGGGAATACGCTCTACATCTGGACGGCTCCCCTGGGTCGGGCCCGCTGGTGGATCCCGGCTTCGATCCTGATCGGGACCTCCCTGCTCGGCTGGGCGGCGAGCCTGCTGATTCTCAAGCGCCCGCCCGCCGACCCCACACGACGGCCTCCCCGGCATCTCTTCAGGGAGACCGCTCTGGACCTGCAAGCACTGCGTTCGGACCGTGAATTGCTCGCGGCGGCGTCGACGAGCGCCTACTTCTGGTTCCTGGCGGCCCTGGCTCAGGTCAACGTGTATCTGCTTGGAACAACGATCCTCGATATCACCCAGGAGCAGGTGGGCTATCTCCTGGCGATTCTTGCGCTGGGGGTGGCCGTCGGCAGCATCGTGGCGGGACTCTGGTCGGGCGGCAGCATCGAGCCGGGAATCGTTCCGGTCGGTGCGGCGGCCATCGCACTCAGCTCGGTCATGCTCTTCGTGGTGACGCGCGGGGCCGGGGGCGGAGGTCATTTTTACGAGGTGCTGTTCTACCTTTTCCTGACGGGTTTCGGCTCCGGACTCTACGATGTGCCACTTCAGTCCTATCTGCAATACAACAGCCGGGAATCGATCCGGGGCCGTGTCCTGGCCGCCAGCAACTTCCTGGCCTTTTCGGCCATGCTGATCGCCGCCCTGATCTTCTGGGTTGCCCGATCCGTGATGGGAGAATCGGCTTCGATCATCTACCTGATTGGAGGGATCATCACGACCATCGTCACCGGCGTGATCATCGCGTTCATCCCCCGTCAGACCCGGAGGGCTCTCAGGCGGCTGCTGCCCGGCTCTCGGCCTCCAGCCCGCTGGAAAACTCCACCTGGCAATGAAGGGGACCCCGATGACTAGCCAAAGGCATGGGCCGGCGTGTAGGCTGGGTTCGATCGGTGACGGGGCGGCGCTCCCGTGGTAAAGGATCGTCGACCACTCGATCGAGGGTCCGGCCTCCAAGGAGTCGAATGCAGTGAATGATCCAGAGAACTATGGCGTGGACTTCGTTGAGGTACTCGAGGTCGATAATCTCACGACGCTGTCGCTGGCCGAGACTGCCCTGCAGGACGCCGGTATCGAGTACGTGACGACTGGACAGAGACTCTACGCGGCGGGATTCCCGGTCAACAGGCCGGTGGGAATCCGGGTGAGCCGGAGTGACGAAGCCCGCGCCCGGGAAGCCCTGGCGTACCTCGAGGAGTCGGTTGAGATCCCGCCCGACGAGCGTGCCGAGGACGAAGCGGCGACGGACGACTAGCGCCCCGGACACTCCCCGTCGGCGGCCAGTTCCCGGACCGCCGCGTCTACGAGCTTCGCCAGCGCCGCCCGAACCGGCTGCGAGAGTTCCGTGCCCGGCTCGATTCTTGCGGGCTGGATGCCGATCAGGACGACACTCCCGGGTTCCTGGCCCATCAGTCGCAACGCCAGCAGCAGGTCCGCCAGACTCACATCGTGGGCATTTCCGGCGGCCGGCAACCGAGAGAGCGCTTCTCCTTCCATACGTATCAGCGTCCCCGGGGCGGCACCGACGTCGACCGCGTCGAGAACCAGCAGCCGCCGAGCACCGGCGACATAGCCGAGCAGTTCCACCCCGAAGGTGCCGGCATCGACGAGGCTGGCCCCGGCGGGGACGCGAGGATCCTGTTCGAGCAGGTGCAGGGCCTGGACGCCGAGACCGTCGTCGGACAGGATCAGGTTGCCCATTCCCAGGACGACCGCCAGGCTGGACGACTGCCGCTCCCCGCTCATGGCGTCCCGACCACCGCCTCCGGTGACGTTTCGGCATCGCAGGGCGCCTCGCCCTCCAACTCCCTTACCGGAATGAACTTGTAGCCGGTGAAGATGCTCTCGATCAGGGCATTCTTCTCTTCCGCCGAGACCAGAATGGCGCTATAGACATGGTGAATCGTAAAGGCGAAGAACCCGAACATGATCAGATAGTGGATCATTCGCAGGTACTGAATGTTGATGAGGTGAGGCAGCCAGCCGAAGAGCGAAGTAACGATCGAATGATTGAGGATCTCCCCGTACATGGCGAAACCGGTCAGGATCTGGACCAGCATCAGAAAGAACATGAAGAGATACACGACCGCAGCCAGGGAGTTGTGGCCGATCCGGTACGTCGGGCGCCAGCGCAGGAAGGAGTAGTAGAGGATCATCTGCCCGATTCCGCGCCACTGGTTGCGTCGAACGGGAATGAAGGCGGGCCACCGGGAACAGTGGTTTCCCTTGAACATCCAGTACATCCGATACAGGAATGAGGCCGCGAAGACGAAGCCCGCCAGGATATGGATGAAGCGGATGGTGGCCATTGTGTAGGGCTCGGGTGTCCGGACTTCGATGAACGGGTTATGGATGTAGTATCCGGTAAACGCCAGCACCGCCACGGACAGAACCGTGATCCAGTGGGTGAGGCGAACCGGAAGTTCCCAGACGTAAGCTCGAATCAGCTCCGACCCGGGCTCACCGGGCAGGGCCTCGCTGACAGCAGCGGGTTCCAGCATATCCAGCTCCTCTCCCTACAACGGATCGAGGTGTTTGTAACGCCGACCCCGTCCGTCCAGCACGTGAACGGCACAGGCCAGACAGGGATCGAATGAGTGGATCGTCCGCAGAATCTCCAGTGGCCGGCTGGGGTCGGCCAGACGCGTTTTCGGCAGAGCCGCCTCATAGGGACCGGGCTGACCCGCCGTATCCCGTGGTCCGCCGTTCCAGGTGGTCGGAGAGACCACCTGGTAGTGCTTGACCATGCGATCCTCGATCTCGACCCAGTGCCCCAGCGCACCACGGGGCGCTTCGTGGGGACCGAACCCGCGGGCCGACTTGGGCCAGGTGGAGGGATCCCACTTTTCACCATTGTGGATTTCCGTGTTGCCGGCCGACAGGTTGTCGGCCAGACGCTCGAGCCAGACGCCCATCTGATCCACGAACAGCTTCGTCTCCAGGGCTCGTGCGGCGATCCGGCCCAGCGTCGAGAACAGGGCCGTGGCCGGCAGCTTCAGGGTGGCCAGGGTGCCGTCGACAATGGCTTTCGCCGATTGGTGGCCGGCAGCATACGCCACCAGGAGCCTGGCCAGAGGCCCGACTTCCATGACCTTGTCCTCGTAGCGGGGGGCCTTGAGCCAGGAGTACTTGTCCTCGACCTTGAGGAAGTCATAGGGCGGCTCGGGACCCGTATAGTCGGGCCGCGTCTCGCCGGCATACGGAGCGAGAGCCTTTTCGTCGCCTCCGGTGTAGCTGTACCAGGATCGGGAGACGTACTCGGTGACCTTGTCGGGGGAGAAGGGATGGACCGTGGAGAGGTCGCGGCCCAGCACGATACCGCGCGGCATGAAGTACCGGGAGGGATCGTGAATGCTCCCCTCCGGGTATCCCCCATAAGCCAGGAAGTTCCCGACACCTTCTCCCACCTGGGTCCATTCCGGGTAAAAGGGGGCAATCGCCAGAAGGTCGGGGAGGTAGACCTGATCGACGAACTCCACCGCCCGCCGGACCCGTTCGCGCAGGAAGTCGATCCGTTCGGGGTTGATGACGGCTTCCGGCGAATTCTGGTCCATGGCGGTGGACATTCCGCCTACCAGGTAGCTCTGGGGGTGGGGATTCTTGCCGCCGAGTACGGCATGCATGCGGATGAAGTCGCGCTGGAACTCGAGCGCGTCCAGGTAGTGGGAGACGGCCAACAGGTCGGCTTCCGGAGGCAGCTTGTAGGCCGGATGTCCCCAGAAGCCGTTCGTGAACAGGCTGAGCTGTCCGCTGTCGACCAGCGCCTTGACCCGGGCCTGCACGGCCGTAAAGTGACCGGTCCCACCCTTGGCCCACTCCGAGATCGAGGCAGCCAGCTGGGCCGTCCGAGCAGGATCGGCCTTCAGGACGCCGGTCACGTCCACCCAGTCGAGCGCACCCAGATGGTAGAAGTGGATGACATGATCCTGGATCAGCTGCGATCCGGCGATCAGGTTGCGCACGAGCCTCGCATTTTCCGGAACTTCGATCTGGAGCGCGTCCTCGACCGCCCGCACCGAGGCCAGTCCGTGCACCGTCGTGCAGACCGAACAGATGCGCTGCATCCAGTACCAGGCCTCTCGAGGGTCGTGACCCTGGATGATCAGCTCGATGCCTCGAAACATCGTTCCGGCGCTCCAGGCGCTGGCGATGGTATCGTCTTCGAGCTGCGCCTCGATGCGCAAGTGGCCCTCAATCCTCGTGACGGGATCCACCACGATCCGTGCCATGGCGTGCCTCCTTGATCTGATCCGGTGAAGTGATGGTGGGACTTTCATTCGAGTCGGGCTTCCGGAGCCGGGCTCGCACGGCACCCGCGATCCCGTGTGCCGCCGTGGCAACGGCCACTCCAACGACGAAGGCGCCCCCGACTTCCCCGGCCGAAACGTCCGCACCGAAGCCGGGAACGTCCGGCAGGCGCCGGTAAAAGGGGGACATCACATCCCAGAAGCGATGCGATGCACAGGCAAAACAGTTCTGTCCTCCCTTCACGGGCCAGCTGGTCTGGTCGTTCCAGCGGACGGTCGGGCAGTTGTAGGTGGCGTGGGGCCCCTTGCATCCCATCTTGTAGAGACACCAGCCTCGCCGGTGCCCTTCGTCCCCCCACTGCTCGACGAACTCTCCGGCATCGTAGTGAGCCCGGCGCTCGCACTGGTCGTGAACGATGCTGCCGTAGGCAAACAGCGGCCGGTGATAGGAGTCGACCGCCGGCATCCGCTTGTAGGTCAGCCAGTGCACGAGCACCGCGGCCGTGTCAGCGACATTGTGCGGGCAGCCGCCGAGGTTCAGGATGTCGATGCCGGGCAGGGCCGCTTCGAGGCCGACAGCGCCGGTGGGATTCGGGCTGCAGCTGACCAGTCCTCCGTCCCAGGCACAGGCTCCGATGGCGATGACGGCGGCGGCATCCGCGCAGACCTCGCGGGCGATGTCCAGGGACGAACGGCCTCCGATGGTGCAGTAACCGGGATTGCCGAGGGGAATGGATCCCTCGACGACGGCCACGTACTCGCCCTTGTTCTGCTGGACGGCGCTCTGCAGGGCCTGCTCCGCCTCTTTGCCGGCCGCCGCCATGATCGTCTCGTGGTACTCCCAGGAGAAGCGATTCAGGACCAGTTCGGCGATGGTCGGATGACTCGCGCGCAGCATGGACTCGGTATTGCCCGCGCAGTCCTGGAATTCGAGCCAGACGAGAACGGGGCGTCGCGTGGCCTCGAGGGCCCGGGCGATCTCCATGACGCCTGTCGCGGGCAGGCCGAGTACGGCTGCCATCTTGGCGCAGAAACCCAGAAAATCGCGGCGGGTGTAGTCGTGGCGCTCGAGAGTCTCTGCAAGACTCAAGTCAGGAGCAATCATACACACCTCCCCCAACTCGGAGCCCGCTGGAATTTGCTACCGGTGAAAACACCCTACCATGGAGATTCGGAGATTACAATCGGCCGGGGCCGCCGCACTAGCTTGGTCCGATAGGATCATTCTGAACTTCGCCCGTAACGGGCGCTATGGTCACACCCTCCGATTCGAGAGTGAACCCCGGCATCCCGGTGATGTGGCCTTCCGGCAGTCCCGGTCATCGGAGAGTGTGTCATTTTTGCAGTCCCCTGCATCATTGCCCCGGACCGCGGCGCAACCCGATCCACGCGGAGAAAGCATAAGTATTGGTATTACAATAACTTATCCAGAATCTAACGAATTGGCATATCACGTGCTTTGGGTAGTCAGTGTGATGAAACAAATACGGCAAACCAACAGATCGAACAGTTTGCCTGAACGAATCGAAAGCGTACAAAAGGAGCAAGTCATGCTTAAGCGTAGCTCACTCATTCTGGTTCTTGTTTTTGCCTTTGCCTCTTTGCCTCTGTTTGCCCAGAACGGTATCCACCTGACCGCCAACGTCCCCTTCCCCTTCATCGTGGAGGGAAGAGTGCTTCCCGCGGGACAGTATTCCTTCTGGCAGAAGTCGGCCAACAACGAGAGCGACTGGCAGATCCGCGCCACCAAGGACGGTTCCCAGGAGCAGGCCATGTTCGTAACCGAGGACGAGAATTCCACGACTCCTCAGCCGAGCACCACGATTGATTTCGTGAAGTACGGCGACCACTACTACCTCTCCGACCTCTGGACCCTGGAGGGCATGGAAGGGTGGCACGTTCCTGTGAAGTTGGAGCGTGAGCAGTTGGCCAAGAACGTGAAGCCGTCCATGGTCAAGGTTCCGGCCACACTCGAGAGTGGAGAAAGCAGCTAAGAATTTCCTTAAACCGTGCAGACACCTCCAAGCGGGCGGCACTCCGGTGCCGCCCGCTTTTTTTTGCGAGGCCATGCAACTCGAAGACTACCTTGCCGGTCGCGGCCTCCTGAACCCGATGTACGCCGTCATCGTGGCAAAGCCAGGCGAGGCCGGCGAGACTTGAGATTCCATTCATCCCTCCTCTCTGTGCAAACGCCTGAAACAAATCCGCTAAACTGGGAGGAGAACGGCAGGATGCTGCCTCCCGCAAGCGAGCATCGGGACGAAGAGCAGCGACGGCGGTCGATCGACGATACGGATCCGTCGTAGCGGAGGCCGAGTTCCTGCCCAGAGGACGACACCATGAGAATCTGGCCCGGCACCCCCTATCCGCTCGGCGCCAACTACGACGGCTCCGGCACGAATTTCTCCATCTTCTCCGAGATCGCCGAGCGGGTCGAACTCTGCCTGTTCAGTCACAGCGGCGCCGAGAAGCGCGTCGACCTTCCCGAGGTGACCGGATATTGCTGGCACGGGTACCTGCCCCGGATCGAGCCGGGGCAGCGCTACGGATACCGCGTCCACGGTCCCTGGGACCCGCACAACGGTCACCGCTGCAACGCCCATAAGCTCTTGCTGGATCCCTATTCCAAGGCCATCGACGGCCACGTGAAGTGGAACCGCGCCGTGTTCCCCTACGACCTCGACGGTGGCCTGGAGACCGCGAGCGTCGAGGACGATGCCCGCTACATGCCCAAGAGCGTGGTCCATCAACCTCACTTCGAATGGGCCGGAGACCAACGCCTCCAGCTCCCCTGGCACGAAACGATCATCTACGAGACCCACGTCAAGGGCCTGACGGCCCGCCACCCCGACGTTCCTGCCGAGCGTCGGGGGACCTACGCCGGGCTGGCCGAACCCGTGATCATCGACTATTTCCAGCAACTCGGGATTACCGCGGTGGAGCTGATGCCCATTCATCAGTTCATCCAGGATCAGCATCTCGTCGACCAGGGACTTCGCAACTACTGGGGGTACAACTCGATCGGCTATTTCGCGCCCCATCACGAATACGCTTCCGATAAACGCCCGGGGGCCATGATCGCCGAGTTCAAAGAGATGGTGCGGGCGCTCCATCAGGCGGGCATCGAAGTGATCCTGGACGTCGTCTACAACCACACCGCCGAAGGCAACCACCTCGGACCCATGCTGAGCTTCCGGGGAATCGACAATGCCTACTACTACCGCCTGGCCGAGGATGCGCGCTACTACACGGACTACACCGGCACGGGAAACAGCCTCAACATGCGCCATCCCTACGTCCTTCAGCTCATCATGGACTCGCTTCGCTACTGGGTGCTGGAAATGCACGTGGACGGATTTCGATTCGACCTGGCCGCGACGCTGGCCCGCGAGCTCCACGACGTGGATCGACTGTCGGCTTTTTTCGACATCATCCAGCAGGATCCGGTGATCAGCCAGGTCAAGCTGATCGCGGAGCCCTGGGACGTCGGCGAAGGCGGCTACCAGGTCGGCAACTTCCCGACGGTGTGGACGGAATGGAACGGCAAGTACCGGGACTGCGTGCGTGACTTCTGGCGCGGTCAGGGTCAGACGCTGGGGGAGTTCGCGTCCCGCTTTACGGGGAGCTCGGATCTATACGAAGACACCTCCCGACTGCCCTACGCCAGTATCAATTTCGTCACCTGTCACGACGGCTTCACACTGACCGATCTGGTCTCCTACAACGAGAAGCACAACGAAGCCAACGGCGAGGATAATCGGGACGGCGAGAGCTACAACCGGGCGTGGAACTGCGGAGTCGAGGGCCCGACCGAGTTGGCGGGAGTCGCCGAACTGCGCCGGCGGCAGAAGCGGAACTTTCTGGCGACTCTCTTTCTCTCCCAGGGAGTCCCCATGTTGCTCGGAGGCGATGAGATCGGACGGACCCAGCAGGGGAACAACAACGCCTACTGTCAGGACAACGAAATCTCCTGGTACGACTGGAAGAACGTCGACGAGAAGCTCCTCGAGTTCACCCAGGGACTGATCCAGTACCGCAGGAACCATCCGGTGTTTCGACGCAGGCGCTGGTTCCAGGGTCGACCCATCCACGGAAGCGACGTCAAGGACATCGCCTGGTTTACCGTGGGCGGCAAGCAGATGGAGGAAGAAACCTGGGGCCAGGGGTCGTTCAATTCGATCGGCATCTTTCTTAACGGCGAGACGATCCCGAACCCGAATCCCCGAGGAGAGCCCACGACCGACGACAGTTTCTACGTCATCCTCAACGCCCACTACGAACCTCTCGTCTTCACCCTCCCCGGCTCGGAGTGGGGCAAGCAGTGGGCCATGGAACTGGACACAGAGGTCGGATGGCTCGCCGATACGGACACGCTTGCGGCTGGCAGCCCCATCGAGCTCCAGGCCCGCTCGCTGGTGGTGCTGCGCCGTGAATCCTGAACCCGCCGCCACCTATCGGATTCAGCTGCAGCCCGGCTTCGGCTTCGAGCAGGCGGCGGAACTCGCCACCTACCTGGCCGATCTCGGCGTCAGCCACTTCTATGCCTCTCCCTACCTGCAGGCGACCGCGGGAAGCAGCCACGGCTACGACGTCGTCGATCCGACCCGTATCAACGAGGAACTCGGGGGCGCGTCGGGCCACGGGGCGCTCTGCCGGTCACTCGAAGAGGCTCGGCTCGGCCAGATGATCGATATGGTCCCCAACCACATGGCCATCATCGGGCAGCAGAACCCCTGGTGGTGGGACGTCCTCGAGAACGGCCCTTCGAGCCGTTTCGCGACCTACTTCGATGTCGACTGGGAGGCTTCGGAGGACCGCTGGCCCAACAAGGTGCTCCTGCCGGTACTGGGCGACCATTACGGACGTATCCTCGAGGACGGCCAGTTGCGGCTCTCCCACCGCGAGGGGGTGCTCACGCTCCACTATCAGGAGCATTCCTTTCCCATCGACCCATCCAGCATCGTCGAACTCCTCAGCCGCGCCTCGGAGGCCTGCGGGTCGGAGCTCCTGGGCTTTCTGGCCGACAGCTACGCCCGCCTGCCGCGGCCGACCGTCACCGCGCGTGAAGCCATCGAACGGCGCCACCGCGACAAGGCGGTGCTGGCGAGGCTTCTGGCCCGCCTCTGCCGCGAAGACCGGAACAGCGAACGGGCGCTGGAGGACGAGGTCGAAGGGCTGAACGGCGACCCCGATGCGATGGATCGGTTGATCGACCGGCAAAACTACCGGCTCGCCTTCTGGCGGACCGCAGGACGGGACCTCGGATACCGCAGGTTCTTCGACATCAATGATCTGGCGGGACTGCGGGTGGAGGATCCCGAGGTCTTCGAGGCGACCCACGCGCTGCCCCTCGGATGGGTGCGGGCGCGCCTGGTTCAGGGCCTGCGAATCGATCATCCGGACGGACTGAGAAACCCTGCAGAATACTTCCGGCGCCTGCGCGAAGCATGTCCGGATACCTGGATCGTTGCCGAGAAGATCCTCTCCCCGGGTGAGCGGCTGCCGGCGGACTGGCCCGTGGACGGAACAACGGGATACGATTTCCTGAACGTCTGCGACGGTCTGTTCATCGATCCCGACGGCGAGGGGCTGCTGACGCGTCTCTACGAGCAGTTCAGCGATGAGACGTCGGACTTCGCCACGCTCGTCCGCGCCTGCAAACGGCTGGTCCTCGATCAGCTGCTGGGCAGCGAACTCAACCGCCTGACGGCCCTGTTCGTCGATATCTGCGAGCAGCACCGGCGCCACCGGGACTACACACGATACGAGCTCCGCGAGGCCCTGTTGCAGACGGCGGCCTGCTTTCCCGTATATCGGACCTACGTCCGACCTGCCGCCGGAGCCGTCTCCGAAAGCGACCGGCGCTACGTCGCCGAATCCATCGAGGATGCCATGGCGGAACGTCCCGACCTGGACCCGGAGCTGTTCCGATTCCTCGAGAGTCTGCTGCTGCTGCGGATCTCCGGACCTCTCGAGGGGGAGCTGGCCATGCGCTTCCAGCAATTGACCGGGGCCGCGACGGCCAAGGGACTGGAGGATACGGCCTTCTATCGCTTTCACCGGCTGATCAGCCTCAACGAAGTGGGAGGCGACCCGGGCCGCTTCGGAATCACCGTCGGCGAGTTTCACCGCTTCTGCAGCGAGGCCCTCGCCACGCATCCCCGGTCGCTGCTCGCCTCCTCGACCCACGACACCAAGCGGAGCGAGGATGTCCGCAGCCGGCTGGCGCTGCTGTCCGAGATTCCGGCCCGCTGGTCCGAGGCGGTCCGACAATGGGCGACGCACAATGCCCGGTACCGGCGCGGCGATGCCCCCGACCGCAATTCCGAGTACCTCTTCTACCAGACGTTGGTCGGCGCCTGGCCGATCGACCCGGAGCGGATGGCTGCGTACATGGAGAAGGCCGTGCGGGAAGCCAAGCTGCGGACCTCCTGGACGCAGCACAACGAGGACTTCGAAGCGGGCCTCAGGGAGTTCATTCATGCCACGATGGAGGATGAGAGCTTCCGCAACCAGCTGGAGGAATTCGTCACGCCTCTGGTGACACCCGGCCGGATCAACAGTCTGGCGCAGACCCTGCTGAAGCTCACGGCTCCCGGCGTCCCCGACATCTACCAGGGCGCCGAGCTCTGGGATCTGAGTCTGGTCGACCCGGATAATCGGCGGCCCGTTGACTTCGGGCTGCGACGGCGGCTTCTCGGGCGAATCCGCGATATGTCGGTCGACGAGGCGATGGCAGGCATCGACGAGGGACTGCCCAAGCTGTGGGTCATCCGCCATGCGCTGCATTTCAGGAAGATGCAGCCGGCGCTGTTCGGGCCGGAGGGAAGCTATCGACCGCTTCGAGCCCGCGGCGGCAAAGAGGAGCACGCAGTGGCCTTTCAGCGGGGGGACGGTGCCGTGACGGTGGTTCCCCGCCTCGTGCTCGGGCTGGGAGGGGACTGGGCTGACACGGTTCTGACCATACCGGGAGGGACCTGGATCAATCTCCTGACGGGCGACCGGTTCACGTCCCGTGATGTCCCGCTGAGCCGGCTCCTCGAGCGATTTCCGGTCGCTCTGCTCGCCCGGGAAGGAGCCTACCGATGACGGAGTTGCGTGTCTGGGCTGCCCGGGCCCGGCTGGTGGAGGCCGAGAGCGACGGCCGGCGCACCCCGATGACGGACGATGGCGGCGGGTGGTTCGCCCTCGACGAGGACTGGGTCCGGCACGGGACCGATTACGCGTTTTTCCTCGACGGTGAAGGACCCTTTCCGGATCCGCGCTCCCCCTGGCAGCCGTCGGGCGTGCACGGACCGTCCCGGTGGCTGGACCACTCCCGATTCAGCTGGACCGACTCGGGCTGGCAGGCTCCTCCCCTGTCATCGGCCGTCGTCTACGAGCTGCACGTCGGGACATTCACCCCGGAGGGGACCTTCGAAGCGGTCATCGGCCGCCTCGACCACCTGGTGGATCTGGGCGTCACCCATGTCGAACTGATGCCCGTGGCGGAATTCTCCGGCGAGCGTGGCTGGGGCTACGACGGCGTGGACCTGTTCGCGCCCCATCATGCCTACGGAGGTCCCCAGGGACTCAAGCGTCTGGTCGACGCCTGTCACCAGCGCGGCCTGGCGGTGCTCCTCGACGTGGTCTACAACCATCTGGGCCCTTCGGGGAACTACCTGGCCAAATTCGGCTCCTATTTCACCGATCGTTATGCAACGCCCTGGGGAGACGCCGTCAACCTGGACGGTCCGGACAGCGACGAAGTCCGGCGCTTTCTTATCGACAATGCCTGCATGTGGTTGCGCGACTATCACATGGACGGACTCCGGCTCGATGCCGTGCACGCCATCATGGACCTCTCGGCAGTGCACTTCCTGGAACAACTGGCCGGGGAGGTCGGGGAGCTGGCCGCCCATCTGGGACGATGCTTCGTGCTGATCGCCGAGAGCGATCTCAACGACCCCCGCGTCATCCGTTCGCCGGAATCCGGAGGATACGGGATGGACGCCCAGTGGAACGAAGATTTTCATCACTCGCTGCAGGCAGTCTTGACGGGCGACCGGGAGGGTTACTACCAGGACTTCGGTAAGCTCACCGACCTCGCTGCCGTCCTGACCCGCGGCCTGCGCTACGACGGCTGCTACTCGAGCTACCGCCGCCGGCGCCACGGCAGGCCTGCGAACGGACTTTCCGGTCACCGCTTCGTCGGCTGTCTCCAGAACCACGACCAGGTCGGCAACCGGGCCACCGGCCAGCGCACCTCCCAGCTTCTGGGAGAAGGACGCCTCATGATCGGGGCCGCGCTGGTTCTCCTGGCGCCCTTCGTTCCCATGCTCTTCCAGGGTGAAGAATGGGCCGCCTCTTCTCCCTTTCAGTACTTCACGGACCACCGCGAGCCGGAGCTCGCCGATGCCGTGCGGACGGGCCGGAGGCGGGAGTTCGCGGCTTTCGGTTGGGACCCGGACAGAGTCCCCGATCCTCAGGATCCGGAAACCTTCCGTCGGTCGCGTCTTCGCTGGGACGAAACCGGCCGGCAACCCCACACTCGGATCCTCGAATGGCACCGATCCCTCATTCGGCTGCGCAGGCAGATTGCGGACCTGACCTGTGGCCGCCTGGACCGAACTGCGGTGGCCCTCGACGAGTCCGCACGCTGGATCGTCGTGACCCGGGGTCGAGTCGTCATTGCCTGCAACCTCGCCGACGTGCCCCAGCGGATTCCCCTCGCCGAAGCAGCGGCCCGGCGCCTTGTGCTGGCCTCGCAGCCCGAGGTCCGCACCGAGCCGGACGCGCTCCTGCTCCCGGCCGAATCCGTGGCCGTCCTGGCTCCCGATGGATAGCCCGTTCGCTTCCGTCACGGCGTTTCGCGCTTTGCGGTAGAGTGACGTCAAGGAGGTATCCACTGGCGACATCACTGGAAGGAAAGAAGCTGCTGGCGGTCACGGCCCATCCCGATGACGACATGGGGATGGGTTCCGTCCTGACCCATTACGCCGCACGCGGGGTCCGGGTGCACCTGGTCTGCGCCACACCCGGGCAGAAAGGATTCCGGACCCACACGGGAATCACCGACCCCGTCGAGCTGGCCGCTGTCCGCAGGGAGGAACTGCGGCGGGTCTGCGAGATTCTGCGCATCGAGCCCCCGATGCTGCTCGACTTCGTCGACAAGGAAGTGCTGGGCCCGCAGCAGGGCGACCTCCGCAATCGGCTCCAGGAGATCCTGCTGAGGCTCCGGCCGGACGTGGTGCTGAGTTTCGGTCCGGACGGGATCACCGGACACCCGGACCACCGGGGCATCAGCTGTCTCGTCACCGAGCTCCTCCAGAAGGAAGAACGGTCCGACGTTCGCCTCTACTTCCTGGTTTTCACCGCCGCCATGGCACGTCGGCTCTTCCAGGCCACGGGACGCGAGCTCGCCTGGGTCGCCGACCGCTTCCTCAACACCGTCATCGAGGTGACCGACGAGGAGCTGAACCGGTCGCTCGAGGCGATCTCGCAGTACAAATCACAGTTCGCACCGGATGCCATGCAGCAACTCCTGGATTTCCACCGGCAGTCGGGCCGCAAGATCTATTTCCGCAGAGCGTTGCAGGTGGTCGAACCGGGCTCGCCGATCCACTCGTGCCTGTTCGGTGACTGAGCGTGCCGCTGTTGCCGGCCCCTCGGGGCCACCGGAGACACCGGCCGGCGCCTGTCGCAGCAATGTCGTCCGGGTTCGCCGGTTCCTCGGCGGACTCGATCGGCGGGGATGCCTGGCCGACATTCCCGGCGAATTGCCTGGACGACTCTCGCCGAAAGATCTCTCCCCCTAATGATTGCAGTGTGTTAGGCTGGCTTCGTGGCCGATCAGGAACAGACCCTCGCCGTTTTCCTCGATTTCGAAAACCTTGCCATCGGTTTCGAGAAGAGCCGCTCCCGGACCAAGTTCCAGATCGGACTGGTGCTCGAGCGACTCGTTGAGAAAGGCAAGATCGTCGTCAAGAAAGCCTACTGCGACTGGAGCCGATTCGCGGAACAAAAGCAGGAACTGCACAACGCCGCCTTCGAGATCATCGATATCCCGAAGCGCTCTCAGACGGGCAAGAACTCGGCGGATATCCGGATGTGCGTCGACGCCATGGATTTGTGCTACAACAAATCACATATCAACATCTTCGCCCTGCTCTCCGGGGACAGCGATTTCTCGCCCCTCGTCTCGAAGCTCAAAGAGAACGGCAAATACGTCATCGGGCTGGCTACCAAGGACTCCGCCTCCGCGCTCCTGATCGAAAACTGCGACGAGTTCATTTTCTATGATGACCTGTCCGGGGGCGTGAGCAAGCCGCCTCAACTGACTTCCAAGATCCCCAAAGAAGGCCGACCCGCCTTCCAGCTCCTGATCGAAACCGTCAACGCCATGATGAGGGAGAACATCGACGTTCTCCACTCCTCCCTGGTCAAACAGACGATGAAGCGGAAGGACCCCGCGTTCACGGAGTCGCGCTACGGATTTCGGACGTTTTCGGAGCTGCTCGAGGCCGCCGAAAAACACCAGCTGATCGGGCTGCGGGAAGATGCCCGCAGCGGCACGTATGTCGTGACCGGCTTCGGGCACCCCAAGCGCTGAGCTCGCCGGGGCTCCTTGCCGCTCCGCTTCCCGAAACCCCGCCCTCGAGGGCCTCGGTGCGACCCTCCGGGATCATCTCACAAGCCTTCCCTGCGCATCTGTGCGCTCGTTGCGGCCAATCGAAAATCGCAAATCGAAAATTCAAAAGATGTACTTGACCGCGATCTCGATCTCCCGGGCCCGGCGGGCGCCGGAGATGACACCGAAGGAGACCGTTCCGAAGGTCGCGTCGGGGTTCTCGAAGTTGGAATGATTGAAGGCGTTGAAGAAGGCGAACCGGAACTCCATCCGCTGATCGTTGGAGAAGCGAAAGTCCTTGATCAGGCTGAGATCCCAGTTGTGGAACCCCGGTCCCAGCACCGTGTTCCGGCCGAGATTCCCGAACGTGTAGGGCGCCGGAGCGGCGAATGCACCCGTATCGAACCAGCGGTCCACGCTTCGCTCCGAACCCGACAGCGCAGCCTGACCCGTCGCGTCCGGCCGGTCATTGAACAACCCGTCGTTGTTGGGATCTCCGGGCAGAACAACGGTGAAGGCATCTCCGCTTTCGATGTCACCGATGCCGGACAGCCTCCAGTCGCCCAGGAAGGTGTCCACGAGCCGGTTTCCGCCCAGCCGGTGGCCGGACCCGAAAGGAAGATCCCAGATGAAGTTGACACTCAATCGCTTCTGTTCGTACCAGGCCGTGGGAGCCCATTCGGATCGCAGATCCCTGGGGTTCGCCGGATCGCCCTCGAACTCGTCGTCGAAGCGGCGGCCCCACTCGAACTCCGTCTGGAGCGAGAAGCCCCGCGCAAAGCGCCGTTGCAGCTGGAGTCCCAACCGGTGCTGGATCGACGAGCCGCCCCCGGAAACGATGGAAAGCTGTCCGTAGTCCAGATCCGGTCGCCGCGGCTGGAGCGGGCCGGCGCCCGGTAGCGGCACGTTGCCCGGAATGATCCGGAGTTCGTGGACGCCCCGCCGGCCGAAGTACTCGATATTGTAGCTCCAGTCATTCGAGAGCGAGTTCTCCAGTTCGAGGCGCCAGCTCTGGTTGTAGGGAGTCGGCAGATCGGGCGTGATGTCCCGGATCGCCAATTCTGTGGCGGTCGCCGTATTGAACGGGGAGGACAGGTTCAGGCCGCTGCTGTCGACCGCCGCCTGGGCTTCCTGCTGAAAGTAATAGGGAAAGTTCCGCCCCATGAAATCCTCGAAAATCCAAGAGGGGAAGGGGTTGTACTGGAGCCGGTAGGAGGCGCGGATCACGATCCTTCCGCTCTCGAAGGGGCGATAGGCCAGGCCGACACGGGGCGAGAAGTCATTGCGGTCGGGCCGAACCACTGTCTGGGGCGGCGCACCACCCTCTTCCAGGTCGATCAAAGCACCGTCGGCAGGGGTTTCCACGAGGAGAGGACGAAACACGGACAGGTTGTTCCGGATGCTGCGATAAGGTTCGAAGTAGAGATAGTCGACGCCGAGGTCGAGACTCACGCGCGGGTCGAGGCGCCATTCGTCGACCACACCCACCCGAAAGTGCTTGCGCCGGAGATCCTGCCGCGAGGAGCCCACGGCGCGGAGCGCCCGATCGGCACGGCCCAGCAGAAAGTCGGCAAAGGCTTCTCCGGAATAGGCCCCGCTGAAGCCGAAGGCCCCCCGTTCCAGGCTGGAGGAGCGGCTGTCGTTGATCTGGCGGAGTCCCACTTCACCGTTGAAGCGGAAGAGGTGGTCCCCGCGGACGAGCGTCAGATCGGTCTCGAGGATCGCCCGGTTTCGCACCTCGTTCTGGGGCAGGTCGGTATCCCCGAACTCGGGATACCCCGCGACATCGAACACGGGATAGCCTTCGTCCTCGGGCGTGGTCACGGCGACACCCTGGATCCCGAGTGACTCGACCAGGCCCTCGGACCGACTCTGGCGCGGCACGACGGCGTCCAGACTGCGGCGATACTCGAGGCGCCAGTTGGCGGTCATCCGCTCGTTGAAGACCCGCGTGTAGCTGGTGGAGACTTCGTAATCGTCTTCCTTGGACCGAGAGCCGAAGGCCGGGAGTTCATGGACTTCCGTTTCCTGTCCCCGGTCCATGGTGTATTGAATGGCGATCTGGCTGATGTCACTCGGCGCAAGATCGGCGCGCAGATTGAGGGAATCCCGGTCGACCAGCACCGGCTGACCGTTGACGAAATTGCGTACGGCCTCCGTGCGATTCGGATCCGGAAACAGATCGAGCAGCCGGGCGGCAGCGGGATTGATCCGGTCCACCGGAATCCGGTTGCCGGGAAAGGGCATCCCCGTATCGGGATCCCGGATGATCACGGGCGTCTTGAGATCGAGCAACTCCCCGAAGTCCCCCCTCTTCATGGCCGTGCTCGGCACGTGGGACAGCAAAGTCGATCCCTGGTTGATGCGCAGGCCGTCGTAGGATCCGAACAGGCTGGATGCCGGGCCGAGATTGACGTTCAGGCTGAAGCCGAACTGGTTGCGCTTGTATTCCGGAAGGGGCTTGCCGACGGGATCGAAGAAGTTGCGGGCGTCGAAGTTGTCGTTGCGATGAAACTCGTAGACGGAGCCGTGGAAGGCCCGGGTGGTCGTCTGCTGCGGAAACTGGTTCGTCAGCGCCGCAAGCCGGCTGGAGTCGAGATTCATCGTCCGGCCACTGGTCCCGCTCTCGATCCGAAACTCCGAGACACGAGCCTGACTGCCGCCCGACTCCGCGCCGGCCGGACGACGGACGAACAGCTCCGGTGTCACCGGAAAGGTCACGCGCAGGTCCGGGCCTCGGGTCGGCAGATTGAATTCGAGCGTGAATGAGCTGTCCGAAGGGGCGATGACGTCGACGCCGTCCACATAGCGGGGGAACACGAACTCCGCCCCCACCGCCGGCTCGACGGGCGGGTAGTACGCCACCGGACGCAGCTGGGGGAACTTCTCGGTGGAAAGGTAGGCCCGGTTGCGGATGGTGTCGAGCGTCTGCGAACGCAGCGTCCGGTCGATGTTTCGCTGCGTTTCCGGCTCGTTGGAGCGAAAGGCGACGCCGAAAACGAGGAAATTCGAATCGTCCCGGGCCCAGATTTTCTGAGGCGTTCCGGCCTCCTCCTGGCCCGACGGGGGGACTGATTCCTGCACCAGTTGCCAGACTCGCTCGAAGGCCTGACGGACCGGGGCCGCGGAGAGGATCCGCACGTAATAGCGGCTGAAGATCTCCTTTTCCCCATATTCGCCGCTGCCGACGCCCTCGATGAGCCGTGTCACCGTCTGCTGGCGTGCCCAGGGCGAATCATTGAGGATCTCGAGAGCCCGGCTCTCGGTCAACGGCTCCGGGTCCGCTCCGGCAGCCGTCGAAGCGGTCTTCTCCCCTGCCCTTACCGGTAGCAGGCCGGCAAATGTCGCGATGAGACCCCAAAACAAGATGGCACGAATCATCGTTCATTCTTTTCACCGGCAAAGGACACGCACGCGACTGCGCGGAGGAATCCTCCGAAACCCAAGGCATCGATCGTTGGTCCTGCACCAGAACGAAATTGAGGCGGCCGTCTCGAGACAGCCGGCGGGACCCATCAGCCGGGGCTCCCACCCAGCACCTCAGATGTGATTTCAGACTTTTGAATCGCGTCCCGGAAGGGACCCGAACAGCCTGGCCTGTCACAGGCGGGCCCTCCGGATGCAACCGGGCGCAACCAGGAGAACCGACCCGGCCATTGTCTCACATCTGCGGCCACCGAGACTGGCGTGGGAAGGCCCACCGAGAGAGCTGTTTGGCTCTGCGACGTCTCGATGTTAGGATTACCGGGATCGGTCCAGCGATGGATCGGCTCGGCAATCAGAGGAGTCCACGATGAAACATCCCACTCTCGGTCACGACGGAAACCCTCCGACTTCACAACCGGACGCCCGCGCAACGTTCGAAGATCCAGTTCCGGCGCCAATCGCCAAGCTCCCTTGGGACGCCCCCGGGGCCGTTCTCCGACGTCTCCGCTGCCTGGCACCTCTGCTCCTGGTCTGCCTCTGGTCGATCTCGGCAGCGGTTGCCGCCGACCAGGATATCCGCTTCAACTCGCTGGGCTTTCTGCCGGACATGCCGAAGCGGGCCTCGGTTGCGGCCCAGTGTTCATCCTTCGAGATCCGCAAGGCTTCGGACGACACCGTCGTCTCGCAGGGGACCGCCACGGGCCCCACTCACAGCTACGACACCGACGAAGACATCTGGACGGTGGACTTCTCCTCGCTCACGACGCCGGGTGAGTACTATCTTTCGGTGCCGGGCGTGGGACGCACGCCGGCCTTCAGGATCGGCCGGGACGTCTACGACGTCGCCTTCTACACCGTAATGCGGGGCTTCTACCTGTGGCGCTGTGGGACGGCGGTCAGCGGCTGGTTCGGCAGCGACCACTTCCAGACCCAGGCCTGCCACCTCAACGACGCCTCCCAGAAGTTCACCACCGGCGACGACGCGGTACGCGACGGAAAGCAGGGCTGGCACGATGCCGGAGACTACGGCAAATACGTCGTCAACGCCGGCGTGACGATGGGGCTCCTTTTCAAGGCCTGGGAGCACTATCAGAGCCGGATCGAGGCCGTCTCGTTGGATCTTCCCTCCACGGCGGCTGGATACCCGGACTTTCTCGAGGAGCTCAAGTGGGAGACCGACTGGCTGCTGAAGATGCAGTACCCGGACGGCAGCGGCAAGGTTTCCCACAAGCTGACCGCGCAAAAATTCTCAGGCTTCATCATGCCCCAGAACGACTCCTCGACCCGCTTCTTCACCGACTGGAGCTCGGCGGCGACGGCCGACTTCGTGGCCATCATGGCCACGGCCTCCCGTCTCTTCAGGCCCTACGATGCGGCCTATGCGGATCGGTGTCTAAGCGCCGCCTGGACGAGCTACCATTTCCTCGTCGCCAATCCGGCCAACAAGGATCCCGACCTTTCCGAATTCCACACGGGTGAGTACAAGACCAACGACTCCGACGACCGTCTCTGGGCGACGGCCGAACTCTGGGAGACGACGGGTGACGCCGACGTCCTGGCCGATTTCGAGAGCCGCTACAACGCGTTTTCTTCGGGTGACCGGCGCTTCCAGGTCGATTTCGATTGGGGCAGCGTCCGCAATCTGGGCTTTCTCACCTACATCCAGTCCCAGCGCTCCGGTCGCGACGCGTCGATCCTCGCCGCCCTCCGGGGCAGTCTGACCGGCGTGGCGGATCTCATCGTGCGAACCGCCTCCGCCAACGCCTACGCCCGGCCCCTGGGCAGCTCCTACTACTGGGGCTGCAACGGCGGCGTGGCCCGGCAGACGCTGCTGCTGCAGAGCGCCTATCGGGTCGAGCCGAAGCCGGAATACAAAGCCACCGCCCTCGACGCCATCGCGCACCTGTTCGGGCGCAACGTCTATCGCCGATCCTTCGTGACCGGACTGGGAATCGATCCGCCCCTGCATCCGCACGATCGCCGCTCGGGAGCCGACGGGATCGCCAATCCCTGGCCGGGCTACGTGGTGGGGGGCGCCCAGCAGAATGCCCTCGACTGGCACGATGTCGAGGCCAGCTATCAGACCAACGAGATCGCCATCAACTGGCAGGCGGCTCTGGTCTATGGCCTGGCGGGATTCCTGTCCGGAGACGCCCGGCCGGCGGTGTTCCCCCAGGTGGCCCTGGGAGGCGGCTATCGCTGCATCCTGCTGATCAGCAACAAGACCGACGCGTCCTGGAACGGGCGCATCCGTCTCTTTCAGTCCAATCAGGCGCCCTGGGTGGTGACCCTGACCGACGGTGACGCCGCTCCCGAACAGGATTCGGAGTTTGCCCTCGAGCTTGCCGCGGCATCGACGCGCAAGCTCCTGCTGACCACCGATCAGCCCCTCGAGGCCGGCTACCTGTCCCTCTCGGGAGACGGGAATTCCGGCCCGGCCGATCTCGCCGTGTCTTTCTTCTACAACTACCTGATCAACGGTCGCCTGGCCGATTCGGTGGGCGTCCCGGCGCTGGCGGAAAGATCGGCCTTCACGCTCCCCGTCGAGTATGGTCCTTCGGTCAACACCGGCTTTGCCTGGGCACGGAACGCGGAGTCCTCGCCCTTCAACATCGTCCTCCGGCTCTGGGACGGGAACGGCAGCCTGATTCAGACCAAACAGGTCTCCTATGCGGGGCAGGAAGCGGAGTTCTTCAGCGAGGTCTTCGACCAGATCCCGGACGGATTCGTCGGCCGCCTCGACATCCAGTCGGATCTGCCGCTCTATCTGACGGCCCTGCGCCTCGAGTACGTCGGAAGTCAGTTCCAGCTGACCAGCACCCCGCCGCAGTAGAGTCCCGGGTTCCGATCAGAACGCGAACGCCAGTGAGCGTCACACCGGGCGTGTCCAGCCTGCCCCGACCCGTCTACCGCGGCGGGATCCCGGCCGGCCACGTGACGCCTGCCGGACCGGGTCTCACGCAAAGACGCGAAGTACGCAAAGCCGCAAGAGATCCTTCTGGGACTGGCGGCTTGGCGTACCTTGGCGGCGTGGAAGCGGTTCACCTCGGGGCGTGGGAATCGGCTCGCCGGGACGGCGGCAATCGATGATACGGCTCGCGAGCGGCAGGTACGCGGCGGGAGGGCGCGCAACCACGGTCTTGCCGCAGTGGCCCGGGGAGAGACGGGTGTCGTTGCGGGGCGGGACGCTCACTTCGTTCACGTTCTGACCGCCCCCGCGTCTCCGCACACGGAGGCCGATTGGAGTCGCGCCTCGCCGAAGAACCGGGGAGGATCGGGCCCCGGCACTCCGTGGTATCGGGATCGACTCGGCAGGGTGTCTCCCCCGGCGTCTGCTAGAATTCCCCGTAGTGAAGCGCGATTTCTGCGACGGGTTCCCGAAATGACCACCGAGGAGGATTTCTCCATGCGATCTCTGTTTGTGCTCTGCGGAGCGTTGGTTTTGCAGTTCTCGGTCCTGGCGGCTCAGGGCCTTCCGAAGACGAGCCCCGAAATGCAGGGGCTTTCCACTCATCGCCTCGAGCGGATCGAGCCCGTCATGCAGGATTACGTCGACCGGGGCATCTTCCCCGGCATGACCGTCGCCGTAGCCCGCCACGGCCAGCTCGTCTACTCCAAGTCTTTCGGATTTGCAGACGTCGCCACCCGCAAACCGGTCGCATCCGATTCGATCTTTCGCATCTATTCCATGACCAAGCCGGTCACCGCCACGGCGGTCATGATCCTCTTCGAGGAGGGCAAGTTCATGCTGGACGACCCCGTCTCGAAGTACATCCCCTCCTTCAAGAACCTCCAAGTGTACCGTCCCGAGGGCTCCAGTGAGCCGACCAAGCCGACCCGGGAGATCACGGTGCGCGATCTGCTTCGGCAGACCTCGGGCCTCGGCTACGGCTGGGAGAACGACCCGGTGAGCCAGGCCTACCAGAAGGCCAACCTGTTCGATCCCAACACGACTCTCGAGCAGATGGTGGACAAGCTGACCACACTGCCGCTCTATTTCGATCCGGGCACGCAGTGGAAATACAGCGTGGCCATCGATGTCCTGGGGCGTCTGGTGGAGGTCTGGTCCGGGCAGACCCTGGCCGAGTTCTTCCAGCAGAGGATCTTCGAGCCTCTGGGGATGAAGGACACAGCCTTTTCGGTGCCGTCCGACAAGGTGGCGCGCTTCACCAACTGCTACCGCTTCACCGAGGAGGGGAAGCTCGTTCCCCTGCCCGACGCTTTCACGTCCTATGCACCCGAGAACAAGCATCTCTACTCGGGCGGCGGGGGCCTGGTCTCCACGGCCGCGGACTATCTGCGCTTTGCCCAGATGCTCTGCAACGGCGGTGAGCTGGACGGCGTCCGGATCCTGGGCCCGAAGACGATCCAGCTCATGAGCATCAACCAGCTCCCGGACGGCGTCACGGCTCCCTGGGACAAGCTGCAGGGGCACGGCTACGGCTTCGCCATGAGCGTGCTGACCGACCTCTCCAAGAGTATGACTGTGGGCTCCGTCGGCGACTTCGGCTGGGACGGCGCCGCTTCCACCTACTTCCGCGTCGATCCCAAAGAGGACCTGGTCATTCTCCTGATGACCCACCGCCAGCCCTGCGACACGGAAATCCAGGTCAAGCTCAAGACTCTCGTCTATCAGGCCCTGACGGACTGACACCGGTCTCTCCCCATTCCCAGACGAGGAACGGACGCCCGGGATTCGCAGCCCGGGCGTAACACCCTTCGTGCGAGCGTCGTGATCATTGTCATCCGGAGAGCTCCTCCCCAGGGAGCACGCCGGCAGTTCCAAGGACAAGGAGAAACGACGTGTCGCACCGACGAATGCCGGCCCATCTGCCGGTCGTTCTGTTTGCCATGGCAGCATTCCTGTTCCTTTCCTCGGCCCAGCTCTTCGGCCAGGGTCCGCCCCGCGGACGCCGAATGAGTCTGGAAGACCAGCTGACCAACCTCCAGAAGCAGCTCAACCTCACCGACCAACAGGTCACCCAGGTCAAGTCAATCCTCGAGGATCGCCAGGCCAGGCTGATGAAGATGAGGGAGAGCCGCCAGGGCATGGAGAGGACCGAAGAGAACCGTGAGGCCATGCGGTCCGAAATGGATGCCCTCAACAAGGACACGGAGGCCCAACTGTCGAAGGTTCTCAGCGAGGAGCAGATGAAGCAGTACCGGGAAATGAGGCAGCAGCGTTCCCGTCGGATGCGGGGCGGCGGTCCACCGCAGGGCGGTCCGGGATCCGGAGGTCCGGGGGGAACCGACCGCTGATGCATCAGCCCCAGGTGGAGGACGCCTTCCATGAAGCCCCCTTCTCGATGGTTCCTGCGCCGATCGTCCAAGCTTGATCTGGCGGCGACGATTGCGGCGTTTGCCTGCTCGGGAGTTCTGTGGGCGGCGAGCGCCTCCTCGCTTTCGCCGGAGCTCGAGGGTCGCATCCGGGAGGCGCTCCGCCAGCAGCAACTCGCTTTGAACCAGGCGTCGGTCCAGGTCACCAGCGAGACCCGAATAGCCGGACCCCTGGGCAACCAGGTGATCGAGACTTCGGAGGAGGTCTTCTTCGGTGGCCCGGGACAGATTCGACGGGACCTCCTGAAGTCCTCTTCCTCCCCTGCCTCCCAGACGGACGAAGGACCCGGCGGATGGCGGCGCGATCCCGCCGCCCGCTTCACCCGAATCCTCGATTCGCTGGAGCCCCGCGAACTGCTGGCCACGGTCGATGAGTTCCAGCCGATGGAACGGCCGCAGGCAGTCGGTGCGGCCCCGTCGGGCCTGCAGCTTCGAATCCGCCCCAAGCTTCAGCGCTTCCAGATCGACAAGGCCTTCCTCTGGGTCGATCCGCAATCGGGGGCACCGCTCCGGCTCGAAGCCCGCTTCGGGATGGGCCTCTTCTTAAGGGACGCCCAGCTGGAGGTCGACTTCAAGGGACAGGCGGACGGGGGCCCCGTACTGCCCTCCCGGATGCTGGTTCACATCAAAACGTCGATGCCGGGGCCACGCGGCGGCGGCCCCGGAGGCTTCATGGAGCCCGGAGGAGGTCCCGCCGGGGGCGAAATGTCGATCGAGATTCGCCGCGACTACTCGAACTACAAGTTCGGCCTCGATCTCAACGAACAGTTCTTCAGCCAGGCCCGAAGCGATCAGCCCTTCAGGCAACCGGGCGCCGGCCGGCCCGCAACTGAACGCGCCTCGAACGAGGATCCCTTCGAGGAGATTTCGCTGCTTCCCAATCAGGCTCGCCCATCCGAATCGCAGAACACCACCCTGGATGAAGTCGTCTTCATCCAGGGTGCCTCCCGCCAGCGCTCGGGCGGCAACAACGAGCAGCGCGAAGTCTTGCGGGATATCCTGGGCATGGACCGGGGCATGGGCGGTCCCGCTGGTCCGGGCGGCGCCGGACCTCCCGGCGCAGGCGGATTTGGCGGCGGGATGGGCGGGGGCGGGTTCGGGGGCGGTCGTGGAATGCGTATCGCCGGATCCCGCGCCAACAGCATTCACGGGAGCCTCCAGCTGGGCTTCTCGGGCTCCGCCCTCGACGCGCGTCCCTACTCCCTGACCGGCCAGGAGGAAGCCCCGCCCCGATACGACAGCTGGAATGCCGGAATCAGCCTTGGGGGAGCTCTCCCCGGGTCCGGAGCGAGTACCGGTTTCTTCCCCAGACGGGGCCAGTACTTCGTCAATTACAGCACGACGCGCGGCAGCCAGCTTCAGTCTGCCTTTGGTCGGTGCCGACCCTGCTGGAGCGACAGGGAGATTTCTCGGCGACCACCTACCGGACGGGTCCGCTCGCCGGTTCCACCGTCCAGATCTTCGACCCGGTCACGGGCGCCGCCTTCACCGACAGCCGGATCCCCCAGGAGGCTCTGAACCCGACCTCCCTGGGCCTGCTGGCCTTCGTGCCCACGCCCAACCGCGACGATTCTTACCTCAACTATTACAGTCAGCAGGCGCTCGGGAACCACAGCGACCGGCTCAACACGAGGCTGAACTTCCCTCTCAGCGATCGGCTGCAGCTCGCCGGGGGCTACAGCTTCAGCCGCGGGACCGGGGATACCTTCAACCTGTTCCCGGAGCTCGAGGGACGCCGGACCTCTCATGGACACAACCTGGACCTCTCCGCCAACACCCCCTTGCGGCCGGGACTGATCCAGAACGTCCGGCTGAACTATAACCGCAACAACAACCAGACCCTCAACCCCTTCGCTTTCCGGCGCGACATTTCGGCGGAGCTCGGCCTGCAGAGCGTCTCTCCATCCCCCGTGGACTTCGGACTGCCCTCCCTCGCCTTCACGAATTACAGCGCCCTCAGCGACGGCAGTTCTTCGGTCAATGTGCGGGAATCGATCAGGGCGAGCGAGTCCTGGATGCTCGTCACGGGAACGCACTTCCTGAGGATCGGCGGAGAGTACGGCTGGCTGCGCTACAACCTGCTGGGCAGTCCGAACGGCTCGGGCAGCCTCAACTTTGCGGGAATCGCCACCAGTGCCTACGCGGGCGGCGAGCCCGTGCCCGGCTCGGGTTACGATCTGGCCGATTTCCTGTTGGGGTGGGCCCAGAGCAGCGAAATCCAGTACGGCAATCCCGACCACTACGGACGCGGGCGCCAGCTCTCCCTGTTCGTCAACGACAACTGGAGGCTGCACTCGCGAATGACCCTGCAGTGGGGACTCCGCTACGACTACGTCAGCCCCGTCGTCGAGAAGTACAACCGCATCTCCAACCTCGACCTGGGTCCAGATTTCCTGACGGCGGAAACGGTGGTTCCCGGTTCGGTCGGGCCCTCTTTCGGCCTGTATCCGAGGGCCATGATCGAGAGCGACAAGAACAATTTCGCACCCCGCCTGGGACTCGCCTACCGCCTGCGCTCGGGCCCCAGGGGCAGCATTCTGCGGGCGGAATACGGCGTCTTCTATCCGAGCGATGCCTACCTGCGCCTGGCTCGGGAGCTGATTGCCCAGCCCCCCTTCGGCTATTCCGTGCAGAGCATCGCCGAAGGTCAGGACTATCTTCCCCTCGAGAGTGCTTTCGCACCGGGAGTGGTACCGGCCGCCGCGAACACCTATGCCGTCGATCCCTACTTCCGGCTCCAGGCCGTTCAGAACTGGGGACTTTCGCTGCAGCAGTCGTTGCCTCTGGGGCTCTTCGCAAGCCTCGGCTATGCGGGTTCACGGGGCACGGGTCTGGAACTGCTGCGCGCTCCCAACCGCCTGACGCCGGATGGACTGGTCAATCCGAATGCCGCCCAGTTCCTGTACCTGAGTTCGGGAGCTTCTTCGATATTCCATGGACTCCAGCTCCTCGTGATGCGCAGGATGCGCGGCGGCTTCTCATTCTCCGGCCAGTACGAGTACGGGAAGTCCCTCGACAATGCCTCCACCATCGGTGGTCAGGGACGAACCGTCGCCCAGAACGACAACGATCTCGCGTCGGAACGAGGGCTGTCGAGCTTCGACGTCCGGCACCGGCTGTCACTGCGCAGCATCTGGGAACTCCCGTTCGGCCCCCGCAACCGGTGGTTTCGGGACCCGGGTCTGGTCGGCGACCTGCTTCGGGACTGGTATCTGAGCTGGACCTTCAGCGCCAACAGCGGCAGCCCCTTCACGGCCCGGGTCCTGGGAAACCAGGTCAACAACAGCGGAACCGGCTCGTTCTCGAGTGAGCGGGCATCGGTCACGGGCCTCTCTCCCGTTCTCGGCACGGACGAGCGGAGCACCTCGTTCTGGTTCAATACCGCCGCCTTTACCCTGCCCGATCCCGGCACCTTCGGGGACGCCGGCCGGAATACCATTCCCGGACCCGGCGCCTGGACGCTCGACCTGTCCGTGCACCGGAGCATTCCGCTGGGCGAGACCGGTCGGCGTCTGCTGATCTCGTTGCGCTCCCAGAACGTGCTCAACCACGTCAACTACACGTCCATCAACACCATCGTGAACAGTCGCGGATTCGGACAGGTCACGGCCGCCGGCCCGATGCGGACGATTCAGCTGGATCTGCGCTTCAGCTTCTAGGCGCCTATGCTTCGACGCAGCCTTTCCCTGATCTCCGTCGCCCTGATGGGATGGCCGTCGCTGCCCGCCCAGCAGCAACCTCGTTTCACGGCCACCTCGAACATGGTCATCGTCGACGTTCGCGTGGTCGACTCGGCCGGCAGGCCGGTTCGGGGCCTGACGGCCGAGGACTTCTCCCTTTCGGAAGAGGGCGTCACCCAGGCCATCAGCTACTTCCGGGAGGTGTCGATTCCCCTGCCCGCCGCCGTCGAAGGGGCCCAGGGAGAACAGCAGCCGCCGGTCATGCCGGCGGCACGCCCCGCGCAGGAGGCGGCCACGCCGGCGCGCGCGGCCTCCCCTGCCGGTGCCGGTGCGGCGGGGCCCGCCACCCCCGAAAAGCGATCCTTCATTCTGTTCTTCAACCTGAGTGCCATGGATCCCCAGGACGCCCACTTCGTCCAGGAAGCGGCCCGCAAGTTCCTCGAGACCGGCTTTACGCCCAACGATGAGGCGGCAGTCGCCGTGTTCGACCAGAGTCTCTCCCTGCTCAGCAACATGACTTCGGATCGCGACGAACTGCTGGCCGCCGTCAATCGGCTGGGCCAGGTCAGTCCCGAAATCGACTCGAGCGACGAGAGCAGCGCGAGCGCCAGCGGCGAGTTCCTCGCCGATCAGACCGAGTTCTCCCTGTTCGAGACGAACGAGCAACTCTACTCCCTGCAGTCCCTGACGGAAGCCTTCGGCGACCTCCCGGGACGCAAGTCGATCCTCTACTTCACTCCGGGGCTGACTGCCGACGCCATCGAGAACACGGAGCAGATGCGTCTGACGACGGACGACGCAAACCGGCACAACACATCCTTCTATACCGTCGACAGCCGCGGGCTGGTTGCGCCCTCGCCGGGTGGGGGAGCCCATCGTTCCGGAGGCGGCGGAACGTCGATCTTCAACGGGCGCGCCTCCCTGGGACAGCTCAGCTCCCTGGCCACCTCACAGGAGGGCCTCACGACCCTGGCGGCCGACACCGGCGGCTATGCTCTGTTGGACGACAACGACCTGCAGAAGATCTTCGGCATCGCCCAGGAGGAGGCGAGCCACTACTACCTGCTTGGGTACCGGATTTCCGAGATCCCCCGCGACGGCCGGTTTCACCGGATCGAGGTCAGGACCCGGCGCACGGGGGTCCGGCTCACCTTTCGCAAGGGCTACTACGCCGACAAACCCTACACGGCGCTCACCTCGGTCGAACGCGAGCAGCAGCTGCAGCAGGCCATCGTAGACGAAATCCCGAGCGACGACTTCAATCTGGAAATCTCCTCGGAATACTTCCCGCGGGCGGCGGACCGCTTTCAGGTCTCGGTCATCCTGTCCTTCGATTTTGCCGAACTCGAGCAGCTGTCCGAGTCCGAGAACCTGAATCTCGAGATCGTGATCCTGGCGCGCCAACCGGACGGAGAGGTCCTCGCCGGTGTCCGGGATCAGGTGGAGATCAAACCCAACCGCAACTCCGGCGAACCGCGCTTCCTCTACCAGAATGTCCTGGATCTGCCGGCAGGCAGCTACGAGTTGACGGCCTACGTGCGTGACAACCGCCGGGGACATCTCAGCAGCGGCCGCACGTCACTCTCCATTCCGCCTGGGGACGGCCGTCTCCTTTTCGGCTCCCTCGTGCTGGCCCAGGGCACGCAGCCGGTGGGGACCTCGAGCGGGTTCAGCATCAAGACCGGTCGACTCACCACGGTCCTGTCGAACCCGCTGGAGATCGCCGGGCAACTGATGATTCCGCGCCTGCCCGCGGTGTTCCGGCCTCGCGATACGCTCTATTTTCACTGCAAGCTGCTGGCGCTGGAGGGGGAGCGCCCTTCCCGCTTCCGTATCGCCCTGCGGGATGCGGATGGTCACACGGTGGTGACCGGTCCGTGGCTGTCCCTGCGTCCGTCCACCGAGGACGCCCGAGGTCTCGAGTGCAGCGGAAGGACCCCGCTGGCCGGCCTGGCCCCGGGCCGCTACTCCCTGGTTGTGGAGATCGAGACCACGAACGGCGTCAAGTCGGTGAACCGGGCCTTCGAGATCGCTTCGCCGCCGGTCATGGGACGCCCCGGGGCGGATGGGACCGATGGGACGTGAGGAAGAGTGCAGGGCCGTCTCAGGATGATGGGACGGCCCGAGACCGATGAGTCGGATGGGACCGATGAGACTGCCCGGAAGCGGTGGAGCACCATGAAGAGTCGTACCACTCGTCCGCCGGGGATCTTCGCGGGAGTCCGTCGTCTCTGTCCCCTGGGTCCCATGCGTCCCAGGCGCGTCCCATTTGGCTTGACAATCTCCCTCCCCTGGTCGATTCTTGCTCCTTCGTGTTCTCGCTGCAGGCTCTCGAACATTCCTGTTCTCTCTTCCTTTGCTCCCTTTTATTCACTTTCCCTCTTGCCCCGGATTCGCGACGCCGTCGAGGGCCCCAAGCGAAGATCGGGGAAAAGGAGCGCCGTGCATGAAACGCATCCTGATCTTGCTCTTCTCGCTGATCGCGCTGGTCGGAATGGCCGGTGCAGCCGATCTGACCCTCAACGTCCAGGAGCACACGCTGGCCAATGGAATGAAGATCCTTCTGATCCCCAAGGCCGGCGTCCCGCGGGTGGTCTGCCACATCTACTACAAAGTGGGATCCATCAACGAACGGCCGGGAATCACCGGGCTCGCCCACATTCATGAACACATGATGTTCAAGGGCACCCGGATCATGGGTGTCACCGACTTCGCTGCGGATTCGGCCATCGATCAGCAGATCGATGCCGTCATGCGGAAGATCTACCGGGAAAAGTACTGGCGGCCGGACGGCGGCGACTCCGCGAAGTTGGCTGAATGGCAGGAGGAGTACCGCAAGCTCGCCGAAAGCGAGAAGCCGTACATCATCAAGGACGACCTCTGGACCCTGTACATGAAGAACGGCGGAACCGGACTCAATGCCTCGACGGGCAATGAGAGTACGGGCTACTACGTGACGCTCCCCTCCAACAAGGTCGAACTCCAGATGCTGCTCGAGTCCGATCGCATGGCCAACGCCTACTTCCGGGAGTTCTATTCCGAGAAGGACGTGGTCATGGAGGAGCGCCGCCTGAGCGAGAACCGTCCGGGCTACCTCTTCAACGAACAGGTCTCGTCCGCCTTCTATGCCGCCTCCCCCTATCACTGGGGCGTCATCGGATGGATGGACGACTTGCGCAAGGTCACCAAGGAAGATCTGATCGAGTTCCACAACCGCTACTACGTACCCAACAATGCGGTCGCCATCTATGTTGGTGAGTTCGATCCCGACCGGATCCTGTCTCTGGCTGAAGAATATTTCGGGCGCATCCCCAAGGGACCCGACATCGAACCCATCCGCACGGCCGAACCTCCGCAGTACTCTGAAAAGCGGATTTACGGTTCCGGGCCGGCTCCGACGAGGCTGCAGATGATGTTCCATACGCCCCCCGACGGCAGCCCGGATGGTGCCGCCCTGTCGATTCTGGCCGACGTCCTCGGCTCGGGAGGCGGAGGAGGGCGCTGGGGGCGCCGCTCGCGGGGCGGCGGAGGCACGGGCCGTCTCTACAAGGCGCTGGTCGTGGAGAAGGAGATGGCTGTCGATGTCTCTGCCTTCAGCCGGCAGCAGTGGTACGTCGGCGCCTTCCAGTTCAGTGCCACGCCGCGTCTCGACAAAAAAGTCCGGCCCGAGGACCTGGAGGCGTCCATCTGGGAGGAGATCGACAAGATCAAGCAGGAAGGGTTCACCGACGACGAGATCCAGAAGGCCAAGAATCGCTCCGAAGCGAGCTTCGTGCGCAGTCTGGGCAGTGCCATGGGCCTGGCGAGCCGGGTCGGCCGCGCTGAGCTCAATCGAGGCTGGCGATCGATCCTGACCGATCTGGACGACCTGCAGAATGTGACCAACGACGACATCAAGCGAGTCGCCTCCAAGTACTTCGTCAAAGACAACAGCCTGACGGCCATCTACGAGCGCACGTCCCGGCGGTAAGGAAAACGATCATGAAAAAGGCACTGTGTCTCGCGACCGTTGTCGGGCTTCTCGCCGGCGCCGCAGCCTTCGGCCAGGTCCAGAAACCCTCCGACCTTCGATTCCCTCCCCTCTCCTATGATCCTCCCAACCCCAGCGACTTCCGTGTCGATTTGGGCCACGGTTTGCGCGGCTACATCCAGGAGGACCACTCGCTGCCGCTGGTGGAGGTCTCCGCGCTGGTCAACTTCGGCAGCCTTTACGTCCCCCGGGACAAGACCGGACTCGACGGCATCCTGAGCGACACTCTGATCAAAGGGGGTACGGCGACGCGCCAGGGAAGCGCCATCGAGGAGCGCATCGACTTTCTCGGTGGCAACCTGCGCTTCTTCGTCGGTGAGCGCACCTCGACGCTCACGCTCTCCGTACTGAGCAAGGACCTCGATGAGGGTCTGGATCTCTTCTTCGACGTTTTGATGCATCCGGCTTTCCGACAGGAACCACTGGATCTGGCCAAAGCCCGTCTCATCGAACAGCTTCGGCAGGCCAACGACCAGCCCGGCACGGTTCTCCGGCGCGAGTTCGAGCGCCTGCTCTACGGCGATCACCCCCTGACCTGGCAGCCCACCCGGGCCACCTACCAGAGCGTGACCGCCGAAGACCTGAGGAAGATGCACGACGACTACTTCGTTCCGGGCAACGTCATCCTCGCCGCAGCCGGCGACTTCTCGAAGCCGGACCTGGAGGCGAAGGTCCGGAAGCAGACCGCCGACTGGCCCGAAGGCCATCCCGAATTCCCCAGTTGCTCGAAGGACTTCCCCGAGCCCGCCCCGGGCGTCTACTTCATCCAGAAGCGCATCAACCAGGGCTACATCAGCCTGGGCCATCTCGGCATCGAAGACTCGAACCCCGACTACTTCGCCGTGCAGATCATGAATTTCATCCTGGGCGGCGGCAGTTTCACCTCGCGGATCACCACCAAAGTCCGCTCGAACGAGGGGCTCTCCTACAGTCAGGGCAGCCGCTTCAGCTACCGCTGGGGCTTCCCGGGCACCTTCTCGGGTTACGTCCAGACCAAGTCGTCGACGGTCGGCTATGCCATCTCACTGATTCTGGACGAGATCGACCGGATCCGGCGGGAGCCGGTCAGCGACGCCGAGATGGAGACAGCCGTCAATTACTATCTGGAGAGCTTCGCCAACGCCTTCGAGTCGCCCCAGGACACGATGGCCAACTTCGCCGAGCTCGAGATGACCGGGAAACCGATGGATTACTATCAGACGTTCCGCGACAACGTCCGACGAGTGACCAAGGCCCGGGTCCAGGAGGTCGCCAACAAGTACATCCACCCCGACCAGTTCGTCATCACCATCGTCGGAGACTTCGAGCCCTGCAACCAGGGCGGCGACCAGTGGCCCGGTCCCCTCGACAAGCTGGGGAAGGTTCGCCAGGTGGAGCTCAAGGACCCGGTGACCGGGGAGTAAGGGAAGATCGGGGAATGGGCTACAGGAGGGACCCATAGGACATATAGGACCAATAGGACCAATAGGACGGCGGCATCACGCGAATCGGCTGTCCTATATGTCCTATATGTCCTATCCCTCGATCTCGGTGGTAGCCCCAACGGGATTCGAACCCGTGTTACCGGCGTGAGAGGCCGGCGTCCTAGTCCTCTAGACGATGGGGCCAAGCTCGAAGTGAAGCCGCTATTCTCCGGTAGGGGGCCCGTCGTTGTCAAATCCCGGCGGCGGTGCTCCGGGAGTTGACAAATCCGCGTGAAATGCCTGGAATGAAGGTGGATTCACCTCGTCGTCGGCCGCTCGGCGGGCGGTCGAGGTGTCGAGTCGTATTACCTGGAGGTTGAGATGCTGATCCTTTCCTGGATTCCTCTGTTGTTCGCCGTCCTGCCGGCCTCGGTCGACCAGGTTGGAGACGTCGAAGTCGTACCGATCACCCACGCTTCCCTGATCCTGAAGTGGCAGGGCCGCGTCGTCTATGTGGATCCGGTGAGCCGCGGCGCGGACTACTCGGGTCAACCCAAGGCGGATCTCATTCTGATCACCCACACGCACGGCGACCATCTCGACCTTGGTCAGATTACCCAATCGAGCAAGGAAGGGACCCTCGTCATCGGCACGCTGGCCGTCCAGCAGCAGGTCACACAGGCCCGCGTCCTGCGCAACGGCGAGAAGACCGAGGCGCTCGGCATCGGGATCGAGGCGGTGCCGGCCTACAATCTCGTCCGCGGGCCCTCGGAAGGGCGCTTCTATCACCCTCGCGGTGAAGGCAACGGCTACGTCCTGACCTTCGGCACCCAACGGGTCTACATTTCAGGGGACACGGAATGTACGCCCGAGATGAAGGCGCTGCGCGACATCGACATCGCCTTCGTGTGCATGAACCTGCCCTATACGATGGCGCCCGACGAGGCCGCCGAGTGCGTCAACGCGTTCCACCCCAAGGTGGTCTACCCCTACCACTCGCGCGGGACCGACCTCCAGGCCTTCCAGTCGAAAGTCGATCCCGGCACCGAAGTGCGTTTGCTCGAGTGGTATCCGTAAGACCCTACTTCTGTTCGAAGCAGCCGCGTCCGGCCTTGCACAGGTGTTTGCCGGCGACCTTGCCGTCCGGGCCGAGGCAGTTCATCGTGTGCGTGCACCAGTAAATGCCGTCGCCCGTATTGGGAACGTTCGGATCCGGTTCGGCCTCGATGAACATGCCCTTGGATCGCAGGCGCCGGCACACGTCCCGGCCGACTCTTTCCATTACCATCACGCTACCTCCATTCCCGCGGCCCTCAGGACGGCACGCTTGACCGCGACGCGCGCCAACGCCACCTTGTACCCGTTCTTGCTCAGCGGCTTGGCGCCCTGCACCGCGGCCGCGCCGGCGGCCTCTGCCGTCTGAACGCTGACGGCCTTCCCGACCAGCGCCTGACCCGCTGCCGCCACCGGCCAGGGCGTCGGAGCCACCTGGCCCAGGACGACGTTGGCCGACTTCACGGTGTCGCCATTCATCTCCAGGGAGACGACGGCCACCACGAGCGGCCAGTCCATGGCCTCTCGCTCGCGAATCTCGTAGACGGCGGACTTTCTACCGGACGCCGACGGAATCAGGATTTCGGTCAGGACTTCCTGGTCTCCCAGGTCGTATTCCTTCTGGCCTTCCGCCGTCGGGGTCTTGTAGAAATCGCTCAGCGCCACCTGCCTCGACCCGGAGGTTCCCTGGATCGTCACTTTGGCGCCGTAGGCGATCAGAGCCGGAGCCAGACTGGACGGATTGACGAAATAGGCGGGACCGGCGTTGCCCAGAATGGCGTGGTAGCGATTGTCGCCGTCCACGACCATCGACTTGCCGTCCTTCATGGCCAGCAGGCCGAAGCCATGGCGGAAATACCAGCAGCGCGGACGCTGGCACAAGTCTCCCCCGACGGTCCCCATGTTTTCGAGCTGCGGGCTCCGGACACCGTCGGCGGCCTGCACCAGGGCCGGATAGGCCCCCGCGATCAGAGCGCTCTGCATGAGCTCGTCGAGGGTGACGAGAGCACCGATCCGGACGCCGTCGGCACCCTTGTCGACGATGCCTCCGAGGTCCGGAATCGACTTGATGTTGACCAGGCGTTTGGGTGCGGCGACCCCCTGCTTCATCAGGCTGAGAAGATCGGTCCCGCCGGCCAGGACGACTGCCTGCGGCCCGAGCAGCTGGAGTGCGCTCTCCACCGTATTGGGACTGGCGTATTCGAAGTTATCCATCAGGCTGCCCCTCCTTTTTCGAGCGTCTGCAGCACTCGGTCGGGCGTCAGGGGCAGATAGGGTACCCGGACGCCGATTGCATTCGCCACGGCGTTCGAGATTGCCGCCCCCGGAGAGATCACAGGAGGCTCTCCAAGCCCGATGACCCCGCGTTCGTCATAACCGGGGCCGGTCATCATATGCACGACCAGATCCCCGACGTCGCCGATTCCGGCCAGCTTGTAGAACTCCATGTCGTCGTTGAGGAGGCGGCCCGTGATGGGGTCGACCACCCGCTCCTCCATGAGGGCGTAGGTGACGCCCATGATCAACGCGCCATAGACCTGGCTGCGTGCGGTCAGCATGTCGATGATCAACCCGCAGTCCTGCACGGCGACGATCCGGTTGATGCGCACCTGACCGGTTTCGACGTCCACGCTGACGTCCGCCATCTGGACGCCGCCCACGCCGCTGTCGATCAGCCGGCCCGGTCCGGGATTCCGTCCCACCACGCTGATGGGCGTCACCCCGAGCAGCGACGTAGCTTCCTTCCACGACAGGTTGCGACTGGGGTCGGTCCGGACCTGAACCTTCCGGTCGACGAGTTCCAGCTCTTCCGGCTTGGCGCCGAGTTCTTCGGCCACCTTGGGCAGCAACGCATCGAGGGCCATGATGGCGGCACGCCGCGATGAGGAGCTGACGCCCCCCACGGTCGTACTTCCGCCCGAAGCTCCGGACGCCGGGAAACGGCTGTCACCGATCCTGACCGTGATGTCCTGCGGATCGAGTCCCAGAGCGTCGGCCACGACCGTCGCAATGACCGTCCTCGTCCCCGTTCCCAGGTCCTGGCTGCCGAGCCTCACCTCCACCGAGGAATCGGGATGGAGGACCAGCTCGCAGTTGCTCTGGTGCCCGCGGCCACCCCAGGTGTGCAGCGACAGTCCCATGCCCCGCTTGACCGGCCCGTCTCCACCTTGGCCGCGGGGCTTCCAGTTCTGCTTCCAGCCGATCAGGTCGGCTCCCAGCTTGAGCTCTTCGGCGTAGGTGTCGGCCAACTGCCCCGTCATCTTGATGTTCTTGAGGAAGAAATCGAGGGGGTCCATGTTGATGGCCGCCGCCGCATCTTCCAGCGCCGACATGGTCACGAAGCAGGCCTGAGGATGATTCGGAGCCCTCCAGGCCCGCGACGGGCCGGTGTTGGTGGGAACCGACGTGTGCTGATGGCGCCGGTTCGGGACCTCGAACACATAGGGCAACGGCGGGCTGCCCGTGCCGGCGGGTCCGCCCGTCCCCCAGGATTCCGAGGTCCAGGCCGTCATCTCACCGCTGGATTTCGCGCCCACTTTGACGTTGGCAAAGGTCGAGGGGCGGCCTCCCGCCACCTGCATCTCCGCGTCACGGTCCAACATGAGCTTGACCGGGCGCTTGGTCATCTGGGCCAGCCGGGCGCACTCGATGCCCCAGCGGTCGGCGCTGAACTTGCTGCCGAATCCTCCGCCCATGTTCTGACAGATGACGCGCACGTTGGCCGCCGGAATCTCCAGCGCCTCCGCGAACTGTCCCGGAATGACGCTGACGCCCTGGGTCGACTCGTAGACCACCAGATGCTGGTCGTCCTCCCAGTAAGCGACGGACCCGTGCGCTTCCATGCAGCAATGGGAGATCACTTCCAGGCCGTAGTACCCCGACGAGACCTTGTCCGCACCGCTCATTCCTCCGTCGGGATCGCCGACGGTCTCCGCCTGTGCGGCCTGGGCACCGGGTGCGGCGTCCTTTTTCTCTCCGTCGAGAAAATGGGGCAGCACTTCGTACTCGACCTTGATCGCCGCCAGAGCGTCTCGAGCGATCTCTTCCGTTTCGGCGGCCACTGAAACGATCTCGTCCGCGGCCCATTGAATCTCCGTGCCGACTCCCTGGATGACATGAACCGTCTTGACGCCGTCCATCTTTTCCGCGGCCGAGGTGTCAATGCTGACGATCTTGGCATGGGCGTGGGGACAGGTCAGCATCTTGGCGTGAAGGAGCCCGTAAATATCGACGTCATAGGTGTACTCGGCGGACCCGGTGGACTTGGAAGGTCCGTCCACCCGGATGGTCTCCCGACCGATGCGCCACCGTTGGTCTGCGGCAGGCCAGTTGTACTCAGGCATGGTGGCCTCCTTTCCCCGCCGCCTGGAGGACGGCGGCCCGGATCCCGATGTAGGTGCCGCAGCGGCAGAAGTTGCCGCCCAGGCCCCGCTCGATCTCCTCGACCGACGGATTCGGATTGCGATCGAGGAAGGCCTTCGAAGCCACCACGAAGCCGGGCGTACAGAAGCCGCACTGCTGGGCATCGTTCTCGACGAAAGCCCGCTGCACCGGGTGCATCTCCTCCGGCGTACCGAGACCTTCGATGGTCTCGATCTGCCGGCCCGCCGCCTCGATGGCCAGCACCGAGCAGGAGTACGCAGGCCTGCCGTCGAGGAGGACCGTGCAGGCGCCGCAGGTGCCGCGGTCACAGACCTTTTTGGTCCCGCTCAGATCGAGCCTGTCGCGCAGGGCGTCGAGCAGCGTCACCCGCGGCTCCACCTCGAGTCGGTGGATCTTACCGTTGATACTCAATTTGATGGGGATCTTACCCGGCCCGAGAATCTGGGTCCCCGCCTCGCTTTTTGCGAGTCCGGCTTGCTGCGAGATCAGCGCGGCGGAGACGGCACCCGCCGTTCCGCTCCTGAAAAAGTCTCTGCGAGACAGGCCGGAGCCGTTCTGCTCAGGTTTCTTGCCCTTGGGCATTGGACTCCTCCTTAAGCTGACTGAAACATTGAGAGCTAGGTTCGAAGATGCTCCATCATATCGAGCAAGTCGTCCGGCGGCAAGTACCTCCCTCCGCGGCAACCCCCACCAGACTCATCGCTTTGCGGGGATCCGTCCGGGTCTCCGGGGCGCCGACCCCGCTCGTACCTGATCCCCCATGCGTTGATACCGGTGGTTACTCATGTGTTGACACAAAACGTACGAATTACCAGCGCTGTGCATACAGGCACCGAACCGGACGCACCATCCCTTTGAATTTGCTACACTTACAGATTGGACGGAGCCAATCGAGAGCCCCGGGCGCGTCGCAGCGGCCCATTTTCCGGGGTTCATAGAATCTACGACCGGTCATCCGAGGGGCCTCACGGGACGTCCCATCTCACTCTAATAAACACAATATTTGCAGTTACTTGAATCAACCCTCAGAAAACCGCTCCGGGCTGGCATCCATCGTGCGTCAAGGAACGACGGGTGGGAAACTACAGTTTTTTGAATCGTTGGAGGGAAACTCGGTCCCTGGTTACGGGGAATTGTCGGAGCTTCCTTCGCAAAGGACCGGGTGGGCCACCCCTCACCAGTTCCGTAACGTCCAATCCCGGGCGACTTCACGCGGTCCAACACCGTCGCTGCTGCGACCATTGAGGAGGGTCAGCTCATGAGCACTTTGGTCAGTGTCCGAGACAACGTTCTAGCAGATTTCGATCTATCGAAGGCCGAAAGACAGGAACTGATGGCATTGGGCCTGCTTTCGACCTCGGGATCCGTTCGCCCGTTCCGCGAGATGCCTCATGATCCGGGCTACACCTCCGTCGAACATCAGGCCGTCTGTGCACCGTCCGTGCTGAACGAGGCCTGCGATTACGGGTCGGCCTTCTCGCGCGGGCTCCGGCTCGAGCTCGGATCCTATTCGCTCATCTTCATCTCGGGCACCGCCAGCGTCGATGAAGACGGCGCCACCGTGCACAAGGGGGACCTGCGGGCCCAGTGCTGGAGAACCTACCGCAATATCACGGAACTCCTGTCGGCCCAGGGAGCCACCTGGAAAGACATCGTCAAGTGCACCTGCTACCTCCGGGACATCGAGCGCGACTACGATGAATTCAATCGGGTGCGCACCGCGTTTTTCGACTTTCTGCAGCTGAATCCGCTTCCGGCCAGTGTGGGCATCCAGGCGCGCCTGTGTCGGGAGGACCTGCTGGTCGAGATCGAGGCGATCGCCATTCTCAAGAAGGACCAGTAGGGGGATCGGCGGAATCGACTCGGGAGACCGCGGTGTTCGGGTCCGTCCGACGCTTTTCTACACCAAAGGATGTCGATTTGCTCGTCGCGGTGGATCGCGGCCGTGGCGGCGCGACCCGAGGATCCTGCGAAAGACCGATCCGGTTCGAACGGAGCGCCCCGCAATGAAGCGTCTTGACCTTTTCCTGATCCTGTTCCTGCTGCTTCCGGCCGCCGGCGCGGCCCGGGCCGGCTCCGTCAACGGACGCTCCGAAACCGTGGTCTTCGTCGAAACGAGGGCGAAGGCCCTGACCGGACTGTCGGCCGATCCGGAGGGCACGCTTCGGTCGGATCTCTGCGACGGCGCCCGTCTGGTGATCCGGGAACGCGATGGCCGACGCAGGGTGTTGAGCCGGGATTTCCAGAGCGCCTGCGAGCCGGATGTCTCCTTCGACGCCACGCACATCCTGTTCGCCGGCCGCAAGCGGGCCGATCAGCCGTATGACATCTTCGAGATCGGCGTCGACGGACGCGATCTGCGCCAGATCACCCGTGACGCCGGCAACTGCCGTCAGCCGCGCTACCTGTCCACCTACTACGTCATCACCGCCAACGAGCCCTGGCTCCAGATCCTCTTCGTCAGCGACGCCGCCGGAGAGATCAACGAGAAGGGAAACCGCCCGGCCACCGACCTGTATTCCTGCCGCATCGACGGCTCCGAGGTCCGCCGCGTCACCTACAACCCGTCGGCCGATCAGGATCCCTTCCTCATGTGGGACGGCCGCATCCTCTTCGCAGGCTGGCAGGCCGCACTTCCCCGCCACGGGGGCCGAGGGCGGATGCGGATCTTCGACATGAACGTCGACGGCACCGACCTGGCGGCGTTCACGGGCGAGCAGGGACGTCGGGTGCAGCAGATGCCCACCGTGACGACCGACGGCCTGGCGATCTTCGTGGAAGCGGACGAGACTTCGCCGGACGGCGGAGGACAGCTGGGCAGCGTGGAACTGCGGCGCAACTTCCATTCTTACCGCTCGCTGACTCAGCCCGCAGACGGCTTCTTCCACTCCCCTTCGCCCCTCGCCGACGGATCGCTGCTGGTCTCCTGGCGACCGGCCACGGGCCCTGGAAACTATGCGCTGTGCCGCTTCGATCCGGCCTCCGGCCGACGGGAGCCCTTCTACGCCGAGCCGGGCCGCGATCTGCTCGAAGGGCGCCTCGTCTCCCCGCGCCCGCGACCCGACGGGCGCTCGAGCGTCGTCAACGACACCCATCCCTACGGCCAGTTCTACGGCCTCGACATCGGCATCAACGATCTGGAGAATCCCGACTGGTTGACTCCGGCGACGGCGCGGCGGCTGCGGGTGATCGAAGGACTGCCGAGACACGCCTCCGCTGAGGCGGCTGAAACCAGGTCGCCGTACCTGCCCCGGCGAATCCTGGGGGAAGTCCCGATCCAGGGCGATGGATCGTTCTTCTTCGAGATCCCCGCCAATCTTCCCGTTCAGCTCCAGCTGATCGATGAAAACGGAATGGCGTTGCGCAGCTGCGGCTGGATCTGGGTCCGCAACAAGGAGCCCCGCGGCTGTATCGGTTGCCACGAGGACGGCGAACTGACCCCGCCGAACCGCCTCGTCGAGGCGGTCAAAGGGCCACCGGTACGGCTGACTCTCCCCGAACGCCAGCGACGCTTCGTCGACTTCAACCGGGATGTTCTGCCCGTCGTCGCCCGGGGTTGCGGAGCCGTTTCCTGCCACGACGGTACCCCCGGACGTCTGAGCCTTCAGCCTCCTGCAGCGGGTGCTCAGGCGTCGGAATACGCGCGCAGCGTCTACGACGCCCTCGCAGAGGGCCTGGGGCGGGGAGACGATCCCATGCGCGGGCGCTGGATCCATCCGGGCGAGGCCCGCACGAGCCCGTTGATCTGGCACGTGACCGGGCAGCGAACCTCCCGACCCTGGGATCCCGTCCCGGCCCACCCGGAGAGGATTCCCGTCGGCGGAAAAGCGCTGCTCACTCCCGATCAGATCCGCGTTCTCATCGAATGGATCGACCTCGGAGCCCAGGGGGGCTCCCGTGTAGAGCAGGCGGCCCGAGCCGCCGTGCATTCCGACCCTTCAGGAGCAATCGAATGATCTTCCCGTGGAACAAAGTCCTGATCCTGTCAGTCCTGGCGGCGGCCGGCGCGGCGACGGCGGCCGGTCAGGACGCTGCACTGCCGGTTTTCACCGATATCACGGAGCAGACGGGAATCCACTTCAAGCACAGCTACGGCGACTTCGAGCTGACCAACATCGTGGAAGGGACGGGCGCCGGGGCGTGCGTTTTCGATTTCGACGGGGACGGCTGGCTCGACCTCTACTTCGTCAACGGCGCCTGGGAGCGGGCCATCAACGACAATCGAGGCCGCCAGCTTCGCGGCAAGCTCTTCAACGCGCTCTATCGCAACAACCACGACGGGACTTTCACGGAGGTCACCGAGCGTGCCGGCGTGGGCGATCCCAGTCCGAGTTTCGGCTGTTCGGCGGCCGACTACGACAACGACGGCGACGTCGACCTTTACGTCCTGAACTACGGGCCCAACAAGCTCTACCGCAACAACGGCGACGGCACCTTCAGCGACGCGTCGGCTGCCAGCGGTCTCGCCGACCCCAACTGGAGCCTCTCCGCGCCCTGGTTCGACTACGACAACGACGGCGACCTCGACGTCTACGTGGCCAACTACCTGAAATACGACGACGGCAAGTTCCGGGCCTACTATCCGGCCGCCGGCTATCCGGGCCCGCTCAGCTACAGCGCCGAGCCCGATGCGCTGTACCGCAACAACGGAGACGGGACCTTCACCGACGTCACGAAGGAATCGGGCCTCTACCGCGACAACGGCCGCGCCATGAGCGCCACCGTGGCCGATCTCAACAACGACGGGTATCTGGACATCTATGTCGCCAACGACGCGACCGAAAACTACTACTTCGAGAATACCGGCAAAGGGACGTTCGTCGAGAAAGGGCTCAACCTCGGTCTTGCCTTCGGCGAGCACGGGCAGGGGGTCTCCTCCATGGGCCCCGTCGCCGGGGACATCGACCGCAACAAGCTGCTCGACATCTACATCCCGGACATGGGTTACAGCAGCCTGCTGATGAACCAGGGCGACTTCTTCGAAGACTGGACCACCCACTCCCGGGTCGCTCTGGCCTGCGGCCAATACACGGGCTGGGGGGGCCTGTTGTTCGACTACGACAACGACGGCTACCTCGACCTGTTCGTCTCGAATGGGAACGCCCATCACGAGTACACCGAGGAAGACGTGATGCTGCGCAACCAGGGCAACGGTGTCTTCGAAGACGTCTCCGACCGCTCGGGGGACTATTTCCGGGTCAAGAAAGTGGGCAGGGGCTCGACCTTCGCCGACTTCGACAACGACGGCGACCTGGACATCCTGATCGTGAATCTGAACGACACGCCGAACCTCCTGCGCAACGACGGAGGTAATCGGAACCACTGGCTGACGGTCGTTCCCCGCCTCCCCAATCCGCCGCGCGATGCGATCGGTGCCCGGGTCACGGTCGTCGTCGGCTCTCTGACCATGATCGAAGACATGGTCCCCGTGCGCGGTTACCTGTCGCAGACGGATTCCCGCCTTCATTTCGGCCTCGGCAAGGCGACTCGGGCGGATTCGGTCGAGATCCGCTGGGTCGGCGGAGACGTTCAGCGGCTGAAGGACGTGAAGGCGGACCAGTTCCTCGAGGTGGTTCGGGGCGCTCAATGAGCCAGGGAGACCAAGACCCATGCGATTCAAACTCCTCTCGTTGATACTGGGTGGAACCCTCCTTCTGATCGGCGTCGGACTGGCGCAGAGCCAGAAGGAACCGATCTATGTCGGCGCCCGGGCCTGCGGCCAGTGCCACGACGGACCGGGCATGGGCAACCAGTTCAGCAAGTGGCTGGTCTCCAAACACGCCCGGGCCTATGCCGTCCTGTCCAAACCGGAAGCCAAGGAGATTGCGCGACTCAGCGGTATTCCCCAGGAGCCCCAGGAATCGGCCATGTGTCTCGGCTGCCATGCCACCGGAGCCGAGGTCGAGGACTGGGAGCGCGAAGACGGCTTCCGCATCGAGGATGGCGTGCAGTGTGAGAAGTGCCACGGACCCGGCAGCGAGTACATGGATGCGGAGGTGATGAAGAACCCCGAGGCGGCGATGCGGGCCGGGCTCAAGAAGATCGAGCTCGCCGACTGCCAGATGTGCCACAACGAAAAAGGCTCCCACGTGGCCGTCCACAAGCTGCCCAAACTGGACATGGAGGAAGCCTGGAAGCAGCTGGCGCACCCCATGCCCGAGAACCCGGTCATGGCCGGCTTGGAGGTTCCCTCGGGCCAGGCCTCGGAGGGCCCGGGCGAGCACAAGTACGTGGGTGTCCATGCCTGCGGCTCGTGCCATCGATCCGCGGCCATGGGCTTCCAGTGGAGCCGCTGGCGCATGTCCGCCCATTCCGGCGCCTACGGGCGGCTGGCCACGGAGCAGGCCTATGCCATCGCCCGCCAGGCCGGTGTCGAAGGAAACCCCCAGCAGAGCGATCAGTGCCTTCGGTGCCACACCACCGGAGGCGGTGACCTGTCGCAGGCCCTGGCGTCGTTCACGCTGGACGAGGGAGTGGGATGCGAGGCCTGCCACGGTCCCGGCAGCGACTACCAGGCGGAAGCCGTCATGCGCGACAAGACCGCCTCCACTCAATCCGGGCTGAGGATGGGAGACCGCACGCTCTGCCTGACCTGCCACGAAGACGCCCACGGCAAGCCCTTCGACTACGACGCCGCCTGGAAGAAGATCGAGCATCCGAACGTTCCACGCGAGGTCGTCCAGGAAGTCCGCTACAAGAACCCGCTCAACCTGGCCCTCTCCCCGAACGGCCGGGAGCTCTACGTGGTCTGTGAGGCCTCCGACTCCGTCATCGTCGTCGATGCGGCGGAGCACCGGAAGGTCGCCGAGATCCCGGTGGGCGGCCAACCCCACGACGTCGCATTCAGCCCCGACGGGAAACTGGCCTACGTCACCAATCGGCTCGACGACACGCTCTCGGAGATCGACACGGCCGGACGGACGGTCAAGCGGACGGCGCCGGTGGGCGATGAGCCCCACGCCCTGCTGGTCAGCCCGAAGGGCGACCGGATCTATGTCCTCAATTCCTCGGAGGACAGCATCTCCATTCTGGATGCCGCCACCCTGGGCGAGATCAAGCGCCTGACCGCCAGCCGCTATCCCTGGTCGATGGCTCTCTCACCCGACGGTGAAGAACTGCTGGTGACGAATTCCCTGTCGCGCTTCGTGCCCTTCCGGACTTCTTCGGTTTCGGAGTTGACCGCGGTGGGAGTCGAACGCAACATCGTCCAGGAACGCTATCCCGTCGACGGAACCAATCTCCTCCAGGGCATCGCCTGGCATCCCAGCGGCGACTACGCTCTGTTCACCCTCCTGCGCACCAAGAACCTGGTCCCCATGACCCGTCTCATGCAGGGCTGGACGATCACCAACGGCCTGGGAATCGCCTGGAAGGACGGCCGCGTGGACCAGGTGCTCCTCGATGAGCCCGACATCTGCTTTCCCGATCCGGCCGACGTGGCCATCTCACCGGACGGGCGCTACGCCTTCGTCACGAGCGCCAGTCTGGATACGGTTGCCGTCGTCGATCTCGACCGGCTCATCGGCATCATCGAATCGGCTTCCGACCGGGAACGGAAGGATGTGCTCCCCAACCATCTGGGAAAGCCGACCGAATTCATCATCAAGAAGATCCCGACCCGTCACAGCCCCCGCGGCATCGCGTTCAGTGCCGACGGCCGCACGGCCTTCGTCGCCAACTGCCTGGACGACTCCATTACGACCATCGACGTCGCCTCTCTCGAGGCGACGGAACGGATCGACCTGGGAGGGCCCCGGGAGATCACCAAGGCGCGCCTCGGCGAACAGCTTTTCCACAACGCCAGGATCACCTTCCATCGGGAATTCTCCTGTCACTCCTGTCATCCCGACGGGCACGTGGACGGCATCACCTACGACATCGAACCGGACGGCGTGGGAGTCAGCCCGGTCGACAACCGGACCCTGCGAGGCATCCTGGATACGGCTCCCTTCAAATGGGAGGGCACGAACCCGAGCCTGCAGCGTCAGTGCGGCCCCCGTCTGGCCGTCTTCTTCACCCGCATCCAGCCCTTCACGCCGGACGAGCTGTCGGCCCTCGATCTGTACATCTCCACGATCACCCGGCCGCCCAACCGCTACCATCCGCTCGGATCGGAGCTGACACCGGCGCAGCGACGGGGACGGGCCGTTTTCGAGCGCTCGGTCACCAACGACGGCCGGCTCCTGGGGCCCGAACAGCGCTGCGTCTTCTGTCATCCACCGCCGCTGTACACGAATCGCCGCCAGTTCGACGTCGGGACCCGGATGCAGTACGACCGCGAGGCCCGTTTCGACGTTCCGCACCTGAACAATATCTACGACTCGGCACCCTATCTGCACAACGGGATTGCACCGACGCTGGAGGAGATCTGGACCGTTCACAATCCCAACGACACTCATGGAGTGACGAACGATCTGACCAAGGATCAGCTCAACGATCTGATCGAGTACATCAGGACCTTCTGAATCGAATCAGGAAAGGAAGTCCGCATATGCATCCATCATCGAGGCAATCCACCAGGTGGCTTCTGGCCTGGCTCGGCGTGACAGCGCTCGCCGGCTCCGGGCTCCTGGCCGGGCCCGGAGACACCCCGGGGGCGGAGGCGTCCGGCCTCCCCTACGTCTACACGGACTGGGTGCACTACACGACCAGGGAGGGCCTGCCGAACGATCACATCTTTTCGGTGGCCGCGGCATCGACCGAGGTCTGGGTCGGCACCGAAGACGGCCTGGCCGTTATCGACAAGCAGACCGGGAAGGTGAAACGGACCTGGAAGATGGAGGACGGCCTTCCCTGGAAAGTGGTCTCCGGAATCGCCGTCAACGAGAAGACCGGCGAGGTCTGGCTGGCGCTCTTCGGCGGGGGCCTGGCCCGCTATTCCGCGGGCCGCTTCGATCACTGGCACCAGCTCAACAGCGGCCTGGTCAACGACGTCGTCTACGGCGTGGCGCTGGAGGGCGACAACGTCTGGTGCGCCACGACTGCCGGGGCCAGCCGGTACAACACCGTGACCGGAGAATGGACGATCTTCAACGAGAAGAACGCCCCCATGGAGGAGATCTGGAACTACGGCGTGTCCTACAACGACGGCAAGGTCTACCTCGGTGTCTGGGGCAGCGGAGTCCTCGAGTACGACGTGGCCCGGGGGACCTGGAAGGACTATCTTGACCCCGACGGCGAGATGGAAATCGATCTCTACCGCGATGACGGGATCGTCCATGTGATCACGACCGGCACCAGCTACGTGGACGGAATCCTGTGGGTCTCCACCTACTTCGGCGGCAACCGCTATGACGGCCGCCACTGGCGGGGATACTACCAGCAGGAGACCGGCCTGCCGAGCGACTTCATCAACGCCGTCAAGGGACGCAGCGGAAACGAGGCCTGGTTCTGTACCGACAAGGGAGTGGGTGTCGTCACCGACTTTCCCTCCGATACCTGGGTGACCTACTCGATGGACCCGGAAAGCCACCAGGGCATCGCCGTCGTATCGCGGAACAAGCAGGTTCTGGAGACTCTCCGAACGCCGTCGGGAATCCCGCACAACTACACGCTGTGTGCGGACGTCGATGGCCCGGACGTCTGGGTGGGCACCTCCAAGGGCCTGGCCCGGGGGGTCGGCCGGGACTATTTCGCCGGGCTGCGACCGGCAGAACAGCAGCCGGAGAATCCGCAGGAAACCGAGACCGGCAATTCGACCCAGAAACCCGTTCGCTCCGAGAGGAGGTAAACCGCCATGAAGTTTCAGGAAGTGACTCCGATTCGGCACATCGTGGCGAGACCGGCGCCGCAGGCACCTTTGAAGTGCGGAAGCCTGCTTTCCGGACGAAACGTCTCGGCCCTGCAACCGGCCCGGCCTGTCGAGAATCTGAAAGTCTCCGGCTCCAACGTCGATGGTGCATGTGAGTTCGCGCCAAACCGATGGGACCGGGCGATGCGAAAGCGGCAGCAAGCTGCCGCACTCCAAGGCGGCTTCGCCGCGCGTTCGGTCCTGGGAACCGCACTCTTTGTGCTGATTCTCAGCTTTTCGGGCACCGCCGTCCTGGCCCAATCCGGCGACTCGAGCACGAAGATCCTGCCCGCCGAAGAGCTGTTGCCGCCGCTCGGCGTGGACGATCCGGCCGTCGCCGCCGTGCTGAAGAAGCTCGACGCCCTCACCGCCTACGAAGTGCCCGACCTCAAGCTCAAGCAGGAGCAGAACTACGCCAACACCGCCGTCGACGTGGAGCCGTTCCGGGGAGTCAAACCCTTCAAGGAACACTTCCTCGTCCAGATCGAGTACACAGGTCCGGGGCGCACCATTCCCGAACCCGAGAACCTGGACTCGGTCAAGCTCGGCTTCATCGGCCCGATCATGTCCACGGTCAGCGTGGCCACCGGCGGCAAGAGCCACGAAGAGCCCCTGGGGATCCAGATGCTGCGCGGCTGCCGGCTGGCCATCGAGCAGGCCAACGCCCGCGGCGGCTACTTGAAGCGGCATCTTCCCTTCGAGCTGGTCGTCAGCAACGACAACGGTTTGTGGGGCGCCTCGGGGAACGAAATCGTGAAGATGGCCTACAACCAGCACGTCTGGGCCATTCTCGGCACCATCGACGGCGCCAACAGCCACATCGCCATCCGGGTCGCGCTCAAGGCCGAGGTGGCCATGATGAACTCCGGGGACACGGACCCCACGTTCATCGAGACCAACATCCCCTGGGTCTTCCGCTGCATCAGCGACGACCGCCAGATGGGCTATCTGCTGGTCGACTATCTTTACCGGAAGATGGGCTATCAGCGCGTCGGCATCATCCGGGCATCGAACCGCTACGGGCGCTTCGGTGTGCGGGAGGTCCGGGACGGCAGCCGCCGCATGGAGCGACCGGTCACGCTGGAAATGGCCTACCGGCTGGGCGAAACCGATTTCTCGCTCCAACTGGAGCGCCTGGCGGCCACCCATCCCGACGCGATCGTGCACTGGGGGGACGCGGTCGAGGGCGCCGAGATCCTGAACCAGATGCGCAAGATGGGAATGAACCAGCCCTTCTTCGGCTGTGACCGGCACGTCTCCGACGAGTTCGTGGAGAAAGCAGGGTCCAACGCCGAAGGCGTCTGGGCCGTCTATCCCTGGAATCCCGAGCGCCAGGATCCCAAGCTGGCGGCCTTCCGGGAGATCTTCCGCCGGCGGTTCGGCGTGGAGGCGGATACCTACGCCGCCCATGCCTACGACGGCATGAACATGCTCATCTGGGCGACCGAGGTTGCGGGGCTCAACCGCGCCCGGATCCGCGACGTCCTGGCCTACCGCCAGAAGACCTGGCCGGGTGTGACCGGAAACATCAGCATGAGCGCCGCTCTCGACGACGTCGGGGAGGTTTCCATCGCCCACTTCGAGAACGGACACTGGAAGTATTACAGCCGGGAGGAACTCGGCATCCCGCGCGGCTTAATCCCGCCCCGGGACCGGGTCAGTCGGGATGGTGCGGATGCCGAAAACCGGTAGACGTCCGGCCTGGCCCTGGTGCATCGCGGCGGCGTTGGCCCTGGCGGCCGGCGCTGCTGCGGATCCGTGCCGGCTCCGCGCACAGGATCGTCCGCAGCCCTACTTCGACGGACGCCAGGCCGAGCATACCTACGCCGGACCGGGACGGGAGGATCCCGTTCCCGCCGATCTGAGTGAGATCCGGATCGGCTACTTCGGACCGGACGATCCGGAAGATCCCGAGCATGGCGACCTCTGGCTGGCGGCGCGGATGGCCGTCGATGAACTCAACCGCCATGGCGGCTCCGGGGGGCTCCCCTTCCGTCTCCTGCCGGCCTGGTCGAAAAACCCCTGGGGCAGTGGCGTCACCCGGGTCGTCCGGATGGTGTTCGGGGACCAGATCCTGGCTCTGGTCGGCGGGACCGACGGAGCCACCGCCCATCTGGCCGAACAGGTCGTCGCCAAGGCCCTGCTGCCGCTGGTGAATCCAGGCTCGACGGACCGGACGGCGAATCTGGCCCACGTGCCATGGATCTTCTCCTGCCTGCCCGGCGGACAGCAGGAGGCCGCGGCACTGGTGGACCGTCTCGTCGAGGAGACGGCCCGCCGGCCCTTCGTCCTGATTTCCGCGACCGATCACGACTCCCGGGCCCTGACATCGGAGCTCAGTGCAGACCTCGCCGGCCGCGGTCTGGCGCCGGCCCGCCACGTGGAGGTGGACCCGGCCGAGGGATCCGATCTGGAGGCCGTCTCGACGGATCTCGTCTCGGGAAGCCGGGCCGTCGCCGTCGTCGTCATTGCCGCTCCCTCCGTCTCCGCCCGACTCGTCAACAGAATCCGCACCTTCTTCGACGGACCCGTTTTCGGATCTTCCGCCATGGCCCGCAGCGGCTTCCGCAGGAGCCTGGAAGGTGAGGCCGGCCCCCTGCGCTTTCCCTTCCCGGCGGACCTGGAGGGAGTCGAGGCCTTCTCGCGTCGATTCCACGAGGCCTGGGGACATGACGCTGATTTCGCCGCGGCTCAGACCTACGATGCACTCTACCTGCTCGCCGCGGCGCTTCGGTCCTCCGGCCCGAACCGAGCCTTGCTGGGAGACGCGCTACGGGCACTCTCTCCCTGGCAGGGAGCCGCCGGCACCATCAACTGGGACAAGACCGGACAGAACACCCGGCCCGTCCTCATGGCAACGCTCGAGGGCGGCCGCATCCGACCGTTGGGCTCCCCACGTTAGCTCCGGGGCGCCCGCCGTCTCTCAGAGCACTCGAAAGACGCCCAGTTTGAGGTAAGCCGTCTCCGGCATCGACGGATGGACGGGATGGTCCGGAGCCTGCTGGCGGCGCTCGATGAGCTGCAGCCGTCGGCCGCACCGTTCAGCGGACTGGCGAACGATCTGGTAGAAGACATCCTCGCGCAGGTGAAAGGAGCAGGAAGCGGTCACCAGGAGCCCCTCCGGCTCCAGGACCTGCAGGCCGAGCTCGTTGAGCTTCTGATAGGCTTTGCGGGCCTTGGAGACGTCTTTCTTGCGCGGCGCAAAGGACGGCGGGTCCAGGATCACCGCGTCGAAGCGCCGGCCCTCCTCGACGACTCGCGACAGATAACGAAAGACTTCCGACTGCTCGAACTGAATCTCAGCATCGTTGAGGGCTGCGTTGCGGCGCGCCGCCTCCAGAGCCGGGCCCGAAGCATCCACCCCGACGATCGAGGCCGCACCACTGCGGGCCGCATTCAGTCCGAATCCACCCGCGTTGCAGTAGCAGTCGAGAACCCGCCGGTTCCGGCACAGCAGCCCGGCGGCCCGACGGTTGAGCTTCTGGTCCAGAAAGAAACCGGTCTTCTGGCCTTCCAGGAGATCGATCCGGTAGCGGATCCCGTTTTCGCGAATCTCGACCGGACCGGTGAGGTCTCCGACGAGCACCCCTTTCTGCGAGGGCAGTTCCTCGAGCCTCCGCGTATCCACATCATTGCGCTCCACGATCGTCCTCACGCGGAACAGTGAGGTGAGAGCTTCCACGATCCGGTCCCTGCATCGTTCCATGCCGGCCGAGAAGATCTGCAGGACGAAATCGTCTCCATAGCGGTCGATGACCAGGCCGGGCAGGAAGTCGCTTTCTCCGTAGACGAGCCGGTACGAATCCTCTTCGGGCAGAACCTGTTCGCGCAGGCGTGCCGCCTGAGCGATGCGCTGGCGGAAAAACTCCGTGTCCAGCTCCTTGATCCCGGCACCGACGAGGCGCGCACTGATCAGGGAATGGGGATGGAACAGGGCGGACCCCAGCGACTCGCCCCGGCCGGTCGTCACCTCGACCAGATCTCCGGCCTGACTCTCGCGGGGCATGACCGCGACTTCGTTCGAGAAGACCCACAGGTGCCCCGCCCGCAGACGCCCTTCTTCACGTGGCTTCAGAATCAATCGTTCCATAATCGTCGATTACTCCCGGATCCATTCGAGGGTTCGGCGCACTCCCTCTTCGTAGGTCGTGACGGGGTAGTCCCCGATCAACCGGCGCAGCTTCCGACCGTCCAGGATCGGGGGGCGCATGTAGATAGGATACAGCTCCCGCAGGGCCCGCACCTCGCGATTGAAGAGGCCGAGCACGGCCAGCAGAAAGCTGTTCGCCGTCCGGACCCTGGCCTTGCGGCCACACAGCTCACCGGCGACCTCGAACAGATAGCGCGGGATCACCGCGCCGGCCCCGGTGACATTCCAGCGCTCGCCGTAAGCCTCGTCCCGCAAAGCCAGCTCCACGACGGGAAGGGCAAGGTCCGGGACGTAGATGAGCTCACGCGGTCGATCCAGATTGCCGATCCAATTCGCGGCCTTCCCCGAAGCAATGCTGCGCAGAGCCGGATTGAGGAATCCGATGTCGGCTCGTGGCCCGTAGAAGTCGGGCAGGATCGCCACCGCGCCGCCGGCCGCCTGGAACAGATCCTCCTGATCCCTTCGGATCGCCGCCTTGACGGCCTGCGGCCGTCGTGCCCCCTCTTCCTTGACCGGGTTCGACCGCGTGGGCCCATAGGACCAGAAAGCCCCGAGGAGCACCGCCCGGGAGCCCGCCGCGCGAGTCGCGTCGACCACGTGCCGACTGATGGCCAGATGGTCGGCGAACCGGTCCACGGGGAGTCCCACGCAGTGAAAGAGCACATCACACGAGTCGACCGCCCGCCGGGCAGCCTCTCCATCCATCAGATCCGCCGCGATGACCTCGACGTCGAGGCCGCGGAAGCGCTCCTCGAGCCGCTCCCGACTGCGCGAGACGACCCGGACGTGGATCTCCCGCCGGAGCAGTTCGCGGGTCAGGTAGAAGCCCGTCGCACCCGTCGCACCCAGGACGCCCGCCTTCGTGATTTGCATCCCACCATAATGCCAGACACGCCAAGCTGCCGCAAAATCAGACGGTTATCGGAATTTTCGATTTTCGATTCTCGGCTTTCGCTTTGGTAGAGGGTATGGGAAGGGGCGAAAGGAATCCGACCCTCCCATCCGGGGTGGCCGGCAGCCTGCCGCCGCTTTCACTCCGAGGGGCCCCGGTTGAGACTGTGTCCATGGACTGCGGCCATGAAGAGCTCCTCGAGGCCGGCTCGCGGTCGCCCGAAGTGGACCCGTCCTTCCTCGATCGTACCGACGAAGCGCAACTCGCCCTGACTGAGCATTCCGATCCGTGAGCATACCGATTCGGCAAAGGCCAGGTTGTGGGTCGAGATCAACAGTCCTCGACCCTCCGACGCCAAGGCCTGGATGAGATCGCGGAGCGTTGCCGTGACCACCGGATCAAACGACTCGGTCGGCTCGTCCATGGCGATCAGCTCGGGTTCACCCAGCAGAGCGGTGATCAGCCCGATCTTACGCCGGTTTCCGCGCGAGTAACTTTCAGTCAGGTAGTCGAGCTGTGAAGCGAGGTTCAGCCTTTCGGCATAGTCGCGGATCCGAGCATCGATGACACCCTCGTCGATGGCTTGGAGCCGGCCGATCAGCCGGAGCACCTCTCGACCGGTCAGCTTCTCATACACGAACGGGTCGTCGGCGAAGTATCCGATGCGATGGCACATCGCACCACCCGGCGTCACCTCTTCGTTCTTGAACAGAACGCGTCCGGAATCGGGTTGAAGCAAGCCAACGAGAATCCTGATGGCCGTCGTCTTTCCTCCCCCATTTGGGCCCGCCAGCCCGAAGACTTCCCCGGGAGCAACTTCGAAACCCACCTGATGCAAGGCGCGTTTCTCGCCGTAAAACTTCGATAAAGACTCCACTGCGAGCATTACGACCTCCCAGGCCCGGGGACTTCAACTCTCCAGACGGCGCATCCGCCCACAGCCCAGCAAGAAGACGCCGGCGGCACCACCCAAACCGAACACACCGACCGGCACGAATATCATTTCCACCGGCACGCCAATCCAGTCCGAAAGGAACAGCGCCAGCGACAATGCCGTCGCGAACACAACGAACCCAAGTCCTGCCATCAGGCGCGCCCACCCGGTCATGGCACCCCGAGCATCGTGCCAGATGCCCTCGAGGCCCGCCATCAGCAGACCGAAGTAGACCCAGGATACAGGCCCGGCCCAACCAACTCGTAAGGGGACCCCGGCCCCGAAGAATGGAACGAACGTCAGCAGCAGGATGCCGGTCCACAAGAGGCCTCCCGCAGCAGCCACGACCCCGCGGGCCGCCAGATACCTCACCGGCAGGCCTGGCCAACGCCGAATCGCGATCAGAAGCGGCCCGGCGTCCCCGGCCGCCAGCATCGCCGCCAGCCCTCCGCGAAAGGAAACATACACCAGGCCGGTAGCGAAGAGGAGCGATTCTGCGAGTTCCGTCTGATGCACCGCCGTCGCAGCGATCGCCGGCAGGCAGAATGCCAACACGATGAGATCCATCGACAGGGCAGCCATGCGGCCGATCGACCGGCCCAGGACCACGAACTGAGCGAGGACGAGCTGAACCAGAGGCCCACCCGCGCTTCCCAGGCGAGAAAAGTGATGGCCGGGAGAAATCGGGATCGTTTCGACCGTCGGATGGAAGGTCCGGACGGCGAGGATCCCGAAGCCGATAAGAATGAGAAATCGCAGCCCGAGCAGGCCCCAGCCATTTCCGGCGTCGAGTGTCACCAGCCACGCCAGGTAGGTCTTCATCAGGCTTGTGACACCGGCAACGATGAATAGCGAGCTCTCCGGTCTTCTGATCACGGCGAACAATGCGGGAGAGAAGATCATGAAAAATGTAATCCCGGCGATGCCGGCCAGAGCGTACCCCAGGCGCTTTTTGGCCAACCAGGATGCCGAGCTTCCGGTCAGGTGAGCGGAAGACAACCGCCGGCCAGGAAAGCGGTCATGAGAGTGATGAGAGCGTCCGCCCCGATCAGGGCGTTCTGGCGAGTCAAGGGGACCTGACCAAACAGGAATGGGAACGTTTCCGCGAGGGCGAAGATGAACAGAACCGCCAACGGGATCAGCTGCCCGCGGACGAGCATCACCAGCTTCGCCAAGCCCGCCCGTGAGGGGTGAAGATACCGCCAGATTTGCTCCTCCCCCCGGGACTTGCGGCGCGTAAACTCACTCGAGGTCGTCGCGCTGGACAGCAGGAAGAGGGTGGCACTTCCCAATACCGTCAGCCACGAATAGAACGTGGGGATCCAATCCTTGACGTGACCGGATAGTAGATCTCGAATCGTCAGGCTGATCTGCAGAGCCGGCCCAACGATCACGGCAAAGAAAAGAAGTGTCAGGAGCCAACCCATCGCTCGACGCGAACGCACCGCGAAGTTGCGGGCCAACTGCTCCCACAACAGCAGTCCTACGAGGGATCTAATTGACGACATCGGCATTGCCAGGGGAAATCGCAAATCTCAAATCTCAAATCTCAAATCGCGGTAAGCCCTGTCGTCAGGGCGCCGACACCGGTCTGGAAGAGCCAGACCGAGACGACGACGAGGCCCGATCTCCAGCGGCTGAAGCCGTTCATCGCGGCGACTCCCATCACGAGCAGCACGACGAACCAGAGCTGGAAGAGATTGATGCTGTTCAGCAGGGCGAACCAGCCTGCTCCGACATCTCGGAAGACCAGGGTCAAACCCAGGGCCGGGACGAGATCGAGGGGATTTCGGACGTTGTCCACACCCCGCAGGAGCATCACGCCGAGGCTGACGGCCCACTCGGCGACCAGGGCAACCGAGCCGAACGCCACCAGGGAATAGGCCTGGCGGAAACGCATCCCGCCGTTCGCCAGAACGGTCACGAGGTAGAGGAGCCCGGCCAGAACGGCCCACTTGACGAGGATCGATAGGGGGGAGACGAGGGTCGAGGCCACGCTGATCCGGTGCGTAAAGCGCAGGATCTGTCGGGCCTGTTCGGGATCGAGGTTGTCGGGCATGGACAGGCGCGCAACCTGCTCGGCGAAGGGCATGGAGTACCAGTTGATGAGAATGGTCGCCACCGAGAAGAGCAGAACGGGGACGAGCAGGGGAGCCTGTTTCGTCACCGCCTCGATTCCCCGCGACGGCGACCAGACGAAATCGATGAGAGTTCTCAGCTGACGAGCAGTCTTCATCCTTCACCTCCCTGTCCGAACGTAGCGTCGGACGACCTCATCGACATTCCACCCGAACCTGGACTCGCGGATTCGACCCTTTGCGTCGATCTCCAGAGCCGACGGCACCTGCCAGATTCCGAAGGCGCCGAATACCTCACCCCTCCGGTCGATCCAGACGCGGTATCGGGGGCCGAGGGCATCCAGCAGACTACAGGGGGCACGGCTGACGAAGGTGACCATTGGCCCGGGACCGGGTGGTCCGCTGTCCGGCCGGGCGCCGGCGAGTTCTTCCAGCAAACCCCGGCAGCTCGGACAATCGCAGTCGACGAAGACGATCATGGTTTCGGTGTCCCCGGACTGAATCCGGTCTGCAAGCAAGGTCAGGGCGAGATCGGACACGCGCTCGCCGGCTTCGAGCCGGTCTCCCCAGAACACAGCGCTCCCCCAGATGTAGATGAGCGCCGCCACACTCGCGACGATCGCAAACAGCGCCAGTCCACTCCAGATTCGGACTCGCCGGGCCACCATCTCGGCTTCCCGGGAACGCACCCACCGTTCCAGACTGAGGAATTCCCGTAAACGCAGCTCTGTCAGATGATTAGAGAAACGAGTGGAGGGACGTCGAGGCCTGTAATCCTCAATCCGTCAAGACAAATTGTCCGTATGTGTCCGTGACTTCGAAGGACAGTCTTCCCTGGGAATGGGATGACTATCCCGGTCGTCCAGGGGGCAGTGACGTCCGAATCCGCGGCAGGCCGAGGCACAGACCTCATGTGCCGACACCCTCAGACCTTCCAATGGCCTCCACTGGGGCGTCTGGAAACGGGAAGCTCGGCCTACTTCGGGATCAGATCGTAAATCTGGACCCGCTGCCAGACCGCCTCGTTGCGGCGGATGAACTCCAGGTGCGGCTCCGCCTTCTGGTAGGCGTCATGTCCGACCCGGTCGTCGAAGTGGACGACGAGGCCGATTTGGTAGCTGTTGTCCACCACCTCGCGGGGCGTTCCGGCCGGCTCGCCCACGGCCAGGAAGCGGACCGTCGAGATCGATCCGAGCAGTCTGCGGCAGTCGTCGACGACCTGTTGTTTGGCGGCTTCGCCGGTTCCGGGTTTGAGCCAGAACAGGACGGTGTGAATGAACCCTGGTTGCATGTGAGTTCCTTGCTCCCCCTAATCGGCCGCCGAGGTGACCGATTTGGCGGCGCCCAACTCCTTGCCCAGTGTGGCCAGGAGGGCGTCGTAGGGCTTGATGAACTTCTGCACGCCCTCGTCCTCCAGCTGCTGCGTCACCTGGTCGATGTCGATCTGCAACTTGGCCAGGCCGTCGAAGGCTTCCCGAGCCCGGGTCACCTCTTCCTCGAGCCGCGGCATCGGGTCGCCGTGGTCACGGTAGGCTTCCAGCGTCTCCAGGGGAACGGTATTGACCGTGTTGGGACCGATCAGCGGCTCCACGTATTTGACGTCGCTGTAGTCCGGGTTTTTCGTGCTGGTGCTGGCCCAGAGCAGCCGCTGCGGAACGGCACCCTGGTCGCGCAGCTTTTTGAACCGCTCTTCATCGAAGAGCTTCTTGTAGATCTGATAGGCGAGCCGGGCACTGGCGATCGCGGTCTGGCCCCGCAACTCACGGGCCAGCATCGCAGGGTTTCCTCCCTGCGACATGATCTTCTCCAGCATGGGATCCACCAGCACGTCGATGCGGCTCAGGAAGAAGCTGGCCACGGAGGCCACCGAGTTCAAGGGTTGCCCCTGCTTCAGGCGATCTTCGAGACCGGCGATATAGGCTTCCGCGACCTGCCCGTAACGAGGGAGACCGAACAGGAGGGTGACGTTGACGTTGATTCCCTCTCCGATCAGCCGGCGGATCGCCGGCAGGCCTTCGAGAGTTCCCGGCACCTTGATGAGTATATTGGGGCGATCGATCGTCTTCCACAGACGGCGCGCCTCTTCCACGGTCCTCGCCGTATCGCGGGCCAGGTGCGGCGAAACCTCGTAACTGACGAATCCGTCGTGGCCCTCGGACTCGTCATAGACCGGCCGAAAAACATCGGCCGCCATCTGGACGTCTTCGACGGTCAGCCGTTCATAGGCCTCCTCGGCCGTGCAGCCCTCCTCCGCAAGTCGCTTGATCACGGCATCATAGTGATCGCTCTCGGAAATCGCCTCTTCGAAGATCTTCGGGTTCGAGGTCATACCGCGCAAACCGTCGTCGCGGATGAGCCGCCCGAGTTTGCCGCTCGTCATCAGGTCCCGGCGTATGAAATCAAGCCAGATAGACTGGCCGAATTCGTGAAGCTTTCTCAGTGGGTTCATGGTCCTTCCCCTTTCTCGTCTTGGCTGTTCCGCAATGGTCAGACTGCCGCTCCCTGGTCTTCCCTCACCCGACTGAGGATCGCTTCCACGATCGCTGAGGCCGAGATGCTCTCGAGGTCGCGCAGTTCCTCCGGTCTCCCGCTGCGAGGCTTTTCACCGACCGCCAGTGAATGAATGGGAACGGCGACCGAGGCGAGGGCGCTGCGCACGGCCTCTCCGAGGCCTCCCGCCGCATAGTGATCCTCCACGGTCAAAACGAATTCTGTGGCCTCCGCAGCCTCCGTCAGTGTCCGGACATCGATCGGCTTGATGCTGTAGAGATCGATCACCCGAACCCGAATTCCCTTCTTCTTCAGCTGTTCGTGGGCCGCCAGGGCCTCGTGTACGGTCTGTCCCGCCCCGACCACCACGGCCACGTCCTGGTCGCTCGTCTTGAGGACCTTGCTGCCCCCGATCTGGAAATGGTCTTCCGACGTGTAGAGGATCGGAGTGCTTTGTCGCATCGTCCGCAGGTAGACGATGCCCTCGTGCGCGGCGGCGGCTTCGACCAGTCGGTCCGTGGACACGGCGTCGCAGGGATGCAGGACAACGGAGTCGACCAGCGTGCGAAACATGGCGATGTCTTCGAGCCCCATCTGGGACGGGCCATCCTGGCCGATGGAAACACCGGCATGGGAGCCGACGAACTTGATGTTCGCGTTCGAATACTGGCACATTCGAATCTGATCGAACGCGCGGGAGAGAAAGGCGGCAAAGGTCGAGACGAAAGGAATCTTGTGTCGGCAGGAGAGCCCCAGCGCGGCGCCGACCATGTTCTGCTCGGCAATGTACATTTCGAAGAAGCGCTCCGGATGCTCCCGCTTGAACCATTCCGCCCGGGTCGAGTTGCTCACTTCGCCGTCGAGACTGACGATTCCCGGAAACTTCGGGAAGATCCGCAGCAGGGCCTTGCCATAGGCGTTTCTCGTCGCCACAGGGGTCCCCGGATCGTAGCGCACCTCGTCGATCAGCTGCGGACGGGGGTTCTCGGGCCGCAGGTTCTCCGGCTTGCCAAGCTCGCCGCGCACCGACT
>CAVRSV010000015.1:0-103697 GCA_963723965.1 uncultured Acidobacteriota bacterium | reverse complement strand
CACCAGTCCCAGTCGGTCCAGCTCCGCCAGCCAGTTCGCATCCTTGCGGTCGTCCCGATGCTTGATCCCGTCATAGGCCCGCGCCGCATTGATGTGCGCCAACTTCACCCCGTAGCCCGCTCCCTCCAGTCCATCCACCAGCCAGTACCAGTTGAAGGTCGATTCCACCACGACGGAAATCTCCTCTTTCGACCAGCGGCTCAGGATCGCCAAGACTACATTCAGATCGTTCGGCACTCGTTTCTCGAACACTGCCCGCCCTGCTGCGTCCAACACGCACAGCCAAAGATTGTTGCTATGTAGATCGATTCCGGCAAAATAGAACATGTTTGCTACCTCCTTAGGGTTTGGGTTTTCCTTCCCGCCAGCGTGCCGGATCACTCCGACATGCTGGCTCCCTAAGGGGGCGTCTAGGTGATTGTCAGTGAGGGACCCCCTCGACGGTCACCGCATGCCCGGCTTCCCACCGAACGAGCCCAGCCGCAGCCCGGCGGGACTACCGGCTTTCGCGGGGACGATCGGGCTGTGAGAATTGGGCATTCGTGCCTCCCTCACTTCGTTCGGGCTCTGATTCGCGTGATTCTGGTGCGCGGGTTCGCCCTTCCCACTCTCCGCTTCGTACTTCTCTAACCCCCCGCGGACGCGACCTCCGCTCCCGCAGTCGGGACCTTGCACCCGGCGCAAGATCATCTTGCACTCACCGACCCGGCCGGTTCTGGAGAGCCGGCCTGGCGAGGGTTTTCTTTCGGAATGCTATTTGCGTGGAAGGAGAATCTATGACGGTCCATTGAATTTGATCTTGCGGGTCGCGCGAGGAGGACTACCATGAAATGCCGAAGGTTTCTCTGTGTCGCGGGAGTTGTTGCCACGGCCTTGTTGACGATCGGGTTTTCGGAGACGATCCCCGGACGCTGGGACAAGGTGGAGGCACTGGCGTCGGGCAGAGGAATCCTGGTCACCCTCGAGGGGGGCGAGCGCTTCGAGTGCAGCTTCCTGAGCTCGAACGCCGACAGCCTGGCGATCCGAGAACCGGAGAGAGGGGAACGAGAACTCCCGAAATCCGGCATCAAGAGGATCGAGACCATCGAAAACACCAGTCGCGGGAATCTGCTGGACGGGACCCTGATCGGGGCCGCCATCGGGGCGGGCATCACCGGAATCATGGTGGCCTCCGTAGATAGTGGCGACAGAGGCGCAGCGGCCGGCGTGATTGCACTGGGCGCGGGAATTGGGGCTGGGATTGGCCTGGCCTGCGATGCGGCGGTCGGCGCCAGGGAGGTTCTCTATAAGGCAGCCCCCAGATAGTCGGTATCAGGAGCAGCCCATCGCCGTCGGGACGGAAGGCAGCGGACACGGCCGATCTGTCCTCCCGCCGGCGGGTGTGAGTGAACGCCTTAAGCTGGCGGAGGCAGAAATGAAGACTCTGCTGTTCCGGCCGAATCTACGATTCCTCGTTCCCCAGATGATGACGGCTCTCCGCGTCTCCCTGGGGACGGCCGCGCTCATTGCCGTGTTTCGGCTCGAACCGGGTTTAGCGGCCACGCTCGTCATCTTCGGCTCTCTGACCGACAACCTCGACGGGTGGCTGGCCCGGCGACTCGGCTCGGTCAGCGAATTTGGAGCCCGGTTCGATTATTACGCGGACTACCTCTGTTACGTCGTCGTTCCCGCCGCCCTCTCGTTCGGGCTCCTGCACTCTCGAGGGAGCTTCCTCTTGCTGGTCATCCTGGGACTGCCGCTGCTGACTGGAGCGGTCCGTTACTCACGGAACGTGGGGCTGGTGTTGAAGGAAGATTTCGAAGCGCTGGGCTCTCCCGGCCTGGGGACCGTGTTTTATGCATTCCTTGTCATCGCCCTGGTCTTCCTCAGGGAGGGCGGGGCACTCTCAAGTGTCTCCCTGGAGGCAATCCTGGTCCTCGGTGTTCCCGCCCTGTCACTGCTCATGCTCGCGCCCTGGCGATATCCGAAACTGCTCGCCGAACCGGCATTTCAGGTCCCGGTCGCCGCCGGGCTGATCCTCATGCCGTTCGTCTTCAGCCGATTCCTCGCCGGGCTCTCGATCGTGGTCATCGTTCTCTACACGGCATTCTCCCCTTTGCTGATCGAACCACAGGGCCTCAAGTCCGAAGCACGGGCGGACCATTCGAATCAGGCAACGAGAAGGCACTCGAAGGAGGTTCCTCATGTCGGTCGGTGATCAAATCCTAAGGAGGGTTGCCGGCCCTCTGTTGGCCGACTGTCTAACGGGAGAAGTCGCGGACTTGAGGAAGCTGCTCATCCTGGGGAGGGCTCCCCTCGTGGGCCCGGTCACCCGGGCCTTCTTCAGGCGTCTGGAGAGAGACCTCGAGCAGGGCGGGGGGCTGGCTGCGCTTCTTCTTCACATCGGGAAGAACGCCAGCCCGCTAGCACGCAGGAAGATCGTGGAGAACCTCATCCTGAGCTGGAGAGTCAAAGGGCGGCGCATTCGACTCCGTCTGCGCCGCAACGGACTGTGGGCACCGTTCTTCGTCGTCGTCAGTCCGACGATGCGGTGCAATCTGGCGTGCACGGGGTGCTATTCGGGGCTGTACTCGAAAGACGGCGAACTGTCCGAAGCGGAGATGGACCGGATCCTCGCCGAATGTCGGAGCATCGGAGCCTTCTTCGTGGTGTTGACGGGTGGGGAGCCCTATCTTCTCAAAGAACCGCTCCTGCGGCTTTTCGAGAAGTACGAGGACTTGTATTTCCTGACCTTCACCAACGGGACGCAGTTCGACGAATCGACCGCCGATCGACTGGCCGGCCTGGGGAACGTGGCACCGGCATTCAGTATCGAAGGCAATCAAGAACAGACCGATGGGAGACGGAGAAAGGGCGCGCATCAGGACGTCCTGACGAGCATGCGACTCTTCCGGGAGCGCCGCATTCCCTTCGGGATCAGCGTGACCTACACCCGCGACAACGTCGATCTGGTGAGCAGCGAACCCTTCGTGCGCTACTGCACGGATCTCGGGGCCGTTTTCGCCTGGTATTTCATGTTCGTACCCGTCGGCAAGGATCCGATCCTCGACCTGGTCCCGACACCGGCCCAGCGCCTCCGCTGCGGCGAGCGGATTGCCGCCCTGAGAAAGCGCTATCCGATCTTTCTGGCCGATTTCTGGAACGATGGGCCCGCCGTCGGCGGCTGCCTGGCCGGCGGTCGCAGCTACCTCCACATTCTCAACTCGGGCCGGGTCGAGATCTGTGTCTTCGCCCACTTCGGCGTCGACAACATTCGTGAGAAGTCCATTCTCGAGGCCGCCAATTCTCCATTCTTCAGAGCCGTTCGAGCGGCATTTCCCTACAACGATGCCGGAAACCTCAGGCGTCCCTGTCTGATCGTCGACAACCCCCAGGTGCTGCGCAAGCTGGTGCAGGAGCACATGGTGCCCTACGGGCACGAGCATGCTCAGGACATCATCGAGGATCCCTCCATCGTTCGCTGGATCGACGACTACGCGGCGACTTACAGGGAGCTGACCGAGCCGGACTGGCTGGTCACGATCGAAGATCCCGAGTCACGCTGGTACAGAGGCGGTTCCGAATATCAGAAGCTCTTTCGGTTCCGAAAGGGTGCTTTCTAACTCTCCTCCCGGTCCGCCGAGAGCGGTCGGGCGATTTCCTCGAGTGAGGTCCGCTCCGCCTTGACCCCGAGCCAGACCTCGATGCCCGCAGCCGCCAGCATGAGGACGGAGCCGGCCGCATAGCCGTAGAAAACGTTCATGCGGGAACCACTTCCGATGAGGGCTCCAAACAGCCAGGGGGCCGCGATGCCGCCCGCTGCGGTTCCCACCGAGTAGAAGAGCGCGATCGCCAGGGCCCGCGTCTCGAGCGGAAAGACCTCGCTGACCGTGAGATAGGCGGAACTCGCGGCGGCGGAGGCGAAAAAGAAAATGATCGTCCAGAGTGCGGTCTGGCCGAAGGCCGTCAGCTCGGCCTGCACGAAGAGCCATCCTGTTCCCAGCAGCAGTACGGCCGAGGCGGTGTATGTTCCGGAAATCATCTGCCGTCGGCCTACCGTGTCAAAGAAACGGCCGAGGACAAGCGGCCCCAAGAAATTCCCGACCGCGAACGGTAGCAGGTACAGCCCTGTCACTTCGGGATCCACTCCGTAGAAGCGGGTCAGCACGAGGGCGTAGGTGAAGAAGATCGCGTTGTACAGGAAGGCTTGAGAGATCATCAGCGAGAGGCCGAGAACGGACCGAGTCGGGTAGCGTCTGAACACGGCCCGGATGACTGTTCGAAAGCTGAAGCTTCGTCGAGGATGAATGGTCAATTTCTTCACCGGCTCCGCCAGCGTTATGCCCGTGTCCTCGGTCACCCAGGCCTCGATCCTCCGAACAACCGCTTCCCCTTCTTCCTGATATCCGTGGGTAATCAGCCAGCGCGGGCTTTCCGGCACATGCTTGCGCAAAAACAGAATGAACAGGCCCAGTACGGCGCCGATGCCGAACCCAAACCTCCAGCCCAAGTCAACTGGAAAGATCTTCGGATCCAGCAGCACGATGGTCGCTCCGGAGCCCAGCGCCGCGCCGATCCAGTAGCTTCCGTTGATGACCAGATCCGTCCATCCCCGAACGCGGGCCGGGATGAGTTCGTCGATGGCGGAGTTGATGGCGGCGTATTCTCCACCGATCCCGCTTCCCGTGATGAACCGGAAGGCGGAGAAGCTCCAGAGATTCCAGGAAAATGCCGTCAGAAGTGCGCCCAACAGGTAAACCGTCAGGGTGATGAAGAAAAGCTTCTTGCGCCCGTGCGTGTCGGTGAGACGTCCGAAGACGAGCGATCCCAGCACGGCACCCGTCAGGTAGAAGGAGGCGATCATCCCGATCTCGGCACTGGTGAAATGCAGAGTCCCAGGCTCCTGAAGGACTCCGCTGATGGCACCCTTGATCGTCACCTCGAGGCCGTCCAGTACCCAGGTGATGCCGAGAGCGACGATCACCAACCAGTGAAAGCGGCTCCAGGGCAGACGGTCCATCCGAGCGGGAATCGAGGTGTCGAAAGAGCGGTCGTCCGGCCCCAACTCTCTGACCTCTGGCTCCGAGCGAACGCGCTTCACAGGATACGGACCTCACTCAGATGCGGACAACCGAAGCGGATCCCGCGGGGTTTGTGGAGTTTGATCCGGGGGCGAGGGCCGTGCCACGCCTGCCCATGCATCTCTCTTCTCCCATGATAAGCGGCCCGCCGGGCTTGAAACCAGTTCGCCCGCCGCATGGACAGTCGGACGACGGAGTACTCTGTCCCTATCGACGGAGCACTCTGTCCCCTTCTGCGACGGAGTACTCTGTCCCTATCGCCGACGACGGAGCACTCTGTCCCCAACTCGCTCTGTCCCCAACTCGATTGCGCTGAGCGGATTCCATTTTCCGCTCCAGTCAGCCTGGTCTAGATTAACCGCATGGGTGTCCTACTTTTTCTTCTGTTCGTAGTCGGGGCTTCTGGGCAGGAGCCGGATGCGCAAGTTTCCGTAAGGGATCGCGTCCTCGAGATCATGCGGCGACTTATGCAGCCACCTTCTGCTTCCTGATCCACTTCCGCCAACCTGGGAGCTACCCCGAAATTGCGGAAATGACACCGTTCCGCTTCCGTCAAACAGTGCCTCTTCGCCAAGCCGATCTCGGACGGTCTGTCGGACAGTTGACGTAAAAAGTAGTTGCCAATCGTGCAGGGCGCTCCTAGAATCGGAGCGTACCTTCGGGCAAATTCAGGGGGAGAAGATCCAGGAGGTCGGCGATGCGAGCGAGCTTGTTCCTCCGAGGTGTCTCTCACCCTAAGACCGGTCATCGGTTTCTTTGGCTGTTCCTTTCCGCACTGCAGTTCGTGCTGTGGAGTCCGGCTTCTCTGAGTGCGGAGACGGCGGCCATCCTCACGGCTCCGGAGAGACTGCATGCCGGAAACACATCGTCTTTTACGCTGACCCTGTTCGACGCCGATTCCCGACTGCCGGTTTCAGGCCAGGTGACGGTCCGGCTGAGATCCGCCGACGGTTCGCTCGACGAGGCCGTGTACGCCGGTTCCGTGAACGGCCGGGTCCGGGTGGAATTCGCCGTGCCGGCGACAGCCTCGGGCAGTGTCGTCCTGTCGGCGGAGGTCGCGGGAGTCGGCGAGACGCTCGAGGTCGCCTCCGTCGTTGACCGCTCTCCGGCGGTCCTGATCGAGACCGACAAACCCATCTACAAACCGTCCCAAACGATTCTCGGCCGCGTCGTCCTTCTCGACAGCCGGCTCCGCCCGGTCCAGGGCGACGTCGAGGTGACGTTCCACGACGCCAAGGGCATCCGGATTGCGCGCTTCGACCTCGAAGCGGATCGATTCGGCGTGGCCCCCTTCTCCCTCGACCTGGCCGACGAGCTGAATCTCGGGACCTGGAAAGTACGGGCGAAGAGCCAGGGCGCCGAGAGTCTGCGCGATATCCGGATCGAGGAATACACGCTTCCCCGCTTCGAACTCGGCGTGGAATTCGAGAAGCCGTGGGCGCTGGTCGACGAGCACGTCCGGGGGACCATCGACGCCCGCTACTTCTTCGGCAAGGCGGTCCAGGGAACCGCCTGGATCCGGGCCAAGCGCTGGATCGGCACCTGGCAGGAGTATGCCTCGAGTGAAGGTGCGTTGACGGACGGACAGTGGGCGTTCCAGCTCGATCCTGTCGAATTCGTCACCGGCACCGTTGCCGCCAGCGGACAGGGCACTGTCGTCATCGAGGCCGGGGTCACGGATTCCACCGGATACGAACAGACGACGCGCACTGTCTTGACCATCACCGCCGCGCCCGTCGTCGTGACCCTCATCCCTTCGTCGAAGGTACTGAAACCGGGGATTCCGACCCAACTCCTGGTTCGAACCGAGACACCCGAGGGAGCCCCGCTGAGTCAGTCGGTCACCGTCAGGCTCGAATTCTCCGGCTGGAACGAACAGCTGCTCGAGACGAGAGAGTTCCCAGCCGACACGCAGGACGGCAGCGGACATCTGTTCATCCTCGCACCGGAGGACGCGGCTTACGCCAAGATCTCCGCCGAGACCGTCCGCGAGGGCCATCGAACCCAGGTTGAGATCTATCTCGGCAGCGCCTATTCCAGTTCGCGGAGCTTCCTCTCCCTGAGCCGCGTGGGTTCGACGGCCGTGACGGTGGGTGATGTGGTCTCCTTCTCCACCGCCTCGACGGAGCCGGGCACCGTCTACTACGAGGTCTTCGCTTCGGGACGAACCGTCCTCTCGGAGGCAGTCGAAAGCGAGAGCTTCCAGTTTCCGGTGACTGCGGAGATGGTGCCGCGGGCCCGGGTGGTCGCCTATCGCATCGGCGCCAACAATGAAGTGGCCGCCGACAGTGTCAGCTTTGCCGTAGGACTGCCGGTGTCGGTCTCGCTCAGTGCCGACTTCGATGCCTCCGAAGTTCGGCCCGGGGACCCGGTCGAGGTCACCCTGGACGCAGGGACCGGCGGTCCGGCCCTGCTGGGCGTATCCATCGTGGATCAATCGGTCCTCGCACTCGGAGAGAGCCGTCTCCACCTGGCGTCGGTGTTCGACGAGTTGGAACGACGTTTCCTCGAGCCGCAGGCGGAGGTCCATGACGGCTCCGACGAGGAACCGCCTGACGCTCTGTCCGCCGAGTCTCCCGGAGCTCTTGATGTGCTCAACGGCGCCGGCCTCGGAGTGGCGGCCACCTCGAACGTGCAGGTCTCCGCGGGGCAAGACTGGGTTTTCGGGGGCTTCGGGCCCCCGATCAACGCCAGTCCCCCGGTGGCTTTCGGCGGATCGGACATCGGACCGGCCCCGGTGCCGCCCCGTCTGCGCCAGTTCTTTCCGGAGACCTGGGTGTGGGAGCCGGCGCTGCTCACCGACAACACGGGTAAGGCCACCCTGACCCTGACCGCTCCCGATTCGATCACGGGCTGGAGCCTCGCTGTGGTGGGAACGACACCCGACGTCGCGGAATCGGACGCGGGCATCTTCTTCGGGGAAAGCGAACTGAAGGTCTTTCAGGAGTTCTTCGTTGAGCCCTCACTTCCCTACTCCGTCATACGCGGCGAGACCTTCCAGGCGAAGGTCGATATCTTCAATTACCTCGACCAGCCCCAGCAGGTGCGAATGGAACTGAAGGCTTCCGAGGGATTCGAGATTCTGAGCCCGGCGGACTTGTCCGCCACGGTCCCGGCCAACGGAACTTCGTCCGTGGAATTCCTCATCCGTCCGACCGCGGTCGGTGATTTCCCGCTCGAGCTGACCGCCTGGGGTGACTCCGCGAGTGACGCGGTCCTGCGGACTCTCAAAGTCATCGCCGAAGGCATCGGGACCGAACGAGTCAACAACGGCATCATCGGGGCCGGGAACACCGTCCTTCTGGACAATTTGCCGATTCCGGAGATGGTGCCGGACTCGCTGCGGAGCACCCTCTACCTGAGCCCCAGTCCCGTCGCTCAATCGATGAAAGGGGTTTCCGATCTGCTCGGGATGCCCTACGGGTGCGGCGAGCAGAACATGATCTTCCTCGCTCCGGACATCGAGATCCTCAGGTACCTGAGGGAAATTGGCGAACTGGCGCCGGAGATCCGGGCGGAAGCCGAGCACTACGTCACGGTCGGCTATCAACGCCAGCTGACCTTTCGCTCGGATGACCACGGGTTCGCGGCCTTTGGAGGTGAGCAGGGCAGCCTGTGGTTGACGGCTTTCGTGCTATCGACCTTTTCGGAGGCCCGCGAGGTCCGGGACATCGACGAGAGCGTCCTGGCCGGCGCGGCCTCGATGTTGCTCTCGCGCCAGCAGGGCGACGGCTTTTATGAGACGGACGACTTCCTGATCCATAAGGAGATGGACGGGGGTCTGGCCAATCTGTTCGCCATGACCGCCTATGTTGCGAAGGCCCTCACGGAGTACGGAGGAAACGAAGTCGGCGTTTCGATCCTGGTTGCGGGTCGGTATCTCGCAGATCATCTTACGGAGGTCTGGGACGATCCCTACTCGCTGGCCCTCGGAGCCGTGTGCCTGCAGCAGATCCCGGGATATGAAGAGACCGCCGAAGCCGTGATCGAGCGACTGCTCCAATTGGCCCAGCATGACGGGGCTGGAATCCACTGGGATCCCTACCCCGTCGAGACCACGGGATACGCAGCCATCGCCCTGTTGAATTCCGGCGGCTCCGCGGGGCGCCCCGAGTCCCAGGGCGCCATCGACTGGCTCTCGACTCAACGGAATTCCCTGGGAGGCTACGGTTCCTCGACCCAGGACACGGTCGTCGCCTTGAGGGCTCTGTTCGAAGCGGCCCGCAAGCTGCATCGCGACCTCAGCCTGGAGATCTCGGTTCTGGAAGGCGATCGGATCCTCCACACGGCCGTCATCGACGAGTCCAACTTCGACGTGCTGCAGCAGTTCGATTTGCCGAGCGACGGAGGGCCTTACACGCTCCAGGCGACCGGCACCGGCTCGATCGGCTTCCAGTGGGTGCGGCGCTACAACCTGCCGGCGCAGTTCCTTCCGCCCTCTTCCAACATGTCGCTGTCCGTGGACTACCTGGCCGATCACGTGGACGTCGACGATCTCGTCGACGTTCAAGTCACCGTCGAGTACACGGGACCGAAGAGCAAAACGGGAATGGTGATCCTGGACGTCGGGGTCCCCACCGGATTCGAGGCCGTCGCCGATTCACTCAGCGAGCTGGTCGAAGGGGAAGTGGTTTCGCGGGTTGAGACGGCCGGTCGGAAGATCATCTTCTATCTCGATGAGCTCTCCCGCAACACGCCGATCCAATTCGATTTCCAGGTTCGCGCTCTGTTTCCGGTGCGAGCGGAGGGACCGGTGTCGAGTGCCTACGAGTACTACGACTCGGCCACGCGAGCCTACGATCACCAGGAAGAGATGCGGGTAGAGACGCCGATCGAGATCACCTCAATCTCTGCCGACGAGCTCGTACCCGGCGGCATCCTGATCGTCTCGGGCCATGGGTTCGCGACGGGTTCCGTGACGGTATCGATCGGAGGCACCGTGGTGAAGAACGTCCGCGTCATCAATGACTCGACGATCCTCATCACCGTCCCCAGGATCCCGGAGGGCACCACCAGTCTCACGGTTCAGACGGACAGTCAGTCCGCGACCTGGCACGGCTCCGGTCTCCTGACCGTTGCGCCGTCGCGACTGTATTTCCCCCTCTATCCCAACACGCCGGACGGCTTTGCCGGTTTTGCCCTGGTCAATCACTCGGAGTCATCGTCCCGGCTCGAGTTCGAACTGAAAACGGCGGCCGGCGGAAGGCTCGACGCCCCTGAGAACCCCGCCGTCTTCGAGCTCCCGGCCGGACAGCAGATGGCGGTTCTGGGGAAAGAGATCTTCGGAGACGCGCCAAGCGAGGATCCCGTGTGGGTGGAGCTGCGAAGCGACAATCCACAGGTCAGCGGCTACTCGCTGTACGGGACCGGGCGCGCCCTGGACAACCTCGGCGGCCTTCGAGCGACTTCATCGCGCCTTTACTTCATCCACGTTTTACAGGGTCCCGGGACTCTGGCCGGAGAGCGGGCGACGACCCGCATCGGACTGGCCAATCCCTCCAGGGAGCGCGTGACGATTCGGCTCTCATTGGACGGTCTCAACGAAACGAGCGGCAACCCGGTTCATCAGGGACGCTTTGCCGACATCCGTGCGGGGGGAGTGCTGGAAGGAAACCTCGAAAAGCTCTTCGGTCCCGCGGCCTCTCGGCTCCGCGATGCCCACGTGACGGTCGATGTGGTGAAGGGAGAGGGAGTCGTCGGCTACCAGATGACCGAATTCCCGGAGCGAAACTCCGTCGTGGGGCTGGCCCCTCAGTCTCCCCTGCCCGTCACGACTCTATATGCCCCCCATGTGGCGCAGTCGGCAGCGATCCTGACCGAGGTTCATCTGCTCAACAGCACCGATGAGTCGCAGACGGTCGACCTCGGTCTCTATGGCACGAACGGGGAGCAGCTCGGGCGCCAGGTCTTCGAACTTGGACCGCGGCAGGTGTTCCGCCGCGATCTCGTCGAGGCCCTCGGACTCACTGCAGACCGGGTGGTGGAGGGCTACATCGTGGCCGAATGCAGCAGTCCCGGCATTCTGGGCGACGTCTGGATCGTCGATCCCCAGCAGCTGCGATTTGCGACCGTCTCCCCACTGCAGGGTCTCACCGCACGCGAGGTGGTTTTGAGCCAATTGGCAAACGGCGCCGGCGTCTTCACGGGGCTGGCCGTCCTCAATCCGAATCCTCGCTCGACGGCAGTGACCGTCTCGGTCTTTGCGGCGGACGGCACCCGGGCCGGCGAGAAGAACTTCGACGTGGAGGCGGGACACCGGCTGGTGGGCCTGCTCAGCGACCTCATCCCGGAGTCGGCGGGACTGGTCGGAGGCTACGTCGTCATCCGTTCAACCGAGCCGATCGTGGTGGAAGAGATTCTCGGAGAGGACAGCCTCGACTACTACTCGATCGTCGACCCGGCCATCGTGGAATAGAAGCGCGCCGCCTCCGGAAGACCTCGAAACCCGGACATCCGACCACGCCCGCGACGTCCTGAGCCACGCAGATCAGAGCCCGAACGAAGTGAGGGACCCCATTCACGGCCGTGAAATACCCGGCCTCCTACCTCGGGCGAACCCCAGACCGGCGCGACGGTGCCCGGCTGTCCATCGTCGAGAATGATCGGTCCGCGAAGTTGGCCGGCCCGAACCCTTCACTTCGTTCGGGCTCTGACGCTGCGGGGTTCGGGACCCAGCGGGAGTCATGATGCCTACCGGGACTCCCTTCGGTGCTCGAGAGCGCGCAGAATGGAATCGATGATATCGTCCAGGCGCTTGCCCAGGTCCTCTGCGAGGAAGCGCAAGACCAGATAGCCGTTTTCCTGCAGCAAGTAATCTTTGCGCCGGTCACTGCGGTAGCTGTCCGGATTCTCGAGGTGCTGAGGTCCGTCGACTTCCAGGACCACCGCCGCGTCGGCACACAGAAAATCGACTTCCATCGTTCCCCGGCCGCTGAAGGGGATCGGCAGCTCGACATTGAGCTGGAATCGTCCCGCCGTCTGGGGCAACGTCTCCAGGCGTCGAAACAGGAACGCTTCACTGGCGCTTCGGGGAGCCCCGGCAGCATGAGACATCTTTTGAGCTTCTCCGCCTGGCTTGGTCTGCACCACCGACGGGAGCCGCTCCTCAGAGGTCGAAAGCCTGGTCACGCGAGCAAAGAGATCGGCGAGTGGCCTGTCCACCCCATCACGGACCAATCTCCGCACACTCGCCGCATAGCCCTCCTTCCAGTCCGGATCGACCGGAAGCGGGACATCGGCGGGCCAGCCGGGCAGCGCACTGGCCGGCATAACAATCTCGTAGCCTGCCGCCTCATAGCCTCGGCAGCGCCGATCGAACATTCGCGCCAGCATCGGCACGTTCAAATCGGCGTAGTCGTAGACGCGCACCTCGCGCTTCTTCTCGTGCAGACGATGGAGCCTGCCCAGGTATTGGGCGATTGTTCCCCGCCAGGAGACGGGCAGCGTGAGGAACAGGGTGTCCAGTCGGGCATCGTCGAATCCTTCGCCAATGAAACCGCCTGTAGCAAGAATGACGCGCTCCTCTCGCTCCGGAATCGCGACCAATGCCGCGCGCGCTTCGCGCAGCGCCTTCCTGCCCATGCCGCCCCTCAGAGTGATCAGGTGCATCACCTTCCCCGACAACTCCCGGGCCAGGCTTTCGAGATGTTCGTTTCGCTCCGTGAGCACGACGGGCGAGCGTCCTTCCCGAACTGTCTCGACCAAGTCCTGACAAATGATCCGGTTCCTGCGTTCATCGATGATTAACTCGTCATAGAGATCCTGAAACCGCAGGCGAACGTCGGGATCTGCAGGCCGAAGAGGACGGAAATCGGTGGGCCGAACAAGTACCTTATGCTCGAAAGGTCGATCGGCCGCCTGCTTCCTGGCGTCCACCCGATAGCGTATCGGACCGCATTGCATGAAGATGATTGGATGATGACCGTCCTTGCGGATGGGTGTCGCCGAAAGACCAAGGACGAATTTCGCCCTGGCCTCGCGAGCAACCAACTCGAAGCTCCGCGCAGGAACATGGTGGCACTCGTCGACGATCAGGTGGCCGTACTGACCAACCAACTCATCTACCGTGCCTTTCCGGACAAGACTCTGGATCACGGCCACATCCAGGCGGCCGTTCGGCTTCTTCCGCCCTCCCCCTATGGTGCCGATATCCGCTTTCGGCAACCCAAGAAAGGTGCTAAGTCGGTCGACCCACTGTTCGAGCAACTGCCTTCGATGTACGACGACCAAGGTACTGACTCCCCGCTGGGCGATCAACCAGGCCGCCACGACCGTCTTTCCGAAGGCCGTGGTCCCGCACAGCACCCCCGTGCCGCAGGACAGCAGTGCATCAGCGGCGAGCTTCTGCTCGGCTCGCAGGCGGCCCTCGAACTCCACAACAAGTGGCTTTCCGGGGCTGCGTTCGTCCCGAATCTCCACCTGGATTCCGAGTTCGGCGAAGAGGCTTCGCAGATCTTCAAGACAGCCTCTTGGAAGGCCGAGGTGCTTTGGATAGTCGCGGGCGCACCCGATGACCCGCGGCTTCCCGTATGTCGGCAGCCGCATCGCCTGGGCCCGATAGAATTCCGGGTTCTGAAAGGCCGCCAGTCGTATAAGCCTGTCGACCAGCTCAGAAGATAGATCCTCTTTTGGAATGAAGATCTCATTTCCAAGAACGATCTCGACCCCATCCGGCAGCACGCCGTTGAACGGAGAACCCGCTCGACGCCGGGATGTGGGCATCTTCCAGGGAGTCGGCTCGTCCTCGTCGGGGACGACTCGAACTCCCAGGACTCTTCCCTTGGCTTCCGCCCGCTCCACGATCGCTTCGACTTCCTCGCGGCTCAACTTCCGGATCTGTGCGAGGAAAGCCCACTGGTCGGCATGAGGCAGGAACCGATCGTCGACGAATACCGAATTGCCCCGCTCGCGCGGTCCCTTCTGCAAGGGAAGGGCGATCAGGTTGCCGAATCCGCCCTTCGGCAGGGTATCCTGATTCGGAAAGAGCCGGTCATAGGAGTCCAAGCCGAGATCCGGTCGCTGTCTCATGGTCTCTGTCAGGACGAAGGTGCCCAGGGCCCGTGCCAGCCGGGCCGGGATCGCTCCCTGGAAGAACGTCCAGACATGACCACCCTGTCCCGAACGAGAGCGTTCGAGGGCGGCCGGGATGTTCATTTCCCGACACGTCTTGAGAAATGCCAGAACGTCGTCCTGCCAGTTTTCCCTGTCGAAATCGGCGGCCAGAAAGAAGCAGGTCTCGTCCTGAAGCATCGGATAGATGCCGATAACGCAATCGCGTCCCCGGTCGTCTCTCCCCTCCAAATGGCATCGAACCACGTCGTCCGACAGGGCCAGGAAGCGCTGTTGTGAACAACGGCCGCACCTGATCCTGGGCTTATCGCAGATCCCTGGCACCCACTCGTTCCCGCAGGCCGGGGAGTATCCCCCTCTGCCCGTCCGACGGCTCTCGAATCGGCGCGGATAAACATCCTCGCGGCCGCGGAACAGTGACCGGAACAGCGCGATCTTGAGTTCCGCAGGAGAGCGAAGGTCGATCGATGCGCATTGTCCATTCACGGCTGCCAGTGTAACGACAATTGTTCGCATTTCGAACGTCGTACTTCACACTTTTCCGTTCGCACTTCGCCCCTTGCACTTCGCACCTCGCAGTTTGCGCTTCGCTTACACATTCCGATTCCATCCTCCGGGTCCTGAAGTTATGATCAGCCACTGATGAAGGATGGAAAGCGCGCGGCTGCGGCGCCGGGCGATCATGTCTGTCCCTGGTGGCTGGCCTTCACCTTCGACAACGTGCTCAGGAGGGTCTTTCACAAACCCGAGGTCATCCTCGGCGGCCTCGTCAGGGAGGGCCAGACCGTTCTCGACCTGGGCTGCGGAATGGGCTATTTCTCGATCGGAATGGCTCGCCTGGTGGGGGAGACGGGGACCGTCATCTCGGCCGATCTTCAGCCTCAGATGCTGGCGCAGGTCCGCCGCCGGTCGGCGAAGGCGGGGCTTGCAGGTCGAGTGAAAACCCACCTTTGCGAGCGGGACAGGATCGGCCTCGAGAGTCCCGTCGATTTCGCCCTGGCCTTCTGGATGGTCCACGAGGTCCCCGATCACGCCGCTCTGTTCAGGGAACTCCATGCACTGCTCGAGCCTTCGGGATCCCTGTTCGTCGTCGAGCCCAGGCTGCATGTCCGGGCGGAAGCCATGGCGCAAACGGAACGTGCGGCGGAATCCGCCGGCTTTCGCCTCTCCGCCCGGCCCAAGGTCAGTCTCAGCCGAACGGCCCTCTTTTCCAGGTAGGACAAGCATCCCTGCTCGTCCGGAAACCTCGATCAAGGCCACCGGCTGAGCCGAACGATTTCCTTGCGCAACCCGGGACAGGGTGCCAGAGCTTGCGAAGCCGCCCGCTGACAGGACTCTCGGGTCCACTCGAAGTGACCGCGACGCCCAGAGGGACGTCGCATGGCGGCTTGACACCCATCACTCTGCAGGAGAAAATTTCTACGACATGTATGGGCCATTCATGGTTCGCCGTAAGCTCCTTCGCAAGTATATCCGCTTCATTCCTCTCTTCGGCCCTCTCACCTTGGTATCGCTGGCTTGGACGTTCTGGTTTGTGCCGGGTTTCCCGATCAACGTCGAGAGCATTCTGTTGGCCGGGATCACGGGAATATTCTCGAGCTATGTGTCGCTGAAATTCTGGCAGGGCCGACACCGGGTGAACGAGCCCGTACTCGTGGCTGACCAAGGTGGACTTCGACTATTCCCGGCACTCTGGGGGGAGTCTGTTCATCTGAAGTGGGAGGAGATCGAGAAGATTTATCCGTATCGCTCTCTGGGAAACGATTACCTGGGGATCGCGACGAAAATCGGGGGAAGGACTGCACATTCTCGGTGGTCTCGCTGGTTGTCGGAGATTCAGAAATGGATGGAGAACCCTCCGACCTATGCCATCTCCTTGTTCGACCTGGACCGCTCCGCAGAAGAAATCGCGGCAGGTCTCTCGCCGTACTTCCGATTGGGCCCGAAGCAAAGCAGGAAGCCGAAGAACCTTTCGGCCATCGGCATCGGGATGTCCTTCCTTTTCCCGCTGTACCTGATCGCAGACCATTGGTCGGTCCTGGAGCCCATACGGGGAGTTCTGGCGCTGTCCCTTTTCGCCCTGGCCTTTCTCTTCCTCAGCATCCTCCTCCGACCCGCGGTGTGAGCCGGAGCATCTGTGCGAACCTCCGAACGAGGCGTTCCGAACTTGAGAGGTGGGACCAAAAGGGGGACAGGAGCCAGAAGGGACAGAGTCGATTTGGCCGACAAGGGGCAGGACAGCCGAAAAGGGACAGAGTCGATTTGGCTCGAGTCGATTTGGCTCGGGGCTGTAGTGCCAAAAGGGACAGAGTCGATTTGGCTCGGAGCTGTAGAGCGAAGGGGGAGCTGCAAGGGACAGAGTTGATTCGAACCGAGCAGCGCGGGAGCGGATGTTCCACGAGGCTTTGACCTCGACCCCGATGGGGCCTGGAGTCTTCGCCTTGTGCGGGGCTGCCGGGTTGGCCTCAGTCGATCTGCGTAGACCGTCCGATCCTGCAACGAACAGTTCCAGAGCCATTGTCCCGTCCTTCCGCTATCATCAGCTGCATGTGCGCAGCTGATGGAGGCGGGATTCGACATCGATGAGGTTCTTGAAGGGGAAACCTGCGCGAAGCACATCGAGCACGAGAGTCGACGCTGCTACATCTCCGCGCGCAACCGGGCCGGGTGACGCCGGGGTCCAGCCAGAACGGAGACGACGAACATCGAGCAGATTCGTCGCAACGCGGCTGATTCCCCTCAGAGGTATCCCGGTGGCTGCCGATAGCTAACCGCGTGGGTGCCATCAGGCTGGATCCACCCGGGAACAGGACCGTGGAGAGGACCGTCGTGACGAAGGCCATCGTGTGTGCTTGGTGCGGAAAAGGGATTTCCGGCAAAGACCCGACTTCCCGTCCCATCACTCATGGAATCTGTGCCAGCTGTGCCGACAGATTCGAGCATCCGTCCATTCCGATGTCCGAGTTGCTGGACGAGTTTACGGAGCCGATCTTCCTGATCGGTCCGGATATGAGGGCCCGAGCCGGAAACCAGGCGGCCTGCCGTGTGGTCGGCAAAGCACACGAGGAATTCGAGGGCCGACTCGGAGGAGAGGTCATCGATTGCGTCTACTCGAGGCTGCCGGAAGGGTGCGGCAGCACCGTCCACTGCGACGGCTGCTCCATCCGACGAGGCGTCACCCGGACACTGAAGACCGGAGCCCCCATCAGCCTCGTCACTGCGGAGCGCCCCGTCACAGGACCTTGAGGGAGCGTGCGGAATATGCGCTTCCTGGTCTCCACGGAAAAGCTCCGAGACGGTGTGCTGCTGCGCGTGGACGAGGTTGAAGAAGCGGACTGAGTCCTCTCCCCCGGTCCCGTCGGGCATCGTCCCGGTCGACTCTGTCCCTTTCGGACTGTCGCCTTCCTGGACCAGTCGACTCTGTCCCTTTCGGGCTGTCTCTGCATTTCCGCCGCCGGCGGAACCGCGCGGACAGCCGTCGCCTCGAGACTCCCGACCCGCTCTCAGGGCCGGGGGCCCAGTAGCACGACTTTTTCTCCTCTCTTGTCCAGGAGTCCTCGAATGTGTTCGACAAGCGCCTGGTGTCTCGAGATGAGGCAATCGAGGACCTTCGGCTCCAGGATATCGCCGAGTTCCCTTCGCAGCGTTTCGGGCGTCAGTTGCAGCAGACGTGCCCAGACCCGGGCATCACACCGCTTGATCTTCTCGGGCTCGCGAAGCTCTCGATATGGGCGGAAGGACCGCGTCGAATCGATCAGCCAGATCTTCCACTCCGGTCCGATCAGGATGTTGCCCAGATTTCGATCATCGTTGAAGGTCAGACTGTCAAACAGGTACATCCGTTGGTATTCTGCCGCCCACTGGAGCGTGTCGGGAGGAAGCTGACCGTTTTTCCGCCGTTCCATCTCGGTCATCGCGCCTTCGACCCAAGCTTCCACGGTCCCTTCCGGCGTGCCCCCGAGCCTCTCGTAGTCGCGGCCGTTCTCGAAGTCTTCTGGCCTGAAGGTCCTCCTGACCACGGGTGGGACGCGCTCGATTTCGAGAAGCTTGCTCAGTTTGTACGCGGCAAACTCATAGCGACAGGAATCGCGGTAATCGAGCTTGATCCCCTCGCTCGTGCGCCAGATGGCCTTGAACAGATCGACGCTCCTGAAGATCGCGTGCATGTGAATCCCGTTCTTCTCCAGCAAAAGTTTCCTGGGATTCGTGACACCTTTGTCGATCCCCTTCACTTCGACCACCCGGGCGGTCTGGAGGAAGTCCTCGATCGCGGCCGAATCCTCGAACGGAATTGGCTCCCCATCTACACCGCGCCAGAGGAAAGGTTCGTTCTGCCCGAAGAGCAGTGCAACCTGCAACGTTCCAATCAGGGTGGCGGCCAGGATCGAGAGAATTCGCATCGCGGATGTTGCTGCTGAGCACGTCATCGGATCCTTTCCTCCCGTCCGGCGCCGTCAAGAGAGACCGGACGCACCGCATTAAGGTCAGCTCAGGGTATCGCCAGTTAGGCGTGTAACAACAGAGAAGAACGAGAATGGTCTGCAAGAAGTTCGACCGGGCAGTAGTTCCGGCCAGACTCGGGACCGCTCTCGCCGACCACCGACGGGCTGTCCGGATGCTCAGCTGTCCCTGAGGGCCTCAACCGGGTCGATTCCGGCGGCCCGGCGGGCCGGGACCCAACTGGCCAGCATGGACACAATCCCGACGGCCGTTGCGGCCGCGACAAACGTAGCGGGATCAAACGGGGCGACTTGAAAGAGAAGGCTCCCCAGAAGGTGCGACAAGAAGGCGGAAATCGCCAGGCCGACAGAGACTCCGATTGCGGTGATGAGCAATGTTCTTTTCAGGATCATACGCGTGAGCCCTCGAGGATTGGCTCCAAGTGCCAGTCGAACTCCGATTTCACGCGTCCTCCGGCCAACCGTATATGCCAGCAGTCCATAGATTCCGAGCGCCGCAAGAAGGAACGCCAAAACGCCAAAGAGGCCCAGCAGCAAAGCATTGAGCCGCGCCTGGGCGAACAAGCGATCCAGAATCTCGGCCATTGGAGCGATTCCCCCGAGAGGGACGTCGCCGTCGATGGAGCGCACCGTGTCCCGCAGTCCGCGAGCCGCTGCCTCAGGGGTCGAGGTCGTCCGCAGCAGCACGCTGAAATCACCCTGGGGGAACTGGGAGACCGGCACGTAGATCGCCGGCTCCCCCTGGGTCGACGGACCCAGGAACCTCACGTCTGCAACGATACCGACGATCTCGTGGGTTTCAGCTGGCGCCGGCCGCGTAGGGGCAGGCAGGACCAGCACTTGCCCGAGCGGATCCTGATTGTCGAAAAAGCGGTGCACGAAGGCCTCGTTTACCAGGACCACCCTCGGGTGGGACCCATCATCCGTTTCCGTGAAGGCACGTCCCCTCCGCAGCGGGATCCTCAAGGTCTCCAGGTAGGCTGGGCTGACGATACGAAGCCATGCCGAGGCATCCTCCATCGGCCGACCCGAGATCTCGAAAGAGTCGGTCCAGCTGGCGGAACAGGGATCGTCGTAGGCGACAGCCACCGATCTCGTGCCCGGGAGATTCCCCAGACGCTCGAGCAGAGTCTTCTGGAAGATCTCTTTCCTTGACCGGGTGGCTGAAACAGGGAGGCTCAATTCGGCGACCATGACATCGGTGGGTTCGAACCCCAACTCGACGGCGCTCAGCCGGGCGTAGCTCCGGCCGAGGAGACCGGCCCCGATGAGGAGCACACAGGCGACGGCGAGCTCAATCGTCACCAACGCGCAGCGCGTCCGCTCGCGGCCCCGTGTTGAGGTGCGGCTGCGACCTTCCCCTCTGAGCAGATCCTGAAGGCTTCTTCCTGTCACCTGCAGCGCGGGCAGCGTACCGAACAGGAGCGCCGTTGCAGCGGACAAGATCAAGGCGAATCCCAGAGCCCGCGTGTCGACCGTCACGGTTCCCAATCGCGGGACGCCCGAAGGGATGTACGCCAGTAACGTCGGGAGTGCAACGCCGGCCAGAAGCGCACCGAGGAGGCCCCCTGTGAGCGCGAGAAGGGTTGTCTCCAGAAGGAGTTGCCGAAGGAGGCGGCTCCGGGTGGCGCCGAGCGCTGCTCGGACGGCCAGCTCTCCCATTCGATCCGTGGCTCGGGCCAGGAAGAGTGTGCCCAGGTTGGAGCATCCCACCAGGAGCAGCAGACCTACGGCCGAGAGCAGCATGACCAGGGCCGGTCGGACGGTTCCCGTCATTTCGTCGGCCATGCGAGTCACCAGGATCCCCTCGCCCTTGTTGGCCTCGGGAAAGGACAGCGCCAGGCCGGAGGCCAGGATATCCATGGCTGCCTGAGCCTGGCCGAGGCTCACACCCTCTTTCAGACGCCCCACTACGCCGAAAACATGGGAGGTCCGGCTCGACCCGAACTCTCCGAGCTGCATGGGCACCCAGAACTGCTGGTAGCGATCCTGGAAGACAATTCCTCCGGTGGTTGCGGGCCAGGTCGGATAAGGCCCCGGGGGCATCACGCCAATGATCTGGTAGGACTCTCCATCGAACCTCACGACCCGGCCGACGGCGTCCCGGGCGCCACCAAAACGACGTTGCCAGAGCGAGTAGGACAGCACGACGACGTGGGGCGCACCCGCCCTCGCGTCATCTTTCAAAATATAGCGCCCCACCAGCGGTGTGAGGCCGAGGGTTCGAAAATAGCCGCCGTCGACTTGGGCGCCGAGAATCCTCTGCGGATCACCTTCGCCGCTCAGGGTCAGGACCATCGAACCGTACAGGCCCAACTCCTCGAAGATCCCGGCCTCCTGCCGCCAATCCTCATAATTGCCCGGGGGAACACGGTAGCGGCGACCGGTCTGGGTATCGGTCTCCCAGATCGCCACCAATCGATCCGCTCCCGGGAAGGGCAGGGGCCTGAGCAACACGCCGTCGACGATGCTGAAAATGGCCGTGGAGGCACCTATGCCGAGGGTGAGCGTCAGCAGCGCAATGGCTAGGAAGCCCGGGTCCCTCAGCAGCGAGCGGAGGCTGTGGCGGAGATCCAGCCAAAACGTTTCCAGCCTGGATTCCCAGCTGACGTCACGGACCTGCTCCTTGATCGAGTCCAGACTCCCCATCTCGAGACGGACCGCACGGAGAGCCTCTTTCCGGCTCATTCCCGAACGGACCTTGTGCTCTACCGACATCTCGCGATAGGCCTGAAGTTCTTCGTCGAGATCCCGATCCGCGGCTCCTTTGCGGACAAGTCCTTTGAGCCCTTCTGTGAACCCGTGCAGCGGTCTCATCTCACTTCCCTAGGAAGCCTCCAAAATGCGGTTGATTGCCGCCACTCGTCGGCTCCACTCGTTCGTCTCGGTTTCCAGCTGATCATGCCCGAGCGCCGTCAGATGGTAGTACTTGGCACGTCTATTGTTTTCGGTTGCCTTCCAGGCGCTCCGCAGCCAGCCGGCCCTCTCGAGCCGTCTCAGCGCGGGAAAGAGTGATCCCGGGTTGACCCGGAAGACGCCGCGGCTGATCTGTTCGATCCGCACCGTGATGCCCCAACCGTGCATCGGCTCGAGATCGAGCGTTTTCAGAATGAGCATGTCGAGTGTCCCCTGCACGAGATCACTCTGAGATTCCGTCATGGAAGGCTCCTTTGGCAGGCTGCTCTCCCCCTAGACAATCCAGGGTAATTGCCAAGAAGTATCGTCTAGTCCCTCTAGATTGTCAAGGGAAACAAATGGCGAGAGCCTCGACCAGTGCCGTTGCGACAAAGGCAGCGATGGGGCGACGACTCGCCAGGCGGCCTTTCCGACTCGGCGCAGCGGCTCGCCTGGGGAGGAAGTATGCGGCTCACCCTGTCCGAGCTCACCCTCGGGCGTGAGAGCGCTGTTCGCGCAGGGTGTAGAGCCGGCCCGTCTGTGGAATGGGGTGCTTGCGGCGCAGGTAGTGGCCGTCGGCCTGGTACTCGGCCAGCACCCGCGCCACGTTCTCCCGCGTCCCGATGGCGATGCCGTCGCTGAAGAAGCGCTCCCGGCTTCCCCTGGCTTTCGCGGCACCCGTGCGCGCCGCCTCCCGCTCCCGCTCCTCGTCCACCCGCTGGCGCTCCCGCAACCGCCTCCGGTAGGCCTCGAACGCCTCCTCTGCCGGCACCTCCACGAAGATCCTCTCCAGCGGCATCAGATCGCCCGTCTCTCCCCGAAACCGCCGCCACGTCGACGACGCTTCCCAGTTCTCCGGCCAGTCGATCAGGTGCGCCCTGGTCGCGTTCGTCTCGATGTAGGCCAGGCACTTCTGGACCGCCTCCAGATCCAGCAGTTCCGGGTTCTTGAACCGGTCTCCCCAGAAGTGCCCGTGGCGGCCGTGCGTCCGGTTGTACCACTTGGCATATTCCCCGTTCAGGTGCTGCATCAGCGCCGACAGGTCGAACAGACGCCGGTTGAAGCGCTCCCAGCCCGCTTCGTCCCACTGGGCCATCTTCCGCACCGCCTCCGGCTCCCCCCACAGCAGTCGCGCCCGCCGCGCCAGCTCCGGACGCGTCAGCTTCCGGAACTGCTCCATCCACAGAATGAAGTGGTAGTGCGTGCCCAGGATCTCCAGCGACACCAGTACGCAGCCGTAGGCCCGCGTGAACTGCACGATCATCAGGTAGAGCTTCGTCCAGGCCTCCCACTCCTCCAGGGGACAGAAATCGGGCGCTCCTGCGACCCGGGTCAGGATGTGGTAGTACGTCGACTCGCTGTTCTTGTGACGGGCTCTGCGCATGCCGTTCCTCCTTCGTGCCTGGAGCCGGCTCCCCGGGGCGGCGCCTGCCGAAAGGCGCGCCCCCCTTTCTCGAGCCGGCCTCCCCGGGATCCCCTTCGAACCCGGGGAAAAACCACTGAACCGACCGAACGGTCCTCCTACCTACTAAGAACGCACGAGTTGGAAAATCTACGAAACCTACCCCCTGAGAAGCACTCTGTCCCTTTCCGCCGTCCCTTTCCGCCTGCCCTTTTCCGCGAATCGCTCGACAAGCAGTCGACTCTGTCCCTTTTGGCTCTTTCGGTTTTCAGAGCCAGGGCAGGGCGCCGGGGCGGGGGCGAAGCAATCTGTCCCTTTTCGATTCTTCTGAGCGAGAGCGGGGCCGGCCGAGGCCCAGCGGCGGAGGGGGTGGAGCACTCTGTCCCTTTCCCGTCTTCTGTCGCTTTCCCGTCGGGCGGGAGCGGTGCTGCACTACCGGTGCTTCACTACGGTCCCCTTCCGGATCGCTTTCCGGATCAGAAGCACTCTGTCCCTTTCCGGGGCAAGGCGGCCGGCCGCAGGAGCGGGAAGGGATGAGAACCACTCTGTCCCTTTCGACCCTTTCGGGCTGGCTACTTCGGCCGGGCTACATTGGCGCTTGGCCTCGCGAGTATCCGGACGTCGGATTCCTCGGCGGAGATGACCGGGGTGCACGGAGATGACCGGGGTGCACGGAGATGACCGGGGTGCACAGAGAAATGAGGATGCAGGGGCCCCCGGGCAGTTCTCCGCAGAGAACGGGGCCCCCTGAAGTCACCACAGGATTTCGCGACGTGTCACGACGTGGCCAGATTTGCCACCGTGTAGGAACGGGCCGGCAACTTGAAGGTCATCCGCGCACCGGGCTGGGGCGCGTCGAGCTGACTCGGGGTCACCAGGTTGGGTTGAGCGAAGCTGTTGACCGCCTTCAGATCGGTGCCGGTGAGCGTTTCGCACGACAGCACCCGCGTCGGCGTCGGGTCGTGCCATTCGAGAATGAGCTCTCGCTCTGACTCCAGATCCCGATTCAGCATCAGCACCGAGGCCTCTCCGCTTTGCGGATCCATGGTGGCAACAACGTCCAGGAACGGCACGTCGTCGTTGCGCGCAAAGTCCGCCTGCAGACCGCGAGCATAAATGGGGTACGTCTCCGATTCCACCTGCAGGTCCAGCACCCTGCGATGTGCGTACTTGAGGGCCCAGGCGTAGGGGTAATAGATCGTCTGCTTGAGCACAGAGGTCTCGTTGGTCATCAATGGAGCAATGACGTTGACGATCTGTGCCAAGCAGGCCACCCGGACACGGTCCGACTCCCGCAGCAGGGTATTCAGGAATCCGCCCACCAACAAGGCATCTTCCAGGTTGTAGGGCTCTTCCAGCAGGTGCGGTGCGAAGGTGCGTTCGCCGTCGACGTAGCGACCGTTGCGAGCGCGATACCAGACATTCCATTCGTCGAAGGACAGCCAGAGCCGCTTCGGCGACTTCTGCAGGCCCTGTACATAGTCGCAGACCGCTGCGATCTCCTGGATTTGCCGCTCCATGTCCAGGTTCATCGCCAGGTACCGCGTCGTGTCGTTACCGGACAGTTCCGGTGTGTTGCCGTAGTAGTTGTGCAGGGAGATCCCGTCCACCAGGTCAAAACACTCTTCCAGGACCTCGCGGTCCCAGGTCAGGTACGTGGGCATGATCGTGTTGCTCGATCCACAGGCGATCAACTTGGCGTCCGGAGTCGTGACCCGGATCTGCTGGGCGGCGTCACGGGCCTTGCGTCCGTACTCCCGCGCGGGCATGTGCCCCATCTGCCACGGCCCGTCCATCTCGTTGCCCAGACACCAGTACTTGACATTCCAGGGTTCCGCGTAGCCGTGCTGGCGCCTCAAATCGCTCCACTTGGTGCCCTTTTCAATATTGCAGTACTCAGCCAACGCCGCCGCAGACTCCGGTGTGCCCGTCCCGAGATTGAAGCCCAGCAGCGGTTCCGTGTTGACCAGCTTGCACCACTGCATGAACTCGTTCGTCCCGAACTGGTTGGTCTCGATGGAATTCCAGGCCTTCTCCAGCACCGTCGGGCGCTTGTCCTTGGGACCGACGCCGTCCAACCAGTGATATCCGGAGACGAAGTTGCCACCCGGATAGCGGATCACCGGCACGGCGAGCTCCTTAATCGCGGCCATGACGTCGCGGCGGAAGCCATGTTCGTCCGCCAGCGGAGAGCCGGGCTCATAGACGCCCGTATAGACGGCCCGCCCGAGGTGTTCGAGGAACGAGCCCAGGAGCCGTCGATCCATGTCCGCGCGATAGCGTGCCTGGTTGATGACAGCCCGTGCGGGACCCCGTGTCTGGGCGTATCCGATGGCACTGAGCCACGAGCCTGCCGCCAGAGCGACACTGGTTGTACCAATCTGTTCCAGGAATCTGCGTCGGTTTGGTGTGTATCTCATAGTAAAGTACTTGGGATATACCATCGACGAGGGAAACAGGCAAGAGGCAGGAAGGGCATTTGGCGGACCACCGGAGGCGGCCCACAGATTCTCGATTTCCGATTTCGGATTTTCGATTTGGGCGCCGACTGGTGGTCTCAGTGGCGGGCGAGCCACTCGGCGGCGACGCTGACGGAGCGGCCCTCGAGGTCGACAATGCGGTTTGCTTCCCTCATTCTGCGGTTCGTGATCGATCCCACGAGGGGCTCGAGGGCATCGAGCAGTCGGCGGTCGGTTGCGTGCTGGGGTGAGACCAGCAGGACTCCGTCGTAAGGGGGAAGTGCACGTCGGTCATCTTCGAGCAGCGTCAGGTCGAAGGCCGCGACCCGGCCGTCAGTGGTGTAGGCCGAAATGACGTCGACCTGACCTGCGGCGACGGCCTCGTAGAGGAGTGACGGATCGAAACTGATTTCGGAATGGAAGTCGAGCCCGTAAGCGCGAACGAGCGCGTCCCATTCCGGACGGCTGAAGAACTCATAGTCGGCGCCGATGGTCATGCCGGAGGCCACCCCGGCCAGCCCGGAGAGATTCCTCAGACCCAGCTCTGCCGCCTTCTTCCGCGTCACAGCCAGGGCATAGGAATTCTCAAAACCCAGGCTGCCCAAGCACCGGATCCGGTAGCTTCGGATCAGCCAGTCGCTCATTTCGTCCAGCGTCTCGCGCCGCGGCCGGATATCGGCGCGCTTCATCTGATTCGCCCAGATCGTCCCCGAGTAATCGACATAGACATCGATCTGCCCCGTGCGGAGCGCATCGAACGCTACCGTGGAGCCCAGACTCGAGACGACCCTGGCCTCCAGCCCGGCATCGGAGAGACGCCGTCTAATCACGTCCGAGAGAATGTACTGTTCGGTGAAGGTCTTGCTGCCTATCACGATGGACGAGGGGCGAGCGGTCGTCAGGAGGAGCCCCGGGAGGCCGGTCACCGCAAGCAGCGAGACGGCTGCAAGAGTGGCGGCTCCGATTCTTCCGCCCCTCCACGCCCATTCCAGCAGACGAATCAGCCCATCCAGAGCCAGGGCGAGCAGCGCCGCCGACACCACTCCAACCAGCACGGCGGTGTAGTTCTGGGTCTGCAGCCCGCTGAAGATGTAATTGCCGAGGCTCGGGGCACCGACCGGCGTCGACAGCGTGGCGATTCCCACCACCCAGACGACGGCGATGCGAATCCCCGCCAGGATCGTGGGCGCCGCCAGCGGGAGCTCGACGCGGAGGAGGAGCTGTGCATCGGTCATGCCCAGACCCTTTCCTGCTTCGATCAGCGACGGATCGACCTGATGGATCCCGGTGATCGTGTTTCGTACCACGGGAAGCATCGAATAGAGCACGAGTGCAATCAGGGCAGGGACGAATCCGATGCGCCCCAGCAATGGAACCATGAAGGCGAGCAGGGCGAGGGCGGGGACCGTCTGCAGAACGTTGGCTACCGAGAGCAGCGGCCACTCGAGGCGCCGGAAGCGGGTGGCGAGGATCGAAAGGGGGAGGCTGATCGCAATCCCGATCAGGATGGCCAGAACGCTGAGGCGGATGTGGTTTCCCAGGTAGAGCGGCAGCAGTGCGAGTTGCTCGCGAAGTTCCGGCGTCACGGTCTCTCCCCTGATTCGATCAAGGACGCGAGTCGCTTCCACTGTTCGATCGGCTTGTCCAGGATGCCGAACAGAGCCCCCTCGTCTCGGCCGCGAAGGAGTTCCGCCGGAGTCCCCAACGCCACCAGACGCCCGGAATCGAGGACACCGATCCGATCCGCCATTAGCAGGGCCTCCGCGACGTCGTGGGTCACCATGATCGTCGTCAACCCCAGCAACCGGTGGAACTTCAGATACTCATCCTGCAGACCCGTCCGAGTCACGGGGTCGAGCGCGCCAAATGGCTCGTCCATCAGGACCAAAGCGGGTTGGGCTGCCAGCGCTCGTGCCACGCCAACCCGCTGCTGTTGCCCACCGGACAACTCCGCCGGAAATCGGTTCCGGTAGAGCTCGCTCGGCAAACTCACCATCTGAAGCAGTTCACCGATGCGCTCGTCGACTCGAGTCGCGCTCCAACCCAGGAGACGAGGAACGACAGCGATATTCTGGGCCACCGTCATATGAGGAAAGAGTCCGATCTCCTGGAAGACATAGCCGATCTGGCGTCGCAGCTGCACGGGATCCTGTTGAGCAACATCGAGATCGTTGAAGCGGATTCGGCCGGAGGTCGCCTCAACGAGACGGTTGATGGCTTTCAGCGCCGTGGTCTTTCCGCTGCCCGATGATCCGAGCAGGGCAAAGAACTCTCCTCGCCCCACGTCCAGGCTCAGCCCTCGGACCCCCTCCCGACCGTCTCCGTAAGTCTTGTACAGATCCTGGATCGATAGGATGAGGTCGTTCATGGCGGTCCTCTCAGACTGACGGACGCGGAGAATTCTGTAAAGCGGGACGTGCGCTCCCGGTGCTAAGATAGCGGGCAACATACCGCATCCCTTGCCGATGGAGCTCGCAGGCCGGTGACCGGGTACGCCTGCCGGTGAACCGAAACGGCCTACCGACGAAACGACGAGTCTCCAGAGGCTCAGGGCGGCCGGGGCCAATCGCCGATCGACCATCACCCAGAAGGGAGAGACAACTCTTGAGCGAAAAGTTGAGTGGAGTCAGAATCCTGGTGGGCACGCGCAAGGGCGCCTTTATCCTGACCTCCGACGCCCGACGAAAACAGTGGAGCGTCAGCGGTCCCCATTTCGCCGGGTGGCAGGTCTTCCACATGAAAGGCTCTCCGGCAGACCCGAACCGGTTGTATGCGTCCCAATGCAGCGACTGGTTCGGACAGGTGGTGCAGCGCTCCGATGACGGCGGGCAGACATGGGAAGCCGTCGGAAACGAGTTTGTCTATGACGGCGTCGCCGGGACCCATCAGTGGTACGACGGCACGCCGCACCCCTGGGAATTCAAACGCGTCTGGCACTTCGAACCGTCCGCAGCGGATCCCGATACGATCTATGCCGGCGTCGAGGATGCGGCCCTGTTTCGATCCACCGATGGTGCGAGAACCTGGCAGGAACTCTCGGGCCTGCGGCGCCACGGGTCCGGGCCTTCCTGGCAGCCGGGGGCGGGCGGGTTGTGTCTGCACACGATCCTGCTTGGTCCGCAGGAATCCCGACGGATCGTGATCGCCATCTCCGCCGCGGGTGCCTTCCGGAGCGACGACGGGGGCGAGACCTGGAAACCAATCAACCGGGGACTGAGGTCCGAAAGTATCCCCGATCCCGAAGCGGAGGTCGGGCACTGCGTGCACCGGATCGCCATGCATCCGGCACGTCCGGATGTCCTCTTCATGCAGAAACACTGGGACGTGATGCGCAGCGACGACGCCGGCGACTCCTGGCACGAGGTGAGCGGGAATCTGCCCACTGACTTCGGGTTCGTCATCGACGTTCACGCCCACGAGCCCAACACCGTCTTCGTCGTTCCGATCAAGAGCGACTCCGAGCACTATCCGCCCGACGGCAGGCTGCGCGTCTACCGCAGCCGGACTGGCGGCGACGAATGGGAGGCCCTCACGGCGGGTCTGCCGCAACGCGACTGCTACGTCAACGTGTTGCGCGAAGCCATGGCGGTCGACGCGCTCGACCCGTGCGGCATCTACTTTGGCACCACCGGGGGGCAGGTCTACGGATCGGCCGACGGCGGGGACAGCTGGATGCCGATCGTCGAGCACCTGCCTCGCGTGCTTTCCGTCGAGGTCCAGACGCTGCCATGATTCAGGTCGTACTCCCTCCCAATCTTCGGAAGCTGGCCCACATCGATGGTGCTCTGGAAATCGAGGTGCCCGGTCACATCACCCAGCGTACTCTGTTGGACGCTCTGGAACGGCGCTATCCGGCGCTGCGCGGGACGCTCCGAGATCACGTCACACGCGAGCGTCGACCCTACGTGCGGTTCTTTGCGTGTCGGCGGGACATTTCCCATGAATCGCCGGATGCCCCGCTGCCCGACTCCGTCGTCACCGGTCGCGAGCCTTTTCTGGTCATCGGAGCACTTTCCGGAGGCTAACGGGGACGATTCAGGTGCTTCGCGATGCGCGCGTCGTCGACGACGATGTGGGTCAGCGTCCAGGTTTGCATGATCTGTCCGAGCCGACGAAGGAGCTCTGCCTTGTCCCGACTCGTGCGCATCATCGAGTTCATCTCCTGAATCAGTTTCTGGTGCAGGGCCTGATGGGATTCGAGTTCTGAGTAGGCTACCGATCGCATCAGTTCCTCCTCATCTTCGAAGTGGAACTTCATGTACTCGTAGACCTTGACCAGCAACTGTTTCAACTGGGCGGGATCGGTGTCCCTGTCCTCCAGATCGAAGGCACCATTGGCCAGGTGGAAGAGGTGTCTGTGTTGGGCATCGATCCTCTCGTCTCCTATGGCGTACTCGCTCCTCCAGTCCACTGTTTGAGACACGCTGTTCCCTTTCCTTTCCTTTCCGTCCGGCCGGAGGCCGCCGACTCGACGCATCGATGCAGCGGCTCCCCAGCTTCCTCTATCGGCTGGCCGGACAGCACGCGTTAGACACTGTGCACCTGTTCTGCGAGGATGATAGGCTGCGTTGATTCAGGGGGGACTGCAATGCCCGAGATCACGGAGACATTCTTTGCAGAGAGCCGCGAGGCCTGGCGCCATTGGCTCGAGCACCACGGTACGTTGAAGAGCGAGATCTGGCTGATCTTGAACAAACGTCACGTCAGTGCTCCCAGTGTGACACTGGACCAGGCGGTCGAGGAGGCGTTGTGTTTCGGCTGGATCGACGGGATCTTGAAGCGGATCGATGATCGGCAGCATGCCGTCCGCTTCACTCCACGACAGAAGGACAGTCGCTGGTCGGCGCGCAATCGGGCGCGGGTCGAGCGGTTGATCGAGGCCGGCAAGATGACTGAGTCCGGTCTTGCCCTTGTGGAACATGCCAAACAGAGCGGTGAGTGGGATGCGCTGTCCGGCAGCCTGCGGGACCAGCCTCTACCTGACGAACTGCGCCTGGCCCTCGAACGGGATGACGCGTCCCGCCACTGGTTCGACAAGCTGGCCCCTTCGCACCGGAGGCAATTCCTGGCCTGGATCCACGAAGCCAAGCGGGACGAGACGCGGCAACGTCGAATCGCCAAAGTCCTGGAAATGATCCGGAGTCGGACAAAGCCGGGGATCTAGGTTCCGCTCACAGCCCGCTCGAATCGAGGCTCTTGGCAGCCTGTTCGGAGATGTCCAGGTGGAGGCCGCACTCCTGCTTGATCCCCCGGAACCGGGTGTCCCTCTCGTGCGTATGGTGGGCCGAAAGCGGTTCGCTCGAGTGCCAGTCGCCGATCGAGACGTAGCCGCGGTCGAACAGCGGGTGGTAGGGCAGATCGTGTGCTTGCAGATACTCATGCAGGTCTCGACTGGTCCAGTGCAGCAGGGGGAAGACCTTGTAGACGTTTCCCTGCTGCTGGATGCGTGGCAAGGATCGTCGGAAGTCGGTCTGGTCTCTGCGCAGTCCAGCCAACCAGGCCCGGACTCCCAGGTCCTGGAGAGCGCGCTGCATGGGTTCGACCTTTCGGATCAGGTCGTAACGTCTCAGCGTTTCTGCGTCGCCAGCCTGCCAGAGCTTCCCATGGAGCGCCTCCATTCGTGCGGCGCTGAGCGGAGACTGGTAGACATGGAGATTCAATTTCAGCCGCTCGGTCAATCGCTCAGCAAATCGATAGGTCTCGGGAAACAGATAGCCCGTGTCGATCCAGACCACCGGGATGTCCGGGACCACACTGGTTGCCAGGTGGAGCATGACGGCGGACTGCGCGCCGAAGCTCGTGGTCATCACCAGTCCATCACCGAAAACGTGGCACACTCCCTTGACGAGATCGGACGCGCTCAGACTCTCCGCCCGATCGAGCAACCGCGCCAGCGGCGCTTCTCCGGCTGTACCTGTCGTTACGTGCAACTGGTTGGGTGAAGTAGCCACGCGGCTATTGTATATAAAATTGATAGGAAAAGTCTAATTCACCACTCTGCAAGGGATTGAAAGGGCGCTCGGGGAGGAGTCCGTCGAGAATGAGCCGGGGGCACCGTGACCTGACCGCGGCAATCCGGGACACCCAGCCCGGGAGACGCCAATCGAGGCACCACCCCCAGATCAAAGGGGCCAAGCGCGTCGACGAAGACCAAGGAGCGAAGGCCAAGGAGTCTGTCCCTTTTGACAGACCAAGCGAAGACGAAGGAGAGACGAAGGAGTCTGTCCCTTTCGGACGAGGGGGAGCAGACGCAGGAGACAGCCGAAGGAGTCTGTCCCCTTCGAGTCCCCTTCGGAGCGGAAGGAGTCTGTCCCCTTCAGTCGTCCCCTTCAGTCGCCGGTGTCCCTTCAGGCGAGGATGTTCTTCAGGCGAGGAAGCAGACTGTCCCCATTACGGGACGGAAGGAGTCTGTCCCTTGGAGCGAGAAGGCACGGCGTCGAGCAGCCGCCGACGTTCGTCGAGTTCTGCCTGGACGGCGGCGGCGCGGCGGCCCTGGGCAATGAAGTCCAGCAGCAGCTGCGGCCGGAGCTGCCGGATGGCGGCCGCCAGTGTCCAAAGGGCGATCCTCGCGGGGGGAAGCAGGTCGTAGGGATTCGATTCGTACTCGGTTTCGCGGTACAGCTGCCGTGCCGAGTCGCGCGCGCGCCCAAGTTTGTCGAGGATTATGGGAAAGACTGGGGTGATCGGCCGCGGTGCCGCCCGGTCCTCACCCATGCGGAAGCGCGGCAAGGCGTCGACATCGCGCTGTCGCCAGTAGCGTTCGAGAGCCGTGTCTCCTCCGGCGCCGATCGCCTGTGCCAGCTTCTTCGCCTGGACCAGGGCCTCCGAGATACCCCAGCCCAGGATCGGGTGCTTGTGGTGCCCGGCGTCCCCGACCAGTGCCCAGCCTTTTCCGGCCGAGCGCCGGAAGAAGAAGCGCTCACTCAGCGTCCCGATGATCTTGCTTGCCCGTTGCCCCTCGCTCACGAGCCGTTCGAACGCAGGGTCCTTTCGCAGGTCCCCCTCGTAGCAGGCTTCGAGGTCCGGGCGCCAGCGACGCGCTTCGCTGACGATCGGCAGCGTTGCCATCAGCAATTGCCCGTGATCCGTCGAAAAGATGACCCGCCGGTCCTCGCCGGAGAAGCTCAGAAGTGCATCGTATGCATACTCCGGACTCGTCCAGGCGGCAGGCGGTTCCCAGTACGCCCAGTACATCGCGCGAGGGTCTTGATAGCCGAGGTATTCGTCCGCATCGACCAGCCGGGCCACGGTCGAGCGGCGACCGTCCGCCCCGACCGTCACTGTTCCCCGGGCCTCGATAGTCCGTCCCGCGGACTCCGCCCTGACACCGACCACCCGCTCGCCGTCGCCCAGCAGTTCGGTGACACGGGCCGCCTCTCGAATCTCGGCGCCGGCGGCCAGCGCGGCCTCCTGCAGCAGGCCGTCGAGACGGTAGCGGCGCGGGCAGCATTCGTCCCGGCCCGCGGGAGGCTCGACATCGGCATGGGCGCCATCGACCTGAAACCGGATCCGTCGCGCCGGCGGAGAAAGAGATCGGACGGCCTCCCCCACACCGAGTTCATCGAGCACATCCATCCCGGCCGGGTGAATCGTATGCGTGGAAAGAACCTGATCGGTGGCCAGTGGCGTCGCCTCAAACACGATCACAGAGGCACCCTGGCGGGACAGAAAGGTCGCAAGCGCCGCGCCCAGAATCTGGAAATCGTGAGCTCAGTGTATCACGCGGGAGACCCATATCCGATCGGAATAGTCAACTCCATTCTCGCGGAAGGCACACGGATACACCGGTCGACGGGACTCTGTTCACCAGAAGAGATGGAGGACAAGGCGTTCTACTTGACGAGAGGGAGGGCGAAGCGGTGCTCCGCTGCGATCCCTGGAATCAATCGAGTCCGGCAGGCTCGACGGAAATTGCGTTGAGGCGGTCGAACAGATGGTCGAGTGACCGGAGCAGTTGCTCGTCGTCGGATCTGTCGAAGGATCGGACGGCGTTCAACATGCTGAGAGCCGAGGCGAGTGCGTCGGATTTCAGGCGAGCGACCCGCTTCTCTGCCAACTCGAGCACCTGGGCCCGGCCCTCGGGATCGAGATCGGACTGCTCGAACTCGGCAATCCGTTGCAGTTCGGCGTCCATCCCGCGCTCGAGGCAAATTCCGTTGTTCAGGAAGTAGGACCCCACCTCGTGGGGAACGTGTTCGGCTGCGATCACGCCCAGCATGTAATAGGCGTTGCAGATCGTCGTTCCGCCCTCGATGACCCGCTGGAATTCGGCCTGTGCCGAGGGTATGTCCCCCTCGTCGAAGCGGAGCATTCCGGAAAGGTAGTGGGAACCGTCGAAGGCGGGATCGAGTTGGAGGGCGAGGTCGACCCAATTTCGCGCAGCCGTGCGGGATCCCACCTGATAGGCATTGAAGGCACGGTAGTAATAGCCGTTGCTCCGATAATAGGGGCGATCGTTGGGGCGCACCGTCGACCAGCGGACATCCGGGGCATCCAGCAGGCGCTCCAGTGCGACCTGAGAGTCCAGGTATCGGCCGAGACCGTGCAGTGCCACGCCCCTGCCGAACAGACCTTCCACGCTGTCCGGATCGAACTTCAGCACCCGGTCGAAGTACTCGAGGGCTTTCGAATGGTGTTCGAAGGTGAACAGATACAGATTGCCCAATTGAAGAAGGGCACCCGTGTGATCCGGAATCAGTTGGAGCGTCCTCTCGAGCGCCGCAATTCCGTCGCGATAGCGCTCGGCGGCCAGGAGACTTTGGCCCCGGGCACAGAAGAGTTCCGCGAATCTGGGAAACGTGTTCAGGAAGAGCTCCCTTTCGTTCAGAAGGCGAGACTGGAGCTTCACGTAGAGCATCAGGGGCGCGCGCTTCTGCCATTCCGGAAGCAGCGCCAGATAGCCTTCCGTAAAGCTGGACGACGCACTCCCCTCCGCCCCGACTGGAATCTGCCGATTGGCCAAGGCGCAGCGAAGCCCGAGGTAGGCCCGAAGGGCAGGGTTCTCCGCAATCAGTGGGCCCTCCTCTGGAAAGTCGAAGTGTTTGGCAGCAGGCGGAGGGTCAAGCACGCCGGCCACTCCCATCGTCCTCTCGGCCAGTCCACACAGCATCGTTTGGAACGGCTTCGTCGCCTCGGAGCAGATCGAAGCCAACCTCTCCTCGTCGTCGGAGGCATAGATCTCTTCATCCATCTCCCGGTCCAGGATGAGGTAGCGGGTCAGCCGCAACTTCTCGACTACTTCACTGTCCGCACGGATTTCCAGCGCCGACTCGTATTCGGCCTCCGCCCGCCGCCACCCATAGAGGTGAGCCAGGGCGAAGAACGAGTCCCCCTGGGCCACATGCTCCCGAAAGGCGCTCTCATCGACCGGATTGGGAGGTGGCGTGACGACGGTCTTCTTCGGCGCGCAGCCGAAGAGCACGACGGCGAGGGTCATGAACAAAGAGACGGCAACGAAACGGCCTCATTCAGCTGATTCTTTCTCCCGGGACAACCGTTGTCCACCAGCCACCCGATCGATTCGCCGATGACCCGGTCGAGCACTTCTGCGAGCCATCGCCAACCCGCCGGAAATCGAGTCCGGCGACAGACGCCGAACCGTCCTCCGATTCCACGGACACTGTCGCCAATGCTCCACAAGAGCGATGATCCCGGAGGGACCCGATTCCGGTAGCCCGGTGCCAGGCCGGCATTTCACCGACGGAAGCGGATCCTGCTCCCGCAGGCGGATTCTCCCATATGTCCTTCCTTAGGCTCCGGCTCACGGTCGCGCCCCTCCGGCGCTCGTCTCCCCTCCTTGCCCTCGACCCCGGGGTCGCCTGCTCCGCTTTCGACCCCAGGCCCGGGAATTGTGCCCCTCCGGTCCGCACCCGATCCTGTCGCACACCCCGACCGGCCCGCAGGACCACGCCCTCGCCCGAGGCTATTCGGAAGACACCGTGCCTCCGCTTCCGCACTTCCAAGGCGGCTGCACCGCGGTGGCAGGGCAGGTCAACCCGGACCGGCTGCGCCGCTCGCCCGGCAGGGATGCCGGGCGGACATCCCAGGCTGGAAACCTGGATTACTCCAGGACCTTGCTGACGATGGCGGCCATGGCGTGCCGGTCACGCTTCTCCGTCTCCAATTGCTTTTGCCCGGCCTTGGTCAGCGGGAATCTGCGCAAGTCACCCCGGCCGTGCTGTTTGCACGGGGTTGGGACTATCGGCAGGCATTGCCCCCGGAGACCGTAGGACGAGCTTCCAGCTCGTTTGCACGCCCGAGCCTTGCCACTGACGAAGCCGAAAGCCCCGTCGCGTCTGTGCCATGCGGGGACCGCTGCGGCATCGAAAATCATTGCCAGTTGAACAACCTGGGAAGGTTGTCCTACTCTGCCCCCGGGAAAACCTGGAAAGGTTGTCCTTCCCGGATGGTTGCTCCTACAATCGCAACCATATGCGCACCATCAAAATGCTTCGGCTTCCCTTCCTGGCACTGGTATTGGCCCTCTTTACCCTTCCCGGATACGGCGAGGTCAAATTGCCCCAGTTCCTTTCCAGCCACATGGTTTTGCAGCGAGCCCGTCCTATCCACATCTGGGGCTGGTCGGATCCTGGTGAGAGAGTCACGGTCACTCTCCACGGCACCAGCCGCGAGACCGCTGCTGACAGCCTCGGGAAATGGAGCGTCTATCTGCCTCCCGAGCCGGCCGGGGGTCCGTACGAACTCACCGTTGCGGGCACCAACGGGCTCGTCCTCGAGGACATTCTGATCGGTGACGTCTGGTTCGCATCCGGTCAGTCCAACATGGAGATGCCCGTCCAAGGCTGGCCCGGCGCTCCGGTCAATCACTCGGCCGAAGAGATTGCCCAAGCCAACCACCCACAGATTCGACTCCTCCAGATCCCCAAGAAGTCCTCGGATTTCCCTCTGCGAGACGCCGAGGCGTCCTGGAGGGTCTGCACGCCGGAGACCGTGGCCAACTTCTCGGCGGCCGCCTACTTCTTCGGTCGGGACATCCAGGAACGGGAGAAGGTCCCCGTGGGGCTCATCGATGCGACCTGGGGCGGAACGGTCGCCGAAGCCTGGCTCAGCCTCGAAGCCATCGCGTCGGACGCCGGCCTCATGCCGCTGTTCGCCACGCGGGCCGACATGATGAAGGATCAGGCGGACGTTTCGCTCATGCTGGCCCAGGCCCGCCGTGAAAATGAGGCCGCCCGCGCGGCCGGCAGGACCCCGCCGCCTCACCCCTGGCATCCGGATCCGGCCTCCTGGGCTCCCGCGGGACTTTTCAACGGGATGGTGGCCCCGCTGACGCCGTTGCCCATCAAGGGAGTGATCTGGTACCAGGGTGAGTCGAACAGCCGACTGGCCTTTGCGCCCCTCTACTCCAAGCTGTTTCCGGCGCTGATCAGCGACTGGCGGGCCCAGTGGCGAGAGGGCGGCTTCCCGTTCATCTTCGTGCAGATCTCGAGTTTCACATCAGGACCTGGCGAATCCTGGGCGACCATCCGCGAGGCCCAGCGCCGGACCCTCTCACTCGCGGACACGGCCATGGTCGTGACCATCGACATCGGGAATCCCGACAACGTTCATCCTGCCGACAAACAGACCGTCGGCGCCCGCCTCGCGCTCGCGGCGCGGGCGCTCGCCTATGGCGAAGAGGTCGAATACTCGGGCCCGGCCTTCCGCCAGGCCGCGCCGGAAGGCAATGTGGTCCGGGTGTGGTTCGATCACACGGCCGACGGGCTCGTCGCCAAGGGTGGAGCGTTGCGGGGCTTCGAGGTCGCGGGGCAAGATGGTCAATTCGTGGCGGCCGATGCTCGCATCGACGGCCTGACTGTCGTGGTCGGCAGCCCCCAGGTGGCAACGCCAGAGTCCGTCCGCTACGGCTGGGCCAATGCTCCGGTCGTCAACCTTTTCAATTCCGTCGGCTTGCCGGCGTCTCCGTTCACCTCTCAGCAGGAGATCCCGGCTCCTTGATCGGCAGCCTTTCCACAGCCGATTCTTTTTCCTGTTATGCTGTCCGCTGAATTCAAACCGGCCGAGTTCATCGGCCAGCGGCGCACAACAGGGTCTCCTTCAAAGATCACGCCGTTTCACATTTTCCTTCTCTACTGCTGTTGAGTGGAAAGCGAGCGCAGGCTCACCGCGTCCGGACAACGGATGGCGGTTGGTCTGTCTGAAAGAGATATTCTTATGTCCGTATCGACGGCTCAAGCGGAACTCGGTTCCGATTTCTCCACCTTTGCTCTCTGTCCGGCGATCCAGAAAGGGATCACCGCGGCGGGCTTCATCACACCACGGCCCATTCAGTCCGAAACCATTCCCGAGGCACTGCAGGGACGAGACATTCTCGGTCTGGCGCAGACGGGAACCGGAAAGACGGCGGCCTTTGCTCTGCCGATCCTCGAGAGGCTCCAGTCCAATCGTTCATTCGGGGCACCCCGGGCACTGATCGTCGCGCCGACGCGGGAACTGGCCAGCCAGATCGCGACCGAAATCGCGATGCTGGCCCGCTTCACCTCCATCCGGACGACGACCGTCTTTGGAGGCGTCCCGGCTCCGCCCCAGATTCGCGCGCTCCGGAAGGGTACGGACATCCTGGTCGCGTGTCCGGGCCGGTTGCTCGACCTTTTCCGGCAGCGGGAGGTCGATCTGGGTCGGATCGAGGTCCTCGTCCTCGACGAGGCGGATCACATGTTCGACATGGGCTTTCTGCCCGACGTCCGCAGGATCGTCGCCGCCGTCCCCCGCGATCGGCAGACCATGCTCTTCTCCGCTACGATGCCGTCCGAAATCCGCCACCTGGCCGACGGGGTCCTGCGTGCCCCCCACGCGGTCGACCTCGGTCACTCGAGGCCCGTCGACTCGGTCGAACATGCACTGTGCGCCATCGAGCAGTTCGACAAATTCGGCGCCCTGGAACAGGTTTTCAGCCAGGACGACTTCAGTTCGGCCATCGTCTTCACGCGCACCAAGCATCGGGCCAAGCGACTGGCCCAGCAGCTCGCCCGTTGCGGTCATTCGGTGGTGGCGCTGCAGGGGAACATGTCACAGGCCCAGCGAGTTCGGGCAATGGACGGTTTTCGCGCCCACCGTTTCCAGATCCTGGTGGCCACGGACATCGCCGCTCGCGGCATCGACGTGGAGAGGGTTTCCCACGTGATCAACTTCGACATGCCGAATACGGCCGACGCCTACACCCACCGAATCGGGCGAACGGGCCGCGCGGAACGCACGGGCATGGCGATCTCCTTCGTTACTTCTGAAGACCGCGACATCCTGCGGGCGGTCGAGAGGTTGATGGGAGAGACAATTCCCCATTGGTCCCCCAACGGATCGGGCTCCCCGCATCGCCCCTCTCCGATTCTCCAGGCGGTGCCCCGTCAACCGGAGACGCGGGACTCGTCACCGGCTCCCCGCGCCCACCCTGCAAGGAACGGGCAGAAGGGACAGAGTGCTTCATTCCCGAGCAGGGGACAGAGTGCTTCGTTCCGGAGGCGAGATCGCGCACCCCGCAACGGCAGAAAAGGACCGTCCTCTTCCGCCCGTTGAGGAAGGGACAGACTCCTCCTGCCGGCCCGCGAACGTAGGACAAGCATCCCTGCTTGTCCCCACGCCCCGGCCTTCGCTTGCGGCAGTGCCGGACGTGTCGCCCCGCCGGTGCCGTCCGCAGGTCCGGCTCGATATCGGCAATCATTGCCCCCGGGACAACCTGGGAAGGTTGTCCTACTGGAGGAGGAAGGGACAGACTCCTCTTGCCGGCCCGCGAGCGTAGGACAAGCATCCCTGCTTGTCCCGACGCCCCGGCCCTCGCTTGCGGCAGTGCCGGACGTGTCGCCCCGTCGGTGCCGGCCGCAGGTCCGGCTCGGTATCGGCAATCATTGCCCCCGGGACAACCTGGGAAGGTTGTCCTACTGGAGGAGGAAGGGACAGACTCCTCTTGCCGGCCCGCGAGCGTAGGACAAGCATCCCTGCTTGTCCCGACGCCCCGGCCCTCGCTTGCGCCAGTGCCGGACGTGTCGCCCCGCCGGTGCCGGCCGCAGGTCCGGCTCGGTATCGGCAATCATTGCCCCCGGGACAACCTGGGAAGGTTGTCCTACTGGAGGAGTAAGGGACAGACTCCTCCTGTCGGCCCGCGAACGTAGGACAAGCATCCCTGCTTGTCCCGACGCCCCGGCCCTCGCTGCGGCAGTGCCGGACGTGTCGCCCCGTCGGTGCCGTCCGCAGGTCCGGCTCGGTATCGGCAATCATTGCCCCCCGGACAACCTGGGAAGGTTGTCCTACTGGAGGAGGAAGGGACAGACTCCTTTTGCCGGCCCGCGAGCGTAGGACAAGCATCCTTGCTTGTCCCGACGCCCCGGCCTTCGCTTGCGGCAGTGCCGGACGTGTCGCCCCGCCGGTGCCGTCCGCAGGTCCGGCTCGGTATCGGCAATCATTGCCCCCGGGACAACCTGGGAAGGTTGTCCTACTGGAACTTGAACCAGTCCACTTTGAAGGTGTCGGTGCCTTTCGTGGCGAACCGCAGCCAGACGGCATGGACTCCCTCTCCGGCTTTCACCGGAACCTTGAGTTCCGTCCAGTTCTCTCCACTACCACCGCCGGCGATGGCGAGGGGCTTCTGCAGAATGTTGGCGTGCCAGGGTTGATCCAGGGCGACCTCGATCGTCCCCGGATCCGCGCCCGGTGCCACGCGGATCGTAAGCTCGTGGGCGCCGTCTCCGAAATCGACGTACTTGTAGGCAGCCCGGTCGCCGTCGGCGATTCCTGTCAGTTCCTCGTTGTCCGCCGCAAACGCCCGGATCCGGACCTGGCCGTGGAGGAGACAGGCCCGTTCGGCGTCGATGGTCTTGAAGGCGCTGAGCGGTCCGGCGGCGCCCTGGGTGGTCATCTCCACTTCGTCGATGCTCCCGTCGGCGTTGAACGTGATCGGTTCGACACAGGCTTTGCGCATCATCGCCGAGCCGTGCGTGGCCCGGTGGTAGAAGACGTACCACTTTCCTTTGAACTCGACCAGGGAGCCGTGGTTGTTCCAGTTGCGCGGATCGCTGCCGTCGTTGTCGATGATGACGCCGCCGTATTTGAACGGTCCCCAGGGTGACGTGCTGGTGGCATAGCTGATGCACGACGCCATGTTCTTCAGGCTCAGGCCGGCGTAGACGAAGTAGTAGATCCCGTTGCGCTTGACCATGTAGCCGCCCTCGTGGAAGCGGTGCTCCTTCTCCGTGACGATGCCGTCGCGGATGGTCGAGCGGTCGATTTCCGTCAGGTCGGGCTTCAGCTTGGCCATCTTGGCCGAAAACTGTCCCCAGATGAAGTAGGCCTGTCCGTCGTCGTCGATGAAGACGCAGGGATCGATCTGGTTGATCCCGCCGGTATCGATGACCCGGCCCTTCAGGAACGGCCCGACCGGCGAAGTCGAGGTCGCCACGCCCTCGGTCGAGGTCCGGTTGGCGAGGCAGTAGAACAGGAAGTAGGTCCCGTTCCGGTACTGGGCGTCGGGAGCGTAGAGGTAATCGTCGCTGTACGGAACCTGGTCTCCTTCCCCCTTCGAGGCGAAGGTGCGCCGGTGGATGGTCCAGTTGATGAGATCCGATGTGGACAACACATCGTAGCCGTGGGAGCAGTAGTAGTCCGGGCTCTCGTCCCGCGAACCGTAAACGTAGAGCTTGCCGTCGGGCCAGACGTGGGCCGACGGATCGGCCATGTACGTACCCGGCGGGACGATCGGATTCTGGGCCAGGCAGACGCCGGCCAAGACCAGAAAAGCGAGAAAAGGGATGGCGTTCTTCATCACGTGAAAGATTCTCACCCGATCTCGCCGAACGCAACCGCCCGGCGTCCTCGCCGACCGCACTCCAGTGCAGAGTGCCTCCTCTGATCCCGAGATCGCCAGATTCCACCCTGCTTCGACGACAGGTCCGTCGGAGTCTCCCTCCCGGATCAGGCCGGAGATACTGTCCGGAAGCCTTCTTTTCTGGCAGCAATGCGGAGTCGGTCGTCGAGGGTGACCAGTCGGAGAGATGCCGGCTCGTACTCCGCGGCAATGACCCCTGCGGCGAGTTGCAGGGCGTCGGCGGCCCGAAGAGGATGGACGCGAAGGATCCGTATCGCGGTGTTCCGTACCGCTTCGGACGGATTGACCTCGTTCCATGACCCGGCCAGCACCCGCAATCGCTCGTGGGCCCGCTCAGCCTGCTGGGCTCCCAGGTTGCCTTCGCGCTCGCGTCGCGAGACGGCCGAACTGCATTCCACTGGGCTTCCCCACCAGACCAGCATTTCCGGATCACTCTGAAGGAGATCCAGCAGCCTTCGACTCGCGGACTCGGCTACGATCAGAGGGACGATGGCGGAACTGTCCCAGTAGATCACCGTCCTTCACCTCTTTCCTCCAGAAGCGCCTCGACGACACTCTTGCCGGCTTCCGGAGGCGCCGTACGTAGAAGTTCGAGAGGTAGTGGAGTTCGCGATCGCTTGATCAGACCATTCCGTTCCAGCCGGTCCAGGCTGTCATTGGGCGCGGTTTCGTTGTCGACCCGCTCCAGGCGCGCCACCGCTCGGTGACGATCCAGTATCAGGACCGACTCACCCTGTCGCACCTTACGCAGATATGCGCTCAAGCGGTTTTTGACCTGTGAAATTGTAGCCCGTTCCATCTGTCTATCATAGCTATGTTGTCTTGGCTATACTAGCCATGACATTGCCTCCCCATGGGCGAGACGCTCCCCGATCGGTTAGAATGCCCCTCAACGTTGCCGATCCCCCGGGCGCACACGGCATCCTGCACTCGACGTAACAGCGCGCGTCCCGGCTCGAGACTCTGGAAACAGGAAAGGTGGACGATGCCAAGAAACTTGCCAGTCGCGGGGCTTCTCGCAGTGTTGTGGGCCTGTCTGGTCCCGGGCGTTGCCCAGGACGGAGCCGACAAGGGCTCCGAAGCCGCCCTGCTTTCGGAAGTCCGGCAACTGACTTTCGAAGGCCGTCGCTCCGGAGAGGGGTACTTCAGCGCCGACGGAACGCACCTGGTCTTCCAGAGCGAGCGCGAGCCGGGCAACCCCTTCTATCAGATCTATGCGATCGACCTTGAGACCGGTGATACGCGACGCGTCTCGCCCGGCATCGGAAAGACGACCTGCTCCTGGATGTTCCCCGACAACCGGCGGGTCCTGTACGCCTCCACGCACGACGACCCGGAAGCCCCGGCCAAGCAGAAGGCCGAGCTCGAGTTCCGGGCTTCGGGGAAGGAGCGCCGGTACTCCTGGGACTACGACGAGCACTTCGATCTCTACGTGACCGACCTCGACTCGGGTGAAACGCACAGACTCACGGATGCCCGGGGTTATGACGCCGAAGGGGCCGTCTCACCCGACGGCCGCCGGATCGTCTTCTCCTCCAACCGGGCTGCCTATTCAGCACCCCTGTCCGAACGCGAGCAGGGGATCTTCGAAAACGACAAGTCCTATTTCAACGACCTCTACATCATGAACGCCGACGGCTCAGGGCTTCGGCGCCTGACGGACACGCCCGGATACGATGGAGGTCCCTTCTTCAGCGCCGACGGCTCCCGGATTTGCTGGAGGCGCTTCTCAGAGGACGGGATGACGGCCGAGGTGTACGTCATGAACGCCGACGGCAGCGATCCCCGACAACTGACGCGGCTCGGGGCCATGTCCTGGGCGCCCTACTTCCACCCTTCCGGGGACTATCTGATCTTCACGACCAATCTCCACGGGTTCGGGAACTTCGAACTGTACCTGGTCGATGCGGCAGGGCAGTCGGATCCGGTTCGCGTGACCGACAAGGACGGCTTCGACGGCCTGCCCGTCTTCTCCCCGGACGGCAAGAGTCTGGCCTGGACCAGCAACCGCACCTCGTCGGGACAGTCCCAGATCTTCCTGGCCCGCTGGAACGACGCCGAGGCACGCCGTCTGCTCGATCTGGACGGCCGGCTCTCGACCACCCCCGATATCAACGGCAAGGATCTCCGGGCACACGTCGAAAAGCTGGCTTCCGAGGAAATGGAGGGCCGGCTGACCGGGTCCGCAGGTGAGAGGAAGGCGACGGCCTATGCGGCGTCCATGCTGCGGGCGATGGGGCTCGAGCCCGCCGGAGACGACGGAGGATGGTACCAGGAGTTCGAGTACACCTCCGGCGTCTCGCTCGGCCCGGCCAATCGCCTCGTCGTCCGCCGAGCGGCCGGGAAGAGTCCTCCGGCCAGGTCGACCGGGACTGGAGGCCCCTCGCCTACTCCCGCACGGGCCGCATCGACCCGGCCGGCGTCGTCTTTGCCGGCTATGGGATCGTGGCGCCGGCCGAAGGCGAGCAGGCCGAATACGATTCCTACGTGCATCTCGACGTCGACGGGAAGTGGGTACTCGTTTTCCGTTTCCTGCCGGAGGACGTGACTCCCGAGCGACGCCAACATCTGGCTCCTTTCTCCGGCCTGCGCTACAAGGCGATGGCCGCCCGCGAGCGGGGCGCCGTCGGCCTGCTCATCGTGAGCGGACCCACCTCGAAGGTCAAGGAACAGCTGACCGACCTGTCCTTCGATGCTTCTCTGGGATCAACCAGTCTGGCCGTCGTTTCGATTACGGATCGGCTGGGCGAGCAGCTGTTGGCGACCTCGGGCAAGACGCTCGCCCAGGTTCAGGGCGCTCTCGACACGGGCGAGCCTTCGATGGGGTACGCCCTCGACGGCCTCGAGGTCGAGGCCGACATCGACATCGTCCAGGAGAAGAGCCGCGGACGCAACGTCCTGGCCCGGCTCTCGGGACCGTCAGCCAGCGGCGACCCGGCCCTGGTCGTCGGGGCGCACATCGACCATCTCGGCCGCGGCAAAGGAATGTCGACGCTGGCCCGCGAGGACGAGCGCGGACAGATTCACTACGGGGCCGACGACAACGCCTCGGGCGTGGCCGGGCTGCTCGAGATCGCCGAAAACCTGGCCGACCAGGTCCGACGCGGCCGGCTGAAGCTGCAAAGGGACGTGATCTTCGGCCTCTGGTCGGGGGAAGAACTGGGATTGCTGGGATCGCATTACTTCGTCGAGTCGCTGAACGGCCGGCTCCACAGCCGGGCCGACATCAGCGCCGCCGTGGAGGCCTATCTGAACATGGACATGATCGGCCGTCTCAGGGAGAAACTCATCGTGCAGGGTGTCGGCTCCAGCTCCCTGTGGCCGTCGGAGATCGAGAAACGGAACGCCCCCATCGGCCTGGCCATCGCCACTCAGAACGACAGCTACCTGCCGACCGATGCCACGTCGTTCTACCTGAACCGGGTGCCGGTCCTGGCCGCTTTCACGGGAACCCACAGCGAGTATCACAGTCCCCGGGACACCCCGGAGACGCTGAACTACGAGGGGATGGTGAGGGTCACCCGGTTCATGGGCCTCGTGGCCCGATCCCTCGCGACGAATTCCGACGAGCCCGACTATCAGGAGATGAAGCGGCCGGCGAACCAGGGCGCCCGGGCCCGCCTGCGGGCCTATCTCGGAACCGTCCCCGACTATGCCCAGAGCGACGTTTTGGGAGTCAGGCTGGGCGGAGTCGCTGCGGGAGGTCCCGCGGAGACGGCCGGAGTTCGGGGCGGCGATATCATCGTGGAGTTGGCCGGCCGCAAGATCGAGAACATCTATGACTACACCTACGCCATCGAGGCGCTGAAGATCGGCGAGCCCGTGACGATGGTGGTCGAGAGGGACGGCCAGCGGGTCTCGCTGCAGGTCACTCCCGGATCTCGGGAGTAGGCTGTCGCCGGTGGCGTCGCGGGTGGCGGGTTTCGGGTTTCGGTCTTGCGCGGAGTCCCCTGGGGTCAACGTGTGCGATTCTTGAGGCGGGAGGCCTTCTGCGTCTTCCGCTTCTTCTTTTTCGACTTCCGCGAGCTGTCCCGATTCGACCTGTCGGCCCAAACTGCACGGCGGCCTCCATGGCCTGCCGCTTGTAGACCCCCCATCGAAGTATCGTAACTCCTGCAAGACTTCTTCGATCGCCATGGAAAGAACCCCGAGATTCCTGTCGGATTGATGGAACCTACATCAAGTGCGGAGGCAATGAAAGAGTGGCTGCCATACCTGCGTCGCGAGCCCCGACCACAGGGAGCCCGTCCTGGGACCATCTGGATCATCGAACTCGGCTGAAACATCTGCCCTGTCTGCGAATCTTAAATAGTATGAAGACTCAACCCCTGCGAAGGGGTGGAAAGATAGAGGACAGTCTAATGAAAGGATTGAAGGTCGGTCTGGTGATGCTGGGCGTTTTCCTGCTAACGGCGCTGCCCGTCAGCGCGGCCGGCCGGTTCCATGACAGGGACCATGATGGGTTTCGCGGAGGAATCATCGTGAGGCCCTTCTTCGGACCACGCTTCTTCTATAGCCCGTTCTTTTACGGTCCCTATGGGTGGTCCGGACCGTACGGCTACTACGGAGCCTATCCGGGATACCATTCGAACGCCGGAAAACTGAAGCTCAAGACGAATGTGAAAGATGCAGATGTCTACCTCAACGGCGCCTTTGCCGGGAAAGCCGAGGACCTGAAGTCAATTTGGCTCCGGCCGGGTGAGTACAACCTGGAGGTCAGCGCCGACGGATACCAGACACTTACGCAAAAGATCTACGTCGTTCGGGGGAAGACACTCAAGCTGGACGTCGACCTACAGCCCGGCCCGGCACCCGGTCCAGGGCAGTAGTCCCAACTCACCAGCGTTTTTCTGAATAGCGCCCGCCTGAAGCAGCGTCCCAAACGCTGCTTCGGGGGGCGCGATCTGCGTCTACAAATCAGTAAAAGCAACGAACGGAAAGGCGCATTGGGGCCTTTGCCTGGGGATCACCCCGACTCAAGCTCCAAACGGCTCGGACGTTCCGGTGGATTGGGAGGGAAGCGAGGCAGACACGAGGGCAGGATATTCTTGACAGTTTTAGGTCTATCTACTATATAGGTACTCATGGGCCGCTCGAGAGCATTGCTGCTGTCGGTCGCTGTCGCGGCGATCCTTTTCGCCTCCGGATCCCCTTTCGGATTCCCTCAGGACGACCCCGCCGGCTCTGCGTCCGATAGCACCTGTGACGGCCCCCTCCTTCTCGGTGTCTCCATAGGCCCCGTGATTCCATTCGCAGTGTACGATTCGGGCAGCTGGACCAACATCTGGCCTCGAATCGGATCCATTTCGATTGCGGACCGGAGGTCGCGTCACTCCCCGGATGCCCTCAGCGAGCTGCTGACTCGCACTCTTGGAGAGACCGGCCGGCTACCGACGAAGTGGCGGTTCATGCCTCTCGAGGGAGCGCCCGGACCTGTCGAAGTCCAGGAAGTCTTCTGGCTGGAAACACATTGCACCTGGAACTGGGCACTTCGAACCGAACTTCCCCTGCTTCCCCCTCGGTGCAGGGATTGCTGTCCGGATCCCGTGGCAGGGATCGTCAGCAACCTCGCCTGCTTTGGGGAGCGCTTCGAGCTACTCCCTCCTGCCTCGCCGCTGGCCGCGTCGATTCTGGATGGGTTGCGGGAGCGGTTCGAGGATGAAGAGTCTCGCCAAATCGCACGGCTGGTCGATGAGTATGGGTCCTCCTCGGGTTTCCCACTGGAGGCCGCCGATCGCAGAAGAGTCCCGTTCAAGAGCGTCTCCGCATGGAAAGCCCCGCTCCGGAGTGGAACCCACAGCCTGGTCTACCTGAGTGCGGTGAAGGAATACCCCGTCCCAGAATGCGTGGCCCCGAGTATCTTCTCGGCGTGGGTCCTGCAGGAGAGGGAGGCGCCGCCGAGGCCGCTCGAGGTGCGCGTGGACCTGACGGATTGTGACTACAAGAGTGACTCGAGGCTGCGACCGGTGACGATGGTACAGGCTGGGGGCAGCGAGTTCGTCGTCGTCGAGTTGGGGGCTTGGGAGGGTGTCCAATTCGGAGTGTTCGAGGTGCGTTCCACCTCTTTGGTCGAACGGATTGCCACCTGGGCATTGGACTTCTGATCGTCCTCCCGCTGCGCCGACTTCGAGGAATGCCGATAGCACTGGCCCTTGCCTGCCGGTAGACTGAAGCCGGAGGTGCAAGGATGACGCAGAGACCCGACGAGGCTGCCTTTCCCGGCATCGAGACCGACACCGTACTGCCCGATGAGGAGATCGAGGCGCTGGCGCACGACCTGATCGCACGACTCACGCTGGACGAAAAGATTTCCCTGATGGACGGCGATCCGTCTTTTTGGACCGGCATGGCCGAGATGTTCAGCGGCGGCTACGCCAATCATCCCTGGAACGCGGGCGTCCGCTCCCGCCTTGGCATTCCGGGCATCCGGTTTCTGGACGGTCCCCGGGGCGTGGTGATGGAAGGAGCCACGACTTTTCCCGTCTCGATGGCCCGGGGCGCGACCTGGGACGTCGAACTCGAGGAACAGGTCGGTGACGCGATCGGCCGTGAAGTGCGGGCTCTGGGCGGGAACCTGTTCGCCGGTGTCTGCATCAACCTCTTGCGCCACCCGGCCTGGGGCCGGGCCCAGGAAACGTACGGTGAAGACCCACACCATCTCGGAGAAATGGGGGCCGCCCTCGTTCGCGGCGTTCAGCGCCATGCGATGGCCTGCGCCAAGCACTTCGCCCTCAACTCGATGGAAAACGCCCGCTTCAAGGTCAATGTCAGCGTCGGCGAGCGCGCCCTCCACGAGATCTATCTGGCCCACTTCAAGCGCGTCGTCGACGAAGGCGTCGCCGCCATCATGAGTGCCTACAACAGCGTCAACGGGGAGTGGTGCGGGCAGAGCCGGCCGCTGCTGACGGACATCCTGAAGCGTCGATGGGGATTCCGCGGCTTCGTCATGACCGATTTCATATTCGGGATGCGTGACGCGCACAAGGCGGCACTGGCCGGCCAGGACCTCGAGATGCCCTTCCAGATGCACTATCACCGCAACCTCAAACGCCTCGTGGAGAGCGGAGATGTGGCCGTGGAGCGCATCGACGAGGCGGCGCGGAGGCTCTTGCGACAGCAGATCCGACTGGCCCGGCCCGGGCGGTACAGCGCGGACGACGCCGGATGCGAGCGCCATCGGAAGCTGGCCCGGGAGGTCGCTCGCAAGTCCATCGTGCTTCTCAAGAATGAAGGCAGCCTCCTGCCGCTGCGTGACGTTTCGAGGATCGCCGTGATCGGACGCCTTGCCGGGACCCCCAATACCGGCGACAGCGGATCGAGCAATACCCGTCCAGAGCACGTCGTGACGCCGCTCGAGGGAATCCGCATCGGCTTCGAGGAGACGGCGGAGATCCTGTACGACGGTGCCGCCGATCCGGCTGACGCCGCCAAGACGGCCCGGTCGGCCGACGTCGCGATACTCGTCGTGGGGTACACCCATGACGACGAAGGGGAATACATCGCGCCGGACACGATGCAGACACTGGCCGCCTTATTCCCTCCCCCGTCGCCCGAAGAGGCTCCTCTGGTCGAGAAGCTCCTCGGCAGCCTCGCGGGGGCTCCGTCGGACGATTTCTGCCAGGGGGGAGACCGCGACCGGCTCACCCTCTCCGCTGCGGACGAACAGCTGATCCAGACCGTGGCGGCGGCGAACCCCCGCACCGTCGTCGCAGTCATGGGCGGGAGCGCCGTGATCATGGAGTCCTGGCGGGCCCGGGTTCCGGCGATCCTGATGCTGTGGTATCCCGGCATGGAGGGCGGCCACGCGCTGGCGGATATCCTCTCGGGCCGCGTCAATCCCAGTGGCCGCCTCCCTTTCGCAGTCCCGGAACGGGCCGAGGATCTGCCTTTCTTCGACAAGGACGCCGCCGAAATCGAGTACGACCTCTGGCACGGCTACCGAAAGCTGGAGCGCGACGGGAGGACGCCGGCCTTTCCATTTGGCTTCGGCCTGAGCTACTCGTCCTACCGATATGCCGATTTGAAACTCGAACGAATGGAGTGGTCCCCCGACGACACCCTGGAGGTTGGTCTGGAGGTCTCGAATCTCGGGGACCACGCCGGCGAGGAAGTCGTTCAGCTCTACGTCTCGGCCATCGGATCGGCCGTGGAGCGGGCACCGAGGGAGTTGAAGGGATTCACGCGCGTCTTCCTCCAGGCCGGCGAATCCCGGCCAGTGCAAATCAGTGTCCCCATCTCCCGCCTGGCCTACTACGACGAAGGGCGGGGTGAGTTCGTCGTCGAACCGATCGAGTACGAGGTCTTCGTGGGGGCCCATTCGTTGGATCCGGAGGGCCTCCGGGCGAGGTTCCGGGTCCGGGTTTGAAGTATCCGGAGCTCTACGACCCGCGCAGATATCCCAGGCGCCGCAGGCGCCCTTGCGAGTGCGGCAGCTTGCTGCCGCTTTCGCGTCGCCCGGGGACCCGCAGTCGACCGCCCGCGGCTTCCGGGGCGGACGGTCGGACCTTCTGCCCAGGTCCGGGCGACTGACCGCGCCGAGACCTGCCTGCGGAAAGCGGAAGCTCCGTGCCTCCGCTTCCGCACTTCCAAAGCGGCTCCGCCGCAGGGGTCACTCCGCGGCTGAGCGCGGGTGCACCGCATAGAGGGCGGAGCGGGCGGTGATGAAGAAGAACCGGTACATCGTCATTCTCCCGAAGAAGCCCCGCGATCCTTCATGATCCGCCGAGACCGGTCGCGCGGCCCTGGGCAGGCTGGAAGCCTGCCAGACCCACCGGGCTGGAAGCCTGGATTACTTCGAGCTGATGGGGTGGCCGGCCTTTTCGAACTCCTCCAGCGTCGCCGAGGGTTTTGGGTAGCCCGGCGGGAAGGGGCGCTTGGAGAAGGTCTGGAAGTAGAGCAGGCAGGCGTCCCGCCACCACTCCGCCTCCTTCTCCTGGATTGTGAGAAAGGCCTTCACCTGCTTGAACCGCTCTGCGTCGACCTTGCCCTCCAGGGAGTTCCAGACCGCCTGCATGTGCTGCACCGACTCGACACCCCGCTGGTAGCGGAAGCAGAGTTCATCCCAGAGCGTGCGGCCCGACTTCATCCGGTAGTCCCAGCTTACGTGATGGAACCACAGCAGGTCCTTCTCCGGGCAATCCTTCAGACTGTTGAAGCGGGCAGCCACCGGAGGGAAGTACTGCCCCACGGCATCGCTGCCGCTCGTCGAGCGGTCGAAACCGATCCCCTCGGCATCGGCCCGGTGGTAGTAGACGGGCGTCCAGTCTGCGCGGCCCCGGTCGAACCAGGGCCCGGGACCCCAGTGATGGCCCGCCGCCATGATGTGGTGCAGACCCAGGGGCGTCATGTAGTCGACGACGGCTTCCCGCGAGTCCATCATCATCGACTTGACGGGCGCGATGAACGACTCGTCGTTGGAAAAGGTCATCCGGATCCACTCGTCGGCAATTCCCTCCGACGTCAGCGAGTGATCCCAGGCCAGGCGCCCGAAGGCATACCAGTTGGCCTGGTTGAAGGTGCCGCCGGTCCAGTCGCGGTCGGTTCCCGTGTTGGCCACACCGGCCATCCCGGTCATCTCGTGACCCTCCAAAGTGCCGTCGACGACCTTGGCCACCGTCGATCCCGGACCCTTGGCATAGGTGTCCGCCTCGAGGACTTCCTTGTAGAGAGGGGCCAGGTAGACGAGGTGCGTGGCCTGGCCGAGATATTCCTTCGTGATCTGGAACTCCATCATGAGCGGCGTCTTGGGCATGGCGCCAAACAGCGGGTGGAAGGGTTCGCGGGGCTGGAAGTCGATGGGCCCGTTCTTGACCTGGACGAAGACATTCTTGCGGAATTGCCCATCCAGGGGAGTGAATTCGTTGTAGGCCTGTTTGGCGCGATCCTCGGGAGTCTCGTTGCTGTAGACGAAGGCCCGCCAGATCACGACGCCTCCGTGGGGCGCCACGGCGTCGGCCAGCATGTTGGCCCCGTCGGCGTGGGTACGCCCGTAGTCCTGGGGACCGGGTTGACCTTCCGAGTTGGCCTTGACCAGAAAGCCGCCGAAATCGGGGATCAGGGCGTAGACCTCGTCGGCCTTGTCCTTCCACCAGGCCGCCACTGCGGGGTCCAGCGGATCGGCAGTCTTGAGCCCGCCGATCTGCGAGGGAGCACTGAATTTGATGGACAAATAGACGCGGACCCCGTAAGGGCGGAACACGTCGGCCAGTGCCGCGGCTTTGACCAGGTACTCGTGGGTCAGGCTGAGTGCGTTGGCATTGACATTGTTCAGCGCCGCGCCGTTGATGCCAATGGAGGCATCCGCCCGGGCGTAATCCGTGTACCGCGGAGACAGGTAATCCGGGAGCTTGTGCCAGTCCCAGAGGGAAAAACCCGCATAGCCCCGCTCGACGGTGCGATCCAGATTGTCCCAGTGGTCCAGCATCCGGATTCGGACTCGGGGCGCGCTGACGATCGAAAGGTTGCCGATGTCCTGGTGAGTCTGCAGGAGCCGCAGAAAACCGAACACTCCGTAGAGGGCGCCGACATCCCGGTTCGCCGCAATGACGGTGGCGCGCTTGCCTCCGACCGTCACCGTCCGAATCAGGTAGCCTTCGTCTCCGGCCTGATCGAGCGCCGGGCCCAGGTCCAGAGCCGCGATCACGGGTGAGTTGGCGGGGGTGCCCACCATCAGCACCCCGTCGCCGGCGACGCTCTGGACGGGGCGCGGCTCGGAGCCGAGCAGGCCCGTCAGGCCGCGGCCCAGTTCGCTGCGGGCGGCCGTCATCGTCGGGGAGTTTCCCTCGATCAGCGTCGCCGTGATGAGGCTTCTGTAGGATGCCAGCCGGGCCGCATCGTCGACCGGATCGTAGCGAAGCCAGAGTCGATAGCCGTCATCTGCCCGGAGTGCACTCGAAAGAAGGAGAAGAAAACCGCAGAAAAGCAATACCCTGCCGCTTCTGGCAAATCTCATCGCATCACCATCCTACAGGAATTGGCCCCCCTGCCCGGCACGCCGAGGGCATCCCGTCAGGCCTCGGACTTCTCGTGGTTGGCCCTGGACAACCAGTCTTTGCTGAGGGTGACACCCCAGCCCGGCCCCTCCGGGACCTGCACCTTGCCGTCGATGACCTGGAGGGCCGGTTCATAAATGCCCCGCGTCCAGCTATCCTCCTCGATCGTGTATTCCACGTGACGGCCCGCATTGGGCAGGGCGCCGAAGAGATGCAGCGTAAAGACGATGATCAGGGACAGATTGGCCGAATGGGGCACACAGGTCAGCCCTGCGCCCTGCGCCATCCTGGCCACCCGCAGGGCTCGCAGGACACCGCCGATGTAGCAGATATCGGGCTGCGTGATGTCGATGGCGCGCATTCCGATCATCCGCCGCCACTGGGCCAGATCGTTGTCCTGTTCGCCTCCGGCAATGGGCACATCCAGCACGGAGGCGACCTGTGCCGTCCATTCCAGTTCCCAGAAGGGGCAGGGTTCCTCGAAGTGGCTGTAATCGTAGCTTTCCAGCAGCCGACCCACCTCGATCGCCCTCGGAGGGGTATAACAGCTGTTCCCATCCGCCAGCAGAGCCACGTCGCTGCCGACCGCCTTACGGATGGCAGGTATGATCTCTTCGGTGCGCCCCGGCCACTGATCTTCATCCCGGCCCGCCACCTTTCCCACTCGGATCTTGAAGGCCCGGAATCCTTTCTGGTCACGGAGACGGGCGATCCGTTCCGCCTCCTGGGCCGGCGTGATGGTCCGGCTCATGCTCGAACCGTACACCGGAAGCGGTCGTGGTCTCCCGCCCAGAAGCTCACACACGGAACGCCCCCGGCGCTTGCCAAGTAGATCCCAGATTGCCGTCTCGAGCCCGGTCGTGGCCCGGCAGACGAACGACCAGGGGTACTTGTAGTTCCCTTCGATGGCGCGGTCGACGATGTCCTCCAGGTCGGCCGGATCCCGGCCCAACCCGTACGACGCGATCTTGCGATGCAGGATCGTCGCAGAGACGTCCGCATCGTAATTCGAGACCTGCCCCCACCCTTCACTTCCGTCATCGGTCGTGACGCGGGTGAAGCCCAGGTTCCCGTCGACGAACGTTTCGATGGACTGGATCTTCAGTCCCGTCTTCTCCTTGAGGACGGGTATCCCACTGGAGGGCCCGCCGAAGACCGGCTCGGGATACGAGTTCGGGCGAGCCGATTGTCCGGCGGCCACCCGAGCCAGCCCGGGCGCGGCCACGGATACAGCAGCAGTTCGGAGAAAACTCCGGCGATTTTTCTTCATTTTCGAGCTCCGCAAATCGGGTTCTACCTGGTGCCCCGTCGGACCACTCTACCCCCGAGGCCGGAGCAGAACAAGCACCCTGGATCAGCAAGAGATGCGGAGAGGCTCCCGGAAGAGCCCGGTTCTTCAGCCCTCCGGAGGGGAGACCATCCTCCCTGGATCGAGCCCGGCGTGTTTCTCTTCATGATAATATCCTGCTACGCATTACCCTCCAGGTGAACGCCTTGAACCATTTCTGCAACCTCCTCGGGAAGGACCAACTATGCGAGTTCGCTATCTCTTTGTGATGATGTTGCTTCTGGGCCTGTCAACCCCCGTACTGCCGGCGCAGGTGACCTACCGGCTGCCGCAGATCGCCAACGGCATCAGCCTGATTTCGACGACCTTTGTTCTGGTCAACAATAGCTCCAGCGATGCCACCGTGACCTTGAGCTTCTTCGACGAAGCCGGTGCCCCCCTGTCGATCCCGGTCCCGGGTCTGACGGAGGGGCCGGTCAAAGTGCTCCAGCTCCCGGCCGGAGAGACTCGCTTCCTCACGACGGACAAAGGGACCAACGCCCTGGTCACCGGATCGGCGACGGTCACATCGGTGGGGGCAGAAATCGGAGTCTCCGCGATCTTCACCATCTTCGGGGGCGGCGGCAGTTTCACCCTGACCGAAACCGGGGTCGCCGCTTCCCAGTCAATGACCAGTTTCGCGCTGGCCGTCGACACAACAGGCCCCTTCAATACGGGACTGGCGATCACCAATCTGGGGGCGGGGCAAACCACGCTGACCTTCAATCTCTACGATGAGAGCGGCACCTTGGTCGGGACCACGACCCGTCAGATGTCCGCGGGAGGACACCTGGGTATCTTCGTGGACGAGCAGAACGGGCTGTTTCCCACATTGGGTGATTTCAAAGGCCGGCTGACGGTGTCGGCGACGGATCAGGTGGCCGCCTTGACGCTGCGCCAGAACTCGGCCGCGCAGACCCCACTGACGACGTTGCCGGTCGTGTCCACGGCGAACACACAGAAAGAGTTTCGTCTGCCTCATGTCGCCAACGGGTCGGCGGGCGACGCCGGCATCAAGACCCAGTTCGTGATCTTCAGCCTGGGCCAGGCTGGGACGGTCAACGTTCACCTGACCGACGACGACGGGAACCCGTTCGTGACCACTCTCTCGGACGGTCAAACGGGAAGCGACTTCGCCCTCGCGCTCCCCGCCAATGGCGCCACCTTCGTCGAGACGACCGGAACCGGCAGCCTGACCACCGGCTCTGCCCGGATCGAGTCCTCCGTACCCATCGGAGTTTCCTCGATTTTCAGCTTGCTCGACGCCCAGGGGATCATCACGGTCGAAGCAGGGGTGGGCGACTCCCCCGTACAGAAGCAGTTCACGCTCCCCGTCGATCTCACTTCGGGTTTCGACACGGGCGTGGCTTTGCAGAATGTCTCCTCGACCGAGACGGCCCACGTGTCGTTTACGCTCTACGATGATTCAGGGGCAGTGATCGCTGCTTCCCCCGGCGATATTGCAGTCGCAACGGTACCCCCACACGGGCACCTCGCCAAGCTTGTCAGCGAACTGAGCGGCAATATTGGAGCCGTCCGAGGGCAACTCGCCATCTCATCGGATGTCGCGCTGGCAGGGATCGGCCTGCGCCAGGGCGGGCGGACATTGACCACCCTTCCCGTCATCCCCGGGATCTACGGGGCCGGAGGAGGGCCCGCTCCCAGTGGAGAAAACCTCTTGCCCAAGACCATCACGGGAGTGGATCTTTCCGGGGGTGTGACTCCGTCCGGTAACGGGCCGGCTCAGGCCGGCTCGGTGGAACTCAACATCCAGCTCGATGCCGGGTTCGAACTGAGTGGGGCCCTCGGTCTGCCGTCAGGCTTCGCCGGCTTTGGCGGTCCCGCCGCCATTGACGACGCCGGCCACATCTTCACCGGCTTGTACAACCTGTCGGGAGATACTTATTCCGTGATCGTGCCGGCGGGAACCTACCACCTGCTGCTCTGCGCCTTCGCCAACGACGCCTCGAGTCCTTCGCAGGTATCCGCAATCCTCGGGCAGCAGAGCGGCGGCTTCTCCGGCACTTTCCTGAGCCAGCGGGAAACGGACGTTGTCGTCAGCGGAGACACGAACCAGGGGTTCACGGTTCCGGGCGTCTCACTCGCCACGGTCTCAGGGACGGTGGGTGGCCTCGGCAAGCTTCCTCCCGACGTCTCGCCCCAAGGTGTCAACATCGTCTTCGTCGACGAGAATTCCAGGACCCAAGCCATGGACAGTCTGGACAGCGGCGGCGGCTTCAGCGTGGACCTCGCAGCGGGTGCCTACACGGCGACCCTCCTTTTCACGGAGATCGACAGCTCGTCGGGACAGATCCGCTCGAGTGTGCTTTACGATGTGGGCACCGTGAACGTCGGCCCCGGCGGCGCCTCCGGAGTCAGCCTGAATGTGCCCGATATCGTCGAAGTCTCTGGAGCAATTCGACAACCCGAGACCCAGGACTACACCGGAGGAGTCGCCTACGCCCAGAATCTCCAGGTCCCGACTAATCTCGAGGTCTTGCAGTGTGTGCCTGCCAGCGTCGGGTCCAGCTATTCATCGTCGCTGAGCGACGGATCCTATTCGTTGATCGTTCCTCGGGGACAATCGGACCACTACTTTGCTTCCCTGCCGGCCGGTGGCGATGCGGCCATTGGGCATGTGGGGCAGGTCAATTTCCCCCTGATCGGCACCAACCTTCACAGTTTCGATGCGGACGGCCGGCTTGACATCACAGGCCCGGCATATCCGCCCGAAGTCGAACTCTCCGGGGTGGTGACCGACCCGAGCGGAGCTCCCGTCGAGGGCGTCTACGTCACGGCCGCCAGCGGGCAGAGTCTGGTCGGCGCCGGCAATGCCGCTTTTACCATCACTGCCGTAACCGATGCCCAGGGGCACTACTCCATGAAGGTCCTGGCAGGTACCGACTACCTCGTCGACGCGCGGCCGCCGGCGCACACGCCGGGTGCCTCGACCTTCTGAAGGGAACTCCGTTCACTGTCGATTGATCGCCACTATCGGACTGGATTATTCTTTTGTGCATATAGCGGAGAGTCTGCGTAAACAAAAATGTGTAGCAGCCAAACTGCGGGCCGCGGTCTGCCGGCCGTTGGCGATGGCGACAGATGCGACGGGACCCGAAGGTGTGACTGGGGGAGGTCATGGCCAGCGGTCCAAATGGGAAGGTCCGGATTGCCCGGATCGTCAGTGCATTCTGGTTGATGTCCGTGTTCGTCGGCCTTGCGGTGGCCGCCAACGGGTCCGAAATATTCGACAATGTGGCTCGGGCCCTTCCACCCCCAGCGCCGATCGAGGCCCGGCCGGAATTGCCGCCGGGGGTCACTGTCTCACCCACCGGCCTGGTCGTTTCGCCGGCAACTCTGACGCTGGGGGACCTCGACGGCGACGGCGTGCTCGATCTCGTGACGGCCGGGGTCGGCCAACAGGGCGGAGTCGTCCGGATCTACCATGGGAACGTCGACGCGCTCTATCCTCAGCCCCCCGGATCGCGTCAACTCGCCGGGGAAGCAGCCCTTGCCGAGCCCTTCATCGACAGCGGGAGCGCGTTCCGCATCGATCTGGCACCCGACTTGAGCGGTACCGGCGACTTCGACGCGGATGGATCCGTCGACATCGTGCTGGCCGCCGTGGGCGAATCCCGTCTTCTCATTCTGAGAGGTGACGGACGGGGCGGCCTCGTCGATGCGCGCTTCCTCCAGTTATCCGGCTCCGTCCGGTCCCTGGCGATCGGGGACTTCAACCGGCGCGACGGCCTCGCCGACATGGCCGTGGGAATCGACGCGGACGGCCGCTTCGCCCTCGTCGTCCTGGAATCTCCGGAAGGGGTGCTCAGAGCTCGATCGGAGGAGTTCGAAGTGGATTCGGAGCCGCGGTCCATCGTCCTCGGACGATTCGACGAGGATCGGTTCCCCGACGTCGCCGTCGCTTGTGACCGGGAGGTCGTGATCCTCCGGGGGAGGGATCGACGCCTGTCGTTCCAGGGTGGCGCCGGCGCGGCGCAGGCCACCTCCATCGTCACTACCTCTCCACTTCCGTTCTCTGTGACCGCACTGGCCGCGGGAGACCTTCAGGGCGACTCCCGAGATGAACTGGTTCTCCTGTCCGATGAGGGGGCGCTGTACCTTCTGGGCGACGTCTCCTCGGGTCCGATCGGCCAGACGAGCAGCTTCAGCCGAGAGACCCCGCCTCCGGTGCTTCGAACCCTGCGGGCCGCAACAGGGCTCGACCCCCAACTTCAGGGGGCCCCTGACGCAACGAGCGTCCTGGCACGACGGAACGACGCCCCGTCGAACTGGTCACTGGTCTCCCTGGGAGAGCCACGGATATCGACGGCGCGGGCATCCGCCATGCGGCTGTCTACCGGACGCGTTCTGGGCAGGGGCCGGGACGACCTGATCATTCACGATCCCTCCGGCGGACCGATTCTGGTGATCCCGGTGGCTGCGCCCCTCCTGGGAACAGCGGAGGCCCAAACTGCCGCCGGCAGTCCCGTGGAATTGCGCCTCAGCACGGCAGCGCCGGCGGTGGCGCTGGTGCCGGCCCGTCTCAACGCCGACGCTCTCCAGGACCTCGTCTACCTCGCCGAAGGGGAACTGAGCCCTCACGCGCTCTACGCACCGATGGGGAGGACCTACACGGTGGTCCATACTGCCGACAGCGGACCCGGTTCGCTGCGGGAGGCCATGACCCTCGCAGAACAGAGTTCGGGCTCCGACACGATCGTCTTCGACATCCCGACTTCGGACAACGGATTCGATCCTGCGACGGGCACATACAAGTTCCGCCTTCAGAAGGGCCTGCCCCGACTGAACGAGGCGGTTCTGATCGACGGGATGACTCAGCCGGGCTTCGAAGGTCGTCCTCTGCTCGAACTCGATTTCTCCCAGTCGAGCTACTGCAACGGATTCGAAGTCCTCGGCGGAAGCACCACGATTCGCGGCTTCATCATCCACAGCCTGACTTCTGGTTCGGACGATCAGGGCGGCGTCGGCGTCGCCATCCAGGGCAGCGGAGGCAACATCATCGAGGGCAACTACTTCGGTACCGACGCCGCCGGGATCGAGGTTCGCCGGACCGCGGGCAACAGTGTGCAGCTTGCTGATTCGCACGACAACACGATTGGCGGCACGACTGTGCAGGCCCGCAACGTACTCTCCGGGAACGGACGTCACGGCGTGCTTCTGTTCGGATCCGACGACAATCGAATTCAGGGCAACTTCATCGGAACCAACCGGACAGGACGGGATGTCATTCCGGATATCAATGGAATCAGTGTCTCGGAGTCCAGCGGGAATCTGATCGGGGGCACGACTCCGTACGCCAGGAACATCATCGCCGGCCACCTCGCCGCCGCTATCGCCATCACCGCTGACAGCAGCGGGACGCTGATCCAGGGGAACTTCATCGGAACAGACTGGTCGGGAACGTTGGCGCGCCCGAACGGCTCTCTCGATGCCCTGCTGGGGGGCGGCGTGTCGCTCTCCGGTCCCGGCAACACCGTCGGCGGGACCACGGCAGGCGCGGGCAATCTCGTTTCGGGGAACGGAGCTGCCCTTTCGTCGGGCATCGTGGTGTCCGGAGAGACTGCCTCCGGCACTCTGATTCAGGGGAACTTCATCGGAACGAATCTGGCGGGAGACAGCGCAATTCCCAACGGCCCGCACGGGGTCTTCATCCTGAACGGGGCCTCGAACACGGTCGTCGGCGGCTCCGTTTCGGGCAGCGCCAACCTGATTTCCGGTAATTCCAGCAACGGCCTCCGCGTGGACGCCTACTGCGAAGGGTGTGCATCGCCGCACGACACTGTCGTGCAGGGCAACCTCGTCGGAACGGACCGGACGGGCATGAGCGCGGTCGGCAATACAATGGAGGGAGTCCTGCTCAGCTCCGCCGTCGACACTGTCATCGGCGGATCGATCCCGGGCGTCGCCAACCTCCTGTCCGGCAATCAGTCGGGCGTGACCGTCGTGGGCTCGAGTGGGACGCGGATCCAGCGGAACCTGATCGGGACCGACCGGACGGGAAGTGCAGCAATCGGCAACTATTCCGGCCTGTTCCTCACCTCCGGCTCGACGGGAACCACTGTCGGTGGCACCGGATCAGCGGAGCGCAATGTGATCTCTGGAAACACTGCTTCGGGTGTCCTGGTAGCGGGGGCAGACACCGAGGACAACGTCATCCAGGGGAACTACATCGGCACGGCGGCGGACGGGTTGGCCCCTCTGGGAAATGGAAGCCCGGGCGTGTCCGTTGCGCTCGGAGCCAGAGGCAACACCATTGGCGGCACGGAACCCGGAGCGGGAAACCGGATCGCCTACAACGGTCGATCGGGCATCGCCCTCACTGGAGAAATCCAGGGGACGCCTGCCCCGACGGAGACGCCGATCCTGTCCAATGCTATCTATGGGAACGATCAGATCGGCATCGACCTCGGCAACGACGGTGTTACCGCCAACGACCCGGCAGATGTTGACAACGGCGCCAATTCGCTTCAGAACTTCCCGGTGATCACGAAGGTCTCCGAAGGCGGGATCGAGGTCGACATTTCCACCACACCCAACACGGTTCTTCGCCTCGAGTTCTTCGCCAGCGCTGCCTGTGATCCCTCGGGCTTTGGTGAGGGTGAACGCTTGGTCGGAAACGGCACGCTCACCACGGATGCGGCGGGAGAGGGCTCCGCCTCGTTCTCGCTCGACGGAGTCGTTGCCGCCGGCGAATGGCTGACCGCCACAGGGACCAGCCTGAACGCCTCCGGAGCCTTCTCGAACACCTCGGAGTTTTCCGCCTGCTTCCAGTTCGTCCCGCCAGGTCAGCAGGACGGCGACGCCGACGGAGTGAGTGATGCCCAGGAAGATGGAGCTCCCCACAATGGGGACGGAAACGGCGATGGTGTCCCCGACAGCCAGCAGGCTCATGTGACCTCGCTGCTGAGCCCCGTCATCGGAGACTACGTCACCCTCGCAGCCCCTGCCGGCACCACGCTCGTCGACGTGCGAAACGAGGTCGCGACGGAAGCGCCTCCGCAGGGTGTGGAACTTCCCCTGGGACTCCTCTCGTTCAAGCTGCGCGATCTCCCCGCAAGCGGGCTGGCTTCGGTGGACCTCCTCCTGCCTCCCGGCGTCATCGCGAGCACCTACTTCAAGTGGGGACCGACAGACGACGATCCGTCTCCCCACTGGTACGAGTTCGATTTCGACGGAAGCACGGGCGCGGTCCTCGAACGTAACTCGATCCACCTGATCTTTCGCGACGGCGAGCGGGGCGATGACGATCGCTCGGTCAACGGCGAGATCGCGGAGCCCGGCGGCCCGGCGCTGCGGCACGATCAAGTCCTGCGGTTCGCACACTTCGGAGACGGCGTGGGACAGCTCTTCAGCGAGATCATTCTGTTCAACCCCGACGATCAGCACTCAGCCTCCGTCCGGCTCGATCTGAAGGACGACCTGGGTGTGCCCCTCCAGGTGGACCTTGCCGGGCAGGAGATCGACGGAGCGATGCAAACGACGATTCCCCCGGCCGGAGTCCGGCTGTTGCGTACGGACGGACAGGGAGCGCTGCGGGTGGGCAGTGTCACCGCCGCGGCGAGCCTGCCCGTCTCGGGTGTGATCGTGTTTGGAGGCGCCACCGGGGTCGCCGGCGTCGGCAGCAGCGCGGAACTGAGCGACGGGCTCGTGGCGCCGGTCGAAACCAATTCCATATCCCAGGTCAATACGGGGGTCGCCCTCATGAATCTGGAGACTGTCTCCCAGGACCTTGTCTTTGAGATCAGCGACTCGGACGGCCAGGTGCTGGCGCGGGCTCAGGGCACGATTGCGGCCAAGGGACACCTGGCCAAGTTCGTGACGGAAGCGCAGTGGGACGAGCCGATCGATTTCAGCCAGTTTCGGGGATTGCTGACCGTTCGGGGATCGGGACGGCTGGCCGGCACGGTCATCCAGACGCGCCCCGGAGAATTGGCGACCATGCCGGTCGTCGCCCTGACTGCGACCGATTCGACGTCGGGTGACACGGCCCGGCCGGCCGGAGGTTCCGGAACTGCGCTCTACTTCGCTCACTTCGGAGACGGGCTCGACCAGCTCTTCAGTCAGATTCTCCTCATGAATCTCAGCCCCCTGGAACCGGCCTCGGCAGAGCTCCGGCTGGCCGGGGATACGGGGGCACCACTCGAGGTGGACCTGGATGGATCCGAAATCGATGGTGAGACTTCCGTGGTAATTCCCGGGGGTGGCCTCAAGGTCCTCGAAACGGACGGCAAAGGCCCTCTGCGCTCCGGCTCGGTCGTGGTTTCCTCCGAGCAACCTCTCGCAGGGGTGGTGCTGTTCGGAGGGGTGGTCGGTGTGGCCGGCGTCGGGAGCAGCAGCGAATTGCAGCACGGCTTCGCCACACCGATTCAGAGGCGACAGTCCGCCGGGATCAACACCGGGATCGCCGTCATGAACCTGGAGGGAGAATCGATCGACCTCGAGCTCTGGCTGACGGATGGAGACGGGGTGGAGGTCGGAAGGGCGACCGCCGCCATCGCGGCACACGGTCATCTGGCCAAGTTCATCCACGAATTCCCCTGGGATCGAGCGGTCAACCTCGAGGACTTTACCGGCCTGCTCCGGGTCCGGGCTTCGGGAACGATGGCGGCGACGGCGATCCAGACCCGCCCGGATCAGTTCGCCACGCTGCCGGTTGCGGAACTGGAACCACTCATCGAGTGAGCAGTGGATCTCTATAATTGGGGACGGGACAAATGCCCTCATCGAAGAAGAGACTGTTTTGGGCCGGCCTCATTGTCGTTGTGATTCTGGCCGTCGCCGGGACCTTCGCCTGGATCGCTCTGGATTCTCAGAGTGTCGGACAGACCCTGCTTGCCTGGGTCAGTGAGGCGAGCGGGCTGCAACTCCGGGCCGGCTCGATGCACCTGGGCATCTTCAGCGGCATCGAACTGCGCGACGTGGAGGCCTCGGGTCAGTACGTCCGCGGTGACTACACGGTGCGTGCGGATCGACTTCTGTTCAGGCAGCGATGGGCACCGTTGCTTCGGGGCAAGTTCGTCGTGGACCGGGTCGTTATAGACAAACCCCGAGTGGAAGTCGTCGTTCGACGATCCGGAACCGAAGGGGACTCCAAAAAGGCAGCGCCGGATTCGACCGGCCTGCAGAACCTGCCCGATTCCCTGACCCTCGAAGTACATGAGATCTCGATCAGCAACGGGACGGTTCTCATCCGGGAAGAATTGCCGAACGAGAAGGCCCGACAAGACCTTCTTCTCGAACCGGTCAGCCTGGTTCTCAGGGATATCGTCCTGGACGGGTCGGCACCGAAGCCGGTTGACAGGCTCGCCGGTCGTGGGGAAATCGAAATCGGACAGGCGCAGATGGGACAGCTCTCATTTCGGAACGTCCGCGGGACAGTCAATCTCCAAAAGGGAGTCCTCAGCTCCGACAAGCTTTCCCTGTCGTCCGACGAGGGTGACCTGGAGGCGACTCTCAGCGCCGACTTCAATTCCCAACCGTTTTCCTACCGATTGACGGCGAAGGCCTCTCCCCTCAACCTGAACGAAATGGTGAACCTGGAAAAGGACCCGGTTCTGGGCCCGGGACAGCTCCGGTTCGAGGGGCAGGGTCGGGGCGCGAGCCCTGAGGGGCTGGTTGGTCACGGAGTGCTCCACCTGGATCCCGGCAAGATTCCGCAACAACCGATCCTGACCGCGACGGAAAAGGTCCTCGGGATGTCAGGGCTGGTGGGGGGAGAGTACGAAGCGACGGAAGCCCACTTCCAGATCGCCGAGGGGCGCGTGACGATCGACGAGTTCTCCCTGAAGAGCCAAAATGCCGAGGTGAGCCTGGGCGGTGTCGTGGACCTTGACGGCCCCGTTCAGTTGCAGGTCCGACTCGAAGGGAAGGCCGACGAAATGTCGGTTCCAGGGGTTCCCCCACAAGTCCTGCAGGCCCTCGCAAATCAGCAGGGTTGGGTCACGGTTCCCTTGAAGGTGACCGGGACCCGGGAAGACCCCCGCGTCGAGCCCGACGTCGAGGCGCTCCTTTCTCAGGCGGGGAACCGTTTCATGCGATTCCTGGGAGGATCGAAAGCCCTGGAGGGCCTGCTTCAGCCAAAACGGAGCCCTTGACGGCGTGCTGCGACCGCAGCCGGTCGACCGGGTCGTGATCGAAGGTGCGTTCAGCGGCGTCGAGAGCCACCGGACCACCCGGAGCGACAGTGCTGTATCATCGGGAGGAGAAAACCATGCAACGCCCCAGATCGATCATCTTCACCGTCCTTGCACTTCTGTTCTCGCTTCCGTACGCCATATCCGCGCAGACATCGAGCAAGCCGGCCCAGGCTCCGCCCGCGTTTTCACCGCCGGCGGCGCACGAAAACGCTCCCCTGGGCGATATCCCGCGTTTCCCGGGCGATGGGAACGGCGCCTACGAGACCCACGAGTACCCGGATCTGTTCGGTGCCCTGGGACACTCTCCGGCCGAGAGCCGCGCGAAGATCGAAAAGGCCTTCCAGCAACTGTTCCACGGCGACGGGCAGGAGGAGCGCATCTACTTCGAAACCGGCGCCAACGCCAACGGGACCCTGGCGTACATCACCGACTGGGCCAACAACGATGCCCGCAGCGAAGGCATGAGCTACGGCATGATGATCGCCGTTGAGCTGGACAAGAAGCGCGAGTTCGACGCGATCTGGAACTGGGCTCACACCTACATGCTGATCACCGACCCGAAGAACCCTTCCGTGGGCTACTTCGCCTGGTCGATGAATACGGACGGGACGCCGCGCTCGGCCGGCGCCGCTCCCGACGGCGAAGAGTATTTCGTCATGGCGCTCTATTTCGCGGCACACCGTTGGGGCAATGGCGAAGGCATCTACAACTACCAGGCCGAGGGCGACAAGATCCTGCGCGGCATGCGCCATCACCCGGTGCTAACCGGCACCAGTCCGTTTCGGATTCACCCCGAGGATCCTCCCTTCGTCCCCCCGGATCATCCCTGGCCCAGCCCCAACAACAAACGACGGGAAAGAGAGGCCGCCGAAAAGGGCCTCACCCTGCCGACCTTCCACTCTTCCTGGGATCGGCCGCGAGAGGCCACCATCGGACCGATGGTCGACGAAGACCACTTCATGATCCGCTTCGTCGCGGATACGCGGGTCAACTTCACCGATGCCTCCTATCATCTGCCGGCCTTCTACGAACTCTGGGCTCGTTGGGGTCCGGTGGAAGATCGCGACTTCTGGGCGATGGCGGCCGATGTGAGTCGCGACATGTTCAACAGGGTGACCGGCCCCGAGACCGGCCTGACGCCCGACCGCAACAACTTCGACGGGACTCAGATGCTGGGCCGAGACGGTTCACCGACGCCGTTCGGCTACGACTCCTGGCGGAGCGTGAGCAACTGGGCAGTGGACTATTCCTGGTGGAAGAAAGACGAACGGGAAGCGGTTCTCAGCGATCGCATCCAGAAGTTTCTCTATGGCCAGGGGATCGACACCTTCGCTGATCGTTACACCCTCGACGGCAAGCCGCTGTCGACGCGTCACTCGACCGGCATGCTGGCGACGACGGCCGTGGGCAGTCTGGCGGCCACTCCCGGACCGACCTCGAAGGCCTTCGTCGAGGCACTCTGGAATACCCCGGTCCCGTCGGGCGAGCAGCGCTACTTCGACGGAATGCTCTACCTCATGAGCATGATGCACTGCAGCGGCAACTTCCGCATCATCGAGTAGAAATCGGTGACACGCACGCAATGGCGTCGTAAGTAGCTACGAACACGGCGAATTTTCTAGGTCTGGTACCTATTTCTGATTTGGCAACGAAGGCCTCGGTGCCCTGGGGAGGCCCCTGCTCGTAGTGGCTCGACGCGCCACAGATTGATCGAGCAGTGGGGTGGGAGCGACCGCAGCCCTCTTGCCGCTCAGTGCGGGAATCGCAAATTGGTGCCAGACCGGCACACGAATCCTTTATTAATAGCTACTTACGATTGAATTACGTGCGTGTCACCGATTTCCCGAGCCAGAACGTAGATCGCCCATGGGGCGATCCGGGTCTCACTGACCCACTCCACACCTTCATCGCCCCGGGCCAGAGGCAGGTCGCGACTCAGGCATTTCAGACCGGCGCACTGGTAGATCTCCCGATAGGCGCTGTCCGTCCACAGAATATCGGCGACGGGACGGCGATCCGGATGATCGACGGTGATGATGCGAACCACGTCGCCGCAACGGGCCTGCCTGTTCTCCGGAAAATCCCGCGTGGTGAATGTCACCCATTCGTGGAGGTACATCTCCGGAGTGGAGACGATGCTGACCAGCCGACCTTCCGGCGAGAGCAGGCTCCCGAGCCCTCGCAAGAGACCAAGCCGGCGTTCCCGGCCGGGGATGTTGTCAAAGGTAAAGGCCGACTGGATGAGGTCGAAGGTGCTGCGGGCCAGAGCATCGAAGTCGCCGTCGTCGATGACTCGATAGTCGCCGTCTGGGTCATTCCGGCGTGCGACGGCGATCATCTCCCGGGAGATGTCCACCCCGATCGTGTCGAATCCCAGTTGCTCGAGGAATCTTGTCGAGCGGCCCGTACCGCAACCAAAGTCGAGAGCCCGGACGCCGGCCACCTCACTCCGATACAGAGCGGGAAGATCGCGGAACGCCAAATGGTAAGTATTGGCAAACGCCAGGCGGTCGTATGCCATGGCTCGTTGAGCATCCTCGTAGTCATTGCGGAACTGCATCACCGTCCCCCTCGCCCCCTTCGGCTCAAAGAATCCGTGGATATCCCCGAGAGGATCGTATATTTTCGGTATTTTCAAAAGCTCCAATTTATATTTTTATGAAGCAACCAATTCATGATTTCCCGAGGTGAACCATGGTCCACTTCCGGCTCGACCGTTCAAACGAGACGGCCCTGTACCAGCAGATCTGTGCCCGCATCGTGTCGCTGATCGAAGAGGGGACGCTGACTGCCGGAGAGCGCCTACCCGCAACCCGAGCGCTGGCGGAAACCCTGGGCGTCCACCGTTCGACGGTGGTGCGGGCCTACGAGGAGGTGCGCGCCCTCGGATATCTCGAAAGTCGAGCCGGATCTTACACAACGGTGCGGCTCCGCGCGCGCTCTCTCACCCGCCGAGCACCGGCATCGCCCTCCGAGGCCTTGATCGACTGGCCGACCGCGGCCAACTCCGCCGTGTTCGCCCTCGAAACTCGGCCGGAGCGTCGGCCCGCGGATCCGCGACCCGGAGAACCCAAGATCGACTTCGAACGCCTGGCGGCAGATCCGGCTCTCGCTCCCTCCGACGAACTGCGACGCTGCATCAAGACTGTCCTGCGCCGACTGCGGGGAGCTGCCTTCGACTACACGGAGGCGGCGGGCTGGCGCCCCCTGCGCGAGGTCATCGCCCGGCGCATGCGCGCACACGGCGTCTCCGTCGAGGTGGACGAGGTGGTCATCACAGCCGGTGCCCAACAAGCCCTCGACCTGGTGATGCGACTCCTGTGCCGTCCCGGCGACGAGGTCGTGCTCGAAGCACCCAGCTACGGGATGCTGCACGCCTTGTTGCGCCTCCACGGTCTGGTTCCGATAGAGATTCCCATGCGGGAGGACGGCCTGGATCTCGAACTCCTGGGGCGGGCCCTGCAAAGGGGCCCCCGCCTCGTTTACACTATGCCGAACTTTCAGAATCCGACGGGCATCACAACGAGTCAGGCCCATCGCGAACAGCTTCTGGAACTCTGCGAGCGCTATCGCGTGCCGATCCTCGAGGACGGATTCGAGGAGGACATGAAGTACTTCGGCCAGGCGGTGCTGCCGATCAAGTCCATGGACACCCACGGCATCGTGCTCTACGTCGGGACGTTTTCAAAGGTCGTCTTCCCGGGACTCCGAGTCGGATGGCTCGTCGCTCCGCGCCGCGCGGCGGAGTCCATCAGCGCCATCCAGGAAGCGATGTGTCTGGCCGGAAACACCCTGGCTCAGGCAGCGGCAGCGCGATTTTGCGCAGGAGGTCAGTTCGAGGTCTACCTTCGCCGCATGCACCGCATCTATCGCCGAAGGATGCAGACCCTGCTGCACGGTCTCGACACCCATCTGGGGGGAAACGCCCATTGGACCCGTCCCGGAGGGGGTTACCTGCTGTGGTTGACACTCCCGTCCTCTCACGGAGGCGAGACCACGATCGTCAGCAGGCTCGAGGATGCCGGAGTGAGAGTCGCCCCGGGCAGCCGCTTCTTCGCGGCGCCGCCCGCTGTACCTCAGTGTCGTCTATCCATTTCCTGCCTCGACGAACCGCAAATCGACGAAGGATGCCGTCGACTGGGAGAGGCGCTGCGGGCCTGAGTGGCGGAGGGCCGGCCCAAACGAGCCGTGCCCCCTCCCTCCGGGTTCGCCCCCACCAACGGAGCCTCAGGCCGGCAACCGCAGTTCGTCGCTCTCGGCCGTCTTCCCCGCGGCATCGACGGTCACGACCTTGTAGGCAGCCCGGGACGGTTCGACCGAATCCACGAACTCGAAGGGCGCCTTGGTGGTCTGGGGCGTGTGCTCGACCTGTCCCACCGGCTCGCCGTCGCGCAGGATCTGATAGTGGACGATCGGCTCGTCCGCTGCGTAGGCCGTCTGCCAGGTGAGGCGGGCGACGGAGCCATTGTCCCGGGCCACGGCCTGGACGGCAGCTTCGCGGGGAGCACCCAGCGGCTGACTCGGCACCTGGAACCAGTTCGTGTCGCCGTTCTTGGCGCGCTGCGCCAGTCCTTCGATTTGCGCCCGGTCGCCGGCTCCCAGGGATTCCGGTGCGATCTGGGCCGCCGAGAGGTTCTGCTCCAACTGGCAATCACGCCCGTCCTTGCTGATCCGTCCCGTTCCGATGATCGCCGTGCCGATACCGGGCGTGGACAGGCTGTATTCGACGAGGGAGCGACTGGGAACCTGCGCGTCGCCGACTGTCAGGACGACGTCCTGGGGGACTCGCGACCAGTGCGCGTCCTTGGTGTACATGGCACCGTCGGCGAACACCTTCATGGCGACGATCCCCACGTTCTTGGCCCGCGCCACCGGAATGGCATTGTACTGGTGAGAGAGATAGCGACGGTCGTTGGCGTTGATGGCGACCAGCATGGCGTCGATGAGGTTGTCGTTCTCGTCGCGCTGCAGGGCCTCCATCAGCACGGGCGAGGAGAAATGTCCCGAGATGCCGATGTGCCGGATCCGCTTTTCTTCCGCCGGATTCAGGCCCGTCAGGTTGGTTCCGTCCCGAAAATCGCGCAGGGCCGCCAGCGCTCCGATCCGTTCAGCATTGGGATCCGGGTCCTGGACCCCCTGATAGATCGCGTCGACCTCGGCCAAGGTAGTGAGGTTGTGGATGAAGAATACATCGAGATAGGCGTCGTCCGGATAGGCTCCTTCTCCGTCGCCGAAAACCTGGGTGAGGGTGCGGTGCAGATCGTCGATCGTGCGGGAACCGGCGGGACCTTGCGACACGTCCCGCACGTCGGGACTGGATCCCCGGGCGTGACGAACCATGGTCTTGCTGGCCAGGTGGATGCTGCGCCTTGCCTTCTCGTCATAGCCCGCCAGACCGGGGACCAGGTTCAGGGCACGGAAGGCCTTTCCGTAATTCATCTGGCTGGGGCCATAGACGTTCGAGGTATCGAAGTAGGTCACGCCCAGTTCGTAGGCCTTCGCAATGATCGCGACCGGGTCGATGCCGTCGGGTGTCCACTGAAGCGAAGCCTGACCGCCGAGCCCCAACGTGGTGACCTCGAATCCGGTTCGTCCCAGCATCCGGGTCATCGGACTGGCTACCGCCACCTTGCCGCAGCCCAGGTATGGGGCGGCCGCGCAGCCGGCCAGAGTTGCTGCCGAAGTTTTCAGAAAGCGACGACGGGTCACGGAACTGCTCATCACGAAGTCCTCCTTGGTTGGGGATCTCACAGCTGCAGCTATTCTCGACCAGGATCGGCCGCCGGTCAATCACCTGGATTCGAGGCAGGACGGCGAACCTGAGAACGGGCCGCGCGAGAATCAGAGAACCGGACCCGCCCGTCCATCTATCTGCCGCTCCGGCTCTCCCATCCTCCCATCCTCCCATCCTCCCATCCTCCCGTCCTCCCGTCCTCCCGTCCTCCCGTCCAACACGGTCCCCCCCGACCTCTCCGAGAACAAGCAGGATGCCCGTCGCACTCGGGACGGCGTGTCTTTTGGATTCGGACGAAGTAAGCTGGTAGGCAGGAGGTTCCAGGATGACTGAACCGCTGATCATTCGCTGTCCGTCCTGTGGGGCCATCAACCGGGTCCGCATCGTTGGATCCTCGATGCAGCCGACCTGCGGCCGGTGCAAGACACCGCTCGAACTCACGGGCAAGCCGATCCGGATCACTTCGGCAAACTTCAAAGAGGAGGTCGAGAAGTGGCCGGGCAGCGTGCTCGTCGATTTCTGGGCGGCCTGGTGCGCTCCCTGCCGCATGATCGCGCCCGTTCTCGAGGAGCTGGCGCGCGACAGGGCCGGACACCTCAGAATCGGCAAGGTGAACACTGAAGAAGAGCCGGCCCTGGCGGCTGACTTCGGCATCCGGTCGATTCCGACCCTGATGCTCTTTCACAAGGGCCAATTGATCGATCAGCTTGCCGGAGCCCTGCCCAAGCCGGACCTGGAGCGCTGGCTGGACAGCCGCCTGACGGCCACCCGATAGTATCCGGAGTCAGAAGCCGGGGCGGATCGCTCGACCGGGTCAACGCCAACGCAGCCGTTGTTCCGTGAGGATGGCCATGCGCAACCTCTGGATCGATTCCATCGCGGTTTGGCTTGCCCTGGCGGCCGGGGAGACGCCGAAGCGACTGGTCGCCCTGTTTCGAGCGGTCTTCGGCTGGGCGCCGGGAGGGGTGGCCGTCGTCGCCATCTTCGCCTGCGCCTTCTTTACGAGTTTCACCGGCGGCAGCGGAGTGACGATCGTCGCCTCGACGAGGTCTACCGGGCGGCTCTGCCCTTCCTCGGCATCCGAACGCTCGCCGTCGTCCTGGTCACCTACGTTCCACCCTTGACGCTCTGGCTCCCCGGGAAGCTCGGGACTGGGAGATGGAGGTTCGAGAATTGAGAATTGAGAATTGAGATTTACGATTTTGGGGCGCCAGACGCCCGAATGCAGTGAGGGACTCCCCGCCACCGAACCGAAAATCCCGAATCTCCACGTCTCAAGCTCGAGACGGTTGCGATAGAGTGGCATCGGGACACAAAGGGAGAAAAATCATGCTGGATCGACCGACTCGATTGGGCGCTCTTCCGCTGCTAACGCTTTCCCTCACAATGTTCTTTCCGGATTTCGACTTCGGTCAGTCCGGCAGCCAATCCGACGATACCGAGACCATCCAGAGCCTCAGCGCCTCCCTGGCCGAGCTGGCAAGGAGAATTCGGCCGTCCCTGGTTCAAATCCGTACCATTGGTTACGGCGCCGTCGAGGGGATGGGGGAGGGCTCCGTCGCTCCCCAGCGCGGAACCGGTTCCGGGGTGGTGCTCGACAGCGAGGGGTTCATCGTCACGAACGCCCACGTCGTGAAAGGCGCACGTCATATCGAGGTCTGGCTCAACGAGAGCAACCCCCAGCAGGGCGAGGGTGGTGCGAACCTCACCCAGAAGAAATCCGCCCCTGCGACCCTGGTCGGATTAGACCAGGACGCCGATCTGGCGGTCATCAAGATCGACCGCAGCGGACTCGTACCGCTCGTCCTGGCGGATTCGGACGCCCTGCGTCAGGGCCAGATCGTGCTGGCGTTCGGAAATCCGATGGCCCTCGAGGATTCGGTGACCATGGGTGTGATCAGTTCCGCCGAACGGCAACTCGAGCCCGATGATGCGTCGGTGTACATCCAGACGGACGCGCCGATCAACCCCGGCAACAGCGGCGGACCCCTGGTCGATGCGCAGGGCAGGCTGGCCGGCATCAACACCTTCATCCTCTCTCAGTCCGGGGGAAGCGAAGGGATCGGCTTTGCCATTCCGGCCAATCTCGTCAAGAGGGTCTATGCGGAACTTCGCCAGTTCGGGAGCATCCATCATGGGCACATCGGCATCGCTCCACTTTCCGTCACGCCCTCTCTGGCCGCCGGGCTCAACTTGCCACGGGACTGGGGCGTCATCCTCGAAGACGTGGAACCCGGGGGCCCGGCCGACCGGGCCGGCCTGCAGCCGAGCGACTTGCTGGTCTCCGCCGACGGACAAGACCTCCGGGATCTGCATGGGCTGCTCAGGACGATCGATCGGCACTCCGTTGGGGAGGTCCTGCAGATTGGCGCTCTGCGCGGCTCCCGCCCCGTCGAGGCCGCAGTGACCATCGAAGAACGCCACGACGACCTGAACAGCCTGCTGGAGATGGTCTTGGACAAATCCGACCTCGTGACGCAGCTTGGCGTCCTGGCCATCGACGTCGAAGAGTCTCTCTTGAAGATGATCGGAGAATTGCGTCAACCGGCCGGTGTCCTGGTGACGGCACGGGTCATCGGAATGCCGGGGTCGGATGGAGGCCTCGAAGCGGGCGATCTGCTGGGCTCACTCAACGGCCACGGGATCGCCAACGTCGCCGCGCTGCGGGGGCTCCTCGCGAGTCTGCCGTCGGGAAGCCCGGCTGTCCTGCAGGTCCAGCGCGGAGACCGGCTGAAGTTCGTCGTCCTCGACCTTCCCTGAGTCTTTCCGGCATACTCGGAAACGACAGGAGACGGCATGAGAACGAGGAAGGGATGATGGAGCTGCCCCAGATCCTGCAGGCGATCGGCCTGTCGGTCGGTTTCGTGATTGCCGTCGAGGCCTGGCATGCCAAGGGAGGGACCCGGGAAAGCGCGGCGGCCCGGCTCATCCTCGCCGCACCCCTGATCTTCGCGGGGGGAAAGGCGTGGTATCTGGTCGAGAATCGGCTGCCGCCCAGCTCCGCAAATCTGCTGTCTTCCGGCTACTCGCTGTTCGGCTCGCTCCTGCTGGTGCTGCTCTTCTGGGCCCTCTGGAGCCGGCTGCGCCCTTTCCCGCTGCTGCGATTTCTCGATGCCGTGACTCCCGCCGCCGCTGCCGGTCTGGTGTTCGGACGTTTGTCCTGTTATCTCCGGGGATGCTGCTCGGGTTTGCCGACCGACTTGCCCTGGGGCATCCGCCTGGATCGATCGGCCGAGCTCTTTTCCGACTACGTCGTCCGTGGCTGGACGGATGCGTCACTACGTCAGACCGTGCCCCTGCATCCGACCCAACTCTACGAGGCGGCGTTTGCCGCCGTCGCGTTCTTCCTCCTCCGATACGCCAGTGACAAGGGTCTGCGTGACGGTCGAGTCTGTCTCGTCGGGGCCCTCTCGTACGGGTTCTTCCGTCTCGTCGTGGAGCCCTTCAGGATTCACACGACGGCACCGACCACGGTCGGTTCCCTGTTTACGGCTCAATGGGCCGCACTGATTGCGACCGTCGCAGCGGCCGCCGGCCTCTGGGTTCTCGGCCGACGGGAGCCCCTCCTGAAACCGGGTGACCGTCTCGAGGACAGAGCGTCGAGAGGGAATTCCCCGCTGCCTTGAATCCCCCATCTCCCGGCTCGGGCCCAAAAGCGGATTTCCCGTCGGGGTTCTTCCATCTCTTGGCAGGCTCTGAAGTTGCGTCTGGGATGTCTGTAGTTGACTTGGTGGACGAGACATGAGAGCGGTAGTACACTGGGCGTCGATGCGACCAGCGCCGTGAGAAATTGGATGCGGCCCGTCCGATTAGCCAAGGTTACCCGGCGAGTGCCGTCCGCAGTGATCCGATGCAGCTTTCATCGGTGACAGGAGACCAATCTTGACCGGCTCTCTTCCTTCTTCCAGCCGTCCTGGACACACCGGCAAACCAGGAGCCTCTCACCTAAACTCCGCCCATGAGGAGACCCATGGCCGTTAAGAAGAAGAGTACAAAAGGGGCAGAAGACCCTGCTGCCCGAGAGTCGGGAACGACGGACCTTCCGGCGGAAACGAAGAAGCACCCCGGCGCCCGGAGCCGACGGGGTGCAGCTGCTGAGCCGGGAGCCCGAGAGGTCCCGTCGGCAGGGCCGCAGGAGAGTTCGAAGATCATCCCCATCGTCGGCATCGGTAGTTCGGCCGGCGGACTGGAGGCTCTCCAGGAATTCTTCAGCCACACACCGACCGATACGGGCATTGCTTTCGTGGTCATCACTCATCAGCAGGCGGGCCGCGTCAGTCTGTTGCCCGAATTGCTCAGAAAAGTGACCGGGATGCCCCTGCTCGAGGCGGTGGAGGGGCTGCGCGTGAAACCGGACCATGTCTATGTCGCAGTTCCTGAAGGCCTGCTGGAAATCGGGCAGGGGACTCTGCATGTGGCCACGTTGGACACGGGAAGGTCTTCGCCCGGCAGTATCGATCACTTTTTCCGGCATCTGTCGGCAGACCGGGAAGAACATGCTATCTGCATCGTCCTCTCCGGCGCGGGAACGGACGGCACGCTGGGAGCCCGGGCCATCAAGGCGGCCGGCGGCATGGTAATGGTGCAGGAGCCCTCCTCCGCGAAGTACAGCAGCATGCCCAACAGCGCCATCGCCACGGGGCTGGTGGACTACGTTCTGCCGCCCGCGGAGATGCCTCGCGCCCTGCAGGACTATACTCGGGGACCCTATCTTTCCGGAGGCCTGTCGAGACGGGATCAGTCCCTCCTGCCCTCCCAGGAGATCCAGCGCATTCTGGTGCAACTCCGGCTGCAGACCGGTCACGACTTCACCGGCTACAAGAGGGGCACGATGGCGCGCCGCATCGGGCGGCGGATGAATGTCCATCAGCTCGAAAATGCCCGCGACTACTGCCGCTATCTGCAGCAGAATCACGGCGAGGGTCAACTGCTCCTGCGGGAGCTCCTGATCAGTGTGACGAGCTTCTTCCGGGATTCCGCCGCTTTCGAGGTGCTGGCCGAGAAGGCTCTGCCCGGTCTGCTCCTCCGGGACCCGCTCCACCGGACGTTGCGGGTCTGGGTCCCCGGCTGCGCCACGGGAGAAGAGGCCTATTCGGTGGCGATTCTGCTGCATGAGCAGCTGCAAAAGGTCCAGCGGCCGGTGGAGGTGCAAATCTTCGGAACCGATCTGGACGAACGGGCGATCGGACTCGCCCGGGCCGGGCAATATCCGGATGGAATCTCCGCGGACGTCTCTCCGGAACGGCTGGAGCGCTACTTTACGCGGGAAGATCGCGGCTACCGCATCCGCAAGGAAATCCGGGAGCTCCTCGTGTTCGCCACTCAGGACGTGATCAAGGATCCACCGTTCACGAAACTCGATCTCATCGTGTGTCGTAACCTCCTGATCTATCTGGAATCGGAGGTACAGAGACGTCTCCTCCCGGTCTTCCATTACGCGCTTCGGCCGGGGGGGATCCTCTTTCTGGGGAGCTCGGAAAGCGTCGGCACGTCCGGTGAGCTGTTCGAGACCGTCGATTCGAGGTGGAAGATCCTCCGGCGCAAGGATACGGGAACTTACGCCGGTCCGGCCCCGAGATTTCCGGCGGCACACCCTAAGACGACTGCCATTGAGGAAGCGGCCGAGGAGGGCCCGTCCAGAGCCGTGCGCACCCACATCTCGAATCTGCTCGAGCGAGTCCTTATCGAGCGGTTCGCTCCAACCAGCGTGGTCGTCGACGGCAGTGGCAACACGGTTTTCGTTCACGGCCGCACCGGTCCGTACCTGGAACTCGCACAGGGCAGACCGACCAGCAACATCTTCGACATGGCCCGGGAGGGGTTGGCGCCCGCCCTGGTGGCGGCCCTGCGTCGCGCCCAGTCGGAGAAGAAGGAAGTCTCCTGGGAAAGGGTGCGCGTTCGCACGAACCACGCCTTTTCGCTCACCAACCTCTCCGTCATTCCAATCCAGGAGCCGGAGGCAATCCGGGGCCTCTTCGTCATTACCTTCACTCCGGTATTGGACGGCCCGATCGAGGTTGAGCCTTCCGAGACGGAATCTCAGACTGGACGGGAAGCCGATTTGGAGCGGGAACTGAGGCTTTCGCGGGAGTCACTCCAGACCACGATCGAGGAGATGGAGACGTCCAATGAAGAGCTGAGGTCGAGTAATGAAGAGCTTCAGTCGACCAACGAGGAACTGCAAAGCACGAATGAAGAGATGGAGACCTCCAAGGAAGAGATGCAGTCTCTCAACGAGGAATTGAACACGGTCAATGCCGAACTGAGTTCGAAAGTGGAGGAACTGGCTCATGCGAACGACGACCTCAAAAACCTCCTGAATGCCACGCAAGTGGCCACCATCTACCTGGACGAGCGACTCCGGGTGAAGCGCTACACCGAGGCTGCCAAGGAGGTGATCCCCTTGATCGAGTCGGACGTCGGCCGTCCCTTGAGCGACCTGGCGACCACTCTCCGCTACGAGCGCCTCGTTGAGGACTGCCGGCAGGTCCTGGCCACCTTGGCTCCCCGCGAGAGGTACGTCACGGGAGCCGATCAAAGGTCGTATATCGTCCGGATCATGCCCTACCGCACCAGTGAGAATGCCATCAAGGGCATGGTGATCACGATTTTCGATTTGGCTCGCCTCTTGAACCGCTCCCTCGAAGAGAACCTCGTCCGAGAGTACCTCGAGGGCGTCATCCAGACCGTCCGGGCGCCCCTGGTGGTGCTCGATCGCTCCCTCCACATCATTTCCGCCAGTGAAGCTTTCCTCGAGACTTTCCACTTTCGGCGCGAGGATGTTCAGGACCGACGCATCTACGATCTGAGCCATGGGACATGGAAAGACGACCGCCTGCGCCAACTGCTGGAGTCCACCCTGCCACCGCGGGAGACGGTTCAAGGCTTCGACCTCGAGCGGACGCTCGAGAGCGGCGACCGGATTGTCCTGCAGGTGAATGCCCAGAAGATCAAAGGACGGGACCGCCAGCCCATTCTGACCCTGCTGGCCTTCGAGGAGGTCTCTCGGAGGGGACATGAGTGACCGCTCGGACCTGCGACCCGACCACACCTCCGATGAGCTTCGCCGCCGGGCCGAGCGGCTGGCCACTCTGAGTTCGGGCCACGTCGCCGAACTCTCAAAGGAGGACGTTCGTGACCTCGTCTACGAACTGCAGGTTCACCAGATCGAGTTGGAGCTTCAAAATGAAGAACTCCAGCGAGCGTACCTGGAACTCGAGGAGGTCAGCCGACGCTACCGCGACCTCTACAGATTTGCTCCCGTCGGTCTACTGACCCTGGATGAGGAGCAGACAATCAGGGAATGCAACCTCGCCGTTCCATCCATGCTGCGACTGGATCGCGCGGAAGTGATCGGCGCACATCTGGCGAAGTTTTTGTTCGATCAAACGGCAGCAGACGCCCTGCATCTCCACATCATCCGAGCGAGAGATTCGCGGACGGTCCAGACCTGCGAACTCAGATTCCGCCTCCCCGCTGATTCGCACCTGTGGACGTCCGTAGTCATCCTGCCCCTGCAGCACGAGTGTTCCGGCGGGGCTCACCTGCTGGCCCTCAGCGACATCGGGGCACAGAAACTAAACGAACAACAACTCGAGTCCTGGAATCGGGCGCTCGAGGACCGGGTACGAGAACGCACGGAGGAGCTCGAGCGGACCATCGCGGAGCTTCAAGATGAGGTGGCCAGACGAGTCAGGGCAGAGGAGAACTTGCGGGATCGATCCGAGCGGCTGTCGGAACTGAACCTCGCTCTCGAAAAGCGCACCGCTCAAATGCAGGAGTTGACGCTTCAGCTCTCGGAAACCGAAGATCGCGAGAGACGAAGGCTGGCGGAAGTCCTCCATGACGACCTCCAGCAGATTCTGGTCGGAGCCAGGCTCCAGCTCAGCAGCCTGATCAAACACACGCCCCCCCGCCGGGAGAGACAAAAAGCAGAAGACGTGCAGTCGCTGCTGGACCGGGCCGTCGAGCTGTCCAGGTCTCTCTCCCACGAGTTGAGTCCTCTGACCCTGGACGAATCGGGCCTGGTCCCGGCACTCCGCCGCCTGGGTGAACTGATGCGGAAGAGCCACGGGCTGGATGTCAGCGTGGAGGCGCCTCCCGGAGTGGAACCCGGCGATGCGGCCACCAGCAGCATGCTCTATCGGGCAGTCCGGGAGCTGTTGAACAACGTCTCCAAGCATTCCGGATCGGGCCGGGCAGAAGTGCGGCTCCGACGTCAGGATGCCTGGATCGAAGTCATCGTGGAGGACTTCGGATGCGGCATCGACCCCAGCCGTTTAGAAGACGGCTGCACGATTTCCGAGGGTTTCGGCCTCCGCAGCATCCGGGAGCGGGTCGAAATCCTGGGCGGCCGGCTCCAGATCACCAGCAGGCCTGGCCAGGGAACCCGGGTGCACCTCTTCGTTCCCCTCTGACGGGTGGCCGACAGCCCTTCCGGCCTGCCTTGCTGGTTCCGTCGCACCACCCTCACCGGAGGGCGCCGCTCCGAATGCTTCGGCGCGCCTTTGCGAGCTTCTTCTGTGCGCCCCGTTTCCGCGTGGCGAATCGGACGAGGGGCCCACGAGGGCCCGCGACTCGAGATCCGGGTCAGTGAAGGGGACTTCAATCGTCCGGATCTGAAACTTTGACGATCAGCTTTCCGAAGTTCCCGCCGTCGAAAAGCATGTTGATGGCGGACGGCGCCCGCTCGAGGCCGTCGACGATCGTCTCCCGATGCTTGATCCTGCCTTCGGCGACCCACTGAACGAGCTGGCCGGTGCCTTCCGCGTATCGCTCCGCGAAGTCCAGCACGATGAAGCCACGGACACTGATCCGCTTGATCAGAATCGCCCCAAAGTCCCCCAGCATCGGTTCCGAAGCATTGTAGCCCGAGATCAGCCCGCACAGGGGCATCCGGCTGAAGAGGTTCATCCTGGCCATCACGGCCTGCATGATCTCGCCGCCGACATTCTCGAAGTTGACGTCCACTCCGTCCGGAGTGGCGCGGGCCAGCTGCTCCTTCCAGTCGGCCGCCTTCCGGTCGACAGCGGCATCGAACCCAAGCTCTTCCAGCAGGTGGCGGCACTTGTCCTTTCCGCCGGCAATCCCGACGGTCCGGCACCCTTTCAGTGCCGCGATCTGACCGGCCACCGAGCCCACCGCACCCGCCGCCGCGGAGACGACCACCGTTTCCCCCGGCTGCGGACGTCCGAGATCGAGGAGACCAAAATAGGCGGTTAGTCCGGTCATCCCACACGCGCCCAGCATCGTGGGCAGAGGCACCGGGAGATCCGCAGGCAGAACTCTCATGGCGGGGGCGCCCTCGTCGACCAGACAGTAGTCCTGCCAGCCCGTCAGCCCGACCACCCGGTCACCCTCCCGGAATCGGGACGATTTCGACCGGACGACGACGCCGATGCCGCCTCCCCGCATCACCTCGCCGATTTCGACGGGAGGCATGTACTGCTCCCGGTCGCTCATCCAGATCCGGTTCGTGGGATCGAGACTCAGGTAGAGCACCCGAACAAGCGCCTGCCCGGGGCCCGGGGTGGGCATCTTACCCTTGACGAAGTCGAAGTTCGAAGCTTCGATGCGGTTGCTCGGCCGCGACCGGAGCCGGAATTGTCGGTTAATCTTCTCGCTCATTGTTCCTCCCGTGTCGATGGATCAAGTCTAGCCCACCTCGCCCTGCCGCGGTGAGGACGCGAGCGCCAAAGACCCGCCAGGGTCATCTTTCAGAGAAACCCGAAGGCCCGGCCTCTCGAGGTTCTGTAGAAACCAGCCGCTGATAGAGTGCCGAGGCCAGGATCAACACGACGGCCAGTCCGACGAATGCCGCGACTCGGTAGAGCTGGCCGAGGCTCCAGAGATCGTAGAAGAAGAGTTTCAGCGTCGTGACGGCGATCAGGATCAGGGCGCCGACGCGAGCTCCCCGGCTGGAAATGCGGATTCCCGCCATCAGGAGGGCAAGCCCGAAGATGCCCCAGGCCAGGGAGTAGGTCAGATCCTGGGCGAAGCTGTTGCCGAACGCAAAGGTCAGGAAGTCGCCCGTGCTATAGAAGTCCGCAATCTCGATATTCATCAGGAGAAAGACCAGGACGGCCGAGAGTGCATACAACAGAGGCCGCACCGCGATTTCCCCGTAGCGTTCCCTGGGCGGACGCCAGAGACAGGCCGCCGCGACGAGACACGCCGTGACGATTCCATAGGCGTAGAGATACCAGTTGAGAACCGGGATCTGCTGGACCGGGTGATATGTCAGGACAGCGGGATTGACAGCCAGACGGGCGAACGCGATCAGCAAGAGACCCAGGGCCCAGCGCTTCAGGTTGGGGTGCGGAATTCGATGGAACAGCCAGACCAGAGCAGTACCCTCGAGGGCCCAGCCCAACGTCAGCCACTCCCTGTGGAACTGGAGCGGGAACACGAGACTGACGAAGAACAACGTGACACCGGCGAACAGGGCCACCAGCGTGCGCCGGGATGGAAGCCCCTCCGGGATGATGCCGAGCAGCCACAACAGGAGGCCGAGACCGATCAGCGCGAACAGGAGAGGAAGGAGCCCGATCCACGTCTTGCCCCACGCTTTCGCCACCGAATCGTAGATCAGGAAGAAATGGAGCGGTGCTGAGAATCCGGCTGCGAACCAGGGCAGCCGGCGCGTGCGCATGGCCTGGCGGAACAGGAAGGGAAAGAACATGAAGACGCCCGCAAATACGACGTACCAGGGCAAGGAGAGCAGCACGGACTCGGCATCGAAGCGTCGGAGATGCCAGATCCACTCCAGAAACAGAACAGCGGCCAGTCCGACGATGCATCACCTCGTCCGTCCGCAGGAAGTAGACCAGTCCCAGCAAGAGAATCGTCAGGAGGAACCCCAGTCCGAAGAGCGGCGCCGGGTTGTGCACCTCGAGGCGTGAGATGGCGGCCACCAACAGGAAGAATGGCATCAAGACACCGAGAACCGGGGTCCGAACCAGATCGGCCGTGAGAAAACCGCCCCCAGACTCCCCTGCCCCGTGACCTCGGAGTGCACGGCCTTCGGCTGCTCTCTGCGTCCGCTCCAGCACCAGAGAGGCCGCCAGGAAGTTCAGGGTAAACAGCATCAGCAACAGGATCAGGCTGCCCACATCGCGGGGACCTTCCAAACGCCCCAAATAGATGGCGAAGGCTACCAGCATCAGCCCGAGCACTCCATGCGCCACCCACCGCACATCCAGGTTGAGGGCGGTCCACAGCGCGATCGATCCCATTCCGAAGAGGCCCGTCCAAATGACCCAGGAAAACGAGACTTGTCCGCTGGCCAGAAACAGGATCGGCACGAACATCGACAGGGTGGCGGCGTTCGCCCAGACGGCGTTGATCGGTGAGAGGGCCCGCCTGGCCCGCAGGATCAGTGGGAACACGGCCTGCATCGAAACCGAAGCCCAGGTACGCTCCCAGCGCCCAGAAGAGGGTCTCCGTGGTGACATCCCGGATCGTCCACAGCAAGAGCCAGGCGAAGGTCGCAGTGCCCATCGCGAGCTGAGCCCAAACAAACCGGTCGCTCAGTGCGGCCAGCCCGAGCACCAGGACATTCAGGCAAAAGACGAACAGCAATGAGAGTCCAAGCTGTTACTCGGGCCGGGGCAGCAAGACCAACACGAGGCCAAAGCCCAGCAGCGAGAACAGAGGCATGCCGGCAGCCGTCACCCGGGTCAGGGAATCGGACAGGCCGGCACCGTGGGCCCGCCTCTCGGAAGCGACGTAGAGCGAGGCAAACAGGAGATGGACAGCAACGGCCGCGCCGGTCTTCGAAGGGTTGAAGAATTGGTCCAGCCAGGCCAGCTCGGCGATCAGTGTGGCCAGTGCCGACAGACCAATCAGGAAGGTCCACTTCCGTTTGAGGGCCACCAGTATGAGCCCGCCATCGAGCAGAGCCAGGTACCCGAAAAGTCCCAACGGATTGTCCGTTCCCGTCGACAGCAGAGCCGGAGTCAGGAACCCGCCGACGAGTCCCAGCACGGAGATGTATCGAGAAAGCCAATACGGATCGCCAGCCAGAACATCGTACTCGTCACGGCCACCATGAGCAGAAAGGCGCCCTGAACACCGATGAAGTGGTAGAGGTCGTAGGCGGCGTAGACAGCAACGAACAGGATCGCCGGGCCGGCTGCACACAGCGCATGTCCCGCATAGCGATAGCGTCCAATCAGACGCAGGCCGGCAACGACGGCCGCGGTCCCGACCAGGGCGCTCACCGAGACTCGGACCGACGGGCTCAACAATCCCTGTTCGATGGAGTACTTGACCAGGAAGGCCACGCCGAGGAAGAGGGCGAAACCTCCGATCCAGGCAAAGAGTCGCGCTCCGGCAAACTGCTCCCAGTCGATACCGCGGCTGCCGCTCGGGGCGACGACACCGGTCGTGGTGGGCCGGTCCGATGGCTCCTTTGAGCCGGGGGAACTGTGCGGTGTGTGAGCTTCGGGCAGCGGTGATGCGGCAGCGATCCCGTTCGCTGCTCTCCTCCGGGTGGCCGCGGCCGATTCATGACCGCCAGCGGGGCCGACGGCCCGGGCCTGCATCGGTCCTGCCGGTTGGGCGTCTTTCTTCTTCAGGCGCTTCACCTCAGCTTCGAGATGGCACAGCCCCAGCTGGAGGCTCTCACATTCATCCAGGGCCTGCTTTGACCGCGCGAAGGCGGAGAAGCACAAGAAGAGGAGCAGCATCAAAAGGACCACAATCAGCACTATTGCTCCCGCGGACATATTGCCTCCCTTCGGCTGTCTGCTGATGTTGCCGATCAGCGGGTACTACAGGAAGCACCTCGGGAGGTTACAGCCCCGGCGGATGACTGCGTCTGAGAACGCCACGAGAGCGCGGGCGCGCTTCAGTCCCCGCCCAGGCCCATTTTGCGTCGCAGGTCCGGAAGCGGGGATGGCCGTGCAGGAAGTCGAACAGAGGATCGACGTCGAGAAAGACGACGTACTCGGACCGATCGCGGGCGGCCCGTTCGAGAGAGTCGAGGGTGGACGCGGAGTCGCCGATGAAGGCTGACAGGATCGCAAGACTGAAGGGCGGCAGATCGGAGGCACCCCGCGGCCTGTCGAGTCGCTCGAGGAGTGTGGGAGGATCGGAAGGGTCCTGGCGAAGAGTCAATCTCAGCGCAGACAGTAAAGGCCCGGCGTCGGACCACGCTCGGAGACCCTCCTGGAAGTCTTCGAGGGACCGCTCGGGTTGGTCTTCCTGCAGGAAAACGAGGCCCCTGGCCAGATGAGCCGGCGCGAGCCCGGGCTCGAGTTCGAGGGCCTCGCCAAGGTACTGGTGGGCACGGGTATACTCGCGGCGGAAATAACAGATCCGACCCAGGGCAGCGCTGACCAGCGGCGAATCGGGTTCGAGCTCCTTGGCGGCCCGGACCTGAGCCAGAGCTTCATCCAGTTTCCCCTGCGCAGCAAGAGACAGGGCATACCAGTGGTGAGCAAGGGCATAGTGCGGAGCGATCTCGAGGGCCCGGAGGAAGAGCGCTTCGGCCTCCTCCCATTTCCATTCGAACTGCATGCGGATGGCCGCCTGGGCGACCAGACCCTCGGGTAGCGACGGATCGAGGCGCAGGGCCTCCGTCGCCGCCTCGCCCGCCAGCCCAGCCACCCGCAGGGGAGGTTCATCGGCATAAGCCGACAGCATGAGGTAGGCGTGCGCCAACTGAGCATGGGCCAATGCATTGGATGGTTCGATTCGCAGGGCGGTCTCGAAGTACTCGACCGCTCTGCGCGGATTCTCTCGTTTGTTCAGGAGGTAAAGACCGCGCAGGTAGGCTTCGTACGCCTTCGGATCGACGGGCCGGGCCGGAGGGAGCGCGTCGCCCGGCGGCGGGCTCAGCCTGGGACGAACGCCGCTGACCACGGTCCGCGTGACCTCGTTTTCGAGACTGATGATGCCCTCGAATCGTCCGGACACCTCCCTGGCCAGGAGTGTGTCGTCGGTCCGCGCATCGATGAGCCGCGTCCGAACCAGTACCTCGTCTCCCGTCTTCTGGACACTCCCCTCTACAACCGCATCCACCTGCAACTCCCGCCCAATCCTCGGGATAACCTTCCCGGAGTCGCGGTAGCGCATCATGGTGGTTCTCGAGGGGATCCTCGAGCCCTTGGATTTGGGCCAACGAGGCGATCAGGGCATCGGTCATGGCATCGGCGAGGTAGTCCTGGTCCGGATCACCCGAGAGATTCTCGAAGGGCAGAACGGCGATGGCATCCTCGCCGGTAGGCTGAGTGCTAGGTGGTTCCACAGGAGACCGATACACACGAGGATCACCACCAGGACCAGCCATCGCACGGCGGCGGGAATCCGGGCCCGCCGTCCGGATGCCTCGAGGGACGCTCCAGCTGCAGAAGTTCGTCGCAGAGAGCCGAACAATCCCGGTAGCGTTTCGCCGGTTCCTTTTCGAGGAACTTGTCGATGACCCGGCCCAGCCCTGGAGGACCTGCGGATTCAGCTTCTCCGCCGATTGCGGCTGATCCTTCAGGACGGCTGCCACGGTGGCCTGGGAAGTCCGACGCTGAAAGGGACAGGTACCGGTGGCCATCTCGTAGAACAGCACACCCAGCGAGAAGAGGTCGGAGCGAGAATCGGCGGGTCTGTCCTCGAAGAGTTCAGGAGCCATGTAGGGGAGAGTCCCGGCAACTGCAGTGCCACCGGAAAGACTGATATCGATCGTCTGCGTGCCCGCCGCGGGCATCTCCCTCGCCAGGCCGAAGTCGAGGATCTTGGCTCGCCCTTCCGAGGTGATGAAGATGTTGGCCGGCTTGAGATCCCGGTGCAGGATTCGATTTCGATGGGCCGCCGCCAGACCCTCCGTGATCTGAAGGCACAGGGAGATCAGTTCGCAGGCGTCGACCGGCCGTCCTCCCAGAAATTCTCGAAGGCTCTTCCCCGTGCTGAGTTCCATGACGATGAACGGCCGTTCTTCGAACTCTCCCACATCGTAGACCGCGCAGATGTGGGGATGATTCAGATGAGATGCCGCCCGGGCTTCCTGCTCGAACCGGCGCCGGGCGGACGAGTCCGTCAGCAGACCCTCGGGCAGGAACTTGATGGCGACCGCCCGGCCGAGGCGAACATCACGGGCCGCATAGACGACCCCCATGCTGCCGGCCCCCAGGCGATCGACGATCTCGTAGTGGGACACCCTCTCACCCAACAGAGAGGTATCCGGATCTTCCGACAGGGCATGCGCCAGGAGACAGCGGGGGCAGAGTCCCCCAGACGCCTGCGGGTCGAAATCGAGACCACAAACAGAGCAGGAGCCGCTCTCTCCCATCTTCCGGAATTCCCTCCTCGATCAACCTACCAGCTGAGCGCTTCCATCAGGTAGCGGATCTCACCCTCGATGAGCGTCGGATCTCGAACGGTCTGGGCGATTTCGTTCCTGAGTAGAATGCCCAAGCGTCGACGCATTCGGTGCACGGCGACTTTGACAGCAGCTTCGCTCAAACCAAGATCCTCTCCCGCCTCGCGGTACGACTTGCAGGGCGCGTCGCCTATCAGATACGTACTCAGGATCGAGAACCGGGCCTCCGCGCCTGTCGAAATCATTTCCCGCTGCAGGTCGTCCAGTGCCTTCCGCACCAGTGCAAGCGCCCACTCCCGATCGAAACTTCGCTCCGGCTCCGTTCCCTCGCGAGGGTCCGTACCAAATCGGTCTTCGGCACCCTCGAGCGAAAAGGTGAGACTTCCTCCCCCCCTCTTTTGGGCGGTGCTCAGTTCCCACTGGTTGACCAGGAAGTTCTTGAAGGAGGAGAGGAGAAAAGATCGAAACTTGCCTCGCTCCGGATCGGCCGCCTTGAGGCAGCCCTTTTCCAGGAGGCGCAAGAAGAAACTCTGCGTCAGATCCTGGGCATTCTCGTGGAGATAACCCCGCCGGCGGGCGTAGGCATAGAGTGGATACCAGTACTTCTCGAACAGTTGCGAGAGGGCCTGCTGTGCGGCGCGGCTGTCCGCCTCACCGGCCGCCAGGATGACGCTCCACTGTGTGGTCGAAAACCGTCGCGGGCCCCTGTCGGGTCCGTCGCTGTCGTGCACCGGCGACCTCCGTCCGGCCGATTTTACAGGATCATCCGACAACCGGTAAACAACGACCGAACCTCCGACGTCCCCGATCCCGGTAGGAGCACAGCCGAATTCCTCCCTTCTCGAAGCGCCCTACTGCGACTGCTTCAATCGTGGTACCGGACTCGCCGCACATCTCGACTTCCCGCCGCCCTCGGGAGAGTCCAGAATTGATACTGGAGACTGAAGAAGGGGAGGCTGTTGCTCCAGGACCTCATCAACCTCGTCCGAGAGATCGGACACTGGGCATATCTGATCATCTTCCTCGGCGTGGCGCTGGAGTCGGCCGCTCTTTTGGGCCTGTTCATTCCGGGGGAGAGCCTGATGATGCTCGGCGGCTTCCTCGCCGAGCGCGGCACTCTCAGCCTGGTCTATTTGATCCCCCTGGCCTGCCTCGGCGCCGTCTTGGGAGATTCCATCTCCTACGAACTGGGCCGCCGCTTCGGAATGGAGTGGCTTCTCCGATACGGCCGCTGGGCAGGACTCCGCCGCCACCACCTCGAACGGATGGATCACCTGTTCGAACGCCATGGCGGCAGAGCCGTTCTCTTGGGCCGATTCATCACATTCCTTCGGACCCTGGCGCCTTTCGCGGCGGGAGCGTCGGGGATGCGTTACTCCGAGTTCATCCGATACAACGCGACGGGCGGAATCGTCTGGGCGAGCGGTTTCGTAACGGTTGGCTATCTGCTCGGGGCCAGCTGGCGCGCCGTCGAGGGCTGGTTCGGCCGCGCCAGTGCCATCCTCGAGGTGGTACTGCTCATCCTGTTGGTTCTGGCGCTGGGTCTGCACTGGGTGACGCGGCACGAGGAAACGCTGCGACGCTGGTGGACCGCCGTGATTGGCCATCCGCTCCTGTCCACGCTGCGCCGGCTCGTCGCACCGATCGCCGAGTTCCTTCGAGCGCGCCTCTCACCGGGCGGCTACCTGGGCCTGCATCTCACTCTGGGCCTCCTCGTGTTCGTCGGAGCGGTGGCGCTTTTTACCAAGATTGCCGAGTCCGTCGTGGAAGGCTCCGGTTTGATCGTCGTCGACCAGCACCTGGCTGTGTGGCTGCATGCCCACGCCACCCCGCGCTTCACCTCGATGATGTTTGTCATCACGGCCTTCGGATCGGCGCCGGTGGTGGGAGGCATCACGGTGCTCGTGGCAGCCCTCCTGACTGGAAAGAGGGACTGGGACAGACTCCTGACGCTGGCACTGTCGGTCCCCGGCGGCAATCTCATCAACCTGCTGATGAAGGAGTTGTTCCAGCGGCCGCGGCCAAGCTTCAAGGAAGCCTTCGTGCATCTGACCAGCTACAGTTTTCCCAGCGGTCACGCGATGACGTCCGTACTCCTCTACGGACTGCTGACGGTCTTCGCGGTGCAGACTCTTCAAAGGTGGAGCTGGAGAGTCTCATCGGTATTGGCGGGCGTCATCCTGATCGGATTGATCGGCTTCAGCCGCCTCTACCTGGGAGCCCACTACCTTAGCGACGTCCTGGGCGGAACGGTGGAAGGCATCGCCTGGCTGACCCTCTGTCTGACCGCCGTCGGGACGCTTCGACGAGCCCGGGAGCGCATCGGGCGCGACTGATCGCCCGCCGGCGACCAATCAGAGCCCAACGGCGGCCAGAAATGCCTGGGCCACTCGCCGGGTCCCGAACTTCTCGGCTCGCTCGCGGGCCGCCTCGGAGAACCGAAGCCGGAGTCCGGAGTCTCCCAGCATCAGGGCGAGCTTGTCCCGCAATTCTTCGGCATCCCCTGGCTTCAGCAGCAATCCCACTTCTCCGTCTCCGATGACTTCGGGCACGGCCCCTGCCCGGGCGGCCACGATCGGGAGTCCGGCCGCCATGGCTTCGAGGAAAACAATCCCGAAGCCTTCCTGGCGACTGGGCAGACAAAAGACGTCCGCCTCGAAGTATCGCTGCATCAGGCTTGCCCGGTCTCGGATTCCCCCCAGGAAACGGGTGTTCCGCTCCAGCCCCAGTTCGCGGGCATGCCGTCGAAGTGCGGCGAGCCGGGGACCGGTCCCCACAATTTCCAGCTGCACGTCCGGAATCTCTTCCTTCAGGAGTGCAACGGCTTCGAGCAGCGTCTCGGTGTCCTTGCGCGGGTACTGATGGGCCACGTTGAGAATCGTTGGCCTCGCATCTTCGCGACGGGGCCGGGATCGCTCGAAGCGGTGCCAATCGTCCAGGTCCACGCATTCGGGGACGATGGTGAGCGTCTCCCCGCCCAAGCCATACGCCCGCTGGGCGGCCCTTCTGCAATAACGACTGGTAACCAGGACGCGGTCGGCCTTCCGGGCATTCACCCGTTCCGCGCAAGCCCGCAATTGAAGATTCAGTCGCTCCGGGCCGGCTTCGAAGCGAGCCTCGTCCGCAGCAACGCCCTTCAGCGAGACACAGTAACCTCCGGCGGCGGCCCGCGGCAGCAGGAATCCGTCGACGTCGAAACCGACAACCGCGTCGAAGCTGCGCTGCCGGAGCCAGGGAAGGATTCGAAGATTGTAGAGCAGTCTCTGCAGGCCCGAACCGTCCGACTCGGGCCGGCGAGGCATGGCCAGAACCCGGTGCCCCAGCGTCTCGAGGCCCAGTTTCAGCTGCCGAATCGCGACAGCGGTTCCGGATCCCCGGATCGGGTCCTCCGACCAGGAGTTCAGGAACGCGATCACTGCCGAGCACCCTCTCCCCGCCAGCAAGCTTATCCTCGGTGCAACCGGTCCACCTTTGCCGCCACGATGAAATCGTTCTCACTAAGTCCGTCGATGGCGTGGGTCCAAAGCTTGATCTCCGCTTTGCCCCAGGTGAAACAGATGTCCGGATGGTGCTGCTCCTGCTCTGCCACGTCGCCGACCCGGTTGACGAACCTCAGGGCCTGTTTGAAGTCGTCAAAAGAGAAGCTGCGCTGCAGGTGATGTTCGTCGACTACCTTCCATGCCGGATCCAGTTCCGCCTTCAACGGATCGAGCTCTCTTCCCTTCAAACGGGGAGTCTTCCCGCTGCAGGGCTCGCATTTCTTTTCCAGGAGATTCACTGACATATCGATTCCTTTCCGGAGCGCATGGGCTGAATTTTGGTCAGATACATCCGGTCGGGGAACCGTCGCGACGCGGGGGCGGCGGACCGCCCGGTTGGCTCCGAGAGCCCGTTGGAGGCTCTCCGCCCTCTCTATGGCGCCCGGTACGGGACTCCGAAACGTCCACCTCACCCCGGCAGGATGTCTGGTTCCATTAAACCTCAGACGTCGGGGAACTTCCAGCGGACAGCCAGGCCGTCCTCGATGGCTTCTGACGCCGGCAGACGCGCTCAAATCCGGATGAAGATCCGCCTTTCGGCAAGCCAGTGGACCAGGAACCAGTCCATCCAGAGCACGATCGCCGCCGTGATGAACTCGACGAACACACGGCCGCCCCAGGCCAGGAATCCCTCCGTAAACGGCTTGACGACCTCCGTCAGCCAGCCGTCACCTCCGAGATGAGCGAACAGATAGATGAACAGGGGGTTCATGCCGAAGACGATCGCGAACTTCAGCCATCGACGATAGCCTCGGACGTCGATCAGCCAGAAGCAGACTGCCAGCGCAAGGAAGCACCAGCCTCCGGAGACGATGACGAAGGAGGACGTACAGATCCGCTTGATGATGGGAGTCACGGGATCCAGTCCGAAACCGAGGATGACCCCGATCAGGCCCCACAGGAGCAGGGTCTGTATCTTCTTCGCAGCCGGTCGGTTGCTCAGAAGAAGATAGCCGGCCAGGACTCCCCACATCGTGTGGGCCGTCGTCGGTACGGCATTGAAGGCGACCCAGTGCCCGCTGGAGAGTTTGCCCATCAACGCGAGGTCGACCCAGGAGCCGAAATTCTGGTCCGGGGTAAAGGGATGATCGAATCCCGCCACGGGCCAGAGGCGATAGAGCGCCTCGCTGAGGATCAAGAGGCCTCCCGTGAAGAGCCACTGGACACGCGTCGACTTCCGCATCATCAGAAAGGCGACGAGGTAGGTGAACGAGAGCTGGGCGAGGACGTTCCAGAGCTCGAAGACCAGGTGGCCGGCCGCCTGAATGTAGAGTGCCACCCCGAACAGGAGCAGCAGCCCCGATCGGATCAGGGCATGCTTCAGGGTGTCGGAGTAGCTGTCGCCCCGCTCCCACCGTTTGGCAAAGGAGAAGGGCATGGCGACGCCCACGATGAACATGAAGAAGGGCTGCACCAGATCCCAGAAATGGAGCCCGTTCCACGGATGATGGGTAAACTGCGTCGCTACGGCGGCGATCCAGGTTCCCTGGGTCTCGGGAAGAAGCAGCGCTTCGTACACGCGCGCCGATTCCGCGACGAGAAGGAACATCGTGAAACCTCGAAAGAAGTCGAGCGAGACCAGACGACCCTGGGGATTGAGCAGATCTTCAGGCGCACGGGGCTGCATCGTCCGGACCTCCCTCCAGCGACATCGGGGCGTTACGAGAATACGCCCCGGGTCTGAAGCCTGCCAGTCCGCAACGGGCGGCGACTTCGAAATGGAGGACACACACTTCGGGAACTCCGTCGCCCCGAGGATCGGCAACGAACGGCGAGTCGGGTCGGGCAGGGGCCAGTCGCCGCCTCCGTCAGGAGCCGCTCTGCTCCTGTGCGTCGAGGCCCGCGACGGGGTTGCCGGCCGGATCCAGGATAAGATCGAGCCTCACCCTCAGCCACCATCGAGGCTTGTGTTCGATCCGGAGGGGGATGCCCCGCAACGGCCCCTCCAGCGGTACCCATAGATCGAAATCGCTGCGACTCTGATTCTTGCAGGTTGAGGACTTGAAAGGACACTCTCGAGACCCTCCGAAACCGAATGTATCGCTTGTCCCCCGCCGACACGCCGCGGACGGCCGGGGCCTCGAAGTCATCCGGATCCCTTACCTTGCGAATCCGCAATCGATACGGCCTTGCCCCGTAATAGTAAATCAGGGACGTCGACGAACCTTCGGCCCTCAGTTCGTCCAGCGATGCGGGATCTGCGGTAAGTCTGCGGATGAGCAGTCGCATCGCAGTAAGGAAGCCGCAGGGGACTGCCTCCGGGCGGGTACTGCGATCGATCCGACCAGTCCGGTCGGGAGGACCCGCCGCGAGCCGCAATCGATAACTTTCGAAGATCGGATCCGGATTCCGATAGTCGAAGTCGCTCGACGTGGCGAAGATCCGGACCTCCGCGAGGGCCCGGTCCTCGAGGACGGTGCTGCGCATTCCGTCGTACCAGTAGGACTGCTGATCATTCTCGGACCGAACGCTGGCCGCCACTTGGTCGGCAGTCTCTTCCGAGGAGTGCCGGATGAAGCCCTCGAAGACCGAACTCAAAGGTACGGGCTTCGAACCGGCCTCTCCTCTCCGCCAGGTGCTCCATTCCCGGCCGTAGCCCCAGCGGTTGACCTTGCCCGGAACGCGCTCCGGCTTGGATCCAAACAGAACCTGGACTTCCTCCCGCCAGGTGGACGGGGCAGAGTCCGGCTCTCCCGAGAGAACGATTCGGCCGCCACCGACGTCGTCTCGGTTCGCCCAGAACAGGAGAATGCGCACGCCTCCGGACATGGTGTAGTGAAAGACCCGCGGCGGGGCCTGAGTCTCGGGGGCGGGGCGTGACGGGGACTGACCTTCGGGCCGTGCAGGCGGGCGCGGCTCCCCCGCACCGACCCAAGAAACCAGCAACGACAGCGAAAGGAGCAGGCTCCGCAGCGCCGGAACACGGCGTCCACTTCGGACAGTCAAAAGCCAGAGATGATCCACCACCGCTCCTTCATTCTCTCAGAAGTGGTCCGGTGAAAGAGGCCCGTGCGGGGGCCTTCCGTAACCCGGAATGACCGTTGCCACCGCTGCCCGCCAGACGTCCGGAAACACCGCTACTCCGCGTCCGACCCCTCGAGTTATGCAAGGCCTGCGTCCTGATGTGCAATTCGGGCGATGGCGGACCAGTCGGCTTCGCCCATCCCCCGCGCGAGACCGCTCAGAAACCGGTCCCGCACCAGACTGGCCATGGGCATGGGCACCTCCATTGCACCGGCCGCCTCGAGAAGCAGGCGGTTGTCCTTCAGTCCGAGGGGCAGCCTGAAACCGACGGGCTCGAAATCCTGGGACGCGATCATGCCGCCGTAAGTCCGGTAAATGGGGGCGGAAAACAGCGATTCTGTCAGGAATTCCAGGAATGCAGCGGGATCCAGGTCCGACTTCTGAACGAGCGCCGAAGCTTCGGCCAGGCTCTCGATGACGGTGGTGATGAGAAAGTTCGCTGCGAGCTTGAAGACGTTGGCAGCCGGAGCCTTCTGGCCGGCAATGAAGGTCCTCTGTCCGAGCGCATCGAACAGAGGCCGACACTTCTCGATTTGTTCCGCCGGCCCGGCGGCGATCACGAACAACCGGGCGGCCGCAGCAGCGTCCGGCCTCCCCATGACCGGCGCCGCCAGATAACTCTGTCCCCGCGACTCGTGGGCCTCCGCCAGTCGCCTCGACAAGGCTACGCTGATGGTACTCATGCCCACGTGAATCGCGCCGGCGGGGAGGACTTGCAGTGCATTGTGGGGAGCGAACAGAATGTCCTCCACGGCACGATCGTCCGCGAGCATCGAGATGAGTACTTCCGCGTCACCGGCCGCCTCACCGGGTGTCGCCGCCACTCGGGCGCCCAAAGGTCGGAACGCCTCCGCCCGACTGCGCGTGCGGTTGTAGACGGTAAGTTCGTGCCCGGCGTCGAGGAGATTTCGCGCCATGGGCGATCCCATATTTCCCAATCCAATGAAGGTGACCTTCACCCTGAACTCCTTTCCTGATCGAACGCGGATCGCGCACCGGGCGACCGGCCCGGGCCTGCCAGCAATCCCCGCCGCCCCTTGGATGCGGTCGAATCGATGAATGCGCACGGGAGCCGACGGTGGCTGTTGAATCGAATGTATGTCCGCAGGCACTCCCAGTCAATCGATCGAGCATGTTCAGGGCTTTGCCCGCGCCGGGGGGCCGCCGGACGGATGACGGTGCCCGTTTTCGCGGAGGCGGAATTTCAGTAATCGAGGGCTTCCGACGGGAGTCCCGGCTCGACTCGTCCCAATCGATAGAGTCTCCGGGCCACCAGCGGGAACCAGAGCAAATAGAGCGGCCCGGCCGTGGCCATGAGCACGAAGCTCACCAGGGGCGAGAACAGACCGGCCAGGATGTGGAGCAGATCGAGGCCGAAGATCACGATGCCGAGATACGCGGTGACGCGAGAAAACAGCTGGCTCCTCAGCATGGCGAGTGAGATCAGGACTCCCGCACCCTGGACGAAGAGACCGGAAATCAGGGCCGCCGTGCTGTGCCACATGTCGGAAGCAATGAGGCCCTCGCCGGCTGCCAGATACAGGGACCTTTCCATGTCGGTGGATGCGGCGGCGTGCCGGTCGCTGAGGTAGGCCAGCGACAAGGCCGAGGGCGTCGTCAGGAACAACGTCACGCCGACGAAGACCAGGACCAGGGCAAGGAGGGACCCGGCCGGGCTGGCCTGCCTCAGCGCCAGATAAAGGCCCATGAAGAGGAGGTAGTAGAACGGCATGACGAGGAAGGTGAGAAGATCCAGGCGCAGGAGCCCCACGAGCCGGTTGGCCTGGAGTATCTCGAAGCTCTCCAAGGCGCTCTCCGGGGGCCCGCCCACGATCAGGAGAAGCGCTATCGTAACCAGGCTGTAGACCAGCAATACCCAAGCCGCCACACCTGCCATCCTGCAAAGTCGCGACGAAAGACCCGTGTCGGTTTGGAATGTCAGTTGATTCATCGGCTTCCTCCATCCCTGTCGTTCGAGGTCGAAGACCCGGCTCCGCCGTACGCCTTCTATTACGCTCCGCGGACCAGCAAATTCCCACTCTTATTTCTGACCCATTCCTCATCCATCTTCCGCATGACGGGGTGAGGCCCACCCTCGAGCGGCAGAATACTCGGAAAGGACCCGACACATCCGAATCGGGAGTCCGGGGTTTGAACGAACTGCGGAGCAGAGGGCTCCCTCCGGTTCCTGACCGGAGACCGACTCAAGACAAATGAGAGGAATCAGCACATGAGAGAAGTGAAAATGACTTCGAAAGCGTCCCGGGCCTGTGCGAACGCTTCGGGTTGACGTTTCCGGAGCTCTGACGGTCCGGCAACGGACGCGGCAGGTCGTCTTCCGCTCACCTCGCATCTCAGCGCTCCAAGCCGAGATGCCCGTCATTTGTTATGATCGGAGAGCTGTTCTCAGCGCCCTTTCGAACGGAGGAGCCAATGAAGCTCTCGCGTCTTTTGCCACTGTTCGTCCTTGTTCCCATCTCGCTGTTGGCACAGCCTCAGGAGGAACCCAACACGCTGTCGCCGCCTGAGGAGGCTCAGGGCTGGATCCTTTTGTGGGACGGCCATTCGCTGGACAACTGGACTCCCGAACTGGTCTCTACGTGGAAGACTTCGGAAGGGTTCTTGACGGCCGGGCCGAGCCCCTACTTCTGGTTGAGAAAGGACACGCAGTTCTCGGATTTCGTGCTCAAGGCAGAGTTTCGGATGCTCTCGGCCGAAGCCGACAGCGGCATCTTCATCCGAGCCGCTCGTGAAGGCGATCCGAGCCGGACCGGATACCAGATCAACATCAACAACGTGAACCAGGAATACGGGACGGGCAGCGTCGTCTACAAGGTCAAGTACAATGCAAGTCCTGTCAGCCCGAACGAATGGCACCAATATGTCATCACGGCCGAAGGTGATCACATCACGGCAGTTCTCGACGGGAAGAAGACCGTTGACTTCCATGACGACACCTCTGCCGGCGGCTATATCGGGCTTCAGTTTCTGAAAGGCGAAGACGTCGAATTCCGCAACCTCAAGCTGCTACGTCTTCGTCCCCCGCAGCAAGCACAACACTGAGCGACGCCAACGGCCGCGGGCGGAGCAGATTCGAGGGGCCTCGAGGAAGGAGTGTGCGGGCGCCCCGAAGCCTGCGAACCGCTCGGTGGGCGCCCGCGAGGGCCGTGGGTGATGACTTTCCCTAGTTTGAACCCCGTAGGCCTTTCCCGAGGGAGTAGTAGACCTCGTTCAGACGGATTTCCTTCTTGAATTCTTCGATCCGCGTCTGCTCGTCGATCACCAGGCACTCGATGCCGCACATCTCAGCCAGATCGAGCATGTGCTGGATCGAGAGAGCCTGGGTGAAGGCCGTATGGTGAGCGCCTCCGGCCAGGATCCAGGCAGCCGCTGCGATCTTCAGATTCGGCTTCGGATCCCAGAGTACCCGGGCCACCGGGAGTTTTGGCAAGTCCGGGGTGTCAACGACCTGGACCTTATTAACCAGCAGGCGGAAGCGGTTCCCCAGATCCATCAACGACACGTTCAACGCAGCCCCTTTCGAAGCCCTGAAGACCAGACGCGCGGGATCCGCCTTGCCGCCGATGGAGAGCGGGTGCACCTCGATGGATGGCTTCCCGTCGGCGATCGAAGCGCAGACCTCGAGCATGTGGGCCCCGAGGACCCTCATACCGGCCGGATCGAAGTGATAGGTGTAGTCCTCCATGAACGAGGCACCTCCGTCCAGGCCCGCCGACATGACCTTCATGGCGCGCACAAGGGCCGCCGTCTTCCAGTCTCCCTCCGCGCCGAACCCGTATCCCTTCTGCATGAGCCGCTGCACCGCCAAGCCCGGCAGCTGGAGCAATCCGTGAAGGTCTTCGAAATTGGTCGTGAAGGCGCTGAAACCGCCGTGCTCGAGAAACCGCTCGAGACCGAGTTCGATACGTGCCTGGTACCGGATCGCCTGCATCGCCACGGCGTCCCTCAGGATAGAGTCCGCGATCCTGAACTGGTCCTGGTATTCCCCCAGCAGTTTCTCGACATCCTTCTCCGCGACCGCCTCCACGCTGCCCGCCAGATCACCGACGCCGAACCCGTGAACGGCGAATCCGAACTGGATTTCGGCGGAGACCTTATTCCCTTCGGTGACGGCCACGTTGCGCATGTTGTCGCCGAAACGGGCGACCTTGAGCGTCCGCAGGACCTGGCGCCCGATGGCAGACCGGATCCAGCCATCCAGTTCCTCGATAACAGAATGGTCCTTCCAGTGTCCGACGATCACTTTTCGATCGATTCCCATGCGGGCGTTGATGAATCCGAATTCCCTGCCCCCGTGGGCCGACTGATTCAGATTCATGAAGTCCATGTCGATGGCGTCCCAGGGGATATCCCGGTTGAACTGGGTATGAAGATGGGCGTAGGGCTTGGCCAGCAGCTTCAGCCCGTTGATCCACATCTTGGCCGGCGAGAAGGTGTGCATCCAGGCGATCAGGCCGATACAGCTCTCTGACGAGTTGGCATCCAGACAGACGCGGGTGATCGCTTCCGACGTCGTCAGGACGGACTTGAACTCGATCCTGACCGGCGAGGCGACCGATTCCGCCAGACCCGCCGCCACTTCCCTGGAATCGGACTCCACCTGCCGCAGCACCTCTTCGCCATAGAGGGATTGGCTGCCGGTCACAAACCAGATTTCGTAAGTCTTTGGATTCACAGACACTTTCATCGAGAAACCTCCATTTCGACAATCATACCCCAACCAATCGGCACCGGCACCGCCGCCGGACCCGCCGTCCCACCCGCTGCACCGGAGGCCGACAAGCAGGCGCGGATCAGGTCCTGCGCCGCCTCGCGAGCTCCACCTCATGGGGCGAGGACTCGCCGGTGTGCGACAATCTACCTGCGCATGACGAACCACGGCAACCACCAGACAGGGGCGCTTCTGATCTCGATGCTGATCCTACTGCTGCCTGCCTGCGGCCGCTCCGCCCAACCGGGCATCGAAAGCCTGCCGGAGGGCCGTCCCTTGGCCGAATACCGACTGAGCAGCCTCGCGGGAGAGCGAGACGGGGATCGACTGGAGGCTCGCATCGTGTTCGCGGGACCTCGGGGAAATCTGGAGATGAACCTGCGTTTTCGAGTGGGTGTACCGACCCGCCTCGAGCAGGGTCACTTTCGCTGGTCAGGGGATGGCGCGACATTGCAGGGCGACGTGGCCGAGAAGACAGTGACCTTTCTCGGTGGTCAGTCGGACCGCCCGGCGCTGGGTGGCGTCTTCGATCTGCTCTCCCCCGGCGGTCTGGCGCGCTTCAGGGTGACCGTCCCGACCACGCCACTCGACCGACTCGCTTCCGGGCAAGCCGTCCCCCCGGCACGTTGACCGCGGCATCGGCCGCCCGTTCCTGCGACTTCATGGGCGTCGCACGCCCAGCCTGACCTGCGTCCACGACGCATCCCGCCCGCTGGACGACCGGGGAAGGTTGTCCCCAGCGTTCTCCGGACAATCCGGGAGCGCTGTCCTTCCTCAACGTCTATCCAAGCCGGCGCGAATGTGGTACATGAATGGGCTGCCAGAGAGGAGAAGTCATGGCTCGACCGATTTCCAGAAGACAACTGCTCGTCAACACCGCACTCGCAACTGCATCCGCTACGATCGTGCCCAGATCGGTACTCGGAGGGAGCGCCTATGTCGCACCCAGCGACCGGGTCAACATCGCCGTCATCGGCACGGGCGGCCAGGGGATCGTCAATATGAAGGCGCTCTTCAAGGAGCCGGACGCCCAGGTGATCGCGATTGCCGATCCCAACGAGGAGAGCGACTACAGCCGTTTCTACTATGGAGGGACGGCCGGGCGGGCGCCGGCCCTGAAGCTGATCCAGGAGCACAACGGGCAGCAGGGGAACTCGAGCGCCAAGTGCACGCCCTATCTGGACTACAGAAGAATGCTCGACCGGGAGAAGGCGATCGACGCGGTGCTCGTGGCGACTCCGGATCATGTCCACGCCGTCGCGACGATGGCCGCCATCCGACTCGGCAAACACGTCTACTGTGAAAAACCCATGACCCACACCATCTACGAAGCCCGGAGGATCACCGAGGCGGCCCGGGAAGCCGGGGTCGCCACGCAGATGGGCAACCAGGGCCATTCCGGGGATGGAATCCGCCGGACGTGCGAGTGGATCTGGGCCGGCGCGATCGGAGCCATTCGCGAGGTCCATTCCTGGACCGGATCCAACGGGTGGGCCTCCGGAGGGCGCCCCACCGAGACTCCTCCGGTTCCCGCGACCTTCGACTGGGACCTCTGGCTCGGTCCAGCGCCCTATCGCCCTTACCACCCCGCTTACGCCCCCTACAACTGGAGAGGCTGGTGGGCCTTCGGAACGGGCAGCATCGGAGATATGGCCTGCCACAACATGGATCCGGCATTCTGGGCGCTGAAGCTGGGGTACCCGGACACGGTGGAGGCCATCGACACGTCGATCAATGCGGAGACCGTACCGGCAGATTCCACGGTGCGATACGAGTTTCCGGCCCGCGGTGAAATGCCGCCGGTGACGCTGATCTGGTACGACGGCGCTCGCCGGCCACCTCGCCCGGCGGGGCTGGAGCCCAACAAGCCGCTCGGTGGAAACGGCATTATCTTCGTGGGCGAGAAAGGAAACATCATTTGTGGTGGATGGGGCGGCGCTCCGACCTTGCTCCCCGATAGCCTTGCCCAGAGCTTCCAGCCGCCGGCACCGTCCCTTCCACGCTCGAAAGGGCATCACCGCGACTGGCTGGATGCCTGCAAGGGTGGCTCATTGCCCAGTGCCAACTTCAACTACTCGGGTCCCATGACCGAGACGGTCCTCCTCGGCAATGTCGCTCAGCGATCGACAAAGAAGCTCGAGTGGGACGGGCTCCACATGACCGTGACCAACGACGCCGAGGCCAACGAATACGTGCAGACCACTTATCGGGAGGGTTGGCGCCTCTAGTCCGTCGGCCCGTTCAGTTGGAGGGCGTAGGCGGCCGCATCCACCAGAACTGCCAAGGGTGCTATGATGGCTGCAATTTCGCGGGACTTCGGCCCGCCTGGGAGTGCGCAGGCACACCCAGGCCAGGCGCAAAATCATGCGACAGTGCAGCCTGTTCATTTCCTGTTCGAGCAGCGATCAACCGGCTGCCCGGCGGGTCGCGCAGGTCATTGCCGGCCTCGGCTTCACGAGCAAGGCCAGCGCCGATGACGTGTATGCGGACCACTCCTGGCCTTCACTGATCGGCCAGGAGATCGTTGATCGCGACGCCCTGCTGCTCCTCTGGTCGAAAGACGCGGCGTCCTCCCGCACCGTGCAGTTCGAGTGGAGCGCCGCACTCGCGCTGAAGAAGCCGGTCATCCCCTGCCTGCTCGACGACACCCCCCTGGATCCGGCTTTGATGGACCTCAGCCGGATCGGCATCGACGAGCTGCAGGATTCCTTGCCGTCCATTTTCTCCGGAATCGCAGGGCAGGGATCGGACCAGGCGGCCAACGATGCAACGCGACTGCTGGAGAACCTGCGCCGGATTCCTCCCGCGGCTCCCGAGGAGATGGCGACGGTGGCAACCCTGATTCTCAGCTCTGCGAGCGGCACGCAGGCCCCTGCCGGCAGAGGCTCCGGAACGGAGGAAGGCCCGTCCGACTCGTCCTCCGCCCAGACGCAGTTCGCGATGCCGACCGGCTCGGTGATCCTGGGTGAAGGAATGCAGGTAGGCTCCCGCTACACCATCAAGAAGATGCTCGGTCAGGGCGGGATGGGAACCGTCTATCTCGCTTACGACAGCGAGTTGGATCGGGACGTCGCCCTCAAGGTGATTCGCAGGGAAATCGCCGATCACCCGGAGATCCTCGAGCGTTTCAAGCGGGAAATCCAGCTGTCCAGCGTCGTCACGCACAAGAATGTCCTGCGGGTTTACGATCTCGGCGAGAGTGACGGCTTCCGTTTCCTCACGATGCAATACGTCGAGGGAGAGAATCTCTCGGCTCTGCTTCGCAGAGAGAAAAGGCTTCCCGAAGAACGGGTGGTCGGAATCTTCCGTCAGATCTGCAAAGCCCTGCAGGCGGCACACGAGCAGGGAGTCCTGCACCGCGATCTCAAGCCCGACAACGTCATGCTCGACCGCAAGGACCAGGTATTTTTGACGGATTTCGGGCTGGCCAAGAGCATCCAGCAATCGGCCCTGACCCAGGTCGGTCAAATCATGGGGACTCCCGACTACATGTCACCCGAACAGGTGAAAGGGGAGTCGGTCGACGAGAGATCCGATCTGTACACGCTCGGGGCGATCCTCTATCAACTCGTTGCCGGACAGGTGCCGTTCCAGGGCAATTCGGTCTTCGAAGTCATGATGCAGCGGGTCCAGAAGGCGCCTCGTCCGGTCACCGAATTCAACCCCGAGGCGCCGCCGTTTCTGTCCCAGATCATTGAACGCTGCATGGCAATCGACCCCGATGCCCGCTATCCTTCGGTGGCCGCGATCCTCGAGGACCTCGAGCAGGGCATCACCACCGGGCACACGCGATTCGCCACGCGATTCCAGCTCGCGAGGGTCCGGGGCACGACTCGCAAATGGGTGGTCCGGGGTGCCGTCCTGGCCGCGGGATCTGCCCTCTTGGGTCTGGCCGTCATGGTCTTCTTCTTCGGCCTGCGATTGCCGAACGATGGAGCGGGAGACGCAGTCCTTCCCAACCGCAAGTATGTTGCGATACTCCCCTTCCGGGTCCTGGGAGACCCGGGGCGACTGGGATATCTGGCTACGGGTTTGAGCGAAGCTCTGTCGGCGCGCCTGTTTCAGCTCCGGGAGTTGCAGGTGGCTTCCTCGACCGCCGTCGAAGAGGTGGATGCCAACACTCCGTTACAGGAAGTGGCCCGACGATTGGGTGTCAGCCTGATCCTCCACGGGACGCTCCAGGGAGCAGGAGACAGGATCGCCGTTACGGTCAAGCTCGAAGACATGGAGAGCGGCAAGTCTCTCTGGGCGAAGTCCTACTCCGGGATGGTGCAGGACCTGCTCACGCTGCAGGACCAGATCTACGACGAGCTGCTGTCGGTCCTCGAGGTGACGCCGAGCCTGTCGGAGAGAGCCCGGGTGATCACCCATTCGACGGAGAATTCCGAAGCTTATGACCTGTACCTGCGCGGCCGCAACGCGCTCCGTGGCCGGCAGGATGTGAAGAATGTCCAGACCGCCCTGAATCTCTTTCAGGAGGCGCTGCAGAAGGATTCCAGCTTTGCCCTGGCCTATGTGGGCGTCGCGGACGCCAGCCTCGCCATGTTCGACGAGACTCGGAGCGGCAGTTGGACTCAGCGGGCGGTCGCCGCCGGCGAACAGGCCCGGAGTTTGAACCCGAATCTGCCGGAAGTCTTCTTCGCCCTGGGCAGCGTCTACCGGATCACCGGCAAGGAGGCCGAGGCCGTCTCGGTGCTGAAGCAAGCCATCGAATTGGCTCCCAACTCGGACGAGGGCTACCGCCGACTCGGAAGCACGCTGGCCAGCGCGGGCCGCAACCGGGAAGCGATCGAGGCGTATCGTAAGGCGGTCGAGCTCAATCCTTACTACTGGCTGAATTTCAGCAGCCTCGGAGGCGCTTACTACCAGATCGGCGAGTACGACCAGGCCCTCGAGGCCTACCGCAAAGTCGTCGAGCTCGAGCCCGACAACGCCTGGGGCCATCTCAACATCGGGGCGATGCTCCTCGGGCAGGGAAAGTACGAGGAGTCGATCCCGGCCTTCCAGCGCGCCCTCGAGATCAAAGCCTCCTGGGATGCGTACTCGAACCTCGGCACCGCTTATTTCTTCCTACATCGCTATCCGGAGGCAGTCACCGCCTTCGAAAAAGCGGTCGAACTCGGACCCAACCGCCAAATGCTGGTGGGAAACCTGGCCGATGCCTATCGCTGGTCGGGTCAGACCGAGAAAGCCCGGCAGGCCTATGACCGGGCCATCGAACTGGCCTTCGGTGAGCTCAAGATCAACCCCCGCAATGCGGACGCACTGGCGTCGCTGGCGCTTTACTATGCCAAGAAGGGGGACACCGCCGAGGCCCTGAACTTCGTGCGCCGCGCCCGGGCACTCGATCCCGGGAACGTCGAGTACGCCTACCACGAAGCGGTCGTCAAGACGCTTGCCGGCGATGTGGAGGGTGCCCTCGCGGCGCTCAAGGAAGCCCTGTCGAAGGGGTATCCCCTCCAGGCGGTTGAGGATGATCCCGAGCTCGACGCACTGCGAAAGCAGCCCGGCTACGAAGATTGGTAAAGGGCTCCCGGCCTACAGCTGCACCCTGAGCCGTCGCCGCATCCCCCATCCGAGTACAGCGAGACCGATGGCCAGCAGGCCAAGGGTGGCCGGCTCGGGCGTGGAAACGGTCACGTGCGCGGTCGTACCCTGCGGGAAGCAATAGAAGATTGACGAGAATTAGTCGCCGTGGCCCAATTTCCCGACTTCACTGGGTGCCACATAGCCGTCAAAGTGTCCAGGTCGACGGTTCCGTTGGCGAGGTCGACGTCGGCATTGGGGTTGCCGAGGAAAGTGAAGAAACCCTGGCGGCCTGTTCGCCTGCTGAAGACCAGATCGCTGATGCTCCCGGGATAGACGGATCCGGGTGTGATGTCGAAGAAATCCCGGAAGAGCGAACTGGATCACCACGCGGGTGATGGCTTGACCGGTCAGGTTCTGGAAGATCAGGCCGAAGGCATTATCGGTCGGTGGAGGTCGAGATTGATCCCCGATGTCGAAAAATCCAGCGTATCCCGTGATGGTATCCTCATCCAGGGTGATATCGAAGGGATCGAGGTTCACGATGTGGTAAGTCCCACCGGTCGTCGTTCCACGAACGACGATCCTGGGATCAATCGGATCGCCGAGGCTTTGCCCGATCGCGGCGAGGCCGACCAAGATGATAAAGAGAGACGTACCGACGCCAATTCTCCGATTTCTTCTCATGGCTGTATCGACTCCAATCCCCTGCCGTCTGCTTGAATCTTGATGGATAGGCGGATGGCCAGATCCGTGTACTTGGCCTGAGAGTAAGCAATTTCGGCGCCATTGATTGAGAGTTCAGGTAATATGCACGTTCCAGTTACCACATGTGAAAATACGCGCCCCCCTCAGGCATCCGACCGGCCGAGACTGTAAGGAGATCCGACACCTCGAGGGTCCCCTTCTCCGGAGAGCCTCGTCGAACAGCGTCCAACAGCCGTCATGGAGTGTGTCCCTTGCACCCTCCCCGTCGCGCGGAGGTCGTAGAGCCTGTCCCTTGGCCGCTTTCCGGAATAGACTGGCGGGGCCAGAGGGACTTCTTCGGGGTCCTGGGAACGGTTCGGCGGCCCGGCGGTCTTCAGGGCGTCGGCCTCATTCCCGGTGTCCCTGGCCGAGATGGAGGCTGTTGTGACAGAGACCGGGCCGCTTCGGACCATCCGCGTTGATTGCCTGTCGGTCGAGGTCTATGCCTCCCCTGACGAACTCGGAAGCGCGGCGGCAGGATACACCGCGCGGACACTTCAGGAGGGCATAGCCCACAATGGCAGGGCTGTCCTGATTCTGGCCACCGGCTCTTCGCAGTTCGCTTTCCTCGCCGCGCTCAGACGCATCACGACGGTCGACTGGGACCGCATCAGCGTCTTTCACCTGGACGAGTACGTGGGGATGCCCGATCGGCATCCGGCCAGCTTTCGCCGGTACCTGCGGGAGCGGATCCTCGATGAGGTCAGGCCCGCCCAGATCTATTTTCTCGAAGGGGACGCGCCCGACCTGGAGGCGGAGGTTCGGCGCTACGGAGAGTTGCTGGCCGAGCATTCCGTCGATTTGGCCTGCATCGGCATCGGAGAGAACGGCCACCTGGCTTTCAACGACCCACCGGTCGCGGACTTCCACGATCCAAAGCGGGTCAAGGTGGTCGAACTGGATTCTGCCTGTCGACGGCAGCAACTGGGAGAGGGCTGGTTCGCTTCGCTGGAGGACGTGCCGACCCATGCGCTGACCCTGACGATTCCGTCGATCATGCAGAGCCGCTGCATCAGCTGCGTCGTTCCGGATGAACGCAAGGCCGTAGCGGTCGCCGCCGCTCTCGAGGGCCCGATCGATACGGCCTGCCCGGCCTCGATCCTGCGCCGACACCCCAACGCGCGACTGTTCCTCGATCGAGCAGCCGCGTCCCACCTTCGCCGGTGACGGGGAAGGCCGGACGAAGGGCAGCGTCAAGTTCGCCGACCGTAGGACAAGCATCCCTGCTTGTCCAGACGCCCCGACCCCGGCCACCGGCAGTCCCGAAAGCGTCGCCCCGTCTGTGCCCACCGTAGGACAAGCATCCCTGCTTGTCCAGACGCCCCGACCCCGGCCACCGGCAGTCCCGAAAGCATCGCCCCGTCTGTGCCGCCCGGGGGACCGGCGCGATATCGCCAATCATTGCCCCCTGGACAACCTGGAAGGCA
>CAVRSV010000014.1:0-291712 GCA_963723965.1 uncultured Acidobacteriota bacterium | reverse complement strand
CTATGTCGGCCTCGTTCGTGGTCTTACTACCCGCTACAACTCGATCTCGATCAGCGGGTATCACATCCGGGAAGCCGGTTCGACGGCGGCCCAGGAGCTGGCATTCACACTGCGGGACGGAATCGAGTATGTGGAAGCCTGTCTGCAGCGGGGAATGTCGGTCGATGACTTCGCTCCGCGTCTCTCCTTCTTCTTCAACTGCCACAACGATTTCTTCGAGGAAATTGCCAAGTTCCGGGCGGCCCGACGCCTGTGGGCGACGATCATGCGGGATCGATTCGGGGCCGCCAATGAACGGTCGTGGATGTGCCGCCTCCACGCCCAGACGGCCGGCTGCAGCCTGACGGCCCAGCAGCCGATGAACAACGTGATCCGGGCCAGCCTGCAATCCCTGGCGGGAGTCCTCGGGGGCACGAACTCGTTGCACACCAACGCACTCGACGAAGCCCTGGCCCTTCCGACCGAGGAGACTGCCCGCCTGGCGCTGCGGACCCAGCAGATCATCGCCCACGAGAGCGGCGTCACGAACACCGTGGATCCTCTCGGGGGCTCCTACTTCGTAGAGGCGCTGACCAACGAACTGGAAGCCGAGGCCGTCGAGTACATTCGCGACATCGATTCGCGCGGCGGCATGGTCGCTTCGATCGCACAGGGCTTTCCTCAGCGCGAGATCCAGGACGCCTCCTACCGCTATCAGTTGGCCATCGAGAGCGAGGAACAGCTCATCGTGGGGGTCAACGCCTACACGGGCAGTGAGGAGGAGCGAGTCTCAACCCTGCAGATCGGTGAGGAGGTCCGCCGGACACAGGTCAGATACCTGCAAGGAGTGAAAGCGGATCGAAGCGAGTCTGCAGTGTCGCGCGCCCTCCGGCAACTCGAGTCGGCGGCCCGCGCTGACGACAATCTCATGCCGCCGCTGCTGGATGCCGTCCGGGCCTACGCGACTCTGGGAGAAATGTGCAGCGCCCTGCGTGAAGTGTTTGGGGCCTACCAGGAACCCGCCCTGCTCTGAAGGCAGCCTCACTCGGGCAGCCGGGGACTGCGCTCAAAAGGTCCGGTACAGGGCCACGTAGCCAAAGAAGAGGCTGTCGCTCGGATTCTGGAGATTCCGACCGGCCGAGAAGAGGACCTGATAGGGTCCGGTCAGCGTCCAGCCGCCCCCGACGTCGAAGCCGGTGCCGGCGGCCCCGTCCTGTGTATCGGCTGTCTGGTGGAAGAAATCGGTGCCCAGGTAGAGCCGGTCCGTGATCTGGCGCTGGATCACGACCCCCGAGAACCACCAGTTCCGGTTACCCTTTCCCGGATTGATCCAGTAGCCTCCCCCGCCGTAGACCGTCCAGCGGCCCGAATCCTTGCCCAGCCATACCGGCAGAAAGACCTGGGGGCGCCCGTTCCCCAGACCCCGGTCCCGGCTGCCTGTCGGCAGCTCGAGGAAAGGAAAGATCCCCACGTCGGGTCGGCTGTGGGACTGTTCGACGAAGTGCCACTTGAAACCAGTCTCCACGTCTCCGAGTCCCGTCGCCGAGGGCTCGCCGAAGGGATGGCTGTACGCCAGCGGAACTACCAGATGAAAGAAGGTATTAGGGAACGCACTGTAGTTGAGTTCGATGCCCGGCCCTGCATCGAGGCTGTTGTCGAAAGCCGAGTGCGCGCCCGCAGCAAACAGATAGAATTCCCCCGTGTGCAGGGGCAGGGATGCCGGATCGTCGGTCACAAACGGCGGACCGGCAACGACGCTCGGTTGCAGGGCAAGAAAGGCCATCAGCCAGACCGGCAGCCACTGCATCGCAGGCCGAATGAAAACGGCGAAGTCCGCCAAACGGGCTCGTGTCGGCACTCGTTTCGGTCGAATCTCAGATTTCGACATTCTGCACAGCGGGATTCCCTTCGCTTGACCGCACGAATCTCCTCCGGGTGGGATCACGCGAAGTGGTTTGAAGTTAGCGCTTTCCACAATCCTATTCGATCGCGCCGTCACACTCAAGCTGGACCGGACAGGGGCCGCCCCGGCCTCAGAACTCGCCGAGGGCTGCATCCCCGGGGTCTATGGGAAGAGCGAGTTCCGCGGGCTGTACCTTCTTTGAATGTCCGTTTGCCTTGGCCTGCCTGCGGCTGCCGACGAACGGGCGGAGGTCGGTCTCCGGCGTCCCGGTCTCGTCTCCGAACCGAGCGTCGGATCGATGTGACGCCCCCCTGTAGGTCGAGGATGTCATGCCGCTCAACTTGAAGCCGCCAACCAGATCCTTCATCGATTCGGCCTGGCTCGAGAGCTCCTCCGCGGCGCTGGCCGACTGCTCGGCGTTGGCCGCAGTTGACTGCGTCAACTGATTCATCTGCTCGATGGCCTTGTTGACCTGATTGACTGCCTCGCGCTGCTGCTCGGAAGCGAGGGCAACCTCGGTCATGCTGGTACTGGCCGACTCGACCTTGCGATTGATCTCCTGGAGTTGCGCGAGGACGGTGGCGTTGAGGGTGAAGCCCTCTTCCGCATTGTGAACGGCCTCCTCGATCAGTGAGGCCGTGTTCTTGGCGGCCTCGGCACTGCGCATGGCCAGATTCCGGACTTCCTCCGCCACGACCGCGAAGCCCTTGCCGGACTCCCCGGCCCGGGCGGCTTCGACCGCGGCGTTCAGGGCGAGCAGGTTGGTCTGAAAGGCGATCTCGTCAATGGTCTTGACGATCTTGGCAGTCTGATCCGACGATGACTTGATCCTTTCCATCGCGGAACTCAGGCTTTCCATGTTCCGGACGCCCTGTGCCGAGCTGGTATGGGCTTCTTCGACCAGGCTCTGGGCTTTGTGGGCGCTGGCGGCATTGCCGCCGGCCATGCCCGAGACCTCCTGCAGGCTCCCGGCGATCTCTTCGAGCGTCGCCGCCTGTTCGGAGGCGCTGCGGGCGAGGCTGTGGCTTCCGGATCCAATCTGCTGCGCGGCGGAAGCGACCTGGTTGGCTCCATCCGTGACGTGGCGCAGGCTCTGATCGAGGTTCGCCACCGCGGAATTGAGCGATTCTTTGATCCGGGCATGTCCCCCCTGGTAGTCTCCGGTGACCCGACTTTGAAGATTCTGCGCTGCCACCGCTTCCAGCACGACGGCGGCCTCGTTCACCGGAGCCAGAAAGGCATCGAGCGTGTTGTTGATGCCTCGGATCATCTCGGAGTACTCACCCTCGAACTTCAAGGTGTCGGCGCGATAGTCCAGACGTCCCTTGAGCGCTGCCTCGTAGAGCTGCCGGATTTCCGACGTCAGGCCCCGAATGGAGGCCATGAGCTTTCTCAGGCGGGGCGCGATTTCATCCCCATGGGATTGATCGTCGGTCTGCAGGTCGAGCTTCCCCGCAGCCAAAGCTTCGAACAGACCGAAGACCAGCGCCTCCATCCGATCGGAGAAGAGATCCAGAGCTCCGGCAATGCGGCCGAATTCGTCGCTGCGATTCAGCTTGAGCTTCGGTGAGATGTGTCCTCCGGAGAGCGCCTCGATCCGTTCCACCAGGAGCCGCACGGGTCCGCCGACCGTCCGGATCGTCAAGAAGCCTATGACCCCGATGCCCACCAGACCCAGGAGAGCGAGAATGATGGACGAGGTTCTCGATTTCGAGCTCAACGCTGCGAAGCGATCGGCGGCGTCCGCGTTCTCCGAGTCCAGCTTTGCCGAGAAATTCCGAAAGCAGTCGGCGACCTGATCCGCCTCTGCGTGAACCTTGGCGACGACGGAGTTGAGCATGGCGCTCGACAGCGCCCCCTTGCCTGGCGAGGCCGCCAGTTCTCGATCGTACAGGCGCACTGTTTCGCCAACGGCAGTCTGCGCTCTGTCGATACAGACCTGGGCTGCGTCCGACGTCGCCGTCTGCTCGATGACGTTCAACTGCGACTGCAGCTCCCCCTTGGCCGCAGCCCATTCCTCAATGATCTGGTCGGTGCCGCCGGCCTCCAGGGTATCTCCTGCGGCCTGGTACATCCGAGCGGAGAGCAACGCCCCCTGGGCCGCCACGAGCATCTCGGCACTCCTCTGCGTCGACTCCGACTGCAGCGTGTCCAGCGATCCGAGCGTCCGGGAACTCTGCACGACGAGAACCGTGAGGATCAGTGCGCTCGCCACGAATCCAAGGGCCAGTTTCCGACTCAGGCTAAGGTTGTTCCACATGTACTCGCGCTCCTTCAATGAAACTTCAGCACTCCCGCATGATCGTGTCTGTAGCATGAGTCCCGCTGTAGGCGGACCCTGCTTTATCATCGACCGAATCCACCCCCGACTTTATGCTCGAACCCGGGGCTCAGAATGTGACCGCCCGCAGGGCTTTTCCCGGCTATAATCGAACGGAGTGCCGGCCCCGGAAGCGCGGTCTGACGGGTCCGAAGCGGGGGTGGAAAACAAAGGACAGGAGCATGGTGGAACATCGAATTCGGGTTCTGATCGCCAAGCCGGGACTGGACGGCCATGACCGGGGAGCCAAGATCGTGGCCCGCGCATTGCGGGACGCGGGCATGGAAGTGATCTACACGGGTCTGCGGCAAAGCCCCGAACAGATCGTCACGGCCGCGGTTCAGGAGGATGTCGACGCAATCGGCCTGTCCATCTTGTCGGGCGCACACATGCACCTTTTTCGGAGGGTTCTGGAATTGCTGCGCGAACAGGATGCCTCCGACATCATGGTCTTCGGAGGGGGCATCATTCCAGATGAGGACATTCCCGAGCTCAAGAGCCTGGGCGTCGCGGAAATCTTCCAGCCCGGAGCCACCACGACGGAGATCATCGATTTCCTCGAAACCAGCCGCCTCGGAAGGCCCCCCGTCACCGATGTCGGCTGAGCTCGAGTCGCTCCTCGAGCGGCGCTTTCAGGAACTCACCGGTGCCAGAGTCGAAGGGTGCACCGTTCGCTTTTACCCCTATGCCCGTTTTACCAGCACCATCCGGCTGCGCGACGGCCGGCTCGAAGTCCGTCTCTCCGACCTGCTGGCAGAAGCGGAGCCGGCCATCGTCGAGGCGTTCGCTCTGAAGCTGCTGCACAAGCTCACCCGGACCCGGACGCCACGGGCCCTCCTTCGGCGCTGCAACGAGTTCGTCAACGCTCCGCAGACTGTCGAGCGGGAGCGGGAGATCCGGCGCCGGCGCGGCCGCAAGCGCTGCCTCCCGGCGAAAGGCGACGTCTTCGACCTCCAGTCTCTTTTCGAGGATCTCAATCGGACCTATTTCGACGGAAGCCTGCGACTTCGCCAACTGGGCTGGAGCCCGGTGCGCAGCGGACGCCGCCTGGGGCACTATGACCCCGCCCACGAAGCGATCGTGCTGAGTCGCCGTCTGGACAATCCTCTGGTCCCGGAATATGTCGTGCGCTATGTGCTCTACCATGAGATGCTGCACGTCCAACTGGGTGAGGATACTCCGGACACTTCCGGGCGCCGGCGCATCCACGGCCCACGATTCCGACTCGCTGAGAAGCGATATCCCGATTCCCGGCGCGCTCTCGACTTCATCCGCACTCATTTCCACCGGGTCTGAGTCGCGGCGGCAATGAAGCGGTGCGGCTACTGGCCGTAGCCCAGGGGCTTGACCATGCGGGGCTGGACCCCCGGTCGGGTGGTTCGAATGCGCACCTTGCGCACGGGCTCTTTGGTCTTCCGGGCGGCGGCCTTGAAGCCGATCGTGTAGGCATCGAGCAGTTCCGAAGCAATCTCTTCGTAGGCCTTGGGCATTTCGGTCAGCGCCGTCAGGTGGAACAGTCCGCCGCCGCCGGCATCTCCGGCCATCCGCATGGCGCCGACGGCCCGATCGTACATCGAGCGGATCTTGCGCTCGTTCATGTCGCGGTCCGAACCACCGATCATGACTCCGCCCAGGCCCCCGCCCCCGCCCGGAGGCGGCAGCCGGTTCGGGTCGGGCGGGTACCCCGTCGAAGAGGGTGCGTAGACCCTCCAGTAGTGAGGCAATGAGAAGTAATGAATCACGTAGGTCAGGACCCCGGCACCCTGCAGGAAGCGGACCGCCTTGTCGCGGTCATAGACCTTGCTGCCCGTATCCACCCCATCGGTGAACAGGATCATCGCCGTCCGGGGCAGCGTGGGGTAGAACTTCTGCTCGGCGGAAGCCACGATCGCGTCCCAGAGAATCGTGGACCTGCCGGACTTGCGGAGGCCGTACTCCCAGATCGCCTCGTCCACCTGCTTGCGGTCCGTCGTCCAGTCACAGTCGACGTAGACATCATCGTCGAAGGTCAGGACCATGATCCGGCTCTCCAGGGGAAAATAGGTGACAAAGTCAGAGGTCGCCTGGCGGATCGGGTTGATGTCCTCATCGGTGCTCGGGCTGACGTCCATCACGAGGCCGATGTCATAGGGAACGGAGGGTGGGATCAGCCGGGTTAACTGGAGCGGCTCTCCGTCTTGAGTGACCGCCTCGAGCTCATCCAGACGAAGGTTGCGGACCGAGTTGCCGTTCCCGTCCACGAAACGGACGTGGACGAACTTCTCTCCGGCCACGGGAGGGGCCGGTCGGTCGCCTTCCTGGACCGCGAGCACCGGCAGGGACAGGGACAGGGACAGGGCTGCGACGATGGCGGCCCCGCGCAGGGGGACAGCACACATGCTCCTAAAGATGCCTCGCCTGGTCAAATAGATCACGGCGCCGCAAACATGTGTCACGCTCAAACCGATCCAGGGTCTCATCGAGATCGTTCCGGCGGAGACGGCTCCGGTGACCGGTGGGCCGGCTGATACTGGACGGCCACGCCGAAACCTCCCAGCACCAGCCAGGCGATGAGGTACGCCGTGCCCCAGGTGGAGCTCCAGAACACCGGCGGCTGCCGGATCAAATCCAAGGGCACGGACCACCCCACGAAGAGGAACACTCCGGCAAGCACGGCCCAGGAGCCGAGAAACGCCGTCGCCACGATGATCAGGAGTTTCTGCAGGGCCAGCGCCAGGACCCCGCCGAGCACCCCCAGGATGATGGCGGCCAACACCCTTTCCCAGTTCAGATTCAGGGACAGGATCGTGGCCAGCAGGACTCCCAGGCCCGCTCCCACGACGAAGACACCGGCAAAGTAGAAGAATCCCAGCAGAACCGCACCGATGATCCCGCCGACGATGCCGACGAGGATCCCGAACAGCGCCGGCTGCTGAGGAAGAAAGGCCCAGAAGATCCCTGCGGCAAGCGTCGCCCCGCCCAGGAATCCGACCACGACCAGTACCAGCCGAAAGAGGCGGTATCCGGCGAAGCAGGCCATCAGCCCCAGAATGACACTCAAGACGGCACCTATGTGAAGATACACGGCGGTTCTCCCTGCTCCTCTCATCGTACCCCGAGGGACGGATCCAATGCTCTACGCAGTTCCTCTCCAGTCAACGTCGCAGTCCCCAGTTTTCCGACGACCACCCCGGCCGCGTGGTTGGACAGAACCGCCGCCTCGGCGGGCGTGGCCCCGGCCGCCAGGGCGAGCGAAAAAGTCGCGATGACCGTATCACCGGCACCCGTCACATCGAAGACCTCCCGCGCCACGGCCGGAAACTCGTGCAACAGCTCTCCGTCCAGCAGCGACATCCCTTCCTCTCCACGCGTGATCAGGACCTGGCGGCAGGCACAGCGTTCCTGAATGACCCGGGCCGCCCGCCCAAGTGACTCTCTGTCCACGATGTCCACCCCCGCGGCGAGCTCCGCCTCATGGCGGTTGGGAGTGATTACGGAGACGCCCCGGTAGAGGCTCAAGTCACGTGACTTGGGATCGGCCGCGACTGTGATCCCACCCTCGCCGCAACGCTCGATCAGCGGCCTGGTCAACCCGTGGGAGATCATTCCTTTGGCGTAGTCGGAGATTATCAGGCCGCGCACGTCCGAGAGGGCCTGGAGGGCGCGCCCGCGGACCTGATCGAGCAACGCCGCGACCGGCGGTCGGCGATCTTCGCGGTCGAAGCGGCACACCTGCTGGTGATGGGCGATGATTCGGCTTTTGGTCGTCGTGCAGCGGGCAGGATCGACCACGACACCGCGGCCGTCGATCCCGCCTTCCTCGAGGAGTTCCTGGAACCTCCGGCCCGCCGAATCCGCCCCCACGACCCCGATCAGGATGGGGCGAGCACCCAGGGCGGCCAGATTGCGGGCGACGTTGGCCGCGCCTCCCAGACAGTCAGTCTCCCGGACGACGTCCACGACGGGAACCGGGGCTTCCGGGGAGATGCGCTCGACCCGTCCCCAGATGAAGGTGTCCAGGATCAGATCGCCGACCACGGCGATCTGAACTGCCGGGAACCTCGCCAGGGCGGCTTCGAGACGCTCGGTCGATGGAATCACGCCGATCCATTGTGGATATCCCTGGACAAAACTTCAATCCTCGACCGCGCTCTTCGCAACATTGAGAACACCCTCCAGACGACCTCGCACGCTGATCGACCGCAACGGCCGGGGTCAACCGGGTCCTCTGATAGAATTCGGGGATGCCGCACGCCGGCCAGGATACAACACGGGTTCTGGTCCTGAGAGCCGGGCTTCTCGGTGACACTGTTTTCGCCACCAGCATCATTGCGCCTCTGATCGAAACTTTCGGCCCGGACTGTGAGATCCATCTGGTCCTGCGGAGGGGATTGGCCGTGCTGTTCCGGTGGGATCCGCGCGTTTCCCGGACCTACGAGATCCAGTACCGCAAGCTGCCCGTTCCGCTCCACTGGCGAAAGCTGACGCTGGTCGCGCGGTCCTGGCTCCAGCCCTATGACCTTGCCGTCAATCTGGAAACGGGCACCCTCTTCAACGACCTCATGTACGCCGTTCGGGCGCGCCGCAAGGTCGGCAGACCCTGGGAGAGCGCGCTGGACGACCCGCCCGGAGAGCATGCCATCGAACGGCTCCGGCGTATCTACGGCCTCTTCCTGCCGGCCGACTGCGTCCGGCAGGCGGCCCCTTCCCTGGTCGTTGCGCAGCAGCGGCGTCTGCTCGAAGAGCTGAATCTGCCTGAACGCTACCTGATCCTCAATCCGACGAACAGCCACTTCCGCAAGAACGACTATCGCAGCTACCGCTCCTGGCCGCTGGAACACTGGTTTCGCCTGATCGAGCTGCTCGATCACCAGCGCAGCGAGTCTCTGGTCCTGATCGGGGGTGCCGGCGAGCGGGAATACCTCGAGCAGTTTCGTCACCACAGCGAGCGACTCGTCTCACTGGCAGGGCGCACCCGGCTCGATCAGCTGGCGGCGGTGATCGGCGGGGCCCGCGCAATGATCAGCACCGACACCGGCCCCTCCCACGTGGCCGGCGCCGTCAACACCCCGGTGCTGGTCATCTTCGGCCCCAGCGATCACCGGCGGACGGCCCCCTTCCCGACCTCTGCAAATCGGGTCCACGTTTTGAGGGCCGGACTGGAGTGCAGCCCCTGCTCCTTGACCGGCGCAATCCGGGACTGCCCCTGGAATCGCTGCATGCACGAGGTCACACCCGAACGGGTCCTGCAGGAGCTGAACCGGACGCTCGACTAGCCCGTACCATCCCTCTGGATGAGGTCGGCCGTCACGAGCTTGCGATACTGCGCGCCCTCCGGGCGGAGCAGGCTCTGGTACAGATGCAGCTGCCGGGCCACGAATTCCCCTGCCGGAGCTTCGGCCTGATGGCTTTCCACGTAGTGGATGAGTGCCGCCACGTTGTGGCGTGACTTGACCCGGGCCAGGGTCAAATGCGGCTGGAAAGGTCTTTTTTCGGGTGGGAATCCCAGTGGCGCCAGTCGCTCTTCCACCGCCCCTTGGACAACCTGGAGAGGCGACCCACCGTCGACGCCGATCCAGATGACCCGTGGATTGGCGAGGTACGGAAAGGCACCCAGCCCACCGATTCGCACGCGGAACGCCGCCTGGTTCCCGGCCAGCTCGGACAGCGCCTTTCCGATGGGGACCACCTGGTGCTCCTCAATGTCGCCCAGGAATTTGAGCGTGAGATGCACCGACTCCGGGCGGGACAGGCGCAGGTCCGCTCCCAGGCGACCGAGCGCCGCAATGGACTCCGACAATTCGTGTCGCAAATCCTCCGGCATTTCGATAGCCACGAAGGCCCGGATCATGCGATTTCCCTCCGAATCCAGTCCAGTGCGAGGTTGCAGGTCCGGATCCGGACCGCCTCCCGACTTCCGGGCAGGAAGAGTCGTTTCGATTCGGTCCTCTCCAGGGATGAAAACCCCAGGTAGACCGTGCCGACAGGCTTTTCCTCGGACCCGCCGCCAGGTCCGGCGATTCCCGTCGTGGAGACCGCCATCGAGGCATCCACCGCCCGTCTGGCGCCGGCCGCCATCTGTTCGGCCACCTCACCGCTCACCGCGCCGAGACGCTCGATCAGACCGGGATCCACGCCCAGGATTCGCTGCTTGGCCAGGTTGCTGTAGCAGACCATGCTGCCGAGAAAATAGTCGGAACTGCCCGGGACGTCGGTGATGAGTTCGCCCAGCATCCCGCCCGTGCAGGACTCGGCCGCGGCCAGCGTCAGCGATCGGCCGCGCAGCTCCCGGCCGACGGCCTCGCTCAACGACTCCTCGGCATGGGAGTAGACCGACTCACCCAGTTCGCGCTCGACTTTGCCGACGAGCTCATCCAGCGTACGAACGGCCTCCTCACGCTCGCCCTCTCCACGCCAGGTGAAGTAGAGGCTGATGATTCCCGGCGACGAGAGAATGGTCGTGTCGACTTCGGGGAAGGCGCGATAGATCTTCTCGATCCGACTGTCGACTCTCGATTCCGCTTCTCCGGCCACCTTGAGCTGACGGTACAGGGTCGGGCGTGTGGCGAACCGGCGTCGAATGAGCGGCACCACATGCTCGTCAAGCATGGGTGTCAGCTCGCGGGGCGGACCCGGAAGGAGGCAGATCAGGGCCCCGGAGTGCTCGAGACACAGTCCGGGCGCCGTCCCGTGCGGATTGGGCAAAACCGTCGCGCCTTCCGGCACCTGCGCCTGCCTCCGGTTGTTTTCCGAGAGCCGGAAGTGAAAGCGCCGGAAGCGCCGTTCCAGCGCGGCAACGATCTCGGGATCCTCGATCAGCCTGCGCCCCAGAAACCGGGCCACGCTTTCCCGTGTGACATCGTCGTTGGTGGGGCCGAGCCCACCGGTCAGGAGGACGACCTGGGATCGCGACAGGGCCAGGGCAAGACACTCGGAAATCTCAACCTCGGAATCAGCGGCGACGAACTTGCGGGGTACGCTGAAACCGAGCGCGATCAGCCGCGAGGCCAGCAGAAGGGAATTCGTTTCGTTCCGGCCGAAGGAGAGGAGTTCAGAGCCGACCGCGATGATCTCAGAACGCATGGATCAGCCACAGGATCAGGCCCGCATACAATCCTGCCACGCAATCATCGAGCGTGATCCCGAGTCCACCGGGGAATCGTTCGCAACGCCGGATGGGCGGCGGCTTGAGGATGTCGAACACGCGAAAAAGGGCAAACCCGCCGAGGAACCACCAGATCCCCACCGGTGCGAGAAGCAGTGCGATGGACTGTCCCACCACCTCGTCGATGACGACGACGGAGGGATCCTCGACTCCCATCTGACGCGCAGCCAGCCCGGATGCGATCCAGGACAGCGGAAGCAAGACGGCGAGAGCCACCAGATGCGCCACCAACGCCGCCCGCGGAAGGAGCGCGTAAAGGGCGAACCACGCCGTCGCAGTCACCAGCGAGGCCCACGTGCCCGGGGCCAGCGGCAAGCGTCCGATGCCGAAACAGGTGGCGCAGAGCTGGGCCAGCGAAAGGCTAGCGCTCTCCCTCCCTCTCAGTCTCAGCAACTTTCTCTCCGGGTATCCTGAAGCGTCCATCGACCCACCGTCCCAAATCCAACAACCGGCAGCGCTCGCTACAAAAAGGCAAGGCCAGGTTGTCCGGCTGAACCGTTTTACCGCAGTTGGGGCAGCTCAGCTGCCGCCGCTTCATCATTTCTGGACAGTCCCGACGAGATCGTAATCGTGCGCCTCCGTGATGACGACGCGGCCGATCTCACCCGGCCGTGTCTCCTCCGTGACGCCATCATTCAAGTACACAACCCCGTCAATTTCCGGGGCCTGCGAGGGAAGCCGGCCTTCCCAGAGCAGGTCGGTCTCGCTCGAAGGCCCTTCGATCAAAATCGGGTATTCCCGCCCAATCATGTTGCGGTTCTTCTTTCTCGAAATCGTCGCCTGACACGCCATCAGGGTCTCCAGCCGTTCCTGTTTGACCGGATCGGCGATCTTGGCGTCCAGGACGTGTGAATCCGCATCCTCTTCGTCGGAATAGGCAAACGCCCCCAGACGATCGAACTTCATCTCCTCGACAAAGTCCAGCAGTTCACGAAAATCGTCGTCCGTCTCACCCGGGAATCCCACGATCATGGTGGTACGGATCGCCACGTCGGGAATGCGATCCCGGACCCGAGCGATCAGCCGGGTCAGCGACTGCCGATTGCCGCCCCGCTTCATCCTCTTCAGGACTTCCCTGGAAGCGCTCTGGAGAGGCATATCGATATACTTACAGACCTTGGGTGTCTCCGCAATTGCATCGAGCACATCATCCGTGAGACTGTTCGGATAAGCGTACAGAAACCGGATCCACTCGACTCCATCCACTTCGGCAAGCCGCCTCAGAAGGAGGGCCAGCCCACCCCGGTAGCCCAGATCCCGTCCATACATCGTCGAGTCCTGCGCGATCAGGTTGAGTTCGCGAACCCCCTGTCCCGCCAGCCCTTCAGCCTCCCGCGCCAACGACTCCAGGGGGCGACTGCGGAACCGTCCGCGCATCTTGGGGATGACGCAGAAAGTGCAGGGATGATCGCACCCTTCGGCGATCTTCAGATAAGCCGAGTAGGCCGGGGTCGTCAGGATTCGCGGATCCCCATCGGAATAGAGGTAGAGTTCCCTCGGTTCCCAGGCCGGCGGTCGGAGTTCGTCGGCACAGGCCGTGACGATTTCCGGGATCTGATTGGTGCCGATGACGGCATCCACTTCCGGGATCTCCCGGAGGATTTCGTTTCGATAGCGCTCCACCAGGCAGCCGGCGACGATGAGTCTCCTGCAGCTCCCCAGCGACTTGTAGGCCGCCATTTCCAGGATGGCATTGACCGATTCCTGTTTGGCGCTCTCGATGAACCCGCAGGTGTTCACGACCAGGATCTCCGCCTCCGCCTGGGCAGGGGTGATCTGATGCCCTTCGCGGGCCAACATGCCGAGCATCACCTCGCTGTCCACGAGATTCTTGGGACATCCCAGACTCACAAACCCAATTTTCGCCATGAGGATTCCGAGTGAACTGACGACAGGCTCTGCGTCACCGATCCGGCGAAGATTCCCACATCCCGCGCCGAGGACCCCATTATAGCCTGTCGGCCGGGTCGAATGCGCCGCGCCGCCATCTACCGAATTGCGGGGCGGCGGGAAGAGCGCTTTCCGTCAGGCATGGATCGCCCGCAGCCGGCCCAGAATCGTGCGCAGCCGGTCGAGCTCCTCTTCGGGTGGTTCGTAGGCGCCAAACCTCGCCCGGTAATAGCTCTCCGTGATCACTACGGGAAGATCGGTTTCGAGCCGACCGGACACCCGTCTCGAGAATTCGAGCGGGGTCTCGAAGCGACTGCGTGTGAAGCCCTTCCTCTCCAGAATGAACAGGAGTTCCCGGTAGTAGTCGCAGGTAATCTCGGAGCGGCTCCGCGCCTGCACGCGCCGTCGCCACAGCAACCGGAGACGGTGATGACCTCGCACCCCCCAGAAGGCGCCCAGCAGGACCAGTACCGCCAAGCCGAGCAACCCGAGTCGGACGGACCAGCCGGAGCCGACCGAGCGGAGGCCGGCCCAGCCGAAACCGTTTCGGCCTTCCAGGACACTGGTCAGCTTTCGCCAGCCGGACAGCAGCCCGGATCGCACTCCCTGGAAGAATCCGACCTGCTTGATTCGATCGAAGGTCACCACCTCCGCCCAGAAGACATTGAGGGAATCGAGCAACTGATCCGCCAGCTGCAGCAGAAAGCCCCTCTGCTGCGCCGGTCCGGCGGGAGTCGGGTCGAATTCCAGCCAGCCCCCACCTGGGAAATAGGCTTCGACCCAGCTGTGGGCATCCGACTCACGAACCGTCAGATAGCCGCCCCAGGGATTGTATTCTCCGCGTCGAAACCCGTTGACGACGCGGCTGGGGATGCCGGCGACCCGCAACATGACGGCCATCGCAGTGGCAAAGTACTCGCAGTGCCCCTCCCGTGTCCGAAAGAGAAAATCCGCGATGGGATCGGGACTCGACCCCGAGGGATCCTTCAGACTGTAATGGAAGAACGACCGCTTCAGGTAGGCCTCCAGGCGAATGGCCTTCTCCAGCGGCGTCGTGGCCGGCGCGATGAGCTGACGCGTCAGTTCCCGGATTCTCGGGTCGAGGTCCGGAAGACCCAGGAAGTCCTCGCTGATCTCATGAGGCACTTCTCCCCCCGCATCGATGGCGCGAACGATGTCGGCGCGCCCGCGCAAGTCGGAATCGACGACGTAGCTCATGAAGTTGCGGGGTCGGGGATGCACCGTGACGGCGCCGCTGCCGTCGGTCATGATGTTCCGGTCACGGCTTCCCGCACGCTCCGGAAAGCCGAAGATCTGAATCACGGACGCGGCCCCAAAGACCACGTTCGTGAAGGGTTCCACGGAAAACTTCTGCCGCAGGAGATTTTCTCCCTGGCGGCGCTCATTGTTGACCAGAACCCGTCCGCGCTCGTCGGGCATTCGGACGGTCCTGGTCTGCAGCGTGTTGTACCAGGCCCGGCCGTCGAAGTAGTTGAGGGCCACTCCACGCCATTTGAGGCCGACGGGCAACTGGTCGAGGGGACGATCGACCTCGACCCGCATCACGATCTCGGGATTCTGCAGGATCTGTCCGAGTTCGCCCAGACGGACCGAGTCCGAGAAACCCACCATCCGGGACTCGGACTGCCCCCACCAGCCCAGCGCGGTCCGCGGAACGGCCAGGAAGATCGGCACCGCGAGGATGCTCGTCAACAACGTGATGACCAGAGAGACCTGCAGAAACGAAGAGAGTGAGAAATCTGCCCGGGGGCTCTCGCGGTAAGCCCGCCGACTCTCGAACAGCACGAAGGCAAACACGGCGAGAAACACGAAGACAACGAGAAAGACGAGATAGCTGATGGAGAGCGTATAGGTCGAGGCGATCAGCAGGAATCCCAGGGACATGAGATACAGGGCCAGGAAGTCACCGTCCTTGTCGCGGGTTCCGGCCTTGTAGAGGCTGAGGAACAGCAGCAGGTGGACGGCCGCGGCCACGATGCCCGTGAACAGGAACCAGTCGACCAGAAAGAACAGCAGGCACAGGCCCACCGCGAGGCTGTGCCAGATCTTCTGCAGGTGCAGCGGCCCGAAAGCGGCCGTCGCCGTCAAGAGCGCGAGATAGACGACACCCCAGCCTATCCCCAGCGCCCCGGCCGCGACCATGGCCGAGAAACCCGCCAGGAGCAGGAGATAGGTCACCAGCTGAAGCGTTCGGTTGTACGTCATGCCGTCAAATAGTCGATCACCGGGCCCGGACCCGCGAATCGCACGGACCCGGCGGTAAAGACCACCGCCGTCTTGCCGACCTTGCCCGGATCGATCAGCATGCGGTCCGAGGGCTGGACCCAGGCCAGATACTCCATGAGGGAATCGAAGTGCTCCCGCCAGCCGTTCAGTGCGATCTCGAACTCTCCGGAATAGAAGGAGAAGGGAATGCCCCGGTTCCGATAATGCCCGGCCAGCGAGGCGACCAGGCACAGAGCCCTTTCGAAAGCCTCCAACGTTTCGTCCGTTCTTTGCGGAAGATAGGTGGAAAGAACGACCTGGAAAGCGTCGTCCCGCTCGTCAACGAATTCCTTGACCATCAGCCGCGAAAGCTTGGCCGTGGACTTCCAGTGGATGTGTCGGGAATCATCGCCCCGCTGATAGTCACGGATGTTGTAGAGACCGGTCCCGGAACCGCGCCGGTTGTATGCTTCGGGTCCGCGCAGGTAAGGAAAGCGCCGCAAAAGGCCCCGCAGGTCCACCATGGCCGGATACACGGTGACCTTGCCCTCGGCCGGCACTTCCCGGCCGCGGAAAAAGAAGCCGAAAGGAAACTTGGTGCGTACCTCGAAGCCGCTTACCGGATACACGCCGCGCCGGTGGAAGGTCGACTCGACACGCACGGTCTGCATGGTTCCGGCTCGTAGAAAGGGAAAGTGCTTCTCCTGGGAGAAGAAATCCGTTGCGCCTTCGGGGATGTCCCCCTTGCCCCGCAGGCTCAGGGCAAACGACGGCAGATGCTTCTTTTCGTTGTGCAGGGTCAACAGACTGACCACTCTCTGTCCGGCATGGATCGCCTCGGGCAGGCTCAGACTGACTCGCAGTCCGTGCAGGACCAGGTTCGACACCATCCCCGAGACGAGCAGGGCCGCCATCAGAAAGGAGAGCACGAGCACCAGCAGGTTATTTCCCGTGTTCAGAGTCGAGGCGGCGATCAGCACCAGAAGAAAGAGGAAGAGAGCCCCCCGCGGCGTGACCCGAAAGAGCCGGATGCTGCCCCAGTACTGGAAACTGATTCGACGGGCCAGTCTCGGAACGTAGAGGACGGTCACCGTCGCCGCGATCCCCAGGGCCCCCACGGAGAGGGCAAGCGCCAGAGCGCCCTGTCCCTGGCCGCGGGCCAGGATCCCGGCCACCGCCAGCCCGAGAGCCACCAGCAGCAGGGTCACCGAGTAGACGAAGTCGCGGATCGCGGGCGTCCACCATCGCCTTTCCGAGATGCGTGCTTGGTGCATGACGACTACTCCACAGGACCGGGCGTCCCGCTCCAGTGATCCATTCTACTATCCTGCATCGTGCGGCCAACTCTCCGGGCATTTCGCTTGGGGTTTTCTCTGAGCTATCATGACGCCTTGATGCAGGTAAGCCCCGATCTGGCAACAGCGACTGAACGGATCCGGACTCTCCAGGCCTCGATCGAGACTGTGATCAAGGGCAAGCGAGAGGTCGTGGAACGTGCCCTCGTCACACTATTGGCCCGGGGACACTTGCTGATCGAGGATGTGCCGGGTGTGGGTAAGACCACGCTGGCCTATGCCCTGGCCCGCTCCTTCGACTGCACATTCCACCGGATCCAGTTTACGAGCGACCTGCTCCCTTCGGATCTGACAGGAGTCTCCATCTTCAACCAGGCGGCGGGCCGTTTCGAGTTTCGCCGCGGCCCTCTGTTCGCCAACGTCGTCCTGGCCGACGAAATCAACCGCACGACCCCGAAGACCCAGAGCGCCCTGCTCGAGGCCATGAGCGAAGGCAACGTCTCGATCGAGGACCAGACCTATCCGTTGCCCCAGCCCTTCGTCGTCATCGCGACCCAGAATCCCATCGAGCATCACGGCACCTATCCCCTGCCGGAGTCCCAGCTGGATCGATTCTTGATGCGCATTCGGATGGGTTATCCCGGCGCCGAGGACGAGAAGGAGATCCTTCGCTCAGGAATCAGCTACCAGTCCGCGGAGAATCTGACACCCGTGGTGAGCATCGAGGAGGTTCTGGCCGCACAAAAGGCAGTCGAGTCGGTCCGGATGGATGAGAGTCTGCTGAGCTACCTGATGGCGATGGTGGCCGCCACGCGGGAGCACGAACTGCTCGACCTCGGGATCAGCCCGCGGGGCGCGATGGCGCTCTATCGGTCAGCCCAGGCTTTTGCCTGCCTGCAGGGTCGCGACTACTGCATCCCTGATGACCTGAGGGCCCTTGCGGTGCCTGTGCTCGCCCACCGGGTCGTCGTCAGCTCTCGGTTCACCAGTCCACTGCAGGTCAGCGAGGAAGCGGAGCTCATCATCCACGAGCTGGTGGATTCCATCGAAGTCCCGCTCTGACGGGTTTCGCGGTTTCGAGGTTCGCGAGGTTCGGGGGTTTGGGAGCCGGCTGGAAGACTGCTCAGAAGAGAGTGTGCTGGTCCGTCCGGGGCGAGAAGCCGAAGTGTTCATAGGCCAGTCGGGTGACGGTACGCCCCCGCGGCGTCCGGTTCAGGAAGCCGATCTGGATCAGGTAGGGTTCGTAAATGTCCTCGATGGCGTCCTTCTCTTCACTGATGGCCGCCGAAATCGTCCCCAGGCCCACCGGCCCGCCACTGAACTTCTCGATGATGGTCAACAGGAGCTTGCGGTCGATCTCGTCGAATCCGAACTGGTCGACGTTCATCAATTCCAGCGCCTGGCACGCCACTGCATGTCCGATGACTCCGTCGCCCTTGACCTGGGCGTAGTCCCGCACACGACGCAGCAGACGATTGGAGATGCGCGGTGTCCCGCGGCTGCGCCGCGCGATCTCACGCGCTCCCACAGCCTCGATCTCGACGCCCAGAATCGACGCCGACCGGCGGACGATCGACGTCAACGCATCGGGGTCATAGAAGTCGAGACGCTGAATGATTCCGAAACGAGCCCGCAGGGGAGAGGTCAGCAGGCCGGTTCGCGTGGTCGCCCCGATCAGCGTGAAAGGAGGGACGTCGATCTTGATGGAACGGGCTCCCGGACCTTCCCCGATGATGATGTCGATCTGAAAGTCCTCCATGGCCGGGTAGAGGATCTCCTCCACAGCCGGGTGGAGGCGATGGATCTCGTCGATGAAGAGCACATCGTTTTCGCCCAGATTCGTCAGGATGGCGGCCAGATCCCCGCGCTTTTCGATGGCCGGCCCGGCGGTCGAACGAAAATTGACGTTGAGCTCGTTGGCGACGATCTGGGCGAGCGTCGTCTTGCCCAGACCGGGAGGGCCGAAAAGGAGCACATGGTCGAGGGCCTCGCGACGCTGCCGGGCGGCCTCGATGCCGATGGCGAGATTGGCCTTGACGCTCTGCTGACCGACGAAATCCGAAAGCGAACGGGGTCTCAGGCTGTTTTCGAACTGGACTTCTTCGTCCTGATGAACGGGATCGACGATTCTTTCTTCCATGGGATCAGCCGGATAGTTCTTTCAGAGCGCGCTTGAGGAGCACCTCGAACCCGCCGGAAGCTTCTCGCTGTTTCGCCCGGGAGACCGCGGCCTCCGCCTTGGCCCGCTGGTAGCCGAGGTTGACCAGTGCCGACACCACGTCCAGACCCAGCGCGTCGGCCGCCAGCGCCTGCTGTGCGGGCACTTCGCCGGGCAACAGATCCTTGACCTTGTCTGCCAGTTCCAGCGCAATCCGCTCGGCCGTCTTCTTCCCCACCCCCGGAATCGAGGAAAGACGGTGCACGTCCCGGGCCGCGACTGCGGCCAGGAGCTCGTCGATGGGAAGTCCCGAGAGGATGGTGATGGCCAGTCGCGGGCCGATTCCGGAGATCTGGATCAGCTGCAGGAATACGCGTTTCTCCTTGAGTGTATTGAATCCGAACAGACACAGGGTGTCCTCACGGACATGCGTGTAGGTTTTCAGAACGACTTCCTGGCCCTCGTTCCCGAGCTCGTAGTAGGTGGAGAATGGAATCACCACCTCATACCCCACCCCTTGGACATCGATGACCAGGCGATCGGCCGACTTGTACGCGAGAATCCCCCTGAGCTGGGCAATCATGCCGCCACGATTATATGTCAGCAGGATGTCGTTACCGTGGGGTGGAGTCGGGCAGACCTCCGTCCACGGGGATGGTGGCGCCGGTGGTCGGACTCTGCCGGGAAAGGAAGTAGACCACGGCGTTGCCGACATGTCGTGCCGTCACCCGCGCCTTGAGGAGGTTGCGGCTCCGGTAGTAGTCCTGCAGGCCGTCTTCACTCAAACCCCGAGCGCGCATCCGGTCGGGGCCCACCTCGGCCCAGAGCCCCGATTTGAACCGGCCCTCGCCGAAGACGGCATCGGGAGCCACCATATTGACACGCACTCCCGCGGAGGCCAGCTCGAGGCTGGCGATACGGGCCAGTTGATGGGCGGCGGCCTTGGTGGCGCTGTAGGCGCCGAATCGGGCTCCCGGGGCAAAGACGTTCTTGGTCGACACCAACACGATGTCGCCGCCGATTCCCTGCCGCTCGAAGAACCGCGCCGATTCCGCCAGGACGAGCAGTGTCCCCTCGATGTTGACCCGCTCGAGGCGCCGGAACTCCTCGAGCTTCATCTCCGCCAGCGAGGAGACCAGCGCCACTCCGGCGTTGACGATGACGAAATCGAGACCGCCCCAGGTGGACACCACCGCGTCGAAAGCCGAGCGGACCGAATCCGGGCTCGTGACGTCGGCCGTGACCGTCCGGATGCGGTCGCCGTAACGCGGCACGAGTTCCTCGGAGAGGAGCGCCAGACGCTCCGCCGACAGGTCACAGGCCGCCACCTGGCAGCCTTCTTCCAGCAGGCGGCGACAGATGCCCGCACCAATTGCCCCGGCGGCCCCGGTCACGAGCGCGACATAGCGCTCCAGCCCATCCCCTGCGGGGCCCAGCTTGGCATGCTGGAGCCCGCGGTATTCCATGGCGAACAGCTGCCCCTCGTCCAGTCCGCGGTAGCGACCGAGCCCCCCGGCCCAGGTCTTGATCTTCAACGTCTGTGCCGTGATGTCCCGGCAGATGGCCGCCTCACGCAGATTAGGGCCGGCACAGGCGGCTCCCAGACCCGGCATCAGGACCACCCGCGGCGAGGGATCGAAGCGCCGCACATCGTTTCCGAGCTGCGCCGCGTGCCGCCCGAGGTACGACTCGTACTCGCTGCGGTAGCGCTCGACCTCCTGTCGAACTCCGGCGCGAAGCGCTTCGGGATCCCGGGAATCGGCCACTTCGAGCCACAGAGGATAGGCCTTGGTCCGGATCAGGTGATCCGACGTGACCGGGGGTGTCAAGGCCCGGGTCCTTCCATCCTCGGCGGCCAGAAACCCCAGAGTCGCTTCGTCGATCAGCGGCAGGAGAATCCCGGGCAGAGCCGCACGATCGTCGCCGGCGGACGGTTCTGCCAGGGCGCCGCGCAGGATCGGCGCCAGCTCGTTCCAGTATTCGCGGGCTCGGTCGAGACCAGCCGAGGTGACCTCGGCGCGACGACCGCCCCGCCGTTCGAGCAGGCTCTCGGCGCGCGTTACGGCTTCGATGGTGCGCTCGTAGGATTCACGGGCCGTTTCTCCCCAGGTGATGAGACCGTGGCACATCCAGACGGCTCCCCAGGCCCCGGGGCTTGCATCGACCGCCTCCGCCGTGGCCCTGGCCAGTTCGAAGCCGGGTTCGACGTAATCGATGATGACGACGCCATCACCCAGTGCCTCCCGGATGAGCTCCCGCCCCTGCTCCTGGTTCGTCAGGGCCAGGATGGCGTCGGCGTGGGTGTGATCCACGAATTTCGCAGACAGGAAGGCATGGACGAGCGTTTCGATCGAGGGGTTGGCCGAACGATAGTCGAGCAGGCGCGATCGAATCAGGCGGACCATTCCCTCATCGGACAGAGTCTCGAGCTGCCGCGCGCGCCTCAGGTAGGCCAGATCCAGACCGCAGTGACCTTCGGGTTCGATGCCGGCGAGATCGTGTCCGGACGCCTTGACGAAGACGGCTTGCAGCGACTCTCCGAACGCATCGTTCCCGACCGACTTGACGGAGGTATTGCCGCCGCCGTGCAACACCAGACTCGGCTCGGCACCGATCAGGCGGGCGGAATAGGTCCGCAGGGCCAGATCCTTACCCCAGAGTCCCTCATAGCGGCCGCACGCCGCCTCTGCCTCCTCGTCGGACCAACGACTCTGCATCTCTACTCCTTGCAGGACGATCGGATGGCGTTCAACATGAAGCGGGCGTTCTCGCGGGGGGCCTTCCCGTCGAAGACGGCACTCCCGGTCACCACCAGGTCCGCCCCCCAGGTCGCAACTTCGGCGATGTTCTGCCTGGTGATGCCGCCATCCACGCAAATCAGCACGGAGCCGCCCCGTTTCTCGACCCGTTCCCGCACCTGGGTCAGCCGGCGCAGCGTCGAAGGGATCAGCGACTGGCCACCCCAGCCCGGATTGACGCCGAGGATCGTCACCATGTCCACCTCCTCGAGCAACGGCTCGAGGGTCTCGACGGGGGTGCCCGGGTTCAGCGCGATTCCCCGAACCAGGTCGCGTCCGGCCGCCTCGGCCAGACCGCGCAGGCTCTGCAGAGTCCGATGGACGTGCTCGTGCTGCTCCACGTGGACGGTGATGATGTCAGCGCCGGCGGCCACGTAGGCTCCGACTTTGTCGAGGGGCTGGGCGATCATCAGGTGAAGGTCCTTCAGGCACTCTCCGGCCCGGACCGATTTGATGAAGAAGGGCCCCACCGTCGTCATCGGACAGAAACAGCCGTCCATCACATCGAAATGCAGGATCTCGACACCCGTCCCATCCAACAACGCCAGCTCGTCTCCCAGACACATGAGATCGGCCGTCAATACGCCTACGCTGATCGTGGGCACCTGCGCCTTCAAGCGGTCGAGGGTGGGCCGGTCCGCCATCATTTCGACTCGCTTCTGAGCGTCTGGTACAACTCGAGGGCCGCCGCCGGTTTCGTCTTCTCGTGAACGACGCTGCGCACAGCCTGGAGCATCGCGATGGGGTGCTCGGCCTGGAAGATGTTGCGCCCCATGTCCACGCCGGAAGCGCCCTGGTCGATGGCGTTGTAGGCCATGGTCAAGGCCTCCAGTTCGGGTAATTTCTTGCCTCCCGCCATGACGAGAGGAACGGGGCAGGAGGCGGCCACCGTCTCGAATCCTTCGGGGACGTAGTAGGTCTTGATGAACTGGGCCCCCAGCTCGGCGCAGATCCGGCAGGCCAGCCGGAAGTACTGCGCATCCCGCTTCATGTCGCGGCCCACCGCGGTCACGGCGAAGACGGGGATGCCGTACCGGTTGGCCCGATCCACCAGACGGGTCAGGTTGTGGATCGATTGCGTCTCGTACTCGCCGCCGATGAAGATCTGGACGGCCAGGGCCGAGACATTCAGGCGGATCGCGTCTTCCATGTCGACCGCGATGTTCTCGTTGGACAACTCCTTGAGGATGCTGGGGCCTCCGCTCGCCCTCAGGACGATGCCGCCGCGGAAGGACGGCGGAACGACCGAACGCAGGATGCCGCGCGTCAGCATCAGCGCGTCGCAGTACGGAAGCAGGGGGAGGATGTTGACGTCCACCCGCTCCAGGCCGGTAGTCGGGCCCATGAAGTACCCATGATCGATCGCCAGCATGACGGTTCGGCCGGTTCGGGGATTGAATATGCGCGAAAAGCGGTTCTGCATTCCCCAGCCCACGGAGTTGTTGCCCTTGAGGAAGAAGGGATCGTTCCGGTAGGGAACATCCAGATAGAAATCCTTGGCTTCCTTGACCGTATCGACGTCAGCCATGATGACTACTCCTTAACTAAAATGTTCCAGGTGAGCGGCGGACGGATCATAACAACGGCCCCGTCGCGGTGCAAGCCTGCATCGGCCGACCCGGCCTGAGGACGGCTCCCCGTGCTATACTCACCTTTTTAGAGACACTGCTTCGGGAGAACATCAGGTTTGACCGAGACCTTCAGACGCCGTCACCCCCAGGATTCCCACTCATAGGTTCGTCGGACTTCGGTGTTGGCCGTCTGAGTTCTGACCTTCTCCTCTTTTTCATCGAGGTGAACGAGGTTGCTAGAGGAATCAGACAAGTTTCGAGATGAATGCGGAGTCTTCGGAATCGGCGGACATCCGGAGGCGGCCCGCCACACCTACCTCGGCCTCTACGGCCTGCAGCACCGGGGCCAGGAATCGGCCGGCATCGCCACCAGCGACGGACGAGGCCTTCACCGTGAGCGGGGAATGGGATACGTCGCCGACGTCTTCAAGGAGACAACGCTCGAGCGCCTTCCGGGCGATTACGCGATCGGCCACGTTCGGTACTCCACGACCGGGGACAGCACCAGCGCCAACGCCCAGCCGATTCTTACCGAATCCTGGCGCGGGCCCATCGCCATCGCCCACAACGGGAATCTCGTCAACGCCGCCAGTCTGCGCAGACGACTCGAGGGCGACGGGGCCATCTTCCAGTCCACCTCGGACACCGAGGTCATCCTCCACCTGCTGGCCCGATCCCACCGCGAAGATCTGGATGACGCGCTGGCGGACACCTTCCGGCTGGTTCGGGGAGCCTACTCATTGCTCATGCTGACGCCTCAGGCTCTGTACGCAGTGCGGGATCCCTACGGCGTTCGGCCCCTGTGTCTGGGCAAGATGAACGGGGCTTACGTCGTGGCCTCGGAGACGTGCGCCTTCGACCTGATCGGTGCGTCCTACATCCGGGACGTGGAGCCGGGCGAAATCCTGCGCATCCAGGGCACCCAGCTCTCCTCCTTCAGCCTGGGTCCCGCTCCCCGGCGGGCCCACTGCATCTTCGAGCACGTCTATTTCAGCCGGCCGGACAGTCTGGTCTTCGAGAGAAGCGTCCACAAGACGCGCCACGAGATGGGACGCCAACTGGCACGCGAGTGCCCGGTGGACGCCGACGTCGTCGTGCCGGTCCCCGATTCGGGCGTGACCGCTGCCCTCGGCTATTCCCGCGAATCGGGCATCCCCTTCGACTTCGGGCTGATCCGCAACCACTATGTCGGGCGGACGTTCATCGAGCCCAAGCAGTCCATCCGCCACTTCGGCGTCAAGGTCAAGCTGAATCCGGTGCGGGAACTGCTCGCCGGCCGCCGCGTCATCCTGATCGACGACTCCATCGTGCGGGGAACGACCAGCCGAAAGATCGTCGAGATGGTCCGTTCCGCCGGCGCCAGCGAGGTCCATCTGCGGATCAGTTCCCCCCCACGATCGGCCCCTGCCACTACGGCATCGACACCCCCACCGAGTCCGAACTGATCGCGAACAACAAGACTCTCAGGGAAATCGAGGAGTTTACGACCGCCGATTCCCTGGGCTACCTTTCCCTCGAAGGCCTGCGCAAGGCAGTCAACGCCGACTCCAACTTCTGCGCCGCCTGCTTCGACCGCTCTTATCTGATCCCGATCCAGGAGCGGATCATGCAGAAAGAGCTTTTCGCGATTGAAGGCAAGGCGTAGGAAACCGATCGATTTTCGGTTTCTCCTCCGCCCGATTCACGCTAGAGTTTGGGGGGCTCTGAAATCACACACGATCCTGTGAATGAGCGCAGCTCGGAGTCGAGCCCGAGGTGGGGACCATGATGAAGAGATTTCCAATTCTGCTGGCGATTCTGAGTCTGACGGTGCTGGGGGCGGGGGCGGCCGACGATTTCGAATGGCTTCCCGGGGCGACCTACGATGCCGCCGTGCCGACGCCCGAGGCGGTGCTCGGGCACCCAATCGGAACCTTCCTGACCGACCATCGGCAGATGGAGGAGTACATCCACCGTCTGGCGGAGGCGTCCGCACGGGTACGCGTCCTGCCGCTCGGCCGATCGGTGGAGCGGCGCGAGATGTACCTGCTGATCATCAGCTCTCCCGAGAATCTGGCCCGCCTGGAGGACATCCGGTCCTCGGTGGAAAGACTGTCGGATCCGCGTGGGCTGACCTCGGAAGAGGCGGATCGACTCATCCGGGGGACCGTCCCCATCGCCTGGCTCAATTATGCCAACGACGGCGGCGAGACAGCGGCCTTCGAAGCCGGCCTCCTCATGGCCTACCAGCTGGCGGCGGGAACCGATCCCCTGACCACCCGGATCCTCAAAGAATCGGTGGTCATCATCAATCCGGCCGCCAACCCGGACAGTCACCAGCGCTTCGTGGCCTGGATGAAGGCGAACACCATCGGGCCCAATGGAACGGCGGACCCGGCGGCATCCGAACACCACGTCCCCTGGTTTCTGAGTTCCGACGGCAACCACTACCTCATCGACTCGAACCGCGATGCCTTCGCTCTGACGCAGCCCGAGACGCGGACCATCGCCGCCGCCCTGCAGCACTGGCATCCGCAGGTTTGGATCGACAACCACGGCGAGCCGGACGAGTACTACTTCGCGCCCTTTTGCACGCCCATGAATCTGAACTACCCTGCGGATCTGCGCAACTGGGCCACCGAGATCGGCAAGAGCTGTGCCCGTTACTTCGACCGCTTTGGATGGACCTTCGCCCGCGACGAGGTCTTCGACCTCTACTTCCCGGGCTACTGGGACTCTTACCCGGCATTCAACGGCGCCATCTCCGCGACCTACGAAACCAACGGCGGCGGATGGAAGAATCTGGCCTGGCGGCGCACGGACGGCAGCGTTGCGACGTTGCGCGAGGGGATCCACGGGCATTTCATCGCCGACCTGGCAGCACTGGAGACGTTGGTCGACCACTCCGCAGGCATCCTGCGCTATTTCTACGATTTCTTCCGCACCGGCATGGAGGAGGTGGATCGCGAAGCCCTCAAGGCTGTCGTCCTGTTGCCCCAAGCCGACGAGGGCCGCCGGGATGCCCTGGTGAGGCTCCTGCTGCGGCACGGGATCGAGGTCTATCGTCTGCGCGAGGCCATTCGATCCGGGTCCGCCAGCGATTACTTCGACCGAACTCCACGCGCTTTGGAGGCACCCGCGGGGAGCTATCTGATCCCATTGCGGCAGCCCCGCAAACGGCTGATCAAGACGCTGCTCGAGCCCGACCCGAAGCTGGAGCAGGCTTTTCTCGACCAGGTCGAGGCGACGGCCGCCCGCAACAGCCGACTGGGCGTGAAGAGCCGAAAAGAGTCGCTTGGCTTCTACGACGTCACTGCCTGGGCCCTTCCCCTTTCCTACGGCGTCGACTCCCTGCTGCTCTCGGAAGAGCCGTCGCTTGCGGGAGCCTTGCGCGTGGTGGATCCTCCCCGGGCAGAAGCTCGAGTGGAAGGAGCCCCCGCCCGATATGCCTACCTTTTCACCTACGAATCGGACGCCGGTGGGCGGCTGGCGGGACGCCTGCTTCAGGAGGGATTTCACGTGGCCCTGGCCACCCGTCCGTTCTCGAATGCAGGTCACCGTTTTCCCTCCGGGACCTTCGTGGTGCGCGTCGAGCGGAACCCCGGGAACCTGCACGAACGAATCCGCGAACTGGCTTCCGAGTGCGCCGCCACGGTCTTCGGAGTCCAGTCCGCCGGCAGCGACGAGGGGCCCTCGCTCGGCTCCGAAACCGTCGTCAGCCTGCAGACACCTCACATCCTGGTCTTCAGTGACGAGCCGACCCGCGCCGTGGCCTTCGGAGCCATTTACAGCCTCCTGGAACAGCGCTTCGGTCTCCAGTTCACCGCAGTTCGAGCGGACTACTTCGACGAGGTGGAACTCGACGGCTACAACGTGATCATCCTGCCCGACGGCTCGGCTGAGGGCTACCGGCAGCGCCTGGGAGACGAGGGAATCCGGCGGCTCGGCGCCTGGGTTCGGGATGGCGGGGTGCTGCTCGGAATCAAGGGAGGCGCCGAATTCACGACGCTCGCGGATGTTGGCTTCGTCGATGTGGCCGTAAGCGACCGCAAGGAACCGGATGGGGGGGCGGACAGTCCGGCCGAAGGAACCGCTGCCCCGCCGATCGAGTGGCATCCGGGCTCGCTTTTCCGGGTTCGGCTGAACACCGACTACCCGCTGGGCTTCGGGTACCCTGCCGAGATCGCGGTGCAGTTTCGGGGGAACAAGGTCTTCTCGCCCTCGACGGAGGGCACCAACGTCGCCCTCTTTCCGGAATCAAGTTACCTGCAGGGACACCGGTGGGAGGACACGGAGAAGATCCTCTCCGGGCACGCCTATCTCTCGGACGTGCCCCTGGGGCGAGGACATGTGATTCTGTTCGCCGACGATCCCACGTTTCGGGCCTCCTGGCGTGGTCTGGACCGCCTGTTCCTGAGCGGAATCCTCTTTGGCAAGGCCCTTTGAGATTTGAGATTTGAGATTTACGATTTACGATTTGGGATTTGGGAGACCGACTAGCTCAATTCTCGAGTCCGCGATTGGCCCGATTGCGCTTGAGCTCGCTCCGGCGCTTCTTGTCGGTCCGGCGTCTCTCCTTCTGCGCCCGGGGAACCCGTGTCGGACGGCGCGGCGCCCGCCCCGCGATGGCGTCCGAGAGCAACTCCGCAAATCGGCGCCGGGCTTCGTCGCGATTGGCGGACTGCGAGCGATGCCGCTGGCTCGATACGCGGAGGATTCCAGCCTTTGAAAGCCGACTGGCGAGGTGCTTCCGAATGGATTCCTTCTGCTCCGGACTCAAGGCACCGCTCCCTTCGAGGTCGAAGTAGAGCGTCACCCGCGAGCTCACCTTGTTGACATTCTGTCCGCCCGGGCCGCTGCTCCTGGAGAAGGAGACCGTGATTTCCTCGTCCGGAATCTCCACTCCTTCGCTAATCCACATGTCTGGCGCTCCCGTCCTGTGAATTACCCGGACCCGTTCCGCGGTGCGGTCTCGTCTGCGACATATCACTCGGGAGTCACTCCCGGTAGCCCGCCCTGAGATTGTCGCCCGGACGAGTTTCCACTATAACGTAGGTGATGATGATCGATGTCATGGGTCGAACGAAGAAAGGATACGGGAACGCATGAGACTCTACCGGACAACAACTGGCCCGGTCCTCGAACGGGAAGACGGCTTCTTCGTGATTTACGAGAGCTGGGACGCCCTGATCAGCCGCGACAACCTGGTCGCCCATCTGCGCAACGTCCCTCCCGACGATCTCGAGCCTCTGGTTGCGGCATCACCGGGAAGCCTGGAGTTGCGGGCACCCATTGCGGGACAGGAGGTCTGGGCGGCAGGCGTGACCTACCTGAAGAGCCGCGAAGCGCGAACGGAGGAGGCCGAAGCCGCCGGAGGCGCCTCCTATTACGAACGCGTCTACGACGCCGAACGCCCCGAGCTCTTCTTCAAGTCGACGCCCCATCGCGTCCGGGGCCATCGGGAAACCGTGCGGATCCGCCAGGACTCCAAATGGAGTGTGCCCGAGCCCGAACTCACGCTGGTCATTTCGGCCGGAGGGAAGATCGTGGGCTACACGATCGGAAACGACATGAGTGCTCGCGACATCGAAGGCGACAATCCGCTCTACCTGCCTCAGGCCAAGGTCTACGACGGCGGCTGTGCCGTGGGACCGGGGATCCTGTTGCGCGAAGAGCCACTGCCGCCGGAAACCGAGATCCGGCTCGAGGTGGTGCGGGGCGATGCCACTGTGTTCGAGGGGACCACGTCGTTGTCCCGAATGAAACGGACTCCCGAAGAACTCGTCGACTATTTGTACCGGGAGCTCGAGTTTCCGCGGGGCTGCTTTCTCATGACCGGGACCGGGATCGTGCCCCCGGCCGATTTCACCCTGCGGGTGGAAGATGAAATCCGGGTAACCATCGATTCGATCGGAACGCTCATCAACACCGTGCGCAACTGAGTGGAGTTCTCTATGGAACTGACAGGCAAGAATCTCATCGGCTATCAATGGGGGGCGGAAGGCTCGAAAACGATCCAGGCCGTCGACCCCGCCACCCTGAATCGGCTCGAGCCCGTCTTCACCGAGGCCACGGAGGCCGAATGCAGCCGCGCCGTTGAACTCGCCCGCAAGGCCTTTGGAGATCCCCGCTGGCGGGACCCGGGCGTCCGCAGCGCCTTTCTGCGCGAGGCGGCTTCGGCGATCGAGGCTCTGGGCGACACGCTGATCGACCGCGCGCGAGCCGAAACCGGCCTGCCCGCCCCGCGACTCCAAGGCGAGCGGGGTCGAACGGTGAACCAGCTCCGACTGTTTGCCGACGTGGTCGAGGAGGGTTCCGTGGTCGGAGCCCGCATCGACCACGGGGATCCTGCACGGAAGCCTGCCCCCAAGCCGGACGTCCGCAGGATGCTGATCCCGATCGGCCCCGTAGCGGTGTTCGGCGCCAGCAATTTTCCCCTCGCCTTCTCCGTTGCCGGCGGAGATACCGCGTCGGCGCTGGCAGCGGGGAGTCCCGTCGTCTGCAAGGCACATCCCGCTCATCCAGGCACTTCCGAGCTGGTTGCGGCGGCCCTGGTCGAGGCCGCCCGGAAACTCGAGCTTCCGGAAGGAGTCTTCTCCATGCTGCACGGCGCCTCGCACGAGGTCGGGCTCCTGCTGACGCGTCACCCCGACATCCAGGCCGTCGCCTTCACCGGTTCGCAAATCGCCGGCCGCGCCCTGTTCGATGCCGCGTCGAGCCGGCCCGAACCGATCCCCGTCTACGCCGAAATGGGCAGCGTCAACCCTGTCTTTCTCCTGCCGGGCAGGCTCGAGGCCGATCCCCAGGGGATCGCCCGGGCCCTCCTCCAGTCCTTCACCCTTGGGGTGGGTCAGTTCTGCACCAATCCCGGGCTGGTCATCGCTCCTCAGGGACCGGCGCTGGATCGCCTCCTCGCCGAACTCCAATCGGCCGTCGTCGAAGCGAGCCCGGGCACCATGCTGCACGCCGGTATTCGCGACGCCTTCGACCGGGGCGTCCGGGCTTTTTGCTCCAAGGCCGGCGTCCAGGTGCTCGGTCGGTCGGAGCGGGGCCCTGACGCGGGCAAGACCGAAGCCGCCCCTGTGGCGATGGTAACGGATGCCGGGACTTTCCTCCGCGACAGCGACCTCGCCAGAGAGGTGTTCGGGCCGTCGACGCTGATCATCGTCTGCGCCGACCGGAGCGAAATGCTCGAGGTGGCGGATTCACTCGAAGGCAACCTCACCGGGACGGTTCAGGCCACACCTGCCGACATCGAAGCACATTCCGATCTCCTCCAGGCACTGAGCGCGAAGGTTGGACGGCTGGTCTTCAACGGGTTCCCGACCGGTGTCGAGGTCTGTCATGCCATGCATCACGGCGGACCCTACCCGGCCACGACCAGCGTCCGCGAGACCTCGGTCGGAACGGCGGCGATTTTCCGTTTCCTGCGTCCCCTCTGCTACCAGGATGCTCCCGAGGCGGCCCTGCCGACAGAGTTGCGTGACGGCAACGAACGGGGCATCTGGCGTCTCGTCGACGGGGAGTGGACCCGGCACTGAGCGCCGCAGCGGCCTCCTACCGGTGGAAGGTCGGGATCCACATGTCGCTCGGCTCCAAGCCGCACTCGCTGATCATCTGCAGACAGTAAGGCAGGCCCTCGAGTTCGGCTTCCCCGGCGTTGTTCGTGCCGAAGGTGAACTTGGCCCCTGCGGCCTTCGCCCTTCGAATGAACTCCGCGCTGGGCAGGTGATAGCGATCGTTGATTTCGAGGGCGATCTGGTTCTTCACCAAGGCGGAGATCACCCGGTCCATTCGTTCTTCGGTCCAGAGTTCGGCATACTGTCCGCTGATCTCGTCCGGCAAATAGGTCGGATTGACATACACATCGATGGGCTCGTTGTTGAGGATGCCCTCGATACGATCCACGAGCATCGACATGAAATGCTGGGGGTCTCCCACCTCCGTCTCCTCGGGAATCCAGAGACGCATCCGTTTCCCCGCATCGTTGGTCCAGGTCATCGAGTCCGTAAAGACGTAGTCGAACTGATCAATCGACTCCGGTGAGAAAAGATCCAGCCATTCCCGCCCCTCGGCCTGCATCGCCATGTATGCCTCCGGCGGCCTCGGATAGTTGGCCAGGAATTCCTCGAGGCCGGCTTCGTCGCGGATGGGCATACCCAAGCCGCAGTTCACGGCGATGCCAAAGGTTTCCCCGTACACGCGGGCGACGGCGAGCGCCTGCTCCAGGGTCAGCTTCTGCTTGAGGTGAACGTGGAGATCCATGAGCGGGAAGTTCTGCGCCCCAAGCTCGACGTAGCGCCGCGCCAATTCGGCGTCGGGAGCCGGTGTTCCCGGGGTCTCGAGGTCGTCCGGCAGAGTCCGGACGCGCAGATTGCGGTAATAGACGGTGCTGCCCGGGTCGTGCCCCTGCAGCGCAAAGGTGCCGGACGAGAGCACCCGCTCCTCCATTCCCTTTGGGCGAAAGGGATTCTGCGGCTCGGTGTAGTCCACCACCAGTTCCTCATTGATCCAGATGCGGATGGTCCGACCCTGCACCATGATCCGGTACTTGAACCACTCATCGTCCGGAACCGGCGCCTTCCAGAGGTTCCGGATGGCATACAGACTGCCCGTCATCTTGTGTTCGACGAAGGTGCTGTCCGGCTCGATCCGATTCGAATTGAGGACCTGGCACTCATAGCCCTTCGTGGGCCAGCCGGATTCCTGAAACTCCGTGTGAAAATAAATGCCCGAATTCGAGCCGGGGGTGGTTTTGACCTCGGCCTCGAACTCGAAATTCTTGAAGTTTGCCTGAGAGACATCTCCGACGTAGAACAGGTGGGCCCTCCGGCCATTGCAGACGATGGCGCCGTCTTCGACACGGAAGGTCGACTCGTCCTCGGATGCCCTCCAGCCTTTCAGGTCCTGCCCATCGAACAGCGAGGTCCACTGTCCCTCGGAGCTGCATCCCAGGAATGCGACTGAGATGAGAAGTGCCGCCATCAGAAATCGAACCAAACGCATACGTCCACCTCCTGTGTCACGTTTGACGGAATGATAGAGATCCTCGTCCCGCTTGTACAGGCACTGGGAAAAACGCCCGGAGTCCGGCTCGGGAGTGTGGCAATGTGTCGCAAGCTGCCATTCCTGCCACATCATTTCTGCCACGCCATTCTTCCGGGCGAGCCCATCGATGCCCGACTTTCCGGGGTCTGCCGGAACCGGGGCTCCGGGAATCCGGAATGGCACGCGTCTTGCGTTCGTCAATTCCACCACGGGAAGCAAGTTCAGAAATCCCGACCGACCCTTCCCCTTTGAGGCGGACGGACTCTTGACCGCGGTCGGTCCTCGATGAACGGAGGCTCGCGAAGCATGGAAATAGAAAGCGGGAAATACGACTTTGACGACGCACAACCCTGGGCTATCGTGCTGGCAGGCGGTGAAGGGGAGAGGCTGAAACCGGCCGTGTGTCGCTGGCTCGGCGAACCCTGCCCGAAACAGTACTGTACCTTTCTCGGGAACCGCTCGATGCTGGGACATACCTGGCACCGTTGTCGTACTCTCACTTCGCCGGATCGCGTGATCACCATCATCGGGGCCGGACACCGGCGCTTCCTTCAGCGCATCCGTCCCGAGGAGCAGACAGGAAGGATCATCGAGCAACCGGTCGCGCGGGGCACGCTCCCCGGACTCCTTCTTCCCCTGACCTATCTCATGGCGACCAACCCCCGCGCCACGGTCTTCGTCTTCCCCTCGGACCACTTTGTGTTCCCGGAAGAGCGCTTCCTGCGTTTCGTTCGAGCCGCGGGATTGATTGCGGCGTGCCGTCCCGACCGGATGGTGCTGCTCGGGGCGATCCCCGAAGGAGCGGAATCCGACTATGGGTGGATTCAGGGCGAGGCCGCCGCGGATGGAAGTACCCGCGTCCACCGGATCAGCCATTTCTCGGAAAAGCCCAGCCGACGGAAGGCCCGGCAGCTCTACAAGAGCGGTGGCTTCTGGAACACCATGGTCTTCGCTTCGCGGGCACGCTTCCTCTGGGATACGATCGAGCAGATCTTTCCCGAGATGATTCTGAGATTCGATTTGCTCCGCCGCGTCCTGCGGGCCGTCCGCATGGGACGGGTCACACCCTCGATGGAGCAGGTGGCGCTTCACCACATCTACGATTCCATCGGCGAGACCGATCTGTGCCGGGACCTGCTGCAGAGAATTCCGGAGAAGCTGCTCCTGGTTCCGCTGGAGGGCGTGGAGTGGAGCGACTGGGGGCGTCCGGCTCGAATCGACGAGTCACTCCGACGACTGGGTCGACGACCCATCTTCGAGGAGCAGCCCGCAGAGGCATTGCCCGCGGCGCGTCCCTTCGGAGTCCCGGTGGGACAAGCCGTTGCCGGCTAGTGCCGACCGGGGAGCCCGGCAGGGACTCAAGACAGGCCGTATTCCCTCAGCTTGTTGCGAATGGTCTTGACGTCGACTCCCAGCCGGCGCGCCGTCTCGGCTTTGTTCTCGCCGGTCAGTTCGAGGGTCTTCAGGATCAGCCTCTTCTCGGCTTCGGCCAGGGGCGTTCCGGCCGAGAGCACCACCTGCATGTCCTCCCGTTCGCTGGTCTGCTTCAGGAACGGCGGCAGATGGTTGGACTCGATCCAGCCCTCTTTGGCAAGAACGGTGGCTCGCTCGATCACGTTGCGAAGCTCCCGGACGTTGCCCGGCCAGAGGTAGGTGCCGAGAAGGCGGTCGACATCCTCGCTGACACCTTCGACAGCCGTTCCGTGGCGCTCATTGAACAGAGAAATGAAGAAATGCACGAGGGTCGGAATATCGCCCTTGCGCTCCCGCAACGGGGGCAACTCGATCGTGAAGACGTTCAGGCGGAAGAAAAGGTCCTCCCGCAGATCGCCTTTTTCGATGGCATCTCGAGGATCACGGTTGGTGGCCGCCAGGACCCGAACGTCGAACTGCATTTCCTCGCGCCCACCGACCCGCCGAACCCGACCATCTTCCAGGACCCTCAGGAGTTTCGGCTGGAGCTTGATGGGCATCTCGCCGATCTCGTCGAAGAACAGGGTGCCTTGATCGGCCAGTTCAATGCATCCTTTCCGGCTGTTGGTCGCACCCGTAAAGGATCCCTTCTCATGACCGAAGATCTCACTTTCGATCAACTCCGACGGGATGGCCGCGGCGTTTAATGCGAGAAAGGGCCCTCCGGCGCGCGCACTCAGATCATGAATCGTCCGGGCCACCAGTTCCTTGCCCGTGCCGCTGGGTCCGGTGATCAGGACCGAGGCGTCGTTCGCAGCCACCTCCTCGATCAGACCATAGACCCGCTGCATTACTTTGCTGCGCCCGACGAAGGGACCGAAATCGCCGCCTTTCTGGGCTTTTGACATCATTCGTCGGGCACGGGCACGAAGCTTCGCCTTGTTTTCGAGATCCTCCAGCAGAGCCTGCAAATGAACATAGTCGATCGGTTTGGTAACGAAGTCGGTCGCGCCCTGCTTCATCGCTTCGACCGCCGTATCCACCTCACCGTGAGCGGTGACCAGAATGACGGGGCGCTCGGGATCTCCTCCCTTCAGGGCGCGCAGCAACTCGAGGCCCGTGAGGCCCGGCATGACGAGATCCGAGACGACCACGTCAGGTCCCCACGATCCCGCGATTCTCTCCCCTGCCACTCCATCCTCGGCGACACGAACCTCATGACCCCAGGTCTCGAGCCGGATCTTCAGCACTTCCCGCATGGCCGGGTCGTCGTCCACTACCAGAACTTTCACCATTCGGTTGTTCCATTCCGCCAGGGCCTCTGGCGCTCCATCAGGTAAATTCTCCCTGTTTCCGTAACCGGGAATCAAATCGAGGTTCCGCGCCGCCGGCGGGAATCCATCAATCTCCTCTCCCATTCTCGCCGAAAATCGGTCTCCTCGCGGACATCCCACTCACACCGGGTCGAAAAGCATGGCCAGGCTCCCCCGGTTCGCGCTAGAATCGGCGCAGTGGTCAGATATCTTCTGATGGGCACTCTTCTTCTTTCATTCGTTCTTGGCGCCGCGGCGTGCGCGAAGAAGAGGATCCCGCCGCCGCCGCCCTTGCCGCCTCCCCAGCCCCAGGAACTGGTCGAAGCCGAAGCCCGCTTCGCGGCCGGCGACTGGACGGCCGCGGCGAATCTTTATCAATCGCTGCTGGCTTCCCCGGGCGACCTCGATCCGGCCGAGGTCGATGAAATCCATTTTCGGCTTGGCTTGATTCACTCCAACCCGTCATCATCCCTTTGGGATCCCGCCGCGGCCGAGGAAATCTTGTCGCCCCTTGCCCAGGCCGCCGGGGGCCCTTACCAATCCCAGGCCTCGGTGCTCCTGACTCTGTTGCAGGAGTTGACCAAAGTCGAGGGCCAGTACAGCGCGACGAAGAACCAGCTCCAGCGTGTGTCGGATGAATTGGAGAAGATGAAGGAAATCGAGCGGGCACGTCGAAACCGGCGTCCGTAGATTCCTTCCGCCATCGTGAAGGGACTGCCCTCCAGGCCCCGGGGAAATGGGGAAAATTTCCCGCCTGCCTGAAATCGACTGCCGTCACCTCTGCCGGCCTTCCCTCCCTTCCCAACCCAGTGTTTTCGGCACTTTCGACGGTTTGGCACGTCCTTTGCTATGCACTCGGGTGGACGAGGTACCGCAAGGAGGACCCGAATGAAATACAGATCGATACTATTGGCACTCACAGCGCTGTTTCTGGCACCGGTCCTGGGAGAGAACGTCTCCAACGTTCCTCTGGGACAGGAGGTCTCGCTCGAGGGCGTTATTGTTCAAAAGAATACAGACCAGTTTCGCATGCGGACGTTTGAGGGTCGCGAGGTGAACGTCACCTGGGGACCCGGCACCAAGATTCAAGAGAAGAAGTCGAATCCGTTTCGTTCCGCCGAAAAATACGGCCCCGAAGATTTTCTACTGGGTCTGAATGTCCGCGTCGAAGGGCACGGCGACACCAGCGGAGCAGTCCTCGCCGACAAGATTCGATTCACCCAGGATGAGCTGAAGGTTGCCCAGACGATTACATCACGAGTGTCTCCGGTGGAGGCCCAGCTCAATGAGACCCAACAGCAACTGGATGCGACCCAGGCCGAAATGCGCAAGAACACGGGTGAACTGAACGAGAAGACCGGTCGTCTCTCCTCCCAGGTCGACGAGTTGAACGACGCTTTTCGCCTGGCCCGCAATGAAGCCTCGCAAGCCCAGACCACTGCCGATCAGGCCCTTTCGACCGCCGGTGAGGCGCAGCAGCATGCGACCTTTGCCAATCAGCGGATTTCGAACCTCGATCAGTATCGGGAGTTGGACGCCACCGTCGTTCCCTTCAATTTCAACAGCTCCGATCTGAACCAGGAAGCGAAGAACCGGCTGGATTCCCTCGTCGAGCATTTCGCGAATCAGGATGCCTATCTCATTGAGGTGGCAGGCTTCGCATCCGCCGACGGAGATTCCAGCTACAACCGGCGCCTCAGTGAGCGGCGGGCAGAAGCAGTGGTAGACTACCTGGCCGAGAATCACGATGTACCTCTGCGCCGGATCGTCCGCCCCTTCGGTTTCGGCGAGGCCAAACCCGTGGCAGACAACTCGACTTCCACCGGGCGGAAGCAAAATCGTCGGGTCGAAGTGAGAATCTTACAGAATGTGGGGATCGCGCAGGCGGAATCACAGGTTGCGGAGAGCGCGGTGAAGACACAGGCTGTAAGCGCGGGAATCCGTTAAGAGTTTTACGATCCTCCCCCAAGGCGGCTTCGAAGATCGCCCTTCGAAGCTGAGTCAAGAGCGGCCGGCTCCCAGCCGGCCGCTTTTGCATTCGACGGCGTTTGACCTCACCCTTCGGACAGGCATACATTGCAGGCGCAGATGGAGCGGTGGGGGACCGGCGTGACCGAGCAGCAGAATGACCGCGTCACAGGACTAAGAGGACTCACAGGCTGGCTCGTGCGACGGGTCTTGGGCCCGGGTGTTTCTCCGGCTTCCGGCGAAGGACGCTCGCGTCTGGGGGAGTGCGAGGGCGTCGTCAGCACCGCGCTGAGCATACTGCTGGCCCTCGTCAAGGGTGTGCTGGCCTGGTTCACATCCAGTATTTCCCTGCTGGCTGACGCCTTGAACAACCTGGCGGACATCGGCTCCAGTCTGATCGTCGTGTTCGGCTTCCGGGTGGTTCGCAAGCCCCGGGACCGTGAGCACCCCTACGGTCACGGACGGATGGAGCCCGTGGCCACGCTCGTGCTGGCCGTGATCCTGATCGGAGTCGGCATCGAGGTCGCCCGGGCGGGAATCCGCAGGTTGCTGCACCCCCTTCCCTTTTCAGTCCCCTGGTGGGTCCTGCTGGCCGTTGGGATCACGATCCTCATCAAATTCTGGCTCGCCGGATTTGCGCGTCGGCTCGCCCGTCTCACCCAATCCGCGACGCTGCGGGCGGACGCCTGGAACCATACCTACGACATCGCCACGACGTCTCTGGTGCTGATCGCACTGATCTGCTCACGCTGGGGTTGGGACAGCGTCGACGGATGGGCCGGGCTGGGCGTGTCCGTCTTCATCGGGTACACGGGCGTCCAATTCGTCCGGCAAGCGGTTCATACGTTGATCGGAGAAGCGCCCTCACACGACGAACTGCACCAAATCCAGCAGATCGGCTCTTCCGTGCGTGGGGTCTACGGCGTCCACGACGTGATCATCCACTCCTACGGGGATCGAAAGCTCATCTCACTGCACGCCGAGGTCGATGCGAATCAGACGGCCCTGGAGGCCCACCATCTGGCTGAGCAGGTCGAACAGGCCGTCACCGAGGCCGTGGGAGCCAAGGTCACGGCGCACGTGGACCCCGTCGATCACAGCCACCCACTTTACGGGCTCGTCTCCACGACGCTGAAAGACATCTTCGGCGCCCACCAGGACGTGATCGGTTTTCACGATCTTCGCGTGGAGGGTATGGGAGAGCGGTACGACCTGTCCCTGGACCTGGTCGTGTGCACGGAGGTCTCTCAGCAGAGCTTCGAGGTGATGCTGGACCGCTTGGCCAAGAGGATCCGCGCGCGGCTTCCCAATCTCGACACCCTCGATCTGGGCATCGAAACCGAGTATTCGAGCGACCAGGAGTTTCGGAAGGTCTACGAGGCACCTCTCCCCCGTCCGTCCGCCGGAGCGGGGAGCATCGACCGGGCCGTCGACAATTCCGACGAACCGTGCTAAACCTCTCGACATGATCCAGCATCCCTGCAGTCGCCTGGCCGCCCTGCTCTTCATCCTGTTCATTGGGGGCTGCTCCCAGGGAGACGAGAGAACTGCTTCCGCTCCCTCGGAACCCGACTCGACCACCGCCTCACTTTCCAGGGAGCAAGCCGCTCTGCTGGATCCGCAATTGGCACGCGACGAGGCGCCCGAGACCTTCCGCGTCCGATTCCAGACGACCAAGGGAGCATTCGAGGTCGAGGCGAACCGCACCTGGGCACCCATCGGAGTGGACCGTTTCTACAATCTCGTCCGCATCGGCTTTTTCGAGGACGCAGCCTTCTTTCGCGCCGTACCAGGCTTCATCGTCCAGTTCGGAGTCAACGGGAATCCGGCCGTGACCAAGGCCTGGTCGACGGCGACGATCCCCGACGATCCGCCCCGGGAGAGCAACGCGCGGGGCTACCTGAGCTATGCCAAAGGGGATGTGGATTCGCGCACGACCCAGCTCTTCATCAACCTGAAGGACAACAAGGAGCTGGACAGTAACGGGTTTGCCCCGATCGCCCATGTCACCGAAGGCATGGATGTCGTCGACCAGCTTTACTCGGGCTACGGCGAACTCTATCCGATCGGCAACGGCCCGCGTTTCCAGCTGCTCAATCTGCGCGGCAACGAGTACCTGCGCCAGCACTTTCCCGAAATGGACTACATCCAGACGGCTGAGCTCGTGCAGTAAGTGTGAACCAAGGTTGTCCGCCGCCTACTGGGTGCGGGTGTGCACCGAGCAGATGACCGCCTTGCCCTCAATGCTGAGCTTTCCGCCATCGGGACAGGCCGGCACATAGACTCCCGCCGCCTTGAGCTTCTCGAGGGTCGGGCGCTCGCCGGGATGCATGACCGACCAGGTCATCAACTCCTTGGCGATCGCTCGGCGGTTCATCTCGCAGGCCAGAAGATTGCCCGAACTCTTGACCGTCTTCGCCTCCGAGACCGAGTTGCTCACCGAGGACATTCCGGGACCGCCGATCCAGAGGTAGAGTAAGCCGATGATGAGCAGCGCCGCCAAAATGGACAGAAAGCTGAATCCGCTTTGCGCGTGTCGTTGTCGCATGACGCCCCGATTATGCCGCCGTCCGGAGGGACCGCCGGTGAGACAGGTCACCATCGGGCAAGGCCGCCCGGCCCCGTGTGCAATGGCTCCAACGCTTTCTGATATGTTGGATGCGACAGACCTCTGAGTTGACTCCGGTCCGCCTCCTTCGCTGGACTCTCTCGCGGTTGCGGATCTCCGAGGAGAATGGCGGACCAGCCACAGCCCGGGAGAACCGTCGATGAACGTCACTCAAAAGATCATAAGTGCCCATCTCGTGAAGGGCGACATGAAGCCCGGCAGTGAGATCCAGATACGGATCGATCAGACCCTGACGCAGGACGCGACCGGAACGCTCGTCATGCTCGAACTCGAGGCCATCGGCCTCGAGCGGGTCAAGACGGAACTCTCGGTGCAGTACGTCGACCACAACCTCCTGCAGCAGGACTTCAAGAATCCGGACGATCACCTGTTTCTGCTCTCAGCCTGCCGAAGGTTCGGAGTCTGGTACAGCCGACCCGGCAACGGAGTCAGCCACCCGGTTCACCAGGAACGATTCGGCAAGCCCGGAAAGACATTGCTCGGCTCCGACTCGCACACTCCGTCGGCCGGCGCCATCGGCATGCTCGCCATCGGAGCCGGCGGACTGGAGGTCGCCCTGGCGATGGCCGGGGAGCCCTTCGTCTTTCGCATGCCCAAGGTGTGGGGAGTCCGAGTGACCGGAAGCCTCCCCGACTGGGTCTCCGCCAAAGACGTGATTCTCGAGATGCTTCGACGCCACGACGTCGATGGTGGCGTCGGCTGGGTCTTCGAGTACTACGGACCGGGCCTGGCCTCGCTCTCCGCCATGGATCGACACGTGATCGCGAACATGGGCACCGAACTCGGCGCTACGAGTACGGTTTTCCCCTCGGACGATGAAGTTCGCTCCTTCCTGCGGTCTCAGCGCAGAGAGGCCGATTGGGTCGAGATCCTGGCGGACGACGAGCAGGAGTACGACCGCCATGAGGAACTGGACCTTTCCACACTGGAACCGCTGATCGCCATGCCTTCCAGCCCGGGCAACGTCCGCGCGGTCAGGGAGGTGGCGGGAACCGACATCTACCAGGCCTACATCGGCTCTTCAGCCAACCCGGGCTATCGCGATTTTGCGGTCGCCGCCGAAATCGTCCGGGGGCAACGCGTCCAGGAGCGGGTCTCCTTCGACATCAACCCGACCTCCCGCCAGATCCTCGAGAATCTCGTGGCCGACGGGCACCTGCTCCAACTCATCCATTCGGGAGCCCGCATCCATCAGGCCGGCTGCAACGGCTGCATCGGAATGGGACAGGCTCCGGCAACTTCCCAGATCAGTCTGCGCACGGTGCCGCGCAACTTCCCGGGTCGGTCGGGGTCCAGAGAAGACAAGGTCTGCCTGGTGAGTCCGGAAACGGCGGCGGCTTCGGCACTCAAGGGAAAGATCACCGATCCGCGTACGCTCGGCATCGATTATCCGAGAGTCCGCGATCCCCTCGAGCCGATTCTGAACTGCGACCTGTTGGTGCCGCCCCTCCCCCTCGAGGAGGCTCGCCGGGTGCCGCTGAAGAAGGGGCCGAACATTCAGAGTCTCCCCGAATTCGGGGAACTCCCCGATTCACTGACCTTGCCCATCCTGCTGAAGGTGGGCCATGGCATCTCCACCGACGAAATCATGCCGGCCGGTTCGCGCGTCCTGCCTTTTCGCAGCAACATTCCCGAGATCAGCCGCTTCGTCTACGACATCGTGGACCCGACCTACTCCACCCGAGCCAGGGAGCTGGAAGGAGGCCATTCGATCGTCGGCGGCCGCAATTACGGACAGGGTTCCAGCCGCGAACATGCGGCCCTGGCTCCGCGATATCTGGGACTGCGCGTCGTGCTGGCGATCTCCTTCGCCCGGATCCATCGCCAAAACCTGGTCAACTTCGGTATCCTCCCGCTGACCTTCGTCGATCCGGACGATTACGCCTCCCTCGAACAGGGCCAGACCCTCCGGCTGGAAGGCTTGCGCGATCTCTCCGTCGGGTCGACGTTGACCCTTTCACTGGACGAAAGCCATCGAAAGATCAGGGCCGAACACGGATTGTCGCCGCGGCAGATCGACATTCTGAAGTTCGGCGGGCTGATTGCCTGGCTGGGCCGCCGCCAAACCGGGGCCGAACCGGAACGGCCGTAGGGGAGCCCGGGCGTCCCGGAGCGCGACGGTCGCACCAGGCGGGCACTCGGCGTATGATGTTACGGTTCGCGTCCCGGCAAAGAATGTGGCCTGCGTCAAGACGCCGTCCGACAGACGGGGCGCGTCGTCAAGAAGGAGACTCAGTTGAGCAACACGGATCGTATCGGACATAAAAGAGTACTGTGCGTTCTCATCACCTTCGGTCTCATCGGGTGGGCTGCGGCGCTGGCCGCTCCTCAGGCGGCGAATCAGGATCCGGCAACCGCACCCGCCACGCCCGCCGCAAAGCCCAAGATGGAGACGGCCAAGCCGGAGAGTTTTCCAGACGTCGTTGCCCGAGTCAATGACTCGTCAATCGGCAAAGAGGAACTGCTCACGCGGGTCGAATCGGTGCGCGGGCAGATGCACATTCCGGACGGGGCGCTCCCCATCGACATCTACCGGACCGTGCTGGACGACATGGTGGACCTGGAGCTCCTTTACCAGTCCAGCCGCAGCAACCACCTGGAGGCGACGCCCCAGGAGATCGACAACGGCCTGGCCCAGCTGAAGGCGCAATACCCGACCGAGGAGGCCTTTCAGAGTCAACTCGACTCCGAGTCGATCACGATCCAGTCACTCCGGGTGATGCTCGGAAAGGACATCAGCATTCAGAAGCTCGTCGACGGCCCGATTTCCGAAAAGGTCATCATCACGGACGACGCCAAACGGCAGTTCTATTCCGAGAATGAATCGACGCTGGAAGAGCCCGAACATCTCCGGCTCCGTCACATCCTGATTCGGGTGCCGAGCGACGCGACTGAGGAACAGCGGGCTCAGGCGCGGGAGAAGATCGAGGGTCTGCGCAAACAGGTCACCGAAGGGGGAGCCGATTTCGCAACGTTGGCTCGCGAGAACTCGGAGGACCCCGGATCGCGCGACGACGGCGGAGAGCTGACCATCATGGAGGGCCAGACCGCCCCACCGTTCGAGGAAGCGGCTTTCAAGCTCGCTCCCGGCACGATCAGCGAGGTCGTGGAAACCTCCTTCGGATATCACATCATCCAGCTCCTCGAGCGGGTCCCTGCGCGCAAGCTGCCCTTCGAGGAGATCTCCGACCGCATCGGCGAGTATCTGAAGCAGCAGGAAGTGCGGCGCGAAGTTCAGGCTGAGGTGGAGTCCTTGAGGTCGAAAGCGTCGATCGCCATCTTCATTTGAGCGCGGTCTCCGGTCGCGAAAGGAATTCACGCTTCTGCCCTGCCGACGGGCGCTTCGACCAGTTCACTCAGGACCTGAAGGGCCGGGGATCTCAGAGGGGGGCCCGTTCCGGAGAAGGCGCTTCAGAAGCTGAATCTGGCCCGCGTGGTAGAGATCGTGCGCGGCGCCGCCCCGAATCAACTGCCTCACCCGATAGCGATCCCCACCGGCGGGCTTGTCCAAATCGGCGGCGGTCAGCGAGAGGACTGCTTCGCGGAGCTGTCTATGCTCGGCCTCCAGAAGACCGATCTCGCGCCGCCAGGTCTGCGAGCTGAGGCCGTCCGAGCGCTCGAACCAGTTGTTTCCGGCAAGCACGAACGACCCCTGTTTCTCTCCCAGCAGCCGCCGACGAATCCGGTACTTCCAGTAAGCCGCGTGCAGAACGATCTCCCAGATATTGTGCCGGCCGGGTGCGGGTCTCCAGAGCGCCTCGGCCGGCTTCACGCCGCGCAGCGAGCCCCTCAGATTGGTTCCATGCCAGGAAGGACGGTCGAAAGCCTCGTCGAGTGACTCGATCAACCATTCGGTGGGATTCATACCAGCCTATTCTGAACCGCGTTTTTGGCCGGGGCCTTTCCCGAACACCTCAGCAGAACGAAGAAGGTGCTCCCCCGGTCCGCATTGCTGACAACCCAGATCGCGCCCTCATGGGCCTCGACGATCCTGCGGGCGATGGCCAGCCCGAGACCGGTTCCCTGTCGGCCCGTCGCGGGGCGCTGATCCGCCTGGTAGAAACGGTCGAAGATCTTGTCCCGGAGATCCGCGGGCACGCCCGGCCCCTCATCGGAGACACCGATCCAGCAGTAGCCGTCACTGGACCGTCGGACCCGGCTCGCGCAAACGGCCGGAACCTCTGCCGGAAGCTTCTGGAACGTCCTGACGCTCAGGCGGATGGTCCCCCGTTCGGGTGAGAACTTGATGGCATTGGAAAGCAGGTTCCCGAGCACCTGCCTCAAGCGGACCGGATCGGCCCGCACCAAAGCCCGGGATGTTCCGTCCGGAGACACGAGGTCCAGCTTCTTGTCCAGAATGAGACCATGGAAATCTCCGGCAACTCCCTCGAGAATCTCCCCGACATCCACCGACTCGAATTCGTACTTCACGACGCCGGCCTCGATGGCGGAGAGATCGAGCAGGTTGAGGATCATCTCGGACAGGCGCTGGGCGCTGGCAAGATTGAGCTCGAGCAGTCGTCGTTGGGGCGCTTCGAGTTCGTCGGAGAACTGATCGAGAAGGAGTCGCGAGGTTTCCTGGATCGAGGCCAGCGGGGCCCGCAGGTCGTGTGAGACCCACGAGATGAAGTCCCGCTTGAGCTGATCCAACTCGCCCAGCCGGTGGGCCATCCGATTGAAGTAGGACGCCAGTTCGGCCAGTTCGTCTCCGCCGGACTCGTCGACCTTGTAGGAGAAATCGCCATTGGCGACCCGCCGGGTGGCGGCGGTGAGTTGGCGCAGAGATCGCGTGATCGAGCGGAAGAGCGGGACCGTGACGGCCAGGGCGAGCCCCAGCGCGACGAACAGCGTGGCTCTCGCGATCAGGTTGACACGGGCCGCCATCGCATGCGATCGGTCGACGCCGACCTGGATCATCCGATCGCTGGCGGCCACCGTCCGTTTTGCCTCGGCGAGGAGCGCCTCAAGCCTCGGGGACACGCGTTTCCAGAGCCGGTTTCGCTCTGCCTTGCTGGTGGAGGCACTGACCTTTTCGACGTCCGTCAAGTCCGGCTGAATGCGAATCCAGAATCCTTCGAGCACGGCAATCTGCGCCGACAGGAGGTCATTCTGCCGGGTCAGTTCCTGCAGCACGTGCAGTCGTTCGTCGAAGTCAGCCCGGGCCGCATGAAGGTCCGCTCGGTTCTCCTCTCCGCCGAAGGAAAGATAGAGTTCGGCCGACCCCATGAGATCCTCCGCGACTCCGGCACTGGCCAGGGCCTTCAGTCCGGCGTCGAAACTCAACTGGGAGAGTTCCTCCTGAACCTGTCCCATGCGGCGAATCAAACGCTCCTGGTACAGATGTGCCGCCAAGAGGATGGCGATCAGGAATGAAAAACCCAAAGTCAATTTTGTCGTGATTCTCATGGAGCGAATCAGGGAAATTGTACCCGATGCCCGCTTCTGACGCCGTCGTCCCGTCGCAACAAGGATACTCTCTCAGCGCAGCCGGTCCCCCCGATGCGCTGGACCCACCGTGCTCTGGAACGCAATTTGCTTCATTTCATATCAGGTAGAAACGAACTTCTGTCTGGCTTCCGCCGCCTTTCGAACTGCAACTTCCATTCCTTTTCCCGAGGGCGGATATCAGACAGTCACTTAAGGAGTTACACGACATGAAAGTCCTTTCAACGATAGTTTTCCTTCATCAGCCTGATGACAACGAGCACGTTTGCCGGAGTCTTCTCCCATAAGAATGAGACAGATTTGCGCGATCGTTCACAGGATGCGGCAGCTGTGCTGTCGGAAGTGCTCGCCACTCCCGAACACGGCATTCCGGAAGCTCTCCTGGACAAGGCCACCGCGATCGCCGTGATTCCTCACGTGGTCAAGGGCGCCTTCTTCGTGGGTGGAAGCTACGGCAAGGGCCTGATCTCCCAGCGGACGGCCCACGGCTGGAGCGCTCCTGCCTACGTCTCGCTCGAGGGTGGAAGCTTCGGTTTTCAGTTCGGAGCTTCGGCCACGGACTTCGTCCTGGTGTTCACCAACCGGGAGGGCCTTGAGCCGCTGCTGTCCGGCAAGCTGACACTGGGCGCGGATGCGTCCATCGCTGCCGGTCCGGTCGGCCGAACGGCCGATGCCAGTACGGACGTGACCCTCAGCTCGGCGATCTATTCCTACTCGCGCAGCAAGGGCGTCTTCGCCGGGGTCTCCCTCAATGGTGCCGTCCTGTCGATCGACAACGATGCCGACCATCAGGCCTACAACGGCCACTACACGGGCCGAGACATCCTGCTCAAGGGAGAGGTCTCTCCCAATCGTGAAACGCGACCATTCCTCGAGGAACTGGACAAGGTCGCGGCCTGATCGAAAAGGACGTGTCCTCTTGACGATCGGATGTGCCTCGAGTCGTGCCGTCGACCGGGGCACATCCCTCCCCCCGCGGGCCTTGCTCTTCCTTCGCTTCCCGGCATTCGAAAATGCAGGTCAGGCAGCCACGGGCGCGAGTCGCTCGGACTCGCCGGTCTGCGCGGGGAGTCGACTCGTTGCGGAATCAAACCAGATCGGTACGCAGAGAGCGACGAGACGTCGCAGCCGAGACCGGCGAAGCGGTTGCCCCAGTCGAGGCGGACTGGGACACCTGTGCCACGCCTTGACTGCGTGCGCGCGCGGCTCTGCGCAGCGCATCGATGAGCAGGGCTCCTCCCAGGAGGAAATAGAAGGCAACGAGCAGGCCCAGAAAGGCCAATGAGGGATAGGGCATGGTGTCACGACTCCTTCATCACAGTCTGGTGAAAGCACGAACCATGCCCTTCGTTCGAAGCATTTGACGCTTCGCCTGAACCGCTTGAACTCCCGGGGACCCCGGCACATACTGGAATCAATTCTGGAGATAGCCCTCCTATGCAACACGCTAATTTTTTCCGGGCGTGGGGCCGGATTTTGTTCGGTGACAGCCCCGTGCTCGCAATCGAGATCACGAATCGGTGTCCTCTGGCCTGTCCGGGCTGTTATGCCTACTCGCCCGGCCATGTCAACGGATTGTCCATCGAGGACATGTCCGAATTTGCGGGAGACCGGCTCGTCGGAGCCGTACTGTCGCTGGTGGATCACCGGCGTCCCCTCGGTCTTTTCATCGTCGGTGGCGAGCCGCTGGTCCGATACCGGGAACTGGATACCCTGCTGCCCCAGATCTGCGCACGCGGAGTGTCCGTGGAAATCATCACCAGTGCCGTCCGGGCCATTCCGCCGGCCTGGGCCGACATCCCGAATTTGACCATGGTCATTTCCGTCGACGGTCCCCGTGAGGAGCACGACGCGCGGCGCAAACCGGCCACCTACGATCGGATTCTCAAACACATCGAGGGACACGAAGTGGTGATCCATTGCACCGTCACCCGCCGGCTGATGCTGGGGACCGATCGCCTCGAACGATTCCTGGAGTTTTGGAGTGACCGGCCGGAAACCCGGGCCATCCGGGTCAGCCTCTATACACCCCAGATCGGGGAAACGAGTGAGGACATCATGCCTCCCGAAATGAGGAAGGCCACCATCACCGAGTTGGAGCGTCTGCATCCGCGTTTTCCCAAGCTCCGCATGACCCCGGCCATGGTGGAGGCCTACCTGAATCCCCCCAACGGACCGCAGGACTGCATCTTTTCCCAGGTCACGGACTGCCTTTCCCCGGACCTGCAGAGTCGCGTCCAGCCCTGCCAGCTGGGTGGGACGCCTGACTGCCAGAACTGCGGCTGCGTGGCGGCTGTCGGCCTCCAGGCGGTGGCCAACACGCCTCTGATCGGAGGGCTCAAGGTGGGGCATGTCTTCCGCTTCTCGGAGCGAGTCGGGCGAAGTGTGCGGTCGGTGAGGATGCGCTTCAACGGCAAGCAACCTCACCTGAACGGACAGTAGCCCCGCCGGGGGGCCGTCTGCCCGGCCCGGCGCAAGCAAGTGCGTGCTCTGTATGGGAAATGTGATGTGATGGAACCGGCAGGATCGATTCTCGCCAGCCCGGCACCCATGGCGTGGAAAGCACGTCCTGTCGTCGTTTGGATCATCTTGTCCCTGGTCGTTTGCGCCGGGTCCACGTTGCAGGCCCAGACGAAAGTCGAGCCGGGCTTCAACCTGTTCACACCCGAACAGGATGTCGAGATTGGACGTCAATCGGCCGCCGAGGCGGAGAAGCAGCTACCGATCCTCCACATCCGTTCGGTGGACGGCTACGTGACCAAGGTCGGGAGACGACTCGCCGAGGCGGCGCCGGGACCGGAATTCCCCTACCAGTTCCGGGTGGTCAATACTTCCGAAATCAATGCGTTCGCTCTGCCGGGAGGGTTCATGTTCCTCAACCGCGGCCTGATCGAAGCGGCAGACGACGAAGCTCAACTCGCCGGTGTCATGGCGCACGAGATGGCGCACGTGGCCCTCCGGCACGGAACCAATCAAGCATCGAAGGCCTACCTCGCCCAGGCAGGGCTCAGCCTGCTCGGAAGCCTCTTCGGCCGGGGGAACACGAGTCAGATGGTCACCGCCATCGGCGGCTTCGGCATGAACACGGTGTTTCTCAAATTCAGCCGGGAGGCCGAGCAGCAAGCCGACATCGTGGGCGCCCAGATCATGGCCGGGGCAGGATACGATCCCATGGAGATGGCTCACTTCTTCGAGAAACTCCGGGAGGAGTCAGGAAACGACCCCAGCCGCCTGGAGAGATTCTTCAGCGATCATCCGGCCCCCGTCGAGCGGGTCGCTCGCGTCGAGGAAGAGGTCCACTTGATGGGGACGATTCACGCCACACGCCCGGTCGGGGGATTCTCTCGTATCCAGCGGCGACTGAAGGCACTGCCGCCGCCGCCCAAGCCGAAATCGAATTGAGATTTCGCTATACTGCATCATCTCCCAAATCCAGCTCAGCTGTGCGCGTCATCGGGAGAAGAGGGAATCGCCGGATCGTGGAAAACAGGGAGATCGTTCATCAGTATTTGAAGAGCGCCCGCCGCATCGTGGTCAAGGTGGGGACCAACCTGCTGCGCGGAGACGAGGAGGGCCTGAATCGCGACTTCATGGCCTCGCTGGCCGAGCAGATCGCCGAGATCATGCGTGACCGCAAAGACATGATTCTCGTCTCGTCCGGCGCAGTCGGTGCGGGCTGCCATGTGTTGGGGTTCGATGTCCCACCTACGGAAACCAGCCGTCGCCAGGCGCTGGCGGCCATCGGGCAGTCGCGTCTGATGCACCACTACAAGCAGATCTTCGAGAGTTGCGGTGTCCAGGTGGCCCAGGTCCTGTTGACCCGCGACAGCCTGGATCATCGGACCCGCTACCTGAACGCGCGGCACACCTTCGAGACGCTCTTGAACTGGCGCATCCTCCCCATCGTCAACGAGAACGACACGACGGCGGTAGAGGAACTGAAGTTCGGCGACAATGACCGGCTCTCGGCGCTCGTGGCGGGCAAGACCGGCGCCGACCTGCTGGTCATCCTGACCGACGTTCAAGGGATCTTCGATCGCCCTCCGTCCGAGCCGGGCGCCGTACGACTTCCCTACCTGACCCCCTCCCAGCAGTCCCGAGTCGATATCGGCCCGGGAAGCGCAGGAGCCTTCGGCCTGGGAGGCATGAAGAGCAAACTCGAGGCCGCCCGAATGGCGACACGGGCGGGAATCCTGACCCTGGTTGGCCCGGGGCGGACCGACCGGGTCCTCCTGCGTGCACTGGAGGGAGAGGAACTGGGCACCTGGTGCATTCCGCAGCGGCGTCGAATCTCAGCCCGCAAGCGCTGGCTCGCGCTGGGGAAACGGATCGGTGAAGGCCGCGTCTACGTGGATGCGGGAGCGGAAAACGCACTGAGAACGGGCGGTAAGAGCCTCCTCCCCTCAGGAGTGAGCCGGGTGGTTGGTGATTTTCAGGCGGGCGACCTGGTGCAGGTGCTCAACGACTCTCATCGGGAGGTCGCCATCGGACTTTGCCGCTATTCGTCGGCGGAGCTCGAGCAGGTGCGCGGGCGCAAGACGGCCGAAGTGATGGAGGTCTTGGGAAACCGACCGAGCTTTGAAGTCGTTCATCGCGACGATATGGTCGTGGCAGGAGACGAAGGAACCGATGATGGCCAGTGAGCAATCCCTCGTGGAACAGGTCACAGGAATGTGCCGCAGAGCCCAGAGAGCAAGCCGGGAACTGGCCCGCGCGAACCCTGAACGGAAAGAGGCCGCCCTGCAGGGGATGGCTGGAGCCCTCCGTCAGGGTGCCCAGCGAATCGCCGAAGCAAACGCCGAAGATCTCACAAGGGGGCGTCGTCAGGGCCTGGCGGAGGCTCTGCTGGACAGGCTTGCGCTGACCGAACCGCGCATCGAACAGATGGCTCAGGGGCTGGAAGAGATTTCCGCTTTGCGGGATCCGGTCGGTGAAGTGGTGGCGCAATGGCGGCGGCCGGGCGGCCTGGAGGTCGGGCAGGTGCGAATTCCCCTCGGCGTCATTGGGATCATCTACGAGTCCCGCCCCAACGTGACGGCCGACGCGGCCGGTCTCTGCTTCAAGGCCGGCAATGCGACCATTCTGCGCGGCGGCTCGGAGGCCCTTCATTCGAACATCGTCCTGGCGACGCTGCTGCGGGAGGCCCTCGAATCCGCGGGATTCGATCCGGACGTCCTGCAGATGATCGACACCCCGGATCGGGCGGCCGTCGGGGCCCTTCTGAAGCAGAATGGCCTCGTCGATCTCATCATCCCCCGGGGAGGCAAGAGTTTGATCCGGCGGGTCGTCGAGGAGTCGAGCATACCGGTGATCAAACACTACGAAGGGATCTGCCACGTCTATGTCCACTCCGCTGCCGATCTCGATATGGCCGCGCGGATCGCCGTCAACGCCAAGGTCCAGCGTCCGGCCACCTGTAATGCCATGGAGACCCTGCTCGTCGATCGGGCCGTGGCGCCGGAGTTCCTGCCCCGGATGGGAGAGGAGTTCGCGCGTCAGGGCGTCACGCTGCACGGCTGCGAAGAGACGCGACGCTTCATGCCCGAGGCCCTGCCGGCTTCCGAAGAGCACTACCGGACGGAGTATCTGGGGCTGACCTGCAACATCCGGGTGGTGGCCGGAATGGAGGAAGCGATCGCCCACATCGAGCAGTTCGGATCGAATCACACCGACGCGATCGTGACCGGCTCCTACGAGGCGGCACGCCGCTTCGTTCAGGCCGTCGACTCCTCGAGCGTGATGGTGAATGCAAGCACTCGGCTGGCCGACGGGGGAGTCTACGGACTGGGCGCGGAAATCGGCATCAGCACGGACAAGCTCCATGCCTTCGGCCCCATGGGAGTCCAGGAACTGACGACGAAGAAGTTCGTGGTCTTCGGCGACGGGACCCTTCGAAGTTGATACCAGGAGGCGAGTTGCCCCATCCACTGTGCGCCCGGGCCGGGCAGAGCCGGTGGAATGGTCCGGTTTGCCCGAACGGCCGTGCGTGTTGATAATTGGCGGATTGCACCCGATGCTCTCGCCCGGAATCCCCGAGGCGAAGAAGGAGGCCATGGAGGAACACGAACGGTCCGAAACCCCGGCGGAACCGACGATCAATGATTCCCGTGAAATCTTCGGCTGGGTGATGTACGACTGGGCCAATTCGGCCTTTGTGACCACGGTCGTGACGGCCCTGCTCGGCCCCTACATTCTCAGCCTCGCCGGATCGAGTCCAAGCCCGCTCACCCTGGGCGGCTGGAGGATCCAGCCCGCCGCGGTCTTTCCGGCCGCGGTCTCCGTCTCGGTCCTGCTCCAGGTCTTCTTCCTGCCCGTGCTGGGGAACCTGGCGGACTTCACGCAGCTGAAGAAAAGGATGCTGCTGAGCTTTGCCTACGCGGGCGCCATCAGCACCTGCCTGCTCTTCTTCGTCCGCGCCGACCTGTGGCTGGTCGGCACCAGCGGCGCCGTGGTGATTGCGGGACTGCTGCTGATCGTGGCGAACCTCTGTTTCGGTGCTTCCGTCGTCTTCTACAATGCTTTCCTTCCCGAGATCGCCTCTCCGGAACGACGCGACGCCGTCAGCTCCAAGGGCTTCGCCGTCGGCTACCTGGGCGGCGGGCTCCTGTTGCTGCTGAATTTCGCGCTCATCGCGCTCATGTCGGATAAGGCCCTGGCCGTTCGTATTTCCCTGGCAAGTGCTGGAATCTGGTGGCTCGCCTTCACCTGGCTGTTTCCCCAGCGGCGACTGCGGGTTCGTCGTCCAACCCGCCGACGCCCCGAGGGCGAAGGGTTGATCCGGCAGAGCCTCCGGCAGATCCTGACGACCCTGCGCGAGCTACGGACGCGTTACACCGGCACTCTGCGGTACCTGATCGCCTACCTGATCTACAACGACGGCATCCAGACCGTCATCGTCGTCGCGACCTCCTTTGCTGCCGAGGAACTGGGCGTGGCTCCGAGTCATCTCCTCCTGCTGGTTCTGATGATCCAGGCCGTCGCCTTCGTGGGCGCCCTGCTCTTCGGTCGCCTCGCCGGCTGGATCGGCGCCCGCCGTTCCATCATGCTCAGTCTGGGAATCTGGTCCGGCGCCGTCATCTACGCCTTCTTCCTGCTGCGGGACGAGCGCCAACTGTTCGTCCTTGGCTTTCTGATCGCACTCGTACTCGGCGGGTCCCAGGCTCTCAGCCGGTCGCTCTTTGCCCAAATGATCCCCGCTCGCCACGAGGCCGAATACTTTGCCTTCTACGAGATCAGTGACCGTGGCACCTCGTGGATCGGTCCGCTGGTTTTTGCCGGGGCCGTTCAGATCACGGGGTCACAGCGGAGCGCGATTCTCAGCCTGATCGCCTTTTTCGTGATCGGGCTCGTCCTGCTGGGCACGGTCAATGTGCGGCGCGCCATGGAGGCAGCCGGCAACGAGCCCGACAAGGTGGTTCTCTGACCCTCTGTACTCCCTGCCGCCAAGCGGTTACAATCGCCTGCCGAAGGAGCCTGCAAGCATGAAGAAGTCGAGCCTCTTGATCCTTTTCACCGTTCTCCTCCTGATCGGAATCCCCTGTGTCGGCCCGGCGGCCCGGGCGCAGCAGGGAGTGCAGATCGACGCCACGAAGAAGGGAGAGCCCATCTCACCCTACGTCTACGGACAGTTCATCGAGCATCTGGGGAGGTGCATCTACGGCGGGCTCTGGTCCGAAATGCTGGAAGATCGGAAGTTTTATTACCCGGTCACGGGAGAAGCCCCGGCGTGGGACCTGTTCACCCCCGGCATGCGCCCCTTTGACGGCGAGGGGCACCCCTATGAATTGCTGGTCCGCTCGCCCTGGATGATCATCGGCTCCAAGAACGCTGTCTCCATGGTGACCGAGGACTCCTTTGTCGGGGATCAGACACCCCGGATCACGGCACCCGGTGACGGCACCCGGACCGGGATCTCCCAGGGGCGGCTCGGCCTCGAGAAGGACCGGAATTATGTCGGGCGCATCGTTCTGGCGGGCGATGCCGACGCGGCCCCAATCGAAGTGAGTCTCGTTTGGGGGGCCGGAGCGAGCGATCGCCAGATCATCCCGATTACCGACCTGTCGCGGGATTTTCGCAGCTATCCTTTGAAGTTTCGGGCGGAATTCACCACTGACAACGGACATCTGGAGATCATCAGCAAGGGCTCCGGCAGTTTCCTCGTCGGGACGGCCTCGCTGATGCCGGCGGACAACATCCTGGGCTGGCGGAAGGACACCCTGGCCCGGATCAGGGAGCTGGATTCTCCGGTCTATCGCTGGCCCGGAGGTAACTTCGTCAGCGGTTACGACTGGAAGGACGGACTCGGTGACCCGGACCGCCGGCCTCCGCGCAAGAATCCCGCCTGGAAGGGCATCGAGTCCAATGACGTGGGCATCCACGAATTCATGGACTTTTGCCGACTGGTGGACACCGAGCCCTACATCGCGGTGAATACCGGGCTGGGGGACGCCGCCGCGGCCTCGGAGGAAATCGAGTACGTGAACGGCTCGGCCGACACCCCCATGGGCCGCCTGCGGGCCAGGAACGGGCATCCCGCTCCCTATGGCGCCAAGTTCTGGGCCATCGGCAATGAAATGTACGGTGACTGGCAGCTCGGCCACATGCCGCTGGAGAAATACCTCGAGAAGCACAACCAGGTCGTCGAGGCCATGCGCAAGGTGGATTCTTCATTCACGCCCATCGGCGTCGGTGCGGCCGGCGACTGGAGTCGCCGCATGCTGGAATCCTGCGCCGACCACATGGATCTCATCAGCGAGCATCTTTACTGGCAGGACCGGGACGACCTGCAGACCCATGTGAACCAGGTGACGGCGGCAATCCGCCGGGTTGCAGCCACCCACCGGAAATATCGCCAGGAACTCCCGTCGCTGGCGAACAAGAACATCCGGGTGGCCCTCGATGAGTGGAACTACTGGTACGGACCCAACGAATACGGTGAGCTGGGTGTCCGCTACTCCCTGCAGGACGCGCTGGGCATCGCGGCCGGACTGCACGAGATGTACCGCAACAGCGACATCTATTACATGGCCAACTATGCTCAGACGGTCAACGTCATCGGGGCCATCAAGACGACCAAGACGCGGGCTGAAATGGAGCCTACCGGCCTGGTTCTGGCGCTGTACCGACACCACTTTGGGAGCATCCCGGTCGCCGTCAGCGGCGTTCCGGACGGCGTCGATATCTCGGCCGCATGGACGTCGGACGGCCAGGCGCTGACCGTGGGAATCGTCAATGCCACCGGCGAGACGCAGCAGTTCCCCATCGATGTCCAGGGCGCCACGCCGACGGGTAAGGGACAACGCTGGGTCATCACGGGCCCGGACCGTTACGCGGGTAACCGGCCCGGTGAACCGAGAGGGGTCGACGTCAGCCAACTGTCGTTCATGGACGGCGTCACGCCGCTGGTCGTCCCGCCCCTGAGCGTGAGCGTGTTCCGGCTCGAGGTCCGATAGCGGAGACTCCGATTCAGGCCCGCCTACCCGGCGTGGGTTGTGAAATGCCGGACCTTCGGGTGTACCAGTCGCTCGAAGTCGCGGTACGCCATTCGGATCAATTCGGAGTGGGATCCGGCATTGAAGGCGATCTCCTCGTCTTCGCTCAGGCTGTGCGCCACGTAGACGTCCATCTCGTAGAGATTCCCGAACGGCGGCATCGCTCCCAGTTCGCAATCCGGAAAGAGATGCTCGAACTCGTGCTCGGCAGCCAGCGCGGCGTCGGGGTCGCCAAGGGCTTCCTTGAGACGGTCGAAGTTGATCTTGTAGGGCGCCGGCAAGACCGCCATGGCCAGCTTGCCGTTCACCTTGATGATCACCGTCTTGGCGAGTTCCTTGCCCCGCACGTGCGCGGTGGCGGCGATTCCCTGCGCGGTGTAGGCGGGCGAGTGAGTGATGGTCACGTAGGGAATGCTCTGCTTGTCAAGGAACTCTTTGACCTGGGTCCAGGGCATAAGAACCTCCTTTGCATGGCATCCGGAAGACAGTGTCCCTATTATTCGCCGCGCGCCGACGACGGGCAACCGGGAAAATGGGAAAGTGCTTCGGGTCTCGACGACCCGGCGGCTCAATTAAGACCGGCTCAGGGGGATCTCGGGAACATGATCTCGAATGACGAGTTCCCGACGCCCGACTACTGCCCGCCCATGTGAGGATAGCGGTAGTCCGTGGGCGGCAGATAGTTCTCCTTGATCGTGCGGACGCTGGCCCAGCGCAGCAGGTTCAGCGCGGACCCGGCTTTGTCGTTCGTCCCTGAAGCGCGGGCTCCCCCGAACGGTTGCTGTCCGACGACGGCACCCGTCGGTTTGTCGTTGATGTAGAAATTGCCCGCGTTGTGCGTGAGAATCTCGCGCGCCCGGATCACAGCCGCTCGATCCCGGGCAAAAATGGAGCCGGTCAGCGCGTATGGGCTGGTGGCGTCACACACGCGCAACGCAGCCTCGTACTGGCTCGCCTGGTAGACAAAGATGGTCAGCACCGGACCGAAGATCTCTTCGACCATCGTCCTGAAATCCGGATTCGTGGTGACGATCGTCGTGGGCTCGATGAAATAGCCGGTCGCGTCGTCGTAGTGCCCACCGGTGATGATCTCGGCATCGGCACTCTGCGCGGCAAAGTCGATGTACGCCGTGATGCTCTTGAAAGCGCCGCGGTCGATGACGGCGCCCATGAAGTTGCTGAAGTCCTCGATGTCGCCCATCGCGATCGACTCGACCGCGGCCACATACTTCTCCCTGATCTGCGGCCAGAGCGTGTCCGGGATGTAGGCGCGGGAGGCGGCGGAGCACTTCTGCCCCTGGTATTCGAAAGCCCCCCGCACGAGGGCCGTCACCGTCTCGTCGACACCCGCGGATTCGTGCACGAAAATGTAGTCCTTGCCGCCCGTTTCCCCGACGATCCTGGGGTAGACCCGGTACTGCCGGATATTGGCTCCCACCTTGGTCCACATCTGCTGAAAGACCTCGGTCGAACCGGTGAAATGGATTCCGGCCAGACGCGGGTCGTCCAGAGCGGGGGCTCCCACCCTGGAACCCGGACCCGGGATGAAGTTGATGACGCCGTCGGGGATCCCAGCCTCCCGGAAGAGCCGAGCCAGGAAGTAGGCCGAGTACACGGCCGAGGACGCCGGCTTCCACAGCACGACATTGCCCATCAGGGCCGGGGAGGTCGGCAGGTTCCCGGCGATGGAAGTGAAGTTGAAGGGAGTCACTGCGAAGACGAAGCCTTCGAGCGGTCGATACTCCAGTTGATTCCAGGTGCCCGTGGAGCTGTAGGGCGGCTGGTCGGCGTAGATCTGGGCCAGATAGCTGCAATTGAAATTGAAGAAGTCGATGAGCTCGCAGGCCGAATCGATTTCCGCCTGAAACACGGTTTTGCTTTGTCCGAGCATGGTGGAGGCGTTCAGGAGATCCCGGTAGGGTCCGGCCAACAGCACGGCCATCCGGCGGAAGATGGCGACGCGGTCCTCCCAGGGCATGGCGGACCAACTCTGCCATGCTTTCTGGCTCTCCTCGACGGCCAGGGCCACCTCTTCCGGACCGGCCTGGTGGTAGGTCGCCAGGACGTGTCCGTGGGCATGCGGCATCCGACACTCCCCCATTCGGCCCGTCTTGATTTCCCGTCCCCCAATGATCAGAGGAATCTCGAAGGTCGTGCTCTTCAGCTCCGACAGGGTCTTCTTGAGGCTCTCCCGTTCCGGACTGCCGGGTCGGTACTGCCGGATGGGTTCATTGGCGGCCATGGGGACTGCAGCGATGCCGTTTCTCATGTTGGATCTCCTCGAAAAGCTGGGACCAAAGCGCTTCCATCCCGAGTATATGGAACGGCTTCGGGGAATGGAAGGGAGGCGCCGGGAGATGGACTCGTCATTTGCGGGGGTGCCGCCCCAATCCTCTTGAGCCGGTCTCGACGGCGCCGCCGGGTCGCAGAAGGGGTCCTTCGTTCCGCCCGATCAGAAGCAGCCCAGCATCCGCCGAACCTGGACGAATTGTCCGAGGTGGTAGGCATTATGATCGCCCGTCAGAATCGCCTCGCGCAGGATCGTCTGCCCCTTGCCGTGAGGGATGGGAGCGTAGAGATCCGTGGCAGGGTCGGCCACCAGCGCCTGCATTGCCTCATTGTCCGAGAAGAAGGCCTTCACGCTTTCTTCCCAGGCGGCGTCCGTCGCCGGTGCAGCCGACTCCGGCCAGTACCCGTCGGGCCATTTGGGCGACACGTGCTTCGGGTCGCGACTGAACTCCAGGATGTCCCACTGGGCGATCCGCAAATGCTCGAGCAGCTGCCACGGCGTATGGGCGGCGCCCTCCGGCCGTCGGCCTCTCAACTCGGGGGGAACTCCCCGCAGAATCTGCGGGGGGCTCAGGTGCGCCTGGCCTCCCTTGAGCAGCGCAACCAATTGCTCTCTCAGGATCTTGTCTGGGTTCATGGCTTCATTCTCTCACTGTCCGCCGGACCCTGAATGATCTCGCCGCCTTTCATGACGAAACGCACCTTTCTGAGAGCCGAGATGTCGCTCGTCGGGTCCCCTTCGACACCGACCAGGTCGGCCAGCAGACCCTTCCCCACTCGCCCTCGATCCTCCAGGTGAAGGATCTTGGCATTGCCCGAAGTTGCGGCGGTGACGGCCTGAAGCGGAGTCATGCCGTACTCCACCATCAACTCCAGCTCGCGGACATTCTCCCCATGCGCAAAGACGCCGACGTCGCCTCCAAAACCGATCGGCACGCCGGCGTCAAGGGCGGCACGAAAGGACGCTCGCTTCTTGAGGATCCTCTCAGGTTCGGGTTCCTCACCCCTTTTCCATCCGGCGTAAATCGAGACGGCCTCGGAGGCCGCCAACGTAGGAAAGAGCGCGACCCCGCGTGAAGCCATCAGTCGGAAAACCTCCGGCGTTCCTTCGTCTCCGTGTTCGATGGTCGTGACTCCCGCCAATGTCGACCGCCGCATTCCCTCCGCCGTTGCTGCGTGTGCGGAAACCGACCGACCCGAGCTATTGGCAATCTTCACGAGAAGGTTCAATTCATCCTGAGTGAAGGTGGGCTCGGCCTCGCCATGGGTTCCCCACCGGTAGTCGGCATAGACCTTGACCCAGTCCACTCCACGGCCGATCTGCCCTCGAACGACCCGCGTCAGATCGTCGACACCGCCCGCGGCTTCGGCTCCTTTCGGCAGCGTCCATTCGGGCGCCCCTTTCGGTCCGTAGCTGCCCGTCGCAACGATCGCCCGGCCTGCCACGAGTAACCGTGGCCCCGGGACGATGCCTTCATCAATGGCCTCTCGGAGTCCCACGTCGGCAAATCCCGCGCCTTCCGTCCCCAGGTCGCGCTCCGTCGTGATGCCGGCCCGCAGAGTGGTCTCGGCTGCCACCACCGCCCTGGCGGTCCTCAAAGCCAACGGTTCTCGGAGCACCTGGTCGTCCCAGGGGGTCTCGTCGTAGGGGTGCAGAAAGAGATGAGAATGGCCCTCGATGAGGCCGGGAAGCAAGGTCACACGCGGTAAGTCGATGACGCGGGCTCCTGCGGTGGATGCCAGCTCCACCGTTGGACCGACGGCTGTGATGCGGTCCCCTTCGACGATCACAGCCCATCCCTGGCGTAGTGTCGTCCCATCGAAGACCCACGCCGGACGCAGCACGGTGGCGAACGCACGGGAACTCCCCGCGGACGATCGCTCAGGGGTCTGACCCAGGGTGAAGAACGTCGATACCGAGGCGATGAGAATCACCGCCGTTCGCAGAACAGGCAAACTTCCAGCGGACATAGTTCTCCTCTCTGAAGGCCACTGCACGACGCAACAGCCGTTGAGAAGAATAGCCCATCCGGGCTCAGCCGTTCCACGATGTGTCGGCAAGCCACCTAAGTCAGCCGGCTCCGGCGATCAATCAGGAGGCAAACTGGAAAGACCGATTTCAGCGGAACGAACCCCCTTCGCATCTGCCGACATCGCTGAGCTCAAACTCCGACTAATAGAGCCGTTCGGGGGGAGCTCCCGTCAGTTGGATGCCGCTCCGCGTATACACGAGTCGAAGCGCCGTCGTGCACATACCGATTCCATCGCTGGTGATCCTGACCCTTCCAATGAACGCTCCGGCTTGGGCAGCCTGAGGGAACAATTCGCTGACGAATTTGGCATTTTGCCCCTCGTAGGGGCGGTCCGAGGTGGCGACCACGGTCCCTGAAGCGTCCACAAGCTCAAAATGCAGCGAGAACTGCGCATCGACGGCGTCGCTCGAAGGGCTCCATGCTATTCCAGTGTCCACCTTGTTCGGTATGTACTCGACCGGCAGCATGAACTCGGTGTCCGACCTGGATTCCGGAACCGACACACAATCGAGGACATCTCCGGTTTGATCCAGGAGGTTATAGAAATAGGTGACTGCGATGGCCAGAGTGTTTTCGATGGACGCCCCGGAAACATACCTCCAGTTCAGATTGAGGTACCCGGTACCCAGGCTTCCATCCACGCTTTTGAGCGTCACCTTCAAGGTGCCGCGCGGCACCAGATCGACATTTACAGAGTGGGTGTCCAGCTGAGTCTCGCCAGCCACCCAGCGGACCGTCCAATTCTGATCATTCCCGGTGAGCGCAGTCATCCGACCATGCCAGGCTTCGTCACTCATGTTCGAAATCAAGATGATGCATTCATAGTGCTCACCAGCGCCGGGCAGGCCGCCAAGAGCCAGTTGCGAAAAGGTCTTTCCGAACATCGATTGGAATGCCCCAAAGACGAAAAGAAGGGAAAGAAGCCAAAACCGTCTCATGTTTACCTCCGTAAGGCCGTTCTCCTCGGAGGGCACCCGACGATCCCCAATCACGGGAAAACCCCTGCCTCCCCAGCAGCCACACGCAGGACGGCGCGGTTCCGTCCCCGTCGAGAGCCCGACGTTAATTGTAGAAGTCGTAAACATATTAGTTGACTTCAGTGGACACTTCCAGAGGTTTCCCGTTCACCCGATCCGGTTGACTTCGAATCTTCAATCGATGAGAATGTTGACACTTTCAGTAATTCACGGACTGATATTTTCACAGTGATCGGAACGGCCCGGAATCGATCCGACGGGGGAGGATCTGGGCCCCGGATCCGGTGACAATTCGAAGGTTCCGGTGGTACCTCTTCGACACAGACTGCGGACACTCGTTGGTTATCGCTGCGGGGCTTCTGCAGCTTCATCTCTTCTGTGTCCTGCAGCTGCATCATCACGGCCTCGACGCGCTGGAACTCTCGACCCTGGGGTCACGTTTCGACGCCCGCCCCCACGCGCAACCGGCGGAGCCTCCGTTGCTGCCCTGCCCGGCCTGTCACGTGGCCGAGCATGGCCTGATCGTCCACGCCGGGATCGGGGAGGTTGCCACACTGTTCGCCCCCGCCGGCGATGCCCCTCGCCCAGTTCCCTCCCGCTACGTCTTTCTGGGCCGCACCTCCCTCCGCGGACGCGATCCGCCCCGTTCCTGAAGAACTCGGATTCCCTCCATCGCCGGTAACCGATCCTCTTCAGGAGTGTGACCCATGCAGTCCGATGCCCGTATCTGCCAGGCTGTGCCTGGCCCGTTCAGGCGTTCCCTCGCCAATTCGGGAACCGCTGTCTTCCTCGCGATCAGCTGGTTCCTGTTCACAGCCATCGTGTCTTCCGTTCCCGTCGACGCACAGTCGCTGGGAAGTTCCGGCACCGTCCGCGGAACGGTGCTCGATCCGTCCTCCGCCGTCTTCAGCGGCGCCCTGGTACTCCTGCGAAACCCGGTCTCGGGTTTCCAGCGCAGCGTCACGACCGATGCCTCCGGGCACTTCGAGTTTTCGAACGTGCCCTTCAACCCCTATCAATTGATCGTTTCCGCCGCCGGCTTTCAGAGCCTCGATCGGGCGGTCACGGTGCGGACTTCCGTCCCCATCGACTTCGAGCTGACCCTCCAGATCGAGACGACTTCGGATGAAGTGACCGTCGAGGCCGCATCGACCGGTCTCGTCGAAGATACCCCGATCGCCCACACCGACCTCGACAGCAGCCTCATCGCCAAGCTGCCCATCGAGAACGCGACGATCGGGATGAGCCAGGTCGTCACGAATGCCACGCCGGGCATCGCCGCGGATGCCAACGGCATGTTCCACCCCCTCGGAGACCACGCGCAGGCGGCCGTCTCCCTGGACAACCAGCCCATCAACGACCAGAACAGCAAGCTCTTCTCCACCCAGCTCGCACTCGATGCCATCCAGTCGATGGAAGTCATCTCCGGCACGCCTCCGGCAGAGTACGGAGACAAGACCAGCCTGGTCATCGATGCCGTGACCCGGTCAGGTCTGGGGGAGACACCTGCGCACGGCAGCCTCTCCGTGCAGTACGGATCCTTTGGGACGACCACTGAGGATTTCAGCCTGGGCATGGGCGGGGAGAAATGGGGGAATTTCCTGACTGCCAACGTCACAGACTCGCGCCGGTTCCTCGATTCGCCCGAGTTTACGGCACTGCACGATACCGGAAACGGACAGGGCATCTTCGACCGAATCGATTTCCAGCCCAGTGCCGCAGACTCCTTCCACCTGAATCTCTCCGTCGGTCGCTCCTGGTTTCAGATCCCGAACACCTACACGCAGTCGGCGGCCGGCCAGGACCAGCGACAGCAGGTGCGCTCGCTGAATATCGCCCCGGGCTGGACCCATCTCTTCAACACCACCACTCTGTTGACGTCGAATCTCTTCTTTCGCCTCGACCACGTCCAGTACTTCCCCAGCGGAAATCCCTTCCACGATACGCCGGCGACGCTCTCCCAAGACCGGCGTCTGGCCGCCCTCGGCGCCCGGACCGACCTCTCCTATTCGAAGGGAATTCACAACGCCCGGATGGGTGTACAGCTTCAGCATCACCTGCTGACCGAAAACTTCGACACAGGGCTGACCGATCCCGCCTTTAACCCGATCTGCCTCGACGCGTCGGGCCATCCGGTAACGGACCCGACCATCACCGAGCCGACGCAGTGCTCGGGTGCAGGTTTCCGGGCCAATCCGGATCTCCTGCCGGGCCTGGTTCCGTACGATCTCTCGCGGGGCGGCCGGCTGTTCCATTTCCATGCTTCGGGCGACATCAAGGAGCTGTCCTTCTACGGCCAGGATGCGATGAAGCTGGGAAACTTCACCCTGAACACAGGCCTGCGCGCCGACTTCTACCGCGGCCTCAGCCGGGCCAACCAGCTCGAGCCCCGCGTCGGCGTCGCCTATCTCGTCGCACCCTCCACGACCGTACTGAGAGCCTCCTATGGCCGCTTCCTGGAGACGCCGTACAACGAGAATCTGCTCCTGTCGAGCGCCACGGGGGCCGGCGGGCTCGCCACTCGGGTTCTGGGTGCGCTGCAGGAGGTCCCGCTCCAGGCCGGGCGTCGCAACCAGTTCAACGCCGGAATCCAGCAGGCCCTGGGTCGGCGAATCGTCGTGAATGCCGACTACTTCTGGAAATACACCCGGAATGCCTATGATTTTGACGTTCTCTTTAACACCCCTCTCACCTTCCCCATCGAATGGAGAAAGTCCAAAATCGACGGGCTCGGCCTGCGCATCAACCTCACCAACCTGCACGGTTTCAGTGCATACTCGGTCATGGGCCACACCCGCTCTCGTTTCTTCGGCCCCGAAAACGGAGGGCTGATCTTCAACTCGCCCCTCGACACGGGAGTCTTCCGGATCGACCATGACCAGGTCTTCCAGCAGTCCACTCACTTCCAGTACCAGTTCCCCAAACGCGGCCCCTGGATCGCCCTGACCTGGAGGTACGACAGCGGTCTGGTGGCGGGCTCGGTGCCCGATCTGGAGGCGGCTCTCAGCCTGGACGGCGATCAGCAGGCTGCCATCGGCTTCCATTGCGGATCCACCTATGCGACCTCCGCCGGCCGGATCACCACCTGCGATCTTCCTTACCCACAGTGGGGTGCCACGCGCCTGCGCATTCCGGCGCCGGGGACCGAGAATGCAGACACGAATCCGGCACGCATCGCCCCCCGGCACCTCTTCGACCTGGGTCTCGGATTCGACAATCTGCTGAAGACCGACCGCTACCGGCTCAATCTCCGCCTGACGGCGCTGAATCTTACGGACAGGGTGGCCCTGTACAATTTCCTATCGACCTTCAGCGGAACGCACTTCGTCACGCCGCGGGCGTTTCAGGCTCAACTCCGCCTGGTCTTTTAGGACGGATCCCTCGGCGGAACCCTTCACCAGGCGACGAAGAGATGGTGATCGACGGGGTGTGAAGGGGCGACTGTCCGGCGAAAAGCCGGTCGAGTGCCACTCAGGGCCCGGCGGACCAACGGAGATCGCGGCCCGATGGCATAATGGCGGCTCATGGCCCAGCGAGTGGGTAGACTTGCGATTACTGCGGGCATCATCCTGGCCTTCGGCAACGAGCTGCTGAGTCTGCTCCACCTTTTCTCATTCTGGCCCTTGCTGATCCTCTGGTCGGCAACGGCGGCGGGCTGTGGTTGGATCATCTGGAGGAAGCGCGGAGTCGGGCGAGCGTCGATCGTCAACGGCCTGCTCGGACTGCGCTTCGATGAAAAGGTCGTCCTGGCCCTCCTGGGAGTCCTGCTGGCGTGCGCCTTCCTGTCAGGCCTTCTTTCTCCGCCGGACAGCTGGGACTCGATGGTCTTCCATCTCCCGAGACAGGTCCGATGGATCCAGCAGGCCTCGCTGGAGCATTTTCCGTCCCGCGTGGCGCAGCAGCTCTTCCGGGGACCCTATGCAGAGACCCTGCAGGCCAATCTCCAGATCCTGACGCGGACCGATCTGACGACCCAGCTCGTCTCCTGGGGGGCCCTTCTCCTGTGCCTTCTGTACGTGTATCTCATGGCGGGCCAGATCGGTGCATCTCGTCGCTGGCGGCTTCTCGGTCTGCTTTTCGCAGTCTGCGTGCCGATCGCCTTTCTCGAGGCTTCGACGACCAAGAACGACCTCGTCGTGGCCGCCTGGTCTCTGGCGGCCATCTGGCTGGTGCTGGGGGCGCTGAAGGCGGGAACCCTGACCCGCCGCGATGCCTTGTCGATCGGGTTTGCCCTCGGTCTGGCCGGACTCACCAAATCAACCGCCTACATGCTGCTGGTGCCCTTCCTGCCAGTCCTGGCCTACGCCGTCCTGAGGCGGCGAGATCGACTGGCTTGCGGCCTGCTCGTGTTGGCGGGCTTCATCAGCATCAACGCCGGGCACTGGGTCCGCAACACACGCACGTTCGGTCTCCCGACCGGGCCGGCCTCCGGCACCCGCATTCACATGAACGCGGAGATGTCTCTGCCCCGCTTTCTCTCCCGGCTCTCCCGGGAGGCCAGTCTCGAACTCGCAACGCCATCCGATTCGTTCAATCAGGCCGTCGAAGGGGCGGTCCGGGAGTGGCACCGGTGGCTCGGGATCGATGTCCTCGATCCCGCAACGACCTATCCGGGACGGCCTTTCGTCGTGCTCTTCCTGCCCTACAACGAATACCAGGCCTCCGCCCCCGTGCAATTTGTGTTGCTGCTGCTCCTTCCGGTCGGCGGCCTGATCTGGCGGCGCCGCCTGGCGCCCCTCTGGTGGACAGTCGCCTTCCTGCCCTGGGCAGTGTTCGGCTGGCTCTGCCTGATCTCGAAGTGGGAGCCGTACCTGAATCCCCGGCTGCACCTCCTGCTCTTCTTCGTTGCCGCTCCTGCTCTGGCGGCACTGCTGGGGGCCGCCTTCCGGGAACGGGGCCGCGGGGACGGGATTCAACACCGTGCCGAACCTGGTCTGGTGCTGGCACTGGCGGGTCTGCTCGTCCTCCAGGTGCTGCCGTCCGTCATCTCGTCCGAGCGATCCCTCTTCGGGCCGGTGTTTCGCCCCCGATCGGAGCTGCTCTTCGTCGAGGGAAAGCATCTGCGCCCTCTCTACGAGGCCGCGGCCGAAGAAGTGCGCTCGCTCCGCCCGACGGTCCTCGGCATCGACTCCGGGGGAGACTGGGCCTGGGAGTACCCCCTGATGCGACTGGTGCGACGAAATCTGTACGAACCCGAATTCGTCACGGTCAACCCGACCCTGGTCGCCGAACGAGCCTACTCGGCGCCCGATGTGATCGTCGTATTCCGTCCGGTCGACACGTACACCGATCGCGCCAGTGGCCGAACCTACCGGGCCACCGGACACTTCGGCTTCCTGACCGTACTTCGCTGAGATCCTCCGATGTCAGGGACGAAAGGAGATTTCAACCCGGGAAAGGGCCACGTCCCCCTCGAAGTCGATCCTGAGATAACGAGAGGAGCGATCGGGAGCCTCGGCCGAATAGAGGATGGGACTCAGGTATCCGTACTCGCCCCGACCCGTGCTGTAATCGGTCACTGAACTCTCGACCGGCGTGAACTCCCGTCCGTCGGCGGAGAGCGAAAGTCGGACGCCCTCGTCCCGGCCGGTGCTGAATGTATAAATCCGGAATGAGGAGACCGGGCCGGTCACGTGATAGAGCACCCAGGCTCCCTTGTGTCCCTGGAGCCGGCTCGCGTCTTCTTTGTAGCGACGGGCCTCGTTCTGTAGCAGAGCAAGATTACCTTGACGAAAGTAGATCTTCGACTCGTTGGCCAGTTCATCGACCAGGGTTTCGGCCCGGACCGCGACCGGCCCCACGACGTTGCCGGGCTCCGACAGACCGGCCCGGTTGCGTGCCCGAACCCGATAGAAGTAACTCTTGCCGACTTCGGCCGACCCGTCGCTGAACAGAGGACGGTACTGGAAGCGTGCGTCCGACAGATTGAACGCGATCTGGTCCCAGGGTCCGTGGGCTTGCTCGGACCGCTCCACATCGTACCCGGATGCCCCCGGGGAGCCCTGCCAGCTGATTTTCGACACATCGTCGATCGGTAACAGGCGCGGCGGTTTCGGAGCTGCCAGAGAGGCCGCCGGCAGCCCGCTGATCTCGAGGGCCTTGCGCCGCATCAGGGCCATCAACCCGGACTCGTCGTAAGCCTCGCCGGAGGGGAACCCCGGCCAGTGATAGGCCTTGAAGAAATCGCCGCCGGATGGCTCCGAGTGCCAAAAGAACCCACCATCACGACGGTGGTAGCGGAGACTCCAGATCAGTGCTCCGGACAGTCTCTGATCGATCACCGTGTCCAGGACTGCCCGCGTGGCTTCGGTGCCGACGAAGCCGAATTCTCCCAGCATGTAGGGCTTCCGCCCCGATGCCATGGCCGCACTGGACCGGATGTGCTCCACCATCTGGCGGGGATCCCCCTCGTAGTGATGGGTCTGCACGATGTCGATGTTCTCGTCCGCGATGGACTCCTCGCGCAGAACCGGCGTGAGATAGCCGTCCACGACCAGATGATTGGAATCGAGCGATTTCATGAAGGCCGCGATCTCATGCGTCCAGGAATGGGGGCACTGGCTTTCGTTGGCCGTCTCCCAGGCCAGAATCGCCTTGTCCTCCCGATACGGTACGCCGGTGACCGTGTTGACTCGGGTCAGGACGAAGCGCACAGTCTGTTCGAAATCCGCGATGAGTTGGGGGTCGGTCCAGAATGCTTCCCGGGGCTTGTCGCGAAAGGCCGCGTAATCGGCTACCCCACCCCACCACTGGAAGTTGTTGACCAGGGGAATGATGAGCCGGACCCCTTCTTCATCGGCGATGGCCAGAACCCGGTCCAGGGTCCGGAAGGCCTCTTCGTTGAATTGTCCCGGCCCCTCGACATACTTCGGCGTTTCGGGCGGCGCCGATTTCTGGAAGACCGCCAGAGTATAGGTCCGCGCCACCCGACCGCCCATCTGCCGAATCGTGGCCAGGGCATCCCGGATTTCGTACTCGTCCGGAAGGCGGAAAGGCATCCGCTGCTCGAAGGCCATCGCATCCTCGACATAGTGCAGGTTGGGGATGTTGAAAGAGATGAAGCGGAACTCCCGGTCCCCGTCCATGAGACGGTCGCCCTCACGGGTGATGAAATGCTGGAAGGTAGCGGCCCACACCGGTGCCGTCACGGCGCAGGTGACAAGGACCAGCGTGCCCAAGGAGCGGCGCAGTCTCACCATGGATGAAGTCCCCTTTGAGAGTCTGGCAATCGGTGTCCGCACCGTAGTCTATGCAGATCAAAAGGGGAATGAAAGGGTCCGGGGCCCCGTGGAAATTGCCCGTCGCCTGGGCGGAGGCGGAAATTGAGGGATAATCGTCTTGCACGCTCATGGAGGTCCGACCACATCCCGTTTCCCGTTTACTGATCATCCTCAACCAGTACAGCCTGGACGCCTCCCTGGTGGCGTTGACCTGGCTGTGGACGTTCGAGATCGAGGCACAGACCCGCCTCTCCTGGGGCCACTACCTGCTTCTGGGTGGTTCCGTCTGGTGCGTCTACACTGCGGACCGTCTCCTGGACGGGCTCGCCCAGCCGACGGGAGGCCCCGTGGCGCTGCGGCACGTTTTTGCCGAGAAGCACTTCGCTCCTTTGCTCGCGGCCTGCATAGCCGTCACCTCTCTGATGATCGTCCTGTCACTGGCGCTGCTCCCCTGGGCCGTCCTGCTGAGTTGGATCGCCGTGGCGTCGATCCTGGGTCTCTATCTCGTTCTCGTGCACTGGATTCGACCGGCCCGGATGGCGTTCCCCAAGGAGCTGCTCGTCGCCTTCATCTTCGCCGCCGGTTCGTCGATCTTCGTCTTTGCCACCCGACCGGAATCCTGGGCCCGGTTGCTGGTCCCCTTCTGTGCCGCCTGCCTTCTCTTCTTCGGCAACACTTGGGCCATCTCCAAATGGGAACTTCCCCTCGACCGTCCCTTCAATCGGAGTTCGATCGCCCTGGACTTCCCCCGCTCGAGCCGCTTTCTTCCCTGGTATCTGGTCGGCCTGATCCTGGCGGCCCTCGTCGCCCCCATGTTCGCCCTCGCTTCCTGGCGAATCGGAGCGAGCGTCGCGGCCAGTTCCGCGCTGCTGCTGGTCCTCGATCGCCGGGGATCGCACATCGGACTCCAGGAACGGCGCGAGTTGGCGGACCTGGTTCTGCTCACACCCCTGGTGGCCGGCATCCCGTATCTGGCGTTCTAGCCGGGTCCGGCCGTACGGCCTTCCGGCCGGCTGCAAGCCGGGATCTCGGGCGCTCCCCCCATCGCAAGCCTGCTGACGAACAACTGTCCGCTTTCGGGACGAAGCGTGTCAAACCGGACACTTCCGGGGCAGCGCGGTTCGTCCAGGCAGACCCGCGAAACGCGGGCCGTGGGCTCGTCGGGCCGAGATCTCGTCTGTGGCACGAGGATTGCTCTATGGGATCTGAGAAAGCATGACGCGGGCGCACCCCTTGCCGACGTTTCGGGAATTGGCGCCCCGTGGAGTCGGACCATGATGACTGGCAATCGATCCCTCCTGATCGTCGATGACAACCCGGACATTCTGACGAGCCTTACTCTCCTGCTGAAGTCCGATTTCAGCCGAATCGATACGGAGGTGCGTCCCGACTTCATTCCCCAACGACTGCAGAGCCTTGCCTACGACGTGATTCTGCTCGACATGAATTTCACCCGGGACACGACCAGCGGAGCCGAGGGCTTCCACTGGCTGGAGACCATCCGCCGGCTGGATCCCGGTCTGCCGGTCGTGCTCTTCACGGGCTATGGCGACGTGGAGACCGCCGTCGAAGCGATGCGTTGCGGGGCACACGATTTCGTCCTGAAGCCCTGGGACAACGACAAGCTGCTCCGGACGCTGCTGGCCGCATCGCGCCATGATCGCACTGTCGCCGAGAACCCGGATCTCTCCGACGGCGAGGTCGAGAGAGAACTGCTCCTCGCGCGGCAGGTCCAGCTCCGTCTGCTCCCGCAAAGCACGGTCCCCGCCCCCCGACTCGACTATACCGGCTACTGCCAGCCCGCCCGGCACGCCGGCGGGGATTACTTCGACTTTCTCGACCTCGGAGAGGGCAGGCTCGGAATCGCCCTGGCCGACGTCTCCGGCAAGGGAATGTCCGCCGCTCTCCTGATGGCGAACCTGCAGGGACGCCTGCAGTCCATAGCCCTCAGCGACTCGGACCCGTGTTCGGTCCTCCGGCGTCTGAACCGCGACTTCTTCCAGATGACCGACACCAGCCGGTTCGCGTCAATGGTCTACGGGGTCTTCGAGGAAAGCACGGGGCTGTTTCGCTATGCCAGTGCCGGTCACCTCCCGCCCCTGCTGCTCCGTTCCAGCCAAGTGAAGCGGCTGGCGCCGACGGGCCCGGTCCTCGGGTTCCTCCACGACGCGGACTACACGGAAGAATCCGTGCAGCTGCTCCCCGGCGACACTCTCTGTCTGTACACCGACGGTGTGACGGAGGCACCGGACTCCGACGGGGAGGAATTCGGGATCGATCGCCTGGCAGAATTGCTCGCTTCCTCCAACGGTCGGCCGGCTGTCGCGATCCGTGATCTGCTGCTGCGGGAGTTGCGACAGTTCTCCGGTCCTCACCCGCATGACGACCTGACGCTGATCGTCCTGCGGGTGCTTCCCTGATCCGGGACCGTGCGGGCGGTACCCTTTGGAGAGATCCCGAAATATCCATCGCCGGATGACCGTCCGGACCCTCGGCAGGCCGGCCCGGCTGGAACGAACCCAGCCGGGAGCCTGAGAATCACCCCCGTCACCGGAGGCTCCTCTTACTGAGGATTGGGCCCAACCGTGACCTGCACAAAGTCACTGGGACGAATCCATTTGGCGAAGGCGGCCTTCACCTGAGCCGCGTTGATGTTCACGTACTTGCGTGCCGCCCGGATCGGCGCATCGAGGGGCCGATCCTCCACGGCCCGGGCCAGCAGGCCGCCGGCGATGGCGTCCACGCTCGACTCGGCCAAGGGGATCTCCCTCAAGAGCAGTGCCTTGGCCTGATGCAGCTCGTCCGGCGTCACTTCCTCGGTCTGCATCTGGGTCAGATCGCGGACGATAATGGCCTGGGCCTTCGATACGTTCGGCGGATCGCACGCGTAGGAGATGGCGAAACGCGAACGGGTCTTCTCGATCATCAGATCGGTCCCTACGAAATAGACGAGTCCCGATTCCTCCCGAAGGTCCCGATACAGACGGGTGGCGTAAAAGGCCCCTCCCAGGACGTGATTCCCGACCCGCAGCGCGAGATAGTCCGGGTCGGAGAGGGTCACCTCCAGCAGTTCCTCGAGAGTGACGTTGTCCTGCACGCGACTGGCGTCCGGCACCACGCTCGAGGCCGGCTGGTTGAGCGGAACCTTCGGCAGATCGACATTGGGTTTCGAGCCGGGGGCGGTCCACGCGCCGAGATACTTTTCCACGATAGCCGCGGCATCTTTCGGGGCAACCGCACCGATCACCACGATAGTCGTCATGTCCGGTCGAAAGGTCTTGCCGTAGTAGGACTTGACGGCATCGAGCGTCAGCGAGCCGAGACTGCTCTGGGTGGGTTCGCGCAGGGCAGGGTCGTTCTTCGGGTAGAGGGCCGTCGCCAACGTCCTGTGCGCCAGATAGGAGGGGCTCTGAAGCTGACCGCTCAGGGCCGCGACGGCCTGCTGCCGAACGACGTTGAAGGCGGACTCCGGAAGCGCCGGGTGGAGCAGGTTGTCGGCCAGCAACTGCATCCCCCGGTCGAATTCGGGTGCCAGGACGGCCAGAGAGAAGCTGGATCCGGCCGAGACGTCGGCCGCGATGTCGTCGAGCGCCTTCTGAAACGCCATCCGATCGAGGGAGGTCGTGCCGTAGGAAAACAGATCGTCCAGGACGCCGGAGACGCCCTCCTGTCCGTGGGGCGTCTGCAGATCGGGATTCGTCTTGATCTGACCGACGACACTGACCGTATCGCTGATGGTCTCATTCTGGACGATCAGCGTGATCCCGTTCTTCAGGTGCATCACCTTCGGATCGAGTGTCCAGTCGGGGACTTTCAGGGACTTGACGGCCTTGTCCGCCCAGGCCGGCAGTGCCACGGGTTTGGTCTGCGTCGGTGCAAAGGACTCGGCCCCTCCGAACCTCTTGCTGGAGACCGGCTGGCCCGACGGATGGGGCGTGAGAACACCGGTGATGGCCGTCTGATCGTCCAGGTATTTGCGGGCCACGGCGTTCACCTGGTCGACGGTGACCTTCCGAATGGCCTCGACTTCCTCAGCCGGAGAACTGCGCCCTCGAACGGCCAGGGCCTCCGACCAGGCGGAGGCCAGACCCGGGATGGAGTTCTTCTGAAACTCGGCGGAGGCCATCTCTCTCCGCTTGGCTGCTTCCACGAGCTCGGCGGGCAGGCCGTTCCGGGCATAGTTGGAGATGATCTGCCGCAGCGTGGGCAACAGACTCGACGGGTCCGTCGATGCCGGTACCGCAGCGACGGCAAACGCCAGCGCGGACTGAGGAAGGAAATTGGCCTCAAAGCCTGCATCCAGGGCCTCGCCGCGCGGAACGATCGCGTAGAGATCACCCCGCTGACTGCTCAGCACGTCCGCGAGGACCTGCGCCGCCGCGTATTCCGGGCTGGCGGAACCCGGCAAACGATAGGCCACGAAGGCGAGCCCGTAGGGGAGATCCGACGTCATCTTGATGTTCTCGGCAGCAAGGGGAGTCAGCGAGATGCTGGGGCGGGAGGGGACGGGATGACCCTGGATATCACCGAACAGGGACTTCACCTGTCGGGTCACCTGTCCCGGGTCGACATCCCCGGCAATCACCAGGATGGCGTTGTTCGGGACGTACCAGGTGTCGTAGAACTTCTTGAGCATGGCTCCGGTGGTCTCGTCGAAGGAGGCCTTCGTCCCCAGTGCATCGTGGGCGTAGGGAGTATCCGCGAACATCTTGGCCAGCAACTTGGAGTAGAAGAGGTACTCGGGATTGGAGATGTCCTGGGCCACCTCCTGTTCGATGGCCCCGCGCTCCTTCGACCAGAGGGCCTGGGTGTCCAGGACGTTTCGCATGCGGATCGACTCGATCTTGAGGGCGACGTCCAGATCCTCGGCCGGCACGGTCATGAAGTACTGGGTCACGGTCTGCTGCGTATCGGCGTCGAAGTCTCCCCCCATGGAGGCCACGATGTCGGCCAGCTGATTGGCGGAAAGTCCGGGGCTGCCCCGGAACATCATGTGCTCCTGGGCATGTGCCATGCCGGGAAACCCGGGAGGCGCTTCATTCGACCCGACCAGGTAATTCACCATGGTCGTGGCCACGGGCGCCAACGTGTTCCGGACCACCACGACACGCAGGCCGTTGTCCAGCGTGACTCGGGTGACGCCCGGGTCGGCACCCAGGACGACGGCAGACAGTAACAGCGAAAGGAAGACTGAACCTGTCAAGCGTATTCGCACGGTGACTCCTCCATCACGACCTGGAACACCCGGTGGATGCGATTGAATGGGCTCGGGTGTTCCGTTCTTCCGGAAAGGGCGCGACGGCCCTTCGACCGGATACAGCGGCGGCAGACTCACGGCGGGGCGGCCGGCGACCGTCGCTCTCCCGCCGTCAGGCAAACCCCGGGACAGTCCCACGCAACGGTCAGGTCGTCACCTTGAACTCGGCGGTGGCGGCGTTGACGGTGACCGTTACGCGATAGGTCCCGGGCGGCATGGAAACGTTGTTGCCATAGTGCGTCGTCTGCGGTCCCTTGCCGATGACCTGCATCTCGACGACCGGTACCCGAGTCACCGGCCCGCTGGGTTCTCCACCCGGAGCGAGTCGCTGGAAGCTCATCCGGACGTCGGCCCCCGTCACCGCCTTCCCCGTCGCCTTGTCAAAAACGTGGACCACGAGATGGTGATCCGGCCGGGGAGAGGCGTTCGGCTGCACGGGAGCCGCCCCACGCACGACGAGCATCCCGCTCTGAACCTGCTGTGACTGGACTTCGCTCTGGGAAAAGAAGGGCTCGGGGGGAAGGACCTCGAGCTCGAGTCGATAGGATCCGGCCGTCGTCGTCTTTTCGACGGGCTGGGCCAGGGCCGCCTCCGACGCGAAGGCGGTAAAAACCACGAAAGTGGTGAAAATAGACGCGAAATAGGTACCCATAAAGGTACTATACACCCCTCTGCTAAACGAATTATGGAAGCCGAAACCGTTCTGATTCTGCTCTTTATCGTGGCTTCGGCGGTGGCCATCCTGGTCCGCCGACTGCAGATGCCTTACACGGTTGCGCTGGTCCTCGCGGGCCTCGTTCTCGGCTTCACCCACGTCCTCAACGTTCCCCACCTGACCAAGGACATTCTCTTTTCCATCTTTCTGCCGGGGCTCCTGTTCGAGGCCGCCTTCCACATCGAGTTCACCCAGTTCTGGCGCAACAGGACCGCCATTGCCTCCCTGGCCGTCCCGGGACTCGCCGCCGCTATCGCTCTCACGGTGCTGATCCTGACCCCGGTCGTGGACTCGCTGCATTTCGTGACGGGCTTTGGCTGGCAGCACGCCCTTGTCTTCGGCGCGCTCATTTCGGCGACCGATCCCATTGCCGTGGTCGGCATCTTCAAAAGCCTCGGCGTGCCGAAGCGCCTGGGGGTGCTCCTCGACGGGGAAAGTCTTCTCAACGACGGCACGGCCGTGGTGTTCTTCACCCTGAGCCTGTCCCTGGTGGCGGGCGCGGCGATCAGCGTAGGGGGACTGGCGCTCGACTTCATCTCCATCGTCGGCTTCGGGGGGCTCATCGGCACCGCCGTCGGGCTGGCGGTCTCCCAAGTGATCCGCCACGTGGACGATCCGATGATCGAAACGACGCTGACGACGATTGCAGCCTACGGTTCCTTCGTCGCCGCCGAGCACTTTCATTTCTCCGGCGTCATCGCCACCGTCTGTGCCGGCATGCTCTGCGGGAACTATGCGACGCGGGTGGGGATGTCGCCGAGCACCCGGGTCGCCGTCGAGACTTTTTGGGAGTACGTCGCCTTCGGGCTCAACTCGATCGTCTTCTTGCTGATCGGTTTCGAAGTGCGGCTCGAAACCCTCTTCGCCTCCTGGCAGGTCATCCTGGTGGCCTACCTGATCGTCGTCGCCGGACGTGGGCTCATCATTCTGTCCGCCCAGGCGCTGCTGAGGTCCACGCGGGAGAGGATTCCTCTGTCCTGGGGTATCGTGCTGACCTGGGGAGGTCTGCGCGGCGGCCTGCCGATGGTGCTCGTGCTCAGCCTCGCCCCCGATTTTCCGCACCGCGCCCTCCTGGTGAACATGACCTTCGGCGTGGTGTTGCTCTCGATACTGGTGCAGGGGCTGACCATGTCTCCACTCCTGCACCATCTCGGGATCGTGCAGAGAAGCGAGGAACGCGATGCCTACGAACTGGCCCGGGGCAAGCTGCAGGCAACCCGCGCCGCTCTGGCCGAACTCAACGAAATGGAGCACGTGCGCTTCGAAAACCGGGAGGTCTTGTCGCAGCTGCGCTCCGAGTACGAGGAGATTGCCCGATCCACCCGGGATCGGATCGAGGCACTCCATCTGGAACGGGAGCTCATCGAGACCGAGGAGCTCAAATGGGCTCGGCGACACCTTCTGCTGACGGAGAAGCGGCGCGTTATCGAAGCCTTCCACCAGGGACTCCTGGGGCAGGAGATCTACGAGAGACTCCTGGCCGATATCGATGCACGCCTGCTTCACCTCGAGTCGGGAGAGGACGAAGGGACGAAGGCCTAGATTCCACCTGTCCGGGCCTTGAGCCGATGGCGGCTTCACGGCAAAATAGGGTGTTCGTCCCACGGCGGCTGGGTGCTGGCCGACTGATGAAGGAGACTCGGATGTGGAGGCTTAACCTGACAGTTCGGATCGCGGGAAAAGCTCCCCGAATCACCCGGCTGCTGGTCCTCTGCATCTCGCTGTGTGGGATCTCTTCATCCGCTCTGGGCGCGACGGCGATACTCGACAAGCTTCAATTCGTGGGACTCGAGCATTTCCAGGCGGAGCGGGTCGCCCGGGCCGCCGGCCTCGAGCTCGGCCAACCGATCACTCTGGAGCAGCTCCGTAGCGCCGCCGAACACCTCGGCCACAGCGGTTTCTTCAATAGCCTCCGATTCTCCTATGCGACCAGCGGCGGCCGCATGGCGGTCACCTTCGAAGTCGCCGAGGCAGGTCCGCTCAGGACCTGTGTCTTCGACAACTTCGTCGGCATTCCCGAAGCCGACCTTCAGGCAGCCGTCAGAAAGAAGTTGCCGATCTACTCCGGAGAATTGCCCCTGTCCGGCACGGCTCCCGACGAAGCGGCGTCCGCACTCGAAGAACTGCTGGCGGAGCGCGGCATCACCGCGGACGTATCGCACTCCGATCTGCTCGATCTGCGGACTCAGCGGCACCTGCTGCTGTTCGAGATCTCGAGTGAAGTCTTCAAGGTCGCGGCCCTTGAGTTTCCGGGAGCCGAGCATGTTGCGGCGGGCCTGCTGGCCGAAACCGCCAAACAGCTGATCGGACAACGCTACTCGGCGACCGCAGCGGCCCGTTTCTTCACTCTCACCTTGCTCCCGGTGTATCGGGAACGAGGCTACCTTCAGGCCTCCTTCGGGGCCGCCACGGCCACGCCTTCGGCCGGAGATCCCACTGGCGTCGTACTGAGTGTCCCGATCACGGAAGGGATCCAGTATCACTGGGCCGGGGTGTCCTGGGAAGGCAACACCGTCTATTCGGCGCCGGAACTGGACGGATTCCTCGAGATGGAGAAGGGAGACATCGCCGATTCGTTGCGTCTCGACCAGGGCCTGCAGCGAATTCGTGACGCCTACGGTCGAAAGGGCCGCCTCGATCTTCAAGTACGCTCCCAGGCCAACTTCGTCAAGGACGACGACAACGTGACCTTTTCCATCACCCTGACGGAGGGCCCCGAGTACCGCATGGGCACTCTGTTTCTCGAGGGGATGTCCCGGGAGAACCAGCAGAGAATCAGGGAGGCCTGGGGGTTGGGGACGGGCCAGGTCTACGACAGCTCCTACCTGGACTCGTTCCTCGACCGGCTCCCCGGGCTGAATCTGAACATTTCCCATGCCGCAGAAGTCTCTGCGGCGACCCGTCCCGACCCGGTCAAACGGATCGTCGATGTCACGATCGAAATGAAGTAGGGGACTGCATGAAGCTCAATGCGCTCGACATTCTGATCATCTGTGTCTACCTGGCTTCCACGGTCTTTATCGGGTTCTTCCTGAAGAAGCGGGCCGAGCAAAACAAGAAGTCGTATCTGCTGGGTGGGAATGAGCTCCCCTGGTACCTGCTCGGCCTGTCGAACGCCTCGGGCATGTTCGACATCTCCGGCACCATGTGGCTGGTGACGATCGGATTTGTCTACGGCTTGAAGGCCATCTGGATTCCTTGGCTCTGGCCCACCTTCAACCAGATCTTCCTCATGGTCTTCCTGTCGATCTGGTTGCGGCGCTCCAATGTGACAACCGGAGCCGAGTGGATCGGCACCCGCTTCGGCAAGGGAATCGGCTCCCGCCTCTCGCACAACATCGTGGTGGCTTTCGCCCTGGTCAGCTGTCTCGGGTTCCTGGCCTACGGATTCATCGGGCTGGGCAAATTCATGATGATCTTCATCCCCTGGCCGACCGTCTGCGGAGCCCTGGGGCTCAGTCCCGACATCGTCCCCCCCGAATACGTGCCTCACGTCTATGGCATCGTGTTCACCTTCTTTGCCACTCTCTATGCGGTGCTCGGAGGCATGGTCAGCATCGTGTGGGCCGACCTCGTCCAGTACATCATCATGACCATCTCCTCTCTGCTGATCGGCTTCATCGCCATGGGCGCCCTCGCCCACTCACAGTTGGTCGTTCCCGCAGGGTGGACCTCCCCCTGGTTTGGGTGGGATCTGGGGCTGGACTGGGGACAGATTCTCCCGGAGGTGAACCGGAAGATCGCCGAGGACGGTTTCTCCCTGTTCTCGGTCTTCTTCATGATGATGCTCTTCAAGGGCTTCCTGGTTAGTGCCGCCGGGCCGGCGCCGAACTACGACATGCAGAAGATCCTGTCCACCCGCAGCCCCCGAGAGGGGGCCATGATGAGCGGCTTCGTCTCCGTAATCCTGAATCCGATCCGCTACTTCATGATCACCGGATTCGTGGTTCTCGGCCTGCTCTATTACGACAAGCTCAACCTGATCGTCGGGGGACGACTCGATTTCGAGCAGATCCTGCCCTCGGCAATCAACGAATTCGTCCCCGTGGGATTGACCGGACTGTTGCTCGCCGGCCTGCTCGCGGCCTTCATGTCGACTTTTGCCGGCACCCTGAATGCCGCCCAGGCATACGTGATCAACGACATTTATCTGAAGGCCAGGCCACAGGCCCCGAACGTGCAAATCAAATATGCCAACTACATCGTCGGGGTCACAGTGGTGGTCATCAGCATCGTCCTCGGATTCTATGCCCAGGACGTCAACAGTCTCCTGCAGTGGATCGTTTCGGCACTCTGGGGAGGCTACATCGCCGCCAACTGCCTGAAATGGTACTGGTGGCGATTCAACGGGCACGGCTACTTCTTCGGAATGGTTCTCGGCCTCATACCGGCACTGGTCTTTCCACTGGTCTTCCAGCAGACCCTCGAGCTCTATTACTTCCCGCTCATCCTCGCCATCTCCATTATCGGGTGCCTGATCGGAACTTACTTGTTTCCACCGACCGATGAGGAAACACTGATCTCCTTCTACACGTCGGTCCGACCCTGGGGTTTCTGGAAGCCGATTCACGACCGGGTGATGGAGCTGCATCCCGAGTTCGAGAGGAACAGGAACTTCAAGAGAGATATGTTCAACATCTTCATCGGGATCGTCTGGCAGACAGCGCTGGTGGCGATCCCCATTTACATCATTCTGATGCAGCCAAGCGGGATCATCGTGGCGATTCTGCTCATCGTCGTGACGACGCTCATCCTGAAGAAGACCTGGTGGGAGCACCTCCCGAACGACTGAGCGATTCGGATCCCACGGCTGCATCTGGCGCGAGTACGCCGGTCCACCCGGGAAAGGGTCACCATCTACCATGAAATATGGTTTCTTCGATGACGAAAGGCGGGAGTACGTAATCACCGACCCCAGGACTCCGTATCCCTGGATCAATTACCTTGGCAACCACGATTTCTATTCCCTGGTCTCGAACACGGGCGGTGGCTACAGCTTCTTCAAGGATGCCCGCCTGCGACGGATCACCCGCTACCGCTACAACAGCGTTCCCCTCGACAATGGGGGCAAGTACTTCTACGTTCGAGACGCCCAGGACTTCTGGTCTCCCGGATGGAAGCCGGTCAAGCGCTCCCTGGACCGGTACGAATGCCGTCACGGTCTCGGCTACACCGTCCTGACCGGCGCCCGCAATGGAATCGAGGCGGAAGTGCTGTCCCTCGTTCCCCTGCATTTTCAGGGTGAAGTTCAGCGCGTTCGGCTGCGCAACCTGTCGACCGAACCCAAGCACTTTCAGCTGTTTTCGTTCGTAGAGTGGTGCCTCTGGAATGCGCTCGACGACATGACGAATTTCCAGCGCAATCTTTCCACCGGTGAAGTCGAAATCGACGGCGCTGCTCTCTACCACAAGACCGAATACCGGGAGCGCCGGAACCACTATGCCTTCTATTGGGTCAACACGCCCCCGGCCGGCTTCGACACGGACCGGGAACGCTTCCTCGGCATGTACAACGGATTCGAGGCGCCTGACGCCGTCGTCGAGGGTCGGTCCGGAAACTCGGTCGCCCACGGCTGGTCCCCCATCGCCTCGCACTGTATCGAATGCTCGCTGCAGCCGGGTCAGGTGAAGGATCTGGTCTTCGTGCTCGGCTACGTGGAGAACCCGGATGACGTCAAATTCGAACGTCACGGCGTCATCGACAAAACGCGGGCCCGTTCCATGACGGACCTCTTGGGAGACAGTGAGGCGGTCGATCAGGCGGTCGAGACATTGCGGGACTACTGGGATGAGCGTCTGGCCGTCTACGCCGCCCGGACACCCGATGATCGGGTCAACCGGATGGTGAACATCTGGAATCCGTACCAGTGCATGATCACCTACAATTTCTCCCGCAGTGCCTCCTACTTCGAATCCGGCATCGGACGCGGCATGGGCTTCCGCGATTCGAACCAGGATCTGCTGGGCTTCGTCCACATGGCACCCGAGCGGGCCCGCGAGCGGATTCTGGACATCGCCGCCACCCAGTTCGAGGACGGCGGCGCCTACCATCAGTACCAGCCCCTCACCAAGCGGGGCAACAACGAGGTGGGAAGCAACTTCAATGACGATCCAGTCTGGCTCATCGCCGGGGTCGCCGCCTATCTCAAGGAGACCGGAGACTGGAGCATCCTCGACGTACCGGTCCCCTTCGACAACGACGAGGAGAACCGTGCCAGCCTCTTCGAACATCTCCGCCGGTCCTTCTACCACGTCGTCCAGAACCGCGGAGAGCATGGTCTGCCGCTGATCGGACGAGCCGACTGGAACGACTGCCTCAATCTGAACTGCTTTTCGACGAACCCCGATGAATCCTTTCAGACCACCGAAAACCGGGAAGGAGGTCGGGCGGAATCGGTGATGATCGCCGGTCTCTTCGTGTACTACGGGCGGGACTTCGTCGATCTGTGTCGCCATCTGGGCAAAGACGAGGAGGCTCGTCAGGCCGAAGGGCATCTGTCCGAGATGATCCAGGCCGTTCATGATCACGGCTGGGACGGCGAGTGGTTTGTGCGGGCTTACGACCACTTCGGGAACAAGGTCGGGAGCGCCGAGTGCGAGGAGGGGAGGATCTTCATCGAGTCTCAGGGATTCTGTGTGATGGCGGGAATCGGACTCGACGATGGAAGAGCTCGAACGGCCCTCGACTCGGTTCGACGCCATTTGGCCTGCGAACATGGGATCGTCCTGCACAATCCCCCGTACTCGAAGTACTACGTCCAGTTGGGAGAGATCTCGTCCTATCCGGAGGGATACAAGGAAAATGCCGGCATCTTCTGCCACAACAACCCCTGGATCATGATTGCCGAAGCCCTGGCCGGCAACGGCTCTCAGGCTTTCGATTACTACCGGCGAATCTGCCCGGCCTATCTGGAGGACATCAGCGATCTCCACAGGACGGAGCCCTATGTCTATTCCCAGATGATCGCCGGAAAGGACGCCTGGAAGCCTGGTGAAGCCAAGAACTCCTGGCTGACGGGTACGGCGGCCTGGAACTACGTGGCCATCGCGCAATTCATTCTGGGAATCCGGCCTGAGTTCCACGGCCTGCGCGTCGACCCGTGCGTTCCCCCGGACTGGCCCGAGTTCCGCGTCACCCGGACTTTCCGCGGGGCCCGCTACGTCATCGAGATCTCGAATCCGGACGGAGTGAGCAAAGGGGTCCGACGCCTCCTGCTGGACGGAGGCGAGCTCGAAGGAAACCTGATCCCGGTGCAGGAACCCGGATCCGTACATGAAGTCTCGGTCGTGTTGGGCTGACGGCGACCCGGGCCCGGCGACGGGGAAGGAGGAGTTATCGCCATGAGAGTCAAGACGCTGTTCTGGTGGGTCACAGTCATCGCGGTTTCGGCAGGCGTTTCCTGCTCGCAGGCTGACCGCTCCCCGGCCGAAGGCCCCCGTCAGAGAAGCAACTTCGGAGCAGACTGGAAGTTCCACCTCGGAGACGTGGCCGATGCCCAGGCTCCGGGTTTCGACGATTCCGGATGGAGATCACTCACGCTGCCCCACGACTGGAGCATCGAAGGCGAGTTCAGCGAGGACAATCCCGCCACGCCCGGCGGCGGCGCCCTGCCGGGAGGGACGGGATGGTACCGCAAGAGCTTCACCCTGCCAGACGGTGATGCGGGCCGCCTGGTGTTCATCGACTTCGACGGGGTCTATCGCAACAGCGAGGTCTGGATCAACGGAAGCTACCTGGGCAAGCGTCCGTACGGATACAGCTCGTTCCGCTATGAGCTGACTCCGCACCTGAAGTTTGACGGTACGCCCAATCTCCTGGCCGTCAAGGTAGACAATTCGGAACAGCCCAATTCACGCTGGTACTCAGGATCGGGAATCTACCGCAACGTCTGGCTCGTGGTGACCGATCCGGTGCACGTCGATCATTGGGGAACCTTCGTGAGCACGCCCAAGATCGAGGTCGACTCTGCGACCGTGTCGGTGGTCACTTCGGTCAAGAACGCCTCAGCCGATTCACAGGAGATCGAGCTGAGTACGATCCTCTACGATCCGGCCGGCAACGAAGTCGGCCGGATCGCCGAGCCGCGGACCCTGGCCGCCGGCGAGGTCGGGGAGATCTCCCAGGAACTCCGGGTCGTCCATCCAGCGCTTTGGTCGATCGAGCAGCCCGACCTGTACCGGGCAGTCTCGCGCGTGGACTGCGGGTCGCGGCTCTGCGATGAATACGAGACACCCTTCGGGATCCGCGATTTCTCCTTCGATAGAGACCGGGGCTTCTTTCTCAACGGCCGGCACCTCAAGATCAACGGTGTCTGCGACCACCACGACCTGGGATGCCTGGGCGCGGCGATTCACACACGCGCCCTGGAACGCCAGCTGGAGATTCTCCAGGGCATGGGCGTCAATGCGATTCGGACATCGCACAATCCTCCCGCTCCCGAGTTGCTTGATCTCTGCGACCGAATGGGCTTCATCGTCATGGATGAGGCCTTCGACATGTGGAAACAGGGGAAGACGCGATACGACTATCACCTCGACTGGGACGAATGGCACAAACGCGACCTCGAGGACCTCGTCCGCCGTGACCGAAACCACCCCAGTGTCATGATCTGGAGCATCGGCAACGAGGTGCGGGAGCAATGGGACGAATCGGGCATCCCGATCGCCCAGGAACTCGCTGGAATCGTCCGCGGGCTGGACGCGACGCGACCCGTGACGGCGGCCCTGAACAATCCACAGCCGGAGAATCCGCTGGTCCGCTCCGGCGCCCTCGATCTGATCGGCTTCAACTACCACCACGCTGAATTCCCCAAGTTCCTCGAGGACTTTCCGGACCAGAAGTTCATCGGCACGGAGACCTGCTCCGCTCTGGCGACCCGCGGGAGCTACGACATGCCGTCCGACGAGATCCGTGTCTGGCCGGCCCAATGGGACAAACCGGTCAAGGGGAACCCCGATTTCTCCTGCTCTTCCTACGACAACTGCCGCGTCGGCTGGGGCTCGACGCACGAGGCGACCTGGAGCATGATCAAGCGCTATCCCTTCCTCTCCGGCCAGTTCATCTGGACGGGTTTCGACTACCTGGGTGAGCCGACGCCCTATTCATGGCCCGCGCGCAGCTCTTACTTTGGGATTGTGGATCTGGCAGGGTTTCCCAAGGATTCCTACTACCTCTACCAGAGCGAGTGGACCGACGCACCCGTCCTGCACGTCTTTCCGCACTGGAACTGGAAAGACGGCGATACCGTCGATGTGTGGGCCTACACCAACTGCGACGAGGTCGAGTTGTACCTCAACGGCCAGTCGCAGGGAGTCCGCAAGAAGGGACCCGAGGATCTCCATCTGATGTGGCGACTCGAGTACGTGCCGGGAACCTTGAAGGCGATCGGTCGCATCGATGGTGAGGACACCCTGGTCCAGGAGATCCGGACCGCCGGACTTGCCGCAGGACTGCAGTTGAAAGCCGATCGCGATCGCATCCGGTCGGACGGACGCGATCTGTCGTTCGTGACGGTGGAGGTCGTGGATGACCAGGGGACCCTGGTTCCTCGGGCCGACAATCTCGTCCACTTCGAGGTCGAGGGGAACGGTCGCATCATCGGTGTCGACAACGGCAGCCAGGTCAGTCACGAATCGTTCCAGGCCAGCGAGCGCAAGGCGTTTCACGGCCAGTGTCTGGTCGTAATCCAGTCGACACCCGCTGCGGGGCCGATCCGGCTCAAGGCCACCGCGGAGGGCCTGCCGACCGCCGAACTGAGTCTCGAGTCCTTCTGATTTCGGCCGACCGGAGTGCTGCGAACTGCAGTCAGCGATGGATGAAACGGCGCAGAAACGACTGCACGGTGGGACCACCGCCGCCCGGGATCCCGGCCCTCGCGGATTTGTCGGTGGACAGTCTGTCCCCCCGAGACGATAATCAAGGCCGGGGAACCCGCCAGCGGGGTTCCCGGAACGAGTAATCCTGGGGTCTCTCCGCGGGACCCTGTCTGCAAAGGAGGTGCTGCCTTGAGTACGCTCCGACGCTTCGGACTCGTGTCCGTGCTGACCGGCTGTGCCCTTCTCTTCTCCTGCACCGATGTCAATAAGGAACTCCGTTCCAGGACCGAGGCGGGTGACGCCGCCGCAGTGGCATCGCTGCTCGAGGATGGTGGAGATCCCAATTTGGCGGTGGGGCGGGGGCGAACGCTCCTCATGCTGGGCATCGAGTCGGGCAGCCGGGATCTCGTTCAGTCCCTGCTCGACGCCGGAGCCGACCTGAAAGTTCAGGATCGTGAAGGCGCCACACCGTTGCTGATCGCCGCGGGTTTGGGGAAGGCGGATATCGTCGCACTCCTGTTGGACCGGGGAGCGAACCTGCAGGATCGGGACAGCACCGGCCGGACCGCGCTACTGAGAGCCGCCGAAGGGGGCGGCACGGAAGCGGTCAAGACGCTGCTGGATCGGGGAGTGGGCGTGGAAGAGGTGGACCAGTCCGGGCGGACGCCGCTGATCCTGGCCGCGATGAACGGCCACGCGGAGACCGTTGAAGCCCTGCTCCGAGCGAAACCGAACGTGTCCGCCGTTGATTCTGCGCGCTGGACGGCGCTGATGTGGGCGGCTCTGGCGGGTGACGGAAACACCGTCCGTCTCCTGCTCGAGGCCGGGTCCGAGGCCGACGCCCGCGACAACAATGGCCGGACCCCCCTCATGCAGGCGGCTTCGGAGGGCCATGCCGCGGCAGCGGAGGCGCTCCTCGACGGAGGGGCGGATCCGAGGAACCAGGACAATGAGAGCCGCACGGCTCTCATGCTGGCCGCCTCGAACGGCCGCACAGAAATGATCGACCTCCTGCTCTCCCGTAAGGCGGAACTGAACGTCTGGACCAACGACGGACGGACGGCCCTGATGTGGGCCGCCCTGGGCGGGCACCCGGACGCCGTCAAGCTGCTCCTGGCGCACGGCGCCCGTCTGGAGGCCAAGGATCGGGATGGCTGGACCGCCCTTTCCTGGGCCGTTTCGAAGGGTCAAACCGAGGCCGCCCGCGTCCTCCTCGAGGCTGGTTCCAACCCCAACCTGAAGGACAAGGAAGGTGTCCCCATTCTGGCGACGGCGGCGGGCGCGGGGCACGCCGAAACGGTCAGGTTGCTCATCGGCCTGGGCGCCCGGACCGACGTCACCGATCCGCAGGGGCTGACTCCGCTGATGTACGCCGCCTGGGAAGGGCAGATGGACACCGTCAAGGCACTGCTGGATGGCGGAGCCGACCCGGAAGCAGCCACCAAAGAAGGGTGGACCGCCCGTGCCCTCGCCGATCAGAAGGAACATACCGAAGTCGTCCGGTTCCTCGATCGACTCGATTGAGAAGGCGGACAGGCTTCTCCCGGCCGAAGACGATTTCCTTGGAGGAGCCTGAAAGGGGCCCTTGTCCATTTCTGTTCAGGGGTGGTCACTACAATTTTCAGCTGTCGATTTAAGAAAGTTGCGAAGGGGTCTTGCGCCCACTACACGATTCGTAGTAAATGTGTTCTGCCGTGAGCAGGTGGGGGGAGCTTGGCATGCGCAGTCCGTTCAGGGCCATCCAGTGAACGCAGACACGGATGGGAGGTAACCGGCCTCTTATGGATTGCCAGTGCCAGCGGCAATCATTACCCGTTCACCCGCTTACAGTTGTGTGTTGGGGCTCCTGGATCGCTTTCGACCGATCTTTCGATCTGGTTGTGTGCGATCTCGGGCAAACGAGGAATGGGCCAAAGTAAGGAGTTCGGAGATGCGATTGTCTGATGCAGAATGGATTGTGATGAATGCGGTGTGGGATCGTCCTGTGGAGAGCAGTGTTCGCGACGTCCTCGAAGTTGTGGAACCTCAGACCAGCTGGGCTTACCAGACAGTACAGACGATCATGGTACGGCTGGCGCAGAAGAAGGCCCTTCGGTCTCGTCTCCGGGCGAACACCCGCCTGTACACAGCTTTGATCACCCGGGAGCAGGCCCAGCGCTCCGCTCTCAAGTCTCTGATCGAGAAGGCCTTTGCGGGAGCGGCCGGACCATTGGTGCAGGCCCTTGTCAGCGAAGAGTACCTGACGCCCGTTGAGAAGAAACAGGTCGCCGAATTGCTGGAGCGCGACATGTCCGAGGCCAAGGAAGCCAAGAAGAAGAAATAGGGTCGCAGGACCTCCTTCAAGATGGAGACCAGCCCGCGTTTCTCGTCCGAGTGCGCTGCGAGGCCGTGACGAGACGGGTAGCTGAACGGCGCGCGACCGGGAAATTCTCACGTATCTTTGGCCCGACGTCGCGGAACCGGTCGATCGGCGATGCCGCAGCCGCCAGCCTCTTTGCCCTCCGACGAAGTCGTGGGGAAATGCGGGCTTGAGTCTTGCTCCAGTTCCCACGGGATCGAACGTTTCCGCAGGCCGTCCGCTCGGACTCAGATTCGGTCCAAGACGGTGTGTGAGCGTGGGAGGCGTTCGCGTCAAAATCGGATCCGTCCGAAGTAGACCTTTCTGAGACGCGCGTCCGTAGCGCCGCAGTTCTGATCGCCGACGAGATAGTAGTAGCCGTCCGCATAGACCCCCTGAGCCCAGGGGAGCGCGCTTTCCGGCAGCAATTCCATCGAGTTCCAGGGACCCAGCGAGCCGTCCGGGAGGATGGCACTCTCGTAGACGGCCGTTCCACCCGGCAATACGACCAGATGACCATCGACCACCTGGGCCGAGGCCTGTCGCGCCGGCTCGGGAAGTGATCTGGCTTCCTGCCAGGGGCCCAGCCCCCCCTGAGGCTCCACCACGGCCGTGAACACCCGATCCGAAATGCAGCCGTCACAGTTGTCGGTCCCGAGAACCAGATAGGCTCTGCCTGCATAGAAGTTCAACTGTCCCTGGAAACTGGGTGACGGCAGGGCGACCTGGGTCCAGGGCCCCGGTGATCCGTTGGCATTCAGTCTGGCATAGTAGAGCCGGTCCGTGTACCTCGGCGTGAAGGCGTTGCGGCCGCCTCCCACATAGAGATAGCCCTCGTAGGCCGCGACGATCGGCCACGAGCCCAACCAATTGGGGCTTCCGGGCAGAGGTGCGGATCTCGACCAGGCGGAGATCTGACCCTCCGGCCCCGGTTTGGCAAACCAGATGTAGCCGTCCCAGGAGGGAGCGTTGACGGCGCCGCCGGCGACATAGATGTATCCGCTATCGGTCGCGACACCGGATGCGACGCGGACGAAATTCGCGCCGCCGCCTTCCGTCTCCTGCCATGGACCGAGGGTGCCGTCCGCATTCTGTCGTGCCAGGAAAACCCGGCCATCGCCGCGGCCAATGGAGCAGGCTGTGCTCTCCGGGTATCCGCCGATGCTGTAGAGATAACCGTTGCCGGGAGCCGCGGCAGCGGCCAGGAGCCGGGCGACGGGCAAGGGTGTGGTCGTGCTCCAGCTTGCCGATTCCAGCGTGAGCACCGGAGGGTTGATGAGGATGTCCGAATAGAGGCCGGGGATCTCGGTCAGCGCGATCTGTCCCCCGCCCGCGGCCGGGGCTTCGGCTGTCAAGACGCCCGCTCCGGAGTAGAAAGGACTGTCCTTCGGCAGAAAAGCCAGGTCGGTGATACCGGGGGCACTGACCCAGGGCCGGACCCCGCCATCCGAGGGTGTCACCAGGAGCACCCGGTTGAGTCCCCGCTCGGCGACCAGAAGATGGAAGGCCTCCGGGCAACTGAATCCCTCGCGATAGACCACCAGCAATGATCCGGGACTGTTGAGTCCGGTGGCGGCGAACTCCCACTCGGCCGTGACCCTGTCGAAGGAGAGGATGGCCCCCTGGCTGGCGCTGGAAACGTAGATCCTGCCCGTGCACGGATCGACCGCAATGCCGTCTCCACCCGTGTCCAAATCGACCGCCAGGCCAGGTCCCGTCCCCCCGTCTGCGGTGCTCCGGCGCGCTCCCAGACCGCTCTCGAGCTGGGCCCTGGGAATCGATCTCACCCGGTCGGCCTCGGCCACCAGAAGATCTCCCGTCACCGGATCGATGACCAGGGCGGAGGGTGCATTGAGTCCCGTTGCCACATCCACGGACTGTCCGCTGGCCGGATCGAGCCGGATGATCCGCCCGCCCGTCTTGCCCGCCAAAAGGAGATACTCCCTCGAGTCGGCACCCAGGAGGGGAATCATCTTTGCGATCTCCTCACCCTCGAAGGTCTTGACCGGTGCAGGGGCTTGCCCGGTAACGTCCAGGATCCGGCTGGAGCCGGCGGCGGCCGCCACACGGAGACCACCCGCCGCGAGAAGCTCCGCGGCGTAGAGCTGACGGAGACCCGACAGATAGGCCACCGACTGGATCACGCCCAGTCCGCCGACCAGCTGTTGTTTGTGCAGGATATCGACCGATGCCGCGGCAACGAGCGTGTCCGACGAGGCGGAAACCGTGACGGGCAGAGCCGCCGGGACCTCCACGGGGGAGTGGTAGATGCCCAGGGAACTGACGGTTCCCCCGGCCGGCCCGCCGCTGACGTTCCAGTTCACCGGCCCGCCGGCCCCTTCGGCATGGAAGGTCAGGAACTGTCCGGGAGTGGTCACCGCCAGCCGCGGAGACACCAAGAGTCGGGGTTGTCCAGCATCCGGAAGAAAGCTCTCCGGAACGGGCTGCGGGGGAACGTTGGTGAGCACACCATGCTCGGTGTTGACGAACAGTCCGGTCATGTAGACGGGCACGTCGCTGGTCGCCCAGATCATCCCGCCATCGCGCCCCTCCGATCCTGGAACCAGCTCCGTAATCAGGCGGCTCAGCTGCTCTCCCGGCCTCAGAACGCCGGTATAGGTACCGATGCGAGCTCCCTCCTTGTCCAGGGCAACGAGGCGAATATTGGCGGCCTGACTGCCCCCGTTGAGCACGGCCACACCTGTAAAGTAGCCGTAGGTCGTGGCCAGATGCGAGAAGAGGGCGTGTGTTCGGCCCCGCGGTTCGCTCGCGACGGCGGCCGCCGACTGCCATGCCGGAATGAAATAGCTGAGGCTGCCATTGATGGATGGCGACGTGGCCTGCACCTTGATCCAGCCGGTCCTCAGCCCGGCCCCCTTGAAGCCGAACAGCTGGGCGGCGTCCTCGCAAAGGACCGCTCCTCTCCCGAGCACCCGGGTCACGGGGTTGTTCCGGACATCGGCGCTGCCGAAGAGCAGACCCTCCGGCTGATAGGCACTGATGGTCAGGATAGCGTTTTCCTCCCCGTAGTTGACCACCGCCAATTCACTCTCATACGCGGGCTCTCCGAGGACCGCGAATTGGGGAAAGAAGAGCGTATTCAGCGTTTCCGACAGCGGACGCGCGTTGAGTCCCAGCAGATCGCCGGGTCCCCGCACCAACTCGAATCCGACCAACGGCGCCCCGGCCGACGCAACAATGCTGCCGTTTGGCGGCGGATCATCCTGTTCGAAGAGCGTGGCCACGTCCACTCGAGCAGCACCTTTCGCCGACAGCGTCAGGCTGCGGCTGAGCGCTGTGGCGCCCCCGCGCAGGGTCAACTCGACCGTCGTGCCCGCGGTTCCCGGGTTGACGAGATTGAGTTCGGTGCTCCACCCGTCGCCGAGGCGGACGAGGTTGAACACCAGATCTCGCGATTGTTCGGGGAGGTCGGCTCCGTCAAAGAAAGTGATGGAGCCGTTGAGAAACAGGAAGAAGCCGGTCAGTCCTTCCACGGGACTTTCCGCCTTGAACCAGGCAACCGTGGAGCGAGCGAGGCCGGCGCCGAACAGCTCGTATGACGTCCGGGCAAACTGCCGATGGGGTTCGATCGTGATCTGCACGGGATTGGCCACGCCGCTGCCCGAAAGCAGGGTCCCGTCCGCCCCATAGGCCGTCAGCGTGATCTGGGCCGCGACCGCAGTGGGGTTGGCGATGGCGATTCCGGTGTAGGTTCCCGTTTCGTAGGACAAACGGGGAAAGATCAGCGTCGAACCGGCAAGGCAGGGCGCCGCCAAAACCAGCCATCCCAACACCACCGATACCGCGAAGCCCGGACACCGCCGCAGTTGCCGAAAATGCATAGTCTTCCCCCTGGCCAGAGCTTTCCAGGATTTCGAGTATATGCGCGCAACTCGAACAAAGAAAAGGCCTTCGTCCCGGAAAAGACATTTCCATCTGGTGCAACTTTGGTCAGGGATCAGGGGAGGTGCCGCCACTCATGGGGGGAGAACGGCGCCGGCGGCCGGCGCCGCCGCGGCTCGCGGCCGTCAATCCGTCTTGGAGGCGGTTTCCGGATTCTGCCCAACCGTCTGACCTGCCACGGACAGGAGTGGCCCGTCGAAATCGAACCCGAACAGCTGCGGGTCCTGGCCGATGACGGCGGCCGAGATGATGTAGAACACGTAATCGTAAGTCTCTTTCGGGATCTTCCCGCCGTACTGTTCGAGCAGTTTCCAGAAGTTCCGGTCCCTGGGATTTTCGGGCAGCTTTCTCACCAGGCTGCGGATATTCCGTTCTCCCCAGTTGTAGGACGCGATGACGAGCAGCCCGGACGCTTGTGCCTCGGTGTTGTAGATATCCCGGATGTAGCGTGCGGCGGCGTCGGTGGCCTTGTCGAAAGTGAACCGCTCGTCTCTCGGGTCGAAGCGGGGAAGCTCGACCAGCGGTCCGACTTCCAGCCTGTAGCGCAGTGCCGTGGCCGGAATGAACTGCCAGATCCCCTTGGCAATCCCGAAGCGGGTCTTCGGTCCGATGGTCTGGGGGTCGTAGCTGCTTTCCTGCAGCCCGAGGAAGAAGAACTGGGGCGGCAGGTGATACTTCAGCATCGTGCGGGCAACCACACCATCCCAGTCGTTATCCCTCGCCCGCCGGATTGCCTGCTGCAGCCGCCGGGTCGTCTTCCATTTGTCGACGTACTCGTAGACCTTTTGCCGGAATTCTTCCGGCATGGTCAGTTCGCACTCCCCGAAGATCCGTGCGACCCGCAGGATGACCCGATCCTTGGGCGTCCAGTGCTTGTCCTCGTAGAACTCCATCTCCTCGAGGAAGCGGTCGTAATTCCGCAACATGGCGTCCTGCTGTTGACGATAATCGGTCAACTCGGATCGCGACTCCTGGTCACCGCTGTCGGCCGCTCGGGCCTGGAGTTTGGAAATCTCCAGCTCGAGCGACTTCATGTTGTAGAAGATCTCCTCCGCGATCTTCTTCTGCCGCTGCAACTCCTGGTGCTGGAGATAGCCGTAGATTGCGATGGCCGTGGTCACCGCGAGGATTCCCGCAAGGACGACTCCGAAGCGTCGTTTCTTCTTCTTGTCGACGACCTTGAATGCCTCCCGAATCATCCGCGTCCTCTGGCCGACGGGACCCTCCCGGTGACCCTCGAAGTAGTGCTGCACGTACTCGGTCACGGACGGAGGTTTCTCCACCACCGTACGGCCGCGATCGGGCCCGGAGGTTGCGGCTTCTCCCGTACTGAAGGTGAGCACGGCGTCGCGCAGACCCAGTTCTGCCGTCAGCGTCCCCTCCAGAGGGATATCGCTGACGCGCTTGCCCTGGAGGTAGACTCCGTTGGCGCTGTCGAGGTCCCGCAGGTGCCAGCAGCCGCCTTCGAACAAGACCTGGGCATGGCACCGGCTGATTCCGGGATTCTGGATCTGGATCTCGCAGTCGTCGTCACGGCCGATCCGGAAGGGGCGTCGAAAGGTGAATTCCCGGTTCTCGAAGCCCTCCGCCTCGACCCGCACGCGGAGTTCCGGCTCCACGCTTCTCTCTGAGCCTTCCTCCCCCGTGGGATTACGCGGCATGGTCATCGCCTCCCCTCACCTTGTCAAGCATGTCGGATACGGCCGGGTGACTTCGCAGCGGGGCGAAGAGCGGGTCACAAGACAGGTAGATGAGCAGGTACGCCCTCTCCTGCATGGCCTCCTGCAGCATCTCGACGGCCCGGTCCAGGTTTCCCAGCGCCGCCTCCAGGGCGGCCAGATCGCAGGCCGAAACATATCTCGTGCCGGCGGCTTCCTGAAGTCGGCTCAGAACATCCCGGGCAACCGCCTGATCGCCGGTCAGAGCCGAGGCACAGCCGAAGGCAGCGAGCATATTGGAGTTCTCGCCGTAGAGTTTGACCGCCGCATCGAGATGTTCGAGCCCCTCAGCGGGATTCCCTTCCTCGAGGCACGCCCGGCCCAGAAACGCATGGGCCAGAGCAAATCCACTGTCGATTTCCAGCGCCTTGCGAAAGTGCCCGATGGCCGAGCCGAAATCACCGCGGAAATAGTACGGAAGCCCGACGGAGGTCGATATTGCCGCAGAGACGGGATCCAAAGCAAGGGCGATCCGAACTTCTTCGACAGCCTCGTCGAAGCGCTGCTGCGGGATCAGGTTATCGACGGCATAGCGATGGTGGGCGGCGGCGTAGTTGGAGTTCAACTCGATGGCCCGAAGGAAGCAATCCTCACCGGCTTTCCAGTTCCACTCGAAGACCGATCTCACACAACCGAGCGATACGTGGGCTTCCGCCAGGCTGTCGTCGGCCGCAAGTGCCCTCAACGCGGTGTCCCTGGCCCGGGGCATCACGTCCTGAGGTGGGAAGGCCCCATAGATACCGAGCATGGCGTACGAATCCGCCAGCCCGGCCAGAGCAGGAGCGAACTTCGAATCGAGATCGATGGCCTCGGTGAAAGATTCGATGCCGCGCTTGATCGCCTCGACGGTTCTCCGGTTCCAGAAATAGCGGCCCTTCAGGTAAGCCGAGTAGGCCGCGACCTGGGAGGTCCGAGGCTCGACGGCCACGGGTGCCTGGCCGGTGCGGCCCAGCCGAATCTCCAGGGCTTTGGCGACGCTCCGGGAAATCTGATCCTGGATCTCGAAGATATCGTTCAAATCGGCGCGAAAGTCGTGCGTCCAGAGCACTTCTCCGCTCCGCACGCGGACCAGCCGGATCAGAATTCGAAGACGGTCTCCGCTGCGCTGGATGCTGCCTTCGAGTACGGCCTGCACGTCGAGGCGGTCCCCGATGGCCGCCAGCGTGGCTTCTTCGGCCGCGAGTCGAAAGGTCGAGCCGGGGGAGATGACTTTGAGCCCACGAACCCGGCCGAGATCAAAGATGATCGCCTCCGCCAGCCCCTCGCACAGGGACTGCTGGTCGCGGGTCGGGCTGAGGTCCCGAAAGGTCATCACGGCCAGCGACGACAGTGTGGGAGGAGCCGCCGCTGCGGGACTCTCCTGGAAGACGGGCGCGAGGCCGCCCTCCACGGCGGCCTTGAGGTCCTCGAGCATCTCCGTGGCGGACTGATAGCGTTCCCCCGGATCCTTGGCCAGGGCCCGAAGGATCACGGACTCCATTCGCTCGGGGGTGCCGGGCCTGAGGTCCCGCAGTGACCTGGGCGGCTCATTCACGATCGCGTACATTAGGCTGAGATCCGAGTCCCCCTGGAAGGGCAACTGCCCACTCAGCATGAAGAAGAAGGCGACCCCCGCCGCCCAGAGGTCGGCCCGGCCGTCCACTTCCTGGCCCTTCACCTGTTCCGGAGCCATGTAGGCGGGCGTCCCCAAAACCATCCCGGGCTGTGTCTTCCCCCTGCCGCCCAGCAGCTTGGCGATCCCGAAGTCGACGATCTTCAGGACGCCGTCATCCGTGAGGATCAGGTTCTCGGGTTTGATGTCGCGGTGGACGACCCCGCAGCGGTGGGCCTTGGCCAGGCCTTCACAGAGCTGGATGGCCAGGCCGCCGGCCTCCCGGACCGAGAGCGTCCCCTTCTCCACGCGCTGGCGAAGGGTCTCTCCCGCATAGTAGGCCATGACGATGAAGGTCTGTCCTTGCGCCGTCACGTCGATATCGTGAATGGTGCAAATGTTCGGGTGATCGAGGGCGGAAGTCAGCTTGGCTTCCTCGATGAAGCGTTCCGTCTCGTGGTCGCCGACCCGCATGCCGGGAGGCAGAAATTTGAGGGCGACGCTGCGGTCGAGCCGCGAGTCCTGGGCGAGATACACGACACCCATTCCACCGACCCCCAACTCTTCGACCAGATCGTAATGGGAAACGCGTTCTCCAGGCTGAAGATTCATGGTGCCATGCTGCTCCTCGGACCTTCCCCGGTTGCACGATCGAAATCGGGCGCTGGGTCGGATTCTACTAAATCTCAACCTGGAGAACCTCCCCTATCGTCGTCCCGGGGCTTGCATTTCGCCAGAATCTTGGTTATCGGTACGGGACCGGGCCGGCCGCGCAGCGTCTGACGCAGCCCAACCCGGGGAGGAGGGTATGCTGGATCAGGCCGGGAGGCAGCCGATGGAGCGATCGGATATCGAGCTTCTCTTGTTCGATCTGGGCGGTGTCCTGATTCACTGGGACGGGATCGAACCGCTCCGTTCACTGACGGGAGGCCGCCTATCCCACGATCAGGCCCGAAAGTTCTGGTTGGATTCACCTGCGGTTCGGCGCTTCGAGAAGGGCCGGTCGACGGCGCCCGAATTTGCCCGGGCGGTGGTGGCCGAACTGGGTCTGGCACTGACACCCCAGGAGTTTCTGGCTCGATTCGCCTCCTGGGACCGAGGCCCTTTTCCCGGAGCCGTGGAACTGCTCGAGCAACTGCGCCCCGTGTGCCGGTTGGCCTGTCTCAGCAACAACAACGAGATACACTGGCCCCGCCTTCGGGATGCCTTCTCCTTCGGACGATTCTTCGAACACTGCTATGTGTCCTATGAGATTCACGCGGCCAAGCCCGACCTCGAGGCGTTCGAATTCGTACTGGGCGATCTGGCCCTGCCCGCACAGGCGATCCTGTTCTTTGACGACAACCCCGAGTGCGTCGCAGCCGCCCGGGCCGCGGGCCTGCAAGCCGAGGTGACTCCGGGCGTTGAGGGCGTCCGGAAGATTCTGCTTCAGCGGGGGATCCTGCGCTAGCGAATCATCCCGGCGTTCCCCCAGTCGGGCGGCAAAACGCCCAACCTAAATGAGTTGTCTTTCACCTATGTAGTTAGGGCGAGTTGTATTCCGTGAATCACGCCGGCCGAAGAGTGGCAAGAAAAGCAATGTCATCCCGAGTTTTCACGGAGAGCCGGGCACGCATGTTCCGCACCCGCAGCTGCAGATTGTGACATTTTTGCAGCCAAAAACAGCAATGCCACAACTCCCTTCCCTCCCGGGCGCACCGCCAGAGGACCGGCGTCCTTCCAGACCTCCGCAGACAGTGCAATTTGCGTTGTAGCAAGCGCCCAACGCGTCCGCCCCTGGGCGTTACCGACCAGTGGCACGCTTCTTGCTAGAATGGGAAGCGTTGGACTACACGAGAAAGGAGATACACTCATCATGAGCGATGGAATGCTGCTTCTGACATTGGCCGGCTCCATCGTCGGGCTTGCAGCGGTCGTGGCCGTTACACGTTCGTTCTTCGGACGCAAGCACGATGACAAGCGGCCTCACGTCGTCTAAGCCATCCCGGCGGTTTCGTCCTGAGCGGAGAACTCCCATGCAGTCAGTAATTCTCCCAGAAAGATCTTACTTTCAAGGATCAGGGCGGACGCATTACAGCCATCTGTCAGACCTCCGATCGGAGGGCATCGGCTTGATCGATGCCTTCTCTGTGGGCTCGAGGTCGGGGGTCTGACAGCCCTTTTCCCTTCGCCCCTTCCCCCCCTCTCATTCCCGGGACCGCGCTGCGGTAATATCGGAGACATGGACGACCCTCGAGAGCCCCTGTGCGACGGTGTTGCGACTACCGAGCCGACCACCGTTGACCGAGTTTCGTTCCGTCTGGACGGTGAGACGGCACTGGTGTCCGGAGGCGGGACTGGAATTGGGCACGGAGTGGTTCGGTGCCTGTGGGCTTCGGGAGCTCGCGTGGTCTTGATTGGCCGTCGAGAGGCACCCCTTCGTAGAGCCGTCGAATCTCTCGGTGAACGGGCGAACTATTTCGTCCACGACGTCACCGACTTCGAAGGGACTCCCCGTCTGATTGGCCGGATTCGCCAGGAGATCGGCCCGGTCAGTATCCTGGTCAACAATGCCGGCATTCATCTGAAGAAACCTGCGCTGGATACCACCGAGCAGGAAATGCAGCGGGTCATCGATGTACATCTGACGGGCGCCTTCGCACTGACGCGCGCCTGCCTCCCGGACATGATCCACGCCGGCAAGGGATCGGTGATCTTCATCGCCTCGATGGCGTCCTTTCTGGGGCTGCCTCTGGTCCTCCCCTACAGCACCGCAAAATCGGGAATGCTCGGCATGATGCGGGGGCTGGCGGCCGAATACTCCCGCCGGGGCGTCCGGGTCAACGCGGTGGCTCCCGGCTGGATCCAGAGCGATATGCTCGACCGTTCCATGGAGGGCGATCCCGATCGAAGGGAGCGGGTACTCGCCCGCACCATGCTTGGCAGATTCGGGACTTCGGAGGACGTCGGATGGGCGGTCGTCTATCTTTGCTCCTCCGCGGCGCGCTATGTGACGGGAGTCTGCCTGCCCATCGACGGAGGAGCAAGCGTCGGCTTCTAGATTGCCTTCTTCACCGGTTGGAGAGCCGGACGAAAGGGGAACCGTGAGACTGTCGAGGAGGAAGAAGGCCGGAGCCGCCTGGAGCGGCGACACGCCGGATGCCGAGGGAAGAATCGGTTTTCTGGCAACGACGGCCATCGGGGTCGGCGGCATGGTCGGCGGCGGTATCTTCGCCGTTCTCGGTCTGGCCGTCTCCCTGGCCGGGGGAGGCACTCCCATCGCCTTTCTGGTGGCCGGTGCGGTCGCGATCCTGACGGCCTACTCCTATGCCCGGCTGTCGGTCACCTTTCCCAGTGAGGGCGGAACTGTGGTGTTCCTGGACCGCGCCTTTGGCGGCAATTTCTTCACGGGTAGCCTCAACACGCTCCTCTGGCTGAGCTACATCGTCATGGTCGCCTTGTATGCCTACGCCTTCGGGGGATACGGTGCCACCTTCCTGCCCCGCAGCTGGCAAGGCTGGGACGAACATCTGCTCATCAGCCTCGCAATCCTGATTCCTGCAGCCCTCAACCTGCTGAGCGCCGAGATCATCGGCCGGGCGGAGACCTACGTGGTCATTGCCAAGGTTTCGCTCCTGGTGCTGTTCACCGCAGTTGGCTTCCTCGGGATCCAGGCCGGCCGTCTCGAACCTGGAACCTGGTCATCACCGCTCCATCTCCTGGCCGGGGGGATGATCATCTTCGTTGCCTATGAGGGCTTCGAACTGATCGCCAATACCGCCCAGGACGTCCGGAACTACCGGCAGGTCCTGCCCCGAGCCTACTTCACGTCCGTCCTCTTCGTCATTCTGCTTTACGTCCTGGTCTCCATGGTCACGGTGGGCAACCTCAGCTTGAGTGAGATCGCCGGGGCCCAGGACTACGCTCTGGCGGCGGCCGCCAAGCCGTTTCTGGGAGAGTTCGGCTTTCGTCTGATCGCGGTGGCCGCGCTGCTGTCGACGTTTTCGGCGATCAACGCGACCCTTTACGGCGCAGCCCGGCTGAGCTTCACGATCGCCAAAGAGGGGGAACTGCCGGCCTTCCTGGAGAAGAAAGTCTGGAACCGCCATATCGAAGGCCTCATCATCACGACCGCGTTGTCCCTTCTGCTGGCCAACCTGGCGGACCTGTCGGCGATTTCCACGCTGGGAAGTGCCGGCTTCCTGATTATCTTCGCGACCGTCAACGGAGCCAACTGGGTCTTGGCGGAAAAGACCGGGAGCCGCCGCTGGGTGTGCGGGCTCGGACTCATCACCTGCCTGACCGCCTTGCTCGCCCTGCTTTACCAGGTGTTGACGGAGCGACCCGGCCATCTGTGGGTTTTGCTTGGCCTGGTCGGGAGCGCCACCGCAGTCGAAGCGGCCTACCGGCTCTACCGGCGCCGCGCCATCGAGCTGGTCTGAGATTTTCGATTGCCGATTGCCGATTTTCGATTTGCGCCTTGCGGCTTGCGGTTTGGGAGAACGATTGCGTGTCTTGCGCCGTCCGTGTCAGTCCGTGTCAGTCCGGGTTCAGCGGGACACCACTGCGGGAATCTCCACGAACCCGCCGGCTCCGCCGGAGGCAGGCTCCACCGGAAAGACCCAGGAAGGAACCCACCCGATGGCCACCGAGTCGATCCTCACATCGCTGCGGCGAGGGGTGACGGCAACCTCGTCGAGGTCTGCGAGCGCTTCATCCCAGCGCCGGGTGATGGCATCGGTCTGTTCCTTGAGCTCTTGCTTGAGCTCTTCGACTTCCTGCTGCAAATTCTCGACCTTCTCCTCCGCCTCCTTGCGGGCGAGATCCGAGGCGGTCTGCATCCGGTACTTTCCCAACGACGAGGACGCGGAGCGTAAAGAACGCCGCCCCAAGAACATTCCCAGCACCGATTCACCCACCGACACCAACACCTCCCGCTTCCGGGCCTGGGAGTCCGCCTCCTTGCGGGCCAGAGAAGCCTCGGCTCGCCGAAGGCGATCCATCAGCTGATCGATTCGCTTTTCGTACTTCTGCCGCAGTTCATCGACGTCATGATCCCTCGCCTCCCTCGCCACCAGGGTCAGTCGAAGCAGGAAATCCGGCTTCGATTCACCCGGCCGGGAGCACGTCTCGAGGGCGGCGCTGCGAAACAGTGTGAGCCGAGCTGACCGGTAGAGATGCTCCGACAGCTCCCGGCTGAGGGCGCGAAGTTCCTTCTCCTCGTTCACTCCGGAGGGCAGTCGATCGAATCGCGAGTCCGGCTCCGGCCGCTCCGAGGAAGGAAGTTGAGGATCCAGCGACCTGGCCGATCCCCAGTCGGCGGGCCCGTTCTGCTCCAGGTCCGACAGGAGGAGCAATCGCTCCTCGTCCCAGTCGACGCCGCGGCGCTTATCCACGAAGGCGACTCTCGCCCGGGCCAGCAGACCCGGACGGTACAGGATCCGCTCCCGGCCGAAGGATTCCGCATGAGGCGACGACTGCTGCGCCTCCAGTCGTGCCGCCGGCGCGCTGAGCACGGGAGCCAGGAATTCTTGCTCCACCTCCGGCGCCACTGCGGGTGCGGAAGTCGCGTACTGCGACAGGACGTCGGGAAGCCCGGCCTCCGAGGCGGCGGCCTCGGCCTGAACACGCCCCGGAAGCGAGACGGGCGGAGGAGGCGGCGCTGCCGTCGAGGGAATCGCTCCCGCCGCATTCTGTCGCAGAAGGGAAATCTGGGGACGAGTCAACGGCCCCCTCAGGTAACTCATGGCCCAGCGGGTCTGAAAAACGACCGGTCCCTCCTCGTGGACGTTGTGGAGCAGAAAGACCCGGTCCCCGAGCCGGGATATGAGCGCGCCGATACTCGTCCGATCGAGCCGGCTCCCGGCGTCGGAGACAGCGCCGAGCAGCCCGTCGATGACCCGCTCCTTGTCGCGCTCGGTCTGGAGCCTTCCGATGAACCACGTCCCGGCGTTGCTGAGCCCCTTGTAGTCCAGATCCACCGGGTTCTGCGTCGCCAGAACGAGTCCCACCCCAAAGGCACGAGCCTGCTTGAGCAGGGTCAACATCGGCTTCTTGCTGGGCGGGCTCGCCACCGGCGGGAAAAAACCAAAAATCTCGTCCATGTAGCAGAGCGCGCGCAGACTGGTGGTACCGGGCTGAGTCCGCATCCAGGCGATCAACTGGTTGAGGAGCATGGTGACGAAGAAGACCCTCTCTGCGTCAGTGAGATGCGCAATATAGAAGACCGAATGTCGGACCTTCCCTTCCGGGCTGCTCAGAAAGCTGCCGATGTCCAGCGGCACTCCCTGCATCCAGGCCGCGAAGGAGGGGGAGGCGATCAGGCCGTTCAGGCGCATGGCCAGATCGAAGCGATCGCTGGGCGGGAAGAAGGTGTCGGTGTCGAAGACTCCGAGACGATCGACCGGCGGTGTCTGAATCGCGAGGATGAGTTTCTGAAAGTCGAGATCGTGGCCCTGGCTCCAGAAGTGTCCGAAGATTGTGGACAGAAGGATGTGCTCCCGCGACCGGATTGGATCCGCTTCGATGCCGATCAGCCCCAACAGGGCCGTCACCGTGCCCTCGATTCGTTCGCGAAGCGCCTCGGCTGAGTCGCCTGCTGCGGTTTGCGCCGGCGCGGCGAACGAGTGCAGAACGGAGACCGGGACCCCGGCTTCGCTGCCCGGCGTGAAAATCGTGAAATCGGCGCTTTGCTGCAGCATCCGGATGCGCTGCCCGTCCTGCCCCCAGCGGGCGAGACCCTCCTTCCAGGTCTGCGCCTGGCGAGCGGCATGCTCCTCGATGGTGAGGCCTTTGCGGCGGGCATCGTCCGGATTGACCCAGGGTTGGAAGTCCTCGGGACGAAGATCCGGGAACTGGAGCAGGAGGTTGGTGATGTCTCCCTTGGGGTCGATGATCAGGGCGGGAACGCGATCGATCGCCGCCTCTTCGAGCAGATCGATGCACAGACCGGTCTTGCCGCTTCCGGTCATCCCCAGACAGACGGCGTGAGTGGTCAGGTCCCGGGCGTCGTAGAGAATCAACCGGTCCTCACGGACCGCGCCGGCCTCCAGATCGAACTGCTTCCCGAGGTAAAACGCTCCCAGCTTCTCGAAATCCATATTCCCTCCCTTGAATCGTAAATCCTAGTCGACAAATCCAGATAGTGAAATAGGTGACACGCACGCAATTCGATCGTAAGCAGCGATGAATAAACGATTCTGAAGCCGGTCTGGGACCTATATCCCTGAATCGCCGAGGGATCCGCGGGGTGGGCCGTGCTCCGCGGCTGGAGCATCGAACGGGGTCCGAGTCCCTGCCATCGTTGGAAAGGCGGGGGCCCGGCAGGTGTCTCGGTCAGTGCCGGGACGAGGAGGACCCGCCGGGCTTGAGCAGGCCAGCCGGATCACGCCATGGCGTCTCGGCAGTAATCGGTGCCAGACCTGGGACAAAAGTGTTTGTTCATAGGTACTTATGAAGCCAATACGTGCGTGTCACCAATTTGGGCGCCGTGGGGGTCTGCTACAATGCCCCCAATGTCCCGCCTGAGCCGCGAGTCGAGTCCCTATCTGCGTCAACACGCGGACAATCCCGTGGATTGGTACCCCTGGGGAGAGGAGGCGCTGGCCCGTGCCCGCGGCGAGGACAAACCGATTCTCCTGAGCATCGGTTATTCGAGCTGCCACTGGTGTCATGTCATGGAGCGGGAGTCTTTCGAGGATCCGACGATCGCCGCACTGATGAACGATACCTTCGTGAACATCAAGGTGGACCGCGAAGAACGTCCCGATCTCGATTCCATCTATATGACCTACGTCCAGGCGAGCTCCGGCCAGGGCGGCTGGCCCTTGACCGTTTTCCTGACACCGCAGCTCGTCCCCTTCTATGGCGGAACCTACTTCCCTCCCCACGACCTGCCGGGACGCCCCGGGTTCCCCAGAGTTCTGAAGAGCGTGGCCGAATTCTACCGGAACCGCCGCCAGGAGATCGCCGCCGATCGGCCGAGGATCGCCGCCGCGCTGGAGCAGGCGTCCTATCTCGGAGGTGCCGACTCGGCCCTGGACGGATCGACTCTGGAAGCCGCGGCAAGCGGCCTCCTCCACCGGTTGGACCACCGGCACGGCGGATTCGGCGAGGCGCCCAAGTTTCCAGCTCCGATGGCACTGTCTTTCCTGCTGCGCGTCTATCATCGCAACAGGGACCCACGCCTGCTGGATGCCGTGACCCTGACTCTGGATGCAATGGCCCGGGGCGGAATCTTCGATCAGATCGGAGGGGGATTCCACCGCTACTCCACGGACGCCCGCTGGCTGGTGCCCCACTTCGAGAAGATGCTCTACGACAACGCCTTGCTCAGCCGGGTCTACCTGGCGGCCTTTCAAGTCACGGGCCGGGCCGAGTATCGCCGGGTCGTGGAGCAGACGCTGGACTACGTCATCCGCCAAATGCTCGATCCCTCGGGCGGATTCTACTCGGCGGAAGACGCCGACAGCGAAGGCGTCGAGGGCCGGTTCTACGTCTGGTCGGCGGCCGAGATCGAGGGGATCCTCGGGGCCGAGCAGGCCGAATTGTTCAACCAGGTCTACGGAGTCCGGGAGGAGGGCAACTGGGAGGGGACCAATATCCTGCATCGGCAGGGCGATATGGAGGTTCTGGCCCGGGGAAAAGGACTCTCCGCCGGACGGCTCGAGCGAAGTCTGGAGCGCTGCCGACACCGGTTGCTCGAAGAGCGGGACACACGCGTCCGTCCCGCCCTCGACGACAAGATCCTGGCCTCCTGGAACGGTCTCATGCTCGGATCGTTCGCCGAGGCGGCTTTCACTCTGCGGGAAAAACGCTTCCTGGAAGTGGCGGAACGCGCCGCCGGCTTTTTGTGGGACGAGATGGTCAGCGATGGTCGCCTGCACCGTACCTGGAAGGACGGCACGGCCCGCCTGAACGCCTATCTGGAAGACTACGCCGACGTGACGGAGGGATACTTGCGGCTCTTTCAGACCACCGGGAAGCGACGGTGGCTGGAGCACGCCGTGACGCTCACCAGGACCCAGATCGAGCAGTTCTGGGACGACTCCGCGGCGGACTTCTTCTTCACCTCGAGCGACCACGAGGAGCTCCTCATCCGGCCCAAAGAGCATTTCGACAACGCGACGCCGAGCGGAAACTCCACCTCGGCCCGGAACCTGCTCGAGCTCGCCGAACTGACCGGAGAAGAGCGCTACGGGACTCTGGCGAGGAGGATGCTCGAGCGCCTGGCTCCCGCCCTGTCCCGCTATCCGGATGCCTTCGGAAACTGGCTCTGCGCCGCCGATTCGCTGATTGGACCGGTTCAAGAAATCGTGGTTGTCGGCGAGCCCGCTCAGCGGGAACCTCTGGTCGCGGTCATCCGGCGGCTCTATCTCCCGCGCAAGGTCCTCCTGCTTGCTTCTTCGAACGGGGGCGTCGAAGGAATGGAGCTTCCACTGCTGGAGGGGCGGACCGATCGTGCCGATGCGGCCACGGCCTATGTCTGCGAGTCCTACACATGTCGCGAGCCGACGTCCGACCCCGAGGAGCTGGCCCGCCAACTCTCCTCTGCATAGCCGGGGGGTCATCTCGCGGCACCGGAGCGCCGCGAGCCGCTCCCGGTTGGCCCCGCGGGACCGGAACCGGCCATTCATCCCGGACGGAAACAGCGGGACGGCAGTCAGCGCCGCTCAGGCCACGGATAAATCCAGTTCTGAGCGCAGTCGACTCTTGAGTCTCCGCAGTGCAACCGCCCGATGCGAGACCGCGTTCTTTTCGTCCGCGGAGACCTCTCCGAAGGTCCGACCGTAGGGTTCGTACAGAAAGATGGGATCGTATCCGAAGCCCCGCTCCCCACGCGGCTCCTCCGCAATCCGTCCTTCCACCGTCCCCTCCACCTCGATTCGCCGTGTGCCATCCAGGACCGCACACAGGGAACACACGAATCGGGCGCTTCGCGGCGCCCTGGGACCGGCCGCCCGAAGGCCGTCCAGGACGGCACGGATACGCGAGGGATCATCGGGAGCCAGTCTCGCCGAATAGACGCCCGGTCTTCCGCCGAGAGCATCGACCACGAGACCGGAGTCATCCGCAATGGACGGAAGCGAGGTCAGCTCCCAGTAGTGAAGGGCCTTCTTGCGGGCATTCTCTTCGAAGCTCGCACCGTCCTCCACGGCTTCGGGCAGGTCGGGGAAAAGATCGAGAGAAACCAGCTCGATGCCCAGATCCGACAGAACGGCCTGGAGTTCCCGCAGTTTCCCTCTATTCAGAGTCGCCAGAAGAAAACGCAAGCAAGCCTTCCTGGAGCACAGCCGACGGATCGCCGAACCGGCGGCCGAGAACCTCGCGCTGGGCTTCGATCAGGCGACGGATGCCTAGCGCAGCCAGATCGAGCATCGCATCCAGACGGGAACGTTCGAAGGGCGACCCCTCGGCGGTCCCTTGCACCTCGACGAAGGTCCCCCTGCCGGTCATCACGACGTTCATGTCGACCTCGGCCGTCGAATCTTCATCGTAAGCCAGATCGAGCAGGACCTCTCCGCCGACCACCCCGACGCTGACAGCCGCCAGATAGTCGAGCAGGGGCGAGCGGTCGATCTGTCCCTGCGCGCGCATCCGCTCGGTCGCCAGAGCCAGAGCAACGAAGGACCCGGTGATCGAGGCGGTCCGAGTTCCTCCATCCGCCTGCAGCACGTCGCAGTCGATCCAGATGGTCCTTTCTCCCAGGACATCCAGATCGACCACCGAGCGCAGGGCGCGCCCGATGATCCGCTGAATCTCCTGCGTCCGGCCCGAAGGACGTCCCTTGGACGACTCCCGGATCATTCGGCTGGAGGTGGATCGCGGCAGCATCCCGTACTCGGAAGTCACCCATCCGCTGCCCGTTCCGCGGCGAAAGGGAGGCACGCGATCGTCGACGCTGGCCGTGCACATGACCCGGGTCGAGCCGCATTCGATCAGTACGGAGCCCTCGGCATAGATACTGCAGTCCGGAGCAATCACGAGAGAACGAAGTTGGTCGGGCTGGCGCCCATCGGATCGTGTCGGCATTGGGCGTATTCTACATGAAGGCCCGGGCGAGCGAAATGTGCCCCATCAGCGTATCGCGTTGGCGGCCTTCGACGAGGAAGCGGACCTGCTTGACCTCCGGAATGTTCGCTCTGAGGCTCCGGGTGATGGATTCGATCAACGCCATTTCGGTGACGATTCCGCGCGGCAGGGGCTGCCCCTCTGCAAATCCGAGATCGATCACGGCGGTTCCATCCTCGAGCAGATAGATCTGCCGAAGCCTTACCAGGGTAAACACGGACGGTCGGGCCGCTTCGCCTTCGGGGTCATCGGCCACCGCGGGCGTCCCGGGAGCCTTGAACAACTCCTGCAGGATCTGTCGCGCCATCAGAATCGGACTGTCGACCCTGTAGACCGTGCGGTCCTGCTCGTCGAGCATTTGCTCGCTGCCGGCCGGTTCGCCGGGGCGGTACAGAAAGAGTTTGATCGGAACTTCAGCGGCCCCCTCCTTGTCCACGACGGGCGTTTCCGGCACGAGCTGCGTCGATGCGACCTGTACGGCATCCCGGTGGCGAAGCCGCTCCGACAAGAACAGGCTGTAGGCCATGTAGCCCGCCACCGCGACCAGCAAAACCGCCACCGCCGCCCATTTGTAGTCTTTCACCGCGACCTCAAAAATGCCGAAAGGCTCCGGGCGATGGAACTCGCCACCTGCGCCCGGAACTCGGGTTTGGCGAGCAATTCCAGATCCTGCGGATTGGTCAGAAAACCCACCTCGATGAGAACCGCCGGAGCCTGCACCGGAGCCAGGACGGCCACGGGCGCCGCACAGACCTTGTTCCGCGTATCGAACACCCCATTCAGGTCCTTTTGGAGGATCTCGGCCAGGCGGTGGCTCTCATCCAGGAAGGGGAGTTGTGCGAGGTTCCAGGGAACCAGGTCGGGGGCATCCGCGGCGGGCCGGCGGCGGGGAGACGGCCGGCTGTCGGCCGCCTCTTCCGCCGGCGGATCGTACACGTACACGACGGGGCCGCGCATCCCGTTAGTCGGGGCACCCCCCGCATGGATGGTGATGAAGGCTCCCGCATGGTAGAAGTTCGCCAGGGCACTTCGCCGTTCCAGGTCGAGATCCACGTCTCGATTCCGGGTCAGGTGCGTCGGCTCGCTCACGTCATGCAGCCGCTCGTCGACCAGCTGGGACAGTTCCAGAGCCAGGACCTTCTCGACGACCTCCGAACTGATGTCGACCCCATAGTCGACGCCGCCGTGCCCGGGATCGATGACGACGCCCCCACCTCCCGGCAAAGCCGCGTCAGGCACGCTCGGCGTCGGTTGCCGGCGGTCCGTGACGGCTCCGCTCACGGGCCGGTCGGGCGCCGGAATCACCGACGGGCCCGCCGTCGAGGCCACGGCAGCCGGCACCCCATAGATGTCGAGGATGAGCCGGGGGGGATCGTCGAGATGGTGCTCCAGGAAGTGCCCGAAGCGGGTCCCCTTCCGGATCCGAAAGGCACCCAGGGCATCCTGCGAGACGAACTCGATCGACCGGACGACGTCATGGTCGGCAGGAGTGACCAGGGCTCCCGGCTTCACCAGCACGTCGTCGAAGGTGACGCTCAGGTAGTCATGGTATTCCCGAACCTGGGCGTCCGCCGGGCGACTTCCCTGAAAGACGACCGAGAGGTGGTCCGGATAGTCGAAAACGCGCACGCTGACCTGGTTCTGATCGACGGCTTCGATTTCGTAGGACTCCTCCGCCCTGCGAATCAAGCGTCCGTCAAGAAGAGATGGAAGGACCTTGTCCAGAAAATCCGCCGGAACGTACCAGTTTCCCGCAGCTCGTTCCCAGACGGCGTGGGAAATCAGCACGTACTCGTCGCCCACCCGAACCAGCGGCCGGCCCGACGTCAGGACGACGGTTCCCCGGCTCCCGCTGAGGCGGGCGACGCCACCCTGGTACTGCAGGCTCAGACCCAGTGCACGCGCGAGCTGCTTCAGGCTGTAGAAGGGCTGTCCGTTGAGGGTGTGCTCCTCGACCGTGCGCCGCGCGTTCCCGATCTGGATCCGGAGATCGCTGGAGAAGGCCGCCACCAGGAGGCAGCTCAGCACGATCAGGCCTACGGCCCAGCCAGAAGCCCGACGGATTGGCCTTCCTGCAAACATCGTCCCATTATAGTCGAGCGAACGGCGTGAGCCAGTGGGGGCCGGCCGGGATTTCACACCAGGATCCGTGACGAGACGTTGGAGAGGTGGGTGGGCGCAAGGCGTGCGACGCAGGCCTTCGCAGGCGTACTTGACGGTGCGTCGAGGAGGACGAGCAGCAGCAACGCCGCAAAGGCCCGCCTATCCGGTGCCGCAGTAGGATTCTGGTGAGAAATCCGGGCCTACAGGTTGACCGCTTCGCTGAGCTGGAGGTCCGATTCCGGCACGCGACGAACGGCGCCTTCGCGCCGCGAGATCTCCGTCGCCAGATTGGTGTGCAGGGAATGTCCGGCACGCGAGGCGGTAATCCGTCCCAGCAATGGATATCCGCAGAGGGAAACGTCGCCGATCAGATCGAGCACCTTGTGCCGCACGAACTCGTCGGGTGCCCGGAGTTCGCCGCTCATGACGCCGGAGCCGTCGAGCACGACTGCGTTATCGAGACTCCCGCCTCGGATCAGCCCCTTCTTCCGCAGATCCTCGACTTCTTCATAGAAGCCGAAGGTGCGGGCAAAGGCGATTTCCCGGATATAGGTCTCGCGGGTCAGGACCAGGTCGAGCTTCTGACGGCCGATGGCGGGATGACGAAAGTCGATCTCGTAATCGATGGAAAGCCGGTCGGAAGGCTCGACTTTGATGAACTTCCCCGGTTCTTCGAGGTGCAGCACGCGTTCCACGACGAGAAAGATCCGTTCCGCCTCCTGCTCCACCACACCCGCCCGTTGGATCAGTTCGACGAAGGGCCGGGCCGAACCGTCGAGAATCGGCACTTCGAGGGAATCGATGTCGATGTAGAGGTTGTCGATCCCGCAGCCGTAGACAGCCGAAAGAACGTGCTCGACGGTGGAGAGCATGACCCCGCGCTTCATCAGCGTCGTGGCCAAGACGACCCGGGAGACCCAGCGCCGCCGGGCTTCGATCTCGAAGTCGTGCAGGTCGATCCGCCGGAACACCACCCCTGTCCGGGGCGGCGCCGGCCGGAGTGTGATGGAAACGCGGCAACCGGTGTGAAGACCGATTCCAGAGGCTGCTACGGGCCGGGCAATCGTCGTCTGCATGTCTGGGGTAGAAGTTTGCACGATCGGGACCAGAGCTCCCGGTGCTTTCGCTGCAAGGACTTAGCGCGATGAGACGGGCGGGACCTGTGCTCCCGACACGACACTCCCTGTGTCGAAATGGAAACAGCCGCTACTTCCGGGTCGGCACCGGTTCCTCGAAGGTCGAAGGCGGAATGTCGGGATTGAACGTAATCTGCTCGATGAACTGTTGCGAGGAACGCTCGCCGTCGGTGAGGGTCTCGAGGTTCATGGCGACGTTCACGCCCTCGATGACATGCCAGTTGAAGCGCTCCTGTTCCCGCTTGTGCCGCACCCCCATCTTGTCCGTGAAATGACTCTCGATCCTGGACGGAAGGTGAGTGTCCCGATCGAAGAACACCACCGCGGAATTGTTGGCCTGGTCCACGAATTCGACCGCCTCGAATTTGCCCTCTCCCGAGGCGATCTCGTCGGGACCGTAGTAGAAGAGATTCATACCCTCTTCGTCGAGCCGCGCATGGAGCAGTACGTCGAGATCGACGCTGACCTCCTCGAAGAAGGTCTTGACCTGCTCCGCGGGAAGCTCGGAGACCTCCCGCTCACCCTCCATCGACCAGCCCTTGTGCAATTCGGCGTTGTAGACTTCCACGTAGCCGCGCTTGCCCTCCCCCATCTGAAAGCGCGATTTGACGGGATCGTACACGGTCCAGTCGTGGTACATGGCAAAGCCCTTGCCCCGTTTCGAGAAGGTGAACAGACGTCCCTGGCTGGTCGAGGATCGCACGTTGCGATAAGCGTCACCTCCCATGGCATCGATCGCCTTTTCGATGAGCGCCCGCGCCGGGTCGGGCGCGTCCTCCTTTTGAGCCCACGTCGTCTGGGACGACGCGGCGAATGCCGTGAATACAATGAGAAGGAAGGTCTTGCAGGCACTGGTCGTCATGATCAATCCGACTGTTGATGTTATCAGAATTATCGGGCAGACGAGGGCGCGCGCCGTCGATGGGGCTGCCGCCCGATCCATCCATGCCGGTTCTCAACTGCCCACGTAACGGGCATAGAGGGCACGCGCCTCGGCGACGTCATCCGTTCCCTTGACGATCGCGCGCCCGTCGGGAAACAGGGAGATTTCGAAAGGAGCCGGGAGGATCTGGAGCAGATAACGCCCCAATTCCACGGGCACCGTCCCCTGCAACCGGCGGGCCAACTCGGCCAGATCGATCCGTCCGCCTTCGGGCGGCTTGATTTGAACGGCGTTGCGGCCGCACAAGTGCGTCGAGGACGTACTGCCGCTCCCCGACAGGAACTCGAATCGGCCCAGCCCGCAACAGGGACAGGAATCCATGGGGCCCTGGACCGAAAGACGGCGCCAATCGTCCCGCCAGACGTCGACCGTCAGGAGTCCCTCGGAAGGCGTCTGACCGGTGAGAATCCGCAGGGTCTGCGTGACCTGGAAGGCGGTCACGACATGGATGATCGGCGCCAGGATTCCGGCGGTGTCACAGGTCTCGCCCGAACCCGGTGCCGGGGGGTCCGGGAACAGGCAACGCAGACAGGCGGTCTTGCCGGGCACGACGGCCATGGCAAGACCATAGCTGCCCACGGCCGCCCCATAGACCCAGGGAATGCCGTGCTTGACGCAATAGTCGTTGACCAGGAAACGGACTTCGAAATTGTCGGCTCCGTCGAGTATCAGGTCCGCCTCCTCGAGGAGGCGATCGATGTTCCGAAAGTCCAGGTCTTCGACGAGACCCGTGACTTCCACGTCGGAATTGATACGTCGCAGAGCCCGCTCCGCGGCCACGGCCTTCGGGTTCCTCTCCTCGACATCGGCTTCGGTGAAGAGGCTCTGGCGCTGCAGGTTGCTCAACTCGACGTAGTCGCGGTCCACAATGCGCAGTCTGCCCACGCCTGCCCGGACCAGCATCTCGCTCCCCACCGATCCGAGGGCGCCGCAGCCGACAACCACCACCCGCGCCCGGCGCAGTCGGGCCTGCCCGGCCTCTCCGAACTCCGAAAAGAGCTTCTGGCGCGAATAGCGATCACCCATCTGCTCATTGTAGGACAAGCGTCCCCGCTTGTCCGAGCGCCCGGGTGGCGGACGCCGGCACATCAGAACCAGTCACCGCGGACATGCCGACCGTGAGGTTGCCCGGAATCGCCCAGCCTTGCCCCCTGGACAACCAGGATGGTTGTCCTACTATCTAAGAAAACCTCCACCTCTGCGTTATCAGAGTGAGGAACGCAAGCAATGCCCCGACGGAGGAAGCGCTGGTGAACGATTCGAACTGGATCCGCAAGGCACTTGGAGAATTCGAATCACCCCTGATGCGCTACGCCGTCAGTCTCCTGGGAAATGTCGATCGGGCCCGCGATGTCGTTCAGGAGACGTTCCTCAAGCTGTGCCAACAAGAACGGGACACGGTCCGGCAACACCTGGCCCCCTGGCTCTTCAAGGTCTGTCGGAATCTGGCTCTGGATCTGCGGAGAAAGGAGGTTCGAATGGCGGTCGTCACGCAAGCCCACACAACCCGGTTGAGGGACAGCGCTCCCGCCCCGGAGGACGTTCTGGAACGCAAGGAGGCGCTCTCGATGGTGAACCGGCTGATGGAAGATCTGTCGGAGAACCAGCGCGAGGTCCTTCGCCTCAAGTTTCAGGCGGGACTCCGCTACCGGGAAATCAGTGAAATCACGGGACTCTCCGTCTCCAACGTTGGCTTCCTGCTGCACACGGCGATCAAGACGCTGCGCACCCAACTCGCCGAGGATCGCCCGCAGAGCCAATTCAGGAGGGTGAAATGAATAGAAAGATCGACGAAACCAAGCTGACCGCCTACGTCCTCGGCGAACTGGAAGCGGACGAGGCGATGGAGATCGAACGGCTCCTCGAGGAGTCGGAGGAACTGCGGGCAGAGGTGGACGGCATCCGCGACACCGTGGCCGTCCTGGAGGAGGGTTTCCGCACGGAGCCCGTACCGTCACTCCAGCGACGACCAGCGTGCCGGCATCGTCCCGCCCTCCAAATCCGGCTGGAAGCTGGGTACCGCGTACAAGATCGCGGCCGTTGTGATCCTGGCCGTGGCGGTGGGAGTCGTCTACCACAATATCCCGAGAGAGGAGCTCAGAGTTGGAGTGACGCCGACACCGGCGAGGATGCCTGCGATTCAGACGCCTGCCCAGCCGGCGAACCCGGTCGAGCCGGCCGAGACGCCCACCGCTGGCGACGTGGCTCGGTCCGCAACCGAAAGACCGACTGCCCCGGCAATCGCCCCTCCCACGAAATCCGTCAGGAAGACTCCGTCGACTTCGGCTTCTACGCCGCCCGTGGCGGCCGATTCGAATTTCGGCACGCAGACGGCATCGGCCCCGCAGAGACCGGCGAGGAGCCGGATTTCGGGAACCGTGTACGATCCGACCGGCGCGGCGATTCCCGGCGCCGAAGTGCAACTGAAGAATCTCGAGTCGGCCAAGTCCGAGAATCAGGTGACGGACGCCGGCGGCAAGTTCGAATTCGAAGGTGTCACCACTCCGGGCAAGTACGCCGTTCAGACATCTCTACCGGGATTCAGGCGCTACCAGAGCCCGGAGATCGATCTTCAGAAAGGACAGAGCACCCAGGTCGACCCGGTGCTTCAACTCGGTGAAGTCGCCGAAACCGTGACCGTATCGGCGCCGCCGCCGCCGATCAATACCGAGACAATGGCGGAAGGCGACGCCGCTGCTGTGCCTGGCAGCGAGTTGGCGGCGCGGACACCATTCCGGAGTCAACAACAGGTGGTGAGGCTCAGCCCGGCGAAGTTCGCAGCGGCTTCCTCCGTGGCTCCCACATCTGTTGGCGCCGTGGACCGGACCGATCGGCCCGACGTGATCTATCCGCCCACGGAGTTCAACACCGAGGCCTACGATCGGATCGACGAGAACGAATTCATCCGCGTGGCCGACAGGCCGCTGTCCACCTTCTCCATCGACGTCGACACGGCCTCCTACTCGAACGTGCGGCGATTCCTGATGGAGCGACAGCTGCCGCCTCCCGACGCCGTGCGAATCGAGGAACTGGTCAACTACTTCCACTATGACTACACCGGTCCCACCGACGGCCGGCCCTTCGCCGCCCATATGGAAGCGGCCGCCGCCCCCTGGGACCCGAGCCATCTGCTGCTGCGGATCGGGCTCAAGGGGCGCGACATCGACCTGTCCCATCGCAAGCCGGGCAACTTTGTCTTCCTCATCGATGTCTCCGGCTCCATGACGCCGGGCAACAAGCTGCCTCTGCTGAAGAACGCCCTGCGTCTGATGGTGGAACAGCTCAACGAAGAAGACCGGATCGCCATGGTGGTCTACGCGGGCGCCTCCGGGCTGGTGCTCCCTTCCACTCCCTGCTCTCAGAAGCAGCGAATCCTGGATGCGCTCGACGGGCTGCAGGCCGGCGGTTCGACGAACGGCGGCGCGGGGATCGCCCTGGCCTACAAGGTGGCCCGGGAGAACCTGATCCCGGACGGCATCAACCGAGTCATCCTGGCCACGGACGGCGATTTCAACGTCGGCGTCACCAACCAGGGCGAATTGACCCGCCTGCTCGAGACCAACGCCAAATCAGGGGTCTTCCTGACCGTCCTCGGATTCGGGATGGGCAACTACAAGGACTCGACGCTGGAGAAACTGGCCGATCGCGGCAACGGGAACTACGCCTATATCGACACGCTGCAGGAAGCGCGCAAGGTCCTGGTCGAACAGATCGGGGGCACCCTCGTCACCATCGCCAAGGACGTGAAGATCCAGATCGAGTTCAATCCCCGGGAGATCGCCGCCTACCGGCTGATCGGCTACGAGAACCGGCTCCTGCGCGACCAGGACTTCAACGACGACACCAAGGACGCCGGGGAGATCGGCGCCGGCCACACCGTCACCGTGCTCTACGAACTGGTTCCTCCGGGCGCCGAGGTCGACCTGCCTCCCGGCGTGGATCCCCTCAAGTATCAGACCCGGCCTCGCTCCGCCGCCGGCTCCACAACTGGAGAACTCCTGACCCTGAAACTCCGCTACAAGGAACCGAAGGAGGAGACCAGCCGGCTCATGGAGATCCCCCTGCGCAAGTCAGCGAAGGACTTCGACCGCGCCTCGGGAGACTTCCGCTTCGCCGCCTCGGTGGCCGGCTTCGGCATGCTCCTGCGCGATTCGAAGTTCAAAGGAAGCCTGACCTGGGATGACGTCCTCCGGATTGCGCAAGGCAGCCGGGGGGAAGACACGGGGGGCTATCGGGGAGAGTTCATCGACCTGGTGCAACGGGCCCGGGCGATCAGCGACCTCGAGCACCTCGAGCGGCGCTGAGTCGTGCGACACCCAAAAGCCGTGCCGGCCGCACTTCTGCAGCGGCCGGCACGCGCGAATTTTCTGGGAGAAGCTGCAGAGACGTGCCGGCGGGCCGGCAGCCCGCCGGACCAATCAGGCTGGAAGCCTGGATTACTCTTGCCCGGCCGCTCCGGCCGGGCAACTCGAAACTCGGAACCCGAAGACTCGGAACTCCTATTCGTCTTCCTTCGCCACCTTGCCCAGATCGTCCAGGACCCGCAGCAGCCCGGTTACCTTGGGACACCAGTCGGCCGGCGGCATGGAGGGGAACAGGTCGTCGAGGTGGAAGACCACACCCAGTCGGTCGTCGATGATCGACCGCATCCGCTGCTGCAGGTCTTCGAGTCGCTCCTCTCCACTCAGGTTTCCGAAACCGAGGATCAGCTCTCCGTCGGTGTGCAGCGTCATGATCGGATCCGGAACGATCGCCTCGATCACGACCTCGAGGGAGCCGACGTCGGGATCCCCTCCCCAGCGCACTTCGAGATTCAACTTCTGGAGAGACTGGTGAAAAGTTCGAATGGCCTGCACCTGCGATCGTGCCAACTGGGTTTCGATGGCCGTGAAGAAGGCCGGCTCATCCCAGAGCGGTTCCGGTTCCGGCTCCGGCATCGGTTCCTCGAGCACCTCATCGAAATCATCGAAGCCGTCGGGCTCCAGGGTGACCTCGAGAGGCGAGGAGTCGAGCAACTCGTCCAGGGACTCCATCGCGGGACTGGGCGGCACGGGCGGAGGCGCGGGTTCCTCGACCACCGCCGCCGCGGCTTCGGGAGCCGAGGAGCTGAACAGGGTCGGGATCAACATCCGGAATCCGTTCGCCCGGAATTCCTGGACCTCGACGACAACCACCTGAAGGTGCTCCATCTGCCGGTTCAGAAAATCGACGACGCGTTTGAATTCCTGGGGACACTGGCCCGTGACGTAGGTCAGTCGGAGATGACCGGCGGACAGACGCTCGGCGACCTTGCCCAGGAATGAACCCGTCGACTCGCTGGAGCCGTTCTTCTGCCTGGAAATCCGTTTTTCGAGCTCGCCTGCATCCACCCCCCAGGCCTCGGGCGTCTTGGCCCGCCCGAAGCAGGACTGGACACTGGCCACATGTTCCATGACCTCGCCGATGATCTCACGACGCGTCCGCTCTTCGAGAGAGGGGACACACTGGACGAAAACCGGCGTTCGATCGTGGTCCGCGAAGACCAGGTCGGCCACCCAGGGGGGATCGCCGAACTCGGGGTCCTCGACCTCGAGGGCCTCCCTCACCAACAGCCAGCCCGATTCTTCCGATGCTCCGGGATCGCCGGCGATGAGACCGGGATTACGCTCCAGCAGCGACTTCAAGTCATCCGAAGCCGCGAAGAGGTCCTTTCGCTGCATGGGGGTGATTTTTCCCCGACCATCCACCGCATAGTAGACTTCATTCATCATTTGCTTCGCCTCCTTCCGTGAGGCGACCGGTGGGTGGAGAATCACTCCGGCCGGCCTCTCGAACCGGTACGGACACCTGCGCTCTAGATGGGATAGTGTGCCACCGGGCCGCGGCGGCGGTGGTGATGCCGGTCACGCGATGTGGAGAATGGGACGGCCCACTTCCCCGGGCCATTCGGTCAGGAGATGCGGGCGCCGTCGAGGTCCAGATCGAGCACCCGGAATTCCGAACGGACCCCGGCTTCCCCCAGTACGTCGGTCATCCAATGCCCGACCTGTTGGAAGTTGTCCCGGGCGATGGCCAGCAGCGTCGAGCCGGAGCCGGAGATGGTGACGCTGAGAACCGATTCCTGGAGACGATCCGGAAGGCTGCGGCGCTCGAGGACGGCCTGAGCCCCGGGGATGAGCGTAGCCCGGAAGGGCTGATGCAGACGGTCGCGGGTGGCCTCCGCGAGCAGATCCCCCCGGCCCTGGCTGATGGCCAACACCATGAGTCCACAGCGTTGCAGGCTGAAGACCGAATCGGTCAGGCCGTAGCTCTTCGGGAGAATCGCGCGGGCCTCGCTCGTCGAGATCGTCACCTCGGGGATGGCGACGACGAACCGGCAGACCAGACGCGACGGAATCCTCTCGGCCGTGAGACGGCTGCCCTCCGTACAGGAGAGGACCCAGCCCCCCAGCAGACTGGCCGCCACATTGTCGGGATGCCCTTCCAGTTCGTAGGCGAGCCTCAGCGCCTCCCGCTGGGGCAACGACTGACCGGTCAGACTCTCGGCCAGGCGAATCCCTGCCACGAAGGCCGCCCCGCTGCTGCCCAGTCCCCTTCGCAGAGGGATCTCGGACTCCACGGACAGGGCCAGGCCGGGGACGGCGGCGCCCAGTTCCGCACAGGCGCGGCGTAAGCCGATCTCGATCGCATTTTCATTCGGTTCGAGCGTCCAGTCGTCAGGCCAGACGAGATCCGTACCCCCGGTCGCCCGGGCGTTCACCCTGAGATAGACACTGAGAGCCGCCGAGAGAGCATCGAATCCCGAACCGAGATTGCTGGTGCTCCCGGGAACCAGAATTCGGATTTCATCCGCCAAGGGGGTCCTCCGCTTCCGCCTCTCGCTCCAATCCCTCGATCACACAATCCCGGTCCCCGTCGCGGCCGGTCCAGAACCGGAATTGTCCGAGCACCCAGTCCACCCAGGGAGCCGGATCGGTCTCCAACGTTCCCGGCTTCAGCCCGGAACCGAGCCCGATCGAAGCGGCCTGCCACCCCGTCTCGGTCCGTCGCCAGCTGTCCACCGGTTCGCCGGACAACGTGGAAGGTCCTGGTCGAGGCGCACTTCCCGAGTCCGGAGAAACAGCCGCGGCCAGTCCCCTGAAACCGAGGGAGGAACCCCGCAGATAATCGAGCCAGGGTTCGGGGTCGGACGCCTGCAGAGGCAGACAGGCGGACTTCAGGCCGGCCCGATCGAAGAGTCCATTCAGAGCCCGACAAATCGGGAAACCGGCCTCCGTCCCGGAAACGATCCCGTAGAATGCCGGTCGCCGGTGGGGAAGGCTCCACATCTCATAGTGGAGGACGCCGGCGGCCTCCGTGAGCGTGAACTGGCCGGGTGCCACAGTCCTCCGGGAGTTTTCCGCGACGTACGTCCAGAGGCTTCCCAGCAGCGGTGCCAGCACCCGGGCCGGCTGACCCGCCGCGCCCATCCCCAGCAACACCCGGGTCGCACCCTCGGAGAGCGATTCCGCCCAGCGCACGAGGCGGACCGCCTCCGCACCGTCGGCCGGGGTCACCGCGATCTTGACGCCCTGCCCGGGGAGACGCGTCATGTCACTGAAGAGCTCCGCCAAATCGGCGGGGCAACGGGAGAAGTCATGGTGGGAGCGAAGCACCGACACGCTCTCGAGGGCCGCAGCGTCATAGAAGGCCCCCCGCTCGAGGTCGATCCATGCGAAGCCGCCTCGGGCGGCGACCCTCAGAATTTCGAGGCGCTCTCGCTCCGGGCCGGCGTAGAGACCCCCTTCGTCAACGGGACGGCAGGTCGCGATGAACCGCGTCCGGCCGGGGGGTAACTGGGGCAGGCAGGCGGGATCGGAAAGATAATCGAGGCGTGCCTCGATGAAGGCCACCCGGTCGGCGTAGTACTCGATCTTCTCCTGGAGAGCCGCCGGACTCCGCTCGGCAAGGGTCAGACAAAGCGCAGACATGGGACCGCTCAGGTGTTGATGAAGGCGTCGGACCTTTTCCCCTGTCCAGTCAGGACGTCCAACTCGTCTTTCTTCTGCTCCAGGCTCTCCCGGGTCCTGACGTTTTCTCCGATTCGTCCCCAGAACGACTGGAAGTAATGCCACATGGAAAGAATCGAAAGCAGGACCACGACCCACAAGAGGATGGTCCCGATGGCGAAGAGATAACTGTCGGGAAACCGGCTGCCCCCGATCAGAAAGCTGCAGCAGGCCACCTGGGCGACCATCTTGAACTTGCCCAGGCGAGAGGCCGCGATGGTCAGACCCTCGGCCGAGGCGATGCTGCGCAGGCCCGTTACTGCAAACTCACGGCCCACGATGATGATCACCATCCAAGCCGGCGCTCCGCCCAGTTCGACCAGCGCGACCAGCGCGGCGGAGATCAGGATCTTGTCGGCGATCGGGTCGAGCAGCTTGCCCAGCGTCGTCACCTGAGAGCGCTTCCTCGCCAGGTAGCCGTCGAGATAGTCGGTCATGGCGGCGGCGAGGAAGACGACCAGCCCCCAAATCTCGCGATCGGGGAAATTGCCGGTCAGCAATACCACCAGCAACAGCGGCACCAGAAATATCCGGGATAGAGTCAGCGCCGTCGGGAGGTTCATTGCGTGTGCTTTTCTCTACTGAACGTTGAGTAACCCTGACTTTAGCATAAGTTCGAGGCCCCGGCCAACTTGCCTCCGCTCCTCCGAGTCGGGTATGTTAGCAGATTGAGAGCGCGCCGTTCGCACATCGAATCACAATTGCCGCTAGAATAAAGAACGAAACCTTTTTGCTGGTTCGGCATATCTACGGTCGAATCCAGAAATCCCACCCCGTCAACTTGAGAGTCGGGGTGTTTTTTCATGGAGGTTGTGATGAAACAAAAGAGAGTCTTCGCAGGCGCCGGAGTGATGGTGATCGCTCTGGTAGCCGCATCCGCCGTGGGTTACACGTGGGTGCGGCCGGTTGCGACGCCCTCTTCTCCGACGATAGACGAGACCTCTGCAGAGAACGATGCCACCACGGAAGTTCAAGTGCCTCGGGAGGAGGAGTCTGATTTCCAAGTCTTCGAAGCGACGGCGTACTGCGATTTTGGAATCACCCATTCGGGTCTGCTGGCTCGCAGGGGCATGGTAGCGGCGGACCCACAGATCCTGCCCATCGGCTCGGTCATTCAGGTAGAAGCCGGCAATTACAGCGGCATTTACACCGTCATGGACACGGGCGGCGTGGTCAAGGGGCGGCTGATCGATATCTACATGCCGGACCACGAAGAAGCGATTCAATTCGGGCGACAGAAGATCAAGATCCATGTGCTTCGACGCGGCTGGCACCCGGATGCCGCGCCGGAATTCGAATATGCCCTGGCCGGCTGAAAGTTCGCCCGGGCGGGCTTTCAGCAGGGCCGGGCTCTGACCGGCCCGGGGGTCTCTTGCCCCAAGAACGTCCAACGCTACAGACCAAGCTCGACCGTCTGCCCCCATCCCCCGGTGTCTACCTGTTTCGCAACGACCGGAAACAGATCATCTACATCGGCAAGGCCAAGAGTCTGCGCAACCGGGTCCGTTCTTACTTCCAGAGCAACCGGGCCCTGGACCCGAAGACGGAGTACATCTCCCGGCATGCTGCGGATCTCGAGTACATCGTCACAGACAATGAAGTCGAGGCGCTGATTCTCGAGAGTACTCTGGTCAAGAAGCACCAGCCCCTGCTGAATGTTCGGCTCAAGGACGACAAGGCATTCCTGCACATCAAGCTCACGGTCAACGAGCCCTTCCCGCGCGTTCTGCTGACGCGGCGAATTCGCAGCGACGGAGCCCTCTACTTCGGCCCCTACCTTCCCGCTTCGCTGGCCCGCTCCCTGATCAAGATCATCCATCGGCACTTTCAGTTGCGCACGTGCTCCATTCCGATCGACGGCAAACAGGAGCGCCCCTGCCTCGAGTATCACATCCGGCGCTGCCTCGGCCCCTGCGTCGAAGGTCTGTGCAGCCGCGAGGAATACCAGCGCGCCGTGCAGGACGTGATTCTCCTGCTCGAGGGAAAGAACGAGCAGCTGATCGATCAGTTGACCGCCAAAATGCAGGAAGCAGCAGTCCGGGAGCATTTCGAGGCAGCGGCTTTCTTTCGCGACCGCATCCGGCTGGTTCGGGATCTGGCGGAGAAGCAGAAGATGGCCCTGACCGGCGAAGACGACATCGACGTCTTCGCCTACTACCGGGAGGGCTCGCGGCTGGCTCTTCAACTCTTCACGCTCCGCGGCGGAAGGGTCGTCGGGAAGCGGGAATTCTACTGGGAGGATCTCGAGGTGCTCGATCCTCCGGTGTTTCTTCGCGATGCCGTGCAGCAGTACTACCTCAACGCCGGGTTCGTGCCGCGGCAGATCTTCCTGCCCGTGGAGATCGAGGACCAGGAGATCATCCAGCAATGGCTCAATGAAAAACGCCTGCGAAGCTCCCGGAGCAAGGTCCAGCTGCTGGTCCCAAGACAGGGCGAGAAGCTCGATCTGCTGCTGCTCGTGGAACGCAACGCCAAGATCTCCTTCGAGGCCCGCTTCAAAATCCCACGGTCCGTCAAACGCAGGCTCCTCGAAGAGATCCAGGACAGGTTGAGCCTGCCCCGGCTGCCCGGCGTGATCGAAGCCTTCGATATCTCGAACATCCAGGGCGCGGACACCGTCGCCTCCATGGTGGTCTGCCGGGACGGAGTGATGAGCCGCCGCGACTACCGGAAGTTCAAGATTCGCTCCACCACCGGCCCCAACGATTTCGAGGCGATGCACGAGGTGGTCTACCGGCGTTACCGGAGACGGACCGAAGAGCAGGCGGAGCTCCCCGATCTCGTCCTCATCGACGGTGGCAAGGGACAGCTGCACTCGGCCTTCCAGGCCCTCTCGCAACTGGGCCTCGACGATCTGCCCCTGGCCGCCATTGCCAAGCGCGAGGAGATCGTCTTCGTCCAGGGACAGGAAGAACCGGTGCGCCTCGGCCTGTCCTCTCCCGCCCTGCACCTCATTCAGGAAATTCGGGACGAGGCCCATCGTTTCGCCGTCACCTTCCACCGCAGGCGACGGGCCATCCGCGATTTCGAATCCGAACTGGACCGGGTCCGCGGCATCGGTGCCAAGCGCAAGAAGCGGCTGCTGCAGAATTTCGGGAGCGTCGCCCGCATCCGCCGGGCCTCCGTCGAGGAACTCACTCCGTTCGTCGGCCGCAGGCTGGCCGAGGCCCTCAAGCGGGAGCTGGAAGGGCCTGGGGCCGAGCCTCGAGATGGCCGGTCGGGGAGAACGGGAAACCAGGCAACCGAAGGACCGGAGGACGGATAAAACGATGCCCGTCCGACAGGGCCCACCCCCTCCCGTCAGAACCCGTCAGCGAATCGCAACGTCCGGAGCCGCCTGTCGCGATGATTCGTCTCCTGCGTCGGGATCCCAGCAGGAACGCGCAAACGACTGAAACGCGAAGTCCCGTGGAATCGAGCTACGCCCCGTACGGATCGGGGTTGTAGAAGGGGGCAAAGGCCGAGATCAGGGCCAGCACGCAGACGTGACGGGCGCCCAGGATATCGCGGGTCAGGATTCCCCAGGGTTCGGCCCCCGTGCCCGCCGCCCCGCTGCCGGAGATCCGGTCCACGGCGATGCTCAGCTCGATGCCTCGGTCGATGATCGGGTCGGAGACCCGGGAAGGCATCACCAGACCGGGTCCATGGCCGAAGAAGCCCTTGTGGCCGTCGGTGACATAGGCCAGGGTCAGCAGGAAAACCTGTCGTCGGGGTCCCTCGGAGCCCACCACCTGGAAACCGGTCTGCAGATCGACGTAGAAGTCGGCCTCAGCACGTTCGCGTTTGAGCTGGAGGATCAGGTTTTCCGCACCGGAACGGGCCGCATCCATGAGCTCTTCAAGGCTCAGGGGAAGCCGCCGCGCATCGCCGGCCAGGCTGTAACGCAGGAACTCCACCTTGTCCCGCTCGTCGGCGATGGAGGCACCGAAGACCTTCCACGCCTCCTTGACGGCCTCGACCTCATCCGGCCCGGTCGTGGCGATGGCGATTCTCATGGAAGGATTCTAGCGAGGCCATCTGACGCTGGTCCACGGCCCGGGGAATCCCTTAATCCGATGCCGCAGACCCACCCGACAACTGGGCCTGGGATTCCATGAGGATGCGACTGACGGTTCCGTGAAGCCGCTGATTCGCGGCCAGACACTCCCGATCGTAAATGGAGGCCTCCGTGCCGTCGAAGAGAGTGACGCGACCGCCCGCTTCCCGAACGATAATCGATCCCGCGGCCACGTCCCATGGGTGGAGACTCAATTCCCAGAAGCCCTCGAAACGGCCGCACGCGACATAGCAGAGATCGAGCGCCGCCGACCCGTCCCGCCGGACCGAACGGGCATGGCGCATCATATAGTTGAAATGCCTCAGATTGAGCTCGATCTCCTCGGCCTCATACGAAAAGCCGGTGCACAGCAGGCTGTCCTCCAGTCGCTCTTCAGCGGACACTTCAATCGGCTCTCCGTTCAGGTAGGCCCCTTCCCCCAGGCGGGCGCTGAAACACTCGTCGCCCACGGGGTCGTAGACGAGGCCCCCCACGATCTGCCCATCCGATTCGAGACCGATCGAGACGCAGTAGGCCGGATACCCGTGGGCAAAGTTCGTCGTGCCATCGAGAGGATCGATAACCCACTTGACGGAGGCCCCGCCGCCGCCCGCCCCCCGTTCCTCGGCCAGAATTCGATGGGTGGGAAAGGTCTCCCGGATTCGACTGACGATCAGTTCCTCCGATGCCAGGTCGGCCTCCGTCACCAGATTCACCCGCCCCTTCTTGCTGATCTTGAATCCCGGTCTTCTGGCGCTCCAGCAAGATTTGCCCGGCATCCCGGGCGAGTTCCTCCGCCAGTGCCAGCGCTTCGGTCAGTTCGTTTCTATCCATCGCTCTCCCGCTTTCCCGAGGTCGGAACACCCTCCCGCCCAATCACGAGGAGCAGCGCGACCGCCTGTGCGGCGATCCCCTCCTGGCGTCCGATCACTCCCCGACCCTCCATCGTGGTCGCCTTGATTCCAACAGCTCCAGTTTCCACCCCCAGGATCCGTGCCAGATTGGCTTTCATGGCGTCCACATGGGGACGGATCCTGGGCGCCTCCGCAAGGACTACTGCGTCCACGTTGCCCACCCGGAATCCGCGCTCGCGGACCAGGCGGCCGGCCTCTTCGAGCAGCGTCAGACTCGAGATCCCCCGAAACTGCGGGTCCGTATCCGGGAAGTAGGTCCCGATATCCCCCAGCCCGGCGGCCCCGAGAATGGCATCCGTGACCGCGTGCAGCAGCGCATCCGCGTCGGAATGGCCTTCGAGACCCTTGTCGAAGGGGATGTGGACCCCTCCCAGAATCAGCGCACGCCCTTCCGTGAAGGGGTGAAAATCGAAGCCGATTCCGACTCTGGCATCCCGACTCATGCTCTCCAGCCTATGAGAGGACCGGCGGCGGCGTCAATCCGGGAAGATCCCGACGCCAGGTGATCTTCGCATTGTCCGGATCTCCAGGTACCACATGGACCCTCGCGCCCAGACGCTCCACGAGCGAGGCCTCATCGGTGCCCAGGACACCATCGGCCCGGGACTGTTCGAAAGCCCTGCGCAGCAGTGCGACATGAAATCCCTGGGGAGTCTGCGCCAGCCCCAGCGATTCCCGGGGGATGGTCCGGACGACGGCTCCGTCGGCGATTTCTTTGACCGTGTCGGACACGGGCAGAACGGGGATGCAGGCGTCGAAACGCCGCATGCCCTCGCTTACCTTGCCGACCAGCGCCGGCGAGACGAACGGCCGGACGGCATCGTGCACCAGCACGAATTCCACTTCCGGCCCCAGCGCGTACAAGCCCCGTTCGACGGAACCATGACGGGTCTGCGCTCCCGCGATGACGCAGATTCGCGGCGCGCGCCGGCTCCGCACCTCCTCGCGCACGCGCTCCACCCAGTCTGCGGGCACGACCAGAACGGCGCTTCCGACGCTGTCCGAGAACCGCTCCAGCGAGTGCAGGTATAGCGGCCTTCCCTCGAAAGACAGGAACTGCTTCGGAATCTCCGCCCCGAACCGGCTCCCCGATCCGCTTGCCGCCAGAATGAGTGCGACCTCTGCGTTGCTCATGCCTCGTATCGTTCCTATGCCAGCCCCGCCATCCCCAGAAATTCGTCCACCAAGGCAATGCCCTGCAGCTTCACCCCGCCGATGGATTCGCTCAGGGGAAGGTTCCCCCGGGGCAGGAGAACGCGCTCGAAGCCCATGTTCGCCGCCTCCTTCACCCGGACATGGGGAAAGCTCACGGAGCGCACTTCCCCGGCCAGACCGACCTCACCGAAGATGACCGTCGAGGGGGGCAACGCCAGGTCGCGGAAACTCGAAACAACGGCGGCCACCAGGGCCAGATCCACCGCAGGCTCCCCCAGCGTCAGGCCCCCGGCCACGTTGATGAACACGTCGCTGCCCAACAGATGGAAGCCCAGACGCTTTTCCAGCATCGCCAACAGCAGGGATACCCGATTCGGGTCCACGCCGTTCGCGGTTCGGCGGCCGGTGCTGAAATTGGTCCGGCTGACCAGCGCCTGCAGCTCCACGAGGACCGGTCGGGATCCCTGGATCGCACACAGGACCACCGAGCCCGAAACCTCCTCCGCGCGCTCTGAGAGAAAGAGGCGCGAAGGGTTCTCGACACTCTGGAGTCCCCGGGACGTCATCTCGAAAATGCCCAACTCGTTGGCCGGGCCGAAACGGTTTTTGACGGTCCTCACCAGCTTCTGGTTGTGGTGCCGGTCCCCTTCGAAATAGAGCACGACATCGACAATGTGTTCGAGAGCCTTCGGCCCCGCCAGACTCCCGTCCTTGGTGACGTGGCCGATCAGGAAGGTCGGGACGTGAGTCTTCTTGGCATAGGCCAGAAACTGCATTGCGCACTCGCGGATCTGTCCGATGCTTCCGGGGACGGATTCGAAGGTCTGCGTGTAGACGGTCTGGATGGAATCGACGATCAGAACGGTAGGCTGGAGCCGCTCGATTTCTCCGAAGACCTCCTCCAGACAGGTTTGCGGTGAAATGAACAGATTCGCTCCGCTGACTCCGAGACGGTCCCCGCGCATTTTGATCTGCCGGGCCGACTCCTCACCCGCCACATAGAGCACCCGGTCCCCGAGGGAAGAGAGCAACTCGGCGATCTGGAGCAGCAGTGTGGACTTGCCGATGCCCGGCTCGCCGCCCAGCAGGACCACCGAGCCCCGAACGATGCCGCCGCCCAAAACCCGGTCGAACTCCCGGTTCCCGGTGACCCGGCGATCGAAGACCTGATCTTCGACTTCGGGATAAGGGACGGGCGGCTGGGACGCGACGGTCGTGGACGGTGCGGGAGCGGACGCGCGCTCTTCGACCAGAGAGTCCCACTCGCCGCAACTCGGGCATCGTCCCATCCACTTGACGCTCGCGCTGCCGCAGGCGGCGCACACGAACAGCGTCTTGGCGCTTGCTTTGGCCATGAAGCGCTCATTCTATCCAACCGGGGTGAATGGGGACGGAACAGGGAACCGATAGGACCGATAGGACCGATAGGACCGATGCATTCAAACACACGAGACACTCGTTCGGTCGATCACCGGATGAAACGGGAGCCGGCCATTCCAGGCGTCCCCTCCGTCGCATCAGTCCCAGGCCGTCCCGTAAACCCGCTCGACCCGCGAGCCGATGGTGGTGAGGATCTCGTAAGGGATCGTCCCGAGCGACTCCGCCAGGGCGGCGGCGCTGACGGGAGAGTCCGGCTCGGAATCGAGCAGCACGACCTGGGAGCCCGGGCCGACGGAGGGCAAATCGGTCAGATCAATGGCCGTCAGGTCCATGCTGATCCGTCCCACTACGGGAGCGGGCCCCGCCTCCGTCAACACCTGCCCTCGATTCGACAGAGCTCGCCGGTACCCGTCCGCGTAGCCGATTCCCAGAATGCCGATGCGGCTCGCTCTCGACGTCCGATAGGAGGCGCCGTAGCCAATCGGGGCGCCGGGCGGGTGCTCGTTGACGGCCATGACCGCACTCTTCCAGCACAGAAGCGGTTTCAGCCCGGACAGGGCCGGGCAGTTTGCGATGCCGTACAAAGCCAGTCCGGGCCGAACGGCATCGAACCGTGCCTCCGGAATGCTGAGAGCGGCGCTGTTGGCCAGGTGGCGACGCACCGACAAGCCGTCGGTAGCTTCGCGGAAGCGCGCTATCTGCTCCCGGGTGAACTCGAGGTCGCAGTCCGCACAGGGGAGCGTCGAATAGACACCGCTGACGCGGCCTTCGAGCTGCTCGAGCAGCGGACGCAGCCGCTCGGGTCGAATGCCGAGACGCCCCATACCAGTCTCGATCTTGATTTCCAGGGGAAGGCCCTCGGGAATCCGGTCCTCCCGATACAAGGAGGCGGTCAGGCGGAGGGCCCGGAACTCGGGAGCATCGACCTCATCGCAGCCTCCGAATACGATGATTTCGGCGTCTTCGGCATGGCGTCTCAGCAGGCGTGCTTCTCCCAGATCGGCTACGCCAAAGGTGCGCACTCCGCAGGCCACCAGCCGCGGCGCCACGGCTTCGATCCCGTGGCCGTAGGCATCCGCCTTGACGACGGCGATGATCGGCCTTCCCCCGACCAGCCGGGAAATGACCGCGTGATTGTGCTCCAGTCGGGTCAGGGAGATCTCAGCCCAGGATCGTCTCATTCCGTCTCCCGGGCCAGGTTTTCGAATTTGGTCCACTGATCGATGAAGGCCAGTTTCACCGTGCCCGTGGGACCGTTGCGCTGTTTGCCGATGATGATCTCGGCCACACCCTGCTCCTCGGGCTCCTCTTCCTTGGCGTACAGGTCCGGCCGGAACACGAAAAGCACGATGTCGGCGTCCTGTTCGATGGATCCCGATTCCCGCAGATCGGAGAGCTGAGGGCGGTGATCTCCCCGCCGCTGCTCCGGAGCCCGGCTCAACTGTGACAGAGCCAGGACGGGGACGTTCAGCTCCTTGGCCAGCCCTTTCAGCGAACGGCTGATCGCCGAGATTTCCTGCTGACGGCTCTCGTAGCGCTGGCGGCCGCCGGAGAAGGCGCTCATCAGCTGCAGATAGTCGATGATGATCAGGTCGAGGCCGTGCTCCACCATGAGTCGACGACTCTTGGAGCGCATTTCGACGATCGAGATCCCCGGCGTGTCATCGATGAAGATCTTGGCCTGGGCCAGTCTGCTCAACGCCTTGGCCAGATCCTGCCAGTCCGCCTTGGACAGAAATCCGGAGCGGACCTTGTGGCTGTCCACGCGTGCCTCTCCGCACAGTAGCCTCAGGACCAGCTGTTCCGCCGACATCTCGAGGCTGAAGACACCCACCGTGCGGCTTCCGCGGATGGCCGTATACTGACCGATATTGAGTGCCAGACTGGTCTTCCCCATGCCCGGGCGCCCGGCCAGGATCACCAGGTCGGAGTTCTGAAAGCCGGAGGTCATCTCGTCCAACTGGGTGAAGCCCGTGGCCACGCCCGTGACCATTTCCTTCCGCTCATCCAGAGTATGGATGTGATCCCAGGTCCGTTTGAGCAGATCCGACAGTGAGGAGAAGCCCCCCTTCACACGCTCCTGGCTGATCTGGAAGATCGACTGCTCGGCCTGTTCCAGCAGGGCCAGCGGATCGTCCTCGGCGGCATAGCTGCGCAGCAGAATGTCGTTGGTGGAGTGAATGAGCTTGCGCAGGATGGACTTTTCTTTGACGATCCGCGCATATTGCTCGAGATTCGCAATGCGCGGGACACCGTCGACCAGCGAAGCGAGGTAGGCGGCTCCCCCGACGATCTCCAGGTCGTTTTCCTTCTGCAGGGCCTCCCGGAGCGTGATGGAGTCGATGGCCCGGGATTCGGCGGACAACTGCTCCATCTGGACGAAGATCTTCCGGTGCGCCTCGCTGTGAAAGTCCGCCTCGGTCAAGAGTTCCGCCGCCTGATCGTAGAGTCGATTGTCGAGCAGGATCGCTCCCAACACCGCTCGTTCAGCATCCAAGGAATGGGGCAGCGATCTGTCCAGCGCGACTTCTTGGCTCATGGGCGCAGATCATTATCCCCCATTTGCGATCCGGAATCCCGGCCGGGTGGGCGAGACCCAGGGGGAAAGAGGGCAAACACCGGAGACATCGAGCCGCCTTCGGGGCGCACTGCCTGGAAACGACAAGAGCCCGCCGAAGCGGGCTCCCGAAAAAGCGCTCGAATGGCCCAGCGCCGAGCTTCTACTCGGGCGTCTCGACGGTCTCATCGGCCGCCGTCGAGGCACTCCCCGACGCGCGCTCGATCTCGGCAACCTTGGCGTTGAGCTCGGCCACGACGGCGTCGCTGCTCTCACCGCGAGGCATGGTGCGGGCGATTTCCTCTCCCGTATCGGGCAGAACCGAGACGAGCAGGCTCGCGTCCACATCACTGTGTGGCCGGATCTCGACGGTGTAGTTCCCGATGCTCTTGATGGGCTGGTGCAGCAGGATCTTCCTGCGGTCCAGATTGACACCGTTGGCAGCCAGCACGTCGGACAGATCCTTGGAGGTCACGGAGCCGAAGAGCACCCCCGTATCGCCGGCTTTGCGGCTGACCACGATGTGAATCTGCGACAGTTCGGCGGCCAGAATCTCGGCCTCACCCCGGTCTTTGGCTTCCCGCTTGGCCAGCGCCACCCGCTGCTGTTCGACAGTCTTCAGGTTGCCGGGAGTGGCCGGGACCGCCAGTTTCTTGGGAATCAGATAGTTCCGCCCATAGCCGGCTGCGACCTTGACCACCTCGCCGCGCCGACCCAACTCAAACACGTCATCGATCAGAATGACTTCCATCGAACTTTACCTCGTCGAAAGGCTAGCGCTTGACGTACGGCAGGAGCGCCAAATGGCGCGCCCGCTTGATCGCAATCGTCAGCTTCCTCTGGCAGGGAGCGCAGTTACCGGTAATGCGTCGGGGAACGATCTTGCCGTTCTCGGTGATGAACTGACCCAGGAACTTGGCGTCCTTGTAGTCGAAATAGTACTTGCCCACGCAAATCTTGCAGAACTTACGTCTTCTTGCCATTGGTCTTACTCCTGGCCGGCGTCGCCGGATGTCTCTTCCGCTGCCGGGGATTCCGTGGGCTGCGCGGCGGATTCCGCTGCCTGGGTCTCCGCGGCCTTCGCGGCGGATTCTTCCGCGGCAGCCGTCACGCGGGCTTTGAGTTTCCGCGCCTGCCGGCGTTCCTTTTTCTGTTCGAACTTCTCGGCCCTCTTGACCTCCTGATCGATCCGGACCGAGAGGAAACGGATCACTGAATCGTTCACCTTGAATCGGCGTTCCAGCTCCGCCACGGACTTGGCGGCCTCTTCTTCCAGGGTCAGAACCGTGTAGTAGCCTTCAGTGTGCTTCTGGACGGGAAACGCCAGCCGGCGCTTTCCCCATTTATCCAACTGCACGACTTCGGCTCCCACTTCCTGGGCGACCGCCGAATAGCTATCGATCAACTGATCGACCTCTTCCTCGGCCATCGTGGGAGCGAGAACGAATACTACTTCGTATCGTCTCATGGTCTCAGTCTCCTTGGGTTAAAAGAGTTTATCCTACCACAGAAGCCACGGGCGCCGCCGACCGCGTCGGCCCGGCCGACGGCGCCCCAGGGCCCTTCCAAAGGGCACGTCTCAGTCCTCGTCTCAACGGAGCAGCGGAGCGATGACCAGGGCGACGATCGACATGAGCTTGATCAGAATGTTCATGGAGGGCCCGCTCGTATCTTTGAAGGGGTCTCCCACAGTATCCCCGACGACCGCAGCCTTGTGGGCTTCCGAGCCCTTGCCGCCCAGATACCCGTTCTCGATCAGTTTCTTCGCGTTGTCCCAGGCTCCTCCGGCATTGGCCATGAAAAGGGCCATCAGAACACCGGAGAGGGTCGCGCCGGCCAACATGCCGCCGAGGGCGGTCGCCCCCAGGAAGTAGCCGACGACGACCGGACTGAGGATCGCCACGACGCCGGGCGCCACCATTTCCCGCAGGGCCGCCTGTGTCGAGATGTCAATACAGCTCTGCACATCCGGTTTCGCGGTGCCTTCCATGAGACCCTTGATTTCCCGGAACTGACGGCGCACTTCCTCCACCATCTTGAAGGCAGCCCTCCCGACGGACGACATCGTCATGTCCGCGATCAGGAAAGGCAGCGCCCCACCGATCAACAGGCCGACCACGACCGGCGGATCCATCAGATTGATGGCGCTCAGGCCGACGGTCTTGGCATAGGCGGAATAGAGTGCCAGCGCCGTGAGTGCCGCCGAGCCGATGGCAAATCCCTTGCCAATCGCCGCCGTCGTGTTCCCCAGGGCATCCAGGCTATCCGTAATCTTGCGGGTTTCCGCTCCCAGGCCGCTCATCTCCGAGATCCCACCGGCGTTGTCCGCGATCGGACCGTAGGCATCCACCGACATGGTGATGCCGACCGTTCCGAGCATTCCCACCGCGGCGATGCCGATCCCGTAGAGGCCGGCCTGGTTGTAGGCCACTAGAATCGTCGCTCCGATCATCAGGATCGGCGCGACCGTCGACTGCATTCCCACCGCAAGACCCGATATGATGTTGGTGGCCACTCCCGTCTGACACGAATCGGCAATCCTTTTGACCGGCGAGCCTGCCGTATACCACTCGGTGAGCAGACCGATTACGACGCCGGAAAGGGTACCCATGAAGATGGCTCCGAAGATCTGGAGCTCCAGTCCCAGCCCGCTGATCGCGAACAAGGCGCCGGCCAGCATGAGCACCGCGCTGAGGATGGTCGAGGCCCGCAACGCCGCGGCGGGATTCAGACTCTGCAGGATCTTGATCGAGGCCACGCCGATCAACGAAGCAATCAGGCCGATGCTCACGAGCAGAATGGGCAGCCCCATGTAGTAAATCTGATTCTCCGGCGTGATGTTCAGCACGGAGGACGAGGCCGTCGCCGCGATCGCGATGGTCGCCACGATCGAGCCGACGTAGCTCTCGAAGATGTCGGCTCCCATGCCTGCCGTGTCACCGACACAGTCACCGACATTGTCGGCGATGGTCGCGGGGTTGCGCGGATCGTCCTCGGGAATGCCGGCTTCCACCTTGCCCACCAGGTCAGCCCCAACGTCGGCGGTCTTCGTGTAGATGCCGCCACCGACTCTGGCGAACAGGGCGATGGAACTGGCTCCCATGGCGAATCCGTTGATGTCGGAGGCCAGCAGATAGCCCTTCTGATAGAGGAGGAAAGCGATTCCGATCCCAAACAGTCCAAGACTCGCTACCGAGAGGCCCATCACCGCCCCTCCCGAGAAGGCCATGCTCAATGCCGGCCCGATTCCGCCCTCGTTGGCCGCCTGGCTGGTTCGAACGTTGGCGCGGGTTGCCGCCTGCATTCCGAAGAAACCCGCCAGCATGGAACTGCACGCCCCGACCAGGAATGCGAGTGCGGTGTGGTAGCTGATGACCGCCGACAGCAACACGAAAACCAGGAAGATGAACAGGGCCAGAATGGTGTACTCCCGGCGCAGGAAGACCATGGCACCGTGGTGGATGGCCTCCGCAATCTCGCGCATCTTGGGGTTCGTAACCGGGATCCTGGCGATGAAGTAGAAGACCAGGGCCGCGGACAGCAGACCCAAGAGACCGATCACCGGGAACCAGACGGACAGTTCAGACATGGATTACCCCCTTTTCTTCGTCCTTCCGCGTCAGCACAGTATGAACATTCGCACGCGACCGGTACTCTCCGCCGGTGACCCCTGGCTAAGGAGCGCCAACTCCACACGGTGACCGCTCCGGAGACCTAGTTGAACCGGGCCATCGCCTGATCGATCCCCTCGCTGAGAAAGACTTCAATTCCCTCTTCGCCGCGGTCGAGCGCCTCCGCCAGGAGGGACTGCTCACTTCGGGCGAAGTTGTTGAGCACATAGGCCGCCAGATTCTCGGAAGGATGCTCGCCGGCAATGCCGATCCGCAGCCGCGGGACTTCCTGACTGCCCAGGTGATCGATGACGGATTGCATCCCCTTGTGCCCCCCAGCGCTGCCCGAGGGCCGAAAGCGGACCTTCCCGAGCGGCAGGGCAACTTCGTCATACACCACCAGGCACTGTTCGAGCGGGAGATCGAAATAGCGGACCACCTCGCGGACCGCCGATCCGCTCAGGTTCATGAAAGTCTGCGGCTTGACCAGAATGGTGGGACGATCGAACAGCACGCCCCTCGCTGTCACAGACGCAGATCGAAAGGGTGAGAAGATCAGACCGAAGCGCTCCGCCAGCCGGTCGACCAGCATAAAGCCGACGTTGTGCCTCGTCTTACGATATCGCCGCCCCGGATTCCCAAGTCCCGCGATGAGATACACTTCCGATCCAACCAGGGATGGGGCGCCGCAACGCTACTCCCCTGCCGTCTCCTCTTCCTCCAACTTGCCCTTGCGGATCACTTCCGGCTCTTCCTCCGTCCCTTCGGCCGCCACGATCACCTCTTCCTCGACTCGCGGCGGAACGACCGAGACGACCACCAGATCCGGCTCGGTCAAAACCTTGATCTTGCTCGTATCCACCTTCAGGTCCGCGACACGAACGACGTCCCCGATCTCGAGGGCATCTACCGGCACCGCGATCTCGCTCGGCACGTCACTCGGCAGACACTCCAGCAGCACTGCGCGCAGGACCAGATCCACGATCCCGCCCGCCTTGACTCCGGCAGCGGTCCCGACTGGCTCGATGTGGACCTCGAACTCCATGACCTCGTCCATGGAGATCCGCTGAAAGTCGACGTGGGTCAGGTTGCCGACCACGGGGTCGAGCTGGAAATCCTTCACCAGCACGTCCGCACTCTGATTGCTCAGCTGAAGCTTGAAAATCGAATTGCGGCCGGTTTCCGAAGTCAGAACTCTTTCGACCTTCTTCGGATCGACCGACACTGCCGTGGCCGGGAAACCCCGGCCGTAGACCACGCCCGGAATCATCCCCTGGGTCCGCAGCCGGCGGCTTTCGTTCTTTCCGCGGCCTTCCCTTACTTGAGCCTCTATCGTGAATTGGGTCATTTCCCGTCTCCTGTCTCGGAAAAAGCGGTATTCTACCAAGAACCGCAGGATGAAAGCGAATCGATCCACCCTGCTTTCGCCGGTCCGGAACTTCGCGAATCGCCCGTCGCACCCCAGACTTCAACAGGCTCCGGACGCTACCGGAGCTGGACGAACAATCGGCTGACCGACGTCTCCTCGTGAATCGACTTGATGGCTTCGGCGAGCAGGCCTGCGACGCTCAACACGCGGATCTTGGGAATCCGCTTCTCCTCACTGAGAGGAATGGTGTTGGTGACCAGAACCTGCTCGAATTCCGACTCCCGGAGTCGGTTGATGGCGGGTCCGGAAAGGACTCCGTGAGTCGCGGAGGCAAAGAGTCGCCGTGCCCCCTTCTTCCGCATCTCCCGGGTTGCATTGACGATGGTCCCACCGGTGTCGATGAGATCGTCGACGATGATGACGTCCCGACCGTCCACGTCTCCGACGATGTTCATGACTTCGGCCTCATTGTCCGCAACTCGCCGCTTATCGATGATGGCCAGATTCGCCTTCAGATACTTCGCGTAGAAGCGGGCTCGCTCGACCCCGCCCGAATCGGGTGAAACGACCGTGAGATCGTTCAGCTGCATCTTCTTCAGGTGCTCGATCAGCACAGGCGTGGCGTACAGATGATCCACGGGGAAGTTGAAGAAACCCTGGATCTGGTCCGCGTGAAGATCCATGGCAAGCAGCCGGTGGGTGCCGGCGGCATGGAGCAGGTCGGCGACCAGTTTTGAGGAGATCGGGACACGAGGCTTGTCCTTGCGATCCTGTCGGGCATAGCCGTAGTAGGGAATGACCGCCGTGATCCGCTGTGCGGACGCCCGCTTGAAGGCATCGATCATCACGAGCAGTTCCAGCAGCGTCTCTGCCACCGGCGGACACGTCGGCTGAACGAGAAAGATGTCCTGGCCGCGCACGTTCTCGAGGATCTGAAAGCTCACCTCGCCGTCGCTGAAATGCTTCAGTTTGACCTTCCCCAAGGGCACGCTCAGGTGCTCGCACAGTTCTTCTGCAAGGGGAAGGTTGGCAGAACCGGAGAAGATCTTCAGGGTGGACATAACGCTTGTGCAGACCGACTGGTCGGTGCTCCCGTCTTCTCGAGCCGGGGATCCTCCGAGCGCTCAGAGGAAGACTGATTCTCCGACTCCAGCCAGCCGCTACCGGTCTCTCAGGCGGATTCCGGCCGCGGCCCATCGTCGATAATACTGCTGACTCGACAGCGGATGGCACAGGTAGGTTTGCGACCAGCCTGCAGCCCGGCACTTCTCGGCTGCGCGCTGCAAAGCGGCCGAATCCCCCATGCCGAATACTGTGGAACCGCTCCCGGCCAGCAAAACCTCCCGGCAGCCACTGGCCAAGAGGCAATGCTTGAGTCTACCCAATTCCGGATACTGCCTCACGACCGGGGCTTCCAGGTCATTCCGCAAGGCTCCCCATCGACCCGCATCCCGGGTGCTGAAGAACTCGCGAATTTTAGTACCGGGGTCCTCGCTTGTCAACTTCTCGGGAGCCCGGTACGGACGGGCTTCCAGGGACCCGTACACCTGGGCCGTCGGGACCTGAAACCCGGGCCACACCAGCAGGATCGCCACCTCGATGGAAAAGTCCGGGAGCGGCTGAATGATCTCTCCACGGCCCCGTCCGAGCGCCGTCCCTCCCCACAGAAAGAAAGGAACGTCCGAACCGAGTGCAGCCGCGAGTTCCGCCAGTTCGCACCGGCTCAGGAGGTCTCCGGCCAGGACGTTGAGACCGGCCAGCGTCGCGGCGGCGTTGCCCGATCCGGCTCCCAGCCCGGCCCCGACAGGCAGCCGCTTATGCAGAAGCAGGCGGACTCCCGTCCGCCACCCGGTCCGTTCCCGATAGAGTTCGGCAGCTCGAAAAACCAGGTTCTCCGGTCCCCGCGGGACCTCACGGCCCTCGACCTCCAGTTCGATGCCGGCCGCGTCCGTCGACTCGAGATCGATCGACTCGTGCAGGTCGAGAGTCTGGAATACGGTGCGCAGCTCGTGATAGCCATCCTCCCGTCGGCCCAGTACCTCGAGCCAGAGATTGATCTTACTGAAGGACGGGATTTCGAGTCTCACAGCTTGCCGGTCCACGGAGGCGGCATGACCCGGGCCGCCGAGTCAGGGGTCCGTACGTTCGTCCGGGCGCTGAATTCAGCTTCCGGGGCTGGCGGGAACGAGCTTCTCCAGCTTCTGCTGGACTCGCCTGGAATCCTCGTCCCGGTCGGAATATCGAATGGAGTCCTGGTAAAAGCGGCGAGCCGATTCGACATCGCCCTTGCGCGCGTACAGATCGCCCAGGTGCTCGAGAATGGTCGAATCCGTGGATTCCAGACGGGCCGCCTCGCGCAAATGGACCTCAGCCTTCTCCAGGTTGTCCTGTTTGAAATAGACCCAACCCAGACTGTCCAGGAATGCGCCGTTGTGTGGCTCGAGCTCCACCGCCCGCTTGACGTAGTCGAGGGCTTCGCTCAATCGTACGCCACGCTCCGCCAACATGTAGCCCAGATAGTTCAGGGCTTCGGCGTAGTCCGGCCGGGCGTCGAGCACCTGTTTGAATTCGTTCTCGGCAGCACCGTAATTGGCCTGTCGCTCGTAGATCGCCCCCAGTTGAAAGCGCAGTTCCTGGCTGGAAGGCACGACGGTCAAGCCGTGCTCGACCACCCGCTGGGCGCCGTCGAACTGGTCGCGTGCCAGGTAGATTTGACTTGCGGCGAGATAGAGCAGCTCAGCGTGCGAAGAACCCTGGGTGTGGTTCTCCAGCAGCCCGACCCCTTCGTCGACCTTCCCTGCCGCGGCCAGAGCACGGGCCCGGGCTATCAGGACGTAGGGATCATCAGGTTGCGCATCCAGGAGGCTTTTCGAAAGCGCCAGCGCCTCGTCGTTTCTCGAAGCGCGGCTGTACATTTCGACCAGCTGCAGCTTCGCGGTCATGTCCTGAGGATCCGCCTCGATGACCTGCTTCAAAAGATCGATGGCCTCGGCCCGGCGGGACTCCGCCCGACGCGACTGACGTTCGCGCAACAGGGCGAGATTCTTGAGCAGGAGCAGATGGATCGCCGGATCCTGCGGGGTGTCGGACTTGAGCAGTCCTTCGACCTTATCGGCGGCCTGATCGATCTCACCCTGCCCGGCCAGGGTGTTGGCAAGGGCGATGCCGACTTCCACGCTGCTCGGATTCGAGGTCGCGTCCGACTGTTTCTCGAGATCCTCGAGGATCTTCTGCGCGTCATTGAGTCGATTGGTATCGAGATAGGCGCGCGCCAGGTCATAGCGCACTTCGGCATCCGCCGGCTGAGCCGCGCTCAGCTTTTCCAGCAGGGGTGCGGCATCCGAACCCTTTCCCACCCGCAGATAGACTTCGGCCAATCCCATCTGGAGCCTGCCGTCCCCGCGCCCTGAACCATTGTTCAGCCCTCGCTGGTACACCTCGATAGCCTCATCGAAGCGGCCCTGCCGAGTCAGCAACTGCGCCAGCCGCAGCACATAGTCGGGAATATCGTCACGGATCTCGAGTCCGACCTTGAGGACCTTGATGGCATCATCGAGACGGTTGAGAGCGATGAGCGCCTCGGCCTCCGAATAACACGCTCCGATGGAGTTGGGAACCTCTTCTCGAAAGCGCTCGTAGTACTCAACGGCCTTCTCGAAATCACCGTCCGCACCCCGTAGTTCCGCGGCATTCTGCAGCGCTTCGAGATTCTTCGAATCGAGCTCGAGCGCCTTTTCGAACTCGGCCAGCGCCTTCTTCCGCATGTCGTCCTGGGAGCGGGCTTCGGAGAAGATACGCCCCAGCATCAGGTGTGCGTCCAGGTTCTCCGGCTCGCTCTGGACCACCCCCTGCAGCATGGAAACGGCCTTGGAGATGTCTCCCATCTCGAACATCGTCTCGGCCATCGCCAATCGAACTTCCGCGCTCTCCGGATCGGTCTTCAATGCCTCCTGGTATTCCTTGAGCGCCAGGGGATAGGACTCTCGAAACTGGTACATCTTCCCCAGGCTGAAATGGTAATAAGAGTCGGCAAGATCGGTGGCCCCCATGGCTGAAGCCCAGCAGGCCAAAAATGCAATAATCAGAGTCGTCCGGTAAGCTCGCATCGGGGTATGCTGGTTGACCTCCTCAATAGGTAGCGGAATTATCTCACATTTGGCCGTGCCTGCTCATCGAGCGGGTTCAGGCGGGGGTCCCGGGACCAGCACGGGCGTAGACCGGGAAAGTCGCTCATCGTGGCCCGGTTCGACGCACCAAAGCCTCAATCCCACGGGCACGGGAAGCCGGACGCATCGGATCCGCTTCCGACTCCGGATCGATTGCCGTCACTGCGCCCCGACGGCCGCCATGTACTCGAGGCTGTCTGCGTAGAACAGTTCGAGGCCGATCAGATCCGAATCCGACGCGACCTTGACATAACCGCCGATCTGTTCACCCATCCCATCGAGGAGCTCCGAAAGGAGTCCGGCGATCCGGCCGCCCGCCGGAATCTGCACTTCGGTGCCGGCGTTCAGCTCGCCATCCTGCCGGAAAACCTGAACGGTCGCCGTCGCGGCCGTGTCGCCGGGATTGATCAGAACCAGACCGGTTGAGAGGCCCAGCCCCTGGGCAACGTGCGAGAAGATCAACTCCGGGGAACCGGCGGCCTGAAGGGGGATCGTCGACATTCCCTTGCCACCGAAAACCTGGAACTCCGCACTGCCGACGAGGCCCTCCTGGTTGACATCGATGAGCAGCCAGCCGCTGACGACGGCGCCGGAATCCTCCAACCCGAACAGCTCGGCCACACTCTGGCGGATCGACTCTCCCGCCCCCAGGTCCACCGCCACCGGCGCTGCGAGATCCTGCCCGTCGTTTCCTTTGAGCTCGAGCTGAACCGTCAGCTTGAGCGTCTCCGGATCGATGGGATCGGATCCGTCCGCGGGCTCCTCCGGAGGAATGGGATGGCTGTTGATCAACTTCAGGGTTGTGGAGTTGCCTTCGAACTCGACGATCTGGGGCAGGAAGAATCGCGTGGGATGGGGGTCCCTCTCCCCGATGGGAGTGCAGTCGAGAACGGACATCCGCTCACTGTCCACGTAACGTTCGAAGGCGGTGACCCCGGTCGCCGAAGTGACGACCACATACCCGTCTTCGAAGTCCTCCCAGATGGTTTCCGGAAAGAGGCCCTCCACCGTATCGTCGGTCGGGTCGGGATCCCGCAGATACTGCACCGCGCTCCCTCGACGCGCCAGGTCGAGCTGGGAGGTGCCCAGAAGCTCTCCCGCGTTGCTGAACAGCTGCAAGACGACATGGGTGGCCTGCAGGTTTCGATTCAGGATGACCAGCTGCGTATAGAATCCGTCCGTGACCCTCACCTCGGGCACGATGTACTGGATCGACTCCGATCGCGAGGCGACGACGCCGTCGAGCCGCTTCAGACCGCGGTCCCCGCTCAGCGAGAAGCTCCGCAGATCCGCCTGGTCCGTGTCCACGTCCATCCACCCGGCGCTGGCTTGACCCTCCGGAATGGAAAGCAGCTCCGCCGCCGTTTTGGCGAGCTGGCCTCCGGCCGGAATCGAGACCTCGACGGGGTTTACGTACTCGACCACGTCCTCGGTGTCGGTATTGTCCACCAAAGGAAGTCCGGAGTCGCCGTATCCGGTCACAATCACGTTGGCATCCTGCGACGACGGATTGGTCAACGCCACGCCGGTGAAGAATTCATCGTCCGACAGAAACCGATCGATGGAGAAATGGGTCGTGTTCTCGATCAGCTCGAGCTTGTTCGCATTGAAATCGACCGCCACCAGCACCTGGTGGTCGGGAGTGAATTGGAGCTGCATCGGCGCCGAAGTCACGCTGAACGTGTCACTCAGATCGACCGTCCCCCCGATTTGAAGGGCGCCGGGAAAGACGTTGGTCGACAGATTGTAGGACAAAAGGCGGTCGTAATAGGGGACGGCGAAATACATCAACTGCCCGTCCGCTGAGAACGCCGGGTTGTTGCGGGGCAGGAATTCACTGTAAGTGAACAGCGGGGCCACCTCGGCCGAGGTCTTCGCCTCCGGATCGATGAAGGTGTAATAGAGCCCGCCGAAGACAAAAAACCTGCCGTCCGGAAGGGTATAGGCGCCCGTCACAGGTGCATAGGCCAAATAGAGCTGGAAGTCGCCGGTTTCGACATTGAAAACCCAGACCCGGTCGCGCGTGGATTCGGGCAAAGTGAGAACCACGGAACTGTATGCCTCGTCGCCGATGATCCCGTACTTTCCGTCGGCCGACAGGGCTACGTTGTTCATGGCCGTGAAATCCTGGGGGTACCGGTAGTCCTGATCCTGCTGCTGGGCGCCGGTCGGCGGAGACAGGGTCCGGGTGACCTGGAACTGGGTCGGATTGATGACGGCGATGGAATCGGGATGGGCGATCCGGTCGAGCGACGGCGATCCGATGAGCACCGCCATGAAGTAGCTCCCGTCAGGAGCCATCGTCAGGGAAGCCGGCCAACTTCCCGGGTTGAACTGGAGCCGTGGCGAGACTTCGGTCAGCGTGGCGACATCGATGCGCAGGATCTCATCGGTCTTCATCGATGCGACGAAAACCTTCTGGCCGTCTGCAGAGAAGACCAGGTTGTTGAAGAAGGAGAACCAGACCTGGGTCAGGTCGAGAGTCCGCACCTCGAGTGTGTCCACATCGATGGCAAAGAGCGTGGCGACCTCCTCGGCACTGAAGTCCTGACCTTTGGGAGTGTTGCGGGCGAGGAACACGCTGAGACCGACGACCGTCCTTCCGTCCGGACTGATCGAAAGCTGACCCGGGTTGAGGCCAACCTCGAGCAGCGCCGTGATCTCTCCGGTCTTGGGATTGAACGCCATGACCTTGTCCGACCCCGGATAGCTCACGAAGCCCTTCGTCGAATCGGGACTGAAGACGACGTTCGGACAGAAGTTCAGGTCCGTCGTGGATTGAATTGAGGTCTTGTATGCGCGAGGGGTTTCGACGTTCGCCGGCCAGGCCGGGATCAGGTTGACATCGAATTTCAGAGTGTCATCGACCTCGGTCGGGTCGATCGTTGAGAAGACGCGCTGCGCCGAAACCGGCACCGTCATCAGGGCCAGCACCACTACCAGAAACCATCTCGGAGACATAAGCACACCATTATACATACGGGTGATTGCGGTCGCTCTCATTCACTTTGGACGGAAACCGACCTCGATTCTTTCAACCAGTCGACAGCCCCATCGATCGTTGATCGCACTCATGATCAGGGATCGCAATTCCTCCACTTGTGCCTTCCACACGGGATCGCCGACCTGCAGGATCAAGCGACGCCCCTCCAACTGGACAGGCTCCACGTTGCGCGCCAGTCCGGGTCCGACGATCTGGGGCCAGAGCTCGCGGATCAGCAGCAGTGCCACCTCCGGCCGGGAGGCGACGCTCTTCAACACTGCAGGCAGACAGTCCAGGAAGCTTCGCACGATGGATCCCCTCGCAAGCACTATCGGAACGGACTCGAAGGTACGCCGAGCCGCGCACAACGTCAACCGGGCCGCTCAAGTTCCCAGGTTCCGGGTTTCCCAGCCTCCCGCTCTCCCGCTCTCCCGCTCTCCCGTCCTCCCGTTCTCCCGTCCTCCCGTCCTCCCTTCCTCCCACGAGACTGCAAGCGCCAAAGCCGGACGGGTCGAGGGCAAGGGCGAACGGCGGAAGGCGAAGTCGTGTCACATTCTCAGCAAAACCTTTACAACCTGGGTGCATCTTCTTTTTAATAGGCCGAGGTTTCCGATCGGTACCATGCAGCAGACGCTCTTATTGAATGCGACCTATGAGCCCCTCCAGGTTGTCACCTGGCAGAGGGCGGTTCGACTGATCTACCAGGAGAAGGTCGAGGTCCTGGAGCAATACAGTCGCGAACTCCACAGTGTCCGCATCGTGATGCGCGTCCCTTCGGTCATCCGCCTGCGCCACTATGTGCGGGTGCGCCGCTCCCATACCCAGGTCAAGTTCTCCCGGCAGAACCTCTTTGCGCGGGACCGGTTTCGCTGCCAGTACTGCGGGCAGCGGTTGCCGGCATCGGACCTGACCTACGACCACGTCATCCCGGTGGCCCGGGGCGGACGCAAGAGTTGGGAAAACATCGTAACGTCCTGCATCCCCTGCAACCGGAGGAAGGCCAGCCACACACCCGAGGAGGTGGGCATGCAGCTGCTCAAGCATCCTTCGGCCCCGGCCAGCTTCCCCGCGCGCGCTCAGCTTCTGTTCGCCAGGATGCAGACGCCGACCTGTTGGCGGATGTACATCTTCAGCTGAGGATCGAGACGACTTCCCGTGACCGAGGCTGCGCAAAATTTGCCCACTCTGCTCGTCTTCGCCCGCTTTCCGCGTGCGGGTCAGGTCAAGACCCGGCTGGCCGCCGGGATTGGAACGGCCGCGGCGCTGCGAGTTTACCGGGCGATGCTGTTCGACTCCCTCGAACGATTCTGCTCCGTGCCCGCCGCCGGCCGTCGCCTGTTCCTGAGCGGCTGCAGCGAGCAGGAGGGGCGCGAGTTGCTCGCCCGATCGACCTGCACCGAGGGTTTCTCCATCGCGCTCCAGAAGGGCCAGGATCTCGGCGCCCGTCTCTCCAACGCGCTCCGGGAAGTCGGCCCGTGTGCCGGCGGGTTCCTGATCCTCGGCGCCGACAGCCCAACGGTCCCCCTGTCTTACCTCCGTCGGGCCGTGCGGGCACTGGCCCGGGTACCGGTGGTTCTGGGGCCGGCTGTCGACGGTGGCTACTACCTGCTGGCAGTCCGGGAAAGCCGTCGGGAACTGTTCGAAGGCATCGACTGGGGATCGAACAAGGTCCTCGAACAGACCCTGTCCCACCTGGGTCCAGGAGAGTATCTCCTGCTGCCCCGCTGGTTCGATCTCGACACGGCAGACGACCTCGAAAAGGTGCGGCAGGAGGTGTCCCATCGTCCCTCCTGGAAGAACAGTCGCCTGCGAAAGGAGCTCGGCAAACTCGCTGAAACGCCGGCCCCATCGTCAGCGTCTAACAAAGTGCCGACCGACTCCGAGAGTCCGCCGGACGGGCCATCGGGCTCGCCGCCGTTTCTGTGATACTTTTGTGTGAGAGGTCCATCATAGACAGTGACGCAACGTGAAGTTGACCACTGCCGTGCTGGGTTCTTAGAATCGTAAGCCAGGGAATTTCTGAGGTGTTTTGGATCGATGTCAGCTGAGGAGCAGGATCTTCCGACCAGGCCGAATCTTCTGACCCGGGCAAAGCAGTTCATGGAGTGGCTGCTTGCGCTGAGGGTCACCGAAGAGGAACGGTTCCGCTTCGCGGACGACCCCCTGAACGTCTTCGGTGAAGATGTCTCCAACAGGAGACCCTTGCAGGTTGCGGCCGTTCTGGCCATTCTGTTCCACCTGATGTTGCTGTTCATCTCCCTGCCCTTCCTGCACAGCCAGGTCCTCTTGCCGAGCAAGGACATCATCTCGCTCGTCCAGCTGGCTCAGCCGTCTCTTCCCAAGGGAGGAGCGCCTCCTCAGCCCGAGGTTCAGAAGCCGAAGCCCAAGGAGGTCGTTCCGAAGCCGAAACCGATCCTGGTGCCGATTCCGGATCCGACGCCTTTCGAGCCGGAACCGATCGAGCGGGAAATCGTGTTGAACTCTCCCAAGGTTCTCAACGAAATCTCGGCGGATTTGAACCTGGGAGACATTTCCGCTCCGTCCGGGGGCGGCCGCGGACTGGAAGGGACGGGCACTGGGCCCTCGACGGGCTCGGGTGAGGCCGCCGGCGACGGATCCGGTGTCTATCAGGTGGGCGGCGGAGTGGCGGCGCCGGTCATCATCCAACAGACCATGCCGGCGTATACGGACGAGGCTATCAAGGCAAAGGCGCAGGGGGTCGTGCTGCTTCTGGCCACGATTCGTAAAGACGGAAGAGTGACCGACTTCCAGGTTGTGCGGGGGCTTGGGTACGGTCTGGAAGAAAAGGCCATCGAGGAGATCGCTGCGAATTGGCGCTTCCGTCCCGGAACCAAGGACGGAAGACCGGTGGATGTCCGGGCAACTATTGAAGTGCAGTTCAACCTGCGCTGAGATCACGCATCCTTTTCCAGCCTTCAGAATTGAATCAATGCGAGTCGTTGCACTCTGGATTGCTGCGGGTGTTTTCGCCCTGGACATGCTCACCAAGTGGTGGGTCTCGAATATCGCCTGGCTGCACTATCGCGCCTACACCGTCATCGACGGGCTGTTCAAGATCCAGTACGTGCGGAACGAAGGCATTGCCTTCGGGCTGTTTCACGACTTCGACAGCCAGTGGAAGCCGTGGGTCCTCTCTCTGATCGCCGTCATCGGAATCAGCCTGGTTTCCTATTACCTCGCCCACACCCCGAAGGACGACCGCATCACACTGTTCGCCCTCGGCCTCCTGCTGGGTGGCATCCTGGGGAACTTCAGCGACCGGCTGATTCACCACTCGGTGGTCGACTTTCTGACCCTTCACTGGCAGAACCGCTTCTTCTGGCCGACGTTCAACCTGGCCGACGCGGCGATCAGTACGGGGGTTTTCCTGATTCTGTTCAAGACGTTCTTCCTGGACGGCAGACGCAGCCATAGCCACAGCGTCCCGGGCCTGCTGCTGCTCCCGGTCCTTCTCCAGGCCCCCGGATCGATTCCCCCCGACACGAGTCCCGTCGTCGCCCGACTCCAGAGCACTTACGATCACATCTCGAGCTTTCGGGCCCGCTTCGAACAGACCTTTCGCAGCCGCGGGATCTCGGAGACGGAGAGTGGGATCGTCATGATGAAGCGGCCCGGACGCATGTACTGGGAATACCAGGTCCCGGTCACGAAGTACTTTGTCGCCGACGGCCGGAAGACTTATTTCTACGTCCCAAAAGACGGGCAGTTGCTGGTTTCCGATCTGGATCTCGAGAACGAACAGTCCCCCCTTCTCTTCCTGCTCGGGCGGGTGAACATCGAGCGAGATTACCTGGTCTCCCGCGAGCAGGACGCGGAACTGGTGGATCCCGGCGACATCGTTCTGCGTCTCACACCTCGGAAGCCGCAACCGGACTTCTCTTACGTCCTGGTGGAGGTCGCATCGTCCGACTCGCTGATCCGGCGGCTCACGGTGGTCGAGCCCATCGGTCAGGAGAATGAGTATCTGTTGACTGATTTCCAGCAAAACGTGCAAATTCCCGATCGGATCTTTAGACTGAAGGTTCCTTCGGATGTGGAAGTGATCGAGCAGTAGGAGCATGAAGGAGAGCAGGGTGAAGAAAAGGCGCGCATACATCTCGGCTGTCGGAATGTACGTTCCGGACAAAGTGGTGACCAACGATGATCTGGCCAAAGTGGTCGATACGTCGGACGAGTGGATCCACGATCGAACCGGCATCCGGGAACGCCGCTACGTCAGCAACGGTGAGTCCAACAGCGACCTGTCCGCCAAAGCCGTCGAAGACTGCCTCTCATCCAGCCGGTGGGGACCGGAGGACATCGACCTGATCATCGTTCCGACGGTGACTCCGGACATGATGTTCCCCTCGACTGCCTGCGTCATCCAGGACAAGATCGGCGCCAAACATGCCTGGGGATTCGATCTTTCCGGAGCCTGCTCCGGATTCCTCTTCGCGCTGGCCACGGGGATTCAGTTCATCGAGACCGGCAGTCACAACCGGGTCCTGATCGTGGGGACGGACGTGATGACCAGTATCGTCGACCCTCAGGATCGTGCGACCTGCGTCCTTTTCGGCGACGGTGCCGGAGCCGTTCTGCTGGAGGCGTCCGACGACGACGAGATCGGGATTCTCGACTTCGCCATGCGCGGGGACGGCTCGGGTGGGAAATACCTTTGCATGCCCGCCGGGGGCAGCCGGAAGCCCGCCTCGCACGAGACTGTCGACGGGCGGATGCACTTCGTACAGCAGGATGGCCGGTCGGTCTACAAGTTCGCGGTCAAGTATATGTCCGAAGTCTCGAACGAAGTCCTGGAGAGAAACGGCTATACGTCCCAGGACCTTCGACTGTTCATCCCGCACCAGGCGAATCTGCGCATCATCAAATCGACGGCGGACCGCCTGAAGCTGCGGGACGAGCAGGTGGTGGTCAACATTGACCGGTATGCCAACACGACGGCGGCGACGATCCCCATCTGTCTGTGCGAAAGCCAGCGCAACGGACGCCTCAACAAGGGAGATCTGGTCCTGCTGACCAGTTTCGGCGCAGGATTCACCTGGGGCAGCGTGCTGTTGCGGTGGGGCATCTAGGCGACGGCTCGATCGTCTAGATGAACATCTCTTCGTCCGAGTCAGCGGACGGATCCTTCGAAGACGACGGCTTGCGCGCGAACAGATAGTCGAGGCCGGTCTTCAGCCCCCGAATGATCGAAGCGATCTCGACGATCGGTTTCAGCACGTCCTGCTGAATGATGTCGGTGGATTGACGGAACTTCTCGACCGTGTCGGTCACCGCTTCGTCGACTTTCCCGGCCTGGCGCGTTCCGACGTCGACGACGCGCTCGACGAACCGGCTCAAGTCCTGAGCCCGGGCCTCCATCATCTCGTTGACCTCGGCCGCACGCAGGCCCAGGTTCTCGAAGGCGGTCTTCAGCTGTTCCAAGCCGGTAGCCACCTCCTGGAACTGGGCCAGGACATCGCGCGCGTCCTGCTCCAGATTGTTGGAGAGCGAGGACAGCTTGGCCACGGCGTCATTGGTCGAACGCAGCGTCCGCCAGACGAAGACGCTCTCCAGCACGATCGACAAGGCCGTTACCGCCACGAAGATGACCAGTAAAGTCTCGACAGCCAACCTGACCCCCTGTTCCCTCGTTCCGAGGTTCTAGCTGTTTTCTTCGTCGCCGGTCTCGAGCTTGCCCTTCTCTTCCTGATAGGCTCGCTTTCCGGCCTCGATCGCCGTGGAAATCTGTTCCTTCTGCTTCGTGACGATCTCTTTTCCCTTATCCAGCGTCTCAGAGAACTTGTCGCCCAGATTCTGCCGCGTCGAGGTCACGTATTCACGGCCCGCCTGGACCCGCTTCGTCACGTTGTCCGCACCGGTGCGGTACCGGTCGCCGATGAGCTGGCGCGTTTCTTCTCCCGATTTCGGCGCAAAGAGCAGCGCAACCGAAGCTCCTACGAACCCTCCGATCAGGAAGTACAGTAGCTTCTCTCCACTTTTGGCCATTCCATATCTCCTTTAGAAACCAAAGGTGTTACCCCAATGGATCGTTGATGGGAAACAACTTACATCTTGCAGCAAGAGTATCATAAGTGCTCGATGCAGAGAAACGAGTTGTCACGTCCCGGAGCCGTTCGCCGGCCCCGCGCTCTCACCATCGCCGGCAGCGACAGTGGGGGAGGCGCCGGCATTCAGGCCGACCTCAAAACCTTCGGCGCCCTGGGCGTGCACGGCATGAGCGCCATCACCTCGGTGACCGCCCAGAACACCGTGGAAGTCGGAGAGATCTATGACTTGCCGGCCCGCATCGTCCGCCGGCAGATCGATCTCGTGGCCAGTGACATCGGCGTCGACGCCGCCAAGACCGGCATGCTCTCTTCGGTCGAGATCATCGAGACCGTTGCGGAAGCCGTATCCCGCCAGGGGATCGGCACGCTGGTCGTCGATCCCGTCATGGTCTCCACGTCGGGCGCGCCGCTGATTGCGGAAGCGGCTGTCGGAGCCCTGGTGGAGCGACTGTTCCCGCTGGCGCTTCTGGTCACGCCCAATCTGCACGAGGCTGAGGCACTGACCGGGTTGAACCTGGACTGTGACGAGGCGATCGAGGCAGCGGCGGCCGCCATCTTGCGAATGGGGCCGAGGGCCGTCCTCATCAAGGGAGGACATCGGGAACAGCGCGAAGAGGTCGCGGATCTGCTGGCCGACGCCGCAGGCCGGGAATGGCTGCGGGCGCCACGTGTTCCGACCCGCAACAACCACGGCAGCGGCTGCACGCTGTCCGCGGCCATCGTTGCCGGACTGGCCTCGGGCCTTCCACTCCTCCCGGCCTGTCAGCAGGCCAAGCAGTATGTCACCGAGGCACTCAAGCACTCGCTGGAACTCGGCCATGGGCCGGGGCCCCTGGGGCACTTCTACGCGCTCTGGCAGTGAGCGGCAACGGCCGGCATTCCCTCCCGGTTCGGCCGCAGCGGTGGGAGCGGGGATCGACGAGCTTACCCCTGCTGCTCCGCATAGTAGGGGCAGACGTCCGGCAGAAAGCAGTCAGGGCATCGAGGTTTGCGGGCTTTGCAGAGCATCCGTCCGTGCCGGATGAGGCGGTGAGAGAGATCGATCCACTGGTCGCGAGGAATCCGCTCCATGAGCTCCTTTTCGATCTGCGCCGCGTTCTTGCCCTGCGCCAGGCCGAGACGGTGGGAGAGCCGGTCGACATGGGTATCGACGACGATGCCGTCGGCAATTCCAAACCAGGTACCCAGGACCACATTGGCCGTTTTGCGGGCGACTCCGGGGAGAGTCAAAAGCTCGTCCATGGTTTCGGGTACTTTCCCGCCAAACTCATCCCGGATGCGGCGCGATGCTCCGATCAGGCTGCGGGCCTTGTTGCGAAAAAAGCCCGTGCTTCGGATCGACTCCTCGAGCTGTCCGGAGTCGGCATCCGCCATGGCCGCTGCATCCGGATACGCTTTGAAAAGGCCGGGCGTGACCTGGTTCACCCTCTCATCGGTGCACTGGGCAGAGAGAATCGTGGCGACCAGCAGCTCGAAGGCGCTGCGGTGATGGAGGGCACAGGTCGCGTCGGGATAGTGTTCGGCGAGCCGATCGAGAACTTCGGCCACTCGCCGCGCTTCCTTGTCAGCTCGCTTGGGCGACATGGGGCCATCTTAGCAGAGCGTTCCCAGGACAATCTGCAACCCCTCGCCCCTTCCGGGATCTGTATAGGAAGAACGGCAAGGCCAACACTCAGGGGGGCGACATGAAAATGATGAGGTATTTGATCTCGGGAGTGCTGGCTGGATTCTTTCTGATCCTGTTGCTGAGCTTCTCTCAGGTACAGGCGACGCTGAAATACAAGAAGGAAACCGGCAAGAAGTGCACCTTCTGCCATGTCAGCATTCCGGAGAAGGGGGACGAGGACCCCAAGCTGACGAAAGATGGCAAGGAGTTCAAGGAGAACGGCTATCAGCTGACCGAGGAGCAGAAGAAGAAACCCGATTGAGATTTGAGATTTGAGATTTGAGATTTGACGATTTGGGGGCGGCGCCGCTGTCCTGCCGGGTCGGCAATCTGACTGCATCTGGCGAGTTTACCTGCGGACGGCCCCCGATCCGGCGCCGGGCCATCTGGATCCGCGCCGGATCGAACATCGGCAATCGAAAATCGAGAATTCGCCTACAGCTGTTTGGAGCCCGGGACCGAGACGGTCTTGAGGGTTTTCGCCTGGGGTCGACGCCGGTCCCGGAGGGCCACGGCGAGGCCGACCAGGGCGACTCCCAGGAGGAACCCGAGCAGTGCCGGGATGGCCGACGATCCGTCCAGGGCCGATATCCAGCCTGCCCCCGACACCTGGAATTGATACTCGCCGAGGGGGACGGCCTGCCCGTCGGCGTCGATGATCCGAAGATCGAGCAGGAGTCGCTCGGGACCGGAAGCGCTCCCCTGGAAGGACCACTGCCAGGCCGATTCCTCGCGCGGAGCGGCGGCCTGCACCGCGTCTCCCGAATCGAGGACCGGCTGCAGGACCCCTGACCAGGATTTCCAGGTGGGCTGGATCTTCAGCTCATTCCCGAGAGCCGCGTAGAGTTCCCGCTCTTCCTCCGTGAACTGCACCGTATTCGGCGATGCCGTCCGCACCACGAGACGTGCCGTTGCACCGGGCTCTGTGGGCGGCTGGACTTCAATGGTCCCGATGGGCTGGCTCAACAGATAGACATCGGCCTGTTCGGCGCCCTCTTTCGTCGGCTCGGCCGAGGACGGCCGCAGGCTCAAACTCTCGGACAGTCGGCCGGCGCGTTCGAAGGCGTCCTTGGCCTCCTTCGTTCGCAGGTAGGTGGCCTCGAGGCTCTCGCGGTTGCTGGTGAGGGCACGGAGATCCCCTTCGAGCTTGGTCGACTTCTTTCGTGCGTCACCCAGATCCCGGGTCAGTTTCTCCCTGTCCTGCGTCAACTGGCCGACCTTCTGTTCGAGTTGTCCGACTTCGGCCGTCAACCTCGTCCGCTCCTGGGTAAGTTCGTCGAGAGAGCGGGTCAGATCACCGACCTGCGCACCGAGCTTCGAGGTCGAACCCGTCTGGACGTCCAGCTTGCGGGCAATCGCATCGACCTGGGCCTTGAATTGTCGGTTCTCGTCGCCGAGTCGCCCGACCTCCCTCTGGAGCCGGTCCCGCTCCGCCGAAACCGTGTTGTACCGGGTCTGAAGATCCGTCGCATTCCCTCGGGCCGCCGTGAGTTCTTGGTTCGCCTCACTGGCCTGGCTTTCGGCTGCCTGGCGAAGCCTCTGCTCCTCGCTCAGTTGCTGTTTGGTCTGCTCCAGCTGCTGACGGGTGTCCTGGACCTGCTTTCTCAATTCGACCGTTTCCGGGATCGCCCCCAGAATCGCCTGTTCGACGAACTTCTCCGAAGTGCCGGTGGTGTCGGCAAACTGGTTCACCAGCCGACTGTACTGGTCCTTGACGAAATCCGATTTGGCCTTGTCCAGATCGCTATAGGTCAGCCCCTCGGTGAAGGTGTCGCCGAGAGCCGTGTCGAAGGAAGGGCGTTGCGGAAATGTGTAGGGAATGGATTGGCCGAAATCGAAGTAAACACTGGCCCGCCTGGCCAGATCGATGGATCCGAGCTTGAACTCGATTTCGGAGTCTCTGAAATTGACCTCCAGAATCCGCACCTGCTCACCGACCCGGAAGGTCAGGGCCTGCCCCAGGTTGCTCGTGTCCGGAACCACTGCGCGCCCGCGCAGATAGAAGGTCTGCCGCTCACCTCGGACCGGCTGTTTCAGGAAGAGAGCCTTGTTTTCGTAGCGCTGCTTGTATTCGTTTTCGACTTCCTTGCCAACACCCGCCAGAACCAGGGAGAGGCTCACCCAGAAAACGAGAACGGCCGGCAGGCGCCGGCGCATCAGGAATCTCATCGTCAGTCTCCTCGAGCACTCCCCCGGATTCTAGCACACCCCTTCCGGCACCCCGGGGGGCTCGAGATTTGAGGTTTGAGATTTACGATTTGAGATTTGGAGGAGGTTTGACGGGTTTCTTTAGCAAAACGCGCGGCGCCGCTCCCAAATCGTAAATCGTAAATCTCAAATCTCAAATCTCTAATCTCCACTCCGCCGTCCGCGTACAATACCCTCATGCCGTCCAAATCGCTGTCCTTCTCCGAGATCTTCTTGAGCAAGCCGTGAGCTTCCAAGCGGATCGTTAAGCAATGCGTCTTTGTCCGCCTGGCAGGGTGCGATCCGTTGCTGCTCGTATGACACCGAGTATGCCTTCGCGGCAAGGACTCCGCATGCGACCGATCGTCGGTGATCCTCGAGACGCTCACGGACCTTCCCCTCTATCACCTGGGGCTGTCGAGCATCTCCGGCGTTCCAGCCGCTGGCTGCACGCCGCTGGTCCAAACTCTGATTGACCTTCTTCCGGCCTCGGGTCAAGCAGAAGTTCTCAAAATCAAAACCTACTTTTATCTCTATATCCATCAGGTCTACTTCCTTTCGCAATGCTCGTCCATGGCATCAGATCTCTGGACTGTGGCCATGATCTACTTTCTGCTATCCTTGTTACAACCTTTATCTTCCGGTTCCTCCTTTACAAGCTCTTATTCGTCCTCTCTTCTCTCCGCTGACTACGCACTATTCACTCAGTATCGTTCATACGCCGGTATTTTACTCCTCATGCACCGCGGTCAACTCTGCTCCGAATGTCGTCGCTCTTCGCCCGCTATATCCCGCCTTTTTTATCCTGGCGATCGACCTGTCTGTCCTCATGCTTATCTCCGCTGTTCCCGGTTCTATGAGTTTTACCGGATTCATTCGCACTGCTATTTATTTGAGATTTACGATTTGAGATTTGGAGGAGGTTTGACGGTGTTCTTTAGCAAAACGCGCGGCGCCGCTCCCAAATCGTAAATCGTAAATCTCAAATCTCAAATCTCCACTCCCCCGTCCGCGTACAATACCCTCATGCCGTCCGAATCGCTGTCCGTCTCCGAGATCTTCTTCAGCATCCAGGGAGAATCCACCCGGATCGGGGAGCCCTGCGTCTTCGTCCGGCTGGCAGGGTGCGATCTCCGTTGCCGCTGGTGTGACACCGAGTATGCCTTCTCGGATGGGCGCCGAATGGACATCTCGGCGATCCTCGAGACGGTGCGGACCTTCCCCTCGAACCTGGTCGAGATCACCGGCGGCGAGCCGCTGCTGCAGCCGGGGGTCCATACTCTGATTGACCGGCTGCTGGCCTCGGGCAAGGAAGTTCTCATCGAGACCGGAGGCCACCGGGACATCCGTCAGGTCGATCCGGGCGCGGTGCTCGTCTATGACATCAAATGCCCGGACAGCGGCATGAGCGATCGCAATCGATGGGAGAACCTGGAGCACCTGCGCCCCCACGATGAGCTCAAGTTCGTCCTCGCTTCCCGCAGCGACTACGAATGGGCACGCGGGATCGTGCGTACGCGGGAATTGGACTCCCGGCACGCGGTCCTCTTCTCCCCCGTATGGGAGTCCCTCAGCCCGCGAGATCTGGCCGAGTGGATCCTGGAGGACGGCCTGTCGGTCCGCATGCAGGTCCAGCTGCACAAGATCCTCTGGGGACCGGAAGCAAGGGGAGTGTAGGGGATTTGAGATTTACGATTTGAGATTTACGATTTGGAGAAGGTTTGACGGTTCTTTAACGAATCGCCTCGAACACGGACTGCCACCACCTGACGACCCGGGCGAAAAAGTGTCGGTCCGCTCCCAAATCGTAAATCTCAAATCGTAAATCTCAAATCCCCTCACCACCATTGTCCTCGGGCCTTTCCCAGGACCTTGAGCTGGTCGGCGACCAGATTGAGGGAGAGAACCAGGCAGAAGACGACCGCGGCTGGAATCAGCTTCCACTCGTGCACGAGCACCGCCTCGAGCGTCGCCGAGTCGCGAAGCAGCGTCCCCAGGCTCGCGTTGGGCTCCTGCACTCCGACTCCGAGGAAGGAGAGCGTGATTTCCGCGACGACGAACATCGGCAGCAGGAAGCTTCCCTGGACGATCAGGGCATTGGTCGTCAGGGGGAGGACATGGCGAAACAGAATCCTGGCATGCGAGGCTCCGATGCCGCGCGCTGCCAGCACGTGCGGCTGCGACCGGATCGACAGGACCTGCCCTCGCACGACCCGGGCGACGGCGGCCCATCCGAGCAGCACGAAGATCAGGACGATCATTCCCAACGTGGCGTCGGTCGAGAGCTGAATCGGCAGGAGGGCCCGGATCCCCAGCACCAGAAACAGACCCGGCAGCGAGAGAAAGAGGTCGCAGACTCGCATGGCGATGCGATCCACCCAGCCTCCCAGGTAGCCGGAAAGGGCCCCGATGACGGTTCCGCAGCTCAGGGTCAGGAGGATGGCCAGCAGCGCCGCGAGGATCGAGAACCGCGTCGCAAAAAGCAGCCGGCTGAACAGGTCGCGGCCCAGCGAGTCCGAACCGAGCAGGAAGACCGGCCCTGCCGCTTCCGGAAGTCCGAACAGGTGGGTCCGCAGACGAAGGCCGAACACCCGATAGGCACTTCCGCTTGCCAGCCACTCCACCCGCCGCAGGGCCGTGTCCGCCGCGCCGGAAGGCGCACCCGTCAGCGTGACGAATGGACCGAGACGCTGGTGCCGCATGTCCAGCCAGACCCACCGGCAGGGGGGAGCGTTGACAGAGGACCGAAACTGCCGGTCCGCCGAGTAGGGAGCGATGAAGGGCACCCCGATCTCGAACAGGAGGATGGCGGCGAGGATGGCCAGCAGTGACCCGACGGTCCATCCCGATTTCATTCGCGTACCCTCGGATCGTTCAGCGCCAACAAGACATCGGCCAGGAAGTTCGCCAGAACCACGAAACAGGCCGATACGAGCACGGCGCCAAGCGCAACATAGAGATCCCGCGCCAGGATCGAATCCACTGTGAGGGCACCCAGCCCTGGCCAGGAGAAGACCTTTTCGACCACCACCGCCCCGGAGAGCAGTCCACCCAGGGTCAACCCGACCAGGGAAATCAGCGGGTTGGCGGCATTACGCAGGACGTGCAGGAGCACCCGCCGCCGGGGAAGCCCCTGGGCCACCGCGGCGGCGGCAAACGGCTGTCCGAGAACGCTCACCATCTCCAACCGGAGCGTCCGGGCAAAGAGCGCGCCGGCCGGCACGGCCAGGGTCACCGCGGGAAGCAGGACGCCGCCCGGACCGCCGGTGGAAAACAGGGACCATCCCAGTCCCAGAGCGAACCAGAGCAGGATCAGAGAGGACAGGACGGTGGGAATCGACATTCCGACCAGTGACAGCACCAGGACCAGGCGATCCGGCCAGCGCCCCAGTCGAAGCGCACCCAGCACGGCGGCCGGGACCGCCCACGCGAGGCTCAGCAGCAGGGCCACCAGGGTCAAATAGATCGTGCGGCCGAGCCGCTCCGAAATCACGTCGAGGGCAGGGCGGCGCTGGGCAAAGGAGTACCCAAGATTCCCTCGCACAGCCTGGACCACCCACAGTCCGTACTGCTCCGGCAGCGACCGGTTCAGACCGAAGTCGGCGCGTAATGCGGCCACGGTGGACTTTGAGATGGACGGATTCATCTCCATCTCGCTGAGGTAGTCACCGGGAATCAGCTTGAACAGGGCGAACACCAGGACGGAGAGCAGAAGGAGAGTGGGCACTGTCTCCAGCAATCGGCGGACGGCGAAGCCGATCAGGGAACTCACGGCTGCTCCCGATAGACCTTCCAGATCCTGCCCCAGGCATAGGGAAAGACGCGGGCGACATCCAGATTTTGGAGTTTTGCGGAACGGGCTACCAGTACGTCTCGATTTACCAGAGGAATCAGCGGACACTCCCGAGCCATGATCAGCTGGACCTTTTTGAACAGCTCGAACCGTGCTTCATGGTCCAGGGTCGTCGCCAGATCCGCCATCAGACGATCGACTTCGAGTTCCCAGTCCTCCGGATTCCCGCCTCCGGGCGGCTTCCAGACATGAAGACCGCCCGAAGACGCGAGCACGTTGGTCATGTCCAGCGGTTCGAGGGGGAAGTCGAGATTCATCAAGGCCGCCGCGTAATCGCGCGAGTTGACGATGCGGGAACGAACCGAACGGGCGTCCTCCTGCCGGATGTTCACGCGCAGGCCCAGTCCGGCCAGATCTTGCTGGAGCATGGCCGCGGCCCGTCCCATCAGGTCGTCCGACGAGGTGAGCAGCTCGAATTCCACCGGCCGACCCGTGGGATCGAACAGTCGAGTTTCGGATCCATCGCGGCTCCAGCGAAAACCCGCCCCACGCAACAACTGCCTGGCATTCTCCAGGCGATCGCCGGACGGAGCGGGCGGATCGACGTGCCAGGCCCGGTTGGCGGGAGAAACGAAGCTGAAGGCGGCGGAGGCATGCCCCGAATAGACGGTGTCGGCGATGGCCTGTCGGTTGACTGCGGAGTTGACGGCCTGGCGGAAGGCCCGCTGCGAAAACCAGGCATGCTCGGCGGTCCGGCGCTTTCCGTCGGGCCGATTCAGATTGAACCAGAGGAACAGGAGGCTGTTGGAGGCGCCGAAGTCTTCGGCCACCAGCCTGCCGCTCCCGCGCAGGAGCGCGAAGTCCTCGGGCCGAAGGTCGTCGGAAAGATCGAGGTCACCGCTGGACAGCTTCAGCACGCGGGCACTTCGATCACTCACGTACTCGAAGACGATCCGATCCAGATAGGGCAACTGGACGTCATCGACATCCGTCTTCCAGTAGTACGGGTTCCTTTCCAGCGTCGTCGATAGACCCGGCTCATGTCGTGCGATGGTGAACGGTCCCAGACCCGCCATCTCCGAAGGTGGTGTGGCCAGCGTCCAGGCCTGCTCGATGGGTCGCTCCGGCTCTCCTTCGAGCAGATGGCGAGGAAGCACGGGCACGATGGACAGCAGGTACTCCAGTGCGGCATAGGGGCGGGCAGCCCGGAGGACGAATTCGTCTTCGCTCACAACCTCCAGGCGCAAGGCTTCACCGTCCACCTGCAGGGAATCCTTGAGAGCGTTTCTCGAGTCCGGATCGAAGATCCGGTCGAGGGTGAAGGCAACGTCGGCCGTGGTCACGGGGCTGCCGTCCGAGAACTTCAGGCCTTTTCGCAGGTGCATCCGCACGGCGGAACCTGCCTCCTCGAACTGGAAACTGGAAACCGCGCCGCCGGCTACTTGCTGAAGGACCGGATCGAACTCGAGGAGGGTACCCGTGGTCAGAAGCGCGATCAGGCGGGACCGACTGTCCTGTGCGGCCAGAATATTGAAGGTATCCGGCTCGCCGACAAGGGCATAATGCAGTTCGCCACCCGTCTGCCCGTGGGAGTCGACCCGTTCCGCTCCAGGAGGGGGAAATCGAAGCCCGTGGCGGGTCGTGTCCCGCGCCGTCTCGGTCGCGCATCCGGCCAGCAAGCCCAGCAGCAGTCCGAGGGCTACGCACAGCTGACTCAGTTTCGGAGACACTGCCATGAACACTCACTTGATGGGGGGAGGCGCCAGCCAGTCGTACCCGATCTCATGATCGTCGTATGCTATCCGTCCTTCATCCAGAGGGTCGTAGGTCCGTGAAGTCACGTAAAAGAGATTCGCCGGACCGGCCAGGCATTTACAGCCATGGGCCACACCGGGCGGAATCTTGACGACCACGGGCTCCCGCCCGTCCCCCATGAACAGTTCCATCAGCTCGCCGTACGTCGAGGAATCTTGCCTGCGATCGCACAGTGCCACCTTCAGCACACCATTGCCGACGTACCACCAGTCGACCTGGCGAGAGTGGATGTGCCAGGCTTTGATCACTCCCGGGTACATCAGCGAGTGGCTCCACTGGGCAAAACCTTCCGAAAAGAACGGATCCGTATTGCGGATAACCTCGCGGAAGAAGCCCCGCTCGTCCGAGAATGTGGCAATCTGCTTTACTTCGACACCTTTGATCATCAGTCACTCCGCGAGCGCTCAGTATAACCGAACGCGACCCCGGAGGCCGCCCTTCGCCGAGGTCCCCCTCAGACTGTCGGAAACCTGGAGCGGGGTCAAGGACAAAGGCCGGGCCAGGCCGGACTTCATGCGCCCGTCATCCACGGGGGCGGTGTTGCGCCAGCTGATCGATGGTAAGGACTTCGACGACGCGGCGCTCGGGTTCCCGGGCAAGATCGATCGTCGGGCCGTCCGTCAAAGCCGCTCCGTTCGCGTCGAAAAGGAGTCGAACACGTGGACGGGTCAGCTTGTCCGAGTGAATGCCCACGACTTTCGCGACCTCCCCCGTGCTGAGCAGCAGAAGTTCGTTGAACGGGAAGAGGGACACGGCGTCGGCCAGGGCCCGGACGGCGGACTGGTCGAACTCTCCGTCACGCGACAGCTCGTAGAGAGCCTGGTATCCCGTCAACGGGCTGCGGTAGGGACGCTTGTGGATACACGCTTCGAAGAAGTCCGCCACGCCGATCACTTTCGCTTCGTCGCGAATCTCCTCGGCGCGCAGGCCCGTCGGGTGTCCGAGGCCATTCTCGCGTTCGAATACCTGGCCGACGATTTCGGCGACGACCCCGAACTCCTCTTGCAGGACCCGGGCAGAAAACAGGGGGCGCTTGCGCAGCGTCCGAAGTTCCGATTCGCTGAGCGGCTCCTCCCTGAAGACGAGCTTCTCGGGGAGCTTGACGACTCCGATCTCATGGAAAAGCGCCGCCAGCGCGACCCGCAGCTGGAAGGCCGCACTGCGCCCCTGGACCTGGGCGATACGGATACTGAGAACGGCCACGTTGACGCTGTGATGACTGACCGAGAAGGTCTGTTCCCGCTCGGTGGCTTCGAGCAGCAACTCGTCGTCCGTGCGAAGCGACTGCATGAGCCGGGTCGCCAGGGCCTCCGCCCGCGTCGCGTAGGGGATCCCCCCCACAGCCGCACGGCGGATGGAACGCAGGACAAAATCCTGAGCCTCTTCGTAGAGCGATTCGACTTTCCGCGGACGCTCCGCCTCGTCGAGAAAAGCCGAGAGGAAGGATTGCCTGGCAAAACTCGTGAATTCCTCGGCCTTGATCTTCGCGCCGGCGGGCTCCTCGAGATTGACGTTGAGCTTACCCAGCAGGTCGCCGTCGAATTCCAGCTGCTGATCTCTCGTCGACTCCCTGGAGGGCTTTCCGCCGGCGGCTGCAGACTCCTCCTCGTCCGAGTCATGGCGCCAGTCGGGGACCTGCGGTGACTGCCTCTCCGAGGACTCCGCCGCGGATGAAACGGGCTGCGTGGAAGCGACCGCGGCAGCCGCCTCACGATATTCGGAGCGATACCTCTCGAGCAACTGTAAGGCCTGTCCGCGGCTGAATCCACGGTCGATTTCGCCTTCATGACCGAAACCGGCCCGCGTCGCGACATTTCCTGCGGAGGCCTCCGCTCCTTCCGCACCGCGTGGTGCCTGGAAACTCAAGACGGCCCCGCCTTCGCCGCCTCTCGAGCCCACGGCAGGAGGGGCACCCGCTTCGTCGCCGGCGGCCCCGGGATCGGCCAGGGCCTCCGAAAGTCGCAACCGCCGTTCGACGTGACCGATACACTCCGCCAGCTGGCCCAGCAGCTGGCGCATTCGTCCCACCGTGCCCGCCAGTCCCTCCGGCGCCTGAACCGGAGCACGGGCGCCGGCACCCGTCTCAGGGGCGATACGCTGCGCCGGTGTTCCTTCGCCGGGTTTTGACGGCTCTGGCTCCGAAACCCGGGATTGGGATCGAGGGGGGCGCTCGGCGGTCGAGGCCCGGCTCCGCACCAGGTTCAGCAGCCCGATGACGCGGCTTTCGAACTCGGCGACCGACAGGGGTTTCTGGATGTAGTCGTGGGCAAAGGTCTCGTGGCCGACCAAGCGATCGGGAGTCTCTCCCCCTTCGACGATGAACATGAAGGGAATGGCCTCGGTGTCGGGCTCCTCGCGCAGACGCTGCACGAGCTTGTAGCCGTCAATGCCCGGCAGATCCAACGATGAGAGGACCATCAGCGGAAGGTGTCGACGGATCAGAGTCCAGGCGGTCTTTCCGTCCTGGGCGGTCAAAACCGTGAATTTGAGCCCGCGCAGGATCGAGGCGATATGCTCGAGGTCGGACGGGTTCGACTCCGCCACCACGATCTTTCCCTGTTTGCCACGCTCGACGGGCTCCTGCCTCCGTGCAGCCGAGGCAGAGGAGACATCGGACGATCGACGCAGGAGAAAACTGTTATTGAATCCCATCGCCATCTTCACACCACGTATTTGAATACGTCACCATCGACCATTCTCATCTGCCTGTTGGAGGCTTCGAGCAAACACAAGTCCGCCACGTTGTTGATCCGGCGCGGAACGCCGTTCGAAATCTTGTGGACGAGGTAGAGGGCCTCGTCGCTGAAGAGCTCTCTCTTGCTGCCGGCGACATTCAGGCGGTGCTTGACGTAGGCGGCTGTGTTCTCGTGATCGAAGCGGTGCAGATGCCACTTGATGGCGATACGCTGATCGAGCTGGGGATAGAGCATGATCTTCTCGCGAAGTTCGGGCTGCCCCACCAGCAGCACGTTGATCAGGAAGCGATCTTCGAGCTGGATGTTGAGAATCAGGCGGAGTTCCTCGAACACCTGCGGGTCCTCGATGATTTGAGCCTCATCGATGATCAGAAGGTTGACTTTGCCCTGGCTGACATTGTCGTAATAGAACTGGGAAAGGTCTCGGAAGACCTCCACCCTCGGCCGGTCTTCCGGCTGGCGGCCGAACTGATGTGCCACTTCACGCAGGAACGAGGTGCGATCGAAGAAGGGATAGTTGATCAGAGCGATCTCGTATTTGTCGAGTTCGAGAGAACTGATCACGGTCCGGACCAGGACCGTCTTGCCGCAGCCGTACTCGCCGCTGAGCATGGCACAGCCCTTTTCGTTCTGGATCGCGTAAAGCAGGCGCTGCAGCCCTTCCTGATGATTGTCCGAGGGATAGAGGAATCGCCGATCCGGCGTATTCTCGAAAGGTTTTTCTTCCAAGCCCCAGTATTCCAGATACATCGAGTCAACTCCCGCCCGCGACAATGCGGGGCGTCCCCGGGCAGTCGCCCGCCGGATTCAGCGAAACTTATAGCACACGCTGCTGAAAATCCTCCCCCGGGAAGATTCGTCGGAATCGCCCCGACTCATTTCGAGCAGCCTGAGACCGACAGTCTTGGATTCTCCAGGATGGAAGATGGACCCGACAGCGGAAACACCGGCTGTGATGGCATTCGGACGGGAATCCGAGCGGTCCGCGCCGAACCGAAAGTGCCGCACCCCTCGGTCCCCGATCTCACGGAGTCCGGAGAGCCGTCGAAGCGCACGCCTGGTGTTTTCACCCCGCAGAAGAGTCTTCCATCCTTGGATTCTCCTCGGCCTGTTGTCGTCGGCGGATGGACCCAGGCCCTCAGGCTCCCACCCGCCTTATTTTACCTTCCCTGGTCAAGCTGAAGCTGTCCGGCAAAGATTCCTCGATGGCCGGCCGGAAACCACGGACACTCCAGCCCTTGTCCATGAACAGCTCCAGAATCTGTCTTCTCACACGAGGCCGATCCTCGGACTGGAGATAGCAGTTCAGGATCGCCTCGCGGGCTTCCTCCTCGGGTCGCCCCATCAGGTACTGGATGGCGGCGAGCCGGGCGTCATCATCGTCGTCGACGAGAAACTTGCGCACGATGGCATCGAGTTCGGGAGAGTACACCTCGTCCAGCATCCGCATGAGCTGACACTTGGGGATGGCGCTGGCCGGTGGATTGGCCCACATGAACTCGAGAATCCGGCGGAACTCCTCCGCCTGCTCGTCGGGATCCAGAATACCCTGGAGGATTCGGGCCGGCCAGTGAACCGCCCGCTCGGTTTTGATGAACTCGATCAACGGAGGCACCGCCGCCCGGCCCAGCGCCACCAACCAGTTGTAGACGTCCTGCTTCTCCAGTTCGTCCTGGACGGAAGGTGAGACCGTGATCGTATAGCGGTCGAGCAATGCCCGAATCGCGGGTTCCGTGCCCATTTCATACAGGCGCAGTGCCGCATTCTGCCGGACGGAGGCGTCCCCGTGCGGCTCCTTGACCTTCTTGCGGAGGCGTTCGATCTGCTTCTCCGGTGAACCCCGGAAGATCGACCATAGATCCATTGGCACAGTCCTGTGAATTCCGGGTTCACTGTACACACCTCACACGTAATATGCAACGGGCACCGAGAATTTGTGACGATCATCACAGTCTCGTCTAATCCCATTCTTTTGAGCGTTTAAATGGGAAACGACGAGGCGAAGATTTACATCCAGATATACCATCGCGGATCCCGTACGACAGTACCGTGGGCGGTATGATGGGAAACCATGAAAGCTATCGTCGTTGTGGACCCAGGTGAATCCTCGGTTCTCGAAATCCGTGAGCGTCCGGACGCTGTGGTCGACGCCGGAAACCTGCGCATCCGGGTCGCAGCCGCCGGGCTCAATCGCGCCGATCTGCTCCAGCGCCGGGGACAGTATCCGCCTCCACCGGGAACGGACCCTTCCGTTCCGGGTCTGGAGATTGCCGGGCAGGTCATCCTCTCCCGCGACGCGTCGGGCCGCTTCCGTGAGGGCGATCGCGTTATGGCGCTCCTCCCGGGAGAAGGCTATGCTCAGGAAGCGGTCGTCCCGTCGGCACTGTGCATGCCGGTTCCGGAGAATCTCACCTTCGAAGAGGCGGCCTCCGTCCCGGAGGTGTTCCTCACGGCCTATGACGCACTGTTTCGCCAGATCGATCTCCGCCTCGGAGAAACGCTGCTGGTTCATGCAGCCGGCAGCGGGGTCGGCACGGCCGCCATTCAACTGGCGGCGGCAGCGGGTGTCCGCATCATTGGAACCAGCCGCAGCCGGGCGAAGCTCGAGCGCGCCGCCGGGCTCGGCCTCAACGAGGGACTCGTGCCGGGGGAGACGGAGGACCTCGTCGAATCGGTCCGCCGGCGGACCGGCGGACAGGGAGTCGACGCCATCCTGGATCTGGTCGGGACGGCCTACTGGCCACAAAACCTCGAGATACTCCGAAGCCTGGGCCGGATCATGGTGGTGGGACTCGTCTCCGGGCGGAAGACCGAGGTGGACCTCGGAATCCTGCTCCGCAAGCGTCTTCGCATCTACGGCACGGCGCTCCGTTCCCGGTCGCTGGTCGAAAAGGCCGCCTTGATCGAGGAATTCTCGGCGAGAGTCCTGCCCCTGTTCCGCAGCGGCCGGATCCGGCCGGTCGTCGACCGGGTCTTTCCCTGGACCCAGACGGAGGAAGCTCACCGCCACCTGGAATCCAACGACAGCTTCGGGAAGGTCGTCCTCGCAATCAGTTGAGCGACAGCGCGGCCACGGCTTCGATGTGATAGGTCTGCGGAAACATGTCGACGGGCTGGACGGCTTCCAGCCGATAGCGCTCCGACAGCAGCTGCAGGTCCCGCGCCAGGGTGGCGGGGTTGCAGCTCGTGTAGACGATGCGCGGCGGTTTCGTACGCAGCAGGGCCTGGACCACGTCGGGATGGAGTCCCACCCGGGGTGGATCGAGGACGACGACGTCGGGCCGCCCCTGGCGGCGCTGGAAGTCGGGCTTGAGGGCCAGCAACGCGTCCCCTGCCTGGAAGACCGCGTTCCCGATGCCGTTCTGAGCAGCGTTGAGCACCGCCAAACGTACCGCCTCGGCGTGACTCTCGATCCCCACCACCCGCCGGACGCGAGATGCCAGCACGAGCCCGATGCTGCCCAGCCCGCAGTACAAGTCGAACAAAAGATCGTCCGACGAGAGCCGGCAGAAGTCCTCGACGACTCCAAAAAGTCGCTCTGCCTGCAGGGTATTGGGCTGAAAGAAGGCCGACGGCGTGATCCGGAAAACCCGGCCCCGGATTTGCTCCTCGAGATAGCCCGGACCGTAGACAACGATCTCCTCTTCGCCGACGGCGACGGGCGAACGCGTCGAGTTGACGGAGTTGATGAGGGTCGTCACTTCGGGAAACTCGTCCTGCAGGCAACGGGCGAGACGCTCCGTGCGGTCCGGATTCGATGAGGTCGTCACCAGGACGACCATGTTCTGCCCCGTCTGCTGCCCGGTGCGAATGACGAGATTACGCAGGAAGCCGGTGTGCTCGATCGTATCGTAGGGTTCCCAACCCTGCTCGACCGCCAGCCGGCGGACCCGATTGACCAGTCGGGGCGTCCACTCCGCCTGCAGGTGGCATTCATGCAGATCGAGGATCCTGTCGAAGCGTCCGGGGACGTGCAGACCGAGTGCGAAATCCCGCTCCAGCGTCCCCCCGGCGGCGATCTCATCGCGGGTCAGCCAGCGCCGGTTACCGAAGGAAAACTCCATCTTGTTGCGGTATAGGAAGGGATCGGGCGCCGGCAGCGTCGGAGCCACCGGTGGTTCCTGGAAGTGACCGATCCGTTCCAGCAGGTCGGTCACCTGCTCGCGCTTCTCGTCCAGCTGCCTGGCATAGGCGACGTTCTGCAGGCGACAGCCTCCGCAGGTTCCGAAATAGGAGCAGCGCGGCTCGATCCGATCCGGCGAAGGTCGAAGGACTTCTTCGATCGCCGCCTCGGCGTACTTACGCCTTCGCCGGACCACCTTCGCCCGCACGCGGTCGCCCGGCACGGCATAGGGCACGAAGACGACGAAACCTTCCACGCGTCCGACGGTCGTCCCCTCGTAAGCGGCGGATTCGATTTCAAGCTCGATGAGGTCGTTTCGGGCCAGCATGGCAGGCAGGATGATAGCAGAACTCGAAAGGCGGGCCGGGAGCTGGGAGTTTCTGGTTCGGGGTTCCTGGTTCCGAGTCCCGGTGGCGCCGGGTCCCCGCTTATTTCTTCCACCAGGGCTCGAGCGCCTGTGCGAGCCCCTCCTTCGAATAGGGAGTCCCGATCTCCAGCTGGCGGTCCTGCATCCAGAAGGTCGGATTCGGCAGCTCGTCCTCCCACTGGAGTCGAGGTTCGTAAAATGCGAGCATGTCCCACGCCTCGGTCACCGGCAGCTTCAGCTGTTCGGTATAGGTCCGGGTTCCGAAACGCCACAGATCCCAGAAATGCATGACGCGTCTGTCGCTGAGATAGGCCAAAGCTCGCTCCGCCGCCATCTGATTGTCGGTGGCCATGTACGGAGCCCACAGCACGAAAACCTTCATCGCCGAGTCCGGGTGGGCAGCCAGCAGTTCCTGCACCTCGGAAGCCAGGCGCAGACAGTGACCACAGGTCGGCGATACGACGAGGACCAGTCGCGGCTGATTGCGGGCTGCGTTGAAGGCGTCGTGGAAAGCCGCCGCGTCGAAGGAAAGCGGCTGGATAGTGGGTTGCGCTGCGTCACCGGTGAGGGGAGTAAGGCCCAGCAGTAGACTCAACAAGAGAAACATCGAGATTCAAGATACTCCGGACGGACCAATGGTTTCAAAAAAAAGCCCGGCCGGGGAGGATTCACCTGGCGGACAGCCAGGGGCTCAGTTTCTCCTCGAGGGTCTCCTTGCTGTAGGGAATCCCCTGCTCCAAATGACGGTTCTGCAACCAGAAAGTCGGAGTCGGCGCCTCAGTCTGCCATGTGATCCCGGGCTTGTAGAAGACGAACATGTCCCAGGCGTCGAGGGCAGGAATCTTGAACTCTTCGGAATAGACCCGGCTGCCAAATCGCCAGAGGTCCCAGAAATCGGTCACCCGTCGATCCGAAAGATAGGCGGTGGCGCGCTGAGCGGTCAGACTGCTGTCGTGCTGGAGGTAAGGTGCCCAAAGAACCAATACCCGGATCCGGGCATCCGGATGTCGACTCAGAATCTCTTCCACTTCAGACGCCGCCTGAAGACAATGTCCTCAGGTAGGTGAGAATACGCCGATGAGACGAGGCAAATCCTGATCGCGGTTGAAGATCTCCTGGAAGGGCTGACCGTCGAATCCGAGCGGCGTGACCTGGATTTCCGACAGATACTGTAAGGGCAGCAGACTCAACAGGGTGACCAAGGCCCAACGCATGTAGACCCAAGCATACTGGATCGCGTTTTGGCAGTTCAACACGGCGGGACGAAGGAGCGGCGCGGACGCGGGACCGCGGGAAGTCTTGCCGGACCCATGAGGTACTGATAGGCTTTCGGCAATTCTCACCGAGAAAGGGGAGTCCATGGACAGGGGCGAGGAGGAGCGACCGCCTTCCGGCAGCACAGCAGAGGAACCGGTGTGGACCTACCGGGGCTACCGGATCCGGCCCGGAGAGTTCGTGACCGCCATGGTCCACTTCTACCGTGGCGAAGTGACCCGCTCCAACACCTGGCGGGCCCGGCTCGACAACACCACCAACTGGGCAGTCGTGACGACGGCCGCTGTGCTGACTTTCGCCTTCAGCTCGATCGAGCACACACATGCGGTCATTTTGATCAGCTTCCTGCTGATCGGGTTGTTCCTGTTCATCGAATCGCGGCGCTACCGCTACTACGAACTCTGGGCGCTGCGGGTCCGCCTGATGGAGACCGATTTCTTCGCCAGCATGCTGGAGAATCCCTTTCAGTCCCACGAAGAGTGGGCGGCCCGACTGATCGACAGCCTGCATTCGCCCCAGTTTCCCATTAGCTTCCTGGAGGCGATCGGTCGCCGACTGCGGCGCAACTACATTTGGATCTTCATGATCCTGGGTCTGGCCTGGGTGATGAAGCTGCTCCTGTTTCCGGACGAAGCCCACTCCTGGAGTGATTTCATCGAACACGCCCGGCTCGGAGTCGTCCCGGGCGGAGTGATCTTCGCGATTGTCGCCGGCTTCTACCTGCTCATCCTTGCCCTTGCCTTCCTGACGGCAGGCCTGCGCTTTTCTCCGGGCGAAGTTCTCTCCCACGAACAGGTTCTCGGCGCAGACCTGCTGCGCAATCTGGCCAAGGCGGCCGGCGATCTCTCCTTCACCTCCCGGCGCGAACAGCTGGTCATCGTGATTACCGAACGGCCCAAGGAGGTGGGAGCCAAGCTGTTGAACATCCTCAAGCGCGGGGTGACCTGCCTCGACGGCACCGGTATGTACACGAGCACCCCTCGATCAGTCCTCTTCTGCGCCGTCGGCCGATCGGAGAAGTCTCTGGTGAAGTCGGTGGTCTACGGGGCGGATCCCAACGCATTCGTGGTCCTCAATCCGACCGAGGAGGTGCTCGGCGGAGGGTTCGGCGAGCTTCGCCCAAAGTTGAGGAAGACCTCGACGGAATCAGCCAAAGAGAATCCGTCCGACGGGTGAACATTTCGCCCGTCGCCTCCGTATCACCCTATTGAAACTTGGGAGGAAGCGGATGGCAGAACTCGCAGTTTTGCTCGGATTGGTCATTTTCATCGTGGTGATCGTCGGACTGGTCAAACTGGCCCTGTTGCTGGTTATCGTGCCGCTGAAGATCGGACTCGGAGCCTTGAAGCTCGGCCTGCTGCTGGTCTTCGGTCTTCCGCTACTGGTGATCGGAGTCGTCCTGCTGGCGGCCGCGGCACCCGTACTCCTGGTGCTGATTCCGGTCCTGGCGCTGCTCGGCTTGCTTGTCCTGCCCTTCATCCTGGTGCTGAAGCTGGTTTTCTAGTCGGCTAAGGAGCGGCTGGGACGCCATCACAGGTGAAGGCCAGTTCGACGATATCGCTGAGCACGCCGGAAGCCGTTGCCGGCACGCCCGTTCCGCGCCCCTGGATGACGAGAGGGTTCGGGTCGTAGAGGTGCGTATAGACTTCGACGAGATTGTCATTTCCCCTGAGCCTGCCGAGGGGACTCGAAAGCGGCACCTCGTCCAGCCCGACGCGACAATGGCCGTCTTCGATGGCCGCCACGTACCTCAACACGCGTCCGTGCTTTTGACTCGACCGCGTACGGACCCCAAAGTATTCGTCGAGCTCCGGCAGGCGGGTCAGGAACTCGTCGACGGGGACCGCATCCAGCCCGCCGGCGACGATACCCTGCACATCGACTTCGTCCAGGTTCAGCGTCCAGCCGATTCCGCGCGCCAGAATCAGGGATTTCCGCGCGACGTCGGTGCCGGAGAGGTCCTCCCTCGGATCGGGTTCGGTGAATCCCGCCTCGACGGCCTGACGAACCACCCGACTGAAGGATGCGCCTTCCTGAAGTCGAGTCATGAGGAGGCCCAGAGTACCACTGAAAGTTCCGGCGATTCGCAGGACCTCGTCTCCGCTCGAGATGATCCGGTTCAGAGTGGTGATGATGGGGAGGCTGGACCCGACGGTGGTTTCCCAGCGGCACAGCGCGGGGTTCAGGGTCAGGGTGTGAAAGAGCTCCTGATCGGAGGTCAGCGGCTTCTTGTTGGATAGAACGACCTTGCCCCCCAGCCTCAGGGCTTCGAGCAGGGCCGGCGCGGTTTCCAGGGTCGCCGTGCAATCGATGACGACGGTGTTTGGGCGACAGAATTGCCGCACCAGAGTCAGGCTCTCACCCCGGGTTTCGCCGAGATCGTGGTCCACGAGCCGGCGACCCGCCTGTTTCCAGGCCAGCGCCGACCGCAACGTCTCATCGTCGAGTGAGTCTCCCTTCACGGGCACCAGGACACCGCTGCTGTCCGCAAGGCAGGCAACGCTGAGCTCCAGGTTGAGTCGTTCGCGGAAGAAGCTCCGGCTGTCGAGCATTTGCTTGAGGAGCGCCCGGCCTACACCACCGGCGCCGAAGATCATGATCCGGACGACACGGTTCGGCAGCAGCCATCTGGCAGCGTCGGCACCGGATACGGTGTCGGGGTTGGTCATGGTCTTCCTCCCGGCGCGCAGAAGAAGGGACGAGGCGATGAAGACAGTGACGCAAACATAGTGGCTACGGATCCGCAGATCGTCGACACCTCTTTTACCATATGCCTCCGTCGAACATGGGCTCGTCCTTTTTTTCGGGTGTGATAACTTAACACCATCATGCGGCGCAACATCCTCTTTTGCCTGGCTCCGATCCTGGGTGCGATCCTGTTTGCGGGATGTTCGACGGGCGACCGGGTCGGCTCCGAGACCGCGCTGCCTCGGTTGTTCGAGAGTCCGTCCTTCCAGCTCACGAGCGAGACCGAGAAGACTGTTTCGCGCTCCGACCTGCTGGGAAAGGTCTGGGTCGTCGACTTCATCTTCACTCGTTGCGCGGGGCCCTGCCCGCTCATGACGCAGCGCATGAAGACCCTGCAGGACGAGTTGTCGAGTCAGGGACTTCTGGGGCCGGAGTCCGACGTTCGCCTCGTCTCGATCACCGTAGACCCGGAGTACGACACACCACGCATCCTGGAGGACTACGGCAAGCTCTGGGGAGCCCGGCCGGGGACCTGGATATTCCTGACCGGTCCTCCCGACACGCTTCTGTCGACCATCCAGACCGGCTTCAAGGTGACGGCCACGCGGGAGCCTTCGTCCGCCGACATGCCCGGCATGCCGCAGATTCGCCACGGCACGAACTTTCTCCTGGTGGACAAGCAGGGATGGATTCGGCGGATCGCACACCTGGAAGACCCGGATCTGGAAACCTCGCTGACTCGGGACATTCAGGCCCTCCTCAAGGAGGGCTAGCGCCACTTCCCTTCCAGACTAGTCCCCTGAATCCGACAGCGCTATGCTTATGACGGAGACCGCAATCGCGCTCCACGTGCGGCCATCTTGAGTCCGCACGGCACGCGGAAATGAGGTATGTATGGGCGTCACGCTGCGCGAGATCCAGTCCCTCATAGAAGACCAAGCCCCCGAATCGGAAGCGGCGCTGCTGCAGAATGTCGCGACGGTCATTTTTGAAGAGGCCACCACCGAATTCCTGGACCAGTTCGACGAGAAACAGCTTCTGGCCATCACTCGCGGGGCCCTCGCCCTGATGAATCAACGGCGGGACGAGCCCGTCCTGGTTCGGGCCTACAATCCGGTCCAGTCGAGCCACGGCTGGGAGGTTGGGCACACTGCACTCGACGTCACTCTCGGCGATCGTCCATTCATCGTCGACACTGTTCGGCTGTTGCTCAAACGGAGGCGCATTCGCCTGCATCACCTTTTGCACCCGATCCTCTCCGTCGAGCGAAACGAAGCAGGCTCGATCACGGCGGCGTTCCTGCGGCAATCGGACAGCACGGAGTCGGAATCATACGAGCTGTTTCTCATCGACCGGATCGAAGATCCGGACCTGCTGCACGACATACAGCTCGACCTCAAGTCGAACCTCGAACTGCTCATCGCCGTGACCGATGACTATCAGCCCATGCGGGCGAAGGCCGCCGAACTGGAGAAGACCCTGTTGAAGGCGGCCGCGACGGCAGGGGGGCCCCGCGTCCCCGAATCCGCGGCCAGTCTCCACGAATACGCCGAGTTCGTCCGTTGGCTCGATTTGGACAACTTCGTGTTCCTCGGCTACCGAGAGTACGAGGTCACCGGCGACGCCGCGGAGCGCAGTGCGATGGTCAAACCGGAATCGGGCCTCGGCATCCTGCGCAATGCGAGTCGAAGCCGCTATGCTCGACCGGTTCCGGTCAGCAGCTTGCCCGAGAAAGTGCGCCAGCAAATGCAGGGCCCGCCGCTGGTGATCGTCGCCAAGGCCAATTCCGAATCACCGGTGCACCGCAGCGGGCTGATGGACTACATTGGCCTCAAGGAATTCGATGAGAGCGGACGCTTCGTGGGCGAGCGGCGCTTCCTGGGCCTGTTCACCTCCCATGCCTATGCGACGCCCGTGACGGAGATCCCGATCCTGCGCCACAAGCTTCGCCGGATTCTGGAGCTGGACCACGCCAAGGTTCGCTCCCACGATTTCAAGCAGATCGTCAATATCTGCAATTCCATACCGCTGGGGGAGCTGTTTCTGCTGGAAGCCGAGGAACTCCACCGCGGAATCCGCGACCTCATGAGCATCGAGAGGGAACGCGGCGTCCGTCTGCAGATCCGGCTCGATCCACTTCAGCGCGGTTTCGCGGTGATGGTCATCATGCCCCGGGAGCGCTTCAACTCCGACGTTCGAGCGCGGATCCAGGAGTTCCTGGCCACCCAGCTCCGGGCCGTTCATGTCGACTACCGGCTGGCCATGGTGGGTGACGACGACGAGCAGGTCCGCTTCCACTTCTTCTTCTCCACCTCCCTCAACTACGACGATCTGGATTTTGCCGCACTCGAGGGCGAGGTCGCCCAATTGACCCGCACCTGGGACGATCTGCTGCAGGAGAACCTGCAGGCCACGCTGGGCGAGGGAGCGATCCAGCTCGTGCAGAGGTACAGCCACCTCCTCTCGGAGGGCTACAAGGCCGAAGTCCCCATCGAGGACGCCGCCCTTGACATCCAAAATCTCGAGAAGCTGGGCCGACGGGGATTCCTCATCGATCTGATCAACCCGAAGCGAAGCCGCTATGCCGAAGATACCACCCACCTCCGCATCTACCACCCGGGAACGCTGGCGCTGACCGAAGTGTTCCCGATCCTCGACAACCTGGGCCTCAAGATATTCGAGCAGATCTCCTATCTCCTGCGGACCGAGCAGGACCGGCCGGCGACATCGATCGACATCTTTCGCGTGCAGCAGAGCACGGGACGACCCATCGACATCGAAAGCGCCGGTCAACGGGTCAACGAGGCATTGGTGGCCATCCTGACCGGGGGCGTTCGGGACGACCGGCTCAACCGTCTGGTCTTGGGAGCCGACCTGTCGATCCGTGAAGTCGCTCTGCTGTCGACGTATCGGGGGCACATGTTCCAGCTCCTTCCAGCGACCAGTCTCACCTTCATCACCGATACGCTGTTGCACTATCCGCACTGCGTCGCGAAGATTCTGGCCTTCTTCCGGGCCAAGTTCGAGGGCGGGTCGCACGACGATCGGGCCGGACGCATGGCGACGGCGAAGACGGAAGCGCTGCAAAGCCTGGACGAGGTCTCGACGCTGCCGGAGGACAACATCCTGCGCTTCTTCACCTCTCTGGTGGATGCGACGGTGAGGACCAACTTCTTCCTGGGAAGGCCCTACATCAGCATCAAGGTCGAGTCGCGTCGACTCAACCGCATCCCTGAACCGCGACCGCACTGCGAGATCTTCGTTTCGAGCCCGGAGTTCGAGGCGATCCATCTCAGAGGAGGCCGGATCGCGCGCGGCGGCCTTCGCTGGAGCGACCGACCCGACGACTTTCGCACGGAGGTGCTGGGTCTGATGAAGACCCAGATGACCAAGAACTCCTTGATCGTACCCGTCGGCTCCAAGGGAGGATTCGTCCTCAAGAAGTCGCCGACGGACCCCGCCGAGTTGAAGGGATTCGTTCAGGAGCAATACAAGACCTTCATTCGCGGTCTCCTCGATCTGACCGACAACATCCGCGACGGCCAGGCGGTACACCCCGAGGGGCTGATCGTTTACGACGACCAGGATCCGTATCTTGTCGTGGCCGCCGACAAGGGCACGGCGACCTTCAGCGACATCGCCAACTCCGTCAGCCAGGAGTACAACTTCTGGCTCGGCGACGCGTTCGCTTCCGGGGGCTCACACGGCTACGATCACAAGAGAGAAGCGATCACGGCGCGCGGCGCCTGGGAGTGCGTGACCCGCCATCTCCGGGAAATGGGCCTGGATCCGTTGCGGGACGAGTTCACCGTCACCGGTATCGGCGACATGTCCGGCGATGTCTTCGGCAACGGCATGCTGTACACCGATAAGATCCGTCTGGTCGCGGCCTTCAACCACACGCACATCTTCGTCGACCCCGACCCGGACGCCGCGGCCGGTTTTGCGGAGCGCAAACGCCTCTTCGAGAATCCATCACTGAGCTGGGACGACTACGACCCCGGCAAGCTGAGTGAAGGCGGCGGCATCTTTCCACGCGGCGCAAAGGCGATTCCCCTCTCGCCCCAGATCCGGACGCTGTTGGGGGTGGAGGATGAGTCCGTCAGCGGCCAGGAGATGATCCGGAAGATCCTGCGGCTGCCCGTCGATCTGCTCTGGAACGGCGGCATCGGCACCTACGTGAAGTCCAGCTCGGAGGCCAGCTCCGACGTCGGAGATCCGGCCAACAACACCGTCCGCATCGACGCGACCGAACTGCGCGCCCGCGTCGTAGGCGAAGGCGGCAACCTGGGGCTGACCCAGCTTGCACGGATCGAGTATGCCCAGCTGGGAGGCCGCATCAACACCGATGCCATCGACAATTCGGGCGGCGTCGACATGAGCGACCACGAGGTCAACATCAAGATTCTGCTGGAACCCGCAGTTCGCTCGGGTCAGCTGCCGTTCGAGCAACGGAACTCGCTGCTCGGGGAGATGACCTCGGAGGTGAGCGGGCTGGTCCTTCGCAACAATTACTCTCAGGCCCTCTGCCTGTCTCTGGCCGAACAGTTGGGAACGGACGGCGTGTCCCGATTGGAGTCCCTGCAACACTTCCTGTCCCAGGACCGGCTCAATCCCGAGGTCGAATTCCTGCCCAGTTCGCGGACTCTCGAACTGCGCCGTCGCAATCATCAGAGCTACACGCGCCCGGAACTCGCGATCCTGCTGGCCTACACGAAGATGAGTGTGAAGGAGGCGCTCAGGAACAGCGAACTGCTGGACGAAGCGGCCCTCGAGCGTCATTTGTTCGAGTACTTCCCGATCAACCTCAGGGAGCGCTTTGCCGGCGACGTGCGCCGCCACCAGCTGCGCCGCGAGATCATTGCCACCCGCCTGACCAACCTGATCGTAGACCGGCTCGGCATCACCTTCATCAATGGGATCGCTGAGGACACGGAGGGGCAGCCTTCCGAGGTCCTTCGGGCGGTGCTCGTGACTCACGAAATCCTGGAGTTGGACCGCCTCTTCGACCGGATCTTCGAGCTCGATGCGAAGGTCGCCATCGAGGCCCAGTACCAGGCCAAGCTCCGGCTCACGGCGGCCGCCAAGAACATCGTGCATCTGCTGGTCCTGGGCCACGACTACGAAGGTGATTTCGGCACGCTCATCGATCGCTATCGCGACCCCATTCACACCCTGCGCAGCCGGATCGACGAGTTCCTTCCCGCGGCGAGCGAGCGCAAGCGATACCTCCAGCGGCGCCGCGAGGCGGTCGAGACCGGCTTTACGGACGACCTGGCGGCGGACCTGGCCGCCTCCGATTATTGGGCAAGCTGCATGGGGGTCGCCGACATTTGCCGCCATTCCGGCGTCCGTCTGGAGAAGGCGGCGCGCCGGTTCTACGCAATCGGCGACGTCTTCTCCCTGGGCTGGCTCCGGGACGAACTGACCAACCTGAAGGCCCCGTCGCGCTGGGAGGCCGTCGCCGTGGGAGGACTCGTGATGGATCTGCGGCACGCACAGAGGCAGCTCACCATCGAATCCTTCCGCCGTGGCCTGGACGACCGGTCCTGGCGGAGCGAACTGTTCCGCTCGGAGGGTCGGATGGTCGAGCGGATCAGTGGGACCGTGTCGAAATTACAGGATCAGCGGGCCGTCGATCTGGCCAGCGGAAGTGTCGTGACCCGCCTGCTGCTCCAGCTGTTGCGCAGCCTCGAGAGCCGACGCGACTAACAAAGACCGCGTCGCTCAAGCGACGGGAGCATCCGAACGGTCCCCTTCGTCGGCCTCGGGAGCCGAGACGGCGACGATTTCCACCTCGAACTCGAGGTACTTTCCTGCCAGCGGGTGATTGAGGTCGATGACGAAGCTGTCGTCTTTCTCTTCGATCACCCTGGCGCGAAAGGGCGCACCCAGCCGAGTCCGGCCTTCGACGAGGGTCCCGACCCGGGTCGAAGACGGGTCGGTGAAGGCCGACCGCGAAATCTCATGGAGGTCTTCGGGCACGTAGGGGCCATACGCCTTCTCCGGCGGAACGACCAGTTTCACCTTCTCCCCCTCGGCGCAGCCCTCGAGACGCTCTTCGAGCCCCGGGACCAGCTGACCCTGTCCGTGCCGATAGACTACCGGCTCGGCGCCTTCCGTGCTGTCCACGATTTCACCATCGATGGTGAGCCGATAATGGATCTTGACCGTCGCGCCCCGTCTGATGAAGTTCATGCTCTGGTCCGCCCCGCGCTCCGGGAGGCTGGCGTTCAGCCCCGTCCGGCCGGTCCGCGCCCGGTCGGGATCTGGTGCTTGCTCCGGTTTCGGGCCACTCCCATAAAACGTTAGAATACAAATCTTACGGCCCCGGGACGGCTGGAGCATCGCGGCTCGCACCTCGGAACCAGCGTCGGGAAGCAACCGTATCACAGTCGAGCGGATCATATTAAGGGAGTGACTATGCCGTCGGAATACAACCCCAGCGAAATCGAGGCGCGGTGGCAACAGAGGTGGGAGCAGCAGAACCTGTTCAGAGCCGAGGATGATCCCGCCCGCAGGAAGTTCTACGTCCTGATCGAGTTTCCGTATCCTTCCGGAGAGGGCTTGCACGTCGGGCATCCTCGCAGCTACACCGCCCTCGACCTGGTGGCCCGCAAGCGGCGGATGGAAGGCTACAACGTCCTGTTCCCCATCGGCTGGGATGCCTTCGGACTGCCCACCGAGAACTTCGCCATCAAGACAGGCCAGCATCCCCGCGTCGTGACCGAGGCCAACATCAACCGGTTCCGCACCCAGTTGAAGCGTCTCGGCTTCTCCTTCGACTGGAGCCGCGAAATCAACACCACCGACCCCGAGTACTATCGCTGGACCCAGTGGATCTTCCTTCGGCTCTGGGAGCATGGTCTGGCCTACAAGAACGAGATGCCCGTCAACTGGTGCGAATCCTGCAAAGTCGGACTGGCGAACGAAGAGGTGGTCGGAGGTGTCTGCGAACGCTGCGGCGGGAACGTCGTGCGCAAGAACCGCAGCCAGTGGATGCTCCGGATCACGGATTATGCGGAGCGCCTGCTCGAGGACCTGAACACGGTCGACTTTCTGGACAAGATAAAGGTCCAGCAGGCGAACTGGATCGGTCGCTCCACCGGCGCCGAGATCGACTTTCCCATCGACGGCTTTCCCGAGCGGTCGATGCGGGTCTTCACCACCCGTCCGGACACGCTGTTCGGGGTCACCTACATGGTGCTCGCGCCCGAGCATCCCCTGGTCGACGAACTTCAGCCACGAGCGACCAATCCGGACGAAGTCCGCGAATATCGGGAGGCGGCCGCCCGCAAGTCGGACTTCGAGCGGACGGAGGTCTCCAAGGAGGTGACGGGCGTCGAACTGCGGGGGATCCGGGCGCGCAATCCCGCCACGGGGGAGACGATTCCGATCTGGATCGCCGACTACGTCCTGATCTCCTACGGCACGGGGGCCATCATGGCAGTTCCCGGTCACGACGACCGCGACTGGCGCTTCGCCCGCAAATACGATCTGCCCATCGTGGAAGTCATCTCCGGCGGCGACGTCGAGACGGCGGCTTTCACCGACATCGATCGGGGCACCCTCGTCAATTCGGGGCCTCTCGACGGACTCAGTCCGGAAGTGGCGATCCGGCGGATGACCGAGATCGTCGAGGCGGAGGGCTACGGCCAGAGTTCGGTGCAGTTTCGTCTGCGGGACTGGGTGTTCAGCCGGCAGCGCTACTGGGGCGAACCGATTCCCATGATCGATTGTCCGGCGTGCGGCTGGGTCCCCGTCCCGGACGAGCAGCTGCCGCTGGAGCTGCCGCCACTCGAGGAGTACCGGACGACGGAGAGCGGAGAATCGCCCCTCGCCCTGCTGACGGACTGGGTCAACACGACCTGTCCGAAGTGCGGTGGGGCGGCCCGGCGCGAGACGGACACGATGCCGCAGTGGGCAGGGTCGTCCTGGTATTTCCTGCGCTATGTCGATCCCCACAACGACGAAGCCCTGGCTGCCCGGGACAAGCTGGATTACTGGACGCCCGTCGACTGGTACAACGGCGGTATGGAGCACACGACCCTGCACCTCCTGTACTCCCGCTTCTGGCATAAGTTTCTGTTCGATATCGGCGTCGTCCCCACGGCCGAGCCGTATTTGCGCCGGACATCGCATGGTCTGATCCTCGGCGAAAACGACGAGAAGATGTCGAAATCACGGGGCAACGTGGTGAATCCGGACGTCATGGTGGCGAAGTACGGTGCGGATGCGTTCCGCCTTTACGAGGTCTTCATGGGACCGTTCGACCAGCCGATTCCCTGGTCGACCCAGGGGCTGATCGGGATGAGCCGCTTCTTGCAGAGGGTCTGGGACCTGCAGGAGAAGGTTTCCTGGGAAGCCTCCGCTTCTGCGGAGACCGGCCGAATCGTCCACCAGACGATCAAACAGGTGGGCGAACGGATCGAGTCCTTGAAGTTCAATACCGCCGTGGCGGCGCTCATGACACTGGCCAACCACTTCAGTGCCCTGCAAGCCATGCCCCGCGACCACTGGCAGATCTTCCTGCGATTGCTGGCCCCGTTCACTCCGCACCTCGCGGAGGAGTTGTGGGCGCGACTCGGTCACGCCGAGTCGGTATCCCTGCAGCCGTGGCCTGAATTCGATCCGGCGCAGGCTGCCGAAAACGAAATCGAGATTCCCGTCCAGGTCAATGGAAAACTGCGCGGCAGGATCCGGGCCGAGGTCGAGTTCCCCGACGACGAGATCGAGGCACTGGCCCGTCTCGAGGTGGCCGGCCACCTCGAAGGCCGACAGGTTCGCAAAGTGATCGTCGTGCGTCGAGGCGATCGGAATCTGGTCAACTTCGTCGTCAGCTGAGTCACATTGTTGGGAGGATGCTGCCCAAGGAGCCGGTCGCGTGAAGCGGACCAATATCGTCAGTGTGTCCTGGGGCGATCACCTGGCCTTCGGCGAGCAGGACGGAAGGCTGGATCGACCCGATCGGCTGCGCCGCCGGATGGAGACCTGGAAAACGGAACTGGGAGCTTCCGTCATTCATTGGCGTGAGCTTCGTTCGCGACTCGACGGCTACTTCTTCTCCCAGGACGAGACCCGCCCCAGGAAGGGGTCGGCGCCTCCCACCCACTGGGATGATTTCGCGGAGATCTGTGCGGCCGGTCATGCCCTCGAGTTCCGCGTCTACCTTTACGTCACACTCTTCGACGAAGGCTGGCCCCTGCCCTCCCGGCGGGAGAGGGAAACGAGTTATCACAACGCCCAGCACGCTCGCCATGTCTCCTGGCAGAGCGCCTTCAGCCGGGAGAATCCGGAGTTCACCGTGGTGGACCGGGCCGGCCGGAGGCGTCAGTGGGGAGTGCTGAGCCTGGCCTATCCGGCTGTCCGAGAGCACTTTCTTCACCGGTTTCTCGGGCTGCTTTCCGACTACGACTTCGACGGGCTCTTCGTCTGTCTCCGATCCCAGTCCCGCCCCGCGGACGACGCAGATGAATTCGGCTTCAACCCGCCCGTCCGGGACGACTTCCGGCAGCGCACCGGACTCGACCTCCTGAACGATCCGTTCAATCGGCAGGCCTGGCGAGACCTGCGGGGAGGATACCTGACTCGTTTCCTGACCGAACTGCGCGCGGCCCTGGACCGACGCGGCCTTCGGCTGGCCGTCGGCGTTCCCCGGGGCCGGATCATGGGGCCGCCGCTCGGGAACCAGACCCTGGAGTGGTCCAAGTGGATCGAAGCCGGACTGGTGGACGACCTGGTCATCGATCAGGACTCCTCTCGATGCCCGTCCACCTGGCTCGACCTCTGGCCCATGCATCGGGGTCGCGGATATCTCGGACCCGATCCGGGCGGGCAGACCCATCCTCCCCTCGAGGAGGAGCTGCAAAACGAGTATCTTCCGCACCTCGCCGGAAGGGCGACCCGCCTTTATCTTGCCCGTCAGTGGCACCCGCGTTCCGAACCCATCGAGGCCGCTCTGCTGCGCAATCCCGCGGTGAGCGGGCTGGTGTTCAGCTCGTTTCGGTTCGACAATCCCGGACCGGTCAGCCGCGGGGACTGGCGACGCTAGTCCGGATCCCTCGCCAGGATCCGTCGGAAGCCTCCCACGAGATCGGCAACTCGGTCTCATTGTCATTCATGTGACATTTTGAAGGCCGAGAATCAACCGAAAGGGAACAGCCGGAGTCTCATCTACGTAGGATAGGCATGAGCGAGTTGCGAGATCGGACCCAAGGGAAGCAACGTTGGCTGTCGGCTCTTGTCTGCGTCGCGCTTTTGATTCTGGCAGCCCGTCCAATCGCAGCCCAGCCGGCGATCGCCCCAGGCGCCGTCCGAAACTCCGTCTGGGTCGACCTCCAGGCGCTCCCTTCCCGCGACTGCTTTCCCGCTTCCTCTCTGCAGCAGTCCGAGTTGGAAGAGGACTTTGCACGACTATGTCCCAACTGCCGTTTGGTCTCGGCACTCGACACATCGGCCGACTTCCGCATCGTCGTCCAGGACCCGGGACTCGGCTGGCGACTGTTCCTCTTCGACAGGGACGGGAAGCTCGTCCGAACACTCGAGTGGGAGGGACCCCTCGAGCTGGGACTGACCGTGGCCATCTTGATAATCCGCGACAACCTGCTAATCTCAATGGGTACAAGCTCAAGCATCGAGGTTGGATGGGAAAGAGATGGCGGACATGGCCCGAGACGAGCTTTCCTTCTTTGACACGGTCGTCGCCTTCTTCGACAAGGCGGCCGTACACACCCCCTACCATCCGGGACTTCTCGAGCAGATCAAGGTCTGCAACGGCATTTACCAGATGCATTTCCCGGTCAAGCAGGACGATGGGAGCTATCAGATCGTTCAGGCTTTCCGGGTCGAGCACAGCCACCATAAGCTCCCGGTCAAGGGGGGCGTTCGTTTCAGCAGCATGGTGAACGAAGACGAGGTCAAAGCTCTGGCGGCCCTCATGACCTTCAAGTGCGCTCTCGTCGACGTTCCTTTTGGCGGCGCCAAGGGGGGCGTCCGTATCGAGCCGCGCGAGTACACGCAGGATCAACTGGAAAGAATCACGCGCCGCTATACGGCCGAGCTAGTGAAGAAGAGCTTCATCGGTCCCGGGGTCGATGTGCCGGCCCCCGATTACGGCACCGGGGCGCGTGAAATGGCCTGGATCTGCGATACCTATGCCGCCCTGACCTCCGACACCCTGTACGCCGCGGGTTGCGTCACCGGAAAGCCGATCGAGCAGGGAGGCATCCATGGCCGCACCGAGGCGACGGGAAACGGCGTTTTCTACGGCGTCCGTCATGCTCTCTCGTTCAAGGAGGATGTCAAGAAGCTCGGACTGTCGCCCGGCATCGAAGGCAAGAAGATCGTCGTGCAGGGATTCGGCAACGTCGGCTACTACGCCGCACGGTTCTTCCACGAGTCCGGAGCCAAGGTGATCGCCATTGCCGAATACGACGGCGCCATCGTGAATCCCAAAGGCCTGGACGTCCCCAGGGTACACGCCCACAGGCAGGAGACCGGATCGATTCTGGGTGCGCCCGGCTCGCGCAAACTGGAGAAGAACTCCGATGCGCTGGAGCTCGAGTGCGACATTCTGATCCCCGCAGCTCTGGAGCGGCAGATCACGGCAGAGAACGCCCCCAGGATCCAGGCCAAGATCGTCGCGGAGGCCGCCAACGGACCGACCACACGCGAAGGGGAGAAGATCCTCCTGGAGCGGGGGATCGTGATCATCCCGGACATGTATCTCAACGCGGGCGGGGTGACCGTCTCCTACTTCGAGTGGTTGAAGAATCTCAGCCATGTCCGTCTCGGGAGAATGAACAAGCGCTATGAGGAATCCTCCAAACTGGCCTTGATCCGGACCCTCGAGCGACTGACGGGGAAGCGGGTCTCCCCGCGGGAGAAACGCACGGTCATTCACGGCGCGGACGAGATCGATCTGGTGAACTCAGGGCTCGAAGACACCATGATCAACGCCTACGACGAGCTCCGCGAGACGCTCCTGGCGGACGACAGGATCGAGGACCTGCGCGTCGCCGCGTTCGTCGTTGCCATCCACAAGATCGCGACGTCCTACCTGCAGCTCGGCATCTTTCCCTGACCCGTCGCTGGGCACTCCCACCTATGGGAGAGCGGCGCGATCCAGCGTGAGCCCTCCGGCCGGCGGATTTTCCGTCGTTGCAGGCTGGGCCGTTGCTCTATTTATCTCTCCATCGGCTGACAGGTTCAACATCTGTTTTGGGCTCCGCAGCGTCCGGGTGGAAGATACGGGCCGCTCGGTCACTTCGGACTGCGTTTCCCATCGGGTTTCGTCGCCGCGGCAGGCCTCGGGCGGTGGATGCCGACGACAGCCGGCCGCCTCCGGTGGGCTCAGGCCTACGGCCGGCCGTCCCTCGCACGACGCGGGCCGACTTTCCGTCGATGTCTATTGCGCCGGCCAGGTTTACTCCGGATGGAGGGCAAGTTCCTTCTCGTGACTCGTTTACGCCGGGCAGCCTTGATATGATACGTTCAGTTCGAGTTGGACTCTGCTCCACGAAACAAACTGATGTGTACGGAGGTCGCGAAGTGAGCACAAGGAAGAGTTTGCGTATTTTGATCTATGCCATCGTTGCCACATGCTTCCTATGGACCCTGGCGGCACAGGACCAGTACAACTATGAAGGTGTCGCGGTGTGTGGAATGTGTCACAGAACGGCGAAGCAGGGAGAACAGCTGCAGATTTGGGAGAAGAGTGCCCATTCGCAGGCCTACAAGGCACTGCTCAGCGAGAAGGCCAAGGCGATTGCGAAGGAAAAGGGCCTGGGTTCACCCGAGAAGGAGGCCGCCTGCCTGAAATGCCATGCCACCGGCTACGACCTCCCGGCAGCCCGGCTCGGAAAGAGATTCTCCGTGGAAGACGGCGTGCAGTGCGAAACCTGTCACGGCCCCGGCTCGGCCTACAAGAGCATGAAGATCATGAAGGATCGGAAGCTCGCCATCCAGAACGGCCTGCAGATCCATGCCGACGGCGAAAAGTACTGCGTGACCTGTCACAACTCCGAGAGCCCAACCTTCGTCAAGTTCGATTACGCGGAAGCCTGGGCCAAGATCAAGCACCCGGTTCCCGGTCAGTAGCCGAAGGCACCCACCAGTTTGTCGAGCCGCCAGAGGCAGGGAGGCCTCTCGGCGGCTCGTTTCATTCTCCAACCTGTCGCGGGCGGGCGGCGGCGCGATTCGAATAGAGCCGCGCAGCGGGATACTAAACCGATTTGCCCGACACCCGGATCGTTCGGACCTCGATCCGGCCGGATCGGATTTCCACAAAGGGTTTTCCGTCCTTCAGGCCGGCAGTGCCAAACCCGCCTTCCACACAGAGGAAAGCCCGAAAATCATCCCCGACCCGAGAATCGATGTGGAGCGTCTTGTCGACGGCGTCATAGCGGATCCCGGTCAGCCCTTGAATCAGCCCGTAACTGGCCATTGCCCGCGCGTACCAGTGCCCGCACTCATACTCGTTGAAGGGATTGCGGATCGTTCCGTCGTATCGCCTCCGGCAGGTGCTGACGATCTCCAACCCTTCTTCCACCATCCCTTCCAGCATGAGGTGGGAGGCGACCTGATACTCGATGCCGGTCCAGACCTCATTGCTGTAGACGAACGGCAGGGACGGCGTGCCGCCCTTCGGCCAGGTGCACAGCAGCAGACCACCTTCGTGGCCCAGAGCGTAGTTCCAGACGTGCGTGCAGGAGCCGTGGCAACAGCCCGAGGTGTCTCCACAGCCTTCGAAGCACCAGAGTCGGCCGTCACACTGTCTGCGGACGGTCGGGGACTTCAAGATGGTCAGGTTCGCGGCGACCGCTTCGACCACCTCGTCGGGCAGGGTCGTGTCGAAGAAGGCATCGCGAAACTGCGCGCTCCGCTCCCGCAGCGACGCGTAGTTTTCGCGCCAGTGACGCACGATATCCTCGATCCCGTCGAATCGCCCCGCGTACCAGGGAATGTGGTATTTGCGATCCGGACAGCACGAATCACCCGCACAACCGGTCGGCTCGGGCCTCCCTTCGGGATCCTCCCCGTAGCGCAGATCCGTCTTCGGCACATACCAGGCAAAAAGCAGCCGAATCCGCCGCTCGGCGTTCGGCACCAGCCGGAATGGCACGTACAGCGACGCCCCGGGAGCGGGCCCCTCCACCGGAGGACGGGCCGAGGGCTGGTTGGCCTGGATCTTCTTCCAGGCCATGGTCAGGGAATCCCACCAGCCGCCCCGGAACCAGCAGTGGTCGACGAGAGGCTCCTCCTCCAAAACAAACGCGGCGAATTCGCCGCGATCCTGCGGCTTCTCCGTGGATCCTTCCTGGGTCAGCAGGAATCCGCCCGGGAAAGGCCGCACGGAGTGGCCGGTCTGGGCCGTGGACATGAAGTTCTTGGCGTTGTACGAGAAAGTGAGATCCAGGTCCTCACTGGCTCCGCTGTGGAATCGGTACTCGATCGCGGCCACCGGCAGGCTGGAATCGTCGGCGTTCCCGGGAAGAAAGGGGCTCCAGGCGGTGATTTCGACGTCGACGGGCAAGTCGCCGTCATTCAGCCACACCCGGGCAAAAGGGGAAGCGCGCCTCGAATTGAACGCTCTGAAAACGGGGAAATCCGTAGCTGGTTCCGGCAGCCCCGTTTCCGGTTCCCTGAACGCCAAAGATCTTCCATTCCGGAACCGGCCCCTCGAGCACCTTGGCGCCCACTTCCGAGTTCCCCACGCTGAGTGCGGCAAACGTGCAGGGCTCGTTGAAGATCTCGGGTCGGTTGCGTAACGAGAAATGGGAAAAGGCGCCAGTCCCTTCCAGACAGATCATCCCGGCGCCGATCCCTCCCAGAGGAAAGGCGACCCGATTCAGATGGAGACCTTGATACGAGTCGTTGAAACGGCGCCGTGGCCTGTCCTTGTCCGCTGCCTGCGACGCGAGGACGGCGGGGCCGGCCGCCACTCCCAACCCGGAGATCCTCAGGAAATCACGGCGTTCGAACCTCATGCGGATCCTCCTCTGGCGAAACTCCGCCATGCGGGGATTCGGAACACAAACCGACCCGGATCGGCGAGCGCCCGCGCGGTTTGCGCGGAACCGTTGACCGGAAATGAAGGGGGAGACTCAGCGACGAGTCACGCAGGAAGAGGGAGAGGATGATGGCCCCCGTTCCCGGACGACTGGATCAAGCGAGCAACATCGCACACGCACCAGCTTTGCGTGCTGCGCTTTCTACGGTCTGAGCGAGGAGAGGGAACGGACGCCATCATTGCACTAGATTCTTACGGATAACAGATCCGTAATGATGGAACATTCATCAGTCGGTGGCTTCTTCCAGCATCTCGGCACCGAGGGCCGTTCCGCTGAGTAGAACCGCCGAACCCAGACCCAGAAGACCGACCATGACCAGCGTCAAAGGAGCGATCCCCTGCAGCGCGATGATCCCAAGGACCAGGGCACCGACGCCCACCAGGACCTGCGTGCCAGCCGTAGCGGACACGAAGGCGCGGATGGTTCTGTGAGCTCTGGGGTCAAGATTCCTGCCATCCAGGGAAAGATCCCTCAGGCGAAGGTTGGCCGCTGTTCCGATGATCAGCGCGGAACCGAAAACGAGAACCGCCACCGCCATCAGGCTCAGCGGAGCAACACCCAGCAGGGCCAGCACGCCGAGAACGATTCCGGCGATGCCGGCGACCGATTCTGCCGTCATCCCGCCGCCCAGCTCCAGGTTCGACAGCGAGTCGTCCTTGAGAGAGGCCAAGATACGGGAGTATTCAGCTGCAATGGCGCCGCCTTCGAACAGAAGAGCGGCACCCATGGCGATCGTCGCCACCGCGCCAAGGTAAATCACCTCTATCCCTGACAGGGCGAGGATTGCCAAGACCATGGCTCCGGCTCCGGCGACGCTCTCCGCTAGTGAACCTCCACCGAGGAACTCCAATGCTCTTACACGACTGTGATTATGCGTTCCTACAGTTTCCATAACATCCTCCTTTCAAGTGGGATGCATATAATCAATTAACGTGTAGTCTTGTAGCAATAATCATTCCAAAGAGTCCTTCAGGATAAACCACTGAATAGAAAAGACTTGGTCGAGACTCCCCGAGTTGCCACAGGGGACAGGCGCGGGACAGATTTGCGGCGCCCGTCATTTCTGTCACAGACGTCGCACGTGTGTCGGGAAACACCGTCTTTCCGCGACCGATCGGCGCCGACCTGCGTATAATCTCGTCAAAGGGAACCACAGATTCCAGAGAAGCGAGAAGCCGTGAACGAGCAAGACGTCTTTCGGGAGCAATTGCTGGATCGGCGAGGGCGCATCGACAGCGCGCTCCAGCACGGACCGGATCCGCGGCTGGTGCACCTGCTCAGGGAGATCGATTCCGCTCTGGAGAGACTGGAAGTCGGATCCTATGGCCTCTGCGAAGTCTGCCACGATCCGATCGAGACCGAGCGCCTGCTGGCGAATCCCCTGACCTGCACCTGTCTGGATCATCTTTCGGACGAGGAACACCGGGCCCTCCAACAGGATCTGGACCTGGTCGGACAGGTTCAACGACAACTGCTGCCGGACCGCAAGCTGAAACTCGATGGGTGGGGTTTCAGCTATCACTACCGCCCGTTCCGCCTGGCCAGCGGCGACTACTGCGATGCCTTCGAGCGGGGCGGCAGTGTCTTCCTGCTGTTGGGAGACGTGGCGGGAAAGGGCGTCGCGGCTTCGATGCTCGTGGCGAACCTGCACGGGCTCTTTCGGACACTTCTCGGAGACGGACGGGATCTGCAGGTCGCCTTCCGGCAGGCCAACCGCATCTTCTGCGAGAGCACCATCGCCTCCCACTACGCAACCCTCGTGGGCATCCGGGCGGAACTCTTCGGGCGCTGTGACGATGGTCAATGCGGGCCACTCGACGCCCTTCACCGTGCGCCAGGGGGTGGTCAAGGGAGTCGATTCGACCGGACTTCCGCTGGGAGTATTCTGCGATTCGGACTACCAGTCTCACGCTTTCTCCCTGAGCCCCGGAGAGAGTCTCTTCCTGTATACCGACGGCTTTTCCGAGGCGCACGACCCCTCGGGAGAGGAGTATGGTCCGGAGCGCCTGGCAGCACTCCTCCAACAGAGCGGCCACCTTCCGCCTGCCGATCTCATCAGCGCCACCTTGCACGATCTCGAGCGCTTCCGCTCGGGCGCCCCGCTGTTCGACGACCTGACTCTGATGAACCTGCAGCGCAGCCAGAGGTAACCGTCACCCCTCCGAGAGCGCCTTCGGGCGCCCCGTTTGACAGAGGCAACATCGTGTGAGAGGGTGGGCTTGAAAACACCCGCTCCGCATGGCCCGCCCAGGTTGGCGCACTCAACGATAAGGAGAGCCAAACGTCATGATCGAATCAGGTTCGACCGTCACCATTCACTACACCCTGACCGTCGATGAAAAGGAACTCGAAAGCTCCTTCGGCGGCACGCCGCTGACCTATCAGCAGGGACAGGGCCAGCTGATCCCCGGGCTCGAAGCCAAACTGGAAGGTCTGAGTGCCGGAGACACCCGAGATGTGACGGTGCCTCCCGAGGCCGCGTACGGCGACCGGGATCCCGAAAACCTCATCCCGGTTCCGAAGGCTTCCTTCACCGAGCCGGAGAAGATTCAGGTTGGCACACTCGTCGAGGGTCGAACCGGGGAGGGCCAGCCTTTCCGCGCCAAGGTTTCCGAAGAGCGCGACCAGGAGTTCGTGCTCGATCTGAATCACCCGCTCGCCGGCAAGACACTCCATTTCAAGGTCGAAGTCGTCACCGTGGCCTGAGGCTCGCCGGCGAAGCCGGGAAGGTCCCTGTCAACGACGTCGCGATCACGGCAAGGTAGCCAACGACGAGGAGCCCCCACCACCGGCGGCGCCCGGGGCGCCTGGCCCCAGGGAGAAAACCGTGGCCATTTCGGCTCCACTGAGGTAGAGTGGTTCCAAGACGAGTCCTTCACGAGGGCCCCTCGCGGGTCGGCAGGGAGGCACGGGAGTTCGGGGCTTCAGCATCGCGCTCGCAGGCAGTTCCAGTCGCAGCGACATCTCAGGAGGAGTTGGTGTCTGACCTCTCGAGACGGCGTCTTCGTCGGGACTCGACATCCAGCAATAAGGAGGCGCGATGGATATCGGAAACGCCAACTGGAGAGTCGAAATCTGGGCCGAGGACGAGGACTTTCGCCTTCGCAGGGATGACCGGGTTCGTGAGCGGGTCCGGATCATGAACGTCTCGGCTCGAACGGCCGATGAAGCCCGTCAACTGGCCCTCGGGCATCACGAGGTTCGCCGGCGATGGCCTCGTGCCAATGCGGCCGTCTTCCCGGCCGCCGGCTGAGACCTTTGGCTCCTCAATCCAACTCGCTCAGGGACGGCCTGAACGGCCGACCGCTTTTCCGCTGCCTGAAAGGTCTGGCTCCCGGGGTCGTTTGGGTGCTGACCTGAGCGCACTTCCCGGCCGGGTCAGATGGCAGTCAGGTGCCGGAAGCTCTGGACTTCCCCGGTTCGAGCGGTGATGATTCCAGAGATGAAAGGCCGAATCTCCGACAATAAAGTCCGTCCCCTGCTTCCCGCCCGCCTGCAACTGCTGGGAGTCCTGCTCTGCCTTGCCATCGGGGCAACGGGCCCGGCCGACGCCGAACTCTTTGCTGCGTCCCTGTCGCCCGCCCGATTGCGGACCGAATACCGGGAGGATCCCATCGGGATCGACACCGCAGCCCCGCGCTTGAGCTGGCAACTGGACTCCGCGGGCCGCGGGGCGATCCAGACGGCGTACCAGATCCAGGTCTCCCTCTCTCGGGAGGCCTTCCAGGGGAGCGACTGCTGTGTGTGGGACAGCGGCAAGGTGGTCTCGGACCGTTCGATCCAGGTGGCCTACTCCGGCCCGGCCCTGCAGTCCCGCACGCGCTACTACTGGAGGATTCGCGCCTGGGACGGAGATGGAGAAGCGTCGCGCTGGAGTGAGCCCGCCTACTGGGAGATGGGACTGCTCGAACCGGCGGACTGGCAGGCTGAGTGGATTACCCCCGCCTGGAGCGAAGATACGTCCCGGCCACAACCCGCACCGATGCTCAGAAGGGCCTTTTCGGTCCAGGGACCGGTTGTCCGGGCGCGGGCCTACGCCACCAGCCTCGGCCTCTACACCCTGGAACTCAACGGCCATCACGTGGGCGACCAGGTTCTCACTCCCGGGTGGACCAGCTACGGCAAACGGCTCCAATACCAGATCTACGACATCACTGGACTGCTCGAGCCGGGGGACAACGTCGTCGGCGCCACGCTTGGCGACGGCTGGTATCGCGGTTACCTGGGCTATCTCGGGCAGCGAAACCTCTACGGCCAACATCTGGCGCTTCGGCTTCAGCTCGAGATCACCTATGGGGATGGACGGGTCGACATCGTCGGATCGGACGGGAAATGGAAGGCATCGACGGGCCCGATCCTGATGTCAGACATCTACATGGGCGAGACCTACGATGCACGCCTCCATAAGCAGGGCTGGAGTTCAGCGGGGTACGATGACCGCGGCTGGTCGGCCGTGCGTCTCCTGGAACCTCCCACGGCGAACCTGGTAGCTCCGGCAGGGCCAGCGATCCGTCGAATCGAAGAAATCGCGCCGGTGGAAATCCTGCAGACTCCGGCAGGAGAAACGGTCGTCGACTTCGGTCAGAATCTGGTGGGCTGGGTCCGGCTGAGAGTCAAGGGTCGGGCGGGGACGACGGTCACGCTTCGCCATGCCGAGGTCCTCGATCAGGAGGGGAACCTCTACACGGAAAACCTCAGGAAAGCCAGGCAGGAAGTACGTTACACCCTGAAGGGAGGAGGTGAGGAGACCTACGAACCCCACTTCACCTTCCAGGGTTTCCGCTACGTCGCGGTCGACGGATACCCGGGAAAACTGACCCGTGAGAGCCTGCGCGGCATCGTCGTCCACTCCGATCTGGAGCCGACGGGGAAGTGGGAAAGCTCGAGTCCGCTCCTCAACCAGCTTCAGCACAACATCGTGTGGGGCCAGAAAGGCAACTTCGTCGACGTCCCGACCGACTGTCCTCAGCGCGACGAGCGACTCGGCTGGACCGGTGACGCCCAGGTCTTCGCCCGGACGGCTGCGTTCAACATGGACGTGGCGGCCTTCTACACGAAGTGGCTGCGCGATCTGGCTGCCGACCAGGTCGCCGACGGGAGGGTTCCCGTGGTCATCCCCAACGTGCTCGGTCCGGACACCAGTTCCGCCGGCTGGAGCGACGTGTCGGTGATCATCCCCTGGACACTCTATCTCACCTACGGGGACACCCGGATTCTCGAAGAGCAGTATCCAAGCATGAAGGCCTGGGTGGAGTACGTTCGAGGCCAGGCAAACAACTACCTCTGGAACACGGGCTTCCATTTCGGCGACTGGCTGGCCTTCGCCACCCGCCGATCTGACTATCCCGGCGCGACGACCGGAAAGGATCTCATCGCGACAGCCTACTTCGCCTACTCGACGCAGCTCTTGTCGAAGACCGCCGCCGTGCTGGGAAAGGAAGCGGAGTCTCATGAATATGCCGCACTTTTCGACCGGATCAAGTCGGCCTTCAACCGCGAGTTCGTGACGCCCAACGGGCGGGTCGGCGAAAACACACAAACCGCCTACGCGCTGGCGCTTCAGTTCGGGCTGCTCCCCGAGGAGCTGCGCGCCCAGGCCGCGGGGCGTCTGGTGGCGGACATCCACAGCCACGAAGATCACCTGACCACGGGCTTCCTCGGCACGCCCTACCTGTGCCACGTACTCAGCGCCAACGGACAGCTCGACACCGCCTACGCCCTGCTCAACCAGCAGACGTACCCGTCCTGGCTCTATCCGGTGAAAACGGGGGCCACCACCATCTGGGAGCGCTGGGATGGGATCAAACCCGACGGCAGTTTCCAGGATGCCGGCATGAATTCCTTCAATCACTACGCATACGGGGCCATCGGAGAATGGATGTACCGGGTGGTGGCCGGGATCGACCTGGATCCCGAAAGCCCGGGCTACAAGCACGTCCTGATCCGGCCTCACCCGGGAGGCGGGCTCACCTCGGTCCGCAGTGCACTGGACGGACCCTATGGAACGATCCTCTCCGCTTGGGAAATCCGAGGAGACCGGCACAGCGTCTCTGTTCGGATACCACCCAATTCCTGGGCGACGGTCCGCCTGCCCGCCGCGCAAGCAGACCGCGTCAGGGAGAGCGGTCGTCCCGTGGCCGAGGCCGCCGGCATCAGAAGAGTGAGCCAGGAGGCGTCGGACTGCGTGATTGAGCTCGGCGCCGGCGAATACCGCTTCGAGTACTGAGCTCTGACGCAGCAGTCGGGTCCAGCCCGCGTTCACTTCCGGGAAGGATCGTAGCCAGGTTTGATGGGACCATTGCCGTAGTACGGGTACGCCTCGAGACGATCCCCGTCACCGATGCGCGGGTCGCCGGTCCGCTCGAGTTCGCCCAGCAGCTGACGGGACAGTCTCTCGAGCACTTGTCGATAGGCGGCATCGGAAGCCAGGTTCTGGAGCTGATCCGGGTCCTTTTGCAGATCGTAGAGTTCCTCGGCCGGCCGCTTACCAAAAGCGAGCTCGAACAGACGGCGCAGCGCCTCGTCCCGGTCCCGGTTCTCGATCATGTAGAACTTCGTCGGACCGTTGTCGACATCTCCGTACCAGGCGCCCGGTAAGTACGCGTGTTCGTAGTCGGGTGTGCCGGCGGGCCACCGGTCGGGGCGGAAGTTGCGGATGTAAAGGTAGTCCTGCGTCCGAATCGCCCGCATGGGAGTGCCCCCCGAATCGGGCACCTCCTGGCAGGGAACGTGCCGTTCCTTGCCGAGAAGCACGAACGTTCGGTCGGCATCCACCCGGCCCTGTGACTCCGATTCGAGAATGGGCAACAGGCTCCGTCCCGTCATGACTTCCGGGACCGTCACCCGGGCGACGTCCAGGAAAGTCGGCGCCAGATCCGTCAGACTGACCAGGTCGTCGACCCGGCGCCCCCCCGGAAATCGCCGGGGCCAGCGGACGGCCAGCGGAACCCGCGTCCCGCCGTCGTAGAGCGTCGCCTTGCAGCGCGGAAAAGGCATGCCGTTGTCGCCCGTCATGACGACGATGGTATTCTCGAGCTCTCCCATCGACTCGAGCCTCTTGATCAGCTCACCAACCTCCCGGTCGAAGCGCTGCACCTCCCAGTAGTAGTCGGCCACGTCGCTCCGGACGCTCGGGTGGTCGGGGAAGCAGCGAAAGAGGTTGATCTTCTCCAGATCGATGCCCGAGGCCGCTCCGCTGCCCTCTTCGTACGGCCGGTGCGGATCCTGGCTGCCGAACCAGTAGCAGAACGGCGCTCCCGCCGGTCGCCGTGCGAGGAAGGCATCGAAATCGGCGAACTCGTCGCCCGCCGCGTTGCGGGACCGGCCGCCGACTTCCCACCGTCCGGGTCCCCAGCCTTTACGGCTGAACCCGACGAAGTAGCCCTCCTCTTCGAGCAGATCCGGGTAGACCGGGAAGCGGGCCTGCAGGGTGCTCCACAGATTGGCGCTCTCCTCGAGCCGCCAGTGCCATTGGCCCGTCAACAATGCGGCCCGGCTCGGCGTACACGATGGAGAGGCGACGAAAGCCTGGCTGAACAGGACTCCTTCCCGCGCCACTCGATCGAAGGTGGGGGTCTGGACGACCGGATCTCCGTACACCCCCGCATGCGGCCAACTCCAGTCATCGGCGATGGCCAGGAGAATGTTGGGAGGACGATCATCGATCTTTTCGGCCACGGGTTCCCCCTGGCGTGCACACCCGCTGAGAAGGGCCACTCCCATCCCGATCAAAGCTGTGATTCGAAGCGGTTCTTTCATCCTGTCCTCCCGTGCACTGCGAGGCAGCCCCCGGCGAGCCGGATCAGTGCGGCCCCGCGTAAGGCGCAGTGCCATTCTGGCAATTCGGATCTACGGCTCGACCGCGTTGAGCGTGAGCTGCGCAGTCGGAATACCTTCCACGGTCGCTTTGCAGGTGATGGGACCGGCGGTGCCGTCACTTCGAATCACCGCCAGGCCCTTGCCGTGCCAGAGCTTCTGATGCGAATCCTGCAGGCTCTCCACATCCGTCGGGTCGCCGTTGCCGAGGGCGATCAGGCGACCCGAACCCGAGACTTCGACCGTCACGTCGTTCGCAGCCACTGGGACCACCTGACCCTGATCATCCACGAGGGTCAGTGCGACGAATGCCACGCTGTCACGCGCGGCCGCCAGAGTCGGATGATCGGGAGTCAGCCAGAGCGCCGCCGGCTTCCCCGCAGTTGCGAGCCTCGCTTCCGCAGCCGGTTGACCGTCCTTGTAGACCTGGGCGACCAGTGTTCCGGGGCTGTACGGCACCTTGAACTCCGTCGTCAACTTCTCTCCAGCCGGCTGCCTGCCTATTTCCGATCCGTTGAGGTTCAGGCTGACTTCATCGGCATCGGCGTAGACCCGCACGAGCACCTCTTCGCCCTCTCGCCCCGGCCAGGTCCAGCTCGGCTGCTCGTTCCACCAGCCCCAAAGGTCCGGTTCGGACACCTTGCCATCCGGACCCGGCTGCTCCACCAGAATCGAGACGGGCCGTACGCCCCAGAGCACCTGGCGGTACAACGACTGAGGCTTCTGGAATCCGCAGATGTCGAAGTCGCCACAATAGGCATCGTGCCAGGGCCAGGGCATCAGGAAGGCGTTGTCCTCGGCAGGTACCTGCTTCGTATGTCCGATCCCGGACTCGCCGAGGTAATCCCAGGAAGTCCAGATGAAATCGCCGATGACGTAGGGCAACTGCACGACCTTGTCCCAGTACCTGAAACTGTCCCGCGCAAAAGACTCGGTGGCTACCATCACTCTGTCCGGAACCCTTTCATGATCCCTTTCATAGTTCTGAGGACTGTAGTTGTACCCGGCGATGTCGAGAGCTTCGAAAAAGGGATCCGCCTTGTCGCTGATGGAATTGAAAGCCGAAGTAATCGGACGGCTCGAATCCATCTCCCGAATGTGGTCGGCGAGCCGGTGGGCGGTCTCCACCCCCTCCGGATCGAAGCGTTCGGGAATCTCGTTGCCGATCGACCACATCACGACGGAAGGGTGGTTGCGGTCGCGCCGAACCATGGCATCGACGTCGCGCTGCCACCACTCGTCGAAGAAACGATGGTAGTCCTGCGGATTCTTGGGACGCCGCCACATGTCGAACGCTTCGTCGATGACCAGCATGCCCAAACGGTCACAGGCATCGAGAAAGGCCTCGGAAGGAGGATTGTGTGCGCACCTGATGGCGTTGTAACCCGCCGCCTTCAGTGTCCGGACCCGGCGTTCCTCGGCCGCCGGATAGACAGCCGATCCGAGCAGGCCGTGATCGTGATGAACACAGCCTCCACGCATCAGGACCGTCTCTCCGTTGAGGAGGAAGCCCTGCTGGGCGTTCCATGCCAGGCTCCGGATACCGAAAGACGTCGAGGCAAGATCGACCGTGTCTCCCTCGTGCACGACCGCCACCTCCAGCTGGTAGAGCGAGGGAGATTCGAGAGACCAGAGTTGAGGCCGGTTCACGTCGATCGAGAGGTCGGCCGTTGCCGACTGCCCATCCGAGGAGAACGCGGCTTCCCCGTCGCCGGAGCGCTTGCCGTCCGGATCAATCAGCCTTACCTGTACCCGGCCCGAGGTCGCCTCCGGGATTTCGAGCTCCACTTTGACCCGGACACGCGCCATGTCCGCGGAGACCTCGGGAGTTGTCGCGGCGATTCCCCAGATCGCCACGTGAAGCGGCGACGTCAGTACGAGCGAAACCGGACGGTAGAGCCCGGATCCGGAGTACCAGCGACTGTTCTGACCGAGATTGGTCACACGGACCGCCAGCACGTTTCCCTGACCGGCCGGTTTCAGGGCCGGAGTGAGATCGAAGGAAAACGGCGTATACCCGTATACATTGCGTCCCACCTCAACGCCGTTCAACCAGACCGTGGTCTCCATGTAGCTGCCATCGAAAACGATGTGGACCGCTCGTCCGGCATCCTCCGGAGCCAGCGTGAAATGTCTGCGATACCAGCCGGTTCCGCCGACGGCATATCCGGTGCTCATCCCCCCAACGCTCCGGCCCGGATCGAAGGGGCTGGAGCCGTCGGGCAGATCGTCGGCGGCGATCAGCCCTCCATCCGTCTTCGCAGCCACCCGGACGGCGACCACGTGCTCGCCGGGTCGGGACAACTCCTCCGGCAGCAGATAGGTTCGTGACTTGATGGGACCGTTGCTCCAGTAGCCGTCCTGGGTAGAGCCGACCTCTTGGCCGTCGACGAAGGTCTGATCGCCACCCCGGATCCGTCCAAGCTCGATCAGCACCCGTTTGCCGGCGGCGTTCTCGGGGATCGTGAAGGAGCGCCTGTACCAGCCCACTCCCCCGCCAGCCGCCGATCCGTACGCACTCCAGGTGTCCGGTGTATCCACCTGGCGCCACGATGCGTCCCTGGCATCGGCTGCCTTCCAACGGGCATCGTCACCGAACCTCAGTCGCCACGTGCCCGGCACCAGGGTGACAACGGCATAGAGCGGATCCTGGTCGCGCGCCGGGAGATCTTCGATGCTCCAGTCGTGCGGCAGATCGACGGTGCGCCAGTCCGCGTCATCGAAAGACGCCTGCTCGGCGCCGGAAGGATCTCCGCGCAGGAACTTCCAGTCGGTCGTCAGCGGCCTCTGCTCGCGCAAGGGTCGGGTGCTCGAGCACGCACTCGTACCGAGCAGCGCGGCAGCAATGGAAAACAGGCTCACCCAAAACAGTCGACATTCAGGTCGCATCTGGCAACTCCCCGCCGGTTCGGATTGTGCGCGGCTTTGCTCGGAACTGTCGAGGCAACAGCCCCGATCATCCCCCATTACGCCTCAGCGGGACAGTTCTGTAAAGGGGGGAGAACCCAAGTGAAATGCCCGTGTGTGGTCCCGCCTCGAGCCACTTGACGACATGCACAACCGTAGCCCCGTCAGCCGAAACCTCGGCCACATGCCCTCTGCCCTGTGCCCTCCCATGAAAGACACCCCATTTTTCCTCCTCAGATTAAACTGGAGGCGCCCCGCCGCCAGAGGCCCCCCTGAAATTGAAAATTGAAAATTGAAAATCTTGCTAGACTTCACTCAAAAGGAGGATTTCGATGGCAGTGAAAAAGATTCTCATGCTCGTTGGAGACTACGTCGAAGACTACGAAGTCATGGTGCCGTTCCAGATGTTGCTCATGGTCGGACACACCGTCCACGCCGTCTGCCCGGGAAAGAAGCCGGGAGAGACGGTCCGCACGGCCATCCACGACTTTGAAGGCGACCAGACCTACTCCGAGAAGCGGGGACATAATTTCCAGATCAATGCCGATTTCGAACAGGTCAAGGCGGAAGAGTACGATGCTCTCGTCGTCCCGGGTGGTCGGGCTCCCGAGTATCTGCGCTTGAACGAACAGGTACTCCAGATCGTCCGGCACTTCTCGGAGACCGGGAAACCGATCGCCTCGGTCTGCCACGGACAGCAGATCCTGGCGGCGGCGAACGTGCTGAAGGGGAAGCACTGCACGGCTTACCCGGCGGTCAAGCCTGAGGTCATCGCGGCCGGCGGCACCTGGGGTGACGTCAACCAGACATTCTCCAATGCCTACGTCGACGGCAACCTTGTCACGGCGGCTGCCTGGCCTGGGCACCCGGAGTGGATCCGAAAGTTCCTCGGGGTCCTGGGCACCCGGATCGAGCCCTAGTCTGCGCAAAGTTCAAATCATCCTCAGCGCCGCAGTCGATGCGAGCACCGATCGATTGCGGCGCGTGACTTCCCACCGGCCCGACAGTGGCCCAGGTCCCCGACGCGGTCGAGCGAGCGATGCAAATCGATAAAGCGGGCGCAGGATTCCAGCTCAAGCGGGCTCTGCTGCTCTATGTGGGGGTCCTATCGCTGCTTTTTTGCGACGTGCTGTTTCTCGGACGGACCCTCGACCCCTACCCCTTTGTGCCCGGCATCGAAGGACTCCCGCGAATTGAGCACAGCGGCCCGAGCTTCTGCAACGATGCGGGTGCCGTAGTCTGGGCCTTCCAGCCCTGGAACCGCCTCATCCATCACGAGATCTTCGACGAGGGGGAGATACCCCTCTGGAATCCTTACCAGGCGACGGGTGTCCCGCTGGCAGCCAACTTCCAGTCCGGGGTCTTTTCTCCGCTCCAGTGGCCCTTCTTCCTTTCGCCTTCCCAGCGGTGGTGGGACTTCCTGTTCGTCCTGCGGCTCTTGACGGCGGGGATGTTCACCTTCCTCTTTCTGAGGCGGATCGGCCTCGATTTCGTTCCGAGCTGGTACGGCGGGCTCGCCTACATGCTGTGCGGCTACTTCGTCGACTACATCGACATGAATCACATCGCGATTCCGCTGCTGCTGCCGGCGGCCTTCTTCTTCGCGGAAAGCTGGCGCGCCGGGCGACGGCCTGGGTACTTTTTGGGCACCGTCGCCTCGTTGGCGCTCCTGATCCTGGGGGGGATGCCCGAATCGACGCTGTTTGCCGGATTCCTGTTCGGGTCGTTCCTGATCTATCAGCTGGCCAGTGAACGACGTCCTTTTCGCGACTGGTTGCCCTGGGGATGGGTCCTCCTGCTCGTGATGCTGGTGTCCGGCGTCCTCCTGGTCCCTGCCCTGGAGTACCTGCAGCTCAGCCACAGCAAGCACTTCACGATGGCCTGGGGGACCGTGAGTTTCCTTCCGGAAGCGATCATCACGTTCCTGGTGCCCTTCTTCTTTGGAGCCCCGGGTCCGTTGGGCTGGCACCCGGTGATCGACAAGGCCTTCAACGTCCCCTCGGCCCTCGGCGTAGTGACCGTGGCCCTGGCGATCACGGGATTTCTCCTCTCCCGGAATCGTTTGCGCTGGTTCTTCGGCCTGTACGCACTGCTTGCCGTCGTGAAACTGTTCGGCCCGTCCGCGGTTCAGAGTGTCGGATACCTGCCCGTACTCCGCTGGTTGATCTTCACCAAGTACCTGCAGCCTTCTCTCGCCTTTTGTACGGCCGTTCTGGCTGCTTTGGGCCTCGCGGCCGTCCGGGAACGCTCGAAAGAATCGGCTCGGGTCCTGACCCTGACCGGCGTGGCCGCCGCCGCCTGCATTGCCGGCTGGCTACTGTACTTCCTGGAGCCCCTCCGGGAATTCCCACTGCAAGTGGTTGCTCTGGCTGTCCTCGGCTGCGCCGCTTTCGGCCTGGCGGTGGCATCGGGTCTTTCGCTGCTGGGATGGATGCTCGGGAGGGGACACCGCCACGTCGCACCGGCGATCTTCCTGCTCGCCTCCATCGAGATCGTGGCTCTCGGAATCCGCATCCACCCCGTCCGCCGACCCCCGGCCCCGCAGGCCGAGTTCGTCGACTGGCTCCGCGAGCGCGGCCGGCAGTCCCGCATCGTGGGAGACTATCCGCTCTTTCCCAACACGGCTTCGGCGGTTCAGCTGGCGGACCTTCGGGTTCTGGATCCAATTCTGCCGGAGAGACTGGCGGAAGCGTTCACGGCCCTCTCTGGAACCCAACTCCAGTCCCGACTGACCTTTCGAGAGTTCGACGACTACGAGGATCCCGCTCTGGATGTGCTGGGAGTACGCTTCGTCGTTTCCGGCCAGGACATCCGAAATCTCCTCCTGCGACAACGCCCCCAGACCGATCCCGACACGCTCTGGACCGAAGACCGGACCGGAGGCGATATCTCGCTGGTCGAACTCGGCCCGGCGACGCGAACTGCCTTTCGCCTCCCTTCCCGGTGCGACGCGCTCCGGCTGCTGGTCCGAAGCCATGTCTCGGCCGGGTTGCGACTGATCGGACCGGACGGATCCCTCGGCGACTGGACTGTCTCTCCCGGCTTTGCGGTGTTGGGCCCGACAGTCGTGCGATCACTGCCGGCCCGCTCGCCGATCCAGCTCGAGGTGCTGTCCAGTGAGAGAGTCTATGTGGCCGTGACTCCGGAGTATGCAGCCGGGCAGTCACGCCTGGTACCCGTCGGTCCGACGGATGGCCGGGTCCGCATTTTCGAACGTCCCGACCCGCTGCCTTTGGCGTTCCTGACGGACTCGCCGGAGCTCCTGTCGGCTGCGGAGCGGCCCGAAGAGATTCCCGGGTTCGCCCCCGACCCGGACAGCGGCGGCGAGGGACAGCACGGGTCATTGCCGAACCTCGTCCGCGCCGACGACCACAACCGCGTCCGCTTGGTCCACCGGACCGCGAATCGGATCGAGTTCGCGGTTCAGGCCGACCATCCCGGCCACCTCTTCGTCTCTCAGACCTATTTCCCCGGGTGGTCGGCCGAGGTGTCGGGAGCACCGGTCCCGCTCGAGCGGGCCGGCTACTTCATGAGCGCCGTCCCGGTGCCGGCGGGTTCGAGCCCTGTCGTCCTGCGCTACCGGCCCGGCTCCGTCCGCCTGGGGCTGGTGCTGACCCTCTTCGGGTTGATCCTGACTCTCGGGTCGGCCAAGGCTTTGTCCTCGTCGGAACCCACCGTTTGAGCCAAGGCATCAGGGCGAAATCGCCGTCGAGACGATGACCGAATTGTCGTTCGGGTCCTCATCGTATTCCCCCGCCGACGTCCAGGCGTAGTTCTCCAGCACGTCTCCCGGGAGGCCGAGGACCTGTACGTCGAAGGTGAACTCGATGTAGCTGTAGGGATCGATCCAATCGAAATAGCAGACCAGAAGGACGTCTTCGAAGGATTCGCACTCCCCCAGTCCTCCCGTGTCGTAGGCGATCGGGATCGCCTGGCCGGGCAGCAGATCCACGAACAGAACGCTCGTCGCGTCGCTGCTGTCCTTCCAGTTGGTCAGGTCGACCGTGTAGCGGAGGACGCCGTCTTCCGGAACGGGGTCCGGATCGGCGGTGATGTAGACGCCGACGTCGCCTTTCGGCAGCAGGTCACAGGGCACATCCGTCTCGACCTGGACGCCCTGGATCTCCAACTGCTGGATGCCGCGGCAGTCGCCAAGATCCAGCAGGTTGTCGCGCAAGTCGATGAAGTCTCCGGGTCCCAGGCCGAAGTTGAAGACCAGCGAGTCGATGTCGTCGATCAGATTGCCGCTCAGGTCGATGTACTCCAGGTCCCAGAGATTGATGAGAGGGGACACGTCCGAGATGAGGTTGTTCGAGACATCGAGTTGACGCAGCATGTCGAGATCCCAGAGGGGTTCGATGTCGAAGAGCAGGTTGTCGGACAAGTCCAGCGTGTCCATGAGCGGCAACTGCCGGAGCGGCTCGAGATCCAGGATGTAGTTGTCTTCGAGGCGCAGGTCCTGCATCAACGGAAAGAACTCGATCCCGTCCAGGAACAGGATCTCCTGAGTGGGCGCGGTCAGGCCGATCAACTGCTGCGCCAGTTCGCAGCTGATCAGGTCGTTGGGTCCGAGATCCAGGACAGTCCGAATCACCCGCTCCAAATCGGGGTCCGCCAGGAAAACGCTCCCGACGCAAAGACTCTGCGTCAGCCCGTTGGTCGGGCGCACGCCGTAGTCGTCGGGGAGGTCGACGAAGAACAACTCCGCGTTCTCGTCCGCGAACTGGCCGATCAGAACGCCGGCGGCCTCGGTGAAGGGATTGTTCTCCGGCAGGAATGTGACATCGAAGGCGGAGGGGACCTCGAACCAGATGTACTGCTGGCCACTGTAGGGCAGGACCAGCGTCACCCAGCCCTGGTCCCGCTCGACGACCAGCAGATTCAGGGCCGCCGGGCAGGAGACCCCCTGTCGATACACGGCCAGAAGGTCCGTCGGACCGAGCAGGCCGTCGGCCGCCACGAAGGTTTCACCGGTCGCCTTGGAATAGACGTTGATCGTGCCGGCGGCGTTGTCGGTGTAGTACACGTTCCCGGTGCACTCGTCGACCGCCAGGCTGGAGGCGTTCGCCCCGCCGACCAGCAACGAGCCCCGGTCTGCGTAACGCCGCCTGGGACGCTTGCCGAGGCCCTGGGTCGTAGTGCGAAGCCCCGCTTCGAGTGCGGAGCGCGAGATGGTCGTGATGCGGTCCTGTTCGGCGACGAGCAGGTTACCGCTGACCGGGTCGATCACCATCGCTCCGGGCTGAACCAGACCCTTGGCCACTTCGTAGGGCTGCTGCGGATTCTCAGGATCGAGCCTCAGGATCCGCCCGGATCTCCGGGCGGCCAGGAGCATGTATTCCTTTCCGCCGTTGGCAGCGAACGCCGTCATGTCGTGGATCTCTTCATTGGCGAACGTCGACACCGGAACCTTCACGTTGCCCGGCAGCAACTCGAAGAGCCGGCTCTCACCGGCGGCGGGCTCGACCCCATCCCCGCCTTGATCCGTGGGCGATAGACCGACGAGCTCAGATTCGTACAGCTTCCGCAGGCTGGCCAGATAGGCCACGGCCTGAACCACGCCCAGCCCGGAGAACAACTGCTCCTTCTTGACGATGTCCACCGCTGCTCCGACAATCCGGCCACCCACCTCGGCGGAAATCGTCACGGACTGGGGGGAAGGCGGATTCTCGGGAGCCGTGTAGGTGCCGTCCGCAGCAATCCTGCCCACAACGTTGTCCCCGCCCTGTTTGCCGTTCACCTTCCACACCACGGCTCCGGCGGAACCCGTGACCTGGAACTTCAGGCCGGTTTTCGGTTGAACGGCAGCCAGGGGCGGATCGAGCTTGAGGCTCTGAGTTCCCGAGTCGGGGTTGAAAGCAGAGGGGACTCCCTGCGGAGGAATGTTCGCCAGCACTTTCGAGGTCCCGAACAGCGAGGTCGAATAGATGGGACGATCGCTCTTCACCCAGATGAATCCTCCGGACTGATTGCCGGCCGGCTGGATCAGTTCGTTGATCAGCTTGCTGATGCGATGGCCGGGAGCCAAAGCCGTGTCGTAGGTGCCGATCGGCGTGCCGGCGCTGGTGAAGGCCATGACCCGGACATTGGCCACGACGGAGCCCGGATTGAGGAGGGCCAGGCCGGTGAAGAATCCGGAGACCGTGGCGATATGGGAGAACAGCGCCCGAGTCGTGCCTTCGGCCGGTGCGGCTACCAGGGCCACCGACCCGGTTTCGGGAAGACCGTAGCGGATGTAGCCGTTGATCGAAGGCGACGAAGCGGTGACCTGGATCCAGCCGTCGCGCACCTGGTCGCCCTTGAACCCGAAGAGCTCGGCAACGTCGGCCCTCATCGCGCCGAACTTGTCCAGACTCCTGGTCACGGGGTTGGTATTGAGCTGGTCCGTTCCGAACTTGGTTCCGTCCGCCTGGAACGCCGTGATCGTCAGAATCACGGGCGATGCCGTGTAGTTGACGAGGCCGATTTCCGTCTTCCAGGGCCCCTGGACCGCCATCTGGGGGAAATAGATATCGCTCAGCTGGAGCCGCTCGTGCTGGGCATTGAGCCCGATGAGGTCGCCCTTCGACGACTTCACGAACTCGAAGCCGGCGACGGGTGCCTTGGCGATCACCCGAACGTAGCAGCTGTTCGGAATCTGGGTCAGGCCGAAGAACTGCGAGGCATCCAGCCGGGCCATCCCGCCTGCAGGCAGGTTGATCGTCTTGCTGGCGGGCGGGACGGACGGCCCCACGAGCCGGAGAGTGACCTCCGTCCCGGCCGATCCCGGGTTCACGAGATTCAGCTCCGTGCCGGCGCCTTCCCCGGCTTCGATCTGATTGAAGATGATTTCGGGAGCCGCCTCGGGGAGGTCCGCGCCATCGAACTGGGTCCCGGCCAGATTCAGGAAGAGGAAGAAGCCGGTGATCCCATCGCTGGGGCTGGTGACCTCGACCCAACCGACCCGATCGGCGGGCAGCTTCGCATGGAACCACTCGTCCAGCAGCTGAGCGAGCTGTTTTCCCTTGCCGACGGTGAACCGGGCCGGGTTGGTGATTCCGGTGCCCGTCAGGAGACTCCCGTCCGGGCCGCGCAGAGTCAGCGTGACCTGCGCGTCCTGGCCGGTGGGATTCACCAGGGCAATTCCGGTGATCGTACCGATGTCGAACGAGGCCCGGGGGAAGATCAGTCGACTGGCGGGAAAGGCCCAGCTACCACCGATTCCCAAAAGTCCGATGAAGGTGATGAAAACAAAGAACGCCCGTTGACACGACGTGCCCGTCGCGGGCATGTCGGCCCGCCCTGCAAACTGCATATGGTTCCCCCCGAAGCGCGGCTATGAGGCACAGTGTGCAACAAGTCCGTTTCGGAGCGCAACTCGACAATGGGGTATCCGAAAGCCTAGAATCATCGCACTTTTGGCTCTTCGAAGGGATTCGCCGATGACTCGGGGGACGATTCCGACGCAACGGCGCAGGCTCCAATACGAATCGGGGGACGTCTCCATGAGAAATACGCGACGCATGACGATCACGGCATTTTTGCTCTTTGTCTCGCTGCAGGCCACGCTCTGGGGAAGCTCGATTCTCAACTTCCCCCGCGTTTCATTCGATATCGGATCTCTGACCGGAGTCGCCTTCGTCAATCCGACCCAAGCGCCGGCCTCGGTCACGATTACGGCTTTCGGGGCGGACGGCCAACTCCTGCACGGCCCCGGCTTCGTGAATCCGGCGAATATAGAAATTCCGGCCGGACAACAATACGCCCGGCTTCTGTCGGAACTATTCCAGGGGACCCTCCCACCCGATGCGACGGGCTGGATGCAGGCGGTCAGCGAGACGGACGGGATCACGGGGTTCTTCCTGTTTCTGAACACCAGCGTCACCCGCTTCGACGGAGCAGGACTTCCGGGCCTGGGAAGAAAGATCCTCTTCAACAACGTCCGGCAGGACCTCGATGCTGCCACTGAGCTCAACATCTTCAACCCCGCCTCGTCTCCAGTGGAGGTGACCCTGCAACTCTGGCGCCCCGATCTGGCGCCGTTGACCCTCGATTCCCCCCTGAGCCTGGCCGCGCACGGAATGGCCCGCTTCCGTCCGGCCGACAGCTTCGGACTCGAGGAGGTCCCTCCGGGAAGCGCCTTGGCGGCGATCTCGACCGCCCCGATCGGAGGCTTTGAATTCGTCCGGTTCATCGGCGGCGATCTGGTGGGTCTGAACGCACGCGCCGCTTCGGAAACGCTGTCCACGCTCGACTTTCCGCAAATGGCCGTCCTGGGTCCCTGGCAGACCACGCTGGGGGTCGTCAACTACCTCGAACAACCGGTGATCCTGACTATCTCTGCGCGAAAGGGCGATGGTTCGCTGTTCGCAGCGCCGGATCTCCTGGGAGACAACCCGATCACTCGAATCCTTGGCCCGGGAGAGACTCTCTTCGAGGACGTGGGGGCTCTGTTCGGCTTTCAGGGCGACAGCGCTTTGGACGGCTGGATTCAGGTCGACTCCACTTCACCTGCCGTTAACGGATTCATCTCGTACGGATTGCCCTCGACCGGAGCCAGGGCTGCGGTCTCGACGCAGCCCACTGCGAGCAAGCGGGCGCTTTTCTCGCACATCGCCACGTCATTCGGGTACTTCACCGGACTGGCATTGCTGAATCCGGGAGCCCTGACGACCAGTTTCCGCGTGCTGGCTTTTACGAAGGCCGGCCAGCCACTCGGCTCCTTCGAAGGTCTGCTGAACCCTTCCGAGAGGATCAGTAAGCTGATCACCGAGTTGATCCCGGCGACGGACGGCCTGGATGCGGGTTACTTCGTGGTGCTGAGCGAGCAACCGCTTTACATGACGTCCCTGTTCGGGAGGGACTCGGTGCTCGCGAATATCGCCCCGCAGAGGAGTTCTGCCCTGGAGGATCCCGGGTTCGGAGGCACGCCGGCGCAGATCACGCCGCCTTTTGCCGTCGTACAGCCCGGCGGCACCTTCCAGTTTCAGGCCACGGGATTTCCGGAGACCCCCGATTGGAAGATCGGCGACACGTCCGGTGGCGGCGGACCCGACTTGGGTGATATCAACCCGAACGGGCTGTTCAGAGCGCCGGGAGCGTCTCCACAGAAATTGCCCGTCACAGTGTCGGCCGAGCTGACGAATCGGGTTGCGGCTGCGTCGGTGGACGTCTTGAGCAAGTCCACGCTGGTGAGCGGCGAGCCCCAGATCCTGTCCGTTTCCTATCTTCGCTCCCTCGAGCGACTCTATCTCGCCGAGCTTTCGGGCCAGGGTGCCGCCTCCACGGCGACGCGTCCGGCTCAGGCTGAACCCGAAAGCCAGGTCGTTCAGGCTCTGCCCACACCCCGAACTTCGCTGGCCTCCTTCCCCGGGGAGCAGATCGCGAAGATGATCCCCTATCCGGCCTCGAACGGTCAGGAGTACCTGCTGCTGGCCGCCTCGACGAGCGGCCGGGTCATCCGTCTGGATCCCCGGACCGGATCCAAGTTCGATGTGGCCACTGGCCTCGATTCTCCGAGCGCGCTGGTGCTCGATCCGGTCAGCGGCAATCTGCTGATCGCCGAGCGCGACCGGATCGTGAGCCTTTCCCGGTCGGCGATCGAGACCGGGCTCGTTGCGCCTTCGGCGAGCCCGGCCGAGGCACGGGCTGCGGGCCCGTCCCGGCAAATCGCCGGAGGCTTCAGCCAAACGGCCGGCCTGGCCGTCGATGCGTGCTCGGGGCGGATCTACGTCTCCGACACCCAGGGAGTCGTCGAACTGGACCGGATCAGCGGCGAGCGGCGTATCATCGGGCCCTTCCCCGGAGAACCCGCTCAGTTGCTCTCCCTGTACCGCCGCGGCCTCCCCTGCCCCAGCGCCTTCCAACTGCTGGTTTCCCAGACAGGGAACGAGGCCCCGTCCCTGTTCGTCCCCGAGCTGGACCTGATCATTCCGTGGGCCGGCGATCCGCAGACCCGTGATTTGGCATTCCTGCCCGCGGGCAGTCGCTTCGGGGCCACCGAGTCGGTTCTTTTGGGCGGAGCGGGGACAGCCTCCGCGTCGCGGGTCTCTCAGGTGCGGGTGGCCGGTCTCTATACGGACAGTCCTTCGAATCCACCTCAGGTCCCTTCGCTGATCGATTTCTCGGACCCTCTGGGGGACACCTTGAATGAGGGGACGACCGGTCTCGACGCGTGGGGCGTCACGACCTTCCTCGTCAGCGATACGACGACCGCGACGAGCGGCGCTTTGGTCTTCCTGCAACAGGACACGACGGGGAATCAGCCCGCCATCGAATCCGGCTTCCAACTGACCTTTCGCCACGTCGTCACGCCCGCCGGCAGCGGATTTGCCACCGACCTGTATGGGCGTATCGACATCGATATCGATCAGGACGCCTCGACGGGAGCGACGTCCGCCATCGATCGGTTCACACGTTATTCCAGCGGCCTGGGTGTCGAATACTTCATCGATTTCGGTGGCTATGACCCGAACGATGAGACGGTCCCTCTGTTTCAGCTGGAGGGACCGGAGGCGGTCGAAGTGACCCGTCTGCGGGTATCCTTCGAGTCGGAGCCGGCTTTCGGCGGCACCCTGGTGCGGATCGATTTCCGGGTCACGGACATCGACACGGACGGCTTGGCCAATCTCGCGATCCTGGTGGAAAGTTCGGAGGTGCCGGCCGACGTCATGCCCAACGGGGGCTTCCTCTCGAGCGGCGGTTCGCCCACGCAGTCCACGGCCTCATCCGCTGGCAGCACCGTCGCAGACTATGGTCGGGGTGCGGGAGGATGGAAATGACGGGCTCCTCCATCCCAGACCAGGGGAACCATCGACTGATCGATCACGCGCCCCCGGCAGTCTCGCCGGGTCCTGTTCAGGGTAATCGGGTACGGTCCCTCGGCATGGAAGCTGATGCCCGTCTGGGTGATCCCCGCCGTTTCGTCCGCACCTGGAGCGCCACAGGTCGAGAAGTAGGTCTGCAGGTCGAGAACCATTTGTGGCGGCGGCCGGATGTCGATCAGATGCAGAACCTCGGAGTCGATGCCCTGCCGATTCTCCCGGACCCGAACACCCAGCACCCAGTTGTGGGGCCCCTGGAAGAAGTCATCGGGAAGGATCGAGAGCTGCGCACGCCCGTCGATCCCCAGAATTCCCTTCTGGAAAGCAACCGGCTTCGACTCCGGATCCAATAGGGCAAAGTCGACCAGCCGCCCACAGTCGGGGCAGTCCAGTGGTCCATCGGGGCCCAGCGCGACCCGGATCAAAAGAACCGGGGTTCCGCCCAGAACCGCAGCCTGGGCCGAGAGGACATTCACGATCTTCGAATGCTCGCTCGGCACCAGGCCGGATTTCGCGTCGTAATCGGGATAGAGCTGCCGGATCCAGGATTGCTCCGCGTCCGCCCTCAGACTGCCCTGCGCCATGCCGACGGATGCCGCGAAAAGCAGGAACAGGCCGACACAGGAAGCAGCGATCGCGCGTCCCTCCGAGACCCGCGACGGCCAAATCGTCGGACTCTCCCAGCGGCCAAACACAGGGATCCAGTTTAGCAGAGCAGCCCGCCTGCCCAAACGGGGCCGGACCGGACGCCGTGGATGCAGCACGGTGCCATTCTCAGTACCGGATGAGTCCGTGGCAAAATGGAGGTGCGCACACTTGCGTGACCCCGAGAAGCGACACCGGGGTCCGGACGCTACGATGAAACGGATTCCCCTGCATCCACGCCACCCGGAACGCATCTGCTGGGGTTGTGACCGCTTTTGCCCCGCCGACGATCTCAGGTGCGGCAACGGCACGGTTCGAACCATGCACCCCAGCGAGCTCTTTGGGGAAGACTGGGTCGAGTGGTCCCAGGAGAGCAACCAGCCCGGTCAGGCCTCCGATTCACCGGAGTTCCTCAAATCGAAGGCACAACCAGCGCGGCTTCGGTCGATACCTGATTGCTGACTGGGGCTGGGCCGGATCACCTCGACGATCCACCCGTGACATTGCGTTTGCCGCCGCCGGCCTGATCCTGACCGCGGTTGGCGGACCCGCCGCGCTGATCCCCGTCCTCAGGGCCGCTCCCATCGACCCCGTCTTCGCCCTGCGAAGCAACTAGGATCGGGGTCCGACCCCGGTCAGCGTGACTTCCGCCGACTTCAGCCCTTCCGCCGCGACCTTGCAGGTAATCGGACCGGGTTCGCCGCTGCTCCGGATCACGGCGAGGGCTTTGCCGTGCCAGAGACTGTGCCGGTTGTCCTGCAGGCTGTCCACGTCGGTGGGGTCTCCGTTGCCGAGCGCAATCAGTTGGCCGGCGCCCGCGACAGTGACGGTGATCTCATCGGCCGCGATGGGCACACAACGGCCCCGATCGTCGACCGCCGAGATCGTCACGAACGCCACGCCATCCCGTGTCGCCGCCAGCATGTCCCCGCCTGCGCTGAGCCGAAATCCAGTCGGAGATCCTGTCGTGACGAGTTGGTCCTCGTCTGCAGCCTGGCCCCCTTTCAGGACTCGAGCGACAAGGGTGCCGGGGCTGAATTTCACGGTGAACTCCGTCGTCAACGCATCCCCGACGGGCTTCTGACCCACTTCTTCGCCGTTCATCAGCAACTGGACTTCATCGCCGGTTGCATAGACGCGGACGACGACATCCTGCCCTTCCGCCCCCGGCCAGTTCCAGCTCGGCTCCTCCGTCGGCCAGCCCCAGCGATCAGGCTCGCTCGGCTTCCCGTCCGGGCCCGGCCGCTCCACGACGATCGCGACGGGCCGAACACCCCACATCACCTGGCGATAGAGAGACTGGGGTTTCTCGAATCCGCAGATGTCGAAATCGCCGCAGTTGGCGTCGTGCCACGGCCAGGACATGAGAGCGGTGTTGAAGCCGTCTTGCTGCTGCCTCGTGTGGCCGATCCCGGACTCTCCCAGGTAGTCCCAGGACGTCCAGATGAAGTCGCCGATCACATAGGGCAGCCGCTCGACCTGGCTCCAGTACCTGTAGCTTTCGTGGGGGAAGGACTCCGTGCCGACGATAACCCTATCCGGGACTCGCTCGTGATCCGTCTCGTAGGTGTGAGGGCTGTAGTTGTAGCCGGCGATGTCGAGGGACGCGAAGAACGGATCGGCCTTCTCAGTGAGCCAATTCACGGCAGAGGTGATCGGGCGGCTCGGGTCCATGGCGCGAATATGGTCGGCGAGCCGCTTGGCGGTCTCGGCCCCTTCCGGGTCGAACCGTTCCGGGATTTCGTTACCGATCGACCACATCACCACAGATGGGTGGTTTCGATCCCGCAACACCATTGCGTCGACATCGCGCTGCCACCACTGGTCGAAGAAAAGGTGGTAGTCTTCCGGATTCTTGGGCGCGGCGCCACATGTCGAAGGCCTCGTCAATGACCAGCATGCCCTGCCGGTCACAGGCCTCGAGGAAAGCCTCCGACGGAGGGTTGTGAGCGCAGCGGATGGCGTTGTAGCCGGCAGCCTTCAAGATCGCGACCCGGCGTTCCTCCGCTGCAGGATAGACGGCCGCTCCCAGGATGCCGTGATCGTGATGAACGCAGCCGCCTCGCAGCAGAATCGACTCCCCGTTCAGCAGGAAGCCCTGATCCGCATTCCACGCGAGACTCCGAATTCCGAACGTCGTCGAGGCCCTTATCGACGACTTCTCCAGCCTGCAGAACTTCGACTTCGGCGCGATAGAGTGCCGGCGTCTCGGGCGACCAGAGCTTGGGTGAGTCGACGTCGAGGACCAGATCAGCCGTACCCGACCGCCCATCGGCAACGATCGCGGCGTCACCCCGGCCGGCCGATCTCCCATCCGGATCGGTCAACGTCACCCGAACACTGCCTTCCGGCGTCCCCGGAGCCTCGAGTCGGACTTTGATGTTGGCGATCGCCTTGTCGCTGTTGACTACCGGTGTGGCGACGGCGATCCCCCACACTGCCACGTGCAGGGGAGAGGTCACGGCGAGCTTCACCGGCCGGTAGAGTCCGGACCCGGAGTACCAGCGGCTGTTCCGGCCGAGGTTCGACACCCGGACGGCCAACACGTTCTCCTGGCCGACGGGATTCAGCTGCGGAGTCAGGTCGAACGAAAAGGGGGTGTATCCATAGACATGGCGACCCACTTGCGCGCCGTTGAGCCACACGGCCGTCTCCATGTAACTCCCGTCGAAGACCACCTGGACGGCCTTGCCCGCATCTTCCGGGGCGAGCGTGAAGTGCTTGCGATACCAGCCGACTCCACCAACGGCGTAACCCGTGCTGATGGCGCCGAGGCTGCGGCCCGGGTCGAAGGGACTGGGTCCGGACGGCAACTCGACTCCGCCGACGAGGCCCCCGTCGTCCTTCGACGTCACCCGGACGGCCACGACATGCTCGCCGGGCTGTGACACCTCGTCGGGCAGGAGGTACGCGCGGACCTTCGTGGGGGCGTTCGACCAGGGCCCGGCGGAAGTGGAACCGACCTCGACACCGTCGACGTAGGTCTCGTCCGTGGTGTGGATCCGGCCCAACTCGATCAGCACCCGCTTCCCCGCGGCATCCTGAGGAATGGTGAAACGGCGGCGATACCAGGCCGTCCCCTGCCCGGCGGCGGATCCGCTCGCACTCCAGTGATCGGGAGTGTCGACTGTGCGCCAGGACGAATCGTTGAGGCTCGGCTCCTTCCAGCGAGCTTCGTCTCCGAACTTGAGGCGCCACTGCCCGGGCACCAGGCTGACGACGGAGTAGAGAGGGTCCTGGTCCCGCGCCGGCAGGTCTTCGATGCTCCAGTCGTGGGGCAGATCGACGGTCCTCCAGGCACCGTCGTCGAAGGACAGCTGCTCGGCGCCGGACGGATCGCCACGCAGGAACTTCCAGTCATCGGTCAGGGTCCGCTCCTTCCGAAGGGGACGGGTGCTCGAGCAGGCACTCATGCCAATCAGCAGAAAGAGCATCCAAAGCGTGCCTGGTCCAAGATGTCGTCTACCAAGTCGCATGCCGTTCTCCCCGTCGGTGGATGCAGCAGAAGCCGAGGTCGGCTAACTGCAAGCATCCTGATTCCCGAAATGGTCGATCTGATGCGTCCATCCTTCCAAACCTTCCTCTGCTCGCACCCTGTCCCACCAAACGTAATCGAGTTCCTGTTCAAGTTCTCCCCAACGGACGGGCGAGTCATCTTTGAGAGTGTCCGTCGTGCACACAGGCCACATCATGGAGTCCAGGGTCCGCACGGTCAAGCTGCCGAGTTTGCGCGGCCAGAGTCCCTGCGGCCATCCTCTGAGAGTACAGAAGCGACTGGAAGCGCCCCCGGATTCACGGTGCCTCCACTCCTGGGGAAGAGCCCTGCGTCACATGGGTGATCTTCAGGACGACCGGGTTGGGCCAGTCGCCCATGTTGTAGATGCGCTGCGTCCGCATCACATCGACGTGCAGGCCGTCGGCCTCCTGGCTCCAGCGGCACTCCGGATTGACGTCGGGCCGATATTCCAGAACCTTCGAGTTCTGCCCGAGCACGCTGATCTCGCTCCGCCCGGTCGCACGGGCCGACCGGATGATGAACTGTTTCCGCGTCCCCCGCTCCCAGTCGGGATCGCCCGTCACGATCGCGTACAGCGTGTCGGCATTCTTGGCCTTGGTGAACCAGATGTTGTCCTCGTGAGTGACATGCCAGGGCCGGACTCCGTAGATCGATTCTCCGTTGATGAAGAGCCAAAGTCCCAGTTCGCGCAGGCGGCGGGACTGCTCGAAGGGAATCTCGCCGTCCGGCTGGGGCCCGACGTTGATCAGGAGATTGCCGCCCTTCGCCCGGGTTTCGATGAGCATCCGGATGAGTTCGCCTCCCGACTTGTAGTCTTCGTTGGTCGGCTTGAACTGCCATTGAGTCCCCATCGTGAAATTCGACTCCCACGGGCCGGGGAGACCTTGATCGGGGATCTTCTGCTCCGGAGTCTGCATGGCCCCTCGGGTTACGACCAGATCCGGCTGCAGCTGCCAGGCCAGTTCTTTGATGCCCCCGGGCTCGCCGTCGATGAAGAGGTACTCGATGGGGCCATAGTTCGTCAGAAGCTCGCGGATCTGGGCCAGGTTGTGTTGCATCAGATCGGGATTGTGACTGGGCAGGGCCTCGGGGCGGCGCCGGCTGATGAGTGTCCCCTGTTTCCACAGGAAGTGAAAATCGTCCGGCGAGAAATAGAATCCCACGTGGACACCCTGGTTGCGGAACGCGTCCACGTACTGGCGGGTGATGTCCTCTGCATAGGGAGTGTGGGCGATACCGAAATCGGTGGTCTGGGTGTGGAACATGCAGAAGCCGCTGTGGTGCTTCGTCGTGAAAACGGCATATTTGATTCCGCACACACGGGCGAGTCGCGCCCACTCCTCGGGATCATACCTCTTGGGGTCAAAAGTCCGCGGCAATTCCGTCACCAGCCGGCTCACGTAGTCCTCGCTGGCTCCCACCATGGAGTGGCTGATCACCATCCCCAGCTGGGAATCGAAGGACCAGTGGATGAACATCCCGACTCCCAGGTCCCGAAATTCCTCGAGGCGTTCGGGCTTGTTGAGGCTGACCCCTTCCTCGGCCCGGAGGGGCGTGAGCAGCATCAGCCCGGCCAAAAACCCTATCGCAGTGCAAATCCGCCAACGGACTCTCATCGACATGTACCTCCTCCTCGACGGTGAAGCTGTCTCCCTCGCCCAGTTCCAGGTCCGTGTGAGCAGCCGGCGAGTGGAGAACCTCTCCCGCACTTCCAGAGTATGAGGCCCAGCAGCTCGGCGGGCAAAATCGGAGCGTTCGTTGCGGGACCGGATCGCTTGAAAGGCGTCGCTCGACCGGTTTGCATCGGGGCGGACGCACTGATTCCCTTCCCCGCCTCACCGGAGAGCACGGCAACGAGGACGTTCCCCAAGGCGATCGCCGGAAGCAGAGGCTGCCGCGGGCTCCCGATCTCCTCGGCCACCTAGGTCGCAGGACTCCACCCGCTGTCGGCCACTTTCACCCACGACAGGCTCACGACGAACGGCGCGGGCAGGTCCGTTGCGGCGGTCCCGTTAGCCGCTGCTGAGAAGTGTCCCCAACTGCCAGCCCCCAACTGCCAGCCCCGGCTTCCTCACTCGTACCGCAGCGCCTCCATCGGGTCGATCCTGGCTGCTCTTCGCGACGGTAGCCAGGTGGCCAGCATGGCCACGGCGACGAGGAGGACGACTGAGATCACCAGGGTGCCCGGGTCATACGGATCAATGCCGAAGAGATAGCTGCGGGTGACCCGAACGGTGGCCAGAAACACGGGGACGCCCGCAGCGATGCCTGCGATGACCACGAACAGTGCACTTTTCAACACCGTCCAGCACACGTGTCCGGTCGTGGCTCCAAGGGCCATCCGCAGACCGATTTCATTCGTGCGGCGCGCGACGTAATGGGCCATGATGCTGTAGAGTCCCATGCACGAAAGCAGGACCGTCAGCAGGGCCAGGGTCGACGCCAGAGAGGCAAAACACCGTTCCCGGGCGATGGATTGCTCCAACTGCACGGCCTGGGTCTTGATGTCCGTCACGGGAATGGTGGGGTTCAGCTCCGCAATGACTTTGCGGACGGCTGGTATCAGACTCCTCGGATCCCCTGCTGTCTTGACCGCATAGTACGACCAGACTGCCGGAGGGGGAACATGCCGAGGGAGCCAGGAGTACGGATAGAACACCGTGGGTTCGGCCGGCTTTTGAGGCTGCTGTCCTTGATATCGCCGCACACTCCGACGATCCGAAACTCTTCCTGAGTCCAGGGTAACCGTCGCCCCACAGGATCTTCGTCGGGAAAGAGTCTGCGGGCCAATGACTGGTTGATGATCGCGACCCTCGCCTGGTTCGCCACGTCCAGGGCCGTGAAGGCACGGCCCTGCAACAGAGGAATCCCGAACGTCGACAGGAAGTTCTCGCTGATGTGCAGCGCCTGGACCCGGAATGACATTGCCGATCCGTCGCTCCTATCCACACGGACCTCACCCGAGCTGACGGGGTTGCCGCTCAGCAGAAGGTAGTTGGAGTTGGCTACTGCGTCGGCCCCGGGCAATGCCCCCAGCGAAGACCGTACCCGTCCGTAATAGTCGACCAACGCCTGATCCGGATACCCCGCTCCAGTGGCATCGAGCTTGAACACCAGCAGATTCCTGCTTTGAAAGCCGGTATCGACCCGATGAAGATTGACGAGGGTCTGAACGAACAACCCGGCACCTGCCAGCAGGGTCAGGGACAAGCCCATCTGGGCAGCCACCAGGATCCGTCCCCATCTCATCCGGTACTGCCCTGCGCCTGACCTGCTCCCCAGCAGAGCGCTGATCCTCCCGCGTGTGGATCCCCAGGCCGGCAGGAGAGCAGCCAGGAAAGTCGTTGCGATGGACAATCCCACTGCGAACAAGAGAACACGCAGATCGAGCGACACATCGAGAGTGACGTCGACCGGCCAGAGCCATCGGGTGAGCGCGGTCTCGCCCCACCTTGCCAGCATCAGGCCTCCCGCGGTACCGATCAGGGCTATCAGCAGACTTTCGACCAGCTGCTGACGGATCAGGCGGGCGCGTCCGGCTCCCAACGCGACGCGCACGGCCATTTCGTGTTGTCGCCGCACAGCGCGCGCCAGCAGAAGACCCGCCAGGTTGACACAGTTGATCAGTAGCAGGATTCCGGCCAGTCCCAGCAGCGGCCACAGTGACTCCGTTAGTGCGAGGCGAGGGGTCAAAGGACCTCCGCGGCCCTCTTCCAGGACGACGCGTGCCGTATTCTCGACATTCTCAGGGATTGACCGGTCCACGCTCTGGGCAAACCGGACATCCAATGAAGACCGTATCCGTGCCTCATCCACACCCGGGGCCAGTCGGGCCATGACCTGGACCCAGCAGACCTGATCCGAAGCGAGGGGACACTGCGGGGTCATTTGGGGCTGCGCTGCAAACGGAAGGTAATAGTCACAACGGCTTCCGGCGACCAGACCATGAAAATCCCGGGGAAGTACACCGATGATCTCAAAAGTGTGGTTGTTCAGCGCGACGGTCTGACCGAGGACCTTGGGATCACCGTTGAAACGCTGTTGCCAGGCAGCATACGAGATCACGGTGACGGGTGCCGCGCCGGGTCGGTCGTTCGCCTCTGTCAATGTTTGGCCGAGCAAAGGCGTCAGACCGAGGCCCCGGAAGAAGTTGCCGGAGACCATCAGACCGTTGGCGGTCGAGGCCTGTCCAGCCGCCACGACCCTCAAAGGGGAAACCGAGGTGATGTCGGCAAACCCGAGGACCTCCGCTTTTCCGGCCACCTGTTCACGGAGCCTGTTGTAGATCGGGTAAGTGAAGACATGGGCAGTCATCCGCTCCCCCGACGTCTCGGCAGGTCGACCGTACCAGAAGTTCATGTCCCTCAGGGGAGGTGCCGTCCAACTGAGTACACGTAGGGACGGGGCATCCTGCACCGGCAGCGGGCGCAAAAGGACGGCGCTGAGCAAACCGAAGACCGCCGTGTTGGCACCGATGCCGAGGGCCAGGGAGAGCACCGCGACCGCCGTGAACCCCGGATTCCTCCGTGCTTGGCGAAGAGCGAACTTCAGGTCATTCATGCCGAACGTCCTCCATGGCTTCCACCCTTCGCCTGTACCCCCGGGCAGGTTCCCCAGGATCCGGGGCAGTCGGGATCGGACTACCTCAAGTCAGATAATTCATTAGACCGAAACCAACCCGCCAAGGTTGGGCTTGGAATCGATTTCGGCCCCGTCTTGGAGAAGGGAGCCCGCAAGCGGACGATCGTCTTCCCGTCGGGTCTCTGGGAAACGGAGGACGGCTCCGAGGTGCGGGACCCGAGGACGCTCGAGGTTGAAGCACCTCTGGGGCGGCTTCCCTGGTACCGCAGGAGCGGCTGAGCGGCTGCGCATGTCAGTCCGCAAAATAGCGGACAACGATGGCGCGAATGAAGACGTCGAAATCACCCAGATCCTCTTGGAGGATCCTCCAAACCTCATCGGCTCCGACTTTGTCATACAAATGGACCGCGCGGTTGCGGAAGCGGACCATGGCAAGCAACGTGTCTCGCCGTTCGGCCGGAAGGATCCTCTCGCGAACCAGAATCTCCATCGAATCGGAATAGGCCCTGGGCACTCCGAGACCTTCCCTGGCGATCACGTGATTAGCCATGTCGATCAAGGCTTCGACCGCAGTCTGTAGCCAGCGAGTAGCTGCAGCCTGGGCGACTTCGTCGCTCATGAACGCATCGCGTCCGTCCGCTCGGATCTGCTCGAGTTTCCGCACGGTGCTCCGTACGAAATCCACGTGCGACCTCAGTTTTCCGCGATCAACGGGTGCCATCGCAGTAATCCTCAACCAGCGCCCGGTCGTATTCTTCGAAGAAACGCGCCTCATCGATCGCAAAGTCCGAATAGCGGGTGATGGTCCGCTCCAGGAATCCCGCATGGGCAATTCGGTCCCGAATGAATAAAGGACGACCTTCGGCCAGTACCTTGTGCCGGAACGCCAACGGCGCCTGGTTCAGGATCGTAACGGACACATCTTCCTCCTGCAGCGTCTCGGTGCAGAGACCAATCAACTGGAGTTTGTAGTCGAGCGAGAGATCCTGATCGTCGGTGCATAGAACGGCGATATCGACATCACTAAGAGGGGTCTGGTAAGACGTACCGTAGGAACCGTAAAGGTAGACCGCGATCAACCCCGGCACCTCGTACAGCGCCTTCTTCAGGGCTTCCATCCGTCCGGACACGTCAATGGCACGGCCGGTGTTCCTGAGCTTGCGGGTCATTCCCCCATTATGCGAAACCAGGAGGGGATGCGCCACTTGTTGCTGCTACGCTTTCAGAAAGATCTTCTGGCGATACAGGAAGTAGAGGAACAGCCACTTTACGGCCAGCACGCAGGCCACCCAGAACAGCGGCTGGATCGCACCCAGATCATCGATGAAGCCGTGGACGAAGATGTTGGCGATCGTTCCGAAATCGAAGACGCTCTGCAGGACGTAGATCGTGATCGGATTCAGACCGATGACGACGAAGGGGAACGCCCACTTCCGGTACCCCCGAAGATCCACAACCCAGTAGAAGAACGCGAGCAGCAACAGACTCCAGCCGGCGGCGAACAGGACGTAGGAACTGCTCCAGAGCAGCTTGTTGATCGGGAAGACCAGACCCCAGATCAACGCCAGAATGAGGCTGGCCACTCCGGAACCGAGAAGGATGAGCACCTTCCGCTGACCGTCCCAGGCGGTCCGAAGGAGATGTCCCGCCAAACCACCCAGCAGGGTCGTGGCGACGGCAGGGATCGTGCTCAGGAAGCCTTCGTTATCCCCGAAGTGGTAGCAGCAAAAGGACCCCGGAAGAAACAGGCGGTCGATGTAGCCGGCGAGGTTGCCCTGGGGTGTCAATACGCCCGCACCATAGCCCGGGACCGGCACCAGGACCATGATGAGCCAGTAGCCGACTAGGATCGCGCCGGCGAAAATCGCCTGCCCGCGGATCTTGAACTTCATGAAGATCAAGGCGGCAAAGAGATAGCAAACAGCGATCCGCTGCAGCACACCGGCCCAGCGGAAGGTGTCAAAGTTGAGGTCCAGGATGTGGTTGTAGATCAATCCCAGGACAAACAACGTCGCCGCCCGCCGCACGATGTGGCCGTAAAGCTCGCGCCGGCTGTCGCCCCGCTGCAGACGCTTGCTGACCGCAAAAGGCAGAGCGGCACCGACGATGAAAAGAAACAAGGGGAAGATCAGGTCGTAGAAGGTGAAACCGTTCCACTCGGAATGTTCGAGTTGGTCCCTCAGGGCCATGGCCCAAGGGGCATGGATCAACTCGAAGAGGGCGCGAAAGAAGGCGTCGCCTCCGATGATCCAGAACATGTCGAAGCCCCGCAGAGCATCGAGTGAGACCACGCGCCCCTGCGGGACCTGATTCTTCAATGCACTCATCACTCCCCCCGCTGACAGTCCCCGGGCGGTCAGAGCCGGGTCATGCGCGGCCGTGCTGGATTTCGAGTTGCACGCCCGGGCCGCCCGTCGGCCACTATAGTCGTGCATCGAAGAGCTCGCAAGGCCCTCCGCCCTATCAAAACCAGGGACGCCCGAGACGGGGAGACGAAAGCGTCTCAGCCAAGCTGTCAATCGGTGACACGCACGCAATAGACTTGTAAGTCCCCATGAACAAAGGATTCAGGTCCCCGTCTGGCACCTCTTTCCGATTCTTCCCGGCACGGGGAACTCGATTCCCAGCTCAAGATCGTGTCCGCCGTCCCCTCGTTCTACTACTCCAATCTTTCTCGTGACGATCGAGATGGGTTCTGCCACAATAGTCTTTCGTGGCCGTGCGAACCCGCTTTCATCTGCATCTCCTCGTTTGCACGATCGTCGTGGTCGGATCGACGCAGGGAGTCCCTCTTGGCTCTTGTGTCGTCGAGGGCCATGAATCGATCTGCGCCGCGATGATACGTGCAGACCAGGTCTTCTCGGGGCTGGTGATCGGCGAGGAGTCGGTCCCGACGACGGAGGTGCTGTTCGACCTGGTCGAGGCGCGGGGGGCACGCGGGGCGATGATCGACGGGATTGCGCGTGATAACCAGGGAGGCGGCATCCCGGGGGTCGACTTCGAACTGCGTGACATCCGCGGGTACCTGGTCCGAAGCGAGGTGAGCGACGACGAGGGACGATTCCGCTGGTCCGAGCTTCCCGCCGGGACCTACGATCTGATGGGAACCGAGCAAGGATTCGATCCCGTGGAGATGCGAGTCCAGGTCGAGGCAGGGGGAACCTACCTGCTTCAGGCCTCGATGAATTTCCAGGAGAAGGCGTTCGAATTCCAGGTCGACCGGACCTGGAAATGGCCGTTGCCCGAGACGGTTCGTGTGCGGACGTCGCTGAGCACGGCCGGTTTCCCGTTCGAAATGGGCCGACGTTACCTCGTGCTGGCCACGGAGGACTCCGATGGAGGCCTGGAGACCGGTCTCTGTAGCGGAACGCGAGCGTTCGAAGAGGCAGACCGCTACCTCGACCTGCTGGACGAGTTGGCCTCCGGCGACTTCCCGGATGTCATCCAGGGCTGGGTCATGGCCCGCACGTCGGACGAGGCGGGCCCACTCGACTTTCTTCTCGAGAGCACGCGGATTACGGTCGTGGGTATGGGCTTGCGGTTCCAGACAGATCCGGAACCGGACGGCTATTTCCGAACCCCCCAGCTGCCGGTCGGAGAATATCGGATCTACACCGAGGCGCCGGCCGGGACCTTCCTGGCGAACCCACAGGAATCGGCCACGATCGGAGGCGATGTCTCCTGCCCGGAGCTCCGTTTCGACCTGCAATACGTGACACGCACGCATTAGGCTCGTAAGCTACCACGAACAAAGACTTTTACCTCAGGACTGGTACGCAATTCCGATTTCAAAGGGGCCCCGGTCGTCACTCAGGTGCTGACGAACAAGTGCAGCCGCCAGCCCCTCGGTGAGGTGGGGAGTTCCCCTCGCGGACTCCCCAGATGATCGCCTGGCGTTCCCAAATACGTACCAGACCGGCCTCGGAATCCTTTATTTACGGTAGTTTACGTGCCTAATGCGTGCGTGTCACCTATTTGGCGCCGATTCACGGCTTGATGGTCTGGATCGGCTGGTCGGGCGGCAGCGCGCGACTGACTCGCTGCAGGACTTCGCTCTTGGCCAGGTCGAACGTGCCTTCCTGACGGATGTCCTTGCAGGAGGCGCCCACGCGGACCGTGTAGCGGCCGGCCTCGGTGACCCACGAGGAGGTCGAGGTGTCGAAAGCCGCCAGCCGCAGCCTGGGGATCGACAACTGGACATTCCGGACTTCTCCAGGGGCCAGGAGCTTCGTCTTGGCGAATCCGATCAGGACCCTTTCGGGGCGCTCCAGATTGCCTTTGGGGGCGCTGAGGTAGACCTGCACGACCTCCTTGCCCGCCGTCTTGCCGGCGTTGCGCACATCGACGGAAACGTTGAGGCTCCCGTCCGACGGGCTGTGTTCGACCTTCAGGTTGCTGTAGTCGAACCGGGTGTAGGACAGCCCGTATCCGAACTCATAGGCCACGGGCACGCCCGCCGTCTCATAGTAGCGGTACCCCACGTAGATGTCCTCCCCGTAGGTCACCTCGGCAGGTCGCCCCCGCATGGGCGAGCGGCCTTCCGCGGCCGGTTCCGGCGCTTCCAGTTCCTTTCCGGGGAAGTACTTGGCCGACGGGACATCCTCGTAGGACATGGGGAAGGTCGAGGCCAGGTGACCGGAAGGGTTCACTTTGCCGGTCAGAACGTCGGCGACGGAATTGCCGGCTTCTTCCCCGGGTTGCCAGGCCAGCAGAATGGAATCGGCCAGGTCTCTCCAACTGGGCGTCTCTATGACGCCGCCGATGTTGAGCACGACGATGACCTTCTTACCGGCTGCATGGAACGCACTCGAGACCGCCTTCAGATTCGAGAGCTCGGTCTCGGAAAGGTTGAAGTCGCCCTCGACTTCCCGGTCCCGGCCTTCACCGGAATTCCTGCCGATGGTGACGATGGCGGCATCCGCTCGTCCGACCTGCCCCTCCACCGTCGCGGCGTCGAGCGCCATCTCGGCGATGGGGCCCCGCGGCATGAATCCGAAGCGAGGCCTGGGCAGCTTCGCCCGAGCCTCCTCGATATAGGTCCGATAGGTTCCGGCCAGCCCGTCATCCAGGGTGAGTCCCGCATTCGTCAGGCCGTCCGCGATATTGATGGTGTATTTCTCATTGACGTCACCGCTGCCGGTTCCTCCGATGACGGTGGCATACGAGGCGTTGCCGAAGACCGCCAGGTTCTTCACCCCGCTGCCGATCGGCAGGACATCGTTCTCGTTCTTGAGCAACACCATGCTCTCGGCCGCCGTTTTGCGCACCACCCTGGCGTGGGCGACGAGATCAGGCTGGTTGGAGTATTTGTAGTCTCTGAAGCGGGGAGTCTTCAGTACGATGTTGAGAATCCGCGCCGCATTGCGATCCAGCACGCGCTCGTCCAGCTTGCCGTCGCGAACAGCCGCCACGATGGCCTCGACCTGATTCGGATTGCCCGGCATGATCAGGTCGTTGCCCGCGCGCATCTGCGCCACGATGTCACTGCCGCCGAACCAGTCGGTCATCACCAGACCCAGAAAACCCCAGTCACCCCGCAGCACCTCGGTCAGCAGATCGTAACGTTCCGAAGTGTAGGTGCCATTGATCTTGTTGTAGGACGACATCACCGTCCACGGCTGGGCATCCTGGACGGCAATCCGGAAGCCCGGAAGGTAGATCTCACGCAGTGCCCGTTGGGTGATGTGTTCGTTGACCGTGTTCCGATTCCACTCCTGGTTGTTGGCGTCGAAGTGCTTGACGGAGGTCCCCACGCCCTCGGATTGCACCCCGTTGACCATGGCCGCGGCCATTTCGCCGGTGATCAGCGGATCCTCGGAGTAGTACTCGAAGTTCCTGCCGCACAGCGGATTGCGGTGAATGTTGAGAGCCGGCCCGAGCAGGACATCGACTCCGTACTCGAGCACTTCGTTCCCCATGGCCTGGCCGACCTGGCGGACAAGATCGGGATCCCAGGAGGACGCCAGCAGGGTCTCGATGGGAAAGGCCGTGCAATAGTAGGTATTCGGAGTCGTTATCCCGGGTCGGGGCGATTCGCAGCCCGGCCGGTCCGTCGGCCACCACCATCGCGGAAATCCCGAGACGGGGAATGGCCGCGGTCGTACCGGCCGCACCAGGCACGATCTGAGGGGGACGCTCCGCCTGGTTGTTCGGCGCGCCGCCAAATCGCATCCCGGTGCCGACGACCAGTTTGGCTTTCTCCTCCAGGGTCATTGCTGCAATGACGTCCCCGATGGAGTCCTTCCCCAGTTGAGGTGCCGTGTTCTCCTGCTGCGGCTGGGCCTGCAGCGCGGGCGGGAGCCCCGCCAGAACACACACCAAAACGAACACAATGAGGCCAGCGAGCGTCTTTTGTTTCATTGCCCAAACTCCAGGAATTGCCGTACAGAAAAGAGTGCGGATCATCGATCTGAGGCGTTTTTCAAAGTCCCACAAGTCAACATGTCCCATGCCTGCGGGCGTTCAGTTCGCACAATCGAGCCGAACGACTCGATTGTGACAGAGAGGATGGGGAAAGAAAAGGAAGGAGGATTTTTCGATTTGAGATTTGAGATTTGAGATTTACGATTTGGGGGCGGCCCCGCGCAATCGAGACACAGGTAACACCCCGCGAACGACGGGACGGGTCGCACGACGTCCGCTCAGCGAAGCGTCACCGCTCACGCCAGAGCCGGCCGGCCGCCGTCCCGGGCGGAGTGCCCTGCCTGGTCGCGCCGGGAGGGGAATCAGTGTGATTCGCCGGCCGTGCAGAGGGTCCCCCTTTCGGGCTCTGCCGCTGCGTCCAGACTCCCGCTTCCCGGCACCAATCGTCGATCGTGAATCTCAGGTCATCTACGGCTGCTTCACGATGCCCGCCGGTGGGTAGGCGGGACTCAGCGGGGGCTCCTTGGGATGGACCGGCGGATTCGCCTTGATCTTGTCCAGCACCACCTGAATGCCCTTCTCCAGCTGCGGATCGTGGCCGTCCATGACCGCTCCCGGCAGATCGTCGACTTCGATATCCGGAGTCACACCATGGTTCTCGATCACCCAGTCGGACTTGAGCCCGAACAGGCTCTCCTCCGGGATGGTGATGTATCCGCCGTCGGCCAGCGGCCAGTAGCCGCGGATTCCACGGACACCTCCCCAGGTGCGCGTGCCGATCAGAGGACCCAGTCCGTACTGCTTGAAATAGTAGGGGAAGATATCCCCGTCAGAGGCCGAGTAGTGGTTGATCAGACACGCCATCGGACCATTGAGGACCTGCTCGGGAATGGTCGAAGTAGCCCCCTCGCGGTTGACCGTCATGCCGATGAGCTTGCGCCGCAGTCGCTCGAGGACGATTTGATCGATGAAACCGCCGCCGTTGTACCGCACGTCGATGATCAGTCCCTCTTTATCGATCTGGGGATAGAACTGGCGGATGAACTGGTCCATGCCGAGTTCCTCCATGTCCGACAGATAGATGTATCCGATCTTCCCGCCCGAGGCCTTGTCCACGGTCTGGCGATTCTGCTCGATCCAGTTCCTCAGGCGAAGATCCAATTCGTTGGCCACCGGTCGTACGACGACGTCCCGGCGTCCCTTACCCTGGGCATCGTCGGCCACGGTCAGAGTCACGGTCCGGCCCAGAGTGTTGACGAACAGGCTGTAGGGGTTGGTGGGAGCCTTCAGATCCTGGCCGTCGACGGCCAGGAGGTAGTTGCCCTGCTTGACGTCGATCCCGGGCTCGGTCAGAGGAGAACGATAGGCCTCCCGCGAGTTGTCGCCGCTGTAGATCTTCTCGAAGTAGTAGCGGCCCGTTGGAGCATCGAGACCAAAGTCCACGCCCAGCAGACCCGTCGGCACGGCTTTGTTCTCGGTCATGTCCCCGCCGCCGACGTAGGTGTGGGAGTTGTGCAGTTCAGCGATCATCTGGCCGATGGCGTAGTTGAGGTCCTCCCGGCATGTGAGCAGGGGTAGCCACTTCGCGTATTTCTGCTGGATGGCGGGCCAGTCCACGCCGTTCATCTCGGGGTTGAAGAAGAAATCCCGTTCGAGGCGCCAGGCCTGGTGGAACATCTCGTCCCACTCCTGCGGGGGGTCGATGCGGGCCTGCATCTTCGAGACGTCCAGCGGCTTGGGAGCCAGCTTCTCGCCGCTTAGCGAACTGAGAAAGTACTTGTCTTTCTGGCTGTAGATCAGTGTCTTGCCGTCGGCACTAATATCGTACTGGCCCAGAGGGCTTTGCAGCGCCTGCTCCTTGCGCTCGGTCATGTCGAAGTAATGCAGCGTGGGCTCGCCGCTGAGGGGAGTCTCGAAGCTGCTGACGGGCATCGTCATGTAATAGAGCCGTGAGCCGAAGGAAGCCAGATGGGTGATATTCCCGGCACGGATCGGCAAGGGGACGAGCCGCGATGCAAGCCCTTCGAGATCAACTGTGATCGGCGCGATGGCTCCGGGCCCGCTCGACGCCTGCTTCTTGCCGGACTCGGAGGCGGGCATTTCGGTTCCCTCGTCGGAGCGGGGGGCGAAGGGGGAGGGTTCACCGGCCTGCAGCGTGGTCACGTAGATTCCTCCCATGTCGACCGTCGCAATGTTGAACTCGGTCTCGCTGAACACCGGATTCTCGTGTCGATCCGAAATGAAGTAGAGGTATTTGCCCTCCGCACCAAAGACGGGATCGTAGTCGTTGCTGTTACCCGTCGTGACCCGCGTCGCCTGGCCGCTCGCCAGGCTGAAGAGATAGACATCGTCGAGCTTGTTCTCGCCCGCCTTGGAATAGGTCAGCCAAAGGCCGTCGGGCGACCAGGCATAGTGTCGGATCTCCTGCATCGGATCCGCATCCACCCGAATCGTCCGGTTGGCGTTCATATCGAAGTACCACAGCACGTGGTCACTGTCCGAAAAAGCCAGTTTCTTGCTGTCGGGGCTCCACACCGGCCCGTAGAGGTACCCGCGCTTGCGGTTCGTCAGAATGACGGCACCCCCTTGTCCGTTGGAGGCTCGTACGGCCAGCTCCGATTCACCGGTCTCGTCGGTGACGTAGGCGACGTTGACCCCGTCCGGTGACCAGCTCGGGAACTGTTCGCGGGCCCCGGAAGTCTGGGTCAGGTCGCGGGTGTCGCCGTGTTCGGCAGGCACCGTGAAGACTTCTCCCCGCGCCCCGAAGAGGGCCCGTTTGCCGTTCGGGGCCAGTCCGAACGAGTCGATGCTCTTGCTCGCCTCGACCCAATGTGGACGTCGGTTCAGACGGTCGCTGGGGACCTCGACCCGGAGCTGATGAAGCGACTCCGAAGGCAGGTCCATGACGTACAACGAGCCATCTTCCTGGAAAACGATCCCGTTATCACCGAGGCTGGGCCAGTCGACGTCATAGTCGGAGAACTTCGTGATCTGCCGAAAGTCTTTCTTGGACAGGTCGTAGACCCAGAGATTGAGCCGGCCTTCACTGCCCCGGTCGGAGAGAAAGTAGATGCGGTTCCGATACCACATGGGATCCGTATCGGTCCCCTTCCAGTCGGTAACCCGCTCGATGGCCTTCGTCTTGAGATCGTAGATCCAGATGTCCTGCGCCAGCCCGCCGTAATAGTCCTTCCAGGTTCTGAAATTCCGAAAGATCCGGTTATACGCGATCTTGGTGCCATCGGCATTGAAAGAGGTCATGCCGCCCTTCGGAACGTCCAACTGAGTCGGCAGGTTCCCATCCCGGGACACCAGGAAGAGTCGCCCGAACCAGGAGTTGAAGGTGTTCCTGCGGGAGAGGAACAGGACGTTCTTTCCGTCGGGGGTCCAAGTCACCACCATGTTGTCGGGTCCCCAGCGCAGCGGTGCGTCCTGGACGACGTCGGAATGGAAGGTCAGCCGCGTCACCGGGCCGCCGCCGGCCGGGATGGTATACACATCGGTGTTCCCGTCGAAATCACCGGTAAAGGCGATCTCACTGCCGTCGGGAGAGAACCGGGGCATCAGGTCATACCCCTTGTCGGTCGTCAGCTGCGTGGCCACGCCTCCGGTTCGGGCAACCTGCCAGAGGTTTCCTCCCGCTTCGAAGACGATGGAATCTCCGTGAAGGGTTGGAAAGCGCATCATGGCCTGATTGGATGTGGATGGCTCGGCGGCGAGGAGGCCTCCCTGGACTCCGAAAACCCAGAGGATGGTCAGGAGAGCCAGTCCGAGTCGCGTCGACCCTCCGGTGTTCCGGAGAACAATCGGGCCGCCGGAACGGGCTTTCAAGGGATCGGTGAGGGAGTCTTCTCGATCAGTCGATTCAGTTGTGGTTCTCATTTTGTTTCATCTTGCTTGGTTGGGACGAGGCCCCGATTCGTCTCCGGGGATACGAATCGGGGCCTCGGCGGGTGTTCAGTTGGCGACGGACTCGAGGCGGGTGTGGGACGGGCGCTTCTTTCCGGAGCCGGTGTGTGGAGGAGGCTTGCTCCCGCCGTCGGGGAAATCGCTCAAGATCTTCTGCAATTCCTCTCGATTGAGGGTCTCCTTGTCGATCAGTTCCGTCGCGATCTGTTCGAGCGCTTCACGGCGAGAGACGAGGATTTTCTTGACCCGCTCGTACGTCTCATCGATGATTCGATGCACTTCCTGGTCGATCAGGACCGCAGTTTTCTCACTGTAATTGCGCTCTTCGATACCCAGAGTGGGTGAAAGGTAGCGGCTGCTCTGGCTCTTGCCGTAGGTCAGCTGCCCCAGACGCTCGCTCATGCCGAAACGCGTGACCATCTGTCGGGCCGTCTCGGACGATTTCTCCAGATCGTCCGAGGCGCCGGTCGAGACCACCCCCGAATAGACGATCTCCTCCGCGCCCCGTCCTCCGAGCATCACGGCCAGCCGATCTTCGAGCTCGGGCTGTGTCAGGAGGAACCTCTCCTGAGTCGGCAACTGCAGCATGTGCCCCAGGGCTCCAATCGAACGCGGGATGATGGAGACTCGATGGACGGGATCGGAATGCTCGACGGACAACGCCACCAGGGCGTGCCCCGTTTCGTGGTACGCCACCCGCTCCTTCTGTTCCTGGCTCATGACCCGGCTGCGTTTTTCGAGACCGAGCATGACGCGATCGATGGCTTCCTCGAGATCCCGGATGCCGACCTCCTCAGCACCGCGGCGAGCGGCCAGCAGGGCGGCCTCGTTGATGATGTTGGCCAGGTCCGCGCCGACCATGCCGGGCGTCCGCGCCGCGATCGTCTTCAGATCGGCATCGGAGTCGAGGGCGATATCGCGCGCATGGAGGCGCAGGATGGCTTCCCGTCCGGCCAGATCGGGCCGGTCCAGCACGACGTGCCGGTCGAACCGGCCGGCCCTCAACAACGCCGGATCCAACACTTCGGGAGTGTTGGTCGCCGCCATGATGATGATTCCCTTGGAGGCATCGAATCCGTCCATCTCGACCAGGAGTTGATTCAGTGTCTGTTCCCGCTCGTCGTTCCCGAACATCGGACCGCGGCCGCCCGCCCGCGATTTCCCGACGGCGTCCAGTTCGTCGATGAAGATGATGCAGGGGGCCTTCTCCTTCGCCTGCTCGAAGAGGTCCCGAACTCGGGCCGCCCCGACGCCGACGAACATCTCGACGAATTCCGAGCCGGAGATCGAGAAGAAGGGAACCTCGGCTTCACCGGCGACCGCCTTGGCCAACAGCGTTTTGCCGGTACCCGGCGCGCCGACGAGCAATACCCCTTTCGGAATCCGGCCCCCCAGCCGCTGGTACTTTTGGGGGTGCCGCAGGAAGTCAACCACTTCGACGAGCTCTCCCTTGGCCTCCTCGACTCCCGCCACATCGTCGAAGGTAATCCGAATGCCGCTGAGCTGGTCGTGAATCTTGGCCTTGTTCTTGCCCAGGGTCAGGGGTCCCGCCCCGCCGCCCTGACGCAGCCGGCGCATGGCGTAACTGAAGATCAGAAAGAGGATGACCAGGGGCAACAGCCACGAGATCAGCATGTCCAGCCAGACCGAGTTGCTCTGGGCCTCGCCCACGATCTTGACGTGCTGGGCCTCGAGATCCTTCAGCAGACTCTGGTTATCGATGCCCGGAATCCGTGTGGCGACGATCTGCCTGGGCTCGGCCTCCTGCGAAGGCCCGGTCGCAGCCGCACCCTTTGCCTGCTCGGCGCCCTGCTTCGGGCTGGCCGCCGCGGAGCCCGTCTTTGCCGCGCTCTGGCTGGCCGCCTTCGACGCCCCTGGGGTCGTCGCAGTGCCCGATCCGGCGGGTGTCCCGGCGCTTCCGGACCCCGGTTTGGCCGTCGCTGGTGTGCCGCTCACGTTCGCTTCCGGAGCCTTCTGACCGGATGGGGAGGCCTTCGCCTTGGCAGGACCCTCGGCGGAGGGTTTCAGGGTCCCGGTCAACTGTGTGCTGGAGACCACGACGGAGCTGAGGTGACCCGCGTGCAATTCACTCATGAACTGGCTGTACGGAACCTCCTTCGCCGACGGTCCTGAAAAACTGCTTCTGATCGCATAGAGGGCCAGCAGCATCAGCACCACGTAGATGAGAGAGACCGTCCACTGCCGGTGATTCAGTTCCGGCTTGTTCGGCTGGGGAGGCGGAATCTCATTCCTCTGGGCTGGTGTCCGATTGGGGGTCTTCCTCGATGTCGACTTCCCTGTTTCATTTGGTGCCATATTTCCCTGCACTCTCTGAAGCTCGACAGAGCGTGTCGTAAATTATTGAGATGAGCCAAACTTCCCTGTAGCAACGTCCATGCCAACCCTTCCGATGAACCGGAGGATCCCTTTGAAAGCGCCCGCTGGCGGGGAACATCGAGCCGACCGGGTCCCGCGGCCTCCCGCGGCTGAAGTGAGACAATTTTGCCACTGTGGCATTTTTGTCGTACCGCGAGCGGGCACCGACCCGGCTTATGGGAGACCCCGCAGACAGGTTCCGAGCCCGGGCCGAGCCACTGGCACCGCGAATTCCATGACAGGTTAGAATCGAGACAGAGCACGGGAGGATGAGACAAAGCCAGTCCGGCACGCGAAATGCGATCCGGGGCGCCATCGGACGACGGGCATCGGATCGCCGGCTCGCCTCCGGCCCTGCACCGCGGCCTGAGGTTTTCGAGCGTGCCCAGGCGAGCCGGGGCTGCCAAACGAGGAGTAGACGGAAATGCATACTGAGGAGTCGCTCAGTTCGAAGATTCCGCTGACCCCGGATAGGCCGCTGGGTTTTCTGAGCTTCGGCCTGCTGGCCGTTCTAATCGGTGTGATCGCCGGTCTCGGCGCCGTCGTATTCCGTGGCCTCATTTCGATCTTCCACAATCTGCTCTTCCTGGGCGAGTGGTCTCCCCACTACGACGCCAATCTACATACCTCGCCCAGCCCCTGGGGGGTCTTCGTAATTCTCGTACCGATCATCGGGGCCGCCGGCGTCGCCTTCCTGGTGAAGACGTTTGCGCCCGAGGCCAAGGGACACGGCGTGCCGGAGGTGATCGACGCTATCTACTACAACAAGGGCGCCATCCGCCCCATCGTCGCACTCATCAAATCGATTGCCTCGGCACTGTCCATCGGCAGCGGCGGCTCCATCGGCCGCGAAGGACCGATCATCCAGATCGGGGCATCCTTCGGCTCCACCCTCGGTCAGCTCCTTCGGATCCCGCCCTGGCAGACCATCACCATGATCGCGGCCGGCGCCGGCGGCGGGATCGCGGCGACATTCAACACGCCGGTCGGAGGGGTGCTTTTCGCCATAGAGATCGTTCTGCACGAACTGAGTTCACGGACCCTCGTGCCGGTCGCCATCTCGACTGCCACAGCCACCTACGTCGGCCGATTCTTCTTCGGCGCCCACCCGTCCTTCGTGATTCCCGCCTTCCAGGCCAATGACTTCCACCTGGAGAGCCCTCTGGTCTTTCTGACCTATGCACTGCTGGGAATCCTGACGGGTATCGTGTCCGCGGTCTTCATCCGATCGATCTACGGCTTCGAAGACTTCTTCACCGAGAAGATCAAGGGCGGCTACTACGTCCAGCACATGCTCGGCATGTCGATCGTGGGCGTCACGATGTATCTCCTGCTGCAAGAGTCCGGGCACTACTACGTGCAGGGTGTTGGATACGCTACTATCCAGGACGTTCTTTCGGGCAAGCACTTTGCCTTCGCCTTCCTGCTTCTCCTGTTGGGTCTGAAGCTGCTGGCAACCTCTCTGACCCTCGGGTCAGGCGCCTCCGGCGGGATCTTCTCGCCGGCGCTCTACATGGGAGCCGCCCTCGGGGGCGCCTACGGCCTGGGTCTGAACGGACTCTCTCCGGCTTTTCCCGTCTCTGCACCCGCCTGCGCCGTGGCCGGGATGGCAGGAGTGGTCGGGGGGGCGACCGGAGCAGCCATGGCTGCCATCGTGATGATCTTCGAGATGACCCTGGACTACAACGTCATCATCCCGATGACCATCACCGTCGCCATCAGCTTCGGCGTCCGCAAGTTACTGTCGAGCGAAAGCATCTACACCCTCAAGCTGGTCCGTCGCGGCCGGGATGTCCCCGAGGCACTGCAGGCCAACCTGCATTATCTGCAGCGCGCACGCCAGGTCATGGATAGCGAGTTTGGCATTGCGGATGCCGCCACCCGCCTCCCGGAAGCACGAGACACGCTTTTCTCCCGGTCCGATGCGGCGAACTTCGTGGTCCGGGACGGAGAGCGGATCGCGGGAGTCCTGACCAAGGACAAACTCTTCAAAGCGCTGACCTCACCCGGGGAGGGCATCACGCTGGGGGAAATCGCCGACCAGAACTACCTGACGGTCTCGGCGGACACGCGTCTGTTCACCGTGATCGCCCGCATGCGCACTCAAGGGACACTCCTGGCGCTGGTCGCAGACGAAGGCCGCAGAGGTACGGTGGACTCGGTCAAGGGCTTCATCACCAACGAACGGCTTGTGAGCAGCATGGTCCAGGACACGGAACTTTTCTCCGACTAGCCCGATTGTCCCGTGCCCGCCGCTTCGGAGAAGACTGCCCGGGGCTTCGACGAGTCTCGACTCCGGGCTAATGACAAACGGCGGAGGCGACGAGAGAATAGGTGCGCATGGAAACGAATCCCCAACCGACGTCGTTGGTCCCGCCCAAGCCACCCGGGCCTTCCCACTCGGGTCTGGCGATCGCCAGTCTGGTCGTGGGCATTCTCTCGTTCGTCTCGAGCCTGTTTCTGATCGGCGCTTTTTTCGCTCTTGTGGGCGTCATCCTGGGCTTCGCTCACATCGTCCAGCGAAAGGGAACCGACCGGCTGGCCTGGTTGGGAATCGGCCTGTCCGTCCTCGGTTTCCTGGCCAGTGTGGCCTTTGGGATCCTTTACCTCAGGATGCTGGAGGATATGCGCTCCTCCTCCGACGAGGCGGTCGTCCGCTGGGAGGGTGTCGTGGCGCCCGATCTTTCCGCAAAAACCCTCGACGGCCGCACGATCCGGTTGAGCGATTTCAAGGGCAAGCGCGTCGTGCTCGATTTCTGGGCGACCTGGTGCGGTCCGTGCGTCATGGAGATCCCGCATTTCATCCGGCTCAACAGCGAGACTTCGCGCGACGATCTGGTCATCATCGGAGTCAGCCAGGAGAAGACCGAGACGCTGCGGAAGTTCATCGCAGCGAAAGGCCTCAACTACACCGTGGCGCAACCCGGGAACCTGTCGTCACCGTACAGCGACATCCGCGCCATCCCTACCACTTTCTTCATCGACCGGCAGGGTGTAATCCAGCGGGTCCTCGTCGGCGCGCAGACGTTCGAGACCCTACGCGATCTGGCGCTCGCAGATGAATTCGACGGAGAGCCGAGGCGGACTCCTGCTTCGCCGGTGGAAACGACAGCGGGGACCGAACAGCTGCGCTGAGGCGTTGAAGCCTCGGTCCGCCTCCTGGACCTGGAGGTCCCGACTCGGGAGGACTCCGGGCTTGACTGCCGGCCTCTTCTGACTCAGGCTAATAGTATTCGTAACCGATTCGAAGCGCGTAAGATGCGGGATTTCTGAGGGGGCGGTCTCGAGGGGGGAACCAGGAGTCATCATGCGTTTGATCAGATTCGGGGCGGCAGGCAAGGAGAAACCCGGGATTCTGGATGAGGAAGGAGTCCGTCGAGACCTTTCGCGTTCATTCGTGGATTGGGATCCGGCGTTTCTGGGAGGAGACGGGCTGGAGAAGCTTCAGTGCTTCATTCAGACCCATGGGCCCACCCTTCCCCGCGTTTCGGAATCCGAGCGCTGGGCGGCTCCCATTACGCGGCCCGGCAAGGTCATCTGCATCGGGCTGAACTATTCCGATCACGCCGCCGAGGCGGGCATGCCGATTCCCACCGAGCCGATCGTCTTCCTGAAGGCCTCCAACACCGTGGTCGGTCCCTTCGACAACCTGGAGATTCCTCGTGGCAGCAGCAAGACGGACTGGGAGGTGGAACTGGGTGTGGTGATCGGCCGCCGGGCCCGCTATCTCGAGTCGGCCGAGGAGGCACTCCAACACGTCGCAGGTTTCTGTATATCCCACGATGTATCCGAGCGGGCCTTCCAGCTCGAGCGGGGAGGCCAATGGACCAAGGGCAAGAGCTGCGACAGCTTCAACCCTCTGGGGCCCTTCCTGGTGACCGCGGCTTCCGCTCCGAACCCGGGCTCACTCGACATGCGGCTGTCCGTCAACGGCCAGATCCGGCAGCAGGGCAACACCTCCAGAATGATCTTCGACGTCCCTTTCCTGGTGCACTACCTGTCCCAGTTCATGACCCTCGAACCGGGCGATTTGATTTCGACCGGGACACCCCCCGGCGTCGGCATGGGGAGCAAGCCTCCCACGTATCTGAGAGCCGGGGACGTGGTGGAACTGGAAATCGAAGGGCTCGGGATGCAGCGGCAGGAGGTCGTTAACGCCTGATGCGGATCACGAATTTCTCGACCTGGGTCATCCAGACCCCCTGGCGCAACCTGACCTACCTCGAACTGGAGACGGAGGACGGGATCCGCGGGTACGGCGAGGCCCGTGTGTTATCGAAGACCCACACCGTGTGCGAATACCTTCAGGACGTTCGCCGCCACATCATCGGGCACGATGCCTTCGATATCGAAGACCTGTATCGACGCTTCACACTCCTCGACTTTGGCGCGCCCGGCGAAGTGGTGATGACCGGCCTGGCACTCGTGGAAATGGCGTGCTGGGACTGCATTGGCAAGAAGGCCGGATTACCCGTCTACCAGCTACTCGGCGGCAAGGTCCGCGAGACGGTTCCGGCTTACGCGAACGGGTGGTACACGGTCGAGCGAACACCGGAAGCCTTTGCCGGGGCGGCCCGACGGGTGATCGAGCGAGGGTACCGGGCGATGAAACTCGATCCCTTCGGCAACGGCAACCTCGAGCTGACCCGACCGGAGTTCCATCGCAGCCTGGAGATCCTGGAGGCCGTCTTCGCGGCGGCGGGACCGGACGCCCAGATCTTCGTCGAAATGCACGGCCGTTTCGCACCCCACCAGGCCATCGAGATCGCCCGCCGGATCGAGCCCTTCTCCCCAGGCTGGATCGAAGAACCCTGCCGTCCCGACGATCCCGGGGCACTCGAGATGGTCTCGCGTCATACCAGCATTCCCATCGCCACGGGGGAACGCTACTACCACGCTTCCGCCTTTCGGGACCTCTTCGAACGTCGTTGCGTGAGTATCCTGCAGCCCGATATCAACCAGTGCGGCGGCTTGCTGGAGGCGAAGAAGATCTGTTCGACGGCAGAAACGTATTCGATCATGATCGCACCCCATAACGTGGGGGGCGCGCTCTCCACGGTGGCGGCGCTTCACCTGATCGCGACACTGCGCAACGGGAAAACCCTGGAGCACTTCAACGACTTCGCCGACGAGGAAGTCAAGCGGGTGGGCTCGCCCTATCCCGAGGTCGTCGACGGGCTCTTCGCCCTGCCCGGGGGTCCCGGCTGGGGAATCGAACTCGACCTCGACTTCCTGGCCGCCCATCCACCCCAGCGGGAAAACGGCGTCATCCAGGATCCCGGCCTCGACATGTTCCGCAAGAGCGACTGGTTCAAGCGCGACGGCCGATAGAGCCCGCCGCGTGCAGCCCGGACTCCCGCCTCGACTCTTGCCGCCAAAACCGCTAAGCTGAAGGCAGCCGCTGGAACCTGTGGAAATCACGGGATGCAAGAGAAAGGGACAGACTTGGGTGGCTGTCTCATGCTCGCACTTCACAACAGGAAGAATGCCATGAACCGACGTGAGCTTTTGCGCCGATCCGCCAGCGTCGTAGTCGGGAGCGCCAGCCTGGGATCGGGTCTGCACGCCGAACCCAGGTTGTTCCCAGAGGGATTCGATGCTTCAAAGGAGCTCGGACGGGCCGACTGGACTCCGGTCTTTCTGAGCGCCCATCAGAATGAGACGCTGATCCTCCTCAGCGACCTGCTCATCCCGGAGACGAAAACCCCAGGGGCCAAGGCCGCCCTGGCGAACCGTTTCATCGACCTGCTCCTGGCGGCGGAAGACACCGAGACGCAAAAGGCCTTCCTGAACAGCCTCTCCTATCTCGACGGCGAAAGCCGTCTCCGCTACGGCGATGCCTTGCTCTTCGTTCCGCGGGAGGCCCAGGTCGAACTACTGAACTTTCTGGCCTATCCCCATCGACTCGTGACCTGGCAAAGCAACCAGTCGGCCTTTCCGGGGCACGAACATTTCCGTCTCCTGAAAGACTGGATCAGTCGCGCCTATTACAGTTCGGAAATCGGAATGCAGGAGCTCGGCTGGCAGGACTCTCCGTTTCACGAGCCGTTTCAGGGCTGCCCAAGCTCTGGGGAAAGCCCCGAGTGAGGCCAAGCGATGCAAAAAGATCCGTACACCCGCACCTATGACGTTCTGGTCGTCGGCTCCGGAGCCACCGGAGGCTGGGCCGCGAAGAAGCTCAGTGAAGCCGGGCTCAAGGTGGCTCTGCTCGAGGCCGGACGCAAGGTCTCACCTGACGAATTCACCGAGCATATGCCGGCCTTCAAGCTCGAATACCGGAACATGTCTCCCGAGATTGCGCGCACACGACCCATTCAGAAGATGTGTTACGCCTGCATGGAATACAACTACGACTGGTTCGTCGACGATCTCGAGAATCCGTACAGCACTCCGGAAGGGAAGCCCTTCACCTGGCAGCGGTGCCGGGTCGTCGGCGGGCGCACGCTGGTCTGGGGCCGGCAGAGCTATCGGATGAGCGATTTCGATTTCAAGGCGTCCCGCCACGACGGCCACGGGGATGAATGGCCCATCGGCTACGCGGATCTCGAACCCTTTTACGACGAGGTCGAAAACTACGTAGGCATCAGCGGTCATGCGGAGAACCATCCCGCCCTGCCCGACAGTCGCTTCCTGCCGCCCATGGCGATGACCTGCGGAGAGGTTCGCCTGCGGGACCAGGTCGCCTCCCGGTTCGGTCGCACAGTCACCATCGGACGCACAGCCATCGTGACGCGCGATCACAACGGCAGGCCGGCCTGTCACTACTGCGGACCCTGCGAACGGGGCTGCATGACGGCCTCCTACTTTTCGAGCCCATTCACGACGGTGGCGGACGCGATCGACACGAAGAACTGCGAGTTGATCACCGACGCCGTGGTCAGCCAGGTCGACGTCGATCCGGGGGCAAACCGGGCGACGGGCGTCACGCTCGTCCACCGGACGACTCACAAGACCTACCAGGTGAAGGCGAAAGCCGTCATCCTGTGCGCCCAGGCCCTGGAATCGACGCGCATCCTCCTGAACTCGACAAGCCGCAACCACCCGAACGGTCTCGGCAATTCGAGCGGGCTGCTCGGCCGCGGCTTGATGGACCATTGCGTCGGAGCCGGCGCTTCGGGTGAACTGCCGGACCTGCCGTTCGAAGTCTCGGCCGCCGGCCCCAACCGCCCCAACGGCATCTACATCATCCGCTTCCGCAACCTTCCGGGCCAGAAGCCCCATCGTCGGTTCATCCGCGGCTACGGCTTCCAGGGCAGCGCCGAACCGGCGTTCGCTTTCGATGCAGAGGGGTTCGGATCCTCCTATAAGGAACGCGTCCGGGCCGGGCGCTATCAGATCCGGCTGACCGCTTTTGGTGAGTCTCTGGCCCGGCCGGAGAATCTCGTCGAAATCGATCCCGACCTGAAGGACGCCTGGGGAATTCCGGCGCTGCGAATCGCGATGACCCACGGACCGAACGAGCAGGCCATGATGGAGGACGCTGCGACCACGGCGGCGGAGATGCTCGAGTCGGTCGGGGCCCGGAACATCGTGGTCAATTCGAGCCTTGCCATGCCGGGGATGGCGATCCACGAACTGGGAACCGCCCGGATGGGAACCGATCCAAAACGCTCGGTGTTGAATGCCTGGAATCAGACCCACGACGTGCCCAACGTCTTCGTCATGGACGGAGCTTGTTTCGTGAGCTCGGCCTGCCAGAATCCGACCTTGTCGATGATGGCACTCACGGTGCGGGCCTGCGCACACCTTCTCGAGCGCTTCCGCACCGGAGACGTCTAGAAACTAGGAACTAGAAACTAGGAACTGGGAACTCGGAACCGTTATGCCGTACCTGCCCATCGAAAACTACGGAGTGATCGGAGACCTCCATTCCGTGGCCCTCGTCGGAATGAACGGATCCATCGATTTCATGTGTTTTCCGAATTTCGATTCTCCATCGATCTTCGCGGCGCTACTCGACGACCGCAAAGGCGGTCGCTTCGAACTGATGCCCCTCGAACGGGAAGCCCGTCAGAAACAGCTCTATCTGCCCGACTCGAACATCCTTCTGTCCCGCTTTCTCTTCGAGGACGGTGTGGCGGAAATCTCCGATTTCATGCCCGTCGACGTCTCCCGACATGCTCACGACCTCGTCCGGCGGGCCAAGACGATTCGCGGCGAGATCCAATACCGGATGCGCTGCCAGCCACGCTTCGATTACGCTCGCGTCGGCCATCGCGTGGAAAAGAGGGACGGCGAGATCCTGTTCATTCCTGAATCGGACCGCCTTCCGGCACTCCGCTTGCGCAGCTCGGTCCCCGTCGAGATCCGGGAGGGTGCGGCGACCGCCAAGTTCACACTGCGCGCGGATCAGGATGCCTCTTTCGTACTGGAGGAGGCTCGCGAGGGCGAGGCCTCTCCTTCGAGCGCAGCCGATTATGTTTCGGAAAACTTCAAGGAGACCCTGAATTTCTGGCGTCAGTGGATCAGCCGGAGCCAGTACCAGGGCCGCTGGCGGGAGGAAGTCAACCGCTCCGCCCTTCTCCTGAAGCTGCTGACCTTTCAGCCGACAGGGGCGATCGTGGCGGCGCCGACCTTCGGCCTGCCCGAGCAGGTCGGGGGTGAGCGCAACTGGGACTACCGCTACACCTGGATTCGCGACGCCTCGTTCACCCTCTACGGATTGATTCGCCTCGGCTACACCGACGAGGCCGAGTGCTTCATGAAGTGGATCGAAGCTCGCTGTCACGAACTCAATCCCGACGGCTCGCTTCAGATCATGTACGGACTCGACGGTCGCCATGAGCTGGAAGAGGAGTCCCTCGATCATCTCGAGGGATATCGCGGTTCGCGGCCGGTCCGGATTGGAAACGCCGCCTACCAGCAACTCCAGCTGGATATCTATGGCGAGCTGATGGATGCGATCTATCTCTACGACAAGTATGGCAGTCCGGTCTCCTTCGAACTCTGGCAGGACATCCGCCGCCTGCTGGGCTGGGTTTGCAGGAACTGGAACCGGAAAGACGCCGGTATCTGGGAAGTCCGGGGAGGCCCGCAGGAGTTCCTCTATGCCCGGGTGATGTGCTGGGTCGCGCTCGACCGCGGGATCCGGCTCGCGCTCAAGCGTTCTCTGCCGGCGCCGCTCGAGGACTGGCTGGCATCCCGCGACCAGATCTACATGGATATCTTCGAGAACTTCTGGAACCCCGAGCGCCAGGCCTTCGTGCAGTACCGGGGCGCAAACACCCTGGACGCCTCTTCGCTCCTCCTTCCGCTGGTTCGTTTCGTCGGACCGAAGGACCCCCGCTGGCTCAGTACATTGGCTGCAATCGAGGAGAACCTGGCCTTCGACTCCCTCGTCTACCGCTACCGGATCGGAGACGAGCCCATCGACGGGCTGGGCGGCAACGAGGGCACCTTCAGCATGTGCAGTTTCTGGCTGACCGAATGCCATTCCCGGGCGGGGGACATCGAAAAGGCGCGCTTCTACTTCGAAAAGATGCTGGGCTATGCCAACCATCTGGGTCTCTACTCCGAGGAACTCGGGGCGCGAGCCGAACATCTCGGGAATTTCCCTCAGGCATTTACCCACCTCGGCCTGATCAGTGCCGCCTACGACATCAACCGCCGACTGTCCCAGACGGCGGAACCTCTCTGAGCCCGCGGGTTCTCTCCCCCCGCTTCCCCTCCGTCCCTCCTTTCGATCATCCTCACGGCTGTTGCATTTGGCGTTAAAAAGACATTACCATTTGACATGGCAATCAATACGCACCCCCTTACGGCACCGAGCGACCGTCGGTCGCAAACAACAGGAGATTCTCCAATGCAGGGCATGGACTCCCCCAATCCGGGTCTGGTCTTCGAGATGATGAATGCGTTCCATCGTACGGCGGCCCTTCGGGCGGGCGTCGAACTGGGACTGTTTTCGGCCCTCGGAGACGGATGCTCCGGAGTCGACGAACTGGCCGACCGCTGCGGGGCGACGCCTCGCGGAATCCGAATCCTCTGCGACTACCTGACCATCGTCGGGATCATTCGGAAGGAGGGGGAGAGATATCGACACACGCCGACCAGCGCGGCGTTCCTCGATCCTCAGTCTCCGGCCTGCATTGCGTCGACGATCCGCTTTCTCAACGACCCCAGGCTCATGGAACCCTACGACCACCTGACGGAGATCGTGCGCGACGGTCTGGCCGCCTCGGGTGGCCGGGCCACCGTGGAGCCCGAGAATCCCATCTGGGTTGAGTTTGCGCGAAGCATGGCGCCCATGATGGCACCGGCGGCCGGCCCCCTCGGAAAGCTGGTCCTCAATGGCGATCGCGGCTCCATGCGGGTCCTCGATATCGCCGCGGGCCACGGCCTGTTTGGCATCGAGGTGGCCAAACTGAACCCCCGTGCCGAGATCGTCGCCCTGGACTGGGCCGCCGTTCTCGAGGTCGCCCGTGCCAACGCCGAGACGGCAGGGGTCGGCCAGCGCTACACCCTGCGGCCGGGCAGCGCCTTCGAAGTCGACTTTGACGGCCCCTACGAGATCATCCTGCTGACCAACTTCCTGCATCACTTCGACGCCAAGACCTGCACGGAGCTGCTGTGTAAGTGCCGGGAAGCCCTGGTTCCGGGTGGAATGGTCGCGGCCCTCGAGTTCGTGCCGAACCCGGACCGGATCACCCCGCCCCAGCCGGCCACCTTCGCATTGATCATGCTCGCCACCACCGAAGCCGGCGAGGCTCACACGTTCCCCGCCTACCAACAGATGTTCTCCGACGCCGGATTCAGCGAGATCGAACTGCACGACGTGCCGGCCTCACCCCACCGAATCATCAAGGCCAGGGCGATATAGGGGGGACACCGGGCCTTTCACTGATGGGACGGGCTGAGACGTCTGGGACTCATGGGACGTCCGACACCTCCGACGTCACCCAAGGGCGATTCCCGACGGTGCGCCATATGTCCCCGATGTCCCACAGGTCCCCGGCCGTCCCGAAAGCCCCGTCTACCGCCCTCCCCCTCTCGGAACCGGGTTGGGGTGCGTCTTGTAGGGCGGCACCTCGGGGACGGTCACCGGATGCCGGCTCAGCTCCTCCAGCAGATATCGAGCCGCAGCCTCGAGCTGGGCATCCTGCCCGTCGAACGTGGCCCGGGGCAGGTTGTCCACCACGATGTCCGGCGTCACCCCGGGGCCCTCGATCAGCCACTCGCCTTCGGGGCCGTAGACGCCCAGTTCGGCGGCCGTCGCGATCCCCCGGTCCACCAGGAAATTCGAGGCGCTCAGCCAGACCTCACCGCCCCAGGTGCGGGTCCCCAGAACCTTTCCCAGGCCCAGGCGCCGGAAACCCTCCGAGAAGGCTTCGCCGTCGGACGCCGTCCGTTCGTTGCAGAGCACGATCATGGGGCCTCGAAAGGCGTACTGCATGTTCCAGAACACCCGCCCGACCCGCGGCTTCCAGTAGAACCAGGCCTTGCGCAACAGCTTTTCCAGGACCCAGCTGTCGATGTTGCCGCCGCGGTTGCTCCTTACATCGATGATCAGTGCTTCCCGGTTGAAGATCGGATAGTAATCGCGCGTCCACTGCGCCATGTCGCCCGAACCCATGGCCCGCAGATGCACGTATCCGATGCGGCCGTCACCCAGCTTGTCCACCTGCAGGCGGCGCGTGTATTCCCACTCGTCGTAGCGGAGGTCTGCTTCCTCACCCAGCGAGATCGGTTCGACGATGACCTCCCGCGAGTCGGATCCGTCCTCGGGCTTCACGGTCAGAAGCACCTGTTTGTGGGCCTGGTTGCGCAGCAGAGCCGCCGGATCCTGGAGCGAGAGCGTCTCGACGCCATTGATCGCGACGATCACATCTCCTTCCCCGACATCGACGCCCGGTCGCGCCAGAGGAGCCCTGGATCCGGGCAGGTCCGGATCGGACCGGTAGACGTGCTCGATACGATAGCCGCCCGCCGCTTCATCCCGCTGCCACAGCGCCCCCAGCGAGGCGATGGCGATCTGCTCCTCACCCCTTCGCAGGTCACCTCCGCGCACGAAGATGTGCAGCGCCGAGAGCTCGCCTACCATCTGCGCCAGAACATCATTGAGCTCGCTGCGATCGGTGACCCGCTCGGCAAGCGACCGATACTTCTCCCGGATTGCGGGCCAGTCCAACCCGTGCATGGCGCGATCGTAGAAATAGTCCCGCTCCAGCCTCCAGGCTTCCCGGTACATCTGGCTCCACTCCTCCCGGGGATCGAGGGGGAACGACCAGCCCGACAGATCGACCTTGCTCTTGGCGAGCTCGGAGGGCGCCTTGGGTCCCGCATTGAAGACGTAGAAGTCGGTCCCCTTCCGCACCATGATCTTCTTCTGATCCGCCGAGAGCTCGTAGTCTCGAACATCCGCCAGAAGTACCTCCGGCTTCGGCTCGAGGTTCTTGATCTCCAGGACCATGAGAGACCGCTTTCCGGCCAGGTCGGTTTCCCGCGAAAGCCAGAACAGATGCCTGGAGTCCATCGACAGCGCCCCGTAGTTGCCGGCAGGTACGGGCAGCTCCATGAGTCGTTCGGCCAGACCTTCCAGATCGATCTCGACCGGCGGAGGCGGCGCACTCTCCCCCGGCTTCGCGGCAGAAGGAGACTGTCCCTTTCCTTCCTGTCCTTCTTCGGCTGGCGTCGCGGCATCCTTCTTCTGCGCATCGTCGACGGCGGACTCGACCGGCGTCAATTCGTCACGCGGCTGGAAGGGCGACCGCAGCCCCTTGCGCAAGGCGACCTGGTAGATTCGCGTCTGCTTGTCGAAGAACGGCTCCGGCTGTCGTGAGCCCCAGGGACTGCGGACGAGTGACTCGAAATTGCGGTCCGACAGGAAGTAGATCCAGCGGCCGTCGGGGCTCCAGGCCGGGGAGTAGCTGTCGTAGCGGTCACTCGTCAGATCGCTGAACTGCCCGCTTTCCAGGCTGTAGATCCGGATCCTGGTGAAGGTGTTGGCGGAGGGCTCGGTGAAAGCGAGCCAGCGGCTGTCGGGAGACCAGGAGAGATCCCCAAAGTCCCCGTCCTGGCAGACGGCGATTCGCTTGTCGGTTCCGGCGGCGACATCGTACAGCCAGAGTTGCTGGTCCTTGTCGTAATGGGCGATGGACTTGCCGTCGGGCGACGGGACCGCCTCCCAGCGCAGAACCTTGCCGTCCGAGGTCAACTGGCGGGCGGACCCGACTCCGTTTGCAGGGACGGTCCAGAGCTCGATCTCACCGCTCTCGTCCGAAAGCGTCAGCAGATCCTTGCCACCGGGCAGGAAGCGAGCGGAACGATACCGGACCTCCGCCGAGCGGGTCGCCTCGACGCGGCGGCCCTGCTCGACGGGAAACACGAAGACCTGGCCGCGGGCCGTCATGACCAGCCGGTCTCCCGTCGGCGAAAGGTGGACGGATGTCACGAAGTCCAACGGCTTCTCCACCCAGTGCTCTCTCAGCTGATCGAAGTCGGAGGCCAGCCGGATCGGAATCTCGTGGTTGTCGCCACTCTGGACGTCGAGCAGCCAGAGGTCCGCGCCGTGCTGGTAAACGATGCGCCCCGCGTCGAGTGAAGGGGACTGGACGTTGAAGTCCGCATGGTGAGTATGCTCGCGAAGATCCCCCCCATCCTCGTTCATGGACCAGATGTTCATCACGCCGTCCCGATCGCTGGCGAAGTAGACCCGGCCGCGCCAGGGCATCGCGTCCTTGCTGGTCGTCGGGCTGTCCGCTGTCAGCGGGACCGCTTCGCTCGCGCCCGCCGCGTACTTCCAGAGATTCTGGACCGAACCGCCCTGGTAGCGCCGCGTGTGACTTCCCTGGAAGGGGAGACGCGTGAAATACAGGACCTTACCGCTCGGATCATAGGCCCCCTGACTGGCCTGGGCCAGCGGAATGAGGGTCCGTTCGTTGGTGGCGGGATCGAGTGCCACCAGTTGGACGTTCGGCAGGGTCGAGAAACGGCGGGTGCTGTAGAGAATGCGTCCGTCGGGCGTCCATCCGACCACAACCGCCTGTCCGCCCTCGAAGGTGTGGCGCTTCGGCGGACCACCCATCACCGGCATCGAGTAGACCTCACGGGGTCCTTCATAGGAGGCGCAGAAGGCGACCGTCCGGCCGTCCGGAGAGACGGCGGGCTGGTCTTCCTCGGCCGGATGGGTGGTCAGACGCTGAGCCACGCCACCCTGGATCCCCACTCGCCAAAGATCCCCCTCGGCAGTGAAAACGATGGTGTCTCCATGGATTGCCGGATAGCGGAAGTAGCCCCGCGGAGTCGGCTGAGCACCTTGTGCAAACGCAGGCCCCGTGAGCAGGAAAAGCTGGAAAAGCAGGGATGGAATCAGTCTTCGTCGCGACATCGGGGCAGTCTATGCCCCCACACCTCGCGCTGCAATCCCGGTCTCCCGTCACCCTGTCCCTGCCTGCCGGTTTTCGGGCAGAACGGCGCCATGCGACACCGCAGGGTTCGGCGGGAAAACTGTTTATTATAGAAGAGTAAGGTGGATAGCAGACCCCGGCCGTACCGGCTGGCGGGTCTCTTCCGGGAAGGTATGCAGACATGCAGCGCAGCGTCGTCACAGAGAGGATAAACGGAGCATATTGGTTCACGCGGCGGCGATGCCGGCTTTCCGGCGGATCTCTTCGGCTCGTCTTGCTGATCTCTCTTGTCGCGAGCCTGGTGTCGGGTGCCCTGTTTGCGGCCATCGGCGAACCCACGTATGTCTCGGAGAATGACGGCCCCGGGAGGTTCACTCTGGCCCGCGACGGCCGACCGACGGCTTTGTTCGTGAGCTCCATGGACTGGCCCGGTATCCGGCGAGTGGCGCGGCTCCTCCAAGCTGATCTCGGCAGGGTGGCGGGCTCTCCTGCAGCCCTCTTTCTGAATGATTTCGGCCGCGCGAAACGGGTGATTCTGATCGGGACCCTGGGCCGGAACCCCATCCTCGATCGCCTGGTCCGGGCACGGAAGCTGGATGTTTCCGATATCCGCGGCCGGCGTGAGACCTTCCTCGTCCAGGTGGTCGAGGATCCACTGCCAGGGCTTTCGCAGGCCCTGGTGATCGCCGGCAGTGATAAGCGCGGAACCATTTACGGAATGTTCGACGTGTCCTCTCAGATCGGGGTCTCTCCCTGGTACTGGTGGGCCGACGTCCCCGTTCCGCACCGGCCCGATCTGTTCGTGCTTCCCGGCCGCCACAGGCAGGGAGAACCCGCCGTCAGGTATCGCGGGATCTTCATCAACGACGAGGCCCCGGCCCTCTCGGGGTGGGTCGATCAGACTTTCGGCGGATTCAACCACCATTTCTACGAAAAGGTGTTCGAACTCGTTCTCCGCCTGCGCGGCAACTACCTGTGGCCCGCCATGTGGGGCAAGTCCTTCAACACGGACGATCCGGAGAATCCACGCCTGGCGGATGAGATGGGGGTCGTCATGGGCACCTCCCATCACGAACCCATGATGCGCAGTCAGCAGGAGTGGAAGCTGTTTGGCCGGGGTCCGTGGAACTACGAGAAGAACGGCAAGACCCTTCGGCAATTCTGGACCGACGGCATCCGGAACATGGATTCTCGCGAGAGCATCGTCACGATCGGGATGCGCGGCGACGGCGACATGCCCATGACTCAGGGTGCCAACATCCAACTGCTCGAACGCATCGTGGCCGACCAGCGCAAGATCCTGGCCGACGTCACGGGCAAGGATCCCTCCCGGATTCCCCAGCTCTGGGCGCTGTACAAGGAAGTACAGGACTATTACGACAAGGGGATGCGCGTTCCGGACGACGTGACCCTGCTGCTGTGTGACGACAACTGGGGCAACATCCGCATGCTCCCAAAGGTCGGGGCCAAACCCCGGTCCGGCGGCTACGGCATCTACTACCACTTCGATTACGTAGGGGGCCCCCGCAACTACAAGTGGCTCAACACGAACCCCATTCCGAGGGTCTGGGAGCAGATGCACCTTGCCTACAAGCATGGTGTCGATCGGATCTGGATCGTCAACGTGGGCGACATCAAACCGATGGAGTTTCCGACGCAGTTCTTCCTCGACTATGCCTGGGCGCCCGACCGCTGGCCCGCCAAACGGCTCGCCGAGTACACGCGGCAGTGGGCGACCCAGCAATTCGGTCCGGAGCACGCCCCGGCCATCGCCGAGATCCTGTCCCGGTACGCCAAGTACAACAGCCGCCGAAAGCCCGAACTGCTTTCGCCCGACACCTACAGCCTCGTCGACTACCACGAGGCGGAGCGGGTCGTGGCCGACTACAACGAGTTGGCCCACGAGGCCCGCCAGATCTCGGCCAGTCTACCCGACGAGGCCCGCGACGCTTTCTACCAGCTCGTGCTCTATCCGGTCGAGGCCTGCGCCAACCTCAATGAGCTCTACGTCACCGTCGGCAGGAACCGGCTCTACGCCAAGCAAGGCCGGGCCACCACCAACGGACTGGCGGAGAAGGCGCGCCAGCTGTTCGCCCGAGACGCCGAACTGGCGCGTTACTACAACCAGACGATGGCCGGCGGGAAGTGGAACCACATGATGGATCAGACCCACATCGGGTATACCTACTGGCAACAGCCGCCCAAGGACGTCATGCCCGAGGTCCGGGAGCTTCAGGTCCCGGCAGGCGCCGACATGGGGGTCTCCGTCGAGGGATCATCCTCCTGGTGGCCCCAGGACAAGAGCCCTGCCGTCCTCCCGGAATTCAACCCCTACCAGAATTCGACCCACTACATCGAGATTTTCGACCGCGGACAGACGCCCTTCGAGTACCAGGTCGAGCCGGGGGCATCCTGGCTCGTTGCCACACCGGCCCAGGGGCGGCTCGAAGGTGAGCAGCGGGTCTGGCTGACGGTGGACTGGCAGAAGGCACCCGCCGGGGATCAGCGGGTGCCGGTCACGGTGACGGGCCCCGCAGGACAGACCGTGGTCGTCCAGGCCGACATTCGCCATCCCGCCCATCCGGGGCCGGACGAAGTGCACGGCTTCGTCGAGGGCGACGGGTACATTTCGATGGAGGCCGCCCACTACACACGGAACATCGCAAGGGACTCGATCCGCTGGACCCTCATTCCGGACCTCGGTCGGACTCTCTCGGCCATGACTCCCTCTCCCGTCACGGCTCCGGCCCAGACGCCCGGAGGCGAGAGTCCCCGGCTGGAGTACGCCATCCACCTGTTTCGATCGGGGCCGATCCAGGTTCGAGCCTTCGTCTCACCGACCCAGGATTTCAGCCGCACTGGTGCCCTGCGCTATGCAGTGTCGATGGACGACGAACCGCCTCGAATCGTCAATATCCTCGCCGACAATTCGAATCGCGCCTGGGAGGAATCGGTCCGCAACAACATCCGGGTGGGCGTCTCAGAGCACACCATCACGCGTGCGGGAGACCACGTCCTGAAGATCTGGATGGTCGATCCGGCGGTGGTCCTGCAAAAATTGGTGATCGACGCCGGCGGCCTGCGGCCGAGTTACCTGGGCCCGCCCGAAAGCTACCACCGGCCGTAGCGCCCAAGCCAAATCAACAATCGAAAATCACGTACGCACCCAGGCCTCGCTGCGGATCGCCTGGTTGGCGAGGTGTCCGGCCCGGGCGGCCGTAATGCCGACCTCGACCGGAGCATTCGGTTCTTTCCGCGACTCGAGACAGTCGAGGAAATTGGCCAGGTGCTGCACCGCTCCGTCTCCCTCCGACTTCACCTCGAGGGAGGGTTTGTCGTTGGCAGGGTCCTCAGAGTAGCTCGAGAGCTCCGGGTAGAAGCTGTAGCCGGCACGGTAAAGTTTGAGCATTCCCTTGGTACCCCGGAAGATCAACCCGCCGCCTTCGAGATACCCGATCATGGTGCCGGTGTACTGCACCGTGAAGTTGCCCGGGTAGCGGAGCGCCGCGGACACGGTATCCGGGCACTCCAGATGGTGCAGAAGGTGGACGTCGCCCATTCCCTGGACGGCGATCGGATTGTCCTGGCCCATATACCAGTGGGCGACATCGACCCAATGGGTAAACAGGTCGGTGAGAGCACCGCCGCCGAAGTCCCAAAACCAGCGCCAGTTGAAGAATCGATCCGCATCATAGGGCTGCTGGGGCGCCGATCCGAGCCAGCGCTGCCAGTCGAGCTGGGCCAGATCGACCTCCCGACCTCCGACGTCTGCTCGCTTGAGGTAGCTCTGATACCAGAAGGTCTTGATGAGCGTGATCGTCCCAAGCTCCCCGGCGCGGATGCGCTCGCGCGCTTCAATGAAATGCGGCCAACTGCGCTGCTGGGTGCCGGTCTGGACGACACGTCCGCTCTGTTTGACCGCCGTCCGCAATCGATCTTCCTCGGAGATGCTGTGAGTCACGGGTTTCTCGAGGTAGACGTCTTTCCCCGCCTGGACCGCATCGACGGCCATGCGCACGTGCCAATGATCCGGAGCTCCGATGATGACCGCATCCAGATCCTGTCGATCGAGCACTTCCCGGTAGTCCACGTATTCTCGGGTCGCGTCCGTGCCGTATTTCTGCCGGGCCTCGGAGCGACGGGGACCGTAGACATCACAAACGGCCATCAGGTCGCTCCGGTTGAGTCTCTTCAGGAGCCCCAGGAGATACTGGCAGCGGCCCCCCGTTCCGATCGCGCCAAGACGGATCCGCTCATTGGCACCCAGCACCCGTCCCCAGGAAAGGGCGGTGGCGGCCACTGCCCCGGTCTTCAAAAAACTCCGTCGATTCGTTCCCATTCCGGTCTACCTTTCTTTCCGGTCGATCCGTGGGGGCGCCCATCCTCCTGCCGCCCCGGTACTGCGGCCGGCCGGCTTGCGACCGCCACGCTCGCTCTCCCATCTGACCGCTTCATCCGCAATACCTTCATATAACACGAATGCCGGCCGGAGGAAGCCGCGACAGTCGGCGACGAGTCGGCGCAGGCGTCTCGGCCCTTGCCATCCCGTCGGTTTGGTGCCAGACTCCACAGTCAGGAAGCCTGTATGCGGAACCGGAGATCTCTCCCGACGAAGATCCTTATCCTGGCCGGCCTGTGGACGTTGACCGGCTGCAACAGGGGCGAACCAGCGGCGACCACGGAGGTCCGGATTCCAGACTCTCAGCTCTCCATCTTCGCTCCGTTACCGGAGGTCGTCGAGTCGCCGGAGTACGAATTGACTTCGGAGAAGATCGACCTGGGACGAATGCTCTACTACGACACGCGGCTCTCGGCCGATCGGGACATTTCCTGCAATTCCTGCCACGACCTGTTGAAGTACGGCGTGGATTCGCAACCGGTCTCGGACGGCCACAGGAAGCAACTGGGGGATCGGAACGCACCCTCGGTCTACAATGCGGCCGGACACTTCGTCCAGTTCTGGGACGGCCGGGCTCCCCACGTGGAGGAACAGGCCAAGGGCCCGGTCATGAATCCCGTCGAAATGGCGATGGCGAGCGAGGAGGACCTGGTTGCGGCCCTTTCGGCGGACCCCGGCTACCAGGCTGCATTTCACGCGGCCTTTCCGGACGATCCGAATCCGATCACCCTGGATAATGTGGGACTGGCGATCGGAGCGTTCGAGCGCAAGCTCCTCACCCCAGGCCGCTGGGATCGATTTCTGAAAGGTGATGGTTCGGCGCTCACTCCGGCCGAGAAGGCAGGGTTCTCCAAGTTCATGGAGGTCGGTTGCCAGGGTTGCCATAACGGCCCTTACCTGGGCGGCGACCTCTATCAGAAGATGGGGGCCCGAAAGCCCTGGACGGACACGACGGACCTCGGACGGTTTCGGGTGACTCATCGCGACAGCGACAAGATGCTCTTCAAGGTCCCCTCGCTTCGAAACGTGGAAATGACGGCGCCCTATTACCACAACGGATCCGTCGCCACGCTCGACGAGGCGGTTCGGGAGATGGGCGAGTATCAGTTGGGCAGAATCCTGACGCCTGAGGAGACCGATTCGATCGTCGTCTGGCTTCACTCCCTGACCGGCGAGATCCCGGTCGACTACGTCACGCTGCCGCTGCAGACCATCGAGTGAACTGCGCCTGGACCATGACCGTCAAAGTCTTGCTCTTTGTGCGGCTGATGCTGTTGGCGCTCTGCGTCGTCGGTTGGGTCCGTCCTCTAAGTGGACAGCCGTCCTCCCGCTTCCCGCTAAAGGTCGGCCCGGACGGCCGGCATCTGGTCGACCGTGGGGGACGACCCTTTCTGGTCCACGGCGATACACCCTGGTCGCTGACTCACAATCTTACCTTCGAGGAAGCCGTCAGCTACATGGAGGATCGGGTTGAGAAGGGCTTCACGGCCCTGATCGTTTCCGCGCCCGATGCCTACGCCCCGGACGGTTCGCATCCAGATCCACCCGACCGGTACGGCAACTTTCCTTTTATCGCAGGCGATATCACTCAGCCCGACGAGGCGTACTGGCAGAATGTCGATCGGGTTCTGAAGAAGGCGGAGGACCTGGGACTGCTCGTCTTCTTCTTTCCGGCCTATCTGGGATGCTGCGATGACGGATACCTCCGGCTGTTCACCGAAAACGGCGTCGAGAAGTCGCGCCGCTACGGGCGCTGGATCGGAGACCGCTATCACGGACGCCTCAACCTGGTCTGGGTTCTGGGTGGCGACCGGAACGTCGAGGATGTCCGGCCCATCGTCTCGGCGATCCACGAGGGCATCGACGAGACGGACCCGGGAAAGCTGCATGCAGTGCACTGGGCCCCGGAAACGGATCCCTGGGCTCCCTTCGGAGAAGAGTGGGTCGACCTCTACACCGCCTACACCTACGGGCCGGTCGCGGCCCGCGTGGCTGCCGAGTACCTTCATCTCCCCACCAAACCGGTCATCCTGATCGAAACGAACTACGAGAACGACTTCAACCGCAAGACGGCCGGCGATGTGCGCAAGTATCCCTATCGGGCGATCCTGTCCGGTGCGGCCGGGGACTTCTTCGGGAATAAGCCGCTCTGGTTCTGCGGCACGGGCTGGGAGCGGGCGCTCGATTCACCCGGCTCCAGATACGTCGCTCTCGCAGGACACTTCTTTCGATCCTTGCCCTGGGATCGTTTGGCACCCGATTTCGAACGGCGCTTCGTGGTCGGGGGAGGGGGCGACTTTCGAAGCGACGATGGAGTTCAGGCTGCGATATCCCGCGAAGGCGGCCTTGCCGTCGCCTTCCTGCCCTCAGCCCGGAGGATCACGGTCGACCTGGCGATCCTCGGCGGAAGCCGACTGTCCGGCTGGTGGTTCAGTCCGATGACGGGCCGAATCCTCGAAGCCGGCGTCGAATCGGGCCGGGGGCGGATCGAGCTGGCACCCCCGGCCGCCGGCGACTGGGTCCTCGTCATCGCCGACCCGACGGCAGACTTCCTCGACGGGTGGAGGGCCGAGTAGAAGCAACTTGAGATTTGAGATTTACGATTTACGAATTTTGAGGTTACCCCGCGCTGAAATCGTAACTCGCAAATCTCAAATCTCAATTTCCTGTAACCTTCCCTGACCCTGCTGCAAACACTTAGTCAGTAAAGCCATTCACCTGGTGATCGCAAATCATCGATGCCTCCGGCGGCGCCCCGTAAATGCGTGGAGCCGGCACGCTCAGTGTCCGGCCTGCGCGGCTTTCGATGACCGGCGATCGCGGCCTCCGAAGATCCGAGTGTGATCCTCCCGGCTGTCCGGGTGATGGCCCTGTTTTCATTTCGAAATCTGTAATTGGAGAGAACAATGAAAAGAATCGCAGTATTCGTCTCGCTTCTGGCATCACTTTGTTTTCTGGGGACGGGCGCGGCCTTCGCCGGGCCGCTCCAGTACCAGGTCACGATCACGAACCTGACCAAGGGAGAGCCATTCTCTCCCACCGCGGTCATCATCCACGATGCACAGATGGAACCCATCTTCACGCTTGGCGAACCGGCCAGTGAAGGCATCTGGTCGATTGCGGAAGGCGGCAACACAGCCCCGTTGGTGGCCGCGCTGTCGGGCAATCCGCATGTCATCGATATTCAGGTCGCCGGAGACGCGCCGTACGGGCCGGGAGAGTCCCGCACGGTGATCCTGGACGGTGGAAACGGCTTCGGAGGACGAAGGATCAGCCTCGCCGGCATGCTGGGTATCACGAACGACTCCTTCTTTGCCCTCAACGGAGAGACGGTTCCCAACTTCGTCCCGTTCTACTACAACGAGTATTCTCAGGTCTTCATGGCGCCCGCCTATGACTCGGGAACCGAGGTCAACAATGAAGACTGCAATTACGTCGCCGGGTGCGGTGGGACGCTGCGGATGACGGATGGAGCCGAGGGCTACGTGTACGTCAGCAGCGGCATCCACGGGATCGGGGACCTCGATCCGGCCGAGCTCGACTGGAACAACCCCGTTGCCAAGATCACGGTCCGGGTCTCTCGCCACGGATTCTAGCCCGAGGACGACTTCCCGAATCGGCAGGGCCGGCAGAGTCTCCCTCCGTCGCCCAGCGTGATTCGGGTTGCGACGGGATGGACACGACGGAGAGGACGCTCCGAGTCGTCGAGTCCGTCCCGCCCGGTCACGCTTGCCCGATCGCTCGGGCCCTAGTGTCCCGAGTCTTCCGGAGCCTTGCGGAAGAGCAGAAAGTAGGTGGCGTCCCATCCTGCCCAGGGAGCGATTCGGCGGACCTCGACGAAACCGGCCGAGCGGATCTCCTCCTCGGTCGTCTCCATGGGCACTCCATGTCCGTGTCGAAAGACCGGCACGTTCGAGAGCGGGTACCTCCCGGTGGGGTTGAAATCGATCACGGCAAGCACTCCGTCGGGCTTCAGCGCCCGGCGGATATCAGCCAGCATGGCCGGCGGATCCTCAAAATGATGGTAGACCCGGCGCAACAGGATCCCCTCGCAGCAAGCCGCCGGGAGACCGGTTCCCTCCTGTGTGCCCAGCACCGCCTCCACGTTTCCGTACGGGGCCTGGCGGCTTCGCTCCTGCAATTGCCGAAACTTGGCATCGTCGACCTCGGTCGCGTAGATCTTCCCGTCCCGACCGACCTGCGAGGCCAGAAAAAGACTCCAGGATCCGTCTCCGGCTCCGACATCGGCCAGCACCTCGCCCTCGTGGACTCCCATTGCTTCGGCCAGCCGAACACGCTCATCCCCCAGGCCGACGAATTGGTAGAACCGGTAGCCGAGGCCGCCGAGCGCCATCAGCAGCACGAGGCCGACGGTCCCGACCAGCGCATTCCGATTCGAACGGATCATCGTCCTGCATCATACGACGAAGAACCGGCGTCTGTCCGCGACCTGCGGTTCGTTGTCCGACGCAACAGCCCGGCGCCGGAGGGCCTATCATGGAACCGTGGCTCCCCTCAGCGCCGGTCTGTTGATGTACCGGATCCGGGACGGCAGACTCGAGGTCTTCCTCGTCCATCCTGGCGGGCCGTTCTTTGCCCGCCGCGACGAGGGGGCCTGGACACTGCCGAAGGGAGAGGTCGACGCGGGTGAGGAACTGCTCGACACCGCCCGGCGTGAGTTCGAGGAGGAAGTGGGCGCCCGGCCGAACGGACCCTATCTCGAACTGGGGGAGGTGACGCAAAGAGGTGGCAAGGTCGTCCGGGCCTGGGCTTTTCAGGGGTCGATCGATCGTCCGGAACACTTGACGAGCAACACCTTCGAGCTCGAGTGGCCTCCACACTCCGGCCGCCGGCAACGGTTCCCCGAGGTCGACCGGGGCGCTTTCTTCGGACTCCCCGAGGCACGGAAGAAGATCAACCCGGCCCAACAGGCCTTCCTGGACCGATTGCTCATATTGGCCGAGGATCGCGGCCCGAGTTGAAAGGCCTTCGGTCGTGCTGCCCAAACGGCCGTGGCATCGGTCCTCCCCTCGCCGACGATGCGGAGGACCCGGAAGTGCGCGGTGGTCCGGGTTTCATGGAAGGCGCACAGTACGCAATGCCGCAAGGGATCTTTTTGGGAATGGCGGCTTGGCGACCTTCCTTCACCCGAGGCTTCTCAGGCCAGCCCGTCGAGAACTCCGTGCATGTAGGCCAGGGACTTCATCATCCCCGGCACGGGGTGGTCCGGATGGATTTCGTATTCCAGCATCACGCCGCCCTGATAGTTCATCGCCAGGAGTTCGCGAAAGATCGCGGCCACCGGCATGGCACCGTCGCCGACGGCGACCTGGCTGTCGCGATCCATCAGGTCGCGCAGGTCCTTGATGTGGACGTCGAAGAGCCGGGGGCCTGCCCGGCGGATCGACTCGACGACGTTGTCGCCCGTGCGGGAGGTGTGTCCGAGATCGATGCACAGGCCCATCCGACGGTCGCGGCCGTTGACGGCCTCGAGGACGCTTTCGGGGCTGGGAAATCGATTGTCCTCGGGTCCGTGGTTATGGATGGCGATCTTGATGTCGTACTCACGAGCCAGCTTCTCCACTTCGTCGAGCGTCTCGTGGCTGGGCGCGCAGACCATCATCGGAAGCCCCGCGTTGCGGGCGTAGTCGAACATCTCACGCAGCTTCGAGGGATCGGTCAGATCGATGTTTCCGCCGCTCAGCACCTCGAACCCCGCGTCCCGGAACTCCTGAGCCCCGCGCCGGGTCTCCTCGGGAGATCCCTCGTAGGGCAGATGGAACGACTTGATGCTGACGCGGCGAACCTCCAGTTCCTGGAGCATCCCGATCGCCTTGTCCCGCGCGAAGTTGCGCAGAGAGTAAGTTGCCACTCCCAGTCTCAGTTCGCCGGAGGCGGTTCTGCCGGCAGCCCGCAACTGCGTCCCCGAAGCCAGCGCCATCGATGCCGTCACGCCCAGAAAAGTCCGTCGGTTGGTCGCATTCGTCATGGCGTCATTATCTCCAAGGGACGCCGTCTGCGAAACAGCCGCGACACGGAGGACGTCGGCTCAATGCGTATCCGGGGACTCGGTGGATCGGCAGAAGCCGGCTTCCGCCAGGTCGAGGAAGAGTGATTTCACGGTCTCCCATGCCTCTGCCTCGGACAGAGAGGAGACACTGCGAAGTCGCGCGGCGATCTCGGACAAGGGAATGGAGGACAAGATCATTCGGACGACCAGCGACTCGGTGGGCTTCAAATCCCGGAATCGCTCCCAGGAGCGGCTGACTTCATTCCAGTGATGGAGCCTGGACGCTCCGAGTTTCCAGTCCAGGCTTTCGTCAATGACTGGTACGACGTTTCGAAGCCTGCCGTCGCCGAGTTTCCGGAGAGTGCGGGGAGCGATGTAGGCATGCGGCTCCGTTTGTCTCGCCAGCGGGCGGGTCTTCCGATTCGAACTGTGGAAGAAGAATCGCCGCGCTTCCATGAATTCCCCTAATCCGACCTCGCTGGTCCTGACAACCCGGCTGAGTGCCCTCGGCGGACACCGCTATCCTTTATGATCGGCAATACGCATCGAGTCTTTACCCGTCGTTTGCCTGGCTTCACAATGACAACATGCCCGAACTTCCGGACGTCGAGGTCTATGTCGCGGCACTGCGACGGTTCGTAGTTGGCCGAGATCTTCAGGTCGTTCGGATCCAAAGCCCGTTCCTGGTCCGCTCCGTAACACCCAGAATCGAGGAGGCACAGGGGCGCGCAGTCCTTTCGGTTACCCGCATGGGCAAGCGCATCGTGCTCGGCCTCGAGGGGAATTTGTTCCTGATCCTGCACCTGATGATCGCGGGACGGTTGCGCTGGAAGGCGCGCGGGACGGCGGTTCCCCGCAAGTGGGGATTGGCGGCCTTCGACTTCGAGCACGGAACCCTGCTGTTGACCGAAGCCGGTTCGAAGAGGCGGGCATCGCTTCATCTGGTGCTGGGAGAGGACGCAGTTCGGGAGCAGGATCCCGGGGGTCTGGAGATTCTCCAATCCACGTTCGAGGCGTTCGATCGCGTCCTTCATAGCGAGTCCCACACTCTAAAGAGAGTGTTGACCGACCCGCATTTGTTCAGTGGAATCGGTAATGCCTACTCGGACGAGATCCTGCACGCAGCCCGGCTTTCGCCATTGCAGCGGACCGCCCAGCTGGACCAGGAGCAGAGCCGGCGCCTCTTCGAGGCCTGCCGCGAGACGCTGACGATCTGGACCCGGCGGCTGATGGAGGAAGTGGGCGACGGTTTCCCCGACAAAGTCACGGCCTTTCGGGAAGGCATGGCCGTCCACGGCCGGTATCGCCAGCCCTGTCCGGTCTGTGCGGCCCCGGTCCAGCGCATCGTCCACGCCGACAACGAGTGCAACTACTGCCCCGTCTGCCAGACCGACGGGAAGCTGCTGGCCGACCGCGCCCTGTCGCGCCTGCTGCGCCAGGATTGGCCGAAGACCTGGGAAGACCTGGAACTCCGGCGCGCCGGGAAGAAACCCGGGCCGAGGCCACAAGGGGATCACGGATGAGGTTTAGCGCGTGGAGCCGGGTTTTGCTGCCGATCGGGGCCGCGGCTCTTCTGGCTGCTGCGGCCTGCAACTCGACCTCGACACCTGAAATCACCCCGAGCGGCGACCGTTTCGATTCCACCCGCCGGTTGATCAACGAGGCCCTGCGGGAGGGCGCCCCTTCGATCGCCATCGCCGCAGCGCAGGACGGCCGGATCGTCTGGGAGGAGGCTTTCGGGCTGGGCCGACCGCGGGAACGGGACGGCTGCGACGGCCCACTCGGTCTATGCGCTCGCCTCCATCTCCAAGTCCTTCACCGCAACCGGCCTGATGATCCTCGTCGAGCGGGGGCTCGTCGATCTCGACCGTCCGGTCAACGACTACCTGGGCGAGGCGAAGCTCACCTCCTTCGCGGGAGATCCGACGGGCCCGACCGTTCGACAGGTCCTCCAGTTCACCTCGGGACTCCCGACCCATGTCAACATCTTCGTGGGTGACGACCGTCGCTTGCGTCCGGACCAGGACGAATCGATCCGCCGTTACGGAATCATCGTGGATGAACCGGGTCGCGAGTATGTTTACTCCAACTTCGGCTATGGCGTCCTGGATCGGGTCATTTCCAGGGTCTCCGGCCGGAGCTACGCCGAGTTCATGCAGTCGGAGGTCTTCGAACCCCTCGGCCTGGAACACACCGCGGTCTTCCCCGACCCCGCCCTCGAACCGCAGACGGCCACGCTTTACGACCGGCGAGGAAACCCGATGCCCCCCATCGATTTCGATCACCGGGGAGCGTCCGCGGTACGCGCCTGCGTCCACGATCTGATCCGGTGGGGCCTGTTCCATCTCAAGGATTGGACCCCAGGCCAGCGACGGATTCTCTCGGACGAGACGATCGATCGCCTGCACCTGCCGTCGGAGTTCGACGTCCCCGGTGAAGGGATCGGCCGGGTGCGGATGGGCCTGGGCCTGGCCGTCGTCGATATCGAAGGGATCCGCTTTCTGATCGCCAGCGGCGGAATGCCCGGGTGTACGGCGAGGCTGGCCCTGATCCCGGCCTACAACGTCGCCGTGGCCACGCTGATGAATGGCGAGACAGATGACGCCTATGGCCTCTGGCGGATCGAGTGGGAGACATTCCGCGCTCTCCTGCCGGACTTTCCGGAGAGGCCGGAGATTCCCGCCCCTACGCAAGAGGTCGGGCCGATCCCGAAGGATCTCGACGGGAGCTGGAGCGGCTCCGTCCGCACGGATCTCGGAGACCTCCCGGCTCGGCTCTCGATCCAGGATCAGTCCATCACCGCACTCGAGATCGGCGGGACGCGCAGTCGTCCAATCCAGATTCGGAACCCTCTCGGCCAGCCCTCCTTCCACGACCCCATCCTCGAGGCCCCCTTCTTCGGCTCCCTCGCGACGGATGAGGCGCGGAGGGCCCATCACGTGCTCTTCCTCCGCGTCCGCCGGCAGGGCGATCATCTGAGCGGTGTGGTTTCGGCCGTTGCCCTCAGCCGGACATTCTGGCTTCCCTACTGGATCGACCTGAAGCGCGAGCGCTAGTCGGGTCCGGCTGTGGCAGATCTGCAGATTCGGCAATCCTGTCACATACCCAATTCGGCTCCAGCGGTTGAAAAGCCTCGTCCGGCAAGACTTTTCGGCCGACAAGCCGGCTGCCGGATGCTCTCAGGACCGGAATGCAACTTGCATCACTACAGGTTGTTGAAGTGCGATGGGCAGCCCAAAAAGCTGCCGCTACTCCAAGGAGATTAACCATGAAATGGCTTACAGGACTTTTAGGAATATGGACGATCGTGATTCCCTTCCTGCGGATGGGACACGCTGGTGATCTTTGGGCGAACCTGCTGACGGGGTTCTTCCTCGCCATCTTCGGATTCGCCATGGTGCGGGACGTCCCCGGCCGTGGCTGGATCACCGGGCTGATCGGGATCTGGCTGTTCATTTCGGCCTTTCTGGCACCCATCACGATGGGGACCGGGCTGTTCTGGAACAACATCATCTTCGGGTTCATCATCGCGGTGATGGACTTTTCCAGCCCGCAGCACCATACCCAACACCCCTCCGCAGCGTAACGGGCAGACCGGGCGCCGGCCTTCAGGCCGGTCGCCCTGCCTCACCATTGCCCTAACAACCGCCGAGCCCGGTGGCACGGATCCCCGAGGCCGGATCGGCGAGATCGGTCAGGGCGGAATGGGCCTCTTGCAGGCTCACGGCCCCCGCGGGGAGATAGGCCACCAGCCAGGCAGCGGTTGTCCAGGGTTCGACCTTCACCCGCTTGTTTCCCGTGATCGGTGTATCCAACGGCCCGCTCGCGTCCACGAGTAGCGGTTTCCCTTCCAGATTGAACAGTCCCCTGAGAGATTCATAGGCTTCGCCGGACAGGCCCGTCCGAAGCACGATCGGCGGTGCAAAGCTGCCTCTCGCCATCACGCAACAGGGGCACGCAATGCGCAGGGAGAGACAGTTATTCACATCGACGAGGGGATGGATCGAGGGAACGGAATCCCCTTTCAGTACCCGGCGCAACAACGCTTCCGAAGCGGGCCGGTACCGGGTCGGATCGGTCCCGGCAACGCGGAACAGCTTCCTCATCTCCGCGACCGGAGGAAACGTGGAAAGCCCCTGCAGACCCAGTCTCGCTCGAATGTCGGCCTCGACCCGCCGCAGACGCTTCTCCCAATCGCCCGGAGACCCGTCCCAGTCGAGTCGCGCCCAAAACAGCAGCCAGCCGTCGAGTTCCTTGCGAACTGGAAACGGGGGAGGCTCCATCTCGGATGATTCTATCAGTTCGACTAAAAGCGAAAGCCTGTCGCGAAGTTGACCTTCACTGAGTGGTCGAGATCGTATCCCACGTCGATCTTGCAGCCCAGACCGAAGACGAAGAGCCAGAAGCCTCCCCCGACACCGTTGTGGAAGCGGCTGTCCCACAGCGAAATGCCATGGTTGTAGGCCGTTCCCGTGTCGAAGAAGAAATCCAGTCCTCCCCGATAGAGTGTCCCGGGAGGCGTCAGGGGAATGCGCAGTTCGATCGAGGCGAGGGCGGCGTTGTCCCCCACGAAGCGGCCGGCCGAGTAGCCGCGCAGGGTTGCCCCGCCGCCGATGAAGGGCTTGAGGTAGTCCGGCAGCGGCCCCGTGCTCGGCAAGAGGAGAACCTGCGCCGCCAGGACCGAGCGACCGACGAAGGCCCTGTAGCCGCGCAGATCGATGCGAAACCGGTTCACGCCGGGCCGTGCGTTGGCTCCCCGGAAGTCCACGAAAGTCCAGTCGAAGCCGGCATAGACGGCATTGCGCGGGAGAATCGTACTCCGGCGCGTGTCCAGGGCGGCCCCCCCACCCACGGACGCGAAGCGACTGGTGACGGAACCAAAATCGACGTCGGACCATCCGGCCCGCAGGCCGTAACGGAGGCGGTCGAACCGCTTTTCGAGACCCGCGTCCAACTCACCCCGCCGATCCGCGAGATCGAAGGCCGGGTTGATCCGGCGGTGGATCCGGGCGGCGCCCACGGCGTAATCCGCCAGACCGAGCCGCACCGGAAATTGGAACTCGGACGCCGCCTCCCGAACGCCGCCCCAGGTTAGGGGGAAGGAGATCCTCTCCCCAACACCCAGCGCGTTTTCGAGGGTCGTTCGCCCTCCGTAGGTCCACCCGTACTCATCCGTGTACTGCAGAATCGGGAAAAACTGGATCTTCTTGGAGAGGGGAACCTTCTCCTTGACGTCGATGACCAGGAAGACGTCGCCGCTCTGCGTGAGGGAGCGGTAGCGCTTCCGGATCTCGGCCGACTCGAAGTGGCCGCTGCGCAGCAATCGTGTCCGCGCAGCCTCGAGATCCTTGTCGGAGACCGACATGCCCGTCTTCAGGGCCGCAATCTGCAGGAGTTCATCGTCTGAAACGGAGTAATTCCCGTGACACCGGATGCCGGTGACGCCGTCCGCGGCGTGACAGACGGAGAGACAGCACAGGGCGCACGCGATCTGGAGGAGTCGTCGCATTGTCATGTCAGGGCCGGGGAGGTTTCTCAGGCTGCTTCTCCGGTGCGGCGCCCTCGAACTGGAAGCGCACCTTCACGTCGGCTTCCTTGTAGTCGAAGAACTTCCGTTCGTACATGACGGTCAGTGAGGCGGCGGCCGTCGAGACCTTGCCCGAAGCAGTCATTTCCCGCGGCAGCCAGACGTCGCCGACGGGCTTGTCCATGATCAGGGTCGCATTGATGTCGTCGATCCGCACCAGCCAGCGATAGGGGAGGAACTCGAGCCCCACGTTCTCGAAGGTCATCTTCACGATCTGGTGCTCGTCCGGCAGAATCCAAAGTTTCACCAGGGAGGTCTTCTGGAAAGCCTGTTCAAAATCTCGTTCGGCCTCCTCTTCCTTCCCTTGCGCTGCGTCCCGGCCGGCGTGGTCCCCGTCCTCGTCATCGTCGAACAGGTGCTTGGGGTAGTACTCGACGACGAGTACTTCCCGGCCCTCCAACTTTTCACTGCCGGCCAACAGGTAGTTGCCCGGCTCGAACTTGAACCCGAAGAAGTTCTCCCGGGCCAGCGGTTCCTTCTTCTTTCGCTGCTCGGGATCCCAGCGCTTCTCCGGCCCGTCCACCTTGACGCCGTCCGAGCGGACGAGCCGGCGCACCAGATCGCCGCCCCGGTAGTACCAGTCGTATTCCTTGCGGAAGCTCTCTTCCGCCGCGATGTCAAAGCCGCGAAGCTCGAGTTCCTCCTTCTCTCGGAAGATGAAGTCCTGGAGCGTCGCCCAGTTCGCTTCGCGGCGTTCGAGCACCTTCTGCATGAACGCATCGAGGTCGGACGGGGGCGTGGCGTCGGGCGCCGGGTCCTGCCCCCACAGGGGGACTCCGAGGCACAGCACGATCGGAATGAGCCGAATCAGCATTCCTTCCTGAAGACGGGAATCGCGCCGGAATGGTTTAGCCTTTCGACGCTACATGCGGTCGATTTCCTCTCGAGTCGGCGCCGAGGGCTGGGCGCCAAGCTTCGTCACGGAGAGGGCGGCTGCGGCGCAGGCCAGCCGGGCCGATTCCTCGAGTGTCTTGCCCTCGGCAAGACCCACGGCCAGGACACCGTTGAAGACGTCCCCGGCCGCCGTCGTATCGACCACCTGGACTTCGAATCCCGGCACGACTCCAGTGAACTCGGGCGAGGAAACGAAGACACCCCGTGCACCGAGCGTGATCAGGACCGTCCCAACCCCCGCGGCGTGGAGTCGAAGCGCGGCTTTCCGGGCCTGATCGTCATCGGAGACCGTCACGCCCGTCAGCAGTTCCGCCTCCGTCTCGTTGGGCGTGATGACATCGATCAGGCTCAGCAACTCTTTGTCCAGCGTCCGCGCGGGCGCCGGGTTCAGAATCACGGGGACACCGGCGTCATGGGCGATGCGTGCCGCCGCCCGCACCGTCTCCAGCGGGATCTCGAGCTGCATCAGGACCAGAGCCGCGCCTGCGATGACGTGGGAGGCCCGCTCGATGTCTGCGGGTGCGAGCCGTCCGTTGGCGCCGGGCGCCACGGCGATGCTGTTCTCACCGGCCCTGTCGACGACGATCAGCGCCACGCCCGAGGGCGCCTCCGGGTCCGAGACGATCCGGGAAACGTCGATGCCGACCCGGCGGAAACCCGCAACGGCCTTCTCGCCGAACATGTCGGAACCGACACGCGCGAGGAAGACCACCTTCCCGCCCGCACGGGCCGCTCCGACCGCCTGGTTGGCCCCTTTTCCGCCGGAGGCGGTGGAGAACTCGCCCCCCAGGACCGTTTCTCCCGGGCGGGGGATCTGCGGGACCTGCACGATCATGTCCGTATTCGAGCTGCCGATGACGACGATGGGCTTGTCCATGCGCATTCCCTGCCTGCTTTCGACCGTCCCCTAGAAGAGACGGGCGGCGATGATCAATCCGAGCCCGGCGATGAAGAAGACGAACATCAGCGCCAGCAGCCGGCCCGTTCCGGGCGGGGCGTCCTCGAACTCCCGCCAGACGAAGACCCCCCAGGCGGCAGCCACCATGGTGGCTCCCTGCCCCAATCCGTAGGAGATCGCGAATCCGGCAGCTCCCGAGGCGATGATGCTGAGCGACATACCAATGCCCCAGATGACGCCGCCCAGAATCCCGATCAGATGGAGCCGGGCATCACCTTTGACGAAGTAGTCGCGATACGGAACCGGGCCTCCAGTGAAGGGCCGTCTCATCAACCATGTGTTCCAGAGGAAGTTGGAGGCCACGAGACCGACAGCAAAGACGACGACGGCCGTGTAGGGCGTCAGTGTGCCCACCGCGGGATTTGCGAAATCCGTCGACATCGAAGCCGCCACGAACCGGTAGAAGAAACCCATCAGCAGACCGCCTGCGATGGACAGCACGATACCGGTGACGGGAGTCCTTCTCTCGGCAGTCGAAAGCCGTCTGTAGGCCACGGCATCCAGAACGATGGCCACGGCCACGGCCGCCACTCCGGCGAACAACACCCAGGGGTTTCCCACCGGCGTGGCGAGATGGTTCGTGATTACGCCGATCACCAGAGCGAGTCCGATTCCGACGGGAAACGCGACGGCCATGCCCGCGATGTCGATCGCCGATACGAGCAGGATGTTGGCCAGATTGAAGATCACTCCGCCGATGAACGCCGAAGCCAGCGCGCCGCCGGCGGCCTGTCCGAGATCGGCCAGAAACGGCCGGCCGACCGGTCCGAAACTGCCCAGCGTCAGCGCAAACCCCAGCGAAAGGATGAGCACCCCGAAGGCATAGTCCCAGTAGAAGAGCTGGAACCTCCACTCCTTCGCGGCCAGCTTCTGAGTGTTCGCCCAGGACCCCCAGCACAACATGGTGATCACGGTCAGAAAGACCGCGACCGGATAGCTCTCAACGATGACCATGTGTCCCCCTCAGATTGACTCGGCCGGTGGTCTTCGCCTGCCGCCGATCTCACCGCTCGACCGAAAGCGCGACCTGGCAGTTCTGTTTCAGTCCGGTCTTGAAAACGGTGGCCCCCGTGAGGTAGATCCGGGCCCCTTCCGATTCGGGCTTCTTCTCGCCGGATACCACCACCCGCACCGTGTGCGGACCCGGATCGAGGTGCAGGACATGCCAGAGGAAGTTGTCCCGTTTCTCCTGACCGGCCCAGTGGAAGTAGGTATTCACCGTCCGGTCGAGCCGCCCGTCGAGGTAGAAATCCGCCAATCCGCCGTCCTTCATCCAATTACCCCGAATCACCACGCCCGTACCGTTGAAGACGAACTCGGCTGCCGAACCGGGGACAGACGAAGAGTAGGACTGCGGATCGGATTCCGCTCCCCGTGCATCACGGTCGCGTCCAATCTGCCAGCTCCCCTCGAAACGCCATCGATCAGGCTCGAACACGCTCGACCGGTAATCGGGGACAACGTCCGGGAAGGCATCTTCGAAGGCCGGCGCCTGCGGCTCCTGGACTGCGACGCGGACACCTGCCTGCGTTACCTCACCGCCGTTTCGCCGGATCAACTCGCGGGCGTAGCGGACGGTGTTGTCGACGGCACTTTTGAACGTGTAGTCGGTGAAGATGAACTTCGAATCGGCGATCTCTGCGATGCCCTTCTTCCACTCTTCCGGAATGCCGCTCAAACCCCGCATCACGCCCAGCACGGCGGCGGCGTTCGAGGGATTGCAGTCGGAATCCTGCCCGCTGCGAATCGACACCTCCATGGTCTTCTGGAAGTCACCGCCACCGTAGAGCAATCCCATAACGATGTAGGCCCCGTTCAACTTGGCGTCGATGTTGAAAGGAACCAGCGCACCGCAGATGTCCACTGCTCCCCAGCGGGCCTCGAGCTCTCGCCAGGCCCGCCGCCAGTCGTCCGGATAGGCAGCATGGAGCGCAACAACATCGCGGATACAGGCGGCGTAGTCGCTCTGCGAGGGTATGGAGAGGAGCGCGCGGTTGACGACCGCCGGGATGTCGAGGGAGAAGAAGGCCTCGGCATAGAGAGCATCGACGAACATGCCTCCGTAGACGCCGTCCCCGTAGTTCATGATGTGCCCCACGCGATCGGCGATTTCCACGGCGGTCCGCGGCATTCCGGGACACATGAAGCCGATATAGTCGGCTTCGATCTGGAAATCGATGTCATCGGCATGCAGATTGAACTGGGGATTGCCGGACAGGGGAGGCAGGATGCCGTCGAAGAAGTTCTTGCGAGCCATGACGTTGGCATGCCAGAGGGGGTATCCGGCGGTGGCGAAGGACTCCGCCAGCTTCTCCGCCGGGGCATCGATGCCGTATTTGTCCATGGCCATCATGAAGCTCAACTGAACATACAGATCGTCCTGCTGGATGGCGTTTTCGAGGCGCTCCGGTGACCAGGTCAATTCCTTCTCATAGGTCTCCCCCATGGCCCTGAATTCGGTCGGAGCGCCATAGGAGACGCCGATCATCTTGCCGGCCCATCCCCCCGCAATCTTGTCCCGGAGCTGGTCGGCAGTGAGCGACCGCATGTGAGAATCGCTGTTCCCCGCGCAGGAAACCAGCCCAAGCAGAGCGACTATCATGAGCACCCGCTTCATTGGGAACCTCCCTGGTCGTGGCCCGTCCCTCGTGGGTACCATGATTTGCGGGAGGGCGCAAGCACTCCAGTCCTCAGTATCGGGTTCCAGGCTGGTCGCATCGAACTGAGAGAACGGGAGGACGGGACGCGGGAGGACGGGACGCGGGAGAGCGGGACACGGGAGGACGGGGCGCGGAAGGACGGGTTCCTCGCTCCATGTTCCAGGTCCAACGAGGTTCTGGGGTGTCCCGCCGCGAGCCGAACGACACTGGACGACCTGCTCGACGGTCCAAGCCGGCTCAATCCCGCGGGGCGTCAGGTTCCCCACGAACAGTTCCATCACCAGGGGACGGCTGGGAAGGTGATCAGTCTCCAGCGGGTTGGTCGGGAAGCGCCTCCGGCGCTGCTCGTGTCCATTCGGAATTCGGAATTCGGAATTCGGAATTCCCGGTGCTCTCCGACTCAGGGGTTTCGAGACCCCTGGAAACTGGCCCCTTGGAGCCCCGGAATCTGGCCATCACATGGCAGTCCGTTTCGGAAAGTCAGGATGGTCTCCGGGTGGGGCCGGACCCGCTCGCCCGGCAGGACGATGCCGATCAGATTGAGCGGATCGGCGGCCGAGATCGTGACGACTTCTTCGACGGCCTCCACCCGGCGCACCCGGCGCAGGGCCTCCACGGCCTCCGGAAGGGCGAACTGCTCGCCGGAAAACCCGGCCACGAACCGGCCTCCCCGGATCTCGCCGCGGGCTTCCAGACGGCGGTAGACACGGACCAGATCCCACCAGGGCGTCGTCACTCCCTCACGCAGGAGCAGGGCCTTGAAGACGACTCCCCAGCGACGCAGCAACTGAGCGGCGAGCGTCTCCACAGCAGATGTCTCCGAGGCCCCGGGAACTCGCAGAAGGGTCCAGCGGCTCATGGCCGGGACGGGTTGGCGCTTCTTCCGGGAAAGCCGGTGCCGGCTCACCAGGCGCCGTTTGGGATCGATCAGGCTGCGCAGGTTGTCGAAGGCATCCGCCGTCACCACTCCCTGGGCGACGAGTTCCCAGAGCCCGAGTTCCACCTCCATGGGCAGGCGCCCGGTGGCCCGGACGAGGTCCTCCACGAAGCTCGCTCCCCAGTGTTCCAGAGCTTCCAGCACATCACGAGCCGGGTGAGACAGGGGCGGCAGCTCCGCATCTCCTCCTTCGCGACGAAGACCCAGGAAATCGGAGACCTGCTGCCGCTCGAAAAAGCTGATCGGCGCCACCCGTGTCGGGCGCAGACTCCGCGGGGGCGTCTCCTCGTCGGCGCGGCCGGGAAGGCTGAGCCGCCCCCACACGAAGCGGCCCGACAGACAGAGCTTGTCCAGCATCTCCGGCTGATAGTCGGCGACACGGCGAGCCAGGATGAAGGTCTCCCAGGCGGCAGCCGGCGTCTCGAAACCCTGGAGCTGACGAAGGATCAGCCGGAGACCGGTCGCCCCGTGCAGCCGCGTCCTGGGCAGCACGTGCTGCCACTGAAAGAGGAAGCGCATGAAGTCGCCCGGCGAAACCGGCTCGATCTCCCGCCGAAGCCGACCCAGCGTGAGCCGATGGATGCGGGCGAGGATGCGACGGTCGCACCACTCAACGGTCTCGCAACCCGGGGTGAATCGTCCTCTCAGAATCTGGCCCTCCGCCTCCAGCGCAGCCAGGGCACCGCGCACCAGTTCGCCGGGCAGGGACAGCTGCCGCGCCAGCCCGGCAGCCGTCAGGGGCCCGTCCGATTCCATCCGGCAACGAACCAGCTCCCGGGTCGCCTCCTCGCGAGACAGGCGACGATCCCGTTCCCAGAGACCGGCCAGGCACGGACCTGACCCACCTTCCGGAAGCGGGGGCAGCGTCCCTGGTGGATAGACCCGTTCGATCAGGGCCGCTCGCTCCGCCGCCAGCCACAATCCATCCGCCTCGGCCCCGTCGTCGCCACCCTCGGCGGGGGAGGCTATCCGGAAGACACGCTGCTGTTCCACCAACTCCTGCAGGAGATCCTCGGCGCCGGCCAGCTCTGCAGCCTCCATCACTCCGAGACTCAGCAGGGCATCGTGGACTTCGTCCGCGGTCTCCAGGGAGGGCGCGCACTCTTCGACGGCCTGGCGCACGGCGGCAGGATCGAGCGTGCCGAACTGCTTCAGCTCTTCGCCGGTCAGCGTGCGCCGGCTGTAGACGGCCCGCGCCCGCCGTTCTTCGAGAGGCGTATCGTCCAGGAAAGCATAGGGGTTGGCGTTGAGGATCTCATGACTGAAAGGAGAGGGTTCCCGGGTATCGATCGCCACTCCCTCGATCGACCCCTGTTGCAGGCGGGACAGTACGCCCAGCCAGCCCTCGACGTCCATGGCCTCAGTCAGACAGTCCCGCAGGGTCTCCGCCACCAGCGGGTGGTCCGGAACCGTGCGGTCGCCCGTGATGTTCTCCAGACAGGCCGCGGACTCCGGGAAGACCGACGCCAGGAGATCGTCGGAGCGGATCCGTTGCAGCTGGGGCGGGACTTTCCTCCCCTGGGAGAAGCGCAGGATCGCCAAGGCCCGCGAGGCGTTCCAGCGCCAGCGCGTCGGAAACAGCGGCACGTCCAGAACCGCCTGGATCAGGATATCGGTCGCGGTGGCCGGTGAGAGGAAGGAAAAGACACTCTCCAAAGGGAAGCTGTGCTGGTCGCTCAACGACAGGAGCAAACCGTTCTCGGTGGCGGCGGCCTGCAGTTCGAAGTTGAACGACCGACAGAACCGTTTTCGGAGAGCCAACCCCCAGGCTCGGTTGATCCGGGCGCCAAAGGGAGAATGGATGACCAACTGCATGCCTCCGGATTCGTCGAAGAAGCGCTCGGCCACGATCCGTCGCTGCGTCGGCAGGCAACCCAGGGCCGCATGCCCGCTTTGCACGAAGGCGATCACCTGCTCGGCCCCGCGCCGGTCCAGCCCGCATTCCCGGATCAGCCAGGGAAGCGCTTTGTTGCTCTTTTCGATCACGGTTTCCCGCAATTCCGACACGGCCGCCGAAAGCTCGTCGCTGCGGCCCGGCGCCTCGCCCCGCCAGAAAGGGATGGTGGGGGGAGCTCCGCCGGCATCCTCCACCCGGACCACGCCCGCTTCCACGCGCCGGATGCGCCAGGAGGAGTTGCCCAGCAGGAAGATGTCGCCCTGCGAGCTCTCCACGGCGAAGTCTTCGTCCACGTCTCCCACGATCAGATCGTCGGGATCCGCCTTGACCAGGAAATTTGCGTTATCCGGAATGGCGCCGCCCGAGGTCAGCGCCGCCAGCCGGGCACCCCGCCTGGCGCGGATGCGGCCGTGGATCCGGTCCCGGTGGAGCAGGGCCCGCCGACGACCCTGGCGACCCGTGAAACCTTCGGCCAGCATGGCCACCACGGCCTCGAAATCACCCTTCTCGAGCTCTTCATAGGGAGCCGCCCGGCGCAGGACCTTCCAGAGCTCTTCTTCCTGCCATTCGCGCGAAGCGGCAGCCGCCACGATCTGCTGGGCCAGGACATCGAGGGGCGCCCTGGGAATTCGGGTGACGTCGAGGCGTCCCCGGCGCAGGGCCCAGACCAGTGCGGCGCACTCGATCAGATCCTCGCGGGAGATGGGGAAAAGACGTCCCTTCGGTATGGCTCCCTTCCAGTGGCCGGACCGGCCGATCCGCTGAAGGGCCAGGGAAAGGGATCGCGTGGAGCCGATCTGGCACACCAGATCCACCGTGCCGATGTCGATTCCGAGCTCCAGCGAGGCGGTGGCCACGACTGCCTTGAGCCGGCCCTGCTTCAGTTGTTCCTCGGCCGCCAGCCGCGTCTCCCGCGCCAGGCTCCCATGGTGCGCGGCCACCTGGTCTGTGCCGAGCCGGGCGGCGAGCTGGTGAGTCAGCCGCTCAGCCAGGCGCCGGGTATTCACGAAGACCAGGGTCGTCCGATTCTCACCGATCTGCCGTGCGAGCCGGTCGTAGACCTCCTCCCAGATCTCCCGGCTGGCCACGCTGGACAGGCCTTCTCCGGGGACCTCGATGGCAAGATCCATGGGTCGTTGATGGCCGACATCGACGACCTCTGCGGCCCGGCCCGAACCCACGAGGAAGCGCGCGATCTCTTCGATGGGCCGCTGCGTCGCCGACAGACCGATTCGCTGCAGGGCTGTCGCCGTCTCTGATTCGCAGCGTAAGGCCTCCAGGCGCTCGAGGGACAGCATCAGGTGCGAGCCGCGCTTGTCACGGGCCAGGGCGTGGATCTCGTCGACAATCACACTGGAGACATCCCTCAACATGTTGCGACCGCTCTCGCTCGTAAGCAGGATGAAGAAGGACTCCGGGGTGGTCACCAGGATGTGAGGCGGGCGGTCGATCATGCGCCGGCGCTCTCTTGCGGGGGTGTCGCCGCTGCGGACGAGGGGACGAATCTCGGGAAGCTCGACTCCCTGGCCGGCCGCCTCCTCCCGTATTCCCCGTAACGGTTCCAGCAGATTGACCCGAATATCATTGGCCAGCGCCTTGAGCGGAGAAATGTAGAGCACGTCGGTACGTTCTCCCAAGGCCCCCGCCGCCCCGCGCTTCACCAATCCGTCGATGGCACACAGGAACGCCGCCAGCGTCTTCCCCGATCCCGTCGGCGCGGAGATCAGCACGTTCCGGCCCTGTTGAATCAGCGGCCATCCCTGTCGCTGCGGCTCGGTCGGGTCTCCGAAGCGTTCCTGGAACCAGGACGCCACGGCCGGGTGGAAGGCGCCAAGACAGGCCGCATCGGTCGACTCTCGTTTCACCTGGGCAGGTCTCCTTCAGGGGCGCGACGGTTCGGGACCGGCCTCCGACGGGCCGATTCGCCTCGGCTACCCGCACCCGCGTACTCAGGATTATACGGAATCACCGCAACCGGTGACGGCCCGCCCTGAAAGGCTGCGGCGTGATTCCCGTTTCGGGACTACCTCCAATTCGTCAATCAAAGCTCAATTCTCAAATCGCCTTTCGGCGCGCTTTCCGCTAGACTCCTTGCCAACAGCGACATTGGTTCTCGTTTTCGTGAGGTGATCCATGAATCGACGAGGATTTCTCCATTCCGGCGCCCTGCTGGGTCTGTCTCCCATGCTCGGGCGGGCGGCCCTGGCCTTTCCCGCCACCACCCTGACCGCCGATTACTCCCGGCCCATCCGTCTGAACGCCAATGAGAATGCGCTGGGCCTTTCCCCGAAGGCCCTGGAGGCGGCCACCTCCGCTCTCTCCGAAAGCCATCGTTATCCTTTCTCGGTCATGCCGGAGTTCCAAGGCCGGCTGGCCGCGCGGCACGGAGTCGAGGAGGGGCACATCCTGCTGGGAAACGGTTCGTCCGAACTGCTGCGGCTCGTAGTGGGGTTGTTCGATCCGGACCGGTCGCTGGTCCTGACGGCGGATCCGACCTATGAGGCTGTCTCAGGCCATGCCGACACTCTGGGGCTGCGCGTCACCCGCATTCCGCTCCGGTCCGACTTCTCCCATGATCTGGAGGCCATGCGGCCCGTCGTCGCGGGTCACCGCGGACCCGTTCTGGTGTATCTGTGCAACCCCAATAATCCGACCGGAACTATCACACCGGCCGCCGGAATGCGCGAATGGATGGACGAAGCCCCGCCCGACACGCTCTTCCTCGTGGATGAGGCTTATCACGACTACGCTGAGGATCCGCGCTACGATTCTCTGGTCGGTGAGGCGACGCGCCGAGACAACCTGCTGGTCACCCGAACCTTCTCCAAGGTCTATGCCATGGCGGGATTGCGGCTGGGCTATCTCGTCGGCGCCGTGAAGTGGGTCCGGCGACTGGATGGATTCACACGGCTGAACGTGTCCAGCGTGGCGCTCGCCGCAGCGTCCGCGTCACTGGATGACCGGGCCTTCGTGCAACGAAGCATTCAGTCGAACCAGCGTGGCAAGACGATGCTGTATCAGACGCTCAACGCCCTGAAGGTGCCCTACCTTCCCAGTGACACCAATTTCGTCATGTTCAAGGTCAACGGGGGACTGGCAGACTTCCGGCGGCGCATGGCCTCCTCGGGAGTTCAGGTCGGACGACCGTTCCCTCCACTCCTCGAGTACTGTCGGGTGACGATCGGACTGCCGGAAGAGATGGAGACCTTCTGTGGACTGCTGCGGGATTTTCGAGCGAAACAGTGGGTCTGAGATTTGAGATTTGAGATTTACGATTTACGATTTGGGGGCTGGACCGACACTTTTCGCCCGAGTCGATTGAGGCCGTGGCAGTCCGTTCGAGCCGTCAATCCTCGCCGGAACCCCCGGATCCGCCCCCAAATCGTAAATCTCAAATCGTAAACCTCAAATCCCCTAGTGGATCGTCGTCGCTTTGTTGCTCATGAAATCCATCAGGATGGAGTCGGCCAGGTCGACGGTCGTCGTCAGGTAGGCTTTGCCCCGGCAGATCTGGGAGACCTTCTTCACGAAGTCGACCAGGTACCAGTCTCGGGCGAGCATGAACGTGTTGATCAGGATTCCCGACTTGCGGCAGAGTGCCACTTGCTCGTAGGTCTTTTCGAGAACGTAGGGATCGAGCCCCCAGGCGTTCTTGTAGATCCGGCCGTCGGGCAGCGTCAAAGCGGACGGCTTGCCGTCAGTGATCATCACGATCTGCCGCATCTCCTTGCGCTGGTTCAGTAGCAGGCGCCGCGCGAGCCGCAATCCCTCGCAGGTGTTGGTGTGGAACGGGCCGACCTTGACGGAGGGCAGCCGCGAGAGGGGAATCCGCTCGGCCGAATCGTGAAAGAGAACCACCTCCAGCGTGTCACCCGGGTACTGGGTCCGGATCAGATGGGCCAGAGCCAGGGCCACGTTCTTGGCCGGAGTGAAGCGGTCCTCGCCGTAGAGAATCATGCTGTGGCTGCAGTCCAACATCAAGGCCGTCGCGCAGGAGCTGCGTCGTTCGGTCTGGTGGACCATCAAGTCCGAGTACTCCAGCTTCAACGGCACGCCCAGCCCTTCCCGGCGGACCGCATTGAGGAGCGTGGCGGCGACATCCAGGTTCAGGGTGTCGCCGAATTCATAGGCTCGGCTGTAGGCGCTCGACTCGATGCCGGTCGACAAGTCGTTCGTGCGATGGCGCCCGAATCCTGATGCGCCGACGGCGCTCATCAGGTGGCGCAATGTGTTGTAGCCGAGGAAGTCGATGCTCTTGTCGGTCAGTTCGAAGCGCACCTCGCCTTGCCGTCCCTCCGAGACTTCACCATGTCCCGCCCCGTCGGGGGCCGGCTCGAGCCGGTTCATGTACCCTTCCTGCTGCAACCGCTCGATCAACCTCTCGAGCAGCTCGCGCACCTCGTTCGACAGCTGGAAGTTCACAGGGTTCTCGGCGTAGCGGCGCAGTTCATCCCTCCACTGTTCGGGCAGCCGGTCGTCCTCGGACAGCATATCTGCCAAGGCCTGCATCAGATTCTGTGCAGTCGGCTCGTCGTCCCCGCCCGGGTAGAACTGCGAGTAGAAGCCACTCTGCAGGAAGAGGTCGCGCAACTGTTCGATCAGTTCGTCGAGATCGATATCCTCAGCAGGTCTCGGCAGGTATCGCGTGTATTGATAGCGTCCCATCGAATTTCTCTCCCGGACCGACGCCGGACCCGGACCTCGGCGGGTCGCCGGCCTCCGTCTTCAGTCGAACCGGCTGAGGATCAGCTGAACGAGCTCTTGCCCTGCGGCTTCTGGTAGATCTCGCTGTCCACGGCCTCCGACTCACGGAAGTATCCCCGGTCATCGTCCCGGCTGAGCCGCTTTTGGGAACACAGCCCCTCGAAGAAGAACTCGGTCCAGGCGACTGCCAGGCCGCCGTCCTTCCGCGGGTCGAGACCCTGCTCCCGGAGCAGCTCGTCCAGTCCCTGAATCGCGTTGACTCTCCCCAGGTACTCTTTGTCGGACGTCTGGTCGGTCGTCCGCAGGGTCCCTCCCAGATCGAACCACTGCACGATGGGGTCGAACGCGTCCTGATCGCAGTGATGCTGGAACACGCGGGCAACCGCCCGCTGGATCAGTTCCTCGACGACGACCTGTGCGCCCTTGAGCTCACCTTCGTAGGTCAGTTCCAGTTTCCCGGAAAGCGCCGGAACCGCCGCATAGATGTCGGCCACGCGAGCCACCGCGCGGCCGCCGTCCAAGAGAGCCCGTCGCTCGGCATTGCTGACCACCGTCTCCAGACAGGTGATGGGCAGGCGCTGGCTGACTCCAGAGTGCTGATCCACGCGAGGATGATTGCGTCCCTCGAAGGCCACCAGTTCGATGATCTCCCGAACGAAGTCCGGTACGGTCACCCGAAGCCCTTCGTCCCGTTCCTGCCAGGCTTCCTGCCGGGTGATCCGAATGCCGTCGGCCAACTCCTGGGGATAGTGCGTCCGGATCTCGGCCCCGATCCGGTCCTTGAGAGGCGTGATGATCTTGCCGCGCGCCGTGTAATCCTCCGGGTTGGCTGAAAAGACCAGCAGGACGTCCAGCGGAAGCCGGAGTGGGAAGCCCTTAATCTGAACATCCCCCTCCTGCATGATGTTGAACAATGCCACCTGGATCTTGGGAGCCAGATCGGGCAACTCGTTGATGGCGAAGATCCCCCGGTTGGCCCGGGGCAACAGGCCGAAGTGAATATTGCTGAAGTCGGAGAGATCTCGCCCGCTACGGGCGGCCTTGATGGGATCCAGATCGCCGATCAGATCGGCGACGGTCACATCGGGGGTCGCCAGTTTTTCCACATAACGGTTCTCCCGGCGGATCCAGTGCACGGGCAGATCGTCGCCTTCCTCTTCGATCCGTCGACGGCTCTCCGTCGAAAGCGGGAAGAAGGGATCATCGTGGATCTCGGAGCCGGCGATGGCCGGGACTTCCTCGTCGAGCAAATCCGCCAGACCACGCAGAATGCGGCTCTTGGCCTGACCGCGGAGGCCGAGCAGGATGAAGTTGTGACGGGCCAGCAGGGCGTTGACGATCGACGGGATCACGCTTTCCTCGTAACCGATGATCCCTGGAAACAGAGTTTCACCGCCGCGCAGCTTCCGGATCAGATTGCGGCGAATCTCTTCCTTGACCGTCCGGTACCGGGAGGGAACCTGCTGCGCCTTGAGCTTACCGAGCGTCGTGGTCTTCATGGTCAAAATCACCGAAAGCGGGTCCGTCGGGACTCGGCGAGCCTCTCCGGACCCTGAGATTTCTATCAACAATAGCACTGAAATCACCTTTAATGTCAAGTTGCAGAGCAGGCGCGTGCCGGCGGACCCCGTCCGACGACTCAACCCTTGACAGCCGGCGAGTCGTGACGTTTCATTGGGATCGCAGAGTCGTTCGAAGTGCCCCGGCTTCCGACGGCTGCAGAAGCTCCGGCTTCGAGGAGGCGGTCATGCTCCCACCTGCCCTGTCGGGTTTGTTTCGGGTCCTGCCCTTCGTCATCCTCCTGACCCCTGTGCTAGGCGGTTCCATACTGAATTTCCCGCGGCTGGCCTTCGATGAGGGCACTTTTACGGGTCTGGCCTTCGTGAACCCGACTTCTGCTCCGGCCACGATCACTCTGACGGCCTACGGACCGGACGGCCGACCCGTCAGCGCACCGGGCTTTCGCAACCCCTCTAGCCTGAGTATTCCGGCGGGCCAGCAGGTCGCTCGCGTGCTGCTCGAACTGTTCCTCACGCCGTTGCCCCCCGATTTTTACGGTTGGATTCAGGCCACCAGTGAGACTGACCACATCACCGGGTTCTTCCTCTATCTGGATTCGTCCATCCGATTCCTCGACGGGGCGGAACTGCCCCGGACCGGGAACAGCATCGTGTTCCACAGCACCCGATCCGAAAACGGATTCCAGTCGGAACTCGACGTGATCAATCCCAATCTCAGCCCGTCGCACCTGACTCTGCAGCTGTACCGTCCCGGATTGCCGAGACTGACGAGCTCGGCTCCCCTGGTCCTGCCCGCCATGGGCATGGCGCGCCTGGCGCCTGGTAACTTGTTCGGGATCAGCGAGTTTCCAGTGGGCACCTATCTGGTGGTGGACAGCGACACCGCGATCGCCGGATTCGAACTGATCCGCCGCACCGGTGGCGACCTGTTCGGGATCAATGCGCGGCCCGACTACGAACTGATGCGCCGACTCTACTTCCCGCAGTTTGCGGTACTGGGTCCCTGGAAGACGACACTGACCCTGATCAATTCGTCAGATCAGACCGTCCTTCTCACGCTCACCGTCTTGAACTCGCAGGGAGAGCCCTTCCCGCCCGGCGTGATCCTCAACAACCCGGTCGTCAGGTCCCTCCAGGGCGGCACGAGTCTGACCTCCGATGTCGCGGAACTGTTCGGATTCGGCGGTTCCGCCACGCAGATCGGCTGGCTCAAGGTCGAATCGACTGCCGCCTCGATTCAGGGGTTCATCTCCTATGGCTTGCCGGAGGCGGGCTCCGTGGCGGCGGTTTCGGCACAGTTCGATGCGCAGACCGAGTTCCTCTTCTCACATCTCGCCACGGACCTCGGATATTTCACCGGGCTGGCCCTGCTCAACCCCGGGACCCTTTCCACCAATTTCCGGGTCCTGGCCCTCAACCCTCAGGGACAGGTGCTGGGGCGCTTTCACGGCGTCCTGGGGGGCGGAGAGCGTCTCAGTAAGGTCATCCAGGAACTGGTGCCTGCAGCGGCGGGGAAAACCGGGGGGTTCATCTGGGTCCAGAGTGACCTTCCCCTGTACGGAACGTCGCTCTTCGGGACCGACCGTGTTCTCGCCAACATTCCATCTCAGGCCTCGCCCGCCAGTTTCGTACCGGACCTCTCTCTCCCGTCCCCGCAAGTCCAACCCCGGATGGTCGTTCTGCAGCCGGGGGCCTCACAGCAGTTCGCCAGTTCGAATTTCCCGGGGGCAGTCGACTGGACCGTCAACGGGCAGACCGGAGGGACACCCGCACTGGGTCGGATCGACGCGAACGGCCGCTACACTGCCCCCTTCGGCCTGACTCAGCCACTCTCCGTGGACGTCTCGGCGGTCACCGGGACCGCAGCCGCAGGAGCGTCAGTCGATCTGTTCTTCAAGCAGGATCTCGTCTCGGGGCTAGGCACCGTCCAGTCGGCCGCCTATCTGGCGTCGCTCGCGAAGATCTACACTGCCGAGATCACCGGTTTCGGCCTGCAGGCAGGACGCGGGCTCGTGCCGGCCGCCGGCTCCGGGGAGAGCCGGATCTTCAGTGCCTACCCGAACCGGCTCCAGATCAAGACATTCCCCGGAGAGTTCATAGCAAAGATGATCCCCTTTGTCTCCTCGTCCGGTCATGAGTATCTGCTGCTGGCGGCCAGAGAAGGGGGACGCATCCTCCGGCTGAATCCCCTTACGGGCGAGTCGGTCGCCGTGATCCAGGGGCTCACTGGCCCCACCGCCCTGGCACTGGATCCGTCGAACGGGAACCTGCTGGTCGCCGACCAAGACCGGATCAAGAGCTTCCCCTTGATCCAGCTCGAGGCCGGACTTCTCCGAACGGAGCGGGCGCAGGTGCCGATCGACAGCGTTCGAGCCCAGCAAATCGGCGGCTTCGATCGCCTCGTGGGCCTGGCTGTGGACGCCTGCACCGGGGATTTGTACGTGAGCGAGGAGGCCGGCCGCTTGCTGGCGGTCGACGGAGTCAGCGGCGAGGTCCGCGAAGTCGACGCGGGACGCCGCCTGACCAGCCTCCTGGGCCTCTACCGGCTGGACGTGCCCTGCCCCGCCGCTTTTCATCTCCTGGCCGCGGAACCCGCAGACTCGAAGGTCGATCTGTTCGTCCCGAGTTCCGGGATTGCCACCACCTGGCTGGACGGCGCGACGATCACCGACCTGACGCTGCTGCCAGAGGCGAACACGACCGGCCCGTCCGCCTCGATTCTCCTTGGTGGGTCGAGCGTCGACAGCCCCTCCGGAACGCTCACACTGGTCCCCGTTCCCGACCTCTACGAGGCCGCCGGGACCGTGCCCGTGGCGCCCGTCCTGAGCCATGAAGATCCCCGCGGCGACACCCTCGGTCCTGCCGGCGGACCTCGCTACGATATCGTCCGTGTGGATGCCGAGATCCGAAACGGAGAGCTCCTCGTGACCGTGGCTCTGAAGGATCCCTTCGATATCCTGACCCTCGATTCAGAGGGCACGGAACTGACTGTTGGTATCGAGATGGACGTCGACCAGAACCCCGCAACCGGGGTGCAGCCCCTGATCGATTTCATCGCCCCCTATGACTCCGGTCTGGGAGTGGAGTTCGGGGTCGAGACGGAGGTCGATCCGACGAGTCACACGGTCCCGCTGTACCGTCTCACGTCATCTGGTGCTGGCGTGCCCATCGCGAACCTGCCGATTCAGGTCGAAGCCGCCTCTCTCACCGTACCGATCCCGCTGGAGAGGCTCGGGGCTCCGTCCTGCGTCAAACTCGTCGTGGAGGCCGGTTATTACGATTGGTACGACGAGATCGTCCTCACGGACGTGGCCCCCAACATCCGCCACATCACGGCATGTCCCCGCTGACCTCTCCCAGGGGGTCGCAGGGCGCGGCGCGAGTCTCCCGGAGCTGATCCGGGTCGGCCGAAAGTAAAGACGAGAGTAGCCCCTCGAAACCACATCGGGTCTCCACAGGAAACTCTGAGTCGCCTTCGTTTCGCAGATTTTCAATCTCGTGCGTTCTTTATCTGTGAGGGCCTCAGGTGTTTGTTTCAACTCGCCCTCAAAGGAGGAAGACGATGGGAAGGAAATCGAGACTGAAGAGAGAGCGCCGAAGCAGATCCTACAGGGAAGGAGAGCAGCCGCGCTGGGCTCGCGCCCGCGCGGAGCAGGCGGCTCGAGAAGAGGTCGACCGGCTGGAGACCGAATTGAATCGGCTCGCCGACGGAGAAGCATCCTTCTGGCGCTCACAGGACTCTCCCCTCGAGGATCAGCAGACCTTTCTCGAAGACGTGCTGGCCTTCGAATCCGTGGATAAGGGCGTCAGTCTGTTCCGAGGGCTTCAGCAGAAGGGCATGAAGCTTCCGCCGCCCGAAGAGCTCAACGAGAAGCAAAGCCGGAAAAAGGTCGGACAGATTTTCAAGGCCTTGTCGAAGCTGGGGGTCTTCCTGGTGGGATTCGAGAACATGTCCGCCCGGGAATTCTACTCGAAGCTTTACCATCAGACGCTCTGGGAAGCGTGCTATGTGGAGAAGCGCCAGCCGGGCGCCATCACCATGATGGACGTCTCCCACTCCATGACGCGAGGCGATTTCGAGGCCCTGGCGCAGCACATGCAGCCCGAGACGGTGCACTGAGAGTAGGACAAGCATCCCTGCTTGTCCCGACGCCCCGGACCCCGGCCACCGGCAGTGCCGAAAGTGTCGCCGCAGCTGTGCCCGCCCGGGGACCGCCTCGGTTACGGCAATCATCGCCGCCGCGGACCGTAGGACAAGCATCCCTGCTTGTCCCGACGCCCCGGACCCGGCCACCGGCAGTGCCGAAAGTGTCGCCGCAGCTGTGCCCGCCCGGGGACCGCCTCGGTTACGGCAATCATTGCCCCCTAGACAACCAGGATGGTTGTCCTACTCTGCCCCGGGAGCGCTGTCCAGCGCGGTTCGTGCCTCCCATGGCGCCGTTCGTGACATTGGGCTGCCGATTGCGGAACCCGTCGATCGAGAATGACGTTTCTCCCCCATGAAGTCGCGGTACGGGCGGTTCGCACCAACACCACCGCGGGAAATGGAGACGTCATTCTTGGAACAGGAAACGACTCGGTATCACGCCCTCGATGCACTGCGGGCCCTGGCCCTGTTGCTCGGAATCTTCTTTCATGCAGCGGAGTCCTTTTGCCCGGAGCGGTGGTCCTGGGCCGTCGTGGATCCGCAGGCCCACTGGATCTTTGCCGCCTTCCAGCACACGCTGCACAGCTTCCGGATGGAGGTCTTCTTCCTGATTGCCGGGTTCTTTGGGCACCTCGTCTACCACCGGCACGGGTTTCGGGCTTTCGTTCGACACCGGACGAAGCGAATCCTGGTACCGTTCATCGTCGGGTGGATCATCCTGTATCCCGTAATGATCCTGATCTGGATCTGGGGCCGCATGGAAATGGGCCGTCCCGATCTGCTTGGCCTTCCGCCGGGTCTCGAAGGGCTGACGACGCTTCAGATCTGGATCGGCCATTTCATCACCGGCAACTTCCTGCGGGACGGCTTCAGCCTGCTTCACCTCTGGTTCCTGTACGACCTTCTGCTGCTGTACGTCGCAGCACTGGCGGGACGGTGGCTCTGGACGCAACTCGATCGATCCGGTCGACTCACGAACTGGGCCGACCGCGCCGTGGCCCGGACACTCGAATCTCCGTGGAGGGTCGCCATCCTGGCCTTCCTGACGATGCCCCTCCTGGCAATGATGGGCGGGTGGGTCCGGACTCCCAACCAATCGCTTGTTCCCGATGTACCGGTCCTTCTTACCTACGGCGTGTTCTTCGGGCTCGGTTGGATGATCCACCGCCAGAGCCGCCTGCTCCCGCTGCTACGAAAGCGCTGGATGCTCAACCTCGAGATAGGACTCGCCCTGGCCGGTGTCACCTTTTTCGGACGCGAGATCAGCGGTTTTCTGGATCCGTCCGGCCAGTTCTCCAACCTCCCCCATCTCCTTCTTCCGCTTCTCTACGCCCTCATGATGTGGTCTCTCGTTTTCGGCTTCTCCGGCCTGGTCCTGACCTCTTGCCGGGAGGAGAGCCACGTCTGGCGCTATGTTGCGGATGCCTCCTACTGGCTGTATCTGGTGCACCTCATCCTGGTGGTCCCGCTGCAGATCCTCGTCTTCGAGACCGCCTGGCCCGGAGCCATCAAATACCTTGCCATCAACCTTGCGGCCTTCCCGCTTTTGTTCCTCAGTTATCACTACCTGGTCCGCACCACGTTCATCGGAGAGCAACTGAACGGACGGAGGTTTCCCCGCGCCGGCCTGTCGGGAGCCGCCCCGTGGCTCCGGAAGAGCTGGAGACGCCTGCTGGCTGTGCAGGGATCGGGAGGTTCGGACTAGTCTCAAGGATGGCGGGACAGCCCGCCATCCTTGAGACGGCCATCCTCCCGGCGGCCGGCGTCGATGAGCCGGTTCGCTTCAAGACGCTTTGTCTTCGGGTTCGTCCCGAACCCGCTCGACGGTGATCGTCCCCTGGGTGATGAGGGCCGCGATGGCGCCGATCGCGGCCAACTGTGGCGCCAGGAGCGTGCCGACCACACCCAGGCTGAGCGGCAGATCGATCAGGGCTCTTCCTTCGTCATTCTTGATGATCACCCGGCGGATGTTTCCTTCGTGGACCAATTCTTTGATCTTGGCGAGAAGATTTTCCCCCAGGACCTTGAACTCCTCGGTATGAGTCTTCTTGTCTTCCATTGCGCAACTCCTTCCAACTCCCAGCTTAGCGCTCCGCGGCCGGGGGGAGAAGAGCGCCCCGCCTCGCTTCCTCACTGACGGAGGCAAAATGAAAAGTTCCTACGGTTTCCGCATCGTCTGAGAGTAGACTTCAGAGCAGGAGGAGGGGCATGGAGTACGCTCGAAGTCGAAGACCAGTCGAAGCGGGCCAAACCCACAACGGACTGGAGGGATGGCCGGCCCTTCGTTGCATCGCGGTCTGCCTGACGACGCTCTTCCTGTGGCCGCAGACGCTGCCTGCCCAGGAATCCCCGGAGGAGTTCGACGCTCCCGCCGTCGCGCTCCTGCAAAAGGGTGAGAACCGGTCCGAACTGCCCGTGGCAGCCACGGTCCTGAGCTTTCCCAGGCCCCACCAGCCCGGATTCGTCGCCGTTCTGGGGAGCATTGACAAGGCGAAGCTGACCTATCGACAGGAAGGGAACGGAGACGAAGTGTCCGATTTCGCCTTCGTCACCCTCTTCCGAAACCGACAGGGAGAGGTGGTCCGCAAGGTCAGTCAGCGGTACCGGTTGCCCAAAGCGGCCAAACCGCCCAGGGCCGGCGAGGAACTCTCCTTCTATGCCGAGACGTCGCTCGATCCAGGCGAGTACGAAGCCGAGACAGCCGGATTCGACGCGATCACCGGGCGGGCGGGAACCGTGCGGGCTGGACTGACGGTTCTTGCGGAGAAGCAGGATCTGCCGGGGCTGAGCAGCCTGGTCCTGATCCGTCGCATGGAAGTCCTGCCCTCCGACGACCAATCCGCCGGCTCGCCGCTTCGGTACGGCCGACTTTTGCTCCATCCCTGGCTGGGGGGCGAACTGCACCGATCCGAGGTCAAGACCCTGAACTTCTTCCTGACCATCTATCCGAGGGGCAGCCACGTCCCAGAGCAGGCGTTGGCCGAGCTTCTGCGAATCAACGAGCCGGTGGGGCGGCTGCCGCTGGCTCTGCCGAAACCGGACCTGGAAGGGAAGATCCAGGTGAGCGGCACGCTGCCACTGGACGAAGCAACGCCGGGGATGTACACCTTACGCGTCGTCATGGCCATTTCGGACCGGCTCATTGCCCGTTCCAGGACATTTCTGCTGGTTCCGTGAAGCAGGGGCCTCCCGGTTCGGCCGAGTCGCTTCGCTCGCTCAATCCTCGTACTCGACCTGCAGATGACGGAGGGCTTCGTCCGGGCAGCCTGTCCATTCCGGGACGAAGCGATTGCCACGGTAGTCCAGGTCTTCGATTCCGATCTTCGAACTCCAGAAGCCCGTCGCGACCAGGTCTCGAAAGCTGTTGAAGAAGGCGACCCCCTGCGAGACCTCGGCAGCTGCCGTCTCCGGCCAGGCGATCTCGTCGAGGATCTGCCTGCGCTGCGGGTCGCCGAGCTGAGCGAATCTCCCTCCGAAGCGCCGGATGCTGCGATAGTCGACCCAGGCCAGCCCACCGCGCACGGCAACCTGGCGCTCGGTTCGGCCGGCCACCTCATCGTCGTTCATCATGAAGTCGATGAACTCCGGGACTCCGGCCTCGACCGCCCCCGCGGAGCGATCGTCCGCCGGCAGGACCAAGTCACACAGAATGCGCACCGTCTGCCATTCGGATTCGCTGAAGAACCGCGGCGCCTCGGACGAGCCCGCTGCGGACTTCCGCGCCTCCTGCACCTGCCGCACCTCGGTTTCAGTCCAGGTGAAGCCCGCCGCCGCCGGAACCGCGGCCAGGATCTGTAGACTCTCACGCCGGTTGATCTTGCTCATCACGTCCCTCCGGCCAAACCTAAATCTCGAAGACATTGCGTTTCTTGACGATGTAGTCCGCGGCCCTCCAGGCCAGGGCCAGAATCGTCCAGGTCGGGTTCTTGTCCGCCTGCGAGACGAAGGGACCGCCGTCGGTCACAAAGAGGTTCGGGACCTCGTGGGCCTGACAGAACGCATTCAGCGCCGAACTGCGCGGATCCGCTCCCATCCGGACGGTGCCGACCTCATGAATGATCTCGCCGGGTCGTGTGATCCCGAAGCCATCCTCGGCGGTGGGCATCGGCGAAAGAGGCGTACCCCCGAGTTCCTGGATGATCTCCCGAAAGGTCGTTTGCATGTGGCGGACCTGGCGGTACTCGTGCTCGCTCCACGTGACATGGAAGCGGAGCACGGGGATTCCGTAGCGGTCGACGACGTTCGGATCGATCTCGCAGTAGTTCTCCTTCCGAGCCACCGTTTCGCCTCTTCCGGCGAACCCGAGCATGGAACCGTAATAGCGTCGATAGTCTTCTTTGAGTTGTGCGCCGTAGCCGCCCCCGCCCCGGGAACGGCCCCGACCGTTGAAGTGGTGGATTCCCGACATGAATCCGTAGGTCGGGACCTTCAGACCGCCGCCGAACTCGATGTGGTAGCCCCGGGGGAAGTCGAGCTTCCGATTATCGAGCCACCAGGGCATGTAGAGGTGCATCCCTCCGACCCCGTCCTCATTGTGCCGGGGTGTCTCCATCATCTTCGGGATGAAGCCGGTTACCGAGGTTCCGGTGGAGTCGGTCACGTACCTGCCGACCACGCCGCTTCCGTTGGCCAGGCCCTGGGGAAACCGCGAGCTCCTGGAGTTCAACAGGAGCCGGGCCGATTCGCAGGCGCTGGCCGCAAGCACCACGATCCTGGCCCGCACCGAGTATTCTTTCCGCTCCTGGGTCTGGACATACGAGACCCCGGTCGCCCGGCCCTCCGAGTCGGTCATCACCTCGCGGGCCATGGCATGGGGAATGAGTGTCAGGTTGCCGGTCTGCTGCGCCGGCGGCAGGAGCACCGAGGGACTCGAAAAGTTCGAATGGGCTGCGCAGCCTCTTCCGCATTCCGCGCAGTAATGACAAGCCGGGCGGCCGTTGTGCGGCCGGGTGAGGATGGAGAGCCGGGAAGGAATGCAGGTGACCTTCAGACGATCGCAGGCCTGCTTGACGAGCAACTCGTAGCAGCGCGGTCTCGGCGGAGGGAGGAAGATCCCGTCCGGTTCGTTGGGGAGTCCCTCGACCGATCCGAAGAGTCCGACCAGACGATCGACCCTGTCGTAGTAGGGCTTCAAATCCTCATAGCCGATGGGCCAGTCATCTCCCAGACCGTCGATGCTCCTGCGTCGAAAATCATTGGGGCCGAAACGCAAGGAGATCCTGCCCCAGTGATTCGTCCTCCCGCCCAGCATGCGAACCCGAAACCAGTCGAAATCCGTGCCCTCAGCCGTCGTGTAGGGTTCCCCTTCGAGCGTCCACCCGCCCAGGCCCGCGTCGAACTCGCCGAACTGGCGTGCTTTGGTCGCGGCCCCGCGCCGAGGAGAGTCGTAGGGCCAGTTGAACATGGCGGAGTCCTTCTCCACGTCCCACATCCGACCGGCCTCGAGCATCACGACCTTTGCCCCGGCTTCACAAAGAACCTTGGACACCATTCCGCCACCGGCTCCGGAACCGACAACGCAGACGTCGAACTGCTGAGAATCGGCGGGAAGCTCCATCTCTCAGATCTCCCTTGTCCAGGATGTCGAATCGGGATGCAGAATCACCCTCTCCTGACCTCTGCACCCGGCGAGCGGCGGCCGGCAGACTCCGACTGTTCCGTCATCGGCGCATGATGCTCCACTTCCCCGAACCCTTGGCGGCGATGTACAGGAAGACAAAGGCGTAAACCACGGCCAACTCGCCCCCGTTTTGGATTGGCCACAAGGCGCGGGGGGCATGTGCCATGAAGTAAGCTACCGCCATCTCGCCGCTGGCGATGAAAGCCGCCCAGGCAGCGAAGATCCCCAGCATGATCATCAGACCTCCCAGCAGTTCGATCACACCTGCCAGACCGAACAGTGAGAACAGGGGAACGGTGCCGCCACGCATCCCGCCCAGAAGTCCGAGAATCTTCTGGGCACCGTGACAGGCGAACAGAAGGCCGACGACGATCCGCAGGATCGCCAGGATCTCTTTGTCGAATCTGCCTAAAATGGCCTGCATCTTTTTCCCTCGCTGCTGTGCGGACGGAAAAGACCGCCCGCGCGCGAACGGCAAGGACGGCTGGATCGATCCACTCCGTAACTCTTTTCCTTCCGCGACTTAAGATATGGTCCCGATGACTTTGACACGAATGCGTCAAAGTTGACTTCCATCTTAATACGAGATGTCGACTTAATCAACATAGCGCACCTGGACCCACCCTCGAAATTCGAAGTTTCTCGGAGAAATCACGGACTGAGAGCGGGAGACAGAACCCGCTCTCAGTACTTCGGATCCACGGAAAAGCGAGAGCCGGCGCTCCCCTGCAGCAGGGGCGGGCCGGTTCCTGCTTTTCCCTGCGCCGTCTAGTGCCGTCCTCTGCCGCGACCGCCTTCCCGCTCGGTCTGCTCGCCTCGTTCCGGGCCTCGTTCCGGGCCCCTCTCGGCTCGCTGGAAGGAGTGTTCTGCGCCGGGCGCGCCATACCTCCGGCTCTCTCGCTGATGTGCCTCCTGCATCAGTCGCTGTTCTCGCTGCATCTGCTGTTCGAAGGCATTCCGCTCGGCCTGTTGCTGACGCAGAATCTGATTCCTGTCGAACTCCTGACCGGGGAGCCCTCGCCCGCGGCCCGGTCGCCCGTGCTCACCCTGCTCCAGTTCCCGTCGCTGCCGTTCCTGGAGGGCCTGGCGCTCGCGGTCCTGCCGCTGTCGAAGTTGCTCCTGCTCCCGCTGCTGCCGGGAGCGGATCTCGGGAGGCACGATGAACTGACGGTAGAGTTGCTCATCGCCCCGGTTGCGCATGAGCGCCTGCCGATTGGGCCGAAAGACGCGCACTTCGTGATCGCCTTCCCGTCGGCCCTCTCGCAGCCGATCGAGCGATCGCACTTCGGCCAGCGGACGCCGCTCGATGGGGCGCCCGAGCACTGTTGCCAGGTGATCGTGCATATCGTTGCGGTCGACGATGTGCCCGTCCTCTCGACGGTAATCGACCCTGGGGTTGGTCCGATCGAAGATCCGCACGTTGAACTCCGGTCCTTCAATGTGGTCTCTGAGACGGTCGGAGAGGAAGTCATGGTCCCGGACAAAGCTGAACTGCCATTTGGGGATGCGGTCCCAGTCTCCGTGCTCCAACCGGTCCCCGCGCCACTCCGCGCCCGGGGGAAGCGGGGCCCAACCGATCCAGTCGCCACCGGTTCTCCAGACCACCCAGGCCGGTCCCCAGTCCATACCGGGAACCCAGATCCAGCCGTAGTCGGTGTCGAAGGCCCAGCGACCATAGTGGAAGCAGGCCCAGCCCCATTGCCAATTCGAAACCCAGGTCCACCCATCGTCCGTGTAGGCCCAGTGCCCCAGCGTATAGGGACGCCATCCCACATCGATGTCCGTGGGTTGCCAAGCCCAGCCGAACCCTGCGGCCCAGATCCAGTTCCCGTAGGGCTGGAGAGCCGAGAAGAACATGCCGGGCGGATTCCCCACGGCTCCCCCGATCTCCACTCGGACCGCCGCGGCCTGCGCCGTTCCGAGGGAGGCAGCCCCCACCATTAACAGCATGACGAAGAATGAAATCGACAGACTATCTTTAAGCTTTCGCATGGTTTGTACTCCTGCTGCACGATGCAGCGTCTGCCGTCGAAACCGCTGCATTACGGCGGAGATAGGGGAACTGCGAGGGCAACGGCCCAGCCCGCCCCCTCCCCGGGTTCGGCGCTGACCGTTCTCCGTTCTCTGCCAGCAGGATGCCGACAGCCAACTCGGCTCCCTCTTCAATGAAGGAGCGCGCTTCTTCCAATGTATGCCCACCCCGGTGCAGAATTCAAGCAAGCGCGTCCCCGCTTTCCCGGCGACATATACAATGGAAGGGTCCACGGATCGTTGACTTGGCGGGAACGAGGAGATGCTACTGGAAGGACTGGGGAGGGGCTGGTCCGCCCGCTCATCCACAGGCCGTCCGACGGAGGTTCACATGACGAAGTTCCTGCACGGCCGCCCGACCATCGCCACAAGAGTGCTGTTCCTCGCCGTCACCCTTTCCCTCTCGGCGCTCCCGGTTCGAGGGCAGCTCCATTTCTTGACCCGCTACTATCGGGATCAACAGCACCGCTTTGTCGAGCTGCCGCCGGTCTCCATCGAGGGCCGGACGCGGGACGGGAAGCTGTATCTCACGGAAAGGGAGGCCATCGAGATGGCCCTCCGCTACAATCTCGGAGTCAATGTTCAGCGAGTGACTTACCTGTACGACAGCTGGACTCCCGAAGGGCTCACGGGCATCTATGACCCCCGGGGCAGCTTCGGACTCGACTGGAACCGGCAAACGACACCGACGGCCAGCGTCCTGGCCGGAGGGACGCAGTTGACCGATGTGCGGACAGGCTACAATTTCGGCTACCAGCAGCTCTGGTCCACGGGAACAACGCTGAACGTCACCTTCACGGGCTCACGGGACCGCTCCACGAACGTCTTCGCCAGCCTGATCCCAGCCATCAACACCGGTTTCGAGGTGGTGGCGAGCCAGGACCTGCTGCAGGGTTTCGGTCGGGTTCTGGCCGATTATCAGATCGAGATCTCGAGGAACAACCAGAAAATCAGCCTCCAGCAGTTCAGAAGCCTGGTGGCCGAGACCATCCTCCAGGTCCGGACCCAGTACTGGGAGCTCGCCTACGCTCTGCAGGACATTGAAGTCAATCGGAAATCACTGGAATCGGCGACAACGCTCCGGGACCAGAACAAGGATCGTCTGGAAGTGGGTACGGCCTCCCAACTGGATGTGACGCAGTCCGAAGCTCAGGTCGCCCTCTTTCGGGGGCAGCTGATCCGGTCCCAATACAACTACCGTCTCGCCCTGGATCAGCTCATCACCCTGATCTCCAGCTATCGGGATCCGCGCGAGTTTGGTCGCGAGGTCGTGCCGGCGGATTCCGTCTACACGCCAGCTCCGGTGACCGAATCGTTTCAACAGCTTTCGGAGGCCGCCTTTCAGAATCGTCCGGAACTGCAGCAGGCGGACCTCCAGATCGCAAATGGCCGCGTGACACTCGCCCAGTCGCGCAGCCAACTGAGGCCGAATCTGAGCCTCCAGGTGGGATACCAGCAGTTCGGACTCGGCGGTACCCAGGTCATTCGAGACTACTCTCAGGGGATCTTCAACGCTCCCATCATCGATATTGTCCCCGGAGGTCTCTCCGATTCGCTGCACCAGCTCTTCTCGGGCACCTACTACGGCTACCTGGTGCAGGCCCAACTGCAGTTCCCTATCTTCAACACCGAGGCCCGGGCCCAAAGCGCCCAGGCGCAGATCGACGTCAATCGCAACCAGCTGAATCGGACGAATCTGGAACAGTCGGTTTCGCTGCAGATACGCCAGGCCCTGACGCAAATCGAGCAGAGCAAAGCCAGCCTGGATGCCGCCATTCCGGGCGTGCAGGCGGCCCAGGCTGCTCTGGCGGGAGAGCAGGCCAAGTTCGAGGCGGGACTGGCGACGACCCGCAACATCATGGACGCTCAGCGGGACCTGCTGCAGGCCGAGGAGGTTCAGCTCAGGGCCCAGATCGACCTGATCGAGGGCTACGCGGCCCTCGATCATGCGGTCGGGCGGACTCTCGAGAGTCAGCACATCCAGCTGGCGGACACCGTCGAAACCAACGTCCGTTAGGGCGTCCCTCGCCGAGGTTCGTGAATCCGCGCGAGGAGAGGTCAAAGCGATTGATGCTGCCTCCGGGAGCGGATAAGATCGCTTCTGCGATTGGGGACGGCGGTCCCGCTAAACCCGATGCCAGAGCGGGGACGTCCGCCACGGCCCCATTCCCGAATTCGGTGCGCGGGCATCAAGAGGGGGAGACTCGAGCGATGAAGATGAAGAAGAGTGTCGAACTGTTGAACAAAGCGGTTGCGGATGAACTGCATGCCGTCCACCAGTACATGTACTTCCACTTTCACCTCGCGGACCTGGGCTACATGCCACTGGCCGGACTTCTGAAGCGGATTGCGATCGAGGAGATGGGTCACGTCGAGCAGTTGGCCGAGCGGATCCTCTACCTGGGTGGAGAAGTGGAGATGGCCGTCGCGGCCGAAGTCGAGAAAATCCACGATCCTCGAAAGATGCTGGAGTGTGCCCGGCGAATGGAGGCCGAGAGCGCCGAATCCTATAACCAGTGGGCTCTCGAGTGTGCCAGGAATGCCGACTCGGTGACCAAGCAGCTCTTCGAGACGCTCGTGGCCGACGAGGAGCGCCACAACGACATCTTCGACCAGGAAGTCCGTCGGGTCGAGAAATTCGGCGAGCAGTACCTGGCCCTGCAATCGTTCGACAGCAATCCCCAAGGCGGTCAGCCGGCGTAGGAGGTTCCGCACGGATCGACGGGGAGCGTGCGCCTGGAGCGACCGAGAAGGCGCCCTCCCCCGCACCCTCCCGCGACGGTGGGACGGCGGCTACCCTTCGACGTCCGTCGCGAAATCGACGAAGAGATCCGCGGTCCCGCAGTGGGGGCACACCATGGCGCGAACGAAGCGCTGCTCTCGATTGTCCTCGAAGATGGCCACCACCTGAGATTCCCCGACCAGAAGCGCAGGCCTGAGACCCGAACCGCAGGCGGCACAGAGCAGGCCCTGCTGCGATCCCAGAGCCTCGTCCGCTTCCTCTTCGTCCGCCGCGCCTGTCTCGATGTCCTCGTCGTCGGTCGCCTCGTCGTCGGTCAGCCCACGATTCGCAATCTCGTCTCGCGCGATGGCAATCGCTTCCGGCCGATACTGATCGGCTTCCTCGTGGACCATTCGGAGCAGTTCGTCATCGCCGAGAGCGCGGATACGCTCCTGCAGTTCATCCGGTTCGAATACCATAGCCCGCCTTCCTTCGTCGCGAGATTCCGTCACGCCTCCTGGCGCGAGGACCGCGTCGTCTCTGCAGGGTCAATTCTCACTCGGACTTTCTCCAGATACAAATAGACAACCGGCGTAATGTAGAGAGTCAGGAACTGAGACACCAGCAGTCCACCAACCACCGCCAGGCCCAGAGAACGCCGCGACTGCGCTCCGGCGCCGAAGCCGATCGCGATGGGCAGGATCCCCATGAGCGCGGCCATGGTGGTCATGATAATCGGACGAAAACGGATCAGGCAGGCCTGGTAGATCGCATCTGCCGCCGCACTGCCCTGTTCCCGCTGCGCCGCGATGGCGAAATCGATCATCATGATGGCGTTCTTCTTAACGATGCCGATGAGCATGATGACGCCGACGAAGGAGTAGATGTCGAGCTCGGCGCCGACGATCAGAAGCGTCAGCAGCGCTCCGAAAGCAGCCGAGGGAAGACCCGAGAGGACCGTCACGGGGTGGACGAAGCTCTCGTACAGGATTCCAAGTACCAGGTACATCACCACCACGGCCACCACGAGCAGAATCGCCAGACTTCGCACGGATGACTCGAAGGCTTGCGCGGCCCCCTGAAACGAACCGGTAACGGTGTCGGGGAGGATTTGCGCGGCCACAGCATCAATGCGGGAAACGGCATCGCTCAACGGAACGTTCTGGCTCAGATTGAAGGAGATCGTCACCGACGGCACCTGGTCGAAGTGTGTGATCGTCAGAGGCCCCGCGCCGAGTGACAGGCCCGCTACCGCATTCAGTGGAACCAGCGTCCCGCTCTGGGAACGCACGTAAAGCAGGGACAACGCTTCGGGATCCAGCTGGTACTGCGGCTGCAGCTCCATGATGACGGCATATTCGTTGGTGGACGTGTAGATCGTCGAAACCTGACGGGATCCGTAGGCATCGCCCAGGGTCGTCTCGATCTGCTGGGGTGTCACTCCCTGCAGTGCGGCCTGATCCCGGTGGATGGTCAGGACGACCTGCGGGCTGTTGATTTGCAGATCGCTGTTCACATCGACCAGACCCGTCAGCTGCCGCATCCGGCTCGTCAGCAGGGGAGCAACCCGGAAAAGCTCCGGCTGGTCCGTGCTCTGCAGCGTGTACTGATACTGGCCGGTCGTCAGCTGAGAACCGGTCGGAATCGTCGGCGGATTTTGCAGAAAGACCTCGATTCCGGGAATCGCGGCCAACTGCGGGCGCAGCTGGGCCATCACCTGCTCCACCGAGTCTTTGCGCTGGGACAGCGGTTTCAGCCGGATGAAGACCAGCCCCGAATTCTCGGTGATACTGAATCCGCCGGCTCCGACCACCGACATGACCGAGGAGACACCGGGGTTGCGTCCGATAATCGCCGTCACTTCCGCCTGGTGCTGCACCATGGACTGGTAGGAAATCCCCTGCGCGGCCTGCGTAAAGGCCAGGATTTCACCGGTGTCCTCGCTGGGGACGAAGCCTTTGGGGACGATGACGAAAAGGTACAGGGTGGCCAGCAGCAGCAGAACGGCGAGGGACAGGACGCCCAGCCGATGCTCGAGGGCCACCTTGAGGCTCTTCTCGTAGCCCCTGAGCGTCCGGTGCAGGGCCCGCTCGAACACACGATAAAGGTGACCGTGTCGAACGCCTTTCGGCGAGCGCAGGAGTCGACTGCCGAGCATGGGAGTGAGGCTGAGTGAAACGAAGCCCGAGACCAGGATCGCCGAGATGATGGTCACGGCAAATTCGTGCAGGAGTCGACCCAGGACGCCCCCGAGAAACAGAACCGGGATGAACACCGCCGACAGGGACAGCGTCATCGCCACGATCGTGAAGCCGATCTCACGGGCACCAGCCAGAGCAGCCTGGAAGGGAGGTTCCCCGGCCTCGAGGTGGCGGACGATATTCTCGAGCATGACGATGGCGTCGTCGACGACGAAACCCACGGACAGGATCAAAGCCAGAAGTGAGAGATTGTCGAGACTGTAGCCGGCCAGATACATGATGGCGAAAGTGCCGATGATGGACATGGGCAGGGACATGCTCGGAATGATGGTCGCCGAGATGTTCCGCAGGAACAGGAAGATAACCAGCACCACCAGGAGCACCGCCAGGAGGAGTGTGAACTTCACGTCCGAGACGGAGGCGCGGATCGATTCCGAACGATCGTACAGAATGCCGACATCGATGGAGGCGGGCAGTTCGTTTCTGACCTCCGGCAGGATCGCACGAATTCCATCCACCACGGCCACCGTGTTGGTACCCGGCTGACGCTGAATTGCCAGGATGACCGCCGGGACTCCGTTGAGCCAGCCGCCCACCTGGTCGTTCTCCACGCTGTTGATGACGTCTCCCAGCTGTCCGAGGCGGACCGGGTTGCCGTCGTGCGATGTCACGATCAGCGAACGGAACTCGCTGGCGTCGGTCAGTTGGCCAGATGCGCGTATGGTGAAGGCGAAGTGCGCGCCCGACAATGACCCGGTCGGCAGCGTCACGTTCCCCTCTGCGATGGCCGTGGCCACCTGATCGATTCCGATGCCAAGCGAGGCGAGGACCTTGGGGTCGAGCTGGGCGCGAACCGCGAATTTCTGGGATCCGAAGACGAGCACGTTCGCCACACCGCTGACCATGGAAATCCGTTCCGCGAGAAAAGTCTGTCCATAGTCGGTCACCGTGGAGAGGGGAAGGGTCGGCGAAGTCAGCGAAAGGTACAGGATGGGAGCGGCAGAAGGATTGACCTTCAGGTAGGTCGGAGGGCTGGGCATCCCCACCGGAAGCTGGGGAGCGGTGCGGGCGATGGCAGCCTGCACGTCCTGTGCGGCGTCACTGATGCTGCGGCTCAGATCGAACTGCAGGGTGATGCGGGTGCTCCCCAGGGCACTGGAGGAACTCATCGAATCCAGTCCCGCGATGCTGGCGAACTGACGCTCGAGCGGCGTCGCCACCGAAGCGGCCATCGTTTCCGGGCTGGCGCCCGGCAGGCCGGCGGTGACCGTAATGGTCGGAAAGTCAACGTTGGGAAGATCGCTGACTGGCAACAGGCGATAGCCCATGATGCCGAAGAAGAGGATTCCCAGCATCAACAGCGTGGTCATCACCGGCCGCCGGATGAAGACTTCGGTGACGCTCATGGCATCGATCCCTGATCTCCGGAGGGGGACGGATGCGTGCGGATCTCCACTTTGGCTCCAGGCGAGAGCCGAAGCTGTCCATCGGTGACCACCTTCTCTCCCACTTGAAGACCCTGGTTGATCACCGTCAGGGAGCCGATGCTGCGACCGGTGGTCACCGGGCGCTGCTGCACAGTCAGGTCGGGCTGGATGACATAGACATATTCACCGGACTGCCCGGTCTGCACTGCCTGGCTCGGTACGACCAGCGCGTTGGACTGCTCGGCCAGCGTAAGCACCACGTTGACGAACTGCCCGGGCCAGAGCTGGTCACCCTTGTTGGGAAAGGTTGCCTTGAGTCCGATCGTCCCGGTTGCCGAGTCGGCCGCATTGTCCATGAAAGTCAGTTCACCGACGCTCGGAGTCTCGCTGCCCCCGGTCGGGCCGGCCGTCACCTTCGGCCTTCCCTTGGCCATGTAGCTCCGGATCTCGTCGAGCTGCTTTTCGGGAACCGAGAACTCGACATAGATCGGCTGCAGCTGATTGATCACGACCAACACCGTGCTGTTGGCCTTCACGATGTTTCCGGGCTGAACGAGCAGAGCTCCCGTCAATCCGGTTACGGGGGCGTAGATGGAGGCGTAACCCAGCTGGAGTTGGGCGCTCTCCACGGCAGCCTGCTGCGCCTTGACCGATTCCTGGGCGCTCCTGATCGCGGCCTGATCGGCTTTCACCGAGGCCTCCAGCGCCTGCGCATTGGTCCGATACTGATCGTATTGTTCTTTCGTGACGACGCCTCTGTCCAGGAGTGAAGCGTAGCGCTGGGCCTCTACTTTCGCGGTCGCCGCCTGGGTCTGGTCCTTGGCCAGATCGGCCCGAGCCTGGTTGAGCAGCGCGGACTCCCGTGAGAGTTCGGCTCGAGCCTGGTCAAGGGCGGCGCGAAAGGGGCGGGGATCGATCTCGAAGAGGAGAGCGCCCTCCCGGACCCTCTGGCCTTCCTGAAAGTTCGCGCTCTCCAGCTGACCCGAGACCTGACTGGTGACCTCGACCGTGGAATAAGCCTGCACTGTCCCAACGGCCTGCAGCTCGACCGGCACGGTCTGAAGGGATGCTTCCGCCGCTTCGACGGGGACCGCACCCGCCTGGGGGGGAACGGACGGGCCATTGCCGCCCGACGACGCGCAGCCGGTCCAGAGAATGAGGACAGCCGCCGCACCCGACCTGAGTCCTCGGACGATCACGCCCGAACCGATGCCTCGGATCGACATATTGACACCGACCGATCGGTTAAGGTTCGGTCCGGCGGGCACCCGTTCCGGTTCCCCCCGGCCTCTGAACCACGCTTTCCTTCGATCACGTGAAGGACCGGAGTTCGACCGCTCACAGATACCCGGGAGACGGGTCGCGGTGAACCCCGGAGAAGCCTCTCCGCTTCCATTCTGTAGGAAGTCGTCCGGTACCTCAAGACGAGGAGGAACCCGGAGCGGGGCATGTCGCAGCGTCGCTACGGTTGCAGTCCTGCGCCCGCCGGGCCCGTTCGCGGAGTCGCTCTCGCGGGCCGCCGGGAACCGGACCGACCGACGCCGGAGCTCGCCGGGGATCGAACCTTGGCTGAAGCGGAGCACGCAGGTGTCGTTGAATCAGGGAAATATTCCCCATTGGACGCGGTCCGAAGTGAGACGGAGATTGAGCCTGGCGCGGCTTGGAGACTCCAAGTCACTGTTTCCAAACCTCCTATGGATTCAGCGCTGCATTGGCACGATCCGTGCTGAGCGAAAGGCTCAGGGGGAATTGCCTATCCCTGCCTCGGGGCTGGGGAACACATACGATTGGAGTACCTACGAATGACACTTGCTGCGCAGAACACCTGGGGTGCGGTCCGGACTCCCGACACACCCGCACCATCCCGCTCGATTCCATCCGGGAGCCCCTTCGAGTCGCTGGCCCACCGCTGCCTTCCGGTGAAGGTCTGCCGCAAAGGAACCTGGCTCATCACCCAGGGCGATCACATGGACTGCCTCTATCTCGTGCAGGAAGGGCGCGTCATGCTGACTCGAATGTCCCAGTCCGGCCGGGAGGCGGTCCTCGATTTCGCGGGGCCGGGAGACTTCTTCGGGGAGGTCGCCCTGCTGAACGGGGGCGAAGCGCCTTTCAACGCCCTGGCCCTCGAGCAAACTGTCCTTGTGGTGGTCCGCAGCGTGGATTTCTCCGCCGTACTCCGCGATCCCCGCTCGGCGCAGTCTCTGCTGCGCGTCATTGCAGGTCGCTGTCACAACGCCTGGGAGCAGATCGAGATCATGGGTTGCAGTTCGTTGGCCGAGCGCCTCGAAACAGCGATTCTGAAGCTCTGCCGTCAATTCGGTGTTCGCACCCCGGAAGGAATCGAGATCCCGATCAACCAGTCTCAGCTGGCGGGCATGGTTGGGGTGACGAGGGAAAGCTTGAACCGTCAGATGCGCAAGCTGCGCAAGGCGTCCCTCGTCAAAGTCAAGAAGGTATCGGACCGAAACTTCCTGGTCGTCCGTTCGCCCGAGAGGTTGTTCCGATCCGCTTGAGCAGACTCCAGTCGGCCCACACAGCCGCCGGACGCCATCGACTATGATGGACTTCAGGGTCTGAGTGCGACCCTCGGGGGGCTCATTTCGGGTCTCCCGGGACGGGTCGTGCGAGTCGAGTGGATGGGTTATCACCTGAAGTCCGGAGAAGCCCCCGAGGACGCCGTGCGCCGATTGACGCAGGAGCAGATCGAGCGGACCATCAGCGAGATCGAATCGGAAGACGCAAACCTCTGCGACTTGGTTCACCAGGTCCGCCGGCGATTCAAGAAGATTCGGGGGCTGCTGAGGCTCATCCGCGATTCCGTCGGTGAGGTCGCTTACCGACGTGAGAATTGCCGTTTCCGCCACCTTGGGCGAGTATTCGCGCCCCTGCGTGATGCGCAGGTCCGGGTGCAGACGTTCGACGAACTCCAGCGCCGGTTCCCCGCCGTTCTGAGACAGCCGGCTCTCGCGGATCTCCGCCGCCGACTCGAGAGCGACCGCGAAGCGACCCGACGCGGATTGATGGACCGCGCAGACGTGCTCGACAAGGTTTGCTTCGATCTCAGAGAGGCCTCCGAACGGGTGCGCGAGTGGCGACTCGAGGGAGATGGATTCTCGATTTTCGCACCGGGCCTGCGGAGGGTCTACCGCAGGGGCCGGAAGCGATTCCGGCGCAGCCTGGCGAACCCCTCGCCCGGACATTTCCACGAATGGCGCAAGCAGACCCGCTATCTCTGGTGTCATCTGAAGATTCTGCGTCCGTGTTGGAGCCCGGTGCTGCTTGCCTGGGCTGGCAGTTGCAGCAAACTGATCGGCCAACTGGGGGAGAGTCACGATCTCTCCTCTCTCTGCTCTTACATACTCGGGGCCGGCGTGGGTCGGGAGAGGACCCGTGAAGAGCTCGTCCGACTGGCCGACCGGCGTCAGGCGGCGCTTTGTCGGCCCCTGTTCGCTCTGGGAGCCAGGATCTACGCCGAGAGGCCGGGCGATTACGTCGAACGGCTCCACGCATACTGGCTCGCCTGGTCAGAGCGAGGCTAACGCTCCGGGGTCGAGGCCGCCCGCCTGGCGCGCGCGGCCGGGAAACCGGTCTGGGTACGCTGGACCCGGGAGGAGGAGTTCACCTGGGCTTACTTCCGCCCGGCAGCCGTCATCGAGTGCAAGGCCGGAACTCGACGGTTCCTCCGCTAGACATCAAGCTCGACCGCATCGTGCTAACGTGGTGGAGGGACATGTCGCCGGAATAGCGGCGGCCTCGTGGTCTCGAAAGAATCCGTCCTCGGGAGGAATGCTTCCATGTCCGTTCGGAGAGCCCGCATGCGATTGGTCAAGACCCTGTTTCCCTTGGCCCTGCTGGTAACCGGCCTGGCGATCGGCTGCGGCCAGGATCCCAGCTCCACGGCAGACACGAACCCGGAGGCTGCACCGGCCGTCACCGCGATCCAGGGAGCCAGCTGGCTGAAGCAGCTTGGAGTCTCCATCTCCCAGACATCGATGGGACAGATGGGCGGTTCGGGTTCGCCGTTGCCCGAAGCCGGGCGGGACGAACCTGATCTTGCTGCGATGCTCTCGGGCGGCCGCCGGGAGGCGGCCGAACTGATTCGGGAGAGTTTCGTCGTCACGGGAGCCGACCTCTACCGCATGAACTGCCAATCGTGCCATGGTATCGACGGCCGTGGCGCGCCGCCTCAAATCAGTTCGGTCTTACCTGCGGTGAGCGCACTGGGGGCGTTACCTGCCGACCAGGCGATCCAGGGCTTCCAGACGTTTCTTCAGAAGCCCGGACCCAAGATGCCCCCCAATGCCACGCTACGGCCGGACGAAGTCCAGGCTCTGCTCAGCTATCTGGAAGGTCTGGCCACGCCGGGATCGAGCCGGATCACCCGCCGCCCGGTCGCCATCTCGGCGGCCCGGGTGGGCGCCCACGTGATCGGCGGAACCTGCCACATCTGCCACGGTGCGGTGGGTCCCGGGGGCGGCTACATGCCCATGATGCAGCAGGCGATTCCTTCGCTGGCCAGCTTCCCTCAAAGCTACTCCATCGGAACCGTCGAGAATGCGGTCTTGTATGGCGCGTCGGGGATGATGCGAATGATGCGGGGTCGAGAGACCATGCCGGCCCTCCCCTACTTCACCGAGCAGGAGATTGCGGCCTCCTACCTCTACCTGGTGGTCTACCCTCCCAGATAAGCCGGCCCCGTCGATCCTCGAGCGCCCGGCCTTCTGCATTTCGGGGTGACTCCCGTTGAGGGCTCCGGGCATTCGGCCCTCTCTGCTGCCGCGGAGGGGCGGATGGGGGGGCCCGTCGCGATGGGCGAGAACGGCAGTCCCATCGACCACGCCCAATTCGTCGGACGAACCCTGCTAGAGTAAGTCCAGGGAGCCCGGCAGACATTGACGAAGGGGCTCGCTCCGAGTCACGGGAGGAAAGTGGATGAACCGGAAGGGGAGTCAGGAGTGGCCGCGTCCAGACCAGGTTCTCAGGCAACGTCTCCGCCTCCTTCGGACGAGCACCCGCAGCCGCGTTCCCGTCTCTTTCGGCGTCTTCGCGGTCGTCCTGATGGTGACCGTCCACGGTGCCGTTCTCGGAGCGTCCGATGAGGACTGCCTGGCCTGCCATGGACCCTCCACGGGACTCACCAATTCGCAGGGACAGTCCATCACGGTCAACCCGAACCAGCTCAAAGCCAGTGTCCATGCCGGTTTCGAGTGCCTGGACTGCCATCCCGGCGCAGCAGAGTTGCCCCACACGGCGAAGACCGCTTCGGCGTCCTGTCAGACCTGCCACGACGATGTCCCGAAAATCCTGAAGACGAGCGTCCATGCCATCCTGGGTGATCCCGACGACCCCGGGACCTGTATCCAGTGTCATGGAACCCACGACGTTCAGGACCCTTCGATCCTGGGCGCCAAACTCTGCGCGAACTGCCACGATGCGGAAGTGTCCGCCTACGATCGAAGCATCCATGGCACCCAGCGTGCGCAGAACAATCCCGACGTACCCACCTGTCAGAACTGTCACGGGCCCGCCCATCAGGCCCTCACCGCCGATAACCCGAAGTCGCCCGTCTACAAAGTGAACCTGCCCGACACGTGCGGCAAGTGCCACTCCAATCCGCAACTGGTCTCGCGCTACTTTTTTGCCGTCGCCTACCCCGTCGCGGCCTACAAGGCCGGCGTTCACGGACGCGCCATCGACCAGGGCAACCTGAAGGCGGCGGCCTGCAACAACTGCCATGCCGCCCACGACATCCTTCCGGCCGACAATCCCCAATCGACGATCTGGAAGCAAAACGTTCCCGCGACCTGCGGACACTGCCACGAGGATGTCTACAAGGTCTATCGCGGCAGCGTCCACGGCCAGGCGGTCGCAGCCGGCATCCTGAGTGCGGCGGCCTGCACGGACTGTCATGGCGAACATCGGATTCTGGCTCCCGGTAATCCTCAGTCTCCGGTCTACATGGCGAACGTCTCCCAGGCGACCTGTTCCCGCTGCCACGGCAACACGGAATTGATGTCCCGCTTCAACGTGCCGCTCAACCGGGTTCCGACCTACGATCAGAGCTACCACGGCCTGGCTGCGCAGGAGGGACGGCAGACAGTCGCGAACTGCGCCAGCTGCCACGGCGTCCACAACATCTACCGAACCAGCGATCCCCGCTCCACGGTCAATCCCGCGAACCGTGCCAAGACCTGCGGAAAATGCCACCCCGATGCCGGTCAGCGTTTCGCCATCGGCTTCGTGCACGAGGTTCCGCCCACCTCGACGGGGGGCCAGATCCTGTCGATCATCAAGGACTTCTACCTGGTCGCGATCCCTCTGATCCTCGGCCTGATGTTCCTGCACAACCTGATCGACTGGTGGCGAAAGGCCCGGCGCAGCCTGGCCCGATACCGGGAGGAGCACGGGCCGCTCCGCCTCGACCTGAGCGAACGAGCCCAGCACTATGTCCTGTTCTCCAGCTTCATCGTGCTGGTCGTCTCCGGATTCGCCCTCAAGTATCCCCATGCCTTCTGGGCCGTCCCGATCCTGGATCTGGAGAAGCACATCCCTTCGTTCCGGGGCATCGTGCATCGGGTCGCCGGGGCCATGCTGATCGGAGTCTCCGCTTACCACGTCCTCTACCTCTTGCGGGATCGCCGGGGGCGCCGCTGGCTCCGGGACATGCTGCCCCGGATCCGGGACGTCCGTGAGGCCTCGGAAACGATCGGGTACAACCTCGGCCATCGAAAGCAACCTCCCCATTACTCGCGCTTCAACTACATCGAAAAGGCCGAGTACTGGGCCCTGGTCTGGGGAACTGTCGTGATGGCGACCACCGGGGTCCTGCTCTGGGCACACAATTGGGTCTTGTCCAGCCTGCCCAGTCCGATGTCCGTCCTGGACATCTGCACGGCCGTCCATTTCTATGAGGCCCTGCTGGCGACGTTCGCCATCATCATCTGGCACTTTTACGCGGTCATCTTCGATCCGGACGTCTACCCCGTGAAGTGGACTTTCGTTACGGGTCGCGAGCCGGAAGACGAGATCCGGGAGGGAGAAGAAGCGCCGCAGATGCCGCCACGACTCCGCACTGCCGAGGAGGAGTCGAATGAAGAGACCGACGAACCCCCGCAACATCCCCGCGACGGCTAG
>CAVRSV010000013.1:0-117849 GCA_963723965.1 uncultured Acidobacteriota bacterium | reverse complement strand
CACGAGCGGCATGCAGAACAGGGCTCCGTCGCGGTCGAAACTGCCCCGCGGCAGCACTCCGATGACCCGGTGAGGCTCGCCATCCATGATCAGGTCGCGATTCAGGATGTCCGGCGATCCGCCGAACCGGATTTGCCAGGCCGAGTAGCTCAGCACGACCACGCGCGACGCCCCCGGCTGGTCCTCTCCCGCCCCGAACGTCCGGCCGATCAAAGCGTGCAGGCCATAGACCCTGAAGTAATCGGCCGTAGCGAGGTAGCCGCGCCAGCGCTCGGGCTCGGAACCGATCATGACGGCCACCGCCGCCGGCGACTCCGCCGACAACGCCTCGAACGAGGTGTTGAGCCGTTTCCAGTCCACGAAATTGAGTGCGCTCGCGCCCCGGTACTCTTCGCTCTCACCCAAGGTGACCATTCGCTCCGGTTCCGGATAGGGGAGCGGCTTCAGCACCACGGAGTCCAGCACGCTGAACATCGCCGTGTTCGCACCCATACCGAGGGCCAGCACGGCGATGGCGGCGGCGGCAAAACCGGGATTCCTTCGAAGCGAGGACAACCCGTACCGGAAATCGCGGAGCAAGGTCTCGGCAATCGGAAAACTGCGGCGATTCCGATGCGGTTCCTTGATCATTGTTCAACCCCCAAGCAGGAGACTTCTATTTGTCGCTCAGCTCGACTCTTCATTGTCTGCATCTGTAAAGACGGAGTCAGGCCCGATTTGGTTAGCCTGCTGTCGGAAATGCAGTCAAGCACCGCGTCACGACATGCCTTTCGACCATGCCTACCGTGCCGGACCAAATAGGTGACACGCACGTAATTCGATCGTAAGTGTCTGCCGATAAACGATTCTACCGCCGGTCTGGTACACATTTCGCTCGCGAAGGCGAACCTACGGCCGTGGCCCCAGCTGCTTGCCCCTGCGGGGAACCTAGAAACGCCTCTGCTGGTCCTGAATTCGACGGTCTCCGTGCATCGCCCACGCGCAGCAGGAAACGAATTAGGTCCCAGACCGCGGTCAGAATCCTGTCTTTGCAGGTACTTACGCGGGCAATACGTGCGTGTCACCTATTTGGCTCCTGTGGGGCGGTCAGATTCTCCAAACGGTTTCGGCGTGTCGTTCGTCTATATCCGCGAGAAGGGGGTTGTCGATTGTTTCTCCGAGGCCGAGAGTTGAAGCCATGAACGGCTCGGATGAGACGTCCACCCGAAGGCCTGCCGATCCCGTTGAAGCGGAACTGGTCTCGGGATGCCGACGTGGCCGGCTCGGGTCCTTTGAACGGCTTTACCGACTGCATGGTTCGAGAATGAAGAGCATTGCCTTCAACCTGCTGGGAAATCGATCGGATGCGGAAGATGCCGTTCAGGATGCCTTCATCAAGATCTATCGCAACATTTCGGAATTCCGGGGAGAAGCCGGGCTGGCCACCTGGATCTACCGGATTCTGGTGAACACCTGCTACGACTCCCGACGCCGGAGATCCCGCGTACAGTCGACGACTGCAGATCCAGTCGCTCCACTGGAAGACTTCGGCGAAGCCTCCGCCACACATCACGGCATACCGCTGCGCTTCGCCCTGGAATCCGCGATCCTGAAACTCGAACCTCGCCAGCGATCGATCTTTGTCCTCTCCGAGGTGGAGGGTTTCACTCACTCCGAAATCGGACGAATCCTCGAGATCCCGGAGGGGACTTCCAAGCATGGACTCCACCAGGCGAAGCGCGAACTGCAGCGCCTCCTGGGGCGAAACCGGAATCGGAGACAGCCATGACCTTCACGTGCGCAGACCTTCCCTTCGTCCTCGCGGACCCGGATGACCCGAGATGGAAGTGGGTTGAGGCACATGCCGAAGAATGCCCCGACTGCCGGCAGGAACTGGAGTTCTGGCGCGAACTCTCCAGCTCCGCCCGAGGTCTCCACAGGGAGTGGGACACTCCGGAGCTCTGGCCACGAATCGAAGCATCGCTGACAACCGAACCCTCCGGGTCCCCGGTCGCGCTCGAGACATCGCATTCAAAGTCTTTCCGAACATGGTGGAGGATTGCTGCCGCGCTTCTCCTGACGGCCGTCTCCCTCGCCGTGTTCTGGCACCTGTTGCCCCGTTCCGGAACCAGCGATCAGGAATCCGATTCGCTCCTGAGTGAATCGGCACGGGCTCGGGCCGAAGCCTCCGAAGCGGCGTATCTCGACACGATGGCCAGGCTCGAGCAAGCGGTCCAGGGAGAGTTGGCCGCCCCGGACTCGGCGCTCGCCGCCAGTCTCCGGGAGAGGCTGCTGGCCATCGACGACGCGGCTGCGGGGCTGCGTGAGGAAATCGAACGCAACCGGTTCAATGCGGAACTGAGAAACGCACTTCTCTCCGTCTACGCGGCAAGGGAAGAAACGCTGAAGGAGTTGGCCGACTATGTCACGAGATCGCAAAGAGTCCTCTGATCGAATCCGGCCGACCCGGCGAGGCGCTGCCCGTCGAGTCGCGTGGCGTGCCGTCATCGCAAGCAATGCAGTCCGGAGCCCTGGCTGCAGGCGGTCGCCTGCGATTCGACTTCTCCTCCCGGCATTGTTGCTGAGCGCGCTCGTCTTCGGAGTGAGTCCTATCGATCTGGCGGCGTCTGCCCCTCGGCAGGAGGTCAAACGCAGTTACGATCAGGCTTTTGTCTCCAGGCCCGGACAAAAGCTGCAGATCCGGCACCGCCTGGGACAGGTCCGGGTCAGCGTCAGCGACTCGAATCAGATCACGTTCCACGCCGACATTCGAGTCTCCGCCGATGAGGAAGCGAGCGCCCGCGAGTTTGCAGAGGCGATCAACTTTGACGTCAAGGAGTCTGCCTCTGCTCTCAGCATCGAGACAGACTATCCGGAACGGAAAAGCAGTTGGTGGAGCCGGTTGTTTTCGGGGGATGTCTCCTATTCGGCAGATCTCGAAATCTCGATGCCGGCGACTATGCCATTGGAGATCGAAAACGCCTTCGGAGCGGTCAGCGCTGGCGGCTTGAAGGCGGATGCAGACGTCGCAACGAGCCACGGCCCCCTGGAGTTTCGCAATGGTGTTGGCACGGTCCGACTCCGCAACTCCTTTGGATCAATCGACTTGACCGATCAGGCGGGGGACGCGGAAATTGTCGACACCAATGCGCCGATCACGGTCGCCGGCGTTCGCGGGCACTTGACGCTCGAAAACCGGTTTGGCGACGTCGACGTTCGAGCCATCGACAAGACAGTCGATATTCGCAATTCGAACGGCTCGGTGACGCTGTCGGATGTTGAGGCGAACTCCGATGTGACCAATTCCTTCGGAGCCGTCAAGGCGTCGAGGATCCAGGGCCCTCTCCAGGTCACGAACCAGAATGGGCTGATCGAAATCAAGACCGCGACGGCGGGAGCCGAACTGAGGACAACATTCGGAACCATCAGTGCGACGGACGTGACGGGTCGACTCGAGTGTCAAGGTGGCAACGGCTCCATCGAAATCTCGCGGGTTGCAGGTCCGGTCCAGGTCTTCAACAGCTTCGGTCCGGTCACGCTGACCGACATCAAAGGCGACGTCGAGGTAGAAAGCCGCAACGGATCCGTGACGGCGCACACGGCTTCGGGTGACGCTCGGATCAAAACGAGCTTCGGAAAGGTGGAGGCAAGGGACATCAAAGGAAGCGTCGTCGTCTCCACCAGAAACGAGGGTATCTTCCTGAGCGACATCGGGGGCGAAGTGGAGGCCAACAACGGCTTCGGCCCGGTCACGCTCGAGACGATCGGCAAGGGTGTCCGTGTCGTGTCGTCCAACGGCTCCGTCTCGGTGAATGATGTCGGGGGACCCGCCCATCTGGAGACGACTTTCGGTGCCATCAAAGCGGGGCAGATTCGCGGTGATTTGAGGGCGCTGAACTCCAATGGAGAGGTGCAGGGCCTGGGGATTGCCGGAGCGGTCCGTGTTCAGACACGGTTTGGTGGAGTCACGCTGCGAGATGTGGCCGGTGCGATCGATGTCGAGAACAGTAACGGGAGCGTGGTGGTTGAAGGATTGAAATCGTCGGGCTGCACTCCCGTTACGTTGCAGACGACTTTTTCGCCAATGAAGATCACGCTTCCATCGAATGGCGCATACAACCTGGAGGCTCGAACCAGTTTCGGCAAGATTCGGAGCGACTTCCCGGTGACGGTCACGGGGGTCACCGGGGAGAACAGTCTCGTCGGAACGCTCGGCAAAGGCGGATGTCAGATCAGGCTCACCAATCAGAACGGATCGATCGACATCGTGAAGGGGCCTTAGAGAGTTCTGCTCAATAGAGCAGGCATGCCTTTTTCAGCTTGAGGCCGAGGTCATAGGCGAAGGCGCGGATAGCATCCCGGTCCCGTTCCTCCGGCGTCTGTTCGCGCCAAAATCGGATCTGGGCGCTGGGAGGCACGTCCATGGGAACCATCTCCGCGGCCTCGAGAAGGTTCGCCGCGTATTCCGCCGCGTCCAGGATCTTGTCCGTCGAGACCTTCGAATGACGGAACGTGCTCGGATCGTCCTTCAGGGCCTCCTCGATCGCCTGGATCGCGCGTACGGCATGACCTTCCCGGTTGGGGACGGGCCTGATGATCGTCTTCAGATCGCGATTCCGGTAAAACCCCATGACGGCCGCGATGATCGCGGGATCGCGGATGGTGCCGTCCGGATAGAAGAGCCCGTGGACTTCGCCCCAGTAGCCTTGGATCATCAGGTTGAACACGTACCAGCCCGTGTGGTGCTTTTCCGAAATCTCGAGCAGGACGTCGTAAGGATTGGCCCGGGCAATGCACGCCGTCTCCGTATTCAGAATGGGCTTGCCGAACTTCCGGGAATACTCTTCGGCGGTGCGATAGGCCTCCTCGACCGTGGACCTGAGTTGCGTGTACTCGTGGAAGCTGAGGACGTCCACCAGATCGGCAGTCGGCTCGAGCTGACTTGACTTCTCGTATCCCACCGTCGTGGCGTTCACCGGGTCCAACTTCTTCACGTAGGAGATGTAGTAGCGGATGAATTCGGTGATCTCTGCCTTCCCGCTGGGCCTTCTCATCCTCCTCCGCGCGGCCGTAGTAGGGATTGGTCAGCGGCTCGTTCATGATGTCCCACATGAGCAGGCCGGGTTCGTCCTTGACCGCTTCGACGATGGCTTTTACGTACGCATCGCCGCGTTCCCGAAACTCCGGCTTGAGGGTGTCGGGATCCAGTCCGTTGCCGTTCCACAAAATGGGCATGGTCGTGAAACCCAGCCGGTGGGAGGTGCGGATGTAGTTCCGGAGCCGGTCGATATACGCCGCCGGGTCGGCCTCGTAGCGCCGATAGCTCAACCAGATTCGAGTGCTGTTCAGATTCACCCGCTTGGCATAACCGAGGTCCCGCTCGAGGACGGCCGGTTCGCCGTACATGCCGTGGTTGACGCCCCGGATGAAGCTGTAGTCCTTCAACGGCCTCTCGGCCCGGACGGAGCCAAAGGTCAGAGCGAGAGTGACTCCCGCCATGACAGCCAAGCGCATGCTCGTGACTCTCATCGTGTTGGTTCCTCCCTGATCGCGGTCGTCAGCGGAACAGTCGCGGCGCGAAGTCGTTCAGATCCCGGCGCCAGGTGAGCCATTCGTGAGCCGTGCCCGGCGACTCGAAATAGACGTAACGAATTCCGGCCTTGTCGAGCATTGCCCGGAATGCTCCGATGGCGCCCGGGAACGGATTCGGCTCCTCCGTTCCCATGCCGATCCAGAGGAGCTTGACCTTCCGGTTGAAGTCTTCACCGTCCTTGAACGCGCCGTTGAATGCCGTGGCCGGATCGAGGGGGTCTGTGCTGAGACCGTTCATCGTGCCGCTGAAGGCTCCGATATAGGCAAACTTGTCGAGGTTGCGGATGGTCACCTGGCAGGTCTGATTGCCGCCCATCGAAAGGCCGGCCATCGCTCTGTGTTCTCGATCCGGAATGGTGCGGAAGGTGGAGTCGATCATAGGGATGATCTCCTGGATCATCACGTCGACGAAGGCGGAGGTCGCAGCGAATCCTCCGCGCGCAGATCCGACGCTCTGCGCCGTCTGGCCCGGCCTTGATGCATAGCCGTTATCCATGACGATGATCATGGGAACGGCCTTTTTCGCGGCGATGAGATTGTCGAGGATCAGATTCGCGTGGCCCTGGAAGATCCAACCGGTTTCGTCTTCGCCCATTCCATGCTGCAGGTAAAGCACCGGGTAGCGCGCACCGGCGTTCGTGTCGTAGTCCGGCGGAGTGTAGACAAAACAGCGCCGCCACCGGCCGGTGATGCGGGAGAAGTAGGAGTGGATGCGCACGTCGCCGTGCGGCACGTCTTTGAGCGAATAGTAGTCCACCCCTTTTTCCGGCACCTCGATGCCGCTCGCGTCCTTTCCGGTGCCGTAGAAGGTGTGGCTGCCGGGGTCGTTGACCGCGACGCCGTCCACGATGAGCGAGTAGTAGTGGAACCCGGGGACCAGCGGCGAGGTGGTGACGCTCCAGACTCCGTCCTCCCCTTTGGTCATGTCGAGCCGGTCATGGTAGATGTTCACCTGGACTGTCTGGGCGTCGGGCGCCTTCAGTTGAAATGTGACGCGGTTCTCGGAGTCGACGCGCGGGATACTCGGCGCCCATCACATTGGTGGGGGCGGGCTGCGAGTCGCCGGACGGCTGAGCCCAGCATGGAGTGCTGATCAGGAAACAGAGAAGCGTGATGGATCGAATCATGGCCTCACCTCGCTAGGGACAGGACTGAAATGAATTCCCTTTTCGGAAGGTCGCCCGTGCGGAGCGTAACGTGCGTCACGGACCAACCGGGCTTCCGGCTCACCAAGTACCGGGCGATACTAGCAGAGGGCATCCGGGGCGTAAATCAGTGACGCCTCGCAATCCTCGATGGTGCACGTCGATTGCAGCGCGGCCTCTTCCGGTCGGCATGATCAGCCCACAAATTAGGTGACACGCACGCAATTCGATCCGTAAGTGGCCACCAATAAAGGATTCTGTGTCCGGTCTGGTACCGATTCCCAAGTTTGAGGCGAGTGAAGGTTCATCACAGGCGGCCCGACCTTTCGCTGGTTGCACGCCTCGAGTGCCACCCTCTCGGCGGATCCGTCGGTCTGAAATCTCCCGAGTCGATCTGCCTCAATCCTGAATTGCGTACCAGACCGGCTTGGGAATCCTTTATGCGCGGACACTTACGATCGAATTGCGTGCGTGTCACCTATTTCACCCGGCAAATCGGCGCCCGTTGACACTCTGCAAAACGCTCTGTCAGTATCGCGGCATGCTTGGCAAGACTTCTTACCGACTCTCCCTGCTGCTTGGGCTCTGTCTGGCAGGATCGGTGTCATGTTCCTCTGAACCGGATGCTCGAGTGGAACTGGGGCGCCTCCCGACCGGCGCAGCCGTCTCGTTCCTTCGCGCTCCGGCCGGCGAGTGGGGTATCGAGATCGCCGGTGGGGCGGCTCCACGGATCCTGCAGCCCAATCCCGCGAGACTGGAAGTCTTTCGCAGCGAAGAGGACATTGGCGAGTTGACGGCCGGATACGGGACGGTCCGGAAAACGGCAGCCGGAATCGACGCCCGCGCCGAAATCCCCTACGGCCCGGACGTCGTCTTTCGTGTCGACGACCACTGGGGTCTCGAGGGGGCGGTGGTTTCGCTGCGCCGGCAGGTGGAAGTGACGGGGAACGCGCCGGGCGGCTTCGACTCATCCGTCGTCTTTGCGCTCGATCCTTCCGTCGGCTGGTCGGATGTGAGCTATCTGGCTCCCGGCGTTCTCTACGGGGACCCGACTTTCGACGGCGACCGTTCGCCCGGCGGAACGCTGAACGACGCGGCCCGGCACTTCCTGATGCGCGAGGATCTCCTGCCGGCGCCTCTGTTCGCGCTCTCGTTTCAGAACGGGACCTCCGTTGTCCGTCCTCGATCCCCGGCCGCGCGGCGACTCGACCATGGAGGAGACGAAGCTCTCGGAACCAGTGATGACGGACGCCCGATTTCAATTCGGCGCGCTCGGAGCTCGGCAGCCCACCGGCGGCCCCGTCGAATTCGGCTTCTGGTTTCCGGGTACCGTGATCGGCTTCACTGGGCCTCGTGACGCCCCGCCGACGGAGAGATGGATTCGACGCTACCACCCCATCGCCCCGGGCATAGAGCACCACTACGAGGTGCGGTTTCGTTTCGGCCAGAACGAGTCGTTTCGAGACGTGACGCGAGATGCCTGGCGATGGGCGTGGAATACGCTGGACCCTGCCGTAACGTACATCGACGTCGAGCAAATGCGGCAGGTTTTGACGGATCATCTGGCCGCTCAGGCTGCCACCATCGACGGGCGGACCGCCATTCCCTTCGTCCTTTCCACGGTCACGGACCAGCTCCAATGGAACTGGACGATGGCCGCCATGGGCTTCGTGGGCAAGAACCTCGAGTGCGCCGACCAGCTGCTTCGCGAAGGCGATCGGGATCCGACCGAGCGCGGGCAGAAGATGCGCCAGACTGGTCTGGCAGTCATCGCGTCCATGATTCAGGCCCTCTCGACCGTGCCGCTCGAGGCGACGGGCTACGACCTGGCTACCGGAAAGCCCTACGATCACATCTGGCTCGCTCCCTGGCTGCGCAACGCCACCGAAGGCATGCGCGTGCTGATGCGGGCTTACCGGCGGGAACGGGCTCTCGGGCGCCCACATCCGGATTGGTTCGACTGGGTGAAGTCCTATGTCGACTGGCTCATTCAGCAGCAGCGGCCGGATGGCTCCTTTCCCCGGCGATGGAAGGCCGGAACGAGCGAGGTCGAGGAACCCTCGGGAACGACGAGCTACAATCCGGTGCCCCTTCTCATCATCCTGACCGAAGAGACGGGGGACCCCAGGTACGAGCAAGCCGCCATTCGCGCGGCCGAGTATGTCTGGGCGAACTGGGGAACCCGGGGCATCTTCATCGGAGGTGCCAGCGACAATCCGAACATCACCGATAAAGAGGCCGGGATGCTCAGCCTGGAAGCCTACCTGAGTCTCTACGAATCGACGAAGGAACCGAAGTGGCTGGAACGTGCCAAGGCCGCGGCGAACTTCGCCGAGAGCTGGATCTGGATCTGGAATTTGCCCATGCCGCTGGACGCCGACGATGCGCAGCTCCACTGGAAGAAGGGCGTCCCGACGATCGGGCTGCAGGGGATCACGGCCCTGGCCGCCGGCGGTGCGGATGAGTACCTGGATTGGGCCGTGCCCTCGTACGCAAAGCTGTACAACTACACGAAGGACGAGCATTACCTCGACGTGGCCCGGGTCCTGCTCCACGACACGAAGTCCATGGTTGCCCTGCCGGGACGGCAGTACGACCTGAAGGGCATCGGATGGCAGCAGGAGCACTGGCGCCTGGGCCCGGGCGGCCCTGGACGTGGCATTGGCGGCCACCGGTTCTGGCTGCCCTGGGTCTCCTCGAATCACCTCTACGGAATCACGGGCCTGGAGGAGTACGACCCTGCGCTGTTCAAGCAACTCTGCGCCGAACCAAATCGGTGACACGCACCACCAAGGATTCGACAGCATGGTTTGCGCGTGGGATTCCGCTCCCAAAAATGAGAGTGGCTGAGGCCTGCAATTCTGGAGTGCAGCGACCGGCCACATCAATTCGAGGCACGAGTATCTATGGCAGTCGGTTCGGTCTTCAATCGTTTCGCCTGCATACACGGCAGGAAGGTCTCGAGGTCGGCCCGCCGACAGGCAATTTGCTTTTCCTTCGCAACCTTGTTTGGGCAAGCCGATAGTGCTGCATGTTGAACTCTTCTCCGACGATCGTCATCTGAGATTTACAGTTCGCATTGAATCAGTTAGCCTTGCAGGGGAACGGGACGGCAGATGACGAGAACCAGTATCCTGGTGACACTCCTGTGTCTGACGGTGTCATGGGCCCTGCCTCAGGCCCATTCTCAGTCAGAAACCACAGTCAAGACCAAGTCGACGACGGTCCTGGTCGATGCGACCGTACACGACGGCAAGGGCAGGCCGGTTCGCGGACTGACGGCTCCAGATTTTGAAATCTATGAGGACGGGGTGCTGCAGTCCGTTGCCTCCATTGAAGAACTGACGGCAGATCGTCTCCGAAGCGGGGACGACCATGGAAGCGCAGAAGCTCCCAAAACGACCGGGGCCTCAAACCGGCCGGATGTATCGCCTCTGAACGGAGGTCTTCGCGACTCCTTCGTCGCCATCGTGACCAACAGCCTGCAGGCGGGAGATACCGAAGGACCCCATGGTGCCTGGGTTTCGGCCTGGGATGCCATCCGCGACTACATCAAAGATTTCATGGGGGCTCGAACCCATGTGGGGATATTCCTGATCGATTTGGACCTCCACCGGCTCAAGCTGATTCAATTCTTCACCGCCGACAAGGATCGCCTCCTCGAGGCGATCAGCCGCGCTCGAATCGATCCGGCGGCAGTCCAGGAAACGCCTTATTCCGGGCCGCTGGCACAAGCGTTCAAGGAGTTGGCCCGGCAATTCGAGGCACAAACCATGACCGATGCCTTCCTGACGCTTCTCCACTCGATGCAGATTCTTCCCGGAAGGAAGTCCATTTTGTTCCTCTCGCGGGAGGGGATCCCACTGCCTCCGTCGATCCTTCATCGGTTCTGGGACGTCGTTCACCTGGCCGATCGGCTGGAAACCGCCGTCTATACGGTGGACGCCTCGGGCCTGAGAATTCGGTCGACTGCGCCCGGATCGGAACTCCCACGTTTGACCGGCCCCACAGCAGTTTCCGGCAGCTCCTCAGCGACGCTCGAAGGCGACGGAACGGGCTCTCTTGGCCCTCCTCTGCTCAGGCGGGTCTCAGAGAATGAGGAGGACAAGATACGCTCGGATCCCCACTACAACATGAACGTTTTGGCGGAAGAGACCGGGGGGCTTTTCATTCGGGATACCAACGATCTGCACGCGGGCCTGGGACGGATCCGGGACCATTTGGACAGCTATTATCTGCTCGCCTATACACCCAAGAACCCGGACTTCGACGGCCGGTTCCGTTCGATCGAGGTCCGAGTGAAAGACCCGAGCCTGCAGGTGCGTTATCGCAGAGGATACTACGCCGTCGATCTGGCCTTCGATCAACCTCTTCTCGAATATGAAGCGCCCGCCCTGGCCGTAATTGAAGATGGCCGTAGCCCGCATACTCTGCCTGTCGAAGGTTCGGCGCTGACGTTTCCCAGGAAGGGTGAGACGGACCTGACCACCGTTGTCGCGGCTCTCGGCCCGGGACAGATCAGCTACCGTCGCACGAAGGACGACCTCGAGGAATCCGATTTCACCATCGTCGCTCTGGTCAAGGATGCAGCCGGCGACATTGTGCGGAAGGTCAGCCAGCAGTATCGGTTGGGGCGTCGTCCGGATGGCCCGACGGGAGGTGACGGCATTCTCTTCTACCGCGAACTGGCGCTCGATCCCGGCCGCTATATGGTCGAGTTCGCAGCCTTCGATGCACTGAGCGGCGCAGCCGGGACGGCCCGGACCCAGCTCGAGGTGCAGGCGGCGAGTCCGGGACTGCCGGGATTGAGCAGCGTCGTGATCGTCGATTCGGCAGAGCGTGCAGGAAGAACCACAGGCTCGACGCCGTTTCGCTATGGGAATGTCCTGTTCTATCCGGAGCTCGACAATCAGGTGAGTCAGGCGCGGCGAAGCGAACTGACGTTCTATTTCTCGGTCCTTCCGCGTGAAGAACCCGTCCCGACGGCCATTGTGGATCTGATGCAGGGTGGGTCGATCGTTCACCGAAACCGGATCGACCTGCCGGACCCGGACGTTGACGGCCGCATCCAGTACGCTGGGTCCATGCCGATCGGTTCCTACGACAAGGGCGTCTACCTGCTTCGGGTCACGGTCCTCGCGGGCGATAAGGCTCTCAGCCGAACACACCCCATCCTCCTGGTGCCGTAAATGGTCATCGGCCATTTGAGGAGAGAAACGAGGTTGGGCATCTACCGATTTCACCTATCTCGCGGCCTGGCGGATCGCCGTCTCCAGTTCGTGGGATCGCTGTGAGCCGATCAGGATGATGCGTCCATTCGTGAGCCGGAGTTCGACTCCCTGGTTTCCGCTCACGTTGTAGGCCACGCCTTTTCCGGGCACCCAGCGGATACCCCATCCGCCGAATTCCCGGATAGGCCGATAGGTTCGAGCCCGGAAGCTGGTTACCGAATTCAGTGGAATGGTGCGTCGGTACAGAGGCGAGAACCGAATCGTGATCCGGCCGGGAGTGACCCGCGTCTGCATCGTCATCGTCAGCAGGAGAAGGGGCAGGCCCATGCCGACCGCGAAGAGCAGGAGCCAGACGACCCAGTCGGGAGCGGGATGGTTCCCGAACGGCCTGCCCAACACGATTTGCTGAACGAAGATCCACGCCGACAACGCCGCCACCCCGAACAGGATTGCCCGCAGCCACCACTGCGTGAAGCGCTGGACCTCGAGGAAGAGAACACGATCCGCTTCAGTTCGGGATTCTTCGGCCATGCCTCGATCTTCCATTATCACGCCCTCTGGCGCTACAACTCGCGTGCCTGCTGAAGCTGCCGCCACCGGTTAAATAGGTAAATAGGTGACACGCACGTAATAGGACTGTAAGTGCCCTCCAATAAAGGATTCTGTGTCAGGTCTGGTACCTATTTCGGGTTTTCGCGGTAGACCCAGGATCAGGCGGGGCATCAACCTCCGTCGCCGTGCGCGGCCTCTTTGTCACCGCCCTCTCGGGCGGATCCGCCGGCCGGCAAGCCCCCGGGCTGGTCCGCTGGAATCCTGAATTAAGTACCAGACCGGCTCTGGAATCCTTTATTCGTAGGCACTTACGATCGAATTACGTGCGTGTCACCTATTTCGCCCAGGCTTGGCCTTCCGGCGTGCGGCGCCAGGCGAAGTAGGCATCGAGGGCCTCGAGTGCCTGGGCGCTGGGGACCGGGCCCGGGTGCGGTGTCTTGTCGAAATACATCACCTCGGGATGGGCGTCGCTGAAGGCCGGCCACTCGGGGACTCCGGGGCCGTTCGGATCGCCGTGCTTGGCGAAGTTCACCCAGTAGGTGGACATGGCGTCCGAGATCTCCAGGTCGGTCTTCGTGGTCTCCGGCTTCGACGTGTCGAGATGCTGGAAGACGTAGGCCACATCCGCGCCGTGGGGCGTGCCGTAGCCGGCCCGGGGCGAGTCCGCCGGATAGTCCGGGTGCCGGTCGAAATAGTAATAGAAGACCTTGGACTTCCCGGTCCGGGCTTGCAGCCGCGCCCAGATCCAGGTGTGCCAGCCGAAGGCCGCATCGCGGGTCAGGTCGCGCGCGGTCTTGGGCACCGTGTCGGTCCCAACGGGTAGGCCTTCAGGAGGCGATCTGCGAACGGGCCGTAGCGCGCCTTGACGCCGGTGACGTATTCCTCGGGCGTCTTCGGAGGCCGAAAGCTCGCCCCCTCGTCCGAGTTGTAGCCCACCAGGATCGGGCGTGTCGTTGTAGCGGCCGGCCTCGTAGAGCTTGTACTGATCGTCGGGAATCACCCAGCCGTCGATGATCGGCCAGGCCATGGCCCGGCCGAAACCACCTGCCGGCAGCTTGTCGCCGGGAATCTTCCGCAGTTCCGCGATGGACGTCACCCCCGCGCTCTTGGCGTAGTCTTCTCCGGAGCGCTCCGCATCGGCGAGGACCTTCAGGTTCTCGCCGGGAAACAGTGTGGGCCGCGGAGGCCCAAAGGAGCCGCCGCTCTGCGAGATGGCGCCGTGGAACAGCCCTTGGGCCAACGGCGACGCGCACAGCATGCTGACCGCGATGCCTCCGGCCGACTCGCCGAAGATCGTCACCTTGTCGGGGTCGCCTCCGAAGGCGGCGATGTTCTTCTGCACCCACTGGAGACCCGCGATCATGTCCAGCAGGCCGTAGTTCCCCGAAACGTGATGCGGGCTCTCGGCGCTCAATTCCGGGTGGGCCAGAAATCCGAGCTGCCCGACGCGGTAGGCGATGCTGACCAGCACGACGCCCTTCTTCGCCAGTTTCTCGCCGCTGTAATTCGGTTCGGAAGTGGCCCCGGCGTTGAACCCGCCGCCATAAATCCAGACCAGCACGGGGATCCTGTCGCCAGCGGATTTTGCCGGAGTCCAGACGTTCAAATACAGGCAGTCTTCGCTCGTCGGCTCCTGCCGACCGGACGGGTTCCCCATCCCCTGCACGGGCCTCGGCCCGAACTTCGTGGCTTGCCGGACGCCCTCCCATTTGGTCGCAGGTTCGGGGGCGCGCCAGCGCAGATCGCCGACCGGCGGGGCGGCGAACGGAATGCCTCGGTAGACCGTCAACCCATCCTCGGACGTCCCCTGAACCAACCCGTACTCGGTCCGGACCGGTGCGGGCTGCTGCGCGACGCCGATACCGGTAGCGAAAACCGACAGCACCGCGATCAGAAGTGTTTGCTTCATCATTCCATTGTTTCCTTTTCAGACACCTGTTTCGGCAGTTCGATCTCACTCCCAAGGCGCAAAGTACGCAACGCCGCAAAGGGATTCTTTGTGGCCGGCGGCTTTGCATACTCTGCGCCTTGGCGTGGAATCGGTTCTGCACATCTCGACGACCGGGTGGGGCGACCGAATCCGCGTCAGAACGATTTCGGGCAACACGCCCCCGGAACTCGAAACTCTCTTTCCGCCCTATCGCATACGACCCCCCGGCGGCAGCAGCGCCAGGAGGTCTCCGTCAGGGTCGTTCTGCGCGCCGCTTTGAACATCGAAAATCATCGTGGGCCGCGTATTTGGATCGTAGGCCGGCCAGGGCAGCTCCGGCGTGCTCGGGTCTCCCGTCTTCGCAAACGCGATGAACGCCCCCGCCATCCGATCCGCCAGGATCCCGCTTTCACTGGAGCCCGCCGTGAGAGGCCACAGTTCCGGGTTATGGAAGATCAGCGGAACATCGGTCCCATGGACCGAGCCGAAGCGGCCGTTCATGTACGGCGCCGGCCAGGTCAGCAGGTACAGGAACCCGGGCGCTGCACCCAGCGCCGCCTTCCGTTCGATCACGGTCCGGGTGTTGGCGCGGATGCCCCGGTCGTTGAGAATCCGTGCCAGCAGCAGAGACGGGCTGGCGTTCGGGTCCGCGGCGCGGTAAGCGCTCCAGATCCGACCGCTGTCGGCGCCCAGGGTGCCGGCCGCCTGCTCCTGTGCGGCCGCCTCGTCGACCGTCACATCGGTGCGCCACGAGCCAAAATCATGGAGATTGCTGCCGCCCAGCATCGGAACGTCCGCCGAGATGGCGGGCGCGTCCGGTTCGAACGGATCCCGCGGCACGACCGTGCCGTCCACGATCGGAGAAAACCGCGCGCGGATGGCCGTTTGCGCACCCACGATCATTTCGAAGGGGACGTCCTGCAACTCGCGGAATCGCGATTTCACCAATCCCAGTTGTTCCATCAGGGCGTCCGTCGCGCGGGACGCGTCTTCGCGGTTGCCCGAGCGCAGCGTCGCGCCGCTCTGAATCGCCGCGCGGTGAAACAGGCCCTTCGCCGACGGCATCGTCATCAGGTGGCAGACCTTGCCGCCCCCTCCGGACTGGCCAAAGATCAGGACCTTCCGGGGATCGCCGCCGAAGTTTTCGATGTTGTCGCGGACCCACTCCAGAGCCGCCACGATATCCATCATCCCGGCAACGCTCGAGTGCGCGAACTCCGGTGCCAGGTCGGCCAGGTGCAGGTAGCCCAGAGCGCCGAGCCTGTGGTTGATGGTCACGACGACGACATTGCCCATCTTCACCAGTGCGCGGCCGTCGAAGACGGGGTTATGACTCGTGCCGCTGGTGTAGCCGCCTCCGTGGATGCAGAACATCACGGCCCGCTTGCCGCCGTCCTCGAGGGCGGGTGTCCAGACGTTGAGCACCAGGCAGTCTTCGCCCATGCCGCCGGTCATGGTGAACCACTGCGTCGCCCGTGTCGCATCGTAGTTCCCGCCCGGGAGCGGCTGTGGCGCCAGGTGGCCCCAGGTGGTTGCGTCGCGGACGTCCGTCCACGGGGCGGGTTTCTGCGGCGGCATGAAGCGGTTCGTGCCCGTCGTGTTGGCGCCGTAGGGAACGCCGCGAAACACGTGGACGCCATCTTCCGTGCGGCCGCGGAGTTTGCCGTAGGTGGTCGTTGCGATGGGCTCGGAGGGGGGCGACGAACAGGCGACCGCCGCAGCGAACGGAGCCGCCAGCGCCGCCCGTCCGCCTGCGACAAGCAGCGTGCCCTTCTTCAGAAAAGTTCGACGAGGAGATTTCATTTCAGTCCTCCCTACTCCTTTCGCCACAGGTTCGGCAGAAAACGGTAATAGAGCAGATGGCGCCAGGTGGCCCAGTCGTGGCCGCCGTATCCGCCGACGTAATACTCATGATCGATGTGGTGGTTCAGCAAAGCCTCGTGCAGCGCCACGCATCGGGCGCCGAGCCGTCCTTTGGCCTCCTCCGTGCCCTGGCCGACGAACAGGTAGTCCACCTTCTTGTTGACGTCCGGATCGTTGAGGAATGTAGCGAGAGTCTTCTCGCTGTCCACGTCGCCCGCGCTCAGCACGCCGAACGAGGCGAACAGGTCGAGAGAATTGAACCCGACGAAGATCGTGTGACGGCCGCCCATGGACAGACCCGACAGGGCACGCCCCTTGGGATCGTGGCGGACGCTGTACTCGCTCTCCACGAGGGGGATGACGTGTTTGCGGAGTTCCGACTCGAACAGATCGAACGTCAGCTCCACGTGCCGGGGATGGTTCCGGTGGAGAACCTGATTGTTGGGGATGGCGATCACCATGGGGACGGCTTTGCCTTCGGCCAGCAGGTTGTCCATCATGAAGTTCACCCGACCGTCGTAGACCCAGTTCGACGGCAGGTCGCCGCTTCCGCCCACCAGGTAGAGCACCGGATAGCGCTTGTTTCGATCGTAGCCGGGGGGCGTATAGACGTAGAGCTCGCGCTCGCCGTTCGTCACGCCGGAATGATAGACGTGACGGGTCACCGTTCCGTGCGGGACGTCGCGGGCGTCGTAGTAGGCGGGACCGCTGCCGTGCACGACGAGCTGGCTGTAAGGCGGCATGGCGGTGAAGCCGGCGACGGTATTGTTGGGATCGGCCATCCGCACCCCGTCCACCTGGAAGTAGTAGATGTACATGTCGGGTCTGAGGGGACCGACCGTCAGGGTCCAAATCCCATCCTCGCCCTTCTCGAACGGCACGGGCTGTCCCGACTTCCCCAGAGCCGTCAAAACGGCGACACCGGTGAGCAGCACTTCTTTCGCAGCGGGGGCCTTCAGCCGGAAGGTCACCGTCCGGTCATCGCGGACCTCGGGCGAGTTGATGTTGGCGGTAAAGGGAAGCAGGTTCTCCGTATTCTTCTGCGGATTGTAATCCAGGTTGACGTTGGCCTGCTGGCCCCAGACGAGCGACGGCGCGAGCAGGCAGGCGACAGCGACACAAGTGTGAAGTTTCATCTTGGCTCCCCTCGAGATTCGACGGAACGCTACTTCATGTAGCCCTTTTCGCGGTAGTAGCGGGCGGCGCCCGGATGCAGCGGGACTTCGTAGCCCTTCCAGACCGTGTGGACGTTGTAGGAAAAGTTCAGGTGCCTCCACTGCAAGAGCTGTTGCTGTTCGTCCATGGCTTTGGCGACGAGATAGGCAAAGTCGTCCGGCATGTCGGCCCGGCCGTAGATCACGGTGCCCGTGCGCACCACCGTCGGGATGGGCCGGTCGATGCCGCGGTACAGCCCCACGGGGATGGTGCCGCGCTCCTGTTCGCCCTCCCGCGCCAGCTCGGCCAGGAGATCCTCCGGCAATTCGATGAATCGAAGGTCGAACTTCTGGCTGATCTCCGTCCAGATGCTCCACTCGGGAGCCGTCGTCATGGGGCCGCCGCCTCCAATGACGACGTCGAAGTTCTCCCGGTCCTCGGGCGTGTTGCCCACGTGGCCGCCGGCGGCCTCGATGGCTTCCTTCGAAAGCCCGAAGTGGGCCAGAATGCGCGACGAGTCCCGGCCGATCCCCGCAGTCAGGATGCGGATCGGCCAGCGCTTCTCCCGGATCTGCGACAGGTCGGTGATGCCCGTATCAGCTTTCGCCGCAACCAGGACGTAACTGGGGTCCTGGATGTTGGCAATCAGGCGCAGGTTCGTTCGGGGCTTCTCGTTCCGGTAGATTCCCGTGCCCCGGTAGGCATCCCGCAGGAACTGGATCGCGACGGCCCCGAAGTCGACGGCTCCGAGCCCCGGGTGCATTCCGCGGAGCGAGGATTTCCGGAACGGCGTGATCGGGCTTGTAGGGAGGCGGCATCCTGGCTTCGCTGACGATCCGGGGAGCGTCCATGGCATTGCAGTTGTAGCAGATCTGCACGTCATAGCCGTAGGGCTGCATCGCCTCCTTGACGACTTCGGCCATGGTTCCCCAGGGACAGATCTTGCAGGCTCCACCGAACACCGGCTTCTTCTCCTGGATACCGGTCTGCCCGGCGGCGAGAACCGTCGGCGCAATCAGCAACGCCAGCAGGAAGGGAATCGAAAATCGCAGTTTCGGCATGATGGCACCCCTTCGTCGCTCTACTTCGCGTGTTGATACGGTTCGAGGACCGCGATGTACTTTTGAAGCACGGCGCGCAGGGCGGGCAGGTCCGGCCGGCCCCGGCGCAGCAACTCGACGGTGCGGGTCGGCGGTTCGCGCATGGCGATCAGTTGCGCCGATTCCAGGAGGTTCGCCGCCACCTCGGCGACGTCCAGCCCATCCTCCCAGTCCGGCTCCGGCGCCGCCAGCCATTCTCTGGCGTTGGCGACGGCTTTGGTCACCCACTGCTCCCGGTCCGGATCCTCGAAAACGACGGTCTCGCCGCGGTTGCGGAAGAACCCCAGCATCGCCGCGGGAATGGAAGGATCGCGCACCGTGCCGTCCGGATAGAAGACGCCGTGCACCGTGCCCCAGCGCTTCGTGATCATGAGCTCCCAGATGTACCAGCCGACATGGGCGTTCATGTGTTCCTGGAGGGTCACGTCGTAGGGATTGGCGCGACCGATGCAGCCGAGTTCCGTGTTGATCACCGGCTTTCCGACTTTGGCCGCGAAGGCCTTGGCGCGCGTGATGTTGGCGCGGATCACGGCCCGGTTCTGCATGTAATCGTGGAACGACAGGACGTCGACCGAGTCCGCCAGCTCTTCCATGCCCGGAACGAACGCGAATCCGATGGTGACGGGCGTGTCCTTGTCGAGCTCGTGGAACACGTCGGCCATGTACCTGGCCAGTTCGAAGCGCCGGCGGACCCGGGCCTCCGGCGTCGTCGGCCAGTCCGGCTCGTTGGACACGTCCCAGAACGCCAGGGCCGGTTCGTTGCCGACGGTGCGAACCAGGTCCTCGGCCCACTCGCGAGCCAGCGGCCGGGCCGAATCGTCCTGGATCATCTGCTCGGTGTTCCCCACCACCGGCATGATCCCCAGGCCGCGCTGGTGGGCGGCCCGCAGCAGGTGCAGGAGATTGCGGCGAAAGGCCGGCTTGTCCGCGGCCCAGGCCTCGTAGCTGATGAAAACGCGGAGCTGGTTCAGGTTCAGGCGCAGGGCGTAGTCGAAATCGCGCTCCGTCTCCGCCGGATCGTAATGCAGCCAGAAGTCGGTGGTGTCCTTCGCGCCGGCCGCGCGATAATTCGCACCACGAATGTCCGACAGGTCTTGGGAAACGTTGGCGCCCGCCGCCGAGGCGGTCAGGAGCAGGGCACTCAATAAGCCGAGAATGATCTTCATCTGGGGCGGTCCTCTCACTGCTGGGCAGACATCAGCCGGCCCATCATCGCTGCGTGCGGTTGTAGCATACCGTGACCTCATCCGGAACCAAAGAGTGTCCAGAAATCGGTGACACGCACGTAATTCGATCGTAAGTACTCGCCAACACAGGATTTTGGTTCAGGTCTGGGACCTATTTCCCCGAGCCCAGCCGGATCGAATACATCGAACCGACGGAGGTCGGCCCTGATCGAGCCGACATCCCAGAGGAGCGCTGAAGCGAATCGCGCCCCTGTCCGGGGCGCTGATGTCGTTCTTCGGGAGTCGGACCCCGGGGCCGCGCTTCGCTTGTCCCCGGGCTACGGGAATCCGGCCCCTGCCCGGGGCCGGGGGGCGGCAGACCTGCAAACGGGAAGGACCAGGGCGCCGGATGAGCCGGGGCGGTCCCGTCCGGGACAGGGTGAGAAGAGCCAGGCAGGACCAAGCCGCAACTCACGGGTCGCTCCCCATGGGCTCCGCAATGAGAGTCCTTTTGACGAGCGGTTTTGTTCTGACCCCTGGAACGGGGAAGGGACCTGAATGTGCGAGGTCCACGGTTCCTCTGAGCCGGTTTTCCGAACCGATGTGCCACGGGCTGAACCCCTGTCCGACAATCGTCATCCAGTGTTTACGAGAGAGCCTTCGATCCCTTAAAGTGGGCAGGGAGGGAACGTGACACGCAAGGGCCGGATCTGTCTTGTCATTTGGCTGCTCGCGACCTGTTGGGCGCTTTGCCAAAGTCCGCAGAAGGCTCAAACGGCCCCCAAGCCGGAGGAGCCCGCGACGACGGTCCGGGGCAAATCGACGACCGTGCTCGTCGACGTCGTGGTGCGGGACAAGAAAGGAAGGCCCGTTTCCGGGCTGGCCGCGGAGGACTTCGAGGTGCGGGAAGACGGCGTGCCACAGCGGATCACCTTCTTCCAGACTCCCGAGGAGACCGCTCGGGACGCCACGACCCTTTTGAGCGAGTCTCAGCGGTTCGAGGTGCCTCCGGCGCTCCGGGATGTCCTTCCGGCGGAGTCCGTCCCCAAGATCATCCAGACCCTGCATGGCGGATTCACGGCCATTCTGTTCTCCGTACTAAAGCCCGAAAACCGGATCTATGTTCGCCAGGCCGCCCAGGAATACGTCTCGGACGCCGCGGCCGACTCCTGGCTCGGCGTGTTCAAGCAGGATCGCAACCTCCAGACAATTCAGTTCTTCACGCGGGATCGAGACGCGCTCAAGGAGGCCGTTGAACGCGGTACGGGTGCCTCGATGACGCGGCTCGACCCGGTCGACCAGCAGATTTGGGCGCTTACGGCATTGCTCAAGGCGGAAGAAGGGCTGGGAGGTCCGAGCCTGGCGGGAATGCAGACCGACGCCTCGTCTACGGCAATTATCTTGATGAAGTTGAGAATGCTCGAAATGGTGGCACGTATTGAGCGAAGGATGGTGGGGAATGCAAGCATGGACGGGCTGCAGGCTCTGATCGCGACGCTCAAAATGCTTCCCGGCCGCAAGTCAATCCTGTTCTTCTCCGAAGGCATCATCATGCCTCCCGGTGTGGAAGGCCGATTCGGTTCGGTCATCCACGCGGCCAATCGCGCTCACGTGAGCATCTACACGATCGATGCCGCCGGACTTCGGGTCGAAAGCACCGGTGCCGACATGGCGAAACAGATCGAATCCTACAGTTACCGAGGCTTGGGTCACGGAAGCTTGCGAAGCCTGGAGAGGAATGAAGATTACCTACACTCCGATGCGCAAAAGGGCCTGAACATCCTGGCCGACCAGACGGGCGGCATCTTCATTCGCGACACGAACGATCTGGCCGCGGGCCTGCGCCGGATCGACGAAGACCTCCACAGCTACTACCTGCTGGCCTACAGCCCTTCCAATTCGAGACTGGACGGCACCTTCCGCACCATCGACGTCCAGGTGGCTGTTCCGGATGTCGGCGTTCAGTTCCGCAAAGGCTACTACGCCGTCGACAGGCTGTTCGACGAGGAACCGGTTCTCGAGTACGAGCTGCCGGCGCTGGCGATGCTCGAGAAAGGGACGGCCGCCGATACGATCCCCGTGGCATCGACGGTGCTGAGCTTCCCGAACCCGAAGGAGCCGGGCCTCGTCACGATCCTGGCGGCCATTCCTCCGGGAGTCCTTCGCTACAAAGACGACGGTGATATGGCGACCTCCGACTTCGCCTTCGTGGCCCTCGTCCGGGACGAAGACGGGAACCTGGTGCGGAAGGTGAGCCAGCAGTATCGGCTGAGTCATGCGACGGATGCGCCCGCTCCGGGTGACAGCATCCTGTTCTATCGTGAAGTGCGACTGGATCCAGGACGCTACGCGGTGGACGTGGTCGGTTTCGATGCGATCGCCGGGGCGGGCGGGATCCGCCGGTCCGAGATTACGCTTCCCGAACCCAACCCGTCCCTCCCCGGGATCAGCAGCCTCGTCCTTGTCGACCGCGCGGAGAAGATGACCGGCGACCGTTCGGTTCCTCTGAGAGCGGGCGACGTTCTGCTCTATCCGGTAATGAGCGACCGGATCCGGAAATCGGAGCACCCGCGACTGGATTTCTTCTTCTCCCTCTATTCGACCGGGGAAGTACCTCACAAGGCCATCATCGAAGTGCTGCACTACAGCACGACGCTCGTTCGAACCCCAGTCGACCTGTCGGCTCCGGACAGCGACGGGCGCATCACGTATCAGGGGACACTCCCCCTGTCGAACCTTCCCAACGGGATCTACACGTTGAGGATCCTGGTTCCCACCGGCGATCAGGCCGTCGCTCGATCCCGCCGCTTCATCGTCGAGGATTGAAGCTCCTCCCTCTGCTGGAGGCTGCCGGCAACGGAAAGTGCTGCCACAGGGTTCATCCTTCTTCCTCAGGGGCGTAGGGCAGGACCGGAGGGGGAATCCTGTATCCGTGTCTCCAAATGCCGGCATCGATCAGGCGGCGGATGAAAGTCCTGCGTTTTCGGTGACGGGTCAGGAGACTCCTCAGCGCCTGTTCGAAGGCGTCGAGACCGCTGTACCGTTTGAGGGTGTCCCTCTGATCACTAGCATCACGCGCCAAGTAGAGACGCCGGCAGGCTGCAATACAGGTGACACGCAACTGGATCGTCATTCCTTTCAGCTCAGTTCGCTCGTTTACTCACTGTTTCGGCTGAGATAGACTCCCTGCCGGGAGAAGCAGACGCATGTCTCGAGCGGGTGTGCCGACTCAGTATCGAGGAAGGGGGCCGGATTGAGAACGTGCAGCGCAGCCGTGGTGCTGTTCTGGATAACAGGTGCCGTTGCATGGGCGCAGTATGCGCCGGCCAATGCCGAATGGAACCGGCCGGTGGAGCCGTTCCGCATTGTGGGAAATGTGTACTACGTCGGAGCGGCCAGCGTTTCGTCCTTCCTCATTACGACGCCGTCGGGCCACATTCTCCTCGACACGGGCTATGCGGAGACCGTGCCGCAGATCGAAGCCAACGTGAAGAAGTTGGGCTACCGCGTGGAAGACATCCGACTGCTGCTCGCCAGTCACGCCCATGCCGATCATGCGGGCGGCATGGCGGCGGCCAAGGCGCTGACCCAGGCACGGCTGATCGTGAATCCGGCGGAGGTGGCGCCGTTTGCCCGCGGGGGCAAGGGAGACTTCGCGTTCGGAGACGCATTTGCGTTCCCACCGGTAACCGCGGACGGCGTGTTCCAGGATGGCGAGGAGATCCGCTTGGGCGACATAGTGCTCGTGGCGCACTTCACGCCGGGGCACACCAAGGGCGCCACTACCTACACGATGACGGTTCGCGAAGGCGAACGTTCCTACCGCGTCGTGTTTGCAGCGAGCGTGACCGCACCGGGCTACCAGTTGCTCGACAACCCGGCCTATCCGGACATCGTCGAGGATTTCGAGAAGACATTCGCGACGTTGCGGGCGCTGCCCTGCGACGTGTTCCTGGCCGGGCACAGTTGGGAGTTCGGCATGGAGGCGAAGCTCGCCGCGCGGGGAACGGGCCGAAATTCGTTCGTCGATCCGGAGAGCTACCGGCGATGGCTGGACCGATCCGAGGCCAACTTCCGGAAGCAACTGGCCGACGAGCGCGCGGCTGCCGCCCACTGAATTGCCGTCACTATCGATGATCTGCCGTGCGCGGGACCGTGCGGCTCGATCGACGAGGCACTTAACTCGAAGCTGCAGTGAAGCCTGCCGAAGAAGCGTCACGGGAGTTGTTCGGGCGTGAGATTCCGCAGATCCTGCTCACCCACGCCAATCTGCGGAACGCCAAGTGCCTCCCGGAGATGCTGGAGCGGCTCGGGCGCCAGGGTTACCGCTCTCAGGAATCAGCAATAGGTGCCAGACCTGACCTGGAATCCTTTATTCGCGGATACTTACGGACGAATTACGTGCGTGTCACCTATTAGGCGCCTTGCCGGGGGCGCTGCAGTGGCCTACGATGTCAGATTGCCACGTGTGTCGTGGCGCGCCATTCCAATCCAGGAGGTTGCAGCATCCATGAAGTCTTTCACCGGATTTCCCGCCGCCCTGATCGCTCTGTTATTGCTGCTCTCGAGCCCTGCGGCTTCCGCGCAGCGCCGCGTTCCGAAGGACCTGTCCGGGGTCCGCGGGTTCAACTATCAGTCCGCCCCGACGACCGGGCACACCGAGCACTGGCTGCAGTACGACCCGGCGGAAACGGAGCGCGACTTCGACTACGCCAAGCGACTGCAGCTCAACCAGGTGCGCGTGTTCGTTCCCTATGCGGCCTGGGCCCAGGACAAGGAAGCGTTCCGCAGGAATCTGCGGCATCTGGTGCGCGCCGCCTACGAGCGCGGCATGGGCGTGATGCCGACGCTCCAATACGGCCGCGGCGTCTCCACGGACAAAGCCAGGTGGTCGGAGTCGAGGGAGTTCGTTGCCGACCTGGTCGCCACGATTGGCCAGGAGCCGGGACTGGCAATCTGGGATGTGGAGAATGAACCCGACTGCTGCGCCCTGCCTCCGACTCCGCGCAATCGAATCCGGATGGAGCACGCGGTCTATATGGCAGGGGTGTTCCACGAATTGGATCCGGTCACGCCCGTGACCATCGGAGCCGCCTTCTCGGACAACATGATCGAGATGGGCGAGGCGCAGGATGTCCTCTCGTTCCACAACTACCTGCCCACCCGCGCCGCCATTCGCGCCGACATTGCCAAGGCCAAGGCCTACGCGGCCCAGGTTCACAAGCCGCTGATCAATACGGAGATCGGCTGCATTGCTCGGGCCAATCCCTATGACGTCACGCTGGAAGAGCACATGAAGGCGCATGTCGGCTGGTATATCTGGGAACTGATGATCACGCACCAGTGGGGCACCGTCCACGGCGTGTTCCACCCCGACGGGACCATCCGAGATCCCGCGATCGTAGCCGCGCTCTTCGGCATGTTTCGGGATCGCAGCGAAGACGTGATGCCGGCCGTCCCGGACCGCGAGGGTGCTGTGACCCGAGCCGTGGACCAACAACAGGAAGTGGCTGGAAGACCCCGAATGCCGATTGGGAGGGCGGGCTGGATCTGGCGGAGATCTCCGCCAATTTGCTGGAGGCCGGCCAGTTGGTCGCGATGTACGATCCGCCCACGAGAACGGTGGGTCTGCTGAGGCAGGGCGAGCCGAATATGCCGGCGCTGCGCTCGGCCATCGAGAAGTACACGGCGATTCTGGAGCCGTTTCAGGTTCCGCCAGGGGATCCTCGGCGTGGCAGGCCGTCGTTGACCTTGCACTGACGAGGCGACCGCCGGGAACCTGTCGGGTCCTCAGCGCGACACCCGACTCTGGAGGAGCAGCAGGTCCTGTTCCTGATCCGGCAACGTATCAGGATTGCTGGCTGATCGCGGCGTGACGCGGAAATCGGAGACAGGCACGCCGCGGGTCTCTCATGGCACCCTTCGCGCCGTCACTTGTCGCGTCGGTTGCGAATCGGCGTCGGCAACGGCCGTCGCGGCCTGCCCCTGTGTGATCTCGAAAACGATCTCATCCCCCGATGCGGACAAGGTTCCGCGGTAACGGCTTTTCTCGGGCTGATCGGTCCCTGTCCAGACGTAGAACGAGAGTGTGCTGCCCTCGACTCTTCCGTCCCAGATCTGGTCGTTCCTCGGAGAGTTGGTCCATGGCTCCGGGGGGACGGTGATGGTTCCGGTCACCTCGTCTCCAGCCTGGTTCAGAGTCAGGACGGTGGCGATCCCACGCCCCCCGGCGTCCGAGTCCGTTTGAATCTCCCATTTGCCCGAGAAATTCACGGCAAAGGCCGACAGAGACGTGGTTGCCAACAACACGCCGAAAGCAAGGACCCGTTTCATGTTCGTCTCCTGCGCCGGATTACTTTCCCCGCACCGTGACAACGACGCGAGCGTACCGCGTGAGCGGCGGCTTGCCCGAGTCCGTCACCTCGGCGATGAAGTGCAGCGTATCCCCCGGCTGCGCGTCGGAGGGAACACGGACCGATGCCGTCGCCCGGTCCGAATCGTGGATTTCCGTTTCGCCCCGACAGGTCCCCGGCTCCCTGTATCTCCACCACCGGAATCTCAATGGATCCCCATCCGGATCGGTGGAGCCCGCCACGCTCAGCCTGACGGTCGCGCCCGCCGACGCATCGACGTCCACCGGAGCTGCCAGATTCACGACAGGCGCATGGTTGGCCCGGCGGTACGGCTCGACGCACCAGGCTGCGCGCGCCGCCCAGTCATTCTGGAAGGCGTCCGCCCAGCGCCAGATCGGCTTGTACAGGTCGCCGTCGTCCCCCACGTTGGTCCACACGTTCGTCTTTCCCGGCTTCTCCCGGACGAACCGGCCGCCCCACCCGCCGTAGCTCGGGTCTTCCAGACTGCGAAGGCCGACGTCGATCTCGTACATGAAGGAGGGTGAATCTCCTTCTGAACGAAAGGCGCCGTGGTCTGGTACGTAAGCCCCGGCGAGCGGCCCGCGGTCCACCGTGACGTAGCCTTCCAGCCACGGACGCTCGAAGAAGACCCGCATGGCCGGCGGCAGCAGTTCGGCCCAACGGTAAGCGAGCACATCGAACTGGCTGAAACTTCCGAGGATCTGCAGGTCGGGCCAGTTCGGTTCGATGTACCTCCGGAAGGTGTCGTCCTGGTCGAGGATGATGTAGACGACGGCCTTCCGGCTGACCCGCTCCATCTCCGACGGATGGTCCTTCTGAATGGTGGACAGGGCCTTGGCGATGGTGTTCGTGCCGCCCCAGGCCTGCAGATAGACCCGTCCGGGTTTGTGATCGAGCAGCACCTGCACGATGCGGTCGGCGCCCGGTGAATCCTTCTCCATCTCTCCGGCGCTGGTGATGTTGCCGACATAGACTCTCCGCTCGAGCTCCTCCGGTGTGGGATATCCATCGGCGTTTTCGTGCAGATGATCGTAGACTCTTGCATACTGGCCGATCTGGTTCATGATCCACTCGACGCCGGACCAGGTTTGACCGAGCCAGTGAAACTTGGAACTGCTGTGAATGAGGCCCTCGACCTGAAATTCGTTGGCGTACATCAGGAATCGCACCATGGAGCACATGTCGTCGATCTCGCCGTCGCTGGTGACGATGACCCGCGGCTTGACCCGATGTCCCGCAAAGCCCGCCGACTGTTCCGCCGGCTCCTGATCGACGGACGGCTGGGTCTGCGGATTGGCCGCGGGATCCGGCATCGCTTGGACCCCGGCAAAAAAGGCCAGGCAGACGGCGGCGACAATCGGCCTCAGACAGCGGAACGGTCTCGATCCTTGACCCCTGCGCATGACTCGACAATTATACGGTGTGGACCCGAGGCATCCCAGATGACCACGAATACTTTGTCCTGAGGGCTCGATGGAGCGAAACACATGAAGCACGGAGATCTCAATCGACGACAATTCATTCGAACCACAGCGGGGACGGCGGCCGGCGTCGCGGCCGGGGCGCTGACCGCGGCGTGCACCCAAAAACAGGGGGTCGCCATCGTGGTCGATCCGGCGGATGCGGTCGCCTCTTCGGACGCGGCTCGATGGGCAGCTGGAGAATTGCAGCGCGCACTGGCAGAAGGCGGCATCGCTGCCGGTGTGTACGAGAGCGCTGCTCAGGCTCCTTCCGGCCACTTGCGGATCATGGCGGCGGGCCTGGATTCGCCGGGCGCGGCGGCGGCAATCCGCGCCGCAGGAGCGCAGGCGGAGGCCGTGCCGGAGGCCCTGGCCCTCTGCCGGGGAGGGGACGCCGTATGGGCCTGCGGGCACGATGCCCGGGGCCTCACGTACGCGCTCCTGGAGCTGGCGGACCGCGCGCGCCACGACGCTGATCCGATGGCCGTTTTGGCCCTTCCCGAGCCGATCGCCGAACGTCCGGCCAACGTCATCCGGAGCGTCACGCGGCTGTTCACCAGCGACATCGAAGACAAGCCCTGGTACAACGACCGGGAGATGTGGCCGGCGTATCTTTCCATGCTGGCAGCTCAGCGCTTCAACCGCTTCAGCCTCGCCTTTGGAATCGGCTACGACTTCCTGCGTAACGTCACCGATGGCTATTTCCTGTTCGCCTATCCGTTCTTGCTGTCGGTGCCGGGCTACGACGTGCGCGTGCCCGAGCTGCCGGACGCCGAACGCGACAGCAACCTGGAGATGCTGCGCTTCATCAGCGAACAGACCGTCGCGCGCGGCATGGAGTTTCAATTGGGCATCTGGATGCACGGCTACAAGTGGATCGACAGCCCGAACCCGAACTACACGATCGAAGGGCTCACGCCCGAGACCCACGGAGCCTACTGCCGCGACGCCGTGCGGGCTCTGCTCCAGGCGGTCCCGAAGATCAGCGGCATCACGTTTCGTGTCCATGGCGAAAGCGGGGTCCCGGAGGGGAGCTTCCAGTTCTGGAAAACCGTCTTCGACGGCGTGGCGACGTGCGGGCGCAAGGTCGAGATCGACATGCACGCCAAGGGCATGAATCAGGACATGATCGACACGGCCCTCGGCACTGGCCAGCCGGTCAAGATCTCACCCAAGTACTGGGCCGAGCACCTCGGCCTGCCTTACCAACAGGCCGACATCCGCGAGCAGGAGCGACCCCGTGGCGAAGCTTCGGGCCTGATGAAGTTCAGTGCCGGCTCGCGCAGCTTTCTGCGCTACGGCTACGGCGATCTGCTGCCGGAAGACCGCCAATGGGGCATCTTGTACCGCATCTGGCCCGGTACGCAGCGGCTGCTGATCTGGGGCGACCCCGTGACCGCCGCGTCCTACTCGCGGGCCTTTTCGTTCTGCGGCAGCGACGGCGTGGAGATCATGGAGCCCCTCTCCTTCAAGGGACGACGCGGATCCGGCATCGCGGGCGGCCGCTGCGCCTACGCCGACAAGTCACTGGAGCCTCGGTGGGACTGGCAGAAGTATGAGTACAGCTACCGCGTGTGGGGGCGACTGGTGTACGACCCGGAAACCGATCCCGATGTGTGGGAACGCTCCATGCGGCACCGGTTCGGTCCGGCGGGTGCAGCCCTCGAGACGGCCCTCGCCAACTCGAGCCGCATCCTTCCCACCGTGACGACGGCGCACGAGCCCTCGGCCGGCAACAACACCTACTGGCCGGAGATCTATCTGAACCACTCCCTGGTCGACGCCGAACACCCGGGTCCCTACACTGACAGTCCGAGACCCCATGTCTTCGGGACCGTGAGTCCCCTCGACCCCCAATTGTTCTATCGCATCAACGACTTTGCCGACGACCTGCTCGAGGGAAAACGCAGCGGCAAGTACACACCCATCGAAGCGGCGCAGTGGATCGAGGACTACGCCACCGAGGCCACAGCTTCGCTGAAGCACGCCGACGACCAGGCAACAGGGAAAGACCGGCCTGAATATCGCCGGCTGACCATCGACATCGCCGCGGCGGCGGGCCTGGGCCGCTTCTTCGGGGCCAAGTTCCGGGCCGGGGTGCTGTACCGCATCTTCGAGCGGACCGGGGATCGCGCGGCGCTCGAAGAAGCGCTGAAAGCCTACCGCTCCGCTCGCGCGGAGTGGGCCGGGATCGTCGATCGGACCCGGGACGTCTACGTGCCCGACATCACCGTCGGTGAATTGCGCTGGCTGCGCGGTCACTGGTCGGATCGATTGGCAGATATGGATGCCGATATTGTGGCCATCGAGGCGAAGCAGGATTCGGCCAAGCCTGCGCAGGCCGACGGCCCGGTGGCGCGGGCCATCGCCGAAGCCCTTGGGAATCCGCACAGACCGGCCGCCGAAGGGAGCCACACTCCGCCCGTCGGCTTCCAGCCCGGAAGTCCATTGGCCGTGGAATTCTCAGCCGGCAAGGACTACGCCGGCGTGCAGATGCACTACCGCCGCGTGAACCAGGCCGAGCGCTGGCAGAGCGAGTCGATGAAATCCGACGGTCGCAAGTGGCAAGGCACGATCCCGGCCAAGTACACCGACAGTGCGTTCCCCCTTCAGTACTACTTCGAACTGACGGAGGGTCCCGAGTCTGCGGCGCTTTACCCGGGCTTGGGCGAACAGCGCACGGGCCAACCGTACTATGTCGTTCGGAGGGGATGACCACGCTTCAGGTTCCCGCGAACCTCACTTCCTTTGGGTGGAGAACTCGGACATTGCAGGAAACGAGGTGCGAACTGCGAGCGACGACTCGGGCAGTCGGGGGCAGGTTTGACTCGACCGGAGTGCCGCGATAGATTCGCTGCCGCTCCATCGCTTCGGAGGTTTCGCCATGATCTTTCCATCGACTCGTACCCTGGTTGCGGCGACGGGCGCCGCCATCCTTTGCAGCAGTCTGTTCCTGAGTTCACAGCCGGCCCCTTCCGGTGCGGCGCCGGTGATCGGCAAGGCGGCCCGATACTGCAATCCCTTATCGCTGGAAACGTCGTCGAAGGACGGTACACCGCAGGGTGTCAACCTCGGGGATGTGACCATCGTGCGCGAGGGCGGCCGCTACTACCTGTTCGCCACGGGCGGCGGCGCCTGGGTGTCGGAAGACCTCCTGAACTGGACCTACCAGGCGGTCGAGGTTCGCGGCGGGCGTCTGCCCGTCGCCCCTCACGTGGCCAAGTACAACGGTGCCTTCTACATGTCCGGCAACGAGGCACCGCTCTACCGAGCCGATCACATCCTGGGACCCTACGAGGTTCTGGGGCCATGGAAGAATGAGCAAGGCGAACCCTGGACCGGCGTCTCCAACGGCAAGCCGTGGCAGGGTGCGTTCGATGTGGACATCTTCGTCGACGACGACAACAAGCCCTACCTGTACTTTCCGGGCCGGTCCACCGACGGCATCTACGTCGTCCCCCTCGATCCTGACGATCTGACCCGGTTCGCGGCCACCCCCAGGCACCTTTTCGGGTTCGACCCGGAACACGTCTGGGAGCGCTGGGGGGAACGTAACGAGTACCGGAACATTGCCTGGATCGAGGGGCCGTGGGTCTTCAAACGAAACGGAATCTACTACCTCGAGTACAGCGCCTCCGGCACGCAGTGGATGAGTTACGCCAGCGGCGTCTACACGGCCAGAAACCCTCTCGGGCCGTTCACCTATTCCCCGCGCAATCCGCTCCTGCGGCAGACGACGGGCATCGTTACCGGGCCCGGGCACGGATGTGTGGTCCAGGCGCCCGACGGCAACTGGTGGGTCTTCTACACGATCGTCCTGTCCAATCCTCCCGGAGGGCGACGTCTGGGTATGGATCCGGTCGGGTTCGATGCTGACGGAAATATGTACGTGCGCAGCGTGAGCGACACGCCGCAGTGGGCGCCGGGTGTGGTCGCCGATCCCGTGAAGGACGGCGACTCGGGATCCATTCCGCTGACGATCAACAAGCTGCGGGCCATGAATCAGACCGGAAGCTTCTCCAGCCAGCGACCCGGACGCGACGCAGCCTATGCCGTCGACGGAACCAACGGCGCCTGGTGGGAGCCCGCCGAGGACGACACTCAGCCGACCTTGACCGTGGATTTGGGCTCGATCACCGAGTTCGAAGATCCGCAGTATTTCACCGTCGACTCGAGCCGGATCGAATTCTCTACGGGCGGACGCCGTGGGTTCGGACCGCGCAGTGCCACACCGGAGCCGGTGTCTGGCAGCGCGGCCTTTCGCTACAAGATCGAGGCCTCCCGGGACGGCAAGAGCTTCGAGTCCATCCTGGACAAGACCGACAACGACGTGACCCGCTACACGGAGTTCGACGAACTGCGCCCCACGGTCTGCCGGTATGTCCGGTTGACCATTACGGACTGGCCGCACCGGGCAGACGTTCCGCTGGGAATCCTGGAGTTCACGGTCTTCGGGAAGGGCGTGGAGCCCCCGAAGCGATAGCGAGGACGAACCCCGTCCAACGGAAGCGGTTCCGTGAGTACGAGATGAAAGTGGGAGAATCAAGAATATGAATTCGGGTCGTTTCAACAAAGAGGCGAATCTGTGTCGTCTGGCTCTGTCGCTTGTGACGGCTTTGGTTCTCCTCAACGGAGGCGCCCTGAGAGCGGCCCCCGCTCAGGCCGAACCTCTCCCCTTCGTCAGTCCCATGTTCGGCGACAACATGGTGCTGCAGCGCGGCAAGCCGAACCCGATCTGGGGGTGGTCGGAGCCGGGAGACGTCGTGCGCGTGGAGATTGGAGAGAATGCGGCGACGGCGACGGCGGGAGCGGACGGCAAGTGGCAAGTGCGGATTCAGCCTCCTCCGGCGGGCGGGCCCTACTCGGTCAAGATTCAGGGTCAGCAGACCGTCACGCTGCACGAAGTCCTGGTCGGCGATGTCTGGCTCTGTGCCGGCCAGTCCAACATGCAGTTCCCCCTGCAGGCTGCCCGAAACGGAGCCGATGAAGTGAAGGCCGCCGAGCACCCCGAGATCCGGTACTTCGTCGTCGGCCAGCGGGCCGCCTATGCGCCGGTCGCTGTTCCGCGCGGAACGTGGAAGATCGTGTCTCCGAGTACGCTCGGCGAATCGCGCTTTGGCGGTATATCGGCGGTCGCCTATTTCTTTGCCCGAAAACTGCAGCAGTCCATCAATGTGCCCATCGGCCTGGTCCAGGACGCCGTGGGCGGCGTTCCGGCCGAGACCTTCGTGAGCGCCGAAGGCCTGCGCCCGTTGAAAGACTTCGACGCCGGCATTGCGGAAGTCGAGCGCCGTCACGAGGCAGGAGATCCGGAATACGGCAACTACATCATGCACTGGTACGACACGTACGACATCGGTTCGCGCGGCGTTTCGTGGGCCGATCCGACGCTCGACGATTCGTCCTGGAAGACGGTCCCGATTCCCGGCGGATTCGAAGAGCTGGGTGTGGGCGATGTTCCGAGTCTCTGCTGGTTCCGCAAGGAGATCACGCTCCCCGACCCGCTTCCCGAGGGACGGACCCGACTGTATCTGGGACAGGTTGAGAAGATGGACACGGCCTACATCAACGGGCGGCAAGTGGGCGCCAGTTCGTGGGTCGAAAATCCAAGGGCCTACTTCGTGCGGGACGGCATTCTGAAGCCCGGGCGCAATCTGATCACGCTCCGGGTTTTCAAAGTGAAGACCGACGGCGGGTTCCTGGGGAAGCCCGACGAGCTGCACCTGACGTTGGGCGACGGCACCAGCATTCCTCTCAGCGGTGAGTGGAAGGGCAAGGTCGCCGTCGATGCACGACCGCCGCACCCGCTCCCGATCGGATTCGAGAACTTGCCCACCATGCCGGGAGTTCTCTACATGGGTATGCTGGAACCCGTCGCACCCCTCGCCATCACGGGCGCGATCTGGTACCAGGGGGAGTCCAATACCGAGCGGGCCTATCAGTATCGCAAGCTCCTGCCGGCCATGATCGGCGATTGGCGAAAGCTGTTTGGGCAAGGCGATTTTCCCTTCTACATCGTCTCTCTGCCGGCGTTCCAGCATCGCAGCGACGTGCCGACCGTCGATTCCTGGACCGAACTGCGCGAGGCCCAGGCACTCACTGCGCGGAGTGTTCCCCATACTTGTCTTGCAGTGACTGTGGATACGGGCGACCCCGACAACATTCATCCCCCGGACAAGGAAGTGGTGGGCGATCGGTTGGCCTTCTGCGCCCTCGGCGAGCACTACGGCCGCGATATCCCGTACCTCGGGCCGACATTGTCCTCGGTGGACCCTCTGCCCGGCGCCTTGAAGCTGCACTTCGACCATGCCGACGGAGGCCTGGTGGTCAAGGGGGACAAGCTGGGCGAGTTTTCCGTGGCCGGCGACGACGGCAAGTGGCAATGGGCCGACGCCCGCATCGAAGGGGATACGGTGATCGTCTCGTCCCCAGGAGTCCCCGACCCGAAGGTCGTCCGCTACGCCTGGCAGGCGAATCCCGAAGCCACACTCTTCAACGGAGCCGGCCTTCCCGCCGCGCCCTTCCGAACCGACGACCAGCCCTGGATCACGGAAGACCCCCTAAATCGGTGACACGCACGTAATTCAATCGTAAGTACCTGCGAATAAAGGATTCCGAGGCTGGTCTGGCACTTATTTCACCTGTCTCGATCGCCCGGCGTGGCCGTGTTGATCCAGACCTCGGCCGGGCTGCCGCCGAACACGGGAGGATTCTGCGAGCCGTCGACCAAGCGCAAGTTCGCGACGAACACGTCGAGCCGACCGTCGCCGTTGAAATCGCCCAGAGCCACACCACGCCCCGCCCGGAGGAACAGCGCCGCCTCCAGGAACATCACCAGGATCCCCAGTCCAAGGAGTACGAACCGTAGCAAGGACCTGAGTCGGTTCATCGCGACCAGTCTGACACCCTCGGGAGCCGACCCGCCTTTCTCTTCGATGGACGGTTGGAGGGTATCGACAAGTGGTTGTCCTCGCCGGATGAATTGCGACCCCGGACGCCGGCGTTCAGTCCGCACGGGGCCTGTAGCGGTAGGCCCGCAGGCGGCTTTCACCGAGCGACGGGGCGAACAGAAGCCCCAGTTGGGGGACGTACTCGATGTCCGCGGTCTTGCCCTCCGAAGCCGAGATGTCCAGGATCAGCTGCGGCCCGCCATTGGACGGCAGTCGGTAGACGCGCCCGTTGTAGTCTGAGATCAGGTAACCGCCGCTTCCGTCGGGGACGATGCCGTCCATGATGGCACCCTCTTCCAGCTTGGCAACCGTCGTCATCGCTTTCGTCTCCAGATCGACGGATTTGAGCGACGCCTCGCCGCTCACGCCCACGAGCAGCCTGGATCCCACAGCCAGGATGCCGTTGCCGCCGGGAACCGATCCTTCCTGCAGCCAGAGCTCCGTCGTTCCATCAGCAGAGATTCGGTAGATGCCGCCCTTCCTGCTATCGGTGACGTAGAGGACGCCGGCATCGTCGAATGCAAGATCATTGATGAACCCCGCGTCGGGAATGGGAAACCTCCGGATGATCTGCCCCGCGTCGATGTCGATTTCTGCGACGCCGGGCCGCTCGACTGCGTAAAGCCGGTCATTGTAAATCCGGACACCGGTCGGCCGATCCAGCCCGGCAACCCACTCCAGTTCGAGGACTTGACCGTTCGTCCCGATCTTGGAGAGGAACTCGTGCCCGTCGTTGCGGAAGTTCGAGACGTAGAGCACGTTGCGTTTGGCATCGTAGGCCGCCGACTCGGGAGAACGGAGTTGATCCGTAATCTCCCAATCCAGGGGCAGAAGCTGTTCTGCTGATGCTACGGCGCCGCCGGAATCCTGAACGGAAGCGCTCCTCGCCGTGCCCGTCGAGCCCGCCAGAAACGCTGAAATTACCAACACGACAGTCCCCCCACCGATGAGACCACACAGTCGAGATCGCATATCAAGCTCCTTCCCTACACCCCAAACTGCGCCCGGAAGCGCCGGGCGAAACGCCGGCTCATGGCGAGCGGCCGATCGAGGTGTCGCATGTAGACTTCATAGCCGCCGTTGAGCGTCGGCTCGAGGCGCACCACGTGGTCGCAGTTGATGATCGCAGACCGCTGAATCCGAAAGAAATGTCGCAAGGGGAGGATCCGCTCCCACTCCTTCATCGGCTTCAGGACCATCCCGATCGGCCGGCCGGCACCGATCAAGCGCGTGTAGTCGCCCTCGGCCAGGATGCACTCGAGCGAGGCCAGTCGAATGAAGCGAGGCGTCTGGTCGATGGAGAGAAAGATCGAGTCCGTCACTTCGAGTCGTCCCAGATCAGGCGAGTCCGTTTCCACGTGGTGCAGATACCGGTCGATCGCCTGCCGCATCCGTTTTGGGCTCACGGGCTTGAGCAGATAATCGAGTGCATTGACCTCGAACGCCCGGAACGCGAACTCATCGTAGGCCGTCACGAATATGACGTGCGCCTCCACGCTCGTACGGTTGAAGAGCTCGAATCCCGAGGCACCGGGCATTTGGACGTCGAGAAACAGCAGGGACGGTCGGAGTCGCTCAACGACCTCCAGGGCGTCCTCCACCGACGCCGCCTCTCCCGCCACTTCGATTTCCGGATAGTCGCGAAGCAGGTAGGCGACTTCGCGCCGGGCGAGCCGCTCGTCATCGACGATCAGAGCGGTGTGCGGTTTCATTCCCATTGTCCTCCGATGACAGGCGGAGCCGTATTTCAGCATGGACCCATCCCTCACTCTCGCGGATTCCAAAAGAGTGCCGGTTCGGGAAGACCAGCTTTAACCGCTCCCCGATGTTCTTCAGACCGGTCCCCGTTCCCTCCGGCAACCCGCCCAATCCGTGGTCGCCTTTCCCATCGAACAGCCGACCCGTGTTCGAAACCCTGATGGCGATCTCGTCCGAATCACGGGCCACCTCGACTCGGACGTGCAGGGGCATCTTGCTCGTTCGCATCCCGTACTTGACGGCGTTTTCGACCAGAGGATGGATGAGGAAGGAAGGAACAGTGACGCTTCGCGCCGAAGGGTCCACCTCGACTCGAGCGTCCAGCGCCTCCTCGAAGCGGATCCGCTGAATCGCCAAATAGTTCTCGACGGCCTGGATTTCGTCTCCGATGTCGGTCTCCTGATCCTCCGCGTCGAGGGAGTAGCGCAGAAAGTCGGCCAACTCGGTGACCATGGTCCGCGAACGGTCCGAATCTTCCACGATCATCCCGCGGATCGAGTTGAGGGCATTGAACAGAAAGTGGGGATTGAGCTGGTAGCGCAGCATCTGGAGCTGTGCCTGATGGGCCAGTGCGGTCGCGTGGCGCGCCTTCTCGCGCTGCTCCGCCGCCTGCCGCCAGTGACCGAAGGCGAAGTAAAGAAGCGAGATCAGTCCCAGCGTCGTTCCGTCCACCAGACCGCCGCGGATGAACACCATGCCGAAGTCCGGCTCGAAGGTCTTGTTCAGCCCGAGAGGCCACATCGTCAGGGCGGTCATGAACCGCCAGAGCATGCCGCCGCCGTAGCAGAGCGGAATCGCAGCAGCGATGAGACCGCGACCGCTCAGGCGCCTCTGCATGCCGGCGTAGGCGAGGAACAGGAGTACGCTGACTGAGAAGCCGATGACGTTGTTCACCGCCTCCCAGCGCACGATGTACGAAACGTCGGCCTCTTCGACCTTCGTGATCCAGGCAAGGCCGTTGGACGCCGCCAGAAGGAACCAGCCGACGGCGAGCGCCAGCGGCATCTGCCATGATCTTTTGCCAACCGACACGGGTCCCTTCCTTCCGGCGACAGGATAGCACCGCCCAGTTGTGACCGCCCGCCTCAATCGACCAGTGGCCGGATTCCGCCGACCAACGGCTCTTGGAGGAGGCTGTGGACAGCAAAGACCGAACTGGCGGACATGCCGCAGAGGAGTCGAAGACCACTGGTCCGATAGTTGCCATCGACCCAGGGGATCAGTTCAGTCTTGATGAACTCGAGGAATCGATCAGCTCGCTGCGCTGGATCCATGTCCCTGTGTCGATTGGTATTGGTGATCCCGACCACGACGTAGTCGGGAACTCGGTTCGTCATGTTCACAAGGTAGTCGATGGCCGAGACGGTCCTCAGAAAGGCCGCTTCCTCTCCGTCGAGCTGATACAGAACCGGGTACACCTTGGACTCGTCCGAGTCGTCATATCCGGCGGGAAGACGGATCAGCACGCTTCGGTCCTCGCCCAGAATTCGCGAATGCAGCGTCCGAGAGAGCCCCCCTGTGACGGGAACTCCAGTGGATTGCCCTTCGCCGTGATCGGCCGGCGGGCTCGGAAGCTTGGCCTGCTGGTCGACGGCGGCCATATCTGCCCAGTAGAAGTTGCCGTCGTCGCCACAGAAGAAAAGGTACTTCCCGTCGGGAGAGATCGACGGGAACCGTGCGTTGCCCGGGTAGCCGAGGGCATCGTGCATGCGACGCGGCTCCGACCAGGATCCCTCCGGGGTCCTGAAGCTGATCACGAGAAACATGCGCTCTTCGGACGAAGGGCGGCTGGAGGAGAACATCAGAAAGCTCTCATCCGGAGCGACGAAAGGGGTGTAGTCAATGTAGGGCGAATTGATGACAGGAGGCAGCGCCGTCGCATCGGCGGGACCGTCCGCTGTAAGCCTGGCCACGTAGATTCCGCGGTTCCACGGCTTACCGGCCAGTTGGTCGCAGAAGTAGACGTGGCCCGAGCGGGTAAAGGAAGAAGTCGGATTCAGCAGGTCCCCGTCCGATTTCCTTGGACCCCAGCCCGATTCGGTTCTTTCCGCGTAATAAACGTTCCAGGCCGTCTCGCCATCCGACCGGAAGGTGAAATACAGCCTCGTCCCATCAGGGGAGAAGAGAGGGTTGGCGCTCATCCCTCCGTCAGCGAACGCTGGGGTGTACGGGCTCGTCCATTGGCCGCCGGAGCGGGAGATGCAGGCAATTCCCGCGGATCGCCGCCCCGACCGTTCCGAAAACCGGGCCCAGCAGACGTCACGTCCGTTCGGAGCCATGGCCAACCGGCTGTGTGCGTCCCCGTTTGAGACCAGACCCGGCGCGAAGATCTCGGCTCTGGGGCCCGGTCGCGTCTCTCCCGGATACGCGATTGTGACCTCGGCGCCCTTCGGTGGTTCCTGGGCCGAAGCGGCGACAGTGGAAAGCAGGAGGACCAGAACAAGGCTGGAAAGGTGTGGCCATTGCATTTTGCTGACGACCTCCGCTCAGGACTGAGAAGACCTGCGAACCCAGGCGCAGCATAGCATTGAGAACTTTCGCACACCTGCCCGAATCGACCAACGGTTGCGTAGCCTCGATGAGCGGTCACCCCTCGCGAGCCACTTCGAAACGTCAAATCGGTGAATTCGGTGACACGCACGCAATTCGCTCGTAAGTACCTACGAACACAAGGTTCTCTTTAAGGTCTGGCACGCATTCCTGAATTCGAAGCAAGGACAGTACTTCAATGGACGCCAATGACAGCGGATTCGCGCCCCCTCTCAGCCACCCGCTCACCAGGCCAGCCGACCAAAATCCTTCCACCCGGGAGAAGGGAATCCCTGGAATTAGGTCCCAGACCTACGCCAAAAGTCTTAATTCATGAGCACTTACGAGCGCATTACGTGCGTGTCACCAATACTTCTCGCTCGTAGTGTCGGACCTCGTCCAGCCAGGCGGGGCCGGCCGGGACGTCCTTCCTCTGGCAGTAGAAGTCCCACACGGCTCCGAACGGGAGGGTCTTGACTTCCTCCAGCAGGGCCAGCCGGGCCGTGAGGTCACCGTCCTGTTCGTACTCCCTGAGCCGTTCGATGGGCTCGAGCATCGCCAGAAGCAGCGCCTTGATCATGCCGCGCGCACCGATGACCCAGGCGGCAATACGGTTGATGCTGGCGTCGAAAAAGTCCAAACCGATGTGCACACGGCCCAGAAAATCGCCGCGGACGAGCTCCTGGGCGATCGCCCGGAGCTCGTCGGTCAACGTGACGACGTGGTCGCTGTCCCAGCGGACGCCGCGGCTGACGTGCAAAAGCAGTTCGTCCAGGTAGAGCAGCACCGACGAGATCTTGTCGGAGATGGTCTCGGTGGGGTGGAAGTGCCCGGCATCCAGGCACAGCAGCTTCTTGCGGGTCAGCGCGTAGCCAAGATAGAACTCGTGGGAGCCGACCACGTAGCTCTCGGAGCCGATGCCGAAGAGCTTGGCCTCGACGGAATCCCGGTTGAAACGGGGGTCGACGTCGAGCGCAAAGATCTCGTCGAGCGACTCGGCCAGCCGCTTTCTCGGGCCCAGTCGATCAGCGGGCGTGTCCTTGTATCCGTCCGGGATCCAGACATTGGTCACACAGGGCGTCCCGAGCGCCTGGCCCATGGCGGCACCGATCTTCCGGCAGGCGATGCCGTGCTGAATCCAGAACCGCCGGATCGCCGGGTCCGGATGGGCCAGGGTGAAGCCGTCGGCCGCCTTGGGGTGGGAGAAGAAGGTGGGATTGAAATCGAGTCCCATTCCCTTCCCTTCGGCCCAATCGATCCAGTTCTGAAAATGCTCCGGCTCGAGGTCGGTGCGCTCGACTCTTCGGCCGCCGGTTTCGGCATAGCAGGCATGCAGGTTCAGACGGTGCCGGCCGGGGATCAGGGACAGTGCTTCGTCGAGATCCCGGCGGAGTTCTTCCGCCGTTCGTGCCTTGCCGGGATACGACCCGGTGACGGCCAGCCCGCCTCCCAGTTCGCTGCCGGTCCCCTCGAAGCCTCCCACGTCGTCCCCCTGCCAGCAATGCAGCGAGATCGGCACCTGTTCCAGCCGATCGAGGACCTTTTCGACATCGACGCCGAGCTCCGCATAGCGGTCAGCAGCCATTTCATAGGCACGTGTGGTCGTCCGGTCTGGAATGGTCATAGTGGAACCAACGTAGGACAACCTTCCCAGGTTGTCCAGAGGGCAATGATTGCCTCGACCGCGCCGCGCACCCGCGGACGGTACAGACGCGGCGGCCCCGGGGCCGGGGCGGCGCGGGCAAGCAGGGATGCTTGCCCTACTCTCCAGGGTCGGGGCGGCTGGGCAAGCAGGGATGCTTGCCCTACTCGAGGCCCAGGTCCTCCATGGCCGACTCGTCGAAACCGAGGTAGTGGGCCAACTCGTGTTCCAGCGTGATCGTGATCTCCTCGATCAGCGTCTCCCGATCGGCGCACATCCTCTCCAGGTTGCCCTGGAAGAGCAGGATCGTCCCCGGTGGCTCGAAAGCGTGAAAGAAGCTCCGATCTGCCAGCGAAACGCCGGCGTAGAGCCCGAGAATGTCTGGTGGTAGAGGAAGTTCGTCAGGGCTCTCGGCCCGTGCCATGCGTAGCGTCGGGAATCTCTCCAGAACTATGGGGACCTCCGCGGCAGCGTTCTGGAATTCCTCGGGAAGCGCGTCCAGGGCCTCCCGCAGGGCCTCCTCCGCCTGCTGTCGCGAGAATCGTGGCGGCGGCGGGAACTGCTCCGGATCGAGATCCTCCGCCCGCGCATCGGCGGACTCCGCCTCCCGACTGCGGCCCGTGCGCTCCAGGATTTCCGCCAGCATCTCCCAGAGAGAAGGATTCCGAGGCGCGAGTTCCAGGGCTTTCCGCAACTGCTCCTCCGCCTCCGCAAAGCGCCAGTGTCTCCAAGCCACTCGCGCCAGCCAGTAGAGGGCTTGGGCGCGGAACTCGGGAGCGGGGTCAACGGCGGACGGTCCCAGGATCGCGATGGCGTCCGAAGCCGCTTTTCGACATTCCTCGACGGCATCGTTCGCCCAGGCCGCTTCTGCATGGACCAGCGCCGCTGCCGGGTCCTCGGGAGACGCCGACGCGAGCTTCCGGGACTGTTTGAGTGCGCCCACAGGGTCGCCGCCGTCCAGTCTCGCGCGAATCGCCTCGATTTGATCGGCCAGGTCCATCGGGATTACCACCCTCCAGGGATGACATTAGGACAATCGCGGAGCTTGTCAAGCTCCAGCCGCCCTCGATCCTCTGCACGTTCTGGCCGAGGATCCGGAATCGCGCCCGGGCTAGCTTGCTCCCAGTGGCAGGAGCCGCTAATCTCGGAGTGGAGCTCCGCCGGCACTTGAACCCTTTGCTCCGGCGTGATCTCTTCCGGAGAGAGAATGCACCGAACCTGGCTGGGCCCATTGACCGTGTGCGCGCTCGTGGCGCTGGCGACGGTTGTCGCCCGTTCCGATGAGCCCTGGCAGGGCAAAGCACCCGAGCGATGGACCCTCGAGGACGCGGAAAAGGTGCTCCAGGACTCACCCTGGGTGAGGATCTACCAATTTGGACAATTTGCGGTTCGGATTCGATCGGCCGAGCCCGTGCGGTTGGCGCTGGTACGCAGGAGGGCCGCTCTGCCGGATGCACATATTCGCTCCGTCCAGCCGCCTGATCCAGGGGAACTTCACCGGAGCGCGGACTCCCTCTCCGTGCCCGGACGGCTGCTGATCTCCATCCATCCCCGCGGACCGGATGCCGTGGATGCCTTGAATCGGCAATCGCTCCGAACCTTTCGACCGCATGCCTACCTCGAGCTGACCGCCAGCGGCCAGCGAATCCGTCCCATTGCCTACGAGGCACCCTGGCAAAACGAGCTGAAGTCGGCTGTTTTCCAGTTCCCTCGTCCGAGCCTCGAAGAAGCAGGAGAGCGTATGACTTTCGTCGCCCGATTCGGGCTACCCAAGATCGTCACGCTCGAGGCAGATTTCGATCTGGCGGATCTGATGTGGCAAGGACACATCGAGTATTGAGTCCAGCAGATCTGCGGGAAGCTGGGTTCCAGCGAATCGCGCGCATCTCCATTGGGCGCGACAATCGTCAGGCATCGACTTTCGACCACGGAACCATGAGACCGCGGAAGCAGGGGCACCGCGCTGCCTAGAATCCCCGCAACTCCGTGCTGCTGCGGGGCGGCAGACCGGGTCGCGGAAGTCGCTTCAGAATCCGGTACTCGATTCCATGTTCGGAACAGAAACGGCGTTTCTCGGGTCGGTCGCCGTCCTCGTTGACGGCATAGACGTGGGGACGGATGCGGGCGATTTCCGGCTCGGCATCGAGCCAGCCGTGACCGGATGAGATCAGCGCACGATGGACGTAGCGAATCGATCCGACCAGATATCGGCGCTCCACAGCCGGGACGTGGGGGTGCCCTGCTCCCTTGAGTAACCGGATGTTGTCGTCGTGGCCGAGCACAACATAGAGCAGTCCGATGCGGGCGACTTCTTCGAAGAACCGCACGTGACCCGAGTGCAGCCAGTCAAAGCAGCCCGTCACGATAACACGGCGGCCGGGCCCGGGGGCTTCGGAACTTTCATCGTCCGGCATCGGAAAGCCCGCCAAATCCGACTCCGCTAGAACCCTGCCTTCGATGTCCTGGCGTCGGCAGGCTTCCTCGCTCGCCGGGCTGGCTGACTCCTGCACCCAGATGTCGGGCTTCCAGCCCGGAATCTCAGGTACCGCATCGGGATCGATCACAGGACCCGAGATGGCGAGTCCCTCGACAAACCGAATCGACTCGAGCAGATAGCGGCGTTCGGCGACGGGAAACTTCGGCGACCTTCCGAGTCGCCGGCGAATTGCCTCGTCGGACCAGAGCAGGACGCGCACCGGGCCCAGCTTCGACGCCTCGTGCAGCAGGCGGACCTGCGAGGAGCGGAGGTCATCGAAGGGACCTCCGAGAACGACCCGCAGCGCGCTCACCCAAGCCTCACTTTGATCCGGAATGAGCCCGGAAGCTCGCTCTCGGAAGCGACGTAGAGATAACCGCCGCCACAACCCGAGTACATGGCCCCGTGCGAAATCGCCTGGTAGTGCCGCAGAAGGCCCGGGAGATCGACCTGCAACGCCGGGTGGCGAACGGTAGCCGGCAGGATCGTCTCCCAACATTTCATGCACTCGTTCATGGACCGCCCAAGAGCGGGCAGGTCCCGGTCGAGAATCGCGCGGAAGCAATCGGCTCCGCTCTGGCCGAGGCGCCGAACCCAGTCCGGGTCGGGATGGATTTCGCCCAAAGGGCTGTAGTCTTGCGGTCGCGAGCCAACGGGGATGACCTGAAGGGAATTCTCCAGCCAGGAGGCGACGGCAGGGTCGCAGACCGATTCGATGCAGCACGGGAAGATTCCTCGTTCGTGCCGGTGGTCGTAGTCGATGCGAGAAATGCCGGGATAGATGAGTCCGATCATGTCCTGTGAACCCGAGGGAGCCTCCGACCCACGATTCTCTTCGCGGTACAGCTCGCGGACGAGGTCCAGTCGCTCACGCTCCGGGAACACATCGTCCCAGATGAGACGGGCCACCTTGCGCGTTCCGGTGGCCATTCCGGCACGGTCCATGAAACGGGTGGAGGGTTCGAGGCTCACCACCACCATGGAACCCGGAGGAGCCGGATCGTATTGAGAAACGAAGGGCTGATCGATCCAGCCTCCCGCCAGCGCCATGCGATAGGGAATCGCTCCGATTACGTCGGTCAGGTTCATGCTCTGCGGCTCCATCGGGACGACTCGTTTCCTCGACTGAACGACGGACGAACGCACCTGTTTCAGATCGTGTCCCGTACCGTCCTGCGGCCGGCCTTGCGGTCGAGGTACTGTTGCTCGATCCACTGAAAGGTGGGCACCATGCCCGCGCGCAAGGGCGTCGACGGCTCCCATCCCAGCATCTTCCGAATGAACGTGTTGTCACTGTTGCGCCCTGCCACCCCGCGTGGCGCGTCGGGATCATAACTGCGCTCGAGGTGGATTCCGCCGATCTCTTCACAGATCGAAACGAGCTCATTGATGGAGACCAGCTCGCTGGATCCGAGATTGATCGGAGTCGCGATCAATTCATCGCAATGGGTGATCCTGTCGATGCCTTCGACACAGTCGGCAATGTACATGAAGCTGCGCGTCTGATGCCCGTCGCCCCAGATTTCGATGCGGTGATCGCCCGTGTCCTTGGCTTCGATCACCTTCCTGGACATCGCGGCCGGCGCCTTTTCCCTTCCGCCGTCCCAGGTGCCCCAGGGGCCGTAGACATTGTGGAACCGCGCGATGAAGGTAGGAAGACCTCGCTCCGCCCAGTACTCCTGGCAGAAGATCTCGGAGATCAACTTCTCCCAGCCGTACCCCCTCTCCGCGTTGGCGGGGTAGGCGTCCGATTCCTTGAGCGCCCGGACTTGCGGGTCCTGCTGCAGATCGATGTTATAGGCGCAGGCCGAAGAGGAGTAAAAGTAGCGTTCCACGCCCGCCCGGTAGGCGGCTTCGACCATATGGGTATTGATCAATACGCTCCGCAGACATTCCACGCGGAAACGCTCGATGAATCCCATCCCGCCCATGTCGGCGGCCAGGTTGTAGACCTCGACGGCGCCTTCGCAGGCCCTCCGACAGGCCGCCGCCTCGCTCAGATCGAGGCAGAGCGACTCGACACCGGGCACCACCTGGTACCAGTACGGGAGCGGTTTCTTGTCGACGGCCCGGATTCGAGAGAAACCCTTATCCTGGAAATAGCGGACCAGGGATCCTCCAATGAATCCTCCTGCGCCGGTTACCAGAATCAGATCGGCCCGGTCGGGCCCCGTTCGCTGCGCATTCTGATCAGTCTCAGGCATGCCGACATTATAGGGCCACCCCGAATGACTCTCCACCGGCACTAACGCATTTCCCGCCAGGTCTCGGCGATCGACTCGACGCCCCGGCGGATGTCATCAGCAGAATGAGCGGGAAAGGTCAGTCGAAAGTAGATCCCGTCGTGCTCGCGGCGCAACCGTTCCTGCCAGCCGGGGGCGAACAGAACGGCGGGGGCCAGCAGCACGCCTTTCGGTTTCAGGGCCTCGATGAAGGCATCGGTGTCATAGACTCCCGGCAGCCAGATCCCCACGAAAAACCCGCCCGTGAGCCGTGGGATCCCCAGATCGGGGAACGACATCTGGATGGCTTCATTGGTGGCTTCCATGCGGGGACCATACAGGCCCCGCAGATAACCGAGGTGCCGATCGTAGAAGCCCGACCGGATCAGATTGCAGATCGCGGCCTGCGTGGGGTAGTTCGGGTTGAGACGGGTGTTGGCCACCACCGGAGTCATCCTCTGGACGAGCTTCTCCGGGAAGATCCCGAAGCCACATTTCGCCCCCGGAGACAGCGTCTTCGTGAAAGACCCGACCAGGCAGGTCGTTTCGGGGAAGCGATCGACCGCCACCGGCTCATTGAGCCGGCCGTCGTAGCGAAGTTCGAAATAGGCGATATCCAGCACGTGAAGAACCTGATGCTGGGCGCAGATCCGGGACGCCTCTTCCATGTTCTCGACAGTCGCCGTCAGGCCGCTTGGACTCTGATGGTAGGCGACCTGATAGAAGAGCGTGATGTCGTCTTGCTCGAGTGCAGCCGTGAGCCCGTCGAGGTCTACTCCGTCTTCACCGAGAGGCACTCCGACGGCCCGGTGACCGTGACGGGCAACATCCGAAAGCACGCGATCGTAGGTCACCGCTTCCGTCACGATTCCACTCCCCGTGGGCAGCGTCTTGAGCAGAAGCGAAAAAGTCTCCATGCCTCCGTTGCTGCAGATGGCCCGTTTCTGCGGATCGCCCTGGATGCCCAGCCGATCGCACAGGACTTGCTTGAGCGGAACAAAGCCATTGAAGTCGGCCAGACCCGGAGTCTGGTACTGGATCAGCTTGCCGCCGAGATCCGTCAAGACTCGAGCGTACTCGTCGGCCAGAGCCGCCGCTACCGGAACCAGAGCTTCATCTGCAGGAACACCACGCAGAAAGTTGATCTGGGTTCTGCTCGCCTCCATCAAATCTCCTCCCTCCAAATTCGAGTGCACGTGGGTGACAAATTGAGTGTCAACAGCATAGCCGATCCGGCCCTTCGCTGTAACCGGCCATGCCCCGAATCCGGCCGCTCTCTACGAGATCGCGGGGAGAAGACTCTGGGACGACGGGGGACTGAGCGCCCAAGGTCCTGAACCAATCGTCCCGCCGGACCGTCCATGGGAATACGCCTGCTGGAAGCAATTGCTCGCAATGACTTGAAGATCAAAACAGTCTCACATCAAACTGGACGAGAATGTTCAACCGATTCCGTCTCGGTCCAACGTCTCGAAAGGAGACACTCTATGTCGAGAGTGCGCCAATGGGCGATCCTTCCCTGCTTCCTCCTGACCATGACCTGGTCGAGCGCCGCCGGATGGAAACTGGTCGGCTGGAACGATCTGGGCATGCACTGCATGGACAGCGACTACCAGGTCTTCTCGATTCTGCCCCCCTACAACACCATCCACGCCCAACTGATTGACAGTTCGGGCCTTCTCATCCGGAATCCGGCCGGCATCGTGGTCACCTATGAAGCCGTCGCCGATCCCGGCGGCTCCATCAACACGACTTCGGATGGAAAGACGAATTTCTGGTCCTTCGTCTCCGATCTGTTCGGAGTCAGCCTGTCGCCGGATCAGGGGCTGGCCGGATACGACATGCCCGGGGTGGGAAATCAGCCCCAGGCCATGACTTTCGACGCCACCCAGAATGTGTTCACGGCCGAAGGCATCCCCCTGACGCCTTACGACGACGCCGGCCGCAAAAACTACTATCCCATGTTCAAGCTGGTTGCCCGGGACGGCAGCGGAACGATACTCGCTACCACCAGCATCGTCCTGCCCATTTCCGACGAGATGGACTGCAGCCGCTGTCACGCTTCGGACAGCGTCTCGGCCGCCCGCCCGGTTTCGGGCTGGGTTCATGAGACCGATCCGGAGCGGGACTTTCGTCTCAATATCCTGCGACTGCACGACGAGCGTCGAGGCGGCAGCCTCAACTACCGGGACGCCCTGAGCACCGCCGGATACTCCAACCAGGGACTCTACGATACCGTCACGAACGCGGGGATCTCCGTTCTGTGCTCCGCCTGTCACGCCTCCAATGCGCTGCCCGGAACCGGGATCGCCGGGATTCCTCCGCTGACTCGCTCGCTGCATGGCTACCACGCCGGCGTCACGGATCCACTGACAGGCCAGACGCTCGATGCCAGTGAGAACCGCAGCGCCTGCTATTCCTGTCACCCTGGCTCGGAGACCCGCTGTCTGCGCGGTGTGATGGGAAACGCAATTGCCGCCGACGGCAGTATGGAAATCCAGTGCCAGAACTGCCACGGAACCATGAGTCGGGTCGGGGCCGCCGATCGTCAGGGCTGGTTCGATGAACCCGCCTGTCAGAACTGTCACACGGGAACGGCGGTCCTCAATCGGGGCAGCATCCGCTTCGTGTCCGCCTTCGATCAATCGGGGCAGCTGCGAACGCCCGCCGACCCGACTTTTGCCACGAACCCCAACACTCCGGCGACGGGCTACTCGCTTTACCGTTTCTCGAAGGGACACGGAAACCTCCAGTGTGAAGCCTGCCACGGCTCCACCCACGCGGAGTTTCCGACCTCCCACGAGAATGACAATCTGCAAAGCCTGCAGTTGCAGGGACACGTCGGCACCGTCTCCGAATGCACCACCTGCCATCCGTCGGTCCCGAACACGGTGACGGGAGGTCCCCATGGGATGCATCCCGTCGGACAGACCTGGGTCAGCCGCCATCCGGATGTCGCCGAGGGCCAGTCATCCCAGTGCCGTGTCTGTCACGGCAGCGACTATCGAGGCACCGTGCTTTCGCGCGCTCTGGGCGACCGCTCCCTCACCTCGGATTTTGGCTCGCTGCAGTTGTGGAGGGGGTTCCAGATCGGATGCTATACCTGTCACAACGGACCAAATTCCGAACACAGGAACTCGAACTCCCCACCGTCCGTGCAGGACCTGTCCGCCAGCGGAACCAGCGCGCTCCCGGTCTCCATCCAGCTGCGGGCATCGGATTCCAATGGGGACTCCCTGACGCTGAGAATCGTCAGCCAACCGGCGGGAGGGACCGTGGCCTTGAACGGAACGCAGGCGACCTACCTCTCATATCCGGGATTCGCGGGCACCGACACTTTCACCTATGCGGCCTGGGACGGATCCATCAACTCCAACTTGGGGCGCGTCCAGGTCCAGATCTCGCCGGGCCAGACGAACACCGCCCCCACGGCGAGTGCGGGCCCCGACCAGGTCGTCAGTGCGGGAGAGAGCGTGACGTTGACAGGCAGTGGAACCGACGCCGACGGGGATCTCCTCAGCTATAGCTGGTCTCAGGTCTCCGGCCCTTCCGTGACACTGCAGAGTGCCACCCACGCGACCGCCGGGTTCACCGCACCGAATGTTGCACAGACGACCGATCTCGTGTTCTCACTGTCGGTCTCCGACGGCCGTGGAGGCCAGGCTTCCGATCAGACGACGGTCAGCGTGCTGCCCGCCCCCGTTTCCGAATCCGTCTTCTACTTCCCGCAGATCGGAAATGGCGCCGGCCAACAACTCTCGCTGCAGACGAATTTGGTGCTGCTCAACACCGGAGCCGACACCGTCGTCACCCTCGAGTTCTTCGATCGTGACGGGAATCCGTGGAATCTCGCGCTCACCGGCCTCGGCGAGGCTCAGTCGATTTACGCACTCAATCTCGGGCACGGAGCAGCGCTCAGACTCTCCACGAGTGGAAACGGGCCGCTTCAGGTGGGTTACGCCCGCATCAGCAGCGGCGCCGGAGTCGACGGCACTGCGGTCTATCGGCAGATCGACAGCGTGACGGGCATCGTCCTGGCCGAGGCCGGCGTCCCGGCGTCTCATCCCCTGTCGAGTTTCAGTCTCTTCATGGACTCGACGGCCTGGAACAACACGGGCTTGGCTGTGCTGAATCCGTTCGACACCGGCGGCTCGAACAACGCGGCGCCGGCGAATCTGACCGTCCGCCTGTACGACAAGAACTTCACACTTCTCGACTCGACCACAATCCAACTACCGGACGGCGGTCAGACCGCCCGTTTCATCACGGAGCTCTTTTCTCAGTACGCGCCGGCTCAGGAGATGGAGGGAATCGTCACCGTCCACAGCGACGTTCCCGTGGTCGCCGTGACGATCAGACAGAGCGACGATCCCGCTCTCTCGTTTCCGAGCGAGGTGCCGACGTTGACGGTGTTCCCCGTGGTCCCCGGGACCGCGGATCAGTGAGGGAGTGTCAAGTCCTGATTGGTAGCTGGTACTCCCTTCGTTTCGGGTTACGGGTTTCGTGTTTCGGGCAACACCAACCCGAAACTCGTAACTCGAAACGACAAGGTCTTCGATCTCCGATTCTCGATTTGCGGTTTGGAGGGGCCGCCGGTCAGGGTGCCGGCAGGCCGGCCGCGATCGGCAGGGTCGCGGCCTTCTTCTGCTGCCGATAGGCCGAGACCTTCTGGTAGACCTCTGCCAGCCGCCGGGCGTCGATCACGCGTTCCGCGATCTCGTTGGCCAGCTCTTCGGTCTGCAGGAACGGGTGGTGGGTGAAGATCCACACGTGCCCGAGTTCGTGGGCCAGAACCGCTCGAAGCTCCTGCCGTGTCAACTGGCGGGCGAATCCTTCTTCCAGACGGAGGTCGAAGCATCCCGGCTGATCTTCGGAATGACGGACGGAGACGAGTGCCTCGTCCCGCTCCACGATCCTGATCTGCACCGGGCTGGAAATACCCATCTCGCTCCGCAGGTCCGACAAGAGGGACCGGAGCGTACCCAGAAGAGCGTCGGGCTCACTGGAGAGGCCCGTCAGTCCCAGGAAAAGGACGATCACCAGGAACAGAGCGACTCTTTCGAACCTTCCCCGACTCTTTGAGGCGTAAACCGCGATCTGGAAAAAGAACATTTCACGCTTGCAGCACGAGCAAGAGGATCGAGGGCCTGTCCTCCCAGTCGGGCACCGAAGTCACTGTCGAATACCAGATGCACGAGTCGAATCGTCTGGCAAAGAGAATCGAAATCAAGCAGTCCTGACGCCGGTCAATTCGCCTGCACAGATCTGCTACGCCGGGGGCGGCTCCATCAGCCCCCCCGGTCCCTGCCCTTTGAAATCCGCCGACCAAAGCACCAGAATGGCGGGATGTTCTCCACCCGCAGCCGCTTCGATCTCAGCCCCAATTCTCTGACCCTGCGGTTACGTCAACTGACTGATCAGGGGCGCAAGATCGTCGACCTGACCGTCTCGAACCCGACGGCCGTCCACCTGGACTATCCATCGCGGGCGATTCTGCAGACACTGGGAGCGCCCGAGGTCCTCACCTACGATCCGGAACCGTCCGGTCTCGAATCCGCTCGAAGCGCGATCCGCAAACTTTACGCCGAGCGCGGGGTGCAGATCGAAGTGCGGGACGTCCTGCTGACGGCCAGCACCAGCGAAGCCTACGCTTACCTGTTCAAGCTCCTGACCGACCCGGGCGACCGGATCCTCGTTCCCGAACCGAGCTATCCGCTGTTTCATTTCCTGGCGCGATTGGAGTCGGTCAAAATCGTCCCCTATCCCCTGCACTACGCCGACGACTGGTACTGCGATCTGCCGGTGCTCGAGCAACTGGCGGCCCGCCACCGGCCGCGCGCGATCCTGATTGTCCATCCCAACAACCCGACGGGCTCCTTCTTGCAGGCGCACGAGCTGGCCCTCATCCGGGAGGTCTGCCGCAGGGAGGACGCCGCACTGGTGTGCGACGAGGTCTTTGCCGACTATCGGCTCGATGCGACCGAGATCGTCGATGCGGCCGCCGATGACTCCGTGCTCACCTTCGTCCTCAACGGGCTGTCCAAAATGCTGCTCCTGCCCCAGCTCAAGCTGGGCTGGATCCTCCTCCGGGGCCCGGCTGCCGCTCGAGACCGCGCCCGCGAACGTCTGGAACTCATCGCCGACACCTTCCTGTCCGTCAACACCGTCAGTCAGGTCGCCCTGGGTCCTCTGCTCGATCTGAAGGACCGCCTCCAGGAGACGGCATTACGCAGGCTGCGGGAGAACCTGGAGTTCCTGAGGCGGAGCCTGGCGGGCCACCCTGCGCAGGTCCTTCGGATCGGCGGCGGCTGGAGCGCCGTCGTGAGGGTCCCTTCACAGCGCACTGATGAGGAGTGGTGCCTCGAGTGGCTCGAAGCACACGGCGTCCTCGTGCACCCCGGTTCTTTCTTCGACTTCCCGTCTGGCGATCACGTGGTTGTCAGCCTGCTTACCGAGCCTGCTGCGTTCGAGACGGGGGTTCGGCTGCTGTTGGAGACTCTCCACGCTTTCGATTAGCCTGTCCGCACGTCCTGAATCGCGCGTGAAGATTGACAGCGGAGACCCGGGTCCTCGTAAGGTGACGAGTCTGTAAGAAGCGAGAGCGCTGGACTCGAGATTTGAAATTAACGATTTCGCCTCCAAATCGTAAATCGTAAATCGTAAATCTCAAATCTCAAATCTGAGGGGGGTTTCAGCCGGCCGTGGGGATGTCGTCCGCGCCCATGGACTTCATGATCTGCTGCCATTTCCCGGAGGTCTTCAGAAGCAGATCGATGACCTCGCGGACCGCCCCGTCGCCGCCTTTGGTGCGCGTCACGTAGTGCACGTGGTATTTGACGGGCTCGGCGGCGTTGCAGGGAGCGGCCGCGAAGCCGACCCGACGCAGAAGGGGAATGTCCGGAAGATCATCCCCGACGTAGGCCACTTCCTCCGCCACGAGCTTCCCTTCGCGCAGGATCCGCTCGAAATCCGCCATCTTGTCGCGGGATCCCAGCACGACCGTCCTGATCCCGAGTTCTTCTGCCCGCCGGAGAACCACCGGGCTCGACCGGCCACTGAGGAAACCGACCTCGATGCCGGTCTTCTGGGCCAGGCGGATCGCCAGGCCGTCGTAGATGGAGAAGTACTTGATCTCCCCGCCGTCCGGAAGCAGGCCGACGCGCCCGTCGGTGAGCACGCCGTCCACATCGAGGAGGAGAAAGCGGATCTTCCGTACATTGCCGGTGACCTGGTGTGGTAGCGCCATCAGAACAGCTCCGTTCCCCATAGATCGTGCAGGTGAATGATGCCGATGATTCTCCCAGATCCGTCCACCACCATCAACGAGGTGATCCGATGGCCTTCCAGTATGTCGAGCGCCCGGGTGGCCACCTCTCGGGCACCGACCGTCACGGGTGACGGAGTCATGCACTGTTCCGCCCTGCGCTCGAGCAGTCCCGTCGCGTCCCTCTCCAGGTTCCGCCGGAGGTCACCGTCCGAAATCACGCCGAGCAGCTTCCCGTCACCATCGGTCACCGCCACGATGCCGAGGCCCTTGCTCGTCATCTCGGCAACGGCCTCCCGCATCGAGGCGCCGGCCGAGACCATGGGGACCGCCTCTCCCCGGTGCATCAGATCGGAAACGAGGGCCAGACGTTTGCCGAGGCCTCCTCCGGGATGCAGTCGAGCAAACTCTTCCGGTCTGAAACCCTTCTTCTGGGAAAGGGCGATGGCGAGCGCGTCGCCGAGGGCCAGCGCCACGGTCGTCGAGGCCGTCGGGGCCAGCCCCAGGGCGCAGGCCTCACGGTCCACGCCGATCTCGAGCACCACGTCGGAGTGCTCGGCCAGCTTCGAACCGGCGTCTCCCACGAGCGAAATCAAGGGAAGGCCCAGCCGTTTGATCGTCGACAACAGTCGGAGCAGCTCGTCCGTCTTGCCGCTGTTGGAGACCAGGAGCGCAACATCCCCCCGGGCCAACATGCCCAGGTCGCCATGGACGGCCTCGGCGGGGTGCATGAACAGGGCCGGCGTGCCGGTACTGGAGAGCGTGGCCGCGATCTTGCGGCAAATGATCCCGGATTTTCCCATCCCGCTGGTCACGACCCGGCCGCGACAGGTTGCCAGGACTTCGACGGCTTTGTCGAACGATTCATCGAGGCGCTGCACGAGTTCTGCAATGGCCTCGGCCTCGATGCGTAGAACCTGGCGGGCCAGTTCGAGAGAGCTTGACAAGGGTATCACCTACCTGGACTTGACCACCCGGTCGATCTGCTTCAGGACGCCCAGAATGGTCGGAAGCTCCTCCAGCGAAAGGGCGTTGGCTCCGTCGCTGAGCGCCGTCTCCGGACGGTCGTGAATCTCGAAGAAGAGCCCGTCCACCCCGGTGGCGACCGCGGCCCGGGCCAAGGGGGCGATCAGGTCGGACTGGCCCGAACTCTCCTGCCCGGCCCCTCCCGGAAGCTGCACGCTGTGCGTGGCGTCGAAGACGACGGGATAGCCGTAGCTCCTCATCATGGGGACTCCCTTGAAGTCGACGACCAGATTGTTGTAGCCGAAGGTACTGCCTCGCTCCGTGAGGATCAGCCGGCGGTTTCCCGTCGATTCCACCTTTTCGACGATGTGCCGCACATCCCAGGGTGCCAGAAACTGTCCCTTCTTGATGTTGACGGCCCGGCCGGTCGCCGCGGCTGCCGTGACGAGATCGGTCTGCCGGCAGAGAAACGCCGGGATCTGCAGAATGTCCAAAACGACGGCCGCCTCCCGAGCCTGGCCGGCTTCGTGAATATCCGAAGTCACGGGCAAGCCGATTTCCGATCGCACCTGGGCGAGGACCTGAAGACCCTGGTCGAAGCCCGGTCCCCGATAGGAGCGGATCGAGGTTCGATTGGCCTTGTCGAAGGAGGCCTTGAAGATGACCGGGATCTCGCAGCGACTCCCGGTTTCCTTCAGGTAGCCTGCCAGATCGAGACAATGCTGGGCGCTCTCGATCACGCAGGGACCGGCGATCAGGAACAGAGAGGGCCGGGATTCGGCATCCCAGAGATCGGGAAGCAGTGACGATCGTTCCTGCATGGCCCTATGCTAATCCGAAAAGGGCCCCGGGGTCCAAGCGGTGGATCTCGGAGGTGGGCAGGGGCTGAAGATTGGAGTCCGTCGCGGGCACAGCGGATGTGACCGGAGGCCTCAAAGCCGCCTCCGGTCGCGCATGGAACTACTGGCCGGAACGGGCGCCGAGAGTGTCGCGGGTGGTCAACTGAAAACCCTCCTGGCTCAGAGGAAGGAGGAAGACCGGCACCGTCGACGTCACCTCGGCCGAACCGCGGAAACCGTTGACACCGGCCAGCGACGGGATCAACTCGCTCCAGTTCCTGGCCGTCTGCTCGCCGGGTGCCAGGCTGAAGCTGCCCGTATCCACGAAAGTCCCGAACTCGTCGTAGACGCTGAGTGAAACCTCCGCCGATCCACTGCTGCCCGGCGGATTGAGAGCCGCCACGGGGCTGGTCACCTGGCTCTGGGCATCCAGGTTGACCAGGATCGTAGCCGACGAAACGGTCGCTCTGGGCAGGATGCTCGTGATCGTCCCCAGTTGACCTCCGCTGAAGATGCGATACACGACTTCGACCGCGATGTTGTCGTCCGTCGTGACCTCGGCCCATCCGCTCTTCAGGGATCCGTCGCCGCTGAGACTCTCCACGACCGCTGTTCCACTGCCCTGGATTTCGCGTTCCACCGAGGGAACGGCCTGGGTTCCGGAGAGGGTCACCTGCTTGAGCATGCTCAGGGGATTGCCGTCGGAATCGAAGGTCGAGACGTCGGCCCGGGCCGGATTCAGCACTTCGGTGCCCAGATTGACAATCGTCACGGTGGTCGTAATGGTCAGCCCACCCGCCGGTCCGGCGGCAAACTGCGGGATGAAGTAAGTGTGAGCCTGCGCCATCGCCGCCGAGCAAAAGAAGAAGCTCGTCAACAGTATTCTTTTGAACACTTCGTTTTTCCTCCTGATTGCACTCTCCGTGGGCTCGCGACTTCTGGAGCCGGAGCCGACCGGATCAGTGCGCAAAACTGTAAATCTTGAATTTCCCACCCGCCTCGAGGACTGCTCCGAAGAGCTTCAACTCGAGTTCCTTGCCATCCGTGTCCTTCACCGTCAGCCGGGCATCCCGGAGAACTTTGAAGCCCTCGTACTGCCGCTCGCCGTCGGCAAAACGGATGGAGACGAACTCGAACCGTCGGCCCGCGTAGCCCAGGGTCTTTTCCAGGCCCGCCAGGTTCCGAAGAAGGGTCTGGCTCCACAGAAAGTCGGCGCTCAGGTTGCTCCCCGGCCGACTGGCCGGCAGCGCCGGGTAAATGCAGCCCGTGAACTCCTGCTGGGTGAGGGCCAGATCCTCGAGTTTGTCCCGGTCGCCTTGGGCCAGAGTGTCAAGAACCTTCCGAGCCAGTGCGTCGACCGAGTCTTCGGCAGGCGAGAGTCTGAGGGCACGCTTGTGCCAGTTTCCCGCCGGCCGTCCGCGTCGGCGAGCTCCGCCCCGGATCCGTCGCCCGTTCTCTCCTGCTTTCTCCCCATCACCCCGGGCTTGCACCGGCAGCAGCACGAGGAGCATCAGGAGAACGAGGCCGGACGCCCGGCGTCCGGCCCCCTTCGAGTTGGTTTGGCTACACTTAATTGGCGCCAAAGTACGTCCACCCCTGAGTCCAGTCATCGGTAGGGCCCATGCAGCCGATGTAGTCCACATCCGTCGTGAAGAACCCATCATCTGGCGGAATCGCCACATAGTTCCGATTCAGGACGGGCGAATTCAGCTGGGGCCGGAAGTCGGGCGGGAAGAAGCTGTAGGGATCACGCAGCAGCGGATCAACGGTGCTCCGATTGGTCGGCTCACTCGTCATCCAGTTGGCCGTCGTGAAACTGCCCAGGTCTTCCTTGTTGTTGACGACCTGGTCGCTCTCGTTGGAAAACTGGGCCGCTCCCGTGGTTCCGGTGCAGGGCACGTTGGCTCCCGGGTGTGTGCAATTGTTGTAGAAGAGCGAGTTCTTAAAGGTCAGATTCCCCAGGATTCCGTTGATCCGGTCCACCGTAGCGATGTCGTCGACATCGACCGCAGACTGCCGGAAGCCGATGACCACGAGATTGCGAAGGAGTCCGGCGGTCCCTTCTCGAAGGAGGACGCCGCGGCCACCCGAGGTTCCGTGGCTGTTGTCCGGATCGCCTACGAAGGTCACGTTGTAGATCTGGGGACTCGAAATCGGCTCCAGGTCGTTGCTGGTCGCCAGGTTGTCGGCTTCGATTCCATTGTCGGCGTCGTCGCCGTATTCCTGAGCGCAGACGAACTGTGCCGCGCCGCGCCAGCCCAGAACCCAGTCGAGGTTGTCGTCGCCTGAGCGTGTGCTCACCACATACTTCACTTTGGCCGTTCCGCCGAAGAACTCGACGCTGTCGTCCTTGTTCATGTGGATCTGGATGTGGTCGACCACCGTGCCGTCTCCCACGCCCTGGAAGGCAATCCCGTTCAGCTCGTTTTCCGGGCTGAACTCGATCCCGGCAAACTCGACCCGCGTGTAGTGCAGTTCACCGCTGCTGTCGTGCGGATCATCACCGCCGAACAGGCCCGTATCACCTTCACCCGCCTGCTCTCCCGTGTTGATGGGTGCACGACCGTTGAGGATGAGCCCGCCCCAGTCGGCGCGGTTGCGTTCTCCGGGAGGATTGGCGCTGGTCATCACGACGGGCCGGGCGCGCGTCCCCATGGACCGGATCTTGGCACCCCGATCCACGACGAGCGCGGAATTCTGACCGGTCCCGAGAATGACGGTCCCGGCGTCGATCATCAGCGTCGCCGGCTGGCGGACGAAGACGGCGCGGTCGTTGATGAAGTACGCATTATTCGACGTCCAGGTCGTGTCCTGGGTGACGTCTCCCGGCACCTCGACGATGCTGTCGACGACCGCAAAATTGAAGTAGCCGAAAACGACCGATCGTTGTCCCGATCCCTCGCGCAGATCGAGCACCAGCTGGTAGTTGCCGGTATCCAGATCGGCCACGTTCAAGGCCGGCCCGACCAGGCCCTGAGGGCCGAGAAGAACGGCTTCGCTGAGTGGCGTGACATCGGTCTGCGTGAAATTGCCGGGGACACTGCCGTCGATCGCCTTGACCACTCCGGCCGCGAGGAGACCCGTATTGTCGATGTAGCGGATCTCGCCCGTTGCCTGATTGCTCAGGTAGACGAAGAACACGCGAGGGGAAGTGTTCCCGTTGGGATCGATGGTGGCCGTCAGCCTGATCTGGGCCGGGTCCTGGCCGGGCGTGTAGACGACGCTGTTGGTATTGAGGAAGACCCGCGGGTGTGGCCCGTCGGCGACGGTCCGGCTCAGAAGCGATATATCTCCAACTCCATTACTCTTTTTGGTCACGCCCGCCATGGCTCCGGCAAACAGAACGGCCAGGACGGCTGTGAGCACGACTGTCTTCTTCAGCATTCAAGTCTCCTTTCGATTGACTGCAAACGGAACAAACCAAAGAGATCCAAACAGAATCACTCTCCGAAAAAGTCGTATGAGATGGACAGACTGAGCGTCCGCCCGTTGTGATACTCCCTCTGAACCAAACCTCCCTGAATCCATCGCACCGGGGCGTCCAGGAGGTTCTGAGCCTCGAATTTCAGACGCCACCGCGGCCCAAGAGGCTGACGGACGAGGGCATCGAAACTCGTGTATCCATCCTCGAAGATGTCGGGCAGGCCCAGGGCGCCGACATCGGAAATCCTCCGACCCTGGAAGTTGATCAGGGCCCTCGCCACGGTCCCGCTGCGGGGGCTCGCATATTCGAAGATCCCGTTGAAGACGTTCTTCGACTGACCCTCCAGCGGCCGGCTGCTGGTGGTCAGAACAATGATTCCGCCTTGGGGAACCTGTACCGAGGAATCCACGTAGGTGTAGTTCGCACCGATGCTGAAGTCCTCCAGATTCTCGCCCACGAATCCCAGGCCACGCCTGAAGTCGAGTTCGAAACCAAGGTTTTTGGCACTCTCGGCATTTCGGAAGGAAGTCCGCAGCTGGGCGGTCGCCTCCACGACTCTTTCGATCGGGTCCTGGAAGCCCTTGTAGAAGAAACTGGCCGAGACCAGGTCAGTCGGTCCCGGGAACCATTCCCAACGGACGTCGTAGTTCCGAATCGTCGCCCGCATCAGGTCCGGGTAGCCCTTGACGGAGCGTCCTCCGATGACGTCGGTGAAGTCGAAGGGAGCCAGTTCCCGAAATTCCGGCCGGTTCAGCGTCTTGCTGACCGAGCCGCGGAGGTTCATGTCGACGTTCAGGTGATAGACCACGTTCAGTGCCGGCAGCCAGTCCTTGTTCGCCAGTTCGCTGGACACCGTCACCAGGTCGGAACTGAAGGGATCGAAGGTGTCGACGCGCTGCGTGTCGTTCTCGAGACGGACGCCTCCGATGAATCGCCAGTTCCCGAAGGACAGGTCCAGCATCCCGTAGAACGCGCGGTTCAGACTCTTGGCCGTGTACGCATCGGTATTGCGGGTTTCCTCCCGCAGCTCGAATCCGTCGGGCCGGATGTTCTCGGGACGCAGGAGGATATTGGGTGCTTCCGTCAGGTCGATCCCGGCAGTCCTGAGCGGGATGAGACGGAAGCGCCGGGCTTCGAAGTCGCGGTCCCTCTGCCGGTACGAGGCGCCGAATTTGAGACTTCCGATCAGCTCGCCCGAGTGGAAGAAGGTGGTCCAGTTCAGCTCGGGCTGCCAGAGCACCTCGGTGAGACCCACGAACTCGCGGAAGGCACTCTGACTCACGTTCGCCAGCGTAAAGTCCCCGACGCTGGGGTTGAATTGGTAGAGGTTCTCCCGCAGGTCGGGCTCATTGTTGGTGGAGTTGGCCCGGGTCAGGCTCCATTCGATCAGGCTGTTTCCGAGGGCATTCAGGTAGTGTTCCCCGGCGAGCTGTCCGGAGTAGATTCCTTCTTCGTTGAAGCGAAGCCGATAGTCGCGAAGCACCTGCCCGTGATCCTGGTTGGGTCCCTCGAATTGTCGCGACTCGTCGTTCCCTTCGTGGGTGTAGAAATTCCGGAACATGATCTTGTGATCGTTGTTCAGGCGATAGGCGACGTTGGCGGTGGCACTCGTCCGGGCATTGAGGCGGCTCAGGTTGAACCTGTAGTCACTGAACGGGCTGAGCACATCGCCGGAGCCGAGGGTGTAGAAGACCATCCGCTCGCTTCGGGTCTGATATCCGGTGCTGTGGTTGAGAGCGAGGACCATCCCCAGATTGCCCCAGGTGTTGCCGGCCACGAAATTGAACTTCTGTGCGGGACTGGCAGTTCGGTGCTCGTTGAATTGCCAGTTGTTGTCGAAGGCCCGACCGAACGCTTGAAGCTCCTGAGCAGTGTAGCCGGGCGAATAGGGCGTCTTCCTGGTCAGCTTCTCGTCCGGAATGATGGCAGGAAGGCTCCGGGTCCCGTCGTCATACCCCCAGAACTCGTACTTTCCTCCGTAATAGCTCTTGAAGGGCTTGAAGGTCGTCAGTGTGTTGAAGCCGGTGCCGTAGCTGATCCTGAAGGTGGCTTTCCGGGGGAAGTCGAGTGTATTCACCTTGACGATACCGCCGGCGAACTCGCCGGGCTGGTCGGGGCTGTAGGATTTTTCCGTCTGGATGTTTTCCAGGAGATTCGCCGGGAACAGGTCCATCGGGACGACCTTCTTGTCCGGCTGGGTCGACGGGATCTCGCTCCCGTTCAACTGGGTCGCACTGTACCGCTCGCCCAGGCCCCGAACGAAGACGTACTTGTCCTCAACGACCGAAACGCCCGTGACACTCTGCATGACGGAGGCCCCGTCGGAGCCGCCGATCAGTGCCATCTCCTGGCTGCCGATCGAGTCGGTCAGCGCGCCCAGACTCTTCCGCTCACTGAGCAGGGCCGCTGTGGAAGCCTTCTCCGCTTCGGCCACGACCTCGACGATTTCGTGGCTCACACCCGCCGTCGGCGTGATGGGAACCTGCTGCCAGGTTTCTTCCCCGGCTTTGATCTTGATGTTCTGCACGGTGGCATTGATGTATCCGGGCTTACGGGCCAGGATGCTGTATTCGCCGGCAGGCACCTCGAGGGCAAATAGCCCGTCGAGATCACTCTGGACGGTCGCCCCGCCCGGCTGGATCTCGATGGCGACGCCGTGCAGCGTGCTGCCGGAACCCATGTCGAGAACGAACCCCCTCAAGGTCCCGGTTGCCTTCGCCCGATCCTCCTGTGCCGCCAGGCTCCCGGTCACGGTCAGACAGAGAGACAGACCGATGAACAGTCTTCTCAGCATGTACACATACTCCTTGTGAAGAACCCCCCAAAAACCGGGAAGACGCTCGGAAACGAAACCTTCCCCCCTTGACGTCGGCGACAGTCTAGGGGGCGAATGTCAATGGCGGATCAGAGACAAATGAAGATTTGATGAATCTTGGGGATTTTCGACTTTCGATTCTGAGGCGAGGCCGCTTTGGGCTGCGGCAAGGTCTCGGTCGTGGATGCCGTCCCGGGCGTCGGCCGCGACCGGGCTGCCGTTCCGGTGTGGCGACCGATGAGTCCGTGAAGAACCGAAAGCGGAAGCAAGCTTCCGCACTCCAGGGACGCCTGCGGCGTCGGCGGGGTGCCCGAGGTCACGGCGTCACGGAAGGAGACTCGAAGACAGGAACGATCCGGGGGGGTCGCAAATCAGTTCGACTGGGATCCGGCGACAGCTCGCGGCGACAACTATCCCGGAATTCGAACCTCGCGGAACCCGGAACTCGCAACCAGGAACTCCACCCTCCGGTTCTCCAGCGTCCCGTTCCTTGCTGGAACGCCGAACCTCGAATTGCGAAGTCCGAAGGGCGAAGGGCGAAGTGCGAACCCGAAACCCGGAACCCTTTACCGTGGCACGTCGGCCGTGACCGTCTGGCTTTCCGACATGACGCTCAGCGGGACCGTGCGCCGCTTCTTGTAGCGCAGCGCCGCCGCGGCAAAGCTCACGAACAGAGGATGGGGCTTCAACGGCTTGGACTTGAATTCCGGATGGAACTGACAACCCAGAAACCAGGGGTGTTCCGGGATCTCGACGATTTCCACGAAGTTGCGGTCGGGGGAGCTGCCCGAGACCTTGAGACCGTAGCTGGTCAAGATCTCCTCGTACTCGCGGTTGAACTCATAGCGGTGACGGTGGCGCTCGGAGATCTCGCGGGCCCCGTAGATTCGCTGGGCCAGCGTTCCCTCCTCGAGGACGCAGGGATAGGCCCCGAGTCGCATGGTGCCGCCCAGTTCCTCGACGTTGAGCAATTCGCGGAGTTTGTAGATCACCCGGTGCGGCGCAGACGGGTCGAATTCCGAGCTGTTGGCTTCCAGGGAGCAGACGTTGCGCGCAAATTCGATGACCGCGGTTTGCATGCCCAGGCAGATCCCAAAGAAAGGAACCTTCTCCGAGCGGGCAAAGCTGATGGCCCGGATCATGCCCTCGACGCCCCGGGTCCCAAAACCGCCCGGAACGAGGATGGCATCGATGTCGCGCAGCCCCTCCTGCCAGCGATCGCCGACCAGACCCTCCGACTCGATCCACTTCAGGCTGACCTTGAGGTGGTGCGGCAGGCCTCCGTGGACCAGCGCCTCGTTCAGACTCTTGTACGAATCCTCGTACTCGATGTACTTGCCGACGATGCCGATGGTCACATCATCGACGGGATCTCCAATGCCCTCGACCAGATCCCTCCACTGGCGCAAATCGCACTCGGCCTCCGGAAGCCCCAGCTGCCTGATGACGAGCTGATCGAGTCCTTCTTCCTGCAGCGTGACGGGGACTTCGTAGATGCTTGCCACGTCGCGGGCCGTGATGACGGCCTCCGGGGAGACGTTGCAGAACAGACCGATCTTGTTCTTGATCTCCTTCGGCAGGAAACGGTCGGTCCGGCAGAGGATGACGTCCGGCTGAATACCAATGGCACGCAGCTCGCGAACCGAATGCTGGGTCGGTTTGGACTTCAGCTCTCCCGCGGTCTCGATATAGGGAACCAGCGTGAGGTGCACGAACATGGAATTCTCCCGGCCCACCTCGACGCGCATCTGCCGGATCGCTTCCAGAAACGGCAGGCTCTCGATATCACCCACGGTGCCACCGATCTCGACGAGCACGATTTCGGCGACCGAGCTCAGCTTCTTGATGGCGGCCTTGATCTCGTTGGTCACGTGAGGAATGACCTGGATGGTCTTGCCGAGGTAGTCCCCCCGGCGTTCCTTCTCGATGACCGAGAGGTAGATCCGCCCCGCAGTCGAATTGTTGTCCTGGCTCATCTTCGCGTTGGTGAAGCGCTCGTAGTGCCCGAGGTCCAGGTCGGTTTCGGCACCGTCGTCGGTCACGAAGACTTCGCCGTGCTGAAACGGGCTCATGGTGCCCGGGTCCACGTTGAGGTAGGGATCCAGCTTGAGGATTGTCACCTTGAAGCCGCGCGCCTCGAGCAGGCATCCGATCGATGCCGATGCCAGACCCTTCCCCAGTGAACTGAGCACTCCCCCGGTTACGAAGATGAACTTGGTTTCCATTCTGTCCTCCACCCCCTTCTAGTGAGCCGCTCGTGCAATTCTCGGCAAGGGGTCTGACAAGACCCCCCGTACCCCCCGGAAAAGGCTTTCTCACCTCACCGCCAAGCCTTCGGTACTGCCGGAAAGCCGGAAGTAGATCCCGCAGCCTTCCCTGGCCGCCGGCTTCGCCGGAACAAACCGCTGTCCGGAAAATGCTGCATCTCAGGAAATACCAACCAGAGGGGCATGGGCTACTTTAAGCCAAAGCAACGGTCCCTGGCAACCGCTCCGGAGCCGTTCACCCACCGGCTCAGCGGCAAGGACGGGCGAATGGCCGACAGGCACCGTGATAGACTCGAAAACGCAGAATCAACCCATCCTCCCGACAGACTGGAGCCGTCGCCATGGCGCATTTCTGGCATGGAATATCGGCGGGCGCGCACCCGCCCCATGACATCAACGTCCTGATCGAGATCCCCAGCGGATCGAAGTGCAAGTATGAGCTGGACAAGATCGCCGGAATCATCCGCGTGGACCGGATCATCTCCAGCGCCGTCTACTATCCGGGCAACTACGGCTTCATCCCGCAGACCCTCGCCGAAGACGGGGATCCTCTGGATGCGCTGGTCATCTCTCAGATCAGCTTCCATCCGGGCGTGATCGTCCGCTCGCGGCCAATCGGAGTCATGCGGATGACCGACGAGGGCGAGCCGGACGACAAGATCCTTTCGGTACCCCTTCGGGACCCTCATTTCCGCGAAATCGAGAGTGCCTCCGACCTGCCGGAGAGTCAACTCCAGGAGATCGAGGAGTTCTTTCGCGTCTACAAGAACCTCGAGGAAAAGGAGGTCGTCATCGGCGGCGTCGAAAGCCTGGAAGTGGCCATCGATCTGATCGAGCGGGCCATCGGCGACTACCGCCGAAAGTTCCTGGATACCTGACATCGCTTGCGGGTCCCTCCGCAATCGATTACTATCCCGTCGATCATGCGCGTGACCTCGGGCCGGTATTCTCCTGCCAGTTGGGTCCTGGTTGCGGCCGCCTCGATCTGGGTCGGCCTCGTCCTGGCGCCGCCGTTGCTGCATCACGCCGGCTGGACCGGCGCCGAGCAGGCGATCCGTTTCGGATTTCGCCCCATCTGCCATCAGATCCCGGCACGCAGTCCGGCACTTCTGGGTCAGCCGATCGCCGTCTGTGCCCGCTGCCTGGGCCTGTACAGCGGGTTCCTGATCGGCGCCTGCTTTTTGCCCTGCCTGGGCGGACTCAGCCGACGGCTGGAGGCTCACCCGCGGCTGCTCGTGCTCTTCTTCGTGCCCATGTTCCTGGATCTCGTGGTCTGGCAGAACACCATGACGAGCCGCTGGCTGTCCGGCGCCGTCGCCGCCTTTCCGCTGGCACTGTTCGTCCGCCTTGCCCTGGAGCAGTTGCCCTCTTCGCGATTGCTGAGGAGTCACAAATGAACGAAAAGCCGAACATCGTCGTTCCCGCACTGGTGGGGGGCCTCTTCCTGGGGATCACCTCGGCGCTTCCCCTCCTCAATCTGATCAACTGCGCCTGCTGCGCCCTGGTGATCGGCGGAGGCATTCTGGCCTCGTTCATGTACCTGCGGGACTATCCGGCGCACTTCCCAACCGCGACCTACGGCGACGCGGCCGTCCTCGGAATCCTGACCGGTGTGTTCGGGGGCATCATCTGGGCCGTCGTCGCCCTGCCCCTCTCTCTGCTGAAGTTCCGACTGGGCGCAGGAATGCAGCAACTGGACCGGTTGCGCGAGCAACTCGACAAGGCACAGCTTCCGCCTGCCCTGCGGCAGCTTCTGCAGCAGCTGATGGCGGGTGGGGCGATGTCCATCGGCATCGTCCTGCTGCAGCTGGGGATCGATCTCATCGTCTCGGTGGTGTTTGCGGTGGTTGGCGCCGTGATCGGGTTTGCGCTGTTCCAGAAGCGCCCGCGCTATACTCCCCCTCCGGCCACCTGCGGACCTCCACCGCCCCCGATCCGGTGACACTGTCCGGTGCCGAATTCCGGGTTTCGAGTTGCGGGGGCGTCTCACCCAAATGGTCAGGGTTCCGATAAGTCGGACTGCGACAGGCAAGTCAATGCACAGCCGGCTTGATTCCACGCAAAGACGCAGAGTACGCCAAGCCGCCGCCCCCAGAGATTTCTTTGCGGCGCGGCGTGAGATCAGGCGAGCGAAACCCCTCTCCAGTGCGAGCAAGCGCACCAGACCGGAGCCATCACCATTTCGGCAGCCCGCCCTCGGGTTCGCACCGAAACTCGAAACTTGCGTCAGCGCGAGGCTTCGCGCATTCGCTGCTGCTTCTTGGGATGCCGGATGTCGCGACCCTCGACCATGTAGACGACCATCGCCGCAATGTTGCTGCTGTGATCGCCGATCCGCTCCAGGAACTTGTTGACCGCCAGGTACTGGGTCATGGGACTGATCAGGGAACTGTCCTCGACCATGAGCTTGATCAGATAGGACACGTTCTGGCGATGCAGCTGATCGACCTCGTCGTCGCCGGCGATGACGCGCCGTGCCAGGATGGGGTCCTGGCGCACGAAGGCGTCGAGGGCCTGGTGCAGCAGAGTGCGAACGACCCGGGTCATCCGGCTGAGATCTCCGGGATAGGTCACCGGTGAATGCTCCCGGAAGAGGCTCAGTCCGTGTTTCGCGATATTTTTGGCAATGTCGCCGACCCGTTCCAGGTCCTTGACGATCTTCAGGGCAGTGGCGATGAATCTCAGATCGCGACCCACGGGCTGCTGCTTTGCCAGCAGGGCGATGCAGGCCTCGTCAATCTGAAGCTCGGCGATGTCGACTTCCGCATCCTGGTCCACTACCGAGGCCAACGCGATCTCGTTTCGGTCTCTCAGGCCGTTGACGGCCAATTCGATGTTCTGTTCGACCCGGGCGGCCATCTCCAGCAGTCGCTGTTTGAGGGCGTCCAGTTCCTCTTGGAGTCTTGGTTCCATGGCCACCACTTTCTGTTGACCGGTGCAGCCGGCTGGGGATGACCCTATTCTACCTTGGCGGCCTGATCGAATTGAGGGGCATGGGACTGCCCGGGGACGTCCATGAGATGGGACCTCTGGAGTTTCCTTCATTCCCAACCCGACTCGCGCAGCTTGTAGCCGACCCCGCGAATCGTGACGATGAGCTGACGCGCTTTGCCCAGCTTCTTGCGAATGGAGCGCACGTGGACATCGACATTCCGATCCGAGATGAAGGCCTCACCCTCCGTGATGTCCTGCAGCAACTGGTCGCGGGTGAACACTCGCCCGGCATGGGCCGCCAAAGCCCGCAACAGGCGGAACTCCGCCCGCGTCAGTGGCAACAGCTCACCCCGAAGACGCGCCTCATGACGCACCGGATCGATCTCGAGGGTGCCGGCAACAATCGGTCCCACGCCGCCCCGAGCCTCGAAATCCGCTGCATTGCGTCGCAGGGCGGCCCGGATTCGGGCCATGAACTCCCGGATCTTGAAGGGCTTGGTCACATAGTCGTCCGCACCGAGTTCGAGGCCGAGGACGATGTCGCTCTCCTCGCCCCGCGCCGTCAGCATGATGATCGGAATACTCCGCGTCGTCTCGTCTCGCTTCAGAATACGGCACACTTCGAGGCCCTGAATCCCGGGCAGACCCAGGTCGAGGATCACCAGGGAGGGCTCCTGAGAGCGGGCCAGCTCAACCCCCTGTTCTCCCGTTCGCGCGATCCGGACCCGGAACCTCTCCCGTTCGAGGTTGTAGCGGAGCAGCTCGATGATGTCTTCATCGTCTTCGACGATTACGATGGATGGATGGCTCATTCCAGGGGTTCCGTCTCCCTCGACATCGGCTCGTGACGGGTTCAGCGGCCACCTGCCTCGGCGGTCCCGTCGTCGGGGACGGGCAGCGTGAAGTAGATCGCCGTTCCCCGCCCGAGCCGGCTCTCCGCCCAGGTCCGTCCGTTATGCAGTTCCACGATATGTTTCACGATGGCCAGGCCCACTCCCGAACCGCCCGTCTTTCGGGATCGATCCCGATCGACCCGGTAGAAGCGCTCGAAGATCCGGTCCAGATGCTCCTCTGCGATGCCGATACCCGTGTCGCGCACGCAGAAGAGGATCTCCTTCGCCCGGGGCTCCATGGACAAGGTCACCGAACCCCGTTCGGTGTACTTCACGGCGTTTTCGACGAGATTGCGGAACACGCGCCGGATATAGCTCTCCGCCGCCCAGAAGGAGGAATCGGCGGCGGGCATCTCTACCTGCAGCGACAGGCCCTTGGCCTGCAGCTGCTGAGCGAAGTCGAGTTCGATTTCCTGCGTCAAATCGGCGAAGGACAGACGGCTGAGATGCAGACTCTGTGCAGATTTCTCGAGACGCGCCAGACTGAAGAGCTCCTCGATCATCTCGGCCAGCTGTCCGGCGTTGCGGAAGATCTTCTCGGCAAAACTCCGGTGCAGGGGGGAGAGACTCTCCTCCTGCGCCAGCGTTTCGGCGTACCCCTGGATCGAGGTCAGCGGCGTCTTGAGCTCGTGGGAAACGTTGGTGACAAAATCCTTGCGGACATTCTCCAGGCGCCGCAGTTCGGTGATGTCGTGGAAGACGACCACGGCCCCCTCGCTCCTGTCCGGTTCACCGATCGGCGCGATCCGTGCGAGGAAGATCTGTCCCAGATTGTGAACCTCCAGCTCGCTGCGGTTCCCTTCCTTCCGCACCTGCTGAATGCGCTCACTCAGGGCCGCGTCGCGGATGACCTCGAGGGGCGAACGCCCGATGGGTTCACCGCGAACGTCCAGCATCGAACGCAGGGCCGGATTCACGTCCGCGATGCGCCCCCGGGCATCGATCACCAGGACGCCTTCGCTCATGCTGTTGAGAACTGCAGTCAGGTGATTCCGCTCCGATTCGAGCAGTTGCAGCTGCTGCTCCAGGCGGCCCGCGAGCTGCTCCATCTGGCGGGCCAGCTTTCCGACTTCGTCCTCCGAATAGACGGGAATCTCGGTCACGAAATCGCCGCTGCCGATCCTTCGCGCCGCCACCGAAAGGGTCGCCACGGATCCCGTCAGACTGCGCGAAAGCAGCCAAACCGCAATACCGCCCCCTCCCAGGAGAAACAGCGCCATCAGGCCCAGGGCATGCCGAAAGCTGCGTGACCAGCTCTCGATGTCTCCAGGACTCTGCGAGAGTCGGAGAAAGCCCTGACCTCCTGCCAGGGGCCTGGCGACATAGACGAGTTCCTGTTCAGTGGATCGGCTGTATCGCACGACATGACCTTCCCCCTCCAACCGGGCGGCGACGATTTCGGGCCGTTGGGCGTGGTTTTCCATCGCCTTCAGGGCTGGACCCGAAAACTCGGAATCGGCGAGGACGGTCCCGTCCGGAGCGATCACGGTGACCCGGAAAGCCCCCCGTCGGGAGAGTCCGTCCACGAAGGAATCGAGATTCGGGTCTTCCGTATGGATCAGTGGCAGCAGGACCTCGGCCTGCCGGTTCAGATCGGCCACTGCCAGTTCGAGCATCAGACTGTTCAGGCTGCCGGCAGTCCAGAGATAGAACAGACTGATCGACAGGACGATCACAAGGAGGAAGGACACCAGAACTTTGACGCGGAAGGTCATCGCCATATCAGATACCGCCCGGCAACCAGGATCTACTCGGGCGCAATTTAACAGACTCGGAGGAACCGAGGCCAGTGGAGGTCCGGTCCGAGGGGACCGCAGGGGGAGAATTCTTCAATTTCTGAGCGCTGCGACCTTGTATCCGACACCTCGGATGGTTTCGATGCAGGAGGCCTCGGGCCCCAGCTTCTCGCGCAGCCGCTGAATGTGGGTGTCGACGGTGCGCGTCGTGCCGCCGTAACGATAGCCCCAGACCTGCTCCAGGAGACGATCCCTCGACAGCACCCGTCCCTTGTTCCGGAGGAGGTAGGCGAGAAGGTTGAATTCCGTCGTCGTCAGGCGGATGGATTCACCCTGAACGCGAACCTCGTAGCGGTCACTGTTGAGCGAGATCCCATTGCACTTGAGAACGGTGCCGTCGAGCACGGTGGACGGGTCCAGCCGTTCCAGAGTGCGTTGGACGCGAAGCACCAGCTCGCGCACGCTGAAGGGCTTCGTCACGTAGTCGTCCGCACCGAGCTCCAGGCCGAGGATGCGGTCGACCTCCTCGCTCTTGGCCGTCAGCATGATGACGGGCATGTCCTTCGTCCGGGGTTCGTACTTCAGACGCTTCAACACGTCGACCCCGCTTTCGCCCGGCATCATGACATCGAGAATGATCAGATCCGGATCGTCGGCGAGGGCGATCTCCATCGCGCTGCGCCCCTCCGGCGCGGTCAGGCACTGGAATCCGGATTTGTGCAGATTGAAACTGAGCAGATCGAGGATGTCCTGGTCGTCGTCTACGACAAGAATCTTGGCCATAGCAGCCCCGCGGTCCTCTGGATCGGTTCCGGCTCATGGATCCCCTCCCGACCGGCGACCGATCATATTCTTCACGGGAAGGTAACAAACCTTTGTTTCAGGCTTGTTACAGGCCGATGAAATCTCGGGCAAGGGACAGTAAAGAAGAGGGTTATCTTCTCTGTCCAGGGTCTTCTCCGGAGGTACCGGAAGAGTCCGTCAACCCGACCGCGTCCAGGGCCCGTTCGAGGACCTTCATGTAGGCTTCGCCGGCCGAGACCACTCGCCGCAGCCGCTGATTCTCTTCTTCCAGGCCTTCGTTCTTCTCTGCCAGCAGTCGCTGATTCTTCAGCTTCTCCTGCAGCTGGCCCGCAAAGACGAGCACCCGCTCATAGCGGTTCAGCAACTCATCATAGAGCTCGGAATCCACCGACTCGGACCACTTCTCGAGTTTCGTGGTTCCGGCACTCGTTGTCGAATCGGGACCCTTCTCATTCATACGGCACCTGGCTCGGCGACAGCAATCCGGAATCGAACCCTCGTCGCAATCGCTCGAAGTACTCCACGACGGCCAACCCGACCAGGTAGGTCCAGGTTCCTCCGACAGCGATGGAGAGGAGCTTCGACTGTTCGGGCAGTCGCTCCCTGAGACGGTGACACCCCTCGCGCACCAGGAGGCCGGCCGCGAGCAGGGGCAGAAGCTCGCCGGCTCGCCCCCGGTTGATACGAAAACCGTGGGCGCGGGCGATCTTGAGGAGCATGGCGATCTGGATGGCGGAGATAGGCAGAAGATCGCTGATGGGAAGAGGCAAGGCCCCGATCAGTCCGCTGCCGAACGCCGCCTGGCTGACGATTCCCCGGCAGATCGAAGACCGAAAGGAGGGCAGTTGGCGAGCCAAGGCATACAGGGCCTTCGGGTAGGCCGCCACCACGGCCTTCAATAGCCTGCGGATCGTCTGCGGCTCTTTGACCGAGGTGGGGATGACCGAAACACGCAGCGCCTGCTTGGCCTCGGCGATGACCTTGCGTGGCTTCTCGACCAGGTCCATCTTGTTGAGCACGACCACGAGGGGCTTACTGAGCGCGCACAGCTGCTGGACCAGTTCGATGGTGTCGCCCGTAAACCCCGCACTGCCGTCGAGCACCACCAAGATCACGTCGGCTCGCCGGGCGTCGGCGAGCACGCGGTCACTCTTCCCGTAGCCCAGATACTCCTCGAGTCCCTGGACGTCGTAGACCGTAAACAGCGAGACGATCCGTTCCACGCTCCCTTCACCAATCGCGGCGACGAGCGAGGACTTTCCTGTCCGGGCCGGACCGATGACTGCGATCCGCACCGAATCTTCGGCCTGAAGGCCCTCCCACTGAGCCCGAACGACTTCCAGGGCGCGCTGCAGACCGTCGCGGCTGCCTCCGGCGGAGGCAATCACCCGGCGCAGGCGATAGCGCACCTCCTCGGGAAGAAGCAGCGCGACCTGCTCGAGAAAATCGAGAAGGTCGGTGGGCCCCAGGTCGCGGACACCGTCGAAGACACGACGTCCTGTTCCTCTGGCTTCGCTTGGCACCCTGCTCAAGTCAGTGCTCCTCTCGTGTTGGTCCGCGACTGTGCTCCGGACCGCCCAGCAGTCGGGAGCACGTCGAAGGAAGCTTCCTCGAATCCTTTCCCGGTCCAGTGATAGCAGCGTACAACAGGAGCGGGGCGGTGCAAAGAGACGACCCAGTAACTGACCTCGGGGTATTCGAATTCGTCGACATCCCGGCTCGATGGATGTTCAGGTCCGGCGGGGTGGGAATGATAGATCCCCAACAGTCGCTTGCCCTGCTCTCGGATCCGCCGGAAAGCAGCCAGCAACTCCTCGGGCGGAATCGAGAAGGAGGTCGCGCTGTGTCGCTCATTCGTGCAGGGCATCCGTTCGTTCATGAGGGAGTCCCTCCCCACCAGCAGGCCGCAGCATTCCTCGGGCGCCACGACCCGGGCGTGTTCCAGCATCCCCTCCTGTACCTTCCGTGTGATCTGAAGCATGGCTCACAACAGATTGATCGGATCGATGTCGACGGTCAATCGATCGAGTCGGTGCCCCGCGCCCCGCAGCTCCGCCAGCGCTCGGCTCAGCACCTCGTGAAGTTCCCGACGGCTCGTAGTCTTGACGAGCACCTGCCATCGATACTCGTGCTTCAACTTTTCCAGTGCCGCAGGAGCCGGACCAAGGACGCGCATCCGCGACGAGTCCGACAGCTCATCGCGACACCTCAACAGTGTACCCGCTAACTCCCGAGCCATGCGCGCCGCCCGGGTCTCGACCGGATCCCGAAACAGCAGGTTCACCATAGCAGAATAGGGGGGGTAGCGGAACTTGCGGCGAAACTCCAGCTCCTGGCGGCTGAAGGGCAGGAATTCCTGAGTGCAGGCATATTTCAGGCTGTAGTGGTTCGGGTAGTAGGTCTGGATCACGACTTCGCCGGGCCGATCCCTCCGCCCCGCTCGGCCCGCCACCTGGGTGACGAGCTGAAAGGTCCGCTCGGCCGCCCGAAAGTCGGCCAGCTTCAGCCCCATGTCGGCGTCCAGTACGCCCACCAGAGTGACTCCTGCGAAATCGTGACCCTTGGCGATCATCTGCGTTCCGATCAGGATGTCCGTCCGCCCTTCCGCGAACGCTTCGAGAATGGTCTCGAGGCTGCCCCTGCGCTGCGTCGTGTCGCGATCGAGGCGGCCGACGCTGGCCCCGGGAAACTCGTGCCGGGCGAGTTCCTCCACCTTCTCGGTCCCCTCTCCGACATAGTAGATATAGGGTTTCCCACAGTTCCGGCACTGTTCCGGCACCGAACGACTGTAACCGCAGTAGTGACAGGTAAGCCGGTTCGCCTCCTGATGGTAGGTCAGCGTGATACTGCAGGCCGTGCAGGTTTCGGTGTTGCCGCAGCTGCGGCACAGAAGGAAGCGGGAGTATCCCCGCCGATTGAGCAACATCAGCACCTGTTCGTGCCTCTCGAGCCGCTCCCGGATCATGCCGCGAAGCAGGCTGCTGAAGACGGATCCCCTGCCGTGACGGTCGAATTCCGAGCGCATGTCGACGATGTGCACGGTGGGGAGAGGCCGCTCCAGTACCCGGGACGTGATGGGCAGGTACTGATGCATGCCGCGGACGACCGCGCCGTGGTAGGTCTCGAGCTGGGGCGTGGCGCTGCCCATGACCACGAGGGCCTGCTCCAGCTGCCCCCGCTTCAGGGCGGTGTCGCGACCGTGATAGCGGGGGGTTTCATTCTGCTTGTAGGAACCATCATGTTCTTCGTCCACGACGATCAGACCCAGCCGTTTCAGGGGCGCGAAGATTGCCGACCGGGTGCCCACCACCACACTCGCATCACCCCGCCGGATCCGCCGCCACTGGTCGAAACGCTCGCCGTCCGACAGGGCGCTGTGAAGAATGGCGACCCGCTCCCCGAACCAGCCCCGGAAGTGACGGGAGATCTGGGGCGTCAGCCCGATCTCCGGCACCAGCACCAGCGCGGTCCGATCTGACTGGAGCACCCTTTCGATGAGCCGCAGGTAGACTTCGGTCTTGCCGCTGCCGGTCACCCCATGGATCAGACCGCTGTGAAAACCGGGTGTGGAGAGGCGGGGTTCGAGCGCCTCCACGACCTTCTGCTGCTCCTCGGTCAGCACGTGCCGCACCGGCTCCGGCACGCTCGGTCGCCTCCAGGGCGAGCGATACATGTCGACCCCCTCGATGCGCACGGCGCCGCGCCGTTCGAGGGCCGACAGAACGGCGGGGCTGGCCAGCCCTTCCTTGACCAGATCCCGCACCAGCAGAGGCAGCGGCTCTGCGGACAACCGCCGGAGCACCTCTTGCTGCCGGGCCGTGAACCGCTCGCCACGGTCCGGGAGAACCTCCACGACGGCCCGCTGCCGGCGGACGGGCCAGAAGGCCTCGGGACTCTGATCGGGCGAGGCATCCTTGGCCAGCAGGCCGGGAGGCAGCATGATCCGGTACACCTCTCCCGGAGGGGCAAAGTAGTAGCGACCGAGCCACTGGGCCAGTTGGATCAGCTCGGGGGTCAACACCGGCTCCAGGTCGAGCTGCCTGACGAGCGGCTTGTAGCGACCGGGCGGGACCTGCTCCCGGACCTCCGCAATCAGACCGATCAGGTGACGGTTCTGGAAGGGGACCAGCACCCGGCAGCCGGCCCGCGCCGAGGGGCGCAGCTCTTCGGACACCGAATAGGTGAAGGTCTGCGGCACCGCCAGAGGAACCGCGACGTCGACGTACATCAGTCTCACTTCGACTCCGGCAAACCCGCACCTGATGGACCGGCCCGGCCCTCCGCCGACGGCCAACCGGCGCCGGTCACCGGTAGTAGCGGCTTCCTCGCTCCTGGAGCGTCTCCCGGACCTTCTTCATGTCCTCCCAGACCTCCCGCTTGCCGCTGGGATTCCGCAGCAGATAGGAGGGGTGGAAGGTGGGCATGAGCAGGCTCCCCCGATACTCGAAGAAACGGCCGCGCAGGCGGGAGATGGCCTCCGTCGACCGCAGCAGTGTCTGCGCCGCATACTTGCCCAGGGCGACGATGATCATGGGTCGAATCACCTCGATCTGCTGGAAGAGGAAGGGCTCGCAGGAAGCCACTTCATCCGGCTGCGGATCGCGGTTCTGGGGCGGACGGCACTTGAGGATGTTGGCGATGTACACCTGCTCGCGCTGCAGTTCGATGGCCTCGATGATCTTGGTGAGCAGTTGACCGGCCCGGCCCACGAAGGGTTCTCCTTGACGATCCTCATCGGCTCCGGGCGCCTCCCCGACGAACATCAGATCCGCATTCGGGTCACCAACCCCGAAGACGATATGGGTCCGCCCTCCGTGGAGCTTGCAGCGGGTGCACTCACCCAGGATTTCACGGATTTCCTCGAGGGTCATCTCCGGGGTCTCAGTCGATTTGGCCGGTTCGGCGGCCACGGTGTCTCCGGGACGGACGTCGAGATGGGTCACCCCGACTTCGGAGAAGAAACCCAATTGCTCGGCCAGCTTTCGAACCGGATCGTCCATCTTGATTCATCCCCCCGCCGGATCGTCCAGGGGACTCCGGCGATGGCACCCCTCGGGGGCATTCTCTCATTTCGGGCTGCCCTTCCCGGGAGCCGCCCTTCCGCCCCGCGACCGATGCGGTCGCCTGCCCGGGGTGAGGGGACGAGGACCGCTGATTCCAGACGGTTAGCGGACGCCCAGAGCATCCAGGAGGGGGTCCCGGTTTCGCCAGCCCGGCTCGACCTTTACGTTGAGACCGAGGAAGATCTGGCGCACCTGCAGCAGTTCCTCGATCTCCTTGCGGGCTTCGATGCCGACCTGCTTGATCAACTGCCCTCCCCGTCCGATGACGATCTTCTTCTGTCCGTCCTTTTCGACGAGGATGGAGGCGGAGATTCGGACGAAGCCTTCTTCCCGCTTGGATTCGTCGAACTCTTCGATCAGAACCGCCGTCGTGTAAGGCAGCTCCTGACGCGTGTGGTGGAGCACCTTTTCCCGAATGATCTCAGCCACCAGGAAACGCTCGTTCTGGTCGGTCAGGTAGTCCGGAGGATACATGGGCTGGCCCTCCGGCAGATAGCGGACCATCGAGTCCAGCAGATGATCCAGGTTTTCGCCCGTCAGGGCGGAAATCGGGAAGATCTCGTCGTAGAGCCCTTCCTGACTGAACGACTCGATCATGGGGAGCACTTTCGCCTTGTTGATCTTGTCCACCTTGTTGAGCAAGAGGAACTTCTTGGCGCTCACGGAGCGGACCATGTCGAGCACGAACTGCTCTCCCTTGCCGAAGCGTTCCGAAGCATCGACCATGTGCAGCAGCAGATCCACCTGCTGCATGGCCTCCTCCACCTCGGCCATCATCCGCTCGTTGAGCCGGTGGCCCGGACGATGGATGCCCGGCGTGTCCACGAAGACGATCTGCGCTTCTGCCCGGTTGAAGACGCCGAGAATGCGCGCCCGCGTCGTCTGCGGCTTGTCGCTGACAATGGAGACCTTGGTCCCGATCAGCCCGTTCATGAGGGTCGACTTGCCCACGTTGGGCCGGCCGATGATGGATGCAAATCCGAACTTCATCCGATGTTCCTGTCCACCCTTTCGGGGACGAGCAATGTTTCGATGGTGTCCCAGACCCGTCTCGCGACCTCCACCTTGGATGAACGCGGCAGCTCCACGGTGGTGCCGGCGCGATCGATCAGCGTCACCTGATTCTCGTCGACTTCGAAACCGGAACCGGGAGTCGTGATGTCGTTGGCGACGATCAGATCGAGCCCCTTGCCGCGCAGCTTGGCGCGGGCGTTCTCGACCAGGGACTCCGATTCGGCTGCAAAGCCGACCAGGATCTGGTCACCCTTGCGACGGCCGAGCTCCCCCAGAATGTCCTGAGTGGCCTCCAGCTCCAGACTCCAGGCCCCCGCCGCTTTCTTGCGCTTCTGGTGGAGACGCTGCGCCGGCCGATAGTCCGCCACCGCCGCCGCCTGAACCACGATGTCGCTCTCCGGAAACCGCTCGAAGACGGCTCGGGCCAGTTCGGCCGCCGCCCGAACCCGCACCACCTCGATTCCGGCCGGGGCCGCCAGGGCCACGGGACCGGAGACCAGGCAGACCGTCGCGCCGCGGCGCGCCGCCTCCTCGGCGAGCGCGTAACCCATCTTTCCCGACGAGCGGTTCGAGATGTACCTCACCGGGTCGATGTCCTCCAGAGTCGGGCCCGCCGTTACGAGCACGCGCCGTCCCTCCAGAGACCGGTCCCGCGACAGGATCTGCAGCGCCTGCCTGACGATCTCCTCCGGCTCGGCCAGGCGGCCTTCGCCCTCTTCACCGCAGGCCTGGTAGCCGACACCGGGCTCCACCACCCCGACACCGCGACGACGCAATGTTTCGAGATTCTCACGGGTTGCCGGGTGGTGCCACATCTCCACGTTCATGGCCGGAGCGACCAGAACGGGCGTCTTGGTCGACAGGTAAAGGGTGCTCAGGAAGTCGTCCGCGATTCCGGAGGCGAACTTCGCCAGGACGTTGGCCGTCGCCGGCGCCACGAGCAGCAGGTCACTGCGTCGGGCCAGTGCGATATGCCGGATCTCCGGAGGCTCCGGGCCGAACAATTCGCACACGACCGGGTTCCCCGAGAGCTTCTCCAGCGTCAGAGGACCGAGGAACTGCGCAGCGCTCCTGGTCATGACCGGAAAGACGGTCACGCCGCTCTTCTGAAGCAGGCGCAGCACGAGCGCGGCCTTGTAGGCGCCGATGCACCCGGTCACCCCCAGGATGACGTTCACTCTTCTCTCTCTTCTTCCAGAATCTCCCACTCGACCAGACCCTCCAGGGTCTCCTGGATGGCGATGTTGGCGGGCTTGTGGGACTTCGAATTGATCTTGGCCGGTGCGCCGTTCTGAAGCTGTTTGGCGCGCTCAGCGGCGACCAGAATGAATCGGAACTTGCTGTCGAACTCCTCGGGTATCCTTAAACTCATCGCGTCGTATCCTCCTGGCGCGGACTCGTGGCGAACCCGCACCTGCTCTCCATTCGAAGTATCATCCTACACCGCGTCGCCTTTCGACGCCGACGGGCGGCCTCTTCGGTCACCGTGCGGCATGGAAGGTGCGCTCGATCCGCTCGGCCTGCTCCTGCCGCCGCCCCACTCGACACCGTGACGCCGTGATGACGGCCATCAACTCGGCGACCGATTGCTCGAGCTCGCGATTAATGATAACGAAGTCGTACCTTCGGAAGTGCTGGATTTCGTCTCGGGCGATCTGGAGCCGGCGTTCGATCACGTCTTCGTCGTCGAGACCGCGCCCCCTCAGCCGAGCCTCGAGCTCATCGAAGGAGGGTGGCATCACGAAGATCATGACGGCCTCCGGAACGAGTTCCTTGACCTTCAGGGCCCCCTGAATGTCGATGTCGAGCAGCACGTCGATGCCGGCGTCGATCTGGGTCTGGACGAAGTCACGGCTGGTGCCGTAGTAGTTGCCGTAGACGTTGGCCCACTCCAGGAATGCATCCCGGCGAATCATTTCCTCGAACTCGGAAGTCGAGACGAAGAAATACTCCCTTCCGTTCTCCTCGCCGCGGCGGCGCTTTCGCGTGGTGTGGCTGACCGAGAAACGCAGGTTGGACAGCCGGGGCAGGACGCGGTAGGCGAGACTGGTTTTCCCGGAACCGGAGGGTGCGCTCAGAATCAGCACGCTGCCTTTATTCGACATTCTGCACCTGCTCCCGAATGCGCTCCATTTCGGCCTTCGCCTCGACTGCCGCCTCCGTCAGATCCACCAGTCCCGACTTCGACAGGACCGTGTTGACCTCGCGGTTCATCTCCTGACAGAGAAAATCGAGGTTTTTGCCCAGCGCCCCGCTCGAAGCCTCGAGGTATGCGTGAAAGCGCTGCAGATGACTCTGCAGCCGCCGGATCTCCTCGGCAACGTCGGACCGCTCCACGTAGTAGAAGATCTCCTGTGCCAGCCGGGACTCATCGAATTCGTACTGCGCCGCCATCCGATCGATCTGTTTCCGCAGCCGGTCTTCGTAGTACTCGCGAATTCGACCCGCTTCCGACTCGAAGACTTCCACCAGGGAGGCAAACCGGGCAAGCCGGTCGGTGATGTCCTGCTCGAGCGCCTTCCCCTCCGCACCACGGGCCTTGGCCAATTCGTCGAGCGCACGGCGGAACGTCTCGAGGACCGGCTCCCGGATCTTCTCCACGGAGACGGTTCCCTTGCTGAGCACGCCCGGCAGCTGCACCAGGGAAGACAGGCCGAGCTCGCCCTGGACACCCCAATCCCGGAGCTGGGCGGCGGCGGCGAGGTAGCTGCGGACGAAGCCTTCGTTCAGGACCAGAAGGTCCGGAGCCGTGGTCTGCAGATCGACGAAAACATCGACCCTTCCCCGTGTCAGTCTGGCCTCGATTTCCTTCTTCATCAGGGGCTCGAGTTCGATCCATTCCCGGCCCATGTGGAGTTTGAAATCGAGATAGCGCGAGTTGACCGACTTGATGTCGATCGCCACGCGGACATCGCCGAAGGAACCCTCGGCGCGCCCAAAGCCCGTCATGCTGTTCACGTTGTTTCGGCCCTCCCCTCAAATCGGATTCGATCCGACCACCAGATCGGCGAACTGCAGTTCGTACAGCCGCCGGTAGATTCCGGAACGTTGCATCAGAGTGTCGTGGTTTCCCTGCTCGACGATCTTTCCCTGATTGAGGACGACGATCCGGTCGGCCAGCCGAACGGTGGAAAGACGGTGGGCAATGACCAGAGTGGTGCAGTTTCGCATCAGGTTGTTGAGTGCCTGCTGGACGAGCCGTTCCGACTCGGAATCCAGGGCCGATGTGGCCTCATCGAGAATCAGGATCGGCGCCTTCTTCAATATGGCGCGGGCGATGGCGATACGCTGGCGCTGTCCCCCCGACAGACGGTGTCCCCTCTCCCCGATCATGGTCAGGTACTGCTCGGGAAGATCCATGATGAAATCGTGAATGAAGGCGGCCTGGGCCGCTTCGACCACGGCTTCCCGGGAGGCCTCGGTCGCGCCATAGGCGATATTGTTGTGCACCGTATCGTCGAACAGGAACGTGTCCTGGGTGACCAGGGCAATCTGCTCCCGCAGGGAACGCAGGCTCACCCGGCGGATATCCGTCGAGTCGATGCGGATGTTCCCCTCGACGGTATCGTAGAACCTTGGGATGAGGCTGACCAGGGTCGTCTTGCCGGCGCCGCTCATCCCGACGAGTGCGACGATCTCCCCTTTGTGGATGGTCAGATCGATATCGTTGAGCACCGGTATGTCCGCTCCCCCGGGGTAGGCGAAATGGACGCGGTCGAAGCGGACTTCCTTCTCGAAGGGAGGCAACTCGACGGCATCCGGCAAATCCGTCACCTCCAGGGTCGTGTCCAGCAGTTCGAAGATGCGATGAGCCGATGCAAAGGTCTGCTGGAAGTAGAGGTGCATCCGCGAGAGCTTTCGAACCGGTTCATAGAGCCGGAACAGGGCGGCCACGAACACCACAAAGGCGCTCAGGGTAAATCCCCGGCTGATCTTGTAGTCGAAGTAGAGCAGGAAGGGAACGAAGGCCACATAGCCGATGAACTCGATCAGCGGCGAGCCAAGGGCGTTGACGCGGGCGATCTTGAGATTGGATCGGACCAGCTGGTCCAGTAGCCGACTGAACCGGTTTCGTTCGTAGTCCTCGGCGACGAAGGCCTTGACGATCTTCTGACCCGACATGGTCTGCTGCAGGGCGTGGGAGATGTCGGACAGATTCTCCTGGCTGCGGATGCTGTCGCGCCGAATCTTCCGACCCAGGCGCATGGTGATGACGAGGACCAGAGGAGCAATGCCGAAGGACAGCAGGGCCAGCTTCCAATCGGCGTAGAAGACCAGCGCCAGGAAGAAGACAAGCAGAAAGATCTGGCGGATGAAATCGGTGAGCCGCTTTCCGACGGCTTCCTGAATCCGCTCGGTGTCGGAGATGGCGCGGGCCATCAGCTTGCCCGTCGGAAAGCGGGAGAAGAAGGCCAGAGACTGATTCAAAAGATGGCTGTAGAGATCCTTGCGAACCCGGGCCACGAGTCGTTCGCCGCTCAGATTCATGGAGTAGTCGGCGATATAGAGGAACACGCCCTTGAAGAGCGAGAACACGACCAGATAGACCGCCACTTTGAGCAGATAGGACTGGCCCTGCAGACCCAGATAGCTCTGCAGGAATGCGAACTTGTTGTCGGACGTCGCTCCGGCCACGCTCGGTGCCAGCTGATCGAAGATCGGAGCCAGCAGCATGACGATCACCGCCTCGAGGAAACCGGAGAGGACCAGCAGCAGGACGGCCAGGGTCACAAGCGGCAGGTACTGCCTCACATAGGGGTAGAGACGCCTTACTTCTTCCATCCAATGCTATCCGGATCGAACTCTTTCGAATCGCCTTCGTATAAGGAATAAGAACACACTAACTCGACCTCCTCCTCACAGGGAGGGCCGGGGCGGCATCTTCGGATCCCGCCCCGGTTCATTTTCCAGACTCACGCGACTCCTCCGCCCGCAGACTCCGCAGGCCTTCTTCCAGCACGGTTCCCGCAAAGGCAAACTCCCGGCTGAATCGGTCCGATGAGAAAGAGCAGTCGGCTCCCCTCGCGACCAGACCGACCTCCCCCATCGTCACCGCCCGGATTCGGCTGACCGGGTAGCCGAAGACCTCGGCGTATCGGCAGCCGAAATCATATCGGTTGCTGCGTTCGGGCCCGCCCAGATGATAGAGATTCCAGCGCGTCGAGCCGTCGAACAGCCGTCGCAGTCCCCGCACGGCGTCCCCGATGAACAGTGGCGACCGATACTGATCCGAGAACAACGGGACCTCGTCACCCCGGTCGAATCGCTCCTTCATCCAGGTCAGGAAGCAGGGATGAAAAGGGCTTCCGTTGGAGTAGAGCTTGGAAATCCTCACCACCACGCCGCCCGGCGCCCGGCGCACGATCTCCTCCGCCCGCAACTTCGTCTCCCCGTAATAATTGACCGGATTGGGCTCGTCTTCTTCCACATAGAGCCCTTTGCCGCCGTCAAAAACCAGATCCGTGGACGTGTAGATGAAGCGTCCCCCGGGGGACAGCAGGGACAACAGTTCCCGGGTCGCTTCCACATTCACCCGCCTGGCGCGGTCGGGATCCCGCTCGCATTCGTCCGGATTCGTCACAGCCGCTGTATGGACGATCACGTCGTAGGGCCCTGATCGCTCGAGGAGCCCGAGGTCTTCCGGCCGCGCCAGATCGACGGCGCTGCAGCAGATGCGGTCGAACTGAGGCCGGCTCTTTCGGCAGGTGGCCGCCACATCGAGGGTGGGATCGGCGTCCAGAATGCGACACAAATGCCAGCCGAGCACGCCGCTCGCCCCGCTCACCAATACCTTTCCGGCCGCCATGGAGGAACATTCTAACCGTCTTTCGGGCGAACTTCCCATGAATGCGGGGATTGACAGGGGCGTAGGAAAGAGGCAATTTGGGCCATTGAGCCTCACCGAACGGAGAACTCGAATCACTCACAGGGAGAACATGATGAGAAAAGCAGGGATGTTCCTGGTGCTGGGACTGTGCTGGGCACTCAGCCAATCGGTCTGGGCAGCGGATGACGCCGATGCGGTGATCAACAGCTATCTGGAGGCCATCGGAGGAAAGGCGGCCATGGCCAAGATCCACTCCCGTGTCGTCAAAGGTACCTTCAGCATGCCCGACATGGGGATGTCGGGAGACATGGAGGTCTACACCCAGACGCCCGACAAGTACCGGGCAAACATCGAACTGGGCGGGATGCCCCCGTCCTCCAACGGCGTCAACGGTGATGTGGCCTGGGATTTGAACCCCATGACGGGCCCCCGGATCCTCCAGGGTGCCGAGCGCGACGTCAGGATGCGTCAAACCAGGATCGACCCTCTTCTGGACTGGAAGCAGCTCTTCTCGAAGGCGGAAGTGACCGGAGACGGCACGGCACAAGGAAAACCCTGCACGAAGCTTCTCTTGACCGATGCCGCCGGCGTCTCGACCACCATGTGCTTCGACAAAGAGACGAAACTGCTCGCCAGTATGGAAGTCGACCTTGCGGGGCAGACGGTGCAGACCGATTTCTCCGACTACCGCAAGGTAGGCGACGTCATGGCCGCTCACAAGATGCACATCTCCATGCCCCAGTTCTCCTTCGACATCATCGCGACATCGATTGAGAACAACGTTGCCATCCCGGCCGAGAAATTCGAGCTCCCGCCCGACATCAAGGCACTGATGAAGTAGACTGTTCTGCCATGATCCGAACCATTGAATGGACCGACGACGGCGTCGTCATGATCGACCAGCGCCTGCTGCCCACCGAGGAGATCTACAACACGTATCGGACGGTGGGCGAGGTGGCCGATGCAATTCGCACGATGGTCATCCGGGGCGCGCCGGCCATCGGCGTCGCGGCCGCCATGGGCGTGGCCCTCGGTGTCCGCAATATGGAGTCGAAGGAAGATCTGGAGCAGCGCTTCGAAACCATTTGCAGAACCCTCGCCGAGACCCGACCCACCGCCCGGAACCTCTTCTGGGCCATCGAGCGGATGACGCGGGTCTTTCGGGAGCACCGCCACGAACCTTTGCCGGACCTGCAGTCGGCCCTGGCGACCGAAGCCCGGCGAATCCACGAGGAAGACATCGAGATCAACCGCAGGATGGGATTCCATGGCCAGGAGCTGCTCCAGTCGGGCACGACGGTCCTGACCCACTGCAACGCGGGCGCTCTGGCCACGGCCGGATACGGCACAGCGCTGGGGGTGATCCGCGCAGCGGTGGAGAGCGGCAAGGCGATCCAGGTCTTCGCCGACGAGACCCGTCCCTTCCTCCAGGGCGCCCGGCTGACGGCCTGGGAAATGAAGAAGGAGGAGATCCCGTGCACACTGATCACCGACAACATGTCGGGGCACTTCATGCGGGCCGGGCGGATTCAGGCCGTCGTCGTGGGCGCCGACCGCATCGCCGCCAACGGTGACGTGGCGAACAAGATCGGGACCTACACGGTGGCGGTCCTGGCCCGCCAGCACGGCATCCCCTTCTATGTGGCCGCGCCCCTGTCGACGATCGATCTCGAGACGCCGACGGGAGAACAGATCCCCATCGAGCAGCGGGCGACTTCGGAGGTGACGGAGATCAACGGAAAGCGGGTTGCACCCGAGAATATCGGCGTCGAGAACCCGGCCTTCGACGTCACGCCCCACAACCTGGTGTCTGCGATCATCACCGAGGCGGGGGTTGCCCGGGATCCCTATGAGAAAACCCTTCGGGAGCTCTACCGGGCGGAGAAGCAGTCGGCGTGAGGGTCCTCGGCATCGAATCGAGTTGCGATGAAACCGCCGCAGCCATCGTCGAGGACGGCCGGCGGATCCTCTCCAGCGCCGTGGCGTCCCAGGTTTCCGTCCATCGCGACTATGGGGGCGTCGTTCCGGAGCTGGCCAGCCGCGAGCACGTCGACAACATCTGCGTCGTCGTGGACCAGGCTCTCCGGGACGCCGAGACCACCTGGGACTCCATTCAGGCAGTCGCCGTGACCCAGGGGCCCGGCCTGGTCGGGGCTCTGCTCGTGGGTCTCGCCTATGCCAAGGCGGCGGCCTTCGCGCGGGGGCTCCCGTTCCTGGGTGTCAACCACCTCGAAGGCCACATCTACTCGGTCTTCCTGGACCACCCCGAGGCGGAGCTGCCGGCCCTGTCTCTGGTCGTCTCGGGCGGACATACGAACCTCTATCTCCTGCGCGAAATCGGCCGCTACGATTTGATCGCCAAGAGCCGGGACGATGCGGCCGGGGAGGCACTGGACAAGCTGGCCAAGCATCTCGGCCTGGGCTATCCCGGCGGCCCCATCATCGAGCGGCTGGCCCGCCGGGGCGATCCCGCCGGCTTCTCCTTCACCCTTCCGAAGATCACGGACCAGACGCTCGATTTCAGTTTCAGCGGCCTCAAGACGGCGGCGCTCCGTGCGGTGGAGCACAAGGCCATTCCCCGCTTCGATCCGGCCGAATCTCCTGACGAAGAGGCGCTTCCGCGATCCGTGCCGGACCTGGCGGCGGCCTTTCAGAGGGCGATCATCGACCAGCTTCTGGATCGCACCTCCCGGGCGCTCGACGGCCGTGAGGTCCGCTCCGTTCATCTCTCCGGCGGCGTATCCTGCAACCAGGCGATCCGGAGCGCCTTTTCAGAGTTCTTTGGGACTCGCGATTTGCCGGTTTACTTCCCCCCTCCCCGGCTGACCACGGACAATGCCGCCATGATCGCCGCAGCGGGCTATTTGCGCCTGCGTCACGGGGAGCGAGACCCCTGGGACCTGCCGGCGGACCCGAATCTTGCGCTGCGCTAGGTCAAGCTTCCAGCTTGTCCCGACGCCGGGACGTCCGCCACGGGCAGAGCTCGACGCGCCGCCGCCTTTGCGCCCTCCGCAAGACTGCCTCGACAGCGGGAGGCGTTGCCCCCTGGACAACCTGGAAGGTCGCCCTATTTCCGGTCGCAGCAGAGGGAGAACAGACTCGGCAGGACGATGAGGGTCAGGAGAGTGGAGGTGGCCAGACCTCCGATGACGACGGTGGCCAACGGCCGCTGGACTTCCGCTCCGGCCGAGGTCGCGATGGCCATGGGCAGGAATCCGAGGCTGGCCACCAGTGCCGTCATCAGCACGGGACGCAGGCGCACCGCGGCCCCGCGGATGATCGCTTCGCGGGGCGAGACACCCGTTTCCATCAGGCCGTTGAACTGCGAAACCATCACCACGCCGTTCAACACCGCCACCCCGAAGACAGCGATGAATCCAACCGACGCGGAGAGGTTCAGATTGATATCGCGCAGCCACAGGGCCGCGATCCCTCCGACGGCGGCGAAGGGGACGTTCATCAGGATCAACAGGGCCTGCTTGACGGAATCGAAGGACGCGAACAGAAGCGCAAAGATGATCAGGATGACGCCGGGCACGACCACCATCAATCGTGACATGGCCCGCTGCTGATTCTCGAACTGCCCACCCCAGCGAAAGTAGTAACCGGCGGGCAAGTCCACCCCGCCGTCGATGAGCTGCCGAGCCTCACGGACGAAGCTCCCCAGATCCCGGCCGCGCACATTGCACTGCACGACCAGCCGGCGCTGGCTGTTTTCCCGGTTGATGATCTCGGGAGCATTGGCCTGCCGGATATCCGCGACCTGTCGCAGTTCCACGATCTCCCCCGCCGGAGCGCGCAGGCGCAGACGCAGGAGACTGTTGCGATCGTGGCGAGCTTCCGCGGGCAGGCGCAACACCACGTCGAATCGGCGCTGACCCTGGACGATCTCCGTGACCTGGCGGCCGCCCACGGCGGTTTCGATCAGATCCCTCACGTCCGAAACATTCAGCCCGTAGCGGGCGAGTTCCGTCCGACGCGGAATGACCTGCCATTCGGCGGCCCCCGAAAAGACCTCGGCCTGCACGTCGGCCGCACCTTCGACGGTCGCCAGCAGCCGCAGGACCTCATCGGCCTTCTGCATCAGCACGTCTTCGTCGTCACCGAAGATCTTCACCGCCACGTCCGCCTTGACACCGGAGACGACCTCGTCGAGCCGCATGGCCATGGGCTGGGTGAAGTTGTAGGAGACACCTGGATACTTCCGCAGTTCCCGGTCGAAGGCCTCGATCAGCCCCTCCTTGGTATGGGCCGTTGTCCACTCTTCCCTCGGCCGAAGATCGACATAGACATCACCCTGGTAGATCCCCATGGCCTCGGTGGCCAGGTCCGGACGCCCGATCTTGGTGACGACGCTATTGACTTCGGGAAAGCGGCGAATGATCTTCTCCACGTCGGTGCTGATCTTGACCGATTCGCTCAGGGAGACACTCGGAAGCTTCCGGGTCTCGATCAGGAGGGATCCCTCGTCGAGCCGGGGCATGAACTCGGTTCCGATGTAGAGAAGGGAGCCCAAAGCCACGGTGACGACGACCAGCGCCACCGCAACCACGGCAATCCGATGATCCAGGAAATGGGGCAACAGGCGGGCATAGCCGCGCTGCAGCATGCCGAACCATTTTTCGCGATGCGCGCGAAGAGGTTTGCGGAACACCAGCGCAGAGGCCGCCGGGACCACTGTAAGGGCCAGGATCAGCGATCCCAGGATGGCGGAACAGACCGTCACCGCCATGGGCCGGAACATCCGTCCCTCGAGCCCTTCGAGGGTGAAGATGGGGAGGTAGACGGCAATGATGATGGCGATGCCGAAAACGATCGGCCGGGCCACTTCGTGGGCCGCCGAGCGGATCTCCTGGAAAGGCGAGAGACCCTCCGACGCGTCCGATGAGTGGAGGCGGCGGATGAAGTTCTCCATCATCACCACGGATCCGTCGACGATGAGCCCAAAGTCGATGGCGCCGAGGCTCATCAGGTTGGCGGAGATCCCGAACAGCCACATGCCGATGAACCCGACCAGCATCGACAGAGGAATGACGGCCGCCACGATCAGGGCGGCCCGGATGTTGCCCAGGAAGACGAAGAGCACTGCGATGACGAGCGCACCGCCCTCGAGCAGGTTTCGCTCCACCGTGTGGATGGTCCGATCGATGACTTCCGACTGATCGTAGAATGGCCGAATCTGGACTCCAGGCGGAAGGGACTGCTTGATCTGTTCGAGGCGGACCTTGGAGGCTTCGTTGACGACCTTCCCGTTGGCCCCCTTGAGCATGATGATCATACCGGAGACGCTCTCACCCTGGCCGTCCCGGGTAACCGCCCCCTGACGGGGCATGGGCCCCACCTCGATGGATGCCAGATCCCTCAGGAACACCGGCGTCCCCTGGTGGCTCGCCACCACAATCCGTTCCAGGTCGTGCTCGGAGATGGCCCGCCCGATGCCCCGCACGGTGAACTGCTCGTTCGAGTGCTCGATGAAGCCGCCGCCGAAGTTGTCGTTGTTCTCCCGGATCCGCTCGTACACGTCCCGCAGCGAGAGCGCGTAGCTGCGCAGCTTGTTGGGGTCGACCACGACATGGTACTGGCGGGTGAATCCCCCCCAGCTGTTGATTTCCCCGACGCCGGGCACGGCCCGCAGCTGGTACTTGATCTGCCAGTCGTGCAGCGTCTTGAGGTCCATCGGGCTGTATCCCTCGCCCTCGATGGTGTACTGGTAGATCTCGCCGAAAGCGGTCGCCACGGGGCCGAGCGCGGGATCCAGACCGGCCGGAATGCGGGAGCGGGCCTCCGCCAGTCGCTCGTTGACCAGCTGGCGGGCGAAGTAGATGTCCACCGAGTCGTTGAAGACGACCGTCACGATGGAGAGACCCAGCTTCGAAATCGAACGGATTTCTTCCGTCCCCGGGACGCCCATCAGCGCCGATTCCACCGGGAACGTGACCAGCTGCTCGATCTCGACGGGGGCCATCCCGGGCGCATCCGTGATCACGACGACCTGATTGTTCGTCAGGTCGGGAAAGGCGTCGATGGAGATCTCGCTGAGACAGTACAGCCCAAGCCCGATCAGACCAGCCAGGCCGACGAGGACGAAGAACCGGTGATGCAGGTGAAAATCGACGAAGCCTTTGAGCGTCATTCTGCTTGCATCCGGGCTTTGAGTAGTTCCGATTTGAGCAGGAAACTCCCCTGGGACACTACCTGTTCTCCGGGTTGCACCCCTTCCAGTATCGAGGCCTGTGTTTCCGTCGTCCGCCCCAGCTTGACCGGCCGCACCTCGAAGGAGGAGGGCCCTGTTCGGACGAAGACCAGATCCCGCTCGTCGACGGTCTGAATGCAGGTCCTCGGCAGGAGAACCGTCTCTTCGCCCGTTCCCAGGTCGAAGACCACGGTCGCGTACATCTCGGAGCGAAGCCGGCTCTCGCGATTGGCTGCCTCACAGCGGACTTGAACGGTCCGCGTCGCCGGGTTCAGGACATCACCGACATGGGCAAGACGAGCGGGGAAGGGCGTGTCCGGGTAAGCCTCGACTCTGACCTGTACGTTCTGACCTTCTTTGAGCGAGGACAAATAGGCCTCGGGAACCTCCGCCTGGACCCACAGCGTGGACAGATCGCTCACCACGAAGGCGTCGTCGGAAGGGCTCACCACGGTGCCGGGGGTCACCATTCGACGGAGTACGGTGCCGGTCAGCGGCGAGGAGATTGGGACCCGTTCGAGAGAATCAAAGTGGTCGGCTTCGCCGCCACGCGTCTCGGCATATTCCTCCAGGGCGCCTTCCACGGAGAGTCCCAGCTGCTCGAGCTTCTCTTCCAACCGGCCCATCTCCGCTCGAATGACCACGATCTCCGACTGGGCCCGGTGCAGATCCACCTCGGCGCGCTGCAGCTCGTCGAGAGAGCCGGCCTTGAGCTGGTAGAGCCGCTCGGCCCGATCGCGGAGCTTCTGTGAGAATTCGAGCTGAGAGTTGGCGCGCTCGAGTTCGGCCCGAGCTTTGGCGTACTGAGCCCGGGTGTCGTCCACTTCGTAGCTCTGAATCTCCGCCAGCACTTGTCCTTGGCGCACGCGGTCGCCGACGTTCGAGTGGACCCTCGTGATACGGCCGTCCACCAGGGCCCCCACCCGGGCCGTCCGGTTCTCGTTGACCCCAACGCGGCCGGGGACCTCGAGGGTCTCAGGCAAACCGGCTTTGACTGCCTCGGCGAACTGGATGTCGGCGAGCTGGATCGCCTCAGGAGCGAGTTCAATGACGTTCTGCAGGGCTGCCGAAGGCGCCGGCGCCTCCTGCTTCGGGGGCGGTGCCGACGTGCAGGACCAGATCCCCCAGCCGGCCAGCAGCAGGATCAGCCCTCGACCAAACGCTGCCGGCCATGGGCTCCGACGGCGTTTTGGGCCAACGGAGGGACGCTCGACCTGTGGTTTGCACCGACTCAGTTCATGGTTGAACACCGACAGTCTCCAATCCGATGGCCAGGTTCTCCGCACCGACCGCCTCCTCCAGCTCCACCAGGCTCAGCTGCAGCTCGAGCCCGGTCCGAATCCTCAGCAGGCGCACTTCGTTTCTCGACTGCTGCGCGTCGAGCAGCCGCAGAAGGTCGGTAGCACCCTCCTGATATGCGGCGAGCGAGATCCGCCAGGATTCCTCCGCCCGCTGCAGCATCCCCTCTTCGATCCGACGCAGCATGGCCGCGCGGCGGCTCAGCGCCGCCAATGCGGCCTCGACCTCCGTCTGCGCCCGGCGCTGGCGCTCGCGCAGCAGGGCATCGGCCCGATCCACTTCGGACTGGCTGAACATGACATTGCCCTGATTGCGATCGAAGAAGGGCATGGGAATGCTGATGCCCGCCAGGACCGTGTTGAAGCCTTCGGTCCGCTTGTAGCCGAAGATCAGGTCCCAGTCCGGTCGCGCCTGGGCCAGTTCCAGCCTCACCCGCCGCCGAGCCCGCTCCACTTCCGCCTCGGCCGACTGCAGGTCGGGCCGGGACTGCAGCACCCGGCTCCGCAGCTCCGCCGTGGAGATGCCCTGTTGCGGCAGACTCGTCAGAGGCGCGCCGGTCAGAGTGAAATCCGTTGCGAAAAGTCCACCGCCCATCGCCCGGATCAGATCCATCCGCGCCCTTTCGGCACGCACCGCGGCCTCTTCGCGGGTCAACTGGAGCCGGTCTTCCTCCAGCCGCACCCGGATCAGATCCGCTTCGGCCATGGCGCCTTCCCGCACGCGGGCTTCGTGATACCGGGTAATCTGGTCAAAAACCTGGGCGTTCTCCTGCAGAAGTTCGAATTCTCGCTGGGCCAGATACGCCTGCCAGAAGGCGCGCCTCACGCTCTGGCGAATCTGCCATTCGAGCTCGAGGCGTCGCAGCTGGGCAACAGACTTGTCCTGCTCGGCCAGCTCGACCCGGCGTTCTCTCTTGCCGCCGAGTTCGAAGGGCTGTGCCACGTAGGCGAAGAGATCGAGATCCTTGCCGACGTGGAAAGAAGGATCTCCCCCGAAGCGCCAGTTTTCGGTCTGCACGATGAAGATCGGGTTGGGACGCAGACTTCCCTGCTCGATCAGGCCTTCGCTGCCGGAGACGATGGCATCGCTCGCCTTGAGCGCCGGATGGCTTTCCAGCGCCAGGCGGACGGCGGTTGGCAGATCAAGTTCTGACGGAATTTCCTGCCCCGGAAGCGGAGCCTGTATCAAGCCCAGCAGCAGGCAAAGCGGCACCCACAACCTTACCCGAAGGCGCACTCTCTCCACGAAACGAAGCTCCCTCGACAACTGTCCCATGCGCGCCTCGCTCCTCTGTCACGCGCTGGTCCCCCCGCCTTCTAGGTTAATTGGGTCGCCCCAGCGAAGCAACCACTTGGCCGCATTTAGGCTCGCCGCCGGCCAGACTCAGGGGAGCACGTACCAGACCCACGTCGGCAGCTCCCGGTCGAAGTGGGTGGCGCTGATCCAGAAGTAGTGCCACGCCTCTTCCCCGCTCCCATCCCGAATGCGAGTTCGGACGAGATGGTTGGGAAGATCACTCAGCCGATCGATCCAGGGTCTTTTCACTTCGGTGCCGGAGAACCGGAGTCCACGTATCCGGTTCAGTTCCGCCTGCCAGAGGCGCGCGGTGGGCAGATCGGGAAGCCTCCTGCCCTGCGCCTCCAGTTCCGCCAGGTGCTGCCGCGCGAACCGGGTCTCGTAGTACAGCTCGATTCGCCGTTCCGCCCCGGCGACCGTCAACTTCGGTTCGAGCCGTTCCACCAGCACGAGCGCCCCGACGGCCATCGCCAGGCCGACCAGTCCGGTGACACTCAGACCGACTCGAAGCCGCAGTCCTCCGATCCCAATTCTCATTCACTGCTTACTATCGGCGAAAATCGGCCATCGAAAATCTCAAATCGAGTTTACGATTCCGTGGTGCCGGTAGAAAGCCAGGGTCCGCGGGTTCTCCAACAGCGGGCGGTGAATCTGGTGGACGTGCAACCCCGGTCCGCCATTGATCTCGATCACGCTGAAGGAATCCTCTGTCATCACCATGTCCCAGGCCAGGCAGGGAGCGAAGGAAAGCGCGCAAGCCCCGGACAGCACGGACCGAACGGCCTCCGACCAGTGCGGCACTTGCACGCCGGCGATGGGCACACCCGACTCGGGATGCTCGTTGAACCAGGCAACCTGCCGGTTGCCGTCCAAGCCGGCGGCCCGGCTGAGTACCCCTTCCGCGGGATCGATTTCGGCACTGAGTCCGCCCCTGCCGGCACGGAAATTGTCGGCGGGATAGGAGCGCGAGTTGCCGATCCGCTGGGCGGCGGCAGCCAGGAAGGGGCCGCCGGATGGGTAGTCCCACAGGGTCAGCAGGCGAATCGTATTCGTTGTCCTGGCATACAGAGCCCGGGCGTAGCTGTGTTGCTCGATGAACTCCGTGACGACCGCAGGACCGAGCCGACGGAGCAGGAGGTCGAGGTCGGCCCGAGGGATCGGCTGGTCGTTGGCCAGCACCGTTTCCCCCTTCCGGCGCAGAAACAGGAGGCCGGCTCCCTTGCAGCCCTTGACCGGCTTGATCACCACCTTCGCGACGCGTTGCAGGGCGAGTTCGATCCCCTCGGCCGAGGCGGCGCACAGCCTCCCGTCCTCCCAGACCAGTCCCGCCCGTCCCAGTGTGCCGAGGTGGCGGGGAGCCGGGAGTCCCGCGGCTTTCATCAGGAGAGGGAAGACCACCTTGTTGTTGACGACGTGATCGAAATTGCCGTTGATGCGTGCCCCTCGGACATTCTGGGCAAACGACGAAATGAACGGCCCGGCGGGCCGCTCGTGCAGGCGGTACACGAGAGCGTCCCGACTCGTGAAGCCACGAAGCCAGAGCTGCAAGGCCGTCCCGGCACTCGAGTGGAAGGGGGGGCGAAGATCCGAAAGGATGAACTGGAGGAGGCGGGATGCACCGCGCAGACGCGCCGTGATCCAGGCGAACTCATCGAATCGAGGCCGAGCGACACGGTATCGCTCGAAGACGGAATCAGTCATCTCGTTCCTGGCGCAGCGGAACCCCACCGCCGGCCGGCCGGCCCGGTCCGGGCGGCAGGTTCGCACCGGTCTCCTCGGGGGCTTCACCCGGAGACGCGCAAGCTCCGGCATTTCCTCCCAGCCTATTGCGTTCCACGGCGGTCAAGCCGAGTTTCCAGCAGATGTCGCACTGAATGAGCTTGTGACACTGCCGGACCCAACAGTCGACGGTTCCGAACTGGGCAAGGACCAGGCGTTCGAGGTGCTGGCAAAGCCATCCCTTGATCAGCACCAGGTCACCGGGCCGTAGCTCCTTGGCCAGAAAAGCGGCGGCCTCGGCCGGATCGGTCCGGCAGACGGCGGAGGATTCCGAGAGTCCGGCCCGCAGGGCGCCGACGCGCGCATGGTGGCTGTTGTCGCCGACGAAGACCGCCAGATCGCAGATCTCGGCGGCCCGGCGCCCGAGTCTGCGAAGTCGCCGGCCGATCTTGTCCTTGGTGTCGTTCATGTCGCCGAACACGGCGATGCGGCGCCCGGCCCGAGCCTGCTCGAGAACCTTCAGCGCGGCGTCGTAGGAGAAGGGGGACGCGTTGTACTCGTCTCGGATGACGATCGCACCGCCGGGGAGTGCAACGGGCTCCAGCCGACCGCGGCAGGGGGAAAGGGCCTGCAGGGCTTCGCCGGCCCGACGCAATTCGACTCCACAGGCTGCGAGCGGCGAGAAGCGCCGAAAGCAGAGCGGGGACCCAGTGCTCTCCGACCAGCCGGGTGCGGATCGGGATCCGGCTCTCTCCTGCGACTGCCTGAAAGGAGAGCCGATCGGGCCAGCGCGAGGTGATCGCCTCCGCGCGCAGATCGAGTCCGGGCCCGAGGCCGAAGCGGGTGACCCGCAACGCGGGATCCATCGGGATCGCCTCCAGTAGAGGCTCGTCACCATTGATCACCACCAGCCCTCCCGGCTTCAGGCCTTCCAGGAGCTGCATCTTCTCCCGGGCGATGTCCTCCAGGGAACGGTAATTGCGGATGTGGGTCGGCGCCACACCCAGGATGATCGCGACGTCGGGACGGACCTGAACGGCGGGACGGATGAGCTGTCCCGGGCCCGCGGTCCCCAGTTCGATGACCGCGAAGCGGTGCCAGGGTCGAACGCGAAGCAGGTTCAGCGAAACGAGGCGCCTGGCGTTTTGTGTCCCAACGCTCCCGAAAGCGCGATGGTCCAGAGCCAGAATCGCCGCGAGCGCGTCCTTGGCGGTGGTCTTGCCGAGACTCCCCGTGATGGCGATGAAGCGGGTCCTCCATAACAGGCGTCTCCAGACGAACGCGATGCGGTAGAGAACGGGTTCGAACGCATGCAGGAACAGCCGGGCCACGACCTGTCGAAACCAGAGGTACCAGCGTCCGAGTCGGAAGGGCATGCCGCCGGTAGATTAGCACGGAGCCCGGGCAGGATACCCCGATCGACGGGAAGTTGATAGAATCTTGTCCAGTTCGTAAGACCGGAGCCGAAATGAAAAATCGACGACTTCCCCTGCTTCTGATCGCCTTTTTGTGTGCCGGGTCCCTGCTGGCTGCTCAACTGGACACGCCCCTGGATCCTCGTCTGGAAGCCGAGGCGAAGAAGATCGAGACAGAGTTGATCGCGCCCTGTTGCTGGACGCAGCCGGTCTCGGAACACTACTCGCAGGCAGCGGATGAGATTCGGGTGGGTATCCGCCAGATGCTGGCTTCGGGTCTGGATCGCGATCAGATCCTCCAAAGGTACGTGGCCGAATACGGAGAGAGGATTCTCTCGAAGCCGCCGGCCCGCGGTTTCAATGCCCTGGCCTATCTTCTGCCGGTCTTCTTCCTTGCGGCCGGCGCCGGTGTGGCTTTTCTCGTCGTCCGCAGGCTCCGGCCGGTCGGTGCCGCCGCCAAAGCGGCCGAACCCGCTCCCAAATCCCCCTCCCGCTATGCCGAGCAGCTCGACAAAGAAATGTGGGGCTGAGGGGGATTTTCGACTGTCGATTTTCGATTGTCGATCTGGAGGGCTGGCTGGGCATGTCCCAATCGGGAAGTCGAGAATCGTAATTCGCAAATTCCCCATCTCGAATCTGTCGGCACCCCCGTCTGCTATATCTAGAGCCCGTGTCGGATTACGTAATCGGCGATGTCCACGGTTGCTTTGCGACCTTCACTGCGCTCCTGGAAGAGATCCGCTTCCAGAGGGAGATCGATCGTCTCTGGTTCGTGGGTGATCTGGTCAACAAGGGGCCCGACTCACTCGCCATGTTGCGTTGGATCCATCAACAAAGGGACTGCGCCCAGATGGTCCTGGGCAATCACGACCTTCACCTGTTGCGGGTCTACTTCGGACTGCGTGAGCCGAAGGGAGGCGACCGGTTCGGAGCGATTCTTGCGGCCGAGGATGCGCCCAAGCTGATCCGTTGGCTGCTGCATCGTCCGCTGATCCTGGAGGTGGGAGAGGCTGTGATCGTCCATGCCGGAATCCTCCCCATCTGGCGGGTGGACCGAACGGCTGCGTTCGCCCGCAAGGCGGCGGGGCGTCTGGCGCAGAAACCCAGGAAGACACTGTCGGCGAGTAACGGCGGGGCCGGACTGGAGTGGAACCAGCCCGATCCGGCGGGCGTCCTGCGGGTCCTGACCGCGCTTCGCTGCTGCGCGGACGAGGCGACTCCGGATTTCGAATACACCGGGCCTCCCGAGCAGGCCCCGGCGCCCCTGAAGCCCTGGTACTCCTTTCCCGCGATCCAGGAATCGGGGCGTCTGTTCTTCTTCGGCCACTGGGCCCGACTCGGCCTTCATCTGACGCCCCATGCAATCTGCCTGGACAGCGGCTGTGCCTACGGGGGTCCGCTCAGTGCCTGGCGGCTGGACGACCGGCGCCTGTTCCAGGTGCCGAATCAGGCCGAGAAGGTCCCGCAGGAAGACTAGAAGGCCGGCGGGATATAATCCATCCATAACGTCATCTCTTTTTTCGATCCCTACTTACGAGTGAGGAGGCACGACCATGGAGTTTGGCCTGCGAATGGCCCTTATGGGCCTGCTCGGTGCGGCTCTGCTGTGCAGCGGCTGCAGCCGAAGCCAGATGTCGGACCAGGAATACGCCGAACGGATGAGCAAGGAGCACGCACAGGACAAGCCGGTGCCCGGAGCCGCCACGATGCCCGGCTCTACGGCCGGCATCACCACGTCGACGGTCGACTATGCCACCGTCGACGGGCATGCCGTGGAAGGCTACCTGGCGCGGCCGACCCGCGAAGGTCCGGCCACAGCCGGGATCATCGTGATCCACGAGTGGTGGGGCCTGAACGACAATATCCGGACCATGGCGGACAAGCTGGCCGGACAGGGTTACGTCGCGTTGGCCGTCGATCTCTACGGAGGCAAGGCCGCCGAGACTCCCCAGGAGGCCCAGACGCTGATGCAGGCGGCGATGCAGAACAAGGCGGCAGCCGACTCGAATCTTCTGCAGGCCGACCAGTTCCTGACCGGGCAGGAGGGCGTGACGCGGGTCGGCACCATCGGCTGGTGCTTCGGCGGCGGTTGGTCTCTGAACGCAGCAATTCAGCTGGGCGACAAGATCGCCGCCACGGTCGTGTACTACGGCCGACCGGTCACGGATCCGGATCTCCTGAAGAAGATCCAGGCCCCCGTTCTGGGGCTCTATGGCGCCGAGGACACGGGAATCCCGGTGGACCAGGTTCGGGCAATGGAGAAGGAATTGAAGGCTCTGGGCAAGACGGTCGACATCCATGTCTACCCTGGCGCTTCGCATGCCTTCGCCAATCCGTCCGGCACCCGCTACCAGCCCGAGGCGGCTGAGGACGCCTGGAAAAGGACGCTGGCCTTTTTCAAGGAGTATCTGGCAGGCTAGTTTCGCGCGTCGAGAATGGGCCGGTACCTGTGAGAGGCGGTCGAGGAAGGCCCGTGGTGTCCGGCCCGGACCGTATACTGCTCTCTGGACGCTGGCGTTTCAACAGGAACTCCACCAGGAGGTCAGGATGGATAAGCTCGCAGAGATGACCCGCAGACGAAAAGAAGCACACGCCCGGCTGATCAACCTCGGATCCCCCGTCTACGAGGCCTTCCTCGAGATGGAGAAAGCCGCCTATGCCGACGGGGAGCTCGAGAGAAAGTACAAGGAACTCATCGCCATCGGAATCTCGATTGTGACCGACTGCGAGTCCTGCATGCAGTGGCACATCGAGCAGGCGGCGCGAGCAGGCGCCACCCGGGCCGAGGTCCTCGAGGCGATCGATGTCGGCATCGAGATGGGCGGGGGTCCGGCCACGGTTTCCGCCCGGTTTGCCCTGGACGTCATCGCCGCCGTCTTCAAGGAGTAGGCAGGGCGCTAGAGCACTCCCCGGCGCACGAACTCTTCGGAGAGGAGCACGAAGCTGGCGTCCTTCCAGCCGCTCCCACGGGCCAGTTCCAGAGCGGCCGTCGCCATCTCCTCGTACGCCCGCAGTCCCTCCGGCAAAAGCAACGGAATCACGCCTCTGATCAGGCTCAGCCTGCGGAAAGTCCCGGGTTCCGGACTCGCCGCCAGGATCGGCTGGCGGGGACGAAACTTGGCGGCCAGTCGGGCCATCTGCCCACTTCGCGTGATGGTCCCGATGTAGTCCACATCCAGGTCCTCTGCCAGCCGGCAGGCCGCCAGGGCCATGGCCTCCCGATCACCGACCGACTGTCCGCCGTAGGGTCCTTCCTGCTCCCAGCCCACCTTCAAACCACCGCTTTCGGTATCGCGCGCAATCCGGTCCATGACTTCGACGGCCCGCTCCGGATGTTGTCCGACGGCCGTTTCCTCAGACAGCATGACGGCGTCGCTGCCGTCCATGATGGCGTTGGCCACATCGGCCACCTCGGCCCGAGTCGGGCGAGGCGAACTCACCATCGAGAACAGCATCTGGGTCGCCGTGATGACGGGTTTGGCCGCCTGGTTGGCCTTGGCGATCATCCGCTTCTGCAGGACCGGGACGCGCGAAAAGGGCGTTTCGATACTCAAATCGCCTCGGGCGATCATGATTCCGTCCGCCTCCAGGAGGATCCGATCGAAATGCTCGAGGGCCGCCTGAGTCTCGATCTTGGCAATGATCCGGGCGTCCGATCCGCAGCTTCGGATCTCATCACGGGCGCGCCGGACGTCGTCCGCCGACCGAACGAAGGAGAGGCCCACATACTCGACTCCCCGCTCCAGACCAAAGCGCAGATCCGAGAGGTCCCGTTCGCTGAGAATGGGCAATCCGAACAGGCCCGACGGGCAATTCACCCCTTTTCGGGACCCCAACTGCCCGCCGAAGACGACGCGACAATGAATGTCCGGACCCGCGATGCGAGTGACCGCGAGCTCGATGGCACCGTCGGCCAGGAGGATGCGATCGCCCGACTTCACCTCGTCCGGCAGACCGGCGTAGTCGACACAGACCTGGCTCGAACTGCCCTCCACCTCCCGGGTGGTGAGCACGAACTCGGATCCGGCTTCGAGTTCGACCGAACCTCCGGGCAAATCCCCCACCCGGACCTTGGGACCGGCCAGATCCTGCAGCAGGGCCAGCGGTTGGTTGCCTTCCCCGGAGATTCGACGCAGCTCGGAGATGACTTGTCCGTGGCCTTCATGATCGCCATGTGAAAAGTTCAGGCGGGCAACGTTCATCCCGCGGTCCACGAGGGCCCGGAGTCGTTCCCCGGAGGAGGAGGCCGGACCGATCGTACAGATGATCTTGGTTTTGCGCGTCTCCGAAGCCATATCGAAACTTCCCCCGCAAGTCATCTTGCCCGGGAGGGCCGACTTCTGCAAGAAGGACGCCCCGGGCCGCGACTCCGGGAAGGCGGTGCCGAGGTCGAGACTGACGATCGTGCTCCGACACGATCGTCCTCGCCGCCGGCCCGATGGACCGGGCAGAACTGCCGGCCCGACCCCGGCTGCCGTTCGCCGGCGGTCGGATCTTGCGCTTCCCGGGGGGTCTGGTAGAGTGAGCTGTCAGAGGGCCGGCGGCAACCCGGGCGGAGGGATCATGGCAAGCAACGAAAACCTCGAGAAGCTGCGCTCCGATGCGATCGGGATTTTCCAGTCGGCGCTGCGTGCCGTGGATCCGGCGAAGGTCATCGAATCCCAACTGCGCGTCGATTCGAATCTTCTGCAGGTGCGCGACCGGTCTTTCGACCTGGACCGTTTCGAGAGAATCCTGGTGGTCGGCGCCGGCAAGGCTTCGGGTGCGATGGCCCGGGCCGTCGAAGGCCTGCTCGGCGACCGCATCAGCGACGGGTGCGTCAACGTCAAGACCGGGCATGCCGTCCCGACGCAGCGGGTCGAGATCGTAGAGGCGGGACACCCGATTCCCGACGCAAAGGGTCTGGAGGGGACGAAACGGATTCTCCATCTCCTCGAAAAGGCATCGGAACGGGACCTGGTGCTCTGCCTGCTGTCGGGAGGCGGCTCCGCACTGCTTCCCTGCCCGGCCGACGGCGTGAGCTTCGACGAGAAGCAGCAAACCACGAGCATCCTCCTTCGCTGCGGTGCGACGATCCACGAGATCAATGCCATTCGCAAGCACATTTCCAGCGTCAAAGGCGGCAACCTGGCCCGCCGGGCTTATCCGGCGACCCTGGTGACTCTCATCCTGTCCGACGTGGTGGGCGATGATCTGGACAGCATCGCGTCGGGACCGACGGTGCCGGACCGAAGCAGCTTTCAGGACTGCCGGCGGATCCTGGAGAAATACGGGATCGAGAATGACCTTCCCCCCACCGTGCGGCGGCGGCTGGAGATGGGACTTCACGGCGATATCGAAGAAACCCCCAAGGAAGGAGATCCTGTCTTCGCACGGACATGGAACGCAATCATCGCGAACAATTTGCTGGCCGTCACGAGTGCCGCGGCCCGGGCGCGGGAACTGGGATACCGGACCCTCGTGCTCTCCACCATGATCGAAGGGGAGACCCGGGAGGTGGCCAAGGTGCACGCCGCCGTGGCCAAGGAGATCCGCAAGAACCATCAGCCCCTGCCCCCTCCGGCCTGCATCATCTCGGGAGGGGAGACCACCGTGACGATCGCCGGTTCGGGTCTGGGTGGTAGAAACCAGGAATTCGTGCTGGCGGCGGCGCTCGAGATCGGCGGGTGGCCGGGGATCGTCGTCCTCAGCGGAGGCACGGACGGAACCGACGGCCCCACGGATGCGGCGGGCGCCCTGGCGGACGGACGGACCATGGAAAGAGCCCTCGCTCTCGGCCTCGATGGCCGTCAATTCCTGCGCGATAACGACTCCTACCATTTCTTCGAGGCCCTCCACGATCTACTGAAAACGGGGCCCACGCTGACCAACGTCATGGATCTCCGGCTGATCCTGGCGGAAGCTTGACAGCACGAGTCCGGAGACTATTCTGACAGCGGAGAAGCCATGCACCCTGATGCGGAATCCGGTTCCATCGGGACGGGGCGGAGCACTCATGACGTGGTGTTCGACCCCCGCAATGAACAGGTCCTGATCTATGTCAACGGTCGGCTGGTGCCCCGTTCGGAGGCCAGTGTCTCCGTGTTCGACAGCGGGTTCCTGGTCGGCGACGGCGTCTGGGAGGGCCTGCGCTTCCACGAGGGCATGTTCCTGTTCCTGGATCGGCACCTGGACCGGCTTTTCCAGGGTGCCGCCGCCATCGCTCTCGAAATCGGCATGACCCGTCGGGAAATCGAGCAGGCTCTGTTGCGGACGGTCCAGGCCAACGGCATGGAGACGGGCATCCACGTTCGACTGATGGTGACCCGGGGCATCAAGAAGACACCCAGTCAGGATCCCCGGTTGACCCTGGGCGGCCCGACGGTCGTCATCATCGCGGAGTACAAGGTCGCCGATCCCGAGACCGCCCGTCGGGGCATCCGGCTCTTTACTTCGGCGGTGCGCCGCGGATCCCCGGACTACCTGGATCCCCAACTCAACTGTCACAGCAAGCTCCACGAGGTCATCGCCCTGAACCAGGCGCTGCGGGCCGGCGCCGATGAGGCGCTCATGCTCGACATCCACGGCTTCGTGGCCACCTGCAATTCGACCAACTTCTTTGTCGTTCGAGGCGACGAGGTCTGGACCTCGACCGGCCAATACTGCCTCAACGGGGTCACGCGGGGACTGGTCATCGAGATCTGCCGGGAGCACGGCATTCCGGTCCGGGAGAGGAATTTCACACTGACGAACGTCTACGATGCCGAGGAAGCATTCGTCACGGGGACGTTCGGTGGAGTGACTCCCGTCGTCGAGGTGGACGGTCGGACCCTCGGTTCGGGTACACAAGGTCCCCTGGCCGCCCGAATTCGCGCCCTCTATGCCCGACGCATCGCGGATGAGGTCGCTCGATTCCAGCGTTCCGGGCCGGGAGATGCCGGCCCATGAGTCGGGAACAGACTCGCATACGAATCTCTCTCTGGTCGGGGCCCCGCAATGTCTCGACGGCGCTGATGTACTCCTTCGCCCAGCGTCCGGACACGCGGGTCGTGGACGAGCCTCTCTATGCCCACTACCTGACTCACAGTGACGCGCGGCTCTATCATCCCGGCGCCGACCGGGTCATCGCATCGATGGAGCCCGACGGAGCCGTGGTCGTGGAGAGCATGCTGCTCGGGAGCTACGAGCGCCCCGTGGTCTTCTTCAAGAACATGGCCCACCACCTGCTGGACCTGGACTGGAGCTTCCTGTGCCGACTCCGCAATGTGATCCTGACCCGGGACCCGGCCGAGATGCTCTGCTCCTACGCGAAGACCGTGGCCAGACCCAGCCTGAGGGACACGGGATACCTCGTCCAGGTTCGGCTTCTCGACTATCTGATCGATGCCGGCCGGCGGCCGGCGGTGCTCGACGCGCGCGAACTCCTCCTGGACCCCCGAGGTGTCCTGTCCAGCCTGTGTCGCCACCTGGGCATCGTCTTCGATGACCGGATGCTGTCCTGGCGCCCGGGCCCACGTCCTGAGGATGGCATCTGGGCCGAGTACTGGTACGAGCAGGTGCACCGGTCGTCGGGCTTCAGGCCCTACCGACCCAAGACCGAACCGGTCCCCAAGGCGCTCCGGCCGTTGCTCGAAGAGTGCCTTCCCCTTTATCAGCGGCTGTCGGTGTATGCCATCAAGGCCGGGCGGCCGTAGCCGTACGGAGGGGAGGGCGGGAGGACCGGAGGGCGGAGAGCGGGAGGCGGGAGGACCGGGAATCAGGCGCCCGGGCCGGCGGAGGGCCGGCCGAGGTCGAGGCAGCTGCGCACGTGTCGCACCAGCTGGTCGGGATGGTACGGCTTGGACATGAAATCGATGCCGGCCATGGCGGAGAAATCGATCCCCAGCGATTCATCGCTGTAACCGCTGGTGAGAAGGACCTTGAGCTGCGGTTTCTCCTGCTGGAACTGCCGCGCCAGATCGAGCCCCGAGACGCCGCCGGGCATGACCATGTCGGAGAGCAGCAGATCGATCCCCGCCCCCCGTGTGGCCCAGATTTCGAGGGCACGGACTCCGTTCTCCGCTTCGAGGACCTGATACCCCTTGTCGCGCAGCAGGCCGCTTACCAGACCGCGCACCGAACGCTCGTCCTCGACCACGAGCACGGTCTCGCTGCCATGTCCGTCCGAGCCTGCACCGAGCGGTGCTTCCACGGGAACCGCATCGCCTGCGCAGGTCGGGAGGAAGACGGTGAAGGCGGTACCCTGCCCGGGACTGCTTTTGACGTCGACCCAGCCGGCATGCTGCTTGACGATGGCATAGACCATCGACAGGCCGAGGCCGGTGCCTTTGCCGACCTCTTTGGTGGTGAAGAAGGGATCGAAGATGTGCTCCAGAATCTCTGACTGTATCCCCGTTCCGCTGTCACTGACCCGCAGGCACGTGAAGGTACCGACCGTCGCCTCGCTGTTTCGGGCCGCCTCGTAGGCGGAGATGTCTACCGAGGCCAGAGAGATGTCGATGGTGCCGCCCGAAGGCATGGCATCCCGCGCATTGACCGCCAGATTCATCAGCAACTGCTCGATCATGCCGATGTCGGCCTCGACGGGAAGGACCGGCTCCAGATCGATCTTGAGCTCGATGTTCTCTCCGACCAGCCGCCTGAGAAGCGGCGTCATGCCCTGGATGACGTCGCGCACGTCCAGCGGGCGACGCTGGAGGACCTGCTTTCGACTGAAGGTCAGCAACTGGCGGGTGAAATCCGCCCCCCGCTCGGCGGCCTCGGCAACCTGCCGTAGAGCATCGGAGAATTCCGGCTCGAGTCGGGGATCGGCCAACAGGAGTTCGGAGTGGCCCTGGATGACCGTCAGGATGTTGTTGAAGTCGTGGGCCACGCCGGCGGCCAGGCGACCCACGGATTCCATTTTCTGCGCCTGCCGCAGCTGCGCCTCCAGATTGAGACGAGACGTCACATCGTGGGCGATCAGCAGAAGACAGGACTCCGTCCCGATCTCAATGTCCTCCGCGGACAGGAGGACGGTGCGAGCCTCGCCTGATTTGGTGCGGATTCTTATCTCACGATCGCGCACGGCGCGTCCGTCGCGATGCTGCTGGATGAACTGTTCCCATTCCGAGTGGTCCCACCACAGACCCAGGGCCTGATCCGTTTCGGCGATGATCTCGTAACGCTCGTACTCCCAGAGCTTGAGGAAACCCTCGTTCACGTCGAGCAGACAATGGTCCCCCTGCGTCATGATACCGATAGCCATAGGGGCGTTCTGAAAGGCCTTGGAGAAGCGCTCCTCGGAGAGCTGGAGCTCGGTCTCCGCGCGCTTTCGCTCCGTCACATTTCGAAAGATGCCCTGGACCGCCGAGGTTTGGCCCCTTAGGGACTCGCGGGTGCAGCTCCCCTCGACGATGATCTCCCTGCCGTCCTGGGCCACGAAGACCGTTTCGAACTGGCCCACGACACCGCCTTTGAGGACACTGTCGAAGACCTCCAGATAGGCCCTCCGGCTGAGTGGATGAACGACGTCGAGGTGCGTAATGCGCTCGAGGTCCGATTCGGTGAAACCGAGCAGTTTCATCCAGGAAGGATTCACGTAGCGGAACCGGCCGTCGGCGCCGACGCTCTGAATCAGATCGTTGGCGTTGCTGAAGAGTTGGCGATAGCGCTCTTCGAGAGCGGCTTCCCTTTCCAGACGCTGGCGAATCAAGGCGGTCTGCTGACGGACCCTCTTTCGCAGCACGCCGACCCAGAAGAGCACCAGGACGATCAGAACGCCGAGCCCGACGACGGACAGGAGCAGGTGGCGCACCTTCAGCCAGGGGGCAGCGGACACCAGCACCACGTCTGCCGGAGACCGAAGCAGCAAACGGAAGGATCGAGGCCGCTGCTCCTCGTCCACCAGGATGGTCGAAATGCCCGAGACCGTGAGCAGACTGTTGACTGGCAGATCGATGTTCGGACTGTCGGCACCCAAGTTCAGGCGGGCATTGAAAACGGTGTCATCGGCCTGCAGTGTCAGTATCTGTTCGCTTTCGACCGTGGCCGAGGCCAACAACCTTGCCACCAGTGAAACCAGGCGGCCGTCTCCGTCTCCCGCCAGGATCCGGGCCACGGTCATGTTCCGGGGGACGAGCGCGGAGCCCGCGTCGAGCCGTGTCACCAGGGCGTCCTCCAGGTGGGGGTTGGGCGCTCCCACCACCGGGAAGCCCACGACCTGAATCCGATCGCCGAGCTGGAGCGTCGGACTCTGCCGGGTCTCGACCCGCACCGCGGACTCTCCGTCACTGACGTAAAGCAGCGCCCCCTTCTCATCCTGAAGAGTGACCGTCCCCTCCACGCGGATCCGGTGACCCGCACCCGTGAATGGAGTAAAGCGAAGGATGTCGGCGATCTTGGTGGCCGGAAGATCCGTCGGATCGGAGGCTCCAGGCTCCTCGATCTGGATGGAGTCGAGATTCGGCACGAACAGCTGAATGCCGATCAGCTGACCATTCGCATTCACGACCGCGCCGCAGACTCCACGGATTCGAACCAGGGCATCCTCCAGCATCGGAGACGTCGTGTTCGACATGTCGGGAACCATCGCGCGGAAACGTCCCCGGCCCGTAGACAGGTCGAGGCGCATCCGGCTGCCGTCGAGTGTGACGGTCCGGACCATGCCGTGGACCTCGACGAGGAGACAATCCTTCTGCCCGTTGAAAAGTTCCTCGAGGGAGTTTGGCTCCGCCCCGGGCAATTGCCCGCGCCCGACGGCCCGGATGCGGATCGGAGAGATCACCGGCGCAAATTGACCCCGATTGCTGGTCCCTTCGATCTCGAGTCGCTGCCCGACTTCGAAGGACCAGGACCAGTCGCCGCGTTCGATGTAGACACCGCCCGTGTCGTCCTGAACGAACAGCAACTGCCATTCCGGATCGAAGTAGGTCACCACGGCACGAACGCGAACCGGGTAGCTGCGGGCGGCTTCTCCCTGACTGAGCCGGTGAATGTCGGCAACCTTCGTCAGAGGCTGCACAGACACCTCGTTCCGGTCGCCTGGCGGGTTCTTTTCGGAAGACGGCGTGGATTGTGCAGCAACGCCCATCGAGGGACGTGCGGTCGCTTCGAGGACGAGCCCTTCCTGCAGGACGACGCCTTTCTGAAAATCCCGCCCGAAGGGCAGGAAACCCACCACCTCGACCAATTGACCGGGTCCGGCAGCGGGCATCTGAGCAGTCAAGACCTCCACCGAGCCGGTGTCATCCTGAATCAGCAGCGGCCGGCCGGCATCCCAGCTGACGACCTTCCCCTGGATGCGCACCCGATGCCGGGGTGTGTCGTGCGGCGAGAGCTCCGACAGTCCTTTCGCCGTCCACAGCGGCAGCGCCGCCGGTGGATCGGGAGCCCGATTGCGGAGCAGATACTCGAGCTGGGGCACGCGAATGAAGACGCCCCGGCCTCCGTTGCGCAGGCCCGTCGTCTGACAGACGCCGGTGATGGTGACATCGGCGTCCAGAAAATCCGCCAGATCGATCGAGGGCTCCCCGCTCACCGTGACCACCGCGCCGACCGTCGTCCCATCGGAACCCAGCCGAAGCAGAAGCTGGTCACCCTGAAGCCGGGCCCGCCGGATCGTTCCTTCCACCTGCACGAAGCGGCAGTCCTCTTCGAGTGTGCGCAGGTGGGCCACTGTCACCCGCTTGGCCGGGGGTGGCCCGGCTTGACCGACCGATCGCACCTGCGCTTCCGCGATGATCGGCCTGAAATCGCCCGGAGCGGTAACGCCCGTGATCTCGACGAGCTGCCCGAAACGCAGACTCGTGGGACGCGAAATGGAGACGAAGATGGCGTCGGACGCATCCTGCACGAAAAGCAGACTGCCATCGGAGCTCACAGCGGTTACGATGGCACGAAGGTGGACCGGATAACCCTGCGCCGCCTCCTCGGGTGAGAGTCCCCGGATGTCGGAGACCGTGCGCCGCACTTCCGGGGCCTCGTTCGCCGCAGCGGGCGAGCGGGCCCAGGCCGGGGGGCTGCCGCTTCCCAGCATGAGGGCCACGATAAGGACTTCCAGTGCCGTCCTGTTGAACATAGATCCGCTTCTTCCCCAAGTTCCCGTAGATTTATCGGCAGTCGGGACGGGAAGCATGAGTCGACGCGGGACGCTTCTTCAATCGAAGACCGGCACGGTCGAAGGATCTTCGGCGAAATTCCAGACTGCCTCGAGGTGGCGTGCGGCCGTGCGTTGGAGCGAAAGTGGGGGAATCTGGTCGCGGGCGAAGAATTGGACGGCCTGGGTCTCGTCGCTGGGTCGGGCTTCACCCTCCACGATCTCACACATGAACAGGAGCTTGTAGGCGTGAAAGAACTGCAGCGGCCCGCCCTGGCGATTGGCGTCGAAAACACCCACCAGGCGGTTGGCCCGCACCCGAAACCCACTCTCCTCCCAGACCTCCCGAACGACCATCTCGGACGGGCTCTCGCCCACGTCGGCCCATCCCCCGGGCAGGCACCACAGCTGGTCGGTCCGTTCCTGGACCAGCAGAACCCGCCCCTCTCGGACGATCGCTCCACGAACGTCGACCTTCGGCGTCGCATAGCCGGGCTGTCTCGAGAAATCGAGGGCCAGGGGCTCCCGTTCCAGGCCGGTCTTTTCCTGGACGATCTCGGCGGCCAGCTCCAGCAGTCGGCCATAACGCTGCCGATGATAGTCGGTCTCGCTAAAGTGGAGACCGGTTTGACCGATGGCCTGGATTTCACGTGCGATCTGGAGCCAGCGCGGGATTTCTGAAGTCACGGCCCTACTCTATCTCACGCTTCGAGGAGGGGCCAGGGTCGAAGACTTGACAATTGCGGCGTCGCGCTCAAACTAGGCAGGTTATGACCAGTGTCCTGAGCTCCTACGTCCTCGTGGTTCTGGGCCCGGATCGGCCGGGCCTGGTCGAGAGAATCGCAGCGGTGGTCGCCCAATTCGGCGGAAACTGGCTCGAGAGCCACCTGTCGTCGACGGGAGGTTTCTTCGGAGGCATCCTCCACATTTCTCTGCCCACCGCTCAGGTCGAGCCGCTGACGGAGGCACTGCAGTCTCTGCCGGTCGACGGGCTCGAGTTCCTCGTCAGGGCGGGCGGATCCGAAGAGGCACCGCCGGACGGCCCGACAGTCGAGATCAGCGTGGTCGGAAACGATCGTCCGGGAATCGTGAGCCGGATTTCGGAAGCCATTGCCCGTCGGGGCATCAACCTGACGGAACTCGAAACCGAATACACGAGCGCCCCCATGTCGGGAAATGCCATTTTCAGGGCACGGGCGATGCTGGTCATGCCCTCGGACAGCCGCATCGACGATCTCAGAACGGACCTCGAGACCATCGCCAATGACCTGATGGTCGACCTCGATATCGGGGCGCGGTAGAATCCGCTCTGTGGCCAGACTCTTCCTCTTTTCCGGTGGACTGTTCGGGCTGCTTGCCGTGGCGGCCGGCGCATTCGGTGCGCACGCCCTGCGCGCAAGGCTGGACGCCGAGGATCTGCAGATCTTCGAAACGGCGGTCCGCTACCAGATGTATCACGCGCTGGCACTGCTGGCCGTCGGCTTACTCGAAAGCCGCTGGCCGTCGGCGCTTTCCACCGCTTCCGGCTGGTTCTTTCTGGCCGGGATCGTCATCTTTTCCGGTTCCCTCTACGTCCTCGTGCTGAGCGGCGCGCGTTGGTGGGGCGCGGTGACTCCGATCGGGGGGACCGCCTTTCTGGTCGGATGGTTCCTGCTGCTGTGGGCGGCTCTTCGGATCGATCTCCCCGCCTAGCCGTAAACAAATCCTCCGATTTCACCGATTGATAGGGGTGACATCGTGTCCAAGGATTTCCTGCAGCTTCTCGAAACTCGTGTCAGCGGAAGAGGAGATCTGCCCGTCTTCCGGGCCTCCGTGCTGGAAGTCGTGCGCCTGAGCGAAGACACGCAGTGCGCCGCTTCGGATATTGCCCGGGTCATCCTGCAGGACCAGGGATTCTCGGTCAAGGTCCTCCGCATCGCCAACTCTCCCTACTACAACCGGTCCGATCACTCCATCAAGACGATCTCCCGGGCCGTCGTCCTGCTGGGCGTCGAAGTGGTTCGGGACATCTGCCTCGGCCTCGGTTTCGTGGAGGTGTTTCAACGACACCATCCCTGGATCGACCTGCGCCGAATCCTCGCGCGCGGCTACTTCACCGCCGTTTTGACCCGTGAGCTGGCGGGGCTGCTCCGGGACTCCCGCAAGGAAGAGATGTTCCTGGCCGGACTGCTGCAATACCTGGGTCCGCTGGCCGTCGCCTACTACCTGCCCGAGAAATTCCTCGAGGTCCAGCAGTTCGTTCAAGGCGGGCATCTCAAGCAGTCGGAGGCCGAGCGGAAGGTCCTTGGTCAGCCCTTCACGGCTTTCGGAGAGGCACTGGCCGATCGCTGGGCGCTTCCGACCAATCTGGTTCAGGCCCTGCAGAAATCGGCCGGCAACAACGGCGGCCGGCGCGGCCAGAATCTGCTGCAGGCCCTGCCTCAACTCTCCCACTCCATCGCGGAGGACCTGTTCGGCGAGGACTCCCACGGGCCCCGGACCTGCGACGTGGCCGAGGAGATCAAGCGGGTCTATTCGATCGGAGACAAACAGCTGGGCGACATCATCGAGTCGGCCTTCTCGGAGAGTCGCCGGTCATCCAGCCTCTATGGTCTCGAAGCGGACGCCCTGCGGCCCAAGCCGCCCGACGCCGGGGCGTCGGCGGGAGATCCCTTGCGGGCCCGACTCGTGAGACGTCTCGAAGCTGCCCGAAGCAGCGCCGAGGTGCCCTCCCAGGAGGCCTTGCTGGAATGCGAAGAGAAGGACAAGAACACGGTGCAGCTCGAACTTCTGCGGGAGATCTCACTGCACATCCTCGAGAATCGAGATCTGACGACGCTGTTCAACCTCATCATGGAAGGCGTCCAGCGGGTGGCCGGCTTCGATCGCATCGTCCTGGCGCTCTGCAATCCCGAACGGACGGAACTGACGGGGAAATACGGATTCGGACTCCAGGCCCACGAACTGGCAAAGCGGATGCGTGTGCCCATGGCCACGGAGAACCTGTTCGCTCGCTGCCTGTCCGAGAAGAAGGCGCTCTTCATCCTGAATGCGGACGACGAGCCCTATGCCTCGCTGCTCCCCGCCCCGCTCCGGAATCTGCTGGGAGCCAAGTCCTTCGCCGTCAGCCCGCTCTACTCCTCGGATCGGACGGTGGGACTGTTCTACGTCGACAACGCACTGTCGGACCGGCCCATCACTCTCGAGGACTATCGGATCTTCGAACACTTCACGCTGCAGGCAAATCTGGCTCTGGATCGCCATCGCCTGCGGCTCTGAGCCGAGGTGTCCCGGAACCCGCGTCAGAACCTCATCATCCTGCGGTAGGGCGCGAAGGTGCGGGCGATTTCCTCCCGGCTGATCCCGAAATCCTCCAGATCGTGCCGATGGGCTCCGTGTTTTCCCTGCGGGTTGAGCTCCAGATGGCGCCGCAGCCGCTCTTCCAAGGCGTCGTCCCAGGGCCAGTCGAAATGCCGGTAGATCCGTCGAACCGTCCCGGCCGGATCCCGGATGAGATCGGGATAGCGAATATCGAGGGGCGGTTGCGACAGCCGGCGTCGGGCCTCCAGATTCCGCAACGCCTCCTGTCGGAGCAGGTCGACGGTCGTTCGCCCCAGCCGAGCCAGATCGAGTCGGCGGGTCACCGCCCCATGCAGCGTCGCGAACAGGCTGCACACGCTGGAACAGACCTCGACCGGATCCCGGTGCAACTGGATCACGGCCGGCGAAGGCAGCACCTCGTCGAGGGCCGCCAAAGCCCCCGCATGACTGGGCGCCTTCAGCAAGAGGGTGCGCTCCGGATGCCCGGACTGGAGGTAACGCAGCAGGGAGGCGTATTCCCGGTACGGAACGCTCCGAGTCCTGCGTTCCGAGCCATTCCAGATAGCCGTAGACCGGCGCGGCCACCCACAGGCCGTGACTCAGGAAGGTGTTGTTCAGCAACCAGATACACTCCTCGGGGGAGTCGGCACGAAGAAAGTGCTTGCGATCCAGCTGCGGCGTCATGAGGCGTCTCAGCCGGTGCGCCCGGCCCACTTCACGTCGAATCGAGTCCTCCGATTCCCGCGAAACGGGCTTGAACAGCCGCCACATGGGCAGGGTCCGGAACGTCGCATCCTCGGCCAGCAGGCGATGCAGGAAGGTCGTTCCCGAGCGGGGCGTCCCGGTAATCACCACCGGCGGACGGATGGCTGCCTCGAACCGCCACGCCTCCCGCCGACGAGCCTCCGCGATGTGCAGACCGGTTGCACAGCAGCGTCACGATCATGCCGCGCAGGCCGGCGCGTCCGATCGGGGTCAGATCGGCATCCCTGATCAGAGAGTCGACGAAAACCTCCAGGCCTTCCCGGAAATGGCCCTCCCCAAAATCGCTGAGACCCGTTTTCTCCTGGGAGACCTCCAGCAGACGGGCCGCATCGAGCTGCAGACCCGACCAGCGGGCGGCGCCGATTCGGTCCAGCCATCGATTGACGAGGCGAAAGGGCCAGGTGATCTGAAAGCTCCGGGATTCCATCGCAGTTGTCACATCTCACACAATTCCGATCACCCGAGTCAACCTTCCGGTCCTTTTTTGCGTCTTTGAAAGGCGAACCCCATAAGTGAATCCCATTCCTCGACGAACAGCTGCAGCGCCGCCCCCTTCCCACCGGCGCTGCAGCCCTTCTGCTCTGCTCCGTTCCACGTTAAGATGACCGACATCAGGAGGGACCCATGGTGCGAAAAGCATACTTCTGGGTGGGGTTGGCGCTCGTCTCCGTAGCTGCCCTGGTCTTCACGATCCACTTTTTCCCACGGGCCTTCCCGATCGTCTCCATCGATCTCCGGATGGATCGGCGGGAGGCCCTGAAGCAGGCGGCGGAGATCGCTGCCCGCGATCATCTGGGTCCCGCAGAATTCTCTCAGGCCGCATCCTTCGACGTCGACAGCCCGGTCCAGACCTACGTCGAGCTCGAAGCGGGCGGGGTGACCGCCTTCCGCGCCCTCATGGCCGGAGGACTCTACTCCCCCTACACCTGGAGGGTCCGCAACTTTCGCCAGGGAGAGACCCGGGAGGTCTCCTTCTGGTTCACTCCCGCCGGCACCCCGTATGGCTTCGACGAAAAGGTCCCGGAGGACGAGACCGGCACCAATGTCACCGAGGAAGAGGCCCTTCAGATCGCCGAAGCGGCGGCGGCTTCCTGGGGAGTCCAACTGTCCGATTTCCAGCGCATCGAGTCCCAGTCCGACACCAAGGCCGGTGGCCGGATCGATCACACGTTCGTCTATCAGCGACCCAATGAAAAGATCGGTGACGCCGAGTATCGGCTGCGACTGCGCGTGTCAGGGAACCGCGTCTCCGAGGTCTTCAACTTCATCAAGATCCCGGAGTCCTTCAGCCGGCGCTATGCGGAAATGCGCGCCGCCAACGACACCATTGCCTTCGGTTCCCTCGTGGCCATCGGAGTCCTCTACTTCCTGGGAGGCTGCATCATCGGTCTGTTCTTTCTCCTGCGACAGCGTTGGGTGCTGTGGAGGAAGGCCGTGATTTGGGGCGCCGTCATCGCCTTTCTGCAGTTCCTCGCGCAGATCAACGAATTGCCCCTGCTCTGGATGAACTACGATACGGCGCTACCGGCGAAGAGCTTCCTGGCGAACCAGATTCTCCAGGCGCTGGGGAGTGCCATGGCGATGGGAGGAGTGCTGGCCGTCACCTTCATGGCGGCCGAGGGGCTCACTCGTCGGGCCTTCCCCGACAAGATCCAGTTCTGGCGCCTCTGGTCGCCGGGAGTGGCCAATAGCCGAGCGGTGCTCGGTCGCACGGTGGGCGGGTACCTGTGCGTGACGATCTTCTTCGCCTACGAGGTGGGTCTCTACTTCTTCAGCACCGAAGTCCTGGGCTGGTGGACGCCTTCGGACGCGCTGATCCAGCCCGACAGCCTGGCGACCTATTTCCCCTGGCTCACATCGATCGCCCTCTCCCTGCAGGCCGGATTTTGGGAGGAGTGCCTGTTTCGGGCGATACCGCTGGGGGGAGCCGCCCTGCTCGGCCGGCGCTTTGGGGGCTACAAGTACTGGATCGGGAGCGCTCTCATCCTGGAGGCGGTCATTTTCGGCGCCGGGCACGCCAACTACCCGGCCCAACCCGCCTATGCCCGACTGGTCGAACTGATCATTCCGGCCCTCGCCTTCGGCGTCCTCTATCTTCTGTTCGGACTCCTTCCGGGGATCATTCTCCATTTCACCTTCGACGTCTGCTGGTTTGCTTTGCCCGTCTTCGTCGCCTCTTCGGGCGGGATCTGGGTGGACCGGGCGCTGATCATCGCACTGACCTTGGTTCCGCTGTGGGTGGTGCTGCTGGCCCGCCTGCGAAGCGGACGCTGGGCAACCGTCGAGGGTTCGTGGTTGAACGGAGCCTGGTCTCCGCCGCCGGCCCCGGTTGAGACCGGACCGCGAATCCAGGATATGGAGGTCCGCCCCGGGACGAGCCTTCGGACGAGACAGGCCCTGCTCCTGCTGGCCGTGCTGGGGGCCCTGCTCTGGTTCTGGAAGGCGAACCTGTCCAACCAGGCTCCCCCGCTGGAGCTCGACCGCGCACAAGCTGTCGCAACCGCACAGCAGGAGCTCTCGGTCCGCGGAATCCACCTCGGTCCCGAGTGGACCGAACTGAGCGCCGTACGGGAACCCTTGGATGACGAGGATCGGTTCGTCTGGCAGGAGGGCGGTCCCGAAGCCTACCGCCAGCTCCTCGGCAGTTACCTCGAGCCGCCCTATTGGGAGGTCCGCTATGCGCGGTTTTCGGGGGACGTGGCGGAGCGTGCCGAAGAGTACGTGCTCCAGATCGACGGTTCAGGAAAGCTGTTCCGCTTCGAGCACCTGTTGCCGGAAGCCCGCCCCGGGGCCAGCCTCTCGGAGGACGAGGCCCGGGCCATCGCCGAGAAGGCGATCCTCACCCGCTACGATCTCGATCCCGCGGAGCTGCGCAGAATCGGTTCCGCACCCTCGCAGCTCCCGCACCGCCGAGACTGGCAGTTCACCTACGCGGACACCCGCCATTACACGCTCTCGACCGGTGAGGCGCGCATCAACGTCGGGATCTCGGGGGACCAGCTGACAGACCTGTACCGGTCCGTGCACGTGCCGGAGGACTGGCAGCGGGAGGAGCGGCGTAGCCGGAGCCTATTGCAGATCCTGTCGGGTGTCTGCGGTGCGCTACTGGGTCTGATCGTGTTCGTGGGCGCAATTCTGGCCATCGTCAGCTGGACCCGCCACCGCTTCTCACCCCGGTCCTTTCTTCTGTTGCTCTCGGGACTCTTCGTGGTCTATCTCGCTTCGGCAGCCAACCGCTGGATGTCGATCGAGGCCGGATTCTCGACCGACCAGCCCTTTTCCACGCAATTCTTCGTCACCTTGAGCGCTCTGATCCTGAGCAGTCTGTTCACCGCCGCAGCGGTCGGACTGGTCTACGGGCTGTCGGTCTACTGGGATCGGTCCATGCCGTCCAGTTCGCCGTCTCCTCATCTGGGAATTCTGGCCGGATTGTTCGCCGCCGGACTGATCGTGCTCACCGAATCGGCCGCTCCCAGCCTCAGCCCCAGTTGGGCGGACTACCTGACGGCCGGGGACACCCTGCCCTTCCTGGGGATTTGCCTGAGAGCCCTGAGCACCTTGGCGGCACAGGCGATCATCCTCCTCTTCGTGGTGTTGCTGTTGAATCGGATCACGCTGCGGGGAAGCCGCAGGCGACCCCTGGCGCTTCTGCTCATCGCCCTGGTCGGGCTCAGCCTGGCCGGCAGCTCCGGGATTGCCAGCATTCCCGCCTGGCTCACCCTGGGGCTGGGCTTCACCCTGGCATTGGGCGTGGCGTACTGGCTTCTGTTCCGCATCGCTCCGGTGTCCACGATCCTCGCCGTGGGTACTCTGGCCGTGCTGCGTGAGGTCAAGCAGGCCGTCCAGGGCGCATTTCCCATGGCGCTCATCGGATCGATCGTGGCCATCGGCCTGATCCTGGCGCTGGCGCTGCTCTGGCAGAGGCACCTCGCACGCGGCGCACAGGGCGAGGCTCCAAGCGAGGAGGAGAGAATCGGAACAGTCGAGGGGCCCTGAACTGATCGCTGACCGACCGGGCGGTGGGGCATCCACAATCGCTGTGGAAAAGAATGTGAATTTCCGCCCGAGCCCATCTTGTGACAAGTGGCAACAGCGCTTTGCACTGATGGAGTGCACGGCAACTCCGACGAGCGTCAACTAATTGAGCTACAAAATCTTAAGCCGTTATGCGAGTGCGACTTAGGGTACGCGCGGCGGGCCTTTCCATTCACCGATTCTGGAAGTGGTATACTTTATGCAGGGCGGCCGGCGGGAGGATCTCCTTTGAGGACCCCAACGCTCTCTCCTCCTTAAAGATCTCCCCCGTCAGGCCGCCACTTTCTTTTTCCGCCCTCTGGCGGGCATCGCGGGTCAGGTGAGCCGATCGAGAAGTCGACGGAAGCTGGCGATGTGTTCGGGTGTGCTCCCGCAACAGGCTCCCACCATTCGGGCTCCTGCTTCGATCAATCCCGGGACTCCGGATGCCATGGCATCGGCCTCCGTGTGGTAGACGATCTCTCCACCGCTGAGGGTCGGCTTTCCGGCGTTCGGCTGGGCCAGCAGGGGCAGGTCGCTCGAGCGGCGGTATTCCTCGAGGATTCGTGCCGCCCAGGAGATGTCGACCCCCGCGCCGCAGTTCGTCCCGGCCACATCGGCGCCGGCCTTCTGGATCGAATCGATGGCCTGCGCGGGCGACACTCCCATCATCGTCCGGACCTGGGTGGCGTCGTGAGAGAGATCGAAGGCCACCGATGCGATGACACATCGGGCACCCGCCTCGCGGGCGACTCGAATGGCGATCTCCAGTTCCTCGAGAGCCGTCATCGTCTCAATGATGATGGCGTCCGCCCCCGCTTCCACGAGCGCCTTCGCCTGCTCGGCGAATGCGGAAGTGACTTCGTCCACCGTCGTCGTGCCGTAGGGTTCCATCAACCCCCCGAACGGACCCATGTCGCCCAGAACCAGCCCGGGCCCGCCCTCGAAGGCGGCCCTTGCGATCTCGACGCCCCTCCGATTGATCTCCGCCACTTTCTCTTCCAGCCCATGTGCGGCCAGGGCCAGCCGGCTGGCCTGAAAGGTGTTCGTTGTCAGACAATCGGAGCCCGCCGCCGCGTATCTTTTCTGGATCGCGAGGACGCGCTCCGGAAAGCTCAGGTTCCAGGCATCTCCGCTGTCCCCTGGCCTGAGTCCCGCCGACTGCAGTTGTGTTCCCATGGCTCCATCGCACAACAAGATTCTCTGTCGGATTTCGTTTAGTAATTCGGGCATGTCCTGAACTCCCTGATCTCGGCGGTTCAAATCCCCCGACCGGTCCGGTCATCCTCGACCTTCAGCCACCGGCCCTCTTCTATTAGACTCTCCCGAATTCGTCAATCGAAAACCACCCAGGCCGGTTGCCCGAAGGCCGGAACCGCGCTAGCATGGCGGCGGGTCGCAACGACCCGGGAGAGGGCGAATGATCCAGCTACCGACACCCAGGACTGAAGGCGGCATCTCGGTTGAAGAGGCGCTCGACCGCCGGCGCTCGATCCGCGAGTATGCCCTGCGGGGGCTCACGCTCGCCGAGGTTTCGCAGCTGCTGTGGAGCGGCTACGGGGTCACGAGCCCGGAAGGCTTTCGCACCGCGCCGTCGGCGAGAGCGCTCTATCCCCTGGAGTTCCACCTGGCAGCGGGAGAAGTCGCGGGACTGGCGAGTGGCGTCTATCGTTACGTCTCCGCGGAACACGCTCTGCGGCTCGAGCGGGAGGGCGATGTCCGGCGCCAACTCGCCGCGGCCACGTTTGGACAGGACTTCGTCGGGCAAGCAGCCGTCGTGCTCGTTCTCACGGCGGTCTACGAGCGCACGCGCGAAGCCTTCCAGGATGCGGGGCGCGATTATGCGCACATGGATCTCGGCCACGCCGGACAGAACGTTCACCTGCAGGCGGTCTCGCTCAGGCTGGGAACCGTCGTCGTAGCCGCCTTCCGACCCGCTGAAGTGCGGGACGTACTGGGTCTGCCCGCCGACGAGACCCCCCTCTACCTGATGCCGATCGGGCACCCTGCCTAACCTGGGCCCCCGGGCCCCGAGGTCGCAGATCCCAACGGCTAGCCTGGGGGTCTGGGAGTTCGCGCCGGCACGAGTGCCGCGCCGACCCGCACGACCGCCGCGACAGCGACCACAGCGACCACTCCGACGACGTTGTACCAGAGGAAGGAGATGTTGGTGACGATGCTGGTGGCCGCCACTGCCACCATTCCTCCCAACAGACCGAGAAAGGCGGCCCAGGGGGTCGCCCAGCGGGTTCCGATGGCCAGCACGAACACACCCAGGAGGGATCCGTAGAAGAAGGACCCAAAACGGTTGACGACTTCGATCAGTGAACCCAGCTGGGTGGCATAGACGGCCACGATGCAGGCCATCGCCCCCCAGAAGGCCGTGGCCAGCTTGGAGACCAGGAGGTAGTGACGATCCGGAGCCTCCCGCCTGAGCAGCCGGCGGTAGAAGTCGATGACCGAGGCCGTGGCCAGAGAATTCAGCTCCGCTGAGATGCTCGACATGGCCGCCGCGAAGATGGCCGCCACGATCAGGCCCACCACGCCGATCGGCAGTTGAGTGGTCACAAAGGTCGGGAACACGAAGTTGACGTCGTTGTAGGTCCCCTCTCCGGTTGACTTCGCGGCCAGATCGACGGCCTCGGTTCGTATCCTTTCGCTTCTCTGGACAGCCTCTTCCCAGGCAGCACGGTGGTCGGGGGAAGCCGTCGCGGCCAGAGCCGCCTCCCTCAAATCCGCTGCCGCTGCCTGGTAGTCCCCCACCAGCCGGACGTACTCCGGATTCCCCTTCAATTCCTGCTCGACTGCGGGATTGAAGAGCAGGGGCGGCGCGTTGAACTGATAGAACAGGAAGACCAGCACCCCGATCAGGAGGATGACGAACTGGATCGGGATCTTGAACACTGCGCTCATCAGAAGCGAGGTCCGGCCTTCGTCGACCGACCGGGCCGTCAGATACCGCTGCACCTGGCTCTGGTCGCAGCCGAAGTAGGAGAGCATCAGGAAGAGCCCTCCCAGCAGACCCGACCAGAAAGTGTAGGTCTGGTCGAGACTGAAGGAGAAGTCCATGGTCTGGAGGCGCCCCTGCCAGGCGGCGAGCGTCAGAATGTGGCCGAGCGGCGCGCCGTCCGGCAGGCGCGAGACGATCACGAAGACCACCACGAACATGCCGCCGAAGATCAGCACCATTTGCTTGACGTCGGTCCAGGTCACCGCCTGAACGCCGCCCAGCATGGTGTAGATCACAGTCGGGATCCCGATCGCCAGGACCGTCAACTCCAGATTCCACCCGAGAACGACGGAAAGGATGACGGCCGGAGCCGAAATGATGACCCCGCAGGAGAGGCCCCGCGAGAGCAGGAAGAGCAGGCTCGTCAGGGTTCGGGTTTTGACGTCGAAGCGTCGCTCCAGGTATTCGTAGGCAGTAAAGACGTCGGCCCGATGAAAGAAGGGGACGACGGTGACGCAGAGAATGATCATGGCCAGGGGCAGGCCGAGGTAGAACTGGATGAAGCCCATCCCCTCCGTGTAGGCCTGTCCGGTCGTGCCGACGAGGGTGATGGCGCTCATCTGGGTGGCCATGATCGAAAGCCCGACGGCCCACCAGGGCAGCGAGCGGTTCGCCAGAAAATAGCCGCGAACCTCATGGGTCCTTTTGCTGCGAGTGATGCCGTCGATGACGACATAGCCCAGGTAGACCCCGACCACGATCCAGTCTACGAGATGCATCCCGGCTCCAGCTAACGGAGAAACGCCTGCGAGAACAACCAGAGCAGCAGATAAACGATCAGGGTCAACATCCCGATGGCGAGATAGACAAGCTTCCAGCGCCGGGATCTTTCCACTCTTCGTTCAGGTTCGTGCTGCCCGTTCATGAGGAATCCCGGTCATCCTACCACGGCTTCCCAGCTCGAATGAGTCCGCAACTATCGGTGAGAATGAAGAAAACTGCCCAGACGTCTTTTCACGATCCTACAAATGATTGAGAATTGTCATGTCGACAGAGGAGGATCATGGACGAAGCGATCTTTGAGAGGCTTGTACGGTTCAGCGAACAGCGCAAGCCGGCGACGTTGACTTCGGGCGGCGGCGGCGGGATCTTCCAGGGCAGATTCCGATCCTGCTCGCTGGAGCCGGAGTTCATCGAGATCGAGGTCCTCGACTCGCCGCCGGGCCTGTGCCTCGAGCGGGGAGAGAACTGTACGGTCATCTTCGCCGACGGATTCCGTACGACTCTGTTCGTCAGCCCTGTCCTGGCATTCGAAGCAGATCGAACTCCTCTGCCTTCACTCCGCCTGGAGATCCCCGAACAGATCGCACGGACCGAGGCGCGTCACTCCTTCCGCGTCCCCCTCCATCCGAAAGCCGAACTCCAAATCGTCCTGCGCACCCCAAACCGGGTCTGGCACCCCAAGCCCCTCGATATCAGCGTCGGAGGGGTCCTGGTCCAGTTGCCCCTGCACAGCGGCGGGGAGCTCGTCGAAGAGGACGACCTCACCATCGATCTCACCGTGGGAAGCCACTCTCTCAGTCTGGAAGCCTTCGCCCAGCATCGTTGGGGCCCCTTCTACGCAATCTACTTCTCGGAGATCCTCCGCCGGTTGCGCCGGGGCGACACCTCGGTTCCCGAGCCCCTGCTTCACCTGATCGATTCGCTGGAAGATTCCTGGCTGGCCGACGGCGACATGGGATAGTCAGTTTCGAGTTTCGAGTTTCGAGTTCCGAGTTTCGCGTGAGAACAGGCTGCCGAGACCTCACTCCAGCGGGGGCACCGATTGGAGGCCGCAGCCCTTTGGGCAACACGCCCCCGAGACTCGGAACTC
>CAVRSV010000012.1:0-823147 GCA_963723965.1 uncultured Acidobacteriota bacterium | reverse complement strand
GTTCACACCGGCACAGCTCACCCGCGAGTCGATGTGGCTGAGAGTCGTGGGAAGGCTGCGGCCCGGCGTGAGCCTGGTGCAGGCGCGTGAAGAGATGCGGCAGGTGAGCGCCGATCTGGAAGGCGTGAATCCGGTCTGGAAGAAGGGCTGGCGCGCGTCGGTCGCTCCCTTCGGACAGTCCATCGTCGCGGACCGCTTGCGCCAGTCGCTTTACGTGGCCTTTGGGGCTGTTCTGATGGTTCTGCTCATCGCCTCCTCGAATATCGGGAATCTGCTGCTGGCCAGGGGTGCGGTGCGGCGGAAGGAGATGGCGGTCCGGGCGGCGCTGGGGGCCAGCCGCGGCCGGCTTGTCGCTCAGTTGTTCGCCGAAAGCCTTGCCCTCTGCGCGCTCGGAGGTGCGGCCGGCGTCGGGCTCGCCCACTTGCTGGTCGGGGCGGCGCGTCCACTGCTGGCGCAGACGCTGCCGGCAACAGCGGACGTGACGCTGGATCTGCGAGTGCTCGCATTCATCGGGGCGATGGTTCTGGGCGTTTCGCTCGTGGCCGGCCTTTTGCCGGCACTGCAGACCTCGTCGGTCGGGCTCAATGCAGCACTCAGTCAGGGTCCGCGGGGTTCCTCGGGTACGCGCGCCACACTGCGACGGGCCATCGTGGTCGGCGAGGTGGCCCTCTCTCTCGTCCTGATCTGCGGAGCGTTGCTGATGCTTCGCAGTCTGGTCAATCTGCAGAACGCCGACACGGGTGTGCGCATCGAGAACGTGGTCACGACCTCGTTGGAACTCCCCGCCACGGCGCACCCGCATGCGGAGAGCGTCGTCCGGTTCACACAGGCTCTCGTGGAGCGGCTTCGGGCGGTCCCCGGTGTTGAGAGCGCGGCGGTGGCGACCAGCGCACCGCTTGACGGTCTTAGAGAACGCGGCGTCGTAGTGGCGCCCGATCTGATCGCGGACGCTTCGGTCGATGTCGGCATCAAGCACGTGGACGAGAACTACTTCGAGACGCTCGGCATTCCGGTCCTCTCCGGCCGTGGAATCGACAGCCGCGACCGACTGGGATCGCCTCCGGTTGCTGTCGTAAACCAGCAGTTGGCGGCACGGTTGAGTGTCTCCGATCCGGTGGGAAAGACGGTCGGTCTCTCTCTGTCACCCTATGGGACGGCGCAGGCGGTATTGGTTCAGGTACAGATCGCCGGCGTGATCCGGACCGAACGGGCGGGGCGACTGCAGGATGCAGAGCGGCCCATCGCCTACGTACCCATGGCGCAGGAACCTACGCTGTTCATGACCCTCATCGTGCGCGCGCAGCGGGATGCCTCGGCCGTGGTACCGGAAATCCGCCAGACTGTCCGGAATCTCGACCGGAGCCTGCCCATCGGCCCCGTGATCACGATGCGGGAGCTGAAGGCACGCAGTTTCATGGACACGACCCAATCGGCGTGGGCCATCGGCGTGTTCGCTCTCGTCGCTGCACTGCTGGCGGCCTTCGGTCTGTACGGAGTCCTGGCGCAGGCCGTCACGCAGCAGCGTCGCGAGTTCGGAATACGGATGGCGCTTGGCGCCAGGCCCTGGCAAATACTATCGGGCGTGCTCCGCAGCGCGGTTCCGATGATCGCCCTTGGCCTGGCGATCGGCTTGGCGGGGTCACTTGCGCTGACGGGAGTCATGAAGAGCCTCCTGTTCCAGGTTTCGGCGCTCGATCCCGTTGCCTTCGTCCTTGCCTGCGCATCGATGACGCTGGTAGGCCTGTTCGCAATCGTCCTGCCGGCGAGCCGCGCCGCGGGGGTGGATCCCGTCAAGACGCTCCGCGATGACGGCTAAATAGGTGACACGCACGTAATTCGATCGTAAGTCCTTTTAGACAAAGGATTCCTAAGCGGGTCTGGTACCTATTTCCAGGATCGAGGCGAATCGACGCTGGGCACTGCGCCTGCACGTTCCGCCTTCGAAGCTGTCGCGGCAGAGTCCAGATCAGAGTCCTGGTCGGACGTCGCCAGGGGTCGCAATCCCGTTGAATTCCGCAAATCGGTGCCAGACCGGCATCAGAATCCTTTCTTCATGGCAACTTACGATCGAATTACGTGCGTGTCACCTATTTCGACCCTACGAGCGACTTCCGGGGCCGTTCGGCGACCGTGGGAACCGCTGATCGAGTTTCCGTTTCGGATCCCTCGACACACACGTAGAATCCGCCTTATGCGACCCCAATTTGTCCTGGTGCTGTTCCTCCTCACGGCCGGTGCGGGATACGCGGCGGCTCAATCCAACTCGAAGGTGCCCGATGATCAAGGTGCGACGGCTCAGCCCCCGCGCCGCGATCGTCGATCTCGATCCGTCGGGCTTTTCGACCGCCGTTGTTGCGGTAGCGACCAAGTAAGGGCTTGTTGGTCATCGAGGCTCCGGGCGACCCGAACATCGGAAAGGCGATTCGCGAAGCGATCCAGACCGAGTTCAAACGCAGCGATTTCGCTTGGCTCCTCTACACCCACGAGCACCACACGGGTGGCGCCGTCGCCTTTGCCGATGTGCCGGCGGTCGGCCATGAGTGGGTCCGCAAGCTGCTCGTTGCGGCGGGCCGGACTGCTCCCGACGTCACCTTCGATCGCCAGATGACCTTGTACCTGGGCGACGTCACGGTGCGGCTCGTCTACTACGGCCAGTCCCACACGCCCGGCGACACGATCATCAGCATTCCCGAGGAGAACCTGGTCGTGACCGGGAGCCTCTTCTTCCCCGGCCAGATTCCGATGCTGGGAGCGCGGGGGAAGCCGGTCCCACGGGGAAAGGTGGGATCCCCCGAATCGCCCGGACCGGAGACGGTCGAGAACTGGCTCGTGATCCTGCGCGGCCTCGTGGAGAGCGCCGACGGTCGCACGCAGTTCATCCCCGGTCACGGGCTCGAGACGATGAACAAGGCGTATATGCAGCAAACGCTCGCCTATCTCGAGAAGCTCTGGAGCGAAGTTCGGCGCGCGAAGGCGGAAGGCAAGACACTCGAGCAAACCCAAGCTGATCTGACGTTCGAGGAGCGGTTCCCGGAACTCGCCGACCGGCAAGACGCGATCTGGGCCGGAACGCAGTACGAGATCCGCGGCGTCCATCAGTACAACGTCGAGTTTCTGTGGGGGGTGCTCGAATAGTGCGCGGCGATAGCGGCAAGCGGGCCGAGGACAGCACCGGTGGAATTTCCGAGCAACTTCCGAATCGTGCAACTCTCGTGCTGGAAGGCCCCCTCAGGTGAGGAATCAATGAGTAAGAAAGGCCCAGGATGAAGCGAAGGGACGATGAGTTGCCGGTGGCAGTTGACCGTTGGGGATGGCGGTATCATCACACGGGAATCCCGACTGAACAGAAGCGCGAAGGAGAAACTTATCTGCCTGAGTTCGGGATGTACGTCTGCGGGTTTCCGGACAGCCCCTACGGCATCGAGTGGATGCGTTTTGAGCCGGATAGTCCGATCTCGCAACTCGTTCAAACCGTTCCGCACGTTGCCTTCGAGGTGGATAGCATTGAGCAGGCGCTGCAAGGCAAATACATCCTGACTCAGCCTTGCTCACCTTCACCGGGTGTTATCGTCGCGATGATCATCGATGACGGTTGTCCCATCGAATTGCTCGAGTTCGAACGCGGGTCAGCGCAAAACGGGCGGGCGGCGAGCAGTGACCCTGCCTGAGGTCCGCGGCGGCAGGCTGTGAGCACCCCCCCTGGCGGTTGCCGACACCGTGCCGGGGACTTGACGGACGGACACGGCGCACAGTCCGATGCCGCGATGGGTGGCACGGAGGGACAACCATGAGATCACAAGGCGCCCCATCACGTTGGAAAGCTTCGTGCCGGCTGCTGGCGGTGGCCACGATGATTTCAGCTCAGGCATGGTCGCAGCCGATCGAGTTCACGGCCGCGAACTGGGATCTGGCAAACGCCGAGGTGAAGCAGTATCTGGGTCGGCGGGCGCTGATCGGCTCTGCCTCGCTCAAGGGTGCTTCTTTCCAAAACGGAGTGATCGGCAGGCTTCGGACCCTGTTGGACACTTCGGGAAAATGAGAGGGAGGGCGAGTATGGATCGAAAGACTTTCGTTCGAACCTGCGCTTGCGGGCTGTTTGCCGGCGCGGCTGGTTTCGTTCCGGCGTCGACCCTGTCGGCCGGCGAAGCGAAGAAGCCCGGGGACTGGCGGATCGGATTCGTGCAACGCCGATACGGAAAGCTGATGGAGATTCTGTCTCAGCGAATGGGCGAAGAGGCATTCGAGGATGTCCTGCATGAGCTCGGGACCCGCTGCTCCGCCACGGACGACACGTCGACCAAGAAATATCGCGGTGACCTGGACGGCTTCAGCGAGTACATCAGGAAGGGCGTGTCAGGCGATACCGTCACATACGATGCCGAAAAACGCCTTCTCACAATGGCTTCGCCGGAGCGGGCCGCCTGTTTCTGTCCACTCTACGGCGTCGACGCACCTGAGTTGAGCTGCAATTGCTCGTTGGGGTGGCAGCAGCATACCTGGGAGACCTTCTTTCAGAGGAAGGTTACCGTGAACCTGAAGGAGTCGGTCATCAGGGGTGGAAAGCGTTGCGTCTTCGAGATTCAGGTCAGCGACGTTCCGGTACACGGCGAGCAAGCCTTATAGAAGCTCGGGCGTGCACCAAGCATCGCACAAGGGGATCGAACATGAGAGAACGAGCGCTCGCAATCATCAGCGTGGCAGCTGTGTTGTTCACTACGGGTGCAGCGGAGCAAGAGCCTCAACCCGCGCCGGACGGCAACGCGCCCTCGATCACCTACATCGCCAACGATGGCTTCCTGCTCGAACACGGCGGGAAAAAGGTGCTCATCGATGCTGCCTTCTCATCGTCATCCGGCACGCCCCCACCGGCGTTGATCGAGGAAATCAGTTCGGCGGGGGGCCCGTTTGCCGGTACCGATCTGATGCTGATTACCCATCACCACAACGACCACGTCGACCCGAAGGTGGTGACGGCGCACCTGAGCAACAACCCGCACTGCGAGCTAATCGCCAATCCAAGGACCGTTGCCCTTTTACGCAAGGAGGACGGATTCGACCGGATTCGGGATCGCATTCACGAAGTGAATCTCGAGCCGGGGACAAGCCGGCGTATGACAGTCAACGGCATCCGTGTCGACGTGCTGGCGTTGTCCCACAGCGGGCGGCCCCGGGACGGGCGCATCGTGCCCGCCGAGCCGATGGGACATCTCGCCTTCGTCGTCAATCTGGCGGGCGTGGGCTTCCTTCACCTCGGCGACACCTGGCTCGGCGATGCCACCGTCACGGCCACTCTTAGTGCGTACCCGTTCGATGAAGCGCGCGTCCAGTTCCTGTTCCTCAACTTCTTCTGTCGGACTCCGGCGGAGCGGGAGTTGATCGCGGGCACGATCAAACCGAGCCGGATCATCGCCATGCACATCGCACCGGCCGATCTGGCCAGGGAGCTGAAGGAGATTCGAGCGGCCTATCCCTGGGCCGTTGTGTTTCGAAACAGCATGGAACAGCGGTCCTTTCCGAATGAAACGGATTTCCACGATCTCTCGGGCGATTATCTGGAACAGCCACCGCCCGGCGCCGTGCCGCAGGTCTTTGCGCGCGGGATCGTATCGACCGATCTCCAGGAGCATGGCGCGCCTTCATTCTCCGCCGACGGCAATGCGATCTACTGGCTGTCGAACCGCAGACCCGGACCCGACAACGAGAGCGGGATCAGCGCCGCTGTGACCATGCGGCGTGAGAACGGCCGATGGACGACACCATTCGTGCCGGGTTTCGCCCAGATGATCGATGCGTTTTCCGCCGACGGTCGCCGTGGCTACTTTCATGCGCCCCGGCCCGGCGCCGAGCAGCAACCCCAGCCGAACTCCGACATCTGGTTCGTGGAGAGCCAAGGAGACGGATGGAGCGAGCCGAAGTGTCTCAACCTAGTCGCTCGATACCCGGAGCTGCGTTTTGTCTATTCTCCGACGATCGCTCGCAACGGGACCCTCTACTTCACGGCCTACGCTCCTGGGCCGCTCAATCATTACGGCCTCTACCGTGCCGAACGGGTCCATGGCGAGTACGGCAAACCGGAATTGCTTCCCCGGAGCATCAACCTACCTCCTTTCCTGAACTGGACGCCCTTCATCGCGCCCGACGAGAGCTACCTGCTGTTCTCTTCGAACCGCGGAGCCCGGACAGGTGACGTCGGCGATCTGTATATCAGCCGCCGGCAGGAGGATGGGAGTTGGAGCGACCCGGTCAGTCTCGGCGAGTCTGTGAACACGGATCGGCAGGAGCGTTTTCCCAGGCTGTCGAACGACGGTAGATACCTGTTCTTCAGCCGTCAAACCCCGGACCATGACGAAGACGTCTTCTGGGTTGATGCCGCAGCCGTCCCGGCATTGCGGCCGTGACCCATTTGCGGCAGAAGCGGAAGCGCCGCAATTGGTCGAAACTGGTGACACGCTCGTAATGCAGCTGTAAACCACTACGAATAAACGATTCCTTGGCAGGTCTGGTACCTATTTCGGCAACGTGGGGAGAGTCGACAACGAGGATCGCGACCGCCGGATGCTCCCGGTAGCGACGGTGAGGGAGTCTGAACGACGACTCCGACGGGTGCCTGCGCGAATTGCGCGGATGCTTGAATTTCAGTCGAAGAGTGCCAGGCAGGTGCTAGAATCCTTTATTCGTAGTTAGTTAGGCTTGAGATACGTGCGTGTCACCATCTGGTCACTGATGGAACGGAGCGGCTGTGTCGGTTGCAGGAGAACGGGAATGCCGATGAAGTCCTTAGCCTTTGTTGCCGCGGTACTGTGGTTCCTGCCAGTCAGCCCTCTCCTCGAGGCGCAGACCGAAGAAGCTCTCCGCCGTGGTCTCGAGAGAAGTCTGTTGGAGGAGTTGGTGGGGATCAACACCACTTCCTCCTTCGGCTCAACCCGGGCCGCGGAGGCGATGGCGGCGCGCCTGCGGGAGGCCGGCTTCCCCGAATCCGATCTGATCCTCGCGGGTCCGCAATCGGAGAAACGGAATCTCGTCGTGCGTCTCCGCGGGACGGCCGACGTCCAACCCATTCTCCTCGTTGCTCACCTGGACGTCGTCGAGGCGCCTCCCGATGGCTGGGACACCGGATTGGAGCCGTTCCACCTGACGGAGCGTGACGGCTTTTTCTACGGGCGAGGGGTACTGGACGTCAAACACGCCGTCGCGGACCTCGTCGCCACGCTCGTGCGCCTGCGGGCGGAGAACTTCGTTCCCGAACGCGACGTCATCGTGGCCCTCACTGCTGATGAGGAGGGAGGGGGCGCCAACGGCGTTGCCTGGCTCCTGGCCAGCCATCCGGATTGGATCGATGCGGCCTACTGCCTGAATCTCGATACGGGAGGCGGCCAGATCGAGGGCGGGAAGCGCCTTCGGATGACGGTGCAGACGAGTGAGAAAGCCTACTTGAGTTTCCGGGCGCAGACGAGAAGTGTCGGTGGCCACAGCTCTCTGCCCGACAAGGAGAACGCGATCTACCAGCTTTCGAGGGGCCTCTCTCGACTCTCCGAAGGTGATCTTCCCCTTCGTTTCAACGAGACCACGCGTGCCTATTTCGGACGGATGGCCACTCTGCAGACCGGCTCGGTTGCCGTCGATATGAAAGCCGTGGCCCAGGACTCCCCCGATCTCGAAGCGGCCGTGCGCCTGGCTACCATGTCACCCTACTACAACGCCCTTCTGCGAACGACCTGCGTTGCCACACGAATCGAGGGCGGGCACGCGGACAACGCCTTGCCCCAGAGTGCCTCGGCCGTGATCAATTGCCGTGTCTTCCCGGGCGATACACCCGAATTCGTTCGGGAAGCTCTGGCCGGGCTTCTGGCAGATCCAGGTATCGAGGTGCGGCCGATGAACCGGGCCCGCCCTTCTCCCGCATCCCCGCTCGTACCCGAGGTAATGGACGCTGTCGAGACGATCACCGGCCAAATGTGGCCGGGAATCCCCGTAATTCCCGTCATGGATCCGTGGGCGAGCGATTCGGCGACGTTGCGGCGGGCCGGGATTCCGACATTGGGTGTCAGCGGCACGTTTGGAGAGCTCGATTTCGGCAACGCACACGGCGCCAATGAACGGCTCCCTGTCGACGCCTACTATGAGGGGGTCGAGTTTGTGTACCGGTTGGTGAAGGCTCTCAGCCGACCGGTGATGTAGGAAGAGTGGAGCCCCTGTCGGGGTGTAGGTACCGTTTCATGCGCTGAAGGAAGGCCGACGGACCAGTACGACCGCCGTGACGCAGTTCGCGATCGATACGGGACCGATGCAGGGTTCCTGCGCCGATCGGCACACCACAGAAAGTACGCGGGACAGCGTGATCAGCGGAATGTCGTCGGAAAGGCGCTCGCGCTGGAATCCGCCAATGGTGCCAGACCTTGGTCAGAATCCTTTGTTCATGGTAGGTTGCGAGGCCAATGCGTGCGTGTCACCTAATTCCACCTAATGCCCGTTTCGCCCGCTCTTGCCGTTGTTTCCGTTGCTGTGCTGAGGGTGGCGGAAAAGGTTCCTCAGGCCTGAACATCTTTGGCGGGCTTCCTCGGATGAGAGGACGGCCAGGACCTCGACCACGGAAAGCTCGTGCCGCGCCGCCAATTTCGCAGCAAACTCCAGGAATTGCGACCCAATCTCGGAAGATTTCATCACGACAGATGGATGTTATCGACTTCGAGTCAGGAATGCCTCCGGGAAAACTACGGAAAAACTTTACGGGAAGGGTGACACTCCGCCAGTTGGACTGTAGGTTTCTGTAAATGAGGGAAATAGGTGCCAGACCTGGGGTAGAATCCTTTATTCATAGGGGTTTACGGGTGAATTACGTGCGTGTCACCTATTTCGAGGAGAAGGATGGAGCGGGAGACGGGAATCGAACCCGCGACGTCCAGCTTGGGAAGCTGGCATTCTACCGCTGAATTACTCCCGCTCTTTCTCTGCGGTTTCGGCTCCCGGGTCGCGAATTCCGTGAACCGGGCTCCGAATTCTGACGATTGATCATATCCGCTCGTCGAAGCCATGGTCAAGGACTCTCTGTCGGTCCGCGGAGTGCGGATCTCGACTCTGAGAACGGGACGCGGGAGGACGGGAGACCGGGATGCCGGCCCACGAAGCTCCTGCTCTCCGGTTCTCGCGTTCTCGACTCCGGATCGCGACGCGGAGAACGGGACGCGGGAGAACCAGATCCGCGACCCGCTGCTCGTTTTCTCGAATGCCTGTAGAATCGCCGCATGAAGATCCACTACCTCCAGCACGTCCCCTTCGAAGGACCGGGATACATCGAGACCTGGGCAGGCGAGGCCGGACACTCGATTTCCAGCAGTCGGCTGTTCGAGGGAGTGATTCCCCCCGCCCCAACCGAGTACGACTGGCTGGTCATCATTGGTGGGCCCATGAGCATTCACGACGAGGAAGAATTCCCCTGGCTGGTTGCCGAGAAGCTCTACATCCGCCGGGCCCTCGAGTCCGGGATGCCCATGCTGGGCATTTGCCTGGGAGCGCAGCATCTGGCCGAGGCATTGGGGGCGCGGGTCTATTCGAACCCAGAGCGGGAAGTCGGCTGGTTCCAGGTCGAACGAGTCGAAGGAGGCTCGAAATCCAGGTTCTGGGAACTGCTTTCTCCGCAGCTCCTCACGTTGCACTGGCACGGGGAGACCTTCGAGCTTCCGGAGGGCGCCGTCCATTTGGCCAGGAGCCAGGTTTGCCGGAATCAGGCCTTCTCCTGGGGAGACCGGGTGCTGGCCCTGCAGTATCATCCCGAGGCGACGGGCGATCTCGTCAAGTCGCTCCATTCCCATGCTCCGGAGGATCCGACCGGACATCGCTGGGTGCAGGGAGGCGATGAGATCCTGGCTCACCCGGAGCGGTTCGAACAGAACCATGTCGAGATGAAGCGGATTCTGGACGGGTTCGCGAAGGTCATAGAGGGAGATTAGGACGCGAGAACGGGACGGGGGAGGATGGGACACTTGTTCCGAGTTCCGAGTTCCGAGTTCCTGGTTTCTAGCCCGGAAGTCCCCCGGTGTTCCGATTCACGATCGTCCGGTCCTCCCGTCCTCCCGTCCTCCCGTCCTCCGGTCCTCCCGTTCTCCGGCTTTCCCGTTCTCCCGTTCTCAGGACTCAGAAAAAGGAAGCCGGGCTTCCGCAGGGGGGAGCGGAAGCCCGGCACTTGACGTCGAGGGAGGGGGTCTCGACGGCCCCGACCTATTCGGACGGGACAGTTGTATAGAACGTGCGGCCCTGGCGATTCACCAGCAGGAGCGCGGATTCTTTACCCGCACTTGCGAAGGCGGAGGCCAGTTCCTGAGGATTGTGGACGGCCTGACCGTTCACCGATTCGATCACGTCACCACGCTGCAGCCCGGAGTCGGAGGCCGGACCGGTCGGATCCACCTCGTCGACCACGACTCCCTGTGTGGAAGGCGGCAGACCCAGGCTCTGCAGAATCTGGGGGGACAGGCTTTCGACGGTGATTCCGCGATCGCCGCCCGTGGTGCCCTCGGGGCTCGTGGACGATTTCTTGCTTTGATCCGGAAGCGTGCCCAGTGTGACCGGAACGGTCATCTCGGTCCCGTCGCGAAGAACGGTCAGCTGGACCACCGTTCCCGGCTTGGTCTGGGCGATGAGCAGTCGCAGCTGGCGGCTGTCCGCAACCTTGCTGCCGTTGACCGCGGTGATGATGTCGCCTCTCTTCAGACCGGCTTTGGCCGCCGGGCCGTCGGGAGTCAGGTCCGAAATCAGCGAGCCGCTCGTCGCCGTCGACTTGAACGCCTTGGCCATCGCAGGAGTCAGATCCTGGATATAAGCGCCGATGTAGCCGCGGGTGACGTGGCCGGTTGCCTTCAGCTGGGCGACCACGGGCTCGGCCATTCCGACCGGGATGGCGAAGCCGATGCCGTTGTTGCCGCCGCTGCGGCCGATGATGGCCGTGTTGATGCCGACCAGTTCGCCGCGCAGGTTGATCAGAGCGCCACCCGAGTTGCCGGGATTGATGGCGGCATCGGTCTGGATGAAGTCTTCATAATCTTCGATGCCCAGTCCACCGCGGCCCGTCGCACTGATGATACCCATCGTGACCGTCCGGCCAACGCCGAAGGGGTTGCCGATTGCGAAGACGATGTCCCCGATGTCCAGGTCGCCCTTGGTGTCGGCGACAATCGTGGGGAGGTTGGTGGCATCGACCTTCAGCAGTGCCAGATCGGTGGCCGGATCCGTACCCACCACCTTGGCGTCCAGGTCCTGCTTGTCGGCCAGCTGCACGTGAATCTCCTGTGCGCCCGCCACCACGTGGTTATTGGTGAGAATGAAGCCGTCCGGCGAAAGGATGACCCCGGACCCCAGCCCGCGTTCGGTCTCTTCGGGGGCCTGGTTGCCGTTCCCCTGATCACCAAAGAACTGCCGGAAGAAAGGATTGTTCATGAACGGGTTCTGGACCTTCACGACGCGCGACGACAGCACGCTGACGACGGCGGGAAGGGCCCTTTTGACCGCCAGTGAGAACTGGGCTTGAACCGCGGCTGCATCGCCCGAAATGCTGTAGGTGTCGGCGTTCGCCGCGTTGTTCGCAAAGGCCGGCAGCGGCTCCATGGGATGGACCGGTTCCACCTGGTTTGCCACAACCAGTCCCACCAGCACGCCCAGTACCAGCACGATGATGGCCCCGAGAGGACGTCGAAATTGTTCGTATATTCTCATTGTTTCTTGGCTCCTTGACATTTGCCTGCATTCGAAATGTGTTCTGTCGCCTTCTGCATTAGGCAAGGATCGTGCCAAGCCGCCACCTCATCTCTAAATGGCTGATAAATCGATGATTGGCTTTCTGAGGCCGTGCCGGGGACCAGGCTTCGCTGTGGCAGAAATGTACAAACGCGCAGAACTGCCACATCTGGGGGGCGGATTCTCCGGGATGATCGGCCTCGCGGCGTGACAAACTTGTCCCGGCGGAGAATGCTCTGCCAGAATGGAAAACAGGTGACATGATGTCTTTAGCCTTTTGGCGAAGCTGGTCGCTTCGCGCCAAAGTCCTAATTCTGACGGGCTGCATTTCCGCATCGGTGCTGGGTTTGATGGCTTGGCTCGCCGCCGTTCGAACGGCCTACCAGATCGAGGATCTGATGGCGCAGCGGGCCGAGGAGACGCTTCAGAGGCTCGCCTCCCATCTCGAGACGGTCCCGCCGGGGAAGATTCCCGTTGGTCTTCAGCTTCAGGCACAGGAGTTGCTTGAACTAGAACCGAGTGTCGTGAGAATCGATGTGTTTGGCCCCAGTCCAGAGGGTTTCAGAATGTTGGCTTCGAGTGACGAGAGACAGCCCCGCGATCCAGCTCCCGCCGAGGAAGAGGCGTTGCATGAGGATCAGGACCGTTCGTTCGTGACCGAGCAGAACGGCCGGCGCCTGCTGTTCACCGTCCACCCATTCCGTTTCGGGGACGGACAGCGCGGTTTCATGACGGTGATCAACTCCCTCGATATTGTGGACGCCATCATTCAGACGCACTCACGACTCGGCATCTATCTGATGAGTTCCGCCATTCTTCTGCTGGTTGGCGGGACCGCCTGGCTGTTCCGGACGACGGTAGCCCGTCCCGTGCTTGATCTGACTGAAGTCATGAACCGGTTCAAGGGAGGTGAAACGTCGGCTCGAGCCGATCAGGATCTTCCGTCGGAATTCTCGGCTCTGGCAACGGATCTGAACATCATGCTCGATGAAATCCAGCAGCTGAACCAGAACATGAAGCTCCGCATCGAGGAAGCCACGATGGAGCTCGAAGTCCGCAATCGCGAGCTCGAATCGATCAATCTGCAGTTGTTCGAAGCCCAAAAGCTGCGCGCGCAGGCCGAGCGCCTGGCTCTGGCCGGGAGGTTGACGGCCTCCCTCGCTCATGACATCGGATCGCCGCTGGGGGCCGTCTCGACCCACCTTCAGCTGCTCCTCGAAGATGAGCGACTGCCGAACGATCTGGAGCGACGTGTTCGCCTGGCGAACGAGCAGATCGATCGTGTGTGCGGCATCGTCGAGAGTCTTCTTTCGACCACCCGGTTGCGTCCTCAAAAGCGGCCGGTGGACCTCATGGAGACGATCGAGACGGTCTTCCAGCTGCTGGGACCGGGCTTTGCCCGCAGCAGCATTCAGGCGGAGGTCATGGCGTCCATCGAGGGTCCGTGTGCGGTTCTGGGGGACCCGGGTCAGTTGCAGCAGGTCTTTCTCAACCTCCTGAACAACTCCATGGACGCGATCTCCAGTCCCGGGAGAATCACCGTCCGCGTGCAGCGTGCGGACGACGAAGGCATTCCCGAATGGAGGATCGAGGTCGAGGATACCGGGGAAGGGATACCTCCGGACGATCTCTCTTCCATCTTCGAGCCTTTCTTCAGTGCCAAGCGTAAAGCCCAGGGAACGGGCATCGGCCTGGCGGTAAGCCAGGAAATCATCAACCAGCACGGCGGAAGGATCCGGGTAGAGAGTACGCTCGGCCAGGGGACCTGTTTCACGATATTCCTGCCGCGTCTCGTCCCATCCATCGTGGGCGAAAGGACCAGTCAATCGTGATGGACGTGTCGGAACAGAAACACAAAGTGCTCGTCGTCGATGACGATCCGTCGGCCCTCGAGTCGCTGGCGGAGGTTCTGACGAAAGAAGAATACGACGTTTTTGCCACTCGCAAAGGCCGGGAGGCTCTCGATGTGGTCCAGAATCTCGAGCGGCCGCTCGATCTTGTCGTGACGGATTTGCGCATGAGCGGCATCGACGGGATGAAGATCCTCGAATCGGTACGGGCGGACCGACCGGAAATTCCCGTCATCGTGCTGACTGCCTTTGCGGATATGGGCAGTGCCGTCGAGGCAATCCGCAAGGGTGCCTTCGACTATTTGAGTAAGCCCTTCAAACTGGACCACCTCCGACTGGTCGTCCGTCGTGCCCTCGAGCAGAGCACGCTCCGGCAGGAGAACCTGAAACTCCGTTCCGCACTGGAGAAACGGGAAGAACGCAATGGACTGATCGGCCGCAGCCCGGAGATGGTCGAAGTCTACAAACTGATCGCCAAAGTGGCGCCCTTGCCGACGACGGTGCTCATCCAGGGGGAAAGCGGGACCGGGAAGGAACTGGTGGCCCATCTGATCCACGATCTGAGTGGACGACCGGGGGCCTTCAAGGCGATCAACTGCGGGGCGCTTCCGGAATCTCTGCTGGAGAGCGAGCTCTTCGGCTACGTCAAAGGGGCGTTCACCGGCGCGACCACCCGCAAGAAAGGTGTGTTCGAGGCGGCCGAAGGCGGGACCTGCTTCCTCGACGAGATTTCCAATACGTCACAGAACGTGCAGATGCGCCTGTTGAGGGTGCTCGAAGAGAGGGAAGTCCAGCCGGTCGGCTCGACCGATACGACGAAGATCGATGTGCGGATCATCTCCGCCACCAACCGGCCGCTGGATGACCTGGTCAATGAGAAGGAATTCCGCGAGGATCTCTACTATCGACTCAAGGTCGTGACCATCAATCTGCCTCCGCTGCGGGAGCGGCGTGGCGACATCCCGATTCTGTTGAATCACTTCGTCCAACACTTCGCAGCGGCCTCCTCCAAACCGATTGCCATTTCCGACTCGGTCTACTCGCTGCTGGCGAGCTACTCCTGGCCGGGGAACGTCCGGGAGCTGGAGAATACGGTCGAGCGGGCCATCGCCTTGAATGCCAGCGGAATCCTGATGCCGACGGACTTTCCCGAAGAGATCCGGGAAGCGGGCACGCACCGGCCGCCGGCCGGGCAGGGACCGTTCATGACCCTCGAAGAAAAGACCCTCGAGTATGTGCTCGAGATCCTCGAGGCCACGGGCCGAAACGTCAGCCAGACGGCGGACATTCTGGCGATCGACCGGCGGACGGTCTATCGGATCCTCGAGCGTCACGATATGCAGCCGAAGGCCGATCACCCGGCCTGACAGCCGAGGCCCCTCCAGAGAAAGCGGCAGCAAGCTGCCGCAGTCCAAGGCGGCTGCGCCGCGGTGCCACGACAGCTCGAGCGCAAGCGGCTCCGCGGCACTCTCTCTTCTCCGACGCCGGAGGCGTCCTTGGACTGCGGAAGCTCGCTTCCGCTATCGAATCGCCATGGACGCTCATGTCGACCTGCACGGTCGGCTTGCCGACAGATCCCCGCTGAAGCTCCGGGTACCCACGACCGAGGCCCCTCCAGAGAAAGCGGCAGCAAGCTGCCGCAGTCCAAGGCGGCTGCGCCGCGGTGCCACGACAGCTCAGGCGCAAGCGACTCCGCGGCAGGTCCCTAACCTTGGTCGTACGGAAGCCAGGCAAGCCGGCAAACGGTCTTCCGACAAATCGGAAATCGAAGATCGAAAATCCCCTCAGGGTCTCACCGGAACGTTGCGGGCCGAGGCCCGCATCACGATGACGCCTCCCAGGCAGATCAGGAGGGTTCCGAGGAGTGAGGCGAGATCAGGTGGATGGTCCCAGAACAGCCAGTCGAACAGCCCCGCGCACACCACCGAGCTGTAGATGAAGGGCCCCACGCTGGCGGCGGATCCCGAGGCGTAACCGGAAGTGAGCAGCATCTGCGCAATGGCGGCCAGCAAGCCCACTGCGGCCAGGATCAGCAGCTCAGAGAAGCGGACCCGAAAAGACCTCCACGGAAAGGGCAGTGCCGAAACGGCCGTCGAGATGAGAGAAAAGTAGAAAACGACCCGGGTGACCGGCTCGGTGCGGGTGAGTCGCCGGATCGTCACCTGGGCCAATGCTCCCAGAATCCCGGCTGAGAGTCCGATGACGGCTGCCACCTGGATTACCCCCGCACTCGGCTTGATGATGAAGACTACGCCGACGAAACCCACGAAGACGGCGGCGATGACGGAGCGGCTCAGTTCTTCCTTCAGCCAGACCCAGGCGATCAGCGGCATGAAGAGCGGCAGGGTGTAGTTCAGGAGGACGGCATCCGCGAGTTGGAGCTTCCCGATGGTGAAGAAGAAGCAGTACATTGCCGAGAGGCCGGCCAGTCCGCGGAGCAGATGAAACCGGAAAGCCCGAGTCCTGACGGCGGACCAGCCACGCCATCCGATCCAGGGTAACAGGGCCAGGAGGGCAAAGGCATTGCGACAAAAGACGATCACCGTGCTGGGCTGCGAGGCGGAGAGAACCTTCACCCCTGCACTCATGGCGGCGAACAGGACTCCGGCGGCGATCACCTGCAGCGCACCTCGAACGGCAATCACGTGGCCCGCCCCTCTTTCATCATGGCGTGACTCATGGTATCGGATACTGTGTCCGGTTCAGAAGCCGAACCGGGAAATTTCAGTTTTCGGCTCTGTTCGCCCCGGCTGCGCGAAACCTGAGGGGTAAAGTCTTCATCATTGAATGGGTGTTGAGAATCTACAGAGAACAAGGTAGATTCTTACGCGATCGTTTCTCCGGGAACGGGGGGCGGAGAGACTCGAAGCAGTCTTCGTTAACCACAATACGACAGTGACTGGTGACGTTTTTATGAGCAAACGAAACAGAGCGCTGAGCCTTGTTCTGAGCGGTTTTCTCGCTTCTGTCCATCTCCTGGCGGCCCAGGGCGAGAGTGGGCAGATCCGGATGCCGCAGGGAAGTCTCACCCTGTCCGAGGCGGTTGAGCTGGCCTTGAACAACAACCCCATGATCCGGGCAAGCGCCGCCGGCGTGGATGTGGCGGCGGCCGGAGTTTCGGAGGCCAAAGCGGGCCGGTTGCCCGTACTCCGGTTCAACGAAAAGTACACGAACAGCAACAATCCCGTCTACGTCTTCGGCAGTCTCCTGGAACAGGGACGGTTCGCCGCCAACAACTTCGACGTCAACTTCCTCAACAACCCGGGTTCCATGTCCAATTTTCGCAGCAGCCTGAATCTGGAGATTCCGCTCTTCAACCGCTTCAAGGTTCAGTCCGGAATCGAGCAGGCCCAAATCCAGCAAGCTCAATCGCAGACGCAGTCCGACTGGGTCCGGCAACAGCTTCGACTCCACGTCGTGCAAGCCTACTTCGGCCTGCTGGTCGCCCAGCAGCGTGAGCAGGTCGCGGCTGAAGCAGTCCGGACGGCGGAATCGGAAGTCTCGAACATCCAGTCCAAGGTCGAACAGGGGCTTGCCGTCCGTTCCGATCTGCTCGCCATGCAGGTGCAGTTGGCCGAGTTCCGCCAGCAGCAGGTTGAATCTGCGGGCGACGCTCAGAATGCTCTGGCCGCCCTCAACACGGTTCTGGCTCTGCCCGTCGCGACTCCCTTGCAGCTCGGAGCGACACTCGAGGAACGAGATTTCCGCATTCCCGAACAGACCGAACTGATCTCCACTGCCCTCAGCCGGCGCCCGGACTACCTCAACGCCGCCAGACAGGTCGAGCTTGCCGAACAGCAGGTCCGCGTCGCCCGGGGCAGCTGGTGGCCGGATCTGAATCTGTTTGCCCAGGCCGGCCAGAGCTCTCAGAATCTGACCAATGGGAGCGGCGATTTTGCCGTCGGGGCGAGTCTGAATTTCGACGTCGTGGACTTCGGGCGTCCGGCACGGATCGAGCAGGCCGTCGCCCGGACGCGGGCGGCACGCGCCGAACAGGACCGGATGGCCAATCAGGTCCGGCTCGAGGTGGTGCAGGCTCTACAGGGCTATCTGACGTCCAAGCAGCGTCTCGAGTTGACCGCCGCCGCCGTCGACCAGGCCACGGAGGCCCAGCGGATCGTGCAGGACCGTCTCGATGTGGGACTGACGACGGTCACGGAGGTGCTGCGGGCCCAGACGGCTCTGCTGAGGGCCCAGCTCAACCAGCTTGGCGCCCGTTACCAGCACTATCTCGGTTATGCCCAGGTGTTGCTGGCATCCGGTTCCCTGAACGATGTCGGCCCCTTCTCCAATTAGTTTCCAGCAAGGTGAGGACGAATCCAATGATACGCAACGTCATTCAAGCAGTGGCACTCCTGTCAACCCTGGCGCTGGTCCAGTGCTCCGCCGAACGGGCCGTCACGGGCGAGGCTGGGGCCGCGAAGACTCCGGTGAAGGTGGAAGTGGTGACCGTGTCCCCTTCGACCGCCGGGAATGGCATCGAGGCGACCGGAACCATCAGCTCGAAGACCGTGACGTCCATCTCCGCGAAGGTCATGGGATATGTCGAATCGGTTCACGTTCGCGAGGGTGACCGGGTGAAAGCCGGCCAACTCCTGGTCTCCATCGATCCCCGTGACGCCCGCTCGAAAGTGACCCAGGCCGAGGCCGGCCTGGCCGAGGCCCGGAGTGCTCTCGAGGAGATCAATCGCTCCATCGAGGCGGCCCAGTCCGCGCGCGACGCGGCGGCCGCGAATGCCCAACTTGCGGAATCGACCTACACCCGGTTTGCGGCCCTTCTCAAGAAGGATTCCGTGAGCAAGCAGGAGTATGACGAGGTGGCAGCAAGGAACGAGTCCTCTCAGGCGCAGCTCCGGCAGGCGGACGAGATGCTCCAGTCTGCCCGAGCCAAGAAGAGTCAGGTGGAATCCAAGATCGAGCAGGCCGGGGCGGGGCTCGAGCAGGCGAAGCTCTATCTCGGATACTGCCGGGTCGAGGCGCCCTTTGCCGGCGTCATCTCCGAGAAACAGGTGGACCTTGGACAGCTCGCCTCTCCCGGTGTACCCCTGATGACTCTCGAGGACGCCGAGAACTTCGAAGCGCACGCGATCGTGCCGGAGAGTCTCATCGGGCTGGTCTCGGTCGGTCAGCAACTGCAGGTCCGGGTCGATTCCCTGGGGCGGACCCTGACAGGCACTGTTGTCGACATCGTACCCCGAGCAGATCCGGCAAGCCGGTCGGTAATGGTCAAGATTCGCTTGCCTTACTCAACCGGACTCCACTCCGGCCTGTACGCGACCGCCCTGCTCCCGGACAAGGGAGAAACGGTTCTCTCCGTGCCCGCCGCCGCTTTGGTGTACCGGGGACAGCTGGTGGGGCTCTACATGGTCGGCGAGTCGAATCGTGCCACCTTCCGCCTGGTCAAGACGGGCCGGGAATTCGGAGACCTCGTGGAAGTGCTGTCCGGAGTCTCTCCCGGCGACCGAATCGTCGTGGGTCCCCTGGAATCGGTCCGCGATGGTTCACCACTGGAGATTTCGGCACTTCGTACGACTGTTCCGGCGGGCGACCGGCAGGATCCCACTCGATCGAGTCAGGCGACGCAATCCGGGTCGCAGGAAGGCTAGGCGGGAGTAAGCTATGAAACAGATTGGATTTGCGGGCAAGCTCGCCCATGCCTTCATCGATTCGAAGTTGACCCCGCTGCTGATTGCAGCCGCGATTCTGCTGGGCACCGGTGCGGTCTTCATGCTGCCTCGCGAAGAGGAGCCCCAGATCATCGTCCCGATGATCGACGTCTTCGTGCAGATGCCCGGAGCCAGCGCGCGTGAGGTCGAAGAGCGCGTGACCAAGCCGATGGAGAAGCTCCTGTGGGAGATCTCGGGCGTCGAGTACGTCTACTCGACCTCCAGCCCCGGATCCTCCATGGCCATCGTGCGCTTCTATGTCGGGGAGAATGAAGAGGACGCCATCGTCCGGCTCAACCAGAAGATGTCGGCCAACTTCGACCTGATTCCGCCCGGAGCCAGTCCCCCGCTGATCAAGCCGCGATCGATCGACGACGTGCCGATCCTGGCCCTGACCCTGTGGAGCGATCGGGAAGATCACTACATGCTGCGGCGCGTGGCCGCTCAGCTGCACGATCAGATCAAGGAAGTCCAGGACGTTTCAGAGGTCACCCTGATTGGTGGCCAGCGCCGCCAGGTTCGGGTACTCCTCGACCCGGCTCGCATGGAGGCCCTGCACGTATCGCCGACGCTGGTCCAGCGGATGCTCGAACGCTCGAACGAGCAGATGCAGGCGGGCAGTTTCTCCCAGGCCAACCGTGATTATCTGGTCGAGACCGGCGGCTTCCTCAAGGACGCCCGGGACGTGGGCAATGTCGTGGTGGCGGTCTACCAGGGACGTCCTGTCTTTCTCAAAGACGTTGCCCGGATCGTAGACGGCCCGGAAGAACTGGCCAATTACGTCCTCTACGGCCAGGGGCCCTCGACCGCGGACTCTCCCGAAGTCGGCTCAAGTGGCGTGGAGCCCGAAAGTCAGGAGATGGGCAAGGTCCAGGCAGCGGGCGTGGCTGGAAACGCCTTCCCGGCGGTGACCATCTCCGTCGCCAAGCGCAAGGGCACCAATGCCATCGTGGTCGCCGACCACGTGCTCGAGAAGGTCGAGAGCATGCGCGGCGTGATCGTCCCAGACGATGTCCATATGACGGTGACCCGGAATTACGGTGAGACGGCGGAGGCCAAGTCCGACGAGCTCCTGTTCCACATGCTGCTCGCGATCTTGTCCGTAACCGTCCTCATCTGGCTGACTCTGGGACTTCGGGAGTCGGGAATCGTGGCCATCGCCATTCCGGTGACTCTGGCTCTGACGCTGGTCGTCTTCTACTTCCTCGGCTACACGCTCAACCGGGTGACTCTTTTTGCGCTGATCTTCTCCATCGGCATCCTGGTCGACGATGCGATCGTGGTGGTCGAAAACATCGTTCGCCACTACCGGCTGCCGGGAAATCGCGATCGCCCGGTCGTGGACGTCGCCATCGAAGCGGTCGACGAGGTCGGCAATCCGACCATTCTCGCCACCTTCGCCGTCATCGCCGCCATCGTCCCCATGGCCTTCGTGCGCGGACTGATGGGTCCTTACATGAGGCCCATCCCGGTCGGAGCGTCGGCCGCCATGATCTTCTCCCTGCTGGTGGCCTTCATGGTGACGCCCTGGGCGTCGATCCGGCTGATAAGACGGCGTTCCGGAAACAACGGCCACGGCGGTCACGAGGAAGAGGGTTTCACGACAAGGCTCTACCGTCAGGTCATGGGCCGGCTGATCCACATTCCGGCCTTGCGCTACGGATTTCTGGCGGGCGTCGTGCTGCTGCTGGCGGGTGCCCTGGCCATGGTCGGACTGAAGCTGGTCAAGGTCAAGATGTTGCCCTTCGACAACAAGAGCGAGTTCCAGGTCGTGGTCGACATGCCGGAGGGCACCACACTCGAGGACACCGCCGCCGTCACCCAGGACATCGGGCGCTATCTGGCCACCGTCCCGGAGGTCATGAACTATCAGATGTACGTCGGCACCTCCGCGCCGTACAACTTCAACGGTTTGGTGCGCCACTACTTCCTGCGGCGTCAACCCTTCGAGTCGGATATCCAGGTGAACCTCGTGTCCCAGGAACACCGCTCGATGCAGAGTCATGAGATCGCGAAGGCGGTGCGTCCGAGAATCCAGGAGATCGCCCGGCAGCACGGCGCAGCGGTCAAGGTTGCGGAGGTTCCGCCCGGTCCTCCCGTGCTGCAGACGTTGGTGGCCGAGATCTACGGTCCCAACTACAAGCGGCAGCTGGAACTGGCCGGCCGGATCCAGAAGATCTTCGAGGACACCGAGGGTGTGGTCGATGTCGATTCCTACATCGAAGCCGACCAGCAGAAGTATGTCTTCCACATCAATCAGGAGAAGGCCGCTCTGAGCGGGGTCTCCGTGGAACAGATCGTCGCAGCCACACGCATGGCGCTCGGCGGCATGAAGGCCGGATTGCTTCACGTGCCCAGCGAGAAGGAGGACGTGGACATCGTGCTGCGCCTTCCCGAGCCCAGCCGATCGAGCATTGCCGATCTCAAGAATCTGCGGCTCATGGGCTCCGGTGGGCAGATGGTGCCGCTTGGTGAACTGGTCGACGTCCAGCAGACGATCCAGGACAAGAGCATCTACCACAAGAATCTCAAGCCGGTCGTGTACGTGACGGGCGACGTGGCGGGCAGCGAGGAGAGTCCGGTCTACGCGATTCTCAAGTTGAACGATGCGGTGTCCAAGCTGAAGATCCCGGAAGGGTACGAGATCTCCCAGTATACGGCGGAGCAGCCCTTCTCGACAGAAAAATACGCCGTGAAGTGGGACGGAGAATGGCACATCACCTACGAGGTCTTCAGGGATCTGGGGATCGCCTTTGCCGTGGTGCTGGTGCTGATCTACATTCTGGTCGTCGGGTGGTTCCAGTCGATGGTGACACCCTTGGTGATCATGGCGGCCATCCCCTTTTCTCTGGTCGGTATTTTGCCGGCCCACTGGGCGATGGGGGCCTTCTTCACGGCGACTTCGATGATCGGTTTCATCGCCGGTGCCGGAATCGTCGTGCGGAACTCGATCATCCTGGTCGATTTCGTGGAACTGCGGCTCCAGGAGGGCATGTCGCTGGCCGACGCGGTCGTCGATGCCGGAGCGGTCCGCTTCCGGCCCATGCTGCTGACGGCGGCGGCGGTCATCGTGGGCGCTTCGGTGATCCTGTTCGATCCGATCTTTCAGGGCCTGGCCATCTCGCTGATGGCGGGAGAGGTCGCATCGCTGCTCCTGTCACGGATGACCGTTCCGATCCTGTACTACATGGCAGGCAGGAAGGCGTAATGAGACGGCCTGAGACCCATGAGACGGAAGGGACCGGGGAGCCGGGACTGCGAGCGTCGGGAGATTTGCTCCTGCCTGAGTCACGGACGGACCCAGCGGTTCCAGCGGTCCCGGGCCGTCCCGGTCGTCATTCTCCGAGGGGCGCGGTGAATCTCCCGCGTCTGCTCGAGCATCGTTGTTGTCAAGACACGCGGAGGATCTGATAAATGACTGTCGAACGTTACCTTAGGTTGGTCGCAGGGTTTTTTGTTCTGTTGAGCCTCGCTCTCGGCCAATGGGTCAGCCCCTACTGGTACCTGTTTACTGCCTTCGTCGGCCTGAACCTGTTTCAGTCGGCCTTCTCGAACTGGTGTCCCCTGATGACGATCCTGAAGAAGCTCGGGGTCCGAAGCGGCGAGGGAACCGGCACCTCCCGGACCCAGACTGCCAAGGTTTAGCCTGGGTCTCTCGACGAACTCCCGTCGGGAAGGAACCGGCCGAGCCATGCGGGTCAGGCGGTCTGCGGCCGGATGACTTCGCAGTCGAGGGGTGACAGCGCCTCGCGCAGCCTCCGGAGCCGATCGGGGTCCTCACAGATGCCGACGATCGAACCTCCGGAGCCGGCATATTTGGCGCAGACTCCGAGCCGACGGGCGGTCTCGACCATCTCCACATTGATCGGGTCCAGCCGGACCAGGCGGCTGCGCAGATCGAAGTTGCGGTCCATCAGTCGTGCGAGGGCGGGGTATTCCCCGGCCAAAAGCGCACTGCGGCCCTCTTCGGCCAGGCGGGCAAATTCCTCCATGGCCCGGACGACATCCGGGTCGCCCTGAAGCCAGCGCTCCCGCAGATTGCTGTGGTAGATTCCCGAGATCTGGCTCAGGCTCCGGCGATAGGCGATGTAGAGCGGAGGCACGAGCGACCGGTCGAGACACTCATACTCGCCGTAGCCCTGGCGATCGAAGTGCTCCCGGGCGAAATCCATGTAGACCAGGCCCTCGTAGACCTGACAGACTCGGTCCTGCAGGCCTGCGGCGATCCCGATTTCTTCGGTTTCCACGGACAGGACGAGGTTGGCCAGAACGGGCCGGGGAATGTCCACCTCGTAGAATTCCATCAGTGATCGGATGGCTGCCGTTACGATGGCGCTGGAACCGGCCATCCCGACCTGCCGGGGAATGTCGGTTTCGTAGCGGAGCGCGAAGTTCTGCGGGGGAAGCTCCAGACCCGTGCGGCGGCAGTGCTCCGCGAAGACCTTGATCGCCGCCTTGATCAGTCTCAGACCGCCATACAGACCATTCAGCCGGACGTCGTCGATGAGTTCCTCCAGGTTCGAGAACTCACAACGATCCTGGCGGCTGAGGATGATCTCGAGCTCCGGCCACTCGTACAGGACGATGCGCGAGCGAAAATCGCGAAACGTCACGGAGATCGTCTTTCCGAAGTAGCCGTCCGAGGGATTGCCCAGCAGACCGGCCCGTGCGAAAGCCCGCTTCTCAACGATCCGCATCGAGTCTGGTCTCCAGGAAGCTTCGCAGGTCGGGCCCGAGTTCGGGATCGTCCAGGGCGAAGTCGATGAAGGCTTCGAAGTAGCTGCGGAAGTTGCCGATGTCGTAGCGGTGCTCGGAAGACGGCAGGCGGACGCCCAGGATGGTCTCCCCCTCCTCGATCAGCAGGCGGATGGCGTCGGTCAGCTGGATCTCGCCGTTCCTTCCAGGCGTCGTCCGGGCGATGGCGTCATGGATCCCGGGGGTGAAGATGTAGCGGGCGGCGATGGCCAGGTTGCTGGGCGCCTCCGTGAGGGCCGGCTTCTCGACCAGGTCCAGGATGCGGAAGACCTCTCCGTCTTCAGAAGGGCGGACGACGCCGTACGAACTCAGGAACTCGGCCGGCACCTCCTCGACGGCGACAACGGCCGCGGGCCGCCGCTCCTCGAAAGTCTCGATCATCTGGCGGAGCACCTGCGACCGGCCGTGCAGTCCGAGGATGCTGTCCCCCAGGGCCACCACGAAGGGCTGCTCCTGGGTGAAATGTCGGGAGCACAGGATCGCATCACCCAGACCCTTCTGCTTTCTCTGCCGGGTGAAGAAGAACTCGAGTCGCATCCGCTCGTACTCGAGTTCCGGAAGGAGTTCCTCCTTTCCGCTTTCCCTCAGATGTCGCGTCAGCTCGTGGTCGAAGTCGAAGTGGTTCTCGATGGAAGTCTTGCTCTTGCCCGTCACGAGGAGAATCTGTTTGATGCCGTTTGCCTCCATCTCCTCGACGACGTACTGGACCACCGGCTTCTTGGCCACCGGCAGCATCTCTTTGGGCTGAGATTTGGTGGCCGGCAACAGCCGGGTGCCCAGCCCGGCCACCGGAATGACCGCTGTTCGAATCTCCAATTCCTACCCCTTCCTCGATAACGGTCCCGCGGCCGCGCCCGGGATGGGAAACGGTTGCCGCACTGGTCCGAACGTGCAAGAATCCCGGGGGATTTTATGCCGGAGGGAGTGGCGGAACAAGTCGCTCCGGTCCGAGCGGGAAGCAAGTCGGCCGAGGCCGCAGGACAGGGAGGGACGATGAAACGGATTGGAATCGGGATCGTGGGGGCGGGATTTCTTGCCCAGACCCGCGGTCGATGCTACTCCAGGGTCTCCGGGGGTCGCCACCAGCTCTTTGCCGTGGCCGACACCGACCCCGAGCGCGCCGGTCGGTATGCCAGACAGTACGACGTCCCCCATGTCGTGTCCGATGTGCGGGAACTGCTCGCCATGCCCGAGGTCGACGTGCTGGACCTGTGCGTGCCCAACCACCTGCACCAGCCCATGACGGAGGCCGCAGCCGCGGCGGGCAAGCATGTCGTCTGCACGAAGCCCCTGACGGCCTACGTGGGACAGGATCTGCCGGCCGACGCGGCCGACCAGGCGGTCAGCTCCCAGAGCCGTGCCCACATGCTGAAGGTGTCCGTCGAGGCGGCGGCCTCCATGGTCGCCGCGGCCGATCGGAGCGGCGTGAAGCTGATGTACGGCGAGAACTGGATTCACTCTCCGTCGCTGCGGAAAGTAGCGCGGCTCCTGGAGGTCTCCCGGGGCACCATCCTCGAGATGCGGGGCGGAGAATGCCACAGCGGTTCCCATTCACCCTTCTCGAAGATCTGGAAGTACACCGGAGGGGGTGCTCTCATCCGGTTGGGGGCACACCCGATCGGGGCCATGATCTTCCTCAAGCAGCTGGAAGGCCTGGCCCGGGACGGCCGACCGATCCGGCCGGTCGCGGTGACGGCCGAAGTGAGTGATCTCAGCCGGATCCCGGCCCTCGAGCGGGAATCACGCCAGTGGGTGGCGAGGGGATGGAAGGACGTCGAGAACTGGGGATCCCTGGTTCTCTCCTTCGAGGACGGTTCGCGGGGGATCGTCTGGGCCTCCGACGCCGTCCTGGGAGGGATGGAGAGTCGTCTCGACGTCCTCTTCTCCAACGGCCGACTCAAATGCAATCTCAGTCCCAACAATCTGGTCGAAGCGTATGCCCCGGCTCCGGAAACGTTCGGGGAAGAGTACCTCCAGGAGAAGCTGGAGACAGCTGCGGGCTGGAGCACGCCCATGCCGGATGAGGACTGGACGTCGGGTCACTGGGGGATGTGCCAGTCTTTCGTGGACTGCGTGGCCGAAGATCGTCCCCCCGTGACCGATGGACGTCTGGGACTGGAGGTGGTGAGAGTGATCTACTCCGCCTATCTCTCGGCCCAGGAGGGGCGCCGTGTGGAGCTGGTCGCCGACGATCGGGGGGACCGCTCCGGCTGACCGCGAGGTTTCCGATCCTGGTTCGAGACGGCCGGCGCGCTCCATCGGGGAGAGTCGGTGAAACGGTCGTCCCGCACGCTTCCGGGAGCCGCATCGAAGGGGGGTTCGCCGGGCGGGTTCTGGTATGATCTTCCCACAGCAATCGCCAGGCTTAATGGGAGACTTTCAAATGATGCGATGGCTCTCTACGACAGCCGTTCTCCTCGCTTTTGCCTCGATCCTCGTCTCCGCGTCGTCGGAGGACCCGGCGGCACCGGTCGGCCAGGCCAAGATCGAGCGGGGCAAGTACCTCGTCAATCACGTGGCCAAGTGTATCGAGTGTCATACGCCCCGCGACGAGGAGGGAAACCTGGACCGGAACCGCCTGTTGCAGGGGGCCCCGATTCCGGTCCGTTCGCCCTTTGCGAACCGCCAGTGGGCCTTTCGCGCGCCCGCCATCGCCGGGCTCCCGGGCTGGAATCCCAGGGACGCCGTCTTCCTGCTCATGCACGGCCGGCGCGAAAGCGGACAGGTTCCACGGGGACCGATGCCCCAGTTCGGGATGAGCCGCGAGGACGCTGAAGCGGTGGTCAGCTACCTGAAATCGCTCCACTGAGTTTGAAGGACACATCAACCACCAACGACAACGGAAGAGCCCTATGAAGTTGAAGACCGTCCTTTTGGTTGCGATCTGTGCGCTCGCGTCCGGCCTTACCACAGAGTGGACGCGGGCCGGAGTCAATGCCCGCATGCTGCGTCAGCCCGATGTCTCCGACACGGAGATCACCTTTGTGTACGCCGGCGACATCTGGGTCGTGCCGAAGGAAGGGGGAGTCGCCAACCGCCTCAGCTCTCCCGACGGCGAGGAGATGCTCCCTCGCTTCTCTCCCGACGGTTCGCAGATCGCCTTCGTCGCCAACTACGACGGCAACGAGGACATCTACGTATTGCCGCGCGCCGGGGGTACGCCGCGCCGCCTGACCTACCATCCCATGGAGGATCGTCTGCTGGACTGGTATCCCGATGGAAAGGGTCTCCTGATGGCGTCCTCGCGGGCCAGCGGCCGCCAGCGGTTCAACCAGCTGTACCGCGTCGCCGCCGAAGGCGGGCTGCCGGAGCGGCTGCCCGTTCCCTACGGTGAGTTCGGCGCCATCTCGCCGGACGAGAAGCTCCTCGCGTACACTCCTCGGACGCGCGACTTCCGGACCTGGAAGCGGTACCGCGGGGGGATGAACCCGGACATCTGGCTCTTCAACCTGGAAACCTACGCCTCCGAGAACATCACCCACGACCTCGCCGACGACAGCCAGCCCATGTGGCACGGGGGCACGCTTTACTTCCTCTCCGACCGGGGCGCTGAGAAGCGGCACAACATCTGGGCCTACGACACGAGTCGCAAGTCCATGCACCAGGTGACCCAATTCCGCGATTTCGACATTCACTTCCCGGCGATCGGTCCGAAGGACATCGTCTTCGAGGCGGGCGGCCTCCTCTATCTGCTCGATCTGAGTAACGAGAAGTACCATCAGGTCGCGGTGCAGGTCGTCACCGATGAGCGGACCCTCAAACCGAGAATCGAAAAGGTGGCCGACCTGATCATGTCGGCTGCGATCTCTCCCACCGGCAAGCGCGCCGTGATCGATGCCCGGGGCGATGTATTCAGCCTTCCGGCCGAACATGGTGTGATCCTCAATCTGACGCGCGACTCGGGCGTGGCGGAGCGGGATCCGGTCTGGTCTCCGGACGGGAAGAAGATCGTCTACTGGAGCGATCGATCCGGTGAGTACGAATTGACGCTGCGCCCGGCAGACGGGACCGGCGAGGAGGAAAAGCTGACATCGCTGGGGCCCGGATTTCGCTACACCCCGTTCTGGTCCCCCGACAGCAAGAAGGTGGCCTTCGTCGATAACGCCATGAAGATCCAGGTGTTCGATCTGGATTCCCGGCAGGTGACACAGATCGACCAGGGGCTGCGCATGTTTCAGGGGGCCCTGGCCCGCTTTCGAGTCGGCTGGTCGCCGGATTCCCGCTGGGTCGCCTACCAGCTCGACACGCCGCACCAGACCCACAAGATCTGCCTGTACGATCTGCAGAACAAGGAAAAACACGAGGTTACCTCGGGCTACTACGACGACACCAATCCGGTGTTCGACCCCAAAGGCCAGTATCTGTTCTTCCTGACCAACCGGACCTTCGATCCCGAGTACAGCGATTTCGACAACTCCTGGATCTACGCCAATGCCACTCGCATTGCCGCCGTTCCCTTGACGGACGAGATTGCGTCTCCCCTGGCTCCCCGAAACGACGTGGAGGGCGCCGAGGAGAAGGAGAAAGCCGAAGAAGGGGAGAAGAAGGACGGCAACGGCAAGGCGGAGAAGAGTGAAGCCGGCGGCGAGCCGTCGGAAGCGGTCAAGAGTGACGGAGCCTCCCAGGACGAGTCCGCCAAGGGCGACGAAAAATCCGCGGAAAAGGCCTCGGAGAAGTCACCCAAGCCGGTCGAGGTCCAGCTCGACGGATTCGAACGCCGCCTGGTACTGCTCCCGCCCAAGGCCGGCAATTACGCTCTCCTGAACGCAACCGAGGGCAAAGTACTCTACTTGAGAGGACCGCGAACGGGCGCCGATTCGGATGCCAAGAGCGAACTCGTCTTCTACGATCTCAAGGAACGGGAAGAAAAGCAGATCGCCTCCAACATCAACTCCTACGACCTGTCCGCCAACGGCAAGAAGCTGCTGGTCCGGCAGGAGCGGTCGCTGGCCATCGTCGATGTCGCTCCCAAGCAGGAACTGAAGAAGCCGTTGCGGACCGGGGAACTCGAAACCCTGGTGGACCCGAGGGCCGAATGGCGCCAGATCTTCAACGATGCCTGGCGTCTGGAGCGCGATTTCTTCTACGACCCGGGCATGCATGGCGTCGACTGGCCCGCCATGAGGGCGCAATACGGGAAGCTCATCGATGACTGCGTCACCCGTTGGGATGTGAACTTCGTTCTGGGAGAGCTCGTCGCCGAGCTGAACTCCTCCCACACCTACCGGGGTGGCGGGGACACCGAGCATGCTCCACGACTGGGAGTCGGACTCCTGGGCATCGACTGGGCGCTGGACCAGGGAGCCTATCGGATCCAGCACATCGTGCGGGGCGCCGCCTGGGACACCGAAGTCCGCTCGCCTCTGGACGAACCGGATATGGACGTGAAGGAAGGCGACTACGTCCTGGCGGTCAACGGCGTTCCCCTCGATATCTCCCGGGATCCCTATGCTTCGTTCCAGGGACTCGGCGAGAAGGATGTTCTGTTGACCGTCAACGACCGGCCATCCCTCGAGGGAGCCCACCAGATCCTGGTCAAGACCCTGTCCGATGAGACACGGCTCCGCCACCTCGAGTGGATCGAACAGAACCGCAAGCGTGTGGACGAAGCCAGTGGAGGGCGCGTCGGGTACATCTACGTGCGCAGCACCGGCATCGACGGCCAGACGGAACTGGCCAGACAGTTTTACGCCCAGTTCACCAAGCCCGGCCTGATCGTCGACGAGCGGTTCAACAGCGGCGGCCAGATTCCGGACCGCTTCATCGAGCTGCTCGACCGCAAGCCCCTCAGCTTCTGGGCGGTCCGGCAGGGTCAGGACTGGCAGTGGCCGCCCGTCGCCCACTTTGGTCCCAAGGTGATGCTGATCAACGGCTGGAGCGGCTCGGGCGGGGACGCCTTTCCCTACTATTTCCGCGAAGCGGGGCTGGGTCCACTGATCGGCTCAACGACCTGGGGAGGACTCATCGGTATCTCGGGAGCCCCCGGGCTCATCGACGGCGGGGCCGTCACCGTGCCCACGTTCCGGATGTACAGCAAACGGGGAACGTGGTTCGACGAGGGCGAAGGAGTCAAGCCCGACATCGAGGTGGTCGAGGATCCCACGCAGATGGCCAAGGGGACCGATCCGCAGCTGGAACGGGCTGTCCAGGAGACACTCCGGCTCCTCGACACGAATCCACCCGTCGAGCCGAAGCGGCCGTCCTATCAGAATCGGTCACACTGAGTCCGGCCGATCAGGCCAGGAAAGTCGCGATCACGGCGGACAGGACGATACCGTCGAAGGTTCCTGCGCCGCCGATGCTGGCGATGCCGGTATTGAGTGCCTGGATGTCCTTCAGGTGCAGCAGATCGGCACCGACCAGCGGCCCCAGGACCCCGGCCGCGAAGGCGACTGGAGGGGCGAAATCGGGCAACAGGAGGATCGCTCCAAGGGCGGCGACCAGCGGCGGAATGAGCGTCGGCATGACGATTCCGACGCCCTTGACCGGGCGCGCGAAGAAGTAGCAGACGAGGACGTTTGCCGCTGCCACCAGGATCAGCACGGCCAGCGGCCCCGTTCCGACCGTCGCGATGCGGAAGATTTCGAACACCGCAATCGACATGGGGATCACGCACCCTCCCAGGTTCACGGCGATGATCGTGAAGCGCGCCCTGCGGATCCGGCCGGGAAAGAAGCGGTCGATGCCGTACATGTGAAACTGATCGACCCGAAACTCCTCGTTGCGCTCGATCTTCCGGACCGGAATGTTCACGACGCTGCCCAGGATGACCCCGAAGACCGCCAGGAAAGCAATGTTCGGTGGCATGGCCAGTTTGGACATGGCCGAGACCATGATCTCCGCGTAGAAGAATGGAAGAACGATGATGGCGACGAGCGTGAACAGAGCCAGGCACCCAGGTGATCTCAACTTGCCCTCCAATCGCTGTCCGGAAAGCGCGGTTCGGAACCGGCGCCTCCCGCCAAACCGTCGAGCCCTAATTTGTCTGCGCGAGGCTCGTCAGCGCGAAGGCCCGGTCGAGGGCCTCTTCGAGCCGTTCGTTGCGGCAGCCGCCGGCCTGGGCACGGTCTCCGGAGCCGCCCCCGCGACCGCCGGCGACCGAAGCGGCTTCGGCGATCACCTCTTTCATGTCGGGAGATTCCAGGCCGCTGCCGCGTGCGACCAGCAACAAGCCCTGATGCTCTCCCCGCGAGGCAAGCAGGGCGATTCGCCCCGGTGCATCGGCGAGGATCAGGCTGCCCAGGTGGTTGAGCTGTTTCATGTCGAGCCCGTCCCAGACCCCTCGAACCACCTCGCAGCCCGGCAGCCGAACCGCCCGCCTGATGGCCCGGGAGGCCTCGGATTCGAGCAGGCTGTCCTGCAGCCTGCCGATCCGGCGTCGTAGCTCCTGGGCGGCGTCCTGCTGGCGCTGGATCGCTTCGGGGAGATCGCTCTCGGCGACGGAGAACAGCTGTCCGGCGCGGGTGAGGATCTCCGTTCGCAACCGGTAATCCCGCAGTGCCCGTCCTCCGCAGACAAAGTCGATCCGGGCCCGCTGGCGGACCCGCTCCCAGCGGCGCACCTTGATGAGCCCGACCTCGCCGGTGCGGGTGCAGTGCGTGCCTCCGCAGGCCGAGCGGTCGAAACCCGTGATGGACACCAGACGCAGCGTGCCGGTTCTTTCGGACTGCTTTCGGAGCTCGAGAGCCGCCTGCGCCTCGGCCGCGACGAAGTCGATGCGGATCGGCCGGTCCTCGAAGACGATCCGGTTCGCCAGATCTTCGGCGGCAGCAATCTGTTCCTCCGTCGGGGACTCCAGGTCGAGGTCGATGGTCGAGGACGTCTCGCTCATGTGAAACGACTCGGTGGAGGCACCAGCGGCCTGCAGAAAGGCCTGCGACAGGATGTGTTGTCCGCTGTGCTGCTGCATGTGATCGAAGCGCCGGGGCCAGTCGATGCGTCCGGCGATCTGGTCGCCCGGTTCGGGGAGATCCGTCTCCGCTCGCGCCAGCACGTGGACGACCTCCTCCCCGCGATCGAGGACATCGCAGACGGGCCTGCCGGCGATGACCCCGGAATCCGCCCTCTGCCCGCCCGACGTGGGGTAGAAGCAGGTCTGGTCGAGGACCAGGCCCGGGCCTTCTTCCAGTTCGATCCGGCGAACGACGCGGGCCGAGAACTCTTGCACATAGGGATCCGTGTAGTAAAGTCGTTGCGTCATATCGGGACTCGGGTGGTCACTGCATCCTCGGAGCCATGGTAACGGAGCCGATCCTGTTCCAACAAGGCGGAGGGGACGGCGCCGGGCCGCTCCGAGGACCGCGGCAGGGAGGTTTCATGGCGAGTGAGAGTGGATCACGACTGGTGGAGCGACTCGACGCAATGTACGAGTTCGACCGGGAACCCGTTTCCTCCGACCACCTCCATGGATTTCGAAGTTTCCTCGGCATGTACGCAGGCGAGCACGTTGCCGGGACGGAGTTCGTCATCGGGCCGCTGTTCGTGGTACACGGCGTGACGGCGACGGACCTCTTCGCCGGGTTGATCATCGGCAACCTGCTCGCAGTCCTGAGTTGGGCGTTCGTCTGCGCCCCGATCGCGGTGCGCACGCGCCTGACTCTCTACTGGCAGCTGCGCAAGATCTGCGGGCCCTACCTGACCTACATGTATTCCATCGTGAACGCCCTCATGTTCTGCTTCCTGGCCGGGGCCATGATCTCAGTGGCCGCGACGGCGGTCGGCCTGCCTTTCCACATGCCCATGCCGGCGTTGTCGGACCGGCTGCCCACCAGCTTCACCTGGGGTATCGTGGTCTTTCTCGTCGGGGCCGTCGTGACCGCGCTCGCCATCCTCGGGTTCGAGCGCATTGCCCGGTTTGCCAGGATCTGCGTGCCCTGGATGTTCCTCGTCTTCGTGGCTGCCGCAGTCGCGGTGCTCCCGCAACTGGGCGTGCACTCCCTGAGCGACTTCTGGACGGTGGCCAACACGAAGATCTGGACCGGGACGGTGGCCGCGGGCCAGACCAAGTTCACGATCTGGCACGTCATCTTCTTCGCCTGGTTCTGTAATCTGGCCATGCACATCGGCATGGCGGACCTGACCATCCTCCGCTACGCGCGGAAGTGGCAGTATGGTTTCGCCTCGGCCGCCGGAATGTATCTCGGGCACTTCGTGGCCTGGATTTCCTCGGGCATCCTCTGCGCAGCGGCTCTGGGCAATGTGGCGCCCGGGCCGATCGCCTATCTGGGGGCGGGCGTCGCCGGTGCGATCTGCGTCATCATCGCCGGCTGGACCACGGCGAACCCTACGCTCTACCGGGCCGGTCTGGCCTTTCAGGTGGCGACCCCCAACTGGCGGCGCTGGAAGGTGACCCTGGCGACCGGGCTGGCTACGACGGTGGCGGCCCTCTTTCCGGCCCTGGTCATGCAGTTGCTCGATTTCGTGGCGCTGTACGGTCTGATCCTGATGCCGATGGGGGCCGTGATCTTCGCCGATTTCTGGCTGATGCCGAAGCTGGGCCTGGAGCGCGAGGCTGCCGAGAAGTGGTCGAGTCCGTTCAGCCTCCCGGCCTTCTTCGCCTGGGTCGGCTCGGTCGCGGTGTCCTTCGCTTTGCCCATCGAAATCTTCTTCAAGGCCCTGCCGGCCTGGTTCATCGCGGTGGCGACCTACGTCGTCCTGAGTTATGCCCTGCAGAGGGCCCGGGTTCCCAGTCGGGAGGTGGCGCGATGAAAGTCCTGTTGAAGGCCGTTTCTGCCATCGGCCTGGTCCTGACCATCGTGCCGGCGTTCTTCGTGTTTGCCGGAGCCATCACCTGGGATCGCCACGCCGGACTGATGCTGGTCGGCATGATCCTTTGGTTCGTCACCGCGCCCTTCTGGATGAAGAAGGAAGGGGCACAGTGAGGCCCCGTCATGGCGGAGGGGTGGTTGCGTTGCTTGGATTCGCGCTGCTCGGGCTGGTTTCCTCCTGTACGGGGCCGGCCCCGAAGGAACCCGACGCGGGTGTCTCTCTCGAACTCGCCCGCGAACGTGCGGGCCGGATCACGGACCTCATCTACTCGCTCACCTTTCGGGTGCCCGAACCGCCGGACCAGTCGCTGAGCGGCTCGCTGGTCCTGTCCTTCGGCCTTTCCGGGGCGGGGAAGCCCCTCATCATCGATTTTCGCGCCCCCTCTGCCGATCTGGAGACGGTGACCTCGGGTGGCCGCCCGGTGGCCCACGAGTTCCGGCGCGGACAAATCGTCTTGCCGGCGCAGGTGCTCAAGGAGGGACGCAACACCTTCGAGTTCGGCTTCAAGGCCAGTGATGTGGCGCTGAACCGTCGTCGGGACTATCTGTACACACTGTTCGTGCCAGATCGGGCGGCGACGGCTTTTCCCTGTTTCGATCAGCCGGATCTGAAGGCTCGATACCGCCTCGTGCTTTCCCTTCCGCAGGGTTGGACGGCCGTTTCCAACGGGCGCTCCTCGGCGGCGGTCGAGGTCGGCCGGCACCACGTGGTGCGTTTTCAGGAAACGGAGCCTCTCAGCACCTACCAGTTTGCCTTTGCCGCGGGGAAGTTCCAGGTGGTGGAGCGGAAGATCGGGGAGAGGACGGTTCGCCTCTACCACCGCGAAACGGACCAGGCCAAGCTGGCGCGCAACCTCGATGCGATCTTCGACCTTCACGCCCAGGCCCTCGACTGGCTCGAGCGCTATACCGCGATCCCGCTCCCCTATCAGAAGTTCGACTTCGTCCTCCTGCCGGCCTTCCAGTTCGGCGGGATGGAGCATCCGGGTGCGGTCTATTACCGGGACACCCTTCTGCTTCTCGAGCCCTCCGCGACCCGCAACGATGAACTGAGGCGTGCGAGCCTCATCGCCCACGAGACCTCTCACATGTGGTTTGGAAATCTCGTGACCATGCGCTGGTTCAGCGATGTGTGGATGAAAGAGGTTTTTGCGAACTTCATGGCGGCGAAGATCGTCAATCCGGCCTTTCCGGAGGTGGATCACGAGTTGCGTTTCCTGCTCGCGCACCAGCCGGTCGCCTATGACGTCGATCGCAGTCTGGGAACCCATGCGATCCGTCAGAAGCTGGAGAATCTGCAGCAGGCCGCCAGTCTCTACGGCCCCATCATCTACCAGAAGGCCCCGGCCGTGATGCGTCAGCTCGAGGTCCTGGTGGGGGAGAAGGAACTCCGGGAAGGTCTGCGCCGATACCTGGATCGCTTCCGTTTTGGCAACGCCGACTGGAACGACCTGATCGGGATCCTCGATGATCTGACCCCGGAAGATCTCCGGACCTGGAGCCGTGCCTGGGTCGAGGAGGCAGGACGGCCGACGGTGACGGTCGAGGCGGCCGGAACGGGGACGTCCGGCGCTCCGGCTCTCGAAATCCGTCAATCCGATCCCCTCGGCCGGGGCCTGCTCTGGTCCCAGGAACTGCACGTCGTTTCGGGAGATCCCGATTCCGTTCACAGGCAGACACTGCGGCTGAAAGAAGCTGTAACACCCCTGGACCTCTCGGCCCGGAAACGACCCGCCTTCATCGTTCCCAGCGCCGACGGCCTTGGGTACGGCTTCTTCCGGCTCGATGAGGGGTCCCGGCGCCTCCTGCTGGCCGGGATCCCGCCGACGCTCCCGGCCGCGACCCGGGCCGCTGTCTGGTTGTCGCTGTGGGATGGCGTGCTGGCCGGGGACATCCCGTCGGAGACCTTCATCGAGGCGGTTCTGCGCGGACTGGACGCCGAAGGGGATGAGCTGTTGCAGGAACATCTGCTGGAGCGGGTGGCTACGGCCTTCTGGGCGTTGGGCCTGTGGCACGAGCCCGACCTGGGACCCCGGATCGAGGCGTCGTTGTGGAAACGGCTGGATTCGGACGCCGGCCCGGCTTCGAAGCTCGCATCACTGCGTACGCTGGCGTCGGTGGTGACTTCGGACGACGGGGTGGAGCGTTTGACCCGCCTGTGGAAGGGGGAGGAACGGGTCGAGGGCCTCGAGCTGGGCGAGTCGGATTCCACCCGTCTGGCACTCGAGTTGGCGCTCCGTCGCGACGGTGTCTCGTGCGAACAGGTGCTGGATGCGCAATTCCAGCGTCTCGAGAATCCGGAGCGCAGGGACGAGTTTGCCTTCGAACGTGCTGCCGTGTCTTCTTCGCCCGATCGGCGAGAGGCCCTTTTCGAGGAGATCGCCGGAAAACTGGGAACGGTTCGTGAGAACTGGTCGCTCGATGCACTCCACTACCTGACCCATCCCCTGCGGGGCTCCGAGGCGGAGCCTCGGATTCGCCGTGCGCTCGAGCTTCTTCCCCGGGTCGAAAGCGACGGCTCGATCTTCTTTCCCCAACGCTGGCTGGAGGCATTGTTCTGGGGTCAGTCGTCCCCGGAGTCCGCGAAGCTGGTGAAGGACTACCTCGGCTCCTCACCCGATCTGCCGCTGCGGCTGCAAAGGAGAGTCCTGCAGGCGGCGGACCTGCTGCTCCGAACCACGGGCGCCATCGGGGAGCTCAAGCGGCCGCCGGACGACCCACCTTCAGTTCCGATGAGATCAAGGGAGCCCGAATCCCGAAACCCCGAAACCCCGGAACCTCGGATGATTGAACCTTGATCGGGGCCACGGCATCGACCAGAATGGGGCGCAACCGATGCGAAATCTGACCGGCTTGATCTTCCTGCTTTTTGCCGCCCAAGTCGCGCTGGCTCAAGACCGTCCGGACTCGCCCGACAGCTGGAATGGGCTCATGCTCGACGAGAGCACGGTGGAAGACGCCATCGCCGTGCTGGGCGACCCGCGTCAGGATCGCGAGGACCAGAAGTTCAACACCCGGATCTCGTCCTGGCTGGCGAAGGACGGGCGATTCCGCAGACTCGAATACCGGAAGGTCGCAGGTGTGGACAAGGCGTATCTCTACTTCCAGGACGATCACCTCAAGGTGATCGAGCTCGACCTGAAGGAGACTTTTGCGGCGGTCGAGCTGCCGCTTTACTACGAGATGCGCTATTTCCTGCAGGATGATTCCGGCGTGCTGCATCGCGATCCGTTCGAGGAAGGGATCCGGACCGCGGGAGGCGAGTTCCCGACCACCTTCAATATCGTCGGCATCGGCGCTACCTCGTTTCTGGTTGCGCTCGTCGTTCACCAGGGGGCGTCACGCCTGCTTTACGACCAGACACGGTTGCGCATGGATGTCCCCGGAGACGTTCAGGTCATCCAGCTGGTTTCACGGCTCCTGCAGGCATCGGACGTCCCCGATCGCCTGACCCGTTGACCCCGTCCCTCGATCGTCGTGGCTGCCCGTCTTCGAAATCACCGCGGGGTACTCCGTGCCCGACGTCCATTGTCAGATGGCGGAATATGGGCTAGTCTGGGGCACCGATCCGCCAGCCCGGATTTCTCAGTCCGGATCCTGGTGAGAAATTCGGGCGGGAACAGGATCGCGGGCCGAGAGCCAGATCCGGTCACAGGGGGAGCCGAAACGGTGTCCGTTCGCGAACCGAACATCTCTGTCGTGATGCCGGTGTTCAACGGTGCGCGTTTCGTGGCGTCCGCCATCGAGAGCATTCAGAATCAAACACTCGAAGATTTCGAATTCATTATCGTCGACGACGGTTCGACCGATTCGACGTCGGAGATCCTGACCTTCTACGCCGGCCGCGATCGTCGAATCCGGGTCCTTCGACAGGATAATACAGGGGTCGTGGGGGCCCTGAACCGCGGCATCGAAGTGGCCCGTGCCCCCCTGCTGGCCCGAATGGACGCGGATGATCTCAGTCGCCCGGGCCGTTTCGAGGCCCAGTCGCAGTTTCTGGCCGATGACGCGGACTGCACCGTGGCCGGTTCGGCGGTTCGTCTCATCGACGCTCAGGGAAACGGCGACCGGATCATCCTGCATCCGAGACGCCTGGCGGATCTGGGGGAGGCCGTCGGTGCCGGCAGGATCCTCGCCCACCCGACGGCGCTGATGCGTCTCGAGGCGGTTCGCAAAGTGGGTGGATACCGCCCGGCGTTCCAGGGAGTCGAAGATACGGATCTCTGGTTGCGTCTCGTCTCCCTGGGGCCGATCGGAAATCTCGAGGAGGTGCTGCTCGACTACCGGATGCATCCGGACAAGGTGACGCAGGCATCCACCCGATTGACGCGCGTCAAGGAATCGGTTGCCCGCGGCCTGGCCTGGGAGCGGTTTCGCGGACTCGCCGAGAGTCGCGTCGAGGGAGAATCGATCCTCGAGCGGGCTCTCGACTTTGCGTCCCAGGCCATCGCGGACCCGGGATCGTCCCGGAATCCCTGGATGGACTCCCGCAGGACACGCCGCATTCTCCGCGACATTCTCAAGCTGGATCCGGCCCTCGAGAGTGATTGCCGGGATTGGCTTGCGCGTCTCGCCCTGGGGCAGGTCCGGAGGCTGGAACTGGTGGAAGCCGCCAAGAGCTTCTTCTACCGCTATCGCTGGAGCTGATCCGAATCGATCGGGCCGCGCCGGCGAGGAATCGTGCCGTGCTCACGGCCGTGGTCTTGGAGAGACCGGGCGTCGGCGTACGATGACCTTCTCGCCTCGACGGAGGCGTTCAACGTCGCGGCCGTCGAGGGCCCTTTCGAACGCCTCGCTGCAGCCCTCGATAAGGCGATCGTGGAGCTCGACGACGAGGCAATCGACGCGATCGATCCATGGAGCGCTGTTTTGGAGGACGCTCTTTTCTCCACCCTCGATGTCCAGCTTGAAGATGCCGATCCGCCCGCAGCCGAACCGGTTCATCAGTTCCTCGACCGTGACGCCGGGGATTCTCTCCTCCTCCGGGAACGGCCTCCCCGGATCCGCCACCGCCACCGTGAAGGCCCATTTCCCCTGTCCGGAGTCGACGATCCGCAGCAGGGCAGGGGTCCCCCACAGGGCGGCCCGAAGGGGGACGACGTTGGGAAGGCCGGCGACGTTGTGACGGAGTTGCCGGAAGTTCGATTCTTCGATCTCGACGGCCAGCACTGTCGCGTCCGGGTATTGCAGCGCGAAGTAGACGGTGGAGAAACCGACGTTGGCGCCGGCATCCAGAATGAACCGGGGAGCCACCGGAGGCTGGACCTCCAGTTCGCCGAGATAGAAGACCTCCCGCAGCACCTCGAGGTCGCTCGTGCCCAGGCGGACTTCGAGTGATCTCGAGGGATGACCCGGGACGGGGACCCGCACGCGGGTCTCGAAGTGGAACCCCTTGGCGAGCCGCGAGACCAGGGCGTAAGCCCAGCCTCTCGCCCCGAAGACCTGGACATGTTTCTTCAGCTGGCGAAGCATGAACGCTCCCAGTATCGGACATTGACGCCATGGGTGGAATTGAGATCTGCGATTTACGATTTTCGATTGGCGATTTCCGGTTTTGGCGAGCGACCGCCCAGATCGGAAATCGGAAACCGCAAACCTCAAATCTTCCCGAACGGGGTGCTATCATGATCGATCGTGACCATTTGGGAGTCACACGGCAGCCCTCGCTGCCACCGGGAGGTGTTTTGAGTCGCTCGACTGGTCGACTTTTGTTCGTCGACGACGACCCCGTGCTGCTCAACCTGTTTGCGCGGATGCTCGAGGAGCAGCCCTGGCAGGCACATTTCTGCACGAGTGTGGACGAGGCACTCGACTACCTGGCCGGACATCCCGTCGACACCGTCATCTCCGACATCAAGATGCCGGACAGGGACGGATTCGACCTCCTCTGCACGATCCGCGGAGAGGACGCACTGCGACAGATCCCCGTGATCATCCTGACCGGGGACTCCGATCGAGGTCTCAAGCGGCGGGCTCTGGATCTCGGAGCGACGGACCTCCTCAACAAGCCCATCTCCCGCGAGGATCTCTTTGCCCGGATCCGCAGCGCGCTGCAACTGAAGCACTACGAGGATCAGCTGGCGGAACAGGTCCGGGAACTGGATCGGCGTGTGGTCGAACGAACCCGCCAGCTGGAGGATTCGCATCGCGAGGTGGTCTGGCGACTGGCCAAAGCGGCCGAGTTCCGGGACGACGAAACTGGCAACCACGTCTTCCGGGTGGCCTTCTGTTCCAGGCTGCTCGCCGAAGGTCTGGGCCGCGATCACGACTTTCTCGAGCTGATCCTGCTCACCAGCCCGTTGCACGATATCGGAAAGCTGGGGATTCCCGACTCCATTCTGCTCAAAGAAGGACGGCTCAGCCCTCAGGAACGGCAGTTGATGGAACAGCACTGCGTCATGGGGGCGGAGATCCTGTCGCACGAGCCGAAGTCGAGCATTGCCCTCAGCCTGCTGGCGGAGGGATTGCTCCCATCGCCCAGCGATCGTCCTCTGAATCCGTTTCTCGAGATGGCTTCGTCGATCGCTCTCGGCCACCACGAACGCTGGGATGGTCTGGGTTATCCAAACAAACTGGCGGCCGGGGCAATCCCTCTGGAATGCCGGATCGTCGCGGTGGCCGATGTCTTCGACGCTCTGACATCGTGGCGACCCTACAAGCCCCCCTTGTCCGATGATGAAGCGATCTCGATGATGCTGGAGGGTGCCGGCCGGCACTTTGATCCGGAGATCATCGAGGTTTTCAGGGACAGGCTGGAGAATCTTCTTTTGGTCCGTTCTCAGATTCGGGATCGGGATGACGTGAACGGCTACTTCACTCGCCGGTAACTGCAGGCCGCCGGTAGAGGCTCACTGAAAAGGAAAGAGAAGGAATTCGCATGAACAAGTGGACGATTCGCACCTTGATGCTCGCATTCGCGTTGATCGGCCTCTCGGAGGGCGGGGCGGTGGCACAGGAGGCAGTCCTCTCGCCGGACGAACTGATCGCCTATACCCGAGACTGGCAGGGAGAACGGTTCCCGGATGGGCGGCCCAAAGTGCCCGACAGCATACTCGATCGCATGAAGCAGGTGGGGATCGAAGAGGCCTGGAGCACACTCTACGCCAAAGGCTATCAGCACCAGTTCGAGGGGAACTGGCAGACGGTTCACCTCGACGCCGGGGCCGTCCTGGTGGGTCGGGCCCTGACGGCCGCGTTCCTGCCCAAGCGGCCGGATCTCGACGGCTTTCTGACTGAAAAGGGACATCAGTCCGGACATGTCGGCGGGAGGAACTCCTGGCCCATCGACATGCTTCAGCCCCAGGACGTGTACGTCGCCAGCGCCTGGGGATCCGCCGACGGCGCTCCGATCATCGGAGGCAATCTGGGAACGGCGATTTATGCCAACTCGCAGAACGGGATCGTCTTCGACGGCTACATCCGCGATCTGGCGCAACTGGAGTCGATGGCCGGGTTCAAGGGATTCGTTCGGGGCTGGCATCCGTCCTGGAACTACAACAACATGCTGATTTCGGTGAACCGTCCGACGCGAATCGGTGAGGCCATCGTGGTGCCCGGCGACGTGGTGCTGGCCAATCGGGAGGGTGTCATCTTCATTCCTCCCCAGTTCGCCGAGGAGGTCTGCAAGCGGTCCGAGGTCGTGCGGTTGCGCGATATGTTCGGGTTCCAGCGGATCAAGGAAGGCGTCTACACTCCGGGGCAAATCGACCAGCGCTGGAGCGACGACATGGAAAAGGACTTCTCCAAGTGGCTGGAGGATCACATGGAGGCGCTGCCGGTTCCCAAAGAGCAGATCCAGGAGATCCTCAAGGACCGCAGCTGGTAGTCGGACCTTTGGCGGGCGGTGTATACTTTGCTGCTCGTTGCCAGTTCGAGAGGAAGCGCGACCGATCGGTCGCTGCAGCAAGGACAATGGAGGGAGAGAAGCAATGATCGTTACCACCAAGGAACTCTTCAAGCACGCCTACGGCAAGTATGCCGTGGGCGCCTACAACATCAACAATCTCGAGCAGACCATGGGACTGTTCCGCGGCAGCCTGATGAGCCGGGCTCCCTTTATCATCCAGATCTCGAAGGGCGCGCGTTCCTACACCGACAAGCGGATGCTGGAAGGCATGATCCGTGTCGCCGATGAGATCTTTCCCGAGTCGGTCTTTGCCGTGCATCTCGATCATGGCGACGAGGAGAGTTGCTACGAGTGCATCGACAGCGGCTTCTACAGCTCGGTCATGATCGACGCCAGCCACGAGCCCTTCGCGAAGAATGTCGAAATCACCCGTCGCGTAGTGGATCGGGCGCACGCCAAGGGTTTGGTCGTGGAGGCGGAGCTCGGAATGCTCGGAGGGGTCGAGGAGCATGTTTCGGTGGCGGAAGCCGACGCCAAGCTGACCGATCCGAACGAGGCCGAGCAGTTCATCGAGCAGACCCAGGTCGACAGTCTTGCGTGTGCCATCGGAACCAGTCACGGCGCCTATAAGTTCAGCGGCAGCCAGTCTCTGCACTTCGAAGTTCTCGAGGAGATCCAGAAACGGCGTCCCGGATTTCCCCTCGTCATGCACGGCTCCAGCTCGGTTCCGCAGGAGGAAGTGGAGCGGATCAATGCCGCCGGCGGCAAGCTGAAGGGGGCCAAGGGAGTCGATGAGAACCAGTTTGCCCGGGCCGCCAAGCTCGGCGTCACCAAGGTGAACATCGATACCGATGGTCGGCTGGTCTGGTGTCGGGTGCATCGCGAGAGCTTCCGTGACTCTCCCGAGAACTTCGACCTGAGGAAGCCCGGCAAGGTTTTCATGGACGAGTACGCCAAGTTCATCGCGCACAAGAATGAGAAGCTCGGCAGCGCCGGCCAGCTTGACGATGTCCGGAAGCTGTTCCGCTGATCGCTGTGCTCTTTCCGGCAAATCTCCGGCCAGGGTTGACAATTTGATGTTTCTGCGCGCCCGTTCGGGTACAATGGCCTCACGTCCGTTGGGGGAGAGCGAGGAACTGGCAATTGAATGCGACAGAGTGCCCAACCGCGGGTTGGTCGGCACGTAAAGGCCGCGCATTTAGGAATGTACCGCCAGTGTCGCAGGAAATATCAGTTGGGAGGCGCAGCAAGCATGAATCGAAAATTAACTATCCTCTTGGTCTTTTGTCTTCTCGTATTGCCGGGGTCCGCTTTCGCTCGTGTGTACGATGTCAAACTGAGCGGCGCCGCGGAGGTGCCGGCGAATGACAGCGTCGCGACGGGCGAGTGTCTGGCCTCTCTGAACGACGCCCAGAATCAGTTGACCGTTATCTGCCAGCACGATGTCTCCGGGGCGCTGGCTGCCCACATTCATCGTGCGCCGGCCGGTGAAAACGGCCCCGTCCTTCTGCCCTTTGATTCGGCCGCGTCCCCCTTCAAGGGCATCTTCAGCGTCACGGCTCAGGATGTGGCCGACCTGATGGCCGGGAATCTCTATGTGAACGTGCATTCCGGCGATTATCCCGACGGTGAGATCCGGGGGCAGATCGGTCCGCCAGCCGATGCTGGAGTGTCCTTCTCGTTGACCGGTGATGAGGAAGTTCCCCCCGTGGACAGTCAGGGGTCGGGCTCCTGCATCGGGGTGCTGAATCCGCTGCAGACCATGTTCAGCCTGGCCTGTACGAACGACCTGACCGACGTAACCGGAGTGGAGATCGATCGCGGAATCGCCGGCATCAACGGTCCGATGGTTTTCTCACTGGGCGCCGCCACCACGGTGTTCTCCCAGGTGACGGCCGAGGGACTTCCGGACTGCCCCGGTTTCCCCGGTTTCCTGGATGACCTCAGCTGGGGAAGTCTCTACGTAAACGTGATGTCCTCCGCCTTCCCGGACGGTGAGTTGCGGGGACAGGTCCCGGCACCCCAGACGGCGCTTTACTTTCCCCAGTTTGGCAACGGCGGAGACACGGGCTTCACCTCCTCCATCGTCCTGACCAACACCAGTACGACCACCGAGGCAACGGGCACGCTCTATTTCTTCGATATGTACGGGCAGCCTTTGGATGTCGGACTGAGCGGCGGGAGCGGAGTGGTGCAACCCGGTCAGCCAGTGTCGGAACTGAGCTTCACATTGGCCCCGCTCGGCAGCCTGACCGTGGACACGGACGGGCAGGGTGATCTTGCCCTTGGGTCGGCGGAGGTCGTCTCGAACGTTGCGCTGGGCGGGATCGTCCGCTTCCAGATCCCGGGGATTGGAATCGCGGGCTTCGGTTCGGCCGTCGCCATGAGCCGGGCCACTTCGCCAGTCCGCGAGTCCGGCGGAGTCCGCAGCGCGCTGGCAATCCGCAACAACCAAACCTGGCCACTCACCGTGACCCTGGAATTGTTGAATGAGGACGGATCCGCGCCCGCCGGAATCGATCCGGGCAGCAACATCGCGGATGTGATCATTCCCGCCAACGGTCGCTCGGCTCAGTTCATCGACGAGTACTTCAACGATCTCGATCTGACCGGGTTTACCGGCAGTGTTGTGATCTCGGCGGAAGGTGGATCATTCTCGGCGATCGCTCTCGAGCTCGGGAACGGTGCCGGACTGTTCACTTCCTTGCCGGTGTCGCCGGTCGTCGGACCGTAGTCAGACGATGGTGCCTGAGACGGGGCCTTCCGGTGGAAGGCCCCGCCACTCTTCATGGGCGAGAGCGGTGATCGAAGCCCGCCTGCCCTCGCTCCGGAACAGAGAAAGCGGTCGCAGACTGCCGCACTTCCCAAGCGGCTGCGCCGCACATCGTCCGACTTCGCGATTTAAGCGCCGTGCCCGCCGGCGGCCCTCCGGGTGCTGCGGCGGAGGCTGGAGACGTAGCGGGCCATGCGCTCCATGGCTTCCTTGATGTTCTCGAGCGAGGTGGCATAAGAGCAACGGACGAACCCGTCGCCGCTCGGTCCGAACGCCTCACCCGGTACCACCGCGACCTTCTCTTCGTCGAGCAGACCCAGGGCAAAATCCCGGGAACTCATCCCCAGATCGGTGACCCGCGGAAAGGCGTAGAAGGCTCCCCGGGGAACGACCAGGGCCAGTCCCATCTCGCGGAGTGCCGACACCATGTAGTTCCGGTTATGAAGAAACCGGGTGCGCATCTCTTCGACATCCACCTCGACTTGCTCGAAGGCCTCGATGCCGGCCCACTGGCTCAGCGTCGGGGCGCACAGCATGGTGTACTGGTGGATGGTCATCATGGCGTCGATCAGCGCCCGGGGACCACAGGCGTAGCCAAGACGAAATCCGGTCATCGCCCAGGCCTTCGACAGCCCATGGAGCAGGAGCGTGCGATCGCGCATGCCGGGAAGGGAGACGATGCTGCGATGCTCCCCCTGATAGGTCAACTCGGAGTAGATCTCATCCGTGACGACCAGGAGATCGTGCTCGCAGGCCAGCGCGGCAATTCCCTCGAGATCTTCCGCGTCGAGGGTGGCACCCGTCGGGTTGTTCGGGAAGTTCAGCATGATTGCCTTGGTCCGCGGGCCGATCCTGGCCGCAACGGCATCGGCGGTCAGGCGAAATCGGTCCTCGAAGCGGGTGCTGACGGCGATCGGCCTGCCCTGGGCCAGCTGAATGACCGGTCGATAAGAGACGTAGCAGGGTTCGTGATAGAGCACCTCATCACCGGGATCGAGCACGGCCCGGAACACCAGGTCGACGGCCTCGCTCACTCCCGTGGTCACGAGGATCTCGTCGAGCCCGTAGGCGATTCCGAAAAAGCCTGAGACATACTCGGAAATACGTTTGCGAAGCTCCGGCAGGCCGAGATTCGAGGTATATCCCGTCGCGCTTTTCTCGAGGGCGTAGATGGCGGCGTCCCGGATATGCCAGGGCGTGGCGAATCCCGGTTCACCCACTCCCAGGCTGATTGCGTCGGGCACGTCGTTGACGATATCGAAGAAGTCCCGGATTCCCGATTTCGGGATGTCCCGAATGGCGCGGGCGACGAAGTCAGGGTGTGACTTTGAGTCTTTCATATTCGTCCGGCGGGTCCATGAGCAGCCCGCGATGCTTGTAGGTCTTCAGCATGAAGTGCGAACAGGTCGACGTGACCCCCTCGAGGGGCGCCAGCTTCTCGCTGACGAAAGCGGCGACGTCGTGCAGTGTCCGACCTTCGACGAACAGGAGCAGATCGAAAGTGCCCGACACGAGGTAGAGGGAGCGAACTTCCCGAAAGGCTCCGATTCGGCGGGCCACCGTGTCGAAGCCGTCTTTTCGCTCCGGCGTCACCTTGACTTCGATCAGAGAGGTCACCGTGTCGACGTGGGCCTTGGCCTCATGGATGATGGCCTGGTAGCCTCGAATCACCCCCCTCTTCTCGAAATCGGCGATTCTGGCCTTGACCTCTTCGACCGGCAGATCGACCATCCGTGCGATGTCCTCGACGGATTCCCGCGCGTTGCTCTGAAGGATCGTGAGAATCTCATCCATATTCTTTCACTCCGTTCCCCGCTCGAAAGTGTCCCTGATCAGCCCCCTAGGTTAGCACACAGTCCCGGCGGAACCGGCTCCGAAACGAGCCTCGAGGTGCGCTGCCGCCGCAGGTTCCAGGCGGTCCGCGCCGCCGTGGGACGGCAGGCCTCACCAAGAATTGCTTTGCCTGAACCTGGAAAAGCGGTCAGAATGGTCGCCCAGCATATGGGACAACGAATCCTGCTCGAAGTCATCGCATCGTCCCTGGACGACGCACTGGCAGCGGCCGAGGGAGGGGCTGATCGCCTCGAACTTTGCGGTGCGCTGGCCCTGGGAGGCCTGACCCCGAGTCTGGGGACCCTCCAGTCCATCAAAGCCCGGCTTCAGGTTCCGGTCATGTGCATGCTTCGTCCACGGGAAGGAGGAATGGCCTACAGCGAGGGCGAATTCGAGGTTATGAAACGTGACGCCGAGCTGCTGCTGGAGGCGGGGGCCGACGGCCTGGTTTTCGGTTTTCTTTCAGCCGACGGCGAGATCGACCTGGATCGCTGCGGAGAGGTCCTCGAACTCGTCCGGGAATTCGGATCCGAACGGCCGCTGCAGACCGTCTTCCATCGCGCTTTCGACGTGGCGGCCCATCCCGTACGGGCCCTGGAGGAGCTGATCAACCTGGGATTCGATCGTGTCCTCACCTCGGGCCGCGCGCCCACGGCACTGGAGGGTATCGATGAGATCCGCAAGACGGTGGAACAGTCCGCAGGCAGGGTGCAGATTTTGCCCGGAGGCGGCATCGATCTCTTTTCGGTCGAGCGGATCGTCACGGAGACCGGTGTGGATCAAGTCCACGTCTACATCACCGAGATCCTGGAGGATCGATCGGTCACGCGAAATCCGAGGATCTACTTCGGGGCGCACGTCCTCGAATCGGAACTCGAGTTCCGGCGTGTCTCGTCCTCCAAGGTCGGCCGGGTTCGCAGTCTCCTCGATCGTCTGCCGGCGCCGGTGCGGGCGGATCCGTAAGGCGGGATCCCTCGAGGGAAGGGGCCATCCGGGAGGTGAAGCCCCAGGGAATCCTGCGGGGGGTGGGACGTCAGCCGGAATCGGTACAACCCTTCGACGGTAATCGTCTTCGCGGAGCACGATGAGGCTCAAACAGCGGAAGTTCGACGACTCTTATCTCGAGCGGGCGACCTTGCGCGACGGCTCCTCCATTCTTCTGCGCTGTCTGCAGCCGGAGGATCGGGAAAAGATCCTCGAGGGCTTCGACCACCTCTCGTCGACGTCCCGATATCTTCGTTTCCTCACTCCCAAGCGGCTGTTGAGCGAGGAGGAGCTGCGCTTCTTCACGGAGATCGACGGCCTGAACCATTTCGGCATCGTGGCCGTGCAGCCTGCGGCGGACGGCTCCGAGGGTCCCGGCGTGGGGGTGGCGCGGTTCCTTCGGCTCCCCGAGGAGCCCGATACGGCCGAACCCGCCGTCACGGTGGTGGATGACATGCAGGGGCAGGGAGTGGGGCGGCTTCTTCTGCAGCGGCTCGCGGGGGCGGCCCTTGAGCGGGGGATCGGACGTTTTCGCTGCTTTCTGCTGGGCGAGAATCGTCGAGGACAGGAACTCGTCCGTCATCTCTTCCCGAGAGCTCACTTCGAGCTTCGTGGGGAGCTGCTGGTCGCCGAGGTGTCGCTGTCCGGCGATTCGTGAGCTCCCCCACGTCAGGCCCGGGTCTTCCGGTCCGGTCGCGAGGGGAAAGATATCTGTCTGCTTCTCAACTTCGAGCGACATTGCTAGAATCTGAACATGCGCCTGAGGCTGCTGCTGGTGACGGTATCGCTCCTTTTCATTGCCTGGCAGCCGGCATCTCAGCGTCGGGACCCTCTCGAGTACATTCGGATCCTGGAGTCGGCCGAACGGGTGCGGAAGCTGCAGGTGGACCGGGTAATCGACGCATTGAAGGTGCAGCCCGGGCAGAAGATCGCCGATCTGGGGGCGGGGTCCGGTCTCTTTACGCGGCCGCTGGCCAGGCGGGTCGGATCGACGGGGACGATTTATGCGGTCGACATCGACCGGGATCTCCTGGAGCACATCAACGAGACGGCGCTGGAGCAGAATCTGCCGAACATCACGACAGTGCTGGCCAGCGAGTTCGATCCTCGGATACCGGAGAAGGTCGATCTGGTCCTCATCTGCGACACCCTGCACCAGATCAAGAATGCAGACATCTACCTGCATGACCTGACGCGGTATCTGAAGACCTCGGCAAGGGTCGCGGTCATCGACTACGCCGACAACTGGCCCGCACGGTTCGCCTCTTCAAAGTACTCCGTCCGGGATCTGGACCGCTGGATGGAAGCGGCCGGCCTGCACCGAGACGAGAGCTTCGACTTCCTGGACGACAACTTTTTCATCGTCTACCAGTTCGGCTCTCCGGCATCCTCGACCCGAATCCCGCATCCGCAGGCTCCGGGGAAACACTGATCGGACGTTCGGCAACTCGTTCCCCCGAGCCGCGCCACGGTCGCGGCGGTCGCACCGCCAGCGGCCTCAGTCGAGCTCGGCCAGATCGCCCAGCGCTGGAAAGTGGACCGACCGAAAGCCCAGGCTGCGGATGGCGTCGCGCAACGGGAGCGCCTGGTCCTCCTCGCCGTGGACCAGGAAGACGTGCTGGAGGCGGTCCGGATGCTGCGAGCGGACGAATTCGAGAAGTCCCGTCCGGTCGGCATGAGCGCTGAAATCGTCGAACTTAACGATGCGGCAGCGGACCCCGTAGTCCTCGCCGAAGATGCGCACCTTCTTTTCCCCGTCCATCAGTTTGCGCGCGAGTGTGTTCTCCGCCGCATAGCCGACCATCATGACGACGTTGCGCGGGTCCCCGATGCTGTTGCGCAGGTGGTGAAGGATCCGTCCCCCTTCAGCCATGCCCGAAGCGGAGATCACAATGTGCGGATAGCTGAGTTGGTTGAGCTGCTTCGACGCCTCGACGTTGCGTACGTAGCGGAGCCGGCCGAAGCCAAATGGATCCTGATTATTGTCGGTGAACAGGCGCTGGGTCTCACGGTCATAGCACTCGGGATGCCTGCGGAAAACCTCGGTCGCGTTGACCGCCATGGGACTGTCCACGAAGATCGGCATATCCGGAATGCGGTTCTGGTCCCACAGCTTGTGGAGCAGGTAGACGAGCAGCTGGGTCCGCCCGACGGCAAAGGACGGGATGACGATCTTTCCGCCCTGCTCCGACACGCTGCGCACGAGAACGGCCAGCTCCTCGAGCACGTCGTCCGAGAGGCGGTGCACCCGGTTTCCATAGGTGGACTCCAGGATCAGGAAGTCGAGGTCCCGGAGGTAGTCCGGGTCTCTGAGGACGGGCATGTCTTTCCTGCCGAGGTCGCCCGAGAAACCCAGTCGACGGGTTTTCCCGTTCTCTTTGACCTCGAGGAGCACGCCCGCCGAACCGAGGATATGTCCGGCGTCGCGGAAGGTGACCACGGCACCCGGAACCACCTCGAACGACTCGGCATAGTCGACGCCTCGAAAGAGTTCCAGGGCCGCCTCGGCGTCTTCCGTGGTGTAGATGGGTTCGATGGGTGCCTCATTCTTGCGCCGACGGATCTTGTTCACGAATTCGACGTCCTTCTCCTGCAGAAAGGCCGAATCTCGCAGCATCACCTCGCACAGGTCGACCGTTGCCCGGGTCGCATAGATGGGACCGCGAAAGCCGCGCTTGACGAGGTTGGGAATGTTGCCGCTGTGATCGATATGGGCATGGGAGAGGATCAGAGCGTCGACACCCGCCGGGTCGAAAGGGAACTCCAGGTTCCGGGCATAGCTCTCGGAGCGCTTGCCCTGGTAAAGACCGCATTCGAGCAGGATCTGCGAGTGGTCGAAGCTGACGAGATGTCGGGACCCGGTCACCGTCCGGGCCCCGCCCCAGAATTGGATCTTCATGGTGCTGCGCTCCTTGTGTATGGCCGGCCCTCGCCGGGACGTCAGCGCGACTCTACCAGAGCGGTGCGACTGGCACACCCACCGACGGTTCCCGACGGGCTCCTCGCGAAGGGGAGGGGAGCCTCAGCCCGCCCGACATCCTGTGGCACCGGGGACCGGTTTACGGTGGGACCGACGATCGGAGGTCCCAGCGACTCTATGGCCGACCTGAAACAGGCTTTCCGAGCCGTCTGAGCGCGGCTCGTGCAGCCTGTTCCCCGGGGACCTTCGAATTCCGCGATCCGATTACAGCATCTTCCGGACGGCTTCCACGATTCGCCGTGCACTGATGCCGTGCTGATCCAGCAGTTCCTGGGAGCGGCCGGAGTGGGCCAGGGATCGAACCGCCAGATGGACCCACTGGCAGGGCGTCGAACTGCTGACGGCGGCACGCGCCGCCTCGCCCAGTCCACCTTCCAGGTAGTGGTCCTCGACCGTGATGATCTTGGCGGTCTCGGCGGCCGCGCGGGTCACCGTCTCGGCGTCGATCGGTTTGATCGAATAGACGTCGATCACGCGAATCTGCACACCCTGCCCCGAGAGTTCGTCGGCGGCCTGAAGCGCTTGATGCAGGGTGACCCCGGCGGCCAAAACCGTGACCTTGTCCTGAGAGCTGCTCCGAACGACCTTGCTCCCGCCCACGGAGAATGCTTCGGCGGCGTTATAGAGGACGGGAGTCTTGGGCCGGCTGGTCCGGATATAGACGATGCCGGGCGTCTGGGCGGCCAGGGCGACCAGTCGTTCCGTGCTCACCGCATCGGACGGGTAGAGCACCGTCGAACCGACGATGGCGCGCATCATGGCGAGGTCTTCGAGACCCATCTGGGAAGGACCATCCTCACCGATGGAAACACCGGCGTGGGAGCCACAGAGCTTCAGGTTCAGCTGCGAGATTCCGGCCATGCGCACGAAATCGTACGCGCGGGTCAGGAAGCAGGCGAAGGTGGAGGCGAAGGGAATGCGTCCCATCGACGCCAGTCCGGCGGCGGTGCCGACCATGTTCTGCTCGGCGATGTAGCACTCGGTGAAGCGCTCCGGGAACTTCTTCTTGAAATCGAGGGAGTAAGTGGAGTTCTTGCAGTCTCCGTCCAGGGCGACGACACGTTCGTCCACCGCGCCCAGCTTGGCCAGGGCGGTGCCATAGGCTTCGCGGGTAGCGACCTGTTGGCCGATCCGGTATTCCGGGGGCGGAATCGAGGCGCCTGCAGTCGGAGCCGGTGGGGCGGTCGCTTCCGGACTCCGGAGCTTCAGTTCCACCGGCAGCGGCTCGTCCGGGCCGAGTTCATTGAGCGCCTGCTCGACCTGGGCCGGGTCGGTCACGGGCTTGCCGTGCCAGCCGTCGGCGTCCTCCATGAAGGAGACGCCCTTGCCCTTCAGCGTCCGGGCGATGATGGCCGTCGGCGCCGAGTCGTCTTCGACCGCGGCCGCCAATGCCTCGGCCACCTGCTGGATGTCGTGGCCGTCCACCGTGGCGGTCCGCCAGCCGAAGGCCTTGAAGCGGTCGCTGTAGACCTTCAGGTCGTGCTGGTACATGGTGGGCTCGCTCTGCCCCAGGCGATTGACGTCGACGATGGCGATGAGACGGCCAAGTCCGTTGTGGCTCGCCAGCGCGGCGGCTTCCCAGACCGAACCCTCGGCGGTCTCTCCGTCACCCATCAGGACGAAAACTCGATTGTCCACGCCGTTGAGCCGGGCGGCCAGCGCCATGCCGACGGCATTCGAAAGGCCCTGTCCGAGCGACCCGGTCCCCACGTCCACGAAGGGGCTGCGGGGCGTCGGGTGACCCTCCAGCTCGCTGTCGATCTTGCGCAGCGTCAGCAGACGGTCGATATCGTAGGCGCCGGCCTCTGCCAGAGCGGCCCACAGAATGGGTGCTCCGTGTCCCTTGGAGAGGACGAAGCGGTCATTGACCGGACTCTTTGGATGCGCCAGGTCGTAGCGCAGAAAATGGAAGAAAAGGCAGGAGACGATCTCGGCACTCGAAAAGCAGCTCGAGGGATGCCCCGATTTTGCGGCCGTCGTCTCTCGCAGTGAGTGCCTGCGCAGCCGGTTCGCCATGATCTGCAGTGATCTGATTCGGGAATCGGTCAATTCCTCTAGCCACTTCGATTTCATCTTGATTCTCTCCTCGCCTTTGAATCCAGGTCACGGTGCCGAGTCTTCGGAGTGGGAACTATATTCAACCATTCAGGGAAGTGTCAATCGACGCAGCGCGGCTCGCCGGGCACCGGGCTGCGCTTGCGGCCGGCGTGGAAGGTGGGTAATCTGGGGGTTCTTTCCCGCCTCGCCTTCGAGGCCGTCTGACTGAAAGGAGACCTCATGAGCGGCAGCGATCTCTTCCGACGGACCCTGGTCTTTTGGGCCCTTCTGCTCTTTGGCTCGGCCGGGTCCGTAGCCGAGGCGGGGCGTCTGCAGGTTCAGCCGGAGCACTTCCCAGGGCTGTTGGCGCCCGTGCGCATTGTCTGGGATCACGACCGCATGCCCCATGTGTTTGCTTCCAACGATCACGACGCCTATTTTGCGATGGGTTATCTCCACGCCAGAGACCGGCTCTTCCAGATGGATTACAGCCGGCGTCTGTTTTCGGGGACCCTGGCCGAGCTCATCGGCAACACGGCTCTGGCATCGGATATCCAACTGCGGACTCTCGGATTGCGCCGGGCGGCGGAGCGCTCCTGGGAAGTCTATTCGGCGGAGGCGAAGACGCTCTTCGACGCCTATGCGAGCGGGGTCAACGCCTTCATCCAAGAGGCCGGCGGGGATCTTCCGGCCGAGTACCAAAGCCTGGAGTTGACGGGAGTGGAGCCTTGGACGAGCCTCGATTCCGTCACGGTCGCCACCGGGGTGGCTTTCGGGCTCTCTTTCGATCTGCGGGACATCGAGCTCACCCAGGACCATGACGCCTTCGTCGCGGCCGGTCAGGACCAGGGCTTCGACGGGGAGGCGCTGTTTTCCCAGGACCTCGATCGCAGTGCGCCCTTCGATCCGACGGTGACGATTCCACCGGCGCCGGCGCCGGATGCCGCCGGGGTCCGCCTTGCCGGCGAGAGGCCCCGCCGAACGCCTGCCCGGGTGTCCCCACGCCTGCTCGAGGCCTATCTGGAGAAGATCCGGAAGATCCCTCTGCTGGAGGCCACACTCCGGGAGCCGGGGGTTGCCAGGGGGAGCAATTTCTGGATCATCGGTCCCCAGCATTCGGCCACCGGGCGGGTGCTGTTTGCCAACGATCCCCATCTGTCCCTGGGCGTGCCGGCCGTCTTCTACGAGATGCAGCTGATCGTTGCCGACGATCCCGGCCGCGGCTCGATGAACGTCGGCGGTGTCTCCTTTCCCGGTACGCCCGGAATCGTGCAGGGCTGCAACGAAAGGGCCTGCTGGGGATCGACGGTCAACCCGATGGACGTGACCGACGTCTACCAGGAGCAGCTGGCCCTCCACCTCGAAGGATTCAGTACGGTGGTCCTGGACGGAACGCTGTATGAGGACCAGGTCGAGCCTTTCGTCAAGATCCCTCAGACCTTCCGGGTCAACCGAGTGGGTGACCGGATCAACGACAATCTGGAGCCGGCCAACGTCGGTCCGCTCGACGGCGGCGTCACCTACGTCGTTCCCCGCCGCAACAACGGTCCTCTGGTCCAGGTCCTGCGGAATCCGGACAACCCTTTCGATGTCAAAGCGTTGACCGTGCAGTACACCGGCTGGGGCGCCACCCGGGCAGGCGAAACCTTCTTTCACATGGCCCGGGCCCGCACGGTGGCAGAGTTCCGAGACGCCCTGCAGTACTTCGACTTCGGCTCTCAGAACTGGGGCTATGCCGACGTGGACGGGAACATCGCCTACTTCACGAGCGCCGAGTTGCCCATCCGGGAGGATCTCCAGGCCGGAGCTGTGGACGGCGCCCCGCCCTGGTTCGTCCGCGACGGCACCCACGCGGCCCACAACGAGTGGCTGGCGATCGAGCATCCGCAGCCTCTGCAGGCTCTGGGATTCGAGATTCTGCCCTACGCGGAGATGCCGCAGATCGTCAATCCCGACTCAAGGGTACATCGCCAGCGCCAACAACGATCCCATCGGTGTCTCGCTCGACAATGACGTGTTGAATCAGTACCGTCCCGACGGGGGCATTCTCTACCTCAATCCCGGCTTCACGAGCCTGCGCATCGGCCGGATCGACCAGATGATCCGCAGGCGGCTGGCCGCCGAGCCCGGGGGCCTGACGCTCGAGGACCTCCGCGCCATGCAGGCGGATAACCAGCTGCTCGATGCCCAGGTCTTCGTGCCTTACATCGAAGCGGCCGCGGCCAGGGCGGCGCTCCAGGGCGCCGATCCCGTGCTGGCCGCCCTCGGATCCGATGCCGGCGTGTCCGCGGCATTGCAGCGGCTGGCCGCCTGGGACTTCACGACACCCACCGGCATTCAGTCGGGCTACGATCCCGGGGACGATCCCGCGTCCCTTCCGGAACCTTCCCAGTCCGAGATCGATCGCAGCGTGGCAGCCACGATCTATGCCATCTGGCGTGGCCGCATCGTGGCCAACGTCATCGACGCCACCCTGTTTCGGGTCCAGCTCAATCCCTACCGGCCCGACTCGGAGCGGTCCATGTCGGCTCTGCGAAACCTCCTGGACCACTTCGACACCCATCACGGTGTCGGTGCATCGGGGCTGAACTTCTTTCAGGTCGACGGTGTCTCCGCTCCGGAGGACGCCCGGGACATCCTGATTCTGCGCAGTCTGCAGGAGGCCCTGACCGCGCTGGCCTCCGACGGCTACCGGGCGGCGTTCGATAATTCGACCGATCCGGCCGACTACCGCTGGGGGCTGCTCCACCGAATCCGCTTCAACCATCCCCTGGGGGGCGCCTACAGCCTGCCTCCCGCCGCGGGATACTCGAATGTCTCGCCCGCGCTGCAGGGTCTCGCCCGCTCCGGCGGCTACGAAGTCGTCGATGCCTCGTCCCATGACGTCCGCGCCACGGGAATCAACGGCTTCATGTTCGCCAGCGGCCCGGCCCGCCGCTTCGTCGGAGAGCTGGATCCCGCCGGCATTCAGGCCTATCAGGTGATCCCGGGCGGCGCCAGTGAAGAGAGGTCAGAGCCGAGCTATGCCTCCGAGATGGGACTCTGGCTGACCAATCAGTATCACACCCTGCGACTGAGTCCGGCCGACGTCGAGGCCGACGGGGAGAGCGAAGCCAGACTGTCGCCACCCCTCTACCGATTCTTTTTCCCCCTCCTCGAGGGGAACGCCTCACGTTTCACGGCGTTTGCCCTGGCTGATGCCGGGGACCAGCCCGTCGATCTCGTCTTCCGCGGCTGGTCGCCCGAGGGAACCCCGCTCGACTTTCCCGACAACCCGTCCGCACGCGAATTGGCCGCGGGCCGCCAGGTGGCCCGGCTGGCGTCGGAGATCTTCGGGATCGAGCCGACGGCGGCCCAGTCGGGCTGGGTGGAGCTGGCGGCGGAGTTTCTGGAGGAACCCTCCCAATGGCCCGTGCTGGGCAGTTTCACGCAGTTCGGAGATTTTCGGCTCCAGGAGCTCGATGGTGCCTCGGCTCTGCTCGTACCGTGCCGCGAGCTCTATTTCACGATGCTCGATCCGGCCGGGGAGAACCGGCTCAGCCTGGCCAATGTCGGTGACGAACCCACCACGGTTCGGATGGACCTCTTCGTGGGAAATGCGACCGATTCGGGCCCGACCACGCCGGCGGCCTCGATCGAGCGGACGGTCCCGGCCCATGGCGTTTGGGTCGACTCCGTGGCCGCGCTGTTCTCGATGCCGCTGGCCTCGGACGGCTACGTCCGGGCCTCCGCGGATCTTCCCGGTCTGGTGGGGATCGGGTGGACGCGCTACTCCGACCCGGGGACCCTGGTGGCGGTCAACGGGCAGGCCCCGGGCGGAACGAGCCGTAGTTACTCGGCCCAGCTTGCCTTTGGAGCCGATCTCTCGTGCCGGATCAATCTGCTCAATGCGGGCGAACTCGACCGGCAGGTGGTGATCCGCGCAGTGAGAGGTCCGGGCCAGGCGGACCTGTCGGCTGCTCCGATCACGCTTCGGCCCGGAGATTTCCGCCGACTCGAGGCCGCTGTGCTCTTTCCCGGGCAGGTTTCGGCCGCAGGTGACTACTTCATTGCTTCCCTGGTGATCGACGCCGATGGAGACGGTGTCATCGGCAGCGTCGTCTTCAGCGATTCCGCCGGCCGAAGATTCGCCGCGGCGCTGCCTCTGCAGCGACAGCTCTTCCGGCGTGCCGTCTTCGGACACGTGGCCAACCTGGGCGAGTTCTTTACCGGGCTGGCACTGTTCAATCCCGACGCCGAGACGGCCACGATCCAAGTCCAGGTTTTCGATGCCGGGGGCGAGTTGCAGGGGGAAGGCGAGCTTCTGCTCGAACCCGGCGCCCGGCTTTCGGACACGCTCTCGAACCTGGTGCCCGCCGTGGGAGAGATGTCGGGAGGATACATCGTGATAGACTCGGACAGGCCCATCGTGGGTCAGGAGATCTTCGGAACCTCCGACCTCCGCCTCCAGTCGGCGGTGCCCCCAACGAGGCTGAAGTAGAACCGGAACGGGCAGACCGGCTCGTGCGGTTCGTCGACACTGGATCGAAGCGTGCTGCAAGACAGTTACGGCCGGCCGATCACGGATCTGCGGATATCGGTGACCGACCGCTGCAATTACAAATGCTTCTACTGCAAGACCGGTCTCGGTCTGAAGGCAGTGCCCCGGGACCGCCTGCTGACCTATGAGGAGATCGAGCGTCTGGCGCGCCTGTTCCTCGAATTGGGAATCCGCAAGCTCCGGGTGACCGGCGGGGAGCCCCTGCTGCGCAAAGGTCTGGAGATCCTCATCGGGAGGCTGGCGGCGCTGCCGGGCCTGGGGGACCTGGCCCTGACCACGAACGGGTTCAGCCTGAGCACGAAGGCCGCAGCGCTTCGGGATGCCGGTTTGCGGCGGGTGACGGTTTCCCTCGACTCACTCGATCGCGAGCGGTTTCGGCAGATGACCGGCCAGGACGATCTCGAACGGGTTGTGGCGGGTATCGAGGCGGCCCGGCTTTGCGGACTGGATCCCATCAAAATCAACTGCGTCGTGGTCCGGGACTGGAACGACGACGAACTCCTCGAATTCGCCGAGTTTGCCCGCCGGCGGGCGGTACACGTCCGCTTCATCGAGTTCATGCCCCTCGACGAAGACGAGAAGTGGACCCGGGCCCAGGTCGTGACGGGTGGGGAGGTGATCGACCGCATTCGTCAGCACTACAGGCTGATTCCTCTCCGTCCGGAACAGGCGAGCGACACGTCGGTCAACTACCGCTTTCCGGACGGGCCGGGAACGGTCGGTGTGATCACCACCGTATCGCGTCCGTTTTGCGGGGAATGCAGCCGGATCCGGCTGACCGCCGACGGAAAGCTCCGCACCTGCCTGTTCTCACTGGAGGAGCACGATGTGAAAGCGCTGCTGCGCTCCGGAGCCACGGACGATCAGGTCGTGCAGTTCATCGTCGACACGGTCCGCAAAAAGGAGGCCGGACACCGGATCAACGAGCCCGACTTTACGCCGCCGCCTCGAACCATGTCCTACATCGGTGGATAGCCCTGGCGGATTCGGATGTTCCGCCGCCGGCACCGTCCCATGAGTTCTCGCATCGAACGTGAAACCCCGTCCTGAGTATCTGCATCTTTCGCTGCAAGGAAGGAGACATACGCAAAAAATGGTCAATCTCACTGAAAAAGCTCAAGTCAAAGTCAGGGAAACAATTGCTGCACAGGACGATCCCGGATCATTTACCGGCATTCGACTGGCCGTCGTCGGTGGCGGATGCTCGGGTTTCCAATATGCCATGAGACTCGAAGAAGCCGCCCAGGAAGGCGATCACGTGGTTCAGGTCGACGGATTCAGCGTCTACGTCGACGAGCAGAGCATGCTCTATCTCGACGGAACCGAAATCGACTTCGTCGAGACACCGCAGGGAGCGGGGTTCAAGTTCAACAATCCCAACGTCAAGAGCACCTGCGGCTGCGGCGACTCCTTCAAGGCCTGAACGACACCCCTCCAGCAGATTCCGAACCATCGAGCGATTCCAATCAGGGGAACTGTGTCATGATCTGGCCTTTTCGCAGGTCGGGTCCGGCGCTCCGACAGATTTCGCCGGAGCAGGCCCGCCGAGAAATCGAACGAAGCGACGTTCAGCTCGTGGACGTGCGCGAAGACTACGAGTACCGTCACTGCCGCATCGAGGGCTCGGTCCACATCCCTCTCGGTCAATTGCTGCGAGGCGGCGAAGGGGCGCTCGATCCCTCCAAGGAAATCATCTGCTGTTGCCATCATGGCTTTCGCAGCAGCCGGGCCGGGCAGTATCTCCTGGCCAGGGGCTTCGAGAAGGTCTTGAACCTGCAGGGAGGCATTCATGCCTGGTCGCTGGAGGTAGACCCTTCGGTGCCGACCTACTGAAGTCCCCGGGGCTGCTACTGTCCCTGGGGTCGCCCGCTCAGGCGACGCAGCAGGTCGCCCAGCTTCTTCTGTTCATCTCCGTAGGCGCCCCAGTTGCCCTCGCGCAGGTACCTCTGCGCCGCTTCGTAGTGCTGCAGGGCTTCCGCAATCAGGTCGGTCTGCACCGAAACGCCGGCGGTCGAGGGCGATTCGGTCGCCGAGGGGGCTCCCGCAGTGGGAATCTCGGCGGCTGGTTGCACTCCGCCCAGAACGGCGCGCTGGAGAGCCTCGTTCAGCGTCTCTCCGAGGGCGACTTCGCTTCCATAGACCACGATCACCCGTGTCAGCTCGGGGATCTCGCTCTTCTCCGCCTGCAGATAAAGGGGCTCCACGTAAAGCACCGAACCGGCGATCGGGATGACGAGGAGGTTGCCCCGAATGACGCGCGACCCCTTCTGGCTCCAGAGAGTGATCAGCTGTGAGATCTCCGGGTTCTGGTCGATCCGAGCCTCGATCTGCATCGGCCCGTAGGTCAGCTCCTGCTTGGGAAACTGATAGAGCACGAGCCGGCCGTAGGCATCTCCGTCGGAGCGGGCCGCCAGCCAGGCGATCATGTTGTTCTTGTTGCGCGGGGTGAAGGGAATCAGGAGGATGAACTCCTCGTGATCGGCCTCCGGCAGGCTCATGATCACGTAATAGCTGTCCATGAGCTGCTCGTTGCCGCGGTAGATTTCGTTCGGGATCTCCCAGACGTCCTCCTGATTGTAGAAGACCGTCGGATCCGTCATGTGGTACTTGCAGAAGACGTCACGCTGCACATCGAAGAAGTCCGCCGGATACCGGATATGACGCCGCAGGCCCTCAGGCATCTCGGCCAGGGGGTGGAACATCCCGGGGAAGATGTTCGAGTAGACCTGGATCAGCGGATCGGAGGAATCCGCAATGTAGAACGAGACGTCACCCAGGTAAGCGTCCGTCACGATCTTGACCGAGTTCCGGAGGTAGTTGAAGCGGGGCTCGTTCCGGCTGGGATAGGGCTCTGAATACGGGTACCGGTCGGTAGCGGTATAGGCGTCCTGGACCCAGAACAGGCGGCCCTCATCGATGACGATGTAGGGATCCTGATCGAAGAGCAGAAAGGGGGCAATCCTGCGGACCCGTTCCTGGATCTGGCGGTGAAGCAGGACGCGACTCTCGTCGGTGAAGTTGCGGGTGAAGAGGATCTGGTAGATCCCGAGCTCCCAGGAAAACATGAGCCGCCGGGTCAGAGAATTCACGGCCAGGCCGCGATCCGCCCGGTAGGTGGTCGTCGCGTTGGTATCGCCCGTGGGATAGTCGAATTCCTTCAGCTTGGTCCGCACGAAGACGGGGTAGTCCGTCTTTTCTCCGTAGTAGATCTCGGGCCGGGTGATCTGCAGATCGACGGACGACCGGGGAGGAATGTCCTTGATGAAGAACTCGGGCAGCCCCTCGGCGGTGACCTCGTTGACCGGGCTCATGCACAGGCCCTCACCGTGGGTGTACTGGAAGTGCTGATTGATCCAGTTCTGCGCGCTTTCGCTGATGCGACCGAAATCGAGCTCCCGAACGGACAGCATCACCTGGCGGTACTGATCGTCGATGGTGTAGCGGTCGACGTCCACATCCTGGAATTCGTAGTAGAGACGAATCGACTGCAGCTGGCCGTAGGCGTCGAGCAGCGGGCGCCAGTCCCAGAGCCGGATATTCCTCAACGTCGGCTGATTCTCAGCAAACTCTTTTCCTGTAATCGGTTGTCCTGTGGAAAAGTCGTGGATTTCTATGTCATCGAGGTGGTAGGCCCGGAGCGTGGAGGCGATGTTGTTCCGGATGTAGGGCTGCTCTTTCTGCAGTTCATTGGGGTTGACCACGAAGGTCTGGAGGACGGTCGGATAGAGATTGAGCAGCAGGTAGGCCGCGGCAAACCCGAGAGTGCAGTAGACGGCCGGGCGCAACGAGCGCGATGCCAGGGTGAAGAGGAGGCTCAGCGCGGTCACGGCGGCGGCTGCCGCCAGCAGCCAGTAGACAGGCAGCCATCCATGGACGTCGGTGTAGCTGGCCCCGAAGACGACCCCCGTGGAGTCATAGAGCAGGTCGAAGCGGGCCAGCCAGAAACGCAGGGAGACGAGCAGGAGGAGCCCGGCCAGCAGGGCTGAAAGGTGAGTCCGCCCCTGCCGCGTGAGCCGGAAACCGTTCATATATCCCAGATGCCCGTGGACCAGGTAGCCTGCCGCCGACAGGGCGAGGGCCAACAGACCGATGGCCAGCAGGTAGTTGACGGCGAGACGGTAGACGGGCAGCGAGAAGAAATAGAACCCGATATCACGCTGGAACAGGGGATCGGTGACCCCGGCTCCGGTTCGATGCAGGTATTGGAGCAGGGTCATCCAGTTCGACTGGAAGGCCAGGCCTGCAAGAACGGAGACTCCGGCGGCGACCAGCAGCAGGATCGCCCGGGCGCTCTTCTGCGCGACTTCGATGAACTCCTGCTTGAACCAGAACCCCTGAGAGCGGGGTTGGCGCGAAGACAGCCAGACGGTGGCCCAAAGCAGCGGGAAGGTCACTCCGAGACCAATCAGGAAGGAGACGCTGCGCGCGAGGACGGTCAGTCGAAAGACCTGCCAGTAGCCGAGCGACTCAAACCAGAGGCTTTCGATGTAAAGGCTGAGACCTCCCGCAAGCGCTGCCCACACCAGCAGAAGGAGGAAGAGGAGTATCAGATTGCGGGTTTTCTTCATGGCCGGTCAGAAGCGGGATGGGGCCAGATTCCAGACCGCTCCTCAGTGTGGAGCCTAGCACAAATGGCCTGGGTTTGCTGCTCGGGTCCGATATAATCGATCCGTCCCATTTTGCATCATGCACTCTCGACTTGCCGCCTGTCTCTGCCTGCTTCTTCTCGGCTCCTCCGGTGCGTCCAGCGAGCTTCGGGCGCAAGACCGCGGAGCCCTGCGTGACGAGGAATCCCAGGACTACTACCGAAAATGGCTGGATCAGGACGTCACCTACATCATCACCGATGAGGAGCGAGCGGTCTTCAATGCCCTGACGACCAGCGAAGAGAAGGAGCAGTTCATCGAGCAGTTCTGGTTTCGCCGCGACCCGGACCCTTCCACGGCCATCAACGAGTTCAAGGAAGAGCACTACCGGCGGATCGCTTACGCAAACGATCACTTCGGTTCGGGTCTGCCCGGGTGGATGACCGATCGTGGCCGGATCTACATCATCCACGGAGCTCCCGTGGAGATCGAGGCCCATCCCTCGGGTGGCTACTATGAGCGGCCCGCTCATGAGGGCGGGGGCAGTACCGTCACCTATCCTTTCGAAGTCTGGCGCTATCGTCATATCGACGACGTCGGGGACGATATCGAGCTGGAGTTCGTGGACCCCAGTCTGACCGGAGAGTACAAGCTCGCCCTCTATCCCGAGGAGAAGGACGCGCTCCTGAATGTCCCTGGGGGCGGCTCGACCCTGGCCGAAGAGCTGGGTCTGGCGACCAAGGCCGATCGGCCGTGGTTTTCTCCCGGCAACCGGGACCGGTATCCCCTCATGCCCCAACGCGCCAGGGACAATCCGTTCAGTCGGTACGAAACCTATGCCATGGTTCAGCGACCGGCCCAGATCAAGCATCGTGATCTGAAGGAGGTCGTCCAGGTCAACCTGAATTATGCGGCGCTTCCGGTCGACGTGGACGAGGACTACTTCAAACTGAGCGAACGGGACGTTCTGGTGCCGATCACGCTGCGGCTGGAAAACCGGAATCTGACCTTTCAGCCGGAGGGAGACCGTCGCGTCGCCCGTATCGCCGTCTACGGAATCGTGACCAGCATCGCCGGCCGCGTGGTGTCGGAGTTCGAGAACGATCTCGAGGTTGCCTACTCGAATGCCGCCTGGCGGGAGGGCCTGCTCAAGACCTCGGTCTACCAGAAGGTCGTGTCTCTGGAGCGCAGGCTGCGCTACAAGCTGGTGCTGGTGGTCAAGGACCTGAACAGTCAGAAGATCGGGGTGGTCCGACAGGCGGTGATCCCGCCTGCGTTCGAGGCGCAGGGCCTGGGGTGCAGTTCCCTCGTCCTGGCCGACCGGCTGCAGGTTCTCGAGGAGTTGCCGGAGGCGGAGGAGATGTTCGTCATCGGAGACGTGAAGGTCCGGCCCAGTGCCGATCGGCGCTTCGAGGCCGAGGACACCCTGGGACTCTATTTCCACCTCTACAACGTGTCGCTGGATCAATCGAGCCTTCGGCCCGACCTCGAACTCGTTTACGATCTGCTGCGCGACGGCCGCGTGATCCGCCAGGTCAGCGGCGACGAGGACCGATCGATCGAATACTTCTCCCAGGATCGTGTCGTGGTGGTCCGGCAGCTCCCCCTGCAGGGACTCGAAGCCGGCCATTACCAGCTGCACATTCGAGCCACGGACCGCCTCACGGGACGGACGGCCGACCTGGCGGCTCCTTTCGACATCACACCACCCAGCCGGTAGAAGACTGAGAGAGATCTTCGAGCCTCCAGCTCCCAGCTTCGAGCTTCCAGCTCCGCGCTCCGGCATTCATCTCCCGAAACGGTGAATCTTCGTAGATCTTTCCGGCTCGCGCGTTAGTAGACATTGAAAGGAGCGAGCCATGTCTTTTTCCATGCGCAAATCGGATGAAGAGGGTCTTCCCGAAACGGACGAGAGCCTGCGGCAGATGTTCGGCGAGAACGCCATCATCACCCGCGTCGGGCGCTTCAACCTGGTGCACCTCGACAATCCCGACGAGGGCGAGCTGGAACGCAGGATCCGCGATTTCGATCCCGACGAGTACTTTGAGGACGACTGCCCGCTGTGCCGGCTGATGCGGGAAGAGGGAGGCAACATCGTGTACGATGAGTTCCCTTGAGAGGGAACTCCCGATGACGGACGAATCCTGGATGAAGGTCGCGCTCGAGGAGGCGCACTGTGCCCGGGAGGAGGGGGAGGTCCCGATCGGAGCGGTTGCCGTCCTCGAGGGGCGGCTCCTGGCGCGGGACCACAACCGGAGCATTCAGAGCTGTGATCCCACAGCCCATGCCGAAATGCTCGTCCTGCGCGCCGCCGGCGCCGGTCTGTCGAACTACCGCCTGGCCGGCCTCGAACTGTACGTGACACTGGAACCGTGTGCCATGTGCGCCGGAGCGCTGATTTGGGGGCGCGTTTCCCGCCTCGTCTACGGAGCGCCCGACGCCAAGGCCGGAGCGGTCGTCTCGCGGGTCGACCTGTTGCAGCCCGGGCTGTTCAACCACTCCGTCTCGATCACGGCCGGCGTTCTCGAGCCTGAGTGCCGCCGGATCCTGCAGGAATTCTTCGCGGAACGGCGAAGGCCCCGAGCCGAGACCTGAGATTCCCGACTGGGGCCGAGCGTATCAGAGCCCAGACGAGGTGAGGGACCCCTGCACGGTCACCGACGCCCTGATTCAACGTCACCGACGCCCTGACTCAACGCCCGGCGTGACCAGGGACCGCCGGTCGCACGGCCCAGAAAGTGCCCGCTTTCAAATCTCAAATCGAGGTCGTGTTGCCGAAATCGCCCTGACGCGGTTCTGGCCGTCCCATCCGTTCGTCGAGATGTGCAGAACCGATTCCACGCAAAAGGCGCCAAGTACGCAAAGCCGCCGCCCACAAAGAATCCCTTTGCGGCGTGGCGTACTTGGCGGCGTGAGATCAGACTCGCGAAACCTTTCTCCGGTGTGAGCGGGTGCGGCAGACCGGCGCCACCCCCATCTGGGCAACACGCTCCGAAAATCGCGCGCCGCCCCCAAATCGTAAATCTCAAATCGTAAATCTCAAATCCCCTCAGGGTTTCGCCAGCGTTTCCGGCATGTCGGCCAGGACGTAGGCCATGACCGCCATGGCGGCCAGATTGGCCCGGAGATTCTCCGGCTGGATCTTGTCCAGCGTGTCCGATGCGGTATGGTGCCAGTCGAAATAGTGCGTGCCGACGGTTCGGAGTCCCAGGCCGGGGACTCCGGCCTGCATGAGAGGACTGATGTCGGCTCCGCCGCCGCCCTTGACGATCTGACCCGCGTTCACGGGATTCAGAAGGTGGGCGACTCCCTGAAGCAGGGCCAACGCCGCATCCGCCTGCGGGCCGGATGCTCCGGCTTGCGAGATGCTCAGCCCGAATCCGACCGGCTTTTCGGCGCCGGAGTCCATCTCGATGGCGGCGACATGGTTGCGGACCGAATCGCCCAGGACTCGGCGATACTCCTTGCCGCCCGCCAGCCCGTTTTCCTCGTTCACGTACAGGACCACGCGCAGCGTCCGGCGGGGGCGCAGTCCGAGGTCCAGCAGGAGCTTGGCCGCCTGCATGGAAACGACGACGCCGGCACCGTCGTCGTGGGCTCCCTGGCCCACGTCCCAGGAGTCGATATGGCCACTGATCACCACGACTTCATCGGGTGACTCGCGTCCGACGATTTCTCCAATGACATTCGCCGACGGCGCCGGAGCCAGCGTCCGGGCTTCCATGTGCAGCTCGACTTCGACGGGGGCGCCTTTGTCGTAGAGCCGGCGCAGCAGGAGGGCATCCTCGATGCTGATGGCGGCTGCCGGGATCGGCGGCGCATCTCCGGAGTAGCCCAGGGAGCCGGTGTGCGGCGACTGGAGACTGAGCGGCGTCACGGAACGCACCAGAACCGCTACCGCTCCCAGGGACGAGGCCCGGGATGCCCCGTCGTAGCGATATTGAACCGTCTTCCCGTAGCCCTGCCAGGCTTCGTTGTAGACCACGATCTTCCCTTTGACCTGGGCGGGGCCGAGTGCCTGCAGTTCGTCGAAGTCGTCGACGACGACCACCGGGGCTCGGATGCCTCCAGCCGGAGTGGCGATGCTGCCTCCCAGGCCCAGCAGGTGCAGCTCCCGGGGGACGGGAGCGACGATTCGTCCCGACTCCCGGCCGCGAACCCAGTGGGGAACTTCCACGGGCTGCAGGTGCACGTTCGCCAGGCCATCCTGGCGCATCGTCTCGGCAGCCCAATGGGTGGCTTCTTCGAGCTGGGTCGACCCGCTGAGGCGATGGCCGATCCAGTCGCAAAGATGCTCGAGCTTGTTCCAGGCACCCTCATCCTGGAGTGCGCGCCCGATAATCCTTCGGGCGGGCTCGGCATAGCGCTGGTCCAGCCCGGGGGCGTCGCCTCCCGTCAGGGACGTCGTGACGGCGGGCAGGGCGCAGAACAGGAGAAGGAAGCTACGTGAAATCAGTTTCATGGTCAACCTCGCTGGTAGCGGCGGAGCGGGGATTCCGGATCCGCGCGGCGGGACACCCCGCCACTGGATTCTATCAGAGGGATTCCGGCTCCGAGGCACGGCCATCGCACCGGAAGGCGCGTGCCGTGGTGCCTTCGCTGCGGCCGGCCCGGTTCAGCGCCGGCCGTAGATCCACGCGGCGGTCAGGCCCGACAGAACGCACTCGCCCAGCCCCCACACGATGCCGAGTGCCATGATGCGGACGGGAAAGACCGCCAAAAGCGCGAGCCACGTGCCGGTGTAGGCAAAGACCGTGAGCCAGATGAAGCAGGCGGACTCCATGACGGACCGGGTGACCGTGACGGCCGGGTTCTGCTGCAGGCGGGCGATGAGCCAGGCCTGCACAAGCCCCAGCAACACCGTGATCAGGACGATCATCACGGCGGCGGAGGTCGACATCGGGGCGACTCGGAGCTCCAGGAAGACCTGCTGCCAGTCGAGACCAAGCAGGAAGCTGTTCAGAAACGTCTCGCCCGCCAGAAGCACTGCCCCGGCGGCCAACCCGGCCAAGATCAGTCGGTTCCATCGCAGCTCGTTCATGATCGTCCTCAGCGGCGCCGGCCGACGGGATCCGCCCTTTCCGCCCGCGGGTGCACCTACGACACCGCGGTCCGACGAATGCGAACGGCCTGAGCGCGGATCCGACTCGCCTCTGCGGTCCGGCCGGTTTGCCGGTAGATGGCGGCGAGGTTCTCGAGGCAGCTGGCGAGATCGGGATCGTTCTCGCCCCGCTCCTCCCGCGTTCGGTCGGTCAGCGCTTCGAGGATTCGCTCCGCTTCCCCGTATCTGCGCTGGTCGATCAGCAAAAGCCCCAGATCGTTCATGGGCAGCGCCAACGTCCAGTAGTCGACGGAGGCGGATTCGCCCAGCTCGATGGCCTCACGCAACAGTCGCTCGGCCGCGTCGAAGTTGCCGGCCAGATCCCGGAAAAGTTCCGCCAGGCGGGTGAGCCTCCCAACCCGCGTCCCGGGATCGGACGGGAACTCGGGAAGGTCCCTCTCGAGCCCCTGCAGCATCGGCTCGACCTGATCGAATCGTCGCCCGTCGACGGCGTGGACGACCTCGTCCAGCCGCTGATACCAGATCGCCCGGTCAATCCATTGCGCGCTCGGAAGAACCGGCTTGAGCCAGCCCGCAACCTGGGCCTTCAGCTTCATTCCAAGTCCCATCGACGCTTTACTCGTGGCGGCAGACGTGGTCCGTGACGACGCGTATCTCTCCGTCAACAGTCTCCACCTTCCCGTGCTCGAGCAGGAAGATCAACAGGTCGTCCAGCGACAGGTCGGTCCGGGAACAGGTGTGAAATCGGACTTCGGGCCCGAAGCATTCGGCCAACTGGCTGTGAAGGTCCTCGACATCCCGAGCCGGAGCGGTCGCGGCAATCAGTCGAAGAATCTCATGAGCATGGATCGATTCTGGCATTCCTTGGTTACTCCCGGCTTTTGGTCCCCATACTTTACACGTCGGCGGCACCAGGTTGTCAATCGTTTGTGTCGAATCTGAACCCGTCCGAAGAAATCGGGTAAGCTGCCGGAATCCATGAGGCCCGTCACCCCTCAGCCTGTCGGCTGCATCCTGATCCTGTGCACGGGGTCCTTCTGCCTGTCGAAGGTCCACTCTTCAGGTGTGAAGCTGGTTCCGGAGCGCTGGCCGCAGAGCCCCCGGGGCGCGCTCCGTGGTCGTCCTCTTCACGACGGGAGTGGAGAAAGGCATGCTCGGCGCGCGCTACTACGCGGAGCACCCCGCCGTCGTGGCCCGACATGAATCGACGCGTCTCCGCATCGGTGGTTTCGACACGATGCTCATCTTGACGCGACGGTGGACCTCGCGGCGTCGTCGCGCCCGCCTCAGCCCGAGGAAGTCCGTGAACTCGCCGGTCAGGGGCGTCGCGTCGGCTACGGCCGGCTCCGCCGGGAGGCTCCTTTCATCGCTTGCAGTCCCCGGGGGACTCTGGTAGGTTGCTCAGGCACCCGGGAGGGGGCTTGGGGGCCGTCCAGACCTGATTTCTCGCTCATTCACGATTCGTGTACCAAGGAGAGAGTGGTGCCGCGACGAAGGACGATACGGCTGGCGATGGCGAGTTGGGAGACCGGCCGCGTTCAAAGCGGCTTCGGAGTCAAGATCGGGGGACTCGGAGCCGTTATGGAGGAGCTCCCGGAGGAACTCATCACGGCTGCCGAGCGTGAAGGGCTCTCCCTGCAAATCGAGGTGCTCACTCCCTGCTTCGGGCACTATGACCGCGATCGCCTCGAACGGCTGGATCTTCCGCTCCCGGTCATGCTCGACGATCATCAGTTCCCCTTCGAAGTCTATCGGAGAGTGGTTTCGGACCGGCTCTCGCTGATTTACTTCTGGGATTCCGTCCAGCTCGGCTGGACCAACAGCGGCGCCATCTATCCGGATGATCCGGAAATGTGGTTCAAGCTCTTCGCCGTGGTGGCGCAGGCCATGGCCGGCTACATTCACCAGGGAGCTTTCGATGTCGTTCACAGCCATGACTATCACGTCGGCCTGATCCCCTTCTACCTGGGTGACGAATACCTGGCCTCAGTGCGCCATCACTTCACGATCCACAATGCCTCCTATCAGGGCATTTATCCCGTTCTGGGGCATGGCTACGAAACGCTGGCCCGCATCGGTCTATACGGCGAGCAACTGTTCCACAAGTACTTCGATTTCTTCGACAACCTCAACCTCATGAAGGCGGTCATGATCAAGACCCACGAAACCGGCGGAAAGGTGACGACGGTGAGCGGGGACCTCGAGGGGACCTGGGGGTATGCCGCCGAGTTGAGGAAGAGTCGCGAGGAGATGGAGCAGGAAGCCCGCCGTCTCAAGCCGTGGGCCCCGGTGGGGCAGGTCTTCGTCCCCAACCGGCACCTCGACGTCTTCGAGCACATCCCCATCGTGGGCATCACCAACGGCCTTTCCGAGAAGAACTGGCCTCAGAACCTGCCCGAGCTCAAGGCGGAGACTCTGCACCGCACCCAGGACGGACTGGCGCCCGGCATTACCATCTTTCGAAATCCGGAAGTGCAGCGGGAGATGCTCGGCGGAGATCACAACTTCGACCTGGACCACCTCGATACCAAGGCCCGGTTGAAGCGGCTTCTGCATCTCGAGGTCTTCGGCTCCGAACCGCCGGACGATCTCATCCTCCTGACCGTCGTGGGCCGACTGGTCGAACAGAAGAACCTCCGGCTGGCTGCGGATATAGCGGAGCGGACGCTTCACTACGATCCGGGCATCAAGTTCGTGATCCTGGCTTCGGCACCGCAGGGAGACTGGGAAGGGCGGCAGGTCGAACAGCGTTTTCGTCGGCTTTCCGCCCTGTACCCGGATCGTTTCTATTTCTCCACGGGCTTCAATCTCCCGCTCTCCAAGCTGATCTTCGCCGGCGGAGACTTCACACTCATCCCCTCGCGATTCGAACCCTGCGGGCTGGTGGACTACGAGGCCTCCCTGCTGGGCAATATCGTCATCGCCCATCGCACGGGCGGACTGGCCAAGATGGAGCAATGCGGCTATCTCTATGACTGGCTCGATCAGGCGGATCACGAAGGCGAGACGATCGCCTTTTTCGACCAGATCCGCCTGGCCGTCGACACCTACCGGCACGACCCCGCTCGCCACCTGGAACTCATACGCCGGGCCATGTCGATCAATGCCCACTGGTCGAAATCGGCCGCGCAGTATGTGGCCGTTTACCGCTATGGCCTGCTGCTCGAAGAGTGGACGCGCAAGCGCCGGAGTCTGCTGAGAAGCGTCGACGGCTATGCCGACAAGATGGTCGAGAAGGAGCCGTTGGCGGAGGCGCTCTTCTCTCCCTTTCGAGGGGACATTCTCGACGTCCGGCTGGCCGAGGCGCTGAAACGAAGGGCGATGGGGAATTCGCAGACCCCCGCGACACGGAACGGACCGGCCACTCGCCGGAAAAGCTGAGAGCGGTGCGTCTCGGTCTACTCCGCCCAGCCGTTGGCGCTCTTGTAGCAGCCCAGGAAGCGATACATTACCGTCTTGCTGCGGACCCGTTCCAGAACCTCGATAACCTTCGGGTCGCGGCTGGAACCGTCGAAATCGAGGAAGAACAGGTAGTTTCCCGGGTCCTGGCGATTGGGCATCGATTCGATCCGGGTCAGATTGATGCCGGCGTCGGCGAATTCGTGCAGAATCCGGAACAGGGCGCCGGCCTTGTGTTCGGCCACGAAGACGAGGGAGCATTTGTCGCCCGTCTCGTCGCCATCCCGGGTCGCCAACACGAGAAATCGGGTGAAGTTTCCAGGCCGGTCTTCGACGTCCCGCTTCACGATCTTGAGGTGGTAGAAGTCGGCAGAGAAATCGCTGGAGATGGCTCCCGTCGCCTCTGGCCGTTGCTGGACCAGCATCTTGGCCGCCGCCGCCATGTCGTAGTAGGGGCGGCCTTCCAGCTTGCTGCGGGTCAGGAATTTCTGGCACTGGGACAGGGCCTGGCGGTGAGAGTAGACGACCCGCAATTCCTCGGGATCCGTTTCGGGCAGCGTCAGCAGACAGTAGCGAATCGGCAGGCGCAGTTCTCCGACCACGTGCAGCTCGGTTTCCACGAGGTACTCGTTGACGTCGGTCACGGTCCCGCCGATGGTACTCTCGACGGGGACGATCCCGAAGTGGAGCAAGCCGCTCTCGACCCCGCGGAAGACCTCCCGGAGGTCGGCACAGCTGATGTAGACGAGTTCCGGGTCGAAGTGGCGGGCCGCCACCTCGCTGAAGGCCCCATGCTCGCCATGGAATCCCATCAGCGAAACTTCCTCTTTCTGCAGTCGCTTGCTCTCGCCGATGATCTGGCTGAACAGCATCCGGCAGAATTCCGGCTCGATCAGGCCTTGGCTGTGTTTCTGGATATACTCGATCACTTCGTGTTCCCGTTTCGGGTCCGTGACGGAGCTCTTGAACTTTTTGGTTCGAAGAGCGTACTCCATCCTGCTGTTCAGCAGTTTGAGGATCTCGAAGTCGATCGTGTTGATTCGTTTGCGGATTTCGTCGAGCGTCATGCCTCTCCCCCAGGTTCCGGGTTCAAATTAGAGATGACTTGCCCGTTGCAGTGCAAGTGGAAGGTGGTCAATCGGTGTGCGACAGAGGGGCCCGGGGCCCCCGGCAGGCTCCTGCGCCCATTCCTCGAGGTCGCCCCGAGGCTTACATCCGGCGGATCAGCTGCGGCTTGGGTCCGGCCTCGCGATCATCGAGTTCGCGAGCCGCGTCGTTGAGCGGACTGACGGTCTGCGTGTCGAGATTGACGGACCAGATCAAACGGACATGGTCGCCCTGCGGCTCCCGAACGGCCAGAACCTGCAACTGAAACTCGTGAAGCACGCTGTGCAAGGGCGCCGAACTCTCGAAGCGCAGGTTGTCGTAGCGTCCCTTGTCGAGCAGCTGCGAGGCGGTCCTGGATTTTTCCCGAAGGAGATTGAAGGCCTGTCGTACCAGCGGCGCAGTCGGTTTCGGATCGGCGGCGGGGGCGCTCTCCCGCGATGCGGCGGCTGCACCGTCGGTCACTCCGGCGTTGCTGTCCGAAGCGGACGGAGCCGTCGACTCGGGCATCCCGGTGGGGTCCATCGGCATCGTCGGGGCTTCGGCCGGGGCCTCGCTCACGGCCGGATCGGAGGGCTGCTCGTCGATGTTGTTCCCCGAATCGGAGAAGAGAATCCAGGCAACGACGACGGCTGCCATAATCACCCCGGTGATCAGGGGCAGCCAGGTGAGAAAGCGCTGCTTGCCCCGTTTGGGCAACACCATATCGTACAGGGAGGCACGCGGCAGCGCGCGGGGAACGGACTCAATGAATGCGCTGTTCTCCCAGGGCGCCTCGCTTGGAGCGGGCGGCGGCTCGTGCGTCTCCTCCGCCGGAAGCGTTTCGGGAATCTGGCCTTTCATCGCGCAGATACGGAGGGTATCGAAGGCCTCGTTGAGCAGCGCTAGTTCCTGAATCGCACGCCTCTGGAGACGAAAATTCTCATGGAAGCGTTTTGGGTCCCACACCTGGACGAGGTCACGGTGGGCCTCCATGACCTCCCGAAACGAGGCCCCCTGGGCCAGGCCCAGCACCTCGTAAGCACGCTCAGTCTGCATCGTGGTCCTTCTTGGAATTCTAGCACGGCAGGATCCCGGAGCGCTGCTTGCTCTATCTGCTCAGGGCTTTGACGAAGGTCTCGATACCCCGGGCTTTCAGCGCCTCCCGACGGGTCTCTGCCTGGTTCTTGTCCTGGAAAGGACCGACCAGTACGCGGTACAGCGAATCCCCCGGGGCAGGCTTCTGGAGAAAGGCCGGGAAGCCGTCTCCGCGGATGCGGCCGAGGAGCGTCTGCGCGCTCGCCTCGGACTGAAATGCACCTGCCTGAAGAGCAAAGCCTCCGTCCTGCGGTTCCGCAGCGGGCAGGCTGGTCGGGGCTTTGACCGGGGGCGTCGAAACCACGACATCCTGTCCCGCACCGGAGTCCTGCGGGTTCGCAGGGGGCACCGCAACAGGTTCCGTGGTCGCCGGTTGGGTCGACGCCGCGACGGAGGGAGCCCGAGTTGGCGCCGCATCACGGGCGGGCGCCGGCTGGGCCGGAGATCCCGATCCGAGGCTGAGAAACCAGACTGCCGCCAGTGTGGCCCAAACCACGACAGCCACCAGGACGATGGTCCGCAAGCTGACGTCACGTACGGATTCGAACATAAGGCAAACCTACTCTATCAGCTGACTCTGCCAATCACGGGGAGGGAAGGGCACGGATGCGACTGATCGCACACGGCGGAGAACCGGCAAACCCCGGCCCGGAGGAAAGTGAACGCCGGGTCCCACCGGCCCCATTCCCTCCCCTTCAGCTCCTCTCGATCACGGCGCCGACCTCGCGAAAGCGCTCGACCGCGTTTTCGTATCCCCTTTCGACGACCTCGGCGTGCTCGATGGTGGTGACGCCCGAGGCGCACAGACCCGCCACCAGCAGAGCCATCCCCGCCCGGATGTCGGGAGACTCGAGGCGGATGCCGCGCAGGGCCGACGGGCCGTCGACGATGACCCGGTGGGGATCGCACAGAATCACCCGGGCCCCCATGCGGGCCAGTTTATCGACAAAGAACATCCTCGACTCGTACATCCAGTCGTGGACCAGGCAGATGCCCCGTCCCTGGGTGGCGAGCACGATGAGAATGCTCGTCAGATCGGTCGGAAAGGAAGGCCAAAGGCCGGCTGTGATCCGGCCGGGATTGGGACCGCAGTCGCCCGTGCGTCCGACGGTCAGGCCGCTCTCGTCGAACTCGAAACTCAGTCCGAAGCGTTCCAGTGCCTGCTGAAAACCCAGCAGATCCTCGGCGGCTACTCCCCGCAGGCGCAGCTCCCCGCCCGTCACGGCGGCGGCGATGGCGGCCGTTCCGGCGTCGATGTAGTCCGCGGGTACCCGGAAGTGGAGCGCCTGATTCCCCGATTGGGGGCCGGAGTGGACGATGAAGCGCAGGGGATGCAGCTCGATCTCGCAGCCCAGCTGACGCAGAAAGTCCACCAGGGAAAGGACGTGCGGCTCCCGCGCAGGGTTGTCGATCGTTCCGCCGCCCAGCGCGCTGTACAGCAACAGGGCGTTTTCGGTGGCAGTGACCGAACTCTCTTCGAGGCAGACCTTGGGTTCCTCGACCCTCCGTCCGCGCGTGAGCGTGACCTCCTTGTAGCTCTCCTTCACTTCGAAGCCGGCCGATTCGAATACCTGCCAGTGGCTCTCGAACGAGCGCTGACCGATCGGGCACCCGCCCGGGAGGACCGTGCTGAGGCGGTCATGGACCGGTGCCAGAGCTCCCAGAAGCAGAATGGAGCCGCGCAATTGGCGGACCAACTCCGGCGCCAGGTCCGCGTTTTCCAGGTTGCCCCGGCACAGCGTGAGATCGGCGCCCGCGCGCTCGATCTTCACCCCGAGATGGCCGACGAGCTCGATGAGTCGGTTGACGTCGTTGATCCGGGGAACGTTACTGAACCGGATGGGGCGGTCTGAGAGCAGCGCGGCCGCGATCAGGGGAAGGGCAGCATTCTTGTTTCCCTGGACGGGATAGTTCCCGTTGAGCGGACGTCCACCTTGAATCACGTATTTGACACTCATGAGCCTTCCCGTTCTGTCTGCGGCCGTTCGGGGACGCCGATCAGGCGCACTTCGGGTTCCAGGCGGATCCCGAAACGTTCCAGGACCCGGCCGGCGAACTCATCGGCCAGGGCCAGGATGTCCTCGGTGCGGGCTCCTCCCCGATTGACGAAAAGGTTCCCGTGATACGCGGCGATCTCCGCTCCCCCCCGGCGCGCACCCTTGGCGCCGACCGCCTCGAGGAGCCGTCCCGCCGGGACCTTGCCGTACTGGACGAACTCGGACGGGATTCGTGCCAGCGCCCCGGGCGGAAGATCGGCGACCGTTACATTCTTGAAGAAACTGCCCGGGCATTTCAAACCGGCGGGGTACTTGGCGGATCGAGACGCCAGAATCGCCGTCGAGATGCCGGCCAGGTCGTCATCGGCCGGAGTCAGTCGCAGTCGGCAGCGCAGCAGGCACCAGTCGCGCCGACGCTTCAGCCGACTCTGTCGATAGGCAAAGTCCAACTCGCGCCATGACAGAGTCCGGATCCCCTCCGCCGTCCAGACATCGACGCCGGTCGTCACGTCTTTGATTTCCTGGCCGTAGGCACCGGCATTGCCGACGACCGCACCGGCCAGCGTTCCGGGGATACCGTACATCTTCTCCATGCCGCCGAGTCCCAGACCGTTCAACCACCCGATAACAGCTTGGAGGTTTTCTCCGCCGCCAAGTTCCACTTCGGATCGATCGCCTTGGCGGCCGAGGATCCGGTTCCGGACGATCAGCCCTGGAAAGCCGGCATCCGCGATCAGGACATTGCTGCCCTCGCCGAGGAAAGCCACGGCGAGATCCCGATTCCGGGCCCAGAGCATGACGGGGTCGAGATCGGACGGCTCGGAGAGGTCAACGACCCAGCTGCAGGGACCGCCGACGCCCAGTGTCGTGATCTCGGTACCCGGCACGTCGCGCCGGAGAATTGCCGCAGTGCCCTGGATCGTCGTCACAGGCGAAGCGTACCACTGCTGCAACGAATCAGTTGGACATTCTGACCACGACCTCGCTCCCGTCATAGGTCACCGAGGTTGCGGGAGCCGCTTCGAAGTCGAGGGCAGCCGGCTGCTCCCGGTCGACCCAGACGATTTCGAAGGTCCGCTGCTGCAGCATGCCCGGAAACTGTCCCTGGCGGGTCCCGATCGTCAGCGCGCGATCGCGCTCGTTGTACGTCAGCGGGATTCGGCTGAAGGCACCGTTGCGGTAGTCGTTGTTCACGTTTTCATCTTCGTACAGTGTGAAGGCGCCGTTTCGTCCCGTGTAGACCATGAGCCGGACGGGATCCGCGGGCTTCTCGGTGCTGTACTGGATGGCCGGGCCAAAGGGAACGATCGATCCCTCCCGCACGAAGACCGGAATGTCCGAGTAAGGCGCCGCCGCCTCGATCGTCTGACCACCCTCGAAGTACCGGCCCGATTTGAGATCATACCAGCCGTTCGATGCCGGCAGATAGACCTGCACCGTTCGGGCCTGGTACTCGGTGACCGGATTGACCAGCAGGGCCGGACCGAACATGAACTGGTGCCCGAGGTCGTGGACCTTGGGATCCTCTCCGAAGTCCATGACCAGGGCCCGCATGATCGTGTAGTCGTCGTGGGTCACCATCCCGGTCAGAGAGTAGATGTACGGCATCAGGCGGTAGCGCAACCGGTCGTAGGAGGCCATGGCCTGATAGGCGGGATGGTTCTCGGGAGCGACATTGAAGATCTCCCGATAGGGGAACTGTCCGTGCACCCGGAACAGCGGGCAGAAGGTTCCGAACTGGAACCAGCGGGTCATCAGTTCGCGCCATTCGTCCAAATCCTGGCGATTGGGCCTGACGAAGCGTTGTTCAACGGCAAATCCGCCAATGTCGGTCGTCCAGTAGGGGATTCCGGCCAGACTGAAATTCAGCCCGGCGGGAATCTGGTTCTTCAGGTCCTCCCATCGCGATGCGACGTCGCCGCTCCAGGTTGCCGAACCGTAGCGCTGCTGGCCGGCATAGGCGGAGCGGGTCAGGATGAAGACTCGCTGGTCGGGGCTGCTCTTCATCTGCCCCTCGTAAATCGCGCGCGACTGCTCCAGAGAATAGGTGTTGAGGTATCGGGCCGCCGTGCCCAGGGCCGTCGGGTTCATGCGCAGCCGGCGCTCCGGCTCCGACAGGTTCGACTGGATGTCCGGCTCCGTCGCATCCATCCACCAGGCATCCATTCCCATGGGAAACAGCGTCTCGTCGATCTGCTTCCAGAAGAGATCGCGGGCTCCCTGGGTATAGGGGTCGTAGAAGGTCGAGACGTAGCCCGGCCCGACCCAGTCCCGCTGGCCTTTTTCGACGTTGCGCATGTACAGCCACCCCGGTCCCTTGAACTCGTCGAAGTGCCGGGTGCCGACATAGAACTTCGGCCATACGGAGATCATGATCCGGGCGTTGAGCTGCTCGTGCAGTTCCTTCACCATTTCGACCGGATCCGGATAGCGGGCGGCGTCGAACTCGTGGCTGCCCCACTGGTCTTCCTTCCAGTAGAACCAGTCCTGGACGATGTTGTCGAGGGGAATGCCCCGTTTGCGGAACTCCCGCACCACCGACAAAAGCTCGTCCTGAGTGCGGTAGCGCTCGCGGCACTGCCACAGGCCCATGGCCCACTTGGGCATCATCGGCGCCGGGCCGGTGATCTGCCGGTAGCCGTGGATCACCTGATCCAGATTGTCTCCGCGGACGAAGTAGTAGTCGATCTGGTCGCCCACTTCGGAATAGAGCGAGAGCGCCGCCGGATCCTGAGTCGGGTCGGGTGGGAGCGCGCCGAGGCCGATGAAGCCTCCCTCGGGGATCCACTCGATCTTGATCGGATAGCGCTGGCCGGCTTCGAGGGGAATCTTAAAGTTGTGCGTCCAGGGCAGCCAGTTCTGGCGCCATGAATCGACTACGAGCTCTCCGTTCAGCCACATTCGGGTGTAGCTCGAGCTGAAGAGCTGGAGTTTGTAGACACCCGCATCCCGGGCTTCGATCTCTCCGCTCCAACGGATGCTGCCGCGATTGAGGTCGAAGCCGTCCGGGTAGTCGTCGTTCACGTCGATGAATCGATGCTCGATGCGCGGCTCGGTCCGGGAAAGCACGGGAGAACGAAAGTCCCGCCCGTCGAAGTACTCGGCGGTGAGTCCGCCGGCCTTGCCCTCGTCGTCGAACAGGCTCAGTACGGACACGGGCTCGTATTCGCGGGTGTCGCCAAACCTGGTGAGCGAATTGTTGTCCCACAGAATGCCGTAGTTCCGGCTGGACACCAGGAACGGGTTGGCTGCGACGATGTTGTATTGCCAGAGGTCCACATCCCGGCCCTTGTAGTTCATGACATCGTTCTGATGCTGGCCGAGCCCGTAGAACGCCTCGTCATCCGGAGACTCGAACAGTTGGTGGACGTGGTAGGTCTGTTCTCCCATGACCTCGGCCGGCGTGATCGATTTGCCTCCATCCTTTCTCTCCTGAAGAAGCGGCCGGCCCGTCGAGTCGAAAAAGGACAGCGCGCCTGTCCCGGAATCGACCCGCACCGTCAGGTTCGATGTCGACAGCACGACCTCGTTCCCCTCCTGCGTTGCCTGCCAGGAGACAGGAGCCCACTCGGTCCGGTCGACCATGAGGCTGGGCCGGGAAGAGAATTCGCCGCCCGGCGCCGCGATGACCCGGACGATGTCATCCGTACAGACCTGGAGCTTCAGCAGGGCGGGGTCGGTGGAGGCAGACTTCCGCAGATGCAGGACGATGCCGTCGCTCTGGCGTTCGAAGGACTCGGACGCACAGCCGGGCAGAAGCACCAGCAAGACAAAGGAAAGAAAAGGAATCGAGTGCTTTTTGGACATGACCTCTTCCTTGGAGCAAGGATGACCGGACACCCCTTTCGCTCGAGGCACTGCCGCGAGGATGGGGCCTTCCGGGACGCCAGCGATACTAGAGCGGAGGCCGCGACGAGTCAAGGAAGGGGAGGCGGACTTGACCTTTCCGGATTACGATTTAGGAGCAAGGAGCAAGGAGCAAGGAGCAAGGAGCAAGGAGCAAGGAGCGCGGCGGGTTTCCGACTGTCGGGCGGCTGCCCAAGCATACAGGGGCCCTGCGTTGCGCCGTGGTTCTGGGTCCCGAACCCGACGCCGCAGGCGTCCTTGGAGCGCGGAAGCTTGCTTCCGCTTTCGATTCGCCCGGCGCACCCACACCGACTCGCACAGCCGAGCCGCCGAGCCATCTCCGCCGAAGCTCGGGGAGCCCCCGCAAACCGAGGCCTCTCCGGAGAAAGCGGTAGCAAGCTACCGCAGTCCAAAGCGGCTGCGCCGCGGTGGCGGAGCAGCTCCATCCAGACCGGCCGCGCTGCACTCTGTCGTCCTCCGACGCCGCAGGCGTCCTTGGAGCGCGGAAGCTTGCTTCCGCTTTCGGTTCGACCGGCGCACCCACACCGCCTCGCACAGCCGAGCCGCCGAGTCATCTCCGCCGAAGCTCGGGGAGCACCCGCAAACCGAGGCCTCTCCGCAGAAAGCGGCAGCAAGCTACCGCAGTCCAAAGCGGCTGCGCCGCGGTGGCGGAGCAGCTCCATCCAAACCGGCCGCGCTGCTCTCTGTCTCCTCCGACGCCGCAGGCGTCCTTGGAGCGCGGAAGCTTGCTTCCGCTTTCGATTCGCCCGGCGCACCCACACCGACTCGCACAGCCGAGCCGCCGAGCCACCCCCGCCGAAGCCCGGGGAGCCCCCGCAAACCGAGGCCTCTCCGGAGAAAGCGGCAGCAAGCTACCGCAGTCCAAAGCGGCTGCGCCGCGGTGCCGGGGCAGTTCAATCTCAGACCGGTTGCGCCGCTCGATTGTATCTCCGACGCCGCAGGCGTCCTTGGAGTGCGGAAGCTTGCTTCCGCTTTCGGTTCTCCGTGGATCTTCTATCCAGTCTTGACCTGGCGGCCGGGGGCTGATGGAGAGTTGGGCTCCCCAATCGAAAGTCGAAAATCTCATGTCCGTTCGTGCTAAGTTCTTGGGTGAATGGAGAAACCTGTGAAGACATTCCCGCTCCCGATGATCGCCCTGACGCTTGCTCTGGTGGCTGCAGTGACCGGCCTGCTCGCCGGCTCCTTCCCGCAGGACAGGTTGCCGCCCTATATCACCCGACTCACCGACTACGGCCAACGGGCCGACTGGTCGCCCGACGGCAAGAAGATCCTGTTCCTGACGCGGGCCGGCGGCGATGTCATGGAGATCGACATCGAAACCAGACAGATCAGCCCGGTGACGCTGCACTATGCGCGGCCCGACGACTGGGGATACTATCGGGCGCTTTATCTCCCCAACGGAGACTATCTGTTGACGGGAGGACCGAGCCGGCAGAAGGCCTATCTGCAGATCCTGGATCGGCACAAGACCAAGCCTCCCAAGGTGTTCAATGACGTCATCATCGGGGAGGGACCGGCCGTCTCCCGCAAGAGCCTGAAGATTGCTTTCACCGGTCCCGGGCAGGATCAGATCTGGACGGTCGACATCGTCTATCGCAATGGCGTTCCTGCCCTGACCCGGGGGCGCCTGATCATCGACAACCGGAAAGTGGTCGTCGACGGCGTGCAGTACGAAGGGATGGTGGAGCCGCAGAATTTCCGTCCCCCCGACGACAAAGAGTTGATCTGGTCCCAGTACGGAACGACTCCGGAGGGGGTCTTCACGGCGGAAGTCATGGGTTACGAATTCGAAACAGGCAAGATCACCAACTACTCCCAGGCACCCGGCCAGTACGACGAGCCGGAGGGGATCTTCCCCGACGGGGAGTACACCCTGGTCGAGTGCGACCGGCACCACCCCAAGGGCAACGCCTTCATCGATCTCTACAAGCTCAAGCTCGACGGAACCGGCAAGGACTTGAGGCGGTTGACCAACTTCTCGAATGTTCCCGGATTCCGGGCCTCGAACGGTGTGGTTCGCGACGACGGACGCTATATTGCTTTCCAGGAATCCGCCGCAGACTCCGCCCCCGGGACCGGTTCGGGCATTTACCTGCTGGACCTGACGAAAGTCCCGTAGCGCGATTTGAGATCGTAAATCTCAAGTCACTTCTTGATTTGTTTGAAGATCTCCACCAGCGCCGGTTCCTTGCCATCGGGTCCGGCGGTCCCCATCAGATTGGCCACCATGACGTCGAGCAGGCCGTCGCCGTTCATGTCCCCCAGGTCAAGGGTCGGGAAGTCGCACCGGATGTCCACCAGGGGATGCTTGACGAAGGTGCCCGGCTTCGTCTGTTCCAGCCAGATGATTCCGGGCAGCTCGAGCTTCTGTCTCCTCTCGTCGGGCAGATCCGGCAGGAAGGCGCAGGCCACGATGTCCAGGTCTCCGTCGTTGTCCAGGTCTCCGATCTCGGCCCGGTGCACGCCGTAGTATGTCGCAATCCGATGATAGGTGAAGGGGAACGTGCCCTTGTTCTCGAGCCACTCGATCCCGTGGTGCGTCTTGATCTTCATGTCATCGAGGGAGTCGCCGTTGCTCATGAGGATGTCCGTGTCGCCGTCGCCGTCGAAGTCGACAGGCTCGATGCCGCTCGACCCCCAGTTGGGATGGGGTGCCGCGTAGACCTCTTCCACGTCAAAAGTCCCGTCCCCGCGGTTGATGTAGGCGGCGACGAGCTCGTGTTCCTGCGAGATCAGGGCCAGGATGTCCGGATGTCCGTCGTTGTTGAGATCAACGATGGGAACGTGAATCGTTCCGTGACGGGGATCGAGTTGCGACTCCTCGAAGCGCAGGTCGGAGGGCTTGGCCGAGACGTTCTTCAGGTAGCGGATCGAGCCGAGCTTGCGCCACCCGAATTCGCCCACCACCACGTCGAGGTCCCCGTCGCCGTCGAAATCGGCGGCGCGCACGTCGGCCACCCGGCCGATATTCTCGAGCAGTCGCACGAGTTCGAAGGAATGATTCTCCGTCTGGCGCAACAGTGCGACCGCCCCGAACTCGGCATCGCTGGGCAAGGGATCGCCCAACTCGGCAATGAGAAGATCCTGTTTGCCGTCCTGGTCGAGATCCACCATCTCCGAATGACAGGGGTTCCGGAGCTGCATGATCGGGTGGAGCTCCCCATTCGGATCGTCGGGATCGGTCCAGGTCACCCAGCCCGAGAGCATGTCGCAGACGACCAGTTCCGGTCCCTTGACGTCCGGAAAAATGTCCCAGAGCTGGACGTTGGCGCCGCCTGGCCGCTCCACAATGGTCTGACCGCCCGGCAGGGAACGACGCTCGAAATGCACGCGATCGCTGATCTTGGCGGGTCCCCAGGGAGGCTCGGGCAAGGTTTCCGGGGCCCGTGCTTCGTAGTAGTCGATCACGACCGGCGGGTCGAGACCCCAGATCGGACGGCCGTATTTCCCAAGCAGTTCCAGATTGGCCAGATGGAACATGGAATTGATCCAGTCCCGCCACTCCGCCTTTGCCTTGATGTCGGGGGGAGGGAACTTATGGCATTGCGAGCAGGCCTCCTTGATCTGGGCTTCGACGTCCTTCTTGCCCTGTGCCTGGCTCCGCGGGCGGGCGAAATAGAGGGTGGTGAAAGCGGTCAGCGTCACGACGGCAATCAGCAGGGTCCGGAACAGAGCAGCTCGGATGGACATCTCAACTCCAGGAATCGGTGGGGGCACTTCTTCGACCGCACATGGTGGAAGGCATCATTCTAGCAGGCCGGGCAAATCCGGGACTGTCCATTTTCGATTTCCGATTTTCGATTTGGTCCCTCACTTCGTCTGGCTCCGTCCCCGTTCCCGATTCGGAAATCGAAAATCGAAAATCCGCTCCGCTGGCGGCCGGGCGTCACGGGGCCTATAATACTCGCGGACGAGTTGAAAGAAACCTCGATGTTGCCCCGATCGGTTCGCACCCTCCACTGGATTCTGGCTGCCTGCCTGCTTGCGGTGGGGTGCCCCGGAATCTTGGCCCAGACTGCCGATTCTCCCGACGCCATCCTCCGCAAGGCCGTGGAACTTCACCAGAGCGGCGATCTGCAGGGGGCCGTCGAGAACTACCAGAAGCTGATCGATGCCGGATACGAGAGCCCCGATTTGCTCTCCAACCTGGGCGCGGCCTATGCCGGAATGGGCGACTACGCCAAGGCCATTTCAACGTACCAGCGGTCGATTGCTCTCGGTTCGTCCAATCCGGCTGTTCGCTTCAATCTGGGACTGGCTTACTACAAGACGGCAGACCTCGAGCGGGCCCTGGGCGAGTTCAATCGCGTCATCTCCGTCGAGCCCGGAAACGCGCGAGCCCGGCTGCTGGCGGGTGACGTCTACTTTCAGCTGGGTGACAACGACAAGGTCATCGAGCTCCTCACCCCCCTCCAGGGCCAGTCGCGCAACGACCCGGCTTTTGCCTACCTCATCGGCACGGCTCTGCTGCGGGAAGGGCGGGATGTGGAAGGGCAGATGTACCTCGACGTGGTCATGCGTCAGCCCAATTCGGTTCCTGCCCATATGATGCTGAGCGCGGCCAACATGGTTGCAGGCAAGTACGAGGACGCCGCAGCGGAAATTCGTAAGGCGATCGCCCTGAATCCGACGCTTCCCGGCAGCCACTCGATGCTGGGAAGGGTCCTGCTTCAGGACCGGAAGGCGGCGGAGGCCAGGGAGGCTTTCGAGCAGGAACTGGCGATCAATCCCAACGACTTCGACTCCAACTACCATCTGGGGACTCTCCTGAAGGACGACCAGGACTACGAGAGGGCACTGGCCTTGCTCGGAAAGGCAATGCAACTCCGGCCCCAGTCCCTCGACGCGGCCTACGAACTGGCCAACACCCGGATTCTGGCGGGTCAGACCGAGCAGGCCCGGTCTCTGCTGGAAGACCTGGTCAAGCGCCAGCCCGATTTCATCGAGGCCCATTCCGCCCTGGCCCAGGTCTACTACCGGCTGGAAATGCCGGAAGAGGCCGACCGGGAGCGCCAGACCGTCGTCCGTCTGACGGCCGAGCGCGACGCCAAGCAGCCCAAGGTGCGACGCACCCTGTTTGGGGGCGCGGACAGCAAGACCCCGCCGGATCGGAAGCCCTAGAGTCGGTTTCACGCCGCGGTGCCGGGGCAGCTTAATCCCGACCGGCTACGCCGGACGATGGCATCTCCGACGCCGCAGGCGTCCCTGGAGTGCGGAAGCTCGCTTCCGCTTTCGGCTCTCCGTGTCTTCCCGATTCAGTCAAGCCTGCGGCCGCCGATTGGGGGAAGAGTCGAGGGTGACCTTCCGCGAATTTCGTGGCGACGGATACTTTCCGAGGCCTCTCCGGAGAAAGCGGTAGCAAGCTACCGCAGCTCCAAAGCGGCTGCGCCGCGGTGCCGGGGCAGTTCAATCCCGACCGGCTGCGCCGCACGATGGCATCTCCGACGCCGCAGGCGTCCCTGGAGTGCGGAAGCTCGCTTCCGCTTTCGGCTCTCCGTGTCCTCCCGGTTCAGTCAAGCCTGCGGCCGCCGATGGGGAGAAGAGTCGAGGGTGACCTTCCACCGAATTTCGTGGCGACGGATACTTTCCGAGGCCTCTCCGGAGAAAGCGGTAGCAAGCTACCGCGCTCCAAAGCGGCTGCGCCGCGGTGCCGGGGCAGCTCAATCCCGACCGGCTGCGCCGCACGATGGCATCTCCGACGCCGCAGGCGTCCCTGGAGTGCGGAAGCTCGCTTCCGCTTTCGGTTCTCCGTGTCTTCCCGGTTCAGCCAAGCCTGCGGCCGCCGGTTGGGGAGAAGAGTCGAGGGTGACCTTCTGCGAATTCCGTGGCGACGGATACTTTCCGAGGCCTCTCCGGAGAAAGCGGTAGCAAGCTACCGCAGTCCAAAGCGGCTGCGCCGCGGTGCCGGGGCAGTTCAATCTCGACCGGTTGCGCCGCGGCTCAAGGGGTGCCCGACACCTCGTCGTCGTCCTGGACTTTCGCGTGTTCGGCGTCGCGGGCCACCCAGACGGTCATCTCAGACGGGCCGCGGTTGGCCCAGGCATAGTAGGGAATCGCAACGAAGTCCCGGTTCTGGTTCCTGCCCTTCTCGGGAACGAACACGGCCTGACCGCTGAGGGTCTCCACTCCGCCGAGCAAATCGGCCTGGAAAGCGGTCTGGAGCTGCGCTCCGTCTTCGATGTAGAGGTTGCGGACCTTGCCGTCCGTATTGTCCGTTCCTTCGAGGCAGTAGACGACAGGGCCTCGCTGCAGGGCAACCCGTCCCCGATCCGCTTCGACCCTTTCGTCGGCGATGACGCGCCGAATCGGCATCGGAAGATTGAGGTCGACCGTGTCGCCCGGCTCCCAGGTACGGTCGATGACCGCATAGCCTTTTTCCATCGGCGCGTCGAGAGCCTGGCCGTTGACTGAAATCTGAGGACTTTCATCCACCGTGTCGAGAAAGTGATAGAGGCCGTCGGGGTTGGCTTCGTTTCGGGCCCAACCCGGAATCCGCAGGCGGAGCGTGAACGGACCCGCCGCTTCCGGCTCCACGGTCAGCTGGATCTTTCCCTCCCACGGATAGCGCGTCTGCTGGAGAATCCGGACCGCCTTGGCCCCAACCTTCAGGTTGGCCGTCCCCGAGGCATAGAGATTGACATAGATCGACGGGTCCTGAACTCCGTACTGGTATCCCGGCACGGAGGCCACGAAACGGGTGATGTTTCCGGGACAGCAAGCGCAGCCGAACCAGGGGCTGCGGACGTAGTCCCCTTTCGATTCCAGCGGGTTGGGGTAGAAGAAGGACTTGCCGTCGAGGGAGACTCCGGAAATCAGACCGTTATAGAGGGTCTGCTCCAGCGTATCGATGTACTTCGAATCCGGTTCCAGCAGGAACAGCCGTTCGTTCCAGTAGACATTTCCGACGGCGGCACAGGTTTCGCAGTAAGCGCTCATGTTCGGCAAATGGTAGGCCTCACCGAAGGCCTCTCCCTTGTGCAGCGCGCCGATGCCGCCCGTCACATACAGCTTTCTGCCCACCACGTCGCCCCAGATCCGGTTGAGCGCGTCGATGTAGGCCTGGTTTCCCGTCAGAGCGGCAACATCCGCCATTCCCGAGTACATGTAGGTGGCGCGCACGGCATGTCCCACGGCTTCGGACTGATCCACGACTTTCTTGTCGGCCTGGTTGTAGGGATCGCCTCCCGGACCACGGGTGTCCAGAAAGAATTTGGCCAGGTCGAGGTATTTCTGCCGGCCCGTCACCCGGTACAGCTTCACGAGTCCCATCTCCACGATCTGATGGCCGGGGTAGTCTTCGTCCTTGCCCGCACCGAACACGGTGCAGAGCAAGTCGGCGTTCTTCAGCGCCACGTCGAGGAGCGTCCGCTTTCCCGTCGCCTGATAGTGGGCGACGGCTGCCTCGTACAGGTGTCCCATGTTGTAGAGTTCGTGGCTCAGCTTGGAGACGTTGACCCAGCGCTCCGGTCCGGCCCATTCATGGGGATGCTCCGGGTTGATGGTGCGGGCCGTATAGAGGTAGCCGTCGGGTTCCTGGGCGGCGGCGATCTTGGCGATGACGCCGTCGAGATACTGATCCATGGCTGGATCCGGCTTGACGCTCAGCCCGAAGGAGGCCCCTTCGATGACCTTGTAGACATCCGTGTCATCGAACGGGAATCCCCGCACCTCCCGATCGGTCAGGGCGGGATCGTTTCGCATCGCCTGGGCGGCCCGCACGAAATTTTCGATGCGCCCCGTCTCTTCGCATTTCTGGAAGGCATAGGGGATGGTGACGGACCGGTTCGTCTCGATGCGAGGGGCCCAGAAGACGTCGTCCAGGTGCACGTCCGTGAACGGCACGGGCTGAACCGGGTAATCCCGTTCGAGTACGATCCTGGAATTGGACGTGCTCGGTGTGAGGCCGCAGCCTCCCAGGACGAGCAGGATCCCGCTGAAAAGGAGAGACTTTCTGTTGATGATCATAGCGGTGCCTCGGCTGTGGGTTCTTCCTGGGCGCAGGGAACCGAAATGCCCCAGGGAAGCGGCTCCGCTCCCGACGTCATTTGAGGGCGGACCTGGGCCGATGTTAGACGCTCGCCCGGACCGAGTCAATCGATCCGCGTTGTGCTAAGATTCAGCGCAATGGCGTTCCTTCGCTGGACCTTGGTTCTTTGCCTGTCGGTGGTCTCCGCGCTGGCTTCGCCTCAGGGGGGCGAACGGGACCCTCATCAGTGGGTCCAACACGCCATTCAGCTTCATCAGCAGGGCCGCTACGAGGAGGCCATCGCCGAATACGAGGCCTTCCTGGCCCGCTATCCCGATGTGGCCGATATCCATTCGAACCTGGGCGCCGCCTACGTGAGCGTCGGCAAGATCGACAAGGCGCTGGAGCACTACCAGAAGGCACTCAGTCTCGGAACCGCTGAGAACCCGCAGGCCGTTCGGCTCAACCTCGGGCTGGCCTACTACAAAGCGGCCCGATTCCAGGAAGCGGCCCGGGAGTTCGAGACCCTCTTGCGGCAATCGCCCGATCTTTTTCAGGCAGCCCTACTGCTGGGCGACTGCTACTTTCGCGCCGGCCAGTACTCCAAGGTCGTCGAGGTGCTGGGTCCGTTCGAAAAGACGCAGGGCGACGACAAGGCCCTGATCTACCTGCTCGGGACCTCCCTGATCTATGACGGGCAGACGCTCCGCGGTCAGAAGTTGGTGGACCGGATCTTCAGCCAGGGCGATTCCGTCGAGGGGCATTTGATCCTCGGCACGGCTCAGTTGCTCGTCAAGGACTATCCCGCGGCCGCGAAAGAGTTCGAAAAGGCCCTGCAGCTCGATCCCAAGTGCCCCTCGGCGAACGGATCCTACGGGCTGGCTCTGAAAGAGATGAGCCGGATCGACGACGCGGCGGTCTACTTTCGCAGAGAGCTCGAAATCAATCCGTACGACTTCGACGCCAACCTCTATCTCGGCATCTACCTCTACAAGACGGAGCAGAAGTACGATGAGGCCCAGGCCCTGTTCGAGCGGGCGCTGGGCATCCGACCGGGATCTCCGGATGCCCGGTATCATCTCGGGCTGGTCTACCTCCTCAAGGGCGACCTCCAGAGGGCGCTGGCCATCCTGGAATCCGTGGTGAAGGAAGTCCCGGACTACATGGAAGGTCATGCGGCCTTGACGACCCTCTACTATCGACTGGGTCGCAAGGAGGACGCCAAGCGGCATCGCGCGATCGTTGAGCGATTGAGAGCGGAGCGTGATGCGGCGACGCCGAAGGACATGGCGCAGCCGGGCTCCGGATCCGGCGGGTCGCCCGAGGCGCCTCGGCGGTGATGGGGTCGGGGGACCAGGCCAGATCGCCCCTTCGAAGGTACATCCGGTGATGATCGCGCTGTTGATAGTGTTGGTGATGCTGGGGGGGACGGGCCAGTCGGGACCCTCTTTCGATGAGCTGGCTCGCCAGGCCGGGAGCGCTCGCGAGGCAGGGCAGCTGGCGAGGGCCGCCGGACTCTACGAGCGCTGTCTCACCCTTCGACCGGAGTGGCCCGACGGCTGGTGGCATCTGGGGACCGTCCGCTACGATCTGGGTGAATTCCGAAGTGCCAAGGACGCCTTCCTGAAGGTCGCGGCCGCCTATCCCCAAGTGGGATCGGTCTGGGCCTACCTGGGTTTCACCGAATACCAGCTCGGCTCGTACGCCGGTGCTCTCGAGAACCTCGGACGGGCGCGCAAGCTGGGTCTGGCCGGCAACCCGGATCTGATCTTCCTGGCCACCTTTCGCGAAGCCACGCTGCTGACCCGTTTCTCACGCTATGACGAGGCGCTCGGGTTGTTTCTGGAGCTGGCCAACGACGCCCCGGACAATCTCAAGCTCGCCCAGGCGATGGGCATTTGCGTGCTTCGTCTGCCGAAACTTCCGTCCGAACTGGAACCGGGTCAGGAGAAAGCGGTGGAGCTGGCCGGGTGGGCCTCCATCCACGACTGGATCGGCCGGCGGCAAGAGGCGGATCAGGAGTATCGGGAGCTGATTCGACTCTATCCGTCCCTGGCGAACGTTCACTACGCCTACGGCGTCTTCCTGCTCAAATCGGACGGAGACGCTGCCATCGATGAATTCCGCAAGGAGCTGAGTCGGTCGCCGGATCACATCGCGTCGCTGCTGCAGATCTCCTACGAACTCCTGAAACGAGGCCGGCCCGAAGAGGCGTTGCCGCAGATCCGGCATGCCCTCGAGCTGGCCCCCAAATCACCCTCCGCAACCGCGGCCCTGGGGCGAGCCTATCTGCAGATGGGGAAGCTGGAAGAAGCACGTTCCACACTGGAAGAGGCGGTCGTACTCGCTCCCGACAGCGCGGAGCTCCACTCCGTGCTGACAACACTTTGCTTCCGCCTGGGACGCAAGGAAGACGCCCGACGCCATCGCGAGATCGCCGAGCGCCTTCGGGCCGAGCACGATGCGGGAGCGCCGAAGCAGAGGTGACTCGGGGGGCTCGGGAGACCGAATACCCCCTCAGCTTTCCGTGATGGAGAAACGCTCTCGCGCCGTCGCCTTCGACCCGGTGATGCGATCCAGGACGTCGACGACCAGCGAGTATTTGCCCGGCGGCAGCTCGGAGAGACGGAGAATCTTCAGCAGCACGACTCTTTGGGCGGAGAAGTAGTCGACCGCCTTCCCGGAGCGGTCATCGAGGTTGAGGGCCACATCGTCGGCTCCCTCGAGGTGATAGGTCACCTCGAGATCGGGTCGCATCGTCTGGGCGTCCAGGGCAGCGTTATAGGCCTGCAGATAGATGCCGAGGTCCTGCCCCCTCTGGAATTCCCGGTCGACACTCGGGCGGATCCAGAGGTCGCCGATGACGAACATGAGATTGTCCTTTTCGAGGTCCGGGCCTTCGAGACGGCGGACGAAATTCGAAAGAATGACCGGGCTGAGCGTCAGTCCTCGTTGCTCGAACCGGGGCAGGATCAAGCCCTGGTCCTTCACACCCGTCCGGTTCGAGTTCAGGTCCTTCGTGACCAGGGTGAGCTTGTACCGGGTGCCGGCACTCAGGGCCAGGACCTTCTGGTACATGGACCGCCCGGCCGTCACCAGGTGTTGCTGGTCCGGGCCATAGGAGCTCACGACGTCGTCATCGAATTCGGTAATCACTTCGTTGGACAGTCCCGTGACGATGCCGTAAACCGCGATCTTCGCCTGCGAGGATCCCGTCTCCGGAACGGGAGTAAAGGTCAGATCCTTGTTCTGCCATTCCAGCGTCACCGGGACCACCGTTTGCGCCTCGTTGAGCCGGATGTAGTCCTCTCGGACCTGAAAGGGGAGTTCGTTGTAGCTCAGATTCACATTGACGACCTCCTTCAGGTCGCCGTACTTGATCGGCTCCGGCCGCTGAGACTTGAAATACCTCTCCATCCTCTCGAACGGGCGGTTCCCACTGCGCGGTGCGAGCCCGGGATACTCGTCCTGAGCGAGAACCGACCAGTTGTTGTAGGGATGGTCCGCCCGGGACCTGCCCGCATAGGTCTCCGCGAACGTCAGTCCGCCGCCGGGGGTATTCAACAGCAGGTCCTTGTCCCAAGGGGTGACGGCCAGCTGAAAGGAGCCCGAGAAGGTCCTGTCCACGAACTCCAGTTCGACGTCGTCGCCGAGTCCTTCCAGGTGCCGGTACCGCCACACCTCATAGGGGTAGGTGCGCGTGCTGCCGCCTCCTTCACTGGAATCGCGGTTCAGATGGTGGCCCGCCGTGAACGACTTCACCTCGTCTGCAGGCCCGTGAATGATGTAGATCCTTCCGCGGTCCGAGCGCCAGCCCTCGATTCCCGAAGTGAAGTGCTCATTGGCGTAGGCGATGCGTCGGTAGTGTTCCTCTTTGTACTCATTCTCCTTGGTCGTTCGGTCCGGATCGCGCCGCAACCAGAACTGTTCGATGAAGCGCTCCTTCTCTTCGGGCGTCGTGAGGTGCTGGAAGATGGTGCGCTCCTCGGGAGTGATGATGTAGACGACATCCTCGTTCAACCACTTCGCGTAGTAGTCGATCTGTTCCTCCTGGGCCACTTGTCGGCTCGAGTCGGATTGCGCGAGTGCTTCGTGGACCAGGGAGGGGGAAAGGGCTGCCAGAAATGCGCCGATTGCGAGTAGCTTGCGATTGATCCGTGCCATTTGAGTCTCTCGTCCCGAAAGCGAGTTCAAAACCGACAGCGCGCGACGCGCGAAACCTGAAGAGCCCAGACGGCTCAGCTGAGAAACGGCACCCGAGGATTTGCTGCACCTCGAGGGCTCCCCGCGCTTCGGCTTTGTCCGTCCTATAGTACACCGCTCCTCCGGAATTTTGAGTCTTCCTGGAGCAAAACGGATCCGTCGATCCGCAATGGGCAGCCTCCGGGATCCCTCAATATGCTTCGCCGGCTGGATTTCGAGACTCGAGAAAAACGGTGAAACTCCGAAGAATGTTCTTGCTAGGTCAGACCCCCGTGCTTATCATGAGCTGTGATGAGAGGTTAGCGTGAGGGGTAATGTGTCTGCCGCGCATGCCCCAGAAGTCTCATCAAAGGAGGGAAATTGTTGAAGGGACACAACTTACGTATCCTAACCCTATTTCTCGCTCTGATCCTGTGTCTAAGCCTCCAGGGGGTGGCGCAGACTGCAGGAAACGGGTCTTTGCGGGGAACCGTCAAAGATCCGACTGGAGCGGTCGTACCGGGTGCAGATGTGACGCTCGTCTATCTGGCCACCCAGGACCGGCGCGCGACGGTGACGGACGCCCAGGGGGGGTTCTTCTTCGCAGCGCTGCGTCCCGGGAGCTACAAACTGACAGTCGAGCTGCCCGGGTTCAAGAGGTGGGAAAACCCAAGTCTCACCTTGAGCCCGGCCGAGAGTCGCGGCCTCGATGTGACGCTCCAGTTGGGCGAAATGTCGGAAACGGTGCAGGTGGTTTCGCAGTCTGAGTTCATCAAGACGGAAACCCCGACCCAGTCTGACACGATCACCAGCCAGCAGATCGACAATCTGTCGATCATCAGCCGGAGTTCGCTCGAACTCCTCCGGGTTCTGCCCGGTGTCGTCGCTCCGGACGGCGACCAGCTGGAGAGCGTGTCGTTCGGTGGAGGTGCCAACTCAAACAGTGCGTACACGGTCAACGGCGTTCGGGGCATCAACAACTCGGTCCAGATCGACGGATCGCAGATGATCGACATCGGTTCCAACAACGGGACCATGTTGACGGCCAACCCCGAAATGGTTCAGGAAGTCACGATTCAAACCTCGAACTATTCCGCCGAGTACGGCACAAGCGGCGTACAGATCACGGCCGTGACCAAGGGCGGGACCAGCGACTTCCACGGAACCGTCTACGACTACATTCGTCACTACAAACTCGCGGCCAATGACCGGTCGAGGAACTACTTCGGCGTCGAACGTCCCAAGAGCAAGTACCAGTATCCCGGATTCAACGTCGGGGGGCCGGTGCTCATCCCGGGTACGAATTTCAACAAGGACCGGGACAAGCTCTTCTTCTTCCTCGGCATGGAGTGGCAGCGCCAGGAGGTCGACCAGGGCGGAAGCCAGGGTGTCGTTCCGACACTGGCCCAGCGCACTGGAGACTTCAGCGAGTTCCTCCGCGGCAATTACCTGGCTCAGCCGAGCGATGTGCTGATCCCGGGTGGATTCGAGGGAGCCGGCGAGGTCGCGCCGAACAACGACCTCACCCCGTACGCTCATCCGGTCGGGCTCGTGTTCATGAACATCTATCCCCAGCCCAACCTGACCGGGAACGACCGCTACAACTACTTCTATGCGGCGCTGGCTCCGACCAACCGGATGCAGTTGATCATGCGCTTCGACTACAACTTCACCGACAACACGAAGCTGTATGTCCGCCTCGGCCGCGAGACCGAGGATCAGGACTTTGCGCGTGGCCTCTGGTGGGCGTCGAGCAACTTCGAACTGCCGTCTCACGTTCTGGGAACCAATCTCGGCCGGTCCGTATCCGGAAACCTCGTGTCGGTCCTCAATCCGACCACGACCAACGAGTTGCTGCTCAGCGCCAGCAAGCTGAAGCTGGACAACGACTACAAGGATCCGGACTCCATGCGTCTGTCGACTCTCGGCATCGGCGATTTCCGCATGATGTTCGACCCCTCCCTGATCCGGAACGACTACGTGCCGGTCAACTATCAGGCTTGGGGCCAGGCCGGTGGAAACATGTGGGAGCCGGGCGGCTTGCCGATGTTCGCCCACAACGACAGCATCTCCTTGAACGACAATGTCAACAAGGTGATGAACGCCCACGCTTTGAAGTTCGGTGCCTACATCGAACAGGCCAACAAGATCCAGAACTTCAACGGCAACGATGAAGGCCAGTTCGCGATCCAGGGCGATCGAAGCTGGGTCGCCGGCACGACAGGGAACAACTACGGTGACCTGCTGGTCGGCCATCCGGAACAGTTTGCCCAGACGACGAGCACGCCGGTCGGCCACTTCCGGTTCTGGAACTATGAAACGTTCGTGCAGGACAACTGGAAGGTGAAACCGGGCCTGACCCTGGAGCTCGGTCTCCGGGTCGGCTACTGGCCCAACAACGTTGAGCGCGACAGTCTGGCGATTGCTTTCGATCCGTCCTCGTATGTCCCCGGAGAGGGGACTTATCCGGGCGGAGACATCAATCATCCGAACGGGATGCTCTTCGCGGATGAAGGCCAAATTCCCAAGGGTATCAGCCAGAACCCCAGGTTGCTGTGGATGCCCCGGGTCGGTTTCGCCTGGGATGTGCGGGGCGATGCCAGTCTGGTCCTGCGCGCTGGCGGCGGTATCTTCTACAACCGCCCCCAGGGCAACAGCCAGTACTGGGTCCTCAACACTCCGCCACGGCAGCTGAATACCGGCGGAGTTGACTACAATCTCGGGAACGGCGAATACCTCAACTACGACAACATCCGGACGATCGATCCGTACACGCGTCTTGGCTCGGTAGCCACCAAGACCCAGACGCTGGGGCGAATCGATATGCCGCAGACGATCAGCATGAGTTTGTCGATCGCCACGCGGCTCCCGTACGACAACATCCTCGAGACCGCTTACGTGGGAACGCGGGGACGGCATCTGTACGGCATTCGGAACCTCAACATCATTCCCGAGGGAGCGTTGCTGAGCGGCACCGTCGGAAACGCGGATCTCTCCGTTCCCGTCCAGCGGTATGCCCTCGACGACCAGGCTCTGGCCCTGTTCCGGCCCTTCCCGGCCTATCAGAATGTCGACAACTACGAGTTCTCGCAGTCGTCGAACTACCATTCGCTGCAGGTGACCCTGCGGCGGCAGGCGGGTGAGCGCTTCCAGTACTATGCAACGTATACGTTCTCCAAGGCACTGGGATCGGGGATCGCGGGTGACAACCAACCCGTCGATCCGGTCGATGTCAGGAACCGGGATTACGGCGTCCTGCCGTATGATCGTACCCACATCTTCAACATGTCCTACACGTACCAGATCCCAAGTCTGGCGATGGGCAACTTCCGCAACGGTTTCACGCAAGCCGTTTTCGACGGGTGGCAGATGTCGGGTATCACGACGTTCCAGTCCGGGACGCCCATCCGGTTGTCTTTGGGTGGTCCAGCCGGCAGCACGGACTACCAGCAGGCGGCCTTCGGGACGAACGCGTTCAGGACGGGCAGTGCTCCCGTCTACACCTGTAATCCCCAGGGCAGCTCAAACGCGAATCTGAATGGCAGTTACCTCAATCTCGACTGTCTCCAGATTGCGCCGTTTGGGGATACGGGTCCGTTCCAGCCGCCGTACTACATGAAGACGCCAGCTCGCTGGAACTTCGACGTCTCCGTCTTCAAGGACTTCGACTTTGGAGAGGACCGTCGGCTCCAGTTCCGCGCCGGCTTCTTCAACCTGTTCAACCAGGCCTATCCGGTGCTTACCAACGGCAACACCGATATCCGGCTCACGCTCGATACGATCTGCAACCAGAACGTCGACAACGTGCCGAACGGCATTGGCGGAACGGTGAGCACCTGCGATCCCACTCAGGGATTCTCTTTCGATCCTCTGATCGATCCAGGTGGGGCCAATCAGTTCGGCGAGGTCACGAACAAGCACGGGCGGCGCGTCATCGAGCTCGCTCTCAAGTTCTACTTCTAGACCTCTCGGCCTGGATACGTGAACCTCACAGGCGGCCTCCTTCGGGGGGCCGCCTTTTTTGTTCATCTCCATCCCGACCCGCTGTGCCGCACGATGGCATCTCCGACGCCGCAGGCGTCCCTGGAGTGCGGAAGCTCGCTTCCGCTTTCGGTTCTCCGTGTCTTCCCGGTTCAGTCAAGCCAGCGGCCGCCGATGGGGAGAAGAGTCGAGGATGACCTTGTGCGAATTCCGTGGCGACGGATACTCTCCGAGGCCTCTCCGGAGAAAGCGGTAGCAAGCTACCGCAGTCCAAAGCGGCTGCGCCGCGGTGCCGGGGCAGCTTCCATCCACGACCGGCTGTGCCGCACGATGGCATCTCCGACGCCGCAGGCGTCCCTGGAGTGCGGAAGCTCGCTTCCGCTTTCGGTTCTCCGTGTCTTCCCGGTTCAGTCAAGCCAGCGGCCGCCGATGGGGAGAAGAGTCGAGGGTGACCTTGTGCGAATTCCGTGGCGACGGATACTCTCCGAGGCCTCTCCGGAGAAAGCGGTAGCAAGCTACCGCAGTCCAAAGCGGCTGCGCCGCGGTGCCGGGGCAGTTCAGTCCAGACCGGCTGCGCCGCTGTTCCTGGATTTGCCGGCCTATTGGCCCGCATTCAGGGTGACGGGGACCACGTTCTGGAACACGATCTCCCATTTGACCTCGAGGGAGCCCTCGCCGCGGTACTCGAGATCCATCAGCCAGCGCGCCGCGAACTCGTGATCTCCTACCTTGTTGTAGTCCTTGAAGCGGGAGGTCAGAATCGCGTTTCCCTTGTCGGTCCGCTGTGAAGACTTGTCGACATCTCCCATGTCGGTGGACATTTGGGGAGTGGGAGGAATGCGGTAGACGGTCTGCAGAAGGCGGTACGATTTCTGGTCGAAATAGAGCGTGGCGGTGATCAGGCTGTTCACCTTGCACTTGAGCTTGTAGGTTTTGTCGCCGTCGACCTTCTCCTCACCGTCGAAATCACAGTCGACCTTTCGATCCTTCTGCAGGAAGGGCCAGGCCGAGGAATCCACGCCGCCCACGAATCCGCTGCGGACGATGTCCTTGTTGGTGTAGAAGAAGTCAGCCAGAAATCCGTAATTGTTGGGTGTGATCTGCTCCGGGATGATCTCTTTGTCCTGGCGCAGGGTGAAGCCGTCCCATTTGTAGTTCGGATCGGGGTACGCCATCTTCAGCTGAAGATAATCCGGGGCGCTCACGAGCTGCACCTTGCCCTGCACCTCGCCGCTTCCCGTGATCACCTTCATTTTGACTTGGCCCACTGCGGCCTTCGGCTTCGTCATCTCGGCCGGGTCACCGGCGGTCAGACCCTTGAGATGCTTCTCGATGATCTCCTCGACGGTGGGTTTCTTGGCAGCGACCAGGAAAGCGGGTGCCAACAGGGACAATCCGAGTAGAGCCATAAGGAAGGGAAGAAACCGTACTTTCATGTGTCATCTCCGACTCTGAATCACTCTTGGAAAACGAATCCAATCTTAGGCGCCGGTCCCGGAGGAGTCAAACCGCGATGGGGCGCGGGGATCGGTGGCCCTCACCCGGCGGATCGAGGCGGGTGCCGCGCCTCGACGACACCTGCATCGGTCCTGTGCCGCGTCGTCGTGGGAGATTCCACCCGACAGCTGGCCTCCCGCCGAGGTGTGCTAAAATCCCGAGTCGATTCAGATGTTGCTGCATAGGAGTCATCCCGGCCTACGGGCGATCGCTCTGTTCCTCGCGGTTGCCCTTGCGTCTCTTGGCTTTCTGCGCGCTGCTGCGGACTTCGATGCGATCTCCAACCAGGCGGCCCAGGCGCGGGAAAGCGGCCGTCTGCTCGATGCCGTGAAGCTCTATCGCCAGGCTGTCGAACTTCGGCCCGACTGGCTCGAGGGGCTCTGGTATCTGGGGACCCTTCTGTACGACGCAGATCGCCATGCCGAGGCCCGCGACTACTTCAAGAAGTTCGTCGAGCTGTCACCCGAGAACGGTCCTGCATGGGCGTTTCTCGGCCTCTGCTATTTCAGGACCGCGGAGTACGAGGCCTCCCTCGGCAGTCTCGACCGGGCCCGGCGCCTGGGGCTCGGCGAGAGCGGCCAGCTCGTCTCGGTGGTTCGCTATCACATGGCCATTCTCCTCAGCCATAGCGGGCGGTTCGAGGATGCCATCGAGGCACTCAAGGAGTTTGCTCTGAAGAACGTTCGTTCTCCCGACATTCTCGAGGCCTTTGGTCTCTGTACGCTGCGCATGAAGTGGCTCCCCGCCGAGGTCCCTCCGGAGCGACGGGAACTGATCCTGAAGGCGGGTGCCGCGGCTTATGAGGCGGCCGCCTTTCGCTTCGAGGCCGCCGAAGATCTGTTCGAGAAGCTGATTCAGGACTATCCCGGGGAGCCGAACGTCCATTACGCCTTTGGAGCCGTCCTGGCATCGATGCGCGGCATGCAGGGCTTGAGTCGCCAGGAGGCGATGGAACAGTTCGAGGCGGAGCTTCGGATTCAGCCCAACCACCTGCCGTCGCTGCTGCAAATCGCTCTGACCCATATCGAGCAGGGCGGGTTCGAGGAGGCCTTGCCCTATGTGAATCGTGCCATCGAGGCCGACCCGAATTCATTCGTAGCCCGCTATGCCCTGGGGCAGATTCAGTTGGCCGAGGGGAATCTGCCGGAAGCGATCGAGACCCTGAAACAGGCCGTATCGCTGGAGCCGATGTCCCCCGAAGTTCGCTTCACGCTGGCTCGGGCCTATCAGAAAGCCGGGCGCGACGACGATGCGGCTCGGGAGCGGGCCGAGTTCGAGCGCCTCTCGAAGCTCAAGAAGGCAACCATCCAAGTGCTGCAGTAGGCGGACGCCCTATCGCTCCGGAGGAGACGGGGCGGGGCGGGGGCCGAGAATCTCCTTGTCGGCCTGCGCCTTGAGATCGTAGAGCCGCTTGAACTCCGCCCGCTCGCGCTGAGCGTCGTCCTTGCGCCCGATCTTGAGATAGGCTCGGGCCAGAAGGAAATGGCTTTCCGGGCTGAGGGGTTCGAGTTCGATGGAGCGCTCCAACTCGCGAATCGATCCTTCCGTATCCCCCGTTTCCAGGAGCACCTGACCCAGGGCGTTGTGGCCCCTGTACAGACGGGGACTGGCGGCGACGACCCGCTCGGCATAGGGTCGGGCTTCTGCAAAGCGTCCCTCCTGAATGTACTCGAGGGCAATCTGAACCAGGACCGACACGTTGCCGGGGGAGATCTCCAGCTCCTTCTCGAACTGCTCGAGGGCGGGCCCGGGATCCAGGGCCAGCAGAAAGCGGCCATACGCGTAGTGAACGTTCGGCTCCGTAGGAAAGTCGGCAATCAGCCGGCGATACATCTCTTCCGCCTGCTGACGATTTCCGTGCTCGGCCTCGTATGCGGCAGTGCCTGCCGCCATGACGACCGCCTCTTTGTCGACCGGCGTTTCCTCGGGCAGGTACGGCATCTGCAGGACGCTCAGGCCGAAAGCCAGGAGGATCTTTCTGCTCCGGGTGTTTTCGAGAGGAAAGGCCTTGAGTGTGGTATAAGCGGCCTCGTATCGGCCCAGCCGGTTCAAGACGATGGCTGCGTGATACCGGATGGTGGAGATCAGGGCCGGGTTCTGCCCGAAGCCGAGGACATGTCCCTTCTGGAAGTTCAGCAGGGCCCGCTCGTACTCTTTGCGCTGAAATTGACACAACCCGATCAGTCCGACGGCGGGGCCGTGATAGGGCCAGCGGGCCACCATGTCCTGAAAGACCTGAAGGGCCTCGTCATACTTCCCCTGATCGTACAGGATGGTGCCGAGAAACCATCGCCCCTCCTGCCAATCGGGACGACGCTCCACGAGCTGTCGGTAGAGTTCGGCCGCCTCCGGCAGTCGGCCTGCAAGCCGGGCTTCCGCGGCTCGTCCCGCCTGTGCATCGAAATCCTGAAGGACGGAGAAGGCAAGGGGCTGGACCGAAAGGAAAAGGAGAACGGCTCCCAGTATCCCCGCCCAGAGGCAGGCCCATCCAAGCTGTCGCCGCATGCCCACCATCTCCCATGCACTGTGATCAGAGGCGCGCCGGTCGACAGTCGTGGAAATCGGATCTTCGAAGGGTCGCGCCCTGGCGTCATTCTACTCGACGAGGTCTTGTGTGGCCAGATTCAGACAGGCTCTCTGTTCCTGCAGGAGCCACCTCTCCTTCCGGTCGCTTCGCCCGATCCGTGTCGGTCGGGTCCTTCCCTCTGGTGATAGAATCGGGGCCCGAAATCATGGCGCGGACTCGTCGGAGCACATCTCTTCATCTTGGCATGGTCTTCTCGCTGGCCCTCCTCGCCGGCGGTCTCTGCCTGGGCCAGGAGGACTTCGACGTGCTGTCCCGACAGGCCGACACCGCCAGAGCCGAAGGCCGGCTCGACGATGCGGCCACCCTCTATCGGCAGCTGGTCGACCTGCGGCCCGACTGGCAGCAAGGGCGATGGTTTCTGGGCACCATCCTGTACGATCAGGGGAAGTATGACGAGGCCCTGCAGGTCTTCCAGAGTATGGTGACCCGCTGGCCGCATCATGGACCTGCAGTGGCTCTATCCGGCCTCTGCCAGTTCCAGATGGGCGAGTACCAGCAGGCTCTGCAGAGCTTCCAGCAGGGGCGCACCCTGGGCTTGGGAGACAATCCGCAGATGCTGGCCACGATCCGTTATCATGCCGCCCTCTGCCTGAACCGGCTCGGACAGTTCGACGCCGCATACGAAGCCCTCCGGGTGTTTGCGTATGAAAACCATCAGAGTCGAGGCATCATTCGTGGCCTCGGGCTGAGTGCGCTTCGCCTGCCCTATCTGCCGGACGAAGTCCCTGCCGGGAAGGACGAGTTGGTGACGATGATGGGAAGGGCGGCTTTCGAAGGTGAGCGTGGAGAGCGGGCTCGAGCGGACGCGCTCTATCGCCAGATCCTCGAGAAGTTCCCCCAGGAACCCGGCGTCCACTACGCCTACGGCGCCTTTCTTCTGCGCGATCACGGGGATGACGCACTGGACCAGTTCATCGCAGAGTTGAAGTGCTCTCCCGATGACATCCCGGCCCTGATGCAGCTGACCTTCGAATACCTCCGGAGGGGAGACTTCGACAGGGCGCGGCCCTTCGCCGAGAGAACGGTTCGGGTGGCTCCGGAACAGTTTGCCGGGCACAACGCGCTCGGCCGAATCCTGCTCGAAACCGGTGATGTCGACGGGGCGATTCGGGAGCTGGAGACTGCTGTCAAGCTGGCTCCACTGGCCCCCGAAAACCGCCTGGCCCTGTCGAGCGCCTATCTCAAGGCGGCCCGGAAAGAGGATGCGCTGCGGGAGCGGGCCGAGTACAAGCGCCTCTCCGATCTGAAACGCGAAGCCCAAAGAGGGCTCGAAGAGCGCAGCACGGCCTCGCCTCCGCCGCGACGGTAGATTCGGGGACGCGAGGCCCGTTCCGTCGACAGACGGCCGTCAAGGCCTGGCCTCGCGGGGACCAGGCTTTTCCCGAGGCCCGATTGTCCCTATACTCTGCCTTTTCAGATGATGACTCTCCCACAGCCGATCCGGGTTCTCGTCACTCGTGACTTCGAGCAAATGAGCGATGTCGCTGCCGAGGCGATCGGGCGGCGGATCGAACAGTTGGAGCGACAGAAGGAGGAGGTCGTCCTGGGCCTCGCAACGGGAAACTCGCCGGTTGGAGTCTATGCCCGGCTGGCGGTCTCGGCGAACCGGCGAAGGCTGGACAGCAGCCGCTGGCGCACCTTCAATCTGGACGAGTACATCGGCCTCGGAGAGGCGGCAGCGACCGGCTCCACTCCGCACCCCCGGAGCTTTCGCGCCTTCATGGAAAGCCATTTCTTCGAACAACTCGAGCGCCGTCCTCGCGCCACTTTCCTGCCCGCGGGCGAGCGCATCGATGCGCGGCGCATGGCCCTCGAACTCGAGCGATACCCGACCTCGTGGAAAGCACTGGGATCCTCCAGCGGCCGGGCGATCGTCATCGGTTGTGAGACCGCTTCCCGCTATCTGCAGTGGATCCGACAGGAGATCCTGGAGGACTACGCACATCGAATCAGCGAGGCGGGGGGGATCGATCTCCAGGTTCTCGGGGTGGGAGGGCGCGGCCATGTCGCGTTCCACGAAGCCGGTATTCCCTTCGAATTGGGCGGACTATTGCTGGTCGAACTGGATGAGGTGACCCGTGAGCACGCCGTCACCGACGGTTACTTCACCTCCCTGGAACGCTGCCCCCGATACGCGCTGACCATGTCGATCCGGTTGGTCTTTCAGGCGCGCGAGGTGATCGTGCTGGCCAGTGGGGCCAGGAAGACCCGGGCCATCACCCGCTCGCTCCTGGATGATCCCGCTACCCAGATTCCCATGTCCTACGCCCGGCTGTACGCACAGGCGGGCGGTGCCGCGACCTTTGTGCTGGACGAGATCGCGGCACGGGGCCTGCTGGATGCACCGCGTGAGATTGCACGACGGGGAATCGAGCTGGCAGATCTTCGCTAGCTCTACGGTCGAGCCGACTGGGTCTGACGGTTCAGCATCATCATGGACAACACCTGGTCGTGCACGTAGGTCCTCTCGTTGACCAGATTCGCGAGCATTTCCTGCATGATCTGGACCTTCTGAGTATCGCTCTTGGCGGCCTGCAGCTGCTGGAGCTCGTTCCCCAACTCCTTGTCTGTGGTCTGCGCCTGAGACTGGATGTCCTGCCGCCTCTGCATCATCTGGCGGTACATCTGGTCACTGTTCTGGCTTCCGCTTCTCATGCCGTTCTGATTCCGGCTCATCATGCCGGACGGTCCGCCCTGCATCGGTGTACCGCCGTACATCATTCCGTCTCCGTACATCATGCCATTTCCGTACATCATCATCGTCAGCGTCTGGTTGTGGATGTAGTCCCTCTCACTGACCAGTTCTCCGAACATCTTCTGCATCAGCTGGATCTTCTGGTTGTCGGACTTGGCGTTTCTCAGCTGTTGCATCAGATCGGCAAGCTGCTGGTCATCGTTCCGAACTTTGGACTGGAACTGCTCGCGCCACTGCATCATCTGCTGGTGAAACGTCCCGGGACTGGCCGGACCATTCTGTTGGTTGGAGGAGCCGTTTCTTTGGGTCCCGTTCGTCATTCCCGATTGGCCGTTCCCCATCATGCCGCCCTGTGCGAACGCAAAGGCAGCACTCAGCAGGAAGACGCCGGCCACTGTGGAGAAGAATCTTATGCTCTTTTTCATTTTGAATTCCTTTCAGGAAAGAGTGGTTAGGGGTCGCTGCAACCGATCGTCACGGCCCGGCTCCGGGACAGGCACGAACGACTCCCCGAGTCCGGGGAGTCGTCGGCTGGAACGACCTGCTGCGTCAAGAACTGTCGTCAGCAGGCTCAAAGGCCGGGCAGGAAAGCATCGAGGGGCAGCATCATGCCTCGATGGCCGTACATCCACGGCCACTGCGACCAGACCGAGCCGAGCACGAGCAGTCCCAGGATGCCCACCACGATCAGGATCAATCCGATGACGAGGAGGCGAGGCATTCTCATGTGCGATCGCTCCTTCCGTCGTCGAGAAGGTCCTGCTTCATTTGTTCGTATTGGTCCCTGTTGATCTCCCCTCGCGCGTAGCGCTTCTTGAGGATTTCCAGGGGCGTGTCGCGTTCGCCACCTGATCCGGGACGACGCGTTGAAAGGCCGTCTCCGCCGGAGACCAGCCAGACGACAACCACGGCGACGCCGACCAGGACCAGGAGGGAAAAGAATCCTCCAAGAAACATGGTGACGTTCTCCTCTATCGATCAACGGGATCGGCACGTCGGAATTCGCGGCAGGTGCAGGCTGCTAAAGGCGGCGGCAATCGGTAGGCCCCATGGGAGCGGGCGGAGAGCCGCCGCAGTTCCTTGCCGATCTCGTTCGTTTTCTTTCAGTCATACTGTGCACCTGACTTGATTCAATGCACGAAGGATTCCAGTCATGGAGAACGGGGGCCGCTCGCCCGCAGGGGTCCCATAGGACCAGCGATTCCTGTTGTCCGGGCGCGGATCGTGAGGTTCTCGGCATGGGTGCTGGAGTCAGCGCCAATGGGGCAAAAGGGAAGGGATGCACAATCCTGCCTCCACGGCGCGCTCAGGTCCTGAGTCCGATACCGTCCGAAGGCGCATACGAATGGCTGACTCGGAGCGCTAGAGTCGGAGCTCTTCGTCGAGTTGCTGCCGCAGATGCTCGTCTGTGACCGCAGACTCTGCGAGGGCGCTATCCGCTTCGGCCGGAGGAGGCGGAGACTTCAGCCTCCGATAGACCACTGCCACGACGAGGCTGCCCATCCCCAGGGCAATGAACGGCATGATCCAGCCGATGAGATTGAATCCCTGTGCTTGCGGGGCCGCCAGAACCGTCGGGCCGTACTCCTTTTCGAAGGTCGCCAGGACCTCCTTCTCGGACTTGCCTTCGTCCAGCAGGGCGGCGGCTTCCTTCGTCATCTCGGCCGCCTTGCTGCACTCGCAACTCGAGACGAGCATGTTGGAGCAACCGCAGGTACAGAGGATCTGGCTGGTGACTTGACGCAACGCCTGGGGATTCGGGTCTGCGCTGACCTGTGACAGGGAAGTCAGGCAGAAGACCGCAAGGGACAAGAGAACTTTTTTCACGACGAGTGCTTCCTGGTGTGAGCTTCGTTCCAGCCAGCATAGCAGCTTCACGGTGCGGCTTTCCAATCAGCCCGTCGACCCGGGGGAATTCATCCGAGTGGGTCGGTGTGGGTCCGAATGTCCCACCGGATGGGGCGGCGTAACCCGTAGCGGGCGGACATCGAGGGTTGGCAAAAGGAGCCTGACGCCCGCGTAAATAGCAGAAATTGAGTAGGTTGAGTGGCTCCAGCCAACAGTGGCATGCCGACTGCAATCGAGAAGCTCAACCCTGTGACCTACCCAGCGGAGCTGGTGCGGGACGGATCGTTCCAGCTTGTCTCTTTCACCGGGCCAGTAGCGAAGGGTGTGAGCGCCCAAGCCGGCGTTGACGCCGACTGCGATATCGGAGGTGAGGTGCGGATCCCGAAACGGGGGCCGACCCGGCCGCTTGACGGAGACCCGCCGTGTAGGGTCCGGCTTCACCGCGTGAAGAAAGCCGACGATTGTTGAGAATCGGAGTGTTCAAAACCTGTCTGGGGCTGATTGTGACGGCCTATCTGGTCGCCTTCGGCACTCTCGTGGCCCACGGGATGGGCTACTATCTGACACCTCTCCCCGATCGTGCATTTCATCCGCTCCACTCCCTGCTGAAGCCTTCAGGTGGCGAGGGACGACTCCTGGGAATCGTCGGTGGAAGCATGATGCTGCTGACATTCCTGTACACGATTCGCAAGCGGTCCCATTTCCTTCAGAGGTTCGGGAATCAAAAGCAGTGGCTCCAGGTCCATATCTTCCTTGGGCTCGGAGGGCCCGCCCTGGTCGCGCTGCACACTACCGGAAAACTCGGAGGACTGGCCGCAATCGGCTTCTACTCGACGATGGCCATGGTCCTTTCGGGCATCATCGGCCGCTATCTCTACTCGAAGATCCCGCGCACCCGGAAAGGGAACGAGATGTCCCTGGCCCAGATCGAACAGCAGCTCTCCGAGTGGGTTGCCGAACTCGGATCGGATTCCAGCCGGGACCGGCTGCTGGAGGCGCTCGAGCAGTATCTGGCGAGAGTGCGCCAGCAGCGGCGCGGGCTCGTGATGACGGTCGCCGTGGTCATCGCAGACGATCTTAAGGGCTTCTCTCATGTGCATCAGGCCTGGCGGATCTCCGGAATTCAGGGCAAGGGTCTTCGACGGCGGGTCCGGGTCGTTCGGCTCGTCCTCAAGCAGAGGCGGCTCCTCAAGAAGCTCGCCGTCCTCGAGGCGAGCCAGCGGCTGTTCTCGTACTGGCACATCTTCCACCGCCCCTTCACGATCCTGGCCTCGGTCCTGATTCTGATTCACATCGCGGTGGCCACCTACTTCGGCTATGGAGTCAATTGGTGAAGAAAGGAGCGCTCGTGCTGGGGCTTTCACTGATGGTATTCTCCGGATCCGGCGCCGCGCAGGGACTCGAGTCGCTGGTTTCTCCCGGCGCGCTGAGTCGGGCCCACCAGAATGTGGAAGGCTTGGACGGCTGCGATCGCTGTCACACCCCGGGCCAGGGTGTCGACGACGGCAAGTGCCTGGCCTGCCACCGCCAAATCGCCGCCCGCATCCACGATCGGCGAGGGCTCCATCGAACCCGCGGCGAGCAGTGTGCGACCTGTCATCCCGAACACCGCGGGGAAGAGGCCTCCCTGCTCCCATGGGATCCGGCGCACTTCGATCACAGTGAAACCGGTTACCCCCTGACCGGCTATCACGCACGAGTCGGGCGCTGCGAATCCTGCCATTCCCCGGAGCGGTCGGTGAAGCGTGTCTCCGGCCGGTCATTTCTCCTGAAAGACCGCACCTGCGTCACCTGTCATGAAGATGTTCACAAGGGGAGCCTGGGAGGCGACTGCGGGCGTTGTCACGGCGTGGAGCGGAAGTTCACCGAGGTCCGGTTCGACCACGAGCAGGCGGCCTTCCACCTGCGCGGTGCGCACCGCGATCTCGAGTGTTCGAAGTGTCATCGGGGCGGTCAGTGGAAGGGCGTCGCCTTTTCGAGCTGTACCGACTGTCACAGCGACGCGCACCAGCCGTCCCTGGGTTCCGACTGCGCGCAGTGTCACAGTGTCTCGAACTGGCGAGTCCGACAGGCCCGTCTCCGATTTCACGGCGAGGACTCCTCTTTTCCGCTCCGCGGGAAGCATGCCGGGGTGCCGTGCCGGAGCTGTCACCCGGAGAATCGATTCAAGGCAATCGCTTTCGGCGAATGCAGGAACTGCCACGTACAAGACCCCCACCGGGGGCAGTTCAGCCAGGACTGTTCCGCCTGTCATGTCGAGGAGGGCTTTGAGAAGACGACGTTCAATCATCAGCAGGCGCGTCTTCATCTCACCGGAAAACACCTGGACGTCGAATGTGCCCGGTGTCACCGGACAGAGGAGGCGGTAAGCGACGGACAGGCCGTCCGGTTCATCCGTTACCGGCCTTTGAGCCTGGCCTGTGACAGCTGCCATCGGGACGTTCACCTGGGACAACTTGGGGACCAGTGCCAAGCCTGTCACTCCACGTTCGGATTTGGTGAATCGACGCTGAGCTTCTCCCACGATTCGGGGTCCGACTTCCCTCTCGAAGGGGCCCATCTCCAGACTCCGTGCGCAGAATGTCACCATCAGGAACAGGGACGGTTCCCGGGGGGCGCCGGAGTCGCGATCCGCTTTGCACCACTGAACCATGCCTGCAAAGGTTGTCATCAGGACCCGCATGCGGGCCAGTTGGCGGGCAATTGCGAGCGCTGTCACAACATGGATCGCTTTCTTCCCGTCACCCGGTTCGATCATCAGAAGAGTGGTTTCCCGCTGACGGGACTGCACGCGGGTGTCGCCTGTGTCCAATGCCACCCCGCGGCGGAGGTCGGGCCGGCCGGCGTGGGAAGAAGGGCTCGGCGCTATCACCCCCTCTCCCTTCAATGCTCCGGCTGTCACGCAGACCCCCATCAGTACCGGCAGCCCGCGGACTGCGCGCGGTGTCACAGCACGAAGGGATTCACCGTCCAGTTCTTCAATCACTTCAAGACGGCCTTTCCCCTTCTGGGACGGCACGCTCAACTTCCCTGTGAGCGCTGCCACGAGCGAGTCCCGTGGCAGCAGAAGACGGTGCTGGAGTTCGTTTCCCGGACCCGGGTCCCCAACAAGGCCGATTCTCCCGATACGGCGTGCCTGGATTGCCACGCATCGCCTCATCGGGCCAGCTATGCAGCCTGCGAGCGCTGTCACACGTTCGACTCATGGAGGATCAGCGATTGGTGAAGTCGACACGACCGATGCCGAGACGGAAGGGAGCCCGGCCGGGCCGGCACAGGCTCCGGATCGCCGGGGCTGTGCTCAGTCTGTTGACCTGGGCCGGAATCGCTGCGCCGCTGACGCCGGACGACGGAACGGCATTGCTGAAAGGAGTCGTCAAAGATGGCTCCGGGGCCCTCATCCCCGGGGCCGATGTACGATTGCAGCCGGTCGGCGGAACTGAAGGCTGGAAGACGGTAACCGGAGACCTGGGGACCTTCTCCTTCACGGTCGCGGCGGCCGGTTCCTACAGACTGGCGGTGAATTCGCCCGGATTCAAGGAGTATCGCCGCGAGCCGCTGGAGATCTCAGCCGGCGAGACGAGTCGCGTCGAGGTCGTGCTCGAACTTGCCGAGATCAGCGAGCACGCCGAAGTCGTGGCGGAGAAGAGTCCCGCCGGAGGGGAGCGCAAGCTGGAGCCCGTCGAACACCCGATCGGACTGCCGCCGTTCATGATCCCCGAGAAGCCGAAGCCTCCTTTGAAGGTTCGCGGGAGGCTTTCCTCCGACTGGTACGGCATCCGGAACCAGGCGGGAATGGTGAATCAGCTCAGCAACCGCGCCCGCATGGTGATTGGGGAGCCCGGGGCCGGCTGGAATCTCCAGTTTGACCTCAGGGACCGGCTGACTCTGGGGGAATCCTCGCGTCACATCCTGAGCATTTACGATGCCCGGCTCGTCTACGACGACGCCAGACAGCCTTTCTCTCTGGCGATGGGCCAGATGAACCTCTACGACACGGCCGGAATCGGGGAACTGCTCGGAGCTCTAGGCGGCTACCGCCCGAAGTCGAACGTTCTTGTCGGAGGCTATGCCGGCCTCAAGCCCGATCTCTATGGCACGGGTCTGGAGACCGGCTTCCTTAAATACGGAGTCTTCGCCCGCTATTTTGGTCGTCGGGCGCAGAGCTTCTCGGTGAGCTACAACGAACTGCTCTACTCGGGAAAGAGCGAACGGCGATTCGTGTATCTCAATGGTCTGTCACCCATCGGAGAACGAGCCGTCGTTTACGGGAACGCGGAGTTCGAACTCGGCCGCCACGTACGTTCCGCCGATCGACTCTCTCGACTCTTCCTCAACACCCGCGTCGATTTCCTGCAGGATTTCGACGTCATTGCGAACTTCAGCTCCGGAAAAGGCCTCGACTTCCATCGGTTCCTGCTCGAAAACGGGGCGGATCCGCTGGCGAGCTTCAGCGAGCTGGAACGCTTCTACTACAACATGCAATACGGGGCGCGCCTGCGTTACCGGCTCCGGAATGGCTGGCGGGTCTACGTCGGAGAACGGGTCAGCGAGCGCAGGGATCAGGCGATCCGGAACCACACGACACAGATGGGGATCTCCACCGGCCAATTCGCCGAGACCGGGATCTCTCTCTACGCGAACTACAATCTGAACCGGGGCGACACATCGGAATCCAACTCCCTCTTCGTCTCCGTCAGCAAGACGCTGGGCCGGCATTCCTGGAACACCAGCTACTCCACGTCCTTCAACGGGCTGCGTTTCAACAGCGTTGGGGGCATTCCGGAAATCGTCCACCTCGCGTCTCGACATACGCTCTTCAACGAGCTGTTCCTCGCCCTCGGCCGAGCGCTGGCCGTGTCCTTTCAGGAGGAACACACTTTCGGGCAGCTGCGCAGTGAGGACCTGTTCTTCGTCCGGTTCATGTTCAGGATGTGAAAGAAGTCGAAATGGAATATCTCCTGTGGTTCGGAATCTTCCTCGTGCTCGCACTTTTGGCCACGGTGCCGGTACATTTCCATTTGTCCTCCATGAATCGGCGGGCCGAAGGGGCCTCCCCGAAGCCGGCGCCCTCCAAAGCGACGCGGCCCTGTCCGCAATGCAAGAGCCCGGTGGCGGTCGATTCGGCCTTCTGCGACCGGTGCGGCGTTCCCATGGCGCTCTGGACACTCAAGAAGGCCCGCGAGGCCAATGGGAATGCTGCCGGACGAATCGTCCCGATCATCGATCAGGACGTCTGCATCGGCTGCAGCGCCTGTGTCAACGCCTGCAACGAAGGAGTCCTCGAGATCGTCGCCGGAAAGTCCGCGGTCGTGAATGTGAATGCCTGCACGAGTGCCGGGACCTGTGCCGAGGTCTGCCCGACAGGCGCTTGCCAGCTGGGGGGGAGCGGCGGGGGACGGAGGGTCGAAGTCCCGCAGATCGACGACGATTTTCAGACCGATCAGCCCGGGCTGTACGCCGTGGGTGAACTGGGTGGTCTGGGACTGATCAAGAACGCCATCTCGGAGGGGCAGCTGGTTGTGGACCGGATCCTCGAGAGCCACGAGCGCAGTGAGGGAGTTCTCGACCTCGTGATCGTCGGCTCAGGCCCCGCCGGGTTGTCAGCCGGACTGGCCGCCAAAGCCGCCGGACTCCAATTCGTGATCCTGGAGCAGGGCAATCTGGCCAACACGATTCGCCGTTATCCCAACCGCAAGGTGGTCATGGCGGAGCCGATCAAGATTCCCTTGTACGGTTCTCTGTGGATCTCCGATGCGCCCAAGGAGGCACTGCTCAGTGTCTGGCAGACCATCATCGAGACATCCGGGCTCATCGTGCACGAATTCGAACGAGTTGAAGATGTCGAGCGCCAACCCGACGGTACATTCGTGACCCGCACTCCGAAGGGCGAATACAGGAGCCTGAAAGTCATCCTTGCCATCGGGAAGCGGGGAACGCCGAATCAACTCTCCGTTCCCGGCCATGACCTGTCCAAAGTTCTCTACACCTTGAGCGATGCCGCCCAGTATCGCTCGGCGCGCATCCTCGTGGTGGGGGGAGGGGATTCCGCCGTCGAAGCTGCCGTTTCCCTCGGAAAGGAGACGACCAACGAAGTGACACTCTCGTATCGGCGGACCGAGTTTTCGCGGATCCGTGAGAAGAACCGGGAGGCCCTCGAAACAGCAGTCGCCGCCGGTCAGGTTCGACTTCTTCTGGGAAGCCAGGTGTGCGAGATTCTCCCCGGAGAGGTACGGGTCGAATGCGCGAGCGCGGAGTGCCGCACGCTCGGGAACGACTACGTCTTTGCATTCCTGGGTGGGTCTTCACCCAGAGACTTCCTGGAGAAGGTCGGCGTCTCCATGGTCACCAAAGAAGTCCCGATGACCAACACCGGCTGGGAGGAAGTGCGTGCTTAGAGGTTGGATGATCGCTCTCGTGGCCCTGGGGAGTCTCGTCGGCCTGGCGGCGGCGCCGTCCCCCCTCAGGTCGGGCCAGGAAGGCGCCCGCCGCAACGTTCAGGAGCATGACCAAACCAGCTTCCCCTTGACCGGCAGGCACCGTACCGTCGCCTGTCAGGAGTGCCACATCAACGGGCAACTCGAGGGTACGCCGACGAATTGCGAGAGCTGCCACTGGGATCGTCGACAGGATGATCGATATTCACTGGCGCTGGGTATCGTTTGTGGGGATTGCCACGACGCGACCGGCTGGAAACCGGTTTCTCCGGATCGCTGGAATCATGAAACGGTAACCGGCTTCCGGCTGGAGGGAACCCATCGGCTGATCGAGTGTACGGATTGTCACGCCGCCGGTTTCCAAGGCCAGTCGACCGATTGCGTCAGCTGCCACCGCAAAGACTTCGACGCCGCCACGGATCCGAATCACGTGGAAGCGGGTTTCCCGACGGACTGCGTGACCTGCCACGGGGATCAGGCGACGACGTGGGAGGGAGCCGAGTTCGATCACTCGAGCTTCCCCCTCCAGGGCCGCCATCAGACCGCCGCCTGTGCCGACTGCCACACGAACGGCGTCTACCAGGGCCTGGCCTCGGACTGTGTCAGCTGCCATCGCAAAGACTTCGACGCAGCCACGGATCCGAATCACGTGGAAGCCGGGTTCCCAACGGACTGCGTGACCTGCCACGGGGATCAGGCGACGACCTGGGAGGGAGCCGAGTTCGATCACTCGAGCTTCCCGCTCCAGGGCCGCCATCAGACGGCGGCCTGTGCCGACTGCCACACGAACGGCGTCTACCAGGGCCTGGCCTCGGACTGTGTCAGCTGCCATCGCAAAGACTTCGACGCCGCCACGGATCCGAATCACGTGGAAGCGGGGTTCCCGACGGACTGCGTGACCTGCCACGGGGATCAGGCGACGACCTGGGAGGGAGCCGAGTTCGATCATTCGAGCTTCCCGCTCCAGGGCCGCCATCAGACCGCGGCCTGTGCCGACTGCCACACGAACGGCGTCTACCAGGGCCTGGCCTCGGACTGCGTCAGCTGCCATCGCAAAGACTTCGACGCCGCCACGGATCCGAATCACGTGGAAGCGGGGTTCCCGACGGACTGCGTGACCTGCCACGGGGATCAGGCGACGACGTGGGAGGGAGCCGAGTTCGATCATTCGAGCTTCCCGCTCCAGGGCCGCCATCAGACCGCGGCCTGTGCCGACTGCCACACGAACGGCGTCTACCAGGGCCTGGCCTCGGACTGTGTCAGCTGCCATCGCAAAGACTTCGACGCCGCCACGGATCCGAATCACGTGGAAGCGGGGTTCCCGACGGACTGCGTGACCTGCCACGGGGATCAGGCGACGACCTGGGAGGGAGCCGAGTTCGATCACTCGAGCTTCCCCCTCCAGGGCCGCCACCAGACCGCGGCCTGTGCCGACTGCCACACGAACGGCGTCTACCAGGGCCTGGCCTCGGACTGCGTCAGCTGCCATCGCAAAGACTTCGACGCCGCCACGGATCCGAACCACGTGGAAGCCGGGTTCCCGACGGACTGCGTGACCTGCCACGGGGATCAGGCGACGACCTGGGAGGGAGCCGAGTTCGATCACTCGAGCTTCCCCCTCCAGGGCCGCCACCAGACGGCCGCCTGTGCCGACTGCCACACGAACGGCGTCTACCAGGGCCTGGCCTCGGACTGCGTCAGCTGCCATCGCAAAGACTTCGACGCAGCCACGGATCCGAATCACGTGGAAGCCGGGTTCCCGACGGACTGCGTGACCTGCCACGGGGATCAGGCGACGACCTGGGAGGGAGCCGAGTTCGATCACTCGAGCTTCCCCCTCCAGGGCCGCCATCAGACGGCCGCCTGTGCCGACTGCCATACGAACGGCGTGTACCAGGGCCTGGCCTCGGACTGTGTCAGCTGCCATCGCCGGGAGTACGATCAGACGACCGACCCGAATCACGCCGACGGCCGGTTTCCCGACGGACTGTGCGACCTGCCACGGGACCCAGGCGACGACCTGGGAGGGAGCCGAGTTCGATCACTCGAGCTTCCCCCTCCAGGGCCGCCATCAGACGGCGGCCTGTGCCGACTGCCACACGAACGGCGTGTACCAGGGCCTGGCCTCGGACTGTGTCAGCTGCCATCGCCGGGAGTACGATCAGACGACCGACCCGAATCACGCCGCGGCCGGTTTCCCCACGGACTGTGCGACCTGCCACGGGACCCAGGCGACGACCTGGGAAGGAGCCGAGTTCGATCACTCGAGCTTCCCCCTCCAGGGCCGCCACCAGACGGCGGCCTGTGCCGACTGCCATACGAACGGCGTCTACCAGGGCCTGGCCTCGGACTGTGTCAGCTGTCATCGCCGGGAGTACGATCAGACGACCGACCCGAATCACGCCGCGGCCGGTTTCCCCACGGACTGTACGACCTGCCACGGGACCCAGGCGACGACCTGGGAAGGAGCCGAGTTCGATCACTCGAGCTTCCCGCTCCAGGGCCGCCACCAGACGGCGGCCTGTGCCGACTGCCATACGAACGGCGTCTACCAGGGCCTGGCCTCGGACTGTGTCAGCTGTCATCGCCGGGAGTACGATCAGACGACCGACCCGAATCACGCCGCGGCCGGTTTCCCCACGGACTGTGCGACCTGCCACGGGACCCAGGCGACGACCTGGGAAGGGGCCCAGTTCGATCACTCGAGCTTTCCCATCAACAGCGGGGCTCACCGGGGGCTGGCCTGTTCCGACTGCCATCTCTCGTCAAACTATCTGCAGTTCAGCTGCATCGACTGCCATGAACACGACCGGGCCAGCACGGATCGCCATCACAGAGAAGTCGGAGGCTATGTCTACGAGAGTCAAGCCTGCTACAGCTGCCATCCCAACGGCAGGGGGGATTGAAGCGGGGCCAGGCGGGAAGGAAAAATGAGATGAAGAGACAGTGTGTGGAACTGGCGTGTGTTGCGCTGGCGGCGGCGCTCCTGGCGGGCTGCTCCTCTTCCGTTTCCGTTCCGGCGAAGCAGGTGACGATTGCTCCGCCGCCCAGCGGGTCCGAGGGGGGTTCGAGTCCGGGTTGGCTCGAAGGCTCGGTCACCGAGGTGATTGATGTCGGAGATTACCGGTACCTCTGCGTGAATGCGGATCATCGCTCCTTCTGGCTGGCTGCCACGATTTCCGGTGTTGCTGTCGGCGACATTGTCGAGTACCAGAAGGGGTTGCTCATGCGCGACTTCCAAAGCCCGTCGCTCTCCAGGCGGTTTCCTGAGATCCGCTTCGTTGATCGCATTCGAGTTAAGGAACGCACGCCCGTCGCCGTCAGCACTGTCAAGGGCCTGCCTTCCGGCCATCCTGCGGTTCCCCGGAGCTCGCGAAGCAACCAGCGGACTCTGCCGGCTCCGAAGAAAGGATCTCTCCCCATCCTGCCGGACACCGAGACCATTCACGACATTGAAGCAAGGACGGCGGTCTTTTCCGGAAAACGGGTGAGTGTCGTCGGTCTGGTTGCTCGGGTGAACCGGAACATCATGGGGAGAAACTGGATCCACCTCCTGGACGATCGGGGCGGTGAATTGGTCGCCACGACGAGCGCGGACGTTCCGTTGGGTTCCGTTGTTCTGGCCCGAGGACGGATCTCCACGGACAAGACTTTCAATGGCGGCTACTACATGCCCTTCCTGTTGGAGGAGGCGCAGTGCAGCGTCGTCGAAGCGGGGCATCCGGATCCTCTCACCGGACGGGCCGGGACCAGCCCGACTGCAGCCCGTACCCATAAGAGCCCACTCCCTCCTTCGTCCCGGTGATGCCATCTTCGGATCAGGTCTCGCAATTCGTTTCTTGTACTCTGGTAAAATTCACATGCGAGTAAGCCGACTGGTCATCGAAGGGACTGTCTAGTCAATTCCGGGTAAGTGGACGAGCTTTCGGGCTTGTCTTGTCAGGATGTGCCGCTTGCTCTTCAACCGAACGAAGGAGGCGCGCATATCGGTGTTTCCAGGGTGACTCGCCCATCCCGCGCCGGTTGCCCCGGCTCCCGGAGTGGATGGCGGAAGGAGACAGGAATGAGGAATTCTTGGGGCTTCGGACCTCTGCTGCTGGCACTGACTTTGCTGTATGTCGGCTGTGTCGAGGAGAGTGTGCCGACCTACCGCGCCGATAGCCTGGAGAAGACCGCGACTGCCGGGACCCACCCCGTAGCCTCATTGCTCGGTCCGGTGGTCGGCGTTCACTATCTTGGCCATGCCGCATTCATCCTCAGCTTCGACGATGGCGTCACGATTCTGATGGACGACGGGGAATCGCGAACCTATGGTCATGTTGCTCCGGCGCGAGATTTCGGAACCCTTGCACCGAATATCGTCGTTTACGCGCATCCCGACATGGCCCGCGAAAACTGGGAGTTTCCGGGCGCGGAAGTAGTCTCCGGGAGTGATTTCAAGCGCGGCGACGTCGAAATTCGGGCAATCCCGGTGACGGAAGACGTTCCCGACGACAACTATGGATATCTGATCAGCTACAAGGGATTTCGCATCTTCTACGCCGGTGATTCGCAGGGCGACATGTTGGCCCTCGATCGTCCGGAGGTGCAGAAGCGTTTGAAGAATGCGCTGCCGGAGCAGGTCGATCTCCTGCTCGTGCCCATCGACTGGAAGCGTGAGATCACACCGCAGGCGGTCTCTTATGTGGACTTCTTGAGACCGAAGAGGGTGATTCCCATGCACTACTGGTCGAGTGAGGCGAAACAGCGGTTTCTCAATTCACTCGAGACCTCCCGCAGGGGTTACTACATTATCGAGGCGAATGCACCGGACTGCCGAATCTATGTGACCGAGCGGGCCAATCCGGTAGAAGTGATCAGCCTGAATGCGGGCCCGGTCGTCGAAATCTAGAGCCGACGCTGAACAATTCGGCTGAAGGGTTCCTCGGAGCGCCCGCACGCCGCGCTGACTGCTTCTTCCTTGAGTTCGTGCCGTCCCCGGGGGGAGCCGCAACTCGGGCACCATCGCGAGTTCCGGGGCGGTATAATCCTGCCCAAGGAGCCCAGCCATGCCAAAGCGTCGAGGTGCGCCGTCCAAGGCCGTGCCTCTCATATTCATCTGGATCGCACTCTCGGTCGCATCCCGGGCCGGGACGACCATCCCGGTGACCACGACGGCCGACGACCTCGCAATTGATGGCAACTGCACGCTGCGGGAAGCCGTGATCGCGGCCAACACGGATCTGCCGGTCGACCGCTGTCCCGCCGGCAGCGGAGCGGATACCATCCTTCTACCTGCGGGAACCTACGTGCTTTCTCTGACTGGACCTGGGGAAGACGCGTCTCAATCGGGTGATCTGGACATTTCGAGTGACGTGACCATCCGCGGCGCGGGGGCTGCCGTGACCTATATCGACGGCGGATCGTTTTCGGAACCGGTATCGGACCGCGTGATCCACATCCTGAACGGCGCAGGCCTCACGCTCTCCGGGGTCACGGTCCAGGGCGGGGTCTGCAGTCTGGGTGGAGGGATCTTCAACGCGGGTCGACTCTTCGTCGGAGAGGGAACGATCCGCAACAACCTGGCTACGGTGGCAGCGAATTCCTCCTCTCAGCCGGGGGCCGGCCTGGGAGGTGCTACGCCCCAGATGCGATTGAGGAACACGATTCTGGCCAACGGTGCCGACGGCGATTGCCAGGGGCCCGTCACCAGCCTGGGAAACAACCTCGACAGCGATGGATCTTGCGGTCTTTCGGCTTCGAGCGACCTTCCTGCGACGGATGCGCAGCTCGTCCCGCTGTCCGAAAACGGGGGGTTTACGCCGACCCATGCCCTGACCGAAGGAAGTCCCGCGATCGATCACATTCCCACCGGCCAGTGCGGTGTCGCCACGGATCAACGAGGGATTTCGCGACCCCAGCCCCGTTCCGGCGCCTGCGACGTCGGCGCCTACGAATTTGCCCCGTCCGTCGATCTGAGCCTGACCATTGATACGGTCCGGCGTCTTGGCCGGGAGCATCGTCTCACCAGGACCCAGCGCTCCTCGCTGCTGGGTTTTCTCAAACCCGCTCTCACCTCGGTCACAAACGGCGATGAAGCCGCTGCCTGCGAGACGCTCGATGCCTTCTCAGCGGAGGTGTCGGCCTACCTCGGCGAGGGGAGTGTGGCGCCGGAAGACGGCCGGTCCCTTCTGGACTTCGCCGACCGCATTCAGCAGATCCTCTGCCCCTGACAGTGCCCCGAAGACCGTACGCGTCCGTAGTGGGCTGAGCGTCGCGTTCAGCCTGGTCCTGCCTCCCGCGACCGGCGGATCTTCCGCGTCGTTGGTTGTGGGGTATTCGCGGAACGGAGCGTGGGCCCAGGTGTTCTCCCCCGGGCGCCCAGGGGTGGCGGTGCGTCCTGTACGCCGCCTATTTGCAGGTTATCTGACATGAGCTCCCTTAGGCCTGGGTCCATGCTTCGTTTTAACCTGATATTGGTTGGCCTCTGCGTGGGAGCAGGCGCCCTGTGGGGGTGGGACTGTGAGCCTTTGTTTCCAGGCCCGCGCGGGCACTGGGGTGGGAATGACATATTGACGGGGCTCTTCACGGACCTGTCTGTGATTCTCGCGAGAAATTCCCGAGTGATTGGGCTGGTACTCTTAGGTTCGGGCACATTTGGCATCGTGACAATCATGGTTCTCGCCTGGAACTCTCTCTTCCTCGGATTTCACCTCCATTCACTTTGGCTCGTCAGTCCGGGTGAGGTTTTCTATGCGGCTCTCTACGTCCCCCTGGAATTCTTGTCGATCTGCATTATTGCGTCGGGTTCGGAATCACTCGGACTCTGGATGCTCCGACGCCTGATCAGCGACGAGGGGCGACTGTCTGGCCCGTCTTTCTCTGTATTCACCTACTGGGCCGTCGGCTGTGCGTTGGCATTAGCGGCGGCTCTACTTGAAGTTCTTGCCAAGGCGCTCCGGATCTGTTTGGAGGGTTAGGGGGCCATGCGAATCGATCTTACCCTGTTTGGGGGGCTTAGCCTCATGCTCTGTCTGACCTCGTGTGTACTATGTCGGAAGGGTACAGAAGCTCGGAGGTCAGTTGAAGGCGTGGTGTGCACCGACATAAACGGAGTGGCGAGACCTTGCGAGGGAGTCCTTCGGAATTCGAAGGTCTTGGTCTTTAGCCCTCTCTGTCCGAGTTGCCGTGAAGTCATCCAACAGATAGGCCGCCCTTCCGGGGTGGTGGGAATCAGCCCTCATTCATTGCCGTATCTTCGGTATTATCAATTGAAAATCCCCATCCCTCTACCCATCTTCAGAGTCAAAACCGACGATCTGAGGGATCTGGGAATCACGAGTGTCCCCTGTCTTCTTCGAATCGCACAGGACGGAGTTGTCACCAATTCGGAGTACGAAATCCCACGAATTCTGGAGGATCTGGGCGTTGATATAGATTGAGCGAGTGGTATGAAACTGGAAGTGTCGGGTCTGGTCAAGAAGTTCCCGAGATTTCAGCTCGGGCCCATCGATCTGGAGGTCGAACCCGGTTCGGCATGCGGGCTACTTGGCCCGAATGGGGCAGGTAAGACGACGCTTCTGAACTGTCTTGCGGGACAACTCACGTCCGATGGAGGCGAGGCAAGATGGGGAGGACAGCCGATAGCCAGGGCCAACTGGATGTTGCGGGAGAACATAGCATTCGTCCCCGAGCACCCGCGGTTGTACGAGGGGTTGACCGTTGAGCAGACCCTTTGGTTTTGTGCACGGATCTTTCAGTCCTGGGACCGGGGATTCGTATCTGAGTGGGTGGGAAGATTCGGACTACCGCTGCAAAGTCGGGTCCGCGTGCTGTCCAAGGGACTTGGTGTCAAGCTGCACCTGTTGATCGGCTTGGCCCACTCGGCTCAATTGCTCCTGCTCGATGAACCGACTGCCGGCTTGGACCCCGAGTCGCGTGTTGAGCTGCAGGAGTATGTCCGTTCCCTCATCTCCGACCGCGGTGTCTGCGCACTGATCTCATCCCATCTTTTTCAGGATATTGAAGCCATGACGACCGAATTCAGAGTCATCCGCAACGGAAGACTGGTCCTCGGCTCAACACTGGCTGCGATCCCGCAAATGAGGCTGTACCACGTCCCGGAGACCGAGGTCCCACCCGCGCTTGTCCGTTCGCCGTCCCTGCTCAAGTCATGGTGCAGGAATGGTGAATATCTCCTCCTCTTCCATCAACGCGGAACCTGTGAGCGGGATTGGGATCAGCATTGGCGCTCCGAATCGCCGGATCTGGAGAGACTCTACTTCCTGACAAGGGATGATGAGCGGTGAAGAAGCTTTGCGTGCTCGTCCTCAAGGACCTATACCTCTATCGACTTGAACTCGTCTTGTCCTGGCTCTGCGCCGTCGCAGTAATCTGCGGGGGATTCTGGTGGAGGGAACCTGGATCCCCGGAATATGCGTTGGTTGTGATTTGCATGTTCAACCTCGTATTCATGATGGCTTATGGAGACTGGTTGGCATACTTCGAGAGAGGCAAAGGGACCTTCACCTGGCTCAGAACCTTGCCACTCTCCGACGAGCTTGTTGTGTCTGCGAAGTTCGTTTCCGCATTCATCATGCAGAGCGTCACTTTCTTTCTGCCTGCTATCCTCTCAGTTCCCGGGTTATTTGCATCCGCTCGAATTCTCTGGACACTGACTGCGTGGATTGGCGTTTTGACTGTGTCTTCATTCATGCTTTTCACGAAGCTGGTATTTGGTCGGCGGTTTGGGCAGGTAGTTCCTTTCGTCACAGTCTTCATAGCGGGCTTGACGGTAGTGGGGATAAGCACGTGGTTCCCAGATCTCTGGGGAAATCTCGTCCAATACGTGCTTATGCCTCCGGTGCTGATCCTTGGCGAACTCCTCATAGTTGTCGCGCTTTGGCAGGTGATGTGTCGATGGATATCCGCCAAGGACACGCCACAGCTGATCGACTGAGTCAAAGAGATCGGCTGGATACGATTGGTGATCGGTCCACTCGAGTACACAAGTCGGGAGCGGGCTTCTCCTGTGCGCGAAGTTGGGAACGTACCGTTGGGTGCGGGGATCAATCGAAACCTTGAGCTAGACGGGCGAGATGAGAGAGCAGGGATCTTCGTTCGATTTGGTATCGTCTGCCAATCATCACGGCCGCCACGTGGCCACATTCAACCCACCACTGAATCGTTCTTCTCGACAGGCCCGTAAGGCGCGCGGCGGATGAGGTGTCGAGAAAGCGAGAATCCCGTTCGGAGATCGGGCAGCGAAGGTAATCGAGTAGGAGTCCATCTTCGCTGAGATGCTCCGACGTTGACCGGTTGATCCTGGTTGGCACGGTTCCTCCTCCTGAAGGCAGTCTTAGCAGGGAGTGTGCCAGTTCTTTGAAATCCTCCCAGAATTAGCGCTTGTCGGAGTCTCCGGCTTGCCGTAGCTCTTGGAGGAGGCACTTTAGCGAGTAGATGTCACTCTGGAAACGGGACAAAAAGTCCGAATGCGTGTCTGACTTTTCGGACTTCTCGATCGGAGCCGGAGGGCTGCCACGTTGCGGACTTTGTCCAACCGGGCGGCGGGTCCGCCGAACTCTCCTCTCTTTCGCCAGCGCCGCCCCTCGGTGGACGCGCCGGCGAGAAAATGACCCATCCAACGTTTAGAAAATACCCACCCTCGGCCCTAAAATCCGGTCGTCTGGTTGTCTGCCAAGACAGAACGGACTGGAGGAAAGGATGCTGGGGATGGAAGCAGTCATCGGCCCGAATCGACGAGCTGTGGGAGCAGTGGAAACCGCGAACGACGTTGAAGCCTGGGTGGGGGTGGACGACATCCGGCTGGTCTGGCGGGGAAAGACCCTGGTGGTCGAACGCCCGGACCGCGGAGCACGGCGAGAACACTACAGATTACCTGGAGGAGCTGGCGAACAAGCCGCAGTCGCTGCACCGCCAGGTGGCCCCGGAACTGGGCGAACCCTACGGCCGTCTTGACGCGCCGGCATTCAGGATCACGATTCTGTACGGCGCGGAGAAAGGTTGTTAAGCTTCGGCACCATGTTTGACGTGGAGCGGAGCGTTCGCATTCAGGCCCCGGTGGAAAAGGTATTCGAGTATGCCTCGGACTGGCGTCGCTGGTCCGACTGGTTCGAAGGTGTCTCCGACTTTCAGCCGACGACGGGTCGGCTGCGAGGCAATGGGGCGCGCTTCCGATATCGGGCCCGGGCCCTTGGCATTGCCCTGACTGTGGAGACCGAGATTCGAGACTTCACCGAAAACAGGGGCTGGATGGGGGTAGCCACCAGAGGACTCCCGCACAAGACGCACTGGGATTTCAAAGCCTCCAACGGTTCGACGGTATTTACCTACAGGCTCGAATACCGGTTGCCCGTGCCCCTGATCGGAGCTGTGCTTCACTCTCTCGCCATGAAGCGTGAGTGGACACGGATCATTGAGCGTTCCCTGCGGAACCTGAAAGAGAGAATGGAAACCTGAGATTTCTCCGACGATCGCCGGGAGGGTCGGTTGGAAGCCAACCAACCACCGGCGACCGCCGGTGTGGCAGGGGCTCAAGCGCCGCCGTCCGCAAGCGTCCGAGCACCAGGGTGTAGCCCGGAAACGCCGCTATTGGTCTGGCGAACACATGGCACTCTACTGAGTAACGCAGGAACCTGTCGTGTTCAATATGCTGCGGCCCGGAGATCCGCATTTTCGCTTCTTTGCGCATCTTTTCGCTCCTCATCCGGGCCGGAACGCCGGCTCGGGCGGTAGAGGCGCCCCTCCAGACGAGGAACTCCGAGGGGCGGCCAGTCAGACCGCGCGACGGTCACCGATCCCCCTTCCTTCACGAGAATCCCGAATCGATCTTCGATGAGTCGTGCGTCGGCATGCATTCGGCCGGAGTGCGAGGGGCTCGAATTCGGAATATTAACCTTTGAGTGAAAATATGTAACGGTTCTGAGTTGACGAACGTTTACACAAGACGGGAGCGGGGGCCATCAGAAGATTGGCGGAATCGGATCGTTGGTTGTATTGGTTCCGCAAGGTGCACACGCGATCAGGCTGGAACTCTCACAGAGCGGGCCCCGGATTTCCCTCTGCGCGACGTGAGTCGCGCAAACCGCGGGGTGCGGAGCGCCGAGACGCCGCCCGGAACGGAGGGCAGCGTCCGTTAGTCAGGGAGTCCCAAGAGTCGGACGGTGTCGACCGGGACCCGGGCGGTCAGCGTCAACTCCACAGCGGCGCGCATTCCGAGGGGCGGCTCCTCTCGTCCACCGTGTCCCGGGCGAGAGGGGCCCACACTCCCTTGGGTGAGCGCGCGTCTCCTTTGCGCACGAGAGCCCGGTCGGGAGTCATTTCCGCCCTGGCCGGCACAAGCAGAAAGATCCGGTCTACCCGTGGCGGGGCCGCCCTCCGCGGATGCCTACTGCCTCGAGCCGAGTTTCTGGTTCAGGAATTTCGCCACCGCACCCTCGATGCTGAGCGCCTTGGCGACGACCTTTCCTTCGCAAACCGCCGCCAGTTCATCGGAATCTGCGGTGCCGATGCTTCGGCGCTCCGATTCGAACTCGTCGAAGACGGCCAGATGCATGCGACCCGAGTAGACGACTTCAGTGTCGACTTCCCGATCTGGGACCCGGAAGCGGAACAGTTCCCAGTCGTGGTTCTCGCTCTGTTCTACCAGTTTGGCGAGGAAAGGATCCACGACCTCGTTGAACCCGTGCGCAGCAATGGGGACGTGAAAGACATCGAAGCGATCGCCGAATCGCTCCTCGGTCTCGAAATCACAGCAGAATTTCACGCGCTGTCCGCTCTCGGTGTGGCGCCGTACTCCATAGACCCGCCGTGCATCTCCCATTTCTCCCTCCATTCTCATGAAGATCGGTCACGCCTCGAGGGCGTGGGGCCAGTCGTCCCAGGACTCCGCCTGGCGATGGCCTCCGGTGCCGACTCATGGCCCTTCTCGTTTTCGGAACGCCCCGCTTTCGAACCGAATCCAATTCGACCAGATTCGTCCGTGCCCGCATGTGAGCACACGTACACCCGACTCGTTTCGGTATTGCCGAAAGTCATTGACGTTGCCGGCGCGCGGGCCGTACTTTTCACACCTGAGAAGTCGACTCGTCAATCCGTCGTTGGGAGCCCAGCCATGTGTATCCGCTACCGGATCCACCGCAACTTGCAGGTGGTCCACACCATCATCGATAACCAGACCGATGCCATAGATTTGCGCGCTTATTCGGACCAGCTCAAGAAGGACCCGGATTTCGACAGCGCTTTCGACCATATGATCGAGTTCTCGAAAACCGATCCTTCATCGGACGGCACCGAGGCGGCCCAGGTCTTCTCGCATCTTGTCCCGCCCGTCGCCCGCGCGCAGATGGTTATTGTGGCCCCCGGGGATCTCGAATTCGGAATTGCCCGCCAGTTTCAGTCCATCTACCAACTGCCCGACGATGTCTTCGCGGTCTTCAGGGACCAGAGCAAGGCCCTCGCCTGGTTCGGGCTCGAGAGCAATCAGGTGGAGTGGGGGGCCTGGCACAGTGTCCTCAAGGGAGGGGAGGCATAGCCTGCGACGGGGCCCGCCGAAGACGGACCCCGTTCTTCCCAAAAGAGGATCTGAAGAATGAAGCGGCTCCAGGATAACCGTGGAGACTGACACTGCTCCGAGCGTGGCGACAAACAGGTAGGCGGGCCGCACCTGCCCGGTCCTCGGATCGCTGATCGGCACCGTAGCTCCGGCATGATCGACGAACAGCTTTTCTCCGCCCCGGTAGTCCTGGCGTAAGACGACGTCGAGCTTCTTCTTCCAGCCCGCGTACAGCTCGCAGAAGCGGCTGTGCTGGTAGCCCTCCAGGTGGGCCCGCTTTTACTCCTGCCACAGCAACTGCAGGGTGACATGCTTGTGGCCACGCAGTTCCTCGTGGATCGAAGCCCAATCGGGCAGCGGCGCAGCCGTCGGCGAGCGCCGGGCCTCTCAGTCGCCGATTTTTCTCTTCGTCGTCGAGCTCCTCGGGGGGACAGCCGATTCGGCGGCCTCGCCCGTCTCGGGTCCTGATGACCGAACTGTGCGGGATGGGCATTGCGGGCGATCTGCCGTTTCCCCAGCCCCAGTTCGTACCTCAGTCGCAGGATCTCTCGGGTCTTGCGCATGGATAACCTCTTGGCCGGCATCGGCACCTCCTTTCCTCAGGAGGTCCACCTTACCGGCGGTTATCCAGCGCCGCTTACCTCCGATTCCGCCATCATGTCCACCGATTCCGGGGAACGTGGCCACCATTCCGGGCATCTTGACCACCGTTCCGACATCTGACCACTCTCCCGGCCACCGCCCAAAAGGGGTCAACATCACTCGGAATCACTGGTCAACTTCGCCCGGAATCCGCGGCCGTCTCTTCCTCGAGATGCTTGGCCCATGTTCGATTCAGAACTCCCAACATCGCTTCAAAATGGTTGTGCGACATGACGACTGAGGCTTTCGCCTCTTGCACCGTCTCTCCGGTCTGGATAGATGGAGCCACCTCGCTAAATAGCAGCCTTACGTCCCAGCTGCTAATCGACAACTGAACGCCGTTCGAATAGATAGACCTGTAGTCCTCTGCTTGCGTGACCTTTCTCTTCGTTGTTTCCGCGCCGGTCTTCTTGGGCTCTCTTCCCTTGATTTCGGTCATCTTATTAGTCTCCAAAGGCTATGCAACCTCTTCAGCCAGTTTTGTATACTGCGTTTGGGCCAGATCGTCGAGCTCTAGACGGATGTCCCTGTCGCTGATTGGTATGGTCTCGAAGAACATTGTTCTTTGCGCCTTGCTCGTGGAGGTTCGGTAAAGCTCCACGGTCTTGATGGCGTCAGTCTCGAGCGGAGGATTGAAGCTCACATATTGAATCTCTGTCGTGGACCGAGCCGGCTGCCGGGACTCCTCTCCGGTGAAGGTCGACGCTGTCAACTGACGATCCGCGATGAAGGGTGGTGGCTTCATTGATGCCGGCACAGATAGACCGCGAATAAGCCTGGGGCGTCCTTCTACCCAATCGACAAGCTCAGAGAAGGGTGCGAATCTCACGATCAATCCGACATCAAATGCTGAGGCGAATCTCAAGAGCGTCGCCAGGCTGATCTCGTCACCTCTTTGATTCTCAATCCGGGAGATAACGGACTGAGTCGTCCCAGCCCTGTCGGCGAGCTCGCGCTGAGTCCATCCCGCCTGATGTCGGAGCGCCCGAAGTTGATAAGGAATCCCCTTCTCAAGCTGCTTCCTCACGTAAATGTCGCGTCGCAATTTGTCGCTGAGTCGTTCCTTACTCCTCAAACCAAAACGCTCTGGCTCTTCTGCCATTCGCGAGTACCTCCCGCATGCGCTGTTTCGCCATTTCTAGAGAATTCCTGGGGACGAGTTGTCTGTCCATCTCTTGAGCGATCGCCAGGACCGTGAATTCTCTGCGCCCCGGCCCAAAAAAACCCAGGAGCCTAAACTCCTTGTCGTTTCCCGAAATTCGAATCTTCCATATCGGCGGATCCTCCGGTGCGAAATCCGGCCTAAGCCAAAGGTGACGCTCTGAAGCGGCCAAATGCCGGAGCGTCATCTCGAAGTCAGTAGTAATTTCGACATCGGCCTCCATCTCCGTCAGCCAGTCGAACACAATCCTGCGTCCGCTCTGTTCGACGAAGTATTGTTTGAAGGTCCAAATCATCATTTTATAGCAAATTTGCTATAAACAACAGCATGAAAATGCCACCCGCTACCATCGACGAAGTCAGGATAGGAGTCCGCGGCTTTGACGCTCGCTGTTACCCATTTGTTACCCAGCATCATTCTCGATCGGGCTGAAAGTTGGTGGAGACGATGGGATTCGAACCCACGACCTCCTGAGTGCGATTCAGGCGCTCTTCCGGGCTGAGCTACGTCCCCACCGGTAGGAGGGTGCATTTTACCGAAACCGAGGGGTGAAGGGAAGGGAAGGGAAATTGAGATCTACGATTTGAGATTTACGATTTTGACGATTTGACGATTTGACGATGTGGGTCACTCGGAGACCTTGTCGAAGACCATGAGCTGGTTCATGGTGCCGCCCGGTCCGTCGACGACGCGCTCGACCTTGAGGCGGGTCGGTGTTTCGAGAATGAAGGAGTCCTTGAACTCCAGGCGGTTATCGCCCATGTCTCCCCAGCTCTTGACCTTGAGAACGGCATCCTCCCAGTGAGCCTTCGAGGTCAGACTCAGCTTGCCGAAGGTGTTGGTCATCTCGCCGCCGTCGGTCCGGTAGGTGGCCGTGCCGGTCATCGTGCCTCGGGTTCCGCTGAACTCCCATTCGATGACGAGTCGCGAGTCCTCGCTCGAAATTCGATAGGTCATCTTGTCGGGCGCCGGAAACATTCCGAAATCACTGTTTTGCGCATTCAGAAGCCAGGTTCCGCTGAAATCGGTGCCGGCGAACAGCAGGGCGGTCAGCGTCAAGAGGATGAAGATCGGGATGAGTCGCAGCTGTTTCATGGATGGCCTCCGTCCGGCTCATGGTACACCGCCCCGGTCGGGTCTCCAACCGGATGACGACAGAATTCCGCACTTCAGCCCTCCTCGGTCCCCGGACTCCTACCGCAGAGGCCGATGGACAGGCATCTGACGTGTGACCGCTTCGTGGCCGCCGGAATCGGTCATCCGTTGCCGAACCGCCGGCTATTCCGATTCCGGAAACGGCCGCCTCGCGGGGGACGGGATCGCGACATCTCGGCGACGCGCGGCGAGCCCGAACAGGGCGAACGAGACCAGGATTCCGAAGAAGGTCGGAGACAGCGGTCCCCAGCCTCCGGATGTGGCGGCGTGAAAGAGGCCGGCCGATCCGACGGAGATCACGATGATGGCGGCACAGGTCCGCGCCCCCGGCCGGGATCGGAGGAGGCCGGCCAGAACGGGCACGAACAGAGCCACCGAGATCAGGCCGTAGAAGATGGAAAGCGCCGAGATCACCGACTCCAGGAAGACGGAGGCCGCGATGCCCGCCAGTCCCGAGAAGAATGCCAGAAGCCGACCTGCGTTCAGCAGCCGGCGGTCCGAGATGTCCGGCTTGAGAAAGCGCTGGTAGAGGTCTCTCGTCAGCGATGTGGACAGCATGAAGAGAATGGCATCCGCCGAGCTGACTTCCGCCGAGAAGACCGCCGCCAGGAGGAGAGCCCCCAGCCAGGTCGGCAGCACTCCTGTAATCACCGTGGGGAGAGCGAGTTCGGAGTGGGGAAGGCTCGGGTAGAGGGCCGCGGCGATCATGCCCAGCAGCACGGGAAAGAAGGAAAATCCGAGCAGGGCGACGGCGTTCGCGCCCGTGCCCAGGCGAACTGCCCGGTCGTCGCGGGCTCCGTAGATCTTCTGCAGCAGGCCGGGAGACACCACGAAAGAGGGGGCCAGCAGGATGACGTAGGGCAAGACGTCGCTCCAGCCCGAACCGGTCAGCCGAAGGTAGGCGGATCCGTGCCCGGCCAGGCGGGCTGTCAGGCCCTCCCAGCCTCCGACGGCCGCCAGCGCGAAAGGAAGGGCCAGGAGGAATCCGGCCCCTTTCACGCTCAGCTGCAGGAGATTGACCCAGGCCGCCGCTTTGAGCCCGCCCGCTGCGAAGTAGGCGATGACCACGCTCCCGCCGATGAGGCAGCCGACGAACTTGGTGGTGCCGGTGACGACTTGGAGAATCCAGGAGAAGGCGATCAGTTGGCCTGCCAGGATGGTGAGCGTGCCGAGCCAGAGCAGAACCGCCACGAGGGCCCGCACTTCGGGGCCGTAGCGGTGCTCGAGGAAATCACCCAGGGTGAGCAGGTCGAAGCGGGCGGCCATCCGGCGCATGCGCGGGCCGACGACCAGGGCCAGCAGCAGGGATCCCAGACCCGCCGAGCCGACCCACCACCAGCCCGAGAGGCCGACGCTGTAGCCGAGCCCGGCGGCTCCGACGGTGGAGCCGGCGCCAATATTGGCGGCCAGTACGGTCGAGAAGAGCAGGCCCGGCCCGAGTCGACGGTTGGCCACGAAGAAGGCCCGGGCGTCCCGGACGGTGCGTGCCAGAAACAGCCCCAGACAGATGAGAGCGGCGCCGTAGACGAGGAGGACGATCAGGTAGATGTTCATCGCATTGGGTCCGCGCTGCCGCCGTTTCGGCTGCGAATCCTATCACACGGTGGAACCTGACCTGCCGGGGGCCACCCGATCCCACGACTTCACCGTCATTCCGGGTTCCCCGTTTCGCTCTTCGCCCCCAAATCGAAAATCTCAAATCTCAAATCTCAAATCGACGCATGGGCCGGGAAACCGGGAATCGAGCGGGCTGTCAGGACGGCCCGGGCGATGGCGGCTGCCGCCACGTCGGCCGCCAGGGCGCCAACCTGGGTCAGCGTGAAGTCCCGAATCTCGCCCGTCGACAGGGCGAAGGCGGTGTCCCCGTCGTGGGGCAGGTGGACGGGATGGATGGCGCGGGCAAATCCGTCGTGGCACATGCTCGCGATCTTGGTCATGGCCGTCTTGTCGAAATCGGCGTTGGTGGCCACGACCACGAGCGTCGTGTTCTGAGCGGCACTGGACGGCGGGGCGAGGTTTCGCGAGCGCAGGACCTTGCGCAGATCGGCGAAGCCCCCGCCCTCCGGATTGCGCGCGCCGGCGAGGATCCGCCCCGTCTCCGGATCGCGGACGTCACCGATGCAGTTGACCGCGGCCAGGGCCGCGACGACCAGTTTGCCGACTCGAAAGGCGGCGGAGCCGGTCCCGCCCTTCATGGCGTGTTCCATTCCCAGAAGCTTTCCCACGGTGGCTCCCGCACCCGCCCCGACATTTCCCTCCTCGACGGGCGAGGAGCCGGCCGCGACGCAGGCTTGATAACCGGCCTCGGCGTCGGGCCGGATTCGGGGATCTCCGACCGCCAGGTCGAAGAGGATGGCCGCCGGGACGATGGGCACGGGGCCGGCGCTCGTGGGATAGCCGCGGCCATGTTCTTCGAGGTAGCGGACCACTCCAGTGGCGGCGTCGAGGCCGAAGGCGCTGCCGCCTGAAAGAAGCACCGCATCGACCTGACTGACCGTGTTTACCGGTGCGAGGAGATCCGTTTCGCGGGTGCCCGGCGCCGATCCTCGAACGTCCACGCCGGCGGTCATGGGCTGCCCTGTGAGGATGACCGTGCAGCCCGTGGGGCGCCGGTCGTGGGTAAAGTGGCCGACCCGGATTCCGGTCACATCCGTCAGACTCCCGGCACTCTCGTCCATACGCCACCCTCCGGCCCCGGCCACCCAGGAAGCCGTGGCTGCGAGCTTTGAGAACTCTCGTCGCGTCAGCTTCATTTCCGGATATTCGCCCCCGTCCACCGATTCGACCGGATGGGGGTGCCGGCGCCAGGCAGAGCTGTAAGCCGAATCTTGTACCCGCGCGAGGCGGGTGGCGGTCATTCCTCTAGGGGCCGGGTCACCCCGGTCCTCCAGCGACCTACCCGCTCCATCTCCGTCGCTAGACGTGGCGGGACGGGCCACCCCGAATGGAGCCTATTTGGTCTTGCACCGCGTGGGGTTTGCCGTGCCTTCGATGTCACCATCGAAGCGGTGGGCTCTTACTCCACCGTTTCACCCTTACCCCGCAAGCGGGGCGGTTTGTTTTCTGTGGCACTTTCCGTAGGGTTACCCCTCCTTCCCGTTAGGAAGCACGCTGCCCTGTGGTGTTCGGACTTTCCTCCCTCCGCCGAAGCGGACGGCGACCACCCGCTCTGCCTGTCGCCACTGTGATTCTAACACTGCCGGCGCGGTTTCCGGCCACTTCAGGGGAGGCGAACGACCCGTCGGCTGAAGGTCGGTGTTTGCAGGCGAGTCAGCTTGCCGTAGACCCTGCCGAACTTGACGTCCGTTTCGAACTGGGTGGGGACACGCCGATCATCGAGGGAGAGCCAGATCCGGAAATCTCCGCCCTCCCGGAACAGGCCGCCCGTCGTACTGAGGCGCAGCGATGGGAACTCGCCGACCGGAGTGTCGACCTTCTCCGTGTCCTGGGCCACCACGCGGATCTGGCGGAAGTCGCCCCGCTCGTTCAGATCGACGCTGAACTGTTCACCGGGGTCGATGGCGCGCACGCGGGCCACGTAGAAGACGGAGATCACATCGACGGGCAGCAAAGGGATGCCCTTTTTGACGGCATCCCGCAGTACCCGGGGCGGGTTGGTGGAGGGGTCGGTCTCGTGGACGATGGTCTCATCGTGGTCGTAATCGAAACGCAGTTCGAGGTCGCGCTGCCGGTTGCCCTGACGGGTCTGCTGGAGGATCCGGTAGGACCGGAACGTCCGGCGGTCCACCTGGGACTCGAAGTAGTTGCGGACGCGAAACCCCACCATCCGAGTCAGGGTGCCTGCGGAATCCGCCCACGCCTGAATGCGGTAGGTCTGGTGTCCCTGGTAATTCGATTGTTCGATGGAAAGACGGATCTCGCCGGCCTTCAGGGCGGGGATGAAGAAGAGAGGCTTCCAGTTGACTTCGAAGGTCAGCTGCTCGCCCGCCGCAAAAGGCGGCTTGTACGGGACGCCTTCCTGCAGCAGTCGCGGGAAGTCCTGGCGGGGAAGGGCGTGGAACGTGCTCAGCCAGACGACCAGGAGCAGTACGGCGGAAATTCGGGCACTCTTCATACGAAAAACCGCTTTGCCAGCAGGATCAGACAAAGCAGGCAGAATCCAATTACAGCATTATACTCTCTGTTCTTGCGCACCTGGGCCCAGGAGAATGATCGGTCCTGCTGGAGCCGGGCGGGTCGCAGAGTGGGAACGAACAGGGGAACGCGGCGGGCATAGGAGCGGAACGCCTCCCCGTACCAGGTCTCGAGTTCCCGCACCTCGGCGCGCATCACCGGCAGATAGACCGCCAGGAAGAGCACCAGGAAGAGCGCCAGGATCCAGAAACGGCCGGCTGCCAGGGTAAAGCCGAGTCCCATGATGAAGGAGCCGAGGTAGAGCGGGTTGCGCGTGTAGCGATAGGGGCCGGACAGCGCCAGCGCCTCGTGTTTGCGCAGGTGACCGGCCGCCCAGATGCGCGTCAGCAGTCCCACGAGTGCGATTCCCAGGCCCGGCCAGAGGAATGGGGTCCAGGGGTCGCTGAAGACGATGTAGACGAGGCCGAAGGCGAAGCCCAAGGGAACGCGAAGACGCTGCTGAAGTGTGGATCCGCGGGTTCCTCCTGTCCTCGACTGTGCTGTCACGGACAAGGAGTTTAGCGCGTGCCGGGTTCGCCGCAAAGACTCGAGCCGTCGAAGCGCCTCGTGCGAAACGGTCGATGACTCTGCGAGGGCGAAGTATGGTCGGGTCAAGGGCTCTCCGCGGTGCACTGCGGTGTCAGCCGCCGGCGCGATCGAGACGCCGGACCACGGCCTCGAAGACCACCTCTGCAGGGATATCCATGCAGAAATGGTCCCGACAGACCCGGCGGTAGGGATGAGGACAGCGTCTCGAATGGAGGACGACCTCGTCGGCGGGCTCGAAAGGTCCGGTCCGCCAGGGGAGCGCCGGGCCGAGGATCGCGACGGTGGGTAGGCCCAGCGCGACCGCCAGATGCAGGGGGCCCGTGTCTCCGGCAACCATCATCCGCGACTCGCGGCACAACGCGGCCAGCTCGAGGAGACCCGTCTGAAGACAGCGCTCCCGGGGGGCACCGGCGGCGGCGAGGGCGCGACGGGCCAGCTCCTCTTCGCCGGGACCGATGGTGAACAGGACCGGGATGCCCAACTGCCGCTCGACGCGCCGACCCAGCTCGGCGAAGCGCTCGGGTGGCCATCGCTTCGTCTCCCAGCCTCCCCCGAGGTTCAGCAGCAGGGGGGGCTCCGATACGATCCGGTGCAGCCGGTCGGACAAGCGGTCTTCGATCTCCTGGGGGAGAATCAGCGGGAATCGGGCCGAGATGTCGCCGCTGCAGGCGGGCGGATCCACGAGATCGGCGTGGTGAAGAACCTGATGGCGCCGAGCGCGTGAGGTCGTGATCCGGTCCGTGTAGAACAGGGATGCTGCCTTTTCCCGCACTTCGCGTCGGGCGAAGCCCCGGATCCGGTCGGCGCCCGACAGACGAGCCAGCAGGGCGGATTTCAGCAGCCCCTGGAAGTCGATCGCCTCGTCGAAATGCTCCGCACGCAGGGAGCTCACCAGCCGTGGGAGCGTGCGGGCCTTGGCAACGCTACTCCGCCAGGCCTTGGTATCGGCCGTCCAGACGCGCTCGATGCCCGGGACGCACTCGAGGAGAGGGCGGTAGGGAGGCTCTGCCAGCCAGTGAAACCGGGCGTCAGGGAAGCTCCGCCGCAACAGCTGCTGGGCGGGGATCGTCAGCACAATGTCACCCAGCGCCCCCAGACGCACTACCAGGATCTTCCTTCTGGGTGGGCCCGTCTTCCCGGACAATGGGTCTGGCTGGAAGGCTGTCATGGCCGGCGTCGGGCCGCGTCTCTCGGTATTTCGGCCCGGTCTTCCTCCGCCTGGTCCGGTCCGGAAAGGGCCGACGACCGGCTGGAATCGGCAGGCGCCCGCAGACGGGAGATCAGCTCCCGGCTGGAATGCTCTTTGGAGTCGCCGACGATGGCCACACGGCCCCCGTAAGAGCGGACGGTTTCCCGCTCGGGGACGTTCTCGACGGTGTAGTCCGTCCCCTTGGCGTGCACGTCGGGGCGGAGCCGCTCCAGGATGTGATCGACCGTCGGATCGTCGAAGAGAAAGACGTAGTCGACGCAGGAGAAGGCTGCGAGGATCTCGACGCGCTCGGCTTCTGGCGTGACCGGCCGATCGGGTCCCTTCAGACCGCGCACCGAGACGTCGCTGTTGACGGCCACCAGCAGGAGGTCCCCTTCGGCGCGGGCCCCCTCCAGGTAGCGGACGTGGCCGACATGGATCAGGTCGAAGCAGCCATTGGCCATCACCACGGTCTGACCTCTGCGGTGGGCCTCCCGCACGACGCCCTCGGCCTGATCGAGTGTGATCGTCGTCCCGTGCATGATGCCTTCAGAAAGCCATGGCATTGGCCAGTTCGTCCCGCGTCACGGTCGATGTGCCCTTCTTCATGACCACGAGTCCGGCGGAGACGTTGGCCAGACGGGCCGCCACCTCGAAATCGGCGCCGGCCGCCAGCGCCGCCGCGTAAGTGGCCGCCACCGTGTCGCCGGCCCCCGTGACGTCCACCGCCTCATCACTGCCGTGAGCCCGGATGTGAACCACCCCGGAATCGGTGAACAGCGACATGCCGAGCTTGCCCCGGGTGACGAGGAGGGCCTCGATCCGCCATTTCCGCCGGGCCCGCTCACCGTACCTCTCGAGCTTTTCGAGATCGTGACCGATGGCGCGGCGCAGGGACGCCTCCACCTCGGTGATGTTGGGCGTGACGGTGGTGGCGCCCGCAAACGAGGCCGGATGGTCGCGGGAGTCGATGATCACCGGGATGCGGTATTTGTGCGCCAGAGCCATCGCTTCGCGTTTGATCCGTGCGGTGATGTTGCCCAGGCTGTAGTCCGAGATCACGAGCGCCCCCGTTTCAGGCAAGGCCGCCGATAGATCGGACAGGACTCTCCGTTCCCACGCCCGTCGATGGGGGATCGGGTTCTCATAGTCCATGCGCACGACCTGTTGCTGGAAGGAGTGAAACGATCCGGCCAGAATCCGCGACTTGCGCGTGGTCCGGGCGCGCGGCTCGCGGATGAGGCCGCTCTTGTCCACGTTGTCCGGCCACATCGCGACCAGTTCGTCCGCGCCCCGATCGTCACCCACCACTCCGATGGGCAGGACCCGGGCGCCTAGAGCCGCGGCGTTGGCCACCGTGTTGGCCGCCCCTCCCGGACAGATCCGGGTCTCCTGATAGTGGAGGATCAGGACGGGAGCTTCGCGTGAGACTCTGGAGATTTCACCGAAGAGGAATTCGTCGATCAGGAAGTCACCCAGGACCACCAGCCGAACCGTGTCAAAGCGCTCCAGAAGTGTCGCCGGCCATTCCTTGGACATCACTCCATCACTCCGAATCGCGCCAAGCATAGCAGATGGATGGATTTGAGATTTACGATTTGAGATTTACGATTTGGAGGCGAATTGACGAACACGGGCGCACGCGGATGAACACGGACTGGCGCGGTCCCCTCCAAATCGTAAATCTCACATTCGCCCGAGGAACCACCGGACTGCCTCGAGCAAGTTCGAGGCGACCAGGTCGGGCACCGGATCGTCCGGTCGGCGGTCCCGCCAGGTGCCGGCTCCATAGCCGGTCTCGACCAGGGCGGTCCGGCAGCCGGCGCGGCGTCCGGCTTCGATGTCGTGAAAGGTATCGCCCACCATGAGACTCTTCTCCGGATCGAGGTTCAGGTCCCGCGCGGCCTGGAGCAGCATGCCCGGGTTGGGTTTGCGGCAGGGACAGACCCGGCGGTAGTCCTCCAGATCTGCTTCCGGATGATGGGGGCAGTAGTAGATGCCATCCAGTCGCGTGTCCTGTGCCTCGAGCAACTCGTTCAGATGCTGGTGGATCTCTCGAAGACCGCTCTCGGCCAGAAAGCCGCGGCCAACGGCTGACTGATTGGTGATCAAGACGGCGGCCAGGCCGGCCGATTGGGCCAGGCGGAGGGCTTCAGCGGCTCCCTCCAGCAGGTGGATCTGATCGCTGCGGCGAAGGTAGTGAACCTCCTCGATCAGCGTTCCGTCCCGATCCAGGAAGACGGCTCCCCTTCCGCCTGACTGCTCAGTCCTGTCTTGCTTCATCCAGCCTTCTCCGGGCCGCCTCATAGACCTCGTCGACGCCGATGCGGGTAAAGCATCTCAGATCGATCGGACATGTGCGGCGCAGGCAGGGACTGCAGTCCACATGTTTGTGAATGACTTCCGCCCGGCTGTCGAAGGGGCCGGTTGCGATCTCGTCCGTCGAACCGAACAGGGCGACCTGAGGCACCTCCAGCGCAGCGGCCAGGTGCATGGGGCCGGAGTCATTGGTGATGAACAGGGAACAGGATGAGATCAACGCCACCAGCGTCTCGAGGCTGGTCCGGCCGCTCAGGATGATGGCCCGGGCCTTCATGGATCCCTGGATCGCCTCGGCGATGGGGCGTTCGGCGGCCGAACCGAAGATCAACACGGTCGCTCCCGTCTCCCGAATGAGCCGGTCGGCCAGCGCTGCGTAGCGGTCGGTGAGCCAGCGCTTGGCGGGTCCGAAAGTCGCCCCGGGATTGAGTCCCATCAGCTGTCCGTCGGCAGGGGCTCCCGCCTCGGCCAGAAGCGCTCGGGCCCGCCCCAGTCCCGCGCGAGTCGCACGCAGTCGGATGTCGGGACGGAACTCCGAGCGGTTCAGGTAGTCGATATCGGACAGGCCCGTCAGGTGCAGCAGATCCAGGTAGTAGAAGACCTGGTGAAGGCGCCGCCCCGGGGTGCGAGGCCGCGCCTTGCGCGTCAACAGGAATCCCCGGCCCTGGGTCGCGTATCCCACGCGGTCGGGGATGCCCGCCAGGGACGCCAGCAGTGCCGCCTCGAAAGCATTCTGGAACAGAACGGCCCGGTCGAAGTCCCGCAATCGGCCGATCAGCCGAAGGCTCGAGCGACCGCTCGGAAAGGAGACGATCTCGTCGACCAGACCCTGTTCCCGGTAGAGGTCCGCCACCCAGTCCCGGGCCACGACGGCGAGGTGCGCGTCGGGGTGCAGGCGTCGCACCTCCCGCAGGGCGGGCAGCGACATGACGACATCGCCGATCCAGTTGGTGGAGCGAACGAGCACTCTCGGACGGCTCGGACTCACGAAGTCGGTCCTCCTCGTTCGCTCTTTTCGGAACCCCGGGCCGATATCGACCGGAGCCGGTCGAGGAGCCAGGCGTGGAGCGTCTCCGGCTCGGAGGTTTGGTAACGGATGTCCAGCGCCAGAAAGGGGAACCCCCGGAAGTCCAGGTGCTCCAGGCGGACGGCGTCCTTCTCGGTGGTGATCACGAATTCCCCGGAAAGCCTGCGGGCCCGTTCGATGACCGTGTCCAGCTCCCGCTGGCTGAAGGGGTGGTGGTCGCGGAACAGGAACTCGTTAACCACTTTGACTCCCGCGCGCGCCACGTCGAGCAGAAACTGCTGGGGATTCCCCAGGGCGGCGAGGGCCACGCCCCGCGATCCGGCCCGCGCCGTCAGGGCCTCCGTCTCTCCTCCGGCGAGCGGCCGCAGAGCCACGGGCACGGTGCGGAAGCGAAATCGGAGGACGGCCGGAGCCAGCGACCGGATCTCCTCTTCCAGCTCTGCAAGGCGGGCCTCCGCCAAGTGGCAGCGAGTCAGGAGGATCGCGTCGGCTCGGGCCAACGCCTGCGGAGGTTCGCGAAGAAGTCCGGCGGGCAGCAGAGCCTCCTCGAGGCGAGGGCGGGTTGCGTCAATGGCGACGAGATCGAGATCGCGGGCCAGCGCCAGGTGCTGAAAGCCGTCGTCGAGCAGGAAGACCCGGGCCGGGTGGGGGTGCCGCTGCTCGATGAGCCGGCCCGACTTCCAACGATTTCGACCCACCGCGACGAGCGTGCCGGGCAGGGAGCGAGCCAGCATGAACGCCTCATCGCCGGCTTCCGACGCCGTCGCCAGGAGTCGCTCGTGGTCGGAGACGAGTCGGTTGTCCCTTTCCCAAGTCCCCCGGTAGCCACGGCTCAGCACGGCGGGCGCCAGACCTTCCTCGCGGAGCAACTCCGCGAAGTAGTGTACGAGCGGGCTCTTGCCCGTGCCTCCGACGGAGATGTTGCCGATGCTCACCACCGGGTGGCTCAGCCTGCGCATGCGGAGCAGACGGCCCCGGTACAGCTCCCGCCGCACGCGCACCCCGGCCCGAAAGAGCGGTTCGGCCAGCGCTGTCCATCGCTTCGGGCTCACCCGGCTATTCTAGCGTGGTCGTGACGGTTCTGAGCTCCCCGTTCCTGGTTCCTGGTATCGGGGCTCGAATCCCGAATCCCGATTCCCGGTTCCCGGCTCCCGGCTCCGGAGCTACGAACCGGACAGGTAGCGCTCGAGGACTTCGAGCGTGCGGTCGACGGCGCCCTGATTGTCGCGGATCACCTTTCGGGCGTTGCGTCCGAGCCAATCCCGGGCATGGGAATCGCGCAGCAGGTCGGCCAGGCGGGCTTCGAGCTCCGCCGCGGACTGGACCTGCAGGGCGGCGTAGCGGGATGTGAAGACTGCCGCGATCTCGCGGAAGTTGTCCATATGGGGGCCGAACAGGATCGGTTTGCTGCAGGCGGCGGGCTCGATCACGTTCTGGCCGCCGGCCGCCACGAGGCTGCCACCGACGAACACGAGATCGGCGATCTCGTAGACGCCTGCGAGTTCACCGATCGAGTCGAGGACGATCGCATCGGCCGGGGGCAGGGCTTCTCGTGTCAGTTCGAGGCGGCTGCGCAGCAGCGTTTCAAAACCGGCCGACCGGAGAATCTCCGCTACCTCGGGGCCCCGATGGGGATGGCGCGGGGCGACGACCAGCTTCAAGGAAGCGCCGTCCCGGCGAAGGTGAGCGGCCACTTCGGCCAGGGGTCCCTCCTCGCCCGGCTTGGTGCTGCCGCAGACGAGCACCCGGTCGGCGGCTTCGCGGCGCAGGATGCGAAGGAGCCCCTCGTTCAGAAGCGTTTGGTCGGGGGAACCGGCCCGACGATAGTCGAACTTCAGGTTTCCGATCCAGTTGGCTCGCTCAGGGTCGACGCCGAGCTCGATGACCCGGTCCCGGTCGACCTTGGTCTGCATGCAGAAATGGGCGACCGAGCGCAGCAGCGGGCGGAAGAAGCCGGCAAAGCGCCGATAGCGGCGGAAGGAGGCGTCGGAGAGTCGGCCGTTGATGAGGACCACGGGGACTTCGGCCAGGCGGACCGAGGTCAGAAAATTCGGCCAGAGTTCCGTCTCGGCCAACACCACGAGCGTCGGTTTCAGCCGCCGCAGATAACGCCGGCACACCGAACGAAGATCCACCGGGAAATAGAGGACCGTCGCCCGTTCGGCAAAGTCGCGCCGGGCCAGAGCCTGCCCTGTACTGGTGGTGGTCGAGAGCACGAGGGAAATGTCCTCACGTGCGAGCAGAGCCTGAATCAGGGGCCGGACCGCATTCAGTTCGCCCACGGAAACCGCATGGATCCAGACCGTCGGCCCCCCTCGCTTCCGTTCTTGCGGGGGAGGCACGCCGCCGGGACCCAATCGAGCCAGGACAGGACTGTGACGCCCCCCGGTGAGGCGTCGGACGGTGGCGACTCCGGCATAGAGGATGAGCCCGGCTCCGTAGAGCAGGGAATAGAGGCTGAGGAGAAACCGGTGACCGATTGAAACAACCATCCGAAGACCGCCATCTTAGTGTGCGAACTGCCGCCCCCGCAAGGGCTTCGCAAGAAGCACCATGTAAAGCGCTTGGGGCGGGAATTCTGTTTGTAGATGCGGGGTGCTTTTGGTAAGATTGTCTCTTCCGCAGGGTCGGCTTGACACGTACTGTTGCGTCAAGCTAGCATTTGAGGTCCATTTCCGACTGGCGTCGAATGGTGTTGTGGTGCCTCGGCATCACTTTTTTCTTTTTAGTAGCGGGAGAACTGAAGAGTGCCAACTTTTAACCAGTTAGTCCGAAAAGGGAGAAAGCAGATTCGGTCGAAGACCAAGAGTCCCGCCCTGGGGGGAAGCCCTCAGAAGCGGGGGGTCTGCGTCCGCGTCTACACTCAGACTCCCAAGAAGCCAAATTCGGCCCTGAGAAAGGTAGCCCGTGTGCGGTTGACGAACGGGATTGAGGTTACGACCTACATTCCCGGAATCGGCCACAATCTACAGGAGCACTCGATCGTGCTCATCCGCGGCGGCCGCGTCAAGGACCTCCCTGGTGTACGCTATCACGTCATCCGGGGAACCTTGGACGCCGTGGGTGTAGAGGGCCGTGAGAACAGCCGCTCGAAGTACGGCGCCAAGAGGCCCAAGGGATAGGCGGCATCGGTTAACTGTTTTCTGTACAAGCTGCATGGGTTCTGTTTTTCCCTGCAGCTTGTTTTGTTTCTGGAGTGAAAGAATGCCAAGGCGGAGAGAAGTCCCAAAGCGTGAGATTCTTCCTGATGCGGTCTATGACAATGAGTTGGTCAGCCGGCTGATCAACAAGCTGATGTGGGGCGGCAAGAAGACGGTCGCGACACACATCTTCTATGACGCCATGAAGATCATCGAAGAACGGACCGGCGAAGACCCGCTGAAGGTGTTCAAGCAGGCGGTCGAGAACGCTCGGCCGTTCATGGAGACCAAGTCCCGACGGGTCGGCGGCTCCACCTATCAGGTGCCGGTCGAGGTGAGCCCGCGCCGCAGGACGGCTCTGGGTCTGCGCTGGATCGTGTTCTCCACGCGGAGCCGGGGTGAGAAGACGATGGCCGAGCGTTTGGCCAATGAACTGATTGACGCCGCGAACAATCGAGGCGGCGCCGTGAAGAAGCGTGAGGACGTGCACCGGATGGCGGATGCCAACCGGGCGTTTGCCCACTACCGTTGGTAGTCGGCCGAGTGCCGGACTTTCCCATCGACGGCTCGTTGCGGGCGGGTCGGGATGATATTCCCCCCGGCGGGGGCTCCAGTGGGGTTACCGTCCGAGGGTTTAGAAATAGAGACTTGTAGGGAGTGTGACAGCACCGTGGCTAGAAAAGTGCCCTTAGAACGAATCCGGAATATCGGCATCATGGCCCACATCGATGCCGGGAAGACGACGACTACCGAGAGGATCCTCTTCTATACCGGCATCAACTATAAGATCGGTGAGGTGCACGAGGGCACCGCGACCATGGACTGGATGGTCCAGGAGCAGGAGCGGGGTATCACGATCACGTCGGCGGCGACGACCTGTTTCTGGAAGGACTATCGGGTCAACATTATCGATACGCCCGGTCACGTGGACTTCACGGCCGAGGTCGAGCGGTCGTTGAGGGTGCTGGATGGAGCCGTCGCTGTCTTCGACGCCGTAGCAGGTGTGGAGCCACAGTCGGAGACGGTCTGGCGACAGGCCGACAAGTATCGCGTCCCGCGCATTGCCTTCATGAACAAGATGGACCGCGCCGGGGCCGACTTCTTCAAGTCTCTGGAATCGATCAGCAAGAAGCTTCATGCGAAGCCCGTCGCCCTGCAGATCCCCCTCGGCCAGGAAGAGAATTTCGAGGGTGTGATCGATCTGGTGAAGATGAAGGCCTACGTCTACCGGGTCGAGACGCTGGGTGCCCAGTACGATGAGATCGAAATCCCCGAGGAATACAGAGATGCGGCCGTAGAGTGGCGCGAGAAGCTGGTGGCGGCTGTAGCCGAGACCGACAACGACCTTCTCGAGAAGTACCTTGCTGAAGACGAGATCGAAGAGGCCGAACTGTTGAGGGCGATCCGCAAGGGGACGACCCACCTGGAGTTCGTGCCCTGCATCTGCGGTACGGCCTTCAAGAACAAGGGTGTGCAGCCTCTGCTCGATGCCGTGGTGAATTTCCTCCCGTCGCCGCTGGAGGTCCCTCCCGTCGAGGGACTGAAGCCCGATTCGGAGGAGACGGTCACGCGCAGGGCGAGCGACGACGAGGCCTTTTCGGCCCTGATCTTCAAGATCATGACCGACCCGTTCGTCGGTCAGTTGGCCTTCATGAGGGTGTACTCGGGCTGGCTGAAGGCCGGTTCGACGGTGTTCAACGCAGCCCGCCAACGGGACGAGCGGATCGGGCGTCTGCTGAAGATGCACGCCAACAAGCGCGAGGAGATCGATTCGGTTTATTGCGGGGACATCGCCGCGGCGGTCGGCTTGAAGAATGTGTCCACAGGTGACACGATTTGTGACAAGAAGTCTCCCATCGTCCTCGAGGCGATGGACTTCCCAGAACCGGTAATCGCGGTCGCCATCGAGCCCAAGACGCGCCAGGACCAGGACAAACTCGGATTCTCACTGAACAAGCTGATGCAGGAGGATCCGACCTTCAAAGTGCATACGGACAAGGACACGGGGCAGACGATCATCGCCGGGATGGGGGAACTTCACCTGGAGATCATCGTGGATCGGCTGCTGCGGGAATTTCACGTGGGGGCCAACGTAGGCAAGCCCCAGGTCGCCTACAAGGAGTCGATCACCAAGGCGGCCCAGGGCGAGGGCCGGTACGTGAGGCAGACAGGCGGTCGCGGACAGTACGGACATGTCAAGATCCGGATCGAACCGGGTGAGCCCGGCACCGGTTACGTGTTCGAAAACGTGATCGTGGGGGGCACGATCCCCCGTGAGTACATCGACCCGGTACGTGTCGGGATCGGAGAGGCCATGGAAGGGGGTATCCTGGCAGGCTATCCCGTGGAAGACTTGAAGGTGGAACTGTACGACGGCTCCTACCATGATGTGGACTCGTCGGAGTTGGCCTTCAAGATCGCCGGCTCGATGGCGTTCAAGGATGCGGCGAAGAAGGCCGGGCCCAGGTTGCTGGAGCCGGTGATGCGCGTCGAGGTGGTGGTGCCCGAGGAGTACATGGGTGCGGTGATCGGGGACCTCAACGGGCGACGCGGCCGGATCGGGCAGATGGAGCCGCGAGCGACGTCGCAGGTAGTCCAGGCTTTCGTCCCCTTGTCGGAGATGTTCGGTTATGCCACGGACCTGCGATCACTTGACCCAGGGGCGGGCCACCTATTCGATGCATTTCGGCCAGTACGATCCGGTTCCGACCGCAACGGCCGAGGAGTTGATTGCTAAAGCGCATGGGAAACTGCTTGCGAAATAGGCGTCCGCACGCGGAGCGCCGGTTCGAGTGAGACGAAGCGGTCTCGGGCTCAAACCAAAACCTAACTTTTCTGGAGACTGAAGGACATGGCAAGGGAGAAATTTGAACGGACGAAGCCGCACATCAACGTGGGGACGATCGGGCATGTGGACCATGGGAAGACGACGCTGACGTCGGCGATCACGATGGTCCTGGCGAAGGCGAATCCGAAGATCCAGGTGCGGTCGTTTGATTCGATAGACAACGCGCCGGAAGAGAAAGAGCGGGGGATCACGATCGCGACGGCGCACGTGGAGTACGAGACGGCGAACCGGCACTACGCGCACGTGGACTGCCCGGGGCACGCGGATTATGTGAAGAACATGATCACGGGGGCGGCGCAGATGGACGGGGCGATCCTGGTGGTGAGCGCGGCGGACGGGCCGATGCCGCAGACGCGGGAGCACATTCTGCTGGCGAGGCAGGTGGGAGTTCCGTACATTCTGGTGTTTTTGAACAAGACGGACATGGTGGACGATCCGGAGCTGCTGGACCTGGTGGAGCTGGAGGTGAGGGAGCTGCTGTCGACGTACGAATTTCCGGGGGACGACGTGCCGGTGATTCGGGGCAGCGCACTGAAGGCGATGGAGGGAGACGAGAAGGAGCAGGCGGCGGTGCTGGAGCTGATGGAGGCGGCGGACAAGTACATACCGCTGCCGCAGCGGGACGTGGACAAGCCTTTTCTGATGCCGATCGAGGACATTTTCTCGATCAGCGGCCGGGGCACGGTGGTGACGGGCCGAATCGAGCGGGGGAAGGTGCACACGGGCGACGAGATGGAGATCGTGGGGATCCGGCCGACGATCAAGCGGGTGGTGACGGGCGTGGAGATGTTCCGCAAGCTGCTGGATGAGGGGCAGGCGGGAGACAACGTCGGGTTGCTGCTGCGGGGCACGGACAAGAAGGACGTGGAGCGGGGCCAGGTGGTGGCCCAGGCAGGATCGATCACGCCGCATACGAAGTTCAAGGCGGAAGCGTACATTCTGACGAAGGAAGAAGGAGGGCGGCACACGCCGTTCTTCACGGGATACCGGCCGCAGTTCTATTTTCGGACGACGGACGTGACGGGGAACGTGACGCTGCCGGAAGGCACGGAGATGGTGATGCCGGGCGACAAGGTGTCGGCGCAGGTGCAGCTGATCACGCCCATCGCGATGGAGAAGGGATTGCGCTTCGCCATTCGCGAAGGTGGGCGGACGGTCGGCGCCGGAACGATCACCGAAATCATTGAGTAGGGAATCCGATGATCGACGAAAAAATTAGAATCCGACTCAAGGCCTACGATCACCAGGTGCTCGACCAGTCGACCCGGGAGATCGTGGAAATAGCGCGCCGGACGGGTGCCCGGGTATCGGGCCCGATCCCGCTGCCGACGCGAATCAGCCGCTACACGGTGTTGCGTTCGCCCCACGTCGACAAGAAGTCGCGCGAGCAGTTCGAGATGCGCACCCACAAGCGGCTGGTGGACATTCTCGAGCCGACGCCCCAGACGGTGGACGCATTGATGAAGCTCGATCTTCCAGCGGCAATCGATGTCGAGATCAAGGCTTTCGGAGCGGAGAAGGACTAGACCATGATCGCAGGGCTGATCGGTAGGAAAGTTGGGATGACGCAGGTCTTCGACGGCGCCGGGAACGCGGTTCCCGTGACCGTCATCGAAGCCGGCCCCTGCGTTGTGGTGGAGAAACGCCAGGCGGGAGAGCGTTCCCGGCTGCAGCTGGGCCTGGTCCGGGCTGGCCGCAAGGTCAGGGCCAACAAGCCGATGAGCGGCCATTTCAAGCGTGCGAACGTTCCGCCGGCGCTTCCGCTCAAGGAGTTCGATTACGTGGCCGAGGAAGGCGCTGAAGTCAACGTCGGCGATCAGGTGCTGGTGCAGGACGTGTTCCGGGTCAACGAGCTGGTCGACATCGCAGGCCGCAGCAAAGGGCGGGGCTTCCAGGGCGTCATCAAGCGCCACGGCTTCCGGGGCGGCCGCAAAACGCATGGCTCGATGTTTCACCGAGCTCCCGGTTCGATCGGCGCCAGCGCCTATCCCAGCCGGGTGTTGCCAGGCATGAAGGCGCCCGGACACATGGGTGACAAGCAGGCCAAGATCCGGAAGCTCCGGGTCGTCGACTATCGATGGTGAGAACAACCTGCTGCTGGTCAAGGGCTCGGTCCCGGGTGCGCGCGGCAGCTTCGTGCTGATCACCCGTTCTTATTGATGGAAAGTGGCGGACCATGGCTGAAGTGCAAATAAGAAATCTGGAAAACAAGGTCGTCGGGAAGCTCGAGCTCTCGGACGATGTTTTCAACTACGAGGCTAGCCCGACGCTGGTCTGGGAGGCCGTCACGGCCTATCAGGCGGCGCAGCGAAAGGGCACGCATGCAACCCGGACGCGCTCTCTGGTCCGCGGGAGCGGCAAGAAGCTGTGGCGCCAGAAGGGAACCGGGCGGGCGCGTATCGGTTCGATCCGGAGTCCCGTTTGGCGGGGCGGCGGCACGGCCCACGGCCCACAGCCCCGTGATTACGCGCAGGCGTTGCCCAAGAAGAAGCGGCGCGGCGCCATGCGTCTGGTCCTGACCGACAAGCTGCGTAACGAGAAGCTGCTGGTCTTCGAGAGCCTGAACCTCGAGTCCCACAAGACAAAGGATTTCGTCGCCTGGCTGGCGTCGCTCGAGGTGGGCCGTAAGGTCCTGATGGTGGACAGTCGGGAGAATCGGCAGCTCTATCTCGGTTCGCGGAACGTGCCTTCGGTCAAGATGGTGTCGACGGGCGGGGTGAACATCTTCGATCTCGTCGCCCATGATGTTCTGATGATCAGCAAACAGGCTGTCGAAGAGTTGCAGGAGGTACTGCAGCGATGAGCGTGTACGATATCATCCGCTTTCCCCACATCACGGAGAAGAGCACGGCGCTGTCCGGACAGGGCGCGGGCCAGATGGTGGCCTTCCAGGTCCGGGTCGGTGCCAGCAAGCACCAGGTGAAGGAAGCGGTCGAGAAGGTGTTCGACGTCAAGGTCGATCAGGTCCGGACCGCCCGCTTTCAGGGAAAGATGAAGCGACAGGGACGGTTCGAGGGACGACGTGCCTCCTGGAAGAAGGCGTACGTCACCCTCAAGCCCGGGCACAAGATCGAATTCTTCGAAGGTGTTTAGTCATGCCCATTAAGAGTTACAAGCCAACTTCGCCCGGCACGCGCTTTCGTACGGTCAAGGTTTCGCCGGAGCTCAGCAATGAAAAGCCGCTCAAGGCGTTGACCGAAGGTAAGAACCGGATCAACGGGCGCGGGTCGAAGGGGCAGATCACGGTGCGGCGACGCGGCGGCGGCGCCAAGCGTCGGTACCGTCTGATCGATTTCAAGCGGACCAAGGACGGAATTCCGGCCAAGGTGGCAGGAATCGAGTACGATCCGAACCGGGGCGCCCACATCGCCCGGCTGCACTACGTGGACGGCGAGAAGCGGTACATCCTGCAGCCTGAGGGGCTAAAGGTCGGCGACCAGGTCATGTCGGGCACGACGGCCGACATCGTGGTCGGCAATTGTCTGCCCCTGGTCAACATTCCCATGGGCACGACCATCCACAATGTGGAGCTGAACCTGGGTCGGGGTGGTCAGCTGGCCCGGGGTGCCGGAACCTCGGCGCAGCTGGTGGCCAAGGAAGGCGACTATGCCCAGATCAAGCTTCCCTCCGGTGAAGTAAGGCGGGTTCACATCCTGTGTCGAGCCACCATCGGTCAGGTCGGCAACTCGGAGCATGAGAACGTGTCGCTCGGAAAGGCCGGCGCCAGTCGCTGGCGCGGCCGGCGGCCCAAGGTCCGGGGCGTGGCCATGAACCCCGTCGATCACCCGATGGGCGGCGGTGAAGGGAAGACGTCCGGCGGGCGGCATCCCTGTTCACCCTGGGGCTGGAAGACCAAGGGCAAGAGGACCAGAAAGAACAAGCGGACCGAGTCGTTCATTGTCCGTCGGCGGGCCAAGAGGAGATAGTATGCCGCGATCACTGAAGAAAGGGCCATTTGTAGACGACCACCTGCTGAGGAAGGTGGCCCGTGCGCTGGAGGTGAAGGATCGGACCGTCATCCGGACCTGGTCGAGGCGATCGACGGTCATTCCGGAGATGGTAGCTCTGACGATCGCCGTCCACAACGGGAAGAAGTTCATCCCGATCTACGTGACCGAGAACATGGTCGGACACAAGCTCGGTGAGTTCGCTCCGACTCGGACGTTCAAAGGACATACGAGCAAGACGGAGCGGGCCTCCCGGATGAGGTAGCGAGGCGGAATCATGGAAGCGAAAGCGACGGCTAAATACGTCAAGGGATCGCCGCAGAAAGCGCGTCTCGTCATCGATCTGATTCGTGGGAAACAAGTGGAGGAGGCACTGAGTATGCTGCGTTTTTCGCCGCGTCGCTCGGCGCGCCTCATCTCGAAAGTCCTGCGATCGGCCATTGCCAATGCGGAGCAGGCCGACCCGGCTGCGTCGATGGACGACTTCATCGTCAAGGAAGCCTTTGTCGATATCGGTCCCACAAAGTCGCGGTTCCGCATGCAGCCCGCGCCCATGGGACGCGCCTATCGGCAACGCCGGCGGCAGAGCCACATTACGGTCCGCATCTCGGACGGAAAGTAGGAGGAAAGCAGCTTGGGTCAGAAAACGCATCCTTACGGTTTTCGTCTCGGTGTGAACCGGACGTGGAAGTCGCGCTGGTTTGCCAAGAAGAATTACGGGGATCTCCTGCACGAGGATCTGCGGCTCAAGAAGCTGTTGAAGAAGCGCTTCTATCACGCCGGCATCTCCCGTATCGAGACAGAGCGGGCGGCCAACAAGCTGACGGTGATCATCTACACCTCGCGTCCCGGCATCATCATCGGGCGCAAGGGGAGCGAGATCGAAAAGCTGAAGGCGGATCTCCAGCGCGAATCGGGCCGCGAGGTCTTCATCAACATCCAGGAGGTCCACAAGCCGGAATTGGATGCCCAACTGGTGGCTGAGAACATCGCACAGCAGTTGGAAAAGCGCGTTGCTTTCCGGCGGGCCATGCGCCGGGCCGTCGATACGGCGCTGCGTTTCGGGGCCCAGGGGATTCGTGTATACACGGCGGGGCGTTTGAACGGCGCCGAGATCGCCCGTTCCGAGTGGTACCTGCACGGGCGCCTTCCGTTGCACACGCTTCGTGCTGATATCGAGTACGGGATGGCCGAGGCCTATACGACCTACGGAGTCATCGGCGTCAAAGTGTGGATTTACAAGGGTGAGATTTTTGCGGACCGCAAGACGCAGCGTTGATGGAGTGAAATTGCCATGTTGATGCCGAAGAAAGTCAAGTACCGAAGGCGGCAGAAGGGGCGCATGCGGGGGCTGGCAACTTCCGGCGCCACCGTCGACTTCGGCGAATTTGGGCTGAAGGCGCTGGAGCCGGGCTGGATCACCAACCGTCAGATCGAGGCCGCCCGTATTGCCATGACCCGCTACACCAAGCGTGGTGGAAAGATCTGGATTCGGATCTTCCCGGACAAACCGATCACCAAGAAACCGGCCGAAACCCGCATGGGCAAAGGCAAAGGTGCGCCGGAAGGCTGGGTGGCCGTGGTGAAGCCGGGTCGTGTTCTTTATGAAATGGAAGGGCTCCCGGTCGAAGTGGCCCGGGAGGCGATGCGCCTCGCCGCGCATAAACTGCCGATTCGAACCAAGTTCGTAACCCGGTTTGGTGAGTGATGAAAGCATCGAAACTTCGCGATATGTCGGCCGACGAGCTGGTTACGGAGGAGCAGGAGCTTTTCAAGCAGCTGTTTCACCTGCGACTGCAGAAAGCCACCGGCCAGTTGGACAACGTCAACAAACTCCGGGCGATCCGCAAGGATCTGGCACGGGTGAAGACGGTCAGGAAAGAGAAGGCGGATGACCATGGAGCGTGAGGAAGGTGCACCGGCGACTGGAAGACAGACGAAGGTGGGGCGCGTGGTATCCAGCTCCATGAACAAGTCAGTGGTCGTGGCGGTGGATCGGTTGGTGACGCACCCGCTGTACAAGAAGACCATCCGCCGCACCAGCAAGTTCATGGCGCACGACGAACAGAACGAGTGCGGCGTGGGTGATCAGGTGCGGATTCAGGAAACCCGGCCCTTGAGTAAGCGGAAGCATTGGATTGTCACCGAGGTTCTGGAGAAAGCGAAGGAATAAGCCATGATCCAGATGCAGACACTCTTGAATGTGGCAGACAATTCCGGTGCGCGGAGAATCCGCTGCATTGCGCCGGTCGGCGGCGATGCGGGCCGTCAGGCCGGACTGGGCGATGTCATCACCGCCTCCGTCAAAGAGGCCTCTCCCGATGGGACCGTCAAGAAGGGCGAGGTAGTCAAGGCGGTCATCGTCCGGATGCGCAAGGAGACGCGGCGCGCCGACGGGTCTTACATCCGTTTCGACGAGAACGCCGCCGTTTTGATCAACAATCAACGCGAACCGATCGGAACCCGCGTTTTCGGGCCGGTAGCCCGGGAGTTGCGCGACAAGCGTTTCATGCGGATCGTGTCTCTGGCTCCCGAAGTGCTGTAGGTGAAGCAATGCTACACGTCAAGAAGAACGACCAGGTGAAGGTTCTGGCTGGAAAGGACGCGGGACGGACGGGACGGGTCCTGCGCGTGCTTCCTCAGCGGAACCGGGCCATTGTCGAGAACATCAACACGGTGCGACGCCACACGCGGCCGAATCCCCAGCGCAACGTGCAGGGCGGCATCGTGGAGCGGGAAGCACCGATCCATCTGTCGAACCTGCAGGTGATCTGCCCGGACTGCAATCGGGGCTCGCGTGTGGGGTATCAGGAACTCTCGGACGGCAAGAGGGTTCGGGTCTGCAAGAAGTGCGGCGCCACTCTGGATAGGTAGGAAAAGCCATGGCGAGACTGCAGGAAGCGTACGAGAAAGAGATCGTCCCGGCGATGGTCGAAAAGTTCGGCTACACCAACAAGATGGCGGTGCCCCGGCTGGAAAAGGTCGTCATCAACGTGGGTGTGGGCGAAGCGATTGCGAACCCCCGCCTGCTGGATTCGGTGGCCGAGCATCTGGGGGCGATCACCGGACAGAAGCCGATCATCAAGAAGGCACGCCGTGCCATTGCCAGCTTCAAGCTGCGCGCGGGCATGCCGATCGGGGTCATGGTGACGTTGCGAAGGGATCGGATGTTCGAGTTTCTCGACCGTCTGACGAACATTGCGCTGCCCCGTGTGCGTGATTTCCGGGGCGTGTCGGCCAGCGCTTTCGACGGCCGCGGGAACTACACGCTGGGAATTCGGGACCAGTTGATCTTCCCGGAGCTCGATGCCGGCAAAGTCGAACGGGTCTACGGCATGAACATCACTATCGTCACTTCAGCCAGGACGGATGAGGAAGCGCGGTTCCTGTTGGAACGGCTTGGCATTCCTTTTCAACGGAAAGATGAGACCGCGCAGATCGGCGCAATCGGGTAGGTGGACTAGACCATGGCAAAGAATTCGTGGATTGCGAAACAGCAAAGAAGGCCGAAGTTTTCGACGCGGGCCTACACGCGCTGCTTGCGTTGCGGCCGCTCGCGGGGATACCTGCGCAAGTTCAAATTGTGCCGCATCTGCTTCCGGGAGCTGGCTCTCCGCGGCGAGGTCCCTGGGGTGACGAAGGCGAGCTGGTAGTCTCCAGGCCCCGGTCTGCGGGGCTGGATGGAACAGCCGGAGCTGTGTAAGGAGATTGGTAAGACATGTCAGTGATGGATCCGATCGCGGATTATCTGACTCGAATACGGAACGCCCAGGGTGCAATGCACGAAACGGTGAGCGTTCCCCATTCGAGGATCAAGGAAGCACTCACCCTGATTCTGAAGGACGAGGGCTATGTGTCCGGCTTCAAGCTGGAGCAGCGTGGTGCCTTCAAGGAGATCGCCATTACGTTGAAGTATCTGGGTGATCGGGACCCGGCCATTCGGAAGCTCACCAGGGTCAGCAAGCCCGGACGCCGGGTGTACGTCAGCAAGGACGAGATTCCTTTGGTGCTGGGTGGGCTGGGCATCAACATCCTCTCGACCTCCAAGGGAGTTCTCACCGGACAGCGCGCGCAGAGCGAGGGCGTTGGAGGCGAACTTCTGCTGGAAGTCTACTGATAGAGACGGTAGGTCGCCATGTCTCGAATTGGAAGAAAGATCATCAAGTTGCCTTCGGGCGTGAAACTCTCGGTGGAACCCGGGCAGGTCAAGGTGGAAGGCCCGAAAGGCAAGCTGTCGGTGCCCCTGCCTGCGGGCATCAGCATCGACCAGGCGGACTCCACGGTCACCGTGAAGAGAGCCGGCGATGCCAAGGATTTGCGCGCCAAGCACGGATTGACGCGGGCTCTGCTGGCCAATGCGGTGCAGGGAGTCGGCGAGGGCTGGACCAAGAAGCTCGATGTGGTCGGGATCGGGTACCGGGCTGAGGTCCGAGGCAGATACGTTAACTTCTCCCTCGGGCACTCCCATCCGGTGGAGTTCCCCATTCCGGAAGGCCTGCAGATCGCCGTCGAGCGGGAGCAGCGCCAGATCTCGAACTATGTGGTGACGATCAAGATCTCGGGAGCAGACCGCCACATGGTCGGACAGATCGCGGCCGAGATTCGGGGCCTCCGTCCGCCGGACGCTTATAAGGGCAAGGGAGTGCGCTACGCGAATGAGGTCGTCAAGACCAAGGTCGGAAAGAAGGGGGCGTAGAGAGATACCATGGCTAGGCACATGAGCAGGGCAGAACGCCGCAGAAAGGTCCATCTCAGAGGGCGCGGAAAGGTCCTCGGGACACCCGAACGGCCTCGGATGTGCGTCTTCAAGAGTCTCAAGCATATCTATGTCCAGTTAGTCGATGACAGCGCCCAACAGACGCTCGCGACCGTCTCCACTCTGAAGCTCGACGGGAAGAAGCTGCCGAACGGCGGAAATGTCGCCGCGGCGCGTGATGTCGGTAAGGAGATCGCCGGCCGGGCCAAGAATCTCGGCATCGAGACGGTGGTCTTCGACCGGAACGGGAATCTTTACACGGGGCGCGTGAAAGCGGTGGCAGAGGCCGCACGCAAAGCCGGACTGAAGTTCTGAGCGAGGTACGCTGATGACAAACGGACAGACGACGGAACAGGAACTGAAAGACCAGGTGGTCTCCATTCGGCGGGTCACCAAGGTCGTCAAGGGCGGCAAGAATCTGAGTTTCAGCGCTCTCGTGGTGGTGGGCGACCAGGCCGGACGTGTCGGATACGGAATGGGCAAGGCCAAAGAAGTGCCATCGGCCATCCGCAAGGGACTGGAAAAGGCGAAGAAGACCATGATCGCCGTCCCCCTGATCGGTTCGACGATTCCGCATGCCGTGCTGGGGCGGTTCGGAGCCGGACAGGTCCTGCTCAAACCGGCGGCCGAAGGAACCGGCGTGATCGCCGGCGGGCCCGTGCGCGCCGTCATGGAATCGGCCGGCATTCGCAATGTGGTCACCAAGTCGCTGGGTTCCGCCAATCCCCACAACATGGTGAAGGCGACCTTCGAGGGCCTGGCCCAGCTCAGGAACGCCGACGACGTCTCGAAGCGGCGGGGCAAGCCGATCGAACAGGATTAGGGAAGCGCGAGGAAGCGATGGCAAAGAAGAGCGCTGGAACGGTGAAGATCAAGTACGTGCGCAGTGTCCTTGGACGTCCGGGGGCCCAGCGCAGGGTCATCGAAGGACTCGGTCTCAGGAAGCTGAATCAGGTCGTCGAGCGGCCCGACACGCCGGAGACCTGGGGCATGGTCCGCAAGGTGAGCCACCTGGTGCAAGTTGTCGAGGGAGATAAATCGTGAGCTTTCAGTTGCACGAGCTGACGCGCTCCAAGGGAGCGAATAAGGCCAAGAAGCGAGTGGGAAGGGGTCCTGGCTCCGGAAACGGCGTGCGCGCCGGCCGGGGGCAGAAAGGCCAGAAGTCGCGTAGCGGATACTCGTCTCGTCCCGGCTTCGAGGGCGGACAGATGCCTCTGTACCGCCGGTTGCCCAAGCGAGGCTTCAACAACAAGTTCCGCAAGGACTGGATCGTGCTGAACGTTCGCGACCTGAACCAGTTCGACGATGGGAGTGAAGTGTCTCCCCAGTTGCTGATCGAGAGCGGACTCGTCAAGCACTCCCGTGACGGTCTGAGAATCCTGGGCGAAGGTGAAGTGGAAAAGAAGCTGACCGTTCGCGCCCATCATTTCAGCGCTTCCGCCAAGGCGAAGATCGAGGCCGCCGGCGGCAGCGTCGAGGTCTTGAGCTGATGGCTGAGAGTACGTCCTCTTTTCAAGCCGGGATTCGCAACATCGTCAAGATCCCGGATCTGAGAAATCGGATCCTGTTCATGCTGGCCATGCTGGCCCTCTATCGGGTGGGCAGCTTCATCCCGACTCCCGGCATCAACACCCAGGCCCTGCAGTCCTTCTTCAACAGCCAGGGCGGGACGATCTTCGGCATGTTCAACATGTTCGTGGGCGGCAATCTGAGCCGCCTGTCGATTTTCGCGCTGGGGATCATGCCCTATATCACGGCATCCATCATCCTCCAGCTGTTGACCGTGGTCTGGCCATTCCTCGAGCGGCTGTCCAAAGAAGGGGAACTGGGCCGCAAGAAGATCAATCAGTACACGCGCTATCTGACCGTCGGCCTGAGTGCCTTCCAGGGCTTTTTCACGGCCGCCGCCCTCGAACATGCCCAGGCCTCGGGACAGGCCCCCATCGTTCCGGATCCCGGCTGGATGTTCCGCATCATGACGATGATGACGTTGACCGCCGGCACGATCCTGGTCATGTGGATCGGCGAGCAGATCACCGAGCGGGGCATCGGAAACGGCATTTCTCTGATCATTTTTGCCGGGATCGTGGTCGGTCTTCCCCGGGCCGCCTATTCCCTCATCCTGTCCTGGACAACGGGCGAGCGGACCGTCTTTACCATTCTCTTCCTGCTGGTGGTCATGGTGGCCGTCACGGCCGGCATCGTCTTTGTGGAGCGGGCCCAGCGCAGGATTCCCGTCCAGTATGCCAAGCGGGTCGTGGGCCGACGGATGTACGGGGGCCAGGCGACGCATCTGCCCCTGCGGATCAACTCCGGAGGCGTCATCCCCGTCATTTTCGCGGCTTCCATCGTAGCCTTCCCGTCGACTCTGGGGCTCGTCTTCGAGGCGAACTGGGTCAAGTCCATGACCCAGCAGCTGGCCCAGGGATATCCGCTGTACAACATCCTCTACATTGCCGGCATCCTGTTCTTCACCTTCTTCTACGTGAGCATCATCTTCAATCCGGATGAGGTGGCGGACAATATCCGCAAGTACGGAGGCTACATTCCGGGCATCCGTCCGGGACGTCGAACGGCGGAGTACATCGATACCGTATTGAGTCGACTGACCACCGTCGGAGCCATCTATCTGGTGGTGGTGTGCCTGATCCCCGAGTTTCTGATCACCGGATTCAAGGTGCAGCCCATCCCCTGGCTGGGACCGCCGCTCGACAATTTCCTCACCCGGTACGACCTCGATTTCATCACGACCGGTCTGGGTGTCAACTTCTACTTCGGAGGCACGTCGCTGCTCATCGTCGTGGCGGTGGCCATGGACACGGTTCAGCAAATCGAGTCACAGCTGATCATGCGTCACTACGAAGGTTTCCTGAAGAAGGGCCGGGTGCGGGGGCGCCGGTAGATCGCGGAGTCGATGATGGGGAAGACGGAAAAGGCGGCGACGATCGTGGTTCTCCTGGGACCTCCCGGAGGAGGCAAGGGAACCCAGGCCAAGCAGTTGGTCGACGAATTTGGTCTGATGCACTATTCGACCGGCGACATTCTGCGGGAAGAAGTGCGCCGCGGCAGCGAGGTGGGTCTCCGGGCGCGGGCCATCATGGAGGCGGGTGAGTTGGTGCCGGATGAAGTGCTTGGAGAAATCGTCCGCGGTCGTCTGCGCAGTCTCGAAGGCACGAGCGGATGCATTCTCGACGGTTACCCGAGAACGGTCGCACAGGCCCGTTTTCTGGAGGAGATCCGGGACGGCCTGAGCTTGACGATCGTCAACATCGCCGTGGACGAGGAGCAGATCGTCAAGCGCCTGTCCGGCCGGCGATTTTGCCCAGGCTGTGGAAACATTTATAATATTTACTTTTCCCCGCCGAAGGTGGCGGGCCGTTGCGATCGATGCGGCACCGAGTTGCAGCGTCGCAAGGATGATCATGAGGACGTGATTCGGGAGCGGCTGCGGGTCTACAACGAACAGACCCGTCCGGTCATCGATTTTTATCGGGAGTGGCCAACCTATTTCGAGGTCGACGGAAACAGGGAGCCGGCCGCGGTCTTCGGTGAGCTTCGACGCATCATCGGGGCGCGCGTTCGATGATCATCCGCAAGAGTCGGACCGAGTTGGAGAAGATGAGGAGCGCGAACCTCATCGTGGCTCGCGTTCTGGAAAGGGTCGGCAGTCTCGTCCGCCCGGGGATCTCCACCTGGGAACTGGACGAGGTGGCGGAAGAAATGATCCGGAAGGCCGGGGCGGACCCGGCTTTCAAGGGCTATCGCGGGTACCCTGCGACGGTCTGTGCTTCCGTCAACAATGAGATCGTCCATGGGATCCCGAGCCGGGAGAAGGTCCTGCAGGAAGGGGACATCCTGGCGGTGGACGTGGGAGCCCGTTGGGAAGGCTATTACGGTGACGCGGCGCGGACTTTTCCCGTCGGTCAGGTTTCGCGGGAATTACAGCGGTTGCTCGATGTGACGCGGGAGGCACTTTACCGGGGAATCGAGATGGTTCAGCCGGGCAACCGCGTTTCGGACATCTCAGCGGCGGTGCAGCAGCACGTGGAGAGCCAGGGATTCTCGGTGGTCCGCGATTTCGTGGGACACGGGATCGGACGCGCGCTGCACGAGGACCCGCAGGTGCCGAATTTCGGCCCGCCGGGACGGGGACCGCGACTGGTCGAGGGTATGGTGCTGGCCATCGAGCCGATGGTCAACAGCAAGGGCCCGGGGGCCCGGGTCCTCGAGGATCACTGGACCGCCGTTACGCTGGACGGAGGCTACAGTGCGCATTTCGAGCACACGGTTGCGGTCACGGACGACGGGCCGTGGATTTTGAGTGAACTGAACTAGACTGAGGGGCGAACGGCGTGTCGAAAAAGGAAGAGGCCATCGAAGTCATGGGGACCGTCGTGGAGACGCTTCCCAACGCCATGTTTCGCGTGGCGCTCGAGAACAAACATGAGGTGCTGGCCCATGTTTCGGGCAAGATGCGGAAGTTTTTCATCCGCATTCTGCCGGGCGACAAGGTCAAGGTGGAACTGTCCCCCTATGATTTGTCGCGCGGCCGCATCGTCTACCGTTACAAGTAAGTCGTGCCAGCGCGGACACCGGGAGTGTGACGCATGAAGGTAAGATCGTCGGTCAAAAAGATTTGTATCAAATGCAAGGTGATCAAGAGACGCGGTGTCGTCCGCGTCATCTGCGAGAACCCCAAGCACAAGCAGAGGCAGGGTTAATCCCGGGGCTGGAGGCGAAGCATGCGAATCGCAGGAGTCAACGTTCCTGACAACAAGAGGGTCCAGATCGCGCTGACGTACATTTACGGGATCGGAAAGTCCCGCGCGGCGACGATCTGTGAAAAGGCCGGAGTCAGCATCCAGGCAAAGGTCCGGGACTTGACCGAGGAAGAAGCCGGACGGGTTCGCCAGGTCATCCAGGATGAAGGCCGGGTCGAAGGAGATCTGCGCAAGGAAGTCCAGCTGAACATCAAGCGATTGATGGACATTGGGTGTTACCGCGGACTTCGACACCGCCGCGGCCTGCCGGTCCACGGACAGCGCACGCACACCAATGCCCGGACCCGCAAGGGTCCCAAGAAGGGGCGCATCGGCCGGAAGAAGCGCTAAGGCTGAAGATCTGAAGAGGTAATTATGGCTAAAGGTGTGAAGGGTACGAAGAAGAAGACCACGACCAAGAAGCGCGAGCGAAAGGTCATTTCGCACGGCATCGCCCACATTCAGGCGACCTTCAACAATACGCTGATCACGATCAGTGACCTCGAAGGGAACGTGCTGTCCCAGGCCAGCGCGGGAGGCCAGGGTTTCAAGGGCAGCCGCAAGAGCACGCCCTTCGCAGCCTCTCAGGCGGCCCACTCCGCGGCGGCCGCGGCTCGCGACATGTATGGCATGAAATACTGCGACGTTCGCGTCAAGGGGCCGGGAGCGGGTCGCGAGGCGGCCATCCGGTCGCTTCAGGCCGCAGGCCTCGAAGTGCGGTCGATCAAGGACGTGACGCCCATTCCCCACAACGGTTGCAGACCGCCCAAGCGGCGACGGGTCTGATGGGGGACGGCCGGCGAATGGAGAAGATGCGGAGCAGAGGAATTGAACGAGAAGCGGAGCGACGGCTTCCGGCCGTCGTCGGGAGGATAAGGATTGGCTAGGTATACGGGCCCGGTATGTCGTTTGTGCAGGCGCGAAGGGACGAAGCTGTTCCTCAAGGGGCAGCGCTGCTTTACGGACAAGTGCGCCATCGAGAAACGGAATTACTTTCCAGGAGAGCATGGCCGCACCTTTTTCCGCCGTCGCCAGGTGCTCGGCTACGGTCAGCAGCTTCGGGAAAAGCAGAAGACCAAGCGGAGCTACGGCGTCCAGGAAAGACAGTTTCGCCAGTATTTCCAGAAGGCGTCCCGCAGAAAGGGCGTCACGGGCGAAATGCTCCTGCAGATGCTCGAGCGGCGACTGGACAGCGTCGTCTATCGGCTGGGCTTCGGCGCTTCGCGCAACCAGGCGCGACAGCTCGTTCGCCATGGTCACATCCGCGTCAACGGGCGCAAGGTCACGATCCCGTCGTACCTTCTGAAGGTGGGGGATGAGGTGGAGGTCCGGCAGAAGAGCCGTAAGAACCCCCTGATCATCGCGGCCATGGAAGACGTGGCGGGACGGGGAGTGCCGGCCTGGTTGACCCTGGACCGGGAGAATTTCACCGGTCGGGTTCTGGAGCTGCCGAACCGCGAAGAAATCAAGATTCCCATCGAGGAACAGCTCATCGTCGAGTTGTACTCGAAATAGTGGGCCGTCATCGGTCCGGCCGTTGGGCCGCAGGCATCATCCATCGGCTCCTAGAGAAGAAAAACGGAGATTGCTCCTATGAAAGGTTTCCAGAAACCAAAGCGACTGGCGTGCGAGACGGAGACTCTCACCGGCACCTACGGGCATTTCTACGCCCATCCGTTTGAGCGGGGTTTCGGTACGACGATCGGCAATGCGCTGCGTCGAATCCTCCTGTCTTCCATCGAGGGGGCGGCGATTACCGCCGTCAAGATCGATGGCGTACTCCACGAGTTTTCATCGATACCGGGAGTTCGTGAGGATGTGACCGACATCATCATGAGCCTCAAGCAGATCCCGATGAAGCTGCATGTCGATCATCCGAAAACGCTCTACCTCGAGCGGCTCGGTGAGGCCGGCGATGTGACATCGGGGGACCTCAAGCCGGACCCGGACGTCGAGATCCTGGACAAGAACATTCACATCGCCACGATCAACGAGCCTGTCGACTTCCGCCTCGAAGTCAGGGTCAAGCCAGGGCGCGGCTATACTTCGGCGGACGAGAATTTCGACGAGGATCTCGGTATCGGGTACATTCCGGTCGATTCCGTCCATTCCCCCATTCGCAAAGTGAACTTCTGGGTCGAAGCCGCCCGACTCGGTCACTCGACTGACTATGACCGGCTCAATCTGGAAGTCTGGACCGACGGAAGCACTCGCCCCCAGGATGCGGTGGCCAAGGCCTCGAAGATCCTCAAGGACCACCTGTATATCTTCATCAACTTCGAGGAGGACTCCGAGGAGAGGGACCGGGCCGGGGGAGACGAAATGAGCGCGGTCAACGAGAACCTGAGCAAGTCGATCGAGGAGCTCGAGCTCTCCGTGCGTTCGTACAACTGTCTGAAGAATGCCAACATCCAGACCATCGGCGAACTGGTCATGCGGACTGAAGCGGAGATGCTGAAGACCAAGAACTTTGGCCGCAAATCGTTGAACGAGATCAAAGAAATCCTGGCGGACATGGGCCTGTCGTTTGGCATGAAGCTGGACGACAAGGGCCGCATCATCGGCCAGCGGGCGGACGCGTAGCAGCGACCCGGCCCTTCCCGGGTTTCGGTTCACGCAGGGACCGCGAGAGGACAATGGGGAGCCCCGCTGGGGCTTTCAGAGGAAATAGGCGGAGGAAATCATGCGACATCGCAGGGCCGGGCGCAGGCTCGGAAGAACGTCGAGTCACCGCAAAGCGCTGATGCGGACGATGGTCACGGAGTTTTTCGAAAACGAGAAGATCATTACGACCGTGCCCAAGGCCAAGGAGTTGCGTCCGGTCGCGGAGAAGATGATCACTCTGGGCAAGCGGGACAGCCTGCACGCCCGCCGGCAGGCACTGGCTTTCTTGCGCAAGAAGTCGGTGGTGTTCAAGCTGTTCGACTCGCTGGCGCCCCGATTTGCCGACCGAGCCGGAGGCTACACGCGCATTCTGCGCCTGGGCCTGCGGCCCGGCGACGCTGCGGAGGTTGCGCTGCTCGAATTCGTCGACGCCGAATCGCGGGCCGAGGCAGCCAAGAAGGCCGCCGCCAAGAAGAAAGCTTCGGCGAAGAAGTCCAAGAAGAAGGACGAGACCGGGGAAGCCGCCGCAGCGGCTACGCCGGCCGAAGAGAAGAAATCAAAGCCCGCGGCCCGCAAGAAGGCCGCCGCTGCAGAGCCGGCGGCAAAGAAACCGCGCAAACCGGCCACCCGGAAGAAGAAGGCCGCCGAAGAGAAGCCCGAAGAGTAGAATCTCGATTTCCGGGGGCGCGCAGGCCGGATGGCCCCGGCCTTGGATCGGCCGCCCCCGCCACGTCAGTCGGGCCTCGGCGGCTCGATCTCACCCAGAATCGCCAAGTGTGCCGAGGTGTTCTGTGCCTGGGAGCCCCTCGGTGGACTTGGCGGGCGTGAGACGCGGCCGCCGTGAATTCGCTCATCCGGGACATTCCTCATGTCGCGTCGGTTCGAGGTCCGCCCATTCCGCTTACCCTGCCATCACGGCCGTGATTCCGACTGAGATCGCCAGGTAGATCAGGTAAGGGATCACCACCATCATCACGCCTTTTCCGACGGACATTCGCCTCGAAACCTTCGAAATCCCCAACCCCAGAAGGTAGATCACATAGAAATTGAGTATGTCGACCGACGAGGCCAGCTTGTACAGAACCGGCGAGGCCTTGGCGTCGACCAGAGGGCCGAGGTTGGTGAAGATCGGATTCTGCAGGTTGATCGCGTAAGGGTCCTTTGCCAGGACGAACACGATCACGAGCAGGATGCCGCCGATGAGGCTCTGGAAGAAGAAAGTCTGCGAAACGACACTGAAAACGCGGGAGAACGTGGTCTCGCTGCCCGAGATCGAGACCATCAGCAGAAAGACCCCGGCGAAGATCAGAGCCATGATCGGAATCAGCAACGGGACGAAGTACTTGATGATCATCACCTGAAACCCCAGACCTGCCTTGATCTGGTCGTCCGAGAGATTCGCCACCTGGGGATTGTTTCTCGCCTGGGCCAGAAACAGCTCCTGGAGATCGACGAGGTGGGGAATCACCTGCCACACGATGAGGGTGATCAGAATGCTCACGGCGAGCGGGACGATGAAGCCGGGTTTGAGATTGATGTCCTCAAAGGTCGCCGACGGCTCGAAGAAAATCCCCTGAAGACGCCACAGGGCTCCCTTCGGCTGGGGAGTCTCCGGGACAGGGGCCGATTCGTTTTCCATTCCATGTCCTCCTTCGGGTTAAGCTACGCAGAGCGAGGCGGATTTATTCGCCGTTTTGGCGGAGTCTACCCGCTTCGCGCGGAAGAAGCCAGACGAACGGAGTCTGGGATTTCCGATTTTCGATTTCCGATGGACGATTTCTGCAAATAACTGAAAATCGGAAATCGAAAACAGCAGATCGACAGGTCGTTCCTCCCGCCTGCTATGATTACGGCGATGTTACGATCCGTTCTCGTATTCGCTTTGGCCTGGGTTCTAAACTGGAGCAGCGCCTCGGCGCAGAACCGCCATTTGAACCTGGATGAGATCTACAGTCCCAACGCCGCCGTCGATTTCGACGGACCGTCGATCCGGAGTCGCCAGTGGCTCCGCGACGGGCTCCATTACCTCGAGAAGACAGGGAACGGGCGCTACAACCGAGTCGACGCCCGGTCCGGAGCCAGCGAACCTCTCTACGACACATCCGCCCTCGAGGCGGGCTTCGAGGCTCTGCCCGGCTTTGACGCGGCCGACACGAAGACGCTGTTGACGGAAGGGACGTTCACGCTGAGTCCCGACGAGGGGGGGCTGCTCATCGACTGGAGGCGGGATCTCTATTTCTACGATCTGAAGGGCGGGGTCGCCCATCGACTGACGGCGGATTCGCGACCCGAGGAAGTGCCCACCATCGCCCCCTCCGGCAGGCTGGTCTCCTTCGTCGGGGGATCGGACCTGTTCGTGGTCTCGACGGATGGTGGCTACACACGCCGCCTGACTGTCGACGGAGGTCCGCAGCGGTTCAACGGGAAGCTCGACTGGGTCTACCAGGAAGAGGTGTACGGCCGGGGCGATTTCGTCGGTCACTGGTGGAGCCCCGATTCGGCGCGGATTGCCTTCCTCCAGCTCGAAGAATCCTCCGTCCCCCGCTTCACCATCGTCAACAACATGCAGAACGAACAGAAGATCGAGTCGCAGCTCTATCCCAAGGCCGGCGATCCCAATCCCGGCGTGCGCCTCGGTCTGGTCTCTGCCGCCGACGGGGTCCTTCGCTGGGCAAACCTGTCGGCCTACGACCGGGAGCAGATCCTGGTGGTACGGGTGACTTGGGGACCGGGCGCGGATCGGCTGCTGGTGCAGATCCAGAACCGGGAACAGACCTGGCTCGATCTCGTGGAAATCCGGCCCTCCGATGGAAGCTCGCGGCGATTGCTGCGGGAGACGACCCCGGCCTGGGTCAGTGCTCTCGGGGAGCCCGTCTGGCTCGAGGATGGCTCCTTCGTCTGGGAGAGCGAACGCGACGGCTACCGCCACCTCTACCATTATTCATCGGACGGCGAACTACTGGGGCAGCTGACCTCCGGCGATTGGGACGTGGATTCCGTCGCGGGAGTCGACAGTGGGAACGGCTGGGTCTACTTCACGGCGGGCCGGGATCGCGCCGTCGATGTCCAGCTGTATCGGATCCGCCTCGACGGATCGGGCGTGGAATGTCTGACCCCTCGGGAGGGAACCCATTCGATTCGCCTGAATCCTCCCGCCAGCCTTTTCCTCGACACCTGGAGCGATGTCTCCCACCCTCCTCGGGTCTGGCTGGACGATACGAGCGGCAACAGGGTTCGGGAGATCCAGGACAACCCGGAATCGGCCTTGTCGGACTACGAACTCGGGGCGGTCGAGTTCTTTCAGGTTCCGGCCCGGGACGGATTTCCGATGGAGGCCATGTGGATCAAGCCCACGGGATTCGATCCGGCCCGGCGCTATCCGGTCCTCATCTACGTCTACGGGGGACCGCAGTCTCCCACCGTCCGCAACCGCTGGGGTGGAAAGACCTATCTGTGGCATCAGATGTTGGCCGAAAAGGGCTATCTCATCTTTCTATGCGACAATCGCTCGGCTTCGGGAAAGGGAGTCCGACCTGCCTGGAACGTCTACCACAATCTGGGTGAGGTGGAGTTGCGGGATCTGGAAGATGCAGTCGCCTGGCTGACCGGTCAGAGCTTCATCGATGGATCGAGGGTGGGGCTCTGGGGCTGGAGCTACGGTGGGTTCATGACGGCCTACTCCCTGACCCACAGCGGGCTGTTCAAGCTGGGCATGGCCGGCGCCCCGGTCACCGACTGGCATTTGTACGACAGTATCTACACGGAGCGCTACATGGGGTTGCCCGGTGCCAATCCGGAAGGGTATCGCAAGAGTTCCGTCGTCCTCGCCGCCGATCGGCTTCAGGGCCGGCTTCTGCTGCTGCACGGAACGACGGACGACAACGTCCATACGCAGAACTCCATTCAGTTGATGGATCGTCTCCAGAAAGCGGGCAAGAGCTTCGAGATGATGTTCTACCCGGGAGCGCGCCACGGAGTGAGGGACCCCTTCCAGGTCTATCAGTTGCGCACGCTGATGACGCGGTTCGTCGAGGAAAACCTGTAGGGATTTCCGATTTCCGAATTGCGGTGCGGCCGTGTGGGTTCCGGAGACGGGCTGCACGGTGGCGGGTAAGCGAAGGCGGCGGCGTACCTGGCGACTTCGCGTGGAAATCGATTGGCCGGGGTTCGGCGGGCGCGAGGGGGCTCGGCGGTCCGGTTTCACGCAAAGGCGCGAAGTACGCAACGCCGCAAAGGGGGTTCTTGGGGGCGACGGCTTGGCTTGAGATCAAGCTGTCCAAGCCCTGCTCAGCGGGGCGGGCGTGACCGGTGCGAGGCTGCCGCCATTTGGGCCACACCCCCGCGGAACCTTGGAGCTCGGAACTCGGCCCTCGGAACACGGAACTTTCCCGGTCGTCCCTAAGTCCTGTCCGGTCGCGGACCGATATAAAGGGCTGGCTTATGAGCGCGACACCGAAAGCGAAGCTGAGGCAGGGACAGGTACTCCGGGAGAGTATTGTCCGGCACCTCCAGTCCACGCTGGGTATCGACCCGGACCTGGCAGAGCGACCTTCGATGTTCCAGGCTCTCGCGTATGCGGTGCGGGACCGATTGATCGAGCGCTGGCTGGAGACGCAGCGCAGCTGCTACGAACTCCTCGTCAAGCGGGCTTACTACCTGTCTCTGGAGTTCCTGCCGGGACGGTTCCTGCGCAATTATCTGCTCTGTCTGGGCATGGAAGAGGAGGCCAACGTCGCTCTGTCCGGCCTCGGCTGGGATCTCGAGGACATCGAAGAAGAGGAGTGGGACGCCGGACTGGGGAACGGGGGGCTCGGACGGCTGGCCTCCTGCTTTCTGGATTCGATGGCGACCCTGCAGCTTCCCGGTTATGGCTACGGCATCCGGTACGATTTTGGCATCTTCCACCAGAAGCTCGTCGACGGCTACCAGCAGGAGGAATGCGACAACTGGATGCGCCAGGGCTCTCCCTGGGAGATCCAGCGGCCCGAGGTGTTGTATCGCGTCCAATTGGGAGGGCGCTCCGAGGCCTATCAGGATTCTGCCGGCCGGCTTCGCTATCGCTGGGTGGATGCCGATTCGGTCATGGCCCTGGCGTCGGACATCCTGATCCCGGGATTCGGCGGGGAATATGCGACGCACATGCGGCTCTGGGTGGCCCGATCGAGCTTTGAATTCAACCTGGCTCAGTTCAATCTCGGGGACTATGTGGGAGCGGTGGAGGCCAAGGTCGTCAGCGAGAACATCTCCAAAGTCCTGTACCCGAACGACGAGGTGGCCCCGGGCAGGGAACTGCGCCTGAAACAGCAGTATTTCTTCGTCTCGGCGACGTTGCAGGACATCCTGCGGCGCTTCCGGAAGCAGCACCAGGACTGGTCGTCCTTTCCCGATTTCGTCGCGATCCAGCTCAACGATACCCACCCCTCCCTGGCGGTCCCCGAGTTGATGCGGCTCCTGATGGACGTGGAGGATCTGGGCTGGGACGAGGCCTGGCGAATCTGCGAGCGGACCTTCGGCTACACCAATCACACGGTCCTGCCGGAGGCCCTCGAAACCTGGTCGGTCGATCTCCTGGGTCGCCTCCTGCCCCGCCATCTCGAGATCATCTTCGAAATCAACCAACGCTTTCTCGATCACGTGCGGGAGCGCTTTCCGTCCGATCCGGAGCGGCTGGGAAGGGTCTCTCTGGTCCAGGAAGGGAATCCGAAGCGGGTGCGGATGGCCCATCTGGCAATCGTGGGAGGGCACGCCGTCAACGGTGTTGCCGCCCTGCACTCGGACATTCTGCGACGGGAGCTCTTCCGGGACTTCGAGGAGATCTTCCCCGGCCGGATCCGCAACGTCACCAACGGGATCACTCCGCGCCGATGGCTGCGCCAGGCCAACCCGGCCCTCTCCCTGCTGATCACGGAAGCGGTCGGACCCACCTGGCTGACCGACCTCGATCGTCTCCAGGATCTCGGACCCCTTTCCGAAGACCCCGCCTTTCGGGACGGGTGGATTCGGGCGCGCCGGGAGAACAAACAGCGGCTGGCCCGCTACGTGCTGCGCAAGATGGGATTGGGAGTCAATCCGGATACGATGTTCGACGTCCAGGTCAAGCGGATCCACGAGTACAAGCGGCAATTGCTCAATGCGTTGCACGTCGTGGCCCTTTTCAACCGGATCAAGGATGCGCCGCAGGCAGAGTTCACCCCGCGCACCATCGTCTTCGCCGGCAAGGCGGCTCCGGCCTACCGGCAGGCGAAGCTGATCATCAAACTCATCAATTCCATCGCCGCCGTCGTGAACGTGGACCCCGACGTCCGGGGCCGGCTCCGCATCCTGTTCCTCCCCAACTACTGCGTTTCTCAAGCCGAGAAGGTGATTCCCGCCGCGGACCTGTCGGAGCAGATCTCAACGGCCGGGATGGAAGCTTCGGGAACGGGAAACATGAAGTTCGCCCTCAACGGGGCATTGACGATCGGGACTCTGGACGGGGCCAACATCGAGATCATGAACGAGGTGGGACGGGAGAATATCTTCATTTTCGGGCTGACGGCCGACGAGGTTGTGGCCCGTCGTGCGCGAGGAGGCGATTCGCGGGAGTTCTACGATCGAGACGGGGATCTGAGACGGGTACTGGAGATGATCGGCGGGGGGGCTTTCTCTCCCGATCAACCGCGGCTCTTCCAGCCCATCGTTCAGTCCCTGCTCGAATGGGGAGACTTCTTCCAGGTCCTGGCGGATTTTCGCGCTTACGTTCTGGCGCAGGACGAGGTCAGCCGACTCTACGGGGATCCCGACGAATGGGCTCGCCGTTCCATTCTGAACTGTGCGCGGATGGGGAGATTCTCGAGTGATCGTGCGATCCTCGAGTATGCCGACGGCATCTGGGACGTTTCGGCGCTCGATTTGGAGTGATCGCAGAGTCGAACCGGAGGCTGGAAAGAATCACAGGTTGAAATATGGATCAGGAAACCCCGCTCGTACTGGCGCGCAGGCCGATTTTCGACGATCAGCAGAAGCTCTGGGGCTACGGCATCCGGTGCCTGCAGACACGGTCCGGCGCCGAGGATCCCGGTCTGACCGATCAGGCGATTTCCTGCCTGGCGTCCAGCGCGTACATCGGCCTGCAGCAGGTCTCCGAACGGGGCAAGCGCCTGATGGTGTCGTTTGGCGAAAAGGGTGTGCTGGAACAGCTGCCCTATGCACTGCCGCCGGCCCTGGCCGCCGTGAAGGTCGATGAAGGCTCGGCTCAGCCGCGGGAGATACAGACCGCACTGGAGGAGCTGAAATCCAGTGGCTACCTGCTGGCCGTCGGAGGATTCAGCGGGGATCCGGGCTGGGAAGGCATCTACGAGCTCGCCGACGTGCTGTGTCTTCCGACGGCCCGCTCGGCCGCCTCCCCGGAACTGGCAACGCGAATGAGCACCTACCCCGGATTGCGCCTGGCGGAGGACATTGGAGACCGTTCGCTCTGGTCGGACTTTCATCGACAGGGGTTCCAGCTCTTCCAGGGCTCATTCTTCAAGTCGCCGGAAGACGTGCCCGTACGCCGGATCACGTCGAACCAGATGGCCCGCCTGCGCCTGATGGCGCTGATCGAGGAGGGCGACCCCGATTTTCCCAAGCTGGCCGAGTCCGTGCAGGCGGACGCCGCGCTCAGCTTTCGTCTGCTCGGATATCTGAACTCGGCCGCCTTTGGATTCCGTCAGAGCATCAAATCGATCCGGCAGGCGATCACGCTGCTCGGCTGGACCCGGATGCGTCAGTGGCTGAGAGTCGCCATTCTGAGCGACATGGGCCAGAGCACACATGGAACCGAGCTCGTCTACCTGTCCGCCCAGCGGGGCAGATTCCTGGAGCTGCTCGGAGAGACCTTCGATTATTGGGGCTTTGACCCGGACAGCCTGCAGATGCTCGGACTCTTCTCCCTGATTGACGTGATGCTGGGGATCCCGACGGCCGACGCCGTGAAGTATCTTCCCGTCGAGGAAAAGCTCAAGGGGGCGCTGCGCCGGGAGGCCAACAACGAATACCTGCCGTTGCTCCTCCTGGCGGAAGCACTCGAAGACGGCCGGACCGCAGAGGCCGACGAGCTGATTTCGCGACTCGGCCTCGACTCGGGCCGCATCCACCAGGCCTATCAGGCCGCCGTGTCCTGGGCCAATCAACTGCTGGCCAGCTAGAGGTCGCCAACCCGGATCTTCCCGTGCCGGGCCGGCTCACAATCCTGTGCCGGTGGGGCCCCGCGCTCCCGGAGCGAAGTCGTCCCCGATTCGAGAGGGGCAGCGGCGAAGTTGACATCTCTCCTTCGGCAGGCTACACTTTGTTTCAATACTATAATTCCTATCGAATTAATATGCTATGAACAAACGACAATCCAAGGTCGAACTGATCAAAGAGAACAGCCACGGCCTGCGCGGAGAGATCGCCGGCGAGCTGGCCCAGGACACCAGTCACTTCTCCAAGGAGAGCGTCCAGCTCCTGAAGTTCCACGGAATCTATCAGCAGGAGGACCGCGACCAGCGCAAGGAACGCCAGGTCCGCGGCCGGGAGAAGGCCTACCAGTTCATGGTCCGCATCAAGAATCCCGGCGGCGGCCGGCTCACACCGAAACAGTGGAGCGCCCTCGACGACGTCGCCGACCGGTTTGGAGAAGGCACCCTGCGGATCACCACCCGTCAGGGCATTCAGTTCCACGGCGTCGGCAAAGCGAATCTGAAACGGGCGGTCCAGTACCTGAACCGCGAGCTGGTCTCGACCTTTGGAGCCTGCGGAGACGGGAACCGCAACACCATGGCCTGCCCCGTCTCGAGCCTGCGCCGGGGCTCACCATTCGACGGCCGATCGTGGGCCGCTCGGATAGCGGAGCGCTTCTCCTTCCGGACTTCGTCGTATCTCGAAATCTGGCTCGACGGCGAGAAGGTGGCCGAGGAAGAGACCGATCCACTCTACGGAAAGGCGTATCTGCCGCGCAAGTTCAAGATCGCCGTCGCCGATCCGGACGACAATTGCGTCGACCTGTTGACGAATGATGTTGGGGTCCTGCCCCTGCTCACCGAGGGCCGGCTCGACGGGTTCGATGTGTTCGTCGGGGGCGGCCTGGGCAGCACGCACCTCAAGGGTGAGACCTACCCCAGGCTCGCGCAGCCTCTGGCCTTCATCGGGCCCGAACGACTGCTCGATCTGCTGGAGGCCATCGTGCTGACCCAGAGGGACCTGGGGAATCGCGAAGATCGACGCCAGGCCCGTCTGAAGTACCTCATCGACCGGATGGGGATCACTGCCTTTCGACGGGAGGTCGAAGCCCGCTTCGGAGAGGTGTTGTCCGACCCCAGGCCCTGGTCCCTTGGCTCGACGGAATACCACTTCGGCTGGCATGAGCAGCGCGAGGAGAATCGGCACTGTCTTGGGATCTTCGTCGAAAACGGCCGCATCGAGGACCTCCCCGATCGTCGACTGAAGACCGGGTTGCGGGCGATTCTCGAACTCGCCGAGCCGACCGTGTTCCTGACGCCGAACCAGGATCTGATTCTGGCGGATATCCCCGGTGATCGCGTGGCCGACGTGCGCCGACTGGCCGAGCAGCACGGGATCACGGGCAGGTTCGATTCGCCCCTCAGACGAAGCAGCCTGGCCTGTCCGGCATTGCCCACCTGCGGTCTGGCTATTACCGAGGCCGAGCGCCGCCTGCCGGGATTGATCGATGACCTCGAGGCGGCCGGGCTCGGCGACGAGTCGATCAAGATCCGCATGTCGGGCTGCCCGAATTCGTGCTCGCGGCCTCCGGTGGCCGAGATCGGCCTGATCGGCAAATCGGTGAACGGCTACAACATTCTGGTCGGGGGAAACCGGTCGGGAACGAGATTGGCCCAGCTACTGTTCGAAGATGTGGCAGCGGAAGAGCTCGCCGAGGAGATCGGACGTCTGATTGCATTGTACCGGCGCTGCCGTCGGCCGTCCGAGGACTTCGGGGATTTCTGCCACCGTCTCGGCGTGGAGTCTTTGCGCGGCCGTCTTGCCGAGGAGATCGCGGTTTGAATCCCTACTATCCTGCATTCCTCGACCTGCGGGGAAAAGAGTGCCTGGTCGTCGGCACGGGAAGCCTGTGCGACGAAAAAGCCGCGGCCCTGGAGGCCGCAGGCGCCCTCGTGAAACGAGCCGCCCGCTTCGATCCGGTGCAGGCCCGAGGCGCTTTTCTGATCGTTGCCGACGTCGATCCCGATCAGGCGGCGGAGGTCCAGGCCTTTGGCCAGAATCAGCGGGTCTTCGTCAATATCGTCGACAAGCCCCAGTTCTGCTCCTTCATCCTGCCGGCCGTCCTGCGCAGGGGCGACCTGCAGATTGCCGTGTCGACGGGAGGTGCCAGTCCGGCTCTGGCCGGCTGGATTCGACAGCGTCTGGAGTCGGCCTTCGGGAGCGAATACGCCGTGCTGCTCTCAGAGCTGCGCCGGACCCGGCAGGGAATCCGGCAGCGCCTCACCCGATACGGGGATCGGAAGCGCTTCTACCGCCAGCTCTTCGACGAGGGACTGGCCGAGACCGCCCGACAGGGTGGGGACACGGCCGTTCGTGCCCGTCTGACCGGCGCCCTGGAGGAGTTCCGGCCATGAGGATGGTATCCGGTCGCATCGGGAGAGTCTGCCTGGTGGGTGCCGGCCCGGGAGATCCAGACCTGATCACCGTGAAGGGACTGCGAGCGCTGCGGAGTGCCCAGGTCGTCGTCTACGATCGGCTCGTCGCCGCCCGCCTGCTCGATGAAGCGCCGCCGGAAGCCGAGCGAATCCATGTGGGCAAACGGGGCGGACACTACTCCTTTCCCCAGGAGCAGATCCATCGGCTCCTGGCCGAGCGTGCCCGAAGGGGGCTCGACGTCGTCCGCCTGAAGGGAGGCGATCCCTTTCTGTTCGGCCGGGGCGGAGAAGAGGTTCACTATCTCAGGGAGCAGGGCATTCCGTGCGAGGTGATTCCCGGGGTCAGCTCGGCACTGGCGGCACCGGCGGCGGCCGGCATACCCGTCACCCATCGCGGAACCGCCTCGTCGGTGGCGATCGTCTCCGGACACCAGATGAACGATCCCGAGAACCCCTTGGACTGGAGCGGGCTGGCCTGCGGGGCCGACACGCTGGTCATCATGATGCCGATCGGAAACCTCCGCTCGATCGTCTCCCGCCTGATCGTCCACGGCCGTTCGTTCACAACACCTGCCGCCGTCATCGAATCGGCCACGACGCCGCAACAGCGCGTCGCCGTGGCGACACTGCGAGAGATCGTACCCTTGGTGGAGCAAATGGGGCTGGGCTCCCCGGCGCTGCTCGTGGTGGGTGAAGTCGTGCGCATGGCCCGAACCGAGACGGTTGCCCGCGTCGCCGCCGCCGTTCAGGCGGGAACGGCCTGAGCGGTTCCGAGTTTCGAGTTCCTCGTTCGCCCTTCGCCCCCGAAGTGCGAATTCGATACCTCCCGTTTCCCGTTTCCCGTCTCCCGTCTCCCGCGGAACGCGGAACGCAGAACCCCGAAACCCGGGGGCGTGTTGCCCAAAGGGCGGCGGCCTCCGATCGGTGTGCGCCCACTGGAGAGAGGTCTCGGCAGCCTGATCTCACGCAAAGGCGCCAAGTACGCCACGCCGCAAGGAGATTCTTTGTGGCTGGCGGCTTTGCGTCCTTCTTTGCGCCGTTGCGTGGAACCAACCCGCCGTGCATTCGCCTGCCTGCCAGCGTCCGATCCGAAACAGCCCTCGCCCTTCACACTTCGCACTTCGCACTTCGCACTTCGGCGTTGGGCCTTCGCCGCTCGGCCCGGAGAACGGGAGCGCGGGAGCGCGGGAGGACGGGATGCCGCTCCGTATTTCAGAACCCGAACGAAGTGAGGCGCCCCGCGCCGGGCCCGGAGAACGGGAGGACGGGTCTCGCGAGGGAGTGTGGGAACCGCGTCAGAGCGATTTGGGCAACACGCCCCCCGGAACCCGAAACCCGCAATTTACTCGTAACGCAGCGCTTCGATGGGGTCGAGGGCGGCCGCCTTGTGGGCCGGATAATACCCGAAAAAGACCCCGATCATCACGGGAAAGATGATCGATGCCGCCACCGCATCGGGCGAGAGCGACGTGGACCACTGTAGAAAGGTCGACAAGGCAAACGACCCTCCCACGCCAAGGCCCAGCCCGACCAGGCCTCCCAGCAGACAGAGCACGATCGACTCGAACAGGAACTGAACCCGCACCTGGTTGGGGCGGGCGCCGATGCTCATGTGAATGCCGATTTCACGGGTCCGCTCGGACACGGAAACCAACATGATGTTCATGATGCCGATTCCACCGACCAGCAGCGAGACCGAGGCGATGCTGGCCAGCAGCGTGGTCATCACACCCTGGGTCTGCTCGAGCGCCTGTGCAAACTCGCTGAAGTTGCGTACCTCGAAGTCGTCGGGCTGCCCGGCGCGGATGTTGTGGCGCTGTCGCAACAGATCGGTCAGCTCCTCTTCGGCATAGCGGGCCTGTCCGCTCACCGCCTTCACGATGCCGGACTGGACGTAGAGGACTCCGCCCTGGAACTTCTTCTGGACCGTCGAATAGGGGACGATGATCGTGTCATCCTGATCCATCCCGCGCGGGTCGGCACCCTTCTTGCCCAGGACTCCCAGGACCTTGAAGGGAAGGGCTCCCACGCGAATGGTCTTCCCCACCGGGTTGGTATTCGGGAAAAGCTGGTCCACGACGGTCTGACCCAGGACGGCCACTCGAGACGCGCTTCGCACGTTCTGGGCGGTGAAGCTCTCACCGGAGGAGATCGTCCAGTTGCGGAGTTCGGGAAAGCGCTCGTTGTAGCCTTCGATGCGCGTGTTCCAGTTCAGGCCGCCGTAAACGACCTGCTGACCGGTGCTGGCCGAAGGGCTGGCGACGGCGATCGACGGGCACTCCCGCTGCATCGCTTCGAAGTCCTCGACCGTCAGCGTGTTGTTGGTGCCGGAGCCGCCCATCATGCCGCCCTCGTTCCGGCTCCCGGCGCGGACCCAGATGATGTCCGTCCCCATGGAGGAAATTCGCTCGGCGACTTGCTGCTGAGCCCCTCGTCCGAGGGAGATCATAGCGATCACCGCTGCCACGCCGATGATGATCCCCAACATCGTAAGGAAGGCTCGGAACTTGTTTCTGGTCAAAGCCTTCGCAGAAACTCTCATGATCATCCAGATGCTCATCTCATATCTCCAGGTCGCACCCCGGTCCGCCGCAAAGGGCGGCCGGGAGCAGACCGTCATTCGTCGCTTTCGATCTCTCCGTCTTTCATGACGATGCGTCGTGAGGCATACTCCGCCGCCTCGATCGCGTGGGTGACCATCACCAGCGTAATACCCTGGGACTGGTTCAGCTCCTGGAGGAAAGCCAGGATCTCCTCGGAGGTGTGACTGTCCAGGTTTCCCGTCGGCTCATCGGCCAGAATAATCGAAGGCCGGTTGACCAGGGCCCGGGCAATCGCCACGCGCTGCTGCTGACCTCCGGAGAGCTGGTTCGGCAGCGAGGCCACCTTCTCGAAGATACCGACGGTCTTGAGGGCGTCCTCGATCCGCTTCGAACGTTCGGCCTTGCGGATGCCCGCATACAGCATGGGCGCCTCGACGTTCTCCCAGACCGACGTCCTCGGCAGGAGGTTGAAGTTCTGGAAGATGAAACCGATCTGCTGGTTGCGGACATCGGCCCGTTCGGCGGCGGAATAGGTCGAGACATCGATTCCCGCCAGTGTGTACAGCCCCTTCGTGGGGCGATCGAGGCAGCCGAGGATGTTCAACAGTGTCGACTTGCCCGATCCCGAAGCGCCCATGATCGCCACGAATTCGCCGCTGCGGATGTCCAGGGAGACGCCTCGAAGGGCGGCCAGGGTGACATCGCCCGTTTGGTAGATCTTCCAGATCTTCTCCAGGTGAATCACCGATTCAGGCGCCTGACCGGGCCCGACGCCCGCCACTGCCATGGCTCCCAGATCGGAAGCCGTTGCCGAGAATTCTCGTTGTGTGCTCATGATCAGCCCCTCCGTCTGGGTGGTCCACCGAAGGGTGAAAATGAGATACGAGATCCCTCGGACTCACTGAACTCGCGGAGAATGATCCGGTCTCCAAGATTCAGCTGCCCGCCCAGAATGGCCGTTTCGACACCGTCCGTGATGCCGAGTTGGACCCGGCGCGGCTGCGGCGTGCTGTCCCCGCCCTTGGCCAGGACCCAAACCTCGCCCCAGGTCGGCTCAGACGGTCGCGCCGAAGGGAAGTGGACCTTTGGGCCCGCCTTGATTCCATACTGTTCCGTACCCGAAGTCCTCACGACCGGTCCGGATCCGACGACTTCTTCGGTCGGGTTCTGGGGCGGGTCCGCAACTTCCTGCCTGGGGCTCGTCTTCTCAGCCGCCAGCGTGCTCGGCGTGAAGCGCAGAGCCGTATTCGGAATCGTCAAGACGTCTCTGGCATTGGCCACGGTGAATTCCGCCGTCGCAGTCATGCCCGGGCGAAGCTTCAACTCCGGGTTCGCAACGTCCACGATGACGTTGTAGACGACCACGTTCGAGGCCGTTCCGGCCGTCGATTTCGAGCTTCCGAGACGGATTTCGGAAATGGTCCCCTTGAAGACCTCGTCGGGAAAGGCATCAACCGTGAAGTTGACGGTGGCCTGTTCGGAGATGCCGCCGATATCTGCTTCGTCAACCTGCGCAATCAGTCGCATGTGACTCAGGTCGTTGGCAATCAGAAAGAGCGTCGGAGCCTGGAGTGTCGCGGCAACGGTCTGGCCGATGTCGACGTTGCGCTCGATGACCACGCCGTCGATTGGCGAGGTGATCGTCGTGTACTGGAGATTGACTTCGGCGATCTTGAGTTCCGCCTCCGCCTGACGGATGCTGGCTGCGGCCTGATCCTTCTGGGCTCGCGCCGAAGCCAGCGCCGCCTGCGACTGGTCCACCTGCGCCTCGGCCTGCTTGAGGCGGGCCTGGCTCTGCTCCATCGCCGCCCGCGCGTCTTCGACGTCCTGCTGCGTGATCAGCTTCTCCTCAAACAATTCCTGCTGCCGCTTGTACTGCCGCTCGGTCAGGCTGGCATCGACCTTGGCCGAATCAACATTGGCCAGGGAGGACTTCACCTCCGCCTGCCGATTCAGGATGGTCGCTTCGGCGTTTTGCAGGTTCGCTTTCGCCGTCGTCAACGAGGCGCGGCTGCGATCCCGCTGCGCGGCATAGTTGGCCGGATCGAGGATCGCCAGAACCTGCCCTTTCTTGACGACGCTGTTATAGTCGGCGTCCAGCTCCTGGATCCGACCGGAAACCTGACTTCCGACCTGGACCGTCACGACCGCTTCAAGGGTTCCCGTCGAACTCACGGTGCGTCGCACGGTTCCTTTCTTGACCGGTGCGGTCAAGAAAGTGGGAGCCTTGCCTTTGGCATTCGTACTCGGATAGAAAAGAAAAGTCAGGAGGCCCGCGGCTACGATCAGCCCGCCTCCAATGAGTTTATGTTTACGCTTGAATTGCATGACGTTTCCCTATTCGTTTTGGATCGGGTGAAGCTCTTTGTTGGACTTTGATCCGTATTGAGCGACACTTTTCATACGATGGCTGCAATGCTGGTGTTACGCGGCTCGAGAAACGCTGCACAGGTGCGGACGAGTCGGCCCGGGGGGAGGCTGTGTAACGGTGAGAAGTACGAAGACGTAACACTCAGTGACCAGTTCGAGAACGGTGAGCAACAGTGGAAGTTGCAGCATTCGAAGAAACTTGGCCCAGACAACGATGGGAGACACTCTTCCCCGAGGCGGTGTCTTTGAGTCTGCAAGGCGGTCAGGACCAATCGCTGCTCACCGACGAAGGGCTCGTCGAGCGGGCTCGGGCCGGCTCGGATGAGGCCTTCGAGGAATTGATCCTGCGCTATCGCTCACTGGTGACTCGAGTGGCACGGCGCTATGTGTCGAATCTCGCCGACGCCGAAGATCTGGCACAGGACGCGTTCGTGCGGGCCTACCAGAAGCTGGGCAAGCTGAAGCCCGGTGTTCCGTTCAAGAACTGGGTGATTCGGATTACCGTCAACCTCTGTCTGGACCGGATCCGCAAGTTGAAGCGCCATCCGGAGGAGACGGCGTCGCAGATGGATGAACGGGAGCCGAACTGGCTTGATCGGCGGCTCAGTGCCCATTCGAAGGATGAAGAGAAGCGTAGAAATGATGCCAGAGATGCTCAGGAATTGCTCAGGAAGGTGCTGCCGACGATCGCCCCGAAAGACCAGGCGGTCCTGCATTTGTTGTACGGAGAAGGACTGGACGTCGCAGAAGTGGCGGAATTACTGGGCTGGACGGAAGTCAATGTCAGGGTGAGGGCCTTTCGTGCTCGACGAACGCTGAAAAAGGCATTGGAGACTCTCATCGATGGAAGTGAGGAGGGCTGAATCATGAAACGCAGGCTGAATCCCGATGAATTCGAAAGGCTTGCCCGTGGAATGTTTCGCCTCGAACCATGGGATGCGAGTGATGAGAGCCCCGATGCGGTCTTTCTGGCCGGGTTCCGGGCCAAGCTTCGCCGCCACAGGGCCGTGCAGGCTGTGACATTCACGGTGGGCCAGCTGGGCTGGCGAGCCTCCCCTCTCCTGGCGCCTACATGCATCCTGCTCCTGATTCTGCTGAGGTCGTTCGTCACGACGACGGCTCCCCAGATCGGGTTGTCCGAGGAGCTGACCCAGACGGTGACGACCCAGGAAGAGGCCCAACTGTCGAACAACGAGGTTTTGGAGGCCATTCTGACCCTCAATGATGGAAGGTAATCGAACTTGAGAAGCTGGAAGTCAATCATCGGGGTGCTGCTGATTCTCGGAGTGGGGTTCCTCTCCGGATTCACGGTGAGCTCCTATTTGGGGGGACCCCAGGGCAGACCCAACCCAGACGAGTTCCTCGCCATGGTGCAGGAAAGCACCATTCGGGACTTGAGCCTGACACCGGAACAACAGGCGGTCCTGGCGCAGGCAGTGGTCCAGGCGCGAAAGCAGCTGGAGGAGCTGAATCGGCAGGTGCATCCGCGCGTGAAGGCCATTATCCGGGGTGCTCAGGACACACTCGTCCCGGTCTTGACTCCCGAGCAGAAAGCCAAGCTCCAGGAACTCCGCGAACGACACCGGCGCCGGCACCGCGAGGAGCCCCCCCCGCCCCCGGACGGTCCTCCCGCTAAACCCGATCCAGGTGCGGATCCGTCTCAATGATCGGTCTGGACAGGATCCAGGTGAAGAAAAGCGAGAGCAGAATCACGAGCCCGACCGAAAAGAGGACGATGTAGAGGAACCAGCTCCTCAGATTCCGAAACGGCGAGAAGACCTCGGCGTAGGGTGATTCCACGACCAGCACCCAGTCCAGTTCCGGAATCTCGGTCTTGACGCCGGCCTGAGGCAGGCCCAGGAAGAAGCCGGGTCGGGATCCCGGGACCTCCGCCCAGCGTCGGCCGTATTGCATATCGGCGAGGACCGTACCGGCATAGGGGTAGGCCTCCGTCGATCCCGGGCTGGTTACCATCGTGCCGTCGGGTCGGATGACCACCACGGTGGCATCCCGGCCGAAGCGCAGGTTGTCGAGGAGCGCGAACATTGCGTGGCTGTCGACGATCCCCTTGACGATCCCCAGCACTTCGCCGGACAGGCTGTCCCGTACCGGTTCCGCGATCTCCAGCGAATAGGCGCCCGTGCTTTCGTCATAGGTGATGTCGCTGATGTAGCGCTGACCCCGGCCTTCGAGATAGGCCATTCTCCACCAGGGTTCATCGGCCTGAAAGTAGTCGGTCGTCTTCCCCGTGGCGGCAACGAGACGGCCGAAGCGGTCCGAGGCCAGGATCTCGCGAAACGTGGCGGTGACTCGGTTGTGTTCCTGAAGGAAGACCGAGCCCGGGTTGCCTAGGACTCGTGCCAGGAGCGGAGAATTCTCCGTGGTCATCTTGGGCCATCCGTCGTCGATCCTCTGCATCTCTCCCTGAAAGGTCCCCTCCCTGGGAGGAGAGGCATTGGAGCGCCGAATGACCTCCTGCAATTCGGGGACTTGGGTAAGATTTGCGACCTCGATCTGGACCCCTTCGATATAGCGGATGAGTCCGGACTGAAGTTGCTGCGCAGTCTGCCCGAAGTAGGTGCCGACCACTTCACGGAAGCGGTTCTCGGCGCGGGTGACGAGAAGCAGATGCCCCAGGATCAGCGGTGGGATGCCCAGGAGAAGGAAAAGCACCAGGATCCTCGGCTGGATTCGCTGACGTGAGGACGATTGTTCCTTCACGGCGGGCCTCCTATCCTTCTATCCTAACGCCCAATCACATGAATTGAAACGGATTTTCGTCGCTGTGCCGAAGTTCGCGAGGAGGAGTGGGGACCTCGCCATCGCGGCTTGGAACTCCCGCAAACGTCTGTTACCGTTTCACGAAGGCGCCGCGCAGGCTCGTCCGAGCGGCCGAGCCGTGACGCCGGAAAGGAACCGAGATGCGCACAGGCACTCTGATTTGTCTCTCCATTCTGCTCGCCCTGGTGACTCCCACCCTGGCTGTGGATCGGATCGTCTATCCTCAGGCCGCGGTGGGACCCATTCAGGGTCAGTGGTTTGAAATCGAGCTGCACCTGGCCAATCTGAGCCCGAATCAGGCCTGGTCGGGGACGGTCCGTTTGATGAAGCAGCAGGATTTGAGCGGGATGACACAGCTCGACGTCACCGATTCGTCGGGGACGATCGGCGCACAGAGCGGCTCCTGGAGCGTGGAGTTGCCGGCGAACGGCTCCGAAACCTACCGCATCCGAAGCGGAGAGTTGCAGGTGGGCGTCCTGGTCGTCCAGGGGGATACGGAGTCGGTGAGCATCGTTCCGTCCTTCTTCTATCGTCTCCACAATCAGAGCGACGACAAAGTCACGGACCTGATCGCCATCCAGCCGGTTCGCGAGCCCGGGCTTTCGTACGACGCCATCCTCACGCGGGCGGCCGACAACACTTTCAATGTGGGACTGGCCCTGGTGGCGGATCCGGCGCTCGATCAGGCGGGAGGAACGATTCCCACGACTCAGGTGACGCTGACCGTCGTCCTGGATGCGGACCGGCAGTTCGAGAAAGTCATCGAACTGGGAGGCAGCGAAGCCGCCCAGCGGGCCGTCTTTCCGGATCAGCTGATCGAGGGCCTGCCCACCTTCGATTCGGCCCGGCTACACGTGGCAGCCTCGGATCCCGTCTATCTGACGCTGCTCGGGGTGGGGACTCCGCCGTTGTTCGAGGATAACCAGATCGGTGCCGCCCCCGCCCAGCTGGCCGCCGCCCCCATCTTCCCGCTGCGCAGCGGATGGGCCTTCGTCCCCAATGCTCAGGATCTGGTCAATCACTGTTTCTGGGGCTGCGCCGGCCCCAGGATCACCGAGGCACCGGGTGGGATTCTCAGCTCCGCCGGAAGCGGCTTCGAGACCCGGGTCAATTCGGGGGGCACCGTACTTCAGGTGGGCGGCGATTTCGGCCTCTTCGTTTCACTGGATGTTCCCGCCGAAGGGGAGAGCGGATTTCTCATCGCTCAGGGGCGGGCTCCCACGGGAGGCACCTGGTATTCCGGGTTGCGCCGGCTCGACCTGGGCGTGGTCGACGGCCAGGTGGTGGCCCGGGCCTACGACGACAGCCCGACACCGACGACCCACACCTTCCTGAACCTGGGATCGCTGCGGGGGCGGACCACCCTCGAACTGGCGCGCAGCGGCGGCACCTTTACGGTCTACGCCGCCGGCGCGGAAGCCGGCCGTTTCCCGGACTTCAATCTGACCGAGGACGGCCGCCTCGCTCTGGGGACGAATGTCCCGCCGGGAGTTCAAATGACCCTTTTCGGCATGGCGGCCGAAGAGCCCGCCGCGAGCCCCGGGCAGGTGCAGGCCGTGCCCTCGGTTTTCCGGACCGAGGTCCCGACCCGACTGCCGTCCCTGCGCGCCGCCGCCGATGCCCGTGGGCTGTTCATCGGGGCGGCGGCCGCTCCGGCGTACATCACGAACGAAGAGGCCTACCGGAACACGCTGGGCGGCGAGTTCAACATGCTGACGCCGGAAAACGAAATGAAGTGGCAGACGATCCATCCCGAGCGGGACCGCTACAACTTCTGCCCCGGAGACTCCCTGGTCAGCTATGCCGAGGCCAATGGGATGGCCGTGCACGGCCACGTTCTGGTCTGGCATCAGCAGAACCCTGGCTGGCTGACGGCCGGCAACTTCTCCCGTGAGGAGCTGCAGCAGATCCTGAAGGAACACATCTTCGCCGTCGTCGGACACTATCGAGGCAAGATCCGGGAGTGGGACGTCGTCAACGAGGCCTTCAACGGGGACGGCAGCTTCCGGCAGACCCTCTGGTACGACGCGTTCCAGGGGCCCGAGTACATGGATCGGGCTTTCGAGTGGGCCCACCAGGCCGACCCCGGAGCGAAGCTCTTCTACAATGACTACAACACCGAGACGATCGGCGCTCAGTCGAACGCCGCCTACCAGTACATCCAGGGCATGATCGCGCGGGGCGTGCCCATCGACGGCGTCGGCTTCCAGTATCACACCGCCCCCGCCTGGGCTCCCTCGGCGGAAGCGGTGCGGCAGAACTTCGAGCGCTTCGGGGCCCTCGGCCTGGAGACGAACATCACGGAACTCGACGTCCGACTGCCCCATACCCCGAATCCCACCTCACCGATCACCGAGGCCCAGTACCAGCAGCAGGCCGAGGCCTACCGCCACGCCCTGGAGGGTTGCCTGGAGAGCGGAACCTGCAAGTCCTTCGTGGTCTGGGGGGTCTCGGACCTGCATTCCTGGGTGCCGAGTACATTCATTCCTCCTTCGTCGCCCTACGCCTACGACGACGCACTGCTGTTCGACCGCTCCTACCAGCCGAAACCCGCCTATTTTGCCCTCCTGGACGTTCTCGGCAACTGATATGGATGAGACGGCGGCCCGGACCCCATCCACTCCCGATCAACTCCATGACCTGTGGCCGGTCCTCTCCACCGAGGACCGCATCCAGGCCTTCAAGCGGCTGTCGGCCGACGATGCGGACAGTTTCTTCCACTCTCTGTCGCGCCACAGCCAGGCCGACATCATCCGCCTCCTCGCTCCCGTGGAGGGTCGGTTCTGGTTGCGCCAGCTGCCTCCGGACGACATAGCGGATGTGCTCCAGGAGGTGTCCTCGGAGGATCGAGCCCGCCTGCTCGATCAGCTCGAGGCGGCGACGCGCCAGGAGGTCACCGGTCTGCTGGCTTACGCGGAAGACCAGGCCGGCGGCCTGATGAATCCGCGCTTTGCTCGCGTGCGGCCGGACATCACGATCAACGAAGCCATTCAGTACGTGCGGCGCCAGACCCAAAAGCAGCTCGAACTGATCTACTACGTCTACGTACTCGATTCGCAGCAGGCGCTGCTCGGTGTCGTTTCGTTCCGGGAGCTCTTTACTGCGGACGGCAACCGTCTGGTCCGCGACGTCATGAACCGGGATGTCGTTTCGATCCGGGAGGAAACGGATCAGGAAACGGTGGCGCGTCTGATCGCCCGGCAGAACGTGCTGGCCCTGCCCGTCGTGGATGCGCAGGGCCGGATGAAGGGAATCGTCACAGTCGACGACGTCATCGATGTGGTCGACTCCGAGGCGACCGAAGACATCCACAAGTTCGGCGGCCTGGAAGCGATCGAGACACCCTATTTGAGGACGCCTTTCCTGACCATGGTGGAGAAGAGAGCCGGCTGGCTCTCCATTCTCTTCATCGGAGAAATGCTGACGGCCACCGCCATGGGCTACTTCGAGGTCGAGATCGCGAGGGCCGTCGTCCTGGCCCTGTTCGTGCCCCTGATCATCTCCAGCGGCGGAAACTCGGGATCGCAGGCGTCCACCCTGGTGATTCGCGCCATGGCTCTCGGGCAGGTCCGGCTGCGGGACTGGTGGCGGATCGTCTACCGTGAACTGGCGTCAGGACTGACTCTGGGCGCGATTCTGGCCACGATCGGACTGGTGCGCATCCTGGTCTGGCAGATGCTGTTCCACACCTACGGAGAACACTATGTCCTGGTCGCCGCGACCGTGTCTCTGAGCCTGGTGGGCGTGGTGTGCTGGGGCACGTTGTCGGGCGCCATGCTGCCCTTCATTCTGAGCGGGTTCGGCTTCGATCCGGCCAGCGCCTCCGCCCCCTTCGTGGCGACCCTGGTGGACGTGTCCGGTCTGATCATCTACTTCTCGGTGGCCGCACTGATCCTGGGCGGCACGCTGCTCTGAGGCGTGCCGACTCCGAGGGACTCGTGCACCGGTCACGATGGTCTCGGGACACCGGGCCGTCAGGCACCCTCCACGGCAACGAAAGAGCCCAGGGCGGCCCCTTCGCGCAGCTTCCTGGCTTCCTGGTACTCGGCGGAGCGGTAGAACTCAATGGCCCGCTCCCGGCTCGGGAACTCGATCACGACCAGCCGGTTCGTCTCCTCGGGGCCTTCGAGCGTCACGGCGGGCCCGCCGCGGACGATGAATCGGCCTCCATACTTCTCGATGACTCCCGGGGTGACCTGGGTGTACTTCCGATACTGTTCGGGGTCGGTGACGTTGACGCGCGCGATCAGATAGCCTGGCATGCCTGTCTCCTTTTTGGGCTTTCGATGCGGTTCAATTCGAGTTCAGCGGGATCAGCTCGAGAGCGTTGTTGTCGCCGATCTTGAGAAATCGGGGACCGTCGCCCGGTGACTTGTCCAGCCAGGAATAGTAGGCGAGGACATAAATGTATTCGTACTCCCCGGGGCCCATCTGGCGGTCCAGGAGGGAAACGGAGCGTTCCTGGTGAAGACGGGCCAGCTTGGGCAGCGCACCGACGCCCTCGCGGATCGTCGCAAGGAAGGCCCAGAGACCTCCGATAGAAGAAAGTGCCCAGCCCGCCGACCACGACCAGGACCACCAGAACGGCGCAGCCGATGCCGCATCCGGTCAGCCACCTGGAGTATTCGCTCTTCATCCTGTTCTCTATTCGTAGCGCAGTGACTCGACCGGATCAAGGCGGGCGGCACGAATCGCGGGGAGGATACCGGCAATCAACCCGACCGTGAAGAGGACGCCCAGCGAGACGAATACGGAGTCCGGGGCGATCAGAAAATGAATGCGGCCGTAGTGTTTCGAGAGCTCCTGTCCGAGCATGACCCCCATGAAGGGAAGCGAGCCGATGGCCTGGGCGATGGCGATGCCGAGCAGGCAGCCCGAGGTCCCTCCGAGCAGGACGACGAAGATCGCCTCCCAGAGGAATTGGGCCAGGATCGTCCGACGTCTGGCACCGAGCGCCTTGCGCAGGCCGATCTCGCGGGTCCGCTCCAGGACGGCGGTGAACATGATATTGGCCAGGCCCACCGCGCCGATCCCCAAGGTGACGACTCCGATAAAGATGAGCAGTGCATTGAGGGCCAGAGACATCCCGTCGACAATGCTGGTGAACTGGCTGAAAGCGAGAATGAACACTGCTTTCTCGTCGGTGGGCGAAAACCGGTGGATTCCGGCCAGCGTCGCCCGAACCTGCTTGATCGCGCGTTCGCGCACGTCGGGTGTCGTCGGCGCCCAGACGATCAGATCCGGATAGCGAATGGAGGAGAACATCTGCATCGTCTGGTAGGGAATGAACAGGCACTCGTTGTCGGGCCGGTTGTAGTTGGCCAGCTGGACCTTGGTTTCCAGCTGCCCGATGACGGTGAACTTGAGCCCGCGCACGTCCACTTCTTCTCCGATGGCCGGCCGCGCCCCGAACAGTTCCCGGGCCACCGTGGCCCCGATGACGGCCACGCGCCGCGAATACCGGTCATCGTCGGCGTTGATCCAGCGGCCTGAGACGAGGTGGAGGTTTCGAATCCTCCAGTATTCCGGTATCACGGCCCGCAGCATGTATTCCTTCTGCCGGTTCTCGTAGATCACCGGGCTGTTCCACATCTTCTCCGGCGAGATGGCGGCCACGAAGGGGACGTTCTCCCGGATAGCATCAGCGTCGGCTTTCTCCAGAACGATCCGTCGTCCCGAGCGCATGCCGCCTGCCTGTTCGCTGGTCTGGCCCGAGCCCATGATCACGACGTCCTGGCCGACGGCCCAGAAGGCTTTCCGCAGGGCCCGGTCGAAGCCGCTCCCGTAGCTCATCAGGATGAGGAACGACGCCACGGCCCAGGCCAGGCTGACCACGGTGATCAGACTGCGCCGCCGGTTGGCGAGAATCGAAAGCCAGGCGTTTCCGAGCAGGACCTGGAATTTCATTGTTCGAACCGCAATGCCTGGATCGGGGTCATCCGGGCTGCCCGCCAGGCCGGAGGCAGGGCCGACAGGACCGCCACCGCACTGAGGACCCCGATCAGATGAAGAACGAGGTTCTGGTCGATGAGCAGGCCCGAGTAAAAGGAAGGCAGGGGAAGCGAGTTCACCGCCGCCGCCAGGCCGCCCACCAGCAGAAGACCCAACCCGCCGCTGATGATCGATAGAAGCACGCCTTCGGTCAGGATTTCCAGCAGAATGCGTTTCTTGGTCGCGCCGAGAGCCTTCTTCAAGCCGATCTCACCCGTTCGCTCGAGGACCGACGTCATCATCGTGTTCATGACCCCCATTCCACCGAGGGTCAGCGTGATGAGGCCGACGGCGCCCAGAAAGAATCCCAGGGAGCTGAAGATATCGTCGAACATGGCCGCCGTCTGGATGGTGTCCCACATGGGAACGGCCGCCTCGTCGCGCGGGTCGAAGCCGTGGATACGGCCCAGTGTCCGGCGGACCTGGGACTGCGCCGCCTTCCACTCGTCGAGGGAACGGGGGCGGTAGACGATATTCTGAACGCGGCCTTCCGCAGCAATGTGTCGATCGAGGGGGCAGTCGGCGCGCAGACTGGTGTTCGGAATCAGGATCTTGTCGTTGTCCCAACCGTCATAGCTGCTGTTCTGGTCCTTCTCGCTCATCAGACCGACCACGTCGTACTGATAGCCCCGAATCCGGATCCTGGCGCCGAGCGCATCCCCTTTATTGGGAAAGAGCTGTTTGCGGACCGAGTCACCCAGGACGCAGACCCGGGAGCGGTTCTCGACATCGGACCAGTTGATGTCCCGGCCGCGCGATGCGGGAAGGTTCCGGATTCGCAGGTAATCGGGGTCGACGCCGAGCACGAGGAACTGACCGGAGTTGTAGGGGCTCTCGGCTGGGACCGACCAGTTCTTGATCTCCTCGGCCGCCACCTCGACCAGCGGGCACTGTTCCCGAATGGCTGCGACGTCGCTCTGGTACAGGTAGATGTTTCGACCGGCCCGGCGTCCTCCAGCCTGCAACTCGGTCCGGCCCGGGAAGACCATGACGACTCCGTCCCCGAGCTGGGCCCAGTTCTTGCGCTGGCCCTGGCGAAAACCCTCGCCGCTGGAGGCGATCAAGGCAAGGCAGCAGACCCCCCAGCCGATGCCGAACATGGTCAGGAAGCTGCGCAGCTTGTGACGCCACAGGGCGGCTGCGGCTTGCTGGATCGGGGTCAGGAATCTGGAAGAGAAACTCATCGAGGCCTCCCCACGGTTGGACCTGTTACTGCAGAACCACCTGATCGCCTTCCGACAGGCCTTCGACAACCTCCGCCCGAGTGCCGGTGGTAATGTCGATCTTGACGGGCTGCTTGCGGCGGCCCGTGGGGATCGAAGCATCGGGAACTTCGACGGAAGCATTGCGGTCCTTGTCGTAGATGAGAGCCGATTCCGGGATGGTCAGGACGTTCTTGTGTTCCTCCAGAATGATCTCCGCGTTGGCGGACATGTTCGCCAGCAGCAGGCCGTCGGGATTCTCGACGGAAACGCGCACCTCGAAACTGGTCACGTTGTCCTGCTCGACTCCGAGGGGGGAAATCTTGTAGACCTTGCCGGCAAAGGTCCTCTGCTTGAAGGCCTCGACCGAGATTCGTGCCGGAAGCCCGACCTGGACCTTGCCGATGTCGCTTTCGGCCACCTTGCCTTTCACATAGACGTCCTGCATGTCGCCCAGGCTCAGCACCGTGGTGGCGCCCGCTCCCATGGTCTGAATGGAGGAGACGGCGCTCCCCACCTCGACCAGCCTGGACAGGACGATGCCGCGAATGGGCGAGCGGATATCGGTGTAACTCAGTTCCTCACGGATCCGGTCGACGCTGGCCTGCACTTGGGCCACCTGGGCCTTCTTCTGCGTGATCGTCGCCTTGGTGGTGCCGATGGCCGCTGCGGCCGCGCGCTGTCGGTTGAGCGCTTCCTGGAGCTTCCCCTGCGTCTCGTCATAGGCCGACTGGGAGATCAGGTGCTGCTCGAGCAGCTCGAGGCTTCTCTTGTAGTTGGTGCGGGCCAGTTCGACATCATAGTCCTCGGCCAGGATGCTGGCCCGCTGGAACTCGGCTTCCGCGGCCTGGACATCGGCCTTGGCAGCCTGCAGGTTGGCCTCGGCCTCGCGCAACTGCGCCTCCAGTTGATCCCGGTCCAGTTCGACGAGCAATTGGCCTTCCGCGACGACGTCCCCCACATCGACGTGGACGTGCTTGACGAGCCCGCTGGCCTTGCTCCGGATCTCGATCTTGTTCGAAATGGGCTCGACGAAGCCGGTGGCGACGACGGAGCGTGCAATGTCCCCGCGCTCAACCTTTGCGAGCAGGGAAGCGTCTATGGTCGGCGGCGGAGAATCCATCCGACTGTAAACAACGCCGCCCACGATCAGGACGATCACCAGAGTAACCAGGATGAAAAGCCACTTTCGCCCACGTTTCTTCGCCATCTTCGGTTCTCCTGCCCTTGCTTATGGATTTAGATACGCACGGAGACAGGTGAAAGTTCATCGAAGTCTGCCTTCTTGACGCATCGAAAGCTCCCGTGAGATATTTCAGTGGAGGTATCAGGGGCCGAGCGCGTGAGTACGAAGACCAAACGAGATCCGAGCCTGTGGGGACTGGCGGTCCTGTGCCTGCTGCGCGAGAGGCCCATGCACCCGTACGAAATGCTGAGTGTTCTCCGCCAGCGACACAAGGAAGACCTGCTGGTTCTCAAACCGGGTTCCATCTACCACTCGATCAACCGGCTGGAGAAGAGGGGATTGATCGAGGCGGTCGAAACCAGCCGGCAGGGCGGTCGTCCCGCGCGCACGGTGTATCGGCTCCTCCCGGAAGGGGAGAGGACCCTGCTCGACTGGCTGAAGGACCTCCTCAGCCGGCCCGTGATGGAGCCCTCCGATTTCATGACCGCCCTGAGTCACCTGCCCCATCTCAGCGTGGACGACGCCCGCAGTGCCTTGCGGCAGAGGCTGGCACAGCTGGAGGCGGGAATCGAAGAGCTCGATGGACTGATCCGTCAGTTGGAACCCGTCATCGGTCGCCTGCCCGTGATCGAGGTCGAATACTTGCGCACCATGAGGCGTAGCGAGCTCGACTGGGTCCGGGGAATTTTGCAGGAACTGGATGAGGGCCGCCTCTCCTGGGATCTCGAAACACTGGCGGCGGCGCTCCGGGATTCCTAGCTCCTGCCCAGCATCCTCCCCTTCCCAGCCCACTTCTGCAGCTATCCGCAAAGCAAGTGTCACTCTACAGCTCCCAGATCATCCTCCAACTCCTTCAGCAGCGCCTGCAGTTCCTGCCGGCGCGGTTCGAGCGAATTCCGGACCGTCAACCGGTTCAGCTTCCAGACCAGGAAGAACACGCCGACGGATATGGCGAGCATGAGGAGGGCCACCAGGCCGCGAGCCGCGATCGGCAGTTCCGGGGCCTCGACCACGACGGCCCAGGTCAGGAGCAGAGAGCTGATGGCGAGGGGAGCGAGGTACCACCAGGTCACCGTTCGAAGCAGACGCTCCTGATGGGCGACCGACGTCAACGCGTACGCGGCGTGATCGCGGCAGGAAGCAGCCACGTCCGGTTGCCGGGAGCGGACCCGCAGCCTGTCGATCAGGAGCCAGCAGGCCGGCAGCAGGGCGAACAGCGAGGCCGCGAAAAAGGTCGTTCGCGGGGCTCCCGGCTGCAGGGCGATGGCTAGAAAGGTCGCGGAGAGGAGCAGGCTGGCCGCCCACTCGCGAACATCGCGAAAGAAGATGCGGCGGGCAAAGATCCGCGCATCGGACCGGATCCTCTGGATCGCCTCCGGGTCCGGAGGCCCGGGCTTCCGTCCGGCGTCGCGGCGCCACAGTTCCTCGGCTTCGTGTATCGTCATGGGTCAATCTCCTCGATGATTCGGGCGAGCCGACGCCGGGAGCGGGTCAGATGCGCTCCGATGTTGGTCTCCGTCAACCCCGAGATTTCACTCATTTCCCGGTAGCTGAGGCCGTCGAGTGAAAGCAGAATGAGGGATCGTTCCAGCCGATCGAGCCTCGCAATGGCGGCGTAGAGCAGTTCGGTCCGGTCCCGGTCCGTTGAATCGGAGGGTATGGAGAGCATCTCGTCCGGCATGGGCGCCGCGCCGAGATGGCGACGCCGTCGGGTTTCGGATCGGCGCCAGGTCAGTGCCGTATTCAGACAGACTCGATAGATCCAGGTCTTCGCGCTGCACCGCGCGTCGAAACGGGTGGCCGACCGCCAGAGCTGGATGAGCATGTCCTGGCGGAGGTCCGCGCGGTCCGCTTCAGTCCCGGCGTACAGGCAGGCGATGCGTCGTGGAATATCCCCATGGCGCTCCAGCCAGTCACGAAATCGGTCTGTATCGCTCGGGTCCGTCATGGTGTTTTAGTTCTCGAAGGTTTAGTTGCCGCCTGCAGCGTCTTTCTTACACGAAGGGGGGCTGCTCCTGCCACGCCCTTCCCCCTTCGCCCTTCGCCCTTCGCCCTTCGGCGTTGGGCCTTCGCCGTTCGATCCGGAGAACGGGAGAACGGATCTCGGAACCGGAACTCGGACGAGCAGTTCGCCTTCGCCCTTCGCCCTTCGAGGGCGTGTTGCCCAAAGGGCGGCGGCCTCCGATCGATGCGCGCCCACTGGAGTGAGGTCTGGGCGGCCTGATCTCACGCAAAGCCGCTAAGTACGCCACGCCGCAAGGAAATTCTTTGCGGGTGGCGGCTTCCGTACTGGGTGTGGAATCAGTTCTGCACATCTCGACGAGCGGATGGGGGGTCGGAACCGCGTCAGAGCGATTCGGGCCACACGCCCCCGAAGTGCCAATTCGAAACCTCCCGTTTCCCGTTTCCCGGCTCCCGTCTCCCCCAGATCGCGGAACCCGAAACCCGAGGGCGTGTTGCCCAAAGGGCGGCGGCCTCCGATCGATGCGCGCCCACTGGAGTGAGGTCTCGGCAGCCTGATCTCACGCCAAGACGCTAAGTACGCCACGCCGCAAAGAGATTCTCTGTGGGTGGCGGCTTCCTCCTTCTTTGCGCCGTTGCGTGGAACCAACCCGCCGTGCCTTCGCCTGCCTGCCACCGTCCCATCCAACACTACCCTTACCATCTGGGCAACGCACACTTCGCCCTTCGCCCTTGGCCCTTCGCCCTTCGGCCTTGGGCCTTCGCCGTTCGATCCGGAGAACGGGAAAACGGGTCTCGCGAAAACCGGCACTCGGAACCCGGAACTCGGAACGAGACACCGCCTTCGCCCTTCGCCCTTCGGCGTTGGGCCTTCGCCCTTCCAGTTCGCCCTTCGCACTTCGCCCTTCGCACTTTCCCCTTGACTTGTCTAAAGCTTCACAGTTTAGCCTGTCCCAGTCGGCTGACGAGCAGCCGTCGAAACCCAGGGAAGCCTGCGGGACCGGGCGGTGGAAGTATCTCTGCCGGGTCTGCCGGATCCGCGACCAAAGCAGGAGAGAAAAAGGATGAACGTTACCCAGAATCGACGTGACTTCAAACGCTGTACCCAGACTCTGTCTGGAACCCCCGACCGGGTCTTTCCCCTGTTGTGCCCCGTGCGGGAGTACGAATGGCTGGAGAATTGGGACTGCGGGCTGGTTTATACGCGGTCCGGTGTCGCCGAGCTCGACTGCGTTTTTACGACCACCTTTCCCGGAGAAGGAGGCAAGGAGACCTGGGTCGTCTCCGAATACGAGCCGAATCGCAGGATCGCCTTCGTTCGATTCAACCCGTTGCGGACGATTCGCTACACCATCACCCTCGAGGCGGCAGCTGAGGGTACGACGGCCGTGTGGGAGCAGGTGATCACGGGACTCAACGAAGAGGGGAACGAATGGGTCCATGCCAACAGCGACGAGAAATTCGAATCCATGATCCGGCGGCTCGAACGTCAGATCAACTACTTTCTGACGACCGGACGGATGCTGACCAGTGACGTCGTCGGAGCCCGGGAGTAGAGTCGTCTCGAGAAGGAGGTGCTGCGTGTATTCGATCGGCAAGCTGGCTCGACTCTTCCATCTTTCGCGCAGCACCCTCCTCTATTACGACCGTCTGGGATTGCTTGAACCCGCCCGACGACTGCCGAACGGCTACCGCGAGTATTCCGAAAGTGATGCCGAGCGCCTGCGGCTGATCTGCACCTTCCGCCGCGCCGGCCTGCCCTTGCGCGAGATCCGACGGCTGCTCGAGGCGCCTTCCCAGGGCAGAACCGAAACCCTCCGCGACCATCTGCTCGAACTGGCGGAGCAGATGCAGAGCATCCGTCGACAGCAGCTGCTGATCGTGGAGCTGCTCCAGAAACAGGTCAGCCTGGAGGGGCGGGAGGCTCTCACCAAGGCGGCCTGGATCCGCCTCCTGCAGCGGGCCGGCTTCAGCCATGAGGACATGGGACGCTGGCACCGTGAGTTCGAGGCCACCGCTCCCCGCCAGCACGAGCGTTTCCTTCAACTTCTCGGGATTCCGGCCGACGAAATCCGCGAGATCCGAGCCTCGGCGCGGAAATCCTGAGCTTTTCTTCGCAACCCTGCCGGTGTAGAGTGCCACGTTCGGGGGCGATACGCTTCCATTACCGGCGGAGAACACTCGGATGCTCGATCGACTCCTGGAATGGCACTCGACACTGAACGCCTGGGTCTGGGGTCCCTATACGATGGTCCTGCTCATGGGGACCGGCCTCTTTCTGACCCTGCTGACCCGTGGGGTCCAGTTTCGCAAGCTCTTGCGCGCCTTGCGCGAGGTGCTGGGTGGCGGTCCCTCCATGGCGGCCGAGAAAGGGACGGTGAGTCCTTTTCAGGCAGTCTCGACAGCCTTGGCCTCGACCGTGGGCGTGGGAAATATCGCCGGAGTTGCGACGGCCATCACTCTCGGCGGACCCGGTGCCCTGTTCTGGCTGGTCGTTTCCGGACTCCTCGGCATGGCCACGAAATTCTCGGAGATCGTGTTGGCCATTGCTCACCGGATCTCCGACGACTCGGGAACGTACCGTGGCGGACCGATGTACGTTTTGAAGAGCCTCGGGTTGCCCTGGCTTGGCGCCATCTTCGCACTGCTCACTGCGCTGGCGGGCCTGGGTATTGGCAATATGGTACAGGCCAACAGTGTGGCTGCTTCCCTCGAGCTGACCTTCGGGATAGAGCCCCACTGGACCGGAGCTCTGATCGTCCTGCTGGTGGGTGCCGTGATCCTGGGCGGGATTCGCCGGATCGCCGAGGTGACCCAATTCCTGGTTCCGTTCATGTGCGCCACCTACCTGATCGGTGCGGGCCTGATCCTGTTGCGCTATGCCGACCAGATTCCCGCCGTCTTCCGACTCGTCCTCGAATCGGCCTTCACGGGCCACGCCGCCCTGGGAGGTTTCGTGGGTGCGGGAGTCCTGCAGACGATCCGCTACGGGGTGGCGCGTGGTCTCTTCAGCAATGAAGCCGGGCTGGGCAGCGCCCCCATCGTGCATGCGGCCGCCCGTACGGATGACCCCGTTCGGCAGGGGTTCTACGGGATCTTCGAGGTATTCGTCGATACTGTCCTGGTCTGCACCGCAACAGGCTTCGTGGTGCTGCTCACCGGCGAGTGGACGTCGGGCGCGACTGGTGCCGCCCTGTCCGCCAAGGCCTTCGAGACCGGTCTTCCCGGGGTCTGGGGCGATCTGATCGTCACGCTTGGATTGGTCCTGTTCGCCTATTCGACGATCCTGGGCTGGTCGTTCTACGGCGAGACGGCGGCGAGCTACCTCTTCGGAACCCGGGTCATTCTGCCCTACCGCCTGATTTGGCTGATCTTCACCTTCGTCGGTGCGACCGGTTCGCTGAGTCTGGTCTGGAGCATCTCCGACACCCTGAACGGTCTGATGGCGATTCCCAATCTGGTGGCCCTGCTGGCTTCCGGCACGGTCATCCGGCGCGCCCTCCGTTCCTTCGAGCAGCGGTCTGCCGGGGGATAGGCCGGCCACAGAGATTCCGGGGTTTCGAGGTTCCGTGGAACCGCGGAACCTCCAAGGTCGTGCCCCGGCCGCGAATCACTTCAGCCGGTCGAGAAGATCCCCTACGGCGGCCTCGAGCTGCTCGTCCGTTTCCCGGCTTTCGGCCTGCGGCGTCTGTTCGACGATCAGGTCCGGAACGGCTCCGTGGTTCTCCATGTCGGTCCCGTCGGGCAGGTACCAGCCCCGGTAGGGAAGCCGCACCCGGGTCCCGTCGACCAGAAGGAAGGCGCCGGTGCTGATGACGGATCCGTTCGTCTCCTGGCCGACCAGGGTCCCGCGCTTCAGAGTCTTGAAGGCGTGCGAGATGATTTCGGCGTTGGAGAAGCTCTTCTCGTTGCACAACATGTCGATGGGCAAGGTGTAGCGCTCGATGAACAGCCGGTCCTGAGGGTAGACGTCGGTCCGCTTCCCGTCCGCTCCCCGGGGCACCGTGTAGGCGTGGGGCTGGACCATGATGGAACTCAGCAGCCGGTCCGTCGTCCAGCCTCCGCCGTTGTTGCGGACATCGATGATGAGGCCTTCCTTACCGTCGGCCGCGGCGTAGAGATCCCGTTCGAAGACGTCCAGGGAGGGTTGATCCATGCCCAGGATATGGATGTAGCCGATGCGCCCGTTCGACAGCTCGGCCACCCTGCGGGCATTGGACCTGCGCCAGTCCCGGTACACCAGCTGGCGTTCCTCTGCCCAGCTCACCGGCGTCAGCAGGACGCGCAACTCCCGTGGCTCCGCACCTTCGGTGCCGTTGCGCCGAATCGTCAGGAGGGTTTCCTTTCCCACCTGGCCTTCCAGCGCGGAGTCGAGCGTGTCCGTCGGACCAAAGGCGAGACCTTCCACCCGGAGGATCGTGTCTCCCGTCTCCAGATGCATCGGCCCCGTCGCGGCGGGCGACTCGGAGATGACGGAGTCGACCCGGTAGCCGCCGTCGACGCGGTGTGCCCGGACGCCGATTCGACCCTGCCCCTCGGCGTTCCGTTCTTCGTCATCCCGGGCGTAGACCCCGAGATGAGAACCGTTCAGTTCACCGAGCAGGCGCATCGAGACTTGATTGAACTCGTCCGCGGTGTAAGCCACCTCCGCGAGTGCAAGATACTGACGGGTCAGGGCGTTCCAGTCGAGCCCCTTCATGGTCGGATGGTAGAAGAGCATCCCCAGGGTTCGCGCCAGTTCGTGGAACTTCTGCGCCGACAGGGCCTGCCGATCGATCCGCAGCTGATCGGAAATCGCAATGGCCTGGCGGTCCTTTCCGTTACTTCCCAGGGTGAAAACCTGTCCCTGGTGCAGGGTGACGAGGGTCTGTCCATTCAGCGACAACTGCTGCACGCTGGCGGCGTCGCCGATCCGGTTGAGTTCCTTTCCGTCCCAACGGATCGTGAACAGGCCCCGCTTGTCGGTGGTGGCGACGAACACGTGCAGATCTCCCCCGGGGCTCATCTCGTGATTCGACTCGGAACCGCTGAGCGTAGTGATTCGGCGAAGTCTCAGGTAGGCGTCCGAAAGATCCTCCAGGGCGAAGGCGGGTTCCGGCTGATCGGGCAGGGCGCTCTCAGAGCCGGGCCGGTGCGGAGTCGGGGGCTTGCGCTCTTTGCCGCGCTTGGCGGCAGCGTCGTAGTAGTCCTGGAGTTCCTTGGGGGTCAGCGACTCCAGGGCGCGATCCAGATAGACCGCCCAGACGTCGGACTCATCATTCACCCGCTCGGAGAGGAAACTGAGAATCTTCCCATCGGCGGACCATCTGGGGTCAAAGTCGTTGTTGGGATGGCGACTGATGTTCACTGCCTCGCTCGATCCATCGGCGGGCGCGATCCAGATATCCGAATTGAAATTGAGATCGGACTGCTGGTACGCGATGAAACGGGAATCGGGACTCCAGCGCCAGTCGATCTGGAAGTCCCAGCCGCGCACGAAGGGCCGAATCGTACCCGTGTCCAGGTCGAGGATCTCCACATCGCCCCGCTCGTGCTGGAATGCCAGGGACCTTCCGTCGGGTGAAGGTCGCGGCTTCCAGTCGTTGCTCGAACGCTCCACGACGGGGGTGATCTTGAACCGGATGGCGTCGTGCCAGCGCGAGGGATCGAACTCCGCGGGAAGCGCTTCGCTTTCGGCTCCTTTGCCCCCGGCGGAATCCTCATCCTCGACGGCCGTTCCGGAGGCCGTCCCGCCGGCTTGCGACCCGGTTGCGGACGCGGCCGTTTCATTCGACTGCACGGAGGCCGGCTCGAACTCCTTCTTGATCTCCCCTCGCGTCAAGGCTACGGTGGCCGCGTAAATCGACAGCGTGTCGCCTGCGTCGTTGGCGAAATAGAGTTTCAGGCCGTCGGGAGCCCAGGTGATGTCCTGCTCGCGCGCCGGAGAGTGGGTGACTCGGACCGTCGGGCTCTTCTCCGCGATATTGCGGACATAGACCTCGCCAAAACTGACGAACGCCATCGTCTGCCCGTCCGGGCTGAGAGCGGCCTCGGTTACCGTCTTGTCCACGGGCTGGAGGAAGTACCGATCCCGCGTGTCTTCGGGAGCCGAGACGGGAATCGGATGCGGTTCGGGGTGGGCGGCAGTCAGGTCGACCCGATACAGCGTGTCCCAGGCCTGAACGACGGCGCGTCGGCCGTCGTAGGAGACGTCGAAGTCCCAGACGTCCCGATCGCTGAACCGGGTGACGGGGGTAATCGAGCTCTCGCCCTGCTCCAGGTCCATCCGGTAGACGTTGTAGCGCTCCAGTTCCCGATCCGAGAGAAAGTAGACGGTGTGATCGTCGCCCCAGCGGGCCCGTCCGTCGTTGCCGCTCCACTCGGTCAGTTGCCGGTAACTGCCGTCACGGCGGTCGTAGAGCCAGACATTGCGGCGATCGGCTCCCCGGTAATGGCGACGGGTCCAGGCGGCCCCTCCGCGCGTGAAAAGAAGGCGATGGTTGTCGGGGCTCCAGATCGGAAAGTCTCCGAAAGCGTCGCAGATTCGACGGATATCTCCTCCTTCGCTGCGGATGTAGAACGGCCGGGGCGAACGGTAGTTGTCCGCTTCACGGCTGGAGGCGAGAGTCACGACCTCATGTCCCTCCTGGTCGACTCCGACACCCGCCAGAGACAGAGTCACGTCACTGCGGGAAACCTGGCGCAGACCCGTTCCGTCGGCATTCATCACGTGGATGTTCTGAAAGCCGGAACGATCGGACTGGAAGAAAATCCTCTGCCCGTCGCGGCTCCACGCGCTCCTCAGGTCGAGGTTCGGATGACTGGTGAGCCGAACCGCTGTTCCCCCCTCCGTGGGCACCTTCCAGAGGTCGCCTCGCCAGGAGAAGACGATGGAGGAACCGTCGGGGCTGATCGACGGATAGCGTGGCAGATCGACGTTGCCCGGGGCGCCGAGCGCCAGGCAGAGGTTGAGAACAAGCAGCAGCGGCAGGATCGAGGTGGCTCTTTTCATGATGTCTCCGTGCATGATGGGAGTCTGGGGCACCATGCCGGCGACAGTCTACCCGTTGGGACGTTGTCGATCCACCCCCGGGGATCCCTTCAGAACCCCTGAGGGAGCACGCGTCAGGCACGCGAAGCGCGCGGAGTCCGCACCCCCTCAGCTCTGGAACAGCACCAGAGTGTTGGGCGGGATCTGGGCGTCGTCGATTTCCTCACCGCTCAGGATCGAGCCGTCGGGAAGGCGGTAGAAGGTCGAGGGATAGTTCCACTTGCGCCCGGCGATCCGAGAAGGCAGTCGGTTCTTCTTGACGTGACCGCCATAGACGTACCCGACCAGAACGCGGGTTCCGGCAGGGAGCCCCTGCAGCAGAGAGCGCGTGGATCTCCGGCGCTGGAGATCGTGACCCGTTCTCACCATGCCGCTGGGCAGGAAGTAGATCGTCGTCTCACTGGCAAAAGACTCTCCGGCGATGTCCCGGGCGCTTTCTCCGCTGCGGGCCTCCACGAAGCCTTCGAAGCCGTTGGGCTCGTCCTCCTGCGAAACCGCGACCTGGGTGCCGACGGGAATCCGGCCCCAGTCCGTGATCTGGTCCCCCGAGTGACGGGTGCCGTCGGGAAAGGTGTAGACCGTCTCGGCGCTGTCGTACTGATCGCGCGCGATGTACCAGGCCGTGCGCTCCGCAGTGATCACGTTCTGGTCGGCTCCGGGCGACTCGCCGGCCGGCGTGTCCGAGACCCGGGCCAGCCGCGCCGAATCCGCTTCGCCCTGGTAGTCGTAGAGGTAATGCTGCAGTTCGAAATCCGCCACCTTGAGACGACCCGCCTGCACATCCGGATCCGAGTGGGGTATCTCTGTGAGTCCGAGCCGCCTTCGCACATCGGGCCGGGCGAAGATCATTCCGCAGCGCTTTCTTCCGCGATGGTTGAAGGGATAGAAACGGTTGGGCCTCCCATAGGCGACCATCGAATGGGTGAGAACGTTCCTGTCCGGAATGTGGTACAGGCCCTGAAGCTGCCGCAGGAGCTCGCGGACGGCCTGATACTGGGCGCTGGTAATGTCCTGGTCGTGGTAGCCCACGACTTCGATGCCGATGGCGTAGTTGTCGATCGGCCCGTGTCCCTGCCACATGCTCCGGCCGGCATGGGTCGCGATCTTCGACTTCTCGACGACCCGATAGATGCGACCGCTCTTGGTGACGAAGTAATGGGTTTCGCCCCGACGCCAGACCTTCCGGAGAGAGCCTGTCTCACCCCCTTCGGTCGTGTGCAGGATGATGTAATCCGTATGGGGCCGTTGCGGTCGAACGCGGTTGCGGGGACTGTAGTGATTCCGAATGTCGAGGCTGGCGGCCAGCAGGCGAGCCCCTCCGGCGGCGGCCAGTCCCGCTGCCGTTTGCCAGGCACGCCGCATGACGTCTCTGCGTGAGACCTTTCCTGAGTCCATGGTCGGCCGTCAATCCCGCGGCGGAGGCCCAGCTCGTGCACACCGCTTCCACTCTTCTCTCCGCCGCCCCGTTCCCCAACTTCGGTCGCCTGACCGGGCTGAACAATGTCAAAACCCTACCACAGAACCATGGCTTTTCGCGGCCCGAGGCGGGAACTCGTGTTCCGGGAGACCCAACTGGAAGTAGAGTTGCCCTTCCAGCGCCGTTCCGTGCGGGCGTCCGGTCTGGTAATCGATGACCGCCCGATCGAGCACTCGCAGGCCCGAAGCCCGGATGGTACGACGGATCTCTCGAGGATTGAAGAGGTAGCCGCGGCCCCGCAGCCGGCGGTCGGAGACGATGAGCTCGAACTCCCTCTCCCCGTTCTCCCGACCCGGATGCGCCAGATCGTGCAGCAGGTTGCGGGCAACGGTCCTCCACCCGTAGGCACGCAGGTTGTAGCGGTTGTGAACGTCGAGGTGGAGAGAGCCGCCGGCTGTCAAGAGGGAGCCCATCTTCTGCAGCGCTGCGACGCGTGCTTCGAATCCCCGGATATGCCCGAGCACGTTCCACAGACAGGTGACGTTGTCGAACGTCCCGGGCGGCAGCTCGAGTTGCTGAATGGACACGGGACGGACACAGAGGCAGACCTGGCGGCACAGTGCGGCCATGGGCGGGCTTGGTTCGACCAGCTCGAGGTGCTCGAGGCCCGCCCGCGCGGCCAGAACAGAGGCCCGAACGCCGTCCCCCGAGCCCACGTCGAGCAGGCTCGTGCCTTTCAGTCGTGCACCGACGAGCCGGTCGATTGCCTCGAGATAGGCTCGGCGGCGCCGGGCGTACTCGCGGAAATAGGGGGCCAGATCGTCGTAGAAGGCGTCCTGTAAACCCATGGTGCTTGACCGCCAAGTTAACACAGCCCCTTCCGACGACGGGCAAGACCCCTCGATCCCGCTGGTTCGCAGTAGCCCCTCGAAGGCGGTTATACTGCGGTCGTGATGGGCCGACGCCAGCGCCGCATAGCGTTTGTCACCACTTCGAGGGCCGACTACGGCCATCTCTACTGGCCCATGCAGGAGGTCCTGCAGTCGGGTGACGACGAGCTGTGTCTGATCGCCCTCGGCTCCCATCTTTCACCCGAGTTCGGTCGAACCGTGGAGGAAATCGAAAAGGACGGGTTTCCCATAGCCGACCGCATCGAGTGTTTGCTCAGTTCCGATACCGACGTCGGCATGGCCAAGACCATCGGCCTGGCGACGCTGGGGTTGGCCGACTCGCTGGGCCGTCTCCGCCCCGATCTGCTGGTTCTGATTGCGGACCGCTACGAAATGCTGGCGCCCGCTTCGACGGCGCTGGCCCTGAGAATTCCCATCGTGCACATCGAAGGCGGCGAAGTCAGCGAAGGAGCCATCGACGAGGCCGTGCGCAATGCGCTGACCAAAATGAGCCACGTCCACCTGACTCCCACTGAAATGTCCCGCCGGCGTGTGCTCTCGATGGGTGAGGAACCGTGGAGAGTGCATCGGGTCGGAGCGCCGTCTCTGGATCATCTCTTCCGGCAGAGGATCCCCAGCCGGTCCGAAATCGAACGCGACCTGGGAGTCGACCTGCGGGTACCAACGATCCTGGTTCTCTACCACCCGGTGACGCTCGCCCAGGACACGACCTTCGAGGCGGATTCGCTCTACACGGCCCTCGGCCAGCTGGACCACCCCATCATCTTCTGTTTTCCCAATGCCGATGCCGGAAGCCGTGCCCTGATCGAGCGGTCGCGGAGATTCTGCCGACAGCATCCGCGGGCGCATCTGTTCGTGAACCTCTCCCATCTGAAGTACTGGGCTCTGCTGAGATCCGTCAGCGTGCTGGTGGGCAACTCGAGCAGCGGCATCATGGAAACGCCGTCGCTCGCTCTGCCCACGGTGAATGTCGGAATTCGACAGCGTGGACGCGAGCGGGCCCGCAACATCCTGGACGTCGAACCCGAACCGGACGCCATTCGCGATGCGGTTTCGCGTGCCCTGCGTCCCGAGTTCCGATCCTCCCTGTCCGGATTGGTCAACCCCTATGGGGATGGGCATGCCTCGGAAAGGATCGCCCGCATCCTGCGGGAGGTCGAGCTGGGCGATCGGCTTCTCCGAAAGCCGGCCGTGCCCCTCACAGCCTCCGACGAGCTGCATCCGGTGCCGCAGGAACCATGACTGCCATCCCTCTTTCTTCCCCCGATATCGGCGACGAGGAAGTCAGGGCCGTTCTCGACGTGCTGCGCAGCGGGAGGCTCAGCTGGGGCCCAAGTCTGAAGGCTTTCGAGGCGGCCTTCGCCCGCTACGTCGGGACCGCCTGCGCCGTAGGGGTCTCGAGCGGGACCGCGGCCCTCCATTTGAGTCTCTTGGCGGCCGGCATCGGTGCGGGGGACCTGGTGGTGACCACGCCGCTGTCCTTTGTCAGCTCCGCCGGCGCCATGCTCTACGTTGGAGCACGCCCCGATTTCGTCGATGTGGAACCGGGCAGCGGCAACCTCGACCCGAACCGCGTGGCCGAGCGGGTCCGGGTGTTGCGGAGCCGGGGAAGGCCGGTTCGGGCGCTCCTGCCCGTACACCTGTTCGGGCATCCGGCGGCCATGGACCCGTTGCTCGACATTGCCCGGGAGCACGATCTGCTCGTCATCGAGGATGCCTGTGAGGCGTTGGGATCGGAGTACCGGGGGCGTCGCGTCGGGAGCTTCGGTCACGCCGCCGCCTTCGGCTTCTATCCGAACAAGCAGTTGACCACCGGAGAGGGGGGGATGATCGCCACCTCCGACCCGCAATGGGCCGACCTGTTCGAGTCTCTGCGCAATCAGGGGCGGGGGGTCGGCGACGCCGAAGCCCTTTCGGTACGGCTCGGATACAACTATCGGCTGGACGAGCTCAGCGCCGCGCTCGGACGGGTCCAACTGGGAAGGTTCGGTGAGATCCTGGAAAAACGGGCGCAGGTCGTCGAGTGGTATCGGCTTCGCCTCGAAGGGACGCCGGGAATTTCCCTCCCTGCAGTCTCCCTGGAAACGACCCGCATGTCCTGGTTCCTGTTTCGGGTCATCCTGAGCGGCCCCGAAGAACGGGAGCGTGTCCGGCGCCGCCTGGCGGAGCGGGGGATCCCCTCTCGGGCGTATTTCACTCCCATCCACCTGCACCCCTACTACCGGGAGCAGTTCGGCTTCGGCGAAGGTTCGTTCCCGGTTGCCGAAGGCCTCGGCAGCACGTCGCTCGCCCTCCCCTTTTCGAGCGTCATGAGCGAGGAACAGGTCGACACGGTATGTCGCGAATTGCGGCAGGTGATGGAACTCCCCGGGGTGACGGTGCGCTCCTGATGGACACTCCAGGGCCGAAATCGCGGCCGGGGAAATCGTTTCCGTCAGCCGGGAGATGCCGAAGCCGCAGGCACAGGAGTCGGCCGTCTCATCCATCAAGCGAAGAATTTGCGGGATCGCCCAAAATCCTCTGTTACTTGTCAGTTCTATCGTGCATCATATGTGGTATCGGAGGTTAGCCTGTGCCTGACGGTTGGTGGCCGTGTTCGGGTTGTGAGGCTCGAGTAGATGGCGATTGACGAGTGCTCCTCAGGCGGGGCGTTCCCGCCTGTCACCGTCATCTTGTGGTGGGCTGGCCGGGCAGATCGAACTTACCCTGATTCCACCCCTTTTCGTTCCTGGCCTGAATCTTATCCCGATGATGGATCGAGGCTGCTGTGCGGCCCCGGAGAGCATCGCGGGCGGGAGACGGCGGCGGGACGGCGGCGGGCAGGCGGGTTGTGCGGCAGGTGACCTTCCGGAGAACGATGGAGCAATGAATACGATGAGACACGTCGAAATGACCGAAAGGAGGAGCGCCACCGCGCCGTCGAGGCCGGCTCGCGAAAGCGAAGCCGACTTCGACCATCCTCCTCCCCTTCACCCCTTGCCGGAATCGACGGCTCCCGCGACGAGCCCGGCGGATCCTTTCCCCCTGCCCGAGAGCCCAGCCCTGCCGAGAGACAGGTGGTTCGATTGGAGATGGCAGCTGCGGCATCGCATCCGTTCCGTGGAACAGTTGCTGGAGTATTTCCCCGGTCTTGCGGACGTCGAGCCTTTGAACCGGGCTTCCCGCCGCTTTCCGCTGGCGATTACGCCCTATTACGCCTCGCTCATACGCAGCGCCGATGCAACGGATCCCATCTATCAGATGGCCGTCCCACAAGTCGAAGAGCTTTGCGACTGGCCGATGCTGACCGAAGATCCCCTGTCGGAAGAGGAGGACTCTCCGGTACCTGGGCTCATTCACCGCTACCCCGATCGCGCGCTCTTGATTGCCACCTCCGCCTGTCCGGTCTACTGCCGACACTGCACCCGCAAGAGGGTGACCGGGCAGCGTGAAGGCGTCCTTGCACCGGCCGAGCTCAACCAGGCGATCGCCTACATCCGGTCCCATCCGGAGATTCGAGACGTGATCGTCTCCGGAGGAGATCCGCTGACGCTCGCAACCGAGGTGCTGGAGAGAATTCTTGCAGCCCTGCGCGGAATCCCGTCCGTCGAGATCATTCGCATTGGTACCCGGAGCCCGGTGACCCTGCCGATGCGCATCACCGACGAACTGACGCAGATGCTTCGCCGCTATCAGCCCGTCTACGTCAACACACATTTCAATCATCCGTCGGAGTTGACGGCGGAAGCCACGCGCGCCTGTCTCCAGCTGGCCGATGCCGGCATTGTCCTGGGAAACCAGTCGGTTTTGCTGCGGGGAGTCAACGACTCGGGCCCGACTCTGGAAACGCTGTTTCGGTCTCTGTTGCGCATCCGGGTGCGGCCTTACTATCTGTTTCAGTGCGATCTCGTCCGCGGGGTCGAACATTTCCGGACTCCCCTCTCCCGGGGGCTGGAGATCATGGAATACCTCCGGGGCCGCGTCAGCGGCCTCGCGATCCCGACGTTCGTCGTGGATGCACCCCACGGAGGCGGCAAGATCCCGCTCCTGCCGAACTACATCCTCTCCATGAGTCCGACGCACACGGTGCTGCGGAACTTCGAGGGGCTGATCGTCTCTTATCCGGAACCATCCTGGAGGAACGGGTCCGTTTCCACGCCCCGGTCCGACGGGCTGGAGGGAGGCGTCTGGGAGGTGGCGACGGGAAGACGGTCCTGTTTGCAGCCGGAAAACATGGAGCGACAGCGTCGCCGGCTCCGCCATACGGCGGGCGAGGAGACGGATGAATCGCAATGATCCGGATTCTGCGTGTTTACAGTACGGCGCTGCCCTCTGATCGAGAGCGCCTGGGACAGGTGCGGCGGATCTTCCGGGAGAACTTCCCGGAGGTGGCGGAGTATGCCGAGACGTTGGCCGACAAGCTCGACCACGCTTTCAAGTACGGCTACCGGACGCTGCTGCTGGTCAGTGAATCGTCCCTCGGAAGGGTGACGGGCTTCTGCCTCCTGATTCATCTCCCGGAGGTGAACAGTACGCTGCTGGACTTCATCGCCGTGGATCGCCGGATCCGGGGCGGCGGTGTGGGCAGCGCCCTCTACGAGGCCACCCGTGAGTACTTGAAAACAGTGCGTTCCCGCGGCCTCTACATGGAGGTGCTGCCCGACGATCCCTCGTTGATCTCGAACAAACGGGTCCTGAAGGAGAATCAGCGCCGCCTGGCGTTCTATGAGAACCATGGCGTCTTTCCCATCGTCGGGACCGAGTACGAGACGCCCATCGACGATTCTCCGGCGCCCTATCTGCTGTTCGATTCGCTCGGCCGGAAGGAGCCATTGAAGCGCTCCGAGGCCCGCAGCGTCGTGCGCCTCCTGCTTCAACGCAAGTACGCACACCTGGTCGGTCCGGACTACATCGAACGCGTGGTCGAGTCTTTCGTCGAGGATCCGGTCCGCATGCGGCCGGCGCGGTACTTGGCAGGCCCCCCTGAGAAGGCCGAGCCCGGCAACCTCGGCAGCGGTCCTCTGACCCCTCCGTTCATCCTGGTCTTTGACGAGCGGCACCGGGTCCATCACGTTCATGAGCGAGGCTACGTCGAGCGGCCGGCGCGGGTCCGGGCCCTGGTCGAGGCGCTGTCTCCGACAGGACTCTTTCGTGTGGAGCCCCCACGCAGTCACGGGGAGAAGGCGATCCGAAGGGTTCACGACGGAGACTTCGTCAGCTACCTCAAGCGCGTCTGCCAAACCCTGGAGCAGCGGCGCCCGATCTATCCCTATGTGTTCCCGATCCGGCGGCCCGAGCGAAAGCCCAAGGAACTGGCGATCCGGGCGGGCTACTATTGCATTGACACCTTCACCCCGCTGGATCGCAACGCCTACGATGCCGCCCGGGCCTCGGTCGATGTGGCCCTGACCGCCATGGACCGCCTGATCGCCGGCGGTGTCGGGTTGGCCTACGCGCTTTGCCGGCCGCCGGGTCATCACGCAGAGCGCAAGGTCTTTGGCGGATTCTGCTACTTCAACAACGCCGCGATCGCCGCCGACGAGCTCAGCCGACTCGGTTCGGTCGCGCTGGTCGATCTGGACTTCCATCACGGCAACGGCTCGCAGGACATCTTCTATCGGAGGGCGGATGTCTTGAACATCTCGATCCACGGGCACCCCAACTACGCCTACCCCTATTTCTCCGGTTTTGGGGACGAGACGGGCGAGGGCGAGGGCCTCGGTCGGAACTTCAACTTCCCCCTGCCGGAAGAGACGGGGCCCGAGCGGTACTTCGAAACGCTGCAGAAGGCTCTCAAGCAGGTCCGGCTCTTTCAGCCCCGCTTTCTCGTCGTTTCGCTCGGGTTCGACACCATGAAAGGGGATCCCACCGGCGCCTTCCTGCTCACGACTGCTTCCATGAGGGAGTTGGGTCGAAAGCTCGGTGAGCTCAATCATCCCACCCTGATCGTTCAGGAGGGGGGGTATAACCTGCGCAACCTGCGCCGTGGCGCGGTTGCCTTCTTTACAGGGTTCGCGGAGGCACTGGTATCCTGATCTGCGGAGCCGCGCAGGACACCCGGTTCCCCCCGGTTGCAGCCCGTCGCGCGGCCGACCGGAGCGGCCAGTCCCGCGAAAGAGCAATGCCATGAAAATCGGTTTGGTCTACGACCTTCGGGAGGACTATCTGGCGGAGGGATGGTCGGCGGAGGCGTCGGCGGAGTTCGACTCGCCGGCCACGATCGCTGCCCTCGAGGAGGCCTTGTGCGCACTCGGGCACGAGGTTGAACGTGTCGGGCACGGTCGCCGGCTGTGCCATCGAGTTGTCTCCGGCGCGCGCTGGGATCTCGTGTTCAACATTGCAGAAGGCACCTGGGGAAGGAGCCGGGAGGCGCAGGTGCCGGCAATCCTCGAACTCCACGGGATTCCCTACACCTTCTCGGATCCCCTGGTGTGTGCGGCCACCCTCGACAAGGCCTTCGCCAAGCGCCTGGTGCGGGATGCCGGCCTGGCAACGCCCGGCTTTTCGGTGGTGCGCGAGCCTGCCGATGTCGCCGCGGTCCGTCTCGAGTTTCCGCTGTTCGCAAAACCCGTGGCCGAGGGGACGGGCAAGTGGATCGACGGGTGCTCCCGGGTCGACGACAGTCGCCAGCTGGACCGGGTCTGCCGGAGTCTGCTCGCCCGCTCGGGTCAGCCCGTTCTGGTGGAGGAGTATCTGCCCGGACGGGAGTTCACGACGGGGATTATCGGAACCGGGGCGAGGGCCCGGGTCATGGGCACCATGGAGATCGTGATCCGCGAAAGTGCCGGGACGGCCGACTACTCCTTCGAAGTCAAACAGGACTGGCGCCGACACTGCGAGTATCCTCCCCTCGAGGCCGGCGTGCTGAGGGATGCCGTCGAGGCGCTGGCCCTGGAAGCCTATCGAACCCTCGAGTGCCGCGATCTGGGCCGGGTGGACCTGCGCCTCGACCGCAACGGCCGGCCCTCTTTCGTCGAGGTCAACCCGCTGCCCGGTCTCAATCCCGAGTACTCCGATCTTCCCATCCTGGCCTATCAGAACGACTGGGACTACCTGAGGATCATCCGGGAAGTCATCGACAGCGCCCTCGAACGTTTCGGGGAGACAAAGTCATGAACGGTTCCGATGTCTTGATCCTCTTCAACCTGCCGGCAGAGGCCGGGGCCGAGAGTTCCGGCAGTTGCACCGAATCCGATGCGGGAGTCCTGCAGGAGGCGCAGGCGGTCGAGGAAGCGCTCGCGGCGCTGGGGATTCGCTGTCGGAAAGCCGGTGTGAGGAGCCTGGAAGAGGTCGTTGGCGCCGTCTCCGGCGGCCGTGAACGCCTGGTCGTCAATCTGGTCGAGAGCCTGCAGGGCCGCGCTGCGCAGGCCTGTGATGTCCCGGCGGTGTGCCGCTCCCTGGGTCGGCGCTTCACGGGAAGCGACAGTTTCTGTCTCGGGCTGACACTGGATAAGAACCTGGCCAAGTGGCAACTGCGATCCCGCGGGATCCGGACCCCCTCCTGGGCGGTCTCCGTCGCGGGTGAACCTGGACAGTCGGGCCGGGACCTCGCCTTTCCGGTGATCGTCAAGCCGCTCCTCGCCGATGCCAGCGAAGGAATCGACGCCGCGTCCGTCGTCCAGGCGCCCGGCCCGGAACTGGTTCGCGCCGCTACGAGGATCCACGAACAATTCGGACAGGACGCCCTCATCGAAGAGTTCGTCGCCGGCCGCGAATTCAACATTTCGCTGCTGCAAAGAGGCGGCCGCGTGGAAATGCTGCCGCCGGCCGAAATCGAGTTTGTGGGCTTCCCCCCAGGAAGGCCCCGCATTGTCGACTATGCGGCCAAGTGGCTCCCCGAGAGTTTCGAATACCGGAACACGGTGCGCCGGATCCCCGCCATCGTCGCCGAGACGGTGGCCGGGGAGCTCCACTCCATGGCTCGGGCGGCCTGGGAGGCGACGGGCTGTCGGGATTACGCGCGGGTCGATTTCCGCCTGGATGAAGCCGCCGTGCCCTATGTCCTCGAGGTCAATGCGAATCCCGACATCTCGCCGGATGGCGGCTTTGCCGCGGCGCTGGCGGCGGCCGGTATCGAGTTTCGGGAGTTCGTCGCCGTCCTTCTCGAGAATGCGTCGGCGGATCGCCTTCCGGCTTCGGCGGCCTCCTTCGGTGCGGCAGTCTCGGGCCCGTTCGGCATCCGCTGCACGGAAGCACGCGACCGGGACGCAATCGTCGGGCTGCTGGCGGCGACCGGCTATTTCCGTCCCGATGAGTTGGCCGTCGCCGCGGAAGTCATCGATGAGGCGGTAGCGCCACGGGACCTCCCCCACTACCATTCCTACACCTGCGAGCGGGCCGGAACGCCGATCGGATGGGTCTGCTGGGGGCAGACTCCCTGTACGCTGGGGACCTTCGACCTCTACTGGCTGGCCGTGTCGCCCTCCGAACAGGGGCGGGGAATCGGCAAGAAGTTGATGCAGTTCGCGGAGAGTCGGATTCAGCAGGAGGGAGGCCGGATCGTGGTCGTGGAAACTGCCGGGCGGCTCGACTATGCTCCGACGCGCGGGTTCTACACGAGGATCGGCTACCGGGAAGAGGCGCGATTGGCTGATTTCTACGCTCCCGGTGATGACAAGGTCGTCTTCACGAAGCGCCTCGCAGGAAGCGGGTCGGAGGGAGACCGATGAGGATCTGCAGACGAACGCGCCGCCCGGCATCTGCTTCCGCCCTCTCCGGCGAACGGCACTCCGCGGTGCGGGTCCCGGTCCCCCTGCCAGCGGGGAGAGATGCCTGACGGCGCGATCCGGAGGTCCCGAGACGGCGGGCCACGGCCCATCCGTGGTCGGGACCGGCAAACTCAATGCGAAACGTGAGCGGCTTGCCGAATCGGCAGGCCGGCCTCACGCCACGCCTTCATTCCGCCTTCGTAGTAGGAGATGTTCGTGAAGCCATCGGCTTCGAGTTTCTTCCCGGCCGTCGGCGAGGCGGTACAGTCGGGGCCGGCACAATAGACAACGATCCGCCGATCCTTTCTTCCCGCCAATCGATTGACCTCCTTCAGGAAATCTTTCCGCTCGAGCGGAAGGCTCCGGGAGTCGGGGATATGCTCCTTATCGAAACTCTCCTCGTCCAGTACATTGATGAGGAGAAAGTCGTCTCTTTGATCGCGCATTTTCCTCAATTCGTCAGTAGTAAGTTTTTGCATGATGACCTTTCCTTTCCGATCCGTGCATGATGCTAGAGCACGGAAAGAGAATCTGTTTGGTGGTCATCCGTTTCAGGATAGAAGCCATGCCGTAGATCAATGTCCGAATGTTATTAACATGGCTGTAATAACCACTAAACGTATTATATCAAGTGGCTATGTGGACTGCAAAGGCGTGTCCCTTCGGACCACCGTCATGCGATCCTGCAAACCGCGGCCGGCCGCCAAACGGGGCTATTCCTGATCCCACTCGATGGAGATCACCGCGGCCCCGTCAAGAACCCGAAAAGTGAAGGTCTCGGTCAGGTAGAGCTGGACCTTCCGTGTGTCGTGGGAATGGTACCCAATGGCGAAATCCTGGCCCAGTGTAAGCTTCAGATCGCCTCCTCGAAGCGAGACGAGGACCGTATCCTGAAGGAAAGGACTCAGGATGAGAGGGTTCCCGAGGAGCCGCTCCAGGTGCTTCTTGAGCGGATAGTCTTGACTGTGCTCGCTGACGGCCTGCCACAGTTCCGAACCCGCCACCAGTACATAGGGCCCATCCACACCACTGCCGGCGAAGCGCGCAAGCCCGACGGCGACAGCCTCCAGGAGATGGGAGGGATCTCCCGAAAAGCGGAGCCTCTCATGCTCGGTGCATTCTCGGAGTCCCCGGATTCCTCCTCCGGCAAACCCCTCATAGATCGCGGTTTCCTCAAACGTGGCTATTCGGCGGGCCGACTCCTCGAGGGGACCGAGTTCGACCGCCTCAGCGCCCCGGGAGGCGTTGTCGAGCTCCCAGACATCGAGCTCGAAGATGATGCGGGACTCAACCAGAGGCTGGACGGCCCGAAGCCCGAATCCGACCTCCCCCAGCGCCGCCTCGTGAGGCGCCGTGAGTCTGCCCAGGGGAACCGAGGAATACTCCCAGCCTTTCGGTCCGTCCACATCGACGACGCGACGGCCGGAAAGGGAAGCCTGAAGGACCTCTTTCGCCCGGTGGTCAATGAGGCCCCAGGCGGCTTCGGTAATCGGTGCGAGTTCTCGTCGCAAGATATTCATTGTCAGATTTCCTTATCACTTGGCCCGAAGACGGGGTTTACTCTACGGCCTGCGCGGATCGCCGATTCCGAGGCCTTGGCCCGGGGAAGCGGCCGCGCTCGACTGGGGCTCCTCTCCGATCGACGCAATGTCCCCTTCCGTGAAGAGGTAGAGCCGGAGTTTCTCGTCCCAGCCAGGCATGTTGCGCCTCAACCACTCCAACGTCATGCAGGCATGCTCCATCTCCTCGTTCCGGTTGTGGGACAGGATGGTCAGGAGCTCCTCATCTCCGGATGAGGCGATCCGCTGCTGGTACCAGTCCACGGCCTCTATTTCCTCGATCAGGCTGCGCAGGGCGCGCACGAAATCGCGATCCTGCTCGGACATGTTTTCCGGTGGTTCGTGATAATCGGTCATCTGAACCTCCTCTCGATGCGCCGTGTATGGTTGGTCTGAAGCGGCTGAGCCTGGAAGCGGAAGAAATGGTGTGTCAACGAGTTAGAGCAAGCCGCTAAATCCAGTATACAGAGCCGTGCCCGAAAGGACCAAGTCAGGGCGAAGGGCGAACTGGAAGCCGAAGAGCACACACGCCAGAAGGCAAAAGGCGTGTTTCCCTGGCGGCTTCTATCCGGGATGCGACTCCTGGAGTACCTTCAGCAGCTTCATCGAGACCTTGCGGCTCCGTCCATCTCGATCGAGGTCGGGATTCCACGTAGAGACGGAGACGGCCACAATTCGCCCGGTCTCGGCCAGAGCACGAAAGACCGTCTCGACGTCCCGGGAGCTCGGGCCTCCGGCCGCCACGTAGTTCTGCGCAGGTACTTCGGCGGGTGTCACGACATCCGTGTCGAAGTGCACGTATAAAGGTCCTTCCGGCAGGGGGTTCCGCAGCAGATCCTGGACGGATGCGAGATGCCGGACGCGCGACGGACGGAGTGCCTCCGCCTCCAGGGTGTCCAGGTCGCGCGCATCACTCAGAATGACACGATCCTCCGGCTGTGGCCGCAGGCCGAGACCCCGGACCAGTCTTTGGTCGCCTCTCCCGACGAGCATGGCCAGCGGCATTCCGCCCAAGAACCCGCTCGGGGAGGTTTCCGGCGTATTGAAGTCTCCGTGCGCATCGAACCAGATCAGAAAAGGATATACGCCGGCGGCTTGAAGCCCGGCCAGCACTCCCAGACTGGAGCAGCAGTCGCCCGCAATCGAGACGGGCCGATCTCCGGCGGCGACGGTTCGGCGGACCCACTCAGCCAGCGGCGCATACACCGAGACCATCCGCTCCATCGGGTCCGATCCGGCAGGAACGGGTCGGTTGCGCGTCCAGTCCGGTCCGGCGAGAGCGTCGAGCCCGGGCAGCGGCTGATCGAGGAAGTGCGATGTCAGGATGATTCGATCCAGGGTGAATGCTGCCATTCCTTTGACTCTCTAGACGAGGCAAGGGCGCCTGTCAAGGGGACCGGAGCCGAACGCAGAGGGTCAGATTCGGCGCCGGAGATCTCCGGCCGCTCACTCGCCACCGGCGCGGATTGTGTCCAGACCGTGACCGTGCGGCCCCGCCTCGCTGCGGTTGAGCAGGATGGCGAAGACCAGCCCGAGGATTCCCAGCGTCGAAAACAGCCACATTCCCAGATCGTAACCGCCGGGATTCTGAGGCCCCGCACCGGAAATGTCGTTGGCCCAGCCGATCAGAAAATTGAAGATCGTGAGGCCGATGTTCTGAATCATCGTCATCAGCCCGTACCCGGTACCCAATCGCACCTCCTGGACCACATAGGCGACCGACGGCCACATGACTGCCGGGATCAGGGAAAATGCGATGCCCATCATCGACATCGGGACGTACAGACTGACGTGCGTGTACGCCATGAGGAGGTACACGGGGATGAGCAGCACGGAGCCCACCATCATGAGCTGCGAGCGTTTGCCGATCCGATCGGCCAGCAGACCGAACAGGGGCGTGCAGATCATGGCGAAGAGGGTCAACATGCTCGACAGGAAGCTGCCGAGCTCGCGGCTCGTACCGTGGGCTTCAATGAAGAACTTCACTGCGAAGGTCTGAAAGGGAAAGATCCCGGAGTAGAAGACCGCACAAAGTCCCACGATGTACCAGTAGGAGCGGCTGAAGGTGAAGACGTCCTGCCACTCGATCTTGTCCGGCTTGGACGCATCGCCCAGCTCATAGCGTCGCGCCGCCGAAGACTCGAGGATCCAGTAGATGACGGCGCCGATCACGCAGGTCAGGGAGATCACCGCTGCCAGCAGCAGGGGTCCCCGCCAGCTCGCATAGAGGGATCGAGCCCAGGTTGCCGAATTCAGAGCCGCAAACGAACCGAGTCGGGCGATCGTCAGATTCAGCCCGAAAGCGAAGCTGAGTTCCTTACCCTTGAACCACTTGGCCAGGGCCGTCGTGACGGCGACGATCATCGATTCGGCCCCCAGCCCGAAGATCAGACGTCCGGTCGCCATGCTCCAGAGGGCCGGGTGCAGCGTCGTGACCACGGCTCCGCACACGCAGAGGCAGGCAAAGAGGATCGTGGAACGCCGGGTGCCGATCCGGTCGATGATGATCCCGCCGATCAGGACCATGATGACATTGGGGAGGCTGTAGATCCCGTTCAGCGTTCCGATGTCGGCATCCGAGAAGTGCAACTGCCGCTTCAACACATCGGCCAGGGGGCTGATGCTGTCGTAGACGTAGTAGTTGCCGAACATGGCCAGACTGACGAAAACGAGGACACTCCAGCGCAGGATGGCGGGGGGCTGGGAACTCGGAGACGGATCGGCGGTTTCCCTGATCATAAGGCCCCCTACTTTACCGCGTTTCAGGGGCATTGAGGATCGGATATCTCGTCGGAAACCCGTTTCCCCATACGAATTGGGGCCGGATTCGTTCCGTTCGGTAGCCAACCCAGAAACCTAAACCAACTCGGATGCGGTTCGTCTAAAGGAGTGAAAAACAGGGAATGAGCCGGATGTTTGAGACGCGTCTTTTGGAATGGTTCGACCCAATTGAAAACACTCGAGCCTGATCTCGAGGGCGGCTGGTCGACGCCGATGATCGACCCGGCGCATCGAGACTCACTCGGGGAACAACGGAGAACGTAAGGAGAGAACAAAATGAAGAAACTCAGCATTCTGGTGATCCTGCTTTGCCTGGCCCTCATACTTCCCTCGGCCGCCTTCGGCAAGACCCATAGAGTGGAATTCCACAATGACGCCGTGATCAACGGGACGACCCTGGACGCCGGGCGCTACAAGATGGAGCTCAACGGTGACGACGAGGCTCTGTTCTACGACGGGAAGGAACTCGTGGCCAAGACCAAGGTGAGGGTCGAGCCTATCGGTGATTCGACGCCGAACAGCATCTCTCAGATGAGGGACGGAAGGGTCGTCGAAATCCGTCTGAAGGACCAGAAGGTCATCTTCGTGAACTCCTAGAATTCACCTGACAGCCTGGGACTCGTAGGTCCCATGGGTCCGATGCGTCCCAGGCTGGTCCCCTCGGCTCCCGCCTCAGCGAAGCCGAAGCAAGGAAACGGTGACATCGTCTTCGAAGCTTCGTCCCTCCGCGAATTCCCGGGCTTCCTGCAGGACTCCCTCCGTGATCTCCGGCAGCGGCCGCTCGTGATGGCGTTTCAGGCTGTCGATCACCCGATCCGTACCGAAGTAGTCGTCCCTCGGATTCTGAATGTCGACCAAGCCGTCCGTGTAGAGGGCCACCAGATCGCCCGAATGCAGCTGGGCCTGGCCTACCGGATAGCGGGAAGATTTGAACATGCCCAGGGGGGGACCGCCGCCTGGGAGGGTTCGCACCTCACCGTCCGCGCTGATCACCACAGGCTCGTAATGGCCGGCATTGAGGTAGTCGAGACGACCCGTCGGCTCCTCGACCTGCAGGAAAACGCCCGTCAGATACTGGATCAGGTCGTCATCGAAGTGAATCATGTCGTTCAGTGACGAGAACAGACCTTCCAGACCCTGGCGCCGCAGGACCTCCGACTGGAGGATGCCCCGGAAATTCGACATGATCAGGGCCGCCGCCATGCCGTGTCCGCAGGCATCGGCCAGGATGCTCTGGACCAGGTTCTCCTCGTTGTCGAAGTAGTCGAAGTAGTCGCCCCCGACCAGATTCGAGGAATTGTTGACCCCGTAGACCTCGCAGCGACGGGTTCGGGGAGGGCGGCGGGGCAGGAAGTTGAGCTGGATCTGTCGGGCCCGCTCGAGGTCCTGCGAATCGACGGCCTGGGTCCGGTTGACGTCGAGTCGGGTCGAGGACATGAAGAGCCCCAGGAAGCGCGAGACGACCAGCGCACACTCCTCGCGTGCCGATGTCAACTCGATGGGAAAGTCGCTCTCGAAGGCAACCAGGGCTTCCAGGATGTCCCGGAAATAGCAGGGCAAGATCAGGAAGTTCAGATTCTTCTCGGAATGATAGGGCCGGATCTCTTCGAGGGCCCGCCTCACCTGCATCTCGGCCAGTCTGCGCTGCAGGGTGTGGCGGGCGTCCGCCGGATAGCCCTTGAAGTAGACCAGGTCGAAATGATCCGTGTTCTCGTAATAGTCGACCAGAGAGACGCGTTCGGTTCCAAAGACCTCGCCCAGCACGGGCAGAACCGATTCCATGTAGGAGTTCAGGCTGTTGGCCCGGGTCAGAAGATAGGTGAGAAAGCCCGAGAGTTCCGCCGCCTCGGGACTCCGGGCGGAAGTATCCGCAATCATGGCCCTATCTTATCTCGAAACGGGCGGCCAGAAACCCGGAAGTCCGCCCTCCTCAGCGTGCCGGCGGTCGGGGGGAGGCCCTGTGTCGGCTTCCTCTGCCCCAGGAACGAGGGAGCGTGCGGGCCCTCCTGGGTGGTTACTTCAGCTGGCGCAGAAACGTCGCGTTGTCGGGGGTTTCCTGGATCTTGCGCAGCAGGGCCGTCATCGCCTTCTCGGCGCCCAGATTCGACAGGGCCCGGCGCAGCAGGTTGATCTGGTTCTGGGTCTCTGCGTCGCGCAGTTGCTCCTCTTTGCGGGTGCCCGACATGGGGATGTCGATGGCCGGCCAGATGCGGCGGTCGGCCAGACCTCGATGCAGCACCAGTTCCATGTTCCCGGTGCCCTTGAACTCCTCGAAGATCACGTCGTCCATCCGGCTCCCCGTATCGATCAGGGCCGTGGCGACGATGGTCAGGCTGCCCCCTTCCTGGGTCTCCCGGGCGGCTCCGAAGAACTCGCGGGGCTTGAGCATGCTTCCGGCGCCGAGACCTCCCGACAGGGTCCGGCTCTTCCCGCGGTTCAGGGAATTGTAGGCCCGGGCCAGGCGGGTAATGCTGTCCAACAGGATCATCACGTCGTGGCCCCCTTCGACCAGTCTCCGGGCCCGCTGCAGGATCATCTCGGCGATGCGGACGTGTCGCTCGGGCGGCATGTCCGAGGTCGAGTCCACCACCACGCCGGCTCCCAGCCGCTTCATCTCGGTTGCCTCCTCCGGACGCTCATCGACGAGGAGAATGATGAGCTCGACCTCGGTGTGGCACTCGTGCACGGTCGAGGCCAGTTTCTGAAGGAGCATCGTCTTGCCCGTGCGGGGCGGCGCCACGATCAGCGCTCGCTGCCCCTTTCCGATGGGCGCAATCAGGTCGATGACCCTCAGGCTGGGATCGTTGGTGGAATCAATGCGAAGCCGCTCGTGCGGGTTGATGCTGGTCAGGGAGGAGAACTCGGGCAGCCCCTCGTAGGTGGCGGCATCCTGCCCGTCCACCGACATGAGCTTGACCAGTCGATCGCTTTTCTGGCCCGAGCCATTGGCGGCGAGTCCCCCGATCAGACTGCCCGATTTGAGCTTTCGTGAACGCACCATCGATGCTTCGACGAACACGTCATGCGGACCCGGCTCGAATCCGCGCTCGAGCTGACGAAGGAACCCGAAGCCCTTGGCATTCAGGTCGAGATAGCCGGAAGTCTCGTGCAGTTTCTGTTTGGAACGTTCGGAACCCTTCATGGATCCTTTCATGACTCTTTCTTTCGAAGGGGTGCAGTGGAACTCCATCGATCGCACGCGGGAAGACGCCCCGCTTCAGGCGATCGACGATTCAACGCCGCTGTGGCCTGCCGTTAAAGTGTGAGGGATCACCGTCGAATGCCGGTGTCCCTGACGGAACCGAGAGTCGGCTAATAGCCCGCCTCTTCCAGGTTCACCTTCCCCGAGAAGCGACGATAGGTGTACACGAAATACGTCGCAACCAGGATGATCCCCGGAATCCACCATGCCAACCCAACCATCATGCCGTAATCCGAGGTCGCTACATTATACACCGTCAGACCCAGGTCGGGATTCGTGCTCGACGGCAGAAGAAAAGGAAAAATGCCGAAGACCGCGCTCGTCAGCATGCCGACGATGAACAGGCAGGAAGCCAGAAAGGCGTGCAGCTCGCGCCGCTCGCCGCGAAGCAGGGGCATCCCGGCCAGACCCAGCAGCGCAAGCGCGGGGAAGACGAGACCCCAGGGAGCCGCCGCAAAATTGTCGAGGACCTGGGGTTGGATGCGGAAGGTCACCAGGGTCACGACCACCACGAAGACCAGCAACACCCACCAGGTCCGGTTCGCGGCCATCCGACTCCGGTCGCGCACGGGGCCGGTCGTCTTCAGGATCAGCCAGCGGGCGCCGTGCTCGAGAAGCGTCAGGAAGGCCAGGAGGGCGACCAGGATCGTGTACCAGTCCAGGATTCCTCCCTCCACCGCATGCAGCCCGGCCTGACCGAAACCGAAGTCGGTCCACAGGGGCAGGAAGAAATACCCCGAGGGTTCGAGGGGGACGCCGCGCACGACGTTGCCCAGGGCGGCGCCGAAGAAGATGGCAAGCAGGCCGCTTGCTCCACACAACACGACGTCCCAGAAAGGCCTCCAGACGGGCGTGTCGATGTGGTTGCGCAATTCGATTGAGATCCCCCGCAGGATCAACAGCCACAGCACGATCATCAGAGGCAGGTAGAAGCCGCTGAAACTCGAAGCATAGAGCGCCGGAAAGGCAAAGTAGAGCGTGCCGCCCGCGGCCAGCAGCCAGACTTCGTTTCCATCCCAGACCGGACCGACGGAGCGGATCACCGTCTGGCGCTCCGCTTCGGTCCTGGCCACGAACAGATGAAGGGCTCCCGCCCCCAGGTCGAAGCCGTCGAAGACGACGTAGGCAGCGATCATCACAGAAACGATTGCGAGCCAGAAGACTTCCATGATTCCTCCTCGCTAGGAACCGGCGAGGACTGCGTCCTCACTTCCCCGGCCTTCTCCCTGGGGTCCGTGTTCGAGCTCCCGGAAGCCCAGAAAGAGAAAGAGAACGAACAGGACGGTATACATTCCCATGAATCCGATCAACGTGAACATCGTGTTGCCCGCCGATACGTAGGGCGAGGCCCCGTCGGCGGTACGCAGCAGTCCGTAGATCACCCAGGGCTGGCGACCGGTCTCCACCGTGATCCAGCCGGCCGTGTTGGCGATGAAGGGAAACGGCGTCAGGATCGCGAGGATCCAGAGCATGGCTTTCGAGTTCAGGAGCCGACCCCGCCAGAGCATGAACACGGACAGTCCGGTGAGCAGGATGAAGATGGTACCCAGCCCGACCATGATCCTGAAGCCGTAGTAGAGAAGCGGGATATTGGTGGGCCAGTCCTCCCTGGGAAATGAATCCAGGCCCCGGACCTCGGCTTCCCAGCGCTGATAGGTCAGAAAGCTCAGAACGTTGGGGAGGAGCAGTGGATTGTCCAGACGTTGCTTCACGGTGTCGGGCTGGCCCAGAATGGCCAGCGGAGCTCCTTCAACGGTCTGGAACACTCCTTCCATTCCGGCCAGGGTGACCGGCTGATATTTCGCAATGTTCTTGCCCTGTCGGTCCCCGGTGGGGAAGGCCAGCAGGCAGCAGCAGACGAAGGCCGTGATCACACCCGTTCGGACGAAGATCCGGGCATGTTCGTCATGCCGCTTCAGGAGCAGATAGAGGGCGCCGATGCCGCCGACCACGAACGAGCCGGTCACGGCGGCCCCGAGCTGGTTATGGGGGTACTGCCAGAGCAGCCACGGGTTGAGCAGGAGCGACCAGAAGCTGCCCAGAGCGTACATGCCGTCCGCATTCACCGTGTAGCCGACGGGATGGAGCATCCAGGCATTGGTGGCGATGATGAAATATCCCGACAGCCAGGATCCCACGAAGACCAGCAGGGACATCCACCAGTGACCTTTCTGGCCGAGCTTCTTCTCGCCGAACAGCAACAGGCCCAGGAACGACGATTCCAGGAAGAAGGCGAAGACCCCTTCCATTGCCAGAGTCTGCCCGATGACCCCCCCCGCGGCCTTCGAGAACTGCGCCCAGTTGGTGCCGAACTGGAATTCCATGGGAATACCCGTCACCACACCCAGGGCGAAACTGATGGCCAGCAGCTTGGTCCAGAACCGCGCCGCTTCGTTGTAGCGCGGATTGCCGGTCTTCAAGGACAGGGTCTTGAAGATGAACACCATCAGCGCAAGGCCCATGCTGAGCTGGACGAAAATGTAGTGAAACGTGACCGTGAATGCGAAGTGAAAGCGATGGAGATCTAACGCTTCCTCCATGGTCTGTACCCCCTACCTGATGTCCCCAGTCGGCATTCCGCCGGAAAGGCGTCTCGGATGATCGATTTCAACGCTACTATCTCAGGCTCGAACACTCAACCATCGGCGAGTGGATTTTTCTCCTCCACCGTCAAATCGTCGATGCGAATGAGGCGCTCGAAATCGGAGAGCACCTCGAGAGTGATGCGCAGAGGGTCGGGGATCCTCCAGGTCAGCTTTTCGGCCCACTCGATGACGACGAATTTCTCTCCGTCCACCAGTTCTTCGAGACCGATCGAGTAGAAATCCCGGTTTCCGTCCAGCCGGTAGAGATCGATGTGATACAGGGTGCGCGACCGGATGGGGTACTGGTTGATCAGGCTGAAAGTCGGGCTGTGGACCTGCGACGGGTCCTCGAGACCGAGACCGCAGGCGAGCCCGCGGGTGAAGGCCGTCTTACCCGCACCCAGGCGACCGGTCAGGAGAATGATGCGCGGCTCCGCCAGTCCCTGACCCAGCTTGCGGCCGACCTCCTCGGTCTCCGATTCGCTGTGAGTGACGAACCTCATGGCTGGCCGGCCGCCTCCAACAACTCGTCGTAGGCCTCTCCGAGGCGGGCGACGACGTCTCCGGCGATGAGGTGCTCCCAGCCCTGCTCGTCGGCCGCAATCCCGCCGGCCAGCCCGTGCAGGAAGACACCCAGGCAAACGGCACGGGTCACGTCGGACTCTTCCTGCAGTCCGGATCCCACGAACTGTCCGATTACGGAGGTCAGCACTCCGGTGAGAACATCCCCCATGCCCGCGGTCGCCATCCCCGGGTTTCCCGTCGGGGACACGAAGAGGGTTCCGTCGGGCGTTGCCACCAGCGTGCGAAAATTCTTGAGTACCAGCCAGACGCCCAGTCGGCGGGCAAAGTCCGACGCGGCGGTGATGGGATCCGCCAGGATCTCCGCCACCGGCCGGCCCGACAAACGCGAGAATTCCCCGGGATGGGGAGTGAGCACGAGGGGTCGGCCGTGCCGGTTGCGCAGGCGTTCCGTGCAACCGTCGAAGGCGTTGAGACCATCCGCATCGATGACCAGAGGGACCGGAGAATCCGCGACCAGGGTGTGCACGAACTCAACGGTTTCCGGGTCGGTGGTCAAACCGGGGCCGACGCCCGCGGCGGTCAGGCGCGCGAGTTGATCCAGGACCGGGCGGACGGCTTCCTTCGAGAAGCTGCCGGCGGCCGTCGCTGGGAACCCCTCCGTCATGATCTCCGCCTGGAAACCCGCCACGGTCGCCTGGGCGTCCCGCGGCGTGAACACCGTCACCAGGCCCGATCCGGCCCGCAGCGCCGAGAGAGAGCACAGGGACGCCGCCCCCGCCTTGCCGCGGCTGCCCGAGATCAGGACGACGTGGCCGTAGGTTCCCTTGTGGGAGGCCAGGGGCCGGGGCAGCAGGGCCTCGCTCATCTCCTCCAGGGTCAGCAGGTTCAGATCGAAATCGGATCGATCGAGCAGGCTCGAAGGCGTGCCGATGGAAACCACGGACAACTCACCCACTGCCTCGAGATCCTGGCTGAGAACGTGGGCGATCTTGGGGGCGGTGAAGGTCACCGTCGCGTCGGCGGAGATGCACAAATTCGGTGCGGAGACGGAGTCCGAGGCCAGCCCGGAAGGAATGTCCACGGCGAGCAGGAAAGCCGGCAGATCGTTCAGATCGGCGACGACTCTGGCGTAGAACCCCTCGAGCGGCTTCGTGAGGCCTGTTCCCAGGATGGCGTCGACGACGATGTCGTAGACTTCGAGAGTCTTCGAGAATTCTTCCCAGACTTCCTCCGCCGGGACCTCGAACACGGGCAAACCGGAGTTCTCGAGAATCGTCAGATTCACTGCCGCGTCACCCCGGACCTCCTCCCGGGAAGCCAGCAGGATCACATCCGGGTAGATTGCCCGTTGCAGCAGTTGGCGGGACAGCACCATCCCGTCGCCGCCGTTGTTCCCCTTGCCGCAGATGACGGCGATGTTGAGTTCCGCCAGATCTTCGAAACGGTCACGCAGGGCCAGGTAGAGATGGAATCCGGCGTTTTCCATGAGCGTCAGGCTCGGGACTCCCGCTTTTTCCGTGCTGAGGCGATCCACCTCCCGCATCTGGTCGGCTGTCAGTATCTTCATGGCTCTTGTCTCTCCAATCCCCAAGGTTGAAACCTTTTGTGCGGAAACCAGTCCTTTAATAATAGAAGATCAGGAGGGTGGTCGGCAGTATGAGGGCGGAAGTCGATCGGTCCTTCCGATATAATCGTCACTGGCGGAGAGGTAAGGTCGTGAGAACCATCTACGTTCGTTCCCTCGCAGTATGTATTTCACTCACCCTGGCGCTCCCGGCGGGCCTGCTGGCGGGAAGAAAGCACGGGGATGTCGAGAATATCGGAAACCGGAATATCAACGGCAAGGTCGCGCTGATCTTCCCGAACTTCGTCTCCCTGGAGAAGGAGATCCAGATCGGTGCTCAGTACGCCCAGTACTTCGAGCAGACCGCACGCCTGGTCGAAGATCCGGTCATCACCGAGTACGTGGATAGCCTGGGGCAGCAGCTCGTCAAGCACTCCGACGCCAAGGTGCCCTTCGTCATCAAGGTCGTGGACACGGACGAGGTGAATGCCTTCGCCCTGCCGGGCGGCTATTTCTACGTGAACAAGGGGCTCATCCTGGAGGCGGAGAACGAGTCGGAGCTGGCCGGCGTCATGGCACACGAGATCGCCCACGTGGCAGCCCGGCACGCTACCGAGCGGATGACCAAGCAGCAGTTGATCCAGTTTGCGGCGTTGCCGGCCCTGTTCGTCGGTGGCTACTGGACGCAGATGGCGATCCAGAACGGGTTGGGCATGGGCGTTTCGCTGGCCGTGCTCGGAATCACCCGGAAGTCGGAAGAGGAAGCCGACCAGCTGGGCACCCAGTACCTCTGGAACTCGGGCTTCGATCCCAACGGTTTCATCACCTTCTTCGAGAAGCTCCAGGCCCACGAGAAGAACAAGCCGGGCAAATTCGCCAGCTTCTTCCGGACCCATCCGCCGGTGGAAGACCGGATCACCAAGGTGCAGGAGGAGATCTCCTTCCTGCCGGTCAAGGATGAATACGTCGTCAGTACTTCCGAATTCAGCCAGGTCAAGAATCGGCTCATCGCCATGGACAACAAGCTCGCGGCCCCGGGTCTCGCGGGAAGCCAGAGCGCCAGCAAACGACCGACCCTGAAACGGAAGACCAACACCGATCGATCAGAGCGGGAAGAGCCGACCCTGAAACAGGACCGACCGACTCTCAAACGACCGACGCTGGAGAAGAAGACCGACACTCAGGACGACGGCGGACGCTGATCCGCTCGGGGTTCGATTTCAAGGCCGTGCTCGAAAAGGCACGGCCTTTTCTGTTTTTGGCCCCGGTTGAAACAATTTCACAACCATTTTCGTAATTTCGTAGTCGAACCTTCGTTATTGATGGGCAGGAGATTGGAGTCAAAATGAAAGTCGCTCGCTTGGTAAGGGTCTTTATAGTCGTTGCATTCCTGGCGGTCACCGGTGCATGGGCCCAGGGGACTACCGGTTCCGAACAGGCACCGTCGGTTCCTCCCCAACCGACCATTCCGGGACAGGACCAGCCCAATCCCCAGCAGACAACGAAGGCCGCCGAACAGGACTTCCAGGTTCCCGACTCGTATATCGACCGGGTCAAGAAGGAAGGGGCCGTCCTGGAACTCACCATGAAGGACGCCATCCGCCTGGCGCTGACCAATAACCTGGATCTCGAAATCCAGAACTACAACGAGGACCTCAGCCGGATGCGGGTTTTCGGGACCAAGGGCTACTACGACCCGGTTCTCCAGTTCACCTTCGGATGGAACTCCAGTACGCAGCCGAACACGAGCATTCTTCAAGCTGGAACGGGTATTCTGACGACGATTGGAAAGACCTGGACCTTCAATTCGACCCTGACTTCAGAACGTGGTCGGGGGCGGCAACTTCCAGCTGGACTTCAATAACAACCGGGGGACCTCGAACAGCGTATTCTCGACCATCAACCCTCAATACGATTCGAATCTTCGCCCTCAACTTCACTCAGCCCCTCTGGAGCGGGTTCCGGGAAACCCAGACCGAGCGCCAGCTGAAGATCTACAACCTGGACACGAAGATCTCCGACAGCCAGTTCAAGCAGGCCGTGGCAGGGATCCTCCAGCGGGTGGAGAACCAGTACTGGGGACTCGTCTACGCGATCCAGAACTATGAGGCGAGGCGCCGCTCCCTCGAGATGGCGATCATCACCTACCGGAACAACCAGAAGCGGGTGGAGATCGGAGTCATGGCGCCCATCGAAATCACGTCCTCACGGGCGGAGGTGGCCAGCCGCGAGCAGGACATGATCTCCTCCGAGGTGCAGATCATCCAGGCCCAGAACGCCATGAAGAACCTGCTGGCTCCCGATCCCCGTTCCACTCTCTGGAGCGAGACCATGATTCCGACGGATGAGCCCGAGGTCAAGGAGGTTCAGGTGACCCTCAACACGGCCGTTGACACGGCGCTGCAGAATCGGCCGGAGCTGGAGCAGCTCAGCCTGCAGCTCGAACAATCCGACATCGACCGCAAGTTCTACCACAATCAGGGCAAACCCCAGGTGAACCTGGTACTCGGGCTTCGCTCCGTCGGCACGGCGGGAACCGTCTACGACACGACGGGCGGCCTGGGCGAACCGGGGACCAAGACGCCGGCACCCGGATAGCCCCTTCTATGGAAATGTCGGCAACGTGCTGGGACAGGCGTTCGGATTCAACTACCTCACCTACGATGCCGCCTTCAACGTGCAGATTCCGCTGCGGAACCGGAGCAACGAAGCCCAGCTGGCCCAGAACGCGATCAACAAGCGCTCTCTGGAAAGCCAGGTGAAGAGCCAGCAGCAGGCCATCATCGTGGATGTCCGCAATGCCTACGAAGGAATTGCGACGCAGCGGAAGGCCCTGGACGCGGCCCGGCTGGCGCGTCAGCTCGCCCAGGAGCAGCTCGACGGCGAGAACAAGCGGTTCGAGGCGGGGCTTTCGACCAACTTCGAGGTCCTGCGCTACCAGCGTGACCTGGTCACGGCCCAGGTGAACGAACTGGGCGCCATGGTCAACTACCAGCAGGCGCTGACGGCGCTGCAGACGGCCATGTTCACCATCGTCAACGAGAACGACTTCGTCACCGCCCGGCGGGATCAGTAAGCGGACAATAATGGGACGGCCTGGGACCCATGGGACTCATGGGACCCGGGCCGGACCGTGAACTCCTTCGAATTCCCATCGGTCTCGACCGTCCCAGCTCGTCCCAATTCCCGCTACTTCTGCAACTCCTTCGCGATCCTCGCCTTCATTCCATCGAACTCGGCGCGGTCGAACAGGCGGGTCAGGTAGATGATCCTTCCCTCGCGGTCGACGATGACGTTGCGCGTCACGCCCGAGTCCTTTTCGGCATAGCGGGCGAAGATCGCCGCCCCCGGATCGAGGGCCAGTGGGTAGGAAATTCCGACCTGCCCGGCGAATGAGCGGACGGTCTCGACCGGCTCGTCCCGGTCGATGCCGATCACGTGCAGGCCCTTGTCCTTCCAGGCCTGCCAGATCTCTTTCTCGATGAAGGGCATCTCCCCGCGGCAGACACTGCACCAGCTCGCCGTGAACTGGAGCATGACGACGTCGCCTCTCAGGTCGGAGAGGCGGTAGCTCTTGCCCGAGGCCTCGCGGATAGTGAAATCCGGGGCCAGGTCTCCGACCTTGACCAGGTACTCGTGCTCGTAGGGGGGCTGGGCCGACAGGGGGGCGACCGCAGCGGCACAAAGGACGCCGAACAGGAAGAGGCTGCGAATTCTCATGAGCCGCATTGTACGCTTCCGATGGGGCAATGCGACGGCTAGGACGGATAGGACAGAGAGGACAGATAGGACACATAGGACAGCTGGGATCGGCATGGACCGTGGCCAAGTGCGAGGTCCCATCGGTCTCTAATCCCCCATCGGTCCCAGGCCGTCCCATATTGCAGCCCCTTCGCCTATAATCGCCCGGATGTCGGCTGCAGTGCTCGTCGTGATCGCCGGACTGGTCTTCGGAAGCTTCCTGAACGTCTGCATCTATCGTCTGCCGAGGGGCATCTCGGTGGTCACGCCTGCATCGCGCTGCCCCCAGTGCGGCCGCGCCATCCGGCCCTGGGAAAACATTCCCCTCCTGAGTTACCTGTTGCAGCGGGGCCGTTGCCGCGGCTGCGGCCGTCGCATCAGCTGGGTCTACCCCACCGTCGAGGCCATCACCGCCGTCAGCTTCCTGGCACTCTATCTGAGGTTCGGCCTCGAGCCTGCCTTCTTTCTCAACGCCGTCTTCTTCTGCCTGATCATCGCCCTGATTTTCATCGATCTGTTCGATCGGATCCTGCCCGACGTGTTGACGCTGAGCGGTACGGCCGTCGGTTTTCTGCTGGCCCCCTTCCAGTCCCCGGCCTTTCTGCACGGGCCCGGATCGGTCTCGTGGGGCGGTCCGGTTCTCGGGAGCTATCTCAATTCGGGTCTGGGGATTCTCTTCGGCGGCGGCTTTCTTTGGGTCGTGGCGACGGCCTATCTCAAGCTGCGCAAGATCGAGGGCATGGGATTTGGTGATGTGAAGATGATGGCCCTGGTGGGCGCCTTTCTGGGCTGGCAGTTCAGCTGGCTGACGATCCTGCTCGGTTCGCTGCTCGGCGCGGTCGTGGGCGGTCTCTACATCTGGCTTTTCGGCCAGAACCGGCGTTACGAGCTCCCCTTTGGTTCCTTCCTGGGCCTGGCGGTCATTTTCGTCACTCTGGGCGGTCCGGCCTTCGTCGGCTGGTACATTCGTTTCTTCCTCGGTTCGTAGATTTTCCTTCTCGAACGTTAATGGTTGGTAAGAGGCGCATGACGCGCCCGAAGGAGGAAAGTCATGTTCAAGAAAAGTGTTCTTCTCACAGTGGTTGCAGTGCTGGGACTGATGGTCTGGGGGGCGGGCGACGTCCTGGCCCAGCCCGCCAAGGTCATCGACATCAATTCGGCGAGCATCCAGGAACTGGATGAACTGCCGGGCATCGGACCGGCCATCGCGGCCCGTATCGTCGAGTACCGCGAAAAGAACGGTCCTTTCGGCAAGGTCGAAGACCTGATGGAGGTGCGGGGAATCGGCGAGAAGAAGTTCCTCAGCCTCAAGGACCGGGTCACGGTCGGGGCCCCCGCCAAACCGGAGACCGAGCAGCCCGAAGCGGCCCAGCCGAAACCGGCCCAGCCACAGAAACAGAAGCAGAGCTGAGACAAGGCCTGCGGCACGTGAAGCGCCCGGGGCGCCCTCGGGCGCCCCGGGGGACCGAATCCCCGGGGGCGTGTTGCCCAAGTGGCAAGGGTTCCGCGTTCTGGGGGAGACGGGAGCCGGGAAACGGGAAACGGGAGGTTTCGAATTGGCACTTCCGGGGCGTGTTGCCCGAATCGCTCTGACGCGGTTCCCACCCCCCCTCGCGAGACTCCCGTCCTCCCGTTCTCCGGGCCCGGCGCGGGGCGCCTCACTTCGTTCGGGTTCTGAAATACGGAGCGGCATCCCGCGCTCCCGCCCTCCCGTTCTCCGGGCCGAACGGCGAAGGCCCAACGCCGAAGTGCGAAGGGCGAAGTGCGAGGAGAGGGGCGAAGGGCGAAGGCAGGTTGTCCGAATGGCAAGGGCCGTTGTCGGATCGGACGCTGGCAGGCAGGCGAATGCACGGCGGGTTGGTTCCACGCAAAGACGCAGAGTACGCCAAGCCGCCGCCCACACAGAATTCCTTTGCGGCGTTGCGTACTTGGCGGCTTGGCGTGAGATCAAGCTGCCGAGAACTCACTCCAGTGAGGACACACCGATCGGAGGCCCCAGCCCTTTCGCCGACGCGCCCCCGAAACCCGAAACCTCGGGACTCGGAACGGTCCGCCCAGTGGCGTGGTGGTCTGAAATCCGATAGAGTAGAGGCTTCGACACACGGTCGCGTGGGAGGCGGGATCCCACGTAACTTGCGGTGTTTGTCTACAGGGCCGGACCGGCCCCTCAAACGAGCAGGACCTGAATCAGAAAGACCGGTGGACCGCCGGGTTCGAGCAGGGGAGGAGAGACGATGTTTCGCGGCGTGATCGCACCGCTGGCCACTCCCTTTGGGGTCGCCGGAGACCTGCAGCTGAATGCCTTCTGCCGGAACCTGGAGCGCTACCTCGAGACGCCTCTGAGCGGTTTCGTCGTCGCCGGGACGACCGGGGAAGGGCTGCATCTGTCCGATGACGAGAAACTCCGGCTGGTGGAGGAAGCGGCCCGCCTGATTCCGCCCGATCGCTGTCTGATCGCCGGTGTCCCCGCCCAGAGTGGGGCGGAGGCCCTGCGCCTGGCCGACCGGCTGGCAGGTCACCGGCTCGACGGGCTTCTGGTCACCGTTCCCTCCTACTACCGGTCGCGGATGACGCGGACCGCCCTCAGCGACTACTTTGCCGAAGTCGCCGCGCAGATGCCCTTTCCGGTCTATCTCTACAACATTCCCCAACTGACCGGAATCGAATTGCCCGTTGCCGTCGTACAGGAGTTGGCGGCCCACCCGAATATCGCCGGCATGAAGGAGAGCTCCGGAAACCTGATCTACCTGCAGGAAGTGCTGGCTGCCGTCGAAGGGCAGACGTTCCAGCTGATGAGTGGATCGGCCGAGACCTTCGCTTTCGCCCGGCAACTGGGTGTCGAGGCGGCCGTCCTGGGGGCCAGTTGCATCATCCCGGAGTTGCTGGTCGAACAGGCATCGCGCGCCGGTCGGCCCGATTCCGAATTCAGGGCGGTCCAGAGACGGATCACTCTCCTCTCGGCGACGGTGATACGGGGTCTGGGTGTCCCCGGAATCAAGTGCGCCATGGACCGGATGGGCTACGAAGGTTTGCACTGCCGGCGGCCCCTGGCGCCGCTGAACGAGGCGGAGTGCGAGCAGGTGCGGGCAGTGCTCGAGCGGATCGATCAGAGATGAAATCGGAGTGTATCGACTATCGGGAGCTGCCGGATCAGAACCCTCTCTTCCTGGATTATCTCTATGATTTCGGGAAGGTCGCGGAGTTCTATCATCCCCTGCCGGCGTCGCCCGATGCCTGGAAGTCCCGTGCCCGGAGCGTCCTGGAACGGGAGCGATTCCCGCGACAGCAGCTGAGTGCACTGCTGGAAGACTACAACCGGCGGCTCGGCGCCTCGCAGGCCACGCTGGACAATCTGGCGCTGCTGGCCGATCCCGAAACGGTAGCGGTGGTGACGGGTCAGCAGGTGGGGCTGCTCGGGGGCCCCTGTTATACCGCCTACAAGGCGGCGACGGCCGTGGAATTAGCGCGGCGTCTCCGGACGTGGGGAATTGCGGCCGTCCCGGTGTTCTGGCTGGCCGCCGACGATTCCGATTTCGACGAGGTGCGAACGACCCACTTTGTCGACGGCGACGGCGGACTCTTCTCGGTGAGCCATCCCGATGTCCGATCGGACGAGCAACAGATGGCGGGGACTACCCGCATCGACGACTGGGAATCCTGGCTCGCTCCGGTCCGAACCTCCCTCGAGAGCGGCCTTCCCTCGGCCCGCATCCGCGATTCCATGCTGGAGGACTACGCGCCCCGCCGGACCTTTCGCGAAGCCTTCGTGCGCTGGATCTCCCGGGTCTTCCGGGAGCAGGGACTGGTCTTCTTCGATCCCCTCATCGAGGGATATCGGGGCGGCTTGAGCGGCCTGTTCGAAACGGTCATCTCCCGCAGGGAGGAACTGGTCGAGGTCTCCCTCGAACGCCGCCGGCGGTTGCGGGCGGCCGGATTCGAACCTCAGGTGATGGTCGACGAAGCCGAGACCTTCCTCTTCTGGCTCGAAGGCGAAGGTCGCTACAAGCTGGAGGCGGCGGACGGAGCGTTCCGGGTGCGGGATCGCTCCCGGGATCGTTACTCGGCCGAGACGCTGCTCCAGGGTCTGGCGTCCGGAAAAGTGCGTCTGGCGCCCAACGTCCTGCTCCGGCCGATCGTCCAGGACTACCTCTTTCCGACGGTCACGTCCGTGCTGGGTCCCGCCGAAATCGCCTACTACGCCCAGGTCAACGCCATTGCTCCCTATTTTGGCCAGGAGCCGATGGCCTGCCCGCGTTCGGCCTTCACCATCGTCGATCGAAAGAGCCGACGCCTGCTCGACAAATACGAGATCCCGGCCTCTCGAGTCCTCCAGATGGAGCCGCGAGACCTGGCCGAGTTGCTGCTGCGCGGCAGCGGCGAGCAGCCGGCCCTCGACAAGCTGGAGGCGTTGCGGGCCTGCGTCGAGCAGAATGTCCGGGTGTTGTTCGAGAGTTCCCTGGGCGCCGGACTGGAGGCGCCGGAGCTCGAAATGACGAAGAAGGCCGAGTCCAAGATCCTGTACCAGATCGAGAAGGTCAAGCGCCGTCTCGTGGCCAACCGGGCGGAGCGGGACGCGGTGGTGCGGCGGCACCTGGACCACCTCTCGCACCATTTGGCGCCGGCCAGAAAATTGCAGGAGCGGTGCCTGAACTTCAACTACTTTCTGAACGAGGGTGGACCCGACTTTATCGAGCGACTGATCGGCGCTGTCGAATCGGAATGCAGCGCGCACAAGATTCTATACTTGTAGAGGGGAAGGCAGGACCCGGCCGGAACGGGGGAGAATCGCCGGTTCGGGCCCGCAGAGGCAAACCGATGTTCGATCGACATTACCGCGTGTACTCCAGGATTCTCCTCGCGGCCGACGCGGTCAGCGTCCTGCCCGCGCTGCTGATCGCCTATTATGCCCGGCCGCTGCTCGTGCGACTGGCGCCCGGCGAGTTCAGCGGACACTTCAATCCGATTCTGCTCCCGCTTCAGGACTATTTCGGATTCCTGCTCCTGTCCCTTCCCGTCTGGCTGGGGGCACTGTTGCTGACGCAGCACTACGAAACCCTGCTGCGCCGACCGCTGAGCCGACAGGCGGAGCGCCTTCTCTATTTCATCGTGCTGGCGGGCAGCGCGATGGGATTGTTGAGTTTCGCCCTGAAACTGGAGGTGAGCCGTCCCGTCTTCTTCACCTTTTTCGGGGTGCTGCTCGGTCTCCTGTTGGCCAACCGGGTCGCTTTCCATCTCGTCCTGCGAAGTCGCAACATCAACGAACACAATCAGGTCCGTATCCTCATCGTGGGCACGGACCGCAGTGCCCTGCGCGTGGGAGAGATCCTCGAATCGGCGCGAAAGTGGGGCTATCACGTTGTCGGATATGTTCGGAACAATGGGCACCCGGAGGTCATCGATGACTCCGAGGTGGTCGCGCGGGTCGAAGATTTGCCGAGCCTCCTGCAGCAAAGCGCGCCGGCCGACGAGATCGTTTTCTGCGGTACCTCGAAGAAGGATCTGGAGGACTACGCAGACATCCTCCGTCTGTGCGAGCAGATCGGCATTCGGACACGCATTGCGGCCGACTTCCTGCCGCCGTCGGCTTCGGCCGTGTCGCTCGAGTACTTCGACAACCTGCCGCTGATCACATTCTCGACCGTTCCCGAACACAGCCTCGAGATCGTTGCCAAGCGGATCGTTGATTTCTTCGTGGCGGCCCTGGGTCTCACCCTGCTCTCGCCGGTCCTGGCATTGATTGCCGCCGCCATCAAGTTTACCTCCCAGGGTCCCGTCTTCTATCGCCAGGTCCGCTGCGGTCTGCACGGGCGGCGGTTCCGGCTGGTGAAGTTCCGGACCATGATCCATGGGGCGGAGGACCGGCTCTGGGAGATCCGGCACCTGAACGAGATGGATGGCCCCGTCTTCAAGATGCGCAACGACCCGCGGGTCACCCCGCTGGGACGCTTCCTGCGCAAGTTCAGCATCGATGAGCTGCCCCAGCTCTGGAACGTGATCAAGGGCGAGATGAGCATCGTGGGTCCGCGGGCGCCCCTGCCCGAGGAAGTCGAACATTACGCCATCGGCCAGCGTCGGCGCCTCAGCGTCAAGCCGGGAATCACCTGTTTGTGGCAGGTCTCGGGTCGGAGCGACATCAATTTCCAGAAGTGGATGGAGATGGATCTGCAGTACATCGACAACTGGTCTTTCTGGCTCGATCTGCGCATCATGCTGAAGACGATCCCGGCCGTGTTCACGGGACGCGGGGCACGCTGAGGAGGCGGGGCCGGGAAGAGCGACCCGGCCTCGTGAAATGACGATGAAGAATCCGACGAATGGCGACGGTCCGCTCGATGTCCTGGCGTTCGGGGCGCATCCCGACGACGTCGAACTGACCTGCGCGGGGACTCTGATCAAACTGGCCCGCATGACGTACCGGACGGGCGTAGTCGCGCTGACGGCCGGGGAGCTTGGAACGCGGGGTGGTGCGGAAGTCCGAGCCCGGGAGTTCGCCGCGGCCGCCGCCCTGCTGGAGGTGACCCACCATTCGATTCTGGGACTGCCCGACGGTGACCTGCGACCCAGTCCCGAGCAGAAGCTGGCGGTGATTGGGGCCATCCGGGCGTTGCGGCCCCGCATCGTCCTGGCGCCCTATTGGGAGGACCGCCACCCCGATCACGCCGGCGGAGGCCGACTCGTTCAGGAGGCCGCCTTTCTGGCCGGTCTCAAGAAGATCGACACCGGACAGGAGGCCTTCCGTCCGAATCGCGTGCTCTACTATGCGTCCCGCTACGAATTCCGGCCCAGCTTCATCGTCGACATTTCGGAGACCCACGCCCGGAAGCTGGAGGCGATTCGGGCCTACCGATCGCAGTTCTTCCACGGCTCGGGCGATCCGGCCGGGGAAGAGCATACCAACATCAGCCACCCGGGCTTCCTGGAAGCCGTCGTGGCGAGGGCCCGCCAGTACGGCGCTTACATCGGTGTCGAGTATGGGGAGCCCTTTCTGGTCCGCGAACCGCTCCGGCTGGACGATCCGGTTGCTTTCTTCGGGCCCGGCTATCTTGAATCTTTCCTTTGAGTTCGACATAGAGGGGAGAGGACCGGATCTCTCCTCGGGCGCTTGAGGTGCGCGGGGACTTCCCGTCTGGTTTGGAGGGTTGATGCTGAGGAAGACTGGAGGAAGGGATTGAAGATCGGAATCGCCTGTTACCCCACCCACGGAGGCAGCGGAGTCGTCGCGTCGGAGCTCGCAATCGGTCTCGCCGAGAAGGGCCACGAGATCCACATCATCAGCTACGCAACGCCGTTTCGGCTGGGATCCTTTTACGAGAACATCTACGTGCACGAAGTCGAAGTGTCGTCCTACCCCCTTTTCCGTTACCCGCCTTACGCCCTGTCGCTGGCGACCAAGCTGGTGGATGTGACGCGGGAGTACCATCTCGACCTGGTCCACTCTCATTATGCAATCCCCCATGCGGCCAGCGCCTATCTGGCCAAGAAGATCCTGGGAGACCGGCAGCTCCGCACGATCACCACGCTTCACGGGACCGACATCACTCTGGTCGGTCTCGACAGTTCGTTCTACCAGGTCATCAAGTTCGCCATTGAGGAATCGGACGGCGTCACCGCCGTCTCGGAGTATCTCCGGAAACGGACGGTCGAGGAATTCGACATCCGCCGGGAAATCCGCGTGATCTACAACTTCGTGGACACCGAGCGCTATCGACCCGACGCGGAGCGGTGTTTTCGCGGGCATTTCGCTCCCGAGGGCGAGAAGATCCTGATGCACGCCTCCAATTTCCGTCCGGTCAAGCGGCCGGGGGATGCAGTTCGACTTCTGGGGCGATTGCGGGAGCGGATCCCGGCCAAGCTGATCCTGGTCGGGGAAGGCCCCGAACGGCTGTTCGTGCAGCAACTCGTCAAGGAGCTGAAGCTGACCGGCCACGTCCATTTTCTGGGCCAGCAGGACTACCTGGAGCAGTTGATGGCCTGCGCCGACCTGTTCGTGCTTCCCAGCGAACAGGAGAGCTTCGGCCTCGTGGCCCTGGAGGCGCATGCCTGCGGAGTCCCCGTCATCGGAACCCGCGTCGGCGGCATGCCGGAGCTGGTCCGCGACGGAGAGACGGGCTTTCTGGTCCCCGTCGGAGAGATCGGCGCCATGGTGGACAAGGCGGCGTTGCTGCTTTCGGACGAGGAGATGCTGCGGAGTTTTCGCCTGCGGGCCCGTGCACTCGCCGTCGAGCACTTCCGCCGCGAGGCCATCATCCCGCAGTACGAGGCCCTCTACCGCGAAGTCCTGGGCTGATTTCGGAAGACCAGGATCGAGGTCCTTTCGGTCAGGGGGATCTTCTGGCTCAGATCCAGGCCTGCGTCCCGAGACCAGGAACGCACTTCGCCTTCGGTGTAGCAGTCTCCTTCGGCCGTACCCGCCAGCATGTTGGCGGCGAACAACAGATTCCACAGAGGGCCGGATTTGCCCCCTCCGGCCGTATCCTGCAGGAAGAAGTCCTTCAGCGCCAGCCGCCCGCCCGTTCCGAGCGCCGCCGCACAGCGGCGGATCAGCTCGCGATTCCGGTCACCCGAGTAGATGTGCAGAACGTTGGAGATGAAGATGAAGTCGTAAGGCCCGCCCAGGTCGTCGGAGTGGGCATCGCCGGGCAACAGAGTGACCCGATCTCCGAGTCCGGCCGTCTCGATGTTCCGTTCCGCCACCCGCAGGGTCTCGGCGTCGTCGAGGATCCACGCCCGCAGGCCGGAGCTCCGACGGGCGAACTCGATGGAGTAAAGTCCGGGTCCTCCTCCGATGTCGAGCAGCTTCGACACTCCGTCGAGATCGAGAGAGGCGGCCGTCGTGGCGGCGATCTGGCGGGCCGAGTCGGCCATGGCCCGGGCAAATGCAGCCTTCCCGCTGTCGATCCGCGGATCGATCCGGTCGTCGGGAACGGGCTGTCCGGTGAGGACGGCGTCGTAGAGTCCGGCCCAGCGCTCGTACAGACGAGCACCGTGCAGAAGCTGAGCGATCCGGGAGTGCGGCGCCGCGGGCAGGAGCGCATCCAGAGCGAGCGCCGAGTTGAGGTAGCGGCCGTCTCGCATCTCGAGCAGCCCCATTCCGACCAGGGCGTCCAGCAGGACCCGGGTCCCCCTCCGGTCGCTTCCGAGTCGTTCCACCACCGTCTCGAGTTCCAGGGCGTCGTGTCCGATCACCTCGAAGACACCCAACCGGCAGGCCGTGAACAGGACCTGTGCCGCCCGGTACCCACCGGCGATCTCATCCAGGTAGATCTGGTTCTGCAGCATCGTGGGATTCATGGAAGTAGCTTAGCACCCACCGCTTGGCGAAGGTGTTTGCCGCTGTCGGGGCTCAACTTGTATTCTTAGCGCATATGATCAAGCCAGTTCTGAAGGGTGAGGCACTGGTGAAGAACATCCATGCCTCCTCCAAAACGCGGGGCCGTCTGAGTATCTGGTGGCTTGGACAAAGCGGGTTCCTCATTCAATGGGAGGGCGTGCATCTCCTGTGTGACCCCTATCTGTCCGATGCATTGAGTGAACAGACCGCGGAATCCGACCATCCTCTGATCCGCATGACCGAGCTGGCGGTCGAACCGGCCGAGCTGGCCTTCATACAGCTCGTGACGGCCAGCGACCTTCAGAGGGATCACCTGGATCCGCACACGTTGAAAACTCTGCTCGACGTCAACCCCAACATGGACGTCGTCATTCCCGAAGCAGTCCGGGCGGAGGCAGCCGGGCTTCTCGGCTGTGATGCGGACCGCCTCACCGGCCTCGACGACAGCGTGAGCGAGAACGTGGACGAGGTCACGATCACCGGTGTGTCCGCCGTCGGTCCGGAGGATCGGGACGGCGCGGAAGGCCGCCGCAGACTCGGATTCATCTTCGAGTTCGGGCCCTGGATGATTTACCACTCCGGGGACATCGTGCACTCCGAAGAGCTCATCGAGCAGTTACAGGCCTACGCGATCGACGTGGCCCTGTTGCCCATCGCCGGCAGCAGGCCCGGGACGGGACTGGCGGAAACTCTCACGGCCGCACAGGCGGCTGATCTCGCCAAGGCCATCGATGCCAGGCTGGTCATCCCCTGTCACTACGAGATGTTCGACGATGACGCCTCGGTCACGGAGGATTTCGCCCGCGCCTGCGAACGGATCGAGCAGCCGTTCCGCATCCTCCGCTGCGGGGAGCCGTGGACCGACCGCGAGCTGGAGGGGTTGTCTCCCGAAGAGGAAGATGAGAGCTTCGACCGAACGGGCGGACGGGCACGGTCGCGTTCCGGCGAGCGAGAGCCCGAGGACTATTGAGCGGAGGAGTCGGTCCGCCGGCCGCCTCCGAAGGAGCGATTCGAAACTTGACCGATCAGCCTATCTCCGGTGCGGGTCCGTCTGTCGATGCCTCCGCTTCGACGCTCACCCCGGAACACCGGGAGGAACTGCGAGAAGCCAAGCGCCTGCTGGAGCGACCCAGTCTGGCCGCCCGCATGACGGATGCTCTGGGCGCTCCCATCGAACGCGGCTTCGACCTCCTTCCGGAGAAGTGGGCGCAGACCGTTCACAGTGCGGTCCGCATCTCGCTCGAGCGGGCTCTGGGCGTCGCCGTCCGCTCCCTCGGGCGACGTCCTCGGATCGCCAGGGATCGTTTTCACAAGCTGGCCGTGGCGGCGACCGGAGCCGGCGGCGGCGCCTTTGGTCTGGCCGGGCTGGTGGTCGAACTTCCCCTTTCGACGACCCTCATGCTGCGGGCCATCGCGGATATTGCCCGCAGCCAGGGGGAGGACATCCGGTCCATCGAGCCGCAGTTGGCCTGCCTCGAGGTCTTTGCTCTCGGCGGGCGCTCCTCGACCGACGACGCAGCCGAGACGGGCTATTTCGCCGTTCGATCGGCACTGGCGGGCTCCATCAGTGACGCGGCCCGCTACATCGCTCAGCGCGGCGTTCAGGAAAAGGGCGCGCCGGTTCTGGTACGACTGATGGCGGCCATCGGGAGCCGGTTCGGTGTGGTGGTTTCCGAGAAGGTGGCGGCCATGGCCGTGCCCGTGATTGGAGCGGCGGGAGGTGCCATGATCAACACCCTCTTCATCTCCCACTTCCAGTCCGTGGCACGGGGCCATTTTACGATTCGCAGGCTCGAACGGATCTATGGCCAACCGGCCGTCCGGTCCCTCTACGACCGCCTCAGCCTCTGATCTGGTGGCCCATCCGACGCCGCAGGCGTCTCTTTGGACTGCGGCTGCGCCGCGCTTTTCTACAGCCCGAGCCAGGCGTAGGCGATCCAGTTCTTCGATTCATCCGCGTAGGGAGCCGCCAGCTCGCGGTTCTGTTCCGGAGCCAGTTGGTCGGCCTCGGCCTGATTCTGTTCGAGAAGCTCCGGGTTCTGCTGCTTGATGGCCGCCGCGGCCTGCTCCAGATTGAGGGAGACGAAGCTGGCACCCAGGGCCTTATAGAAACTGGATCGGACCCAGCGGTATTCTTCGAGCGAAAAGTCGGAGTCATTGAGGGCCTGCACCTGGATTTCCTTGGCCTTCAACACCGTCCCGCTCAGATCGTGCCAAATCGAGATAAACTCGGTCAGGCTCGGATTTCCACCCTCACCCGACATGGAAGAGTGTTTCTGCTTCAGATTCTGAAGCTCTTCTCCGAGCCGGCTGGTGATCGTCCGCTGTACCTGGACGAAACGCGTGACCTGGTCCTCGGTGAGGAGCCCGTCCTGGGGAGGCGTGAAGGACCGGGTATTCTGGACCTGAGAGTCCATTTCACTCACCTTGGCCACATCGCCGATGCTCCGGACGTACTCCATCCCGGGTCGAACCAGGAAGAAGTAGCCCGCGACACCGCCGGCGATCAGAACAACAGCAGCAGCACCAAGACATCCCAGAACGACTTTCTTGTTCATAGCCGGGAAACTATACACCAGATCCCCGCCAAGGGAACCCGGAAAGGACGCCTCCTTTCGTACTATACTGGGCGACGGAAGAGACAAGGATGGCTACTGAAGTTCTCAAAGACAGTGCAACCGAACGGGTTGCAGATGCTTTTCGGCGGTGGGGCTACCTGGAAGCGGAGCTGGACCCTCTGGGCCGCTTGGCCCCGCAGCTTCATTCCGAACTGGACCAGAGGGGCGAGGAAGCCGAGCGCTATCGCCGCTACTACTGCGGCGCTGTCGGCGCCGAATTCATGCACATTCCCGATCCGGAGCGTCGACGCTGGATCCAGGAGCGCATGGAGAGCGAGGTCGGACCTGCCGACGTCGAGGAGATTGCCGACCTGCTGATCCGTGTCGACATGCTGGAGCAGCTTCTCCAGACCCGTTACCTTGGGAACAAGCGCTTTTCCATCAAAGGTGTGGACGCCCTGGTTCCGCTCCTGTACGAGATGCTCGAAGAGGCTTCCGGTCACGGTTTGGAACGGGCCATCCTGGCAATGAGCCACCGGGGCCGGCTCAACGTGATGATCCACATCGTCGGGCGGCCCGCCGAGGAGATCTTTGCCGGTTTCGAGGATGTCGATCCCAAGAGCACTCTGGGCGGCGGCGACGTCAAGTACCATCTGGGAGCCACCGGGACCTTCCAGGCACGCAACGGCGCCAGGCTCGCCATCCATCTGGTCTCGAACCCGAGTCACCTCGAGGCGGTCGATCCGGTTGCTCTGGGCCGCGCCAAGGCCCACCAGGTTCGTCTCGGAGAGCAGGGTCCCCGGGCCATCCTTCCCATCCTGATGCACGGGGACGCGGCCTTTGCCGGGCAGGGAATCGTGGCGGAGGTGCTGAATCTCTCCCAATTGGAAGGCTTTACGGTGGGGGGGGCGATTCACATCGTCGTCAACAACCTGATCGGCTTCACGGCAACCCCCGACGAACTTCACTCCTCGCGGTTCGCTTCGGACGTCGCCAAGCGGCTTCCAATTCCCATCTTCCACGTCAACGGCGAGGATCCCGAAGCGGTCATTCGAGTCGGACGGCTGGCCCTGGAGTACCGGTACGAGTTCGGCAGCGATGTGGTGGTCGATCTGATCGGATACCGTCTCTACGGGCATAGCGAGATCGATGACCCGACCATCACGCAGCCTCTCCTCTATCGGAAGATTCAGGAGCGGCAGCCTCTGTGGCAATCCTTCGCAGCCGGTGCGGGTCTCACGGACGAGGATCTGAAACCGCGGATCGCCGACATTCGAGGTGAGTTCGAAGCCTCCATCGAGCAGGCCAAGGAAAGGACACGCCGGCCGGTGATGCGCCAGCTGCCGGACTACTGGTCCGACTTCTACGGGGGCCGCTACCGGCCGGAGTTCGAGATCGAGACCGGCCTCGATCGCGACCGGCTGGCCGAACTGGCGGAAAAGGTCGTGCGCCATCCCGAGGGCTTTCATGTCCACCCCAAGGTCCAGCGGCTGCTCGAGCAGCGTCTGGAAATGGGGCGCGGCGAGCGCCCCCTGGATTACGGGATGGCCGAAGCGCTGGCCTTCGCCTCGATCGTCGAGGTCGGCCACCCCGTCCGGATCTCCGGACAAGACAGCCGTCGCGGTACCTTCAACCAGCGTCACAGCTATCTGATCGACGTGGAGAACGGGGAAGAGTACTGCCCGTTGCAGCATGTCGCCCCGGAACAGGGGAGTTTCACCGCCCTCGACTCGATGCTCTCTGAAGCGGCCGTGCTCGGCTTCGAGTACGGCTACAGCCGGGATTTTCCGGAGGCCCTGGTTCTGTGGGAAGCTCAGTTCGGCGATTTTGCCAACGGAGCCCAAGTCATCACCGACCAGTTCATCACGGCGGCGGAAGACAAGTGGGAGCTCCTGTCCGGACTCGTCGTACTCCTCCCGCATGGATACGAGGGACAGGGGCCGGAGCATTCGAGCGCCCGGATCGAGCGGTTTCTCCAGCTGGCGGCCCGCGACAACGTTCAGATCGCCCAACCTTCGACGGCGGGCCAGTACTTTCATCTTCTCCGGCGGCAGGCTCTGCGCAAGTGGCGCAAGCCCCTCATCGTCTTCACGCCCAAGAGCATGTTGCGGCATCCCAACGCGTCGTCCGACCTGGCGGAGCTGGAATCCTCCCGATTTCGTCTGGTTCGGAGCGCCACCGACGTCGAAGACGCCCGTCGCATCCTGTTGTGCACGGGGAAGATCGGTCACGAGTTGGAGAAGGAACGCCAGGCTCGCAAGGACGCAACCACGGATATCGTCTTCGTGGAACAGCTGTACCCCTTTCCGGAGCAGGAGTTGCGCGAGGTCTTCGAGCGACATTCCCGGGCAACGGAAGTGGTCTGGGTCCAGGAGGAGCCGGCCAACATGGGTGCTCTGTTTTTCGTCGAGCCCCGGATCCGACGGCTGGCGGCGCATCTGCATTTCCGGTCCGTCAAGCGAAGCGCCACGGGGACGCCTGCGACAGGGTCCGCCAAAGCCCATCAGGTGGAGCAGAAAACACTTCTCACCCTGGCCTTCGCCCGCCTCGGTTGAGCCGCGAACAACGACCGTCCTTCGAGGGAACCTGTGGAGTCATGCTGCCTCGAGTGCTGCGATGGATAGCCGCCGGCCTCGCGCCGCTGACGTTTCTGGGAGCCCTGGCGGCTCTGTTGTATCCGCCTTCGTTTCTCATTTTCGCCGACTGGTTTCTCTGGTTCTTCGCCATCACCATGCTGGCGCTGGGCCTGGTGCTCGATCCGAAGGAGTTCGTGGAGACCCTTCGCCGACCTCGTGAGATCGGCCTCGGGTTGGCGACCCAATTCACGGTGATGCCTTTGCTGGGATTCCTGGCGGCCTACTGGAGCGGACTGGATCCGAGACTGGCCCTGGGCTTCGTCATCGTCGGCTGTGCTCCCGGCGCCATGGCATCCAACGTGATCGTCTTCCTGGCGGGCGGGGCGGTGGCCTATTCCGTGACCCTCACCAGTTTTGCGACCTTCCTCTCGCCGGTCGTGACTCCGGCGCTCGTGGAGTGGCTGGGAGGAGTCTTTCTTCCCATCCCGTTCTGGCCGATGATGCAGACCATCCTCCTGACAGTTCTGTTGCCGCTGGCCGGAGGCATGGTGCTGCGGCGCCGGCTGCGGCGCTTCGAGGCGGCGGCCCGACACGCGGCCCCGGCCGTTGCGGTGCTGTCCATCGTCGTCATCATCGGATATGCGGTGGCGGCAAATCACGCGGCCCTTCTGTCCGTCGGCCCGAGCGTCTTCCTGTGGGTGATTCTGGTCAACGGCCTGGGCTACGTGGCCGGCTGGAACCTGGCCCGTCTCTACGGCTTCGACCGTCGCTACCAGCTGACTCTGATGATCGAGGTGGGCATGCAAAACGCCGGCCTGGGGGTCGCCCTGGCGCTGCGCCATTTCGAGGCCGAGACGGCCCTGCCCGGAGCGCTGTTTGCCACCTGGTGCGTTCTGACCGCGGCAGGCGCCTCTTCCTGGTTACGGCGCCGCGGGAGAGTCCCGGGCCCTGGCCTCACGGAATCGATATCCGAAACGCTGCTCAGGCCTCAGCCGACGGATACCGGAACAGAGGCCGGCCGACGGCCGCCAGACGTTTGATCTCGGCGACTTCCTGCGCGTCGAGAGGCTCGAAGCGCAGCGCCAGATCGAGCGCCTTTCGAAAGAGATTCTCGTTGCCCGGCGGGATAGCTGCCGTGACCGGATGAGACAGCGTGAAGCGCAGCCCCAGTTCCGCCTGCTTCATGTCCGTCAGCGGCTGGTACCAGCACTTGGGAATCCGTTCGACGCCCTCGGGCCAGGGGCCGTTCGCGAGAGCCTTGAGGGCCAGCACGGCGACCTCCTTCTCCTTCGCCTTCTGCAGGACCTGCGGCCCGAAGTCGCCCGCGTTCCAGGTCTTGAAGTTGACGGGAAAGAGGATCGTATCGAAGGCGAAGCCGTCGAGCAGCGTCAGGGCCGCTTCCACCGAGTGGGCAGAAAAGCCGATGAACCGGATCTTGCCGTCTTTGCGCGCCTGCTGAAAGGCTTCCAGCGCGCCACCCGGAGCAAGGATCTTCCTGGCGTCGGCGACCGTTGTCACCGCATGCATCTGATAGAGATCGAAGTGATCCGTCCGCAGGTTCCTCAGAGAACTCTCCAGCTCCTTCAGCGCGCCGTCGCGATCGCGGGCCTGGGTCTTACAGGCCAGGAATACGCCCTTGCGATAGGCTTCGAGCGCCGGACCGAGCATCTGTTCGGCGTTCCCGTAAGTTGGGGCGACATCGAAGTAGTTGATGCCATAGTCGATCGCCTGAGAGACGCGCTGCGAGGCCTCGGTGGAAGTCGCGTCCATGACCACGATGCCCCCGAAACCGATCATCGAGAGCATTTCTCCGGTCTTTCCGAGTGCCCGCTTCTCGATCTGGCCGGGCGTTCGCTCGCGGGCAAGCCCGGAGAGACCGGCTGGAAAGCAGGCGAGCAACGCCGTCGTAGCGGACGATTGAAGGAATCTTCTACGATGCATCATGGCAAGCACCTCCTTCGGATCGTGCCTTCCTCCCCGTGAGCGATTCGCGATCCGCCCCCCCAGTGTAGCCCGTCCCCGGAAGAAGCGCCAAGCGCTGAGGCGACCCGGTGCCGGGTCTTCAATGCTTTCCCGCCCAACGGGTCGCCTCCCCTCTGCTATAGTGTGCGTATGCCGCCTCTCTTCCGGGCTGTTTTCGCGTTGGCCGTTGTGTCGGTGTGGGCCGGGACGCCGCTCGCGGAAGAAAGCGGTTCACCCCTGGACTGCACAGTGGTGTCCCTGCGTCGCCAGGATCTGCCGGACGGTTTCCCCAACCAGGTCTTCGAGGAAGGCTTCGCCGTCCTGGAGGTTCATATCACCAACCGATCGGGCCAGGACCTCCGTATCGAACCCGACCGGATCGAGATCTTCAATGCGAGGGGCAAGGGACTGAAGACGGCTCAGCCGAGCGAGATGGCTCCCCGACTCGTGAAGTACTACGTGCGGGGAGGAACTGGGTCCGGCGTCGTCCACGGCGAAGCCCGCTCGGGCTACCCTTACCCTCCGGATCCCAACCGCGCTCGTTACGAATCCGTTCGCACCATCGGCCCGCCGGCGGGGGATGCGGGGCACGTGGATGCGGGAACCGGCCCGGCGCTTCGCGCGGAGCTCGAGGCACACCAGTTGAAGGCGACGCTGCTCGAGGCGGGGGCTGAGTTGCAGGGCTATCTCTACATCAAGAGCAAGAAGGGCGGACCAGCCCTCGCGGGCGGATATATCGTCACCGAAGGGCAACGGTTCGGGTTCTGAAACCAGGAGAAACAGGACGGGCCATGAGCGGACGACTCGAGGCAATCTGGATCAAGCGCGCCAAGGGCGGGCCCATGGATTTCGCCGTGGAGGCCGTTCTGCGCCAGAACCGCGGTCTCGTCGGCAATGCCGATCAGGGAGGCCACCGTCAGGTGACCGTGATCGAGAGGGAAGCCATGGAGGCTGCCGGCGTCGAGCTCGGCTGCACCGTCGACCCCCGCTTTCGCCGGGCGAATCTGATGGTCAGCGGCCTCCGACTCGGGGACAGTCGGGGGCGCGTGCTGCGGATCGGGGCTCTCCGACTGGAGATTCGGGGGGAGACCCGACCCTGTGAGAGGATGGATCAGGCTCTGCCCGGCCTGAGACGAGCCCTCGGCTCGGACTGGCGGGGCGGTGTTTATGGCGTCGTCCTGGAGGACGCCACGATTCGGCTGGAAGTCCCCGTCTTCTGGGAGTAGATTCCCGGGCCGCCGGTGACGTTCTCGGCTACGTCGGGATCGAGCGTTGGATTACGGAGGAGCGAGCCGACCTCGCCAGCTCTGCCCGACGCGTCAACGGGCGGGCCGGGCAATCTGTGCCATGCTCTCCGAAGCTGGAATCTGCGGCTGTGAGACGATCCCTCTGATGGCTCCCATTCCTCTCTGCGTCGGTGCGCCGGATCGACTTGATTATGAACATATGTTCATAATAAACTGACTGGGTCATGTCGAGACCCGTTCAGTGCCGCCGCATCCGCTTCGCTCCCGAGGTCCGGTTCTTCAAGCCGGCCGGGACCCCGTTGCGATGTCTCGAGGAAGTGACCCTGAGCATGGATGAACTCGAGGCCTTGCGACTCGTCGATCTGGAGGGCAACTATCAGGAGAGTGCCGCTGAAAGCATGGGTGTCTCGAGGCCGACTCTGTCGCGGATTCTCGCTGAGGCGCGGCAGACCGTGGCGGAGGCACTCGTCGAAGGAAAGGCGCTCAGGGTCGACGGCGGGCAGGTGAGTTTCGAAGGAGACAGTCAGGCGGAGACTTCCGCCGGTGAGTGTGGTTGCAGGCGAGGCCGCATACGGCGGACATGTCGGAAGCATGGGCGCTGTCGGCGGCGCGAGATCCGGTCCGATCGAGCGGCGGACCACGGGAAATCCGTTCAGGCGCAACACGCAGTGGAGGAACAATGAGAGTCTGTATTCCAGTAGCCCAGGATTTTGGTTTGGACAGTTCGACGTACGGTCATTTCGGTTCGGCGCCCTGCTTTCTGGTCGTGGATAGCGAGACGATGGCGGTGGAGAGCATCGAGAACTCGAATCACGCCCACCAGCACGGGGCCTGTAATCCCGTGGGCGCCATCGGCGGCCATGCCGTCGATGCGGTGATCGTGGGTGGCATCGGACGCCGGGCGCTCATGGCCCTGCAGTCCGTGGGCCTTGAAGTCTTGCGTTTCGACGGCGGGACCGTGGGCGAAGCAATGGAGGGTCTCAAAGAGAACCGGTTGCCCCGCTTCACGGCCGACGATTCCTGCGCCGGCCATGGGCAGCACCGCGGCGGCTGCCACTGACCCCGAAACCGGGGTTCCCGGTTTTCGGGAGTTCCGAGTTCCGCGTTCCTCCTTCCGAGTTGCCTCGTTCAGAGGGTGCGACCCAGGGTCGCGCCGTGCGGGACCCTGGGCCAGGGGCAATCGTGCCCCGACCGGGGCACGCGGAACCAGGAACCAGGAACTAGGAACCAGGAACTCGGACCCCGAAAACTACTCGCGGACGACGCGGAAGCCGCGATAGGCCTCGGCTGCGGACAGGTCGGGTTGCTTGGGCTTGGCCGGCAGATCGGCGCTTCCGCCCTTCAGGAGCGGTTGTCCATCCTTGTCCGTCGTCCACTCGGCCACATTGCCGCCCAAATCGAAGACCGGATCGTCTTCCCCCCGTCCGCGGAATTGTCCCACCGGGCGAAGCAGCGGCGCGTCACCCGGCAGCTGTGAGATCGCCTTCTGCAGCCGGGAGCGATCATCCAGATTCGGTGCGTATCCCGCCCAGTAGTCGAGCGTATTCTCCCCGGTCGAGCCGTTGCCCCCGTACAGAAGGCCGCTCTCTTCCGACCCGGGCAGCCGGTAGGTTTCTCCGGTCTTCTGCGACAACCACCGGCAGTAAGCTTGCGCCTGCTCGAAGGAGAGGCCGCTGGCCGGGTAATTGCCGGTGCCGGGGGCGTAGCGGAAGGAAGCGTCGAATGCCTGGTACTGGGCTCGGGTGATCTCGAAGCGGGACACGTGCAGATCACGAAAGGAGGCGATCTCCGGGACCAGGACGCCCTCGCGCAGGGTGCCGTAGTGGCCGTCTTCCGCCCGGGCCGCCTTGTTGAGCGCGAGGGCGGCCTCGAGCGGCGAGTCTTCCTTGACGGCCTCGTTGGCTTGATCGGGCTTCTGGAACAGGTAGCGGTCGATCCAGGCCAGATCCTCGTCGAGCTTTCGTCGCTGATGTTGGTAGCTGCGCAGCCCGTGGGGCTCGCCGGGAAAGACCACGAAGCGAACGGGCGTGTCCGTGGCCTGCTGCAGGACCCGAAAATGTGACCAACTCTGGCTGGGAGGGACGTTGACGTCGTTGGTGCCGGTGAAAATGATGGTTGGAGTGGTCACATCCTTCAGCCTGAAATAAGGGGACTTGCGGATGTACAACTCCGGGTCCTGATAAGGTGGTTTCCCGAAGTAGTAGTTGTCGAACGAGGCCCCGAACATGACGTTGCCCCAGTCGCTGATCCATTCGACGTCACCGGCGCCGGCCGAGGCCACCTTGAAGCGGCGGCTGCGCGTGACGAGTTCCGTCGTCAGAATGGCGCCGTTCGACCAGCCCATCGTCCCCAGCCGGTCGGGATCGACGAGACCCTGCTGGATGACATGGTCCACACCGTTTTCGATGTCGACCCGTTCGAGTTCGTAGTATTTGCCGCAGCAGATGGACTCGACCCATTCCAGGCCGTAGTTGGCGCTGCCGTGGTAGTTGACCTTCAGAACGAACGCGCCCCGCTGCTCCAGCAGGATCTTGGGTGAAGACCAGGATTCGCTCCAGGCGTCGAAATCGGTTCCCGAAGGGCCGCCATGGATGGAGAGCATCAGGGGATAGCGCCGGCCTTCCTGGTAGTCCAGTGGATAGTAGAGCAGTCCCTCCACGGTGTCTCCATTGGCCCCCGGCCAGGAAATCACCTCGACTCGAGGCTTCTTCTTGTCCTTGAACGAGGGGTTCAGGTCCGTGAACTGAGAGGCGGACGCGATGGCAGTGCCGTCGAGGCTGGCGTGGTACCACTGTTCGGGAGTGGAAGCCGTGGAGTAGGCAAAGACGAGGGTCTTGCCATCTTGGGCGAGCGTCCAGTCCCAGATGTTCCGGCTCTGTTCGCCCGTCAGGTCTACCCGCGTCCAGGCCAGGCCGTGACGGCTGTAGAGGGCGGGACGGAACCGCACACCGTCCGCCAGGAGCGCCAGGAAGCCGCCCTCGACGGGCTTGACCGACAAGGCGTAGCCGCCCAGGCCGCGCGGCCAGTCAAGATTCACTTCGGTGGTCTGGCGGGACGCCAGATCGTAGTAGTTCAGACGCGTGACCGTGGCGGTGAAGTAGAAGGGGTCGCTGGAATACTCGGTGGCGAAATAGAAGCCGGCCGAGTCTTTGGACCACACGATGCCCCGTGGCGCCATGCGGCGATCGGGTTCGATGGGCGTCGTCTCCCCGTCCTCGATGCGGGTCAGGAAGATGGCCGGCGTCACCTTTTGATCGAAGGCAAAGCTGAGGCTGCGCTCGTGGATCGAAGTGACCCAGCGCCCGTCGGGTGAGACGGCAATGTCCTGGATCCAGTCACTGTTGTCGGTCAGGCGGTGGATCGACTTGCCCTTGATGTCGAGCAGGTAGATCCGAACGGGCGGCTCGTGCGCGGCGTCCTCGACCACCTCAGAATCGTCCTTCGCCTTCTCCTTTTCCTGCTCGTACAGGGAAGGATCCTCCTGAGCGGCAAAGACGATCGTGTTGTCGTCCTTCCAGGCGAAATCGCGCACCGACCGCTTGAAGTCCACGACCGGCCAGGGTTCACCACCGTCCAGACTGATCAGCCAGAGCCCCGTGACGGACCGTCCGCCATTGCCTTCATCCGACTGGTCGGGGGAAGGACGAGCGCTGAGGAAAGCGATCCTCGTGCCGTCCGGGGACCAGCGCGGACTGCGTTGCACGGACTTGCCGCGGGTCAGCTGGACCTCCTTCTTCTCCCCGAGCCAGCTCAGAAACAGGTTGGCAAATCTCCGGCCCTTCTCCTTGTCCATCTGCGTCTTGACCCAGACGACCCGGGTGGCATCCGGAGAAATCTCGAAGTTCCCGGCATCTTCGGCCAGAAGGATGTCGTCCGGGCTCCAGCGGCTGGTCTCGGCGGCCAGTCGCTCCGTCGCCGCCCAGCCTCCCAGCAGCAGGGCGCTGAAGGTCCAGATCAGAAAGAGGGGAGTGCGTCTGTTCGAGTCTCTCATCGTAAATGCATTCCTTCGGTTTGGGGCCGGACGGCCGGGAATCTCCTTCTCCCTTGCGCCGCCGCGTGGCCACGCGGATCAATCCTGAATCGTGAAAGGTCTGGATAGGAGCTGTCGGGGATTCGAGGAGGGCCCAGCCCAGACCGTGTACTGCATGCGCTCGATTTCCCAGGACTTCGAATCGGGGTTGTACCAGGCCAGGTCGGCGGCCGGGACCGAGAGGCTCACGGTGCGCTTCTCCCCCGGCTCCAGAGGGATCTTGGTGAAGCCCCTCAGCAACCGCACGCGGGCGGTCCACCGCCGAGTTCTCGAACCCGATGTAGAGCTGAACGATCTCCCGCCCTGCTCGCCGCCCGTCGTTGGTGACGTCGACCGTGACCTGGAGCTCGCCGTCGGGTGAAAGCACCGGGGTCAGGACCTGCAGATTGTCGTAGGTAAAGTTGGTGTAGCTAAGGCCGTAGCCGAACCGGTAGGCCGGTTCCAGCCCCCTCTTGTCGATCAGCGTATAGCCATGATAGTAGCCGTAGTCGACGGACGACGCGTAGGGGTCGAAGGGGGGAAGTTGATCGACGCCCGTCGGGATGGTGAAGGGAAGCTTCCCGGACGGGTTGACGTCTCCGAACAAAATGCGGGGCAGGGCGCTGGCGCCCTCCATCCCGAAGTACCAGGCCATCAGGATCGCCGGGACCTCGTTTTTCCATTCCTCCATCGTGATGGCGCTGCCCCCGATCAGGGCGACCACGACCCGTGGATTGGCCTCGGCGGCCGACCGAATAGTGCGGATATCGGAGTCTCGCAGTCCCAGCGGATAGCGGTCCCCGCCCTTCGAGCCGAAGCCCATTTCGTTCGCCTCCTTTTCCGCCTCGTCGTGGGGCATGCCTCCGTCGGAGTTGACGTACTCTCCCTCATCATCGTGGCGGAAACCGGCCAGCAGGACGACGGCGTCCGCCTCTCCGGACAGGCGCCGCACCTCTTCGAGATCGCTTCCGTCGCAGTGCGTCAGCTCGACCGTGCTGCCGAGATAGCCGGCGAATCCCTGGAGAGGAGTCACGACATAGGGCGCTCGCACCCGGCTGCTGCCGCGGTCACCCGTGTTGTCTTCTTCGACCAGACGCCCGATCAGAGCGAGTTTCCGAATCCCGGCCCGGTCCAGCGGCAGAAGGCCCGACTCGTTCTTCAGCAGCACCATGCTCTGCTCGGCGACCTCTCGGGACAGTTCGATGTGTTCCGGCGATGCCAGCAGGGACTCGTCGTAGGTCATCGGGTCCTTACGCGTAATGTAGTCCAGCTTGGTCCGAAGCACGCGCAGGACACTCTCGTCGACTTCCTCTTCGCTGGCCTTTCCGTCCCGAATCAGTTCGGGAAGCTTCCCGAACTGTTCCGATCCCGGCATCTCAACATCGAGACCCGCGTGAAGGCCCTTCAGACCGTCGCGCAAACCGTAGATCCAGTCCGACGACACGAAGCCCCGAAAGCCCCAGTCATGGCGAAGGATGTCCGTAAGCAGAGCGCGATTCTGGCCGGCGTACTCTCCGCGAACGCGGTTGTATGAGCTCATGATCGAGGCGAGACCGTGTTCGACCAGCTTCTTGAAATGGGGAAGGTAGACCTCTCGCAGGGTGCGCTCGTCGATTTTGACATCGACCTGGAAACGCGAATCCTCGATGCTGTTGAGGGCGAAGTGCTTGGCGCAGCCCATCACGTTGTTGGCCTGGACGCCTTCCATCACCGCCAGTCCCATCTCCCCGAGCAGCCACGGATCTTCGCCGTAGGTTTCCTGGGCCCGGCCCCAGGAGGGATGGCGGAGCAGATTGATGCAGATGCCTCCGAAGGTATTGGCCCCCGCCGCCCGCGCTTCCTGGCCAAACACGTCGCCGACGGCCCGTTCCAGTTCGACGTCCCAGGAAGCGGCTCGCGCCATGGCCACGGGGAAGGCCGTCGCCGTCGCCACCGTGACCCCCCGCGGGCCGTCGGTAAAGGCCAAGGGAGGGATATGGAGTCGGGCATTGTATCCCGAGTAGCCGATCCCGAAGTGGCCCTTGACCAGCAGGACCGCGATGAAGCGGCTCAGTCCCTGGCCTACTTTCTGATCGATCTTCTCCTCCAGGGTCATTTGGGCGAGAAGTTCCCTGGAGATTCGGTCGATGTCGGTCGAGGTTGCGTTCTTCGGCCAGGGATAGGCGGCAGGGGAGACGGGCGGAGCCGACTTCATCACGTTGTAGCCCAACCATCCGCCGATCAGGAGCACCACGAGTCCAACTGCTGCCGCAACGCCGAGCAGTGCGTACTTGAGCATCCGTTTCATGGTGGGCCTTAGTATGCAGCAAACGGCCGGAAGGGAAAACGGTCCGGCCCTCATTCTGTCCGGGAGGTTCTTCGCCGAGTCACCTGTGATTCCGTTTCGCCCGCCCCACGGTTGAGGCGAATTTGAAGCAGGAACGGCGGAGCGGGTATTCTGAAGCATCATCATGTCCGGCTGGCTCAAGGTTGATCTGCATTTGCACACGCGGGAGGACCCGAACGACGGCGGGAGGATGGTCGTCCACTCGCCCGAAGAGCTGATCCGGCATGCGGCCGGCCAGGGCTTCCAGGTGCTTGCCATCACCAACCACAATCAGCTTCTCTACACGATGGAGCTTGCGGAGTTCGCCGAGGGCCTGGGAATCCTCCTGCTTCCGGGGGTGGAAGCAACTCTGCGCGGCCGCCACGTTCTCCTCTACAATTTCCTCGGGTACCGGCCGTCGTGGAACACCTTCGAGCAGGTGCGCGAGGCCAAGGGGACGGATCAGCTGGTCATTGCTCCCCATCCTTTCTATCCGGTCGCGGAAGCCCTGAGGGATCTCTTTTTCGAGTGGATCGATCTCTTCGATGCCGTCGAGCTCAGCTCCCTGTCGATGCGGGGACTCGACTTCAACCGGCGGGCGGCCCGCGAAGCCCGTCGCCGGGGGCTGCCTCTGGTGGGAAACAGCGACACCCATTTTCTCTACCAGCTGGGACGGACCTACACGATGGTCCGCGCCGAACGCGAGGTCGGATCGGTCCTGCAGGCCATCCGCCGAGGTGACGTGAGGGTCGTGGCTCAGCCGAACGGTCCCCTCTTCGTCGCCCGGTTCTTTCTTGGGGGGTTCCGCAACCGACTGCTTTACGCGCTGCATCGACAACAGCGCCGCGGCCGTCGGGCCCCGGGCTTGAGCTCCCCCAGTTCGGGGACCGCGACGCCCCGAGTCCTGGCCGGTCGCCGAACGGGTTCATTGGGACGGCCGCTGTTGCCCGGGAGCACCGGCCGGGAATCCGAGAGCGAATAGTCGGGTTCCGGCTTCTGCAGGAATTGGCCGCCGCGATCCCGCATCGCCGCTGGGACGGAAAGTGGGCATCAGCGGGCTTCCCGTCGCGGAATTCCCGGAGTCTCCGCGGAAACATTGCGGCAGGATCTCGCAGTCGCAGCCTCCTCCGGAATCCTGCCGCAGCAGACGCCGCATCGCGACCGGAGACACCCCGGCCTGGCGACTCTCCGGCACGGGCATTCTGATCGGTTTCGCTGCGGCCTTGCCCGCCGGCTTTCATCCTGCCGCTGGGCTGGGCGTGCGCCGCCGCCGGAACAGCAGGCGGAGGAACCGGTAGAAGAAGAACAGGACCGTCAAACAGACGCCCACCAGAATCAGTACGGTCGCGACCGCGATGTAGGGGTGGCTCGAGGCCAGCCAGAGCACGGTCAGGCTGACGGCGTCTTCACCGAAACTCAGCAGCCAGTTGCTGAAGGGCTCCGGGCTGGCATTGACCGCCAGACGGGTCGAGGCCTTGGCTCCGTGGGCCGAGAAGCTTACGAAGCCGCCCAGAAGGGCTGCCACCCAGAGCCATTGCTGGGACAAGTCGCTGAAGGCCGCGACGGCGAGCAACGCCCCTGCCGGCACGCGGATAAAGGTGTGCACGGCGTCCCAGGTATTGTCGATATAGGGCACCTTGTCGGCCACGAATTCGATCACCAGCAGCACTCCGGCGGTCCCCAGCACCCAGGGATTGCCCAGGATCTGCATGTCCTGAGGCAGGTGAAGGAGCTCGAATCGCTGCCCCAGGCCCAGCGTCAGGATAGTGATATAGAGATTGAGGCCGGCGGCCAGACTTGCACCCAGGGCCAGAGCCAGTTGTGCGATGTCCATTGATCTAGACTACGGCAGTCGGGTTCGTTTTGTTCGACCGAATTCCGAGAGCCCCGTCGACCCCGGGGTACGGTGAGGGACGGTGTGCGATGACCCGGGCGAGCCCGAGGCTTACTCGCCGATGACCTTCACGAGTACCCGCTTCGCCCGGAGTCCGTCGAATTCGGCGTAGAAGATCTGTTCCCAGGGACCGAAGTCGAGCCGGCCCCCGGTGATGGCGACGACCACTTCACGGCCCATGATCTGGCGCTTCAAATGTGCGTCGCCGTTGTCCTCGCCGGTCCGATTGTGACGGTATCGCGAGGTCGGCGCGTGGGGTGCCAGCTGCTCCAGCCAGTCGTCGTAGTCCTCGAGCAGTCCGGACTCGTCGTCATTGATGTAGACGCTGGCCGTGATGTGCATGGCGTTGACCAGGCAGAGTCCCTCCTGGATGCCGCTGCGGCGGACCAGTTCCTCCACCTTGGGGGTGATGTTGATGTAGTCGCGACGTCGATCGACGTTGAAGACCAGATGCTCGGTCAGGCTCTTCATGTCGTCCTCCCGGTGTCCGTTTCGCTACTTCTCGTGCTGTTTCGGCCCTGCTAGTATTCCAATATGTCATATCGTGCGGGCGTTCGTGTGTTGGCGTTGCTCGGATGCGTCCTTCTTCTGACGGGCGCGGTCGAAGCACAGAGGAGGTCCCGGCAAGGCGGTGTGTTGAACACCCTCTGGGGCGACCTGAAGGTGGAAGAGCCCGAAGGTGTCAAGGTCCCCCAGACCTTCATTCTGCTGCTGTCGAATGTTTCGGGAAGGGAAGTGGGGCGTGACTCGGTGGCCCCCAACGGCCGGTATCGCTTTCACGACGTCGAGAACAATACCTACGTTTTGACGATCCAGGTTGAAAACAGGGTGGTCTACCGGGAACAGTTCGTCGTCTATGAGTCCCAAAGCACCGATATCCGGAAGGACATCGAACTGGTCTGGAAGACATCGGGGCTGGCTTCCGAGTCCGAAGGCTCCTCCTACGATCGCTCCGCCGCCCAGGTCCAGCTGCTGGACCAGGCCCGAGAGGCGACTTCCAAAGGCGATTCCCGGAAGTCCGCGGAGCTTCTCGAGAAGCTCGTGAAAGCCGACGGCGGCGACTACGAGGGCTGGACGGAGCTCGGAACGGCCCGCTTTCAGCTCCAGAAGCTCGACGATGCGGCGAAGGCCTATGAGAAGGCCCTGGAGTTGAAGCCCGACTATCTCCCGGCCCTGGTCAACCTGGGCAAGCTCCGCCTGGCCCAGAAGAAGTACGACCAGGCGATTGAGCCGCTCACCAAGGCGGTCGAAGCAGATCCCGGCCGGGCCGAGTCCCAGTACCTGCTGGGAGAGGCCTACCTGGGGATCCGCAAAGGCTCGATCGCGGTGGGCTATCTGAATGAGGCCATCCGGCTCGATCCTGAGGGAATGGCCGACGTGCACCTGCGGCTGGCTCAGCTCTATGACCGGGCCGGGATGAAGGCTCGCGCCGCCGCCGAGTATGAGCAGTATTTGCAGAAGCGGCCCAACGCGGCCCAGAAAAAGGAGCTGGAGGAATACATCGCCAAGAACAAAGGAAGTGGATCATGAAAGAAGCCGAGTACAGTCTGTACCGATTCCTGCCCGGTGCGACACTGGCCGAGGCCGAAGCCAAGGTGACGGCCGCGCTCAAGCAGGAAGGCTTTGGCGTCCTGACCCGCATCGACGTCCAAGCCACACTGAAGCAGAAGATCGACGTCGATTTCCGACCCTATCTCATCCTGGGAGCCTGTAATCCCCGGATGGCCCACCGTGCCCTTTCCCAGGACGACACGGTCGGCCTCCTGCTGCCCTGTAATGTCGTCGTGGCCGAGAGGGAAGGAGGAGCCGAGGTGGCTCTGGCGCGGCCCCAGGCGATGTTCAAAGCCGTGAACAATCCAGCGGTCCAGCCCCTGGCCGACGAGGCCGAGGAGAAGATCGATCGGGTCTTCAAAGCTCTCTAGCCCGGACTCTGCAATCTGCACTCTGTGCGGAAGCGGAAGGGCGGAGATGGCTTTCGTCAAGAAGGGGCATCTTTACCATCGCTGTGGGGCGTGCGGTCATGTCTTTGTCTGGCCCCAGCCGACCGAGGAAGAGAACGCCGCCCATTATCGTCTCGGCTCGGCTACGGAGTTCCTGACCGCGATCCGCCCCTGGTTCGAGGAACTCGCCCGACGGCGGGTGGAACTCCTGGCGCAGATCCCTGACTGTGCGCCGGGAAGGCTCCTGGATCTTGGGGCCGGCCAGGGGTTCTTCGTGAAGAAGGCCCGCGACTGCGGCTGGCAGGCCGAGGGTGTCGAGAGCAGTGCGGACGCGGTGCGGTTTGGTGCAGACGACCTGGGTGTCGAGCTCATCGAGGCCGATCTCGTCGAGGCGCTCGCGAACCAGCCCTCCGGCACCTGGGATGTCCTGACCCTGTGGCACTCGCTGGAGCACACCGAGGACCCGGGCAGGGTTCTGCGCCAGAGCCGGCGGGCCCTGCGGCCCGGAGGGTGCCTCGTGCTGAACTCTCCGAACCTGGACTCCACGATCTACCGGATGCTGGGCAGGCACTGGACGTGGATCTACTGCCCGGGCCACCTCCAGTACTTCTCGCTCCGATCACTGTCGGACTGGCTCGAGCGGGAAGGGTTCACCATCCTGCTTGCGGAAACCTGGACTCACGCACCGAATCTCTATTTTCTGCTCGAGGAGGCCTGTCTCCTCCGCGTCTCCGAGTTTCTTTCGGATCACGGATTCGCCGGACTGAGCCGCCTGGGGAACCGCCTGACCGCCTTTGTTTACCAGCCCTTTCACCAGCAGGTCATCCAGCAGCGTCTGAACTGGTTCTATCGAAGGACTCCCGGGCTCGACGCCCGGCTGCGGCGTCGGGGACGGGGACACGAGTTCTATCTGGTGGCCCGCAAGCCGGAATCGGCCGGCGGGCGCCAGGGATGAGGGTGAGGCCGTCGTCTGGAGCGCGACTCAGTGGCGCTTGATGACCACGAAGCTGACATCGTCGGTCGGCGGGCTGAACGCCAGAAGATCGTCCCGAATGGCATTAGAGATTTCTCTCGCGCTCAGGTCCTTGCAGGAACGCAATACCGCTTCGAGGCGACCGGGGAAATAGTCCTCCGTGCCATTCGAGTGCTCCGACAGACCGTCCGTGTAGAGGAGCAGGATATCGCCGCTTCCCATCAGATTGATTTCGTTGACCTCGTACTGGCCCTTGAACCCGAGCGGCGGCTTCATGATGCGGCGGTCGATGTCATCGGAGGAGGGCATGGTCCCGATGGGGGGAAAGGTCGTGAGCAGTTCGGGACAAATGTCGACGATGCGGTCGAAGCTGCGTGAGAAGACCACCGGAATGGGATGCCCCGCCGAAATGAATCGGAACTTGCCATCCTGCCAGATCTCTCCGTAGATCAGAGTCAGGAACTTGCTGACGCTCGACGACTTGAAGAAACGGGCGTTCAGATTCTCGAAGAGTCGGGTCGAAAGCTCCCCGTCGATATCGAGTTCGTAAATGGCCCCCAGCAGGAACGCCTGATGAAGCATCAGGGCCAGCAGAGCGTCCGTGATGTGGTGGCCGGAGACATCCGCAACCACGATGCCGGCGCGATTCCGGCAGGAGGCCAGCCGCGCGGCAACTTCGTGCCGCCCCTTTCGTCGGGCCTCCTCGATCCGGGCGTCCAGATCGTAGCGCTTTTTGAAGTCCAGGTAGATGATGTGGTCCCCCCCAATGATTCCATTCAGGGGCAGGGTCACACCGTGGATGTCGATGCCGTCCAGCGTCGGGATGTCTCCGGGGGACGGGACGACATGCGCGACGATCTGCTCGAGGTTTTCGAGTTCCGCGAAGGGATCTGTTCGGTAGGTTGCTTGTTTGTCGTCCACAGCAATGCTGTCTCCCGCTCCTGTCCAACCGTTCTGCACGATGTCGAACATCGAATTGTAGTGCATGCGTCTGAATCGAAAAGGGGCCAGAGAATGGCTCAGAACGGCTTGTATACTCCGAGGTAAGCGGCAAGGATCGCGGCCGCGAGGGCAGCCCACCATAAGATGCGGGCCCGCTCACCCAGCCGGTCGGCGAGAGTCAGCGACGCGCCGAAGAACAGCCAGATCATCATCTTCAGGAAGACCCAGCCCTGGAACGGCCAGGACATCCCGAGTCGGGCCAGTAGACCGAATCCCGCCACGATGATGAGCAGGAGGCCGATGCCGTTGGCCGCTGAGAGCGTCCGTTTCCACTTCAGCGCCGGGCCTCCCACGGCTCCGATCACGATCAGGCTGCCCAGGGACAACAGCACCAGGAAGACGCCCGACAGATGGAGCACCTTGTAGCCAAGCTCACTCATCATAGTGCGAATTCTAACCCAAGCGACCCTCGGTCCGCCCGGCCGAGGGTTCCTTTCGCAGATTTTCAGGCTCGTGCGTTTATAGAGAGTGAGATGAAAAATCATGGTTGGACCGCGCTGGAACTCCTGATTGTCCTGTTGATTCTCGGCATCATGGCGGGACTCGGGATCGCCCGTTTCCACGAGATGCGGGCCATGCTCGCTCTGCAGGCGACGGCCCAGGTGCTGGTCGCCGACTTGTCCTCGCTGCGGGGAAGGGCGATCAGCCTGAATCAACCGCTGTCGCTCCGGATCACCGAGGACGGTGAGGGCTACGGAGCGGGTCCCCGGACTGGAACGCCGGAGCGTTGGGTCCGGCTTCCCGAGGGAATTCGATTTACCGGGGCGCCCTCCCGACCGATCACGTTCTATTCGAGGGCCAATGCCGTGCCTGCGGGAAGCCTGGTGCTGACTTCCTCGACGGCGGGGTCGGTCCGCGTCGTGGTGGCGCCCTTCGGCAGGATCCGTTGGGAGTGGCTGCCATGATCGAGGGTCGTGACAGGATCCGAAAACAGAGGGGGGGCACATTGCTCGAGGTCCTCGTGGCGATGGCGGTCGCGACTGTGGCGCTGGTGGCCGCAGTCGGTCTGCTGGCTGCCAGCGTGCGTCTGGCCGCGCGGCTGCGCGAGGGGGCGGACGCGACGCTGCAGCGCTGGAATCGGGTCCAGGAAATCCGGGCGGGAATCGAGGAGCCGGGAGAGGGTGCCGAGTGGATCGTGCCCGCCGACGGCTGTCCTCCCCTTCGACGCTTTCGAGTCGTCGACGGGCTGGGGCGGTGCTGGGAGGTGTTTCGATATGACGGATCGACGCCAGCGGGGGAGTAGCCTCCTCGAAGTGCTCATTGCGCTGTTCATCGGCACGCTCGTCTCGGGCAGCGCTTTTCTCTGCCTGCATGAGTTTCAGAAGACGGCGGATGTCCTCGCCAGTCTGCTGGATCGTGACCGGTGCCTGTTGCTGGCTCCTCTTCTGTTCGAGCGCTGGGTGGCGGCTGCCGGATGCGGTCTGTCCGGAGCCGGGCAGGGACTCACCGTTTCGGGTGAGGTCCTTCAGGTTCGGTCGGACATCGACGGTCCCGACGGCCGGCCCGACGGGACTCTCGACCAGGCCTTCGAGGCCATCGACATTCGAGCGGCCGGCCGCTCTCTGCAGCTCCGCTCGGGTGCCGGGAGCTTCCAGCCGGCCCTGGCCGGCGTGGTTTCGGCGGAGTTCGATCGTGAGGCCCCGGCATTGCTCTGGATTCACCTGACTGCCGGATCGAACCATCGCCTGGGTGCGGGGGCGAACGTTCTGCGCCGCCCATTGGCGGTGCATCTCTGGAACCTGCGGCCGCAACTTTTCAAGGAGTAGACCATGCCCGATGACTTGGAGCGCAACGCGGGGTTCGTACTCATCGCGGTTCTGCTGAGTATGAGTCTCCTTTGCCTGGTGGGAGGGCTCCTCCAGCTCGAACTGGCCCTGGTGGGAACGCTGGTGGCCGAATCGGAGACCCAGATGCACAGTCAGGTGCTGGCCGCAAACGGCCTCGAACTGGCGCGCGCGATGCTCCCGGCCGTCGAGACTCCAGAACTGCTGCTGGGGAGTAACGGAGTACCCGACTGCCTCGGAGTCCCCGGGTGGAGGGACCCGGTCCCTCTCGAGTCGGCCTGGCAGACCGATCCCATGCTGCTCACCAGCGATTGCGACGACGGGCTGCCCTCCTTTCTGGGGCTGACACCGTCCGCGCCGGCCATGCCCACCACGGACGGAGGCTGGATCCTGCTGCGCTTCTCCAATGACCCGGGAGAGCCGCCGGGAGAGGACCACAATGGGACGGTGGTCGTACGGTCCATGGGTATCGTTCCGGCTCGACTGCGTCAGACCGCGCGGTTCTCGGGCCGCAACAACGTGACGATGGTCGAGGCGCATCTCCGGCGCGAACGGGGCTTCGCTGCCGAGACGGCGCTGACTTTGGTGGGGGAGGGGGCCAGGATCCGCCTGCCGGCCGCCGACTCGATTCAACGCGAGGGCGGCCCTCCGCTGGAGATCATCGAGTATCCGGAGGCCGGACTTGTCGACGACATCGAGCAGACGGCCCGCGATCTGGGACTGGCTGTCGATAACTGGTACCGCAACGTCAGCGAGGCTCGATTGTCCGACCCCTCCCTGCTTCGTCTCCTGGAGCCAGGCTTCTGGATGGATCTGAACGCGAGGCTGGAGAGCCTGGGCGGGGGAAGGGGGAGCTCCGACAGCGGCCGGGGGCTGCACGTCCTGCCGCAGGGAGCGGTGCTGGAGGGTGAACGGGAGGGCCTCTTTCTGGCCTGTGGTGACGTCGTGCTTTCCAGCGGTACCAGTTTGCGGGGACTGCTGGTCCACCTCGGCGGGGGGAGAGTTCGGATCGAGTCCGGCGCCTCCCTGTGCGGGGCCCTCTGGATGACGGGATTCACTGCCGGAGAGGCGGGATTGGAGAGCCGCGACATCGATCTCGAGATCCGTCCAGGTGGTCAGCTGATCTATGATGAGAAAAACGTTCGGGGTGCTATGGCATATTTACCGCCGACACAGTTGATGTGGCGAATCATCTTCCCGGAGATGGCCGAATAGGCGGGAGGTCGGGGCGATCGTCGGGATCGCGGGCCGCCGGCAACGGTGGATCCGCATAATGGGGGAGAGCGATCTCCATGAAGAATCTGGGATTCATCTCGCTGGGGACCGAAGTGACCATCGAGGTCGAAGGTGTCGAGGAGCGCTTCAAAAGCCGCATGATCGGTGTGGACGGCGAACGTTTCCTCATCCTCCGGACACCCGTGAGCATTGCCGCCGGTCTGCTCCGGACGAACCTGACGGCCGGAACGAAGCTGATCATCCGCTACCTGCACCAGGGCACGGTGTGGGGCTTCCGGTCCTCCGTCATTCAGCCCGTGGGAGGGGAGATCGGCGTGGTCTTCGCGGCTTTCCCCAAAGAAGTGGAGAACTACGATCTGCGCGCCGCGCAACGGGTCGAGGCCCACATTCCGGTCATGTTGGTGAACGGCGAGAAGTCGGTCGAGGGGATGATCGTCGACCTCAGCGCCACGGGAGCCCGGCTGCTCTTCGAGACCAGCCTGATCAAGGAACTGGCGCTGAGTCCGTCCGCTCCGGTGACGCTCCTCGCCCGCTTCGACACGAAGGACGAGCCCACCCGTCTCGAAAGCATCGTCCGAAGTCTGCGGGAGGATTCCGAAAGAACCTCGCTGGGACTCCAGTACGATTCACCGTCCCCCGAGGCCATTGCCGCCATCTCGAGCTACATCGACAGAGTGATGGCCTTCGCAGGCAGTTGACCGGACCTACGAGCCCTCGAGGACGCCCTGCACCTTGCGAACCAGATCGTGGGGTGTGAAGGGCTTGGAGATGAATGCGATATCCTGCCCGGCGACGGCGCGGTGGAGGATTCCCGTTCCGGTGTAGCCCGACATGAAGAGGACCTTCATGCTGGGACGGAGGGGGCGAAGCCTTTCGACCAGTTCTCGGCCGTTGACGATGGGCATGACGGCATCGGTCAGCAGCAGGTGGATCTGACCTTCGAATTCCGCCGCCGTGTCCAGCGCCTCCTGACCGTTTCGCGCTGAGAGCACATGATAGCCCGCGTTGCCCAGGATCTTTTCGACGAGGTGCAGGATTTCCTTCTCGTCCTCTGCAATGAGGATCGTTTCGGTTCCGTTCTCGAGGGCGTCGACGGGAGGGCGGACCGCCTCGGGTTCGACGGCCTGGTCGACGGGTGAGAAGTAGATTCGGAAGCAGGTGCCGCAATCGACCTCGCTCTCGACGAAGACGAAGCCGCCGCTCTGTTTGATGATTCCGTAGACCGTGGCCAGTCCCATTCCGGTGCCCCGCTTCTTGGTGGTGAAGAAGGGCTCGAAGATGCGCTCCTGGGTTTCGCGGCTCATGCCGTGTCCGGTGTCCCGCACGTCGATGCGGACGTAGCGGCCCGGACTCAGGTGCCCCAGGGCATCTCCGATTTCACTGGTCAGCTCGACGTTCCTGGTTTCGATGGTCAGCACGCCTCCGTCCATCATGGCGTCCCGTGCGTTGACCGCCAGGTTCACGATAACCTGCTCGATTCCGCCGGGATCGACGCGGACCGGCCAGAGGGCGGGATCCAGTGTGGTCGTCAGCTTGATGTTCTCGCCGATCAGGCGCACCAGCAGCTTGTGCACGTCGGTGATAATCGAGTTCAGGACAACGACCTTGGGTTTGAGGACCTGGCGACGGCTGAAGGCCAGGAGCTGCCGGGTCAGTGTGGCGGCTCGCTCGGCGACGCTCATCACCGTATCGACGTGCTGTCGGAGCGGCGAATCGTCCGAGATTCCTTCCCGAAGCAGATCGCCGAACCCCATGATGACGGTCAGGAAATTGTTGAAGTCGTGGGCAATTCCACCCGCCAGCTGGCCCACCGCCTCCAGTCGTTGGGCGCGGTTGAGCTGCTCCTCCTTCTGGCGGAGTTCGACCTCCGCCCGCTCCCGCTCCTGGGTCCGCTCGAGCAGCTCGTGGTACATCTCGGAGAGTTCCTGATTAGCCCGCGCCACCGCCGACAGGTAGAGCTCGGGTGTGGATGGACCGTCACTGAAGAGGCTGGCCACCTCATCGAAACGCCGGATCACCTCCATGGCGATTTCCTTGGGTGCCTCATACGTGAGCGCCGCCAGGTCCTCGATGTCGGACAACTGGAGCTCGGGCTGGTCGTTGCCGCTGTAACCGAAACGCTTGTGATGGCACAGGCAGTTGCCGGACTCCAGGATCACCGCCAGTTCGCGGATCGATCCAATCCGATCGGCCGGTGTGTGATGCCGCCGCACGGCTTCGGTCAACTCCACCGGAAAATTCCAGTCCTCCAGCAGCAGTCCGCCGATCTCGGCATGGTCCAGGCCGAGCATTTCCCTCTCCAAAGCCGACAGCGAGGCGCGTTTCTGGTGACTCAGGGTGACCAATTTCTGGTAGGTGTTCCGGTTCCAGCGCAGCAGGACGACTTTGCCCAGGTCGTGCAACAGGCCAGCCACGAAGGCCATCCCGGGCCGGGGAAAGGACGTACGTCGGGCGAGTTGCTCGCTGGCGACCGCACAGGCCAGACTGTGATGCCAGAGGTCCCGGGCCTTGAGGCGGTCCCCCTCCTTCTCCTTGAGGAACAGATGCGATACGAGCACGGAGAGCGCCAGATTCCGGACCATATCGAAGCCCAAAACGGCCATGGCCCGGTCCAGCGACGAAATCTTCCCGGGGGCTCCCAGCCAAGCGGAATTGGCGACGCGCAATACCCTCGCGGCCAGACTCTGATCCGATTCGATCAGCTGGACAAGTTCACTGCGTGCCGTCTGCTCGAGGCCGGCCAGTTCGATGACTCGCAACGCCACGGAGGGAAGAGAATCGAGCTCCCGCAGCTGGCCGATGTAAGTTCGAATTTCGTCCTCGAATCGTGACCTGGATTCACTCGCGAAATTCGGATACATCCCCCAACACCCCCGGCAGGACCCTGCCTACCGGATGGTCGGTCCGCCTCCCCGGACGTTGTCGACCATCCCTAGTACGGCGGACGGCGCTGCCTTCCCTGGCCACCCGACCGATCGCCCTGGAGGTCCAAGGATATCGGAGGACTATGACCTAAATCGAGAAGAAAAGAGCGGTTCGACCGACGGGGGCCTGCGCCCTGCCACCGCGACCGAAGGGTCGCGGAACTCCGGCCCGATCGGCCGGAGTTCCGGACGGCGTATCTCGGGCGGAGGTTCCGCCCGGCATTTTTCGCCGGGCCGTGGCCCCACCCTAAAGATTTTGCAGGACTTCGCCGATCTCCAGACTGTGCAGATATCTGTGCGCGTGCCCACAATCGTTTCGAGTGGTAACCGGGGGGTGAACCGTGTCCTTTCTGTCGAAAGGGAAGCGTGACTTCTTCGAAGAGACCTTTGCCAATCAGATCGTCGGCTCCGCAGCCGCCAGCATGTTCGTCGTCGATCCCCAGCTGAGGGTCCGTCTGATCAGTGATGAGATGCTCGAGATCCTCGGTCACCGCCGGCAGGACGTGGTGGGGAAGATGAACTGCGCAGACCTCTGCCGGACGGAACTGTGTGGGACGGATCGCTGCACCATGAAGAGTTGCCTCCGGACGGGGCAGCCCGTCAAGGTCGAAACGGAAGTGGTCCGCCGGGATGGCCAGAAACTGCCGATTCGGGCGCGCTGCAGCGTGGTGCGCGGGGCCGATGGGAAGATCGTCGGAGGAGTGGAAGTCATCTCGGAACGCGCTCAGCAGACTCTAGCTGTCGAGGAAGTCCGCAAGCTCAGGGCGGCGGCCTCCGAAGGGCGCACCGATATCCGCCTCAACGCGACTCGGGTCTCGGGGGATTTCCGGGACCTTTTCGAGACCGTCAACGGCCTGCTGGATCAGATCCTGAATCCGATCCATGAAGCGGCCGGCGTGTTGGATCAGTTGGCGGCGCGCAATCTGACGAGCCGGATGGAGGGCAATTACCGGGGAGACTTCGGGCGCATTCAGGAAGTTCTCAACCGTGCCATGGACAACCTGGAAGAGAGCCTGAAGTACGTCTCGGTCAGTGCCGAGCAGGTGGCCGCGGCTTCGAGCCAGATCGGCGTCGGGAGTCAGACCATGGCACAGGGAGCCTCTGAACAGGCCAGCGGCCTCCAGGAGGTCGCCAGTAGCTTGCAGGAGGTTGCCTCCATGGCCGGCCAAAACGTCGCCAATGCCCAGGAATCGCGGACTCTCGCGGACTCGGCCGAGCAGGTGGCCCGGCAAGGCGTCGACAGCATGCGCCGGCTCTCGGAAGCGATTGCCCGGATCAAGAGCTCATCCGACGAAACCGCGAAAATCGTCAAGACCATTGACGAGATCGCTTTTCAGACCAACCTGCTGGCACTCAATGCCGCCGTCGAGGCCGCCCGGGCCGGTGAGGCGGGGAAGGGCTTCGCCGTGGTGGCCGAAGAGGTCCGCAGTCTGGCCATGCGCAGCGCGGAGGCCGCCAAATCGACAGCCAATCTCATCGAGGGCTCCGTTCGCAACGCCGACGAGGGTGTGCAGATCAACGGTGAAGTCCTGAGCAATCTGGAAGAAATCAACCGACAGGTCGAAAAGGTCCGAGAGGGCGTTATCGAGATTGCGACCGCCTCTCAACAGCAGAGCGAGGGCATTGAACAACTGAATCGGGCCGTCGAGCAGATCAGCCAGGTGACCCAGCAGGCGGCGGCCAATGCCGAAGAGTCGGCCAGCGCCGCCGAGGAGCTCACAGGACAGGCTGAGCAGATGGCCTCGCTCGCGGGTCAGTTCGAACTGCGTCAGACCGGCACTGACCGTCGCTCCCCTCGGGCCCGGCCCGCCGGCCAGGCAAGCCGGGCCGGGTCGGTACCGGTCGCGGCTGCGAAGGCCCGCAAGAACGGTCCGGCCATCTCTTTCGGCAAGGACGAGCAGTCCACCCGGATTCTGAGCGACCGGTTCTGAAGAACTGCGATTCAGGATATTCGATCTTCGAGTTGAGCAAGGAGTTGGGCGAAACGCCGTCCACCGGGCCTGTCAGGCCTCCCGCGAAGAAAGGGGCGGCAGGCTGCGCAGTCCAAAGCGGCTCCGCAACCAACCCTCTGACCGCCCGGACTATCCAGCTCCCAGCTTCCAGCTCCCAGGTCCCCCCAACCCTCCTCGCGTCTCGATTTCCCGGTTCAGATCATTCGCGAGATCCTTGAGTTCCTGCAGCCGTGCTCTCCCCAGGTGACGATGGGCGAAGGCTGTCTTGTTGTGATTCAGCGGCTCGTCCAGGTCCACCCGGCTGCGGCAGAGTTCACCATCCGGAGTCCCCGGTATGGGGGAGTACTCGGACAGCATCACCCGAAGCCCGAGGCTGTGGGCGTACTGCATGGAATGTTCGACGGCCTGTCCGTCGCTCCGGGGGTGACCCACGATCAGGTAACAGGTGACCCATTCGGGACCGATCCCTGCCCGGGCCAGGCTCTGCACCGCCCGTTCCAGCTCCTCGGGATACACCTTCCCGCCCGTGCGTCTCTGCCAGACCATTGAGTCGCTCTCGAAGCCGAGATAGAGAAAGCGAAAACGGGCGGCGGCCATCCGCTCCGCAACTCGATCGTTCAAGAAGCGGGCGTTGAGGGCGTTGGGAGTGTGGAACACCCGGTCCATCGGGTCGTGGGGAAGGGCCTCCAGAAAAGGGAGGAAAAGGGAGTCCGGCCGGAACAAGAGGGCATCGTCGTAGAACACGATCTGGCGGCTTCCCAGCCGAACCAGTAGATCCAGGCTGTCCAGCGCCGCCCCGAGCGATCCGGGTCGATATTCCGGCTGGAAGCGCGGAACCGAACAGTAGGTGCAGCGAAAAGGACAGCCTTCGGCCAGCTTCAGGACCCCCGTATCGAGCCGCTCGTATCCCTCCCAGTAGGGCGGCTGGTCGAGATCCCCCCGGCACTCGAGAAATTCCCACAGGGGGTCCAGACGGTCTCCTTCGATGACCAGGTCCGGCCCCAGGCTTCGCGCATGCTCCGGGCAGATTGAGGCGTAGACTCCGCCCAGGACGGTTCGGGTCGCCGGGGCCTCCCGGGTGAGCGTCTCGAGGACTTCCGCGACTCCGGGATACCAGTAGGTCATGGAGGTCTGGATCAGGGCGTAATCGAACGGTCCCTGCTCGTCCAGGAATCGCCGGAACGACTCACGGGGCAATCCGTATCGGCGATAGTGACGCGGGATGTCGCACAGTGCGGCCGGCTTGGCCACGACCTCGCTCATGAACTTTCCCCGCCCCCAATCGTCGCAACGTTTCCGCCGGGCATCGGGATGCCGGCGATCCAGAAAATCGAAGAGCCGGAGATCCGCCTGGTCCCGCAGGGCTCCTCCCACGCGCAGCAGTCCGTAGGGCTTCAGCCAGAAATCGAAGGCCGAAAAATCATAGATCGGCGGGTTGACCAGCAGGATCTTCATGGTAGACAGCCTTCGCTCACCCACGATAGCAGTTTCGGGTTTCGGGTTTCGAGCGCGGCCTCTGGCCGCGAGAGTGCTCCAGGCTTCCAGCCCCCCGCGCGGGTGTCTCGGCCGGTTCGAGCAGAGCATGAAAGACCGATGATCCCACACCGGACTATGACCCAGGTTGAAGTCGCGATGTTCGCGCTCTTGTCCGGCTCCCCAGGGTTCGGCTGCGAACCGGACCTCCGGCTTTCATCGCTCTTCCCGATCCGCTACCATCACCGATGATGCATGGCTGCGACTATGTCGACGTCCCCCTCTGCGTGCGCTACGCTGAGACCGACCAGATGGGCCGGGCCTACTATGCCAATTACTTCGTCTGGTTCGAGGTTGCGCGGACCAGCTTCTGCAAGGCGCGAGGATTCAGCTATGCCGAGCTGGAAAGGGAGACCCGGACCTTTCTCCCCGTTATCGAGACCGTCTGCAGGTACCATCGCTCTCTGAGCTATGATGACGGTTTCGTGGTGCGAACCCGGGTGACGGAATTCCGGAGCCGGGCCGTGACCTTCGACTATCAGGTGCTCGACGGGCAGGGACGCCTGGTCGCCAGTGGCTTTACCCGCCACCTCTTCACCGGAGACGACGGTCGGCCGAAGGCCTTGCCCGAGGCATACCGCCGGTTTCTGAAACCCGGCACATTCGGGGGTCCCGTCACCGAGCCGCCAGCGACGGAGGTGTGAAGTGGAGGACGTTCGCAGCGTCTGCAGTGTGCTGAAGGAAGAAGCCTGTCGGAACTGGACTTTCGTCGAGGATGGGATCTGGTCCCGGCCCCCGGCGCGCGAGGAGGTGTTGGCCGAGCGCATTTTCCGCACCTTGACGGATCAGCCCCGCTGGCTCGAAGCTCGCTTCCTCTACGATGAACGCGGTTCCGAATTGTTCGAGCGCATCAGCGCGCTGCCCGAGTACTATCTGACGCGCACCGAAAACACGATCCTGCGGGAGAACGCGGATGGGATCATGCGCAGGTTCGAGGTCCGCTACCTGGTCGAAATCGGGGCCGGCTCCTCGGTCAAGACGCGTCATCTCATTGAGGCCATGCTGGGCGGCGGAGAGGGAGGAACGTTCGTACCCATCGACGTGAGCCGGAGCGCCCTGCAGGCATCCCGCGATGCACTCCGGCGGGATTATCCGGATCTCCGGTTCCTGGGGCTGCACGGGGCCCTCGAAGACGCGCTGCCTGATCTGGATCCGGCCCTGCCCAAGCTGGTCCTCTTTCTGGGCAGCAGCCTGGGGAACTTTCCCCGGACGGAGCTGGTGCAGTTCCTGTCGTCCGTCACCAGCGCGCTGGGACCGGACGACCTCTTCCTGCTGGGGGTGGACGGACTGAAGGAGCGGGGGCTCATCGAACGGGCCTATAACGATCCTGCGGGCATCACTCGAGCCTTCATTCTCAACGTTTTCAACTGCATCAACGCCCTGGTCGACGGCGATTTCGATCCCGCCGATTTCGAATATGCGCCGGTTTTCAACGAGTCCTGGCAGCAGATGGAGATGTGGGTCCGGGCCCTCCGGCCCGGTTGTGCCCGGTTTCGCTCCATCGGCCGGACCCTGTGCTGGGAGGAAGGGGATCCGATACTCGTCGAGGTGAGCCGCAAGTTCGAGTCTCGCCGTCTCGCCGAACAGATCACCGCTTTCGGCGTCGATCTCGTCGGAGAGTACGCCGATGCCGGCCGGGTCTTTTCTCTGCTGCTGTTTCGGCGAGTGTGAGGGCATCGAAAGAGGCTGGGCCACCGGTGACGGACACCCGACGCGAATCACCCGACCTGCTTTGGTACCTGGCGGCCCGTGGGGTCCTGGGATCGCTCTCGTTGTTGCCCCTCGGACTGTCCACCACCATCTGCCAAATGCTCGGCCGACTCGTCTACCGGCGTGATGTCCGCCATCGCCGCATCGGCATGACCAACCTCCGCCTGGCTTTTCCCGAGAAGTCCGACGAGTGGCGGACGAAGGTTCTCGAACGAAGTTACGCGCAGATCGCGGGCCACGTCGCCGAACTGAGCCGGCTGACCCGAGTCTCGGGGGACGACATCCATCGCCGGGTCAACTACGAACCGGGCCGCGGCGTCGAGAACTATCGGCTTGCGCGGGATGAGGGCCGGGGCGTGCTCTTCCTGACGGCCCATATCAGCAGTTGGGAACTCCTTCCGCAGGCCCACGCACTGAGGGAACGCCCGCTGAGCTTCGTGGTCCGGCCCCTCGACAACCCCTACCTCGACGGCTGGATGACCCGGATCCGGACCCGTTTCGGAAACCGTGTGATCCCCAAGCAGGGCTCGCTGCGGGAGATGCTGCGCGAGCTCCATCGGGGCGAAGCCGTCGGCCTGCTGGTCGATCAAAACGTTCAGGAGAAGGACGGAGTCTATGCTCCCTTGTTCGGCATACCGGCTTGCACCACGAGTTCGGTCGCGCTGTTGTCGATGAAGACCGGTGCCCCCGTCGTTCCCGCCTTTCTCGTTCCCGCCGAATCTCGAGGTCGATATCGGATGCGCTTCTATCCTCCGCTGCATGCCGAGTCGACCGGCTCCCGCGAACAGGACGTGATCCACAATACGACCCGGTTCAACGGTTTCATCGAGGCGGTGATTCGGGAGTTCCCGCACTGCTGGCTCTGGGGACACCGACGCTTCCGAACCCAACCCGACGGACGAGACCTTTACGGGATTTGAGATTTGAGATTTGAGATTTACGATTTGGTGGCGGTCTCCGCTGGTATTGGCGAGCGGGTCAGTCCGGCATAACGCGTCACGCCGGTCCCGCACGGCAATAGCAGGCCCGCGGAAGCCCGTCACCAAATCGTAAATCGTAGATCTCAAATCTCAAATCTCAAATCTCGCCTCCCCCGGGTCCCAAAATGTTGTTCTACAAGGGTCTTCCCGATAGAATTGCAGCTGTTTCCGAGAGCGAAGTTGGGTGTGCTCGAAGATGGATCGGCTTCTCGAGCGCTGGACACAAACGATAAGGAAAGCCGAAGCAGGAGGAGTACTCGAATGGCAACGAAGGTCGCAATCAACGGGTTTGGAAGAATTGGACGGAACGTTCTCCGTGCCGCCAAGGAGTCGGGGGCGGACCTCGATTTCGTGGCGATCAACGATATTACTGACGCCAAGACACTGGCCCATCTTTTCAAGCACGATTCCCTGTACGGACATTTCGCGGGAGAGGTCCGAGTCGAAGGGGACTCCATCACGGTCAACGGCGACAAGATCCGGGTCTTCGCCGAGCGTGATCCCGGTCAGATTCCCTGGCCGGATCTGGGCGCCGAAATCGTCATCGAGGGGACGGGCCTGTTCCGCAAGAAGGAAGACGCCCTGAAGCACGTTCGTGGTTCCGTCAAGAAAGTCATCATCACGGCTCCCGCCAAGGGCCCGGATGTGACGGTCTGCATGGGGGTCAACGAGGAGAAGTATGATCCGGCCCACCACACGGTGATCTCCAACGCCAGCTGCACGACCAACTGTCTGGCTCCGGTGGCCAAGGTGTTGCACGAGACCTTCGGCATTCAGAAGGGCCTCATGACCACCATCCACAGCTACACGAACGACCAGAAGATCCTCGACCTGCCCCACAAGGATCTGCGGCGCGCCCGGGCCGCGGCCCTGTCGATGATTCCCACCACCACCGGCGCCGCCGCCGCGGTGGGACTGGTCCTGCCCGAACTGAACGGACGTCTGGACGGATTCGCGATCCGCGTGCCCACGCCGACCGTTTCGGTGGTCGACCTAACCGCCATCGTGGAGAAGCCGGCATCGGCCGAGGCGGTGAATGCGGCCATGAAGCGGGCCGCCGAGGGACCGCTGAAGGGGATCCTGCAGTACTCCGACGAGGATCTGGTCTCGGTCGATTTCGTGAAGAATCCCCATTCGTCGATCTTCGATGCCATGTTCACGAAGGTGGGCGAGCCCAATCTGGTCAAGATCCTTTCCTGGTACGACAACGAGTGGGGCTACTCCTCTCGGATCGTGGATCTCGTCGGGTACGTAGCAGCGAGGCTGTAATGTCATGGTTGAGAAAATGAGACCCAAGAAGTCGGTGCGCGATCTGGATCTCGACGGCAAGCGGGTCTTCATCCGGGTCGACTTCAACGTTCCCGTCAGTGACGGCGAAGTGGGAGACGACACTCGGATCCAGGCCGCTCTGCCCACCATCCGGCTGGTCAAGGAGAAGGGGGGCCGAGTCATCCTGGCGTCCCATCTGGGCCGGCCCAAGGGTGAACGAAAGCCGGAGTTCTCGCTGGCGCCGGTAGCCCGTCGTCTCGGGCAGCTCCTCGGAGAGGAGGTGGGCTTCGTGGACGACTGCGTCGGAGACAAGGTCTCCGCGGCGGTCGACGCACTCGGGCGGGGACAGGTCCTGGTCCTCGAGAATGTCCGCTTCTACAACGGCGAGACCAAGAATGACCCCGAGTTCGCCGGGAAGCTCGCGAGCCTGGCCGACGAGTACGTCAATGACGCTTTCGGCACGGCTCACCGGGCCCATGCCTCCACCGTCGGAGTTCCGCAGGTGCTGGGGAAGGGCGCGGCGGGGCTGCTGATCGACCGAGAACTGGAAGCGCTCTCGCGCGTTCTGTTCGGGGCCGAGAAGCCGGTGGTGGCGATCTTCGGCGGCGCCAAAGTCTCCGACAAGATCGAGGTGATCGAGAATTTCCTCAAGCTGGCGGATCGGATTCTGCTGGGCGGCGGAATGGCGTTCACCTTTTTCAAGGCCCAGGGTCGCGAGATCGGCAAGTCCCTGCTCGAAGCGGACAAGCTGGATGTGGCTCAGAGCTTTCTCGACGAGGCCCGCAGGAAAGGCGTCGATTTCGCTCTTCCCGTCGACATTGTCGCGGCGCCTCGCCTCGAAGTCGGAGTGGAATCCCGCGTCGTCGGCGCGGATGCGATTCCCGGAGACTGGATGGGCCTGGACATTGGTCCCCGGACCATTGCGGAGTTCAAGTCCAAGCTCGTGGGAGCCCGGACCGTGATCTGGAACGGACCCCTCGGCGTGTTCGAAATCGAGCAGTTTGCCAAGGGGACCCTGGGCATCGCCGAAGCCGTGGCGGCCAGCGGCGCGTACAGCCTCGTGGGCGGCGGCGACTCTGTCTCGGCCGTCAAGAAGGCGGGCGTCGCCGACAAGATCTCGCACATCTCAACGGGTGGGGGTGCTTCGCTCGAGTTCCTCTCGGGCAAGCAGCTTCCCGGTATCGCGGTCCTGACCGACAAGTAAAGGTGGAGTAATGGCGCGGAAGCCTGTGATTGCTGGAAACTGGAAGATGTACAAGACCCAGTCCGAGGTGGTCCGTACCATCCAGGGGCTTCGCCAGAAGGTAGACGGTCATCAGGCGGTGGAGGTGGTGGTTTGCCCCACCTTCACCGGCCTGGCGGCCGCGGCGAAGGCGCTGGAGGGTTCGACGATCCAGCTGGGTGCGCAAAACGTGCACTGGGAAGACGAAGGCGCTTACACGGGAGAGATCTCGGTCGGCATGCTGCAGGACTGCAGTTGTCAATACGTGATCCTCGGACACTCGGAACGCCGGCAGTATTTCCTGGAGGACGACGAGTCGATTGGTCGCAAGCTGTCCAAGGTTCTCGGGACCTCTCTGACACCCATCCTCTGCGTCGGCGAAACGCTCGACCAGCGCGAGGCCGACCGGGTCGAAGACGTGATTCTGGGCCAGTTGCGGCGCGGTCTCGCTGAATTGACAGAGGATGAGGTATCTCGTATCATCATCGCTTACGAACCAGTGTGGGCAATCGGTACTGGTCGTACGGCGACTCCCGAAGTCGCCGAAGAAGTTCACGCCATGATTCGCGGCTGGCTTCGGGACACCTATTCGGAGGCGCTCGCCGAAGGGTTGCGCATCCTCTATGGTGGAAGCGTCAAGCCGGGCAACATCGCGGAACTGATGGCACAACCCGATATTGACGGCGCACTGGTCGGCGGAGCAAGTCTGGATGCCGAGTCCTTTGCGCAAATCGTGAAGTATTAGAAACATGTTCATTGTGTTGACGATCCTGCATGTGCTTTCGGCTCTGGTGCTGATCCTGGTCGTGCTGTTGCAGTCCGGCAAGGCCGGCGACCTCGCGTCCGCCTTTGGCGGAACGTCGAGCCAGACCGCCTTCGGGGTGCGCAGTGCGACGACCGTTCTGACCAAGGCGACGGCAGCTGCAGCAGTCGTGTTCATGGTGACTTCGCTGGGGCTGGCGATCTTCTATTCACGCACGGAAGAATCGAGCATCATGGAGCAGGCGCCGGCCGCGACCCAGCAGACGACGCCGGCCGAACAGCCGTCGACGCCGGCTCAGCCGCCGACTGAGGCACCGGCTCAAGCGCCGGCCCAGACCCCGGCTCAGCCGCCGGCATCGGGCGGCGGATCGCAGCAGGCGAATCCTCCCCAGGGCGGCGGTTCCGGCCAGTAGGCCTTGTGTGCCGGAGTGGTGGAACTTGGCAGACACACCATCTTGAGGGGGTGGCGCCCGAAAGGGTGTGCGGGTTCAAATCCCGCCTCCGGCACCAATTAGTTCGAGAACCCAAAAAGGCCTGGCATCTGCCGGGCCTTTTTGGGTCTGTATCTGGAGTCCGGCCGGCCCGTGGCGCAGGCGAACGAAGGGCGCCGTGCCGACCGCTTTCACGGACATTCGAGGTTCGGAATCGTGGATTCGGGATTCGCGCCCCAGGGCAGGCATGTCGACAGGGGAGCGGGCGATCCCGTCATTTCTTGAAGAGGCCGGCGTCCATCTCGTAGCCGGCGGAGCCGGGCAAGACCTGCAGGTAGTCGTGCGGCAGAGGCTGATCGAGCTGGTCGACCAGGCGCAGCGCGACCTTCCCCGACTTGACGACACCGCTCTCACGGAGCCCGAATGCCTCGGGGGCCACCGTGTCGTTACGGGAGACGCCCATTTCGAACTCGTTGCCGACGACGACGCTGTCCTCGATCGAATACTCGGACGTGTTGTCCCCGTTCTTGATCCACACGAATTTGCATCCGGTCACGATGTTGTTCTTGAACGTGAAGTCCTGGTCCGGCCACGCCGTCCACACCGCGCTCTGCCGAGCACCCGAGATGATGCAGTGGGTGAGGGAGTTGCCGCTCTTTGGGCGATTGCTTTGCCAGAACACGACGGCGTTCCTCACGTTGTAGAAGACACAGTGGTCGACCTGGATTCCGTCGCCGTGGCCGATGACACCGACCTGAAGGTGGGCGGCATTCGGGTCTCCGAGGAACAGGCACTGCTCGACACGGAGATCGGTCTTGGCCACATTGAAGCGACCGATGGGGAAATAGCGTGAGTTGGGGCGCGGGTAGCCGTGGAACTTGATGCCGCGGATCGTCACGTGGCTCTCGTTGACCAGAAACCCGACGACGAGGCTGGGCGAATCGGCCGCCAGGTCGCCGAGCTCGGCGCTGCTGATCACGATCGGCATGGATTCGGGCGTCCACTTGGAGTCATCGGGCAGCACGGAGGCCTCGACCACGATTCGCTTTCCGGCCATGTTCTTCTCTGTCGCGAGCTCCACGTGTCGTGGCAGGACGTGGATGCCTGGATTCAGCCGCATGACGTAGATCGCGTTGTCCGGGCTGCGAAGGATCGCGGCGGCTCTGGCCACGGTCTGGACAGGGGACTCCCTGGTGCCAGGGTTGGTGTCCGCCCCTGACCGGCAGTCGACGTAGATCGCTGCGGTGGATCCGGAGGCGTCGGGGCTGCCCTGGGGCGCTCCGCCCGGGGCGGCGGCCAGGCAGGTGAGGCAGGTGAGGCAGGTGAGAGTCACGAGAGACCTCATGTTCATCGGGACCTCGCTTCGTTCAGTGCCGACCCTGCGGTCGGCGAAAATACCCCAGTGGCGCGATTCCCGGCCCGGGCCTCGGTCCATGGCGATCGCGGCAGTTGGACAGACATCGGCTTTTGGCCAACAGGAGTCTACTTCGGCAGAAACGAGTAAGTAAAGCGCTGAACTGCGTAGAGGAACAAGGGGTGCGAGCCGGGTTGGGAATCAGAGCGCGAGTGAGGGACGCGGGAGAACGGGAGAACAAGATGCCGGCAGGAGAGTGGGCGCAATTCTGCCGCGGGAAGGCCCGACAAGTTGATGAGAATCCTCCGTCACGACCGGAGAAACTTGCCCATTCAATCAGGCCGCACACTATAATCTACCAACAGAATTCTCCACGGGACGCGATGGTCGTCGAGCGGGGCAGCGGGACGGAGGGAGGGAGAACGGGACGCGGGAGTGCGAGATTTTCGGGTACCGCGACTGAGAAGGGGAGATGCGCCCCGGCCTTGCCGCAGTGGACCAGGTGAGCCTGTCGTGAGGTCGGGGAGTGACGCTCGGTGGCGCTCACGTTCTGTCTGCGCGGTGGTTCGGGCAGGCCATCAGAACGCGAGCGCCAGCGAGTCGCCACGCCATGTGCGTCCGAAAGGCGCTGCCTCGACCACTGCGGCGGGATCCAGCGGCCTGCATCTTCCCGTAGACCCGACACACGGAGGAAGATCCGACTCAATGACCAGAGAATTTCCCCTCTTTTGTCAGCCCGCACCCTATAATTCTCCATGGAGCATCTGGCACGGGATGCGATGGTTGGCGAATCCAGATGCCTGATGATAGAACGCACATGAGGAATCACCCGCAACCCGTTATCAGGAGCAGCACGAGGTGGTGGCACTATCTGGAAACCACTTGATCAGAAGTTGGGCGCGCGACACTGGGGAGGTTGAGGCCTTCAATCGCCAGGAAACCAATCGCGGATAGATGGAAGTGGGATGAAGACTCCTCACTTGCTAAATCTTGGAAACCCCCGCAAAGTGAAGGACAACCTGTCTGGCCTCTTGGATGCTACGGCTCTGGGCCTCATCGAATCGGAGATAGAGGGCAATACTCGTGCTCTCATGGTTCTAGCGCGCACCCATTACCGATTCGCCGCGCGACAGTCGGCTCCGAACTGGAGACAGAAAGTTTCACGGTTGTACTACGCCGGATACAATGCTGCGCGAGCCCTACGTCTCTATGTCAACGGAGAGTATTCCACAGACGTCAAAGACCATCAGAAATTCGAGAACCTTCCTAACGACTTTCCGAGTCGATCCAGGTACATAAACCAACTCGCGATCCTGCGGGAAGATCGAAACACCTGCGATTATGACCACCTCTCCTCGGCTGGCGATTTGGCTCTGGGATCCCGGGTGGCAGCTGAATTGGTTCGTGATTTCCTCGACGATGTGGCAACGTATCTCAACGATCGAGGACTGAATGTGTGAGACCATCAATGACTAGAGACCACGCCGTACTTGACGAAGTCCGCAAGCGGTTTGAGCGGAAATCGGGACTCGCGGGCCTGCCCTATGAGATTAGGAAAGGGAAGGGAGCGACGTCCTGGTCCTACAAATCGCGAATCCGAGCGATCGACTATTTTCTCTGTTGGAACAGGTTCGTGCCTCAGTCGGGGGGGCCTATCGTGACCCCCCGCTCGTTACACTTGTCAAGAAGCCAGGAGAGAACGTCCTGCGGGGGCCCGAAGGTAAGCTCTTGCTGAAGACTATATCCGAAAGCCTCAACATCAACCGGTACAGCTTCCAAGAGGATTTTCTTACGCGCTACACACAGTCTGTAGCCGGCGCGGAGGAACAAGTGACGGCCGCGTCCAACCATGTGGTCTTCGGACGACGGGGGGCAGGGAAGTCAACCCTCTTGCTCTATGCTCTCCACACGCGCAACAGGGAGTCGCGGCCGTCTGTCTGGATCCATATGCAGGTCTACGCGCGGCGTGACGATGACGCGGTCATCGCGGACGTGCTCTCCGACATCGTGAAACAAGTCTCTTCTTTCTTTGGCTGCAATACCGCATTCACATCGTCGCTGGCGACACTGACGAGACCCGATCTGACCGAGGGATTGATACGCAGGGAACTTCCCGCCTTGCGCCGTCTGCTGTCCCATTTCGCATCGACGGGCCAAGAGCTGTTCATCTTCCTTGACGATTTCCACGTCATAGCGGAGTCTCTGCAGCCTCGTCTGCTGGACGTGCTATACGCCGTATCCCGGGGGAACCGACTCTTCCTCAAGCTGTCGGCTATTGAGACATTGACTAGAACATTCGATCCAGCACCAGGCAGGGGCTGGAAATACCACACGATGCGCAGATCCTTCCCCTCGACTACAACCTGACGATGCCAGACAAGGCCACCCAGCACATCGAGGCCATTCTTGATTCGCATGCGATCTACTGCGGTCTCCCTTCTGTTCGGCGACTCTGTACGAGTGCAGACGTTGTTCCAAGATTAACGTGGGTTGCTGCTGGAGTGCCGCGGGATGCGCTGAATTTGTTCTCCCAGGCAATCACCAAGGCAACGCTTGCTAACCGGAAGCGAGTGTCGGTTTCGAATGTGAACGTTGCGGCATCTGAGACCATCAACGCGAAGCTGCGCGAACTTGAAGCCGATGCATCTGGAAGAGCCCATCCGCTACAAGCCCTAATCGAAAGCATCAGGGATTTCTGCGTCAAGCAGCATCGGGGTAACGCGTTCCTCGTTGAGATCAAGACAGAAGATCCAACATATGAGAGCGTCCGTACACTCGTAGATCTGCGCCTGCTGCACGTAATCAACGAAGGGATCACAATTGGTGACGTGGGCCGTAAGTACCTCGGACTCATTCTCGACTACGGTTTCTATACAGGGATCCGGGCAGCACGGAGTGTTGATCTGTTCAACAGACAGACTGATCGTGTCGCCTATAAGGACTTGAGAAGGCTCCCTGTGTTCAGGCACTAGCACAAGGGGAACCGCAAGCCCTCCTCAACAAAACCATCGAGGCCCCGCTGGGCAGTGTGCCTGACTACCGTCGCAAGTCGCCAGAAACAGATTGGTGAGTACAAGAGAAGATTTGATGATGCCAACGAGCTAGTCAGACACGCTAAGGGCGATCTGGTCCAGATGGGTGCGGCCTGCGAGGCCGCGCAGCATGCAGAGGATCTTTCTGCAGACGGAGAGTTGGGGACACTGTTTTCCTCATGAGGTCCTGTCCTCGGTCACCCTCGAAAGCTTGGTCCAACCTCCACACTGAAGAGTGTCCCTTTCTCCCTTGCCGAGGACGTCGGGATCGTCTGCGACGGAGTCACTCTGGAGTGCGGCGCCTTGCTGCCGCTTTCGGTTCGCCACGGACGAACATGCAGCCCGGGCTGCTCGTAGCACGGATGGTGTACGCCTGCCGGGGGCTTTCTCGTCGTGCGCCCTGCATCCACATCTACTCGCCTCTCCACCGCCTCGTTACGGATCCTGGCCCTTGCGTGTTCCCGTAGATAGGCGCGACAATCTAGAGAAAATCCCGCGCCGTGCCCGGAAAAGCTCGGACACTCTTGTTCCACCGCACCGCTTGATCTCCAGGGTGCAGCCTCCACGGGATGCAATGGTTGACCGGCTCGTGAAGAATTACCCAGCCAAACGACGGAAGAGAATTGAAGCGGCATCGGCGGCGTGTCACTGGAAGTAAGACCAGGCGGCAGGCGCATCTGAGAACCCTTGGTGTCGACGCCATGCGAGCGTGGGCTCTCGATTCTCATGAGTGCCGCCTTACCTCGGGAGGAGACACCAGAAAATGAACGGAAAGCCCGACGGCCCATTCTCGACGCTCACGGTTGCAGGGCTGGCAGGGGTAGCCGCGAGAACCCTTGCCGCCATCCTGCTCGCTGCCGCGCTGCCTGTGGCGGCAAGGGCGCAGGAGGTCGACGACTCCGCGGGAATTCGTGCACGTGTCGAAGCATATCGGACGGCATGGAACACGCACGATTCGTCGGCTCTTGCCGCATTCTTCACCGAGGATGCGGACTTCGATGATGGGGAACCTGCCCGAGGCGCGCGGACGACAGGCGATCCGGGAATGGTGGAAGGAGTACTTCGAAAGGCAGGAGCCCGACCGAGGGCTGACGCTTGACGTGAGTACGGTGAAGCTCATCGACGGGAATGTCGCGATTGTGAATGTCGCAACGACCACCGGTGGTCACGATTCCACAGGTCAGGAGTTGCCTGCGCGGAAGTTTCGCGGGACCTGGTTGCTGCAACGACGCAGCGGTGACTGGCTCATCACGGCCATGCGGGGATTCCCCACAGAGGAAGACCGTGTCGTCCTGAACGCATCCGTCGAAGCGGCAGAAGCCCTCAGCCCTCAGATCCGTGCATTCGTGGCGGCGTACGAAGATGCGTGGAACAGCCGCGATCCGTCTGCCGTCAGTGGACTCTACAGAGATGAAGCGGACATCATGATCCGCAATGTACCTTTGGTGCACGGCCGAGAAGCCATCCGGAACTGGTGGCGCACCTACTTCTCACAGCCCCGGCCCTATCGCGCTATCTTCATCATCGACGAGATTCGGATGATCACGCCGGGCGTGGCCCTGATTAACATCACCGCGACGGGTGCAGCCGTCGAGCAGACCGAGGATCAACGCCTGCCCGTCCGCTATGCTCGTGCGACGTGGGTGATCGTTCGCGATGCCGGGGAGTGGCTCCTCTCGGAGATGTGGGTTCTGCCGAGCGAAGACGACAGCATTATCCGAAGCGGTGGTGGAAAGAATTGAGGGTCCGTCGATGAAATCGACAAGGACCGGCCGCACGGCACGGCGATGCACCCACCGGTCGCGTGCGGCACCCGCAGTTGATCGCCACGGCGTCCTCTGGATTCTCTCGGTCCCATCGATTTGCTGACCGTCTTGCTCGGACGGGTGCCTTCGTTGGACTTCAAGCGGGGCGCCCGCTGGAACGGTCGGGATCGACGCGCCAGGTGCGCCAGCTTTCGATCAGCGCCGCCGCGACGGCGAGGGCGACGGTGGCGGCCCACATCGCCATCGAGGTGAGCGGGGCGACGATGAGACTCGTCGCCAATCCAATGAGCCCGCCCCAGAACAAGATGCGCCCCAATGTGCGATGTGCCCGGTCCCAGGCGAGTCGGCTGTGTCTCGTCCAGGAGACGCACAGGCCCATGGCGCTGCCCGGCTTCAGCTTGCCCACGGCCGCCCCTTTGAGCGCGATGACAACCCAGAGCAGGGCGAACAGGACGCGGAGTATAAACTGTGGCGCGGGGGCTGTGCTGGGCACGATGCGATGGAAACCGACTGCCAGTGTGCCGAGCGTGAGGAACGCCAGCACCGCCGCGCGCGAGGCGAGGATCCAGCGCGCCGCACCGCGATTGGGAGGCTTGACGACCAGCCTTCGCTGGCCCGCGAGGAAGACTCCGGTGCACACGACAAAGATGGGAAAACCGTCCGAGGCTCGGTCGAGACCTTCCGCCACCCACATGTAGCCGAAAATGGCGATTTGGAGCGCCATCAGTACAAAGCCGGCTCTCTCCAGGAAATCGAAGTCGCCCTTTTCGTTGTCAGTCATGCCGGTTTAGTCCTCAAGGGTTTGTTCGAAGGCGTTTCGCCGGGCCGCCGCGCCGGTCTTGCCGCCTGCATCAGGCCGAGCAGGAAGCCGACTGCTTCCTCGGCGGCCGAGATGTTGAGACGATAGCGTACGGTGTTGCCGCGACGCTCCGTCTCGACCAGGTCCGCCTCTTTGAGCGCCGCCAGGTGGCCGGTGACGGAAGGCCACGCCATGTCGAACTCAGCCGCGATCTCACCGGAAGTGAGTGGGCCCTTCTGCAGCATGGCGATGATCCGCCGCCGCGCCGGATGGCTCAGGGCTTTGAAGATCAAGTTCATAGGAACTATCCTAATTAGGATTATTCCTAATTTCAAGTCCAATCGACTCATTCGGGATTCCCGCCCCACGGCAGGCACGGAGCCGGGGAGCGGACGGTACGGTCATTTCTTGAAGAGGCCGGCGTCCATCTCGTAGCCGGCGGAGCCGGGCAGGACGTGCAGGCAGTCGTGGGGCAGAGTCCGATCCCGCTTGTCCGCGAATCGCTAAGCCACGCGGGCCCGAGCCGCGCCGAATCGAACACCTCGGCGAAAACCGTCCAGCGTTCGGCGTCACTCGAGCTCTTCTCATCCCCGGAACAAGGGTGCGATCATAGTCTGGCCATGAACCCGATGAAGTCCGTCCGATTTGGCCTCAAGTTTGGAGTGTTGGTGTCCGCTCTGATCTCGATCGGCATGACCCTGTGGAATTGGCTGGAGAACCCAAGTGGCGTCTTCCACGGTCCTGAGGGAACCCACTGGTGGTTTCTCCTCGAAACCCTGACGAGCTGGCTACTCCCTACTTTCGTTTATGCTGCGTTCATGGGTCTGCTCGGTCATCTGATCGCGTCCTGGGTTCGACACAACGCTGGTAAGGGAAGAGCTGACTGACCGCAAAGCGGCGCCTCCGGCGACTGGGTCTCACGGGCGGTCGCAAGGGACGCAACGGGTTTCTCTGGGTTCCGAGCTCTTGGAGACCGTAGCGGCCGTGGCGTGAGATCGGCTCAGCGAGTCTCGACAGATATTGTGCAGCATCGGGGGAGTTCGAGAAGGTTGCTGCAACACGTCCTCGCAGATAGGACTTCGCAGCCAAGGGAGGGCCTGGGACTGATGAGGCGGGGCCTCCCGGAATGCTATGATCCCCTGCAAAGGGAGGGTTTATGCCGAAGAGCATCGCGATCATCGGGGCGGGGATCGCCGGTCTGTCGGCTGCCTGCTACGGCCGCATGAACGGCTTCGAAACCACTGTTTTCGAGCTCCACGATAAACCGGGTGGGCTCTGCACTTCCTGGGAGAGGAACGGCTACACCGTCGACGGGTGCATCCACTGGCTCTGCGGCTCCTCCCCACGGAACAGCTTCCACCGGTATTGGAAGGAGCTGGGTGCGATCGAGGGCGTGCCTGTGGTCGATCACGACGAGTTCACCCGCGTGGAAGATCCCGATGGGAAGACGCTGGTCTTCTACACGGACGTGGACCGGTTCGAAAAACACCTGTTGGAGCTGTGTCCCAGGGACGCGTCGATGATCCGGAGATTCACCAACCGGGTCCGGGCCTATGCCCGGATGGACGAGCAACTGGCCGATGAGACCGCCTCGCTGTCCGGGCGTGTGGCCCGGGCTCTGGCGACGGCCCGACTGATCCTTTCCTTCATGACGTCCACGCGGACTTCGATCCAGGATTTTGCCGCCCGTTTCCAGGAACCGTTTCTGAGGCGGAACTTCCCCGCCGTCTTCGACCTGCCCGACTTCCCGATGTTCGCGGTCTATTACACGCTGGCCATGATGCACAACCGGGCTGCCGGGTATCCGCTCGGAGGGTCACTGGAGTTCGCCAGGCGGATCGAGAGGAAGTACCTGTCCCTGGGAGGGGAGGTCCGGTACAAGAGCAGAGTCGCGCGAATTCTCGTCGAGGAAGGGAAAGCGATCGGGGTCGAACTGGCCGACGGCAGGCAGTTTCGCTCCGACTACGTCATTTCCGCGGCGGACGGTCACTCGACCCTCTTCGACCTGTTGGGCGAGCAATACCTGGACGGCAAGGTTCTCGAGCACTACCGCACCTTGAAGCCCTTCCAGCCCCTGGTCTATGTCGCCGTAGGCGTCGCCCGGGACCTGAGCGACCAGCCCCACAGTGTCATCTGCCGGGCGGACCCGCCGCTCGCCATCCCGGGCGGCGACGGTGACCGGGTGTTTCTGCGGCACTTCTGCTACGACCCGTCGCTGTCCCCGGCGGGAAAGTCGGTCGTGATCAGCATGTTCCAGAGCGACTACGATCTCTGGAAGGAGATCGGGCAGGACCCCGAGCGCTACGTGACGGAGAAGAAGGCCGTCGGTGAAGAGTTCATCGGTTTTCTGGACCGTCGCTTCCCGGGGATCGCGGAACAGGTCGAAATGGTGAATGTGGCCACTCCTCTGACTTTCGAGCGCTACACCGGCAATTGGCTGGGATCGTTCGAAGGATGGCTGCCGACCACCCGGTCGATTCGGGTGAGGATGCGGCAGACCCTTCCCTCGGTGGCCCACTTCCACATGATCGGGCAATGGGTCCAGCCGGGCGGAGGACTGCCCCCGGCCGCCATGCAGGGCCGGAAGGTCATCGAAAAGATCTGCCGCGAGAACCGCTCGAAGTTCCGCATCGTCGCCTAATGTCCCGAGGCGGGGACCGGCATGCACCAGAGAACGGGAGAACGGGAGGAGCGGAGAACGGGAGGACGGGAGTCTTGGGTTCCGAGTGTCAGAGCGGGATCGGGCTCTTCCCTCCGGCTCTACTTTCCCCGAAGTTGAATCTGGGTCGCCGTCCCTCCCGCGGGGGAATAGTCGAGCGAGATCTGGGTGATCTTCTCGGGGTTGTCGACGCGGAAGTAGAGGTACCCGACGACCTGTCGGTTCGTCTTTCCCTCGGGCAACCCCTTGTCGGACAGTTCGGTTTCCATGACCTTGCGATCTTCATCGGTCAGGCCGCCGGTCTGGTCTCCGAACCGGATGTCGGCACCCGTCCGAACCGTCAGACGCCGCGATGCCCGGTCGATCGGGTAGTTGGGATCGAACGTGGGATCGGGCTGGGGCCGCCCGGTCCGATAAACTGCCCCAACCTCCGGCGTGACGGTGACGTCGCGATAGACCGGGGCCGTTTTCTGCAGGTAGGCGGCGACGGTCGCGGGCTCCTCAGCACCGAGCCGATTGTTGTCGCCGGAGACCATGAGTTGGAAGTCGTCCCGGCGAACCTCGATGGCGCCGGCGGTTGGCTCCAGGGTGACCTCGACGACCAGGTGGCCACGGTTGACGGCAGACACGAAATCACGGCTGATTTCCGCCTGTTTCAGGAGCCGGGCCGTCAGCACATAGTCGGCCGTCGTGGCCGGGTTCGTCGTCGGAGGATCGGCGGTTGTGCTCTGTCCCCAGCAGATGCCGGGAAGACCGGCCAACAGTGCCACGATGAGCAACCTCTCGAGCCCAAGTCTGCGGGTCATGGCTTCACCTCGCCTGTTTCGGGGACGTCGATGTCAAGGGTCTTTCCGGATAGCACATAGAGCTTCTTGGTGAAGGATTCGTATCCGGGCCTCTGAATGGACAGAGAATAGGCGCCCGGCCTGAGGTAGAAGGACTTGAGGTCCGAGCCGACCCCGGCCAGGCCGCCGTCGATGAAGATTTGGGCATCGCCTGCCAGGTTCTTCAGTTTCACCCGGCCAAAATGATCCCGGTCGACTCCGGCCCGATAGACCGGAAAAGCAGCCGGATAGGCATAGAAGGGATCAAAGAACCAGGGACTGGCGTACGCGCCGTACCAAAGAGGGTACGGATAGCCCGACCAATGTTGCACGCCTACGCCGACATGGAGACCCCCGAGCCGCAGACGGGTCTCGACTTTCGGAGACTCGCTGGGGCTTTTCGATTGGGGCTCGTCAGACTGGTCGAGGGCCACGACTTGAGCCGTCAGAAGAACGGCGGCAAACAACAGAATTACGAACTGCCGTCTCATGGTTGCAGCCTCCGATCGATCACTTCAATTCTCTGGATGGCGGGAGCGTGTCATTGGTTCAGATGGCACAGAAAACATAAGAAAATCCTGACCCCCAATCATCGATCCTATCTTTAATTCGTGCACTAAGTCCAGTGCAGACAGAAGTCTGAGTAGATGAGAGCCGGACCCTCGGCGGAGAGGCTGTGCGACCCACCGGCGACGGCTTCAAAGACGGGGATGCCTCCTTCGTCGAACCACCCCGTGGCCCCATGAGTCTCGACCGCCCCCAGGAAAACTCCGGGCGGCCATGGTATGCTCCGCCGGGATTGCACATTCAAATGAAGATCATTCAGTGGGGAGATTTGACATGAAGCGCCTGGCAGCATTTCACGTTGTTCTGCTTGCCCTGTGGGTCCCGGTCGCCTTCGCAGCGCAAGGGCAACCGGCGGAATCGCAAAAGAGAAACCTGACCGTGGACGACCTGTTTCAGATCAAGCGTGTCGGGGATCCCCAGATCAGCCCTGACGGCAAGTGGCTGGCCTACACCGTCGGCACGACTGATCTGAAGGAAGAGAAGTCCGAAAACCGACTGTGGATGATTCCCGTCGAAGGCGGTGAAGCACTCCCCATGACCCTCGAAGGCACCTCCGCATCGCGGCCTCGCTTCTCTCCGGACGGCAAGTACCTCGCTTTCCTCTCCGCCCGCTCCGAGGGAGGCAACAACGGCGAGCGCGCCAGGACCCAGGTCTGGCTTCTCGACCGAAGAGGCGGGGAAGGCCGGGAGTTGACCGAGGTCATGCAGGGCGTTCAGTCCTTCGACTGGTCCCCCGACAGCACCCGGCTGGTCCTGCTGATCCAGGATCCCACCCCGGAGCAGGTGGAGTCCGAGAAGCGGCGGGAACAGGGAGTCCGGTCGATACGTCCCAAGACACCACCGCCCGCCGTCATCGACCGCCTGCAGTTCAAACGCGACTACCAGGGTTACCTCGATCATCGCCGGACGCATCTGTACGTCTTCGACATTGCGAGCAAAAAGCTCACCCAGATCACTTCCGGAGACTATGACGATCAGCAGCCGGTCTGGTCTCCCGACGGCCGGTTCCTGGCCTTCGTCAGCAACCGGACCGAGGAGCCCGATGCCAATTACGATTCCAACATCTGGGTGGTCGCGGCCGACAACCCGGACAAGGGCGCGACCCTCATCCAGGTGACCACCAATCCCGGTTCGGACAGCCAGCCGGCCTGGAGCCCCGACGGCAAGAGGATCGCCTATGTTACGAGCATCCACCCGGAACTGCTCTGGTATTCCACGAATCACCTGGCCGTTATACCGGCTCCGACCCCGGGGGGAGCTCCCGGGACGCCTCTTTTGATCACAGAAGCGCTCGACCGCAATGTCCGCGGACCCGAGTTTTCACCCGACAGCGCCTCGGTCTACTTCCTGCTCGAGGACAGCGGGGAGCAGTTCCTGGCCCAGGCTCCGGCAGCCGGAGGAGATGTTACCCACGTCATCGACGGTCCGCGGACCGTTCAGGATTTCACAATAGGGAAAGACGGCGCCGTCGCCGCGTTGATCACCGATCCGGGCCTCCCGGGTGAGATCTTTGTTCAGGGAACGGAGGCACTTCGCCGTCTGACCACGGTCAACGACAAGTTCCTGAACGAGGTCCGCCTCTCCAACATGGAGGAAATCCATTTCCAGAGCGCCGACGGCACTCCGATCGAAGGATTCATCGTCAAGCCGCCGGCCTTCTCCCCCGAGCTGAAATATCCGGCCCTGCTCCGGATTCACGGCGGACCGGTTTCCCAGTTCAGCAAGAGCTTCATGTTCGAAGTCCAGCTCTTCGCTGCCAACGGCTATGTCGTCATCCTGGTGAATCCGCGCGGTTCATCGGGCTACGGTCAGGAATTCTCGCGCGCCATCTTCGCCGACTGGGGCAACAAGGATGTCCAGGACGTTCTGGCCGGCGTCGACTACGCCGTCGCACAGGGCTACGTAGACCCGGACCGCCTCGGGGTCGGCGGCTGGTCGTACGGCGGCATGATGACCAACTACGTCATCGCCACGACGACGCGCTTCAAGGCCGCCATCTCCGGCGCCGGCGGAGCGCTGTGGACGGCCCATTGGGGTCACGACCATTACCAGAGGGAGTACGTGGCCGAGCTGGGGTTGCCCTGGCGCAACCGGGAGGTCTGGGAGAGGATCTCCTTCCCCTTCTACAACGTGGAGAAGATCACCACCCCGACGCTCTACATGGGTGGAGCGCTCGACTGGAACGTCCCCATCATCGGATCGGAGCACATGTACCAGTCCCTGCGCGCCCTCGGCCGAAAGACCGAACTGGTCGTTTACCCCGGCGAGCACCACGGGATCCGCACTCCGAGCTACCTGAAGGACCGCCTGGAGCGCTACCTGGCCTGGTACGGCAAGTACGTGAAGGGGGAGAAGTAGAAATCTTGGGACGGCCTGGGACCGACGGGATCCGTGGGTCCAATGAGGTTGCCTGCGAGCGAACAGACTGGACGGGGGCGTGAGAATCATCCGGCAGCTCGCGCACTCGATCTGCCCGCGATCCGCTCATTCTCGAAAGATCGCAACGCCGGCTGTCTTGGCGGCTTTCCTGAGTGACTCCTCCAGGGTCGCCAGGGGAAGCCCCTCCCGGATGGCCAGATCCAAATAGGCCGTGTCATAGGCCGAGAGGCCATGCTCGCGCCCAAGTGGCAGCAGACTGTGAAGCGCGTTCTCGACTCCCTGGTGATTCTCGACGATGTTCAGTCCGTCCAGCAGGGTCAGGAAGCGCCGGACCTGTGCCTGTCGGATCCGCTTGCGGCGCTCGCCCACGAGCAGGGCATTGACGATTTCCAGGACCCAGAGTTCCGGCACAACGAGAGCCTGCCCCTCGAGGCCATCGAGGACGCCGTCGGCATAGGCGTTCCCCTCATCCGGAAATCCCCAGGCCAGGACCACGGACGCATCGACCACGACGCCCGTCAAAATCGACGTCCTTCCTCGACCATCTCTCGCACGCTCATCCCTTCCGCCTTGACTTGCTTGCGAAGCTCGTGCAGGCCCTCGACGATCTCCTTGTGGCTGAGCCTGACCGAGCCCCCGGCCGCCTCTACCGGCACCAGCATTGCCGTCGGTACCCCGTGTCGTGTGATCGTGATCCTTTCGCCCTTTGCCACCCGCTCGAGCAGGGCCGACAGGTGTGTTTTGGCCTCGAACGCTCCGACAGTCTCCATAGCAAACTCCTCCAACTAGTCTACACTAGTTTAATTGAGGACGGCACATCGGTGACACGCACGCAATCCGATCGTGACCGGTTGCCAGCAAAAGCAATTCTCACGGTCTGACACGTATCCGAAGAATCACGGGCAGAACAGATCTTGCTTCGGTGACGGTCGAGATCCACTTGAGTCATGAGCCCTCTTCGTCGGTTCGGTGTTGTGGATGTTAATAAAACTTTTATTATTGACATTTCATGTGCGGGAGATAGAATCGACGCAAATATTTACCTGCTTTTCAGCAAGCATGTCCTCGTTCGTTCCCAAAGGAGGAAAATCGGATGTCACGGTTTCGTATCTGGTTGGTGGGTGGTCTCTCGTTGCTTTCGGTTGCCGGCTACAGTCATTGTCCCTGTGACGGCCCGCAAGGAATCGAGTCGGTACAGAGGGGCTATGTGACCCTCGCTGATGCATATCCGTACGAAACCGAGTTGTTGAGTATGGGGAACCTCCAGGCCGTGGCGAACATTTCCGGAGGCAGTGGACAGAATACGGTCAGTGTCTTTTGGGGGGATGTCAACGACGGATTCCTGACCAATCCCTCGAGTCAGACCCTGTGCCAGGGTAATTGCTTCAATCTTGGGACGGTGATGCATGCCCCGTGCTTTAGCTTCATGAACGGCTCCAAGGCGAGCATCAGCTGCTTCGAGAACAGTCAATGGACGACGAGTGAAGTGCCCGGGGACGGCTATTCCCACGCAACCTTCTCAGTCAATTCCTCCGACACCTGGGCCGCCACCTTCCGCGCATCCCTCGGGAACTACGATTTCTGGAAACTGAGCTCCGGAGGCAGCTGGAGCAAGGAATTTACTTTTCCGAGCAGCGGAGTGTACCAGGATGCCAATTCCGGGGCCGTCGAGTCGGTCCTCTGCGCGGGTGACGACGCCCTCTGGTTTGCAGCCTCCCAATCCATGACCGACGGCTTTCAGTACGACCTACACAAGCTGGACTTCAACGGGAGCCTTCAGCTGACCGTGCCTCTGCACGGAGTCTCGTCCCCCTCGTTCGGCCTGACTCGAAGTAAGTTCGTGGAGATGGGGACACGCTTGTACGGCGGTTTCTATTATCGCGCCGGCCCAAGTGATTCGGCGGTCCAGGCCTGGTCCCTCAATATGACGGACGGGACCCTCAACTACGCGAAGCCCGTCTCCATTTTCAACGAACTCCTGGCCACCATTCCTTCCCTCAGTATCCTGCTGCAGGAGGACTCTCGGGGAACGGACAGCAACATCATCTTCCCCACGCCGGACAACCGCATCCTGCAGGCCCATGTGTCCCCGAACGGGAGCGTCTCGACTTCCCGCTTGCACGGGACCCTGGACCAGTCGTCGTGGTTCGCCGTGACGAACCTGAGTTCCACGAAGTATCTGGTGGGTGGTTCGTTCGTGATACCCCGCACCGACTCCCAACCCCAGTCGGTGAAGAGTCAGCAGACCCCGGGGGCCACCCTCACCGTGGGACTCATCACCATCGGCAGCTACCTGAATTTCGCTCAGTTCGCCGACGGACAAGGACTGTCGAGCGAGCTCATTCTGACCAATACGGGAAGCGAGGAAGAGACCGTTGCCCTGCTCCTGCGAGACACCAACGGGGCCGATCTCCCCTTCGATGTCTCCGGTGATCAGATCACGATTCCGGGGACCCAGTACAGCGGGCGATACGAGACCACCATCCCGGCCAACGGCGTTCGGAGTCTCCGAACCGACGGTGACGGTGACGTGGTCGTCGGCTCGGCCCGCGTCGAGGTGTCGTCGGCCATCTCCGGGGTCATCGCGTTTGGAGGGTCTTTCGGCCTGGCCGGAGTCGGCAACAGCGTCGCCCAGGACGGCGGCTTTACGGCTCCGATGCAGACCGACCGGTCCCGCGGGCTGAACACCGGTGTGGCCGTCTCGAATCTGTCGGATTCCGAGACAACGCTGAACGCCGAGCTGTACTCCTCTCCGGGCGTCCTGGTGGCCACGGCCGCGCCCGTCGACTTGGCGCCGGGCGGCCAGCAGGCCATCTACGTCGACCAGTTCGACTGGCAGACTCCGGTCGACTTCACGAATTTCCGCGGTCTTCTCAAGGTCTCAGCCACGGGACGCACGGCCGCGACGGTACTCCAGACCCGTCCCAATCAGCTCGCCAGTATGCCGGTGAGGCCTTTTTAGCCGGGGCCGGGAGTCGGCACTCAACGGAAGAGCTCCGGAGCCAGTTTTCGGAGATTGTCGCGCCAGACCGGCCACGTGTGCCCACCGGGATATTCGTAGTACTCGTAGTGAATCCCGATCTCGTCGAACCGTTTCAGCATCTTCTGGTTGTTCTCCCAGGCGATGTCTTCGCGGCCTCCCTGAGACAGGAAGAAGGGCTTCAGGCGTTGGTTGATGGTGTCCCGGTTCTGCTCGAGGTACGCGTAATATTCGTCGGCGGTCTCCTGCTGAAACGGCAGCCAGCCCGAACTGAAGACTCCCAGTGCACCGAAGACGTCCGTATGCTTGATCCCCGTGTAGAGTGTATGGAGTCCTCCCATTGAAAGACCTGCCAGCGCCCGGTTCTCGCGATTCGCCAGGACACGGTAATTCTTCTCGACGAACGGGATGATGTCGTTCAGCAGTTCGTTCTTGAAGATCTCCATGGCCATGTCCCGCATGTTTCCGCCGATGTTGGCATCGACCATGGCGATCAGCATGGGCTTGGCCTTACCCGAGGCAATGAGGTTGTCGAGGATGATGTCCGTGCGTCCCTGCTGCGCCCAGCCTCGAGCGTCCTCACCGCCGCCGTGGATGATGTACAGAACCGGAAACCGGGTCGAGTCGGCGCGATCGTATCCGGGCGGCGTGTAGATGAAGAAGCGGCGCCACCGATCGGTCGTCGTCGAGTAGTACCGCTGCATGCGGACGTCACCGTGGGGAACGGCCTTCACCTCGTAGTCGTCCCGATCTCCATAGGGAATCTCGATTCCGCTGGCCATCCGACCCATTCCATAGAAAGATTCGCTTGCGGGATCCGCCACCCGAACTCCGTCGACGACCAGAGTGTAGTAATGAAAACCCGTCCCCTGTGGTTCCGTTGTGACCGTCCAGACTCCCTCGGCGTTCCGCTTCATGTCGTAGATCTTGCCGAGGTCGATCTGGACGCTGCGGGCATCCGGCGCCTTGATCTGGAAGATGACCCGAAGGTCGGGCAGGACGCGGGGGTATTCCGCACCGCGGACGTTCGTCGTCGCGGGCCGGGAGCCCTCGGGCGGCTCACCGGTCTGGGAGAAGCCCCAGACGGGAATCGAGAACAAAGCAACCAGGACGACTGCAAGGGGCTTTGGCATATCTCCTCCGTTCAGCTACAGAGTTCAAACCACTGTCTCATCAACAGCATGGCCATCCAAAACGGACTCCCCGGCTTTGCTCGCCCCGAACAAATGGGTCAACGCCGGGTCGGGCGAACGGGGCGGTTGCGGCCCTGGCCGGTGAGGAACGCTCGCAGCTCGTTGTACGCCCGATGTGGGTTGTTGTGTGAGAATTCCGTGCGAATCCAGGACTCCCGATACCAGGTGACGAAGGGCGGATGCTCCGCCCAGTGCATCTCCGTCTCCAGCTGTTCGAGAGGAGCCCGGGCTTCACGCGCCAACGCCCACATGCGGGCATCGTCCGTCGCCTCGAGGGCTTCGGCCAGCTTGCGGGCTGCTCGGTTCTGCCGCTCCGCGATCTGAAAGCCGAGTTCGGCGTTCTCCGTGAAGTACTGCTGCTGCTCCGGGGTCATGAGCTGCTTCGCCTTGTCGCCGGCGGCGAGCGCGGCGGCCAGTCTGGGCCCTCGCGACTCCAGCAGCGCCACGGTGTCCGCATCCGGAGACGATGACGATTGGCCGGCCACCCTCGCATAGAGCTGGTCCAGGAACTCCTGGATGGCGTTGGAGGCCAGCCAGAGTTTGTCGGGCGTGTCCAGCAGCTCATAGTACTGCCGGTAGACGGCCTTGGCGGCGTCCGCCGCGCGGTCTCCGAAGTACTCCCGGCTCCACCAACCGACGAAGCGATCGGCCGCGTCCGGCGAGTCGAGAGCGGTCGGGGCGTTCCAGGTGATGTCGGCCAGCATGCGCGCGCCCATCACGTACTCGCGCAGCTCGGAGACATTGACCAGCATGAACTCGGTGGCGCCCGCCTGGACGATCTTGCCGAATTCCTCGGCCACCGTCGCCGGGGCGACAATGTGGGTGTTCTGTTTGCTCAGGTTCCCGCCGAGATAGGCCAGGTGATAGTAGACGCCGTGCTTCCAGCGGCCGAGCGTCCTGGGCAGTCCGCGCATGTGCCCGTTGTTGTCGTCGGGCCAGACGATGATCACGTCGTCCGGAAGATCGAAGGCATCCGGATTGCGCAGGTACTGGTCGAGCATCTCCGTGTACATGGTGAAATGGAACAGGGGCGTCTTCCCCTCGGGGAGAAGTTCCTTGACCATGTTGACCTGGTCCTGGATGGCCTCGCGGAAGACCCGCGCCTTGTCGGCATCGGTGATTCCCGGAGGGAAGATGTAGGGGCGGTCGGCGGTACCGCGCATGCCCACCGGCCAGATGACGTCGATACTCCGGTTCTCCTCGACCCCGCCGCGCCAGAACTTGAGCATGCCGGCTTTGTTGGTGAACCAGTTCCATTCGGGCCGGACTCCCCGTTCTTCGGCCAGGTTGAATCGCTCGAGGCCCCAGGGGTTGGAGACCAGGATGTCATAATGATGGGAGGTGTAGTAGAGACCCCAGTCGCTGCCCAGTTTCTGCACCTCGAAGCGCCGGTGCGCCCGCGTGTAGGGAGCCACCATGTTCATGCGCAGGCGCAGGGCCGTCTCGAAGAATTTCTTGTACCACTCGAGCGCGACGTCGCCGATCTGCGACGGATAGTCGTGTTCGTCGAAAGGCCGGGGCAGGATGTCCTCGTCGTCGTGGAAGAATCCGCGAAAGCGGAAGGTCGGCGGCCCCTGGGAAAAGTCCGTGGCCTTGAGCACCAGCGGGTCGTGATGCTGCGGGACGTAGCCGGTCCAATGGTAGAGCGGATCGATGCCCAGCCGCTCCGAGAGCGTGTAGGACGCAAATGCGGTCCCGCGCGGATCCGATCCGACGAGCCAGACGGTGTTGCCGTCGGTCAAAACCCGGTAAGCCTCCCATTGGCCCTGCATCACATCCGCATCGATCCCGGCCGGCGCCTCACCCAGCCCCAGGGTGACGAGCCGGATGCCGACGCGGCCGCCGGTTGGCTCATCGACGATCGCGGGCCGGTATCCGCTGATCGCCTCGATGTCGCCGGCCAGAAACGCTGCCGCCTGACGGACGATCGAGTTCTCACCGGAACCGACGACGATTTCGCACCCCGCGCCCTGATCCGCCAGGATCACGTCCCCGGGGGCGGCGGAGCCGGTCTGGACCCAGGAACCGCGCACGGGCGCCGTCCAAGGAGGATCTTGCGCCAGCAGCGGGGCGCCCGCCAGAGTACAGAGGAGCAGGGCAAGCCATTTCGTGACTCGGATTCGATCGTCGGCCTTCATCGCAGATTCTCCTTTGCGGCCGAGCTTAACCCAGCGGGAGGAAGGGGTAAAGAAGGCGGCTTGACCTCTTCATGTAAGTTTCCCGGACTTTCCTTCGTAGTACGGAAAGGGATGGGAGCGAAATGGAGTTGAATGACGTCGCGGTCGAGCGATGGGTCAAGGGGGACGACGGGGCCTTCCGCGACATCTTCAGTGCGGCCTGTCATGAGGTCTACTGGTTGGCAATGAGGGTCCTGCAGAACGATGCGGCAGCCGAAGATGTGGTTCAGGAGACTTTCCTCCGGATTCATCGGATGCGCCCCCGAATCGATCCTGCAAGACCCCTCCGGCCGCTCCTGTTACGCATCGCCGCCAACTGTGCCATCGACACTCTGCGCGCTTTGAACCGGGGCAAAGAGGAACCGATGGAGGAGGAACCGGAAGATCGTGGAGATCCCGGCATTTCGTGGGTGGATCGCTCGACGGGCCAAGAAGATCGACAGGAGCGTCTCCGCCGGACTCTCGCTGCGCTGCCCGCGGGCTATCGAGCGGTACTGGTTCTGAAGTATGCCCATGACATGTCGTACAGCGACATTGCCGCGGCGCTCGACTTGACGGTCTCTGCAGTCGGACTGCGCCTGAAGAGAGGCAAAGAGCTGCTGCGGCAGAGATTGACGGCGAGGGAGACCCGAGAATGAATTGCGAAGAGGTGTTGACTCAACTGGAACAATTGGTTGACGGCGAACTTGCGCCTCCCGCAAAGGGCCAGGTCCAGGTTCACCTGAGCCGGTGCCCGCGCTGTGCGTCGACCTTGCAGACGATGCTGCGCGAGCAGGCGGACCTCGAAGCCGGGCTGACGTTCGAGGAACTTCCGGAAGCGAAGCGGCAGGCCCTGGAGCGGAGGACTCTCAGGGCGATTGAAGAGGCGGAGGGGGGAGGGCGTCCGTGCCCGCTCCGCGAAGCCGGGAGGTCGCGTCCATCCTCCTCGTGTCGATGGCCTCCTGTCTGGTGGCGGTCGCCGCCATGATTCTGGTGGGCTGGGACACGCAAGCGGGGACCGTCCGGCTGGCCGATTCTCTCTCGGCCGCCCGTGGTGCCTCGAATATGGCGACGGTCCTGCTCACCTCCGTGTCTGCCACCATCCTCGTCCTCGCGGCGGGACGCCTGGGCTGGCTGTGGAGCCGGGTGACGAAAGGAGAATGCTGATCATGTCCCTAAACAAAGAGAACCTGAAAGTCGAATTGACGGGAATCGGGGTCGGGGTCGTTCTCGTGATCCTGATGGGGGCCATGTCCGGCTTCTTCGATACCGACCCGTTCTTCGGGATGGCGATCATGCTTTTGTCCCTGATCCTGGTCAAAGTTTCCTACCTGGTGAGCGTCGTTCGGGGCCAAAACCAAAGGAGCGGCGCTGAGGCCCCGACCACCCTGCGGTCCGGTGCTTCGCCACGGCGCTGAGACTCGGTGCGGTGCTCTTCGGACATGGCGCCGTTCTGTGGGCTTCGCAGGTCGGCCGAAAGCGGGAGCGTGCGACGTGCAAATGACCCCGGCGACTGCTCGCGTCCCTTCCGGGACACCCTGTTTTATGCATGCCGCCTTCAACCCAGGGTTGTGCTGCGTTTCCGGGGCCGGCAGAGTCGTGCCCCTTCCGGGGCATCATCCCGCTCTCCCGCTTCTCCCGCTCTCCCATTCTCCCGTTCTCCCGTTCTATCTTTCTCTCGTTCGCCCGTTCTCCCGTTCTCCGATCTTCCAGTTCTCCAGTTCACCAGTGAAGAGAATAGGTCCCAGACCTGAACTAAAAGTCTGTATTCACGGGCACTTACAAGAGAAATGCGTGCGTGTCACCTATTTCACGAGTTCTCCTTTTCAGGGGGACTTGACGCAGTAGCGGGAAGGAATGAAGGGCGCCGCCTGTTCGCTGCAGGCGCTTGCATTGTGCTGCTAGTAGCAGCACAATAATGCGATGACGAAGTCGATCACGATCCGAGATGTGCCATCGGAGACGAGGGATGAGCTGGCGGCACGTGCCGCCAGAACAGGCCGGTCCTTGCAGGAGTACGTGCGCTCTCAGCTGATCGAGCTCGCTCGCCGGCCCGACCCTGAGGCCCTGCTGGCACGGATCCGCGAAAGGAAGGAGCATGCGTCCGACAGTCTTCCACGGGAGCGAATCCTGTCCTACCGCGAGGTCGACCGGCGATGACACTGGTTGTCGACGCGTCGGTGCTGGTTGCGGCGCTCGTGGATAGTGGCCCGGACGGAAAATGGGCAGAGGGTCTTCTGTCCGGCAACGATCTGGTTGGGCCTCACCTCCTGCCGGTCGAGGTGGCGAATATTCTTCGCCGTGCCGAGCTGGCCGGGGACATATCGAAGGAGACCGCCTCCATGGCTCACGCCGATCTCCTCGCACTGCGCATCGGTCTGTTCCCCTACGAGCCCTTCGCAGCCCGTGTTTGGGCCCTTCGCTCGAATCTGACGGCTTATGACGCGTGGTATGTGGCGCTCGCGGAAACGCTGTCGGCAAAACTGGCCACTTTGGATGTGAGACTCCAGAGGGCTTCAGGTCCCCGATGCCAGTTCCTCGTTCCTGAGCGATGGTGAGCGTGGGCCTCCGAAGGAACTTACAGGGGAGACCGGGGCGTGTCACCTGTTTCGCTTGTGTAGGCAAAGATCAGTGGTTGTCTAAGAAAAGGCCGACATGCTACGGTTGACGACTGTCCGGTCACCATGGGCGATCGATCCTCGGGCCGAAGTGGTCCGGAGACCGGGTCGCTGATTTCGAGGCTGGTGGGGGCGGAATCACCGCTCCGCCGTAGACATGGAGGCGCAGATGCACGTCGATTGGGGTCCAACCGCTCGACTCCCCCAGGCTGCACGGCCCGGTATCACTCAACGGCAGGCGAGGATCTTCTTTGGCTGTGCTCTTCTCGCCATGCCTTTGGGATTTCTGGCTCTCACACCCAGGGTCGTCGTCCTCTGGATCGTGTTGCTTGGACTTCTTGTTGTCGGGCTCGTCCATCACGAGCGCCGGCGGGCTCTGAGTTCTTCCGTTCCTTCCGTCTCGGACACGATTTCGAGGAGATCCTGGCTCTGGCGACTTGCGCTGCTCGTCGGTTACGCATTCGCCCAGGTCTGGTACCTCCGATCGCCCTTCCACGCACTCGTGGAAGGATCACTCGGAGCCCCTCTGGATCGGGCTCTGATGCTGGCCCCCTTCGTGGCCATCCTTCTGGGGAAAGACTGGTACCTGGGGGTCCTTCCGGCATTGGCCGCAGGCGCCGTACTCGGCTGGATCGGGGCCGACGGAGCCGCCGGCACCATGTTGCTCTTTGCGGCGATCGGAGCCTGTCTGATTCTCGCCGGCCTGGTCGGCAAGTCCGGGTTGCCGAGAGTAGAGACCAAATGACGCATCCGCCGGCGGCTCACCCTTTCTCCGTCCGTCGCGTCCTCTGCTTGCGGTCCGCTGCTCGGTTCGCGCTCGGCCCTCGACCGCTGCCTTCGAGCCGTTGAAGGTGAATCTGGCGGCGGATCTCGCCGCTTCGCGAAATGTCGAGGCCGCCCGCTTACTGCACCGTGAAGCTCACCGAGCCGACCTCGCGGCCGGCGTTGTTCATGCGGAAGTCGTACGCGCCGGGTTCGTCGGGCGCCTGAAAGGTGAAGGTGCCGGCGGTCTGTCCCCGCAGATACTGGTAAGCCACGTCGTTCTCGTCATTCGTGCTCTCGCTGCCGTGCTCGACCGACGACGGGATCAGCCCGATCCAGGCGTTGTCCTGATAGTCGGGCGACGCCGTGAAGGTGACGACGATCTTTTCCCCGGGCCGGTAGCGGCTCTTGTCGAGTTTCAGGGTGCCTTTGGCCATCTCCCCCGAGACCGTCAGACTCACCGAAGCGGTTTCCTTGCCCTCGCCCGCCGCGTCGAACATGCGGAAGTCATAGGCCCCGGTCTCGTTGGGAGCCCGGAATTCCATGGTCCCCTCCACCTGGCCGCTCAAGTACTGGTAGGCGATGTCATGGGCGTCATTCTCGGCCGACGACCCGTGCGGGACATCCGACGGGATGAGTCCCACCCAGGCATGGTTCTGGTAAGTGTCCTGCGCCTTGAATGTCACCCGGATCGGCTCGCCCGGCCGGTAGGTGGTCTTGTCGAGAGTCAGTTGGCCGCCGGCCACCTCACCCGCCACCTTGAAGGGGGACGAGGCGACTTCCTCGCCGTCGCTGTCGGCCGAGTCGAACATCCGGAAATCATAGGCGCCGGCTTCGTAGGGCGCGCGGAAATCCAGCGTTCCCTCCACGCGGCCGCTGAGGTACTGATAGGCGACGTCGTGCTCGTCGGACGGACCCGACTTGTCGTGCGGCACCTCCGCGCCGAAGAGGCCGACCCAGGCCTGGGGCAGGAAGCGCTCGCCGGCGGTGAAGCGGAGGTGGATCGGTTCCCCCGGCGCGAAGACTTCTTTCTCCAGTGCCAGTGTGCCTGGGCCGAGGTCTCCCTTGACCGCGAACGTGACGGCGGCGGTCTCCTTGCCGTTGACGTCGGTGTTGAACATCCGGAAGTCCCACGACCCTTCCGTGCGCGGCGCCTTGAAGGTCATCTGGCCGGCGGTCTGCTTGTGGATGTACTGATAGGCAACGTCATGGTCGTCCGACTCGGCTTCGGTGTGGGGGACGTCCGACGGAATGAGGCCGATCCAGGCCGTGTCGGCGTAGTCGGGCCGGGCGGTGAAGTCGACCACCACCTCCTCGAAGGGCTGGTAGACCTTCTTGGCCAGGTTCAGCGTGCCGGGATCCGCCCCGACGCTGACGCTTTCGGTGATCTTGCGGGACGCCTCCAGAAACTCGCCGGCGTTGCCCGCCGAAAAGTAGCGTCCGCCCCCGGCCCGGGCCATGCATTCGAGCTGGGCCTTCTCCTTCTCCCCGACGTCGAAGCCGATGACGTGCAGGACGAACTTGATGCCGCTGGCTTTCAGCTCGCGGACGAGCCCGCAGGGGTCTCCCTTGCAGGTCTCCTCCCCGTCGGACACCAGCAGCACGGTGGTCTCCTCCTCGGCCGTCCGCAGCTTCTCCACGGTCGTCTTCACGGCCAGCGTGATCGGCGTCATACCCTTCGGGTTGATCCCGTTCACCTTGGCGATGAGGTCTGCCGTGTCCGGAGGCCCCAGGGGGACGAGCTCTTCGACGTCGTTGCAGTCCCCCTTCGCGCGGTGACCGTAAGCGACCAGCCCGACCTCGACTCCGGCCGGCAGGTCCTTGATGAGTCCTGTGAGCACCTCTTTGGCGATGGCGATCTTGGTCTTCCCCTCGAGCTGGGCCCACATGCTGCCCGAGCCGTCGAGGATGAAGACGATGTTGCCGCCGGAAGGCGCCGCGAGCAGCGGAGCGATGGCGAGGGTGAGGATCGTCGTGAACATGAGAGTGACGTTTCTGAACCTGCGAGCGAAATCTTGTGCTGTCATGAGACCTCCCGCCGAGACCGTCTTCGGCGCGCTTACACTTTATGTAAAGCGCCGCCCAAAGGGAAAGGGGAATTTGAGCAGTGCGATGAGCACGAAACGACATCGCTCCCGTTTCCCGACTCCCGTCTCCCGTGTCTCAGGAGCTGCCGATCAGGAGCCCGCTGATGAAGACCAGCGCACCGCCCAGGCCGACCTGGAGGCCGGCGGTCAGGGTGGGCGTATCCATGTAGCGATGCCGGATCCAGGTGATCGCCGCGAGCTCGCCGAGCACGACCAGGAAGGCGATGGTCATCGCCAGCTGGAAGCTCGGCGTCAGAAAGGGCAGGGTGTGCCCGATCCCTCCGAGCGTCGTCATGCCGCCGCAGATCAGGCCGCGGACCCAGGGGTGACCTCGGCCCGTCAGGCTGCCGTCATCCGAGAGTGCCTCGGCGAATCCCATGCTGATGCCGGCGCCGACGGAGGCGGCCAGTCCGATCAGAAAGACGTCCCAGCTGTCCCGCGTGGCCATGGCAGCGGCGAAGACCGGCGCCAGCGTCGAGACCGAACCGTCCATCAGGCCCGCCAGGCCCGGCTGGACGACCTGCAGGAGAAAGAGTCGGCGATCGGCCACATCCTCGCTCTCTCTCACGTCGTCGGGCAGCGATTTCTGCTCAAGTTGGTGCGCGTGGATCTCGTGGACCCGTTCTTCGGCCGCCAGATCGTCGAGCAGCTGGCGGGTTCCGGTGTGCTCGGTGCGCCGGGCGGCCCGTTCGTAGAAGCGGCGGGTTTCGGCCTCGATGGCGCTGGCCTGCTTGCGGACCGTGTCCAGGCCGAGGGGCCGCATCAGCCAGGAAGGCGTCCGCTGCACGAACCCCTGGACGTCCTGGCGTCGAATCAGGGGGATGTGCTCGCCGAACCGCTGCCGGTACAGTTCGGTCAATCTTCGGCGATGGTCGGATTCCTGGTTCCGCATCCCGTCGAAGATCGAGGCGGAGGCGGGGAACTGCTCGCGGAGGCCTTCCGCGTAGTCCGCGTAGACCCGCTCGTCTTCCTCCTCCAGCGAAATGGCGAGCGCCAGGATCTCCTGCTCCGTCAGATCATTGAATTTCTTCATCAGCTCTCTCCCATTTTCGAACGAACGCGATGGAATACTTTACGTTCGAACGTCTGCCTGCAGAAACGACTGTAATCGCAGGGTCTCGTCGGCTTCAAGAGTGTCCCTTCGCCGATCCCACACCGCTAGGTCCACCGAGCCGCCTCCCACAAAGAAAACCTTTGCGCACTTCCATCTTTGCGACCGGAATCCGTTCTGCAGGTCTCGACGGCCCTGGGACACGACTGAGAACGGGTCAGGAGGATTCGGACAACACACCCGCGAGGTGTGAAGTGCAAATGACCCCGGCCGCCGATCGCGTCCCTTCCGGGACGCCCGTCCCTTTTCTCCGACCTCAACCCAGGGTCGCGCTGCGCTTGACCCTGGGCTACGAGAATCGTGCCCCTGCCGGGGCACTAGAACCGCGGAAACGCGAAACCGCGGCATCTCTCCGTTCGTCCGCGCCGGACCGTTCAAGACAAGCAAGGCCGCAGATCCCACCTGTTCTCCGGTTCTCCCGTCCTCCCGTCCTCCCGTTCTCCCGCTTCTCCGGTTCTCCCGTCCTCTCACCCGCGCAGCAGGGTCGCGCCGCTGTCGCTGCCTGCGACCGAGCCGGCTTGCCCCTGAGGCTCGCGTCCGCCAGAATTGCCCCATGAACAGACGTCGTTTTCTCGCCTCTACGGTTGCAGTTTCCGCGGGTGCCGCGGTTTCCCGGGCGACGGCGGCGCCCGCCGGTTTTGTCTCCGTCAAGGGTGCGAAGATCATCACCTCTGACGGGAATGAACTCATCCTGAAGGGGATCGGTCTCGGCAACTGGTGGCTGCCCGAGGGGTACATGTGGAAGTTCAACCGGGCGGCCTCTCCCCGGATGATCGAGGCCGCCGTCAGTGAGCTGATCGGACCCGAAGACGCCGTCGAGTTCTGGCGTCGCTTCCGGGATGAGTACGTGACGGCCGCCGATATTCAACTCTTGAAGCGCCTGGGCTTCAATTCGGTCCGTCCGGCGATCGACTACCGGATCCTATCGCCGGAGCCCCATCCCGACGTCTGGCTGGAGGAGGGCTTCCAGCGGATCGACCGTCTCGTCGCGCAGTGTCGGGAGGCCGGTCTCTGGGTCGTTTTGGATATGCACGGCGCCCCGGGAGGACAGACCGGAGAGAACATCGACAACGGCTGGGGCTATCCGTTTCTCTTCACGAGCGAGCGGAGCCAGAAGCGGGCCATCGAGGTCTGGCGGAAGCTCGCGGAGCGTTACCGGGATGATCCCACCGTCCTCGGCTATGAACTGCTGAACGAGCCGATCCCGAACTTCGACGCCTATCGCGAGCTCGATTCGAAGCTGGAGCCGCTGTTCAAACGGATGACATCGGCCATTCGCGAGGTCGATCCAAACCACCTCATCATCCTGGGCGGCGCCCAGTGGAACACCGATTTCGGCGTCTTCGGCAAACCCTTCGACGACAAGCTCGTCTATGCTTTCCACCGCTACTGGACCGACAAGGATCCCGCGGTCATCGCCAGTTACCTCGACTTCCGGAAGCGATACGACGTTCCGATCTACATGTCGGAGTCGGGCGAAAACGACGACGAGTGGATCCGCTGGTTCCGCGAGCTGCTGGAAAAAGAAGATATCGGCTGGTCGTTCTGGCCCTACAAGAAGATGGACTCACCTCGCGGCATTGTCTCCTTCGCACCTCCCGAGGGCTGGGACGAGATCGTTCGCTTCGCCAATCGGGAGACGCGGGGCTACAAGGCCTTGCAGGAAGCCCGTCCGCCGCTCGACGCCGCCGGCCGTTCCATCGAACGGCTGCTGAAGAACATCCGCCTCGAGAACTGCACGATCAACCGAAGCTACATCGAGGCGCTGGGGCTGGGAAGGAGCTGAGACTCGAGATCTGAGACTTGCGATTTACGACTTTCGCCGCGAGAGTAGTCCAGGCTTCAAGCCTGGATTGTCCTGCGGGCTTCCAGCCCGCCGAGCGGCGCGTACGGACCGAGCAAGGAGTGACGCTCCGAGGGCTCCTGGAGGGATGCGGCGAAGCCGCTCTGGAGCGGGAGCTCGCTCCCCCTTTGTGCGGAAAGGGCTTCAGTTGACTGCCCGCTGCAGATCCAAAGCGGCCGCGAGCTACCGCAGTCCAAGAACGCCTGCGGCGTCGGTGCGGGACGGGTTCGTCTGCGATCCGATTGGGATCTCCGTTGCTGAAGAATCGATTTCGGTCGTGGGATCCGTGATCCTTCAGTCCAGCTGACTGGCGCGCAGCTTGTTCGGATCGAAGGCGACCGTGGCCCTCTCGTAGGAGCACTGCGAGGCGTCACCCGCGAAGGACTGGTAAGGCTTCGCCTCGCAGGTGCCGTCGAGGATGCTCTTCACGCAGGCGATCTGTTCGCCGATGAAGGCGGTGTCGAGAGGCGCCCCGTGTCCCGGAAAGACCGTGTCGAATTCGCCCGCCCGCGCGTTGAGCTTCTGCAGCGTCTGCTCGTACACCTCGAGGGGGAGGCTGGCGTCCAGGAAGAGCCAGACCAGCAGGTTGCTGTTGTCCCCGGCGAACAGCAGGCGGTTTGCGCCATCCAGCAGGCAGATGCTCCCTGGAGTGTGCCCGGGCACTTCGATCACCTCGAGGGTGCGTCCACCGAGTTCGAAGCGCGTGCCTGCCTCGACCGGTTGCAGGACCGTGGACCGGAAGTCGGCATCCTCCCCGAGAACGAGCGACTCGAACTCGGGCGCCCGCTCGATCGTCCGCTGCACGCTCGACGCGTGGGACTCCCGGGTGCTGACCTGGCGGGCCATCTCGGCGTCGGCCGGATGTCCGTAGACTTCGTCGAACTGGAAGTTCCCTCCGGCATGGTCCGGATGCCCGTGAGTATTGACGACGATCAACGGTTTTTCGGTAAGCGTGCGGGCGAAGGCCGCCAGATCGGCGATTCCCGTGCCCGTATCGATCAGGAGCGCCTGGTCGTCCCCCTCAACGAGATAGATGTTGTCTCCGCCATGATCGTCGATTCTCCAGACGCCGTCGGCGACGGATTGTGCGGTGAACCAGGTCACCGCCTCGGATGCCGCCTGGTCCGAATTCTCCGCCGCCTCATCCGGTTCATTGCTCGCACAGCTCGCGAACCAGAGGACCGCCAACGCCCCCGCCGCACCCAATCCAAGAATCTTCTTCATGCTATCCCCCCAGCAAATGGTTGACCTTGTTCGAACTTGCGTGAATTCGAGCGGAGGTTGCACTCTATGTCCACCTCGTTGCGGAGTCAATGACCCGACCTCTCAATCCCGAAGCCGGTCCTCACCTCCTTTCCCGGGGGAGCCGGGGAGGCTAGAATCACTCCGCACAGGAGGCAATGATCGATGATCGAACGAATTGCCGTCGTCGGTGCGGGGCCGGCGGGCCTGACGGCGGCCCGGACCGCTGCGGATGCGGGCGCCTCGGTCACGCTGGTCGGGGCCGAACCGCCCGGAGGCCGGGCCAACTGGCACAGCCTCCTGCCCAGCAAAGTCTTTCTCACGGCCGCCGACGTGCTTGGATCCCTGGACCGGATGGCGGAACTCGGCATCCTGTCTCCCGGTGGTCACCAAACGGATATGCACCGCCTCACCGAGCGCGTGCGGACCGTCGCTGGCGCCCGCAGTGAGGCGGAGGCCTCGGAACTGGTCTCGCGCGGCGTTCGGGTCGTCCCCGGTACGGCCCGCTTTCGGGACTCCCACACGCTGGAGATCGAGGATGGTGATCACAGTCGGACCGAGCTTGGGGCGGACTCGATCATAGTCGCCACGGGCTCGGTGCCGGTCTTTCCTCCCGACCTCAAACCGAACGGACGGGAGGTTCTGGCGCCCCGTTTCGTGGGAAAGCTGGATGCGCTTCCCGCCAGCATGATTCTGATAGGCGGTGGCGTCACTGGAACGGAGTTCGCCTACGCATTCAGCCGCCTCGGAGTGGAGGTGACGTGGCTGGTCGATGAATTCGGAGTGCTGCCGACCTTCGACGCCGACGCCGTGGAGGTGCTGGTCGAGGAGCTGCAGGGTCGTGGAGTGAAGCTGCACACGGGGGTGGCGACGGCCTCGCTTAGGGTGCACAACGGTGTCCAGGCATTGCTCCGGGACGGGACCGGTTTTCACGCCGAGTCGGCCTTCATCGCCATCGGGCGCCGGCCGGATGTGGGGAATCTGAATCTCGAGGCGGCGGGACTCGACCCGGGCCCGATTCGGGGCGTCGCGGTCGATGAATTCTGCCGGACACGGGTGCCCCACATCTACGCGGCCGGAGACGTCACCGGAGCTCCCATGTGTGCCAACAGGGCCATGGCGCAGGGCTTCGTCGCCGGGCGGCAGGCGGCCGGGGGGTCGTCGGGACCCTATCTCCCGGATACGGTCATCGAAGCGGTCTACACGGATCCACAGATCGCCCGGGTCGGCCTGTCCGAAGCGGCTGCCACGAAACGGGGGATCGCAGTCCGAGTTTTGAGGGCCGGTTACGATGCCCCGCTCAAGGCGGCCCTGAGCGGGGAAACGACCGGCTTCATCAAGCTCATCGTCCATGGGGAGACAAACCGGATCCTCGGTGCCGGAGCGGTCGGCAGCCATGCCGCCGATGTCCTGGCGCCGGTTGCGCTGGGAATCCAGCTGAAGGCGACCCTGGAGGATTGTTCCGGACTGTTTGCGGCGCACCCCTCCCTGGCGGAACTGCCGTTCCTGGCCGCCCGGTCCGGCCGCCGATGAGGAGAAAGCGGTGAAGGGCAGGGCGGCACTGATAGGCCTGCGCAGCATGCAGGAAGCGAGGAGAACATGAGATCCCAACGGAGACTGTCCCTATTTCTGCTATTTCCGACCGTTCTGGCCGCGAGCCTGCTCACGGGTTGTTCCGGAGCGGAGACCGGCACTCCTGTCCGGGAGTGGATCCTGAGCACCAACGCGAGTTTCTGGACCGATCGAACGGCGGATCTCGGCACCCGACCCGTCGGTGAGGCGGCTTCTGCCATCACGATCGATCTCTCCCGGACGTTGCAGACCATCGACGGGTTCGGTGGCTGCTTCAACGAACTGGGATGGGATGCGTTGCAGAAGGTCTCCCCACGGGAACGCCAGTCGATCCTTCGAAATCTCTTCGATCCCGAGACCGGCTGCAAGTTCAACATTTGCCGCATGCCGCTGGGGGCCAACGACTACTCCGTCGACTGGTACAGTCTGGACGAGACGCCGGGTGACTACGAGATGGCTCACTTCTCGATCGACCGGGACAGGCAGCGGCTCATTCCCTACATCAAGGCGGCACAGGCCATCAACCCCGGGATCCGGATCTGGGCTTCACCCTGGAGTCCCCCCACCTGGATGAAGGTCAATCAGCACTATGCCTGCCGTGCCGATGCACAGGTCAACGATCTCTCCGCCGACCGGCAGGGCCGGGAGATGCAGGACCAGTTCATCATGGACGACCGGACCCTGTCGGCTTACGCCCTGTACTTTTCCCGTTTCGTGCAGGCCTATCGGGACGAGGGCATCGACATCTACGCCGTCCACGTCCAGAACGAACCGAATTCCTGCCAGAATTTCCCGTCCTGCATCTGGACCCCGGAAAGCCTGGCCCGCTTCATCGGGCAGTACCTCGGGCCTCGCTTCGAGCAGGACCAGCTGGGGACTCAGATCTGGCTGGGAACGATCGAAAGGCCGCAGCCCGAGCGCGTCGACGCCATCCTGCGGGACGAGGCGGCCTCAAAGTATGTGACCGGCGTTGGTTTCCAGTGGGCCGGCAAGGGCGTCATCGCACACGTGCACGAGACCTATCCGAACCTGAAGCTCATGCAGACCGAGACCGAGTGCGGCCGGGGAACCAACGATTGGGGGGCGATGGAGCACACCTTTTCGCTCATGCAGCACTACTTCGCGAACGGGGCCGAGGCCTACATGTACTGGAACATGGTCCTCGATCACACCGGCAAGAGTCAGTGGGGCTGGAAACAAAACTCCATGATCTCGATCTCCGAGAACGGTGAAGTGTCATACAACCCGGAGTTCTATCTGATGAAGCACTTCAGCGCCTTCGTCCGGCCGGGCGCCCGGTACCTGCAACTCGATACGGACGAGAACTGCCTGGCGTTCGCGAATCCGGACGGCGAGGTGATCGTCGTCTACTACAACGAAACCGACGAGTCGAGGCAGCGTACGCTGGCGGTCGGCCGGTCCATGATGACCGTCGAGCTCCCGGCGAAGTCGTTGAGTACGTTTCGGTTGCTGCTCTAATCTCGGCTGAGCGCAACGAGTTCCCAGTTCCGAGTTCCGAGTTCCTGGTTCCTGGGTGCAAACCGGGTACAAAGGTAACAGACGGGACCGGGAACATGGGTGACAGTTTTCCGGCAGCATGAGAGGCCGAGGAGGTCTCGGATGCCGTGGAAGGAAACTGCACCTGTGAAAGAGCGAATCAAGTTCATCCTGGAAGTGGAATCGGGGGTGTTCAACTTCAGTGAAGTGTGTGAGCGGTATGGAGTGAGTCGGAAGACGGGGTACAAGTGGGTCCGGCGGTATGAGCAAGGGGGCTTCGATGGATTGAAGGATCACAGCCGAACTCCGCATAGCTGCCCGCATCAGACGCCGCAGGAGGTCGAGGATCGGATTGTGGCGTTGCGTGATCGGCACAAAGACTGGGGGCCGTTGACGCTGCGGATGTGGTTGGCGCGACATGAACCGGAGGTGAGCTGGCCGGCGGTGTCGACCATCGGGGACATTCTCAAACGCAAGGGAAAGACGAAACGACGACAACGACGAACGCGGCCCCAGCCGATCTACAGTGGACGAAAGTGCACAGTGATTCGCCGAACGAGATTTTGACAGCGGACTTTAAGGGGCAGTTCCGCACCGGGGACCGACGCTACTGCTACCCCCTGACGATTCTGGACCACTACAGCCGGTTTTCGCTGTGCTGTCAGGGGTTGGAGTCTACGGCAACGGTGGGGGCACGGGAGCAGTTCGAGCGGGTCTTTCGAGTCTATGGTGTGCCCCAGGCGATCCTGACGGATAACGGCACTCCCTTCGCGGGGAACGGACTGAGGCGATTGTCAAGATTGTCGGTGTGGTGGATCCGATCGGGCATCCAGCCTTTGTTGATTCAGCCGGGCCACCCCGAACAGAACGGACGTCATGAGCGATTCCATATTATTTTTCCTGGTTCCTGGTTCTTGAAGCTTGAACCTCTCTGTGAATGCTGAGCGCCCGACATCTCGACCATGACCACCGAAATCGACGCGACTCGCATCAAACGGCTGAATGACAGGCCGGAGCGGCCCGGCCGCTACGTGCTCTACTGGATGCAGCAATCGCAGCGGGCCGTCTTCAACCACGCCCTGGAGCATGCCGCAGCGGAAGCGAGCCGGCTCGGACTTCCCGTCCTGGTAGGCTTCGGCCTCACCGCCGAATATCCGGAGGCCAACCTGCGTCATTACCGCTTCCTGCTGGAGGGACTGAGGGACGCCCGGGATCACCTGGGGAAGCGAGGGATCCGACTCGTGGTGAGGTTGGGGGATCCGGCTCGGGTGGCGCTCGAGCTGGCCCGGGAAGCGGCGCTCCTGGTGTGCGATCGGGGGTATCTGCGCCACCAGAAGCAGTGGAGAAGGGAGGTAGCCCGTCGGGCTCTCTGTCCAACGGTCCAGGTCGAGAGCGACGTCGTCGTGCCGGTGGAGGTGGTTTCCGACAAGGCGGAATATGCCGCCCGGACGATCCGTCCGAAGATCCATCGACATCTGGGCGAGTATCTCATCCCTCTGGAGGCTGCGCCGCCGGAGAGCCTGCACTCGAAAACCGACATTGGAGGTGAGGACCTTTCGGACTTGGACGCACTGCTGACCCGCCTCGGAATCGATCGCTCCGTCGAGCCGGTGGAACGGTTCTGGACCGGTGGAACGTCTGCGGCCGAGCGGCGCTTCGACCGCTTCCTGCGTGAGTCGCTGACAGCCTACGCGGCCAGCCGGAACCAGCCGCAGACCGATCATGTCTCGGCCATGAGTCCGTACCTTCATTTCGGACAGATTTCCCCCCTGTATCTGGCGCTCGAGGCACGCCGTCGTCTGGCGATGGCACCCGAAGACGTCGCGGTGTTTCTCGAGGAACTGATCGTGCGCCGCGAGCTGGCCATGAATTTCGTCGAGTATTGCAGCGACTACGACGGCTACAGCTGCCTGCCGAGCTGGGCGGCGTCGACCCTGGATCGCCATCGAGGGGACCGCCGCCCGAACCTCTACAGCCTCGAGCAGCTCGAATCGGCAAGCACCCACGATCCTTACTGGAATGCGGCGATGTGCGAAATGCGGTGGACCGGGTTCATGCACAACTACATGCGCATGTACTGGGGAAAGAAGATCCTGGAGTGGTCCGCCTCGCCGGAAGAGGCCTTCGCCACAGCGCTGCATCTCAACAACCGCTACTTCCTGGACGGCCGCGATCCCAACTCCTTTGCCGGCGTCGCCTGGGTGTTCGGCCTGCACGACCGTCCCTGGCAGGAGCGAGCCGTCTTTGGCACCGTGCGCTACATGAACGCCCGGGGTCTCGAGCGCAAGTGCGATATCGACGCTTACGTCCGGAAGGTCGGGCGGCTCGTCAGTTCCTAGTTCCTGGATCCTGGCCGCCTCGTCAGTCGCCCTTCCATCGGTCGACGAGAACGGTCTGCCCGAGTCGATCCGGGAGCACCACGGGCAGGTGGTGGTCCTGAACTTCTGGGCGACCTGGTGCGGCCCGTGTCGCGAGGAGTTCCCCTATTTCGTGGACCTGTACCGAAGCCGGCAGGCCGACGGCCTGGTCGTGCTCGCCGTCTCCATGGACGAGCCCGAGGACGCCGCCAAGGCCAGGACTTTCCTCAACGCACAGGGAGCCGCGTTCCCCTCGTACATCCGAGGTTTCGACGATTTCGAGAAGTTCGTCAACGCCATCGATCCCACCTGGACCGGGGCTCTGCCGGCGACCTTCGTCTACGACCGATCCGGCAAGCTGCGATTCAGCCACACGGGCGAAATCACGAAACAACAACTTCAGGCCGCCGTGGCTCCGCTGCTCTAACCCCCCGAAACGCGAAACTCCTTAGAGTTCAGTAGAACTGCAGTGAGTACGAGAACCGGACGCCGCGGCCGATTTCCGGCGCCAGATCCTTGATGAAGGAGACGTGGTTCCGGTAGAGCTTGTTGCCCGCATTGAACAGTTCGAAGAAGAGATGGTGAAAGAAGTGTTGGCGAGCCAAGGTGTACGACGCCTTCAGATTCAACACCCCGTACCCGGCCGTGGGTGTCTCGGTCGGGAAGATCTCGGTCTGGGATCCGGCGAGGAGGAACTCGGGACGGAGGCTGAATCCGCCCCGCCGGAGCTCGAGCCCGAGCCTCCCCCGCAGGGGCGGGATCCGGGGCAGGGGCATGCCCGTCTCGGTCAGCCGGGCTTGAACCAGATCGATGCCGGCGCTGAACCACAGCAGTTCGGTCAGACCGACTTCGGCACCCAGCTCCGATCCGACGAATCGGCTGGTTCCCTGTTCGTAGACGACGGTGCGCAGCCCCTCCTCGAACCCACCCGTCGGGGCGGCGAAGATGAAATCACTGATCCGGTAGACGAAGAAGTTCGCTTCCCCCTGCAAGCGCTCGCCGGAGTGGCGCAGGGAGAAATCGAATCCGTTGCTGCGTTCCCCGCCCAGCGAGGGGTTCCCGATCTCGAAGGCCAGGTTGCCGACGTGCGGACCGTAGTTGTAGAGCTCTTCCAGACCTGGCGCCCGGTAGGAGCTCGAAAAGTTGGCCACGAGAGCGCCGTCTTTCCACAGACCGACCCGGACACCGGCGGCCGACGAGAGGCCCGTGAAGCTTCGATCGGGCAACGCCCGAAGACCCTCCCGCAGATCCGCGGCGGCGCCCGACCCGCCCGGACAGCTGGGGCAATCCTCTCGAGGCGAGTACCGGGCGTGTTCCAGGCGGCCCCCAAACTGAAACTTGAGGCGTTCCAGTTCGATCTCCTCGAGGGCAAAGACGGCGACGCCCTTCTGGACGACCGGCGGTGACAGCGCCTCGGCTCCACGCGCCTCATAGTCCCGAAAACTCGCATAGACCCCGAAAGATCCTCCCACGGCGCCGCGGGGCTGCTGCTCGATGTCTCCGCGCAGGGTCCACTGACGGTTGTCGAACTGCGTGCCCACCTCCTCCAGCCCCGATTCGAACACCTCCAGCTCCTGGTGCTTCCAACGGGCGAGACTTGCAGTGAGACGAACGGCGCGCACGGCGCCGTCGAGATCCTGCACTCCGCCATCGAAGCGCAAGCCCTGGTGATTCCAGTCGACGTCGATGTCCTGGGCGGCGTCCTCCTGAAGATCGCTGCCGCCGAGGGACGCGGCCGGTGCGAGGGACGACGGCTCGGCTTCGCTTTCGAACGAAGTGGCGAAGGGGATCCCATATCGCCCCTTCTTGTAGCTGTAGCCGGTACTCCAGTAACCGCGGTCTCCATACCAGCCCAACCCGGTCGACACGTTGGAGATGCGGGTCTTCGAGTTGGCGACCGGACCCGCCGCACTGCTGTAGTCTGCGGTCCGCTGCCCGCCCCCTGCTCCCCAGAACATCCAGGGGCCGGCGCCGTGCTCCAGGGTCGCGTTCAGGCCGGCCAGGCCGTTGTTCGAGCCCAGCGAACTGATCAGCTGGCCGCGCGTTCCGACATGCCGGTGCTGGTGCATCTCGTGATGGCGGGAAATGGCGTTGACCACACCTCCCAGTGCGCTGCTGCCGTAGAGCAGCGTGGCGGGCCCCTTGACTACCTCGAGCCTCTCCAGGCTGCCCGGGTCGATCGGCTCGGCGTGGTCGCCCGATTGCGAACCCAGCGAGCCGACGGGAATTCCGTCGCTCATGACCAGCACCCGGTCGCCGTCAAATCCCCGGATGACCGGCCGAGCGCTGCCGGGACCGAAGCTGCGCTTGGCGACGCCGGGCTCGTGATCGAGGACTTCCCCGATGGAGGTGGCCGACTTCTCGGCCAACTGGACGGTATCCAGGCTGTTGATCGACTGGACGGCCTGGAATTTCGTCTCGTGACGGTGGCTGGCCGTGACCGTAACAGTCTCGTGAACCGGGGTGAACTGAAGCGTGAATTCCACCTGGGAAATCGACCCCGGACGGACTTCGACCAGACGGGTTGGAGAGCTCAGACCCGCGACGAAGGCGAAAACGTCGTAGGTCCCGGCCGGCACTCCTGGGATGAGGAATCTCCCTGTGTGGTCGGTCTCTACGGTCTGACCGGTCTGGACGAGCATGACGGACGCGTGGTGGGCGGCAGTGCCGTCGTCCCTCCGAACCAGTCCTTCGATGGTCCCGGGCGACTCTTCGAACGCCGGACTTGCCGTGGGACTGCCCGTCAGGCAAGCCGACAGGCCAATGAAGCATAAGCTGCGAAAAGCAAACATCGGATCCTCCTGAAACAGTACCCCTTGCCGTCATCACAGGACGCTGGCGGACGCCCAGCGGAGCCGTTGGGCCCCGGGCAGGCGTGCACATCGGTCAGGAGCGGGGTGGATCTCGATTCGCGAATCGCGGGGAAGGACCGAAGCAGTGGCAGGGAGTGAAGACGACGAGCATCTGCTCGGTGTCCGCCCCCCCAAGCACCGTAACGGGTCCGGGGACTGCCGGCACCGTCGTCGAATGGATACAGACATGATGTTGCGGCGCCAGCCTTTCGCAGACACCCTGGGTCGAGTCGGAAGGGGACCTCTCGGCTCGATGCCCGACGACAGCCACTTCCGAGGCGGCGTGGTGCGCTTCCCATGACCACACGCCCACGAAGGTGGCGAGGAGGAGCATCAAAGCGGCGGCGACTGTGCGTGAGCTACGGGACATCATTCGAACCCAATTGCCCGACTTTAGCACACCGAGCTCGTGCGAACCCAGCCAAAACGCCCGATCGAAACCCGGGCACGACGGCTCCGGTCTTACGCCGCGTCTTTTCCGCTGAGGTCGGCTTCGAATACACTTAAGGACACCCCATGAAAAACCCGAGTGCATCGAACTTCTTTACCGATCTGGTCCGGCGGACGGGATTTTCCCTGACCAACCAGTTCGCCGAGCACATGGAGTTCACCCTTGCGAAGACCAAAGACACGGCCTCCGAATACGACTTCTACGAAGCTCTGTCTCTGGCCGTCCGGGATCGCCTGGTTCGGAAATGGCTCAGGACGCAGGCCGCCTACCGGGAGAAGGACGCCCGGAGGGTTTACTACCTGTCGCTCGAATTCCTAATGGGCCGACTTCTGGCCAATACCCTGATCAATATGGACTTCTATGATCAGTGCCGGGAGATCATCCGTCAGGATGACCTGATCCTCGAAGAGATCATGGAGTTGGAGTTCGACATGGGTCTCGGCAACGGAGGCCTCGGCCGCCTGGCGGCCTGCTTCCTCGACTCTCTCGCGACGCTCCGGATTCCGTCCTGCGGCTACGGCATCCGCTATGAATACGGGATCTTCCGACAGGAAATCCGCAATGGCTACCAGGTCGAGCAGCCGGACCACTGGCTGAGCTACGGAAATCCCTGGGAGACGCAGCGCAGGGACCTCTCCTACCGGATTCGTTTCAACGGGCGCGTCGAGAGCCAGACGACCGTTGACGGTCACACCTACTATATCTGGGTGGACACGGAGGACCTTCAAGCGGTGGCCTGGGATGTCCCGGTTCCCGGATACAAGTCCAACAACGTCAACAACCTGCGCCTTTGGCAGGCCAAGTCGAGCAACGAGTTCAGCTTCCGGGAGTTCGACAGGGGCAATTACCTGGCGGCGGTGGAGGGCAAAAATGTGTCGGAGAATATCTCCAAGGTCCTCTATCCGAACGACTCGTCCATGCAGGGGAAGACCCTGCGGCTGAAGCAGGAGTATTTCTTCGTCTCGGCATCACTGCAGGACATCATCGTCACCTACCTCGAAAACCACGACACATTCGACGATTTCGCGGACCGCGTTTTCATCCAGCTGAATGACACTCACCCCACCATCGCCATCCCGGAACTGATGCGGCTGCTGATGGACGAGTTCCGGCTGGGTTGGGATCAGGCCTGGTCGATCGCACAACGTTCCTTCGGCTACACGAATCACACCGTCGTTCCCGAGGCCCTCGAGGAATGGCCCGTGTCGATGATGGAAGAGCTCCTGCCCCGCCACCTTCAGATCATCTACGAGATCAACCGCCGCTTCCTGGAGAAGATCAGAGGCGAGTACAGCCAGGATCCGGCCGTGATTGCGGAGGTCTCGATCATCCGGGAGACCCCGGTCAAGTCGGTGCGGATGGCGAACCTGGCGGTCGTGACCTGCGCCGCCGTCAACGGCGTGGCCGAACTGCATGCCCAGATCCTGCGGCGACGGCTCTTCTACCATTTCGACAAGATCTTTCCCGGCAAGATCCAGGCCATCACCAACGGCATCACTCCCCGTCGCTGGCTCAAGGTGGCCAACCCGCTGCTGGCCGAGTTCATCACCGAAACCATCGGAGATCGCTGGGTGACCGACCTGGATCAGTTGCGTGGCCTGGAGGAGCGGGTCGAGGACCCGGAGTTTCGGGAGAGCTGGGCCAACATCAAGCAGACGCAGAAACTGCTGCTGCAGCGCTACATCGAGCGGGAGGCGGAGATTCAGGTCCGACTCGACTCCCTGTTCGATTCCCAGGTCAAGCGGTTTCACCAGTACAAACGCCAGCTTTTGAACATGCTGCACGTGATCACTCTGTACAACCGGATTCGCCGAAACCCGCAGGGCGATCATCTCCCGCGAACGATCATCTTCGCCGGCAAGGCGGCGCCCGCCTACTACGACGCCAAAATGGTGATCAAGCTGATCAACAGCGTGGCCGAGCGGGTCAACTCGGAGCCCGAGGTCGACGGGCTGCTCAAGGTCGTCTTTCTGCCCAACTATTCGGTGTCGCTCGCCGAGAAGATCATTCCTGCGACCGAGCTCTCGGAGCAGATCTCAACGGCGGGCTATGAGGCTTCCGGGACCGGGAACATGAAATTCGCCCTCAATGGAGCGCTCACGATTGGCACCCTGGACGGCGCCAACGTCGAGATCCTCGAAGAGGTCGGGCGTGAGAACATGTTCATCTTCGGCATGAACGCCGGGGAAGTAGAGTCGCTGCATGCCAAGGGCTACCGGCCGCGGGACTTCTACGAGAAAAACGGGGAACTGCGGGAAGCCATTGATATGATGAGCGGGAACTTCTTCAATCCGGACGAGCCGGGGATCTTCGGGGGACTCGTCGACGAATTGCTCAACCGCGATTTCTACTGCGTCCTAGCTGATTACGAAGACTATATTGCGCGGCAGGAGGACGTGGCCGGGGCGTACCGCGATCCCGATACCTGGACCCGCCGGTCCATTCTCAACGTGGCGCGGATCGGCCGCTTCTCGAGCGATCGTTCGATCCGGGACTACAACGAAAGGATCTGGCACGTCGACGCCGTCGATCTCCCTGATGAGCATCGCGGGCCCATCTGAGTCGCCATGTCCTTTGCCTCCGATATCCGCGGGCGGCTGAGCACTCTCGAGCTGCGCCGCTTCGAAGATCGAGCGAACGGCGAGGCCGCCGTTCTGATGGCCATTCGGATGATCCGGGAGGAGCCTCACTTCGTCCTGACCCGCCGGACCGAGACGGTGGCCACTCACAAGGGGCAGATTTCCTTTCCCGGGGGTGTCCGCGAGGAACAGGACCGAACCCTTGTCGAGACCGCTCTTCGGGAGACCGAAGAGGAAATTGGCATTGAAAGCGACCGCGTCGAAGTCCTGGGGGAGTTTCATGACTATCATGCCGTCACCGGCTTCGTGGTGCGCCCCGTCGTCGGCCTGATCGACGGCCCGGTCCAATTCCTGCCCTTCGCGCCGGAGGTCGCCTACGTCCTGGAGGTTCCCCTGGCTTTCTTTCGCCACACCGCACCCGTCGTCCGCGAGCGCGTCCTTCGGGGTGAGCGGGTGAAGGTCTACTACTACGACTACCAGGGCGAGAACATCTGGGGCCTCACTGCGCGGATCATCCGGGACTTCGTGCTCTGGCTCTAGGCTCACGGTCTCGGGTCTCCCGTTCCAGTTCAAGCTTCCACGTTCAAGGCACGGGGCTCGTGGTGCCGGCTCTCGGAACTCGGGGGCGCAGTGCCCAAAGGGCCGTCGTCTCAGATCGCTGCGTCCGCCCCCCTGGAGAAAGGCTTCGGTCGCTTGATCTCACGCGAAGTGCGAAGTGCGAAGGGCGAACTTCAGACCGTAAAACTCAAACCATCTTCCTCCGACAGCCTTCACTTGTCATAATGGCGGCCCATGCCCGATGCCGAAGTGCGCTGGCGACTGCAGGGAGGATTCTCGCAGCTCGTGGAGGGCACCCACGTCGAACTGCTGCTGACATCGAAGCCGGCGCGAGGAGTCCTCGATGCGGTTCCTCTCGAGCTCCTCAAGGGGCGGGGGGCCGTGGACCTCGACTTCCGGGCCGCTCGGACCTTTCGTGTTCGGGGACCTGGCGGACTGCGCTGGGAGCTGGGTCCGGAAGGGCGGATCGAAGCCAGGCTGCTTTGCGCCGATTCCGCTTTCTTGGGCAACTTCCGGGTCCCGGCCGGTCACTACGGTGTGCAGTGGACCGTGATCGGACGTGTGTCCGGCGTGGCGAAACGGCCGGCCGGTCCGTTCCTGGTTCAGGCCACGGCGGGAAGCTGGATCAACTACACCTGGGTCGACATGGCGACGGCCGATGCCGCCCCCGAGAATCCCTGCTGGCGGCCTGGGCGGGCTTTCGTGATCTCTTCGACCCGGAACAGATTCTGCTGGCGACCTCCCGGCAGGTCTGCCAGCTCTCCTGGACCGGACGGGTCCGTCTGGCAGTGCGTCTCGATCTGGACTTGATCCGCGGCTGGCAGGCGGGCACGATTCTGAACCTGTTCGAGGTCGAGACGCGACTTCGGGCCGGTGTCGAACTCGGGCTCCAGGCCCGACTGGAGCGGGAAGGGAACTACACCCTTCGGGTCCAACGGAAAGGCGCGAAGATCCGTCTCAACCTGCGCCGTCAGAATTCCCGTGATCGGACGGTGGGGATCGAAGTCGGAGTCTCCGGCACCTCGCGGGTCACGGCCGGTGCGACTGCGGGTCTGCTCGACCCGGCTCTGGAGCCGATCCGGGATCAGCTGGAGAAGGGGGTGGCCAGGCGTTTGGAGCTGATGCTGGCGATGGAAGCCTCGGACTGGGGGCGCAAGCGAACGCTCGTTGAGGCCGAGTGGACGGCTCCCACACCGAGGGAGTTCGGACCCGGCTACCGGCGTCTCCTCGAGGGCGACCTGCCGCCGGCCGCACCCGGATTCAAGGCGTCTTCGCTGATCGAGACGCTGAGCGGGCGCCGGACCCGGATTGCCGTGAGTTTTCTCAACTGGTTCACCCTGGGGACGGAACGCAGCCGGCAGCACCGGACCGCGGTTCGGATCGACGCCCTGGGCAACCTGCTCGTCGAAGAGGGATGGCAGGTCGAGGAGACCCGTTACCGGTGGGACGAACGTCAGTTCTTCAGGCTGCTTGCGGAAGGCCGGATGGGTCGGGAGCCGTTGCAGCGCTGGTTGTCCGGGCTTGAGGGATCCCTGTCGCGCGAAGAGCTGCAGCGAACACTGAGAGCGGCCCTGCATTGCGGAGCCGTTGATTCGGTGTCGATCCCGGGAGGACGCTCTTTCCCTCTGGATCTGAAGGTGGTTTGGGCGACGGAACTCTCCGAGGGCGGTGTCGAAGCGCTCCGGCGAACTGATGGCGGGCAGCGATGGGAGGCGCTGGTCCGGTCGCTGGAACTGGCCGAACCGGCACGGTACCGGCGGGGTTCTTTCTGGCGGGACTGGATCGAGTCTGCGGAAGTGCGTGCGGTGGCCGACCGCGATCCGCTGCAGAGCCATCTGGAAACGGTGTATCCGCTGGGCGGCCGCAGCGAGGCTCAGCGCCGGCTTGTGCTGGCCGAGTACCGCCGGTGCCGCAGCTTCCTCAGGCTGTTCGACGCTTGGGCTGGGGATCGCGGGTCCGAGCCCGTGGAACTGGCTCGATCGGGCCTGAGCCTGCCCATCTTTCTCTTCGTCCACGTCCTGTGCCCCGCGCCGCTGCGGCGATCCGTGGTGGTTCTCTCCGGGGGGATCGAGGCGGTCTGGGGTGACCGCGGGCTGTGGGAGGAGATCACGTAGGACAAGCTGGAAGCTCGTCCTACTTTCCGGCGGCGACGCGCCGGGTCTCGGCGGTGGCCCGGATCGGGGCGTCTGGACAAGCTGGAAGCTCGTCCTACTCTCCGGCTGCGACGCTCAGAAAGGTGATGACGTGTTTGAGATACTCGCGGGGTGCGGTGCGATAGGCGGCTCCGTGCCCGGCGTTGTCCACCATCCAGAGCTCCCGGTTCGGATCGGCGGTGGCGGCCAGGAGCTCTCGGGCCACTTCGGGCGGCATCCGGGTGTCGTCCCGACCATAGATGAGCAGGACGGGAACGGTAGGCATCTTCTCGAGCGCCGTCAGGACGTCCAGGTCCTGGGGTTGGAAGTGACCGATGCGGCACAGATTCCAGATGAAAACGTTCGAAAAAGGGAAGCTGGGCAATCCGAGGAACAGGTGCACGTGACGGCGCACGGTCGATTCGAGGCTGGCAAAAGCGCTGTCTGCCACCAGAGCCGTGACCGTCGCAGGATGCTCGGAAGCCGCCAGGGCGCAGGCCGTCGCCCCCATTGATACACCCAGGAGGGCCACTCGGCGGGTCCCCGTCTTTTCCATGATGTACTCTTCAGCGGCCAGGACATCGAGGCGCTCGGAATAGCCCAGCGTGATGGGTGCCTTGCCGCTGGTACCGTGACTGCGGAAATCGAAGAGCAGGGCGGGAAATCCGCTGAGATTGAGCTCGCAGGCTCGGGCCAGGACCTCATGGCGGTCGCGGAAAAGGCCGTGCGCGAGGACGATCGGCGTCCGCGCCCCGTCACCCGGCAGGAACCACCCACGCAGCCGCACCCCATCGCGGCTCTGAAACTCGACGTCCCGATAGGTCCGCCCGAACGTGGCGGGGTTTTCGGTCAGTCGCTGGTCCATCGGCCGGGTCGAAGCATGGGCAATCAGATAGGACATCAGCACCGGCAAAACGAGGAAGAGAACGAGCGGCAGGGAGACGGCAAAGCTGATCCCCGCCTGTTTCAGGAGTCGACGGACGGCGATGCGCCTCCGCCAGCCGAAACGAGCGATGAGCCAGATCAGTCCGCTCACGAGGGCGGTGACGAGGCCCAGGAAGGCGGAAACGGCTAGAATGGTCATGCGAACGTCCAGTATAGAGCAGCAGAGGGGAGGCGTGCCGCAGACCGTGGCCGGCCATCCTCCGACCGCGCCTTCGACGTCAGGTGAATCAAGAGGAGGGGAGTCGCTATGGAGTCCAGACCATGGCACGCATTCTACGAACCTGAGGTTCCCGTCAAGGGCCAGTACGCCGATCTGAACCTGTATCAGATTCTCCAGATGGCTGCGGAGGAGAATCCGCGGGGCACGGCCACCATCTTCGCGGGTGCGAAGCTGAGCTACCGCGAACTGCTGCAGAAGGTGGATACCCTGGCAGATGCCCTCGCGGGACTGGGGATCCGCAAGGGGGACCGGGTGGCGGTGATCCTGCCCAATTTCCCCGGGTACCCGATTGCCCATTTTGCGGTGTCGAAACTGGGCGGCATCCTGGTGCCGACCAATCCTCTCTACGTCGAGCGGGAGCTGGAGCACCAGCTCAATGACTCGGGAGCGGAGACGGTCCTGATCCTCGATAAGCTGTTCGGAACGCTCCGCAAAGTCCTGCCCCGCACCGCTGTGCGGCGATCCATCGTCATGACGATCCGGGACTTCCTGCCGCCGCTGCTGGGCGTGCTCTACGGCCTCAAGAACAAGCCGCTGGTTGCGGAAGATCCGATGGCCGGTGTCCACCTGTACCGCAATTTGGTCAGAAAGGACTGGCCGCGACATCCCGGAACCCACGTGGCTGCGGAAGATACGGCTCTTCTGCTCTACACAGGGGGAACAACGGGCCTCTCCAAGGGTGCGGAGCTCCAGCATCGCAATGTGGTGGTCAACGCTCAGCAGACGCGCAACTGGCTTTGGAGCATGGAGGACGGGAAGGAAGTGCTGCTGTGCGTGCTGCCCTTCTTCCACAGCTACGGGATGACCACGGGAATGCATCTTGCCGTGATCTCCCGATCCACCATGTTGCTGTTGCCCCGCTTCGAACTGGCCGACGTCGCCAAGGCCATCAAACGGCATCGTCCGACGATCTTCTGCGCCGTTCCGTCCATGTACAATGCGCTGAACCGTTATCCGGGCCTGACCGCCCAGGACGTCTCGTCCATCAAACTGTGCGTCAGTGGCGGGGCGGCCCTGCCCGCAGAGGTCCAAGCCCGATTCGAAGAGAGGACCGGGGGCCGGCTGGTCGAGGGCTACGGCCTGACTGAGACCTCTCCGGTCGTCATCGTCAATCCTCTCATGGGAAACCGCAAGAACGGCACGATCGGAATCCCGATCTCCGATACGGACGCCCGCGTCGTGGATCTCGATACGGGCGAAACGGCTTCCGCAGGGCAGGTCGGGGAGCTGGCTCTGAGTGGTCCACAGGTGATGAAGGGCTACTGGCGGCGACCCGACGAGACGTCCGGAGCCCTGCGCGACGGCTGGCTTTACACGGGCGATATGGCCGTGATGGACGAAGACGGGTACTTTCGCATCGTGGACCGCAAGAAGGACGTCATCATCAGTGCCGGGATGAATGTGTATCCGCGCGAGGTCGAGGAAGTCCTGCATCAGCATCCCGGGATCGTGGAGGCCGCCGTCATCGGGGTTCCCAGCCGGGTTCGGGAAGAGGTGGTCAAAGCCTACGTCGTCGTGGAGAAAGGTCAGGAACTCTCCAAGGCGGAGGTGGTCGAGTTCTGCCGGGACAAGCTTTCCAGGTTCAAGATTCCCAAGCAGATCGAGTTCGTCGAGGAATTGCCCAAGAGCGCACTCGGGAAGGTCCTCAAGCGGGTTCTGAGCGAGGATCGTCCCGCACCCCGGGACCGCAATGCCACAGGGAATGCCCCCTCGGACGAGGCTTCCTGAGCGGCGTCGGCGCCGCCTGCACCGCTCTCGGACTGGGCGCTTGCGATCGACGCGGCTTGGGCGCAGACGCACACGAGCCCAGCACCCACCCATGGGCACTCCCGAAACTCGGGACTCGGAACCGGACAGGTTGTCTGGTAGGCTTTGACCGCTATGTCAGGCAAACAGTGGATCGCTTCGTTCTGGTTGGGGATGGCTCTGCTGGTGTGGGGAGGCTGTTCGGTGTCCGAGACGCCGGAATCCTTCGTCGCCGCGCCGCGGGCGATGCCCGAAGTCAACGTCACGACCCTGGCCATCGGCAGCCGCGCCCCCGATTTTCGGCTGCCGGGGGTCGACGGGAAGTTCCACACCCTCTCGGAATTCAGGGACGCCGAGGTGTTGGCGGTGATCTTCACCTGCAATCACTGTCCCACCGCGCAAGCCTACGAAGAGCGGATCAAGGAGTTCGTGGCCGACTATCGGCCCAAGGGCGTGGCCACTGTCGCCATTTCCCCCAATTCGCCGCTGGGGCTCCTCTATGAGGAACTCGGCTACACGGACCTGGGCGACACCTTCGAGGAGATGAAGATCCGGGCCCGGGATCACGAGTTCGACTTTCCCTACCTGTACGATGGCGACGACCAGCAGATCTCGATCGCCTACGGGCCGGTTGCGACGCCCCACGCCTTCGTGTTCGACCGCGACCGCAGCCTGCGCTATACGGGTCGCCTGGATGGTTCCGAGAAGCCGGGAACGGGACAGGCCGAGGACCTCCGGGCGGCGGTGGATGCGGTGCTCTCGGGAGAGGACGTCGGCAATCCCGTGACCAAGTCCTTCGGGTGTTCGGTGAAGTGGTCCTGGAAGACGCAGTGGCGGGAGAAGGTGAACCGCGAGTGGGACGAGAGCCCCGTGAGTCTCGAATCCGTGGACGTCGAGGGAGTCCGCAAGCTCCTCGCCAACGACTCGGACAAGCTGCGCCTGATCAACGTCTGGGCAACCTGGTGCGGACCCTGCGTCATCGAGTATCCGGAGCTCGTCGAGATCCACCGGATGTACAAGGATCGAGGTTTCGAACTCGTCTCGCTGAGCGCTGATTCTCCAGAGAATCGCGAAGCCGCCCTCAAATTCCTGAAGCAGAAGCATTCCGCGCTGCGCAATCTGATATTCTCACTGGAGGATCAGTACGCGTTGATCGAGGCGGTTGATCCGGCTTGGGACGGTGCTTTGCCGTACACTCTTTTGGTCGAGCCCGGGGGCCGGGTCGCCTACCGTAAAGAGGGGGCCATCGACCCGCTCGAACTGAAGCGTGCGATCGTAGGGCACGAGTTGATAGGTCGATACTATTGACCGTCAGATCGAAGTCCAGGGGGGATATGGGGTCCCGCCGAATCTTCGAGCATACTTGTCAGAAGGAGACGCTTGGGCTACGATAGCGGTTAATGGCGGGATTCCTTTCATCTTACCGAGGAATCCACTGATCCAGCTTGACACAGCGTTGCTCGGTCGTGCGTGAAGCCGTGAATTCCCTCACCTCGAGAGGAATCCGAGTCCTCGCGAGGAAATGTGCCCCGAGGACTCCAGTTGACGCCGGACCGGGCTGCTCCTGATTGAAAGGAGACAGCAGTGAGTACAGTGCAGAATCCCACTTCCAGCCACAGCGAACAGCTGTTTCGCATCGATACGAAGGTCCATGAGGAGCTTATGGGCGGTCCGGGGCGTGATCCCCTCAGACCCGAGGGGCAGGCCCTGACGCTGCCGGATCCGGTTTTTCCTCAGCGGCCCGAGGCCAAACTGCGCCGGCTGACCGACTCTGAATACAACAAGGTCAACGGTTGGCGAGCGTGGAAGGCCTGGGGAGTCCCCTATTTCAAGTCCCGCTGGCACTCGAAGGCCTTGCGGCCGATCGTCGCCTACCTGTTTACCGACTACAAGTGCAATCTCGACTGCCACTACTGCTGGGCCTACAACAACAAGGTCAAAGGGATGACGGAGGATTCGGCCCGTCGCTCCATTGACTGGCTGGAGCAGATCGGCTGCCGGGTGCTGGCCCTGATGGGTGGCGAGCCGCTGGTGCGCTGGCCCTTCGTGCACAAAGTGACCGACTATGCCGCCAAGAAGGGATTCTTCGTCTATCTGGCCACGAATGGACGTCTGCTGCGTCCCAAGGTGATGGACCGTCTTGGAGACTGTGGAATCGCCGTCATCAATCTCGCGGTGGACAGCGTTGAGGATCGCCCGGAGCTCCCCAAGGCCATCAAGCCTATCTGGGAGAACTTCGAGTACATGGTCGAGATGCAGCGCTACTACGGCTATTCGGCCTTCCTCAACATCAACATCACGCGGATCAACGTGGACGATGTGAAGGAACTGACCGAGATCGGGCACAAGTACAAGATCGCCACCGATTACCACATCAACGAGTCTCCCATGATGGAGCATGACAATTTCAAGCACCAGGAGCGGAACAGCACCTTCATCCGCGAGGAAGATTTTCCGCGGATCGATGCGCTGATCGACTGGCTGGTCGAGAAACACCAGTCGGGCTACAAGATGGCGAATCCCATTGCACAGCTCCTGAACATGAAGAACATGATGCGCGGCAGCGTCGAACCGTGGCCCTGTCGTGCCGGTCAGAACACTTTGATCATCCGGGAGGACGGGACGCTGGCGCCCTGCTTCCCCATGTACGATGCGACCTACAACTGGGGCAAGGTGGGCAGTCCCGGATTCGAGCTCGTGCAGCTGGACGAGATGAAGAAGACGTGCAACACGACCTGCTTCTCGACGCTCAACTCGATCGTGGGTCACTGCTATGACGACATGCGGGTCGTCAAGTGGCTGGCCAGGCAGGCCAAAAACCGCTTCCGCGGCGTGACCGGCAGCTTCTAGGGTGGATCGGGCCGGTCCTTCGAGACCGGCCCTTCCTGCCGCTGAAGCGGGTCGCGTGAGAACCAGAGAGCGGGACCCTCGCCCGTGAATCTCACTCCTCCCGCCCCCCCCGTTCTCCGGCCCGCCCGGCAGCGACGACTTGCCGACGACAAGTGGGATGCACGTTCCACTCGTTCTCCGGCCCTCCCCTCCTCCCGTTCTCCCCTCCTCTGACCCCCTGTTTTTGTGTTGGCGGGGAGACCGCTGTAGGATATTTGTCGGGCCGGCCCGCGGCTCGGTGCGAGCCGTGGGGAAACCGTGGGGGAGTGCGACCGGGCGTGCCTGCCGGCACGCTGGGTCCGAGGACCGGTATCGACAAGGGGATAGCATTGCAGAAAACCATTTCAGTACTGGTGGGCCTTGGGATTGTCACGTTGTGCGTTGCGCAGGGCGTGCGGTTCCAACCGAACTATGACGAGAGCAAGGTGCCGCTGTACGCCCTGCCTGATCCGTTGGTCGCTCTGGACGGCACCAAGGTCGGCGATGCCATGACCTGGTTTCAAAAGCGAAGGCCCGAAATCCTCAGGGCGTTCGAGACTCAGGTCTATGGCGTCGCGCCGGCGGCGGTCTCGGATCGGCCCTCCAAGGTCACTTCCAGGAACAAACACGCTCTGGGAGGACTGGCGACCCGGGAAGAGGTGGACGTCTTCCTGACGCGCAGCACCAAGGGCCCCGCCCTGCACCTCCTGATTTATCGGCCGAACGCTGTGCGTAAGCCCGTCCCCGTTTTCCTGGGCCTGAATTTCGGGGGCAATCAGTCCATCACCAAGGAGACGGATGTTGCGATCACCCAGGCTTGGGTGCCGAACAACAAGGATCTGGGCATCACTGACAACCGGGCCACCGAGGCTACCCGCGGTGTTGCCGCTTCACGCTGGCCGCTCGAGCTGATCCTCAAGAGCGGATTTGGGCTGGTTACGGCGTATTACGGCGACCTGGATCCCGACTTTGACGATGGCTTCAAGAATGGTGTGCAACCGCTCTACTACTTACCTGGACAGCGGACGCCGGCCGCCGATCAGTGGGGGGCGATTGGCGCCTGGGCCTGGGGGCTGAGTCGGGCCATGGACTACATTGAGACCGATTCGCACATCGACCGGCGGAAGGTCGTCGTGCTGGGCCACTCACGCCTCGGGAAAGCGGCTCTATGGGCCGGTGCCGAGGATCAGCGGTTCGCGATCGTCATCTCCAACGAATCGGGTTGTGGGGGAGCCGCCCTCTTCCGCCGGCGTTTCGGTGAGACCCTGGCCCGAATCAATTCCGCCTTTCCCCATTGGTTCTGCGCCAATTTCAAGCAGTACGACGACCACGAAGACGCCCTGCCGGTCGATCAGCACGAACTGCTCGCCCTCATCGCGCCTCGGCCTCTTTATGTGGCCAGTGCCGTCGACGATCGATGGTCCGACCCACGCGGTGAATTCCTGGCCGCCAAGGCCGCTGATCCCGTTTTCCGGGTTCTTGGAACGGACGGACTGGGCGTGGCTGAGATGCCGCCGGTCGATCAGCCGGTCATGCATCGCGTCGGCTATCACGTTCGCAGCGGCGGCCACGATCTGACGGAATACGACTGGCGCCAGTACATCCAGTTCTCGGATATGCACTTCAAGAAGCGGGAGCGGTGAAACCTTCAGCCTACTGGAGGTCGATCTTGCGTTCCCGATAGTCCGGCGGAGGGGCGAACAGCTCCGGGTCGAGGTCCAGGATCTCGGCCTTGCCGATGCGCGTGACGCGCCCGCTCTCAACGTCCCGCATCTTTTCCGGAAAGCCGTTCATGCGGGCGATACCGGCGAAGGGGTCGTCTCCAAAGGTGATCTGGGGAAAGTCCGTGGAGAGCGATTTCATGGTGGTTTCGTAAAAGGCGGACATCTTGCGGATGAGCTCGAGCGCCCCGGGGCCGATACCCATTTCCTCGGGAGGCTTGACCCAGACTTCCGTGGCCTTCTTGCCGTTCACCCACACTTCGTATTTGACGGCGCCCTCGTCCGGGCCGATCTCTCGAATATCGAGGGAGAATTCGACGGGCTCCTGCGGGGCTTGCGCCGCCAGCATCTTCTCCATCATCTTCCGCTGTTCGGGCGGGAGATCGTCGAGTTGTTCCCTCATCCGGTGCAGCTGTTCCTTGAGCTGGGTCGAGAACTGCTCGAGCCGCTGTCGAGTCAGGACCAGATAGTCTTTTTCCTGCGGATCGAGGACGATGAAGGTCTCCGTATCCGCCCGGAAGATGACCGAGTTGTCCGTGGGGTGACCCTGAGCATCCACTTCGGGATCGAGCCGGAGCAGTGCCCCGTCCTGGATGTAGATCCGCCCGGTCTCCTCCGGGCTGCCGGAGGGTCCAAAGGTCTGAACCTCGAGTTGCTCGCCCGCCAGGGCGAAGCCGGACACCATGATCCAGAGGATCACCGCCACAAACCATCGCTGACTGCTCATCGCTGCTTCCTCCCGAATCACGGAATCGCGGCCCCGTCGAGCGCCGCCAACCGAAAATCGTCAATCTCAAATCTCAAATTTCAGATCCATCCGCGCTGGTCAAACGTCCGGTGAGCGGTACCGGATGACCCGGACCCGTTCCATGGTCACCAGCCCGTCGGTGACCATGGCGTCGAGTACGGGCACGAATGCCTCGATCTTCTCCAGGCTGTCGACGATCTCGACGATCATGGGAAGATCTTCGGAGAGGCGGAGGACCTTGGCCGTGTGCAGAATGGAATGACGGCCGTAGCCCATGAGACCCCGCACCACGGTGGCGCCGGCCAGGCCGGCCTCCCGGGCCTTTCGGACGATGGCCTCGTAAAGCGGCAGGACGCCGTGCTTGTCCGATTCGCCCACGAAGATGCGCACCAGGTATCCGTCTTCTGGAATGTTCATCGCGGTCCCTCCATCAGTATGCGGGAAGCTGTATAGCCACACCAGACGAGTAGAACTCCAGCGATGTTGGAGACGCCCACGTAGACGCTTGCGAGCAGCAGTTCTCCGTCGCGCAGCAAGGTAAACGTCTGGAGGCCGTAGGAGGAGAAGGTCGTCAGCGCCCCCAGAAAGCCGATCAGAATCGCGGTCCGCACCACAGGATCGAACAGCACTCGTTCTTCGAGGACGAAGTAGAGGGCTCCCATGATGAAACATCCCAGGAGGTTGACGGCCAGTGTTCCCGAGGGAAACGACTGTCCAAAGTGGCGGGCCACCCAGCCCGACAGCCAGTAGCGGATCAGCGTGCCGACGAGGCCCGCAAATGCAATCAGGATGACGCGATACATGTGGCCGTATTATTGCAGGTTCCGGTCTCCGGAAGTCGTCAGCGTTCTTCGAGGAATCCCTTGCTCAGGTGAAACCAGTCGACGAAGCGCGCCACGCCCTCCTCGATCGAAGTCGCGGGGGCATACGCCAGCAGTTCGCGGGCCTTCCCGATGTCGGCGTAGGTGATCGGCACGTCCCCGGGCTGGGCCGGCATCAGCTCGATATCGGCCCGGCGGCCCGTGACCCGCTCGATAAGCCTGACCAGATCCAGAAGTGGCACCGTCCTCGAATTGCCCAGGTTGATCACCTCGAAGTCGAAGCGCCGTGCGAGAGCGGCGGTGACTCCCTGGACGATATCGGCCACGAAGGTGTAGTCCCGCTCCGATTTCCCCTCGTGATAAATCGGAATCCGCTCACCGCGGCAGACCATGCGGGTGAACTTGTGGATGGCCATTTCGGGGCGCTGCCGGGGGCCATAGACCGTGAAAAACCGAAGGCACGTCACGGGCAGGCCGTAGTTGTAGTGGTAGGTGTAGCAGAGCAGTTCGGCGGCCCTTTTCGTGACGGCATAGGGAGAGATGGGGGTGTCGAGGGGATCGGTCTCGCTGAAGGGCACCTTGCTGTTGACGCCGTAGACGGAGGAGGTGCTGCCAAAGACGAACGCTTCCACACCCGAGTCGCGGGCCCGATCGAGCAGATTGGCTGTCCCCGTCACGTTGACCCGGTCGTAGAGGGCCGGATTCCGCAGAGAAGGCCGGACTCCGGCGTAAGCCGCCAGGTGAATGATCGCCTCGGGACGACGTTCGCGGAAGATCCTGTCCAGGCCATCCGGGTCCAGCAGATCCGTCCGGCGCAGGTCGAAGTTCCCGCAGCGTCGGATCTCCTCGATGTTCGCTTCCTTGATGCGGGGCGCGTAAAAGTCGTTGAAGTTGTCCAGGATCGTCAGTTCGTGTCCGAGACGAAGAAGTGCCTCGGCCACGTGGGAACCGATAAATCCGGCGCCGCCGGTCAGGAGGATTCGCATCGGAGGGAGATTCTACCGCAGACGTGGGGCAGATCCGTAGCGTTCCGAATCAGAAACTGGGGAGCGGAGACTCGCCCCTCGCTCACTCGGGGCCCTGGGGAAGCTGGAACACGAGTACCCGGTTGTCCAGCTCATCCGTCACGTAGGCGAATCGCCCGTCTCTGGACACTGCGACGTCGACGGGCTTCTTGTTGGCCCGGAGGGAGGTGAGCTTCTTGAAGTCCGGATCGTAGACCCCGACCTGTTTGTCCCCGGTTTCGACGACGAAGATGCGCCCTTTCGGTCCAACGGCCAGAGAAAAGGGCTTCGCACCGACTTTGACCCGGCGAACTTCCTTGAGGTCCAGAAGATCGATGACGGAAACGTCGTTCGAGACACTGTTGGCGACATACAGGTGAACTCCGTCGGGCGAAATGGCGATGCCGTCGGGCCCCTGCCCAACGCTGATCTTCTTGAGTACTTCCCGTCGGTTGACGTCGATCGCATAGAGGTCGTTCGAGGCGGAGCAGACGACGTAAAGCTGGTCGCCCAGGAGCGAAAGTACACCCTGAACGGGTCGAACCCCGATTTCGACCTCGCCCTTGATCCGGTGGCTGCTCGCATCGATGACATCGACCCGTCCGATCTTGCCCCGGCCCAGATTGAGAACGTAAACCTCGAGCCCGCTGGGGGCGGCGACGACGTTGACAGGGCGTCCTTCCACTTTGATGTCGTCGAGGATGTCGTAGGTCTTGGCGTTGATCACCTTGACCAGGCCACCGGTCATGCTGGTCACGAAGATGCTCTCGCCGTCGGGTGTGGCCGCAATGCCCACCGGCTCGTAGCCTCCGTAGAAGGTGCGGGTGGCCCGGTTGCTCCGGGTGTCGACGACCTGAATCGCGCTGTCGGCGTAGCAGGTGATGAACAGCCGGAGGCCGTCCGCACTGAAGGCCGAGAAGTAAGGCCCCTTCGCCACCTTCAGCCTCTCGATGGGCCGAGTCTCGGCAAAGGCGTCCAGCGATATCAGACAAAGTACCAGGAAGAGTGTCTTTCTCATGGTCGTTCGAGTTCGATTCGTCGATTTCCAGTGCTCGGGATCCCGGCGGCGAGTTCCCCACGGCACGTCTCAGCTTACCATCCCGTCAAATGCGGCGCGCCTTGCAGGCGAGCAGCGTGTTCTTCATGAGGTGGGCGATGGTCAAGGGCCCGACTCCACCGGGGACGGGGGTCACGGCGGCCGCGATTCCGATCGGATCGCGCGGATGAACGTCTCCGACCAGGGTCGAACCCCGCCGGGCGAAGGTTTCCAGCCGCGGAGAATCGTCGCCGAAGAGTCGGCGGACGTCTTCTTCCCGCACGAGCCGATTGGTCCCCACATCGACGACCACGGCCCCTTCCTTGATGTAGTCCCCCGTAATCATCGCGGGACGGCCGATGGCGGCGACCAGTATGTCGGCTCTGCGGCACACTCCGGCCAGGTCCTTCGTCCTCGAGTGGCAAATCGTCACGGTGGCATGCTGGTGGAGGAGGAGCAGAGCCATGGGCTTGCCGACGATGTTGCTCCGGCCGACGACGACGGCCTCGGCTCCCTTGAACGTCACTCCCTCGCGCCGCAGCATCTCCATGATGCCCATGGGTGTGCAGGGGGCGAGCGTGTACTGGCCCGCGACCAGCCTTCCCACGTTGACGGGATGAAGGCCGTCCACATCCTTCTCCGGAGAAATGGCGTCGAGAATGGTTCGTTCGTCTATCTGGTCGGGCAGGGGAAGTTGAACGAGGACCCCGTCCACGCGGTCGTCTCCATTGAGCCGCTCGACGATGGAGAGAAGCTCCCCGGTCGAAGTGGAGGCGGGCAAAGCGACCAGCTCGGAGTTCAGGCCCAACTCCTCGCAGGTCTTGGTCTTGCTCCGGACATAGATCTGCGAAGCCGGGTCGTCGCCCACCAGGACAACGGTGAGGCCGGGCGTGATCCCCTCCGACTTCAGCTGACGTGCTTCCTCGGCCACTTCCTGCTTGATCTGATCGCCGATCTTCTTACCGCTCAGGATTCTCGTTTCCATCGCTTGCCTTCCGGTCTCGGGTTCCAGGTTCTGCCCTACGGATACATTCGGTAGAGCATCCGCGGGAAGGGGATCGTCTCCCTGACATGATCCAGTTTACAGATCCAGGCGACGACGCGCTCGATCCCCATTCCGAAACCGGAGTGGGGGACGCTGCCGTAGCGGCGCAGGTCCAGGTACCACTGGAATGCCTCTTTGGGCAGCTTGCTTTCCTGGAGCCTCTGCACCAGGAGGTCCAGGTCGTGGATGCGCTGACTGCCGCCGATGATCTCCCCGTATCCTTCCGGCGCCAGCATGTCCATGCACAGAGCGAGTCCCGGATCAGCGGGATCGGGTTGCATGTAGAAAGCCTTGACCTCCTTGGGATAGCGATGCACGAGCAGGGGACGTTCGAAGCTTTCCGAGAGGATCGTTTCGTCACCCCCTCCGAAGTCCGCTCCCCGCGGCGTCTGGGTGCCGCTCTTCTCGAGGAGATCGAAAGCTTCCGAGTAGGCCAGCCTCGGAAAAGGCGGGGCGATATTCTCGAGGAGCGTCGTGTCCCGCTCGAGCCGCTTGAGCTCCTCTCGGCGTCGGTCAAGAACGCGGCCCACGATGGAGGTCACCAGGTTTTCACCCAGCTCCATGATGTCGTCCAGGCCGGCGAAGGCGACCTCGGGTTCGACCATCCAGAATTCCATGAGGTGCCGACGGGTCTTGGACTTTTCCGCTCGAAAAGTGGGCCCGAAGCAGTAGGTGCGCCCCACCGACATGCAGGCGGCTTCGTTGTAGAGTTGGCCCGACTGGCTGAGGTAGGCCTTTTCCCCGAAATAGTCGAGCTCGAAGAGGGTGGTCGTGCCTTCGCAGGCGGCCGGCGTCAGGATCGGCGTATCGACCAGGATGAATCCCCGATCGTCGAAGAAATCCCGGACCGCTCGAATGATCTCGTGCCGGATCAGAAGAATCGCGTGCTGGCGCGAGGAACGGAGCCAGAGGTGGCGATTCTCCATCAGAAACGCCGTGCCGTGCTCCTTGGGCGTAATGGGATATTCCTCGGCCAGCTGGACGATTCGGAAGTCGGTGCCGTCCAACTCGAATCCGCCCGGGGCCCGATCATCCTTTCGGATGGTCCCGGTCACCTCGACGGACGATTCCTGGGTCACCGAATCCGCGGCTTCGAAGACCTCGGGCGGAACGTTCTTCTTGAAGATCACGGCCTGAATCGTGCCGGTGCCGTCCCGCACCAGCAAGAAGCGTAATTTTCCCTTGTCGGTCCGGTGGTACAGCCAGCCGCGTATCTGAACCTGCTCCCCAATGTGCTTGTGAACATCCTCGACGTAGACGTGCATGGAATGCGATTTTAGACGGGAGCCCGGGAAACGACAAACCGGCCTTCGAGTTTCACGTTCTGATCACGGCCCGGGGTCCCAGGGAGGCGAGTCCTCGAACCGAGTCGCCCGACCCCAAGCGAAAATCGAAAATCTCAGATTTCTCCCAGTTCCGATTCCACCAGCCTGCGGGTCACCGGGAATCCCCGCACCAGCTTCAGGGAGAGAAGGGTCCGCTCGAGCGTGCCGGGAATGAGACGCGAGTAGGCAGGGTTGCCCCGGACGGCGATCTGGTTGCCGTAGGTGCCCAGGGCCTTCAGCAGTCGCTGGATGCACATGAGATGGAACTGGCGGCGGAAAGCGGATTCGTCCCGGATTCCGGCCGCGAGCGCAGCATCTCCGTTCGCGGCGATGCCCTGCCGGTAGCGGTCAACGAGATCTTCGATTTCTCCGGAATCGAGGTGGATCGAATCTTTCAGCAAGGAGACCAGATCATAGGTGGGCGGCCCCCATCGGGCATCCTGGAAGTCGATCACGTACAGGGTGTCATCGCGGACCATGAGATTCCGCACCTGGTAGTCGCGATGGCAGAAGACCGGCGCGGCCTGGTCCAATTCGCAGGCAATCCGCGCGAACTCTTCTCGCAGCCCGGCCGTATCCGGGTTGGCCAACCCCCTGAAATCTCCCAGGTAGTGGTGCAGGAAGAAATGGAGCTCCCACTCGAGTCGGGCTTCGTCCAGCCGGAGCGCATGGTTTGCGCAGTCGGGACCGAAGCTGCGGCTCCCCTCGACCTGCATGGTGAGAATGTAGTCCAGGGCTCTTCGCAACTGCTCGGTCTGACGTTCCGGGAACGCGGTCGAGTAGCGTTCCAGAGTCGAGTCGCCCAGATCTTCCTGCAGGATTAGACCGTGGGCCGTGTCGATGGCGATGATCTCGGGCACCGGGATGCCGATCTTACGCATCAGATGGTAGATCTGCCCGTAACCGAAGGGACCGGCATCGAGGCGCTCGGGATAGACCGTCAGAATCGAGGAGTCCCCCCGCTCGTCAAGACAGCGGAAGTAGCGCCGGGTCGAGGCGTCCCCCTGCAGCGGAAGGATCTGCCGGACCCGCTGCGTTCCGCGAAGGCACTGATCCAGAAACGCCCTCGCCGCCGAATCCAGGTCTGGGTGGATCGATTCGTTCATGTTCACCGACCACTGGAGGTTTCGGCGGGTGCGCCGGCCATCGGCCAGCAGATGAATTCGTCCGTGACCCGGACGTCGTGTCCGACGGAGCGGGTGAGCAGGTGTTCGGAACATGGCGTGATCGTGCAGTTGTCGAAAGCCTGGACCGTTGAGATGCGGACACCCTCCGTGAAGATCGTCCTCCGGGCCGACACGCCTTCCGACAGATCCACTCGATCCCACAGGACACATTCGCGAAGCTGCGCACCCGGCGCGATATTGCAGCCCCGGCCCAGCACGGTGTCGACGCAGCTGTCCCCGGCGTGTTGCCCGAACGGGATGGCCGGGCCGCCGGATCGCCGCAGGAGCTCGATCGACTTTTCGAGATATCGCTGCGGCGTGCTCGTCTCGAACCAGTATTGGTCGCTGACGAAAGCCAGCACGGGCCCGCCCTCCGAGATCAGGGGGGGATACAGATCGGAGACCGTATCACTGTAGCCTTCGCCAATGCGATCCACGACACGGGGCTCGATCAGGTGGATGCCGGTGAAAACGAAAGGTCGGAGCCCGTCGGTGGCGCTGCTCTGCGCCTGCGATTGCATCGCCCGTCGACTCCGGGCGAAGCCGCGGATCCGCAAATCCGAGTCCACGAGCACGGGATTGAAGGGGCAGCCTTCCCAGTAAGGCAGCACGACGAGCGTCACCAGCGCCTGGCGTTCGCGGTGGAATTCCAGCGCGCGGGACAGTTTCTCCTCCGAGTAGATCTTGCCGTTGATCACGGCCACCGTGGCGCCGGCGAGGCGGTCCCGGACCTTTGCGAGAGCTCCCGCGGTGCCGAGGATGGTCTCCTCTTTGGAGAAGTGTATCCGCATGTCCGATCTGGCGGCGGCATCGAGGACTGTCGAAGGCAGGTGGTGGAGGTTGACGACCGCCTCCCGGATCTGTGCCTCGACAAGCTGATCGAGGGCATGCTGGATCAGAGGGCGGCCCAGAAGCGGAATTGCGGGTTTTGCCCGCAGGTAGCTCAGGGGTCGCAGGCGGGTTCCCAGTCCGGCCGCCAGCACCATGCCCTTCAATTGATCATGTGCCAAGGCCGTGTTCCGCGTAGAGATCGACGTAGCTTCGGGTGATGAAACGATCGCTGGACCAGCCCAGTCGGGCGGCCGTCTCGCGAATGTCGTGGCCGCTGCCCTCGATTTCGACGAAGCACCCGAACGGCGTCTCGTCGACGCACAGGCTGACCGGGAACCGGCCCGGCCGTTCGAGGACGAACATCTCCCGCTCCTTGGCATAGTGAAAGCTCGGTTCGAGCCCGATCTTCCGGAGTATCCGTCGCACTGCTTCGAAACTCTCGACCTGCGTCTCGATCTCCTCGCGGATCTTGAGCTCCGGATCATCCACCTGGGGGCCCTTGAAAGTGAGGACGGAGCGCGGGCCGTAGCTTCTGAGCCGAAGCGCGGCATCGCCGGTCCGGAGGCGCCCATCCGGAAAATCGAAGAGGAAATTCTCCTCCCGACGACGGGGCTCGGAGAGTCGAAACCCCAGAGTCACAGCCGTCCTCCGGATGTCTTCGAGCTCGTCTGCGCCGACGGCGATTTTGACTTCGACTTCCTGACTGCTCAAGACGTCCCCCGCGGATGGCCCGTTTCCTCCCCGATAGGATGATCTTAGCAGAAGTCCGGCTGCCTGGAACTCGGCCCGCATCAGTCAGTAGAGCAGATAGCGATTGCGCATCGAACGGTAACTCCCCAGCTCCGAATCCCAGGATCGCTCGAGCGTTTCCAGGTCTTCCCCGGACTCGAGAGCTCCCCGGATCCGGTCCGATCCGCAAAGGATGTCGAACGGGAGCAGCTGGAACTCGTATTCGTAGGGGGGTGGCTTCCAGGCGAAGCTTTGCGCTCCGAACTCGCGGTAGGCTCGCACCAACTCCAGTCCACAGCGAAAGGGCCGGAATCGGCGCCGGTCGTTCAGGTGGAGCTGGATCCCACCGATTCGATGCCCGGCCCACTTGTCGAAGGTGGGCTGGAACCAGGCCGGTCGGAAGCGAACACCGGGAAGCCCGACCCGGGACAGCTCCCTGGCCAGCTCGCCGGGGCCGACCCAGGGAGCTCCGCTGAGTTCGAAGGGAAGGGTGGTCCCCCGGCCTTCGGACACGTTCGTCCCCTCGAGCAGACAGAGACCCGGATAGACCAGCGCGGTCTCCAGCCGGGGCATGTTCGGAGAAGGTGGCACCCAGGTCAGGCCGGTCTGGTCGAAAAACATTTCCCGTTGCCAACCTCGCATCGGGACCACCTGCAGAGGGCAGGCGAGGCCGAATTCGCCGTTGAACAGGAGCGCCAGCTCGCCGATCGTCAGGCCGTGCCGGACGGGCAGAGGGTAGCGTCCGACGAAGGAGGCGAAAGCCGGGTCGAGCAGCGGCCCTTCGAGGTCGAGTCCGTTGATCGGGTTGGGCCGGTCCAGGACGATGACCTCCTTGCCCTGCTCTGCGCAGGCCTCCATGGCCAGCGCCATCGTGTAGATGAACGTGTAGTAGCGCGCCCCGACATCCTGAAGATCGACGACCAGGACGTCGATGTTCTGAAGCATTTCCGCGGTGGGCTTGCGCGTCTTCCCATAGAGTGAATGAACCGGCAGGCCCGTCGTCGAATCCCGGTAGCCCTCCCACTCGATCATGTTGGCCTGCGTCTCGCCTCGCGTCCCGTGCTGGGGCCCGAACAGGGCCACCAGTTTGACGTCCGCTTCAGCAAGCAGGCGATCAACGGCATGGTTCAGCCGGGAATCGACGGAGGCGGGATGGGCCAGCAGACCGACTCGACGCCCGCAGATCAGGCTTCGTCGTTCGTCGAGAAGTACTTCCAGACCGATCCGGACTGCCACGGGATCGATTCTAGCCCTTGTTCGGCGAGGACCCAACCGGAACCACGGAACCACGGAACGTGGAACGCGGAACGCGGAGAAGTGCTAGTCTGAGATCGTCAGGAGTCGAGACTTGAGGATTTCATTCATCGAGTTTCTCAATGCTGCGCCGCTGGGCTGGGGGTTTCTGCACGGGTCCCTCAAGGGGCGTCATCAGATCCTGTTCGACGTGCCGTCCGAATGCGCTCGGAAACTGGCCTCCGGTGCGGCGGACGCGGGTCTGATCCCCGTCATCGAGTACCAGCGAATCTCCGGGCTCCGGGTGGTGCCGGGCATCTCGATCGCCGCCCGTGCCGAGGTCCGCAGTGTCCTGTTCCTGAGCCGGAAGCCGATCCACGACGTCCAAACAGTGGCGGTCGACGTATCGAGCCGGACCTCGGTCGTACTGCTGAAGATCCTGCTCGAGGAGTTCCATGGGTGCCGCGGCGTCGATTACGTGGAGTTTCCTCCCAACCCCCGGACGATGCTCGAAGAGGCCGATGCCGCCCTGCTCATCGGCAATCCCGCGCTGGCGATTTCCCGACACGGTCTCTATGTGTACGACCTGGCCGCCGAGTGGAACCGCTTCACGGGTCTGCCTTTCGTCTTCGCCTTCTGGGCCGTCCGGGAGGGAGTGGAGCTCGCTGAAGCCGGAGGCGATTTCGAGCAGTCCCGCCGGGAAGGACTCCAGTCGATCCCTTTCATCTCGGAGTGGTACTCCTCGCGCCTTCCGATTTCTTCCCCGGAGATCCGGCAGTACCTGACCGGGAATCTCAACTACCGTCTTGACGAGGCCAACCTGGAAGGGCTCCGCCGCTATTACGATCTGGCCGCCAAGCTGGGGCTCATCGAAAGGCCGCGTCCGCTCGAATTCTTGGCCGTTCCATCCGCTGCTTCGGCCGGACCGGTTTCGTAGATTTTCGATCTGCTGCGTTCTTATATAGAGAATGGAGCAGAAATCCCTCGACCTGCTGAGCCTGTCATTGATTCCCGGTCTGGGCAGCAGCCGCATGGCGCGCCTGCTGCGGCACGTTCCGGAACCGGGCGAGCTGTTTCGCATGACCCGCGCCGAACTGCGGGCTTTCGGCCTGTCCACCGACATCCAGTACTACATCCTCGGCGGGTGGGCCCGGAAGGACGCCGAAGCGGCGCTGAAGACGGCCGCGGAGAAGGAAGTCCGCGTTCTGACCCGACTGGACCCGGAGTATCCGGCGCTGCTGGGACAGATTTTCGATCCTCCCCTCGTCCTCTATTGTCGGGGTGAAATCCGACTGCTGGCCGGCCCCTGCGTGGCGATCGTAGGCTCGCGCCGCTGCTCGCTGTACGGTGGGGAAGTGGCCTACACCCTGGGCCGAGATCTTGCCCGGCAGGGGCTGGTGGTGGTCAGTGGGATGGCCCTGGGGATCGACTCGCGGGCCCATCTGGGAGCGCTGGACGGCGGAGGAGAGACGGTGGCCGTCCTGGGCACCGGTGTGGACGTGGTCTATCCGCGCAGCCACGGCGGTCTGTACCGCAGGATCCGGGAAGCGGGATGTGTCGTCTCCGAATGCCCGCTCGGCGCCTTTCCGGCGCCCCAGAACTTCCCGATTCGGAACCGGATCATCTCCGGACTCTCCCTCGGGACGGTCATACCGGAGGCCTCCGAGTTCTCGGGGTCCCTGATCACTGCGCGCCTGACCCTGGAGCAGGACCGGGAGCTTTGGGCCGTGCCGGGAAACATCACCAACCCGGGCAGTTATGGACCCAATCACCTGATCAAGCAGGGTGCCCGGCCGGTGCTCGACGTCCAGGACGTCCTGGAAGGTCTTCCGGTGCACATTCTGAAAGCGCTCGAACAGAACCTGGCGAGACTTCCGGAGCAGGCGGAGACCACTCCCGTCGAGTCGGAAATCCTCGGCCTGCTTTCCGTCGAGGAGGCGGAGCCCTTCGACCGGCTCCTCGCCCGCAGCGGGCGGAACGTGACCGATCTGAGCAGCATTCTGGTCTCTCTGGAGGAAAAGGAGCTGATTCGATCGTTGCCCGGCCGACGCTATTGCCGCCGACTCGTTACGGTATCATCGACGAAGGAGGAAAGAGCAGAAATGCGCAACTGATCAACGGGTCGTTGCGTCTTGTGCTATAGATTACGGTCCGGCGCCTCCTCAATGTCACGAGAACAGGGCCACGTTCCGCCGGGTGTCGCCGTGGCGATGCCGGAAATGGACCAGATTCGGGTGGGCAGGGCGCGCCGGTTCGGGAGGATCCGTTTTGAAAAAATCAATGGTCATTGTGGAATCCCCGGCCAAGGCCCGGACGATCGAGAAGTATCTGGGCAAGGACTTCTTCGTCCGGGCATCGCGAGGACACGTGCGCGATCTTCCGCCGCGGGCCCTGGGGGTGGATATAAAGAACGGCTTCCGGCCGACCTACCGGATCATCCCGGGCAAGGAAAAGGACGTCGAGAAGCTGAAGAAGGAGGCTCGGCAGGCAGAGTCGATCTTTCTGGCCGCCGACCCTGACCGCGAAGGGGAAGCGATCTGCTTCCATCTGGCGGAGGAACTCGACGGCCGGGCCGGCCATCAGGTGTATCGGGTGCTCTTCAATGAGATCACCAAGGGGGCCATTCTCGAGGCCTTCCAGCACCCGACCGAGATCGACAGCCACAAGGTCGAGGCCCAGCAGGCCCGCAGGATCCTGGATCGCATCGTGGGCTACAAGGTGAGCCCACTCCTCTGGCAGAAGGTGAGGAAAGGACTGTCGGCGGGGCGCGTGCAGACCGTGGCCGTGCGGATGATCGTCGATCGGGAAAGGGAGATTCGCGCCTTCGAGCCCGAGGAGTACTGGGACTTCCGGGCGCGGCTCGAGGGGAGCCGCAAGCCGGTTTTCGAGGCCAAGGCCGCCCGCTACCAGGGGAAGAAGTTCAAGATCTCGAACCAGGAGGAGGCCGATCATCTCCTCGGCCAGCTGAATCAGTCGGATTTCGTTGTCAGCAAGATCGGGAAGAAGGAGCGCAAGCGCCGCCCGCTGCCCCCCTTCATTACCAGCAAGCTGCAGCAGGAAGCGGTGCGCAAACTCGGTTTCACCGTCAAACGGACGATGCAGGTCGCCCAGAGGCTTTATGAGGGAGTCGAGATCGGCACCGAAGGTTCGGTCGGCCTGATCACGTACATGAGAACCGATTCCACGAGGGTATCGGACGGAGCGGTTCAGGAGGTTCGCGAATACGTCGACCAGCAATTCGGGGAATCCTATCTGCCCAAACAGCCGGTTCGTTACAGCTCGAAGAAGGGGGCCCAGGATGCCCATGAGGCCATCCGGCCGACGTCGACGCTGCGCGATCCGCAGAGTCTGAAACCTTTCCTGGACCGGGACTCCCTGAAACTCTACACGCTGATCTGGAACCGCTTCGTGGCCTCCCAGATGATGCCCGCCCTGTTCGATCAGACCGAAATCGTCATCGAAGCCGGCCCCGCCGAATTCAAAGCGGTGGGTTCCATTCTGAAGTTCGACGGCTTCCTGAAACTGTACCGCTCGGACGAGGACGCGAATGCCGAGGATGCGGACGCCGAGGGCAAGCTGCTTCCCGATCTGAAGGAAGGCGAGAAGCTGACGGTGCACGAGATCCTGCGCGAGCAGAAGTTCACCCAGCCGCCGCCGCGGTTCAATGAAGCCAGCCTCGTCAAGGCGCTGGAAGAGAAGGGCATTGGCCGACCGTCCACCTATCAGCAGATCCTGTCCGTCATTCTGAGCCGAGACTACGTTCGGAAGGAGGAGGGACGCTTCATTCCGACCGAGCTGGGTGAGGTCGTGATCGACCTGCTGATCGATCATTTCGTCGAGGTGTTCGATTACGATTACACGGCCCGCCTGGAGGAGGAACTCGACAGCATCGAAGCGGGCAAAGCTGACTGGATCGAGACTCTGACCGATTTCTACAAGGGGTTCAAGGAACGCCTCGAGCGGGCCCGCGCGGGAATGAAGAACCTGAAGCGGGAGGGGACTCCAACCGACGAGAAGTGCGAAAAGTGCGGCAGCCCGATGGTGATCCGCTGGGGCAAGTTCGGGCGGTTTCTGGCCTGCACGAACTTCCCAAAGTGTCGCAATACCCGCGAGCTTGGTCAGGAGGCGTCGGAGGAGACCGGGTCGGTGACGGAGACCTGCTCCAAGTGCGGGCAGCCGATGGTGCTCAAGAAAGGCAGATTCGGGCAGTTTCTGGCCTGCACGGGCTACCCTGCCTGCAAGAACACCAAACGGTTGATCGAGGTGAACGGACAGGCGGTCCCCGCCGAGGAACGGGTGCTCGACGAAAAGTGCCCCCAGTGCGGGGAGAATCTGGTCGTCAAGCAGGGTCGCTACGGCGAGTTCGTAGCCTGCCGTAACTACCCGACCTGCCGTTACATCAAGCCCCGGGGAACGGGGGTCCGGTGCCCGGAGTGCGGTCAAGGCGAATTGATCGAACGTCGCTCGCGGCGGGGAAGAACCTTCTATGGGTGCGACCGCTATCCGGAGTGCAAGTTCGTGGTCTGGCAGAAACCCATACCGGAGGAGTGCCCGGACTGCGGGTCACCGTATCTCCTGGAATCGACCACTAAGAAAGCGGGCACCGTTCGCAGATGCCCCAATCGGGAGTGCGGATACCAACAATCAACGATGAGTGATCCCGAGGTCGGCGAGACGCAGGAAGAGCGCGAGAAAGACGCGGTCTCACCCTGACACCTCCGACCTGGAGGATTGGAGAACAGGAGGACTTCGAAAATGAAGAGAAGCGCGTTCGCGACTTTGGCTGCACTGGTCCTCGTTGCACCGATTCTGCTGCTCGGCATGACGACGGGTGACGTCGAGCAGGGCAAAGCGGTGTTCATGAAACGCTGCAAAATGTGCCACGGCGCCGACGGCGAAGGCAACCCTGCCATCGCGAGGATGATGAAGGTGGAGTTCCATCCCATGGCTTCGGAATACGTCCAGCAGAAGACCGACGCCCAGTTGAAGGACATCATTCTCAAAGGAAAGGGCAAGATGCCGGCGGTCAAAGGCATCACGGACGAGGAAATCTCCGACGTCATCGCCTACATCCACTCCCTCGGCAAGAAGGAGTAGTTTCGAGTTCCGAGTTCCGAGTTCCTGGTTCCGAGTTCCTGGGGTTCTGGCTTCTCGAGGTTCACCGAGACTCTACTCGTTCAGACCTCTCGAAACTCGAAACTCGGAACTCGGAACTTGAGACCGTCAGTCGTTCTGGCGCCTGAATTGGCGGAAGTCGACCTTGCAGTCGTGGTGGCTCAGAAAGTTCAGGAACTTCTTGTACTCCGAGTCCGCCAACCCGAAATAGCGGATCAGTCGCCGATAGTTGCCCCCGCAGGCGTCCAGACCCAGGGAAACGATGTGGATGACGTCCCGCCTGGCCAACTCCCGCTCGAGGAACGGCTTTCTGACAGCCGACCAGAATGCGCTCTGGCCCTTCGCCATCCTCTCGACGATGCGCTCGAGGCGGGCCTGATCGCGCACCGTCGATCCGGAATGTGAGGCACCGCTCAGCCGCGCTTCGACATCGGCGGCCTCGATCCGGCCGTTCGAGCAGGTGTGAGCCAGGCTTTCCAGGAGATTGCGGAGTTCCCGGACATTGCCCGGAAAAGGATAGCGTTTCAGAAGTTCCAGTGCCGGAGAAGTGATGGCGACGTCCAGACCGCAGGAGTCGCAGATCTCCTCCAGAAAGTAACGCGTCAGGACCGGGACATCTGAGCTGCGCTCCCTCAGAGCCGGGACGTCGATGCGCAGAACATTGAGCCGGTGGAACAGGTCGGGGCGAAACGCGCCTCGGTCCGAGAGTTCCTTCAGATCGCAATTCGTCGCAGCCAGGACGCGCGCATCCACCTTCCGTTCGGAAATCTCCCCCAGACGGAAGATTTTCTTTTCCTGCAGGACCCGCAGAAGCCGGGGCTGAAGTTCCCGCGGCATGGATGAGATTTCGTCCAGAAACAGGGTCCCCCGGGTCGCGGCCTCGAAGAAGCCGATACGTGTGTCGGTGGCCCCCGTGAAGGCTCCGCGCGCGTGTCCGAATAGCTGGCTTTCGATCAGATCCGTGGCGAAACTGGCGCAGTTCACCGCGATGAAGGGACCGTTCCGACGTCGGCTGAATTCGTGGACGGCCCGGGCGATCAGTTCCTTGCCGGTCCCGCTTTCACCACAGATCAACACGGTGCTGTCGGTCTCGGCAAACTTCTGCAGATCCGCCATCATCTGCCGAACCTGCGGGTGTCGACCAGCCAGCACGCGACCGTCCCGGAGGCGGATCTGGGTCGGGATCTCGACCTGCCGGGCCCGTGGCGAAGCATTCGAGAGGGCCAGTTCCGTGACGGCCTTGACCGTCCCGAGCAGATCGAATTCGACTTCCGGCAGGGCCCCAACCTTCTCGACGTACAGCCATCCTGCCGTGCCATGGGAGTCATCCAAGGGCACCATCAGGGTCAAGGTTCCGTCGATGATTCGGGGCTGGATTTCCGGACCCTGATCCGCAATGGCTTCCCTCACCATGCTGTGGGCCTCGAAGCGGCAGCGGCCGGTGGACGCCGCGGCCGACCCGATTCCCCCGTCCGCGTTGGTCCAGAAGAAACTTCCGGCGCTGATGCCAAGCTGTTCCTCGAGGCATTGAAGCAGGTTTCGGGCCAGCCAGACCGGATCCCTCTTGCCGGTCAGAGCGGTGGCGAACTCGGTGAGCCGGACGAGCCTGCGTGGGGGACCGGAGGTCGTTCTCCGAAGCAGCCGCGCCATCCGTCGTTCAAGCGGTTCGATGTGGGCCCTCGAGAAGGCGGCCCGGGCTTGAGGTTCGTACAGGGCGGAAGGTGCGCGCAGCAGCTCCAGGGCCTGCCCGAAGTGGCGTTCACCGTCCGCCGGTCGATTCAGGGCGATTTCGGCCTCGGCCAGCCCGCAGAGAACCCGTGATTTGAGCAGGGGCGCCTCCAGCTGCCGCAGGATCTGCAGAGCCCGACAGCTGACGACTCGCGCCTTCTCGGGAACACCGCACCCGTTCCAGCTCTGTGCGCGCAGGGCGAGGGCCGCCGCGAGCAGGGGGAAGTCCTCGATGGCGCGTGCCGTCTCGAGGGCGGCCCGAGCATAGATCGAGGCGGCTTGCGGTCGCTCCTCCGCCAGCGCCACGCGGCCCTGGAGAAGGCGAATCTGGGCCTGCAGACGCGGCCCCACCCGGTGGAGGAGCCGGCCGGCCCGCCGGGCCTCTACGCCGGCAGTCCGTCGGTCCCCCGCCGCGAGCAGTCCTTCGGCGACCAGGATTCCTCCCGTTGCCTGCCAGAGGGGGTCGCGGCCCGCGGCCAGCCGGCGGGCGATTTCGATCACCCGATCCGGATGACCGCTCAGCAGTCCCAGTTGGGCGTCGACAGATGCCAGCCGCCTGGCCGTGTCAGACCTGGAAGTCTCGATCATCTGACGGGCGCCGGCGAGCGACCGCTCGGCCTGGTGAAGCTGCAAGCGACACAGGGCGCTGAGGGCAAACTGGATCTGGAAGCAGGCGTCGAGATCGGGACTTGGATGGCGATGCGTCTGTCGCCTCCATTCCCGAAAGCACCTTTCGGCGACCGAGATCCGGCCGGCCCGGTTGGCCATTACGGCCCGGTTGAGCAGCGCCTGCCACTGGATCTGCCAGTGTCCCACCCGAGTGGCCGTTTCGGCCCCGTAGCGGGTCAATCCTTCCGCAGAATCTCCCCGGCCCCAGTCGAGGTGAAGCTCTCCCAGGTCGAGACACCTCCGCGCCAGGATCTCCGGGTCTTCCATCCTCGCCGCCGCTCGGATCGACCGAACCGACCAATGGACGGCTTCTCCCTGGAGTCCACTGGCGCGAAAGAACTGGAAGAGAGCATGGGCCACCTTGCCGTCGACTTCGCCGTCCCGAGCTGTCCCGCCGGCCTGGAGCAGCTGGGCCGCAAGATGACGGGCCTTCTGCAGTTCGCCGGAGCGGCTGAGACAGGCCAGAAGCTCCGCCGCCGTCTCGCGAAATGCGGGAATGTCTTCGAGCGAAGAGTGGGCCTGCTCGAGCAGCCGTCCCGCTTCCTGAAGGCTGCCCTGGACGATCAGCACGCGGGCCAGCATCGTCCAGAGGTAGGGAAGCCGGGATCGGGAGCAGCGCCCGGCCAGCTGTGCGCGGATCGCCTCTTCGCAGCGCAGGTACTCGCCCGCGCGAAACAGGAGATCAATCCGCGTCCGGACATCCGTCCAGCGAACCGGGGAGAGGCACCCTTCGTCGAGGGCGCGCTCGAACAGGACCGAGGCCTGGCGAAAGAGGCGATCCTGCTTCAACTCGGACACGGCCAGCCGGGTCCATTTGCAGGCCTTCTGCCGAGACTGCGCGCCGATGGAGTGACGGGCCAGTTCCTCGGGCCCCGCGCCGCCCTGGGCCGGTGTCAGAGCCAGGAGGGCACGGAGGATCCGACGGTGGATACGTTTCCGCGAGCGGATGGGGAGATTCTGCGCCAGCACGGCCTCGAGCCAGCGATGGCTCAGCGCGAGAACCGGACAGGCGAGGTTCCCTTCGATTTCGACGAACCCCAGGGTCTCGAGGTCGCGCAGGTCTTCGAGGAGATGGTGCGGATCACGCTTCAGGATACGCGCCAGCAGGTCCAGTTCCGCCGGTCGGTCGAGGACGGTCAGATGGTCGAGGATCGCCCGTTTGCGTCCGGTCACCCTTGCGATCCGTGCCTGCAGACCCCCGGAGACGGAAAGGGGCGGTTCCCATTGGGAGTCGGACAAGTGACGTCCATACCAGCCGAGGCTGCCGTAGCGCAGCTGCCCACTGTCCTTCAGGAACCCGAGCAGCTCCTTCAGGTGGAAGGGATTGCCCGCGCTGATGCGTGTGACCTGGTCGAGCCACGCCTCGGGCCAGCCCGTCCCGAGGGCACTGTGGAGGATTTCCCGCAGTTCGCTGTTCGACAGGGGACCGAGCCGAAGCTCGTGGAGGATTCCGGCCCGCTGAAACTCGCCACAAAGTTCCTTCCAGTAGGGGCAGGGCTCGTCGCTGCGGCAATCTCCGAGCAGCAGAATGGGGGCCTTGCCGCACAACGTGTGCCGATAGATCTCCAGGGAACCCTCGTCGAGCCACTGCAGGTCGGTGGCTCGAATGACCAGTGGCGATTGCCGGGCCTTCTCCAGAAGCCAGGAGGCGATCCGTCGTCCGGAATGGATGGCCCCACGGACACGCCCGCCCGAAACCCCTTGTGTCGGAGCACCGGGGTCGCAGAATGCGCCGTGACGGAAGGCCTCGAAAGCTCCGTCCGTTTCGCGGTGGGCCACGCGCAAGCCGGCGAGGTGCCGGGTCCGGGCACTGATCTCCAGCTGCTCGGTCAGAAACGACTTTCCGATGCCGGCCGGCCCCGATACCAATGCGACGAGCGGTCGCGGCCTGCGTGCAAATCGCTCGATCAGGTCCTGCAGGCGTTCGTACTCCCGGCGGCGGCCGATCATTGGAGTCGACAGTGCCGGGACGTGCCAGCGCGAACGGGAGGTGTTCTCGGACAGAAAGTGTAGAGCCTGATCGACGGAGAATCGATCCCGGGGACGCTTGCGGATCATGCCCTCGATCAGGACCTGGCAGAATTCCGGAAGACCACTGCAGAGGATACGGGCCGGCGTCGGATTGACGGCGATTTGCTTGCGGCGGATCGACTCCTCGCTGGAATCCGAAAAGGGTTCGCGGCCCGTGAGGATGAAGTACAGGAGCATGCCGGCTGAGTAGCTGTCGGACGGGGGGTCGGGCGTGCCACCCTCCAGGACTTCGGGGGCGCAGTAACGCAGACTCCGAGGGCTCGGACAGGAGCCGGCCAGAGCCTCGGACGGCACTACGAGGTTGACGGTCGTGACCCGTTCGTCCCGGCAGAAAATCTTGGCGGGGCTGAGCCACCCGCCATGCATCGATCTCCGGTGCAGGAAGCGGAGCAGCAAGAGGATGTCCTGGGCCGCCTCCAGGCGTTGTTCGAGAGACCAGCCCCCGACCGTTTCGTACAGAGTCGGGTGTTCCAGGAAAGCCGTCACCATTCCGGCGCAGTGTCCCCGGAATCCGATGCCCCGTATTTCGGGCAGCAACGGATGTTCGGTCTGGCTGCGCAGATTGTAGAGACGTTCGACGGCCCGAAGCCCGTCGCGCTGCTGCTGGAATGCCGATGGAATCAGGGTCAGGACCCGCCCGGATGGTTGGGCGGACGAACCGCTCTGCAACAGAAAGACCCGGATCTGCGGTCCCGATTCCAATGGGCGCAGCACGCCGTACGGTCTAAGTTGGCTGGCTCCCCCAAGCTCCTCCATGTGCGACCCTCACCGGTGTAGGATCTGCGACTAGACCTCCTTGTCGCGCGCAATGCTATATCGTGTTTCAAAGAATATCAATCGAAAAATTCTGGGTCAGTGTGATAACCAATACAAACAATCTACTTGAATGGTCGCCAAAATAAGGTTATTCAAGGGCCAGCGGGGGCTCGTACCGGAATCTGCAAGTTGAAGTGTGCGAGCAAGTTGGTCTGGAGGGTAGAGATGAGCAACAAGGCTACACGTTCCATTCTCAGTTCAATTCTTGGTTTCGCGCTCTTTACCTTGATGGTGGGCGTCGGTGTTGGGCAGACCGGGAACGGTCGGGAAGGATTCCGTACGGATCCGCGCGAAAGCCGGCTCTCCTCGGTCCTGCGTGGGGCTCTGAGTGTCGAAGTCAGGCCGGGACTGGCGGAAGAACGCATCCCGGTGGTCGTTCAACTCCGAGAAGGCGCCACGACGCGCATCGCGAGCGCCCGGATAGGGTTGTCGGGGGCCCCGAGGGACCTGCCAATCGTCCACGGCTTCTCGGCGAATCTGACGAGACAGGAGATTGCGGATCTGGCCTCCTCCGACTCCGTCCGGTTCGTGAGCCTCGACGCCGCGATCCGACCGACGACCCGCGGCTACGAAGCCTTCGAGGACAGTTCCCCGGTCAGTCTGACAACCATGGGTGCGGACCTGGCGCAGGCCGACGGTTTCGACGGTAGCGGCGTCGTGGTGGCCCTGTTCGACTCGGGCATCGGACGTCACCCGGACCTGGAAGGTTCCCGCATTCTGCAGGCTGTCGATTTCACCGGCGGAGACGTTCGGTACGTGCAGCGCAACGCCGACGGTTATGGCCATGGAACGGCGATGGCGGGGATCATCGGAGGATCGGGACGGGTCTCGAGAGGAACCCTGCGTGGCGTCGCGCCGAACGTCCGGTTCGTGGACCTGAAGGTCATCGATGACGAAGGCTCGGGAAAGGTCAGCAACCTGTTGGCCGCCGTCGATTGGCTGTTGGAAAACCGTGAACGTCTGGGGGTCACGGTGGCCTCTCTCTCCCTCGGGCATCCTCCCATGGATTCCTACCGCGATGATCCGCTTTGCCAGTCGCTGGAGAGGCTGACGGCCGCCGGCATCTCGACTTTCGTCTCCGCCGGCAATCTTGGCAAGACCGAACAGTATCCCGAGATCTGGGGCGCCATCACCAGTCCTGGCAACGATCCCGCAGTGATCACCCTGGGTGCCATCAATACGCTTGGTACACCCGGCCACCTGGATGATGTGGCGACGACCTATTCTTCGCGGGGACCGACGTACAAGGACGGCCTGTTCAAGCCGGATCTGTCCGCACCCGGCAACAAGGTGCCGGTGCCGCTGGCCGCGCGCAGCTGGGTTGCCCGGAATCTCCAGGATCGCGTGACCGAGGAATCGGATTACTACGTCTACATGAGCGGATCGAGTGTCTCGACAGCCTTCGCCGCCGGGACAGCGGCCCTGATGCATCAGGCGAACCCGGCTCTCGGCCCGAACGGGACAAAGCTGCTCATGGTGATGACTGCCATCAAGTTGCAGGGTCCCCATCTGCTCGAACAGGGCAACGGTCTGGTCAACGTGAGGGCGGCGGTCGACGCGGCGGCGAAGTTGGATGTGACGACCCGCCGGTTCACCAGCGCACCGTCGCCGGCCTGGCGCGTCGGGGATGAACTGGTTTTGCCCGGCTATGCCTTTGCCTATGCCGACAAGGTCGTCTACAGCCCCATGGTGCGGGACGGTTTCTCAGGCTTCTGGGGGAACGGCAGAGACTGGTACGGCGAAGCTCTGGGAGTCGCCCAGGTGATCTGGACCGATGAGGACGTGCAGTCGAACCAGGTGATCTGGACAGACGAGGATGTGAAGTCCAGCCAAGTGATCTGGACGGACGGCGACGTCCGGTCCAACCAGGTGATCTGGACGGATGAAGATGTCCAGGCTTTTCAGGTGATCTGGACGGACCAGGTGATCTGGACGGACCAGGTGATTTGGACGGACCAGGTGATTTGGACGGACCAGGTGATCTGGACGGACCAGGTGATCTGGACCGATCAGGTGATCTGGACCGACGAGGACCTCAAATCCCATCAGGTGATCTGGACCGATGGGGATGTTCGCTCCAACCAGGTGATCTGGACCGACGGAGATGTGAAATCGAACCAGGTGATCTGGACCGACGAGGACGTGAAATCCAACCAGGTGATTTGGACGGACGAAGACGTGAAGTCCAGCCAGGTGATCTGGACGGACGGTGACGTCCGGTCCAACCAGGTGATCTGGACAGACGAGAATGTCCGGGCCAATCAGGTGATCTGGACGGACGAGAACGTCCGGGCCAATCAGGTGATCTGGACGGATCAGGTGATCTGGACGGATGAGGATGTGAAATCCAATCAGGTGATCTGGACCGATCAGGTGATCTGGACGGACCAGGTGATCTGGACCGATCAAGTGATCTGGACGGATGGAGATTCGAACCGCGGCTAACCGATTTTTGGATACTCGAGGAGCAAGACCATGGAAAAAGAACTCAACATCGTTCATTGGACCGACGCCATCACCCAGGGATCCATCTTCGGAGCCGAGGAACTGCGGATCGTCCACTGGACCGATTGATCCATAGCCGGCCGGACCGGGAGGGGCTCCATTCCGCGGTGAGTGGAGCCCCATCCGGTGTGGCCGAGATCATACCGCCCTTCGCGCCGAATGTTGTAGGATAGCTCCATGAGCTTCGGTGTGGTCGCCGACGAGGCTTTCGTGGAGCATCGAAACCCACCCGGTCACCCCGAACGTCCCGAACGTATCCAGGCCCTGCTCGGCATCCTCGGATCCCTCCCCGAATCGGTCGTACGGATGCCTCCCCATTCCATCGAAGAAGCCCAGATTCTGTCCGTTCATTCCGAGGAGCATGTGCGACTCGTGGCCGAGACGGCCGGGCGGGAGGAGTCGATCCTCGATGCGGACACGTATGCAAGTGCCTCGTCCTATGAGACCGCGAAGCTTGCCGCCGGCAGTGCCGTTCGGCTCGTGGAAGCCCTCTTCGACTTCGAAATCGAGGCCGGCTTTGCCCTGGTTCGACCGCCCGGACATCACGCGACCTCCGGCCGTGCCATGGGTTTCTGCCTCTTCAACAACGTGGCCCTCGCCGCCCAGTGGGCAATCGACCAGGGAGGGGCGCGGCGTGTGGCCATCGTGGATTTCGACGTCCACCACGGCAACGGCACCCAGGAGATTTTCTGGTCCCGCCCCGATGTGCTGTATGTCTCCAGCCACCAGTACCCGTTTTACCCGGGAACGGGTGCCGCCGAGGAAACCGGCGCCGGCGCCGGTCTTGGAACGACGGTCAACTTCCCCGTGATGGCGGGCCAGGACGACGCCTTCTTCATCGCCCTTTACGACCGGCTCGTGGCCCCCGTCCTGAGGGAGTTCGAACCCGATCTCATCCTCGTCTCCGCCGGCTATGACGCACATGCACGGGATCCGCTCGGCGGCATGCGAATGACCGCGGAAGGATTCGGGGTTCTGGCGACCATCCTCAGCGGCCTGGCCAGGGAGGTCTGTGCCGGCCGCATCCTGTACGTTCTCGAAGGGGGGTACGATCTTCAGGGACTGGCGACCGGCGTCACAAAGACGATTGAAGCGGCTGCCGATTCCACCATTGGTCGAGTTGTATCCGAAGTGTCCGAGACGTTCGAAACCTACCGGCGGGCGACCGCGGACAGGTTGACGTCCCACTGGAGGTGTCTGCGCACTGAGGTCTAGCTTTCGCAGGGTCCGCGGGCGTGGGCGAGTGCTGCCCGGACCCTCGAACGCTCGTCCGGTCGCCGCGGGAGGAGTCGTTGCGGGATCAAATGGGTGCACCGAGGAGGGTTAGCAATTTTCGTCGCGTCTGCTTTTTCTTGTTGAGGCTTTGACCCCAGGGTTGCTATAACATCCATGTCGGACGTCAGACAAGAGCGACTCAACCTGGTCATGCCTTTCTACGACAAGTCGATTAGTGCGAAAGCACGGGCGATCTTCACGTCGGTCATCCTGATCGGGACGGGCGTCCTCGCCTACTCCGCCTATGAGACCTTCACGGGAGACATTTCCTGGTTGTTCCTGGCCTTGGCGACGGTGGTGTCCGGCGTCTTCCCCGTCCGCCTTCCCTTCATCACCGGCAAGAACAACTCCCTGACCATCACCGTCAGCGACATCTTCATCTTCACCGGAATTCTGCTCTATTCTCCGGAAGTCGCGGTGATGCTTTCGGTTCTGGACGGTTCTCTGGCTGCGGTCCGTGCGGACCGAACCCGTCGTCCCTACAGGGTCCTGTTCAACCTGAGCCAGTTGGCGATCTCCACCTTGCTGGTCGGCCATGTCTTCTACGCCCTGGTTGGCACCAAGCCACCTCTGGAACCCAGCCTGGTCGAGAGCGTGACCCTCTTTCTCGACCTGGGCCTGTGTGCACTGCTGCACTTCTTTCTCAATTCAGGCGCCGTTTCGTTTGCCGTCGCCCTGGCCACCGGCCAGCGGGTCGGGCGGGTTTTCTCCGAGAATCTGCTCTGGGCATCATTGACCAACGTGGCCGGTGCGGCGGGTGCAGCCATCATTTTCCTCAATTTCCAGAGCACTCCGTTCTTCGCCTTCGCTGTGACGGTGCCGATCATCCTGGTCATCTACTACGCCTACAAGATGAACCTCAAGCGGATCGACCAGGCCCGCCAGCACCTCGACGAACTGGACGATCTCTACCATGCCACGATTACTTCGCTGGCCATGGCGATCGACGCCAAGGAACACAGCAGCTACGGGAACATTCAGCGGGTGCGGGCCATGACCATGGAACTGGCCGAATGTCTCGACATCGAGGATGGCGAGACCCTCAAAGGCCTGCGCGCCGCCGCACTCTTGCGTGACATCGGAAAACTGGCCATTCCCGAGTACATTCTGAACAAACCGGGCAAGTTGACCGAGGTCGAGGCCGCGAAGGTCAGAAACCACCCGACCGTGGGAGCCGACATCCTGGAGACGGTGCCGTTTCCCTATCCGGTCGTGCCTTTTGTCCGACATCACCACGAACGATGGGATGGATCCGGATACCCGGCCGGTCTGAGCGGCGACCAGATCCCCCTCGGCGCCCGGCTGCTCGCAGTGGTGGACTGCTACTTCGGCCTCAGGTCGGACCGGCCCTTCCGGCCGAAGCTCAGCCGCGAGCTGGCGCTGAATTTCATCAAGCAGGAATCGGCCAAAGCCTTCGACCCGGTGATCGTCGACGCCTTCCTCGACAACATCGACCGGCTCGAGCGAGCTGCCGACGAAGCCGAGGAGTCGCCGCTGCCGACGCTCGAACGGGCCGGCCTGGTGAGCACGGGGTCACTCGTCGATCGGCGTCGGATCGAAAAGACGGTCTTCCACGACATCGCCTCGACCCACAAGGAAATGCAGGCGGTTTACGAGATTTCCCAGAACATCGGCCGGTCCCTGAGCGTGAAGGAGACGCTGGCTTATCTGACGGCCCGGATCAAGCGCTTCGTGCCCTACTCCGCGTGTGCGGTCTTTCTGTCCAGTGCCGAAGAGGACCGCCTCTTGCCTCACCACGTGACGGGGATGTTCAAGGACGTCCTCGAGGGGGTCGAGGTCAAGTTGGGGGAGGGTGTCACCGGCTGGGTCGCCGCACACAACCAGGCCCTGATGAATGTCTCCCCGGAGCTGGATTTCCCTCACGTCGAAGCGCTGAGGCAGGCCTTTCAGAGCTGTCTTGCGGTGCCTCTTTCGGTGGAGACCAGCGTCGTCGGGGTCATCACTCTGTATTCCAACGCGCCGGAGAACTATCGGGAACAGCACCTGCGCCTGATGGAGGCAATCGCCCCCTATTCGGCCGCCGCCATCAGCAACGCCGTGATTTACGAGGAGACGCAGGAGGACGCCTACACGGATCCGTTGACCGGTTTGCCCAACATTCGCTACTTCAACGTCTTCATCGGCGAGGAGTTGAAGCGGGCGAAACGCATCGGCTACCCTGTGACCATCCTCATGATGGACCTCGACGGCTTCAAGGCGGTCAACGATCGCTACGGCCACAAGAACGGTGACTTTCTCCTGATCGAAGTAGGGCGCCTCCTGCGGACTCATCTCCGCAAATCGGATACTTGCCTGCGCTACGGTGGGGACGAGTTCCTGGCGGTTCTTCCCGGACTGGACGGAACGCTCGGCAGACAGGCGGCACAACGCATTCAATCCGCCTTCGAGGGACGTCCGCTGGTCAATGTCGACGGCGAGAATGTCGGCGTCGGGATCAGCATCGGCGTCGCGACCTTTCCGGGTGATGGCCTCGAACCGGACGAACTGGTGGCGCGAGCAGACCGCGAGATGTATCGCAACAAGGTCGAGCGTGCCGAGCGCGACACCGGCTCCGGCTCGGTGGTGGCCTTCGGGCGCAAGGCCGACCACCGCTGAACCCGCCGGATGGTCAGCATCGTCATCCCCACGTTCAATCGAGTCTCCCGCGTGCAGGAAGCGGTCGAATCGGTCCGCGCCCAGAGTTACCGCGATTGGGAGCTGCTGGTCATCGACGACGGGTCGGAGGACGGAACCGAAGCGGCGATCCGGAGCATCGAGGATTCCCGTGTCCGGTACGTCCGCGTCTCCCATGGAGGTGTCAGTCGCGCCCGCAATATCGGAATTCGGCTCAGCCGTTTCCCCTGGATCTGTTTCCTCGACAGCGACGACCGGTGGGCGGAACGTAAGCTGGAGCTTCAACTCGAGACGCTCGAGCGGGAGCCGGCTTTGCGCATCGTCTATACGGATGAAATCTGGATCCGTCGAGGGAGGCGGGTCAATCAGAAGAAGAAGCACCGCAAGTACTCCGGCTGGATGTTCCGGCCCTCACTGGCGCTCTGCCTGATCAGCCCCAGTTCGGTCCTGCTGCATCGATCGGTGTTGACCGAGACGGGTCTGTTCGACGAGTCCTTTCGCGTCTGTGAAGATTACGAGCTGTGGCTGCGCCTGACCTCACGCTTTCCCGTCCGCTTCATCGATCAGCCGCTGATCACCAAGTTCGGGGGTCACCCGGACCAGCTCTCGCACAGCGAATGGGGTTTCGACCGCTTTCGGATCCGGGCGCTCCTGAAGACGGTCGTGGGCGGAGGCCTGACGGCCCAGTACCAGGTCTGGACGGCGGCCGAGATCGTTCGTAAGGCCCTCATTCTGGCCGCGGGTTACCGGAATCGGAACAAACAGGAGACGGCGGCCCACTACCGGCGGATGGCTCAACTGTGGCTGCCGAGGGCATCTTGGGCGGGCCGGCTGTCGAGGCCGGCGGTCTGAGGGCGTTGGGGTTCCGTGGGGGGGACCACCGGGGAGCCGGAGGGCGGGTCTGGTTCTCTCGTTCTCACGCAACCCGTTCTCGCAGGAGAACGAACCGATTTGCTGTCGGCTGCATCTTACCAGGCAGATAGAAAGGGATCGTGGAAGACGATGACCATAACACTCGCAGCCTTTATCATTACCGTCCTGGCCAGCCTCTCCGTCGGCGTTCTCATGCTGAAACGCTCATCACGCAATGATTCGTGGCTTCTGAAGATCGAGTCGGAACGCAGAAACCCGCCCCGCGATTGACGGAAGAGCTTCCTCGATCTACTGGTCGGACCCCTGGGGCTGGGGTGCCGCAAAGTACCCTTTGCGATGGCGGACGGTCACCCCGTCGCGATCCACCTTGACCGAGATCTCCCGAAAGGAGCCGTCTCGCTCCTTGTTGGTCGGGACGTAGGCGAGGTTGTACTGGCTGCGTAATTCCTGCTCGATGGCCCGGAACGCCTTGGAGAAGTCCGTGGGAGAGAAGGGAAAGAAGACGCGTCCGCCGGTGGCCTCGGCGAGTTGCTTGAGGGCGTTGTCTCCTTCATGGTCGATATCGGCGCCGAAGCGCGTCGTACTCACGGCATAGATCGCAATCTCCGCCCGCTGGGCCATCCGCAGGGCCTCTTCAAAGGTGTGGGTGCTCGTCAGATCGCTGCCGTCCGAAAGGATGACCATTGTCCGGCGTCCCGTCTCATGCAGCATCTTCTCTTCGGAAACGAGGTAGACGGCATCGTACAGGGACGTTCCTCCTCCGGCACGCAGGTTCTTGACCTCGTCGGCGAGGTCGTTCGGGTTGGAGGTGTAGTCGTGCAGCAGTGTCACTCCCGTGTCGAATTCGGCCAGCAGCGCCCGGTCGTTCGGTCGCATCACCGTGTACAGGAAATCCAGCGCAGCCTCTTTCTCGAAGTCCAGCTTGACCTTCACACTCGAGCTCGTGTCGACACAAAGAGCAATGGTCAGGGGGAGGTTCGTCTGGCGGCTGAAGTTGGTGATGGTCTGCAGGATGCCGTTCTCCAACACGTGGAAGTCCGATTTCTCCAGGTCCTTGATGAACTGACCGTCGTCTTTGCCGACGACAGTCACCAAAACGTTGACGGCTTCAACCTGGACGCGGATCCGGTCCCCGGAATCCTGGGCGAGAATCAGGACGGAGAGCAGGCCGAGTGCGAGGCCCAGCAGCATCGTGAATCTTCCGTTCGGCATTGGTCGGCTATTCTCCCAGAGTCGCAATCAGCTCTTCAAGCACCGTGGGCAGAGGCGCCTCGAACTCCATTGTCTCACCCGTCAGCGGATGACGTATGGCGATGGAAGAGGCGTGCAGGAACATGCGCTCCAGACGGGAAACCGGGCCCGAACGGGAAGAGAGCCCCTTGCGGGTGTAAGTCGGATCGCCGACTACCGGGTAGCCCAGGTGGTGGAAGTGCACGCGGATCTGGTGCGTCCGCCCGGTCACCGGAAAGGCACGAACGAGAGAGAAGGAAGCGAAAGGGCGGATGAGCTCGTAGCGGGTCACCGAAGACCTGGGCCGATCCGTTCGTGACGAGATCTTCGTGCGGACCTTTCGGTCGCGCCCGATCGCGAGATCGATCTCGCCGGCCGGGGGCCGGATGCGGCCGTGGAGCAACGCCAGGTACACCTTGCGGACCCGTCGCTCCCGGAACTCCCGGGCCAGCGCTTCGTGGCTGGTTTCGTTCTTGGCGACCAGCAACACGCCGGAGGTTCCCTTGTCCAGCCGATGAACGATTCCGGGTCGCAGCGATCCCTCGAAGCTGAGACTCTTCCAATGAAACGCGAGCGCATTGGCCAGCGTCCCGCGCCAGTTGCCGGCTCCCGGATGCACGACGACGCCCGCCTGTTTGTTGAGGACGACCATGCAGTCGTCCTCGTAGAGAATGTCCAGGGGCAGGTCCTCCGGGACGAGTTCGCTCGGTTCCGGACGGGGCGGAAGAACGGCCACTGTCTGGCCGCCCGACAGGGCATGTCCCGGCTTCAGCGTACGCCCGTCGACTTGGACGCAGCCCGCCTCGATCCAGCGCCGCACCCGGGAGCGGCTCACCGGAGCGAGCCGCTCCGCCAGAAATGTATCGAGGCGCGTGCCGCGACTTTCCTCGGGAACGGTCAGCGTGATGGTCTCGGCCACTCTGATCAGGATTCTCGCCTGCGCAGATACCCGTACGCAATCAGCGCGGCGGGAAGGATGAGCAGGCTGATGAACTGGGACGTCGACAGGAGCCCGTGGAAGACGAACCCCCGGTCGGCGTCACCCCGAAAGAACTCCAGGCCGAAGCGCAAGACGGCGTAGGCCGCGAGATACAGCAGGAAGATCTGTCCGGTGAAGGAGCGCCTGCGCCAGGCCCACAACAGACCCAGGAAGAGCAGAAAGGTGGTCGCCGATTCATACAACTGGTAGGGATGAAGCGGCACATTCAAAGGCGTGCCCACGAGCTCGGCAGCGTACTTGCTGGTGAAGGTCACGGCCCAGGGAACATGGGTCGGGCTGCCGTAGTCACAGCCGGCGGAGAAGCAGCCCAGCCGCCCGATCGACTGCCCCAGGGCAATCGAGGGAGCCGCCGCATCGGCGAGGCGCCAGAAGCTCAAGCCGGAATGCCGCCGGGCGAACCAGATGCTGCCCAGGACGGCACCGATCAGGCCGCCGTAGAAAACACCTCCGGCCTGCAGGAACTCCAGGGAAAAAAGTCGCCCGGGGTTGCGCAGGTAATAGCCCAGCGCCGTGAGGACCATCAGAAGCTTGGCGCCCACGATGGCCGAAATGATGATGACGAAACCGAGATCCCAGATCACCGATCTCGGGATCCCGTCTCGTTCGCCGAGTCGAGCGGCGACGGTGATGGCGACCAGCAGCGCGAGGGTCAGCAGGACGCCGTACGTGTAAACGGGGACAGGTCCAATTTGGAAGAGTTTGGGATACATTCCTCGTGAGCCGAGGGCCCGTTCGAACGGGGATTCTCCGGGGAAGGGAGCCCTTCTCCCGGAGACCCTGAAATGCCTACTTTGATTCCTCGGCTTCCTTTTTTGCCTCGGCGATGATCTTCTCTGCCAGGTGCGGGGGCACGATGTCGTAGTGGGACGGCTCCATCTGATAGCTGCCCCGCCCGCCGGTCATCGAAGTCAGCGAAGGCTGGTAATTCAGCATCTCGGCCAACGGCACCTGAGCCCGAATCACCTGGGTGTGGCCTTTGACGTCCATGCCCTGAATTCGACCGCGCCGTGAGTTGAGATCTCCCATGATATCACCTGCGTTTTCCTCAGGCGCGTAGACCTCCACGTTCATGATCGGCTCCAGGATCACCGGCTTGGCTTTCTCCATGGCCTTCTTGAAGGCCAGTGCTCCGGCGATCTTGAAAGCCATTTCTGACGAATCGACATCGTGGTAGCTTCCGTCGTAGAGGATCACTTTGAAGTCGACTACCGGAAAACCGGCCAGGAAGCCCCTCTCCGCGGCGTCCACGATTCCTTTTTCCACTGCAGGAATGTACTGCTTCGGAATCGAACCGCCGAAGATGACGTCGTCGAATTCAAACCCCTCGCCCCGCGGCATGGGCTCGATCTTGATCTTGCAGTCACCGAACTGACCGTGCCCGCCGGTTTGCTTCTTGTGGCGTCCCTGAACGTCGGCCGTGCCCGTGATGGTCTCGCGGTAGGGGACTCTGGGGGTCCTGAGGATGACCTCGACCCCATAGCGCTTCTTGAGCTTGGCCACGGAAACCTCGATGTGCAGCTGACCGGTTCCCGAAAGCAGGAACTCCTTGGTCTGCATGTCGCGGGTAAAGCGCAGGGAGGGGTCCTCCTCCATGATCCGGCTGACGGCACTTCCGATCTTTTCTTCGTCTCCCCGGGAGGCCGGCTCGATGGCGAAGCTGATCGACGGCTCGGGGTACTGGACCCTTCCGATCGTGAATCCGAAGTTGCTGGTCGCCAGCGTGTCGCCGGTGGTGGTGTTACGAAGCTTCAAAACGCCACAAATGTCACCGGCGTGGGCCTCGGAGATGCCCTCGTGATTCTTGCCCTGGAATACCTGCAGGCTGCCCAGCCGCTCGTCCGTACTGGAGGAGAGGTTGCGCAGGGATGTGTCCGACTTGAGCGTGCCTGAATAGACCTTGAGCAGAGTAATGCGTCCGGCGAACGGGTCGGCCAGGGTCTTGAAAACGAAGCCCACGGGGGGACCGGCCGGGTCCACCTTCAGCGTCGCCTCTTCCTTGCCGGACTGGTCGAGAACCGGAACGGGAGCCCTGTCGAGCGGGCTCGGGCAGATCTCGACGATGGCGTCGAGCAGAGGTTGGCTGCCCAGGTTGTGTGTCGCGGAAGCGCAGAAAGCGGGGTAGATCTTGCGTTCTCGGGTCGAGCGGGCCAGGCCGAGGATGAGGTCTTCCTCCGAGAGGGTGCCCTCTTCGAAGAACTTCTCCATGAGGCTTTCATCGGACTCGGCCACCATCTCGATGAGTTCTTCACGCCGCTGGGTCGCCGTCTCGGCGAGATCGGCCGGTACCTCCTGCTCCTTTACTTCGCCGTTCCCGTCCCACTCGAACAGATAAGCCTTGTTCCGGATCAGGTCGACGACGCCTCTGAAATCCTTTTCCTCACCGATCGGGATCTGCACCGGCACGACTTCCCGGCCGAAGGTCTCCTGGAGGGCCTCGACGGTGCGGTGATAGCTGGCATTGTCCCGGTCCAGTTTGTTGATTACGATGATCTTCGCAGTGTTGGCCGCTGTGGCGAAGTCCCAGACCAACTCCGTCTGAACCTCCACGCCCGAAACCGCGTCGGCCAGGACCAGAGCCGTCTCGGCCGCGGCCATGGCCGATTTGGCGTCGAGGACGAAGGCACGGTAGCCGGGCGTGTCGAGGAAATTGATCTTGTGGCCCTTCCATTCGCAATAGGCCAGCGCAGTATTGATCGTGATCTTGCGCTCAATCTCGTCTTCGTCATAGTCCGTCGTGGTCGTCCCGTCCTCAATCCGTCCCATCCGGTTGACGGCTCCCGATGAGTAGAGGAGGGCGCTGACGAGGGTGGTTTTGCCTGTATCGCCGTGACCGACGATCGCAAGATTGCGAATCTTATCGCTGTCGAAAACCTTCATTGAGGCTCCTTTCTGCGCTGTTACAAGGTCCGCAAATGTAGCATAGGGCCCCACGCTTTTCAATTTCGTTCAGCGGGCTTTGGAAGGGGGCCTCGAGGCGGCTGAAAAGGGAGCGGAGAACTGGGATTTGCGATCCTCGATCGACGCTTGTGGGGGGAGGACATTCGTAGCGCTCGAATCTTGATGCCGGAGTTCCTGCTTTTCGTTCTTCCCCCTGAAGTGCTATCGTTTTTGCCGATGTGGCGCCCGGAAGGGGGGCCGTCAGCCTGCGGGCGAGGCTTCTTCTCCGGTCAGCCGTTCCTTTCGCCGCATGCCTGCGAGAGCGGGGAGAATGTCCCGATGACACGGTCATTTCGGATGCGCCTGAGGTTCTGGGGAGTCCGCGGCTCGATTCCCACTCCCCAGCCGGAAAAGCTGGAGTTTGGCGGCAATACGGCATGCGTCGAGATTCGTCTCCCCGGCGGCGAGGTGCTCGTCTTCGACGGAGGAACAGGTATTCGGGACCTGGGGCTCCTCCTGACTCGGGAATCGGGGGATCGCCCCCTGAACCTCCACGTCCTGCTGACCCATTTTCACTGGGACCACATTCAAGGGATCCCCTTTTTCGGGCCTCTCTACTCTCCCCTCAATACGGTGACGTTTCATGGGCACGGTGCGCTGGGAGGGCCCGAGCGAATGCTGGGCGGCCAGATGCAGGAGCCATACTTCCCAGTCGGCCTGGAACTGGCGGCCGCCACCAAGGAATTCGTCGAGGTAGGAGAGACGAGCTTCAAACTGGGTCCGGCGACGATCCATCCCTTTCCGCTCAACCACCCGCAGGGAGCTCTCGGATACCGCATCGAACACCAGGGCGCCGTGGTCGTCTATGCGACCGATCTCGAGCACGGGCAAAAGCACCTGGACGGCGTCCTCCGAGAGTACTCGAGTGGAGCAGATCTGCTGATCTACGACGCGCAGTACACTCCGGAAGAGTATGAGGAGCACCGCGGCTGGGGGCACAGCACCTGGCTCGAGGCAACCCGGGTGGCCGCCGAGGCCGGGGTCCGAAGACTGGTGCTTTTCCACCACGACCCCTCTCACGATTCGAAGAAGACCAAACAGATCGTCGCCCAGGCGCAAGCCCGGTTCCCCGAGACGATCGCCGCCCAGGAAGGCTGGGCGGCGAACCTTTAGTGTCCCCGGCGGAGGAACGTGTCCCAGCGTCGACACCCGGATGCGGTGCCCGGGACTTGCATTCACCGGCGACGGATCTTAGATAGTCGCAACAGTCAAAACAATATTCTTCAAAGGAGGTAATGAAACGATGTTTCCAACCAGACGAGACGCATCTACTTCAGCGCCTGCCCTGCAGAATATTCAATCGACCATGAACCGGCTCTTCGACGAAGCGCTGGGAGACTTTTTTGGACCGACCCGGTCTCGCGCCATGGGCTGGGCGCCGCCGGTGGAGATCTTCGAGACGGACAGTGAACTCGTCCTCCTGGCCGAGACTCCGGGCATGGATCGTAAGGATGTCCACATCTCCTTCGAGAACGGACAGTTGACGATTTCCGGCGAGCGCAAGGCGGCCGAATCGCGCAACTACCATCGCAACGAGCGCTTCTACGGTGCATTCGAGCGGTCCTTCCAGTTTCCCGGTTCGGTCGACGGCGAGAAGATCACCGCCAGCCTCAAGGACGGAATCCTCCGCATTGCGATTCCCAAGAAGGAGGAAGCCAAGGCCCGGCAGATCCAGGTGACCGTCGGATAGAAGGGGACAGGAAAGATAGAAGGGGACAGTTCGAACTGTCAACTGCGAAATGCGTTTCGAAGACAGCGCCAGGCCGACCACCGAACACCGGGGCCCTCTCCAATGCCTGCCGGCGGGCAGGGACCAGTGACGATGCGGGGAGTTCAGGCCTGGCGGCTGATCTTCGACTCGATCCGGCAGTGGTCCCGCCGCAGAGCAAAGACCGCGGCTCAGTTGCGGGCTCTCTGGGCGGGGTCGAACGATGTCCAGCGCCCTTTCGAGCTGATCCGCATGTTCCACGACTACCGCGGCGACGACCCCGCGAACGTCGTGGACGACAAGACCTGGTCGGACCTCGAGATGGACGAGGTCTTCAAGCGTATGGATCGCACGGTCAGCTGTGTCGGGCGCCAGTATCTGTACGCCCTGTTGAGACGATGGGAAGACGAGCAGAGTGAACTGGATCGGCGTGAGGCCCTGTGTTCCCGATTCCGCAGTGATCCGACCCTGCGCGAGACCATCCAGCGCGAACTCCTTCGGCTGCGCCAGGACGACGCCTACTTCGTGGTGACATTTCTTTTCGAGGAACTGCCCGAAAAGCCTCCCGTCCACATCCTCTTCTATCTCTCTTCGATCGCCTTCTTCGCGTCTCTGGTGCTGGGCTTCTTCTTTCACGCATTCTTCATGGCGGCGGCGCTGCTGGCCGTGCTCAATCTGGTCATCAACGTCGTGTACGGGAGGCGGGTGTTTCAGTACTTCGATAACCTGACCTTCCTTTCGACCTTGCTGACGGTCGCCGGGCGGCTGAGTCGACAGGTCGCGGCCGACCAGATCCGCGAGGTCGATGTCCTGAGAAAGCACCGGCGGTTGGCGAGGCGCCTCAACAAGCGAGTGTTCTGGCTCTGCGTCGATGAGTCGCGGCTGGGAGATCTCTCAGCCGCCCTGATGAACTTTCTAAATCTGTTTGGTTTGACGAAATTGGTGGCCTTCGTGCGCTCCCTCGAAGACTTGCGCAGCCGGCGCCAGGAGATCCGCGAGATCTACGAAGCCGTGGGATCTCTCGATGCACTCCTGGCTGCCGCTTCTTACCGGGACAGCCTGGGAATGGCGACACGGCCTGCCTTCAACCGCCAGGGCCGGATCGACGTGACGGGCATCTACCATCCCCTGCTCGCCAATCCGGTGGCCAATTCCTTCCGGCTGGAGTCCCCGTCTGCGCTCGTGACGGGCTCGAATCTGGCGGGCAAGACGACCTTCATCAAAACGATCGGCGTGAACCTGATCCTGTCGCGAACCCTCTTGATCTGCCTCGCCGAGAGGGCGGATTTGCCCGACGTGCGCGTGCGCGCTTCCATCCAACACGATGACCGCGTCGTGGACGGGCACAGCTATTATTCCCGGGAAATCGAACAGATCGGGGCTTTTGCCGTGCTGCCGCGGGGCCGGTACCTCTTCTTGATCGACGAGATCTTCCGGGGAACCAACACCATCGAGCGGATCGCCATCGCCCGGGCGACGATCCGCTATCTTTCAGCGCGAAACCTGGTCCTGGTGACGACGCACGATGTCGAACTGCAGGATTTGCTCGCGGAGAGCAGCCGGATGTTCCATTTCAGCGAAGTGGTCGAGGACGGGAGGTACTTCTTCGATTATCGTCTGCGCCCGGGGCCGTGCGGGGCTGGAAACGCCATCAAGCTGATCGAGTTGAGAGGCTTCCCGGACGAGGTCGTCGAAGAGGCGAGACGGTTCGCTGCGGGAAGAAGGGGCCCCGAGGAAGGGAGCATTCATTGATCGAGGTCGCGTACGCCATCAACGGCCCGTTGACGGTTGCGGAGTTTGTCGAGGTCCTCGAGGCTTCGACCCTGGGTGAGCGACGCCCGATCCACGACCTCGAGTGCCTGCAGAGCATGCTCGAGAACGCCAACCTGACGGTCTGTGCCAGGGTCGGCGGAAAGCTCGTCGGAGTGGCCAGGTCGATCACCGATTTTGCCTACTGCTGCTACCTCTCCGATCTGGCCGTCGGCCGGGACTACCAGGGGCAGGGAATCGGCAGGGAACTGATTCGGATTACCCGCGGCCAATTGGGGCCCCGCTGCAAGCTCCTCCTCCTCTCGGCGCCTGCCGCGGTGGCATATTACCCGAAGCTCGGCTTCCGAAAGCACCCGGAGGCGTGGTATCTGGAGCCCGACGACGGGCTGCGCTGAGCATACTCCGGAGATGCCGCGGACGGACGTCGTCGTCCAAGCCATGTCTTGCGTCTCGGGTCGCGGGCTTCGGCCAACGCGAACACGGAACCCGGGGGCGTGTTGCCCAAATCGCTCTGACGCGGTTCCCACCCTCCCTCGCGAGACCCGTCCTCCCGTCCTCCGGGCCCGGCGCGGGGCGCCTCACTTCGTTCGGGTTCTGAAATACGGAGCGGCATCCCGTCCTCCCGCGCTCCCGTTCTCCGGGCCGAACGGCGAAGGCCCAATGCCGAAGGGTGGAGTGCGAAGGGCGAAGGGCGAAAGCGGGTTGTCCGAATGGCAAGGGCTGTGTCGGATCGGACGCTGGCAGGCAGGCGAATGCACGGCGGGTTGGTTCCACGCAACGGCGCAAAGAAGTACGCCAAGCCGCCGCCCACACAGAATTCCTTTGCGGCGTGGCGTTACTTGGCGCCTTTGCGTGAGATCAGGCTGCCGAGACCTCTCTCCAGTGGAGCCCGCCGATCGAAGGCCGCCGCCATTTCGGCAACACGCTCTCGGGTTTCGGGTTTCGGGGGCGTGTTGCCCAAATCGCTCTGACGCGGTTCCCACCCTCCCTCGCGAGACCCGTCCTCCCGTCCTCCGGGCCCGGCGCGGGGCGCCTCACTTCGTTCGGGTTCTGAAATACGGAGCGGCATCCCGTCCTCCCGCGCTCCCGTTCTCCAAGCCGAACAGCGAGGGCCCAACGCCGAAGGGCGAAGGGCGAAGGCGTGTTGTCCGAATGGCAAGGGCTGTGTCGGATCGGACGCTGGCAGGCAGGCGAACGCACGGCGGGTTGGTTCCACGCAACGGCGCAAAGAAGGACGCCAAGCCGCCAGCCACAAAGAATCTCCTTGCGGCGTGGCGTACTTGGCGCCTTTGCGTGAGATCAGGCTGCCGAGACCTCTCTCCAGTGGGCGCACACCGATCGGAGGCCGCCGCCCTTTGGGCAACACGCCCCCGGAACTCGGGACCCGTGCGCGCTCGCCCCTCGCCCTTCGAAGCGTTCTTCCTCCTTACGGAATCGGGACACCAGCGTCCCAGAATCGGACACCTGATCCTCTCGCCGCAGACGGCGACCGCCGGAGCCCGAGGGCGGAGACGCCGAGTTGACCGGAGATCCGGCCTCCCCTCCCGGTTGGCATAAGATGTGCACAAGGGAAGGCCGGAGTCGCACAATATGGTGGATGTTCCTCGCACAGGTTACGCACGAAAAAAGCGGATTCGACAGATTCTGTTCACAGTCCTCGTGCTGGCCGCGCTCGCCGTGGCATCGTGGGGTCTGTCTCGACTGGAGCCTGCCCCTCCGTCGGTCGAGCGTTCTTCGGTCTTCATCGGGAAGGTCGAACGGGGGCCGCTGGTCGTCGAGGTCCGGGGGCCGGGCACCCTGGTGCCCGAGGAGATCCGCTGGGTGGCGGCCTCGACCGAAGGCAGAGTCGAGAAGATCCCGGTTCTGCCCGGAACCAGCGTCACCGAAGACACCGTGCTGGTAATTCTCGACAATCCGGAGTTGGAGCGGCAGGTTCAGGATTCGGAGCTTCAACTGCAGAAGGAAGAGGCGGAACTGGAGACCCTGCGGGTCGACCTTCGGCGTCAGGCCCTCGACCAGGAAGCGGCCGCGGCGGGCATCCGGGCGACCTACCTGCAACAGAGCCTGCAGGCCGATCTGAACGAGAGCCTGGCCAAGGAAGGGTTGATCTCGAACCTCAACCTCAAGCTTTCACAGCTGTCCAAAGAGGAATCGCAGAAGAGATACGAACTCGAGCAGCAGAGACTGCAAATCAATGCCGACGCCGTGAAGGCCCAAATCCGGGCGAAGGAAGCCGGTGTGGCCCAGATCCGCGGAATGTACGAGTTACGGCGCCGGCAGCTCGATATGCTGCAGGTCCGGGCCGGGATCCGCGGGGTGCTGCAGGAGACGCCGATCGAGGTGGGCCAGCGGGTCTCCGTCGGAGGCATCCTGGGAAAGGTGGCGGTTCCGGGTCGGCTGAAGGCAGAGCTGAAGATTCCGGAGACGCAGGCCAAGGACGTCGTTCTGGGCCTCCCTGCCAGGATCGACACGCGCAACGGGATCATCCCGGGGGAGGTCATTCGCGTGGATCCGGCAGCCCGGCAGGGAACGGTGACCGTCGACGTGACTTTGAAGGGCGAGCTGCCCCCCGGAGCCCGGCCGGATCTGAATGTCGACGGCACGATCCAGATCGATCGCCTCGACGACGTGTTGAAGATGAGCCGGCCCGCTTTCGGGCAGGCCGACAGCACGGTCGGAATTTTCAGACTCCTTCCCGACGGACGAGATGCCGTGCGCGTTCGGGTGCACCTGGGACGAACCTCGGTGACGACGGTGCAGATCCTCGAGGGGCTGCGCGAAGGTGACGAGGTGATTCTGAGCGATACGTCGGCCTATGACGAGTTCGACAGGATTCGGTTGAACTAAACGAAATGCAGTGGAGGCTCGTCTAAGTGAGTCAGATCCAGAGAAGGGATTTCTTCGGGGAAGCGCCGTCGGACATGCCGAGAGGGAGTCAACGACAGGATTCCCAGCCAACCCATTGATGGGGAGAACAGAACAATGAGTGAGACGAACAACCTGGTGATCGAGATGGACAGTGTGACCAAGGTCTTTTTCACCGACGAAGTGGAGACGCACGCGCTGGCGGGGGTCCACTTGACGATCGGTGCAGGGGAGTTCGTTTGTGTGGCCGGCCCCTCCGGTTGCGGGAAGTCGACTCTTCTCTCGATCATGGGTCTGCTGGACACCCCGACGGACGGCGCCTATCTGTTGAAGGGAGAGCCGGTCGAGAATCTCAGCCTCTCGCAGCGGGCGCGTATCCGAAACCGAGAAATCGGCTTTATTTTCCAGAGCTTCAACCTCATCGGCGATCTCAACGTGTTCGAGAACGTCGAGCTTCCGCTGACCTATCGCGGCATGCCGTCCTCGCAGCGCAAGAAGGCGGTGGAAGAGTCGCTCGAGAGGGTCGGCATGGTTCACCGGATGCGGCACTATCCGTCACAGCTCTCCGGTGGTCAGCAACAGCGCGTGGCCGTGGCGCGGGCGCTGGTCGGTCAACCCTCCATCCTGCTGGCGGACGAGCCCACCGGAAACCTGGACTCTCACAACGGTGACGCCGTGATGGATCTGCTCCGGGAACTGCACCGGGACGGAGCCACCATCGGGATGGTCACACACGATCCCCGCTACGCCGTCTACGCCGAACGTCAGATTCACCTCTTCGACGGCCGGATCGTGCAGGAGGAGGAAGTCGAAACGACGGTCTGACGTGCCGCAACAGCCGAATGAGGACAGATCGATGATCCAGCTGCGCAACGTCGAAAAATCCTATCCTCTCGCCTCCGGCCGCACCTACGTCCTGCGGCGCATCAATCTGGATATCCGGGAAGGCGAGTTTCTGACCATCATGGGGCCTTCCGGCGCGGGGAAGTCGACCCTGCTCAGCATTCTGGGGATGCTGGACGGTGACTTCGACGGTGAGTACCGGTTCGACGGGGTCCCGGTCAACGGCCTGAAGCCGAAAGATCGACTCAAGCTGGGACGCCTCTACGTGGGGTTCGTCTTCCAGAGCTATCACTTGCTCGACGACCTGACGGTCTACGAAAACCTGGACGTCCCCTTGAGCTATCGGAATGTTCCGCGCTCAGAGCGGGCTTCGCTGGTGGCGGATGTTTTGGATCGCTTCAACATCGTGGCGAAGAAAGATCTGTTTCCTTCCCAGCTCTCGGGCGGACAGCAGCAGCTCGTCGCCGTCGCCAGGGCGGTGATCGCCAATCCCAAATTGATACTGGCAGACGAGCCCACGGGGAATCTGCATACCTCACAGGGCAGGGAGATCATGGATCTCTTCAAGCGCCTCAACGAGGAAGGGACGACGATCATTCAGGTGACCCACAACGAAGCCTGGGCCGACTATGGAGAGCGGATCATCCAGCTGGTGGACGGCTGGATGGAAGAGCCAGAGGGGAAGCTGAAGCGAAGCCAGAAGCTAGGAGCTGGGGCTGGGAGATTTGAGATTTGAGATTTGAGATTTACGATTTACGGTCCAAATCTCAAATCGTAAATCGTAAATCGTAAATCTCAAATCCCCGGGGGGGGGGTGTCATGCGGAGTCTCTGGCAGGATCTCAGGTTCGGCATCCGGACGCTAAACAAGAATCCGGGTTTTGCCTTGATCATTGTGCTGACGTTGGCGATCGGGATCGGTGCCAACACGGCGGTCTTCTCCGTGCTCGACCAGGTGCTGCTTCGCACGCTGCCCGTCAGGGATCCGGAGAGACTGGTTCTTCTGTCGCCCTCCGAATTCTTTCCCGGTGCAAATGTCGGCAGCCACGGAGTCCCCTATCCGGTATATCGGGAGCTCAGGGACCGAAACGACTGCTGTGCCGGTATCGCTTCCCAGCCGAACTGGTGTCAGTAATAGGTGACACGCACGCAATTCGAATGTAAGTACCTACCGGAAAAGGATTTTAGGTCAGGTCTGGGACCTATTTCGGCCTTTGCAGGTAAGCCGCTGTGGAGGCGAGCCGAAGAGCAATGACGAGGAGGATGAAGATGAGAAGGAGAATCCCGTTTCCAGGTTACGCCTCGGCCGTCGCCCTTTTGGCTGGAGTGGCCGCCCTCGCCGTGGCGCTGCCCGGGGAAGCGGCGGAAAAGGTTGATCTCTCTGCCGGTTCACGCGAGATCTACAACCGCCGCGTCGCCCCGCTCGTCGACGGCGCCCGGTCCGGGATTCGGCTCGATGAAGCCGCCGGCGACGGGCTGGTCTGGTTCCCCCAGGCCCGGTTCTCGAACGGAACGATCGAACTGGACATCCGGGGTCGGGACGCCATGGGCCGCAGCTTCGTCGGCGTGGCTTTTCACGGAGTGGACGCGGAGACCTTCGATGCCGTCTACTTCCGACCCTTCAATTTCCACTCTCCCGATCCGGCGCGACGGGTCCACTCGGTCCAATACATCGCGCACCCCACCTACACCTGGAGCAAGCTGCGCAGCGAGCATCCGGGGCAGTATGAGAAGGAGATCGAGTCCGCGCCGCAACCGAACGACTGGTTCCACGCCCGCATCGTGGTGGCGCATCCGCAGGTTCGCGTATTCGTGAACGGGGCGGACGAGCCGTCGCTGGTGGTGAATCAGTTGAACAGCCGGGCCGAGGGCTGGATCGGCGTCTGGGTCGGCAACGGTTCGGATGGAGATTTCGCGAATCTCTCCGTTCAGCCCGCGCCGTAGTGTCCGGAGTCCAAAACGCGTACGCCCGTGCAGGTCGACGGCCGATGCGGGCCACTCCCGGGGTCCCTTGTGGAGGAGGAGAGGAACGACCATAATTGCTCCGGATCCAGGGGCTGTTCGGGCCTGGATGACACCCTGAAATGAATGCACAAGAAGCGAAGCGGTTGAGAGTCCTGGTGGCCGACGATCAGCGGGATGTCCTCGAGGCACTCCGGATGCTGCTGAAGACCGAGGGATTCGCCATCGAGACGGCCTCGTCCCCGGCGGGGGTCCTGGCGGCCGTCGCCGACCGGGAGTTCGATGTCCTGCTCATCGATCTCAACTATGCCCAGGACACGACCTCCGGCAAGGAGGGACTGGAGCTGCTGACGCGCCTGCAGCAGCTGGATTCGACGTTGCCCGTGGTCGTCATGACGGCTTGGGGTAGCGTGGATGTGGCGGTGGAGGCGATGCACCGCGGTGCGACGGATTTCATCGAGAAACCCTGGGAGAACGCCCGCCTGGTGAGCATCCTTCGCAACCAGGCCGAGCTGGCCTCAGCCCGTCGCGGCCGTCGGCGCCTTGAGGCGGAAAACCGACTCTTGCGGTCCGAAGGACAGGTCAAGCTCATCGCTCAATCGGCGGCCATGGAGCCGGTCCTGCGGCTGATCGACCGGGTGGGCCCTTCGGAAGCCAATGTCCTGATCACGGGCGAGAACGGGACGGGCAAGTCCATCGTTGCCAAAGCGCTGCACGCCGTCTCCCAACGCTCGGCGCAGGCCATGATCACGGTGAACATTGGGGGGCTCTCCGAAGGGGTCTTCGAGAGCGAGCTATTCGGCCACGTGAGGGGTGCCTTCACGGATGCCAAGGCCGATCGGGTCGGCCGCTTCGAGTTGGCCGACCAGGGAACGCTGTTTCTCGACGAGATCGCCAACATCCCTCTGAGCCTCCAGCCGAAGCTTCTTCGTGTCCTGGAAACGGGGGAATTCGAACGAGTGGGTTCTTCGACGACGCGTAAAGTGAATGTACGGGTGATCTCTGCGACGAACGCGGATCTGCGCAGTCAGATCGAGGGCGGCGGCTTCCGGCAGGATCTCTTCTTCAGGCTCAACACGGTGGAAATCAAGTTGCCGCCCTTGCGCGAGCGCCATGGGGACATTGCACTGTTGGCCCGCGAATTCCTGGAACGCCATGCCCGGAAGTATCGTCGCGAGATGCAGGGATTCGACATGGCCGCTCTGCATGCCATGGAAGCTTATGCCTGGCCGGGGAACATTCGGGAGCTCGACCATGCCGTCGAGCGGGCGGTCCTGATGGCGCAGGGGGAGATCATCAAAGCCGACGACCTTGGCCTGGGCCCCTCCAGCGAGTCGGAGCGGGGGTTCGAGGAGATGAGCCTGGAAGAGGCGGAAGCTGAGTTGATCCAGCGAGCGCTTTCCCGGCGCGACGGGAACGTCAGCCAGGCGGCACAGGACCTCGGGGTGAGTCGCAGTGCCCTGTATCGTCGTCTGGACAAACTGGGGATCAAGTAGGTGGGCCGGATGACCGGGAAGTCCTCGGCGAATCCACTGTCCGCCGAGACGAGGCGGGGCAGGGCGACGTGGTTGTCATTCGAACGGCGCCTCGTACTCTACTTCCTGTTGATGGCCGCCCCCAGTACCGGCGCCGCTCTTTATCTGCTCTGGACCGGCGACATCGATCCGGATGTTCGCTGGCCTTTGACGATCATTCTGGGCGGCATCTGGCTGATCGGCCCGTTCCTGTTTCACGACCGGCTGGTCTTTCCGCTTCAGACCCTCTCCAATTTGATGTCGGCCTTCCGTGAAGGCGACTACTCGATCCGAGTTCGCCGCTCCCGCCACGCGGATGTGCTGGGACACATCTTCGACGATGTCAACAGCCTCGGCGACCAGCTCAGCAGTCAGAGGCTCCGAGCTCTGGATGCCACGAATCTTCTGCGAAAAGTCATGGAGGAGATCGATGTGGCCGTCTTTACCTTCGATGAGAACCAGCATCTGGCGCTGGTCAATCGGGCCGGTGCGGATCTTCTGGCCCAGCCGCCGGAGCGCCTGTTGGGCCGCGAGGCATCGGACCTGGGACTGGCAGAATTCCTGAACGGAGGCACGACCCGGATCGTGGAGTGGGCCTTTCCAGGCCGGATGGGACGGTGGGGGCTCAAAAGGACGGGCTTCCGCGAGCGAGGCCTGCCCCACCAGATGGTGGTGCTGACCGATCTGAGCCAGCAGCTGCGGGAGGAGGAGCGGAAGGCCTGGAGGCGGCTGCTTCGAGTTCTCGGGCATGAGCTGAACAACTCGCTCGCTCCGATCAAGTCGATGGCGTCGACGCTCGAACGGATGCTGGCGAGCGGGCAGTCCCTCCCCGAGCTGCGGGAAGACATGGAGCGCGGCCTGGGTGTGATCGCGGCCCGTGCCGAGGCATTGAACCGTTTCATGGTTGCCTATTCCAAGCTGGCGCGGCTTCCGGAACCGAGCAAACGACCGGTGCCGGTCCAGGAACTGATCCATCGCGTGGTCAGTCTGGAACATCGCCGCAACGTGGTCGTGGAGGAAGGGCCGGCCATCACGATTCAGGCCGATCCCGACCAGCTGGAGCAGTTGCTGATCAACCTGCTGCGCAACGCCGTCGATGCGATGGGTGAAAGGCAGGGGGGGGTCGGGATCAGCTGGTACTGGGACGGATTCTCCGTCGAGGTGCAGATCCGGGACGACGGCCCCGGGCTCCCGGAGACGGCCAATCTGTTCGTCCCCTTTTTCACCACCAAGCCGGGTGGGACGGGGATCGGTCTGGCCCTGAGCCGTCAGATCGCAGAGGGCCACGGCGGGACACTGACCCTGGAGAACCGCAGCGATCGGCAAGGCTGCGTCGCGCGCCTGCGGCTGCCCATCTGAGATTCTCGATTGGACAAAGTCCCCGTCAGTCCCTGTCACCCCGCAACGCCGAACCCTGAGACCTGGTCCCTGAAACCGTCGCTCGGCGACTCCTGTCATATGACCCCGGCGATCGGGGAACTAATGGGACGAATGCGCCAGAAGAACTGGTGCCGCGATGGAAAGGAGTCAACGAAGGTGAACCAGACACGGATGTGGATGTTCGGATCGGTCCTGCTCGTTTCACTGATGGCCGTCTCTCCGCTGAGCGCTCACCGCGTCTCCCGGGTGGTCGTGCACCCCTTGCGGGTGGTACGTCCGGTGGTCGTTCCGGTTAACATGCTGCGGGTGAGACCCGTTTCCGCAGTTCCCCCGGGCTTCGGGCGCGTCGATTTCAACGTGCATCCGGACCAGTCCCGGGTCTTCGTCGATGGAGTCTGCATCGGCGTAGCGGATGATTTCAACGGAGGGCTGTTCGGCTCGACGGCAACCTTGCGCGCCGGCACACATCACGTCAAGATCGTAGCTCCGGACGGTCGGATCGTGGCACGAACGATCTACGTGATGGCGGGCCGGGAGCTCGATTTCGAATTGAAGTTCTGAGGTCTTCGAGGGGAGTCCATGGTCAGGGAAATCCGGGACCGGGAGCGGGTCCTGCAGTTTTTGCTGCAGGATCCGTTTCTGCACGTCTACTCGATCGGGGATCTGGACGAGTTCTTCTGGCCGTACACCCGCTGGTTCTCGCTCTCGGGCCCGGACGGCATCGAAGCGCTCTTTCTGCTCTATACCGCCGATTCCGAGTGCCCCACGCTGTTGGCCTTCGAAGCGAGACGCCCGGAGCGGGCCGAAGCACTGCTGAGGGAATTGAGCCGCCGGCTGCCCCCCCATTTTCGAGCGCACATCTCGGATGCGCTGGAACCGGCCTTTCGCTCGCTCTTCCCGGTCGGACACGCCCGCCGATCTCTCAAGATGCGACTCGAACGGGGCGCTTTGCGATCCCCCCGGCTGAATCCGATTCCGCTGGTGCGCCTGGGAAGGGACGATCTCTCCCGCGTCCTGGCGTTCTACTCGGAAGCCTACCCCGAGAACTTCTTCGATCCGAGAATGCTGGAAACGGGACAATACCTGGGTGTCGAACAGGCCCACGGCCTGGTGGCGGTCGCCGGAATCCACGTCTACTCCGGCCAGTATCGCGTCGCCGCTCTCGGCAACATCGCCACCCACCCGGCATTCCGTCGTCGCGGATTTGGAGTCGCCCTCACCCATCGATTGTGCTCGAACCTCTTCGAGACCGTCGATTTCATCGGGCTGAACGTGCGTCGGGAAAACGAAGCTGCGATTCGCTGTTACGAGCAGCTGGGCTTCAGAATCCACAGTGCCTTCCTTGAACTGGAGGTGGGCGGCGGACCGGCCTGATTGGACGTACCCCAAACGGCCGGCACGGGCGGGTGTCAATCGGCTGTGGCATAATCGGCCAAATCCCGGCCCCCGAGGACGCCCACATGCACCAGCGTTGGCTCATCCCTGTCATCTCGTCTCTCGTCGCCGGAGTCCTTGCACCGGCCGCCCCGGCCCAGACGGCCCCGAGCGACCAGGTCACGGTCACGGCCCACCCCTTCCCCGTACCCTTCAAGAGCCTGGCTCGGACGGTCGAAGTGATCACGCGGGAGGAGATCGAAAATCTGCCCGTCGCATCCGTGACCGATTTGCTCCGCTACGCGGCGAGTGTGGAGGTGCGCTCGCGGGGTCCTTTCGGAGTCCAGTCCGACTTGTCGATTCGTGGATCCACTTTCGATCAGGTACTGGTCCTCGTCGACGGAATTCGGCTGAACGACGCTCAGACGGGCCATCACAACGGGGACATTCCCGTTGCACTCGAGGATGTCGAGCGGGTGGAAATCCTCTACGGATCGGGATCCTCGCTCTACGGAGCGGATGCCGTGGGAGGCGTGATCAATGTCGTCACGCGGAGGGGGGAACGGCGCAGCCGGGCCGGCTTCAGTGCGGGCCAGTTCGGGCTTCTGACCGGATATGGCAGCGTCCCCCTGTCGCATTCCCGGGCTCTCGGGGAGCTGACTCTGTGGGGCGACCGATCCGACGGCTTTGCCCCTGACCGGGACTTTCAGACCCTCGGAATCCGGCTCCAGGGCCGGCTGGGCCGGGTCGGGCGGTTTCAGCTGGCCCACCTCGACAAGCGCTTCGGGGCCGAGGGCTTCTACGGACCCTCTCCATCCCGTGAGTGGACCCGGCAAAGCCTCCTGGCCGCCACCTCTCCAGTTGCGTCGGGGGAAGGGTGGACTCTGTCGACGACGGTCTCGTTTCGGACCCACGGAGATCACTTCCTGTGGGATGTCGAGCGCCCGGGATATGCCGAGAACTTCCACCGCGATTCCTCGCTCGACACGGGAATGGCGCTCGACTGGAGCCCACGGGGGAAGACTCGGGTCAACCTGGGGGGATCCGCGGGAGGAGACTGGATCGATTCGACCAACCTGGGAGTGCACCGCTATCGGCGGTCCGGTCTGTACTTCGAGGTCGAGCAGAGGCTTGGCGATCGCTTCGTTCTGTATCCCGGTCTTCGCTATGACGCCTTCAGCTCTTTCGACGACTCATGGAGCCCCTCGCTCAGCGGCCTGTGGTGGCTTTCAGGGGCACTCAAACTCCGCGCCTCGGCCGGGAGATCCTTTCGGATCCCCACCTTCACGGAGCGTTTCTACACCGATCCCAACCACCAGGCCGATCCGTCGCTCGAGCCGGAGCGGGCTGTCGGCTTCGAGGCTGGGGCCGACTGGCTTCCCTCGACCCGCTGGCTGGCCGCCGCCACGGTCTTTTCCCGTCACCAGCGCGAGGCCATCGACTGGGTTCGAGCCGACGCGGCCCAACGCTGGCACACCGCCAACATCCGAAGCCTCCGAACCGATGGACTGGAGGTCTCACTGCGACGGTTCACGTCCGGTGCCTCCTGGTTCGGGTTTCAGTACACCTACCTCAATGTCCGGCCGGGCGAACTCGATCTTCAGTCGAAATATGTCCTGGAATACGCTCGGCACTCGCTGACGATGACGACGGCCCTGCCGCTGCCGCTGGGACTGATGGCAGGACACCATCTCTCGTATCGGCGGAAGCGCGACGGGTCGGACTACTGGGTTGCCGACCTGCGCCTGAGCCGGCGGATTTCCGTCCGGACCCGTGTCTATGTGGAGGTGACCAATTATCTGGACAGCCGATACGAGGCGATTCCCGGCGTGGCCATGCCCCCGAGCTGGCTGCGGTTCGGATTGGCGTTCTGACGGAACTTCCGACCGGCCTCGGGGATCCATCGATCACGGCAGCCTCCGAGTTCCACCCGCGCTGGAGTCACCTTCCGATGAGGCGCTCCTCGAACTCGGCATAGAGATCGCCCAGACGCAAACCCACGGCATTCCCGCCCAGCGGACGTTCGTCGATGGTGCGGAGCGGCATGACCCCCTGGGTCGTGCTGGTCACGAACGCCTCGTTAGCCAGCTCTGCCTCGTGAACCGATACGGGCCGTTCGACAACGCTCAATCCGGCCTCGCGGGCGATTCGCACGACCTGGTCCCGGACCGTCCCATGCAGGATGCGCTCGTCTGCCGGATGTGTCGCGATCATCCCGTCGATCACGAAAAACACGTTCGAGTGGGCCCCCTCGGTGAAGACGCCGTTCCGAATCAGCAGCGCTTCCGCCGCTTCTCTGCGGCGGGCCTCCTGGCGGGCCAGGACGCTGCCGAGCAGGTTGAGGGTCTTGATGTCGCACCGGCTCCAACGGAGGTCGGGGGCAGTCACCGCGGCCACACCCGACACGCGGGCCTCCCGTTTCGGGAATTGCATAGCCCGGACATAGGCGACGACCGTGACCGGAAGATCGAGCGGAAAGAGATGAGATCGGGGCGTCTCTCCCCGAGTGATCTGCAGATAGATTGTCCCGTCGGCGGCTCCGGCACGCTCGATCAGCTCGGCGAACACGGACCTCCACTCGGCTTCGTTCATCGGCGAAGCAATCTCCAGTGCGGCCAGTCCGCCTGCCAGCCGCTGCAGGTGCTCGGTGACGAGCAGCGGATGTCGTCGCGTGTATTTGATCACTTCGTAGAGCCCATCGCCGAACTGGAAACCGCGGTCCTCGACCCCGATAACCCGTTCGGCCGTCGTCGTGTAGCGTCCGTTGAAGTAGAGCGGTGCGTGCATAGAGAGATATGTTAACCCAAATGCTTGCGGCCTCACGAGGGTGAGATCGGGGGCCCTGCCTGCCGGCCCGACTTGCATTCGAACTCTGCGGACTTTACACTACCGTCACTTATTTCCTTTTTTGACAACACCATTCCTCGTGAAAGGACCAAGGCGAACCCATGAGCCGCATTGGGATCGTTCTCTCCCCGTTGCTATTGTGCTGTGTCGTTCAGGCGCAGGCGGGCACTGCCTCGAGAAAGGACCTGCCGGGAAAGGCGGCATTGCAGACCGTGCGCTGGTCGAAAGGGCCGGACGGTGTCGAAGTCCTGATCGAGACGCCACAGCCGGCCTCGTTGGCCCTGTCCTGGGATTGGGCCGGACGCTCCGTTCGTCTCGAGCTCGCGGGCACGGATGCCGGCTCCTATCCGGATTCCGTCATCGACGTCGGACAGGCGGGGCTCCGCAGAATTCGCGTCGAGCAGATCCCTGAAGGGACGGCTGTCAGTCTCGATTTCGAAAGGCTGCCCGATGGCAGGCTGCGAGTGCGACCGGTGAAGCAGGGAATTGCGTTGACCCTATCCGAACCGAATGGGGCGCAAATGGCGCAGGTCGAAGACAATTCCGTCGCGGAGTCGTCGGGAGCCGTCCCGGGGGCCGACCGAGACGTCGCCCTGGAGCGCCGACTCGCGCAACTGGAGCGTCGCCTTGCTTCCCTGGAAGGACGACTCCCGCCCGGGCAAGCGGCGCAGGGTCCCGCCCCTGGCGAGAGCGCCAGCACGGAACGGGGCCGCGAACCGTCGAACGGCGCGGCGGCAACGACGCGCCGGCACGAGATTCAGGCAGCGCCCGTGCCGCCCGGCTCGACGCCGGATCTCGTCCTGGCTGATGCCCGGCCCGTCTATCCCAACCTGCGGTTTGCCGGTTTCTCGAACCTCGATTACGGGGCCAGCCAACAGGACCAGCACGGAAACGGCTTCAAGGAAGGTCAGTTCGTTCTGCATCTGAGCTCACCACTTTCCGAACGTGTCCAGGTCTTTGGGGAATTGGCGTTGACGGCCAGGGACTCGAACTTCGAGGCGAGTGTCGAACGGGCGATCATCTCGCTCCGCCGCAACGATGCGCTCGGTGTGTCGTTCGGGCGAATGCATACCCCGATCAGCTGGTGGAACACCGAATACCACCACGGATTGTGGCTGCAGACCTCGATCGAGCGTCCCTACATGGTCAATTTCGGAACCCGCTTCCTTCCCATCCACACACTGGGCGGCATTGCCAGCGGGAGAATTCCCTCCTCTCCGTTCAATTTCGAATACGAGGGCGGCATCGGGAACGGGAGAGCCACGGATCTGGCGGAGCCGGCCCAGGCGGGGGACGTCAACAATCACCGGTCGGTTCTCTTCAGGCTGGCCGCCCATCCCGGAGAATTCTCGCGATTCGCCCTGGGTGCGTCCTTCTATGCAGACAAGCTGACCCAGCCCGGAGTGCCGGACTACCGGGAAAGGATCGGGTCCGCGTTTCTGGCCTGGACCCGGGACACGCCGGAGATCGTGGCCGAGTACTTCCATGTCCGGCACACCTCGGTCGGATCCGGCGAGGGATTCAACAGCTGGGCGGCCTATGCCCAGTTTGCATACCGTCTGCCCTGGCTGAACGAATCGTTCAAGCCCTATTTCCGCTACGAGAAGACCCAGGTCAATTCGCAGGATCCCGTCTTCGCCGGTTTCCCGGGGCTCCGGGCCGCCATCGTGGGTCTGCGCTATGACTTCACTCTGTTCGCCGCCTTCAAGGCCGAATACCAGCGTCGCCGGAGCCCGGGAACGGAACCCTACAACGCGGGTATCATGCAACTAGCCTTCACTTTTTGAGGAAAGCACCTATGACCCGAAGATTTCTGCCTGCGATGACACTGGCGATCGCGTTTTCGGTCTGCTCTCTGGCCGCCCCCCGGCCGGAGAGCGATGTCGCGGTGATCGTACACCCCGGTGTCGGGGAGAGCGATCTGGCACTGGGTGAGATCCGGCGGCTTCTGCTGGGCGACCGCCAGTTCTGGCCCTCGGGACAGCGAGTGACGCTCATGATCCGGGCCCCGGTTGCCCGCGAACGAGACGTGGTCCTCAAGAAGATCTATCAGATGAGCGAACCTCAGTTTCGACAGTACTGGATCGCGAAAGTCTTTCGCGCGGAGGCGGTGGAGGGACCGAAGATCGTCTACTCGAATGAAATGGCGACCCAACTGGTACAGGCGATCCCCGGGTCTATCAGCTTTGTCAGTGCGGAGAATGTGCCACCCGGGGTGAAGGTCTTGCGGGTCGACGGCAAGCTGCCGGGGGACCCAGGCTATCCCCTGCGTTGACCATGACCATCAAACGACGACTCAGTCTGTCCTTTCTCGTCATCCTCGTTCTCTTCGGGGTCAACCTGGGCATCTACTTCTGGGGGTCGGGACAGCGATCGGGCACGCTGGCGGAGGTGCAGGCGGCCGTGGCCCGGCAGGACCTGGTGAATTCGATCGGCCAGGATATCGACAACAAGCTGAAGCAGATCCAGGTGCTCATGAGCGTGATGTCCGATGAAGCGCAGGGGGCCGTGCCCCCCGGGCAGCTGGAGCAGTTTCGGGACGAACTTCGGTCGATCTCCGATCGGATCGGCGCGCTGCTCGAACTCGCGCCCGAACGGGGGAAACAGCAGGTCGAGGAGCTTCAGCAGACCTTTCGTAAGCTGTCCACCTCGTGGATCATTCTCTACGAGAACTTCGGGGTCGATCACATCAAAGCGATCACCGAGCTGGCCATGAACGCCGAACCTCTGAGCCGGCAGATCGTCGACCAGGTCGCGGCACTCCGGCTGGCGGAAAAGGACCGCGTTCGCTCGGCCGCGGAGCGCTCGGAGGAGATCCAGAGGGTGACGACCAATCTGACGTTGAGCATCTTCGCCCTCTCGACTCTGACCGCCTTGGGGGTTGCCTTCTACTTCTCCCGCTTCTTCAACCGCCGTCTGCTGGATCTCAAGGAGGGGGCCAAGATCATCGGCTCCATGAATCTCGATCATCGGATTCGGCTGGGATCGAACGACGAATTCGGCGAGCTGGCCGCGGCCTTCAACACGATGACGGAAAAACTGGCGCTGGCCCGAGGCCGACTGACCGATGCCAACCGTCAGCTGGCCATGCGCAACAAGGAGATCGTTCAGGAGAAGGGGCGCTCGGAGGACCTGCTCCAGAACATCCTGCCGCAGGAGATTGCCAGGGAGCTGCACCGCAAGGGGGAAGTGGATCCGAAGTACTTCGAAGACGTCACGATCCTCTTCACGGACTTCGTGGGCTTCACGCGCTCCACCGCACGTCTCTCGGCGGAGGAGCTGGTCGCGAATCTGCAGGACTACTTTACCGCCTTCGACCGAATCGTCGACCGCTATGGACTGGAGAAGCTGAAGACGATTGGTGATTCGTACATGTGTGCCGGCGGCATGCCCGTCCGCAACCCGGCTCATCCCGTCGAAGCCGTCCTCGCCGGTTTCGAGCTGCTGGAGACCGTTCTGGCCCGCGACTGCCCCGACAATCCCGCCCGCTGGGCCGTCCGGATCGGCATCCACACGGGCCCCGTGATCGCCGGGGTCGTCGGAATCCGGAAGTTCGCTTTCGATGTATGGGGGGACACGGTCAATCTGAGTTCCCGGATGGAGTCCTCGGGGGTTCCCAATCGGATCAACGTCTCCAGGGCCACCCATCGGCGGATCAAGGATTTCTTCCACTGCGAGCATCGAGGCAAGGTGCCGACCAAGGACGGCGATGCCCTGGACATGTACTTCGTCAACGGCGTGTTGCCCGGCCTGCTCGAGGAACCCGACGAGGAGGGTGTGCCTCCGGCCTTTCGAAAGCGGTTCCAGATCTACTTCCAGCGCGAGCCGGTTGCGTTTCCCGCGATCCTCAGACAGGGCCTCGGCCGCCAGGGGCCGGTTCCTGACGAGGCGGAACACGGCGCCCTGTCCTGAGCGGAACAGACGGGCGCGGGAGGCTCGGCCGGGCGGCCCCTGCCTGCGCTCCGGGGGTCTGGACAGCCCGCGTTCAGGTGAGACTGAAGAAGGAGCGGATCCGCGTCAGCAGTGATTTCTCGACTTCGCGCCGGAGGTTGCGACGACTCTTCAGCTCGTCGCTCTTGGTCTTCAGTCCTTCTTTGCGCTCGGCAATCACGGCGGAGAGGTGCTCCGCGATCTGCGGGTATTTGACCAGGACGCCGCGAAAAGTATCCTTGCGCAGCACATAGGCATCGACGTCCGTGACGGCAATGGCCGACGCCGTGCGTGGCTCGCCCGTCAGCAACGCCATTTCCCCGAAGTAGTGGCCCTCCGAAAGCTGGGCGACCTGATGCGCGACGGAATCCTCCTCGATGACCACCCGGATCTGTCCGCGCTCGATCAGGAACATGGAGTCCCCCTGGGCACCCTGGTGAATGATGGGCTCGTCGACGGCAAAAGTGATCTTTTCGAGACAGCCGGCAATCTCCGTGCGTTCTTCGTCGCTCAGAGGGGAAAACAGGTCCATCGACGCGATGAAGCGGACCTTGCACTCGAACTCCAGCCTGCGGACATCCTCGGGGCCTTCCTCCTGCTTGAGGCGAACGTCGCGGATGGGGAAGGGGATCTTCAGTCCCTCGCGCTCGAGGCGGTAGTAGAGCAGCGTCATGAACCGGTCGACAATGGGCTCGAGAAATTCGAACTCGTTGATCCAGAAGCGGCAACGGTAGTCGATCGAGAAATCGTTATAGGTGTCGAGAAGAACGTCCGGCCGGGGCTCCCGCAGGATGTCGGGTATGTCGGCCATGGCCTGGAGAACGACCCTCTTGACATGGTTGGGATGGGCCTCATAGCCGAAACCGATCTTCTTTTCCACTCGCAGGAAGGGCGAAGGATGAGTGAAATTGACCAGGGTGTCCTTGGAGATGAGGTTGTTCGGAATGACGCAGAAGTGACCGGACTTCGTCCGGATCTTCGTCGCCCGCCAGGTGATCTCCTTGACACACCCCTCGAGGTGGCCCATCCGGACCCAGTCCCCCACGAAGAAGGGCTTTTCCACCTGCAGCGCCAGTCCCGAAAACAGGTTCCCCAGGGTGTCCTGGAGGGCGAGACCGATGATCAGGCCGCCGACGGCCGAAGTCGTGAGCAGTTTGTCGCCCCCGAGGACGACTGCGATGATGGCGAAGACACCGACGACCAGCGAATCCTGGACGATGGCGGGGTACTTCTGCGACACCGAGGACCCGGTAAAGCGGTTCATCAGGAGCACGATGCCCGCCAGGACCACGGCGATGAAGACACCGAGACCGACCACGGTCCTCGCGGTCCCGGGTAACACCGAACCGGTGTTCTGCAGAATGAGACCGGCTCCCGCGGTTGCCAGCAGGATCAGGATGCCCAGGGTGAGTCGCTTGCGGATCCAGGGGTTTCGCGCAAAGGCGCGCAGGACCAGCAGGACCACCGCCAGTCCCACGGCCACCAATGCGAGCACCTGGGTCTCCGGGAGGAGGTCCGCCAACTAGGCAAGCCCTCCCTGTTTCTTGAAGGTTTCGACATCGTCGGCGGTGATCTTCACGGCCACGACGCTCGGGTTCCCTGGTTGTTCGACTCCGACCTCGGTTTCCACGCCTCGAGCCGCCGCCGATCCGGTGACTTCCGCTTTCTCTTCCTTCTTCCCGGAGCCGAACGGGTTGTTCAGCTTGGCCATGAAGCCTCCCCCCTTCTTCTCCTTGTCCTTGTCCTTGTCGGAGTCCTTCTCGTTGGAGCTGCTCTTGGACTCGCTTTCGCCCCCGGCCATCCCGCGGGCTCCGGCGGCCACCTCACCCGTCCCTACGAAGGCGGCGAGCTTGTACTGGATATTTGCAGTGAACCGGTCCGCCAGAACGACCGTTCCCTCGTCGTCGAGCTTTTCCTTCTTGATCTGCCGGGCCAACTTGTCCAGCCGCTCCTGCGTTTCCGGATGGGAGGCGAACAGCCCGGCGCGGGCCTGACGCGACGAATAGCGTTCCTGCAGGCCCTGCAGAAACTCCTCCAATCCTTCCGGGGCGTAGCGGCACTTGGCGGCAAGCTCGACCCCGCCGGCATCGGCCTCGAGCTCTTCGGCCCGACCGAAGCCCTGGAGCAGCGCTTCCGTTGCCTTATCGGCCACCGCGTTCAGGAGCTGGGAATTGCCCGACAGGGAGGTCTCGTCGCCCGCGATCTCGATGCCCTTCATCTTCTGGATGCCCTTGATCGTGTGTCTCTCAGTCACGTGGGTCATTTCGTGGGCCAAAACGCCGGCCAGTTCGGCTTCCGATTTCATGACCGCCAGAGCCCCGCGAGTGATATGGATGTAACCCCCCGGCGCGGCGAAGGCGTTGGTGCTGTCCGAATCGAGAATGATAAAGGTCCAGGGAAGGTTGGGCCGGCTGGACTTTTCCGCCAGAACCCGACCGACGAGAGAGACATAGCGGGTTTGAGCCTCGTCCTGCTGGACTCCGTAGATGTCGCGGACCCGCTGGCTGATCGCCTGCCCCAGGGCCTGTTCGTCTTCGTCGGAGATGCGAAGATCGGCGAAGGTCTTGGCTTTGCTCAGCGCCTTGGTAAGTTTTCCGAATTGGCCATAGGCCTGACCGAACAACAGGAAAATCGTCGCCGCTAACAGAAAACCTCGCTTCATAACCCCTCCCTCGCGAATTCTAGCAAAGGCCTCCGGCGGGGAATGTTACTGAAAACACCGGAGTCTTTGTAGAATCTAGCTTGATGTCTCGCCAGAAACAGAAAACGCGCCTGATCGCACTCGCCTGCCTGACCGTTGTTTCCGTATCGGTTACGTGGATGCTGAGCCGGACCCGCTTCTTTTCGACCATCGAATTGAAGACTCTGGATTACCGCTTTCGCCTGCTCGGCCGACAGGGCTCAGCTTCGCCCGAAATCGTTCTGGCTGAGATCGATGACAACAGTATAAAGCATCTGGAGCCGGTTTTTGGTCGCTGGCCCTGGAGCCGGGAAGTGCACGGATACTTCCTGCGCTTTATGCAGCGCGCGGGCGTTCGGGCCGTCGTTTTCGACGTGCTGTTCACGGAGAAGGACGTTACGAACCCGGACGGCGACGAGGTGTTTGCCCGCGAGACCCGGGGTTTCGACCGCGTGGTCCAGGGAGTCTTCCTCGGGGATCAGGACAACGAACAGGTGACGGGACCGGTGGATCCGGATCTCCTGCAGCGTTTCACCCTGCCGGATCAGGGACACTTTCCGCGCTTCATTCAGGTCGATCTGCCCTATCCGGCGCTGGTCGAGGCGAGCGTCCGACTGGGCCACACCGCGAACGCCCTGGACGCGGACGGCCCCTTCCGCCACTACCTCCTGTTGGCCTCGGCCAAGGAACGGCTGTTTCCATCTCTGGCTCTCTCCGCGGCCCTTGCCGCCGACGGGCTCGGTCTCGACGACATTCGCATCGAGGGCCGAACCGTGCGGGCCGGCCCGATCGAGGCGACCTTGAACGACGACTGGCGATTGCCGATCTGGTTCAACGGCGGCCCCGGGACCTATCAGACCTATTCCTACAGTCATATCGTCTACGCGGAGGGGCAGATCGAACAGGGGGAGCAACCGGGACTCGATCCCGAGCTGTTCCGCGACAAGATCGTGCTGGTCGGCGTCAGTGCAACGGGACTCCACGACATGTTCACCACCCCCTACGCGGGGACGGCCAGCGAAAACGCTCGAACCGGTTCGGGGCTGCGGCTGGGGGCCATGGCCGGCGTCGAGGTGCATGCCAACGTTTTGGACGATCTCCTGCACAATCGATATCTGAGCAAGCCGGCTCCCTGGATCACCTGGATCATCGGCTTGCTGATCACCGCGCTGGTTCTGGTGGCGGTTTTCTTCACGCGACTCTGGAGAGCGTCAGTGGTGGCCCTGGTTTTGCTGGGCGGCTATCTGTGGTCGGCCCAGTTCGTCTTCGGTCGCTTCCACTACCAACTGCCGGTGGCCACGGCCTTCGTCGGCTGGAGTCTGGCCCTGGGATTCGGACTGGCCTATCAGTACTGGATCGAGGGAGCCGAGAAGCGGCAGGTCAAGGCGATCTTCTCCCGATATGTCTCGAAAGACGTCTTTCAGGAGCTGATGGACGATCCGGAGAAAGCCCGCCTGGGAGGGGTGCGGACCGTCGTGACGGTCCTGTTCTCCGATCTTCGCGGCTTTACCACCATGTCCGAGAATCGCGAGCCGGAGGATATCGTCGCTCAGTTGAACGAGTATTTCTCAGCCATGGTCGAACTCGTCTTCGAGTATCAGGGGACGATCGACAAGTTCGTCGGCGACATGGTGATGGCCCTGTTCAATGCCCCGGTGGCCGACCCGGAGCATGCCGATCATGCTCTGCAGTGTGCCCTCGCCATGCAGAAGCGACTGGCTGAACTCAACGTTCACTGGCAGGAGCGAGGTATGCCGTCTCTGGCCTGTGGCGTGGGTGTGAACACGGGAGAGATGATCGCCGGGAACGTCGGGGCGGAGACGATCCAGAGCTATACCGTAATCGGAGACAACGTCAATCTTGGAGCGCGACTGGAATCGCTGTGCAAGGAGTACAAGGCGCGGATCATCATCAGCGAATTCACGCGGGATCTGCTGGCCGGAACCTACGATCTCAAAGAGCTCGGCGATGTGCTGGTCAAGGGCAAGTCGAAACCGGTGAAGATCTTCGAGGTCCGCGTCACCGACGCATAATCCCACGTCGAAGCGTGGGACACGCATCCTGCTTGTCTTTGACAAGTTGGCGCTATCGTGGCCGGCAGGCGGGCGGGAGAACGAGAGGGCGGGAGAACGGGAGAACGAGAGGGCGGGTCTGGTTCTCTGGTTCTGCCGCGACCCGTTCTCGGTCGGAGATTGCGCGGGTCTTTCCGCAAATCGCAAATCGCAAATCGCAAATCGTAAATCTCAAATCTACTTGGCTTCCAGCGTGAAGACTCCGTCCCAGTCATCGGGCGGCGGCGTTTCACGGAATTTCTGGCAGCGCTTCAAATAGGTCTGGGCCACGAAATCGCCCGGAAAGCGGTCGAGGTGGACCTGGCAAAGGTTTTCGGCCCGGACCCAATCGCGCGTGTCGTAGGACCGGATCAGGTCTCCGAAGGAGGCGACCAGCGGCAGCAGGGGATCCGCATCTCGCGAATCCAGCAGGGCCATCACTTCGAACACGGCGACGGGCTGATCCTTGCCGACGACGCGGATCCGGTCGACCTGTCGCAGGAGAAAGAAGTCCCTCACCAGCGCCTCCGTGGTCTCGCTGATCAGAATGACCGTGCCGAAGGCCTTGTTGGCTCCCTCCAGGCGGGAGGCCAGATTCACAGCGTCGCCGATGACGGTATATTCCATGCGTTCCCGGTGGCCCAGGTTTCCGGCGACCATGGGGCCGGTATTAATGCCGATGCGCATGCGGATTGGAGGCATCTCGGCAACCATCCGGCGCATTTCGAGAGCGGCTTCGCAGGCGAGGCGTCCGTGAGCGCGGGTGGGCAAGGGGGCGTTCCAGATGGCCATGATGGCATCGCCAATGTACTTGTTGATCATCCCCTCGCGGCTCATGATGATGTCGCCCATGCGCGTGAAGTAGTCGTTCAACAGGGCTGCGAGTTCCCGCGGGCTGGTGCTCTCGGAGATCTTCGAAAAGCCGGCGATGTCCGAAAAGAGCACGGTCGCCTCGACCTGAACGCCCCCCAGTTCGAGGTCTTCGGGGTTCTTCATGATCTCGGCCATGACCTGTTTGGAGACATAGCCCGAGAGGGCCCTCCGGATGTGGGCCCGTTCCTTCTCGGTCAGCCGATACTGGTACAGGATGTTGAGACCGAAGACGAACAGCATCAGGACGACCGGCTGGACCGTGAGCAGCCAGATCCGTCCAAAAACGAATAACAGTGCGGAAGCGACGACGAAGGCCACCACCAACAGCAGGGAAAGGCTGATCTTGAGGCTGAATCGCTCGCTGCGCAGGACCGTGAGGGAGATCAGGAGGCCCGCCGCCAGCAGGATTGCCCACTGTCCCAGCGGCGTAGGCCGGCGGATGTAGCGGCCCGTCAGGATGGTGTTGAGGATGTTGGCATGGATCTCCACGCCCGGCATGCTGGCCATCCCCGAAAGACCGTCAAAGGGCGAAGGATAGTGATCCTGAGCGCTCCCCTGCGTCAGGTCGGTCACGGCCAGTGAGTAGCCCACGAACACCGTCTTGCCCTGGAAGTAACCCTTGGGCAGGAGGGTGTCCGCATCCAGCGCCTGGTAGAAGCTGACCGTCGGAATCGTTCGGCCCCCGCCCACGTAGTTGACCAGGATCTCCGGGTCGTCGCCCTCGTAGCCGGCGACCGAGGCTCGGTTCAGCAGATCCTCCTTGCCCAGATCCTGCAGCGCCATCGTTGCCAGTGTGGGCTGGGATTCCACGAACAACCGGCCTCGCCTCAGCACTCCGTCCCGATCCGGGTTCAGGGTGGCGTAGCCGACCTGAGCCCCGGCATCCAGAAAGCCGGAGAAGGGAAGCAGTTGCCGGACCATGGAGAATCGGGGATCCGAGACGACTTCGATGGCTCCGGCGACCACGACCGGGATCTTGCTGCGCCGGATTGCACTCGCAAAGGCCGCGTCCTCGCTGGTGTCGCTCGCGTCGAAGAACGCAACGTCGAAGACGATGGTATTGGCTCCGGCGGCGTTCAGCGTGTCGACGAGTTCTCCGTAGAATCCTCGCGGCCAGGGGTAGGTCACTCCATAGTCGGTCTCGAACTGGGAGCGGGAAGCCTCGTCGATGGCCACGATGACGATGTCTTTCGGCGGCGGCTGCGGGCCGCGCAGCACGGCCATCATGAAGTCGTAGTTGCGGAGCTCGAGATCGTCCAGGTAGGGCGAATACTTGGAAAAGAGGGCAACGAAAGCGACTGCGCCGAGCAGGATCAACGCGGAGGCCAGGATCTGCTTCTGTCGCTTGCTCATCGTTTCATCCCGTCGGCATCGCTCTGCTGCGCCGCACCACCGCCCGGCCTGTCCCGGCTCCCGGATTCAAAAGTTCACGCTCAGACGCACTTCCATCTGACGGGCCGGAACCCGCTTGTCGAGGGCCAGCGGATCCACCAGGAAATCATACTTCCGATCGAACAGGTTGGTGGCGACGAAGGCCAGACGGCCGATCTTACGGGGGAACTCGTAAGCGGCCTGGAAGTTGGTGGTGAACACCTTGATATGGTTTCGGAACGTCCCATACTGCCCGGTCTGGCGCAGGAAGTCCTCGGCGGCGGTGACGTACAGACCCCAGGGATGCACGAAGCTGAGCGCCAGCGTGACTTCCTGGTCGTGGCGCAGACTCGCCGTATCCAGACTGTGGGTCAGGCTGTAGTCGGCAGTCAGTGCCCACTGCTCGGCCAGCATCTGGTTCAGGATCGCACTTCCGCCGTAGAGCTTTCCCTGAAAGAAGATCGGCTGTTCGGCGAAGTCGAGGGTCGGCAAAGAGCGGTCCCTCCAGTAGGAGAAGGTCCGCACGAAGGTGCGGCGGCCGATCCGCTGGTCCCAGCCGAGATTGTAGTTGCGGCTGTGCGACATGGGCTCTTCGTTCAGGGCGATGGGAAAGCCGTAGAAGTGCGCGGGAACCAGCGTTTCCTGACGTTCGGTCTGAAGAGTCTGGAAGTAAGCGAAGCGGAGAACCGAACTCTGGAATGGGCTGAAATAGATGCCTCCCTCCGGATTCCAGCGCGAAGTGGACTGCTGTTCCGCAGCGACGGGGTTCGCGTCGTTCGTCCAGTTCCAGTTGACTCCGGCAGACAGGAAGAGATTGGGACGCAGGCGGTAATCGGAGCGGAAAAACGCGGTACGATACCGGATTCTGCGCCTCGAGTAGTCGAATTCCTGAAAGATCGGTTCTTCCAGGATGGGGCTGAAGATCAGGACGGTGTCGTGGGTGCGGTAACGACCTTCGAAGACATCCAAGCCGTAGCGGAGCCGAAATGGACCCGTCTCGAGCAGGTGCGAGGCTTCGAAATCGAGGTTCGGCTGACGGGTGGATTCCCGCAAGGCGAAAGTGCGGCCCGGCAGCACGATGCGGTCGGGGTCGTCCAGGACACTTTCGACGAGGCGCCCGGAGACGAGCAGGAGAAGTTCGGAGCCCGGACGAAGCTGCCGGTGGTATCCGACCTCGACCCGCTGGGCGCGCAGGAAGGAGCGCTGGTTGGGATCATTGAACTCATTGACCAGGACCTGACTGCCGTGGTCTCCCTCGTTGGCCTGCTGGTTTGCATAGGAGACGAGAATGTCGCTGGAGGGCGTCAGGGCGTACTTGAACAGGGCGGTGCCCGTGTACTGCTTCAGGTCGTCGTTTTGGGGGCGGAACCCGCTCGTCCGATCGTAGGCGAACGTCGAGCCGTAGGCCATCCGGTTCGTTCCGCCGGTGGCGATGAGATCCCCGCCGAAGGAGTCGAAGGTCCCGTAGTATCCATCGGCCGTCCAATACGCTCTCGGCAGCTCGAACAGCGTCGTGTAATCGTTGAAGGTGTTGAATGAATTGGCGTTGACCGGCAGCAGCAGCCGCGCCAACAGCAATTCCGATCCGCCGCTGATGGTCCTTCCGGTGAGATTGAGGAAGGTGTTGGCCAGAAACAGATGGGCCGAGCTGTTGGTGGGGTCGTTCAGCTCGGAGGTGACTGCCGCGCTGTTGCCCCACTCGGACAGCCCCAGTTGCCGGTAGGCGCGCGCCAGATTGACATTGCGACTGGCGCGATCGCGGTCCAGCAACAGCCGGCTGCGGTAGACGGCGCGGTTGTCATTCAGCCGGATCGAAGTCTCGAAGTCCTCGACGGCGCGGCCCGGCCGGTAGAGATCGTCCTGAAAAATGCCCGAGTAGAGGTACGGCGTCGGGTCGCGCGGGTCCAGTTCTTTGGCCGTCGCCAGGGCCGTGAAGGCCTGACCGAAGCTGCGCAGCTGGTAGAACGCTTTGGCCAGGTAGCTCTGGTAGAGGGACAGTCGGGGCTCGAGCGTCGCCGCTGCGAGCAGTTCGGCCGTGGCGTCGAGCTGCTCGTCGCGCCGCATCCGGACCAGGCCCAGGCCGAGGCGAGCATCACCGAGCGTGCTGTCCAGCGTGATGGCCTTCTGGAACAGGGACTCTGCCTCGCCGGTCTTGCCCCGGGCCAGGAGAATGAAGCCGAGCAGCGATACCGCAGAGGCCTCGTCGGGCGCCTCACTCAACGCCTGGCGGGCGATCCGTTCAGCCTCACCGGTCAACCCGAAGCCGAATTGGAGCCGGGCCAGCTGCAGCTGGGCCTCCAGGAACTGCGGATCCAGGGCCAGAGCCCTTTCGGCCGCCGAGCGGGCCGCCGGCAGGTCGAAGAACGACTGCTGCACACGGCTGAGCGTGACCAGGGCGGAAGGTGACGTCGACGAAGTCTGAAGAGCGGCGCGAGCCGTGGCCAGGGCTTCGTCTTTCTTGTTCTGGGTCAGCAGAATGCTCGCCTGGAGGCTCTCTGCGAGAGCGGCCGGCGGGCTCCCCCGGGGCACCTGTGCCAGTAGCGACAGGGCCCGGGTCGCGTCGCCGAACGTGGTGAGGACGAAAGCCTGCTGTACGATCAGGTCGGGATCGTCTCCGACCGGGTTGAGGACGCTCAGCGCGCGATCGAAGTCATTCTGCCTCAGGGCGCACAGGGACAGACCCAGCCGGACCCGCGGGGAGGGAGGTGCGGCGGTGAAGGCGGCCTGGGCCTCGGTAATCTGATTGCGTTCCAGCAGGAGCCAGCCCCGAACGGCGGAGGCTTCGGGCGACTGGACTCCCTCGATGGTGGCCCACGCCGCCGCAGGATCGCCGGCGTCGTGCTCCAGCATGGCTCGCCGGACCGGATCGGACACCGGCGTCGAGAGCGCCTGGCGGGCCTGGTCCGGGGAGGCATCGATGAAGGGATAATCACGGGGGCTCACGGCCGCGGTATAGAAGAGGGTCCACTGGACCGCATCCTGCGGGTTGACGATGACCGTCTTCGTGGGCGCCTGACCGACTCGCGCCGTGCCCTGTTCGCCGGGATTCACGACGATGGCGCCATAGTCGTTGCGGTAGTCGATGGATCCTTCGAGGACCGTGGCGCGGGTCTCACCGTCCGCCCCGACCTGGATGTCGAACTCGGTGCCCCGGATGGCCGCCGTCACCGCCGGCGTGTTGACGCGGACCCGGGCCGGTGTCTTCTTGGAGCGGACGTAGAGCTGCCCCGACCGGAGGTTCATGATGCTTTGCTCGGTTCGGGCCCCGGCCGTGGAGATGCGGGTGATCAGGCTGGAGGACTCGTTGACCGCCTGGAGCTGAAGCTCGGTGTTGGCATTGAGTTTGAGTTGGGTCTCGTCGGCCAACAGCAGGACCGCGCGGCTCTGTGCGAGCGTGCGAACGGTGTTGCCGGCGAAGAGGTCCTGGTTGAGCGTCGCCGGAGCCCAGGCGCCGGTCAGGACTTCGACCTGTCCGCGGATCGTGATGAGGCGGCCTGCCACCTGCTGCGCGTAGAGGAGCGTCGGGATCAGGGCGGAGAGAAGAAGGAGCAGGTGGATCCTCTTCACTGTTTGTTCTTCTCCTGCAGGCCGCGGACTCCGGCACCGAGCAGTGCGGCTTTGCTGTTGAGGACGAGGTAGACGGGGATCGTCTCCAGCAGCGAACGCAGCCGTCCCTTCGCATAGAAAGACTGCATGAAGGCCCCTTCAATGATCCGGTCTCGGATCTTGGGAGCGATTCCGCCGCCGATGTACAGGCCTCCCGTCGATTTGGCCTTGAGGGCGAGATTGCCCGCCTCCGCACCATAAATCGACACGAAGAGATCCATGGCGCGGGCGCACCGATCCGATTCTCCGGCCTGGGCCGCCCGCGAAATCTCGGCGCTCGGATCTTCGGCCTTCTCGATGCGCGACGCGACGGCTTTGGGTTCCTCCAGCCCCAGGTCCCGCAGGAAGCGATAGATATTGAGGAGGCCGGGTCCCGAGAGCACGCGCTCATAGCTGACGTGCGGCCAGCGCCGCGTCAGATGCTGGAGGAGTTCCATCTCCGTCGGGTTCCGGGGAGCAAAGTCGGCATGCCCCCCTTCGGAGGACACGGGAAAGTAGACACCGTCGCGGCCGACCGCGATGATGGCTTCTCCGAGCCCGGTTCCGGCCGCAATGAGTGCGCGGGTCCCGCCCGGCTCGGGGCGGCATTCGTTGAGCCGTTCGAGATCGTCGGATTCGAGGACGAGCACTCCGTAGACGGTCGCCTCCAGATCGTTGATCAGGAGAATCCGCTGGATTCCCGTCGCTCTCTTCAGCGCTGCGACCTCGACCGTCCAGGGCAGGTTCGAGGTGCGTACCCGGTCGTCGACCACGGGCCCGGCGACCCCGAAACAGGCCGTACTCAGTTTGTCGCGCATCCCCTCCACCGCGGGATTGCTCAGGAAGTCTTCGACCACCGCTTCAAGAGAGGGATAGTCCCGGCTGAGGAAGGTATCTTCGAGACGCGGCCGGAGTCCGGAAGCCCCCGGTCCCTCCTCGTAGATTGCCAGCCTGCACTTGGTTCCACCGACATCACCTGCGAGGATCATCTATAAGCTCCTTATCGCCAGAACAGCCATTTCGGAATAGGCATTACCGACGCCGATGCCGCGATTTTCCGGGAGGGAAAGTCCCGCCGTATCAACCCGCCGGCGGCCGACCTTCGCGTATTCTGGCAGATTCAATACCGGCTCACAAGCGCACGGCACCCACCGATCCGGGCCACTGAGGCACCGCGGGCAGTGCCCGAGGACCCGGTCTCACCCGTATCCGGGCGACCCACACCCCAACGGATCCGGAAGATGGCGCTGGCGACCGGGATCGACGCGTGCGACGGTCTCCTCCGGACGGCTCATCTCAGATCCCGGTGGGGCCAACGAGCGCGGGATCAGTCCAGCTGTCGCCGCAGGAAGGTCGGGATTTCCAGAATGTCGGGCTCGGGCGTCTTGGCGGCTCCGTTCCCAAAGCCCCGGTGCTCGAGGTCGGGCCGGTACTCGACCCGTTCCGGGCGCACCACTTCCTGGCTGACCGGCTCCTCCGCCACTCTGGGTTCCCGATCGAAGCCGGTGGCGATCACCGTGATTTTGATCCGATCGCCCATCGATTCGTCGCACACGGACCCGAAGATGATGTGAGCCTCGGGGTGGGCGGCCTCCTGGATGACCTGGCTGGCGTCGCTCACCTCATGCAGCCCCAGGCGGGCGTTTCCGGTGACGTTGATGAGAACGCCCCGGGCGCCCTCGATGGTGGTGTCCTCGAGCAGCGGACTCGAGATCGCCCGTCGGGCCGCCGTGACAGCACGGTCGTCGCCGTCGGCCAGACCGGTGCCCATCAGCGCCAGACCCATGCCGGACATGATCGTCCGGACGTCGGCGAAGTCGAGGTTGATGGTTCCGGGGATGGTGATCAGGTCACTGATGCCCTGGACGGCCTGGCGCAAGACGTCGTCGGCGATCTTGAAGGCGTCGAACAGTGAGGTGCCCGGCGGCACAGTGCTGAGCAAGCGCTGATTGGGAATGGTGATGACCGTATCCGCGCTGTCGCGCAGTTCGTCCAGCCCCTTCTCCGCCTGCAAACGGCGGCGCTTTCCCTCGAACTGGAAGGGGGTGGTGACGACTGCCACGGTGAGCGCCCCGAGTTCCGTGGCCAGGCTGGACACGATGGGAGATGCCCCGGTCCCGGTCCCTCCGCCGAGACCGGCGGTTACGAACACCATGTCCGCACCGTCCAGCAACTCGATGACCTTCTCGGTGTCCTCCAAGGCCGCCTTCTTTCCGACCTCGGGGTCGGAGCCGACTCCGAGGCCCTTGGTCAGCTTTTCACCCAGCTGCAACTTGCGCGGGGCCAGGGACTGGCGAAGTGCCTGGACGTCGGTGTTGGCCGCGATGAACTCGACTCCTTCGATTCCGGCCTCGATCATGCGGTTGACGGCGTTGCAGCCGCCTCCGCCGACTCCGATGACCTTGATGGCTGCGCCGGTCAGGGGCTTTTCTTCGAAGGAGAGTTTGATGATTCGGTCGTCGTGATGATTCGCAGTCATGGAAACCTCCAACGGAATGCCCGGGCTCTGGAAGCCCCGGAGTCCCGCTCGCTCAGATCTTCTCGAAAATCCAGTTCTTGAGTCGCTCGGTCGGCGCCTTCGGTGTCGACGGCGACGTCGTCTGTGCCATCTTCACCACGTCCCGGCTGCGCAGTGTGTGGGCGTACTTCAGCAGCCCGAGTGCGGTGGCGTAGGCGGGGTGGAGAACCTCAGGGTTGCGGCACTGGAGTCCGATCGGGATTCCGAGCCGCACCGGGACCGCCAGGATCTCCTGGGCCCGCTCGACGAAGCCGTGCATGAGGGCGCCGCCACCGGTCAGCACCACACCGCTGAGAAGGTCCGTCTGGACGCCCGCTCGCTGAATGACCCCGGCTGCTGCCTGCAGGATCTCCTCGCAGCGTGCCTCCACGATTTCGCACAGGAGCCGCCTTGGAAAGGTCTGACCCCGTCCACTGCCGATCTCGTTGATGTCGACGACCTCGTCATCGGGGACGGAATCGGGATACACGCTGCCCATCTCGATCTTGAGCCGCTCCGCCTCCTCGAGAGGCGCTCTGAGCCCGATGGCGATGTCCTTGGTGATCAGACTGCCGCCCATGGGGAGCACCTCGGAGTGCCAGATGCTTCCCTGGTTGTAGACGGAGATGTCGGTGGTACCGCCGCCGACGTCGATGAGAACCGTTCCCAGTTCCTTCTCGTCCTCGGTCAGAACGGCTTGGCCGGATGCCAACTGCTGCATCACGACCCCCTCGACCATGACGTCCGCCTTGTTGATGGCATTGATGATGTTCTGCACGACGGCGACCGCGTTGAAGACAACGTGCAGGCGCACGGACAGCCGGTTGCCGCGGAGTCCGACGGGATCGATGATGCCGTCCTGATCATCGAGCCGGAAGCTCTGCGTCAGCACATGGATGATCTCGCAGTCGCTCGGCACCTCCATCTGCTGGGCCTCGAAGACGGCGCGGCTGATATCTTCGCTGGACACGCGCCCGCTCTTGCCCCGGATTTCGGTCTCGGCCGACGTGTTGATGCTGCGCAGCAGGCGCCCGCCCACGCTGACGTAGGCCGTGTCGACGACCATATTGGCTTCGCTCTCGGCCCGCTCCAGAGACTCCTTGATACTGCGGATGGTCTCGGAGAGATTGACGACCATCCCCTTCTTGAGACCCCTCGACGGAGCCCAGCCCGTTCCCAGCACCTCGACCCGTTCTCCCGTCAATTCGGCGATGCAGGAGCAGATCTTGGTGGTCCCCACATCAATGCCGGCAGTGATTTGTTTCTTTGCCATGACCTGAGTTCTTCTACTTTCTCTGACTCCTCCGCGGCCGTAGGAGGCCCCTCATGCTTTAGCCCGAGGTGACCTGTTTCGGCGTGTGGAAGATGATCTTGTTGTCCAGGGTTACGTCCACGTATTCGATCAGTCCGTATTTCTGCTTCAGTCGTTCGTAGAGATCGCGCTGTCCGAGAAAGCGCTCGAATCGATCCGCGAAGGAGTCGCCTCCGAGGTAGATCGTGATCGGTTCGGAGACCGGGATGACGGCAACCCGACCCGGATCGGACACGTCCACCTCCGACACCTGCGCCGCGTAGTCCTGCCCCTTCGCCTGAAAATCCTGCAACAGAGCCGTGTAGACCTTCATTCGACGGGCATTCTCTTCGGCCGCGTTTTCCCGGGCCGTATTCCTGAGGCCCTTGACGATGGGACGGTCGAGAAAGTCGTAGGCGGGGCCGAAGGAGTCCAGGATCACGCCCTCGTCGTCGACGACGTAGAGATCATTCTCGATGGCCGCCACGGCTTCCGGCTCGCGCTCGGTGAGATAGAGGCAGAGGCGGTCGGGCAGGCGGCGCCTGACGACGGCGTGCTTGACCCAGCCTTCCGACTCGACCAGCGCCCGCACGCGGTCGAGATCGACCGTGAGCAGGTTGTGGCCGAAGGTTCGCAGCAGCAGGACGTTGAAGGCCTCGGCATCGAACCGGCGGGCCCCCTGGTATTCGATCGTCTCGAGCTCGAACAGAGACGTCTGGGAAACGGCCCGGCGGCCGAAGTAGTACAAGGTGAAACCGAGCAGAATGACGCCCAGGCCCAGCAGCACCTTGGCCGTGCGCCCGAACCAGACCATCAGTCGTCGCTTCTCCCGGTTAGTTGCTTCCTTCAAGGAACTCCTCTCCAACCTTCCAGACGTTCCCCGCCCCCATGGTGACCAGCAGGTCGCCCGCGTGACACTCCCGCTTCAGGAGCGCCATCAGGTCCTCCCACGACGGCACATACTCCACCTCCCGACGCCGGGAAATCCGTTCGGCCAGAGCCGACGAACTGACACCCTCAATGGGGGCTTCCCCTGCCGGATAGATGTCGAGCAGAAAGAGCCGGTCGACCGCGTCGAAACATCCGGCGAACTCCTCGATCAGACCCGAGGTGCGGGAGTAGCGGTGTGGCTGAAAGACGAGCACGACCCTCCGACCGATCGCACGGCAAGCCTCCAGCGTCGCCCGAACTTCGGTGGGATGGTGCCCGTAGTCATCCAGCACGAGAACCCCGTCCCTTTCGCCCTTTCGCTCCATGCGCCGCTCCGCCCCGACAAAGGAACCCAGCGCACGGCGAACCGTCTCGAACGGAACGCCGAGAAGATGTCCCACCGTGGCGGCAGCCGCAGCATTCAATGCGTTATGTCGACCTCCGACCTGGAGCTGAATCGTGCCCAGCGGCTCCGACCTCCAATTCAGATTGAAATGAACCTCGAAGGGGCCGCTCTCAATCGCGGTGGCCTGGAATTCCGCCTGCCGGTTCGTGCCGTAGGTTACCACCCGGCGGTGAACATTTTGGGCGAGGGAAACCAGTTCGGAATCGTCGCCGCACACGACGGCGTGACCGTAAAAGGGGAGCTGCTGCAGATACGTCCGGAAGGCAGCCGCAATGTCGTCGAGGTCGCGATACTGGTCGGTGTGATCCAGATCCAGGTTCGTGACCACGGCATGGACCGGATGAAGTCGCAGAAAGCTCCGGTCGCTCTCGTCCGCTTCGGTGACGAAGAACCGGCCTCGGCCGAAACGGGCGTTGCTGCCCAGGGCTCGGACCCGGGCGCCGATCACGGCACTGGGGTCGAGGCCGGCTTCGACCAGGACATGAGCGATCATGGCCGTGGTCGTGGTCTTTCCGTGGCTGCCGGCCACGCCGATGCTCTCGCGGAAGCGCATCAGTTCGGCGAGAAGCTCCGAGCGGTGAATGACAGGAAGCCCGAGGCGGCGTGCTTCTTCGAGTTCGGTGTTGCCGGCTGGGACGGCGGAGGATACGACGACGACCTGAGCGTCGCCAACATGTTCCCGGTCGTGGCCGACGAAGCTGCGGGCCCCCAGACTCGCGAGACGGTCGATGTAGGACGAGGGCGACAGGTCGGAGCCGCTCACCTGCATGCCCTGCGCGAGAAGCAGTTCGGCGAGCGCGCTCATTCCCACTCCCCCGAGGCCGATGAAGTGGAAGCGCTCGATCTGGCCAAACTCGTTCAGCTTCGTTTCACTCAAAGGTACGTTCGCTCCGATTCTCGTCCCTGCCGGCGGCGCCATTGCGCGTCACAGGACAGGTTGGTTCGCCCGAAAGGTTCCGTGAGGCCACGGCAGGGGAAAAGTCGGCGAGAGTGCTTTTGGGTAGGGTGCGGCTTGGGGATGGTGAATCTCTCGCAGACTTCTGCTCGCGACCTCACGGAACCTCTCACGCGGCAATCTCCTCCATCAGTTGGGCCACGGCGCGGGCGGCACCGCGGCGACCGGTCGAACGGCTCGACTCCGCCATCTTTTCGAGTCGTCTTCGATCCGCTTCCAGCCCGCGAATCGTTTCCGCCAGAATTCTGCCCGAGGTGGCGCGCTCGGGCAGCGTGACGGCGGCGCCACGGGACTCCAGCGCCCGGGCGTTCTTGGTCTGATGATCGTCCGCGGCGTGGGGGAAGGGCACCAGCAGCGCCGGCCGTCCGGCCGCCGTGATCTCGGCAATCGTCGACGCTCCGGCTCGGGAGACGATCAGGTCGGCGCGGTCAAAGAAACGGGGCATGTCGTCGATGTACGGGAGCACCTCGCCGCCGTCGAAGTGGCGCAAGCGATATCCCTCGACCACGGCGTCGAAGTGCTCCGGCCCGGTCTGGTGGATCAGATGCAGCGACAGGGAGCCCAGCTCCGGGAGCGCATCGAGGATGAGTTGATTGAGTGGACGGCTGCCCCGGCTTCCGCCGAAGACCAGGACGGTCAGCGTCTCACGGCGGAAATCGTGGTCTCGCTGGTGGAAGAATTCCTCCCGGATGGGGACCCCCGTCAGGACCGCCTTGCGTCCGAAGCTGCGGGCGGTCTCCTCGTAGGCGACGGCCGCCTTGCGGATGAGCCTCTTGAGCAGGCGGTTGGCCAGGCCCGGATGCACATTGGGCTCGATGATGAGCGCAGGGATTCGCATCAAAGCCGAGGCGAGCACCAGCGGCCCCGAGGAGTAGCCTCCCACTCCGGCCACGACCTGCGGCCGGAGCCGGCGGACGATGCGAAGCGAGGTCAGGGTACTGGCCGGCAGTTGCCAAAGGGTCCGGGCCAGCCGTCCGATCCCCACGTTCTTCAGGCCTCCGATGCGGATCGTCTCGAGACGATAGCCGAAGCGCGGCACGATGCGGCTCTCGAGACCCTGCCGTGTCCCGGCGAACACGATCTCCGCGCCGGGATGACGGTCGCTGAGCGCCTGGGCCACGGCGATGGCCATGTAGACGTGGCCTCCCGTGCCGCCTCCGGCGAACAGAATCCTCTCGAGTCGGCTCTCAGGCGCCATGTTCCATCTCCAGGGGTGAGCCGAGTGTCTGCTGCAGGCCGTCCCGCTGCATCGGTGCAATGACCGGGATCGGCTTGAGTTCGGCTGGGCGATTCGTTGCCGACGATCGCCCCTCCGGCGCGGCGGGCAAGGGAGGTTGTCCATGCTTCGAAATGTTGAGGAGGACTCCCATCGCGGTCAGCATGATCAGAACCGACGATCCTCCAACGGAAATGAAGGGGAGGGGGATTCCCTTGGTCGGGCACAAACTGAGCACGACGCTCATGTTGAACAGGGCCTGCAGGGTGATCATGGCGATGATGCCCAGTCCCACATACGTACCGAACAGGGTGTCGGAACGCAGCGCCACCCGCAGTCCCCTCCACAAGAGCAGGAGGAAGAGGGCGAGAACCAGCGCGCAGCCCCACAGACCGGTCTCTTCACCGATGACTGCGAAGATGAAGTCGGTGTGAGGCTCGGGCAGGAAGAACAGCTTCTGCGTGCCCTGGGCCAGGCCCTTGCCCGTGAGACCGCCGGATCCAACGGCAATCAGGCTTTGCAGCACCTGATAGCTCGCTCCAAAGGGATCGGCCTCGGGGTCGAGGAACGCCAGCAGCCGGACTCGGCGGTAGGGCACCTGGTAGACGAGAAAGAAGAACAACGGGCAGGCGGCCAACGCGGCTCCCAGGTAGTAGCGGATCGGCAGCCCCCCGACGAAGAGGAGCAGGGCCGCGGTCATGGCGATGCTGGTCGTCGTCCCGAAGTCCGGCTCTGCCAGCACGAGGACGAGGATCGCCGCGAGGATGGCCAGGTACAGCAGGACCGGTCGGTCGATGATGCGGATCCGGCCGCCGTGCTTTACGAGCAGGTAGGCCGTCATGAAGATGACGGCAAGCTTGGCGACCTCGGAAGGCTGAAAGCGCATCGGGCCCAGCTGGATCCACCGATGGACCTCATTGATGTTGGGACTGGCCAGGGCCCACGCCAGCAGCCCGAACGAGGTCAGAACGAGCAGACCGACGACGAAACGATTCGCGAAGAGCCGGTAGTCGATCTGCATGGCCACGAGCATCAGGACCAGGCCGAGGGCGACCGAGTACAGCTGTTTGGTGAAAATGGCCGTCGAGGATCCATAGAGTTCCTTCGAAATGACCGAAGAGGCGCTGAAGACCATCACCAGTCCTACTCCGAGCAGGATCAGGACGAGGACGATCAGCATTCGGTCGTAGGGCATTCTCATCTTCATCGAGTCGACTCCCCGTGCAGGTGAACCCTTTCGGCCGTCAGTTCCTGGACGGCGGCCTTGAAGACGCGTCCCCGATCTTCGTAGTTCTTGAACATGTCGAAGCTGGCGCAGCCGGGTGCGAGGAGCACGACGTCCCCGGGTTGTGCCTGGATGCGGGCCTGTCGTACGGCTTCCTCCAGGCTGCCGGCCCGTACGGTGGGAACGGCCGAGCTCAACTGATCCTCGATCTTGTCGGCGGCGGCCCCAATCAGAATGAGCTGTCGGGCGCGCTCGGCGACCAGGGGGCGCAGCACCGAGAAGTCGCCGCCCTTGTCGAGGCCTCCCATGATGAGGATCAGCGGAGTGTCAAAGGCCTCGATCGCCTTGACGGCCGAGTCCACATTGGTGGCCTTGGAGTCGTTGTAGTAATCCACCTCGTCGAGGCGGCGCACCAACTCCAGCCGGTGTTCCACGCCGCGGAAGTTCCGTACCGCTTCGGCAATCACCGAAGGTTGGACCCCGGCGAGGAATGTCGCGGCCGAGGCAGCCAGCACGTTCGAGAGGTTGTGCAGACCTCGCAGGCGGACTTCGGTGGCGTACATGTACCGAGTCTTTCGGGCAGGCGAGCTGATCCAGAGCTGCCCGTCATTGAGAAACGCGCCGGCCGGGAGAGATCCCTCCAGAGAGAAGGGGAACCGTCCGGCCCGGACGCTGAGGTGTCGCAGGGCAGGGTCGTCCTGATTGAGCACTGCCCAGTCATCGGGCTCTTGATTCAGGAAAATCCTGCGCTTGGCCGCGAAGTATTCCTCGGTGCTGGCATGGCGGTCGAGGTGGTCCGGTGACAGGTTGAGGAAGACCGCGATGTGGCAACGGAAACTCTCGATGGCCTCCAGCTGGAAGGAGGACAACTCCACCACCAGCGTGGGTGTACCGGCCTCTGCCTCCAGGAGGGCGTCGGTCAGAGGGCGACCGATGTTGCCGGCGACGAAGCAGGCGTGGCCGGCGTGCTCGAGGATCTCCCCGATCAGGGTTGTCGTCGTGGTCTTGCCGTTCGAGCCTGTGACTCCGATGATGTTGCCCTGCAGAAACCGGTAGGCAAGCTCGATCTCGCCGATGACTTCGACGCCCTTTCTGCGCGCCGCGAGGACCTCCGGCTGGGACGCCGGGACGCCGGGACTCAGGACGACGCAGTCGGCCTCCAGAAAATCGGCTTCCCGGTGACCTCCCAGGCGCAGTTCCACAGGGACCTGCAGCCGGTCGACCCACGACGCCAGGACATCGGCGCCGGCCACGTCGGTGACCGTGACTCGGGCTCCCCTCGAAACGAGAAAGCGGGCCGCAGAGACACCGCTCTTTCCCAAGCCGACCACCAGGACTCTCTTGCCTTTCAATTCCATACTTGCGCTGCCCGCGGGGACCGTGCCCGCGTCCCTGTTTGCACTCGGTCTATCTGATCTTCAGCGTGGTCAGGCTGAACAGGGCGAAGATCAGGCCCAACAGCCAGAAACGTATGACCACCTTGGGCTCGCTCCAGCCGAGCAACTCGAAGTGGTGGTGCAGGGGCGCCATCCTCAGGATCCGTTTGCCCCGAAATTTGAAGGAGGCCACCTGCAGGATCACCGACAGCGCCTCGAGGACGAAGATTCCGCCGATGGAGAACAGGAGCAGCTCCTGTTTGACCAGGATGGCCACCGTACCGATGGCCCCCCCGAGAGCCATGGCGCCGACGTCTCCCATGAAGATCTCGGCGGGGTAGCAGTTGTACCAGAGAAACCCCAGAGTCCCGCCGACCATGGCGCCGCAGAACACGGTCAACTCGCTGGCGTAGGTGTTCTTGATCAGCCCCAGGTAGGTGGCGAAGGTGGCGTGCCCGGTGACGTAGGTCAGGACCGTAAGAGCCGAGGCGGCGATGACCACCAGCCCACCGGCCAGGCCGTCCAGCCCGTCGGTCAGGTTGACCGCGTTGCTGGCACCGATGATGACGAACATCACGAAGACGATCAGGGGCAGGAAGGTCGAGATCCCGAAGATCGTCAGATCCATCTCGGGCGTGAACCGCTTGAAGAAGGGCACGCTGAGCCGCGTGGAGTAGAGTCCGTCATGGCTCAGATAGATCAACAGGGCGGCGATGCCGAGGGAGAAGAGAACCTGCAGGCCGACCTTTTCGCGGGCCCGCAGCCCCAGCGACCTCCGCCGGCGGATCTTCAGGTAATCGTCCATGAACCCCACGGCCGCGAAGAAAAGCAGTGAAGTCAGGGCGATCCAGACATAGGCGTTCGTCAGGTCGACCCACAGGAGTGTGGGAATGACAATGCTGATCACGATCAGCACGCCCCCCATGGTCGGGGTGCCGGCCTTGCTCTGGTGCGAGCTGGGGCCGTCTTCCCGGATGTACTGGCCGATCTGGAACTGGCGCAGGCGGGCGATGACCCAGGGCCCCATCCACATGCTGATCAGGAGCGCCGTCAGAGAGGCATAGGCTGTCCGGAACGTGATGTAGCGCACCACGTTCAGAACCGAAAAGTCATCATGAAAGGCGTAGAGCAGGTAATAGATCAACGGACGCCTCCTGCCATCGCGTCAACGACCAGGTCGAGGTGAATGCCGCGGGACGCCTTGATGAGTACCAGGTCTCCCTCACAGAGCAGAGCCGGGAGGGCTTCCGCGGCCTCTTCGGCGGACGCAAAGTGTCGCGTGCGCTCGGCTGGAAAGCCGCTCTCGACGGCACCGGCGCGAAGCTGCTCGGCCAGACGGCCGACCGTAATCAGGAGGTCGGCCACGCCCGCCGCGCGGCGGCCGACCTGTCGGTGGAGTTCGGGCGCCTCCGGGCCGAGTTCGAGCATGTCTCCCAGGACGAGGACCTTGCGCGCTGGTGCGCGCAACATCGCAATCGTCTCGAGGACGCTCTCCACGGCGCGCGGGTTTGAGTTGTAGGAATCGTCCCAGAGCCGGACGGGGCCCATGCTTTGCAGTTGCCCCCGGCCCTCGAGGGCGGTCAGAACGGCCAGCCCGCGACTGATCTCGTCCGGATCGAGTGCGAGCCGTGCGGCGACAGCGACTGCGGCAACGGCGTTGTAGAGAAAGTGTTTGCCCAGGACCCCGAGCCGACCGCTCAGGGAGAGGTTCGGCCCCTCCAGTCGGAAATGCATTCCCGAGAGGTCCTCGATCGCCCACTCCGAGACCCGGTAATCCACACCCGGCTCGAATCCGAACGAGACAACCGGACCGGGGAAGGATGCCGCCAGCGAGCGGGCCTTCGGATCGTCGCCGTTGAAGACGAAGCAGCCCTCGGGCGGGAGGCTGCGGAGGATTTCGCCCTTGGCCCGGGCGATGGCCTCGAGTGACCCGAAGTGCTCCAGATGGACCGGTGCGATGTTCGTGATCAAAGCCAGGTCGGGCCGGCAGATCCGTCCCAGCCGATCGATCTCGCCGGCGTGGTTCATTCCCAGTTCCACGACCGCCACATCGTGGGTGCGTTGCAGGCGACTCAGAGAGAGGGGCAGTCCGATGTGATTGTTGAAGTTGCCTCGGGACTGCAAAACTCCGAGCCGCTGCGAGAGAAGCCGCGTGGTGAAGTCACGGGTCGTGGTCTTGCCCATGCTTCCCGTAATCGCGATCAGCCTGCCGCCCCAGACTTCCCGCAGGCGCCGCGCGAGGTCCTGCAGGGCCCGGGTCGTGTCTTCGACGACCAGGATCGGGAGCCCGGTGGGCAGCGGCTCGAGAGGCTCCCGCTGCACGACGAGAGCGGAAGCTCCGGCCTGAACGGCCTGGGCCAGGAACCGGTGTCCGTCGAGACGCTCGCCGAGCAGCGCGAAGAATCCCTCGCCGGAGCGCAGGGTGCGGCTGTCGATGGAGATCTCGGGGAAGGGGCGACCCAGGATCGGATCGTCGACGGGACACCCGGAGATCCGGGCCCGCATGGCGGTCGCTGCGTCGCGAATGCTCAGGCCAAACACAGCGCCTCCCTGACTACCTGGCGCTCGTCGAAGGGGAAGCGCCGGGTTCCGACTTCCTGATAGGTTTCGTGTCCCTTGCCGGCCAACAGGACCAGATCGCGCTCCCGTGCCAGGTCGAGGGCCTGGCGGATTGCGCTGCGGCGGTCCGTGATCACCAGCACGTTCGGCGTGCGAGAACGGATTCCGTCGAGGATCTCCGCGATGATCGCCTCGGGGTCCTCGGTGCGGGGGTTGTCCGACGTGACCAGGATGAGGTCCGCGAGGCCGGCGGCGATGGCCCCCATGAGCGGCCTCTTGGAGCGGTCGCGATCTCCGCCGCAGCCGAACACGCAGATCAGCCGCCCTGTTGTCACCTCGCGAGCCAGACGCAGGACGTTTTCCAGGGCGTCGGGGCTGTGGGCGTAGTCGATGACGACGGCGTAGGGCCGGTCGAGTTCGAGAATCTCGAAGCGTCCCGGAACGACCTGAAGCCGTGCGATGCCCTCGCGAATTGCGGCATCGGAGATGCCCAGGGCGGAGCAGGCCGAGGCCGCCGCCAGAATGTTGTAGACGTTGTGGCGGCCGACCAGGCGGCTCTCGACTTCGAGGCTTCGCCCGGGCCAGCGGATCTCGATCCGGGTGCCCTCCACCGACGTCTCGTAGGTTGCCGCCCGGACTTCCCGCTCGGGGGCGAGGCCGAAGGTGACGGCCCCCGGTGCCTGGAGGGCCAGCCGGGAGCCCCACTCGTCGTCGCCGTTGATGACCGAGTGCTCGAGGCCCGGATTGTACGCCGGGTCGAAGAGCCGCTTCTTGGCCTCGAAGTAATCGCCAAAGGTGGCGTGAAAGTCCAGATGGTCCTGAGTCAGGTTGGTGAAGACGGCAACGGGGAAGTGACAACCGAAGGTGCGGTCGAGCGTCAGAGCGTGGGAAGAGACTTCCAGAACGCCCGCCCGGCATCCGGCCTCCCATCCCTGGCGAAGCGCCGCCTGGATATCGAAGGATTCGGGAGTGGTGAGCTTCGAAGGGGCGACCGAATCCCCCACCATGCTTTGAATCGTCCCCAGCATGAGCGACTTCGTCTCGGTGTTGAGGATCGCGTGAATCAGATAGGCCGTGGTGGTCTTTCCGTTGGTCCCCGTGATCCCCACGAGCCGGAGCTTGCGAGACGGGTGCCCGTAGAAACTGTCCGAGGCCAGCGCCATCACCCTGCGGATGGAGCGCACCCGGATCCAGTTGACCGACTCGGGAACACGCCGGGGCCCTTCCGAAACCACGGCCCGGGCCCCCTTTGCCAGGGCCTGATCGAGATAGAGGTGCCCATCGGTCCGTGTTCCGCTGATTGCGAAAAACAGGGTTCCCGGGACCACTCCCCTCGAATCGCAGGTCAGGCTCGAGATCTCCGGGTCAGTCCCGCAATCCGCTTGCAGGATCAGATCGCCGGGAAGATCGGAGAGCAGTTTTTGCAGACGCATTCCCGTTTTCGTCCTCGTTGGCGAAAAAGACTTCGCACACCATTCCCTTGGAAACCGTTCCTCCGGCTTCGGGTCGCTGGGCTACGGCAACGCCGGAGCCCGAAATCTTCAGCTTGACACCAAGCCGTGCACACAGGCGGGCCACAGTCCTCAGACTCAGCCCGCGGAAATTGGGGAGGATCTCCCCGCCCGATTCTACGACGATCTGCTCGTCGCCGCTGACCTCGACCCGTTCCGCTGCGAGCCCAGACGATGCAGAGTCGACTGGCGCGCCGGCCGCCAGGCTTTCCCAGTCTTCCTCCGACGAGGTGAGAGGCGTGGGGCTCGGGGCGTCGGCACGGGCCATTTCCCGTCCGCCCTCCACCTCGGTCGGTCGGTCCTGTGGCACCCCGAGGTGAATCAGCGCCCGCTCCATGATCTGCTTGTATGCCGGGGCGGCAACATAGCCTCCGTAGTAGTGGCCGCCGCGAGGCTCGTTGACGACCACCAGGGTAATCAGTGCCGGGTTCTCGGCCGGGGCGAAACCGATGAAGGAGGCGACGTACCTCGATGTCGAGTAGTGGCCGTCGATGAACTTCTGCGCCGTGCCGGTCTTTCCACACGAAGAGTAGCCGCGCAACTGGGCCTTGGTGCCGGTACCCTCCTCGACGACGAGGGAGAGGATGTGGCGCGCCGTCTGCATGGCGGAGGCATCGAGAATCCTCTTGCGCTCGGGCTTGGCCTCGAACAGGGTGTCGCCGGCCGGGTTCGAGACCCGTTTGACGATTTCGGGCTTGACCAGGTAGCCGCCGTTGGCGACCGCCGCAATCGCCCGAATCAGCTGTAGCGGTGTCACCGCGATCTCCTGGCCGATCGCGATGGCTCCAATGGAGACTTTCGACCACTGCGAGGTGTCCCGGAGGATCCCGGACTCTTCTCCGGGCAGGTCGATTCCGGTCGGCTCGCCAAATCCGAAGCGGGCGGCATAGTCGTGCAGACGCGCTTCACCCAGCCTCAACGCCAGTTGGACAGTGCCGATGTTGCTCGATTTCTCGATGACCTGGGTAACGGACAGGAGGCCGTAGGCCGCATGGGCTTCACGGTAGACCTTTCGTCCCAGTCGGGCGCGACCGGAGGAGCAGTCGATCATCTCGTTCGGATCGACGAGATGTTCGTTCAACAAGGCGGAGAGCGTGATCACCTTGAAGGTGCTGCCCGGCTCGTACAGATCGAGAATGCAGCGGTTCCGACGCTGGGAGGCGGTAAAGTCCTGGTAGTCGTTCGGGTCGAACTCGGGGTAGGAGGCCATGGCCAGGATCTCGCCGGTGCGCGGATCCATGACGATGGCCGACCCGTTCAGCGCCCCCGTCTCCCGCACGGTCGCGGAGAGTGCGGTCTGGGCCACGTGTTGGATCGTGCTGTCGAGGGTCAGAACGAGATTGTCTCCCCGCGCCGAAGTCTCGGGCGAGTCCCGATAGAAGCTGTTCCGCTTGGCGTCGACCCTGAGGTCGACCCGGGTCTTGCTGCCGCTCAGCTCCTTCCCGAAGAGGTATTCGATCCCTTCCAGACCCTCATGATCGACACCGACGATGCCCAGAACGTGGCAGGCCAGCTCCTTACCCGGGTAGGCGCGGGTCGTATCCTCGTGGGTCCCGACTCCCTCGATCTCGAGATCCCGCACGCTGCGGGAGATGTCGAGCGAGACGCCCCGCTTGAGATAGACGAAGTTCTTCGGTGAAGTCAGTTGCTCGAAGAGGGCGTCGGCGGGAATGTCGAGCAGGGGGGAGAGCCTGCGGGCCACCGCCATCTGGTCCTGTATCTTTGGGGGCTGTGCGTAGACCGAATCCGCACGGACGCTGATGGCCAGTTCCTTGAGGTTGCGATCCAGAATCTCGCCACGCTGCGGCGCCAGAACGATGAATCCCTGCTGTTGGGTGTCGGACTGGGCCCGGTAGTGCTGGCCTCGGAAGGTCTGCAGATCGACGAGTCGCAGGAAGACGACCAGAGCCCAAGCCACAAAAAGGCAAAGGACGACCAGAAGTCGTCCCAAAAACGCCGATCGTAGTTGCCTGTCGTCTGTCAGAGCTTTCATTCATGCAGAGCCTTGGGCCTGTGGTCCAGGTGAGCGACCTGATCCCTGGCCTTTTCCATGCCGTCCGAGTCGAGAATCAGGACGCGGTCGTCGGTGGCGCTGATCAAGCCCAGATCCTGGGCCGCCTTTTCGAGTTTAGCCGGCGTGGTCAGCGACTGTAGTTCCACGCGGAGCAGGTCGTTCTGTTCGCTTAGAGTCTTGTTTTGATTGGTCAGTTCCTCGATCTGGTACTGAACAGTGAGAATCTGATCCCGGATTCCAACGGATGTGGCCAGTAGGGCAACGACGATGCCTGTCAGGGTCACCCACTTTGCGATTGCGAAGACGGTCGCTCCCTCGTTCCCGTTTGCCGCCCGGTTGATGATCATCTGATTGCAGAGGTCGACCATTTCAATTCACCCTTCCGTGGTTTTCGCTCGAGACTCGTTCGACGGCCCGCATCTTGGCGCTTCGTGCACTCGGGTTGTCCTCGAGCTCCGGTCCCGAAGCGGTAACCGGCTTTCGGGTCAGAATCTCGACGTTCTTCAGGCGCGGACATCGGCATCGGTCTCCCGGCTGGAAGCAGATGCATTTGCCGGCTTCCAGCTGAAAGGTCTTCTTGACGATCCGATCTTCGAGGCTGTGAAAACTGATGACCACCAGCCGCCCTCCCGGGCTCAGGCACTGAATGGTCCGGCTCAGGAAACGGTCCAGTCCTTCCAGCTCCTGATTGACCGCGATCCGCAGGGCCTGGAAGACCAGCGTAGCCGGATGAAGCTGGCTGCGCCGTTTCTTGACCCGGGCCACGAACTCCGCCAGTTCAGAGGTCGTTCGAAAACGAAGATGCCGACGCTCATCCACCAGGGCCCGCGCGATTCGCGCGGCTTCCGGCTCCTCGCCGTACTCCCGGAAGAGATCGGTCAGTTCCTGCACATTCAGGCGCTGTACGAGATCGGCGGCGCTGGTCTTCTGGTCCCGATCCATCCTCATATCGAGGGGGCCGCCTTCGCGAAAGGTGAATCCCCGCCCCGGATCCGTCAGTTGGTAACGCGAGACCCCCAGGTCGACCAGGCAGCCGTCGATTCCGGAGATGCCGAGATTGTTGAGAAGAAGCGGGAGGTTCTTGAAGTTGTCCCGGTAGGTGGAGAGGTTTCCCGGCATTTCGGAAAGTTGCGCCCGTGCCATTTCCAGCGACTCGGGATCGCGGTCGATGGCGATCAGGCGCCCGGTCCCTTCCAGCCGCCGGAGGATCTCCCGCGCATGCCCACCCAGCCCCAGCGTGCAATCGACATAGACCCCTTCCGGACGGACCTTGAGGGCCTCGATCGATTCGTTCAAAAGTACCGGGGCATGCTCTACCATTGCCGCAGGCATTCTCTAGATTCCGAGTTCCGCCAAAGCGATCGCGTCGTCCTTGGTGTAGGGATCGGCCTCCATCTGATTGGTGAACTTTTCTTTGTTCCAGACCTCGAGGTAATGAAGCTGCCCCATGACGGCGACTTCGCCGTCCATGGAGGCCCGCTCCCTCAAGTGTTGGGGGATCAAGATGCGTCCCTGCTTGTCCATCGCTGTGACCTGACCGTAGAAGCTGGTGTTTCTCAGGAATTTCACCTTCTCCGGAAGCATCTTCGGTGGCTGCAGGAGCATGGCCTCGATCTTGGCCCACTCGCTGAGGGGATAAATCAGGACGTTCTCGCCCGTCACGCTGGTGACAAAGACGTCGAGGCCGTAGTCGTCCTCGAGCACCTTTCGATGACTCGCGGGAATCTTGATCCTCCCCTGCGCGTCGAGTTTCGCAGGAGAGTTTCCACGCATCACCATTTTGTCACCCTGATCTGGAATGATTTGCCCAATTTTCCCCAACGCGATCCAATATGGTCCTGATTACTCCATACTGTTCTATCGTCTGTCAAGGAAATTCTCTTTAGGAAGAGGATCTGGACCATTACGGGTGAGATCCCACCCGCCGACATGGCTCCGTCCTCGGAAACCCGCCTGGAACACGCGTGGAATTTTCCTTATCGTGTAGAGAGTCACTGTCAACTTGCCCGGAGGAACGATCAATGAACTGGCATGGGGGTTGGGCGGCGGTCAGCGTGGGCTGTCTGCTGGTATCGGCGGGATTCTCGGCGAGCGAAGCCTCGGAAGTCGAAGTGCGGCCCGTTCCGCAGCGACAGACGGTTGAGGTCCGGATCGGAGGGCGTCTGTTCACCGCCTTTCGTTACGGACCCGAATTCACGCAGAAGCCCGTCTTCTATCCGATCCTGAGTCCCGACGGCGATATGGTCAATCGGGAACTGTCCTTCATCAGGGAGAATCCCGAGACCACGGACCATCCCCATCATCAGTCCCTTTTCTTCGGCTACGGGAACGTCAACGGTCTGGATTTCTGGAGTTCCGCCCATGGAGAACGGATCGTCTGCGAAGGGGTCCTGCGGACCAGTGGCGGGAGAACCGGCGAACTGGACTTTGCAGCCGACTGGCGCGATCCGCAGGGGCAGTCCGTGCTCCGGGAAATTCGGAGGGTGCGGTTCGGCGCCACCGAAGACTCTCGCTGGATGGATCATGAAATTACCCTGTTGGCCCTGGACCAGAGCTTGACCTTCAACGACACCAAGGAGGGGATGCTCGGCCTGCGCCTCGCCGATGCCCTGCGGGAACAGGGAGGAAGCGGACATTATCAGGATGCATTCGGTCGAGAAGGCTCCGCACGAATCTGGGGCAAGCGTGCGCCCTGGGTCGCCCTGCGCGGAGAACTGGCGGGAAGACCGGTCACCGTCGTGATTTTCGAGCATCCCGACAGTACGCGGCATCCCTCCTATTGGCATGCCCGCGATTATGGCCTTTTCGCCGTCAACCCGTTCGGCAGGAAAGACTTCGTCGAAGGGGCCCGTCCCCTCGACCGCCGTCTCGAGCCGGGCGAGAGTTTGCGGTTCCGGTGGCGGATCCTGATCTACCGCGGCCGGGTACCGAAGGAACGGCTCGATGAAGATTACTCCCGCTATATCCAGTAGGGAGTGGAAATCGAATTCGGAGAAGGAACTGCCATGAAGATAGCCGTCATGTCCGATTCACACGATCACATCTGGCGACTGGATCTCGCACTGACTCTCATGCTCGACGCCGATCGGATCATCCACTGCGGGGACCTGTGCAGCCCGTTCGTGGTGAAACGCATTGGAGAAGCGGCGCGGGGGCGTCCTGTGCACATCGTCTGGGGCAACAACGACGGCGATCCGCGCACCATCTGCGAGATCGCCAGCGGCTACCGCAACGTCCTGCTGCACGGGCAGTTTGCCGAGCTGGACATCGACGGTCTGTCGGTGGCCGTCAACCACTATCCGGAGATCGCCCGTCCCCTGGCCGCCTCCGGAAAGTTCGATCTGGTCTGCTATGGTCACGACCATAAGGCGCACGAGAGCAAGGTCGACCGGTGTGTGCTGCTGAATCCCGGCGAGTTGATGGGAATGCACGGCAAAAGCACATTCGCCTGGTTCGATACGGTGAGCCGGAAGGTGACTTTCGAGGAGGTGGACTGAGGGGGGCTGAGATCTGAGATTTGAGGTTTGAGATTTACGATTTACGATTTGAAGGCAGAAGGCAGAAGGCAGAAGGCAGAAGGCAGAAGGCAGAACACGTTTCGAGTTCCGAGTTTCGAGTTTCGCGGGGCCCGAAGGCCGGCACCCGAAGCGGCAGACTGACCACTTCCAGTCAGGGCTCGCTGGTCTTCTGTCTCCAGCTTCCAGCCCACAGTTTCCCCCCAAATCGTAAATCGTAAATCGTCAAATCTCAAATCTCTTCGAGCATCTCCAGCACCTGGCTCACGGCTTCCGCCACGGGCACGGTGCGAGACTCGCGCTTGCGTCGGCCGAACAGCTCCACCTCTCCCTGGGCCAGCTTCTTGCCGATAGTGATGCGAACCGGGATCCCGATCAGTTCGGCATCCTTGAACTTGACCCCTGGCCGATCGTTTCGATCGTCGAGGAGGGTATCGATGCCGCGTCGGGTGAGTTCCTCCAGGATCTGTTCCGCCGCTTTCGACTGCTCCGGGTCGTCCGGTCTGAGCAGCGTGATGACGACTTCGAAGGGCGCAATGCTGCGCGGCAGGGACATGCCGAGCTCGTCGTTGTAGAGTTCGACGGCGGAAGCCAGAATCCGTTCGATTCCGATGCCGTAACTGCCCATGACGATGGGGACTTCCTGTCCGTCGTGATTCAGGACGGTCGCTCCCATGCTCTGGCTGTAGCGCAGACCCAGTTTGAAGATGTGGCCGACCTCGATCGCCTTGGCTACTTGGAGCGGCCGTCCGCACTCCGGACAGGCATCTCCTTTCTGCACCTCGCGCAAGTCGGCGTAATCTGCTTCGAAATCCCGACCCGGCGTGACGTGCAGGAGATGGTAGTCATCGCGATTGGCGCCACAGATCATGTCCCTGCGTCCCTGGAGCGCAAGGTCCGCCACGATCCGCATCCCGGCGACGCCCACTGGGCCCAGGCTGCCCGGGTCGGCGCCGAAGGCGCCCCGAATCTCTTCCGGAGTGGCCGGACGGAGCAACTCGGTTCCCAGCGTGGTGCCCAGCTTGACCTCGTTCAGTTGATGGTCGCCGCGCATCAGCACCAGCACGGGCAGGCTTTCGACCATGTAGACCAGCGACTTGATCTGTCGATTCTTCCCAACCCCCAGAAACTCGCTGACCTCTTCAATGGTCTTGCGGCCGGGAGTGTGAACTTCGGCCGGCGGGCGCTCCTCATCCGCGTCAGCCACTTCGGGAAGTCTGGAGACGGCTCGTTCCAGATTGGCGGCATAACCGCAGGCGTCGCAGCTCACGATCCAGTCTTCGCCGGCGTCACTGTAGACCACGAACTCCTCGGACGCTGTTCCTCCCATGGCCCCGGAACTCGCCTTGACGGCCAGGAACTTCAGCCCGCAGCGCGAAAAAATGCGGTGGTAGGCCTCATTGTGAAGGGCGTAGTTGCGATCCAGCCCGGCCGCGTCGACGTCGAAGCTGTACGAATCCTTCATGGTGAACTGGCGGACTCGCAGGAGCCCCGATTTGGGCCGCGGCTCGTCACGGAACTTCACCTGGATTTGAAACCAGATTTGGGGCAGGTCGCGGTAGGAACGGAGTTCGTCGCGGGCGATGGCGGTGAAGACTTCCTCGTGAGTCATCCCCAGGCAGAGATCGCGTCCGTTGCGGTCGCGCAGCCGGAACATATTGTCGCCCATGGTCTCCCAGCGACCGGATTCCTTCCAGACGTCATCGGGATTCAGGGCGGGCAGATAGAACTCCTGACCTCCGATCCGCTCCATCTCCTCGCGGACGATGCGTTCGATCTTGTGGAGTGAGCGCCGACCCAGAGGGAGAATCGAGTAGATTCCCGCCCCCAGCTGCCGGATGAATCCGGCGCGGAGGAGCAGTTTGTGGGAAGCCACTTCTGCATCCGCTGGAACGTCTCGCAGAGTCGGGATGAAAAGATTTGACCAGCGCATAAGAGCGCCACTTTTATTTGTTTGACCCTTCGAAGTCAAGTAGGCTACCATCCCCGCGAAACCGCCGGGGCCGGCGGCGTCCCTCTCTCCATCGCCTCGTCACGGACCTGGTTGAGAAATGCCGTCGAGGGGCACGATCCGGTAAACTTATGTTCCCGTCAGCAACTGCCGGGAGATGGAGAAGCGAGGAAAGGACGATGAACACCATGAATCGATCGCTCTTCGAAGTCGACCCTGATGTGGCGCTCGCAGTCCAGAACGAGACGCGACGACAGGCCGAAACCCTGGAAATGATCGCGTCGGAGAATTTCGTCAGCGAAGCCATCCTGGAGGCCGTCGGATCGGTATTCACGAACAAGTACGCCGAAGGCTACCCCGGCCGACGCTACTACGGAGGATGCGAATTCGTCGACGTCGTGGAAAGCCTCGCCATCAGCCGCGCCATGGAGCTGTTCGGAGCGGAACATGCCAACGTCCAGCCGCATTCCGGGACTCAGGCCAATATTGCGGCGTATCTGGCGCTGTTGGAGCCCGGCGACAAGATCCTCGGGATGAACCTCTCCCACGGAGGGCATCTGACCCATGGGCATCCCCTGAATTTCTCGGGCCGGTTCTTCGAAGTCGTGCCCTACGGGGTCGATCCCGAATCTGAAATGATCGATTACGACGCCCTGGCGGACCTGGCGCGCCGGGAAAAGCCCAAGCTGATCGTGGCGGGAGCCAGCGCCTATAGCCGGACCATCCACTTCGATCGCCTGGCCGACATTGCGGGTTCGGTGAACGCGTACCTGATGGTGGACATCGCCCACATCGCCGGCCTCGTCGCGGCCGGCCTGCATCCCAGTCCCGTCCCCCACGCGGACATCGTGACATCGACCACGCACAAGACCCTGCGCGGGCCCCGCGGCGGGCTGATCCTCTGCCGGGAGGAGCACAAGAAGCTCGTCAACCGGAACGTCTTTCCGGGGAATCAGGGGGGGCCGCTGGTGCACGTGATCGCGGGCAAGGCGGTGTGTCTGAAAGAGGCCATGACTCCTGAATTCGCCGCCTACCAGGGACAGGTCGTGAAGAACGCAAAGACGCTTGCGGCGACGCTGGCCGGAGAGGGACTGCGCATCGTCTCCGGCGGGACGGACAACCATGTGTTCCTCGTCGATGTCTTCTCGAAAGGGCTGACCGGGAAGCAGGCCGAATCTCTTCTGGAGGGCGCGGGCATCACAGTCAACAAGAACACGATCCCCTTCGATCAGCATCCGCCCATGGTCACGAGCGGAATCCGGATCGGAACGCCCGCCTTGACGACGCGCGGTATGAAGGAAGCGGAGATGGAGCAGATCGGCCAGTGGATTGCCCGAGTCCTGAGCAGTCCGGAAGATGAGTCGGTCAGCCAGTCGGTTCGCCAGCAGGTGAAAGAACTGGTGACCGGGTTTCCACTCTACGCACAGCGACTCGATTCGCGGGCCGTCCGGGTCTGATGAGGCTCTACTGTGTTTCGTCGGACGGCTCGGAACGACCCCGCCGGCCGTTGCCCCGACGGGAGCACCCCGGGTGGCTGTCGGATGCGGGCGAGGTCTGAATATGCACGATTCAGCCGCTTCGCTCGAATCGATCCTCAGTCCCGGGGGGTACTCGCCGGCTGTCTGGAGCACTACGAGTACCGGCCCTCGCAGTTGCAGATGGCGCAGGCTGTTCTCGACGCCATCGAGGACGGCGAAAACCTCTGCGTCGAGGCGGGCACCGGAACGGGCAAGACTCTCTCCTATCTCATTCCCGCGTTGATGGCCGGCCGGCGCGTCATCGTGTCCACCGCGACGAAGAACCTGCAGGAACAGATCTTCCTCAAGGATCTCCCCCTGTTGCGTGCGTCTCTTTTCCCGGGGCTCAAGGCGACGTACATGAAAGGGCGCCAGAACTATCTGTGCCTGCGCCGGTTTGAAGAGCAGGGCCGGGAAGCCTGGCTGGCCCACGGCGGACGGTACGAATTCAGGGAGCTTCTGGCGGGATGGAGGGAGACCACGGAAACGGGCGATCGCGCCGAGCTTTCCTGGCTGGGCGATGAGGACGCGGCGTGGTCGAACGTCGATGCCCGAAGTGACGGATGCACCGGCCAGAAATGCCCGCATTTCGCAGGCTGTTTCGTGACGCGGATGCGCCAGCGGGCCTTCGAATCGGACATCATCGTGGTCAACCATGCGCTGTTCTTCGCGAACCTCGCCCTCGAGAGCGATGAGATCGGCCGGATACTGCCCGAGTTCTCGATCCTGATCCTCGATGAGGCCCACGACGTAGAAGACGTAGCGGCCGACCATTTCGGCAAGCGGCTGAGCAACTTCCAGCTGGAGGATCTGTGCCGCCAGCTCCGGAGAGTGCTGCCCCCGGGACAGGAGGACCTTCTGGATCGGGTCACCCGGCTCGAGACGGCGGCGGAACGGCTTTTCGGGGGGCTGCCCGGCGTCGAGGGCCGGCACTCGCTGAATTTCTTCCGGGGCCTGCACGGGTCCGCCATGGTGGACCTGCGGGCGGAACTCGGCGAACAAGCGGCTCATCTTGCCCGGACTTTGGAGCAGCTGTTTCACAAACTGGAGCTCACGCGGGCGGCGGGGGACGAGACCGATCCCGCACTGCGCCGGGTCGATCGCTGTTTCGAGACCCTGCAGGACATCTTCAACGTCGAAGAGCCCGAGAACGTCTACTGGTTCGAACGGTCGGGGCGTGGTGTCTATCTCCACCTGACGCCCATCCGGGTCGCGCCGCTGCTGCGCGAACACCTCTTCGGGAGGACGGACACGACGGTCCTGACCTCGGCGACCCTGACCGTCGATGACAACTTCGAGTATGTGCGCGAGAGAGTGGGAATCCCCGATCCGCGCGAACTCGTCGTGCCCGGCGAATTCGACTATGAGCGGCAGGCCGTTCTGTTCGTCCCGCGAGACGCTCCGGAGCCTCGCTCGCCGGAGCACTTCCACTACCTGATGCGCCATATCCGTGCCGTGCTGAAACTGACCGACGGATATGCCTTCCTTTTGTTTACGAGCCTGCAACAAATGCATCGGGTCTACTCCGCTTTGAACGCGTCCGGGGAATTTCCGGTCCTGTGCCAGGGACGGAAGCCCAAATCGCTGACCCTGCAAGACTTCAGGTCGACACCTCGCGCCGTACTCTGTGCCACATCGAGCTTCTGGCAGGGCGTGGATGTGCAAGGGGAGGCCCTGCGCGCCGTCGTCATCGACAAGCTGCCCTTTCACGTCCCGACGGAGCCGCTGATTGCAGCCCGGATCCACCACCTGAAGGAGGAGGGTCGGGATCCCTTCCTGTCGTACACGGTTCCCTCCGCAATCATCACGCTCAAGCAGGGGCTGGGGCGGCTGATCCGGTCGCGAAGGGACACGGGGATTCTGGCGGTGCTGGATTCCAGGCTGTGGTCCCGGCGCTATGGAAATCTGTTTTTCAGGAGCTTGCCAAAATGTCCGGTCGCCGATAACATTGAGGATCTTGAAAACTTCTTCAGCCGGATCGTATCTACTCATCTAGAGGGATGATGATCCCTTGACCGAAGTTTTTTGGGGAGTGCGGCACGGTGAACCGGCGACTGACGACATGGGCTCGAAGAAATTCCGACCCCTCGGGAGGCAGTTGCCGTTCTTCTCAGTTCCTTACCTCGCTCAGATTCTCGGATTTCACAATCAAGGAGCTTATGAAATGAGATCAAGAATCCTGGTGGCTCTGGCGGTGCTGTTGGCGCTGCCGTTGATCTGGCCGGCCACCCCGGTTCTGGCCCAGGTGGGTTTCGTCTCCGGGACCGTAACTGACGCCGATGGAAACCCGATCAAGGGTGCCACGATCCGTGTTGAGGAACTGGACGGCGGCCGCAAGTACAAGTTGACGACCAACAAGAAGGGGTACTATCTGCATGCCGGCATCCAGATGGGCAACTATCGGGTGATCTGTGAAGCAGAAGGCTTCAGGCCGGACTACGTGCAGCCTGTCCGCCCCGGTCATACGCGCGACGAACCTCAGGGAATCGTCAATTTCAAGATGGTTCCGGGCTCCGGAACGCTGAACTTCGACCTGACGGAAGAGGATCGTGCCAACATGGCAAAGCGGCAGGCGGAGCTCAAGAAGCAGGCCGAAAAGCTCGAGAAGATTCGTGGTGATTTCGACGCCGCGAACACGCTCTACAACAATGGTCAGTATCAGGAAGCCGCCACGGCTTACCAGCAGATCTTGGCGGAGGATGCCGAGCAGCACGTCATCTGGGCCAAGCTGGGCATGACCTATGCGAAGCTGGGCAACGACGCCAAGGCCGCCGAGAGCTACGAGAAGGCGGTCGAGCTGGATCCCAGCAACGCCGCCTACCTGCAGAATCTGGGCTCGGTCTATGCCTCCATGGGCGACGACGCCAAGGCTCGAGAGCTGTATCAGAAGGCCGCCGAGATCGGCGCCGCCGGCGATCCGAAGGACGCTGCCATGAGTTTCTACAACATGGGCGTCACCTACATCAATGCCGGCAAGAACCAGGAGGCTTCGGAGGCCCTCACGAAGGCCATCAAGTTCGATCCGACCTATTCGGAAGCCTACTATCAGCTGGGCTTGACGCTGCTGGGTCTGGGGAAGATGGACGAGGCTCTGACCAATCTCAAGAAGTATGTCGAGATGTCTCCCCAGTCGGCCAACGCGGCTGTGGCCAAAGAGCTGATCAAGCAGCTTGGAGGATGAGAACCTCGACGGGCGTTCGGGGAGGCTTCCCCAATTCGCCCGCACCTGTGGGGCGACGCCGGAACCGAATTCGGCGCCGCTCCGATCATCCCTGTATTCCGGCCGGGCCGGTCCTACCGGGCGTGTCTGTCCTTGCGATGCCCCGCAAGGGATTGAATCGATATTCGGAAACAGGTGAAGCTAGGCCGTGGGCTCTTCCGAGAGCTGGGCGATGAGGATTTCCGCTTTGCGGCAGCCCAGTTGAGCGAGGCTGTTCAGTGCGGCATGCGCCGCCGTCGCGACCTCATCCGACCGATCGGCCGTCATATCGAAGATCTGCTGCAGCAGGGCGCCCGAGATCTGATTTGGCCGGTGCCAGTAGGAGAGGGCGAGTTCGGTAACCGCCAGGCTTCGCAAGGGCGGGTCCGAGTCCACCAGGAAGCGGATGAGTTCGGTCTCGGCCAGAGCCACGTCTTGCTGGGCCAATTCTCCGAGGGCGTAGATCAGAAGCAGCCGGTGCCGGTCTTCGGGATTGCCCGGCTGTGGAGCCTCCTGCTGGATGTCCAGAAGCGCCCGGACCGCCTCCGGCGAGGCAATCTCTCCCAGGGCTCCAATGATCGCTGCCTGCAACGGATCGACGCCTCGCGCCCGGCTCGGACGGACCTCGAGGAAGGCCTCCCTCAGAGGTGGAATCCCGCTCGGATCCCCGAGGCTCCCAAGCGCCGCGGCGGCGGCCGAACGTTGTTCGACTCCGCCTGCCTTCAACAGCTGGACCAGGGGCTGGAAGAACTGAGGGGAACGCAGCACCCGGATGTGCGGCAGGATATCCATGATCCCGTCCGCGTCGCCTTCGGAGATGATCCGAAGGCAGGTGTCGGTCAGCTTTTCTCGGCCCCCAATATCCTTGCCGCGGTACAGAAACATATTCGAATAACCCAACCCGATCTCTTGAACTGAAGCAGCCTCTCGAGTCCGCTCAGGATCTGGCGTCGGAAACCCGCCCGGAGAACCTTCTCCGGGCAGTACCTGGACCGGGCGCTATGATACCATATCGATTCGCGTGAATCGTAAACAGGCAGTCACAGGCATCGTCGGTATCGTCATCGGATTTATCCTCGGTTTTTTCGTGGCAAAAGGCCCCGTTGCGCCCGGCACACCGGTCGCCGGGACTGAGGCAGGAACGCTGCCGGAAGATCATCCCAGTCCAGAGGTCATGGCCCAGGTTGACCAGCTCACTGTCCAGGCCAAGCAGGACCCCCAGGATCGCGAGACACGGCTCAAGCTCGGAAACCTCTTCTACGACATGGGGCGTTTCGATGCGGCCATACCTTGGTACGAGGAAGCCCTGGCCCTGAACCCCTCGGACGTGTTGGTTTCGACCGATCTGGGGACGTGTTACTTGTATGTGGGCAACGTTGCGAAGGCGCTGGAGTGCTATCAGAGTTCGCTCAAGATCGAGCCGGACCATCCCCAGACTCTCCAGAATCTAGGAATTGCCTATTTCACATCCGGGGAATACCAGAAGGCCATTGACACATGGGAGCACCTCTTGAAGGTGGCTCCTGGCTACGCGGGTGCAGACGACGTCAGGACTCAAATAGAGACGGCTCGCAAGCATTTGTCGACTGAGGCCTCGGCGCCATGACCTGGCTTTTCCGTTTCATCGTATTCGTCCTCCTTTTTACTATTGTCCGGGCCGTGTTCTCTCGTCTCTTCGGCAGGAGTCCCTTGAGGCCGTCCGCCGGCCAGCCGAGGAACCGCCAGGCCGCGCCGTCGATGAGATCGATCAGCCACCCGGTGGTGAAAGACCCGATCTGTGGTACATACGTAGAACAGGATCTGGCGCTCCCGCTGAACTCGGAAACGGGGACTCTGTACTTCTGCTCGGAGAAGTGCCGCGAAGAGTATTCCAAGCGGGTCGCCGTCGGTGTCCGGTGAACACCTTCGGTTTTGCGCAGGTTCCAGGGGTGAGGAGCGGATCGCATGAGAGTGGGGCTCTTTGCGAAGCTTCACCGCACTGATTTCGCGGAGGAGCTCCAGGAGATCGCGGGTTGGCTTCGCATGAACGGCTGCGAGCCGATCGTCGATCAGCAAGTGGTCGAGAAATTCCATCTGGAGGGGATCGAAGGGGTCGATCCGAATCGAATCCCCGAACTGGCGGACGTCGTCGTCGTCTTCGGTGGGGATGGAACGATGCTCTCCGTAGCCCGGCTGATCCGAGGCCACCAGTGCCCGATCCTCGGAGTCAACCTGGGGAGTCTCGGCTTTCTGACCGAGGTCACGCTGGATCGCCTGTACAACGACCTCCGTTCCCTGATCGACGGGAAATTCAAGGTTGAGGAACGCTGTCTGGTCAAAGCCACCCTGCAACGCGGGGAGGGCTCGACACAGGAGTTCCACGCCCTCAACGACATCGTCATCAACAAGGCCGCTCTGGCCCGGGTCGTGACCGTCGACGCCTTCTTCGACGAGCATTTCATCGCCAGCTTCGTCGCCGACGGGATCATCATCTCCACGCCGACGGGCTCGACGGCCTATTCGCTCTCGGCGGGTGGACCCATCGTTCACCCGACGCTGGAATGTCTCATTCTCACCCCAATCTGCCCGCACACACTGACCAACCGCCCCATTGTCATTCCCGGTCATCACGATCTCCGCTTCCTCCTGCGTTCGGGAAAGGACGTGATGATCACGGTCGATGGTCAGGTCGGGGCTTCCTTCGACGAGGGAAATGAGGTCGTGTGCACCCTCTCCGACTTCAAGGTGGAGCTCGTCAGACCCAACAACAAGGCATTCTTTGAGGTGCTCCGCGAGAAGCTCAAGTGGGCCAAGCGCTAGGCGACGGAACATGACGCAAACCAGGCTGGAGAAGCTCGAAAACCTGGTCGAAAAGAACCCGGGCGATGCCTTCGTGCGCTACGGCTTAGCCTTGGAGTATCGTTCGCTGGGACTCGAAGAGTCCGCCAGGGACACCTTTGAATACCTGCTGGACGAACATCCGGATTACGTCCCGACCTATCTTCAGTTTGGCCAGATGCTGATCGAACTCGATGAGCTTGACCGGGCCCGCGAGGTCCTCAGCCGAGGCATCGAGGAAGCCCACCGACAAGGCGACCAGAAATCCGTCTCCGAGCTGGGCGACGCCCTCGAAGGACTCGACGTCTAGGGGCAGACGACCTGCTGGGGAACGGCCGCGAGGTACGAACCCGAGCCGAAGAGTTCGAATCCCAAAATCGGACGGTTGGAACGCACGCGGACAAAGCCCTCCACCTGATAGGAGAGCGAGGGAATCCATTCAGTCAGGAGGCGGGCCCGCTTCTCACCCCGTTTCAGCTCCGGAAAGGCGCTGCCGGTGAGGTTGCCCTCGGCGTCGAAGACCTCGATCGAGACCAGCGCGGTCTCGGTCCCGGGATTGAGGAGCGTCAGACCCGTGAAGATCCGCGACGTTTGGGCAACGTGGCTGAAGACCGATTCCCGGGCTCCTGAGGCCTGGAGCGGCAGCGAGGCCAGGATCTGACCGGCCGGATCCGAGAAAGTGAGGCTCCCGAGCAGCCCGGCCCGATCCGCGGTCACCTGCAGCCAGCCGACCAGCTGCTCGATGGCGAATAGTTCGGCGGCATTGCCCCGCCACTGTTCGCCGGCCGAGAGAGAGAGGGTCCGGGTGGCGGCGAGCTGGCCCGTTTCCGAGAAGGCTGCCAGCGTCAAGTGAGCGTCGTCCCCGACGTTGATGAGGCTGATTTCGGTTCCGATCGCCGGAGTGACGGCAAGTTGCGCTCCGAAGAGTCGGTCTGCGGCGCGATCCTCCGCGATTCCAGGCAACGCAGCGACCGAATAATCGTTGCCGAAGAGCTCCATCGAAGACAGGGGTGCCCCGGAAGGCGATTCGACCACAAGATAGCCCCCCTCCTGCGTTCCGATCAGTTCGTCGACGGACATCTTCAGCCGCCCCCCGGCGGGGATCGTCAGGACCGGGGATGCGATGGGCTCGGCCTCCGGCGAAACCCATCGGAGAACCGTCTGGGCCGGCGCCGCCCCCGGGTTGGCGACGAGCACCCGGGTGTAGGATCCGCCCGAGGTCCGCACTTCCGGAAGGATCTGCCGCGGTGATGGAGGGCTGCCCAGCGAAATGCCGTCCAGACGAGTCAGCTGGTTGTCGCCGACCAGGGTGAATCCCACGATATCGCTCCGGTCCGAGCGGACCTCGAGCCAGCCGGCAGAGGGCGCCGCGATCAATTCCGGAAGGAGACGTGCCCGTTGCGAGAGCGACCCTAGCGGCAGAGGGGATCCCTCTACGACGGCACCTCCGTCGGAGTGGGCCCGGAGCCGTATTTCGGCCGTCCGATTCGGTTCGTCACCGGCTGCCGATCGGGCATTGGTCAGGGCAATTCCGATGAACTCGTCCTCGGCCGCATCGGCCAGGGGCAGGATCAGGGGTGGAATCGTGTCGGATGCGAATTCGAGGGCTCCGATGTCTACCTGGGCCCCATTGCGGCCGTCCCCGTCGACGACGCGCCGGTGGCCGTCGAGGTCGGTTGCGGCCGGTTCCACGAAGTCGTCCCGGCCGCCGTCGATGGCCGCCGACCCCGCCGCGGGGGCGAAGTTGCCGGACTCGGGGGATTGGAGCGGGCCCGCATCACTCGCCGCCGCGCCGGCCTCCGGACCCTGATTCCCGACCAGGTTGTGGATCGAGACGGCCGGCGACACGCCGACCAGATCCTGGCCGGCCTGGTTTCCATAGGAGATCGAGTTGGCGACCAGCGTCGCGGATCCGCCGCTGACGGAGATCCCGGCCGACCCGTTTCCGAAGACCGTGTCGTTGATCAACTGGAGAAGGGAATCCGTGGAGCCGATGCCTTGGTCCTGTGAGAAAGCCACCAGGCTGTCCGTCAGGTTCAGCCCGGCTCCGAAGGCGAGAATCCCCTGGCTGTTTTGGAGGATGGTTTCCGCCCGGCCCGTCAGGAGTGTCCCCGACTGAAGCCGGAGGCCGGCCGAGCCGTTGTGCAGCCACCGGTTCCCGCTGAGGTCGGCCGTGGCGCCATTCAGCAGAAGGAGGCCTTCGCCGCCGTTATTCTCGATGAGATTATCCACCGCCTCCAACTGCGAGAGGCCGGAGGTCACCCGGATGCCGGGGGCCGCAGCACCCGAGAAATCGAAAATGCGGTTTCCCTTGATCAGCACGGTCGAAGCGTTGACATCGAGCCCCGGATGATTCGAGGGCCCGCCCTGAAGCGTATTGTCGAACAGCGCGGTCGATCCCGAGGTGGCGACGGTGACGGCGGATCCGTGAATTGGATTGCCGGAGTCTTCGTCGCCGATGCGGCTTCCCTGGAGCAGCGCCTCGCTGTCGAGGACACTGACTCCGGAACCGTCCGTTCCGGTGATGTGGGTGCCGTAGATCTGTATCCGGCTCTGATTCATCCGAATCCCGAAGCCCAAGGCCGAGCCCGGGTCGACATCGACGAGGCAGTCCTTGACCAGCCCACTGGACTGGTAGAAGGCGATTCCGTATTGGCCTCCGCGGATGTGGAGTCCTTCCAGTGCGAACCGCTGGACGCCGGAGATGGAGAGCACGGGATCGCCCTGGGCCAGCGGAGACGGCTCGATGACGGGGTTCTCGCCGCTGCGGCCCCGGATTCGCAGCCCGTTCAGAGGAACGCCCTGGGCGTTGATCCGGATCGTCCCCGGGGCATTGTACGTCCCGCTGTCGGTAATCTCGATCAGGTTCCCCGGGCCGGCTGCCTGAATCGCAGCCGCCAGTGAGTGGAAGGCGGTCGGATCCTGTTGGGAGACCTCCAGGGTAACACTGGGGTCTTCCGTGACCAGCGCACCCCACACCGGGATGGTGAGATCAGGCTCTCCCGAGCCCCCGGAAACCACCACGAAACCCTCCAGGGTCTCGCCCTCAGGAAGAGCGCTGACGTCCAGGCTCACTTCCACCTGCGCCGAGTCCCTGCCTGGCAGGACGAGATGGGTCTGCGAGAGTGAGACGCCTGTGTCCGCCGCGTCCAGCCAGGGTTCGAAGCGGAGCGAATACTGACGTTGGGAGGTCCCCAGGTTGCGGATGGTGAGCGTCTTCGACGGGGTCCCTTCGGTGCCGGAGAGGAAACCGAAGCTGATGCTGACGGGTTCTACGATGCTGTCGAGTGAGGCCAGTCGGCTCAAATCGAGGCGACCATTGCCCATCTGTGTCAGATGGGCCGGCTGATCCTCGACGTGGGGGGTCTTGGCCGCAGTCGAGACCAGGGCGGACTTGATCGCCTGGGGGGACCAGCCCGGATGAAGTTGGTGCAGCAGGGCGGCCGCGCCGGAGACCATGGGCGTCGAGAAGCTCGTGCCCCCGGAGCCCTGCGAGAATGTGTTGGGCCGATTCGACGCAGCGTAAATCTCAGTCCCGACGGCGAGCAGGTCCGGCTTGAGCGATCCGTCCAGATTGGGACCGCGTCCGCTGAACGTCGCCACGACGTCACCCTCGGCGGGCAGCGCGAATTCTTCGGTAGAAGGACGAATCAGGGCCGTCAGGGGGGCTGCAGGGCCGGAGCGGATCAGGTCACGAAGCGCCTCTCCGTCGTCGCGCTGGATCATCACGGAGGGTCCCCGGACGCTGTCGAAGAGCATGACCGTGGATTCCCCCCGGACGTTGTCATAGACCACCAGTGCCGCCGCACCGGCATCGAAAACCTGGTCGGCTTTCACCTGAAAGGTGCAGTTGCCTCGCTTGACGAGAGCGATCTTGCCGGACAGGGCCCCCGTCGGAATCGAGACGGACTCGCAGATCTCTTCGCTGGAATCCCACTCGGCCACGGAAGCCAGGGAGTATGGACCCACCGCGTTCGGCACGCTGACGTCGAGTCCGGGCGTGTAGGCGATCGTCCGGAGGTCCTGCGGGACCGAGCCGGCCGGACCAATCTCGATGGCCGGCCCGAAGGTCCGGCCGTTGGTGACGGCACCCACGGTGATGGCGTCCGGGCTGGTTCCGGGGGATGTGACGGTTTCCGCCTCGGGGCCCAGATTCCCGGCTGCCGCGACAACGACGATGCCGAGTTCGACGGCGTTGGCGATGGCCTCCTGCTCGGGATCGGTGCCCGGATCGAGCGGCGGACCGCCGAGACTGAGATTGATGACGTCCATTTCGTCCTGGGCGGCCTGGTCGATGGCGGCGATCACGGCATTGGTCGTCGTGGTCGTGTTGACTCCGCTTCCGAAGATCTTGTAGTTGCCGAGGAAGGCCATGGGTGCGACGCCTTCGATCGTTCCCAGCGGCGCATCGGCGACGCCGCCGGCGGCGATCGACGCCACTCGGGACCCGTGTCCCTGCTGATCGGCCGGAGTCCGGTCCTCCGTCTGGTTGGGATCCGGAAAGTCCCGCCAGAAGGTGCGTGCGACGATGACTTTGTTGTTCGTGTACTGGACATCCCCGGGTCGACTGGGATCGAACTTGGGAAAGCCGGGCGGGGGAGTCAGCCCGTCGCCCCGGAACATCGGGTGATCTTGGTAGATCCCTGAATCGATGACGGCGATCTTCACTCCCCGGCCAGCCTGCGAGATCCCGCCCAGGCTGCCCCAGAGGTCGGGAGCGCCGATCATTCCTACGGCATTGTCCAGCATGGGGTAGCGCGGCTGGCTGCGGTACACGCCGCTGACTTCGGGATCCGAACGCAGACCCTCGACAGTGGCCTGCTCCCCCTGCACGAAGACGACGTTGACCAGGAAAGTGCAGCCTGCCCGGACCGACAGCCGGGGGTCAGCCGAAATCCGATCGATGAAGGACTGCTGCTCGAGGCGGAGTTGTGCGTCGTAGGCCTCGGCCGACCGGGTCCTCGCCTGAACGCGGAGATTGGTGCCCCCTGTTCTGGAGGAGATCAGATACTCCGCGAGCGAGGGCCTGCGCAGGCGGATGATATAGAGCCCTTCCGCGGGCCGCCCTGCAGCCTGGTTCTGGGCCTGCAGTGAGGCCGCCAGACCGGTCCAGAGAAGTGCGACTGCAAGCAGCAGCCAGATCGTGGAGCGCTCGAGCCGTGAGCGGGGAGAGGGAGTTCGGGACATGTCCATGAAGCTGATTCCAGTGGTTTCGTGTTGCGCGGACATTCTACCGGAACTCGAGTCCGGTTCTCCTGAACAAATTCGAGGATTCCCGCTTGCGGGTTCGTCTCCTGTCGAGTCGGTGTTCTGAATTTTTCCCCAGGTTATCCTCGGCCGGCCTATGTTCGTAGAAGAAAATGAATTCGTACCCTCGACCAAGCGTGAACCCGTGATCAGGTAGAATACGGGATGAGTGATGCGCTGCAGCAGTTGTTCGAGCATAGTTCCAGAGGGCAGCCACTTTTGCCCGTCCTGCGGGAGTTCGGTAGATCCGTCGCTGGCCGTGACTCAAGCCGGGGTTGAAGTCCCGGCCGATGAATCCGCTCCTCTCCCGACGACTCCAACGCCGCGGTCAGGCGGCCCACGGTCCCACTTCGCCCGATCGTCCCAGGGGCGCTTCGAACCGGGGGCGATCCTGGGGGACCGGTTTCGGATCGTCGGTCTGGTCGGCAAGGGTGGCATGGGAGAGGTCTATCGAGCGGACGACCTCAAGCTGGATCAGACGGTGGCCCTGAAGTTTCTTCCCCCCGAGTTGGCCCGGGACCCCTCCCGACTGAACCGCTTCCACGCCGAGGTCCGTCTGGCTCGGCAGGTTACCCATCCCAATGTCTGTCGTGTCCACGACATCGGAGAAGTCGACGGGTTGTCCTTCTTGAGCATGGAATTCGTCGACGGGGAGGATCTGAGCGTCCTGCTCAAAAGGATCGGGCGTCTTCCTGAGGACAAAGCCGTCGATATCGCCCGCCAGCTCTGCGCGGGAATCGCGGCAGGCCACCGCCAAGGGGTGCTGCATCGGGATCTGAAGCCCGCCAACGTGATGCTGGACAGTTCGGGTACCGTTCGCATTACGGACTTTGGACTGGCGACCCTTGCCGGAGAGATCCGCCCTGAGGAGCTGAGGTCGGGGACACCGGCCTACATGGCGCCCGAGCAGCTCGAAGGCCGGGAAGTCACGGTCAAGAGCGATCTCTACTCCCTGGGCCTGGTTCTCTACGAGATCTTCACCGGACGACGACCTTTTGCGGCCAGCAGCGTCGAGGAATTGAGTCGCCTGCACAGCACGCCTCCGCGGAGCCCCCGGGAGTTGTTCGAGCGCCTGAGTCCGGCGATCGAGAAGGTGATTCTTCAGTGCCTCGAGCGGGATCCGGCGCTGAGGCCCGAATCCGCTCTGGCCGTGGCCTACGGCCTGCCGGGCAGCGATCCCCTGGCTGCCGCCCTGGAGGCGGGGGAGACCCCCTCTCCGGAGATGGTGGCTGCGGCGGGAGCCAAGGGTACGATCCGGTTCTGGTCCGCCGTGCTTTGTCTTTTCCTGTTCATCAGTGGGCTTTCCGCGGTGGTCTGGACGAGTCGCTTCAATCTGCTCCAGCTGGCGCCCGTCGACCGACCACCCCTAGTCTTGGCAGATCTGGCGCGTCAGATGCTGGAGAGCATTGGCACCAGTGGACCCGTCGTCGACCGCGCCTTCGGTTTTGGAGAGGACAGTGACTACGTCGACTACATCGACAGAACCGATGCTTCCCTGAGCCGTTGGGATCGTCTGACCAAGGAACAGCCTTCGGCAGTCTATTTCTGGTATCGCGAGAGTCCCAAGCCGCTGGCCAGCGTGATCGGCTCCCGGGTGTCCTACGATGATCCGCCCCCCCTGGTGCCGGGCATGGTTTCTTTGAAGCTCTCAGCTACGGGCCGCCTGATCGAGCTGCGGATCTTGCCGACCGACGGTGTCCGGCAGGAGTCCGATTTACCGCCGGTGGACTGGGCTCTGCCTTTCCGGAAGGCGGGCCTCGACTTCAGTCTCTTTGAGGAGACCCAACCAGGCTGGGTGCCTCCGGTCTACGTCGATACTTTGAAAGCCTGGCGGGGTCGTTTCGAAGAGGGCAGTAAGGAGCTCGCGCGAGTCGAGGCAGGCAGCTTCCACGGTCGGCTCGTCTATTTCAGGGTCGGCGGACCCTGGACGCCTGACGCAACGGCTGTGGCCTCTGCATTGCGGGACAGCGAGCGCCTGGAGGGACTGGTGGGAGCCCTTTTGATGATCGTTACCGTCGGGGGAAGTCTGGTTCTGGCCAGAAAGAACCTCCAGGTGGGGCGCAGTGACCGGCAGGGAGCGTTCCGACTGGCGGGCGGCCTGTTCGTGCTCAGCATGGTCGGATGGGCCCTCAGCGCGGACCACGTCCTGGACCTCAACGGTGAGCTGTCCCTGCTTGGCCGGAGCATCTCGCACGCGCTGTTCGCATGTGGTGTGGTCTGGTTGCTTTATGTGGCACTCGAACCCTACCTGCGGCGGCGCTGGCCCCGGGGGGTCATCTCCTGGAATCGCCTGCTGACAGGCCGATTTTGGGATCCGCTGATCGCCCGAGACCTGCTGATCGGCAGTACCTTTGGCGTGGTGTTCGCCGCCCTGCTCCTGCTCCAGATGTCGATTCGGCCGGTCTTTGGTGCCCCCATGCCGCAGCCGGCCTCGCCGGACTGGATGGTCGTGCTGGGGCCGCGCTACGCCTTCGCGGGGATGCTTTTTACGGCCGTCAATGCGGTGCTGGGCGGGCTTGGCTTCTTCTTCATCCTGTTGCTCGTGCGCCTGTTGTTCCGGCGCGACTGGCTGGCCATCGGATTCGTCTTCGTCATGGCGGTTGGCCTCAACACCATGGGGGCGAGTGAATCGGGAGCGTCGCTGACCGTGATGGTCCTGACGATGGCGGTCATCTGGTGCATGATCGTGATCGTCACCATCCGGTTCGGGATGCTGGCGGGAATTGCCAGCATTTTCTCAGCGAATTTCGTGCTGAGCAGTCCCCTGACGCTCGATCCGTCTGCCTTTTACTTCAATGTGTCCCTCTTCGTTCTGGGCACCATCCTGGCTCTGGCCCTCTACGGCTATCTGCGGGCTGCAGACCGGGTCCCTCTGTTCGAGTCGGAATTCGCGCCCTGATCGGCCACCCGAGTAAGTTTCGAGTTTCGAGTTCCGGGTTCTGCGTTCCGCGGGAGACGGGAGTCGGGAAACGGGAAACGGGAGGTTTCGAATTCGCACTTCGGGGGCGTGTTGCCCAAATCGCTCTGACGCGGTTCCCACCCTCCCTCGCGAGTCCCGTCCTCCCGTTCTCCGGTCCGAACGGCGAAGGCCCAACGCCGCCACCCACAAAGAATCTCCTTGCGGCGTTGCGTACTTTGCGGCGTTGCGTGAGATCAGGCCGCCGAGACCTGACTCCAGTGGGCGCACACCGATCGGAGGCCGCCGCCCTTTGGGCAACACGCCCCCGGAACTCGGAACTTGGAACTCGGAACCCCGGTTCCGGCTTCCCAATCTCCGGCTGACGGTCCAGAATGGGAGACGTGCGAGACACAAGAGTCTGCTTGCGTGCCATGGGCGAGACGGCGCACGCGCTCAGCGCCGCCACGCAGGAATCTCAAATCATCGAGACGCTTCTGCAGCAGGTCGTCTCGGTCTTCTCGGCACGGGCCGCCGTGGTCCGACTGTTGAGCCCCGACGGCCAGGAACTGCTCCTGGCCGGTGCGCACGGCCTGAGCGAGTCGTACCTGCACAAGGGCTCGGTACACGTCGCAGAGAGCGAGATCGACCAACGCGTGCTGCAGGGTGAGGTCGTGGTCATGGGGGACGTGACCCGGGAGCCGGGCTTCCAGTATTCGGAAGAGGCCGGCGGCGAGGGCCTGAAGGCGGTGGCCGTGGTCCCCCTGAAGGTCCGAGAGAGTGTCATCGGTGTTTTGAGGGTCTATGTCGACGATGTTGCCGAGTTGACCCGGGAGGATCTGATCCTGGCCGACATCCTGACCGATCTCGGCGCCGTGGCGCTGGAAAAAGTCCGCCTCCACGAGGCGCTCTACCAGATTGCCGAAGCGCTCAACGCGTCTCTCGAAATGGAGCCGATGCTGCGACGCGTGCTCGAGGCCACGGTCGAGCGAATGCGCCTCAAGGCCGCGTCTCTCCGACTGTTGAACCCCAAGGATCAGCTGCTGCACCTGGTCGCCTCCTACGGACTCAGCGATTCCTATCTCTCCAAGGGGGCCGTGCATTTCGGCCGGAGCCGGGTCGACCAGAAGGTGATGGGCGGCGAATCAGCGGTCGTGTACGACGTGTCGGAAGAGGGTGCATTCGAGTATCCCGATGCCGCACTGCGCGAAGGCATTCGCTCCCTTCTGGTGGTGCCCATCCGGTTGAAGGAGAGGGTGCTCGGCGTCATGCGTGTCTACTCGGCCAGACCTCGTCATTTCAGCGTCGTCGATATCGGGTTCCTCACCTCGGTGTCGGGTCTGGTGGCGATGGCGATCGAGAACAGCGAGCTCTACGCCGCTCTACGGGCGCGCTACGAGGATCTGCAGGTCGATCTGGCCGACTGGTATCGCTTTCTCGCGCTCGGATAGGGGGCGGTCGTTGTGATCCAGTTGGCACTGCTCATCACCGGAACCTTGGCCGGCATTCTGGGGGCCCTGCTCGGCCTGGGGGGTGGCATCTTTCTGGTTCCGGCGCTGACGATCCTGTTCCACCTGCCGATTCGCACCGCCGTCGGGGCGAGTCTGCTCGGTGTGATCGCCACATCTGCGGGGGTGGCGGCCATGGCCCGAAAGGGTCGGGGTGCCGATGTCCATCTCGCTCTCCGTCTCGAAGCGGCCAGCGCGGCGGGGGCCATCGCGGGCGGGTGGGCGGCCGGCCTGACCAACCCCTTCGTGCTCAGTCTGCTGTTCGCCGCGGTCGCCTTCCTTTCGGCGGTCTACCTCTTTCTCAAAGGGAAGAGTCGCGCCCAGAGCCCGACTCCGGAGCGGCTGTTTACCCGGTCGTACAAGCCCAGGCGATGGTTGGCGGGACTCTCGATCGCCTCCCTGGCGGGAGCGGTCTCCGGCTTGCTGGGTGTGGGAGGCGGCTTCATCAAGGTTCCGGCCATGTACGCCGTCATGGGGGTCCCTCTCGGCGTAGCCACCGCGACCAGCAACTTCATGGTCGGCATTACTGCCGCAGCCAGCGTCTTCATATACTACGGCCGGGGAGACATCCATCCGGAGGTCGTCGTTCCCACTGCGCTCGGTGTTTTCCTGGGTGCCATGCTGGGAGTGTACGTCTTGATTCGTCTGCGCGTGTCCTGGTTGCGGACCGCTTTGGTCGGATTGCTGGTGTTGTTGAGCATCCAGATGGTTCTGCATGCATTCCGGAATTGACGAGATCCGATGGAACAGCCCAAATTGCCCAAGCCCGGGCCCGAGAGCGAAGCCGACATTGAATCAGCCATGCGCAGGACATCACTGATCGTTTCGGTGATCGCTCTTGCCTTGATGGTGGGCGGGTTGCTCCAGCTCGCGCTCTTCGGCCGGGGAGCCGCGGGCGCACACTACCCGGTCGTGCCGCTGTCGCAGTTTCTTCACCCCCTGACACCTCCGCTGGGCCTGATGGCGGTCAGCACGGGCGTCGTCCTGCTCTGCCTCCTGCCTGCAGTTCGCGTGGTCCTGGCCCTGTGGGTCTACGTGCGGTCGAGGAGCGTTTTCGATGCGCTCGTGGCCCTCCTCGTGCTCTTGGAGCTTCTCTTCGGCATGCAGACCTAATCCCCCAATCCGCGGCCACGGGCACTCGGCTTTTCGGGAGCCGGATTTGCTTCACTCGGCTCCGTCCCCTGGTTCGATTCGTTCTATTCTGATCGCTGCCTCCGATTGTTGTTTACGCTGATTGCATTGAATCGATTGACTTTCTGTTCGATCATGAAGTATAATCATTGACCATAGTTTTATTCGCCTGCCTTTCTTCTTCATTCTGTGACTTTACATTTTTCTGAGCCTTCTGCTCTAATGGTCGGTAGTTAACGTTTAAGAGCTTCTTATCCAGTAGATTCGGTGATTCGAGAATGATGGATATTGTCAGCCCTCTTTTGCCGGCCTCCCCGCAGGCTGCGGAGATCGCGCGGCTCTTCTATGTCGCTCTGATCATCGCTGCAGTCATTCTTCTGGTCGTTGCCGGAATGGTATTCATCATCATCATCCGAAACCGGAGACTCCCGCGCGATTACACTCCGAAACAGGATTTCGGCAACGAGACCTTAGAGTGGACTTGGACGATCGTCCCTTTGATGATCGTGACGGGCCTCTTCGTCTATACCGTGATGGTGATGCACGACGTAGACCCGAAACCGGTCGACAGGCAGCCGGATGTCGAGATCGTGGCTCATCAGTGGTGGTGGGAGGTGCACTATCTCCCTTCCGGCGCGGTGACGGCGAACGAAATCCATCTGCCGGTCGGACGGGACCTCCTGTTCGAGGTCCGCTCGGCCGATGTCATCCACGATTTCTGGGTCCCGGCCCTGGGACAGAAAGTGGACGCCATCCCCAACCACCCCAACTATGCCTGGTACGACGTGGAACGGCCGGGCACCTATTTGGGAACCTGCGCAGAGTTCTGCGGTGCCGAGCATGCTTGGATGCGAATACGGGTTATCGCCGAGCCCGTTCCGGCGTTCGGTGCCTGGCTGGAGGAGCAGTTGCTGGATGCCCGTAAACCGACCGGTCCCGCGGCGGAGGCAGGGGCCAGGCTCTTCCAGAACCACACCTGCATGAATTGCCACAGCATTCGCGGGACGGCGGCAGACGGCGACATCGGGCCCGATCTGACGCACCTCGCCAGCCGCCAGACGCTGGCTGCAGGCGTGTTCCGGAATACGCCCGAAAACCTGCTGAAGTGGGTCAGCGACCCGCAAAAGTACAAACCCGGCTCCCACATGCCCAACATGGATCTGAGCCGGCAGACGTTCGAGGAACTCGTGGCCTACCTGGAGGAGCTGAAATGAGCGAGGGCAGCCATCAACTCGACGCGCCCAGGACGATCTGGGACATTCCCCAGTACCGGGGCCTTCTGAGCTGGTTCAGCTCCGTCGATCACAAACAGATCGGCATCCTTTATCTCCTCTCCGCCGGCTTCTTCTTCTGCGTCGGGCTCTGCGAAGCCCTGATCATGCGGACCCAGCTCATCAAGCCCGAGAACAACTGGCTCTCACCGGAGACCTACAATCAGATCTTCACCATGCACGGCACGACCATGATCTTCCTGGTCGTCGTGCCGTCGCTGCTCGGGTTCTCGATGTACTTCGTTCCCCTGATGATCGGTGCCCGCGACGTGGCGTTTCCCCGGCTCAACGCGTTCGGCTTTTGGATCACCATCATGGGAGGCATGCTGCTCTATTTCAGTTTCTGGGCAGGAGGCGCTCCGGCCGCCGGCTGGTTCGCCTATGCTCCTCTGACCGAGAAGGCATACTCCTTTTCTCCGGGTCAGGACTACTGGGCCCTGGCACTCCTGGCGGTGGGCGTCGGGACGGTGGCGGCGGCGATCAACATCGTCGTCACGGTCATTACCCTGCGCGTACCCGGCATGACGATGCGGCGCCTTCCCCTGTTCGTCTGGATGACCTTCGTCAACGGCTTCTTGATCATTCTCGCCATCCCGGCCCTCAACGCGGCCCTGGTCATGCTGTTGGCGGACCGTCAGCTCAACGCCCTCTTCTTCGAGCCGCAGGCCGGCGGCTCCGCCTTGTTGTGGCAGAACTACTTCTGGTTCTTCGGCCACCCCGAGGTCTACATCATGATCCTGCCGGGTTTCGGAATGGTCTCGGAGGTCATCCCGGTCTTCTGTCGCAAGACGATCTACGGATACGGTTTCATGGCCCTCTCGACGGTTGCCATTGCCTTCCTGAGCTTCGGAGTCTGGGTGCACCACATGTTCGCCACGGGGCTCGGATTCCCCATCTATTACATCTTCGCCGGAGCGAGCATGCTGATCGCCGTTCCGACGGGGGTCAAGATCTTCAACTGGCTCGCGACCATGTGGGGTGGTCGGATCCAATTCTCCACGGCCATGCTGTTTGCCACCGCGTTCATCGTCCAATTCACGATCGGCGGACTGAGCGGCGTTGCCTTTGCGGCGGTGCCGATCGACTGGCAGTTGACGGACACCTACTTCGTCGTGGCGCACTTTCACTATGTGCTTTTTGGAGGAGCCCTCTTCACGCTTTTCTCCGCCGTGTACTACTGGTTTCCCAAAATCACGGGACGGATGCTCTCGGAGAAGCTGGGCAAGCTGCATTTCTGGCTCGTCCTGATCGGTTTCAACGGGACCTTCTTCGTCATGCACCCGCTCGGTCTGCTTGGAATGCCGCGCCGCGTTTTCACCTATCCGGATTTGCCCTACCTGGGCCTGCTCAACGAGATCTCGACGATCGGGGCCTACATCCTCGCTCTGTCCGTGCTGGTCTTCATCGTCAACCTGGCGTACAGCCTCTTCGCAGGAAGCCTGGCCGGGGCCAACCCCTGGAAGGGCTGGACGCTCGAATGGGTCGCGAATTCCCCCCCGGCCGTCGAGAATTTCGAGTCCGTCCCACCCGTCCGGAGCCGCCGGCCGCTGTGGGACCTCGAACACCCCGACGATCCTGATTGGATGCATGAAGGAGGCGCCTGAGCTGTCGTGATGATCGAGAAGAACAAGTTGGCCATAATCCTGTTCCTGCTTTCGGAATCGGTCTTTTTCGTCCTGCTGATTCTGGCTTACGTGACCTACCACCTGCAGCAGGGGAATGGTCCGACAGCAGCCACCAGCCTGAGCATCGTGAAGACCGGGATCTTCTCCCTCTTCCTGTTCGCCAGCAGCTACACCGTCTGGAGGGCGGGAGTGCATCTCCGCGAGGGACACCGTTCTACGGCGGGCCTGGCGTGGCTGGGCTTGACCATCGCTTTTGGCTTGACCTTCCTCGTCGGGCAGGGACTCGAGTATGCGGATCTGATCCACCGGCACATCACGATCAGTCGGGATCTGTTCGGGACGACGTTTTTCACACTCACCGGATTCCACGGACTCCACGTCTCGGTCGGGCTCGTCATGCTCGCCACCGTTCTCTGGACTGCGGCCCGGAGCGGACTGCGGAAGCCCAAACCGGCGGCCGTCGAGGTCGTGTCGCTCTACTGGCACTTTGTCGATGCCGTGTGGGTGTTCATTTTCGGTGTGGTCTACCTGTGGGCTTTTATCGGATGACGAAGCATGACCACCGTACAACTGCTAGAGGCAACTTGGGAACCGGAGCCGTCGATCCTGGTGGGTTGCGCTCTGCTGTTCGGCGCTCATCTTCTGGCCTCCAGGGGGCGCCCGCTGCGTTCTGTCCTGATCTTCCTGGCCGGCGATCTGGTCCTGCTCTTCGCCCTGATCTCGCCACTCGACGAGCTCGGCGATACCTATCTCTTCAGCGCCCATATGCTCCAACACCTGCTGCTGGTGCTGGTCGTCCCACCATTGCTGATCGCAGGTTTACCAGAGGTCCCGTTCCGTACCCTGCTCCGGCGAAAGTCGATGCAGCGCCTGCAGGCGTTGCTCTCCAAACCCGCGGTGGCCTGGTTTTTGGGGATCGGCACCCTGTGGATCTGGCATTTGCCTGCCCTCTACAACCTGACGCTCGAGAACGAGCAGATCCACATCTTCGAGCATCTGACCTTCATCGTGACAGGTGTCGTTTTCTGGTGGCCCATCTTCACGCCGTTGCAGGAATACCTCTACGAGACGGCGACGGCCATGACCTACCTGGGACTGGGCGCACTGACGAATACGGTTCTGGGTGTGTTGCTGACCTTCGCGCCGCCCGGATTCTATCCGTATTACGTGCATCCCCGGGACCCCTATCATGCTCTGTCTCTGATCCGCGACGATTGGGGACTGGATGCGGCCGCCGACCAGCAGCTGGGGGGTGTCTTCATGTGGGTCTTCGGTGGTCTTTTCTTTCTGATGGCGTTGATGGTGGTCCTTCGGCGCTGGTACGCGACACCCGGCCCGCAGGGCGTGGGCCCCGCACCGGCTGCGTTGTCGCAGACAGAGGAGCCACGGGAGCGGAAAGGAGGGTTCGACGGTGATTGATGGTGACAGCCATCCGGACGCCGATGCTGAAGTATTTTCGGCCGATGGGCAGTGGACGGAGCCTCGGTCGCCGGAGGTCCCGGAGCCGACCTACTGGCCGGCGGTGACGGCCTTGGCCATCGTGGTCCTGTTGTTTGGGTTCCTGACCTCCTGGGTAATCTCGGCGGTGGGACTCATCATGTTCATTTTCTCCATGAGTCATTGGATGGGGGAGTTGAATCGTGACGCCTGATCTGGGTTCCGGAACTCCGCCGGAGGAGAATTCCCGCCGGCGATTTCTGAGCTTTTTGAGTATTTCGGCCGGGGTCATCGGAGCCATTGCGGTCGGGCTCCCGGTCGTGGGTTTCCTCTTCGCGCCGCTCTTCAAGAAGGTGCCGGGGACCTGGCAGGTTGTCGGTGCGCTCGATGATTTCGAAGTGGGCAAGATCGTCGAGGTCTCGATCGAGGACACCTCGACGGTGCCCTGGTCCGGGGTCACCGCCAAAACGGGTGCCTGGCTGCATCGAAAGGCCGAGGAAGAGTTCTTGGTCTTTTCTCTGAACTGCACCCACCTGGGCTGTCCGGTCCGTTGGGAAGCGAGCGCGCGACTTTTCATGTGCCCCTGTCACGGCGGTGTCTACTACAGCGACGGCGTCGTGGCTGCCGGACCTCCGCCGAAGCCATTGCAGCAGTACCCGGTACGGGTCCGCAATGGAAAGGTGCAGGTCCAGTCCAGTCCCATACCGATCACCTGACAGGTCTCCGGAGACAGGGGGGAGGGAACAGTCAGCTATGCGAATAGTGAAGACGGCACTGGATTGGTTCAACGATCGGACCGGACTGATCGACATGCTCGATCCGATGCTGAAACACCCGGTCCCTCCCGACACCGGCTGGATGTATGTCTTCGGGAGCGCGGTACTGATCTCATTCGGGATTCAGATCGTGACGGGTATGGTCCTGGCGACGATGTATGTGCCCTCCTCGTCGGAGGCCTATCAGAGTCTCGAGTTCATTACCGAAACTGCGACTCTGGGTTCGGTGATTCGGGGGATGCACTACTGGGGCGCTTCGGCCATGATCCTCTTCCTCGGCGTGCACATGATCCGAGTCTTCCTGACCGGGTCATACAAGTTCCCTCGCGAGATGAGCTGGGTCAGCGGCGTCTTCCTGCTTCTGTTCACCGTCGGGATGGGATTTACCGGTCAGACGCTGCGCTGGGACCAGAACGCAATCTGGTCGATCATCGTCGGCGCGGAACAGGCCGGACGTGTTCCCTTCATCGGACAATGGCTGGCTCACCTCTTGCTCGCGGGGGGAACGCTCAGCAGCGTCACCCTGAGCCGGTTCTTCGTACTCCATGTATTCGTCCTGTCGGGTCTCATCATTGCCACGCTCGGACTGCACCTCTATCTGGTCCTGCGGAACGGTATCTCTGAGCCGCCGGTTCCGGGCCGGCGCGTCAGGAACCCGGGATACCGGGAGTTCTACCAGGGTCTGCTGGCCAAAAGGGGTATTCCCTTTTGGCCGCACGCCGCCTGGCGCGACGCCGTGTTCGGCCTGGCCGTGTTGGCGGGGGTGGTGCTGCTGGCCTGGTGGGTGGGACCGCCCGTGATCGGCCGGCCTCCCGACCCGACCCTGATCCAGGCCGAACCCCGTCCGGACTGGTACCTGCTCTGGTACTTTGCGGTTCTGGCCCTGTTGCCGCACGGCGCCGAGAGCTATGTGATCGTGTTGGGCCCCTTGCTGGCGGGGCTCGTTCTCCTGCTCCTACCCTTCGTCTTCCCGGAAGGCGAACGCAGTCCGCGGCGACGACCCTGGGCGGTTGCGATCGTGCTGATCATCGTCCTTTCGGTCGGGGTCCTCTGGCGAGCCGGAGTCACTGCATACTGGTCCCCCGATTTCGGGGCGCAGCCACTCCCAGAGGAAGTCGTGGGCACGACCTCCGGACCGGTTTTCCTCGGATCTCAACTTTTCGCCGAAAAGGGGTGCGTCTTCTGCCATTCCATCGCGGGTCACGGGGGACATCGAGGCCCGGAGTTGACCACGGTGGGGAACCGGCTCACGGAACAGCAGATGATCATCCGGGTGGTCAACGGCGGCTACAACATGCCGGGTTACGGCAGCATCCTCAATTCGACGGAGCTCAAACAAGTCGTCAGCTTCCTGCAGTCCAGGCGGGCGCCGGAATAGGATCCTCGGCCCCGTGTCGGGTTCCCGGCGCCTCGGATTGGCCGCCGATCGGGTTACACTGCTGGTCATGGACGAAGCCGCCGCACGCCGGGCCGTGCTGGGATACCATCGGCGGAGTGAGCATACCGCGGGTGGCTACGCCCGTTCGCTGGGCTATCTGGACTGGGCCAGCCAGCCCGATCCGTTTCGCCGCTATCTGGGTTGTCGGCTCACGCCCCTCGAACATCCGGGGCCGGCAGACTCTCCGCTGTGGAGTGCTCTGCGCCATCCGCGGTCGCTGGCATGTTGCGAGGTGAGTTCCGGGTCGATCAGCCGCTTTCTTTACGACAGTCTCAGCCTCTCGGCCTGGAAGCAGGCCGGTGATTCCCGCTGGTCCCTGCGGGTCAACCCTTCGAGCGGCAACCTTCATCCGACGGAATCCTATCTGATCTGCCCTCCCGTCGAGGGAATCTGTGTCGGGCCCGCGCTGCTGCATTACGATCCCAGCGGTCATGCGCTCGAGCAGCGTCGCCTCCTGGCTGCAGGGGTCTGGGAGAGTCTCGGAGCGGGGCAGGACGGAATTCTCTTCCTGGTCGGTCTGACCTCGATCTACTGGCGCGAGGCCTGGAAGTACGGCGAGCGTGCCTTCCGTTACTGTCAGCTGGACGTCGGTCATGCTCTGGGCTGTCTGGCCGTCTCGGCAGCGGCGCTGGGGTGGAACTCCCGCCTGGTGGAACCCCTGCCGACGGAGATGCTCGAACGGCTGCTGGGCACCTCCGGACTGACGGGGCCCGAGGCGGAACATGCGGAATGCCTGGTCGCGATCCGGGCGGGTCGTCCAGAGCCATTGCCTGCGGACCGGTCCTTGTCGATTCGGACACAGGCGGTTCCGATCTTTCCGGACGATCTCGTCGGAACGCCAAACGAGCTCAGCTCTCGACACGTCGAATGGCCCGTCATCGACGAGATCGCTGCCGCCACGGAGCAATTTCCCGGCCCTGCGAGCCGTTTCCCGGAGGTGTCCGGCGGGGAACCAGAGGCGCCCGGCGACGGGACAACGACGCAGGCGCGGGCCGGATGGACCGTGCGCAGTCTGGTGCGGCAACGTCGCAGCGCCCTGGCGATGGATGGAGTGACGTCGCTTCCCCGAAATGGATTTCTCGAAATCCTCAATCGGTGCGCGCCTGCGGGCGGGCATCCGGCGAACCGGCAGCTCCCATGGAACCCGGTCGTTTCCATGGCCTGCTTCGTTCACCGGGTGGAAGACCTGGAGCCGGGGCTCTACCTTCTGCTGCGGGAACGGGACGGCCTCGAAACATATCGACGCCGTCTGGATCCTGCGTTTCTGTGGGAGAAGGTGGGCGGATCGGACGACGACCTGGGGCTCTACCTCCTGAGGTCCGGCGACTACCGGGAGAAAGCCCGTCTGGCTGCCTGCGGACAGGAGATCGCCTCCGACGGTGTCGCGTCTTTTGCGATGATCGGCGATCTGCCGTCGCACGTCGAGCGCTACGGAGCCTGGTTCTACCGGCGTCTCTTCTGGGAAGCCGGGCTGCTCGGGCAGATCCTCTACCTCGAGGCCGAAGCGGCGGGAGTTCGCGGCACTGGCATTGGGTGTTTCTTCGACGACCTGACGCGCAATCTCCTGGGAGTGAGGGAACGGGGTCTGGAGTGCTTCTATCACTTCACGCTGGGGGGAGCCGTCGACGATCCGCGCCTTCAGAGCCTCCCGGCCTATGGCCACCTGTCCGAGTAGCCTGGATTCCTACCGCGGTCCGGTGTCGCTGCAGAATCTCGGCGAGGAATCGGAGCATCAGAAAGCGGCGGCGAGTCGGACCTGGGTGTGGGCTCCTTCGTTGCTGAAGGCCTCGTCGATCCGCAGCAGAATAGAGTGAGCGGTCTTGAAACGGAATCCGAACCCCCAGTCGCTCTTCAGCTTGTCCACGGAGAGACGGGAGCCCTGAACCGCCACCGTTCCCGTGTCGCCGAACAGAGCCAGCTCGAGCCAGCGCGAAGCCTCCCAACGATACTCCGCCTGAGCCAGCATCAGCTTGTCTCCCTGAAACCGAAAGGGGTCATAGCCTCGGAGTGTGTCGCCTCCGCCCAGGGAAGGCTGCAGGAAGAAGGGCACCCGGTTTCCCGCCGCCGGATCCGTATAGATGGCGACCCCTCGCAGTGCCAGCGTGTGCGCCCGTCCGCCGAGCGGGACATAACCGCGCAGATCCGTCGCGAACAGGTTGAAGTTGAAGCGGTTTCCGGCATTGACATTGTCCCACTTGTCCCAGCCGATAGCCCACAGCAGGCCTTTGTGCGGCAGACCGAAATCGTCCCGGTAGTCGAAGAGAGCGTTCGACCGGAAGCGAAAATAGTGGGGCGGAGACGGCGTTCCGGATGGAACGGGGGTCGGCAGATTCGCGCACAGGGTGGGTGTGCTCCTGCCACAGGCGAGGGAGTTCTCGAGATAGCCGGCTTTCACCGTAAAGCCGAAATGGTCGCTGAACTGGTAGCCCGTCGCCAGCTCTCCCAGGGAATCCTTGACTCGATAGCGCAGTCGCGCCGAACGCTGAGAGTCCGGGCCCAAACCGTAGAAGGAATCGTCCGTTCGATCTCGAAAACGCACGGTCCCGTAGAGCTTCAGACGCGAGAATCCCTGCCGGTCGACGTCCCCCAGTTGGTCGACGCCCTCGGTCGCAAAGGAATCGGGCGGGATCGTCTCCCCCCGGTGGGGAATCAGACCGAGCTGCAGGTCGTAAAACTGATAACGCCTCCACGAGTAGTAGGCCGAGCCCAGCACGTCCAGCGAGCCGATGGCGGACGGTTTCCAGTAGCGGACTCCCAGGGCCGGACCGGACCCCGTCGAGATCCAGGCTACTCGAGGATAGAAGCCGCGGTAGTTGATGTCTTCGATGGAGCTCAACCCCTGGCGGTCGAGGGATTTGAGGTATCGTTTCCAGGCCGGCTCCGGTGAGGCTGCTCGTGGAGCGGTCCCGGCAGCGGCCGGATCCTGCGCCGGGGCCCGGGTATCTGGCCCCGTCTGAGACCCTGCTGTCCCCGTCCCCTCGTGCTGCGGATCCTGATCCCGGGTGGAAGCGGCCGGCAGTGCCACCGCCGCGGCCTGGATCAGGCACAGAACGACACCGAGAACGACATGTCGGATCATTCGAAATTGCCAGTCGAAGGTATGGTTATGGGACCATCGGCCACTCGCTTCAGTTTTCATACAGGAGGCTCCGACGTTACTCGATCCTCCTCAGATGGCGATCTGAAGGAGTGCCCTGCTTTTCACAATTATGCGGCATCGACTCACAGACGGCAACACGTCGCAGTCGGGTCGAATCAAGTCCGAGGCACGCGGTTTCGCCTCGACCCGTACTTCTCCAGGAGACGGGAACGGATGACCTCGAATTCATCCAGAAGGGAGGGATCGGCCAGGGCCTTCCGATTCGAGACCGGGCGGCCGGCCAGGATCGCCTTGACGCTCAGTTCCACCGCCTTCCCACTGCGCGTCACCGGGATGCCGCCAACGACGAAGATCTCTCGCGGGACGTGGCGGGGAGAACAGTGCTCCTTCAGCACGGCGCGAATCTTCGCAGTCAGGTCCGGCGCAGCCTCGGTGGGAGTCGTCACGGGATCGCGCAGCGTGACGGCCAGGACGATCAACTCGTCCGAGCGCCCCGGCGGTGTCCAGCCCGCCGCCAGCGCGCCCGTCAGTTCCGGCACCTGGGTGAGGGCGTGGTAGATCTCCGCCGGGCCGATGCGCACCCCTCCGGGATTGAGCGTGGCATCGCTCCGGCCGTACATGACCACACCGCCGCTGTCGGAGCGAAACTCGACGTAGTCTCCATGAGTCCAGTAGCCGGGGTAGCGTTCGAAATACGCCTGGCGGTACTTCGAGCCGTCCGGATCGTGGAGGAACTCGAGGGGCATCGAGGGCAGGGGACGCCGGCACACCAACTCGCCGGGTCGGTCGATGACCTCACGGCCATCTTCCCCCAGGGCCGCGACATCGACACCCAGGCCGCGGCACTGGATCTCGCCGGCACGGACGGGAAGGTTCGGGTTGCCCAGAACGAAGCAGGATACGATGTCCGTTCCTCCGCTGATGCCCGCCAGATGGAGGTCGTCCCCCAGCGCCCGGTAGATCCACCGGAAGCCATCGGGAGACAGGGGGGAGCCGGTGTAGAGTACGGCTTGCAGCTCGGGTCCGGCGCGGGCCGGCCGGCAACGCTGCCGCAGGCAGCTCTCGATGTAGCGGCCACTCGTTCCCAGGTGGGTGATTCCCAGCTCCCGGGCAAGGTCCCAGAGCCGACCCAGGCGGGGATAGCCCGGGTGACCGTCATAGAGACAAATGGTTGCTCCCGTGGCCAGCGCAGACAGTTGCCAATTCCACATCATCCATCCGCAAGTCGTATAGAACAGCAGCCGCGAACCGGGTCCCAGGTTGCAGTGCAGGCTCAGTTCCTTGACCTGCTGGACGAGGGTGCCCCCTGCGCCGTGGACCATGCATTTTGGCTTCCCTGTCGTTCCGGAAGAGAAGAGCACGTAGAGCGGCTGGTCGAACGGCCGATCGCGGTATTCCCAGTCCCCGGACGGGCCGGACTCCAGGAATTCCTCCCAGGTCAGGTCCGCCGCACTGTCCTCAGCCGCACCCACCGCGACGAGAGTCTCCACCGATGGAAGACTCTGCCTGAGGTGTCGCAGAACCGGCGTTGTGGAAAAGGTCTTGCCTCCGTAGCGATAGGACGTATTGGCAAAGACGACCCTGGGCTGAACTTGCGAGAAGCGGTCGGTGAGGGCCTCCGGCCCGAAGTCGGGGGATGCGCTGCTCCATACCGCACCCAGTGCGGCGCAGGCCAGGCAGGCGACGACGGCCTCCGGTCGGTTCGCCAGGTAGCCGGCGACCCGATCACCTTCTCCGACGCCCAGCCGGCGCAGCCCGGCTGCGGCCGCCGCAACGAGCTGACGCAGTTCCTCCGCGGAGATCTCCCGGGTGGAGCCGGACTCTTCATCCGCGGCGATGATGGCCGGCCCGGAAAAGGGCGCCTCCAGGAGATTGCGGGCGAAATCGAGACGCAGCCCCGGAAACCAGCGCGTGCCCGGCATGTCCGGATGGATCAGCGTCGGCTCGGGGCTTCCCGATCGACGAAGGGAGCAGAATTCCAGGACCAGGGTCCAGAATTGCCCGGGTGACTCGATACTCCAGTGGTGGAGCTCCTCGTAGGACTTCAGCCGCAGACCCGTCCGCTCCTCCACCTGCCTGTGGAAGCGAGTCATGTTGCTGCGGGCGATCCGTTGCTGCGAAGGTCTCCAGAGGATGTCCGCCCCGCGGGAGACCTGTTCGGGGGTGTCCTGTCGCATGTCGTCGGCCTTGTTCTAGGATAGCGGACCCTCGGGGCGGGCGTCCAAATCGATTCTCCCAATCGCTTGAAGAATTCATCCCTGAGGGCACATTGTTAAAGGAAAGGACGATGGGAACTGATGGCCCGGCGGAAGCAGGTCCCCCTGGACCCCAGGGGTGGGTGCGCCGTGCGGGGGTGTGGAGATTTCTGAGAGGCGATCATGAAGCTTCCCAAGACTTACAACAACTGGATCAGTTACTTCGGAACGGCCTTAGCGGCGCTCGCCTTCGCAGTTTTCGTCTTTCTGTTCATCTTCCACACCTTCTCCCAGCCGAATCAGGTGCCTTACGCGGGTCTCGTCATATTCATCCTGGTACCCGCCTTCATTCTTCTCGGGTTGGCCCTGATCCCTCTGGGCATGGTGATCGAGTGGTGGCGGTGGCGGAAGACGGGACGCCGGTCGATCCCGCGCTTTCCGATGATCGACCTCAACAACTCCACCCATCGCAATGCAGTATTCATCTTCTTTCTGGGCTCGGTCATGCTGCTCTTCCTCTCGGTATATGGCGGGTATCGAGCCTACCAGTACACGGATTCGGTACCCTTCTGCGGTCAGCTCTGCCACACCGTGATGAAGCCGGAGTTCACGACCCATGCGAATTCTCCGCACGCCCGCGTGAAATGTGTGGGATGCCATGTCGGACCGGGGGCCTCCTGGTACGTTCGTTCCAAGCTGTCCGGCCTGTACCAGGTCTACGCAACGGTATTCGACAAGTACCCCCGGCCCATCCCGGGCACCATCACCGACCTGCGTCCCGCGCGTCAGGTCTGCGAGCAGTGCCATTGGCCACGCGCTTTCTGGGGTGGCAAAGAGGAGCCGAAGGTCTTTTACCTGTCCGACCGGGACAACTCGCGCTGGGACCTGACGCTGTTGCTGAAGATCGGCGGGAAGACGCCCGAGACCGCCACGGCGGAGGGGATCCACTGGCACGTGGCCAGCGATGTGAGGGTCGATTACATCGCCACGGACAAGGACCGACAAACGATTCCCTGGGTCAAGGTGACCTATCTGTCCAGCGGCCGGACGGTCGAGTACAACTCCACCGCCTCCCCCCTTTCAAAAAAGCAGCGGGCCGCTCATGAAGTCCGAACCATGGACTGCATGGACTGCCACAACCGCCCGACCCACGATTACCTTTCGCCCGTGGATTCTGTCAACCTCGCGCTGGCGTCCGGCAGCCTCGATCCGCAGCTGCCGTTCATCAAGGAGGAGGGTGTCAAGGTCCTATCGAAGAAATACGACACCGCGTCGGCCGCCCACGAGCAGATCGAAAAGGAAGTCCACGATTTCTATCGCCAGAAGTTCCCCGATCTGCTTTCGAAGAACAGCGCCGGGATCGAGAGTGCGGTTGGGGAACTCCAAAGCATCTTCGACAAGAACTTCTTTCCCGCCATGAAGGTCCGCTGGACCGAGTATCCCTCCAACGTGGGCCACTGGATCTTTCCGGGCTGCTGGCGCTGTCACGACGGTCAGCACTCGTCGGCGGACGGCAAGACCATCCCTCACGACTGCAACACCTGTCACGTCATCGAGTCGCAGGGGAAAGCGGGTCAGATCCAATACATGACCAGCGATCGGGGGCTGGATTTCCAGCATCCCTATCCGATCGGCGGGATCTGGCAGCAGATGCCCTGCACGGGATGCCATTCCGGGGGAACTGAGTAAAATCCCAAGGGCGAAGGGCGAAGGGCGAAGGGCGAAGGGCGAAGGGCGAAGCCTCTGGAAACGCGGAGCCTGGAACCTGGGACTCGGGACCGACGAGGCTCGAAACCCGCAGCAGGAGCGAACCGCTTGACAAGAACTCAACTGGGATGGTGAGGTGCGGCAATCATGAGTCTGCTCGGGATCGACGTCGGCACCAGCGGCTGCAAATCGGCGGTCTTCTCTGAGGAGGGCCGCCTGCTCGGCTTCGCCTACGAGGAGTATGACTATCAGAACCGCCGACCGGGACACGCGGTTCTCGATTCGGAGCAGGTCTGGGCCAAGGTGCGGTCGACGATCGGCAGAGCCTCTTCCGCAGCCGGCCAGGACCCCATCAGGGCGGTCTGCGTTTCGTCTTTGGGAGAAGCCGTCATTCCCGTGACCCACGATCGTCGGATCCTGGGTCCGGCGATTCTGAATTTCGACGTCCGCGGCTCCGAGTACCTCGAAGGGCTGCGCGGTCGGATCAGCGATGAGCGGCTCTACGACATCAACGGCAACACCCTGGGCAACCAGTACACCTTGACCAAACTGAAATGGCTCAAGGAGCACCAGCCCGAAGTCTATGACCGGGCCGACGTCTTCCTGCACTGGAGCGGTTTCATCTCCTTCATGCTGGGTGCCGAACCGTACGTGGACTACTCCCTGGCCAATCGAACGCTCCTGTTCGATGTCGGAACCGCCGACTGGTCGCCAGTGCTCTTCGATCTGGCCGGCCTCGACCTCGAAAAGCTGCCTCGAACGGTCCCAGCGGGGACCCCGATCGGGAGCGTGCCGGGTTCGATCGCCGCTCAGTTGGGGTTGCCCGCCGGTATTCCGATCGTCAGCGGCGCCCACGATCAGTGCTGCAACGGCATCGGGGCCGGCGTGCTGAGGCCGGGCCAGGCCATGTACGGCATGGGGACCTTCCTGTGCCTGATGCCGGTTTTCGGGCGGCGGCCGTCGGCGACCCCAATGGTTCGGCGCGGACTGAACACGGAGCATCACGCGGCGCCAGGAAGGTACGTCAGCTTTGTCTACAACCAGGGTGGCGCGCTGGTCAAATGGTTCCGCAATACCTTTGCCCTTGCGGGGATGCAGGATGAGGCATCCGGGGGGACGGGACTCTATGCCTCGCTTCTCGGCGAGATGCCCGAGGGCCCCAGTTCCGTGATGGCTCTGCCTCACTTTACGACGACAGGTCCTCCCTCCTTCATCGACGATTCGAGCGGGCTCCTGGCCGGACTCCGGCTGGAGACCTCCCGGGGGGACATCCTGAAGGGCCTGCTGGAAGGGATGACCTTCTATCTCCGGGAAAGCCTGGAGGGGCTGCCTCGAGTCGGAATCGAAGTCGAGGAGTTACGGGCCGTGGGTGGAGGCAGCCAGTCGGATGCGTGGATCCAGATCACCGCCGACATCCTGGGCCGGCCGTTCATCCGTCCCCGGGTTCGGGAAGCGGGAACACTGGGAGCCGCGATCCTGGCGGGGGCCGGATGCGGGACGTTCGACTCGCTCGAAACGGGAGTGGAGGCCATGGTCAGGACGGCGGAGGTCTTTGAACCCGACCCTTCTCGAAAGTCGTTGTACGACGATCGTTTCGAAAAGTACCGCCGGCTGTGGCCTCTCGTCGGGGACTACTTGCGCGGCTTGAACCGGTAGGACAACCATCCTGGTTGTCCAGGGGGCAACGACTCGCGAATCCGAGGCGGCTTCACGGACGGCACAGCTGTGTCGACCCATCCAGCCTTGCCGGTGGCCGGAGTGGGGGCGCTTGGACAAGCTGGAAGCTCGTCCTACTTGGTCAACATCACGAAGGTCTGCATATGGAGACCTCGCTGCAAGGGGCGTCGTGCTTCCAGGCGAAGCCCGCTGCGGGCGACCAGCCCGGAAAGTTGCTCGGAGGTCGTAAAGCGCAGGCGGCCGGGTGTCCCGTTGATTCTGCGCAGCAACAGGTGCAAGGGCGTCGGCTGATAGATGCTGACGATCACGAAGCGCCGGGAGACACGGGCCAGTTCACGTAGGATCCGAACCCGGTCGGCGTCGCTGAACTGCAAATGCAGGAGCCGGATGCAGGTGACGGCGTCGAAGGACGCGTCGGGAAAGGGCAGCGTGAAGACGTTTCCCCGCACCGGGTGGGAATGCCCGTTTCTGTCCGGGCCGGCCGCTGCCTTTCGCACCATTTCCGGATCCAGGTCGATTCCCACCATCCGGATGTCCAGTCCTCCGAACGTCCTCCAGAAGCGCCCATAGCCGCAGGGGACGTCGAGCAGCGACTTTCCGGCCATCCCGTTCTCCACCAGCAGGCGTTCGACGATGCGCTGTTCCCGCCAATTGACCAATGACTGATCGAGCGATCGGGTCGCCGGTTCTCTCATCGCCGCGTCTCCTTCGGACTCTCCGCCCGGACGAGTCTACCAGATGCCCTACTTGTGGCCGAGGAAGCGGATCCGGCCCGTGAAGCTGCGGCCTTGGACCCCGCCCAGGGCCAGGAAATCGGGAGAATCGATGTTGTTGTCGATGTAAGTTCCGTTGGCACGGTCGGTCAGGTTGTTGACGCCGGCCCTCAGCGCCCACTGATAGCCGAACACTTTCACTCGTTTCTCCAGGTGGACGCTCACACTGAAGTACGCGGGGAAGCGATGGGCGTTCGGGGGTCCTACGAGATCCTGCTGCTCATCGACGTAGCTGAAGGGAAACCCGGTTCGCCACTCGAGGGCATAGGCCAGCAGGAAGCCCCGAAAGCGGGGCAGGGGGCGCCAACCCCAGCACTGCAGCCGGTTCGGGGAGTCCCAGGCCAGAGGTCCCGCACCCTGGGGCCCGAACACCGGGTTGTCGATATCGAAATTCACGACGGCGTTCGACCGGGCCGAGGATCGCGTGAAGGCCGCGAACAACTCCGACGAGCCGGGAAGACTGCGATGCAGGGTGAGTTTCAGGGCCCGGTAGCGATCCTGGCGTTTGTTTTCGAGCACCACGGGGCCCCCCTGAGAAGGATCCGGGGAGAGCCTTTCCTGTACGAAAATGTGCCGTCCCCGTCGCTGCATCCAGGAAACCCCGACGAAGGTGAACGGGGACAACTGTCGCTCGATCTCGGCACTCCAGTTGATGAATCGAGGCGCCTGCAGCGTCCCTCGGTCCACTTGGAACGAGGTCACCGCGACCTTTTCGAGGGTCTGACCGTCGGGTCCGTAGAATCGGTCCGTGCGCTCACCTGTCTGGGCCGCCGTGAGCAAATCCAGAGGCGTTGCATCATAGAAGACGCCGACCCCGGCGCTGAGCTTGGTGCGCCCTCCGCTCCACAGGTAGCTGGAAGCCAGCCTCGGAGAGAGAAGCGTTCGACGCACGACATCGTCGCGATCCAGACGGATTCCGGCTTCGATGTAGAGCTGGTCCCGGACCGACCAGCGGTCCTCCAGAAAGGCACTGGTCTCGAGGTTGTGTTCCGTCTGGGGCTGGGTTGCGCTGAAGCGGACCTCGCGGGAAAGTGTCCCGTCTTCGCGCAGGATCCGGATCGATCGACGCGAGGAGTCGAACCGATAGGTCAGGCGGTCGACGTCGGTTCCCATGCGGAACACGTGACGGCCATGCCAGGTGATCGGCGGCAGCGTGAGGCGGAGTAAGCCCTGCGTTCTCCGCGCCAGCGTGTCGAGGCTCCGGTAGTAGTTGCCGGAATAGCCGCTGGCCAGAATCGTGTACGGAGCGTCCCCGAGAGGATCCTCGAGGGAATTGGAGGTGTAGACTCCAAAGCCGCCTTCCAGAACCGCCTGGTTCTGGAGGAAGAACTGCTGCCGCACCGTCAGCAGGGAAGCATCACTCCTGCGCCGGGTCGTGGTTTCCAGCGGCCGAAAGCGGGAGAGCTCCGGATAATCAGAGTGTTGACGGTTGACCAGGGCACTGGCCGTCAGGACGCGGGTCGGACTCCAGTTGAACTGGACCTTGGCCAGGTTGCTGCCCCGCCACAATCTGGACTGGTTGTCCGGCGAAGGCAGCTCGGTCACGTTCCGGAGCCGGTACTCGGCATCAGCGGCGTCGAAGAACCAGGCCTTGCCTTTGGATAGAGGACCCGAGAAAGTCGCCCGGGGCGTCCAGCTGCCCAGGCTGAGACCGCCCTGGGTCTCCAGGGAGGGGAAGAAGTTGGTGGCCGAGAAGCGGAAGTGGTCGTCCCCCATACCGGTTTCCAGATCCACCACTCCTCCGGAGCCCTTCCCGTGTTCGGCCGAATACCGACCGGACAGCACTTCCATCGAGCGCAGCGCATCGGTGCTCAGCCGGAGGGTCAGCGTTCGGTCCCCCGGATGCGTGATGTTGAAGCCGTCCAGCTGGTCCACGACTTCCGACGTTTCCGATCCGTCGACATGGAGCTGGCCCGTCGCGTCCTGCAGAACGCCGGGAAGCAGGGGCAGGGCGTTCCGGAAATCGCGCGTCGAAGGATAGGGGAGGTTGACGATCTCTTCCCTGTCCAGTGTCTCGGTCGCGGTCGTTCTCTGAGGGTTGAGTCCGCGACGGGATGAGACGACATCGACCCGCTCGGAGAATTCCTGGGTGTGGTTGAGGGTTACCTCCAGGTTCTCCAACTGACGCTCGGTGAGCTCGCTGGCTTCGAAGACGTAGAATCCCTGCTTCTCGACCTTCAGACTGAACGGGCCCGTTCCCGGATTTGAAAAGCCGCAAATGCCGGCGTAGTCGGAGGTGCACCCGGCTGTTCCGCCACTGCGGTTCGTCAGTGCCACCTGTGCGCCGGAGACGGCCAGGCCGTTCTCGTCAACGATTCGAATGAAGGCGACCTCCGGCGCAGATCTGCTCTGTTGCGAAGTGACCGGTGAGGCCTGCACAGGAGGTTCAGCGAGCCGGCCCAATCCCGCCTGGGTATTCGAAGAGGGGACCGAGTACAGAGCGAACAGGAGGAAACAGGCCAATATCCCTGCCATGCACAGCCTTTCGTACGTTTAGAATACCCGAACGTACGCGGCCCTGTGGCTCTCCGGCCCCCTCCGTCGCCTCACCGGCCCGCCGCTTCCAGAATCCAGGACTTGGACGGAATCTGAGCCTCCAGTTCGCGCAGGAGCGCTGCGGCACGCGCCATGACCTCGTCGCGCGTTCCGATCTCGGGTTTCAGGTCCATGCCGACGGCACCCACGAGATGGCCCTGAGCATCGTGGAGCGCCTGGGTGATGTCGTAGACGGGATCCTCTCCTGACGGGACCTCGACTTCGGGTTGACCCGTCCGGATCGGCCCGAGCTCGTCGGCGTCGCATGCTTCCCCGATATCCTCGGGGCTGCTCGCGGCGACCGTGGAGCAGCTGCCATCGCGGGACATGAGCGCGATCTCGAGCGCCGCCAGTTCAGGGTGGTTGGCCACGAACCGGTTCACCATCTGCTGCCCTCGGCTGAGCGAGCCAGGTGTGGTCGTGGATCCCGGGCCTTGGCGAGACTCCGGCCCCGTTTGACCGGCCGACGTCGGGGCCAGGATCAGGGTGACAAGAAGGAGAAGCCCGTAGTTCTTCATGATTCAGCCTCCACGAGCAGGATAGGCGGGGCTGCCTGAATGCAGGGTGAAGATCGAATGAAACTCCTTTCATCCGGCTGAAGCGGGGAAAGAGACCGTGAAGCGGGAGCCCTTTCCCGGCAGGCTGTCCACATCGATTGTGCCCCCGTGCATCTGCACGATGAGCTTTACGAGCGCCAGTCCGAGCCCCACGTGTCCCTGTGAGTCTGAGCGGGAGGGATCAGCCCTGTAGAATCGGTCGAAGATCCGGCTGATGTCGGAAGGCGGGATCCCAACACCCTGGTCGTCGACGGCGAGTTGGATGCGGCTCTCAGTCGATCCCGTTTTGACCGTTACGAGGCCTCCTTCGTGCGAATAAAAGATGGCGTTCTCGACCAGGTTGTAGATCATTTGCTCCAGACTCTCGCTGTCGCCGGACAAGGTCACCTTTCCTTCTTCACAGCTACACTCGAGCCGGATCGATTTTGCACGAGCCGCGCCATCCAGTTTCGCGCAAACCTTTGAGATGAGGCCTCCGAAGTCGACCGGCGTCATCGGCAGAGACGTCTGCTCGGTTTGAGCGCGCGCCAGAAGCAGCAACGAATCGGCCAGTCTGTTGAGCCTCAGCACCTCGCCGTGCACAACCCGCAACGCCGTCTCATACTCGTCCGGGGTCCGGCGCCGTTTCAGAGTGACCTCGATCTCGCCCCGGATGATGCTGAGAGGCGTCCGCAGTTCATGTGAGGCGTCGGCCACGAACCGCTGCTCCGATTCGAAGGCCTGCTGCAGGCGATCCAGAAAGTCGTTGAACGTCGACGCGAGTTCTCCCAGCTCGTCTGCGGGATCGTCGGTCTCCAGGCGGCGATCCAGATCCTCGCCTCCGATGCTCCTGACCACTTGGATCATTCTGCCGACAGGGCGCAGGTTCCAGACGGCCACGAGGTATCCGGCGGCCATCGCCAGCAGCACCATAAGGGGTGCTCCGGCGAGCAACTGCCGGCGGAGCCTCGAGACTGTTTCGTGGATGCGTACGAGGGGTTCTCCAACCAGGAGGACAGCAGTGGGATCCTTTCCCTCCCAGCTCACGGATCGCAGGTAGAGGCGGGATGCTCCACGATGATCGTCCTGAATCGTCGTAAACAAGGGTTGTCCGGTCTCGAGTACGCGCCGGACGATGGCGGGATCCACCAGCGCCGCCGTGGGAGAGACATCGGGCGACGCATCCAAAACCCCGCCTCGGCGATCAATCAGCTGTGCCAGGCTTTCCCCTGGAGTGAACTCGGTCAGCATGGAAAGCTCCCTGCCCCCGTCTGAGCCGACCGCGGCGCCGGATGCGGGTGCCGCGGGCCGCTCTCGGGCGTCTTCCTCCATCTCCTGTGCGAGATTCTTCACGATGAGTGCGGCGTGCCGTTCGAGGAGACGGTCAAGATCGGACTGCAGGAAGTGGGAGTAGCTGAAGTAGAGCAACAGCGACAACCCGCTCACCAGGAGAATGAACAGGAAGCCATTGACCAGGGCGAGTCTGGCGCGGATAGATCTAGGCCTCATCCTGAACACCGAAGACGTAACCACGACCGCGTCGCGTGTGCAGCAGCCTGGTTCGAAAGCCCCGGTCGAGCTTGTCCCGGAGACGCTTGATGTAGACATCGATGACGTTCGTCATGCTGTCGAAGTGTTGGTCCCAAACATGCTCGGAAATGGCGGTCCTTGTCACGATTTGATTGGGGTGCTGCATCAGGTACTCGAGCAGTGAGAACTCTTTCGCAGTCAAGGAGATCTCCGTTTCTCCCCGCCGCGCGGTCTGGCGGGATCGCGAGATCTCGAGATCACCCACTTTCAGGACATCGGGGGCGATGTCCCGCGGTCGCCTTCCCAGCGCCCGAACCCGCGCCAAGAGTTCCTCGAAAGCAAAGGGCTTGACCAGGTAGTCGTCGGCCCCGCTGTCAAGACCGCGAATCCTGTCGGAGATCGCCCCCCGCGCGGTGAGCATGAGGATCGGAGTGGAGTTGTGGCGGCGCCTCAGTTCTTCGCAGACTTCGAATCCGCTCTTCTTCGGAAGGAGGATGTCGAGGAGGAGAACATCGTAGTCGTGGACCTCCGCGAGGTAGAGGCCCTCTTCTCCGTCGTAGGCGATGTCGACGGCATGACCCTGCTCCGTCAATCCCCTCTGGATGAAGCTTGCGATCCTCTTCTCATCTTCGACGACCAAGATCCTCACCCCATCAAATATACTGCAGCTCTCGTGCGGTCCCATTCCTGCCCGTCGTTCTTCCCGAGATGTAACAGACGGCTCGAGAGTCGTAATTGAGATTGAAGAGGGAACAATGCCTCGCAGGTGAAGGCAAATCGCTGGATCAACGCTGCTGTCCCGCCTCAATTGCAGGGCGGTACTCAACCTGCAGCGACGGGTGAAGTCGGATACTCCTTCATGAAGGAATTTTCATCTTCCACTCACATGCGTTTCATGTTCGAGAGGATAGGTTTGTCGCTTCGATGCACCGGCGGGCACCTCGAAAGAAACACGACCCTTCCGGTTGTCAGTTCTGGATAGAATGAAAAGACCATGATCGTATTGATCTCCCGGCTCTTCCGGGCGGCAAGTGCTGGTCCGAGGACCTGGTGCATCCTCCTCGCAGCCGCCGCCCTGCTTCCTCATCTTCTGCCCGACGCGGCTCTGGCGCAGGCTGCCCCGACTGCGGATCAGGAGCCGGCTCTCACGATCAGCCTGCAGAATGCTCTGGAGCGAGCCCGCGACAACAGCCAGGAACTCCAGTCTGCCGGCCTCGACGTTGCATCGGCCCGAGAAGATCGCCGCCAGGCCAAGGCCGCCCTGCTGCCTTCCCTCGGCTACTTCAACCAGTACATTTACACGCAGGGGAACGGTACCGATTCCGGGGTCTTCGTTTCCAATGACGGGGTCCACGTCTACAACAGCCTGGCCGAGGTCCACGAAGAGCTTTTTTCGCCCCAGCGTCTTGCCGAGTATCGACGGACCGCTGCTTCTCAGGCGCTGGCAGCGGCAAAGAGAGATGTTGTCGAACGTGGCCTGACAGCGACGGTGGCCCGGGACTACTTCGCGGCGGTGGCTGCCCGGCGCCGGGTTGAGAATGCGCGGGGCGCCGTCGAAGAGGCCCAGCGCTTCCTGACGATCACGCAGCAGCTCGAGAACGGCGGTGAAGTGGCGCACGCGGACGTTCTGAAAGCCCAGCTCGTCGCCGAGCAGAGCCAGCGCGATGTCCTGGAGGCCCAGCTGACCGCCGAACGGGCTCAGATTGCGCTGGCGGTGCTGATGTTTCCCGACTTTCGCCTGGGGTTCGACCTGGTGGATGATCTGGCGTCCGTTCCCCCTCTCCCTGCCTACGCTGAGATCGAGAGAGCGGCGCTCGAGACGAGTCCGGAGCTGCAGGCGGCCAAAGCCGCCCTCCGCCAGGAGGAGTACAGTGTGTCCGCGGCCCGCAGCGGCTATTTGCCCTCCCTGAGCCTCGACTATTTCTTCGGTATCAACGCGAACCAGTTCGCCGTTCACGACTTCGAGGGGCGCAACCGACTGGGCTCTTCGGTTCAAGCCACCCTCAATATCCCCGTCTTCGACTGGGGGAGTACACGCAGCAAAGTCAGCCAAGCCGACATCCGGCGGCAGCAGGCGGAACTGGCACTGGCGCTGACCCGAAAGCAGTTGCTGTCGAATCTCCACGGCCTCTACGCGGAGGCCCAGTCCGTCGGGAATCAGCTCGATCTGCTGAGGAATTCCGCGGATGCGGCCGCGGAGAGCCTGCGGCTGACCCGTCTGCGTTATCAGGCCGGGGAGGCCTCGGTGCTGGAAGTCGTGGATGCCCAGACGACCCTCTATCAGTCACGTAATGCCTACGACGACGGCTTGGCCCGCTATCGCACGGCTCTCTCCAACATCCAGGCACTCATCGGGACCCTTTGACCCATGCTGAGCGACCACGTTCCCAGGCAAATCCGATCCGTCGCGGCCGCGGCAATCCTGCTTCTGGCGGCAGGTTGTGCTGAGACCGAGACTCCCCAGACCGAACCGGTGGCCCCCGTGCAGACGGCCGAGGTCGTGCGCGGACCCATCCAGCGCATCATCACGGCCCAGGGCATCCTGTATCCGGTCAACCAGGCGGCCGTGACGCCCAAGATCAGCGCCCCCATCGAGAAGTTCTTCGTGGATCGAGGGGACCCCGTCCACCGGGGACAGCTGCTCGCCGTACTGGAGCACCGCGATCTGGCCGCCGCCGTCGCCGAAGCCAGAGGAGCCTACGAACAGGCCCAGGCCAGTTACCGCAGAACGGTCGAGGCCGCGTTGCCGGAGAATCTCGCCCAGGCGGAGGCGGATGTCCGGGCTTCGGAGGAGGCCCTGGAGGTCGCCCGTACGCTCTACGAGAATCGCCGAAGACTCCAGCAGCAAGGCGCGATCGCGCAGCGGCTGGTCGACGAGGCGAATGCGGCTTACGTCCAGGCTCAGAGCCGGCACGAAATCGCGTTGAAGCATCTGGATTCCCTGAAGAGTGCAGGCCAGGAGCAGCAGATCAAGGAGGCCAGAGCGCAAATGGATGCCGCCAAGGGACGCTACGACGCGGCGCAGGTTCAGCTCGACTACGCGCAGATCCGCAGCCCCATCGACGGCGTCGTGACCGATCGACCGGGGTACGCCGGGGACATGGCGACGGCGGGGACTCCTCTGCTGACGATCATGGACATCTCCCGACTGGTCGCGCGCGTCAACGTCCCTTCGGACGAGCTGGTCTTTCTGAAGGAGGGAGATACGGCGACGATCGGCTCGCCCGGCACTCCCGCTCACCTGTCGGGGACCGTCGTCGTCGTGAGCCCGGCTCTGGATCCAAGCAGCACGACGGGTGAGGTCTGGGTCGAGGCCGCCAATCACGGCAGCAGTCTGAGGCCGGGCATGTCGGTCGAGGCTTCGATCGTGGCCGAATCCGTCAAGGACGCCCTGCTCATTCCGTCCGTGGCCCTTCTTCCCTCGGAAGGCGGCGAGGAACTCGTGATGGTGGTCGGCTCCGATTCGGTGGTCCACGAACACCGGATTCAGATCGGCATCCAGGAAGACAAGGAGACGCAGGTTTTGAAGGGACTCGAGGCCGGAGACCAGGTTGTGGTTCAGGGAGGCGTCGGTCTGGAAGACGGGGCGAAGGTCAGCATAGAGAAGGCCGGACAGAATGACTGAAGGTCAATTCGATCGGGGACCGTCCGAAGAGTCTTCGGGCGGACCACAGCACTGGACCGTTCGGCATTCCAAGCCGGTGATCTTCCTGATCCTGACCGGTGTGGCCGTCGGCATCTATCTCGCCTTTTCGATTCCGGTGGCGGTCTTCCCTTCGACCGACTTTCCCCGCGTCACGATCGGTGTCGACAACGGGGTAGCGCCCATCGACCAGATGCTCATCACGATTACACGCCCCATCGAGGAGGCCGTCAACACCGTCCAGGGGCTGGAGGCGGTCCGTTCGGTCACCAGCCGCGGAACCGCGCAGATCGACCTGTTCTTCTCCTGGAAGGTGGACATGTACCAGACGCTGAATCTGGTCGACGCCGCCCTGGCGGAGGTCCGCTCGTCGCTGCCTTCCACGGCCCAGATCACGAGCAACCGTCTCACCTTCGCCGCCTTTCCGATCATGGGGTACAGCCTCACCTCGAAGACGGTCCCCCAGACCCGCCTTTGGGAGCTGGCGACCTACGATCTCAAGCCCCGGATGAACCGGTTGAGTGGTGTGTCCATGGTGGTCGTTCAGGGAGGGCAGGAGCCGGAATTCGAAATCATCCCGGACCCGGCCAAGCTGATCGAGACCTCCGTGACGGTCCCCAGTCTGCTCGAGGCGCTTCGGGCGACCAACATGGTCGATTCGCCCGGGATGCTGGAACGCAACCATCAGCTCGTCCTGGCATTGGTGAGCGGGCAGGCGCACGGGCCCGAGGACATCGCGCGAATCGTGATTCGGACCACGCCGGCGGGCGTTCCCGTCCGCGTCGGCGACATCGGAGTCGTCCGACGGTCCTACAAGCCCGTCTACACGCTGGTAACGGCAAATGCCCAGCCGGCGGTCTTGCTGAGCGTTTTCCGCCAGCCGGACGGCAACACCGTGAGGGTCGCCGACGAAGTACACCAGGAGGTCGAGAGCATTCGCCGAACTCTGCCGGCCGGCGTCGTGATGACGCCCTTCTACGATCAGTCGGAGCTCGTCAACGACTCGATCAAGAGCGTCCGCGACGCGATTCTGATCGGCCTGGCCCTGGCATCGCTGGTGCTGGTCGTGTTCCTGCGGGACTGGGGGACTTCGCTGGTGGCGGGGCTGGTCATTCCGGCCACGGTCGCCCTGACCTTCATCGCGCTGCGCGTGCTGGGATTGAGCTTCAATCTGATGACTCTGGGCGGATTGGCTGCTGCCGTCGGTCTGGTCATCGACGACGCCATCGTGGTGGTGGAGAACATCATTCTGCACCGGGATCTCGGGCAGAGTCGCGGCCAGGCCATCCGCAGCGCCTTGCGGGAGATCCGCTGGCCGTTGCTCGGTTCGACGCTGACGCCGATCGTGGTCTTTCTGCCTCTGATCTCCATCACGGGGGTGACCGGCGTCTTCTTCCGCTCCCTCGCCCTGACCGTCGGCATGGCGCTGCTGGCCTCGCTGGGTCTGGCATTGACCTGGACGCCGACCCTCAGCCACTTCCTGATTCGAAGTCATCGAGGATCTGCGCGGGCCTCCGAAGAGCGGACCGAATCGAGTGGCGCCGGCGGCTTCCTGGGCGGCGTGCTGCGCGTCTACAAGACCATCCTGCGGGGCGCCCTCGACCATTCCTGGCTCATGGCATTCTTCTGTCTGGCGCTGGTGGCGGGATCCTTCGTCTGCTACCGGGCACTGGGTACCGATCTTCTGCCGGCCATGGACGAGGGCGGGTTCATCCTCGACTACTGGATGCCGCCCGGCACGTCCCTGGCCGACACCAACCGGGTGCTCACGTCGATCGAAGAGATGCTGCGGGACACGCCCGAAGTGGAGAGCACGTCGCGTCGCACCGGTCTCGAGTTGGGTCTGATCGCCGTCACGGAGGCGAATACGGGCGACTTCACCGTCAAGCTCAAGCGGAACCGCAGCCGCGGCGTCGAAGAGATCACGGCCGAGCTGCGCAGGAAGATCCGGGAACGCTTTCCCATGCTCGACGTGGAGTTCGTCCAGTTGCTCCAGGACATGATCGGAGATCTCACCAGCGCTCCCGAGCCGGTGGAGATCAAGCTGTTCAGCGAGGACCAGACGGTGTTGCGACAATGGGCGCCCCGGGTCGCCGAGGCGATCGGGGGGATCCCCGGAGTCGTTGACGTGCTCGACGGCATCCAGAACACGATCAGCGGTCCGGCCCTGGTTTTCCGCGTCGATCCCGTTGTCGCTTCGCGTGCCGGCTTCACACCGGAAGAGGTGGAGATCGACGCCAGCGCCATCATGCAGGGCGAGGAGGCGGCGACGCCGGTGATCATCGGAGACCGTTCCTATGCGATCCGAGTTCGCTTCCCGGAGCCGACCCGGGCGTCACTCGACTCCATCCGGAGCACGATCCTGGGTAGTTCTGCGGGCCGGACGTCGACCCTTGGGGCGCTGGCTCACGTGGAGGAACTGCCCGGGCAGATGGAGATCCGTCGGGACAACCTCCAGCACGACGTCGCGGTGACGGCACGGCTGGAGGGTTTGAATCTGGGCACCGGAATCGCCGAGGTCCAGAAGGCCGTCGCCGGGGTCCATTTGCCGGCCGGCATCCGGGTGGAGTATGGCGGAGGCTACGCGGAACAGCAGCGGTCGTTTCGAGATCTGGTGACGGTTCTGGTGCTGGCCGTCGTGCTCGTTTTCATCGTGCTGCTGTTCGAGTTCGGCGACTTCGCCGCTCCGCTGGCCATTCTGGCTTCGGCTCTGCTGTCGACCTCCGGAGTCTTCCTGGCATTGTTGATCACCGGGACCAGCTTCAACATTTCATCGTTCATGGGACTCATCATGGTCATCGGCATCGTGGCCAAGAACGGCATCCTGCTTCTTGATGCCGACGAGAAGTACCGGCGGGAAGGACTGTCCGCAGGGAAGGCCATGCTGGCGGCCGGCGAACGACGAATGCGTCCTATTCTGATGACGGCCCTGGCGACGATCGCGGGAATGATCCCGCTCGCGCTGGCCCTGGGTGCGGGCTCGCAGATGCTGCAGCCCCTGGCCATCGCGGTCATCGGGGGCATCGCCGCCTCCATGCTTCTCTCCTTGATCGTCACACCGGCCGTCCACTATTACCTGACCCGTTGAGTGAGGATGTCCCATGGAAGAGACCTCACTGTGAGCCGGGTCAAAGGAGTGCTCATGCGTTTCCTGACAGTACTGTTTTCGCTCCTCGCGCTGCCTTCCCTGTTCGGGGCATCGCCGGTCTATCAGGTTACCCACAAGTTCACCCTCGGCGGAGAGGGAAGATGGGACTACATCGTCCCCGATCCTCCCCGGCACCGGTTGTTCATCGCGCGGGAGAATCGCGTGATGGTCGTCAACGAACGCAACGGAAAGCTCGTGGGAGCGGTCCTGGGCATCGACGGTGCCCACGGCGTGGCGCTGGTTCCCCGGGCCGGGCGAGGCTTCGCCACGTCCGGCAACGACGGGTCGATCGTCATGTTCGATCTGAAGACCCTGAAACCGCTGGGCCGGATTCCGGCGGCCGAAGACGCCGACGCCATCATCTACGACCCCGCGTCGGACCGCGTGTTCTCGTTCAACGGGGACGCCCACTCGACCACCGTCGTCGATCCGGGTGCGGGAAAACTCGTGACCAACATCCCGCTCGGCGGCAAACCCGAGTCGGGAGTCTCAACCGAGGACGGAAAGGTCTACGTCAACATCACCGATACGAATGAAGTGGTGGAGATCGACACGTCCGCTCTCCAGGTCACGCGGCGCTGGTCCACGGCCCCGTGCGAGCACCCCGTCGCGATGGCCGTGGATTTGCAGCACCACCGGCTTTTCAGCGGCTGTCGAAGCGGCGTCATGGCCGTCTCCGACTATCGAGAGGGAACCGTGGTCGCCACTGTTCCCATCGGCCGGGGCGCGGACGGCGCGGCCTTCGATCCCGCCACGGGAAACGCTTTTGTCTCGAATGGCGACGGGACCTTGACGGTGATTCATCAGGACAGTCCCGACGAGTATCAGGTGGTTCAAAACCTGAAGACCATGCCGGGCGCGCGCACCATGGGACTGGATCCCACCAGCCACCAGCTGTTCCTGGTTTCTTCGCGCTTCGGTCCGGTTCCCGCAGCGACACCTGAAAACCCGCATCCCCGGCCGGTGATGGTCCCCGGAAGCTTCACTCTGTTGGTTGTCGAGGGCTCGTCGGATTCGGAATAGGGAGCCGATTCGACGGTCGCAGAATGACTTCGCAGACTCGGCACCCACGACGACACTCTTCCGCTGTCATCACTTTTCGCCGCTCTCGCTCGGGTCGGGCCCGGGCGCGCCGGTGCTCGACAGTCCTTCCGGAAGAGTCGCGATGAAATCCCGGATCTCGTCCCGGACGCGCCGGTAGTGGGACAACGCCTCTTCTTCAGTCGTCGCGTCCCTCGCCAGCCTGGGGGGGTCGTCGAACCCGACATGAATCACCCTTGCCCGACCCGGGAAGATCGGGCAGGTCTCATGGGCATGGCTGCACACGGTGACGACGTAGTCGAACTCCACCTCGAGCACATCCTCCACGTGTTTCGAGCGCTGATCGCGGATATCGACACCGGCCTCCTGCATCACCAGCACAGCGCGCGGATTCATCCCGTGGATCTCGATACCCGCCGAGTAGGGCTCGATCTCGCCGCCCTTGAGATGACGGGCCCAACCTTCAGCCATCTGGCTGCGGCAGGAGTTTCCGGTACAGAGGAAAAGGACCTTGAGCTGGCTCACTTCGGCGATCTCCCTGTCGCTACGGGACACTGCCGGCAGCGTCGAGTTTCCGAGACCCGCGGCTGGGAGCGATGCGGGCACCGATGGTCAAATCGGAATCGACCGCGGACGCTGGGCCGCCGGATCACAGTCGCCATGGATCAGCTCCTCCCCGGGTTGACGAGCGCGTCCGGGTACCAACGGCGCTGCAGCCAAAAGGAAACACTCACCAGGCCGATCAGAACCGGTACCTCCACCAGCGGTCCGATGACCGCGGCAAAGGCGGCTCCCGAATGGATGCCGAAAACCGCCACCGCCACCGCAATGGCCAGCTCGAAGTTGTTGCTGGCGGCGGTAAAGGAAAGGGTCGCGGATTTCGGATAGTCGGCGCCCACCTTCTTGCTCAGCCAGAAGCTGACCAGGAACATGACGACGAAGTAGATGAACAAGGGGATGGCGATCCGCAGGACATCGAGGGGAATCTGCACCACGAGACCGCCCTTCAGGCTGAACATGACGACGATGGTGAACAACAGAGCGATCAGGGTGAGAGGACTGATGTGGGGGATGAAGACCCGGTGGTACCAGTCCTTCCCCTTTGCCCGGACCAGGAAGAGGCGCGTCAGCATACCCGCGACGAATGGGATCCCGAGATAGATGAAGACGCTCTTCGCGATCTGGCCCATCGTCACATCGACGATTACCCCGTCGAGCCCGAGGACGGGCGGGAGCCAGGTAATGAAGAACCAGGCGTAAACGCTATAGAAAAGGACCTGGAAGACACTGTTGAAGGCCACCAGACCGGCGCAGTACTCGGTGTCGCCCTGAGCCAGCTCATTCCAGACGATGACCATCGCGATGCAGCGGGCGAGTCCGATCATGATGAGCCCCACCATGTATTCCGGGTAGCCCCTCAAGAAGAGGATGGCCAGCGTGAACATGAGAATGGGGCCGATGAGCCAGTTTTGAATGAGCGATATTCCCAGGATCTTCCGGTTGCGAAACACATCGCCCAGATCCTCATATCGCACCTTGGCCAGGGGTGGGTACATCATCAGAATCAGACCGACGGCGATGGGGATGCTGGTGGTCCCCACCTGGAACCGATTGAGAAAGGTCTCCACTCCCGAGAAGAAGTAGCCGATGCCGACGCCGAGCGCCATCGCCAGAAAGATCCAGAGCGTCAGAAATCGATCCAGAAACGACAGGCGTCCCCTCATCTTCGGCCTCAGACTCGGGCTCGCTGGATCTCGCATAGAGCCTCCGGTTCCAGGCAGATGACCTTCTGCAGGTGCTGTCGATCCCCGGCGATCTCGGGTGCTTCCTTCAGGCTGCGACACACCCAGTCGAGCGCCTGTCTCACGGCCGGCGAGGGATTATCGGGAAGCCGGTAATAGATCCACCGTCCTTCCTTTCGGGAGTCGACCAGCCGAGCCTGCCTGAGCAAGCGCCATATGCTTGGAGACGGTCGACGGAGCCAGATCGAGAATCTCGGTGATCTGGCAGACGCAGAGCTCTCCCTGTTCCAGCGCCAGCAATGTCCGGATGCGGCTTTCATCCGCCAGTGCCCGGGTGACGTCCATGAAATCCTGGAGACGATATTTCGCCATATGGGAAAATATACAACCAATCATTCCTCGAGTCCACCCGGGATGAACCCACCTCCGGGCCGGGCATGGAGCAAGGGAAGAGCGAAGGCGCCTCGCGGTGGGTCTGTTTGAAATGAATCAGACACGTGCCTCATTTCCAGCACCGTTGGCCTCCGATTTCGCGTGGCCGCCACCCGCCTGAGTGACCAGGATTCGGCCGGAACCCAGCAAGGGCAAGGGTCCTGGGCCCAGCAGCCCCGCGAGGATGCAGGGAGTGGCATCCCTCTTGCTGATGGAACCGTGACAAGGGCGATTCGGGTCCGGCCGGGACAGTCCCCGCGGAGACGGGGGCCGGGTCGGAAGTCGGATCGCAATGCCCGTGAAATCAGCGGAGTAAAGTGAAACTTGAATCGGTCCGCCAGTTCGATACTCTCAGTGCTTTTGGTCTTCGCCTTTTCCTCTTGGAGCGGCACACAGGCCGCTCCTTCGGCTCAGACGGGCGGTCCGACCGATCAGGGATTCGACGGAATGTAGCTGTCCGAACTTCCCGTACGGAACACCATCCCATGCGAAACCTGATCAAGCGATTGAATCATCGAAGAACCGGGATCCTGTTCGTCGGATTCTGCCTGGCCCTCACCGCCGGGGCCAATCTCCGGGCCGAGGATCCCACGGATTCGACCCAGGTCGACTACTTCACCGACAGCGCACAGCTGGGTCAGTACATCCGCGAGGCCCTGGACCGGAATCCCCAGCTGGACGAGGCGCTGTCCCGCTATCGCGCATCTCTGCAGAAGGTCCCCCAGGTCACCGCCCTGCCGGATCCGGTGCTCGGCTACACCCAGTTCCTGCGCAGTATCGAGACCCGCGTGGGCCCGCAGGTCAACTCCTTCATGGTCAGTCAGAAGATCCCCTGGTTCGGCAAGCTCGACCTCGCCGGACAGATGGCGGTCAAGGAGTCCGCAGCCCTCTACGAGACCTATCAGGCGCTGCAGCGCGAGCTCATCGACCGAACCAAACAGGCCTACTACGAGCTCGTTTACATCGACCGTGCGCTCGCAATTACAGCCGAAGAGCAGTCCCTGCTCGATCACTACGAGAAGCTGGCCGAGTCCCGTTATTCCTCGGGCAGCGGCCTTCAGCAGGCCGTGATCAAGCTCCAGACGGAGATCACCAAGCTCGTGGATCGGGCGAAAATGCTCGATCAGCAGCGAGGCACCCTCGTGGCCCGCTTGAATACACTGCGAAATCAGCCGGCGGAATCGTCGATCGCGGTGACGACCCAGTCCGAACTTCCCCCCGTTGCGCTCGATCTGCAGACACTCTACGAACTCGGAGAGGACCACCGGCAGGAACTGAAGGCCTCGCTGGCCCGGATCGAGAAGAGCGAACGGGCCATCGATCTGGCCAAGAAACAGTACTGGCCTGACCTGACGCTCAGCGCCGGCATGATCAACGTGGAGGGACGGGAGGACCCGGCCGGTTTGCTCGCCCCGCCGCCCGACAACGGCAAGAATGCCTACAACTTTTCGATCGGGATCAACATTCCGATCCACCGGAAGAAGTACCGGGCCGGCGTCGTCGAAGCGACCGAGGTGCTGTCCGCGAACAAGGATAACTACGTCAACCTCCGCAATAACATGCAGTTCGACATCCGGGACCAGGTTCTGCGTCTCCAGACACTCGGAGAACAGATCGATCTTTACGGAAACGTGCTCATTCCGCAGGCCGAGCAGGCCCTGCGCTCGACGGAGTCGGCCTATGAGACCGGACAGGTCGGAGCGCTCGACCTGCTCGACAGCGAAAGGTTCCTGCTGCAGTCCCGTCTGCTCAGGGCGCGCTATCACGCCGATTACCTGAAGTCGCTGGCTGAGCTGGAGAGGGCGGTCGGAACGAAATTCCCGAGGTAGTCGAGGAATAGGGAAATGAAAAGGGGAATCCTACTCAGTCTACTGTCCTTCGTTCTCGGCCTGGCCCTGGCGGGAGTCATTCTCGTCAATCCGATGGGCTGGGCCTGGGCGGACAGTCTGCACCACTCCGTCATCAGCCTTGCCGGAAACGACGAAGCGTCTTCGGAAGCGACCGAAGGCCAGCTCTGGACCTGCGGCATGCATCCTCAGGTCGTCGAAGATCATCCGGGCACCTGCCCCATCTGCGGGATGGATCTGATCCCGCTGAAGGGTTCGACCGCAGGGCAGTCCAAGACCACCGCTGCAGCGAAGACGCAAACGAATGGCGAGCGGAAGATCCTCTACTGGCGGGCTCCGATGGATCCAACCTACACTTCCGACAAGCCGGGCAAGTCGCCCATGGGTATGGACCTGGTCCCCGTGTACGCCGACGAGGCCGCGAAGGAAGAAGAGCAGGCCGCCGACGTCGTGAAAATCGATCCGACCTTCGTCCAGAATATCGGGGTCCAGACGGCACCCGTCAAGCGCACCGACATTCCCTTTACGATCCGGACCATCGGCAACGTCACCTATAGCGACGAGCAGCTGCACTGGGTGAACACGAAGTATGACGGCTGGATCGAGAAGGCCTACGTCAACTATGTCGGCCAGCCCGTCCGGAAGGGACAGAAGCTCTTCGAGATCTACAGTCCCCAACTGGTGACGACCCAGAAGGAATACCTCGACGCCCTGGACTATGCCGAGAGGCTCAGTACCGGCCCCTATCCCGACATCAAGGAACGGGCCCGCTCGCTGCTGGAGGCCTCGCGCCAACGTCTCGCCTACTGGGATATCACGGACGCTCAGGTCGCGGAACTGGAGAAGACCCGAAAACCCCGCCGGACCCTGACGGTCGTCTCCCCGGTCAGCGGGATGGTGGTCCAGAAGATGGATCAGGCCCTGGAAGGGATGTACGCGAAGGCGGGCATGAATCTCTACAAAATCGTCGATCTCTCGACGATCTGGGTGGAGGCGGACATCTTCGAGAATCAGATCCCCTGGCTGAAAACGGGTCAGACGGCACTGGTGGAATTCCCCTACCAGCCGGGGCGCAAGTACCGGGGCCGGATCCGTTATGTCTATCCCTTTTTCAACGACAAGACGCGGACGATGAAAGTCTCCATTTCATTGCCCAATCCAGGTCTCGAACTGAAGAAGGACATGTACGCCAACGTGACCTTCGATGTCCCTTCGGCGCACAACGTGCTGACCGTTCCCGAAGAAGCCGTCATCCGAAGCGGCGAGAGAAACATTGTTGTTCTGAGTCTGGGCAACGGTGAGTTTCAGATCCGGGAGGTGACCCTCGGACTGAATGGCAATGGCCTGTACGAGGTCAAGAAGGGTCTGAAGGAAGGCGAGCAGATCGTCGTTTCGTCGCAGTTCCTGATCGACTCCGAAAGCAACCTCAAGGAGGCCATCCGGAAGATGGTCTCGAGCCGGAGCTGATCCCCATGCTCGAGAAAATCATCGACTGGTCCATCCAGAACAAGTTCTTCGTCATCCTGGCGACCGTCTTCGTGATCGTCTGGGGAGTCTACTCCATCGAAAACACACCTTTGGACGCCATTCCGGACCTGTCCGACGTCCAGGTCATCATCTATACCGAGTACCCGGGGCAGGCACCGCAGGTTGTCGAAGACCAGGTGACCTATCCGATCTCCACCCAGATGCTGGCCGTTCCCTACGCCAAGGTCGTCCGAGGCTATTCGTTCTTCGGTTTCTCGTTCGTTTACATCATCTTCGAGGACGGCACGGACATGTACTGGGCCCGCAGCCGCGTCCTGGAGTATCTGAACTACGTCTCCGGCCGACTGCCCCGGGGAGTTACTCCGACGCTGGGTCCCGATGCCACCGGCGTCGGCTGGGCCTACATGTATGCCCTGAAGTCGAAAACCAGGAACCTGGCCCAGTTGCGCAGCATTCAGGACTGGTTCCTCAAGTACGAACTGACCTCGGTCGAAGGGGTCTCCGAAGTGGCCAGCGTGGGCGGCTTCGTCAAGCAGTACCAGATCGCCGTCGATCCCAACAAGCTCCGGGCCTACAACATCCCCCTGTCGAAGATCCGGGCCGCCGTTCAGCGCAGCAACAACGACGTCGGCGGCCGTGTCCTGGAGATGGCCGAAACCGAGTTCATGATTCGCGGCCTCGGCTACATCAAGAATCCCGAGGACATCAGGGAGATCGTCCTGGGTGTGGACAGTTCCGGCGTCCCGATCCTGATGAAGGATGTGGCCACGGTTCAGGTGGGCCCCGACATCCGCCGGGGGATCGCCGAACTGGACGGGGAGGGGGAGACCGTCGGAGGAATCATCGTCGTGCGCTACGGCGCGAATGCCTACGGCGTCATCCAGCGCGTCAAGGCCAAGCTCGAGGAGCTCAAGCAGGGCCTTCCCGCCGACGTTGAGATCGTGCCGGTCTACGATCGAACCGCGCTCATCGAGCGTTCCGTCGAGACCCTTCGCGGGAAGCTCCTCGAAGAAGGGCTCGCCGTCGCCCTGGTCTGCGTGCTGTTCCTTCTCCACCTGCGCTCGGCACTGGTCGCGATCATCACTCTCCCCATTGCCGTGCTGATGGCGTTCATCATCATGCACGGCCAGGGCATCAATGCCAACATCATGTCCCTCGGGGGAATTGCCATCGCCATCGGCGCCATGGTCGATGCGGCCATCATCATGATCGAGAATGCTCACAAGCATCTCGAACGCGACCAGGGCAAAAAGGACCATTGGCAGATCATCGCCGACTCCGCCAAGGAGGTGGGCCCGACGCTGTTCTTCGCGTTGCTGGTGATCACCGTGTCCTTCACGCCCGTCTTCACGCTGGAGGCTCAGGAAGGGCGGCTGTTCAAGCCGCTTGCCTTCACCAAGACCTACTCCATGGCGGCCGCTTCGGTCCTGGCTGTCACGCTGATCCCGGTCCTGATGGGCTACTGGATCCGTGGCCGGATCCGCTCGGAGAAGAAGAATCCGATCAGCCGGTTCCTGATCTGGGTCTACGATCCGATTCTTCACTTCCTGCTGCGGTGGAAGTGGACGGTCCTGCTGGCGACCGTTCTCACGCTCGGCTCGATGTACATTCCCTACTCACGCCTGGGCTCGGAGTTCATGCCTCCCCTGTGGGAGGGAGATCTTCTGTACATGCCGACAACCCTGCCGGGCATTTCCATCACCAAGGCCCGGGAACTGCTGCAGCAGACCGACAAGATCATTCGGACGTTCCCGGAGGTGGAACGGGTCTTCGGGAAGATCGGACGCGCCGACACGGCGACGGATCCGGCGCCCCTGAGCATGATCGAAACGACGATCACGCTGAAGCCCGAAGACCAGTGGCGGCCGGGGATGACGCCGAAGAAGCTGATCAGCGAGATGAACGAGGCCATCCAGTTTCCCGGCGTGACGAACGCCTGGACCATGCCCATCAAGACGAGGATCGACATGCTCTCGACGGGGATCAAGACTCCGGTCGGCATCAAGCTGTCGGGACCCAATCTCTCCGTGCTTCAGGAGATGGGGAAGAAGATTGAAGCCGTTGTCCGCAACGTCCCGGGCACGCTGTCGGTCTATGCCGAGCGCGTCATGGGCGGCAACTTCCTGGACTTCGATATCGACCGGAAAGCGCTGGCCCGCTACGGCCTGACGGTGGGCGACGTCCAGGACGTGATCCAGTCCGCCATCGGCGGCATGAACGTGACGACCACCGTCGAAGGGCTGGAGCGCTATCCGGTCAATATCCGCTACAGCCGGGAACTGCGCGACAGCCTCCAGGATCTCGAGAACATCCTCGTCTCGACGCCTACGGGCGCCCAGGTGCCGCTCGGCTATCTGGCCCACATCCAGATCAAGAAGGGAGCCCCGGCGATCAAGACCGAGAATTCCCGGCCCAATGCCTGGATTTACGTCGACATCTCGGACGTCGATGTGGGGACCTACGTCGCCATGGCCCGCCGGGCTGTCGCCGAGCAGGTCCAGATGCCGGCCGGCTACAACATCGTCTGGAGCGGCCAGTACGAGTACATGCAGCGCGCCAAGCAGCGGCTCATGTACGTCATCCCGATGACTCTGATGATCATCTTCGTGATCATCTACCTGAATACCCGCTCCGTGGTGGAAACGGCGATCGTGCTTTTCGCGCTCCCCTTTTCGATGGTCGGGACATTCTGGTTCCTGTACCTCCTGCACTACAACCTGAGCATTGCCGTCTGGGTGGGAATCATCGCGCTGGCAGGTCTGGCGGCCGAGACGGGCGTGGTCATGCTCCTGTATCTCGACGTCGCGTATGAAGAGGCCGTGCGCGAGGGACGAATGCACACTCGAAAGGACCTCATTGACGCCATCTACCACGGGGCCGTCACCCGCGTTCGACCGAAGATCATGACCGCGAGCGTAATCCTGGCCGGTCTGATCCCGATCATGTGGAGCCACGGTACGGGTGCCGACGTGATGAAGCGCGTCGCCGCCCCCATGGTCGGCGGCATCATCACTTCGGTGATCCTCACGCTGGGTGTTTTCCCGGTCATCTACTATCTCTGGAAGGGATGGAAGCTTGCCGAAAAAGAGGCCGAAATTGATGGACAAGAATAGATACGTGCTTTTGACGGTCGCGCTGGTGTGGTTCTCCGGCTCCTCGCTGGCAGCCCGAGCCCTTCACGTGCGACACGATCACGATCCCTGGGGGAGTTGCACGGGGGAGCTTACGGTTACCCCGAACGGAGTCCGCTATCACTCCGAGGACAAGAAGGAGCACAGCCGTGAGTGGGCGTGGACCGACATCCAGACGGTCGATCGGCTTTCAGTGGACCGATTCTCCATCCTGACCTATGAAGATCAGAAGTGGCTGCTGGGCCGGGATCGACCCTGGGATTTCACCGTGCTCGATCCCGAGGCCGGCGGTCTGACCGACCAGCTGTTCGAAGTGATCCGGAAGAACGAGCCTCGGCCGGTCGTCGATCGCGTCCCCAAACAGATCCGGGCCGACTACGAGATCCCGGTCAAGCACCTGCACACCTTCGGCGGCTGCGAGGGAGTGCTCGAGTTCAGCCGGGACTGGATCGTCTACCGGACCGACCACAAGGAGGATGCACGCTCCTGGAAGCGCGGCAAGGATGTGATGAGCATCTGGTCGACGGGACCCTTCGACCTCGAACTCGAGGTCTACGAAAGGGAGGGGGAGGACCTGCTGCGGACCCGTCGCTACCGTTTCGAGCTGAAGGAGCCGCTCGACGAAACGTACTACAATCGACTCAAACGCGAACTCATCCCCACGAGGTGAACCTATGCTGCGACAGCTGATCGCGGGAGCGATCATTCTCGCCCTGGCCGCCGGCCTGGCGTACTATTTCTGGCCCGCCAACGAGCAACTCTGCCCCGTGTGCCAGAGGCCGATTCACCGGGCGACGTCGTACTACGTCACGCTGGGCACCGGGAAGACGGTCGAGCTGTGTTGCCCGCGCTGTGGCCTGCGTTTTCAGCAAAGCGGGGGCGACGTCCGCTCCGTGCGGGTGACGGATTACGTGACGGGAAAGCTCTTGGACCCGGAAGCCGCCGTCTACGTCGAGGGCAGTTCCGTTCATCCCTGCTGCACGCAAGAGGAAATCATGAAGGACCAGGCCGGAATGGAATACGAGCGAACCTGGGACCGGTGCCTTCCGAGCGTGATCGCCTTTGGATCGGAGGCAGCGGCCCGGAAGTTCCAGGGTCAGCACGGCGGCGAAGTCCGCACGCACGAAGAGATTCTCGCAGAGGCCCAGACCGGAGTGTACTAGTTCTTGGTTCCTGGTTCCTGACGCTCTTTGTTCGGCTTTCGCGCCCGAAAGTTGATCCCTATTGTATCGAATGCCGCGACGCTGCTAGCCTGCGGTGCGCCACTGAAGACATCTGCCTTCCTGGTGATCTCGAAGGCCACGAAACCGGCCCCGACGACGAAAGCCTCCAGCTCTGCTTCCAGCAGAGCGCCGGCAATTCAGCCGGTCCAGAGATCGATCTTCTGTTTGGCGCTTTCCCGGACCGCCCTGTGGACCAGGATGTCTCCAATCTGGAGTCGTCCACCGGGTCGAAGCACAAGCGCCATTTCACGAAGCGTCGATAACGGCTTCGCCGTGCATGCTGCTATCTCCTTTGTCGCGAACGATTCGAACAGGGCTGCATGTCCATCAAGAGTTCCGGTGGTTTCCGCTACGGGTTTCGCCGACGTTGCACTCGAGTCGGGCAGTAGTCGTGGACGCGCTGGAGCTGCCAAGCGGGATTTGGGGCTTGGCTATCCGATCCCGTGGCAGTCTTGTCAACCGGGCATTCTGTCCTGCCAAACCTGGCTCGGTCCGGCTGGCTGCTCCTGGAACACGAATTGCTTCTAATCAGGTTGAGACCGTGACGGTCAGTCTGGAAACAGCAACCATTCTTCTCAGAAGGGATATAGGAAATGACTAGGAAAACACGGATTTTCTCCGCGTTGGCCGGTATCTTCCTGCTGAGCGTGGTGTTTGCACTCGCCCAGGGCGGAATGATGGGTGGCGGCCAGTCCGGGATGATGAACGGAAACCAAAACGCCACACCGAACAACAACGGCAATACCCGGTATCAGCAGATGCTGCAGCAGAGGCGACAGCTGCAGTCGAGGGTTGAGGCCACCGACGCCAAGCTGACCAGCGAACTCCAGCAGCTCGATGCTGCCAAGACGGATGACCAGAAGATTCGGATACTGCAGACCATCCTCACGAACCTGATCGATGAAAGGAATTACGTGCACAGTCAGGTGCTTCCGCTGATGATGAACGGTGGAGGCATGTACGGCAACGGCATGATGAACGGTGGAGGCATGTACGGCAACGGCATGATGAACCGTGGAGGTATGTACGGCAACGGCATGATGAATGGCGGAGGTATGTATGGTAACGGCATGATGGGCAACGGAGGTATGTACGGCAACGGGATGATGAACGGCGGAGGAATGTACGGCAACGGCAGCAACGGGTACCAGCAGATGATGCGGCAGCGAAGGAACTTCGGATCGCACGTTCAGAACAGCGATCAGCAGCTTGCCGATGAGCTCCAGAAACTGCAGGAAGCCAAGACCGACGACCAGAAGGTCCAGATCATGCAGACACTGATCACGGAGCTGGTCAATGAGAGAACATATGTGGACAGCCAGCTGCTCCCCATGATGATGAACAGACGCGAAATGATGAACGGCGGCATGATGTACGGAATGATGAACGGAATGATGCCGTACGGCTACGGTATGAATTCGGGCTCCACGGGAACCCCGAACACGAACACCCCCCACTCCGGCGACACGCCGAACAACCGTTGACCGGAACCAACGCGGCCGGGAAGAAGGGGGACTGACTCCGCCGAGACCCTCGTCTCCTGCACGGGAAGGGGTCTCAGCGGAGATCACCCTCAACCGGCTTGACCAGCAGAACCATCGATTCAATCCCCACGACCTCGACCCGGTCGTCGATCTGCAGGAACCCTCCGCCCGGACCTCTCGCCTTCCAGACCTCTCCCTCGCAAAACACCGTCCCCGAGTCCTGCTGCCAGGTCAAGACTCGCCCCGTCTTCCCCCTCATGCCCCTGGGTCCGATTTGCACCGGGAGATGCATCGCGCCCAGCATCAGCCAGTCGTAAAAGAGCGAAACGCCGACCAGCACCAAATAGACGACCCAGGCGTTCGCTCCGGAGAACCAGTAGAAGACGGCAATCCCCCAAAGCGGTGCCGCCATGATCAGAGCCATCCAGATCATCGCCACCCACGGCATCTGGATGGCCACCGGGTCTCCACGTCCATAACAATGATGATGCCACACGCCGGCATCCGATCCTGCGCTGTCCCCGAATCGGCCCCGTTTCCTGCCCGAGCAGTAGGAACTATCGCATGTCCCTCGTTTGGAGCGGATCTTGCGTCTGACAATAGGTGATTGCGACCTGAGAATCGGGGTTCGCCGGACGTCGGATCCGGGGCCCCGGATAGGAGGAATAGGCATCATGTTCTTTGGAGGTTTTTTCTTTTTGCTGGTGATTGCTGGAATCGTGGCGGCCGTCGTTTGGGGCGGCTTCGGAAACCATTCGTTTGCAGAGCGATACGGGCTCACTCCCAATCGGGAGAATCCGTTTGAAATCCTGCAGAGGCGCTACGCGCGCGGCGAAATCTCGCACGACGAATTCGAGCGCATGAAACATGACCTGGGTTGAACGGAACCGGTCAAGCAAGGGGAACGGGCCGTCGCTCGCTAACGGTGCTGGATATCAGACAGAGAATTGCTTCAGATGCAACACAAGGATGCAAAGGAGGAGACACGGAATGAAAGCACAGGTGATGGTTTTGGTGGGTTTGCTGGTAGGGAGCGCCGCCTGGGCTGGGCCGGTAGACCAGTCGATCGATGGGATCTTGCAGGACTACTTCAAGATTCATACCGCACTGGCGCAGGATTTGACGGATGGCGTAGCGACCGTTGCCGCATCCATCAATCAGAAAGCCACATCGATCCGGGCGACCGATCCCGAAATCCAGAAGTTGCTGACCCAGATCACGATCGCCTCCCGCGACTTCCAGACCTCGAGCCTGGACGAGGCCAGGGACAGCTTCTTTGAGCTGAGCAAGCCGCTTCTGGCCTATCTGAACCAGTTTCACTCCCAGAAGGACCAGTATTACCGCTACTTCTGCAGCATGAAGAAGAAGGCCTGGATTCAGCCGGAGAAAGAGACTCAGAATCCCTACGCCGGACAGGCCATGCTCAGTTGCGGCCAGTTGATCAAGTAGACTCAGTGACTGGGAGGAGTCCTTCGCGCCGGAGTCTGCGCGAAGGACTTTCTTCTCAGTCCTCTTCCTTCACCCTCCGCATCTACCAGCCCTCTTCGATCGATTCGCCGACAGCAGGAATGGATAATGGAATTGGGTATTAAGCGAGAATGTCAATGCCAAAGCGACCCGTCGCCTGGACCACCCAGAGCGGACGAGGACGCGGGCGTCCATAAAGAGGGGGAGGTCCGGAATGCATCGAGAGACAGATACGACACAGACTGCAATCGCCAAGGATCCGGTCTGCGGGATGCACGTAGATCCGGAGGCAAGCAAACTGAGCCTCGAGTACCGAAACGAAACGTACCACTTCTGCAGCCCCTCGTGTCTCGATGCCTTCCGGAAGGCGCCGGAAAACTACTTGGAGAATCGGCCGAAGGCGTCCGCCGAGACCCGAGCTCCTGATGAGAGGGCGGCCGAGAAGAAGGATGAATCTTCACAATCGTACACCTGTCCCATGCATCCGGAGGTCGAGGAGTCAGAGCCGGGAGGCTGTCCCGAGTGCGGGATGGTGCTCGAGCCCGTTGAGTTGAAGCTTCCTTCACGGAAGACCCAGTACACCTGCCCCATGCACCCGGAGGTGATCCGGGACGATCCGGGTAGCTGTCCGAAATGCGGGATGGCGCTCGAGCCGATCACGGTTTCTGCAGAAGAGGAGGAGGAAGATCCGGAACTCCTGAACATGACGCGCCGGTTCTGGGTCGGTGTGGTTCTCACCGCACCCGAACTCCTGATCGCGATGGGGAGTCACTTCGGTCTCCCGCTGCGTTCCCTGTTCTCGGAACAGGTCTCGAATTGGATCGAGTTGGTTCTGGCGACGCCGGTCGTTCTCTGGGCGGGCTGGCCCTTCTTTCAGCGGGGTTACCACTCCATCATCCACAAGAGCCTGAACATGTTCACCCTCATTTCGCTGGGTACGGGCGTGGCCTGGCTGTACAGCGTGGTCGCCACGGTCGTTCCCGGTGTGTTCCCCGAGGCGTTTCGAGAGGAAGGGGGAGCGGTGGCCGTCTACTTCGAGGCCGCTGCCGTCATCGTGACGCTGGTCTTGCTGGGCCAGGTCCTCGAACTGCGCGCCCGTCGGTCGACCACCGGAGCCATCAAGTCGCTGCTTGGGCTGGCGGCTACGACGGCGCGACTGGTCCGCGAGGACGGGTCGGAGGTCGACGTTCCCCTCGAGGAAGTGGAGATTGGGAACAGGCTTCGGGTCCGTCCCGGTGAGAAGGTCCCGGTCGACGGCAAGGTCGTCGAGGGCCGGACGACGGTGGATGAGTCCATGATCACCGGCGAGCCGATTCCCGTGGAAAAGACCCCGGGCGATGAGCTCGTCGGTGCCACGATCAACCAGACGGGAAGCGTCCTGATGGAGGCCGAAAAGGTCGGAAGCGAGACTGTACTCGCTCGGATCGTGCAGATGGTGAGCGACGCCCAGCGCACCCGTGCGCCGATCCAGAGGCTGGCCGACCTGGTCGCGTCCTGGTTCGTGCCCACGGTGGTGAGCATCTCGGTGGTGACGTTCATCGTCTGGTCGATCTGGGGACCCAACCCCGCATTCGCTTATGCGTTGGTGAATGCCGTCGCCGTGCTGATCGTCGCCTGTCCCTGCGCCCTCGGACTCGCCACTCCCATGTCGGTCATGGTAGGCGTCGGCAAGGGTGCCCAGAGCGGCGTTCTGGTCAAGAATGCCGAGGCGATCGAGGTGATGGAACAGATCGACACGCTGGTCGTGGACAAGACGGGCACCTTGACCGAAGGTCATCCGAGACTCGTGACGGTTTCCCCGAGGAAAGCCCAGGAGGAGAACACTGTCTTGCGCCTGGCGGCCGGGCTCGAGGCCGGCAGCGAACACCCCCTGGCCGCCGCCATCGTCGACGGGGCGAAAGAACGAGGCGTGACGCCTGCCAAAGCCGATGAGTTCGACTCGCGAACCGGGAAGGGCGTCGTGGGCTCCGTCGAAGGAAGAAAAGTGGCGCTCGGCAACACGCGCCTGTTCGAGGACCTCTCCATCGACCTGACTCTTCTTTCCGAGGAGGCCGATTCGCTGCGCGCGGACGGTCAGACCGTGATGTTCGTCGCCATCGACGGGCAGGTTGCCGGTCTGCTCGGCGTCAGCGATCCCGTCAAGCAGTCGACGCCGGAAGCCGTCCGGCTGCTCCACCAGGAGGGGGTCGAAATCATCATGCTCACCGGCGACAGCCGCAAGACGGCCGAGGCCGTTGCACGCAAGCTCGGGATCGACCGGATCGAGGCCGAGGTCCTGCCGGACCGCAAGAACCAGGTCATCCGAAAGCTCCAGAGCGAAGGACGCAAGGTCGCCATGGCGGGAGACGGGATCAACGACGCCCCGGCCCTCGCTCAGGCCCACGTCGGTATCGCCATGGGGAGCGGCACCGACGTCGCCATGGAAAGCGCGGGAATCACTCTGATGCGCGGCGATCTCAGAGGCATCGTCAAGGCGCGCACGCTCAGTCGGGCCATGATGCGCAACATCCGCCAGAATCTCTTCTTCGCCTTCGTCTACAATTCGATTGGCGTCCCTGTCGCGGCCGGGGTGCTCTACCCCTTCTTCGGTATTCTGCTGAGTCCAATCATCGCAGCGGCGGCAATGAGCTTCAGTTCGGTCTCCGTCGTTGGAAACGCCCTGCGGCTCAGGAACGTCCGGCTGTAATGGGCTCACCTCCCGAAACCCAACCGGTAAGGAGATGACTCAATGAAATCCGGTGAAGCGTGTTCTCACATCCGTGCCATCCAGACCGTCAAAAAGGCCGAAGTTCTCGAATGCGAAGAGTGTGTCAAGATCGGCGCCGACTGGGTGCATCTCCGCACCTGTCAGGAGTGCGGCAGGACCCTGTGCTGCGACAGTTCGCCCAACCGTCACGCCTCCCGCCATGCGCACGCCACCGGACATCCCGTGATCGCTTCGGCCGAGCCGGGTGAGCGCTGGATGTACTGCTATCCGGACGAGGCCTACGTGAAGTACTGAACGGCTGGAGCAGATGGGCGCGGTGTCACCGTTGGGTGCCCGAGCCCGCCTCGGCGGCCGGCCGGCGCGCGGTCAACAGGAAATACGTGAATCCCACGGCCAGGACGGCCTCGATGACCACGGCGCTCCAGACTGCGGGACCCACGACTCCGCTGAGCGCACCCAGCAGGCTGACAAAGGTCAATACGGTGGTCACGGCGGCCCCTCCCGACAGGATCGCGGTTCGTGCCGCTGACGAGGCGGCATTCCTGGCCAGCCAGAGGATGGTGGCGTATCCGAAGAACGCACCGCCGTAACGGCGCGCCATGTACTCGGCGACGTCGTTCCCCTGAACGCCCCAGGAGGCCAGCATCTCACGTGGAAAGAAACACCAGGAGACACCCAGAAACAGGGTCAAGGCTGCGACAATGACGAAGAAGGTTTTCATGCAGATCCTCCATCGGAAACGGAACCGGGAACACTGCTGCGTCAGTGCATCCTATGGTCCCCTTGAACCGGGGGTCAAGGCTGGGCAGGGAGTCCGGCGCGGATTCCCGCAACAGTGACTAGCTTCATGCCCGGCTGTGGACCGGTTGCCGGGAGATCCGATCGAGCGGAGCGGTGAGAGTGAATCGTGAACCCAGGCCGGGCTCGCTCTCGAACTCGAATGCGCCGTCGAGTCGGTTCAGGCGCTCGGTGATTGCGAAAAGGCCGATTCCGAGGGCACGGTTACCCTGGAAACGGACACGCTGGGGCTCGAAGCCCCTGCCTTTGTCGCTGACCACAATTCGGAGCATGCGGTCCGGCTCTGCTACCTCCACGCGGGCGCTATCGACTCCGGCGTGCTTGCGGACGTTGAGAAGGAGCTCTCGAACAGCCTGAAAGAGCAATGTCGTCGCTTCCTCGGTCAATGACACCGGAAGACGTGGGACGTCCAGTTCCACCCTCAAGCCGTGTTTCTCGCCCATCCACTCCGTCAGCCATTCGAGGGCCGGAACCAGCCCCATGCGCAACGCGGGGGGGCTGAGTTCGACGCTGAGCGAACGCGATACGTCGATAGATTCGTCGATCAAGGCGCCGACGGCCCGCGCCACCTCCAGTGCCATGGGAGGATCCGCGGACTTCTCGAGGAAGGCCAGACGGAATTTCGCCCCGACCAGGATCTGTTGGAGGCCGTCGTGCAGCACCTGGCTCATCCGCTGGCGCTCCTGCTGCTCCGCCAGCGTCAGTTCCGCCGCCAGCCGGCGGAGTTCATCGGAGCGTTGCCGCAGCGCCTCTTCGGCCACTCTCCGCTGCGTGACCTCCCTGTTCAGATCTTCGATGGTGTGTGAGAGTTCGGCCGTCCGTTCCCGGACCCTTCTCTCCAGTTCCTCGCGCGCCTCGCGCAGCTCCTCCTCGATGTGCTTGCGCTCCGTCACGTCCAGAACCAGGGCCAGAATGGAGATGAGCCGACCGGAACGGTCGACGAGTGTCGAGTTGTACCATTCGCAGTGAATGATCGAACCGTCCTTGCGGTAATTCCGGTTTGAGCTGAACTGACCTCCCGTGCATCCGGAACAGAGGCTGGTCGAGACCCCTTCGACCTGGGCCACATCGTCCTCGTGAACCCATCGAAGATCGGAGATCCTCTTGCCGATCACCTCCTCGGCCTTCCACCCGAACATGCGTTCCGCCGAGACATTCCAGCTCGACAGGCGAAAGTCGGGCCCCCACTCGATCACGGCCAAAGGCGAATTCTCGATGTGGAGCCGCAACCGTTCCAGGGTATGGTGCAACTCCTGCTCGGCCTCCTTGCGGGCCGTGATGTTGCGATCGATTCCGCGGTAGCCCCGGAGAGCGCCTTCGGCATCCAGGATCGGCACGCCACTGGTCTCGAGGAGGAGGAGCCTTCCGTCTTTGTGCCGGTTGAAGTTTTCGACGCGGGAGAACGGTCGGGCTGCGGCCATGGCCGGTTCGACGACGGCTGCGACGCGACGGGCTTCGCCTTGCGGCATGAGATCGAAGGGACTCTTCCCGAGGATCTCGTCCGGTTCGTAGCCCAGGAGGTCCTTGACCTTGGGACTGGAATAGGAGTAGCGGTTGGCCGAGTCCACTTCCCAGATCCAGTCGCTGGTCGTCTCCACGAGGGTTCGGAATCGCGCTTCGCTCTCCTGGAGCGCCTGATCGATCCGTTTGTGCTCTGTAATGTCCGTCGTGACACCGCACACGGCGTAAGGTCGACCTGCCGCATCGCGCAGCAGGAATTTATCGACGAGGAGAGTGCGCTCTCCACCCTCCGGGAGATCGACGATCTCTTCGAACTGTGCCGGCTGGCCCGTCTCGATCACCTTCTCGTCCTGTGTGCGATAGCGCCGGCTCTGCTCGCCGGGGAAGAGATCGAAATCGGTCTTGCCCAGAATGTGGCTGCGCGAGGTCCCGGTGGTCTCCTCGTAGCGGCGGTTGACGGCGAGAATCCGCCCCTCCAGGTCCTTGATGAAGACAATTCCGGGGAGTGCGTCGACAAGATCCTCGAGCATTCTGCCGGCCGGGGGCACAGGGTCGGAATTGGGGGCTTGCGGCTCTCGGTCGGAAACGAACTCTTCCGAGTCAGCCGTCTGAGGCTCTACAGCCTCCGAATCTGGAGACTCAATGGGCATCTCGAGGCCGTGGTGGTTGCTCTCCATGTTGAATTGAAGCTCAGCGTGAAGTGCGATTTCCGGCAATCATCGTATGGTCCGTGTGGCAAAACTTCAAGTCCAAATTCATCCGAATGGAAAGACGGCAAGCCGGGAAAAAAACCTGGACGGCGCGTGCGATTTTTCGCTAAGGTTAATTAACTCTAGCCTTGTAACAAAAATGGTAATGTCTTCCGGCTTCGGACGCGGATGGGGGGACCACGGGTTGAGTATGCCCGGATTGGTCCGAGCCCGGACTCTCTTTGGCCCTCGAGGAGTGGTGGACCATGAAATCGAGCAAACTTGTGCAATTCGGTGCAGCTATCGTTCTGCTCTCCTGTCTCAGTCTCTCCCTGTATGGAGGCCGCAAACCCGGTGGTCCGACCGGTCGCGGATCCGCCGTGCACGGGAGGGAGATCCTCCAACCCCTGCTCTTCGAAGAATACCGGGCGCAGGCCTTTGCGAAGACGGGCTATCTGGCGCGAATCGGGGGCGTGCTGATGTTGCTGACACCGGAAGAGGTAATCTGGGTCCGGACGAGCCCGGCGGGAGACGAGGCCGACGGAGATAACACCTCGGCATCCGCGTCTGGGCAGATCCGTATGGCCTGCCTCGGCCGAAACCCGGGCGTGCGTCCGCTGGGGGAACAACCGACGGTCGGCTCGACGACATACATCCGGGGCGGTGTCGACGGCGCCAGTCGCATTCGACGGGCGAGCCATCATCGGAGGGTCCGCTATGCGGAGATCTATTCGGGGATCGATTTGGTCTTCCATGGAGATCGAGGCCGTCCGGAATTCGATTTCGTCCTGTCACCCGGAGCCGATCCCTCGCGGATCCGATTGCGGTTCACGGGCGCCGGATCCGTTTCGATCGGTGCCGACGGAGAGCTCCTGCTGACTTCCGGATCGGGCACCCTGCAACAGAGTGCACCAAAGGTCCTGCAGCGGATCGATGGCCGGCAAGTGGTGATCCCCGCAGGTTATCGCCTTCATGCGGATGACACGGTCTCGATTGCGCTCGACGAGCCATACTCTGCAGATCGCGAACTGATCATCGATCCCGTTTTGGGCTTCTCCGGCTATCACGGAGGGTCGGCCGATGAAGTCCCGGGCGCCATCGCCGTCGATTCCGAAGGCAATCTGTATATGGCCGGCTCAACGGGGTCTCTCGATTTCCCGCTCCGGAATCCGGTCCAGGAAGAGCTCGCCGGTGGCGGCTCACCGAACGGAGACGCCTTCATCACAAAACTCGATCCGACGGGATCCACGGTCCTCTACTCTACATACCTCGGTGGCAGCGGTACGGAGATCGCGCGAGGCATTGCGGTCGACGGGCAGGGCAGGGCCATCATCACCGGCACCACCTTCTCGGAGGACTTTCCTGTGACGTCGGGAGCCTATCAGACGTCCTGCTCAGGAGGGTGTCCCTTCGTGGTCATGCTGAGTGCGGACGGGTCCGACCTGGTCTATTCGACCTTCGTCGGGCGGGGGGACGGGGAAGCCGTCGCCGTGGATTCGTCCGGCCGGGCGGTTGTCACGGGCCGGACGGCCGACTCTGATTTCCCCGTCAAGAACGCCTTCCAACCGAACCGTGGCGGCGGCTGGGACGCCTTCGCGTTCGAGCTCGATGAGAGCGGCTCTCAGCTCGTCTTCTCGACCTTCCTCGGAGGCAGCGGTGACGAGAACCTCTCCGGACGTCGCGACATCGCCGTGGACGTTTCCGACAATGTGTATGTCGTTGGGAGGACCGCCTCCCCCGACTTTCCGACGCTCAACGCGATTCAGTCGGGCCCGCAGGGTGAAGACGATGCGTTCGTCGCCAAACTGAACGGCCAGGGTGGGCTGGTCTATGCCACGTACCTCGGCGGAAGCCAGGATGATGGCGGGCAGGGAATTGCCGTCGACCTTGCCGGAAATGCCTACGTGACGGGCGTGACTCTCTCCGACGACTTCCCGACGACGGCGGGCTCCCTGCAGACTGCTTTCGGGGGCGGGGCGCCGATTGGGGACGCCTTCCTGGCCAAGCTTGCTCCGCAGGGCGGAAGCCTGGTGTTCGCCAGCTATCTGGGGGGCGCGGGCGGCGACACCGGAGTGGATGTGGCGGTCGACGATCTGGGCCGCGCGGTCGTCGTGGGCAGCGGGTCGTTGGACTTTCCAACCAAAGACCCCTTCCGGCACTTCGATGGAGTGCGGAACTTCGTCACGAAGTTCAATCTCGACGGCTCGGAACTGGTCTATTCGACGCCCATCGGCGGAGGGGATGCCGACATCGCGGCGGCCACAACGGGGTCGAAGGTCCTCATCGCGGGAAACATCTCGACGGGAACACTGCCCGTGCTGAACGCGAGGCAGCCCAGACTGCAGGGAGGAACCGATGCCTTTCTGGTCGAGGTCTCGGACGCGGGCGTGCTGCATTTTGCGCAGTTCGGGAACGGTACGGCAGCGGGGACAACGATCGTCTCGGAGATCCTGCTCACCAATTCCTCCGAGGCCAGCCCGTCCCATGCCACGGTCACCCTTCTCGACGATGACGGCGCACCCTTGCCCCTCGACCTGACCGTCACGGGAGACCCGGAAACCGCCGCATCGCAGCCGCAGACGAGCGAACTCCAGCTCACGGTGGCCCCCCTCGGGGCGGTGAGGATTGCGACGGATGGACTGGGCGATGTCCTGACGGGGTCGGTGAGAGTGACGTTCGACAACCCTCTCGGTGGCGTCATCCGTTTCAGCCTGGATCCGAACGGTACCGCCGGAGTCGGAGCGAGCCAGCTCGTGCGTGGTTTCATCACTCCGGTGCGCAGTGCGGCGATCAGCGCGGGAGTCGCCATATCCAATCCGGGCGACCAGCAAATCGGGGTGACCATGCGACTGAGAGGCACGAACGGCCAGCAGGTCCCGGGCGGACTCCGCTCGCTGGCGCTGGCGGCGGGAGAGCACCTGGCCAAATTCGTCGATGAGCTCTTTCCCAACGCCGATTTGTCGGATTTCGAGGGAACCCTCACGGTCACCACGGGGAGCCTCAACGCTCTTCTCGTGGCCACCGCCCTCGAGCTCGGTCCCCAGCCCGGGCAGTTCACGACACTACCTGTGACGCCGATTCCCTGAGGGGCTATCGAATCGGAATTCGGACGATGGTCTTGATCCTCTCGGGTGCGACGCGGCGCGGATCGTTGATGTAGACCTCGTGAGGCGGTCCGCTGCAGGACAGGCCCTGCGCCGTCATGTGACCCATCAGCCTTTCGTAGACCGGGCCCACCTCGTCGTAGGGTCCGACGTGCAGCACCTGGATACTCCGCCCTTCCTTCAGGTGAACGTCCTTGACCACGTTCGTATCGATCCCCTTTCGGGCCCGTACTGTGTTCTTGGCCGCCTCGATGTCCTTGGCCTTCACCTCCTCCGGGATCCGGAGCAGCAAGTGCCACCGCCACTCGTCCCGGGGGGTGTCGGCAGGATCGTCGAAGTAGAGGGCTTCGAGGGAGCAGATCCCGAAGTCCAGCGTCCCGGCGTTCTTGAGGGTGAACTTCAGCGTGTAGGCGACGCTGTAAAGTTGTTCGACGGCCTTTTGAAAGGCCTCTCCGCCGGGGCTGCCCTGGCTCTCCACCACCAGGAAGCGTCCCTCGCCCGCATCGACCTCTCCGATCTTGGATTTTGCAGAATAGAGTGCCTTGTACCTTTTCTTCAGATCAATCTTTTCCATTTCGATTCCCCCTTCACTTCAATGGCACCTGGATTTCGGTGACGTACTTTATCGGGTTTCCGGGGAAGATCAGACCGGGGCCTTTCAGATAGATCTCCCGGCTTGGCAGCCCGAGCTCGATGCCGCGGGCCTGTTGGAACTCGGCCAGCCTGGCGTACCCGGCCGAGACCTCAGAGTAGGGGCCGGTGTAGATGAGACTGAGGAAGTCGCCGCCCGGCAGTTCGCGAACTTGAATTTCCTCGGTTTCGATCTGCCGGCCTGACCGCACGGGGACGCAGGTTTCGATGTCCGCATCCTCTTCCTTGAACTCTTCGTCGTAGTAGAGATTGAATCCCGGGCCGTGAGCCGCCGATCCAACCTGTCTGAACAGACGGCCGAAGGCCTCGCCGGTCTGATCGTAGCGGCCCTTCCATCTCCTTCCGGCGATCCGCACGGCGTCGAGTCTCTTTTCGACGACGCGCAGCTCCTGGCTTCCGAGGATCTCCTGGGCCGCTCGTTCTCTGGCAATGATCTGATCCAGCTGATGGGCTGCTCTCTTCAGGTCTTCGAGCTGTCCTTCGATCGAGTTGCGGTGGTGAACCAGGACCTGAAGGGCTTCGGAGTCATCCCGGGCGTTTGTGAGGATCCCCGCGATGCTGTCCAGCGGCAGGCGCAGCTCCCGCAGGTACCGAATGATGCGGGCCCGCTGCAAGCTTGCCGAGTCGTAATATCGGTAGTTCGACGACGGATCCACCCAGGTCGGCTCCAGCAGGCCGCGCTCATGGTAGAGGTGCAGCGTCTTGATTGTGAGGCCCGAGATCCTGGAAAACCGGCCAATGGTATACATGCTTCTCAACCTCCACGGACAGGTTAGGGTCTCCCCCAGGGGGAGAGTAAAGGACTTTTTCGCGCGGGTTGAAATCGGACGCTCAAAGACGGCTCGGGCTTCCGGTGCGGCTCCTTCCCGGCCTTCTTCAGAGCGGGATCCGCCGCCGCAGGGATCTTCCGGAGACCCACCTGCCGCCGGCCCGTGCTTCGAACTGCAGCAGCCGTCGCGTGGGGTCACGTTCCCACGGAATCGCCCCTGTCTGGTGGAAGCCGCAGGCGACGTACATCCGCCGCGCCGGAAGGAAGAACGGGTGATCGAGAGTGCTCGCCTGCGCGCGCCGGATGCCGATCGATTCCAGGCGCCCAAGCAGCTCCCGCAACTGCCGGCTCCCCAGGCCCCGCCCCCGAAAAGCCGGCAGGATACAGTTGTGGCCGACGAGGCCCAGCGGTCGGGGGCGTGGGTCGAAGGCAAAGAAGCCCACCAGTTCGGACCCGGCCCAGGTCAAGAAGGTGCACGCCCCAACGGTCTGCGGATGCTCGAATGCGTCGCGGTCCGACGCCTCCCAGCTCTGACGCTCGGGCATCCAGATCTCCGGCTCGGCCTCGACGAGGGCCGCGTAGCTCGCCTCGAGGAGCCGCAAGATGGTGCCCGGTTCACACTCAGACGGAGGCGTATAGCGCAGTTCCATGGGGAGTCCGGTGCCGGTCGAACCATGCGGCCCAGAAGGGTAGAAGCCACGCGGCCAGTCCCGCGTAGGCGACGGCGTTCACGCTGGGAGGCGGAGGCCCCAGCAGGTTGGCGGCGTAGATCAGCGCGAGGAAGCCGACCAGGCTCCAGAAGGCATACCGTCCGACCCGATCACGTGCGTGCGTCCCGGAAGCGTACAGCCACACTCCCGCAACGCAGAGGCCTCCCTCGACCAGGATCGTGCCCGCGAACGAATTCCAGAGCCCCAATCCCAGGAGATGGGAGGAACCGGGGACGATCGGCAGGTCTGGTCGATGGACCAGGAGGTCGAGGAACCAGTGGCTGAGTGCCACCAGCGCGACGACCACGGCGCCGGCAGCGTATCGGCTCCAGGCCCAGTAGAGCAGCGCCAGGAGAACGGCCCAGCCCGCGGCCCCGATGAGACTGTGTGTGATCGGGTAGTACACGAAATCCAGGGGAGTGACCACAGTGTTCCCGGGGTCGATACGGACCCTTTCCCAGCCGAGCAGAAGAAAGATCGGCCACAGGAGATCGATCAGTGATGTGGCCGCAAACAGCACTCCCAGCGACACCCGCGGGACTGCCCGCTTGACACCGAACGCAACCGCATAATGGCCGATGAACATACTGTCAGGCTTCCTTGTAGATCTCCAACAGAATCCTTGTTTCGCAGTAACTTACGATCGAATTGCGTGCGTGTCACCTATTAAGGAACTCCAGGATCCGGGCGAGGGCGTCCGGCTCGCCGAAGCCGCCGGCTTTGGTGGCGACGGGGAGGCCGTCGAGGAGGCCGCCCTCGAGCCGGCCGTGGGGAATGCCGGGGGAAATCTCGCCCAACAGGAGGATCGAGGACACGTCCAGGGCCTGGCACACTGCGGCCGCGGTGTCTCCTCCCGTCAGAACGAGGAAGGCGGCAGGCGTCCGTTCGATTGCCTTCCGGGCGATCTCGGCCATTCGGCGGGCCATTTCCCGGGAGGTCGGCTGCCGATCGTCGATTTCGGCAGCGAGAGCGACATTGCGCCCGGCGACGAGGGGCTGGCCCACCTCCTCGGCGAGGGTCGCGTGTGACGACTGCGGCGAATCGGAAGCCGAAGGAACCCGCACGACGGAGATGCCACTCCCGGCGAGCGCGCCGATCTGGGCCCGCGTACGCTCATGGCGGCTGCCGGCGACGATGAGTCCGGGTCCCGCTGTGGCGGGCGTCAGGATCGAGGCGGGCACCCGTGATGCCCATCCGTCGATTCTCATGAGCGCCGCCATCAGTCCTGCCGAGCCGCAGAAGAGCCGGAGCCTGCATGCGGACGCCGCCCGGGCCAGCCGCGCCAGGTCTGCGTCGGTCTCGGCATCGCAGAGAACGATGCCGGGCTCCAGACCGTCCAGCAGCGCTTGGAGGCTCGCCTCGGACGAGCGCACTTGCCGGATCCCGAGACGGGTCCGCCGGAATTGGACGCCTCCGAAGATCGACCCCAAATCCGAGGTCGGTACGTCTCGTCCGAACTCGGTCCGTTCCAGGGGGACCCCCTCCAGAAGTTGACGCCCGTTGATCGTGGTCCTCCCCTGAGGGGGAAAAGCGGGGGCCACCAGGACGCGGTCGATTCCCGCCTTCTCCATCATTGCCTCGAGCTCCAGCGCAGGATGCCCCCGGAGGGTCGAATCGATCTTCTTGTAGATCACCTTCGCCCGGGCCGGGAGCCTGGCCGCACGAAGGCTCTCCACGAGTGCGGAGACCTCCCGAACGGCCTCATCCGGAGGCAGCGCCCGACTCTCGGTGGTGAAGACGAGGGCATCGGCGGGCGCTGAAGGAATGTCCTTGAGCGAGAGGCGTGTGACCAGTCCACGAGAGGCAATGCCCGCCGCGGCATCGGCGGCCCCCGTCAGGTCGTCGGCAATGATGAGGACCTGCGGAGGGAAGATCATCCCGCGTCGGCCCGCGCGAAGCGGACGGCCAGTTCGATGGCGGCGCGCAGGCTGTTGGGCCGAGCCTTGCCCGTCCCGGCGATGTCGAAGGCCGTACCGTGATCCACCGACGTCCGAATGATAGGAATGCCGACGGTGACGTTGACTGTCTCGTCCATGGCGATCAGTTTCATCGGGGCGTGACCCTGATCGTGATACATGGCGACGACCAGTTCGAAGTCTCCTGCCTGCATCCGATTGTAGATGGTGTCGGCGGGGTAGGGACCCGAGCAGTCCAGGCCGGCCCGGAGGCCCTCCCGGATGGCCGGGGCAATCTCGTCGATTTCCTCTCGGCCGAAGGCGCCCCCCTCCCCGGCATGGGGATTGAGGCCGCAGACGGCGATGCGGCGCTTCTCGAGACCGAGCCGGTCGAGGGCGGTCGCAGCGATCCTCAGCGTGGACAGAATGCGCGGGGCGTTGGCCAGTTCGATGGCCTGGCGAAGTGAGCAGTGGGTCGAATTGTGGACGACCCGCATGTTGTGGGAGAACAGGCCCAGGCGGTAGTCGCGCGCCCCGGCCATTTCGGCAATCAGTTCGGTGTGCCCGGGATAGCGATACCCGGCACGGTGAATGGCCTCTTTGTTGAGGGGGGCGGTGACGACGGCGTCCGCCCTTTTCTCCAACGCCAGACGGGTGGCCAGCTTGACCCATTCCACGGCGCAACGGCCGGCCGCCGGTTCGAGCCGACCGGGATGCCGAGGGGGAATCTCGAGACCGCCGTCCAGTACTGGAATCCGGTCCAGGTCGTCCCAGTCCGCATCCTCGGGACGCTCGACCCGGTAGAGACGGGGAGCGTTCGGAGCGCATCCGCGCGACTGGTCATAGGAGGCGGGGTCTCCCACGACGATCATGCGGGCCTGTCGTCGCAAATCGGGCATTGCCAGAGCCTTTGCCAGGATCTCCGGTCCGACCCCGTTAATGTCACCCATCGTCAATGCCAGCAAAGGACGATCGTTTCCGTGCATCTGCGAAGAGTCTAGCGCAAAACTAGGAACCGGGAACTCGGAACTCGGAACTCGATTCGCGGAGCCTGCGTCGACGCGCCACGAAGCTCGTCAAAAGCGGCGTTAACAGAGCCGTGGTGACGGTGGAAGCCGCCACCTGGGGGGTCGCAAGCGTGGCGATCGTCCGGAGCGACGGATCGACGAGCGCGATGGCGGCGGGTGTGGCGACAGCATTGCCGGCGGTGCTGGAGGCCGCGGCTCCGGCGATACCCGACCCGCCCGTCATGCGGTCGGCCAGCACGGCAAAGAAACCACCGATGAACGTGGTTGCGAATCCCAGGAGAATTCCCGGCAAGCCTGCTTCGACGAGGGTGAGCAGATCGATACCGGATCCCAGAGCGAAGGCAAAGAAAGGGATCAGAACCGGTCCGCCCTTGAGCAGCATTTCTCGCATGCGGGGATCGAGATTCCCGAGAACCATGCCCAGGATGATCGGGGCGATGACGGCCACCAGTCCCAGCAGCGGAATGGTTGCGAGCCCGGCAGCTCCAAGAGCGATCATCGTCAGAAATGGGCCGTCGTTGACCGAAATCACAGCGATGGCGCCGACGTCCGATTCGTCTCCAAATTCGCCGGCCAGCGCAGCATAGAGTCCGCCATTCGTGTTGGTCATGGCAGCGATGATGGCCAGTGACGAGAGCCCGAGCAGACCGCTGTCCCCGCACAGAGCGGCCACGGTCAGACCGATGGCGACACCCAGGAAGAACTTGGTCAGTGTGACGACGAGGCCGGTCCGAAGCGCCCGAGGCGCGGTCTTCAGAGTGATTCCGGCGCCCATGCAGACCAGAAAGGCACCGATCAGAGCCGGGGCTCCCTTGGCCAGGGCCGTGGTAAAGCCGCCGATGCCCAGTACCTGGGGAGCGACGGTATTGATGATCGCTCCCGCCAAGAGCGGGACCACCATCATTCCACCGGGAATCGCTTCGATCGTATCTCGGATTCTGATTGTCCGAACCGCCTTCCTGTCCGAGTTTCCGGATCGAGAGAGCATAGCAGGAAGGGGCCGGAGAGGAGAACCGTCTCAGGCGGCCCATTCTGCGCATTTGGGACGCGCATTCAGCGAGCCGTTGTGGCTCCAGGTGATCTCGATTTCGGGATCTCCCGTCAGTTTCAGTTGGTCTACGACCTGCCGGACGAGCGATTCGGGGTCTTCAGAAGCTTGCCGGATGCACTGGATTGGATGGGAATCGAAGACCTCCAGGCGGAATGGAGCGCCTGGAAATAGGCGCGATTCCCCGATCAGGCTTCCGCCCCCGGGGGCACGGGCGGCCTGCGGAGACTGCCGGAAGCACCGGATTTCAGGTTCCACGATCGCCGAGACCCTCCTTCCGAGGCCGGGCCCTCGCCGCCGTGACTGGCAAGCCGGTCCGTTGTAGTGGAAGAATGGCGGCGATGAAGACTGTGTCCAAATCGCTGCTTTTGCCCGTTTTGTTCTGTGCCTTCGCTCTGAACTCGTCCGGCGGGGCTCGTGGGGGAATTCCGGTCGCGGCCGAGCCGGCGCAATCCTCCCCGCAGATTGTCCCCAACCCCGGGGCATCGAAGGGCAAGGCTCTGTCGCCGGTCGAGAGATCACTCGTCGGATACATCGACGAACATCAGAGCGGGGATCTGGCTCTGCTCGAGCGTCTGGTGAATGTCAACAGCGGCACCCAGAACCTGGCGGGTGTTCACCGGACGGGTCGCATGCTCCAACAGGAATTCGAATCGCTTGGCTTCGAGACCCGCTGGGTGGACGGTCGTGCCTTCGGTCGTGCCGGTCACCTGATCGCGGAGCGGCCCGGCAACGATGCTGCTGTCAGGGTTCTGCTCATCGGTCATCTCGACACCGTGTTCAGTCAGGACAGCCCGTTCCAGCGCTTCGAGCGCCTGCCCGGAAATCATGCGCGGGGCCCGGGCGTGATCGACATGAAGGGCGGAGATGTCGTGATGCTCGCCGCGTTGAGGGCCCTCAAGGCGGTGGGCGAACTGGATCGCCTGCACGTTACCGTCGTCTTCAGCGGGGACGAAGAGGATCCCGGGACGCCGCTTGCATCCGCACGCCGAGACCTGATCACTGCCGGTCGGGGAGCGGCCGTTGCATTGGGCTTCGAGGACGGCGACGGCAATCCCCACACGGCTGTCATCGCCCGCAGGGGGTCGGTCGACTGGCATTTGGAGGTCACCGGCACCCCGGCCCACTCTTCGCAGATCTTCCAGCCGGAGGTCGGGGCAGGCGCGATCTTTGAGGCAGCACGGATCCTGGACGGCTTCTACCGCCGGCTCTCGACCGTGGCCGACCTCACGCTCAGTCCCGGCCTGGTCTTGGCTGGAACCGATGTCTCCTTCGACTCCGAGACCAGCCGCGGCACTGCCTTCGGCAAGTCGAACGTCGTGGCAGGTCGAGCGGTCGCGGCCGGCGATCTCCGGACCCTCTCGCCGGCACAATTGACCGACGCCCAAACCACCATGAAGGCCCTCGTTGCCAACGGTCTTCCCGGGACTACGGCCAGGCTCACCTTCGGGGAAGGATACCCCCCGATGGCCCCCACTGTCGGCAACCGGCGCTTGCTCGAACTGCTCGACCGGACCAGTCGGGATCTCGATCTGGGTGCTGTCAGCGCCGTGGATCCCCGCAACGCCGGCGCCGCGGACGTGTCTTTCGTCGCCGCTGAAGTGCCGATGGTGTTGGACGGCCTGGGACTGATGGGCAGCGGTGGGCATACGGTCGAGGAGACGGCGGATCTGTCGACCTTTCCGACCCAGACGGCCAAGGCGGCGCTGCTGCTGTACCGGATCGCTCAGGGGGCCGTCTCCTCGGAAGGGCCTTGACACTCATCTCTCCGTGCGCCATAGGTGGAGTTAAATTCCGGGAGGTGCAGAACATGAGTAGTCCAGTCAGAAACACCAAAGGCATGACCCGTCGAGGATTTCTCGGTACGTCCGCCCACTCGATCGTGGGGGCCGGCGTGATCTCCAGATCCTTCCAGACGGGTTCCAGCCCGTCGTCACCGGCCGTGGTCGAGGCCGACCTCGGTGCTGCGCTGACGGCGGTCAGCCCGATGATTTTCGGTCAGTTCATCGAGCACTTCCACCGCCAGATCTACGGAGGCATCTTCGACCCGGGGTCGCGGCTTGCAGACACACTGGGGCTGCGGACCGATGTGGTAGCGGCGCTGCGCGAGCTGAGGGTCCCGGTGGTTCGCTGGCCCGGCGGCTGCTTCGTCTCCGGGTACCACTGGAAGAACGGCGTGGGTGAGCGCCGAACACCGGTTTACGACAAAGCCTGGAAGGTCGAGGACCCGAACACCTTCGGAACCGACGAGTTCGTGACCTGGTGCCGCACGATCGGGGCCGAGCCCTACATCTGCACCAACGCCGGATCGGGAACTCCCGAAGAGATGAGTGACTGGGTCGAGTACTGCAACCTCAGGAATGAAGGCCAGTTCGCCAAGCTGCGGCAGTCCAACGGCTTCGTCGAGCCGCACAACGTCCGCTACTGGAGTATCGGCAACGAGAACTACGGGGGTTGGGAAATCGGGGCGAAGACCGTCGACGAGTGGGGTTACTTCGTCCGCGAATCGGCCAAGATGATCCGCTTCGTGGATCCGTCGGTCAGACTGTTCGCTGCGGCCACCTCCAATCGCGAATGGACCATGCCCCTGCTCGAGCGTGCCGGATCCTACCTGGATTTCATCTCGATCCACGGCTACTGGGATCCCCTCTGGCAGGTGAACAATGTCAGTGACTACGCCACCTGCATGATGCGGTCGACGCAGCCGGAAAGGCAGATTCTGGATACGATCGCCATCCTCGAGGAGGCGAAGTTGGAGGACAAGGTCCGGATCGCCTTCGACGAATGGAACCTCCGCGGTTGGCACCACCCGGGCAACTATCCGATCCGAAAGAGCGACGAGTTGCTGAAGGAGCGGGACAAGAACGATCTGAACGAGACCTACACCATGGCCGACGCCTGTTTCTCGGGGTGCTTTCTCAACGCCTGCATCCGACACGCCCAGCATATCCACATGGCGAACATGGCGCCCGTCGTCAACGCCCGCGGTCCACTCTTCGTGCACCCGGGCGGCATCGTCAAGCGCACGACCTTCCATGTCCTGAAGATGTACCGCGATCTGCTGGCCCCGCGCATGGCGGAATCGGCGGTGAGCTGCGGGTCCTTCCAGCATGCCGACGCTGGCGTGCCCGTTCTGGACGCTGTCGTGACCTGCAGTGAGGACCGCGGTTCCGCGGCCGTCGCGCTGGTCAACCGGCATCCGAATGCAGTCGTGACGTGCCGCCCGGTGCTGAAGGGCCTGAAAGGAACTCCGCAGGTCAGGGTCACGACGCTCTCCGGCGACTCTCCCGACGCCTACAATGACGTGGGAAATCCGAACCGCGTGGCCCCCGAGACGCGACGGCTTGCACGGTGGGATGGCTCCATCGCCCTGCCGCCCCACTCGGTCAGTGTCGTAAGCCTGGATTCTTGACGCCCGTCTTCAGCTTGTTCCGCACCTCTCGTTGCACGCGAGCGGGCAGCTTTGCGGCATTCTCGTTGGTGTAGCTGCGAACGGCCTCCGGGTCCCAGGCCACGAGGGAACGAAGCGCCCAACTGAGAGCCTTGACGATGGCCGGGTGCCGATCCGCTTTGAGCCGGTCGGCCACGAGCAGCGTTCGCCGCGTGTCCCCTCGTCCTCCCCTCGACTTCAGATTGAGGGGAACGACGGACACCAGTGCTGTCCGACGCCACCACGGGTCCAGGGAGTCCGCCCAGTCGAGAATGGTTCGATCCTCGATCCGACCCCTCTGCCAGAGGATCCCCGTGATGAGCGTGGCGAAAGCGTCCACGCTCGCCCAGTTGTCATTGCCTCCACCCAGCTCTTCGAGCTCGGAGACAGTCAAAGTCTGCATCGTCTCCGTATGACGTGCCATGACCTCGTAGCCAAGCTGTCGAGCCTCGAACGAGGCTCCTCGGCAGAGAGCCAGGCAGAAGTCGAGGACCGTTTGCCTCGGTGCCGTCTCGAGCTGACTGAATGCCTCGCGGGCCACGACACGGAGATCGGCGGCGCTGACGCCGACGCAACGCAACGAGGTCCGAAAGTAACGCCGCATTCCCTCCAGACGCTCGGGTATGGAGAGAATCTCGAGTTGCCTCATCGCCTCGCAGGCCAGCTCCTCTCCCAACGACATCGATGGGCCCCCAATCCGTCCGGATTCACGATGATCCATACCGCCACTCGGATCGCTCATCGCCGGCTTCGTCCTCCGGCAGGTCACGTCCACGCCCTGGCCGGACCAAACTCAGGTGCGCCGTCTTTCCGGCCGGCCGGGCTGGACACAGGATAGGTGCGTCCTTTTCGAATGTCCATCGGATCGCTGGCCAATTCGGCGAACCTCCTGCAAAATCATTCTGACCGGACGAACGGCCCGCGTCCGGGCAATCGCCCCCTTGGGAAGCGGGATCAACCGGCAAATCGTGACACCCGGCCGGCTGTCGGCGAGACCGCAATGTGGAGAGAAGACCGTTTCCGCCAGCTCTTCAGAATAGGCATCTTCCTGAAGGCCCTTGACGGGGTCCTGGAAGTCGGAGGGGGAATCCTCCTGCTCGTGGCCAGCAAGGAGTCCCTCAACGATGTGGTGGCGTTTCTGACCCAGCACGAACTTGCGGAAGATCCGCACGATCTGATTGCCAATTATCTGGTCCACCTCGTCCATCACCTGTCGTTATCCACCCAGCGCTTCGGGGCCCTCTATCTGCTCGTCCACGGGGTTCTGAAGGTGTTCCTCGTCGTGGGACTTTTGCGCGACCGGCTGTGGGCCTACCCTGCGGCCCTGATCTTCCTGACGGCCTTCATCGGATACCAGTGTTACAGGTTCACTCTGACCCACTCGCTTGCTCTGATACTGCTGACCCTGTTCGATATCGTCATCGTGTTCCTGATCTGGCACGAGTACCGGTATCTGCGGCGCACGGGCGGCTTCGGCGGACGTCAGTAGCGGGTTCGCGGGAAGGGAATCGGCGGGAAGCGGGGAGCCCGACTCCCGGCCTTCCTTAGCCAGTCTGTCGGGCTCCAAATCGAAAATCGAACTGTCCGTCTCAAATCATTGCTTGGGCGCTTTCACTCGTCGGTCCTTCTGCAGCCATTGGGCGAGCAGCAGGACACCACCGAGGATCAGGGCTGCCGGCCACCAGTCCTCGAGCCAGTCGAGGGGCACGTCGAAGAGGGTGTTGGACAGAGCGACTGCACCCAGGGCGATCAGGATGATGCCCCCGACGAGCGAGCCCTGCGTTCCGGGCATCTGGAAGTTCTCGGGGAATTCACGCGGATCCGTGCCTTCCATGATCTCGTTGTAGAACATGGCACGTCGCGACGCATCGATCACGTTGAACAGCCAGTAGAAGATGAGGAAGAAAGCGGCCAGCGGCATCAGGTTGCCCAGTCGACCCTGCATCAGGCTGATCGTGGATCCGATGATCACCACGTTGATGAAGCCCTGCTGGTAGTAGCCGACATAGATCTGACCCAGGCCCGGCATCAGTGAGAGCAGGCCGGCCAGAATGGGAGATTTCCTCCGCAGATCCTGCGACCACTGGTAGGACTGGTAGGGTCCGGGCTCCGGCCTTGCCGGAGGCGGGCCCTGTGGAGCTGCCTGGAAGTTGTGCTGCGTTTCGTTCATTTTGTGATCCTCCTCCGATCGCCGGTGTCACCTCACTGGATCGGTGCCGATCCGGGCGGGTTTTTCTTCCATCCCCGGTGTCCCGCGTGATCCCGTGTTCCGATCGGTATCTCGTTCCAGAGGATTAACGCACGCCCTGCCGGAGAGGTTCGCCGGAAGGCTCCGTTAAGATTCGGGGGGCTCGTCGGCCGGGCCCCGCCAGATTCCCTCAAACTGCTGACGGGCATCCCGCACGAGCGCTCGAAGCCAGGTGCAGGTGTCATTGTATTGTCCCTCGAGGGCCGCGAGGGGCGCGCTGGATCTCTGACTCAGCGACTCTTCTGCGGCGGCGGCCCAGCTCTCGACGGCACCCCCGATATGCCGGCTCCGATGCGACAGTTCGTCCGAGATCAGCCTGGCATAGCGGGCGGCGTCTTCGTGAAGCTCCGTCGGGGCCAGGCTCGAGGACAGGATCGAGGGGTGAAGGGTATTTCCGGGGAGGAGACCGTAGAGACCGAACAGCAGAAGTGCTCCCAGATAGGCGGCCTCGAGAGCGAAACGCGGCCGCAGGGACAGCGATCGCAGATATGCCAAAGCCGCGTCGATCCGGCGGGGCTTTGCGGGAAGCCTGCTGGTCCGCTCGAAGACTCCGTCGGCGAAATCCGATCCCGGATCCGCGACGGCCAGCTCGGGCAGCCAGTCGCGGGCAACAGCCAGGGCTTCCGTGAGGGCACGGCACTCTGAACAGCTCTCCAGGTGATGGCCCAGCAGCAGGCCTTCGCCGGACGGGAGTACGCCGTCGATGTGATCGCAAAGCAGCGACCGGGCCTCTTGGCAGCTGCGGCCAGACGTCGCCTGGATGATCTGATTCAGAAGACCTTCGGGGGCGGACGCCGGACGAGCTCCGCGCACGGTCTCCAGAAGATCGGAGCACTTCGGGCATGTCTCGGCATGGTGCCGGCAGGCCTCCTCGATCGGGCCGCCCAATTGGCCCGTACTCAGCTCGGCCAGCCGCTCTTCGAATTCTTCGCACCGCATCGTCTGTCTATCCCTTCGCCTCCAGGCCCTTCTTTGCCTCGGGCATCGTCAGGAGTTGTTCAGCCAGCTCCAGTCGGGCCCTGTGCGAGCGCGACTTGACCGTCCCCAGAGGGATTCTCAGCACAGCCGCAATCTCCTCCAGGCTGAGCCCCTGGATCTCCTTCATCACGATGATTTCGCGATTCAGCCGGGTCAGTCTGCGCAGGGCCCGGTACAAGAGCCCTCTTCTGGAGTCTGCCAGCGCCTGCTCTTCAGGATTCCGGTCCTGCACGCAAACGAAGCGAACTTTCTCGATTTCGGTCGTCTCGGGTCGGGCTTTGCGTCGTCTCAGGTGGTCGAGGCAGGAGTTGCGGCAGACGGTCAGCAGCCAGGGGAGAAAGTGGGCCGCCCCCGGGCAGCGGGGCAGCTTCCGGTATACCTTGACGAAGACCTCCTGCGCAACGTCGCGCGCATCATCCGGATTCCCGACATAGTGGAGGCACAACCCGAAGATGCGGCCCTGGTAGAGGCGAACCAGGCTCTCCCAGGCCAGATTATCCCCCTTGCGGCATCGCTCCAGCAGTTCTTCGAGCTCCATCCGTTTCCCGTCCGGTCGTTCCGCTTCAATTCTCGATCCGCCGACCTGTCAAGATGAACGCATGTCGATCCCAAAAGGTTCGCCCGGTCCAGGCCCATGGCCGGACGCTCGAGCGAGGGCGGCCATCGGCATCCACATGAGATCACTTCAAGGCATCGAGGGCCTGACGGGCGACGACGGCATACTCGCTGTTCGGGTAGTCCCGCACGAGCTGTTCGAAGAGCTGCTTCGCCTTCGAGGGTTTCTTCATCTCGAAGTAGGTCTTGCCCAGACCCATCAGGAGCATGGGGGTCATGGGACAGCCCGGACATTTCTCCAGCCGTCTCCGGAAGGTCTTTTCCGCGGCCTTTCTGTCGCCCGAAGCGAGTTCGTTCAGGCCGATCTTGCCGTGGGCCAGCTCCAGAAGATCGTGGGAAACACTGGAATCCGCCAGATCGATCGCTTCACTGAAATGGCGGGAACTGAGCGATAGCAAACCTTGAGTCCGATAGAATTCGGCCAAACTGAAAAGGCCGGTAAAGGTTCGGGAATCCGGCGTCAGCAGTGGAGCAACGTCGGCAAGGGAAGAGAAGTCGGCTGGAATGGCCTCCATGATCGTCGCGAGATCTTTGGCACGGGTGAATCCCTCTCGACGTGCGATCTCCAACCCGAAGGGATCGAGGAAGAGCAGCGTGGGCAGGCTCGTCACGTGATAACGGGCCTGGGTGGACATAAAACGATCGACATCGACCTCGATGAGAACGAACCCATCCGAGAGCTCGCGAAAGTGGGAGTCGGTATAGACTTCACGGTCCATCCGCTGACAGGGACCACACCAGGAGGCCCAGAAGTCGACCAGCACCGGTTTCCACTCCTGCTTTGCTCTTACCATTCCCTGGCTGAAACTCGATTCCCAATCCAGGCTGCGGGCCAGACCCGTCAGCGAGATCGACGAAAGCACGAGAGAAGCCATCAACAGAAAACGCATGGTCTGCCTCCTTCGGTCGATGCGGCTTGTGTCTGAGGGCCGGAATGCAGTGCGGCCACCGAAACCGATCGTAACTTGACTTGGAGAGGTGCTCAACATCTTTCGGTAATTCCGAAATACCGATGAGATGTCGGATCCTCGAATCGCCTATCTGGCGATACGCGTCGGCCAAATGGAGAAGTCGGAGCCGGGCACTCGGACCGGCCGGAGAAAGCCGTCTCCCGTCGGCCGTACTTACAGTTCCGGCCCGACGGCAACTCCTTGGTCGGTCTCGGCGCCAGGCGGTGGGTGAACTAGGGCCCTCCCGGACCATCGTATCGTCTTGATGGGGTCGTTCGATCGAGTGACCCCGATTCTCCTTCGCCGCACCACTCCAGCGGACGCGACCTTCCAGCTCCCAGCTTCCACGCCACAGCGGTAATCGACAATCGACAATCTCACGCCGGGCGCTTCTCGAACGTGAGGAAGCTGAACGAATACGGATTGTGCTCATCCGGTTCGTGGTCGCGGCGCGACACGACGACCCACCGCGACTCATCGAATTCGGGGAAGAAGGTGTCCCCCTCGAAGGCTTGATGGATGAGTGTCAGATACATCCGGTCGGCGAATTCCAGCGCCAGACGATAGATCTCGGAGCCGCCGATGATGAAGATCTCTTCGTCGGTTCGATCTGCCACCAGCTGCAATGCCCCGGCGAGGTCCGCAACGACCTCGGCGCCGGGAATTCGAAGATCGGATTGCCGTGAGATCACGATGTTGCGCCGACCCGGAAGGGGCCGGCCCATGCTGTCGAACGTCTTGCGCCCCATGACAACCGGGTGTCCGCGGGTGGTCTCCTTGAAGAAACGGGTGTCCGCGGGCAGGTTCCAGGGCAGCCCGTTGTCCCTGCCGATGACTCGGTTGGTGCCCATGGCAGCAATGATCGAGATCGTCATACCGCAACCGCTGCTTTGATGTGGGGATGGGGGTTGTAGCCCTCCAGCCGAAAGTCCTCGTAGCGGAAACCGAAGATGGAACGGACCTCCGGGTTGAGGTGCATCTGGGGCAGTGGACGAGGCTCGCGCTGAAGTTGAAGTTTCGCCTGCTCCACATGGTTGAGGTAGAGATGAACGTCGCCGAAGGTGTGAACGAAATCGCCGGGCTCGAGTGAACAGACCTGGGCCACCATCCTCGTCAGAAGAGCGTAGGAGGCGATGTTGAAAGGGACCCCCAGGAAGACGTCGGCGCTGCGCTGGTAGAGCTGACACGACAGTCTGCCGTCTGCGACGTAAAACTGGAAAAGAAGGTGACAGGGGGGGAGTGCCATGCGTGGCAGATCGCTCACGTTCCAGGCGGAGACGATCAGGCGCCGGGAATCGGGATTCTGCCGGATCTGTTCGAGGACCGCCGCGATCTGGTCGATGGTCCGACCGTCCGGTCCCTCCCAGGAGCGCCACTGGTGCCCGTAGACCGGCCCCAGGTCTCCGGCAGCATCGGCCCATTCATCCCAGATCGAGACGCCATGTTCGTTGAGGAAACGGACGTTGGTGTCACCCGTCAGAAACCAGAGCAGCTCGTAAATGATCGACTTCAGATGGAGCTTTTTGGTCGTCAGCAAGGGAAATCCCACGGAGAGATCGAAGCGCATCTGGTGGCCGAAGATGCTGAGCGTCCCTGTGCCGGTGCGGTCCTGCTTTCGGGTTCCCGTGCGCAGGATGGTTTCGAGCAGGTTGAGATAGGGCTGCATCGGCACCATTACACCACAGCGCAGTGACGGCGCGGCCGGGGAGCCGGGCCTCGAATGGCTTGGCGGAAAGGGATGTAATAAACTTAGCCCGAGTTGCTCGGAAGGACTCGTCGACGCGCGGGTCCCGACGGATATTGCGGGGGCAGTTCGTTTGCTCCCATTCGCTCGCCTGTGCGTGGGGTCAATAGAAGGGAGATCGCGACAATGGCTGAAGCCAGACACGAGACCGACTTGGTGGTCATAGGAGGAGGACCGGGCGGCTACGCGGCTGCATTCCACGCGGCGGATCTCGGACTCGAAGTCACGATGGTCGATGTCAGAGACCGTCCCGGAGGCGTCTGCCTGAATGTCGGCTGCATTCCGTCCAAGGCCCTTCTGCACGCGGCTCAGGTGATCGATGAAGCCCGCCACTCCAAGGATTTCGGCATCGCCTTCAAAGAACCGGCCGTGGATCTCGATACCTTGCGCGGATGGAAGGAGAAAGTCGTCAACCAGCTGACCGGGGGACTCGCACAGCTGGCCAAAGCCCGCCAGGTCACGTTCATCCAGGGGACGGCAACCTTCAAGGACCCGCACACCCTGTCGGTCAGTGGCGGCAAGGTCTCGGAGGTCGCTTTCCAGCGGGCCATCATCGCCACCGGTTCCCGCCCGAGCGGAATACCGGGAATCGAGCTGAAAAGCGATCGGCTCATGGATTCCACGGGAGGGCTGGACATCCCCGACATCCCGAAGACGCTCCTGGTGGTTGGCGGCGGATACATCGGACTCGAGCTGGGCACGGTCTATGCCACGCTCGGCTCCAAGGTCACCATCGTGGAACTTCTCGACGGATTGCTTCCCGGCGTGGACCGGGATCTGGTGCGTCCGCTGGCCAAACGCTTGGAGGGGCTCGTCGACTCGATTCACCTCAAGACCAAGGTGACGGGGATGAAGGAGACCAAGAACGGAATCTCGGTCAGCTTTGAGGGCGAGCTCGAGGGGAGTCGGACTTTCGACCGGGTCCTGGTGGCGGTCGGCCGGAGGCCGAATTCGGAAAATCTCGGCCTCGAGAACACCGCAGTCCGGGTCGGAAAGGGCGGATTCATCGAGATCGACGAACAGAGGCGGACGGCCGAGTCCCACATCTTTGCCATCGGAGACGTCGCCGGCCAGCCCATGCTGGCGCACAAGGCGATGCGCGAGGGAAAGGTGGCGGCCGAGGTGATCGCCGGACAGAAGTCGGTCTTCGACAACCGTGCGATTCCGGCCGTGGTCTTCACGAATCCCGAGGTGGCCTGGTCCGGTCTAACTGAGGCGGAAGCAAAAGAGAAGGGGCTCGACGTGCAGGTGACGCGGTTTCCCTGGGCCGCCTCGGGGCGTTCGCTCACACTGGGACGCAAGGACGGCTTGACCAAGATGGTTTTCGAGCGGGAGTCCGGACGGGTTCTGGGTGTTGGCATCGTGGGCCCGAGTGCCGGGGAATTGATCGCAGAAGGAACGCTTGCCATCGAGATGGCGGCTGTCGCCGAGGATCTCGCGCTGACGATTCACACCCACCCCACGCTCTCCGAAACCGTGGGGGAGGTTGCCGAGATGTTCCTCGGGCACGCCACCCACATTTTGCGAAAGCAGTGACGCCACGGAAAGCAGATCGCCCTTTCGTGTCGCTCGATCATCAGACAAGGAGCTACGCAGATGTCACACCACAGTCTGGACAGCTTCGGCGTCCGGCGGACCCTGGAGGTCCGCGGGCGCCAGTTCCAATACTTCAGTCTTCCTGAGCTCGAGAATCAGGGATTCCCCGGTGTCGGGCAGTTGCCCTACGCGTTGAAGGTGCTGCTCGAAAACCTGTTGCGCAACGAAGACGCCCGGGCCGTTCGCCGGGAGGACATCGAGGCGCTGGCGAACTGGGATCCTTCGCGAAAGCTGGAGCGGGAGATCGCCTTCACTCCGGCCCGGGTGATTCTGCAGGACTTCACGGGAGTGCCGGCGGTGGTGGACCTGGCGGTCATGCGCGACGCCATGGCGGAGCTCGGCGGCGATCCGTCGCTCATCAACCCGCAGGTCCAGGCGGATCTGGTGATCGACCACTCGGTCCAGGTGGATTCCTTCGGCACGACACGGTCTCTGGCCATCAACGTCGACAAAGAGTTTGAGCGAAACCGTGAGCGGTACGCATTCCTTCGCTGGGGACAGTCCTCATTCGACAATTTTCGCGTCGTGCCTCCGGCAACCGGCATCGTCCATCAGGTCAACCTCGAGTACCTCGCCCAGGTCGTCTACCGCGCTTCGCACGGCGGGCAGACCTTCGCCTTTCCGGACACGCTGGTGGGAACCGACAGTCACACGACCATGATCAACGGTTTGGGTGTCCTGGGCTGGGGAGTGGGGGGCATCGAAGCGGAAGCCGCCATGCTGGGTCAGCCGATCAGCCTGCTGATTCCGGAGGTGGTCGGATTCCGGCTGGTCGGAACGCTGCCCGAAGGGGCGACGGCGACCGACCTGGTCCTGACCATCACCGAGATCCTGCGCCGCGAGGGGGTGGTCGGCAAGTTCGTCGAGTTCTTTGGACCGGGAATCGCCGGATTGTCGCTGGCCGACCGGGCCACGCTGGGCAACATGTCTCCCGAGTACGGCGCGACCTGCGCCATTTTCCCGATCGATCAGCAGACCCTCGATTATCTCCAGTTCAGCGCCCGGGACGAAGAACAGATCGAACTGGTGAGAGCCTATGCCGTCGCTCAGGGCCTGTATCACACGGATGCGAGCCCCGAGCCGGTCTTCTCGCGCATTCTGGAACTCGAGCTCGGGTCCGTCGAACCGTCGATCGCCGGCCCCCGGAGACCGCAGGACCGGATTCCCCTGCGCTCCTCGAAGCAGGCATTCGAAGGAGCGCTCAGCCGAATGCTGGACAGCCTCGAGCGGGGCGGAGGGAGCGAGGGCGGGACGGCTGTGGCCGTGGCACCGCCGCAGGTCGAAGTGGCCCTGACGGATGAGCCGACGGGAAAGCCCGTCGAGTTCACGCTCAGTGACGGTTCCGTGGTGATCGCCGCCATCACGAGCTGCACGAACACCTCGAATCCATCGGTCATGATCGGCGCCGGTTTGCTGGCGAAGAAGGCCGTGGAGCGGGGCCTCCAGCGCAAACCGTGGGTCAAGACCAGTCTGGCCCCGGGATCCCAGGTCGTCACCCGCTACCTGGAAGAAGCCGATCTGGCCCGCTACCTGGATGCCCTGGGATTCGAAACCGTCGGCTACGGCTGTACGACCTGCATCGGAAACAGCGGTCCGTTGCCGGAACCGATTTCCCGGGCCATCCGGGAACACAACCTGGTGGCCTGCGCCGTTCTTTCGGGCAACCGGAACTTCGAGGGCCGCATCAGCCCCGACGTCCGGGCGAACTATCTGGCCTCGCCTCCGCTCGTGGTGGCCTACGCGTTGGCCGGGAGGATGGACTTCGATCTCTACTCGGAGCCCCTCGGACAGGATGCATCGGGTCGCGCTGTCTATCTGCGCGACATCTGGCCGAGTGAGGATGAAGTCCGTGAAGCCGTGCGACGCTCGGTCAAGCGGGAAATGTTCGCTGAGAAGTACGCCAATGTCTTCGCCGGCGATGAGACCTGGAGGGCGCTGCCGATCCCAGAGGGGGATCGCTATGCTTGGGCTGCAGACTCGACCTACATCCGCCGGCCGACGTTCTTCGATGGCATGCCGCCCGAACCGTCAGCCCTGAGCGAGATTCGGGGCATGAAGGTCCTGGCCATGCTGGGTGATTCGGTGACGACGGATCACATCTCGCCAGCCGGGACGATTCAGGTGGAGAGCCCCGCGGGTCGCTATCTGATCGAACATGGAGTCGAGCCGAAACAGTTCAACTCCTACGGATCCCGGCGGGGCAATCATGAAGTGATGGTGCGGGGCACGTTTGCCAACATCCGGCTCCGGAACCGGCTCGTGCCGGGCGTTGAAGGAGGGTACACGCGACATCCCGAGATGGAGGGCCCGGTCCCGATCTACGATGCCGCGATGCGCTATCAGGAAGCCGGTGTACCGCTCCTCGTGATTGCCGGCAAGGAATACGGGAGTGGATCCTCCCGGGATTGGGCCGCCAAGGGAACCCGGCTGCTCGGAGTCCAGGCCGTCCTGGCCGAGAGTTACGAGCGCATTCACCGCAGCAATCTCATCGGAATGGGGGTACTGCCGCTCCAGTTCGAGGAGGGTCGAAATGCCGGTTCCTATCAGTTGACCGGTGACGAGAGCTTCGATCTGCTGGGCCTTGCGGATGATCTCCAACCGGGTGCGCAGCTGATGGTGCGTGCCACGGCAGGCGACGGCTCGGTGAAGGATTTTCGGGTCAAGGTTCGCATCGACACGCCGAACGAGGTTCAATACTACCGTCATGGAGGGATCCTGCACTACGTGCTGCGCTCGCTCATGAAGTCCTGACTCTGCTGGAAGGAGGCTCTTTGCTGGGATCGCTGGCTTGTCTGCTCATCGGAGTGGGAACGATCATCTTCCTGCTTCTGGTTGTGCGGCTGCACGCCTTTCTGTCGTTGCTGCTCGCTTCTCTGCTGGTTGCTTTCCTTTCCGACCGGATCGCGGCGGCCGACGCGGTTTCCACCGTAGCGGCGGGTTTTGCCGACCTGATGGGCAAGATCGGGATCCTGCTGGTGCTGGCCTCCATCGTGGGCAAGTGCCTCGTTGACAGCGGCGCCGCCGACCGGATCATCCGATCGTTCACGGCGATGTTCGGAGAGGGGCGCGAGCAATACTCGTTTCTCGCCAGCGGCTTTGTTCTCTCCATGCCCGTGTTCTTCGATTCGGTCTTCTACCTGCTGGCTCCCCTGGTCCGTGCCGCCTATGCGCGCCGAAAGCGCGACTACGCCCTGATGATCTGCGCCGCTGCCGGCGGAGCGGTGGTGACACACGCCCTGGTCCCGCCGACTCCGGGCCCGGTCGTCGTCTCCGAGACACTGCATGTGTCAATGGGCATCACGTTCCTGATGGGGATGGTTCTGGCGATCGTCCCGGCCGCCGTGGGCGGTATCGGATACGCCTACTTCATCAATCGCCGACTCAAGATCGAGCCGCAGGAAGTCTACGGCGTCTCCAATGCGGAAATGGAGCGCCTGGCCCACCGGCCCGATTCGGAACTACCCTCACTGGCCGCGGCACTGTCCCCGGTGCTCCTCCCGGTGGTCCTCATCACGCTGTCGACCGTGACCGGACTCTGGCTCGCCGAAGACAGCCTGGTGCAGTCCTGGATCGAGATTCTGGGCAACAAGGACGTGGCCTTTCTGATCGGCGCGCTCGCCGCGGTCACCCTGGTCGGGATCCAGTCCAAGTTGTCGGTGCGGGAGGTCGCGCAGGGCCTCGAGCCGGCGGTCGCCGCCGGCGCCGGCATCGCATTCATCACCTGTGCGGGCGGCGCGTTCGGACGGGTGCTCACCCTGTCGGGCGTGGGCGATCTGATTGCATCAGCCTCCAGCAAGTGGGGATTCTCCCTCCTCACGCTGGCCTTCGTCACTGCGGCTCTGATCCGGCTGGCCCAGGGATCGGCGACGGTCGCCATGATCACGACGGCGGGTATGATTGCCCCGGCCGTGACGGCGGGTCACCTGGCGATCCACCCGGTCTATTTGGTGGGTGCCATCGGCTTCGGCGCGACCACCACCTCCTGGATGAATGACAGCGGCTTCTGGATCGTGGCCAAAATGGGCGGGATGACGGAATCCGAAACGCTCAAGACCTGGACCACCCAGTTGACCGTCATCGCCATCGTGGGCTACTTCTGGTGCTGGCTCCTCTCCTCCCTCTTTCCTCTCGTGTCCTAGGGTGGCCGGAAGGCGCGAGGCGCTCAATTCCATACGGTAGAATGATCGTAGACAGGAGGATCTAAGCGACGTGCCGGCTCTGCTGGAAATCCCGATTTTCCCTCTGCCGAACGTGGTGCTCTTTCCCCGAACCCTTCTGCCTCTCCATATCTTCGAGCCGCGCTACCGGCAAATGGTCCGGGATGTCTTGGCCGGCAGCCGCCAGATCGGGATGGTTTTGGCCAAGTCGACCCGGGAAACCGACGCCTCCATCGTTTACGAGGTGCACTCCGTCGGAGGGCTGGGCAGGATCAGCGAGGTCAAGGAGCTGGACGATGGTCGCTACGATATCGTCCTGAGCGGGGTGAGCCGCTTTCGCATCCTGGAGTTTCTGGAGGAGGTTCCGTACCGGCGAGCGAGAGTCGAACTTCTCGAGGATCCTTATCGCGAGCAGCCCGAGGATCACGGGCTCGCTGCCCACATCATCTCCGGTTTCCGCGACTACGTCGGGTCGGAGATGCTGGGCGCCGAGGAGGGAGAGTTGCTCAACAAGGTGGACCTCGTCACGCTGACCAACTCGGTCTGTTCCGCGCTCCAGATCTCGCCGCTGGAAAAGCAGGCCCTGCTCGAGATGGACGACGTGCGGACCCGGGCCGAGGCCGTTCTTGCGGTGCTCGCGCAGCTGCTGGCACGCAAGCAGTTCATCGATGGGTTCGGCCATCTCCGTCCGGAAGACCCGGGCCGAAACTGACCTCGAATTGAGATTCTGGAATCGATTTACGATTTTGGGGGCAAATCGACCGGCACGGGCAACCCGGACTGGCATGGACGAACACACAAATCCGAGCAGGTGCACGGACGAACGGCTCAAGCTCCGCCTTCCTCCTCCAAATCGTAAATCTCAAATCTCAATCTCAAATCCTACTGAATTCCCTGATGGATGGCGCGGTCGATCTCATCGGCGGTGAGTTCGCCGTCGGCGATCCGCTCGAACAGGAACTCGAAGTCCCAGTCCGGCGGCAGTTGGAGCTTTTGCGCAAGCTGATCGGGGTCGAGGGGATGCTCGCCGTCCAGGACGAGCAGGTCGAGATGATGGATGTCGAGCGCGCCGTAGGGGCAGGATTCGATCTCGATGGGGAGATGTGCCCCTTTCATGATGTAGGCCGCTCGCTCAGAAACGAATCCCATGTAGTCCTCTTCGCGCGCCGGCGGTCCAAATCCGGAGTAGGGGACTTTCTCGACTTCTACGAGGACGCCTTTCGACATGCCAAAGAGCCGGATCCATTCCTCTTCGGTCAAGCGGTCCTCCGGAATGACGGAAAGCAGGCCCTCCGGTTCTCCACCGTCGTCGTCGAAGATCTGAGGGTCCCGGCCCAGAGACTCGACGAGTACTTTCCTCGCCTCATCGAGGTTGCGGTATCGGATCGCCTTGAGAAATTCGGTCATGCTGGTCACCCCACTGCCCACGGATTCGACGGTTTCGACAGCGCTTGTTCTACCGTGAAAACGAGGCGCGATACAAGACCGGGGGGATAGAGATTTGAGATTTGAGATTTGAGATTTACGATTTACGATTTACGATTTGGAGGCGAGTTCGCGCAATCAGTTTCCCGGCTCCCGTTTCCCTTTTTCCTAAATCATCGCAAAGCGTAAATCTCAATTCCCGATCGGTTGACGGTCGGAAGGAGCATCCCGTACACTCGGTCTACTGATTTCCGATGCCGCGAGTAACGATTCCCGCGATCTGTATGATGCTTCTCATCGCTCCGGGACTGGTCCGGGGACAGATAAGAGGCTTTCCTTCGTTCGACCAGAGCATCGCCAGGGCCTCCTTCGAGTCCCTGGACCTCAGCCCATTGCGGCCCTGGGCCCGCTTGCGCATTCCCGACGTCTCGGATGATGAGCTGGACCGGCGCCTCTCGGCCAACATCCGATTCATCTTCCACAACATGCTGAATCGAAGGCACTTCATCGTTGCTCCGGAGCCCGAGACTGTGGTCGTTCAGATCGCGCAGATCCTCCGTCTCGTACAGGAGCTGAACGGTCTGGTTGGCCAAAGGCGAACGGTCGCCGGAGAGAGGGTTCGAGACAGGCGGCTGGTCGACGAAGTGCGCCGGCTGGCCCGAGAACTGCACGGCGAGTTCACGGACTACTTCACGGAGGGGCTGTCCTCGAAATTCGAGATCAACCTGCGCGTCTCGCGGAACCCGACGGCCCAAGTCTCCTTCTTCATGTCCGCATCCAAGAAGATCACCCGGGAACTGACCACACGCACCGATGAATTCTTCCTGAGCTCGGCGCCGGGTGCGGTCAGCCTCGAGCAGTATCGGAGCTCATCGATCGGCGTGTTGTCGGCTTCTCTCGAACGGCTCGCCGGCGAGATCGCCAAGCGGCTCGAAGCTGCGGAGACGGCTGAAGATCGCTAGATGAAGATCTCTTCGTCCTGGGTCGGAACGGTGTGCTCGCGCGCCAGGAAGGTCTTCAGTCCGACCTGGATACCCTTGAGCACGGCCGAGATCCTCTTTGCCGGAATGTGTACTTCGCGGCTCAGTTGGGTCGTCTGTCGAGTGAACTGGGTCAGCCCGTATTCGAGCGTCCGTCCCGACGCGTCGACCTTGTCCGTGGCCGCCGCGAGCAGTCCCGCAATCCGGTCGTTGGTCCGCTCGATCCTGTCTCCGGCCGAATCGATGACCTGGTTGGACCTCGTGCCGAGTTCCTCGGCGTAGCCCTTCATGTCGGAAATCCGCTTGAGCATTCCCCCGGCCTCCGCGAGACGCTCGTGAATGATCGAGGTGATCCGGATCAGATTCTGTTCGGTCTTGCGGACCTGGCTCGACACTTTGGCCAGCGCGACCAGCAAGCCAAATGTCTGGATCAGTACAAGCCCGGCCATGACGAGGACCAGCACGGTGGTCAGAGTCGGATCGGTGACTGTCATTCCACTGCACACTACCACAGGTCGCATTCGCTTTGAAACCGGGCAACGACCGCAATTCGGGCCGCCGTCGACCCGTTTTTGAAAACGGGAAGGCCCGATCGCGCATAATGGAGGAGAATGAGACAGGCCCTCCGCAAGAAGCTCGTCGCCATCCGGAGCGATTTACGATTCGGTGATGGACCGGTGGATGCCGACCAACGTGGAGTGACAAGGACGAGCCTCAAGGGCAGAAAACTCACCTTCCACCAAATCGAAAATCGAAAATCGAAAATCGAAAATGGTAGATCGTAAATCGTAAATCGTAAATCTCAAATCAGTCTCCGAGGGGGGGAATCCGAGCTGTGGAATCGAAAAAGGTCAGTGATTCGCGAACATCCATGACCCAGTTGGTACTCCCCAACGATGCCAACACCTATGGGAACGTGCTCGGGGGCACGGTCATGCACTGGATCGATCTCACCGGGGCCATCGCGGCCTTCCGCCATTCCCGGAAGCCGGTGGTGACAGTCTCCGTCGACACGGTTCGTTTTCACCATCCGGTGAAGGTCGGCGAGCTGATGTTGCTCGAAGCGTATGTGACGCGGGCCTTCCGGACGTCCATGGAGGTCCGGGTCGAGGTCCGTTCCGAGGATCCGCTGACCGGCAACCAGATTCGGACCTGTTCGGCCTTTCTCACGTTCGTGGCCATTGATACCGACGGCCGTCCCACCGAGGTTCCGGAGCTCGTCCCCGAGACGGACGAGGAGAAACTGCAGTATGAGCGGGCTTTGGAGCGCCGGGAGTATCGCCTGCGCCTGTCCGGACAGGGCTGAGGCGGCGGGGCCGGTTAGGATGGAAACCGTGGAGAATTCAACCTTTCCGAGTTCGAAAGCTCAGAAATACGAGGAACTGGACGCCCAGGTGAAGGCCGTGCTCTCGGAGGAGGACGATCCCCTCGTCTGGATGTCCACGCTGGCCTGTCTGATCCGGGAGATCTTCGGCTTCCTCTGGGCCGGATTCTATCGGGTTCGCGGCCGGGAGCTGCTGGTCGGACCCTATCAGGGAACGTTGGGCTGTCTGCGCATCTCCTTCGACCGCGGGGTCTGCGGCGCCTGCGCTCGTGGTGGAGAGACCGTGATTGTCGAGGATGTGCACGCCTTTCCCGGACATATTGCCTGCGACTCGCGGTCCCGCTCGGAAATCGTGGTGCCCGTCTTCGACAGGGCCGGGCGGCTGCGGGCGGTACTGGACGTGGACTCGGCCGAGACGGGAACGTTCGACGTCGTCGACAGGCAGGGTCTCGAGCGTGTGGTCTCGCGGATGAGAGGTCTCCAGTGGACCCAGCCGGACTGAGCCGGAAGGTGCGCGCGGCAGCCGAAGCCTGTGGCTTCGATTCAGTTGGGATCAGCCGGCCCGACTCGATCGATCCCACTCACCTGGTGTCCTGGCTGAAGCGCGGCTATCAGGGCCGCATGCAGTACCTGGAGAAGAACACGACTCGGCGCCTGGAGCCGGCCCAGATCCTGGAGGAAGTCCGCTCGGTCGTCTCTCTCTCGCTGGACTACTGGGATCCCGACTGGTCTCCGGCCTACGACGACCCCGAGCGGGGCGTGGTCTCGCGTTATGCCGTGGGGCGAGACTATCACCGGGTGCTGGAGAAGAAGCTCCGGGCGTTCCTGGAGGAGTTGAAGCAGATCGTTCCGGGGGTGACGGGACGCTGGTACGTCGATACCGGACCGGTCTTGGAGAAGGTCTGGGGAGCTCGGGCAGGGATCGGCTGGATGGGCAAGCATACCAATCTCATCGCCCGGAACGGGGGCTCCTGGTTCTTTCTGGCAGAGATGTTCCTGAATCTCGAACTCGAGCCGGATGTGCCCGTGGCGGACTTCTGCGGCAGCTGCAGCCGCTGTATCGACGCCTGTCCGACGGATGCGATCGTCGAACCCTACGTCCTCGATGCCCGACGGTGCATCTCTTATCTGACCATCGAACTGCGCGAGGATATCCCTCTCGAGCTGCGTGCCTCCCTGGGCAATCTGATCTTTGGCTGCGACATTTGCCAGGAGGTCTGCCCCTGGAATCAGAAGTCCCGTCGAGCCGGGCATGCCGAGTTTCGAGACTGCGGTCGCGACTACTCGCTGGAATCTCTTTCGCGGCTGACCCCCGAGGATTTCTCGCGGGTCTTCGAGGCAAGTCCCGTCAAGCGTACGAAGTGGCGAGGTCTGATGCGAAACGTAGCGGTGGCCATGGGAAACAGCGGGCGCGTCGAGTTCATCCCTCATCTGCGGCGACTGCTCGACTGTGGAGACGCAATCGTGGCCCGGCACGCCGCCTGGGCTCTGGAGAAGCTCGAGGACCCACCGGCACGCCAACTGTAAATTGTTGATCTCAAACTGCCGCAATGTGGGCGGATGCTGCTAGAATCGTGGGCGTGAAAGAGATTCTTGGGGTCGTACTCGGAGGCGGGAAGGGAAGTCGTCTGTTTCCTCTGACATTGATTCGGTCCAAACCGGCGGTACCGCTCGGGGGCAAGTACCGGCTCGTCGACATCCCCATCAGCAACTGCATCAACTCGGGCATCAACCGAATATTCGTGCTGACCCAGTACAATTCGGAGTCCCTGAACCGACATATCACCCAGACCTATCGGTTCGGGCTGTTCTCACAGGGATTCGTCGATATCCTGGCGGCCGAACAGACACCTGAGAGCGTGATGTGGTACCAGGGGACTGCCGATGCCGTCCGCCAGTCGCTGCGGCACATTCTGACTTACCGGCCCAAATACATTCTGATCCTGTCCGGCGATCATCTTTATCGGATGGACTACCGGCAGCTCATCGAACACCACGTGGAAACCGGAGCAGATCTGAGCCTGTGCGTCATGCCGGTCACAGCCCGACAGGCTGGCGAGCTGGGCATCCTGAAAATGGAGACTTCCGGGAGGATCACCCGCTTTTGTGAGAAGCCGCAGGAGAAGGATCTGGTCGAATCGTTGAGGATTGATGTCGAAGCCTGGCGTCATCGCGGTGTGACCGAGGAGCAGAGCCTCATGGCATCCATGGGCATCTATCTGTTCAGCACCGAGGTCCTGGTCGACGTGCTGGCCAAAGAACCGAAGATGGACTTCGGAAAAGACATCATTCCCTATTCGCTGCCGAACCACAAGGTTTTCGGCTACGTGTTCGATGGCTACTGGGAGGACATCGGAACCATCGAGGCTTTCTACCGCGCCAATCTCGAACTGACGGCCGACAGCCCCAAGTTCAGCTTCTATGCCCCGGACGCTCCGATCTACTCCCACCCCCGATTCCTGCCGGCCAGCCGTGTGCAGCACTGCAGGCTCGTGCGGAGCATCGTGTCGGAAGGCTGTGAGATCCAGGGATCGACCATCGAGGAGACGGTGATTGGAATCCGCAGCATCATCGGCGAAGACTGCGAGGTGAGCCGCACGTTGATGATGGGGGCCGACTATTACGAGGATGAATCTCGGGGAAAGCCTCCCTTGGGGATCGGCCGGGGAAGCGTCGTCAAGGGCGCCATCATCGACAAGAACGCCCGTATCGGTGCCGGAGTGCGCATCGTGAACGAACGTGGCTTGAACAACCACGACGGCGAGAACTTTTTCGTGCGCGACGGAATCGTGATCGTTCCGAAGAACGCCATCCTTCCGGATGGCACGGTGATCTAGTAACGCCTCGGAAAGCCGCACTCAGCGGCGGTCTCGGACGCGGAGTCCCGGGGCCGGGGACAGCCCGATGCCCCGGAATCTGCGGTCGGGGGCGTCAGTTGATCGTCGCCCCGTCAGCCGGCATGCGCTGGCGCCGGGCGATTTCCTCGATCTTCTCCTGAACGCGCTTTTCCAGGTCATCGATGCGCTCCCGGTCGGCTTCGATCGCCTGGGGGTCGATGACTTCTCCGATGAAGTTGACGTGGATCCGCCAGGCCTTGGCGATGTCTCCCTCCTGCGGATCGCGATAGTAACAGTCTTCCCAGAGCTTCTTGTTGTCGAAGGCGAGCGTCACGTACTGGCCCTTGCGGTAGGTCAACGTCGTCGGCACGACATCGAGCTCCTGGACCTCGTCATCCGGATCCAGCGCCTGGATAATCGCCAGCGTCGCATCAGGCACCCGTTGCGTGCACTCTTCGTCGCGATAGAAGGGAATGTCCGTTTCCAGTACCTTGAAAGGAACCAGTGGAACCTTCTTCGTAACGGAAGGATTCGTGGACGGTTCGTCTGCCTGCTTCTTGCCAAACACTCCCATGTCTCCTCAACTCCTGTTCCCGCAAAGTAAAGCCCTGCACCGGGTCGACGTCAAGTTCGTGCAGGCCCGGCTGTCTCCAAGATCCGGCTAGTGTAGCATGACGTCGCCCCGGGAACGCCCTGTCGGCGGGCCCGGAACGTCCCTTTTCAGGCGTGTTTCAGGTGTTCTCAGTCCTTGATCTCTCCAGGGAAATCTGCTAGTAATTCACTTTCCTATGCTGCAGCTGGACTGGACTCTGTTGGCGACGGGCCTGGTGTTTCTGGTAACGCTTTGGGCCTTGAACAATCTGATGTTCCGTCCCCTCCTTGGGGTTCTCGACGAGCGCAGAGTCCGCAGCGTGGAGACCCAGAAAGAGGCGGCCGGCCTGCTCCGTTCGAGGGAAGCTCTCCTGGCGCAATATGAGACTCGCATTCGGGAGCAGCGGCAGCAGGGCTACCAGCTGGCGGATGCGGTCCGGCGTGAGGCGGGTGAAGCGCGCCTGCAGCGGATCGGGCAAGCGAGAGAGGAAGCCGAACGGCTCCTCGATGAAGCCAAGGCGAAGGTTCAAGAGGAAGTCGTTGCTGCAAAGGCCGAACTTCGGCGCGGCGCGGAGCAGACGGCGCAGATCATCGTGTCACGAATTCTGGAGAGGTCCTGAACCGCAGTCGCAGGTCGGTGTGCCGGTTTCGGGGATTGTCCATCGGCCCAAGATCCAAACGACAGGAAATGCTGTTGAGAGTCGCTTCGAGTATCCTGCTCCGGGTCCTTCTGGTCTGTCTGGTGACGGGCACCGCCTGGGCGGCGGAAAGCTCGGCTGAGAACTGGGGCTGGGCGGAGGACGCCGGGCGCTGGTTCAACCTGGTCTTCCTTTTCGGAGTCATTGCCTACTTCACACGTGAGCCCATCCGACGCTTCCTGCGGGATCGTCGGGAAGGCATCCAGAAGGAGATCTCCGAAGCCCGGAAGGCCCGGGAGGATGCCGGCCGGCAACTGGCGGAGGTGGAGGCCCGGGTGCAACGCCTCGACGCGGAGCTGGAGGAGATCCGCCGCAAAGCGCAGCTGGAGGCGGAAGCCGAGCGAGAGCGCTTACTGGCCCAGGCGGAGGAAGAGGCCCAGCGGATCATTGCCTCGGCAACCCGCGAAATGCAGGGGTTGTCTCGGGCGGCACGACAGGAACTGCGGACCTACGTGGCCCAGCTTTCGATCGAGCTCGCCGAAGAGCAGATCAAGGCGGGCCTCGATCAGCAAGGGCGCAAGCACATCATCGACCGCTTCATCCGGAACCTCGGCGCGGAGCAGGAAGGAAGGCCGTCCTGATGATCACGTCCACCACACGGAAATACGCCAGGGCTTTGGCGGAGGTGGCCTTCGAACTGGGCAATGCCGACCAGGTGGCCCGTGAATTGGCGGCCTTTGCCGACATTCATGCGAAAAACCGCGAGTTGTCGGATGCGCTCGCCAATCCGGCCTATCCCCTGGCGATCAAGCAGGAGATCGTGCGTGAGGTGGCGGCCCGAATGAAGCTGACGCCGATCGTCCTGAATTTCCTGCTCCTCCTCGTCGAGCGGAGCCGGATTGGTCAACTCGACTCCATGCAGGAGGGCTACCAGAACGTTCTGGACGAGCATGCCGGCGTCGTCCGCGTCCTGGTCACTGCTCCGCACAAGCTGGGCGATGCGACCCGAAAGGGGCTGGAGAAGGCTCTGCAGAAGCTGACCGGGGATCAGGTGCGGATGGAGTATCAGTTGGATGAGAGTCTGATCGGCGGGATCCGGCTGCAGATCGGATCGACCGTTTACGATGGATCGGTGAGAACTCAGTTGGACCATCTCAGGCAGGAACTTTCCGTTTAGACGGAGCAGGAGCAGGGACGTACCGATGGCGATCAAGGCAGAGGAAATCAGCGACATCATCAGGAAGCAGATCAGGGACTACAAGAGCGATCTCCTGGTCAGCGAAATCGGCACCGTCATTGCGGCCGGAGACGGCGTCGCGAGGGTCCACGGCCTCGACAAGGCGATGGCCCTCGAACTGCTCGAGTTTCCACACAAAGTCTACGGTCTTGCCCTCAACCTCGAGGAAGACGCCGTCGGAGCGGTTCTCTTTGGAGACGTGCATGCGGTCAGTGAGGGGGACATCGTCAAGCGCACGAAGCGCATCATGCAGGTTCCGGTTGGCCCGGAGCTGCTCGGGCGTGTCGTGGATGCCCTGGGAACGCCGCAGGACGATAAAGGCCCCATTGGAACGGATCGGTTCATTCCCGTCGAACGGCTGGCACCGGGCGTCGTCGATCGGCAACCGGTGCGGGAGCCGTTACAGACGGGCTTGAAGGCCGTGGATTCGATGATCCCCATCGGCCGGGGACAGCGTGAGCTGATCATCGGAGACCGGCAGACGGGCAAAAGCGCCATCGCCATCGACACCATCATCAACCAGAAGGACACGGACGTCGTCTGCATCTATGTGGCCATCGGGCAGAAGCGGTCGACCATCGCCCGGGTCATCAAGACGCTCGAAGAGTACGGAGTCATGGACAAATGCGTGGTGGTCGCGGCCGCTTCTTCGGATCCCGCCACCATGCAGTACCTGGCTCCTTACGCGGGCTGCGCCATGGGCGAGTACTTCCGCGACAACGGGCAGCACTGTCTGATCATCTATGACGATCTTTCGAAGCACGCCGCGGCCTATCGCGAGATCTCGCTTCTTTTGCGGCGGCCGCCCGGGCGGGAAGCCTATCCCGGAGACGTCTTCTATCTTCACAGTCGCCTGTTGGAGCGGGCGGCCAAGCTGAGCGAAGAGAACGGAGGAGGGAGCCTGACGGCTCTGCCGATCATCGAGACGCAGGCGGGCGACATCTCGGCCTACATCCCCACGAACGTCATCTCCATCACGGATGGGCAGATGTTCCTCGAAGCCGACCTTTTCCACTCCGGAATCCGACCGGCCATCAATGTGGGCAATTCTGTCAGCCGCGTTGGCGGGTCCGCCCAGGTCCGGGCCATCCGACAAGTCGCAGGCCGCCTTCGCCTCGAGCTGGCTCAGTACCGGGAACTGGCCGCCTTTGCCCAGTTCGGGTCCGATCTCGACAAGGCCACGCAGCGCCAGCTTGCCCGCGGAGCACGCTTGACCGAGATCCTGAAACAGCCTCAGTACCAGCCCTTGTCGGTGGAACGGCAGATTCTGATCATCTATGCCGGCACCAACGGTTTTCTGGATGACCTCGAGCTCGAAGACATCCGGGATTTCGAGTCGGGTCTGTTTAGCTTCATCGAGACGACGCGCTCGGAGATGATCCGTGAAATCGCGGAGAAGAAGCAGTTGAGCGACGAGATCCGGCGCCAGCTGGACGAAGCGCTGAACGAGTTCAAGGAGCAGTTCAAGGAGCGCACGGCCGTCGAGCGCTAGAGCGCGGGAAGACCAAAGACCATGCCCAGTGGAAACCTGATCGATCTGAGACGCCGCGTCCGGTCGGTGAAGAACATCCAGCAGATCACGCGGGCCATGAAGTTCGTGTCGGCGTCGCGTTTGCGGCGTGCGCAGGAGCGCATCATGGCGGCGCGCCCCTACGCCAACCGGATGCTCGCGGTGCTCAATTCACTGGCATCCCGCGTAGACCCGACCAGCCATCCCCTGTTGCGCGTGCGCAACGCGGAACGGGTGATGCTGGTGGTCATCACCTCGGACAAGGGGTTGTGCGGTGCGTTCAACGCCAACCTGATCAAATCGGCGATCCAGTTCATCGAAGACGAGGCCGTCAACAGGTCGTTGAGCCTTTCGCTGGTCGGCCGAAAAGGTTACGAGGGCTTTCGTCACCGCAGGTGGCCCATCCAGCACCAGTACATCAACATCATGAGCCAGGTGAGTTTCGAGTATGCGCAGGAGTTGGGCGGTCTGCTCATCGACTACTTCTCGCGCAGCGAGCTCGATGCCGTTTACCTGCTCTACAACGAGTTCAAGTCGGTGATCTCACAGCGGGTCGTCGTCGAGCCTCTGCTCCCAATTCGGCGCCTGGAGGAGCTGTCCCGGGAGGCATCGAAGGAGGTGCACCTCGACTACCTCTACGAGCAGCCGCCCCAGGCCATTTTCGATCGTCTGCTGCCCCGACACGTGGAGACTCAGCTGTTTCGCGCCATGCTGGAGTCGGAGGCGTCCGAGCACGCAGCGCGGATGACGGCCATGGATGCGGCGACGCGCAATGCACGGGAGATGATCGAGACGCTGACGCTCAAGATCAACCGACTCCGGCAGGCCTCGATTACCACCGAAATCATCGAAATCGTCAGCGGCGCCAACGCCTTGCAGGAATCCAGGAGTGATTGAAATGAAGGAAGTGATCGGAAAGATCGTGCAGGTCATGGGACCCGTCGTGGATATCAGGTTTGAAGGCGAGCACGTCCCGAACATCTACAACGCGGTCCGTGTCACTTCCGAAGGAATGGACACACCGGTTCCGATCGACATCACCGTCGAGGTGGCGCAGCATCTCGGAGACGGAATCGCGAAGTGCGTTTCCATGGAGCCGACCGACGGGGTCGTGCGCGGAATGAAGGCGATCGACCTGGGAACGCCGATTATGGTTCCGGTCGGGCGTGAGACTCTGGGACGGGTTATCAACGTTCTTGGCGAGCCGGTCGACAAGCTGGGACTGATCCAGACCAAGAAACGCCTGCCGATCCACCGGGAAGCGCCCTCCCTGGAGGAACAGAATACCGATACCGAGATGCTCGAAACCGGGATCAAGGTGATCGACCTCATCGAGCCCTTTGCCAAGGGAGGCAAGATCGGGCTGTTCGGCGGCGCGGGTGTCGGGAAGACGGTCATCATCATGGAGCTGATCAACCGGATCGCCACCCAGCACGGCGGTTTTTCCGTCTTCGCGGGAGTTGGGGAACGGACCCGTGAGGGAAACGACCTCTGGCTCGAAATGAAGGAGTCGGGCGTCATCGACAAGACGGCCCTCATCTACGGGCAGATGACGGAACCTCCCGGTGCGCGCCTGAGGGTCGGGCTGACGGGCCTGACGGTGGCCGAATACTTCCGCGACGAGGAAGGGCAGGACGTTCTCCTGTTCATCGACAACATCTTTCGCTTCACGCAGGCCGGATCCGAGGTGTCGGCGCTGCTGGGCCGGATGCCGTCGGCCGTCGGATACCAGCCCAACCTGGCGACGGAGATGGGCGAGCTGCAGGAGCGGATCACGAGCACGAAGAAGGGATCGATCACCTCGATCCAGGCCATCTACGTGCCGGCCGACGACTACACGGATCCGGCGCCGGCCACGACCTTCGCGCACCTTGACGCCACCACCAACCTGGAGCGTTCGATTGCCGAGATGGGGATCTACCCGGCGGTGGATCCGCTGGCCTCGACGAGCCGGATTCTCGACCCGCGGATCATCGGCCAGGAGCACTACTCGGTGGCACGAACGGTTCAGAACGTTCTGCAGCGCTACCGGGACCTGCAGGACATCATTGCGATCCTCGGAATGGACGAGTTGTCGGAAGAGGACAAGTTGACGGTGTCGAGAGCCCGCAAAATCCAGAAGTTTCTCTCCCAGCCCTTCTTCGTGGCGGAGCAGTTCACGGGGATCCCCGGAAAATACGTGCCCATCGAGGAGACGATCCGGGGCTTCAAGGAGATCTGCGACGGCAAGCACGATGAAATACCGGAGCAGGCCTTCTACATGGTGGGCGGCATCGAGGAAGTGCTCGAGCAGGCCGAGAAGATGAAGGCAGCCTGACATGGCCGAAAAGCTCCCTGAGAAGCTCAAACTGGAAATCGTCACTCCCACCCGGCAGCTGTTCGAGGGGGAAGTGGACGAAGTGACCGTACCCGGGCTGGAGGGCTACCTGGGCATCCTGCCGGGTCACGCGCCCCTGCTGTCGGAATTGAAGGTAGGTGTCCTCAGCTTCCGCATCGGTTCGGACCGGAAGAAGCTGTTCTGCGGCTGGGGATTCGTCGAGGTTCTGCCGGACCAGGTCTCCGTGCTTGCGGAGGCCGCCGAACTGCCGGAGGAAATCGATGTGACCCGCGCCGGACAGGAGAAACTCGAGGCCGAAACCCGGCTGCGAGCCAAGGCCGCCGACACGGATTTTCCGGAGGCCATCAATCGCCTCGAGGCCGCCATCGCCCGGCTGGAAGCCGCCGGCCTCCCGTCCCGATAGAGACGAAACATTGACTCACACCGAGGGGAGTTTTTGCTATAATACCGGCTTCCCGAGCTGGGGGATGGTGTAATGGCAACACTCGTGGCTCTGGACCACGCTATCGGGGTTCGAATCCCTGTCCCCCAGCCAACCCTAAGCGCGATTTACGATTTGAGATTTACGATTTACGATTTGGGGGCGTGAGGGCGAGGCGGTGAGGAATCGTCAGCACTCCTCGGAACAGCGTCTGAGCCGGGTCGATTGAGTCTCCTGCACGGTCGCCGACTCCCGTTTCCCCATCAAATCGAAGATCAAAAATCGAAAATCGAAAATCTCCAAATCCCCCGCTCCCTTTCGGCCCGGGATCGACTCCAGTAGAATGCAGTCAGTCCCTGACCGGAGGAGTCCCATGAAGATCGGCATATCCGGGGCGACGGGCCTGATCGGGCGGGCGCTGTGCCGGCGTCTGGCCCCGCTGGGCCACGAGATTACCGTTTTTGGACGCAGTCGCCTGCCGGACCTTCGGTTCGTCGAGTGGAACCTCCTCGGCCAGGGACCCCCGCCTGCCGACCTCGACGGCCTGGACGCGTTCATCCACCTGGCCGGCAAGCCGGTCCCCGCCGGTCTCTGGTCGAAGCGCGGGCGAGAAATCGTACGCCAGAGCCGGATTGCCGGAACCCGCCGGCTGGTCCAGGCACTGGCCCGGTGTGAGTCCCGTCCCCAGGTACTGATCAGTGCTTCGGCGGTCGGCTACTACGGGGACACGGCCGATTCGATGGTCACCGAGGACAGTCCCTCCGGAGAGGGCTTTCTGGCCGACGTCTGCCGTGCCTGGGAAAAGGAGGCGCTGGAGGCCCGGGAACTGGGCCTGCGGGTGGTCCTGGCCCGGACCGGGGTCGTCCTCGCCTCTGACGGGGGTCTCCTGAAGCAGATGCTGCCCTCCTTTCGTCTGGGCCTGGGGGCGCGCCTGGGTTCGGGAGGCCAGTTCATGTCCTGGATACATATCGCCGACGAGGTGGCCCTCCTCGACCGGGCGCTGGGTGATGAGCGCTGGGACGGGCCGTTCAACCTCACAGCCCCCAACCCGGTCACCAACGCCGAATTCTCTCGCCAACTGGCCAGGGTGCTGCGCAGACCGCAGTTACTCTTCGTGCCGGCGCCCCTGCTCCGACTTGCTTTCGGTGAGATGGCGGATGCGCTGCTGCTGGAAGGGCAGCGGGTCTTGCCCGAACGCGCCCTCGCACTCGGCTATCAGTTCGCCTTTCGCCAAATCGAGCCTGCCCTGGAAGATTTGCTTCGCTAGGCTAGCGGATACCAAAATATCCGATGGCCCAGCCCAGGGCTGAGCCCGTGACGGCATCGGAGGCGAAGTGGTTGCCCGAGGTGACCCGCGAGAAGGCGATGATCCCCGCCACGGGATAGGCAATGAAGGCGACCCAGCGGTGCTCCTGGAAGTGCCGGCAGGTGGCGCCGGCAATCGCCCAGGCGACGGCCGAGTGCCCGGAAGGAAAGGAGTTTCCTCCTTCCCAGAAGCCGTAGACTTTCCCGGAATGCGGGGCGAGGCCGCTGTGTGACTGCCTTGAGCGCCACGGTCACGCCGATGCCCGCAATGGCGGCACGGGTCGCCTTGACTCCGTAGTCGGTCATTCCGGGACGGTGCGCCAGGGCGCCCGTTGCCCAGACCGCAGCCGGAAAGGCCGTCAGAACGGCACCCGAGGCTGTCGAAGCAAAGATGTCATTGAAGCGCGAGAAACCCTGACAGTCCCGAAGCTTGCGCGAGGGCTCGTCGTCCAGGGCGAACGAGGCGCCGCTGGCGATCACGAGGACGAACGGCGTCTTGCGGTGCCAGGTATCTCCCTTGAACGGGGTCGTCCAGATCTGCTTCTGATCCGTCCAGAGCTCGCGAAAGAAGGCCCGTGCCCGGTCTTCGTCCTGCGTTCCCTGAGCGGCCGCGTGGCAGGGGCATACGACCAGCAAGAGGAAGAGCCAGCCGAACCTCCTCAACCGACCTCCTGGTGTTGTCCGGAAACGATTTCCTGCGCGTCCTTCCGAACCTTGTCGATGAACTCCGGAGGCGAAAGGGGCCGTGCGTGGGGCGCATGGGAGAGGACCACGCGGGAGGGGAACTCCAGCGTGGAGCTGTAGAGCGTGAGGATCACCCCTCCGTTCTCGCCATCCCGGGCCAGCTCGCCCCACCGCTCACGGATCCAGGGAGCCACTTCCCGATCGAAGAGAATCTCCACCCGATATTCACCCGACGGTTGCAGGAAGTCGGAGCGATACTTCTCCAGATCGAAATCGGTGGGGGCCGGAAAGGTCGCATCCAGCATCCGGACGGAGAGAATGCGTTCGAACTTGAAGGTGCGCAGATCCTTGCGCCGTTCGCAGTAACCCGTGACGTACCAGAATCCCAGCCGCTTCATCAGGTGGTAGGGACGAATGACCCGCTGTCCCTTCCGGTTCTGGGTCATGGCGAAATAGTCGATTTCCAGCTTTCTGCGCTGTTCGATGGCCTGACGGATCTGCCGAAAGTGGGCGGAGATCAGCACGGAGGGTTTTTCGAGGATCACCCGGTCCTGGGAGGAGGCGGCGGCATCGACGGAGCGGCCGATGGCTTCCTGGATCTTGGTCTTGAGGGAGCGCACCCCTTCCGGGTCGATCTCGGGATCCAGAAGTTCGAGCGACATCAGCAGCGATACGGCCTCGGCCCGCGTAAATCGCAGCGGGCGGTTCAGGCTCTGGTCGAACTCGATGAAGACCCGGTCGTCCTCCACATAGATATCGACGTAGTCGTCGGGTTTGAAGGGAGGCTTTCCGATGAGGCTGATGAATTCGAGCTCTTTGATCAACGCCCGGGGGCGCATCCCGACCTTGGAAGCCAGCGCCTCCAGATGAATGCCCTGATTCTGGGAGACGAAGCTCAGGATGAACAGGATTCGATTGATGCGGCCGGTCACGTTCATGCGAGCTTCCGAACGGCATTGATGAGCGTTTCTCTCAGCTCCAGGGGTTCGACGATCCGGACATCCGTCTTCTGTTCGAGAATCCAGGAAATGAGGCCCTTCTGATTGGTGACGCGAAGACGAAACCTGCCCTCACCCAGACTCTCGGCCAAATCGAGCTGGGCCCGCAGTTCGTTCAGGCGATGCTCCGAAACCTCGACAGTGACCCAGATCGGAGCGTGTTCCTGGAACTCCCAGGGCTGCTGATTCTGGTACTTGTGCAGGGTGAAGTCGGCCGGAATCTCGTAGTCGGCCGTCCCCGGCCGGCGCAGGTTCACGTCGAGCCTGCGAATGCGGTTGACGACAAAGCTGCGGATGTCCTTGCGCAGATGGTCCCAGCCGACGAGGGTCCATTTCCTGCGACGGAAAATCAGACCATACGGATCCACCCGCCGCTCGGTGACTTCTCCGGTGGAGAAGGCGTGATACTCGATGAAAACCCACTTCCTGCGCTCGAGCGCATCCTGGAGCCGCTGGATCATGCTCGTCGGGGTCGATTCCCGCAAGGGATCATAGGTCATCGAGATGTCTTCCGGCGCCGGATCGAGACGGCCCTGCAGGCTGATGATCTTGTTGAGCGCCGATTCGAGTTGATCGCGGTAGGGGAAGCCTTCATTGCCCAGCACCGCACCGGCCGCCAGCATGAGCAGCGAAAACTCCTTGGGCGAAAACAGGATCTCCGGGAGAAAGAGCTTCTCCTTGCGGATCAGATAGCCTTCCTTCTGGCCCTCGGACCCACTCTGGTAGTCGATCGGAATTCCGAGAGAAATGAGCTCCGCCTTGTCCCTCTCGAACTTTCGCTGGTTGGACTCCTCGACGCCGCGCGCGTAGTCGTCCGGGAAGTGGTTCTTGATCTTCCGCCACGACACCGGATCCTTCGAGTTCAGCAGATAGGTGATCAGGTCCAGAAGGCGTTCGGTGCGGTTCACTGGCGTAAGTGTATGGGAAAGAACTTCGGTGAATCAATAAGGGTGCCCGGGGATCGGCTCAGGGTTTTGCCGTCTCCGGTAGTCGATCGAGAAGGTCTCGTCGCACCCGCCGAACCCCGGTGAACCGGTTCTCACGCCGCCGAGTACGCCAAGCCGCCAGTGCCAAAGAGATCCTTTTGCGGCATTGCGTACTTTGCGCCTTTGCGTGAAACCGGACCGCCGAGCCCTTTCGCCCCCGCCGGACCCCGGTGAATCGGTTCTCACGCCAAGTCGCCAAGTACGCCAAGCCGCCAGTGCCAAAGAGATCCTTTTGCGGCATTGCGTACTTTGCGCCTTTGCGTGAAACCGGACCGCCGAGCCCTTTCGCACCCCGCCGGACCCCGGTGAACCGGTTCTCACGCCAAGCCGCAAAGTACGCCAAGCCGCCAGTCCCAAAGAGATCCTTTTGCGGCATTGCGTACTTTGCGCCTTTGCGTGAAACCGAGCCGCCGAGCCCTTTCGCACCCGCCGGACCTCGGTGAATCGGTTCTCACGCCAAGCCGCCAAGTACGCCAAGCCGCCAGTGCCAAAGAGATCCTTTTGCGGCATTGCGTACTTTGCGCCTTTGCGTGAAACCGAGCCGCCAAGCCCTCCCGCCCCGCCGGACCCCGGTGAATCGGTTCTCACGCCAAGTCGCCAAGTACGCCAAGCCGCCAGTCCCAAAGAGATCCTTTTGCGGCGTTGCGTACCTTGCGCCTTTGCGTGAAACCGAGCCGCCAAGCCCTTCCGCACCCGCCGGACCTCGGTGAATCGGTTCTCACGCCAAGCCGCCAAGTACGCCAAGCCGCCAATGCCAAAGAGATCCTTCTGCGGCATTGCGTACTTTGCGCCTTTGCGTGAAACCCAGCCGCCGAGGCCTTTCACCCGACAAGTCTTTCGGAGGTTGTCTTCGCAGATTTCAGACCCGGGACGTTATTGGATACAGGAGGACACAGCATGAATGAGAATGAGATTGCCAAGGAGATTGTCGATGTGGCATTCGAAATCCACACTCAAATCGGTCCCGGGCTTCTGGAGGGTGTCTACCGTTCAGTCATGGCTCGACGCCTGAGGCAACGCGGGTTCCGGGTGCAGGAGGAGCCTTGGATTCCGGTGATCATTGATAAGCTTTCCTTTCAAAAAGGCTTTCGCGCGGACCTCATCGTCGACGAAAAGGTAATCGTGGAAGTGAAGTCGGTCGAGAAGCTCCATCGGGCGCACAAGAAGCAGTTGCTCACCTACCTTCGCCTGACGGACACCAGGCTGGGACTTGTGATCAACTTCGGAGGTTCGCTTCTCCGCGACAGCATCTCCCGAGTTGTCAATGGCCTGCAAGAGTGAGGCTTGGGCTGACCTGGCGAGGCGCCATCCCATCTTCGGTTGGGTGAGGCGGTCGCCGAGCCCTCACGCACCCGCCGAACCCCGGTGAACCGGTTCTCACGCCAGGTCGCCAAGTACGCCAAGCCGCCAGTCCCAAAGAGATCCTTTTGCGGCATTGCGTACTTTGCGCCTTTGCGTGAAACCGGACCGCCGAGCCCTTTCACCCCCGCCGGACCCCGGCGAATCGGTTCTCACGCCAAGCCGCCAAGTACGCCAAGCCGCCAGTCCCAAAATCTCTTTTGCGGCGTTGCGTACCTTGCGCCTTTGCGTGAAACCAGCCGCCGAGCCCTCACGCCCCGCCGAACCTCGGTGAATCGGTTCTCACGCCAAGCGCCAAGTACGCCAAGCCGCCAGTCCAAAGAGATCCTTTTGCGGCATTGCGTACTTTGCGCCTTTGCGTGAAACCGAGCCGCCAAGCCCTTCCGCACCCGCCGGACCTCGGTGAATCGGTTCTCACGCCAAGTCGCCAAGTACGCCAAGCCGCCAGTCCCAAGAGATCTCTTTTGCGGCATTGCGTACCTTGCGCCTTTGCGTGAAACCGAGCCGCCGAGCCCTCGCCCGCCGAAGCCCGGCGAATCGGTTCTCACGCCAAGCCGCCAGTACGCAAGCCGCCGTCCAAGGATCCTTTTGCGGCATTGCGTACCTTGCGCCTTTGCGTGAAACCGAGCCGCCAAGCCCTTCCGCACCCGCCGAACCCGGTGAACCGGTTCTCACGCCAAGTCGCCAAGTACGCCAAGCCGCCAATCCAAAAGATCCTTTTGCGGCGTTGCGTACCTTGCGCCTTTGCGTGAAACCGGACCGCCGAGCCCTCCCGCACCCGCCGAACCCCGGCGAATCGCAACTCACCAGTTGTCACCACCTCGGGTTGGGTGGTAATTTCTTGCGGCGATGGTTTGAGCGCAGGAGAGATTGAACAATCTACTTCATTTGATGTAGATAGGATACATTCCGGCAGAATCTGAGGCGAGACATCTGGAGTTGAGAAAGGAACACGCGGATGGCATTCATCATCACTGAACCCTGTATTGGCACCAAGGACACTGCCTGCGTGGATGCATGTCCGGTCGACTGCATCCATCCCCGCAGCGACGAACCCGAATTCGAAGAGGCCGTCCAGCTGTACATCGATCCGGAAGAGTGCATCGATTGCGGAGCCTGCGTCCCGGAGTGCCCCGTTGAAGCCATTTTTCCCGAGGACGAGGTCCCCGAGAAGTGGCAGCAATACATCGAAACCAACTACAACTGGTACGAAAACAAGTAGGGGATTTCGGGCGGCCCGAAGTCCCGACCGGCGGTCGGGCCGCCTGATTCTCCCCCCTCGGCCAGCCTCCACGCTTTCCCACGCTTCCGTCCGCCCGTCGAACCTATCCGCCCGTTTCCCCGTCAGGATGAGCTTCGAGTACGGAGGGGGCGTCGATGTGCCTTTGTCCGACAACTTCTTCCTGTTCGGGGAATTCAAGGGCTCGACCCTCTCCCTTCCCCAACTGACACTCTCGTCCAACCGCCAGAAATGGCAGACCTCGCCGGTGATCTCGACCGGCATCGCCCTGCGCTTCTGATCCGATGGCGGCTCCGCTGCGCCGGCCCCCGAGATTCGAGGGCCGCCGCAGCGGAGCCGGAAATCCGGGTTCTCTACTTGCCCGGGATGCCGACGGGGTAGCTCGACATCTGGAATCCGTTCTGGGTCCGCAATGCGGTGATCACGACCGGGATGTCGGACTCGATGATCAGCGTCCCCTCGCTCCCGATGTCGGCCTCCTCGGGAGAGAAGAGTTCCTGGATGAACTGGGCCGTGTGTTGTCCCGGCAGAAGTTCCAGTGTGGCTTCGAAGACTCCCGCAGTGGGAAGCCGCCGTCGGAAGGTCAGGTGAATGGAGGCGGTTTCGTCGAGCGGGTTCGCCACGGCGATGCCCGTGCTGAAGATGCTCCCCTCGAAGGGGGAAACGCGAGAGATGAAAAGGTTCGCCAGGCCGGTCGCCGGAGCATCCCCGACCCCCGCCTCGAAGAGCACTGCATCCGACCCGCTCACCTGGAACACGGCCGTGCCGCGGATCGGCCGCGTCGCCGTCGCCCGCGCCCAGCCCGTCACCAGAGGATCGGACTCGCCGGTGGTCTGGATCTTGACGGTCCCGTTCGGCTGCAGCGTGAATTCCACGCTGGTCACCGGGTCTGCCAGGCCCTGTACGCCGACGGCAACGGGGTTGCCGTCATCGTCGAGGAAGTCGAGCGTCCCGACCGCCACGTCCGGGCTCAGGTTGGCCAGCGTGATCAGCGTCGAGGCGCTCATCCCGTCGGCGATCTGGGGCAAGTAGATCGTATTGGCCGGCCGGTAGACCAGGACCTGGTCCGGCTGGAGGACATAGAGCGCATCATCGGCGACCGAGAGGCCGGCTACTTCCTGCAGATCGATGCTCCACAGCGTGTTGCCGGAGAAGGCATCCAGGACTCGCACTCTGGAGGTGTTCGAGTTATAGAAATAGACGGCATTGTTGGCGACCTGAGCGAACCACGGAGGATTCGCAGCGGGGGCTTCGGGGATATGCAAAGGAAGAGCAGCATCCGAGACTTCCCAGAGTAGGGTCCCTGTTTGAGGATTCAGTGCGGAGATTTTCAATTCCGTCTGCGTGGCCCAGAAGACGAACAGTTGGTTGTATGCCAACGCGATCCCGGGGTTCCCGAACGTCCCGTCGAGCTCCACGCTCCAGGCCACCGATCCGTTGCTGGTCCGGACCGCGCTGACCGTCCCGTTGGCCGGGTTGTTGACGAACACGTACTTGCGGGTGGCGATCACGTTCGAGCCGTCCGAGCCGATTTCGGGCGCCGACCACTGCGCGGCCCCCGTCAGCAGATTCAGGGCGAACAGATTGCCGTTTGCCGCCAGCCCGTAGACGCGGCTGCCGTAGGTGGACAGGGGCGCCTTGGCCAGTTCCACGCTGCCGATGTCCTCGCTCGACGGATTCTGCCAGAAGACCAAACCGTCGCTCGGCCGCGCCGCCACCACCCCGTACTGGCCGGCGAAGAGCGACAGGTCATTGGTCAGGATGGGAGACCGTCCGTCAGACGGGCCCACCCGGTCGTCTCCCCACAGGGTGGCGCCCGTGGAGACCTGGACCGCCGAAACGGAGGTCGTCGTCGAACCGCCCAGCAGGACGAGGTCGTTGTTGAAAGCGGGCCCAAAGTCCAGGGGGACCGGGCTGACGCCGATCTCGACGTTCCAGCGGACCAATCCCGTCTGGCGGTTGATCAGGACGTAGCGGCCGGGCTCACCCCCCTGTCCCAGCAGCACATACTGTTCGAAGACCGACATGTTCTCGGCGGCAAAACCTTCCGGCAGCGCCAGGGTCTGCGCCGCTGCCAAAGGCGCCTTGAAGTTGCCGGCATCGGAATTGAGGTAGCTCCGGAAGTTCGTGTACCCGGCGGTGGGCTGGTCGCCGGGGTTCTGGGCCAGGGCGACTGCGCCCATCAAACTCGCGCATATCACGAAAAGCAGTTGTCTTCTCATGGACTCTCTCCTTCTGACGGATCTCCCCGAGGATGGGGGTTGCGGATCAAAATCTGCGTCAACTGAATCCGGTTTTGGAGGCGAAACCAATCGCCGCTACCGGACAAAGTCACCAGTTGTCCTCCGGTAATCCACTTCTTATACACCAGATCGATGCGAGTTTTGCACAAGATTCGCACCGGTTGTTCACTTCCCCGGGATGCCGACGGGTCCAGGGAAATCTTGTGTTTCACCTCAACCCGCGCTCTCGGGACCGTCTTCCGTCTGCAGGAAGGGTTTGAGGTCGAGGTCGCGGATCTTCTGCTGGAGGCTCTGGCGGTGGATCCCGATGGCGGCCGCGGTGTGCGTGATGTTCTGGTCGTGCTCGGCGAGCTTGCGCAGGAGGTAGTGGCGCTCGAAGCTTTCGCGGGCATCCCGGTAGGGGAGGGCGAGGAAGGGGTCGAGCTGGAGCTCCGTCGAACTGTGTCCGATGGCGGGATCGAAGTAGCGGATCTCGTCGGGGAGGTCCCGCGGGCCAATGGGACGATCGCCCGACAGGACGACCAGACGCTCGACGACATTGCGAAGCTGCCGGACGTTGCCGGGAAAATCGAAGCGTGTCAGGAAGGCCAAAGCATCCGGTTCGACGGAGGCGGATTCGCGTCCATGTTTGCGGGCGAAGGTCCGCAGGAAGTGTTCCACCAGCAGGGGGATATCCTCCCGGCGGCGGCGCAGCGGGGGAAGGTCGATCCGCACGACTTCCAGGCGATAGAACAGATCGGCTCGAAACGTTCCTTCCCCGACCAGGGTGGACAAGTCGCGATTGGTGGCGCTGAGGATGCGCACATCCACCTCGATGGTCTGGTTGCTTCCCAGTCGCTGCACGGAGTGCTCCTCGAGCGCCCGCAGGATCTTGGCCTGCGTTCCCAGCGGCATGTCGCCGATTTCATCCAGGAAGAGCGTCCCGCCGCGGGCCTGTTCGAACTTCCCGATCCGGCGCTGCAGGGCGCCCGTGAAGGATCCCTTCTCGTGTCCGAACAGTTCACTCTCGATCAGGTTTTCCGGGATCGCGGCGCAATTGACGGCCACCAGTTCTCCCCGAGCTCGAGGACTGTTGCGGTGGATTTCCGCGGCCACCAGTTCCTTGCCCGAACCGCTCTCGCCCGTGATCAGGATCGAGACATCCGTCTCGGCGACCTTCTCGATCAGGGCGTAGACGCGCACCATGGCCTCGCTGCGGCCCACTAGAGCACCGTAGCCGCGGGCCTCGTCGAGCTGGCGGCGGAGGCGGAGAATCTCCTCCTGCAGACGGCTGTGCTCGGCGGCATTGCGCACGACCAGTCGAAGCTCGTCCAGCTCGAACGGTTTGGCCAGGTAATCGTAGGCTCCCGCCTTCATGGCTTCGACGGCGATCTTCTCGTTGCCGTGGGCCGTGATGATGATGACGAGTGGGGGCGGGTCGACTGCACGAGTGTCGGAGAGAAGATCGAGCCCGTTTTCGCCGCCGAGGTTCAGATCGAGCAGGATGATCTCCGGGTGGTGCTCGGCAACCAGCTCGACGGCCGAGCGCAGATTTTCGGCTTCGAGCACCTCCATTCCCTCGTCGAGGGCCTTGCGCATGCCGTAACGGGCGTTGCGTTCGTCGTCGACGATCAGCACCGTGGGGCCTCGTGTTCCCATCCTGCCTCCTCTATGCCTCGCGTTTCAGCCATGGTTTGACCGGGTTCCGGCTGCGCGACCTGCAGTTCCACAATAGCGCGCGTCCCCGACGGACTTCGCGCGGCGATCCGGAGTTCTCCCTGCATCTGCTCCATGCGGCGGCGGGCGATGGCCAATCCAAGACCGGTCCCCGCCGCTTTGGTGGTGACGAAAGGCTGGAACAGGCGGCTCAGGACCCCCTCCGGGATTCCGGGCCCCTCATCCTCGATGAGGAGTTTCGCGCGGTCGCCCTCGCGTCGGGTGCGGATCGAGATGGTTCCGCCGACCGGGCTCGCCTCGACGGCGTTGGACAAGAGATTGGCGAGGACGTCCTTCAGTCCGTCGGCATGGGCTCGAACCGTGAGTGGATCCGATCCCAGTTCGACGTCGAGTGCCAGCTGCCGGTCGGTCAGGCTCCCCTGAAAGACGGCGAGCACGGTCTCGACCAGCCCGCGCAGGTCGACGTCGGAGAGCTTCCGGCCTTCCCCCGACTCGAGCCGCGAGAACCGAAGCAGGCTCGTCACCGTCTTCGAGAGGCGATCGACCTCTTCGAGCATCATCCCCAGTTCGTGTTGCTGGGCTTGTGTCAGGTTGTCCGCTTCTCGCTGCAGCTGAAGGAGCGTCTTGATCGAACTGAGCGGATTCTTGACATTGTGAGCGATGGTGGCGGCCATTCTCCCCAGTTCCTCGAGGTGGCTCTTGCGGGCCACCTCCCGCTCCAGCGTGACCTGGCGCTCGAGGAACCGACTCCGCTCCAGGGCGGCGCCGATCTCGGCCAGCAGGACGCGCAGGCCCTCCCGCTGCCCGGGAGAGGCGGCCTCGAAGCTGCGGAACTCCAGGTAGCCGATCGGCCGCTCTCCGGCCGGGAGCGGGTAAACCGAATCTCCTCCGGGATGGTTGCTCCCCAGGTGGATGCGGGATTCCGACTCCGGGTATTCCTGATTCAGCAGGCGGACGATCTCCGTGGCCAGTTCGTGCGTCGACACGACGCCCGGAGCTCCGGCCTGGATCCTGTCGGCAATTCGCCGGTAGCGGCCGATGTCTTCCGAAAAGCTGCGCGAGACCCAGCCCTGCACCCACTGGCTCAAGGGCGGAAAAATGAGCAGCAGGCTGAAAAGAAAGGTCGCTTCGAGCAGGAAGACCGGAGCCCCGACCTCTTCGTGGAGGTATTGGACGAGGCTGCGGACACCCGCCAGGTAGACCACCATGAACAGCAGGACCACCACTGCCGAGGTCAATCCCCGGTGGACCCGGATCTGCAGGAACTGGTAGCGGTAGATGTAGTAGGCCACCAGAAAAGCCGGAAAGGCCGATGCCAGAAGGGCCAGGGTCACCAGGTAAGGGAAGGGGCCCCAGGAAGGATCTGTTCCTTCGAACACCCACAGGGTAAACAGAGGAATGACCAGAAAGAGAACGAACAGGCGCCGGAACAGCGCCGCCTCGATGGGGCGGGTCGAACGCCGGACGATGCGACGCTGCAGGTACGCCGAGGCGAAGTAGGAGACTGCCAGCAAGACGAGAAAGGGCGCCCGGAACGGGCCGAGTTTCTCGAGCGGATGTGCCGTCGTACCGGAGAGAAGCTCCCGCAGAGCGAGGGGAAGGAGCGGGATCATCCCGTACAGCAGGACCAGCAGAACCTTCGCCAGCCGTTTTTCGAGCGAACTTGGCGGAAAGAAGCGTCGGTAGTAGAGCCAGTGGGTGTGGAGGAGCAGAGCCGGCAGACAACCGAGGGCGGAGAAGGAAACCGCGTCCGTCGTGATGAGAGCGAGGCGAACCCTGGCAGGATCCATCGAGCGCAAGATCCCGGCCAGAAAGTTGCCGGCGTACCAGATCAGCAGGCCCGCCAGCAGGAAGATCAAGCCTCGTTCCAGAGTCGTCCGGCGGGGACGCTTGATGACGGTTGCCAGCAGCACCCCGTGCAGGACGATCCCCAGGAAGAAGCCGATCAGCGCGAAAAGCGCAGAGACGCTCATCGTCCCAGTACTATAGGACAACTGCGACAGAAAGGGGACCGTCGCCCACGGCCCAATCTCAGTGGAAGACCTTGCCGCCCTCGATGGTCGCCATCTCGATGCGGGCCTGGCCGTCACCGCGGTTGACCAGCTCGACGTCCCCCAGCAGGCGCACATCCGCGCCGAAACGGATGTCGCCCCGGACCTTCAGACTGCGGCAGCCGACCAGCGAGGGCGGACCCTCCGGGAAGCGGCTCTCGAGGTCGTCGATGAGCCGGTAATAGCGATCGTCGAGCGAGACCAGCGGTGGACCCTCGGTCCGTTCCGGAGCGGGGATGATGCGGCAGTCTTCGGTCAGGACCGTGGCGTCGGAACGGACGACCAGCAGGTCTTCGCAGGTCTTGACCGGCGCAAACCGCCCCCGCGGGACCTCGATGGCTCCGGCGCGTTCGAACAGTCCGATGGCAGCACCGACGGCGGTCTCCAGCTGGTAGACCGGAATCGAGTCAGGGTCTCGGGGATCGACGGTCTTGGCATTGCGGATCATCGGCAGCCGAAGGAACTGCTCTTGCTCGAGCTTGTCCCGTAATGTTTGGAGCCGGATCCAGAGGTTGTTCGTGTTGAAGAAGCGATACCGCTCGATGTCCTGGAACTGGTCGAGATCGTCTTCGGGGCACTGGGCCGATTCGCGCAGCAGGAGGCGATGATCGTCCCGGCTGCGGGCCAGGTGTCCCCCTTTCCGGTCGGCTTCGGTCCTGCGCGCGACCTCCATGAGGAAATCGAGTTCCTGATCCGCAAAATGCCCGAGAATCCGCTCGTCGAGGGTCGCTCCGAGATTGTCCGAGTTGGAGATGAAGGCGTATTCGACGCCGGCTTCCAGGAGGCCATCCAGCGCCTCGCTGGTGACGAGGGCGTTGTAGAGATCGCCGTGTCCGGGCGGGCACCATTCGAGCTGCGGATCCCGCGGATAGTCGACGGCTTCGAGCGTCCGGCGCTCGATCTTCGGGACCTTGTGCTGCAGGAAGGTCAGGGGGAGATCCCCTTTGAGCTCCGGATAGCGCTCCAGAACGGCGGCGGTGTCGCTCTCGGTGCTGAAGGAGTTCATCAGGAGAAGGGGAAATCCGAAACGCAGCGACTGGCAGATGATGATGTCGAGGAAGCTCAGATCCTGCTTGACGGTCAGAATCGACTTGGCCCGGTCGAGGCCCATGCTGGTGCCCAATCCTCCGTTGAGTTTGAGCATGACCGTTTGACGTCGCAGGTCCTTTCCGCGATCGGCGAATCGTGTGTCCAGGTCTGCAAGCTGTGGAACGGACTCGACGGGAAGGAGCGATTCTTCGGGCAGCATGCCGGTGTCCCCGGCGACCAGCTTCCGGTAGTAGTAACGAAAAGTCTCGATGGCACGAGGAGGGATTTCAGCCTCCTGCATTTTTCTTTCGATGGTAGAGAATGAGTCGGTTCTTCCCACGGCGTCTTCTCCGGGTCGTTGAAGCCTCGTCCTGGGGCCTCCCGAAGACCGGGAGGGTCCCCCGCAATCCGGGCGGCCCGCAGTGTTGGCGTCCGACCCGGAGGCGTCTCTCCATCCTATCAGGTTCGGAGTAAGGAACTGTGTTCTCAGGTCTTAAGCAGGGAGCGGGCTTCATTCACCAACGGCCGGTCCAGGGTCCCATCGCCCCAGAGATCCAGGAAGCGGCGCAAATAGTGCCGGCCCTGCTCTCGGTCGCCCCGATCGAGGTGGTAGCGGCCCAGATAGTACAGCGACCGGACGTAACCGATGGGGTTGCCCAGCCGCTCGTTGGAATGCTCGTGCAGGCGCAGGAACCAGTGAGCGGCTTCGTCGCGCCGGCCCGTCTCCCAGTAAGCCAGGCCGGTGACGTAGCAGTGGGTCTCCTCGAAGGTGTTGATGCCCTCGGGGTAGGTGGACCAGGCCTCCTCGAGGCGGGTCACCGCCTCGTCGTACTGCTTTTCGAACAGGGCCATCGTCCCCAGCAGGAAGTTGTCGGCTCGGACGACGATTCGCGAGGGCAGGAGCTGGTAGCGGGTCCGCAGATCTTCGAACGTGCTGCGGGCATCGTCGGTTTGCCCCAGCAGGGCCTGCGCGCAGGCGGCGGTGGCGAGGATGTCGGTCTCCACCGGATATCCGCGAGCGGAGGCGTAGGCCTGTTCGGCCAGCTGCAGAGCCGACTGTCCGTTGCCCGCGAACAGTTCGATGTTGCTGTGGGTGAGCAGGAGATTGGCCCGCGTCAGGCCCGGCTCCGGGAAGAAAGCCGTGGCCTGCTCGATCAGGCTCGAGGCCTGTTCCAGGCGGCCCTGATAGAGAGCCAGGGTGGCCCGCATGTCCATCGCCCGCGACCGCCACAAGGGCTCGGATGAAGTGGCGACGGCTTCCGCCGTGACCTGAGCCGCCGCCAGGTCACCCGTCAAGACGTGGGCGCTCCACTCGAGCAGTTTGTTCTCGAAATCCCCCGGGGCGAGCACCTCCGCCCGCGTCAGGTAGGAAAAAGAGTCGGCCACTCGCCCCGTCCGGATCAGGTAGGAGGCGAGATCCCGGTTTCCGGCGGCCGAATCTGGATACTCGGCGACATAGTCCTTGAGGACGGCGTAGCCCTTGTCGACCTGGCCGGTTTGGGCGTAGACGTTGGCCAGGTTCGTGTGCGTTCCCGCAAAGGAAGAACCGGCCTTGAGCAACGCCTCGTATTGAGTGATCGCGTCGTCGTAGCGGCCCAGCGCCATATAGAGGTTGCCCAGATTGTGACGGGCGGCCATATGATCGGGGTATAGCGCGATCGCCGTCTCGTAGGCCTCCACCGCCTTGGGAACCGTCCCCGGATCCAGACTGTAGTAGCGGCCCTCGATGTAATAGCGCTCGCGGGCGGGGAGGCGGTCGACATGCTCCAGTGCCCGGCGGGCGTAGTCGTGAGATTCCTGGACGTGGCCCAGGTTCCAGTGTGTCACCGACAGCTTGGCCAGAGCCATGGCGAACTGGGGATCCAGCTCGACGGCCTTCTCCAGCAGGGGGATGGCCTCCCGCTCCTTGGACTGGGCATGGAGCTCGTTGGCCTGGTTGTAGTAGCGGTAGGCCTCGAATGAGGAGGTCGTAACGGACTCGATGTCCCGGGCCACCTTGCCGCCGGAGTCGGAGACCTCGAGGGCGCTCTGGATGCGGCGAGTCAGCTCGTCGACCATCCGGAAGATGCTCGATTCGCCTTCGCCTTCCACCCGTTCCGTCGCCAGGATGCGACCGCTTTCGGCATCCTGGATCCGGGTGCTGAGCCGGAACGTCTCGCCCGCGCGGACGAAGCTGCCCAGGACGACGGTCTTGACGCTGGCTCGGCGTGCGAGTCGCTGGACCGATTCGAATGAGACCGTGGGCTCCTCCAGGTTCCCCAGTTCCTTCAGAATCTGGTACAGCCGATCCGTGCCCAGGACCTCGATCTGGGGGGACTGGGACAGATCCGTGATCAGCATGTTCGTCAGGGCGCTGCGGAGCCAGTCGAGCGAGGCATCACCGGTATTGTTTTCGAAGTACAGCACTGCCACCGATGGTCGCAGCGGAGCGGGCGACGGCTGCTTGCGCCCCAGAAACAGCCACAGGGCGGCGACGGCGACGAGCGTCGCGATCAGGGCTGTCAGGGCCCACACCCAGGGCAGGCGCCGAATCCCGGAGTGGCGGAGACCGACCGAGATATCCGGACTGGAGGCCAGGGAGCGCAGGTGCATGGCCAGATCCTTGGCGGACTGGTAGCGGCGCTCGGGATTCTTCTCCAGACAGTGGGTCGTCAGCCGCTCGGCCTCGGGCGGCAGCTGGCGGCCGGATGACAGGAAATCGGGCGGGTTCTCGACGAGGATGGCGGTCATCGTATCGGCCACGGAGGCCTTGGCGAAAGCTCGCTGGCCCGTCAGCATCTCGTAGAGGATGCAGCCCAGAGAAAAGATGTCGCTGCGCCCGTCGACGACCTGACCGCGCAACTGCTCGGGTGCCATGTAGCCGATCGTGCCCTTGATCACGCCCGGCTCGGTCTCGGTGGGAATGGAATCCTTCGTCTTTTCCGTCTCCGCCACGGCCGGTTCGACGCGGGCCAGGCCGAAGTCCAGGATTTTGATCTGCTCGTCTTCCGTGATGAAGATGTTCTCGGGCTTCAGGTCGCGATGGACGATGCCCTTGGAATGGGCCGCAGCCAGACCCTCGGCGACCTCCGCCCCGATCTCCAGGGAACGACGGACCGTCACGCCGCTTTCGTCGATCGCCTGCCGGAGTGTGCGGCCCTCGAGCAGTTCCATGACGGCGACCGGGATGCCGTCGAAGTTCCCGAAATCGTGGATGGAGAGAATGTTGGGATGGGAGAGTTGAGCCAGGACAACCGCCTCCCGTTCGAAGCGGGTCAACGAATCCGGGTTCTTCGAGACGTGCTCGGGAAGGATCTTGAGAGCGACCTCGCGCTTCAGTTTCGTGTCGCGCGCGCGGTAGACTTCGCCCATGCCCCCGGCGCCGAGAGAGCCGACGACTTCATAGTGTCCGATGAGCGAGCCCTGAGAGAGGTTCATCTGGCGATTCGAGTTCCCGTGCCCGCGAACCGACCTCCGGCCGCAGTTTCCGTTTGACTCAAATGAATACTATATCTCCTCGGCGTGCTTTGACCCAACCCTGCTGTCTCCGGCATTCCGTCCTGTCTATAGAACGATGTCCGAGTCGAATTTGTTCGAATTCGGAGTCGGTCGGTCCGAGCCCCGGCAAATCACGACGTTTGAAATCACCCCGGCAGATCGTCAATAATCGTCATGATAGGAGGTACTAAAACGTGTCTGGTAACGAGGCTATGAATCAGGCTCAGGTAAGGATGACGGAAATCCGGGCGGAGCTCGATTCACTGAAGCAGGAGAATGAGGCGGCGGGTGAGAAGTTGGTGGCGGAGTTTCGCGAGGTGCGCGACAAAGCCGAACTGGCTCGAGACCGTCGTGTGCGGGCCGAGAATCTGAAGGCGGAAGCACTGTACCTCCATTTGCGTCACGGGCTGTCCCTGGAAGAAATGACGACGCCGGAAGCGCCGCTCGACGTCTGTGAGACGGTGTGGCGAGAGGTGCGGGCAACCATGCAGCCGGTGCGACCCTCGATCGAGTGGCTGGAAAAGATTCGCGAGGTCGAGGAACAGCGGCAGCAGCAGCCGGCCCTGAGCGAAAGCGACCGCCTCGAACTCGAACGGCGGCTGAAGGACAATGTCTGCCCCATCTGCGTGTCCTTCGCTCTCGATGGCTCCTGCACGCTGCAGGCGTTCGAGACCTGTCCCATCGACCTCTATCTGAATCGTCTGGTGACGATCATCCAGGAACTCGGCCACCGCCCCTGGATGGAAGACTATTTTGAGAGGATGTACCGGGAGATCTGTCCCGGTTGTCAGGGAAGGCTGGAAAAGGACTACTGTCCGCCCCGCGACGAAGGTGACTGCGCTCTCTATACTTATCTGCCGACCGTCGTCCGTACGATTGAGGACTTCCTGAACGAGCGGCAGGCGCGACAGAGCGCCTGAGACCCGTCACGCGCCTGTCGGTCGGGAGGGGCGACCGGAGGAGCGCATTGAATCTCGAGTCGTTCAAGATCTTCGGAGAGGCGCTTGCGATCGGTCTGCTGATCGGTTCAGAGCGTTACCGGGATCTCGAGGAGGGGCGCCACCGCACGGCCGGCGTCCGAACCTATCCCATCATTGCTCTCCTGGGTGCGACCGCTGCCCTCATCGACGTCACTGCGGTGACCGTTGCCTCCTTCCTCGCCGTCGCCGTGCTGATGACCGTGGGCTATATCCGCGACCCGCGGGGGGGCTTCGGGCTGACGACCGAGATGGCCGCCCTGTTCACCTTCTGGCTCGGCTATCTGCTGCGGGATTACCAGTTCCTGGCCATCAGCAGTTGCATCGTCGTGGTGATCCTCCTGACCTCCAAGAAGGTCATGCACGAGTTCGTCCGTCACCAGGTCAGCGAGCGGGAATTCTTCGACACCCTGAAGTTCCTCGCAGTCGTTTTCATCGTGCTGCCGCTCCTGCCCAACCGGGACCTGGGACCCCTGGGTTTCTTCAACCCGACCCAGGTCTGGATGCTGATCATTCTCGTCTCGGCGATCAGCTATGCGGGCTACATTCTGGTCCGGGTCCTCGGGAATCAGCGCGGCCTGATGATCTCCTCGGTGCTCGGCGCCGTCGTCTCCACGACGGCAGTGACCCTCTCGTTGGCCGAACGGGCCAGGGAAGTGTCGGGCCTGTCGCGACTGTGTGCCGTTGCCGGGGTTCTGGCTAATTCAATCCAGTTTCCCCGGATACTCTTTTTGATCTGGCTGGTGGATCACGAGTTGGGAGCGGCCCTCGCCGTACCCTTGGGAGCGATGCTGCTGGTGGGGATCGCCGGGTCGTTCCTGGTCGCCTGGCTGACCGCCGAGGGCCGGGACTCCGTTCCCGTTGCCCCGGTGCTCGAGAACCCGTTTTCCCTCAAACCGGTCCTGAAGTTCGGCCTCCTGTTCGTGGGGGTCTTCTTCATCTCGAAGGTCTCGGCCACCTGGTTCGGAGATCAGGGCATCCTCGTCGTCAGTGCCGTGGCGGGCCTGGGGGGTGTCAGTGCCATCGGTTTGTCGCTGGCCGATCTGGTCCACGGTGGATCCGTCAGCATCCCGGTGGCGAGCCTGGCCGTTTTGCTGGCTCTGACCACGAATGCCGCCGTGAAGTGGATTCTCGCCTTCCTGAACGGCACCCGGGAACTGGCGCTCTGGCTGGCCGGAGGCTTCATCGCCATGCTGGGGTCCGGCGCGCTCCTGATCCTGTGGGCGGGGCTCTAGGAGTTCCAGTTTCCCAGTTCCCAGTTCCGGGTTTCGAGGGGACACTTCCGATTCGCCGAGTTCCTGGCGTCATCGCCGGCGCCGCAGGCGTCCTTGGACTGCGAAAGCTCGCCTCCGCATTTCCCCAGACTCCTCTGCTATCCTGAAGGTCCCCGTGAGAACTGTGCATCGACTGAGCGGTCTTCTCGTGCTGAGCTCCTGTTTGGCCCTTGGGAGTGCTACGGCACGCCTGCACGCAGGAGAGGGTCCGCCTGCCAGACCTGCCTTTTCCGAAGTGACCATCCGGAGCGGCGCGGACCTCAGGGCCCTGCGCAAGAAGCTCGGCAGCGAAGGGATCCTGCTCCTGGAGAAGGTCAACCGGAGGGACCGGACGCACATGCGTGCCAAGACGAGGCTGGCGGTTCCCGCTCCGCCGCTCGATTTCGATGTGTACAGCCCTTTTCCCGTCGAGTTGGAGCGGCTGAACGGCATTCCGAAGGCGGTGCTGGTCTCACTTCGGGTGCAGGCGTTCGGTGCCTATGAGAAGGGCCGCCTGGTTCGCTGGGGCCCGGTTTCCACCGGGGGCAGCAAGCACCAGACTCCGGCTGGCCTCTACCACACCAACTGGAGATCCAGACGGCGGGTCAGTACCCTGAACTCGCACTGGATCATGCCCTGGTACTTCAACCTCCACACCTCCATGGGAGTGGCCTTCCATGAATATGCCATCCCCGGCCGGCCGCAGAGTTTCGGCTGCATCCGTCTCCTGAAGGAGGATGCGCGCTGGATCTACTCCTGGGCCGACGTCTGGATCCCGCCAATCGAACCCGGCACACCGCCCCGGGCCTTCGGGACCCCCGTAATCGTGTTCGCCGCGTATGACTACGCCAGCCCGGCCCCCTGGAGAAACCTGGCCAACGATCCCGCGTCTGCCGATGTAGACCGGGCCGCCCTCGAGCGAGCTCTCGAAAAGTACCTGTCCGTCGTCCGGCAGCGCACCACCGAGCGCCTGAGTCTCGAACAGGTTCTCGAGAGCGAGTCCCGTCCCGCCGGCCAAGGGAACTGAGGGCCGCCCCCGCCGGACCCTTTGTGCCGGATTCAACCCGACTTGACGTGAACGGAAAGATGGGCATAGAATTGCGTTAGCATTAAAACCTATAGGATTACTATGATTTGAATTAGGGCGAATTCGGAAAGGACGGGTCGGCTATGAGCACGCAAACAACGGTGGAAAGGGCCACGGGAATTCACGCTTCGATCACGGAGTTGATCGGCAATACTCCCCTCGTGAGGTTGAACCGGCTCAACGACACGGATGCCCTCGTGGCGGCCAAGCTGGAGTTCTTCAACCCGGGCGGCAGCGTGAAGGACCGAATTGGGCTGTCCATGATCGAGGCGGCGGAGCGGGACGGGTTGATCAAGCCCGGGCGGACGGTCATCGTCGAGCCAACCAGCGGAAACACGGGCATCGGACTCGCCATGGTCGCGGCCGCCAAGGGCTACCGGTTGATTCTGACCATGCCGGACACGATGAGCGTCGAGCGCCGCAAGTTGCTGCACGGTTTCGGCGCCGAACTCATCCTTACAGCCGGAGCGGACGGGATGAAGGGCGCCATTTCCAGGGCCGAGGAAGTCGCGGCGAGTACCCCCAACAGCTGGGTGCCGCAGCAGTTCAAGAACCCCGCCAATCCCGAGATCCACCGGCGAACCACGGCCGAGGAAATCTGGCGAGACACGAGCGGCGAAGTCGACATTCTGGTGGCCGGAGTCGGCACCGGTGGCACGCTGACCGGAGTCGCCGATGTCCTGAAGGCCCGCAAACCCTCGTTTCGGGCTGTGGCTGTCGAGCCGGAAGCCTCCCCGATTCTCTCCGGAGGCAAGCCGGGTCCGCACAAGATCCAGGGGATCGGTGCCGGGTTCGTTCCCGATGTGCTCGATACGGCTCTCATTGACGAGGTGGTGCGGGTCTCCAATGACGACGCCTTCCAGATGGCGCGTCGGATGGCTCGTGAGGAAGGCTTGATGGTCGGAATCTCGTCGGGTGCGGCGACCTGGGCGGCGCTGCAGGTGGCCCGCCGTCCCGAGAACGCGGGCAAGGTGATCGTCTTCATCTGCCCGAGCAACGGAGAGCGGTATCTCAGCACGCCGCTCTACGACGACCAGGCCTGACCCAAGACACTTTCGGTACCGGGTTTCGGGTTCCGTCGCGTTCCGCACGCCTCGGACCTCGGGACCCGGAACTTTGAACCCGGAACCGAGCCTAGCTCTCGTCCTCGAGCAGTTCCCGCATGCGCTGGAACTCGGCTTCCTTGTCGGGGCTGATCTCAGGGTAACCCATCGGAAGACGCCTCAGGCTTCGCGCGATGATCTTCGCCACCGTATACCGCATGAACGGCTTGTCGTCCGCCGGGATGGCGTACCAGGGCGCCCACGCTCGAGAGGTTTCCCTCAGCACTTCCTGGTAGGCCTCCATATAGCGATCCCAGAAGCCACGTTCCTGCACGTCGGACTCCGAGAACTTCCAGTTCTTGGAGGTGTCCTCGATGCGTGAAAGGAAGCGCCGGCGCTGCTCTTCCTTCGAGACATTCAGCCAGAACTTCAGGATGATGGTGCCGTTGCGGGCCAGGTGCTGTTCGTGGTTGCGGATGGACTCGAAGCGCTCCTGCCAGAGACGCTTCGGGCGAGGCCGGACGCCGAGCCGCTGGCTGTCCAGAAATTCCGGATGAACCCGGACCACCAGGACTTCTTCATAGTAACTTCGATTGAAGACCCCGATCCGCCCTCGTTCGGGGAGCCGGTTGTGCGTCCTCCACAGGAAATCGTGGTCCAGTTCCTCCGGTGTCGGCTGTTTGAAGGAGAAGACCTGACAGCCGGCCGGGTTGATCCCCCGCAGCACGGCCCGGATCGTGCTGTCCTTGCCGGCAGCGTCCAGGGCCTGAAAAACGAGCAGGACTGCGAAGCGGTTGTCGGCGAACAGAACCCGTTGCAGGCGGTCGAGTTCGCCGATGAGCTTGCGGAGCTGTTTCTTGTTGCGTCCCTTGTGGCGGTCTCTGGCAGGGGGTGCGGTCGGTGCACCCTTCACCCGAAACGATCCATCGAAGGGCACCAGAAAGGGGTCCTTCACGGCTGTGAACATGGCCCCATGGTGCCACGGCCGCGGAAGAAAAGTAAGGACGACACCTCAATATTCTCTGATCCGAGAGGCCGCGGGCGAGCCCCGAAGGTCGCCTCTGAGCCGCGTCACGCTCCTGCGCCGGCTCGAGGTTTCGTGCGCCGATGGAACGGGCTCAGACCAGCACTACGAAACGACATTTGTCACCTCCCGCCTTGATGCTGGAGACCAGTTCGACCTCGACCGGGCGGCCGACGACGAGCTCGAACATCTCCAGGAGCCAGCCGCGCGAGCAATTGCAGAAGGTGGAGGCCAGCGACTCCGGTACCTCCAGAGGAAGAGGGCACAGACAGCGGTCGTAGGTCAGGTCGATTCGGTTACCCTCGAGCAGGACGTTGTCCTTCCCGATCCACTTGCGCATGGTTCCGAGAAACTTGCCCAGGTCACCCCGACAGCGTGCGGCGGAGTCGACGACACTCGACCGGGCGCAGTTCCTGCCGCAGGACTCCATCAGACGACGCCGGGTCTCCTCGCTGGTGGAGTCGATGCTCGCCAGAATGTTGTGGGCCCAACGACGTGTCGCTTCCTCTCTCTTCATGACTGTCATCTCCCGGAAACACAAAGTGCATTGATTCCGCAATGAGCTCGAACCTGCGCAACTCGATACTCTATTCCAGCTGCGAGCCGCGCAGTGTATAGCTTGATCCGGCGGAGGTCTCGAACTCCCGGACGGTTTCACCGAAGCGCACGCGGCAGGGCCGCCCCAGGAGCGATCTGATCTCGGCCTGACGGACTTTCCCGCCATTCCACTCGACACGAACCTCGAACCCTCCCCGCGCGCGCAGACCTCGGAAGTGCCCCGTGCTCCACTGGGCCGGCAAAGCCGGAAGCAGTGTGATCTCTCCGTCGTGACTCTGCAGGAGCATCTCGGCGATGCCGGCGGTGCCGCCGAAATTGCCGTCGATCTGGAAGGGCGGATGGTTGTCGAAGAGATTCGTCAGGGTGGATTTCGCCAGCAGCGCCTGCACGTTTTCATAGGCCCTTCGGCCATCGTGAAAGCGGGCCCAAAAATTGATGATCCAGGCCCGGCTCCATCCCGTATGCCCGCCACCGTGAGCCAGCCGGTACTCGATCGTCCGGCGGGCGGCCTCCATGTATTGGGGCGTCTGGTTTTGTGTGAACTGGTGCCCCGGGTACAGGCCGAAGAGGTGGGAAATGTGACGATGGCCGGGCTCCGGCTCCTTGAATTCCTCGGCCCATTCCATCAGGCGGCCGTCCGAGCCGATGCCCGGCAGCGCGAGCTCGGACAGCGCGGTTTCGACCTGCCGGGTCAGGGCGTCCTGGAGGCCGAGCTCCTTCGCGGCGGCCAGGAAGTTGTGAAACGTGTCCCAGACGATTTCCTGATCCATCGAGTCGCCCATGGACACGCTGTGATTCTTGCCGTCGGGACCGATGAACTCGTTTTCGGGCGAGGCGCTGGGACCCGAAACCAGTTTCCCGGTTCTGGGGTTGGGAACCAGCCAGTCCAGCAGGAACAGGCTGGCCTCACGCAGGATGGGGTAGGCGCGATTTTCCAGAAAGCGGCGGTCTCCTGTGAACCGGTAGTGCTCCATGAACTGCCGAGTGCACCAGGCTCCTCCCATCTGCCACAAGGCCCATTGGGGCTGACCGGCGGTCGGCGTATAGAGCCAGGCATCGGTCGTGTAATGCCCGACGAAACCACGGGCACCCCAGTAGTCGCGGGCGGTCTGCCGGCCGGAGCTGGCGGCGTAGGCCTCCACCAAATCGAAGAAAGGTTCGTGGCACTCCGCCAGGTTGGTCACCTCGGCGGGCCAGTAGTTCATCTGGATGTTGATGTTGATGTGATAGTCCGAGCCCCAGGGCGCTTCGATATCCTTGTTCCAGATGCCCTGCAGATTGGCGGGCAGATCGCCGGGCCGCGACGATCCGATCAGGAGGTAGCGGCCGTACTGGAAATAGAGCGCCACCAGAGCGGGATCATCCGCCCCGTTCTGGACGGCTTCCAGGCGCTGGTCGGTCGGAAGATCGGAAGGTCTCGAGTCGGACAGGCTGAGGTCGACACGTCGGAAGAGTCGCCGGTGGTCTTCCACGCTGCGCAGCCGGAGCTGGTCGTAGGTGCGGGCCGCCGCGGCGCGGACCCGGGAAAGGGCCGCGGCGTGATAGTCGATGGCCAGCGGTTCGAGGGGCTTCCGGGCGTTGTAGTCGCTGGCGGCGGCGATCAGGAGGGTAACCTCCGTGGCCTTCTCCACCACGATGCGGGCGGCTTCCGTTCGAACGCTTCCTCCTCGAGCGAGGATTTTCATCATGGCGGCGAACTTTACCCCGTCGCTGGGCTTTCCGGAGGCGGTGTCCCGGCTCATGACGAGCGAGTCGTCGCCTGCGGATTCGATCCTGACATCGGATCGCTCGAGCGATGCGGCAAGTGACACAGACCCAGGGTGATCGGCGCTGAGATGGACGACGATGACCTGGTCGGGAGCGCTGGAAAAGACCTCGCGCCGGTGGGTCACTCCTCCGATCTCGAAGGAAGTCGCCGCGATACCCGAGTCCAGGTCGAGGGAACGCCGATAGCGCTGCGGTTCCCCCTGCAGCACGGTGTCGAGCAGAAGATCGCCCAGCGTCTGATAGCTGGTCGCTTCTCCGTAGCCGGTCAACAGCTTGTCGCGGACCAGCTCCTCCGCCTCGCTGTAACGGCCGTTGAAGAGGAGTCGACGAATCTCCGGCAACCAGCGGAAGGCGCCGGGCGGTGCGGGACGGGGACGACCGCCGGACCAGATCGTGTCTTCGTTGAGTTGGATTCGCTCGCGGCTCACGCCGCCGAAGATCATGGCGCCGAGCCGGCCGTTGCCGACGGGAAGGGCCTCGACCCATTCCTGCGCCGGTTGCCGGTACCAGAGAACCCAGTCACTCTCCCGGGTCGAGGCGGGTTCGGAGAGCCCCTGCGCCGGCAGCAGTCCGTCGATCGACAGAAACAGCGCCAGAATCGCGAGGAAACGAAGAAAGGCGGTACGGTCGGGTCGTCGCATGATCGGCAACAAGCTTAGTGATCTGGGACGGAGCGCGCAACGCCCGGCAGATTCACGGTTTTCGATCAGGGGAGGCGCCAGCTCTGACGCCGCAGGCGTCTTTGGACTGCGGAAGCTCGCTTCCGCTTTCGGCTCACCGGTGGCTCCCGAGTCTGTTGGTCAGGCCCGACGGGGGAGTGCGGCGCCGGTCGTGTTGGCTCTCCCGGTGTTCGACGACGCGTCCGGCGCAGGCCCCTCCGCTGAAAGCGGCAGCAAGCTACCGCAGTCCAAAGCGGCTCTGCCGTAAATGGAAAATCGAAAATCGCAAATCGACAATCGAGAATCTCACCCGTCCTCCCGCGCGTGATGCCGGACGTCGACGCCTTCGACGAAGAAGAAGACCTCCTCGGCAATATTCGTGGCGTGGTCGGCGATCCGCTCGAGACAGCGGGCGATGAACATGAGGTTCACGCACTGAGGAGTGGCGTCGGGCTCTGCCTGGATCATGCGGGTCAGTTCAACGAAGATGGTGTCGCGCAGCTCGTCGACGGCATCGTCCGAGGCGAGAACGCTGCCGGCCAGCGCGGCGTCTCTCCGGACGAAGGCATCCAGACTCTTGCCCACCATGGCCTCGACCAGAGCGGCCATGTGGGGGAGATCCACCAGCGGCCGAACAGGTCTTTGAGACATCAGGGACTGCGCCCGGTGCACGATGTTGACGGCCAGGTCTCCCATGCGCTCGAGGTTGTTGTTGATCTTGATGGCCGCCTTGACGAACCGGAGGTCGACGGCAAGGGGTTGCTGCAGGGCCAGCAGCCGGGTGGCGTCGTCATCGATGGCGATCTCGATCCGGTTGATCCGGCGCTCGTTTTCGAGGACTTCCTGGGCTTTTTCGCTGCTCTGCTCGGCCAGGACCCTCACACTGGAGTGAACGGCAGATTCCACGAGTCCGCTCATTTCGAGCAGCTTCCTCTTCAGCTCTTCCAGCTCTTCTTCGAAATGCCGCAACCTAGACCGCCTTTTCGGGTGTCCTGTCGAGCCGCTATCCGAAACGGCCGGTGATGTAGTCTTCCGTTTCCTTCTTGGCCGGTCTCGTGAACATGATTTCGGTGGGACTCAGTTCGATCAGCCGGCCGAGGAGGAAGAAGCCGGTCATGTCGGCGACCCGGGCCGCCTGCTGCATATTGTGGGTGACCATGACGAGCGTGCAGCTCTGCTTGAGAGTGAACAGAAGCTCTTCGATCTTCGCAGTGGAGATCGGATCGAGAGCCGAACAGGGCTCGTCGAGCAGCAGTACCTCGGGGTCGACGGCCAGTGCCCGGGCGATGCAGAGCCGCTGCTGCTGGCCGCCGGAGAGGTCGTACGCCGACTTGTGCAAGGAGTCCTTGACCTCGTCCCACAGTGCGGCCCGTTTCAGGCTGCGTTCGACGATCTGGGAAAGACCGTGCCGGCCCTTGAAGTTGCCCAGCAGGCGGGGCCCGTAGGCCACATTCTCGAAGATGGTCTTGGGAAACGGATTGGACTTCTGAAAGACCATGCCGATGCGGCGCCTCAGCAAGGTCACATCGGCCGTCAGCACGTTCTCACCGTCGAGAAGGACCTCGCCCGAAACACGGGCGTCCCGAACGGTTTCGTACATGCGGTTCATGGTCCGCAAAAAGGTGGACTTCCCGCAGCCCGAGGGACCGATCAGCGCCGTGATCTGATTGGCCTCGATGTCCAGGCTGATGGAATGCAGAGCCTGTTTCTTCCCGTAAAAGAAGTCCAGGTTGCGGACGCGAATTTTGGGCAGCCTGGCAGGTTCAGGCGCCTCCCGTTCGAGGGACGTCGGATTCTCTTCCGAAACTCTCATCATGACTGCCGATTCCGCCTGCATCTGCGTCACCTACTGCCTGGCCACCCGGATTCCCCGGGACAGGATCAATCGGGCCGCCACGTTGGTCACCAGGACCAGGCTCAGCAGGATGAATCCGGCGGCCCAGGCCTGCTGGTGCCAGTCGTCGTAGGGAGAGATCGCATAAGTGTAAATCATAACCGGGAGCGACGCGGTGGGCTGGTTGAAACCCGAGCTCCAGTACTGGTTGCTGAAGCTCGTGAAGAGCAGCGGAGCGGTTTCCCCCGCGACCCGTGCCAGACCGAGCAGAATTCCGGTGGCAATACCCTGAAAGCCGGCCGGAACGACCACGGTGGCGATGGCCCTCCACTTGTGTGCGCCCAGGGCCAGGGCACCCTCGCGAAGGGATTGCGGAACCGCACGCAGGAACTCGTCGGTGCTCCTCGCCGCAATCGGGATCACCATCACGCCCAGCGCCAGACCGCCGGCCAGTGCGGAAAAGTGGCCCATCGGCAGAACCACCAGCGTATAGGCGAAGATCCCCATCACGATGGACGGCACGCCGTTCAACAGATCCGCGGTGTAGCGGACTGCGAACGAGAAGGTCTTCCCGCCGAATTCCGACAGATAGACTCCGGCCAAGAAGCCCACCGGAACCCCGGTGATGGCGGCGATCAGGAGCAGCTTGGCGCTGCCCACGATGGCATTGGCCATGCCGCCTCCCGTCTCCCCCACCGGCTTGGGCAACTGGGTGAGGAAAGTCCAGTTCAGGTGGCGCGCCCCGTTGTAGGCCAGGTAGCCCAGAATGTAGAGGAGGACCGAGACGGCCACGAACGCGCAGAGGCCGGTCAGGCTGAGCATGACGATGTTGACCGCCTTACGCCACAGGATCCGGTGTCTCATGGATGTGCCGTTCCCCGTCGTGCTGTCGCCAGGACGAGCAGTCGTGCCAGCGCATTGATGATCATGGTGACGACGAACAGGACCAGCCCGAGTTCGATGAGGGCTCCCAGGTAGAGGTCGCCCGTGGCCTCGGTGAACTCATTGGCGATGACGGCGGCGATCGAGTAGCCGGGTGCGAACAGGGAAGCGCTGATCTTGGGATCGTTGCCGATCACCATCGTGACGGCCATCGTTTCGCCGAGGGCGCGGGCGAGGGCCAGGAAGACGGAGCCGATGATCCCCGATCGGGCATAGGGAATCACGACGCGCCAGGTCGTTTCCCACTTCGTCGCGCCCAGCGCCAGAGCCGCTTCGCGCTGCTCCACGGGCACGGCGAGCAGGACCTCCCGGGAGATGGAGATGATGAATGGGACCACCATGATGGTCAAAACCGAGCAGGCGGCCAGGAGTCCGATTCCGTAGATGGGTCCCTGGAAGAGGGGAAGGAAGCCGAATGTGGACTGCAGGAAGGGCTGAATCGTGGTGCGCAGGATGGGGACCAGTACGAAGATGCCGAGCAGCCCGAAAATGACGCTGGGTACCGAGGCCAGCAGTTCGATGACGAAGGTCAGCGCGTCGGAGATGCGACGGGGAGCCAGTTCCGCCAGAAAGACGGCGGCACCCACCCCGAAGGGCACGGCGAGCAGGAGCGCGCCGAAGGAGGTCACGAGGGTGCCGTAGATGAACGGGAGCGCCCCGAAGTCCTCGAAGACGGGGTCCCAGGTCCGAGTCACGAGAAAGGCCCAGCCGAAGCGTTCCCGAGAGAGAGCCGAGTGCCGCCACAGTTCGAAGACCAGCAGGCCGGTGACGAGGAGAATGCTGCCGGCAAAGATGAACGTCACCAGATGCGCGATCTCATCGCCGCTACGCAGTCGCTCCAGATAGGCCCGCACCCGCTCTCCCATGGGAGGGCGGGTGTCGTCGATCATCGTCGCAGAGGGTTCTGCCATCTACTGAACCTGGGAAAGTTTGTTCATCTCAATCTGAACGACCGCCTCCGGGAGGCGGGCATAATCGAGGGATTCGGCCATGCCCTGACCTTCGGTCAGCATCCATTGGAGGAAGCCCTTGATGGCCTCCGCCTTGCGCCGATCCGCGATCTTCTCAGGGATGAGGAGGTAGGTGAAACTGCAGATCGGATAGGCATCCTGTCCGGGAGCGTTGGTTATCGAGATCCGGATGTCCTGCTGCATCTGGTCCGAGACTCCCGAAGCAGCGGCGGTCACTGAAGCCAGGCTTGCCTTGACGAAGTCTCCCGAAGCGTTGCGAACCCTTCCGTAGGACAACTGGTTCTGGAGAGCGTAAATCAGTTCGACGTACCCGATGGAGTTGGGAGTCTGCTTGACGATTCCCGACACGCCTTCGTTGCCCTTGCCCCCGAGTCCCACCGGCCAGTTCACGGAGGTGTTGCTTCCGACTTTCTCCTTCCATTCCGGGCTGACCTTGGAGAGGTAATCCGTCCAGACGAAAGTCGTGCCGCTGCCGTCGGAGCGGTGCGCTACGACGATGTCGTCGGCGGGCAGTGAGACTCCGGGATTGGCGGATGTGATGGCGCGGTCGTTCCATTTGGTGATCTTGCCCAGAAAGATGCCGGCCAGGGCATCGGGTGTGAAATTCAGCTCGGCGTTCACCCCGGGGATGTTGTACGTCGGGACGACGGCGCCCAGGACGGTCGGGAACTGCAGGATGGGCTGATCGAATTTGGCCAGCAGTTCATCGTTCAGAGGCATATCCGAGGCCCCGAAGTCGACCGTGCCGGCCTGAAGCTGGCGAATGCCTCCACCCGACCCGATGGACTGGTAGTTGAACTGAAAGTCCGGATGCGCTTTGTGGTAGGCGTCGAACCACTTGGAGTAGATCGGATAGGGAAACGTTGCGCCTGCGGCGTTGATCAGCAGGGTCTCCGCATCGGAGGTCGTCGCAGTCGTGCCGGAAGGTCCCGAGCCGCAGGCAGCCAGAACCAGCACGGCCGCCAAGGTAAGGACCATCAAAGATCGTTGGATCGAGATTCTTTTCATTGAGTCACCTTTGGGATTCATGAGCGGTTTTCGTTACGGCTCGCGGTGGATCTCACACTGGACACATTTCTCTTCCGGCGCCAACGATAGCAGCGGGAAGTTAAGGGGCCGTGAACTCTATATGAAGATTGTGTTACAGGAACGAAACCAGGCGGAATGCAGCGCTCCGCCCCGGGGGAAAGGGGGCGGGCCGACGGCGGGGGGAGTCGGTCAGTTCTCTTCGGAGGTCACGCCGAAACGGTATCCCGAACCCCGGACCGTCTGGAGATGATGCGGTTGGCTCGGCTCGTCCTCGATCTTTTCACGGAGCCGCCGGACGTGCACATCCACGGTCCTGGGCGTCACGAAGCGCTCCCGTCCCCACACTTCGTCCAGCAGACGGTCGCGGCTGAAGATCCGGCGAGGGTTGGAAGCCAGAAAATGGAGGAGCCGGAATTCCAGAGCGCTGAGGGCCACCGGACGCCCGCGTACGACAACTTCCTGGGTGCGCGAGTCGAGTCGGAGCCCGTTCAGTTCGATCACTTCGTGCCGCAGCGTCGGCAGTTCGCGTCTGCGCAGCACCGCCTTGGCCCGAGCCACGAGCTCGCGAGGGCTGAACGGTTTGACCACGTAATCGTCGGCCCCGATCTCCAGCCCAAGCACTCGATCGATCTCCTCCCCCTTCGCCGTGAGGAAAATGACCGGGAGATCCTTCAGACGGTCGTTGCGACGCAGCTGTTTCAGGATCTCGAAGCCGTCGGCGTCGGGAAGCATGACATCCAGAAGCACGAGATCCGGGGGATTGCGGTCGATCGCCTCGAGTCCGTCGCCGCCCCGCAGGAAGCCCTCGACTTCGAAGCCCTCCTTGCGGAAGTTGTAGAGCACGAGATCGACGATATCCTGCTCGTCCTCGATGATGGCGATCCGGAATGCCACGGCCGGATTGTACCACCAGGCCCCCGGCGGCTGGAAAGTCGAGGCGACGCCGGCCGGGCTCAGACCAGGTGGGCAGTCTGGCCGAAACGGCCTTCCAGGGAGCGGCGACGGAACTCGAAGATCCGCTCCAGCTGCGGCCGGACTACGGCCGCGTTGAGAAGCCCGGCCAGAGGTCCTCCGTACAGCCCGTAGTGGACCAGATCGTCGGCGTTGACTCCGTCCGGAGCCGGCCTGAACCGATGCAGGTGGTGCCAGAACCGATACGGCCCGAACCGCTGTTCGTCGACGAAGAAGTGCGGGGCCTCCACGTGGGTGATCTCGGTGATCCAGTGGACTGGGATCCCGGGCCCCAGGCGAATCCGGTACGTCACGATCATGCCCGGATGCATTTGCCCCGGAACGGTCCCGCTCGGCGACAGGTGAAGTTCGGGGGGCGTGATTTTCGCCAGATTCCGGGGGTCGGAAAAGAAGGCCCAAGCCTCCGCGAGTCCGACCCGGAGAATCTGGGTCCGCTCGAACCGAAACAGTCGCATGAAACCTCCTGAACTGGACGAAGCCGGACAACCGTCCGGCACGGCCTGCTGCCGCCGAATTCTCCCGCGCCGCGGAGCCGCCCTTGGGTCACCTCCGTTTCGAGTAGATCGTCTTGAGCTCGGCGGCGCCGACGATCAACACGACCAGGTCGACGACCCACAGGATAACGTACCCGCGCAGGGGGATGCCTAGCGACCCAATTGCCAGCCAGACCAGGAGTGTCCCGCCACCTGCGAGATTGATGGCAATGGCTCCGCCCAGCCCCAGTCCCCGCAGGCGGCTCGGGGTACTGCGGCATTCCAGCAAAAGGGCCAGGCCAATTCCGAAAAGTACCGCGCCCAGAAGGCTGGCATAGAAACCGGTGGCGGGGACGGGCAGGCCCAGCTCCCGAGCGACCCCTGAGGGGAACAGCAGGAGTGCGACTCCCAGCGCGAGGTTCACCAGGGCATCGATCGTGAGGAGCACGCGGTGGTCGTTCTGCACGGTGTCGCCTTTCGCCGGATCTTCGGCCTGAGGCCGGAGGTCTGCCAGGAGTTCCTCGGCCGATTGGTAGCGCTCTTCCGGATCCCGGCGAAGGCACCGGTCGATGACCCGAGCCAGGCGGGAATCCAGATCCGGGACCAACGCCCCGGCGGGCGGAAGTTGCCATTCGGTGAGCAGGGCGATCTTGCGGGGGAAGCTGTTCGACTGGAACGGCATCCGTCCGGTGGTCAACTGATAGAGCAGGAGACCCAGATTGAAGAGATCGGTCCGGTGATCGACCGGCCGCCCCATGATCTGTTCCGGACTCATGTAGTCGAGGGTGCCGAGGACGGCCCCGTCGCGGGTGAGCGTTCCTGCCCGGGAATCGAGTTGGGTCTCTCCGTCGACGGCTTCCTGGAATTTGACGATGCCGAAGTCGAGGACCTTCACCTGACCGGCGCTGGTTATCATCAGGTTGGAAGGTTTGATGTCGCGATGGACGAGCCCCTTTGCATGCGCCTGGGCCAGAACCTCGGCGATCTGGATCCCCAGCTGGACGATCTCGTCCTGCGCGGGCTGGTGACGGAGCATCCACTCCTGGAGAGTCTCCCCCTGGACGTACTCCTCGACCAGATAGCGGAGCTCTTCTGTCTCGCCCGAACCGAGGAGTCTGGGAACCCGGGGGTCCGTAAGAGCCGCCAGCGCCCTCGCCTCCCTGCGGAATCGCCGGCGCAGATTGCCGTCGCTCTTGGTCCCGGCGGGGAAGACCTTGAGAGCGACCGGATCGCCGGTTCTTCGGTCCGTGGCGCGATAGACGGCGGCCGAGGAGCCGGCGCAGATGAGCCGCTGGATCTGGTAGTCGTCCAGTCGGCTGCCTGCCGGAAGGAGCAAGCGACGGGCCAAACGTCTGGCCTCAAGCTCGAGGGCCGGAGTCTCGAGCCGGGTCGTCGCCGAACGATCGGCATCGAGAAGCGAGAGGACCTCGTCGAGCAGTTCCCGATCGGTTCCGCACGTCGCCTCGAGGAACGACCGTCTCTCCGCCTCGGGCAAGGCCGTCGCCTGTTCGAAGAGTGTTTCCACGCTCCGCCAGCGTTTCATGTCATCCTCCCCGGATCCGGCGCCCGGCCCCAGAGTGGCCGGCGGCCGGCCGCGGCCCGATTCGTCCCCGATGCCCGTCAAGTCCTCAGGTCTTCATTCGGCGAACGAGCCAGGCCCGGGCCAGTCGCCAGTCGCGCAGGACGGTGTCGCGGGAGATCTGCAGCAGATCCGCGGTCTCCGCCACACTGAGCCCGCCGAAAAAGCGCAGCTCGATGACCTTCGCCTTCCGCTCGTCGAAGGCGGCGAGCTGGTCGAGTGCTTCGTCCAGTGCCACGAGATCGACGTCCTGCTCCAGGGCCTCGAGACTTTGTTCCTCGAACGTGACCTCTCGCAGATCGCCGCCCCGCTTGCGGGCGTTCCGGGCCCGGGCATGGTCCACCAGGATGCGACGCATCTGCCGGGCCGAAATGGCATAGAAATGATGGCGGTCCTGCAAGTCGAGAGAGTGAAGGTCGGCGAGCTTGAGATAGGCTTCGTGAATCAGTTCGGTGGTCATCAGGGCGTGCCCGGCCCGCTCCTTCGACATGTAGCGGTGGGCCAGACGGTGCAGCTCGGCGTAGACGATCGGGATCAGCTGGTCGAGAGCTGCCTGGTCGCCACCGGCCCAGGAGTGGAGGAGACGAGTGACCTCGCCCGGTCCTGACGGCATGGGTGCTTCCTGGGACCAGCATAGGCCAAAAGCGCTTCCGAGCAAAGCACGGGCCGCCGGGAGCGGCCCGGCGGGGTGGTTGCGGGCCGGCGCGCGGCCCCGTCTTCAGGACCGCGCGCTGCGGCAGCGGCAGGGGGCGGGCTGGGCTCTGCTGTGCCATTACCGACGCGCCAAAGCGTAGATGACGCCGTCTCCGCGCTCGGCAATCAGCCGGGTGAGGTGATCGAGCAGGGCCTGGTGTCGGTCGATCAGACAATTCAAAACCCTCTCGGGCAGAACGTCTTTCAACTCCCGACGCAGGGTTTCCGGCCCGAGGGACTGGAATCGTTCCCAGATGGCCGGATCGCAGTGCTTGATCCCCTCCGGGAGTCTCGGCTCGTGAAAGGGACGGAACGCACGGGTCGAGTCGATCAGCCAGATCTTCCAGTCAGGACCGATGAGAACGTTGCCGAGGTTGCGGTCCTCGTTGTAGGTCAGGCTATCGAAAAGGAACATCCGCTGACATTCGGCCAGCCACGCGGACAGGTCGGGCGGTCTCAACTGCTGTTTGCGGCGCTCGATTTCTGTCATTGCGCCTTCCACCCACGCCTGCAGGGTGCCCTTTCGAGCTTCTCTCAGCTTCCCGAATTCGCGCCCTGCCCGAAAATCCCCACGGACGAAGGTTCTCTCGACGACGGGCGGGACGCGGTCGATCCCAAGCAGACGACTCAGCCTGTAGGCTGCGAGCTCGTAGAAGCACGAATCGCGGAAGTTGACCTTGGTCCCGCTGGGCGCATGCCAGACTCCTTTGAACTCGTTCAGAGTCCGGAAGATGGCGTGCATCCGGATGCCGTCCTTCTCCAGCAGGAGTCGTTTCGGATGGGTGATCCCCTTGTCGATCCCTTCGACCTGCAGGACCTGAGCGGTCTCGAGGAAAGCCTCGACGTCGGAAGGACTCTGGAATGAGAGGATTTCGCCGTCAGCTCCCCACCAGGTAAAGGTCGTTCCCTGAGCCGCGACCGGGACCCAGCCGAGGGCCAGGATCAGGATCACCACCTGGGAGCGGATAGCGGGTCGGATGCGGGGCCGTCTGCTGTCTTCCATTTCGAATCCTCCTACCTGTAAAGGCGGCAGGCAAGGTCGAGAGGTGGAAGATAGCTTTACGGGTTCGGCTTCAGCGGGCCGTTTCCGACTCCAGAGGTTATCGAGAGTTCCTGACGGAGGGGGCGGCTACTGACGAAGAAGCCGTGGTATTCAGCGAGCCCTGAGCAGACCGGACCGGACCGTGAGGTCCCGGTCCAGACGGACGACGAGTTCGGTCTCAACGGGGAGGACCAGATCACTGCCCCGGATGGCCAAGACTCCGGCGGTTCCGGCGATGGCACCGATGGCGGCCCCAACCTTTGCACCGCCTCCCGTCAGGATGCCGATCAGAGCGCCGATGCCGGTGGCAGCGCCGACCTTCTTGACGTCTCCCCCGGTTCCGCTGGACGCTTTGATCGTGCCCTCGCCATCCTCGACTTCTTCTTTGCGCTGTTCCTCGATGGACACGACCGTGGCGTCGAAAGAGAAGCGGTGGCCCTCGGAGAGCTCGATCTCGCGGAACTTCAGTGTGATTTCGGAGCGGCCCCGGATCCGGCCGGCTCTTTTGACGAGGGCGACCTCCCCGTAGATCTTCGAACCGGACGGAACGGCAACCTCGTTGTCGATAATGACATCGCCGACTGTCTCGGCGCGGAAGGGATCCCCGGCTTCGTTGCGCTGAGTGGCCAGGCTGTCGAGCAGCCGGATACGGATCTCGGTTCCCTCGGGGATAACGTAACGCCCGGCCAGAGCCCTGGCGTCGGAACTTGCCGGGGCGGGGGAACCCGGGCCATTGGAAGAGACGGGGCCCGCTCCGAGGCCGTAGCCTTCCTCGTAGCCGTCTTCAAACCCGCGCCGGTAGGCCACTCGGTAGACCTCCCGGTCATGATTCTTCGCGTCGAAACCGTGAAGAGCCTCGATGTAGGCAGGGTCGTTGGCAAAATCGAAGGCCCGGTGGTGGTCGCGATGCTGGGCTCCCACGGCGGAGCCGTCCTGGAAGCCGGCATCATACGCTTCTCGGTAGGTGTCCTGGTTCGCCGCGGCAAGCGGCGGGGCCTGAAACATCCAGCCAAGAACGATGAGCGTACTCCAGAACGCGAGTCTCTTCATGAAAGTGCCTACCGGGTGGAAATCGCCACCTTGCCCTGCAGTTTCTCCCAGGGCACTCCGTACTGATCGATCAACAGATCGCTCCCCGCGGTGTGGTATTCCCCTTGGGAGTCGCGATATTGAAACGAGACGAGCGAATACCGGGACAGCGCGAATCCGCCGCCGCTCCGGTCGTAGCGAAAGCTCCCTCCGTATTCTCCCAGCTCGTCCCCAGCGCGCGTAAAGACCATCATACCCTGAAAGCTCGCCTCCGGCACGATCCGCACGACCGAATTGGTGAGCGGAAACAGGGCCTCCTCGTGTTTGGTCCGAAACAGCTGTGCGAAGGTGAATGTGCACGATTTGCCCTGCAACGCTTTCTCCACGTCATTCAAGGTCTTGTCGACGTCCTGCCATTTGATCACCCGTGGTTTGCCCTGGGTCCCCACCTTGCGCGGCAGCTTCATCTCCCTCAGCAGTGACGGGCAGTCCTGGGCCGCCACCGCGGGGGCAACTATCACCGACAGCAACAGTAAGAATGCGATTCTCTTCAACTTCTACCTCCCTATTGGACGGGATTACCGTAGCAAAAGGTTTAATTGCGCAGGTGTGACGGCGCTAACGCCCGCCGAAGATCGGTCTAGGACCGCCTGCGGTGGACCCGCTCCACGACCGCTTCGACGTTCTCGACGGGAGTCTGAGGCAGAAAACCGTGACCGAGATTGAAGATGTGGCCAGCTCTGCCATCGGCCTCATCGAGCACTGACTCCACCTTTCGCTCCAACACGGCGGGGGGTGCGAACATCGCCAGCGGGTCGAGATTTCCCTGGACGGCCCGGTCATAGCCGATCCTCTTCCACGCTTCGCCCAGTCGAATCCGCCAGTCGACGCCGATCACGCTCCCTCCGGCTTCGCGGATCAGTTCCAGAAAACCCGAAGTGCCGGTGCCAAAATGGATGACGGGTACTGCCAGTTCCTCGAGCGGTCGAAGGACGCGCGCCGAATAGGGGAGCACGAACTGTCGATAGTCGTCCGGATCCAGGGTTCCCACCCAGCTGTCGAATAGCTGCACGGCCTGGGCGCCGGCCCGGATCTGGGCGCGGAGGTAGCTGAGTGTGGAGTCGGCCAGAACAGTCATGATCCGGTCCCAGGTATTCGGCTCTTCGTACATCAGCCGCTTGGTCAGCAGAAAGTGGCGGGAATGCCCACCCTCGATCATGTAGCTGGCGAGCGTGAAGGGGGCGCCGGCAAATCCGATCAGCGCGATTTCGGGCGACAGCTCGGCCCGGACCCGTCGAATCGCCTCCAGAACGAATCCCAGCGATTCCTCGGCCTCGATCGCCCGGAGGAGGGAGGCATCCTGGTAGGTGCGGACGGGGCTGTGAATCTGCGGCCCTTCGCCGGCGGCGAATTCGAAGTCGACACCCATCGGAGGAAGGGGCAGGAGGATATCGGCGAAAATGATCGCGGCATCCAGGTCGAAGCGACGGATCGGCTGGAGCGTCACTTCGGCGGCCAGTTCCGGCTGGCGGCACAGTTCCAGCATCGAATGCTTCTCGCGGAGGCGTCGGTACTCTTCCATGTAGCGTCCGGCCTGGCGCATGAACCAGACCGGAGTGCGATCGACCGGCAGCCTCCGGCAGGCCCGGAGGAATCTCGCTTCGCTGTCGCGTTGACTGGAAATTTCGGTCACTGTTGGCGTTCTCCCGTTCTCCCGCTCTCCCCGTTCTCCCGTTCTCCCACTTCCCGTTCTCCCGCCCTCGAAAACCTCGAATCCCCAAACCCGCTCTATTGTTGCACATCCGCTCCGATCGCCTGGCCCGCGTTTCGCAGATTTTCGGACTCGAACGTTCTTAGAAGGTGAAGGAACAAGGAGGGTTGCCATGCTCATGAAGGTCAAGAGCGCGTCGGTTCTGGGAATCCAGGCCCAGATCATCGACGTCGAGGTCGATCTGTCACCGGCTCCGGGGTTCTGCTATCACGTGGTGGGTTTGCCGGACACCGCCATCAAGGAGAGCGGCAAGCGCGTGCAGGCGGCGATCAAAAACTGTGGATTTGCGTTTCCCATGAGCGGTCAGTTGACGGTCAACCTGGCTCCTGCCGCCTTCAAGAAGGAAGGAAGCTGCTACGACCTCCCCATTGCGCTGGCCGTGATGGGGATCATGAAGAACCTCGAGCCGGAGCACCTTCGGGGCTGGCTGATCTCGGGAGAGCTCTCCCTCGACGGACAGGTACGCCCGATTCGGGGAGCCCTGCCGATCGCCCTCGGGGCCGAGGCGACGGGTCTGGGGCGCATTCTCCTGCCGGCGGACAACGTTCGGGAGGCGGCGGTGGTGAAGGGCGTCGAAGTCTATGCGGCGCGGACGCTGCGCGAAGTGGTCGATCTGCTCGAGGGAAGGGAATACGAGGATCCCGTCGAGGTCGATCTCGAGGAGATCTTCGCCCGCCAGCAGGATGGGGGGCCCGACTTCTCCGAAGTGAAAGGCCAGCAGGCCGTCAAGCGCGCCCTCGAGGTGGCCACGGCGGGTGGACACAACCTGCTGCTCATCGGGCCTCCCGGTGCGGGAAAGACCATGGTGGCCAAGCGGATACCGTCCATCATTCCGCCCATGACCTTTCCGGAAGCGCTCGAGACGACGGCCATTCACAGCGTCTGCGGCATGCTCAACGGCCGGCGCCAGTTCGTGGCCCGCCGGCCCTTTCGAGCTCCCCATCACACCATCAGTACGGCGGGCCTGGTCGGAGGCAGTTCCAATCCCAAGCCGGGAGAAGTCTCCCTGGCCCACAACGGAGTGCTCTTCCTCGACGAACTGCCGGAGTTCCAGCGCCACGTCCTGGAGGTCCTGAGGCAGCCCCTGGAGGATCGGGCGATTACCATCGCTCGCGCCACCCGCTCTCTGACCTTTCCCGCCGACTTCATCCTGGTGGCCGCCATGAACCCCTGTCCCTGCGGCTACTACAACAGCGTGCTCAAGGAGTGCGTCTGTACGCCGGTGCAGATCCAGCGCTATCTCTCGAAGATCTCGGGACCTCTGCTGGATCGCATCGACCTGCACGTGGACGTGCCCGAGGTGAAATACAAAGAGCTGACGGCCCGGCCCAACGGTGAACCGTCGCGGCGCATCGCCGAACGCGTGGCCCGGGCCCGCGAGCGCCAGGTCCAGCGCTTCGGAGCCCGGGGCATCCTCTGCAATGGCCAGATGGGGCCGCGGGAAATCCAGGACTGCTGCCGGCTCGACGGACAGGCCCAGCGTCGTCTCGAGAACGCCATCGAGAAGCTGGGCCTGTCCGCCCGCGCCTACGACCGCATCCTCAAGGTCGCCCGCACCATCGCCGACCTCGCGGACGCCACCGAAATCGACGCCTCCCACGTCTCCGAAGCCATCCAGTACCGCTCCCTCGACCGCAACTACTTCGAGAACTGGTAGATGGGCAAATAGGTGACACGCACGTATTAGCTTCGTAAGTGCCTATGAACAAAGACTTTTAGGCTGGGTCTGGTACCTATTTCGGAAAGGAGGAGATTGTATGTCGAGACGACCACGTGTGATTGTGCCCGGATTCCCCCACCACGTTACTCACCGAGGGAATCGTCACGCCCCAGTCTTCCGGGATGAGGGCGACCGGCGATTCTACCTTTCGAAACTGGCACTCTACTCAGAGCGCCACGGGATCCGGCTGTATTCGTACAGTCTCATGACCAACCACGTTCACCACGTTCTGGTACCTCCAACCACGAAGGCCGCCTCCTGTTGCCTTCACGACCTGCACGGCCTCTATGCTGACTACTTCAACGGCAAATATGGGCACGACGGGCACCTCTGGCAGGAGCGCTTCTATGCCTGTGTCCTCGACGACTCGCACCTCTGGAACGCCGTACGCTATGTTGAACAGAATGCGGTTCGAGCTGGGCTCGTCGAGAGGGCTGAAGACTACCGCTGGTCGAGCGCTCGCGCACATTGCGGCTACATCCTGGACCCCCTTCTGGATCCCGAATTTCCTCCGACGGGCCTCATCTCTGATTGGCGGGCATGGCTGTCCGACGAGCTCTCGACCGAAGCCCTCGAGGAGATCAGGACGGCGACCAGGAAGGGCGTTCCCTGCGCGAACGAGGAATTCATTCGAGAACTCGAGCGACTGACGGGAATGCGACTCCTGCCTCGGCGGCCAGGGCGAAAGGCTCGCAGCGCCAAGACTGCCTCCTAGCAGATCTCGGTCCGGATTGCTCTGCAATCGCTTAATTGAGTACCAGACCTGGATGGGAATCCTTTATTCACAGTAACTTACGATCGAATTACGTGCGTGTCACCGATTACGGTCAGGTCGGCAACCCGAGCTCGCGGGCGGCCTGTTCCTGGGCGGTGTCGGTTGTCACGAAGCGGTCGATCTTCTGGTCGGAATCGAACCACAACGCCGTGCGGAGATGGGCCAGATCGAGTGAGCGGGGTGTCACCACGGCGGGCATCGAGGTTTGGCTGCAGAGGTCGAGCGTAAGGTCTCGGAGCACAAAGAGCTCGATATCCTCCGAGAGACGATCGAGGCAGGCTCTGTATTGCTCCGGCTGCAACCGGAATTCCCGCGCCAATCGCACCAGGTTTCGACGGGCTTCGAGGACCAGGAGGACACTGGACAACAGCTGAGCTCCGTCAGTCTCCTTGAACAGTTGCTGAGAACCCCCTTCCCCCAGCAACATGCATAGATACGCTGAGGTGTCCAAATAAAGCCGGCGCCCAGCTTTCCGTATCTCCCTGGTCGGGCTCAACGGTCGCTCCGATCTTCCAGCAACACTTCGAGGTAGCGTCCCTGGCTGGCCCGTCGAAAGAGAGGTCGAATACTCCCCTGGCCGACCCTCGCGCCTCGATGTGTGTTCTCGAGTGCGCCCGGCGGCACCAGACGGGCCGCTGGCTCCTTGTGCCGCGTCACGACGATCGTCTCGCCGGCTTCAGCTTGAGCGACCACGGATGAAAGGTGGGCTTTTAGGTCTTGGATAGAAACCTCTTTCATGGACCATATCATAGCAAAATCTGGATATAATTATGACCTTAATTCTAGGCAGCGTCGAGATCCACAGCGACGCAGATGGCCGTCGCAATCTACGAAATAGGTCCCAGACCTGAGTTAGAATCCTTTATTCTCGGTAGGTTGCGATCGAATTGCGAGCGTGTCACCATTTGTCGGGAAGCACCCCGTGATAGTCTCTGTACGAGGTCGAGGAAGAACGGACATGAAAGAAACCCTCCTGCGCTTCTACCCCGTCATCGTCCTGGGCGTGATCCCCTACCTGGTTGTTCTCCTCGCGCTGTCGCCTGCGTGCGCCGGCCAGGATGAGCTCGATCGCCGCGTGAAGAGTTTCCTGGATGACCACGCCTGGCACGATATGAACGTCCCCGAAGTGGACGGCCAGATGCTTCACGACCTCATCCTCCGCCATCACTACACCCGGGCGCTGGAGATCGGAACCTCGACGGGACACTCGGGCATCTGGATGGCCTGGGCGCTCAAGAAGACGGGCGGCCGGCTCATTACGATCGACATCGACGAACACAGGCAGCGCCAGGCGCTCGAGAACTTCCAGGCAGTCGGTCTTGCCGACATCATCGACGCCCGCCTGGGCGATGCGCACCAGATCGTCCCCGCTCTCGAGGGCCCCTTCGACTTCGTCTTCAGCGATGCCGACAAAGGCTGGTACAAGAATTACTTCGACGCCGTCTTTCCCAAGCTCGAAGTCGGGGGTTGCTTTACCACCCACAACATCATTCCCAACGGCTGGAACGACGAGTACCTGAAATATCTGCAGAGCCTTTCCCATCTCGACACGACGGTGGACACGCGGGGAGGCGGCCTGGCCATCAGCTTCAAGCGTTCCCCATAGCGACCGCGTTCTCCGTCGGAGATTGCTGCAGTGGTCTTCGAAATAGGTCCCAGACCTGGGTTAGAATCCTTTATTCACAGTAACTTACGATCGAATTACGTGCGTGTCACCTATATACCTATATAGGGGGATCACCGACGATTCGTCCCGGGCGATAGCTTAAGATGGAATTACGAGAGCAACACGATTCACGTCACTTGAGACATGGCTGGGGTGCGTCTTTCTTCTGGGTGTCTTGGGCGTTTCGTCCGAGGCATGGGAGGGAACTGCGGAACGACCTCGACCCACGCACTCCGTCCTCGAAGGGCGGGCGGCATCCGCAGCGACCTACCCGTCCGCGCCCGCCAGCGCTTCTCCGCGGATCGGCGGCCTCTCTCCCAACCGCGGATTGATCGGCACTTCCACGGACGTCACCATTCAGGGACACGACCTGGACGGTGGTTCTGTCGTGCACGTCGCCGGATTCGGCGTGACGGCCCGCATTCAGTCCTCCTCGTCCAGTGCGATCACCGCCACGTTCTCCGTAGCGCCCGAGGCCGCCCCCGGCAGTCACACCGTCACAGTCGTTACCGGCGGCCTGACCAGCAACGGCGAAGACTTCTTCGTCCAGGTGCCCAACGCCCTGGAGGTCGTCTCCGTCGCCACGCTGCCCACGGGCACCTCGGGCAACTACGGCTGCACTCCGGCGATGGACTTCGGGATCAAGGTCAAGGTGACCTACCAGGTGGTCGACCCGGAGGGTCAGCCGATCTCGAGCGCCGACATGAAGCCGCAGGAAGAGGTTCTGGATCAGGACATCGATGGACACACCTACAGCCCGGTCCCCGAATGGAAGGACATCGGGCCGAGCCGGATCTCCGGAACGGTGAAGTTCACGACTCCCATGGGGCGGTTCTTTGACGCTCCCCTCGGCATCTGTGGGGATGGGCCCTTCCATGCCTCCGTCGATCAGCAGATTTCGGTTCTCGTCGACGGGCGGCGCTATCCACTGCGGGCTCAGAACTTACGGATTTCCTCGTCCGCTGAGGGCCAAGGTGTAATATCGAATTCCCTGGACATCTCCAGGAGTCGCCCATAGGGAAGGAGACGCTCGTGCGGTTACTCTCGAGAGAATCTCTCACTGGAGCACTGATCGCTCTCTCTCTGATCATTCCAGCGCTTTGGGGCCAATCCAGCGACCCCTATTCGCTGAACCTGGTCAAGGGTGTCCTGCAGCATTACGGGCACGTCTCGACCGGTTGGGAAGACAAGGGCCTGCCACGCCTTGGAGACAAGGGGGCGATTGCCCTGATCAAGCTGTCGTCACTGGATTCCTGGAAGGAGCGCGACCATGTCCGCACGGCGTTGGGCATCATCAGGGACTCCTTTTCCCACCCGGAATTGATCGAGGATCCGTCCGACAAGCGTCCCAGCGTGACCCTCCTGTTGCTCGCGTGGTTGAAGTCGATCCACCAACGAAATCCCGAGACTCTGGGCGATATCGAACAGACCGAGCAGTTCATCGAACGCCAGACCAGGTCTCAGTGAGTTCCGAGTTCCTGAGTTCCTGGTTCCTGAGTTCCTGGTTTCGAGAGTCTTCAGGGTTCCCGGGTGCGACCGGTTAGTGACAACTTTGCCTGGAGCCGGATCCGTTCCGGCCGAGCCCGGGTCTCACGGACCTGGCTCGGCCGCGGGCGGGAGCTGGATCGTCACCTCGTTCACGCCTTTCCGGAGCGTGACGGTCTGCTCGTAGGTCGAGGGTGCACCCTCGGCAGGATAGTGCTCGATGCGCAGACGACAGGGGCCGCTGCCGAGTTCCTCGAGGAGAAAGGCGCCGTCCCGGCCGGCGAAGGTATGGGGGCCGGAGCGCACCGTGCCGCCCGGAGCAGCGTCGCCCCCGAAGTCGTCCGGCGCCTCCGACCAGGCGACCACGACGAAATTGGCGACGGGACTCCCGTCACTCCAGATGACCCGGCCCTGCAGGCTGGACTCGCTTCGACTCAGACTGAACGTACGGCCCGCCGGGATCGGCGTGGCGCTCCTGTACCTGAATGTTCGGTACCCTCGGGCACGGATCGAAATCTCCCAGACGTCGGCGCTCGGCGGATGGAGTTCGAACCGGCCCGACTCAGCGGTCTCGGCGCTCGCCGTTTGAGGCCGTCGGTGGTCGCCACACTGCACGAGCACCCTCGCTCGTTGAATTCCTTCACCCCCATCGGACACGACCAGTCCGCCGAAAGATGTGGCGGGATCGAGGAACACGTGTCGGGGAGGATTCTCCGGGTCGAGTTCGACCCTTGTCGACAGGAACCCGTTTGCACTGAAGGAGCAGTTCAGGCGGCCGGAGTGCCGCTCGGGAAACGAGATCTCGACCACTCCGCCTTCGTCGGCTATGGCGGGGAACAATTGGGGTGCGTCGCAGCTTGCCACGGCGCCGGAAATCGGCTCTCCCGACCGGCTCTTGACGGCCACACGAATCGTCCGGTTCTTCTGCAGAACGAAGTCGACCGTGGCCGAATCCCCCGCTGCGAGCTCCAATCCCTGGTTTCGGAACTGAAAACCCCTGGCTGTGACCAGCAGTGTGACGGACCGCGCGGGCAGTCCGTCGAGTTCGTAGACCCCCGCGGAATCGGTCTGCGTTCTCGGGGGAATCATCAAAGGGCGATCCCCGAGGTCCGGCTCCGCGAAAGCGCTCGTCACCCAGGCGCCCGCAATGGGGTGTCCGGCCTCGTCCCGGACCGTCCCGGACAGACGGGCGCTGGCCGGGTTCAGCACGAAGTCTCTCACAAGGGTTTCCCCGCCGGGTGCCTCGATCCACTGGACGGTCTGCACGTAGCCATCGGCCCTGACCACGAGGCAACTCCGAGCGTCCGTCGCCAGCGTCATGGAGTACTCTCCCGACGGCCCCGAGAGGGTCCGCTCAAGCGGGCCGGTGAACTCGCCGGTCCGGTCGATTCCTTCGTACAGAATGATGAACGCCCCCGCAACCGGCTCGCCGCCAATGGCGGTGATCCGTCCCGTCACGGTGCCAGTCCAGTCCCCGGAATCGCGGAGAGGAACACCGGTGTGAGGGTTCGCGGGAGCCCTGGCTAATTGAACCGGGTCCCGTCCCGACTCCGCTCTGGAATGTTCGATCACCTCAGCGCCGACGGCCGGCACCGGCGGCTCGTCTGTCAGCCCCCCGGTCGAACCGGAGAGGACGAGGTAGACGACCAAGCCACATATCAGGACAAGGCTCAGGACGACCCATCCGAATCTCTTGACCATTGGAATGCTCAACCTACACTTAGATTCGATTTCACAGATTATGTCAACAAAAAATTGCCGTCACCTTGAAGCTCCGACTCCGTGCCCTCCTCGAGTGGCAGCCCCCTTTTCGCCGTCTGGGTGAGAATTCGCCGGCAGACCAAAACGGGCACCCCGGCTCGTGCTATCTTGGAACGCGATGGAAGTCGGAGATTTCTTTCAACGCGAGGCCGAGGCCGTGCTCAGGATCGTCCGCCCCTTCGAGGTGCACGGCGCCCAGTTTTACGAGATCGGTTTCTCGCTGGTCTCGGACCCCCCGGATTCGGTGCGCCGGGCCCGGGTGAGCGACAACCTCGTCTATGCCGATCCGAAGCCGGGCGACCGGGTCAAGATCGCCCTGCTGATGGGCAATGTGACGCGGATCGTCAAGACCGGGAATTGATGGGCGCGGACAGTGATGGTCGGCCCGAGACTGACTCCCGATGAGCTCTTCCGGCGCCTGCGCCGATCATTGGCCTTCGATCCCAGTTGGCCCGACGGACGCTGGCCGGTTCGCTGGAATTTCGAACCGGCGGGCTTCGAAATCGCCGTCGGCGCGGTCCTGACCCAGAACACCCGCTGGGAGAACGTCGAACCGGTCTTGGCAAGACTGTCGACCCAATCGCTCACCACACCGGCGGCCATCCTGTCGGCCGACGAATCTCTCGAACGGGCCATCCGGTCCGCCGGTTTCTTCCGGCAGAAAGCGGGCACGCTGCGGCGTCTGGCCGGTCTCTGGCGACAAACCGGCGGCGTTCCGCCGCGAGCCGCCCTCCTGCGAGTGCGCGGTATCGGCCCCGAGACTGCCGATGCCATCTGTCTGTATGCATCGGAGCGCCCCGAATTCATTGCCGATGCTTACACTCGTCGCCTGGCAGTTCGACTCCGTCTCCTCGGGCGTTGAAGAGGCGACTTACGCGCGCGTGAAGGGGTACTTTGAATCAGGTCTGGAGAGGGATGTGGCGCTGCTTCGCGCCTTCCATGCTCTGATCGTCCAGCACGGCAAGCGCTTCTGCCGCAAGAATCCGGCCTGTCGGGACTGCCCGCTTCGGCCGGAATGCCCGTCCGCTCAGTAGCCTGGATCTCTCATCAGCAGCGCCTGCCGCTTCCCGAGTCGGATGCGGAAATTACGCCAACGCTTCCCGGATGAGCCCGGCGGCGCGGTGCCCGACCTCCCAGCTGGCTCCCATCCCGTGACCTCCCAACCCGGCCACCCAGAGGAATCCGGCGAATTCACGGGCAAACCCCAGGTGGAAGAGCCCGTCGGGTGTCTTGGTGCGGAAGCAGGACCATTCGCGACGCTTCAGCGCGGATTCCAGCTGCGGGAGCTGCTCGCTGATCAATTCGGCCAGACGCTCGGGAACCGAAGGATTGATGGTCGGAATGAATTCCGAAATGGCCAGCTCCTCGTCGCAGACGCTGAAGAGGAGGCCTCCCGATTCCGGCCGAAAATAGAAATTGCGTTCGACGCTCCAGACGAAGGGCCAGTCGGCACTGATTCCGTCCACTCCCTCCAGTACGAACAGATGCCGCTTGTAGGACTTCATGGGGAGAGGTGCGATGCCCGCCATCTGGGCGACGGCAGGGGCCCAGGCACCTGCCCCGTTGACGACGATCCGCGTCGAGATTCGGGACCCGTCCGCCAACTCGACCTCGAAACCGTTTCCGACCGGAGCAATCCGAACCACCTCGCAGTTCAGGCGCACCTCGAACTGGCCTTCCCGCGCCCCATCCAGATAGAACTGGAGCAGCCGGGAAATGTCCATGACGCCGTCGGACGTGGTGAAAAGCGCCGAGCCAAAATCATGTCCCTCGAGAAGCGGGATCCGTCGTCGAACCTGGTCCGGGGAGAGAAATTCGCTCCGCACCTGATCCGTCATTCGCAGCGATTCCAGCTGGGAGTGCTGGCCGATGAGGAGCGAGCCGACCGGCGAATAGCCCACCTGCTCGGCGTGCTCGAGGTAGTGGATGACGCTGCGGGCCACGATCTGGCGGATCGGCGGATTGTCCACGGTCTGGAGCACCATGGAGGCGTTGCGCCCGGAGGCGTGATAGCCGGGGATCTCTTCCTTGTCGACCAGGAGGACCGTGCCCTCGAAACCGTCCCGTGCCAGATGGAAGGCCGTGGAGGCCCCGGCGAAACCCGCACCGATGATGAGAACTACCGTATCCACAGCGGCGATTCTAACACCTTGACTGCCAACCCATGCAGGCCGGAAGGATGGGGCGGATTTGAGATCTGCGACTTTCGATTGTGGTGCGAAGCCACGTCAGAGCCCGAACGCAGTGAGGGACCCCCTGAACGGTCGTCGATTCCGTGATATCCCGCCCGCTGCGAACAGGGGTGGACACTCGCCCGAGACCGCGACCCACAGGCCCCCGCGGGAGCGATCTGGCTTCCAGAGGTGCTGTTTTGTGCTCCAGTTTGACCCTCACTGACGTTCGGGCTCTGACTGCAGTCCCGCCCCCCACACTGTAAGTCTCAAATCTCAATTTCCCGCAGGAACTTTTCCACGAGCCGGTAGTACTCCGTGATGGTCTCGGATTTCCTCCAGCCGTGCCCCTCGCCCGGGAAGACCCGGTACAGAATGGGGATGCCCTCTTCGCGCAGCGCCTCCGCGAGGCGATCGGACTGGTCGCGGGGAACGACCTTGTCGCAGTCCCCCTGGAACAGAGCCAGGGGAGTGCGAATCCGGGAGGCGTGGAGGAGCGGAGAGCGCTCGCGATAGATCTCGGCCGACTCGGGCAGGGGACCGATGAGGGAGTCGACGTAGTGGCGCTCGAACCGATGGGTCTCGGCTGTCAGCGCCGTCAGGTCCGTAACGGGAAATCGACACACGCCTGCCCGAAACCGGTTCGGAAAGCGGATCAGGGCGAGCAGGAGCGTGAAGCCCCCGGCGCTCCCACCGGAGAGGATGAGCCGCTTGGGATCCGCTCCCAGGTGCTCGACCAGAACCCGGGCGGCCAGTCCGACGTCTTCCACGTCCCGCTCACCCCAGCCCCCGTCGAGAGCCTCGCGGAAGGCTCGTCCATAACCGCTGCTGCCCCGGTAATTTAGTTTGAGGAAGGCAAAACCCCGGGTGGTGAAGAACTGGACGTCGAAGTCGAAGTCCGCCTGGGACTGGGAAGTGGGTCCACCATGGATCTTGATGACAGCCGGAGAAGGCTTTGCCGAGCTTTCCACGGGCGGATAGTACAGCCCGTGGCCGGAATGCTCTCCGGCCTCCCAGCGGACCGGTCGCGGCTTGGAGAACGAGCGCAGAATCCGGCTTTCCGGCAGCGCCCGATGAACGACCTCGCTCCGTCCGCCGTGAAGGATGAGGATGCAGGGAGGGCGTTGCGCGGAGGCCGCCAGCACCGCCGTCGCGCCGCCGGGCGAGGAGGCGGGCTGGGAGAACCAGGTGTAATCGTCAAGACCCTCCGCCGGGGGCTCCCGGCGGCCGTCGAAGAGGGAGACCTGCGCCAGGCTCATCATCCCCTGATGATTCCTCGAGATCAGCAGATGGTCCCCGTCGATCCAGCAGTAGGAGCGCAATCCCTGAACCCAGGCCGGGGGCGCGTACTCGGCCTCGTCCTCGTAGCGCCGCAGCGGGCAGAGGTCGCTGTCGTTGTAGACCACCAGGTTGGACCAGCCGGAATCGTCGTTGACGGCGGCCAGCCGGCTTCCGTCGAGCGAGAAGCTCGGCTGGAACCAGGCACACGGCCGACCGGAGGCGCTTTCGACCACGTGGCGAGTGGAGAGCCGGGGAAGGGACTCCCCGAAATCGAGATCGGCGACGATCAGACGGGTCCGCTGCCAGGGCATGAAGGGGTGGTCCCAGGAAATCCAGCCAACGCGCTGGCCGCCGGGATGCCAGCAGGGCTGCATGGCAAAATCGCTCTCCCCGAAGAGCTCGACCGGCGATCCTCCGTTGGCCGCCGCGATCAGGACCCGATCACGGGTGTCGTCGCCGCCAATCAGGAGAATCCATCTTCCGTCGGGCGAGACCGTCGGGGAGCAGAGATTGCAGTCGGCCTCGGTGACGAGCGTCGGCTCTCCGGGTTCGAGCCCAATGGAATAGAGTCGGCGCCCCGAGACATAGTAGATCCGGCTGCCTCCCACCGCGAACTCACCGCCTCCATAGCCCACCCGCGCCTGGACATCGGGCTCCCGTACCAGGTCCCGACGGAATCGGCCCTGTCGGGACCACGAGACCAGCGTCGTGCGACCGGAGCGACCTTCGCACCAGACGAGAGCCTGGCCGTCGTCGGTCCAGGCCAGATCGGTCAGACGAAAGGCCCCGGCGATGGCCTCGGGGCGAAGCGCCTGGGCTCGGGATTCCGTCGGTTCGGGCATGTCTTTCGGTCCAGTCTCGCAAGCGGCTCGAGGGTTGGGATTCTACTGGAATTCACCTCCCGAAGGCCAGCCTCCGGAGGCAGTGGATGGACTTGCAAAGGCCGGCCCAAAGTGCTTCACTCTAAGCCTCATGAAGATCCATGAATTCCAGGCAAAACAGCTGCTTGCGCGGTTTGGGGTCAGCGTGCCCGAGGGCCGCGTGGTCCGCAGTGCCCCGGAGGCCTATGAGGCCGCCCGGAGGTTCGGCGGTGTGGTCGCCGTCAAAGCTCAGATCCACGCCGGCGGGCGTGGCAAAGGCGGCGGTATCAAGATAGCCAAAACACCGGCGGAGGCCGAGGGGGCGGCGTCGGAGCTCCTGGGCCGAAGGCTGGTGACGCCCCAGACCGGACCCGAGGGCAAGGAGGTTCGGATCCTGCTGATCGAGAAAGGGATTTCGATCAAGCGCGAGTTCTATCTGGGGATCGTCATCGACCGCAGCGTCGAGAAGCCGGTCATGATGGCCAGCCGCGAGGGCGGCGTGGAGATCGAAGAGGTGGCTCGGCGTTCTCCCGAACTGATCCTCAAAGAGCACGTCGATCCGGCGGTGGGGCTGAGCGATTATCAAGTTCGCAAACTCGCATTCGGCTTGGGCCTCAATCCCCGGGCGGCCGGACCCTTCATGAAATCCCTGTTCCGGGCCTTTCAGGAGCTCGATTGTTCCCTGGCCGAAATCAACCCTCTGGTGGAGACCTCCGAAGGCCAGGTCCTCGCCCTGGACGCCAAGATCAACTTCGACGACAACGCGCTGTTCCGCCATCCCGACCTGCTGGATCTGAGGGATTTCAGTGAGGAGGAGCCGCTCGAGATCGAGGCCTCCCGCTCCGGTCTGAACTACATCAAGCTCGACGGAAACGTCGGTTGTATGGTCAACGGCGCAGGACTGGCGATGGCCACCATGGACATCATCAAGCTGGCCGGCGGGAACCCGGCCAATTTCCTCGACGTGGGCGGCGGGGCCAACGTGGAGCAGGTCAAAAACGCCTTCAAAATCCTGATCTCCGATCCCAAGGTGCAGGCCGTCCTGATCAACATCTTCGGCGGGATCATGCGCTGCGATACGGTGGCGGAAGGGGTGGTCGAAGCCGTCAAGGACGTCGGGGTGAGCCTGCCCGTCGTGGTGCGCCTCGAGGGCACCAACGTCGAACGCGGGCGCGAGATCCTGAACGAGTCGAAGCTGAATTTCATCGTGGCCGAAGGTATGGCCGACGCGGCGCAGAAGGTCGTGGCGGCGACAAGCTAAGGGGAACGATCCGTGGCTATTTGGATCAATCGGGAGACGAGAGTCGTAGTCCAGGGCATTACCGGACGGGAAGGCAGTTTCCACGCCGGTCTGTGCCGAGAATACGGGACCCAGATCGTGGCCGGCGTGACGCCCGGTAAGGGTGGCACGCTGCACGAGGGAGTTCCGGTCTTCAATACCGTTGCCGAAGCGGTGGAGCACGAGCAGGCGGATACGAGCGTCATCTTCGTTCCGCCGCCGTTCGCGGCGGACGCCATCCTGGAAGCGGTCGACGCCGGTGTGCGGCTGGTGGTCTGCATCACCGAGGGAATCCCCGTCTTCGATATGCTGAAGGTGGCGCGGGCCATGAAGGGGCACGAGACGCGGCTGATCGGGCCGAATTGCCCGGGAATCATCTCGCCCGGCAAATGCAAGATCGGAATCATGCCCGCCCACATCCACCGGGAAGGTCGCGTTGGTGTGATCTCGCGCAGCGGCACCCTGACCTATGAAGCCGTCGGGCAGTTGACCGCGCGCAACATCGGTCAGAGCACCTGCATCGGGATCGGCGGCGATCCCATCGTGGGAACCGGCTTCATCGACGCGTTGCGTGAATTCTCCCGGGATGACGAGACCGAAGCGGTCGTCATGATCGGAGAAATCGGGGGCTCCGCCGAAGAAGAGGCGGCCGAATTCATTCGAACCGGCTTCTCGAAGCCCGTCGTCGGTTTCATTGCCGGCCAGACCGCCCCCCCGGGCCGTCGCATGGGTCACGCGGGTGCCATCATTTCGCAGGGAAAGGGCACCGCCGCGGAGAAGATCTTCAAGATGCGGGAATGCGGGATCACCGTTGTGGAGAGCCCGGCCGACATTGGATCGGCCATGGAAGCCCTGCTCAAGTGAGGTCATGATGGAAAAGACACTGGGGATCATCAAACCGGATGCGGTTCAACGAAATCTGATCGGCACGATCCTGCGGCAGGCGGAATCCAGTGGGCTGAAGGTCAAGGCCCTGAAGATGATCCATCTGACCAAGACGCAGGCACAGGGTTTTTATTACGTCCACAAGGAGCGCCCCTTCTTCGACAGTCTCACGACCTTCATGTCGGAGGGGCCCATCGTGGTCGTCGTGTTCGAGGCGGAAAATGCGATCGCCAGATGGCGCGAGGTCATGGGAGCCACCGATCCGGCGAAGGCGGCCGAGGGCACGATTCGCAAGCTCTACGGCCAGAGCGTCGAGCGGAACTCCTCGCACGGCAGCGACAGCCCCGCCTCCGCGGAATACGAGATCGGGTATTTCTTCGGCACCCTCGAACAGGTCGGCTGAGCGGAGGTTTCCGCCCGCCTGCCTGGTGGTCGCGTCGGTGGCCGCGAGAGTATGATCGACTTCAGGGTCGGGAGTACCTACATCGTGCTGGGGGACATCGGAAAGCTGCTCATCGTCCTCGGGCTGGCGATTGCGGCCGTCGGCTGTCTGCTGGTCTTCTTCCCGGCGCTGCGGCTCGGCCGTCTGCCCGGCGATATCACGATCCACATCGGGGGCGGAAGGATCTACATCCCCATCGGGACCTCCATTCTGCTCTCGATCGCCCTGACGCTGATTCTCTGGCTCGTCAACTGGTTGCGACGGTAGGACAACCATCCCTGGTTGTCCAGGCGCCCCGGAATGGGCCACCGGCAGCGTCGAAGGCTTCACCGGGTCTGTGCCGTCGGCGAGGCTGAGTCAGGCACCGGAAGGTATTGCCTCCTGGACGACCTGGAAGGTCGTCCTCCTCTGGCCTCCTGGACAACCTGGGAAGGTTGTCCCACTCTGGCCCCCGGCCAACCTGAGAAGCTGATCCCACGCGGATGCTAGAATGGTGCCCGGATGGAGAGGAGTGGTGGGCGATACTGGACTCGAACCAGTGACCTCCGCCGTGTGAAGACGGCGCTCTAACCAGCTGAGCTAATCGCCCCGAGAGACGGGTATTCTAGTGAACGGAAAGACAGTGTGTCAAATGGATCCGATGCGTGATTTGCTGATCATCGGCGCCGGGCCCGCGGGACTGGCCTGTGCCATCTATGCGCGCAATGCCGGCCTGGACACAGTGGTGATCGAGAAGGGGTGCCTGGTCAACTCGATTTATCACTATCCGGAGAACATGACCTTCTTCACGACCGCGGAGCTCCTCGAGATCGGCAACATACCCATGACGGCGGCGGCGGAGAAGCCGAAGCGGATCGATGCTCTCAAGTACTACCGTCGTGTGGCGGAGTACTTCTCGCTGGACGTGCGCGACTTCGAGCGGGTCAACGGAATCTCGGGGGCCGATCTGGATTTCACGATCTCCACGGAAGGCCGCTTCAACCGGCGACGGCAGTACCGTGCGCGCAAGATCGTTTTCGCGACCGGGTACTACGACAATCCCAACCTTCTCGGAGTCCCGGGCGAGGAACTGCCCAAGGTCAGCCACTACTATCACGACGCCCATCCCTATCACCGCAAGAAGGTGGCGGTTATCGGCGGCAAGAACTCTGCGGCCATCGCCGCTCTGGAATTGTTCCGGAACGGCGCCGAAGTCACCCTGATTCACCGCGGCCCGGATCTGGGCCGGGAGGTCAAATACTGGATTCGCCCCGACATCAAGAATCGAATTTCGAACGGGGAAGTGACGGCCCTGTTTCGAAGCACGGTGTCCGAGATCCGGGAGTCGGAGATCGTCGTCGAGACCCCGGAAGGGACGCAGACCCTGTGCAACGATTTCGTTTTCGCCCTCACCGGCTATCATCCCGATCCCGCGTTGCTGCGGGAGATCGGCGTGGAGATCGATCCCGATACCTACGTTCCCAGCCACGATGTCGAGACGCTGGAAACCAATGTCGCGGGGGTCTACCTGGCCGGCTCGGTGGCGTCCGGGCGCATGACGAACCGGATCTTCATCGAGAACGGGCGGTTTCACGGCGAACGGATCATTCCTCACATGATCTCCTCTCTGGGGCGCCTGTCGCCGCAGGAGGTCTAGCCGGCCGGCCGGCGGACGCGGCGGTGCTCTGCCGAATCCGAGTTTTCTGGATCCATTGACTTCAGTGCGGGAGAAACGCTTTGTGGACGACTGAGGAGAGCGCCGAGCGGGCGGTGCTGGTCGGCTTTTCGCGCGGACCGGCCGAACGGGCGCTGACCGAGTACTCACTGCTCGAGCTTGAAGAACTGGTCCGCTCCGCCGGAGGGGAGGTGGTCCGCATCCACATCCAGGAAAGGCCCGAACCGGATCCGGCATTCTTCATCGGCCGCGGAAAGCTGGAGCAGGTTCGGGCCTCGGTCTTCGACGATCGGGCCGATCTGGTCATCTTTGACAACGAACTCTCCCCGGCGCAGCAGCGGAACCTGGAGAAGGAACTCGATGTGAAGGTCATCGACCGCAGTGGACTCATCCTGGACATCTTCGCCCAGCGGGCCCGCAGCCGTGAGGGGAAGCTGCAGGTCGAGCTGGCCCTGCTGGAATACCGACTCCCGCGGCTGACCGGCAAGGGGACTGCGCTGTCGCGACTCGGGGGCGGTATCGGGACCCGGGGCCCGGGGGAGACGAAGCTCGAAAACGATCGCCGCATCGTGCGTCGCCGCATCTCCCGAATCCGCGATGAACTCGGTCGGCTCGAGGATCGCCGAGCGCTGCAGCGGCAGAAGCGCCAGGGGATCCCCATGCCCACGGTCAGCCTGGTGGGCTATACCAACGCCGGGAAGTCCACCCTCTTCAACCGGCTGACGACCGAGCACAGCCTGGTGAGTCCGCGCATGTTCGCAACTCTCGATCCTCTGGTTCGCCGCGTCGTGTTGCCGTCGGGACAGGAAGTGCTCCTGTCCGACACGGTCGGATTCATTCGCAAGCTGCCTCATTCACTGGTGGCAGCCTTCCATGCGACTCTCGAGGAGACGATCGAGGCGGATCTCCTTCTGCACGTCATCGATCTCTCCGATCCGAGCCATGGTCTGCTTCGAAGTACGGTTGCCGAGGTGCTCGAGGAGATCGGCGCCTCCGACATCCCCGTGCTCGAAGTCTTCAACAAGATCGATCTCCTGCACGACGAACCCTTGCCCGTCTTGCCCCGCGAAGGAGTCACGATCTCGGCCCGCACGGGAGAGGGGGTCGACGCGTTGCTGGCTGCTGTCGAAGGACGAATCATCCGCAACTACCAGGAGGTCCGGATGCTGATACCCTTCGATCACGGAGAGGTGCTGGCGGCGCTGCGGGAGCGCGGCCGCGTCGAGCAAACCGAGTATCTTCCGGAGGGCATCGAGGTCCGGCTGGCCCTGCGCCGCGCCGATCTGGGTCGATTCCGCCAGTACATCGTGGAGGGCTAGCGAATATGTACCGAGTTGCCATCGTGGGCCGGCCCAATGTCGGCAAGTCGACTCTGTTCAACCGGATTTCGAAGACGCGCAAGGCCCTCGTGGGCGACGAGCCCGGAATCACGCGAGACCGCATCTTCCAGCGGGTGGAGCTGGAGGACCAGGAGTTCGAGCTGATCGATACGGGAGGCATCCTCTTCGGGGACACCGAAAAGGTGCCGGAGAAGGTTCTGGAACAGGCGGCGGTGGCCATCGACGGGGCCGATCTGATCCTGCTGGTCGTCGATGTCCGGGCCGGCCTTATGCCCCTCGACGCGGAGGTGGCGAGCTTTCTCCAGTCCCGGGGCCGGGAGTTCTGGGTGGTGGCCAACAAGGTGGACGTCCCCGCCGTAGAAGCGGCTTCCTATGAGTTCGCGGCTCTCGGGACCGACCGCATCTTCCCCGTCTCTTCCGAGCACAACCTTGGTCTGGTGGAGCTCGTGGACGCCCTCAGCGAGCGGATTCCGAAGGGGAAGAAGGCGACGGACGAAGAGATCCGGGTGGCCATCATCGGGCGACCCAACGTCGGCAAGTCCTCGCTGCTGAATCGACTCCTCGGAGAGGAACGGGTGATCGTCACGGACATTCCCGGAACGACGCGCGACGCTGTCGACTCGGTCGTCGCCTATCACGGCCGCCACTTTCGCATCATTGACACCGCCGGAATCCGGCGCAAGGGCCGAACGGATCTCATGGCGGAAAAGCTGAGCGTGGTCATGGCGCGCAAGAATATGGCCCGGGCCGACGTGGTCCTCCTCGTCATCGATGCCGAGGAAGGGGCTGCCAAGCTGGACGCGACGATCGGCGGGTACGCTCACGACGAAGGCCGGCCCGTCGTCATCATCGTCAACAAGTGGGATCTGGTCGAGAAGGATGCTCATACGATGGTTCGCCTCGAACGGGAGTACCGCGATCGGATGCGCTTTCTCGACTACGCTCCCATGCTCTTCGTCTCGGCCCGCACGGGCCAGCGGGTCGACAAGATCCTCGAAATCGCCCAAAGGGCTTATCAGAGCAGTCGGACGCGGATCCCGACGGGTGAGCTCAACCAGTTTCTCCTGCGCGATTTGGGGACGATGCTGGAACGCGAGTCCTCGCGCAAATTCTTTTTGAAGTACGCCTGCCAGGTGGGCAGCGCGCCTCCGACGTTCGTCCTCTTTCTGCGGGGCGGGGGAAAGCTCCATTTCTCGACGGAGCGCTTCCTTATCAACCGTCTCCGAGAGCGTTACGACTTCTTTGCCACCCCCATCCGGATCCTTCAGAAACCCTCTCGTCGAGCCTCGAAAAAGTAGGCCCGGGGACCCTTGACACCCCCTGGGGCCGCCCATATCATGGCCACACCAACGAGGACGAGTTTGGGGAGATGATCAAGGCGGATTTGGCGCAAGTCGTGTATGAGGCGCACGGAGGGATTTCCTACCGTGAAGCGCTCGAGATGGTGGATACCATTCTGGAGAGGATCAAGGAGAGTCTCCAGCAGTCTGAGAACGTCAAGCTGACGGGCTTCGGCACCTTCTGCGTGGTCGAACGCAAGGCCCGCAATGGCCGGAATCCTCAGACCGGAGAGAGGATCCTCCTTCCGTCCAGCCGCTACGTTTCATTTCGCCCCTCTCGCCTGATCGAGCTGTAGTTCGATGGCAAGGACCCGCCAAAAGCTGTTCTACAAGATCGGGGAGGTCTGCAAGATCTGCGAGGTCGAACCCCACGTCCTCCGCTACTGGGAAACCGTCTTCAGCCGACTGAAGCCGGTCAAGAACCGCGCCGGCCAGCGCATCTACCGCCGCAGCGACCTCGAGCTCATCGAGACCATCAAGAGCCTGCTGTACGAACAGGGCTTCACCATCGCGGGCGCCAACCAGCGGCTGAATGAAAACGGCGTCGGTTCGAAAGACGAGATGTCGCTCTTCCACGGCAGCCTCGAAGCCCGCCAACGCCGCGCCGTCCAGGAAATCAAGCGCGAACTCGACGAACTCGACAAACTCCTCGAGGACTGACGGCGCCCGCGCCGGTCCGTGATTCCACGTTGCACGTTTCACGGTCGACGTTCCACGGTTCCGGGGTTCCGCAGTACCCGCCCGAGAACGGGTCACGCGAGAACCAGAGAACCGGACCTCCCCTCCCCCCGTTCTCCCGTTCACCCGTTCACCCGCTCTCCCGGATCGAATCAGAACGCGAGCGCCAGCGAGTCGCCACGCCGTAGGTTCGGTCCAAGGTGCCTGGGCCGCCGCTGCGGCATCCTGGCCGGACCAGGCACCGTCTCCTGCTCGTCCCGCCTGGCTGCCCCCCAATCGTAGACCTCCTCCGAGTCGTAAAGCCAAATCATGAGCGCGACACTCACCCGCGATCGCGCACCTTTGTCCAGTGCATAGGTCAGCCCCGCCAGTCACAATCCCAGCAAGACCCCGAAACCGGCGAACGAAAACCGTGGAACCTGGAACGTGTAACGTGGAACTCGGAACCAGGAACTCGAAACTCGAAACCCCCACCAATTTTGGTATACTTCCCACTTCCGCACAGAGACCCAAGGGTCGGGACGTGGCGCAGCCTGGTAGCGCACCTGAATGGGGTTCAGGGGGTCGCGAGTTCAAATCTCGCCGTCCCGACCAGAAAACACAGGACTTACGGCGACAACCCCAACCCACCGAAAGTCGCCGGGTGCGGATAGGGTGCGGGCATGGACCTAAGCCCAGCCGCCGATGTAGTTACCCTCCTCGGTCATTTCGTCCGTGCGTGGGGCGATGTGCAGGGGAAGATCTCTCAAGCCCAGAAAGCCGAGAAACTCCTGGATAAGATACTAGACCAGTTTAGGAGTCCCCCCGGTTCTGCCGGGGAGGCAGTCAAAGTTTGACATTTGCGGGAGTGTGATTGAGAACTCCCCTTCGCGAGCCGAGCAAAGCATCACGAAAGGGAGTTCAATGACCAACTACAGAAGTCTACAGCACACGAAGTGGGAGTGTAAGTACCACGTGATGTTCATCCCGAAGTGCCGAAGGAAAGTGCTGTACGGAACATTGCGCCAGGAACTGGGGAGAGTGTTTCGAGAACTGGCGCAACAGAAGGAGAGCGCGATCTACGTGGCGAGGAACTTCGCGGACAGGCGGCGCAATTTCGTGGGGCAACACTTCTGGGCACGAAGGTACTTCGTGTCGACCTTGGGACGGGACGAGGAAGTGATTCGCGACTACATCCAGCAACAGGAAGAGGAGGACCGACGCCGGGATCAGCAGGAACTGTTTAATCGGTAGCCGCCCACAGGCGGCGCAAGTGGCCGCGCAAGCGGCAACGTCCTGACCGCTTTGAGCGGCTCACAAGACCAGAAAGCCCCCGGCTTTGCCCGGGGGGTCTGTTACTCACGCCCGCCGCCCATGTTCTCGCGAAGGCGTCGGGAGTCAATGGCGTTCCGGTCCGCGCCTGCTGAGCATAGACGGGGAATGCGGTTATCCCGCCTCGTCATTCGTTTTCCGGCTGGCCCAGTTGTTGCTGCATACTGAAGATATCCGGCAAGAGCCATTGTTCAGCGATCTTGCCATCTTCAATGCGCAGGACCGACATCTCATGAATCTGAATCTTTCTCCCCGTCGGAGGGTTGCCGAGCCAACTGCCCTCGTTGGTTCCGGTAGATACAAAATGAATCACCACAAGGTCTCCCTCCGCCGCAATGTGCCGGATGTCTTCTTTCCAATCCGGGAAAGCCTCGAGGTGGCTTCTTTCCTGTTCGCGCAAGCTATCGATTCCTTCCACGTCGGAACCGTCAGGGAGGAAGTGGCGAACGACATCAGACGAGAAGAATCGGTCCATTTCGTCGAGATTACCTTGGTTGAATATTACGTCGTCCATTTGAAGGACGAGGCGTTTATTGCGCGCCAAAACGCTTTCTTGGGTCGTTGTACTGCACCCCGAGACGACGAACGAGGCCGCAAAGAGCAGGGCGGGGAAGATCATTTTTAACCTGTATGAACTGACTCTACGTGTCATTTTCTTCCTCACGCATCTGATGACCGTGCAAGGGTTTATCCCATCCGTTCACGACGCTGGGAACATCCTCGTAGAACGCGTCTTCAGTGTAGAAGGACAGGATCCGGTCCACGTCGCGAGAATTCCATGCCGCCGTCCACGTTCGTGCGAAGGCGTCGGGAGTCAATGTCGCACCCGACGGCGCCTGCTGAGCGTAGCCGGGGAATGTGGTTACCAGGAGACAAGAGACTGCGAAAAGTACGTTAGCGGAAAGCATCTCTCCTCCTTTGCGGCGGGTTCGAAGAGCAGAGCGGCTGGTCCAAAGATCATCCCGAGTATAGAGCGACGGCCAGCACATTTCGAGCGCGTTCCAACGGCATGGGGTCGGACCACGTCCGACCACCGCCTCCTTGTTATGGTGTGTGGTCCAGGACAAACGGGCCGAATTCGGCCTCACCACTCGCGGTTTTGCCATGGACTCGCAGCGTCCAGAGAGAGCGGGGATAGTTGCGCACCTCCTCTCCGGGAAAGACGAGCAGGATTTCACCCGCCTCACGATCCACTTCGACCGGGCGCGTAAGAGTCGGCGCCGTCTGGTTCGTCTCCAGGTCGCGGAAGTCAACATCGACGGTGACATCCGCCGCTGCGCCGAACTCAGTGGCCAGGCGCACCAGAACGAAGTCCTCCGGACCGGCCTTGCAGGAGACGGTTGCGCCGGGGGTCAGCCGATATTCCCGTAACGTCAGGCCCGATCGGCGCATCTTCTGGACCATGTTCCGATTGACGACGCCGCCGGCGTAGGCTTGCGTCACCAGGCCGCGAATGCCTTCCCCGATGCTCTCGACCAGTTCCAGCAGTTTTGCGGACGCTTCATTTTCGAAAAAGATCTCTTCGACACGCTTCTCGTCAGCCGGTGAAAGCTCACCCAGCAGATAGTCCACCAGATCGGAAAGGGGAAGGAGTGAGGGGGCGTGCGGCGATGTCATCGTCCGGGCTCCTCTCCGACACCGATGCAATCCCGGAGCTGTGCGATGCCGCGGTGGCGGATCACACGCACATTCCCGGTTCCAAGTCCCAGCGACGAGGCGATCGTCTTCGTCGACTGCTCCCCATAGTAGGTCAGAACCAGGATGGCACGTTCGCGTTCGCTCAGCAGCTCCATGCACTTCTTCAGACGGGCGCTGGCCAGACGGTCCGGCTCGACCGGCTCGAGGACGTGATCAGGCGGCGGGTCGTTCCCCAACAGCTCCTCGCGAGACCGGCTGCGATAGTGTTCGTGCACGAGCATCCGGGCGACGCCCAGTACGAACGAGCCGACTCTTTCGGGTTCCCGGACCTCGCCCCTGCGTAATTTCTCCAGTGTAAGGACCATCACGTTGTGGGTAAGGTCCCGCGCCGGGTCCTCTCCTCCGAGGTGACGGAGACCATAAAGGCGGACGCGCCGCGCGAAGCGCTGGTAGAACGCCGCCTCCGCATCCGGGCAGCGACCCGGTTCACGGGTAATGGCCTTGGCCAATTCGCCGTCAGCAGCATCATTCCATCGGCTGTGACTCGCCTGGGGTTTCTGCATCGGTCTGGACCGGGGTCCTGCGCCTGTGAGGTTTCCTGCCTCTGAATTACTCTCGATTCTAGCCTTTGTGACTTCCCAAGTTCCAACGGGCAACTCTCGCGGCTTTTTCTGTAACGCTTTCTCGCCAGCCGTCACATCCTCACAGAAAAGCGGAAGCCGAAGGTCGGCTCCGATAGTCAGACGAAAGGAGAGAATCCGATGAACGAGTTGGTGACAGAAGTAAGAAAAGCAAGAATGGTAACGCCGCGAGACACGAAGAGCTTCGATTTCGGCGGCTTGGGCGTTCAGTGGAAAGTCGACGGAGCAGATACCGGCAAGCGATTTTCGATCGTCCATCATCCGATGGCGCCTCGGGCGCTGGCCGCTCCGCTGCACTATCACCACAACGAGGACGAGCTGTCCTACGTGCTCAAGGGGCGGCTTGGCGCTCTGCTGGGCGACGAAGTCGTGACAGCGGAAGCGGGTTCCTGGGTCTTCAAGCCTCGCCACCAGTGGCACACCTTCTGGAATGCCGGCGACACGGAGTGCGAGATTATCGAGATCATTTCGCCGGCCGGTTTCGAAGACTTCTTTCGAGAGATAGCGGCCAGTTGGGGTGATCTCCAGAAATTTGCGGAGATCAATGAGAAATACTCGCTGGAGATGGATTTCGAGAGCGTCCCCGGTCTGTGCGAGCGGTTCGGTCTGACCTTTCCGCAGCTCTGACAGAGAGCCTCGGCCTATATTGCGAGTCCGGCTGGAGGATGCAGATTCTGGCTCCCGAGCCCTCTGGCCTTTCCCGTGGGAGGGGATCGTCCCCTCCCGCCTGCTCGCAATCTCCGCGGCTTGCGCCTTGATGGTGGAGAATACGCGCTGAATCTTGTCCGCCTCGAGATCACGGTGTCCATTCGTTCTGTCAACTTGACTTGGAGGTCCCGCCCCTTGACCTGTCCGGGGGCTCGGTTGGCTCGCTACCCCAGCCCTTCAATGAACGACCAGACCCCCTCCCCATCGCCCACGATCGGGAACCTCCGGCGGCGGACGAGATCGACAATGGAACCATCGGTCGCGATCGCAGTGCCGGGCCCGTAGAACGGGCCGTAGCGCAAGGCCAGTGCCTGGAGCTCCCTGGCCGCTCGGACAGCGTCTTCGAGATAGCGGATGGCCGTGAGTTGATGCACGATCACATCGGGCCGGGCTCGCCTGACGGCAGCCGTGAGTCCGGCCCGGTCGAGCGCATCGGCAACCGTGGCCTCTACACCGAATGCCTCGACTGTCGGGGACTTCTCAGGGGTATGGACGAGGGCCACTACCTGGTGCCCCGCTTCTACCAGAAGGGGAGCAAGGAACCGACCGATTGCCCCGGTGCTCCCCGCGACGAATACTCTCATGGCTGTTGCTCCTGATCCTGCTTGGAGTACATTGCGAAAGCCGCTTCCTCGGAGGGGGGCCGAAGGATGGCGTCACCTCCGATGACGACCTGGTCCACCCGCACGTGACGGACTTCATAGAGCACGGCTTCCAGTGCCGGGAGGTTTCCGTGGATATCGTAAAGAGCTGCGACTCGCACGTGCGATCTTGCCTGCTGTCGAGACCCGATGGAATGACCTGAGCCGGTGACGCCGAATCGCACTCGACGTCCTCCGCGCCCCCAACTTACTCCGATGTCTTCGAATCGCATAACCTCCCCATCTCAGCACTACGGAACACGTGAACCGGCTCGTTTCCCGAACCGATCGCGTCTGAAAAACTCGGAAACAACGCTTAACATTTGAATTAATGTGTCGATACGAATTATCATATCGATCATATTCTCTCCCATGATTGGAAAATCGGTCGCCCATTACGAGATCACCGACAAGCTCGGTGCCGGAGGAATGGGCGAGGTGTATCGGGCCACCGACACCCGGCTGAACCGTCAGGTGGCGCTGAAGGTCCTGCCCCCGGTCTTTGCGCAGGACGAGCAGCGCATGGGCCGCTTCGAGCGGGAAGCTCAGGTGCTGGCTTCCCTCAATCATCCCAACATCGCCTCGATCTACGGACTGGAGGAATCGAACGGGACCCGGGTCCTGGTCATGGAACTGGTGGAAGGGGAGGATCTATCGGAGCGGATCGCCCGAGGTCCCATTCCGCTGGAGGAAGCGCTGCCCATCGCACGCCAGGTCACCGAAGCGCTGGAAGATGCTCATGAGAAGGGCATCATCCACCGGGACCTGAAGCCGGCCAACATCAAGCTGAACCCGGACGGCAAGGTCAAGGTGCTGGACTTTGGCTTGGCCAAGGCCCTGGAGGACCCGGTCTCGAAGACGGAGTCGAACGGAGTCTCGCGATCGCCGACGCTGTCGATGGCGGCAACGCAGGCGGGAATGATCCTGGGCACGGCGGCCTACATGAGTCCGGAGCAAGCCCGGGGCAAGCCCGTGGACAAGCGGACGGACATCTGGTCGTTCGGCGTGGTGCTCTTCGAGATGCTCAGCGGCCGCAAGCCGTTTGAGGGCGATACGGTAACCGACGTTCTGGCCTCGGTGGTGACGTCCGAACCGGACTGTTCCAGACTGCCGGCGGCGACCTCGTCCCGCGTCCACGCGTTGATTCGCCGTTGCCTGATGAAAGACCCGAAGCAAAGAGTGCGCGACATCGGCGACGCACGCATCTCGATCGAAGAGGCGATCTCAGGCGCAGCGGTGGATGCTGAAGCGTCAGCGCAGGGCGGAGGGACGCCGCTACGATCGGCCCGACAGGGTGCCGTGTCGTGGGTGGCGGCTTCGGTGGTGCTGATTTGTCTTGCCGCTATCGCCGGGTGGTGGATTCGCGGCCGGGAGGCGACGCAGAATCCGAGGTGGTCGGGCGACCTGCTCGCCGGTTCGAGCATTGCCTTCGGGCCTCGCGTTTCTCCTGATGGACGCACGCTGGCCTTTCTGGCAATGGTGGACAACCAGACGCAGGTGGCCGTGGTCAATCCCGATTCAGGCAACTGGACAGTTCTTACCGGTGACCGATCCGTCGGCACGGTGGATAAAATCGCGTGGTCCCCTGACGGCTCTAAGCTGTATCTCGATCGGATTATGAACAAGTTACCTCAGGGGATCTACCGTGTTCCCTCTCTCGGAGGCGACGAGAGACTGGTTCTGAAAGACGCGGCCGGCCCCGAGCCACTCCCGGATGGAAGTCTGCTGATCTGGCAGGTTGATGAGGAAAGGCGAGACAGGCTCTATCATTTCTGGCCGGACTCCGGACGGATTGAGCCTCTGAGGGCATGGATCGCACCGACCTATCCCGTCGCCATGTATCGCGCCTTCCCGGACGGAAAGGAGGCGGTCTTTTATGGATGGGACACGGGCGCGGCAGCGGGGGCATCGCCGAACTTGTACGCCATCGACTTTGCCAGCGGTCAGACGCGCCGGCTGGCCCCCCAGTTGCCGATCCGTCTCACGACTGCAGGTTTTCCGATGGCGCTCCCCCCGGACAATCGTTCAGTCTTGATCGATCTACCATCGGGAAACCTACACCAGATCGTGGCTATTCCACGCTCAGGCTCGGGACAGGTCCGGGTGCTGATGAGCCTGACTACCCCTCCCTGGAGCCTGGACATGGGGCCCGACGGCAGCCTCTACGCAGATCAGGTGGAAAGGCCTTACCAGATCCTTCGGTTTCCCACTTCCGGAGGCGCTCCCGAAGTTCTCGCAACGTCACCGGCATTCTCTGTTGCTATTTCCGCACCGGTAGAGTTCCCGGATGGTCGTTTCCTCATCCCCGCGCTGGATTCGGGCCGTTCCCGGCTATTGATTGGTAAGCCCGGCCGAAATTTCTTTCCGTTTTCCGATACCAAGGAAGAAACGCGGCTGCCGGCGACCCTGCTTCCGGGGGGCCAAGTCGCCTTCGTGGCGCGAACCGGTTCCGAGCAGACGATTGTCGTCGCTTCGGCTGAAGACGGGCGCATTTCGCGCCGCTTGCAGGGGTGCAAGGGAAACTACGTGACCAGCCTCGCGTCTTCACGCGACGGCCAGACCCTGTACTACTCGGCGCAGGGAGCTATCTGGGCTATCTCCGTCGACGACGGGAAACCGCAGAAGGTCGCGCCGGGAGACGGCGTCGTGGTGGATCCGAACGGAAAAGATCTCATTATCAACTCGCTGGAAAGATCCGGAGAGACTTTGTTTCGATTCCCGCTTTCGGGCGGATCACCGCAACGAATCCAAATTCAAGACGACGCAATACTTGATCCGCTGCCTTTGGGAGAACACAGTCTCAACCAGGACGGCCAGCTTGTGATTGGGGTGACCGAGCCGGACTCGTGGTTTTTCAGCGCGGCTGTACTGGACTTGGCGACCGGGAGAGTCCAGAAGATCCCGCTGAACTTCACGGGTGACATCATGCAGTCCAAGTGGACAGATGACGGCCGCATTCTGGCCCAGGCGGAACCGATACAGGCGCACATCTGGCGCTTCAAGCCCGTCGGCCAATAGAAAGCCTTGAAGTTGGGGGAAGGTAATCGAAAGGAGATGGGAGAATGAGAGCCTGGGGGATGGGAGTCTTCGTCATGCTTCTGACAGGCCAGCCGCTGCTGGCCCAGCAGACGGTCCGGTTTGAGGTTTGGATGACGCTTGGTTTCTGTGGCGGATCGCCCTTTGGGCTCGAGTGCGGAAACCAGCCGCAGTACGCGACCGGATCGGTGGAGCTCATCTTCGATTCCCAGGGCGCCCTCAGCGGTTTTGGCGAGGGAGCGATCTGGATCGGGTCCAGCGAGTTCACGAGCCCCCGCCTGAATGCAGCGAATGCAATTCTTCTGACCGGGGGCGAGGGGGTGTTGGCATTCGCGTCCGCGTCCGCGCGCCCGGAAGGATTCACAGCGAGCCTCGAAGCCATCTCAAATTCGGGCGGGAGCCTTGGGGGGACGGCGCTGTTTCAGCGGCACGGACTGGAGTTTGCCCAGTTCGCAGACGGGCTCGGTCTGTTCAGTCAGGTCGTCCTGTTCAGTCTGGACGACTCGGCTGAGACGCAGGCCCATCTGGTGCTCCTGGGGGACGATGGCCGGGCACGTCCCATCACTTTCACCGACTCTGTTTCCCACGAACCGGTGCCTGCCGACGGCGTTCTCGATCTGTCCGTTCCCGCTTCCGGAATGCGGAAACTGGAGACCGACGGGTCGGGATCCCTGACCGTGGGCTCGGTCCGGGTCCTGTCGGATCGACCCCTGGCGGGAATCGTCCTTTTCGGGGGCAGTTCCGGGCTGGCCGGCGTGGGGGCGAGCACCGTCTCTCAGAGCGGCTTTTCCGCTCCCCTGGAGGTACGCAAGGACGCGGCGGATGAAACGGTGGATACGGGCATTGCCGTGACGAATTTGGAGAGCCGGGCGATCGTGTTGACCCTGACCCTCCGGAATCCGGCCGGAGTTCTGCTTGCCACGACGACCGTCGAACTGCCGGCTCTGGGTCATCTGGCGAAGTTCGTCGGTGAATTCGCAGGATGGAATCCTACCCTCGATCTGACCACGTTCACGGGGATTCTGCGGGTCTCTTTCGAGGGCCGCGTGGCCGCGACGGTCATTCAGACCCGCCCCGGCCAGTTCGCAACGATGCCGATCGTGCCGGCCGGGTGAATCGGACCGGGGCCGCCAACTCGTCCACCTCAGACAGCAGCCGCGAATGCCTCGTCGGCCCGGACGACTCCCCCGGTTCTCCCCTCGCCGCGAGACTGATCGGGGAGCCGGTTTCCTCAGGCGGTCTGATTCGCCGGCTCCCTTCGCAGCAAGCTTGCGGCTCGCTGCCAGGCGGAGGTACCGACTGTGCCGGTGGGGGGGCTCCGCCATCGAAATTCCCCGCGGCGTGGGGCGGCCGTTCTCAGTTGCCCCCGTGCTCGAGTCGGGGCTTGCGCACGTCGATCATCGGGGCACGATCGGTGTCGATGTGAATTCGATGTGCTGCAGGTGAAGGCCCTCCGGCCAGGCGATGTTGCGCGGCTCCTGCATCTTCAAACGGAACTTGATGTTGTACTCTGTCCCCTCTCTGTCGCTGGCGACGCCGACCACTTGCGCCTCCCAGTTGAACTGGTCGTAGTCACCCGGATAAGGGTGCTGGATCACGTAGTTCTCCTGGTACCGGCCGACGCCGACGAAACAGCCGCCCAGGTCCGCGAAATCCGACCCCGCTTCCCAGATTTCCGTCAGGTCGTCTTTGATCAGGGCGAGAGCATCGGGCGAGGCGAAATACTTGAACATCGTGGCAACGAAGGTCCCGAGGTCGACGCCCAGTGCCGCAAAGCGGCTGGAGTCGCACCACAGAACGGGTGTCGCCGGGTTGCTTCCATGACGCTGGACACGGTCCTTGGGGCCGTTCTTGTACCAGCTGTTCCCCTCCGGATAGTTGTAGAAATAGAAGATGACTTCCGGAATGCCGTCTCCGTCGTCCCACTCGGGACCCCAGGCGGGTCCCCAGAACGCGGGCGGCTCGAGCATGAAGCCCACCTCTGTTGTGGCCTGGAAGCAGACCCCGCTCTCCTGCGGGCACGGCCGCATCACCCAGTGATCGTTTGGCGGCGGACCCTGGACCGCCAGTGGAGCGGCCGTCGCGCACAACAGAATGACGACAAAGAGCACGGAAAACCATCGATGCAACCTCATCTCTACCCTCCATTCCTGCCTGCGGTGAAGGCAGTGCTGATCCGCGACTCGTCGTTGGCACGAATCGCTCGGCAAGCAGCATGGTCGGCCGTGTCGGGTCGGGAAGTCTGTAGGAAAGGCTTAGGTTTCTGTTGGATTCTCTTGGGAACCCACTGGGAGAAGTGACTGTGGAGTTTCCAGGTGGTCCCACAAGCGTTACAATTCAAGGCAACGTGCGCTGGATTCCGGTTTGCCCCGGGCGAAAACGGGGAGGCCCGGACTCACTTTCGCCCTCCCTTCGAAACCCGGCGGCGGGGAATTCGGTCCCTGATGGCCGACTGTTTTGCCTTTGGGCAAGAGTCCAGCAGCGGGAGGCGGATGTGAAGACCTTCTGGGTCGGCGGATGGCGGGTCGAACCGGCCTTGAACCGTATCGAGCGGGAGGAGGAATCCCGTCACCTCGAGCCCCGGGCGATGGACGTCCTCGTCTACCTCGCCGAGCATGCCGGTGATGTGGTTTCGAAGGATCGGCTGATCCGGGCTCTGTGGCCCGATTCCATTGTCACCGATGGTGCGGTAACGTATTCGATCAATCAGATTCGACACCTGTTGGGAGACGACGCTCGACAGCCGCGCTTCATCGAAACCATCCCCAGACGCGGATACCGTCTTATCGCCGAGGTGGCTTTCGCGATTCCGGCCCGCGAAGAGCCGCACTACCAGGCCCTCGAGCAGTCGGGGGCGGGAAGGACTGGAGTCGTTCATCCCGACGGTGAGACAAGCCCGAACCGTCGAGTGGTCCTCGAATTTCTCCGTCGGGAAACGGCTGAGGAGGAACCTTGGCCCCGTAATCGGGCCCATACAGGTCCGGAAGCAATCTCCCGCAAGGCGGCCCGATGGCCCGTCTGGGCCACGTTTCTCGCGGTCGTGGTGATCCTCGCCCTGCTGACGGGGGCTTTGCTCTGGCGATCGGATGGAAGCCTGGATCCATCCGAGTCCGCACGGCTGACGGTCACGCCTTTTACTGTGGAGGGAGGGGTCAAGCGATTCCCCAGCTTTTCGCCGGACGGCGAGCGAATCGCCTTTGGCTGGGACGGTCCGGATCGGGAGAACTGGGACATCTATGTAAAGGGGCTGGGGAAAGGAGCCGCACCCCTGCGGTTGACGTTTCATCCGGCTGAAGACCGCTCTCCCGCTTGGTCTCCCGACGGCCGCCTGATCGCCTTCACGCGGCTGTTTGCGGGCGGAGGGGCCTCCATCTACCTCGTACCCTCGCTGGGCGGCCCGGAGCGGAAGTTGATCGACCGAAAAGGAAACCTCCTGCTTGCCGCCAATGATCCGCTCTATCGCGTGAGCTGGTCCCCGGCCCCGGACGCAGATACGTTGGTTTATTCGGAGGTGGAAGCGGCCGGAGGCCCCGCCCGAATTGTACGGCTCTCGATGAAGACTCTCGAAAAGAAGGTCCTGACACACCCACCCGAGGACAGCCGAGGCGATTTCGCCGCGGAGTTTTCACCGGATGGGAGGCAGATCGCCTTTCTGCGCGAAGGATCCAGGATCGGGATGAAGATCGACGTCTGGGTCCAAGACATCGAGGGAGGAGTGGCACGCCGGGTGACCGGGCTGGCGGCTGCGGCGGCCACGCGCCCGATCTGGACCTCCGACGGAAGGGCCATCGTCTACAGTGCATGGCAGACAGGCTCTTTGCCGCAGGTCTGGCGCGTCGAAGTGGAGACCGGCAGGAACCATGCCGTGGCCGGCCCGGGGCAGGGTGCAGGTGAACTGGACATCTGGGGTGACAGGCTGGTTTTCGAGCAGTCGACGGCGGCTTCGACCGACATCCGAAGGGTCCTGGTGGGAGCGGATCCGGGCTCCGAATCGGAACGGCTGATCGGCTCGTTCGCCGGAGAAGGCAATCCCGATATTTCACCGGACGGAACCGAGATCGTTTTCGAGTCCAACAGAGACGGACCGACCAGCATCTGGAAATGCCGCAGTGATGGCTCGAATCCGGTTCGGATGACGTTTTTCGAGGAGTGGTGCGGGACTCCGCGCTGGGCGCCGGACGGGCGCAGGATCGTCTTCGACTCGCAGCACTCGGGTAATTGGGACCTGTGGCTGTTGGATGCGGACGGAGGAATTCCTCGCCAACTGACGGCGGAACCCTCGGAGGAAAACCAGGGAACCTGGTCACGAGACGGTCGGTGGATCTACTTTTCCTCGACCCGGACCGGAAGCCGTCAGCTCTTCAAGGTCCGGTCCGACGGGGGCGAGGCAATCCGGTTGACGAGGGGAGGAGGCGTCTTCGGCCTGGAGTCCCGGGACGGACAATACCTCTACTACACCAAGGCCTCCGCCTTCGGACTCTGGCGCATGGAGACCGGCGGACAGCGTCGGGAAGAGCAGGTGCTGCCCGATGTGCGCTTTCGCAATTTCGCCGTTGGTTCGAAGGGCATCTACTTCGCCACCTTCTCACACTTGGACTTCCGGATCTTCCTTCTCGACCCGGGCACCGGAAAATCGACGGAGCTTCACCATAGACATGGTCCCCTGCTCCACAACGATCTGACCGTATCGCCCGATGAGAAGTGGATTCTCTACGGCGAGGGACCGCAAGAGTCGGAGTTGATGCTGGTGGAGCACTTTCGCTGAAGGTCTCGTCCCGGAAAAAGTCGCGGAGCGGCTGAATTGGTGAAATAGGTGACACGCACGTAATTCGATCGTAAGCTACTGCGAACAAAGGATTCAGGGGGCGGTCTGGCACCTATTTCCGGATCCTGTCGACTGGGCCGACGGGTTCGAGATTCCGGGCTGTGCCGTCACGCGCGAGGCAGCCGACGACATGCATGATGACCTTCGGTCCAATGCGGCGGAATTCTACGACCTGAATCCGGACTTTCCGCCCGATGTCCCCTTCTATCGGAGCCTCATTCCATCGTCCACGGCGGACGTTCTGGAACTGGGCTGTGGGACGGGGCGGGTGACGATCCCGCTGGCGCCTCATTGCCGACTCATCCACGGCCTGGATCGCTCGGCGGCCATGATTCGGCTCTGCCGGAGGAAGCTAAATCGAGCGAACATCGCCTGCGGCCGGATTGTCGTCTCCGAAGGCGACATTACGAGCTTCGACCTCGGGCGTCGTTTCGATCTGATCCTTGCACCATTTCATGTCCTTCAGAACCTGGAGACGGACGGTGAAGTGGGAGGGCTCTTTCGGTGTGTGAGTCGACATTTGGCACCGGGAGGCACCTGCGTCCTCAACGTCTTCAACCCACTGTATCCGCCGGAAGAACTCGGTCGTTGCTGGCCGACGCCCGGAGAGCACCTGCAGTGGGAGGTCGCCACATCCGGCGGGAGGGTGACCTGTTCGGATCGTCGGCGGAAGATGGACGAGGGCCGCCTCATCCTCTATCCGGATTTGGTCTATCGGCGGTACGAAGGTTCGGACATGTTGGAGGAGATCGTTCTGCCTCTGGTGATGCGGTGCTTCTATCCGCAGGAGTTCGAGCAGTTGATCGCCGATCACGGATTCCGGATCGTGAAGCGGTGGGGAGGTTACCTCGGCGAAGCGTATGGAGAAGGTCCGGAACTGCTGATTCAATTTCAGTTGACCGCCTGACGGCTGTTGGGCCGGGGCCTGGGTCAACGCCGGTCGCACTGGGAGTGGACCGTTCGATCGTAAGGAGAGGGATAAACAGTCTCAGTCTCCAGGCTGCCTTCGCCTCCATTTGTAGCGGTATGTCAGCCGACTTGGGCGTGTCAGCAGGACCTCTGAACACTCCGCCGAACCATGATCCATCCAGCCGCTACGAGCACGGTGCCCACAATAAGAAAGAGTGCCGTCACACCGGTTCTCCAATCGACTCCCATCCAACTCAGGAAGCCGCCACCGAGTAGTGCAACAACGATACCCACATACGAGTCCTTCCAAAGTGAAAGCGCCAGAATGGGTGTCATCACGAAAAGGCTGAATTGAAACGGTCCCAATGGACTCCCTATGCTTTTGAATAGCGGCCCAAAATAGAAAGGGGCAGCAAACAATATGGCTGCGCAGCCGAGTGCCCTCCACTTCGAAGCCGGCGCAAGTTCTTCAGAACCCATCAAAACACGCGGACGTTGTCCGACCAATATCAACGACACAACAAGGAATATAAGGAAGACTAGCAGATAAGGAATGAAAGCGTAGATCCCACTTTGGGAGGAACCAGGAGGACGAATCAAAGACGCTATCAGAAAAATGCAGCCTACGAGAATCACGAGTCCCTGTCGACTAAGGCCTCTCCCTTCAGTTGCGACTCGATCCAACCTGTTACGGAACTTACCGAACCACCTTGTTCTCGCATTATGCATCAGATTATCTCCGCCGCTCATCAGGGATCATTGATCGCCACCTACGATCGGGTCGACGGGCTCCTGCGGACATCCATTCGCGCAGCAGCCCTTTCTCGGGAAATCCCTTTCAGAAATCCTCCGCGAAAGGATAATACCACTGAGACCGGGAGTGAACTCCAGGCCCCATGCCTCCCTGGACAAAGCCTTCTGCGGATCGAATGCCTTCCCATCCAAGTAGCACCTTTGCGGGGTCGAGGCGAGGTTGACGCCGAGCACTTCCACGACCTCGCCAGAACCGAAAGTATCAATGCCGGTCCTACACACATATGTTAAGCTTGGGCGGATCTGCCTGCAACGTTACTGGAACCTTCGTGAGGAGAGGAAACCGCCATGACGTGTCGCAGCACTTGCCTTTCAATTGCTTCCTTTTTCTTCCTGTCTGTCGGTGCCCTGGGTGCGGAGTATCCGGCATTCACTTTTCCTCAGCTGGCGAGCGGCCAGGGGCTCAGCTGCGAGATCGTGCTCACGAATCCCGGCTCCGAGGTCATCCATGGGACCGTCTACTTCCTCGATTCGTCGGGTGATCCTCTGGAGATCCAGCTCGGAAGCACGCCCGTGAGCCAGTGGGAGTTCACACTTCCAGCGGGAGGGTCCGTGCGGGCGACGAGCGGATCCACCGGATCATTGGCCGTGGGATATGCCGAGGTCAAGCTCGACCGCCTGGGGTCCCATGTCTCGGGCATGGTCGTGTATCGACTGGGGGAACATGAGATCTCGGTGCCGGCAGCAAGCCTGGTCACGGAGGGTCACATCTTCGTAGATCAGGGTGCCGGTCTCGATTCCGGCCTCGCCGTGGCGAACTCGAGCAGTGAAACGCTGCATCTCCGGCTCCTGCTCCTGGATTCGGCCGGCCATCAGCTGGCAAGCGACGACCTGGAAGTCGGACCGCTCGGAAAATTCGCGAATCTCGTACCGGAACTCCTCGACGGGTTGCCCTCTCAATTCACGGGAACGCTCCATCTGGTGGGAGACCGGGGCTTCACGATGATTGGCCTTCGCCAGCGACAGAGCGGTGCCCTGTCAACTCTCAGTTGCTCGGACCGGGCACTCGAAAGCTCGGTGCCGCTGCGATTCATCGCACCGACGGATGACGGCATGATGCACGTCACGGCCGACGGAAGGGTTACGAAGGTGATGAACCCTCACAACTACAGCCTCGATGTGTACGAATCGCGGGTCTATGTCGGATCTGGATCGAGCGTGACGGTGTATGACGCGGCCTATCGCCCGATCCGGACCATCGGTGTCGAAGAGGGAGTTCACTTCCTCACACTCAAGGTTCTTCCGGGTGAGAGGATTGCTTTGATCGACAATAACGACGACGAGATCAACATTATCGATTTCGATGGTCACGTTCTCGCTTCGGTGCCCATGCCACCCTCTCCGAATAACCTGCAAAACATCTATCCTTCGGTGATCGGTGGTGACCTCATCGTTTCCGAGACCGGCGAAAAACAGCTCTTTCTGGTCGACCTCCGCACGTATGAAGGCACCATCTTCCGGGACTTCAATTCGGAGATTCCCAGACCCCTCGGCCCAGTGGCCTATGCTGACGGGTTCTATTATCTGGCGGATTGGTTGAACCGGTTGTACCGGTTCACCGAGGATGGCCAGCCCACCCTCTTCGCGAATCTGCCGGATTCCGGCATAAGCGGCATCGAGATCGTCAACGGCACCGCTTATCTCGTCACGAGAACCAGCGGCCAGGTCTGCGCCGTCGACCTGCAGTCCGGAGCAACCCAGGTGATCGCGACCGGACTCAACCGACCAAAAGCCTTCAGTCTCGCCCCGGGAACGGTTCGCTAGGTTACGGCTTTTGGGGGAAAGGAAACCGCCATGACGTGTCGCAGCATCTGCCTTTCCATTGCTTCCTTCTTCTTCCTGTCTGTCGGTGCCCTGGGTGCGGAGTATCCGGCATTCACCTTTCCGCAGCTGGCGAGCGGCAAGGGGCTCAGTTGCGAGATCGTGCTCACGAATCCCGGCTCCGAGGTCATCCATGGGACCGTCTACTTCCTCGATTCGTCGGGTGATCCTCTGGAGATCCAGCTCGGAAGCACGCCCGTGAGCCAGTGGGAGTTCACACTTCCAGCGGGAGGGTCCGTGCGGGCGATGAGCGGATCCACCGGATCATTGGCCGTGGGATATGCCGAGGTCAAGCTCGACCGACTGGGGTCCCATGTCTCGGGCATGGTCGTGTATCGACTGGGGGAACATGAGATCTCGGTGCCGGCAGGAAGCCTGGTCACGGAGGGTCACATCTTCGTAGATCAGGGTGCCGGTCTCGATTCCGGCCTCGCCGTGGCGAACTCGAGCAGTGAAACGCTGCATCTCCGGCTCCTGCTCCTGGATTCGGCCGGCCATCAGCTGGCAAGCGACGACCTGGAAGTCGGACCACTCGAGAAATTCGCGAATCTCGTACCGGAACTCCTCGACGGGTTGTCCTCTCAATTCACCGGAACGCTCCATCTGGTGGGAGACCGGGGCTTTACGATGATTGGCCTTCGCCAACGACAGAGCGGCGCGCTGTCAACTCTCAGCTGCTCGGACCGGGCACTCGAAGGCTCGGTGCCCGTCCGCGTCATCGTCTCGTCCTCGGACGGCCTCATGAACATCAACGGCGATGGCCAGGTGACGAAGGCGACGCAGCAGAGCTCCCGAGCTCTCGATGTGTACGATTCGAGGGTCTTCATCGGGTCCGGACCGGCAGTCACGGTATACGATTCAGCCTATCGTCCGATCCGGGAGATCGAACTCGAGGAGTCGTTCGGGTACCTTACGCTCAAGGTCCTCCCTGGCGACAGGATCGCTCTTGTCAACAATAATACGGACGAAATCCGCTAGCTGTGAAATAGGTGACACGCACGTAATTCGATCGTAACCTAGTGCGAACAAAGGATTCAGGGGACGGTCTGGCACCTATTTCCGGATCCTGTCGACTGGGACGACGGGGTCGAGACTCCAGGCTGTGCCGTCACGCCTGAGGAAGCCGGCGACATGCATGATGACCTGCGGCCCAATGCGGCGGACTTCTACGATCTGAATCCGGACTTTCCGCCCCACGTCCCCTGCTATCGGAGCCTCATTCCATCGTCCACGGCGGACATTCTGGAACTGGGTTGTGGGACGGGGAGGGCTCCTTCGGTCTGGGACCATGCGAGGCGGACGCTGTGGGGAACTTCATCTGTGGTCGGCCACCGACTCCGGTCCGGTCGAAGAGACGAATCTGATCTGGTACCCACTGAAAGCGGAAACTTCAACAACGCAATTGCGTACCAGACCTCAATGAAAAGTCTTTATTCGTAGTCACTTACGATTGAATTACGTGCGTGTCACCAATAATGCCCGACGGGCTGGTCAGGCCGTTGCGAGCCCCATGGCCTTGAGGTGTCTCAGATGCGCCCGGAGCGCCGCGAGGATCGAGGGGAAGGCCAGATAGGAGACGCCAAATTCGGAGCACGTGGCTTCAACGATCTTGCTGATGTCCGGATAGTGTACGTGGCAGATTCGGGGAAACAGATGGTGCTCGATCTGAAAGTTCAAGCCGCCGAGACACCAGGCCACGAGCGGGTTGGTTGGGGCGAAGTTGGCCGTGGTCTCGATTTCATGGATCGCCCACTCCTGGTCCATCGTCGAGGTCTCGGGAGATGGAGACGGAAAACGGTTCCCTTCGACCGTATGGGCCAGCTGAAAGACCGTAGCCAGCGTGAGCCCGAGCAGAAGGTGCACCCCTAGAAAGACAGCGACCACCCAAAGTGCCGGATGCAGGAGGAGGGGCAGCCCCAGGGCCAGAGCGAAATAGAGCGATTTGGTCGTCAGCAGGAGGGTCAGATCCGTCCGGGACGGTCTCTGGATCCGGTAGTTGCCGATTCGGCCCAGGATCAACTTGCGGAAATCGCCGTAGAGGACCCAGGAGAGGGTCAGAAGGCTGTAGATCGGCAGCGCGTACCAATGCTGGAAGCGGTGCCAGCGGCGTCTCCTCTGGTCCGGGCTCAGGCGCAGGAGACCCGAGGTGTGGAGATCGTCATCCAGTTCGTCGATGTTGGTGTAGGTGTGGTGCAGGATGTTGTGCTTCTGGCGCCACAGGAAGTGGCTGCCACCGATCAGATCGATGGTGAGCCCCATGATCCAGTTGATGCGCCTGTCCCGCGAGTAACTCCCGTGGTTTCCGTCATGCTGAATGTTCAAGCCGATGAAGGCCAGGGCCTGAGACATGACCAGGGCGCCGAGCAGCGTCTCGGGCCACGATGCCGCGAAAAATACGAGAAAGACGTAAGTGGCGACGGCCACGGTCAGAATGATCGCGGACTTGACGAAGAGTCGGGTATCTCCGGTCTTGCGGATGCCGCGATCCGCGAAATACTGGTTGACGCGCTTCTTGAGCGCGGTATGAAAACCCGTTCCGTGCGGGAAAGTAACCTTGCCGGAACTCTCATCCTTCGTCGGGGTCAATAGCGTCGGGGTCAATAGAATCCTCCGGGTGTTGGCACTCCAGTCTACACCATCGGGCTTGCTCGAGGGCCGAAACGGCTGAATCCCCGGCGGGCGGCAGAGTAGACTACCTGCATACCGGTCTCTCGAAATCGACCGCAGGAAGCCTTGCCGTACTCGTCACCGTCCAGAGAGAGACCAGACAGAAAGGGGACTCGACGGACTCATGACAAACGAACAGCGTTTGGAGCGACTGGAGCGAGAGTTGGAGTCGGCACGGCGCCGTAGCCGACACTGGATCCTCGGGCTCGGGCTTGGCGCAGGGCTCCTCGTCCTGCCGACGATTTCGGCGGGACTGACCGGGGCAGCCCCCGGCCGCGCCACGGCGATGCAGAACGGCGACAAAGTCGTGCGGGCCAATGAGTTCGTGCTGGAGGACGATCAGGGGCGCGTGCGCGCCCGGTTGACCGTGTCCGGGCCGACCGCGGAGCTCATCCTCTTCGACGAGAACGGACTCCTGGGAGCTGCGCTGGAAGCAGACCAAGGTAATTCCGCACTCTTCCTGACCCACCCTCACAAGGCGGGAGCGATCCGCATGCAGGTCGTGGGCGACAGGGCTTCCATGACGCTCTCCGGTGGAGGGGCCGAACAATCCTCCGCCAAGGCCGATCTGACGGTGGCTTCGAAATCCGCCGCACTCTCGCTGCACGACGACAGCGGTCGTGTTCGGGCCATCCTGGGCCGGGTGGAGACCACCACAGCGGAGGGTCAGCCGGTCTCGTATCCGGAATCGTCATTGCTCCTGCTCGGACCCGACGGCAAAGTGACCTGGAAAGCGCCCTGAGGAAGACCCGACCGGTCGTCACTGCCGAACCGCGTCGAGCTCAACCTGGGACAGGAGTCGGAAGGCATGGCCACAGGCGCGACAGTGCCACTCCGGACTCTCTTCCTCGATGCAGCAGCCGCCCAGGTGGACCTCGTACCGCTCAGCCTGTGCGCTCAGCGCAGCACTGGGCAGTCCGTAGACGATCCTGATGACCTGCTCGGAACCGCATTGCGGACATCTCCGGGCTCTTTTCGTCGGTTTCATCGTCGTCACTCCTTTCCTGGTTGGGCACCGCACCCTGGCGGAACAGGGCGGTGAGACGACTCGGGAGCAGTCGGTTCCTGGATCGCGGCCGTTGCTGGGCCGAGCGAATGGGAGGGAATGGCATTTCCGCGTCACTCCATTCCCACCGGATCAGGAAACAGAGACCGAATGCCCAAGATCCAGCATACGGGGAAAGCGGAAGATTGGGAAGGGAAGTTTCGAGTTTCGGGTTCCTGGTCTCAGACCGCGTTTTTCGGCGTGAGCTCGCGAAAGTCATGGATGGCGGGGAACTCGGTAATCTCGCGAACGGGTCCCCGGCTGTTCGGTTGACGCACCGAGACCAGATGTCGGATGCCGTACGTCCGGGCCGAGCGGAGCACGGGCAGGCTGTCGTCCACCAGCAGCGTCGAGCCCGGATCGAAGGGTTCGACCTCGCGCAAGAGATCCCAGAAGGGCACGTCCTCCTTGGGGAGGCCCAGGTCGTGGGCGCAGATCAGAGCATCGAGGCGCCGGCCGAGTTGTGTCTTGCGCATCTTGATGTCGAGACTCTTGCCGTGCGCGTTGGTGACCAGGACCACCCGGCGGTCCGGTTCCCGCACGGCGTCCAGGAAGTCGACGACGAAAGGCTGGACCGCAATGAGGTGGTCGACCTCAGTCTTCAGCAGGGGAATGTCCATCTCCAGCTCGCGACTCCAGAAGTCGACGCAATACCAGTCGAGCGTTCCCTCGAGTCGGCGGTACCGCCCGAAGAGTTCGGTTCTGGCCTGCTCGGTCGTCATGGAGTGACGGCGTGCATAGCGGCTCGGCACATATTCGGTCCAGAAGTAGTCGTCGAAATGGAGATCGAGCAGGGTTCCGTCCATGTCCAGCAGGACGGTGCGGATCGAATCCCAGTCGAGTTCGAGAGATTGAGCGTGTTCCACGGCTGTCCAGGAAGCTTATCAGATCTCAAATGATCAGAAGCTTTGTCCGAAGAACACGGCGTTGTAGAAGACCGTCGTCGTGCCGTACCAGAAGGCCCGAAAGTTCGGATCGTCGGCGAACAGGACGACATGCCCCCGCCCCACCCGCCGGGCCAGGATCGCGGCGCTGCCCTTGAGCTGGGGCAACCGGTCCGCGGGGAGGTAACCGCTCAACAAGGGAGACTCCGTGTAGACGGCCACGTTGGCCCCGGCGGCGTGGGAGGGCTCGAACAAAGTCTCGTGATCGCGAAACACGGGGAGGTGCTCACTCAGCCCGTAGGCCAGCGGATGGGTGACATCGACGCGCGTCTCGAGGATCGATCCCGGGATTGTCTCCGAGCGACGAGCCTTGGCTACGTCCTCGTAGCTGAGCTGGCGGGCGGTCACCGGAGAGTCCCGCAGGCGTTCGTCGACGATCTCCTGATTGATCAACCAACGCGCGCCCTGATCCGAGGCGATGACCAACCCCCCGCCTGCGAGCCAGTTCTTGAGATCGGCCACGCCCTTTTCGCTGACCGATTGATAGAGTCCGCCAGGCACGACGAGTGTGTTGTAGCGGCTCAGGTCCGTTCGGGACAGATCCCCCGCATCGAGCAACGTCACCGGGATCCCCTGACGCTCATTCAGCACGAACCAACTCTCTCCGGCCTCGCTGCTGCGCGTGCCGGGTCCGGCCAGCAGGGCAATGACCGGTTTCTCGAGGGGCTGGCTCGAGGGACCACCGAGGTCGGGACCCTGGTCGGTAAGGCCCGAATCCACCGCATGAAAGGTGACGCCCTCGCGGTCGGCCTCCTGACGGACCAACTCCTCGACGCGGTCGGGTCCGAGAGGCTGCTGGCGTACTGGAACGACGATCATCGGTCGATCGAAGTGTCTCGCGCTGTCACCCTGGCCGTAGGTCACCGAGCGGGTCAGCAGCCGCGTGTGAAGCCCGGCATCCTGAAGCGCGAACAAAGCTGCCGGAGCCCGGACATCGTTCCAGTCCAATAGATACGCATAGGGTTTGGCCGGCCCCTCGACCCGGCCGGCGGGCCGGACCGCCGCTTCCAGGCGTCGCCCGAGGTAGGGTTGGGGATCGACCTTGAGTTCTGCCGTGTCGACGTTGAAGGCGAGGGGGAAGGTCCAGGTCGAAACGTCGTAGAAGACCGAATCCTCGAACTCGGTGACCTGCGACATCAGGTCGCCCAAGAGGCGAGCCTGAATCTGCCGGGCGGGCGCGATATACGCCTTTCCCGCCGAGTACTTTCGGCCGTCGATCTCGAGGTCGCTGGCCAGTTCGTAGACGGCGATGCGATGTCTCAACAAGGTCTCGAGAAGCGGATAGATCCGCCCCCCCGAGCGGTTCCCGTCGAAGAGCCATCCCCGGATCGCGCCCTGGCCGGCCTGCTCGAGGGCTTCACGGTAGGAGTCGCGCTGCTGGGCCAGGAGGTCGTGACGCAATGTGACGGCGGCGTCGAGGCTGGACAGGGAGGCCGTGAACTGATTCCGAATCGTGAACGCATACGTCAGGACACCCTGCGGAACCTCCCGCTCGAGGGCCCGCGAGGACGCCTGCTCGAACAGAATGCCGATGGCGCCGTTGATGTCCGGATAGGTGGATCCCTTCCCGTAATAGAAATCGTCGTAGCCCTCTTCCGAGTAATAGAGGGAGCCAATCCGGTCGAGATAGCGGGCGTGAAAGGCGCCGATTCTCCGCGTCAGCTCGAGGTTTCCCGAGGGCGTATGAGGGTTGGTTCGCTCCGGGACTCCCGGCTGGAAGAAGAAGGTGGCATCGCTGTTCATTTCGTGGAAGTCGGTGACCAGTTGAGGCCGCCAGCGATAGAAGAGCTCCAGCCGGCCCTGGCTCTCCTGCAACTGGGCGGGGAGCCAGTCCCGGTTGAGATCGAACCAGTAGTGGTTGGTGCGACCACCGGGCCAGGGTTCGCGGTGTTCCCGGTCATTCGGATCCGGCGTAGCCACCCGGCCGCGGTTGCCGTTGACCCAATCCACGAACCTCGCCCGCCCGTCCGGGTTGAGCATCGGGTCGATAAGGACGATGCAGTGCTGGAGGACCCGATCTACGGGCTCACCCGATCCGGCGGCCAGGTGATAGAGGAGGAGTAGCGCCGCCTCTGATCCGCTGGCCTCGTTTCCATGGACGCTGTAGCCCATGAGGACGACGGACGGCAGGCTCTCGAGGTCCGCGTCGGCGACCCCGGTCGGATCCTCGGCAAGCCTGAGGTTGGCCAGACGGATCTCTTCCAGACGTCGATGATTCTCCGGGGAGGTGACGACGGCGTGCAGGAGCGGACGCTCTTCGTAGGTCGATCCGTGCCGTTCGACAATGACCCGGTCGCTTGCTGCCGCGACCGCCTCGAAATAGCGCACGATCTGATCCGGGCGAGTATGGCCGTCGCCGATGCGGTGACCGATGACATCCTCCGGCTTGGGAATCGCCTCGGAGTATTCCACTCCTGCGACGTCCGTTTGCAGCGACAAAGGGATCCGGGCGGCGTCGGCCTGCTGGCAAAAGAGGAAAGCGACGGGGGCGACGAGTACGAGCTTGTGGATCGACATGGCGGAGCACTATTGTCGGCGGACGCCGATGTCCGGGTCAACCGGCAATTCCGGGTTCCGAGTTCCAGGTTTGCACCTTCCACTTCGCCGGTTGCCCTTTGGTGTTGGTCGGTAGGCGCTCACCGCGAGAGAGGGAGGGCTGGAGGACGGGAGAACGAGAGAACGGGAGGACGGGAGGGCGGGAGGACGGGAGTTTCCAGTGGAAAGGGCTTCCAGCCTGAGCTTGCTCGTTCCAGACCCAGGATCCCACGGCAGCACCTCAGCCGAAAGCCCGGAACCGCAAAACCGCGGAACGTCGAAACCGCCTGACCCCGGAACCCGGGCACCCGTGACCGGGCCAGGTGTGACCTGCGCTCCGGTCCAGGTCAGAGATTTTTGTTAATTTGCTCTGTGCAGGTCTCCTGTGTTTGATTGAAAGGATGCCAGTCATGCGCAAGTTTCACGGGATTTTTCTCCCGATCGCGATTCTGATGAGTCTGTTGGTGGGGTTGCCGGCCCTGGGCCAGGCACGCAAGCCCGAAACGAGGAGCGTCGACGGACTGATCTACGATCTCAAGAATCCCGATGCGCAGAAGCGCATCGAGGCGGCGCGACTGCTGGGCGAGAACGAGGTCCGGGTGGCCGTTCCCCCGCTGGTGGAGGCCGCCGGAGATCCGAATGCCGACATGCGGCTGGCCGTGGCCAACGCCCTGCTCCGAATTGGGGACACCCGGGGGCTTCCGGCGTTCGTGAAGCTGGCTCGGGATCAGGACCGAAGGGTCCAGCGAATCGCGGTGCAGGGCATCGTCGGCTGCTACACCGCGGATGACACGGGCTTCGTCTCGGGTGTCAAGAAGGTCGTCAGTTTCCTGAATCCACTGAGTACCGACTACGACTCCCGGGTTGTGGAGCCCTACGTTCCGGTCAGCGAAGACGCCGTCAACGCTCTCATCGACCTGCTGTTCAATCCGGACAAGGGCCTGCGCAAGGACGCCGCCGTGGGATTGGGAATCCTGCGGGCGCGTGCCGCCCTGCCTGCCATCCAGGATGCCCTCAACCGCGAGGACTCCAGTGACGTCAAGGTCGAGCTGATCCGCGCGGTCTACAAGATCGGCGACGCCCAGGCTGCCGAGATGGTCGTGCCCTTCATTCGGGACTCGGACAAGGGCGTCCACGACGAGGCCATCCTGACGGCCGGGCGACTGAGGGTCAAGAGTGCCGTGCCGGTGCTCAACGACCTCTATCGCGTGGGAGTGGAAGAACGCCGGAAGATCTTCGGAATCGTCCCCGTCTCGGGTTCGGATGACTTGCAGCGAAAGGTCCTGGAGGCCCTGGCGTACATTGGGGATTCCTCCAGCCGGGACATCTTCGAAGACGCCCTCAACGACAGTCGTGACGAATATCGTCGCTATGGAGCCGAGGGGCTCGGTCGGATGGGCGACAAGAAGTACGAGACGCTGCTGGCCACCCGATATCTGCGCGAAGAGGTCCCCAGTGTCAAGTTGGCGCTGGGCTACGCTCTGTTCCTGCTCGGACGGGAAGAGCACATCGTTGAGATGGTGGACAACGTTGAGAAGGACCAGGAGTACTACTACCTCCTGGACCTGCCTCAGGACAAGATTCCCATGCTCTACAAGCAGTTGCAGACAGGGAAGGACTCCGTCACCATTCGCCTGCTCGATGTGATCGGTCTCCGAGGAGGTTCCGACGCGTTGCCCGTGGTCCAGGAATTGACCTCGAGCGAAAATGCCGACGTTGCCTCGGCCGCCAATCTGGCCATTCGCCGGCTGAGGGCGCGCTTTCCGACCGCCTGACGGCTGCCCCCCGTTCGAGGAGCGGTTCCGGGGTTGAGAATACGGGTTCCAGAGCCGTCAGGCGCCGACGAGATCCTGGAAACGCTTGAGTTCCTGTTCGAAAGCGGCACGGTCCAGTTCGCGGGCCGCGCCGGCCGTTTCGATGCGGAAGGCGGTGGCCGCCTCCAGGACACGGCGCGGTTCCGGGAGAGATCCCAGTTCGTGAAAGTTCAGGAACCGGCGATAGTTGTTGAACCGCCCGGTGACACCGGTGCCATCGATGGTGATCTGGCCGGCCTCGGGGGAACCGAGCGCGACCTGACAGTCCCTTACTTCGCAGTAGTTCGCAATCTCTTCAATCGTCACGTAAGTTCCTCCGTCGAGGCATTGTATTCTACCGCCTCCGCGCGTTCGAATCTCGCCCTCCGCACCGAGGCGGTTTCGGGGACGGTTTGCGTCGCCGGCTCTTTCGATTAAGATGCTGCCACACATGCGCTTCTGGTTTCTGGTCGTTGCACTGGTGCTGCTGCTCGGCGGTGCCCTGTCGGAGTCGGTCTGGCTGCTGGCGGCGGGAGGGGTCAGTCTGCTCTCGGGTCTGGCCTGGTGGGGCGGGGCCCCCCGTCGACCGGTGCTGCTCTTTGGGTGCTGGACGGCGGGTGTGCTGGCCGTCCTGTTGTGGAGCGGGACGACCTCGGGCGCAGCCGCAGCGCCGTTCCTGGGGCTTCCCTGGACCACGGTCTGGATGCTGGTCGGCATCTGGCTGGCCCCGCTGTTGATCTGGCCGCTGAGCTTTCTGCTGGGCTTCCATCGCTGGAAGGAACGATGACTCTCCTGGTCGGACTGACCTACCTGGTCATCCTGGTCGGGGTCGGCGTGTACGCGGTCCGCAGGACCGCCGACGCAGGAGACTACTTTCTGGCCGGAAGACGCCTCGGTCTGCTGACTCTGGTGCTGGCCACCATGGCCTCGATCATGAGCGGGTTCGTGTTCGTCGGCGGCCCGGGCCTCTTCTATCAGGTGGGACTCGGTTCCTTCTGGATCACCATTTCGAGCTCCTTCACCGGCGCCCTCATGTGCTGGCTTCTGGCCAAGCCCATGCTGCGTCTGTCGAACGAGCGGGGATGTCTGACCATTCCCGATGTCATCCTGGAGCGGTACGGCTGCCGCTTTGCCAGCGGATGCGCATCGTTGGCAATCCTTGTCGGGGTGGTCGGGTACCTGGCAACTCAATTGCTGGCTCTGGCAGTTCTCCTGGACGCGGTGACCCCTTTCGGGAGGGGACCCGCCCTGCTGCTGGGTGTGGGTGTGCTGGTCTTCTACAGCGCGGCCGGCGGGATGCTGGCCGGAGTCTACACCGACGTCGTACAGGGAGCGATCATGCTCTGGGTGGCGTCGCTGATCTTCTATTTCGCCTTGAGCGGTGCCGGCGGTCTCGATGCCCTGACGAACGCTTTTGCGGTCGCCCGTTCGGACGGCCTGAGCCCCTGGGGGGAGGCGGGAGCCCTGACCTGTCTGGGCTGGTTCTTCCTTTTCTCAGTCGGTTCTCTGGGGCAGCCCCATGTGGTCAACCGCTTCATGATGATTCGCGATGCCCGGGTCCTGAGGTTCTTTCCGCTGCTTCTCGCTCTCTCCATGATGATCTGCGGACTCGTGTGGCTCGGTGCGGGCGCGTCGGTCAAGAGCCTCGTCCTCAGAGGCGCGTTGCCCCCGCCGGCCACGCCCGATGATACGATCACCCTCTTCCTCGCGCGCGTTGCGCCGGCCTGGCTTTCCTCCTTCGCCTACGTCGGCGTGATCGCCGCCATCATGTCGACGGCGGACAGCTTCGTGAATGTCGGTGCGGCGGCCATCAGCCGGGATCTCGCCCGGTCTCTCAACTTTCGGCTGGAACGGCCGGTCTGGTGGGGACGCTGGAGTTCGCTCGCCATCTACGCTCTGGCGGGAGCCCTGGCGGTAGGGGCCCGCACTCTGGTCGCCTATCTCGGAATCCTGGCGTTTTCCTGTTTTGCCGCCGCCCTGACCCCTTCTCTCGCCCTGGGTCTGAACTGGAAGGAGTCTGGTCCCTGGGCTGCGAGGATCAGTATCCTCTCCGGACTGTCCCTGTCTGCGGGCCTCGAACTCTGGAACCGGCTGGGCCACTATCCCTTAGCCGTCCCGCCGGGCATGCTCGCTCTGGGATTCTCCCTGCTCATTTTTCTGATTGTTGGTAAAGTAGGGGGCAGCGCCAAACCGGTCCGGCCGGCCGAGTCGCCGGCCTCCAGTGAATGAAACAGGTTGCCATGGACTCGAAGCCTCTTCTGGGTGCCCACATGTCGATTGCCGGAGGAATTCCGAAGGCAGTGGAAAGGGCGGTGAACGCCGGCTGTACGGTGTTGCAGATCTTCGTCAAGAACGCCAGCCAGTGGCAGGGGCGAGTACCTTCGACGGAGGAGGTGCAGGCCTTTCGGGAGGCGTGTCGCGACGCGGGGCTCACCGCTGTCGTGGGCCACGACTCCTACCTGATCAACCTGGCTTCCCCCGACGATGCCCTGTGGGAGCGCAGCATTGAAGCCCTGATCGACGAGATCGGGCGTGCGACGGCCCTGGGACTCGATGACCTGGTCGTGCATCCCGGCGCTCACGCGGGCAGTGGCGAGGAGCAGGGACTCGAGCGAATCGTCCGGGCCATCGACCGAATCCATGATCGCGTTGGCCCCGACTCAACCCGCATCGCCCTGGAGACCACGGCCGGGCAGGGGACCTCCATCGGACACCGCTTCGAGCACCTGCGGGACATCCTCGGCGGCGTTCGGGAACCGGACAGACTCGGGGTCTGTTTCGATTCCTGTCACGTCTTTGCAGCCGGCTACGATTTCAGGACGCCCGAGACCTGGGAGCGGACGTTGCAGGAGTTCGACTGCGTGGTGGGCCTCGATCGACTGCGCGTGCTTCACCTGAACGACAGCCGGCGGGAACTGGGCAGTCGCGTCGACCGGCACCAGCATATCGGAGAAGGCGAGATCGGTAGCCGCGGTTTCTGTCTCATAATGAATGAAAGGCGCCTTGGCGGACGGCCCAAGATCCTGGAGACTCCCAAAGGCGACGATGGTGAGGAGGACCGAAGGAATCTGGCGACCCTACGAGGGATGGTGGGAAGACAGCGATGCTGACCAGAAACGAGCGGAATCGGACTCGAGAGGCGGATCGTCTGGTGCGGGAGTATTTCGGCGGCCGGGAACGTCCGTTGTGCGGTGACTGTGGTGAGGAGCTCGAGTTCCGAACCGACTACTCCATTCGCGATTTGCTCCGCCTCGAGATCCACTGCCCCGGCTGCGGGCGCCGCCTGGACTGGAGGCAGACGCGATCCCCCGGTCTCTGGGAACCCCTTCATCTCATCTACTTTCACGAGAGGATGGTCCAGGGCCAGGCTCCCCGCTGTCCCTTCGATGACAGCGGGGTGAGTGTTGCGGAGTTCGAAGGGGGACTCCTCGAGTTTCGGTGTCCGTTCTGCAACCGCCGCGGTCGCCTCGATCCTCTCGATCCCTCCGCGAGGTTGCATTTGAATGAGAATGAAAATATAGTATTTTTAACGGTTTAGGAAGGAATCTAAACGGTGGTAAAACAGGATATTGTCGCTCGGGTGGCGGAACGCAACGAAATCACGAAGGTGAAGGCGGAAGTGGCCGTCGATGCATTCTTCGACGCACTCAAAACCGCGCTGAAGTCCGGTGAACGTATTGAACTGCGTGGGTTCGGCGTTTTCGTTGTGAAGCCGCGGAAGAGCGGAATCGGACGCAATCCAAGGACGGGTGCGGAAGTCCCCATTCCGCCTGGCAAGACCGTGCGTTTCAAGCCAGGAAAAGAAATCCGCTTCGCAGAGTAACCCCACCTTGGATCGTGACATCCCTATCGGCCGGCCCAGTCCGCAGCCCGGTGAAATCGACTGGTATCCCACGAGTCTGCCCCAGCCGGTAACGCGGCGCTGGCGGCGATACCTGCCCTTGATTCTCTTCCTGTGTACCTGTCTGACCACGCTCGTGGCGGGCTTCCTTCTGACCGCGCAGTTCTCCGCGGAGAGCAGCGCCGAGGTCTTCCAGAATCTCGACAGCCTCTGGACACATCCCACGGCGATTCTGGCAGGACTTCCCTTTGCTTTTTCGGTCCTGGTCATCCTGATCTGCCATGAAATGGGGCACTACCTGACCTGCCGGTTTCATGGCATCGATGCGACGGTCCCGTACGTCCTTCCGGCGCCCCCGCCACTCAATCCGTTTGGCACCTTTGGAGCCGTCATCCGGATCAAGTCGCTGTTTCGGGATCGTCGCCAGCTCTTCGACGTCGGCATCGCCGGTCCCCTGGCCGGGTTCGTCCTGATCCTGCCCGTGCTGGCGGTGGGCGTGGCCCTCTCGACTCAGTTCCATGGCTTCGATTCCCTCGAGCCCACGATCGAGTTCGGCGAGCCGCTCCTGTTTCGCATGGCGGTCCACCTGTTCTTTCACGGAGATCCGACCTACATCCAGCTGCACCCGGTGGGCTGGGCGGCCTGGTTCGGGATGCTGGCCACCAGCCTGAATCTGCTTCCCGTCGGTCAGCTCGATGGGGGGCATGTCGTCTACGCGCTGTTTGGCAGCCGGGTGCATCGGATCGTCTCCTACGCGACCTTCACCGCGCTCATCCTGCTGAGCTTGCTCTCCTGGCCGATGTTCGGCTATCTCGTCTTCGCGCTCATTCTGGTGTTCATGCGCTTCCGGCACCCCCGGCCCTATCTCGAGGTCCGGCACCTGGGACGGATGCGCTGGGTGCTGGCCGCCGTTGCCCTGGCGGTCTTCATTCTGACCTTCATGCCCGTTCCGGTCCGATTGGTCGAGCACGTCGGGTCACTCTAGTCAGTTGCGAGATTCGGGTTTCGGGTTTTGAGGGCGTGTGGTCCCAGTGGTCGGGGTTGCGATGAGCCGAACCGTCAGAGGAAAGGGGATGCACGGCGGCTTGGTTCCACGCCCAGTGCGCAAAGCCGCCGCCCAAGAAGGACCCTTTTGCGAGACCTCCATACCTCGAAACCAGGAGCTCGGGACTCGAAACCAGGAACTCGGTTGCCCGTGGTAGAATTCGGCACCGGATCGACATGGGAGTCAAACCCGACCACTGGATCGTCGAACAGTCTCGCAAGCGCGGCATGATCGAACCGTTCGAGGAAGCCCTGGTTCGTTCCGGATCGATCTCCTACGGACCCTCGTCTTACGGCTACGACTTTCGCGTGGACCGCCGATTCAAGCTCTTTCGGGGGACGGCCTCCGACCTGGTCGACCCGAAGCGGATCGATCCGGAACTGTTCGAAGACTACGAGGCGGAGCGATGCGTGGTGCCGCCCGGCTCCTTCGTCCTGGCTCAGTCGGTCGAGTACTTTCGGATTCCCCGGGATATCCTGACCATCTGCACGGGAAAATCGACCTACGCGCGGTGCGGCATCCTCGTCAACGTGACTCCCTTCGAGCCCGAATGGGAGGGCCACGTGACCATGTCGATCTCCAACACCGGACCTGCCCCGGTCCGGATTTATGCAGGTGAAGGCATCGCCCAGCTGATCTTCCTGAGCGCCGACGAGGAATGCCAAATCTCCTACGGGGATCGAAAAGGAAAATACCAGGCCCAAAAGGGAATCGTTCTCTCCCGGGTCGAGCCCGACACTGGCGGAGAGGGCGCATGAGGGACTTCGGCCCGCGGTGGTTCCGGGGGGCGCAGAGCGTGACGCGAGGGCTTCTGGGACTCGGACTCTTGCTGGCACTGCCGCTTGCAGCCGGGGCGTGCGGTTACCGTATCGCGGCCCACAACCGCGTGGAGCGCCCCTTTCACACGCTGCTCATTCAGCCCCTCGAAAACGAAACGACTTCCTACGAGATTGAGCAGATCCTGACCAAGTCCCTGGTGGGCGAGTTCGTCAAACGAACCGACTACTCCATCGTGGAAGACAGATCCCGGGCCGATGCCGTCCTCGAGGGTAGAGTCACCCGCATGACCGCGAGCCCCGTGACCTTTGCCCGCAGTGCCTTTGCGTCCACCTTCCTGGTGACGGTCTATGCCGATGTCGAACTCAAGGACCTGAAGACCGGCGAGGTTCTCTTTGCGAACAATCAGTACGTCTTCCGCGAGCAGTACATCGTCAATGTCGATGTGGAGAATTTCTTCTCGGAGCTGAATCCGGCCCTTCAGCGCATTGCGGATGACTTCGCAGCCAGCGTGGTGGCATCGATCGTCGAAGGCTTTTAGGACGCTATGAACTTCAACGAATTCACACGCTCGGCCCGGGATCCGAAAGCGGTCTACCTCGTGGTGACGGACCAGGCCTACCTGCGGGACCGCGTGCTCCGTTTCTGCGAGGAACAGATCGAGGAATCGGCACGCGCCTTCGACTGGTCCGTGTTCGACCTCTCGGACCCCAATGTCTCGGCGGAGGGAGTCATCGCCCAGGCGCGGACTCTGCCCTGGATGAGCCCGCGACGCTGGGTCTACGTGCATCACGGGGATACGCGGTCGGAGGGCCTGAAGAGTTATCTGGAGAACCCCTCCGAGCGCACGGTTCTGATTCTCGAGGTGGCCAAGCCGCTGCGCGGATGGCCGGAACTGCAGGTCGTGGAACTCGGAGGGCAGGGCAAGGGCGAGGCCTGGTTGCGCCGTCAGGCCCGGCAGGAAGGCTTCGAGATGGCACCGGAAGCCGCAGACCTGCTGGTGCAGCTCCTGGGCGAGGACTTTCAGCGACTCGATAGCGAACTCGAGAAGCTCATCCTGTGGACCTGGGAGAGCAAGACGATCGGAGTGGAGGCCGTGCTGCGGCTCACAGCCGAGGCCCGCGAACATGACGTCTTCGAACTGGTTGGGGCGATCGCCAGCCGGAAGAAGGAAAAGGCACTTCTGTTGCTGCACCGTCTCATCGAAGGCGGGATGCAGGAGCTGAATATCCTGTCCATTCTCTACTGGAGCATCAAACGCCTGCTGGTCCTGCGCGAGATGCTGGAGGCAGGACAGGATTTCTCCCGGGCGTTGCCTCTGGTCAAGCTCTGGAGCTTCAAGGGGAAGGAGCGCGAGGTTCGACGCTATTCGCGGGAAGACCTCATCGATCTTCTACTGCGGCTTCGCGAGAGCGATCGCCTGCTCAAGAGCTCCGGCGCCGATGCCCGGTTCCATCTCGACCGGCTCGTCGTTGACACCTGCTGACCCCGATCCCTATAATGGCGTCTTCCCAGCAGTGAGTGACGAAGTGTGTCTCATTTGAGGAGCTTATCGATATGCCGAACATAAAGTCTGCGATCAAACGCATGCGTCAGAATCGTGAGCGACGCCTGGTCAATCGCAGCGCGCGAGCCAGGATGCGTACGGAGATCAAACGGTTTCGCCGGTTGGTCGAGGAAGGTAAGGTCGCAGAGGCCCAGACCCTGCTGCCCGCCGTTTTCTCCGTGATCGACAAGACGGCCCAGAAGGGCAAAATCCACGCCAACACAGCCGCAAGGTACAAGTCCAGGCTCTCCAAGACCCTGAAGTAGGAGCCCAGGTCCTTCCCCTTGAAAAAGCTGGTTCTTCCCGAGAAGGGTGCCGAGATTCTCTTCGATGTGCGCGATGAGAACATTCGGCTGCTCGAATCTCTGTTCGATGTGAAGATCAGCGCCCGGGGCAGCCGGGTCTCCATCGAAGGGAAGGCGGAGGACGTCGCCGGCGTCGAGCAGATCCTTGCCGATTTCTCGCAGCTCGTCGAAGAAGGGTGCGAGTTCAGCAACGGCGATCTGCAGGATGCCTTTCGCCAGATTGCGCATGAGTCGGCGGCTTCGTTGCGGGAGCTCTTTCCGCGACGTATCTCGATCCGAACCCCGGTCCGGGAGGTTGTGCCCCGATCCCTGAATCAGACCCACTATCTGAGGGCCATCGAGCAGAACGATCTGGTCTTCGGGATTGGCCCCGCCGGCACGGGCAAAACCTATCTGGCGGTGGCGATGGGTGTCGCCCTGCTGCTGCGAAAATCCGTGCGCAGGATCATCCTGGCCCGTCCGGCTGTGGAGGCGGGCGAAAAACTCGGGTTCCTTCCCGGAGACATGCAGGAGAAGATCAATCCCTACCTTCGCCCCCTGTACGACGCTCTGTACGACATGCTGGACAACGAGAAGGTCCAGAAGTTCGTCGACCGCGGCGTGATCGAGATCGCCCCTATTGCCTTCATGCGGGGCCGGACTCTCAGCGACTCGTTCATCATTTTGGACGAAGCCCAGAATGCCACGAGCGAGCAGATGAAGATGTTCCTGACGAGGATCGGCGTGAACTCCAAGACCGTGGTCACCGGAGATGTGACCCAGATCGACCTGCCCTCGGGCCAGAAGTCGGGCCTGGTCGAGTCCGCTCGGATCCTCCGGCAGATCGAGGGCATCGCCTTCTGCTATTTCGATCACCGGGACGTCGTCAGACACCGGCTGGTACAGTTGATCATCCAGGCCTACGAGGGGGCGGACGGCTAATCCGTGACCCAGGTAGAGCACGGCGAGAGGACGGCCTTATGCGACACGTGATTCTGCTTTGTGGCGGGCGCTCTGCTGAACACGAAGTGTCTCTCCTGTCCGTCGCCTCGGTGATTCGCAACCTGGATCGGTCGAAGTATCGGGTTTCGGTGCTGGGGATCGCCCGGGACGGTTCGACGAAGCCGGCCTCCAGACTGCGGGCCGAACTGGGTGAACTGGGAGGGGCCGGCACCGAGATCCCGGACGCCCGGCACTGGATCGAGTTCCTGCTCGACCGCAAGGGCCCGGACCTGGTGGTGTTCCCGGTACTGCACGGGCCGTATGGCGAAGACGGGACCGTGCAGGGTGCCCTGGAGCTCCTCGACATCCCCTATGTCGGAGCCTCGGTGGGAGGTTCCGCGGTCGGCATGAACAAGGTCTACTGCAAGGGCATTCTCCAGTCGGCCGGCCTGCCAACCCTGCCTGCCTTGACCTGGAACATCGACCAGTGGCGAGGCGGTCGAAGCGACGTGGTGGAGCAAAGCGCGAGCCGCTTCCCCTTTCCGGTCTTCGTCAAGCCGGTCAATCTCGGCTCCTCAGTCGGAATCTCGCGCTGCGCCTCGGCAGCCGACCTGGAAGCGGCCATCGAGGAGGCGTTTCTCTACGATGACTGGATCCTGGTGGAGCAGGGGATCAATGCCCGTGAGATCGAGACCTCCGTTCTCGGAGGCCTCGAGGCCCGGGTCTCCCTGCCCGGAGAAATCGTGCCGGCGGACGTTTTCTATAGCTATGAGGCCAAGTATCTGAACGACGATTCGAAGCTCCTGGTCCCGGCCCCGCTGGCAGCGGACCAGGTCCGTGAGGTCCAGGACCTGGCACTTCGGACTTTTCGGGCGCTCCAGCTGGAAGGAATGGCGCGCATCGACTTTCTCATGGATCGTGATACGGACCAATTCTGGGTCAATGAGCCGAACACGATTCCGGGATTCACCCGCATCAGCATGTATCCGAAACTGTGGGAGGCGTCCGGGCTTTCCTATTCGGATCTTCTCAGCACCCTCGTGGAACTGGCGTGCCAGCGACAGGTTCGTCGGCGTCGACTCAGAGTCGACCGGCGCCGACTGGACGCCTCGTGACGGCGCTGGGCGGTCATTTTCCCGACAATCCGCCGCGGGCGATGTGCTTGAACGGCCAAATCTTATCTGCTAGAGTTGGCTGAGGTAAACATGCTGGAGTCGAGCACTCTACATCGATTCAATCATCCCCTTTTTCACTGGCACCGAGGTCAATCGAACCATAGCATGGAGTCAAGGAGGTAGAGACTATGGATGAAAGGGCTGTCAGGGAGTACCTGCTCAGGCACGACGAACGTTTCCGCGAACTGTTCGATGAGCATCAGCAGTTTGAGCAGAAACTGGCGCAATTCACGGAGAAGACCTTCCTAACGTCTGACGAGCAGTTTGAAGAGACGGTCCTCAAGAAGAAGAAACTGGCGCTCAAGGATCGGATGCAGCACCTCATTCAGGAATACCGGGTTCAGCATCCTGTCCACTGAGTTCTTTTTCTGCCTGCTGGAAGCTCGGCGACTAGCAGGCATTTTTGTATAGTTTCGGCATGCCTTTCGCACGCGAAGCTTTTTCTTTTGCCCTCCCTCCCCTGGTCCTTGGCCTCCTGGCTCTCTATTTCGGCTTTCCCTGGGTCGCGATACCGTTGGTGGTGCTGGCCGGATTCGTGGTCTTCTTCTTTCGCGATCCCGAACGAAAGATCCCGGATGAAGCCGACTGCATCCTGAGCCCGGCCGACGGCAAGATCGTCCGGATCCGCAAAGAAGCGGGGGGGACGCGGGTCTCGATCTTCCTTTCGATCTTCGACGTCCATGTGAATCGTGCACCCGTGGACGGCAGGATCGAGCACAGCGAGCATCGGGAGGGCCGATTCCTGTTCGCCTTTGACGATCGAGCCTCGGTCGAGAACGAGCAGCATTCTTTTCGGATCGGGGACATCTCCTTCTCCCTGATTGCGGGACTCGTGGCGCGCCGTATCGTTCCCTGGAAGGCGCAAGGGGACTACGTTCAAAGGGGTGATAGAATAGCTCTGATACGGTTCGGTAGCCGCGTCGACCTGCTCGTGCCCGCGGATGGTGAGATCGCGGTCGCTGAGGGGGATCGAGTTCGGGCTGGAACCTCGATCCTGGCTCGGCGGAGAGGCCTGCAGTGACAGAAGACCAGCGGACGGTGTCCACGAGCCAGACGAGGCGGCGGCAGTTCAGGCGGCCTCGGCGATCGATCTATATCCTTCCCTCGATTTTCACAGTCGGGAACATCTTCGCGGGTTTCTTTGCCGTCATTGCGACCCTGAACGGCCACTATGGAAAGGCCGCCGTCGCCATCGGGATCGCCGTGGTCCTCGACGGACTGGACGGGCGCATCGCCCGCCTGGCCGGGGCCACTTCCGAATTCGGGCTTCAGCTCGATTCGCTGGCGGATGTCATCAGTTTCGGAATCGCGCCGGCAGTCCTCATCTACGCCTGGGGCTTTCCGGGTCTCGGGAACTTCGCGCGGCTGTCCGCCTTTTTCTTTCTCATCTGCGGCGCCATGCGGCTGGCGCGCTTCAACGTGCAGGTCCAGGACCTGAAGCACTTTGCCGGTCTGCCGATCCCCGCAGGGGCGGGCTTTCTGGCGGCGACGGTTCATCTGTTCAAGGTGCCGCCGGAGAGCGATTTCTTCAAATTCTCTCTGGTGGCGGTGACCTACTTCGTCGGGCTCCTCATGATCTCGACGCTCCGCTACCCTTCTCCCAAGAAACTCCCCCTGACCCGGGGCAAATCGCACTTAACCGTCCTGTTGCTGGCCCTGGTCGTGGCCGGCGTCATCTGGTACTCGGAAGAAGTGCTGATGGCTCTGGCATCGGCCTACGTTCTGAGCGGGCTGGTGCTGCGCATCTTCCAGATGTTGCGTTACCGGCTCCGCCACTCCGGTGAGTTGACGACGACGCGAGCCGGCTCGGAGTAAGCCGACCGGATGGTGACGACCGTCGAAGCTCTGACGCTGCGGACATACCCCTTTGGCGAGGCTCACAGAATCGTCCTTTTCCTGGGGCGCGAGACGGGGCGGATCCGGGGTGTCGCATACGGAGCGCAGAAATCACGGAGTCGATTCGGCTCGTCCCTGGAACCGTTGACATGCCTTCGATTGAGCTGCCGATCGAGGGAGAATCAGGAGTTGGCTGTCATTGAAAATTGTGAGATCATACGGCCTTCACCAGCATTCCGGCTGGGCTGGGAGGAGAATCTCCATCTCGCCTACTGGGCCGAGCTTCTGGTGGAGTTCTCGCGGGAGCAGGTAGCGAGCGAGCGGCTTTTCCGGTTGAGTCTGGCGGCGATCGAGGCGGCCGGGCAGGTGCCGATTTCGGTCCTGACACGGTACTTCGAGTTCTGGATTCTACGGTTGGAGGGCATTCTACCGGCTCTGGACACGGTAGTTCCGCGAGATCTGGCAGTCCGGGCCGCAGCCATGCTCCGGCTTCGGCCGGCGGAACTGGGGGATTGCTCCTTCTCAGAGGAGGATTTGGAGCAGTTGGAGCGGGCTGCCGACAAACTCATAGAGCACCAGCTCGAGAAGCCACTGAAGGCGAAGAAGCTGCTAAAGGAGTTGCTATAGTCCGGTTGCCAGGCCAAGGTCCATCAGAGGTGAGGCTGGAAGTGAGCGTGTCTGGTTTTTTCGAAACGGTACTTACCGGTTCGGTCCGGGCAGGATCGAACACAGGTCCCCCAGGTTGGCCGCTCAACGTCGAGTGAAGTTCGATCGGCCTCTCGTTTGAGTCCGCCCCTTTTCGAGGGTCGCACACGCGGTCCCTCAGTGTGCATATCCGGTGAATCCAGACGGGTTCACCCGTTCTTTCGACCAGTGATGCAGACGTTTCAGGAAATCATTCACGAGCTGTTGGGTTTCTGGATGCGACAGGGCTGCGTGATCCAGCAACCCTACGACGTCGAGGTCGGGGCCGGCACCATGCATCCGGAGACCTTCTTTCGGGTTCTTGGCCCCAAGCCCTATTCGGTCGCGTACGTCCAGCCGTCGCGCCGACCCGCGGACGGCCGCTACGCGGAGAACCCGAATCGGCTCTACCGTCACACCCAGCTGCAGGTGATCCTGAAGCCCTCGCCGCCGGACGTTCAAGACATCTACCTGAGGAGCCTGCAGGCGATCGGGATCCCTCTGGAAAAGAATGACTTGCGCTTCGAGGAGGACAACTGGGAGAGTCCCACGCTCGGGGCTTGGGGGATCGGTTGGCAGGTGCTGCTGAACGGCCTGGAGATTACCCAGTTCACCTACTTCCAGCAGGCGGGCGGTCTCGATCTGGATCCCATCTCAGCGGAAATCACCTACGGGCTGGAGCGAATCTCCGCTTTTCTGACGGAACGCAACAGCGTCTATGACCTGCAGTGGAGTCCCCGGGTCACCTATGGTGAGGTCCGGCGCCGGGAGGAGTACGAGTTCTCCCGCTACAACTTCGAGATCGGCGACAAGGCGATGCTGTTCCAGTTGTTCGAGCTCTACGAGGCGGAGTGCCTGCGGACGCTCGAGGCCGACTGCGTCCTGCCGGCGTACGACTACTGCCTGAAATGTTCCCACACCTTCAATCTGTTGGACAGTCGCGGGGCCATCAGCGTGACCGAGCGGGTCGGATTGATCAACCGAGTCCGAAATCTCGCCGTCAGCATCGCGCGGCGCTATGTGGAGACCGATGAGTAACCGCTTCCTGTTCGAACTCGGCACCGAAGAGATTCCGGCAAGCATGATCGACCCGGCCCTCGATCAGATGCGCCTGGCCTTCGAGAAGCTGCTGGAGGAAAACGGGATTGAGGCCGGGGCCATCGGGATGTCCAGCACGCCCCGACGCCTGGCCGTCTTCCTCGACGGGTTGCCGGACAAATGCCCCGATCGGGAAGAAACGGTGATGGGACCTCCGGCTTCCGTGGCTTTCGACGAAGCGGGCCGCCCGACACCGGCGGCGACGGGTTTCGCCCGCAAGCAGGGAGTCGAACCCGATGCCCTCGAGGTGGCGGAGACGGATCGCGGATCTTACGTCCTGCTGAGACGACGCGTCCAGGGAGAACCGGTTCCGGTAATTCTGGGGCAGTCGCTGGAGACGATCATTGCGTCGATCTCCTGGCCCAAGACGATGTACTGGACCGAGTCGAGATTCCGGTTCATTCGGCCCCTGCGGTGGTTTGTGTGTCTGTGGAACGATCAGGTGATCCCCTTCCGGATGGAGGGGGTCGAGTCCGGCCGGACGAGCCGAGGACATCGCCTGATCGGACCCGCCGAGGTCGAGATCCCCGAGGCCTCGGCCTACGTGGAGCGGTTGCGCGAAGCTTGCGTGCTGGTGGATCGGGCGGAGCGGCTGCAGCGGATCACCCAGGGCCTCGAGGCAGAGGCGGGCCGGCAGACGCTGGTCCGCGACGACGGGCTTCTCGAAACCGTCGTGCACCTCAATGAGTTTCCCAGCGTTCTGCGCGGCCAGTTCGATCCGCGCTTCCTCGAGATTCCGGGAGAGGTCCTGGTGACGGTCATGCGTTACCATCAGAAGTACTTCTCCTTGAAGGAGAGCGACGGAAAACTGGCTCCGGCGTTTCTGACCGTCCTGAACACCACCGGAGATCCCGACGGCCGGATTCGGCGCGGTCATGAAAAAGTCTTGCAGGCCCGTCTCGAAGATGCCGCGTTCTTCTGGCAGGCCGATCGCAAGACTTCGCTGAAAGAGCGGCTGCCCCAGCTGGGACATGTCCTCTTCCAGGAGAGTCTGGGGACCTACCTCGACAAGACACGCCGGCTGCAGGCCCTGTGCCGCAGACTCGACACATCTGCCGCGCTGCAGGAAGCGGCGGAGCTGTGCAAGATCGATCTCACGACCGACATGGTGCGCGAGTTGACCGAGCTCCAGGGAGTGATGGGGGGACTGTATGCCCGCGAGGAGGGCTACCCCGAGGAGGTCTGGAAGGCGGTCTATGAGCACTACCGCCCGGTGTCGCTTGAAGAGGATCCCCCCTCGACGCGCGAAGGCGCCCTGCTCTCCATGGCGGATCGCCTCGACACGCTGGTGGGTTGCTTCGGCGCGGGCATCGTGCCGAGTGGATCGAGCGATCCCTTTGCGCTTCGGCGCCAGGCTCAGGGGCTGATCGCCATTCTGCTCTCGCGCGGATTCGAGTATCCGCTGTCCGACCTCGTCGACTTTGCCCTGGACAACTATCCCCAGTTTCCCGCTGGCGAGGTCAGGGCTCCGGTGCTGGCATTTCTGGAGCAAAGGCTCTTCTTCCAGCTGCAGCGGGCGGGACTGCCTCAGGACGTCCTCAAATCGGTTTTCTCAGTCGGGATCGGTTCGGTTCCCGATGCCCGGGACCGGGCTCAGGCGGTGGCGTCCATCAAGGGGAATGAAGATTTTGATGCGCTGGCGATCGCCTTCAAGCGGGCCCGGAATCTCCTGGGAAAGGCCGGCGAACGCGTCGGGGCGCCCGAGCCCGGGTTGTTTGCCGAGGCCGGGGAAGAGGCCCTGTTTGCCGCGGTCGAGGAACTGCGACCCCGGCTCCGGGCGGCGCTCGACAGCCGGGATTACCTGGCGGGGCTGCGTGCGGTGGCGGCCATCCGTCCCGCGGTGGACCGCTTTTTTGACGATGTACTTGTAATGGCGGATGACCCGGGCCAGCGACGTAACCGGCTGGCCCTGCTTCAAGCCGTTTCCGATCTGGTTCTTTCAATCGCCGATCCATCGGAGATCGTGCAACAGGGAGGTACGGAGAATGGTCGATAAGGGGGTTCCGATTGCCGAGGCCAAAGGGAAGCTCGGCATTCTGCTGGTGGGTCTGGGTGCCGTCAGCACCACGTTCGTGGCGGGTGTGGAAGCAGTCCGCAAAGGACTGGGCCGGCCCTTCGGCTCGCTGACTCAGATGGGAACGATCCGGCTCGGAAAGCGGACGGAGAACCGGGTGCCCATGATCAAGAATTTCGTCCCCCTCGCCGATCTCGACGATATCGAGTTCCTGGCTTGGGATCCCTTCGAGGACTCGGCCTACGAGGCGGCGCTCAAGTGCGGCGTCCTGGAGGAGTCACTCGTCAACCAGCTGCGCCCGGAACTGGAGGCCCTGCGTCCCCACAAGGCGGTCTTCAACAAACGCTATGTCCGCAAGCTGGACGGACACCACATCAAGCAGGGTGCCAACAAGTACGAGCTGGCCCAGCAGCTGATCGAAGACATTCGCCAGTTCCGGGAATCGCGCCAGGTCGACCGCCTCGTCATGATCTGGTGTGCGAGCACGGAAGTGTTCATTCAGCCGAGCGCCGTCCATGAGACGCTGGAGAGCTTCGAGGCAGGACTGCGCGACAACCACGATCAGATCCCCTCGAGCATGGTGTATGCCTACGCCGCGCTGACACTCGGCATCCCCTTCGCCAACGGGGCGCCGAATCTGACGATCGACATCCCGGCCTTGCGCGAGCTCGCGCAGAAGAATCATGTCCCGGTCTGCGGCAAGGATTTCAAGACCGGCCAGACGTGGATGAAGACGGTCATTGCCCCGGGCCTGAAAGCCCGCCTGCTGGGGCTCTCGGGATGGTTCTCAACGAACATCCTGGGCAATCGCGACGGCGAAGTGCTGGATGACCCGGACTCCTTCCGAACCAAGGAAGAGAGCAAGCTTTCGGTTCTCGAGTACATCCTTCAGCCGACGCTCTATCCGGAACTGTACGAGGACTTCTACCACAAGGTCAGAATCAACTACTATCCGCCCCGGAAAGACAATAAAGAAGGCTGGGACAATCTGGACATCTTCGGGTGGCTCGGCTATCCGATGCAGATCAAGATCGACTTCTTGTGCCGGGACAGCATCCTGGCCGCTCCGCTGGTCCTGGACCTGGTCCTCTTCCTCGATCTTGCCCAGCGCGCGGGAATGCATGGCATCCAGGAGTGGTTGTCGTTCTATTTCAAGAGCCCGATGACGCTGCCGACCCTCTACCCGGAACACGATCTGTTCATTCAGTTGATGAAGCTGAAGAACACGCTCCGGTTCCTGAAGGGGGAGGAGCAGATTACTCATCTCGGTCTCGACTACTACGATTGAGTCAAATCATTTGCAGTCCCCGAAACCCGGCGGCGTGAGCCGACGGGGGACGGCTCTGCAAATCTGGAATCACGCTAACGACGAAGCGATGAAGGGAGAAGTCAATGTCTAGGAAATGGGTCTTTCTCTTTGAAGAGTTGGATACCGTCCAGGGGAAAGTGGGCGGAGAGTGGGACGCGGTCCGTTCGTTTCTGGGCGGCAAAGGTGCCAATCTTGCCGAGATGACCAGAATCGGGCTGCCCGTTCCTCCGGGATTCACTGCGACGACCGAGGCTTGCCTGACCTATCTCAAACGGGGCCAGGACTTCATTCAGGAAGTCGTCGAGGAAGAAAAAGAATCGATGAAGCGGGTGGAGGAACTGACCGGCAAGAAGTTCGGCGATCCGAAGAACCCTCTGCTCGTGTCCTGCCGCTCGGGGGCCAAGTTCTCCATGCCGGGAATGATGGACACGGTCCTGAATCTGGGTATGAATGACGAGACCGCCAAGGGCATGATCGAGTTGACCGGCGACGAGCGGTTCGTCTATGACTCCTACCGTCGGCTGGTCCAGATGTTCGGTTCGGTCGTGCTGGGACTCGACGATGAACTGTTCGAAGATGCCCTCGACGACCTCAAGAAAGAGAAGGGCGCCAAGGTCGATACGGATCTGACCGCGGAGGACTGGAAAGAGCTGACCGGGGTCTTCAAGGGGATCATCCGCAAGGAAAAAGGTTTCGATTTTCCGCAGGATCCCTACGAGCAGCTGAAACTGGCGACCGAAGCGGTGTTCAAGAGCTGGAACGGCAAGCGCGCCATCGATTATCGGAACGCGGCCGGAATCTCTCACGACCTGGGAACCGCCGTCAACATCGTCACCATGGTCTTTGGGAACATGGGCTGGAACTCCGGCACCGGCGTGACTTTCACGCGCAACCCCTCGACGGGCGAGAAGATGCTCTACGGCGATTATCTGCTCAACGCCCAGGGCGAGGACGTGGTGGCCGGCATCCGCAACACCAAGGCCATTGCGGAGCTCAAGGAGGATCTGCCCGAGGTCTACAGTGAGTTCCTGGGCATCTGCCAGACCCTCGAACAGCACTATCACGAGATGCAGGATGTTGAGTTCACCATCGAGAAAGGCAAGCTCTGGATGCTCCAGACGCGGGACGGCAAGCGGACCGCCGCTGCCTCCGTGAAGATTGCCGTGGATCTGGCCAACGAAGGGCTCATCACCAAGCAGGCCGCCGTCAAGAAGGTCAAACCGGCCGAGGTAGACACGCTGATGCACCCCCGCTTCGACGTGGAGGCCAAGAAGCAGGCGGCTTCCGAGGGGAAACTGCTGAGCAAGGGTGTCAACGCCTCACCGGGTGCGGCCGTCGGCGTGGTCGCGTTCGACGCCGACCTGGCCGAGGAGTGGGGCAAATCCGGCAAGAAGGTCATCATGGTTCGGCCCTTCACCAAGCCGGACGACGTCCACGGAATGTTGGCCGCCAAGGGCATCCTGACCAGTGAAGGCGGGGCCACGAGCCACGCCGCCGTCGTAGCGCGCCAGTTCGGTGTCCCCTGTGTCTGCGGCGCGAGCGACATCAAGATCGACCAGAAGGCGCGGCAGTTCAGCGCCGGCGGGCAGACCATCAAGGAAGGCGATGCCGTCTCCATCGATGGAGCTACCGGTGAAGTCTTTGCTGGGGAAATCTCGACCGTGACGCCCCAGTTCGGGGAGCAGAAGGACCTGATCACGCTGCTTTCCTGGGCCGACGAGTTTCGACGCCTGCAGGTCTGGGCCAACGCCGATTATCCGAAGGACGCCGAGCGAGCTCGCTCCTACGGGGCGCAGGGAATCGGCCTGTGCCGCACCGAGCACATGTTCTTCGAAGAGGAGCGTCTGCCGATCGTCCAGCGGATGATCCTGGCCTCCAACGACGCCGACCGCCAAAAATCGCTCGACGAACTGCTGCCCATGCAGCGCAGCGACTTCGAAGGCATCTTCAAGTCCATGGACGGTCATCCGGTCATCATCCGCCTGATCGATCCGCCCCTGCACGAGTTCCTGCCCAACGAGGAAGAAGTGCTGGAAGACGTTCTCAAGCTGCGAATCAAGGGTGAGTCCGCCGGCCTCAAGGAAAAGGAAGAGCTCCTGGCCGCGATCCGGGGTCTGCATGAGAGCAATCCCATGATGGGAATGCGGGGCGTGCGTCTCAGCATCGTCATGCCGGGTCTGGTCAAGATGCAGGTCCGGGCAATCTTCGAGGCCGCCTGTCACCAGGCCAAGAACGGTGTGGTGGTCAAGCCCGAAGTCATGATTCCGCTGGTTGGTCACGTCAACGAGCTGAAGGCGATCCAGCCCACCCTCGAGGAGATCGCCCGAAAAGTGATGGACGAGACGGGAGTCGACGTCGAGTACAAGTTCGGCACGATGATCGAGATCCCGCGGGCCGCCGTCACCGCCGACCAGATTGCCTCGGTGGCTCAGTTCTTCTCCTTCGGGACCAACGATCTGACTCAGATGACTTTCGGTTTCTCCCGCGATGACGCGGAGGGCCGATTCCTGCTCGAGTATGTCTCCCAGGGCGTACTGCCGGAAAACCCCTTCCAGTCCCTGGATCAGGAAGGTGTGGGCGAGCTGATGAGGATCGCCGTGCAGAAAGGTCGCGCAACGCGTCCGGAGCTCGAGGTGGGCATCTGCGGCGAGCATGGCGGCGATCCGAAGTCGATCGGCTTCTGCCATTCCCTCGGTCTGAACTATGTCAGCTGCTCGCCCTTCCGCGTGCCCGTCGCGCGGCTGGCCGCAGCTCAGGCCGCCCTGAAGTAACCCACGGCGGTTTTCCCAACGGAAAAGGCGCAGGGCTCGCAGTTCGGCGAGTCCTGCGCTTTCGGCGCCGCGCGGTCAGCGTTGCTGCCCTGCGGCCTTCAACTCCTCGACCTCCCTCACCAGCCTCTTGACCGTCTTCACCAGTTCCGGGAATTCGTGCATCAGCAGGTAGTTCTTCTTCCACAGGCCGCTGTCCATCTCGGGCGTCCCGGAGATGCGTGATCCGGCCTCGACGGAACGGGCGATTCCGGTCTGGGCCGTGGCGATGACTTCGTCTCCGATGGTCAGATGTCCCGCGACTCCGACCTGTCCGGCCAGCATGACCCGGTTTTCGATGCGCGTACTCCCGGCCAGTCCGACTTGAGCGGCCAGGACGTTGTCCTGTCCGACCCGACTGCCGTGTCCGATCTGGACCAGGTTGTCCAGCTTGGTACCCCGGCCGATCCGGGTCTCGCCGATCGTCGCACGGTCCACGCAGGCATTGGCCCCGACTTCCACATCGTCTTCGAGAACGGTCCGTCCGGATTGGACGATCTTGTAGTAGGAGCGGTCCTCCCGAGGCGCGAATCCAAAGCCGTCGGCGCCGATGACGGAGCCGTTTTGCAGGATCACTCGGTGGCCGATCCGGCAGTGTTCACGGACGACCGAATTGGAGTGGGCCAGGAAGTCGTCACCGATCTCTGCGTAGGGGTAGATCGTCACGTTGGGATGGATCGTGGCGCGGGCGCCGATCCGGACTCCCTCGCCGATGACGACATTGGCCCCGATCGAGTGCCCTTCGCCGATCTCGGCCGTATCGGCGACCACCGCCGTGGGATGGATCCCGGGCAGGGGGTGCGGAGGGGCGTAGAACAGCTCGATGGCCTGGGCAAAACTGAGATACGGATTTCTGGAAACCAGTACGGGCCGGTCCGTCTTGGGCGCGTCCGGCGAGACGATGACGGCTCCGGCGCGCGTCCCGTGCAATTGTTTCACATACTTCGGATTGGACAGGAAAGTGAGTTCGTCCGCGCGTGCTTCTTCCATCCCGGCGACCCCCCGGATCTCGAGGTCGGCCGGTCCCTTCAGTTCGCAGCCCAGTTTGCGGGAGATCTCTTCCAGCGTCATGCTTGCACCCTTTCACTCTCTCGAGAACTGGAGTCCCGTTTTTCGGATAATTCAGATGCTGATGATAACGTAAGCGCCGGGTTCGGCGGCAGGAAGAGGGGGTCGGAACGACTCCGTTCCCTCGGAAGATGGCCGGGCGACTGTTTGACGGGGTCTCCCCTGAGCAGCCCGTTCAAAGCTGGAGGAGGGAATGTCAAGGGGGGCAAAGTCCGCCCTGGCGGCGGGAAAGGTCAGTGTTGCCGTATTCCTGAGCCGAATCCTCGGGCTGGTGCGGGACCAGTTCTTCGCCAACCTGTTCGGAGCCGGGTTGTACAACGATGCCTGGCTGGTGGCCTTCCGAATTCCCAACCTGCTTCGGGACCTGTTCGCCGAAGGGGCTTTGAGTGCGGCCTTTCTGCCCACCTTTACCGAGATCTACCGCAAGCAGGGAAGAGCCCAGGCCTGGCATCTGGCGAACCTGGTGCTCTCGGCGGTGCTGGTGATCCTGGGGATCGTGACCGTCGTTCTGTTCGTCTTCTCCGAGCTCTTCGTGCACGGCCTCGCCGGCGGTTTCGCCGATGTTCCCGATAAGGTCCACATCACCGCAACACTCATCCGGATTCTGTCGCCTTTTCTGATGCTGGTGGCCATCGCCTCGGTGGCGATGGGGATCCTGAACGCCTTCAACCACTACTTCCTGCCCGCGCTGGCGCCGGCTCTGTTCAACGTGGCCCTGATTCTGACGGCGATCTTCGGCGTGCCGCTGTTCGAGGCGGCGGGAATCCTTCCGGTGTACGCGATGGGCTTCGGGGCTCTGGTCGGCGGGGTGCTGCAGTTTGCCGTTCAGGTCCCCATCATGCGCCGCGAAGGCTTCCGTTTCAGCTTCGGCCTGAACTGGCAGGACCCCGGTATCCGGCGTATGCGCAAGCTGCTGGGTCCGGCGCTGATCGGCGTCAGCGCCGTGCAGGTGAATATCCTGGTCAATACCCAGCTGGCCTCCTTTCTGCAGGACAACGGCCCGGTTTCCTGGCTCAGCTATGCCTTCCGGATCATGTACCTGCCCATCGGGCTGTTCGGCGTTGCCGTCGGCATCGTGAATCTGCGCGAAGTCTCGGTGTTTGCCGCCCACGAGAAGTACCATGAGCTCAAGGAAACAGTGGCGGACTCGCTGAAGCTGGTGTCGTTTCTGGCCATTCCCTCGACGGTGGGGTTGATCGTACTGGCGGCGCCGATCGTTCGTGTGCTCTTTCAGCGGGGGGATTTCACCGCCCAGGACACCTATTTCACAGCTTGGGCCCTGGTCGCCTATGCGGTCGGCCTGTCCGCCTACAGCGGCAACAAGGTCTACGTGCCCACGTTCTACGCCCTCGACGATACGCGCACACCCGTGCGGATCTCGATCTTCACCGTGGCCGTCAACATCGCCATCAATCTGGCCCTCATCTTCGCACTGCCGGAGGGATACAAGTTCGTGGGGCTGGCGTTGGGGACGTCGCTTTCCGTCACGCTCAGCAACTCGCTGCTCTCCTGGCGCCTGCGGCGGCGCCTGGGAGATCTGCGGGAATTCGGAGTCCGGAGGATGATCGTCAGGGACTTCCTGGCCGCCCTCCTGATGGGAGGGCTGGTCTGGTGGATGCACGTCAGGCTGACGCCGGTCTGGCCCGTGGAGGGAATCCTGGGGGAGATCTCACAACTGGGGGTTCTGATTGCAGTCGGAGGCACGGTGTATCTCGTCTTGTGCCGCCTGTTCGGCGTTCACGAGGTGCACTACCTCCTGCAGGCCCTCCGGCGGAAACGATCGTGATAGAGCGGGCCTTCGAGCGGTTCATCAGTTACCTTCGGGTGGAACGGGGCCTGGCCGCCAACACGATCGAAGCCTATCGACGGGACGTCCGGGAGTTTCTGGAGTTCCTGGCCCGTCAGCGCCTGGCTCCCGACGAGGTGGGCCATGCCGAGCTCCTGCGCTATCTCCAGGAGCTCTATCAGCGGCTGTCGCCCCGCTCCGTGGCCCGGAAAACCGCCAGTGTCCGGTCCTTTTACCGCTTTCTTCTCCTGGACGGCTATCTCGTCAACGATCCGACGGAAAGCCTCGAGACGCCGCGGACGCTCCATTCGCTTCCGCGTTATCTGACCCAGGATGAGGTCGAACAACTGCTGCAGTTGCCCGATACGACGACCGCCCATGGCCTGAGGGACCGCGCCATGCTGGAGGTGCTCTACGCCACCGGGCTCAGGGTCAGCGAACTGGTGCGGATGCAGATCGAGAATGTCAATTTCGAGATCGGGTTCGTCCGGGTCATCGGAAAGGGGAACAAGGAGCGGATCGTCCCCCTCGGCGAGACCGCCCGCAACTGGCTCGGCCGGTATCTGCGCGAAGCCTTCCCGAAGTTCCAGCGCAATGCTCGCGGCTCGCGGGCTTTGTTCCTGAGCCAGAAAGGCGGCTCCATGAGCCGTCAGAACTTCTGGATGATCGTCGAGCGACTGGGCCGGCAACTGGGCCTGAAGAATCGCCTGAGTCCTCACGTACTCAGGCACAGCTTTGCGACGCATCTGCTCGAGAATGGAGCCGACCTGCGGGCCGTGCAGATGATGCTCGGTCACGCCGACATCTCCACGACCCAGATCTACACCCATGTCGCCCGGGAGCGGCTCAAGAAGATCTACGACCAACTGCACCCGAGAGCCTGAGCCTCCGATTTGAGATTTACGGTTTGAGATTTACGATTTGGAGGAACTCGAAACTCGGAACTCGGAACTCGAAACATCCCCTCCGCGCGCCGCCCCGTCGGCCGTCGCCCGTCGGTAGGTTTCCCGGATGACGTAGATCGGCTTCTGCTGGCTCTCGTGATAGATGCGCGAGAGCATTTCGCCGATCAGGCCCATGGTGATGAGCTGAATTCCCACCAGGGTCAGAAAGATGGAGAGCAGGAGCAGCGGTCGGTCCGCCAGGGGTGAGTGGAAGAAGGCCCGCTCGATGACCAGGAAACCGGTGATGCTGGCGCCCACGACCAGAGCCGCCAGGCCGAGAAGGCCGAACAGGTGGCCGGGTCGAGTGGCGTACTCCGAGAGGAACTTGATCGTGATCAAGTCGACGGCCACCCGAAACGTCCGGCTGATTCCGTAATTGGAGTGACCCGAAACCCGGGGATGGTGAGTGACCGGGATCTCGATGACCTGGGCACCGATCTGGGTGGCGATGGCCGGGATGAAGCGGTGCATCTCGCCGTAGAGTTTCAGATCCTGCGCGATCTCCCGACGCATGGCCTTGAGGGCGCATCCAAAGTCGTGCAGACGGACGCCGGTGATGAGCGAAATCAGGCGGTTGGCGATCTGCGACGGCAGGCGCCGGTTGAGAAAGGGATCCCGGCGTTCGCGGCGCCAGCCGTTGACGAGGTCGTATCCTTCATCGAGCTTCTCCAGGAGGCGCGGAATATCGCTCGGATCGTTCTGTCCGTCGGCGTCCATGGTCACGACGAACCCGGCCGCGGGCCGCATTGAGGCCGGCCGCCAGGGCCGCCGTTTGCCCGAAATTCCGACGAAACCGGATCAGGGTGCAGCCGGGTTCGCGGTCACACAAGCCCCGGATCACCTTGGCGCTGTGGTCCTTGCTGCCGTCGTCGACGAAGAGGATTTCCCAGGTCCGACCCGTTGCCGCGAGGGTCTCTCGCAGACCCTCGAACAGGGAGGGAAGGCTGGCCTCTTCGTTGAAGACCGGGATGACCACTGACAGGCCCAGGTCGGCGTCTTCCGGGGGGGTGTGCATCGAGGCTCTCATGGTGCGACGGATATGGCGGCGGAGGCCAGTTCCCGGATCTCCTCGTAGGCGGCCGGCGTGGCGACTGCGATCATCTGGTCCCCCGCTTCGAATCGCGTCGGTCCTCGCGGCACGAGCATCTCGTGACCTCGCAGGATGGCCACGGCCGTGGCCCCCTGAAGTTGTCCCATCCCTTCGGCAATCGTCTTTCCGGCCAGGAAGGAACCCGGCTCCACCGTGATCTCCACCAGCATCCCGGAGCCCCGTGTGATGGGAATCGGTTCGCCGAACTGCAGCAGCGTGACCAGCCGGGGCAGGGTGACATCCGAAGCATCGAGGGCACCGTCGGCTGCCTCTTCTTCCAGCATCAGCAGGGCCCGGCGTACGAAGACTCCCCGGTGTACCGGTGAGTCCTCGCGGGCGAACACCTGCGATTCATAGAGGGTGGGATAGCGCCAGCCGCTCGTGATCGACCGCTGGACCATGAACGAAAGGATGTTGGCGAGCATGGCCGGGACGATCAGACCATAGCCACCGGTCATTTCGGCCACCATGATGAGCGTCGAAATCGGTGTCCGGGCAGCCCCGGCGAAGGTCGCCGCCATGCCCACCAGCACCATCGAGGCGACACTCAGCTGCAGGACCGGGAAGGCCTGATTCAGAATGGTTCCGAAAACGCCGCCCAGCATGGCCCCTGTCACGACGGTCGGGGCGAAGACGCCGCCCGAACCTCCCGACCCGATCGTGAGGCCCATGGCCGGTCCTTTGAGCAGGAACAGGAAAGCGATCGTGAACAGGGAGAGTTTGCCCGCCATCGCCAGTTCCACCCAGCCATAGCCGGTTCCGAGAATCGGTGGAAAGGCCATGGCGACCAGTCCGACACCCAGGCCCCCGATGGCCGGCTTGATGTGCGGCGGTCCAGGGAGACGATGAAAGAGATCCCGGATCCCATAGAAGATCGACGGCAGGACCGCTCCGAACAGCCCGGCGACGATGCCGAGGATGGCGAAAACCAGCAGTGTCTCGGGCTTGTGAAAGGCCAGTCCCGATGGAATTTCGAAGATGGGAGACCACCCGACCACGAAGCCGTGCAGTGCATACGCCGTGACCGCCGAAATGACGGTGTAGATCAATGCCTCCGACTCGAAGATCATGCCGGAGTAGAGAATCTCCACCCCGAAGATGGCCATGCCCAGCGGGGCGCGGAAGACGGCTGCCAGACCCGCAGACATGGCCGCCAGGAGAATGATCCGCCGGTTCTGGCCCCGCATTTTGAGCTTGCGACCGATGATGGACCCCAGACCGACGGAGATCTGGGCCGTCGGACCTTCCTTTCCGGCAACACCGCCCGATCCGATGGTGAGAGCGGAGGCGATCGCCTTCACGAAGGGAACCCGGTCGCGAACCATGCCGCCCTTGCGGTGGTACGCCGCGATGGCGGCGTCCGTGCCGTGGCCTTCCGCTTCGGGAGCCAGACTGTAGACGAGCACGCCGCTCAGCAGTCCGCCCAGAGTGGTCGCGACGGGTATCCACCAGCGGGAGAGGACTTCGGGAACTGCGGCGATCGGATTGAGGACCCCGACCGGGGGCGGGATGTATCCGGTCAGCCATTCCAGGAGATAATGCTGTGCGAAGATGACGGCAGCGTCGAAGGCCAGGGCGGCGACTCCGCCCAGGAGACCGACCGCGACACAGATGCCGATCAGCCGGTAGGTGGAAGCCCAGGTGCGTCCCGCCTCCACCTCGTCCAACGCTGTCGCCGGCAATTCCGGCTCGTTGTCTTTGTCCACCGGGCTATTCTGTTCGACGACGTCCGGGCCCGTCAACTCGGGGCTCCCTGCGATCGAAGGGTCCGGAGGACGGGGGACGAGATTCGACTTACGGCTTTCGATGCCAAGGCTTTAAGATGGGCGCATGAGAATCCTGCCTCTCACCTGTCTCTGCCTTCTGCTCCAGACCCCGATTCCCACGGCCGTCGCCGGTCAGAGCGCGCCCGAACCCCGCATTCTCAGCTTCAATCCCCAGGATACGGTCAAGACCGTTCGGCAAGTCAAGGTGCGCTTCTCCGTACCCATGGTTCCCTTCGGCGATCCGGGCCGAGCCGCCCATCCCTTTCAGATCCGCTGTGCGGCCGAGGGGGAGGGACGTTGGATCGATCCCATGAACTGGGTTTACGACTTCCGCGAAGATCTGCCGGGTGGACTTGCCTGCTCCTTCGATCTGCGTGAGGAGTTGACGAGCCTTGACGGCCACCGCCTCGAAGGTCCGAAGCATTTCGAATTCAGCACGGGCGGTCCTGCCGTTCTCAATGTCATTCCCTCTCCTCAGGGACAGAAGATCGAGGAAGACCAGGTTTTCGCGCTCGTGCTCGATGGGCCGGCCGAGACGGACATCGGTGCTCGAACACGCTTACGTGGTCGTCCAGGGACTGGCCAGTGCCGTCGACCTGAGAGTGGTCGGCGGCGAGGAGCGAGACCAGATCATCCAGAGTCAGTACGAGTTGAAACGCCAGCCGCCGGATCGGATTCTGCTCCTGCAGCCTCGTCAGAGCCTTCCGGCACAGACCCGCGTTCGATTCGTCTGGGGCGCCGGCATTGCTTCTCCTTCCGGTGTGACGACCACGGCCGATCAGGTCTTCGATTTCATGGTTCGTCCCCGACTGATGGCGGCTTTTCATTGCCAGAGAGTGAACGCGGACCGGGCCTGTATTCCGCTGTTCGACATGCGCGTGGATTTCTCCGCCCCCGTGGCCTCCACCCGGCTGCGCGGAGCTCGGTTGACGAGCCACGACGGACGGGTCTGGCCTGCCCGTTTGAGCGACCAGCCTGACGTCACGTCTCTGTCCTTCCAGGGACCGTTTCCCCCCGAGTCCCAATTCCGTGTCGAACTGCCCGAAGGCATCCGGGATGACGCGGGTCGGACGCTGGCCAACGCTGCCGAGTTTCCGCTCTCGGTGGCCACCGACGAGTATCCTCCTCTGGCCAAGTTCTCAGGGGATTTCGGAATTCTGGAGGCGGCCGATCCGGTTCTGCCGGTCACCGTTCGCAATCTCGAACCCGAGCTGGAAATCAGCAGCATCGAGGCCGTCGGCGGTAATGGAATGGACGGGTTCATGACCCGAATCTCGCCGGCCGAGGCCCATCAGGTCGTGGACTGGCTTCGCCGCATCGGGAGCCGCGGCTGGGACGACCGGAGCCGATCGGTCTTCGAAGGGTCCGCTCGAGTGCCGCGCCATTTCCTGCTGCCGCGACCCCATGGCGAGAAGGCTTTCGAGGTACTCGGAATTCCGCTGGAACGGCCCGGTTTCTATGTGGTCGAGGTACAGAGTCAACTCCTGGGAAATGCACTGCTCGAAAGCGGCGCCAAGATGTATGTGCCGACGGCGGCCCTGGTGACGGATCTGGCGGTCCATCTGAAATGGGGGCTCGAGAATTCGCTCGTCTGGGTCACGCGGCTCGAGAACGCGGAGCCTGCCGCCGGCGCCGCAGTGGAGATCCTGGATTGTTCGGGTGCCTTGCTCTGGAGCGGGACCACCGATCGGGATGGTCTCGCCCGGCCCGTGGATCTCCCCCCGCTGGGCAACGCCAAACGGTGCAGCTGGGACTCCTACGGCTCGGGTTTGCTGGTCGTCGCGAAGCTGGACTCCGACTTCTCCTTCGTTCACTCGAGCTGGGATCAGGGGATCGAATCTTGGAGATTTCGGCTTCCGGGTGCCTCCGAGAACTCTCTGGTCAGCGCTCACACGATCCTGGCCAGGCCGCTGGTCCGGGCCGGTGAAACGCTTCACATGAAGCACGTTCTGCGCGGGCGCACCATGGCCGGGTTCAGCGAGATTCCGGAGCAGCAGCGGCCGACCCAGTTGGTGATCCGTCATGTGGGCACCGATCAGGAATATACGCGTGAGCTGAAGTGGTCGGACCCCGGGGTCGCACTCACCGACTGGGAGGTCCCCCGGGATGCCAGGCTGGGGACTTACCAGTTCGTCCTGAAACTCGAGGACGGTCGCGAGTGGAACAGCGGCACGTGTCGCGTCGAGGAGTTTCGCGTCCCTCTGATGAAGGCCTCCATCACACCCCCGTCGGAACCTCTGATCCAGCCCACCGAACTGACCGTCGACGTGAGCGTGCAGTACCTGTCCGGAGGACCGGCCAAACGGCTTCCGGCGCTGCTGCGGTATCAGGCGCAGCCGGCCGGTTCGAGCTTTTTCCCCGATTTCGAGGGCTTCGTCTTCGATACGGGTCCCGTGGAGGTGGGGCTCACGCGTTACGGGGAGCAACCTCGGCCGAAGCCGCCGGGGTTTTCGCGCAAGACCTTCGAGCTGGACGACAACGGCGGCCGCCGAATCGAGCTGGAAGGCTCGGGGAAGATTGATCGCCGGCGATCGCTTCTGACGGAGCTGGAGTTCCAGGATCCCAACGGAAGGATTCAGACGGTCTCCCAGCGCATCTCGATGTGGCCGTCGGCGCGTCTGGCCGGCATCAAAACGAAGTCCTGGATGCAGTCCGAGGAATCGCTCGAGTTCAGTGCCGCCGTAGCAGAGGTGTCGGGCAAGCCGGTGGCCGACGCGCCGGTTCGTGTCCAACTGCTGGAGCGCAAGTATTTCTCGCACCGCAAGCGGCTGGTGGGAGGGTTCTACGGCTACGAGAACTTCTCCGAAGTCCAGGACAAGGGGGTGATCTGCGAAGGCAGAACGGACAGTCGAGGGATCCTCGAGTGCAACGTCGCGCCGCCGTTGACGGGCAACCTGATCCTGCTCGTATCGACGACCGACGAGCAGGGAAGGCCCTCGTATGCCGACGGCTCCGTTTGGGTGCCGGGCCCGCATGCCTCCTGGTATCCGGCTCAAGACGACGATCGCATCGACCTGATTCCGGAGAAGAAGGAGTACCAGCCGGGCGAGACGGCGCGGCTTCAGGTCCGTACGCCCTTTCGAAAGGCGACGGCGCTGGTGACGGTGGAACGGGAGGGCGTCGGGGAGACCTACGTACAGCACCTCACGGCGGAGGAACCGGTCATCGAGGTGCCCGTCAAGACGGAGTACTCCCCCAACGTTTTCGTCTCGGCCCTGATCGTCCGCGGCCGTGAGGGAGGCATCGCGCCGACCGCCTACGTCGATCTCGGAAAACCGTCGTTCAAGCTCGGCATTGCTCGATTCGACGTGGGATGGGACGCCCACCGCCTGAAGGTCCAGGTCGAACCCGAGCGGGAGCAGTACCGGATCCGGCAGAAGGCAAAGGTGTCCATCGCCGTCCTCGATCCGGACGGGAATCCACCGGCCGCGGGAGCCGAAGTGGCCGTCGCCGTCGTTGACGAGGGGCTCCTGGAACTCGCTCCGAACCCGAGCTGGAAGCTTCTCGACGAGATGATGCAGACTCGGGGCTACGGCGTGCAGACGTCCACCGCCCAGATGCAGGTCGTGGGTAAGCGGCACTTCGGGCTCAAGGCACTGCCGAGCGGAGGTGGAGGCGGCAAGCAGTTGACGCGGGAGTTGTTCGATACGCTTCTACTGTGGAAGCCGAGTGTGGCACTCGATGCTCAGGGAAAGGCGGACATCGAAGTTCCGATCAATGATTCGGTCACGAGCTTTCGCGTCGTCGCCGTGGCCACGGCGGGACTCGATCGATTCGGAACCGGCGAAGCGACCTTTCGCACCACGCGCGACCTCACGCTCTTTTCCGGTCTGCCGCCGCTGGTGCGTGAGGGAGACAGTTTTCTGGCCGAATTCACCATTCGCAACGCCACGGCGAAGGCGATGGACGTGCGTGTCGAGGCCGCCGTTCGCGAAACGGACTGGCATCTGGATCGCACGCTTCATCTGGGCGCCGGGGAGGGCGGCCGCGTGGGCGACACGGTCCGGGTCCCCGACGGAGTCGACGCCCTCACATATGTCGTATCCGCGTCTGCACCCGATGCCTCCGACCGGCTTTCGGTCAAGCAGCAGGTCGCGCCCTTCATTCCGGTTCGGACCCTGCAGGCGACCCTCGAATCTCTCGATCATCCTGTCGACATCCCGGTCCAGATACCGGAGGGAGCCATTCCGGGTCGCGGCGGCATCGAGGTCGGTCTCCAGCCCACCTTGACCGTGGGACTGGATGGGGTGCGCTCCTACCTGAGACGCTATCCCTTCAGCTGTCTCGAGCAGATCCTGTCCAAGGCGGTCGTCCTGTCCGATGAACAGGCCTGGAATCACGAGATGGCGAATCTAACCCAGTACATCGCCGGCGACGGGTTGCTCTCGTACTTTCCCGCTTCCGGCAGGCTCCACGGCAGCGACGTGCTGACGTCCTACGTTCTCACCCTGGCCGATGAGAGCGGCTGGGCCGTTCCCCTCGAGACCCGGCGGACCTTGCTGGGGGGCCTCCGCTCGTTCGTCGAGGGACGCTCGGCGGTCGGCTTGGGGCATTTCGCCGACCTCACGCTCCGCAAACTCGCGGCCATCCAGGCCCTGGCCCGGTTCGGCGCGGCCACGCCCGGGATGCTCTCCACGCTGGTGATCGAACCGGACCTCTGGCCCACGTCGGCCCTGCTGGACTGGTACGAGATCACGCTGCGACTCGAAGCGCTTCCCCGGCGCCAGGAGGCGTTGGCGAAGGCTGAACAGCTGCTTCGGGCGAGGCTCGATCTGCGGGGAACCTCGGCGGGATTCTCGACAGAAGCCCGCGAGCGGCTCTGGTGGCTGATGTTGTCACCGGCCGGCAATCAGGCCCGCCTCATCCTCACTCTGCTGCGGGCGAAGCGCTGGACGGAGGATCTGCCGCGATTGGTGCGCGGGCTGCTGGATCTCCAACGGCGGGGACACTGGGATCTGACGACGGCGAACGCCCTGGGTGTGTTGGCCGTCCAGCACTTTTCCGCTGATTTCGAATCGGAGGCCGTCACCGGCACCAGCAACGTCTCCCTGGCGGAGGAGCGGCAGCAGATCGACTGGGGACAGCGCCCGCTGGGCGGAGAGCTGTCCTTCGCCTGGCCTCGGAAACAAACCACGTTACACGCCGTGCAGGACGGGACGGGACGGCCTTGGCTGGTGGTCCGCGCCAACGCCGCTCTCGAACCGGAATCATTCTCGGCCGGCTACGCCGTGACGCGATCGGTGGAGGCGGTCGAGCAGCGGCGCCCCGGGTCCTGGTCGGTGGGAGACATCGCCCGCGTGACCCTGCACCTTCGCGCCCAGTCGGATATGACCTGGGTCGTCGTCAGCGATCCCGTGCCGGGCGGCGGGGCGATCCTCGGATCCGGACTCGGACGTGACTCGTCGATCGCAACCGAAGGAGAGCGGAGGGCGAATACGGTTCGGCCGACGCACATCGAACGCAAATTCGAGTGGTATCGGGCCTACTTCGACTATCTGCCGAAGGGCGACTGGACGATCGAGTACACACTCCGACTGAACAGTTCCGGTGAGTTCCGGCTGCCGCCGACGCGGGTGGAAGCGATGTACGAGCCTGAGGTCTTCGGTCAATCGGTCAACTCTCCCCTCGAGGTGGAGCCGTGAACGAGCAGAATGGGCGCGCGGGGACGAAGTGGCGGGTGGCCGCCGGACTGGCCGCGCTTTCGCTCTCGCTGTCGGCGCTGTTCTTCTGGGTCACCCTGCCGGCGCTACCCACCTTCGCCCAGGTTCGGGAGGGGACCCGCCCTTCGGATTTCGTCCTGCTCGACCGAGACGGCCGCGTACTTCACGAACTGCGGCTTGACGACCGGATCCGTCGCCTGCCCTGGGTTCCCCTCGACAAGATCTCGCCGGCCTTGACCCGAGCGGTCGTCGAGGTCGAGGATCAACGGTTTTACGGGCACCGCGGAATCGACTGGCGCTCGGTTGCGGGCAGCCTCGGGTCTTGCCTGCAGGGCAGGGAGTTGAGAGGAGCCAGTACGATCACCATGCAGCTGTGCGGGTACCTGACGGATGCGCTGGAACGTCAGGGAAGCAGGAGGACCTGGCTGCAGAAGGCCCGGCAGGCTGCATCGGCCAGGCGTCTCGAAGGAAGCTGGACCAAGGCGGAGATCCTCGAGGCGTATCTCAATCTTGTCACCTTTCGGGGCGAGTTGGAGGGTATCAGTGCGGCGGCGCGGGGTCTGTTCGACAAGGATCCCCACGGGCTCACCGACGCGGAAGCGCAGGTCCTGGCCTGCCTGATCCGCTCGCCGAATGCGTCCGCGGCGGAGGTGACAAAACGAGCCCGCTCTCTGGCCGCGAGCCGGGGGCGACGGCTGGACGACCGGTCCCTGGACGAGGCGGGAGCCTGTCTGGACCAGGCCTACCGCATCGCGCGGCGGGCCCAGTGGGCGCCGCACGTTGCCCGGAAGCTGCTGGAACCGCTGGCGGAACCGGGAGCCGGCGGGCGGGCGGTCCGCTCGACACTGCGGGCCGATCTGCAGATCTTCGCGTCTCAGACGCTGGCAGACCATCTGGCCCGGCTCACCGACCAGAACGTCCGGGACGGAGCCATCCTGGTCGTGGAGAATGCCACCGGTGACGTGCTGGCCTACGTCGGCAACGGAGGCCTCTGGTCGAGTGCGCGACACGTCGACGGGATCCGGGCCTATCGGCAGGCTGGATCCAGCCTGAAGCCGTTTCTTTATGCGCGCGCCTTCGAACGACGTCTGATCACGCCCGTGTCGCTGCTGGACGACAGTTCCCTCGAGATTCCCGTTGTGGGAGGCGTCTATCGTCCCTCCAACTATGACGATCTGTTTCGCGGGCCGGTAACGGCTCGAGTCGCCCTGGCTTCGTCTCTGAATGTTCCGGCGGTGCGCCTGCTCCTCCTCGTCGGGGTGGAGGACTTCCTGCAGCTGCTCCATGGCCTGAATTTTTCCGGCCTCCAGAGGGCAGACTATTACGGTCCGTCCCTGGCGCTGGGATCCGCCGACGTGCGGCTGTGGGACCTGGTCGCCGCCTATACGGCCCTGGCTCGGGGTGGAGAGTGGATCGAGCCGGGTTTCGAGCCGCGGGCCCAGCGCCCCCGCCACAAGGTTCTCTCTCCCCAGGCCGCCTACCTGGTGGCCCGCATTCTGAGCGACCGGGAGGATCGCAGCGAGACGTTTGGTCTGGAGAGCCCGCTGGCGACGCGCTACTGGAGTGCCGTCAAGACGGGAACCAGCAAGGATATGCGTGACAACTGGTGCATCGGCTTCAGCAATCGCTTTACCGTGGGCGTCTGGGTCGGCAACTTCTCGGGGGAGCCCATGTGGGATGTCAGCGGGATCAGCGGTGCGGCGCCCGTCTGGCTGGAGGTGATGGACCGGCTGCATCGAGACGTGCCGAGCTCCGATCCTCCCCCGCCGCCGGGGGTCGAGCGCCGGTCGATTCGACTCGTCGGCGGAGGGGATCCGGTCCCGGAATGGTTCATCAAGGGGACCGCGCCCTTGAAAGTCCAAGCGGTCACCGAGAAGCAGCCGGTGAGGATCGCCTATCCGGCAGAAGGATCCATCTTTGCTTCCGACCCGGATATCCCGGTTGATCGGCAGAGGATCTTCTTCGAAGCGGAGCCGTGCAATTCCCGGTTCTCCTGGACTCTGAACGGAAGGCGGGTGGGAAGCGCGTCCCGACCGCTATCCTGGACGCCCAGGGAAGGGCGCTATGAACTCGCTCTGCGTGACGTGAGCGGGAAGGTCCTCGACCAGGTGACGTTCTTCGTTCGCGGCAACCCGGCCGGTCGTCGCTGACACGCTCCCACTTGCCGAAGGTGTGGTTCCGCCGTGCGGGGGCTGTTGCCCGAGCAGCCAATGGAGAAGGCCGATGCGAAGCTGCAGTCTCCGTTCGGCACCCAAGCGGGGCGATCAGAGTCCGAACGAATTGAGGGATCCCGCACACAGTCGCCGACATCGGCTCTCGACAACGCCCTCGAAACTCGAAACTCGGGGGCGTGTTGCCCAAATCGCTCTGACGCGGTTCCCACCCTCCCTCGCGAGACCCGTTCTCCCGTCCTCCGGGCCGAACGGCGAAGGCCCAACGCCGAAGTGCGAAGGGCGAAGGGCGAAGGGCGAATGCGGAGTGCCCAGATGGCAAGGACTGTGTCGGATCGGACGCTGGCAGGTCGGCGAATGCACGGCGGGTCGGTTCCACGCAAAGACGCAAAGTACGCCAAGCCGCCGCCCACACAGAATTCCTTTGCGGCGTGGCGTACTTGGCGCCTTGGCGTGAGATCAGGCTGCCGAGACCTCACTCCAGTGGGCGCACACCGATCGGAGGCCGCCCACAAAGAATTCCTTTGCGGCGTGGCGTACTTGGCGCCTTTGCGTGAGATCAGGCTGCCGAGTCCTCACTCCAGTGGGCGCACACCGATCGGAGGCCGCCGCCCTTTGGGCAACACGCCCTCAGGTGTCACGGCTCCCGTTCTCCGGGCCCGGCGCGGGGCGCCTCACTTCGTTCGGGCTCTGAAATACGGGGCGGCATCCCGTCCTCCCGCGCTCCCGTTCTCCCGTTCTCCGGGCCGAACGGCGAAGGCCCAACGCCGAAGTGCGAAGGGCGAAGGCTGTGTCGGATCGGACGGTGGCAGGCGAATGCACGGCGCGTTGGTTCCACGCAAAGACGCGAAGTACGCCAAGCCGCCGCCCACACAGAATTCCTTTGCGGCGTGGCGTACTTGGCGCCTTGGCGTGAGATCAGGCTGCCGAGACCTCACTCCAGTGGGCGCACACCGATCGGAGGCCGCCGCCCTTTGGGCAACACGCCCTCGGAACTCGAAACTCGGAACTTGCGTGGAGGTCTACCGGCGTTGCGAGAGCATCCAGCCGAACAGGCCCGGCTCGGCGTAAGCCCGGTCCCAGGAATTGTGGCCGACGCCTTCGTATTCCGTGTACTTGACGTGGATGCTGCCCTTCCGGAGTTCATCCCTCATGTGACGCGATTCTGCGACGGGCACGACCGGATCGCCGCCGCCGTGGAAGATCCAGACGGGTGTCTGCCCGATCTTGCGGGCGGCTTCCGCGTACGGATCGCCGGTCTGGGGAGGGGAAGCGATACGACCGCGAAAGGGTGGCACGATGCCGCCGCAGATGGGAACGAGTGCGGCGAAACGCTCGGGATACCGCGCGCCAAAATAGAAAGTGCCGTATCCGCCCATGGAGATGCCGGTCAAGTAGATCCGATTGTCGTCGCCCTTGTATTCCTCGATCGTTCGCTGCAGGGAGGCAAACGCCACCTTTTCCATGGTGTCATCGTTCCACCACACCCCGCGACGGCACTGCGGAAGGACCACGAGAGCCGGAAAACTGTCTTTGTTTGCGCGCAGCGCGGGCCCGATGCCGACCCGGGTCTGGGCGACGCCGTCCGTTCCCCTTTCACCTGCGCCGTGCAAAAACAGGATGACGGGCCATTCCTCGAGCGGCGACCAGGCCTCCGGAACGAACACTTGGTAGCGATGGGTCTCACCGTCGAGTTGCAGCGTCTTGTTCACGAAGCCACGCTCGACCTGACCGAATCCCACCGAGACCAACCCCAACGCAATCAAAGGAACCAGCGAGCGATACACAGTGGAGACATTCTAGCGGAAATCTCAGTTTTTTTTCGCCCTCTCGCACTACAATGAACGGAAATGACCTTGGTATTCCGGCGGCTCCAGACGGGAATTGGAGAACTGCTGGTGGCGGCGCACGACCGGGGAGTCTGCCGGATCGCCTTTCCGGCTGAACTGGCAGGGCGTTGGTTTCCCTGGTTCGATCGTTATTACTCCCTCGTTCCTCGGGCTGGCGATCACCCGTGGCTACGGACCTTCGAGCGCCAGCTTCGAGAGTATCTGGCCCGCCGGCGTCGAGAGTTCACCATTCCCTTGGATCTTCGCGGGACACCCTTTCAGATGCAGGTCTGGCATCGCCTTTTGAAAATTCCCTACGGCTCGACCCTCAGCTACGGGGAGGTGGCCCGGGAACTCGGGAGGCCCCGGGCGCCACGGGCCGTCGGTGCCGCTTCCGCCGGCAATCCCATTCCCATCGTCGTTCCCTGTCACCGGCTGACCGGTTCGACGGGGCATCTTGTGGGTTTTGCAGGCGGGCTCGCACTGAAAGAGAAACTGCTCTGCATCGAAGGGGCGCGCATACCCTTCGGTGTGGGCGACCCTTAGGGGGCCTTCCGCCCGGTCGGGCGCGCCCCATTTGAGCCCGGGGGCCAGGGAACGTAGAATTGAACTTCCGAGACCCAGGTCAAACGTTCCACTGGAAGAAACCATGTCCCGCGTTGATGACATATTGCAGAAGACCCTGAAGGGCGAACGACTTGGCGCCGCGGACGCCCTGCACCTGCTCGAATCCGATGAACTGCAGGCCATCGGCGCCGCCGCGGACCGGGTTCGACGTCTCAAGCACCCGGACAATGTCGTCTCCTTCCTGATCGACCGAAACATCAATTACACGAACCTGTGCGTGGCGCGCTGTTCGTTCTGCAACTTCTATCGGAAGCCGAAGTCCACGGAGGGCTACGTGCTGCCGAAGGAAGAGATCTTCCGCAAGGTCGAGGAGACCTTAGCGGTGGGCGGCACGGGCATCCTGATGCAGGGAGGAATGAACCCCGAGCTGAAGATCGACTACTACGAAGATCTCTTGCGTTCTCTGCGGGAACGGTACGAGATTCACCTCCACTGTTTCTCGCCTCCCGAGATCGTGGTTCTGGCCAAGCTGAGCAAGCTCTCGGTCCGCGAAGCGATTCGGCGGCTGATCGCCGCAGGGCTGGATTCCATTCCAGGAGGCGGCGCGGAGATCCTCACCGATCGGATGCGCCGGTCGATCAGCCCCGGGAAATGCTCCGCCGAGGAGTGGCTGGACGTGATGCGGACGGCCCACGAAGAGGGGCTGTTGACGACCGCCACCATGATGTTCGGGGCAGGCGAGACGCGCCTGGAGATCGTCGAACATCTCGAGCGGGTCCGCGGACTTCAGGACGAGACCGGAGGCTTCGTCGCTTTCATCCCCTGGAACGTGCAGCTGGAGGGAACGAAGCTGCAGCAGGACATTGAGAGCCGGATCTCGCCCGTGGAGTACCTGAAGCTCATGGCCGTGGCCCGGATTTATCTCGACAACATCCGAAACATCCAGGTGTCTTGGCTGACCCAGGGCCTGCAGGTTGCCCAGATCGCCCTCTTTTTCGGCGCCAACGACGTGGGGAGCATCATGATCGAGGAGAACGTGATCTCCACGGCGGGCTCCCACAACACGGCGACGCGGGACGATCTGATCGAGCTGATCCGGCAGGCCGGATTCCAGCCGGCCCAACGCGACACTCTGTATCGGACCTTCCGTCGGGTCGCCTAGCGAAAAGACGGTATAATCATGCATCGCAATGCAGGTGGAGAAGGCAAGGCGCCATCAGGCCATCATTGATCTCATACGCCGCGACGTGATCTCGAGCCAGACCGATCTGCGGGAGTCTCTGGCCGAGCTGGGCGTCGAAGTAACCCAGGCGACTCTGTCCCGCGATCTGCGTGAGCTCGGAATCATCAAACAGGTAGGGCCCCGGGGCGTGTATAAATATGCGGTTCCCGATCGCGGCGCTTCGACTCCGGTGGTCAGCTGTCGCGCCAGTGGCAATCTTCTGGTGCTTCGAACCGACGTGGGCCTGGCGCCTCGAGTCGCCTACCAGGTGGATGCCTTACAGCTGCCGGAGGTCCTCGGAACGGTAGCCGGAGAGGACACCCTTCTCGTGGTCATCGATGAGGAGGCTTCGCGCGAGCGGGTCACTCGTTCGATTCTGCATGCACTGGGTCAGTAGCCGTACCGATTGGGGAATAGACCGTGACAAGAGATGCGAGCAAGAAGGAACCCTCGCCAACGACCCCCTGGTCCGGTCGCTTCAGTGGGGGCGTCCACCCGGTGGTCCAGCGCTTCACGCGATCCATCCAGTTCGACCGGCGACTGGCCGTGCAGGACATTCGAGGCAGTGAGGCCCATGTTCGCATGCTTGCGGCACAGGGGATCATCCCCGAACCGGACAGGGATGCGATCCTCGAAGGCCTGGGAACCATCCGCCGGGAGATAGAGTCGGGGAGCTTCCCCTTCCGCGAGGAGCTCGAAGACATTCACATGAACATCGAAACCCGGCTCCGGGAGCTGATCGGGGAACCGGGGGAAAGACTGCATACGGGCAGGAGCCGAAACGACCAGGTAGCGCTCGATGTCAAGCTCTACTGCCTCGAGACCGCCGCCGACTGGCGACGAAAGATCATCGGGGCGGTGTCTCGGCTGGTCGACAAGGCCGGACCGCTGAAGGCGGATCTGTACCCGGGCTGGACCCATCTGCAGGCGGCGCAGCCCGTCTCATGGGGACATTATTTGCTCGCGCTGGCCGAGATGTTCGGCCGCGACGAGGCCCGTCTCGCATCCTACGGCCGCCGCCATTCGGTGAGCCCTCTGGGAGCCGGGGCGCTGAGCGGAAGTTCGCTGCCCCTCGATCCCTCCAGAACGGCCCGGGAGCTGGGCTTCGACTCCGTGTTCGGTAACAGCTACGACGTCGTCGGCGACCGCGATGCCGTTCTGGAACTGTCGCAGATCGCCTGCCAGATCATGCTTCACCTGAGCCGTCTGGCGGAAGACTTCATCTATATGTCGAGCACTCACGTCGCTTGGATCGAACTGCCCGATGCGTTGTGTACGGGCAGCAGCATGATGCCCCAGAAGAAGAACCCGGACCTGCTGGAACTGATGCGCGGAAAGGCGGCCTCGGTCATCGGCCATTCTCAGGCTGTCACGGTCCTCCTCAAGGGGCTGCCGACTTCCTACCACCGGGACCTGCAGCAGGACAAGGAACACCTGTTCCCGATCGCCGACATCGTGGGCGATGCGTTGGAGGTCCTGCACGTCCTGCTGGAGGGTTTCGAGGTGCGCCGACAGGTCGCCGCGGCGGCCCTCTCGAGGGGATTCCTGATGGCCACGGAGCTGGCGGAATATCTGGTGGGCCGGGGGATGCCCTTCCGGTCGGCTCATCGCCGGGTCGGAGAGGTGGTGCGGCATTGTGTGAGCGAGGGGCTGGAACTGCACCAGCTGCCGACGGCCGAGATCTTGCGTCTGGTGCCAGAGGCAGGACCGGACGTCGCCTCGGTCCTGGATCCGCAGAGCGTCCTCGAGCGCCGAACCCACCCCGGTTCGACCGGACGTCGATCGGTCGAAAAGCAGCTCGAATCCTGGCGAAAGTGGCTGCTCGAACGACCGACCTGAAATTGACATGGGGAGAGGGCCTGTGTTAGCGTCTTGCCTTCCCCAATCTTTAGTCTCGGCGAGCACTTAGGAGAGAATACATGGCAGCCAATGGGAAGCGTTTGTTCACCTCGGAATCCGTAACCGAGGGTCACCCCGATAAGATAGCCGATCAGATTTCGGATTCGGTGCTGGATGCGGTCATGACCGACGACCCCATGGGACGCGTTGCATGCGAATCGCTCGTGACCACGGGTCTCATCATGGTCGCGGGGGAGATCACGACGACCGCTTTCCTGGACATCCCCAAGATTGCCCGTGAGACGGTTCGTCAGGTGGGGTACACCCAGGCGGGCTATGGTTTTGACTGCAACACCTGCGCCGTCATCACCTCCCTCGACCGGCAGTCTCCGGACATCGCCCAGGGCGTGGACACCGGTGGTGCCGGAGACCAGGGCCTGATGTTCGGGTACGCCTGCACCGAGACCGCCGAGTACATGCCGTTGGCGATCCAGTTGGCCCACCGCCTGGCCCGGCGGCTTTCCGACGTGCGCAACAAGGGCGTCGTGGACTGGTTGCGGCCGGACGGCAAATCGCAGGTCACCGTGGAATACGACGGGGACTCACCGGTCCGGGTCGAGGCCATCGTCGTCTCCACCCAGCACAGCTCCGAGGTCTCCAACCATGACCTCCACGAGGGAATCCGCGAGCACGTGATCGGCCCTGTGGTTCCGATCGAATTGATCGACAAGCAGACCAAGGTCTACATCAATCCGACCGGTCGCTTCGTCGTCGGCGGCCCCCAGGGTGACTGCGGGGTCACCGGACGGAAGATCATCGTCGACACCTACGGCGGGGTCGGCAGTCACGGCGGAGGCGCCTTCTCGGGCAAGGATCCCTCGAAGGTCGACCGCTCGGCCTGTTACATGGCACGCTACATCGCCAAGAACTGCGTGGCGGCCGGACTCGCAGATCGGCTTGCGATACAATTGGCCTATGCGATTGGTGTCGCAGAGCCGGTTTCGGTCATGGTTGATTCGTTCGGAACGGCGCGGATCGACGAAATGACCATCAGTGAGCTGATCCGCGGGCATTTTCAGCTCACTCCCAAGGGGATCATCGAATCCCTGGACCTTCGGCGCCCGATCTATCACCGCACGGCCGCCTTCGGCCATTTCGGTCGGGAGAACGAGGGTTTCACCTGGGAGTTGACGGACAAGGCCGAATTGCTGCGTAGTGAGGCGGGCCTCTCCCGTTCCGACATCCCGGCGGTCGGAGCCTGAACGCTCGCCCGCATCGAGACATCTGATAAATGTGTTGAAGCGAGAGCTCCGGAACTCCAAGCGCTGGGTCGTCCGGTGTCTGCCGGCTCTGGTCGTGGCAGCGGGATTGCTGTTGTCGGGCCGGACGGGGCTGGCTGCAGCCACATCTGCACAGGACGATCAACCCTCTCCCAAGTTCTCCGTCAAGACCTACTCGACGTTGATGGAAGCGCGGGTCTTCGACCGCGATGGCAACTACGTCTCGGGTCTGAAGAAGACGGACTTTCAGGTTACCGTCAAGTCCCGGCGTCGGGAGCTGCTCTCTTTCAAGGAGGAACAGCAGGCTCCGCTCAGTCTTGCCGTTCTCATCGATCTGGGATCGTCCATGCAGGAGGACGACATCGTCTCGGCCAAGCAGGCCGTGCTCGATCTCATCCATCTGCTGGGACCCGAGGACGAACTCCTGCTCGGCGTCTATGACCGCGACGTGGATTTCCTGACCGGCCTGACGGCCAGTCGGCCCGATGTCATCGAGGGCCTCCGAAATGTGTCGCCTGAAGGCCGGGTCGGCTTCTGGAAGCGACTGTCTTCGGCATTTGGCACCTCCGCTCTGACCGGATACGCCATCGACGAGGCCTTGCTTCGGCTGAAGCCCGCCAGGTACCAGAACAAGGTCGTGCTGGTCTTTTCCGCGGCGTTCGGCAACCTCGGGCGGGGCACTGAAGACCATCTCAGAGAAGCGGGTGCCCGCCTGTTTGCGGTGGGATGGAAGAACTCTTTGGGTGACGCTTTCAACCTGTGGGGAGACAAGACCAGCCGGAAGGGCCTGCTCCAGCACTCCGCCGGCGCGGCTTACTCCGGCGCCTCGATCCAGCAGCGTCTCCAGAGTCTGAAGACCGCGATGACCAGCTTCTACCTCTTTGCCTATGCCCCTTCGCCGGACGAGGAACCGAGTGAAGAGGTCACCATCAGTGTCGTCGGCCACCCCGAGTACCAGGTCAACACGCTGCGCCGGGTAGCCAATCAGAACGCCTTCTACTAAGCACCGAAGCGCCGGGGTCTTCCGGGGCTCTTCGGGCTTCCGCGGTTCCAGGGTTTCAGGTTCAGGCTTCCAGATTCGGTTGCGAATACACGGAAGGGATTGATCGGGTCGAAGTCAGAACCTGGAACGTGGAACTTTGAGCTTCGAACCTGAAATGAAGGCACCACGGTTCGTCCCGGCGAGTCGCGGAGGGTCGGGGAGGCAGCCGAGGGGTGCGTGATATCATCGAATGATGGGATATCAGCCCGGCTACAGGGTCAGCTTCGGCCCTCGCATCACGCCCATGGTGAAGTATCTGATCATCGCCAACGCGGCGGTGTTCGCCTGGCAGTGGCTGGCCGGTCTGGCCGGTGGATGGCAGATCATTCACATCTTCGGCCTGACTCCGGCGCTGGTTGTGGAGCGGCTCTACATCTGGCAGCTCGTCACCTATCTGTTCCTGCACGCGGGCTTCTTCCACATCTTCTTGAACATGTTCGCCCTCTGGATGTTCGGCTCCGAACTGGAGCGTCACTGGGGCGGCAATGCCTTCCTGCGGTATTACCTTGTCTCCGGCATCGGCGCGGGCATACTCTCCGTGGCCGTCAGCCCGTTCTCACCCATACCGACCATCGGCGCGAGCGGCGCCGTCTACGGGGTTCTCCTGGCTTACGGCATGATGTTCCCCGAGCGATATATCTTCCTCTACTTCCTGGTTCCGGTGAAAGTAAAGTACTTCGTGGCCGTGCTCGGGGCGATCACGTTCTTCTCCGCATTGGGAGAGCCTGGAAGTACGGTCGCTCACGTCGCCCATCTGGGTGGGATGCTGTTTGGTTTCCTCTATCTCAAGGGCTGGCTGACCGTGAGCGGCCTCCGGCAGAGCTACCATCGCTGGAGGTTGAAGAGGATGCGCTCGCGCTTCAAGGTCTATTCCGAAAAGCGGCCCCGCAAGAACGACGATTTCTGGATCAATTGATGCGCTGCGGGAGAGGGCGCGGCTTCCCCGAGCGCTCGAGCCCCTGGTTTGTTATCATGGATCCCACTTAACCCCTTCAGGTCATGAATCTGTCTCAGGCGAAGAACCGGCTGCGTTTGCTCAAGGCCTACCTCGGCGGTGGGATCGATGTTGGGGCCTATCCCATCTCGGTCATCATCGAGAACACCGGGAAGTGCAACCTCAAATGCCCGATGTGTCCCCGTGAACTGACCGAATATCCTCCCCAGGATTTCGATTTCGACACCTTCAAACGGATCGTCGACGAGATTCGGGACCGGACGGAACTGGTGTTCCCCTGGGGACTCGGGGAACCGTTGATCAATCCGGACATCTTCCGGATGATCCGCTACTGTAAGGACGCCGGCCTGTGCACCCTGCTGTCGACCAATGCCACCCTGCTCGACGATCGGCGGGCGCGGCTCCTGATCGAATCGCGGCTCGATCACCTCATTCTGGCATTCGACGGAACGACGCCGGAGGTCTACGAAGCCTATCGAAGAAACGCCCGGTTCCATCAGGTGCGGGACAATATCCAGCGGTTCCTCAAGTTGAAGCGCGAGCTCGGGTCCGAGATCTTCGTGGTGCTGCAGATGGTCCGCCTGCCGAACAATGCCCATCAGGTAGAGGACTTTCACCGGATGTGGCAGATCGACGGGGTCGATGAGATCCGGATCAAGGAAGACGAAGTGGTAATTCCCGGTGTCGCGCTGGACGAGCGGGTCAACCACGATCGGCGGCGACATCCCTGCTACCAGCTCTGGCAGGGCCCGGTCCACATCAATTATCAGGGAGATTTCCGGCCCTGTTGCCACATGTACGAGACGGAACCGATTGGAAACGTCGCCAATCAGTCGGTCTTCGAGCTGTGGAATTCGGAGAAGCTGAACCGGATGCGCGAGGCCCATCTCAGCGGCGATCTGGAGGAATACCCAGCCTGTCGCAACTGTCACGCTCCGAATCCGCGCCTTCCTGCAATCGTGGGGAGTTTCATGGTGGACATCTTCAGTCTGAGGAAGTGGATCCCAAAAGCCGAGAAGCTGGCTGTCTTCTATCGGTTGCCCATTTTCATCGATCGCTAGGGGGGCGGGAGTAGTAAATGAATATTCTGCTGATCCGGGGCAAGCCGACGTTCATGGATTTCATCCTGGGGATTCCCATCGGACTGGCCTACATTGCCCCCATCGCCCAGCGCCGGGGACACCACGTCGAGATCCTGGACCTGGCGCTCGAACGCGAGCCTGCGCCGGTCCTCGAGAAGCGCCTCAACGAGCGCAGCTGGGATCTGGCGGGCTTTTCCTGCATGACCGCGGAGTGGGAAGGCGCCGCGATTGCGGCGCGCGCGGTCAAAGAACACGATCCGTCGATTCTGACGGTTTTCGGCGGACAGCATCCCACCATCGAGACTGAAGATGTCATGAGCCAGCCTTTCGTCGATCTGGTCTGTTTCGGCGAGGGCGAGGCGACCTTCGGCGAGGTGGTGGACCGGCTGGCCTCGGGTGGCGGCTTCTCGGACGTCGCCGGCATTGCCTTCCGGGATGCCGATGGCTCGGTTCGGCGCAATCCGTCCCGTGCTCCCGTCGATGATCTCGACTCGATCCCGTTGCCGGCCTACGAGTTGCTGGATCTGGACCGGTATGCCGTGGCCGAATCGGCGCGGCACACGCCCAAGTACAAACGGGCGATCCAGATTTTCACGAGCCGGGGCTGTCCCTGGCATTGCACCTATTGTCACGACTTGTTTGGAAAGAGATTCCATGCCCGGAGTCCGGAGCACGTCCTGGGCGAAATGACGCTGCTGTACGAGCGGTACCGGATTCAGGAATTCATGATCGAGGACGACATCTTCAATTTCGACATGGAACGCGCCAAGCGGATCTGCGACATGATCGTCGAGTCGGGAATGAAGGTGGCCCTGCAGTTCGGAAACGGTGTCCGGTTGGAGCGTCTGGATGAAGAACTCGTTGAGAAGCTGGCGCGCGCGGGCACTCATCACATGTGCATCGCCATCGAGTCGGCCAGTCCCCGGATCCAAAAGGTCATGAAGAAATACCTCAAGCTGCATCAGGTTCGAGATGCCGTGCGCTGGTGCCGGAAGTATGGGATCGAGACTCTGGGTTTCTTCATGATCGGGTTCCCCACGGAGACGAGGGAGGAAATCGACATGACGATCCGCTTCGCCTGCGAGACGGAACTGGACGAGGCCTTGTTCAGCATCGTCATTCCCTATCCGGGGACGGAGCTCAGCCACCAGATCATCGAGAAACATCTCTTCGATCAGGCGGATCATCTCAATCGCGTGCACCGGATCCGGACCGACGAATTCGACTTCCGGACGCTCAAGCGCCTTCAGCGGAAGGCCTACACGATGTTCTTTCTCACGCGATTCCGGTTCGTCCGGATGCTGCCGAAACTGTTCGCGCTCCGGTCGAGCCTGAAATATCTGCGGGCCATCGAGCGCAACCTTCTGCCCGGTTTCCTGCAGCGCCAGTCGTCGCGGATCAATTGAACGGTCGAGCAGGTATGTATCGATATCCGGAATTCCCCGACCACGTTTACGTGGAACTGACCAATATCTGCAACGCCCGTTGCACCATCTGCGCGACGCCGGCCATGAAACGGCCGCGCAAGATCATGACGCAGGAGCTGTTTGCCAAGCTGGCCCGTGAATGCGGCCAGCGCGGGGCGCGCAAGTTGCTGCCCTTCCTGCACGGCGAGTCGCTGCTGGTTCCGGGTGTTCTCGACTATTTTCGGGAGGCGCGCCGCCTTGCACCGGAGACCCATATCAACCTCACGACGAACGGTTCGCGGCTGGACGAGGAAATCGGAGACGCGCTGCTCCGGGAACGGCTCGTGGACAGTGTGATCGTCTCGATCGACGGCGGAGATCGGGAGACCTACGAGGGCATCCGGATCGGTCTGAATTACGACGAAGTGCGGGACAATGTGCTGCGGTTCATCCGCCGACGGGACGAACTCGGGATGAGCCGGCCGCACGTGGCCATTGCCATGGTGACCGTCGACGAGAACAGGCACACGCGGGAGCGGTTACGCGAGACGTGGAAGGAAGCCGACGAGGTTCGCTTTTCGGTCTATTTCAACTGGGCGGGCCGGCTGACGAACCGGGGACGGCCTCCGCACAAGGTGAATTTTTGCGAGCGGCTCTACCACTACATCACGATCCTCGCCGACGGCCGGGTGGCCATGTGCTGCTTCGATTCGGAAGCCGAACACGCGGTGGGGGATGTGAATCAGGCAGACGATTCACGAAGTCTGGCACTCACAGGCCTTCGACGAAAAGCGACGTCTGCTTTACGAGAAACGATTCGACCGTCTCGATATCTGCGGCCGGTGCGACTATGTGAACCATCCCGGTTGGACCACTCCGTTTTTGCGTTGGAAGCCGGGGCTCGAAGAGAGCCTTCCCGGCGTAACCCGCATTGCGGGAAATCTCTATAAGCGCTGGCTGTCAAGGTAGAATGGGGATCCGGGTCGAGGAGAGAGGGCAAGCAGTCATGAAACAGAGTACGACTTCCGAAACGCGCTTCCCCTGGCAGCGGAAGATCGAAGGCGACCTCGGGAAGATCGTCCTCGTCTACCCCACGACCGGGATGGACGTCTTCGGCATCAATGTCGGGCTGCCGCTGTCCTGTCTCTATCTGGGTACCGTGCTCGAACAGGCCGGCTACCGCATCGAGATCGTCGACGAAAGGATCACCGAGACCTGGGAGCGGGATGTCGCCGAGGCGGTGCGACGGGAACGGCCGATTTTCGTGGGGATCTCTTCGATGACCGGCATGCAGATCCGCGGCGGGCTGAAGGCGGCCCGGGTCGTGCGAGAGCTGGACGGCAGTCTTCCCATCGTCTGGGGAGGCGTGCATCCGAGCCTCTGTCCCGAATCGACGCTCAAAGATCCGCTGTGCGACATCGTCGTCAAGGGCGAAGGCGAGATCACCATCGTCGAGTTGGCCGACTGCCTGCGGACGAAGGGGGATCTCTCCCAGGTGGCGGGGATCGGTCTGAAGGAGGGCGGGGAACTGCGGTGGGGCCCATCGCGGCCCATGATCGAGGATCTGGATTCGATCCCGCGACCCGACTACGATCTGATCCGGATGGAGCACTACTTCACGAAGGCACCTTCGACGGACGAGGCGCAGCTCCAGATCGTGACCAGTCGCGGTTGCCCGTACGACTGCGAGTTCTGCTACAACCTGAAATTCAACGAACGACGCTTTCGCTATCACTCGGCGGAGCGGGTCGTGTCGGACATCACCGATCTGGTCAGGCGTTTCGAGGTCAAGGCGATCTTCATCGAGGACGATTATTTCTTCGGCCATCCGGGGCGAGTGGAAGAAATCTGCGACCGGCTCATCGAGGAAAAGCTCGACCTGCTGATCCAGGTGCCCTGCCGGATCGACTATCTTTACCGGCGCAGTCCGGAGATGCTCGACAAGCTCTACCGGGCGGGCTTCAAGGAGCTCTGGATCGGGATCGAATCGGGGTCGGAGAAGCGCCTCAAGGAAATCATGAAGCGGAACACGCTCGAGCAGGTCCGCGATGTGAACCGGCTCCTGGCGGGCTCCGACGTTTACGTCAAATACGGCTTCATGGCCGGTTTCCCCAACGAGGACCGGGAGGAGACCCTGGAAACCGTCGATTTCATGTTCCAGCTTCTGGGGGGGAACCCGAATGCCGGTGTGGCGCCCGTGGCGATGTACACACCCTACCCGGGGACCACGCTCTACGACAAGGCCCGGCTGGTTCACGGTGCCGAGTTCCCCGACACCCTCGAGGGATGGAGTCACTTTCACTTCTCGGAGATCAACAACCCCTTCCTTTCGGTGCACCAGCAGCGTTTCGTCGGTAAGATCAATACGATCAGCCGGTTCTTCGAAAGGAGGGCCTTCGAGAGGTTCTGCAACAATCGTTTCAAGCCGATTCTGATGGGCACTTACTCTCTCTACTACCGGTACCTGCGGCTCCGGCTCAAGTGGCGTTTCTTTGGCCTCATGCCGGAGGTCCCGCTCATCCGGCTCGTCGAACGACTGTACATTGGCTGGTTCCATCGCTCCCAGTTGTCCAAGGTCCGGCGCTCGCCGGGCAACTACGCCACCGGCTGAACGAAATGACGCGATCCGCACGCTGGGCTGTGGTTCTGGTACTGGGCTTGCTCTACCTCCCGTTCCTCGGGCAGGCCTTTCATATCGATGACCGGATCTACCTGGAGATCGCCGACAATATCCTGGAGAAGCCGCTTCACCCCTATGATTATCCGGCGGTTTTCGAGGGGATCAGTGCGCCTGACGCGGCCAGCCACAGCCATCTTCCATTGACCTCCTACTACCTGGCGGGTGTACGCCTGCTGGCAGGAGATCACATCGAATGGCTCGATCATCTGGCGTTTCTCGTGTTTCCTCTCTTGGCCGCTTTCGCGACCTATGACCTGGCACGATTCTTCGTCGAGCGTCGGCTGGCGGCGGCTCTGCTGGTTGTGGCTTCGCCGGCGTTCCTGGTCCTCGGCCATACCCTGATGCCGGATGTCCCGATGCTGGCCTTCTGGACCCTGGCGGTGAGCCGGTTCTTGCGAATCCTCTCCGGAGAAGGTCGGCGCGGGGACTGGATCGCGCTGACGATTGCCGTGCTTGCGGTCTCCTTCATGAGCCTCCTGGCGGCCGGCCTCTTGCTGCTGATCGCTGCCGGGCTCCTCCTGAAGCGACTCGGGGGGGAGACGATCCCCCGCGGGAGGTGGTGGCTCGTCCTGGCTGCGCCTCTGATCCTGTGGGGGCTCTGGTACCTGCGCGCGTACTGGCACTACGACCGTTTCGTGCTGATCAATACGCTGCTGCACATGGACAAACGGGACGCTTTCGACTGGGCCCTTTTCGGGACCAAGGGGCTGAGTTTCGTTCTCGATCTCGGTGCGGTTTTCTTGTGTCCCCTGGTCCTCTGGTACGGCTTTGCCGGCACCTTTCGGACCCGGGTCGGGTTGCTCGTGTTCCTGCTGTCCTTCGTGCCGTTCTTCACCTTCGTCACCGGGTGGCCCTGGGTGCAGACGTTCCTGTTTGCTCTCTTCTTCTCCTCGGGCCTGCTGGTGGTCTGGGAATTCGTGCTTCTCGCTCGGGAAACAGACGTAGCGACCCGCATCCTGGCGCTCTGGTTCTTCGGAATCCTGGCGGCGGCGCTGCTCCTGTTCTACGCCGGCTCGGCCCGTTACGCGCTGCTGGCGCTGCCTCCGGTCACCATCGTCTGGGTTCGCCGGCTGGAACGGCGCGTGAAGGATCCGTACTTCCTGCGCAACCTGGTCTGGGCGGGCGTCGTGATCACCGGCCTCTATGCGCTCCTGCCCGCCATTGCCGACCACCGCTATGCCGACGTCTATCGCGACGCGACCCGGGAGCTGGTTCAGAAGTACCAGGCACCGGGCCGCACCGTCTGGTTCACCGGCGAGTGGGGCTTCCGCTATTACGCCTCCCGTTCGGGGGCTCGGCTGTTGCGTCGGGTCGGGACGGACGCGAAGACCGGAGACATCATCCTCAAACCGTACCTGGCCAGTCCCTGGGTCACCCTCTATGACGGCGACCAGGGTTGCCGGCTTCTCGAACAGCGGATCGTCCACGAGCCGTTCCCTGTCCGAATGCTCGACTACTCCTCACATGCCGGATTCTACAGCACCGGCTGGGGCATCCTGCCGATCAGCTGGAGTTCCGGTGAGAACTGGGAGTGGTTCAATGTTTTCGAAGTGAAGCACCCCTACAACGGACCGCCACCCAAAGAAGAGAGCCTCTGGTAAGGTCTGAATCAGTTTCGAGTTCCGAGTTCCGAGTTTCGAGGTTCGATTCGCACTTCGCACCTCGCACTTCGCACTTCGCACTTCACCGTTTGGCCTTGGCCGTTCGGCGTTCCAGCGGAGCACGGGACGCGGGAGAACGAGTCCCGAGTCCGCACACTTCGAAACTCGAAACCAGGAACCAGGAACTCTCGGAACTCGGAACTCGAAACTCGAAACTACTCCGGGTCAGTCGTCCTCGAATCGCTTGTCGGACCGCGCAGTCCTCAGCGGGATGTCCTTCCCTTCGAGCCAGCCGATCGATTGCACCGGCCAGTGATCAAAGGCCGGCACGTAGGGCTTGACGTCCAGCAGCGGGGTTCCATCGAGGACGTCGATGTTCTCGACCACCAGCGTGTCCCCGCGAACCTCCCGCAGGTGGACGATGCTGAGTCCCAGGGGATTGGGCCGTGACGGGGCCCGCGTGGCGAACACCCCGCGGGGCTCGGAGTCGAGGAAGGGAGTCACCCGAAGGCGATACCGGGATGCTTTGTGCAGGTGGTACAGGAGGTAAATGTGGGAAAAGCCGGCAAGATCCTTCAGCCCCTCCACATACTCCGGAAAGACGGTCACCTCGCCCATGACCCCCAGAGCCGCCCGAGGCTGGATCGGCATTCCGGCGAGCGCTTTGTGGGGGGAGCGGATCGTGCCAATTGGGGAGAAGACAATATCACTCATCCTGGGGCATCCACATTCCGGGAGGATTCAGTGCTCGTGCCGCCCGCTCAGTGAACAGGCGACATCCGACGGGTCTATCGGGGCCAAGGCCGACGGCCCGGCTAGACGAGCCGGATGATCGTGTCACAGTGGTCGTCGCCCAGGAGGAAACCCGTGGTGACTTCAACCTCCACCTTGCGGCCGAGAAGCCTGCCGAACAACTCCTGCTGGAAGTTCTTGCAGCAGTGATGGCACAGTGACTTGGGAGGATTGGGGCAGTCGGAAAAGGAGCAGGCGCAACCCTCGACCTTCCGGCCGGTCAGTGTGAGAACCGTGCGATCCTCGTTGAATTCGAGCTTCTCCCAGTACTTGGACTTGTGTTCGACATTGACTCGATCGAGAAAGCCCTGCACGTTATCGACATACGGATCAATCCATTTGTCCAGATTACGCGAGAAGAAGCACTCGTAGCCCAGTTGCTCGAAAATCCGCTCCTTGGTTTCTTCGTCCTCGGAGGCATCGATGAATTTCAGGATGTTCCTGACCTGTTTTTCGCTCATGGCCTGCGGGACGTGTTTCTTCGCGCCCTCAGGCTTCTGAGCGTCGCCTGCTGGGCGGAAAGCTCCGAGACGCCCAACAGGGAAACCAATCCACACGTGCAACTCTGTCCGATGAAAGCCCTGCGCTCCATACCTTCTCCCTTCGAAAGCAAATCAGGTTCACTATAAGCCCCACAGGACACGAAGTGTAGAAGTTCTCGATCAGCGGTTCAGAATCGTCGATGTGCGGACGATTCAACCCCCGCACATGTTGCTGAAGGAAACCGGCTTGTAGTGCGTAGTGGTTGCAAAGCCGGAGGAAAAGCAGGGACACTGAGGGGCAAACAGAGGAGGAAGAGACAGATGACTGCGGTCGAACTGAACGGAGTGACCAAGACTTTCGGCGATTGCGTCGCCGTCAACGACTTGAGTCTCGCGGTGCCTGAGGGCACCGTGTATGGTTTCATCGGGCCCAACGGATCGGGCAAGACCACGACGCTTCGGATGATCATGAACATCTTCTTCCCCGATTCCGGGGACGTTCGGGTTTTCGGGGAACGGCTCAACGGTTCCAACACCGATCAGATCGGCTACCTGCCGGAAGAGCGTGGCCTGTACAAGAAGATGAAGGTCCGCGAACTGCTCTGTTTCTATGGGGACCTGAAGAATGGGAAGGACGTGCCCGCCGAAGTCGATCGCTGGTTGGCGCGTCTCGAGTTGAGCGACTGGGCCAACCGCAAGGTGGAGACTCTCAGCAAGGGGATGAGTCAGAAGGTGCAGTTCATCTCAACGGTGGTGTCGCGGCCCCGTCTGGTGATCCTCGATGAGCCGTTCAGCGGTCTCGACCCGGTCAACGCCGAGTCGATCAAAGATGCGGTCCTCGAACTGAAACGCAACGGGGCCACCGTTATCTTCAGTACCCACGACATGAACGTGGCGGAACGGATGTGCGACTTCATCTTCATGATCTTCAAGGGCAAAAAGGTGCTGGACGGGACTCTCTCGTCCATCCAGGACATCTACGGGGCCGACACCCTGCGTGTCGAATGTGAAGCGGGGGCGAATGCCCTCGAAGGTCTGGCGGGAGTCGAGAAGGTCAATGACTACGGCCGGGTCCAGGAGATTCGCCTCCAGGACGGGGCCGATTCCCAGGAAATCCTTGGCTCCATCATGTCTCGGGGCCGCGTCCGCCGGTTCGAGATCACCCGTCCCGCATTGCACGACATCTTCGTCCGGATCGCCCGGCCGGAATCCGAGGAGATCAACCATGACTAAGACCCTGAAGATCGCCAAGCGAGAGTACAAGGCCGCCGTTCGCACGAAGGGCTTCATCATCGGTCTGCTGCTGTTTCCGGTCCTGATGGGAGGCAGCTTCATCGCCATGGTCATCCTGCAGGGGCAGGTGGACACGACTGACAAGACGGTCGCCGTTATCGATCGATCCGGGTTCGTCTCCCATGCCCTCGTCGAGGCCGCCGAGCAACGCAATGCCACCGAGGTCCTGGAGAAGGGAAGCGGCAAGAAGGTCAAGCCCGCCTACCTCTTCAAGGTCATCGATCCGGCCGGGAAGGACCCGGCTCAATTGCGTCTCGAGCTTTCCGAACAGATCCGGCAAGGGAAATATCATGCCTTTCTCGAAATCCCTGCGGACCTCGTGCATCCCACGAGTAGCGACACGTCCTCGACAGTCAGCTATCACGCAGAAAACGCTGCTCTTGACGACATCCGAAGCTGGCTTGGGAACCCCATCAACAATGTGGTCAGGCGCCAGAGGCTGATCGATGCGGGGATCGAACCCGACTCTGTGAAGGGACTCTTCCAGTGGGCCCAGGTCGAGGGTATGGGGCTTCTTACCCGGGACGCCGACACGGGAGAGGTCAAGGACGCCGTCAGGAGCAGCGAGATTCAGGCCATCGCCGCCCCGATGGTCATCGCCTTTCTCATGTTCATGATGGTCATGATGGGGGCGGTGCCGCTGCTGCAGACGGTCATGGAAGAGAAGACCCAGCGGATTGCCGAGGTGATCCTGGGCTCGGCGAGCCCCTTCGAATTCATGTTCGGCAAAGTGCTTGGAGGAGTCGGCGTCTCGCTGACCGCCTCCGCCGTCTACATCCTGGGTGGCCTGTTCGTGATCGGCCAGATGGGCGGGATCGGCTTCGTGCCCCTGCGCGCGATTCCCTGGTTCTTTGCCTTTCTCCTGCTGGCCATCGTCATGCAGGGGGCCCTGCTGGCTGCGGTCGGTTCAGCCTGCAACGATGCCAAGGATGCCCAAAACCTGACCTTTCCGGCCATGTTGCCGATCATGATCCCCATGTTTGTGATCTTCCCGGTCCTCAAGGAGCCGATGAGCGCCTTCGCCACGACGATGTCGTTCATCCCCCCGTTCACTCCCATGCTGATGCTCCTCAGATTGAGCACCCCTGGAGGGATCCCGGCCTGGCAACCCTGGGTCGGGCTCGTGGGAGTCATTCTCTGCACTATCCTCGCGGTTTGGGCCGGAGGCAGGATCTTCCGCATCGGGATTCTCATGCAGGGGCAACCTCCGAATATCGGTCGGATCCTGCGCTGGGCCATCAGGGGCTGAAATCCTTGCCCTGCCATCGGCTCGTCAGCGATGCTATCGTGAGCAGATGGCAGAGGTCGGCAACTCCACACATGGGAGGACGGACGAGTCGCTGAAGCCCGTGCACATCCGGCGTCGGCTGGCCTCCTTCTGGACCATGTTGCTGATCGGTCTGCTCGATCTCGCGCTGGCTGTCCTGTTGGTGCTCAATCCCCCGGGCGAAGTTCTACTCTTGGTGGTGCCGTTACTGATCCTGGCCCTGGCGGCCGCCTGGATGCTGTTACAGGCTTGGGGTTACTGGATCCTTCGCATTGAGAGCGGCCCCGAGGGTCTCCGCATTCGGGCACCCCGCGAGCGGTTCGGGTTCTACCTGCCCCCGGCACAAGACTTCGATTGCCGATGGCCCGAGGTGAAGGACGTGGAGCTCCTGGGTCTGGAGGAGTCGAGAACTCCCAACACCGGGATGATCCTGCGGATGCCCACGGCGGCGCTGCGTATCACGGCATCGGACGGCCGCGACATCTACCTGCCGTACTCGATGCTGAAAGGCCAGGTTCGTGAAATCGCGGACCTGGTCTCGGACAAGAGCGGGTCTAAAGCTCCTGGACGCCCCAGAACTGGTTGATCGATGTCCAGGGGACGACGCTGGGCCGCGCGAACTTCCGCTTGACGCTCGCGATCGTCTCTCCTCGAATCTCGATTTCCCGGATCGCGGAAGGCCCCATTCCCAGTTTTTGTCCCCAGACGAAGGTGGGGACCTCCGCCGTCTCGAACCCCATGACCTCGGCCGCGACCATATCGGTGGCCAGGGGGTTCGTTCCGGCAATGATCAGATCCATCTTAACGAGCTGGCCCATCGACGGCCCGTTTCCTTCCATGGCCATGGAGGCATCGATGACGACCAGGCCCAGCTTGTTCGCCTGAACCATATCCAGGATTTCGAAGGCGACGCCGGGAGAGCCTTTCTCGGCCGCCCGATCATGCAGCCAGGATCGAACGGAATAGTAGACCTTACCGGGATAGAGCCCGATCAGGTTCTTCATCCCCAGCGTGACGGTGGCCAGGACATGCGTCTTCATCATCGGTACCGAGCACAGGAGGTCGACGTCGGTGAGCGCCTTGTGCAGGGTGAGTTCCTTGCTTGCCAGTCCGTTCGGGACGGGCACGTCCACGAGGTCGCCGGAATGGAGGTTGATCAAGGGGATCTTCATCGATCGAGCCAGGTCCGAGTAGCCCAGGCGATCGAAGACGTACTGCTGCATCGGGTCCAGGATGTCTTCTTTCCTGGTCCGATAGATCACCGCACCCTTGACGTTGAAGTTTCCGGCCGCCGCCGAACCCTCACCGATCATGACTTCCTTGCCGGCTCCCTTCATCAGCTTCGCAAGGGAATGCACGACGGTCGGCTTGGTCGTGGCGCGCGGGTCTTCGGATACGAGGTTCGGCTTTAAGAGAATGCTGTTCTTACCCGCGGTGACGTCGGCAATCCCACCGAGGAGGTCGATGGCTTTTTCGACGGCGTACTCCGTGTTGTCGTTGGGGATTCTGACGATACTGACGACGGGCTTCGGGGATGGGGCGGCGGAGATTCCGAGGGTCACGCCCAACGAGGCGGCTGTTCCCACCTTGATGAAATCTCGTCGCGTCAACGGATGGTGTCTCATGTTGCTCCTCCTGTTGACGAAGCTCCAGTCTCGTCCCTCGAGGTCGGAGTGACCGGGGGCGACCGAAGGCGTTCGGGCGGCATCGAGCTATGGCCCTGCCGGCGGGAAGTGGCCCAGCTGTGTGAGAACCGCCAGGTTATCCCACGACGTCCAGGTCTCCTTTATGCTGCCGTTCTCGAAACGATGCATCCCGATGATGACTAGATCGAACCGCTTGTTCGTTGCGGGAAACGGACCCAACGGACCTCGCTGGGTGCCGGTCCCACGGGATCGCCAGGCCACGAAATCGCCTTCGGCGACGAGCCATTCGAGTTCTTCGTGGTAGTCGGGGAAGGTCTTCTGGTTGGAGGCCAGCCAGTCCCGCATGGCGTCTCTCCCGTGGAGTTCCTGGAGCTCAGGCGGCATCGCCTGGCAATGACGGACGTAGTCGGGGGCGAGTCCAGCGATGAAGCCCTGGATGTCACCGGCGCTGAGCCGCTCGAGGATCCGTTTGACGGTCGCCTTGTTGGCCTCGAGCCGGGCAGCATCATCGGAGGGTTCGCTCATGTTCAGTCTCCTTACGCTTCATTGTCTATCCGCATTCTGTCCGTCGCCGAATTCTCGACCATTCTGATAGCGCTCGGCGACGATGGGGCTCGCGACGCCTTTCTGCTTCCACTGAGCGATGACCAGTCGATCGTCGACGACCGAAAAGCCGCGAGGAACGAGAAACGAGAAGCCGCACCAGATCTCCGAGTCGAGCAATCGGTAAGCTCCGGAGTCCAGCTCGGCACGTTCCGTGAACTTCCCGTCGCCGCCGTCCTGGCGGACATCGCCTTCATGCAGAGTGATCTGGACGGAGCTCCTGCCGGTGCGCGGGTACCTCGCGGAAAGGGTGACCGCGCCGGGAGCATAGCGGCCGCTCCCGTACGAACCCGGGAGCCAGAACTCCGCGACCGCCGGCCCCTCGAACCCGTCGAACAGCTGCTCGGGAGGATCCGTGGCAACGCACGAGAAGCATGCGCCCAGGGAGAACGAGGTCCAGAGAACCGCACCGCGCGTGCCCATCATCCGGTAAAAGCCTACGCCGGATCGTGTGTAAGCGAAAGGTCGGGTGAGATTGCGGCGCAGCCGCTTTGGACTGCGGAAGCTCGCTTCCGCTTTCGGCTCGACGTGGATCTCCAGATTCCGTTGTCTCTCCGGTAACTCCATAGACCAGAGGATTGACGGGTCTTTCGTTGTCAACCCAGTCCTGGGACCGCAAACGCACCGATGAGGATCCAGCACAGACAACCGAGCCTGACAAGGGCTTCTGTCCAGTCGTTGGTTCCGACGAAGTGGGGGACGATCAATCCCAGGCACAGGACCGAATGAATCCCTGTCCATGCGACATTGGGCATCAAGGTCATCGTTCCTAGTTGGGCCATGAGCCAGACTCTGGCCAGCTCGGTCCATGGAGGCGACGGGTCCGACAAAAGCAAAAGGGCGAGCAGCACGGTGACCGAACTTGCCAAGAACGATGTGACGAGCAACTCGAGCTGTGCTCCCTGGCGACTCCTCATACTCCCGCCGTCACGATCGTCAATCCGAAGAGGAACCAGAAGCAACAGCCCAATCTTGCCACGACTCTGCTTCGGACTCCTCCCCACCAGAGACATTGAAGGATCCCCGCACGGCTGAGCGCGGTCCCCAGCGGCCCTGGCCCGTAATAATGGGATCCACGCCAACGGCGTGATTCATCCGAAGGCCTCGGCCGCCCGGACCCTATTTCGCTGAGGGCGGGGCCACCGTCATGCCGTGGCGCCGGAAGACTTCGGTCATCCGGGCGCGATCCGGCGGACCACCCCCGGCCGCGCCAATGACTGCCGCAGCTTCGTGGAAATACGCGGGGCCCATAATGGCCGGCGTAATGACGGCAAGCTGCTTGACGTCCTCGCTGCCGAAGTTGTCGAAGCGATGGACGGCGCCTCGGGGAATGCACAGTGCCTGCCCGGGGCCGACTTCAATGGGCGTACCGTCGACCGTCCAGGTCAGGACTCCCTCGATCCCGTAAAGCATCTCTTCGTAGGCGTCATTCCTGTGCGCCGGAGCGGCCAGCTTCTGCCCGGCCGGAACCGAGACTTCGAAGACCGAGATGCTGCCGTTCGAATCATCACCCGTAAGCAGGAATCGGATCCCCAACGGGCCGATCTTAATGGTCTCTTCGGAAGGATTGATCCGGATCGCAGGTTGCTGCATGAGCGACCTCCTTTGGATGATTGTTGCACACAACACTCCAAGCGCGAGAGCCGGCAGCGAGCGGGTGCGAGTAAACATCCTTCAGTGAGACGGCACCCGCGACATCTAGGGCGCGTCCTGCCGGAGTGGGGACCCTGAAGTCTGCTTGGCAGGCGTTTCCCGACCCTTCCGGCAGCCACGGGGATGCCTGGGATGGATCGGCTGATGGACGCGGACCATCCAACCGTGAATGTCCAGTCCCGTCTCGTCCATTGCCCGCACCAGGATCAGAGCCGCCGCCCGGGCGTCTTCGCCGGCGTCGTGATGACCGAAACGGATCCCGCAGTGGGCCGCGACGTTGGCCAAACCGTAGCCGCGCTTCGAGAACTGGTTCCAGGTCCGCCGCACGACCGAAGCCGTGTCGAGCCAGGACCATTCGGGGCATTCCAGCGCGTAGCGGTCATAGGCTCGCGTCAGGGCAATGCGGTCGAAGCCGGTGTGACTGGCCACAACCCGGGCTCCGACGAATTTCCGGAGATCGTCTGCCAACTCCGGCAATCGGGGCTCTCCGGCGACCATTGCCGGCGTGATCCCGTGGATCGCGATGTTCCAGGAGTGGAAGTCGCACTGCGGATCGACCAGCGTGGTCCAGCACTCCCGGACGGACCCATCCTCGACGCAAACGAGACCGATCTGGCAGATGCTGGCGGGGTCAGTGCTCGCGGTCTCGACATCGATGGCGACGAAAGATCTCATCTTTTCAGCGGTAGAACTCTTTGCTGCGGCCGATCTTCAAGACGACGACAACCACCTATGCGTCATCGAGTGATTGGAGAATACCGCGGCGACCCTGACCCATGCGGAAGGGGAACGGCCTCTCCCGGCTCACGCTCGGAAACCCACGACCGCCAGAATCGGGTAGGCGAAGTGGATCTCGTCTCCTGCCTGGTGAGCCCCGACGCCCATACGATCTTCTGCCAAGTCCAGGTCCTGCCGGAAGAGAGTGCGAATCCGGTCGGCGTCTCCCGGATTGGGAAAGGAGGCTCCCAGTACGGCCTCCAGCTCCATCTCCACCTTGTACCGGGTTGTTCGAACATCTCGTAGACCGGACTCCGATACGAGCTTGGCCATCTCCGGCAGGCTCAGAGCGTGTACGTGCGAGGGATCGCGAAGTTTCTCCATCTCGTTGTAGGCATCGACCTGCTCGGGCGGAAGGACGGGATCCACCAGCATGACCCGACCTTCGGGCCGGCAGACCCGGATCATCTCCGACAGGACCGCCTTGGGCTCCAGGAAGTGATGAAAGGCGTAGCGACTCAGGACCAGCGAGTAACTCCCGTCGGCAAAAGGGAGGGGAAGAATGTCGCCGACCTGCCAGGTCAGGTTCGACAGGCCTTTTTCCGACTGCAGCTTGCGCGCCTGGTCAATCATCTTCGGAGTGATATCGATCCCGGTAACGTGACGGACGCGGGGAGCCAGCGAGCAGCCCACCAGCCCCGGGCCACAGGCCACATCGAGCGCTTCGTCATCGGGTCGGGCCTGGCAGAGTTCGATCAGGAGCTCCATCGAATCCGCATGGGCGGGCATCTCAGCGAAAGGGACAGCCTGCATCTCAAACTGCTTCAGAATCCGCTCGTTATGGAGCTGCCGACGATCGTTCATGGAATTCAACCCTACCACAGGGGCCCAACCTGAAAACGATCTTCGGGGCAGTCAGTCCACGCGTCACCCGTCGACAATCGGCCTTTCGAATTCGAGGCTCGGATCTTGCCCGCGATGTCAGGGAACGACCTTCAGCACCGTGTGCAGGGAAGCCGTCGAATCACCGCCCGCCCAGAGGTCGAAGTCCGCGGCTTCCTGGATCCACTTCCCCTGGCTAGTGCTCCAATAGCCCAATTCGTCCCGATCCAGCGTCAGCGTGACCGTCTCTTGGTCGCCGGGAGCCAGGTGGATCCGGCGAAACCCCTTCAGCAGGCGGACTGGACGCGAGTCGCTCCCCGCCCTCTGGTGGATATAGAGCTGCACGACCTCGTCGCCGGCCATCTTGCCGGTGTTTGCGACATCGACGGAGACTACGACTTGGTCGCCCACTCTGATTTCCGGTCGCTCGGTCCGTAGATTGCCGAATTCAAAGGTGGTGTAGCTCAGGCCGTATCCGAAGGGATACAGGGGCTCTGTTGGTCCGTCCCAATAGCGGCCTCGATACATCTGCGAGCCTGCTGGCTGATGGGTCAGGTTGTGGGCGTAGTAGAGAGGCTCCTGGGCTCCGCTGCGGGGAAAGGTTGCCGGCAGCTTTCCGCCCGGGTTCACATCCCCGAAAAGCACATCGGCGACGGCGTTGCCGCCTTCCGTGCCCGGTTCCCACGCTTCGAGAATCGCGGGCACGTGCTCCGCCGCCCAGGGAATATAGACGGAGACATAGTCGCGCCCTCCTTCCGGAGCTCCGTAGCCTGCGAAATGCTTGGCGCAGGTAACCACGCGGTCGGGAGCAGTTCCAAGAGAGGGGCCCTGGAAACCCCGGACCTGGGATGCCGCCATGGCCAGAGGAACCGGGAAAATCGTCCGGTAGCCGTGAATGACGTCCAGACCGTACAAGACCGGGATGTGGAGCCGGGATTCGTCGACCGCCACATGCTGGATCTCGTTGAAACGTTTGGTGTCGTTGAGCCACAGGATCGAACCGGCTCCGCCCTTGCGGACGACCTCCTCGGGATTGGCCCCCGGCAACAAGCCGCCGGCGATCTGAGTGAGCTGGCCGATCTTCTCCTCGAGCGTCATCTGTGCGAGCAGCGCCTCGACCTTCTGGTCGATCTGCTCATCGCCGGTCGACGTCTAGGCGAAAAGTGGCGTTCCGAACACGCTGAGGATGACAAAGCAGGCCAGAATGAGTGGAGAAATGCCGAAACGAGAAGACATCGTCCACTGAGACCGCCGACAGGGATCGAATGACATGGGGCCCTCCTCTGAAGTGGACCACGCTACTGTCTCGCATGGGAAGAGTCAATAGCGGCCCTGCCAGTAGGATGCGTCGCCGTGGGTCTCCGACATGGACGGGGAGCGCCTCGACTTCTTTGAGTCTGTCCACGCGGCGGGCGAATCGTCGCGCTGAGCGGAACGAAGCCCGAGGTCCCGTTCGCGAGATAGGCGTGATTCGTTGGCAACAACCAACCAGACGATTCCGCAAACCATGCGAAATCGGGGAGTAGGGAATCGAGCCGGATTCGCGAAATGCGCGTGATTGGCCGGCAGGAAGGCCCCAGGGTCCAGCGGATTCCGCGTATCACGCGAACAGGGGCGCTGGGTGGGGACCGCAGGCTTCGCTGGCGGCGCCGGCCCGAGCCGGGTTGTCTTTACCGTTCCTGGCGCGAGAGAATCGACTGCATGAGACGAAAGAGCGTCTGGAGGGCGGTGGCTCTGATCGCAGGCTGGATTTGCCTGGTGGCGCTCGCGGTGGGCCCCCGGGTCGCGCAGGTACCCGCGGAAAGGGACGGACTCCCGCTGGTGTTCCAGGATGACTTCGACGAGGGCCTCGTCCGCTGGGAGTTCACCGATCCGTCGGCTTGGAGGATAGACCAGGCAGGTGCCGAGAGCGTCCTTTCGCTCTTCACTCAGAGCAACTACGCTGCCTCCCTTTCGCTCGCCCGTGAACATGGCGCTCATTCGCGACCTCTGGGTTTCGGACTTCGTTTTCGAAGCCCGACTGGCCTCGACGACCAAGGAGTATGACGGACGGGACATGTGCGTGTTCTTCGGCTGGCAGAGTCCGGCGAAGTTCTACTACGCCCACATCGCCACGAAGGCCGATCCTCATCACAATTCCATCTTCCTGGTCAACGACGCCGACCGGGCCTCGATCGCCCTCATGCGGACGGAGCGAACGGCCTGGGGGGATGGCGTCTTCCACCTCGTACGCGTCGTCCGGCGGAGCGAGTCTGGCGACATCGAAGTCTTCTTCGACGACATGACCACACCGATTCTCACGGCCCGGGACCGGACGCTCACCCTCGGCCGGATCGGGGTCGGCACCTTCGACGACACGGGTCAGTTCGACCAGGTCCGGATCTGGGGGCGGAGAGTCAATCCGCCGGCCGGCATGCTGGGGGTGACTAGATGACGCTTGGACACAGTATCGGGCCCGGCTCGAGCCGGGGAAGGGAATGGAGGTGGACCTGCAGATCCGGCACCGGAGGGCGGGACTGCTCCGTCGTGGATTGACATGCATGTGCATGCATGTCAATCTCGATTCATGAGAACAACGATCGAGCTTACCGACAAGCAACGTGCGAAATTGCTGGAGATCGCCGCCGAGCGGGGTGAGAAGGGCTTCTCCCATTTGGTTCGAGAGGCTGTCGAGCGCTACCTCGATGAGGAGTCCCACCGCCGGCAGCAACTGGATGCGGCCCGTTCCGTTCTGGGTTCTCTCAGCGAGAAAGAGGCCGATGAGCTTGACATCTCGGTTCGGCGCTCCCGGGAGACGCTGGCGATGATCGTCGCCGATTCGGACGTCCTGATCGATGCCTTGCGCGGACGCCGACCCGCGCGGGAGAGGATCGATCGCGAGTTGGAGACCGGTCAATTGGCGACGACGGTGATCTCGGTTTTCGAACTTTTGAGCGGCAGCCGGTCATCATCACAGATTGAGAAGGTCACCAGGCTGCTCGCTCCACTTGTGATCCTCCCCCTGGACGCGGACGCCGCGCATCGGGCTGCCGAGATCCGCGCAAGCCTCGAAGCTGAGGGTCGCGGTCTGGCAATGGCCGACTATTTGATCGCCGGCATCTGTGTTTCGCGAAATGCGGTTCTTCTGACCCGCAATCGCAGCCATTTCGAGCGGGTCCCCGAGCTCCGCCTGGACGCCTGATTCTCGGCACTTCAATTGACGCTGTTCCCTCGCTGCTGGAAGTCCCATCGTCCCATGCCAGTCCCATTGACTTCTGTCGCTTGCACGCCAGCGGACAGACAATCCGCACTTCGCGGGTGTGCCGCCCAAATGGCCGCGGATCCGCATGGTCCTGGGTCTCGCGCACAGACGCAAAGGATCGCTTTGTTTTAGAACCCTTTGCGTACTCTGCAACCTTCGCGTGGAATCGGTTCTGCAGGTCTCGACGACCGGGTAGCACAGCCGAGACCGGGTCAGAAGGATTTCGGCAACACGTCCACTTTCCGGGTTCCCCGTTCTCGTGTTCTCGCGAAGAAAGTGCGAAGTGCGAACGAAATGCGGCAAAGGCTTTGCATTTCGATCAGCTGGGATTATCGTTGTCGGTGAACACACGAGCAAATCGTGAGCTGTCACTTCAAATTCTTCCTGGTTCGTCGGGGGAGGGCTGGTTGCTCGCTCACCGCAAACGAGTACCGGACATCCCGCCGTTCGTTCCGGGAAGCCATCGGATGGAGGAGGCGACCATGTTCAGGCAACCGTTCTTCCGTCTATTCAACCGTGCGTGCCTGCAAGTGGTCCTGGTTCTGGCGACAACAGGTGTCGGTCTCGGCCAGGGTTACACCGCTCCGGAATACGACGAGTACCTCAGAGCCGTCGAGGCGGGCCCGGACGCGCTGATCGAATGGTACAAAACACATCCCGATTCCACCTTGCGGGAATACGTCGCCCCCAAAGTCAATGAATGGGCTCAGGCCCAGGCCGGCGAGGGGAACTATAAGGAGGCGGTGGAAATCGGAGAGAAGTTCCTGGGCGGGATCGACGGCGAGCAGGTCGAAATGCTCAAACTGACGACCTACTGGGCCTTCAACTCGCAGCAGTGGGCAAAGGCCACCCGATACGGTGAGAAGGTCTATCAGGCGGCCCCTGAAACTGCGGATTTGTTGAAAATTCTGGCCTATTCCTATCGGCAGCTCTCAGATCTCCCCAAGACCGTGGAGTATGGCGAGAAATTCTGTGCCGAGGCAAGTCCTGCAGACTGTTACTCCTTCTACCCTGTGATTGCCGGCTACTACGTTGAAAACAAAGAGTGGGCTCAAGCCGATTCTTACGCCAGGAAGGTCATCGACTCGTTGGAGACCGTGGAGCGACCTGAGGGGATGTCCGAAGAGGCGTGGAGCCAGTACGTCGCCGACAGGAGAATCGACGCCCACTCCATCATCGGGAAGGCGGCCTACGAACGCGAAGACTGGAAGAGCGTGATTCGTTGGCAAAACAACAACGATGAACCATGCGAAATGGGGGAGTAGGGGATCAAGCAGATCACGAAATGCGCGTGATTGGCCGGCAGGAAGGCCCCTGGGTCCAGCGAAGTCCGCCTATCACGCGAACAGGGGCGCTGGGTGGGGACTGCAGGCTTCGCTGACGGCGCCAGCCCGAGCCGGGTTGTCTTTACCGTTCCTGGCGCGAGAGAATCGACTGCATGGGACGAAAGAGCGTCTGGAGGGCGGTGGCTCTGATCGCAGGCTGGATTTGCCTGGTGGCGCTCGCGGTGGGCCCCCGGGTCGCGCAGGTACCCGCGGAAAGGGACGGACTCCCGCTGGTGTTCCAGGATGACTTCGACGAGGGCCTCGTCCGCTGGGAGTTCACCGATCCGTCGGCTTGGAGGATAGACCAGGCAGGTGCCGAGAGCGTCCTTTCGCTCTTCACTCAGAGCAACTACGTGCCTCCCTTTCGCTCGCCCGTGAACATGGCGCTCATTCGCGACCTCTGGGTTTCGGACTTCGTTTTCGAAGCCCGACTGGCCTCGACGACCAAGGAGTATGACGGACGGGACATGTGCGTGTTCTTCGGCTGGCAGAGTCCGGCGAAGTTCTACTACGCCCACATCGCCACGAAGGCCGATCCTCATCACAATTCCATCTTCCTGGTCAACGACGCCGACCGGGCCTCGATCGCCCTCACGCGGACGGAGCGAACGGCCTGGGGGGATGGTGTCTTCCACCTCGTCCGCGTCGTCCGGCGGAGCGAGTCAGGCGACATCGAAGTCTTCTTCGACGACATGACCACACCGATTCTCACGGCCCGGGATCGGACGCTCACCCTCGGCCGGATCGGGGTCGGCACCTTCGACGACACGGGTCAGTTCGACCAGGTCCGGATCTGGGGGCGGAGAGTCAATCCGCCGGCCGACGCTGCTGCCGGTGACTAGATGACGCTTCGACAGAGCATCGGACCCGGCTCGAGCCAGGGAAGGGAATAGGGGCGGACCTGCAGATCCGGCGCGGAGGGAGTGACTGTCCGGGTCGTTGGATTGACATGCATGCACATGCATGTCAATCTGGATTCATGAGAACGACGATCGAACTCACCGACAAGCAGCGTGCGAAATTGCTGGAGATCGCCGCCGAGAGGGGTGAAAAGGGCTTCTCCCATTTGGTTCGAGAGGCTGTCGAACGCTACCTGGATGAAGAGTCCCACCGCCGGGAGCGGCTGGATGCGGCCCGTTCGGTGCTGGGTTCACTAAACGAGAAGGAGGCCGATGAGCTCGACGCTTCGGTCCGGCGCTCCAGGGGGACGTGGCGATGATCGTCGCCGATTCGGACATCCTGATAGATGCGTTGCGCGGGCGCCGACCCGCTCGGGAGAGGATCGATCGCGAGTTGGCGACCGGTCAATTGGCGACGACCGCGATCTCGGTTTTCGAGCTTTTGAGCGGCAGCCGGTCATCGTCGCAGATTGAGAAGGTCACCAGGCTGCTCGCTCCACTTGTGATCCTCCCCCTGGACGCGGACGCTGCGCATCGGGCTGCCGAGATCCGCGCAAGCCTCGAAGCTGAGGGTCGAGGTCTGGCGATGGCCGACTATTTGATCGCCGGCATCTGTGTTTCACGAAATGCAGTTCTTCTGACCCGCAATCGCAGCCATTTCGAGCGGGTTCCCGAGCTCCGCCTGGACGCCTGATTCTGGGCACTTCAATTGACGCTGTTCCCTCGCTGCGGGAAGTCCCATCCGTCCCATGCCTGTCCCATTGACTTCTGTCGCTTGCACGCCAGCGGACAGACACTCCGCACTTCGCGGGTGTGCCGCCCAAATGGCCGCGGATCCGCATGGGCCTGGGTCTCGCGCACAGACGCAAAGGATCTCTTTGTTTTAGAACCCGTTGCGTACTCTGCAACCTTGGCGCGAAATCGGTTCTGCAGGTCTCGACGACCGGGCAGCACAGCCGAGACCGGGTCAGAAGGCTTTCGGCAACACGTCCACTTTCCGAGTTCCCCGTTCTCGTGATCTCGTGAAGAAAGTGCGAAGTGCGAACGAAATGCGGCAAAGGCTTTGCATTTCGATCAGCTGGGATTATCGTTGTCGGTGAACACACGAGCAAATCGTGAGCTGTCACTTCAAATTCTTCCTGGTTCGTCGGGGGAGGGCTGGTTGCTCGCTGACCGCAAACGAGTACCGGACATCCCGCCGTTCGTTCCGGGAAGCCATCGGATGGAGGAGGCGACCATGTTCAGGCAACCGTTCTTCCGTCTATTCAACCGTGCGTGCCTGCAAGTGGTCCTGGTTCTGGCGACAACAGGTGTCGGTCTCGGCCAGGGTTACACCGCTCCGGAATACGACGAGTACCTCAGAGCCGTCGAGGCGGGCCCCGACGCGCTGATCGAATGGTACAAAACACATCCCGATTCCACCTTGCGGGAATACGTCGCCCCCAAAGTCAATGAATGGGCTCAGGCCCAGGCCGGCGAGGGGAACTATAAGGAGGCGGTGGAAATCGGAGAGAAGTTCCTGGGCGGGATCGACGGCGAGCAGGTCGAAATGCTCAAACTGACGACCTACTGGGCCTTCAACTCGCAGCAGTGGGCAAAGGCCACCCGATACGGTGAGAAGGTCTATCAGGCGGCCCCTGAGACTGCGGATTTGTTGAAAATCCTGGCCTATTCCTATCGGCAGCTCTCAGATCTTCCCAAGACCGTGGAGTATGGCGAGAAATTCTGTGCCGAGGCAAGTCCTGCAGACTGTTACTCCTTCTACCCTGTGATTGCCGGCTACTACGTTGAGAACAAAGAGTGGGCTCAGGCCGATTCTTACGCCAGGAAGGTCATCGACGCGCTGGAGACCGTGGAGCGACCTGAGGGGATGTCCGAAGAGGCGTGGAGCCAGTACGTCGCGGACCGGAGAATTGATGCCCACTCCATCATCGGGAAGGCGGCCTACGAACGCGAAGACTGGAAGACCGCCCTGGCTGCTTACGGAAAGCTTCTCCAGTTGTCCGTCGGCGACAGGGAACGCAGGGCCGAGGCCTACTTCTTCATCGGCATGGCCCACTGGCGGCTCGAAGAATTCACACCTGCCATGGAGGCCCTTGCCAGGTGCACCCTGCTCGAAGGGACGACCATGCAAAAGCACTGTCGGAGCCAGCTCGAGGTCCTCTACCGGGCCACCCACAACGGCTCCCTCGCCGGGCTGGAAGAGTTCCTTGAAGACCATCCACCGGATTGAGAGGTTCCCGAAATAGGTGACACGCACGCAATTCAATTGTAAGTACCTTCCAATAAAGGATTCTGAGGCCGGTCTGGCACCTATTCGATTCGAACTGAGAGAGAACGAAATGAAGAGAGCCGCGATGGTCGTGGCGTTCATGCTCTGCACATCCACCGCACGAGCTGCTCTGATTCGCGATTTTCCGGGTCTGGAACACTGATCGCCGAATCACACGCGATCGTCATCCTTCGGGTGGAGGGACAGGTTGGCTCGACAGGCTTCGGTCGCGGGGCCAACATCCGCCTTTCAGATAGCGCATGTGAGAAGCGTGCCGAGGGTGTCACCATCGAGGAGCAGGTTCGATCGGTGATTCGCCGGGCGATCAACAATACGGACACTGCGGCCGGCGAGGAGCATGCCTTCCTTTCCATGATGCTCGAGGGAGCCGCCGAATCCGGGAAGGCGAAGATCAGCAACGCCGTTCCGCCGGTTTTCGCAGTTTTCCGATCCTCGAACGTTAATAGGTCAGTGAGAGAGAAAAGCAGCGCTACGTTCATTCGCGGTAACCCAAGTACTCAGGATGAAACAGGATCGGAGGCGATCCGGAAAGGCAAGGGACAGAATGGATGAGGAACGGTTTCTCGAACTGGCCAGAGACCCCAACCACATTCCCGGTGTTTACAACTACTGCGACCGGTGGTGCGAACGGTGCGACAAGCAGGAGAAATGCCTCGTCTTCGCCGTGAAGCAGGAACAGGGCGACTCGGGCGAGGATCTCTTCGAGAGTGTCGGAACAGGTCTGGACATCGCTCGGAATCTCCTCACGGAAGCAATGGAAGAGTCCGGACTCGATCCGGAGGCTCCAGACGTCGAATCCCAGGACGAGCCGGACCCGTTCGAAGGCATCCGGTCGCATCCGCTGGTTCAGCAGGCCGAGCAGTATGCCTTCGGCACGGCTTCCAGACTGGAACCTGTGCAGCATGCCGTGGTTTCGGCGGCCCAAGCCGTTCAGCACAAGGTTGAACTCGGAGTCACACCCATTCAGGGGCTCACGTTGGAGGACCTCGAACAATGTCGAGAAGCGGTGGAAACGGTCCTTCACTTCCGCTTCCTGATCTGCAGCAAGATCTTTCGCGCCCTCTCGGGGATCGCGCCGCAGCGGGACGGGCGACCGGATCCTCACAGTTCGGAGGACGGCCGCCTCTCGGCCCAGGTCGCCTGGAAGGGAATTCAACGTTCCATCGAAGCCTGGCTGACACTTCGAAATGCCTTTCCCGAGAGGGATGCAGGCACTCTCGAAATGCTGCTGCAGCTGGATCGTCTGCGCAGAGAGGTCGAAGACCAGTTTCTCCTGTTGGCGAATCCGGCATAGGAGGAATCGACCATGAAGCAGTCAAACACGAATGCAACGGCAAAGGGATTCTGCACCTTCTGCATGGGCTCATACGATGCGTCTCGAATTGGTGCCCATGTCAGCCGGTGCAGCGATCGAAGAGACGATGCCGACTGTGTGAATACCGCCGGGCGAGAACACCCCATGGCCTTCCTTCTGATGGCAGAAATCGAAGGCTGGCCGGAAGCCTGGTTGTGCCTGGAGGCTCATGGTGAGGTCCTCTCCCGGCAACTCGAGCAGTTCATACGCCTGGTCTGGTTTCCCGAGGTCCAGCAGCCGGGTCGCTTCTCCGCTTCCACTCGCAGGCTGAAAAAGCGCATCGAGGAGATCCGCGAACGGCGGAAAGACCCGCGCCTGGACGAGGTTCTGGAAAGAAAGGACCGGTTTCGTCTCACCTTCACGCACGGCTCGTCAAAAGCCGTGGTCAACTTGAAGGTCGTGGGCTACTCCCGGACCGCGGTCATGGATATGCCGATCGATTTGGCGGCTTTTCCGTCCGCCACGGATATGGGACGAAGACCTGCCCGTGAGCTCTGTCCGGGCCTGTGGGACGACGGGAACGACGGGACCGGGGAAGAGTCATCTTTTCCGTCGGACGAGTCGAGCCGCGATGCACGCTACAAAGAGGACGTGGATTGCGATGGGCCGCCGGAGGCCGCGTCGGATGAGGAAGATGAGGAACTGGAAGAGTATTTCCGACAGCTGGACCGGTTCACGCAGGTGGGCGGCGAGACTTGCATGGACCGCCTGATTCAGGAAGGCGTCGAGATGCCGCCGCCCGAGGGGCTCACCGACGAGCAGGTCAGCGCAAAATTGTGGGAAGTCGTGCGCGTGCTGGAGAGACTTCAGGTGTACATCACTTCGACGGATCATCTGAGCGACCGGGAGCTTTACACCCACCTGTGGAGCGATGCGCTCCGGGAGGACGCGATGATCTGCTCGGTGCCGGGATTCTCCTGGAACATCGACGTGATAGGAAGCGGTAGTGAAGAGGATACGGAGACCTGGTTGCGCTACTACGCGAGCGAGCAGGATCGGAAGAGGTGGGCAAGAGACTGGCCGGGTTCGCCCCTCCCCGAGCACGATGATCTGCCATACGACCGGGATCGCTTTCTCTCGAGCCCGGGTCGACATCTTGGCCCGGAGAACTAGCCCGGAGGGCAGTGGTCGTGATGTCAAGGGAAAGCGTGACTTGAGGAATCAAACGTGCGGTCAGGAGCGGAATACTCAGAAATTGACCGATTGCCAGAATTGGTGGGATAATCCCACCATGACCTCGAAGGTCGATGCCAAGAGACGCGTCGTAATCCCCGGCGCGCGACCGGGCGATGTCTACGACATCCAGAGGCAGGGGGACGGACGCATTCTTCTGGTTCGTCTCGAACGACCGGAACCCGGACGCGGGATGAGCAGAAGCCAGTGTCTTCGTGCCATGGACGAGGCGCCGCTGCCCGTCAATATGAGTTGGGACGAACTCAAGTCGCTGACGCGTGAGCCATGATCCTCCTGGATACGAATGTCCTGATCTATGCCTCAGAGCCCTTGGGCGATTACCGCGACTGGTCCCGTGAAACCATCGCAACGGCAGTGGCCGGGGAGGGGGCAGCCATCAACGCAGTAACTTTGGCCGAACTATGCGTCGGAGATCGGGAGCCACACACGCTGGCCGACCGGATTCGAAGTTGGGGTGTGGGAGTCCTCGACCTGCCCGTTGCTCTGGCGCCTGTTTGCGCGCTGGCCTACGTCGATTACCTGCGGCACCGTAAGGCGACGGCTGCGAAACGCATCGGCCGTGTGCCCCTGCCCGATTTCTTCATCGGCGCTCACGCCCAGGTCATGGGCTGGGTACTGGCAACGGCCGATGAAGGTCGGTTTCGCACCTACTTTCCGGAGGTCGAGCTTCTGACCCCGAGAAATGGGCGCGGGCCTCATTGTTCCTGATTGAACTGCGCCTCGCGGGCCTTGGCCTCCTCCAGCGAGGGAACGTCCAGCTCGCGCCGCAGTCCATCGGTGACGCCGGAGCCCACCCGGTAGAGGCGGACCACGCCATCATCCTCTGATCGAAACTGAGTACCAAAGCGCTGGGCCCGTCCGATGGCCATGAGAAACCGGTCTTCGCTCGCCGCCGCCAGCCATCTTGCCCGCTCTTCGCCCTTGCCCACCGCCACGACACAGAATTCGTGGGCCAGCAGGTAATCCTCAGGGGTCTCCCCGTGTTGCAGGATCATAGCGGCATTGTAGAAGTCGGCACCGGTATGCAGCCGGCCGTGCTCGTACAAATCCTTCACCCGCTCGCGGCGCGCCTGATCGCGCGGCTGCACGGTCCTCCAGTCGGTCGCCATCCCGGACCCTCGATCTGCCTGGTCCTGCCGGTAGAGGCCGATGAGTTCTTCATTATCCCTCGGAGCCGGTTGGTCGGCTGACTGTGCGCCGGCGTTGGACAGGATCTGAGAGCGAGAGGCCAGAATCATCAGGATCACCGTCGCGCTGACCAGCAGCAAGGGTGGATACGTTCGGCTCATGTTGTTCCTACCTTGCCTGGGGGCGGGTTTTTCCTGCATCAGGATGCACGGTTGCCCCGGTTCCTGGATAGGGGTTGCGCGAGAGCGGTCTTACCACTTTCTTGCCCATGGCGGTGCAGGCGACGTCTGCGGCATGAGGCAGGAGAGATCTTCCTCGAAGGCGATCTCAGTATCATTGGACGAGAGGTTTCTGATCTGAAGCATTCCGGAGCGCGTGGCGACAAGCAAACGTCCCTCACGGTCCCAGTCTGCCCACTGCAGTTCGTCCAGGACTTGGTGGTCTCCGTCTGATTCCAGCCGGTAGCGGACGCGAAGGCCGTCGACAGCCTGGCCGGAGCCGAATTCACCACCCGCCCAACCCAGGCTCTCCACGCGAAGCACTCTCTCCCCGTGCGGCTGAGGCTTCAGCAGTCGGACATTGCGTCGCTGATCCCACGTGTCTCCGTCCGCGCGGGGAGGACAGTCCGGCGCCTCGCACCATCCGCGACGGCGTTCCGTCGCGAACTGAACGGCGGAGGTCAAACGCAGGCTGTATGGAATCGGAGGGTCCTCAATGCCTGAGCATTTGCTGCTTCGGTCGTCCGAGAAGTGGAAGCCGCGGCTCCACGTGCCGCACGTACTGAACGCATGAAGGGCCACGAGCCACGGCAGTCTCGAAATCGCAACATAGGCTGTACCCAGTTTCCAAGACGCGTTGGGCTTGAAGGCAAAGTAGCAGAGCAAGCGGCCGTCCGGGGATAAATCGCAGCGACGCGGGAAGATGCGCCCTTTGAGCCATGCCCCTGATGTGTAGCTGTTCTCTGCGAGGTCCCAGCGTCCGACATGCGACCAGCTTCTGGGTCCCCGCCGCAGCACCGCCACGACCGGCGCCTGGCCTGCCGGGATGCAGTAGATTCGCGGAGGAGCTTGTCCCGTCATCGCCGGAGTCCCTCGGTCTTCCCTGCTGAACACATCGGCGATAATCCCGTGGATCGGTTACTGTTCGCGTCCGAACCCACCCTGATCCGAGGCATGAACCGCCGGCCCCGGCCGTGGCTGGACCATCAGCCGCCGTTTCAGTGCCCGAATTCGCTCGTAGGACTGTTCGATTCGCTCACACGAAATCTCGCCTTCTTCGACGAGTCTGCGAATGATCGTGGAGGCTTTTTCGGCGATCTGCGGATCGTATGCCGAGTTGTTGGCGAAGAGCAGGATATCGAGGCCGGCCTCGATGCCCTGCTGGATGCTTTTCTCGAGGCCGTAGTGGGCCGAGATCGCCTTCATCTGGAGATCGTCCGAAATCACCACCCCGTCGAAACCCAGCCGGTTCCTCAGAATTCCCGTGATGATCGGGGCAGACAGGGTGGCGGGATACTGCGGATCCAGGTGGGAGTTGAAGATGTGGGCCGTCATGACGGCGTCGACCAGGTGTTCCGCGATGAGCTCAGCGTAGGGTGCCAGTTCGCGTTCATCCCACGTGCTGGTCACATCCACGAAACCGAGGTGCGAGTCGGCGTGGGAACTGCCGTGACCGGGAAAGTGCTTGAGCGTGGAAAGAACGCTTGCTTGCCGGTGAGCTTCGATCCAGACGCGGGCCTGCCGGACGACAACGGCCGGGTCGGCGGAGAAGCTCCGGTCCTTGGACCCGATGACGGGATTGTCCGGATTGGTGTTCAGATCGACGACCGGCGCAAAGTTGAGATTGATCCCCTCGGCCGCGAGCGTACGGGCCACCTTCGCGGCGACTTCTGCAGTCCATCCGATATCGTCCTTTTCACCAAGTGCGCGGGCCGATACCGTTCCGGAAAAGCCGTATTTGGCCTTCAGGCGATTGACCTTGCCGCCCTCCTGATCGATTCCGATGAGGAGGGGGATCGCCCCCGCCTGATTCTGGAGCCAATCGGTCAGTCTGCGGAGTTGCTTGGGAGAGCGAATGTTCCGCTCTCCTCCGCCGCCGGGGCCATCGACATCGAAGAGGACGACCCCGCCGATTCTCCCTTCGGCGATCTCCTCGACGATCGGATTTCCGGCATCGGGCTCGACCCCCCGAAAACCGACCATGATCATCTGGCCGATCATCCGATCCAGTTCGTCCGGGCGCCCGGTCGCCGGCGCCGAGCAGGGCAGCGAACGCGCACAGAACCACGCTGACGGGGAAGAGAAGTCGCATGGGAGAGCCATTATAGCGCCCCGGGGTGGGACGAATCCCTGGTCAAAGGGCGAGGCGAACTGTGAGGAGGAAGGACCTGACAGGACCTTCCGGGTTCCAGGAATCCGACACGAAGGAGTGACAACTTCTTTCCAGGACTTGAAACATGTCCCGGCGCCTGCAAATCCAGGCAGATTCGCTATAAGCTTTCAGTATGGTGAGACGGGTTGGACGAAACGACCCCTGCCCCTGCGGCAGCGGGAAAAAGTACAAGAAGTGCTGCATGGCGCGGGATGATCATGTCCGCATCCCGAGACCTGCGACGGCCCTGCCGCCTCTTGAGAAGCGAGGACAGGGGCGCGCCCGGGAAGCCTGGGGGGCCAGGGAGCTCGCTGCGGCTGGGGACAGGCTCCACGGACTGTCGCCCGATCAGCTGCATGCCCTCCTCTATGCCCCGTTGGACTCCCCCTGGCTCATCGACTTCCCGGATCCCCTCGACGTCGAACCTGCAGCAGAGGTTGTGACCCTCTTCCGTCTGATGGTGGAGGCGCTGGGCGAGCGAGGCGTGAAGGCAACGGCGACCGGCAACCTCCCGCGGCAGCTCTGTCGCGAAGCCGCGCGGAGGTACTGGGGTGATCTTCTTTACGAGGAGAGGACGGAGATCAAAGGGATCTATCAGGAACTCGACTTCTTCGAGTTTCACACCGTTCACGTCTTGGCCGAGATCGCCGGGCTCATCCGCAAATACCGGGGGCGCCTGATCCTGAGCCGCGACTGCCGGCGGCGTCTGGAGGAATCGGGGTTGGCCGGGGTCTACTCTCGATTGCTGCTGGCCGGCGCCAGCGGGATCGACTGGTCCTACCGGGACCCCCGGGACGAGCTCCCCTGGATTCAGCAGGTAGCTTACTTCACGCTCTATCTTCTGGCGCGCTACGGGGACCGGAGCCTGCCTAGCGCTTTCTATGAAGACTGCTTTCTGCGCCTTTGCCCCATGGAATTGCACGGGGACGTTCGCGCCGATTTTCTCAGTCCCGAGGAGACGGTGCGTGCCGCCTACACCTGGCAGTCGTTCAAAGACTTTGCCGAGCCCCTGGGTCTCGTCAGTCTAAAGCCCATCGTCGATGGAAGATCGAGGCGGGCAAAATTCGAAATCAGGAAGACCCCGCTTCTGGATCACGCGGTGCACTTTCGGGTACCGTCGTGATGAGAGCCAAGCCATAGGCGATGGGCCTCAGCCACCGGGAATCCCGGAAGGCGAAAGAGGACAGCAGTAGGAGCAGGAGGACCGCGGCGGCGAGACCGCCGATCCAGATTCCGAAGGAAAACGTCGGCAAAGGCAGAAAGGGAGCGCGTTCCCTTATCGCTTGGACGGCTGGGTTGTAGACCGCAAGGAAGTCATGGACAGCCTCATCCGCAACGTGGAGAGCCAGTGCGGCACTCAGTGCCAGCCACGCCCGGCCCCACGACTGCGCCCGTCTCGATGCGTCCACACGTCTGCTCCCGTCGACGGCCAGGTGTATGTATAGAGCGAGAATCGATTTCAGGCAAGGCCTGGCACACCGCGGAACGGGTTAGATCCTCAGGACATTGAACACATCCAAAGGGGACAGACTGCTGTTCGACTCCGACATTAACACATCCAGAAGGGACAGACTATACTGCCCGACTGCTCCCCGACATAGTGGACAGAGCTGCAAGGCGCTGCAAGGGACAGAGTGCTGTTCGACTCGCCACTCATTGAACGAGCGCTGCAAGGGACACTGCAAGGGACAGAGTGCTGTTCGATTCGCCGCCCATTGAAGATCCCGTGGGGACAGTGAAGATCCCGTGTTGAAGATCCCGTGGGGACAGAGTCCTGTCCGTCCCATCCGGATGGCGATACGGTATTGTCTTTCTCGAGGCTCGGGTGTCAGACTGCGTCGATGAAGTACTCACGAATCGCGTGGTTCCTCGTCTGTCTGATGTGGGCGGGCTTTCTCGGCTGCAGCAGCTCGGGGGTCCGATTCGAGGGGCAGATCGTCGACGATGCCTCGGGCGTAGCCTCAGCGGCCCGGGTTGCTGTCACGGATTCGGCGGGGAAATCGGTGGAACTCGAGGGCGCCCACGCTCAGGTAGACAGCCTGGGCAAGCGCTGGTCCTATGTGGACGGTTCGTTCGCGTTCATGATTCCCTCGGGGGGCGCGAGTATTGAGATCAGACGAGGGCTGGAAACACTGCCGGAGTCCGTCACTGTCTCCGGCGGCGCGATGGCCCGCTTGATTCAGCGGACCTTCCGTCTGCGGCGGTGGATCGACATGCGGGGAAGAGGCTACCTCTGCGGCGACGCGCATGCTCATCTCCCCGTTCCCGAGGAGGCCCTGCCCCAGATGCAGGCCGAGGATCTGCAGGCGTTGAATCTCTTGTACCTGCCCGACTCGCAGAACCCGATCCCGGTCAACGAGCACTTCACGGGCCGGCTCGATCCGAGCTCCGTGCCGGGGTACGAAATCTCCGTGGGACAGGAGATCCAGGACTGGCAGATGGGCCATCTGAACCTGGCGGGGGTGCAGAGCCTGGTACCCGGCTACCCGGATTTCGGCGGGTCCATGGAGTACTGGAAGAGCAGCCCGAACTGGGATCTCCTGCGGGCCCTGAAGGCCGCCCGGAGCCAGAACGCCGCCATCATCTGGTGTCACTTCAGTTCTCTGCCCGGGGAGGAGTCGCCGGTGGCGGCCGCGCTGGGCCTGCTGGATGCGATCGAACTCATCACGTGGAATGATCCGTCCGGGCTCCCGAACCACTGGGAACCCTGGGAGAAATCGGGGATGACCCAGGCGGAGTTTCCCGTGATGCGGCCTGTGGATCTCTACTATCAATTCCTGAATGCGGGTTTCCGGCTTCCCATCGCCGCGGGCACGGACAAGTTTGCCGAGGAGATTCCGCTAGGAAGCAACCGGACCTATGCCCGTGTCGGCGACCGAGCCGACTTCAACGGGTGGCTGGAGGGCATCCGTTCGGGAAAGTCCTTCGTCACCAACGGTCCGATCCTGGAGTTCGAGGCCGACGGGCGGCAGCCGGGAGACGTAGTGGAGTTCAAGGGCAAGAGGCGGATCGGCGCCCGGGTGCGGGCCCGCTCGCTGTTGCCGTTCACCACGCTCGAGATCGTGATGAACGGCACGACCGTGGCCCACAAGACGGTCGCCACCTTCAACAATCCGCCGGTCGACGGAGTCTATTCAATGGAGATCGAGGCGAAGGTGGACCTGGATCGCAGCGGATGGCTGGCCGCCCGGGTCATCGATCATCCGGACCTGCACAACCGGATCCTTCCGAGAGAAGTCTCGGTCTTCGCCCACACCAGCCCGATCTACTTCCTCGAGGACGGGAAGAAGGTGAAGGAGAAGCCCTCCATCGAATACCTCGAGAAGTGGGTGAAGGGATTTCAGCACTGGCTCTCGACGAATCCGTCCTTCGTCAAGGAGGAAGACCGGCGCAGCGCCGCCCAGGCGGCCGACGCGGCCCTGCGCTACTACCAGCGCCTCTGAAAATAGACGCAAATAGGTGACACGCACGCAATGGCTTTCCAAGTCCCTATGAATAAAGGTTTCTGTTCCGAGGCTGGCACCTAATCGCCGGCCACGATCCCGACTCTCTGGGTCTGGGTCTTGTCGGGATAGAAGACGCCGATCCCACTCATGAGGGTCCGAAGACCGCGAATTCCGATGGGTAGTTACGAATATCGATGACCATCCTCTGAGTGCCTGATGCACGCTCTATGTATTCGTCGACATCTCTGATGCGAAAGCTGGAGAGCTTGAGATAGGCCACGGACGGCGAGAGCAGCTGGAAGGTATCCCCCGGCCGATCGTGGGGAATCGGCCGGTCGGCCGTCCACGAGCAGTTCCAGATCGTCCGCCCAGGTCTTGCCCTGACCGACCATTCGAACGCCGAAGACGAGTGACCGGGCGTTCGGATTCAGGGGCAAGCGAATGGCGTATTCGGCCACTTGGTTGTCCCACGAATACCCCGGTTCTGCATGTTGTCGAATTGGAGAGTTCCGCCGGGTCTTCCTCTCGCAGCCGCGAACCCGAGAAACCGGCGACATCCTCGGTTCTCAAATAGACCAGCCGTGGGGCATGCCGCCTTCGACACCCTCTTCGAATTGCAGCATCGAAGCGAGTTCCGAATCCTGAGGAAAACTTGCGCGCCAGGGAAACGACAGCAGAAGTGCGCCGATGAGCGGAGGGAGTGTGCCTCTCATCTGAACTCCTCCTCGCATTCCGAGGCCAGCTGATATCGCCGCAGAGAGTGCCTCGCCGGCGACGACGAAAACGCTCACGATGGCTGCCGGAAGTGCTCGGAGAGGCAGGAGGGCAGGAACCAAGGGCAGAAGAGTCCATTTCGCCATCCCCGCCGGCGACTCTAACGTCTCACCTCGGAGAAGTGGAGGGATTTGTAGAGGCGCGGCCGGGAGGGGTTCAGATCTGTTTGATCGTGACGATCGATTCGAGGCCGGCTAAGTCGTTCGGATTGCGAGTGTAGATCGGCAGGCCGCCGGCTGCAGCCGTCGCAGCGATCAGGAGATCGGCCACTCGGGTTCGACTCGATGGCCCTGCGGCCTTTGCCGCCGCGAAGATCCGGCCATAGGCACGAGCAGCCTCGACATCGAACGGCAAGGCATCCCAGGTAGAAGCGACCCACTGCAACCGGTCCTGCCGGCGGGCACGTTCCTGATCGTCCGCCGTCGCATGGGGTCCGGCGGCCAGTTCGGCGAGGGAAATTGCTGCAATCGCTGATTCGTCGGGAAGCCGACCCGGATCGATGAGGTCGAGGTCGATCAGCACGGAAGTATCGAGCAAACCCCGCGTCGGCTCAGTCATCGACAGACGGCTCCGCGACAGCATCCAGATCGGCCCGAAACCGGTCGGCATTGATTCGCGGCGCTCGCCTGGCCGCTTCGAAGATCGTAGCGCGTGGAACGAACTTCCGCGGCGGGATCGGTCGGAGTTCGGCTACGGGAATCCCATTGCGTGTGATCGTGATCGTCCGTCCCGCCTGCACCTCCCGGAGCACGACTGCGGAGTCGTTGCGAAATTCCCGCTGGTTGATGGTCTTGGCCATGACGAGAGTGTAGCACATGTAGCACATTGGTATCGATTGCGACATAGGCAACGTCGACGCCGGTTTCACGCAGCTTGACCCGGGCGACGCCCCCGCTAGGTGGACCCTCGAGGTACTGGACGACCTGGCGGACCGAGCTATCCGAGAGGATCCGACGGCCTATTTTCTCGACTCTCGCGCCGGTCCGTCGCCGATAGAGCGACGGGAGAGGATCCGCCGGGCGGTCCGTGCACAGATCAGCAAGGAACAGAGCGTCTACGCGCATGACACGGTCCGCCTGGACCTTGATCGAGATGGTGGGCGGGATTTGCTCTTTGCGCACGACGCCTTCGCCGACGAGTTCAGGGCCGACCCCTGAGGTACGTTGTACCATCCTCGATGCGTCGCCTCCGATCGTGCGGCAGGCACACGAAGCCCCCGGGTAAAGCCTGCAGCCGGAGGCCAAACCCCTAACCCCATCTACTATTAACGCGCGTGCCAGGAAAAGTGCGAAAAAGGGTGCAACAAAAGCGTTTCTTCAGTCACTTCATGTATCCGAGCGATACCAGGAACTCGTCCAGCTTGGAGAAGGCGGCGGCCTCGATCTTCGGGTCGGGTTTCGGCCAGCCATCGTCCGGCGTTCCAACCGGGGTGAAGAGATGGCCCGCGCCGTCAAAGACATACAGCTCGCAACGGTTGCCGGCTTGGCGCATGCGGTCGACGAACTTCTGGACGCCGGCCAGGGGAGTCACCGTATCTTGCCTCCCTTCGACGATGATGGTTGGAGGCAGTCCCGGGCGGATGTGGTGACTCGGCGAGAGAGCTGGGGACTGAGCCCTGGAACCGAGGAGTCGCTGGAACCAGCCGTCCTCGTCGAGGTGGACGGCCGGAGAGACGAGAACCAGTGCATTGGGGGCACAGCTGACCGGGGCCTTCGGCGGAGGACCGTCGAAGACGGCAGCGGACGCCGCCAGGTGGGCGCCGGCAGACCAGCCGTAGGCGGCAATCCGATCGGGATCGATGCCGAGCTTCCATGCGTTGGAGCGGACCCAGCGAATGGCTTCCCGGGCGTCATCCATGGCCTCGATCGGAGTGATTTCCTTCTGGTTGGACAGCCGGTATTGGGCGGCCACCGCCAACATGCCGTGTTCGGCAAAGTGCTTCGCGCGGCCGAAGGCCCAGGCCGGTTCACCCGAAGCCCAACCGCCGCCGTGGAAGATCACGATCGCGGCAAGCGGGCCCGCATCTTTCCCGGACTGGGGTGAGAATACGTATGCTTTGAGGTCAACGTCCCCGCGTCGTGCAAAAACGTGTTCGACCGGGCCTGTAACTGAATCCGGTTCCTGAGCCGGGCCATACGCCCGGAGTGACGAGAAGAGCACAGCTGTAAACAGAATCAGAACCGCCATCTTGACACATCGTTTCATGCGCATGTCTCTCGAAACGTGAAGAATGGAGCAAAGGTTTATTCTTCGAACTCGGTTCGCGTTAAATGGAAAGTGGCGCACAGAAGCCATTGCGTAAAGGTGGCAGGACGCGGCTTCCATCTGGGTCTCCCCGAAATAGGTGCCAGACCGGCTCGAGAATCCTTTGTTGGTGGTGAGTTACGATCGAATTGCGTGCGTGTCACCTATTAGCGCCTCTTAGCACCGGTTGTCGGGTGGGGCTGGTTGTGGCATACTCGGACGCCTGAAGCTTATGCTTGCCTGAACGGGCGCTCTCGATCGTTGGACCCTGGTGGCCTTTGAGCAGGTACCGGAGGTCTGCCTTTTTTCCTTCTCTTACTTTTCCGTTGAGGTGAGTTATGTCTCTCGAAGATTTCGGCTGGACGCCCTTCTTTGCCGCGTCGTTCGAGCAATGGGACGGTCCCGGTTCTACTCCAGGAAGGGTCAGCCTGGCGAGCCGCGGGTTCTATCAGGTTCAGGTGGCCCAGGGCGAGTGGCTCTGCCGTCTGAGCGGTCGACAGCAGCACGATGCCGCCTTTGAATCCGGGCGGCTTCCCGTCGTCGGCGACTGGGTGGTCTGCCGGGATGAGGAGGGGGGGACCGGATTGATCACGGAGATCCTCCCGCGCAGAAGCAAGCTTTCCCGCCACGTGCCAGGTGGTCGAACGGCCGAACAGATTGTGGCGGCAAATGTCGACACGGTTCTGGTGGTCATGGGGTTGGATCGGGATTTCAGTCTGCGACGCCTCGAGCGGCTCCTGACCCTCGCCTACGAAGGGGGGATCGAGCCGGTGGCGGTGCTGAACAAGGCCGACCGTGTCGGCGATGCCGATGAGCGACGCCTCGAGGTCGAGTCCCTCGCCCCCGGAGTCCCGGTCCTGGCCATCAGCGCCCTCCAGGACCAGGGTCTCGACCGGGTCCGTCAACTGCTTCGACCGGCCCGGACGTTCGCGCTCATCGGATCTTCCGGTGCCGGCAAATCGACGCTGATCAACCGCCTCTTCGGGGTCGATCTGACCCGGACGGGGGAGGTTCGGGTTCACGACGGCCGAGGTCGGCACACGACTACGGAGAGGCAACTGTTCCGACATCCCGAAGGGGCCCTCCTGATTGACACTCCGGGCATTCGGGAGGTGGGTCTCTGGGGAAGTGAGGAAGGACTGGAGGAAGCTTTTGACGACGTTCTCGCCCTGGCCGACGGCTGTCGGTTTCAGGACTGCAGGCATGAATCCGAGCCGGGCTGCGCCGTGCGCGAGGCCATCGAGGACGGTCTCATCTCGTCCGAAAGGCTGGAGAGCTATCTGAAGCTTCAAAAGGAGCTCCACTACCTGAAGATCAGAGTCGATGAGGGAGCTCAAAGGGCGCAGAAGCAGAAGTGGCGGGCGATCCACAAGTCAATGAGGCGGGAGGCCAAGCTTCTACGGCCCCGCAGAAACAAGACGGATCTCCTCTGATCGCGAGGGTTGCCGAGAAGAAGCGGCAGGCTACAGGAGGAGTCCCGTCGCTCCTCGGGTGGGTCGGGCCGCGTGCATCCTGACTTCAGTCAAGGTAATCGCGATAGATGCGCCAGCCGAAGTAGAGACCGGCAATGCTGCCGATACTGCTCAGGATGAAGGCGGTCACGAGCCCGATCTGGGAGCCAAGCCACCAGCCGAGCCAGCCTCCGAGCGTGATTCCGACCAGGAAGATGAACCGGCTCATTCGCTTCGCCTCGAGGGGGACGAACGGGCTGGAAAGCGGTGTCTCTTCATGGGATGCGCCGGCCGGCTCTGTTCCGCGGCTGCCTCGAGGTTACTCCTCGAAGACCAGCGAGTCCATGGGGGCGCCGAGGTCGCTCAGGATCGCCTTCATCGAATCGACGAAAGAAGGAGGTCCGCAGACGTAGAAATGCCGTTCGAAGTTCCCGATCTCCCGTTCCAGGTAAGCCCGATCGATGCGGCCGTGATCGTAACCTGGATGCTCTTCCCGCGTGAGGAGGAACTTCAGCGTACCCCCAACCGAATCGAACATTGCCCGAAACTCGCGCTCCAGAATGATGTCCCGGTGCGTCTTGTTGGAGAACAAAAGAGCGTTTCCTGCCAGCTCACCCCGCGACTGGAGGTCGCGAAGAATGGCGATGAACGGAGTGACTCCCGCGCCTCCGGCGAGAAACACTCCCGGACCCTTCCAGGTGATGGTCCCCCAGACATCGTGAAGGATGAGAGTATCTCCAGACTCGAGCTCATGCAGATGCTTCGTCACGCTGTCGTGCTCCGTATAGCGCTTGAGGATCAACTGGAGGACGGGGTCCCTCATGTGCGAGGTGAAGGTGAACGGGCGGCGCTCCTCTTCCCAGCCTTTTTCCGCGATGCTGACCTCGGTCGCCTGACCGGGTTCGAAATCGTACCCCGCGGGCTTCTCAACGATGAAACTCCTGACGTCGTGGGTGACGAATTCCGTATACAGGATCTTGACGCGATGCTCGCTCTCTGCCATGGGGATCTCCTTTGAATAAGGTGTATCACAGAAGGTCCCGGGATGCGGGCACTGCCGGATCCCGGGGCGGCCACGCGACAGGGGACCTCCGGCGGGAAATGGGGGATAATCCCCTCGATGCACATGGCCCAGGATTATCCTCAGGCGCGCCGGCTCTGGCTGATTGGACTCCTGGTCATCCTGGGCGTCCATGTGGTCTGGCACAGCCTGAATCGGATGCCTCCCGCCTGGGACATGGCCTACCACCAGCAGATGGGCTGGAGCTATTACGAGGCGGCCCGCGATGGCCGGCTCTTCTCCGATTTTGCACGGCTCAGCGACTACTATCCTCCCCTCTATTACCTCATCGAAGCTTTGATCTTCGGCCTCCTCGGCGTGACGCACTGGTTGGCCTTTCTGGCCAACCTGCCCGGGTTGCTGCTGGCCAGTTATTGCGGTTTCCGGCTTGCCTGGGCGGCAGTTCCGTCGCCCCGCGCGGCCCTGGCCGGGCATCTCGTCCTGCTGTTCCCCCTGGTCGCGTGGACCAGCCGGGAAAGCCTGCTCGATCCGACGCTGACCGGCCTGGTCGCCCTGGCGCTATTCGTCGCCCTGCGCAGCCGGTCCTTCCAGGATCGCCATTGGAGCTGGGCTTTCGGAGTCGTGGCGGCCGCGGGCTTACTCCTGAAATGGACGTTCATCGTCTTCATCGTGCCGCTGACGATCCTGACCTTCGTCTGGTCCCAGGATCGCAGGACCTCGATGCGGAACCGGTTGGAGGCTTTCCTGATCGCCGCTCCGCTGGTCTTCTGGTGGTACCTGCCAAATCTCGTCCCGCTCTATCGGCGATTCCGGCTTACCACGGCCGGCGCAGAGTGGGAACAGGACCCGGCCGTCTGGTCGTGGCTGGGATGGATTTACTATCCCCGCAGTCTCGCGAGCTGGTACCTCTTCCTTCCGCTGATGCTGATCTTCCTGTGGGCGGTCTGGCGCCTCGTCCGGTCCCGGCCGTCCCCATCACGGGACGTGGTGGTATTGATGGCCGTCACTCTGGTGGGAGGCCTGATCCTGCTCTCGCTGCTGAAGGCGAAGGACCCCCGCTATGTCATGCCACTCGCGACACCTCTGGCGGTTCTACTGGTCGCCGGGCTGTCGAATCGGGTCGCCGCGGGGGTCGGAGTCCTCGCGTTCCTCCAGTTCCTGCTCATCTCATTCTCCATTCCCCTGGTCCCTCAGAAGATTGCGCTGTTTTCGATTCCCTCCGACACGGACTATATTTCCATGCGCCAGGAATGGGTCCTGTTCGAATCGAACTATTTTGGAGTCACCGGACCGCCGCGCCGGCAGGACTGGCGCTATCGCGAGATTCTTCAAGCCATCGACACGACGGGCCAGGTCGGGTTCGTGCCGGACGCCGTTTTCTTCCACCTCGGAGCGCTGAGTCTGTTCTCGGCAGAGGCTGGAAGGCCGCTGAAAGTGATTCGCCTGGGCCTGAGCGACCGGTGGCCGCAGGGGCTGGAGCGGGTCGACTGGGTGGTTGGTAAAACCGGGAGTCAGGGGATATCCTATATCACTCGGTTCAACAGTGAAGTCTATGGTGCCCTGGAGTCCCTGAAGTGGCCTCTCGTAGCAAGCTGGGATCTACCCGACGGAAGTCGGGCCCAACTCTGGCGGAATCCTTCCCGATCTCAATAATCATTCCGGTCCACGACGGGGCGGACTTCCTGCCGCGTACGCTGGAAGCGCTCCTGGCCAACGATCTGGAGCGGACCGAGGTGATCATCGTCGACGACGGCTCGACGGACGGGACCGATTCGGTGATCGAGGCCTTTGCGGATCGATTACGTCTCGAGTCGGTTCATCACCCGAGTGCCCGGGGGCCGGCCGCCGCGCGAAACGCCGGGGCCGTGCGGGCCAATCTGCCCTTCCTGCTCTTTTTGGATGCCGACGTGCTCTTGCCGCCCGGGGCGATCGAGAAGCTGCGGGAGACGCTCGATCTGTATTCACACCGCTCCGACGTGGCGGGCGCCCTCGGCTGTTATGCGGAAGATCCGACGGGCGCGGGCTTCTTCTCACATTTCAAGAATCTGTCGACCACTTTCCTCTACAGGGTCACGGCAACGCAGAGCCCCTTTCTGCACACGGCCATATTTCTGGTCGGCAGGGATATCTTCGAAATGGCCGGGGGATTCGACGAACGGCTGCGCAAGGCCGAGGATTTCAAGCTGGGTCTGGCCCTCGGCTCTCGCGGTTATCGGTTCGTCATCGATCGCCGAGTCCAAGGCCTTCATCTCAAGGAGTACACCTTTGGCCAGGTGCTGCGGGAAGACTGGTCACGCATCGTCACGCTGCGCCGTTTGTCCTTGACCCGGGCCGAGCGAGCCTTCTCCTTCCGGGCCCATCGTCTGAGTCGGATCCTCTCCCTGGCGTTGCCTGGTCCGGCACTGGTCGCCGCGCTGGGAGCGTTTTTTCTGGGACCCTGGCTGGCCATCTTGGCCTCTGGGCTGGTGATTCTCTTCGCCTTGCTGAACCTGCGCTTTCTTCGCTACGTCGGCCGCCGCCGGGGCGCCCGCTTCGCAGGACTATCCCTGGGGATGCTGTTCATCGAGATGCTCTGGGCCGAGGCGGCGGTACTGGCGGGATCCTGGCCCGCAGCTCCCGCGGCTAAGTGATTCGGAAACCCGTACGACCGAAGATGGCGCAAATCGTCCGGTCACGGGTTCGCCTCTTGCCGTCGGCTCGAATGAGGAGTATATTTCGTCAGGTGACGAAATATCGAACTATGGAGGAAGTATGAAGACGGGCGAATCATTGAGAGGCGAAATCAAATCGAAATACGGCGAACGCGCCCTGGGGGTACTGCAGGGAGGCGGGTCCTGCTGCTGCGGGGGCGGGGGACAGGGTTTCAAGGATCCCATCGTCGCCGATATCTATGCGGTTTCCGAAACCAGCGAGGTTCCCACGGAGGCGTTTCTGGCGTCACTGGGCTGCGGGAATCCCACCGCCCTGGCGGAGCTTCGGGCCGGGGAGGTCGTGCTGGACCTGGGATCGGGCGGCGGAATCGATGTGTTTCTTTCGGCCCGTCGCGTGGGACCTTCGGGGAAGGTCTATGGTCTGGATATGACCGACGAAATGCTCGAGCTGGCCCGCCAGAACCAGAAGAAGGCCGGACTCGAGAATGTCGAGTTTCTGAAGGGAGAGATCGAAGACATTCCGCTGCCGGACTCGACAGTCGATGTCATCATCTCCAATTGCGTCATCAACCTGTCCGCCGACAAGGATCAAGTTCTGCGGGAGGCATTTCGCGTACTCAAGCCGGGCGGTCGTTTCGCCGTCTCGGATGTGGTGGTCCGAGGTGAACTCCCGGAAGTCATCCGGCGCAACGTGGAACTCTGGGTCGGCTGCGTGGCGGGAGCCCTCGAAGAAGAGGAGTATCGCGGCAAGCTCGCCGATGCGGGTTTCGTGAACATCGACGTCGAACCGACGCGGATCCATCGGATCAGCGACGGACGGGAATTCTTCGCCGCCCAGGGGGTCGACGTGGACGCGCTCGCCCCGCAGGTGGACGAGAAGTTCATGAGCGCTTTCGTCCGCGCCAGCAAGCCGGCCAAGCCGGCCGGGCGCTGAGGAAGCGGTTCGTTCCGCGGAACCTCGGAACACCGGAATCGCGAAACCGCGGAACCGCGGAACTGCGGAACCCTCTGCCCGGGCCTGCGCTGTTTGACCTCCGGTGTCCCATTGCGGTAAACGGGGACGGTGCGACTCGTACTTCCCGGAGGGTGTGCATGTTCAAGCGTTGCTGTTTCGTGTCTCTCGGCGTCGGTCTCTGCGTGGGACTGCTCTTCATGAATTCGGGCTTTGCTCAGCGGACCGAGAAACCGGTCCTGCACGGAAACCACTGGGTGGCCATTACCGGCAAGCCGCTGGCGGCAACGGCCGGCTCCATGATCTTCCAGAAGGGCGGCAACGCCGTCGACGCCGCCTGCGCCATGCTGGCCGCGACGTGCACGATGTGGGACACACTCGGCTGGGGAGGGGAGACGCAGGCCCTCATCTATAATCCCAAGACCGGCCGGGTGATCGCCCTCAACGCTCTGGGCGTGGCTCCCACCGGAGCGACCCCGGAGTTCTTCAAGAACAAGGGGATGGACTACCCCCCGGAATTCGGCCCCCTGGCGGCGGTGACACCGGGAACACCGGGCGGCTTGCTGACGATGCTCGCGGAGTTCGGCACGCTCAGCCTCAAGGAGGTGCTGGCCCCGGCCCTGAGTATGGCCGAGGGATACCCCATCGAGGCGCAGGCCGCCAATGCCATTGAACGACAGAAGGAGCGGATCGAGCAATGGCCCTACTCGCGGCAGGTCTTCTTGACCCATCCGGGAGAGAGTCGCGAGGCGCCCCGGCCCGGGGAAATATTTCGTCAGTCGGATCTGCACGCCACGCTGGAGAAACTCATCGAGGCGGAGCAGCAGGCACTGGAAGCCGGAAAGACTCGCAAGGAGGCCATTTACGCGGCGTACGACCGCTTCTATAAGGGGGACATTGGGCGGGAGTTCGTCCGCGGCGCCCGGGAACAGGGCGGTTTGATCACCGTCGACGACCTGGCCAACTGGAAGGTCTACCTGGAGGAGCCGGTCAAAACCTCGTACAAGGGGATCGAAGTCTTCAAGCTGAACTGCTGGGTTCAGGGCCCGGTCATGCTGCAGGCTCTGAACATGCTCGAAAACCTGGACCTGCAGTCGATGGGGTACAACAGCGCCCGTTACATTCACGCTCTGTACCAGGTGATGAACCTGGCCTTCGCCGACCGGGACTTTTACTACGGGGATCCTTACTTTCCGCCGGTCGAACCGATGCAGGGCCTGTTGTCCAAGGAGTACGCGAAGAGTCGTCTCCAGACAATCGATTGGGCGCACAACGATCCCAATGTGAAGCCGGGGGATCCCTATCCCTTCCAGGGTCAGGAGAACCCTTATGTCGAGTACCTGAAGCAGTGGTCGAACAAGAAGAAGGAGCCTCGATCGTTCAATCAGGACGCTGCGCTCGATTCCCCCTTTCGGGAGGACTTCTATCGCGGCACGACCTCGATCGAGGCGGCGGACGACCAGGGATGGGTGGTCTCGGTGACCCCCAGCGGCGGTTGGATTCCCGCCGTGATCGCCGGGCGGACCGGCATGGGCATGAGCCAGCGGATGCAGAGCTTCGTCCTGGATCCGGCCGAGAACCCCTTCAACGTCGTCGAGCCGGGCAAGCGCCCCCGGGCGACTCTGACTCCCGGTCTGGCTCTGAAGGACGGGAAACCCTACCTGAGTTTTGCCGTCCAGGGCGGCGACACACAGGACCAGAATCTGCTGCAGTTCTTCCTGGACGTCGTCGAATTCGGAATGAACGTTCAGCAGGCCTGTGAAGCGGCCAACATTACCAGCTTCCAGATGCGGAATTCCTTCGGCGAGCACGAGACTCTCCCGGGCGAACTGACACTGAACGACAAGATGCCTCCCTGGGTCATTGCCCGACTGCGCTCCATGGGCTATAGAATCAGCCTCGAGTCCCGCACGTCCGGTCCCATCAACGCGATCTTCTTCGATCAGGAGCATGGGACCTTCTGGGGAGGCAGCAGCAACTACGGGGAGGACTACGGCATCGCCTGGTAGCACGCGGCGGTCCTCCGTTCCAACCCCACGATTTGAGCACACACGGCCATGGTGTACCTGAGGCTCGTCCTGACGGCGCTGTTCTGGGGAGGCACCTTCATTGCAGGTCGAGTCGTCTCATCGGAGATTGGACCGTACTCGGCGGCCTTTCTCCGCTTCCTGCTGGCCTCCGGGCTTCTGTTCGCTCTGGTGATGCGTTACGAGAAGCGGTGGCCCCGGTTGGAGCTTCGCCAGCTTGGGCCGGTGGTGGTCCTCGGACTCACGGGGGTCTTTGCGTACAACGTTCTCTTCTTCAAGGGCCTGAAGCTGATCTCGGCGGGGCGGGCCGCCCTGATCGTGGCCAATAACCCGGTCGTCATCGTGTTGCTGTCCGCGGTCGTTTTCAAGGAGCGACTGACTCGCAGCCAGTTTGCTGGGATCATTCTGTCGGTGGCCGGAGCCGTCATCGTCATCTCCCGGGGGGATCTGAGGGCCGTCCTCGACGAGGGTGTCGGTTGGGGCGAACTGTTCATCGCCGGGTGTGTGGCCAGCTGGGCGGCCTATTCCCTGGTGGGCAAGGTGGTGCTGCGGAGACTGTCGCCGGTGAGCTCGGTCTGTTACGCGGCCGTGATCGGGACGGTGGCGCTTCTCGGGCCGGCCTTCCACTTCGGGCTCGTGCAGGACCTTCTCAGCCTGCCCGCCGACGGTTGGATCTCGATCGGCTATCTGGGGATCTTCGGTACGGTCCTGGGCTTCGTCTGGTACTACGAGGGGGTCCGGGAGCTGGGTCCGTCCAGGGCCAGCATCTTCATCAACCTGGTGCCCGTTTTTGCGATTCTCCTGGCCTTTCTGATCCTCGGCGAGCCCGTCACCCGGTCGCTTCTCTTGGGTGGATGCTTCGTCCTGGCGGGCGTCTATCTCACCAACCGCTCACGCTGAACACCCTGATCCCTGGCGCCGTGCCCGCGAATTCACAGGTCATCCCTGTCATTACGACGGAATGGCGCCGCAGAGGTGACTACGACCGCGCCGCCCGGCGGATGATTCGCTGGGCACGGCGCGGATTGAACAGTGTGTTGACGCTCATGGCGCACTCATAGGTGCACTGACAGCCGAGTTCTACCTGGTAGCGGCGCGCGGCGACTGCGGCCGGAGAATGCCAGAGTGCCGCCAGGTCGCCGTCGAAATCGCGGATGTTCCCCATGCTCCGATCCAACGTCTCGCAAAGATGGACTTCGCCCGTCTCGCTCAGAACCCCGATCAGCTCCCCGGCGTAGCAGGGTGAGATACGACGTTCGGCGGTCGCCGCCTCGGCAACCAGGCGATAGGTCTCCTCCTCCTTGGCGATCACCATCCGGTCCATCCAGCCATTGGTCAGGCTGTGGCGACGACGGTAAGCGACGGCCCTCTGGGCGAACTTCCCATAGACGGCCGGGTCGACCTGCTTCAGCGACGTGTCCATGGGCTGCCCCCGGGCCAGCGTTACCGTGACGGCGTCGGGTTGAAGTTCGTCTTCCAGGAACTCGAAGAACTCCTCCAGGCGGTCCTGATTCGCAGCCGAGACCGTCAGAGCCACACCGACCGAGAGGTTGGCGTGGTGCCGTTTCAGCTCCTTGAGGCCCTGCAGGGTCTCGACGGCCCGATCGAAGCTCTTCGCATTCTGTCGGAGCTGGTTGTGGACATCCTTCGGGCCGTCCAGCGAGACGCCGGTCGAAACCCGGGCGGTCCGAACGCGGCGCAACAGAGCCGCGGCGCGCTCGATGGTCCGCTCGACCAGGTAGCCGTTGGACGGAATCTGCAGGTTCCGGACATGGGAGTTGCGTTCGAAGGCTTCCGCGATCTCGGCGAGGTCCGGCCTGAGATAGGGTTCGCCGCCCGTCAGCGAGACCGACAGCAGGTTCGGCAGCGAACGAGTCAGCCGTTCGAATTCCTCCAGGCGCAGCTCGTCCTTCTTCCGATTGAGCTCTTCCCAGTAGAAGCAGTGACGACACAGAAGGTTGCAGCGAGAAGTAACGAAAACGATCAGATTGACGGGCAGCCCCCCCTTGCTCAAGAGCCGGGTCGCGATGCGGGCATCCCTAAACAGACCGGAGGGCATGTTGGCTCATGGTAGCACACCGGATCGGGCATCTTCGGCAGACGTGAAAACGGGGTGAACCTTTCCTCCTCGAGATCCGTTCTACCTCTCGAAAGGAAGTTGAGATGAACATCAAGCGGACGCTGGTTTTAACCCTGACCCTGTATGTATCGATCTGCGTGCTCCATGCCGCTCCCTTCTGGCTCCACGTTCGAGTACAGGAGAAGGGCAAAGCGGAGTCGGTCAAGGTCAACGTTCCCATGTCCTTGATCCAGACGGTGCTGCCGTTGATCGAGGACCAGGCCATCAAGTCGGGCCACATCGACATCGAAAATCAGCACTTCACGGTGCCGCAGTTGCGGGAGATCTGGCAGGAGATCCAGTCTCAGGGTGACTACGAGCTGGCCTCGATTGACTCCAATGAAACCCGGGTCCGGGTTGCCCTCGAGGGAAATGAGCTGCTGGTGCGTTCCGAGGAAGGCTCGGAGACCCAGGTAATGGTGCGAGTGCCCAAGCAGTTCGTCGACGCCCTGCTTTCCGGACAGGGTGACGAACTCAACATCTCGGCCGCCATCGGGGTGATTCAGACGATTGGTGCCCAGGAACTGGTGAACATCACCGATGACGACACAGTGGTCCGCGTCTGGATCGACGCCTCCAGTTCGGCGGAGTGACAGCCATGTTACTGAAAATTGCCGTGGGTTTTGCCGCCGCGATCGCCGGTCTGGTTTCCGCCGGATTGCTGATCCTGCTTCACGCCGGGGTGGCGACCGTCTGGGTGGATAGTCAGGATGCCACCTTCTTCGTCCCCGTCCCGGTCGCGGCGGTCGATCTGGCCTTGAACTTCGTGCCCGAGGAAGATCTGCGGGATATCCAGCGCGACCTGTCTCGATTCAGGCCCATGATCGGGGTGGCCCTCGAGGAGCTTCGCAAGTGCCCCGACGTGACCCTCGTGGAGGTGGAGAGCCCCGACGAGCACGTCTTCGTCAGAAAAGAAGGGCAGGATCTGAAGGTCGACGTCCGCACGAGGAAGGGAGAACGATTCAGCGTCAGTGTTCCGCTGGGCGGTGTTGAGCACGTCCTGGCGGCGCTGTCGATGTGAGGCGGAGGATTCTGGGGAGAACGGGAGGACGGGAGAACGGGAGGACGCTCTCTGGTGCTCTTGCAGCTTCCAGCTCCCAGCTTCCGGCTCCCTAAACTCACTTCGAGTCACGTGCGCACGAGCGAGAGCAGGAAGGTCGCGCTGGCTCCGAAGACGAGGTTCGGCCCCCACGCGGCAAGAACGGGTGCCAGAAGTCCGTTCGATCCCAGCACGTCGAAGATCCCGAAAGCCCCCCAGTAGGCAATGCCCAGAATGACCCCGGCGCCGATCCCGTAGAGTGTCCCCTTCCGGCCCATGGTCAGCGCGAAGGGGACCCCGATGAGGGTCATGACGATGCTGACGAGGGGAAAGGAGAGCTTCTTGTAGAGTTCGGTCTTGAGATAGTCGACCTCGAAGCCTCCCACCTGCAGATCCTGGATGTAGCGCTCCAACTCGGTGAAGGTCATTTTGCTCGAGTCCCGGACCTCCTCATCGAAGAATTCCGGTTGCTCCGAGAAGGCGAAAGTCCTCGAATCGAAGGTCTCGAAGCGGTCGTGCTGGAAATCGCGGATCCACCCGCCCCGCAATTGCCAGCGCTGGTCGTCACGTCGCCAGTCACCCCGCTGAGCGAAAGCGGCCTCCAGCAGCACAGCGTCCTTGAGATCGAGCCGATAGACCGCCAACTCCACGAAGGCGTTCCGCTCCGAGGAAAAGAGATTGTAGTTGTACAGTCGGTCGTCCTGACCGAAGATCCAGTGGCGTCCCGGCTGTGAGACCTGGGCCGGCCGGCCCTTGATGATGTTGCGCAGACTGTCCTGCCGGACATTGGCGTAGGGAAGGGCATACTCCTGGAGCACGAAAATGAAGCCGCTCGTCAGAAGCCCCAGGATCAGGATGGGCATGGCGATCCGGTAGACACTGACGCCGCACGATTTGAAGGCCACGATCTGGTTGAACTTCTCCAGGCTCCCAAAAGTGATCAGGGTCGCGATGAGAATCGAAATCGGGATGAGAAGCACCAGCAGCTGGGGTTGCAGGAAGAGGAAATAGTCGAAGACGAGCCGATACGAGATCTGGTGCTGGAAGATGTCGTCGATGATCTCGAAAAACGTGAACAGGCAAACCAGTGACAGGCAGATGGCCAGCGTAATCAGAAAGTTGAGGAGGAAGGCCCGGACCATCAGCATGTCGACGATCCGCGCGATCCTCAGGCGTATCCGGGGCAGTCGGAGAAAACGTCTCTCGATGGCGTCCCTCAGCCGGTTCAGCCGGGCTTGGGCGGCTTCCTGGATACGCACGAAGAAGCAGGAAACACACACGGCCGGCCAGGAATTGAAGAGACGGTGCAGAAAAGGCGACTCATGGTCGGCGTATCGGAGCGTCACCAGGGCAAGAGCGGCCATGGACAGGTTGGCTCCCCACACTCCGACAATGACGGGCAACACGCCGTTCTTACTGAGGCTGCTGCCCGTAGCGAACATGATGTAGTAGGTGAAGGCGACGATGATGCTCAGGATGAAGCCGTAACCCCGCCCGCCGCGGGGGGCCCGAATGCCCAGCGTCACCGCCAGAATACCGAAGGCGAGGGCGGACAGGGGCAAGGCGATTCGGCGATTCAGTTCCACCAGGGAGCTGCGCCGGTCGTCTTCGGATCCTTGGCGCAGGTCCGTCAGGATTTCTCCCAGGTTCTTGTCCTGGGGGCGTTTGACCTGCTCAGCTCCCGGCTGGTCCGCCGGGAACTCGATCGGCACGTCGAGGGTGTCGAAGCGGCTGATGGTGATCTTCTCGGGAGTCGCCGTCGGAATGCTGTAGATCGATCCTCGCTCGAAGTGAAGCTGCAGACGCTTTTCATTTCCGTTGCCGTAGATCATGCCTTCCCTTGCGAGGATGATCCGCTTCTCTTCGCTGTTCGTGGTGTCCGAAAGGAAGATGCCTTCCCACCTGGAACTGCGCAGGTTCACGTCTTCAACGTAGAGGAGGAGGCCCGGAAAGTCCTCGAAGAAGATGCGTGGCTTGATGTCGGTGTAGGCCGGTGTGATCGCCATATCCGTTCGCAGCATCCGCAGACGCCAGTTGGCGCCCGGGAGCAGGAACAGGGTGAAGGCAGCGGTCAGGAGTGTCACGATCACTGCGGCCTTGAGGACCGGTGCCAACATCTGCAGAATGCTGACCCCTCCCGCCCGCATGGCAACCACCTCGCTGTCGGAAGTGAGGCGACTGAACGCAATCAGGGTGCCGATCAGGAAAGCAAAGGGCACCGTAAAGATCAGGATGCTGGGCATCAGGTAGAGGACCGCCTTCACGACGGTCAGAACCTGGGTGTCTTTGCGGATGAGCAACTCGGCGATGCGCCCGAACTCGCGCGTGAAGACGACGAAGGTCAGCAGGACCAGGGAAATCAGAAAGGGGCCTCGAGCCTCCTGTTGAATGATCCGCTGAATGCGACGCATGCGAATTCTCAATGCATGATTCTAACAGACGGCTCCCTCGAAGGGTCGGGAGCGTCCCCGGGTCCGCGGAGAGGTACCATTTGAAAACGGGATGCCGGACCCTTGAGAATGGAGCTAGTGGAATTCCTGGACCTCGGTCTGATCGACTATGAAAGGGCCTGGCACCTTCAGGAGGAGGCAGTCGCAGAGATTGCCTCCGGAGGTGCCGAGAGAGTGCTGTTGCTCGAGCATCCCCATGTCATTACCCTCGGCCGCCGCGCCCGTGCAGAGAATCTGATTGCCGAGCGGGGGCCGGACGGGCAGCCGGTGGTCGTGCATAGAATCAACCGGGGTGGAGACATCACCTATCATGGGCCAGGCCAGTTGGTCGGATATCCCCACCTCAACCTGGATCGGCGCGGCCGTGACCTGCATGGCTATCTCCGGGGTCTGGAAGAGTGCCTCATCCGCACCGCCGCGACCCTGGGCGCACGTGGGTATCGCCGGCCCGGACTCACCGGCGTCTGGACGGACGAAGGCAAGCTGGCGTCGATCGGGATCGGAGTCCGCCGATGGGTAACCTTGCATGGTTTCGCGCTGAATGTCTCGACCGATTTGCGCTATTTCGGCCTGATCCATCCCTGCGGCATCCCCGACTGTCCGATGACCTCGCTGGAGCTGCTCACGGGAGACCCGGTCCCCATGGATTCCGTCAAGTCGATCTTCAAGGAAGCTTTCGAGGCGGTTTTCGGCTCCGATCTCGGGGAGCGGCCGGCATCCGGATCTTCGGCGGAGGAAGTACATGAACGAAGATGACCGTTCTGCGCGGACGCTGCTGCGTCATACGCTGGCGACCCTGGCCTACCGGGGGGAAAAGGCTCTGCGTGACGTGCCCAACGATTTTCCCGAGTTCCGGGTCTCCGACGAGACCCGCACGCCACTGGCGATCCTGTCTCACATCGGGGATCTTCTGGACTGGGGTCTTCAGCTGGCCGAGGGGCGGCACGTCTGGAAGGAGGCGACGCCTGCCGGATGGACGCAAGCTGTGGATCGATTTTTCGCCGGGCTGCGAGATCTGGACCGGTACCTGGCCTCCGATGCACCACTCGGGTTTTCCGAGGAAAAGCTCTTTCAGGGGCCGATTGCCGATGCGCTGACCCACATCGGACAGATCGCATTGTTGCGCCGGCTCTGCGGGGGACCCGTACGCGGGGAGAATTACTTCAAGGCGGACATTCGAGCCGGCCGGGTCAGCCGCGAGCAGGCGCCACCCGCGTTCGAGTTCGAATAGGTCTTCAACTTCCGATTTCCGATCCGGGGAAGTGCGGGGAAGCGGGGGGCACGGACGAACGCAGACTGGCACAGAGCGAACGGTGGCCCCCCAATCGAAAATCGAAAATCTCAGATCCCCGTTCCCCAGACCAGGGGCAGCCACAGGAGCACCGCCAGCAGGAGGAGCACCGCGCCAATCAGGTTCAGCCCGAATCCGGCGACCGCCATCTGGGGCATCGTGACGTACCGGCTGCTGTACACGATGGCGTTCGGCGGCGTGGCGACGGGCATCATGAAGGCGAAGGAGGCCGCGATGGCGACGGTCACCATCAAACCGTAGGGATGGACGTGTACGGCTTCGGCAAAGGCCGCCACGATTGGGAGTGCCAGAGAGGCCGTGGCGGTGTTCGAGGTGATCTCGGTCAGGAAGATCACCACCAGTCCCGTCACCCCGATCAGTACGGCCGGACTGGTTCCCTGCAGGGTATGCAGGTTGGAGGCGATCCACTCGGTCAGACCGCTGCCGCTGAAGCCGTTGGCCAGGGCGAAGCCACCGCCGAAGAGAATGATGATATCCCAGGGAACGCGGATGGCCGTCCTCCAGTCGAGCAGGAACACGCCCCTGCGCCAGTCCGAGGGTATGACGAAAAGGACCAGCGCGCCGGCGATGGCGATGGTCGAATCCTGGATCATGGCCAGTGACTTCCAGTGCACCAGGCCCCGCAGGATCCAGGCGGCCGCGACGGTAGTGAAGACTGCCAGGACCCATTTCTGTTCGCGCGAGACGGGTCCGAGACTCTCCAATTCCGATTCGATGAGCTGGACCCCGCCCGGCAGGGTGGAAATCTCACTGCGGCAGGCCACGTTGGTGAGGTAGAGCCAGGTCACGACGAGCATGACCAGAGCCAGGGGGAGCCCCACTTTCATCCAGCCGAGAAAGCTGATGTGCTGGGCGAAGGTCCGCTCGACGACGCCGGCCAGAATTGCGTTGGGGGGGGTGCCGATCAGTGTCGCAATGCCGCCGATCGAAGCGCTGTAGGCAATACCCAACATGAGTCCCGTTCCGAACCGAAACGGTGCGACATCCGGGTCGGCCGCGCGGCCCGTCATCCGCGAGGCCTGCTGGACCACGGCCAGTCCGATGGGCAGCATCATCATGGCCGTCGCGGTGTTGCTGATCCACATCGACAGCCCTGCCGTCGCCAGCATGAAGCCGAGGATGATGCGCCTCGGACTGAAGCCGATCGTTCGAATGGTCAGCAGGGCGATTCGCCGGTGCAGCTCCCAGCGCTCGATCGTGACAGCGATCAGAAACCCGCCCAGATACAGATAGATCAGGTGATTGGCGTAGGATACGGTGACCTCGGAGGAAGGCATCACTCCCAAAGCGGGGTAAAGCGCGATGGGGATGAGTGCCGTCGCAGCGATCGGAATCGCCTCGGTGATCCACCAGGCCGCCATGAGCGCGGTGACGGCAGCCACACGCCAGCCCGCCACGGGCATGCCTTCGGGGAGCGGCGCCAACAGGCAGGCGACGAAAAGCAAAGGACCGAGAAAAAGCCCGATCACCTTTCGCTTGCTGAGTCCCGCCATTGGCCTCCTCTCTTCGCGCGCTGGTCCTGCTGCCGGTGCATTCTACACGCAATGGCTGCCGATCCTGGGCCGGTGGATCGGGACAGGAGGCTGGAGGTCTCACTGGAGTCCTGCTCCGGCAGCGGGCCCCGGTGAGTCTCCGGTTCAGACGCTTCTCAGGAACGGACGGACCAGCTTCTCGAGTACGATCAGGATCAGATTCACGTTCGTGATGAGCTGCAGGCCGGCGACCAAAACGAAGAACATGATGACCCGGTTGAAGGTCCGTTCCGCAATTCGATCGTGCATCCACTTGCCCAGGAAGGAGCCCAGCGGAATCAGCCAGACCAGGACCGCATCGAAAAACAGGACGTCCTTCCGGATGAGGCCGACGCCGATGAAAAAAGGCAGCTTGGTCAGATTGATGAGCATGAAGGTCCAGGCGGTCGTACCAACGAACAGCGACTTTCCCATGCCCTGGGAGAACATGTAAAGGCTCACGATGGGACCGGCCGAGTGGGCCATCGTCGAAGTGAAACCGGCGAGGGAACCCGCCGTCCAGGCGCTCCGTCGACCGAATCGGAGACGGTGGACCCAGTCATGGGCCCGTTCCCTGGCCAGAATGTAGAGGGCGAAGAGGATGGCGATGACTCCCACGAACCGCTTGATCGAGACCGAGTAGGCTTCGACCCCTTCCTGCCCGATCCACCACCACAGGAAAGCTCCGGCCAGGATTCCTGACAGCGAAGGAAGATAGATGGCCAGGATGTGGTCCCAGATCTTGTTTCGCCGGTGGTGGTAGATGGCATTGAAATCGAGCAGGATGAGCAGCGGCAGGAGCGTGGCGACTACCTTGTCGACCGGCATGACCAGCATCATGAGCGGAATCGTAAGGAGCCCGACACCCCCGGCGAATCCCGACTTGCTGACTCCCTGGACGATGATCCCCAGGCCTACGAACACCCAGAAGATCGCGGGGGGTATCCCCGTCCCGATGAATTGCTCGAACATTTCCCCTGCCTTTCCGGTCGGTGCGGCCGAATTTGCCCGCTGCGGTCGAGGGGGTATTATAGCCATCGTGCCCGGTGCCGGGCTGCGCGACGCTCCGGCGAGACGGTGCAAGGTTCAAAGTTCAACTTCCGGGGCACACCGAACCGGTGAGTGTCACCCGTGTGCGTTGGGCCGCGGCCGGAACGATCCGGGCTCGTCCGCGCGCCATCGAATCTCGTGCGGACGCTTGAACTTTGCACCCGACACCCCGGGGAGGTGAAGAGTTGATCAACAGACGAAGCTTCATGACTTCAATGACGACGCCCGCCCTGCTGGCACCGGCCATCCTGGTGACGGGCGGACTCCAGCGGGTGCTCGAGGCGGGACAGGATCCCACGATTCGCGCGCGGTCCGCCGACGAGACGGCGCGCGACGAGGACTTCTGGTTCGAGATCCAGCAGGCCTTTTCCGTCGACCGCTCGGCCATCAACTTCAACAACGGGGGCGTCAGTCCCGCCATCACGGCGGCCCAGGAGTCGATGAAGCGGTACCTGGATTACTCGAACGAGCTGCCCTCGTACAACATGTGGCGGATCCTCGAACCCAAGAAGGAGACGGTCCGTACCGGACTGGCGCGACTGTTCGGTTGTGATCGCGAGGAGATTGCCCTGACCCGCAACGCTTCGGAAGGGCTCGAGACCTGCCAGTTCGGGTTCGATCTGGAGGCCGGCGATGAAGTGCTGACGACCAATCAGGACTATCCCCGGATGCTGAACACCTGGAAGCAGTTGGCCCGGCGCCAGGGGGTGGTCCTCAAGCAGTTCTCGATCCCGGTGCCGGCCGAGGACGACGATGCGATCGTCCGTCTCTTCGAAGGGCAGATCGGTCCGCGAACGAAGCTGATCCTGATGTGCCACGTCATCAACCTCACCGGCCAGATTCTGCCCGTGCGCAGGGTGGTCGAAATGGCACGACGGCACGGCGTCCCGGTCATCGTCGACGGCGCCCACAGCTTCGCTCATTTTCCTTTCACCCAATCGGAACTCGGCTGTGACTACTTTGCGACGAGCCTGCACAAGTGGCTGTTTGCACCACACGGTACGGGAATGCTGTTCGTCCGGCGGGACAAGATCGAGGGACTCTGGCCGTTAATGGCCTGCTCGGAAGAAAACCAGGCGAATATCCGGAAGTTCGAGGAGATCGGAACCCACCCGGCGGCCAATTATCTGTCCGTCACCGATTCCATCGTGTTCCACGACGGCATCGGGCCGGAGAGGAAGGCCGCACGGATGCGTTTCCTGAAAGATACCTGGGCAAAGCGCCTCCTCGAGCATCCCCGGGTGGTCCTGAACACCAGTCTGGATCCCCGGTTCTCCTGCGGGATCGCCAACTTTCGGGTCGAGGGGATTGACTCCGGTGCGCTGGGTTCCTATCTCTGGAGCAAGCACAAGATTCTCGTTACGACGGTCAAGCATCCGGATTTCGAGGGCGTGCGGGTGTCGCCGAGCGTCTACACGACGCTGGCGGAGCTGGACCGTTTCGTTGCTGCAGTCGAACAGGCGATTCGCAACGGGATCTCCTGAGCCGGATTCGGGGAATAAGGAGGCTGTTCGCGACGCGGGTCTTTTCCCGGTTGGAGGGGATCAAGGGGTGGAAGCCTGCTCTTGGTCCAGTTCTTCGAAGGTCAGGTTGAGGATCGGGTAGCGGCGCCAGTCGTGGAAGTCGAAATGCCACCACTCGCTCGCGTAGGGAAGGAAACCGTGCTCCTGCATGACCTGCTGGAGCAGTTGACGATTCGTCCGCTCCTCCTGCGATCCCCCGGGGAAATCGACATGGGCCCGCTCGGAGAACTCGTCGTATCCACTCGTCATGGGCAGGGGAACGCCCGTCTTCAGGTCGTAGAGAGTCACGTCCACGGCGCATCCCCGGTTATGCCGGGACCCCTGCGCGGGATTCGCCACGTACTCCTTGAGATTGTCGGGGGTGGCGTCCCAGAAGATCTTCGTCACATACCAGGGGCGGTAGGCGTCGAACACGAGCAGGCCGAGACCGCGATTGGCCAGCTGGCGGTGAGCGGCCAGGAGCGCGTACGCGGCCGGGCGCTCGAGAAAGGCCATGGGATGCTCGTAAACGGGGACACCGAGGAAGTTGCGACTGGTCGCGTAGCGGATGTCGAACTGCAACGTCGGGTCAAGGCCGGAGAGTTCGACCAGGTCCGGTGCCAGGAAAGTGCCCGCTTCGCTGGGAGGAGAGGCCTCCAGCGCCTTTGCGCGCAATTCATCGACAGGTCGCACCGGCTCGACCCGAAACGGCTGGAGCGGAGGCTGGGAAAGGGTTCTCGGCGACTGGCAGGCCCAGAGTAAGGTAAGGATCAGGATCGGCAGAATGCGACCGATCCAGCGGCTGCCGTGCTTCAACCACATGACGGGGCTATGATATCGAAACCGCGGCAAACTGTCGCTGCAGGCGAGATCCCGGGAAGGAGATCCGGTATGGTGGAGTTGAACCGACGAGAAATGGTGGTTCTGCTGGGAACATCCGGTATGGCGTCCGTGACCCTGAAAGGGGCTGAAGACCTTCACATGAAGAAGGAATCTCTGCCTGACGATCCCCAACAGCGCCGGGAGCTTCTCTATCGCCTCATGGGCGATCTCCCCGATCGAAATCGGCCGATCTCGGCAACGCTCGTCAGCCGGGAGGAGCGCGAACACTTCGTTCTCGAAAAGCTGCAACTCGACCTGAATGGGATCGAGCCGGTCCCCGCCTACTTCATTCGACCGCTGAACGCCTCGGGCAGACTGCCGACTGTTCTCTATAACCACTCTCATGGCGGCGGGTACAAGATCGGCAAGGACGAGATTCTCGACGGACGGGAGTACCTGCAAAGTCCCCCCTACGCCCGGGTCATCAGCGAACTCGGCTGGTCGGCCCTGTGCATCGATTCCTGGGTGTTCGGCGAGCGCAGTCACACCACGGAACTGGACATGTTCAAGGCGATGATCTGGCAGGGGGAAGTGCTCTGGGGAATGATGGTCTATGACAGTCTGCGGGCCGTGGATTATCTCTTCAGCCGACCCGACGTGGATACGGGGAGGGTTGCGACGCTCGGTATGTCGATGGGCAGCACCATGGCGTGGTGGCTGGCCGCACTCGACCCGCGGATCAAGGTGACGGTCGATATCTGCTGCCTGACCGATTTCGAGAGCCTGCTCAAGCACAACGGCCAGCAGGGCCACGGCATTTATTACTATGTGCCCGGCCTGATGAAGTACTTCTCGACGTCTCAGATCAACGCCCTGATCTCGCCCCGGCCTCATCTCGGCATTGCCGGACTGCGGGACACGCTGACACCGGTTGACGGACTGGACATCATCGACGCGAATCTCAAGCAGGTCTACGCCCGGGCCGGACATCCGGAGCACTGGAAACTGCTGCGCTACGACTGCGGCCATCAGGAGACACCCGAGGCCCGCAATGAGATCATCCGATTTCTCAAGACCTATGTCTGAAAGTACTGTCGGAATTTGAGATTTTAGATTTACGATCTGAAGGCAGAAGGCAGAAGGCAGAAGGCAGAAGGCAGAAGGCAGAAGGCAGAAGGAAGCCCGCCTCGGCTATCAGCGCGCCCAAATCGAAAATCGGAAATCTCAGGCAGCGAGCCAGTCGCAGAGGCGCCGGATGGCTTCCAGGGGAGCGGCGCAGTGGTACTCCAGGAATTCAAGGTCCAGTTCCTGGCGCATCGGCACCCGTCGTGCTGCGATCAGGGCCCGGGCACCGTCGAAATCGACATAGGCGATCCGAGCCGTCAGATCGGTTGGATCGCAGCCAAAAGCACTGCCCGGAAGCATGGCGACACCCGTTTCGTCGAGCAGGCGGCTGCACAGGTCGGCGCTCGTCACGATGTTTCGGGCCAGCAGCCGTTCCCGGAAGGCCCGGAAATCGGGGAACAAATAGAAGGCTCCCTCCGGCATGGGGACCCGCGCCCCCGCCTCGCGTAACAGGGTCGCCAGGGTCTGTCCGAGGCCGCGCAGGACTCTTCGGGAGTGGGCCAGATACTTTTCGAGCGCCGTGCCTCCCTGGAAAGCCCGAACAGCTGCGTACTGGATCGGAGCCGAGGTGGATGTGTACGTCTCACTCGCCACGACCGCCATGGCGTCAAGGAGCCAGCCAAGTGAGCGCGGGAACAGAAAGGCGCCCAGTCTCCACCCGCCGGCACCACACCACTTGCTCAGGCCGGAGCTCACGATCGTGCCCTCCGGATAGAAGCGCGCGATGGAGACGTGGCGGCCCTGGTGCTCGAGTTCTCCGTAAATCTCATCGGAGAGCAGGATGACCCGGTACTTCCGCGCTTCCCGGGCCAGCAGTCGCAACTGGCTGACACTGTAGCTGACTCCGCTGGGGTTGTTCGGGTAGTTGATCACGAGGATCCGGGGACGGTCAGGGTCCTGCTCACACAGCGACGCAATGGCCTCGGGGGTCAGACGCCACTCGTCCTCGAACCGCGTCGGCAGCCAGCGGATCTGGCGGCCGATGATGTGGGCCTGGGGAGCGTAGGAGACCCAGCTGGGAGTGGGGATCACGAGATCGCCGTAATAGACGAGTTGCAGGATGAACATCAGCTCCTTGGTGCCGGGACCGATCAGGCATTCGTCCTGCGTGCACTCGATCTGCTGGGTCCGCTGAAAGTACTCGGCGGCAGCCGCCCGAAGCGCCGGCAGGCCCTTGACCGGAAGATAGTCCTTCTGGTGGGCGTTGACCTTGAGCTCCTCCACGATGGGCTCCGGAACGGGGAAGGGAGACTGGCCGAGTCCCAGTCGATAGACGTGTCGGCCCTGACGGGTGAGTTCCGCACTGCGCTCGTTGATCTCCAGTGTTGCCGACTCGGGAAGCCCCCGAACATTGAGGTTGAGATTGACCGCAGGCTGGTACTGGCGGTTCGCCCTCACTACGGGGCTCCGTTTCGCGGCCGGTTGCTTGGTCTTCTCGGTACTCATGATGTCGGCCTCGTCAGACGCGAGTGGACTGGTCTCCGGGCCGGGATGTGAGCCGCTGGAGCGCGTAATTTCGGACCATGTCGACCATGCCGATCAGGCCCATGCTCTTGCCCATGGAGAGCTCCGTGCCGAAGAACTCGTAGATGACGTCGCGAGGCAGAACGGCGACTTGCTCGAGCGGCGCGCCGGAGAGGGAGTCGCCCAGGATGACCGCCGTTGCCATGGCGGAAATCCCCTGGGGGTTCTCCACTGCGAAAAAGTAGTCCAGGGTGCCGTCCTCCCGCTCCGAAGCCCAGACGTACGCCTCTGATTCACAGTGCTTGACCCGATGTTCTTCGGGAAAGGGAGGTTGCGCTATCCGCTCCGGAACCGGCTGATATCGGTCGGCGATCGAGACGAGTGCCTCGATTCGCTCCGCGCGATCCGGAATCGAACGGAACAGCTCAACCATTTCCTCAAGCTTTTGTGGCAACTGCGGCATGAGATCAGGCAAATACGTCGCCCGTCGGGCTGCTCCGATACGGCTTGCCTGCGCGACGGGACCGCTATTTCTCGATCGGGACGTTGACCAGGTTGCCCCATTCGGTCCAGCTTCCATCATAGTTGCGGACGCGCGGGTAACCTAACAGATACGTTAGCACGAACCAGGTATGACTGCTGCGTTCGCCGATCCTGCAGTAGGCAACAACCTCCTGATGCGGATCGAGGCCGTTTTCCTCCTCGTAGATCCGACGCAGCTCTGCAGCGTCGCGGAAGGTCCCATCCTCAGTATGAACGGCGCGCGCCCAGGGAATGCTGACGGCTCCCGGGATGTGTCCGCCACGCAGGGCGCCCTCGTTGGGGTAGTCGGGCATATGCAGCCGTTCGCCCGTGTACTCGGCCGGACTGCGGACGTCGATCAGCTGTCCCCGACGCTGAACATGCTCGAGGACCTGGTCCCGAAAGGCACGGAAGCGGCGGTCGTCTCGCTCGGGGGCTTCATATTCGGTCGCCGGATAGGCCGGAGTTTTGCGATCGAGGGGACGCTTTTCGAGCTCCCACTTCACCCGGCCGCCATCCATGATTCGGGTCTTGGCGTGCCCGAAGAGCTGGAATACCCAGAAGGCGTAGCAGGCCCACCAATTGTGTTTGTCTCCGTAAAAAACGACCGTGGTATGGGGTGTTACACCAATTCTACTCATAAGATGGTTGAAAGAGTCACGGTCGAGATAGTCCCGGCGGATCCGGTCGTTCAGGTCCCGTGTCCAGTCCACCTCAACGGCACCGGGAATGTGCCCGGTAGAGTAGAGCAGCGGATCTTCGTTGGACTCCACGATCCGGATCTGCGGATCCTCGAGATGCCGGCTCACCCAGTCGGTCGAGACCAGGAGTTCGGGATGGACGTAACCACGTTCCTGTATGTCAGTCATGGAACACCTCTGTTTCGCTGGTGCAGAAGATCGATTAAGTTGATGGATTTAGTTGACTTCTATTCTAGACCGCCGTCTGTGCCGCCTGCAACGCGGTGGTCCGGATCTCCTGGAGTCCGTGCAGCGTGGCCGAGGAAAAGAGCACAGCGACGATCCAGAGGAGATCGGCTGCCGCGAGATGCAGGATCTGCAGCCAGACGGGAGCCATCAGCAGGAGATTCGTGATTCCCAGACCGAGCTGGACCAGAAGAATCGCGAGGGTCAGGAGGCCCAGCTTGCGGACTGACTCGCCGAACGGATTCCGATAGACCATGTGCAGCGCGGCCAGCAGGAGCGTCGCCACCAGAAAGGCCACCAGAGGATGGTAAACGCGGAGTTGCAGAAGCAAGTGGGACTGGGAAGAGAAATCCTTGCTGAGGGCCTCGGAGAGGCTCGCGGCAGGGAACAGCGTGTCGCCGAGCGCGGCCACGGCTCCGCTTATCCCCAGAGTGAGCAGACCGGCGAGCAGGGCGGCGATGGGGAGCGCCCTCCACGTCAACGCGTGGCGGCCGGGAGCCGGATTGCCGGAAGCCCACCAGGCGGCCAGACAGAGGCTGGCCAGCAGAAGGAAGGTATTGATCAAATGGAAGGCCATCATCCAGGCCCGGGCCATGGAGTCGTTCTCTCCGACCAGGCCGAACACCACCAGACCGGCGCCTAACAGGGCTTCGGACACCATGAAGATCATGGAGAGGGTCGCCGCCCGCCGGACTGGGTGGCGACGGGGAAAGGACCGGAAGGCCCAGAACTGCAGGACCGCCACGGTAACGAACACGAGGCCGCTGGTGAGGCGGTGAGTGAACTCGATCAGAGTTGCCGTACTGGCGGAGCGGGGAAGGACTTCGCCGTTGCAGAGGGGCCAGTGACCTCCACAGCCCGCGCCGGAACCGGTGGCGCGGACGTAGGCACCCCAGAGCACGACGCCGACGCAGAGACCGAGCACAAACCAGGCATAGCGGCGAAAGGCACGCAGGGAGGCGACGGTGTCCGACATGGGTCGCTTACGATTCTAACCTCAACCCCACATCAGAACAAAAGCACCGAGGCGAGGATGGAAAGCAGAGAGAGGATCAGGCAGATCAATGCTCCGATCAGTGTCCCGAAGGTCTCTCTCTTGAGCGGGTCCAGGAGGTAGCCGGTTGCGAATCCACCGATGAAGCCGCCGATATGGGCGAAGTTGTCGATATTGGGCCAGAGGAATCCGAAGACCAGGAGGATGACGGCGAACATCAGGGCCTGGCGACCCAGTTCGGTATGGCCCGTTCTGCGCCCAGCCCAGACCAGTGCCCCAAACAGGCCGAACAGCGACGCCGATGCTCCCAGGGTGAGCGGGGTGCCCAGGAAACTGCTCAGACCGAAACCGGTGATGGAAGCGACCGTGTAGATGATCACGAGGCGGCTGGGGCCGTAGACTTGCGCGGTAACCGGCCCAAGCTGTCGAACCCAGAGCAGGTTGAACAGGATGTGGAGAATTCCTCCATGCAGCCAGGCGGCGCTCAGAACCGTCCACCAACGATGGTAGACGAAGACCGGGAGGGCCCCGCTGGCGCCGAAAACGAACAGGCTCGTGCTCGAGGGGGCGAGGATCGACATGCCGGTTCGGCCGATACCTGCGGGATCGTACAGAAGCGTCAGGACATAGATGGCGACGCAGCCCCAGGTGACGATCGGGACGAAGCCGAGATCGGTCCCCAGCCGCTGGAACAGGGGTGCGTAGCCCCACAGTCCGGGATTCCAGGTGCCGCAGTTATAGCAGCGCTCGTCGTTGACGCCGACCAGGCGGCCGCAGGAGCGGCACACGACTGATCCGGTCGTCCTTCTTCCCAGTATTCCGTTCAAGATTGACTCATGGTCTCGATTGGGGACGGGGGGCCGTCAACGTTGTTCGACCTCGATGTCCTCGCCGCGAGCGATGACTACCGTCGAAGCCATCTGGAGGAAGAGACCATGCTCGACCACTCCGGGCATGCTGTCGAGTCGCCGAGCCAGACCTTCCAGATCCTCAATTGTCCCAAAACTGCCGTCGAGGATAAAGTTTCCCTCCACCGTCTGGAAGGGCTGCCCCGTTGGGTCGGTTCGTAGAGCGACGTTTGGACACAGCTGGCGGATGCGCCGCGTGACCAAGTCACAGGCGAAAGGAATGACTTCGATGGGGAGGGGAAACGCTCCCAGTGTCGCCACACGTTTGCGGGAGTCCCCGATAATGATCAGCCGCCGCGTCGCCGAGGCGACTATCTTTTCCCTCAACAGGGCACCGCCGCCGCCCTTGATGAGATTCAAGTCCGGATCGATCTCGTCCGCGCCGTCGACGGTCACGTCGAGCTGGTCGATCCGGCCGAAGTCGGTCAGTTCGATTCCGGATTTCCGGGCCAGTTCACCGCTTCTCTCCGAGGTCGGAATGGCCCGGATGCGGAGGCCATTGCGAACGCGGTCTCCCAGTGACCGGATGAAATGGGAGGCAGTGGAACCGGAGCCGAGGCCGACCGCCATTCCGTCCTCGATGAAGCGCACGCTGTATTCGGCAGCCCATCTCTTTTCCTGGTCGTAGTCCGGCATGGTCGGGGAATCATTTACTCTAACCTGCATCACCTGTCAATCCATCTGGTCGTTGGGAGCCCTAGTGGCCCGCTGGAAGCGGCCGAATCCGCGATTGTAACGCATTTGCGCGTCAGCGGGCATCAGCGGGCGTCCGCCCGTCGCGGCAGCGATCGAAGTTCCGGGCCTTGGGCGGGCGGTGCAGTATACTGGGGGCGTTTGCGGGCGTGTGTCATTTCGTACCGGAGCCCTGGGAGCAGAGCATGAGTCAGCCCTACGATGCGCTGTTGGTGATGTCTTTCGGCGGCCCCGAGAGTCGCGATGAAGTCATGCCGTTCCTCGAAAACGTTCTGCGTGGTCGGGACGTCCCGCGCCGGCGTGTGGCAGAGGTGGCCGAGCACTACTATGACTTCGGTGGCGTGAGCCCCATCAATCAGCAGAACCGCCACCTGATTGCTGCTCTCAAGGCCGAACTGGAACAGCGGGGACCACGTCTTCCCATCTACTGGGGAAATCGGAACTGGCATCCCTTCGTCAACGACACGGTCCGTCGCATGGCCGAAGACGGAGTCCGGCGAGCACTGGCCTTCGTCACTTCCGCCTACAGCAGCTATTCCGGATGCCGGCAATATCGGGAGGACATCCTCAAAGCGCGCTCGTCGGTCGGTTCGAGAGCACCTCGGATCGACAAGCTGCGTGTGTTCTACAACCACCCGGGCTTCATCAATGCCAACGCGGATCACCTGCGACAGGCGTTCGAACGGATCCCCGACGCGGAACGCTCCGTGACACCACTCGTCTTCTCAGCCCACAGCATTCCCGTTGCGATGGCCGAAACCTGCCGCTACGAGGAGCAGTTGCGTGAAACCGCCCGCCTGGTCGGGGAGGCGGTAGGCCATCGGACGTGGCAGTTGGCCTTTCAGAGCCGCAGCGGGCCCCCTCACCAGCCCTGGCTCGAACCCGACGTCGGCGAGTTGCTGGCGGGACTGCGGGAACAGGGTCATTCGAGCGCCGTTGTCTCTCCCATCGGCTTCATTTCGGATCACATGGAGGTGATCTACGACCTCGACACAGAGCTCAAGAAGCAGTGCGACGCTAGCGGGTTGAATCTGGTTCGATCCGCCACGCCCGGGACGCATCCGGAATTCGTCGCCATGATCCGCGAACTGATCCTCGAACGGATGAACCAGAGTCCGATCCGGCGCTATCTGGGAACTCACGGCCCCAGTCACGATTACTGCCCGACTGACTGCTGTCCGGCCGTCTGAGCCTGGGCGGGACTCTCTGAAAGACGCTTCATGGCGAACCAAGCGGAACTCGACTGCAGGCTGGAGCGGATGCGTTGGGAGGACCTGGACGAGGTTCACCGGATCGAGAAGGAGTGTTTCAGCTCACCCTGGCCGAAGAACGTGTTCCGGTCCATGCTCTCCGATCACAGTGCCTTCGCTTACGTGGCCCGGATCGAGCGAGTCGTCGTCGGCTACGTGATCAGCTGGCTCGACTCGGATCAGGTCGTCATCGCCAATCTCGCCGTCCGGCAATCGGATCGCCGGCGGGGGCTCGGCCGCTGCATGCTGCAGTTCGCCATGGAGGAGGGGGCACGGGCGGGAGCCTCTTGGGCGGTCCTGGACGTCAGGGAATCGAACGTGAATGCCATCCGACTCTACCGTGAAATCGGTTTCGAGCCGAGGGGCCGCAGGGCCCGGTACTACTCCAACCCGGAGGAAGACTCCCTGGTGATGTGGAAACCGCTGGCCTGAACCGTGGCGGAGCGGATCCGGTCATTCCTCCTCAGGATGTTTGAGTACATCCAGGAAATCGCGGTAGTGGGTCCGGATGTCGATGAAGTCGCGATGCTCCAGAAGCAGTTCGCTGGCAATCTGTCGGATCTCTCCATCTTCGCGGGTCGAGATGCCACCGTCTGCCGCCGAGACTGCGAACAGGCAATCGAGCAGGTCCAGCTTCTGTTCCCTCGTTGCGAGTTCGTTGAACTCACGGGTGACCAGAAAGTCCTCGACATGGCCGAACAGCCGGTTCTGACGTTTGGCCATTTCCACCGCCAGGACGGCCTGATCGTGGGAAAGATGCGACTTCTCCGCGATGATCCGCTCCATGGCGTCCGATTCGGCCTGGCTGACGTTCATGTCCGCATTGGCCACGCGGCCGAGCAGATAGGCAAAGGCCGCGATGTAGCGAGCCTGTTCGGCGGGCATCTCCTCCAGCTGACGGGCGATCCGCCGGATGCTCTCGACATCGGATCCGGTATCGGCATGGTGGTTGATCTTGACTCCCAACAAGTCCAATAGTCCCATTACTTGCCTCGCAGTCGATGGCCTGCGGGCGGAGCCTGCAGGTCGCATGTCGTTACCCACTATGATAGCGAGCCGGGAAAACCGGTGCAGAGCCGGGCCCGAAATTCGGAATTTACTCGAAACGCGTCTCACCTTGATGGCATAATATGTACGTATGCCAATATTTGAATATAAGTGCCCTCAGTGCGGACGGCTGTTCGAGCGGATCGTGCCCAACGACAGGGCCAAGGTGAGTTGTCCCTCCTGCGGGCACGAGAAGACCGAGCGGCAGCTTTCGAGTTTCGCTGTTCGGGGAGGAAGTCGGCGCAGCGCCGGCTGCGGCCCGAGCTCTCCGACTTGAGGCTTCTAGGTTGCTGGAACCGTGGGTTTCAGCTTATTTGTGAGACGGGCCGCTGTGGTCGCCATGCTTGCGCAGCAGGACGTACGTGGCGCCGATGCCTCCGTCAGCGGGTCGCGCTGAGGTGAAGGCGATGATCAGACGCGAGAGGCGCCGGGTCGAAAGCCAGATCGGTATCCGCTGCTTGAGAACTCCTTCGTGATTCTGTGAGTTGTTGCCTTTGCCGTGGATGATTCGCACACAGCGGATCTGGCGCCGGCTGCAACCGGTCAGGAATGCTTCCAGACGCTGCTGTGCTTCGATCTGGCTCAGACCATGGAGGTCGAGCTCATCCTGCACGGAAAATCCCCCGCGCCGTAGTTTCCTGAGAAGCTGACGGTTCGCCTGCTCCGGACCGCCCTCCTGATAGCCGGGATGAAAAGACCACTCGAATTCAGTCCGGCCCTCGAGGAAATCGCGCAAAAGCCGCCGTCCCTCGTCGGCCGCATCGGTCTCCTGCGGACGTCGCCGTGCTCCGTTTCGCCGGGGCACCGTGCTCTTCTTCTCGAGCTTCCGGACGTCGGACATGGCCTGCTCGAAGAGCGCCTCATCCGGTTGGTCTTCGCTGGAGTGCCTGAGATCGGCGGGTTCGAGTTTCTCGAGGTTCACCCAGTTTCTACGCATCACAGCCCTCCCAGGTGACTGGTTCGAAGCCATCGAGTTGTGGAATCGCGATTCCAGTATATCCCACGACTCTGCCCTCCCTGATCGGTCAGTCCCCGCCGGGATTCGCCCGCTTGCGATGCTGGTATACTCATTTGCCTGGATCACGATTGAGCCGACTGGGAGCCGACATGAGACGGGACAGTAAGACCCTGGAAAAGGAAATCAAGATCAGCGGGATCCCGAAGTTCATCCCCCGGGAGATCGCCGACGAGTGTACGACGCGGATCAGCGAAGCCGTCAAAGACCTTCTCTTCCGTTCGGGGATGAAGAAGGTCGACCTGCACATCGGAAACGAGAACGGTGCTCCCGCCCCGGCCGGATTCGGTCCCCACGGTGAATTGGCCGCATCGGGTGGTTCGTCGGGTGCCGATGAGATGACCATCGAGGAGCGGGCCCGCCAGTACGTGAGCCGGACACCCCTGTTCGATTTCGATTTCCTGGTGGTTCCGGATGACGTGCGCGAGAGCCTTTTGTCCTCGGTCGAGCTGGTGCTGCTCGAGGAGCTTGTCTTCGATCGCTGGAATCTGCGCTCGATCGAGCCGTTTCCCCGGGCTGCCCTCAACTTCCACGGTCATCCGGGTACGGGGAAGACACTGGCTGCGCATGCCGTCGCCAGCTATCTCAGCAAACCGATACTCATGGCCAGCTACGCGCAGGTGGAGAGCAAGTACGTGGGGGATGGCTCGAAGAATGTCGAATCGGTCTTCTTCGCCGCCGAGCGGGACGATGCCGTGCTCTTCGTAGATGAAGCCGATTCCCTCCTTTCCCGTCGACTGACCGACGTCACGCAGGGGGCAGAGCAAGCCATCAATTCCATGCGCAGTCAGCTGCTGATCTGCATGGAGCAGTATCGCGGGGTGGTCATTTTCTCGACCAACCTGGTCGAAAACTACGATCGGGCCTTCGAAACCCGGATGCGGCACATTCAGTTTCCCATGCCCGACGCCGTGAACCGGCGTCTGATCTGGCAGCGCCATCTGCCCAAGGAGCTTCCGCTGGGCCCGGATGTGTCAGTGGACAATCTGGCCGAAATCGAGGATGTTTGTGGCCGCGACATCAAGAACGCGGTGATTGATGCGGCTCTTCGCGCCGCCCGCAGTCGTCGCCCCTCTCTGGGTCAGCAGGATCTGGTCGACGCGTTGCTCCGGATCAAGGCCGCCCGCATCAAACCCCGGAAAGATTAGTTCCGGGTTCCGAGTTTCGGGTTTCGAGTTTCGAGTTTCGAGGGAACTCACCAAGAGCCAGGAACTCGAAACTCGGAAACTCGGAACCGGGAACTGCCTGTCTTCGGCCGCCCTCCTTCCGCCTTCTCCAGCGGCAACGCTCAACGCCGGAGGACGGCGCTGAAGGTCTCGCCGAACCGGTTCCTGGCCTCCACGCGGATCTCCCCGGCGCTGCGCCGTGCCGGGGCGTAGAAAAGGTGGTCGGTCGGCTGGGGGTTCACCCAGGGTCGCTTGGCGGGCAGGCGATCGCCCGCCTGAAGAAGGACGGCCAGAGGGTCGTAGCCGGTCCTGCGGGCCATCGGGCCCTTCAGCTCGCCGTTCTCGTACCAGCTGACCTCCCACTCCGGATCCCAGTCCCAGACGTTGGCCACTATCTCGTCGGGAGCGGCCGGGTCCGCACCCCACCTGTAGACCCGAATCTGTTCGGCCGGGTGAGATCCCGTCGACTTGTAGCGCCAGCGGAGCTCCTCTCCGCGCACCTCGTAGACTCCATAGCCGCAGGGCGTCCCGTCGTAGCAGATGGGGCCGGTCCACCAGGCGCCGCAAACCGCTCCGTGGACATGCTCGTGGACCCCACCTTCGAAAACGTGCTCGTTCTCGTGGGTATGCCCGGAGAGGACATGGACCTGGTAGGGCTCGAGTAACTCATAGAGGGCGGCGCGGTTGACGACCACGCTGTGAGGCGTAGGGCGGGCCTGGCCGGCCCGCCGGAAGCCGGTGTTGAACAAAGGGATGTGCAGCAGGATGACCACCGTCCGACCCTTCTCGACGTAACTCAGATCCGCTGCCAGCCAGGCCAGCTGGGTTTCGGTCAGGTATCCGATGTAGCCGTCGCCGTGCCAGAACACATCGTCGAGTACGACGTAGTGGACGGAGCCCCGATCGAAGGAATAGTAGGCCGGGCCGAAGTGCTGTTCGAATGTCTGGCTGGAGTAGAAGTCCACCCAGGCCGACTGGTCGAGATCGTGGTTGCCCACCACCTGGAAGAAGGGCAAACCGGCCAGTTTGACGGCTGCCTCGTATTCGCCGAACAACTCCAGATGGTCGTACATCAGGTCGCCGCAGGCGATGGCGAACAGTTCGCCCTCCAGGGTTTGCGCAAGGCTGCGCAGGTCGGGAATGGTCTGCTCGCGAAAGAGCCGGATTTCCTCGAGGTCTTCGGTCTGGGGATCGGCGAGCAGGAAGAAGCCGTGGTTCTCGTCCGATCGATCGAGTCGCTCGAGCCCAAAGGGCATCGACACTTCGCCGCTCGTGGCCTCGAGTCGACGGTAGAATCGAGCGGTCCCGTTGGGAAGGGTCGGGATGCGGTAACCGGCGGGCAATGAGATGAACACGAACGAGGCAGCGGAACCTGCGATCAGTTCGAATTCGCCCCGATCGTCAGTGCGGGCCACGCTCAGGCCGTCGGAGACGGAAACGCCGGGAACCGGTATGCTCCCGGCCTGGACCCTTCCCCGAACGCGGACGAAGCTCTCCCGTGCCGGAGGCGGTCGTCGAACGATCTGACCCAGGGCCGGGCCGGACACCCCCAGGCCGGAGAGGGCAAAACCCGCCGAGGTCAGGAACTCCCGTCGGTTCCATCTCATTCGATATGGCATATCCAAGGCATCCGGATCCGGGTCACACCCGCTCGAGGAGCCAGTGGCCAAGCTCGTCGGGTGCAACGTCGAGCTGTTCTCCGGAGGTCAAGTTCCGTACCGCGACGACGCCCCGCTCCAGCTCAGCCGGTCCCAGCAGAGCGGCGAAGCGGATTTGGCGCTGTTCGGCATATTTGAACTGCTTCCCGTATTTGCCCGGTTCCGGGTAGACATCCACGCGCAGACCGGATTGGCGAAGCCCCTCTGCCAGCCGCAGGGTCGGTGCGATCGTCTCTGTCGAGAACAGGGTGACGAGCACCTGCGGCTGCCCTGCGAGGCGCTCCGGAAACAGGTTGCGCTCCTCCAGGATCAGCAGAATCCGCTCGAGCCCGAGGCTCAGGCCGGAGGCCGGAACGGGGCGGCCGCTGAAGATTCCGATCAGATTGTCGTATCGGCCTCCCCCTCCGGCCGATCCGCTGAATCCCGCAAACTCGATCTCAAAGATCGGCCCCGTATAGTAGCTGAGCCCTCGGGCCAGGAAGGGATCGATCTGGACACAGGCGCGCGCGGCGCCATCCTGAAGGTAACCAAGCAGTTCGGTCAGATCGGTGGCGCCGCGACGACCCGACTCGAGTTGACCGACGCGTTCCTCCAGCCAGGCCAATACAGCGTCGTTGGCCCCCGGGGCTTGCTCGACCCAGCTCATGAGCAGTTCGATTGCATTCGACGGCAGGGACCGACTGACGAGTTCGGCCTCGACACCGTCCCGGCCGATCTTGTCCAGCTTGTCGATGGCGACCAGGGCCGTCTCCTCGTGCTCGGCGGGAACCCCCGCAGCCTCCATCAGTGCACGGAGGAGCGCCCGATGATTGAGACGAATCCGAAAGTCCCGTCCCCCCTCGAAACCGAGTCGCGTGAGAACCTCCGCTCCCGCCGCCAGGAGATCCGCCTCGACCAGCAGGCTCGAAGAGCCGACCACGTCCAGATCGCACTGGAAGAACTCACGAAAACGGCCCTTTGCAGGCCGATCGGCGCGAAAGACCGGCTGAATCTGGTAACGCTTGAAAATCCGCGGAAGCTCGGTCTGGTACTGGGCAGCGACTCGGGCCAGCGGGACGGTCAGGTCGTAGCGCAGGCCGGCGTCGGCCAGATCGTTTTGAGTGGGCGTCTCCTGCAGGATGCGTTGCAGCTTGTCGCCTCGTTTGAGGACCCGGAAGATCAGCTGGTCACCCTCGTCCCCGTACTTTCCCAACAGCGTGTCGAGACGTTCCATGGCGGGCGTCTCGAGCGGCTCGAAGCCATGGCTCTGATAGGTCGTTTCGATGATATCGACGACGTAGTGTCGCCTCAATACCTCCAGAGGGAGGAAGTCGCGTGTGCCGCTGACCGGATTGGTGTTCGCTTTCGCCATGGTTCCCGTCTCCGTCCGTCGGAACGGTGACTCTAGCATGTCCCTTCGACTGTTGTCTAAGGGCCGGGCCTGCCGGGGCCGCGGGCGCGGTTCTCCGCCCGTCGGGTCTTCTCCCGCGCGGGGCATCCCATCCGCCAGAGGACGGGAAGATGTTATCTTCTTGAAGCGATGATCCGCCGGGAAATCACCCTGCTGGACCAGAAAAGAGGGCGTCTTGATGAACAGATATCTGAAGATCCTGACTCATCCGGTGTTCATGAATCTGAACTTTCACATGCCGATGATCGTGGACCTGTCCCATCCTCTGATCATGCTCACTGGAGAAAACGGCAGCGGAAAGTCGACGTTGCTGCATTCGATCTACTACGCGATCAAGGGAGAGCAGGTGCCTCATTACGCCTACCGACTGAATATGGGCGAGGGAACGGCACCACACGTCTTCCTGTTCGATGCCGAGCAGCACAATCCGCGCAATCAGCTCGGGCTTTTCGAACATGATCCGCAGACCCAGGAGTTCCTTCAGATGGCCAGCCACGGTCAGGTGATGCTGACCATGTTTCGACAGGCTTTTCCAGGGCTTCCCAAGGGAACCGTGCTGTTGCTGGACGAACCCGAGATGGCGTTGTCCCAGTCGAACCAACGCCGGATTCTCATGATGTTGAAGGAACTCGTGGACCAGAAGGAGATGCGGATCGTCGCCGCCACCCATTCGCCGGTGCTGCTCGAGGCTCCCGAGACCTACGTGATCAACCTCGACGATCACATCAATCGCAACGTGGTCCCGGACGACATGCCGGGTCCCGGCGAAAGCCAGATCCAGTAGGATTTGAGATTTTACGATTTGAAGGCAGAAGGCAGAAGGCAGAAGGCAGAAGGCAGAAGGAGAAGGAGTGCGAGTTCCGAGTTCCTGGTTGCGAGTGCCTGGAATCCGGCATGCGAGGTGACAGAGGGGCAGTTTCCGGCCAGGACTTCACAGGCCTGGACAGAATAGTCTTTGTCCGTGCGCGTCCGTGTGTCCCGGTCCTCCGCGATACCGCCTGCCGGTGACCCAATCTCCACCAAATCGAAAATCGAAAATCTCAAATGTCGAGGGTCCTTGCGGCCGGGATGGCGAAATAGGTGAGGATCATGTCCGCACCGGCTCGCTTGATGGACAACAGCGTCTCCATCATCACCGCCTTCTCGTCGACCCATCCATTGCGGCCGGCCGCCTTGATCATGGCGTATTCACCGCTGACGTTGTAGGCGGCCACGGGTACCTGGACCACCTCGCGGATGGCGGCGATCACGTCAAGGTAGGGCAGGGCGGGCTTGACCATGACCATGTCGGCCCCCTCCTCGACATCGAGAAGGGTCTTCCCGAACTGCTTCGCGACGGTTGGCCGGGTCCATCTGATAGGTCTTCTTGTCGCCCGACTTGGGAGCGGAATCCAGGGCGTCCCGGAACGGACCGTAGCACGCCGAGGCATACTTGGCAGAGTAGGCGAGGATTCCGACTTCCGTGAATCCGTGCTCATCCAGAGCGTGTCTCGAAGTATCCGACCCGGCCGTCCATCATGTCGGACGGGGCTACGATGTCAGCTCCGGCCTCGGCTTGGCTGACGGCCATTGCGGCGAGAATCGGAAGCGTCGGGTCGTTCATGATCCGACCGTCCTCGAACACCCCGTCATGACCGTCGCTCGAATAGGGATCCATGGCGACGTCGCTGATCACGGTCAGTTCGGGAACCTCCCGCTTCAGGAGACGAATCGTCTGCTGGAGTAGTCCTTCGGGGTTCGTCGATTCGGAGGCCAGGTGATCCTTTTGACTATCGGGCAGGGCGGGGAAGAGGGCCACCGCGGGAATGCCCAAATCCCACGCCTGCGCTGCCTCGCGCACGATCAGATCGGGGCTGAGGCGAAAGCAGTCCGGCATCGAGTCGATCGGGATCTGCTGGTTCGAGCCCTCAATGACGAACAGGGGCAGGATCAGATCGGATGGTCGGAGCTGGGTTTCGCGAACCAGGCTGCGGATGGCAGCGCTGCGTCGATTGCGGCGCGGCCGCTGAGTGAGTGACACGACGGGAGGCGCGGTTTCGTTCATTCCAGCAATAATAAGCAAAAACGATGGGCTGGGGAAAACGGGAACGCGGAACCGGGAACGCGGAACTCGAAACTAGGAACTCGGAACTTGCGGATCCCCGCCAGCCCGGTCAGTCCTCCTGCAGACCCGATTGAAGCTCCTTATAGGCCGCGACGGCAAGCGTATCGCAACGCTCGTTCTCAGGGTGACCCCGATGCCCCCGGATGTGCTGAAACGAGGCCTCGTGCTGCTGGAGCAGACGGTCGAGTTCCTGCCAGAGCTCGACGTTCTTGACCGGCTTCAGCCCGTCACTGGTCTTGCGCTTCCAGTTCCGGGACTTCCAGGCGCTCATCCACTCGGCCATTCCGTTCTTGACGTAGGCGCTGTCGGTGACGATGTGTACCCGGGTGGGACGTTTGAGAGCTTTCAGCCCTTCGATGACGGCCCTCAGTTCCATACGGTTGTTGGTCGTGTAGGATTCGGCTCCGGACCGCTCGAGGACTTTTCCCGAGGTTTCATGGCGCAGGAGAAAGGCCCATCCGCCCGGTCCTGGATTCCCGCTGCAGGCTCCGTCCGAATAGAGAGTCACTTCACAGAGGCCGGCTTTCGTCATTCCAAATCAATCTCCGTTTTCGATTTGCACCTCGGAACGGGGCGCTCGTCAGGCATTGTCCGCTGCGGTGTCGGCCGACCAGGGCGCGATGCACCTTTCGTCATCGGCCGCCGGACTGTTGACCAGTGGGCTGACGGGATAACAGTCCATGGATTCTGATTCGAATGGCGCAAGGAGGCCGCGCCGCGCCTCGGTTCCGGTGGTTTCCGCGAGCCACGGCTCGTAGGACGCTTGCGGAAGGATCACCGGCATGCGATCGTGCACGGTCCGGACCAGCTCGTTGGCCTCGCAAGTCACGATCGTGAAGGACTCGATCGTCGTCTCGCCATCCTGAAAGCGTTCCCAGAGACCGGCGAACGCGAACAGCGCATGTTCGCGAAGCCGGAAGTAGTAGGGCTGCTTGCGCCTCTCTCCGGGCAGTTTCTTCCATTCGAAGAATCCGTCGGCCGGGACCAGACAGCGCCGGTAGCGATAGGCGGCCCGAAAGGAGGGCTTTTCGTCCAAACCCTCCGCCCTGGCGTTGATCATCGGCGAACCCTTCGGTTTCTCCTTCATCCAGTACGGGATCAATCCCCAGCGCAGCAGAACCGCCTCGCGACCGCCGTCGCTATCCAGCCGGACCACCGGCACCTCCTGGGAGGGCGCGATGTTGAAACGAGGCGTAATCCGGAGTTCGCTGATCTCGAAGAGGTCGGGCATGGCCCCGGCCTGGGTCAAAGTGTATCTCCCGCACATACGTTCCCGCTCCTACTGCGTATCGGGCAGAAAGTGATAGCGCTGTCCGTAAAACAGCATCTGCTCGGTGAAATCGTCGGGATATTCGACGACCACGTCGGTCACCTCCCCGGCCGCGTCGGTGATCGGGCGCAGGAGTGGATTGATGAAGCCGGCGTAGGGAGCGATCTTCAGCCGGGAGTATCGGTCCAGCACCTGTTCGTGCAGGGCCGGTTCGACCTTGACCCCGTAGTCCTCGACCAGTCGCCGGCCGGCCTCGTAGTCCCCCTCGGACTTGATTCGCTGGACTTCGCGTAGCAGATCGCCGAACAGAACGCGGAGTTTATCGTAATCGCGGATCACGAAGTAGGTCTTTCCGTCCCGAACGATCCGTTCGATCACATTGTCCGGCTGACCTGTCCGGTAGACCCATGCGGCCACCATCTGGCGGTTTCTCATGTGAGCTTCCTCCAGATTCTCGCCCTTCTTGAGCCGGGCGAGCTGGACCAGGAGACCGTTCCGGATGTAGTCGTCGTAGGCGGCCTTTCCCACCTCGAGCGAGGGCATGACGCCCAGTTCGACCAGCTTCGGGTCCATCAGAAAGTAGAGCGCCACGAGATCGGCCCGGGCCTCCTCGAGCGTCGAGGCGTAGCTTCGCAGGGTCTCCTTCGGAGTGCCGATACCGGGTTGGATCTGACCCGAACGCATGGCCGATGACTTCATGCAGATCGGTGTGCAGATTGTCGGCCAGTGATCCGTACTTGCGCGATCGATCGATTTCCTCCTGACTCGAAGCGAATTCTTCGAGCACCCCGCTGGTTTTCGAAGATTCATCGTAGGCGTGGACGATGTTGCCCAGGTTGACGGACTTCGATCCGTGCTCCTTGCGGATCCAGTTGGCGTTTGGCAGGTTGATCCCAATGGGGGTGGAGGGAGACGAATCCCCGGCCTCTCCGGCGACCGTGATGACCCGGGCGGAAATCCCACGGACCTCCTTCTTCTTGTCCTCGGCCCGGATCGGGGAATGGTCCTCGAACCACTGCGCGTTGCGGCTCAGCGTGTCGATGCGCCGGGTGGCCTGTTTGTCCGTGAAGTAGACGACCGATTCATAGCTTCCCTTGTAGCCCAGCGGATCCCCGTAGACCTCGATGAAGCCGTTGATGAAATCGATGTCGGATGCAGTCTCCTCGACCCAGCGAATGCTGTAGTCGTCGAAGGCGGAAAGGTCGCCGGTCCGATAATAATCGATGAGATCCGAAATGACCTGTCTTTGTGGGTCCTCCGCCACGTCGCGGGCTTTTTCGAGCCAGCTGACGATTTGCTCGATGGCCGGCGAATACATGCCTCCGACCTTCCACACCCGCTCCACGACATGGCCGTTTTCGCGGGCCAACTGGGAGTTGAGGCCGAACGAGATTGGCTCAGGCCCCGCGCTCTTCAGGAGTTTTGCGTAGAACTCATCCGCCTCTTTTTCGGTGAGGTCCGGGCTGTAGAAGTTCGTGGCCGAGTCGCGCACCTTGTCAACGCCGTCTTCGAGATTGACACGCTTGGCGTCCACCGATGGGTCGAAAAGGATGGGGTGCAGTTCGCTCAGGAACTCATCCACGGACTGGCCGGCCCGCAGGGGAAGACCCGCTTCATCGGATGCCCGGACGAGCTCCTCGAAATACTCCGGGGAGAATCCCGGGTCGATTTTGATGGTTGAGTAATGGTGGTGGATGCCGTTCGAGAACCAGACTCGCTTCACGTAAACGAGGAACCGGTTCCACTCATCAGAGGTTCGGTCGCCATCGAACGTCCGGACGATGTTCTCCAGTGTGGTCCGGATTCGGAGATTGTGGCGGTAATTCTGATCCCAGATGATGTCGCGGCCGGACAGGCCCGCCTGATAGAGGAAGTAGACGAGCTTCTTCTGCTGCAAACTCAGCTCGTCGAAGGCCGGGACCTCGTAACGCAGGATCCGGATGTCCGCAAACTGCTCGGTCTGGTATTGAAAGGACTGCCCCGTCTCGGACTTGGACGCGACCGGGGGGGTGGAGGATGTGCAGCCTGCGAGCAGGCAGCCCAGCCCCACAAGAATCAGAATCTCGTGATAGTGTGACATCGCGGAACATTCCCCTTTCCAAGGGATTGAGCGGAACTGTGTTCGATGCGGATCGGCCCTCGTCCGCGAGCCGATTGTATGGGCGCTCCGAGAGCCGGGTCAAGCCGGCCACGCCTCGCTCGCGGGGATCGAGACCGCAATTGAGTCAAGGAGGCGACCCCTGGCTTTTCTGGATTTGCGATCCTTCCTGGAGCAACTCCGGCGCGAGCAAGAAATCGTGACCGTCGACGCCGAAGTCGACGCCCGCCTGGAAGTGGCCGAGATCCATCGTCGCGTCATCGCCGCCGGTGGGCCCGCACTTCTCTTCTCACGCGTCCGAGGTGCCGATTTTCCTCTGGTCACGAATCTCTTTGGCACCGCACGCCGCGCTGAAATGGCCTTCGGCAGCCGTCCTTTCGACCAGGTCCGGCGGCTGGCAGAGGCGGCCCATCGGTTGTTGCCGCCGAGCCCTTCGAAACTGTGGGGATTCCGGGATTTGTGGTCGTTGCCGCTCCGGCTGGGCACGCGCCGTCGGCGCCATGGACCGGTTGCAGAGGTCGTAGCTGAACCGCGCCTCGAGTCTCTTCCCGTGCTGACTTGCTGGCCGGAGGACGGCGGCCCCTTCCTCACTCTGCCTCTGGTGTATACGGAACATCCCTCGCAGGGAGGTCACAACCTCGGCATCTACCGCCTCCAGGTCCATGAGTCACAGACCACGGGCATGCACTGGCAGATAGGAAAGGGCGGAGGGTTTCACTATGCGGAGGCGGAGCGCGCGGGCCGGCCGCTGCCGGTCACCGTCTTCCTGGGGGGACCCCCGGCTCTGATCCTGTCGGCCATCGCTCCTCTGCCCGAAAATGTCCCGGAGTTGGTGCTGGCTTCCTTTCTGCTGGAACGACGGCTGCCCCTGGTGGAAGGCTTCGGGCCGCACCCGATCCCTGCTACGGCCGAATTTGCCCTTATCGGTCAGGTGCCACCGAAAGTGCGCCGGCCCGAAGGTCCCTTCGGCGACCACTATGGCTACTACAGTCTGCAGCACGAATACCCGGTTTTCCAGATCGAACGCATGCTGCACCGCCGCGATGCCATCTACCCGGCGACGGTGGTGGGGAAGCCCCGGCAGGAGGACTTCTACATCGGCGATCTCTTGCAGGAACTGCTCAGTCCATTGTTCCCACTGGTGATGCCCTCGGTCGAGGCCCTCTGGTCGTACGGCGAGACGGGCTACCATTCCCTGGCCGCCGCCCGCGTCAAAGACCGCTACCACCGGGAGGCAATGATGTCGGCTTTTCGAATCCTCGGGGAGGGACAGCTGTCGCTGACCAAATTCCTGTTCGTCGTCGATCGATCGGTCGATCTGCGGGACTTCCGGGGGACTCTCGAACACGTCCTGGCGCGCACCAACCCGGAGACCGACCTCTATGTCTTCGCCAATCTGTCCATGGACACGCTCGACTACACGGGCCCGGCTGTCAATCAGGGATCCAAGGGGGTATGGATGGGCCTGGGCGAACCAGTTCGGAGTCTCCCGGGAGAATTCCAGAGCGACCCGCCCCTGCCTCCCGGGGTAAACCAGGTTCGGGTCTTCTGCCGGGGTTGTCTGGTGGTTGGGGGTGTCCCTCGGACCGAGGAGCCGGCACTGTCGAAACGGGTCGCCTCACATCCCGCCTTCGCCGAATGGCCTCTTCTGGTCCTGACCGACGAGCCGGAAAGGGCGGCGGCCAGCAGCGTGAACTTCTTGTGGACCACCTTTACCCGGTTCGAGCCGGCCGCCGATATCCATGCTTCGCGCATCCGTATCGTGAGAAACCACGTCGTCTACGGAGCACCGATCGTGATCGACGCTCGCGTCAAGCCGGACTTCCCGGGGGAGCTCCACTGCTCGGACGAGACCGCACGACAGGTGACGCGACGGTGGAACGAGTATTTCCCGGGCGGCCTCGAAATGGGAGACTCCGAGGCGGCTCACCTCGATCCACCTGCGAAATAGCCACTTGATCGTTCTCCGGGATTCCGCAGCAGATTGTCGATCTCCGGCGAGGGAGGTTACTGACCGCCCGCCTCTTTCAGCAGAGCAACGGTCTCCGTGTGCCCCTTACTCTGAGCGTAGCGCAGCGGCGTCCAGCCGTTGGTATCCTCGGCGTTCGGATCGGCCTTGTTCTGGAGGAGCAGCCGGGCCGTGTCGGTATGCCCGCGCAGGGCCGCCCAGAGCAGGGCCGTCTGGTGCGACTTGTCGGCGGCATTGACCTGTGCCTTGCTGTCGATGAGCAGCTGGGCGATATCCGTGTGCCCCTGCTCAGCCGCCCTCATCAGAGGCGTCCGGTCCATGTTGTCCCGCGCATTGACCGAGGCTTTACCCTCCAGAAGCACCTGGACGACCTGAGTGTGACCCTTTTCGCAGGCCCGGGCCAGGGCGGTACATCCGTCCTTTCCGTACGCGTTGATCCCGGCACCTCTCTCGATCAGGAGCCGGACCACTTCGGCCTGCCCAGCGCCGGCCGCCAAGATGAGTGGGGGGCATTCCTCGAAGTTGCGGTGATCGATGTCGGCGCCCTCGTCGAGAAGAAGCCCGACGACCTCGGCGTGCCCGTTGATGGCGGCGTGGACCAATGCTGTCTGAGAGGCATTGTCCGACTGTTGGATCTTGGCTCCTCCATCGAGCAGGGCTCGCACGGTGTCGAGGTGTCCGTTGGCGGCAGCCCGGATCAGAGGCGTCTTGCCGTCGAAATCCTGGGCCCCCACATCTGCACCCGCCCGCAGCAGGCGCACTACGATATCGGTGTGCGCCTTCGAGGCGGCCTGTAGCAATGCGGTCTGACCGGTCAGATCCTTGGCATTCACAGCTGCCCCGGCAGTGATCAGAACATCCACCGCATCGGCCAGACCTTTCCCGGAGACGATCATGAGGGGCGTCGCACCATCTCCCAGTTTCAGATTGGGGTTAGCGCCTGCTTCGAGAATGGAATTGAGGGTCGCGACATCCCCCTGTTCGAGGGCTGCCGCCAACTGCTCGTCCGGCTTGGGACCGCACGCGCCGGTGAGAACGACGAGCAGCGAAAACCAGACAGATTTCGGGACAAGACTCATGGTTCACCTCCGGGTTGGGGGGGTAGGAGTTTGCTGAAGATGTAAAGTTGGGTGTGCCAACAGTCAGCCTCAGTCATGATCAGCTCCAGGTGCCGTGGGAATGGTGCAATACTAGCACCCGTACCTGAGATTGCAAGGAGTTTTGATATACTGTTCTGTCCCCAGTCATCAGGCCCGATTGACCGGACATGTAACCCAGGGAAATGGGAGGGGTGATTTCCGGCGGGCTATTGACGGGAATTCCTGTGATTTGACCCAGTCTGCTTTCTTCTTCGACGCTTTGCCTGGATCGTTGTCCCCGGGAGGCCGAGTGCTGGAAGTACGGTGAGAGGCGGGTCTGCGCCGGAGTGGAGGACGGCAGGCGATTCCATCCGGGGAAGTTGGACTGAAACGTGCAAGGTGAAACTTTTTCGAAGTTCGTGCAACTTCGTGGGGAGTGAATCCGTTTCATTTTGGGGAAAAGGGATACTGGGATGGCGCCTCGTCGATTCTCGTGGTTCAGGCTGGCGGTCTCGCTGGCCATCATCCTCGCTGCAGGTGTAGTGGCGCTGCTGGTGGCTCGGATGCCGACACCCGTCAAGGACGTACCGCCGGAAGAGGAGCTCACTGTCAACGTCGAGACGCTCGAGATCCGGCCGGTGGAGTCCATGCCCGACCTGCTCCTTCTACCCGGCGTAATCGAACCGAGACTGGTCGTCGACGTCCCGGTGGAAGAGAGGGGTCGGATCGAAGCGGTGCTGGTCGAAGAGGGTGAGCCCGTCCAGGAGGGCCAGCTCCTGTTTCGTCTGGACAACACCGTTCAGAAAGCTCAGTTCGAGCAAGCCAAAGCGCAGGCCGAATTCGACGAACGCATGCTCGGCCGGTCCACCGAACTCCTCGAAAAGGGCGTCATGCGCAAGAGCGAGGTCGACGAGCTGGAGGCTCGCATGGCCGTGAGCCGGGCCAATCTCCAGGTGGCCCGGACGAGCCTGGAGCGGATGGTCATCAAGGCCCCGCTCACGGGAGTCCTCAATTCCCGCGTCCGTGACCGGGGTGAGTATGTGTCTTCCGGGGATACGGTGGCGCAGATCGTCGATGTGTCCCGGGTCAAGGCCGAAATTCAGATCCCGGAGAAGGACATCCGCTTCATCCGCCTGGGACAGTCCGTCACGATCGAAGTGGACTCGCTGGACTCTCGGACATTTACGGGCAAGGTGACCTACATCAGCGAACTGGCCGACGCGTCGACGCGAACCACGCCGATCGAGATCTCCCTCGACAACTCCGCCGGCACCCTTCATGCGGGGATGATCATTCGGTCGCGCATCTTTCGCCGGACCCTGCACGATGTGGTGATGATTCCGCTGGCCTCCGTGATCCCGCTCGAGGACGGCAAGGTGGTCTACGTTGTCGAAGACGGGCGGGCCCGAAGGCGGGACGTGGAACTGGGGATGATCCGCGGAACCGAAGTCCAGGTCGTCGAAGGTCTGGCCCGGGGAGATCGGCTCATCGTCAAGGGACACCGTCAGGTCGGGCCCGGTCAGCTGGTCTCCATCCGAAACGCAGGTTAGCCGTGATTCTCTCCGACGCCGCCATCAACAATCGAGTCGTTGTCTGGGTGCTGATCCTGCTGATCGTCGTGGCGGGCAGCTACAGCTACGTGACGCTGCCCCGGGAGGGCGCTCCAGACGTGCCGATTCCCTACGTCGTCGTTTCCACCTCCTACGAAGGCGTTTCCCCGGAGGATGTGGAGTCGTCCGTCACCATGAAGATCGAGAAGGATCTGGCAGGCGTCAAGGGCGTCAAAGAGATCACTTCGATCAGCGCGGAAGGCATGTCCACGGTGGTGGTGGAGTTCTTTCCGGACATCCGCATCGAGGACGCCCTGCAGTATGTTCGCGACAAGGTGGATCAGGTGCGCGGAGAAATCCCGCAGGAAGCCGAAGAACCGACGATTCGCGAGATCAGCGTCGCCGACTTCCCGGTGTTTCTGATCAGCATCTCGGGAGGTGTTTCGCAGGTTGCCCTCAAGGACATCGCGGACGAGCTCGAGGATGTCATCGAGGAGATTCCCGGTGTGCTGAACTGCGACGTCATGGGTGGCCTGGAGCGTGAGATCCGCCTGGAGGTCGACCACGACCGGTTTGCCGCCTATGGGCTCACTCTGGCCGAACTGCTCGCGCTCGTGCCCAGCGAAAACGTCAACATCTCTGCAGGGAATCTGGAAACTCCCGGCACCAAGTTCAATGTCCGCGTTCCGGGCGAGTTCACCAATCCCGATGATGTGGAGCATTTGATTCTCGCGGTCATCAATGGAAAGCCGATCTATCTTTCCGACATTGGAGTGGTCCGGGACACTTTCAAGGATCGCAGCACCTATTCTCGCCTGGACGGCCAGCCCAGCATCACGCTCAGCGTCCAGAAGCGACTCGGCGCCGACATCGTGCCGATCAAGTTTGCCATCGACCGGATTCTCGAGACAGCGCGGCAGGAAGTCCCGGAGGGCATCCGTTTCGATCTGACCCTCGACCAGTCGGACGACATTTTCAGCATGGTCAGGGATCTGGAGAACAACATCCTCTCAGGCCTGATCCTGGTGGTGATCGTGCTGGTGCTCTTCATGGGCCTGAGAACGAGCACTATCGTCGCAGTGGCCATCCCGCTGAGCATGCTGATCAGCTTCACGGTGATTCAGGTCATCGGTCTCACTCTGAACATGATCGTGCTGTTCGGCTTGATCATGGCTTTGGGCATGCTGGTGGACAATGCCATCGTGATCGTGGAGAACATCTATCGCCACATACAGTTGGGCTACGATCGGGTGGAGGCGGCTCGACTGGGCACCGCCGAAGTGGCCTGGCCGGTGATCACTTCGACGGCCACGACGCTGTTCGCCTTCGGCCCCCTGCTCTTCTGGCCGGACATCATGGGCGACTTCATGAAGTATCTGCCCATCACCCTGATCATCACACTGACCTCGTCCCTGTTCGTCGCCCTGATCATCAACCCCACCGTGTGCTCCGTTCTTTCCGGGGGAAAGCCGCGGACGAGCGACCGAAAGCCGATCCTGCTGCGGGCTTACGGCCGCATCCTGCGCCTGGCCATCGAGTATCGGTTCGTCACGGTCACGCTGGCCCTGATGGTCCTCGTGACCCTGGGGATGCTCTACGGCAAGATGGATCACGGCGTCGTCCTGTTCCCCAACTTCGATCCGATCCGGGCCAGTATCGACATTCGCCTGGCCCAGGGCACGAGCATCGAGGAAACGAATCGCATCGTTCGGCTGGTCGAGGACCGGTTGCAGGAGTTCCGCCAATACCTCGATCACTATGTGACCAACGTCGGAGCGGGGGGCGGAAACACCCTGGGTCCGAGTGCCTCCGGTCCGCACGTTGCCAGCATCACGCTGGTGTTCCACAAGTATGAGGTTCGGGAGAAGCCTTCCCAAGAGGTCATCGCCGCGATCCGAGATCGACTCTCCGATATCGCCGGAGCGGAAATCGACGTCAAGGAGGAAGAGCAGGGCCCCCCGACCGGGGCACCGGTGACGGTCCGCATCGTCGGGAAGGATTTTTCGACGCTGGAGCGACTCAGCGATGAAGCAGAGCGTGCAATCGAAAACGTCCCGGGCCTGGTGAACCTGCAAAGCGACTACGAGGCGTCCCGACCGGAACTGGCCTTCCACGTCGACCGTCAGCGCGCGATGTTGCTGGGCGTCAATACCGCCGTGGTCGGCAACTACCTCAAAACGGCGATCTTCGGCAACAAGGTCGGCACCTATCGGCAGTTTCGGGATGAGTACGACATTACGATCCGGTTGCCTTTGTCCCAACGTCTGGACGTCGATGATCTTCTCAAGCTCCAGATTCCCAATGCGCTGGCTCAGCCCGTGCCCCTGAGCTCATTCGGAGAATTCGTCTACACGGGCGGGCTGGGAACCATCCGGCATCTCAACCAGCGTCGCGTCATCACGATCACGGCGGACGCGGAGGGACGCCTCAGCAATGAGGTCCTGACCGACGTGCAGGACATCCTGTCCAGGATGGAACTCCCGCCCGGGTATGAGATCCGGTACGCAGGGGAGAAGGAGGAGCAGGACAAGGCCGCCAGCTTTCTGACCCGCGCCTTCATCGTCGCGGTGTTGGGAATCACGCTCATCCTGGTGGCCCAGTTCAACAGCCTCGCCATTCCCTTCATCATCATGACTACGGTCATCCTCTCCCTGATCGGAGTCCTGATCGGCCTGCTGGTCTTCGCCATGCCTTTCTCCATCATCATGACCGGAGTCGGCGTCATCAGTCTGGCGGGTGTCGTGGTGAACAACGCGATCGTGCTCCTCTACTACGCCCGCCAACTCGAAGAACGGGGCATGTCCCTCACCGAAGCGGCGGTGGAGGCCGGAACGGTGCGACTGCGGCCGGTGCTTCTGTCAGCCGGGACGACGATCCTGGGCCTCGTTCCGATGGCGGCCGGGATCAGCTACGATTTTCACGTGATGGAGTGGGCGACACGGAGCGAATCGAGTCAGTGGTGGGCCAGTATGGCCATCGCCGTAATTTTCGGTCTGGGGTTTGCCACGCTCCTTACTCTCTTCATTGTGCCAAGCCTGTACGTCATGCTGATGCGCGCGGTTCGCCGAGGCGGGGCATTGCTGCACACGGCGGAGTCGAGCAAAGCGTGAGCGGGCGGCCGGGCCGCCGATGCCGAGGGAAGGGCCTTGCAGATCCTGGTTTTCGGGCTGTTGTGTTTCGTCTGGGGCTTCTCGTGGGTGGCCATCAAGTTGACGCTGGAAGGCTTTCCGCCGTTCCTGGGCGCGGGGCTCAGGTTTCTTCTGGCGGTGCCGTTGCTGGCCGGTTACGCCGTCTGGCGAGGTGTGCCCATACGTCTCCCCTTCTCGGTTGTGAAGATCGTCTTCGTCACGGCGGTTCTCACCTACGCCTTTGACTACGGGCTGATTTACTGGGCGGAACAGCATCTCAGTGCCGGCGTGACGGCCATCCTGTTTGCCACCTTTCCCATTTTCACAGGGCTGTTTTCTCGCTGGCTCCTACCTGGCGAACGCCTGGGATTCGGCGTGTTCGTGGGTCTCCTGCTGGGTTTTCTCGGCGTCTTCGTCACCTACTCGGATGGCCTGCGGGTGGCAGCGTCGGGAGAGGCTTTGACGGCTGCAACCGCAGCCGTGGTCGTCGGGGCTGCGGGTGGAGCCCTGGCGACCGTTCTCATCAAGAGGGATCTGGGGGGACTGCACCCCGTCTCTCTGACGCTCTGGCAGATGATCTTCGGATCCTCCGGGCTGATCGCCTTTGCCGTCCTCGTCGATGATCCGCCAGGGGCCGTTCCGGGGTGGCCGGCGTTGTTCGGTCTCCTGTACCTCGGGGTCGTGGCATCGGCGTTGGCCTTCACGCTGTACTATTGGCTTCTGGCCCACAGCCGGGCCGTATCGGTGTCGACCATGATCTTCGTGACGCCCGTCGTCGCGCTGATCGGCGACTCGATCGTGTTCGGTGGCGACATCACTCCGAGGATCGTCGCGGGAATGCTGCTGGTCTTCGGGGGGATCGGCGTGACGGAGTTTCCGCGCTATCGCGGCCATTTCCGCCGACTCAGGAGCCGATCGAATGAGAAGATGCAGGGATCGAAGTCGATATGGCGAGGAAGAAACGGCGGCGCTTCGCAGAGGTAAAGAGTTTGTCGAACTGCTTTGACCGGGACGATGTCGGCCCCGGAGGACAGTGGGTTCGAGATTTCTTCGGTGGCGATCGTCCGCTGATCCTGGAACTGGGTTGCGGCAAGGCGGAATACACGTTGGCTCTGGCCGACCGGTTTCCCGGACACGACATCGTCGGCATCGATCGCCGGAGCGATCGGTTCTGGAGGGCGGCCCGCGAGGCCCTCTCCCACAGCATCTCGAATGTCGCATTCCTGCGGGCCGACATTGCAGATTTGGGCCTCTACTTCGACGAGGGACAGGTGGACACCCTCTGGATTCCGTTTCCCGATCCCCGACCGAAGCGTCGCCAGGCGAAGCACCGGATCCTGGGACGGCCCTTTCTGGCCATGTATCGCCGGATCCTTGCCCCCGACGGCGAGGTCCACGTCAAGACCGACGATTCCGACACGGTGGAATTCCTGCTGGATGAGATCGCCGCTGCCGGCGGGCAGGTGAAAGTAGAGAATCGGGATATCCATCAGACTCGGGGCGGTGACGAATTGCTGGACGTGGCGACGACGTTCGAAAAGCGCCACCTGGAGCGGGGAAGAAACATCCAGTACGTCTCGTTCACGTGGCGCTCCGGGCCGGGGGACTCCGGGGAACTGAAGGCCGCAGGGCGGGGAAGGTCCTGACAGTGATGGGTCACGGAACTTCGTCGGCCGGCAGGGGCTTCAAGCGGCTGGACTCTCCGCGGTTTCTGATGGGCGGCCTGCTGGTCCTGATCGTCTTGGTCGGGGGCGCAACGAATAGCGCGGGAGGAGACGGGGGACCACGCCGCTTCGAATTCCACAATCTGCGTATGGGGACCGAGTTCCGGCTCGTCATCTATGGAGAGGAGGAAGGACGGGTTCGGCGCGGCGCCCTCGAGGCCTTCGAGCGGGTCGAAGAGCTGGAACAGATCTTCAGCGACTTCCGAACCGACAGTGAGCTCTCCCGGGCAGTTCCGGTGGCCCGCGTCCGGCCCAAGGTCGTGAGCCCAGTCTTGTTTCACGTCCTCGAACGGAGTCTGGATTTCTCCAGGCTGACGGGCGGCGCCTTCGACGTCACCGTCGGTCCGCTGGTGCGGCTTTGGCGCCGATGCCGCGAGGAGGGGAGACTTCCCGAGTCGGCCGAGCTCGAACAGGCCCGGGCCCGAGTCGGCTATCGCCGGATATTGCTGAACCGCCGGACCCGGTCCCTTCGTCTGACGGCGCCGGGCATGGAACTGGACCTCGGTGGGATTGCCAAGGGATTTGCCGCCGACGAGGCTCTCCGGGTGCTCCAGGAGAGGGGGCTGGAGGCGAGTCTGGTGGATGCGGGCGGAGACCTTCGTCTGGGCGACCCCCCTCCGGGCAGGACGGGCTGGGTCGTGGCCCTGGCCGACGACTTGGGAGGCGGCGGGACTCTGGAACTGGCGCAATGTGCCGTGGCGACATCGGGAGATCGCTTTCAGTTCATCGAAATCGATGGTGTCCGCTACTCGCACATCCTGGACCCGGCGACGGGGCGAGGGCTCCCATATCACGGGGAGGTCACGGTTGTGGCGCCGGATGCCCTGACCGCGGACGCGCTGGCGACGGGGATCTCGGTGCTCGACATGGCGGCCGGGGTCGATCTTGCGGAGCGTCTGGACGGGGTGGAGGTGCGGATTTCCCGTGAATTGGGGGGCCGTCGCCGGCATGCACGGTCCTCCGGTTTTCCCCCTTGACCGCGTCCCGGGAATCAGTGACACTTGGCGCTGTTTTGCGGTCCGGCCGCTACGGCCGCGAGCAGGTCACAGCGTTGCCGGCGGGAGTTCTTCGGGGGCAGGGGCGTGGGGCTTTTCAGACGGATCATTTTCAAGAGCCGAGTGTTTTGGGGCCTGGTGCTGGGTTGTTTCGTCATGGGCCTGTCGGTGTATCTGGGGTCGGTCGTGACCCGGACCACGTCGAGCAATGCCTACTGCGAGAGCTGCCACGTCCATCCCCAGGCCACGGCAACCTGGAAGCGGGGGGCACACTACAGGAATCCGAGCGGGGTGGTCGTGAACTGCGTGGACTGCCACCTTCCTCCCGAGGGGGCACCCTTCTTCATCGAAAAGGTCAAGGCCGGAACCCGGGACATTTACAGCTATTATTTTCGGGATGTGGCGGCGATCGACTGGGACGCCCGTTCCACCCTCGAACAGGCCGCACGATACACCTTCGAGGATTCCTGCCTGCGTTGCCACCAGGAGCTGTTTCCCACTGGACTGTCCGACAAAGGCGTCGATGCCCATCTCCATTACCGCAAACACCGGGACGAGGTGCGCTGCATCAACTGCCACCTGAGAACCGGGCATTTTCACGAGGGGCCGGAAGAGCAGATGGTGGTTCCCGAAGAGGTGACGGGCGCCTACGAGCCCGCGGAGCCGCCGATTACCGATCTCGAACCCGGCGCCTTCGAGAGCTACACCGAAGTGATTCCCGGAACCACCGTCCGCTTCGAGATGGTGGCGGTCGAGGGCGGCGAGTTCGAGATGGGGACCCCGGAATCGGAGATCGGACATCAGCCGGACGAATCTCCCCAGCACAAGGTCTCACTGAGCCGCTTCTGGATCGGCAAGTTCGAGGTCTCGTGGCGGGAGTTCGACGCCTACTACGCCCAGACCGTGACCCGGGGAAAGAACGAGAAGGGTGCCACGGCGACGGATGCGCTGACCGGTCCGACTCCGCCTTACGGATCACCCGACCAGGGATGGGGCAAAGGGGGACGCCCGGCGATCACGATGACCTACTTCGCTGCGACGAAGTACTGCGAATGGCTGTCCCAGCTCACGGGTCGCACTTATCGCCTGCCCACCGAGGCGGAGTGGGAGTATGCCGCCAGAGCCGGGACCCATGGGCCCTTCTTTTTCCAGGATCCGGAGGCGGTCTCGTGGTCGACGAAGTGGATACATGAGCTTTTCGGGGGAGCCATCGTCGACGAGCAGACCCTGGCCAAGTTTGCAGTCTACCGTGCCAACGGCCGCATGAGGACGCAGGCCCTCGGAACGACCCAGCCGAATCCCTGGGGGGTGTACAACATGCTCGGCAACGTCCGCGAGTTCTGCAGCGACTTCTACGCGGCGGACGGGTACGGTCCCGGTTCTCCGGCACCGGTTCAGGATCCGACCGGACCGCCGCAGGGGCGCGAACACGTGGTTCGTGGCGGGTCCTTCAAGAGCGACCCGATTGAGCTCCGGGTGGGGGCTCGAGACCAGACCCGACATGATGCCTGGCTCAGGACCGACCCGCAGACGCCGAAGAGCGTCTGGTGGTATTCAGACTGTACGGATGTGGGATTCCGCGTGGTGCGCCCCTATGTCCCCGACTAAAAAGTGGCCCCAAACCGGCGGGGGGGCTTGGCGACAGGCCTGCTATGTACCATGATTGAGAGAGAAAGGAGTCGAGAAGTATGCGAGACGAGGAGAAACTGGGGGAATCCGGCCTGAATCGGCGTCATTTCATCGGAACGGCGGCAGTGGCCGGCGCCTTTCTTGCTGCGTGTTCGTCCGGTGGCCCGGAGGAAGAGCAGATTTCTCTCGGTCCGAAGATCGAACCGGGACCGACGCTGGCTCCCGACGGCGAGCCCATCAGAGCCGGGCTGATCGGGTGTGGGGGACGGGGCACCGGCGCGGCTCTCAATTTTCTCGAGGCGGGTCCGTCGCTTCAGCTCGTGGCCATGGCGGATGTGTTCAAAGACAAAATCGATGACTGCCGGAATCAGCTGAAGGAGAAGAAGGCGGTCGAGATCCCGGATGAGAGCTGTTATGTCGGCTTCGATGCCTACCAACGCCTGCTCGAGTCCGACATCGATTACGTCATCATCGCAACGCCACCTCATTTTCGCCCCGAGCACTTCCGGGCAGCCGTCGAGGCGCGCAAACACATCTTCATGGAGAAGCCCGTTGCCGTCGATCCGGTTGGCGCACGGTCGATCATGGAGACCGGGGAACGGGCAGGCGTCCTCGGCCTCAAGGTCGCAACGGGTACCCAACGACGCCACGAACGGTCGTACATCGAGACCTACAACCGGATCATGGACGGGGCCATTGGAGAGATCATCGCCGCTCGCTGCTATTGGAACCAGGAACAACTCTGGTACAAAGAGCGAGCAAAGGGCTGGTCGGACATGGAGTGGATGATCCGGGATTGGGTCAACTGGTGCTGGCTCTCCGGCGACCACATTGTCGAGCAGCACGTGCACAACATCGACGTGATCAACTGGTTCACCAATTCTCATCCGGTGAAGGCCGTTGGGATGGGGGGCCGGGCGCGACGGGTGACCGGGGATCAGTACGATTTCTTTGCCATCGACTACGAGCTGGACAATGGCGTTCATGTTTTGAGCCAGTGTCGCCAGGTCGACGGTTGTGCCACCAATGTTTCCGAGTTCATCGTGGGGACGAAGGGTGCGAGCAACTGTCGCGACACCATCTACGGGCCCAAGGGGGACGTGGCCTGGAACTGGAAGCCGGAGGCAGCTCCCGCGGCAGGAGCGGCTTACGACACGGGGAAAGACTCGCCCTACGTGCAGGAGCACATCGATCTCGTGACGGCCATCCGGAAAAATACCCCCTTGAACGAGGCCCGGAACACTGCCGTTTCCACGCTGGTGGCGATCATGGGGCGGACCTCCGCGTACACAGGGCAAGAGACGAACTGGGATCAGATGATGGCGTCTGATATGCGACTGGGTCCGACCGATTACGCCCTCGGGCCGGTCGACATCAAGCCGGAGGTACCGGTACCTGGTACGCGGGAAGCCTAGTCGGTCGCGGCACAAGTCTGACGAGAGGTCCGGGCTAGCGTTTCCTCGGATCGAAGGTGGATTTCCTGGCGAGCTGCCGGAACAGTTCCGTTTCCTCGGGTGTCAACTGGTCCGGCAGCGCAATGCGGATGCGAACGTAGAGATCGCCGCGGCCGCCGTCGCGCTTCTTGAGACCTTGTCCGCGAAGCCGCAGGCGGCTGCCCCCCTCGGTGCCCGGCGGTATCGTGACCTCTACGGACCCGTCCAGAGTGGTGACCGGGACCTTCGCCCCGAGCGCACCTTCCCAGGGAGTGATGGGGAGGTCAGTTTGCAGGTCATCCTGACCCACGATCTCGAACAGAGGGTGTGTCTTGACCCGGATGCGCAGATAGAGATCTCCGGCAGGACCGTCCGGTGTTTGCCGCCCGCCCTTTCCGGAGAGGCGAAGTACCGACCCGTCGCGCATTCCGGCGGGAATGTTCACCGTCAGTCGTTTTCGAGAAGTCAACTGGCCGGTGCCCTGGCAGCGGGCACAGCGACTCATGCGGCGGACGCCCTTGCCCCCGCAATCGGGGCAGACTTCAGTCGTGCGCAGCATAACCGTTGGATGGGTCCCGCGGTGGAGATCCTCGAGCGTCAGCTCGATCTCGCTCTCGACGTCCGTCCCGTGGGCCGGCTTGGTACGGCGGGATCGCGCCGCGGTTCGCGACGTTTGTTCGTAAGCCGTCCGGCCCCGGCCCCCGAAGAGCGACTGGAAGAAATCGCTGAATCCGCCGGCATCGCCGAAGATGTCCCCGAAATCGGCGGCATTTCCGAACTCGACTCGTGCGCCGCCCCAACCCGGTGGCGGTGTGAAATCCGCTCCCTGTTCCCAGCTGGAGCCGAGGTGATCGTACTGTTTGCGTTTCTCGGGATCGGAAAGGACCGCATACGCTTCCTGGATGTCCTTGAAGTGCTCCTCGGCGCTCTTGTCTCCCGGGTTGCGATCAGGATGGTACTGGCGTGCGAGCTTGCGGTAGGCCTTCCGAATTTCATCCTGGCTGGCCGATCGCTCCACTCCGAGGGTCGAGTAGTAGTCTTTGTACTTTACGGAACTCATAGTCGCTTCCGGACTTCAGGGCACTGGACTATTTTAGGTAAAGGGTCGAGCCGGGAACAAGCCGACAGGCCGAATCGAGTTCCGGCCTGATCCTGAAATTTCACGAGGAATCCGCGAGCCGTGCAGATGCAGAAGACAACCCGGGCTCTCGTCGCGCTGTGGGGGATTCTCTGGTTCGGCGCAGGCGGAGCGGCCGTCGCCGCCGGCGGTGACGGTCTCTCCTACGAGCACCGGCTGAGCGCGGGCCCGCTCTCGATCCACATCGCCGTCGTGGACCCGGAGCAGTATTCGATCGAGGCGGTACGGGCCCTTGATCAGGGGACCGGTCGTGAGACCGTCTCGGCGATGGCCCACCGCGAGGGTGCCGTCCTCGCGGTCAACGGCGGCTTCTTTCGGATCGGGGGAGCCTACGACGGAGAGCCCGTGGGGATCCTCAAGATCGAGGACCGGTGGTTTTCGGATCCCAATCTCCCGCGAGCCGCCATCGGGTGGTATCGGGGCGGCACCCGGGTGACGATTGGGCGTGTCGCCATGCACTGGAACATCCGAATCGGGGACCGGGAATACGGAATCGACGGTTTGAATCGCGAACGAGGTGCCTGGCAGGTGGTTCTGTACACCCACGAGTTCGGCCCGTCGACCCTGGCCCACGGCGGTGGCGTGGAGCTGGCCGTTGACGGGAGCGGCCGAGTCGTGGGGATGACGAGTGATGGCAATGCTTCCATCCCTCTTGGTGGCCTGGTCGTGTCCTTTGGAAGCCGACGGGTGGGAGACGCCCCCGCCGATTGCCTTGGGGCCGCGGCCTCGGTTTCCTTCGTGTTCGCCTCGCCGGGCGGCCGTCCGAAAGAGCCTTGGCGAGAGATGGACTTCATCGTGGGAGGGACACCGCTGCTGATTCGACACGGCGTTCGCGTCGACGATTATGCGGTCGAACGGGTTCGTTCGAGCTTCGTCGAAGAGCGGCATCCTCGGACGGCTGCGGGCGTCCGGGCGGATGGGCATTGGGTCCTGGTAGTGGTGGATGGACGCAACGACGCCTTCAGCGTCGGCATGACGCTGGCCGAGTTGACCGATCTGATGTCCTCTCTGGGCTGTGTCGAAGCGCTGAACCTGGACGGTGGAGGTTCGTCGACTTTCTACCTCTACGGTCAGATCGTGAACCAGCCCTCTGATTTGACGGGGGAGCGGCCGGTTTCGGATGCCATTGTGGTGAAGCCGCGGTAGTGGCGGAGGGGGAACGGCGTGAGCTCGCAGGCACGAAGGGGACCTTTGGGACCGAGCGGGGGCTGAACACCGGGAACCGAGACCGATCCAAGCAGGCGGGTGGGGAAGGGTGACGATTCCGGCACTCGAGCGGGCCAAGTCCGGTCCGCGCCAGTGGCCCGATTTCTCTGAGACTCCCCTCGGCCGATGCCGTGTCACTTCACTGCGCCAGATCCTGCAACAGCTCCCGCACCAGCTGATAGAACCGGCCGACGGAAGCGATGTCGACCCGCTCGTCCGGTGAGTGGGGAAACTCGATCTGCGGACCGATCGAAATCATATCGAGCTGCGGGTATTTCTGTTTGATGATCCCGCACTCCAGGCCCGCATGGATGGCCCTCACCTGAGGCTCGGACCCGAAGACGCGGGCGTACGTGACCTTAACCTTGGCCAGCAGCGGCGAATGGAGATCCGGTTGCCAGCCCGGGTATCCCTCGACGGTCTCTACATCGCAACCTGCGAGTTCCGCGACGGCGGCAATGCGCAGTTGAAGTTCCTTCAACGCGATCTCCGAGGAACTGCGAGAGCTGAGGTGGATCCTGCAACACTCGTCTTCGAGTTTGGCCGTGGCGAGGTTGGTGCTGGTCTCGACCAGGTCCGGAATGTCATAGCTCATCGCCATGACGCCGTTGGGCAGGCCGTGCAGCAAGCGCAGGAGACGGCCGCCGGATTCGTGGTCGACTGCCGCGGCGGATGGGACGGCCGGTTTCACAACGAGTTCCATCCCGGGGTCGGCCGGCTGGAACTGAGCGCTCGCCCGTTCGAACTCCTGCTGCAGGGAGCTCTCGAGGGAAGCGGCGCGGCCGGAGGCGACGACGAGGTCGGCACCGGCTTCCCGTGGAATCGCGTTGCGCATGTTCCCGCCCTGCAGGCCGGAGACGGCGAAATCCTCCGCCAGGCTCGCACGATGCAGCAGGCGAGCCAGGAGCTGGATGGCATTCGCCCGCTGCAGCTGAATGTCGGTGCCGGAATGACCGCCCTTGAGACCCCGCACCTCCACATGCAGCCCGCTCGAACCCGAGGGTACGGGTTCCCGTTGCACCGCCAGCGTCAGATTCTGGCCCGATCCACCCGCGCAGCCGATGTAGGCGGCGTCCTCTTCTTCGGAGTCGAGATTGAGCAGAAACCGTCCCTTCAGCCAGTCGGCAGAGAGGGCGGCGGCGCCCGTCAGACCGGTCTCCTCGTCGACCGTGAACAGGCACTCCAGGGGACCGTGGCGTAGGTCCTTCGCTTCCAGAACGGCCAGACAAATGGCAATGCCGATCCCGTTGTCGGCGCCGAGAGTCGTGCCCTCGGCGGTCAGGTACCGGTCCTGTCGGGCGGGGTGGATCGGATCCTTGCTGAAATCGTGGTCCACGTCGGAGTTCTTTTCGTTGACCATATCAAGGTGGCACTGCAGCACGACCGTGTCGGCCGCAGTGGCCCCCCCGGCGGCAGGTTTGCGCACCAATACGTTCCCTGCATCATCCACTACGGTCTCCAGACCCAGCCGGGAAGCGACTTGGAGCACGTAATCGCGCATTCGGCCCTCGTTCTTCGAGCCGCGCGGGATGGTCAGGATCTGGTCGAAATGCCGCCAGACCGATGAGGGTTCGAGGTCGGAAACGAATGTCATGATGCACTCTCCTCGGATTCAGTCTAGCAGAACGGAATCGAGCCAGAGTCCGAGTCTCGCCCCTGGGGACATGGACGCCAAGCGATGCGTCTGCGTCGAGCTGTCTGAACGTCCGATCGACAAAACCTGACAAATTGGAATGATTCGTGTTACATTCTTCAAAAATGTATCCAATTCTAATAAAGTGTCATCCTATTTTTGATCAGATGACGCGCTTTCGATGTCACGACGACGATGAGAGTGACGAAGGGAGGAGTCCAGGCGGATGAGCGTCCGGCCCCCGGCAAAGCGATCGGAACGTTTGAAGGATTTGACTCCGGAGGTCCGGCGTCTGAAGACACTGCTCGAGGTCAGTCGGGCGTTGTCCGATACCGTCAGCCTGAAGGAGTCTCTGCCCGATGTGGTCGAGATCCTGGAGGGGCACCCCAGTATCTCGGCGGCCCTGGTCAGGCTTTCCGAGGAGGACGGCCAGGAGCTGATCTTCTCCTCCCCGGGAAAGACCGCGGACCCGGCTCCGCCCTCGCTCGACGAGAGCGCGCGAGAAATCATCGAGCGAGTCCTGGAGAGCGGTCGGCCCGTCGTCGTTCCCAGGACCAGTCGCGAGCCGATGATCTCGGGCAGCGCCCGGCGACGGAAAGGTGAGTTCAGCCTCGTCTGTGTGCCCGTGACACTGCATTCCAGAACCCTGGGGGTGATCGCGACGGAGCTGCATTTCTCGGATAGCCGCGACTATGATCGGGCCCTGAGCTTCGTACAGGTAGCGGCATCGATCATCGGGCATGCCGTCAAGGTCGCCCAGCTGGTGGAAGACGAGCGAAAGGGTCTGCTCGAGGAGAACATTCACCTGCGCGAGGAACTGCGCGAGCGCTACGATTTTCCGAACATCATCGGAAACAGCAGCGTGATGCGCGAGGTCTACGAGCGGATTACGCAGGTGGCACGGACGAACACGACCGTCCTGATTCGGGGTGAGTCGGGTACGGGCAAGGAACTGATCGCCCATGCGATCCACTACAACTCGCTGCGCAGCAACCGCCCTTTCATTCGAGTCAGTTGCGCCGCTCTGCCGGAGACTCTGATCGAGGCGGAATTGTTCGGCCACGAGAAGGGTGCGTTCACGGGCGCCCAGGCCCAGAAGAAGGGGCGCTTCGAGCTGGCGGAGGGAGGGACCCTTTTCCTCGATGAGATCGGAGAACTCGCTCCGTCGCTGCAGGTCAAGCTCCTCCGGGTCCTGCAGGAACGTGAGTTCGAGCGGGTCGGAGGAACCCAGACGCTGCGCACGAACGTCCGCCTGATCACGGCTACCAACAAGGATCTCGACGCGGGCCTCGCGGACGGCACGTTTCGCGAGGACCTCTACTACCGGCTGGACGTCTTCTCGGTGTTCGTGCCCCCGCTCCGCGAGCGCAAACCCGACATCCTTCTGCTGGCCGATCACTTCCTCGAGAAGTATTCCCGGGAACACGGCAAGAACATACGCCGCATCTCCACGCCCGCCATCGATATGTTGGTCAGCTATCACTGGCCCGGGAACGTGCGCGAGCTGGAGAACGCCATTGAACGGGCGACCCTGGTCTGCGATGGACACGTGATTCACGCCCACCACCTGCCCCCCACCCTCCAGACGGCCGAAGCCTCCGATACGATGGTGCGTGTCAACCTCAACGACGCCGTCGTGGCCTACGAGAAGGACCTCATCCAGGACGCTCTCAAAAGCACTCGCGGAAACCGCGCCAAGACGGCCCGGCTGCTCGGGAGCACCGAACGTATTATCGGCTACAAGGTCAGGAAGTACGGCATCGAATGCCGGCGATTTCGGTAGTTATCGCCCGGGGAGTCGGCAGAGGAGGACTGCGGCTTTCCGATTCGGCCGGAGGGATAGGGAAGGGACCGGGGCGGAGGCGGGATCCTGGTGCAGGCTCTTGCGCCGGCTGGCTGTGAGGGGCCCGAGCCCCAGGACGGGGCCCGGACCCGACTGGATCGAGGGATCAGAATTCAACGTTGAAGTTGAATCCGCCCCACACCGTATCGGCGGATGCCGCAGGACTCCCGGCCGTGCCGAGGTAGACCCGCCGAGGATTCAGATACTGGTAGTTACGGAAATCCCCGAGCAGCGCCGAGTAGGTTAGAAAAGCACCGGCGGACCAGTGCTCCCCCAGATTGATCGGAAGCGACACGGAGAAGGAGAAATCGTGGGCACCCGATTCTGAGGCTCCGTAATAGTACTCTCCAAAACCGTTGTTGACGAAGGACAAGGTGGATGACAGGTCGAGTCCCGGAAAGCGGCTGTGCCCGAAGGCGAAGCTGTGACCGGCGCCGAGTAGAAAGTACACACCGGTGGAGCCCGAGTCACCCGTTTCATCGACATCGACGTACAGAGTCGCCGACGGAGACAGCGGCACGTCGGAGAGCGTCACCCCTCCGTAGATTTCGGTGGTGGCCGGAAGTGAGGCCGATCGATTGGGGAATGTATAGAAGATCGTCCCGAAATCCAGGCCGGCCTTCTTGAGATCCACAGAATAGGAGAAGGTATAGTCGATCTCCGAGAGCTGTCCCCTCAGGCCGTTGCTCCCGGGAGGCGCCGCTGGATTCTCTTTCAGCAGGAGGGCGTCTCCCTCATTCACCGCTTCCAGGTCCATGTTGCCCCAGACATTGGCGCTGAAGTTTCCGATACTCAGGGTTCCGGAGGGTTGCAGGCTCCAGCCGTCTGTGAGTCGCTGACCACGCCAGACGTATTTACTGACCGGTGTGACAGACCCCGAGAAGGCCAGAGGGAATTCGGTGTCCGAGTTTCCCGTGGCCTGGGCCATGGCCGGCAGGGCCATCCAAGTCATCATCCCAATCGCAATCAGCATGTGGTAGCATCTACGTCGTTCCATCGCTTGCTCCTCTGTTAGTGATGGTTCAAGCCCATCCGCTGTGCCACCAGCGGATGGGCTTTTTCTCTTTCTAGACCCCTCAGGCGATTTCCAGAGCTTCCGGCTCGGGAGAGTTCTGGGCGAAGCCCGGATAGGCCTCGATTCCGTGCTCTCCGATGTCGAGCCCTTCGCGCTCCTCGGCGAGGGAGACACGCAGTCCCATGGCGGCTTTGATGGCCAGCCATGCCACGCTGGAAGTGACCAGGACCAGCGCCCCGACCGCCGCGACTCCTGCCAACTGTACGAGCAACTGTTTCGGACCGTGCCCGAACAGTAAGCCCGACTGGGCCGAGAACAGGCCCACTGAAAGGGTTCCCCAGATCCCATTGACCAGGTGGACGCTCGTCGCGCCGACCGGATCGTCGATTCGGATGCGGTCGAAAAACAGGACCGCAAGGACCACCAGGATGCCCGCGACGGTTCCGATGACAACGGAACTGGCGATGGACACATCGTTGCAGGGTGCGGTGATCGCAACCAGGCCGGCCAGCGTTCCGTTGAGGATCATGCTGAGGTCAGGCTTACCGATAACCAGCCATGCGGTAATCGTGGCCATCAAACAGCCTGCGGCCGCCGCCATGAAGGTGTTGACGGAAATGCTTGAAATGGCGACCGGATCTGCTGCCATCGTACTGCCGGGATTGAACCCGAACCAACCGAGCCAGAGGATGAAGGTGCCCAGAGTCGCCAGGCTCATGTTGTGCCCGGGGATGGGTCGCGCCTTGCCGTCCTTGTCGTACTTGCCTTCCCTGGCCCCCAGGATGAAGGCGCCGGTCAGAGCGGCCCAGCCGCCGACACTGTGGACAATCGTCGATCCGGCGAAGTCGGAAAAGCCCAGACTCGACAGCCATCCTCCGCCCCAGGCCCAGTGTCCGCTGGTTGGGTAGACCAGGGCGACGAGGATGAACGAAAAAACGATGAAGCTCAGGAACTTGATCCGCTCTGCAACGGCACCGCTGACGATCGTTGCCGCAGTGGCGGCGAAGGCCAGCTGAAAGAAGAACTTCGCAGTCAGTGGAACGCCAGTCCAACCGAGCGAAGAGAAGATTCCCGAGTAAGCCTCATTGGCGGCCGGGCTGTTGTCCGGTCCCAACAGAAACCAACCGGTTGAGCCGATGAAGCTGCTGCCGTCGCCAAACATGAAACCGAAGCCGACCGCCCAGAAAGCGATGGCCGAAACCGCAAAGACGATGAAATTCTTGGCCAGGATGTTGACAGCGTTTTTGGATCTACAGAAACCGGTTTCCAGCATCCCGAATCCGGCGTTCATGAAGAACACCAGACAGGCTGCCAGGACGACCCATAGAGTATCCAACGCGACTTTGGTTTCAGGACTCATAGAATTCAATACCTCCTCGAAGATTAGAACTGCTCAGATACGGTTTGGGTTCTCGATCCATGAACTCCATACGCGCTTCCCCTAGAGCAGCTGGCGTGCCAATCAGTTCGAGGCGGAGAGGATCCGGATAAGTGATTATTTTTCAGTCTGTTAACAGATTCAGCCGATGTTGCCATAGGCTACAAAAATGTCTGTGTCAGTGAGATGAACGACAAAAAAGTGGGATCTCGGATGAGGTGTTTCGGTGAGTCGGTACCGGTGGTTGCTTGGAGGTTACCTGGCTGGGCCGCGGAATTTCACTCCAGACTCGTGTTGGAGCCCCAAGCTTGCGACGCCGGAGTCCTCTCTCGACGACCGCAGACGCGCTGACGGCGGGCCTGTCCCGCTCCTCCTTCGGCGTCAACCGGGCTCGGGTGCCGAGGCACAGAACCGGGGGCTGGTTTGCAGGCCAGGCGGGCTCTTATCGTGGACAGCGACGAAATTGTTCTACTGACTTCAATGTCAGACAGAATTGTATGAATGCGTCCATCTTCAACCGTTCTGGCGTTCGAGCAGGACTCGTTTCGTGATCTGGTTGACGATTTTGCCGTCAGCCGTTCCCTTGGCCTCGGCCATCACCGCCTTGATAACCCGTCCCAGGTCTTTCAGTCCGGTGGCCCCGGTCTCTTCGATGTGCCGGGCGACCAGGGCTTCGATCCCGGCTTCGTCCAAGGGCGCGGGAAGGTACGCCTCGACGACCGCCAGTTCCCGCTGCTCCCGCTCGGCCAGATCTTCCCGCCCGCCCTGGCGGTAACTTTCAATAGACTGCCGCCGCTGTTTGGCGTACGCGGCCAGGACGTCGATGGTCTCCTGGTCGTTGAGGTGATAGTCCCGGCCCCTGCTGGAACGAAGATCCACCTCGCGTTCCAGAATCTTCGACTGAAGCATCCGCAGAGTGCTCAGGGTCAGTTTGTCTCCTGATTTCAGGGCCCTCTTCATATCCTGTTGCAGTGTGCTCCTGAGATCCATGATCCCTCCTTGCCCGCTGAGTTCGCCCCCCTGGAGGAATATGTTACCTTTTCGCGGATGCTGCGGGTATTCTGCGATTTCGACGGGACCATCACCGATCGCGATTCCATCGTCTTCCTGACGGAAAGCTTCGGGGGCGGCGCCGACTTTCGGGAAGACGTGCTGCTGCGCATCGTCTCCGGTGAGATCACGGTATTCGAGGCCATCGAACACGAGCTGGCGACCGTTCGGGTGCAGTGGGAAGAAGCGCTCGGCGTCCTCCTGGCGGAGATCCGGATCGACCCCTTCTTCGAAAGCTTCGTCGAGTGGTGCCGGGATCAGGGGGTGCCGCTGTCAATTCTGAGTTCGGGAATGCGCCCCGTCGTCGAGGCTTTCGTAGGGAGATTCGATGTGCCGATCTTCGCCCATTCCGTCGAGTTCGGGCCGGAGGGCTGGCGGTACCGCCGCGAGGCGGAAAACGACAAGCCCGCTCTGTTGGCCGCGGTTCCGGAAGGCGATGAAGTGGTCTACATCGGGGACGGGACGTCCGATGTGGCGGCCATACCGCTCGTGGATCACCTTTTTGCCAAAGAAGGGCGATTCCTGGCGGAGCACTGCCGGGCGAATCACATTGCGTTTACCCCCTTTCGCGACTTCGCAGAGATTCGCGCAGCGGTGGCACAGCTCCTGGTGCGTTCGCGGGGCGAAAATCGAACTGGAAACTGAGATCCGAGAGCCCCATTCGATCGGCGACTGTACTGGCGCCGATCGAGCCGGCAGCGGGCCGTCGGCGGCAGAATCGATGCCGATCTGATATGTTCGGACCAAGCGCGCATGACTGCCGGGATCGGCAATGCGGGCCGGAGGAAACAGGGTCTGTTTCCTTTCTCCCCGGTTCGTTGAAAAGAGAGGCGGAGAGTGAAATGAAGGTACAACAGATGGGCGTTATTGGCTTGGGTGTCATGGGGCAGAACCTTGCCCTGAACATCGAACGAAACGGATATAGCGTGGTCGGCTTCGACCTGTCGTCCGAAAAGATGGAGAAGCTCGCCGAACGCTTCGCCGGCAAGAAGATTACGCTGGTCGGCTCCCTGGAGGCTCTGGTCTCGAAGCTCGAGCCTCCCCGCAAGATTCTCCTGATGGTGCCGGCAGGCAAGCCCGTGGACGATGTCATCGGTCAGGTTCATCCCCATTTGTCCCGCAATGACATCTTGATCGACGGTGGAAACTCGTGGTTCAAGGACACGGAGCGACGCTGGCATGCCATGAAACAGGCGGGGATCCGCTACATCGGTACGGGGGTGAGTGGTGGAGAGGAAGGCGCACTGTGGGGGCCTTCGATCATGCCCGGAGGAGATCCGGATGCGTGGCCGGAGGTCGGGCCGGTCCTGCAGGCCATCGCAGCCCGGGCTGAAGACGGCAAGCCCTGCTGCGAATGGCTGGGTCAGGGAGGTGCCGGGCACTTCGTCAAGATGGTGCACAACGGGATCGAGTACGGCGACATGCAGCTGATCTGCGAAGCCTACTTCATCATGGAGCAGGGACTTGGACTGTCCGGAGCCGAAATGGCCGAGGTGTTTCGCGGCTGGAACGAGGGAGACCTCGACAGCTACCTGATCGAGATCACCGCGAAGATCCTCGACAAAAAGGATGACGAGACCGGCAAGCCGATGATCGAGGTGATTCTGGACACGGCCGGTCAGAAGGGGACGGGGAAGTGGACGAGCCAGAGTGCCCTGGATCTCGGCACGCCGGCGCCCACGATTGCGGAGGCGGTCTTCGCACGATTCATCAGCGCCATCAAGGAGCAGCGCGTCGAAGCCGCGAAGATCCTGACCGGTCCTAGCCGCCGGCACGACGAGGTGGAGGCCAAAGACGTCATCGATCTCATCCGGAGCGCACTGTACGCTTCCAAGATCTGCTCCTATGCCCAGGGCTTCGACCTGATGCGCGCGGCCTCCGAAGAGCATGGATTCGATCTGAACTTCGGGGAGATCGCCTCGATCTGGAGGGCGGGGTGCATCATCCGGGCCCGTTTCCTGAACCGCATCAAAGCGGCCTATGACCGCAAAGGAGACTTGACCAACCTGCTCCTGGACGATTATTTCCGAGAGGCGGTGGACAGTAATCAGGAGAGCTGGCGACGGGTGGTGGCGATGGCGGTGCAATGGGGCATCCCGGTCCCGGCCTTTTCGAGTGCACTGGCCTACTATGACAGCTACCGGAGCCCCCGACTGCCGGCCAATCTCCTGCAGGCGCAGCGTGATTTCTTCGGGGCCCACACCTTTGAACGCGTCGATCGGCCCCGCGGTCAGTTCTTTCACCACCAGTGGGAGTGAAGACGGCCCAGGCCGACCAGGCGCACCGCGGGGCGGCACGGCGGCGGGGAACACCCTGGGGAATTCAGTGGCCGGGTCGGTGCGACGCGGTCCGGGATGGGAGGGGGAATGGGAAGACTGAAGAATGTTCTGGTGGCTCAGTCTGGGGGGCCGTCCCCGGTCATCAACAACTCGCTCAGGGGGGTCCTGGATGCGTGCCGCCAATACCCGGGAGACTTCGGCCGTGTCTATGCCGGGTATCACGGGATTCTCGGTGTTCTGCAGGAGCAGTTGCTCGACCTGACCGCCCAGCGGGAAGAAGAGGTGCGGTTACTGCGTACGACCCCGGCCGCCGGGGCCATCGGCACCTGCCGCTACAAGCTGAAAGCCGGCCAGCAGGAAGACTTCGAGCGGGTCATCGAGGTCTTTCGAGCCCATGACGTGGGCTACTTCTTCTATATAGGCGGGAACGATTCCATGGATACCGCCGAAAAGATTGCGGGGCTGGCTCGTGAGCGCGGATTGGATCTGGTGGCCACGGGCGTCGCGAAGACGATCGACAACGATGTCGGAGACGCCGAATTCAAGCTTGTGGATCACACTCCCGGATTCGGGAGCACGGCGCGGTACTGGGCCCTGAATCTGCAGAATCTGAACGAGGAGAACCGAGGCTCGAGTCCGGCCGATCCGGTGCTCGTCGTCCAGGCCATGGGAAGGAAGATCGGATTCATCCCGGCCTCGGCGCGCCTGGGGGACCCGAACCGGGAAATGCCGCTTTTGATTGTCCTGCCGGAGTCCGGCCTGAGCCTGGCCGAGCTGTCCGACCGTGTGGCCGACCGGCTGCGCACTGAGGGTCGGGCGATCGTGGTCGTCAGTGAAGGGTTCGACGCCGGCCGTCTGGGTGAGGCAAAAGACGCCTTCGGGCACACCGAATTCGGAGCCAGCGAGTCGACGGCCGCACAGATGATCGTCAATCATCTCAACCGGGCCGGACTGCGAGCCCGAGGAAAGGCCCGCGGACAGGTCGCGGGAACGGACCAGCGCGACACCATGATCTACGCCTCCACGGTGGACCTCGAAGAGGCCTATCAGGTCGGGCTGAACGCCGTGCGGATCGCTGTTGAGGAGGGCTCTGGATACATGTCCACCATCGTGCGCCGCCCCGGACCCTTCTATTGGGCAGAGTTCGACAAAGTGCCCCTGAGGACGGTCGCCAATTCTGAGCGCCGCTTCCCGGCGAACTGGATCTCGGAGAGCCGGATCGATGTGACCGACGACTTCGTTTGCTACGCCCGCCCTTTGCTGGGGGACGAATGGGTCAGCGTACCGTTGGTGGGCGGCCTTCAGCGATTCGCACGTTTCGAACCGATTTTCGCCGAAATCAAGCTGCCCGAATATGTGCCCGCGACACACCGCTAAGCACCAGAGGGAGGATTGAGAATGGACTTTCAAGCCGAGCTCCGGGAACTGGAGCCCAGACACGACTACCTCGTCGCGATCGACTCGGACGGGTGCGCCTTCGACACAATGGAAATCAAGCACAAGGAGTGCTTCATTCCCAACATCATCCGTTACTGGGATCTCCAGCCCGTTTCGAAGTTCGCCAGAGCTGCCGCGGAGTTCGTCAACCTCTATTCCGAATGGCGTGGCATCAACCGGTTTCCGGCTCTCACCATGGTGTTCGACCTGCTGGCGGAATGGCCCGATGTCCAGAAGCGAAAGCCCGTGATTCCGCAGGTCGACTCCCTGCGTGACTGGATCCGCCGGGAGACGAAGCTTGGGAACCCGGCCCTGGCCCTGGAAGTGGACGCCACCGGGGACCGGGTGCTGCGGCGGGCGCTCGACTGGAGCGAGGCCGTCAATCGGACTATCGCCGAGATGGTGCATGGCGTGCCTCCCTTTCCTTCGGTTCCGCCCAGCTTGGAGAAGTTGGCGGGTAAGGCGGACATCATCGTCTGCTCGGCGACTCCCATCGAGGCGCTGAGACGGGAGTGGCAGGAGCATGGCGTCGATCGATTCGTCCGGGTGATCGCCGGACAGGAGATGGGCAGCAAGAAAGAACACCTGCAACTCGCCATCGGCGACCGCTACCCGGCGAACCGGGTGCTGATGATCGGTGATGCACCCGGCGACCTGCGCGCGGCTCGCGCCAACGGAGCCCGCTTCTTTCCCATCAACCCGGGCCATGAGGAGGATTCCTGGGATCGCTTCCTGAACCAGGGGATCAACCGGTTTTTCGAAGATCGCTTCGACGATGCTTACGGAGGCGAGCTGCTTGACGGCTTTCAGCGACTCCTGCCATCGAAGCCTCCCTGGTCGGAATCGGTGAACTCCTGAGCCCGCGAGGATGGTCTGTCGTGTCGATACTGCCCGATGACGTCCGACGAAAGATTCCGGGGATTGGCTCCGACCTGGAGGCGCCGCTTCGGGAGATGTCGATCTACGCCCGACTGTACGATCCGTCGAGCCATTGGCAGTGGTTCATCCTCGAGATGGATGGTGACGACGCCTGCTTTGGTATTGTGCTGAGCCGCTCGGCGGCCGTGGCGGGGCGTTTCACGCTGACCGAGCTGCTGAGTCTGTCCGGCCCTGGGGGAGAGGCGGCCGTCGTGTTCGACGCGGCTTATGCAGGGCAGACAGTCGGCCGGCTGGCCGAGGCGGAGCCGGCGGTGGCGGAGTTGCTGGCCGTCCCATCGCCCAGGGAAAAGCGGTCCGCCGAGGAACTGATCGACCTCGAATGAGTTCCGGGATCCTGGCTGCGGCGGGGATACGCCGGACATCCCCGGACTTCGGAACCACCGTACCCCGAAACCACGGATCTCGGGATCCTGGGAGCCAGAATCAGATGACCGAAGCGTAACGCTGGAGCTGGTCGATGGAAACGACCCGACTGAGCTCTTCAAGCGTCGTGGCTTGGGCCGAAACCTTCGCCAAGGCGTCCGCCAGGAGGACCCGCATTCCCTCCTTGAGAGCGACCTGACGGATTTCGTCCTCGGTGGCCCCACGGGCGATGAGGCGCCTTGACTCGGGCCGGACTTCCCAGAATTCGTACAATCCCGCGCGGCCGCGGTAGCCCTTGTGTCGGCAGGCCTCGCAGCCCAGACCGCGGACGAATCTGAGGTCCGAAGGCACGCCCCGGGGGTAAAAGTCCTGGACCAGTCGCTCCGGCGGCGAGTAGGGATCCCGGCACTGTGGGCAGTTCCGGCGCGCGAGCCGCTGCGAGACCACGAGCAGAAGGGAGTCGGCGATCAACTCCGGCGCCACGTCCAGGTTCTGAAGCCGGCGCACGACGCCGACGGAATCGTTCGTGTGCAGGGTGCTGAAGACCAGATGTCCCGTCATGGCGGCGTTGACGCAGGCCTTGGCTGTCTTGTTGTCGCGAATCTCGCCGATCAGGATAATGTCGGGGTCCTTGCGCAGGAAGCGGCGGGCGTAGTCGTCGAAGGTGTTGCCGATCACCTCGTTGACCTGGTACTGGGAAATGCCGGTCAGGACGTACTCGATGGGATCCTCTGCAGTGACGATCTTGCGGTTGCCCTTGTTCAGGTAGGTCAGCGTCGAGTAGAGAGTGGTTGTCTTGCCCGACCCGGTCGGTCCCGTGAAGAGGATCAGGCCCTGGGGATTCTCGACCAGCCTGAGATAGGTGTGCAATGTGGTCTCGTCGAAGCCCAGCTTTTCGAGGGGAAGCAGGTTCTTGTCCCGGTCGAGGATTCGAATGACCGCATCTTCTCCGAAAGGGGTGGCATGGACGTTGATACGGAAGTCGATGAATCGATCCTTGCCGATGCGCTTTTTGAAGACGCCGTCCTGGGAACGCCGGCGTTCAGCAATGTCGAGGCCCGAATCCACCTTCAGGATCGAGATCACGTTGGCGATGTTTTCTTTGGCGATCGGAGTGATCCGGTCCTCGAGGACGCCGTCGATGCGAAACCGCACGCCTACGGACGTCTCCAGGTTTTCCAGGTGGATATCGCTCGCTCCTTCGGTCACGGCGCTGTACAGCAACTGGTTGAGCATCCGCTTGATCTCGGGAGTGTGGACGGACGAGACGAGATCCTCACCCCCCGATTTCATCGTGATGGTCTCGATCTCCTCGTTCGCTTCGATCAGACCCCGGGATTGATAGCTATAGGCGATGCCGGCCTCGATGTTTCCAGGAGAGGCCAGGATGGGCTGCAGGGTCAGATTGTGCGGACCGAGGATCCCCGAGAGCAGGTCGCGCAGGTACAGATCGGCCGGATCGGCCATGGCCACCAGCACTCCGGAACCCTTGGGATTCTTTTCGAGCATCAGGACGTGATTCTGCTCGGCGAAGCGCTGGGGCAGGAAACGGCTCAGCTCGAGGTCGATCTCCGAAGTGGCGAAGCGACGATATTCGCACCCGAGTTTGCCCGCCACGGCGCTCAGTACGGCGTCCTCGCTGACGAAGCCCTTCTCCATCAGGATCTCGCCCAGTTTCTTCTCGCTTCGCTTCTGTTCGGCCAGGCAGCGGTCCAGTTGCTCCTGGCTGATGAGCCCTTCCTCGATCAGGACTTCGCCCAGACGCAGTTCCTTGAGCCGGCGCTTGCGGAGGCGCCCGTAAAACTGGGTGATGGCTGGTTCGACCTCCTCCGGGACGGCCGGAATTCGGCGAATCTTGTGACCTCCCGCCGACGCCAGTTCGGCGGTCGCCTCGGCTTGGAGATGCCGCGCGGCCGCAACGACAAGTTCATCGTCGGCGACCACCAGCGGAAGGACCTGATGGCGCTTCGCGAGGGATTCGGGTAATGTCTGGGTCAGCTTCGGGTCCAGGAACAAAGACGAAAGCAGTGCGGGGTTGTTGGTCCGCTCTTGATCGGAGAGGACTCGATTGAGCTCCTCCTGGGACACGAGACCGAGTTCGACGAGGATTCGACCCAGCGGCTTCGGATCGACGGCCTGACGTCCCAGGGCGTCGCTCAGTTCCGATTCCGTGACGAGGTTCTCGGAGGTCAGCAGATCTCCCAGGCGCTGGGGTTCCTTCCCGGGAGAGTAGAGTGCCTGAATCGCGCTGGAGACATCACCAAAATCACAGGGAATGGAGGCCACGGGCCGACCGGCCTCTTTCGTGAGTTGCTGGATCTGCTCCCGATCGAGCTCACCCTCGGAGCCCACCAGCAGGCCTCGACCGAGTCGCCGCAACGGAATGACGCCGAACCGCTCGGCGAGCAAGCGAGGGAACTCCTCGATCACGCCGGACTCGACGTAGACTCCCACTTTGATCTCGATGGCCCGTTCCGGTCTCTCTCCGCTCAAGCGCGATCTCCCATATAGTTATCGGTCATTGGTCGTTCATTATTTAGCGCAGACCCTGACAGTGCAAAGGTAACGACGAACACAACTAAATGGCAGCTCCCTGCGGACGGTCTTGGTGCGCTGGGCTCAGTCGAAGCCTGTTGCGCGACCTACTCGATCGCCGGCGGTGCGCCTTCGTGAACGGTCCTGCCACCGGACCGAGCCGATCTTCCGCGGCCGATGGCGGCCAGTCCGGTCAGCTGATCCTTATACTGGAGCTGGTAGAGCTTATGGTAGATACCCCGTTTGCGCAGCAACGCGGCGTGGGTACCCTCCTCCTGGATTTCCCCTTTGTGCAGGACGACGATGCGATCACAGCGCTGAATCGTCGAGAGCCGATGGGCGATGATCAGCGAAGTATGATGTTCCAGGAGGCGATTGAGGGCATCCTGGATGAAGACCTCCGTTTCCGTGTCCACCGACGAAGTGGCCTCGTCCAGAATCAGAATCGTCGGGTCATGGGCCAGGGCGCGCGCAAAGGAGAGCAGCTGCCGCTGACCGACTGAGAGGGAGCTGCCTCTCTCGCTGACTCGGGTCGCATAACCGTCGGGCAGGTGTTGGACGAAACGCTCGGCGTGGACCTGCCGGGCGGCCGCCCGGACTCGGTCCCGCGAGATCGAGTGGGCCCACAGTCCGACATTCTCCTCGACCGACGCGCTGAACAGGAAAACATCCTGCAGGACCACGGCAACCGACCGGCGGAGCTGTTCGAGTTGCATGTCACGGATGTCGATTCCGTCGAGCAGGATCTGCCCCTGGTCGACGTCATAGAATCGGCACAGTAGATTGATGAGTGTCGATTTTCCTGCGCCGGTCGCTCCTACGACAGCGATCTTTTCACCGGGTCTTACGCGGAGATTGATATTCTTCAGGATTGGCACTCCCGGCTTGTAGGAAAAGTTCACGTTTCGGAATTCGATTTCTCCTCCCACCCTGGGTAGGGTAGCGGGGGAACGTGGCGACTGGATCTGCGGCGTCGTGGCCAACAGGTCAAAGATCCTCTCGGAACTGGCCATTGCGCTTTGCAGGATGTTGAATTTTTCGCTCAAATCACTGATCGGTTTGTAGAAGCGCTCGGCATATTGGATGAAGGCCACCAGTATGCCCAGGGTTAGCGTCCCCTCCATGGCCTGGAGGCCCCCGTACCAGATGATGAGGGCGATGGAGACGGCCCCGAGCACGTCCACGACCGGGTAGTAGACCGCATAGTAAAAGATGGAGGCCAGGTTCGCCTCCAGGTGTTCCCGGTTACGCTCGTCGAATTCACGGGCTTTCCGCCCTTCCTGCACGAAGATCTGGACCACCGACATGCCCGTGATGGTTTCCTGAAGGAAGGCGTTGATGCGGGCGATGGCCGTCCGGACCCGTCGATAGGTGCCCCGCACCTTGTGCTTGAAGATCAAGGTCGCGGCGAACAGAAGGGGAATCACTGCCAGGCAGACCAGCGCGAGTCGCCAATCCAACCAGAGCATGAGGATGACGATCCCAAAGAGAGAAACCAGATCTCCGAAGATGTTGACGACGCCGGAGGTGAACAGTTCGTTGAGGACATCGACGTCGGTGGTCATCCGTGTGATGATCCGGCCGGCCGGAGTTCGGTCAAAGAAGGAGAGATCGAGACGCTGGATGTGGCGGAAGATCTCCATGCGCAAGTCGAGCATGATCTTCTGCCCCGTCCAGTTGGTGAGGTATGTCTGGATGTAGGAGATGCCGAATTGGAGCAGAAGGATCCCGAGATAGAACAGGGCTATGCGGGTAAGTCCGCCCAACTCGCCCTTAACGATGTGGTCGTCGATCGCGATTTCGGTCAGCAGAGGGCCGACCAGCCGAAACGAGGACGCCGTCGTCAACAGGATCACGGAGAGGAGTACGATCCAACGGTAGGGACGCAGGTAGCGGAGCAGGCGCCGGGCCAGGCGGTGATCGTAGATCTTTCCCAGACTCTCTTCTTCGTGAAAGGACGTCATCCGTCGATGTCCAGCTCTTCCCTGAGCAGTTGTTTGCGGTGCAGATCGGCGTAGTAACCGTTCTGGTCCAGCAGTTCCTGGTGGGTGCCCCTTTCGACGATTCTTCCCTCGTCGAGGACGATGATCTGGTCGGCCATCCGGACCGTGGAGACGCGGTGGGAGATCAGGATCGCGGTGCGGTTCCTCAACTCGGTGGAGAGCCGACGCAGGATCCTCTCCTCCGTTTCCGTGTCAACTGCCGACAGCGAGTCGTCGAGGATCAGGATGCGTGGATCGACGAGGAGCGCCCGGGAGATCGCAACGCGCTGTTTCTGCCCTCCCGAGAGTGTGATCCCGCGTTCCCCCACGAAGGTCTCCCACTGTTCCGGAAACTCCAGGATCTCCTGCAGAATATTGCTGGTCTCGGCGGCGTCCCGCACTGCCCCGTTCGATGCGGTGGGATCCCCGAAGGCGACATTCCCGCGAATCGTCTCCGAAAAGAGAAAGGCATCCTGGGGAGCATAACCGATACTCCGACGGAGGACCTCCAGCGGAATCTGGTTGATGTCCCGGTCGTCGATGAATATTGAATTTTCGGGAACGGGGTGAAGGCGACAGAGGAGGTTGACCAGGGTCGACTTGCCGGAACCCGTTCGTCCGACGACGGCCAGCGTGCTCCCCTGCGGAACGTCCAGATCGATATTGCGCAGGATCGGGTGGCTGTTGTAGGAGAAGTTGAGGTTACGGATGGTGATCTTCCCCTCTACCGCGCCGTGGGAGGCCGCCGGAACACTGGTCACCTGTGGCTCGGCATCCAGCAATTCGTTGATGCGGCGCATCGATGCCGATCCTCGTTCAAAGATGTTGATGACAAATCCCAGGGCGATCGTGGGCCAGGTCAGCATTGCAAGGTAGGCGATGAAGGCTACGAAATCACCCAGCGTGATCGCACCGGTGACGACCTGGTGACCCCCGTACCAGAGGAGGGCGACCATGGAAAGCCCAAGCAGCACCGTCAGCATGGGCTGAAACGCGCCCCAGATCCGGACCAGAGAGAGACTGCGGTCGAAGTACTCGACATTGGCTTCCCGGAACCTGTGGGTGAACGCCTGTTCCTGGGTGTAGGCCTTGACGACACGCATTCCGGCGACGTTCTCCTGGGCGAGCGTGGTGAGCTCCGAAAACTGGTCCTGAATGCGTTCGAAGCGTTGATGGATCTGACGACCAAAGTGCTTGACCGCTACGGATACGGCGATCAGGGGAACCAGCGTCACGAGCGCCAGGGAGGGGCTGATGCTGAGCAGGATGGACACTGCCAGCAGGGCCGTGAGCCCGGTATCGACGGAGTACATGATGCCGGGTCCCAGTACCGAACGGACCGAGGAGAGATCGTTCGTGGACCTCGCCATCAGATCCCCCGTCGGGTGCTTCTGGAAGAAGGGGACCGACATCTTCTGGAAGTGGCAGAACAGGTCGTTGCGGAGATCGTACTCGATGTAGCGTGAGACTCCGATGAGGATCCGACGCATCCAGAAACGAAAGAACCCTTCGACAACGCTGAGCAGGATGATGACCAGGGCGAAGTGCCGCACCACGGCCGAGCTCAGGCCCTGCTGCTGCAGAGCATTCGTGGCGTCCCGAAGGACCCAGGGGATGCCGACGCCCGCCGCGTTGGTCAGCAGCACGGCAATGCACCCGAGCAGGATCCGTCCTCGGTACCTTTTGAGGTAAGGGAGCAGACGGAGCAAGGGCCGCTTCTTCGTGCGGCGCTCTCCGTGCTTAGTCGGCATCGAACCCCGTTATGTGGGGGATCTCTTTGCCCTCGGGGTCGACGAAGGAGACTCGGTAGCCCCGAATCAGGGGAGACTTCTCGGTATAGCGCAACTCAAACGTCCCGGATTGACCCGGGGGAAGTTGAGCCGGCTTGACCGGAACGCGGATCTCACCGATGGTCGCCTCATCATCCCCCACAACCTGGATGTCTGCCTCGAGACCTGGAATGGGGGACTGGGTCTGGTTCCACACGTCTCCGGCCAGTGAGAAGCCTTCGTAGAAGCGATCGAACTGCAGGGCGGTCACTCGCAGAGGGACGACCTGCCAATTGGAGCTGTTGACCAGATTCTCGGTGAAGGGCAGGGGAACGAAGCAGTACACGACGAAGAAAATAACGCCGAGCAGCAAAGAGACGACCAAACCATTAAAAACGACCGGCCACTCGTTGAGCAGGGAGGTCTTCTTGCTCCATTGCCCTTCCTCTTCGGGTGTGCCCATCGTCTCGAACAAATCGCCGATCTGCCGCTTACGTCGACGGAGGCGAGACCAGCCGATTGCGAGGATGATCAGATAGCAGAGCAGAAACAGCCAGAGCGAATAGCGCAGGGCGCTGTCCAGAATGTCCAGGACCTGCGGGTTCATGGTCGCTCCGGTGAGGTGGTTCGGGGAACGGTGCCGGAAAGGTCTGCCGGAACCCAGGTCCGGTCGCGTTCCCACAGGCCTTTCTTGGATCCGTCCAGAGAAAAGGTGTCGCCGAAGAGCTGCTTGCCGAATCGCATCAGCAGATCCTCTTCCCGGCTGCCGTTGGTCGGGATCGAGACCCAGGTCTCCTGGCCGAGGAAGTCCCGCTTTAGACCTCGAACCTCCGCGTTGACGATCACCATCGTGTCTTTCTGTTCGACGAACAGGATCTGAATGTCGAACCGGTAATCGGCACGGATCCAGTACGCGTCGGCCAATTTCGGAACCTGGCCGATCTTGCGCAGAGAGCTTTCGGTTAACGGCCCCGATATGTACTCCCGGTATGTCGTCAGAATCGTCCCCTGGGCCTGGTTCTCGTCGGAAACCGGGAGCTCCGCTCCCTGCAGTGCGTCATGCATGGCGTTCCATGCCGCAGGCAGAGGGACATGAACCCGCAATGGCGCGGCATGCTGCCCCCAAAGCAACATCGGCCAAAGCAGGCTGAAGCTCACGAGCAGGAACGATTTCTTTCGCATGCGTCGAATCGGCTTCCATGTTAAACCATCCGGCCGTTTGAAGTGTACGCCAGCGTGCCCACCCCCAATCCCGCCAAAAGCGCCAAAAGGGACAGAGTGGTTCTCATCCCTTCCCGCTCCTGCAGCCGGCCGCCTTGCCCCGGAAAGGGACAGAGTGCTCCACCCCCTCCGCCGCTGGGCCTCGGCCGGCCCCGCTCTCGCTCAGAAGAATCGAAAAGGGACAGATTGCTTCGCCCCCGCCCCGGCGCCCTGCCCTGGCTCTGAAAACCGAAAGAGCCAAAAGGGACAGAGTCGACTGCTTGTCGAGCGATTCGCGGAAAAGGGCAGGCGGAAAGGGACAGGGCGGAAAGGGACAGAGTGGTGCGCTTCGTAGATTTTCCAACTCGTGCGTTCTTAGTAGGTAGGAGGACCGTTCGGTCGGTCCCTCCGGTTCCCCGGGTTCGAAGGGGATCCCGGGAGTGCCGGCCGCTGCGGGAGGGAGCGAGGCCCGTCGGTGAGGTGCCGCTTCGTCCCGAGTCGGCCTGACACCAGGGAGGAGGAACGGCATGCGCAGAGCCCGTCACAAGAACAGCGAGTCGACGTACTACCACATCCTGACCCGGGTCGCAGGAGCGCCCGATTTCTGTCCCCTGGAGGAGTGGGAGGCCTGGACGAAGCTCTACCTGATGATCGTGCAGTTCACGCGGGCCTACGGCTGCGTACTGGTGTCGCTGGAGATCCTGGGCACGCACTACCACTTCATTCTGTGGATGGAGCAGTTCCGGAAGCTGACGCGTCCGGAGCTGGCGCGGCGGGCGCGACTGCTGTGGGGGGAGCCGGAGGCGGTGCGGAAGATGGCCCAGTGGGACGAAGCGGGCTGGGAGCGCTTCAACCGGCGTCTGTTCGACCTGTCGGCGCTGATGCAGCACCTGAACGGGGAATATGCCAAGTGGTACAACCGGACGCACGGCCGCCACGGGCACTTCTGGGGAGACCGGTTCAAGAACCCGGAACTGCTGGATCTGGAGGCGGTACAGAAGTGCCTGGCCTACATCGAGACGAACGCGACCAGGGCGCACCTGATCGACTGGCCGGAGAACTGGGAAGCGTCGTCGACGTGGCGGCGGTTTCGGGGAGAGACGGGCGATCTGATGCCGCTGGAGAGGATCTTCGTGGAGGTGCCGGCAGAGGAGGCGTTCGAGGCCTACCGGAGGCGGTTGCGGGAGCGCCAGCGGGTGGACGAGGAGCGGGAGCGGGAGGCGGCGCGCACGGGTGCCGCGAAAGCCAGGGGAAGCCGGGAGCGCTTCTTCAGCGACGGCATCGCCATCGGGACGCGGGAGAACGTGGCGCGGGTGCTGGCCGAGTACCAGGCCGACGGCCACTACCTGCGCCGCAAGCACCCCATTCCACAGACGGGCCGGCTCTACACCCTGCGCGAACAGCGCTCTCACGCCCGAGGGTGAGCTCGCGAAAGCCCCATCTGACCCAGACACTTGCCGAGCCTGACTCAAGACGGCCCCCCCGCGGTTTCCGGATGACTCTGTCCAGGTAACATCGGCAGAGGCTCCTGAGACGACCTGGTGTCGCTGGATATCCAGCTTCGTCCACCTCGCACGGTCGCGGACCCTTCCCGGAGCCCTCGAAAGCCCACTTCTCTCCCGGGACCATCCGAGTGGGGCCAGCCTTGTCCAGAATTCATGGAGCGGACGTGGTCCACCGCGCTCGGAATTGGCGGCCATGACCGGCGACCATAGGCCTGGAGCAGAACGAGACAGGAGGAGGGAGGGAGGAGGAGGAAAGAGTCTGTCCCTTCTCCGGTCCCTTCTCCGCTACACCACGCTACACCACTCTGTCCCTTTCCGCTTCCTGTCCGTTTCCGCTTCCTGTTGCATCAGGCTGTCCCTTGCGAGAGACTGCGGGCTAGCGCTGGTAGCGGCGGACTGCGCGTTCGTGGTTGCGGTAGGTTTCGGAGAAGACATGGGTGCCGTCGTTGCGAGAAACGAAGTAGAGGTAACGCACATCGGCGGGGTAGAGAGCGGCTTCGAGCGCAGCACGGCCGGGATTGGTGATCGGGCCGGGGGGCAAGCCGGGATAGCGATAGGTGTTATAGGGGGAATCAAGCGCCAGGTCACTCCGGTTGATCACGCCGTCGAATTCCTTGAGCAGACGCACGCCGTAGATGACCGTCGGATCACACATGAGGTGCATTCCGATCCTCAGGCGATTGTGAAAGACTGCCGAGACGAGGGGGCGCTCTTCGGCATTGCCGGTCTCTTTCTCGATGAGCGACGCCAGAGTAACGATCTCATGAACGGAGAAGCCAAGTTCCCGCGCACGGGCCAATCGTTTGGGGGTCCAGAATTCTCGCGCATCGTCTACCATGATCCCAACGACCCTGCGAGCTGGGGACCGAGCCGTCAGGAGATACGTATCCGGCATCAGATAGCCCTCGAGATCCCGGGCCTCGGGATCGAGATCTGCGATCGAGGTGGTATCGGCGACCGCACCGAAAAAATCGGCGATCGAACAGAGACCGGCGTCATGGAGGAGGATGGAGACCTGCACCAGATCCGAACCTTCCGGAATTGTAACCTTGATCTGGCGGACATCTCCGATTCGAAGTCGACGCAGGACATCCGGGATGGATAACGGGGCGGCAAACCGGTACTCACCGGCCTGAAGCAGCGACGCATGCAGAGACCTGGCGTAAACCCGGAACAGCAGAGCCGACTTGATCACCCCGGCCCCCTCCAGCCGCTCGGCGATTTCCCGGACGTTGGTGCCTCTCGGAATGACGACGATACGTTCCTGTTCGAGGAAACCCTTGTAGGGGGTGTTCAGCTCGCTTAGCCACCAATTCCTGACCAGAAGCACCGTGACCGCCAGAGACAGGATCACGGCAAGTCCGCCCCACCGGGCCGCCCGACTAACTCTCGTTCCCACTGTTCTCCTCAAGATACCATTCCAGGATCAGGGCGGCCGCAAACTCGTCACGACGTAACCGCCGTTGGGCCAGGGGTAAGCCTACGTCCGCCATCCGCCGCTCCGCCTCTTTGCTCGAAAGTCGCTCGTCTGCCCATTCTATGGGAATGTCCGAGAGTTCCCGCAGGGCGGCCGTGAAATCTTCGACGAGCCGGGTGCTCGTGCTCTTCTCCCCGGTCAGCCGCCGCGGATAGCCTACAATGAGACGAACGATGCCCCAGACGGACAGGAGCTCCGCGAGCTTCAGAAATTCGGATCGGTCCCGCGTGCAGGTCAGCGTCGTCAGCGGCCGTGCCGTCAGCCGCAACGGGTCGCTCACGGCAACGCCGATGCGTTTTTCTCCGACGTCCAGCGCCATCAAGCGCCCTGGACGGGTCTCCGATCCTGAGGCCTTCTGTTGCATCCGAAGACGTGATTGTATGCCGAAACCAGACCCGCTTACTTGCTACAGATTGGCGCCATTGCTTAAGCTAGTACAGAAAGGTGCTTCGGCACCCGTCTCGAATGGCCGGAGAATCCATGCGCGAAAAAGCAAAACTGATCGTCCTTCTTCTTTCCACCCTCATCGTTGGATACGGTCTGGTGGGAGGTATTCTGCAGAAGGTTTCCGCGGGCGATGAGGCCTACGGGGACCTGAGCGTCTTCACCCGGGTCATTGATCACGTCCGCCGCGACTACGTCCAGGAACCGGACATGCAAAAAGCACTCAAGGGTGCGCTGCACGGAATGATCGAGGCTCTCGACCCCTTCTGCAGCTTCGTGGACAAGGCCACCTTTGACGAGCTTGCGGATCGCGACACGAGCGGTCGCCTGGGGATCTCCCTGTCGAAGCGGTATGGCTATGCCTATATCGTGGCGGTCAGCGAAGGCAGCCCGGCAGATCAGGAGGGATTGCGAAACGGGGATCTTGTCGAATCGATCGACGGACAGTCGACGGTCCTGATGAGTGTGTGGGAGGCTCAGCGCAGATTGGCCGGCCCTCCGAACACGGAGGCGAAGGTGCGGGTGATTCGTTCGCGGCGCTCCGAACCGCAGGAGTTGACCATGCAGCGGCGAGTGTTGGCCGTCCAGACTCCCACGGCAGAAGTCGTCGAGCGGGAGTTGGGCTATTTGCGCATTCCGTCTCTGGCGCCGGGAGAGTCGAAGGTGGTGGCCTCCAAGCTGAAAATGCTGCTCTCGTCCAGTGTCAAGGGTCTCGTCATCGATCTCCGGTCGACGGCCGACGGCAGTCTGAGCGAGGCGGTCTCCATGAGTGACCTCTTTCTCGCGCGGGGCAAGACCATCGCTTCGATCGAGGGACCCGACAAACAGACCAAGGTGGAAGCATCGACGAGCGACCCCGTCGTCTCCGACCTTCCGGTGGTGGTTCTCGTAGACGGCGGGACCAGCGGTCCCGCCGAGGTGTTGACCGCCTCCCTCAAGGATAACGGTGTCGCCGAGATCGTAGGCGAACGAACCAATGGGCACGGTTCGATCCAATCCGAGTTCAAGCTCAGGGACGGTTCCAAGCTCTTCCTTTCGACTGCCATGATCCTTCGTCCCGACCAGCAACCACTGCAGTCCGAGGAATTGCGGAAATCGGGAGTTGCCCCCGATGTCCTTTCGCCGGAGCGGGACTTCATCTCCAACTTCTACTTCGAGAATTCGGGCGACGGTGACGAAGAGGATCTCGGTGACGATTTCTATACTCGTCTAGACGAGGCCGTTCGTCAGGAGCAGTACAAAGCAGCCCTTGGACATCTGAAGGAAGAAATATCCCGCCAGTCCAAGAAAATTCAGAGGGAAGCTGCATAATATCTGCTAAACTGAGAGCCGTTGTGGGTTCTCGCAACCGACTGAACCACTCTTTCTAAGGAGGAGAAATGAACAAAGGGGAATTGGTAGATGCAGTAGCGAAAGATGCCAAGATATCCAAAGCCGAGGCGCAAGCTGCCGTCGACTCGGTTGTGAATAGTGTCACGAAAGCGCTGAAGAAGGGGCAGAAGGTGACACTGGTCGGCTTTGGGACATTTGGCACGACCAAGCGGGCGGCGCGCGAAGGCCGCAATCCGCAGACTGGCAAGCCCATCAAGATTCCTGCCAAGAAGGTGGCGAAGTTCACGCCGGGCAAAGCCCTGAAAGACGCCATCAACTAGATTGGGTTTCGGGACGGGCAGGAGCAGAGAGCAGAGTGCAGATGCGCGCTCCTGCCTATTCCGGGATCCGCAACTTCCATCGCCGTTCGGCTGTGTGTTAGTCTTAAGACCCCAGTGTAGGTGCGTAGCTCAGGGGGAGAGCGCTTCCTTGACGCGGAAGAGGTCAGCGGTTCAAATCCGCTCGCACCTACCATTTTTTCTTGCGTGGAGAAACCCGCTTTTTGAGGAAAGATATGTCTGAGCAGCCGGGACTCGAGATCATCCGGAGAGACGGGTCGGTCGAGCACCTCGAGGACCATGACGAGCAGCTGGAAGTTCTTCGGCATTCAACGTCCCATCTCATGGCGCTGGCCGTCATGGACCTTTTTCCGGACGTCCATCTCGGAATCGGTCCCGCGACCAGCGAGGGCTTCTACTACGATTTTCAGACGTCGCACCGTTTCACGGAAGAGGATCTTCAGCGGATCGAAGAGCGGATGCGGGAACTTCAATCGGACGGGCTCCCCTACGAGCCTTCTCTGGTAACCCGGGAGGAGGCACTGGGTTTCTTCGGGGAACGGGGAGAAAGGCTCAAAGTCGAACTGATCTCGGAACGTGAGAACCAGACGCTGTCCTGCTATCGGCTGGGCAAGCTGGTGGACTTCTGTACCGGTCCCCACGTGACGTCGACGTCGCGGCTGGGCGCGTTCAAGCTGCTTTCGATCGCGGGTTCCTACTGGCGCGGTGATGAACACCGCGAACAGCTCCAGCGAATCTACGGCACGGCTTTCTCCACCCAGAAGGAGTTGGACGAATACCTGGAGCGGATCGAAGAAGCCCGCCGCCGGGATCATCGCCGGCTCGGCCGTGAGTTGGACCTGTTCTCCATCGAAGACCAGGTGGCACCGGGCCTCATCTTCTGGCACCCGAACGGAGCCGTGGTGCGCGGTGTGATCGAAGACTTCCTCAAGGCGGAACTGCTGCGCAACGGATACGAGTTCGTCTATACGCCCCACATTGCGAAGCTCGATCTGTGGAAGATCTCCGGGCACTACGACTATTTCCGTCAAAACATGTTCATGCTTCAGTTGGACGACGACGAGTACGTCTTGAAGCCGATGAACTGCCCGGGACACATCCTGATCTACAAGTCGGCCTTGCGCAGCTATCGCGACTTGCCCGTCCGTCTGGCAGAGTTCGGAACGGTCTACCGCTACGAGAAATCCGGAACCTTGCACGGTATGCTGCGAGTCCGCGGCTTTACCCAGGATGACGCACACATCTTCTGCCGACCGGATCAGGTCAGGGGAGAAGTAGTCGCCACCCTGGACCTGGCCGACCATATTCTGAAGTCGTTTGGATTCGACGAATTCAAGGTGACTCTCTCGGTTTGGGATCCCGCCAGGCCGCAGGACTATGCCGGCAGCCCGGAGGACTGGGGCTATGCCGAGTCGGTGCTGGTCGAAGTCCTTCAGGACAAAGGCTGGGATTACGAGCGGGCCGAGGGCGAAGCTGCCTTTTACGGGCCGAAGATCGACGTCCAGTTGATAGACGCACTGGGCCGATCGTGGCAGCTCAGCACCTTCCAGTTCGATTTCAATCTGCCCGGCCGCTTCGATGTGCGTTACATCGGCTCGGACTCACAAGCTCACCACGCCGTGATGATCCATCGAGCGTTGCTGGGCTCGATGGAGCGCTTCATGGGTGTCCTTATCGAGCACTATGGCGGAGCGTTCCCGCTCTGGCTGGCGCCCGTGCAGGCTGCCGTCATCCCGGTCAGCGAGAAGCATCTCGAGTACGCCCGGAAGGTCGAGGAATCGCTGCGGGATGCAGGCCTGCGCGCAGCGGCGGATCAGCGCAATGAGAAGGTCGGATACAAGATCCGGGAGGCGCAGATGAAGAAGGTCCCTTTCATGCTGATCGTCGGCGACCGCGAAGTGGAAGCGGGCACCGTGTCCGTCCGAAGCCGCAGCGAAGGGGATCTCGGGCCGAAGCCGGTGGCCGAATGTATCGCGGATTTGAAAAAACTGGTTGATACGAAAGCCATGAAGCCGTAATCATAGCCCGTGTCAGTTTTCCGTGGGAGCTGAGCGGGTCGGGGTGTCCCTCCCGTTCCTTCCGCACGAACACCATACTAAGGAGGCGCAAACATCGTCAGGATCAGAGTCAACCACCACATTCGGGCTCGTGAAATTCGAGTGATCGATGAGACGGGGCAGCAGTTGGGGATCATGAGCCCCGATGACGCCCGCCCGATGGCCGACGCAAAAGGGTTGGATCTGGTTGAGGTGGCCCCAATGGCCAACCCGCCAGTCTGCCGGATCATGGATTTCGGCAAGTACCTTTACGAACAGAACAAGAAGGCTCATGAAGCCAAGAAGCACCAGAAGACCGTCGTCGTAAAGGAAGTGAAGTTCCGGCCCAAGATCGATAACCACGACTACGAGTTCAAGAAGAACCATGCCATGCGGTTTCTGGAGGCACAGAACAAGGTAAAGGCCACCATCATGTTCCGGGGTCGGGAAGTCACTCACCCGGAAATCGGTCAGCAGATCTTGGCGCGACTGCGTGAGGACCTGGCCGAGGTGGCCATGGTAGAGCGAGCCCCCAAACTGGAAGGCTATACCATGACCATGTATCTGTCTCCGAAGAAGGCCTGAGAGCCGGATGACTGGGATCCGAAGCCCGGCCTTTCTGCACCGGTCCGGGCGGGATTCCTTCCACTGCGGAATCCTTTTTCTGGTACAATCCCGTCTTTACCTCTCCTGGCGGGAGAGGAGGAGTAGAGGGAGAACTGTGTCATGAAGCTCAAGACAAAGAAGGCCGCCGCAAAGCGCTTCCGATTGACCGGGACGGGCAAGATCAAGCGGCGTCATGCATATGCCAGCCATATCCTGACCAAGAAGTCCTCGAAGCGGAAGCGGAACCTGGCCAAGTGGACCATCGTCTCTCCAGGGGATGAGAAGCGGGTCAAGAGGATGCTGAACCTCTAGAATCGAGAGAGCCATGCCGAGAGTAAAACGTGGAAACAAGCGGCTGAAGCGCCGCAAGAAGATATTGGCACAGGCCAAGGGGTATTGGGGCACCAAGAGCAAGCTGCACCGGGCCGCCAAGGAGCAGGTCCTCCGCTCGCTCGCCTATTCCTACCGGGACCGGCGGCAGCGCAAGCGGGATTTTCGGCGGCTGTGGATCATCCGGATCAATGCAGCAGCCCGCCAGTTCGATCTGTCCTACAGCCAGCTCATGCACGGGCTGCAGGCGGCTGGAGTTGAGCTCAACCGGAAAGCGCTGGCCGACATCGCTGTGCGCGATCCGAAGGGATTCGAGAAGCTTGCGGAGACGGCGCGACAGGCTGTTTAGGTGGCGGAGCAGGAATTCTCTCACCCTCTCTGGAACTCCTTTTTAAGGGATCTCGACTCGGTCTCGGACCTGGAGTCACTGACCGAGATTCGAGATAAGTATCTGAGTCGACAGCGCGGGTTGCTGGCGCTCGAGATGCGGGGATTGGGGCGACTGCCGGCCGATGAACGCCCCGGCATGGGCCAACTGCTCAATCGGCTGAAAAACCGGGTGACCGAAGAGCTGGAATCCCGGCAGTCGGCTCTGAAGACGGCGCTCGACCAGACGCGGATCGCATCCGAGGGGGTCGATGTAACGCTGCCCGGCTACGCCTTGCCGGTCGGGTCTCTCCATCCCATCTACCGTCTCTGGCGTGAGATGGCGGACATCTTTGTCCGGATGGGCTTCGAGGTGGTGGTGGGTCCCGAGATCGAGAGCGACTACTACAACTTCGAGGCACTCAACATTCCAAAAGGTCATCCGGCGCGGGACGACCAGGACACCTTCTACCTGGACGAGACACTGCTGCTGCGGGCGCATACCTCGCCGGTCCAGATCCGCACGATGGAGAAGCGCCAGCCTCCGCTTCGCATCGTGGCACCCGGCCGCGTCTATCGCAGAGACTCCGCCGACGCGACCCATACCCCCATGTTCCATCAGGTGGAGGGACTGCTGGTCGACGAAGGCGTCACGCTGGCCGATCTGAAGGGGACTCTGGAGGTCTTCTTCAGGGAACTGTTCCACTCGGATGTGAAGGTGAGGCTGCGGCCCAGCTACTTTCCATTCGTGGAGCCGGGGGCCGAAGTCGATCTGAGCTGTATCTTCTGCGGCGGCCAGGGCTGTCGCGTGTGTAAGCGCAGCGGCTGGGTGGAGATTCTGGGAGCGGGAATGGTGCATCCCCGCGTATTCGAAATGGTGGGGTACGATCCCGAGAAGTACACCGGCTATGCCTGGGGAATGGGAATCGATCGGGTTGCACTCTTCAAGTATCAGATCGACGACATCCGTCTCCTGTTCGAAAACGATCTGCGTTTCCTCCGCCAATTTTGACGGCGGTTGTCTCCGCACGTCTGCCGGACAGCTGCCCGCATAGTCTGCCGAGGCGCACATGAGAATCAGCCTGAACTGGCTCCGAAAATTCGTAGACATCGACATCCTGGGACTCGATCCGGAGGAGGTGGCCCACTCCCTGACGATGGTCGGGCTGGCCGTCGAGCTCATCGAGCAGGCGGGCCGGGACACGGTCCTGGATCTCGACGTCACCAGCAATCGTCCGGACTGCCTGAACCACCTGGGGGTGGCGCGCGAACTGGCGGCGCGATACCGGTTGAAGCTGAGAAAACCGGCGGCCGACGCACCGCCGACCGATGCCGCGGCTACCCTGCAGTACCCGGCCGCAATCGACATCGAGGCACCGGAGGATTGTCCGCGTTATGCCGGCCGCGTGCTGAGCAACGTCACCATCGAAGAGTCGCCGAACTGGCTGAAAGAGCAGCTCGAGGCGGTCGGGCAGCGGCCCATCAACAACGTCGTCGACATCACCAACTACATCCTCTTCGAACTCGGGCAGCCGCTTCATGCCTTCGACTACTTCAAGCTGGCCGAAAACCGGATCGTGGTTCGACGGGCCCGAACAGGGGAAGGGATCCGGACTCTCGACGGTGTGACCAGGACCCTGGACGACCGGATGCTGGCGATCTGCGATGCCCACAGGCCAGTGGCAGTGGCCGGAGTCATGGGTGGGGAAGAAACCGAGATTTCGGAAGAAACGACGACGATCCTCCTCGAGAGCGCCTTCTTCAATCCGACGTCGATCCGGCGCACCTCAAAGGAGCTGGGACTCTCCACCGAGGCTTCCTACCGGTTTGAGAGGGGAGCCGATCCGGAGATGCCCGTTTGGGCGTTGAACCGAGCCTGCCAAATGCTCCACGAAATCGCAGGCGCCCGTTGCGTGAGCGATGTCATGGACATCAATCCACTGAAGTTCGACTGCCGCCGGCTGGTTCTCAGGCGGAAGCGCCTGGGACAGGTGCTCGGCGTGAACGTGGACCTGGACGATGCTCGAGACATTCTCGAGACCCTCGAGTTCTCCCCCGAGGTGCAGGGCGAGGATTCGCTCGGGACGCGGGTCCCGAGCTTCCGGAGTGACGTCGCAGTCGAAGATGATCTGGTGGAGGAAGTGGCCCGCCATTTCGGCTACGATCGGATTCCGTCGAGTTACCCCCGGCCTTTCGGGGCCGGCCGCGACCACGCGACTGCCGCCCATGAGCAGCGGATCGCCCAGGGCCTGGTCGGGTTCGGATTCTTCCAGGCCATTAACTATCCCTTTATCAGCGCGGAAAAGGAGAGTTCGATCCTGGGCCGGCCCGTCGAAATGGTCGCTCTGGGCAATCCGTTGACCGACCTGGAGACACACTTGCGGACCTCGCTGCTGGCAGGACTCCTGGATTCCGTGCGCCGCAACCTGAACTTCGGGATCCCCGATGTTCGACTGTTCGAGTTGGGAACGACCTACCACCCGGACCGGACGTCCGCGAACGGCGCGACTCGCGAAGAGGCCGTCCTCGGACTGGTGGCACACGGGAAGTTCTACGATCCGTTCTGGAACAGCCAGTCCGAGGAGTTGGTCTTCTTCCACTTCAAGGGAATCGTCGATCGCGTTTTCGAGAGGCTGGGAGTCACTTTCCAGTACGAACCCAACGGGGAGGTGGCCTTTCTCCACCCTGGAATCGCCGCTGACGTGCTCCGCGACGGCCGGCGCATCGGCATCCTGGGCGCCCTGCATCCGCGTCTTCAGGAGGAATACAAATTCACCGATCGTGTTTTCTACGGCGAGATCCAGCTGGGATCCATTTATTCCGGCCCGATCCCTGAGCCGGTGTTCGTGAGCCCTGGACGGTTTCCATCTGTGGACAGGGATCTCTCCTTCGTTCTTGACAAGACAGTGCCTTTCGGTAGAATAGTGTCGTTAGTTCAGACACTTGCAGTGCCTGAGCTCAAAGCGTTTCGATTGATCGATCTCTATCACGGCCAAAGTCTTCCCCGGGACAAAGTAAGTCTAACTGTGCGTTTGACCTTTGAGGCGCCGGACCGCACGCTGACGCAGGCGGAAGTTGCCGAGCGTTGTGACGCCCTGATCGGGTCCCTGAAGGACCGGTTCGGGGTGGTGCAGCGCTAGTCGGCCGGTTGGGGGCTTCCGAGGTCTGTGGCTGGGGAGTTCTCCGAAAAGAGACTCCCGGACCCAGGAGACCGTGGACGAGCTGGTTCACCTCGAGAAACTGGAAGAGGTTCTTGACGGTTTCACCGGGCGCTACGAGGCATTGTGCCGCGAAAACGCGCAGCTGAAGGCGGAAAATTACGAGTTACTGGAGGAAATTGAGGGATACAAGCAGGAGTGTGAGGCCAAGAGCCGTCAATTGGAGCGTTTGAAGCAGCAGCGCGTGGAGATTGGCAAACGCGTGCGGAAGATCCGGGAACACATCGCCAGCCTCGAGCAGCCGATGGGTCAGTAGGTGGCAAACTTGGGTGAAAATGCGGGATCAGTAATCTCTGTCAAGATTTATAATCAGCACTACGATGTTCGCAGTGAGGATCCGGAATATGTCCGGGAACTGGCTGAAGTGCTGGATCAGAAGATGAACGAGGTCTCGCAGCAGACCCCAACGGTCGATAGCCTCAAGGTGGCCATTTTGGCTGCCCTGAATATCATCGGTGAACAGAAATCGACTCGGCATCAGCTCGAATCCCTGCGCGAAGACGTGGTGGAGCGGTCCAGGCGGATGCTCGAGAAGATCCGGAAGCTTTCTGCGGAGTCGCCCGACGGAACGGTTTGAACTAGAATGGTAGATGGCCCCTGCGACGTGCGTGATGGTTGATGTGTAATTGAGCCAACACATGTGAAATGGGATCCCGGAGTCCATTTCGACCTCGTGGGGTCGGAGGCAGGGAACCCACCTGGTTTTGCCAGGTTCATTTCACTGGCCACACGGCAGAGCGGGGGACACTCCTCTCCTCTCCCTTTCTTCTCCAGCAACTGCGTTTTGGGGGACTGACGCATGTTGCAGGAATACCTGATATTCGGCGCCATAGCCGCGGGGGCTATCGTCATCTGGATTGTGGTTCGGCTCCGGGTCGTCGACCGGAAGCTGCAGGAGGCGGCGCGCGAAGCCGAGGAAATGGCTCAGAGCGCCCGGCAGGATGCCGATCGGATCAAGAAGGAGAAGCTCCTCGAAGGCAAGGACGAAATCTTCAAGTGGCGGGTCGAGGCCGAGAAGGAGATTCAGGAACAGCGCAAGAAGGTCATGGAACTGGAGCGGCGCGTGGCGGAGTCGGAACAGCGCCAGCACCGCGAACTGCGTCGCGCCGAACGGAAGCGGCGGGAGGTCGACCTGAGACTGCGCAACCTGCGCCGCCGCGAGACACAGCTGACGGAGACGGAAGCGGAGCTCCAGAAACTCATGGACGAGCGGACCCGGCAGCTGGAGATGGTCGCCGGGCTGACTGCCGAGGAGGCCAAGAAGTCTCTGATGCAGGCGATCGAGGCGGACGCCATGCGCGATGCCGCGATGCTGGCCAAGCGGCTCGAGGAGGAGGCCCGCGAGCGATCCGAGATCGAGGCCCGCAAGATCATCTCCCAGGCCATCCAACGGTGCGCGGCCGAACACGTGGTGGAATCCAGTGTCTCCGTCGTTGACTTGCCCTCCGAGGAGATGAAGGGTCGGATCATCGGGCGGGAGGGCCGGAACATCCGTGCCCTGGAACAGGCGACCGGCGTGGACCTGATCGTCGACGACACTCCCGAAGCCGTAATCCTCTCTGCATTCGATCCCCTGCGGCGAGAGATCGCCCGGGTCTCCATCGAACGGCTGATCCGCGACGGCCGGATCCATCCGGCCCGAATCGAAGAGGTCGTGTCCAAGGTGGAGTCCGAATTCGACAAGCAGCTGAAGGAAGAAGGGGAGCAGGTGTCCTTCGAGCTTGGGATTCACAACTTCTCCGAAGGGCTGCTGCAGTTGTTGGGCCGTCTTCGTTACCGGACCAGCTACGGCCAAAATGTGCTCAATCACAGTCGGGACGTGGCCTACCTGGCCGGAATCATGGCGCGGGAAATCGGAGCCAACGTGGAGGTCTGCAAGCGCGCCGGACTGCTCCACGACATCGGCAAGGCGGTGGACCGCAACATGGAGGGCACCCATCTCCAACTCGGTGTGGAGATCGCGCGCCGGTACGGCGAAAACGAGGAAGTGATTCACGCCATCGAGGCCCATCACTTTGATGTTGAGTTTCGCAGTGCCGAAGCCGTGCTCGTGCAGGCGGCGGACGCCATTTCGGCCGCCCGTCCGGGCGCACGGCGGGAGGTGCTCGAAAGCTACGTCCGGCGTCTGGAGAAGCTCGAAGAGCTGGCAGGTTCCTTCGACGGGGTGACTAAGGCCTTCGCCCTTCAAGCGGGACGGGAAATCCGGGTTCTGGTCGAGAGCAGCAAGGTCACCGACGACCAGGCTTTTTGGCTGAGCAAGGACATCGCCAAACGAATCGAGAAGGAACTCGAGTACCCTGGGCAGATCAAGGTGACGCTGATCCGTGAGATGCGCGTCGTCGACTACGCAAGATAGGGAGCAATGCGCCGGCAGTCATGAAGATTCTCTTTGTGGGGGACATACTGGGACGGGCGGGACGGCGGGCCGTCCAGCAGAACCTCTCGAAGGTCCAGGCCGAGCACGGAATCGACCTGACGATCGTCAATGTCGAAAACGCGGCCGGAGGTTTCGGAGTCAGTTCTGCCATCGCCGAAGCGATCCTGAAGATGGGGGCCGACGTCCTGACGTCCGGCAACCACATCTGGGATCAGAAGGAGGTGTACCCACACCTGGATCGCCAACCCCGGCTCCTGCGACCGGCGAACTATCCACCGGGAGTTCCGGGTCACGGCGTCTGGATCGGTGAAAGCCGATCGGGAGTTCCCGTCGCTGTCCTCAACGCTCAGGGCCGCGTTTTCATGGCCAATATCGATTGTCCCTTTCAGGTGATTCAGCGTGAACTCGAGCGCATCGACGAGTCGGTCAAGGTCATCGTGGTGGACTTCCATGCGGAGGCGACGGCAGAGAAGATGGCTTTTGGATGGTATCTCGACGGAAGAGTCTCGGCGGTGATCGGAACCCACACCCACATCCCGACTGCGGACGTACGAGTGCTGACGGCAGGAACCGCCTACGTGACGGATGTCGGAATGACCGGCTCCTACGATTCCGTCATCGGGATGCGCGTCGAAGAGTCGCTGGCTCGGTTCCTGACGGGAGTGGGATCGCGATTCCAGCCGGTCATCCAGGACCCCCGTTTCTCCAGCGTCATCATCGAGGTCGATGAAGCCTCCGGCCGCGCCGTTCACATTGAGAGATGCGACATTCCCGCGGCTCTCTGACCCTCCTCTCGAGCCGGGGAACCGGCCTGTATTCCACCCCCTAAGGGAACGGGCCTGGCGGTTCTCCGGGCTCGACCGCAGGGCCCACCTATTCCGCCGGAGTTGCCCCCTACGTTGCTTTGCATGGAAACCGGGGAATGATAGAGTTCTTGGTAGCTGGCAGTCCTTGCCCGGGGTTCGCGAAAAGCGAAGGGAGCGATCGTCTCACGAGCGCAGATTGGATGATCCATGAGCGGGGGTTCCCCAGTGGGTGGACAGAAATCTGCAAACGGCAACCGCACACTCGATTGGGGAACGAACTCTCGATGATCGGGCTGGGAGTCTGGTGAGGGCATTCAGTGCTTGAAACCCGCAGGCGGGCTTGATTACTGCGGGAGTAAGGAGGACTTTCCATGAGGTTCCGTTATCTGCTCGTCGTCTTTGGTGTTCTTTTGTTGATTCTGTCCCAGGCAACCTTTGGCGTCGAAGACCGCGTCACGGTCAATGTAACGCCGTCGTCCCAGGCCCTCCCGGGACTCGCCGGCCGGCCTTCGGCGGTGGGGTCCTGGTTCGGACGGGCGCTGCCGGACAATCCCGACACCTCCCCGTTTCCTGAAGTCGTGATGACGCCGACCTTCTTCGAAGATGGCAACCTGATCGCCAATGACTCCCAGGAACTGAATCTGCCGCATGCCACGGCCCACGGAAGCTGGAAATACGTTCACGGCCGGAAGGTCCACGCGGTTTTCATCTGGCTCAACCTGTCAGGCGATGCGGCAAACGTGCCCAGCGGCTTTGCCGGATCCTTCAAGGTCGTTCTGGACGGATCCTTCAGCCCCTCTGATCCTGATGAGATGACGGGGACGCTTCATGGGTACCTCTATCCGCCGAACATGAATCCCCTCGATCCCGACGCCACCTCGGTCGATGCGGGAAGCTTCACGATCGAGCAGCTGCACCGGATCCGGCCCGAGTAAGGGACATTGGGCCCGAACCCGGGTCCCGGGTTCGGGCCCAGGCGGTGCTGTGGACATGGGCCAGGGCCGCTCGCTCCATTGTCCAACCTCCGACAACCGTGGAGACGAACTGCGGGCCTTCCTCGAGTCTGGAGAGGGCTGGATGCGCAGATTGGCGCGATTCGTCGACTTCTGGCAAGCCATCTTGACAGCCTCCCCCCGCCGTTGACTAATGGAGGCAGCTCGCCCGAAGCGGGCGTGAAGAAAGATTGGCGGGCAACGTGGAAGACCGGTCCCAGGAGAGAAGCGCTGACAAGACAGCCGGAATGGCCGAGCGGGCCGAGACCCTGCGTCTCAACGATGGACGACTCGTGGGGATTGCGGAGTACGGGCATCCCGGAGGATTCCCCGTGTTGGCCTTTCATGGAATCCCCGGTTCCCGCCGGACCTTTGCTTTCGCCGACACGGTGGCTCGGCGGCTGCAAATCCGTCTCATCGCGCCGGAGCGTCCCGGCATCGGCCTCTCGAGTCCGCTGGCGCAACGGGAGATCCTCGATTGGCCCGGCGATGTCGGGCAACTGGTCGAGATGCTCGGGCTGAGTTCATTCGGAGTGATCGGTCTGTCCGGCGGTGGACCGTATGCGCTGGCCGTCGCCGCCCGGTTGGCCGGGCGTGTGGCCGGGACTGCCATCGTCAGCGGGATGGGGCCGGTCGACGATCCCTGGGTGTTGGAGCACGCTTCGCGGAGCCAGCGCTTGCGGCTCCATCTGTTCCGCGACCTTCCCGGTTTCATTCCTGCTCTGGTTTCCCTGGCGGGCTTCGGGTTGATGCGTCTCTCCGACCGACGGTTGGCGCAGCTTATCAGCCGTGTTCCGGAGCCGGGTAGGGAAGCCCTGCGGCATCTGGACTGCGCCTCCCTGGTGTTCGAACCACTTCGCGAGGGCTACCGCCAGGGTTCGGCCGGCGTCGCATGGGACTTGAAGCTGATGACCCGCCCCTGGGGATTCGCGGTCGAAGAAGTCGAGGGGCAGGTCCTCCTCTGGCACGGCGTGGACGATCTCGACGTACCGGTACTCCTCGCCCGTGCCGTCGCGCGGCGTTTGCCCCAATGCGAAGCCCACTTCGTCGCCGATGCCGGCCACCTGTGGATTCTGGACCATATCGAAGAGGTCCTTGCCGGAGTTCTCCGCATTCCATCGGAGTCTGCTACATCGGTTCCTTGATGCCGCTTCGGAGCAGCCACCAGTTCACGGGATAGGCCGTGATGAATCCCGCAAGCATGGCGATCTGCATCATGAACCAGAAGACCGGCCCCGTTTTCTCCAGTTCATGGCCGAAGATGAGAAAGACCGAAATGGCCATCCAGCCGTACATACCGATCTGCCAGGCAGTAAGCGAGAGGGTGTCCGCCTTGATCGCTGCGATGATGCCCTTTCGGACGCTGAGGTGCCGCATCGGTTGAATCGTGTAGTACTGGAAGGCGATGCCGATGACGAAGGCGAAAATGTAGTCCAGAAGCCAGGCTGCAAAGAGCGGCCGACCGAACAGCACCGCAGGAAAGAGCAATGTCATGGGTCAGCGCATCGGCCCGAACAAGGCGAGCGCGGCGGCCTGCCAGGAGGCTCTGGCTGCATGCGCGTTGCCGGGTGATGGGGACAGAGCTAGAATAGGGGAAACGCCGAGGCCCCGTTCAAGATTGAACCTTTCCCGGATTCATCCGTGGGAATCTCCCCAGCGGGCCGATCGATTCGAGACGCGCGCGGGAACAGGTCAGCCTCTTCGAATGGGCGGCCGGCAAAGCCCAATCCGGTCTTGAAGGCCGAGACCGGTTCGCTCGAGGTGTTCCATGAGCCTGGTGAGGCGAACGATCTTCGTCAGGGACGAACGGATGGTCGACGGGGTCACCATCCTCACGCTTCGCCACGATTTTCTGGAGAACGGCGAATTCCTGCTCAAGCACCGCGTGGATCTGCTGGCCTCCGAGGGTCGTGGCCGGATTCTGCTGGATCTGGGGCAGATGGCCAATGTCGACTCGGCGGACATCGGCCGCCTCATCCGGGCCCACTTGGCCGTGCGGCGGGCGGGAGGACGGATCCACCTGTGCCGGGTCTCGCCGGGAGTCCGATCGCTGCTGACCATGACCCGTCTCGACACGGTCTTCGACCTCCACGACACCGAGGATGAAGGCATCCTCGCCCTCAAACGCTCGCTTCTCTAGCCTCGGTCACAGCACACTGGATGCGTGCACGGAACCGCCTTAGAAGGCATAGATCAGAGCAAACCGGTGATCGGTGAAGACGCCGTAGGTCGAATCGGTAAAATCACGCGAGCCGACGTGGTCTTCGATCCGCAAACCATCCAGCAGGCCATGGAAGGTGTAGACGACTCCCAGGTCGACGGCCCACTGCCGTTGGTTGGGGACCGGAGTGCCCTGGGGGAAATAGTAGGGACCGTCAATCTGGTAAGCGGCTCCCCCAAAGCCGTATCGAGCAAGGTAGCCCACGTATGCTGCCGAGGCGACGAGACTCGTTCGCGGAAGCTCATATTCGCCGCGGAGGCCGTAGGCGTATCCCGGACCGATGTCACCGATCCCATTGTTCATGGTGTCGGTGAACAGGGTGCCGCTCAGATCGCTGTAGGGATGGATCAGTCCTCCGTGGCGAAACGTCGCGTAGGCCACGGGCGAGTAGTTGCCGACCAATGAGACCGTTCCACGGGGAAACCCCAGACCTGCCAATACACCGTAAATCCGGCTGTGGACGGCACCAAGCCGTCGGGTTCCCGAGCTTCCCTCGATCACAGACTGAAAGGCGAGGACGGGATGCAGTGCGGTGACTGTTTGATAGTGTGCCTCGAAGTGGCCGAGGGTCGCGAAGTCATAGAAGTTGTAGAACCACGCGTCTGCGCCGACGCGATGAAGGCCGCGAGCCACCCGGAGTCGAAACCCCGTCACCAGAAAACCATTGTTTGGGGCGTCACTGTAGCGATTGCCCCCGGAAAACTGGTCCTTGAATCGGCTCTCGTAGAACTCCGACATCCGACCGGCGAAGATCATCAAATCGGTTGTCGGGCCGTCGAGCGGGAGCGCCCCGCCCAGTTGGTAGTCATCGCGTGACTCGGTTCCCCTCAGAGGCGCGATCGTGGCGACCACTCCGTAGAAGGACCTGGGCAGCATGGTGAACATGTCCGGTCGCGCCCAGGGCGTATCGATCAATTGCCGTCCGGCCCTGGCCAGGAAGTGCTTTTGCCGATACTGGAAATACGCCTGCGGAATCGCATTCAGATGGCTGTCCGGCCCGATCAGCACCTCGTTGAGATGGGCGTAGATGTCCACGTTGTGCGCCGTATAGATCCCGAGGCCAGCGCTGAAGCCGGCCAGAGCTCCTGTCTTCAGCAGAAAGTCGCCCCCGACGGCCATCGCGTGGGTGGTCTGCGGACCGTTATTGTTGTGATAGCGGTCGTAGTTGTACCAGCGGAACGCCCCCGACATCTTGCTCTCGGCGAAGGCCTTGTCCAGCAAGTCATTGGCCAGAACGCGGCCTGCAGAGGCGCCGCACAGCGACACCAGGGCCATCAACGTGATGCTCTTGAGGGTGGATCGGCGATGAAAAGCGGCGGTCATGACGCTCCTTTCCCTACGAGTGGAACCAGTGGGCTTCGATTTCTTCGAGGCTTCGACCCTTCGTTTCCGGTACCCGGGCGTAGGAGAAGATCAGAGCCAGGAGGCCCAGGGCTGCATAGATCCAAAAGGTGAAGGTCTCGTGTACGGCCGCAATCATCAATGGGAAGGTGAAAGTCACCAGGAGGTTGGATGCCCAGTTGAAGAACGTGGCGACGCTCATGGCCCGTCCGCGAAGCCGCAGGGGATAGATCTCCGAGATCATCAGCCAGAACACCGGCCCAAAGCTGAAAGCAAAACAGGCTACGTACAGCATGAGGCTGCCGACCGCAATCCAGCCTCGTTCTGAGACGGGGAGCAGAAAGCCGTATCCCAGTACGACCAGGGCTATGATCATCCCGATCGTTCCCACGATCAGCAGCGGACGCCGTCCGACACGATCGAGAAGGAACATGGCGACGATCGTGAACAGCATGTTCACCGTTCCCACTCCGACCGTGGCGAGAATCGCGACCGCGGCCGAACTGAAGCCGGCAGATTCGAAAATCGTCGGAGCGTAGTAGATGACGGTGTTGATTCCGACGAACTGCTGAAAGACAGCCAGACCGATGCCGACGATCAGCGCCGGCCGCAGGGCCGGACGGAGCAGTTCGCTGAGTTGGGGCTTCTCCACCTTGATGGTCTGTTGGATCTCGGCGATCGCTTCCTCCTCTTGCGACCTCCCCTGCAGTCGGGTCAGCACCTCCCGGGCCTCCTGGACGTGTCCCCGGTTGACCAGCGAGCGAGGACTGTCCGGCAAGAAGAGCATCCCGATACCCAGGAGCATCCCGGGGATCACCGCCACTCCGAACATCCAGCGCCAGCCTGCCGAGGAGGCAAATGCGAGGTCGACGCCATAAGCGGCGAGGATTCCGACGGTGATGGCCAGTTGGTTGATCGTCACCAGGGCACCCCGGACTTCCGGGGGAGAAGACTCGGAGATGAAGAGCGGGCTCGTATAAGAGGCCACTCCGATCGCATAGCCGACGACGAAGCGTCCCACGAAAAGCCAGGCGAGACTCAGCGCCAGTGCCGTGACGAGTGCTCCGACCGTAAACAGGATCGCGGCGCAGATGAGCGTGGTCCGTCTTCCGAAACGGTCTGCCACCGTCCCGCTCGTAATGGCGCCGATCAGGGCACCGGCCAGCACGATGCTCGTCACGGCACCCTGCATCGTCGGCCCCATGTGGAACTGCTCGCGCAGGAATAGCAGCGCCCCTGAAATGACTCCGGTGTCGTATCCGAAGAGAAGGCCACCCAATGCAGCAATGATGGCCAGCCCATAGACGAATCGACGAGAGGGGGTGTGTGGATCCGTTGGGCGGCGTTCGATGGGGAGGGCAGGCTTTGCTGACGGTGGCATGACGGCGACCTCCTAAGATCGGTACCGCCCGCGCGGGGCGGCTTCAAGGGCCTTTCTTTCCATTCTATTGAGGCAGGGGCCCGGCTTCGGTACTCTTGCCTAGGTCGAACGCTCATATGGAGGTAGGTAATCCGCTGAGATTCCCTCAGCCCGGCTCAGGCTGGATCGGAACAGCTGGTATCGCCTTCCCATCGGGGGCGATGGGTTCGGAGCGACGATGGCGTCCCGGATGGGGTGTCCAACCGGCGGATTGCCCAAGAGAGAGGTCAATGTGAAAGAGCGAAACGGTTTCGTGAGCCGGCATCGGGTTGTGTTGAGTACCATTCTTCTGGCGCTTTGCTCCAGTTCTCTGATGGCTGAGGTGTCGCTGCCGGCAGTGTTCTCCGATCACATGGTGCTTCAACAGGGTGTGTCCAATCCGGTCTGGGGCTGGGGATCCCCCGCCGAAGAAGTGTCGATCGAAATGGCAGGTCAGCGCCACCGTGCAATCGTCGGATCGGACGGGACCTGGCGGACCGACCTGGCGCCGCTGAATGCCGGTGGGCCCTACGTCCTGTCCGTCCAAGGCCGGAATCTCGTAACGATCGAGGATGTTCTCGTTGGAGAGGTCTGGCTGGCCTCCGGCCAGTCGAACATGGAGTTTCCCGTGTCGCGGACGGTCCAGGCTTCCGAGACGATCGCGGGCAGTGGGAACTCCCGGATTCGTCTCTTCCAGGTTGCCCGGCACAGCGCTCTCGAGACCGCCGCCCACACGCCGTCGCGTTGGGAGGTCTGCGGGCCGGAGTCGGTCGGCGAGTTTTCGGCCGTCGCCTACCTCTTCGGCCGCCGCCTGCAGGAGACGTTGGGGGTACCCGTCGGAATCATCAATGCCAGTTGGGGAGGAACCAGCGCCGAGGAGTGGACACGCCGCGCCGATCTCGAATCGGAACCGTCATTGGAACCGATCCTGGATCGCTGGGAGAGGGTCGATCCGGGAATCCCGGCGCTCTTCAAGGGGAACCTGGACTTGGAGCTCTGGCTGGACGACGTGGTCTTTCTGCCGGTCGACCCGGAGGGGTCGCCACTGGTGCTGGACAACTTCGAGGACGGAGACCTGTCGACCAGCCTGTTCGGAGCGTGGACGGCGAGCCCGCCGAGTCCATGGGGCCCCACACGAATCGCTGTCGAGGACGGGGAGAGTCGCACCCTGCACTTCACCGCGGTGACCCGTCCGGGGAGCCCCAGCAGCGTCGAGGTTCGGTACGCACCGGGGCGCTACATCGACTTGAGCCGCTACCATGCTCTCCGCTTCCGGTGCCGGGGAAAGGGATTCCTCCGGCTGCAGTCTCTTCAGCCCGACGTCGTGGATTTCGACAATTATGCCGCGCGGGCGGTGCGACTGACGCCCGAGTGGCAGACGCTGACGGTGCCTTTCGATGAACTGGCGCAGGCCGGGTGGGGAAAACCGCAGGCTTTCACCCCGAAGCGCCTCTCCGGTGCCGTCTTCGAGGTGCAGCCGGCGCCATTTCTGCCGCGGCCTCCGGTCGGTCTCTTCAACGGCATGATCCACCCCCTGGTGCCGTTTGGCGTCCGCGGAGTCCTCTGGTATCAGGGAGAAAGCAATGCCCCCCGTGCCTACCAGTATCGGCGACTGCTTCCGGTGATGATCGGCAGCTGGAGGACCGCATGGAAAGCCCCGGATCTGTCCTTCCTGATCGTCCAGCTCCCCAACTTCCGAGCGCGCCGGCCCGAACCGAGCGACACCGACTGGGCCGAGCTGCGGGAGGCGCAGTTGCTGACGGCGCTCGGGGACGAGCACGTCGGGTTGGCGGTGACGATCGACCTCGGGGAGGACGACGATATCCATCCCAAGGACAAGCTGGAAGTAGGTCGCAGGCTGGCCCTACTGGCCGAGCGGCAAGTCTACGGACGGGACGTGGTCGCCTCGGGGCCCCTCTACCGCTCCGCGCACCGGGAGGGCTCGGCGATGGTCGTCGGATTCAGTGCGACGGGGTCCGGCCTGGTGAGCGCCGGTGGCGCACCGCTGCGGGGCTTCGCCATTGCCGGCCAGGACCGCCGGTTTCACTGGGCGGACGCACGCATCGAGGGAGGGAACGTGGTGGTCTCGTCCCCGGAAGTTCCCGAGCCGGTGGCGGTACGCTATGCCTGGGGGGACAATCCGGACTGCAGCCTCTACAACCGGGAGGGCCTGCCGGCGTCGCCTTTTCGGACCGACGACTGGCCCGGCATCACCATGGACAGGAAATAGGCGGAAGGTGGTCCGGAGAACCTCCGGGGGAGGATTCGGTAGAATTGGTCCGGCGGAAATAAAACTAGAGAACGGCGAAGAACGTTCATGGGGGCGATGACAATGCGGACGATGCGATTCTTGTTCATTTTGGTAGTGATCGCGGCACTGGGGCCGAAGGGGTTTGCGCAGAGCCGGGCTTCGATATGGCTGCAGCCGCCCGTGGAGCGGACGGCCGCAGAAGATCATGAGGCCATGATGCACCTGCTGGGTATCCTCACACTGCGACCCGGCGCGAATCCCCGGGATCCCCAGGCACCCAATGCGGTCAATTACGATGAATCGAAGGCCAACCCCTATCCGTGCCTGCCCGATCCGCTGCTAACCCAGGATCGGCGCGAGGTTACCACTCCCGAGATGTGGTGGTCCGTGCGGCGTCCCGAGATCGTCGAACTATTCGATCGCGAGATCTATGGCCGTGTGCCGAACGACGTCCCGGCCGTGAACTGGGAGGTCAAGAGTGTCACGGAGGGGACCAATGGTGAGGTTCCCGTTGTCACGAAGGAACTGATCGGCCATGTGGACAATTCGGCCTATCCGCTCATCACCGTCGACATCGAGCTGACGTTGACCACACCGGCTCGAGCCGCCGGTCCGGTCCCCGTCATGATGGAGTTCGGATTCAATTTCGGCGGGCGAAGACCGCCGCGGCCCGCCGATGCCGGTCCCACTTGGCAGCAGCAGGTCCTGGCCAAAGGGTGGGGCTATGCGGTCCTGATCCCAAACTCGGTTCAGGCCGACAACGGCGCGGGCCTGACGAAGGGAATCATCGGTCTGTCCAACCACGGACGTCCGCGCATGCCCGACGACTGGGGCGCTCTGCGGGCCTGGGCCTGGGGTGCCAGCCGGGCCCTGGATTACTTCGAGACGGACAAGGCCGTTGATGCCAAGCATGTGGGCATCGAAGGGGTCTCGCGCTACGGCAAGGCGGCCATCATCACGATGGCCTACGACCAGCGTTTCGCCATCGGTCTCATCGCATCTTCGGGTGAGGGCGGTGTGAAGCTGCATCGGCGCAACTTCGGGGAACTGGTCGAGAATGTGGCGGGCACCGGCGAATATCACTGGATGGCGGGAAACTTTTTGAAGTACGCAGGCCCCTTGACCTGGAGGGACCTGCCCGTGGATGCACACGAGCTGGTGGCCCTGTGCGCGCCGCGGCCCGTCTTCATAAGCGCGGGGAATCCCGAGGTGGAAGGGCAGTGGATCGATGCTCGGGGAATGTTCATGGCGGGAGTCGCGGCGGGTCCCGTCTACCGTCTCCTGGGTAAGAAAGGGTTGGGAACCTCGGAGTTTCCACCGATGGAGACCGGGCTGACGGAGGGCGAGATCGCGTTTCGCCAGCATTCGGGCGGGCACACGGCCGGTCCGAACTGGCCCACCTTTCTGGAATGGGCCGGAAGGTACATCCCATGATGACGAAGCGCGGCAGGAATTCGGTGATCCCGGCGGTGCTCCTCGGGGCTCTGCTCGTCGGGGGCTCTACTCCGGCCCTTTGGGCTCAAAGCAGTCAATGGATCGGGACCTGGGCGTCGGCTCCCCAGGTGCCCGAACCGCGCAACGTCCCGCCGCCGCCCGGGGTGGCCAACAGCACCCTCCGGCAGGTCGTCCATGTCTCGGTCGGAGGTGATGAACTGCGCGTCCGCTTCTCCAACGGCTTCGGCCGGACGCCGCTCACGATCGCTGCGGCCCGTCTGGCGCGGTCCGCCGGCGGCAGTGCCATCGATCCAGCCAGCGATCACGCCTTGACCTTTGCTGGCCGGCCTTCTGTAATGATCCCTCCCGGAGCCCTCATGCTCTCGGACCCCATCCGGTTCGAGCTGGCTCCCCTCTCGGACGTGGTCGTCAGCATCTACGTGACTCAGGCGCCGGAGGACGTCACCTCGCACCCGGGTTCGCGAACGACTTCGTATCTCCAGTCGGGGGAACGAGTCTCTGCCGTGGACATGCCGGAGGCGACGAAGTTCGAACATTGGTACATCCTGAGCGGGATCGACGTTCGCTCGACCGGTTCGGGTGCTTCCGTCGCCATTCTGGGGGATTCGATTACGGACGGTCGGGGATCGACTACCAACGAAAACCGGCGCTGGCCAGATTTTCTCGCGCGCCGGCTGCAGGCGAATCCGGACAGCCGCGAAATCGGAGTGCTCAATCAGGGCATCGGCGGAAACCGCGTGCTCAACGACGGACTCGGTCCCAACGTTCTCGCTCGGCTGGACCGGGACGTCCTGGCCCAGAGCGGGGTCCGCTGGCTGATCGTGTTCGAGGGGGTGAACGACATCGGCACCTTCGCCGGCAAGGCCGAGACCGGTCAGGTTCCGGCCACCGCTGAGAACCTGATCGCGGCCTTCGAACAGATCATCGAGCGCGCTCGGGCCCACGGGATCCGCGTCTATGGAGCCACCATTCTGCCGTTCGAAGGGTCGTTCTACTTCACCCCCGAGAGGGAAGCGGAGCGCCGGAAGGTCAACGACTGGATACGCAACAGTGGCCGCTTCGACGCCGTCCTCGATTTCGACGCGGTGGCCGGCGACGCGGACCGCCCCGGCTTCCTGGCGACCCGGGTCGACTGCGGGGATCACCTGCATCTCAACGACGATGGCTACAGGACTCTGGCCGAGTCGATCGATCTGAGCCTGTTTTCGCGGTGACCCCGGAAAGGCTCTGCGGAAGGGAGCCCTGTTCCGGGCTCGTCGGAGTCGGGTTCGAAGTGATCCCCGACCCGGGCAGGATTCAGGCGGATTCGGCCGTTCGATTCTGCGCCGGTTGCTCCAGGTAGGTCGTCAGGAACTGACCGGTGTGGGAGCGCGAGCAGCCGGCAACCTGTTCCGGAGTTCCCTCCACCACGACCTGCCCCCCCTCGTCTCCGCCTTCGGGCCCAAGATCGATCACCCAGTCGGCACACTTGACGACGTCCAGATTGTGCTCGATGACCAGGATCGAAGCTCCGCCCGACTGCAGGCGATCGAAAGCGCGCAACAGCTTGCTGATGTCCTCGAAGTGCAGGCCCGTAGTCGGCTCGTCGAGGATGAACAGCGGTCGGCCCTTGGTCTTGCGTGAGAGGTAGGCTGCCATCTTGATCCGCTGGGCTTCGCCTCCGGACAGGGTCGTTGCCGACTGTCCGAGCCGGACGTAGTCGAGACCCACCTCCTGCAGCAGCTTGAGCTTTCGGACGAGCGCGGCGTGCGAAGCAAAGAATCCGATCGCCTCGCGCACGGTCAGCTGAAGCACGTCGTGGATGTTCTTTCCCTTGTACGTGACCTCCAGGACCTTTTTCTGGTAGCGCGTTCCGCCACAATCCTCGCACTGCAATTCGACATCCGCCAGAAACTGCATCTCCACGGTGATGACGCCGGATCCCTGACAGGTCTCGCAGCGTCCGCCGGGCACGTTGAAGGAGAAGTGAGCGGGTGTGAGGTTTCTGGCCTGGGAATCTCGAAGTGACGCGAAGATCTTCCGGATTTCGTCGAAGGCCTTGATGTAGGTGACCGGATTCGAGCGCGGTGTCCTCCCGATGGGCGACTGATCGATCAGGACGACTTCGCTGAGGTTTTCGCCTCCCTCGATCGACCGCACCTGCCCGGTGGCTCCCTTCCATTCACCCCGTTGCTTCATGAGGCCGGCATAAAGCACGTCCTGAACCAGCGTCGACTTGCCGGAGCCCGAGACGCCCGTGATGCAGACGAAAAGTCCCAGGGGGATGTCCAGATCGAGGTGCTTCAGATTGTTCTGGTGGACATCCCGCAGCCGGAGCTTCTTCGCCGTCGGCTGACGACGAAAGGTCGGCGTCGGGATCCGGGCCTCGCCCCGAAGGTACTTGCCGGTCAGAGACTCCGGGCACGAGAGAAGTCCCTGCAGATCGCCTGCAAAGACGACGTGTCCCCCCAGTTCTCCGGCGCCCGGCCCCATGTCGATCACGTGGTCGGCAGCCTCGATGATGTCCCGCTCATGCTCGACGACAAGCATCGTGTTTCCGAGGTCGCGCAGCCGCTTCAGCAGGGTGACGAGACGCGACTGATCGCGCGGGTGGAGACCGATCGAGGGCTCATCGAGCACGTAGAGCGCGCCGGCCAGGGAAGCACCCAGAGATGCGGCCAGATGAATTCGCTGCATCTCACCGCCGCTGAGAGTGGAAGTGAGTCGATCCAGGGTCAGATAGCTCAGCCCCACCTCATCCAGGAATTCGAGACGCTTGCCGATCTCCTCGAGCAGCTTCCGGGCGATCGTCGCCTTCTCCGGGCTCAACTGCAGGTCCGCAAAGAAACCGCGGACGTGCTCGATGGTTCTTCGCGTCAACTGGGTAATCCGGCTGCCGTCGATGTAAACATCCCGGGCCTCCTGCCGCAGGCGTTCGCCATCGCAATCCGGACAGCGGGAGTAGCCCCGGTAGCGCGCGATGAAGATGCGGACATGCATCTTGTACTTCTTGCGGGCGAGGCGGTCGAAGAAGCCCTTGACTCCCGGAAAGCCCCGACTGCCACGCCAGATCGCCTCCTGGATGCGGTCGGGGAGATTCTCGAAGGGGGTGTCGAGATCGAGACCCTCCCGTTCGGCCCATTCGAGCATTCGGCGCTGAAACTTCCTGTAGCGGGTCTTGACGAAAGGTTCGACGGGGCCCTGGCGAAGGGTGCGTCGCGGATCCGGGATGATCAGATCCCGATCCAGGGTCATCGTGTTGCCGAAGCCCTGGCAGGTCGGGCAGGCGCCGTAGGGGTTGTTGAACGAGAACAGACGAGGGTCCGGGGGACGATAGACAATCCCGCACGACTGGCACTCGAAACGTTCGCTGAAGCGCAGAGTCCGCGGTTGTTCTGGTCCGTTCTCCGGCAACAGGTGGACTTCCGCCAATCCTTTTCCCTCGGCGAAGGCCATCTCGAGCGAATCCGTGAGCCGCTCGCGCGAAGCTTCCTCGAGGACCAGTCGGTCCACGAGCACGTCCAGTTCGAGCAGGGCGTCGAGCGACTCGGGAGTGTCGGACGGCAGCGAGAGGGGCCGTTCATGTCCGACCGGTCTCGAGACGAGCCGGTGAAAACCCTGCCTCACCAGGTTGTCCACCAGGTCTTTCGCCTTGAACCGGCCCTTCGGCGCGTCACCCCGCAGATCGAGGGCGCTGTCCCGGAGCGGAAAGGTGATGTAGATCCGCCGGCGGGGATGGTCTCGAAGGAGCTCGGTGACGATGGCGTCCACTGTGTCCTTGCGGACCTCACGCCCGCAGCCGTGGCAAATGACCGTCCCGACACGGGCGTACAGCAGGCGCAGGAAATCATAGATCTCGGTGACCGTGCCCACCGTGGAGCGCGGATTCCGGGTCGTGTTCTTCTGCCGGATCGAGATGGCCGGGCTGATTCCCCGGATTTCCCGAACTGCAGGCTTCTGGATCCGCTCGAGGAACTGACGGGCGTAAGCCGACATCGATTCGACGTAGCGTCGCTGGCCCTCGGCATACAGGGTATCGAAGGCAAGACTGGATTTTCCCGATCCGCTCAGACCGGAGATGACGGTCAGGGCGTTGATGGGGATCTCGACGTCGATGTCCTTCAGATTGTTCTGCGAGGCCCCGAAAACCTGAATGGAGTTCCCACAAGAGTCTTTGGTCGCCATGGCCAACGAACCAGTCTACCATGGGCACCGCGACAGAGGCCCGACCAGGTGCAGGCCGGGTCCGGGCCCCGTGCTATATTGGGACACCATGAAGATCACGCGCTGTCTCCCCGATGTAGCTCTCCCTGGCGGTGTGGTGCGACTGCAGGTCGAGGGTTTGAGCGGCTTGGCCGATCTGACGGTGTCGGTGGGAGGAGTCAGCGCCGAGATTCTTGGCGCGGCCTCGGATTTCGTGACGATTCGCGTTCCGGAAACCCGGAATGGCGATGTGTCCCTGACGTCCGACGGCGACGAGGCGACCTCGGAGATCCGTCTGGGAAGGTTGCTGGCGGAAGAACTGCACTGCGTCGCGAATCCGATCGTGGACACCGCGGGAGACATCTACGTCACGTTCAGCGGATCCCGGGGCGAGAGTGTTCCTTTCGGGGTCTTCGTGGTGAGACCTGACGGAGCCAAAGAGCCCTTTCTCGGCGACATTACGAATCCGACCGGACTGGCCTTCGGACCCGACGGACTGATCTACATCTCGAGCCGTCATTCGGGCACTGTCTATCGCTCCACCTTCGACAAACAGATCGAAAAGTATGTGGACGGTCTGGGGATCGCCACGGGGATCGTTTTCGATTCGCAGGGGAACCTGCTGGTGGGAGATCGCAGCGGGACAATCTATCGAGTGACCCCGGGGCGCGATGTGGCGTCCTTTTGCGAGCTCGAGCCGAGCGTTTCCGCCTACCATCTGGCGATCGACGCCGAAGATCGGCTGTTCGTGACGGGGCCCACGCTGGCGACGCAGGACACGGTCTACCGGGTCGACCCCTCGGGCAAGGTGGAGACCTTCTTCAAAGGATTCGGGCGCCCTCAAGGTCTGGCTTTCGACCCGGCCGGAATCTTGAATCTGGCCGGGTCCTACCGTGGAAGAAAAGGCGTCTTTCGGGTCTTTGCGGATCGGGAACCGGAACGAATCGTCGCCTCTCCCATGCTGGTCGGATTGGCGTTTGCCCGCGCCGGAAAACCGCTCTACCTCACCGACGGGGCCAGGTTGTTCTCCGTGGAGGTCTAACCTCCCATTCCCGGGGGATCGGCCCAACGGCCGAAGCGCCCATGGTCCAGGCAAGATGATTTCCTTTCATATCACCGGGAAGGATCCGGCGTCGGGTGCCCGGCTTGGCCGACTCGAAACGGGGCGGGGTCTGGTGCAGACTCCCGTCTTCATGCCGGTCGGCACGGCGGCGACGGTCAAGGCCACTCGGCCCGAGGTCCTCGAGTCCATGGGGGCCAACCTGATCCTGGGGAACACCTACCACCTGTACCTGCGACCGGGAATCCAAATCATGCGATCGCTGGGGGGATTGCATCGGTTCATGGCCTGGCCGGCCGGAATACTGACGGACAGTGGAGGCTACCAGGTCTTCAGTCACCGCGCCCTGAACCGCATCTCCGAGGAGGGGGTCGAGTTCGCTTCGCATCTTGACGGCAGCCGGCACTTCTTTTCGCCGGAGCGCTCCATCGAGGTCCAGCGGATCCTCGGGTCGGACATCGTCATGGCGTTCGACGATTGCACGCCTTATCCGGTCAGTCACTCGGAGGCGCAGGCATCGATGCGGCTTTCAATGCGCTGGGCAGAGCGGTCGAAGCAGGCCATGGAGGGATCCACACAAGCGTTGTTTGGGATCGTCCAGGGCAGCGTCTTCGCCGACCTGAGGCGGGAGAGCCTGGCCCGTCTGCTGGAGACGGGTTTCGACGGGATCGCCATGGGAGGATTCAGCGTGGGCGAGCCGAAGCTGCTCATGCACGAGCTCCTTGAACAGATCCGCGACGCCCTCCCGCCGGAAGTTCCGCACTACTTGATGGGCGTGGGGACGCCGCTGGACATCGTCCGGGCCGTACTCAACGGTTACGATATGTTCGACTGCGTTCTTCCCACGCGGAACGCCCGAAACGGCATGCTCTTCACCTGGAAAGGACCGATCCGCATCAAGAACGCCCGCTTCAGCGACGACCCTCGGCCGCTCGACGAGGAGTGCGGATGTCCGACCTGCCGCCGTTTCTCACGCGCCTATCTTCGCCACCTCTACATCAGCGGCGAAATCCTTTCCAGCGTTCTGAATACGCATCATAACCTGTACTTTTACCTCGAGTTGATGCAGCGAATCCGCTCGGAAATTCCTTCTGGAGGTCTCGTGGGACTTGCCCGCGAACTGGAGATCCGGTACGGTGCTGATGCCTGACAGGAGGCCGGTGCCAGGGTCCTTGCACCGGTTGTTCTTGATTGGCCGAGAATTTGCTATACTCCACTTTTCATTTTGGCGGGGATGCTAAGAAAATGATGACGGGATTCGTGTTAGCGCAACAGGGGGGGGCGACCTCTTCGAACGTAGTGGCAAGCTTTCTCCCGATCATCCTGATCATCGGTATCTTCTATCTGCTGATCTACCGGCCGATGCGGCGACGGCAGAAGAGTCATGAGGCAATGCTCGGCAGCCTCAAGAACGGTGATAAGGTCATTACCTCTGGCGGTGTTTACGGGACGGTGAGCGGGATTCGTGACCATACGGTCCTGTTGAAAGTGGCCGACCAGGTGAAGATCGAAGTCGCCAAATCGGCGATCGCGTCTCTGCAGAGCGCGCCGGGCGATTCCTCCTCCAATACGTAGAGATCCGCTTCGGAAAGCGCAACTCAGCCAGGTAACCATGAAGAAGAAGCTTCAGTATCGTTTGGCATTCATTGTCCTCGTCGCGGCCGTGTGTGCCTTCCTGCTCTACAAGGACAAGATCAACCTCGGCCTCGACCTCCAGGGGGGTATCCACCTCGTGCTGCAGGTCGATGTCGCCCAAGCTCTGCAGGCTGAGACCGAGCAGTTTCGCGAGCGGATCGATCGGGAATTCAAGGACCGCAAGGTGACCTACGACCAGAGCCGGGTCGTGGATGGGAAGATCGAGGTGCTCGGCGTGGCGCCCGAGTCACAGGCGGCGGTCGAGAACTTCCTCGATGCGAATTCCGCCTGGCAGTACACCAGCCGGACTCGGGACGGGCGGACCGATTACTCGATCCAGATGGTGCCGGCCTACAGCAAACAGCTCGCGCAGACCACGGTCCGGCAGGCGCGGGAGATCATCACGCGTCGAATCGACCAGTACGGTGTGGCGGAGCCGAGCATCACGGTTTACGGCAGTGGTGAGGTACCCAACCAGATCATTGTGGAGCTGCCCGGTGTGCAGGACTTCGAGCGGGTCAAGGACCTGATCAAGAGCACGGCCCGGCTCGAGTTGAAGCTGGCCTATCCGGATCCTGCCAAGCGGGGACCGTTTTCCAGCAAGGAGGCGGCGCTGGCCGCTTTCGACAACAAGCTGCCCGAGGACTACGAGATCCTGCCCTACCAGGATCGGAACGCGACGAGCGGTGAAACGCAATATATGGTCGTTCGCAAGGCCGACTCTCTGACCGGACAACAGCTCAAGAACGCCCGCCGGTCCCAGGATCCCTACACGGGGAAATCGGAGGTCGAGTTCTTTCTGAATTCCGATGGTGTCCGTCGCTTCAGTCAGGCGACCGCCGACAACGTGGGCAATCAACTCGCCATCGTGCTGGACGGCGTCATCCGCTCGGCTCCCCGGATCGATTCGCGGATTGATACCGAGGCGGCCAGAATCACGGGGACCTTCACACCGGATGAAGCCGAGGACCTCGCTCTGGTGCTTCGCTCGGGCGCCCTTCCCGCCGATCTCCGGATTCTGGAGGAACGCAGTGTGGGTCCGTCCCTCGGACGGGACTCCATCACGCGCGGAATCTACGCTTCGGCGCTGGGGTTGATCCTCGTGGTGATCGGGATGCTCATCGTGTACCGGGTCTCCGGAATAAACGCTATCCTGTGCCTGGCCCTCAACCTGCTGATTCTTTTGGGCGTGCTGGCCTACTTCCGGGCGACTCTGACACTGCCCGGCATTGCCGGTGTGATCCTCACGATCGGTATGGCCGTCGACGCCAATATCCTGATTTTCGAACGGATCAAGGAAGAACTCAGGTTGGGGAAGACGATCCGGGCCTCCGTCGATGCCGGCTTCGACCGCGTACTCTCCACCATCTTGGATACGAACATCACGACTCTCGTCTCCGCTCTGTTCCTATTTCAGTTCGGAACGGGTCCGATCCGTGGATTTGCCATCACTCTGGCGGTCGGACTGCTGGCCAATATCTTCACGGCGACGTTCATGTCGAGGACACTATTCGGGTTGGTGCTGCAGAATCGGGAAGTGCAGCGGCTTTCCATCTAGCCCGGGAACAAATCCCAGGCAGAGGTTTCTAAACATAACGAAGATCAAGGCAACCAGATCTAATGGATATTGTCACGAACCCCAAGATCGATTGGCTGGGCAAGAAGTGGTACTTCATCGGGCTCTCCGTGCTGCTGGGGTTGGCGGGCGCCGTCTCCATCATGACCCGGGGGCTGAACCTGGGCGTGGATTTCACCGGCGGTACGCTCGTCTACGTCAAGTTCACGTCGACGCCCGATCTCGAGAAGATCCGAAGCGCGCTGACCAGTGGGAAGCTCGAGGCGGAGGAAGTGACTCGTTTCGACGAGCCATCGGCGAACGAAGTCCAGATCCGGATGGCGCGCATCGAGAGCGAGGAGGCTCAGGATCTGAGCGTCCAGAGCAAAATGGTGACGCAGGCTCTTTTCGACGAGTTCGACAAAGCCGCTGCGGATGGCAAGATCGACCTGAACGGCGCGACGGTGAGCGAGATCGCCAACTGGCTCCAGGAGAAGGACCCGGAAGGGTTGGCCGACAAGATGTCGATCGACGAGATGGCGGCTCAAGCGCACGAACAGGCGACGCGGATCGTAGATTTCCGCAATGCCCACGGCGGCGTTTTCAAGAATCTTGCGGAAGTGGACCAGGTGAACCTGCCTGCGGCCGTGACCAATGCGATCAAAGAGAACTTCTATGCCGGTGCGTTTACGGTGCTGAGCGTGGAGAGTGTTGGGCCGAGGGTCGGCCGCGAGCTGAGAGATCGGGCTCAGAATGCCGTCCTTTTCTCGCTGCTCGGGATGCTCGTCTACATTGCCTTCCGGTTCCGGCCGATCTACGGAGTGGCCGCCATCGTGGCCCTGTTCCACGACGTCTTCCTGACGGTGGGATTCTTCTCGATCACCGGCAAGGAGATTTCCTTGACCGTGATCGCCGCCCTGCTGACCCTGGTCGGATATTCCGTCAACGATACAATCGTCGTGTTCGATCGCGTGCGCGAGAATCTGAGGCTGATGCGCCGCAGCGACATGTTCACGGTTCTGAATACGAGCATCAATCAGACCCTCAATCGGACCATCCTGACATCGGGCATGACGTTTCTCGCCGTCTTCGCGCTTTTTTCGCTGGGTGGCGAAGCCCTGAGCGGGTTTTCGTTTGCCCTGGTCGTGGGCATCATCGTCGGGACCTATTCATCGATAGCAATCGCGAGTCCCATCGTGCTCTGGTGGCAGGGTTACCGCGAAAAGAGGAAAGCCTGATTCGATGAGTCCTGTAAGTCTTGTTTTTGCAGTATCTTGCGGAACTTATTTCGATCGGGCGCAGGTCTTGACTGGGTGGGAGGCCGATAGTAATATCGCCGGGTGCACTGGCAACCGCGGTGCGAGCCGAGTCTTGGACGGAAGGGAGTAAGTGAATGTTTGATGACCTGATTGAGTCTTCTTCGGGCAAGGGCGGCCGAAGCAAATCGACTCTGATGATTTCCTTCATTGTGCACGCCGCCGTTGTCATTGTGCTCATCGTGGTGCCGCTGATCTACTACCAAGCGTTGCCGGACCAGGAGTTGCTGACATTCCTGGCCCCGCCACCACCACCACCGCCGCCACCACCGCCACCTCCGCCGCCGCCGCCACCGCAGCCGGTTCGGCAGCAGCAGCAGGTCGTGAAGCTGGATCCTTCCAAGTTCGTGGCTCCGACCGAGGTACCCAAGGAAATCCCGCCTCCGATGGATGACATTCCGGATATTTCTTCCATCAGCCTGGCCGGCGGGGGAGTTCCGGGTGGAGTTCCGGGTGGCGTCGTAGGAGGTGTCCCGGGAGCCGTTCCGGGCGGAACCGTTGCGGCCGCCCCACCGCCCCCACCGCCGCCCCAGAAGAAGGAGCCGATCCGCGTTGGCGGCAACGTGCAGAACTCCAAGTTGATCCGACGTGTCGAGCCTGAGTACCCAGAGTTGGCCAAACGGGCCCGCGTACAGGCCGTCGTCCTGCTCCAGGTCATGGTCGACGAGCAGGGCAACGTGTCCGATGTGACGGTGATCCGCGGCCACCCGCTCCTCAATCAGGCGGCCGTAGATGCGGTCAAGCAGTGGAAGTACTCACCGACGCTGCTCAATGGGGAGCCCGTCCCCGTCGTTGCGACAGTGACAGTGAATTTTGTTCTGAGATAGAGGTTGAAACTGAAGTCGGGAGAATGCTGACTCGCGAAACACTTAATTGAGTGGGAGGTTACTTATGGGTTCTTTCATGGAAATGTGGGAACAGATGGGCGCCCTGGCCAAGGTCGTCGTCATCATTCTGGCGATCATGTCGGTGTGGTCCATCAGCGTCATGATCGAGAGGTACATCACCTATCGGAAAGCTCGCAAGCAGTCCCAGAGCTTTGCTCCGGCCGTCGCTGAGGCGTTGGGCAAGGGCAATCTGGAGGAAGCCGTCGAACTGTCCGAGCAGCACGACCGCAGCCATCTCGCCCGGGTCGTCCATGCTGGCTTGCAGGAATTCCGTGCCCACAAGGGTTCGGACACGATTCCCGGGGAGACGATCGAGGCCTCCCGCCGCGCCATTCAGCGCGCGCAGGCGATTGGAATCGAGGATTTGAAGCGCGGCTTGGGTGGTTTGGCCACGATTGGCGCAACGGCCCCCTTCGTCGGTCTGTTCGGAACGACCGTCGGTGTCATCAACGCGTTTGCGGGTATGAGCGCAGGCGAGGATACGGGACTGGCGGCGGTTGCCGGCGGTATTTCCGAGGCTCTCGTCACGACGGCCATCGGTCTGTTCGTTGCGGTCCCCGCGGTCTGGATGTACAACTACTTCACGGGCAAGATCGAATCCTTCATCGTGGAGATGGACAATTCCGGATCCGAGTTGATCGACTACTTCTTGAGACGGAGGTCGGAGCGACATGGCAATTAGTGGTGGAGGAGGTTCCGGAGTATCCGGGGTCAACGCCGAAATCAACGTTACGCCGATGGCGGACGTGATGCTGGTCCTCCTTATCATCTTTATGATCACCACTCCTCTCATCCAACGGGGCATCCAGATCAACATGGCTTCGGCCAAGAACGCTCAGGAAGCTCCCGAGGCAGAGGCCGAAGACGCCACGATCGTGACCATCACCCGGTCGAGCGAGTACTACGTGAACAAGCAGCTGGTCGGTGACGCCAATCTTTTGGACAAGATGTCCGAGGCATTCTCGAAAGCTCCGGACAAACCCATGTTCGTCAGAGCGGACGTTGCGACCCCCTTTGGTGCTGTGGTTCATGCAGTTGAGCTGGCCCGTGATACCGGTGCCGAGCGGATCGGTTTGCTCGTGGATCGAGAGCGGGAGGAAGGGGGGACGCCGTAATGGCCATGACAACCGGATCGGGCAAGGGTGCGATGGCGAGCATCAACATCACGCCCTATATCGACATCCTCCTGGTTCTTCTGATCATCTTCATGGTGATCCAGCCGACCATGCAGTACGACCTGCGCGCCCGGGTACCTGAAAAGATGCCCGAGGACATTCCGCAGGACGTGATCATCAAGTCGGATGCCATCGTCATCACGGTTGCGGCCAACGGTGCACTGGAGATCAACCAGGAGCCTGTCACCCTGGATCGTCTTGGCGCACGGCTGTTCGAAATCTACAGCGCCCGTGCGAACAAGAACATGTTTATTCAGGCAGACAAGGACCTTCCTTTTGGAGATGTGATCCGCGTGATCGATATCGCCAAGGGGGCGGGAGTTGGAGACGTCGGTCTCATGAATGAGTAGCGGTCTTCGGCGGAACGGTGTCGCATGCCGACCCTGCGTTCTTGCCGAAAATGCAGCTACAGTCTGCATCGGAGTCTGTCCATGAAATCGAGAAAACTACTGATCGTTCTGGTGGCTGTTGTGCTGGGCACGGGGTTTTCGGGATGTACCTTTTACAACAGGCTGCAGGCCCGGGATCACCTGAACAAGGGAGTGGAGGCGTACACGGCGAAGAATTTCGACGCCGCCGCGGATGAATTCAAGGCGTCCGTGGAACTCGACCCCAATCTGGTCGACGCTTATTTGTACCTCGCCGCTGCCTATCGCGCCCAGTTCGTGCCGTTGGTGCCGACTCCGGAGAACCTGCGCAAGGGCCAGGAGGCAATCGCGACGTTCGAAAAGGTGCTGGAGCTGGATCCGAAGAGCGTCAACGCAATGGCCAACATTGCCGACATCTATCGGAATATGAACGAGCCTGACAAGGCGAAGGACTGGTACCACAAACTGATGGATATCCAGGAAGACGACTCGCAGGCTCTTTACGGCATTGCCACCATCAACTACAACCTGGTGGACGAGAAAACCGGTAAAGACGGTGAGAACGTCCCCAACCTAACGCCGGAAGAGCGCGCCGAGGTCAACCGTATGGCGGACGAGGCAATCGCTTCATTGAAGGAAGCCATTGCCATCAATGAGAACTATACGGATGCCATGGAGTACCTCAACCTCCTTTATCGGGAAAAGGCGGAACTCGCAGAGAACGATGAAGAGAAGGACAAGTGGGAGAAGGAAGCGGACAAGCTGGCGCTCGAGGTTCTGAACAAGAAGCGCGAGCTGCAGCGTCAGGCCGAAAGGGCCCGGCGTGAAGTGTTCAGGTCCACGCCCACTGAAGAGGGGGCCAAGGAGGAATAGTTTCCCGGTAGGGAAGTGTGTTTCGCGGGGAGGGGCGGCTTTCGGGCCGCCCCTTTCTTTTTGTGGATCCATCGGTGGAGGTGACCGGATCCTAGCGTCGTACACGGGGAAGGGCTCTCCGACAAAGGGCCGGTTCGAGGTGCCGGGACGACGGCGGCGCGCCGCTCGGGAGCGCCCATGACTCGAGGCCGGGCCTGGCCCGCAGAATTGGCCGGGACCGCAACTCCGCCGATTGGAAGGCATCTTCGAATCTGGGGTTGAGCCCGTCCGGGGCGCGGCGAGGTGCTTCCTGGCGGCGCCGTCCGAGCCGGGATGTTAGAATTGCGGAGCAGCCAAACGCAGCAATGATTCGTTATGAGGATCTCGAGGAAAAGGTCGTCGAGTATCAGCCCAATGCTGATCTGGACCTTCTCCGTAAGGCGTACATTTTCTCCGCCCGTGAGCACAAAGGGCAGGTGCGTCTTTCGGGTGAGCCGTACCTGACTCACCCTCTGGAGGTGGCGAACATCCTGGCCGAGATGCGGCTGGACGTGGCCTGCGTCAGCGTTGGCCTGCTGCACGATGTGGTGGAGGACACGCTCACCGATCTGCACACCCTGCGAGATTATTTCGGGGAGGATATCGCCCATCTCGTCGATGGGGTCACGAAGATCGGAAAGATCCGCTTTTCCTCACAGGAAGAGCAGCAGGCCGAGAATTTCCGCAAGCTCCTGCTGGCCATGGTCGACGACATCCGGGTCATTCTGGTGAAGCTGGCGGACCGTCTCCACAACATGCGGACCCTTCAGCACTTGCCGCCGGAAAAGCAGCGGAGGATCGCTCGCGAGACGCTCGACATCTATGCCCCCATCGCATTGCGCCTTGGAATGGCCCGAATCCGCGGCGAACTCGAGGACCTGGCATTCAGCTATCTCGACCCGATTTCCTACGCGAAGCTGGCCGAGGAGGTGGAGGCGAAGCGGAGCGCTTCCGAGAGGTTTATCGGGGACATCCAGGCGAAGCTGTCCGAAGTGCTGACGCAGCAGGGCATCGACGCGCGAATCCAGACCCGGACCAAACGACTGTACAGCATCCATCAGAAGATGCATCGCCAGAAGATCGGGCTCAATCAGGTCTTTGACTTTCTCGCCCTCCGTGTTCTCGTCGACTCGGTGCGAGACTGCTATACCGTACTGGGAATCGTAAACAATCTCTGGAACCCGGTGCCCGGCCGTATCAAGGACTTCATCGCCATGCCCCGCAACAACATGTACCAGTCCCTGCACACCACTGTGATTGGGGACGGCGGGCAGCCTTTCGAGGTGCAGATCCGGACCCACGACATGCATCAGGTCGCGGAAGAGGGGATTGCCGCCCACTGGAAGTACAAAGAGGGGAAACTGCAGGAAGGCCAGGACGACAAGCGCTTTCTCTGGCTGCGGCACTTGCTCGAGTGGCAGCGTGAGGTCAAGGACCCGCATCAGTTCTTGAGCAACCTCAAGATCGACCTGTATCCCGACGAGGTCTACATCTTCACGCCAAAGGGCGAGGTGATGACCTTGCCCCGGGGAGCGACGGCTCTCGACTTTGCCTACTATGTCCATACCGAGGTGGGACACAAATGCGTCGGCGCCAAGGTCAACCAGCGCATCGTTCCGCTGAAGTACCGTCTCAACAACGGGGACGTCGTGGAGATCCTGACCTCGTCGGACGCCCATCCCAGCCGGGACTGGCTGAACGTAGTCAAGACCCAGCGGGCACGCTCCGCCATCCGGCGGCTGCTCAACGTCCGGCGCAAGGAAGAAGCGGTGGACATCGGTCGGCGGCTTCTCGAAAAGGAGTTCCGGAAGTTCAAGCGGAGTCTGAAGAAGTACGAGGCGAAGCTGGATTCGGTGGCCCCGGCGTTCGGTGTTTCGAAGGGGGACGAGCTGTTCTCCAGCATCGGCCTGGGGAAGGTCGGGGCGCGACAGGTCGTCGGACGGCTGGAACCGGAACTCGTGGAAGGCGAGGCGCCGGTTTCGACGGGATCGTCACTGGGTTCGGTGGTACGACGGGTGTTCCGCCGCAAGGATTCGCCGATTCAGGTCAAGGGACACGACGATCTGCTGGTCTTTCGGGCGCGATGCTGCAACCCCATCAAAGGGGAACCCGTCGTCGGCTACATCACCGTGGGGCGCGGAATCTCCGTGCATTCCGCGGATTGTCCCAATCTGCAGCACCTCATGCTCAATCCGGAGCGGCAGGTGGAGGTGATGTGGACAGAGGATGGTGATGAGGCGAAATACCCGATCCGGCTGTCGATTCGGACCCAGGACCGGACCGGCATTCTCGCCGATATCACCACCGCCTTGTCCAGCATCAACGCCAATATCGTGGATGCCCGGGCGCGCCTGCTCGAGGGGGGAGACGGACTGATCGAGTTGACGGTGGAAGTTCGGGACATGGAACACCTCGGAAAAATCATCAACTACGTGAACAAGATCGTGGGTGTCCGCGACGTAGAACGCTCCGAATCCCGCCGGGGAACGGGCAGCCGGGTTCCCCAGGCCTGAGTCCGCTCGCAGATTCTCTCGCCTGAAACGTTACTAGGAGAGGAAGGCTTTTCAGACGGGCCCTCTATACTGGTAGACCCTAATGAAAGGACGAAGCGAATGAGTGACGTGGAAAAAAGGAAGCGGGCGATCGAGATGGCTCTGTCCCAGATCGAGCGCCAGTTTGGCAAGGGCTCGATCATGAAGCTCGGGGGGGATCGGGAGGTCAACGTACCGGCGATCTCATCCGGATCGCTGGCCATGGATGCGGCCCTCGGAGTGGGGGGATTTCCGCGAGGCCGCGTGATTGAGATCTATGGTCCGGAATCGAGCGGAAAGACCACCGTCGCTCTGCATGCGATAGCGGAGGCTCAGAAGGCGGGGGGCACTGCCGCGTTCATCGATGCGGAACACGCGATGGATGCGGGCTATGCGAAGAATCTGGGGGTCGATATCGATGAACTGCTCGTCTCCCAGCCGGATTCCGGTGAACAGGCGCTCGAGATTGCCGAGGTTCTGGTGCGCAGCGGGGCGGTGGACATCCTCGTGGTCGATTCGGTGGCCGCCCTGGTGCCCCGGGCCGAACTGGAAGGTGAAATGGGGGATTCTCACGTCGGACTGCAGGCCCGGCTCATGTCTCAGGCCCTGAGAAAGCTGACCGCGATTGTGGCCAAGTCCCATACCTGCATGGTCTTCATCAACCAGATCCGTGAGAAGATCGGCGTGATGTTTGGAAACCCGGAGACCACGACCGGTGGCCGGGCGCTCAAGTTCTATTCTTCCATCCGCCTCGAGGTGCGCCGGGTGGGTGCCCTGCGCGATGGGGATGAGAACGTGGGCAGCCGAACCAAGGCCAAAGTGGTCAAGAACAAACTCGCTCCTCCGTTCAAGGAGGCCGAGTTCGACATCGTCTATGGTCAGGGCATCTCCCACGAGGGCGAATTGCTGGACCTCGCCGTTCATCATCGGATCGTCGACAAGTCCGGCTCCTGGTTCTCCTATGCCCAGGAACGCCTCGGACAGGGGCGCGAGAACTCGAAGACCTTCCTGCGGGAGAATCCGAAGATTGCCCAGGAGATCGAAGAGAAGCTGAAGGTGTCCATGGGCATGATCAAACCGCTGAAAGAGGTAGAGGCGGCCAAAGGCTGAACTCTCGCGAGTCCGGGAGGCGACGGGGCGGGTTGACACGCATGCCGACGTCGTTGCCGGAGAGGAGCGAAGTGGCGCAATCGGAGATCGGCCTACTCTCGGTCGGGCGGACGCGCGACCTGTCAGCCGTTGTCATCCCGGTTCATTTTGCCCCGTCGGTGCCGGAAGGGCAGGTCAGGGAGATCCTGGAATCGCTGCTCGGCGAAGCCGCCGTCTACTGCCGGCCCGAGCATCTGTTGACCGTCGTCGATCGCGGCACGGCTGGCCGAGCGGGTCCTCGCCGGATTTCCCGGCCTGCGGATTCACCGGCTGGAGCGGAACAAGGGCAAGGCCGGAGCCGTGGCCGCCGGACTGAGCGATCTTCTGGCTACGAGCGATGCCCGCTACCTGGTGACCCGCGACTGCGATGGAGATCACGCCCAGGAGGATCTCCCCCGTCTGATCAGTCTGGCGGCCTTCGTCGAAGGGGTCACCGGATGTCCGGTCGTCTCGGTGATGGGGGCCCGACCCTCCCTCGAGAAGCCGATGGGCTGGCTTCGGGACCAGTGGGAACGCTTGACCAACTCCGTGCTCCTCGACGCCCTCGACTATGCCTTGGCGCGGCAGGGCCGGGTGCTCGACCGGCGCTTCTGGAGCGGTGCCGCACCGGACATTCAGAGCGGCTATCGCGTGTACTCCCGGCCGGCCGCGGCCCGCACGGCCGAGTCGCTGGAGTCGCTGCCCGACGATCCCGACGTGTGGACGTTCGCCTGTGAATTCGTCCCCTTTGCCGATCTCGTGATGGCGGGAGGCGTCTTCGCCCAGCTCCAGCGCCTGACGCAGGTCGAGCAGCCCGTGACGAGCTACGGTGGAGTGGATCTGCCGCGGGTCTACGGGCGTCTGCTCGCATTTGTCGGCGACCGCCTGGAAATTCCCAGGGAGATCCTCCGCCAGTGTTTCGACAACCACCTGATCGGCACCTCGCTGTTCTTTACCGACTCGCGGGGCGCCCTGCTCGAAGCCCGCGACCTGATCGATCCGGGCGCTCCCGAAGTGCAGCGGGCGCGTCTGCTGTGAGGCCTCCGGCGCTTCCACTGCCCGCCGCCTTTCGGTTAAGATTAGGGCCTGTTGATCGGGGGTCGTCTAAGTGGTAAGACAGCGGCCTTTGGAGCCGCCGATCTAGGTTCGAGTCCTAGCCCCCGAGCTCGCTGTTGCCAGGGTTGTCGAAGTGCCTGAACTGCCTGAGGTCGAAACCATCCGCCGGGGACTCCTTCCCCGAATCCTCGGACTCTCGGTTCTTTCCATCGAAGTGGGCGACCGCAAGATCTTCCAGTCCGATCCGGGGCTGCTCGAGGCCGCACTTCCGGGTCAGACGGTCCAGGGCCTGTGGCGTCGGGGAAAGTTCCTGGTGTTCGATCTGGATCGCCACCACCTGGTCTTCCATCTCGGGATGACCGGCCAATTGACGCTCCGGGATCCTTCCCGGACGGACGACCGTGGTTTCCGGCGGAGTGCGGAGACGGGACTGCAGCGCGCCCGCCAGCACCCTCCGGACCGGCATACCCATCTTCAGCTTCACTTTCTGGACGGCCGGACTTTGATGCTGAGGGACATTCGCAAGTTCGGGAAGATCCGGCTGGTTCCGCGCGACGGCAAGTCGTTGGCGCGTCTCTTTTCCCATCTGGGCCCGGAGCCCCTGTCCGAAGACTACCAGCTTCCGGCCTTCCTGCAGGAGATGATCCGGAGGGGACGGACTCGCGTCAAGGCCCTCCTGCTCGACCAGCGATTCGTTGCCGGAGTCGGGAACATCTATGCCGATGAAGCGCTGTTCGATGCCGGGATCCGTCCGTCTCGACGCGTGCGAAACCTGAGGCGCTACGAGAGAGTCCGACTTTTCCGCTCCATCCCGGTGGTTCTGGAGAAGGGAATCGCTCTCGGCGGGACCTCGCTGCGCGATTTCGTCGACAGCAACGGCGACACCGGCCACCACCAGGAGGAGTTGAACGTTTACGGAAGAAACGGCCGGCCCTGCCGGCGCTGCGGCACAGCGATCGTCAAGATCGTGGTCGCTCAGCGTGGCACCCACTTCTGCCCCCTCTGTCAGCCGCCTCGACCGTGCCGGAAGCCCGGAGAGTAAGCACCCGCAGAATCTGCCTTCCGCTGCCGGAGTCGCGGAGCCCCGAAGCGTGTGCTAGACTCCCCGCTATGCAGATCAGGGACTTCACGCTCACTCTCTCGACGAAAGGCTTCTGCCACATCGTGGATGTCACCAACCTCGTCCAGGAGAAGATCGAGGAAGCCGAGGTCCGGAACGGCTTGGTGACCGTCTTTGTCGTCGGTTCGACCGCGGGCGTGACGACCGTCGAGTATGAGCCGGGACTGGTGAATGATCTCGAAGAACTGTTCAATCGAATCGTCCCGCCCACCCGAGACTATCACCACGAGAGAACCTGGCAGGACGGCAACGGATTTTCACACGTCCGAGCCTCACTGCTGAAGCCCTCGATGACGGTTCCCGTTCACAACGGCAGGATGCGATTGGGGACCTGGCAACAGATCATCGTCATCGACTTCGACAACCGGGCACGTGACCGCGAAGTCGCCGTCCAGGTCATGGGCGAATAGGGTCGCCTAGTTGATCTGAACTTCGGGTGCCAGCATCCAGACCGCCGGGCGCTCCAGCATCCGCGTCCGGGCGGTGAGCGATTCCACGAGCGACGAAGCCCGCAGATGAAACAGCTCGCCGCTGGTCAAGGTCTGCCAGACAGACTTCGGCTTGGGATAGATCTCGAGCCGAATCTGGGCCGACGGCGCCAGTCCCAACACGTCCTTCATCTCCGCAACGGCGGTGGAGACGCCTCCGAGAGAATCCACGAGGCCCTCGTCGAGGGCCTGGGCGCCCGTGTAAATGCGTCCGCGTGCCTTCGCCTCGAGCGTGTCGAAGTCCTGGTTCCGGCTTTCCGCGGCCTTGGAGACGAAGGTGTGGTACGTTTGCCCCATCCAGTCGGTCACGAGCTTCTCCTGGTCGGGCGTCAGGGCTGATGTCAGCGAGAAGATATCGCCGTTCGGATCCAGTTGAATCCGGTCGATGTCCATTCCGAGGAGGTTGTAGAGTCCGGAGAGGTCGAATTTGCCGAAGATGACGCCGATCGACCCGGTGATGGACGAGGGTTGCGCGACGATCCGGCGGGCGGGCATCGAGATGTAGTAGCCACCCGAGCCTGCGACCCCCGACATGGAGACGACGACCGGCTTTCCGGCCTGCTCCAGCTGACGAACCTCTTCCCAGATCATGTCGGAGGCGACAGCAGAGCCTCCCGGACTGTCCACTCTCAGGATCACGCCGTCGATGGAAGGATCGTCCTGCAGATCTCGCAGTGTCGAAGCCAGAGACGAGGCTCCCAGGAGTCCGGCGAACGACTCGCTTCTGCCGGTGATGATCGTTCCGACGGCGCCGACGTACGCGATGTGGGTCCGGGCCCCGGAAGGGCCGACGGAGTCGGGAAGGGACGCAGTGTAATCGCTGAGGGAAAGGCCCTGATAAGTGTCCGTACCGGAGGCGGTGCGCAGGGCCTGGCGCACGTCGTCGATGTAGCCGAGCTTGTCGACCAGACCTGCCTCCTGACCAATCTGGGCGGGAAAGAGGCCGCGGGTCATCAGCTCTTCGAGTTTGGATGGTTCGATTTTGCGGTCCGCGGAGAGCCCCTGGACGAAGCGGTCCTGGATGCTGCGGATGATCGAAGTCAGCATGCTCCGGATGGGCTCCGTCATCCGCTCCCTGGAATAGGTCTCAGGGCTCTTGTACTCCTTGAACTGGATGAAGTTCGGCTTGATGTGCAGCATCTCCAGGGTTCGCTTCATGAACGTGACTTCCGCTGCCAGGCCGTTGACGAGGAAGCCGGAAGTCGGATTCATGAAGACCTGGTCCGTGGCGGAGGCCAGGTAGAGTTCCTTTTCCGTCACGATATCGACCGCCAGGAAGCTGATGACCTTCTTCCCCGAGGCCCGAAAGTCGTGGAGCATCTCGCGCATTTCCTCAATCTGGGCCCAGGCGGCCGTGGTGGGCGAAATCTCCAGATAGAGCGCGGAGATGCGATCGTCACTGGCAGCCGAATCCAAACCCCGCCTCAAGTCCCAGATATCGAGCGCCTGATTGGCAAAGAGCTGGGACCAGGGATCGGTGGCCGGCAATTCCCGAACCGAGACACCGACCTGTACCTGGAGGATCGTCCCCGTCGAGATCGAAGGGGGGGCGTTCAAAAGATAGACCAAGGCACCGCCGACGAGAATGGCGAGACAAATCGCGAAGACGACAATGATCAGGACCAGCCACAGCTTCCGATTACCCATGAACCCCCTCCGATCTTCGTAACGGTTCGGACGGCCTTTTCCAGAGAGGCCGGACGCTCGCTCCCTGCCGCCCCTGTGATTCTATGATGGATCGCCCCCGGCTTCCATCGCTGGTTTCCGGGGTGATTTGATGGGACTTCCCGGCTAGACTTGAGGAAACGGTCATGTGAAGGTGATTCGAAGGGAGGATTCATGAAGGTCGGCTTCATCGGACTGGGAATCATGGGAAAGCCCATGGCTCTCAACCTTGTCAAAGCAGGATTCGAGCTTGTCGTGTACAACCGGACGCGCGCCCGTTCGGACGAACTGGCTTCGGAATCGGTGGCGGTGGCGGCATCGCCGGCGGACGTTGCTCGTCAGTGCGAGATCGTGATCGTGATCGTCACGGACAGCGACGCCGTGCGAGATGTGGTCGCGGGCCCCAACGGGGTGTTGGATGGAGTTCGGGAGGGCGGCGTGGTGATCGACATGAGCACCATTGCGCCCGCCGTCGAACGTGAGTTGGCCGAGAAGCTGGGACAGAGATCGGCTTTCCTGATCGACGCGCCCGTCTCCGGCGGCGACGTCGGCGCGCAGAAGGGAACGCTGGCGATCATGGCGGGAGGCCGACGCGAAGCATTCGATCGGGTGCGCCCGATCTTCGAAGCTATGGGCAAGACGATCACCTACTGTGGTCCCGAAGGAAACGGTCAGGTCACGAAGCTCTGTAACCAGATCCTGGTCTCCGTCAACCTCCTGGCCGTCTCCGAAGCGCTCGCTTTTGCGGCCCGCAACGGGCTCGACCGCAAGGTGATGATCGAGGCCATCCAGGGCGGTGCCGCCGGTAGCTGGCAGCTGAGCAATCTGGGACCGAAGATCGTGGACCGGGACTTTGCGCCCGGCTTCATGATCGACCTCATGCAGAAGGATCTGCGACTCGTGCTGGAGGCGGCCGATCAGGTCAAGGCCACGCTACCCGCTACCGCGTGCGTGCACCAGCTCTTCAACGCGGCTCAGAATCGGGACTGGGGCCGCGACGGGACCCAGGCGCTGGCCCGCATCGTCGAGCTGCTCTCGAGCGTTTAGGCGAACAGGGCCGCGGCCGGCCGGGTACGAGCTGCCGGGCGCCGTTCTGGACCGGAGAATAGAAGCGCGTCCGCAAGAACTGCCGCATCGTGGGGACAAAAAAAGAGGTGAGCCCGCCTGGGGAACGGGCTCACCGAGGGGAGGAGGAGCGAGGGAGGGGGTGCTCCCTCTCATCTTGCCTTCACACTTTCATGATGCGGGAGGATGACGAAAGGTTTCACTTCCCGCTTCAGATTTTTCTACCCCTCCTGTCGAACCCGATGTCCACCGCCTGTAGCGAGCCGCGATCCGCTCGGGTGCGACGCCCAACAGGTCAGAGAGGAGCACGATCTGATTCATGACCGTGAGGCGGAGGAGGCCGGTCCGATCCCAGCGGCGGCTCGAAGTCAGGACCTGCCTTGCCGTGATCCGGATCTTCCCGGAGCGGTGGAGCCCCCGGACGAATTTGATGTCCTCCAGGATTGGGATTTCCGGAAAGCCTCCCGCCTCTTCGAAGTGCCGGCGATACAGGAACAGGGCCTGGTCGCCATAGGGGAGCCCGAACCAGCGGCTGCGCAGGTCGACCGCCTTTTCGATCAGCCGGAAAAGGACCCGGCGGTCTTCGATACGCAGGCGGAAGGCGCCGGCGATTGTGCCCGGAAGATTCAGCAGCCGGACGACCTCGCCGCCGAACCCCTCCGGGAGTCGTGTGTCGGCGTGGAGAAAGAGCAGGATCGGGGCCGTCGCCGCCTGCACTCCCCGGTTCATCTGAGAGGCCCGACCTCTTGGGGCGTGCAGGACGCCGGCCCCTGCTCGCATGGCTGCCGCGGCAGTTCCGTCGGTGCTGCCTCCATCGACCACGATGACCTCCCGCAGATGGGGATCACGGCAGGAAGCCAGCGTCGAGGGCAGGTGATGCGCCTCGTTCAGGGTCGGAATGATGACGGAGATGCAGCGGTTCGACATGTTTGAACGACCCTCCGGGGACCGCGCAACGGCGGCGGCCGCAGGGTAAACTACTCCATGCCTTGCGGGCAAGCAATCGAAAGCAGCCGACCGAGGTCTGAGGTGCGGATGAGGCGGATCTATCGACGAATCGACTGGACCTGGATCGGACTTTCCCTGGGCCTTCTCGCAGCCGTGGGTTCCTGGAGCCTGCTGAGCCGGTCCTTCGTGTATGGTCAGGGTCATGCCGATCGGCCGATTCTTCTGTTCCTGGCTCTCTTCGGGGCGGCGTGGGCGGTCTTCGCTGTGGCGGCCGTACGGATCCTTCGGGGCGACCGCCCCAGGCTGTCCGGAATCCTGTTCGTGGCGGTCTGCGCCAGGTTGCTCCTCCTGCCCTCCTCCCTGATCCAGGAGAACGACGTCTACCGCTACGTTCTCGATGGGCAGGTACTGCTGCACGGAGGCAATCCTTACGCGCTGGCGCCGCTGGAGGTCGCGGGACGCCAGGAATTCCTGCCTTCCGCCGGTCTGGATTCCCCGCAGGCCGAGTTCGTCCTCTCCCGGGTGGGATACCCACAGATTCCCACGGTCTACCCGCCGCTCGCTCAAGCGGCTTTCGCACTGGGTGCGGCTGCTGCCGGGTGGAACTGGCACGGACAGAGGTGGGTCTTCATGACATTGGACCTCTTCGTCCTCCTGTTGGTCGTTGCACTTCTCAAGCGTTCCGGGCTGGCTGCCCACGGGGCTTTGCTGTACGGCTGGAACCCGCTCGTTCTCAAGGAGGTCTCGAACTCCTGCCACCTGGATGCACTGACCGCCCTCTGCATCCTCACGACTCTCTGGCTGGCCCGTCGATACCAGGCCGAGCCGTCTCAACACCGGGCAGCGCTGGCAGGAGCGGCGCTTGGTTTGGCCATCCTCTCGAAGCTCTATCCGGTTCTGCTCATTCCCGTTCTGATCGCCCTGCTGTGGCGGCAGCGTGTGAACGGCAGGGAATGGCTGGCGGGAGTGGTCAGTTGCGCAGTCATCGTGATCGTCGGTTACGTCCCTTTTCTCGGAATCGGCTGGGGAAACCTCACTCGCGGGCTGAGCACCTTCGCGCGCGTCTGGAAGATGAACGAGGGTGCATTCGGTCTCCTGGATGCCGTCGTGCCGGAGGGAAGGTGGGTGGCGGCACTCATGATCGGCGGCGCTGCAGTGGTGGTGCCGTGGTTGCGCCGGGATACGGCCGGCGACCGCGTGATCGCCGATGCCTTCTGGGTGCTCCTCATCTGGTTTCTGCTGATTCCGACGCCGTACCCCTGGTATGCGATCCCGATCCTTTCGGTGTCCGCTCTGATGTCCAGGGCTCGGCCGCTGTTGCTGACCCTCTCCGGCGTGCTGGCGCTCTATTACCTCAGCTTCTTCATCGAATATGGGGAGTACGACGCAGCCTGGTGGACTGCAATTCGGGCTGTCGAGCACCTGGCGATTTGGGCCATGGTCGGGTGGACGATCTGGGGTCGACGCCCATCCGTCGTCTCCGCGCCGATCGGAGGCTGAACGAGTGTCGCTGGAGGACGGCGGGAACGCCCCCGCTCCCTGCCAGGGGACTGTAAGATATCAGCATGGCGCCGAATGAATTCCGGTCGCACCCGCTGCGGGTGGTCACCAGCCTGGTCAAGGAAACGCTCGTCGAGTGGAACGACGACAACGCACTGGAGTTGGGGGCCGCGCTCTCGTACTATGCGCTCTTCTCGTTGGCGCCGCTACTCATCCTGGTGACGGCCATTGCGGGGTCGGTCTACGGCGAGGCCGCTGCGACGGGCCAGCTCGCGGAGCAGCTGCGCGGGTTTCTCGGCTCTCAGAACGCGGACTTCGTCCAGCATCTCGTAGCCAATGCCCGGAGGCCTTCAGCGGGGGTTCTCTGGACGATCATCAGTGGTGTCGTTTCGCTGTTCCTGGCCACCGCCGTATTCGCCGAGCTGCAATCTGCGCTCAACAAGATCTGGGACGTCCAGCCGGCTCCGGGGCAGGGCCTGTTTGTCACGATCAAGGGCCGCCTGATCGCATTCCTGATGGTTCTGGGAACGGGGCTGCTTCTATTGGCTTCCCTGATCGTGACGACGGTTCTCTCGGCAGCGGAGCGGTATACCGGGAGCTCCGCTCCTCCGGGGATCTGGCAGGTCGCCAATTATGGGGTCTCCATCGGCGTCGTGACGCTGCTTTTGGCGATGATCTTCCGAATCCTTCCCGACGTGGAGATCTCCTGGGGCGATGTCTGGGTCGGAGCGCTGTCGACGTCGATCTTCCTGGCCCTCGGGCGATGGCTGATCAGTCTCTATATCGGCCACAGCGAAATCCGGTCGACGTTTGGTGCCGCGGGATCTCTGGCAGTGTTTCTCACCTGGATTTACTATACTTCTCAGATTGTCTTTCTGGGCGCCGAGTTTACGCAGGTCTACGCGGCCAGGTTCGGATCGCGGATTCGGCCCGGGCAGAGGATGATCGAGGATGTTCGGCGCAGTGACGTGCAGCCGGCGGAAGACGATCGAACGAGAGAAGGGAAGGAAAGTGACGAGTAACTCAGTCCTGATCCTCGGGGCGACGGGGACGGTGGGTCGAGTACTGGTTCGACTGCTCGCGAGTCAGGGGCTGATCGTACAGGCGGCCACACGCAGACCTTCCGAAATGCGGATCGCACCGCATGAGAGCATCCGCGCGGTGCCTTTCGACCTCGAAGATTCGTCGACCTTCGGTCCCGCCCTGGCGGGAGTCGGGCGTGTCTTTCTCATCGCAAGGCCGGGGGACGTTGAACCGGAACGGACCGCCCTGCCGTTCATCAGCGCGATGGAGCGACAGGGCGTCGCGCACGTCGTGGCGCTGACGGCCATGGGAATCGATCGTCGGCCGGATCTCGGGCTGAGAAAGGTCGAGCAGGCCCTCGAGTCGTCCGGGATGGCGTTCACCCTCCTGCGCCCCAACTGGTTCATGCAGGTCTTCAGTCGTCCGCCTCTCGTGACACAGATCCTGGAAGGGCATCGCATCGTCATTCCGGCTGCAGACGCACGGATCTCATACATTGACGCCCGCGACGTGGCTGCGGTCGCCGCTGCCGCGCTCACCGATCCGCAGCACCGGAATCGGGCCTACACGTTAACCGGTCCGGAAGCCATTGATCACCATGAGGTGGCGGCCTGCATCGGGGAAGCCACGGGTGCTGCAATCGAGTACCGCCCTTCCTCCGAGCCGGAAACGCGCATTCTGCTGGAGCAGGCAGGATTCCCTCCGGCCTGGATCGAACGCCTCCTGACCTTCTACCGTTTGGTGCGAGCGGGTTTCTGCGCTCCCGTCGATACGAGCGTGGAAAGGATTCTGGGCCGGCAGGCCTGCGATTTTCGTCACTTTGCTCGGGATTATGCCGATCTGCTCAGCGTGCACGGGGGCTAGCGGCAGCCTCCGCCGTCATGGAACCAGGTCGATTCGCTGATCCAGAGGTCCCGGCGCCCGAGGGCGTGTTGCCCAAATGGTAAGGGTTCCGTTGGATCGGACGGTGGCAGGCAGGCGAATACGGTGGGTTGGTTCCACGCAACGGCGCAAAGAAGGACGCCAAGCCGCCACCCACAAAGAATCTCCTTGCGGCGTTGCGTACTTGGCGGCTTGGCGTGAGATCAGGCTGCGGAGACCTTACTCCAGTGGGGGCACACCGATCGGAGGCCGCAGCCATTTGGGCAACACGCCCCCGACTTCCGGGACCATGGCCGCCTGGCGACAGACATCCTTCGCCGTCGAGAGGTAGTCGCCACTCATGAAGCGATCTCTCCTGCGCAGCTCGATCCGGCCCCTGCCGTACAGCCGAAGCAGTGGCGGCGGGTGACGATCCGTCGGGCTTCGAGCCGCTGCAAATCGAAATCCCGGATGTTGCGCGGAGATGTGGAATTCACGCCCAGCTCGAGCATTTGATTGAAGTCGCAGTCGTAGAGGGAACCGTCCCAACCAACGGAAAGAGTATTGCGACACATCACCGCCCGGGCGGCCTGAGGATTGAACGAGTCGACCAGCCGGGCCAGATAAGTCTCATACTGCCCGTTGGTCAGCAGGTGATCGAGGAACCGGCTGATCGGCATGTTGGTGATGCAGTAGAGGCGATTGAAGACGATGCCGTATTGTCCGCCAAGGACCCGCTTGTAGTCCGCTTCGAGTTGCTCCTGACAGGGAGGCAGGGAAGGGCCGAGCGGATTGTAGACCAGATTCAGCTCGAGACCGCTCCCGTCCTGTCCGTAGCCGACGGCGTTGAGCCTTCTCAGGGCCTCGATCGACTTCTCGAAAACCCCGGCTCCTCGCTGCCGGTTGGTATTCTCGGCGGTATAACAGGGGAGCGAAGAGACGACCGTTACCCTTCGGTCGGCGTAGAAGTCGGGCAGGTGCCGATACTTGAGAGTCGTGAGAATGGTCAGGTTGCTGCGGACCTGAATGTGACGGCCCAGATCCCGAACGGCGTCGATGAACCACTCGAAGTGAGGGTTCATTTCCGGAGCTCCTCCCGTCAAGTCGACCATCCCGATGTCGGTCGAACGGAGTGCCGAAAGACAGTGTTCCAGAGTTTCCCGGCTCATTATTTCGGTCCGGTCCGGTCCTGCATCGACGTGACAGTGAGCGCAAGTCTGGTTGCAGAGCTTGCCGACGTTGACCTGGAGAATCTCGATCCGCGTCGGCCTCAAGGGATCCAGGCCGATTTCCGACAGCTTCTGGGAAAAGGTCGGGAGCTCGGGCGTCTTTTCGTCATAGATTTGGAGTTGGACGAGCGGATTCGCCAACGCGTGGTGAGTCGCCTTGAGTGTTTTCATGGTGGAGTTGGTCGATTGTACCTCAGGATCAGCGGACAAGCCGGAACCAGAGACCGAGCAAGCGGCGCACGAAGGGTGTAAGGCGAGCGCGCTGAAAAGCGTCTGCGGCCTTTCGAATCGCCTCGGCCTGCGTTGGATAGGGGTGGATGAGTGTGGAGAGATTCTTCAAACCGAGGCCCGCATCCATGGCCAGGGTGAGCTCGCCGATCATGTCTCCCGCGTTCTCAGCCACGATCGTGGCCCCAACGAGCTGATCGCTTCCTTTGCGGACCAGGATCTTGACGAATCCGGCGGTGCGCCCGTCCAGAACGGCCCGGTCCACCGCGTCAAGCCCCACCCGAAAGACCCCGATCTTGAGACCACGTTTGGCGGCTTCCGACTCCGAAAGACCGACGTGCGCGACCTCGGGGCTCGTGTAGGTACACCAGGGAATGTTCAGCGCGTCTGAGCTCCGGTTGCCGAAGAACAGGGCGTTCTCCACGACCAGTCGGGCAGTCGCGTCCGCCGCGTGGGTGAAGCGATACGGGAAACACACGTCGCCGGCCGCATAAATACGCGAGTTCGTGGTCTGCAAGCGGCGGTTGACCTGGACCCCGGACCGATCGGCACGGACACCGACAGTGGCTAACCCGAGATCTTCGATGTTCGGCTGCCGTCCTGTGGCCACCAGGATCTGGTCGACTTCACTCGATCCGGCCGTGGAAGCCTGAGTCCAGTGCACGATGTGTGTGCCATCGCCATGTTCGATCCGGTCGACCGTCGCTCCAAGATGCAGCCGGATGCCTTCCTCCTGGAAAACGCGGGCCAGCAGGTCGGCCACATCAGGGTCCTCCCGCGGAAGCAGCTGAGGGCTCCTTTCCAGGATCGTCACCCGGGAACCCAGTCTCGCGAAGGCCTGAGCGAGTTCGCAGCCGATGGGACCGCCGCCGATGACCGCGAGTCTGGTCGGAAGGCTGCTCAGAGAAAAGACGTTCTCATTGGTCAGGAACTCGCCGGCGGCCAAACCGGGAATCGGTGGGACGACGGGCCGCGAACCGGTGGCGATGACCGCCTTCTTGAAACGGATTCGATGGTCGCCAACGATCAGGGAGGTGCGCCCGCGAAACCGTGCCTGCCCGAAGAAGACATCAACGCCCAGTTCTCGAAAGCGATGGGCGGAGTCGTGGACGCTGAGGTCGGAGCGAAGGCGACGGAGCCGCTGCATGACCGCCGTGAAGTCGACCTTCGCCTCACCGGCAACTCGGATTCCGAAGGCCCCTGCCTCACCGATCGATGCGGCAGCCCGGGCCGAGCGGATGAGCGCCTTGGACGGCACGCAACCGAAGTTCAGACAATCCCCTCCCATCAGTCCCTGTTCGACCAGTGCCACTCGGGCGCCCAGGCCCGCGGCGGCGGCCGCCGTGACCAGACCCGCGGTACCCGCACCGATGACCGCCAGGTTGTAGCGGCGAGCCGGACGTGGGTTTGTCCAGTCAGAGGGACGAACATTCCCGGCCAACCGGCGATTGTGCTCATCGTCGGGAGCGAGCCACGGATCTGTCAACGTTTCTCCCCTTCCGCTGTGAGCCGCAGTTTCGATCGGGCGAAACGGAGCAGCACGACGACGACGACAGCGGCGACGCCGACACCGAGGAGCAGGCCCCAGGGAACCTCGCCTCCGGTGAAGAATCTGGAAAGAGCGTCGGCCCCCACGACGTAAAGCACCGTCCCCGGCAGCATGCAGAGCCAGGACCAGAAGACGTAAGTCCAGAAGCGGACCCTGGTCAGGCCGAAGCCGTAGTTGAGAAGGTTGAAGGGGAAGATCGGCACCAGTCGGGTCAGAGCGACAATGGTGGCTCCGTGCCGCTCTGTGAGGTCGTCCAATCGTCGGAAGGCCGTCTTTTGGCCTAGCCATCGGGCGATCGGTTCACGGGCCAGGTATCGGGATACGAGAAACGAGAGAGCCGCTCCCAGGGTGGCCGCACAGCTCACGACCACAATCCCGGTCCCGGAGCCGAAAATCGCCCCTGCAACCACGGTCATCGCGCTGCCCGGTACCGCGGCAACAACGGCGACTGCGTAGACGATCACGAAGACGATGGGACCGAGCCAGCCCAGTCCCTCGATCCAGCCGCGAAGGTCGTTGAGATACCGTCCCAGGTCCAGGGACCGGGCAGCCACGGCGATTGCGATCAGAAGTCCCAGAAGGAGAAGCGGCCGGATGAGGCTGCCGCGTCCCGTCGGTGTGGGAGACGGTCTGGCCCCGGAATCGACGGAAGAGAGGGATTCCTGCACCGGCCCGTCTCCCGGGGACGGTGCTTTTCTGGATGACGCCATGGGTTCAACCACCATTCTTTTCGTTCAGGGACCAATCGTAACCTGAATACCGGACCTGGTAGGCACCGCTCCGGAGGAACTCCCTCAAACGCGGGCCGACGTACCGGCTGATGAAATTCAGAACGGCGGCCTGCTTCGGGTTGCGTCCGGCAAACCCTTCCGTCGGGGCGTACCTCCCGATGAAGTCTGCGCCATACCAGTCGAAGATGGGGGACAGTTCGACGACTCCTCCCCCGGGATCGATGCGGCATTTGGCCGGATTCGAAAGGAATCGCCGGGACTGATCGTCCAACTGGGCGTCCAGCCGGTCTCCGGAATAGGGCTCCGCGCGGAGTGGAGGGCACCCCAGGGCGGCACAGACGAGTGCCATGTGGATGCGAGGCTCGTCGAAGTCGCGACGCAGGATGTGGTGCTCGATGTCGTCCAGAGTCAGACGCCGGCCGGCCACGTCGAATTGCAGTTCATCCCAGACTCCGCTGATCTGGCGGATACTGTTGGCGGGAAACCGGAACGCAGCCCAGAAAGACGGTTCGATGGGGTAGTGGTCGACCACGGCCAGCAGCGTCAGCCCGTTATAGGCGTTGATCCAGAAAGCGATCTGATCCGGCGCCGGCCAAGACGCGACGGCGGTCCCGTCGGCCCCTTTCATTTGCCGCGCAAAGTCGTCCAGCACCCGCCGATGGGCCTTCAAGTCGGTATAGCGAACCAGGCCCCGGTCGTCGACGTAGCTCAAAACTTCGGCGAAGGAGGATTCGAGAGTCCGGGCACTGGTCCGGGCCTCGCGACGGGGTTCCTGCTCGCGGGCGACTCCGGAGGAGGCTTCGCCCGACAGCTTCGGCAAGGTCAGACAGCCGATCGAGCAGCAGGCGAGGAGCAGCAGGACCCGCTGACGACCGTGTCGGCCGGACCGGGACCGGGCCCCCGCCTGGCGGGCAGGGGCGAACTTCCGCGAGATTCTTTTGTCTGGTTGCATGAACGCCAGGGTGTTCACCGGTTTCGATACGGGACTTTGCCGGAAACCGGCCGATGGTAACACTGACCGAGTGAATCTTAGCCCGAACCCGGGCGAATTTCACTCCGTTTCGCAGAGCTCGCGCGGCCCGGGCCGGCGGGGGCCGCAGAGGATCAGGGAAACCGGGCTGCGTCCGCGAATGACGAGGGGGTCATCATCGGTGAAGATGTTGAACCTCCGGCCGCTCAGATTGGCCAGAAGGGAGGGGCTGTACCACTTGCGTACGAGGCTGCGTTCGCCGTCTGACAGTTCCTCGAAGAGACGGTCCCTCACCAGGTATTTCCGACGGATCCAACCAATCCTCATCGCTATGCAGCAGGCCCGCTCTTGGGGATTTCGATTATGTGAGGCGGCCCGGGGCCGAATTGTGATCCGGATCACTAGGTACGGAGGCGGCCGGGCAGTGTGCGCTCACCGAACGCCGGACGTTCTCATCCTCACTGCGTAGAGGCCCTTGCTCGCGGTGATGAAAAGAGTGTGACGGTCGGCGCCGCCGAAGCAGACATTGGCGGTCCATCGCTCGTCGATCGGAATATGACCGATCTGGTCGCCTTGGCGATTGAAAATCGTGACACCCTGTCCGGTGAGGTAGAGATTCCCCTCGTTGTCGATGGTCATTCCGTCTGAGCCGAGATTGCAGAACAGTTGCCGGTCCGTGAGGCTGCCGTCGGCCTGGATCGCGTAGCGATACGTCTTTCCGGCCCCGATGTCCGCGACGAACAGGGTCTTGCCGTCGGCGGTGCCGACGATGCCGTTCGGCTGGACCAGGTCCGAGACGACCCGGGTGAGAATCTTCCGGTCCGGGGTCAGGTAGTAGACACCCTCGACGTCCTGAGGCTTCGTCTGATGATCCCAGTAGGGACGCTTGTAGAATGGATCGGTAAAATAGAGGCCGCCGTCCGGGCGCACCCAGAGGTCATTGGGCCCGTTGAAGATCTTTCCGTCATACTGCTTGAGCAGGACCCGCACGTCCTTGTCGAGTCCGATCGACCAGAGCTCGTCCTTTTCGTCGGCGCAGGCCAGGAGGCGTCCGTCCCGATCGAAGTAGAGACCGTTCGCACGCCCCGCCGGCTGCAGGAACACCGACAATTGACCATCGACACTCCACTTCATGATCCGGTTGTTGGGCTGGTCGGTGAAATACACGTTGCCCGCGGCGTCTGCGGCGGGTCCCTCGGTGAAACTGAAGTCCCCGGCGAGTTTCTGAACCGAGGCGCCGTCGGCCAAAGGCCCGCTGGCCGCTTCCTGCGACAACTCCGTCGGACCGGCCGCGGAAAGACTCGCAGGGAGGTAGACCAACACCGCCAGAACGGCTGCCGCCAACACGATCCGGAAGACAAAGAAGAATCTGTCGTGCCTCATTCGATTTCTCCGCTTTCACATTCTCGAACGGCATACCGAGTGCCACATGAGTGAACCGGCCGCCGACTACAGATTGTAGACCGGATGGTGGTGATTGCATACCGGGCGAGGTTCAGAAGGGGCCTCCCTACAGCCTGCTCCGGCCCCCGGGCCATCCCAGAAGTCATACTGGCGCCACCGCCCCCAAAATCGTAAATCGTAAATCGCAAATCGTAAGTCTCAAATCGAGAATCTCTCCCTATCCCGTGCTCTTCATACCCGAAGCGATTCCATGAACCGTCAGGCGGAGAAGTTGCAGGATCTCCGGATCTCCGCTTCGGCGCCACTCCTTCAAGTAGCGGACCTGCAGGAAGTTGAGCGGATCGACGTAGGGATTGCGCAGTCCGATCGATTCATGCAGCACATCGGCATGGGCCAGGAGACGCTCTTGCCCGGTGATCTCGAGCACCGCCCGGCAAGCCGTCTCATATTCGGAGCGGATGCGATGGAACAGCTCTTCCCCCAATTCGGCGGGCTCGACGAGTGCCGCGTACATCTCGGCGATGAAGAGATCCGTTTTCGCCAGCGACATCTGCGCGTTATCCAGGAGGGTGCTGAAGAAGGGCCATCCCAGATACATCTCGCGGAGCAGGCGGAGGCCGCTGCGGTCCTCGTTCGCCATGAAGCCCGACAGGGCGCAGCCCAGCCCGAACCAGGCCGAGATCATGAAGCGGGACTGAGTCCAGGAGAAGACCCAGGGGATGGCTCTGAGGTCGCGCAGTCCTTTTCCGGATCGCCGTTTCGAGGGCCGCGATCCGAGGGTGAGGTGCTCGATGACATCGATGGGCGTGGCCTGAAAGAAGAAGTTGGGGAACCGTTTCTCCCGCCACACGAGGTCCTGGTAGCACTGCATCGAGGCTTGTGAAAGGCGCTCCATCGCGTCCTGCCACTCGGCGGGCACATCGGTGTCCCCGCTCTGAATGGAGCTGCTGGATCGGAGCACGGCACTGAAGAGCTGTTCGAGGTTGCGCAGTGCGATTGCGGGATTGGAATACTTGTTCGAAATCACTTCGCCCTGCTCGGTGATGCGCATCTCTCCGGAGGCCACGGAGTAGGGCTGGGCCAAGATCGTGCGATAGCTGAGCCCTCCCCCCCGGTCGATGGGCCCTCCCTTGCCGTGGAAGAAGCGGATTCGAAGGCCGAAATCCCGGGCCAGGCGGACGATTGCCCGCTGAGTCCGGAAAAGTTCCCAGTTGGCCGTGAGGTAGCCGCCGTCCTTGTTCGAGTCCGAGTAGCCCAGCATGATCTCCTGGCAGTCGCCGCGGCTGGACAGGAGTTCGCGGTAGATAGCGTCCTCGAACCAGCTGCCCAGCAACTCCGTGGCATGCCGGAGGTCCTGGATGGTCTCGAAGAGGGGAACGAAGTCCAGTCGGGACTCCCAGCGTTCCGCACTCCGCCGGACGAGGCCGGTCGTCGAGGCCAGCAGGATAGGGTTCCAGAGATCCTCGGGGCGATGGGTCATGCTCACGATGTAGCGACTGCAGGCAGCCAGGCCGTATTCATCCTGAATTCGGCGGATGCAGCGGAACTGATCCAGGAGCTCACCCAGCTCTTCTTCGGGATGCCCTGCCGAAGGGGGATTCCGCAGCGACTCTTTCAGTCGCTCTGTCGAAGGCTGACGCGAGTCGGTCTCGAGCAGGTCGCGAACGGCTTTCGAGATCTTCTCGGAGTGGTCCCTGAAGTCGAGGGCGGCCAGGTGAAAACCGAAGGTCTCGACCTGATGGATGAGGTCCTCCAGCAGGGTGTCCGGAGAACGTGTTACGCCTTTGGAACGGAGGCTGCGGTCGAGGATGCGCAGCAGGTGCAGAAACTCCTCGGGACGCCGGAAGCCGTTGGTCCGCCGGTCGAGGGTGAGGCGCAAGCGCCGGCCGAGCATGCGCAGATAGCGCCGGTAGACTTCGTGTCGCTCCATCCGCTCGCTCGGCCTTTCCAGGAAGAGGCCGAACATGAGTTCATCGCTGATCTCGTCCTGGAGCTCCTCCGAGACCGGCAGGAGACGGTCCGAGACACTGAGCCGGCGGCTGAGTTCCCGAATCGTGCGCAGGTAGTAGCGTAGGACTCGGCGGCTCTGGGCCCGGACCGCCCAGAGACTCAGACGCGGCGTGACGAACGGGTTTCCGTCCCGGTCTCCGCCGACCCAGCTCCCGAAACTGAGGACCCGGGGGGTGGCGGCAAAGCCGGTGGCGCGCTCGAATTCGCGGTAGAAGAGGGGGACGGTGGGAATGATGGAACGTTCGAAGAAGAACAGAACCCGTTCGACTTCCTCTTCGATGGTCGGGCGTGTCGACCGGGTCTGTTCAGTCAGCCAGAGACTCTCGAGTGAAGCCAGCAGCCCATCTTCCAGCATCCGCCGCTCCCGTTCGCCGGTGGAGGGTTGCTGCAGTTCGCTGTATAGCCGGTTGATGCGGAGCAGGTGGGAGGTGATCGTCGGTCGGCGGGCTTCGGTCGGATGGGCCGTCAGAACGGGCTGGACGTGGAGACGGGTGAGGAGATCCCTGCAGGTGGGGCTCCCGGGAGCGATGCCACGATCCTCCTGAAGCCGGAGCATAGCACGTGCGAGGGATCCTTTGTACGGCTCCGCCTCGGCGTTCACCTGGTCGATTCGTCTCTTCCGCTGCCTCTCTTCAGCCAGGTTGACGAGCTGAAAATAGAGTGTGAAAGCGCGGGCCAGGGAATCCGCCATCGAGAGATCCAGGCTCCCGATCAGCGATTCCTTCCGACTTAGATCGGCCGGGGAGGGGTTTTGGCGGAGACGTTTGGTGAGTGCTCGGACTTCCTCTACCAGTTCAAAGGCGCGGTCTCCGGCGCGCTCCCGGATGATGCGGCCGAGCATGGATGTCAGGCTGCGGACGTCGCTCTTCAGCTCGGGGTACATTGCCTCCCATACTAACCCAGGGGGCGGAGGTGAGCGGATGAAACTCCTTTGAATGCACGGGCATTTCCTTTAGATTAAAGGTAAGAGTGGACCGGGCCGTCGCTGCCAACCGGGTCCCGGAGGTCCCGATTGGTCGGCGTCGCCGGCCCGGGCGGACTCGATCGAGAGGAGGCCCCATGCAACTGGGCACGTTTGTCGAGATCTCCGTGGCGGTACCCGAGCTGGCAGAATCCCTGTTCTTCTATGAGCGGCTCGGCTTCGAGAAGGCGGACCAGAACTGGGAGCCCTGGCCTTGGGCCATCCTCACCGACGGTCGCATCACGCTGAGCCTCAGTCAGACCACGCCCGGCCTCCCGCTACTGAGCTACCTCGCCGGCGATATGACAGAACGGATCTCCAACCTGGAGGCCGCCGGGCTTCCCGTCACGAGGATTCGCGAGTCCCAGTCACCGGAGGTCCTGGCGGCCCTGACCGCACCCTGTGGCGTCGGTGTCTCCCTCCTGAACTATTCCACACGGCGCATCCCGAAGCCGGCCGGCCGGTCGACGTGCAAGTGCGGGGATTTCGGTGAGCTGGCGCTGGCCGTCGAGGATCTCGACAGGAGCGTAGGCTTCTGGGGAAGGTTGGGCTTTCGACGCCGTCGCGGCGCCGAGTTGCCCTACCCCTGGGCGGTGTTGACCGATGATCTGATCACCATCGGTCTCTATCAGACCCGGGACTTCGACCGCCCCGCACTGATTTACTATTCCGTCAATCCTCCCGAGCGGATCGAGCAGCTCGGTTACGACGGATTCGAGTTCGACCGGGAAATCCCGAGTGTCGGCCACGCAACAGGCCGGACCATGCTCGCGCCACCCGATGGCCAGCTGGTGTTCATGCTTGAATATCGTGAGCGACCGGTGGCGGGCTGAGACGTCTTCCCGCTTGGCTTTGTCACCGTTGCGTTCGATACTGGCGATTTGGGCGCCGGCGCGGCCGGGATAGGATTGGAATGTTGGACTATGTTTTTATCGCCGTGGCGAGCCTGGCGGTGGGGTTCGTCCTGGGATGGCTGCTGTCAGGAAACCGGGCCCGCGCCTCCCTGCATCCCAGGCTCGATCAGACGGAGAGCCGGGCCGACGCTGCCGAGGCCCGGGCCGCGGGGCTGGAAGGAATGCTGCAGGAGCTGCGAGCTCGCAACGACGGTCTGGCCGCGGATCTGGAGGGCTTTCGCTCCAAGCTCGAAAGCGAGCAGGGGAAGCGTATCGAAGCGGAGACTCGCCTGACGGAGACCCTCCGGCGCCTGGAAGAGGAGAAGGCGCTGCTCGAAGAGGCCCGCAAGAAGCTGACCGATGCCTTCAAGGCCGTCGCCAGCGACACGCTGGACCACAGCACGACCGCGTTCCTCAAACTGGCCAAGGAGAGTTTCGAGAAGGTCCTGACCGAAGCCAGGGGAGATCTCGGCAAGCGGCAGGAAGCCATCCAGGGTCTGGTGACGCCGCTGGCCGACTCGCTCAAGCAGTTTCGCGAGCATGTCCAGTCGATCGAGAAGAACCGTCAGGAAGCCTATTCGGGCCTCACGGAGCATCTGAAGATTCTCTCCCAGACACAACAGCAGCTGCAGAAGGAGACGGCGAACCTCGTCACGGCGCTGCGTCGTCCGGAAGTTCGGGGCCGGTGGGGAGAGATGACCCTGCGACGGGTCGTTGAACTGGCCGGCATGTCCGGGCACTGTGACTTCGCCGAACAGGTGACGGCCGATACGGGTGAAGGCCGGCAGCGGCCGGACCTGATCGTGCGGCTTCCCGCCGACCGGGAGATCGTGGTGGATGCCAAGGTCTCCCTCGACGCCTATCTCGACGCGGCCGCGGCCGAGACCGAGGAGAAGAGGAAATCGGCGATGTCGCGGCACGCCGCTCAGGTTCGGAGTCACATGAACGGCATTGCGGACAAGCGATATTGGGCGCAGTTCGAAAAGGCCCCCGAGTTTGTGGTCATGTTCATCCCGGGAGAGTCCTTCTTCGGGGCTGCGGTCGACGCCGATCCGACCCTTCTCGAGGACGGCCTGAAGAAACGGGTTGTCCTGGCGACGCCGACGACCCTGATCGCCCTGTTGCGGGCCGTCGCCTACGGCTGGCGACAGGAGCAGATCACGCAGAATGCGCGGGAGATCAGCGAACTGGGAAAGGATTTGTACAACCGCATGGCCAAGCTTGCGGGCTATCTCAACGACATCGGCAGGGGGCTGGCCGGCGCCAACAATGCATTCAACAAGGCGGTCGGTTCCCTCGAGGCCCGGGTATTACCCTCTGCTCGGCGGTTCAAGGATCTCGGCGCCGCGACGGGCGCCGAACTGCCGCCCGTGGATCCCGTCGAGACGGTGCCGCGCGCTCTGACGGCGCCGGAACTGAGCGGCGACGGGGAGTAATCGGGCGGCCGGGTGGGACATGCGGCTTGCTTCGGCGGTCCGAGGCTGGCGTGCGAGAGGGAGAACGGGAGGGCCAGAGAGCGAGAGAACGGGCGCGCAATCCGTTCACCCGGAAGACGCTGGAAGGAGACTTCATATGCAATCAGGCGATCACCGTTTCTCACGCAGGGATTTCTTCAGGTGCACTTCGGCTGCCGCACTCGCGGCGGGTGTGGGAATCGGCACCGCCTCGGCCGCCAGGCGGATCCCGATCGGCGTCCAGCTTTACTGCTTTCGCGAAGAGCTGGCCAAGGATTTCGAGGGGACCATGGCAGCGGTCGCCGGAGTCGGCTTCGAGGGCGTGGAGTTTGCCGACTATTTCGGCCGCTCGGCACGGCAGCTGCGGAAAGTCCTCGATGACAACGGCTTGGAGGTCTGCGGCACCCACATCATGCTGGGGGACATGCTGGGCGACAAGCTGAAAGAAACGGTGGAATTCAATCAGACGCTTGGCAATCCGAACCTGATCGTGCGATGGCTCGATGAGGGATACCGGAAGTCTCCGGAGGATTTCGACCGGACCGTCGGTCTGTTCAATGAAGTCTCCCGGAACCTCGAGCCCCACGGCATGAAGGTCGGCTATCACAACCACGATTACATCTTCGACAAATTCAACGGAAAGATGCTCTGGAACATCCTGGCGGACGGGACTCCGAAGGAGGTCATCCTGCAGCTCGACACGGGCAATGCTTCCCAGCACGAGGGCGTGGACGTGGTCGGATTGCTCGAGCGCAACGCCGGCCGGACCACGACCATCCACATCAAGCCTTACTCATCGCGGCAGCCCTCCGCCTACATTGGAGAGGACGAACTCGACTGGCCGGCCATCATTCGGCTCTGCCGGACCACGGCAGGAACGGAGTGGTTCATCATCGAGTATGAGGAGCCGGGCATCCCGCCACTCGAAGCGATCCGCGAAAACTACAGGCGCTTCCAGGCGCTCCTCTAGCGTGCCTGGTTCTCCCGTCAGTAGGCCCGCCACTGATCGAGCAACGTGCCGTTCAGTCGGAAGATCCGGACGACCGGCGGCTGGCCGGGTGCAGCGCCCTCCCCCAGGATGAGCTCGTCCTGACCGTCACCGTCGACGTCGACGGCGCCCAGATTGGCACCGGCGCCGTCCTTTCCGCCGGATGGCACGAATTCATGCATCAGAGTCCACTTCCTACCCCGAAGATAGACCCGGATCCAGGGAGGGTAGCCGATGAGCGGCCCCGGTGCGACCGCCACAGCGGCCGCGTCGTGTTGGATCCGTAACGGCACCAGGTGGAGGCCAAAGGTCGTCGGAAGGGCATCGAAGGTTTCGAAGGTGCCGTCCTTGCGAAACAGGAAGACACTCGAGGAGTTAACGGAGATTTCCGTTCCCCAGACCACGAGATCGCTTTCAGCCCCGCTAGCGCAGGACTTGCCGAACCCGATCCCGTCGATGCCATTGACGAAACCTGTCCGGCCGTCGAGATCCCACGTTCGAAGACGCTCTCCATGGGGCGAATACGAGCAGATGCGGGCCGGCGCATTGGGGCCGGGTCCGGCCGACACATAGAGCACGCCGCAGTGGATCGAGACCGACGCGCCGTAATTTTGGGGCAGATCTGCGGCCGTGAACTCGCTGAGGTTCAGGCCTTGCCGGTCGAAGATCCGGACGCGCGGCGGGTTCCCGGGAGCCGGTCCCGGGACCACAACGACTTCGTCTCCGGGTCCAAAGCCGAGGTCGCCGACGGCGAGGCGGCCCGAGAAGTCGAATTCCGGAAAGGCCACCCACTCCGATTGCTGCTTGCCGCGACTGTCGAACACCCGCACCAGAGAGCGGTGACCCCGGTCGGGTCCGGGAAGGGTCACCACGAGAGGTTCGCCCCGGGCGTTGTAGCCGCCGGCGACCTGGACTCCGTCGCCGTACGATTCGAATCGATGCCCGGGCAGGCCGACCTGAAACTCGTCGAGGCCTCCCTGTTTGAAGAAGAGGACCAGCAGGCTTCCCAGCACGGCATGGGAGAGCCAGGCCCCGGGAAGGCTGGGAACGCGCTGGAAGAGCAGGCACCACGTCAGGCCGCCGGCAAAGGTCAGGAGGACCAGGAGCGGACTGGGGTAGTGCAGAAGGGCGAAGACGGCCGCGGCAAGGACGGCGGGCACCGTTCTCCCAATCGGCAACCGCGTGGCGTCCGGTCTCCCCCTTTCGGTATCCGATCCCCATCCTGTGAGGTCCTCGAAGCGGGGACGGAGGAATCCCTGCAGGAGGTACTGCTGGAGACCCGCCCAGAGCAGGTAGGGCACGATTCTCGAGATGCCTGCGCCGTCGAAATCGCCGACGAGCAGGCCGGCCAGGATGACGAGGCCAGCCGCCGCCAGTGTCAGCGTGCCGTAGGTTCGAAGTGCCGCCCACCCGTTGTCCAGCCGCAAGCCCAGCCGCCGGAGACTGTCCCGAAACACCCAGTGGCCGCCCAGGACGAGAACCAGGCAGAACCCGTATGCGACGCCCAGATAGGTTTCGTGGCGGTACTGCATCTTGCCCCACCACAAATAACCGGCCAAGGCTGCACTGAAGAGAAGCAGAGAAGCCCCGGCCCACAGCCGTCTCAACAGCAGGGTTCTCCCGGGATCGTCCGCAGCGATTTCCACTGGGCCCCCATTATTAGGTTTTCGACGGCCAAATCAAATAGGTGACACGCACGCAATTCGATTGTAAAGTGCTGCCAAAAAAGGATTCTGAGGCCGGTCTGGGACCTATTTGCCTCTTTGGGCGAGGACTATTCGAAGAGATCCTTCTGCTTGCCCTCCACCTTGCCGTTCGGAGTCGAGGGAGGTTCTTCCCCGGAGACTGGTTCGATCGACGGCGTGGGGGACTCTTCACTCAGGGAGTCCGGGTCGAGCTCGAGGCGGTTGCAGTAGACGTTCTCCGAGATGGGGCGAACGCTCGACACCTTGTGGAGCGTGAGGGTGACACCGTTCGCGCCCCGCCCCTTGACGAGCAGGTCGTCGAAGCGGACGTAGAGATCCGTCTTGATGCGGGGCTTCTTGCGTAGCTTGACATGGGCATAGAGGCCCGCCGCCCCGGGTGCGAAGAAGTAGACCCTGGTCGATTGGGAGCTTCCGAGCTCGTAGCGGCGCTCCCGGGTGAACCCGCCGACGGTGAAGCGCTTGGCGTAGGTCCGGCCCGACTTCAGGTCTTCGTAAATCATGTTGTAGACGGTCTCGCGGTCGTTGATGCCGAAAACCTGGGCGTGCAGGATGTTTTCCCCGACGTACTTGCGATCCGCCACCTTGACGACGAACAGCCCTCCGTCCTCGAGCACGACCATGACATCGTCCAGTGGCGAGCAGGGTGCCACCTCCTGGGCATCCTTCAAGTCCGTACCGATGAATCCCGCCTTGGGTTCCAGATAGAGCTTCTGGGTCCGCTCCACGACCGTGACCGCTTCGATGGCATCGAAACTCTGAATCCGGGTGCGGCGCTCGCGCCCCTTTCCATAGGTCTCGAGCAGGTGCTCCAGATAGCGGATCGTGTAGTCGGTGATCTGGGAAAGGTCCCGCTGAACGCGCTGGATCTCCGCATCGATCTTCTGGAGCTCCTCCTCGGCCCGTTTGGCATCCCAGGCGCTGATGCGGCGGATCTTGACCTCGGTCAGATAGACCAGATCTTCTTCGGTGACGGGCCGGCGGAAACCGGAGAGATGGGGCTCCAGTCCCTTGTCGATTTCGAAGAGAACGTCCACCCAGGTCTCACATTTCTCGATGCGCAGGTAGATGCGATGTTCGATGAAGATCCGGACCAGGCTCTTCAGATGCCAGTCCCTCTCCAGCCGTTCCAGCTGAATCTCCAGATCCTGCCGCAGGAGCTCGCGGGTGCGCGTGGTGTTGTCCGTCAGGATCTCGGAGACGCTCATGGCGACCGGATGGCCCTCGCGGATCACCATGCCGTTGGAGCTCAACGAGGCCTCGCACTCCGTGAAGGCATAGAGGGCATCCTCCGCCTTGTCCATATCGACTCCCCGCTGGAAAGTGACGACGATCTCGACCTCCGAGGCGGAGTTGTCCTGGATGTTCGCCACCTTGATCTTCCCTTTGTCGGCGGCCTTGATGATCGAGTCGATGAGGGACTCCGTGGTGGTTCCGTAGGGAATCTCGCGGATGACGATGCTCTTGCCCTTGTCCTTTTCGAGGATGGCCCGGACCTTGACCCGCGAACCGACGGCACCGTCCTGATAATCCTTGACGTCGACCAGACCGCCCGTTGGGAAATCGGGAAAGAGCGCAAATTCCTGCTCCCGGAGAATGGCGATCTGGGCCTGCAGCAGCTCGATGAAGTTGTGGGGCAGGATGCGGGTCGTCAGACCGACGGCGATGCCCTCAGCCCCCAAGGCCAGGAGCAACGGAAACCGCACGGGAAGCGCCACGGGCTCCTTGTTTCTTCCGTCATAGGAGAGCTTGGAGCGCGTCAAATGCGGGGCGAACAGGACCTCCTTCGCGAAAGCCGTCAAGCGGGCCTCGATATAGCGCGCGGCGGCCGGCGGATCGTTGGTGATCGGATCCCCCCAGTTCCCCTGCGTATCGATGAGCAGCTCCTTTTGGCCCAGTCCCACGAGGGCTGCATAGATGGAGGCGTCGCCATGGGGATGGTACTTCATGCAGTGGCCGACCAGGTTGGCCACCTTGTTGTAGCGACCGTCCTCGTTCTCCCACAATGAATGCAGAATCCGGCGCTGCACCGGTTTGAGGCCGTCTTCGAGATCGGGAATCGCCCGCTCGGTGATGACGTACGAGGCATACTGGAGGAAGTACTCCCGAAACGTCTCCTCCACCCCCTGGTTATCGGTCTCCTGCGGGACGAACCCGCCACTCGTCGATTCGTCGGTCATGCGGATTGGCTGGGGACGTAGTCCACCGGCTCCAGGATGAGATTGGAAGTGATGAAATCCCGTCGCTGAGGTGTGTTCTTGCCCATGTAGTAACTGAGGACCTCCCGGACCTTCATCCCCTTGGGGAGAACGACCGGTTCCAGGCGAATGTTTTCGCCGATGAACTCGCCAAATTCTCCGGGAGAGATCTCACCCAGTCCCTTGAATCGGGTGATCTCCGTCTTCCCTCCCAGTTCCTGCACCGCGTCCAGCTTTTCCCGCTCACTGTAGCAGTAGACAGTGCGTTTCTTGTTACGGACCCGAAACAGGGGTGTCTCGAGGATCTGCAGGTGTCCTTTGCGCGCCAGCTCGGGGAAGAACTGGAGGAAGAAGGTCAGCAGCAACAGCCGGATGTGCATTCCATCGACGTCGGCGTCGGTGGCCAGCACGACCTGGTTGTAGCGGAGATTTTCGAGATCCTCCTCGATGCCGAGGGCGTGCTGCAGGAGGTTGAGCTCCTCGTTCTCGTACACGATCTTCTTGGACAGGCCGAAGCAATTGAGGGGTTTGCCCTTGAGTGCGAAGACCGCCTGTGTCTGAACGTCGCGCGCTTTCGTGAGGCTGCCCGAGGCGCTGTCTCCCTCGGTGATGAAGAGCTGCGTTTCGCCCGCTCGCGCATGGGCCGCGTCGGTGAAGTGCACCTTCGAATCGCGCAGCTTGCGGTTGTGGATGTTGGCCTTGCGCTGCCGTTCCCGGGCCAGCTTCTTGATGCCGGCCAGATCCTTTCGCTCCCGCTCGTTCTGCTTGATCTTGGCCAGGATCGCCTTGGCCTCTTCCGGGTTCTTGTGCAGGTACTTGACCAGCGTGTCCCGCACGAAGTCGACCACCCAGGAGCGGATGCTCGGGCCGTCCTTGGCGACCAGGGTACTCCCCAGTTTGGTCTTGGTCTGGGACTCGAAGACGGGTTCGTGAATGCGCACCAGCACCGCGCCGACGAAGCCGCCCCGGGCGTCGGAGCCTTCGATGTCGGAGTTGAAGAATTCCTTGAATGCCTTGAAGATCCCCTCACGAAAGGCCGACTGGTGCGTTCCTCCGTCGATCGTGTACTGCCCGTTGACGAAGGAGAGGTAGCTCTCCCCGTACGAATCGGTGTGAGTGAAGGCGTACTCGATGTCGGGACTCTCAACGTGGATGACCGGATAGCGGGCGCTGTCGTCAACCTCGTTTTCGAGCAGGTCCCGCAATCCGTTCTCACTGCTGATGATCTCTCCGTTGAAATGGAGCTTGAGCCCTCGATTGAGATAGGCGTAGCGCCACAGCCGCTCCTCCAGAAACCCAGCCTCGAAACGGTACTCCTTGAAGATCTCCGCGTCGGGAATGAACTCGATCAGCGTGCCGGACTTCTCGCGCGAGGTCTCGAGGGGATGTTCGCGGGTCAAGCGCCCGTGCCGAAACTCGGCCTGCTTGACGCGCCCGTCACGATACGACTCGACCCGGAAGTACTCGGAAAGGGCATTGACAGCCTTGGTTCCGACGCCGTTCAGGCCGACGGAACGATAGAAGGCACCCTCGTCGTACTTGGCTCCCGTGTTGATCCGGGAGACGCAGTCGATGACTTTTCCCAGAGGAATGCCTCGTCCATAATCGCGGACCCTGACGGTCCTGTCTTCAACGACCACTTCGATCTTCCGCCCTGCGCCCATCAGGAATTCGTCGACGCAGTTGTCGATGACCTCTTTGATCAGGACGTAGATGCCGTCGTCGGGATGGGACCCATCGCCGAGCTTGCCGATGTACATGCCCGGCCGGGTCCGAATATGTTCGCGCCAATCGAGGCTTCGAACGTCTTCTTCCGTATATCGAGGTGCAGCCTGACTCATTCTTGCCTCTCCGGAGAGTTGCCCGCGACTCAGGCGAATTCCCCGCATTCATACCATCTTACCGAATCCGTCTGAAATCTCGGGGAAAGCAACCTCCGGCTTTGTCCACGAGCCCGGGTTTCGCTAAAGTAGAAGCTCCATGCGCCGGCGCCCCGTGCTGCTTCTGATGCTGCTCGTCCTCGGACTGGTCCTGCCCTTCGTGGACAAGCCCGTTCACATCGACGACACGTTCGTCCTCCACATCACCGATCAGATTCTGATGACCCCGTTGAACCCCTTCGGTGCGGAGATCGACTGGTTCGGTCACATGATGCCAATCTGGCGGGCCACGACCAACCCACCCCTGGTCAGCTACTGGCTGGCGCCCGTGGCGGCCGCGTTCGGCGACCGTGAGGTCCTTCTGCACGTGGCGCTCGTCCCGTTCTATCTGCTGTTCGCCTGGGGAACCTTTGCCTTGGCCGGACGGTTTCTCAAACATCCCTGGTGGCCGACCCTGTTCCTGGTTCTTTCCGCCCCCTTCCTGGTTTCCGGGAACCTGATGCGGGACATTCCGGCGGCGGGACTGGCGGTGGCCGGAATGGCCCTGTTCGTCCGGGGAGTCGATGGCGAGTCGTCCCCCCGGAGTGCCGCCGGAGGGGCGCTGTTGGGCCTCTCGGTGCTGGCGAAGTACTCGATGGGTGTGGTACTCCCGGTGGCGGCTGCCTACGTTCTACTGCGACGAAGGACCAAGATGGGCCTCTGGCTCGGCCTTCCGGTTCTGCTCGTTGGTGCCTGGTGTTTGCAGACGTGGCTGCTCTATGGGCAGGTGCATCCACTGTACCTGTTACAGGAGCGCAGTGGAGATTCGAACATCCTGTGGCCGGATAAGTTCTTCAGCGGTCTCGCCATCCTCGGATCGGCTCTGTTCCTGTCTCCGCTCGTCCTCTATCAGAGCTGGGTCTCGCGGACCTGGAAAACCCTCGCCCTCCTGGGGCTCGCGGCCCCGGCGCTGGGAGCGTGGGCATACACGTTCTATGGTGCCGACTTCGATCTCCAGTTTCAGCTCTGGCTGTTCCTCGGCCTGGTCCTCGTGGTGGGCGCAGTCTACGCGGCGGCGCGGGAACGCTTCTCCTCAGAGACGCTCTTCTTGTGCCTCTGGTTCGTCGGTCACCTGGCGTTCAGCGTGTTCTTCGTTCCTTTTCAGGCGGTGCGTCACTTGCTCGTGGCCCTGGTTCCGTTGCTCATCCTTCTGTTCCGCTGGTTCGAGCACAGTCCTGCGCGCCTGCAGGCCATGCGAGCCCTGAGCATCGGGCTGCTCAGCCTGCAGGGCGTCCTGGCCCTGTCGGTCCAGGTTGCGGACTACCAGTACGCGAACACCTACCGACAGTTTGCAGAGCGGGCGACCCGAATGTATGCCGACCGGCCGGGAAGGGTCTGGTTCGTCGGTCATTGGGGGTGGCAATTCTATGCCGGCCGGGCCGGGTTTCGGATGCTGAATCGGGACGGTCCCTTCCCGGCGACGGACGACCTGCTCATCTGGCCGCAGAAGGTCCACGTGGGAGACGTCATCAGTGCGAATCCCGAATTCAAGGCGCGCCTCGAACTGCTGGAGCGCTACGAGTACCGGAGCCCTCTGCCGATTCGGACCATGAGCATCGAGGCACGGGCCGGCTTCTACGCCGTGATCCGGCGTCGCATTCCCTATCGTTTCGAAAGCGCGAGCCCACTGGAGGTATTTCAGATCTTTCGAGTCAAGCCGGCAGCGGACGGCTAGGAGTTCCCATGGACCAGCTCAACGAAATGTTCTCTCACGGGATCCGATTCTGGGAAATCGTCGGTTTTCTCGGCTTGATCGTCTTCTCGTCCCGTTTCGTCGTCCAGTGGATCGAATCGGAGAGGCGGAAAGAGAGCGTGATCCCCGTTTCCTTCTGGTACCTGAGCATCGTCGGGAGCCTGCTCCTCCTCTCCTATGCACTGGTTCGTCGCGATCCCGTCTTCATTCTGAGCTATCTCTTCAACGGAGTCATTTACGTGCGGAATCTCTACCTGATTCACCGCAAGCGGCGCGCCGAAGCGGAGTAGCGGGGCCGACGGGTTGCGGCCATGCTTGAGACCGCCCGGAGAAGGGGTATAAGCTGTACGGACGATGGGCCTCATCCGCATTGGACTGATGGTCACCTGTCTCGCTGCCTCACCGTTGCTCTTCGGGCAGGCTGCGAACGAACTTCCCTCTCTCGGTCGACTGGGTGATGATGAGTACGCCCTGGAGGGTGCCGTCGTCGACAGCAACGGCCTGCCCGTTCGCATGGCGCGACTCACCCTGGCCTCGACCAGTGTCCCGAGCGGTCAGACCGGTTTCTCCGATGAGGAGGGTCGTTTCTTCTTCTATCGCCTCAGGCCGGGCAGCTACGTGCTGACGGTCGCGGCATCCGGGTGCGAGTCGGCCACTCAGTCCGTCGATTTGCGCTACAGCTCCCAGCGGATCCATGTGGTCTTGCAGAGGAGGGAAGCGGCCGACGCTCCGGCAGGCCGTGCCATTGTCAGCGCCGCCAGCCTGAAGATCACGGACGAAGCGAGGAAGAGCTACGAGAAGGGCCAAGAACTCCTCGATCGGAAGAAGCCGAAGGAGGCGGTGAAGGCATTCCAGTCGGTGATCCGGCAGGAGCCGGAGTTCGCTCCCGGGTACAGCGCTCTGGGAATCGCCTATATCCAGGTTCAGGATTTCGACCGGGCCGACGAGTCTTTTCAAAAGGCACTGGCCCTCGATGAGATGCTGGGGGAAGCCCACCTCGGACTGGGCCTGGTCGAAAATGAACGGAAGGCCTATGCGCAGGCGGAGCGGCATCTGGTGCAGGCCCGGGGGATCCTGCCCAACGACTGGCGAGTCTATTACGAGCTGGGTCGCAGCCTCTATCACCAGGACCGGCTCGAAGAGGCCGAGGCGGCCCTGGTCCAGGGGAGATCGATGCACTCGGACTACGGCAATCTGCGCCTTCTGCTGGCCAATACCTACGCGCGGCAGGACCGCCTGTCCGACGCGCTCGCCGAGATGCAGGCGTTTCTGAAGATTTCTCCGAAGAGCCCATTGGCTCCCAAGGTCCGGCAGACGGTCAAGGCACTGGAGAAAGAGATTGCGCAGCGCCAGTGAGCCGTCCGCGGTGTCCTCAATGGTAAGATCCCGGTGGCGTTCGCCGTTTGGCGAGTCTCTGCGAGGTACGAGGTCGGAAAGGGACGGGGTCGCATGAGGGAAGGAATCTGCCGCCGCCGGCGTGGGAGCCTCTGGAGACTCCTGGCCGCATTCCTGGTCCTTTCCCCGATCCTCCTCCAGGGAAATGCCCTTGGCCAGGGCGAATCCCAGGCCGGGGGCGAGGGCGCGCGCAAGCGTGACGCCCAGGCCCGCGAAGAATCCGTTGACTACTTCAAACGTTGGCTCGACGAAGACGTAATCTACATCATTACCGATGAAGAAAGGCAGGTCTTCAACAAGCTGACGACCGCCGCGGAGAAGGAATCGTTCATCGAGCAGTTCTGGCGTCGGCGCGACCCGGATCCGACGACCGCCATCAACGAATTCAAGGAAGAGCATTATCGGCGGATTGCCTACGCCAACGAGTGGTTCCGGAGCGGCAAGGCCGGCTGGCGGACGGATCGCGGGCGCATCTACATCATCCATGGTCCCCCCAGCGAGATCGAGTCCTATCCGACGGGAGGGCCGTACTACCGGCCGGCCTGGGAGGGCGGCGGGTCCACCTCCACCTATCCCTTCGAGATCTGGCGGTACCGTCACATTGACGGGATCGGCGACGATATCGAGTTGGAGTTCGTGGATTCGGTGGGCGGCGGCGAGTACCGCCTGGCGCTCGATCCCGATGAAAAGGATCAGCTGCTGCACGTGCCGGATATCGGCCTGACCCGGGCCGAACAGAAGGGGCTGGCCAGCAAGTCGAATCGGCTGCCTCCCACCTTCAACACGATGCGGGAACAGGACAACCCGTTCCGACGGTACGAGACCTATGCCCGTGTCCGGGCGCCCCTGTCGCTCGAGAGCCAGGAACTCCGACAGTACGTCAATGTGGATGTGGGCTATTCCAGTCTGCCCGTCGAGATCCGGCAGGATCAGTTCCGACTCAGCGACTCGCAGATCCTCGTTTCGCTGACGGCACAGATCCCCAATCGGGATCTCACCTTCAAGCCGGAGGAGGGCGCGGAGGTCGCCCGCGTCACGGTGTACGGCCTGGTGACGGATCTCTCCGGCAGGATCGTGACGGAGTTCGACGATGACCTCGTGACTGCATACCCTCCCGAGCACCTGGCGGCGGGCCGGCAGGCCGTTTCGCTCTATCAGAAGACCCTCCCGCTGGAGGATCGGGGGCGCTACCGGGTGGACCTCGTGGCCAAGGATGTTGCCAGCGACAAGGTCGGTGTCGTGAGCACGGCGATCATCGCGGCGGGCTATTCCGGGGAGAAACTGGGGGCGAGTTCACTGGTCTTGTCCGACCGGATCCAACAGTTGCCCGAGGCACCCCAGCAGAACGAGATGTTCGTCCTGGGCGACATGAAGATTCGCCCCAGTCTACACGATCAGTTCCGAGCCGGAAGCCCCGTCACCGCCTACCTGCAACTCTACAACGCGACCCTCGATCAGGCGACGTTGCGACCGGATCTGGAGGTCCGGTACATCGTCACGCGCGACGGTATACCGGTGGTCGAGTTGATGCGCGAGGGGGAGTCGGCCGTCTTCTCGGTATCCGATCGGCGTCTGATTCTGATCAAAGCGCTGCCGGTGCGGGGCCTGCCGCCCGGCCGGTACGACCTTCAGGTTTCGGTGACGGACCGGATTGGCGGAGAGACGGTCAGTGTCCGGTCCCCCTTCGAACTGCTCGCTCCCCAATCGGCGGGGTAGAATTCCGGGCCCAACGGTGTTCCGGCGAAGTGGACGACCTGCCGGTCTTCTCCCGACCGTAGGCCGTTCCGAAGGGAACTGCGAGTGTCCTCATCCACACGCGACCCCTGGACGGAGCCGAACCATGGGTTTCCCTCTATCCTTTAGAAATCCCTTGCAAAGCGTTGCGGGAACAAGTACAAGATTAGATCAGTAGAGGGAACCTGGTGAAGCGCTGAATCTGGTGGGATCGCGTGTGGGGGTTTTCTCAGTCATTCCCCGTCTTTCGTCTCGATGCTTTGTCAGGTGCCCCGTCTTGTTGGAGCAAAGGGGGCGGTCATGAAAGTCAGGGTGTTCTTTAGCTTGCTCGTCCTGTCGCTATGTGCGACGTATGTCTTGGCCCAAGGGACCTTCGGGACGATCCGCGGACGTGTCCAGGATACGACCGGCGGGGTCATCCCCGGAGCGGCGGTCACGATTTTCGATGAGGAAACCGGGATTTCGCGGTCCCAGGTGACCACGGATCTGGGTACGTTCAACTTTCCGAATCTGAGAATCGGATCTTACCGGATCGAAGTCGAGCTGACAGGTTTCAAAAAATACGTCCGTGAGGGAGTTCAGGTCTCAGCCAACTCGGTCTCCGAGGCCAAGGTGGTTCTCGAGGTCGGCCAGCTGAACGAGGTCGTCACTGTGGCCGGTGGCACCGACCTGGTTCAAACCGAGGATTCCCAGCTGGTCGGCGGCACATTCAAATCGCGCGATATCGTCGAGATGCCGATGGCGGATCCGGCGCTGAGCGGCGGTGATCCCATCGGATTGGCCATCATGGTCGCCGGTACGACCACCCAGGGCGGCGGCGTCGCCGGCCAGGGTGGGTCCATCGGCGGCAACCGGCCGCGCCAGAACAACTTCGTCGTGGACGGCGTCGACAACAACGACCCCAGCGTGACCGGCGCTCTGGCCCCGGTCATCCAGGAGTCCGTCCAGGAATTCACGCTGTTGACCAACCAGTTCAGCGCGGAATACGGGCACTCCACGGCCGGCCAGTTCATCACCACGACCAAGTCCGGGACGAATGAGTTCCACGGCGGAGGCTGGTGGTACCTGCAGAACCGGCACACCAATTCACTCGACAACCTGACCCGCGCCACGACTCCGGCCGGAGAGGCCAAGCCCCGATATGACTGGAACCGGTTCGGCGGACAGTTCGGCGGGCCGATCATCCACGATAAGTGGTTCTTCTACGGAGCCTACGAATACCGGAATCTGTCGCTGGCCGGCACGTCGTCGGGAATCATCTCGGTTCCGACGAGCAACGGACTGTCGACTCTGGAGAGCTTAGCCAGTACCCCCGGGACGGGCGTGAGCCCCGTCAATGTGGGGATCATCCGTGATCATGTTCCAATCGCAGGCGCCGCCACCACTTCTACCCCTGTTCTCAACGAGCTGACCGGTGATAAAGTTGCGATCGAACTCGGCTCCTTCAGCGCCACCACACCTCAGTTCGACCGCAACAACCTGTTCATCATCAGCTCCGACTACCAGACCGAAAAGCACTCGATCGCCGGTCGGTTCCACTACAGTCGCGATCGGCAGATCGGAGCCGGTGCGCTCCCCGTGGCCGAGTTCAACAGCAGCATCGGCGTGGATACCCGACGGGCCACGGTCTCCGATGTCTGGACGATTTCGCCTCGGATCATCAACGAGTTGCGGGTGGGGTACAATCGGCTCGTAGACAGCTATCCCTTGAGCCTCCCGGCGGCTCCTGGAATCACGGACATCTTCGGAAACTACCAGATGGACAACATCAATCTGTCCATCGGGCCGGACAGTAACTTCCCCCAGAGCGGCACCAACAATGTCTATCAGCTCAACGAGAACCTCACGCTCAACTTCGGCGCTCACACGCTGAAGTTTGGAGCCGCCTTGCACGACATCATCGCGGGCAGCTTCTTCCTGCCTCGGTCCCGTGGCGATTACGTCTGGCCGAATATGGATTCCTTCGTCCACGACGAGTTTCCGTCGTTGGTCTCCATTCGCGGTGTCGGCAACGGGTACTTCTCCCAGGATCGCACGGCCGCGTACGGTTACGTCCAGGACACCTGGCACGTCTCTCCCAGAGTAACCCTGGATCTCGGGATCAGGTACGAGTACACTCAGGTCGCTCGTGATACGGATCTGCAGCTCCTGAACGGTCTTGCCAACGTCGGATCCGTCAAGGATGAGCTGTTTACACCTGAGCTGCTGGCCTTGAGCGGCCTGCCCGCCGACTCACCCTTGGTGGGAACGAAGATCTACGACGCTCTGCCCGCAGCCCACCGGGCCCTGCTCGACAGCTACATCGGCAACGACCTGATCTTCCGCAAGCCGGGTGCGGACCGCAACAATTTCGCCCCGCGCATCGGGTTTGCCTGGGATGTGTTCGGAACCGGCCGAACCTCGGTTCGAGGTGGAATCGGTGTCGCCCACGATATCTTGTACGGGAACCTGCCGCTGCTCCAGCTGCCACCCCAGGTTCAGGCTGAGAACCGGGAATCGAATGCGTGCACAGTCGCACCGGCCCCCGCGTGGTGCGCTCTCGTTCCGACCGGGACCAGCCCGCTGAAAGCCAACATCCGGTACTCCACGATTGGCTTCCTGGGTGGAGGTGGGCTGTTGACCACGCTGCCGACGGATACCTTGACCGACCCCTACGTTGCGAGATCATTGACCGGGTCCTGGACCATGGACGATATCGCGCCGGAGACCTACACCTGGTCGCTGGCGGTTCAACACGAGCTGGCCAACAACTACCTGATCGAAGGGCGCTATGTCGGGACTCATGCGATCCATCTGCCCATCCAGCGATGGAAGAACGCCGCGGTTCCCAGTCCCATTCGGCTGCCGATCTTTCTGAGCGAGTCGGCAGCGTTGGGTCAGGATTTCACGAACGCCCCCACCCTGGCGGATTTCGAGAACGCCCAGAACGCCATCGCCCCCGATGGAGAGGTCATCGGCTGGAACTGGGTGCTCAGCCCCTATGGGTTCGGCGGCGCCATGACGGAGTTCGCTCCGATCGGGCAGTCCTGGTACCATGGCGGATCCGTTTCGATCGAACGGCGCTTCTACGACGGCCTGCAGTTCAACGCCAACTACACCTACAGCAAGACCATCGACTGGATCGAGAACGACCTGTTCACGAGCTACATGAATCCCCGTCGTCCCTACAACCACCTGGATCCCAAGGCGGGACAGGGGCTCTCTGGTTTGGATCACACCCACAAGCTGGCAGTGGGTTGGTTGTGGGAGATTCCGGGGCCCCATACCGGAAACAAGTGGGGAGACGGGATTCTCGGCGGATGGCAGCTGAACGGAACCTACCTGGCTGAGTCCGGTCAGGCGCTGACGATCATTTCCCGGCGCGATCTTAACGGCGACTTCGACACGGCAGGTGACACGGCGTACGAGAATTCGGCCGGAACCGCCATGGTCGGCACGGACGTCAATCCCGTCTGCTGGAACGGCACGAGTTCGGTCATCGGACCGGGCAGTTGCCAGCCCGACCCCAACCAGCCGTCGCTCGGCGAGGTCGTCGGGTACGTGCCGGTCAATCCCAATGCCCGCTATATCCGAGGCGGAGCGGGAATGGTGACCAACATGGGCCGGGGCACTTTCCGGGCGCCGGGCATCAACACCTGGAACCTGGGCCTGTTCAAGAACATCGCGGTACGGGAGGGAATGAAGCTGCAGTTCCAGATCCAGATGTGGAACGCCTTCAATCACCCCAGCTACGGGATCGGCAACGGATCGGTCTTCGGCACGACCAGCGCCGCCACCGGATTTCCGGGTTACGTGACGCCGGGCGCGGACGGGTTCCTCGACGAGACCATCTTCAGTGGCGGTCTCGGGGCGTCCCCCTTCCAGCGGATCATCCAGTGGGGCCTGCGCCTCACCTTCTGATCCCTGGATCAGCACGAACAAAAGGGCCGGACCCACGTGGGTCCGGCCCTTTTAGTTTCGGGGAGACACCGTAGGACAAGCTTCCAGCTTGTCCCGGCGCCCCGGTCCCGGCCACCGGCAAAGCCGAAAGCGTCGCCGCGCCGGTGCCGGCCGAGGGTCCGCCGCGGCATCGACAATGCTTGCCCCCGGGACAACCAGGATGGTTGTCCTACCGTAGGACAAGCTTCCAGCTTGTCCCGCCGCCCCGGTCCCGGCCACCGGCAAAGCCGAAAGCATCGCCGCGCCTGTGCCGGCCGAGGGTCCGCGGCGGTATCGGCAATGCTTGCCCCCGGGACAACCAGGATGGTTGTCCTACAGGGTCGTCTCCAGGTGCGCGATGCCGTCGACCGGCTGGCCGCCGCCGACGCTGATGCGAACCGACGGCCCGGGCAGCTGATCGGCGCTCAGCTTGAACGTCACCGGCTGGGTGGCCCCGGCCTTGATGGCGACGCGCTGGAACCCGCCCAGCTGACGGATCGGGTCATCCGGTCCGCCCGCTCCCGCGACGTAGAGCTGGACCACTTCTTCGCCGTCCCGTCCCGACGTGTTCTTGACCTGCACCGTGACTTCGGCGCCGTCGTTGGTGCGACGAGCCTGCAGGCCGGAGTACTCGAAGCGCGAGTAGCTCAGGCCGTAGCCGAAGGTGTAGAGGGGTTCGCCCTTGAAGTAGCGATAGGTATGCCCCTTCATGTCGTAGTCGGTGAAAGGAGGCAGCTGGTCGACGCTCTTGTAGAAGGTCACGGGCAGCCGTCCGGCGGGGTTGCTGTCGCCGGCCAGGGTCTGGGCCAGAGCCGTTCCCAGCTCTTCACCGCCGTACCAGGCCTGCAGCAGGGCCGCCGCGTTCTGGGCCGCATAGTTGGCCGCAATGGCGCTGCCGCTGGTGAGCACGACGACGACGGGCTTGCCGGTCTTGATGGCTTCCTCGACGAGGCGCTCCTGGGGAGCGGGCAGATCGAGGCTGGTCCGGTCGCCGCCCTCGAAGCCGGGGATCTCCAGTCCGCGCATCTCTTCACCCTCGAGCTGCGAGTTCAGACCGACGCAGACGATGGCCACATCCGAGTTCTTTACCAGATTGACGGCATCCGCCAGCATCGGCTCGGCCGGCGGGATCCACAGAACCTGGGTGCCGCCTCCCGACTGGGGTTGCCGGTACTCGATACGCAGGGCATAGTCCTGACCGGCCTGCAGGGTGACTTTGACCTCGGGCGGCTGGAACCGCCGGGGCCGCTCGTTCCCCTGATTCGTGGGAAACTCGAGTTCCTTGTCGTCCAGGAAGATCTTCGTCGAGGCGCCGCGCGAAAAGAAGGAGAAACCGCGCAGCGCGAAGGTGTACTCGCCCGAATACGGGGCTTTGAGAGTCGCCGTCCAGCGCACGGAATAACCATGGTCCGGGATGGCTGCGGTGATCTCGGGGACGTTTCTGTCGTACTCGAAATAGACCCGCTTCTCGATGTGATCCAGCTTGGGTGTGCCCTGCAGATCGGGATTGTCGAAGTACTCGGCGCGGAGGCCGTGGCCCGAGCCGTTGGGCGGAGTCAGCGTCCGGGTCGACAGCTGCGCCGGGGTCACGTTCGTATAGGAGGCGCCCAGTCGATATTGCACGTCCGCCTTGCCCGAGAACTGCTGGTCGATCCCCTCCAGGGGAGTGACCTGCTTCGAGGAGACGCCGTTGTAGTTGCCCAGCAGCGCCACGGGATCGTCCGCCGACGGGCCCAGGACCGCGATCTTCTTGACGGACGACTTCAGCGGCAGGGTCTGGTTTTCGTTCTTCAGGAGAACGATGGCCTTGCGCTCCGTCTCGAGGGCGAGCTGGCGGTGTGCGGGCGAATCGATCTCGGCATCCCCCAGCTTGGAGAAGGGAACCCGCTCCGGAGGATCGAACATGCCGAGCTTGAAGCGGGCAATGTAGAGCCGCTCAACGGCGCGATTGATTTCGTCCTCTGAGATATGGCCGGCCTTGACCTCGTCGACCAGTGTGGCGTACTCGCGCCCGCAGGTCAGATCGGTGCCTGCCTTCACGGCCACCACCGAGGCTGCCCCGAGCGAGTCGGTGTAGTGATGATTCTGGAAGATGTCGCGAATCGCTCCGCAGTCGCTGACCACGTAGCCGTCGAAACTCCACTGGTCGCGGAGGTATTTCTGCAGCAGCATATCGCTGGCGCAACCGGGCACGCCGTCGACGGCGTTGTAACAGCACATGATCGATTCGGCCTTGCCTTCTTCGATCGTGGCTTTGAATGCCGGCAGGTACGTGTCCATCAGATCCCGTTCGCTGACCACCGCATCAAACTCGTGCCGCAAGGGCTCGGGACCGCTGTGGACCGCGTAGTGCTTGGGAGTGGCGACGACCTTCAGATAGTGCGGATCATCACCCTGCAACCCCTTGACGAAGGCGACGCCCAGGCGGCTGGTCAGATAGGGATCCTCGCCATAGGTTTCCTGACCGCGTCCCCAGCGGGGATCCCGGAAGATGTTGATATTCGGCGACCAATAGGTCAATCCCACCGAGCCGCTGCCGAACCGTTCCGGAATAGTCTCGCCGGAGCGCTGGAACTTGTTCCACTTGGCCCGCGCTTCCGTCGAGATCACGACCGCGACGCGATGCATCAGGTCCGTATCCCAGGTCGAAGCCAGGCCGATCGCCTGGGGGAAAACGGTCGCCTGTCCCTGCCGGGCCACCCCGTGCAGAGCCTCACTCCACCAGTTGTAGGCCGGGACTCCCAGCCGCGGGATGGCGGGGGCATAGTTCTGCATCTGCAGGACCTTTTCCTCCAGCGTCATCTTGGAGACGATATCCGCCGCCCGCTCCGCGGGGGACAGATCGGGATTGAGGTAAGGCGCCTGTTGGTCGGCCTGGCCGAACAGCATGGGCGCGCACATCCATAAGAAGATCGCAAATAGGGCTCGCTTCACCTTTTCACCTCACTTACTTTTGTCACCTAGCATCTTCGCCGAAATGGGCGTGGCAGGAAACCCTTGGGAAGAGATTCCCCGCGAACCGTAGGACAAGCTTCCAGCTTGTCCCGCCGCCCCGACCCAGGCCACCGGCAATGCCGAAAGCGTCGCCGCGACCGTGCCGGCCGGGGTCCGCCGCGGTATCGGCAATCGCTTGCCCCCGGGACAACCAGGATGGTTGTCCTACAGGGTCGTCTCCAGGTGCGCGATGCCGTCGACGGGCTGGCCGCCGCCGACGCTGATGCGAACCGACGGCCCGGGCAGCTGATCGGCGCTCAGCTTGAACGTCACCGGCTGGGTGGCCCCGGCCTTGATGGCGACGCGCTGGAACCCGCCCAGCTGACGGATCGGGTCATCCGGTCCGCCCGCTCCCGCGACGTAGAGCTGGACCACTTCTTCGCCGTCCCGTCCCGACGTGTTCTTGACCTGCACCGTGACTTCGGCGCCGTCGTTGGTCCGACGAGCCTGCAGGCCGGAGTACTCGAAGCGCGAGTAGCTCAGGCCGTAGCCGAAGGTGTAGAGGGGTTCGCCCTTGAAGTAGCGATAGGTATGCCCCTTCATGTCGTAGTCGGTGAAAGGAGGCAGCTGGTCGACGCTCTTGTAGAAGGTCACGGGCAGCCGTCCGGCGGGGTTGCTGTCGCCGGCCAGGGTCTGGGCCAGAGCCGTTCCCAGCTCTTCACCGCCGTACCAGGCCTGCAGCAGGGCCGCCGCGTTCTGGGCCGCATAGTTGGCCGCAATGGCGCTGCCGCTGGTGAGCACGACGACGACGGGCTTGCCGGTCTTGATGGCTTCCTCGACGAGGCGCTCCTGGGGAGCGGGCAGATCGAGGCTGGTCCGGTCGCCGCCTTCGAAGCCCGGGATCTCGAGTCCGCGCATCTCTTCACCCTCGAGCCTCGAATTCAGGCCGACACAGACGATGGCCACATCGGAGTTCTTCACCAGGTTGACGGCGTCGGCCAGCATCGGTTCGGCCGGCGGAATCCACAGGACCTGGGTCGTACCGCTCCCCGTTCCGGGCTGCTTGTACTCGACGCGCAGCGCGTAGTCCTGGCCGGCCTGCAATTGAATCTTCACCTCGGGAGGATGGAACCGCATGCCGGGTTGCCGTTCCCTTGCCGGGAATTCCAGAGGCTTGTCGTCCAGGAAAACCTGGGTCGAGCTTTCCGGCGAGCGGAAGGAAAAACTCAGCACGGAGATGACGTACTCGCCCGTGTAGGGCGCCTTCAGAGTGCCGCTCCAACGAACCGAAATGTCATGGTCGGGAATGGCTGAGGTGATCTGAGGATCCCCCATGTTGTACTGGAGGAAGACCCGCGGCTCGACTCGGGCGAGCTTCGGTTTTCCCTGCATGTCGGGATTGTCGAAGTACTCCGCGAGAAGGCCGTGACCCTTGCCGTCGGGCGGTGTCAAATCCCGCGTCGTCAGTTGAGAGGCTGTCACGTCCGTGTACGTGGCCCCGAGTCGGAACTGAACGTCGGCGTTTCCCTTGAATCGCTGCTCGATCCCCTCGATGGGAGTGACCTGCTTCGAGGAGATGCCGTTGTAGTTGCCGAGCAGACCGATGGGATCGTCGCCCGACGGGCCGACAACGGCAATCTTCTTGATCGATGACTTCAACGGCAGGGTCTGATTCTCGTTCTTCAGCAGGACGATGGCCTTGCGCTCGGCCTCGCGAGCCAGTTCGCGGTGCTGCGGCGAGTCGATCTCGGAATCGCCGAGCTTCGAATAGGGGACGCGCGCCGGGGGATCGAACATGCCGAGCCGGAAGCGTGCGGTGAAGAGGCGGATGGCCGAGCGATCGATATCCGCCTCGGAGATCTTCCCGGCCTTCACTTCGTCCACGAGGGTCGCGTATTCCTGTCCGCAGGTGAGGTCCGTCCCGGCTTTGACCGCGACGACGGCCGCTGCCCCGAGCGAGTCGGTGTAATGGTGATTCTGGAAGATGTCGCGGATGGCCCCGCAGTCGCTCACGACGTAGCCATCGAAACTCCATTGATCGCGGAGGTATTTCTGCAGCAGCATATCGCTGGCGCAACCGGGCACGCCGTCGACGCTGTTGTAGCAGCACATGATCGAGTCCGCCTTGGCTTCCTCGATCGTGGCCTTGAAGGCCGGCAGATACGTGTCCACCAGATCCCTTTCACTCACGACGGCGTCGAACTCGTGTCGCAACGGTTCGGGTCCGCTGTGGACGGCGTAGTGTTTGGGCGTCGATACGACTTTCAGATAGTGCGGGTCATCCCCCTGCATTCCGCGGACGAACTCGACACCCATCCGGCCGGTCAGGTACGGATCTTCGCCGTAGGTTTCCTGGCCGCGGCCCCAGCGGGGATCCCGGAAGATGTTGATGTTCGGTGACCAGTAGGTCAGGCCTGTCGGACCCGGGCCAAATCGGGCGGGAATCGTCTCGCCCAGGCGATGAAACTTGTTCCATTTGGCCCTTGCCTCTGTGGAGATCACGTCCGCAATGCGGTGCATCAGCGCCGTGTCCCAGGTTGCCGCGAGGCCGATCGCCTGGGGAAAGACCGTGGCCTGCCCCTGGACGGCGACGCCATGCAGCGCCTCACTCCACCAGTTGTAGGCCTCGACGTGAAGCCGCGGGATGGCGGGCGCGTAGTTCTGCATTTGCAGGATCTTTTCCTCCAGGGTCATTTTGGAAACGAGGTCCGCCGCGCGCTCCGCGGGCGGAAGGTCGGGGTTGAGATAAGGCGGCTGCTGGTCAGACTGACCGAACAGGGAAGCCGCCGAGAA
>CAVRSV010000011.1:0-167912 GCA_963723965.1 uncultured Acidobacteriota bacterium | reverse complement strand
AGAGCTTGGACAACCGGATAGAGAGAAGAGGCACACGCAGGGGGAGTGATCAAAGGATCTGTTAGAAAGGAGGTGATCCAGCCACAGGTTCTCCTACAGCTACCTTGTTACGACTTCACCCCAATCATGGATCATACCGTCGGCGCCTCCTTCCCCGAAGGGTTAGGCCGGCGACTTCTAGTACAACCCACTTTCGTGATGTGACGGGCGGTGTGTACAAGGCCCGGGAACGTATTCACCGCGGCGTGCTGATCCGCGATTACTAGCGATTCCACCTTCATGCAGTCGAGTTGCAGACTGCAATCCGAACTGAGAGCGGATTTCTGGGATTCGCTTGCCTTCGCAGGGTCGCTTCCCTCTGTTCCGCCCATTGTAGCACGTGTGTAGCCCGGGACATAAAGGCCATGAGGACTTGACGTCATCCCCACCTTCCTCCGGCTTCTCGCCGACAGTCTCGGTAGAGTGCCCAGCTTCACCTGATGGCAACTACCGACAAGGGTTGCGCTCGTTGCGGGACTTAACCCAACATCTCACGACACGAGCTGACGACAGCCATGCAGCACCTCTGCCCGAGTCCCCGAAAGGAACCCTACATCTCTGCAGGTTGCACGGACAGTTCAAACCCCGGTAAGGTTCTTCGCGTTGCGTCGAATTAAACCACATGCTCCACCGCTTGTGCGGGCCCCCGTCAATTCCTTTGAGTTTCAGCCTTGCGGCCGTACTCCCCAGGCGGAACACTTAACGAGTTATCTCCGGCACGGAGGGACTAGCCTACCCCCCACACCAAGTGTTCATCGTTTACAGCCAGGACTACCGGGGTATCTAATCCCGTTCGCTCCCCTGGCTTTCGCGCCTCAGCGTCAGTGTCTGTCCAGGAAGCCGCCTTCGCCACCGATGTTCCTCCCAATCTCTACGCATTTCACCGCTACACTGGGAATTCCGCTTCCCTCTCCAGCACTCCAGCTCCGTGGTTTCACAGGCCATTCCCCGGTTGAGCCGGGGGCTTTCACCCATGACTTCCGAAGCCGCCTACGCGCCCTTTACGCCCAGTAATTCCGAACAACGCTTGCCCCCCCCGTATTACCGCGGCTGCTGGCACGGAGTTAGCCGGGGCTTCCTCAAGAGGTACCGTCACTTGCTTCGTCCCTCTCGACAGGAGTTTACGATCCGAAAACCTTCGTCCTCCACGCGGCGTTGCTGGGTCAGGCTTTCGCCCATTGCCCAAAATTCCCCACTGCTGCCTCCCGTAGGAGTCTGGGCCGTGTCTCAGTCCCAGTGTGGCCGTCCGTCCTCTCAGACCGGCTACCGATCGTCGCCTTGGTAGGCTTTTACCCCACCAACCAGCTAATCGGACGCGGGCCCCTCCTCAAGCGAGTTTCCTCTTTCCCCTTGCGGGCTCATGCGGTATTAGCCCCGCTTTCGCGGAGTTATCCCCCTCTTGAGGGCAGGTTACCCACGCGTTACTCACCCGTTCGCCACTCTACTCAGCCCCGAAGGGCCTTTCCCGTTCGACTTGCATGTGTTAGGCACGCCGCCAGCGTTGATTCTGAGCCAGGATCAAACTCTCAGCTTTTTTCAAACCGTAGAGTTCTCCCCAAGCGCGTGTTCCGCCTTCGTCTCTACCCGGTTGTCAAAGATCTCGGCCTGCGACCCGCAGACCCGTGCGGCCCTTTTCAGAACCGCGAGGTGCTAATGATACGGATTTCGGGTGGGCTGTTCAAGTCCAGCAGAAGACTCCGATATCCACCGCGTAATCAGTCACTTACGCCAATGTCACAGGAGGATCGCGAAAATTCCCCTGAAAAAAAGATTCGCCCCGCCCATCGGTTCTTCGCAGGATTCGGCCCTCATCTCAGAAACCGGGTACAATAGGGATCGCTCATGTTCGTTGCTCGAAATTTCAAGGCCCGGCCGGGATCGATCCTCTCTCAGGACGACCTGCGCACCGTCGAGCTCGCGACGGCCTTCCGCAGGATTCACTGCTACAAGTGCGACCTCACCTCCATCTATAAGTACCGGGTCCAGCAGATTCGTCGAGCGGCTCCGCCGGCACCTGCGGAAGGCGAAGGACTCACCGAATATCAGCAGGAAGCCATCAAGGCGATCCCCCGCTTTGCCGAGATTCCCGAGACCGTCAAATGCAAGCGCTGCGGCGAGGTCCTCGGGATCTACCCCGATTGCATCTACTGACCCGGGGTGAACTCATTCGGCGGTCCAGCCGTTGATGATCGTCTCCCGTAGATCGAATCCGAAGGAGCGTCCCGAGACGACCACGATCGGCGCCGCCTGCATGCGTTTGTACACCGAGCGGTTCAGACTCCGGTACAGGTCTGCCGCCAGTTTCCCGAACTCCCCTTCCGTGTAGCGGGCGTAGAAGGCCTCGCCGAACTCGATCCCGTTGAGACTCCGCTCCCGAAAGCATCGCACCAGATCGTCGGGGCTCGCCCCGTGCTCGATGTATTCGCTGACGACCGGCCCCACCGCATCGTAATCGAAGGGATCCACCTGGTCTTCCTTGAGCTCCGCCGAAGCCGGCATTTCGAGGATGTCCTGCGGAATCATCTCCCTGCCCCAGCGCCGATTGACGTAGCGGGCCAGGCGGTAGACATCCGGTTTGGGGAGATCGCCGATCACCGCGAGTCCGCCCACCATGTCGCCGTACAGGGTGGCATAGCCCAGGGCGATCTCCGTCTCGTTGCCGTTGGTCAGCAGCAAGGCGCCCCGATCGTTCGACTCCGCCATCATGATCAGGCCGCGCACCCGGGCCTGGATGTTCTCGAGGGTCAGGGAATTCTCGACGGGATGCAGAAAGCGCTCGAAGTCCCCAAGAATCCGATCGACCATCCCCTGGATCGGCACGACCCGGTACTCGAGACCGAAGTTCTCCGCCAGCTGACGGGCGGCGGTCTGGGTCCGGTCCGTGTTGAAGCGGGAAGGAAGGTTGTAGACCGTCAGCAACTCGGGACCCATGGCCTGGCACGCCAGCGCCGTGCCCAAGGCGGAATCTACCCCGCCGGAAACGGCTTCGAGGACCCCGCTGAAGATCCCGATCTTGTCGTAGTAGTCGCGCACGCTCATCACGAGGGCATCGAAGATCTCGGCTTCCCGATCGAAGGGCGGTTCGGCCACGGGATCGGCGAGGCCGTTCTCAAAGACGAGCAGTTGCTGGTCGACGGCAAACGACTCGAGCGATGCCACCAGCCTCCCCTGCCGGTCGAAGGCCTGGGTCGTGCCGTCGAAGGGAATCACATTCTTGCCGTTGTCACCGATGCCGACCGTATTGAGAGAAACGATGGGCACGCCGTCCTGCTCGATGTGACCGCGGATGATTTCGGCGCGCTCGAACCGTTTTCCGTTGCGTCGTCCCGGGCTCGAGCAGACGAACGGACTCGCGCTGATGGAAAACAGATAGTCGACGCCACGCCGGGCGTAGATGCGGCAGGGTTTCAGCGGATAGCCGTCATCCCACATGTCCTCGCAGATCAGTACCCCGATCCGGACCGTTCCGCCGTCCGCGTCGACCAGCCAGGGTTCCACCTCGGTCCCCGGGGTGAAATAGCGTTTGTCGTCGAAGTATCGATAAGAAGGCAGCAGCCGCTTATGCACGATCTGCTCGACCCGACCGTGCTGGAGAATGCCCGCGGCATTGTAGCGAAGCGGGTGTCGATCGGGCCCTTGCCGATCCTCCTCGAAGTCGACGAAGCCAACCACGGCGGCCAGCTCCGTGCAGGCCGGAGCGATCTCCTCGAACAGGGCTCGCTTGTTCTGGCGCAGGAACTGCCGGTTGATCAGGAGTTTCTCATCCAGACAGTAACCCGTCAGGCACATCTCGGGCAGAACCACCAGATGTGCTCCCGAGGCGCGGGCCCGCTCGATCGCCGCGAGGATCAGACGGACATTCCCTCGGATGTCGCCCGTCTTCGGGTTGATCTGCGCCATGGACACTCTGAACTTCATGTCTCTCCTCGCCCTGCCGGCCCGGGCTCCGCGGCCGACAGGCACCCCCATTGGAGCCCCGGGCTACTAGCTTACTGCAGATTCCGTCCGCCCCGCCGGGCACCCGCACACCCCGCCGTGGATTGCGTTTCACCACGCCAGGCCCTAGGATCTTGGCTGAAAAGGAACGGCTGCCGAATCAGAAAGAAAACGAATCGGTTCGAGAGGAGTGCCCGTGAGTAACAGATCCTCGTTTCCACCGGTCTTCTGGGTCGCCAACACGATCGAGATCCTGGAGCGCTTTGCCTACTACGGCATCTACTTCGGTTTCGGAATCTACATGGAGTCCCTCGGGTACAGTCGGGGTGAGTTGGGTATCGTTCAGAGCCTCTTCCTGGCGCTGTCCTACGTGACTCCCGTCATCTCGGGTACCTTCGCCGACCGATTCGGTTTCAAGAAAGTCCTGATCGTTGCGTACCTGGCCTATCTGCCCTCGATCCTCCTGCTGATTGCCACCAGGTCCTTCTCGGGAATCGCCCTCACGATGCTGAGTATCGGCCTGGCCGCCGGGATCTTCAAGCCGCTGGTCTCCGGGACCGTGCGCGCGGTCACCGACAAGTCGAACAAGACCCTGGGCTTCGGGATCTTCTACGCCATGGTCAATGTGGGCGGCTCCTTCGGACCGATCGTAGCGGGAAAGCTGCGCGCCATCTCCTGGAACTATGCCTTCATGGCTGCGGCCATTGCCATCGTGTTCATGCTCGTGATTACGATCCTCTTCTACAAGGAGCCCGAACGGGAAATCGAAGGCTTGACGCTGCGTCAAAAGCTTGCCGAGATCGGTGTCGCCCTGTCGGACATCCGATTCACGGTCTTCCTGGCCCTGCTGGGTCTCTTCTTTTGGCTGCCTTTCTGGGCCTTCTTCAACCTCTGCGCCCTGTACGTCGACTCCAGCATCAATACGGCGCAACTCTACGAGGCGATGCGCCACGTACTGGGATCCGGCATCGCAGACTTCTTCTCTCACGAGGAAAACGGCGTCCGCAGGGTTCTGGGGGAGACCATCTCCAATACGGGCTACATCATCCTGATTTTCCAGATCCTCGTTTCGAGCATTCTGGAGCGCTTCCGCGCCATCCCGGCTTTCCTCTTCGGTCTGCTGATGATATCGGGCGGATTCGTCGTGCTTGGCTATGCGGCCGTCTCGGCACCCGCCCTGATCTTCCTGGGGATCTTCCTGTTCGCCGTGGGTGAGATGATCTCGTCACCCCGAATTCAGGAATACATCACGTGGATCGCTCCCAAGGAAAAGGCCGGGCTCTACATGGGGTCCAACTTTCTCGCGGTCGGTCTGGGCGGTGCGCTGAGCGGAGTCACCTACACCACACTCTACGGTTACTTCGGCGATATGGGCACCCCGCAGTACGTCTGGTATGTGTTGGCCCTGCACATGCTGGTCGGAATCCTCGGCCTTTGGCTGTTCACCCGATTGGCCGGCGAATTCAAGGAGAGAGAGGAGTAGGGGGCGGGACTTTAGATTTACGATTTGAGATTTACGATTTGAGATTTGCGATTTGAGATTTGCGATTTGGAGGCGGGCGGTGAGCAGGCGGTTCGATGGGGCGGGTACACGGATCGCAGAGTTACGCGGCCCGGATAGACCATGGATTCCATCGTGACCCAGAACCGCAGACTGATCCACCAGAAGTTGGAGCAGGCGGTCGAACTCCTTCAGGCCGGGGGAGTGGATTGCTGGCTGACCTTCGTTCGCGAGACCGCCGTCCTGCGCGACCCTGTTCTCCCGTTCTTGTGCGGCGGAGACCTGACCTGGCACTCCGCCCTGATCGTGACCCGCGGCGGCGGCAAACACGCCATCGTCGGAAGCCTCGAGCGGCAGGGCGTGGCCGAGTTGGAGGCCTACGATTCGGTCACCGGCTACGTCGAGGGAATCCGCGAACCGCTGGTCAAACTCCTGGACGAACTGAGCCCCCGGACCCTTGCCGTCAACTACTCGCCCGACAGCGAGATCGCCGACGGATTGACCCACGGCATGTTCCTCGTCCTGCAGAAGATCCTGTCCCAGGCCGGTTTTCGGGGTGAACTCGTCTCCGCGGAGCCGGTCATTTCGAGCCTGCGGGCGCGCAAGAGCCCGGCGGAACTCGACCGGATCAAGCGCGCCATTGCCGAGACTCTGTCGATCTTCGCCAACGTGCGGGAGTTCGTCCGACCCGGCCGTTCCGAGGCCGAGATTGCCCAGTTCATGCTCGGGCAGGTGGATCAACGGGGCCTCACGACGGCGTGGGAACGGAGCCATTGCCCCGCGGTCTTCACCGGGCCCGATACGGCGGAAGCCCATTACCGACCGACCGACCGGCGGGTTGCCCCCGGCCACATTCTCAACATGGATTTCGGCGTCCGGTTCGAGGACTATTGCTCCGACCTCCAACGGACCTGGTACATCCCCGAGCCCGGCACTGCGAATGTGCCGGAAGAGGTCCAGCATGGCTTCGCGACGATCGTCGAGGCCATCGACCGCGCCCGCCGCGAGATGCGCCCCGGCCGAACGGGAGTGGAGATCGATGCCGTTGCACGAAATCACATTATCGATGGCGGTTATGACTCATTTCCTCATGCGCTGGGCCACCAGGTCGGCCGTTTCGCTCACGACGGCACGGCCCTGCTTGGTCCGCTCTGGGAGAAGTACGGCATGAAACCACGCCTGCCCCTGGAAGAGGGGATGGTCTTCACCCTGGAACCACGTCTCACAATCCCGGGCCGCGGCGTCGTCACCATCGAGGAAATGGTGGTCGTCAAGGAGAAGGGGGCGGTATTCCTGTCCGAGCCGCAACGCGATCTCTGGCTGTCCCTTGGCTGATCGCTGGGAATCGCCGCCAAACGGACCCTCTCCCCCGCAATTCCCTTGACATTGTGGTCAATCTATGCGTTTCTAGGGTCATAGCTCAAGTAACTAGCTGAAGAATCAAGGTGTTGATGGTGGAGTACCGGTTCCGGAGCCTGAATGAGACAGCCGTGGTTGAATCGCTCGGCGGACGTGAGAATCTGATCCGCTTCGAGTATGCCAACCCCTTCTACGGATCGTGCAGCCTCCGCCTCCGTCTCGTCCGCCTCGCCGACGGAGGTCCCTCGGTCGATCCGGATTCCATTCACGTCGAGACCTGCGAAACCCGCAAGGGCGATCCCAAATCGCTGCTGAGCGTCGCGCAGCGCTGTCTCCTGCACATGGCAGCTCAAAACCCCGAAATCCTGGGCCGCCTGAGTCCGGCCGCTCCCGGCGGTCGTCTCGCGGTCTGGCTTCCGAGACTCCTCCACCAACGGGGTCTGCTACGCTTGTTCTCTTCGCGCGAATCCGAGGATTCGGTCCACAAGGCTCCTCTGGCCTGATCTTCGCCCGTCCGCCCCCCCTCGGATCGACCGAAAGCCCCACAGCTAATGGGTTGAGTCAATTCGCCGATCTAATCTCTTGATGATCTGCCCCGGAGCGGTGCCGGGGGCGGAACGAGAGAGTCCCATGCAGCAACGAGGTTTCACGATCATCGAGATGCTCATCGTCGTCCTGGTGGTGGGCCTCATTGCGGCCCTGGCCGTACCGAGCTATGAGAAAGCCATCGACGCTGCCCGTGTGGCCCGCGCCATCGGCGACATCAAGGCCATGGAGCGGGAGCTGCTCGTCTATGATGCCCTCAACGGCCATCTGCCCGCGTCCCTCTCCGAGATTGGTCGCGAAGAACTGCTGGACCCTTGGCAAAACCCTTATGTCTATCTCAACTTCTACGTCGATCCCAGTCCCGGCGGCAGCGGAAACGGCCGGGGCCGAGGGCGGAGGCGGAAACGGCCAGGGCGGAGGCGGAAACGGCCAGGGCGGAGGCGGCGCAAATGGGGGTGGCAACGGAGGCGCCCAGGGCGGTGGAAACTCAGGCACCGGCGGGGGGCAGGGCCACGGAAACCAGGTGCCACCGCAAGTCCAGGGCCTGATGCGGCGGGACCGGAACCTGGTGCCCCTCAATACCCGCTTCGATCTCTACAGCCAGGGCAAGGATGGGGAGAGTCGCCCCCCGCTCACGGCCAAGGCGAGCTGGGATGATGTACTGCGAGCCAACGACGGGAGCTTCGTGGGACTGGCCTCGAATTACTGAGAGTAAGCCGATGAACTGGATCGACACGGGACTCCGCAGCAAGGTCGGAAGGCGCATGCTCGCCGTTTTCTGCCTGTCCTCGCTCGTTCCGCTGTTCGCCTTTGCCGTGGTTTCCTACTGGGAGGTCGATCACCAGATCGAACAGCAAACGAGCGAACGAATGCACCGGGCGACCAAATCGACGGCGCAGCTGTTGGTTGGCCGGATGCAGCTTCTGGCCGACGACATGCACGAGCTGGCGGCCGACCTGCGCCGTGTCGATGCTTCCCCTGACAACGCCCGGACCGGCCAGGCGCGGCAACGGTTTCTCTCGATTGGCATCCAGTTCGACCGGGGGATCCTAACGGCGCTGCATGGAGAGCCCCCGCCGGTCGTGGAGATTTCCGGAGATGCACGAGGCCACCTCTCTGCGGGCAAGTGTGTCGTCTCCAGCACGACGGGCCCCGAGCGTCGTGTCGTCATGGCCCTTGCACTCGAACCGCACCAGCCCGATCGCGGCCTGCTCGTGACCCTGCCGAATCCGTTGTTTCTCTTCGGCAGGGAGGATGCCCACGTCGACGCTCCGGGCACTGCCATCTTCGTAGTCAACGACCGGCGCCAGATTCTGTTCTCCTCTTCGCCCGTCTCCCTCGCCGACCAAGCCCGCCTTGCGGCGGCCCTGCCCGACGCCCCGTCGGGGGAGTTCCGCTGGGAGTACGACGGGACCGATTGCCTGGCGGCCAGCTGGTCGATTCCTCTGAGTTTCGAGTTTCACACGGCTCCCTGGACCGTCGTCCGCAGTGAGAGCGTGTCCTGGGTCTTCGCGCCCCTCGAGAGCTTCCAGCGGAGCTTCCTGTTCCTGACGGCCATCACCCTCCTGATTGCCCTGGCGCTGAGCTCGAACCAGATCCGGAGAAGCCTCACTCCCCTCGCCCGGCTGAGAGAAGGAACCCGGCGGGTCGCGGCGGGCGACTTCCTGACCACGGTGAATATCTCGAGCGGAGACGAATTCGAAGAGCTGGCCCGCTCCTTCAACGCCATGTCGCGGGAAATCCAGGAACTCCACGTCAGCACCCTCACCGCCCTCGCCCACGCCGTCGATGCCAAGTCCTCCTGGACGGCGGGGCACACGGAGCGGGTCTGTGAGATCGCCCTTGCGCTGGCCCGGCGCATGGGGCTGTCCGAAGCCGAACTGGTCACGCTGCAACGAGGCGCTCTGCTCCACGACATCGGCAAGATCGGCGTTCCCACCCATCTGCTGGACAAGCCGGGACCGCTCACTCCCTCCGAGATGGAGCAGGTCCGCGCCCATCCGGCGATCGGCGCCCGCATCCTGGAACCGATCAAGCCCTTCGCCGAGACGATCCCCCTCGTCCGCGGCCACCACGAACGCGTGGACGGACGCGGCTACCCGGACGGGCTGAAGGGGGATGCCATCCGACTCGATGTCCGGATCCTGACCGTGGCAGACGCGCTCGACGCGATGATCTCCGACCGCCCCTATCGGCAGGGCATGTCCCTGGACAAAGCCACTTCGATCTTGCGCCAGGAAGCCGGCGGGCAGTTCGACCCCCGGGTCGTCGAAGCGCTTCTGGAAATGCTCGATCAGCGCGGCTCCGACCCGGTTGATCTGTTCCGCCACCGGACCTGCCCGGTGCGCGCCTCGGGGCTCGTCCACCTGGTCCCACCGGCCCAACGCAGTTACCAGCGGGAGGTGCACTGATGCGCCCCTATCGACGTCGTCATTACCTGATCCATTCTCTCCAGTACCGCCTCCTCACCGCGGTGATGGTCTACTTTCTCGCGGCGATCACCGGGGTCATCGGGGTGGTCTTCGGTCCGCTGGTCGTCGATTTCTCGGGCGGCCCGGCTTACAGCTCGGAGAAATACGAGGCGGCTGGCGTCTTTCTCCGACTTCACCAGCAGTTCTGGCCGGTCGTCCTGCTGCTGGTCGTGGCCATCGTCCTCCACTCGGTCCTCCTCACCCATCGCATCGGCGGCCCGCTCTATCGCTTCCGGTCGATCTTTCAGTCCGTCGGGCGGGGCGATCTGTCCATGAGAGTTCGACTGCGACGCCACGACTACGCCAAGGCCGAAGCGGAAGCACTGGACCAGATGATCGCTTCCCTGCGCGAACGCGTCGAGACGGCTCAGTCCGACTGCCGACAACTGGTGGCTGCCGCTGTCTCCCTGCATGGGATCGGACCCGACTGGCAGCAGTTCCAGCGCCGTCTCGACGCCCTGCAGGAGACTCTCGACGGCTTCCATGTTGGGCCGGCTTCGGCACAAGCTCCCCGGGAGGCGCCTGCCGGGCGCTACGCCTCCGAAGTGGCCCTGCCGGATCGCGACATCTAGTGTCCTGACGCCTCCTATCTTGGGCTGCTCCGACCCCACGATGCGGCACCTTCGGACGACATTTCCCGGTGCACTGACTCGAGGGACAAACCCTGTTTCTCTCGCTTCACGGCGACCGCCTTCCAGGGCCGCAAGATTGCCGCTCGGAACCCGTTGCCACCTCCCCGGAATCGTAATAGAGTAGGACCTTGGTTATTGGGAGCGACTGACTCTGAAAGCACTTTCGCCGCGGGGCTCCCTCGAACCCGAAGGCCGGAGGAAAACCGACCTGGCGGCATGGGTGGGCCGGTTCGAGCGTCGCCCCGAAATTCCCAGGAAGGAGGGCAGCATGGCCAAACTGAAAGAGAAACTCTACGAGAAGATTCTGACGGGCCGCGATCGCATCTCGCACCTCGTCAAAGAGTACGGCGATGTGAAGATTGGTGAGGTTACTGTGGCGCAGGCCATCGGCGGGATGCGCGGCGTGAAGTGCCTGGTGACGGACATCTCCTACCTCGACCCGGAGGAGGGAATCCGTTTTCGGGGCCACACTATTCCGGATACGCTGGCCCGCCTTCCCAAAGTCCCCGGTCGGGAAATGCCTTTCGTGGAAGGGCATCTGTATCTCCTCTTGACCGGCGAGTTCCCCACGGAGGAAGAAGTCGCCGATTTGACGGAGGAGTTTCGCCGTCGCCAGGCCGTTCCGCAGTACGTGTTCGATGTACTGCGTGCCCTGCCCCGGGACAGTCACCCGATGGCCATGTTTTCCGTGGCTGTGGCGGCGATGCAGCGGGAGTCGGAGTACGTCAAGGCTTACCAGAAGGGGATCAACAAGTACGATTACTGGGACACGACATATGAAGACGGCCTGAACCTGCTGGCCCGCCTGCCCCGGATCGCCTCCTACATTTTCCGGATGAAGTACCGCAGCGACACGATCATCCATCCGGATACGAAGCTCGACATGGGCGGAAACTTCGCTCACATGATGGGAGTCCCCGAGCCCTACGACGACGTTTCACGCCTCTATTTCATCCTTCACAGCGATCACGAGAGCGGCAATGTCAGCGCCCATACGGGACATCTCGTGGCCAGCGCGCTTTCCGACATCTACTACTCCATTTCCGGCATGCTCAACGGACTGGCCGGCCCGCTCCACGGTTTGGCCTGCCAGGAGGTCCTGCGCTGGATCCAGGGAGTCATGGACAAGATGGGGGGGAAGACTCCTTCCGAAGAGGAGATGCGACAGTTCGTCTGGGATACGCTGAATTCCGGGCAGGTGGTTCCCGGCTTCGGCCATGCGGTCCTCCGCAAGACCGATCCGCGCTACATGGCCCAACGGGAATTCTGCCAACGGCACCTTCCCGACGACCCGACCTTCCAGTACGTCGACATGCTCTTCCGGGTCGTTCCGCCGGTGTTGCGCGAGCAGGGCAAGGCCAAGAACCCGTGGCCGAACGTGGACGCCCAGTCCGGCGTCATCCAGTGGCACTACGGCGTTCAGGAGTACGATTTCTACACGGTGCTGTTCGGTATCGGCCGGGCACTCGGCGTCGTGAGCAACATCATCTGGGATCGTGCTCTGGGTTTCCCGATCGAGCGTCCCAAGAGCGTCACGACCAAGATGCTCGAAGACCTGGCCAAAGCGGCCCTGGCCCAGACGGCCCAGAAAGCCTGACTCGAATCGAGTGCGGCTGTCGAAAGAGGTGTGGCTGTGTTGATCGTTCACGTGCACGTCCAGGTCAAGGAAGAGTACGTGGCGGCGTTCAGCACGGCCACCCTCGAAAATGCCCGCCACAGCGTCCAGGAGACCGGCATCGCCCGTTTCGACGTTCTCCAGGACCAGTCCGACCCGACCCGTTTCTTGCTCGTTGAGGTCTACCGGGATGCTGAAGCGCCGCTCCGGCACAAGGAGACCGTGCACTACGCCGTCTGGCGCGACACGGTGGCCGACATGATGGCCGAGCCGCGCCGCAGCGTCAAATTCACCAACCTTTACCCCCCCGATGCAGCCTGGTAGCACACTACCGGGCGACGGGCCCCGGAGTAGAATTCCGGCTACGGCCTCGGCAGCGTTCCGTCCGGTTTCACGCGAGCCAGGTATTCTTCGAGCGTCATGGCGGCCGGCACGTGATTGCGCACGGGCGGGGTCGACTTGAGATAAGCGAAGATCGCCTTCAGGTCCTCGTCGGGCATCAGGGCGAGATTCTGCCAGGGCATGGGCGGCACGATCGCTGGTCCGACTCCCCAGTGCTTGCCTGTTCGCAGGGTCGTAATGAAGGCATCCTCGGTCCAGCGTCCGATGCCGGTCTCCTCGTCCGAGGTGATGTTGGCTGCAAATGAGATGCCCCAGGGTCCCACGGTCGCGGTCAACTGATTGTTGAACAAGAGCCAACCGTCGGGTGTGATCCGGGCCGGATCAATCGAGGGAAGGCGACAGTCCTCAGGGTGGCCCGAGAGCAGGCGGGAACGGTCCGGCTCCGGCCCCTGCTCAGTGAAGACCTTGGGTGTGTGACAGTCGTTGCAGCCCGCGACGGAAACCAGATACTCGCCGCGCTTGACGGGGTCCGGCGCAGGAGTCTCAGCCGCGACCTCAGACGGTTTCTGCCCGCAGGACCAGACCAGCGCCCCATAGAGCAGCACAGAAAGACAGAGGCTTACCTTTCGAGACGACATCGATACCCTCCTGAATCCCATTTCTCGCCCGATTCCGACCGTTGAGACCGTCCTCCGGACTGACGAACTCCACCGAAAATGCGCCACCAGGAGTCCGTTTCGGGAGGTTCACTCATGAATCAACGAAGTATACTCAATCCACACTTCAGTAAACCAGTGGATTTTTGAACGGCCTCCGTCGTATTTGCCTTCCTTCTTTCGGGGTCCACGCGGTGGACTTCTACTTCGGCATGCCGGAGGATAGATACAGGTCACCAGGGGCGTGGACGCTGTCGAAAGGGTCGGGGACTGGCCAATTCCAAGGAGATGCGATGTTGAAGCGAGAAGAACTGCAGTCGGCACACAGAAGAGCACTGGATTTTCTCGATCGGGCAGGGATCCGCCTGACCCAGGAGGAAAAGGAAGCGATCGAAGTCGCCGATTTCGGACTGGGCCGATTGCAGGAAACGGGGCTCGAGCTCGTCACCTATGTCAACACGGACCGCTACTGCGCCAAAGAGCTGATCCTGTTCCCCGGTCAGACCTGTCCGGAGCACCTGCATCCGCCGGTGGGTGGAGATCCCGGCAAAACCGAGACCTTCCGCTGTCGCCTGGGGACGGTTTTCCTCTATGTCGACGGACCCGCCACACCGACGATCCAGGCCCGCCCGCCGAAGGGCGACGAGGAATGGTACACGGTCTTTCGGGAGATCCGACTCTCGCCGGGCGATCAGTACACGATTCCCGCAGGCACCCGACACTGGTTCCAGTCGGGTCCGGAGGGAGCCGTCGTCTCCGAGTTTTCCAGCACCAGCCGGGATGAATCGGACATCTTCACCGACCCCAGGATCCGGCGCCTGCCCGAGGTCGAGTAGGCCTGCTACCAGCCGGGGAGAATCAGCCGATAGCTGACGAAGGCGAAATGGCTGCTGTCGGGCGACCAGGAGGGTACGTTGATGGTTCCCTGCCCTCCGAACAGATGGGCCACGATCCGTGGCTCCCCGCCCTCGAGCGGCATCACCCTCAAGACGACGGCCTGGTTCGGAGGATGGCCCTGCACGCTCCGGTCAAAGGAGAGGAAGGCCACCGACTGACCGTCGGGCGAGGGGTGGGGGAACCAGTCGGCATACACGTCATCAGAGGTCATCGGCTCCTGGGTCGCTCCATCCGGCGTCAGCCGCCAGATCTTCATCAGCCCGCTGCGTTCAGAATTGAAGTAGATGAAGTGCCCGTCGGGGGTGTAGTCGGGCCCGTCATCGAGGCCGTCCGCCGTGGTCAGCCGCCGCTCCTTCCCGCCGGAGACGGGAATCGTGTAGATGTCGAAATTCCCGCCCCTCTCGGCGCAGTAAGCAAGGGTCTTGCCGTCCGGAGACCAGCCGTGCCAATAGGAGGGTCCCTGCTGCGTGACCTGCCGAGGATCCCCTCCGCCGGCCGGCAGGACGTAGATGAGCGATTGATTCTCGGGTGAGTGACTGACGGCCAGCCACTTTCCGTCGGGCGACAGCCCATGGTCATTGTTGCACCGCGTCGCGTCCCCCGTGTCGAGCACCGTCGGATCCGTGTCACCTTCGACCAGCCGATAGATTCGCCCCCCCTGGTTGAACAGGAAGTCATGACCGTCCCGCGACCAGTTGGGAGCCTCGAAGTGGGCCTGCGCGGCGTAGACGATGGAACGCCTTCCCGTGGCGACCTCGATCGTCTCGAGCGTGCTTTCGGTCACGCGCTCCTCCCCCGGCTGCTGGACGCGGCTGGACATCTGAAGATCGGAGAAGACCGCCGTTTCCTGCCGGTCGGGGTTGTGAGCGCAGACGAACAGACCCGTGTAGACCTGATCGGGGAGATCGAGGACGACGGCGCCCACCGGCTCGACCTTGCCGTCGGCATCCGTGACCCAGAGGCTGAAGACATTGCCCGTCCGTTCCAGGCGAACCCCTGTCGGAGACTGGGTGACGGCCGCCACATCGACCGTCTCGCCACCCTTCTCCCGGCGGAACTGCAGACTGACCAGACCGTTGCCGTGGACCGCCACGTCGGCATAAGGGTCGTCTGCATCGAGCCCGGCCCGGATCATCCAGCCGGCCTTCCGATGCGGCTCACCGTCGCTTCCCTGAAAACGGATCCGCCCCTGCAGCCTCAGGTCCCCCGAGGCCCGCTTCCAGGCGAAATGGAAGGCGTCCTCGGTGCCCCAGATGTTAGCGCCCGATCCGGTCAGAGTGTAGGTTTGGGCCTGATCGTCGTATTTCGTCGTTCCCGGAAACCTCACCGTACCAACATCACTCGATTGTTCGAACATCGACGTGGGTCGTTGCGTCATCGTGCAGCCCCCAGCTGTCAACAGACAGAACCCCAGCAGCGTCCTTCCCAGTGCCCGAGCCATGATCATCCCTTCTCCTCCCCATGTAATTTGCGTGAGGTCGGTGCATCCGATCGTTCCGACGATCTTAGCGTGAATGCGGCATCCGTCCAACCCGGTATAGCCTTTCCGGCCCGCCCGGGCAAGAGCGGAAGTAACCGATCTCACAGACCGGGGGACTCCGCCTCGTCATAATCGGCCATGCGGCCGCAGCATCGAAGTCGGGACCGGCATCGAGCGTTCCTGCGGCGGCGGGGTGGAGACCCTTCGCCGAGGGGACGAAGGGCTCTGGCCGACTGGCAGGGAGATTCGGAACGCGAGACAATCACTCGTGACGGGTTACCATCATGCGACACCATCGTTTCACCCTCTCATTGATCGTCGGGGCCGTGCTCTGCGCGACCCTCCAAGGCCAGACACGTCTGCGGCTCGTCGCCTCCGAGCCGGACCGCGAAGGCTGGATTTCGACCGTCAGTTCGGGCCAGGACGGCTGCGTTCCGGGAACCGTCGATACGGCGTCCCCGCAACTGCTCTATGGCAAGACCCCCGATGCTCCCTGCGGAGAGTACCGGAGCTTCCTGTCCTTCGACCTCAGCGGGCTGGACTCGGGACAGGTGGCCCGCGCCGAACTCGTACTCTACCTGACCGGCGCTCAAGGTCAGCCCTACACGGACGATCATGGGCTGGAACTGGACCTGGTCAACTACGGCATCGACCTGGGCCCGGGTGACTGGAGCGTTCCCGCAGAGACCGTAGTCTCGCTGGGGCCCCAGACGAGTGTGTCGGCATCCGAACTGAGAGTCGATGTGATCCAGCTCCTCTCCTATCGCCTGGAGACCGGCAGCCCCCGTCTTCAGTTCCGCCTGCGACTCCACGATGCCTCAACGGCCCATGGCTTTGCCTCTGCCGAGAGTTCGAAGAGCGCACTCCAGGCATTTCGACCCCACCTGGAGGTTGCCGTGACGAATCGGGTGGTCGCACCGACCAACCCTCCAGGCATGACGGGCGATGCCGATCCGTCATCGGAGACGGGCTTCGTGGGTGTCGCCCTGGCCAACCCCAATGCCGGTCCCAACCGCATCAAAACGACCTTCGTCGATGCCTCCGGAGCCCAGGTCAAGGCTGTCGACCGGGGCCTCGTGACACGCCAGGGCCAGTCTGCCTTCATCCTGGAGCCCGAGCAGGCAGCGCAGATGATGACCGCCCGCGGCACACTTGGCGTGCTGCAGGGCTTCTTCATGTTCGGGGAGGAGGATCTGAGTCGCCTGGACGGGGTGGGGGGCGAGCTTCCCGAATCCGACCGGCTGTGGCTTCCAGTGAGCCGGGGCGGCCCACAGACCGACACCTATCTCTACCTGTTCCGCTCTTCCACGGGTCAGCCCGAGCAGATTACCCTCGCTCTGAACGATACGGCAGGCGCCCGTCTGGAGGAGGCCTCCGTGACCCTGCCGGCGCCCGGCTTCTTGATCCGGTCACTGCGCGAGCTCTTCGACTCAGCCGCAGTGCCCGCTCGGGCCTCCGTCTCCGTCGAGGCCCCCGACGGAATCCGGGGCCTGGCGGTTTTCTCGGACGGCGACGCACTGGCCGCCCTTTCACTCGCCCAGGCGCGTCCGGTGACGACACTGCTGGCTCCCCATTTCTTTATCGGGAGCGCTGCCGGGAGTGAGCTGAGCCTACTCAATCTCGAAGCATCGGCGGTCCAAGTGCGGGTCACCGCGCTCGACGATGCCGGCGATGCCCTGGCCGAAGCCGAAACCCAACTGCCCGCCCACGGATTGCTGAGCCAGGATCTGGGCGATCTGCTCGGTCTCGAGGCATCCGGCGACGAACTGCTCACGGGCCATCTCCGGGTCGACGTCCTTCCCCAGGATGGGAGGGCAAATCAGGTCCTGGGAGCCATCGCCTTCGGATCCGACGACGGCAGCTACCTGTCGGTCCTTCCCCTGGTTGCCGAAGGACGTCGGGAGACCCTGGTGCTGCAGGTGGCGCAGTCCTCGGCCCTGCGGATCTTCACGGGCCTGGCGCTTCTGAACCCCGGCCTGCTGGCGACGGATGTGCAGATCCGCGTCTTCGCCGCCAACGGCGGCCTGACCGCCGAAAAGACCGTGCGTCTCGAGGCCGGCCGACGGATTGTCGATTTGCTGAATGGTCCCGTCTATTTCGGCCCTTCCTTTACCCAGGTGGGGGGACACCTGGAGATCACGTCCGAGCAGCCGCTGGTGACGTTCGCCATCTTTGGCGACATGGACCTGCGCTACCTTTCAGCGGTGGAGGGACAGCGCGCCACTGCCGATTACGATGCCGTGGAGATCGAGCGTGAGATTTGCGGACCTTCCGACGCAGGGCCCACAATCGTCCGCCTGGCCCCGGACCCGCGACAGACGGGAATCCCCGTCTTTGCACCGGGAACCGCGGTCCAGATCCAGGTCCTGTTCTGGGACAACTCGCAGGAGATGAGTTCGCTCGGTGGCTACCGCCTTGGCGTGGCGGACATCCACTGGGATGTCTCCGCGCTGGAGGATCTTGGCATTCAGGCGACGTCGACGCTGGAGGGCAGCCTGTTGCCCAATGCGGCGCAGTCCCGCCTGTCCTTTCGGGCGCCGGAAGACGTTCGCCGCCGCGTCAATCTGGCGATCACGGCCGTGGACGTCAAGGGTTGCAGCACGACCGTTCATCTTCCGATTCTGCTCGACGACGCCCCTTGATCGGCCGGAGGGTCTTTGGCCGCCTCAGGCGAGGCCCAGGACTGTGTCCATGCGCTGGGAGAGTTCGGCCAGCCAGGTGCGATCGCCCCCCTGGACCTCGGCGGAAACCCAGCCTTCGTAGCCCGACTGTTCGAGGGCGTGGCGGACCGACGGCCAGTCGATGCTGCCCTCTCCCAGTTTGACCTTGAAGCCGGCCCACAGCCCCTCCGCGTCCCGTTTCTCCCGACTGAACTCCTTGATGTCGAGCTTGATGATGCGCGGTCCGAGGATCCGGATCCAGTGCTCGGGCCATCCGAAATTGACCACGTTGCCCACATCGAAGTGAACGCCGACCCAGGGACTGTCCAACTCGTCCACGTAGCGTGCCATTTCGAGGGGGCTCATCAAGAACTGGTTCCAGACGTTTTCCAGCGCGATCTTGACTCCCAGCCGCTCCGCCAGGGGAAGCACCTTGCGAATCTCGTCCTGGGAACGGCGATAGGCGACATCGTAGGGCACTTCTTCGCGGACCACCGCGGGCACCAACAGGACCGACGTGGCTCCGTAAGTCTGGGCATCCCGAAGAGCCTCCTCGAGGCCCTTGCGGCCGGCATCGCGCACCGCGGGGTCCGGGTCGGACAGGGGTTTCTGCCAATGGACCGAATCGATGACGCTCGGGATCGGAAAGGCCTCCTGGTCGCGCGCCTTCAATACCTCCCGCCGGTCGAGGTCGCTGGGACCGTCCAGCTCCACACCATCGAATCCCAGTTCCTTCAGCAGCTTGAACTTGTCGCGGATCGACAGCGGCTCCTCGACCATGCCGAACTTGAGCGTCTTCCGATATGGCCGGGTCGGTTTCGCCTCGTTCTGGGCCCACGCCGAGCTCGATCGCGTCACTGCGGCCGTAACCAGCCCGGCTCCGGACACCTCCAGGAAGGTCCGCCTTTGGAGCGTCCTTTTCATGATTTCCTCCTTCGTTCCGCCACCACAATCAGATCCGTGGATTCCGCCACCACGAATGGCTGCCCCGACATCGCACCCAGGACATCGGTGACCGCGAAGCCGGCGCGGTGCAACAACCCGCGGAGTTCGTCGAGGCCCCAGGCGCGCAATTCCAGCGACCGCGTTTCGAGCACCTCGAGGGGCCGCTCCTCCTGGGGACGCAATCGCAACGTCGACGGGCAGAACCGGACGCGCCCTTGCGGCAGAAAATCCATCAGTCGCAGAAAGACACGCACACCGTCCGGCTCATCGAGAAAGTTCAGGGGCAAGTGGCGAATGCCCTTCCCTCGGAGCCGCTCGTAATTCAGGATCTGGAACAGGAAGACCCCGCCCTCGTTCAAGACCGAGGCCAGGCCTTCGAGGGCCTGAGCGAGATCGTCCTCCTCTACCAGATGGACCAGGGTATTGCCGAGACAGATGGCGCCTCCAAAGCCCGGCGAGACGAGGCTCCCCAGATTGCGAAGATCGCCCTCGACGTAGCGAATGCTCTCGGGTGAAGGGCTCTCCCGAGCGGTCCGCAGGGATTCGGCCGAGACATCCACCCCGACCACGCGCAGGCCCAGGGAAGCCAGGAACCGGCTGTGCTCGCCTGTCGCACAGCCGAGATCCAGGACCGAACGGTCCGGGGCGCGCTCCAGAATTCGTCTCAGCAGAGGGCCTTCCCGCTGGATTCGGGCAGGCCAGGCCACGAACCGGCGATAAGCCAGCCGTGAGTAGTCCTCGGAAGGATCGGTGGAATCGTTCGCCATGATGGCCGCTGGACCCGCTCAGAAGTAGTCCGGTTCGTTGCCCCTCTTCCACTTGATGTTGCAGCCGATGCTGGCAACCTGGTGATCGTCCACCGGGCGACCTTGCAGGACGGCGTCGATGGCCGCACGAAGGTCGTGACCCGTGACCGGCTTTCCGTTCCCGGGACGGCTGTCGTCGAGTTGTCCCCGGTAGACCAGACGTCGCTCTCCGTTGAACAGGAAGAAGTCGGGTGTGCAGGCCGCCCGATAGGCTTTCGCCACTTCCTGGGTCTCGTCGTAGCAGACGGGGAATTCGAAGCCGAGTTCTCGACGCATGCGGTCAAGATTCGGGGGTGAATCGTCCGGGTAATCCACGATATCGTTCGATGAGATCGCGACGATGCCGAGGCCGGACTCTGCGTAGTCACGCCCCAAGCGGGCCAGTTCTTCCCTGACGTGTTGGACGTAGGGACAGTGCCGCGAGATGAAGATCACGAGCAGGCCGCGCTTGCCATCGAAATCGCGCGTCCCGACCCGTCCGCCGCCCACTTCCGGGAGGTCGAACTCCGGAGCCGGGGTCCCCAGCTCAAGCATGGTTGAAGGTGTCAAGGCCATAAGAAGCACTTCTCCCATTCGAAAGGGTCGCCCCGGATTCCGGCAGAACTGCCGACCTCCAACTGTGCCGGTTCACCACACTCTGCCGGCGGCGGCCCATGCCCTTGTTTCGAATCAGGATAGCGCCGCCGTCGTTCCACCGCAAACCGGCCCTCCCCCGACGCGATCCTGTACCCCGGAACGACAGGGATCGGCCTGTCCTGGACTGCACAGACTGGGTGTTCTCACAGCCCCGAGGGACACAACTGGGGCAAATCGCACTTTCTCCAGGATGATGACCCGGACGCTTGCAGTCGCGCTCGTTTGACCCGATACTCCTGCACTGGCGCCGTGCTTGCGTTGCCGCTTCGATCGACGGACCGAGGCACGCAGCCCGGCGGAGGGACGATATGACCGGTACAGCTGTTCAGATTCACGAAGTGGGACTGCGGGACGGGCTTCAGATGGAAAGCACGGTCGTGCCGACCGAAGTGAAGCTCGAATGGACGGACGCTCTCCTGGGAGCCGGCATCGACATCGTTCAACTGGGTTCCTTCGTCCACCCGGGACGGGTACCGCAGATGGCCGACAGCGATGTGCTGTTCAAGCGGGTTCTGGCGGTTCGTCAGAATCCCGTCCCCGTGCTGTCCGGCCTCGTTCTCAACGAGAAGGGTCTGGAACGGGGTCTGGCGTGCGGAGTGGAGATGTTCTGTTTGGGAGTGTCCGCCAGCGAGACACACAGCCTCAGGAACACGGGAATGGGGACCGAAGAGGCGATCGGCCGGGTGCTCGCCATGGCCAGGGTCGTCCTCTCCGCGGGGAAGCGTGTTCAGGTCTCCGTTCAGTCCGCTTTCGGGTGCGGCTACGAAGGCGAAATCGACGAGAATCGGACGCTGGGAATCGTCGAGCGCTATCTGGAGGCCGGTCTCACGGAGATCAGTCTTGCGGACACGGCCGGCCACGGCGATCCCCGACGGGTGCACCGGCTGTTCGGACGGATCCGGCAATCCGCCCCCGACGGTGTCTCTCTAACCTGCCACTTCCACAACACCTACGGGATGGCCCTGGCCAACTGTGTGGCGGCTCTCGAGGCGGGGGTGACCTGTTTCGAGAGCTCCCTGGCCGGCCTCGGCGGCTGTCCCTTCACTGCCGTCGCAGGCGGCAATGTCTGCACCGAGGACCTGGTCCACATGTTCCAGCGCATGGGACTGTGTCCCGACGTGCGTTTGTCGAAACTGATCGAATCGGCCCGAGAACTGGCCCGGTTTTTGGACCGGGAGTTGCCCGGGTCCGTCTACAGGACCGGGGGGATTGGGGGGGAGTTCCTAGTTCCTAGTTCCTAGTTCCTAGTTTCGAGTTTCTGGTTTCGAAAACGCCTTGGAGTCACCGCTATGATGCTTTCGGGTATTCGCGTTCTCGATCTGACCAATGTCCTTTCCGGGCCCTTCGCCACACTCCATCTGGCCTTGTGCGGGGCCGAAGTGATCAAGATCGAGAACCCCAGGGACGGGGATCTGGCCCGGAAGCTGGGAAATGTCCCCGACTTCAACAGGAAGCTCATGGGTACCAGTTTCCTGGCCCAGAATTCCAACAAGAAATCGGTGACGCTCAACCTGAAGGACGGAAGAGGTCGGGACCTGTTCCGTCGTCTGGTCGAGACCGCCGACGTTGTGGTCGAGAACTTTCGCCCCGGCGTCATGGCCCGCCTCGAACTTTCCTACGAACAGCTCGCGGAGCTCAATCCGCGCCTGATCTACTGCGCCATTTCCGGATTCGGCCAGGAGGGTCCGGACGCCCAGAAGCCGGCCTACGATCAGATCATCCAGGGGCTGAGCGGCGTCATGGCCGTCAATGGCGACGAGACACTGAATCCTCTGCGCTGTGGATTCCCGGTTTGCGATACGGTGGGCGGGCTGAACGCGGCCTTTGCCATATTGGGGGCACTGTTCCACCGCGAGCGAAGCGGTGAGGGGCAGTTCATCGACGTCGCCCTGCTGGATTCGATCATGCCCCTGCTCGGCTGGGTCGCCGCCAACTGGCTGATCGGAGGTAAACCACCCGCTCTCCTGGGTAATGACAACTTTACGGCGGCACCCTCCGGCACGTTCGCGACCGCTGACGGGCACCTCAACATCGCCGCCAACAAACAGGAGCAATGGGAGGCGGTGGCAGATGCCCTGGGCCTGCCCGAACTGAAACAGGATCCCCGATTCGCCGAGCGGGACAACCGGAAGCTGAATCGGCGGGCCCTGACTCCCCTGCTCGAGGAGAAGTTGCGGCAACAACCGACGGCCTACTGGGTCGAAGAGCTCAACCGACGGGGAGTCCCCGCCGGAGCCATCCTGAGTCTCCAGGATGCCCTCGAGGCCCCCCAGATTCGTCAGCGGCAGACCCTGGGGTCCTTCGACGACCCGGAGCTCGGCTTGCTTCGCCTCTTCAGCCTGACCGCACACTTCAGTCGGACGCCCGGCCAACTCAAGACCGCACCGCCCCGCCTCTCGGAACACACCGCGGAAGTACTGGACTCACTGGGCTGCACAGCGGAACAGATCGACGAACTCCGGCGCGAGGGAGTCGTCTGAAACCTGGAACTCGAGAGCTCTGCAGCGGGTTTCGGGTGGAGAGGCCTGGTGAGTGACGGCCGGCGGTTCCGCGCCGATTCGGAAGCGAAGACAGGTTTCCCCAGTTCGAGCACGCCTCGGGGGTCAGGAAGCTTCCTGCAGGCGGCGCCTCACGTAGGGGATGAGCCCCCCCGCCGCAACGATGGCCTGGCGGGCAGGAGCCAGAGGGGCCATCGCGAAACTCCGCCCGGTCGTCTGGTTGACGACGTGAGTCTCCCCAATCTCCAACGTGTCGCCCGTCGACGCTTCGATCTCCGGACAGATGATCGTCGTCAGTCCCAGATTGATGGCGTTCTGCAGAAAGATCCGGGCAAAGCTCCGGGCCACCACGATCAGCTCCCAGCCTTTGAGCGTCGATGCGGCCTGCTCCCGCGAGGAACCGCTGCCGAAGTTCGATCCGCCGACGATGACGCTGCCCGGGGCGATCTCACCGGACCGCAGGGACGCGTTGAATGCTGCATCATCGGCAAAAGCATACTGCGGCGTCTCCACCGGCAGCACCGTCGCCATGTAGCGCCCGGGATAGATGATGTCCGTCGATATGTCGTCTCCCAGCGTGAGAACTACCCGTGCCATCACTCTACCTCCCTGGGGTCGCCGATCTTCCCGAGGATCGCGCTGAATGCCGCCACCTCCGGCGAGCATAGGTAGACCTCGGCCCGGGGATTGCCCATGCGCCCCTGGAAATTCCGGTTGGTGGTCGAAAGGGCGACCTCTCCGTCGCCGAGAGCCCCCTGATGCACTCCGAGGCAGCACCCGCAGCCCGGATTCATGACGGCCGCACCGGCCTCGATGAAGTCACTGAGATAGCCCCGTCGAAGGGCTTCCCTGTAGATCCGCCACGTGGCCGGAAAGACCAGCATGCGGACTCCCCGGGACACGCGTCTTCCCCGGATCAGTCGAGCCGCCGCTTCGAGATCCTCGATCCGGCCGTTGGTACACGATCCGATGACGACCTGGTCGACCTTCGTACCCAACAGCTCCCGGATCGGATGGACGTTGTCGACCCGGTGGGGACAGGCGATCTGAGGGGACAGCTCCCCTACGTCGACGACGATCTGCTTTTCGTATCCAGCCTCCGAATCGGGCGAGACGACGGGCGGAATCTCCTGCAGCCCGGCCACCTCCTTCAGGTAGCGCAGCGTCTCTTCGTCGGCCGGCACGATGCCGGAGGTCGCCCCCGCTTCCACCGACATGTTGCAGACGGTCAGGCGCCCGGCCGTCGACAGTCCGCGAATGGTCTCTCCATGGTACTCGAGAACCCGAAAGTTGGCCCCCTCTGCCGTCAGCCGGCCGATCAGGGAGAGAATCAGGTCCTTGGCGCCGACTCCCCCCGGGAAGCTTCCCTGCACCTCGACCCGGATCGTCGCGGGCACCTCCACGTTGAGAACCCGGCCCAGGGCCCACACCGCGGCCATTTCGGTGGCTCCGATGCCGAACGAAAAAGCTCCCAGAGCTCCGTGGCTGGTGGTGTGACTGTCCGTACCCACCACGACCGTTCCGGGCAACACGTAGCCATTCTCGGGAAGGATCTGGTGGCAGATGCCTCCCTCGTCGCCCCGGACATCATGAAACCGCGTGATTCCCTGCTCGGCGACGAATTCCCGGATCCGCTTCTGGTTCGTGGCCGTCTTCGCGCTTTCGGCCGGGACCCGGTGATCGAAGATGATCGCAATCCGCTTCGGATCCCAGACCCTGGCTTCGCGACCCGTGTCCCGGAACATCTCCCGGAACTGGCTCATGACCAGGGCCGCATTTTCATGCGACATGGCCAGATCGACGGCCGGTTCCACTACCTGGCCTGCCTTCACTTCTTCCACCCCGCAGGCCCGGGCGAGGATCTTCTCAACGAGTGTCATTCCCATCCTGAATCGCTCCTTCGGCCCTCCGTGTCGCCCGGCACTTCGAAAGCCGATCAGTCGAAACCGTGGTCTCCGGCTACAGCCGTGCCGCGACGGCCTCCGCGAGTTCGAGCGTCGACGCACTCCCGCCCATGTCGTAGGTTCGGACCTTCCCTTCCCGAATGACTTCGGCCACGGCCGCCTCGACCCGAGCCGCCCGCTCCTTTTCCCCCAGCCATTCGAGCATCATGCGCGCCGCCAGAATCGTCGCCGTAGGGTTGACCCTGTAACTCCCGGCATACTTGGGGGCCGAGCCATGAGTCGGCTCGAAGACCGCAAGCTTCTCGCCGATGTTCCCCGAACAGGCGAAGCCGAGTCCGCCCACCATCTGGGCACAGAGGTCCGAAACGATGTCGCCGTACAGGTTCGACGCGACGAGCACTTCGTAGTCCAGAGGATTCTTCAGCAGCCACATGAGCATGGCGTCGATGTTGGCATCGCCCAGCTCGACGCAGGGATAGTCCTCGGCGACCCGGCGCGCCACCTCCAGGAACAGACCGTCCGAGGCACGCACCACGTTCGCCTTGTGCACCACGGTAAGCCGCCTTCGATGGTTCTTGAGCGCATACTCGAAGGCTGCCCGAAGGATTCGTTCGGACCCCACGCGGGTCGTGATCTTGAGAGAAATCGCGTAGTCGTTCGGAGCCAGATCCTTGAACGGCGCGAAAGGCTTCGAAAGCTGGGCGAGGCGCTGCGAGATGCCGGTCGGGACGGGGCTGAACTCGACCCCTGCGTAAAGATCCTCGGTGTTTTCCCGAAAGACCACGATATCGATGTTCTCGCGATAATTGAGCGGGTTCCCCGGATAGGCGCGACAGGGTCGGAGGCAGATGTACAGATCGAAGAGCTGTCGCATCCGCACGATGGGTGACCGATACAGCAGCCCCGTTCCCTGCAACTCCGGCATGAGCTCGCACTCGGCGGCCCAGGCCGGCTTGGAGGTGATGGCACCGAACAGGGCCGCATCAACACCCTGGAGTAGCTGCACGGTGCGCTTCGGAAGCGCGTCGCCCTCACGGCACCAGAAATCCCATCCGATATCGCCGTGAATGTAGTCGGCATCCAGACCAATCCGGTCGAGGACCATCCGGGCCGCCTCGAGGACCTCTCCTCCTATCCCGTCTCCCGGAAGCCAGGCAATCCTGTACTGTGCCACGTTCCCTCCCTTTCCTGAATGTAGACGTAGAAAATCTTTCTAACGCAAGTACCATGCCACTGAGGAGGTTACGGATTGGGATTCCGGCCGGGGCCGCTTCCTGTCAAAAAGACAGACGGCAACCATGGTGCGGGGAGTTTGCGAATAGCGGAGGCACGGCCCTCCCCGCCCGAGGCAATCGGGTGAAAAGCCGCAGCTCTCCGGCGCGTGGGCGAACCGATAAGAGGAAGGAGAGAAGGCCTAGGACTCCGGGGCTCCCTGCACGGATTCCGGCACGCCCTCGTAGATCGATTTGGCTTCCGGCAGTTCCCCGACCATGTCCCGAATCTGTCCCGGTGCGAGACCGACGCGTGTCGCCTGGCGCTCCAGCTCACGGATCGCGTCGCGCGCCGCCTTTTCGTCCTCACGAGCCTGGCCGAGCTCCTGGTAGGTCTGCGCCAGATCCTGCTGGATCTTCTCACGAGTCGTGCCGTCGGAGGTGTTCAGATAGGTGTTGCGCAGGTTGTTCATGCGCAGTTCGAGGACCATACGCTTGTTGACCGCCGTCTCGAGGCCTGCCTTTGCCTGCTGAAAGGCGTTCATCCAGAACTGCGTGTCCTCGGGGCCTTCCTTCGTGACCGCCTCGGCACCTGCCTCGCCTGCGGCTTCCTCCTCTGCAGTGGCTTTGGCCGCCGGTTTGGGCGTCACTCCGGTGCTGACCCGGGCGCCCCCCATCGAGCGGAGATCCCCGTTTTGGATGACACGCACCGGTGCAGGATTCTGAGCCCGGCGTTCGCGCTCCTGTTTGGCCAGTTCAGCCAGCGAGGGGGCCTTTTTCTCCGTGGTCTGCTCTTTCTGGCCCGGCTCTGATGCCGGCTGCGCTTGTTGGGCATGCAGGGCCGGTGGAACACATAAGAGTATGCCCAGTATTAAGGACTTCATCGAGATCCAGCCTAGCTCCTTTGGTCGGACGGCGATGTGTTGCCGATCACTGTTTCGCTCCATGATCTGCCGGTCCTCCTCTTCCTGAAACGACGGAAAGGGCCACGAGCCGTCTATGCGCCCTCCGAGTCGTCCCGATGGCCACGCACGGTCAGCACCGGCCGGTCGGCCGTCCGGACGACCTTCTCCGCCACCGATCCAAATACAATATGCTGCCACCCTGTCAAACCGTGTGTGGCGATGACGATCAAATCCACCCGCTCGTCACGGGCGATGCGGACGATCTCCCGGGCCGGGTCTCCGTGGGTGACCATGGTGCGGGCCTCGATTCCCCCGTCCACGAGAGATCGCACCGCCTCTCGGAGGCGCCGCTCCGCATTCTCCCGCAGGGCCTCCTGGTAGGCGGGCACCTCGAAGTTGAAGTGTGGATCCGACGGGAGGGTCGGCACCGGCGGTATCACATGGGCGACCAGCAAATCGGCTCCGAAATGCCTGGCCAGCTCGCTGGCGCTGATCACCGTGTCGACCGACACGTCGCTGAAATCCGTGGGAGCCAGGATACGTCGAATGGGCAGCATAATCCCCCCCTCGAGACCGCCGTCACAGGCGGGAGCCCGGACGCCCGTTCCGATCCTCCGTCAGACCCCGTCTCGGGGCAGCGGTCCCCTTCCTCGCTCAGAAGCGCAAAAAGGCTCCGATCCCCTCACCGGCCGTGAGCAGCCGCTCGGCGGCCTCTCCACGCAACTGCTCGATCTCTCCTCCTTCCTGAAAGACTCTGGCCACAACGATCTCGAGCAGATCGTCCAGGCTGTGCAAATCGCCCGCGCAATTCGGGCAGAGCTTCGTCCCGAGGAAGAGCTGATCGCAAGTCAGGCAATGGCCGCCTTCGATCGAGGAATCTCCTCCGTAAACCAGCTGACGGATACGCCCTTCCCGCAGAGCCTGTAGCGTGCCTTCGAACCCCATCACGGCTTGGTGGTTTTTGGCCGCAGCGGTCAGAAGTTCTGCCACGATGGCATTCTCAGTCTCCCGTTCGACCCGTTCGAGCAACTGGATCGTCTCGCTCCGGATCTGGGCTTCGCCCGCGTCGATGGCCAGCGAAACGGTGCCGACGACCAGTCGCCGCAGGCGTTCCGGCAGGAGTCCCTTCAATTCACTCACCGCGCCCGTCGCGCCTGCCAGGATCAAACGGTCGAACCGTTCCGAGACGAAGAGGCGATCGACGATCTCCGATACGTGTTTCAGATGCCAGCGGGCGTGCTCATCCGCCTTCCGCTGGAAGCTCATTTGTGAGCGCATCTGGTCGCTTCCCGAGGCATCGAACTTGCGGACCTCCGCTTCGGCGAAAGCCTCGTGCTTTTCCTCGATCGTTCCCAGGAAGACGGTGAACAGCCGGGCTCGGGCGCGGTCCGTCAGGACGATACCGTAGCGCTCGAATTCGTCCTGCGCCTCGATCAGAGGCCGGACGTAGGGCTGCGTGTGCCAGATGATCCGGCTCGGGAGCCCGACGCTGAGGCTGCGGTGCCAGTCGAGGCCGCCTCCGGCGTCGCCAAAGTAGACGACGCTTTTGCCGGACGGCTGGTAGTCGGCAAGAAAGGCCCCGGCCCTCCGCGCCGCTTCCTGGAAATGTTTCTTCTGCGAATTCTCCAATCCCTTCTCCACGCCCTGCGCAAGACTCCTGAATGCCGCCTCGAAACCACGATTCAAATTCACTGCGCGGCCCTGATCGACATCCAGATAGACGCTCAGCACCCTTCCTCCATTCTCACGTTTTCCGGCAAGAAGGTCCTTGAGGTCCTGACGTGAAATCATGCTTGCCTCCCTGGCTCCTTTAGTTGGTTAGTGTCGCAAAGGCATGACGCTTTTCTTCTAGTTTAGAAGTCCGGCGCGTACCGAGCAAGCGGAACGCAAGCGCGGGGGAAGGGGAGGTCGGGAGAGCCGGAGAACGGGAGAATGGGAGGATTCGATGACCGGCGAACCGGACCGGTCCTGGAATGGCAGCTCCCAAATCGGATTCTGCCGGCCCACCGAAATTTAGTATCGTTTGGCCCCGAGCCCGCGAAGCGCGGGCTCAGACCGCCTGGAGGTGCTCGACGAAACTACCCTTGTCGAGGTAGTACTTGACGGTTGCGAAATGGGCCGCCCGGGGGTCGTGGGTCACCATGACGATGGTTTTCCCGAACTCCCTGTTGAGTGCCTGCAGAACTCCCAGGACTTCCTTTGCGGATTCGGCGTCGAGATCACCCGTCGGTTCATCGGCCAGAATGAAGGTGGGGTCCGTCACAATCGCCCGGGCAATGGCGACGCGCTGTTCCTGTCCTCCTGAGAGCTGCCTCGGATAGTGCTCCATCCGGTCCTCGAGACCCACCACGCGAAGCGCCGTCCGGACGTGTTCTCGCCGCTCCTTTCGGCTCAGGCGGGTCAGCAGCAGCGGCAGTTCCACATTCTCGAAAGCGGTCAGAACGGGGATCAGATTGAAGTGCTGGAACACGAAACCTACGTGTTCGTTGCGCCATCCGGCCAGCTGATCCTCACTGAGCGCCGAAAGCGCGATACCCCGCACCGTGGCCTCGCCTTCCGTAGGGCGATCGATGCCGGCCAGGATGTTGAGCAGCGTGCTCTTTCCCGAACCGGACGGACCCATCAGACTGACGAATTCACCGGCGTGGATCGTCAGGCTGACGTTGTCGAGGGCCTTGATCTGGACGCTGTCCCGGCGAAAGACCTTGCTGAGTTCGGTGATTTCGATCAGAGGCTGTTTATCCATCGTTCTTCCCTTCCCGCTTCAAAAAAGTCACCCGGGCGCTCATCTCCGGTCTCAGGTAATCATCCGGTTCGAGCACTTTGACCTTGACCTGGATCGAAGCATTCTGCCGATTGGCTTCCGGTGAGATCTCGTCGATCTCGCAGCGATACTTCCGGTCGGGATAGGCTTCCGGAGTCATGATGCAGTCCAGGTCGGGCGTGATCCGGCTGAAATCGGTCTGACTGATGTCCATTTCGACCTGAAGATCGTTGAGGTCCGCCAGTGCCACGGCTGCCGATTTCGCTCCCGAGGTGCCTGCGTAGGACGTCGTGATCATTTCACCGACCTCGGCGATCCTGCGCAATACCGTCCCCGTGACGGGCGCGCGAATCTCGGTCGCGTCGAGCATGGTCTGAGCGTACTCGACGGCCGCCCGGGTCCGCTCCACCTCGGCGCGGGCCTGGCGAATCTGCTCCTCCCGAGTCCCCGCCTCGAGCAGGGCGTAGCTTTCCTGGGCCGAATCGACGGAGGCCGCCGCCATTTCCCAACGCGCTTTCGCGTTGTCGACCTCCTGCTGCGCGATCACGCCCGAGCCGAGCAGGCGTTGCAGCCGCTCGAAGTCGAGACGTGCATTCTCGCGATCGGCGCGAGCTCGCGCCAGCTCCGCCCGGGCTCGCTCGATCTCCTGGGGGCGCGGACCCCGCTCGAGCTCCACCAGACGGTCCTGGGCCGATTTGAAGCTGGCCTGCGCCTGCCCCAGTTGGGCCCGGTACTCACGGTCTTCGAGTTTGACCAGCAACTGGCCCTTGCGCACGAAGTCGCCCCGTTCGACTCCGATCCACTGGACCCGCCCCATGACCTTGGACCCGAGTTCATGTTTGTGGTGGGCCACAACATATCCAGATGCGATCAGGACCTCGCGATCGGGTGGCTCCGCCGGCAAGGCTTCGGGGACCGCCGTTTGATCGTCGGCCGCAGCCACCGCAGGAGCCGACGCCGATTTCGCCGATGGTTCCCACCAGAAGGCGTACAAGCTGAGGCCCAGCAGCGCCACAAAAAGGAGGCAGGAGGTCAGGATCCAGACCCGTCCGCCGCCGTCGGTGCCGTTGCCCGGGCGCTTCTCCCGATTGATCTTCAGACCCTGCAAATCTTCAGTCATAGGTCATCTCACTGTCTCAGCACGTCGATCAACCGCACCTTCGAGGCCCGTCGGGCAGGCAGAAAACCTCCCAACAGTCCCATGAAGAGTGCAAAGGCCATCCCGAACAGCAAAATGTCGGGCGTGACCCGGAAGTTGAAGACGAACTCACTGAAGGAGGCAAAATTGGCCGTCCCGGCGGAGTATCCGTTGAAGAGCGAACCCAGCAGGCACCCCACCACCCCGCCGATCAGAGCCAGGACTGCCGATTCGAAGAGGAACGAACCCAGGATATTCCGCCGCCGGAAGCCGAGGGCCCGCAGAGTCGCCACCTCCTGCTGCCGTGCACTGACTGCTCCGTACATCATGTTCATCACGGCAAAGCAGGAGCCGACACCCATGATGACCGCAATCAAGGTGGCCAGCACCTTCAGACCGATGGAGGAAGCGAAGGTCTGGTCGGCATAGTACTTGTCCTGCTGCAGTGCATCCAGCTGGATTCGCTGATCGTCCGAAATCCGCTTCATCAGCTGTTGGGCATCCGACACACTCCGGGCGCGCACCAGGATCGAGGAATAGATCGGCCGCTGCCAGACCTGGGCGACATCCTGGTATCCGGTCCAGATTTCGGAGTCGTAGGCCCCTCCGTTGGTTTCAAAGGTGCCCACTATCTTCCAGTCCGTATTATTGATTTCGATGGTCTGGCCAACCCCCAGATCGGCAAAGCGGCGAACCAGAGCTCGGCTTATGATCAGCTCCCGCAGACCGGCGTGGAAGCTACGGCCGTCGACCACACGAACATCGGGACGGAGCTGAAAGCCCTGCTCGGAAGTGCCCCGAACGATCACGTTCGAATCCGAGCCATCCTTGCGCTTATGGTTGATCACGACCAGGATCTCGCCGACGGCCTCCGGTTCGTTGTCCTGGGAGCGTGCAACTCCCGGCAGAAAGCGCACGGTTTCGAACAGTCCCCGTGCGAAGTAGCTGTTGACTTCGTTCGCCGCGCCTTTTCGGATGACGACGAGATTCTGGGGATCCCCGGTCTCGATGAAGGTCATGTCCAGACCCCGGACCATGGCCATCATGACCACGACGATGCCGACCGTCAGTCCGATCCCCAGCGCCGTCATGATGGTCCCCATGCGTCGCACCATCAGACTGCGGATGCTGTATTTGACCGGAACCTTCATATCACCCTCCTCAGCGCGTCCACCACGGGTCTGCGCGAGGCCTGCCAGGCCGGGACTCCGGCCGACACGAGACCCACGAGGACTCCGATGCCGGAGCAGAACAGGATCGTCCCGACGGTGACGTCCAGACTCTGTACGAATCCGCTCGTCATCTGCGCCATGGGCATGGCATGGTAAATGAACCGGGCGAACAACGTTCCAATCAGAGCCCCGCCCAGGGCCAGGGCGACCGACTCACCCACCAGCAGGCCCAACACCTGACGACTGCGGAAGCCGAGCGCCTTCAGAACGCCGATTTCGCGGCTCCTCTCGCGAATCGACATGGCCATGGTGTTGGCCGCCACCAGAATGATGGCGAAGACGACGACACTGATGATGCTGGTGATGAAAGTCTGCACGTCGCCCAACATGGACACGAAACTGAGGACGAAGGCTTTCTCGGTCTCGGTCTTCGTCGGATTGTTGCTGTTCCGGAACAGGGCATCGATCTTCTCCGCCACCGGCCCGACGTCTGCTGCCGATTTGACACGCACGGCGAAAGTACCCGTCTGATCCCACGCCCCGAACTGCTGCTTCATCAGTTCGTTCCAGTAGTCCCAGTGGAGATAGAACGAGCTTGCGTCGTCGGATCCTCCCGAGTAGATCCCACGGAGCGTGACCTCGACCCCATCGATGGGCCAGGTATTACTCTTGAGGAAAAACCGGTCTCCGATCTTCCAGCCGAAGCGCTCCGCCAGGTTTTTCCCGGCGATCGCGCCCATCCGGTCCTTCACGAAGGCCGCCTTCTCCTCCTCAGGCATTTCCAGATCCGGATAGACCTGGAAGAACTGGTCCGTGTCGACCGAGAAGTTGGCGAAGAAGTTGGACGGGTCCTTGTAGATCGCGCCGAACCACATCGACCCGACGACCGCCTCGACACCCGGGATCTTCTCGATCTTCTGCCGATGGGCCGCGGGCAGCGCATTGAAGAGGGAGATGCGATGCCGGACCACCAGTCTCAAGGCGGAATCGGGTGTTTCGGGAGGATTCGTCAACGCGTTCAGGATGGTCTGCAGCGTCGCCACGAGGAACAGAGACACGGCAATGCTGGACACCGTGAGGAAGGTCCTCCTCTTGTTCCTGAGCAGATTCTTGAAGAGCAGGCGGAGATACTTCATCTCATCTTCCTTCCAACCTCTCCAGGAGGTCCTTCATTCGGCGCCGGCTGACATCCAGAACGCGCCGGTCATCGAGCTTCACTTGTCCGTGGCCGCCGATGAGCGGCACGACTTCCTCGATATGGTCGAGATTGACGAGGGCCTGACGGGAAATCCGGAAGAACCCCGCCCCCTCGAGGCGCTCCTCGAGTTCGGACAGGCTCGGCTCCATCCAGTAATGCTCGCCCCCAGCCCAGAGCTGAGTCAGCCCCTCCTCGGAAACGAAACAGATCACTTCTCCGGCGGGGATGACCTTGAAGCGGTGCCCCCGCTTGGCCAGAAAGCGGGCCGGAGACACATCCTTCAAGGCGCCCTCCAAATCCGAATTCGGAGCACCCTGCCGGACACGCTCGAGCGCCCGGGCCAGACGGGACCGAGTGACCGGCTTCAAGAGGTAATCGACGGCCCTCACCTCGAAGGCATCGATGGCGTACTGGTCGTAGGCGGTGCAGAAGATGACGACGGGCCGTCCGGAGGGAAGCGAGGCGGCCACGTCGATGCCCGTGCAGCCGGGCATCTGAATATCCAGGAAGACGAGGTCCGGCTCGAGCAGGCTGATCTTCTCGAGAGCTTCTTCTCCGTTGGCGGCTTCCCCCACGACTTCGACGTCGACGAAAGGCTTGAGCAGGGACCGCAGGCGATCCCGCGCCAGTTCCTCGTCATCGACCACCAACGTTCGAATCGTCTTCATCCGTTACCGTCCTCGAGCCAGAACCAGGGTGAGGTCGTCGTCGGGGCTCCGCCCGTTCCCGAAGTTCCGGATCTCCTCCAGCAGAACCCTCGACAGCTCTTCGAGCGGGAGGTCCGCACCGCGCTCCAGCACTCCCATCAGCCGCTCTTCGCCGAATTCCCTGTCCCGGTCATCCATGGTTTCGGTCACGCCGTCGGTGAATATTACGCACAGATCGCCCGGATTAATCGCCGCACATCCCATCTGATAGGCGCTATCCTCCACGACTCCCAGGACCATGCCGCCCTCGTCCAGGCGTTCGATGCGGCACGTCCCGTTTCCTCTGCGCAGGAGGATCGGAGGGTTATGGCCCGCGTTGACGTAGGTCAGCGTCCGGTGAGTATCCTCGTACACGCAGTAGAAGAAAGTGACAAAACGTCCGGACTCGGTGCCGGCGAAAATGGCGCGGTTGAGGCTCGCCAGCAGAGCTCCCAGATCCGCACCGAACTGCTGGGCCTGGCTCTGCAGACGACCCTGGAGGCCTGCCATGAGCAGGCCGGCGGACATCCCTTTACCCGAGACGTCGCCGACCGCCATCCCCAGGCGCCCGTCTCCGAGCGGCAGGAAATCATAGTAGTCTCCGCTGACCCACTGCACCGGCCGGCAGAATCCGGTGTATTCGAGCGTGTTGAGCTGAGGCAGTCGATGGGGAAACAGTCCGGCCTGTACGGCTTCCGCCCTCTGGACCTCTTCGCGAAAGGACGCCTGTTCCGGGCCCTGTGCGCGGACCCGTTCCATGGCTTTCCCCAACCGGGCTCTGGTGACCGGCTTCAGCAGATAGTCCACGGCGTTGAGCTCGAAGGCCTCGACGGCATACTGGTCGAAGGCGGTGCAGTAGATCACCCGGGGTCTGGGGGGTTCGAGCGCCGCAGCCACCTCGATTCCCGACTTGCCGGGCATCTGAATGTCGAGGAAAACCAGATCGGGTCGCAGCCGCCGGATAACTTCCAGCGCTTCCTCCCCGTCCCGCGCCTCGCCGATGACCTGGACTCCGGAAAAGTCCTGCAGCAAGGCCCTCATCCGCAGACGCGCCGGCTCTTCATCGTCGACCAACAGTGTCCGAATGGGGATATCGACCGACATCATGCCCGCCTTCGCTGCTCCAGATTCCCGTTCCCGCTTGTCGGGATACTCAGTCTCGCCACCGTCAGACCCCGAACCTCGTCCCGTGCCAGGTTCAGAGTGGCCTCGCCCTTGTAGTAGCCCTCGAGCCGACTGGCGATGTTCTTCAGACCGTATCCTCCGCGCTTCCGTTCCTGATCTGCCGGACTCGCCATCCCGGGGCCGTTGTCGGCCACCTCGATCTCCACCAGGCCGTTCCGAAGGGCAGCCCGGATCTCGATCCTGCCGACGCCGCGGACCGAGGACAACCCGTGCTTGAAGGCGTTCTCGACCAGCGTCTGCACCATCATGCTGGGGATGGCCTGCTCCAGGACCTCCGGCTCGACCTCGAATCTAATCTGTAAATGCTCTCCGAAACGCGCCTTTTCGACTTCCAGGTAGGAGCGAATGAATTCCATCTCGTCCGACAGGCGGACCCATTCCTGATCGGACTGACTCAGCGTATAACGGAAAACCTCCGCCAACTGTTCCACCGTGGCTTCCGCCCGGTCGGGATCCCGATGGACGAGACTCGCAATGACGTTGAGCGCGTTGAACAGAAAATGGGGGTTGATCTGGGCGCGCAGCGCCTTGAGGTGCGAGCGGCTGGCCTGGAGCGTGAGTTCCTGCTCCCGCGTTTCCTGTTCCTGACGTTTTCGCTGGAGCTCCATGATCTTCCAGAGGTGCCCGAGCACGTCCGAGAGCGCCGTGATCAGCGTCAGGTCCTGCGCGAAGTAGGGCGTGTTGTTCGGTCGCAGACCGAGCCGGATTTCCGCCTCCGGACCTCCTTCGAGACGGATCGGTATCCGCTGGGCGACCCTGAAGCCGGGATCCGGAGTCTCCCCGACTGCGATCTGCGCCTCCGCGCGGAAGATCTCCCCGAGCTTCACCTCCGCCTCACGCACGAGTTCCGATTCCCGGCTGGTGTTCCCCACGGCTTCGAAGAACGCCTTCACGGCGTCGACGGAGGTCAGGGTTCTCCCCAGCCAGTGCCGATCCAGCCAGCTCTCGAGCAGGTGGTAAAGCGAAGGGACCGCCATGACGGCCGGGGCCAGGATCAGAGCAAACACCCAGGGGCGAACCGAGGCTTCGTCGACGGCCGCAGCCAGCCTCGGTGGAACAAAGGCAAAGAACCCGACCAGGCCGATCAGGATGAGAAAGAACAGCGTCGCCCGCTTGACGAACACGTCGAAGAACTCGAAGCGGCTTTCATAGTAGGAATTCACGAACAGGAAGACCAGCGGCATACCTCGCGAGAGAAGCGAGATGCGAACCGACAGCCCCGTCGGAACGAAGGTGGGTGACGCGAGCGCTGCCAAGGTGACCACGATGAACATGGCCGCCATCGCCGCCAGCAGCATGATGTTCATCCGGCGTGCCCGTCGGATCACTTCCTCCCGCCGGGTCGGAAACTGCGCCACGACGAGCGCGCCGGCCACGCCGGCCAGGGTGAAGAGGACGGCCATGGCGACAATCAGGACCAGCGCGAATCCGAAATCGACCCACTGCGGCGAGACCAGAAAGACCGCCAGCCCCAGGATCGCGAATCCCAGACTGACCACGTACAGAAATCCCAGAATCACCTTCCAAATACGCCGGCTGGAGAGGTACTCCCGTCCCTCCAGGTAGTAGATATGGAACAGGAGCGGAGGAAAGAGGAAGGCGATGAACATCAGGAAGAACTGCCAACTGGCATCCCGGGCAAACTCGGTCCCGATGTTCACGACGAACCAGATGACGCACAGAAAGAGCATGATCCCGTTGACGATGTCGAGCGAACTGGGCTTCTTCTGCCACTTTTCCTTGAACCAGAGGAAGAAGAGACCGGAGAAACACACGGCGCCAAAGGTGAACAGCGCCAACGATCCCATCACGAGAACGATCAGGATCATCACCACCGCCCAGATTCGAAGGAACTGCGAACCTCCTGTTCTCATCGAACTTCCCGCCTGTTCGGCGCGGCCGCCCGCCGCATTCCCGCCTTGCGCACTTTCATCGTTTCCTGGCTCCGGTCCCCAGCATAAATGAGCCGGGCGGAGAGTCCGAACGGAAATCCGGTGAACGGGCCGACCCTGCCCTGAGTGGCGTTCCAGCCGACCTGAACGGCGGCGCGTCTGTTTGCCGTGGGCGCCCTTCGCGTTCGCGACACTCCTTACAGGTGTAATCTCACACGAAATATCTCATATGAACTAGCAGTTGTCAAACCCCCATCACGCGTCGCACCATTCCTCGACAACGTCGGCGTCCCTCCCTATAATCCCCCCTGATTTGCGGGGGCCCGTTGATCTTTCCATTTGGCTCGGCGGCTCGGATATGATCTGCCTTGAATAGGCCGTGAGGTGGAAGCGTAGTGCAAACGTCGAAAACGTTTCACCAGATGACGGAGGCAGAGCTCTTGGAACAGGTGCTCAAGGGGCAGACCGGCGCGTACGGGGAGATTTTCGCCCGCCATCGTGCCAAAGCCTTTGCGCTGGCATTCCAGTATGTGAGGAATCATGAGGACGCCAAGGACGTCGTTCAGGACGCCTTCATCAAGGCCTACAAGAATCTCGCGCGGTTCGACCGGGCGCGGGCATTCGGTCCCTGGCTGCTGACCATCGTGCGCAACCTGAGTATCGACTCCATCCGCCGGCGCAAGCGCGCGGCCGTCCAGGAGCTTCCCGTCACGTTGCCCGATACGCGGGCGAAGAAGGCCGATTCGACGGTTCTGCGTCACGAGGTCTGGGCCGCTCTCGAGAAACTCAGCCCCGACCATCGCGAGATCATCTTTCTGAAGGACTATCAGGGACACAGCTACGTGGAGATTGCTGAGATTCTGGGAATTCCGCTGGGAACGGTGATGTCGAGGTTGCACCACGCACGGCGCAATCTCGTGGGAGTCCTGAAGGAGACGACCGGAAAAGCATGAACTGCGAGGAAATCGAGGTCAGCCTGTCCGGCTACCTCGACAATGAACTGACGCAGCAGGAGTCGCAGAGGATCGAACTGCACCTGGAGACCTGCGCCCATTGCCGCCAGGTGCTGGAAGAACTTCGGGAAGCTCAGCAGGCGGCACAGAAGCTCGAGTTGGCCCAACCCAGCCATGAGGAGTGGAAGCATATGGAAAACCACATTCTCGAAAAGTCGACACGTGGTCTGGGCTGGGTGATCCTGATCGTCTGGTCGATCATTACCGCCGCTTATGCGATCTTCCAGTTCGCCATGTCCCCCAGCGAACCGCTGTTCGAGAAGATCCTGGTCTTCAGTCTGTTTCTCGGCATCGCCCTGCTCTTCCTCTCGGTTCTGAGCGAGCGCATCCGCGAAAGTCGCACCGACCGCTACAAAGGAGTCCAGAAATGATCGTGATCACGTCCCATGAGGTCGCCGGCTATCGGATCACCAAGACCCTCGGTCTGGTACGGGGAAACGCCATTCGGGCCCGAAACGTGGGACGTGACATTCTGGCCCTGTTGCGAACACTGGTCGGCGGCGAGATCCGTGAATACGTCAAGCTGATGGCCGAGGCGCGGGAGCAGGCTCTCGACCGGATGGTCGAGGAAGCCGACGAACTGAATGCGGATGCGATCGTGGGCGTGCGCTTCTCGACGACGGAGATCCTCTCCGGAGCCGCCGAAATGATGGTCTATGGCACAGCCGTGCTGTTGGCGCCCAAGCCCAGCTCGGGTGCCAGCGAATCGCACGAATGACGCGAATCCTGCCACTGGCCCCTTCGCGGGATAAGCGAGATTCGCTGGCACCTGCCGGGTTAGACCGGGTAGCTGTTCTTCGTCAACACATCCACCAGATCCTGGACGGATGCAGCCGACTTGCCAAGAGCTGCCGCTTCGTCATCGGTCAACTTGATCTCGATGACCTGGGTGAGACCCTTGGATCCCAACTTGGCTGGGACACCCAGGAAGAGATTGTTGCAGCCATACTCCCCCTCGAGATAAGCCGCACAGGGCAGGATCTTCCGCTTGTCCTTCAGAATGGACTCGACCATCTCGGTTACGGCAGCCGAAGGAGCATAGTAGGCGCTTCCGGTCTTGAGCAGCTTGACGATTTCCGCCCCGCCGGCCCGCGTTCGCTGGATGATCGCTTCCAGACGATCGGCCGGAATCAGTTCGGTGATCGGAATCCCCGCCACGGTCGAGTAGCGTGCCAGCGGAACCATGGTGTCCCCATGTCCGCCCAGAACGAAGGCGTGGGTGCTTTCCACGGATACGTCGAGTTCCATGGCGATGAAGGTCCGGAAACGGGCCGAATCGAGGACTCCCGCCATCCCGATGACCCTCTCCCGCGGGAACCCGCTGACTCCTTTGGCTACATGGCACATGGCATCCAGCGGATTGGAGACGATGATGAGGATCGAATCCGGGCTGTAGCGAACGACCTGTTCGGTGACCTCCTTGACGATTTTGGCGTTGCTCATCAACAGATCGTCGCGGCTCATTCCCGGTTTCCGGGGCAGACCCGCTGTGATCACCACGATGTGGGAACCACGAGTCGCCTCGTACGAGTTGGCACCCTCGACCCGGGCGTCATACTTCTGGACCGGCCCCGACTCGAGCAGATCGAGAGCCTTTCCCTGCGGCACTCCCTCCAGGATATCGACCAGCACGACATCCGCCAGTTCTTTTTCGGCAATGCGCTGGGCGGTTGTCTCACCGACATGTCCGGCGCCTACAACTGTGACTTTCTTTTCCATCGAGCTCTCCCTCCGTTCTTTGGCGGAACTTCCGCCAGCTGGACCGGGTTATCTGCGACGAGTCAGCCCATGTTCTCGATGATGGCAGAACCGAACTCGCTCGTCGTCAACTTGGTTGCTCCCTCCATCTGCCGTTCCAGGTCATAGGTGACGCGCTTCTGGCTGATGGCCCCGCCCAGGCCCCGATGGACGAGTTCGGCCGCCTCCTGCCAACCGAGGTGCTCCAGCATCATGACTCCGGAAAGGATCAGTGAGCCCGGATTCACCTTGTTTTGACCGGCGTACTTCGGGGCGGTGCCGTGAGTGGCTTCGAACAGCGCGACCTGGTCCCCGATGTTTGCTCCGGGCGCCATGCCGAGACCACCGATCTGGGCGGCGCAGGCGTCCGAAAGGTAGTCCCCGTTGAGGTTGGGGAGTGCGATGACCTCGTATTCATCGGGACGCAGCAGCACCTGCTGGAACATCTGGTCAGCGATCCGGTCATTGATCATGATTCGCCCTTCGGGGATCGCGCCGCCGTGCTTTTCCCAGACTTCGCTCTCGTCCAGGCAGACATCACCGAACTCCTCGCGGGCCAGCTGATAGCCCCAGTCGCGGAAGGCCCCCTCGGTGAATTTCATGATGTTGCCCTTGTGGACCAGGGTCACGCGCCTGCGGCCGTGATCGATGGCATAGCGGATCGCCTTGCGCACCAGCCGCTTGGTTCCGAAGATCGAAATCGGCTTGATGCCGATTCCCGAGTCACTCCGAATGTTCTTCCCGAAATGACTATTCAGAAACTGGATCACTTCCCGGGCTTCGTTGGTGCCTTCCTGCCACTCGATGCCGGAGTAAACGTCCTCCGTATTCTCACGGAAGATCACCACATCGAGCTTTTCCGGTTCCCGTACGGGCGACGGAACGCCACTGATATACCGACAGGGACGCACACACGCGTACAGATCGAGGATCTGGCGCAGGGACACGTTGAGACTGCGGATGCCTCCTCCGACCGGCGTCGTCAGAGGTCCCTTGATCGCGACGGCGTACTCGGCAATGGCCTGCGTCGTAGCGGTCGGGAGCCACTCACCGAACTTGGAGTGCGCCTTCTCACCGGCATAGATTTCCTTCCACACGATCTTTCGCTTGCCACCGCTCGACTTTTCGACGGCTGCGTCCAGCACCCGCTGGGTGGCGTGCCAGATGTCGGGCCCGATCCCGTCTCCTTCGATGAACGGAATGATCGGCTGATCGGGGACCTGGATGTTGCCGTCTTGGAATGCGATCTTCGAGCCATTCTCTGTCACAGTGAGTCTCCTGTCATTAAGCTGAGGATTCAGAATAACTTCACCCAACCAAACGCGAACAGTTTAGTCCAGCCCGTGGAAGGCTGCAATGGGCCCGGCGGGCCCGGCGCGGGCGGGAGGAGCGACCGCAGAGGGATCAACCGAGCCAGCGATCCAGGGTGCGTGCGAAGCGATCGGGTGATTGCGGGTCCATCCGAAAATAGAGAGCGGGTTCGATCAATTCCAGTTCCATCACCTGGAAAACGTCCCGGGGGGCCCGAACGAGGTCGACCCGTCCGTACAAGGGCATGACGGAGAGAGCCGACATGGCCCGACCGCCGGCATCGACCAGAGCCTTCGACGGGCTGGCGCGCTGGATGAGGCCGCCATGTTCCTCCTGGACCCGGAAGTCGGACTCGCGGGGCGTCTTGAGGATCACGTGGCTCAGCTCTCCACCGAAGTAGAACAGCGAGTACTCCCCCTCCGAGACGACGTTGTCCATGAACGGTTGGGCCAGGTATTGGCCGCCGGCGTAAGAGGCCTCCAACCGCGCCACGCTGTCTTCGACGCCGTCCCGCCGTATCCGAAAGGCATGGTCGGCGTTGGCTCCAATGACCGGCTTCAGGACGAGCTCATCGACTCCGAACTCGTCGTATAGCGAGGCCAGACGGTCCGGATCAACGCCGCGGCACCAGCGGGTCGGCACGATCTCCACCCCGCGGCCCTGCAGCTCCTTGAGGTAGGTCTTGCGCAGGTTCCAGCGCACCAGAGAAAGCGGGTTCTCGAGCCGGGCGCGAGACCGCTCGATCGACTCCAGCACGGACAGGAAGAGGGCGGGATCCTTCTGGTAATCCCAGGTCGAGCGAATCACCACAAGATCGAAGCGGTCCCAGTCGGTATCCCGCTGCCTCCAGGACACGAATTCGACGTTCCAGCCCAACCTGGCGAGCGGGCCGACGGCGAGTTCGTCGTCGCAGACGAAGTCCTCCAGGGTATCCATGGTCAGAAAAGCGCAGTGTGGCATCCGTCGCGTCCTCGAAGCCCACTATTATGGACCACGTCTCGATCTGAGATTTCCGATTCTCGGTTTTCGATTGGGTGCGCGCAACAGGAGGTCGCAGGAATCGCCAGATCCTGCCTGCCTACCCCAGCGGAACGGTCGCATGTTATGGTGGCCAGCCAGGAGGAGGTGAGTCCGACCATGAATGCCGCCAAGGCGCGAGAGCTGCGAGAGTGCGTGGAGAAGAATCAGCAACGGCAGGTGGAGTTCGTGCGACGCCTTGTCGAAGCGGAGTCGCCTTCTATCGAGCCGGAACGCATGCAGGGTGTTTTCCTGTTGCTCGCCGCACAACTCGAGGAACTCGGATTCCAGGTCCGGCACCTGAAGGGCCGCCGGAGCGGTGGCCAGCTCTTTGCCAGGCCCGCGGCGCACCGCCGCTCCGCACCGATCCAGTTGCTGCTCGGCCACTGCGACACAGTCTGGCCCGTGGGCACCATCGTCGAAAGACCTCTCCGGCTCGAGGGGACCCGTCTTTCGGGCCCGGGAGTGTTTGACATGAAGACGGGGCTCTCCCAGATCGTGTTCGCGTTGAAGGCGCTGGCGGAATGCTCGATCGAGCCGACCGTCACGCCGGTCGTCTACCTCACCAGCGACGAAGAACTGGGGAGTGAGGACTCGCGCCACCGAATCCAGCTCATTGCCCGCCGTGCAGACCGGGTCCTGGTTCCCGAACCCTCCGGGGGCCCGCAGGGGCTGCTCAAGACAACCCGCAAAGGGGTGGCCCTCTACGAACTCGATGTCGAGGGACGGGGTGCGCATGCCGGGGTAGAACCCGAAGCCGGAATCAGCGCGGTGCTGGAGCTCTCCTATCTGATCCAGGCCCTGCACGCACTGGGCGACCCGGCCCGGGGTCTGAGCGTAACGGTCGGCATGGTCGCGGGCGGAACGCGGCCCAATGTCGTGCCGGCGTCGGCCCGGGCGGTCGTCGATGTCCGCGCGAGAACCCTCGAAGACGCCCGCGCGGTGGAGGAACGGATCCTCGCTCTCGCTCCCACGGTTCCGGGTGCCCGCATCCGAGTCAGCGGAGGCCTGGATCGCCCCCCCATGGAGCCCACGCCCGGAAACCGGGCGCTCTGGAATCAGGCCCGGGAGGCCGGTTCCCTGCTGGGCCTGGAACTGGGGGAGTGCGAGTCGGGAGGCGGCTCGGACGGGAATCTGACCAGCCCCTTTGCTCCCACGTTGGACGGGTTGGGTCCGATCGGCGCCGGCGCCCATGCCGAGCACGAGTATGTGGACCTCGCCTACCTGTCGGAGCGAACGGCGCTGCTGGGCCTGCTCATTGCGGCTCCTGCCACTCGAACCGGATCTCTGCGATGAACGCCGCTTGACCCGTGAGGAAGATTTCGCCGCCGGCGGTCCACTGGACCTCCTGGCTCCCGGTCTCGGTCTCCACCCGGACGGGCGAATCGACGCAGCCGCGCACGAGCGCAGCCACGGCCGCACCGCAGCACCCGGTCCCGGAGGAATGGGTCGGTCCGACTCCACGCTCCCAGATCCGCGCCCGAACCGCGGATCGATTCAGGACCTCCACGAAGCTGACATTGGTGCCCTCCGGAAAGTCCGGATGCGTCGCCAGCCCGCGGCCGAGGATCTCGAAGTCCCCGTCTCCCAGCGGACCTTCCGGGAAAACGACACACTGGGGATTGCCCACCCAAACGGCATTGACGGCCACTGTCCGCTCCCCAACCTGAAGCGGATAGTCCAGGACCCGGTCAAGGTTCGAAGTGACCCGCATGGGTATCTCCAATGGTCGAAAACGTGCCGGGCCCATGGCGGCGCGACAGGTCCAGATCGGGTACTGCGCCTCCAGCAGGCGCACGGATCGGCGACCCACCGCCGTCTCGAAAGTGACTTCTTCGTTTCGAGCGATGCCTTGATGGTGCAGAAATGCAGCGGCACAACGGAGGCCGTTGCCCGACATGCCGGCCTCCGAGCCGTCCCGGTTGAAGATTCGGAAACCGAAGGCTGCGGAATGATCCGTCTCCAGAAAAACGCTCCCGTCCGCACCCACTCCGAAATGGGGATCACAGATGGCACGGCTCAGCGCCGCCTGCTGTCCCGGGGAGATCGCTCCCGCACGGAGGACGAGGAAGTCGTTGCCGTAGGCATGGTACTTGGCGGCATCGATCATCGAGCACCCCGAGTCCGGACGCGAAGGGATCGCACAATCGTCAGCGGGGTCGCCCGGAGCGGAAGCCGCTCGGCGCGAAAGACGGGGCAATCAGTGCAGCTTGCGCCCCCGTCCGATGACAACATCCAGAACCTCCTGAGAGATCTCCTCGATCGACTTGCCGGTCACGTCGATGACGGGCCAGTTCGGATTCTGTTCGAAGATCGCGTTGGCGTATTCGATCTCCCCCCGGATTCTCTCCTCGTCGGCGTAGCTACTTCCCTGCACGCCCAATTGTTCCAGCCGTGCCTTGCGCGCCTCGGCCAGTCGTTCGGGCTGGACCAGCAGGCCCACGATCTTGTGGGGGTCCACTTCGAACAGCTTCGCCGGAAGCCGCGTTCCCACGGAGATGGGCACGTTGGCGACCCGCCAGCCGTCCTGAGCCAGGTAGATGCCCAGCGGCGTCTTGGAGGTCCGCGACACTCCGACCAGAATGATGTCGGCGCTTTCGGCCGACTCGATCGAGGCGCCATCGTCGTGCTGGATGGCAAACTCAATGGCCTCGACGCGGTCGAAATACTCGTCGTCCACCTGATGGAGCAGGCCGGGCTTCGCCACCGGTTTGCTGCCGAAAAACTCCGCCAGCTTCGTCACGATGGGCCCGAACACGTCCACGCTTTCGGCTTCCTCCGCTCCGGCCACTTCGCTCATGTAACGCCTGAGGTTTGGAGATGCAAAAGTGTGTACGATCAGCGTTTGACTGCGAGTCACGGCACGGACGATCTCTCGGATCTGATGTTTCTCACGCACATTGGCATAGCGGGTCATGAGGACGTCGGCATCGAACTGTCTTGCCGCCGCTCTCAGCAGGCGATAGGCCGTCTCTCCGGTCCCATCACTGACAATCAGGACGTAGAACATTGACTATCTCCCGACAAGCTGGCTTTGATGGTTTCCAGAACCTTTTCTTCGACGCTCGTGCGCAGTGCTTCGAGACGCTCCGCCGAACTGGCCTCGTAACGCAGGACGAGGACCGGTTGGGTGTTCGAGGCCCGAATCAACGCCCAGGCGTCGTCGGTCACGATTCGCACGCCGTCCAGTGTAATCGTATCGTATCGATCCGAGAAATGGGCGATCAGTCGATCCATGACCGCGAATTTCACCGGATCGGGACAGTCCAGCCGAATTTCGGGTACCGAGCAGACCGGAGCCAGGTCTTCCAGGAGCCCCGAACAGGGCACTGAGCCGCGCCCGCAGACCTCGATGAGTCGGCCCCCGGCGTAGATTCCGTCATCGAACCCGAAGAAGCGGTCGGCGAAACAGAAATGGCCGCTCCACTCTCCCGCGAGCAAGGCACTCTCCTCTCTGGCCTTGGCCTTGATCAGAGAGTGGCCGGACTTCCACATGATGGCACGGCCGCCCCGTTCTTTCACATCCGAAAACAGTCGGCCCGAACATTTCACATCGCCGATCACCGTGGCGCCCGGGTGCTCTTCCAGGACGGCCCGGGCAAAGATCGTCAACAGATCGTCACCCCAGAGGATCCTCCCCCGCTCGTCGACGGCTCCCAGACGGTCGCTGTCCCCGTCGAAGGCGAGTCCCAGATCGGCTCCTCTCCGGCAGACCACGCGACTGAGATCGCGCAGGTTCTCCGCCACCGTCGGGTCGGGATGGTGGTTCGGAAAGCTTCCGTCGGGCTCCGCGAAGAGGGGGACAACCTCGCAGCCGAGTGCTTCATACAGAGGTATGGCCACGGGCCCGGCCGTCCCGTTCCCGCAATCCACCACGACCCTCAGGCGTTTTGAAACCGGTTTCAACCCGGCCCGCAGCCCGGACTGGTACTCGTCCAGCAGGCGGATCTCGGTCACGCTTCCCCGGACGCTTCCGACTCGTCCGGGCAAATCGCTCTCGACCGACGCCAGAATCTTTTGGATCTCTGGCCCGTAAACGGGCCGCTGGTCGAACAGGAGCTTGAAGCCGTTCTCTGCAGGAGGGTTGTGACTGCCTGTGATCATCACGCCGGCGTCGGCGCCCAGATGCAGGGACCCGAAATAGAGGGCCGGCGTCGGACAGACCCCCAAGTCAGTCACCTCCATCCCGCCGGCCAGCAACCCCTCGAGCAGGTCCGAGCGGAGTCGGTCCGAGGTCGAGCGCATGTCTCGCCCCATCACCAGACGATGCCCGCCCCGCTCGCAGCAATAGCCGGCGAAGGCCCGGCCCAGCCTCACCACCAACTCCGTCGGCAAGTCCGCCGCGACCTCGCCGCGGATGTCGTACTCGCGAAAGATCTGCCTGTTCACGAACATTCGGATCCTGGGACGAGCGGGCCAGCGCCCGGCAGGCCTTCAGTATTGTCTCAATCGAACCTTCAACGACTCGATCATCTCGACCGGAGTCGGGTCCTCCCGGTTGAGAAAAGACAGATACACGCTCGTGTAGTCCCCCAACAAGATCAGCGTCCAGAGGCGCTCGAGCCAGAGGTCTCCCGCGGACCAGTATTCGAGGACCGGTTCCGTGTGCTGACCCAGGAACTCGCGCGTGATCTCGAGACGGATCTGGGTACGCGAATGGTCCTGCTGATCCCGCAGGAAGATCGGCATCAGGCGACGCAGGAGCTCCGGCGGATGTTGCCAGCCCACGATTTCATTGTGATTCATCTCGGGAAGCTCGCTGAAGTAGGCGAGCTGCTTGGCATTCTCACTGATCTGAGCGGCCCATCGCCGGGCCACGCTGGCCAGCCGGTCGGCGCTGCCATAGATGATGGGGACCCGACCTGCAAGTCTTGCCGCCAGGGCCTTGGCGGGATTGTCGCTGGAGACGTTCTCCGGCCCGTACACCTCGAGCCGGTGCCGAACCCAGGGGAGCGAAGCCCGGATCTCATCGCTGCGGTCATTGATCAGTCCCATCCCCGACAACGCCGCAAGGACGGCGACGAAAGAGAATGGGAGGGCGGTCCGAGGAGGGTAGCCGCCGGGAAACCTGAAAACCGGCCGGGCGTCCCGAGCCGCGATCTTCTCCAGCTCACCCCCGGAGGTCATGCAGACGACCACGGCCCCGGCCGCCTCGGCGGCCTGCAAAGCCGTGAGCGTTTCCTCCGTATCTCCGGAATAACTGCTCACCAGGGCCAACGTGGTGCGACCGACCCAGCCTGGCACCGTATAGTCCCGCACCACCTGGAACGGGACCTTCAGATCGGAACCCAGGTAGGTTCTGACCAGATCGCCACCAATCGCCGATCCACCGAGCCCCAGAAAGACTACGGAATCGACCGTCTTCTGGCGGGGAAGTTCAACGGGGGCGGCACTTTCCAGGGCATTTTCCAGAAGTTGGTTGAAACGCCCCAGGATTCCGAGCATATCGCCTCGGTCACGCCGCCTCAGTTCTGCCAGATTGTCCAGCCACAGACTCTTCTCCACCCCAGGCCTCCTCACCTGATTGCCCATTTACGTCGCCAGGTCCGGCAGGTTCCGGACCACGGATCACAGATACCGCTTCAGACCCCGCTCTCGCAGTCGCCGGACGATCTCGCGGACATCCTCCGCACGATCCTCCGCACACACGAGCAGCGCGTCGGGCGTGTCGACCACCACCAGCCCTTCTACTCCGATCAGGGCCAGCAATTTGTCGGAGGGCAGAACGGCGACGCAATCCCGACTGTCGAGAGCCTCACACGGGCCGCTGACAACATTCCCCAGGCTGTCCGCCGGCCGGACTTCACGCAGTGCTCTCCAGCTCCCCACGTCGTTCCAGCCGAAATCGGAGACGACGGTCGCCGCCCGGGACGTGCGCTCCATGACGCCGTAATCGATCGAGGTCTTTTCGAAGCCTGCGAAGATCCGTTCCGCTTCGACCGAATCCGTACCGGAGGCCAGATGATCGAGACCCCGCGTAAGGTCCGGCATCCACTCCCTCAACTCGGAGAGGATCGCCTCCACCGACCAGATGAACATGCCGCTGTTCCAGAAGTACTCTCCGCTGGCCAGAAACTCATCGGCCTTTTCCGGCGGCGGCTTCTCCTCGAACCGTTCCACGCGGTACAGCGGAAGTCCATGTTCGTCACCCAGCAAAGCGCCCCGCTTGATATATCCGAATCCGGTGGATGCGTAGGTTGGAGGTACGCCGAAGGTGACCAGCCAGCCCTCGCGGGCCGCCTGCTCGGCCACGTAGAGCGACCGGTGAAACTCCCGGACGTTGCGAATGGTGTGGTCGGCCGGCAGAACCGCCACGACCTCATCCGGGTAAAGACGCTGGATGTGTCGCGTCGCCAGACCGATGCAGGGGGCGGTATTCCGTGGCAACGGCTCGACCACGATCTGCTCGTCCTCGAGTTCCGGGAGCTCGCGTCGGATCTCGGGAAGATACTGGCTGCAGGCCACGACGAACAGATCCGGCCAGTCCATGAGCGGAAGGAGCCGCTCCGCCGTCTCACGCAACAGCGTGAGCTTACCGGCCAGTTTCAGAAACTGCTTCGGCCTCTTCTCCAAGCTCTGGGGCCAGAAACGGGTTCCCTGCCCCCCGGCCATGATCAGTGCTTTCACTCGACCTCCCCCGTGTAGCGCTGCAGCGCCTGCTCGACCTCTCCCATCCGAAGGCTGCGCACATTCAGAATGTACCGGTTCCCGTAATCGGCCGGTTCCTGCGCCAAGGCCGCTTCCATCGTATCGTACAGGAATGAATCCGGATCGCGCTGTCGCAACAACCACGCTGTAATCGCGGCGACCTGAGCCGCTCGAAAATCGAACGGCACCACGGATCGGTCGCTCAGCTTCCGGGTCTCGTCGAGCACCAGTTTCTCTGCCTCCGCCAGCTTCCCCTCCGCTGAGTCGACGACGAGCCAGAGGGCGCCGCCCCGAACCAGGCTCTCGAAGGCCAACATTCCGCGATAGCCCACCCCATTCTGACGCAACTGCAGGGTCAGGCGGCCGGCCGGCCCGTTCAGGAGTTGGACCGCCACACCCAGCACGGGGACTTCGACGGATCCGGCCCGCGGAGCCGGGAAAAGGAGAACGGCGCGTCGGCCCTCGGATTCGCGCACCGGCACCTTCTCCGGATAGGTCACGCGTGTCCCCGGCAGCTTGCCCTCTGCGTATCTCGGATTGCTGAGCCTGGAGACGAGACCCTCGAGGAAGGCCGTGCCGGAGATCGCGCCCGACACGACAATCGTCGGGTGGATCTGGTCGACGAGCTGCTTCCGCCAGGCTTCGACCTGCTCCGTCGAGAAGTGCCCGGACGGACGCTCTCCGCAAACGTGGCTATAGGGATGATCGTCGAAGAACTCGCGCAGACCTCGCCTCACCAGCGGGTCGGCCCCATCGCGGCACGCCGGGCCGTGCCCCGTGGCAAGGCGCGCCGTCGCCGCCTTCACGTCGTTCTCGCTGAGCGTGATCCCACCGTGCAGCCAGCCGATGAGCCCCAGGAACATGTCCTCGAAACCGGACGCGAGCACCGTCGCCTGAATACCGAAGAAGTCTTCCTCGGTCGCCATGGAGAGTCTGGCACCCGAAGACTCCAGAGCCAGGAGTTCCGCCCCGCCGGCGGCCCTCCGCAGGTTCTCCAGCAGGGCCGCCCCGAGAAGTCGAGTCAACCCCTCCTGCTCGCCGGACTCGGAGATCCGACCTCCCGTGAAATAGAAAGCAACGTGGACCAGCGGCTGTCGGTGATCCTCGCGAAGATAGATCTCAGGGCCCCGCAACACGGAACTGCGGCGAGGGGGCAGATCGGCAAACTGCGGTTTGAACTCGGACAAGGCGAAGGTCCGGACCTTGCCGAGGGAGTCGATCGAGCCGAGAAAGGCCGCCTGCTGCTCGACTCCGGCGGGAACCAGGATGTCGAGGGTTTCTCGAAAGGACTCGGGGGTGAAGTTGCGCGGCTCGAAACCGGTGGGGAGCAGCTCGAGCAGGACGCCTTTGGAGTAGGCGCAGTACGCCTGGACGGCCTGCCGGATATCGCCCGGCGTGACACCGCTGACGCGGGAGGGAAACCGGTCACGGCTCTTGTATCCTCCGGCGAACTCCGCACGGGCCAGGCTCACGCTGCGCGAGTCCAGCGCTTCGAGCCCCGCGTACCAGTCGGCGATCATCAACGCCTTGGCCCGATTCAACAGACGGGTTGGGGGTTCTCGGTCCGACAGGGCTCCCAGTGCCGCCAGGACGCGAACCTCGGCTTTCTCCAGGGTGTCCGTCGGCTCGAGGTCGAACACCAGCAGTCGTCCGTCGAGAAGGGGTCGAAAGCCGGACCTGACAAAGGCCGGTGCCATCGCTTCGTCCTCCCGCGGCAGCTCGAGCAGCGAGGCGTGTCCTTCCGCCAGGAGATATCGAATGAGATCGACGGCCAGTCCACCGGGTTCACCCTCAGCCGGGACCCGAAACCCGACCAGAACCCTGGCCTGAGAGAGTTCGCGGCGTTCCTGCCGGTACAGAAGGCCTCCACCGTCCGCGGGTCCGGGTCGGGCCGGCTCTTCCGCGGCCGCTGACTTTCCCGGCGAGGCCGCCTGCCCATCTCCTTTTGCCGCCTCCGCGGGAGCAGGCTGGGGCGGTCGAAAATCGGACAGTTCCTCCGCCAGGATCGCCAGCGCCTGCTCTCGACGAACGGTTCCAACCGCAGTCAGGACGCTGTTCTCGGGCGTATAGAACTCGGCCAGAAAGCGAGTCAGCGATTCCGGCGTGGGCGCCAAAGTCTCCCCGGCCGGCGCCGCCGGAGCTTCGCCCGAAGCCATCGCCGCCAGCTCTCCCCAGTCCGCCTGCACCCGAGACCGGTCGGCCTTCCGGCCCTCTTCCACCCAGGCGCGATCGAGCTCCCACTGTTCCTCCTGCAAACGGAACAATCCTAACTGGGCTCGAACGGCATCGCGCAGGTTGAGTGAGGGGACGATGGTCTGAGCCGAGGTCAGCTGGTCGCCGACCTGAACCTCGACCAGGCCGCCGACGTCGTGCACTCCCTTGGCAAGGGCCCGTCGTGCCGTCTCTGCGGCAATTTCGCACAGCTCGGGAGACGCGCTCAGCCGGCCCACCCGAAAATGGGTCGCCACGACGACCAGATCGTCCTGGGCATGTTCCTCGATCAGGACGGTGACGCCCTTGCGAAAGACCGCCTTCACCAGGCTGCCCGATTCGTCATAGGATTTGAGTGCCTGAAAGAAGGGAGCCTGTCCGGCTCGTCGTCCCTGGCCGTGCAGAATCCCGGGCAGCCCCTGAAGCAACCCACTTCCAAGAATGATCAGACACACACGCGCAAACCACCGAGCCACCCTCGGAATCCTACCAGCGGCTCTCGAGCCATGGCAATCCTCGCCGTTTCGAGGACCTTCCAGCGGGTCGAATCCCCGGCGCGTTCCGACTCCGCGAGAACGCTCCGGGAGACAGCAGAGCGCGCCTGAAGGCCCGGCGGCGGAGCGCCTGCAATCGACTGCCTGCACTTGCGGATTTGGTGTATCGTAGGCTAGTGTCCTGGGGTGAGGACGCTTAGGATCATTCATCATGAAATCGAACGAACTGGATCAGCAGCAGATTGTTGAGGGGCTCAAGACCCTCAACCCTGCAGTCATCGATGACTTCGTCGACCAGTATTCACGGCCGCTGTTCGGAGTCATTCTCAACTATACGCGGAATCCGTCCGACGCCGAGGAGATCCTGCAAGACACCCTCCTGAAAATCATCCGCAAAATTGAAACTTTTCGGGAGGAAAGTGATATATGGCCATGGATGCGGAGAATCGCAATCAATAACGGGATCATGTGGCTGCGCAAGCACCGGTCCAAGCAGGAGAGGACGACCGCCCTCGACGATCTCCTGCCACGATTCTCCAGGGACGGCGAGTTCGAGAACGCGATTTATGGCTGGTCCGTCGACCCGGAGGAAGTCTACTTGAACTCGGAATTGGCCGGAGAGCTTTACGAGGCTGTCCAGTCTCTCCCCTTCGAGTATCGTATTCCTCTGATCCTGAAGGATATCGAGGGATATTCGATCAAGCAGATCTCTTCTTTGCTGGGTTTGAAGGAGCCGACGACCAAAACGCGGATCCATCGGGCCAGACTCTTTGTTCGGGAACGACTTTCCCACTATTTCGAGAACCGGCGATGAAAGAGTTTTTCAAGTGTCAGGAATGTGTCGACCTCTTGACGGATTACCTGGAAGGCAGCCTGGAGCCGCAGGTCCGCGACAGGCTGGATGAACATCTGGCCGGCTGTGCCCCCTGCATCAACTTCGTGCGCAGCTTCGAGAAGTCCACCACCATGCTCCACCTCCTCAAGGAGCAGCGCGTCGATGTCCCCGCCGATGTCCAGGCGCGCCTGAAATCGTTTCTGCGGGACGAGATCGTCACTCTCAGCACGGAACGGAAGAAAGCCTGAGCCTTCGATTTCCAGGCATCGGACGACGGCACTGCCCGGGACGGAATCGATTCGAATCGTCTGATGCCAAACCTCGACGATATTGTCGGAACGGGTGAGGAGATTCTCCGCAGCCGTCTCTCCGGCAGCCCCCCTGCAGACCGCCTGCCCCTCTCCGCAGAAATGCTCCGCAAGGAACCGAGCGAAACCATTTTCGGCTTCACTCAAAACGTGGGTATGGGGTGGCGTCCGGATCAAGCGACAGGCCCCCGACACTCCGCAAGCCGGACGGCTCCCCGGCGGCGCTGGGCTATCATACGGGCCACTGGGAGCTCATGGATCTTGTGAGGGAGTCTGCCGCAACTATCTGTCACGAAGGCGGAATTCCATTCGCAGCCTTTTGTACGGATCCTTGCGACGGGCGCAGCCAGGGTACGGATCCCGCTCCCTGGACAGCCAGGATGGTCGGCCTACTCTGCCCGCCGGGAAGGTTGTCCCACACGAGAGCTGATTTTCGGCCTCGCTTCGTGTCAAAATGAAACAGTGCAAGTCAAAGAAATTCTGAAGCTTGTTGGTGCGGGTGTGACCGGAGCGCTGGTCGCTCTCAAGATCCGGGGGCCCAGGCAGTCCTACAATGAGTTCCTCCAGATCTATGCGGCCATCAGCATTGAGTTTCGTCATCAGTTCGAGACCGTTTTCCTGCAGACGATGCTGCCGGCGGTCGGCGCGGACGATCGGGACGATCTCTGCCTTCTCCTCGATCGGGAGTCGACGTTTCAGGAGCAACTGCGTTTCTTTCAGGCACGGGTAGACGGATTCGACGAACTCGTGGTCCGGGCCTTCGAGCGCCTTTACCGCTTGCGGGCCGAAGGATCGATCGCGCCGACGACGCGCCGACGCATGCTGCCCGATTTCGATGCCTTCCGCCTTGGACTGAACGAGGTCTTCCTCGATCTGGAGCGCTCCTTTCTGGGCGCGGTGCAGATTCACCTGCCCGAGACCGTGGCTCCCAGCGAAGCGGAGCCGAGCGGGAGCTTTCCGGAGTTTTTGCGGGAAGTCCAGGCGACGCTGCCGAGCTTCGCCTCCTGCTTCTTCGACGGCCTCGCCCGTTTCGAGGAGACGCTCGCCACACCGGCCGTGCACGGGCGAATGGCATCCCTGCGGAGTTGACCTGCTCCGGACGGAATCCTAGAATTGCCTCATGCGTAAGGCTTTTTACGGTTCCTTGCTGTTTTTTCTGCTCCCTCTTGGGGGCTGCCAATCATCCTCGGTAGTACAGAAGTCGGAGGGAGCGAAAATGGGGGTAGAGACTTCGAGTTTCGGCCAGACCGCTGACGGCCAGCCTGTAACCATGTACACTTGCGTCAATCGCAACGGGCTGGTTCTGAAGATGATCGATCGAGGGGCCACCGTGGTTGCCCTCGAGGCTCCCGACCGCGATGGCAAGAAGGAAAACATCACCCTGAACTTTCCGAATCTGGAGGGCTATCTCCAGCCGGGCAATCCCTTTTTCGGCGCCACGGTAGGCCGCTATGCCAACCGAATCGCCAATGCCCAGTTCACCCTCGACGGCGTGACCTACAAGCTGGCCGCCAACGACGGTGTCAATTCCCTGCACGGTGGCGTCCGCGGTTTCGACAAGCAGATGTGGAGCGCGGAGCCCGTCGAGTCCGATGAGGGAGTGGGCGTTCACTTCTCCAGACTGAGCCCGGATGGAGAGGAGGGCTATCCGGGGAACCTGCAGGTCGATGTGGTCTACCTGCTGACCAATCAGGACGAGCTCAAGATCGACTACCGGGCAACCACCGACAAGGCAACTCCCGTCAATTTGACCAACCACTGCTACTGGAACCTCGGCGGCGCCGGCTCGGGCACCATCCTCGACCATGTGGCGATGATTGCCGCCGACTCCTACCTGCCCGTCGACAAGGGCCTGATCCCGACGGGCCAGATTGCGCCGGTCGAGGGCACGCCCTTCGACTTTCGCTCCCCCACGCCGATCGGGGAGAGAATCGACCAGGTGCCCGGTGGGTACGACCATTGCCTGGTCTTGCGCAACCAGACCGGCGAAATGGCTCTGGCGGCGCGTGTGCGCGACCCCAAGAGCGGCCGGGTCCTGGAAATTTCGACGACCCAGCCTGGAATCCAGTTCTACACGGGCAACTTTCTCGATGGCAGCGCGGCGGTCAACGGATATCCGAAGCATGCGGCCTTCTGCCTGGAGACCCAGCACTATCCTGACTCTCCGAATCAGCCGGATTTCCCTTCGGTCATCCTGAATCCCGGAGAGGAGTACCACCAGGTGACGGTGCATCATTTTTACGTGGAGCCGTAGTCGGCGATCTGAGATTTACGATTTACGATTTACGATTTGAGATTTGAAGTCTGAGCGCGACGTCGGGCTACGTCGCGCTCCCAGTCTATTCGGAAAAAGAGACTGGACGCGCTTCTCGAGGCATTCGGAAATCGGAAGTCGGAAATCGTAATTCGACATCATGCTGCTGCGCCGATTGATCTACATCGCGCTGGTCTTCATCTTCACCCTCACGGCGGGGGCCGTCGGATTCCACTTCATCGAAGGTTGGTCCGCCCTCGATTCCATCTACATGTCCGTGATCACGGTGACGACAGTCGGGTTCTCAGAAGTACACCCGCTGTCGCCGTCGGGCAAACTCTTTACGTCGGTCCTCATCCTGCTGGGCGTTGCCACCATCACCTACTCTTTTGGAGCCATCTCTAACTATGTCATCGCAGGAGAACTGCGTGGATTTCTGGGAGAACGCAAAATGAAGCGGATCATCGCTTCAATGAAGAATCACGTGATTGTCTGCGGATACGGCCGCATGGGCCACGAGGTCTGCCAGGAACTGCGCCGCGAGGGTCGCTCCTTCCTGGTCGTCGACGAAAAGGAGGGCTCGGTCCACCAGGCCCAGGAACACGGCTACATCGCCTTCAACGGCGATCCTGGCCTGGACGAGACCTTGAAGGAGTGCGGCATCGACCGGGCCACCGGGCTGGCCGCCGTCTCCGACGACGACGCCAAGAACCTGATGGTCGTGATCTCCGCCCGGGGACTGAACCGGGGCCTCCCCATCGTCGCCCGCGTCAGCCAGGAGGACGCACCGGAAAAGTTCATCCGAGCCGGCGCCGACAGCGTCTTTCTCCCCTATCGGACCGGCGGACGGCGCATGGCCCAGATGATGTTGCGGCCCGAGGTGGTTGGCTTTTTGGAGGACGTGCTGCACGATGAGTCGTCCATCGGCCTGATGATCGAGAACTTGAAGATTCGTGATGGCAGCAAGCTCGACGGAAAGAGTTTGGCCGAAGCAGCCGTGCGCGAGCGGACCGGGATCTATGTGCTCGGAATCAAGCGTCCCGGAATCGGAACGATTCCCGATCTCCGTCCCTCCACGGTCCTGAAGGCCGGCGATGTCCTGATCGTCATCGGCCAGAAGCACCAGCTCGACGCCCTCGAAGCCCTCCTCGCGCCGGCGCGCTGAGTCGAGAGGATAGGGGCCGAACCGGTCCCTGAGTTACAGCCGGTTCAGCCCTCGATCTTTCTCTTGGTCACTCGAGAAACGCGCGCTACTTCTGCGCCGTCTCACCACCTCCCTGAAGCAGCTTGACGATCTCGGTGTTTCCCTTCTCCTCGGCGTAGGTGACCGCCGTCTTGTGCTGATAATCCTCGGCCGAGACGTCCGCGCCGCCTGCGAGCAGAGCCTTCACGGCTTCCTCGTGACCCTGGAGCGCGGCTTCCATCAACGCCGACACGTCATTGGCGTCCTTCGAGTTCACGTCGGCGCCCTTCGCCAACAGGAGTCGAATGCTCTCGGCGTCCCCTTTGACCGCCGCCCCGATCAGCGCGTCCCAACCGGTCTTCGCCTTGATCTTCGGGTCCGCGCCCGCGTCCAGGAGCGCCTGGACCGTGTCACTGCGCCCATTTGAAGCGGCCGCCGTGAGGGCGGTCCAGCCGACGTCGTTCTTGGCGTTGACCTTCTCCCCTGCCGCGATCAACTGCCGCACGCAATCGACATTGCCCTGCCGGGCGGCATACATGAGGGCCGTCGACCCTTCTTTGTCGGCCAGGTTCACCTTGGCATTGGCGTCCAGGAGCGCCTTGGTGACGTCAGCGGTCCCGTTGAAGGCGGCCAGCATGAGGGCCGTCCGGCCCTTGTCGTCGCGCGCATCGACCTTCGCCTTGTTCTCGAGCAGAACGTTGACCGCGTCGAGATGTCCATTCGAGGCCGCCCACATGAGAGCCGTCCTCCCATCCTTGGTCGCATCGTTCACATCGCCTCCGGCCGCCAGAATGGCTCTCAAGGCATCGGCCATCCCTTCCTGGGAGGCCGCGATGAGCGCCGTACGGCCGTCCTTTGCAGTCGCCTTCAGATCCGCACCATGTTCGATGAGCAATCCGATACAGTCCGCCTTGCCACGGATGGCAGCATGCATCAAGGGAGTCACTCCGTCCCGGTCGGCCGCCGAGACATTGGCCCCCCGCTCGATGAGCAACTCGGCCGTCTCCTTGTGCCCGCCCGCAGCAGCGTACATCAGCGCCGTTCGGCCCCGCCCATCGGTAGCGTCGACCTTGGCGCCCTTGTCCAGGAGGAGCTTGGCACAGCCCGTCTGACCCATCTCACCCGCGTGTATGAGAGCCGTAAACCCGTCAAAATCGGTGGCCTCGACATTCGCGCCCTTGTCGAGCAACAACTTGACGACGTCCTCCTTGCCTGCCCGCACGGCCAGGATCAGGGCCGTTCGTCCGGACCGATCCTGAGCCTCCAGATTGGCGCCCTTGGCGAGAAGTGCCTCTACAATCGCCGTGCTGCCTCCCTCGGAGGCCAGCATCAACGCGGTCTTGCCTTCCGCGTCCTGGGAGTTGACGTTGACATCCCTCCCGAGAACGGACTGCACCTTTTCCACATTCCCTGTCCTGGCCGCTTCGAGGAGTTCCGCATCCGGATCCCCTCCACAGCTCACTAGAAATAGGCACAAAAAGCCAAGACACAGCCAAAATCGTCGCATCAGGATCCTCCTTACCTGCTCCCTCCGGTCACATCACTAGTCGTAACAGTTCCTCGTGCCCGCATCCGGCAAAGCTTTGGGGGCTCTGCCAACCGCCTCCGGCGCGACAGCTCCCGAACCCGGGCAGGATACTCCTGGCCGCCTGCATATCATCCAGCGACTCAGCCTATTAGAATGACTCAACTTGGTCGGTGTGTAAATCCCGGCGGCGCTTTCGGGTGCGGGCTCGAGTCAAGCCCCGTCACCGATCGGGCTCCGTGACGGTTTCGCTGCGGGATCATTTCGATGAAAATGGAGAATCCGGCGGCGCCGGCCGCCTCGAGATCGAAGGAGGTACGCAAGCGATGTCTCTCCGATTCGGAACCAGCGGAGTCAGAGGCTTGGTCAGCGAAATGTCCGACTACCAATGCTGGCTGTTCACCAGGGCCTTCGTACGTCATGTCCGCACCCGGAGTGTAGTGGAGACAGTGGGGATCTCGGGAGACCTGCGGGCGAGCACGCACCGGATCCTGCGATCGGTAGCACTGGCTCTCGAAGACGAAGGGGTCCGCGTCGTCTACTGCGGCCGTGTTCCCACCCCCGTACTCTGCCTGTACGGCCTGGCCCACCGAATCCCCACCGTCATGGTCACCGGCAGTCATATCCCCGAGGACCGCAACGGCATCAAATTCAATCTCGCCACAGGCGAGATCCTCAAGGAGGATGAAGCGGGGATCCTCGAGCATCACGAGCGACTCCGTGAGGAGTGCGGGCTCCCCTTCGGCCCCTTTGATTCGGAAGGGCAACTGAACGCCGACCGCCCGGATCTTCCGGGAATCGCCGATGAGACCTCCTCCCGGGAGTATCTCCGCCGCTACCTCGAGTTCTTTCCCGAGGCGGCCCTGCGGGGTCAAGCCGTGGGCCTCTACGAGCACTCGAGTGTCGGGAGAGACCTCCTGCGTGAGCTGCTCGAGGGCCTTGGGGCCGTCGTGACGCGGCTCGGCCGATCCGATTCGTTCGTGGCCGTCGACACGGAGGCCGTCCAAAACCCGGAACAACTCGCACAATGGGTGCGCGAATTGGAACTCGACGCCCTCGTCAGCACCGACGGAGATGCCGATCGTCCCCTGCTCGTGGCCGACAACGGCCGGGTCGTCCAGGGTGACATCCTCGGCACTCTCGTCGCCGATTATCTCGGGGCGGAAGCCGTTGTGCTTCCCGTGAGCTGTAACACGGCCGTTGAACGCTGGGAGCGGTTTCCGCTGGTCCGCCGAACCCGCATCGGATCCCCCTACGTCGTCGCGGGTATGCTCGAATGCGTGGCCGCCGGCCGCACCCCCGTGGTCGGATTCGAAGCCAACGGCGGCTTCCTGATCGCCAGCGAGATCCCGGGAACCGCCGGACGGCGTCCCCTGGCACCACTCCCCACGCGAGACGCCGCGCTGCCACTATTGGCGGCTCTCCACATGGCACATCGGGAAGGACTTCGGGTATCCGAGCTTCCGCACCGCTTGCCCGATCGCCAGACCTGGAGCGGGCTGGTGCGACAGTTCCCCGCCGAAACCGGACGGGAGGTCATCTCCCTGCTCCGGCGGATGGGGCTCCCGCTGATGCAGGATCTGTTTGGAGATGCCCTGGGTCCCGGGGAGAGGATCGACTTCACCGACGGCGCGAGGATCACGTTCGGTAATGGCGAAATCGTCCATTTTCGGCCCTCCGGCAACGCACCGGAGTTCCGCTGCTATACGGAGGCGCGGACCCACGAAAGGGCGCACAGGATCAACGATCTGGCGCTGGAGGTTCTGGTGTCGAAGCTCCGCCCGCAGGCTGAGGGTACCGCAGGATCCCTGAATCGGGACCCGGGAGAAGGGCAACGGGCGACGGAGTGAGGGGAGGTGGCCCCGGGCCGGGTGGTTTGGTGAGGGAAACCGCAGCCCGGGAGCCTGCGAGAGTGGCCGCAAACGGCAGTAGTCTCGCTCAACGATCGACTAGCGCGAGGCGCGTGCGCCCATGCCGGCGCTGATGGTTCGCGTTCGGACATGGGCTCCGGCCGAGCCTTCTTCGAGCTGCACCGGGACCTGCCATCCCTGGACCGAGCCGACTGTCCAGATGGCCGACAAATAGTCCTTGTGGTTGACCTCTTTGAAGGAGAGGTAGGTGTCGGCACGCGGCTCCATCTTGTCCTGGCGCTCGGCGGTGAACAGGACTTCCGTGGATTCGTGGTTGACGTCGCGAATCAGCCATTCGTTGTCCTGCTGGATATCGGGCTGGAACAGCTCGTATTGGCCGGCAGGAAGGACCTTTCCATCCACTATGAACGGAAACGGGATCTTCGTATTGATGATATTGCCCACCTGTCCAAAGGCAGGCAGCATCGTAAATGCGAAGAGAAGGGCGAGTATGAGTGAGCTTCTTTTCAGCATTGTTGACTCCTTTTTCAGACTCTGCACAGAGCACTATGATTGAGGCGAGCTCCACTACTGGTTGGCTCGCTGCAGCAATTCGTACACCCGTAATGGTAGCAAGCCGCGTACCAATTCGGGATGAGAGCCCTTAAGCCATTGAAGCCAAGTAGTTTGCGTCTCAAAAGGAGTCAGCCTGCCGATACCGAGGACTGCGACTTTTTTGCGGCGTCGGCAGGAATGACACACCACGCCGTTGCGATCAGTCGAGCTTCAGGAGCTCTTGCAGCATTCCCGGCGGGATCGCATTGTTGCTGGCGCTGCGCCGGATCGTCGTCGTCCACTGGAGCAGAAAGGTCCCGGTCGGGGTTGTGCTGGTCAACGCGGGACCGGCAGCGCGAGCGGCCGGATCGACGCCGGGCGCCAGGTTCAGCGTCCAGGGTGCGTCCCCATCGTTGGCGGTTTTGAAGTATTTGAGGGTCCAGGTCTTCGGAAGTGTGTATCCGTCCAGGTTCTCGAAGTCGGCAAAGGATTCCTCGACTCGCTGACGCGCTACTCGCTGTCTTGCCGAAGCTTCCGGAGAAGGCCCGAGGGGAGCCGTCACGGTAACCTCATAGGTGCTCAAAACGTGGTGGTAGGTTTCCGGCTCGAAGTAGAGTCGAACCTTGAGATCGCGGCCGCCCTTGCGCATCCGGTAGTCCAGGCGATGCAGCGGGCGTCCGTCCACATCCTCCGTACCTCGGTACTGCAGCTTAGGCTTCCTGCCATCCACATCCAAAAGCGCCCAGGCCGTCGTCAGGGTACCCCCGAGCAGTCCCTCGGTCAGCAGAGCACCCTGTCCCTGCAGAAAGATCCACAACGGGTTGACCTGTCCGCCGGACCGGTACTCGATCTCCGTTCGTTTGCCGTCGGTGATGTACTCGGTGCCCGCATATTCGCCGGGGGCGAAATCGAAGAGGACGTTGTAGGCCTTTCCTTCGGACACCAACTGGCCCGTCCCCGCCGCCACCAGCGCACCGCCGGACAGCAATTGATACTCACAATCGCCCTGGACGGCGAAGACCTGCCGCGACTCCAGTTGATCCGACGGAGCGATGGAAGCGAGATGGCGCCGAATCAGTTCCTGGGCCGTCAGCGTCGATCCGGCGGCGCTGCCGACCAGACCCGGCACGAGCAGGATAAACAACCCCATGAGGATTACAGGACAGTGACTCTCACGAAACTTCCGTCTTTCCACGACTCGCCTCCTTCGTCGATGGCGGCGAACAGGCGGCTTGTCTCCGGCCACATCGTCGCGGTCCAAACGCGTCGCCGAGAGCGCCGCTCGCCGCAAAAAGGTGTCTGACCTTCTCGTGTACTCCCGGACCTTCTCCGTAGCCGATCCTGCTAGATGGATGTTGCTCTTCGCCGATTCGTTCAACCTTTCGGCGAAAACCCTGAGCGCCGGGACGCTTCTCCTGCCAGAGCCCAGGATCCTACTTGACTTTGAATATTCCCGGCGGAATCTGCATATCCAGGGCGCTCTGCGTGAAGACCGTGCTCCACTGCAGCAGTAAGGTCGAGTCCGTCGTCGACTGCGAGAACTGGATCGTCCAGTCCGCCGGGAGCGTGAAGCCGTCGAAGTCCTTGAAATCGGCAAACCGCTCCTCGACCTTGTATCGCGACGGCCGCTGACGCGCCGAGTCCGTGGGGTTGGCACCCATGGGCGCGGCAATCTGAACCTCGTAGGTGCTCAGCACATGATGAAAGGTCTCCGGCTCGAAGTAGAGCTTGTTCGTGAGGTCGTACCCGCCCTTGCGAAACCGATAATCCAGTTCGTAGAGTTGACGCCCGTCCACGTCTTCGAGTCCTTTGAAGGTGAGCTTGGGTTTTCGCCCCTTCACATCCAGGAGAGCCCACGCGGTCGTCAACTCTCCGCCGAAGAGGCCCTCGGTGAACAGCTCCTGCTGCGCCTGGAGGAACTCCGTCATGGGGTTCCTGTCGCTGGGAGTGCTGTAGGCGGTGCGTGCGTTCTTTCCGTCGGTGACGTACTGCTCGCCCCCGTACTCGCCCGTGTCGAACTTGACGGTGATGTTGTAGGCCTGACCCTCGGAGACGATCTGGGTGATCCCCGGTCCCGGTGCGATCTTGGCTCCGCCGACGAGCACCTTGTACTGGCAATCTCCCTTCATCACGAACGTACGCCGCTCCTTGAGACGTTCCGCTGGTGCGATCGACGCAATATGGCGCTGGATCAGAGACTCCGCCGTCAAATCCTCATCGCTGCTGCGGAAACCGAGACTGAAAATCAAGGTCAGGCCAGCCACGGCGATCACCAGCACGCTCGAAAACACACTTTTTACTTTCAATCGACCACTCCTTCCTCAGGGCACGGGTTCCTTGCTGCCCCCCACGGTGAGCCGGACAAGCGCCCGGGTCTCGGGCACGTCCGGATCCCGGTCGTTCCTTTCCGAGGCATGTCACCTTCCCCCCGCCGTGGGATGCGGACCGGCAAGGGGTCTGAATCAGTCCATCTTCAGCAGATTCTCCGGAAACGGTACATTCGCGGCGCTGTGCTTGATCGTCGTTCTCCACTGGAGCAGGATGCTGCCATCGTCCGTCATTTTGGAGTACAGCAGGGTCCAGGTCGTCGGCAGAACAAAACCCCCGAGGTCCTTGAAATCGGAGAACCGTTCCTCCACCCGAGCGCGGGACACGCGATTCTGGGACGATGCCTCGGGAGTGGCGCCCATCTGGGACGACACCTCCACTTCGTACGTACTGAGAACGTGGTGGAAGGTTTTCGGATCGAAGTAGAGCCGGTTCTCCAGATCCATTCCACCCTTTCGGATGCGATAGTCGAGCCGGTGCAAGGGGCGACCGTCGATGTCCTGGATCCCCTGGTACTTCAATCGCGGTCGTCGCCCCGCAACGTCCAGGAGCGCCCAGGCCGTGGTCAATTCGCCCCCCAGCAGTCCTTCGGTCAACAGCGCATCCTGTCCCTGAAGGAATACGCGCAGCGGATTCACCTGTCCCCCGGAGCTGTACCGCGTGTCCGTCTTCTTCCCGTTCGTGACGTACTGGGTTCCCCCATACTCGCCGGCTGGAAAATTGAACATCATGTTGTAGGACTCCCCCTTGGAGACAAGCTGGGAAATCCCGTTAGCCGACAGAACCCCTCCGGCCAGGATCCGGTACTCGCAGTCGCCCTGCACGGCAAAGGTTCGCCGCGCCTTCAACCGATCCAGTGGCGCGATCGACTCGAGGTGCTGCTGAACCAGTTGCTGCCAAGTCAGTTCGTCGCCGGCGGCGCTGGTCCCCGCACCCGTGCCGGTCTCAACGAGGAGCAACCATGCCGTCGCGAGGGTGATCACGAATCCAAAACGAACCACTGCGTTCTTCACCTCGCAGCCCCTTTCCCGAACCGAGAGAACCTGGCTGAACCACGGTGCTTAACGCATGTTTCAATCAATGACGAACTCGGCTTTCTGTTCGATGGAAGATCCTCGGATCATGTCAGTGATCTTGAACCGCAGTGAATAGGATCCTCGCTCCAGCCCCTGAAAGGGCATGGTCTTGTGAATCAGCAGGCGATCTCTCACGTATTCGAACTCTTGATTCACGGGCGTCCAGGGGAAGATCTCCTTGCGGCCATGCTCGAGTGCAATTTCGACCTTCACGCTCGGCTGCAGCGTCGCCTCGTCCAGCAGCAGGTTGTACACCTCGAAATAGGCCTGGGCAAACTGATCCTCCGGGCGGAAGTGGTTACCTCGCGCCGGAACGACCCGGTATTTGCCGATCACGAACGGTTCCCCTATCGTCTCGCTCTCGGGCGGAAGGGTCACGGATCGAGACAACGTGACCGGGCTGGCCTGCAACGCATCCCCCTGGATGGCCGGGACCTGCAACACCTGGGTGAGAGACCCGATGTTGGAGGTATCCTGGTCCTGCACCACCAGCGACAGCTTGTAGCGACCGGGCGCCAGCGGGAACTGCTTCTGGTACATCGAGTAGCCCGTCCGCTTTTCGGCCAGCTGAGGTTTGGCGAACTGTTGCTTGATATCGTCCTCGAAGGTGTACTCGAGACGCCCGCCGAGCGTCTCAACCTGTCCGTAGACGCCGACGTCCGATCCCAGGACATTGGGGTTCTCGTCGAGCGGCTTGAACGAAAGATCTTTATTGGGAACGAACAGAGTAATGGGTACCACGCAATGGTCTTCCGTCATGCGCAGCACGGTCGACTGCACCTGAACAGGGAGTTGTTCGTACGAAATCCGGGCAGTCACGAGCTTTTCCAGATCCTTGTACTTCACGGCCGGGCTCTTGCTCAGCTTGAAGAGGGTTTCGAGCTTGGCCATGGGATAGTCCCGGTAGCTTCGCTGATAGAAGGCCGTATCGACGCCTCTGGCCCCACCCTCGGGGTTCCCGAGGTTGTTCGTCCGGACGCGGTCGAGGCGGCTCATGGTGCCCATTTCCTCCGCCAGCGTCTGGCCGGCCCCCGGCACCCAGAACAGCGCATCCTTCTCGTCGGGATTGATGGCGATCCGGTAATTGTTGGTGTGCGAGGTGTCCACGAACTCGATTTCGATGCCGTCCCCCACCCCATCGATGTGGTTGTAGAACCAGACCTCGAAGGGATGCGTGTAGGTCGTGCCGCCCCCCTCGGTCATCTTCCGCTGATAGGTACCGCCCTCCGGGTGCTTCTCCATTCCGGTCGGCGGTCCGAAGCGGATGTAAATCATTCCGCGATCCGTCCGCCATCCCGCGACACCGGCATGGAAGTGCTCATTGGCGTAGGCGATCCGCCGATAGTGCTCCTCCTTGAACTCGTTCTCGGCCGTCGTCGGATCGGGATCGCGTCGCCGCCAGAACTGTTCGATGAACTGGTCCTTTTCCTCGGGAGTCGCCAGGTGCTCGAAGACGCTCCGCTCCTCTGGTGTGATGATGTAGACGACATCTTCGTTCAACCACTTGGAGTAGTAATCCTGCGCCTCTTCGTCCTTCACCGGCTGATCACGGTCTTGGGCAGGCAACGATGTCAGCAGGAGGGCCATCCCGAAGACCGCCCCCAGAAGTGCTTTCAGAGCTTTGTTCATGTGAATCTTCACCCAGTCGTAATCTCGCGCCATTATATCAATCGCGGCCCGTGAGATCCCCCGGGGCGGGTTTCGAGCTTCGGGGGCTGCGGCCTCCCATCGGTGTGCTCCCACTGGAGTGAGGTCTCGGCAGTCTGATCTCACGCAAAGCCGCCGTGCCTTCACTCGCCTGCCACCGTCCGCGATCGGAGCCCCAAATCGGAAATCGTAAATCGTAATTCTCAAATCCGGCACCCACCGTACGCGTCACCCCTAAAAAACGAAAAGGGGCCCGCCGGGTCGTGCGACCCGGCGAGCCCCCTCACGACGTTTCGCTCTCTCGTCCTCGCTTAGAAAATGAACCGCAAGGAGAACTGAGTCACGCGGGCAGAAGTGTTGGTGTAGTTCATCCGCCCGTAGCTCGAGCTGTCCAGGCTGAGGTAAGAAGAGGTCTGAGCCTCATCTCCCACGTTGAAGTTCACGTGATTGGTGGCGTTGAACAGTTCCGCCTTGAACTCCAACTGCTTTTCCTCAAACAGGTTGAACCGCTTCATGATGGCCAGATCCCAATTGAACTGGGAGGGACCGTCAAAAGCGTAGCGCCCCAGCGACCCGTCCAGGCCCGCGGCGGGATGATAGAAGGTCCCGTCGGTCCGGGTGGTCGGGTTGATGAAGGTCGGTCCGGAAGCGGCGTCACCGATCTGGATGAGGTTCCGGATTTCGCCATTGCTCAGGTCCGAGCTGGCCCGGTTGCGGCCGGCGGACCGGCCGTCGCGGTTGACGGTGCCCCGGTTCGACATGATGCTGAAGGGGTCGCCGCTTTGCCAGTTGAAGATCGAGGTGGCTTCCCAGCCGCCCAGAATCTGGTTGAGCACGCTATTGGTGATCTCGAACCGTTTGCCCTGTCCAAAGGGCAGCTCCCACATGAAGTTGGCGTTGAACACGTGCGTGACGCCATAGGATGCGCGGCCGCGATCGTAAGCCAGGTCATAGAGATCCAGAGCCGGCTCGAAGTTGGTCTGCCCCGCGCCCGAGGCGTTGGTCAGCGTCTTGCCGAAGGTGTAGTTGGCCTGGAAGCTGAGTCCGTCCTTGAAGCGGCGCCGGGCCTCGATCTGCAGCGAATGATAGATCGAGTCGGCTCCGTTGCCGAGAGCATCGGCCAGATAGCTGACCGGGTTCTCGACACACTTGACGTTGCCGCACAAACCGTTGACAAAGTAGATGTAGACGGCCTGACCGGCCCTGCCCTGGCGCAGGTAGTTGGTGATCGTCGAGTTGTTCAGCAGACCGCCGGCCACCATCTCGTCGAAGACGGGCAGTGCCACGCTTCCGGCCACATCCGGATTGTAGTATCCGATGTAGCCGAGGCCGGCTGCCTGGGACAACTCGGCATTGTGCTGAGCGTTCTTGAAGTCGTTCAGGAAGCCGTTCGCCCCAAGGATCACCTGGTTGTAGTCGATGGCCCGGGACAACTTGGTTCCCTTGGTCCCGACGTAGCGGGCTTCGATGGCCGTGTCCCAGCCGATCTCGTGCTCGATACCCAGGTTCCAGGTCTGCGCATACGGAGTCGCCATGTTCGGATCCACCGTATACGGAGCCGGGAAACTCTCCACGAAGTAGGGCGAAGAGGGATCGCTGATCTCGGTCCAGGTCAAGGGCATCTTGTAGGCCGGCGCCGAAACCGTCGGCCGGTCGTTCGCCAGGGTACCCGTCAGGTTGATGAGAGCGGGATAGGCCGAAACGCCGTACCGGTTGATCGCGTTGCCCGGCGCCCGCTGCATTTCATCGTTGACGTAGGCCAGGCTGTAGCCGGCGCGAACGGCCGTCTTGCCGTCTCCGAAAACGTCCCAGGCCAGACCAAGATTGGGAGCAAAGTTGTTCTTGTCCGTCTTGATCAGGTTGCCGTTGACGAAATCGACCGAGTTGTTCGGATCCAGAGCGGCCCCGACGTAGTCGCCGTTGGTGATGAGCGGTTCGGTGACCAGACCGTCCCGTTCGCGGAGCGGCCGCGCCAATTCCCAGCGCATACCGGCATTGAAGGTCAGCCGGGGAGAAAGGCGCCAGGTGTCACCAAAGTAAAAGGCGTAGATGTCATATTCCCAGTGGTAGCTGGTCGGAGCGTTCTCAAAGCCCGACGTCCGGCTGGTCACATGGTACTCGCCGTCCACCTCATCCAGGATGCCGCCCAGATCGGCCAGCATGGAGTTGGCCGTACTCAGGAAGCTCGCAGCTTCGTCCGGGGCGAAGTCGAAATCCGACTGGGCGAAGGCCATGTCGTTGGTCAGGTTCGTCCCGAGATAGTAGGTCGGAATGACGTCGAAACTGCTGAACGCATGAATGCGAATATTCTGCTGCTGGTAGCCGAACCGGAAGGAGTGCGCTCCTTTGGTCCAGCTGGCGTTGTCCGACAGGTTGTAGGTATTGGTGTCCCGTCCCTGGCGCTCGAAATTCGAGTCCGGGTTCGAGAAGGATCCTCCCGTCAGACCGATCTTGTAGCCCCGCGAATAGTCCTCGAGGGTTTCGAAGACGACACCGGCGAAGTTGAAACCGAACCGCACCTGGTTGATGAGGGTCGGAGAGATCGTCCAGTTCCACGCCGTCGAAAGGAAATCGGGAGAACTGTCCGTGTAATCCAGAGGGGTCGTCTGGTAACCGGTATAGATGTCGGGACGGTCGTTGGTGAACTTGTTGTGGCTGTAGATCCCCTCGAAGGAATGGGCATCGCTCAGGATGTAGTCGAGGCGGAACTTGACCTGGTCGCGGTTCTCATTGTTGGTCATGTTGAACCGGTACCCGATCGTGTTCAGGCCGTCACCGGCGCCCGGATCGTTGCCCGTCGTCGGCACCTGGCTGAGGAGCCCCGCGATGACCGGATCGATGGTCAGGCCCCGCATCTCGAGCAGATTGGCCGTCTTGACGCTCCCGTCCGCCGCATTGTAGGAGAGGATGCCCTGGCGGGCGTTCGAGGTCAGAACGGTGTTGAGCTTGGAAGTCTCCTGCCGATCCCGGTACCCCTCGTAGTTGGCGAACCAGAGCAGCTTGTCCTTGATGATGGGACCGCTGGCCGACACTCCGAACTGGTTCCGGATCAGCTTCGGCTTGGGCGAGCCTGCCTTGTTGGGAAAGAACCCGTTGGCCGCGAACTTGTTGTTGCGGTGGAACCAGTAAACCTCACCGTGCAGGTCGTTGGTACCCGACGGGGTCACGAAGTTGACCTGTGAAGAACCGAATCCGTAGCCAACATTCTGGCTGGACGTGGCGATCGAAAACTCACTGACCATGCTCTGCGTCAACCGGTTCGGCGTGAAGGTCGTTGCGTTCGATCGGATGTAGTTGTCCTGAATGTTGATTCCGTCCTGCGTGATGTTGGTGAACGAGACGCGCATTCCGGAAATCGACGTCGGCGAGTTGCCGTTGGCGGCGGTACCTGCCTGCAGGGTGATGAGGGCCATCGGATTGCGGCCGGCAAGCGGCAGATCCTGAATCTGACGCTGCTCTATTGTGGTCGATACCTGAGCGTCCGATGTGTTGACCAGGTCGGCGCCGCCGACGACGGTGACCGTCTCCGCCACATCACCGACTTCCAGGGTGGCATGCATCGAGTACTCTTCACCGACGTTCACCTTCACATCGCGCTCAACGTAGGTCTTGAAACCGGTCAGCGCGATCTGCACCCGGTACTGACCGGGCGTCAGGTTTCGGGCCACGAAGGCACCGATATCATTCGTAACGACGTTCACGGACCGGTTGGTACCCTGGTTCGTAATCGTGACTTCCGCGCCGGGGATCGCTCCGCCGGTCTGGTCCTTCACGGTACCCACCAGGCTACCTTTGGTTTCCTGCCCAAAAAGCGGCGCGGCGAGCAACAGGCTCAGCGCCACCACGAGGGAAAGAAACCTTAGAACACACCTTTGATTACTCATGCTGTTTTCTCGTCCTCCGTTTGAAATCACACTGAAAGAACCACTCCCCAAGGGGGATCTCATGCAACCCGCTGTCAGAAGGTAGAGACCTCCCTCCCCACGCTGCACGGCTTAGCAATTCAAATGCCACAGCCCTGCGGCGGCCAAAGGCAGCCCCCAAGAGACTGAAAACTAATTCGTTAGGAAGTTCTGATCGGTACGCGCTCAACCAACCATGTCCAACAATTTGGATTGAACCTCAGGCGAATCCAATGTTTTGGATGCGGTAAGATGAGAATCACGGGAGGGTCCATGCACGAGAGTCTTGATGCCAATTCGAGAAGTCCGATTCCGTTCCGCCGGCTCGGTCGCGCCGCGTTCAAGATCACACCGATCGGCCTCGGCGCCTGGCAGTTTTCGGAAGGTAAAGGTGGGGCTCGCGGCATGTGGTCGCCGTTGACCACCGCCGAGACCGACGCCATCGTAAAGCAGGCACTGGCCAGCGGCATCAACTGGTTCGATACGGCCGAACTGTACGGTTTCGGGCGTTCCGAGAGGGCTCTGGCCGGCGCTCTCGGCCGGGCGGGCATTCGGCCGGGTCAGGTGGTCATCGCTACCAAGTGGAATCCGCTCCTGAGGACGGCCGACTCGATTCGAAAGACCATCCGAAAGCGTCTCGAGTGTCTTTCTCCATTTCCCATCGACCTCCATCAGGTTCATTTCCCCGCCTCCTTCTCCTCGGTCGAAGCGGAAATGGACGCCCTGGCCGACCTCATCGACGAGAGGCTCATCCGCGCCGCCGGAGTCAGCAACTACTCGGCGTCATCCATGCGCCGGGCCCATCGGCGACTGGTCGATCGCGGATTCAGTCTGGCCTCGAATCAGGTGAAATACAGCCTTCTGGACCGCAGAATCGAACACAACGGAGTGCTGGAGACGGCCCGCGAACTTGGCATATCGATCATCGCCTACTCCCCGCTCGAAATGGGACTTTTGACCGGCAAGTTCCACCGGGATCCCGGACTTCTCGAGAGCCGCCCCTTCGTCCGCCGCCTCAGGCTCGGGCGCCTCATGCGGAAGAGCCGTCCGCTGATCGAGGTCCTGGAGAGGTTGGCCGCCGGCCGCGGCGTCACGACATCGCAGATCGCGCTCAACTGGCTCGTCCACTTCCACGGCGACACGGTGGTGACGATCCCCGGCGCATCCAAGCCGAAACATGCCGCTGAGAGCGCCGGCGCCATGACTTTTACGCTCAGTTCGGACGAGCTGTCCGAAATCGATCGGGTCTCGCAGGAATGTCAGTGAGTTTCGAGTTGCCGGTTGCTGGGCTGGCGAGCGCGGCCGGCCGTGTCTGCCGCCGTGGTCCTGCGCCGTCCGGCGACGGCGCGGGGCGGGACACTCACTGACGTTCGCGTTCTGATAGCGGGCCGTGGCCGCGCTGGCGGAAAAGGCGGATGATCTCCTCCGCCGCCTGCTCGGCTGAGAGCTTCGACGTGTCGATCCGGAAGTCGGCCGCTGCCTCATAGAGCGGACGCCGTTCGGCCAGAATCTCCTCGACTTCGTCGGTGAAACTCTTCGTCCCGCTCAAAGACGGTCGCTCCGTCGTTGCTCCGATCCGCGCCACGATGTCGGCCACGGTCGCCTCGAGCAGGACGACGATCGCGCCGGCACGAAGCACCGTCACATTGGCCGCGCGCGTGACGACCCCGCCTCCCGTATCCACGACCTGTCCGTCGCGGGCCGCAACATCCGCGACGACCCGGGACTCCAAATCCCTGAAATGCTCCCACGAGAACCGGCCGACGATCTCGGGAATGCTCATCCCGGCCTGTCGCACGATCTCCTCGTCACAGCAGACGTAAGTCATCCCGAGCGTTTCGGCCAGCAAGCGGCCGATGGTGCTCTTCCCGGTTCCACGATAACCGATGAGGGCGAGGTTCACGGCTGCTCCCCGTTCAGGGCCCGGCGGACGGCCTGGGTCATCACCTCGACGGGAGCCCCCCTCTCCGTCCACAGTTCGAACTGAATCGCGGCCTGGTTCACGAACATGCCCAGACCGGGAACGATCCGCGCCCCCGCTTCTCGGGCCATACGCAGGAGCTTCGTCTCGAACGGCGTATAGACGGCATCGAAAACCACCTGACCCGACCGGATCAGGCCCTCGGGGATGAGAGAAGCATCCGTCTTCGGTGCCATCCCGATGGGAGTGGCATGGATGACGATCTGTGCGTCGTGGATCCCCTGCGCCAGCTGATCCGGGTCCAGGGGCGCCCAACTGACTAGAGCCCCTGCTTTGGTTTGCAGGTCGGTCCCCAGACGCGTCACCTCGACCATTTCAACTCCGAGGATCCGCAGTTGAGGAGCGGGGTCCAAATCGGCCAGAGCGAACGCAATGGCCCGAGCCGCTCCCCCGGATCCGAGCAGCAGGATCGGGCTCCCCGCGACTTCGACTCTCTCGGCGGCGAGGGCCCGCAACGCCCCCGGCCCGTCCGTTGAGAATCCTGCCAGCCGGCCCTGCCGGTTCACGACCGTGTTGACGGAGCCGATTCGCCGGGCCAGCGGCTCCACTTCGTCCAGCAGCGGCAGGATGTCCACCTTGTGGGGAATCGTCACGGAGAGACCGCGGATCCCCAGCGAGCGGACGCCCTCGAGAGCGCCCCCCACCTCCCCGCGTCGGACGTGGAAGGCGGTGTAAACCAGGTCGAGACCGCAGGATTGAAAGGCCGCATTGTGAATGGCCGGCGACAGCGAATGCTCCACCGGGTCGCCGATGACCGCACACACTCGAGTCGCTCGCCGAGATAACCATCGTCCCCCCTGTTGGGATTTTTGATTTTCGATTTTCAATTGTCGATTTGGCGGAACCAGCCTGAGGTCGCACCGACTTGTGCTTCACCTTCACATCTCAAATGGCGAGTTTCAAATCTCTCATCATCAGTCGCTGTTCGTGATAAATAGATCGGACCGGGTGAGCGTAGCATGATTCGAGTCGTGGCTCGACTCCGGATCATCGAATCGAGTCGCACGATTGGGGAGGAACCAATGCAAGACGGTGGCGGACGGTCGGCGCTCTCCTCGAGCCGCCTGCGCAGTTGCGCTCTCGGATGCCTCGCTGTGGTCCTGGTTTGCATCGGCTTGGGAATCGGCCTCTATTTCTGGGCCGTCACCCCGGGCCCGCAGGTTCCGGCGGACACCTTCGTGGGTTCGCAGACCGCCGGAGTGGCATACGTGTCCGGGCTCCACGAAGACCCGGCCTTCGCGGCGGCCGTCGAGAAGATCCTGCGGACGATTCAGGAGTTCAACTTCCGGCGGGCCCGGCAGGCAGACATCCCGATCATCCTGCGCTGGCTCTCGGCCGGAAGACGGGACATCGGCGACCGTGACGTGGAGAAGGCGATCCGGGACGTTCCCAGGGATCTCGCCGTTTTGCTCGAGCGCGTACCCGATGCCTCCGAGCCTCGGGTCGTGGTCATCGCAAATCTCAACCGTTTTCCCAGGGTGCTGCACCTGACCTTCTCCCTGACGTCACTCTTCCGGCCGTCGGAGACATTCGCCGGCTATCGCATTCTCCAACTGGGGCCCCCGGGAACTTCCCGCGTTTCCTTTGTCGAGGACACGCTCATCTGGGCACAGGACGGCAATGCCCTCCGACAGGTCCTGGAGCGCCGGTCCGCGCCCGAGGCGAGTTACCCGTCGACCCTCTCCGAGACGCTGCAATCCCGGGACCCGCGCTGGAATCTCTTCGGGACGCTCAACAATCGCGGCAATCTCCTGGCCTGGATCCTGCAGAACGGTCCCCAGTCCTGGCGGGAGCGTCTCGATACCCCGGAACTCGAGTCCGCCCTGGCCGCGGTCGACAATCTCGACTTCGGCTTCGATGTCTCGAGCGACGGATCGCTCGAAGGATTCCTCAATGCCCGACTGGACAGTGAGGAAGAAGCGGCGCAGCTCAAGCAACTCATCGAAGTCGAAGTGGCAGAGACAGGGGCGCACGCCGCGCTTCAGCTGGAGACAGGAGAGGATGCCCGGGAACTGCGAGGGACTTTCCGACTGACGGACCTCGCAGATCGCATTCAGAAATTGATGTCGCAGGCAGATCGGCGCCGGGACTCGCAACACTAGCGCATCGACGGCCTCGCAGGGGCGAAGCTGGCCGGTGGGGGCAGGATAGTCACGCGGTTTCTCCCCGCCCGCTTGCTTTCATACATGGCCCTGTCGGCACGCGCGACCAGGCGGCTCCAGGACTCCGACTCGCTCCCCAGGCTGCCGCCGACCGAGACAGTCACCCGAATCGTCCGGCCTGCGGCCTGCAGCATCGATTCCTGCACCAGGACCCTGAACTTTTCTGCGATCCCGGACAACTCTTCGAGGCCGATGTTCTTGATGATGCAGAGGAACTCTTCCCCGCCCCAGCGACACACGAAATCAGAAGAACGAAGACTGTTTCTCAGCGTTTGTGCGACCATCCGGAGAACCAGGTCTCCCATGTCGTGTCCGTAATCGTCGTTGCACTCCTTGAAGTGATCGACATCGACGAACACGACGCCGAACGTCCAACCGTAGCGTCTCGCATCGCTGGCCATCTCCACCAGCCGCGCCTCGCCATACCGCCGGTTGCCGACCTGCGTGAGCTCGTCGATGAGCGCCAGGTCCCGGAGCCGCTGGTTTTCCTCGGCAATCTCCCGGTACCTCGAGTTGTCGCTGAAGATCTCGGCGGAACCGACGATTTCCCCGGACTCATTGAACAGGGCCGTCGTCCGCACCAACACCGGAACGCGATGACCGCTCTTGTGATGAAGGTAGACTTCCATTTCGCGCGGAAACCCGTCCTCGAGAGTCGCCGCCATGGGGCAGCCGTCATGGCAGATGCAGTTCCCGCCCCCATCCACATGAACCAGTATGTTGTCGGAGCAGCAGCAGCCGAGCACCTCTTCGGCTCGGAAGCCGGTCAGGCGTTCGGCACTCCGATTCCAGTAGACGATCTTCCTCTCTCGGTTGAGCACGTACAGGCCGTCGTACAGACTGTCCAGCACGCCCTTGAAGCTGCTCCCCGAGATCTTCAATCGATCCATCGGATCCCTCCTTCGCCTGCAGCTACTGCATGAGCAGGAACCTGCAGGAACGGGCGACGACCTGCTGCCCGGCCGGAATGGCCACGACCAGCGTGTAGGTCCCCGTCTCATACTTCTTGACGGGCAATGAACTGGCAAGCTGGATTCGGCCCTCGTCGTCCGGCTTCGGCAGAGAGACCCGCATGCGGTCGACGGTTTTGCCGAATCGCCGCAGTTCGACGATGGCTTCGGTCGGGTCGGCATCAGCCGGGTACACCGTGAAGAAAAAGGTCATCTGGTCGGACGCAGCCTTGCTGAACCGGTCGTCCAGGTTCGGATACAACAGGATGTCTCCGTAGTGGAACGGCGTCGCGGCCCTCATATCCTGCTGCCCCACCGTCTCGGCGCTGCCGACCAGGACGATACTGCTCAATCGGGGCAGCGTCGGATCGGGTTCCTGCAACACCAAGCCGGCGCGATCGAACCCCGCCTGATGCTTCAGCGCATCATATCCTGCAAGCTCGACGCGGAACTGTCCATCTGGAAGGTGCAACTCGCGGTAAAAGAGAATGCCGTCCTTCGGGGGTCCCGACGGATCCGGAGCCGGAAGCCGGTAGTGCTGGCTCACCTTGTCGACGACATTTCCCTCGCCGTCCCGGACGACGGCGACCAGGGCGAAGTCCGATAGCGCTCGACCGGAATCCGTGCTCTCGTACGACAGGGTCCCGGGCGGCACTTGCCCCAGGAGCGCGACAAACCCGGGGTCCTCCGGTTTCGGAAAGCTCAGGACCGCCAGCTTGACCGGCAGGGGTCCCGTCGCGTCCGGTTTGGCCAAGAGCGCCAGCACCGGTTTCTCGAAATCGCGCAGCGGCTGGCCGGTGGTGCGATCGACGGCATAGTATCCCTTTCGGAATCGGACGCGGGCATCTTTCCGAGTGGTCTTGACCTCGATTTGACGGTAGCTCCCGTCCATCTCCGAGTTCTTCGGCGTGTAACCCAGGATGTAGTAGTTGCGCATATCCTGGCCGATTTCCTGCATTCCCTCCTCGATGTCGTTGCTTTCCCGGATCAGGACGCCGCCGGTCTCGTCGGCGAGCCGGTTCATGCTTCCGTGTGCATCGCCACGCAAGGCCGTCTCGTTGCGTTCGAGAACGTCCTGCAGGAGCGATTCCCCGTTGGCCGATTCGGAGTTCGTCGCCATCCAGGTTCCGCCGCGAGTGGAAGCAGACGCGATCTGGTTTCCGCCAAAGGCTCCCGTACTCTCGATCCGGAGACCGGCCGCGTCGATCGCATAAATGCTCACATTCGAGCGATTGGCGCTGTCGATGACCGACCGAAAGCGTGCCTCCACTGCCGGCGGAATCGAGATTCCCTCCGAGAAGTAGAGGATCGTCTTCCTGCCCGGGATCGACTCCAGCGATTTCACAACGGCCAGCAGGCTGTTCGTCGTCGCGTAACCCTGCCGGTCCGCGGAGATCCGCTGCGCCATCGAGGACATGCGCGCGGACATCCCGCCCAGACCGCTGTCCGCCTGGGACTGGGCGCCTCCGACTCCCGACAGACCGCCCAGGCTCAGATCTCCCGGGTCCTGGGTCGTCGCCGCACCCGGCGTGCCGGTGGCGGCGTCAGCCGAGACCGCACCCTGACGCGACGATGTCCCTCCCAGAGCTCGTTTGATCGCATCCTGCACCCTGACGTGGTCCTCGGTGTATGGAAGCAGTGTCCGCAGGCTCAGGTCGGCGAAGAAGATTCCCACGCGGTCTGCCTCGCCGGTCGCATCGGAGAGATAGGCAAGACTGGCCTTGCGCGCGAAGGATCGTGCGTTGGGAGAGAGCCGGTCGAAGAGCAGGGCCGTGAACCGGGCCGGGGCCACGCTTGGGGTCCGGCCCCCCGTCGGTTCCGCCGAAGCGGACATGGGCCCGGCGGCACCCTCCGGCTCGTGGCCCTCCTCCGCATAGCTCTCAAAATGATTGATGTCCTGGAGAACCCCGTCCTCGTAGACTTCGAAATCGGAAGCCCGCAGGTTCGGAATCGGCATTCCACGGCGATCGCGGACGACGACGTCGACCAGGACCGTGGTCGACCGAACCTCGGTCGTTGGACCAACCGGCTCCTGGGCGCCAACGGGGGCCTGGGCCCCCGACATTCCCACAAGAATGAGCGAAAGGAACAGAGATCTCACCGCACTTCTCCCGAGGGAGGACCGCCTCGGTCCTCCCTCCGATAAACTCAAACTGAAATCCTCCCCAGTTTACTACTCCACCAACTTGAAGCTGCGGATCCGGCTGACCGCCGTCTCACCGGAACCCACGGTCACTCGCAGTGCATAGTCCCCCGGTGGAATGCTCTGGCTCGGAATGCCGCTGGCAAACTGGATCTTGCCCTCGGCGTCCGGAGGGGGAAGGGGTATCTGGAAGGTGTGGAGCGTCTTGCCGCCCGACATCAGTTCGATGTTGGCCGAAGCCAGTGACTGCGTGCCGGGAAAGGCAGTGAAGTAGAAGGTCACCTGGGGGTACTTGGCCTTGCTCATGGGCTCACCCAGATTCGGATAGAGCAACAGGTCCTGATAGCGCAGCGGATTGACACCTTCGCCGCTCTGGCTGGTGGCGGACTCGGCGGCCCGTACGATCATAACGCTGCTCAGCCGGGGCACCGCCGGATTCGCATCCGGAACCCGCACCTGGGAACTACTGAATCCCGCCTGGCCGTCCACCGCGTCGTAGCCCGCCACCTGGACCGTATACTCGCCCGGTGTGAGCTGAACCTGCTTGTAGAAGAGGATCCCGTCGTTGGGATTCTGGCCTGCCCGCTGCGGAATTCGATACTGCTGGCTGACCTTCCTCGCCACGTCTCCGGCTTTGTCACGGACCAGAACCACGAAGGAAAAGTCGGACGCGGCGGGAGTCGTGTCGTCCCCTGCCCGATACTTGATCGTCCCCGGCGCAATCTCCGCCACGATCGCCACCAGGCCCGGGCTGGCCTTGACCGGAAAGCTCAAGGAAGTCGAGTGGATCGTCAGCGCCCCGGACGCATCCGGCTTGCTCATCAGCGCCAGTACGGGGGCTTCGTAGTCTCTGACCGGCTCGGTGATCGACCGGTCGATGGCGAAATAGCCCTTTCGAAATCGAGGACGGGCATCCTTGGCATCGACCTTGACCTCGATCTCGCGGTAGGTCCCGTCCATTTCCGGGTTCTTGGGGATGTATCCGAGCAGATAATAATCGTCCAGATCCTGGGCGATCTCCTCCATGCCATCCTTGAGATCGTTCGTCCCACGGATCAGAATCCCTCCCGTCTCATCGGCGAGCCGATTCAGGCTGCCGTGAGTGTCCGATTTCAGAGCCGTCTCGTTCGTCTCGAGCACGCCCTGCAGCAGCGAGCCGGACCGGCCCAGCGACGTGCTGGACGAGTTGGCCCCGCCCCGGTTCGCCGCACTGTTGATCTGCGCGGACCCCAGCGTCCCCGAACTCTGGACCCGCAGTCCGGCCGCGTCGATGGTGTAGATGCTGACATTGGCGCGGTTCGCCGCATTGATGACCGATCGGAAGCGGGACTGAACCGCCGGCGGGATCGACATTCCCTCGGAGAAGTAGAGGATCGACTTCCTTCCCGGCAACGGCTCCAGGGAGTTGATGATGGCCAACAGTGTGTTGGTCGACGCGAAGCCCTGCTCGTCCTGCTGCAGCCGCCCGGCCATCGAAGTCATCCGCTCCGATATGCCCAGAGCTCCGGCGTCGACAGCTGTCTGACCCTCCACGACGCCTCCCACCTCGCCCGGCGTCGCCGAACTGCCCGGGGCAGTCAGGTCGCCGGCGTCCGAAACGTTCCTGGCGCCGGCGGTGCCGCTCGCGGCGCTGGACGAAACGCTGGCCTGGCGCGTCGAGGTGCCTCCCAGCGCCCGGTCGACCACCGCTTCCAGGGTCTGCTTGTCGTTCGTATAGAGCTGGAGCGTTCGGGGTGAAAGATCGGCGAAGAAGATGCCGATTCTGGAATCGGGTGACGCTGCCCGGTCGATGTAGGTCTGCGCCGCCTTCAGTGCGAAGGACCGTGAATTGGGAGCCAGACGATCGAAGACCATCGCCGTGTAGTGGCCCTGCCCTGTCCCTTCTCCTGCAGCTGAGCCTGCCGCCGGTTGGCCCCCTGCCTCGGTGGGCGCCCCGGCGACCTCCCGGAAGTTGGAGATTTCCTGCAGCACTCCGTCCTCGTAGACCTCGAAGTCGGATGCCTTGAGGTCGTGAATCGGCCGCCCCTTCTTGTCCTTCACCACCACGTCGACCAGTACGGTCGTGGCGCGAACTCGCGTCGCGGGCTGCGCCTCTTTCTTTTCCTGAGCCGTCAGCCGGGTTCCGACCTGGGGGCCGACGGCGACGGCCAGCACCAATCCAAACTGCCAAAGAACTCGTCTCATCGTTTCATCTCCCTCGGAGACCCCGATTGCGAAGCTTCCGGGCTGCTTGCCCCGGAGAACTCCGGGAACCGGAGCCGGTCCGCGTCGTTGCATCTCCGAGAATCGTATGTCTACGGCGTGCAGCAGAACGCAAACGCGCCCTCGAGCCTCCTTGCCCCTCAGGGGGTCAGCAGGAAGCGCATCGAGCGCATGACGACCCTGTCGCCCGCCGGTATGGAAACTCGCAGGGTATACGTTCCAGGGGCGAAGTCCTCGATCCCGATCGCCCTGGCATATTCGATCTCACCGTCGCTGTTGGCGGAGGGCAGGTCGATCACGCTCTTCCCCACTTTCCGCCCGAATCGGAACACGTCGATCGTGGCCTCGTGCCCAGTGGTCGGCGTCGGATAAACCGTGAAGAACAGCATGACCTCCCGGTTTCTCGTCTTGCTCAGTCGATCCCCCAGCTTCGGATACAGGAGCAGGTTGTCGTAGTGAAACGGCGTCACCGCCGCGCGCTCCTTTTCCGAGATCGTCTCGGCGGCCTGAACGATCATGAGGCTGCTCAGACCGGGCAGCGCCGGATCCAGATCCTTCAGGACGAGCCGCCGGCGCTGGACGCCCGCATGGCCACTGACGGCATCGAATCCGGCGATCTCCACGTCGTAGGTCCCAGGAGGCAGCTCCAGCTCCCGGTAAAAGAGAATGCTGTCACCACCCGGTGGCGTCCCGGCCTTTCGGGACAACAGATATTGCTGGCTGGTCTTTCGGACCACCTTGCCGGAGGCATCCCGGGCCAGAACCACGATAGAGAAATTGGAGACCTCGGTCCCCTCCGCTCCCTCCCGGTAACGGAGGTTACCCTGTGCGACATCGGCCAGAACCGTCACGAATCCCCGGTCGGCCGGTTTCGGGAAGCTGAGCACGCTGGCATGCAGGGGCAAGGTCTCGGGAGTCTCCCCTTTCTGCAGGACGGCGACGGCGGGGGCTTCATATTCGAGCAGGGGCTCATCGAAGTTGGCGTCGACGGCATAGTAGCCCTTGCGATAGCGCACGTCGCAGCCCGGTCGTTTCACCCGCACTTCGATTTGACGGAAGCGTCCGTCGAAATCCCCGTTCTTCGGCGTGTAGGCCAGCAGGTAGTAGCTGTGCAGGTCCTGATCGACCTTGCGCAGGCCGCCGCCCAAATCGTTGGTGTCGTGGATGAAGATCCCTCCCGTCTGATCGGCCAACTGGCGCAGGTTGTAGAAAGGATCGGAGCGGAGCTGCTCCTCCATGCCCTCGAAGGTTCCCATCATCGGCTGGTAGCTCAGCCCGTCCGCTCCGCCGTCGAGGGTCATGGGCCAGCTCGATGTGATCCCCCTGGGAGCCGTGCTGACCAGGCGCAGACCCATCGCGTCGATGGTGTACACCCCGATGTTGGCCCTGTTCGCAGCGTTGACGACGGACCAGAATCGTGCCACCACGGCGGGCGGGAGACTGAGGCCCTCGGAGAAGAAGACGATGGACTTTCGGCCCGGGAGGATCTGCATCGAGTGGATCATCGCCAGCAGCGCGCTGGTGGTCGCGTAACCGGCATACTTGCGCTGCAGGAGGCTGAAGGAATTGTTCATGATCTCCTGAGCCTGTCGCGACGCGGCATCGGGCCCGGCTTCCGCCGCCGGAAGGCCGCCGCCGGTGACCTGACTCGCCTGATCCTGAAGAGCGGAATCGAGCGTCGGATCCGGCGTGAGCCGGGACGTCACCAGGGTCCCCACCCGATCGACCGCCTGCTCCAACAGCTGCCTGTCGCCGGTAAAGTACTGGAGCGTCCGCAGGGTGAAATCGATGGCAAAGACGCCGACGTGGGCATTCGGTTCGGCGATTTCCGATATGTACTGGCGAAGCGCGTCCGAAACGTAGTAGCGGGACGTCTGGGACATGCGGTCGACCAGGATGGCGGTGAAGCTCCCCTGGAGCGCCTGGTTGGGGCCGCTCGAGCCCGCCAGCTGGATCAGATCCTGATCCGATGAACTCGGAGATTCCGCCACGGCCCCTGTCGGAGCCTCGGGTTGCTCCTGTTTCGGCGTAAAATCCTGGACATAGGTGATCGTCTGGGGAACGCCGTCTTCGTTCAGCTCGAAATCAGAGGCAGTCAACCCCGGCACGGGCCGCCCCTTCCCGTCCCGCACGAAAGCATCGACGAGCACCACCGTGGAGCGTGCCTTTATGGAGACGGGATGTTCGGACTCGTCCTGGGCCTGCCCTAAGGGCAGTCCCAGCAGCAACGCCAGCAGAACGGGTGCTCGTTTCATCACACAAGAATCAGATGTCGACGGCCGGCTCCGGTCTCAATACTTCGACCGACGTCGTCGAGTCTACCAAGGAACTCTGCAAAGGAAAACGACGCAATCCAGTTCTGTGTTTCATTCGGACCGCAGTCCCCTTGGCTCGGATCCGGTTCTCGAGACGACGATCGGCAGGGATGCCGGTTGGTCCTCCAGGCAAGGTTGCCTGGATTACTCCAGGCCGGGTTCGACCGGGAACCGGTCGCGGACCAGGGGGGCCAACGTCTGAACGGCACGGTGCTTGTTAAGCGCGTAGAGATGGATTCCATCGACGCCCTCGCGGAGCAGCTCCTCGACCTGGGCGGCGGCGTGATCGAGACCGAACTTCTCCTGATCTTCATCCGATTTGCCGTGCAGGCCCCGCATGACGCGAGCGGGCAGAGTACACCCGCACATGATGGAGAACCGGGTGATCTGCGAGTAATTGGAGATGGGGAGTATCCCCGGAATGACGGGCACCTCGATGCCCATCCGCCGCACCATGTCCCGATAGCGCAAGAAGTAGACGTTGTCGAGAAAGAACTGGGTGACGATGAACTGCGCGCCCGAGTCCACCTTCTCCTTGAGATGCTCCATGTCCGCCTCGAGCGACTTCGCTTCGACGTGTCCCTCGGGATACCCGGCGCAGCCGATGCAGAAGTCCCCTTCCTCGGCAATCATCGCGATCAGCTCGCAGGCATGCCGGAAGCCGCCTTCCACCGCCGCGAATTCAGGCTGCCCCTGCGGCGGATCGCCTCGCAGTGCCATGATGTTCCGGATCCCGAGGTCCCGAATGCGCTGGATGACCTCGCGCAATTCGTCCCGCGTGTGCCCCACGCAGGTGAGATGGGCCATCGCCGTCACACCCAGCGCCGTCTGGACGTAGTCGGCCAGCTGGAGAGTGTTGACCTGGGAGCTCCCGCCCGCACCGTAGGTGACCGAGATGAATTCCGGCGCATACGATTGGAAGGTCCTCAGACGCTCCTTGAGCGTCGTGATCCCCGTCTCCGTCTTCGGGGGGAAGATCTCGATCGAGAGGAGGCTTCGCCTCGGCGGTATCTTGGCAGTGATCCGATGTCCGTCGCTCATTGTCCGGTGGCCTACCTCCCCGTGAATCCATGCATAACCTACCACAGGTCCAGGGAAACGCTGGAGTCTCCCGGCGATTCCGTCGTCGAATCCGAACCTCGACCTGCGGCACCTCGGTCCCCCTCCGACCCGTCTCACTTCCCCTCCACCCCTGCTTCGAGGTACGTTATGAGACCATTGTTTCCCAGTTAATCCAGCGCAACCCATCCAAGAGGGAGGTGTGAAGTGAGAGTCCGATTCAGTGTAAGCGTCTTTCTGGCTATTGCGTGTTTTCTCGTCCTGACTGGACCCGCCGCAGCCCAGGGCACTCCGGCGCAAACCCCGCCGGAGCTCGTCAAGGCCTACCAGAGTCTCGCCGATACGATTCTCGGGGGAAAGCACACCGAGAAGAACCTGGTCCTCGCCATCCTGGCGACGACCTACGGCCATGCCCAGGGGACCTACGCCCAAGCCAAGGCGAAGATCTCGGCCGGCCGGGATGCCCGGACGGATCTCGAGCGGCTGGCGACCTATGTTTCACAGCTGGGAAACGAAGGGGATGCGGCGGTCGCCGGAGTGCGCAAGCGTCTGCTCGAGGGCGGTCATCATCATAATGCGCAGGGCGAGGATCAGGGCCTCTACGACGAAGGTTTCGTCGTGGTCACGAAGGCCGCCAAGAAGGCCTTCCTCGATGCGGCCGGCGAAATCGCCAAACTCACCCGTTCCCCCAATGCAGAAGCCCTGGACCAGGCCTGGGAGAGAGTCGAAGGGGAATACCAGAAGCTCATGAAAGAGGCGGGCAACTGAGCAGAGCCCGATGCGACGGTTCACCAGTCTCTCCCTTCGTATCCTGACGACTGCCGCCGGGCTGGTCTTCGGCGCCTCCCCCGCCCTCGTTCCGGCTGCCTGCGGCCAGAGCAGCCAGCCCGATGAGCAGGTTCCGACAGCGGTAACGGCGCCTCCCGGGTTGCGCTTCGTCGACGTCACGCGCGAGGCGGGACTCGATCGGGTCATCCTGGCGGGCCGTCCCGACAAGGATCATCTGCTCGATTCCGCCGGGACCGGGGCGGCCTGGATCGATTACGACCGGGACGGCTTCGTGGACCTCTACATCGTCAACAGCTGGAAGATGTCCGGCAGTGAGGTGGTGGAGAAGGGCAAGAACGCCCTCTACCGGAACCGGGGGGACGGGACCTTTGAAGACGTCACGGACAAAGCCGGTGTCGGCGGCGAAGGCCACTGGGGAGCGGGTGTCGCCGTCGCCGACTACGACGCGGACGGGTGGCCCGATCTGCTGGTGACCAACTTCGGTCCCAACGTGCTCTACCGCAACCGCGGCGACGGCACTTTCGAGAATGTCGCGCCGCAGGCCGGTATCGAGATCCCTGGCTGGAACACCGGTGCGGCCTTCCTGGACGCCGACGGCGACCGGGACCTGGACCTCTACATCGCGGGCTACATCACCTGCAGCATGGACGACGTCCTGAAGACCCGTCCGAACCTGGACTGGAAGGGGGTCGACAAGGTGGCCGAAGGCCCCTTCGGCCTCGAGGGCGCCCCCGACCACTTCTTCCTCTCCGACGGCAAGGGTCACTTCAGAGAAGCGACGGAGGAAGCGGGACTGGTGGACAAAACCCTGGGCTTCGGATTCACCGTGCAGGCCTCGGACCTCGATCAGGACGGCGACCTCGATCTCTACGTGGCCAACGATTCCGATCCGAATTACATGTATCGAAACGAGGGCAACGGTACCTTCACCGAGGTCGGACTGTGGGCCGGCACCGCCCTCGATGCCAACGGTGCGGCCCAGGCCGGCATGGGCGTCGCCATCGGCGATGCCAACGGTGACGGATTTCCGGATATCGTGGTGGACAATTTCTCGGAGGACTTCACGGTTCTCTACCGCGGACTCGGCGACGGCTTCTTCGAAGACGCGACCGAGGACGCCGGCCTCGGCAACCCGACATTTCGTTCCCTCTCCTGGGGCGCCGTTCTGGCCGACCTCGACAACGACGGGGATCTCGACCTGGTCATCGCCAACGGCCACATCTATCCCCAGGTGGACCGTCACCCGGAACTCGGTTTCTCTTACGCCCAGAAGAACCAGGTCTTCAGCAACGACGGGAAGGCTCACTTCAAGGAAGTCACCGCCGAGGCCGGACCCGGCTTCTCCCTGGTCCAGTGCAGCCGCGCGGCCCTGGCGGCCGACTACGACAACGACGGCGACCTGGACCTGGTCTTCACCAACCTGGACGAGACGCCGACGCTGTTGCGCAACGATTCTCCGGCCCGCGGTCACTGGCTGTCGGTCACCTGCGCGGTGCCGCCCCACAGCGTCCCCCTCGTGGGCACGGAAGTCCAACTCACGATCGGATCCACGACGCTCCGGCGCGAGATCTCCAGCAGCTCCTCCTACGTCTCGGCGCCCGACCAGCGCCTCCACTTCGGCCTCGGCCCGGCAACCTCCGTCGACCGGATCGAAGTCCGCTGGACCGACGGCTCCAAGACGACTCTCGAGAACATCGCAGCCGACCAGTTCCTGACCATCAAGAAACAGCCCTGAACTCGTTCCTCTGCAGGCCGTCGCTCCGGCCTCCCGGCTGTTCGACTACTACAACCCGGAAGCCTCCCTGACGCTGGCACCGGTGCGATTGGTGGTCGAGTAGACTCAAACGCCCGGGATCGCTTGGGGCTGAATTGAATCATCTCTTCGGACCCTGCGTAGTTCCTTTGAAATGGCCAAAAAGTTCTATCGATCCCGGGCCGACCGCAAGATTGCAGGCGTGTGCGGTGGGCTTGGCGAGTATTTCGACGTGGATCCCACGCTGATCCGCGCCCTTTTCGTTGCATCCATTCTGGCAGGCGGCGCCGGCCTGATCCTCTATGTCGTCCTTTGGGTGATGCTGGGAGAGAGCCCTTCGGGCAAGCCGAAAATTCCCTGAAGGCGTGCCGCCGGCAATCGCATTGTGAGGGGGTTTTCAAAACCTTGCATTCCCAAGTTAAATCCTGTTGACAGTAGGCGTCGGAACAAGCTAAGCTACCGTTGCTCCACCAAGTTTGGAGGTCGACTGGGGAGAGCTGGATAGTAAACGACCTCGGTTGAGTCTCACCTTGTGAAACACTCCGAAGATCAGCCAACCGCGTGATCCACAAGTTCAGTGTTCCGCTCCTTCAGAGTTTAAGTTCCAGGGTTGATGGCTAATTGTACAAATCGAAGGAAAAGAACGTGAACGGAAAGAAACTGTATGTCGGTGGGTTGCCCTTTTCAGTGTCCGATCGGCAGCTGGAAGAGCTCTTCGCGGAGCACGGAACCGTCGAGTCGGCTCGTGTCATCACGGACAAGATGACCGGCCGCTCGCGCGGATTCGGCTTCGTCGAGATGAGCAGCCAGGAAGAGGCTCAGTCCGCGATCGAGAGCCTCAACGGCTCGCAGCTCGAGGGCCGGACCCTGACGGTCAATGAAGCCAAGGAAAGGGCTCCTCGGCCGGGCGGTGGTGGCGGCGGCGGCGGCGGTCGCAACTTCGGCCGCAACCGCTGGTAAGCCAGCCGGTTGCTCATCAGAAAGTAAGAGGGGCACCCCGGGGTGCCCCTCTTCTTCCCCTCCCCGGTGTCCCCCTCGCTTCTCACCATCTCAGCCCGATTCCGGCCGCCTGCTGTCCCAGTTGACGGTTCCTTGTCGCGCTCCGCAATCTGCTATCTTAGTGCGGCGGGCAAGGTACCCGCAGTTGGCTGCCACGGGAGGAAAAGATGGTCGACGCCTCGAAACGAATTCACGATCTCGCCGATCTGATTCGAAAAGCCATCGACGATGGCCGAGTTACCGATGCCGAATACGCTGCGATCCTGCGCATGGCGGAAGCCGATAACGTCATTGACAGGAGCGAGCGCGAGTTGCTCAGGCAACTCCACTCCATGATCAGTGACGGCACCGTCGAGAGAGTCCGCAGCTGAAGCCCGCTCGGGCACATCCGGGGCCGGACCCGTTATTCATCGCCCGGAGCCTCCAGGCGCCGGAGGATCTCACGGACTTGCTCCTCCAGCCTCTCCACCCGTTCACGGAGCGAGAGGTTGCCTGCCTCCATCGCGAGTTCCGGTTCGTCCCCGGCCTCGTCCTCTTCGATCGCCACGTCCTCACCGGAACTGTTCAGCTCCCAACGCGACTCCTTCTGGCCGGGTCTCCGTTCCAGCTCCCGGGCCAGGGGCGGGTCGGACTCGACGAAGAGCCGCAGAGCGGCCTCGACCTCCTCGAGTGAACCAAAGGAGTGCATCCGGTCGGTCCGGGCCTTCAACTCGCCCACCGTCTGGGCGCCTCGCAACAGGAGCACAGTGAGCAGCGCTTTCGTGGGAGGACGACTCACCAGGGCCTGGATCAACAGGTGGCTCCAGCGGTCCACCCGGGCGCCGGTCACGCGCTGGACCAGATCCAGCCTTCCCAGCGTGTGCAGCGCGCGCAGGACCTCGTGACGCTTCAGAGACATCACCGGTTCCCGGTTGGTGGTCTGATTGCATGCTGTGATGAGAGCATTCAGTGTCAGGGGATAGTACTCCGGGGTGGTCTGCTCCTTTTCCAGGAGAACTCCCAGAACACGGCGTGCATGGGGATCCAGTTCGGTCAGTCGTTTCACTCTCTCAACTCCTTCGCAGGCAGTGCCTCCGGCTCGAATCGATCGCTCTCGAAGTGCGCAGGCGCGACTCAGTATACTGTGGATCCGAGGCTCCCCGAAGCCGGACTTTGACCCGCTCCCGTCCGAGCCGGGCCCGGAGTTCGTGAGGCCCGAAGGACCGGTCCCGTCGAGAATGCAGGCAGGAGTGGGGACGTGCTCGTTCAGATCCTCAGGGAAAACAGGAACTACCGCTATACCTGGCTCGGCCAGGTTGTCAGCGAGGTCGGCGATCATTTCAACAACATCGCCGTCTTCAGTCTGGCCCTCTCCCTGCCCCGCTCGGAGCCTGCCGGCATCGACCCCGACCGGGTGGAAGTTCACGGCGAACCCCGGTTCACGGGCTAACGGGATTTGAGATTTGCGATTTACGATTTACGATTGAAGAGGCAGCGGGCTGCAATTGGGGTGAGCCCACAGGTGCGCCGAGGAACACGATCGAAAACGGACGGACGCGGATGGAAATGCAGGAAGACCGGCAACCGCAGACGCCCAGCAAAGTCCCCCGCTGTTACATTCCGATCGCGAGCGGCCAAAATCACAAATCGTAAATCGTCAAATCTCAAATCAGCTTAGGGGGGATTGAAATGCGACGTGCGGCACCCTTTCTACTCCTGATCGCTCTGGCGATACTCGGATTTCGCCTCGACCAGCCCGGCGCAGTGTACGCACCCGACGGGAGCATGTACATCGGTGTGGACTACTATCCGGAACACTGGCCACGCGACCGCTGGGAATATGACCTGAAGCTGATGAAGGAAGCCGGCTTCAACCTGGTTCGCCTGGCGGAATTCTCCTGGGTCCTTCTCGAACCGGAAGAGGGACGCTTCGACTTTCAGTGGCTGGACGACTTCCTCGCTCTTGCCGCGAAGTACGACATCAAGGCAGTCCTCGGCACGCCGACCGCCGTCATGCCGGCCTGGGTGGCCCGCAAATACCCGGAAACACTCGCCATGAAGGCAGACGGCACTCGAGTGGTCTGGGGAGGGAGGAAGAACAACTGCTTTTCGAACGGAACCTATCGGCTCCTCTCCGAGAGAATCACGCGCGCTCTGGCGGAGCACTATCGGGACAACCCGGCGGTAGTGGGATGGCAGACCGACAACGAGTTCGGCGGCACGGACTGCCGCTGCAGTCGCTGTCTTGCGACCTTCCAGGACTGGCTTCGGGACAAATACACCTCTCTGGACGAGCTCAACCGCGCGTGGGGTACCTGGTTCTGGGGGCTCAAAATGCAGCGCTGGGACGAGGTCCCCATCCCCGATTCTCGGGAGGGGACCTGGGCGATCAGCAATCCCAGTGCTTCGCTGGACTGGATGCGCTTCACGTCGTGGCTCAACGTCCGTTTTCAGGGCGACCAGGTTCGTATCCTCAGGTCCGTTTGTCCGAACCACTTCATCACCCACAACTTCATGGGGTTGTTCCAGGACATGGACTACTACGATCTCGCCCGGGACCTGGATTTCGTCAGCTGGGACAACTACCCCTTCTTCAGCAACTGGGAGGCACCCGGCATCCGCTACAGCGCGGCCATGGCGGCCGACGTCATGCGGGGACTGAAGGGGCGCAACTTCTGGATCATGGAGCAGACCGCCGGGCCGCTCGGCTGGGCGAACTTCTCGCGCAATCCCCGTCCCGGGGAAATCCGTCTCATCAGTTTTCAGCAGTTGGCCCACGGGGCCGACGCCCAGGTCTGGTTTCGCTGGCGCACCTGCACCGCAGGCCGCGAGCAATACTGGCACGGCCTGCTGGGGCACGACGGGAAGCCTCTCCGCCGTTACCGGGAAGCGGCTCAGACGGCGTCCGATTATCGAAAGATCCAGGATCTGGTCAAGGGAACGACAGTCCTCTCTCAGGTGGGAATCGTCTATGACTACGACAGCCTCTGGGCGCTCCGCATCCAGCCCGGGTTTCAGGGGAATACTTACCAGGAAGACCTGGCGCGCTACTATCAGGCTTTCTTTCGGGCCGGTGTCAACGTGGATATGCTTCCGCCCGGCGCCGATCTTTCGCCCTACCCGCTGATCGTCGCGCCGGAGTTCCACGTCCTTCCGGATTCCGTCGCCCGACGTCTCGTCGACTACGTCCGTCAGGGAGGTGTCCTGCTCACGGATCTGCGGACGGCGGTCAAGGACGAACACAACATGGCCTTCGATCGCACCCTGCCGGGCCTTCTCTCACCCGCTCTGGGGATCGAGATTGAGGAATACGAAGCGCTCGGCCGGGTCACCTATCCCGTGGAGGCGGCCGGGGCCGTCAGCGGCTCGTTCACGGCCAGCCGTTATGCCGACTGGATCACACCGAAAGATGCGGAAGTCGTTGCCCGCTACTCGACCTGGCCGGTCGAAGGATTCGCGGCGGTGACCCGCAACCGCTTCGGCAAGGGCACAGGCTGGTACGTCGGAACCGTCGTCGAGCAAACGCAATTCTACGACGGCCTCATTGCCGCCCTGCTCAAGGACGCCTCCATCCGTCCACCCCTGCACCCGCCCGAGGGGGTGGAGGTCTCCATTCGGGGCAATGGTGACCGCCGGCTGCTCTTTCTCCTCAACCACACCGAGGAGCCGCGAATCGTCCCGCTCCCCTCCGTCATGCGGGATGTGCTGAGCGGTGCCGGGACCGGACGCAGCCTGACGCTGCCGCGCTTGGGAGTCGCCGTGCTGGAGATGAGGTAGGAAGAACCGACGAGAACGGGTCGCGGGAGGACTGGAGAACCGGACCCGTTCTCAGGGTGCAGGGACAATGTGGATCACCTGTCCACCGCCCGGTGCCATGACGGCCTCGATCGTATCGGCGGCCGTGACGGTGAGCGTCTCCTTCCTGAGCCGGTCGGGATACTCGTCAGCCTCGTAGGCATCGGCCCAGATCTCCGCCCGATAGGTCCCTTCGCCCAGAAAGGAGAGCGGAATCGACAGCGTCCTGGGCGTCCAGTCGGTCATGCTTCCGAGGTACCACTCCCGGCCCAAGCGCCGGGCCACCGTTATGAAATCGCCGACCTGTCCGTTGATCACCCTGGTGTCGTCCCAGGTCGTGGGAACGAGCTTGAGAAAGTCGGTCCCCGCCGGACTGCTGTGATAGTTGTAGGGGCTGTCGCACAGGACCTGCAGCCCGCTCTCGTAGACCACGAGCATCGCCAGCTGGTAGACGCGGGTTCCCATCACGAAGGGACCCGGGGCATCGCCGCCGACGGCCCGGAAGCCTTCCTTCGTCTTTTGTCGGAAACCGCCCGGTGTGAAGTCCATCGATCCGAGCATACCCCGCGTGAAGGGAATGGTCAGACAGTGGTCCGGCGTGACTCGCGCGCTCCATTTGCTGTACTCATTCCCCATCACTCCCTCCCGCGTAATCAGGTTGGGATAGGTCCGGCTCCAGCCGGTCGGCTTGTAGGCCCCGTGGAAATCGACGAGCAGATGGTGTTCTGCGGCCTTCTTGACCGTTCGATGGTAGAAATTGACCATCTCCTGGTCGTCACGGTTCATGAAGTCGATCTTCACACCGCGCACCCCCCACTTTTCGTACAGGGGAAACGCCTCGTCCAGCTGCCGGTCGGCACTCGCCCAGTTCAACCAGAGGAGGATCCCGACCCCGCGATCACCGGCGTACCGGATCAGGCCAGGCAGATCCAGCTCAGGCACGACTTTGGTGATATCGGCGCGGGGATTCGGTGCCCAACTGCCGTCCACCGCCCCCTCTGCAAAGGGAGGGCCATACCAGTACCAGTCCACCAATTGGTACTGCCAGTTCATCTCAGCGGCGAGGTCCACGAAGTAGCGCATCGTCGCCGTGTTCATCCCGACCTCAAAATCCACTTCCGGAGCATAGCTGCCGCTCCACCAGCGATCCCAGGCCGATTTGCCCGGTTGGATCCAGTCGGTGTCGATGGCTACCGGATCGTTGAGGTTCTGAAGCAGATCCGATTCGATAAAGGCCCCCGGCCGATCGGCGACCATGACCACCCGCCAGGGTGAAGAGCGGGGCGCCTTCGACCGGACGGCCACGCGGGGCTCGTCCGGATGTGGGGCCAGCGCCGTGACAACGGTGCTGCGGGTCCCCGCGCTCCGGGTCAAATGCAGGCCGGCCCAGTCCGTCAGATCCGCTTCGCTGACCGCTGCCCACAGATCCGGCGACAGCCGCACCAGCAGCGGGCAGCCGTAGACCTGTGACGGCTTCAGATCCGCCACGGTCTGCTCCACGAATTCCGATTCCTGGGACGATTCGAAGCCTCCGTAATTGGCGGCCCAAACCGTCGGGTTCCCAGGGAAAGCGAAGCTGGACCGTTCGGCCGCCAGCTCGAATTCACCCCAGGGATCGGCCAGCTCGTAGCGAAAGGCCATGCCATCGTCGTAGGCCCGGAAGATGAGGGTGAGGCCCCGGTGGGGGGCGGATGTCTCCTCCAGCCCCAGTTTCAGCTCGTTGTACCGATCTGCGACCTCCGTGCGCTTTCCCCAGACTCGCCGCCAGGTTTCGTCACCGGTGCGGCGTTCGACGGAAACGATGGCCAGGTTCCCGGCGATGGGGGACTGACCGACGAAATCGAGTCCAAAAGGGGAATCGAGGAGCACGTCCCGCCCACGATAGCCCAGGGAATAGTACAGACGCGCGCCAGCCGGATCGGGTTCGAGGTGCTCCCGGATCCCGACCGAAATCCGCAGGTCTCCATTCGGGGATGCCAGCTGCTGAGGGCTGGCGGTCGGCGCCGCAATTCCGATCACAGCGGTACAGACCGCCACCCAGACGAGACAAGGAGTCCTGACAGAGATCATCAGAGGATCGTCTCCTTCCGACTGTCCATTTTCGAGATCGCTCCGCTTCAGAACCGGGCACGGCCCAAAGCCATCGTTCAACCGTCCCGATAGTATGGTTCCTCCATGGGCCGGTCAAGATGAACCGGCTGCAGTCGTCAATTCTCGCAAACACGTCGTCCGTGCGGTGGCTTCGGGGAACGAATCTGGGGTCTCGTGCTTTGTGATAGGATTGCGTCTCAGCGGGGGTCTCAAACCGGGATTCGTTCCAGACCATGGAAAGATTCACGTTTACCTCTCAGCTCGAAGAGCGTTTTCACGAGGACCTCGAGGCCCTGCTTTACTTCAATCCCCGTCAGCGTCACGTCCGACAGGGGATCGAGAGCGCCGTCGAGCGCTACGGCAAGCCCGAGATCTCGCGCAAGGGCACCTCACTCCGAATGAGCGTGGGGGAGTTCCAGGACAGTCAGTGCCTGTTTGCCTTGGACGGTGGGCCCGAGACGGCGTGTCTGGCCGGTCTCATCATCTACATTCGGCAGGATGAGGAGAACCTCGTCGTCCTGCACGTGGCGGTGCAGGATGCCTACTCGGTCGACGGCGAGCACGCCGAGGAGCAACTGGCCCTTCAATTGCTAGCCAAGGTGCGCGAAGTGGCCCGCCGCATCCGGGGCCTGCGACAGATCATCCTCCTCTATCGGGGCGGACTGTCCATCCCGGTGCAATCGAACCAGGGCTCGAAGCTGGATCTGAGCGAACTGGGAAAACTGGGAAGCGGCGACTAGCGCGACTCGGATCGACGGGGCAGGCGTCTCTGGAAGCTCCTTCCAGCGTCCCCTCCCGCCCGGTCTTCCGATAAACGGGACCTACTCAGAGATCGATGACGGTTTCCGCACAGGCCAACTCGATCTCGAAATCGCCGCCGCAGAGTCGCCTCAAGGATTCGTCGATCTCGTTGCGTTCCGCCCAGTCCCGGTTGGGATCGTGGTGGCCGACAAAGGTTCGCTTCACCCCGCACTGGCGAGCCATCTCCTGGACATCCTCGATACAGCTGTGGCCCCAGTCGATGCGTGAGACTGCAGCGGAGTTCCCGATTCCCTTCACTCCGTCATACTCGAGCCGCAGGAACTGTCCGTCACGGTACAGGACATCCGCTCCCTGCGTGTTCCTGCGCACCCGCGCCTCGGCCTCCAGGCTGGCCTTCTGACGCGGGTCCGCGGGATCCGAACCGTGGCGAAGCTCATGGTCCGTACAGAAGACGAAAGACTTCCCGCCCCGATCGACCCGGTAACCGAAACAGGGCGCGGGATGACAGACTTCGAACGCCGTAATACGGGTCTCCCCCAGCCGGACCGGCTCGTGGAGGTGCTGGTAGCGGTGGGCGAGGGGATCGTCGTCCGGCTCCGGATAGAGCTCCAGATCGCGAATCTCATAGGCCAGGAACTCCGTCGGCATCAGATCGTAGAAAATCGGCGTCTGCACCCCTCGGACCCCCTCCTCCACAAAATGGGAAAAGATCCCCAGGTTGCTGTCGAGGGACCGCAGAAACTGGCGGTTGCCGTAAATGTGCAGCGTATTGCGCGGGTCGAAGCAGACAGCGGCCTGGTCGAATCCCTCGGTGTGATCGAAATGTGAGTGGCTGCCGAAGATATACAGATCCCGGCGAGGCCGCTCACCCCACTTCGCCTGCAGATCCTTCGCACAGTTCCTGAAACCGCTTCCACAGTCAAAGACGATGTCGTAGTCGTCGGCTGTTTCGAACCAGAAGCATGTCGTCCAGCCGCCATAGCTTCGAAACTCTTTGACGGGAAAGCGCTTGCGGTAGGCCTCGAGATTCTCCCGGTTGATCGGACCACCCAGAATGTCCTCCACACGGCAGTTGAACTTGCCGGTCTCCTTGTCGGCCCGTTGCTGGAGATCGCGAAAGACATTCTCCAGCAGTTCGAATTCGAGATGCTCCTGGAAAATGAGTCTCTCGCGCCTGTCCGGAAAGACCGATCCGCTCCCCTGCACTCCATAGAAGTGGATTCTCAAATTGCCGACTGGATCATTCATCCTGAGCCCCTGGTCGCGGATCCCCTGAACGCTCCCCCGCCTCGACCGGCCTGCTTGCCGTACTGCGAGCCCTTCCGGAGCCCACTTCGCACAGCAGATCTCGCCGGCCACCGACTCTGATCATAATATAGACGGTCGCTGTCCGGCGAAGCCTCGAGCTAGCGGATGTGCGAGAAGAGTCCCGTCGAGAAGTAGCGCTCCATTCGATCCGGGAAAACGGTGACGATCACGGAATCGGGCTCCAGCATGGACGCGGCGTGGAGGGACGCGGCATAGTTGAGACCGGAACTGGAGCCGACCGGGAATCCCAGGGAAATCAATCGTCGCGCGGTTTCGATGGCCTCTTCGTCAGGAATTTCGAGCTCCACCAGATTGGGGAGCTTTGCCGTAGCGTAGATCTCCGACAACCCGTCGATGATTCCCGGGATGCAGTTACTGAAGCTGCAGCACTCCGCGCCTCCCAGGGAGCCGCCTTCGACGGGACGAGCAGAGAAAGGCCGCACGGAGCAGCCGTGATCCGTGAAGCCGCCGTGCAGCCCGACGAGGGTGCCCCCGGTCCCCACACCGCTCACCACGGCATCGACCCGGCCCAGTGGAATCTGGGCCATGATTTCCTGGGCGGTCTCGCGCCGATGCGCTTCCGGATTGTCCGGATTGCTGAACTGATGCGGGAGAAAGGCCCGGCGCTCGCGGCCGAGTTCCTCGGCCCATTGAATGGCACCCAGAATTCCGCGCTCCTTCGGCGAAAAGACCACCTCGCCGCCATAGGCCCGGATGATCATCGAGCGCTCATTGCTGACCCCCTCGGGCATGACGGCGGCGAAGCGCAGCCCGTACTGGGCGCAGGCCAGGGCCATGGCGATGCTGGTACTGCCACTGGAGGCCTCGACGACCAGGTCCCCCGGGTCGATCCGTCCCGATCTCAGAGCCTTCGCGAGGATGTATCCCGCAATGCGGTCCTTCGTCGATCCGCTGGGGTTGAGAAATTCGAGCTTGCACCAGATTACAGGGCCCCCCGGGTCGAGTCGAACCGGGGCCAGCGGGGTGTTGGAGGATCCGTGGATATAGACGTTGAGCGCCGCTTTGTGCCACATGCGCAAACGGTATCGGGCTTTCGATTGCCGTGCAAGCTCCCCTTTCATTCCGCCGATCTCGGCCCGGAAACCCGGCCACTGCGGCACCCGCCTCCTTGCCGGCCTTCGTCCTCCGGACCCGGCCCTTGGACTGCAGGACAATTGCCGGTAGAATCCTTTCACTGTCGCCGGCCGGCTCGCAGAGGAAGCGCATGAGACTCACAAAAAGGACCCTCAGACTCGCGATCCTGGCCTCCACGCTGGCGTTGATCGGTGCTTGCTCCAGCGGGGGCCCGGGCGGAACGGAAGCACCGGAGACCGCAAGCCCCACCGGCGGATACGGTGCGGAAGATGCCGGATACGCAGGGTCGGCCAGTTGTCGGGAGTGCCACGAAGTCTTTTACGAACGCTGGGCTCCCTCCCACCATGGCCTGGCGATGCAGCCCTACAGCGACCCGTTCGCGCAGGCGAACCTCTCACCGCAGAGCGGAGATCTGGAACTCGGGAGCCGGCGCTATCACGCCGAAGTCGCCCCGGGACAGGGTTGGGTTCTCGAGAGCCGCGCCGGCCGCACCGAAAAGCTCCGCATCGACTATGTCCTGGGGGGAAAGAACGTCTACTACTTCCTGACCCCACTTTCAAAAGGTCGTCTGCAGACCCTTCCTATTGCCTACGACGTGCATCGCCGTGTGTGGTTCGACACAGCGGCGAGCGGGGTCCGACATTTCCCGGGTCAGCGGGAGGGCACGGATGCTCCCGTTGACTGGACGGATTGGCGTTATACCTTCAACACAGCGTGTCACGGCTGCCACGTCAGCCAGCTCGCCACAAACTATGACGCGGCCTCGGACTCCTATCGGACCGTCTGGCGGGAGCCGGGAATCGCCTGTGAGACTTGCCACGGTCCGGCGGCGCAGCATGTGCGCATCGCTCGCGCGACCCCCGAGGGCCAACCGCTTCCCGAGCTCGCCGTCGTCCAGGTCCGCACACTCTCCCCCGAGTTGCGCAACGACCTGTGTGCCTCCTGCCACGCCAAGCTGATCCCCCTCACGAACGGCTTCAAACCGGGAGAGCGGTTCTTCGATCACTTCGATCTGGCCACTCTGGAGGACCCCGACTTCTATCCGGACGGCCGGGATCTGGGTGAGAACTACACCTTTACGAGCTGGCTCATGAGCCCCTGCGCACAATCCGGGGAGCTGGACTGTGTCCATTGCCACACTTCGAGCGGACGCTATCGGTTCCAGAGCGAGAACTTCAACGACGCCTGCATGCCGTGCCATGCAAACAAGGTCCGTGACATCACCGCCCACACGCACCATCCGCCCGAAAGCGAAGGCAGTCGCTGCATCTCCTGCCACATGCCCATGTCCTCCTTCGCCCAGATGAACCGCAGCGATCACTCGATGCGTCCGCCGTCCCCGGCCGCGACGATGGCCTTTCAGTCTCCCAATGCCTGCAACTCGTGCCACAGCGACCAGACGGCCGGATGGGCCGACTCCTTCGTCCGCCAATGGCGATCCCGCGACTACCAGGCGCCGATCCTCCGGCTCGGCCGGCTGGTCGAGGCCGCGCGAAAGCAGGACTGGAAGCGACTGCCGGAGATTCTCGAGTACATCCAATCCCCCGACCGCCAGGAAGTCTTCGCGGCCTCCCTGCTTCGCCTGACGGGGTCGTGTCCGAATCCGGCCGTCATCCCGGCCTTTCTGAGGGCCGCCGAGGACCCGTCACCGCTCGTTCGATCGGCTGCCGTCGAGGCCCTGTCGCTGCATCCCTCGCCCGAATCGGTGCGAGCCCTGCTCGACGCCGCCGGCGACGAGCGTCGGGTCGTGCGAATCCGTGCCGCCGCCGGACTCCTGGAACTCCCGCGCCAGCAGCTGGGTCCTGCGGATGCCGCCCGGCTGGCCCAGGCAACGGAGGAATACCTCGCGTTCATCACGGCTCGACCGGATCAGTGGAGCTCGCACTACAACGTCGGCAACTACTACCTGGCCCAGGGGTCACTTCGCCAGTCGATCTCGGCCTTTACGAAGGCCAGCCAAATGGAGCCCCGCGCTCCCATGCCCCTGGTCAACGCATCCATTGCCCATGCACGCCTTGGGGAAATGGCCAGTGCCGAAGACCTTCTCGAGCGGGCGCTGCGTCTGGTGCCCGAGAACGCTGCTGCAAATTTCAACATGGGTCTACTCCAAGCGGAGAAAGGCGATTTCGGCAACGCTGAGACACGCCTGAGGGCGGCGCTGAAGACCGATCCGCAGATGGCGGAGGCCGCCTACAACCTGGGCCTGCTGGTCTCCAGGCGTGATGTGGACGAAGGCATCCGCTGGTGCGCCCGGGCCTTTGAACTGAGTGCGACGCCGAAGTACGGCTATACCCTGGCATATCTCCTGAGAGAGAAAGGGGATCTTCAGCAGGCCGTGACGACGCTGGAGGGGCTTTTGAAGACTTGGCCGGGAGACGGTGATTCGTGCCTCCTGCTCGCAGACATCTACTTCGGCGCCGGCCGGGCTGCAGAACTGGAACAGCTCAACGAACGCGCTCATTCGCAAGCGGCGGCTTCAGCCGGACGTCCTCTCGAGGCTCGCGGCGATGGTGGAGGCCCTCCATCGCACGGGCCCATCCGGATAGCACGCCCGATTCGATCCTGGCGCCGGCCTTCGGGCGCCCGGGCCAGAGTCGAAGGGCGAGGCGGCAGGGACCCTTTACCGGTTTCCGGGTCGATGGGAAACCGGCGCCTCCGTCTGCAAGTGTCGTCTTTTCCCATCGATCGTGCCGGATTTTCCCCCACTTCCCTGCTCCCGATGTTCTGCCCAAGCGGAGGCCTGGAATCCGTCAGGCGTCTCATTATCAGCGACTTACCGTCAGAGTGATGGATGCTCACGCGACTCGGGAATGGCAGATGCTGAAGGTAAAGGGGAATTTGGAGTACATGCAGCGACCCCCCACCCGAACTTGGGTCGTCGCCTGAGGCTCTCTGTGTTCGAGGGTAGCCGAGAGGGGTACACCATGCTCGCACGGTTCGTTTTCGAGACGTTCTGGCTGAATGTCACCAACGGAGTCCTGGGGATCGCAACTTTGATCCTCGTTGCTGCCGTGGCACGGGCGGTGTTCCAGGAACTTCGCCATCGATGGCGTTCCTAGCCGGAACGGCTGGAGCGTTTTCGGGGGATTTCGTATCTCCTGATCTTGTCATAGAGGGTCGAGCGATCGATCCCAAGGATCGACGCCGAGGCTTTGATGTTGCCCTTGGTGCGATCGAGGGTTGTTTCGATCGCGACCCTTTCCAGTTCCTGCAGGGTCATGCGCTCCGGAACGCTCCAACCGGCGCGTCGATTCTCACGCCGCAGAAAGTGAAAAGCCTTCTCGCCGAGAGTTCCCTGCTGACAGGTCACCATTGCCCGCTCAATGGCGTTTTCGAGTTCGCGGACGTTTCCCGGCCAGTCATACTCCATCAGCAGCCCCAAGGCACCGCTGGTCAACCCGTCGATGCGGCGGTCCAGAAGGTGATTGAACCGCCGGATAAAGTAGTCGGTCAGAAGCGGGATGTCTTCGCGCCGGTTGCGCAAGGGGGGAATCCGGATACCGATAACGTTGATGCGGTAAAAGAGATCCTCCCGAAAGAACCCCTCGTCGACGGCGGTGCGGAGATCCCGGTTGGTCGCGGCGATGATCCGGACGTCGACCCGAACTTCCCGGGTGCCACCGACCCGATAGAAGCTCCGTTCCTGGAGAACCCTCAGGAGGTCCGTCTGCAGCTTGCGCGGAATGTCGCCGATCTCGTCGAGGACCAGGGTGCCGCCGTCGGCCAGCTCGAACTTGCCCTTCTTCTGCGCACCTGCCCCGGTGAAGGCCCCCTTCTCGTATCCAAACAACTCCGATTCGAGAAGCGTCTCGGCCAGCGCGGCGCAGGGAACACTTATGAAAGGCTTCGCGGCCCGTTCTCCCAACTGGTGAATGGCTCGCGATACGAGTTCCTTCCCGGTGCCGCTCTCCCCCTGAATCAGAACCGTGCTGCGAAGGCTCGCCACCTGCTCGATGAGACAGATGAGCTCCAGCATCCGGGCGTTCCGGCTGACAATCCCATGGAGACGGGCGTCGGCCACCGAACGCCCCTGCGGCAAGGCGTTCTCCCTTTGGGTGCCCTTCACGTCGATCATCCTGGAGGCACCCCTGCCGAAAACACCGCGAATTGCCGGTACCGGCGCCAACTCGACGGATCGGTGCCGCTACGCCCCGACGATTGCCCACGGCTCTCGGACCCGGGGTCTCCCAACAGGAACGAGCCTATCCAATCGGGACGCGCCGATCAATAGCCCTGAACGAATTCAACCCGGACACAATGGCCCCACTCGCTCGGGAAAAACTCCCCGGGGAGAAGTGACCGGGGCCTACTTGATCGGGATGCGTTCTTTGTTCTCCTTCAGCCAATCAGCGAAGGTCTGCAAGGAGGGATTCAGATTCCGCGCTACGGCCGGATTTCGGACGCCGCAGAAATAGTCGTTGAAATCGCGCTTGAACTGAAACATGTTTCCCAGATCATCGGCGCCCGGAAACCCGAGGCCCCGATAGACTTCCGGAGGCACATCCTGGTACGTCACTTCCTTGCCCAGCGCCCGCGTGAATGCTGCCGCCATTTCGGCCCCCGTCAGGTGCTCACCCGCGATCCCGACCGTTCTGCCGACGAGGTCCGCACCTTTCCGGAAGACGCCATAAGCGCACTTCCCGATGTCCTCCGCAGCGATCCCCGGGAGTTTCCTGTCGCCCATTGGAAAGGTGATGGCCAACTTCCCATCCTGACCTCGGGCCGGCCCCATCCCGAAATGGATGAAGTTGTCCCAGAAGAAGGAGGTCAGCAGAAAGGTCACGGGCACGCCCGCTTCCCGAAAAGCGTCGTCGGCCTCTCCCTTGGCATCGAAATGAGGAACCTTGTACTTGCCCATCAGAGTCGGCATGCGGGTGTCCCCCAGCGGAACCCACTTGCGCGTATCCTCCAAGGTCGACCAGATCACATGCTGGAGTCCAGCATTGCGTGCCGCGAGCGCCATGGACTTCGCCTCGGCCAGTTCTCTGACGGGTGAAAAGTGATCCCAGAAGAAGGTCACGCAATAGGCTCCATAGGCTCCCGAAAAGGCCTTCTCCAGACTTTCGAAGTCATCCACATCCGCCCGAACGACCTCGGCCCCCAACTGCGAGAGCGCCCGTGCCGCTTCGGAGTCGGGATTTCGCGTGATGGCTCGAGCCCGAAATCCACTCGCCTGGTCCCTCTGAATCGCCCTGACCAGCCCACCGCCCTGTGCGCCGGTCGCCCCAATAACCGCGATTATCTTCGCGTCAGCCATCGCAGTGCTCCTTACAGTGTTGGACCCGCTGTTAATATAAAAATAGCTTAGTGACGATATTATCAAACACGGGACTCTCGAGGGGCACGGGTGTGTCCGCGTTGGAAGCCGCGCCGCTTCACCCGTCTGTCGAGAGGGTTTCGAGCGCGTGCGTGCGATCCGGATGGATTTCGAGGATCTCCGAGATTCTTGTCATGTCGAGCAGATGCCGAAGGCGCGGCGACACACCGGTGACAAGCAGACGGCCGCCTCTCTTCGAGAGACTGACATGCGATGCCACGATGGCTTCGATCCCCAGGCTGTCGGCGTATTCCACCCCGCCGAGATCGAGAACGACCGCGGTTCGGCCTTCGTCGGCCAGCCCGCGCACCGTCCGGCTCAACGGGCCGGCCTCATGATCGACCGTCAGCTTTCCCTCGACCGTGACGACCGCGACGCCGCGGACCCATTCGGTTTCCATGGTCATGGCTTTTCCTCCCGGTGATTCCAGTCCGGCAATACTCCCGAAAGGTATCGCCCCTTGACTCCTAAGTTCCTCTCCTTTGACCGCCGTGTCAATCGGCGAAGCGCAAGGCAGGCAAGTCGAGACCGGCCGGATTTCCGAAGACCGAGTTCGGGTGGGCGGCCCGTCCCCGGATTTCGGAGGGGAGCGCGGTCGAGGGATCTTCAGCTGCGCAAGTACGCCTTTTGCATCAGGGGAGACCCGGTAATATGATGCTCGCCCAATGGGTTTCACCAACCTCGACTATGCGATCCTCGCGCTCTACCTGCTCGCCACCGCCACCTTCGGCACGCTCGTCGGACGTGGCCAGAGGGATACCCGGGACTACTTTCTCGGGGGGCGTCACATGTCCTGGTGGTCCATTTCCTTCTCCATCGTCGCCACCGAGACCAGCACACTGACCTTCATCGGAGCTCCGGCCATTGCCTTTACGGGCGATCTGACCTTCCTGCAGGTTGCCTTCGGGTACCTGATTGGGAAGATCCTGGTGTCCCTGATCCTCATTCCCGGCTACTTTCACGGCGAACTGCAGACCGCGTATGAGGTCCTCAACGACCGCTTCGGCACCAAAGTTCGGGCGTTTTCAGCCGTGATCTTCCAGGTGACGCGCGCCCTCGCCGACGGCGTCCGGCTGTTCGCCACGGCCCTGGTGTTGTCGGTGGTCACGCAGATCTCCGACGTCTGGACCATCGCCATCATCGGTACGGTCACGATCGTGTACACCTTCTTCGGAGGCATGACCGCCGTCGTCTGGAACGACGTGATCCAGCTCTTCGTCTATCTGGGCGGGGCGATTCTCTCGTTTGTCATCCTCCTGGAGAGGATCCCCGGGGGATGGCAGGAAATCCACACCGTGGCCGGGGCCGCCCATAAGTTCCAGGTTTTCAACCTCCAGCTGAACCTGGTCCAGCCCTACACGCTGCTGGCGGGCCTGCTGGGAGGCGCCTTCCTGACCTTTGCCACCCACGGGACGGATCAGATGATGGTTCAGCGCTACCTGGCCTGCGGAGACAAGCGGCGGAGCCAAATCGCCCTCGTCGTGAGCGGAGTCGTCGTCATTCTGCAATTCTGGCTCTTCCTGCTCATCGGCGTGATGCTCTACGTGTACTACCAGCATTTTCCCCTGCACCATGAACTGGAGCAGGTCAACCGCATCTTTCCCATCTTCATCGTCGAAGCCATGCCGCCCGGCGTCTCGGGGCTCATCATTGCGGCGATCTTCGCCGCCGCCATGTCGACCCTGAGCAGTTCGCTCAATTCGCTGTCGTCCTCTTTCATCAACGATTTCTACCGAAGCCGCATCCATCCCGGGGCATCGGAGCAGCACTACCTGGCGGCCTCGCGTCTGCTTACACTCATCTGGGGCGTGGTCCTGATCGTCGTCTCGCTCTTCGCCCGCAACTGGGGGGAGGTCCTCGAGGCAGGCCTGACGATCACCAGCGTCACCATGGGAAGCGTGCTGGGGATCTTCTTGCTGGGGCTGCTCAGCCGGCGGACCGGTCAAACGGCGGGACTCGTCGGCATGAGCGCCGGCCTGGTGGCCATGCTGGCACTGGCGGTTTCAGGAGAGGTCGCCTGGACCTGGTACGTTCTCGCCGGCACCACGGTCACGGTCACCATCGGTCTGGGCCTGGAGCTCGTCCTGCGCCCACGGGCGTAGCCAGGCAGGACAACCTTCCGTGGTCCAGGGGACAACGTAGAGTGGGACAACCTTCCCAGGTTGTCCAGGGGGCAAAAACTGCCAGATCCGGCGCAGTTCCACGGACGGCACAGACGCGGTGATACCTTCGGCTTTGCCGGTGGCCGGGGTTCGGGGCGTCCGGGACAAGCTGGAAGCTCGTCCTACCTAGATCTCGCCGTGACCTTCGACGACCAGACCGAAGACGACGTCGCCCACCTTCACCGCCAGCGTCGGCTGGTCGACATCGTTCTTGACCAGGGTGGGTCCGGAGACCTCATCCCAAATGGGAAACAGCGACAGGACCGCCGGATGGGGTACTCCGGTCGCCTCGCTGCTCAAGGACACGAGGTCTTCGAAGCCGAGCGTCTTGGTGGGATCCTTGTCGTCGGCGATGGGAACCAGCAGGAAGAAATCGCGATACGTGGCGACTCCCATGTGATTGCCGTCCGCCGGCATCACCTCGTAGCGCAGAGTGTAGATCCCGGGCGCAATCGGGTTCTCCTTGTAGTCCCGCCACTGGGATTCGATCTGAATCAAGCCGACCAGACTGCCGTCTTCGACCTGGCCGAAATTCACGCCCAGTTCGGTCGACGGAGGAGACGCCGCCACCAGTTGACTGCGGAACCAGAAATTGGCCAGCGGCTTGCCTTCGAGAGAGACCGAAACACTGCCCTTCGCCAGCAGACCCTTGATCGCGTCCGACACCGCGTCCGGTGGCGCGGTGTCGCCCGTCGTCACCGTGACGTCCGCCGCGAGAGCCCAGGTCGACACGGACAACAGGAGTGTCAGAGCCAGGAACAGCCGTCGTACCATCGAGATCCTTCCTTTTCCCAGGGAATTGGTATCAACGGGCAAAAGTGCCGACGAAGGCGCTCCTCTTCAGCGGACAACTCCAGGTGGCACCCAAGCCCTTGCCATCGAATCGATAGGCGAGCGTGTAGGCCGGTTTCGCCGTCGCTACCGAAGTCAACGGCGGGTAATAGACGAACTCGTTCCCGCAGTACATATCGTGGTGATTCAGGGCCCGCGTCTCGAGTTCGGCCTGGTCTCCCGCCTTGAGCGAAGCCACTCCCGATGCATCGGTCACCTTCATCTCGATCGGAGTGGAGCGCACGGCCACCACGTCGCCAAGGAGAGATCCCGCCATGGACTTCGCAAAGCTCACCAAAGCTTCACTTTGCTCGTTCGTGGCCGAACTGTCAACCAGGAGCACCGACTTCGCCTTGTGCGAGCGAGCGTACGGATCGCCGAGCGTCGAATCGGCCCGCAGGACCACCACCACCTTCAGTCCGGCCAGAGGGACTCCGTTCCAGCTCCCGCGATCAACCTGCCAGGCCATCATCCCTTCGCGCCCGACCAGATTCACCTCTCCGTTGGCGAAACAGGGCCCCGTCCAGACATCCGCCGTACGAACTTCCAGATACTTGCCCCCGATCCGCGAGGACGGCACGTCGGCAGAAGCAGCCAGGGTGACTCCGAGTGTCATGAAGAGGAGCCCCAGAGCGGTCATCAGATTTCGCATACGTTTTATCCTTCCCGTAAATATCATGACGACTATTTAACTCCCATTCTACAGGGCCAGGAAGGTTCGTGGAAGTTTGGGGCGTAGGGCCACCATCCCCGGACGTCCAGAGGCAACGCAGAGTGGGACACCCTTCCCGGGTTGTCCAGGGGGCAAAATCTACCAGATCCGGCGCAGTTCCACGGCCGGCTCAGCTGCGGCGATACCTTCGGCTTTGCCGGTGGCCAGGGGCGGGGCGTCTGGACAAGCAGGGATGCTTTTCCTACCCGGCGGGCTTGCCGATCAGGCCCCGACCGCTGCGGCCGTCGAGGACGATCTGCAGGGGCTGCTCGAAGTGCAGATGTCGGAGGTACCGGCTCTCCCAGTTCGGCGGCTGAGCTTCGAGCCAATCCCAGTCGAGAAAGTACTCCCCGTCCTCTGCATGTTTCTCGGCACCCGGGGGGAGCATGAGGTATCCGACTCCCTGGGCGGTGATGTTGTGAAAGAAATGGGTCCCCTGGGACGGATCGACGTCATAGCCGGGAGGTGAGGCCTCGATGATGACCCGCGCGCCGGAAATCTGGGCCCACTGCACCGGGATTCCCAGCCATTCGTCCGCCGTGCCCCATCGGCCCGGACCGATCAGCACGTAATTCCTCCCCTGGGCCAACAGGAGTGAGTTGAGTTCACCCAACTCCCGGGCGATCGCCCGATTCAACGAGGCATCCCAGCCCCGCCGATCCACCAGAACGATATCGTGGACATCCCGGATCAGGCCGTGCCCCAGGCTGCTGCGGGACGCGCAGATCAGATCCGCGGGGTCGAGGTCGATTCCCGAGACCTCCGACATCGCCTGGCGGCTGACCAACGGCCGAAGCTGCAGCAGGTAGAGGGTCGGCCCGTGCCTCTCGCGGCCTCGCTGGACACGCCGACCCAGGTCGCCCAGATCGCATGCAAACTCGACTTCCACGCCGCAGGCCAGGCCCCGCTCGGTGATCTCCAGGATCTTGGAGACGGTCGATGGGAGCGCAACCGCCCCATGTTTCAGGATATTGTTGAAGGTGATCACCCGGGGACCCGGAAGGCGGAGATCGTCCCGCAGACGCTGGTCGTCAGCCACATAGACGCTGGCCAGTGATGCCAGGCTCCCGTCTGCCTCCGCGGCATCCAGCGGGAAGTGCCGCAGCGTCGAGTAGAGATCCGCGCCCGCGGGCGGAAAATCCTGATCGAGGTCGAGCGCCCAGAAGCTGCGCTGGGAATTGTCGAGCAGCGACTCCGGATCCGCAAACTGCGGCATCACGCGGGGGTGGCGCGGACTGAAGCGGAGCGCCCGTCCTCCGTCCACAACCTGCCTGCCGAGTCCGAGCGCCACGTGAACGATGCCGTCCTCGGAGCGTTGCGGGGGTATGGGGTAGAAGTTGTGCGACTGGGCGACTCCCGAGAAGTGGGGATAATAACGCCGCTCGAACTGCTGTCCCACGACGCGCTGGATGATCACGGCCATCTTCTCCTCCTCCACCCGACTCCCGGTAGCGAGGAGGTATTTGCGTGCCTTCTGAAAGAAGGTCGACGCGTAGACCAGCTTGACGGCGCTGCACAGCTCGCGCAGTCGGTTGTGCGGATCGGGATCGCCGTTGGGAATCATCAAAGTGGAGTAGATGCCCGCCAGCGGCTGGTGCATCGAGTCCTCGAGCAGACTCGAGGATCGGATGGCCAGAGGAGCGTCGAAGCGGTCGACCAGGAGTCCCAGGTGGCCGATCAATGCTTCGGGAAGGCGTCCGCGCAGGAAGCGCCCGGAGATCTCGGCATCGTCCTCGCACTCGTAGGCGAATTCACGCAGATCGTTGCCGGCGAGGAACTCGTCGAACTCGTCGGTCGAGATGACCACCGTCTGCGGCACCCGCACGGGCAGCTCCGAGAACTCTCCAGGTTCCACGTCCGCCAGCGTCTGGTAAAGAAAGGCGATGCCCCGGGCCTTCCCTCCCAGGTAGCCCCCCCCGATCCGGCTGAACGGGTCGTCCTGGAAGTGATCCGGCAGAAAGTCGGAGACGACGCCACGGTGAATCCGTTCGCGGTGTTCCCGCAATGTGTGAATCAGGTGACGCCGCAGGCGCTCCATGGAAGGGAAATCGGAGACTTTCTTGGGTCTCAGTTCCTCCGCCAACTCGAATTCGCTGCGCGCCATCAGCCAGATCGACACGTGATTGTGCGCAGCATGATAGTGGAGCAGTTGTTCCGGAATCGTGGCCAGTTTCTCTTCCAGTTCGCGCAGATCTCGGGCCCGATCGAACTCGCGGCCGTCGGGCGTCCGGAAAATGAAATCGCCGAAGCCCAGGCTGAAAGCAAGGAACTCGCGGATCTCGGAGAGCAGGCTGGGAGACGTCTTGTCCAGGAACTGAGCCCCCAGAGCGATGGCACTCCTGCGATTCTGGGCTTCGGCAGACTGCAGGAGCAAAGGCAATTCGGGGTCGTGCTCGCGGGCCAGGCGTGCAAAGTCGAGCCCGGCTTCGGCGTCCATTTGCCCGTGGCGCGGAATGCGCACGTCGCAGATCACTGCCAGGACGTTTTTCTGGTAGCGCCGAAACAGCTCGAGCCCTTCCTCGTAGGAGCGGGCGTGCAGGACCTTGGGGCGCGACTGCATGTACATCTTGCGGTAGAGGTCGCTCTGGCCCTCCGAGTAGAGCGAGAGAGACTGCCGCATCAGTTCCTTGTAGAGAACCCCGAGGAACGACGAGTAGTAAACCGGGGAGTCCTCGATCATGATCATGACGCGGACGTTGCCGTGCTCGACATCATGGTCGACGTTTAGACGGTCTTCGATCGACTTGATGACGGCCAGAAGGATGACCAGATCCCCATTCCAGACGAAGAACCCGTCCAAGACCTCCGGATCGATCGTATCCGGCACCCGCCCCGCCTCCCGGCGGTCGACAGCCAGCACCACGACGGGGGGTGCCGTCGGATGCGCTTTGACCTCCCGCGCAAAGCGATTGACCGTCCGGTCGACGAGACCGGCGACGACCAGGATCAGATCGAAGCGGCGGTGTCGCAGCAGTTCCAGCGCTTCGCGGAAATTGATGGCGTGAGTGAAGCGCGGTGCGGTGGAAAGGCTGATTTCCTTGTATTCGAGGAACATCCTCTCCGTCAGGTGACCATCCTCCTGAAGGATGAATGCATCGTAGGGAGAGGACACCAGCAGGACTTCGTGCACGCGGTACGGGATCAGATCATTGAATCGTCGAACGCTGGCAGCCTGTAAGTAACGGAACTTGTGATTCAAGACATCCCCTGCAGGTGGACTTCGCGACCGCGACCCGGATCAGCCCCGAACCGCGGCCGGGAGAATACCCGTTCTCCCGGAAGGGGGAGGAACCGGAATCCCTTCTCTAGATCAGCCCCTGATCCAGCATAGCATCGGCCACCCGGATGAAGGCGCCCACATTGGCCCCGTCGACATAGTCGATGAACCCGTCGACGGATCCGTGGGTGACGCAGGAACGGTGGATCTCTTTGATGATCATGTTCAGCCGGTTGTCGACTTCCCCGCGCGTCCAGTGCAGCCGCATCGAGTTCTGCGTCATCTCGAGTCCGGAGACGGCCACGCCTCCAGCATTCGCCGCCTTCCCGGGACCAAACAGCACGCCGCTGCGCTGCAGGCGCTCGATGGCCGCAGGCTCGCAAGGCATGTTGGCGCCTTCGGCCACGCAGAAGCAGCCGTTGTCGATCAGTATCTGAGCATCCTCTTCGCTGAGTTCGTTCTCCGTGGCGCAGGGCAGCGCGATGTCACACTTCACACTCCAGGGACGCTGTCCCTCGAGGTAGACGGCATCGGGGTAAATCTGCACGTACTCGCGAATCCGACCCCGCCGATGGTTCTTCAGATCGTTCACGTAGTCGAGTTTTTCCCGGTCGATCCCCTGCTCGTCGAGGATGGCGCCCGTCGAGTCGGAAAGAGACACGACGACCGCCCCCAGTTCGATTGCCTTTTCTGCCGCGAATTGCGCCACGTTCCCGGAGCCGGAAATGGCCACGCGTTTACCCGCGATCTTCTCACCGCGCGTCGACAGCATCTCGGACGCGAAGTACACGACGCCGTACCCGGTGGCTTCGGGGCGCATCAACGATCCCCCCCAGCCCGCCCCTTTACCCGTCAGTACACCGGTGAATCGGTTGGCGAGCTTTTTGTAGGCACCGAACAGAAACCCGATCTCACGCCCGCCCACTCCGATGTCGGCACCGGGAACGTCCGTTTCGGGCCCCACGTGACGAAACAGCTCCAGCATGAACGACTGGCAGAATCGCATCACTTCGGCATCGCTCCGTCCCTTCGGATCGAAGTCGGACCCCCCCTGTGCAGCGCCCATAGGCAACGTGGTCAGCGCGTTCTTGAAGATCTGCTCGAAGGCGATGAATTTCAAAATGCTCAGGTTCACGTTGGGGTGAAACCTCAACCCGCCTTTGTAGGGACCCAGGGCGCTGTTCATCTCGACCTGGAAGCCCCGATTGACCTGAATCTCGCCTTCATCGTCCATCCACGGCACCCGGAAGATGAGGACGCGCTCGGGCTCGACGATCCGTTCCAGGATCTTCCCGCTGCGATAGCGCGGATTGGCCTCGATCACCGGGTAGATCGACTCGACCACTTCCTGCACCGCCTGGTGAAACTCTTTCTCACCGGGGTTCTTTGCTTTGACCTGGTTCATGAATTCTGCGACGGGACCGTTCATGGAAAGCTCCTCTTTCTCCACCCAGCCGTTACCGGCGAACGCTGCGGAATCAATTCGGCCGCCCCCCTGAAAAACGTCGACGGGTAGCGGAGGACAGGCTCACGAGAGTATACCGGGAGCGCTCGACTCTGTGAACGCGACCCCTGGTGTCGCGAGACGGATCCGTTCTGCGCATTCATCCGTGGTGCCGGCGGTGGCGGGTCAACTGCTCGAGCAGGCAGGACTCGAAGATTTCAGGGGACCGGGCCATCTCCGCGACCCGCTCCCAAGTCAGTTGGAGTTCGAAGGGCCGGACCCGAGGATGGGAAATCGCAATCCGCAGATCCCTGCCCCCCGTGTCGAACACGACGTCGGCGTCCGACCCCAGATGAAAGAAGACGAAGAAATCCAGTTGGTCACGGAGTCTGGCCAGAGCTTCGGCGCGGTCGATCTCGGAGGGCAGACTGTCCGGACTGAACCTTTCCACGGCCCCTCCAATCTCAAGTAGATGACCCAAGCGGTCTCCCTTGAGCCCCGGAATGTGCTCCTCCCCAGGCCTTCCGGGGCTTCCTGTCTCCTTCCGGACAGATTGCGCCGGGACTCGACTGGGACGAGGGCGAAACGAGATCAGTCGAACAGCCTCAGCTGCATGACTTCAGCGATGATATCGGTCTGATCGACCACCGAGGCAGCTGCCACACCCATGGTGATTGAAATCGCCTCGCTGATCTCCTCCCGGGTGGCGCCGTACTGAAGAGCCTTCTCGATGTGACCTTTCAGGCATCCTTCGCACTTGAACCCCAGCGAAGCCGCAATCGCAATCAACTCCTTGTTCTTTCGATCGATCGCAGAGGTCTTGTAGGTCTCCTTGTAGAACTGAAAGTAGATGCGTCGCATCCTCTGCTCGACCATCGAGTAGGACGGCCACTTTTCGGCTTTCGCTTTCTTGGTCTCCTCGGCCATTAGGTGCTGCTCCCCCAAAAGGTTGCGATTGTTCACAGATTATAGCAACAAACCCTTCCGGCCGCGGGCGACGGGCCGAATCGAGATTTGAGAAGGAGGGTCCCTGCGGCCGCGAGATGGCGGTCGAGGGGACGGCGAATCGAGAGGGTGCCCTCTCGAAACCGGGAACCAGGAATTCGGAACCGGGACAGGGGACCTTCCAACCCGCCCGACCGGCTTGCTATCTTAGAGCGGATGCGGGCACAGGACAGGCGACACCGGACCAGATCACAGCCCGTCCCGCGCCTCCGTCGCGCGTCACCGGTGCTGATTTTTCTGTTGGCTGCCCTACTGCTGCAGCCGCTCCGGGCCCAGGAGAGGCCGCGCGTCGAATATCCCTACGGGAACACGACATTCGTGCTCACGGCGGACCGAATCGAGAGCCTCGCTTCGGGCGAGATCGTCGCGGAGGGAAACGTCGAAGCCACCTATGCCGACACCCGCCTGCAGGCCCCGAAGATCACCTTCGATCCCGCTACGGACCAGGCCGTGGTGTCCGGTCCGCTCGAACTGACCCGGGGCAGCAGCTGGCTGAGAGCGGAACGGGCGGACATCCAGGTCAAAGCCGAGACCGGGGTCCTGTACGAGGCTTACGGATTCACCGATGCCGAGCTGTTCGTGAGGGTCAAGAAGTTGACCCGGACCGGCCCCCGAACCTATCTCGCAGAGGACGGCTACCTGACCTCGTGCGAAGGCTCGGTCCCGAAATGGAGCTTCAAAATCCAGAAGGCATCCATCAACCTCGACAGCACGGCCCGGCTGCACAACACTCTGTTCAGAATCAAGAAAGTCCCCCTGATCTACTTTCCCTACCTGATCTTTCCCACGGAAAGAAAGGAACGCTCGAGCGGTTTCCTGTTGCCGTCGATCGGGGCCTCCAGCACCAAGGGGCGCCGACTGACCAACCGCTTCTATCTGGTTCTGGGCAGGAGCGCCGACGTGCTGTTCGACCAGGACTACTACTCGAAACGGGGCTTCGGCAGCAGCTTTACCTTCCGGGCCCGGCCCAACCGAGCCGAGCCGCCTGGATCTGATCGGCCGGATCGTCGACGACCGCCTGGGTCAGGGAGGCTCCTCGCTGGAGGGCATCGGGTACACCCGCTTCGGCGACGGCTTCCGGGCGGTCGCCGACTTCAGCCTGGTGTCCAACTTCAGGTTCCGCCAGACCTTCTCCGACAACTTCTTCACGGCGACCCGACCCACCGAGGAATCCCATCTCTTTCTGACCCACAACAGCGGCATGCGTTCCTTCAACGTCGTCCTGTACCGCGAAGAAACGCTGGCCTCCCGGCGCAACATCGTGGTTCAGGGAACGCCTTCGATTCAGTTCCGACTGCTCGGCCGGCGAATCGGAAGGACCCCTCTCTTCGTGGATCTGGAGAGTTCGGTCGGGGCGATGAGCCGCTCCGATGCCCTGATCGAGACTCCCCAGGTGACCCAACGCCTCGACCTGTTCCCCCGGATCTACTTCGCCCTTCCCCTCTTCCAGGGACTCCGCCTCACACCCAGCCTGGGCGTTCGTGAAACCTATTACAGCAACAGCATCCAGAGCGACGCCGAGGGCGAGCCGATGGTCGTCGGTACGAGCCATCAGCGGCAGTACGCGGACCTCTCTCTCTCTCTGGCCGGCTGGGGCCTCTCGCGGATCTACGGGAAACCGGGCGCACGCCAGTGGAAGCATCTGATCGAACCGGAGGTTCGCTTCCGAATGATTCACGGGGTCGACAACTTCGACCAGATCATTCGCTACGACAGCCAGGATGCCATCGCGGACACCCGGGAGCTCGAGTACTCCCTGGTGAATCGGTTCTTCGTGAGGGACTCGAGGACCGGGAGCAGCCGCGAATGGTTGTCGGTTCGAATCGGGCAACTCTACTTCTTCGATCCGACCTTCGGAGGAGCGATCGAGGATGGAAGAATCAACCAGTTCTTCCCGCTGGACACCTTGACCGGACTTCCCTACGCGACCGGACCCGCGAGATTTCTCCCCCGTCACCACGGTCGTGCGACTGACACCCGACCGCCGGGTGAGCTTCGATGTGAGGGCCGACTACGACCCCGCCACGGGGGATTTCCGCGCCATCTCGGCCACCGGGTTCCTGCGCCACAGCCTGCTCACGGCGGCGACCACCTACTTCGTCACCCAGAGCCTCACCGATCAGATCGGCCGCAGCCATCAGGTGCAGGGCCGCCTGGGCCTGGGAGATCAGAACCGGGGCTTCTCCGGACTCGGGTACTTCAGCTACGACGCCCAGAATTCCAGGCTCCTCAATTATCTCGCCCGCGCCAACTACTATTGGGACTGCTGTGGAGTGTCGGTGGAGGTCGGCGGCTTCAACCTCATCTCACGCCAGGAGCGCCAGGTGAGGTTCTCCTTCTTCCTGAAGGGCATCGGCAGTTTCGGCAACATCCGGCGACCCGACATGGTGTTCTAATGAGCCAGGACCGAGAAACGGGGCAATCGAGCCGGGCCTATCTCTCCCTCGGGTCCAACCTGGGCGACCGCCGTCGCCATCTCTCGGCGGCGCTCTCGCAAATCGAGCTTGCAGGCAGCCGGATCTCGCTCTGTTCCTCGGTCTACGAGACGGAGCCGGTCGACGTCCGGGAGCAACCCCCCTTCCTGAACCTCGTTTGCGCCGTGCTGTCTCCCTGGGAACCCCATGTGCTGCTGCATTCCTGCCAGAAAATAGAAGTCGCCCTCGGACGAAGCCCGACCTTCCCGAAAGGCCCCCGGATCATCGATATCGACCTGCTCTTCTTCGAAGATCGTATGATCAGGACCCGGGAGCTCGTCGTCCCTCATCCCCGACTGCAGGAGCGACGGTTCGTGTTGGTTCCGCTGGCAGAAATTGCGGCCCGCTTCATCGACCCGCGCTCGGGTCGCGACGTGGCGAGTCTGCTGGAGAGCTGTCCGGACCCATCCTGGATCCGCGAAGCGGGCGACATTCGCTGGTAACGATTCCGGTCCCGAGGGCTGCGCAACCCCGCACATCTCCCGTTGCGCAGCATCCGAAAGCGAGTCCGGACGCCGACCCGGGAAGGCAGGGTTGAGGTTTCCCGTGCTCAAGTCCTATACTTTTGAGGACTTATGGCAAAGAACGAACGGCCTCCCGACGAAGAGCCGACGACTCAGCAATACAGTACGCTGCGCGAGTACTTCGTAGCGACGGTGTACTGCACGATCATCGCCCTGTTTGTAACGACTTATCTCGTCCATCCCATGACGGTCCCCACCCCCTCGATGGAACCGACCATCCTGGTCGGAGACCGTCTGTTGATCGACAAGTTCACTTACCGGAACGGCTTCACTCCCCACCTCGACTTCACGCCTGTCCGGCAGGTCGAGCGGCGGGACATCGTCGTCTTCAAGTTCCCCGAGGATCCGTCCGTTCTCTATGTCAAGCGCGCAATCGGTCTGCCCGGAGAGACGCTGGAGATCCGCAACAAGGTGGTCTTCATCAACGGCAAGCCCCTGGACGAGCCCTACGCGGTCTTCATTGATCCGCATATCAACCGACGACCGATCAACAACCCTCACTTCTCCTCCTTCGACGCCCAGCGCGACAACTTTGGCCCCGTGGTCGTACCGCCGGACAATTACTTCATGATGGGTGATAACCGGGATGACAGCGCCGACAGCCGGTACTTCGGATTCCTGCCAAAAGACTACATCGTCGGTCGACCGCTGATAGTCTTCTGGTCCTACGAAGACAGCAAAAACGCCTATCTCCAGACTTCCCTGCCTCAAATGTTGAAGCTCTACGGAGAGCGTCTCCTGTTCTTCTTTACGCGCACCCGCTGGGGCCGAATGGGCCACTTCGTGAAGTAGACGGCCCGATTTGGTGTTCCTGATCACTAAACTTTCGTGTGCGCCGTCACAGGAAAGGCAAGCGCCCTTGACCCATACTGGGGGCGCTGTGAAGAAGATCTATAAGCACAACCCGAGTCACCGCTGTCCTTTCTGCAAGACGCTGTTCTGGCGACCGCTCCCGGTCCGGACCGTCAAGGTCTGGCGGAACCTGGCCAAGAACGACTTCTTCAACGTAGGAATGACGACCTGCCAGAAGTGCGGCGCGGACTTCGAGGTCTGGAGCGAGAGCGGCCTGCGTAACTTTCGCGGAAGCCCTTTTCTGCTCGTGCTGGCCCTGGTCACCCTGCTGGCATCTCTGCTCGACGGCTTCCTGAGCCTGCGCCTCCTGCAGCACGGGGCACAGGAAATCAATCCCCTGCTCGCCAGCTTCCTCGAGCATGGACCGCTTCAGTTCATTCTCGGCAAGCACTTCCTGACCTGCATCGGAGTCATCCTGCTGGTCATCTATCACCAGCGGCCGCTCATCGGAGGCCGACTGCGGGTTCGCCACATCCTGCTCGCCGCGCAGGTTCTCTTCGCAGGCATCATCATCTACGAAGCAGCCCTGCTGGGGGGAGTGGACCTCACCAATCTGTTGTAGGGGCCTGCCCCACTCTATCCCTCGAGCAGGGCGAAGAAGGGGTCTTCCAGGGCTTCCACCAGCCAGCGCAGAAACCTGGCCGCATCGGCTCCGTCGATGAGGCGGTGATCGTATGACAGGGAGAGCGGCAACATGCGGCGCGGCTGGAACGAACCGTCCCGGTAGACCGGCGCCATCTCCGTCCGCGAGACGCCCAGAATCGCGACTTCCGGAAAGTTGACAATGGGCGTGAAGTAGGTCCCCCCGATTCCGCCCAGGTTTGTGATCGTGAAACAGCCGCCCTGCAAATCGTCGGGAGAAATCTTTCCTTGGCGCGCCTTTTCAGCGGCTTCCTTCAACTCGATTGCCAACTGCAGGATGTTCTTCTTGTCCACGTCGCGAATCACCGGTACCAGGAGTCCTCGAGGCGTGTCGACGGCAACTCCGATATTGCAGTACTGCTTGAAGACGATCTCCTGGCGGCCCATATCCAGGCTGGCGTTGAACTTGGGAAAGACCTTGAGAGCCGCCGCCACCGTCTTCAGGAGAATGGCTGTGACCGTCAGCTTTCCACCTTCGGCCTCGACGCGCGCCGCGTAGTTGCGCCTCCGCTCTTCGAGGGGAGTGATATCCGCCCGATCGTGGTTGGTCACGTGGGCGACGTTCGTCCACGCCTCCGCCAATCGCCGCGCCGTCGTCCGCCGGACGTTCGTGAAAGCCTCCCGATTCACCGGTCCAAAGGCCTCGAAGTCCGGCAGGGAGGGCACGGCGGCCGGCAGTCCGGAAGGACTCTGGCCGCGCAGGGCTCGTGAATGGGTCTTCACGTCCTCGATCGAGATGCGACCCCGTGCTCCGGATCCCGCAACCTGACTGACGTCGACTCCGATCTCCCGGGCAAAGCGCCGGACGGCCGGTGAGGCAGGAACGACCCCTCCGGCAGCAGGCGCCCCGGCGCGCCGTCCGCGAAAATCAACCACCTCGCCGCGACTGCGCGCCGGAGTTGCCGGCGTCTTCGCGGCGACCTGGGGAGGCTGGGGTGCGGTCTCGGGCGCGGGTTCGGCAGCTTCGTCCTCCGCGGGAGTGATTTCGGGAGAAGTCCTGCGAGCCGGCTCCGGCTCCGGTGCCGCGGCGGGTTGCGACTCGGTTTCCGGCGGCGTCGCAGGCTCCGCCTCCGGCTTCTCCTCGCCCGCCGCCTCCTCCAGGGACAGAATCACCTGGCCGACCTTCACCTGGTCTCCGTCGGACACGTGAACCTTCGTCACCTTGCCGGCCACATCGGAAGGCACCTCGACCGTGGCCTTGTCGGTCTCCAGTTCGAGAACCGACTGCTCGGCGGCGATTACGTCTCCCTCTTTGACCAGTACCGAGACGACATCGCCTGACTCGATATTCTCACCCAGTTCCGGAAGCTTGAACTCAACTGACATCGGTCTCTCTCCTCCGCCGGTCAGCAGGCTGGCTCACAGCAGCCAGGGATTGGCCCGTTTGGTGTCGATTTCGAATTTCTTGATCGCCTTCTCGATCACAGCCGGCTTCAGTTTTCCTTCCTGAACCAGACCGTAGAGAGCCGCCAGGGTCACATGCCGATAGTCGACCTCGAAGAAGTCCCGCAGAGCCTGCCGGCTGTCGCTGCGTCCGAAACCGTCGGTGCCCAGCGTCAGAAGACGACCCGGGAACCACTTGGCCACCGACTCGGGCAGCGCCTTCATGTAGTCCGAGGCGGCCACATAGACTCCAGAGGTGCCCTCGAGCGCCCGCGACACATACGACACCCGTGGCTTCTCTTTGGGATGACGGATGTTCCACCGTTCCACATCGATGCCGGAGCGGTGCAGCTCCTTGTAGCTGGTCACGCTCCACACGTCGGCGGCCACGCCGAAGTCGTCGGCCAGCACCTGCTGCGCCTTCAGCACGCCGTTCATGATGGCCCCACTGCCGAGAAGATCCACGCGCAGGCCGGCCTTCGCATCCTCAGCGGAACGGAAGCGGTAAATGCCGTGGATGATACCGTCCTTGATCGCCTCCCGGTCCTTTTCGGGAAACTCCGGCTGCTCGTAGTTCTCGTTCCCGACCGTCAGATAGTAGAACCAGTCCTCCTGGTTCTCGAACATGCGGCGAATCCCATCGCGCACGATCACGGCGATCTCGTAGGCAAACGCCGGGTCGTAAGCCACCAGGTTGGGTACCGGATAGGCCAGCAGATGGCTTTGCCCGTCTTCGTGCTGCAGGCCCTCTCCATTGAGCGTCGTCCGGCCCGCCGTGGCGCCCACCAGGAATCCGCGGGCGCGCATGTCGCCACCGGCCCAGATCAGATCGCCCACCCTCTGCAGACCGAACATGGAATAGAAAAGGAAGAAGGGAATCATGTTGATCCCATGCGTCGCGTAGGCGGTTCCCGCAGCCAGAAAACTGCTCAGTGAACCCGCCTCGGTAATTCCCTCCTCCAGGATCTGGCCGTTTCTGGCCTCCTTGTAGTACATGATTCCGCCCGCGTCGACGGGCTCGTAGAGCTGGCCCTTGCTGGAATAGATGCCCACCTGGGAGAAGAGCGCTTCGAGACCGAAGGTGCGCGCCTCGTCGGGGATGATGGGAACGATCAGCTTGCCCAGCGTTCGATCCCTGAGCAGCTTGGCGAGCAGGCGGACGAGGACCATCGTGGTCGACACTTCACGCCCCGCCGTACCCGAATAGAATTCCGAGAAGAGCTCCTCGGCGGGCGTCTTGATCGGCTCGACGTGCACCACCCGCGCGGGCAGCGAGCCCCCAAGCAGCCGGCGCCGCTCTTTGAGATACTTCATTTCGGGACTGTCGTCGGGCGGGCGATAGAAGGGAGCCTGGCTCACCTCGTCGTCCGAAATGGGGATCCCGAAGCGATCGCGAAATCCGCGCAACTCCTCCTCGTTCAGCTTCTTTTGCTGGTGGGTGATGTTCTTGCCCTCTCCCGCCTCACCCAGTCCGTATCCCTTGACCGTCTTGGCGAGGATGACCGTGGGCGACCCTGTGTGTTCCACGGCCGCCCGGAAGGCGGAATAGACCTTCACCGGATCGTGCCCGCCCCGCTTGAGCCGCCGCAGTTCCTCGTCGGAGAGGTGTTCCACCATCTTCAGGAGTTCGGGGTACTTCCCGAAGAAATCCTGGCGGATGAAGGCACCCGACTCGACGCTGTATTTCTGGTACTGTCCGTCGACGACCTCCTCCATCCGTTTGACCAGCAGATCGTCCTCATCCTTCTCCAGCAGGTGGTCCCATTCACTTCCCCAGACCACCTTGATGACGTTCCAGCCGGCGCCGCGGAAGATGGCCTCGAGCTCCTGGATGATCTTCCCGTTGCCCCGCACCGGACCGTCGAGGCGCTGCAGGTTGCAGTTGATGACGAAGATCAGGTTGTCGAGCCCTTCCCGTGCAGCCAGGCTGATCGAGCCCAGGGTTTCCGGCTCGTCCGTTTCACCGTCACCCAGGAAGGCCCAGATGTGGCGATCCGACTTGGGGATGAGGCCCCGGTTCTCCAGGTAACGCGCGAAGCGTGCCTGGTAGATCGCCATCAACGGCCCCAAACCCATGGACACCGTAGGAAACTGCCAGAAGTCCGGCATCAACCAGGGATGCGGGTAAGAGGACAGTCCGCCCTCGGCCGCGAGTTCTCTCCGAAAGTTCTCCAGGTGCCTCGCGGAGAGCCGCCCCTCCATGAAGGCCCGCGAGTAGATCCCGGGCGAGGCGTGGCCCTGGAAATAGATGATGTCCGCGCCCGATTCGTGGTCGGGGCCCCGGAAGAAATGGTTGAAACCGACTTCGTAGAGCGTCGCCGCCGAAGCGAAGGTCGAAATGTGGCCTCCGATCCCGTCTTCGTGCTTATTGGCTCGAACGACCATGGCCATCGCGTTCCAACGGATCAGACTCTTGATTCGCCGCTCCAACTCGCGATTGCCCGGATACGGGACCTGCGTGTCTTCAGAGATCGTGTTGATGTAGGGCGTATTCGCGGAAAACGGCAGATCGACGCCTCTTCGCTTGGCGTAGAGCTGCAGCTCCCGCAGCAGCCGGACGACTCTCTCCGGTCCACCGGACTGGAGCACGTACTCGAGGGACTCGATCCACTCTCTGGTCTCGATTGCGTCGAGCTCGGCTCTTTCATCCTGACCCATCTTGCCGACAGGGTTCGCCATAACAATCCCCTATTCCATTGTTATCACCGCGTCGAGCGATCGGCACCGGGCGAAGTCCGGGCGCGTCACGAGGACTTGCTCTCTTCGCCTTTCAGGACGATATCGGCTGTCTTGAACTGCAGCTTGTCGAAGTCTTCCTGGCTGATGCGACCACCGCGCCCGCTCTCTACACATACCGCGTACGCCTCTTCGCCCGCGCGCCAGTAGCGGTAGTGTTGCACACTGCCGTCACTGAGCGTCACCTCGAGCTCCAGATCCGCCCGGTCGGACTGCGGCACGTCCTTCAGGATATCAATAAACTTCATATCATCCAGCGGATACCAGAACTTGTAGGAGAGCGCCTCCTTGCCTTTCAAGTCCTCCGGGCTCTCGAAGATCCATTTGTAGTCCTGGTGCTTCAAGAGAATCGTCTCATCGCCGCGGACCAGCTTGAGGCTCGCAATCTGATCCTGGGCCACACCCAGGACGGAAAGGTCCCGGAAAGCAGTCGCCGCCTGAGTCAGATCGTCGTGAACCGCCTTCTTCAGAGTGAAGACCGGTGCTTTCTGGGGATTCCGAGCATAGAACGTGTCGCCCTCTCCGGAACCCAACTGGAGTTCGACCCAGGAATCCTGGCCCTCTTCGCGCAACCGGACGTCCACGACCGGCTTGGCCAGTCCGTACTTCTGCAGCTCTTCCGGTTTTTCCTCGACGAATTGATCGGCCCGAGCCGACTGCAGCGCCGACAACAGACTGCTGACCTTCCCCTCGTCCGCCCGGTCCTCGAACGGCTGAGTGAGATGCCACTGCCCGTCCGTCCTGAGGAGATGGAGTTCGTCGCCCGGACGACGAATGTCGATCTCACTCACTTGGTTCTGATCGAAGGTCAGGGCATCCTTGCTGCGCCAGTCAAGCAGCGGCTTATCGGCCGACGTCTCGAGCAGCGTAGAAGTCAGAAAGACTTCCGGTTTTCCGTCCAGTTTGACGTAGACGCTGGTTCCCGAGAAATCCTTGGCCCCGACCAGCACGGTTTCTTCCTGATCATCGCCCTTGACGCGGATCCGCATCGAGGGATCGGACAGCCCGTACTTCTCGAGGTCCTGTTCCTGGATGTCGCTGAAGGTTCTCTCACGGTGCGCATCGGCCAATCCCCTCAACAGAGAATCGACCGTGGCCTTGTCGGCCGCCGTCTGCAGGGGCGCCTCGAGCATCCAGGCATCTCCCTTCTTGTCGAGTTGGATCGGATCCTGATCCTTCCGGTCGATTGCGACTTGAGAGATGTCTTTCTGCTCCAACCGGAGCAGGCTCTCCTCGAGCTGCTTGGCCTTGTCGCGGCCCTCCTGGCCCGCGATCTCGTAGAAGTACACGAAGGCCGCCAGCCCGGCAAAGACGACGGCCAAAATTGCCAGCTTCTTCATGGCAGCCTCCTTAGCGTCTGCGATACCAAACTGCCACTCCAAACAGCAGAGTAGCGAACGGGAACAGGACCACCGATGTCCAGAAGATCAGTCTTCCCTCGGCGCCCGTCAACGCGATGCTGCGGTTCTCCGGGTTCTTGGGCCGAATCGACAGGAGATCCGTATCCTCGGCGAGCCAGCTCACCGTGTTCAGGAACAGATCCGAATTCACCGCGGTCTCAAGGTAGCCGTTCGATGCGAAATCGGCATCGCCGAAAACGACCAGTCGCGCCTGTTTCTTGGGTGCGGCCGCGTCATCCGTTTTGTCGTCGCCGGATGTCTTGGCTTCCGGCGCGTCGGCAATCTCCTTGGTCGACACCACGGCCAGGGCCAGCGGCCCCTTGATGTCCTTCCCCTCGTCGAAAGTGACCTCCTGAGATTTGATCTCCGACTCGCCCCAACTCTGGGGAGAGGTTCGGATCAAGGCCGTCGTCGAATAACCGAGAGAGCTTTCCACCGACTTGACGCTGCGGGCAGCGGGGAAGATCGACATGCGTCCGGAGAGATCCTTGGTGATCGGATGATCCGCGTAGTCGGCGGCCAGCGGAGCGCCCGCCCCGAACCCGAACAGCTGTCCCAGTCCCGAAGCATCCACGACGAAATCCTTGTCGAGGCTCACGCCATACTGTTCCAGGAACTTGTTCATGTCGAACTCGGATTCCGGATCCACGAGGAGGAAGAACTTCCCTCCCGATGCGAGGTATTTCTGGATCAGGTCGATCTCATTCGGGAAGAAGTCCATCTTCGGTCCGGCGGAGACGATGACGGCCGCGTCCTGGGGGAGCTTGTTTTCCTGCGCCAAGTTGTAGTCCGCGACCTTGTAGTTCTGCTTCTCGATCTCCTGTTTGACCTGGGAGTAGCCCGTCGGCTGGGAGTCGCTCAGAGAACGCTCCCCGTGACCGGTGAGGAAGTAGACCGTTTTCTCCTCCTCCCGCGTCACCTTGATGATCGCGTTCGTCACCTTCTCCTCGGTCGGATCTTCGATGGTCTCCTTCTTGTTGGGTCCCGCAACGACGACTTGCCCGTTTCGGGTCACGCCGTACTCGGCGACCCGGGACGGATCCTTCTGCGGATCGACCACTTCGTAGCTCACGCGCGGACTGGCATAGTGATATTCCGAAGCCAACTGACGGAACTGCCCGGAGCCCTGTTCATCCTGGAAGAAGCCGATCAGCTGGATGTCCTCCTTCAGATCGCCCAGGACTTTCTGGGTTTGTTCGGACAATGCATAAAGGTGCCCCTCGGTGAGATCGAACCTCTTGTGGTGTCGGAAATTCAGGAAGTTGACCAGGACCAGGATGCCCAGCACCAGTACGAGCGTCAGCAGGGCCATTCCGCCCATCCGGGCGTTACGGCTGCCGAGCGACCGTTTGATCTCCGTGAAATGGGCCGCCAGATAGACAATCAGCAGGGCCGCCCCTCCATAGACGCCTGCCTGGGCCTTCCAGTCCCACAGACTCGTGATCGAGTAGTAGAAGAACCCGAGCAGGAGGAGGACCGACCCGGCACTCGCAAAATTGTTGATGATCTTTCGCATGGTGGTTACTTCCTCCACTTCTCGGATTCCATCGAAAGCGATGTCAGGAAGAGGCCGAGGAAAATGAACGAGAGGTAGAACACCACGTGCTGGGTGTCCAGGACCCCCTTGGTGAAATCCTCATAGTGGTTGAGCACGGAGAGATAGCGGAGAGTCTCGTTCCAGAAAGTCGTACTGCTCGCCGCCGAAGCATCCAGAACCCAGAGGATGATGAAGACTCCGAAGGTAGCCGCCGCGGCGACGATTTGATTTTCGGTCAGAGAGGAGATGAAGATCCCCACTGCCAGCAGCGCTCCGCCCAACAGCACGGCCCCCAACAGGCCGGTCAGGTAGGGCGACACCGGAGGCCGCGGATCACTGTAAGTCAATATCAACAGAAGGTTCAGGACTGCGGGCGCCAGCATGACCGCCAGAAAGATCATCGCCGCCGAGAACTTTCCCAGGATGAGCTGAAGGCGCGTGATGGGGGACGTGAGCAGAAGCTCGATGGTTCCCCTTTTTCGCTCCTCGGCCAGGATTCCCATGGTGATCATGGGCAGGACGAAGAGCAGAATCGTGCTGAGCACGCCGAAATAGCTCTGCATGACCAGGCTCGGTACGTCCATGGCGAACGAGGACTGGCCGAACTGGCGCATGGCCGATTGCTGGACGTAGAAGCTCAGAATGATCTCGAAGAAATAGCCCGACACGCCGAAGAAGACGGCCAGGACGACATACGCGATCGGACTGACGAACAGGGTGTGCAGTTCCTTACCGATGATGGCCACGTAGTTCCTCATGCCGTCGCCTCCTCTTCATCCGTGGTCAGCTTCACGAAGACCTCTTCCAGAGTCACGCTCTCGGTCCGGAGCTGATACAGATCGGCACCGGCCTCGAACACGGCCCGCGACAGAAGGTGCCGAATCTCTGACGCACCGTCGGACTCGACCACCAGGCGCCGGCGTCCCGTTTCTGTGGAATCCTCCATGACACTGCGAACGCCCTCAATCGCTTCCAGTGCGGGCTTCAAACCCTCCGCAGCAGCACCGATCTCCAGTTCTATGCGGCGTCCGCCGCTGAACTGGTTCGTCAGGTTCTCCGGAGTATCCACGGCCACGATCCGACCGTTGTTGATGATGATGACCCTCTCGCAGGTCATGCTGACTTCCGGGAGAATGTGAGTCGAGAGGATCACGGTATGATCGCCGCCGAGGCTTTTGATCAGCTCCCTGACCTCCATGATCTGTTTCGGATCGAGACCGATGGTCGGTTCGTCCAGGATCAACACTTCCGGATCGTGAATCAACGCCTGTGCGAGTCCGACCCTCTGTTTGAAGCCTTTGGAAAGGTGCTTGATCAACCGCTGTCCGTGCTCCCCAAGGCCGCAGCGCTCTTTGACGTAGTCTACTCGGCGATTGACTTCGCCGGGTCGGACGCCCTTGATCTTCGCCACGAACCGAAGGTAACTGTCCACCTTCATTTCGGCATAGAGAGGCGGGATTTCGGGAAGGTAGCCCACCCGGCGCTTTGCCTCGAGCGGCCGCTCGAACACATCAAATCCGGCTACGATTGCACGTCCTCCATCCGACGGGAGAAAGCCGGAGAGAATCCGCATGGTGGTCGTCTTTCCTGCCCCGTTGGGACCCAGGAAACCGAGGATCTCTCCCTTGCCGACCTCGAAACTGACATCGTCGACGGCCGTGCGCAATCCGTAATGCTTCGTGAGATTCTCAACGCGAATCATCTTCAATCACTCCTGCGCTGTTACAACTTTTTGAAAACAATTGTGTTCGCACATGGAACACGGAATAAGAAAAGCCAGGCTACCAATCCGGAGCGGACTCGGCGTCACCAATATTGCTACTGCGAGTTCGTTCAGGTGTGAGGCCCGGCATCCAACTCCGGCACCGTTGACTCGGCTGCGGGCAGCCGGCCAAAGCGCCGGTCCACATACTCTTCGAGGATCTGCAGGAACTCCTCAGCGATTCGAGGCCCCTGGAGGGTTCGAAAATGTTCCCCATCCACGTAGACAGGCGCCTTCGGGTCTTCCCCGGTTCCGGGCAGGGAGATACCGATATCGGCGTGTCGAGACTCCCCCGGGCCATTGACAATGCAGCCCATGACAGCGACCTTCAGCCGTTCAACACCCGGGCGTTCAACTTTCCAGCGAGTCATGGACCGGTCAAGCCTCTCATGAATGTGAGAGGCCAACTCTTGGAAGAAGTTGCTCGTCGTCCTTCCACAGCCGGGACAGGCGCTCACCTGAGGGGCAAAATGCCGGATTCCCAATACCTGCAAGACCTGCCGTGCGATCCGCACCTCGTCGCAGCGGTCACCTCCGGGTTCGGGAGTCAGACTGACCCGGATGGTGTCCCCGATTCCCTCGTTCAGGAGTATGGCCAGTGCCGCGGAGCTGGCCACCGTGCCGCGCAGGCCCATCCCCGCTTCCGTCAGTCCCAGATGAAGCGGATAGTCGCACCGCTCAGCCAGTCGGCGATAAACGTCACAGAGCTCCGGTACGGAAGAGACCTTGGCGCTGAGCAGGATTCGGTCGTGGCCCAGCCCCAGGGACTCGGCACAAGCAGCCGAGTCCAGACAGCTCCGGACCATGGCCTCCCGGAGCACCACTTCGGGGGGCTGCGGTTGCGGGCTCCCGGAATTTTCGTCCATCAGGTGCGCGAGCAGCTTCTGATCCAGAGAGCCCCAGTTCACGCCGATCCGGATCGGTTTGCCGTGCTGCAACGCCACCTCGATCATCTGCGTGAAATTCCGGTCCCAGTGGCGGCCCATCCCGACATTTCCGGGATTGATGCGGTATTTCGCCAGCGAAGCGGCACACTCTGGGAATCGGGTCAGCAGCAGGTGGCCGTTGTAGTGGAAATCGCCCACCAGAGGGACCTGCACCTTGCGGGTTTCGAGACCCTCCACGATCCGTGGGACCGCCGCCGCCGCCGCTTCCGTGTTGACGGTGATCCGCACGATTTCGGAACCCGCCCGGGCCAGCTCGGTCGCCTGTTCGATGGTCGCCTCGACGTCGGCAGTGTCCGTGTTCGTCATGGACTGCACGACGATCGGCCGGCAGCCGCCGATCCGCACACCACCGACATCGACCTCGACTGTGTCCCGTCTTTGCGGCATCGCTCAATTCTACACCATCCAAGGGCCGTCGCCGGAAGACGGGCGCATCGCCAACTGCTTGGCAATTCACCGCTTACAGTCCGGGGTCCGGGCCCGCGTTTCTCGCTAGACCCGTCGCGCGGTCCCCGTCGTCCGCCGCACGCGGAGTCCGACGGAAGATGGGGTCAAGGCTGGAGGGCCGTCGCCTCCCGTCCCTGTACGGTGATCCTGACCGAGCGCACGCTGTCGAACTGGAGAAGAGTCCGCTCAACCTGGGCCCGCATCGACTCGATCCGACAGGATCCGGCCACGCCTTCCTCGAATCCGGCGCCGAAATCGACCCAGGCGGTCCCGTCGCGGACTTCGAGGCTTCGAACCGGGACGTTCCGATTGAGGGAGGTGAAGTACCCCTGCTTCGATTCATCGGCGCTGGGCCCGCGCAGCAGGGCCTCCATCGCGGCCCGGGCGACCGCCTCGGTGGCCGGCAGGCTTCGGTGGACCGGATAGACGCGACTGCAGTCCAGGCTCTGCGGGTCCTTCGCCGAGTTGCCAAAGAAGACCTCGACCTCCAATTTCGATGGAGCGCCTCCGGTCGGTCCCGGCCCGGTCCGCTCCCCGGAAGAACGGCTCCACCACCAGGCGACTCCCATAGCGAGGATCGCCACGACTGCAGCCAACGAGACAACCCTCGAGAGACGTCCCGCTCTGCCCGTTTTCTGTCGCGTTTTTCTACGGCGTGTTCCGGTGCGCCCGCGGGGCGATCTCGCCATCAGTTCCCTCGCCGCCCCTGCTTCTCCTCGAAGAAGCGCTCCAATCGGTCCATGCCTTCTTCCAACTTTTCCATCGAGGTCGCATAACAGAGGCGGATGTAGCCTTCCCCCCAGCGACCGAAATCGATGCCTGGCGTCACGGCGACGCCGACCGTCTCCAGAATCTCGAAGGCCAACTCGTAAACGTTCTCCGTGAAGGCGCTCACATTGAGCAACAGATAGAAGGCGCCGACGGGATGCCCGGCCACGCGCAGCCCGGCTCGCTCCGCCCGCTCTATCAGAAAACGGCGTCGCCGATCGTATTCGACCCGCATCCGTTCGATGTCCGGCGCCGCTTCCCTCAGAGCGGCCAGCGCGGCAATCTGTGAAAAGTCGGGAGCGGAGATGAACAGATTCTGCTGCAGCTTCTGAAGCGCCCGCACCATCCGATCCGGAACGACGGCAAAGCCCAGCCGCCACCCGGTCATGGCGAAGAGCTTCGAGAAACCGCCGATGACCACACAGTCGTGGGAGACCTCGAGCATCGATGTGGCCCGCTCGCCGTAGGTCAGGCCATGATAGATCTCATCCGAGACCACGGTCAGACGATCTCCTGCAGCATCCCTCAACCTGCAGAGATTTTCTCGGCTCGCCAGGGTCCCGCAGGGATTGGAGGGGGAGTTGACGATCAGTGCGCGGGTCCGTTCCGAGATGTGTCCGGCGACTTCCAGCGGATCGAATTCGAAATTCCTGGATTCCTCCACCCGGACACCGACGGCCCGCCCGTCGAAGGCGCGTACGAACTTGGGGTAACAGGGGTATCCCGGGTCGGGGACCAGGACCTCCTGGCCCGGGTCGAGCAGCGCCGCAAAGACCAGCAGCATGGCGCCGGAACTTCCCACGGTGACGACGACGCGTTCGGGCGAGACCTCCACGGAAGAACGGTCGGCATACCAGGCGGCGATGGCCTCCCGCAGTTCCCGGCGACCCAGCGAATGCGTGTAGTGGGTGTGACCTTCGCGAATCGCCCGGATTCCGGCTTCCCGGATGGCGGGAGGTGTTTCGAAGTCCGGTTCGCCGACCTCCAGATGGATCACGGAGCGCCCCTGGGACTCGAGCTCGAGGGCCCGCTCCAGGACCTCCATGACGATGAAGGGCTGTATGTCTGCTGCCCGCTTACTCAGTTCCACAGGTCCGCTTCTCCCGGGAGGTTCGCGCCCTTCACCCTCGCCCGTCCCGTCCGGGCGCACAATCGGCTTTCGCGACCGCATCGTTCAGGTTCCGCTGCGAGATCTCAAAGTGCGAGCCGTGCCAAACGACCTCGCCGAACCGGATGAACAACACCTGCGGTGACTGGTGCCGAACTCCAAGCTCGCCGGCCAGATAATTCGATACCTGACGAGACTCGATCACGCGAACGACGTAAACCGGAATGGACGGATGCTCATCGGCGAATTGCTGCACCATCGCCTGAGCCCGGGTGCTGATCGAGCACCGGGTGCTGTGCTTGAAGATCACAACGCAGGGTTCCTGCAGCAGGCGACCCAGCTCGGCTTCACTGTGCAGTTCCTTCATTTCGGTGCTCAATTTCGAGTACTCCTCAGCTTCGAAGTCTCACTTCCGACGGCGCCGCGACTCCCGACGGCGCGCCGAGGTCGCCACCATCCTATCCATCGGCAGAAACGGTCAGAGCATGGTCCAAATCATCGATCAGATCGGCCGTTCCCTCGATTCCCACGGAAAAGCGCACCAGGCGATCAGAGATCCCCAGAGCTTCCCGCTCTTGCGGCGTCAGCCCCGAATGGGAAGTCACAGCCGGCTGACTGATGAGGCTCTCGACGCCTCCCAGGCTGGGTGCGATCATCGGAATGGTCAGTGCGGAAAGAAACCGCTGGGTTCTCTCGCGATCGCCTTGGACCTCGAAGCTCAACATACCCCCAAAGCCCTCGAACAGAGCCTTGGTCCGCTCGTCTCCACAGCCCTCCAGACCCGCGTAGTTGACCCGTTCGATCGAGGGATGGTCGCGCATGAAACGGGCGATCTGATGCGCGCTCTGGTTCTGGTGACGGACGCGCAACGCCAGCGTCTTCAGGCCCCGCTCGAGCAGAAAACAGGCGTGGGGATCGAGACATCCGCCCAGATGAAGGAGCTTCCGGTTGGCGCCGGCAATGAACTCGGCGCCGCCGATCACCGCACCTGCCACGATGTCGGAGTGTCCGTTCAGGTACTTCGTGCCGCTGTGAATCACGACATCGAATCCGTGTTCGAGGGGACGAAAGTTGACCGGCGTCGCAAAGGTACTGTCAATGAGACTGATCAGGCCGTGGCTCCGACAGAATTTCGCCACAGCCAGGAGATCGGGCACTTCCATCAGAGGATTCGAGATGGCCTCCAGGTAGAAGGCCCGCGTCTGGGGTCGCAACGCTGCCTGCCAGCTCTCGGGAGCCCGTGGGTCCACGAAATCGCAGGCGATCCCCAGGTCGGCGAAATCCCTGGCCAACAGATCGAAGGTGCCCCCGTAGAGCGTGCGCTGCGCCAGCAGGTGCTGACCGTTCGAAAGAACCGAAAGGAGCGCCGCTGAAATAGCCGCCATCCCGCTGCCGGCGACCAGGGCGGCTTCGCCCGTCTCGAGTTCCGCCAGCCGCTTCTGCAGGACTCGATGGTTGGGAGTGTTGTTGAGCCGGATGTAGCGGAGTGCCTCGTATTCGGTTTGACCCCGGTAAAGGTAGGTGGAGGACTGGAAGATCGGAAGCACGACGGCATCGCCGTAGCGCTCCCCTTCCCGCCCCGCGTGAACGACGTTGGTGTCGATGCTGCGCTGTCGTTTTGCCATGGACCGTTTCCTCCCGCCGCGCGTCCCCAAGATCCCGCGTCGGTTCTCCGGCGGTTCGAGAGCCGATTCCGCATAGTAGCAGGAGACGGTGGAGATTTGAGATTTTCGATTTTCGATTTCTCCCACCAAATCGTAAATCGAAAATCGGCAATCGAAAATCATCTCGCATCTGCTCGACTGGAATAGACTGTGCCCATGGTTGATCCGGAGGACAGCGACATCGACGAAGAAGTGCCGGACGCACTCGAGCTCCCTATCGACGGGACCCTCGATCTGCACACCTTCCGACCTTCCGAGGTCCGCGAGCTGGTGGCCGACTATCTGGAAGAGTGCCGGCGCCGGGGGATCCTCGAGGTCCGGATCATCCATGGCAAGGGCACGGGAAGGCTTCGGGAGACGGTGCGAGCGATCCTGAGCAACCACCCTGGAGTCCGCTCCTTCCACACTCCTTCCGACTCGTCCGGCTGGGGCGCCACGATCGTGACGCTGAGGCCGATCTGAGATTTGAGATTTGAGATTTACGATTTACGATTTGGGGGCGGCTGGGCGATTCGGGCGTTCATGTCCGTCCGTGTCCGACGTTCCTTCTCGGCGTTCTTCCGACGTCACCGGGACTATCCGGTCCGCCCCCAAATCGTAAATCGTAAATCTCAAATCTCAAATCTATTACGGTTTCGGGCCGAGTTTGAGACACTCAGGACATGGCTGAAACGACACAGGGATTTGTCACCGGGGCCGAGTCGGTTGCGTGGGATCTCAGCCCCTTGTTTGAAACACCAGAGGAGTTGAACGCCGCTCTCGACAACGCCGAGGCCCTGGCCACCACTTTCGCCGAACGGAACCGGGGACGAATTGGTTCAATGGCCGCAGCCGAGCTGGCCGAGGCCCTGAGTGCCTTCGAATCCATTCAGGACATCCTCGATCGGGCCGGAACCTACGCCTTTCTCGACTGGGCATCCAACACCGAGGATCCGGCTCGAGGAGCCAGGATGCAGGCGATTACCGAGCGCGTAATCCTGATCAACCAGCAGCTGATCTTCTTCGAGCTGGAACTGATCCACGCGTCCGCCGACCGGGGGCCGGGCCTGATTGCGGACCCCGCTTTGCTGCATTACCGTCACTACGTCGAGATCCTCGGTCTGAGACGCAATCACGTCTTGAGCGAACCGGAAGAACGCATCGTCTCGCTCAAGTCCCTTGCCGGATCGGGTGCATGGTCCCGATTCTTCGACGAAACGCTGGCAGCAGCACGGTTTTCGCTGGACCGTGCCTCGCTGACGGAACAGGAGATCCTGGCCAAGCTCTATGACCCCCAGCGGGAGGTCCGCCGAAATGCGGCCGAAGCCTTCACCGCGGGCCTCCGCAGTCAGCAGAGGACCCTGACCTACGTGTTCAACACCCTGCTGTCCGACAAGGCTTCCGACGACCGTCTCCGCCGCTTCCCGAACTGGCTCGCAAGCCGCAACCTCTCCAATGAAATCAGCGACGACGCGGTGAATGCGTTGGTGGGGAGCGTTGTGGACCGGTACGACCTGGCGGCTCGCTACTATGCCCTCAAACAGCGCCTGCTCGGGCTCGACACTCTGTACGACTACGACCGCTACGCGCCCTTGCGCCAGGCCGAGAGGCGATATCGATGGGACGAAGCGCGGGAGACGGTTCTGGCCGCATACCGCGACTTTTCGCCCAAGATGGCCGACATCGCCACCATGTTCTTCGAGAAACGCTGGATCGATGCTCCCATCCGCCCCGGTAAGCGCAGTGGGGCTTTCAGCCACCGCGGCGTTCCCCAGGTCCATCCCTTCATTCTGCTGAACTTCACGGGGAACACACGCGACGTCCAGACGCTGGCACACGAACTGGGCCACGGCGTGCACCAGTTCCTGTCCAATCCGCTCGGTTCACTCCAGGCCGGAACCCCGCTGACCACGGCCGAGACCGCTTCGGTTTTCGGCGAAATGCTGGTTTTCGAACGCCTTCTGGGCGCGGAAAAGGACCCGCGCCAACGCCTGGCACTCCTCATGGGCAAGATCGACGACACGATGGCCACCGTCTTCCGGCAGATCGCGATGAACCGCTTCGAAGATCGCATTCACCACGCACGCCGCGAGCGCGGCGAGCTCACACCGGACCAGTTCGGTGAACTCTGGATCGAGACCCAGAGCGAAATGTTCCGGGGCAGCGTCACATTGACGCCGAACTACAGCCTCTGGTGGAGCTATATTCCCCACTTCGTCCATACGCCCGGCTACGTTTATGCCTATGCCTTCGGCGAACTCCTCGTCCTGGCGCTCTATGCGATCTATCGAGCCGAGTCGTCCGGATTCTCCGATCGCTATCTGAGATTGCTCTCATCCGGAGGCTCCGACTGGCCCCACCACCTTCTGGAGCCGCTCGGGGTGGATCTCAGAGATCCGGCATTCTGGCACCGCGGCCTGGAAGAGATCGAAAACCTGATCGAAGCAGCCGAGAACCTGGGGTGATTCTCAATTTGCGATTTGCGATGCGCGACAGGTCCGGACACCCGTGTCAGTCCGTGTTCCTCCGTGTCAGCCCCTGTCTGCCGTTCTTTCTCCGTGGCCTGCCGACTCCGCCCCGATTGGCCGCTTCCCCTCCAAATCGCAAATCTCAGATCGAAAATCTCAAATCGACTCGTGGTTGTTGAAGCGGGTCATGAGGCGGGAGATGAGCATCGCTGTCTCGAGAGCCTGCTCGTAGTTCAGGCGCGGATCGACCTGGGAGCGATAGGCGCGACTGAGGTCCCCCTCGGTCAACCCCCGGGCGCCCCCGATGCACTCGGTGACATTCTCGCCCGTGAGCTCGAAGTGGACACCTCCCAGGTTGCTCCCCATCTCTTCGTGGATCTGAAAGGCTCGCTCGAGTTCCAGCAGGATCTTCTTGAAGTCCCGGGTCTTCTTGCCCGAAGCCGTCGACTCGGTGTTTCCGTGCATCGGATCGCAGACCCACAGGACCAGCCTCCCCTTCCGTTCCACCGCTTCGATCAAGGGCGCTAACCCGGTCTCGATACGGTCGACACCAAAGCGATGGATCAGGGTCAGTCGACCCGGTTCGTTGCGGGGGTTGAGCACTTTGATGAGCTCGATCAACTCTCCCGGGCCCAGAGAGGAACCGATCTTGACCGCGATGGGATTCGCGATCCCTCGGAAGAACTCGACATGGGCCCCATCCAGGTTTCGGGTTCGATTCCCCAGCCAGGGGAAGTGGGTGGACAGGTCGTACCACCCCGTGCGGTGGGGCACGTGACGCGTCTGCGCCTGCTCGTAATAGAGGTGCAACCCTTCGTGGCTGGTGTAGAAGTCGACCCGCTTGAACTCGTCCACCCGGCTGCCCAGGATCGTCTCCAGAAAGTGGACCGAACCGGTGATCGATTCGACGATCCGGCGGTATTCCTCCGCCTCGGGGGAATGGGCCACGAAATCCAGATCCCAGTACTCGGGGTGATGCAGATCGGCGAAACCTCCATCCAGCAGACCGCGAATGAAATTCAGGGTGAGGCCCGCGCGCTCGTAACCGCGGAGCATGAGCTCCGGGTTGGGAACTCTGTCGGTCTCCGTGAAGGCGAAGCGGTTGATCAGATCACCCCGGTAGCTGGGCAGCTTGCGGCCCCCCTGCGACTCGATATCGGAAGAGCGGGGCTTGGCATACTGACCCGCAATCCGACCGACGCGAATCACGGGCTTCTTGCCTCCGACCACCAGAATCAGGCTCATCTGGAGGAGGATCTTCAACTTGTTCGCGATGACGGAGGAATTGCAGTCGTCGAAACTCTCCGAACAGTCCCCTCCCTGCAACAGAAAACGCTTTCCCTGAGCGGCCTCGGCCAGCTGAGCCTTCAGGGACTCTACCTCCCAGCTGGTGACCAGCGGAGGAAGTTTGGTCATCTCCTGTACCACCTGGTCCCGCACGGTGGAGTCCGGGTACTTGGGCATCTGGGAGACGGGACACCCCTGCCAGGACGTCGGTGACCACGGCTTGACCTTCACGCTGCTTTCCACCTGCCGAAGTCTAGCAAAAAAACAGAGATCCCGGGAATCCTGCAGCCTTCGCTCCGGGCCGGCGGGAAGCGGTGGAGGGCCGCCGGCAAACTGGTTAACATGGGGTGTATCGAGGAAGGTTAAGGAGTGACGAAAATGAAGGCGATGAGACTGCATGAAACCGGTCAGCCGCTGCGACTCGAAGATATCGTGCGCCCCGAACCGGGACCCGCGCAGGCCCTGGTGAAGGTCGAGGCCTGCGGCGTCTGCCGGACGGATCTGCACGTGATCGACGGAGATCTCCCGCATCCGAAGCTGCCGCTGACTCTGGGCCACGAGATCGTGGGAACCATCGTAACGAAAGGGGCCGAGGTTCAGGATTTCGAGATCGGAGAGCGGGTGGGCATCCCCTGGATGGGCTGGACCTGCGGCCAGTGCAGGTACTGCCGATCCGGTCGCGAGAATCTCTGCGATCGTGCGCGCTTCACGGGCTACACTCTGGACGGCGGCTATGCGGAGTTCACGGTGGCGGACCACCGCTTCCTGATCCGGATTCCAGAACGGTACGAGTCCGTCGAAGCAGCCCCGCTTCTGTGCGCCGGACTGATCGGTTTCCGCACCCTGCGGAAGGCGGGAGATGCCCGGCGCCTGGGCTTCTACGGATTCGGCGCGGCGGCGCACCTGATCGCCCAGATCGCGGTCTACGAGGGCCGCGAAATCTACGCCTTCACACGACCGGGGGACCGCCAGGCGCAGGATTTCGCTCGCTCCATGGGCGCCGTCTGGGCCGGCGATTCGGACAAGCCCGCTCCCGAGGAACTCGATGGGGCCCTGATTTTCGCTCCCGTCGGCTCGCTCGTGCCGGCGGCACTCCGGGCGGTCTGCAAGGGGGCGACGGTGGTCTGCGGCGGGATCCACATGAGCGACATCCCGGCCTTTCCCTACTCCATTCTGTGGGGCGAGCGGCAGGTGGTCTCCGTTGCGAATTTGACCCGACAAGATGGAGACGAGTTCATGGACATCGCACCCAAGGTCCCGGTCCGGGCTCATACCGAGGCTTTTGCACTCGAGCGGGCGAATGAGGCGATCGAGAAGTTCCGGCGAGGCGAGATCTCCGGGGCTGCGGTCCTGGTTCCGTCTGAGACCTGATGGCTCCATCGAGGGCGCCGAAGGGCCTTCGAAACCGGCAATTTCCAGCCGAAAACGATGAAATGCACTGCCGAGGGCCGAACCGACTAGCCAATCCGCCTGTTCCCGATGTATAGAGGGAAACTGCATGAGAAAGAATCATCACGCTCGCCGCTGTCCTCGTTACGTTCCAGGCCTTCTCTTTTGCTCAGAGCCACGACTATTACCCGGGAGCCGATTACGACCCCTCGGTACCCACGTTGAAAGAGGCCGTCGGCCATGACTGGGGAGACGCCATCTCGAGTTATGCCCAGATCGAGACCTATGCGCATCTGTTGGCCGACCGGTCGCCCAAAGTGGAACTCGTGAGCTATGGAAAGACCTGGGAAGGTCGCAAGCTCTATCTCCTGATCGTCTCTTCCGAGGCCAACCTGGCCCGGCTGAAAGACATCAAACAGCGAATTCGAGGTCTGGCCTACCCCGATGGAGGCTCGGTCAACGTCGACAATCTCCCCTCCACCGTCATGCTCATGTACGGCATCCACGGTAATGAGATCTCGAGCCCCGACGCCGGCCTGCTGACGGCCTATCACCTGGCGGCCGCCCGTAACGACGATCTGGCTCGTTCGATCCTGGAGAACTGCGTCGTTCTCATCGATCCCATCGAGAATCCCGACGGCCGCGACCGCTTCGTCCACTACTTCGAACAGAACGTCGGGCGCTGGCCGGACGCAAGCCCACAGGCGGCGGAACACAACGAAGTCTGGCCTGGCGGCCGGAGCAACCACTACCTGTTCGACATGAATCGGGACTGGTTCGCCCTGACCCAGCCGGAAACCCGGGGACGGGTCGCAAACTACCTCGAGTGGTTTCCCCAGGTCGTGGTGGACCTGCACGAAATGGGAGGAAACTCGACCTATTATTTCGCGCCGCCGGCCGTCCCTATCAATCCGGAGATGACCAAGACCCAGCAAGACTGGTTGCGTCAGTTCGGACAGAACAATGCCCGCTGGTTCGACCGACTGGGCATCGACTACTTCACGCGCGAAGTCTTCGATTCCTTTTACCCCGGCTACGGCGAGGAATGGCCTGCCTTTCAGGGCTCCGTGGGCATGACCTACGAACAGGCTTCGGTCCGGGGGATGGTGCTGCGACGCTCGGACGGAACGCTGCTGCATTTCAGCGACAGCGTGGCCCATCACTTCACCTCGTCCATGTCCACGCTGCAGACGTCCGCTCAGAACCGGGAGAAGTTGCTGCGCACCTTCGCCGAGTATCGTCGATCGGCGATCGAGCAGGGACGGAGCGGCGAGATCAAGGAAGTGATCCTTCCTGCCCAGCCCCACTCCGAACGAGTGAGGGAACTGGTCAACCTGCTCCTTGAACAGGGGATCGAAGTCCACCGGACGACCCAGGCCATCCGCGCTCCAAAGGTCCGCGGATTCCTGGACGACACGATCCAGGAAAAAGACTTTCCGGAGGGGACCTTCTTCGTACCCTTCGGCCAGCCGGCCGGCCGCCTCGCCCGCAATCTGCTGGAACGGTCCATCCCCATGGATGAGCCCTTCCTCACCGAACAGAAGCGCCGCAACGCTCGACGTGAGGAGGAGCAGTTTTACGACATCACCGCCTGGTCCCTTCCCCTGCTCTATGACGTGCAATGCTATGCGGGGATGGGTCCCTCCCCGCTGGAGGGCGCCCGGATCACAGAGAAGCTCGAGGCCGGACCGCGCCCCGAGCTCGCCCGGGCCGGACTGGCCTATATTGCGCCCTGGGGGTCCCGCGGCGTGGCCCGCCTGGCGGCGGGACTGCTGCGCGAAGATTTCCGTGTGTATGAGTCGGATCATGCCTTCTCTCTCGAGGGTCACGACTTTCCAGCCGGTTCTCTGATCGTCAAGACGCACGGAAACGAAGATGGCCTTCACGCGAAGATCGAAGAGATCGCAGCCGAAGTCGGGGCACCCGTGTACGCAACGGACTCGGGCTGGGTGGAAAGCGGTCCCAACTTCGGAAGCGAGAACGTTCACTTCATCCAGCGGCCGAAGGTCGCACTTGCCTACAATGTGCCGACGCGTTCCGCTTCGACGGGAGCCACGCGCTTCATCATCGAGCAGCTCTTCGACTATCCCGTCACGACCATCGAGACGGAAGATCTTTCCCGGGGCCGGCTGAGCGACTTCAACGTCCTCATCCTGCCCGATGCGTATGGAGCCGGCGGCTACTCTGACGCCCTGGGACAGCGTGGCATCGAACAGCTCAAGAACTGGATTCGAGAGGGCGGAACTCTCATTACCTTCGGACAGGCCAGCCGCTGGCTGACCGATGAGAAGGTCGGATTGCTGGCCAGCGAGCTCGAACGGCGCCACAACGATAAGGCTCCGGCAGAAGAGAACAAAACGCCGACGGATGGAAAAGGGGACACGGCGGATTCGGATCTGGAAGCACTCATCCAACCTGCGGACGAAGCACCGGCGACCGTTCCGGGCGCCCTCGTGCGCGTGCGGCTCGACCCCAGTCAATGGTTGGCTTTCGGGTACGACGAACAACTGCCGGCCCTGGTCGCCAGCAACCGGATCTTCACGCCTCTGAAGCTCGACGTCGGCGTCAACGTCGGCGTCTACTATCCGGCGGACCAGCTCCTGCTGAGCGGCTTCCTTTGGGAGAAATCACGCGAGCAACTCGGCAACAAGGCCTTCCTCATGTATCAGCCGACCGGGCGCGGCCATGTGGTGGCCTTTGCAGAGGATCCGAGCTTCCGGGGGTTCCTCAAGGGTCAGCAGCTGCTGCTCATGAACGCCATCTTCTTCGGTCCGGCGCACTGAGCCTTGGCCTATTCGCGCTTGAATTCGGACACGAGACCCTGAATCGAGGCCTTGGCGTCGCCGAACAACATCCTGGTGTTGTCTTTGAAGAACAGCGGATTCTGGATCCCCGCGAATCCGGTCGCCATGGACCGCTTCATGACGATGCAGGTCCGGGCCCGATCGACTTCGACGATCGGCATGCCGTAGATGGGACTGGTCTCATCATCGCGAGCCGCCGGGTTGACGACGTCGTTGGCACCGACGACGACGCAGACATCGACGGTTTCCATGACCGGATTCACATCGTCCGGTTCGACCAGCTTGTCGTAGGAGACGCTGGCCTCCGCCAGAAGGACGTTCATATGCCCCGGCATGCGCCCGGCTACGGGATGGATGGCGAAGCGAACCTCGCATCCGTTGGCCTCCAGCTGCTCTGAGAGCTCTCGCAGGGCGTGCTGGGCCTGGGCGACGGCCAGACCGTAACCAGGGACAAAAACCACTGAACTGGCCGCTTCCAGCAGCAGGTACGTATCCTCCACCGAAATCGGCTTGGCCTCACCCTGTTCGGTACCCTTCGCGCTCACCGTCACCGAGCCGAAGCCGCTGAACAGCACGTTCGACAGCGACCGGTTCATGGCCTTGCACATGATGCTGGTCAGGATGATGCCGCTGGCGCCGACGAGCGCGCCCGCCACGATCAGGATGTTGTTGAAGATGACGAAGCCCGCCGCGCAGGCCGCCATCCCCGAGTAGGAATTCAACAGCGAAATCACCACCGGCATGTCGGCACCGCCGATGGGGATCACGGCCATCACGCCGAGCACGAAGGAGAGCAGGATGACCCCGATGAAGGGGGGGTAGCCTTCAGGAGGATCGATGATGAAGAGCACACCGCATACCAGAATCGCGAGCAGGAGCAGCGAGTTGAAGATCTGCTGACCCTTGAAGACAAGGGCCTTGCTGATTCCGAAGTTGCCGATCCAGATCTCCTTCAGCTTCGCCCAGGCCAGGACGCTGCCCGAAAAGGTGACACCGCCGATGAGCACGGTGAGGAAGATCGTGATAGCCGAGGACGTGTCCGCGTTCTGGTGGGTATGGTACTCCGCCCAGCCGACCAGCAGGCTGGCGATACCTCCGAAGCCGTTCAGCAGCGCGACCATCTCCGGCATGGACGTCATCGCGACATAACGCGCCGCCAGGATCCCGATAACGGACCCGATGACGATCCCGATGACGATGAACCGATAATCGATGATCCCCTGTGTAAACAAGGTGGCCACGACCGCCAGAAACATTCCGAAAGCGGACCACAGGTTTCCCCGCCGCGCCGTCGCCGGCGAACTGAGCAGCTTCAGGCCCAGTCCGAACAGGAGGGCCGCCAGTACATAGGTGAGTTCGATTGCGACGTTCATTTCTGCTTATCCTCTTTCTTCTTGAACATCGCCAGCATGCGGTTCGTCACCAGATACCCGCCCACCACATTGATCGTGGCGAAGGCGACGGCGGCGGTTCCCAGGATGATCGCCCACTTTTCGTTCTCGGATCCCGCTGCAATGATCGCCCCGACGATCGTGATGCCGGAGATCGCATTCGAACCGGACATCAGCGGCGTGTGCAGGGTCGAGGGGACCTTCGAGATCAGCTCGAAGCCGAGGAAGATGGACAGCAGCAGAATAAAGATGAGATAGACGAATTCGGGAGTCATGTCTTCTCCTCACTTGAACTGTTCGTTCCGAATCTGACCCTCGTGGGTCAGCAGACACCCCTGGATGATCTCGTCCTCGAGCTTCAGGACGAAAGACTTCTCCTCCTTGTTCCAGAAGTGCCCGATCAGATTGACCAGGTTACTTGAGTACATCTGGCTCGCGTCGAGCGGGACCAGAGCCGGCAGGGGCGCCTGACCCAGGATCCTGACTCCACCGATCTCCACTGTTTCGCCCAGCCTGGACCCCTCGACGTTGCCGCCCGTCTCGACGGCCAGATCGACGATGACGCTGCCCGGCCGCATTCGCGCGACGGTGGAGGACGGGATGATCCGGGGAGCCTGGCGTCCGAACACCTGAGCGGTCGTGATCACCACATCCGCTTTCTCGCAGTGCTTGGCCATCCCTTCCTGTTGCAGCGCCAGCTGCTCGGGCGTCAACTGCCGGGCATAGCCTTGCTCGGTCTGTCCGGTATCTCCCAGATCGAACTTGACGAACCGTCCGCCCACGGAGCGCACCTGCTCTTCGACGACGGGCCGCGTGTCGTAGGCCTCCACGATGGCTCCCAGGCGCTTGGCCGTCGCGATTGCCTGCAGTCCGGCGACTCCGGCTCCGATCACGAAGACCCGGACCGGACTGATCGTCCCCGCCGGTGTCGTCATCATCGGGTAGATCTTGTCGATCATGGCGGCGGCCTGAATGACCGCGACGTACCCCGCCAGATTGGCCTGGGAACTCAGAGCGTCCATCTTCTGGGCCAGCGTCGTCCTGGGGATCATCTCCATGCAGATGGCCGAGATCCTTGCGGCGGCCAGTGCCTTGACCGTCTCCGGATGGTTGAACGGATCCAGGAAGCTGATCAAAACAGCACCCGATGCCAGCCGACCGATGTCCTCGGCGGCCGGCCGTTTGAGACGCAGCACCATGTCGGCCGAGCGCAGGAATTCGGCGCCGCCCCCGACGATTTCGGCACCGGCCGATTCGTATTCGTCATCGGCAATTCCGACCGAAGCTCCGAGCCCGCTCTCCACGGCGACCTGGGCTCCCAATTCGACGAGCTTCTTGGCCCCTCCCGGCAGGAGCGGGGTCCGACGATCCAGCTTTGTAGCTTCCCTGGCTACAGCGATCTTCATCGCGAAAACCTCCGATTCTCTATTGTTTTCAGGGCACGGTGCCCAAGATCCCAGCAAGGTATCAATTCGCAAAGCCAAATGGAATAGCGAGGGGCAAGTGAAGGACCTTTCCTATCATCGGTCCCGACGGAGATGACAGCAGCGGATCCTCGACGTAGACTGGTGGAAAGTCCGCGTGACCGACCGGTGAAATGGTCGATGAGGACGGCGTTCTGGTAATGCGGAAGGTCCACGTTGTTGACCACCTCCGGGGAGCCGAGGCGCACCGGAAAGCGGTGGAACGGGTCCACGCGATCCACGCCCAGCATTGCCCGGTCTATCAATCGATCCGCCAGTCCATCGCTATGACTATGGAAATGAGGTTCGAAGAATGATTTTACTGTCGGTCCTTTCCGGGTTGCTGCTCCTTAGCCCGGGCTTCGGCCCATCCGCCGCCGGTGCCTCCGTGGCGTCTAGCCCGGAAGAGGTTCATCCCCTCCTGCCGGGAATGACGGCGCCGGATGCGGCGGTGCAAACCCTCGACGGGGCGGCGATTTCCCTGGCAGAGGTTCTCTCGAAAAAACCCACCGTGCTGGTCTTTTACAGGGGCGGGTGGTGACCGTACTGCAACCTGCAGTTGGGTCAACTGCAAAAGATCGAGTCAAATCTGGTCGAACTGGGCTTCCAGATCGTGGCCATCAGCCCCGACCGACCCGAGAACCTGGCCGCGAGCGTCAAGAAGCAGCGACTCGCGTACACCCTTCTGTCCGACAGCCTCATGGAGGCCTCCAAGGCCTTCGGGCTGGCCTACCGTGTCGACGCCGGGATGCTGCAGAGCCTGAAGCGCTTCGGAACTGACCTGGAGGCGGCTTCCGGACAGAGCCACCACCTGCTCCCGGTTCCGGCGGTCTTTCTGGTGCGCAGTGACGGTCGGATCACCTTCATGTACGCCAACCCGAACTACAAAGTGCGGCTCGCCCCCGAGGTCCTTCTCGCGGCCGCCCAGGTCGATCAACAGCGGAAATAGGCGTCCGTCGGGGAACTTCCAGGCCGCTACCCGATAATGTGCACCCTCAGCGCAGGCCTGTCGGATCCGGGAGATGCGGTGTCGCGGTGTTGTGTCGTGTTGAAGTTGCTCCCTGTCGGGCCATACCATGATGTGAAGGCAATTCTTCTTGGACCATTCGCGGATTCAATGAAACTCGGGTCCGTTACGAGCAACGGGGGTGCACCATGCGGAGAGTCTCGAGCATACTCATCTTTTCATCGGTTCTTCTGGGGATGGTCGCAGCCGGCCAGGCCCAGTCCGTGTACCGACTGCCTCAGATCGCAAACGGTGCGAATCTGATCAAGACCACGTTCATCTTCATCAACAACACCGGTCACGACGCGACGGTCACGATGACCCTGACCAACGACGCAGGCGAGTTGACGGACATGAACATCGAGGGACTCGCCGCCGGCGCCGTCAAGGTGTTCAGTCTGCCCGCCGGGGAGAGCCGATTCTATTCGAGTGACGGACAAGGGGAACTGGTCACCGGGTCTGCGCGGGTCGCTTCCGACCAGGACATCGGAGTGGCAGCCGTCTTCTCGTTGCTCGGCAATGGAGGTTCGAGCCTTCTGACCGAGGCGGGAATCGGAGCCTCGCCGGCCGTCACCGAGTTCGCCATTGCCGTCGACACGATCGCCCCCTTCAATACGGGTGTCGCCATCTTCAACCTCGGCACCCGAACGACCACCCTCACGTTCCGACTCTACGATCTCGAGGGCCATCTGCAGGCCACCCGCAACGACATTACGCTGCCGGCCCAAGGTCACCTGGCCCAGTACGTCTCCGGAGCGGGACAACTCTTCCCGGGAGTGAGCAACCTGAGAGGGCGTCTGGTGGTGACTTCCAGTACGACGCAGATCGCGGCACTCACGCTCCGCCAGAATGCGGCTCGGAGCGCCCCGCTGACGACTTTGCCGGCGGTCTCCACCTCCTCCACGGACACGAGCTTTCTCCTGCCCCAGGTCGCCAATGGTGGCGGGGATCTCGGGATCAAGACGCAGTTCATTCTCTTCAGCCTCGGAGAGGCGGCCAACGTGCAACTTCTCCTGCGCAACAGCGACGGGCAAGAGTTCCCGGTTGAGCTCTCCGACGGTCAGCAGGGCACAACGTTCAATCTGTCGGTTCCGGCGGGCGGTGCGGTCTTCGTGGAGACCGACGGCACCGGTCAAACGACGACCGGCTCGGCTTTGATCACGTCCGACACGCCGATCGGAATGACGGCCGTCTTCAGTCTCCTCAACAGTGAGGGCGCCGTCACGGTCGAGGCCGGCGTCGGCGATTCGCCCGTTCAGTCCCAGTTCAGTCTGCCCGTCGATCTGACGTCGGGCTTCGACACGGGAGTAGCCCTGACCAACCCCAACGACGGGACGGCAACCGCGCACTTCACCTTCATCCGGAGCAGCGGAACGATTACCCAGGGGCCGGACGTGACCATTCCCCACGCCGGACACGTTGCCAGTTTCGTGAGCGCCATGTTTCCGGGTCTCGGCAGCGTGCAGGGCCAGCTGAGCGTCCGCAGCGATCTGCCCCTGGCCGCCTTGAGCCTGCGCCAGCAGGCCTCCACGGCCAATCTCACGACCCTGCCCGTCGTGGCCGGTGTCGCCGACGACGGAAGCGGCGCGACGCCCAGCAACGCGAACCTGGTCCGCAAGCAGCTGCAGGGGGTCGACCTCACGGCGGATACTTCGCTGAGCGTTCAGTTGGGCGCGGGTTTCAAGCTAAGCGGATCCATCACGTTTCCCTTCGGCTACTTTCCCTTTGGCCTCGTGGAAGCCATCTCGCCGGCAGGCGAGGTCTTCACGGCGACTCCGTCCGGCACGATCCTGTCTGGCAGCTACTCCCTCGTCGTCCCGGCCGGCTCCTACACGGTCCGAGCCTGCACGGTGGGCGCGTCGGTGAACATCCTCTCGTCCACGGGTCCAGCCCCCGCCTCCGCCGACGAGCCGATCGGCGCGACCTTCGTGGCGGGAGGCGAGCAGAACGTTCTCGTCGATTCCGATAAGACGGTCCCGATCACGGTTCCGGCGGTCACCTTCCACACCGTCTCCGGCACCATTGGGAATCTCGCCGAACTGCCCATCGATCCTTCTTCAAGATCGGTCTACTTCGTTCTTTCTTCGGAGGAATCGAGGACTCAGGCCTTCGCCGAACTCGGAACGGGTGGAGCATTCTCAACCCAGATCGGCGACGGACCCTACACGGCAACGTTGGTGTACGGGGACGGCCAGGACCTCAACGGCGACGGGATCGTCGATCAACTCGAAAGCGCTACGGTCCTCTGGAACATCGGGTCGGTGAACGTGGACGGCGCCGATGTCACGGGGCTGACCTTCAATGTCCCCGACCTCGCCAACCTGTCCGGCCAAGTCTCGCAACCGCAGACCACGGATTTCAGCAACGCCACCGCATCGGCACTCAATCTCAGCTTCCCCCAGCATTCCATCGTCGCCCAGTGCTTCCCCTTGGCCGGGGACGGAGCGAGCTTTGCCAAGGTCGCGGCTAACGGTACCTACGACCTGACCATCCGCAAGAACGTGCTCTACGACGTGCTCGCCGCCGTGCCAGCCACTGAAATAGGAACGGCCGACGAGGGCATCGTCGCGGCACCTCTCCCCGGCTCCGCGCGCAGCTCGTTCTCGCAGGATCAGAACACCCTCGACCTTGCCGTGCCGTCCTTTCCCGCCACCGTCACGGTCTCCGGGTCGGTGACGGGACCCACCGGCAGCCCCGTGGCCGGTGCCTCGCTTACGTTTACCACCGTCGGAGGCCTGGTGGGTGAGCCCAATGCGACCTATTCGGCGAGCACACAGACGAACGGATCGGGCGCCTACTCGATCACGCTGCTGGCCGGATCGAACTACGCCGTGGAGGTGGTGCCGCCACCCCAGTGAGAAGGACGGGTGGCAAGCGTCTCATCACAGCTCTCGGCCCGATTGAGCGGCGCGGCCTGCCAGAAAGGTCCACAGTCCGACGGCGGTCAGCCGCGCCGTCTGGCCGTCGCGATCGAGAACGGGGTTGACCTCGACGAAATCGATGGAGGTAACGGCCGGGCAGGAGCCGGCGCCCCGGACGGCCTTCAGCCAGAACGCCGGCGGCATCCCCCTTGTGGCCGGCGCACTCACCCCTGGCGCGAACGCCTGATCGAGTACGTCGAGGTCGAAGGAGACGAGCAAAGAGGGCTCCCGCCCTCGATAGAGTGCCTCGACTTCGTCGTGCCGGAGGCTCTCGAGCAGCACTGCCCGTCCCCCATGCTCGCGGACGAATCGGAGGTGCGCGGCACTGTTGGCGTGCGCCAGCAGACCGGCGACGTCATAGCGGCGACAGAGCTTCGAGGGATGTTCGATCGCCTGTCGGAAGGGAGATCCCGAATGGCCCCGCCCCCCGCGGAGCTCCCTTACGTCCGCATGAGCATCCCAGTTCAGAATCTCCACCGGGCGCCGAGCGGCCACATAACCCAGAAAATGGCCGAATGTCGTCTCGTGCCCGCCTCCGAGGACGACCACCGTCAGGCGGCGCTCGAGCAGTTCCCCCACCAGCTCGCCCAGTCGCTCCTGGTTCTCCTCGAGGTCCGCTGTCAGCCTGAGATTCCCCAGATCACAGGTCCGCCGAAGGAGGGCCTCCAGACCCGGCGCGTCGTCGCCGCCCGGGGTCAGGCGATAGAAGTGGCGCCGGATTGCGTCGGGACCGCCGGCCGCGCCGGCCCGTCCCCCGTTCCGGACGACCCCGTCGTCGACGGCAAAGCCGACGAGCGCCACCGCCGAGCCCGCAGTCAGCTCCGGCTGCATCAAATGGCCGATCCGAGGGTCCTCCGGGCCTGTCCGGGGCATCTCGACGACGGGTGCAATGAAGCCGTCGCTTCGCATCAGTTCGCCCTTCCCGGGGATTCCGGCGGCCAGATGCGGGCTCCGCCGACGAAAGTCGCGAGGCACGCGTTGGGCCGAAAGTGATAGAGCCAGTGGTCACAGCTCTCGGCATCCAGGAGTGCAAAGTCGGCGCGCTTGCCGACCTCCAGAGACCCGATTTCACGCTCCATTCCCAGCGCCCGGGCGGCAAACCAGGTAGCGCCCATGACCGCTTCCGCCGGGGTCAGGCCGGACAGAACGCAGGCCAGGCTGAGAGCGAGAGGCAGATGATAGGTGGGAGCCGAACCCGGGTTGAAATCGGTGGCGACGGCGACACCGACCCCGGCTTCCAACAGTCGCCGTGCCTGGAGCGGCGGCTGGCGCAGAAAGAGCGACGCCAGGGGCAGCGTCACCGCCGTGACGCCGGCCTCGGCCAGGCGTGCGATCCCCGCGGCCGACACATGTTCGAGATGATCCGCCGAGAGGGCCCCCACCTCGGCCGCCAACTGGGCCCCTCCCTGGTCGGTCAGCTGGTCGACATGCACTCTCGGCTTCAGTCCCCAGCGGGCGCCGGTCTCGAGGATGCGCCGGGCCTCGGCCACGGTGAAGGCGCCTTCCTCGACGAAGACATCGCAGAATCGTGCCAGATTCCGGCCGGCGACCTCGGGGATGATCCTGTCGCAAACCAGGTTGACATAGTCGTCACGTCGCTCTGCGTACTCGGGCGGAACCACGTGCGCCGCCAGGAGTGTCGGGACGAGGCGAACCGGCTGCAAACGGGCGAGCCTGGCGTAGGACTCCAGGATCTTCTGCTCCGATTCCGGATCGAGGCCGTATCCGCTTTTACATTCGACGGTGGTGATGCCGAGCCCGGCCATCTCCGCGAGGAAGGTAAAGGCCCTCTCCACGAGTTCTTCCGTCGAGGCCGCCCGGGTCGCCGCCACCGTGCTGAGAATGCCTCCTCCCGACTGCGCGATCTCGAGATAACTGCTTCCCCGGGCCCGCAGGACGAACTCCGAGGTTCTCCAGCCTCCGAACACGAGGTGGGTGTGACAGTCGATCAGGCCGGGAATGACCAGGCAGCCCCGGGCATCGAAGGAGACTCCTTCCGGCACCACCGAAGGCAGCCGGTTTTCACTGCCCACCCAGGTGATCCGACCGTTCTCCCACGCCAGGGCGGCACCCTCGATGACCTCCAGCTCGCTCTGCGAGCCCAGAAAGCGACCGCTGACCAGGCGGCGGATGTTTCGCAGCACGGGCATCAGGCAATTTCCCCCACGCTCGCCTCGGCGGCCTCCACCAGGCCTTCGCGGCGGACCAGCTGCCAGGCTGTGTTCAGATCCTCCTTGAAGTAGTGGTCCCGTTCCGCGTGGGGAATGGCGTTGCGGACGAACCGGTGGGCCGATTCCACTCCGCGACCCGGCCTGAGGGGACGCCGGTAATCGAGGGCCTGCGCCGCGGTAAAGAGTTCGATGGCCAGCACCATTTCGACATTGTGGAAGACCTGGTGGGCTTTGATGGCCGCGATGCTCCCCATGCTCACATGGTCTTCCTGCCCCAGGCTGGTGGGGATCGAATCCACTGAGGCCGGGTGACACAGCACCTTGTTCTCGGAGACCAACGCAGCCGCGGTGTACTGAGGGATCATGAAGCCCGAGTTGATCCCGGTCTCGCGCATGAGCAGGGCCGGAAGCCCGTCGTGGCCGCCGAGCAGCAGATAGGTCCGCCGTTCCGAGATACTGGCTAATTCCGCCAGTGCGATGGCGGCGAAGTCCAGGGCCAGGGCGAGCGGCTGACCGTGGAAATTCCCGCCGCTCAGGATCTCGCCGTTTTCGAAGACCAGCGGGTTGTCGGTTGCCGAGTTGATCTCGGTCTCGAGGACCCGGCGACAGTACTCCAGCGCATCGCGGCTGGCTCCGTGGACCTGGGGAACGCAGCGCAGGCAGTAGGGATCCTGGATCTTTCCGCAGTTCCGGTGGGATTCCAGGATTTCGCTGTCGATCAGGAGCTGCCGGACGTTTCGGGCAACTTCGATCTGACCCGGATGGGGCCGGACTTCCTGAATCCTCGGATCGAAGGGTCGGACAGATCCCTGGAGTGCCTCCAGGCTCATCGCCGCGACCAGATCGGCCGCCCTGATGAGCCGCCGACACTGCACGGCAATCCAGCAACCGTAGGCCGCCATCAGTTGAGTGCCGTTGATCAGAGAGAGGCCGTCCTTGGCTTCCAGCTCGATCGGCTCCAGACCCTGCTCCTCGAGTACGGGCCCCGCCGGAAGAATCTCCCCACCTTCACCGCCCCAGAAGCTGCCCAACCCGATCAGGGGCAGTGCCAGATGGGCCAGCGGAGCCAGGTCGCCGGACGCGCCAAGGCTGCCGCGGCTCGGGACTGCCGGCACCAGATCGCGCTCGGAGAACTCGAGGAGCCTCTCGAAAGTCCCCAGGGAGACACCCGAAAAGCCCAGGCCCAGGGAGTGGATCTTGAGGTCGAGCATGAGGCGCGAGATCTCCCGGGGGACCAGTTCACCGACCCCCACGGCGTGGCTGAGCAAAAGATTGCGCTGGAGGTCCCGGATCTGCTCCGGCGGAATGCGCTTCCCTGCAAGGGCACCGAAACCCGTGTTGATTCCGTAGTAGGACCCACCGCCGCGGAGCACGGCCTCGACCCGCTCCCGACCCGCGCGCACCCGGTCGGGCCGCTGTCGCAGTTGCGCGAGACTCTCCCGGAGGTCTTCCTGAAGATGGGCAATTCTCAGGTGCTTCATGAACGCAACATGGGCAGATCGATGCCCCGCTCCCGTGCAGTCTTCACGGCCTCCTCGTAACCGGCATCTGCGTGACGCATGACCCCCGTTCCTGGATCCGCCGTCAGCACGCGCTGCAGTCGACGATCCGCCTCCGGGGTACCGTCGGCGACACACACCATTCCGGCGTGAATCGAATAGCCGATACCGACGCCTCCGCCGTGGTGAATGGACACCCAGCTCGCACCGCACGCCGTGTTGAGCAGGGCGTTGAGCAAAGGCCAGTCGGCGATGGCATCCGACCCGTCCTTCATCCCCTCCGTCTCACGGTTTGGCGAGGCCACCGATCCGGCATCGAGATGATCCCGCCCGATGACGATCGGGGCCTTCAGCTTCCCCTTGCGCACCAGCCAGTTGAACTTCAGACCCATTTCGGCCCGCTCCCCATAGGCCAGCCAGCAGATCCGTGCAGGCAGACCCTGAAACGCCACGTTCTCCCTGGCCTTCCTTATCCAGCGAATCAGGGAATCCTTGTCGGGAAAGGTCTCCAGCACGGCCTCGTCGGTCGTAAAGATGTCGGCTGGATCCCCCGACAGCGCGGCCCACCGGAAGGGCCCGGCGCCATGGCAGAACAGGGGACGGATGTACTCCGGGACGAATCCCGGAATCTGAAAGGCCTCCTCGAAGTGCCGGTGATCGGCCACCTGGCCGCGCAGGTTGTTCCCATAGTCGAACGTGACGGCGCCTTTCGCCTTCAGATCCAGCATGGCGCCCACATGCACGACCATCGAGTCGAGCACGGCCTTCTCATAGGCGGGGTAGTCCTGCTCGCGCAGGCGGGTCGCCGATTCGAGCGAATGGCCCGCCGGGATGTAGCCTACCCTGAGGTCGTGGGCCGCGGTCTGGTCGGTCAGGACGTCGGGCACGACGTTGAGTTCCAGCAGCCGGGGGAGGACGTCGGCGATGTTCCCCAGCAAAGCGACGGAGAGGGCCCGTTTCTCTTTCCGGGCCACCATCGCGAGCCTCAGCGCCTCGTCCAGGTCCTCGGTGGACTGGTCGCAGTAGCCCGTCTGCACGCGCCGCTGAATTCGAGCGGGATCCACTTCCACGCCGAGGAAGACGCCTCCGTTCATGGTGGCCGCGAGCGGCTGGGCTCCGCCCATACCGCCCAGACCGGCCGACACGACGAGACGCCCCTCGAGACTCCCGCCGAAGTGCTGCCTCCCACAGGCCGCGAAGGTCTCGTAGGTGCCCTGGAGGATTCCCTGGGTGCCGATATAGATCCAGGAACCGGCCGTCATCTGGCCGAACATCGTCAGACCGAGAGCCTCCAGGCGGCGGAATTCCTCGAAGGTCGCCCAGCGCGGAACGAGGTGAGCGTTGGCGATCAAGACCCGTGGGGCTTCTTCATGGGTCCGGAAGACCCCGACAGGTTTCCCGCTCTGGACGAGCAGCGTCTGGTCGTTCTCCAGCCTGCGAAGCGTCTCGACGATCCGGTGGTAGCACTCCCAGTTGCGGGCGGCTTTCCCCGCGCCGCCGTAAACGATCAGCTCGGACGGCTTCTCGGCCACTTCGGGATCGAGATTGTTCATCAGCATACGCAGGGCCGCCTCCTGGTGCCAGCCCTTGCAGCTGATCTGCGTGCCCCGCGGAGCCCGAATCTTGGTGCCGGCAGAATCGGATCGGACTGCCATGAAGAGCCTCCTTGGCTCCTCTATAGCACCGCCCCTGGGGATTGTCTATCGGCGGCCCCCCGGGGGGTTCGGGTTTCGAAACCTCCCGTTTCCCGTTTCCCGACTCCAGCAGTACGCGGAACGCGAGGGCGTGTTGCCCGAATGGTAAGGGTTGTGTTGGACCGGACGGTGGCAGGCAGCCGAATGCACGGCGGGTTGGTTCCACGCAACGGCGCAAAGAAGGACGCAAAGCCGCCACCCACAAAGAATCTCCTTGCGGCTTTGCGTACTTCGCGGCTTGGCGTGAGAACAGGCTGCCGAGGCCTCACCTCAGTGGGGGCACACCGATCGGAGGCCGCAGCCCTTTGGGCAACGCGCCCGCGAAACCCGAAACCCGAAACTCGGAACCCGGAACTCTTGTTGCTCCTTGCTCCCGAAGAGACTATTCTCGCCCGAACGGCCGGACACGACCGCCGAACGGGGCGTCCGGACCGGGTCACGAGGGGACCAAGCGGTATGCAGCATCTCCAGATACTCGATCTCGCCGTCATTCTGGCGTTCTTCGTCGTCATCATCGGCATCGCGGCCTACTACTCCAGGAAGGCGGGCCGGGATACGGGGCAGTTCTTTCTCTCCGGACGCAACATGCCCTGGTACATCGCCGGCACCGCCATGGTGGCGACCACCTTCGCCGCCGACACTCCCCTGGCCGTGACCGAGCTGGTCGCCCGTAACGGCATCGCGGGAAACTGGCTCTGGTGGAATCTCGCCATCGGAGGCATGCTCACGGTTTTCTTCTTCTCCCGTCTCTGGCGCCGGGCCGGCATCATGACCGACGTCGAATATGTGGAACTGCGCTATCACGGAAGGGCGGCCGCCGCCCTGCGCGGCTTTCGGGCCATCTACCTGGGCCTGTTCATGAACGCCATCGTGCTCGGCTGGGTGAACAAGGCCATGGAGAAGATCTTCAAGGTGACGATACCGGAAGTCGATCCCTTCCTGCTCGTCGTTCTGGCCGCCAGCGTGCTGGCGATCTACGCGTCCGCTTCCGGGCTGCTGGGCACCGCGAGGACGGACAGCCTGCAGTTCGTCTTCGCCATGGTCGGGTGCATCATCCTGGCGATCATCGTTGTGGAACTCCCCCAGGTCGGGGGTTTAGCCGCTCTGAAGTCCCGTCTCGCGCCCCAGATGCTGGACTTCTTTCCGCGGATCGGCGAGGTGTCGGTGGGTGGGGTCACCGGGGGAGCTCTGGCGATCACCACGGGCGCGTTCTTCGCCTATGTCGGCGTCCAGTGGTGGTCGGCCTGGTACCCGGGTGCCGATCCGGGTGGCGGCGGCTACGTGGCCCAGCGCATGATGTCGGCCAAGAACGAAAAGCACAGCCTGTTCGCTACTCTCTGGTTCACGATCGCCCACTATACCCTGCGTCCCTGGCCCTGGATCCTGGTGGCGCTGGCCGCGCTCGTCATTCTCCCCAGGGTTGAGAACCCCGAGCAGATCCGGTCCGAGAATCCGCAACTTTTCGAGAAGGTGGCCGCCGCTTACGAGAGCCCCGGCCTGCTCGTCGACCTGGGAGCCGAAGCGAATTCGGATGAGTTCCGGACCATGTACGAGAAGTATGAGAATACCGTCGATCCCGGCATCATGTACCCCAAGCTGATGCTGCGCTTCCTGCCGCCCGGGCTGCTGGGCCTCCTGATCGCCGTCTTCCTGGCCGCCTACATGTCGACCCTCGCCTCGCAGCTGAATTGGGGAACCTCGTACATCGTCAATGACTTCTACCGTCGCTTCGTCCGCCGGGAGGCGGATGAACGCCATTACGTGCTGGTTTCGCGCGTGGGCATCCTTTTGATGACGGTCTTTTCTCTGCTGATCACCCGCTTCTTCCTGACCCGCATCTCCGGGGCCTGGGAGTTCGTGATCAACGCCAGCGCGGGCATGGGGGCGGTGCTGATCCTGCGCTGGTTCTGGTGGAGAATCAATGCCTGGTCCGAGATTTCGGCCATGCTCGCCCCCCTCGTCATCTACCCCGTCGCCCGCTACTCCTTCGGCGTCGAACCGCCGCTGACTCTCTATCCCACTGTCCTGGGGACCACGATCGTCTGGCTGGCCGTCACCTTTCTGACTCGACCGGTTCCGGAGGCCAAACTGGTGGAGTTCTATCGCCGAGTCCACCCGGGCGGAATCGGCTGGAGGGGGATTGCAGCCAAGGTACCGGAGGTCGAGCCGGATCGCGGTTTCGGCCGTCTCTTCCTGGACTGGATGCTGGGCATCATCATGGTCTACGCCTTCTTGTTCGGCGTCGGGGACCTGCTGCTGGGAGAGCCGCTGACTGGACTTGTGATTCTCGGCGTCGGTCTGGCTGCCGCCGCCTTGATCTGGCGGGACCTGACCCGATTCGAGAATTGAGATTCAAAATCGAAAATCGAAAATCCCAATTCCCCCGACGCCCTCTCACCTCCCGATCTCTTGGTATCATGGGGCGTCTGCCCCTCACGGGGCGCTGAAATCGGAGTTCGGACCGACCAGATGAACGGGATCGTTGGGTGACAACCATGGCGAAAATCAACTCGACCGATTGTGTCCACGCCGGAGCGAAACGGAATCACACCGAGGGCTCTGTCACCCCGCCCATCGTGCACTCCGCCCCGTTTTCGTTTTCCTCCACCCGAGAACTGCGGGATTTCATGGAGGGTCGTTCCGTCCGCCGGCAACCGGAATACGGACGCATGGGCAATCCCACTGTCGCCGCCGTAGAGAAGAGGCTGGCGGCACTCGAGGGGGCGGAGCAAGTCCGACTCTTCGGCAGCGGGATGGCGGCCGTAACCACATTGTTTCTGTGGTTGCTGAAATCCGGCGACCGCCTCATCCTGACTTCCGATTCCTACCGCAGGACGCGCGATTTCGGCCTCCTCCTGAACAAATTCGGCGTCCAGCTGGATCTCGTGGAACCGAGCGTCGACGCCATCGAGTCGGCCATTCGCCCGGAGACGCGACTGGTTTTCTCCGAGATTCCGACGAACCCCTATCTCCGTGTGCTGGATGTCAGGCGGCTGGTCGAAGCGGCACAGAAACACGGAATCCTGACCATCGTGGACAGCACGTTCGCGACGCCGATCAATTTTCGACCGCTCGAGATCGGGGCGGATCTGGTGACCCATTCCGCAACGAAGTACCTGGGCGGACACAATGACCTGATCGCAGGGGTGGTGGCCGGTCGAGCCGAGCTGGTGGATCCAGTCAGTGAGTTCCTGATGACCCTCGGTGGAATCTGCGATCCAAACACGGCTTTCCTCCTGGAACGGGGCTTGAAGACGTTGGAGCTGCGGGTGGAACGGCATAATGGCAACGGCCAGAAAGTCGCTGAATTCCTCGAGTCCCGGCCCGAGATCGAGCGCGTCTTCTACCCGGGCCTCGCTTCCCACCCCGACTACACGGTCGCCCGGGATCTGATGTCGGGCTTCGGCGGCGTCGTGACCTTCCTCGTCAAAGGGGGATTCGAAAGGACCGCCGCTTTCGTAGATCGACTGAAGATCCCGAGGCTCGCTCCAAGCCTCGGCGGCGTGGAATCTCTGGTCGACCACGTGGCTCTGATGAGTTTCTGGGAACTGCCGGCAGAGCAACGGCAGGCGTTCGGCATCCACGACAACCTGGTGCGACTCGCCGTGGGGATCGAGAATCCTGAGGACCTGATCGCCGATTTGGACCAGGCTCTCGAACCGCTCGCCCCTTAAGGCCGCCCGGCCGCCGCACCCCGGCCGTCCGTCGCCGGACGCCTCAATCCGACGACTTTCCCGTGACCGGCGTGGTCAACACGGCGCACGGGCTGTGGCGGATGACCCTTTCCGTGGTCGTCCCGATCGTGGTGATCTCGAGAAACGGCCGGTGCTCGACTCCCATGACGATGAGATCGGCCTTCTCCTCACGCGCCGCCAGGACGACCTGCTCGGAGGCCTCGCCCGAACGGACGATCTCCCGCACCTGGCAGTGCTCGCGGCTCCCCTCCGGGACGAACTCGCAGAGCCGTGCCATGGGATCCTCCTCTGCGCCGGCCTGCTCCACGGCATAGAGCACCACCAATTCGGCATCAAAGCGTGAGCTCAAGTCGCAGCCCAACCGCAAGGATTCCCGCGAGTGCTCGGTAAAGTTCACCGGGACCAGGACTCGCTCGAGGGTCCCCTCCCGGGCAGGACCGCGTGCCACCAGCACCGGACAGCGGGCGGCCTTCACGAAGTTCTCCGCCACCGATCCCATCATCAATCGGGTCAGGCCGGTGCGCCCGTGGCTGCCGAGTACGAGGACGTCCGGCTTCAGGCGTTCCAGCTCGCGCTCGATCACCTGGAGAGCATGACCGGTCTCCACCTCGAAGGTCACCTTGACGGACGGATCGACATGTTCTTCGGCCAGCGCCCGCAGCGAGTCGAGCAGGTGTTGCCGGTCCAGCTCGGACTGGCTTGCGAGCTCCTCGATTTGCGCGTGCGTGAAGTAAGCCGGCAGTTCGATCCAGGAGGCGTGCAACAGTTCCAGATCCGCTCCGTAGGACGAGGCGAACCGGCTGGCCCACGCCACCACGTCACCGGACATGCGACCGAGATCGACGGGACAAAGAATACTGCGAGGTTCAAAGGGCGCCATTTCCACCTCCGCGACGTTCGATTTGGCCTTCTTTCTACAGCACTTTCAGTTTCTCTCGCCGGAAGTCGAGCCGCAAGAGCCGGAGACCGTCGCCGATCGGCCGCGTTGCTGAAGCACATAGATGGCGGCACCCTGACACACGACGTGGCGACCCAAGCGGGACAGGCGCCACTCGCGGACCCGCGACCAGAACGGGGCAAAGGTCCACCGGGCGGTCCGATCCCGGACCAGTTCCAGGAACCTCCGGTTGTCCGTCATCACGCCGCCGCCGAGCACGATTTCCTCCGGCGACAGGAGGTTGACCACCGTGGAAAGGACCCGCGCCAGATAGTCCGCGGCCCGCTCGGCAATCTCTTGGGCCGTGGACTCCCCCTGGCGAAACCGCTGCATCAGTTCCTCCGGCTCGATGTCGCGGCCCGTCATGCTCCGCGCCAGGTTGGTCAATCCCGGGCCCGAGCAGTAGGCTTCCAGGCAGCCCCGGTTTCCACATCCACAGGGCAGGCCCTCGGGCTCCACGACGATATGACCGATTTCGGCTTCCCCGATCTCGCCCAGCTCGACCAGGTACCCGCGGCGGACGATACCGGCGCCGATTCCGGTGCCGAGGGTGGCATAGATCAGGGTTCCGCCGGGCGGCGTCCCCCCCTGCCAGGCTTCCGCCAGCGCCGCCAGCTTACAGTCGTTCTCGATTAGAACCGGTACGCCGAAGCGATCGGCCAGGATCGAGGGCGCGTCGATGTCCTCCCACCCCTCCTCGTGAAAGCAGACAATCGGCCGACGATCCGACCTTCGCACGGTGCCTCCGAACCCGAATCCGATCGCCGACGGTGTCCTCCCTTCCAGGACCTGCCGCCCCAAATCGGACAGGTGATCCAGAGTCTGGGCAGCTGTCTGGCCCGCCGCGCGTGGCCGCACCTGGGTGGTCAGCAGATTCCCCTCGGAATCCGCTACCGAGGCGACGAGCTTGGTTCCACCGCTTTCGAAGCAGAGAATGAACATCCGTCCCGTGTATCCGCAGGACGCTCATGCTGTCAATGGAAAATCACCGCGGAGCCGGATTGTTGCAGTGTGGGGCGGCAGGCGACTCGGCTGCCCCCGGGGGGGGTCTGAAAGAAGAGCCCCCGGGTCTCGTCGGAGGGGGAGTTACCGGCGAGTCCCGGGGGTGCAGAAAGGGGTCGGGTCTCTGTCAGTCCTTGTGCCAGCGTCCGAAGTGGTATAGCGGCAAAGAGGTCAAGACACGACCTGTCTGCAAGAGGCCCAAGGTGACGATTCCATCAGAGTCGGTCGTCACCTCGAGGATGCCTTTGAATTCCTGAGGCAGGGTCGAGGAACCAAAGACCTGATCGACATAGCGGGCTATCTGGCTGCCGGCGGAAATGGGGAGCACTTCCTCGGCGACGGTCTCCCCAGCCGAATTACGCAGGACCAGCCGGATTTCGGCCTCCTCGGATCCGGTGTTGACGATGGCCACCCCGGTGTCGATCCCGTTTCCATATTGAACGGGAAGAAACGAGTTGAAGAATCGCGCCCGCTCCAGCACCGCCGGCAGGACTGCGACCTGGGACTCCACCGCGCCCGTTGAATCCGTGATCGTGTAGTAGGCGGTGGCCAGCAGGCGCTTGCCACGATCGACGTGCTGGTCATCCATGTATCCCCAATCGTCCGTCGCCGCGCTGTCGGAGTTGGCGCCGGTCGGATCGTCCACCGAAATCAGGAGCCAACCGGTCTGCACGTCGCCGGAAGCCGTCACTTCGTAGAACTGGACCCCCGATGGCCCCAGGGAGAAGGTGTGCTCCGGCGCCGTCACACCGCCGATCGTCACCGACAGATCCGCTCCGGCCGAAGAGAAGAAGTGCAGGCTCCCAGTGGTGATCAGTTGATCCGACGACAGCCAGCCCTGGCGCAGTCGACTGCCCAGATTCCCCAGCACCAGCGTGGTCGTGATGTCACCACCCACGGCCACTTGGGGCAGGATGAGATTGCGCTCCACCTCGAGGCCCTGCCATCCCGAGAACTGCGCAGCCTGGTCGCCGCCGGACTGCCCTCCACTCTGATCGCCGCTCTGATTTCCTCCCGGCTGCTGTCCGTCGGGGTTCTGTCCACCGGAATCCTGGCCCCCGGATCCACCACCGTTGCCCTGTCCCGAAAGGGGCGAGGCGATGAGGACCAGCGCCAGGATGGCAAGTGAAATCAGGCTGCTCAAACTCAGTTTTCTCGCCTTCATTTTCGCATCTCCTCGAATCCAGTCCCCCTGATTCCTATCGCCATTCACGACTGATGTACGCACTTCCCATTCCAGTGGCACAGACGGCCCGAACCCGCGGCTCTGATGCGCCCGTAAGCCGTGCGCGAGGAGTCGGGCGAGTCACTGTGACCCGGTGGTGTGTCCAATGTGCCCGCTTCCGTCCGGTTTCGCTGGAAGACTGGTGATTGTCGGCAGGGTACCCTAGAGTTTTAGGGGATCATGCCGATTCTATTCTAGGAGAGCCTCGGAAGGCTGCAAATGTCCGAGCACTCAGAGACCGAAGTTCGTGCGAGCAGCCGCGAATGACCAGGTGAGGTGTCCAGAATGCCGACGGAAGAAGTCTTTCTGGCAAGACAGCCGATATTCGACCGCTCCAAAGCAGTGCATGCCTACGAACTGCTTTTCCGTTCCGGCAGGGAAAACCGTGCCGATTTCACCGACGGAAACAAAGCGACGTCACAGGTCATCGATACGGGCTTCTTCACCATGGACCTGGAGCGCGTGACCTCGGGGAAACCGGCCTTCATCAACTTCCCGAGGGAACTGCTGCTGCAGGAGATGACCACCCTGATTCCACCGAAAATGGCGGTCATCGAGGTCCTCGAGGAAGTCCAGCCAGATCCGGAGGTTCTCGCAGCGCTCTCGAAGCTCAAGGAACAAGGTTACATCCTGGCCCTCGACGACTTCGTCTGCGCGGACGGGTACGAGTCGCTCGTGCCCCTTGCCGATATCATCAAGATCGATTTCATGCTCACGCAGCCGGAATCCCGCCTCAAGCTGCTGGACCAGCTGCGCGGGCTGGCCGGGCCGCAAATGGCCCTGCTGGCCGAGAAGGTCGAGACCTATGCGGATTTCGAGGAGGCCTTCGAACTGGGCTTTCGATTCTTCCAGGGATACTTCTTCGCCAAGCCCTCCATCCTGTCGGCACGTCGGATTCCCGCCCACAAGATGACCTACGTGCGGATCCTGCAGGAAATCCACAACCCCTCCCTCGATTTCGGACGGCTCGAGCAGGTGATCAAGTCGGACCTCTCCCTGACAACGAAGCTGCTGCAGTACATCAATGCGGCTGCGTTCCCCTGGAGGCGCCGCATCGAGTCGGTCAAGCAGGCACTGGTGCTGCTCGGTGAGAAACCGTTGCGGAAATGGGTCTCCGTCGTCGTCCTGACGGAGATGATGAGCGACAAACCGCGCGAACTGGCCGTCACAGCCTGCGTTCGTGGCCACTTCTGCGAGGGCATCGGAGCGGCCATGCGTTCCCACCCTGCCGAGTTGGACTGCTTTCTCGTCGGCTCCTTTTCGACCCTGCCGGCCATGCTCGACGTCGACTTGGAGGACGGGCTCCGCCAGCTCCCCCTGTCTCCCGAAGTAGCGGATGCATTGCGGGGAACGGATAACGAGTTTGGACAGATGCTCGGATTGGCACTCGCCTACGAGCGGGGCGACTGGAGTATGACGGCAGATCTGTCCGCCGCCCTGGGGGTCCAGCCAGAGCCTCTGCCCGAGCTCTATGTCGAATCCATCGAATGGGCCGATCGCATTTTCAGCACTGGCGCGTAGGGTCCCCCCTCACTAGTCCAGCCGCTTGTGGAACCGCAGGGAGCTGAAGAACAAGACGGCGATCCCCAGAGCCAGGAGCCCGACCATCTGGGGCCACAGGACAGCGAAGCCGACGCCTTTCAGGAACACTCCCCGGGAGATCTCCAGAAAGTACCTCACCGCGTTCAGATAGGTCACATACTGGACCGCCACGGGCATGTTTCGAATTGGGAAAGCAAACCCGCTCAACATGAAGGAGGGCAGGAAGAGGAAGAAAGAGCCCATCATGGCCTGCTGCTGGGTGCTCGAGAGCGTCGAGATGAGGAGGCCTGACCCGAGGGTGCTGAGCAAGAACAGGATCGCACCGGTGAGCAGGACCAGCGGACTGCCCCGAAAGGGAATTCCAAAGACGAGCAGAGCGAAACCCGTGACCAGAATGACCTCCATCAATCCGATGACCGCGAAGGGCAGCGTCTTGCCGAGAATCAGTTCGGACGGCCGAATGGGGGTCACCATCAGCTGCTCCAGCGTCCCGATTTCCTTCTCGCGGACCACCGCCATGGCTGTCAGCATGACCGTAATCAGACCGATGATGTTGACCACGACTCCCGGGACGAAGTAGTCCTGACTCCGGAGTTCGGGGTTGAACCAGATTCTGCTCTCCAGGCGGATTCCGGCTTCGGGCAGGCGGACCGCCTGTCGGCTCTTCGAGGTGGCCGCCACGAGCCGCGCGGCGACCTGATCTCGGGCCTTGGCCTCCGAGTAGGTGGAGACGACCCGGCTGATATAGCCGGACGCGATGGCCGCCGTGTTCGAGTTGGTGCCGTCGACCAGGACCTGGATCGAAGGTTTTCGTCCCTGCAGGAGATCGGACGCGAAGTTCTCGGGTATGCGGATGACGGCCAGTGCCTGGCCTCGATCGAGGACCTGTTCCACCTGGGCATCCGCCTCGAGCTCTCGGACGATGGTGAAGTAGGGCGAAGCCTCAAAATCGGCGCGCAAGGCCCGGCTCTCGGGAGTCCGATCCCGATCCATCCAGGCCAGATGGCTGTTCTCCACGTCGAGGTTGACAGCGTAGCCGAACACGATCAGCTGGATGAGGGGCGGCGCGATGAGCAGGGCCCGTGCCCGCGGCTCGCGCAGCACCTGCAGGATTTCCTTCTTGAAGATGACGCCCACGCGACCGAACATCATGCGACCTTTCCCTTGACCTTGCGCGTCGCCGCGAACGCGACGACGACGGCGAAGACCGTGAGCAGAAGGATCTCCACCCCGATGACCGGAAGGCCGACTCCCTTGAGGAAGATGCCCTTCAACACGGTCACGAAATACCGAGCCGGTATGAGGTAGGTGAAGATCTGGACGGGAATCGGCATGTTCCCGATGGAGAAGACGAAGCCGGACAGAAGGAATGCCGGCAGAAACGAAGAAATCATCCCCAGCTGGTAGGCCAACAGCTGCGTCCGGACGGTGGCGGACAAGAAGATACCCCAGCACAGCGCTCCGGCGAGAAACACGAAGCAGCTGACGGCGAGAAGCAGAAGGTTGCCCCGCAGCGGGACGTCGAACACCGCGACCCCGAGGATGACGGCCAACAGCGTATCGGCAATTCCCAGGGCGAAATAGGCGGACATCTTTCCCAGGACCAGCTCGACAGGACGCACCGGCGTCGACAGAAGCTGCTCCATCGTGCCCATCTCCCACTCCCGGGCGATGGTCAGTGATGTGAGCAACGCCGCAATGATCATCAGCACCACCGCGATCAGCCCCGGAACGATGTAGTTCTTCGACTCGAGGGAGGGGTTGTACCAGACCCGGGTCTGGAGCGCGAGGGGAGCCTCGAATCTCCGACCCGATTCGAGGTTCAGGATCCTATTGCGAAGTTCCTGGGAGTAACCCGACACGATGGCGGTGGCGTACCCAAGGGCGATGGAGGCGGTATTCGAGTCGGTGCCGTCGAGGATCAGCTGAACGGCGGCGGTCTTCCCCCGGCGCACGTCACCGCCGTAGTCCTGGGGAATCGTGAGAACGGCCAGCACCTGACCGCGATCGACCAGCTTCTGTGCCGCGGCGAAATCATCGACATCCGCGATCAGATCGAAATAGCGGGAACCGGAGAAACGCGAAACCAGTTCGCGGCTGTCGGGCGTCCGATCCTGGTCGAACAGGGCCAACGGGATTCGGTCGACATCGAGCGTCAGGGCATATCCGAACAGTGCCATCATGATCACCGGCAGCGCCAGCGACATGAGCAGACTCTGCGGATCCCTCACGATGTGCAGGAATTCCTTGTGCGACACAGCCCGCAGGCGACGAAAGTTCATGGCCGCCGGCCTTCCTGGGCCTGCTCCACCCGCAGTACGAAGACGTCTTCAATGCTGGGGCGTACGGGCTCGAGCCTGCGAATGCTGATTCCGCTGTCTCCGAGTCTTCGGCGAATGGCCGCTTCCGCGGCTTCGGCGTCCGCCGTCCGGATCCTCAGCCCGCTACCGAAGATCGCCAGATCCAGCACCGACTCCTCCTGACCCAACAGGCGCATGCTTTCCAGCGTGTCCGATGACTCGAGCTGCAGGAAACTGGTGGCGGCCAGACTGCGCCTGAGGTTCACCGGCGAGTCGAGCGCGATGATGGCGCCCGCATCCATGAGAGCCAGGCGGTGGCAGTATTCGGCCTCGTCCATATAGTGAGTGGTCACGAAAATGGTCCGCCCCTCCGCTGAGAGTTCGTAGATCAGATCCCAGAAACGGCGTCGGGCAAGCGGATCCACTCCCGAAGTGGGCTCGTCCAGGAACAGGATCGGCGGCTCGTGGAGGATCGCACATCCGAGGGCCAGTCGCTGCTTCCAGCCACCCGGGAGCAGCGCCGTGAGCGTCGTGCGGCGGTCTCCAAGTCCGAGCAAGTCCAGGACTTGCGCTTTCCGCGCGCGCCGGCGCGCCGCCGACAGGCCGTAGATGCCGCCGAAGAAATCGAGATTCTCTTCCACCGAAAGTTCGTCGTAGAGCGAGAACTTCTGGGACATGTACCCGATGGTCTGCTTGATCCGCTCCGGCTCGCGGTAGACATCGAAGCCCCCGACGCGGGCTTCTCCCGAAGTGGGTCTCAGCAACCCGCAGAGCATCCGGATCGTGGTCGACTTCCCCGCCCCGTTGGAGCCCAGGAATCCGAACACCTCGCCTGCATAGACGGAGACACTCACACGGTCCACCGCGGTGAAATCGCCGAACTTCCGCGTCAGGTCCCTGGTCTCCACCGTGACCCGTTCCATCAGTCCGCCTCCGAGGCCACGAGAGCGATGAAGACGTCCTCCACCGAGGTCGGGACCGCCTCGACGCCAACGTCTCCATAGCCCTTCGAGCGAAGGTATCCCGTCAGCTCTTCTTCGGAGACACCCGACCTGACCATGATGCGGACACTGGCACCCGAAGGCCGCACGGTCCGCGCCTCCGGCCAGTCCTCCAGGACGCGTCGGCACTCCCGTACCTTCTCACACTGCAGACGGAAGCACTGCCCCCCGATGTGGCTCCCGAGGGCATCCGGGGCATCGCACAGAATCATCCGGCCCCGATGCATCAGTCCCACGCGGTTGCAGCGCTCGGCTTCGTCCAGATAGGCGGTCGACACCACGACCGTCAGGCCGTCCTTGACGAGTTGATAGAGAATGACCCAGAAGTCACGGCGTGAGATCGGATCCACTCCATTGGTCGGCTCATCCAGAATGAGGACTTCCGGCTCATGGAGCAGCGCGCACATCAGGCCGAGCTTCTGCTTCATTCCACCCGACAGCTTTCCGGCCTGCCGGTCGCGGAACGGGGCCATGCGGGTCATGGAGAGGAGCTGTTCCATCAGGCTCTGTCGCCTCTCCTCCCGCAGACTGAACAGGGCGGCATAGAAGTTGAGATTCTCTTCGACGGTCAGGTCCACGTAGAGGCCGAAGCGCTGCGACATATAGCCGATTCGGTCCCGAACTCGCTCGCTTTCCCGAGCCACGTCCAGCCCCGCGACCTCGACCCGGCCCGACGTCGCGTCCAGCAGCCCGCAGAGCAGACGCAAGGTGGTGGTCTTGCCGGCTCCGTCGGGCCCGACCAGCCCGAAGATCTCACCCCGGCGAACCTCCAGATCGAGGCAGTCCACCGCGGTCAATTCGTCGAATTTGCGGGACAATCCCTCGATGCGCACGATGGGGGAAGTCCCGGTGTCTTCTCGCTCAGTGCTCACTGCTGTCCGTCCCCTTCCAGCATCAGTTCGGCGTCGACGGGCATGTTGAGCTTGAGTTCCTGCTCCGGGTTGGCGATGTCCACTTTGATGCGGTAGACGAGTTTGACCCTCTCCTTTCGGGTCTCGATCTGTTTCGGCGTGAACTCCGCCTGGGACGAGATGAAGGAAACCCGGCCTCGATAGACCTTGCCGGGAAAGGAGTCCGTGGTAACGTCGACGGGCATCCCCAGTCTGATCCGGCCCAACTCTGTTTCTGGAATGTACCCGCGGACCCAGGGATGCGCCAGGTCTCCCACGGTCACCACGGAGGACCCTGCGGCCACGACCTCATCGGCCTCGGCCGACTTGACCAGGACGACACCATCGTAGGGAGCGGTCGCCCGTGAATCGTCGATCTGCGTCTGGATCTGCGCGATGCGCGCCTGGAGCGCCTCCGCTTCGGTCTCGAGCGTCTTCAGTGCCTGCCGATTGCGCTCGATCTCGAGACGGGTGGCTTCCGTCTGTTTCAGGCCTGCCTCGGCCCGGCTCAGGTTCTCGCGGGCCATCTCGATATCCTGCCGTCGAGGGCCTTCCACCACCAGATCGCGTCGCTCCCGCGCCTGCCTGAGGGAGCCCTGCGCCACTTCGAAAGCAGCCCGGCTCTGGTCGTACTGGGCGCGAGAAATGTCCTCCGTCTTGATCAGCTCCTCCGAACGCCGCCAGTCCCGCTCGGCCCTCTCGAAGGCGGCTTGGGCCACCGCGACCGCAGCCTCCGACTCCTGGATCTCCTGGGGACGGGAACCCTCCAGCAACCGGTCCAGGGCCGCCTTCGCCTGTCCGATCTCGGCCCGCCGCTGTTCGAGCTGGGCGACCAGGCTCTTCTCCTGAAACGCGATCAGCGTCTGGAGTTCCTTTCTGCGGGACCCCACTCCCTGGAGCTGCGCCTCCGTCTCCCGTTTCTGGTCCTTCAACTGGCGGTCATCCAGCCGCGCGATCAGCTGCGATTTCCTGACCGGATCGCCTTCGTCCACCAACAGCTCGATCATCTGGCCTGGGAACTTGAAGGCCACGTCCGTCTGAAGCAGCTCGATGTTGCCGGAGAAGGCGATCCGGTCACCGCTGCCGTTCAGACCATTGCGCGGCCAGAACACGGCGGCGAGGATCCCTGCGGCGACCACCACTACGGCGATGATGATGAAACGAAACTTCTTCATGATGTGTCCTTATGCTGTGTCTTTCCGGTCTCAGGGATTCAGATCGCCGATGAGCGTCCCCATCGAGTCGGACAGTTGGATTCGGGACAGGTTGTAGCGGAAGAGCGCGGAAATCTGGCTCTCATCAGCCTCCGACAGGTGGGTCTGGGCCTGCGTCACCTCGAGACCGATGGCGACACCGGCGCGATAGCGCCGTTCGGCCTGCTCCAGTTCCCGCTCGGCCAGGACCTTCCCCTGTTCGGCCACGACCAGCTGATCCCGGGCCAGACGGAGCGAGGACAGTGCCAAACGCACCTGGAGGGCGACCTGCTGGCGCAGATCTTCCAGCCGGGTCTGCTCCTGGCGAACCCGCATGAAGTCTTCTCCCCGCCTCGCATCCATGGCACCCCCGTCGAAAATCGGGATCCGCAAACTGACACCGGCGGCCCACGTCGGGATGCTGTTGTCGATACCCGGCCCGATGGTGCCGTAGTTGGCGAAACCGACCAACGCTGGAATGCGTTCCGCCTTGGTCGCGGAATAGGTTCGCTGAGCCGTTTCGAGTCGACTGACCTGGGCCTGCAGATCGCTGCGGTGCTGCATCGCCCGGCCCACTGCCGTCTGTTCGTCGAGAACCCCTCCTTCGGCAGGAGCCTCCAGATTGCCCGTCAGCATCAACTCATCGCCCAGGTCCATCCCGAGCCAGCGTTTGAGACGCAGGAGCGAGCTGGAGTGAGCCTCCGCGGCGGCCAGATAGGCCTGCTCCTGTTGAGAGAGCTTGACTTCGGCACGCGTCACCTCGACGGCAATCCCCGTTCCGGCCTCTTTCTGATGGCGGGCCAGAGACAAGAGCTCCTGTGCGAGCTTCCGGTTGGCCACCGCCGTTTCCAGCCGAGCCCGATCCCGGAGTACAGTCAGATAGGCCGTCGCCGTCGCAGCGGCCACCGAGTCCCGCGTGTTCTGGCCGGCCAGCTCGACGCTCCGGATCGCCTCGCGGGCGGACCGAAAACGTTCCAGGAGACTCCAGTTGAAGAGCGTCTGACTGACCTCGCCCCGCGCATCGAAGGTCGAGAAAGGACCGACCAGGCTGGACGGAAGGATCTGCTGGACGAAATCGAGACCCTGGGCGGCAAGGTTGATGGTCTGGCGGCGCTGCGTGAGGGAACCGTCGATCTGGGGCATCAGGCCGGACCGGACTTCCGCCGCCCGCGCCCGTGTCTCCTCGACGGCTTCGTCGGCGAGCCGCACCTGCGGATTGCCCTGCTCGGAGAGGGCCAGCGCGACGGCCTCACGAAGGCTGAGCGAGCGGGTCTCCGCATGTGTCGATCCCGCCTGCATTCCGACGATCGCCATCCCGATCAGCAACAGGGGCCCGCAACGTGTGCATCTATGCATGGGGTCTCCTTCCGGTCAATTCCCCTGAAGGCAGCGCCTGCCTTCATCAGTCAGGATGCCCGTAGTCAAAACATCCACGATTCCGCTGAAGGCCTGGGCCGCGGTAAATGGCACGTCGGCCAGGACCTCCGGGTTCACGACTTTCTGAACCAGGACGCTCAACAGGATCAGGAACAGTTCGACATCGAGATCCCCTCGAAATAGACCTCTCGACTGGCCCTCCTCGAAGATCCGCCGAAAACTCCGCTCGACGGCTTCACTGCGATGACGATCGATTTCTCCCCACAACTCCGGTGCACTGCGCTGCATGTCGAGAAGAAACTGTCGCGACGGGCGGGGCACGGTTTCGCTTGCGAAAAGGACCACTTGCCTGAGCTTGTCGGTTGGGTTGAGATCGGGATTCTCGGCAATCGCCGTCACACCCGTCGTGATGATCCGGATCTGTTGGAGCATGGCCTCTCGGAGAAGTTCACGCTTGCTCCGGACATGCTCGTAGAGAGTGCGTTTGCTCATACCCAACTGGTAGGCAACATCGTCCATGGTGACGTGGACGAAACCGGCTTCGAGAAACATCTCTCGCGCCTTGCGGAGAATCCGATCGGTCGTGGTGAATTGTCGTGTTGTTTCTACCATGAAAACTCTTTTAGTATTTTCAGTTTCCAAGACGTTGTCAAGTCCGCACGGGCAACTGGCCCGGCCGACCGTAATTCGTTGCCCCATCTGGCTCCCAGTGCGAACTTTGCATCGACAATGCCACCCCCACTCTATAGAATTCGCACATGACGAGCAGCTTACTTCCCTGGTGTCCCCTGTTGGCTCAGAGCACTCCAACGCGTCTGCTTTCCCTGACGACGATCGATTTGCTCATCATCATCATCTACTTCGCCATCGTTCTCGGGATCGGTCTCTACCTGAAGAGCCACACCAAGACGGGCGATGACTTCTTCCTGGCCGGCCGCGAGATGACGGCCTGGGTCGCCGGGCTCAGCTTCCTGGCCGCCAACCTGGGCTCACTCGAGCTGATGGGCTGGGCTGCTGCGGCCTACCAGTACGGGATCCTGGCAACCCACTGGTACTGGATCGGCGCCATTCCGGCAATGCTCTTTCTGGCCGTGGTGATGATGCCCTTCTACTACATCTCGAAGACGCATTCGGTTCCCGGGTATCTCAAGCTCCGGTTCGGAGAGAGCTCACGAACTCTGGCGGCCGTTTCGTTCGGCTTCATGACCATCCTCATGAGCGGCGTGAACATGTTTTCCATGGCCCTTGTGATGAAGGTGGTGCTCGGCTGGGATCTGCACTTCAGCATCTGGGTCTCATCCTTGACGGTTGCCGTCTACGTCGCCCTGGGCGGCCTCCTCTCGGCCATCTTCAATGAAGTGCTGCAGTTCGTCCTCATCTGGCTGGGCGCCGCGCTGATCCCGATCATCGGTCTGATCGAGACCGGCGGATGGGACGGGATGGTCCAGCGCATTCATCAGAATTTTCCGGGTCAGGACTACACCCACCTGTGGAGCACTTTGGGCCACTTCACCGACAATCCCATGGGCATCCACTGGACTGGCATCGTCTTCGGCCTGGGCTTCATCATCTCGTTCGGCTACTGGACGACCGACTTCCTCGTCGTCCAGCGCGTCCTCTCGGCCAAGGATCTGCGTTCCGCCAAGATGGCGCCCGTCATCGGGGCGGCTTTCAAGATGGCCGTTCCCTTCATCGTCATCCTGCCGGGACTTCTGGCCCTCGCGGTTCTGCCCATGAAGCTGGTCGGCGAAAATGAAGCCGTCCTCACCGGGGCTCACAGCTACAACGAGGTGCTGCCGCTGATGCTGGCCCGCTACCTTGGCCCGGGTCTGTTAGGACTCGGCATTACGGCTCTCATTGCCGGTTTCATGTCAGGGATGGCCGGCAACGTCAGCGCTTTCGCCACGGTCTGGACGTACGACATCTATCGGGCGCTGATCCGCAAGGACGCCGACGATGCGCACTACGTGAGGATGGGGAGGTGGTCCACGATTCTCGGCGTGCTCGTCAGCATCGCCGCCGCCTACGCCGTCATGCAGTTCCTGAGTATCATGGACTATGTCCAGGCGCTGTTCAGCTTCTTCATTGCACCGCTTTTCGGGACCGTCGTACTGGGGATGCTCTGGAGGCGCTGCACGCCGGCCGGTGGCTTCTGGGGTCTCCTGGCCGGCACCGTCTCGTCGATCGGCATGTGGGTCTGGGTCCGCGAGTACCCTTCGGCACTCGCCTACATTGCCCTCTCGAGCAATGCCAAGGACATGGCCGAGAACATGTACCGCGCCCTCTGGTCCTGGATCATCTGCGTGGTGGTGACCGTCGTTGTCAGTCTGCTGACGCGACCCAAGGAAGACAAGGAGTTGGAGGGTCTGGTCTACGGCCTGACGCCGATCCCCTCGGAGGGAAACTTGCCCTTGCACAAGAGATCCGTTTTCTGGGTCGTCGTGGTCGGCGTGGTTTTTGGCATTTTGAACATCATCTTCTGGTAGGAGCAGCTTCGTGGCTCAGAAACATTTCATATCGATCTGGTTCTTCATTGGCGGCATCCTGGTCATTTACGGGTTCCTGATTCTCGGCGCCGGGCTGTACGGGTACTTCAATCCGGACTACGGTCCCCATGTCGTGCTCGGCAACCTCCACGCCGGAATCTGGTGGGGCATCCTCCTGCTCATCCTGGGAGGTATCTACAGCTATCGCTTCTTCCCCGGCCGAAACGGCAAGTAGCCAGGCACATGCGGGTCCGCCGGAGATGGCCTAGCCGGCCGGCCCGCGAACCAGCGAGATGAATTTGCGCAGCTTGCCGGAGGGATCCGGCGGGATGTCGAGAACGCGGCACAGGATCGTCTCGTCGGCCATCAGTTCCTCCGCGTAGTAGCGTCGGATGTTTTCCAGGTCGCTCCCCGCGAGCGGTTGATCGGACACATACTCCACCCGGAAGCGCCGGCGCGTCTCCTGGGTAATCCGGAACTGCCGCAGATCCTCCAGGCCATACAAGGGCAATGAGGCGAGATGCGGCGAGACCGTCTGTCCGTCGGCCCGCAGCAGGAAGTCGTCCGATCGCCCCCGAACGTCTTCGAGGCGTGCATAGGGATGCCCGCAGGGACAGCGGCCTTTACCCGGGATGCCGATATCGCCGATGCCGTACCGGATGAACGGCATGACCCTGGAGGTCAGACTCGTGAGCACGATTTCGCCCTCTTCGCCCGCAGCGACCGGTCGGCCGTCCTTGAGACACTCGACGACAAGATCGTCGGTGCAGACATGGTAGCCCTTTCCACTGGGACAGGACGCGGCAATCAGCCCGAATTCCCAGGATCCATAATATGGACCGACGGGAGCTCGGAAGACCTGCTCGAGCAGGCTCCGCACCGGCGGCAGAAGCGTCTCCCCGCCTGTCGCGACCAACTCGACCGGGTGCTTCCACGAGCCGTCGCGCTGCAATTGGAGAGCGAGCAGCTGCACCTGAGACAGGAGTCCGGTAATCATGTGAGGCTTGAATTGCCGGGCGGCTGATGCGGCCTCCTCTATGGTTACCGTTTTCCGGATGAGGTGGCGCGGGTTCAGACCGAAAGGGCCCCGGCGCCGTGTGGGCCGGATTCCGCCGATCCGCAGGGCCCGAAACCAGAAGCGCCCGATCATGTCCACCATGCCCCGGTGAAAGGCGGCCTCCCTTCGAGCCTCTTCCAACCGCGAGAAGAAGATGGTCAGGGGGATTCCGGTCGAGCCGCTGGTCTGGACCCTCCGGCACTTTCCGCGATCAACACCGGCGGCCAGCACCGGGGCCTCCTGCTCCAACCTCCGGATGTCCGGCTTGCGGACCACGGGAAGCTCCGACAGGTCGTCGAGGCCGCGGACTTTCTCCGGGTGGACTCCGGCCGCCTCGTACCAGCGCCGGTAGAAGGGCACATTGTTAAAGGCATGTCGGACGAGTTCCTGGAGCAGCCGGTCCTGGCGTCGGCGAACCCGCTCCTGACTCCACCGGCGACGTCGAGTCAAAATCACGTAGAGAGCGAGCTCTGTCAGCATGCTGGAGGCCTCAGGCCGAGTGCGCGGCCGCAGCCACGAGGCGTTCAACGATCTCACAGTCGGCCAGATTCCGCGTGGGGATGACCGGTACGGCGAGCCGCTCCCGCACCTCTGCCCGCAGGGACTCATAGGACATGTCGTTGGCCAGGGGACCCACCAGGCCGACCGAGACTGCCGCCCATCCCACCCGGTCCCGCAGAAAGTGAAGAAAGTGGTGTGCGGCGTCGAAGGACGGTTCCGGAACATAGAACAGATGTCGGAAAAACTCCCGCATCGACGGATTCGACAGTAGAGCAAGGCTGCTGCGATGGGAGAAATTGTCTGCGAATTCCACGATATGAACCTGGGAGCGATGCTTTCCGATGAACTCCCAGGTAAAGGCGACCGACCGCTTCACGAAGAGATCGGGAGCCAGGCTCATGTCCGAAACGGCCCCGGTGGCGTCCAGAAAATCAGCGACGGGAATCGCGCCCAGATCGACCAGCTGCTTCTGCCCGAGATCGCCGTAGCTCGAGAGGCTGCCCGCGTGGACGCGCAGGGGATCGCAGAAACAGCTGGTCCCGGTCTTCTTCTCATAGGTGACCCGGACTCCCCGCTGCCGCAGGGCTTTGGTCAGGGCGATGCAGAAGGTCGTCTTACCCGACTCCATGCTGCTGCCGCAGACCAGAACACCCAGGCATCCGGCCGGACCGTCCGCTTCCCGTGCGGCCAGGCGGGAACTCAGGTTGAAGGGTTCGCCGTCCGGTCCCAGCAGGACCCCGAGCACTTTGAGGGCCGCCACCGGTCGGCCTGTGACGTTGAAGTTCACGAATCCGGCGACGGCAAAGGACGTCAAATTGAACACGGTCGTTCCGCCGCGGATCTCCCCGTTTATCTGTCCGGTGATGGGATTGGTCAAACCGCCCGTAACGGCCCTGGGGGCGTAGCGGTTGCCTGCCGGAATGGCGACCAATCCCGGCTGTGGGGCCTCGAAACAAAACAGGACGCGATCACCGCTGGCCGAGACTCGCTCGATTCCCTCCTCCCGGGGCGAGACGATGGGGAGCTGCTCGGTCACTTCCGCCAGCAGAACGTCGTTGCAGCGAGCGGCAACATCGGTCTCATAGTGGAGCAGGCCGCCTTGAAACCGACCCAGATGGTGGCGCAGTGAACTCGGAATCCTCAGTTTTTCGTTGTCCGAATCGATCGATTTCTTCACGGCTCTCGGCGGAATCTTATTGGAAGTTGGATCGCCAGTCTACAGCCGGGCAGCGTGTCCCGAAAGCGCGGGAGCGCGCGTTTTTGGGAAATGGCCCTATTGAGGACTTGCCGGCACTCTGATATAGCCAGTTGCTGGGAGGTGCCATCGTGAAATCGATCGTTCGCTTGATCT
>CAVRSV010000010.1:0-245130 GCA_963723965.1 uncultured Acidobacteriota bacterium | reverse complement strand
ACAACCCCCCAGAGAAGGCCGTCTGCCGGCATTTCGGCCTCGAAACGTCGCGCCAGTTTGCCGGTACCGACGGCCAATTCGCGTGTATCCGTGTCGTCAAATCCGATGTAAACCCGCATTGATTGCACCTCCGGCGGGATGATGTTTATAATTCCCGTTTTTTTAGGATGTTTTTTTATCACCCTGATGGATCCATTTAACCGAATTCGGGCTGAAGTAAATGTCGATCTCCCTGCCCGGATACAGGACATTACCCAGCGTCGGAAGGGCCAGGGCTTCGTCGAGTGCGTTGGTGTGCAACGAGTTCGTGCCCCCGAGGACTCCCGCCAGGGATTGCAGGCTGGCCCGGATCACGTTGTTCATCGGCTGCTGGGCCGTCAGGCTGCAGCCGGCCGTCTGGGCGTGGAGGCGGCACATCCACGACCGTTCATTGGCGGCCCCGAATCGATCCCGCATGATCGTCGCCCACAGGCGTCGGGCCGCCCGGAACTTGGCAATTTCCTCGAAGAAATCGTTGTGGCAGTTGAAGAAGAAGGAGAGACGCGGAGCGAAGTCATCGACCGACATTCCCCGCTGCAGACAGGCTTCCACATACTCGATTCCGTCCCGCAGTGTGAATGCCAGCTCCTGGGCCGCCGTCGAACCGGCTTCCCGGATGTGATACCCGCTGATCGAGATCGAGTTGTAGCGGGGCAGTTGGGCGGCGCAGAACTGGATGACATCCACGACGAGCCGCATGGATGGCTCCGGGGGGAAGATCCACTCCTTCTGGGCGATGTACTCCTTGAGGATGTCGTTCTGCAGGGTGCCGCCGATCCGGTCGTGCGGGCAGCCCTGCTTTTCGGCGACCGCGACATACATGGCCAGAAGGATCGCGGCGGGCGCATTGATGGTCATCGACGTCGTGACCTGATCGAGCCGGATTCCCTCCAGCAGCTTTTCCATATCGGCCAGCGAGTCCACCGCGACTCCGCACTTGCCTACCTCGCCCTCCGCCTCCGGGGCGTCGGAGTCCAGCCCCATCAGGGTGGGGAGATCAAAAGCAATCGAGAGGCCCGTCTGCCCCTGCTCGAGGAGGTACTTCAGACGCTGGTTGGTCTCAGACGGGGATCCGAAACCGGCAAACTGGCGCATGGTCCAGAGTCGACCCCGATACATGTTGGGATAAACACCCCGGGTGTAAGGGAAGCGGCCCGGGGCGGCAATGCGTGACTGGAACTGATCGGGCGGGAGATCGTCCGGTCCGTAGAGTTCCCGGATCGGCTTCCCGGATACGGTGCAGAATTCCTCGCCGTCACCTCGTCGCCTGCGCATGAAGCCCGCCTACTCCGGTGCCTGCTGCTTCTCGAGCTTCAGGGATTCTTCGAACTCCCGCAGCGCGTCGTCGTTCTTGCCTTCTTGCTGGTAGATGAACGCCTGCTCCTTGTGGAGCTCGGCCTTGGACTGCGGCTGGCGTACGCAGCGCATGGCATCGCTGACGATCTGGTGAGCGATGTCGGTCCGGTTGTGGTGCAGAAGAGCACTCGTCAGAATCTGGGCCTCCTTCACGATGCGATGTTCCTGATCCGGAGGGAAATGCAGCTTGAAGATCTCGCGGGCGGCTTGCGGAACCTTGTCGAACTCTTCCTTCTGGATGAGAAGGAGCACGATCTCATGCTGAGTCTCGGCGATGACGCGCACCTCTTCCCAGTTATCCTGAGTCGCGGTCCAGACAGGGGAGGCTAAGAGGAGGGTGGTCAGTAGGCCCGGGATCAACATTAAGGTCACTCCTGAAAAGGGTTCTTGTCGGAGAAGCTCACCGGTTGGCTGAAGGGATTGCGCGCATCCCTCGGCTGCCACTGTCCGTCCGTCGAGAGAAGCTTGCGCTGGTTGTCGTAGATCCGCTCGCGCTGCTGGATGAAGTTGGAGAACTCATGCTCGATCGGGTCGGGTGGGTCGAGGTAGTTCACCGCCAGCATGACGATGAGGATCCCACCCAGTGCAGAGATGGGGACCCAGGGACGCAGCAGCCAGCCCGCGAGTGCATACCCGAGGCCGTGGCGACTCGGGACCGGGACAGCCGGCCGGGCGCCGAGAGCGGATCCGCCGGCGAGTTCGGCCTCGATTCTGCTCCAGAGCCCGACGTCGGGAGAGATCGCCGAGAGTTGAACCGGCAGGCGATGGGCTTCCAGCAGAGATTCATACTCGTTCCGGCAGGAGGCGCAGGTGGAGAGGTGTTCCTCGACGGACTGCTGCTCAGCGGGGGGCAATTCCTGATCCATCAACGCTGTCAAAGCATCAGTGCAACTTCGACATTCCATAGTTTTCCCCCAAATACTGCTTGATCCTGTCCCGGACGGTGACCCTGGCTCTGTGAATGTCCGACTTTACCGAGGCCAGTGAGCGATCCACGATCTCACTGATCTCCTGATAGCTCAGCCGCTGGACGGCCGACAGGATGAAAACGGTTCGGTATTTCTCGGGAAGCTCGGCAATGGTCTCCGCAATCACCCGTTCCAGCTCTTCGGACAAAACACTGCCCTCGGGGCTCGGCTGAGGCGTCGCCAGCTTCTGGAGGTCGGAGAGCTCGGAAGCCTCCTCCCGATCGATCGATTCCAGCTGCGGTCGCTTGCCTCGGTAACGCTGGTACACATTGTTTTGCGCAATCCGAAACAGCCAGCTCTGAATCTTCGCCGGCTCCTTCAGCGTGTCCAGTTTGCGGAACGCCAGTACGAAGGTATCCTGCGCCAGATCCTCGGCTTCTTCCCTCGAGCCCGTCATACGGTACAAGTAGTTCAAGATCTTTCGGCTGAAAACATCGTAAAGCTTTTGAAAGTCATCTATGTCGCCGCGTTGAGCGCCGCGCACCAATGCGGAAAGCTCGCGGCCACCCGGTGTCCCGGGCGCCGTCTTTCCGCCCTTCGATCCTTGTGGCTTCGCCTTTTGGTTATTCACCTAGTTGGATTGAAACTCCGACCAAAAGTTGCAGACTCCCTGGCTTTTCGACGCTCTCCCAGCGGGTCTTCTCCGGACCGCCGAAACGATCCCTTCAAACCCGTGAGTCTCCGCCACTTCAAGGCTCGAATCACCGCCGAGGCGGCGACCAGCCCGGAGACTCCTCCACTCCGCATCCAAGAATAGCAAAACGACCGCGTGCGGACGAGAGCCCGGCTGGAACGAGCCGGGTCCCGCGACGTGTAATAGGACAGAAGGAGAACCACGGATGAACAGAAACCTGCTGAACCTGCTGCTTCCTTTGGCCCTGTCGACAACTGCCCTGACGGCTTCACCGGCCCAGGTCGGTGAGGTTCGAATCGTCGGGCCTTCGCAGACCTATCTTGGGGTGGTCGTCAAAGATGTCACGGCCACCGACGTCGGCCGTCTGAACCTCCCTCGAGAGGAGGGAGTCTATGTCGATCAGGTCACACCGGATTCCCCGGCCGCGAGTGCCGGCCTCGAGCCCGGTGATGTCATCTACGAATACGCGGGGATCCCCGTCCTCAGCGTCATGCAGTTTCGCCGGCTCATCTCGGAGACCCCGGCCGGTCGCGACTTGGAGCTCAAGGTCTGGAGGGCGGGCTCCTCGGTCAGCCTCCAGGCCACCATCGAGACGCGGGAATCGCCCTGGCAGGGGAAGGAACGGGGCAACGCATTCACCTTCCGGATCCCGGAAGTGCATCCGGATTTCGGCGATCTGGGCAACCAGGGCATCTTCGTCCGCCGAAAGCAGCCGATGCTGGGAATCCAGGGAACCGAACTGACCGATCAGATGGCCCAGTTCCTGGGAATCCCCGGAAAGAAGGGCGTCCTCGTGCTCGAGGTGCAGGACGGAACGCCTGCTGCTGCGGCGGGGCTGAAGGCCGGAGACGTCATCCTCTCGGTCAACGGGACGGCCGTCGACAGCGTGGGCGAACTGGTCCGTGAGCTCTCGTCCGGAAAGATCGACCTGGAAGTCGCACGCGGCGATCAGACTCTGAAGCTGCAGGCGGTCCTGGGAACGGCGGACCGAAAAGACGCGGACCGTCTCTGAGTCGGATCCTGAGCTACGGCCATCGGCCGAGTCGCGACGCAATCAGGGGCGGCACCGGCGACAGGCCGGACGCTCGGTGCCGCCCTCGGAGCTTTCCACTAAAGTTGTGGAAAAGGCCGTGGAAAACCGGGCCAACCGATTGGCTGCCCTGTGCCCCCTGCACTTTGCACACAGGCTGTGCTGCCGGAACGCCCTCCGCTCCGCAAGGCGAACTGCCCTTCAGCGTGACCTGAGGCCGTGCGGTTTCTCGCGGGCCGGGAGCAGGGCCTCCAGAGAGATTCCCTCAGTTGGCAGCGCCCGATACTTCGGGATGGGCGTTCACCGGCCGGTTGGGCGGCAGCGGCGCAAAGCGAGTGGACCGACGCTTGGCCTCGACGGCACGTCGGAGCAGACTTCGGGGATCATCACCTTCGAACACTTTGCCTGCCACACGAATCTGATAACGCATGAGTTGCTGCTCCTTTCAGTACTTGCGGATCAGTCCCACGACAACGCCCTGTATCTGAAGACGGTCTGCTGGGACGAGGATCGGTTCGAGCGTCGGGTTGGCCGGCTGAAGACGGACCCGGGAACCCTCCCGAAAGACTTTCTTGAGGGTGGCGCGCTCGCCGTCGATGAGGGCCACGATGGTCTCCCCGTCGCGCGCGCTCTCGCGCTGTTCGACGACGATCAGATCGCCGTCCTGGATATGCTCATCGATCATCGAGTCGCCTTCCACCTGAAGGACATAGTTCTGACCCCGGGTCAGAAGGCTCTGCGGGACCTGGATCTCCTCGTGCGTGGCGATCGCCTCAATGGGCAAGCCGGCGGCGATCCGGCCCAGGAGGGGGATGGCGTGGGTCTCCCCAAGATCCTCGTGCACCACCTGAATGGAGCGGGCCCGGTTGCTCAGGCGACGGATGAATCCCCGTTCCTGGAGCACGCGCAGGTGCTTGTGAATCGCGTTGAGGGAGGCGATCCCGAAATGGTCTGCGATCTCCTCCATGCTGGGAGAGTAGCCCCGCGTTTCCAGGTACGACTCGATGAACTTCAGAATCTCTTGCTGTCTTTGGGTCAGTGGCATAATGAATTCCAGTCGACTGTTTCCCGAATTGTGGGTGAATAAAAGGTGAATGTCAAGGAAAAAAGTGAAGATAAGGTGAAGATGGCGGCATGAGCCTTGATCCGACGCCCGAAGAGATCGAGGAAGAGAATCACAGGCTGCGGTGGTTGCGAATCCAGGGGGATTTTCTGAGGGCCGTTTTGTACCAGGATCGTCGGCTCACGCTGGAGGGCGCGCGAAAGCTGGTGTACGACTTTCGGGAGCGCGTCGTCGAAGTATTTCCAGGGCGGGCGGACACCTTCGACCTGGTGCTCCTGCCGCGCTTCGAGCGGATCATCCGGGAGCGCTGGGGTGAGGACCTGGATCCCCACGTCCACTAGTCTCCGGACGGCGGGCCGTTGTTGCGGACCGGCATTCGGCCCGGGGAAGAACCCGGCCCTTTCCGGTAGGGGAGCATTCCTGCCGGCGGGGGACCATTCACGCGGGGGCGGAACGGGCTGGGGAGGGAAGTCATGCGAGCCGTGGTACAACGAGTCGAGTCCGCTTCCGTGACGGTAGACGGGGTCCAGGTCGGTGCGATCGGGAACGGGCTGCTGGTCCTGGTGGCGGTCCAGGCGGACGACGGCCCCGAGGATCTGGAATTCACGAAGAAGAAGCTGCTCAACCTGCGTATCTTTGGGGACTCGGAGGGCAGGATGAACCTGTCGGTCCGGGACGTTGGGGGTGGAATCCTGCTGGTCTCGCAGTTCACCCTCTTCGGCGACTGCCGAAAGGGAAATCGGCCCAGCTTTACCCGCTCGGCTGCGCCCGAGCTCGCCCAGGCCCTGTACCTTCAGCTGGCGGACGCACTCGAGAAGGAGGATGTTCCGGTCCGGACCGGGCAGTTCCAGGCCATGATGAAGGTGAGCAGTGTCAACGACGGGCCGGTGACCGTCATCGTGGATTCGAGGAGGGCTTTTTACTGAACGGGTCCGGGATCGTGTGGATCTGATCGCGGAACTGCCTCGGGAGATTCGGCATATCGAGGGGTACCGGAAAGAGAGACTCCCGTATCTGGGTACGGGAGCGAGCCGTCTGGAGCCACTCCTCCAATTGATCCGTGGTCCGACGCACGGTCAGGATCTGACGGATGGTCTCCCGGACAACGGATAGGTCGGGCACCGGCAACCCCTTCTTCTCCAGTTCGGGAACATATTCGTCGCGATAGTACGCCTGGATGTCGTCCGGAAGGATGATCACGAAAGGTTCAAAGCGCAGCTCGATGAACTTGTTCACGGCCAACTGCCGCCGGAGGATCTGGCGAAGATCCTGCTCCTGCATCCCCATTTCACGCAGTCTCCGTTCCAGGTCCTCCCTCGAGGCGAAGCGCCGCTCGTAACTCTCGACGAAGCGGTTCAGTTCGGTCTCGGAGACGTCGATGAAGGGCGTCTTCGAGATGTCCCGCACGATGAGGCTCTGATTGATCAGCTGGTCGAGGACCTCCCGGTAGAGGCTGTGCTGCTCTTCCTCTGTCGCGGGTTTCCCATAGTCGTGGAGATCGATCTGCCAGCGCAGATCCGTCAATGTGATCACCTGGTCGCCCACCTCAGCGACGACTCGATCGACGGTCTCCCATTTTGCCGCCGGGGCCAGTATGGCCAACAGGCCGATCAGAGTCAGAAGGGATTTCCGATGCTGATGTGGATATTCCATCTCTTGAATTTGTATCCCTCAAAGTCTGGCGGCGCAGGCTTGAATTCCGGCGGCGCAGGGTTGTACGCGAAATCGATTCGCACGGGTCCCACCGGCGTTCTCACTGCAAGACCGAATCCGAAGTCGTTTTCGAACCGGCTCGAGGGAATCGAGCCGATGTCCTTGAAGACATTGCCCGTATCGTAGAAAAGGGCACCTCCGAGGATGCTGAAAATCGGGAAACGGAGCTCGACGTTGCCGACGATCAAGGCGTTGCCGCCCACGGGGACCGGGACCTTATTTCCGTCGGGTCCGACGAGTACGGGGTTGCCGTCGTCGCCTATGAGCAGGGGGCCGGCCTGGTCGATGGGAAGACCGCGCAGGGTGCTCGGTCCCCCGGCGAAGAAGCGCTCGCTGATCGGCACGGCGGACTGGTCGTTCGGAGGTGGGGCTCCAAAGGGCTTAATGATCCCCAGTCGCAGAGCGGTGACCAGCGTCAGGTCGGTGTAGAGGGGAAAGTAGTAGCGGCCCTGGGTGAAGACCTTCACGAACTGGCGTTCCGAACCCAGCAGCCGGGGGGCCAGACTGGCTTCTCCGTTGAGGAAGAAGCCCTCGGTCGGGTTTTGCGCCTCGTTCCGCGAGTCGTTCAGATAGGAGAGGGCCACTTTCGAGAGCCGCAGATTAGTGTCGTCGCGAAAGAACTCCGGCGGTATGGCAGGGTCCTGGGGCAGCCTCAGTTTGACGCGTTCGAAGTTGTAGCGAAGGAACATGGATTCCCGGCGACTGAGGGCGCGCTCCGCCTGGAAGGAAGCGATGGCCCGGAAGGAATCATAGGGCCGTCCCCGAATGATCACCTGAGTCGTGTCGTTGTTCTCGATCCTCTTCTCGTTGTCGACGGAGAGCGAAAGCGCCGTGGGAGTGTCCTTGCCGAGCAACCGGGGCAGAGTGTAGGTGAGGTTTCCCCATTGTCGGCGCCTACCGGCTCGAACACTCAAGGCGAGCACCCTGGCCATGCCTTGGAAGTTGGTATCAGTGATGCCGACCGTGCCGCGCAGTCCTTCCGAAGCGGTGCTGCCGAACGAGTGGCTGTAGCCGATTCCATAGATCAGCGAATACTTCTTGGCCTCTTCGACCGAGACGAGGGCTGATCTTTCTTCCTTGGCGTCGTAGACCGGCAGTTCCTTGACCCGAACCCGGTTGAAGACGGCCAGATTGTAGAGATTCGTTTCCGACTGGAGGAGCCGCTCGTAGGAGAGAGGCTGTCCGGGCTCGATCAGGATCTGCTTGTCGATCAGCTTGCGGCGGGTGAGCTCGTTGCCGGCGACCAGCACATACTTGGTGAAGATCTGGGGACCTTCCGTGACTGTGTACTGTATGTCGACGACATGCCCCGCCAGGTGCTCGATGGCCGGCTCCACCTGGACCGATCGATAGCCGCGGGTCTCGTAGGCGGCCATGATCTGGGAGCGATCTGAGGCCAGAAGGTAGGGGGAGAATACCCCTCCCTCGCGAAGCGACGTTCCCTGCAGCAGGAGTTCTCTCGGCAGATGCGCATCGCCGCTGAGCGAGATCGTCCCGACGCGATACTCGGGGCCCTCCTGGATTTCGTACACCAGCGTCAGGTTCCCGTCAGAAGCCTCGAAGCGGTGCTTCACAGTCACGTCGAGGTAGCCCCGCTGCTGGAACAGACTCTGCAGGTTGTCCGTATCGTTCTGGATTGTCGTCGCGGTGAGTGTTCCGCGCGAGAGCAGACCCGCCTTCCTGGACGCGAGGGCCTTCTCCAGGACTTCGCTCGAGGCGGCCTGGTTTCCTTCGAATCGAATCTCCGAAAGGTCGTACTTGTGTCCCGGCTCCACCTGGATCGTGACATGGCTCGGAGGGAAGTGGAGGCCGACGATCTCGAAGGATACAGCGGCCCGGAAGTAACCCTCCTTCTGAAGACGCTCGGTTAAGGCCGAGACCGTCTCCTCGAGCAGCAGCCTCTGCGGACCCGACTTGGCGTACAGCGGCAGTTCCCGCAGTTCGGATTCCTTCGGTTGCGGTCCGACCCACTGGATTTCTGTGTGCTCTCGGGGGACCACGCGAATGTCCAGCGCCACCGAGTTGTCCTGCTCATCGTACTGGACGCCGCCTCTCACATAGACTTCCGGATGGAAGTAGCCGCCCAGGGCGAGATGCCGTCGGATCGATTCCAGGTCCGAATCCAGCTGGACTTGCGAAAAGGGCCGCCCCGGCCCGGTCTGGATCAGCGAGCGAAGTGGGATCGAGGGAGCCGGCTGCCCGACATCGAGGGTCAGCGAGGCGACGCGCGCCTGCACCCCGGCTTCAATGGAAAAGGAGATGGCCACCTGCGGGCGTCCGCGGTCGTCCAGCTCGAAGTTCGGCTTGATCTGCGGCCGATAGAAGCCGTGGCGCCGATAGGTATCCTTGAGCCGTGTGAGCGACAGCTCGAGAGCGTCGTCGGAATAGGGTTCCCCCTCACGGAACTCCAGCTCGCGCAGTAGCTCACGGCTGGCGAGGCGGACATCACCCTCGAAACGGAGCCGGGAGACTTCGTAGAGTCGAATCAGCACGATCTGGACATCGATCGTGTGCTCGTCGATCGGTTCGACCTGGATGTGGGCGTCCCAGAAGAGATCGGTCGCCAGCAGCTGAGTCACCGTGCTGCGAGCTTTCGAGTCGGTGAACACCTGGCCTTCCTGGAGAACGACGAGCTTCTCGAGGTCGCTCCGATCGATTCTGCGGATCGGGCCGTCCGATTCAAAGGAGATGTGCCGAATCGTTCTTCCGTTGAAGTTCTGTCCCACAAGCCCCTGCCCCGCGAGCGAACCGGATCCGGCGACGACGGTCGCCACAGCGAGTCCCGCTACTGCACGGAATACGCTCCGGAAGCATCGGCTGAGTCGATTTCTTGCTGAGCCAACCGCTCGACTCACTTGGCTAAAACCTCTTTCTCAACTTGAAGTCGATGCCGACGACCCCAGTCGTATCACTCGTGCCAACCACGGTTAACCAGTCGGTGAGCTTGTACTCGATCACCACGGTCTGCTCCTGAAAGCTGTTCGCCAGGCTCGAGATGTAGGAAACGCCCAACTCCTTCGTGATTTGCTTGCCGAGCGTGATTCGGGCTCCGGGATCCCGTGACTGGCTATCGTCGACGAAAGGATCGATCGAGAAACGATCGATGCCGAACAGTCTACTGGCCTGGTTTTCGACCGAGGCACCGAGGGTCTTCGTCAACAGCGTTCCGGCCCCAAATGCGGCGAGGGTTCCCGAACTGGTCCGCGCTCCCGTGTCCGTCCCCAGGATCTCCTGTTCGGTTTGCCCTGCTGCCAGCAACGAGACGATGTTTGCCGTGGAGAGCGGGGGCTCCGACCGGAAGGTCATCTGGAGCCGATCCAGAGGGCCCCGAATCAGAATGAAGATCTCGTACTCGCGAACCTGGGTCTCCGCTTCGAAGTTGAAATAGGGGTTGGTCTTTCTCGGGTTGTCGAAATTGACTGTTCCCCGCGTGATCTCGTAGTCGTTCCCCTCCAGCTTGAGGGCGCCGTCGTCGATGGTCAGGCTCCCAAGAATGATGGGGTCGTCAAGCGTCCCCACCACCGAAAAGTCGCCGCTCGCCACGATATCGGCCAGGTTATTGTTGATCCGGAGACTGCGATAGGCCTCGACCGTGAGGTCCAGAGAGGGGCTTTTTTGCGTGGCGGAGCCGGGCTTCAGCGTCGAAGGTTTGCCCAACTGCAGGATCAGATCCGGCAGCGCGATGTTTTTGTCGAACTCGGCCGAGCGGATGTAGACCGCGCCCGAAAGAAGTTCGCCCTTTTCGGCCTTGGCGAAATCGACATCGGCGTCGAGTATGGTGGTGAAACCTGCCGGATAGGGGATGTTCAGGCTGTTGGCCGTCACATTCACCTGCCATCGCACGGGGGTGAGTCCCTCCAGGAAGATCCCGCCGCTAGCGCTGAAATTCCCGTAGTCGGTGCGGCCGGAGAACGAGTCGATCGAGACCTGATTGGAGGTGAATTTGAGAGTGCCACGACCGTCCTCGATGTTGACTGGCAGGTCCGGGATGCTCAGGAAGAAACTGGACAGGGATGCCGTCCCGACGAGCCGCGGACCGTCGAAGGGTCCCGCGATGCTGGTCTCGAGCTGCAGTTCGCCCTGCACCTCCCCCTGGGAGAGAAAGGCGTTGACGAGGCGCAGGTTGACGCCTCCAGACACCTTGCCGCTCAGCTGGGAATCCTTGAAGTTGGCGGTACCACCGATGCTGAGATCCGTGTCCGGCCCGGCCAGACTGGTTTGATCCAAGGTCAGCAATTCGTGCTGGTACGAGAACTTCAAGGGGTGAGCCAGGTGGACGCCATAGGTACCGACGCTCACCTCGAGAGAGGGAAGTGTCCCCTTTGCCTGGACCGCCGGGAGATCGGAAAGATCGCCGCTGACCTCGACCGAAGCCCCCACGCTGCCCGAAAAGTCGGTCAATTGAAAGCTGGTGAACTCTTTCAGAAATGGGGTCAAATCCAGATCGGTAATCCGTGCCCGCACTTCGAACGGGTAGGGCGCGACAACCTGGACCGAGCCATCCACTTGAAGCGGCCGGTCAAGGTAACCTGCACTGCCGGAGAACGTCACTTCCCGGTCGCGCGAGGTTGCCTTCAGGGTAAAGGACGCCAGTGATTCGCTCCCGAACCGGATCTCCGGCGACTGGACGTCCAGTGTCAGATGAGGCGCTTGCGGTGTTCCGGAGCCCTCCAGAGAGAAGCTCACGGTGCCGCCCAATTCGGGTGCTTTCTGCGCGAGAGGGGACTGGCCGAGCGCGAGTCCCTCTCCCTCGAGGTTGGCCTCGAAGGCTGCGGACTCCAGATTGTAGCTTGCACCCCCGGTGATCTGGCCGGCCCAGAGCTCGGCCCGGAGCGCCTGCACGCGGATGGTTGCTCCATGGACCAACACCTGCGCCGTCGCGGACCGAACGGTCTCGCCGTAGAGTCCGGCGTTGGAGAGCTGGACGCTTGCGGTGCCGGCGGTATCGATCCAGTTCGGACCAAACTGCAGGTCGGCCTGGACCGAGCCGCGCCCGCTCAGCTCCAGCGAAGGATCGACCAGGCCCAGCCGGGCCAGGTCGGCCAGGGGCATCTCCCGGGCATCGAGCCGGAGACTTCGGAGAGCCAAAGGCTCCCGGCTGATCATCAAGTTGGCTTTGAGCTGCGAGGAATCTCGAACCAGCTCCAGGTCGCTGACTTCGACCTCGGTGGGGTCGACTCGAAATCCGGAGCTCAAGCGGCCCTCGGGTTTGCCTCGAAAGAGCAGGGAAGCGGTCTCGCCCCAGCCCTGCAACCGGATCCCCTCCCCGGCCGGACGTTGAAGCGCCACCCGGCCGTCGAAGGAGCCTCCGACGGCGATAGAGTATTCGGAGACGAAGCTCTCGGGTATGAGTCCGAAAAGGCGACCGATGGTCCACACTTCCTGCGAGGACGATGACTTTACCTCGGCCGTGAGGGCGGTCTCTCCATCGAAGGTGACGTGACCTTCACAGGAGGCATGGGTTTCTGCAGCCTGGATCGACCCTTCGCTGAACCTGATGCGATTCTCTCCGAACAGGAGGCTGGCCTTTGCGGAATAGGGAATGCTCGCCTCCTCATCCCCGAAGTTTCCCGCCAGCCGACCGGCGCCGGAGAGTTCTCCCGGCCCCGCAAATTCGGTCAGGTTTACGCCCGGCCACGTCAGGTGGGCGGAAAGCGCGTTCGTGCCGTCGAGCGGCAGGCCTGTCACGCCGAAGACCGAGAGCGCCTGACGCAGTTCCATACCGTTTCCGGTGACATCGGCGGAGGATCTTCGCGTTTCGCTCCACCACAGCTGGCTATCTGCGCGTCCGGTTCCGCCAAGCACCCTGAACGTCATCGACTGGGCACGGGCTCCTTCCTCGTCCACGTGGACCCGGGAGGCAACGCTCTCGAGGATGAGTCCCTTGATCTCCAGGGCCTCCGACCGGGCGTCACCATCGAAGGTCACCTGTCCTCCTCCGCCCTGGACGCGACCTCGAAGGTCGACCTCACCTCGATCGAAGATCCGGCTCAGATCCGGCCGCTGCAGCTTGGGAAGCGCGACGTCAAGGCTGACGTCAAAGGAGAACTCGAAAGGTGAGAAGCTGGTGATCGCTCCGGCCATCTGCGAGGTGACAGCGTCCGAGGAAGTTCGAATACTGTGAAAACGGATTCCGTCGCTTTCGACCTGGAGCCGCGACTCGAAATCGGTCATCGGGATGGGGAAGCCGTCGACTTCCAGGTGGAGACCGTGGAGCTGAATCGCCCCATTGTACGCGGGCACGGCGGGGTCATAGGTAAGATTCAGCCGGAAGGCCTCTGAGTCGGTGTTGAACTCGACGAGGCGGTCTTCGTACCAGACCTTTGCATCCCGAAGGTGGATCGACGTGATCTTGACCTTCAGCGGGGAGAAGCCTCCCCCGCCTGTCGCGCTGGGAGCCGACGGGCGGCCGCTGCTGAACATGTTGGCCAGGTTGAGGCGCCCGTTCGGATCGCGGCGCAGCCGGAGACGCAGCCCGTCGAGGGCGACCTCGTCGAGAGGAAGATCGTTGCGCAAATAGTCGACGAGAGAGACGTTGATCGTCGCCTGCCGCACTGCGATGGCCGGTTCCGAAGCCGGAAACTGTCGATCTGCCAGCTGCAGGTCCTCGAGCTCGATGAGGCCCCTCCAGAGTCGGATCTTCATTCGGCCGAAATGCACTTCGAGCTGAAACCGGTCCTCGAGAAATGTCGTCAGTCTTGTACGAGCCCAGCCATCGAAGCGATCGCTGGACAGAAAGAGCCCAAGTCCCAGCAATGTTGCCAGGAACACGGTCAGGATGATCAGGCACGACAGCTTGACGGATCGGGACATAACGGCGGAAACGTCCTCATCTTAGCAGATTCGCAACGGGCCCCCTCGAGCTCCCGATGGCGGCGGCGGGGTCCGGGAAGTGCCCGCCGGGGCGGGCGGAAGGGGCTTGATTGACAAAGACTTCTCGCAATGATTAAGATTTCACGTTCCTTGAGAGGCAAGCGTGGGGTACTCGGCCCGATTCCCGAACGGGCCCGGCAATTTGGTATCGAACGGCGCATTGATCTACAGATGAGAGATTCTCGGTTGTGAGTTCACCGGAACGGAACGAGATCGAGCTCACTTTTGGGAGTGATATCGCATTTCTCGATTTGGTGCAGGAGATCTCCGACAGCGTCTCGCGAAAGGCGGGGTTCAGCGCAGATGATCTCTACTGGATCGGCCTGTCGGTCCGCGAAGCCGTAACCAACGCGATCCAGCACGGAAACCGGCAGGATCCGGACAAGCGGGTTCGCGTCTCTTTCCGACTTGGAACCGATCGGATTAGTATCATCGTGAGAGATCAGGGCCAGGGGATTCGGGAGTCGGACATTCCCGATCCGCTCGATCCCGAGAACCTGCTCAAGCCGAGAGGACGGGGGATATTCTTTGTTCGCTCGTTCATGGATAATGTCAGGTTCCGTGTCTGCCCCGAGGGCGGACATGAGGTCATAATGGAGAAGCTTCGAGGCACAAAAAATCAGGGAGAGGAAAATGAGAATCGAAACTCGAACCGTGAATGACGTGACGATTTTGGATATCCACGGGAAGATCACCATAGGTGAAGGAAGCGCCGAGATCCGAAATCGCGTTCGTGATCTTCTCCAGGCAGGCCGGAAAAAGATTCTGCTGAACCTGGGGGATGTCAGCTACGTGGACAGTTCGGGAATCGGCGAACTGGTCAGCTCCTTCACGACGGTCACCAACCAGGGAGGGCAGCTCAAACTCCTCAGCCTGACCAAGAAACTTAGAGAGTTGCTCGCGATCACCAAGCTCCTCACCGTTTTCGATACCTACGACGACGAAGGCAAGGCTGTCGCCAGCTTCTGAGGATTGCGGGAAGTCTGGCAGGGGGGCGAGCAGATCGCTCGAGTCGATCTTTCGTCCTGCCTGCCGCGTCGCCTCATTCGCCCCGGGGCCGTCGATGGCGCGGCCTGAAGGGCGTACGTGTGAATCCGGACCGGTTTGACCCCGTCCGAGTCTTGTGTGCTCGAAGCCCGCTCCGCTCCCCAGGAGTTCCGCCCTGCTTTGGTTGTCGGGATGGGGATCCGTGATTCCCGTGTGAGACAATTGTGCGGATCACCGACGGCGGGCCTTCCCGCCCTCCTGTGAGTTTTCGGAGTTTCGCTCGGATTCCTGACCTATGGAAGAGGCTCTGGCCCACTTGCTCGCACAGGCTCCCTGGTATCTGCTCGCGGGAGTCATCGTCGTCTGCCTGTCCCTGCTCGCCAAAGGGGCAGACTGGCTGGTCCGCGAGGCTGTGACGCTTTCCGGCCGGTCGGGAATTCCCAAGGTCGTCATCGGCGCGACCATCGTGAGCATCGGAACGACCACACCCGAGGCCGTCGTCTCGGTTCTGGCCGCCGTGACCGGTCGGCCGGGGCTGGCCCTGGGCAACGCCGTCGGTTCCGTCATCACGGACACCGGGCTCATTCTGGGGCTGGCCTGTCTGATTGCTCCCCTTCCCCTGCAACGCCGGATCGTCAACCGGCAGGGCTGGATTCAGTTCGCCTGCGGCATCTGCCTCGTCCTGGTAACCCTGCCGTTGGGCAACCTCGCCCAGACCTTTTCCACCGGAGGACGCCTTTCTCGGCCGATGGGAGTGGTCTTCCTGCTGGGCCTGCTGGCCTACCTCCTGGTGAGTGTGCGCTGGGCGCGGGAGGGCATCCCGGGCGCCGAGGATGTCCTCGAGGAGGCCGAGCATCACGAAGCGGGGGCCTCCATCCCGGTCGTTCTGCTCAAGCTGATCGCCGCTGTCGCCGTCGTGGTGATTTCCTCGTGGGTGCTCATCCCGGCGGTCTCGGAGGCCGCCACCCGACTGCAGGTTCCGGAAAGTATCATCGCCGCCACCATGGTGGCTTTCGGCACGTCGCTTCCCGAACTGGTGACCGCCGTGACCGCTGCCCGCCACGGGCACGGCGAGCTGGCAGTGGGAAACGTGGTGGGTGCCGACATCCTCAACGTGCTCTTCGTGGCGGGAGCGTCGGCGGCCGCGACACGGGGAGGGCTCCTGGTTCCGGCTCACTTCTTCGAGCTCTATTTCCCCTCGATGCTGGTGGTGCTCACGGTCTTCCGCCTGGGAGTCTTTGCCTCCGGCAGTCACCTGAGGCGGCCTTTCGGCTTCGTTTTGCTGGCCACCTATCTCGCGGTGACGGTCCTCAGCTATGTGATCCCCTGAGGGGATTTGAGATTTGAGATTTACGATTTACGATTTGGAGGAGTGGAGACTGGGAACGGTGAACTGGAAGGCCGGAGACCGGAGTTCCGAAGCTCCCGCCCCAAATCGAAAATCGTAAATCTCAAATCTCAAATCGCTTACATGATCTTCGCGATGTCGTTGAAGATGACGACGCTCATGAGCAGGATCAGGAAGATGAAGCCGACTTGGAAGATTCGTTCCTTGGCCTTGAGGCTCAGGTCGCGTCCAATGACCGCCTCGATGAACAGAAGCGCGATCATCCCGCCGTCCAGAATCGGAATGGGGAGCAGATTGAAGATGCCCAACTGGAGGGAGATCAGGGACATCAGTCCGATCAGCGCCAGAGGCCCCTCCGAAGCCGCCTGACCGGAAAAGCGTGCAATGTCGATGGGGCCGGACATCATGCGGATGGAAGTCGTGCCCGTGACCAGCTTTCCCACGATGCGGAAGGTCAGGATCGTCATCTGGTAGTTGCGTTCGATGGACTGTTTCAGTGCCGTCAGCGGTCCGTAGCGTTCGGTCTGGGTCTCGAGGTTGGGCGACGGACCGATGACGAATCCGACCCGGACGGCGCCACCCATTTCGACGGGTGTGATCGAGCGGGTGAGGGTCTGGTGACCCCGCTGGATCGTGAACACCACGGGGATCCCCTTGCTGGCGGCAATCAACTTGCTGATGGCTTCCTGGTGTTTGGCCGTTTTGCCGCCGGCCTCGACGGACTCGATGATGTCGTTCTTTTCGAGACCGGCGCGGGCGGCCGGGCTGTCCGGTTCCACCGAAACGACCATGGTTTCGAGCGGTGCGTCGACGCCCAGGATACCCGCCCCCGTTCTGGGGTCTTCGGCAATGTGTACGAGCCGCTCGAAGGTCTGTCCGTCCCGCACGATTTCGACCGGCACCGTCTGGCCCGGATCGGTGGCGACGGCGAGTTGCAGGGATTCCCAGGTGGGAGTCTGGGTGCCGCCCACCGACAGGATCCGATCGCCGATGGCGAGACCCGCATCTTGCGCCGGTGATTTCTCGGCGACGTATCCGATGACGGGCGGCTGGCTGAGGTAGACGGGGACCTGTATGCCGGCCATATAGATGCCGGCCAGCAGCACCACCGCCATGGCAATGTTCATGAACGGACCCGCCACGGCCACGGCGAGACGGTGTGTCTTGGGGCGGGAGAGGAATTCGTCGGCGCTGCCGGTGAGATCCTCATCGTAATTCTCGCCCCTCATCTTGACGTAACCACCGAGCGGAATGCCGCTGAGCCGGTAGTCCGTGTTTCCCTTTTTGAAACCGATCAGGCGCGGCCCGAAGCCGAGCGAGAAGACTTCAACCCGGATACCCAGAAATTTGGCCATCAGATAGTGGCCCAGTTCATGAATGAAGATCATGACGCCGAGCACGACGACGACCCAAATCAAACTCCAGCCGATCGAATCTATGATTTCCAAGGCTCTTTGACCCTCTCTTCTCCTTCGCGACTGTCTGTAGTCACCCCTATAGACGCATTTAGCGTAACACCGTTTCGCGCGACCTTCCGTAGAGAGTCGCGCCCCTCACCGGGAGACGCACAGGGCCCACGCCCTCTGACGCGCACTCCGGTCGGCCTCGAGAATCGACTCGAGATCCGTGGCGGGCAGGACGGAGTGCTCCTCCAGCGTCTTTTCGATCACATCCGGAATATCGACGAAGTCCAGCTTTCCCTCCAGGAACATCTCGACGGCGACCTCGTTGGCCGCATTGAGGACTGTCGGATAAGTGGCGCCGAGCCTCAGTGCGGAGTAGGCGAGATCGAGGCAGGGAAAGCGCTGCGTATCGGGCGGAAGGAACCCCAGACCCGGCAACGTGGAAAGATCCAGCCGCGGAAGGCGCGACTCCCAGCGTTCCGGATACCCGAACGCGTAGAGCAGTGAAGAGCGCATGTCCGTGATGCTCATCTGGGCCAGCATGGTTCCGTCGACGAATTCCACCATGGAATGGATGACCGACTGCGGATGAACCACCACTGCCACCTGGTCGGCCGAAACGCCGAAGAACCGACAGGCCTCGATCACTTCGAGCCCCTTGTTCATCAGGGTCGCGGAGTCGATGGTGATCTTCCGCCCCATCTCCCAGGTTGGATGGTCGAGGGCCTCCTGGACGGTAACCTTCGCCAGTTCCTCGCGACTGTGATTCAGGAAGGGGCCGCCGGAGGCGGTCAGGATCAGCCGCTGGATCTCGTCCGGCTGCGACCCCCGCAAACACTGGTGTAGAGCGCTGTGCTCGCTGTCGACGGGCAGGATGGAGGCCCCGCTCCGCCGGGCCAGTGGAATGAGGAGCTCGCCCGCCATGACCATGGTTTCCTTGTTGGCCAACGCGATGTCCCGGCCCTGTTCGACAGCCCGGTAGGTGGGGATCAGCCCCGCCGCTCCCGTGACGGCCGACAGGACCATGTCGGCTTCGGGATGGCAGGCGACCGCCTCGAGGCCCTCGGTGCCGGCCAGGACGTGCACGTCCGGGAGAGCCGCGCGCAGCGATTCCGCCGCCGCTGAATCGTAGAGCGCCACGAGGCGGGGACGGTACCGCTGAATCTGTTTGCGCAGCAGCCGGCCGCTTCGCCGTGCCGCCAGGGCGACGACCTCGAGACGTTCTGGATAGAGATCGACGAGGCTGAGGGCGCTCTGCCCGATGGAGCCGGTCGAACCGAGGATCGCGAGCCGTTTCATATTCACGACAGCGTGGGCGATTCTAACAAAACCTTCAGCACGAAATAGGCGGGTACGGCGAGCAGCAGGCTGTCGAGGCGATCCAGAAGGCCCCCGTGTCCGGGAAGGAGGGAGGAAGAGTCCTTGACCCCCGCGCCCCGCTTGAACATCGATTCGAGCAGATCGCCCGCGATCCCCGCGACTGCAACGAAGAGGGCGGCGAGGAGCAGGAACCCGATGCTCCGATCCGGCAGCAGGTAGCGGCCGAACAGCGGGACCAGCAGCGCGGGCACGAGGATTCCGGCCAGAAAACCCTCCAGGGATTTCTTCGGGCTGATGTGCTCGAAGATATGACGCCGCCCCACGGCTCGGCCCACGAAGTAGGCGGCCGCATCACTGATCCAGATCGTCAGGAGGACGAGCAGCAGTTCATTCCCCCGCTCCCACTGCACGGATGCATGGGGAAGCCGCGGGTGCATCTGGGACATGAGCGCCAGGGGAACGCCGAGATAGAACAGGCCGAAAGCGTTGCCGGAGAGGCTCGGGAGGCCTTCTTTCAGCACCCGGATCTGGACCAGGGCCGAAGCCGCGAGGAACAACAACGTCACGAGAAGGAACAACGGGATCCAGACCGGCGCAAAGCCCGCCAGCCAGGGCAGCAACGCCACGCAGGGGTAGACCACCGGGAAGCTGCGAGCCCCGTGGTGGCTCAGCAGATCGAGGTATTCCCGCATGGACAGCACGGCGAGGACGTCGATCAACACCAGGAAGACCGGGAAGGGGAACCAGTAGATGGCGAGCAGGACGAGTGGAATCAGAACACTCGCGGTGACGACTCTCTGAATCATCGCGTGCTCTGGTAGGAACCCGAGAGGATGCCACCGTAACGGCGCTCTCGTTTCTGGAAGGCGACGACGGCCTCCAGCAGGTTGGCGCCCCGGAAGTCCGGCCAGAGTCTGCGTTCGACGTAGATCTCGGCGTAGGCGACCTGCCAGAGCAGGAAGTTGCTCAGGCGCATCTCGCCGCTCGTTCGAACCAGCAGATCCAGGTCCGGCAGTTCGGCCGTGTAGAGATGATCTTGAACAGTCTCCTCCGAAATCGGTCCGGCAACGCCTTCAGCCAGGATTCTGTTGAATGCGTCCACCAGTTCGAGACGCCCGCTGTAGTTCAGGGCGATGCTCAATGTCATCCGCCGGTTGTCGATCGTATCCCGGGCCGCACGCTTCAGTTCGTCGCGTACGTTTCCGGGAAGATCGTCGACCCTCCCGATCGGTATGAAACGGATCTCGTACTTCTGCAGGGTGCCCAGTTCGTTCCGCAGATAGCGGCGGAGCAAGGTCCACAGCGTATTGACCTCTTCCACCGGTCTCTTCCAGTTCTCCGCCGAGAAGGCATACAGGGTCAAAGCCGGAATGCCCAGTCTGGCCGAGTATTCCACGGCGGCCCGGACCGCCTCGATGCCGGCCCGGTGACCCTCGACGCGCGGAAGACCCCGCTGCCGGGCCCAGCGTCCGTTCCCGTCCATGATGATCGCGACATGGCCGGGCAGGCGGGTGGGGTCGATTTGGGCCAGGAGTTCGCTTTCCGGGCTGTCGGGCTGGATGACCCCTTCGAAATTCTTCGCGAGCTCGGCCATAAGAGTGCACCAACTCTACCACTCCGTTCTCGCCCCGCACAACAGCCCGGGACGGCCGCGTCGGCGCCGCCGACCAGGCGTTCCGGGCTCTCGAAACTCGGAACCGGGAACCGGAATCTAGGAACTTGGGCGGTACCAGACCCGGACCAGGTAGAGGCCGTCGGCCGGAGCCGTGGGACCGGCCAGAGTCCGGTCCCGGGCTTCGAGCAGGGCCGGCAGGTCCTGCGGTCGGCGTTTGCCGAGACCGACCTCGATGAGGGTGCCCACGATGTTGCGGACCATGTGGTGCAGGAAACCATCGGCCTCGATGCGGTAGACCAGCCGATGTCCCTTCCGGCGGAAATCAGAGAGGAGGACGGTCCGGGTGTGGCTGCGCACCCGTGAGGCGGCTGCCGTGAAGGACGAGAAGTCGTGACGTCCGCGCAGCAGTGCTGCGCCTTCCTGGAGGGCGTCGAAATCCAGCCGGAGCGGCAGATGATGGACCCGTGCGTGAAGAAAAGGCGGGAGCACGGCAGCCGTCAGAATCCGGTATTCGTAACGCTTCTTGAGCGCCTGCTTCTGGGCATGGAATCCGGGGGCGGCCGGCGCCAGGCGAATCACGCGGATATCCCAGGGGAGGAGGGCATTGAGGGCCCGGCGCAGGTCCGGAATCGACTCCTTCTCGGGAAAGAAGAAGTGGGCGACCTGGCCGAGGGCATGAACGCCGGAATCGGTGCGGCCGGAACCTACGACGGTCACCGGGTACCCTGCCAGTCTGCTGAGGGTTTCCCTCAGCACCCCCTGCACCGTGAGGGCGTTCTTCTGGATCTGCCAACCCGCATAGCGCGTGCCGGCGTACTGGATGATGGCCCGGTACTTCTGACGGGGAGGGATGGGGAGGGGCTTCAATTCGTCCTCCTTCGCCCCGGGTTCTGTCGGCCTGGGCGGTTCCCCGAAAGGCCCCGGCAAACCGCAAGATGTCGGTACCGGGGCAATCCGGGCATGCTAAAATTGCTGGTCGGGTCCTGCGTCCAAAGGAGAATTACCATGTCCGGACATTCTAAATGGCATTCGATCAAGCACAAAAAGGCCGCCGTCGATGCGAAACGGGGAAAGATGTTCACCAAGCTGATCAAAGAGATCAGTGTCGCTGCACGGATCAGCGGAGGTGACGCGAATGCCAATCCGCGGTTGAGAGCAGCCGTTCAGGCGGCAAAGGCCGCCAACATGCCTCAGGACAACATCCGCCGCGCGATCCTCAAGGGAACCGGGGAGCTCCCGGGACAGAGCTACGAAGAGTCGACCTACGAAGGTTACGGACCCGGCGGTGTGGCAGTCCTGGTGGAAGTTCTGACGGACAACAAGAACCGGACCGTCGCGGAAGTTCGGCATATCTTCTCCAAGCATGGCGGCAACCTCGGCGAGTCGGGCAGCGTACTCTGGATGTTCGACAAGAAGGGTTACGTGGCCGTCAAGAAAGAAGGCAGCAGCGAGGAGAAGTTGCTCGAAATCGCCCTGGAAGCGGGTGCCGAGGACCTCCAGGTGGATGGCGATCTCTATTCGATCTACACGCCACTCGACACCTTCGAGGAGGTGAAACGCTCGATCGAGGCGGCGGGCATCGAAATCGAGGAGAGCTCGCTCACCATGATCCCCCAGACGGAAGTTCACGTGGAGGGGAAGGTGGCCGGCCAGTTGCTGAACCTGATGGAAGCTCTGGAGGACCACGACGACGTCCAGAACGTTTTCGCCAACTTCGACATCGATGAGGCGGAACTCGAATCGCTTGCTTCCTGATGCCGGGCCCAGGGTCAGTGCGGCCGGATAGCATGGAGTCATGATTGTCCTCGGCGTCGATCCCGGAAGCCGCTGCACCGGTTACGGGATCGTGTCGGTGGAGGGCAGTCGCTATCGCTGCATCGACTACGGCGCCATCCGACCCGCCGGGCGCTCCGGAGAGGCTCCCATGCAGGAACGACTCAAAGCGGTCTTCCAGGGTCTGGAAGAGGTCATTCTTCGTCACCGTCCCGAGGTTGCCGCCGTCGAGAGCGTGTTCCACGCTGCCAACGTCAAGAGCGCCCTCACGCTCGGTCACGTGCGCGGGGTCGTCCTGCTGGCGGTGGCCCGGCACGACCTGGTCCTGCATGAATACTCCCCTCTGGAGGTGAAGAAGGCCGTCGCCGGTTACGGCAGGGCCGACAAGCAGCAGGTCCAGACGATGGTCCGGATGCTGCTCAACCTCCCGACGGTGCCCGAGCCTCACGATGCTTCCGATGCCCTTGCGATCGCCCTCTGCCAGGCCTTTTCGGGAGGCTTGCCCCGCCGCCGGCACCGGCGCTGGCGCTCCATCGAGGTCTAGCCCGCCAGGCCGGCCGCGCCCCCGCCCCGCCACTCGCAGGACCCCCTTCGACTGGCAATCCGCGCCGGGGTTTCGGATAATCCCCAGACATGACCAGAAAGCCGTTTCATTTCATTGGGCTGGGAATTCTGTTGTTGGCCGCCTGCAGTAGTGCCGCACCGCCTGAGAAGCCGGCCGCCCAGGCCGGGGACGAATCCGCGGCGGCAGCCGAAAAGACTCCGCCCGCCGGTCGTCCTTTCGCGGTCATCAAGACGAGCCAGGGTGACATCACCGTCGAACTTCTTCCCGATCTGGCACCGGAGACGGTGCGCAGTTTCATCGAACTGGCCGATCTCGGCTTCTACAACCGGACGTCCTTCCATCGGGTCATGAAGGATCGCATGATCCAGGGCGGAGACCCCCTGTCGCGAGACCAGGATCCGTTCAACGACGGACAGGGAACCTCGGGCTCCTATCTTCCCCAGGAATTCTCCCAGACCCCCGTGGATCGAGGAACCGTGGCGATGGGTCACGAGGAGGGCGCCGACAACGGCGGGAGCTGCCAGTTCTTCATCGTCCTCAAGCGGACTCCGGGCTGGGACGGCCAGTACAACGTCTTCGGCAAGGTCGTGGAGGGTATCGAAGTCGCCGACAGGATCTCCAATGCGCCCTTGACCAAGGATCCGCACCCGGCGCTGAAGTACCATCCGGCGGGCAAGCAGACCATCGAATCGATTCGAATCGAATACCGGAAATGAATCTCAACTCCTGAGCCGTCCGATCCGGACGATGGCGGGACGCAGGAGCTGGTCCTCCCAGAGGTAGCCCTTCTGCAACACCTCCACGACGGTTCCGTCCCGCTCGGGCTCCTCGACGTCCACGGCGCCAATTGCCTCCGCCAGGTTGGGATCGAACGGGAGACCGAGACTCGCGAAAGGCTCCACTCCGCAGGCCTTGAGCTTCGCCAGGAAGAGGCCCAGGTTGAGAGCGACTCCCTCTCGAAGTGCCGGATCGGGACTGTCGGCAGCGACCTCCAGGGCTCGCTCCAGATTGTCGATCACTTCGAGCAGATCGCGCAGGAGTTCCGCTCTGCCGCGCCTCACACGCTGTTCGACCTGACGTTCGAGGCGTTCCCGGAAGGCATCATTCTCCTGTTGAAGTACATCAATCCGCTCTCGAAGCTTCATCTCCGCCGCTTCGGTGCGAGCTTTGAGTTCCTCGACGAATGAAGGGAACCTCTGTTCAGCAGGCTGGGCTCTTTCGAGGATAGACTCATCCGCTACCCAGAAACGCTTGTCCGTGACTTGAAACTCCCGAGTCTCGGGGCCTTCCTTCTTATCTGCCATGGTCCCAAAGCAAACGCCATCCGACGCAATAAAGGGGAGGCCCGACGATCGCTCGCCACTGCCCCCGCGCCGAATGTTCAAGAGAGGGGCGTGTGGCACCCCTCATTGCGGTGGTGATAACTGTACTCTGCGTGGGCCGCAGAAGATCCGAGGTTACTTGCGCTTCAGCGAATAGGTGGTCTCCCGACCACTCCCATGCCGGCGAACGGTGCCCTCATCCAGCAGTTCCTTGATACGAAGATTCCAGCTCGACGGGCTCACGCTGGTGGCACCAATGATGGCGGACTTCTTCAGAGGCCCCTTCGCCGATGCGAGGGCGGAAACGATGCGGTTCCGCGATTCTTCAGCGGAGATACGCCCCGAAGAGGCGGCCGATCCCTCGACGGAACGGGAGGCCTTCGCCTGGCGGAACTTGAGGGCCAGGCTGTTCCGATCGCGATTCGCGCGGATGATCACGTCCGTTCCCTCTTGTGCGGCTACGTACTGGAACGCCTTTCGCACCTTGCGAGGGTCCTCATTCTTTTCCAGGTCGTAGAAGACGAAATTGGAATCGGCGGCGCCCATAGCCTCGTTCAGGACTCCCTTGTAGTATTGATACTCCTCTTTGGAAACCGGAGGTTTTACTTTCGGCTCGATCCTCAATTTTCCCATCAGCGCACCGCCTTCCCTGGATTCGGTCGACTCTAATCTAATACAACCTAAACTCTAAAAACCAAATCATATCCAAAAAACTTCGTAGCATCAATGGGGAATGGCCTGACTCTGAGATTCCAATGCGCGTGGATCGTTCAAGGTAGCCTAGTGATTCGTACAGTGGCATTCAGCAGGAAAGTGCTACGCCCCCCAGTGTCGTAATGATCCTCCGGCCGACCGAGATAGTACACACACCGCCGTATGACGGCAAGAGTATCGAAGATTCGGGGAAGTTCACCGTGATTTCCGACACATTCTACCCACAATTGGCAGGGTTTCGTCCCGTCGTTCGTCCGGACTGGGTGAACATGACCGCTGCCTGCGAAACCCTCCACCGCGAACCGGCTTCTCCCCCGAACCGCGACTGTCCTTCGGCATCATTTCCGCTCCACTTCTCCACAGCAGAGTCAATAAGGGAGTGATTCGGGGCATCGGCGGCAGCGGAGGTCTTTGGTAGAATCACAGCAAACGGAGGGGACGGGCGGCTTCGAGGCGACGAATGGCGTGCCTCCCGACCTCTCGGAGAACCCGCCAGAGGCGGGCACTTTGGAGCAGGTTCGGATCTATGGTCTTTCGCTGCAAATTCGTAATCGGCTGTTTCTGTCTCCTGATCGTGACTCTCGTCCAAGGATTCCTGCACGCCGAAGCAGGGTTCTCCCTCGATCACGTCGCTGCGCTGTTTCCATCACAGGGTTTCGAGCGACAGATCGAGTTCTGGAAAAAGATCTTTACCCAGTACGAGGCCACCCAGGTCATCTTTCACGACCAGGACGACCTGCGTCTGGTCTATGAGCTGAAGAACTTCGACCGGGATATCGACGGCGATTCGCAAGAGGCAGATCGGCAGAAGGAGGTCCTCAAGCAGGATTTGAAGGAACTGCAGGCCGTCTTCGAGTCGATTGCCAAGGCGGGGCCGGACTCTCCCAGTCTCGGACGCCGTGAGCGACACATCGTGAGCGTCTTTCGCTCCTTCGGCTACGAGGTGACGCCGGCACTTCTGGGCGAGAAGAAGGAGTCCATTCGTTTCCAGCGGGGTGTTCGGACCCGATTCCGGGAAAGTCTGGTTCGCGCGGGACTGTACTTGCCCTGGATCGAAGCGACGTTCCGTCAAATGGGTCTGCCCGTGGAACTGTCCGTGCTCCCGCATGTCGAGTCTTCGTTCAACTACAACGCCTATTCCCATGCCGGGGCCGCGGGAATCTGGCAGTTCACGCGCGGCACGGGACGGAGCTATTTGCGGATCAACCGCTCCGTCGACGAGCGCCTCGATCCGATACGGGCGACCGTGGCGGCGGCCCGGCTCCTGTCGGAGAACTTCCAGGCGCTGGGCAACTGGCCGCTTGCGATCACCAGCTACAACCATGGCAGGAACGGCATGCTGCGAGCCAAGGAGCAGTGCGGGGGAGATCTTCGCGACATCATTCGCAGTTATGAATCGAAATACTTCGGTTTTGCCAGCAAGAATTTCTATGCGGAGTTCCTCGCGGCGCTCGAGGTCTCGCGCAACTTCCGGCGCTACTTCGGAGACCTCGAGATCGAGAAGCCCCTGGAATTCGACACGATCACCCTGGCGAAGGCCTGCCCCGTTGCCTCCTTCACCCGGGTTCCCGGAGTCACGGTTGCGGATCTCCGGGACCTGAATCCCCACCTCAAAGGGCTGTTGTCCCGCTCCCGCCGGACCCTACCCGCCGGCATCGAGGTTCGGGTGCCTTCGGGGCGGGGCCCGGCGGTGGAGAAGGAGCTGGCTCGTCTGAGACCGGCGGGAAGGGAAGTCTCGGTGGCCGCGAACGGGGAGGTCCACTATCGGGTCGGAGAGGGCGATACGCTGGGTTCGATTGCCGCCGAGTTCCGGGTCGCGCCGGCAGAGATCATTCGTCTCAATCGGATCCGAGACGCGAACCGGATCTTTCCAGGCCAGATGCTGGTCCTGGGCCAGTCCTCGGCTCTCGGTGACTCGGTCGCTCAGTTCTTTTCGCGGGATGGCGGGGACGACGAACCATCGCTTCGCTACACGGTTCGTGCGGGGGACAATCTCTCGGCGATTGCCGGCCGTTTCGGAACGACGGTGATGACGCTGGTCGAAGCGAACGACATCGAGGACCCGGATGCGATTCAGCCCGGTTCGACCCTCGAAGTTCCCGTCGGCACCGGAGCGGCGCCGACGGCCTCACCCCGCCGATATGTCATCAAGCGGGGCGATACTTTGCTGAACATCGCCCAGCGCTTTGGCTCCTCCGTCGAACGGATTCTGCGCGCCAATGCGATTCGGGATCCGAACCGCATCCGACTTGGTCAGGAGATCGAGATTCCCTGATCGCCGGGATTCGGCACGGTACTCAGTGCGTCACCGCGTGGGCCGTGTGGAAGCTGAGCGCCGATTTCCCCGCGTCGTAGTCAACCCGGACCGTCTGGCCGTCCCGGAGTTCGCCGCTCACGATCATTCGGGCCAGCGGGTTTTCCAGTTCCCTCTGGATCGCCCTTTTCAGGGGTCGAGCGCCGAACGAAGGGTCGTGGCCCACCCGGACGAGGTGTTCGATAGCCCGTTCGCTCAGCTCCAGATTGAGCTCACGCTCGGCCAGCCGGCTGCGCAGCTGGCGCAGCTGGATCTGCACGATCTCCTTGAGGTGACTCTCGTCGAGCGAGTGGAAGACAATCACCTCGTCGACCCGGTTCAGGAATTCGGGGCGGAAGTGCTGGCGAACCTCCTCGAGGACCTTGCGACGCATCCGCTCATACCCTTCACCGGCGGTTCCTCCCTGAAACTCCAGGATCTCGCGACTGCCGATGTTCGAGGTCATGATCAGGATGGTGTTCTTGAAGTCGACCGTTCTCCCTTGCCCGTCGGTGAGCCGGCCGTCATCCAGAACCTGAAGCATCGTGTTGAAGACGTCGAAGTGTGCTTTTTCGATCTCATCGAACAGGATGACGGAGTAGGGCCTCCTGCGCACGGCCTCGGTCAGCTGCCCCCCCTCCTCGTAGCCGACGTAGCCGGGAGGGGCGCCAATGAGTCGGGCCACCGTGTGCTTCTCCTGGTATTCCGACATGTCGATTCGGATCAGGGCATGTTCGTCATCGAAGAGGAACGCCGCCAGGGCCCGGGCCAGTTCCGTCTTACCTACCCCGGTGGGTCCGAGGAAGATGAAGCTCCCCACCGGGCGATTCGGATCCTTGAGGCCCGAACGGGCGCGGACGACCGCCTGAGACACGGCGCTGACGGCCTCGTCCTGTCCCACCACCCGCCGGTGCAGGGAGTCTTCCAGATGCAGGAGCTTTTCGACTTCGCCTTCCAGGAGCCGGGACACCGGGATTCCCGTCCAGCGGCTGATGACGCCGGCGATGTCCTGTTCGTCGACTTCTTCGCGCAACAGGTGCTGGCGATCATCCTCCTCGAGCATTCTTGCCGACCTTTCCTTGAGTTGCTGCTCCAGCCCGGCAAGCTTTCCGTAACGCAGCTCGGCAACGCGGTTCAGGTCGTAGTCCCTCTCCGCCTTTTCGATCTCGATCTTCACCCGTTCGATCTCTTCGCGCAGCCCCCGGAGCTCCTGAACGGAGTCCTTTTCCGCCAGCCACTGCGCCTTCAGTTCGTCGGCGTGAGAGCGCGTTTCAGCCAGTTCCTTCTCCAGCTTGGAGAGCCGATCCAGGGAGGCCGCATCCTTTTCCCGCTTGAGCGCCTGGCGCTCGATCTCGAGCTGCATGACGCGGCGCTCGAGTTCGTCGACCTGAGTCGGCATCGAATCGATTTCGGTACGCAGTTTGGCGGCGGCCTCGTCCATCAGGTCGATGGCCTTGTCGGGCAGGAATCGTTCGGTGATGTAGCGATTCGAGAGAACGGCCGCTGCGACGAGCGCTGAATCCTTGATTCGAACGCCGTGATGAACCTCGTAGCGGTCTTTGAGTCCCCGCAGAATGGAAATCGTGTCCTCGACGCTCGGCTGGCTGACCAGGACCGTCTGGAAGCGCCGTTCCAGGGCTTTGTCCTTCTCGATAAACTTTCGATACTCGTCCAGGGTGGTGGCTCCGATGCAGTGCAGTTCGCCGCGGGCCAGCATCGGTTTGAGCAGGTTTCCCGCGTCCATCGCGCCCTCGGCCTTTCCCGCCCCCACCACGGTGTGCAGTTCGTCGATGAAGAGGATGATCTCCCCCTGGGAGGACTGGACCTCCTTGAGGACCGCCTTCAAGCGTTCCTCGAACTCCCCGCGGTACTTGGCCCCGGCGATGAGAGCCCCCATGTCGAGGGCGACCACCCGTTTGTTCTTGAGCCCCTCGGGCACGTCGCCACGAATGATCCGCTGAGCCAGTCCCTCGACGATGGCGGTCTTGCCGACGCCCGGGTCCCCGATCAACACGGGGTTGTTCTTGGTTCTCCGGGAGAGCACCTGCATGATCCGGCGGATTTCGTCGTCGCGGCCGATCACCGGATCCAGTCGCCCGGCTGCCGCTTCCCGGGTCAGGTCGCGACTGTACTTGTCCAGCGCCTCGTACGTGGCTTCCGGGTTTTCCGACGTGACCCGCTGATTGCCGCGGATCTCCCGCAGCGCAGTCATCACGTTGTCCCGGGTCAAGCCGACCTGTTTGAACAGCTTGCCCACCTCGCCCCGGTCGCCCGTCATGGCGAGCAGGAGGTGTTCCACCGAAACATATTCGTCCCGCAGCTCCCGGGCCTCCTCCTCGGCCTTGCTCAGCAGCATGTTGAGCGCACCCGACAGGTAGGCCTGGCCGGTTTCCGGACCGCTCAGACGCGGTTTTCGTTCGAGCAGCTCCCGGACGCCGGCCGAAAGCACCTCGGGTTCCAGATTGGCCCGTCGAAGCACGGAGGCGGTCAGACCGCCGTCCTGGTCGATGAGACTCTCGAGCAGGTGGGCCGTGTCGACCTCGCTGTGTCGTTCCTGCAGGGCCAGTGTATGTGCAGCGGCAAGCGCCTCACGCGCTTTCTCGGTCAGCCGGTTCATGTCCATGGCGCTTCTATAAGATGCCGGCGGGTCAGAGGCAAGGAAGCGCCGGGATATGAGATTTGAGATTTACGATTTTCGATCTAGGGAAAGGGGCCGCGCCAAATCGTAAATCGTAAATCGTAAATCGTAAATCTCAAATCTCCCTATAATGTTTTCCCATGGCAGAAACGCCTGAAATCGAACATTCCGGCATCCGATACGGACAGGCCTTGACCCGGTCCGGGAAGTTCGAACTGAGTTCTTCGTTTGTTCCCAGTGAAGACCAGACTTCGGCCATCGACCGGCTCCTGGACGGCATCTCCGCAGGTCGTCGCGATCAGATCCTGCTCGGCGTGACCGGTTCCGGCAAGACCTTTACCATGGCCCAGTTGATCGACCGTCTGAACCGGCCCACGCTCGTTCTAAGCCACAACAAGACGCTGGCGGCCCAACTGTTTCAGGAGTTCAAGGGTTTCTTCCCGAAGAATGCCGTCGAGTATTTCGTCAGCTACTACGACTACTACCAGCCCGAGGCATATATCGCATCCACCGATACCTACATCGAGAAAGAAGCAACGATCAACGACCAGATCGACAAGATGCGACATTCCGCCACCCGTTCGCTGTTCGAGCGCCGGGACTGCATTATTGTCAGCAGCGTGAGCTGCATCTACGGCCTGGGATCGCCCGAAGCCTACTACGGCATGCTTCTCATGCTGGAGCGAGGTCAGCAGATCGGCCGCCGAGAGATCCTCAAGCGACTCGTAGAGCTGCAATACCAGCGCAACGATTTCGACCTGGTCCGCGGCTCGTTCCGAGTGCGGGGAGATGTCATCGAAGTCGTCCCCTCCTATGAGGATTATGGGATCCGGATCGAGCTCTTCGGCAATGAGATCGACGAACTCTGCCAGTTCGACCCCCTGACGGGAGAAATCCTCACCCAGCATGCACGCGTGCCCATCTACCCGAGAACCCACTACGTGATTCCCCAGGAACGTTGGGAGATCGCCGTCGAGAGTATCCGTGAGGAGCTCGAGGAACACTGTGCCGCCCTGCTCGAGGAGGGGCGCACTCTGGAGGCCGAACGGATCCGCCAGCGCACCCAGTTCGACGTCGAGATGCTGAAAACCTTGGGATACTGCCGTGGAATCGAGAACTACTCCAGGCATCTGACCGGCCGTGAACCGGGGGAGCCGCCACCCACCTTGATGGACTATCTCCCGCGGAATTCCCTGCTGTTGATCGATGAGAGCCATGTCACTATTCCCCAGGTCCGCGGCATGTATGAAGGCGATCGATCGCGCAAGCTCAACCTGGTCCGTTTTGGCTTCCGGCTGCCTTCGGCCCTGGACAACCGACCGCTCAACTTTCAGGAGTTCGAAGAACGGCGGCCGCAGAGTCTCTATGTCTCGGCCACGCCGGGTCCCTACGAACTGGCGCTGTGTCAGGGCCGCGTGGTGGAACAGATCATCCGTCCGACGGGCCTGATGGATCCGGAGATCGAGGTCCGTCCGGTGGCGGGCCAGATCGACGACCTGCTTGAAGAGATCCAGCGTCGCATCGCCGAGGGAGAACGGGTGCTGGTCGGAACACTGACCAAGCGCATGGCCGAGGAGCTGACGGAGTACTACACGGAGGTCGGGATCGCGGTCCGCTATCTGCATTCCGAAGTCGAAACCCTCGAACGGGTGCGGATCCTGAGGGAGCTGCGCCTGGGAAGGTTCGACGTCCTGGTGGGGGTCAATCTGCTCCGCGAGGGTCTGGATCTGCCGGAGGTTTCGCTGGTGGCGATCCTGGACGCCGACAAGGAAGGATATCTGCGCAGCGATACGGCTCTGATCCAGATGTCCGGTCGCGCCGCCCGGAACGTTCATGGGAAGGTGATCTTCTACGCGGACCGGGTCACCGGGTCGATGCAGCGGGCCCTCGATGAGACGACTCGCCGCCGCGAGATTCAGTTGCAGTTCAATGTCCGAAACGGCATCACCCCGACGAGCATCCTCAAGCCGATCGATCGGAACATCCTGGCCATGACCGATCTCGATTATTACGACGTCCCGATGGTCGCCGAGGATGAGATCGAGTACGGGTCGATGGAAGAAGTCGAGCAGGAGATCGAGCGGCTGCGCCTGAAGATGAAGGAGGCCGCCGAGAAGTTCGAGTTCGAAAAAGCGGCGGAGTTCCGGGATAGAATCAAGCAACTGCAGGGACTGGAGATGGATTTTGGAGGAAACCTCGATGCGGATCAGGCCGGCCGCTGAGTTGCGCGGCCGAGTGGACCTTCCGGGCGACAAGTCGATCTCCCATCGGTTCGCCATCCTGGGGGCGATGGCGGAGGGACGGACGCACATCACCAATTATTCGCGCAGCGCCGATTGCCGCGCCACCCTCGACTGTGTGCGGAAGCTTGGTCTCGAGATGCGCGTCGACGACGACGTCGTGGAGATGGTGGGACCCGGCTGGGCTCGGCTCGATGCCCCCCAGGGGCCCTTCGATGTGGCCAACAGCGGGACGGCAATCCGGCTTTTGTCCGGGTTGCTGGCTGCGCGGCCCTTTACGAGTACGATCGCCGGAGACGAGTCGGTGAACCGTCGCCCCATGCGGCGGATCGTGGAGCCCCTGACTCGGATGGGCGCGACGATCCATTGCCGGGAGGGTGAGTATCCTCCGCTCGAGATCCACGGAGCTCTTCTGAGTCCGATCCGTTACGTACTGCCCATGGCCAGTGCCCAGGTCAAGTCCTGCGTCCTGCTCGCGGGCCTGACCGCACCCGGTCGGACGACTGTGGTCGAACCGGCCCCCTCCCGGGATCACACGGAGCGGGCCCTCCATGTGTTCGGCGCGGACGTCTCGAAGAAGGGACCGGAGATCTCCGTGAGAGGACCGGTCCATCTGCACGGGGCCGTGGTCCAGGTTCCGGGCGATCTCTCGTCCGCGAGTTTCCTCGTGACGGCCGTACTCCTGCGCCCGGGTTCGACGGTTTCATTGCCCGGAATCGGGGTGAACCCGACTCGCAGCGGCTATCTGCGCCTCCTGGAGGAAGCCGGCGCCGCGATTCGCAGGACCAACGAGACGCAGGTGAGCGACGAACCGGTGTGCGATCTCGACGTGTCGGGTTCGCTCGACTTTCTGGATGACTTTCCGAACGTGATCGAAGGCAGCCTGATCCCGAATCTGATCGATGAGATCCCAATCCTCGCGGTGCTCGGAACCCAGTTGAGCGAGGGGCTCGAGGTGCGGGGCGCTGCTGAGTTGCGGAAGAAGGAGTCGGACCGGATCGAAACGATCGTGCAGAATCTTCGGGCCGTCGGAGTCGCGGCCGAGGAGTACCCGGACGGCTTCAAGGTGCCCCACACGGCCCGCATTCCGGGCGGCAGCGTCGTCACCCGCGGAGACCATCGAATCGCCATGGCCTTTGCCGTTATGGGATTGCTCTCGGAGTCCGGGGTGACTCTCGATGATGCGGGTTGCGTCGATGTCTCATTTCCCGGGTTCTTCGACGTTCTGACCCGGTTGACGGGCCATCGGTCGCGTTGATAGGGAAGTTCGATGGACATGCGTGAGTCGTTCGTCGCCCCGAGGCGTGGCGAGATCGGGACCCGCAGGAATCCGAGCCGGGTCTTAAGCGCCTGAACCGGCTGCTTTGCTGAGGCTCCTCGGGGAGGGAGCGTGCTATGAATCGAAGAGAATTCGTGCTGAAATCCGGCACCGCGGCAGCCGTGGCGGTCACGGCATCCGGAGGGGCGCAAGCCGCCGTCGCGTCGCGGCCGGTGGTCATCGCCAGTGCGAACGGCCTGAGGGCGACGGAACGGGCGATGACGATGATCCAGGCGGGGCAGGATACGCTCGAAGCCGTCGTGGCGGGAGTGAACCTCGTCGAGGAAGACCCCAAGGACATGAGTGTCGGCTACGGAGGGCTGCCCAACGAGGACGGAGTCGTCCAACTCGATGCTTCCGTCATGCACGGGCCGACGCGGGGAGCCGGCGCGGTAGGGGCTCTGGAGGGGATCAAGACTCCTTCGCGGGTCGCCAAGCTGGTGATGGAACGGACCAATCACATCTTCCTGGTGGGAGAGGGGGCTCTCAAATTCGCGCTGCAAATGGGATTCCAAAAAGAGAGCCTGCTCACAGACGAATCGCGAGAGATGTGGTTGAAATGGAAGACCATGCTCAACCAGCGCGACAACTGGATCGATCCGGCGCAGCGCATCGCCCGGACCGGATCGACCTCGCAGGACCGCCGGCTGGAGGCCGTCATGCGGACCTACGGGACGATCAACTGCAACGCCGTGAACACGCGCGGAGACATCTCCGGTGTGACGACGACGAGCGGACTCTCCTACAAGATCCCGGGACGGGTCGGCGATTCACCCATTATCGGGGCCGGCCTCTACGTCGACAACGAAGTCGGAGCCTGCGGGAGCACGGGCCGGGGAGAATCGAACATCCGAACCTGTGCCAGCTTCATGGTCGTCGAGTACATGCGACAGGGACTGTCGCCCGAGGAGGCCGGCCTGCGGGTGCTGAAGCGGATCGCGGAGGACACGGTGGAGCCCTATCTGAAGGATTCCCAGGGTCGGCCCGCCTTCCATCTCCTGTTTTACGTCGTCAACAAGAAAGGCGAGTACGCCGGGGTTTCGATGTACGACAAGCGGCAGTTCGCCATCCACGACGGCAGGGAAAACCGCCTTCGGGATGCGGCCTATCTCTATTCCGGTTTCGAGGAGCGGGATGCTTGAGGCGAGGCACTGAGACCCTTCGAGGGAGGTACGCAGGAGAATGTTAGGAAACAACCGCGGTGAGGGCAAGGCCGGCTGCCTTCTCATGTTGCTGCTCGTGGTGATCACGCTCTTTCTGGGCTACAAGATCGCGCCGGTCTACATGGACAAGATCAATTTCGAGGACGAGATGGCCCGGATCGTCAATCGGGCCGGCGCCGAGAACTGGCGCGATACGTCGATCAGGGATCAGATCGTGACTTCGGCCCGCGGTTTCGGATTCTCCATCGAAAAGAGCCACATCAAAGTCGATCGATCGGGACGCTTTCAATCGGCTTCGCGACTTCATGTCACCATGACCTACGAGCGACCGGTCGAGTTCCCGGGTTACCGCTACGTTTTCCACTTCGAGTCGGAGGCCACCGCTCTCATCGGCCGACTCTGACCCCCGGGAGGCCCCGGCCGCAGAGCCCGCTTCGCCGGGTCCCGTGGCGATTCAAAGAGAGGAGATGCTGTGGACGAGATCCTGGTCACGGGCGGGGCGGGTTATATCGGAAGTCATGCTCTTCTGGCACTGGCCGCTTCGAGTTTCAGGCCCGTATCCCTGGACAATCTGAGCGAAGGTCATGCGGAGGCCGTGCTCGAGGGGCCGCTTGAAGTCGGAGACCTGGCGGACGAGGCCTTCCTGGACGACCTTTTTGCCCGCTACCGGTTTCGTGCGGTGATGCACTTCGCCAGTCTCTGCTACGTGGGCGAATCCGTGGCGAATCCGCAGGTCTATTACGAGCAGAACGTCGGCAACGCCCTGACTCTGCTGCGCGTGATGCTGCGCCACGGGGTCCGCAACTTCGTTTTGTCTTCGACTTGCGCGACTTACGGAAATCCGGTTCGCATTCCCATCGACGAGAGCCATCCGCAGGCTCCTGTCAACCCTTACGGGGAAACGAAGTACTTCATCGAACGGATCCTCCGCCAGTACGACCGCGCGCACGGGATGCGCCATGTGAACCTGCGCTATTTCAATGCAGCCGGCGCCCGTCCGGACGGGCGGATCGGGGAAGCCCACGATCCCGAGACCCACCTGATACCGCTCATCCTCGAGGCGGCGCTGGGCAGTCGCGAACAGATCGAAATCTACGGAAATGACTATCCGACGGTCGACGGCACGTGCATTCGGGACTATATTCATGTGGTCGATCTCGCGAAAGCGCACATCCGGGCACTGCAGTGGCTTCTCAACGGGCAGCCGAGTGATTCGTTCAATCTGGGCACGGGGCGCGGTTACAGCGTACTCGAGATGGTCGAGATGGCCCGGCGTGTGACGGGCCGCGAGATTTCTGTCCGCGTAGGACCCCGGCGGCCGGGCGATCCGCCGGAACTGGTGGCCGATCCTTCCAAGGCCCGGGAGCGGCTCGGCTGGACCGCCGAATGTTCCGGGCTCGAGGAGATCCTCGAAACGGCCTGGAACTGGGCATGCAACCGGAGATATTGAGTATGAAACGTGTGCTGGTGACGGGGGGAGCGGGCTTCATCGGAAGCCATCTCTGCGAACAATTGCTGCAGGACGGCTGCGAGGTGATCTGCCTCGACAACCTGTTCTCCAGTTCGAAGCGGAACATCATTCCCTTTCTCGGCAATGCCGCTTTCGAATTCATTCGCCATGACATTACGCACCCCGTCTACGCGGAAGTGGACCGGATCTTCAATCTCGCCTGTCCGGCTTCTCCGGTGCACTATCAGTACAACCCGGTCAAAACCGTCAAGACGAACGTCATGGGTACCCTTCACATGCTGGGTCTGGCCAAACGCGTGAGAGCGCGCGTCCTGCAGGCCAGCACGTCGGAAGTCTACGGGGACCCGGAAGTACATCCTCAGCGCGAGGACTACTGGGGCTCCGTCAATCCGATCGGACCGCGCAGCTGCTACGACGAGGGCAAACGCGTCGCCGAGACGCTGATGATGGACTACCATCGTCAGAACGGTGTGCAGGTGAGAATCGCCCGGATCTTCAACACCTATGGTCCGCGAATGTCCGTGCAGGACGGTCGCGTGGTGAGCAATCTGATCGTCTGCGCTCTGCGGAACCAGCCGCTGACCGTCTACGGCGACGGGTCCCAGACCCGGTCCTTCTGTTACATTTCCGACCTGATCCGGGGTTTGAACCTGCTCATGCAGTGGGAGGGCGGCACGGGCCCCGTCAATCTGGGTAACCCTCAGGAAATCACCATCCTGGAGCTGGCCGAAGTGATCACCGAGCTGACGGGCAGTCAGGCGGGGATCCATTTTGCTCCGCTGCCGAAGGACGATCCGGTCCGGCGACGTCCGGATATCTCTCGAGCCCGGCAGGAACTCGGCTGGGAGCCCGCGGTGGGTTTGAGGGAGGGACTGAAGAACACCATCGACTTCTTCGATGACCAGCTCTCCCGGCAGGGGGCGGGGGCCTGAAACTCTCCGAAACGGGCCGGGCCGAAGGGTGCACGAACCAATGGCTTCAGGAGACAATCATGCTCGGCGCCTGGCCGTCTTTACAGGATTGATCACCGCGTTGGCGGTGACGCTGGTCGGTTGTGTCTACCTCGGTCATCTGCTGGACGAACGCTTTCGGACCGATCCCTGGCTGACACTGGTCGGTCTGCTCGTGGGGGCCGGGGTGGCCTGCTTCGAACTGTTCCGCCTGCTGGGTCGGGACCAAGAATGACGGGGAGCAACACGTTGGCGGCAGGCGAGGGACGAGGTTCCCGAGAGGCGGGCCCGAGATCTGCGAGCATCGAGGGATTGTTCCGCCGAGGCCTCTGGATCCTGGGAGTGATGACTGTGGCCTCCCAGCTGTTCTGGGGCTGGCGGATGGCGGTCTCAGTGCTTTTCGGCGGGGGACTCGCGTGCCTGAATTTCCATTGGCTCAAGCTGGCCGTGGACGGAGTCCTGACCGGGAAATCTGAGCACAGTCCGACGGTTCTGGTGATGGGCTTTCTGGGGCGTCTTTTATTGATCTTGGTAGGCCTGTTTGCTATCATCCAACTTTCTTTTTTGAGCCTTTACGGGGCCTTGGGGGGGATGGCGATCTTCGTGGTCGCCGGATTTCTGGAAGCGATTCTCCTGCTGGTGCGCAAGTAGTGAGGGATCAGCCTGGTCATGGAGCATCACGAAGTCTTCGTTGCGGCGGTGTTCAACCGCTTCGTCGCCAACCCGATCGCTGCACTTTTCGGCTATCACGTCGAGCATGACGTGTTGCCGGCGCACGTGGTGATGACCATCGTCGTCTCCATCGTGCTCATCATTCTTGCCCTCCTGGCGCGACGGCGCTTCAGCGTGGAGGAACCCGGATCTGCCCAGCAGTTCCTCGAACTGTGGGCGGAGGGCACCATGGGGTTGGCGCGGGACATCATCGGGGGCTCGTCCCGACGCTTCTTCCCCCTGCTCGGCGGCCTTTTCCTCTACATCCTGCTGGGGAACGTCCTGGGCATGCTTCCGGGATTCATGTCTCCGACGAGCAACATCAATGTCACGGCCAGCTGTGCCATTATCGTGTTCCTCTATTACAACTTTGTCGGTTTCAGGACCCACGGTTTCAGAAAGTACATGGCTCACTTTGCCGGGCCATCACTGATCATTGCCCCACTCTTGTTCGTCATCGAAATCATCAGCCACTTCGCTCGTCCCTTCTCGCTCTCCGTCAGGTTGTTCGGCAACATTTATGCGGAGGAGCTGATCATCGGGACGTTGAACGGCATGTTCCCGTTCTTGCTCAGTCTGCCGGTGATGGGTCTTGCACTTTTTGCGAGTACGATTCAGGCTTTCATCTTTATCGTCCTGACCATGGTCTACTTGGGAGGCGCCCTCGAACATGGTCCTGATGAGGAAACGCACGGCTCTCACGGGGTCGAGGAATAGGGCCCTCAAAACAAGGAGAATGTTCACATGAGGAAGGTTGCACTGCTGTTTGTCGGTCTCCTACTACTCTGTCTTCTGGCGGTTCCCGTTTACGCGCAGGCCGAGGGTGGCGGTCCGACGACGACGCAAGCTCACTGGCTGGCCATCGCGATGGCGATTGCGGCTGCCGGCTGTGGAATCGCTCAGAGTCGAGCCGTGGCGGGCGGTTGTGAGGGCGTTTCGCGCAACCCGGGTGCGGTTGATACGATCCGATTCTTCATCATTCTCGGACTGGCGTTCATCGAGTTTCTGGCGTTGTTGACCTTCGTCGTCGTGCTGATCGTTCGCTGAACAGTCCGGCGCATTCCTTTCCCGACGGCCCCGGTTGCGCTCGAGCCCAGCCGGGGCCTCCGGACTTCGGAGAACGCTGCCCGTCGATGGACTTCGCCCTCGCGAGGCGAGCGTTTCACTACCCCCCTTTTCCTGCTAGAATGTCCTGAAGTCCTTTATCTCGGAGGCCGGACTGCGCTGCAGTGCGGCAAAAGGATCAGCCATGAAATTGCCCCACGCGAAGTTTCTGATCGCCGGAGCCCTGATCGTCGGTGGCATCTGCTATCTGATGTTCAGCGGTATCAACGGTTCGATGGTGTACTACTACACCCTGACCGAGTTGTCCCAGCAGGCACCTCGACTCGCAGGCCAGGGGGTTCGCATCAGCGGCCATGTGCGCCCGGGCAGCATCGACCGGGACAAGAACGGCTCTCGCGTTCAGTTCGAGGTCTACGAGAAGGGGAGCGATCGGGAGATTCCGGTGGTTTATGCCGGAATCATTCCGGACACCTTCAAGGATGATGCCGAAGTCGTGGTCGAGGGCATCTACGATCCTTCATCTCCTACCTTCACAGCCAATACCTTGTTGGCCAAGTGCCCCTCCAAATACGAGGCCATGGCCAACGAGCACCCGGACGACATTCCGGTCAAATAAGAGGGGCGACGCAGTCTCGATGATTCAGCTCGGACACTACGCAATACTGGCGTCATTGTGCTTTTGTGCCTACGGAATGGTCGCGGGGGTCTGGGGCGGCAAACAGCGAAACCTGGCTCTGATCCGCAGTGCGGAGAACGCGGTCATCGCCAATTTCGTGCTGATTGGAGCCGCCTCCGTCAGCCTCTGGTATCTGCTCCTGACCAACAATTTCCTGGTCAAGTACGTCACCGAATACAGTTCCGTCGACATGCCCACCCACTTCAAGTTCACCGCCTTCTGGGGAGGCCAAGCGGGCAGCCTGCTTTTGTGGTCCCTGGTCCTTGCGGTTTTCGGGACGGCAGCGATCGTTCAGAACCGGCACAGTCATCGTGCCTTGATGCCCTGGGTGGCGGTCTGTCTGCTGGGAGTGATGTTCTTTTTCTCGCTCCTGCTCAACTTCGCGGCCAATCCTTTCGAAACGCTGCCTGTGGCTCAGGCCGATGGCCGGGGGCTGAACCCGCTGCTTCAGAACTGGTACATGATCATCCATCCCCCCGTGCTGTTTCTGGGCTACGTCGGGATGGCGATTCCCTTTGCCTTTTCCATGGGAGCGCTGATCAGCGGCAAGACGGACACTTCCTGGATCCGCACGACCCGGAAGTGGACGCTCCTGGCCTGGATCTTCCTGGGCGTTGGCTTCACTCTCGGTGGGCGGTGGGCTTACGAAGAACTGGGTTGGGGCGGCTACTGGGCCTGGGACCCGGTCGAAAACGCCTCCTTCATGCCATGGCTGGTGGCCACTGCCTTTCTGCACTCCATCATGGTCACCGAGCGCAAGGGCATGCTGAAGCTCTGGAACTTCATTCTGGTCATCCTGGCCTTCGAACTTTCCATCTTCGGGACCTTCATCACACGAAGCGGCGTGATTTCTTCGGTGCACGCCTTCGCGCTGTCCAACATCGGTCCCTTCTTCGTGGTCTTCCTGTCGGTGAGCACGTTTTTCGCTCTCTTCTGGGTTTTCTACCGGCAGAGGGAGTTGCGCAGCGAGCTTCGCATGCGGTCCTTCCTCTCGCGGGAGGCCAGCTTCCTGCTCAATAACTGGCTGCTGATCTCAATTTGTTTCGCTGTTTTCTGGGGGACGGTCTTCCCGGTCTTGTCCGAGGCTTTCCGGGGGGAGAAGATCTCGGTGGCCGCGCCCTTCTTCAATCAGGTGACCTGGCCGTTGGCTCTGGGCTTGCTCATCCTCACCGGAATCTGTCCGCTGATCGCCTGGCGCAAGGCGACTGCCCGGAACTTCCGCCGGAACTTCATCTATCCGCTGACGTTCGGGCTGGTCGCCGGCGTGGTGCTGTACATGCTTGGGATCCGTCGGTGGATTCCGTTGGCCTTCTTCTCTTCGTCGGCCTTCGTAACCTGGACCATCCTCTTCGAATTCTTCAAAGGGGCGCGGGCCCGCCAGAGCATTCGTCCCACCGGCTTCGTGACGGCCCTGAAGGACCTCACGCTCATGAACAAGCGCCGGTACGGCGGTTTCATCATTCACGCCGGAACCGTACTGGTTTTCATCGGAATCATCGCGAGTTCCTTCTTCAGTCAGGACCAGATGTTCACGGTGAAGCAGGGACAGATGTTCCAGCTGGCCGGGTACACACTCAAGTTCGATGGTCTGTCGCAGCGGCGGGACCCGGAAAAGGACGTGGTCTTCGCCAGGGTGGGGGTTTTTCGCGACGGCACCAAGATCGACGACGTCTATCCCCAGAAGGACTTCTACCACAAGAGCGAGCAGCCGGCGACGGAAGTCGCAATCCGTTCGCGTCTGACGCAGGACCTCTACGTGGTCCTCTCGGGCTGGGACGAGACTGGAAGCGTGACATTTCATGTCTTCGTGAATCCCATGGTGCAGTTCATCTGGATGGGGATCAGCGTGATGGCGCTGGGGGGCATGTTCGTTCTGTTTCCGGATAAGAAGTTGGCGGCGGCACGGGTCACCGAGAAGCCACGCTCCACCGTCACAGATGCGGCTGCGTGATCCGAGGCTGACTCAACGTCTCCGGTGCCGGCACGCTCCCCCATTCGCCGGCATGGAACATCCAAGTGCCACACCGACGCGTGCGCCGTTTCAGACGCATTTCGGGTAGAATCGAGACTGCAATGCAAATGCTGTTACCGCCGGTCATTCTGATCGCACTCGTGCTTTTCGTGGCCTGGCCGCTGCTCAAGGACCGGCCGGAAACGGAGAGCCTGGAAGAGGCCTCCGAACTCGATCTCGCCCTCGAAGAGAAGGAAAGCGCCATCGCCAATCTGAAGGACATCGAGATGGACTTTCGCATGGGCAAGCTCTCCGAGGATGACTACACTCGTCTGAAGGCCGAATGGGAGACGACGGCCGTTGGGGCTCTGCAGAAAGTGGAGTCTCTCTCCAAGCAAAAGCGGCCCTCGCGCCGTTCCTGATCCATGCCCCCGCAATTGGCGCCGATTCTCAAGGTCGATCAGCTTACCAAGCGATTTGGTTCGCTGACGGCCGTCTGGAAGGTGAACCTGGAGATTCACCGGGGGGACTTTTGGGTCATCTTCGGACCCAACGGGGCGGGCAAATCGACGCTGCTGAAAACGCTGGCGCAGCTGACCCACCCGAGTGAGGGGACCATCGATTTCCTGGATCCCGCAGAGGGACGGGGACGGATCGGGTACGTTTCCCATCAGAGCCTGCTCTACGGCGAACTGACCGGATTGGAGAACCTGGTCTTCTTCGCTCGCCTGTACGGTCTCGATGATCCCACGGGCCGGGCCCTGGAACTGCTGGAACAGCTGCGCCTCACGGGCGCCCGCAATCGCCAGACCCGGGGTTACTCGAGTGGAATGAAGCAGCGACTGACCCTGGCCCGCGCTCTGCTGCACAACCCGGGACTGCTGCTTCTGGACGAACCCTATGCAGGATTGGACCAGCACGGAAGCCGGCTGTTGACGGACGTCTTGCTGGAGGTCAAGCGGGAAGGGCGTACGGTGCTCATGATTACCCACAACCTGTCGGCAGGCCTGGCCCTGTCGAGCCACGTCATGATCATGAGTCGCGGGCAGGCGGTCTATCGATCGGCCCGTTCCGAGATCGACGATTCCTCTTTCGAGGGTCTCTATTTCCAGCTGGTGGAAGGATAGGGCGGCCGGAGCATGAAAGCACTGCGTCTCGTCTGGACCCTGACGGCCAAGGATCTGCGGATCGAATATCGCTCCCGCCAGGCCTTTCTGACGACGGTCTTCTTTGCGCTCCTGATCCTGATCATCTTCAATTTCGCCTTCGACCCGGGCGACAACAGCGTTCGAGCGGCGGCCGCGGGAATCCTCTGGGTTTCCCTGCTGTTTCCGGGCGTGATCCAGCTGAACCGGTCGTTTCAGTCCGAGAGGGAGGACGGCACCCTGTTTGGATTGATCCTGTCGCCCGTGGACCGCGGCATCATCTTCGCCGGGAAGCTGCTCGCCAACTGGATCCTGCTGACCCTGGTCGATCTGTTCATTCTGGGCGCTTTTCTGATCTTCTACAATTTCCCGCTTACCTCCCGGCTGATCTGGCTGCCGCTTCTGCTCGTCCTGGTCGGCCTGGTTTTCTCATCGGTGGGCACGCTGTTCGCGGCCATGGTGAGCGGCCTTCGAACCCGGGACGTTTTGTTGCCGATCCTGCTCTTTCCCATCCTGGTGCCGATCGTCATCGCCGCCGTCAACGCGACGCGCGAACTGTTCGGGACGGGGGAGTTCCAGTTCTTTTACCAGTGGATCCGTCTCCTGGTCGTTGCGGATGTCGTCTTTCTGGCCGCCACATTCCTGGTGTTCGACTTCGTCGTCGAAGACTGAGCGCGATTTTCGATTTTCCAGCGGGAGCGGGAAGCTCGGAGCTGGGAGCTCGAAACCCGAAACCCGAAACCCGAAACTCAGGACCCGGAACGGGCCGGGGCACACGGACGTGATTGCGGGATATAATTCGGAGCAGCATGACCGACCATTCTCCCGAACTGAGAATTGCCTCCACCTGGTTGCGTTGGGCGAGATGGCTGCAGGTACCCGTGTACGTGCTGGTGCTGATCGGGCTCTACGGGACCTTCATCTACGCGCCCACCGAGCGGGTCATGGGTGATGTGCAACGGATTTTCTACCACCATGTCGCTGCGGCCTTCGACGCCTTTCTGGCCTTCTTCATCGTCTTTGTGGCGGGAATCGCCTACCTGGTCACGCGGAAGGTGGTCTGGGATCAGCTGGCGGCGGCCGCCGTGGAAGTCGGGATCGTCTTTACGACGATCGTCCTGACGACGGGTCCGGCCTGGGCGAAACCCGTCTGGAATACCTGGTTCCCCTGGGGAGACCCGCGGGTCATGACCACGCTGGTCCTCTGGCTCATCTATGTCGCCTACCTGATCCTGCGCTCGAGCCTTCCCGAGGGCGACAAGAAATACAAATTCTGTGCCGTCTTCGGCATCATCGGGTTCCTGGACGTACCGATCGTCTGGATGTCGATCCGCTGGTGGCGAACCATCCATCCGGTTGTCATCACGAGTTCGGGTGCCAATCTGGAGCCCAGGATGCTGCAGACGCTGCTGGCAACCATCCTGGCCTGGCTGGTCGTTCTTTGCGCCCTGGTCCTGCTGCGAGGCTCCATGCGTTTGCATGGGCTCGCTGCGGAGCAGTTGAAACAGGAAATACTCGATCGAAGGAGGTCCGCAGCTTGAACTGGTATCTTTTCCTTGGCTACGCCATTTTCTGGACGCTCGTCTTCGTCTATCTGGTCTATCTGAACGGACGACAACGGGAGCTGAATCGGGAGCTGGAGGAACTTCGCGAATCGCTGAAGGAGTAGACGTGCTCTCTCGACCACGCATTGCCGCCCCCACCCTCGCCGAGGCCGCATCGGGCCTCACCCGGGGCTCATCGAGGGGGCCGCGTCAGCTGGCCTCCGTCGTCCTCTGCGCCGCAATCGTCTCCTCTCTGGCCGCTGGGCTGTGCCGGGGACGGGAAGTGCAGTATCTAACCTTCTCGGTTCAGGACCACTTCGGTATCTACGTGCGCGACCTCAAGCGTGAGGAAGTGGAGCTCAAACTCGACGGCCGGTCGGTCGATGTCGGCTACCTGGCTCCCGCTGTGGACACGGCGGTCGCGATCTATCTGGAGAACAGTCCCCGCACAGCGGAAAATGCGGTCAGCGTGCCGCAGTTCGGCCAGATCAACCTGATCGACCGCGTTCGCTATGCGATGCTCGACGATTTCTTCCCTCCCTTGACCCGGACCGGGCACGTCATGCTCGCCCAGTTCTTCGACAAGATCGAGATCCTCCAGGACTTTACGGATGACGAGTCCTATCTTCTCGACGCGCTCAACCGGCTGCAGCCGAATCCGGAGGGCATCGTCTTCGACCAGATCAGCATCGGTCGGGTCATTGGCAAGGGCGTCGACGTGCTGAAAGCCCGCCCGGAGCGGAGGAAGGTGCTGTTCCTGGTGACCCGGACGGTCGATCGAAAATCGGCGTCTGATCTCGAAGAATACCAGCTCATGCTCCGCAATACGGGGGTGGACCTGTACGTCCTCTCCATGGCACCGCAGTTCGTCAGCGGAACGGGCGCTCGCTTCGAGGAGAAAATCAACGCCTATTTCTTTCGGAATCTGGTGAAGGAGACTGCCGGGAAGGCCTATCTCTCCGGCGAGTACAAATTCATGGAGGACCTGTTCACCGACCTCAAGGGTCGGTTGCTGCAGACCTACACCATCGGTTTTTACGTCGAGCCCGGGCGGACCGTGGAAGATCATGAAGTCGAGCTCCACGTCGAGCGGAAAGACGCCCGGATTACCTGCCGCAAATACCTCGTCTACTGAACTCCCGAGCCCCTGTTCCGGCATTTCGAGAGTTTCGAAACCCAGCCTTGACAGTCGCCTGCACGGATCTTATATGAGCCATGTGGCTTAAGTAGTTGGAATACAGAAATTTAGGAATATAGATCCGCGCCAATCGTACTTCGAAGGAGGCTTTTTGATGGGAAAGATCATAGGCATCGATTTAGGGACCACCAACTCGGTGGTGGCGGTGATGGAGGGCGGCAGCCCCAACGTCATCACCAATCCGGAAGGCGGGCGAACCACGCCCTCCGTCGTTGGTTTTACGAAGAATGGCGATCAGTTGGTCGGCCAGGTTGCCAAGCGTCAGGCAATCACCAACCCCGAGAACACGGTTTACTCCATAAAGAGATTCATGGGCCGCAAGTTCGGCGAAGTCAACGAAGAGATCTCCATGGTGCCGTACAAGGTCGTGCAGACCAAGAACGGCGATGCCTCCGTTCAGATCGGCCCCAAGACCTACTCTCCGCCCGAAATTTCGGCGCGTATCCTCATGAAGTTGAAGGAGGCGGCCGAGGACTATCTGGGGGAGAAGATCACGCAGGCGGTCATCACGGTTCCCGCTTACTTCAATGACTCCCAGCGCCAGGCCACCAAGGACGCAGGTCGAATTGCAGGGCTGGAAGTTCTCCGCCTCGTCAACGAGCCGACCGCAGCGGCACTCGCCTACGGACTGGACAAGCAGAAGGACGAGACGATTGCGGTCTTCGACTTCGGCGGTGGAACCTTCGATATCTCGATCCTCGAGGTCGGTGAGGGTGTCGTGGAAGTCAAGGCGACCAACGGGGACACCCATCTCGGCGGAGACAACATCGATCAGCGGATCATCGACTGGATCATCGCAGAGTTCAAGAAGGATCAGGGGATCGACCTGTCACAGGACAAGATGGCTCTCCAGCGGCTCAAGGAAGCGGCGGAGAAGGCCAAGATGGAGCTTTCGACGACCCCTGAAACGGATATCAATCTGCCCTTCATCACGGCCGATGCCAGCGGTCCGAAACACCTCAACATGAAGCTCTCCCGGTCCAAGTTCGAACAATTGACCGAGGACATTCTGAAGCGGACTCTCGAGCCCTGCCGCCTCGCCCTCAAGGACGCCGGCCTGGATGCGAGCAAGATCGATGAAGTGGTCCTCGTGGGCGGCTCGACGCGGATCCCGAAAGTTCAGGAACTGGTCAAAGAGTTCTTTGGCCGGGAACCGCATCGGGGGGTCAACCCGGATGAGGTCGTGGCCGTGGGCGCCGCCGTGCAGGCAGGCGTGCTCGGAGGCGACGTCAAGGACGTCCTCCTGCTCGACGTGACGCCCCTTTCGCTGGGTATCGAGACGCTGGGCGGCGTCGCCACGGCGCTGATTCCGCGCAACACGACCATCCCGACCCGCAAAAGCGAGGTTTTCTCTACGGCCGCCGACAGCCAGACGTCGGTGGAGATCCATGTCGTCCAGGGTGAACGGCCCATGGCCAGGGACAACAAGTCACTGGGCCGCTTCCATCTGGTGGGCATCCCGCCCGCACCGCGCGGCGTTCCCCAGATCGAGGTGACTTTCGACATCGATGCCAACGGGATTCTGAACGTGTCGGCCAGGGATCGCGGAACCGGCCAGGAGCAGAAGATTACCATTACCGGCTCGAGCGGTCTCAATGAGACCGAAATCAATGACATGGTCAAGAATGCCGAAGCCCATGCCGAGGAGGACCGGCGCAAGAAAGAGGAGATCGAAGTCCGTAATCGGGCCGACAATATGATCTACAGCTGTGAGAAGCTGCTGCGCGACAACCGCGAGAAGGTCGGCTCGGACGATGCGAAGAAAGTCGAGGACGCCGTTCAGAAGGCCCGGAAGGCTCTCGAAGGCAGTGACGTCGCGGCGATCAACACGGCGGTCGAGGAACTGACCCAGGCCTCGCACAAGCTGGCTGAGGTGATCTACCAGTCGGCGCAGTCCTCGGGTGGCGACCAGGGCGGTCCGACCGGTGCCGCCGGAGGGCAGGAAACCGCTTCGTCTGACGACGACAGCGAGGTTATCGACGCCGAATACGTCGACGTCGACGACAAGAAGTAACCGACTCGGCGGCGGCGGCCTCGGCCGCCGCCGCCGACACCGCGTTCCGCTCTCCCCGTCCCCGCCTCCCCAGAAACTAGGAACTAGGAACTAGGAACTAGAAACTAGCTACTCTCCACCCCCACGATCCGCCGCCTCAAGGATCGGAAGACGTCGCGCAGTCGTTGTGGTTCCGGGGTGGCGCTCTTCAGTTCGGTGAAACAGGCCTCGAGTTCCGGGACCAGGGCTGCAGTCCGGTGGGGTTCGTACGGGATTAAGACCGAGGCCAGTCCAATCTCACCAAAGATCCGCAGGTAGCGCGCCGTCGGCAGGTCCGGGCAGGTCACGCGCATACGGTTGAGCTGCAACTCGTACCCCAGAAATGTCTTCATGATCTGGGGGGAACACTTGCGACCGAGCAGACGGACTCGTCTGGTCCGGGACGCCAGAATCTCCTCCCGGTATAATGAAACCAGCCTGGAGACAAAATCGTGACTTGATGGGTCCGCCATGTTGACTGCTCGTTCTGCCGATGCTACTTTGACCCGCCTCACGCGACAGCCGGAATGTGACCGCCGGCTGTTATCCTTGAAGGCAGACTGGCAGGAAGCAGGATCTTACAGGACAATTGAGGCGCAGTTCCAGCCGGTCCGAGAGGGCGCGGTGTGGAATGCAGTCGGTTCGTTGCACCAAGTGGTGACGATTGGCTGCGTACGAGCGGATCGGCGGATCGACACGGCATCTCGAGGTGGCTCGTCCGCGTTGTCCGATCGGCTCGCAAACCCTGACATGGTCAGGGTATCGGCGTTTGTGGGCCGGCGAAAGACGGGGTTGGCACGGCTAGTGCTTCATCAGCGGCCTGACGGCATCTCCGCCGCCTGGTGCCGGGAACCCCGGTCCAGAGGCGGCGACAGGGAGCAATTTTGTTTGTGGAACTGACAGGACTGACGGGATGGATCTACACGATCGCACGGGCGCTCTACGACTTTGCCCGGGGGCTCGGAGGCCCCGGTCTGCTGCTGATCGCGCTGGGAGACTCCTCCTTTCTGTCGCTTCCCGAAGGCAACGACATCTTGATCGTCATCCTGTCGATCGGACAGAGTTGGGAGGTCATGCTCTACTACGTCGGCATGACCGTGATCGGGTCGGTGGCCGGCTGTTCGCTGCTTTACTGGGCGGGACGACATGGCGGCCAATTCGTAGAAAAGCGGTTGAGTCCGAAGCGTCTCGACGGGATGCGCCAACAGTACCACCGCTGGGGTGTGTGGGCACTCGTAATCCCGTCCATTCTGCCGCCTCCGACTCCTTTCAAGATCTTCGTGCTGACTGCCGGGATTTTCAGGCTGTCCTTCCCCAAGTTCCTGTTTGCTGTGAGTCTGGGGCGTTCCTTTCGTTACCTGCTCTGGGGTGTGCTGGCCATCATTTATGGCCCGTTGGCCCAGCGCTTTCTGGAAGAGAACCTTCACACGGTGGGCGTCGCGCTGGCGCTCGTGTTACTCGGTGGGATCGGAGTGTACGTGGGACTGAGGCTCAAAAACCGAAACCAGTCTCGATCCCTGGCCTAAGGGTGAAAGTGGTGCGTAAATTCCAGATACTCCTGTTGATCCTCTTCCTGTCCGGATGTGGCGCGGTCAAGGAGCGAAAGGTCATCACCATCCCACCCGCCTACCGTTCCGCGCAGACCGCATCCCTGCAGCAGTTGATCGAACTGATCAACACGCGCTATGCGGGAATCCACTCGCTCATCGTGCCGCGCCTGACCGTCGAGTTCACCGGGCGCTCGATGGAAGAGGGGTATTTCGAGAAATACCGCAAGGCGGATGGATATCTCGTCGCCGAGGAACCCGATTCCGTTTTCTTGAACATCCTGAACCCGCTCACCCACTCCTCGGTTCTGGTCATGGCCTCCCGGGCGGAGCATTTCGAGATCTGGATACCTTCGCGCAATCAGTTCGTGACCGGCAGGACCAGCCTGAAGTCGAGCGAAGAGAATCCGGTGTACAATGTGCGGCCTCTGCACATCCTCCAGGGTATTTTGATCGAGGCCATCTCGGATCAGCCCGAGTTCAGGTACTCCCTCGAGGAAGAACAGGATGAGCAGTACAAGTACTACGTGCTCGACGTGTTCAGGACGGAAGAGAATTCTCAGGTGCTTCAGCTTCTGCGCAAGATCTGGATCGAGCGAAGTCAGCTCCGCTTGGCACGACAGCAGACCTATCAGGGTCCCCGGCTGGTCAGCACGGTAACCTACTCGGATCCGGTCGACGTGGAAGGGAAGCTGGTCAGCACCCGCGTGAACATCGACCGGCCCGTCGACGGCTACTCTATTGCCTTCACCTTCGAGGCGAACAGACTCCAGCTGAACCGCCCGGTCAAGGAGGATGCGTTCAAGCTTCAGCAACCTCCGGGCGCCGAAGTGATCCAAGTAGATGAGGGACAATAGACAGTAGAGAATCCATGGTGAAGCACATATTCGCAAATCTGTTGCAGAGACCGACGCGGACCGTCGTCAGCATGCTGGCCATTTCGGTGGGTGTCGTGCTCATTCTGGTCAGCGTCGGCCTGACCTACGGACAGTTGACCGATAACGCGGAGCGAACACGACGAGTGGGCGGGGACTTCATGGTACAGCCCCCGGACGCTTCGTTCATTTTCGCACTCAACAGCGGAACCCTTCCGGTGAAGATCCAGAATGTCATTGAGGAGGTCCCGGGTATCGAGGCGGCCACGCCGATCCTGGCCAAGTTCATCAGTGACAAGTTTCACATCGTCTTCGGTATCGATCGGGAGAGCTTCCAGCGGGTCAACAGCTCGCTTCGATTCGTCAAGGGGCGTCTGTTCGATCGACCGGATGAAGTAGTCATCGACACGGTCTATGCCCGGTCGAACCACTTGGGTGTCGGAGACCATCTGGAATTATTGGGCAGGGAATTCCTCATCTGCGGTGTCTTCGAGCAGGGGACTGCGGCTCGCGTGCTCATGCCCCTCACGACGCTGCAGGAAATGAATGGGACCCCTGGCAAGGCCACGATGTTTTTCGCGCGCGTAGCAGCCGGACAGAACGTCGAGACCGTGTATGAGCGGTTGAAGGCGCGAATGCCGCACTACAAGATCACGAAGACGGCAGAGCTGCAGGAGCTGATGGCCTCGAATACGCCCGTCTTCAAGCAGTTCCTGACGGCGATCGTGGTTTTGGCGGTGGTCATCAGCTTTTTGATCATTCTCCTCGCCATGTACAGCACGATCACCGAGCGAACGCGCGAAATCGGAATTCTGAAATCACTCGGTGCATCGCGGACCTATATCATTCAACTCATCCTCAAAGAATCGATGGCCATTTGTGCGCTCGGCGTCGCGCTGGGGTTCATTTTGACTTTCATTTCAATCCAGCTTATTCTGGTTGCCTTTCCAACGATACCGGTGATGATCCCCAACTACTGGCGGATCGCCGCGGCGTCGTTGGCCGTAGCAGGGGGAGGCCTGGGTGCTTTGTATCCTGCGGTGAAGGCGGCACAGCTGGATCCCGTGAAGGCACTAGGATATGAGTAAGACTGTTGGTATCAGCCAGCGACGGGACATCGTCGTCACCGAAAATCTCCAGATGGTCTATCGCGTCGGGAAGGTCGATGTGCCGGCCCTGCGCGGTGTGGATATGACCGTCAAGGAAGGTGAATTCGTAGCGGTCATGGGACCCAGCGGGTGCGGCAAGTCGACGCTCTTGCACCTGCTCGGCGGGCTGCTCACCCCGACCGCGGGGACCGTCCGGATCGATGGCACGGATCTGGCCTCGGTGGGGGATGCGCGCAGGACCGAAATTCGGCGAAGAAAGATCGGGTTCGTCTTCCAGCGCTACAATCTCCTCCCGACGCTGACTGCCGCGGACAACATCGAATTGGCCCGCCGCATCCACGGCAACGGACATGCCAAGAATGGCCAGGTCAGCGTGCGCGAGATCCTCGCCATGTTGGGTCTCGAGCACAAGCTCAACCACAAACCGTCGGAGCTTTCCGGCGGGGAGCAGCAGAGGGTTGCCATCGCCCGGGCCGTGATCAACCGCCCGGCGATTCTGCTGGCCGACGAACCGACGGGGAACCTGGACTCGGAAAACTCGCAGATGGTCCTGGAGATGCTCCAGAGTCTGAACCAGAGGTATCGGCAGACCATCGTGATGATTACACACGACCCCGAGGCCGCCGCCGCCGCTTCTCGGATGCTCGAAATGCGGGACGGCCGCATTCTGAATCGAGTGAGAAACCTTTTCTATGCCGTCGAGCCGACGGGTGTCTGATATGGCGGACCAGCAGCAGCCCTCCCCATCTTTGGGACGCGTCATCTTTTGGCGTTATCCCCGCGGAAGCTGGCAGTACGATATCCTGTGCCTGCTAATCCTGGCCTTCATCTTCCTGACACCGCGCGCTGTCTTCGATGGGAGCTACTTCGACGATGCGAAACAGGCGACCGATCAAGTGAGCGGGCTGACCGGACCGGCGCCGACGTCGGAGCCGGCACCCGGTGATGCGAATCCTCTCTCAAAACAGCCTTGACTGAAACCTGCTCCCCTGCTTGCGGATCTGAAGGAATGCAATGAAGCAGCTTATTCGATCCTGTCGCTTGCTGTCTGTGGCCCTGGCGCTCGCCTTCGGCTGCCTGATGGCCCTGGCAGCGCCCGCGCCCACACTGGATCAGATCCTGACCAAAATGGACAAGGTCGGTCAGAACCTGAAGAGCCTGCAGGCCGAGATCGTCCAGAAGAAGTGGACCGACATCCTCGGGGAGTATGACGAAGGGGAGAAGGGGGAGTTCCTGTTCCTCAAGGAGGGCGACGGGATCTACCTGCGCAAGGAGATCTCCGAGCCGACGGCCAGTGTCCTGGTCATCAAGGACGGAAACGTCACCTTCTACCAGCCCGCCATCAAGCAGGCCCAGGAATACAAGCTCGGAAACCACAAGGACAAAGCCGAGTTCATGCTGCTGGGCTTCGGCACGAACAAGGAAGCGCTTCGCAGGACCTACGACATCAGCTATCTGGGCGAGGATCAAATCGACGGAAAAACGACGTACAAGCTCGAGCTCAAGCCCAAGTCGGATCAGGTCGCGGCCTTTTTCGTCAGAATCATCCTCTGGGTCGACGCCGAACGCGGCATCCCCATCCAGCAGCAGCTGGTGGAGCCCACGCAGGATCATCTCCTGATCCGCTTTTCGGACATCCGCCTCAACCCGAAGCTCAGCAAATCCGATTTCGACGTGAAGCTTCCCCGGGACGTTCGCGTCATCCGGAATTGAGGCCAAGCCTACGCGTTCTTTCGATCTGCTGCGCAAGGCACGCCCGCCCGGCCGCGCCGGAATTCCCAGCCACGGCCGGCGAAGCTCACTGGGTTCGGTATGAAGGATTCACCGCGCCATGCTTGCCCAGCATGACCGCCCTCGTGTAGAGGATCCGGTGAACGACGGTCCAGTTCGAGAGCACGGCAATGACCCACAGTACCGGGTCCATGAAGTAGAACGACCCGATGATCAGCAGCACGATGCGCTCCGGGCGTTCCAGAAAGCCCACCTTGCACTTGGGAATCAGGGACTCGGCGCGGGCCCGGGCGTAGCTGGTCAGGACCGATCCCATCATCACGATGCCCACCAGCACCACGTAGGTGATCCTCTCGGCGCGACCATAGTAGATGATCAGGCCGAGGTACATGATGAGATCCGAATAGCGATCCATGATGGAGTCGAAGAAGGCTCCAAAGGGTGTCTCTGCATTGAGCTTGCGCGCGACCATACCATCGACCATGTCGAACAGACCGGCGATGATGAGGAGCCCCCCGGCCAGCCGAAAGCGGCCTTCGGCAAAGACGGTGGCCACCACGATACTCATCAGGAAGCCGGCCATGGTCAGATGATTGGGCTTGATCCGCAAGAAGATCAGCGCGGCGATGATGCGCCTCAGCAGAACCTGCGCACCCTGTCCAATTCTCCTGGAGATCATTCCTCCTCCGTTCAGAAAAGCTCAAATTTGATCGTGAGGTACTTCTTCGGGTCCTTGCGGATATCGTAGATCAGCTTGACGATCTCCGACGAGACCGAATCCAGATTGTCGTAAAGCGCCGGATCCGTCGCCAGTTTCCCCAGGGTCCCCTTCCCCGCATTCACATCTTTCAGGATGGCGGCCAGTTCGTCAACACTGTCCCGCAGCTTCACGTACAGTTGATCGTCCGTGGAAAGCTTTCCCAGGGTCCCCTCGCCGCGATTCATGCGGTCCGTGATGTCGTTGAGACTGGCCAGCAGCTTATCGCTCTTTTCGTACACCGACGGGTCGTTGATGAGCCGGCCGAGCGTCCCCTCGCCCTTGTCGACCTTCTGGGTCAACGCCTTCATGTCGTTGAGGGTTCCGACGAGGTCGTTGTAGAGGGACTCGTCGTGGATCAGCTTGGACATGGTTCCGCCTCCACTGTCGATGTTCGAAATCAGGGTCCCGAGCTTCTCCACGGTGCGGTTGGCATTCTCGATGGTGGCATTCAGGTTGTTGAAAAAGGACGGATTAGTGAGGAACTTCCCGATAGTCCCTTCTCCGGCCTCCAGGTTTCGGATGATGTCCTGCACCTGCCCGGAAAGCGTTTCGAAATTGGCCAGGATGTCGTTGGCTCCGGTGATCAGCTCTCCGAATGAGGCCTGCTGTGTCCCCGTGATGACGACGGCCTGCTGGGTCTTGGTGCCCAGCCACCCTTCCACCTGGATCGCCATCGTCTTGGGAGGTTCGTCGGTTCGCCCCAGCGAGATTTCAATGTACTTGTCGCCCAGCAGGCCGATCGAACCCAGGGAAATGTTGCTGTCCGCGCGCACCCAGTCGCGGTAGGCCGAGTTGATGCGCATTTCGACTTCGATATTCTGCAGCCCGCTGCGCGCCCGTTCGATGTCGTCCTGGATGCCGGAAACCGTCGACTGGTGGTCCTCCAGCCGGCGGTCCAGGTCTTCGACCTCCTTGTCGAGCTGCTGCGCCTGGGGAGACGCTGCGCCGTGATCCTGAATGGCCTGCCGATAGCGGCTGCGCGCATCCTGGAGGCTCGACTCCGTCTCCTCCACCTGGGCCCGGGCGCTTTCGAGTTGATCCATCAGGCGGGCGACCCGCTGCAGGATTCGGGCGTTGGTCTCGGTCTGGGGCAGTTCTCCCGGTTGGGAGATCTTGACCGCCAGCACATTGCCCACCTCGACGCCGCCGAGCAGCACGACATCGCCGGGCTTGAGACCGGAGACATTCGAGAGGAAGGTCACAGCCAGAAAATGACTCTCGAAGAGGCCGACCTGAGATCCGATCGCAAAAATGGCCAGAGCCAGGATCGCGCAGACGACGACTACGAAGATCCCTACCCTCAGCTCAATCAGTGAGAATTGTTGCTTCGGACTCATATTTGCACCTCAATCGAGAAACTCCCGGATGTAGGGATCGGCCGTTCCTCGAAACTCCTGCTCGGTTCCTTCCAGCAGAACCGATCCCTTCTCCAGCATGATTATGCGTGTCTTGCCGTCGCTTCCGGGCGCCACGGGAACGAATCGAACTTCGTCGTCCCCACGCGCGACTGCCCGCTCGGTCGCCAGCGTCCGAACGGCATGGAGGTCATTGGTGACGAAGATGGAGGTGACCCCCCGCAGGTCGCGCAGCCGCATGACCAGTTCGATGATCGTCCGGCTGGTAATCGGATCCAGGCCGGCGGTGGGTTCATCGTACAGCATGATCTCGGGATGTCCCACCAGTGCCCGGGCAATTGCGACGCGCCGGCGCATGCCTCCGGACAGATCGGAGGGAAGCTTGTCGATCGTATCCTCGAGACCGACGAAACCGAGAAAAGAGCGCACCGTCTCGTGGATCTCGTCCTCCCCCAACACCGCCTGCTCCCGCAGCCGGTAGGCGACATTCTCACCTACCGTGAGCGAGTCGAACAGGGCCCCGGCCTGAAAGACGATGCCGATCTTCGCACGGATGGGCATGAGCTGGTCTTCCTTCAACCCGGTGATCTCCTGATCCAGCACGTAGACGCGGCCCTGACTCGGCTTGACCAGACCCAGGACGATCTTGAGGATCGTGGATTTGCCTGACCCGCTTCCTCCCAGAATCACCTTCAAGTCGGCCTTCCCAACGTCCATGCTGAACTGCTTCAGCACGGGCGTCTTGTCAAAGACCTTGGTAACGGAGTCGAACAGGATCACGCTCAAAATCGAAGCTCCAGGACGATCTTGCTCAGGAAAAAGTCGCTGATGATGACCAGAATCGAAGCGAAGACCACGGCCTGAGTGGTCGATTGACCCACGCCGCGCGTGCCCCCGGTCGTTCTCAGCCCCGAATAGGAGCCGATCATACCGATGATAAAGCCGAAGACGAGGGGTTTGATCAGCCCCTCCAACGCGTCGGTGTACTGGAGCGAACGCAAGGCAGTGTTCCAGTACAGGTTCGTGTTCAGCCGCAATGTGTAGAAGGCCACGATCCACCCCCCCACGAGGCCGAACAGGTCCGCCAGGACGGTCAGGAGGGGCACCATGGTCGTGCAGGCGACCATGCGGGGTGTGACCAGCTTCTTGGTCGGGTCGGTGCCGAGCGCCCGCATTGCATCGATCTGCTCGGTGACGACCATGGAGCCGAGCTCCGAGGCGATTCCCGAGCCGACTCTGCCTGCGATCATCAGGGCCGTCAAAACCGGTCCGAGTTCCCGGATCAAAGAAAGGGCGACCAGCTGTCCCGTCAGATTGACCGCGCCGAAAGCCTGCAGGGACTTGGACGACTGCAGGGCGAGCACGCCGCCGGTAAAGAAACCGGTCAGCATGATGATGGACATGGACCTCACGCCGACCGCGTCCATCTGCTGGAAGGTGTCCTGAAAATAGCGTGGCCCGCGGAAAAGATTGCCGATCGACTTGCCGGACAGGAGCACGAACTCCTGGATTTCGAAAAGCGCCCGGTAAATTGGATTCATTGCTCCGCCGTCGTGGCCGCAACGGGCCCCCAGTCTCCGGGGGAATTCTACCAGAGATTCCCGCCAGGATTGTGATCCCAATCCGGCCTGTTTGCTGGGCTTATCGGAAATCTCAGCCTGGGGAAGGGCCGGCATCCGGGCGCAGTCTGCCCGAATTCGACGGCCTCACGGGCCTGCGTGGGACCACGTCGAGCCCGTGGAGTGCACGTCGAGGTCCTCGAACGCGTCCCCGAAACGTGGAACAGGTGCGTCTCGCCGCCCGACGTTCTGGAACTTTGCGGAGGGATTTCGCATCTCTAAGATTTCGGGGGCGTTGCGGACCCGAGCTCTGGCGTCTTGGGTCGTAAACTGGTAGTAGGGTTGAGTTGAGGGCGCCACGAGAAGTCGGCCCCGGGAACGAGACGGCAAATGATTAAACCGATTGTGAAGTACCCCGAACCGGGACTCGAACAGAAATGCGATCCAGTGGAGACCTTCGATGAGAAGCTGCGGCAGCTGGCCACCGACATGCTCGAGACGATGTACGCGGCTCCCGGCATCGGTCTGGCGGCCCCGCAGGTGGGCGAAAACATCCGGCTTCTGGTCATCGATGTGACGTCGGGACATGAGGACGGCCACCAACTGATTCTAGTCAACCCGGAGGTCGCGGAAGCGGAGGGCAAACAGCGGGAGGAGGAAGGCTGTCTCAGCCTGCCCGGAATCACGGCGGTGGTGGAACGGCCCAAGACGGTGGTGGTGAAGGGCCAGGATCTCGACGGCAACCCGATGGAGATCCGCGGGGAGGAGTTGATGGCGCGGGTGCTCTGCCATGAAATCGACCATCTGGATGGAATCCTCTACCTTGACCGGATTTCTCCCCTGAAGCGGGATCTCCTGAAGCGCAAGATCCGAAAACTGATCCGAGCCGGCGAATGGTGAACAAGATCGTCTTTCTCGGCACGCCTGGATTCGCCGTCCCGACCCTGAGGGCGCTGGCGTCCGATTCGAGGATCGAGGTAGCCGCCGTCATTACTCAACCGGACCGTCCATCCGGACGGGGCCAGAAACTGACGGCCCCTCCCGTCAAGCTGGCGGCACAGGAGGCGCGCCTGCCCGTCTACCAGTTTCGCAGGATCCGGAACAACCCGGAGGCTCTGGCCGTTCTGCAGGAGGTCCAGCCCACGGCCTGTGTCGTGGTGGCATTCGGCCAGATCCTGCCGGCGGAATTCTTCGATGCCCCACCCTTCGGAACGCTGAATGTCCATGCCTCGGTGCTGCCCGCTTACCGGGGTGCCGCTCCGATCGTGCACGCCATACTAAACGGTGACCGTCAGACTGGGGTCACCATCATGAAGATCGATGAAGGAATGGACACGGGAGACATTCTCAGCGTCCGCTGGACGCCCATTCCTCCGGATGCCACCGCGGGCGAGCTGGAAATGGTTTTGGCCGAGCAGGGGGCCCGACTGCTCCTTCCGACTCTGAACGATTTCATCACCGGAACGCTGCAGGCCACTCCTCAGCGCGGAGAGTTCGCCACCTATGCTCCACGGATCACGAAGGAAGACGGCCGGATCGACTGGAATCGAACCGCGTTCGAGGTCCACAATCGTATCCGCGCCATGAATCCCTGGCCGGGTGCCGTTACCTCCTGGCGGGACGGAGAGCTCAAGATCTGGCGGGCCTCCCTGGCTCTATCCGACGGTGCGGGAGCGGCGCCCGGCACCGTGATCGGGTTCGAGCCGGACGGTCTCGAGGTGCAGTGTGGGTCCGGCACCGTTCGTCTGCTGGAACTCCAGGTTCCCAACCACAAACGGGTTGGTGCACGCGATTTCATCAACGGAACGCGAATCCGTCCCGGTGAGATCCTGGGGCCATCGGCCGCGGACTGAGCGGTCCGAAGTCGAATCGCTCGCCGGTCGCGGAGCCGCTGCACCCGATTCGGCTCGATCTGGTGAGGTATGAAGAATCGCGATTCGCGGAGATCCGGGCCCGCTGCAGGGCCCCTGTCGCGGGCCCGCGGCCCCCGAGCGCAGGCCGTCTGGATCCTGCGGCGGCGCTTCGAGGTTTCGTTGCCCTTTGCGACGAGCTACGCTTCTGAGGACTTCGAGCGACTCTCACCGGCCGATCGTTCGTTGGTGCGCGAATTGGTGGGGGGCGTCGTTCGTCACCTCTCCCTGATCGACTACTGGCTGGCCCTCATCTCCAGCCGTCCTCTCGACGAGGTGGATCCGGAGATTCTCTGGGTCCTCCGGATCTCGCTCTATCAGATTCACTGGCTGCGAGTGCCGGACTACGCCAGCGTGGACGAAGCGGTTCGGCTGACCCGAGCTCTGGGACACGGTCACGCGGCGGCTTTCGTCAATGCGGTGCTAAGGGGCTTTCTCCGTTCCCGGCCCCAGGAGCCGTCCGTCGACTCGGTTCGCGGTTTGGCGACACGCTACAGTCATCCCGAGTGGTTGGTCCAGCGCTGGGCGGCGCGCTTCGGATTCGGACCCACGGAAGACATTCTCCGTCGCGACAACGCGCTGCCGCCCTCCGTCGTGCGAGTCAATACGTTCCGCATCTCGACGTCGCAGTTCCTGAGCCGGCTCGCCGCCGAAGACATCCCGTCCCGTCCGGTCGAAGGACTGCCCGACTGCATCGAGGTCGATCACCGCGGCTTCGTCCGCCATGAGCTCTACCGACAGGGCTTTTGCTTCTTCATGGACGTCTCCAGTCAGCGGGTGGCGTACCTGGGAGACCCCGGATCGGCCCGATACGTGGCCGATCTGTGCGCCGCCCCCGGAGGAAAGAGCTTCATCCTGGCATCCCGGATTCGCCCGGGGACGGTGCAGATCTGCGCGGACATCGACCGCGGACGCCTGGCGGGCATGCGGGATCGCGCCCGGGAACTCGGCGTCGGCCCTCTGCATTTCGTCGAAGCCGACGCCACTTCGGAACCTCTTCCGGAGGGCCGATTCGGGCTCATCCTGGCGGATGTTCCCTGTTCCGGGCTCGGCACGCTTCGTTCGAATCCCGACATCAAGTGGTTCGTTCGGGAAGGGGACCTGCTACGCTGGCAACACCGACAGAGGAGGATCCTGCAGGAGGCCTTCCGCGCACTCGAACCGGGCGGGGAGGTCGTCTATTCCACCTGCTCCACCGAGCCGGAAGAGAACGAGCAGGTGGTCGAAGCCCTGCTGGGTATGGATGCCCGCGCCCGACTGCGTGGTGAGTATTGGCGGAGCTTTCCCGGGGACGGGCCTGGGGACGGCTTCTTTGCGGCTCGTATCGGGCGCTGTTGACCGATTTGTGATAACTTCTCGTGCAGTTCGGATATGTCGCGAAAGAGGCAGGTCAATCTTCAAACGAGGTTCATTGGGTGGGGCAAGGTCTGCCTCCTGGGAGGGATCATCGTCAGTGCCTTTCTGATGAGCATGATCATCGGGATGAGATTGGCGGTCCGGGGCCACGAGGTGGAAACTCCGGCCCTGGTCGGGATGGCCCTTTCGGACGCACAGGTGGTTTTCCAGCGCCTGCATCTCAAGCTGATGGTGAGCGGAAACCGCTATGACGAGATGGTCCCCGCGGGAGCCATCATCAGTCAGGTTCCCGGAGCCGGAGTGCGCACCAAGTCCGATGGCAGCGTTCAGGTGATCGTCAGCCTGGGGCGGCGAACTCGACCGATTCCCGAGTTGTCCGGGTCCTCCGTCCGGGCGGCGCGGATGCTCCTCGAGCAGGAACAGTATCAGCTCGGGAGGATTTCCGAGTTGCCCCTGCCCGAAGGCCGCGACCTCGTGGTCGCCCAGTGGCCGCGGCCACAAGCGGGGACCGGGACAACCGACCGGGTCGACGTCCTGGTCGAGTCGAAGGCCAGCGCGAGATATGTCATGCCCGAGTTCATCGGCTCCAATCTCAACCGGGCGCTTCTCGAACTGGAGGGCCTGGGGTTCGAAGCGCGGACGTACTATCGAGACTATCCGGGGGCCCGCCGGGGAATCGTGGTCCGACAGTTTCCCGACCCGGGCTATCCCATCGCCCGGGACCAGGTCGTCAATCTGGAGGTGGCCCGGTGAAACCCCGCGTCGTACCGTCCATCCTGTCTGCTGACTTCGCAAATCTGGAGGCGGCGATCCGGCTGATGGAAAGTGCGGGAGCCGACTGGATCCACATCGATGTGATGGATGGGCACTTCGTGCCGAACCTGACGGTCGGTTTGCCGGTTATCCGAAGGATTCGCCAGATCACGGATCGGCATCTCGATGTACACCTGATGATCTCCAACCCCGACGCCATGACTCTCGAGTATGTGAAGGCAGGCGCAAACTCAGTGCTGGTGCACGTCGAGGCCGCGATTCATCTCCAGGAGATCCTGGCGGCGATCCGGCGCGCCGGAGCCCTGGCCGGCATCGCCCTGAACCCTCATACCTCCGTGAACATCTTGGAAGAGATCCTTCCCCATTGTGACTACGTGCTGGTGATGTCGGTAAACCCGGGTTTCGGGGGACAGGAGTTCATTTCAACTAGCTTCGAAAAAGTGAGAAAATTGAAGCGCTTGATTCGGGCCAGGGGTCTGGAGCACGTTCAGGTGGAGATCGACGGGGGGATTGGTCCGGACAATTCCGCCGCAGTGGTCGAAGCTGGTGTGGACCTGCTGGTCTCGGGGAGCGCGATTTTTGGGTCCCCGGACCCTGCGGCAACCTTTCGGCAGATGCGCGAATACGCCGAGAGCGCTGCCCTCATCACATGAGTAAAGGTGCAGATGAAATGGCTGCCTTGAAGCGGATCCTGCTGGTTCTGTTCGGTGTACTGCTGTGGACATCCTGTGGCCAGAAGAGCGCCGGGCTGCAGGAAGGAACCGCGGCTCCGGATACTCAGCTGTTCGAAAACGGCATGAAGTACCTCGAGAAGTCGCAGTACACGAAATCCCGGCTGGCTTTCCAGACTCTGATCAACACTTACCCGGACAGCGACTACACGCCTTCGGCTTTCCTCGCCATTGCCGACTCCTACTACGGCCAGCAGGGTACCGAGAACTATCTTCAGGCCGAGGCCCAGTACAAAGATTTTCTGATCTTCTATCCGACCCATGGGATGGCGGACGACGCCCAGATGAAGATCTGTGCGTTGAACTTCAAGCTGATCAAACCCTACGACCGCGATCCCACCTATGCCAAAAAGGCCGAGGTGGAGTGCAAGCGCGTGCTGGATAACTACCCGGACAGCGAACTGGCTCCCACCGCCCGCGAGGCTCTGCGGGAAGTTCAGGACATCCTGGCGCGCCACGATCAGGACATCGGGGACTTCTACTTCAAGCGATCGGCCTACAACGCGGCGGAGGGGCGCTACAAGGAAGTTCTCGACAAATACCCCGACTATGGCCGGATGGACGAAACCCTCTATAGGCTCGGAGAATCGCTCGAACAGACCGGCCGTGTGACCGAGGCCAGCGTCTACTACGAGCAGATCGCCCGGGAGTATCCGTTCAGTCAGTACTTCGAGGATGCCAAGAACAAGCTGGTGCTGCTCGAACAGCAAGTCCCCGCGGTCGACCAGCAGGCAGCGACGCGGCACAAGATGAATCGCGCGGAGGAGACCTTCTCGCTGATGGATCCCCTGCGCAGTGTCTGGGAGGTCTTTACGGGACGGCCGGACATTTATGAAGTGGCGCGCAAGCGGGCCGAGGAGCGGCGCATGCAACAGCATTCGGGGCTCCCGGACGAAGGGGTGCCGATTCCGCAGAACTGATCGCCATGTATCGAATCATACTCGCTGATGACAGCAAGACGATCCAGAAAGTCGTGACCTTGTCGTTTGCCGGCGAGGGGTTCGAGGTCGAGCCCTTCTCGGACGGACAGTCCGCGCTCGCCCATGTTCGAAAATGGGGTGCCGATGTCGTCCTGGCCGATGTGGCGCTGCCTCTCAAAGACGGATACGAACTGTGCCGCGATCTGAAAAGGGATCTCTCCACCTCGTCGATCCCGGTCGTCCTGCTTGCAGGTTCGCTGTCACCGGTCGATGCCGATCGCCTCGCCTGGGCCGGTGCCGACTCGACCCTGACCAAACCCTTCGAGACGTCCCGCCTGGTCGAAGTGGTGGAGGCCTTGATTGCCCGCCGACAGGCGAAGCAGGAAGCCCCATCGCTGCCGGTGGATTTTGCCGACCCCGGTGAGACCGTCTGGGAACCCCCCACCCGAGGGGCATCGTTGCCGGGACGGCTCTTCGAGCTCAGCCCGGCCGAATGTCGAGCCGACTTCCGACTGAGACCCCGGCAGGTGTGGAAGCCCCCCATTTTGCCGGAGTTGACCGATGCGCAGTTCCGGGCGCTCGTCGCGGCCGTCTCGGAGCGACTTCCGGAAACACTGCGGTCGCTGCTCCCCGATGTAGCCCGCGACATCCTGCGTCATCCGAACGCCTAGCCCGCTTCCTTCGCTGGGCTATAATTCACCTTTTGTTTCGAGCCGGAAAAGGAGACTCCGTTGGGTACCAAGATACCGAAAAGCTACGAACCGCGTGGGACGGAGCAGAGTCTTTACCAGTGGTGGGAAGAACGGGGCTTCTTCGTGGCCGATGTGGAATCGGAACGGCCGCCCTTCTCCATGGTCCTGCCGCCTCCCAACGTGACGGGCGCCCTGCACATGGGACACGCGTTGAACATTACGCTCCAGGACATTCTGGCCCGCTGGAAGCGCATGGACGGACACAACGTCCTGTGGGTACCCGGGACCGATCACGCGGGCATCGCCACGCAGAACGTCGTCGAAAGGAAGCTGGCGGCGGAAGGGAAGAAACGGACCGATTTCACCCGCCCCGAGTTCGAAAAGATCGTCTGGAAGTGGAAGGAGCAATCGGAGGCGAACATCCTCGGCCAGATCAAACGGTTGGGATGTTCCTGCGACTGGAGCCGCAAGCGGTTCACCATGGACGAGGGGCTGTCGCGTGCCGTCCGCGAAGTCTTCGTGCAGCTCTATGAAGACGGCCTGATCTACAAGGGTGAGTATCTCGTCAACTGGTGCCCGCGCTGCGTTACCGCCATCTCCGATCTGGAGGTCGAGTACGAGCCGACCGAAGGGCATCTCTGGCACCTGCGCTATCCGGTGAAGGATTCCTCCAGGTTCGTCGTCGTCGCCACGACACGCCCCGAGACGATGCTCGGTGACACGGCGGTGGCGGTGCATCCGGACGATGAACGCTATAGCTGGTTGCAGGGGAAGAGCATCGTCCTGCCCCTGATGGATCGCGAGATCCCCGTGATTTTCGACAGCTTCGTCGAGCGCGAGTTTGGGACCGGGGTCGTGAAAGTGACTCCGGGTCACGACCCCGCCGATTTCGAAGCCGGCCGCCGCCATGGGTTGCCCATCATCCGGGTGATCGGCGATGACGGCACGATGACAAACGCCGCCGGCCGCTACCAGGGACTCGATCGCTACGAGGCCCGCAAACGGGTGCTCGCGGATCTCGACGCGCTCGGCCTGGTCGAGAAGACAGAGCGCTATGCCCACAACGTCGGTCACTGCCAGCGCTGCCACACCGTGGTCGAACCGGTCGTGTCGAACCAGTGGTTCGTTCGCGTCAAGCCGCTTGCGGAGGAGGCGATTCGAGCGGTCGAGCAGGGTCGCACCGATTTCGTGCCGAAGAATTTTGAAAAGGTCTACTTCGAGTGGATGGTGAATATTCACGACTGGTGTATCAGTCGCCAGTTGTGGTGGGGACACCGCATCCCCGCCTGGTATTGCGGGGCCTGCCGCGAGACGATCGTCGCACGGGAGGCGCCGCAGGCGTGCCCCAAGTGCGGCGGGTCTCAGCTCAGCCAGGAGACCGATGTCCTGGACACCTGGTTCAGCTCCGCCCTGTGGCCCTTCTCGACCCTGGGCTGGCCCGAACAGTCGAAGGAACAGGAAATCTTCTATCCGACCTCGGCCATGGTCACCGGCTTCGACATCATCTTCTTCTGGGTGGCCCGGATGATGATGATGGGACTTCGCTTCAAGCAGGAGGTGCCCTTTCGCCACGTCTATATCAACGGCCTGGTTCGGGATGAGCAGGGCCAGAAGATGTCCAAGTCGCGTGGCAACAGCATCGACCCTCTGGCCATCATCGATGAGTACGGCACCGACGCCGTGCGTTTCACCCTGGCGGTCATGGCGGTGCCGGGTACGGATATACCCTTTTCGATCAATCGGATGGCGGGGTATCGAGCGTTCTGCAACAAGATCTGGAACGCGGCCCGGTTTCTTCTGATGAACCTCGACAGCGACGCCCCGGTGGGCGAAGCGGAAATCGATGCTTTGCTCGAAGGCCCCGAGCCCGGCCTGCATCATCGCTGGATCCTGGCCCGGTTGAGCGAGGTCATCGAAAGCACGCGTCGCGACCTGGATCGCTTCTTCGTTCACGAAGCCACCAATACCCTCTACCACTTCTTTTGGGGTGATCTGTGCGACTGGTACATCGAACTCATCAAGGAGGACCTGTCGGGGGACGACCGCGCCGGTCGCGAACGGGCCCAAAAGGTGGCCTGTTTCGTTCTCGAAACGGCGATGCGACTCCTTCATCCTTTCATTCCCTTCATCACGGAAGAAATCTGGCAGAAGGTGCCTCACCAGGGTGAAACCATCATGCTGCGCCCGTATCCTCAGGCCTTTGCCCGTTGGTCCGACTCCGAGGTCGTGGTCCGAATGCAGCGCATCCAGGAGCTGATTTCGGCCATGCGGACGGCCCGGGCGGAAAATAACATCGATCCACGGAAACGCCTGCTGGTCCATTTGCGCTGCGATGAGCCGGCACGTCGCCTCATCGAGTCCCAGTTGGCCAACCTGAAACGTCTGGTCCCCGCGCGCGAGGTCGTCTTTTCATCCGACTTTCCCACCGGTGGCCTGTTGCTCGAGGGTGTCACGGCCCTGGGCGAATTCGCACTGGTGCTGGACGATGTGATCGATGTTCAGGCCGAGAGCCAGCGCCTGGAAAAGGAACTCCAGAAGCTCGATGCCGAGCAGAACAGCCTGGACGGAAAGCTCTCCAACGAGGCGTTTCTGCAGAAGGCCCCGGCCCCGGTCGTCGAGAAGACCCGAAATCGACTGAGGGAAGTGCGGGATCTGCGCGCCAAGACCCGGGAGAAGCTGGATCGGATCCGGCCCTGATCGACCTTCGCCGGCATCGCCCGGCCGGCGACAGGCAGACCGGGACCCAACCAAGGCATCGGGGCCTGATCGGGCGGGCGAGAGGGTGGGCCCCGTCGGGCCGCCGGATGATCGATGTTCGAGAAGAGAGAGATCCTGGACAGCGTTGAGTCCACCAACGATTACCTGAAGGCCTTCCTCTCGGCAAGGATCGACCGAATGGTGGTCGCCGGCGAGCAGACCTCCGGAAAGGGGCAACACGGGCGCAGTTGGTATTCCCCTCCGGGGCGGGGGCTGTACGTGTCCTACCTTTTCTACCCCTCCTGGAGCGTGCAGCGTTCCCCGGTAGTCAACCAGGCCTCGGCGCTGGCGGTGGTAGAGAGCATTCGGAGGTTCGAGCGGAGGGCCGACGTGAGACTCAAGCGTCCCAACGACGTCTACATCGGCGACCGGAAGGTCTGCGGCATTCTCTCCGAACTGGGATCGACGGGGGACCGGGTGAACTGGGCCATCATCGGGATCGGAATCAACCTCTACGGCGACGACTTTCCCCCCGAACTGGAGTCGACGGCGACATCGCTCGAACGTGAGAGAATCAGGGTGGCGCACCCGCTGGATTTCTGTCGCGAACTGACCGACCGGCTGGCGCAAAATCTCAAGCGTGCCGCCTCTCCCGACTGGACGGAGCTGGAGGCACTGTACCAACAGGAAGTTCGATGAGCATCTTCAACTATAGAGAGCAGCCCGGCTATTTCAAACGCCTCAAGGACGCCTTCCAGGTCACAGCCGAAGACATCAACCATCAGCTGTCGCGCTGGACCGGTACCGCCGAGAGCCCTATTACGGAGGAGCAGATCGAGGAACTGGAAGAGGCTCTGCTGGCAGCCGACATGGGGGTACAGACCACGGAGCATCTCTTGGACAGCATTCGAAAAGCGACCGCGGGGGACCGCTACATCACGCGGCAGCAGGTCAAGCGGCTGATCCGTCGGGAACTCCTGGAGATTCTTGGGGATGCCGGCGGCCCGAGCGATCGGGCGCTGGACGGTCCGAGTCCGTCAATCATCTTCGTGGTGGGCGTCAACGGTGTCGGCAAGACCACGACCATCGGCAAGCTGGCACGCTTCTACCAGAGGGAAGGGAAGACCGTGCTGTTCTCGGCCTCCGATACGTTTCGCGCCGCCGCCATCGAGCAGCTCGAGATCTGGGGCGACCGGACCCGTTCGGCCGTCGTCAAGCAGAGTCCGGGAGCAGATCCCGCGGCGGTTCTGTTCGATGCAATCGCAGCTGGGCGCGCGCGTTCGATCGACATTGTCATCGTCGATACGGCCGGGCGGATCCATACCAAGAGCAATCTGATGCAGGAACTGGAGAAGATGAACCGGGTGGCGTCCCGGGAGGTGGAAGGGGGACCGCATGAGGTCTTTCTGGTCCTCGATGCGACGACGGGGCAAAACGGATTGGTTCAGGCCCGGGAATTTCTGAAATCTTCCGGGGTCACCGGACTGGTAGTGACGAAGCTCGACGGCACGGCCAAAGGGGGAATCCTGGTCGCCATCGCCCGGGAGCTGCACATCCCGATTCGATATATCGGGGTGGGTGAGCAGCTGGACGATCTCCTCGTGTTCGACTCGGAGGCCTACGTCGACGCCCTCCTGCAGGTCGGCGACGAAAACAGCTAATCAGAGTGCAGCCTGCCCTCGAGACTCGACCCTATGGCTTCAGGGTTCTGCCCTCCTGTGTCGCCTCGGGCTTGACGAACTCGATGTCCTCCTGCAGCTGAATCGTCACACCGGCGCCCTTGGGCAGCTCGACCTCTTCTCCTTTGTCGAGCAGGCCGATGAGCGCTCCTCCGGCGGCGCCCGCGAGACTTCCGATACCCGCCCCCCGCAGCGTCTGGCCCCTGAAGATACCGATGGTCGCGCCGGTGATGGCGCCGGTTGCGGCGCCCTTGGCCGCGCCGACGGCGACTTCCTTCCCCGCGTCTCCGGGGGCCTGAACCCGCCCGCTCTCGTCCGCCGGGTCGGGGGAGTACTGGTCGGCCGACTGAACCACGGCCCGGATCTGCCGGGTCGTCCCATCGGGGAGAATCACCGTGTCGAAGCCCAGCAGCATCTGGGCCTTGCCCCGGATGTAGCCTGCGGCCTTGCTGTCGGCGACATGCCCGATCACATAGGCGCCCACGGGAATGACGATCTTGTCCCCGACGGTCACCGGGACTTGAACGGTTGCCGCGAATTTGTCGCCGACCTGGGCCGTCTTGCTGTTGATGCTGCGCATCAGCTCGATGAACAGGTCGGTCTTCCGGGGAATGACCACTCCGTCCAGCGAACTCGGTCCGGCGGCCAGACACGTCGAACCCGCTACCAATGCAATGAATGCGAACACTCGTCTCATCACTCGTCACCTCACAACGCAGCGCCCCGAATCGCTTCTCCCAGGACGATGCCGACCAGTGATGGTACGGCCCGCCGGGGTATCAGTCCTCGAACGTGATCAGTCGAGCAAACCGGACTTCGGGCAACTGGCGTATCTTTTCCAGGACAGGCTCCGAAATGGCACTGTCCGTGTTGACCATGCCGACGGCGTGATCCGAATCGGCACTGCGGCCCAGTACGAATGAGCCGATATTGATCTCCGCTTCCCCCAGGATCGTGCCGAGTCGGCCGATGACCCCGGGCTTGTCCTCGTTTCGGATGAAGAGGAGGTGCTTCTCGAGCTGGCTCTCCACCGCGATCCCGTCCACCGAGACCAGACGCAGATTGCCCTGGTGGAGGATCGCACCTTCCACCCAGACCATCTCTTCCGCAGAACGCAGCTGAATGCTGATCTGGTTCACATAGCTCCGCTCCCGAGAACTGACCGTCTCGATGACCGAGATGCCGCGGTCGATGGCCAGCTTGCGTGCGTTCACCTGGTTGATCTCTTCCGAGAGGATCGGTTTCAGGATGGCCTTGAGAATGTTGTTCGAGAGCGGCTTGTAGTTCATCCGGGCCAGATCGCCGTAGTAACGGAGTCCGATCTCGGAAACACGGATCGTGCTGATGCTGCTGGCCAAAGTTCCCAGCTTTTCACCCAGGCGAATGAAGGGCTCGAGACTGGTCAGCTCCTTTGTCGTCACCGAAGGAAAGTTGACGGCGTTGACGATGACCTCGTGCTGCAGGTAATTCGAGATCTGAACGGCGATATCGTAGCCCACCTTCGCCTGTGCTTCCTGAGTGGAGCCTGCAATGTGCGGCGTCAGAATCACGTTCGGCGCGTTGCGCACCGCCTCGCTCACGTTGGGTTCACCTTCGAAGACATCCAGAGCCGCTCCTCCCAGCTTTCCGCTTTCGAGGGCTGCGATCAGATCGCCTTCGTCGATGAGCGCACCGCGCGCCGCGTTGATCAGCAGGGCTCCGTCCTTCATCCGCTCGATGTTCTCCCTATTGATGACGTGCAGCGTCTTTTCGTTCAGAGGGAGGTGGAGGGTCACGAAATCGGACTGGGACAGGACGCTGTCCACCGAATGGAGTTCCGCTCCCAGGTCGGCGGCGTAGGTCTCCGTCACGAACGGATCGAATGCCAGCACGCGCATGTCGAAGCCGATCGCTCGTTTGGCGACCACGGCGCCGATCTTCCCCAGTCCCAGGACGCCCAGGGTCTTGCCCTGGAGTTCGCGCCCCGTGAAAGCGGACTTGTTCCACTTTCCGGCCTGCAGCGATGCATGAGCGAAGGGGATCTTCCGCGCCAGCGCCATCAGCAGGGCGAAGGCGTGCTCGCCCGCGCTGACCGAGTTGCCGCCGGGTGTGTTCATGACGACGATGCCGCGACGGGTGGCGGCGTCGAGGTCGATATTGTCGACGCCGGCGCCGGCCCGGCCGACGACCCGCAGCTTGCGGGCGGCCTCGATGACCTCCGCCGTCACCTTGGTCTTGCTGCGCACGATCAGTGCGCTGGCGTCGGCAATCTCCCGCAACAGGTCCGACGGCGACAGGCCCGGACGGTTGGCGACCTCGAAGCTGCCTTCGTGCTCGAGGAACTCAATTCCCTCATCCGACATTGCATCGCTGATCAGGATCTTCATCATGCCCCCCCCTCGCGTTATGGAGAAAACTCGCTGGAATCATAACATTTGACCGCGCGAAGGGGAGAGCGGGATGCGGGAGGACGGGACGCGGGAGAACGGGACGCCGTCGTTCCGAGTTTCAAGTTCCGGGGGCGTGTTGCCCAAACCGCTCTGACGCGGTTCCCACCCTCCCTCGCGAGACCCGTCCTCCCGTCCTCCGGACCCGGCGCGGGGCGCCTCACTTCGTTCGGGTTCTGAAATACGGAGCGGCATCCCGTCCTCCCGCGCTCCCGCGCTCCGGGCCGAACGGCGAAGGCTCAACGCCGAAGTGCGAGGGGCGAAGGGCGAAGGGCGAAGGCGGGTTGTCCGAATGGCAAGGGCTGTGTCGGATCGGACGCTGGCAGGCAGGCGAATGCACGGCGGGTTGGTTCCACGCAAAGGCGCAAAGAAGGACGCAAAGCCGCCAGCCACAAAGAATCTCCTTGCGGCGTGGCGTACTTGGCGCCTTTGCGTGAGATCAGGCTGCCGAGACCTCTCTCCAGTGGGCGCACACCGATCGGAGGCCGTGACTGCGGATCGGTTCGCCCGCTCCCACCGGAGCAGGGTTTCGAGAGCATGATCTCAGGCCGCAGTGTATTCGCTCATCCACCACCGTCCGGCCCATCGGGACCTCCACCATTGGGGCACGCCCCCGAAGCTCGGAACTCGAAACCCGAAACCCGTTCTCCCGCGCCCCTGGACCCGCTCTCCCCTGAGGGGGTTGCAGCGCGTCCGGCTTGACCTCCCTCCGGCGCGATTCATATCATCTAAGTCATGACGAGGACGTCGGTTGCCTGTATCCTCGCCTGGTTCATTCCTGGCGGAGGGCATTTCTATCTTGGCAAATCGCTGAGAGCCGCGGTGTTCTTCATCGCCGTTCTGATCCTGTTCAGTCTCGGCGTCTGGTCGGACGGACGGCTCTTCCCGCTGGAGAGCGGGTTCTTCGGTCTTCTCCGGTTCGTGGCGGACGGCGCCATCGGTCTCCCTTACCTCATCGCCAAAGCTCTGGGATGGGGTGCCGGCGACATCCGCAGCCTCGGCTACGAATACGGCAACACTTACCTCTACACGGCCGGACTCATCAACATGCTGGTGATTCTGGACGCCTTCGACATCGCCCGGGAACGGAAGCAGTGAATCACTTCGTCAGTCTCGTCATCCTGTCGATCGTCATCGCAACCGTTTTTTCACTCCTGAACCGAACGGAGCGAAGGGAACGCCTCCACTACTGTCTGAGGCTTCTCGGATACATGGTGGTAGGCTCCCTCGTCGTGGCCTGGATCATGTACTTTCTGCCACTCTGATGCGTGTTCTGCACTGGATTCCCGCGTTGCTGCTGGCCGGTCTGATCTTCTTTCTTTCCAGTCAGAGTGACCCGCCGGGAGCCCGGCTGGCGCCCGACTACCTTCTCCATTCCTGGGGCTATGCCCTGTTCGGAGCTTCTCTGCTGTGGGGACTGACGGCGGGACTGCGCGAGCGATTGGCACGCTCGAGTCTCCTGCTGGCCTGGCTGCTGGCGATCCTGTACGGTGCCTCCGATGAGATCCACCAGTCCTTCGTGCCGGGTCGGGATCCGAGCTGGTTCGATCTGACGTCGGACACCGTCGGAGCCGGCATCGGGATCCTCGTGCTGGCCCTTCTGCTGACCTGGAGAGGACGGCGGGGCAGGGTGTGACGCACTTCTCCGGCGCCGGTTCAATGGCCGGCCGCGTGCAGGAACTGCTGCGCCGGCACCCTTTCGACTGTCACCGCTGGTTGCGGAACGGGCACCTTCAGACCATCGTCGGTTCCAGACAGCGCCGACGCTTCGACTGGGGATGGTCGACCTCCCGGCGGGAATCGATCTCGATCGCCGACGGCACCCGGATCGAAGCGACCTGGGTGGAGGTCGCCCCGGACGCGCCGACCCTGGTCGTCGTGCACGGCATGGCGGGGTCGACCTCTTCCACCTACATGCTCGGCCTTTCACACAAGGCCTACAGGCGAGGGTGGAATACCCTGCTGCCCGATCTGTACGACCGCTCGGGCGCAGCCCGCATTTTCCACGCAGGTTCCAGCCGTGCCGTCGCTGAGATCATTTCGGTCTTTCGCTCGACCCGGCGCCTCGGAGATGTTGTTGTCGTGGGCGTCTCGATGGGGGGAAACATCGTTCTGAAGCTGGCAGGCGAGGCCGGGAACTCTCCTCCGAAATGGCTGCGCGGGATCGGCGTCATCTCCCCGCTGGCCGACTTGACCTTCAGCGGGCATCTGATGAATCGGAAATCCAATCGGATCTACCGGCAGTACTACGTTCGCCGCCTCAAGCAGCTGGCCCTGAACAATCTCGTCCCCTTTCACCGCTCCATCGATCCGGAGCGCCTCCGTCGAGTGCGCTCGATCCGCGAGTTTGACGAGACCGTGACCGTCCCCGTCGCAGGATTCGCCGATGTGCGCGAATACTACCGAGAAGCCAGCGCCCGGCCGGTGCTTCCTGGCATTTCGGTGCCGACCTTCGCGATCCATTCGCGGGACGATCCGTTTCTGCCCGCGGAGCCGCTCCTGGACAGGACGCTCGCGGAGCATCCGTTTCTGAATGTCGCAATGACCGATCGCGGCGGGCACGTCGCGTTCATCGAGGATCGTCGGGTCGATCTGGATCGTTCCTGGGCAGAGAACCGTCTGATCGACTTTCTCGATCTGATCCTGGGTTGACCCTGGCGGTTCCCCGCAGTCTCGTCCGGAGGTTTCGTAGATCCGAGGGGCTCGAACGTTGATAGAGGGAGAAATGAGTGAGTTCAAGGCATCCCTCGAATCCGTCGAACAACGGCTCGTCGAAGCCGGGTGGCCGGGCCTCGGCGATCGCGATCTGCTGGCTCTCCTGCTGGCACCCAACCAGTCCTGGAGCAGGGCGGCGGAGCAGGCCCGTCGGCTGCGGGACCAGGTTGGATCGCTGCGTGTCCTCTGGAGGTCCTCGTACCCCGAGCTGCGCTCCTTGGGGTGCAGCCACCGACAAGCGATGGCAGTGCTGGCGGCCCGTGAGATCCACCGCCGATCCGGTCGCCGCATGCTCCCGGCGGAGCGCTCCTTTCGATGCAGTGCGGAGATCTTCGAATACTTCCGGCCGGCCACCTCCGAGCTGCAACAGGAGTGTTTCTGGGTCCTGCTGTTGGATGGCAAGAACCGAGTCATGCGGGTCATCCGCATTTCCGAGGGGAGTCTGACCCGTTCGCTGGTTCACCCGCGGGAGGTGTTTCGACCGGCCATCCGGGAAGCGGCGGCCGGGATTCTCTTCGTCCACAACCATCCCAGCGGGGCTCCCGAGCCGAGCCAGGAAGACATCATGATCACCCGTCGCCTGGTGGATACGGGAAAGATCATCGGGATCCGGGTGCTCGACCACGTGATCCTCGGTTCATTCCGCTACTTCAGCTTTGCGGACGAAGGAATGCTCTAGACAGTCCTTCCATTCCACGGACGACAGGAGTTTGTGCAGACGAGTGGGCCCGGCTTCGATATGATCTTGGCGAATCGGGAACCCGGGCCATGCATCCTCTGAAAGATGTCTACTTTGATCTCCGGCTGCCGCAGGATCGGCCCTTTCAGGTAACGGGCTTCGGGGAGAACGCCGTCGACTGGGTCTGCCGCGTACCCCGCTATCCGGAGCTCGACTCGAAGCTGCCGATGGAGCCGATGTTGCGCTTCTGCGGCGGGCAGATCGCGACGGCCTGCTCGTTCTGGGCGCGACTGGGACTGCGCACGCGCTACATCGGCCGAGTGGGGGACGACGAGCCCGGGCGGTTCGTGATCGAGGAACTGAGCCGGGAGGCGATGGACCTGGCCCTCGAGGTCGTGCCCGGAGCCTCCAGTCATCATTCTCTGATCCTCGTCGATCACGCCAGCGGAGGAAGAACGATCCTCTACGACCGGGATCCGGCCTTGCGCTACGGCCCGGGCCAACTGAATCGTGCGAAGTTCGGAGAGAGCTGCCTTCTGCATTTGGATGCCAACGATCTGACGGCGTCGGTTCAGGCCGCGGCCTGGGCGAACGAGGCGGGCACGGCGGTCAGCGTCGACATCGATCGGGTCGAACCCGGAACGGAACGGCTCCTCGAGAGAGCCCGCCTCTTGATCGCCAGTCGCGGGTTCGTATCGGAATTCGGGGGGACCGGCGACTGGCGGCGGGATCTGCAGAGAGTCGGAAGTTGCTGCCCGGGCTTCGTGGCGGTGACCCGGGGGGCGGCCGGAGCGGCGGCGCTTTGGGAGGGGCAGGTGTACGATTTTCCAGGTTTTCCGGTCCGGGTTATCGATTCGACCGGCGCCGGGGACATGTTTCACGCTGCCTTCGTGTATGCGGTTCTGCGGGGTTGGTCGGTAGCCCGATGCCTGAATTTCGCCAATGCAGCCGGGGCGTTGGCCTGTACCCGACTGGGGGCCCGACAGGCGATTCCGGCCCTGGAGGAAATACTGGCGGTCGAGACGGCGGGTGAGGGCGGAACATCGGTGGATTCGGAGAGGCGAGCGGAGGAGTGCGGAAGTGATTGATCTGAGAAGCGATACGGTGACCAAGCCGACGGCGCACATGCGCAAAGCCATGGCGGAAGCAGCAGTGGGCGACGATGTCTTCCGAGAAGATCCGACGGTGCGCCAGCTGCAGGAGCGGGCGGCCGAGATCTTCGCGAAAGAGGCGGCTTTGTTCGTCCCTTCGGGGACGATGGGCAACCAGATTGCCGTCAAGTTGCACACGAGTCCGGGGCAGGAGGTGGTGATCGAGGCGCGTGGCCACATTTTCAACTACGAGATGGCCATGATGGCGGCCTTCTCGGGTTGTCTGGCCCGACCCGTCGAGGCTCCCAGAGGTCTGTTGACCTGGGACCTCGTCGAACCCGTTCTGAGCCCACCCGTCTACTACCGCGCGCGCACGGGCCTGATCGCGCTCGAGAACACCCACAACATGGCCGGAGGCACCGTCCTGCGGGTTCGACAACTGGACCGGATCGTGACCGGGGCGAGAGAGCGCGGGTTGCCGGTGCATCTGGACGGAGCCCGGATCTTCAATGCCGCGACTGCCCTCGGTGAGACGGTGGCCCGGCTCACCCGCGACTGTGACAGCGTCATGTTCTGTCTGTCCAAGGGACTGTGCGCCCCGGCCGGATCTCTGCTGCTGGGAAGTCGGGAGTTCATTGAGGAGGCCTGGCGGGTTCGCAAGATGCTGGGAGGAGGCATGCGGCAGGTTGGGGTCCTGGCCGCCGCAGGCCTCGTGGCGCTCGAGCAGATGCCGGCACGTCTGGCCGAAGATCATGAGAACGCCCGTCTCCTGGCGGAGGGCCTGGCCGACATCCCCGGCTTCCGGATCGATCTGTCAACGGTCGAGACCAACATCGTAATTGCCGATCTCGAGGGCCCGACGAGCGCGGAGCTCCTCCCCAGACTGGAGGAGGCGGAAATTCGGGCCGTCCCGACCGGCCTTCGTCAGCTCCGGTTCGTGACCCACCGGGAGATCCGCTCCACGGACGTCGAGGCGGCGTTGACTGCCATCCGGAGCATACTGTCGAAGAGAGCCTGAGGCAGGGCTCGAGCGGCCTCTTGACGCGCCCGGGTTCGGTTTTCCGCCCTTTGGGAAAGATGTAGAATGCAGTGAAGTCTGCGTCTCTTCAACGGGTTCCGCGTTGCGTCACGGATGCGCAATCGCTGACGGGGAAGTCGTCTTGATAAATGAACCGGAGATCCCCACGGAAGGCTCCTTCGAGACCAAGGCGCTGCTGGCCTGTCTCGAGGTGGGAAAGCTGCTCACCTCGACTCTGGATCTCCGTGAGATTCTCCAACTCATCGTCGATCGGATGAGTGATCTGATCGCCGCCGAAAACTGGTCGATCCTCTTGCGCAACGAGGTGACCGGAGAGCTGACCTTCGAGATCGTGGCCGGCGTTGAGGAGTCACTTCTGAAGGGGATTCGGCTGGCCCGTGGAGAAGGGATCGCCGGCTACGTGGCCGATACGGGTCAGTCGATCCTGGTGCCCAACGTCGCCGAGGACCCCCGTTTCAGCCCGCGGGCCGACCAACAAACGGGTTTCCTCACCCAGTCGATCGCCTGCCTGCCCCTGCAGGCCCATGGAAAGGTCGTCGGAGTCATCGAGGTTGTGAACGTTCGGGATTTCGAGGCCTTCCGGTTGCGGGACTTGCCCGTCCTGAAGATCCTGGCGGATTACGCGGCGATCGCCATTCAGAACGCCCGGCTTTTCAGCCGGATCGAAGAGTTGAGCATCACCGATGAGTACACGGGTCTGCACAATGCCCGGCATCTGTACCACGTGCTGGCGGAACTTTTGGAGCGTGCCGATGCGGACGGGACCACCGTGGGGGTGGTCTTTGTCGATATGGACAATTTCAAGAGCATCGTCGATCGGTTTGGCCACCTGCTGGGCACGCGTGCCCTCCGGGAGGTGGGCGAGACGATGCAGTCCCGCCTGCAGCCCGGGGACCGGCTCTTCAAGTATGGGGGCGACGAGTTCGTACTCGTTCTCCCGGGCCGGGACAAGACCGCGGCGAAGAGCTTTGTGGAAGGACTGTGCCGGGCAGTTCACGAGGCCGTCTTTTTGAAATCGGAAGGTCAGGGAGTCCGGGTCAGCGCCAGCTTCGGAGTGGCCGTCTACCCGATGGACGCCGGTTCTCTGAGAGAGATCCTGATGGCGGCGGATCGGGCGCTCTACACGGTCAAACGCGGCACCAAGAATGCCGTTGCGGTGGGTTGAGTCTCCTGCCCTGCCGGATTGAACTTCACGGGCCCCTGCTCCGTATCAGTCCTTGTTGGATAAGCCGATCGGGTTCTTGATCGGGGACCTCCCCGTGCCCCGACTGTTCCGCAGAAGCGAACGGATTGGGGTGCCGGGGCGACCCTGGCGAAAGGAGCGAATCATGAGGCGCTGGGCGATTGTCATCACCGGTCTGGCCGGTATTCTCGCAATGCAGGCATGTGTTCTGGGATTCGAGCAGGTCAGGGGCTCGGGGAATGTCACCAGTCGCGACATATCCCAGGAGGGTTTCACCCGGCTCCATCTGGGTTCCGGCTGCCGGGCTCAGGTCACGTACGGGTCCAACTACTCGGTGGTCGTCCGGATCGACGATAACCTGGCGGACGCCGTCGATGTGGAGAGGAAAGGAGCCGAACTGTCGATCTCGCTCAAGCCGATGCGTTCCTACCGTGGAGTGACCTTCGAGGCGGACATCACCATGCCGGACATCGACGGTCTTCATTTGAGCGGCGGCACGAAGTGCGTTCTGACGGGATTCGACCTCGGTCACGACGTCAACTTCGGACTCTCCGGCGGAAGTGAGCTGGATGGAAGCGTCACCGCAAGCGACGTCGATTTCTCGCTCTCGGGCGGCAGTGTCGTGGAGTTGATGGGGCGGGGATCCTCCGTTCGGCTCGACGGTTCCGGCGGGAGCCGCTTCGACCTTGGGGACTTCGACGCCGGAGATGTCGTGGTGGACTTCAGCGGAGGCACGAACGGGTCGATCCGCACGAACGGGGAGTTGTCCGGCAGCCTCAGCGGTGGATCCTATCTTTACTACATCGGCGAGCCGAGACTGGGTCACATCTCGAAAAGTGGCGGATCCGACGTGAGAGCGAAGTAGTTGTGCCGTCGGTCGCGGAGCCGGTCCGAATCGGCTCCGCGACGTGACGGTGTCCCCGCCTTCGAGCGGGCCCGCCTGGGCCCGCTGCCTGAAGCCCCTGCCTTGCCGGCGCTTGGTTTGCGGTTCGAGCCTTCGGCAGTTTCCGGTGGCCTGAGATCGTCCGCCCGCGGCGAGGTCTCTTTCCTGACTGATCGATCCGAAATCGTCTTCCCCGGCCGTGCGGCTGGATCTCGGCCCGCAAACATAATAGATTGGCGGGAAGTGCGGTGAAGGTTTCTCTTCGGGTAGCGAGACCATGGCGACGGAGATCGTGGACAGGATTCTGGGCGGGGATGTTCGTTCGGTGGGTCGTTTGCTGAGTCGGGTCGAAAATGGCGAAGGCCCGGCCAAAACGGCCATTCTGGCCCGTCTCTTTCCCCATGCAGCCGGAGCCTCCGTCCTCGGAGTAACCGGAAGTCCGGGTGTCGGGAAGAGCACTCTGGTGGACCAGTTGGCACGACACTACCTCGAGCGGGGCGACAGGGTGGGCATCGTCGCAGTCGATCCGACGTCCCCGTACACGGGGGGCGCCATCCTGGGTGACCGCATTCGGATGCATTCACTGTCGACCCATCCGGGAGTTTTCATTCGGTCCATGGCGACCCGGGGCACCATGGGAGGGCTCTCGGCGGGCGTTGGCGATGCTCTGGTGGTCCTTGGGGCGGCCGGCTATCACCGGCTCATCATCGAGACGGTCGGGACGGGTCAGGACGAAGTGGACATTGCCCGCAGCGCCGAAGTGACGCTGGTGGTCCTGGTGCCGGGTATGGGTGACGAGATCCAGGCGCTCAAGGCCGGCATCATGGAGATCGGTGAGATCTTCGTCGTCAATAAGGCGGATCATCCGGGCGCCGAGAAAGTCGTCCGCGAGATCCGGGCTTTGGTCGCGGATCGGAGTACGAGCCGGGGATGGACTCCCCGGGTGGTGGCCACTGTGGCGACCAGTGGGCAGGGAATCGGAGAACTGGCCGCCGCTGTGCGGGAAGCCCATGATTTCTTCCGGGATTCCGAAGCGGGTCGCGAGCGGCGCCTGAGCGCCGAACGGCGACGGATCCTCGAGCTGATCGAGCAGCGCGTGCTGGACGAATTTCGTCGAACCCTGGACAATTCGGAATTGGACGGACTGGCGGAGAAGGTGACGCGGGGAGAGACGACTCCGTACGAAGCCGCCGAACTGCTTCGAGGGCAGTGGCGCAGCCAGAACGCCGTGAACCACGGGCCGCGGGGGAAGATCCCGCGGCCGGCGAGCACTGAAAGTTGATACCGGAAACACCACTCCCCGGGGGTGGCAGGCCGCGTGCCTGCAGGGGGAGAGGAGGGGGACGATATGGTCACCAGAATTCTTCACGTGGGTATTGCCACCCGCTCCATCGCGGTCGTCTCGGAGTTCTATCGACTGCTGGGGCTACGGAGTGATCGGACGGAGATTCAGAAGGAGGATCGTGTGAAGATCGCCATGATGCCGGTCGGGCGTTCGTTGATCGAGCTGATCGAGCCGACCGACGAAAGGTCCCCAGTGGCGGCCTTCCTCGAGCAGCGCGGTGAAGGGATTCACCACATCTCGCTCGAGGTGGATGATCTCGATGCGATCCTGGAACGTTTGAAGAAGATGAACGTGCAGCTCATCGACAGGGAGCCGCGCGAGGGAGCGGAGGGCCGCCGGATTGCCTTCATTCATCCCCACTCGACAGGGGGTGTCCTGGTCGAACTCTGTGAGGCATTGCCGGAAGGTTGAGACGATGGAATTGAGACTCGGCGAGTTTGAACTGCACCTGATCTCCGACGGGACCTTTGCCCTCGATGGCGGCGCCATGTTCGGGGTCGTCCCCCGCGTGCTTTGGGAGAAGCGGTTGCAGCCCGACGATCGAAACCGCATTCGACTCGGACTCAACTGTCTGCTCGTCCGGACGGGGGCAGAGAACATCCTGATCGACACCGGATGCGGATTCAAATACACCGACAAGCAGCTCTCCATCTATCAGATCGGTCACGAAAGGACGGTTTTCGATGAGTTGGGCGGGCTCGGACTGTCCCCCAGCGACATCGATTGGGTGATCAACACTCACTACCACTTCGACCACTGCGGCGGAAACACGCTCAAGGGCCCCGACGGTCGACCGGAGCCCGCCTTCCCGAAGGCCCGCTATGTGGTCCAGCGCCAGGAGTTCGAGGACGCTGAGCACCCGAACGAACGAAACCATGCCAGCTATTTTCATGAAAACTGGCGCCCCATCCGGGACGCCGGCCAGCTCGAGATCGTCGACGGTCCCCTGGAGGTGGTTCCCGGAATCCATCTGGAACCGACCCCCGGCCACACGCTGGGACATCAGTCGGTCCGAGTCGAGTCCGCCGGGCGGGTCCTGCTTTACATCGCCGACCTCTGTCCGACGGCCGCCCACGTTCCACTGGCCTGGGTGATGGGCTATGATCTGTTTCCGCTGACGACAATGGAGACCCGGCGACAGATCTATGAAAGGGCAATCGAGGGCGACTGGTTGATCATGTTCGAACACGATGCCGATGCACCCCTCGGGCGCCTGGAACTGCAGGACGGCAAGTTCGGGTGCCGACCCGTGCCTTGGGATGTCTCCTCGCTGTAGCTCGCGGGTCGCGCGGCGTGCGGCGCAGCAGGAGCCTGTGGGAACATGCGGGCAAGCACTCGAAGAACCCCCGCAACAGACTGGAAAGGACGAGGCGAATGCCGACACAGGAACGAGCTGAAATCGGAATCATCGGCGGAAGTGGCCTATACGATATCCAGGGCTTGGAGAACCGCAGGGAGGTTCATGTCGAGACCCCCTTCGGCTCTCCGAGCGACGCCTTCATAGTGGGTACGCTTCACGGCCGGAGCGTGGCTTTCCTGGCCCGACACGGACGCGGGCATCGCCTCCTCCCCACCGAGATCAACTTCCGGGCCAATCTGTTCGGCATGAAGAAACTCGGAGTGGAGTCCATCCTTTCGGCCAGTGCCGTGGGTTCGCTCCGCGAAGAGCACCGCCCCATGGATTTCGTGCTCCCCGACCAGTTCTTCGACCGGACCCGCCAACGGGTCTCGACCTTCTTCGGAGACGGTCTCGTTGCCCACATCGGCTTCGCCGACCCGATCTGCGGACGGCTCGCCGGTCTGGTGGAACAGGCGGCCGGCAATATCGACTTCCCCATCAAGCGGGGCGGGACCTATGTCTGCATGGAGGGACCGGCTTTCTCCACACGGGCCGAGTCCCATCTCTACCGCAGTTGGGGGATGGACCTGATCGGCATGACGAACCTCCAGGAAGCGAAACTGGCCCGGGAGGCCGAAATCTGCTACGTGACGATCGCCATGGTCACGGACTACGACTGCTGGCACGAGGAGGAAGAGGATGTGACGGTCGAGATGCTGCTCGGGTATCTGAGTCAGAACAGCGAGCACGCCAAGGGCCTCATCTCGGAGGCCGTGCGCATCCTGCCGCGGGAGTTCGACTGCTCCTGTCGTCATGCCCTCGCGACCGCCCTCATTACGGACCCGGCTGCGATTCCGGAAGAGACGCGGAACAAGTTGGAGCCGATCATCGGCAAATACATCAGGCAGTAGCTCAGGGAGAGGTGCAGAATGGCGGTTCTGGTAGTCGGTTCGGTGGCCTATGATTCGGTTGAAACGCCCTACGGCAGCGTCGAGGATGCTCTGGGGGGGTCGGCGACGTATTTCAGCGTCTCGGCGAGCTTTTTCACGCCGGTCCTGCTGGTGGCTTGTGTTGGCAAGGACTTTCGGGCCGAGGATCGCAACCTGCTCGAGACCCGCAACGTCGATCTGGATGGGCTCGAGTATCTGGACGGAGAGACGTTCCGCTGGAAGGGGAACTACACACGCGATCTGAACGAAGCGACGACGCTGGCGACGCACCTCAACGTTTTTGCCGGTTTCCGGCCGAAGATCCCGGAGCGCTTCCGCAGTGCGGACTTCGTTTTCCTGGGGAACATCGACCCCACGCTCCAGCGCGAAGTTCTCGCCCAGGTGCGGGCTCCGAAGCTGGTCGCCTGCGACACCATGAACTACTGGATCGAAGGAAGCCTCGAGTCGCTGATCGAGACGCTGCGTCACGTGGATATCCTGGTGATCAATGATCAGGAGACGCGACTTCTGGCCGGCGAAGCCTCGCTGGTGAAGGCCGCCCGCAGGATCATGGACTGGGGGCCGCGAACCGTCGTCGTCAAGCGGGGGGAGTACGGGGTCGTCAAGTTCAGCCTTGTCGGGCATGAACTGCAGGCCTTCGGAATTCCCGCTTACCCGGTGGAGGATGTCGCCGATCCGACCGGCGCGGGGGATACGTTTGCCGGCGGGTTCATGGGGTATCTGGCCGGGACCGGTCGCACCGACGAGGCGACACTGCGCCAGGCGGTGGTCTTCGGCTCCGTCATGGCCAGCTTCAACGTCGAGAAATTCTCGCTCGGCAGGCTCCGGGAATTGACCTTTACCGAAGTCCAGCTCCGTTTTCGCGAGTTTCAGGAACTCACCCGCTTCGAACCGGTCGACTTCGAGTGACAGCTCGGAGGGGCGCGCCGTCACTATGCGGAGTCTGCTGCACCAGGAGCCCGGTTAGGGGGCGATTAGCAGGCCGGTCCAAGCCCGAGCTGTTGAACATCCAGCCGAAGGATCCGTCGATCGGTCGGTTACGTGCGCGGCTGTGCTAGTATCGACGTCAGCGGATCTCACCATAGGAAAGGAAGGGTGACAGGTGATGTCAAGGACAGGAGTGGCTTGTTTCGCAGTCGTGTCAGTCCTGTGTCTGGCGCAACTGAGCGTCCGGGCGGACACGAAGGAGGAGAGGGAACGGCTGGAGAACTGCGCCGAGGTGGCCCGGGAGGTTCTCGACATCCCGGAGGGAATTCCCCAGGATCTGCTGGACAAGGCGGAATGCGTCATCGTCATCCCTTCGGTCAAGAAACTAGCCCTCGGGTTCGGCGGAAGCTATGGCAAAGGAGCCATGGTCTGCCGTAGCGGCAACAACTTCAAGGGCCCCTGGGGGGCACCCGCAATGATGCGTCTCGAGGGTGGCAGCTTCGGTCTCCAGATCGGAGGATCGGCCACCGATTTCATCCTGCTCGTGATGAACCCGAAAGGCGCCGATTCACTGCTCAAGAGCAAGGTCAAGCTGGGCGGAGACGCCTCGGTGGCCGCGGGTCCGAAGGGCCGGAGTGCCGAAGCCTCGACCGACGCGCTCATGACCGCGGAGATCCTGACCTACTCGCGCTCCAAGGGGCTGTTTGCGGGAGTGTCCCTGGCCGGATCCACTCTGCGCCAGGATTCGGGTGCCAACGAGGACCTCTACGGCCGGGAGATTTCGGCCCGCGACATCGTGCTCGAGGGGAAGGTCAAGACGCCCCGCGAAGGGGTCGCGCTGATCAAGGTGCTCGAGAAACACTCGCCGAAGAATCTCTCGGATTGATCGAGCGCTCGAGGAGCCGGCCCGCGGATGCGCCCGGGCGAGCCTCGGGGGCTGCATCCGGTGGTGGAACCGGCTGTAGAAGCTGATGTCATTTCTGATCCTGCTGCTCCTCCTGTCGTCCCAGACCGCGCAAAACATCAGCCCGGAAGCTCTGTCGTGGTTCCACAAAGGTGAAGGTCTGATCGGAACCGATCAGGAGTTTTCGGACCTGCAGGCCCAATACTTCGAGAAGGCCGTCGAACTCGCCCCCGACTTCGCCGCCGCCCGCTTCAACCTCGCCCTCATCTATCGTCGTCAGGGAAAGTCCGAGCAGGCCCTCGACGAATGTCGCCGACTGATCGAGCTCGACCCCCAAGACGCCCGGGGCTATGGGCTGCAGGCCCGGATTCTGATCGACCAGGGCCACCCCGACGAGGCGCGGGCACCGTTGAACAAAGCCGTCCAGCTCGATCCGGACAACTTTCTGTTCTGGCAGGATCTGGGCGACCTCGAGTACGCTGCGAAACACTACCAGGAATCCCTCCGGGCCTATGAGCAGGTCCTGAAGTTGAATCCCTCGCCGGTCGAGGTCTACTTCAGCATGGCCCTGTGCGAGCATCATCTGGACCGTCTCGATGACGCGGCCCGGGACTATGGAAAGTTTCTCGATGCCTTCCCGGACGACTTTCAAGCTCACCTGTACCTGGGCATCGTCCTGCGACGACAGGGCCGGGACAATCAGGCGCTGGAACAACTGAGGCTTGCCGAAAAGATCCGGCCGGACGATCCCGATCTGGCGCGGGAATTGGGGGAACTGCTCCTGGATCGAGATCAGCTCGAGGAGGCGGCCCGGTATATTTCGCGGGCGAACGGGGTGCCGCCTTCGACGATCGCCAACCTGGGCGTCGTGGCCAAGTCCCAGGGTCGCCTGAAGGAAGCCGAGACCTACTTCCGACAGGCCCTCGCGCAGGACCCAAAGAATGCCCTGGTCTGGGGACATCTGGGCGACGTTCTCGCACAGCTTCACCGGACCGACGAAGCGCTGGCCGCCTACCAGAAGGCCTTGGCCAACGATCCGAAGGACTTCGACTCTCTGTTCAATGAAGGCTCCGTCCTGATCAACCTGGGACGCCTCGACGAAGCCCAGGACAGATTGAGGCGTGCCGTTGAGATCCGCCCCGACTCGGGGGAAGCGCACTATCGCCTGGCCGCCGTACTGGAGCGGCTGGACAAGCCGGACGCCGCGTTTCCGGAGTACGTGAAGGCCTTCGGCCTTGGTGTGGACAGTGCCCGGCTCCACTACCGTCTTGCCGCGCTGTACGCCCAGCGAGGTGAGAAGGAGCAATCCCTGGATCACCTTGCGCTGGCCTTCGAAAAGGCGCCCGGTGAGTTTGTTCCGGCAGTCGAGCAGGCGCTGCAGGCGGTCCACTGCGAGTTCGATCCGATTCGCTACACCGCGGAATTCAACCGGCTCCTGGACGAGTACCGGGCGAAGGCGGAGAGGAAGTGAGGGGATGTGAGATCTGAGATTGGAGATTTGAGATTTACGATCTGGAGGAGGGTTCGCGCGTTCTCCTCCAAATCGTAAATCTCAAATCTCCAATCTCAAATCAGTAGAGCAGGTACTGCTGGCGCCGTTTCTTGAAGTCGTTCAGTTCGGGCTGCCAGCGGTTGGCGACGGCCTCGACGGCGCGGCTCTCGGTGAGCATGCGCCGAATCCAGCTGTTCCCGGCCAGCCGGTCGAAGGTCTCGTTCTGGAAGCGGAATTCATTCGGATGCAGGTTGAGCACCTCCCGAATGATGTAGAGGGCGGTCTCGATCGGTCGAAACTGATCCCGGTCGAGGACGTGAATCTGGATCCCCTGGCAGGTCTCTCCCTGGTACTTCGAAAAGCTGGGTGTGAAGGGCTGTGCTCGAAATCGGACGCCGGGCAGATTGTCATTGTTCAGGAGCACGGCCAGCACATCGGCGTTCAGCCACGGGGCGCCGATGAGTTCGAAGGGACGGGTGGTCCCCCGGCCCTCGGACAGGTTCGTACCTTCGATCAGGCAGGTCCCCGGATAGACCACTGCCGTGAAGACGGTGGGCATGTTGGGTGACGGGGGGATCCACTGTCGGCCCGTGGATTCGTAATACGAGGCCCGCCTCCAGCCCTTCAAAGGTACGACCCAGAGCACCAGGTCGAGGCCGCGCTCAGCCTTGAGCAGGCGAGCCAGCTCGCCGGGTGTCATTCCGTAGCGAATGGGAATCCAGTGGGTCCCGACGAAGGATCGAAAGATCTTCTCCAGGACCGGGCCCTCGACGCGGGAACCGTCGATGGGATCCGGGCGGTCGAGCACGAGGAATGGGATCCGCATCTGGGCCGCCGTCGCCATCGCCTCGTTCATGGTGGAGATGTAGGTATAGAAGCGAGCTCCCACATCCTGGACGTCGAAGATCAGAACTTCCACGTCCTTGAGCATCTCCGGGGTGAGGACGTGGCCCGTCCCGTTGCCGTAGAGACTATAGACGTGCGGCTGGTTGGGGACGTTCGCCCCCGCCGGCTCCTGGCCGTAGAGGCCATGTTCCGGCGCGAACAGGGTCGTCAGCTGAACTTCCTTGCTTTCCGCCAAGAGTTCCGAGACCGGTTTGAGCCCCTCGGTCACGCCGGTCTGGTTGGTGATCAGGCCGACCTTCTTGCCACGAATCCAGGAAATGTAGGGTTCGTCGAACACCTGGTCTGCGCCAGTCTGGAACCTCTCGAGTCGGGGCGGTTCATCGCAACCCCAGACGAGCAGCAGCAGGAGGCACCAGGCGAAGCGGCACCCCCAGCCATTTCCTTTCACCGCACCCTGGCGGATGCCCGCCGTTCCGACGCACTGCCCCGCCCTCGCCTTTGCCGATCCCTTCACAATTCGTAAATCTCCGCGAACTTTGTTTCGAGGTAGTTCAAGAAATACTCTCCTCGGAGCGGCGCGCCAGTGATCTCACGCACCAGCTCGTCGGCCGATCGGGTCTTTCCCACACAATGGATCCGCGTGCGCAACCATTGCCTCAGCGGTTGCAACTCACCGCGGGAGATCTGCTCCTGCAGGTCAGGGATCTCGCCGCCGGCCCGGCGGAAGAACTGGGCGGCATACATGTTCCCCAGGAGATAAGTGGGGAAGTAACCGATGAGGCCCTGCGACCAGTGAGTGTCCTGGAGGACGCCGTTCGCTTCGTTGGCCGGTCGAATTCCGACATACTCCTCCATGCGGTCGTCCCAGACCGTAGGGAGTTCGGCGACCTCCAGATTGCCGGCGAGTAGATCCTGTTCCAGTTCGAAGCGCAGGATAATGTGGAGCCCATAGGTGACTTCGTCGGCCTCGATGCGGATCAGGGTCGGCGCCACCCGGTTGACGGCGAGCAGGAACGAATCGAGATCGAAGTGCTCGAAGGCTCCCGGGAGACTCCGACGCAGCTCCGGGAACCAGAAGGTCCAGAAGGCTCGGCTGCGAGCCACCAGGTTCTCCCACAGACGCGACTGCGACTCATGAATTCCGAGCGAAGTTGCTTCACACGCCGGGTTGCCGTACTCGAGAGCACTCAGGCCCTGTTCGTAGAGGCCGTGACCTCCCTCGTGAATCATCCCGAACAGGGAGCGCGTCAGGTTCTCCACCTTGTAGTGTGTGGTCAGACGCACATCACGGGGCGTGATGCCGACACAGAAGGGGTGGGGCGATTCGTCGAGTCGTCCCGCCGTCCAGTCGAAGCCCATCGCGGTCAGGACGCGTCGGCCGAACTGGCGCTGTCCTTCGATGGGGAATTCGCCGTCCAGAGAGCGAGCCCGCCCGGCCGGGGCTGACGCCTGAATCCGCCGAAGCAGCCCACTCAGGCGAGGCCGAATCTCGGAAAAGGAGCTGCGCAGTGCGGCGCTGGTGGCACCCGGCTCGAATTCGTCGAGCAAGGCGTCGTATCCGGCGCCCTCGAGGGCCAGGCATTGGGCCTCCTGTCGTTTCAGAACCAGGATCTTCTCCAGCCAGGGCGCGAAACGGGAGAAGCGGCTTTCCAGTCGAGCCTGGACCCAGTGTTCGTAGGCGAGCGCGCATACTTCCGTGATCTCACGGACGAGGGATTCGGGAACCCGCACCGCCCGCTCCCTTTTTCGACGAAGCTCGCGGATCCCCGCCTGCTCGAGGGGAGGTCGTTCCTCCTCCGAGAGTGTCTCGAGCGCCTCTCCCAGTTGCGGGTCGCAGAGATGCTGGTGATAGATGGCCGCCACCGTGGAGCGCAGACTCGCTCGGTGTTCGACTCCCTGCGGCGGCATCATGACTTCCTGATCCCACGCCAGAGCGGCCAGTACGCTGTTGAGGTGGGCCAGTTCTTCCGCCCTTTGACGATAGAACTCGAATCGCTCCATTGCTGCCTCGACTCGAGCGGACGCTCCGTTCCCACGACCGCTCGGCTACCGATTAAGGTACCTTATTAGGCGTGAGTTGGGAACGAAGTGGACGTCACGCCCTGGGATTGGCTTGGGCCCTCCTGTTTCTTTCCTTCGGCTGTTCGACACCGGAGCCGCCCCGGCCCCAGGAGTTGTTGGTTGTGTTGAACAAGGCGGCGCATACGGCCACCGTGATCGATGTCGAGACGGGTCAACGGAAGGGAACGTTGGTGACTGGAGTGGCTCCTCACGAAGCGGCCGGTGACTCCGCGGGCGGTCTGGTGGTGGCGACCAATTACGGAACCCAGGAAAACGCCGGATTCAGCCTCACCGTGCTTGATCTGAAAAGGATGCGTGTCAGCCGCACGATTCCCTTGGGCAGGTTTCGCAGGCCGCATGGGATCCAGTACTTTCGCGACGGCGATCGGGTGGCGGTCACCGCTGAAGACAGCCAGATGGTCCTCGTCGTGAACGTTCGAACGGGCAAGATCGACAAGGCCATTCCGACGACCCAGAAGCTCTCCCATATGCTCGTCCTCAGTCCGGACGAGAAACGCGTCTATGTCTCGAACATCCGCAGTGGAACGATCTCGGTCCTGGATATCGACGACAGTCGCCTGGTGGCGAATCTGCCCGTCGGCGAGGGCGTCGAGGGTCTCGACCTGTCACCCGACGGCAAGCAGCTCTGGCTGGCGAACCGCCGGGCCGATGAGCTGTTGATCGTCGATACCGCTGCGCTCGAGATCATCGATAAGGTGCCCTGTCCCGGTTCGCCCATTCGGGTTCGATTCACGCCGGACGGGACGAGGGTGATGGTCTCGAACTCCCAGTCCGGCGACCTGGCGGTCTTTTCGGTCGAGGAGCGCCGCGAGCTGACCCGGATTCCCATGGCCCTGACTCCAGACGAACGGAAGGGCCCCTTTCAGAATCTCGAGCTGAGCCCGGTGCCCATCGGGATCGTGGCGGATCCGCGGGGTCGGCGCGCCTACGTCGCCTGCAGCAACGCGGACCTGGTGACCGCCATCGACACGGAGAATTGGACGATCGCAGGGCGCTATCCCACCGGCCGGGAGCCTGACGGCATGGCCCTGGTGCGCCTTCTGCCCCCGCCGTCTCCGGAGCCGGTGAAGGGAGTCGAATTGTCTACCCGGCCTTGATGCGATCAGCCGGCCGATCCGTTCCAGAACGCTTCGGGGAAAGCGGGTAGAATGTGAGTCGAAATGTTTCGTGACTCCCATCCGCTCTCACGTCGTCCGTCTCGCTGGGCAAGAAGTCTCCTCCTGTCTTGCCTTTTGTTGATCTTCTCGATTCCCCCGGCGGCTCGCGGTGAGAGCCTGCCGGAGGGCCAGCCGGCGGAACTGGGAATCTCTCCCGAGCGGTTGGGCCGGCTCGACGGCGTTATCCGGACCGCCATCGAAGAGGGCAAGATCCCCGGCGCCGTCATGCTCGTTGCCCGGCGAGGCAAGACCGTCTATCGCAAAGCATTTGGGTTGCGTGCGAAGGAGCCGACCGAGGAGCCCATGACGGTGGACTCGATCTTCGATATCGCTTCACTGACCAAGGTGCTGGCGACGGCCACCTCGATCATGATCCTTGTCGAAGAAGGCAAGATTGCCCTGAATCAGCCGGTCAGCGAATTCATCCCACCGTTCGCCCGGCGGGGGAAGGAAAAGGTGACCCTGCTGCACCTGTTGACCCATCACTCCGGCCTGCGGCCCGATCTGGACATGGTTCCGAAATGGCAGGGCTACAAGAAGGCGATCGACCTGGCCTGCCGGGAGCGGCTGGTCTCCGAGCCGGGCACGCAGTTCATCTACAGCGACATCAACTACATCCTGCTTGGTGAGGTGGTGCACCAGGTTTCCGGGATGGGGCTCGACCAGTTTGCCGCCGAACGCATTTTCAGGCCTCTCGGCATGGTTGACACGGGATTCCTTCCCGGTCCCGAGAAGGCGCAGCGGCTGGTTCCGACGATTCTTCGTGACGGTGAGATGCTCCGGGGCCAGGTCCACGACCCGACCTCCGCCCGGATGGGGGGTGTGGCCGGGAATGCGGGGGTGTTTTCAACGGTCGACGACGTCGCGATCTGGGCCCAGATGCTCCTCAACGGCGGCGATTACCGCGGGGCGCGGATCCTCTCTCCTCTGGGAGCCCTCAAGATGTCGACGCCGCAGGAAATCCGGTCGAGCCCCGACTGGAGGGGTGTCGGGTTCGACATCGAGACCCGTTTCAGTACGGTCCGGGGCGATCTCTTTCCCACCGGTTCGTACGGGCACACCGGTTTTACGGGCACTTCGGTCTGGTTGGACCCGTTTACCGAGACGATCGTGATTCTGTTCACGAGCCGGCTTCATCCCAACGGAGAGGGAGACGTCGTGGCATTGCGGAGCAAAGTGGCCTCGGTTGTCGCCGCATCGCTCCTGGACGTTCGAATTCCCCGGACTCTTTTCTATCAGGGGTATTGAGGACGGTCGATGACGCACATTTGTCCGGTCTGTAAGGCACGACTCTGGAGGGGACCTTTTGCCCGTCGCCTCCGATGTCCGCGCTGCGGGGCGGAGTTTCGACCGACCGTATCGCTGTTCTACTTTCAGATACTCTTCGTCCTGTTCCTGGTGGTCTGCCTGGCGGTGGTGGTCGTCCTGTCCCGAAACCATCCCTGGTACAGTGCCACGCTGGGGCTGATCCTGATCCTGGTGGCGGCGCTGCTGCCCCGCCTGGTCCGTCTGGAGCCGGACTCACAGCCGCTCCCCCTCGCCGACGGGCTCGGGCCCGACGACCTGCAGAAGCTGCGCTTCGGGGGGTGGGGAGCCGCCTCGGAGCCCTCCCTTTGCCCCGGTTGGCTCGTGACTCTCCTCATCGTCCTGGGTGCCGTGATCCTGGGCTGGCTCATTCTGCGTTTCACCTACTAGCGGAGATTCCCTCTGGGCGATGGCCGCGGCCGCCGCCATTCGTCCGGCTTCCGGGGTGCACCCCGCCGGCGAACCGTCGGAAGGTTGGGACGCGGCGTTTCATTTTTCGGAATCTCGGGTTAGAGTGCTACACGTTTGACGACGGAACGACGGAACGAAGGAGATAAAGATGACGAACAAGCAGATGACGATGGGCGTGATTGTAGGGAATCGAGGTTTCTTTCCGGATCAGTTGGCAGAAGAGGGCCGTGCGGAGATGATCCGGATTCTGGAGAAAGCCGGTGTCAAGGTCGTTTGTCTGGGCCCGCAGGACACGAAGTTCGGAGCCGTCGAGACCCGGGCCGAGGCCCGGAAGTGTGCGGACCTCTTCAAGCAGCATCGGGATGAAATCGATGGCATCATCGTCACACTGCCGAACTTTGGTGATGAGCGCGGCGTCGCCGAGACCCTGAGGTTGTCGGGACTCGATGTCCCCGTTCTGGTCCAGGCCACCCCGGACTCGGCCGGCCAGATGACCATCCAGCATCGCCGCGACAGCTTCTGCGGGAAGATGTCGGTGTGCAATAACCTCCGCCAGTACGGGATCCCTTTTTCCCTGACTCGTTCCCATACGGTGGCGCCGGACTCCGAGGAATTCCGTTCGGATTTGGACTGGTTCTCCGGAGTCTGTCGGGTAGCAGGAGGACTGGCCAAGGCGCGGATCGGTGCCATCGGCGCCCGACCGGCCGCCTTCAATACCGTGCGCTACAGCGAGAAGCTGCTCGAGGCCTCGGGCATCGGTGTCGAGACGGTCGATCTGTCGGAGATTCTGGGTCGTATCGAGAAGCGGTCGGATTCGGATGCCCCGGTTCAGCAGAAGCTCGAGGAAATTCGGAACTACGTGCCCACGCAGGGGGTGCCCGACGCTTCTCTGATGAAGATCGCCAAGCTGGCCGCGGTGGTCGAGGAGTGGATGCAGGAGGTCGAGGTCGACATGAGCGCCGTCCAGTGCTGGACGGCGATCGAGCAGTACTACGGCGTCGTGCCCTGCACCATGATGAGCATGATGAGCAACTCGCTGCTTCCGGCCGCGTGTGAGGTCGACGTGTGCGGCGTGGTGGCCATGTACGGGCTGCAACTTGCGAGCGGGACGCCGAGCGCACTGCTCGACTGGAACAACAACTACGGGGACGACCCGAACAAGACCGTCTGTTTCCATTGCTCGAATCTGCCCAAGCACTTCTTCGACGACGTCGTCATGGACTACCAGGAGATCATCGCCGGATCGGTCGGCAAGGAAGGCACTTACGGCACCATGGTGGGCCGGGTGAAACCCGCGCGGATGACCTATGCGCGCATTTCGACGGACGAAATGAACGGTCTGATCTGCGGCTATGTCGGGCAGGGACGGTTTACCGATGACCCGCTGAAGACCTTCGGCGGCTTTGGCGTCGCGGAAATCCCGGATCTCCAGGAACTGCTTCACTTCATTTGCGAGAACGGGTTCGAGCACCACGTGGCCGCCAACCTCTCATCCGTTGCGCACATCTTCCACGAGGCCGCGACCAAATACCTCGGCTGGGAGATCTACCTGCACCACTGAAAAGGAGAGATCCGATGTCTATCGTTGCCGGTGTCGATTTCGGGACACTGAGTGTTCGCGTCTCCATCGTGGACAGCGAGAAAGGGCGTCTCGGGTCCGCTACGGCCGAGTACCCCTTGATCCGCAAGCGGGAAGATCCGGACCATGCCACCCAGCGACACGAAGATCACATGGAGGCACTGGTTCGGGCCACGCGACTCGCCGTCGAGAACTCCCGAGTCCGGGGTGAGGATGTCCGGGCCATCGCCATCGATACCACCGGTTCGACCGTCCTCCCTCTGGGGGAGAACCTGCAGCCCCTCGATGACTACTACCTGTGGTGCGACCATCGGGCCAAGCAGGAAGCGGCGCTGATCACGCAGCGGGCGCACGAGTGGGGGCTCGAGGCGATCCAGTGGTACGGGGGCGTCTATTCTTCCGAGTGGGGTTTCGCCAAGCTCCTGCACTGGCTGCGGCATAACCCGGAGAAGCGAGGTCAGTTGATCGCCGCCATCGAGCATTGTGACATGGTGGCGGCCGTACTGTGTGGAATCACCGACCGGGACAGGCTCCCCCGGAGCATTTGCGCCATGGGCCACAAGTGGTTGTGGAACGCCGCTTTGGGTGGGTTTCCGCCGGAGGACTTTCTGGCGTCGGTGGATCCCCTGCTCGAGGGGATCAGCGAGAAGCTCTCGGGGCTCTACGCCACCTCCGAGCATGTCGCCGGCCAGTTGGCGCCGGTTTGGGCCGACCGGCTCGGTCTGCGGGCCGGTATCCCCGTTCCCGTCGGCGCCTTCGACGCCCACTGGGATGCCATCGGCGCCGGGGTCCGCGAAGGGGATGTGGTCAACGTGGTCGGGACTTCGACCTGCATCATGGCGATCGCCGGCCAGGTCGACCTGATCCCCGGAGTGTGCGGCGTCGTGAAGGGTTCGGTCCATCCGGAGTTCTTCGGGATCGAAGCGGGGCTCTCGGCGACGGGGGATATCTTCGAGGCGGTGGCCCGACGTGCCGGCAGTTCGGTGGGGGCTCTCTCCGAAGGTCTGGAATCCTATCGGGCCGGGCAGACGGGTCTGCTCCGGCTCACCTGGGACAACGGCGACCGGACCGTGCTGGTCAACGCGGAGCTCGGGGGGGTCACCCTTGGCTGGAACCTGACGCACAACGCCCAGGATGAGCTGTTTGCATCGATCGAGGGGACGGCCCTGCACACGCGGATCATTCTGGAACGGATGGCTGAGCACGGGGTGACCATCAACCGGGTGATCAACGGCGGCGGCATCCCCCAGAAGAACGAAGTGCTCAACCAGGTCTACGCCAATGTCCTGCAGAAGCCCGTGCTGGTACCCAAACAGGAGGTGACGAGTCTCGGCTCGGCCATCTTCGCCTTCCTGGCTGCCGGCACCTTCAGAACGGTCGAGGAGGCGCAGCAGGCACTCTGTCCGGAATATCGGGTGATCGAACCCGATTCGGGCACTCGGGAGGTCTACGGCTCCTTGCACGGCCTGTTCCGGAAGCTCTACTTCGGCCTGGGTTCCAAGGCATCGGAGCCGGTGGGCATCGGAGACGTGCTGCCCGAACTGCGCCGCATTCGGGGGCTCGTCTAGGTTGTGCCAGGCTCGTCTGAGTCGCCCGATTGTCCGTAGTACGCCTGCGGTCCGTGCTTGCGCAGGAAGTGCTTGTCGAGCAGCGATTGGCCGATCGGCCGGGCGGCGGAATTGAGGGTGCACGTGTAGTACGCGATTCGTGCGATCTCCTCCAGCAGGACCGCCGTGTGGGCCGCCTCGGGCGCGGAAGGGCCCCAGCAGAAAGGTCCGTGGCCCGCCACCAGCACGGAGGGGAATCGGCGAGGATCGAGATCGGCGAAGCGGCGGGCGATGACCTTTCCCGTGTTCAGTTCATAGGCTTCGACGATTTCCTCTGTCGCCATCGGATCGGTCAGAGGGACCGGTCCGTGAAAGTAGTCGGCATGAGTCGTTCCGAAACAGGGGATCTCCTGATGCGCCTGGGCCCAGGCTGTGGCGAAGCGCGAGTGGGTGTGAACCACGCCGCCGATCTCGGGAAACGAGCGGTACAGCTCGAGATGAGTGGCCAGATCCGATGAAGGGCGAAGCGTTCCTTCGATGATCTGCCCCTGCAGGTTGGTGATCACCAGATCCACCGGTCGCAACCGGTCGTAGCTGACCCCGCTCGGCTTGATTGCCACCAGATCGTCGTCCCGCAGGATCCCGCTCGCATTTCCGAACGTGGAGACGACGAGTCCCTGACGGACCAGTTCGAGATTTGCCTCCAACACCTCTTCGCGAAGTTCTTTCAACCTCTCGGCCATGGGGATTTCCTTTCACACGTTCTTTCCGGAGTCTGTGAGGATAAGATAGTGAAGGTTGAATCCGCGAACTGCAAGTCCGGCTCTGAGGAGGGGCCAGGCGAATGGCGTCTCAAAGCAGCGATCGATCGATGAAGGCCCTCGAACTCCATGGGACCGGTGATCTGCGCCTGACGCGGCGATCCCTGCCCGCCCCATCCGCAGGCGAGGATCTGCTCCGCATCACGGCCGTCGGGATCTGTGGCAGCGATCTGCACTGGTTCGAGGAAGCCGGGATCGGGGACGCAAGGCTGACGCGCCCGCTGGTACTGGGCCACGAGTTCGCGGCGATCGCGGAGTCGGGGATCTGGAAGGGGCGGCCGGTCGCCGTCGATCCGGCTGCGGCCTGCGGAACCTGTGAATTCTGTCTGCGGGGGGACCCGAACTTCTGCTCGAATCTCCATTTTGCCGGACATGATCGGGATGACGGGGCTCTCAGGGAGTGGATGTCCTGGCCTTCGCGGTGTTTGTTTCCGTTGCCCGAATCCCTGAGTGCGGCCGACGGTGCCATGCTCGAACCGCTGGGCGTGGCGATTCACTCCGTCGATCTGGCCCATCTGAAGACCGGCATGACCGTCGGGGTGTTCGGCTGTGGCCCAATCGGTCTCCTGATCATCCAGTTGGCCCGCCTTAGCGGCGCCTCGCGGATCGTGGCGACGGATCTGCTTCCGCACCGGCTGGAGGCGGCCCGAGAATCCGGAGCCGACGAGGCCATCCAGGCGCGGGGCGGCGAGGAGGTGGCGGAGGTCCTTGCTGCAACCGGTGGACGGGGCCTCGACGTTGTCTTCGAGGCTGCCGGAGAATCCCCGGCCGTGGAGGCCGCGATCGCAGCCGCCAGTCCCGGTGCGCGGGTCGTGCTGGTGGGCATTCCGGCCGACGATCGGGTGTCCTTTTCCGCGTCGGTCTCGCGCCGTAAGGGGCTCACCGTCAAGCTCGTGCGCCGGATGAAGCACACCTACGAGCGTGCCACCATCCTGGTTGAGCGCGGGCTCGTGGACGTGCGCTCACTGGTGACGCATCGATTTCCACTGAACCGATATGATGAGGCCTTCGCTGCGGCCAGTCGTCGCACCGGCATCAAAGTGGTCCTGGAACTCACGGACTAGGACCATGAACGTTGGGAATCGCGAAACGAAGCGAAGCATTCAGGGCGGAGGATCTTGCATGAGGATCAGTACTTTTCTTGCGCTTGTGAGTCTGTGGGTGGCCGGAACGCCGGCGTTCGGTCAGGTGCCCGAGTGTTACCGGCATGTCGACAGCGTGGACTGGGTCGTCCCCAGCCTCGAGGGCGTTCTGGACGGCTGGCGTGGCCTCGGCTTTCCGGTGGAAGAGCTGGGTGTTCATTCGCTCCGCAACGTTGCCGCGGACGGCAGTGCGGTGACCGTTCAGGTGAAGCTGGCCCGAGCCAATCTGGCCGGTTTTCAGATTCTCTGGATCGAACCGGTCTCGGCGAACAATCTCTACACCGATTTCCTCGAACGTCGCGGGTCGGGCATCCTGAGTCTCAATTATCGCCTCGACAGTCTCGAATCACTTCAGGAGGAAGCCTTCCGGATGGCGGATCAGGGCGTGGATCCCCTCGAGAAGTCGACTCTCGAGGCCGCCGGAAGCGTCCGGACCGTCGTCTACCTGGATACCGACACAGAAGGACGGGTCGGTTTGGCGCTCGTGCACTACTCGACGCCTCTCGAGGCGCTGGCCGGCAAGCCCTCGATTGCGCTCACCCCCTCCCAGTACGCCTTCATCGCCCGTGACCTCAAGCCGATTTCCGCTTATTGGGAAAAGCTCGGTTTCGGGAAGATGGAGATCACCCACGGACCGCTGGGCGACCTCGTCTACCGCGGCCAGCCAGGTGCTTTCGACCAGCGTCTGGGATGGCAGCGCCACAGCGACATCACTTACGAGTGGATCGAGCCGCTGCAAGGTCCGAGTGTCTACTATGAGGCCCTGAAGAGCCATGGAGAGGGCTTCCATCACTTCGCCTTCAATGTCGAGGACATGGATCAGGCGATTGCTTTCTTCAAGGATCACGGCTTTGCCGTCTCGCAATCGGGCAGTTGGGGCGAAAAGGGAAAGCCCGGCTCGGGGCGATTTGCCTACATCGACACGGATGGGATCGGCGGGGTCACCGTCGAATTGCTCTGGAACTTCAGCGAGTAGGGTAAGACCCCGGGGCATCCGCAGGGGTGAGGACCGGATGGCGACCGGAGCGGGAAGCGCGACCCGGTCGTGGGGGGTCTTCGTCTGCCTTGGCTTCGCCGACCGGTGAGTGGAATCGAAAATAGTGTTCGAGTCGATGAGTTTTCTCTATCGTCCTTCAATTAAACATTTGCATTCGTCATGGTATCTTGGGAGGACACGGGTTCTTTCTGGAGAAAGTAGAAGTATGTCGAAGCGAGCGATTCCGGAGAAACAGGGGCTGTACGATCCGACTTTCGAGCACGATGCGTGCGGAGTCGGCTTCGTGGTGGACATGAAAGGGCGGAAATCCCACACCATCCTCAAACAGTCCATTGAGGTTCTGAACAACCTGCATCACCGGGGAGCCTGTGGCTGCGAGGCGGACACGGGTGACGGTGCGGGGATTCTCATCCAGATGCCCCATCGGTTCTTCCAGGACTTTCGCACGAATCTGGAATTTCGCCTTCCCCGGCCCGGCGCCTACGGCGCGGGAATCGTCTTTCTCCCGACGGACCCCGGAGCCCGCTATCAATTCGAATGGCTCTTCGAGCAGATCGTGGAGGAAGAGGGCCAACAGGTGCTCGGCTGGCGGACCGTGCCGACCGACAGCACTTCGCTCGGGCTGAGCGCCAAGGCGTCCGAACCCGTGATTCGGCAAATCTTCATCGGTCGGGCCCCGGAACTGGAAGACCCCATGGCCTTCGAGCGCAAGCTATACGTGATTCGCAGGCGGATGGAGAACCAGGTCCGCGCCCTCGAGATTCCGGCCAGCGAGCATTTCTATGTCTGCTCCCTGTCCCATCGGACCCTTGTCTACAAGGGGATGCTCAAATCGGATCAGCTCTTGCCTTTCTACCCGGATCTGCAGAACCCTTCGATGGAAACGGCTCTGGCGATGGTCCACTCCCGTTTCAGCACCAACACATTTCCGACCTGGGCCCGAGCGCATCCCTACCGCTATCTGTCACATAACGGCGAGATCAACACGTTGAGGGGCAACATCAACTGGATGCGGGCGCGCCAGAGCATGTTCGCTTCGCATCTGTTCGGCGAGGACATCCACAAGCTGATGCCGGTCCTGGACGAAACGGGCAGTGATTCCGGCATCTTCGACAACGCCCTCGAACTGCTGCATCTCTCGGGACGATCCCTGCCGCACGCCGTGATGATGATGATTCCGGAGCCCTGGGAAAAGCACGAGGGAATGTCCGACAGGAAGCGAAGTTTCTACCGGTATCATTCGTGCCTGATGGAGCCTTGGGACGGACCGGCTTCCGTGGCTTTTACCGATGGTGTCCGAATCGGAGCAGTCCTCGACCGAAATGGGTTGCGACCCTCCCGGTACTACGTGACCAAGGACGGCCTCGTCGTCATGGCTTCGGAGGTCGGGGTCTTGGCCGTCGCGGCCGAGCAGGTGGAGTACAAGGGGCGGCTGCAGCCGGGCAGAATGCTGCTGGTCGATACCGAGGAAGGGCGCATCATCTCCGATGAGGAGATCAAGGAGCGCATCGCCGGCGAGAAGCCCTATGGTGAATGGATTCGTCATCACCAGGTCGCCCTCGACGATCTCCCGGATCCCGATTTCGTCCATCCCGTCGATCCCGAAACGGTCCGGCTGCGCCAACAGGTCTTTGGATACACCACCGAAGCGCTCAAGCTCTTCTTGACTCCCATGGCGCGAAACGGAGCGGACCCGCTGGGCTCGATGGGCAACGATGCAGCCCTGGCCGTTCTCTCCGACCGGCCGCAGTTGCTGTACAACTATTTCAAACAGCTCTTCGCACAGGTCACGAATCCTCCCATCGATGCCATCCGGGAAGAGATCATCGTTTCCCACGACGTCACGATCGGTCCTGAGCGCAACCTGCTGGAGGCGGAGCCCGAGTCGGCCCGGCAGATCCTGCTTGGCGCGCCGATTCTGAGCAACGAGGGTCTGGAGAAGCTGCGGCAACTGGACGGCTCGCTGGGGGGCCCGGACGGACTGCGTGGGTTCAAGAGCCGGATGCTGCCGATCCTTTTCCCGGTGTCGAGCGGCGGTGACGGCTTGCGACAGGCTCTGGACTCGCTGTGTGGTCAGGCCAGCGAGGCGATCCTCGACGGATGTGAGATCCTGATCCTCTCCGACCGCGGACATGACGGCGAGCAGGCACCGATTCCGGCCCTGCTGGCTCTGTCGGCAGTCCATCATCATCTGATCCGGGAGCAGACGCGGACCCGCGTTGCCTTGCTCGTGGAGAGCGGCGAGCCCCGCGAGGTCCACCACTTCGCCCTTCTGATTGGGTACGGGGCTAGCGCGATCAACCCCTACCTCGTTTTCGAGACGCTCGACGACATGATCGGCCGGGGACTGCTGCCCGGCATCGATCACAAGACAGCGGTCAAGAATTACATCAAGGCCGCCATCAAGGGTGTGGTCAAGGTCATGTCGAAGATGGGAATCTCGACCGTCCAGAGCTACCACGGCGCCCAGATCTTCGAAGCCATCGGGATTCATCCGAGTGTGATTGATCGCTATTTTACGGGCACCGTGTCGCGGATTGGCGGCATCGATCTGGGGACCATCGCCGAGGAGGTGAGTCGCCGCCATCGGAAGGCCTTTCCCGATCGTCCCGCCGGTCACCGTCAGTTGGATGCAGGTGGGGAATTCGCCTGGCGCCAAGACGGGGAGTTCCATCTGTTCAACCCCAAGACCATTCACATGCTTCAGAATGCCTGCCGGACGGGGGACTACGACCAGTACAAGCGTTACAGCGCCGAGGTACACGACCGTTCCGATCATCTGGCGACCCTGCGCTCGATGTTTCGACTGAAGCCGAACCAGGCGGGACCCGTTCCGATCGACGAGGTCGAGACGGTCGATGAGATCGTTCGTCGCTTCAAGGGCGGGGCCATGTCGTACGGATCGATCAGCCGCGAAGCACACGAAACGCTGGCGATTGCCATGAACCGGCTGGGTGCCCGCAGCAACACCGGAGAGGGCGGCGAAGATCCGGCGCGCTACGTCTCCGACGCCAATGGGGATTCCCGTAGCAGCGCCATCAAGCAGGTGGCGTCCGGACGCTTCGGCGTGACCAGCGAGTATCTGGTCAGCGCCCGGGAAATTCAGATCAAGATGGCCCAGGGAGCCAAGCCGGGAGAGGGCGGACAGTTGCCCGGGCACAAGGTCTATCCCGAAATTGCTCGGGTGCGGCACTCGACGCCGGGGGTCGGCCTGATCTCGCCTCCGCCCCACCACGACATCTATTCCATTGAGGACCTGGCTCAGCTGATCCACGATTTGAAGAACGGAAACACGGGTGCCCGCATCAGTGTGAAGCTGGTCTCGGAAGTCGGGGTCGGAACCATCGCGGCGGGTGTGGCCAAAGCACATGCCGACGTTATCCTGATCAGCGGTTACGATGGCGGAACCGGGGCTTCGCCGATGACGAGCATCAAGCACGCCGGCGTTCCCTGGGAGCTGGGCTTGTCCGAGACCCAGCAGACACTCCTGCTGAACGATCTGCGCGGCCGGGTCACCCTCGAGGTGGACGGCCAGATCAAGACCGGCCGCGACGTCGTCGTCGGTGCCCTGTTGGGAGCAGAAGAGTTCGGCTTCGGAACGTTGCCGCTGGTGGCGTTGGGATGCGTCATGATGCGGGTCTGTCACTTGAACACGTGTCCCGTCGGCGTGGCGACCCAGAACCCGGAGTTGCGCAAGAGGTTCGCCGGGAAGCCCGAGTTCGTCGTGAACCTGATGCGTTTCATCGCGATGGAAGTGCGCGAGTGGATGGCCCAGCTCGGTTTTCGAACCTTCGACGAAATGGTGGGCCGGAGCGAGTGTCTGGAGATCGACCCGGCCCCTGAGCACTGGAAGGCGGGCAAGCTCGACCTGAGCCCGATCCTCTTCCAGCCGAAGGTTCCCCGCTATGTGGGGCGACGCTGCCGGATTTCGCAGGATCACGGCCTCGAAAAGGCGCTTGACAATACCCACCTCCTGAAACTCTGCCAACCGGCCCTGGAGCGGAAGTTTCCGGTCTCCGTGACGCTGCCCATCCACAACACCGACCGGGTCGTCGGGACGATTCTGGGTAGCGAGGTGACGCGGCGCTACGGCGCCAAGGGCCTGCCCGACGGCACGATCAATTTACTCTTCAAGGGTTCTGCCGGACAGAGTTTCGGGGCCTTTGTTCCGCCGGGAATCACGCTGACCCTGGAAGGGGATGCGAACGACTACCTGGGGAAGGGTCTGTCGGGAGGCCGGGTGGTCGTCTTTCCGCCGCGCAAGGCCGGGTATCCTGCCGAGGAGAACGTCATCATCGGAAACGTGGCCTTCTATGGCGCGACCGGTGGCGAGGCGTTCATTTCCGGGATCGCCGGAGAACGCTTCTGCGTGCGCAACAGCGGTGTCAACGCCATCGTCGAGGGAGTCGGCGATCACGGCTGCGAGTACATGACCGGCGGCCGTGTGATCGTCCTCGGACCCACGGGGCGCAACTTTGCGGCCGGCATGTCCGGAGGCATGGCCTACGTCTTCGATCCGGATCGAAAGCTGGCGAGCCACTGCAACCTGGAGATGGTCAAGCTGTTCGAGGTCGAGGATGCGAAAGAGCGCCGTTTTATCCACGATTTCATCAAGCGGCATCTGGACCTGACGGGGAGTCGGCGGGCGCATGGGATCCTGGAGAACTGGAAGACCGCGGCCGGCCATTTCGTCAAGATCTATCCGAACGATTTCTCTCGGGTCGTTGAGGCCCAGAACCGCAATCGAAAGGCCGGTCGGACCGAGGAAGAGGTCCTGATGCTGGCCTTTCAGGAGAACATCGAGGACCGCATGCGCGCAGGCGGGAACTGAACAGTATGGGAAAGACGACAGGATTTCTGGAATACAGGAAAGAGACAGCTCCGGCGAGAGCTCCGGCCGAGCGGCTGGGGGACTGGAAGGAGTTCTATTCCTGGCCGGGTGACGATCTGTTGCGCCGGCAGGGTGCTCGCTGCATGGACTGCGGCACCCCTTTCTGCCATGTCGGCGGCGACATCGACGGTCAGTCGACGGGCTGCCCGGTGAACAACCTTATTCCGGAATGGAACGATCTCGTCTATCGCGGCTTGTGGAGAGAAGCCTACGAACGGCTCGCCAAGACCAACAACTTCCCGGAGTTTACCGGTCGGGTCTGTCCGGCCCCCTGTGAGGCTTCCTGCGTCCTGGGCATCAACGAAGCGCCGGTCACGATCAAGAACCTGGAGTGCGCCATCGTCGACCGGGCCTTCGAAGAGGGCTGGATCCGGCCCGAGCCTCCAGCCGTGCGCACGGGAAAGAAGGTCGCTGTGGTCGGTTCCGGTCCCGCCGGCCTGGCCTGTGCCGCCCAGTTGAACCGGGTGGGTCATCACGTGACGGTGTTCGAGCGGGAGGATCGAGTCGGAGGCTTGCTGGTCTACGGGATTCCCAATATGAAGCTCGACAAACAGATCGTGCAGCGGCGAGTCGATCTGTTGGCGGCCGAAGGCGTCGAGTTTCGGACCGGCGTCAGTGTGGGTTCCGATCTCCCGGCGGAGCGGCTGCGCAAGGAGTTTGATGCCGTCATTTTGTGCACGGGGGCGACCCGGCCGCGCGATCTGCCGATCGAGGGCCGCGATCTGGCCGGGATCCATTTCGCCATGGAGTTCCTGACCGCCAACACCCGAAGTCTATTGGACAGTGGACATCGGGACGGTCGCTTCATCTCCGCCAAGGATCTGGACGTGGTCGTCATCGGAGGTGGAGACACGGGGACCGACTGCGTGGGCACCGCGCTCCGCCACGGTTGTCGCAGCCTGACGCAACTCGAGATTCTCCCCAGGCCGCCGGAGGAGCGAAGCCCGGACAATCCGTGGCCGCAATGGCCTCGCATCTTCCGGGCCGACTACGGACAGGAGGAATGCAGCGCCAGGTTCGGTCGGGATCCGAGGCAGTTCTCCGTCATGACCAAGCGGTTCCTGGGGGACGAATCGGGCCGGGTCAGCGAATTGCAGGTGGTTCGCGTGGAATGGGTGCGGCAGGAAGGCCGTCTCACTCCCCGGGAGATTCCCGGGTCGGACGAAGCGATTCCGACGCAATTGGTGTTGCTGGCCATGGGCTTTCTCGGGCCGGAACAGGCGCTGCTCGAGGCCCTCGACGTCGAAACCGACAGACGGACCAATGTCCGGGCCGAGTTCGGGCGCTACTCCTCATCGGTTCCCGGTGTCTTCTCGGCCGGCGACGCGCGGCGGGGGCAGAGCCTGATCGTATGGGCCATTCGAGAGGGTCGGGAAGCGGCGCGTGAGTGCGACCGGTTTCTCATGGGGAGCACTTCGCTCCCGTAGGAATCACGTCCAGTTCGTCCGATTTCTGGCACACAGCCCTGCTCCAAAACAGACAGAACCGCTCCGGCTGCGCCTTCGGGGTGACCGCTCACCGTCGATTCTCCCACCCCCCCCGGACGGGTCGGGCACGCATCCTACGGGCGAATCTGTTCGCCCACCTCGAACACCCGATCTGTCGGCAGGTTGAAATAGATCGTCGCCCTCTCTGAGTTTCGGGCCATCAGCGCGTAGAGCAAGTGACGCCAGCGGCGCAGGAGAAATCGGGAGCCCGGGACGACGAGCGTCTCCCGTCCCACGAAAAAGGTCGTGTCGCCCAGAGGAATCTCGAAGCCCCGATTCCTCAGGATCCGAAGGACGGCCAGCACGTCGGCCCGATCCATGAAGCCGTAGCGGACCAGCACGCGATGGAAGCCCTTGGGCAGTGTCTCGATCTTGAGTCGGTCTTCCACCCGGACGAAGGGGACGTTCTTGAAGCCGATGGAGAGAAAGAACACCTGTGCATGCACGACCTTGTTGTGCTTGAGGTTGTGCACGAAGGCCGGAGGGGTGGACAAGGGGTTGCGGGTTAGAAAGATGGCCGTCCCCGATACCCGGCGGACCGTGCGAAGATCGAACTCCTCGATGAAGCTCTTGAGCGGCTGGACCTGGTCGGAGATTCCGCGCGAGATCGCTTCCTGACCGTGCATCCAGGTCGACATCAGCAGGTAGATCAGCCCTGCCAGGCAGAGGGGGTACCAGCCGCCGTCCACGATCTTTAACATGTTGGCCGAGAAGTACGTCAGATCGATCACGAGCAGCAGTGCGGTCACCAGCAGCGCGATGCCCTTCCTCCATCCCCAGACCCTCGTCATGGCCACATAGCCGAGGAGGGAAGTGATCACCATCGTTGTCGAGACGGCCACGCCGTAGGCTCCCGCCAGATTGTTCGACGAATGGAAACCCAACACGACCGCGGCAGTTGCGAGGAAAAGGAGCCAGTTGATCTTGGGCAGATAGACCTGGCCACGTTCCTTCTCGGAAGTGTGGCGTACCTCGAGTCGGGGAAGGTAGCCCAGCTGCAGGGCCTGGAAGGTCAGGGAGAAGGCGCCTGAGATGATGGCCTGCGAAGCGATGATCGTCGCGGCGGTGGCCAGGACCACCATTGGGTAGAGCGCGAAGGCCGGAACCATGTGGTAGAAGGGGCTGACTGCGGATGCCGGTGTTGTCAGCAGCAGGGCCCCCTGGCCGAAGTAATTGAGGACGAGGCAGGGGAGAACGACGGCGAACCAGGAAAGGCGGATCGGCCTGCGTCCGAAATGGCCGATATCGGCGTAGAGAGCTTCACCTCCGGTCACGACCAGGAAGACCGCCCCCAGTATGACGAAGCTTCCGGAGCCGTGGTTGAGGAAGAACCGGACAGCATAGCCGGGACTGACCGCAGCGACGACCGAGGGGTCTGAGGCGATGCTGAGTATTCCTGTCACTCCGATCACGAGGAACCACAAGGTCATCACGGGACCGAACAGGAGTCCGACATTCCCGGTGCCCTTGCTCTGGAAGACGAAGAGGATGAAAAGAATGACCAGGGTGATCGGTACGATGTAAGGATCGAAGATCGGCGTCGCGATGCGCAATCCCTCGATAGCGCTGAGAACGGAAATGGCCGGTGTGATGGTCCCGTCCCCGTAGAGCAGGGCGGCCCCGAACAGGCCCATGACAAGGATTGCGGCGCGTGAACGGCCCCGGTCCGGCAGGACCAGCTCCATGAGGGCCAGGATACCCCCTTCTCCGTGATTATCGGCGCGCAGGATGAGAAGGAGGTACTTGATGGAGATGACGAGGATCAGCGACCAGAAGATCAGTGAGAGAACGCCCAAAACGTTGGCCGGATCCGGGGCGAGGGCGTGGTCTCCGTGGAAGCACACTCGTAGCGCATAAAGAGGGCTGGTTCCGATGTCGCCGTAGACGACCCCCAGCGCGCTGAGAGAAAGCAGTGCGAGGTACCTTCTGCCTTCTTTCTCCTGATCGTTCTTCTGCTTTGCCATGGTTTCCGTATGGAATCACCGGACCGCTCCGGGCGACCGGCAGACGGAGAACGTAGCCCCAACGCATCTACTACCACTGCGTAGCCTAACATGCCGGGACTCAGCAGGCTGTCCGCGGAAAGGGACAGCCTCCTTCTCCTCTCCGAAAGGGACAGACTCCATCTCCCCTCCATCTTCTCCCCTCCCATCTCCTCCCGAAAGGGACAGTCTCCATCTCCTCTCCTAATTCCTCTCCCTCCCGAAAGGGACAGTCTCCATCTTCCTCCTCCATCTCCTCCGCCGAAAGGGACAGTCTCGATCTCCTCTCGATCTCCCCCCCGGGGGGAGCGACACCTCGATTGCCCGCTCGACCTCCCCCCGCCGAGCCCCGCGCCCCCTTGCTCGGCCCCGGCTGAACTACGGCGCCGCCGATCCCACGAGACGCTTCATCTGCTTGCGGAGATCGGTCAGGCTGAGTCCGCTGTGTCCGAATGCCAGCAGCCCGATGACCCAGAGGGGGGCGGTGAGAACAACGAAGACAACGAACGAGAAGCCGGCGGCCAGTACCTTGTCGACCCCAAAGAGAGCCAGTCCCACAACCGTGAAAAACTGATATGTCCCCAGATTGGAGGGTGCCCCGGGGACCATCGTCCCGAGTCGGACGATCAGGGCCACGGCGACACCCTGCCAGAGCGAGAGCTGGAGGTGGTAGGCAACGATGACGAACCAATAGGCAAGGAGCTGAAGGGCCAGGTGGATTCCCGACAGGACGAAGGCTCCGAAAAGTGCCGGTGATCGGGTCGTGCGCCCGAGCTCATGCGCCAGCTGGATGGGAAGGCGTCGGAGTCGACCGGAGAGGGAGGATGGGAATGAATCGGCGGGTGGTCTCTCCTGGCGGCGCAGCGCCGCCCAGATCAGCAGAAAGACGGCTCCCAGCACTGCGAGAGCCAGTAACTCCTCGGCGGTCAGGAGCGAACTGGGCAGAGGGATCGTGAAGGTGATGATCCCGACGGCCAACACCATCCAGATCCCGTCCAGGATGCGCTCGACCACGATCGAGGAAGCGACGGCCGTCGCCGAGGCGGCAATGCGCCGCGAGACGACATAGCCGCGTAGGATCTCTCCCAGGCGCATGGGAAGGATCTCATTGACGAAGAGACCTGCGTAAATCGCCTCGGTGGCCCGAAATGAGGAGAGACGTCCACTGGGCAGCAGCAACAGGCTCCAACGCCAGCCCTGGATGAGATAGCTCGAGGTGTCGAAGACGATTGCCAGCCCAACCGCGGTCCACCCCAGGACGCGCACTCTCAGAATGAGTTCACCTGTGTCGACGTCGGAGAGGACCCAAACTAGCGCCACAGCAGCCAGAATGTATCCGACCCAGACGTGCCAGGCATGATTCTGTCGGACCATCGCGAGTCCTGGCCCCGCATCCGCCGGATGCGGATGATCTAGAGAATCGTCGTGACCCACTCGAGTGCCCCCTTGAGACGCGTCACGCAATCCTCTCGACGAGTCCTCGCGCCGGTGAACGCACTCGGGTACCGCTTGGTCCGTCCCTTCGAGTCCGTCGATTGTACAGGAGGAGTGCTGGAGGCGCGCGGATCGAGACAGAAAGACCTCCCCGCAACTAGCAGGGCGTCCAAGAACCTAGGGTAGTCTCCCATCATCCGTCCTTCGTTCCGAGACGCGTAGAATCGCTCTCGCGAGCAGCGGAAGCTGCAGAATATTTCGATAGATCAGATAGCGTGGTTCCCACGATGAGGCGTATTTTGCTTTGTACTGGCGCAGTCCCTGATAGCTGAACAGAAACTGGAACTGCTGGAAGAAATAGTGGACCGCCCGTTCCTCCCTGGAGGCCTCCTCGGCTTCCTGAAAACCGGCCAAAGGAGCCACGCCCAGGTTGAAACGGCTGTATCCGGCCTCGCGAAGAGCTAGGAAGAGCCGCACGAAGAGAAAGTCCATGATCCCCGATTCGGCGTCGGGAATATGACGCATCAGATCGATGGTCGCTTCACCCTCTGCCCAGGATGGTATTTCATTGACGAAGGCGAGCATTTCTCCGTCGCCATTGCGAGCGGCGCAGAGGACCGTGCCCCGTAGATAGTCGGGATCGAATCGGCCCACTGTGAAGCTTCGCTCCCGGCGTCCTGGAATCGTCAACCACTGATCGGATACCACTCGGGCTTCCCGGATCAATGATGCTGCCAGTGGAGGAGCGTGGCGCTCGAAGCGGATGCCTTCCCGTGCGAGCGCGTTCAATCGTGCACGGATCTTCTTGAAGTGCCTTCCCTCGAGTTTGAATCGGCTGAGATCGACGATTGCATCGTCACCGATCTTGAGTTTACGAAAGCCGAGCCGCCGATAGATCTCCAAATAATCGGGCAGCGTCTGGTGAAAGGCGCAGCGCCAGTCGTTCGTACGGCAGAACTGATCGAACGCCGCGATCAGAGGCTCGATCCCGCCAGGCGGGCCGACGGGGTCGCCCAGCACGATGGCATAGTTGCCGGCGACACGATAGGAGAGAAAGGCCGACTCGTCAGGAGAGAAGAAGAAAGTCTTGTCCGGCCAGATCTTGAAATAGTCCATCGAGCTGCGCCCGTAGCTGCGCAGTATTCCCTGGGCCAGTGTTCTTTCGTGGGGAAGCGTCCGGAAATGGTAAACGACGGGCCGAAAGACGGCGAAAAGGGCATAGCTAAAGGCCATCCCCGTGGACAGATAGAGCGAGTCGACGAACCAACGAGCGTGGCGTGTGTGGGGGATGACCTGCGGGTCTCCGATCAGGGAGAGGAAGAGCAGGGTCCTTCGCAGGGAGTCACCCAGTGTGAAGTTGATCCCGAATTCACGGGGATCGAGGAACCAGAAGCCTGCCACGCCATAGGCGAGGACAACGACAAACGTCGCCAAAAGGCTTCCGGCCAGCCAGCCGGCTCGAGGGACACTACTGAGCACCTGGAAATGCCGTCGTGTCATGAAAAGCAGAGCCAGCAGCAGCGCTGAGAAACCTGCCAGCAGGTAATCCGGGCCCTTGATCAGGTGGGTGATCGTAGACAGGGCCGCCAGTATAGCGACCAGATACAATGCTCGCCGCTTGTGCCGGTAAAGATGGAATGACCCGATGACGAGCGCCAGGCCGGTCAGGAGGCTCACCGAACGGGTCTGATGGAAGAGTTCGGCGGGCAGGTATCGGGGCCAGTTCGCCAGGTGATGGGGCGGCGGCGGTCCGATCAGCGACCAGATGTTCATCAGGCCGGCCGCGAGAGCGATCAAAGCAATGACTTTTGCCGTCGAACCATCTCGCCGCACGTGATCACCTCTGTCTCCGGGACCTGTTGGACACCGGGAGAGTCGAACGCTCGATTCTCCTTCCGATATTGTCCGCCTTTCCATCGCGAGGATGTAAGCCTTTACGGACCCCCGAGGAGACTCCCGAAGCTGAGCAGAAGGAGTCTGTCCCCTTTGCGGAGCCCGATGGGCCGAAGGAGACTCGGAGTCCCGAAGGAGTCTGTCCCCATCCTGTTCGGGCGGCTTTTCCTTTTCGGATGGCCGCTCTGGCGCCGGACCGGGGCGCCAGTCGGCACTCGGATTGGTGGAAGGACTGTGTGGAACGCATGCCAGGAGCTTCGGACCGGGAGAGGCGGCCAATGGTGCAGAGGCGGTCTGTGCTATCGGGAGACACCTTTTCGGAGCCTCTGCCCAGCCTCTTCGAGCAGAGCTTCCGTTTTGCAGAAGGTGAAGCGTACGAGGTGGGAGCCGCGCTCCTGCTGGCTGAAGAAGCTGCTCCCCGGAACGGCGGCAACCCCCCGGTCGCGGATCATTCGGCTCACAAACTCCACGTCGGTTTCATCAGTGAGATCCGAAATGTCGGCCATGACGTAATAGGCTCCGGACGGAGTCCAAGTTCGGAAGCCGGAGTCAGCGAGTATGCCCAGCAGGAGATCACGCCGGCGCCGGTAGCTTTCTGCCAGGTGTGCATAGTAATCGTCGTCGACGGACAGCGCCGTCGCGGCAGCTTCCTGAAGCGGTGCCGGCGCGCCGACCGTGAGAAAGTCGTGCACCTTGCGAATTGCATCTGTCAGATCGGGTGGGGCAATCACATAGCCCAGTCGCCAACCAGTGATACTGAAGGTCTTCGAGAGGCCACTGATTGTGATGGTCCGATCACGCATTCCCGGGAGCAACGCGATGGGCTCGTGGCGGTGCCCGTCGTAGGTAATGTGCTCGTAGATTTCATCCGTGATCACATAGAAGTCGTGGGAGCGGGCAAGAGCTGCAACTTCCTCGAGTTCCGACCTGCTGAACACACGCCCCGTCGGGTTGTTGGGGGTGTTTAGGATTAGGGCGCGCACCCTTCCCACGGCGGCCGCCTGACAAATCTGGTTTTTGAGGATGCTCAGGCTGAAGGCTCGTCTTCCCTCGGTCTCGAACGGGACGAAGACGGGTACCGCTCCGGCAATCACCGTATCTGGCCCGTAGTTCTCGTAGAACGGCTCGAAGACGATGACATTCTCGCCCGGGTCTACCAAGGCCAAGATCGAGCAGATCATCGACTCGGTCGCCCCGCAACAGACCGTCACTTCCCGTTCCGGATCGACCCCCCAGCCGTAATGCCGAGCGTATTTCTCAGCAACTGCCTGACGCAATCTCGGGGAGCCCCAGGTGATCGCGTACTGGTTGAAGTCCTTGTCTATTGCAAGGTGTGCCGCATCCTTGATGAATCGTGGAGCAGGAAAATCAGGAAACCCCTGGGCAAGATTGATCGCCTGATGACGATCCGCCAGACGGGTCATTTCCCGGATTACCGACTCCGTGAATCGGCGGGCCTTTGATGAAATCCGCGGCCCGGAGGGTCTGTCAGGCATTCTCTACGACCCGGGCGCCTGGATATTCCTGGCCCAGCAGCGCTTCGTCATCCTGGGCCAGCACTTGGACGAGTTGGGCATGGAAGTAGTCTACGGAGCCCTTGACCGAAGGATGAACCCGCTTTTCGTACATCTCGCGACTGCGATCGATGTCACTCTTCAATCTGCTGTAGAGGTCACCGTTCTGGCGGCCGTTCTCGACCTCCGATTCATTGTAGAGCTTGATCTCGGCGACCAGCAGGCGCGCGAAGCGACGGGCTTCTTCGTGGAGCACCTCGGCCGTAGCGGTAGCCTCATCCGGTTCCTGGACGACCTCTGCCTCCGCTTCTCCGGACGGACTCTTCCCACCAGAGGGTATCTCCTCGATCGGGATTTCCGCCGCTTCTGCCGACACGGCGGGTTCCCCGTTCGCGGCCGACTCCTCGCCAAGGGGCTTCTTGCCGTCGGACTCCGCGACGGATTCTGCAGCAGGTGGGCTGGGGGGAACGAGGGTCTCCACCGGCTTTACCGGTTCGCTCGCCGTTGCAGTGGCCGGCTCGCCCGGTCCCGGCCCGATCGACGCCGTCTCTTCCGGTCTCTCCGGTGCGGGAACTGTCCCATCGTCGGGTTTGGCTGCCTGAGATTCGTCCCCTTCCGATGCACCGCCCTCCCTCACGGCGTCCGGCAGGGGCGAGCGATCCGGCTCCAGGATTGCTTCATCTTCCTTCGATTCCTCGCTGGCGATCCCGGCGACGGCTTCCTCACGGGCCTTCTGAATTTGAAGCCAGTCGGTCGAGGCCTGGCCCATCAGTCTGTCGAACTCCACTTGTGAAAGCCCCAAATCCTCAGGTCGGAGATCCGCCCTGGATTCGATCTCCCAGGGGCGCTGTTCTTCGGGTGGAGAACCGGAGGGCGTCACGACCGGCTGCTCGACTGCCGGTACTTCGTGTCCTTCGGGTCGTTGCGTCCCTTGCGGAGCCGGAACCTCTGCAAGTGGCTGTCCTTCGGATGACGGCTCAAATCCCTCCGCCAGCTCGGCGCCGTCCTGATCGGCGTCCTCTGCCCCGACCACTGCCATGTCGGTCTCCGCAGACGCGGGAGGCTCCTCGATCATCGCTTCTCGCTGACGTGAGGGCCGTTCCGGAGCCAGACTTTCGAGGGCCGGCCAACGCTTGGGAGGCGGTCCACCTTGGTCCTGAATCTGGACGAGTTGTCCAAGGTATTGGTTCTGCAGCACCAACCGGGCCATTTCAACGAGCATCTCGAGGGAGTCGAACTGAGGTGCGGGGCTCCCATCGACATAGAGCAGGAGGGGGGTGTGGGTACCGAACGAGAGGGGGAACAGCGCCGCCCTGCCCTGGCCCTCCAGAGCCAGCATCCAACGCGGGGCTTCGCCTGTTGCCAAGTCAAACTCAAGGGTCTGCTGCCCACGCAACAGTTCCAGCAAGGACTCATCATGGCCGATCTCGGTAGCCTCCCACCCCGCCGATGAGAAACCCTGAGCGCGCCAGGCTCGATATCCGTCATCTTCCTGCTCGAGAAACAAGACCGCTCGGTCGGAGAATCGCGCCGTCTCCTCGAGAAGTCGCGCGAGTATTCCAGGCTGGTCTCCTTCCTGAGAGAGGCTGCGCACTGCCTGGGAGGCTCCCTGTAGATCCATCGGAGTGAGTACCGGTTCGGCCCGGTCCCCGGTGAAGGCGGGTAATTCGAGATCCCTTACGATTCGGTCGATTTCGAGCAGTTTGTTTCGAAGCTCGCCGATCTCACGACGCAGACGTTCCAGGGGAGTACCTTGCACTTCCTCGCTCATGGGCTGCTCCTCCTCCAGAGAATACCCGAGAACCCTGTTCGGACCGGAGTTCAGGGGCAAATGGGCAAGGAGATGTTACCACACTCATCCGCCACCGCCCCCCCTCCGCACGCAGGCCGAATGAACACAGATCCGAGAGCCAACAACGGAGATGAGAGGAAGGGACAGAGTCGATCTTGGCCCGAATTGGAGTTGCCAAGATAGAAGAGGGGGCAAAGAGGGTTCAGACCTCCAAGAGAAGTTGCCGTGTCTTAGAAGCGATGGGGCGCCTTGGTTGGGGGGACGCAGGTCAATCCAGAAACTTCTCAGACACCTCGAAGCCGAGGAGTGAAACCATCAGAGCGGCAAATACGACGATCGAAATCCCATTGACGCCACCGATCCATGCCATCTGGAGGCCGACGCCAAGGAACCCCAGCCCGTGGCAGAGACGGATACCGGAGACTCTCACCTTCGAGCGCCTCGGGTAACGCCATTTGAAATAGATGAAGCCGAAAGAAGCCGCCGAAAAGCAGAACAGAGCTCCATATCGAAATAGATCTGCAGTCATAGAACCTAGCCGGCTCGTCAAGGTTCCAGCGGCGCGGCACCCTGCCGCGTCGTCGTTAATCATTCTCTCAGCTTTTCAAGACTAGAGACACCCGGGCAGCCGTTTCGTTCCCGGGTGGGCGCAGAAATGTCCTCGAGACAGGGGTGATTGGGTTTGCCACCTGCCTTTCGCCAACGACCGCCGGGAATGGATTCGTGGACGCTTTCATCGTACCCAGGCGATGACCGGCTCAATCAGCAAACACGCTGAGTTCGCGAGCTCACCCTCGGGCGTGAGAGCGCTGTTCGCGCAGGGTGTAGAGCCGGCCCGTCTGTGGAATGGGGTGCTTGCGGCGCAGGTAGTGGCCGTCGGCCTGGTACTCGGCCAGCACCCGCGCCACGTTCTCCCGCGTCCCGATGGCGATGCCGTCGCTGAAGAAGCGCTCCCGGCTTCCCCTGGCTTTCGCGGCACCCGTGCGCGCCGCCTCCCGCTCCCGCTCCTCGTCCACCCGCTGGCGCTCCCGCAACCGCCTCCGGTAGGCCTCGAACGCCTCCTCTGCCGGCACCTCCACGAAGATCCGTCTCCAGCGGCATCAGATCGCCCGTCTCTCCCCGAAACCGCCGCCACGTCGACGACGCTTCCCAGTTCTCCGGCCAGTCGATCAGGTGCGCCCTGGTCGCGTTCGTCTCGATGTAGGCCAGGCACTTCTGGACCGCCTCCAGATCCAGCAGTTCCGGGTTCTTGAACCGGTCTCCCCAGAAGTGCCCGTGGCGGCCGTGCGTCCGGTTGTACCACTTGGCATATTCCCCGTTCAGGTGCTGCATCAGCGCCGACAGGTCGAACAGACGCCGGTTGAAGCGCTCCCAGCCCGCTTCGTCCCACTGGGCCATCTTCCGCACCGCCTCCTGCTCCCCCCACAGCAGTCGCGCCCGCCGCGCCAGCTCCGGACGCGTCAGCTTCCGGAACTGCTCCATCCACAGAATGAAGTGGTAGTGCGTGCCCAGGATCTCCAGCGACACCAGTACGCAGCCGTAGGCCCGCGTGAACTGCACGATCATCAGGTAGAGCTTCGTCCAGGCCTCCCACTCCTCCAGGGGACAGAAATCGGGCGCTCCTGCGACCCGGGTCAGGATGTGGTAGTACGTCGACTCGCTGTTCTTGTGACGGGCTCTGCGCATGCCGTTCCTCCTTCGTGCCTGTCAGCCGGCTCCGGCCGGAGCGGCGCCTCACCGACAGGCCTCGCCCCCTCCCGCAGCGGCCGGCACTCCCGGGATCCCGTTCGACCCCGGGGAACCGGAGGGACCGACCGAACGGTCCTCCTACCTACTAAGAACGCACGAGCCGCCAAATCTACGAAACCTACCCCCTGAGAAGCACTCCGTCCCTTTCCGCCTGCCCTTTTCCGCAGTGTCGAAAATCGCTCTGTCCCTTTTGGCTCTTCCCGTTCGGGCGGGAGGGCGCCGGGGCTGGCAGCTACCGGTGCTTCATTCTTCTGACGAGTGCGGCCCTTCCGGACCCGCTTTCCGGAGGGGGGGAGCACTCTGTCCCTTTCCGGGGCAAGGCGGCCGGCCGCAGGAGCGGGAAGGGATGAGAAGCACTCTGTCCCTTGTGCCTTGTGCGCGCTTGTGGCGCTTTCGGTCTTGTCGCCTCTGCCCACACCTTGGGAGTGGGGGGGGCAGGAAGTGGGAACGATCAGGACGAAGATGGCTTGAAGCTGTCTCGGGAGACAGTGCCTTTGCGCTCTCCTTATTCTCTCGGGGAGACTACGCCTCCATTCGCTTTGTCCCTGGGTCGGAGGGTCAGGCGGAGGCAGCGGTGCGGGTGTGCCCCTGAAGTAGCTGCTGGACCTTGGAGACCAGACGTTCGGGCGGGACCGGCTTGACCAGGCATGGATAGATCGAATCAGCCGAGATGGAGGCGGTCAGGCTGAGAAGCAAGACCTTTGTGTTCGGCAGGGCATCGATCAACTGCTCGAAGGCGGACTGGGGCTGGACCGCTACTGCCAGGATCACCAGATCCACATCGAGTTGTTGCTGGTTCACGAAATCGAGAGCGAGCGCCTCATCAGGTACTGAGAGGACGCGATAGTTTTCGAATTCGAGGAATTTTCGGAATCGTCGCCTGAGGGATTCATCGCTTTCGATCAAGAGAATGGTCTTCATTTGCTTTCCCTGCATCACTGGTATCGGAGGATGCTCGTATGGCCTCCGTCGTACTCGGAAATTATCGCTCTCCCGGGCCTACTCTGCGGTGACTGCTCTCACCCGGAGCGTGGCCAGGTGGGTCTCCGCCGGGCCACGCTCCAAGGATTCATCCGCAGAATCCAGTTCAACCGAAGGGAAAGGCTGGTCTCGATGGAAGGGACAGCGTCGTTCCGAGTCGTTCGGAAAGGGTCAGCGTCGCGCATCCAGGAAAAAGACGTGGATCTGGCGATCGGAGAGATGACAGATTGTCTTGTCCGTCTTGCTGCTTCGCCCTGCCAGATTGGGACAGAATGCTGCTCCTCTGTCCGGCGCCACTCCCAGAAGAGGGACAGAGCCGAAAAGGCGGAAAAGGGACAGAGTGGTTCGCCGCGGCGCACTCCTGGGAAAGGGACAGAGTGGTTTCGCCTGGGAAAGGGACAGTGGGAGAGGGACAGAGTGGATTCGCTCCCAGAAAAGGGACAGAGTGGTTTCGGACCAGGAAAGGGACAGAGTGGTTTCGGTGGTTTCGCTGGCGCCGGGGAAGGGAAGGGGAGGGGACGCGGGTGTCGATGCGAGGCACGAGTCGCTCCCTTTTCTGCCGGTTCAGCCGGGGCCGTGCCGGTTCTACCGGGGCTGTGCCGGTTCTGCCGGGGCCGTGCCGGTTTTGCCGGGGCCGCGCTGGTTCAGCGGGGGCCGTGCCGGTTTTGCCGGGGCCGCGCTGGTTCTGCCGGGGCCGTGCCGGTTTTGCCGGGGCTGTGCCGGTTTCTGCCGGGGCCGCGCTGGTTCTGCCGGGGCTGTGCCGGTTTTGCCGGGGCCGCGCCGGTTCTGCCGGGGCCGTGCCGGTTTTGCCGGGATTCTGCCGGGTCTCTTCCCGGGTTTGCCGTGGCTGCTCAATGTCGGCTGTGTTTGCTCGGGGGTGTCGCGGGCAGATTTCCTGCCACCTCTCCGCCTTTTTGGGGTCTATGTAAGTGATTGGTTGAACAAGGGAAATCAACTCGGCTTGAGCGCTATGTTGTCGATCCGTGAGGAAAGCGATCGAATGCAGACGGCGGTTCGCACTCGGCCCGGATCTCGCATCCTGCGAAGGGGAGTTCCCGGCTTTGGCTCCGTTTTGCGGCGACTGAGGATCTTCATCGAGGCCCTCTCCTATGTCTTTGGCCGGGAGGGGACCGGCTTCGTGTCCGCGATAACATTCAACTTCTTTCTTTCCGTGTTTCCCATAATCGTGCTGCTGCTCAGCATCGCCGGTTATCTCGGACTCGGCGGACTTCGTGAATCCGTATTTCAGGCGCTGGGAGGCTTCTTTCCGATCTCCCAGGATTTCATCATCCGGAATCTGCGGATCTACACACGTCGCGTGGGGGAACCCCAGGTGGTCTCACTACTGCTGATTACCTGGACCGGATCGGCCTTCTTCTTCTCTTTGGAAGCGGCTCTCTACTCAGCATTCCGGCTGGGCCGCCGCCGGCGCTTCCTGAGTTCCCAGTTGCTGGGAATCGGTATGGCGGTCTGGGCGGGTGCCCTGATCCTGCTCTGCATCTTGCTGCTCGGTTGGGGCGACCAGTGGCTCGAGTCCAGGGCGATCTCCCGCGCGTGGGTGCACGATGGGCTCGGCTACGGGCTGTCGTTCCTTCTGGCTTACCTGCTGTTCGTCAATGTCTATCTCCTTCTGCCCAGTGCCCGTCAACCGCTCAGCCGGACTTTGACGACTTCATTCTTCGCCTCCCTGGTCTGGCTGGGGGTGAACGAGTTCTTCCGGCGTCTGGCGGCATCCTGGTCTCTCGAGGTGATCTACGGCCCCTTTTTCGTGTCCATCACGATCCTGTTCTGGGCTTACGCAACGGGCTGCATCCTGATCGGTTTCGCGCGCCTGAGCGCGGACGGCTTCTTCGGAGACTGACAGACTCCAGCGGGGAGTCTTCAATGGCCACAGACCCCAGCTGCGCTTCAATGGCCACAGACCCCAGCTGCGCCAGAACGCGACGGGCCGAACGGCTGCGTTGCCGCGTGCTTGGCAGACTCCGCTCAGTGCTGTTAGGCTGGGAAGATCGGTGCACTTGTTGATCCGTCGAGTCACACGGAGGGGAGGGAACCCATGGACGTGCATGAGCTTGCCGGCAAGCCGGCTCCTGAATCGATGCTTGCCAACATACCCCGTCTGGTCAGTGAATACTTCGCAGTTCAGCCCGACCCAACCCAGGCCGGCCAGCGTGTTTCCTTCGGGACGTCCGGTCACCGAGGTTCCTCGAGCGAGGGTACGTTCAACGAGCAGCACGTGTTGGCCATTGCGCAGGCCATCGCCGAGTATCGCCAATCCCAGGGGATAGAGGGTCCGCTGTTCCTCGGCAAGGACACCCATGCCCTCTCGGAGCCGGCGCACATCTCCGCACTCGAGGTGCTGGTCGCCAACGGCGCGGCGGTTCACGTGGCCGCCGATCTGGGTTTCACTCCAACTCCGGTGATCTCGCATGCCATTCTCGCGCACAACCGGCGGGGAGCCGAGCATTTGGCGGACGGTGTCGTCATCACGCCGTCCCACAATCCACCCGAGGACGGTGGGTTCAAATACAATCCGCCCCACGGCGGCCCGGCCGACCAGCAGGTGACTCAATGGATCCAGCAGCGGGCCAATGAGATCCTGGAGAACGGCGGCAACGAGGTGAAGCGCGTCCCCTATCGGCAGGCGCTGGAAGCTGCGATCCGCCATGACTACATCTCCTCGTATGTCGACGATCTGGGAAGCGTCATTCGTCTCGATGCCATCCGCGACGCGGACATCGAATTGGGAGTGGATCCCATGGGCGGCGCCGGAATCGCCTACTGGGATCCGATCGCGGATCGTTACGGCCTGAAGCTCGAAGTCGTCAACCGGCGCGTCGACCCGACCTTTCGGTTCATGTGTGTCGACTGGGACGGCAAGATCCGGATGGATTGCTCGTCCCCTTACGCGATGGCCGGACTGATCGCGATGAAGGACCGGTTCCGGGTCGCCTTCGGCAATGATTCCGATTTCGATCGCCACGGCATCGTGACCCCTGAAGGTGGTCTGATGAACCCCAACCATTTTCTCGCGGTGGCCGTCTCCTACCTTTTTCAGAATCGCGACCAGTGGCCGGAACGGGCGGCGGTGGGAAAGACGCTGGTCAGCAGCAGTATGATCGACCGGGTCGCTGCGAGCCTGGGCCGCCGGATCTCGGAGGTTCCCGTGGGTTTCAAGTGGTTCGTCGAGGGTCTGTCCGACGGGAGTTACGGATTCGGCGGTGAAGAGAGCGCTGGTGCTTCGTTTCTGCGGATCGATGGAACCGTCTGGACCACCGACAAGGACGGCTTCATCATGGATCTGCTGGCAGGTGAAATCCTGGCTGTCACAGGAAACGACCCGTCCGTTCACTTCGAAGAACTCCGGGGTCTGTTCGGTTCACCGAGCTACCAACGAATCGACACTCCTGCGACTCGGGAGCAGAAGGCAATTCTGAAGCGCCTGTCGCCCGAGCAGGTGAACATTGACGAACTGGCGGGCGAACCGATTCTGAAGACTTTGACCCGAGCCCCCGGCAACGACGCCGAAATCGGCGGCCTGAAGGTCGTCACCGAAAACGGCTGGTTTGCCGCCCGCCCCTCCGGGACCGAAGATGTCTACAAGCTCTATGCCGAGAGTTTCAAGGGTGACGACCACTTGCGCCGGATCCAGGAAGAGGCGCGCGACATCATCCAGACTGCCTTCACAGCCGCCGGCGTGCGTAACTAGACAGATCGAGGCCGTGCTCGAATCCAAGTGGACACGACCGCCGGAAGGGAATGATTACCGCTCTGCCGGCAGCGGCCACGGTCGGACGATGCATTGACCCACCTGGCGTCCTGCGAAGAGCTCCGAGATCATCGCACGCGCCCGGTCTCTCAAAGTGCGGCGTCCGACGGCATTGGTGGTCAACGAGAGCATCTTGATCTGTCCGTCGATCTGCGTCAGCACCAGGTATTTCTTTGAGATCATGTAATAGAGTTTAAGCAAGAACTGTGCCGGAAGCGAGCCTACATTTCGGCTGCGGCTTCTCTCCATCGCTCCATCGCCTCGCCCGCCCCGATCTGTTCGAGGTAGGCCGGACTGATTTCAGTGGTCTGTCCCTGTGGCTCGTCGTTCTGCTCGTGCTCGAGGAAGTTGGTCACGTGCACGATGGCAACGGCGGAGATCGAGGACTGGGTGCAGCCGATGGGGTCGTGGTGCCAGAGAACGGTGTCAACGACCGGTTCCGGAAGGTTCCAACGCGTCAACAATACGCCGCCCGCTTCGGCATGAGTGAATCCGAAGACGTTTTCCTCGGCCTCGTAACATGGAAGCTGGCCGTCATTGACGATCTCCGAGACGCGTCGGTAGCTGTCGGGCTTCTCGTTCGCCATCAGCAGCTTACCGATGTCATGGAGAAAGGCGGCTGTACAAACGTGCTCAGTGGCTTCCTTGGACAGACTCTCGGCCAGCGCCACACGGCGCGCCATGCTCGAACAACTCATGCTGTGGCGCCACAAGCCGGCCACGGTCAAACCGGCCAGCTTCTTGGGCTCGAACATCGAAAACACCTCCGCCGAGAGAACGAAGGTGCGCAGCATCTCCAGGCCCATGAGGAGAATCGCCCGTTCGACGCTACTAATCTGTCGGGATAGCCCAAAGTAGGCGGAATTGACGATCTGCAGAATCTTCGACGTCATCGCAAGATCTTTGGAGATGATCCTGCTGACGCGGTTGGCCGAGACTTCCGGCGACCGCAGTTCCTCGGTCAGTTGCAGATAGAGCGACGGAAGGCTGGGCAGCGAGCCCATGTCGGCGATGAAGTTCTTCAGCTCCTCTTTCACGGCGCGCACTTCTGTCCTTGCATACTGCCGAGCCCGGGGAGGTCCAAGACCTCGCGAGGAATCAGAAGTACTTGTAGACACCCAGGACCGACTTCGAAACCACGTCCAGAACCAGCACAACGGGCTGGCCCCTCTGGAGTGCATCCGCGTCAATGGTCATCCGGCCCTCCATGACCTTGAAATTGGGGCTCAGGGCAAGTACGACGGTCTTCTCCTCCGCATCAGCCGTCTTGACGATGATGCGACCTGAAGAAGGGACAATCGTGACCAGGTTGGCCATCATCGCACCTTCTCCTCCCTTCAACTGGACGGCCCATTTCTTCAGGAAGCTGGTAGCGTCGTCCGCGGCGAGGGAGAGTGACCCCAGTGCCAGCAGGAGCCCAATCGACAGGGCAACGGTGAGGAATCGCTTTTTCGAGTTCATCTGAAACCTGGCTCCTTCCGTTCAAGATTGAGAGTTGAGCTCAACGGGGAGAGCCCCCCTTGGGGATCCAACCAGCGTTGTCGATGATACCCAGGAGGCGCAACCTTCCCCATCAATTACCCTTATCGTCCGTACTGCAGGAATTCTTTAGCGCATTTCACGTCGACTCGGTCCCGCCGCATGAATGCGGCCTAAAGCAATGTGGTATTGGGGTCGATTGTTAGGCAGTGGAGTTGTTGGAACAAGGGAGAGCCACGCCATGAAAGTGCTTGCCAGTCTGACCCGGCCCGTTCGCAAGTTCGTCGGAGATCTCCGACTTTCAACCAAAGTGTTCCTGCTAGTGGGGGCGAGCATTCTAGTCGGTGTACTGACGACGACGTTCCTCTTCTATCGAATTAACACGACCTCCGCCGCCTACGAGTCGATCATCTCCACGCAGGTCCACAAACAGGATCTGGCCCGTGTGATGCAGGTCGACTTCAAGAAAGCGGTGCAGAGCTGGTACAACATCCTGCTGCGGGGAAAGGACGATGAATCGTTTGCCCGACTTCAGGAGGAATACCAGCAGGAGATCGTTCAGGTCGACAAATCGCTGAAATCGCTGAAGGACGCAGTCTCGGATTCCGACGTGCGCACGCTTCTGGAGGCCTTCGAGGCCGAGTACGACGTCCTGCGTACGACTTATGACGAGGCCCTTGCGGTCTTCCACAAAGCTCCCGGTTCCGGGACTGAGACTGCCGTTGAGATGGCAACGGGGCTGGACCGAGGTCCCACCGACCTGATCGATGAAGTGGTCGATCAGATGCGCGAGCAAAACCAGAAGGCCGTCGCGGACGTGAAGGCCGCTGTCGGGCGTGAGCGAACCATTCTCGGGATCACGCTTTTGGCTGTATTCCTCCTTCTGGGGATTTCGGTAGGACTGCTCGTCCGCACCCTCGCACGCCGTCTGAGCGTGGTGGTGGAGCGTCTCGACTCGCTCTGTCGCCAGGATATCGCCGGGCTGGAAGAAGGCATTCAGGCGATTGCCCGCGGGGATTTGAACCGGACCGTGGAAATCCGCACCGCCCAGGTTCAGGATGAGGCCCAGGATGAAGTTGGAATCCTGAGTCGCAATGTCAATGACATTCTGCAGAGGATCGAGGCGACGCTGTCCGCCTTCGGCAATATGCGCGGCACCCTCGAGGGACTGGTTCGTCAAACGAATTCCCTGACCGAGGCTGCGCGCTCGGGAAGCCTCGACCGACGGGGCCAGGTCGACAAGTTCGGAGGCGTTTACCGGAAGCTGATTGAGGGCGTCAACGATACGCTGGATGCCATGGTGGCTCCCATCGATGAAACCGCCGGGGTCCTCCAGCAGGTGGCGGAACGGGATGTGACGGCCCGGATGGTCGGCAACTATCGGGGGGATTTTGCCCGAATTCGGGAAGCTCTGAACCTGGCTGTCGAGAATCTCGACGGTGCTCTCGGTCGCGTGACGGTCACAGCCGAGCAGGTATCCGCGGCCTCGAACCAGATCAGTTCGGGCAGTCACAGCCTGGCCGACGGAGCCTCGCGGCAGGCGAGTTCGCTGCAGGAGATCAGCAGCAGTCTGCAGGAAGTGACTTCCATGGCCGGTCAGAACGCCGACAAGGCCAAGGAAGCCAGAGAACTCTCGGACAAAGCGCGTACGAGCGCGGATAAGGGCGTCGCGAGCATCGGCAGACTCTCGGCCTCCATCGACAAGATCAAGGCGTCGGCCGACAAGACCGGCCGGATCGTCAAGACGATCGACGAAATCGCCTTCCAGACCAATCTGCTCGCTCTCAACGCCGCGGTCGAGGCCGCCCGCGCCGGGGAGGCAGGGAAGGGCTTTGCCGTGGTTGCCGAGGAGGTCCGCAACCTGGCCATTCGAAGCGCCGAAGCCACCCGCACGACGGCCTCCCTCATTGAGGAAGCCTCCACGAACGCGAATGAGGGTGTGGCCATCAACCAGGAAGTGCTCGAGAACTTCAAGGAAATCGATGCCCAGATCCGGCGGGTGAGCCAGGTCGTCGAGGACATCGCGGTGGCTTCCGCTCAGCAGAGCAATTCGATCGAGCAGGTGAACAGTGGTGTCCACGACATGAACGGCGTCACCCAGCAGGCGGCTGCAAGTGCCCAGGAATCCGCCAGTTCGGCGGCCGAGATGCTCCAGTTGGCGAGGGACCTCATGGAGATGGTCAGCACCTTCAAGATCAACGCCAATGCCGTACACGATCCTCACCAAAGGGAGCTGGGAGTGGACGACACCGACTCGATCGCACCGCCTTACCCGGTCAACGGACGCTCCCTGCAGGATTCTCCCGCCTGGAGCCAGGATTTCTAGTACGGGCTAGGCTTCCAGGATTTCGGCAACCTTGCGGCAGATTGCTTCGATGGTGAAAGGCTTCTGGATGAAGGGCAGCCCCGCCTCGATCACTCCCTGATTGGAGATGACGTCCTCGGTGTACCCTGACATGAAGAGGACCCGCAGGGAAGGGCGGGACTCGATCATTCTGAGGTGAAGCTCCTTGCCGTTCAGGTGGGGCATGATCACATCGGTCAGGAGCAGATCGATCTCCCCCTCGTGGGCCTCTGCGGCGGCAAGTGCCACCGTTCCGCTCTCGGCTTCGATGACCGTGTAGCCGGCCTTGTCCAGGACCTTTTTCGTCAGGGATCGGACTGTCGCCTCATCCTCGACCAGAAGGATGGTGCCCTGTCCGGGCCTGCAGTTGGTGGTTCGGGTCGGTGGCTCGCTCGTCGGACGGACCCCGACGACCCGGGCAAAACAGATCTCGAAAGTGCTCCCTCGGCCTTCCTCGGAGTGCACGGTGATCGTTCCGTTGTTCTGTTGCACGATCCCGTACACGGTGGCCAGGCCGAGGCCCGTCCCCTTGCCCTTCTCTTTGGTGGTGAAGAAGGGTTCGAAGATTCGTTTTCGGGTGGCCTCGTCCATGCCGAGGCCGCTGTCCTGGATCGCAAGCACGACGACTTCGCCGTCAAGACGATCGTTCCGGACGGGACGTTTACCTCCATGGCCCGAATCGAGGCTGGTCGAGATTCTCAGTCTGCCACCGCTCGGCATGGCATCGCGGGCATTGGCGACGAGATTGAGCAGAACCTGGTCGATTTGATGAGGATCCGCCGTGATCAGCGGCTCCGCTTCAGACAGGGCGAGTGTCAGTTCGACATCCTCGCCGACGACTCGCTCGAGCATGGCGCGGGAGTCGAGAATGCGCTCATTCAGGTCCATCACGCGCGGCTCGATGCTCTGTTTGCGGCTGAAGGCGAGCAACTGTTGAGTCAGGGCGGCGGCCCGATCCGCGGCCTTTCCGATCTCCTCGAGATCGCCCCGTAAGGGGTCGCTGGGCCGGATTGCGTTCAAGAGAATCTCGGAGTATCCCTGGATGGCGGTCAGGAGGTTGTTGAAATCGTGGGCGACTCCTCCGGCCAGGCGGCCAATGGCCTCCATCTTTTGGGATTGGCGGAGCTGCTCTTCGAGATGCGCTTTCTCTTCCTCGGCGGTATGGCGCTCCCGGTTCAAGAGGGTCTGGGAGAGTTGATCGGCGACTTCGGCGGCAAAGCTGACTTCTTCCGGCTGCCAGGTCCGGGGGGGGTGGGTCTGCTCGTGAGACAGGACCCCCACGACCTCCCCTCGGATTCGGATGGCAGAATCCAGGAGCGACTGAACTTCGGTGTGCGCCAGGAAGTCGGCGACCAGTTGCCGGGTCCGGGAGTCGGACCGCGCTTCCCGGGCCTCGATGGCCCGGGCCTTCCGGAGGGCCTCCAGGTAGTCCTCGAGTTGTGCGACTCCCCGATCCGATTCCACCGAATGGGCCGACACAGAGCGGCCGAAGCGGTCCATACAGACAAGGCGGGAGCGGTCGGGACTCAACATCCAGACCGAGACGCCTTCCACCTCCAACGCGGATGCAACCGCCTCCGTGACGAGACGAACGACAGCCTCGAACTCGCCCGCTGCGACGGCAGGGTGGGTTGCGAGGTCCTTGACGAGGGTCTGTTGAAGCTGAATCCGGCGCAGCCGTTGCAGTTCGATCTCCTGCAGGCACTTGCTCTTCGTGATGTCTCGGGCCGAACCGATGACGGCCTTGACCTCCATGTCTTCCGAGAACTCGGGCATCAGCATGCAGTCGAACCACTCCTGGCCTGGCAGCTGGAGCTCGAAGCGGCTGCCGGTGCCGTGTCTGAAGACATGACGAACGGACTCGAACAAAGGCTTGGCCGCCTCCTGGGGCAGGTTCAAGGCGCGCAGAGACCGGCCAATCACCTTTTCCGGCAGCAGCCCGATGGCCTCGACGGCAGGGTTGACATAAAGCACCGTCTCTTCCTGATCGAGGCGGAAGATGATGTCGAGTGAATTCTCGGCCAACGCGCGAAATGTCTCCTCGCTCCGGCGAAGGGCCTCCGTCGCCCGCTTGCGTTGGGTCTCGTCCCGCATCACGAGCGCAAGACCGGGTTCGTCGCTGGAATCGATCGGCTGAACGAGAAAGGAGTTGATATAGGCCTCGACCCGGCGTCCCGAGGGAAGCTGGAAGCAAACTTCACCGTTGAAAGTCCCCCTGCGTGCCAGTTCAGCGAGTCGTGCGGAGGAAAGGGGGTGCTCAGGATCGGGAAAGAGGTCCGTCACGAAGACTCGCTGTTCGAGCAGGCGATCCGGTTCGACCTCCAGCAGGCGCTGGCCCGCATGGTTCAGGTAGTGCAGGCATCCCCCAAGGTCGGCCAGTCCAATTGCCTCGCTGCTGTTCTCCACCAATGCGATGAGTTTCCGCCATTCGCTTTCGGCACGCCTTCGGTCCGTGATGTCGATGATGTGGACCAGGAACTGGACCTTGCCCGAGTCTCCCTCAATGCTCGAGACGAGGACTTCGACCCAGACAGTCTGGCCGGTTCTCGTCACCAGCCTGGTCGAGTACTCCTGGGGGGCCGGCTTGCCCTGCATGCGGTCCCGGATGCTCTTCTTGACACGGCCCTGGTCCGCGACATGCACGAAGTCGAGCACGGGTCGACCGATCAGTCGGGCTCCCTCTTCCCGGGAATACTCGAGCATCGACAGGAGATGCGGGTTCACATAGCGGAGAATTCCGTTCTCGTGCACGATGATGCCCGTCAGCGAGCGTTCGCTGATGGCCTTGTAGCGATCCTCCGATTTCCGGACCCGGTCGGCCAGCAGGATGTTGCGAAGCGCCTCGAGACCATGGAGAACGATGATCTGCCCCACCTCCAGATCCTGGGGAGTGAATGGAGGCAGGCGCTTGTTGTGCAGACCGATGACCCCCTGAATCTCTCCATCGGAGCTGAAGCAGGGCAGGGCGAGGAGGGATCCGTCGTGGTATCCATCCCACCCCGATCGGTCGAGGCCGAGGCTCGATTCGTCGATGTTCTTGGCGAGTAGCCCCGTCCTTTTCTCGAGGACGCGGGCGATGACGGAACTGCGGGGAGGGGGCAGCGCGATTCTCTTCGGCTGGTGACCGGGGTCCAGTGCGTGAACGAGTTGCAGAGCGCCGTCGCGGACCATGTAGAAGCTTCCGCCATCGCAGCCCAGACTGGCCGAAAGCAGATTGAGGAGTTCGATGCCGAGCTCCTCCAGGCTGCGGCAGGCGTTCAGGTGCCGCGTGTGATCGGCCACCAGTCGCAGGCGGTTGCTGTACTCTCGGATCTGGTGGGTGCGATCACGAACCAGGCTTTCGAGCTGGTCCCGATAGTTGCGGTTCTCATCTTCGAGCGCCTTGATCCGTTCAGCCGAACCCACGGCGCGGCAAATTGCCTCTCTGGTAACCGGTTTGACCAGGAAATCGAAGGCTCCGGTTCGAACTGCTTCGGCGGCAGACTCGAACGTCGGCTTCTCCGCGGTGAGGAGGACTTTGATTTCAGGTCTCGCAACCCGAATTCTGCACAGCAGCTCAAGGCCGCCCGCACCCGGGAGTTCCAGATCGGTGACGACGATGTCGATCGGTGCGGAGACGGCTCGATCGAACGCCGCATTGCCGTCGGCAAGTGACGTGACTTCGTGCCCGGCCCCCTCGAGGAATCCGGCAATCTTCCGGCGTGTGGCCGCATGGGCCTCGGCGATCAGCACACGTGCCATGGCCTACTCGGTGCTTCCCTGGAGAATCTCCCGAATTCGGGCGCACAGGGTAGTGGGCGTGAAGGGCTTCTGAATGAACGGAACGCCGGGCGCTGCCTCGATCAGCTGCTGGGAGTAGCCGGACATGAAGAGCACCTTGAGTTCCGGTTTTCGGGCGCTCAGCCGGCGGTGAAGTTCCGTTCCCTTCGTCTTCGGAAGAATGACGTCGGTCAGAAGGAGATCGATCTTCTGCATGCTCTTGCCAAATAGCTCTTCGGCCTCCTCCGGGGTCGTCGCGGCAAAGATGCTGAAGCCCGAGGCCGTCAACGCACGCTCGATCAGTTTCAGAATGCTGATCTCGTCTTCCACCACGAGAATGCCTGGCCGGCCGGCGCCGGCGCCCTCGGCAAGATCCTTCTTCTCTTCGAGGTTCGGAAGGTAGACTTCGACCGTCGTCCCTTCCCCCGGGGCACTTCGGGCATGGAGGGAACCACCGAACTGACTGACGATTCCGTAAACCGTCGAAAGTCCGAGGCCGCTGCCTTCTCCCACGCCCTTGGTCGTGAAGAAAGGCTCGAATGCGCGCTGAAGCGTGGCTTCGTCCATGCCGACTCCGGTGTCGGAGATGGCGAGCAGGCAGTAGTCGCGATCGGCTTTCGGTGCACCCTCCGGCCAGTCCGCCCGGGAGGCGACTAACTGGCGCGTCTCGATGGTGACGCTGCCGCCGTGCGGCATGGCGTCCTTGGCGTTCAGGAGGAGATGGATCAGAATCTGGTCGATCTGTCCGGGGTCGGCCATCACCGGCTTGAGCTCACGATCGGGTCGGACCGTCTGTTTGAGGTTGTCGCCCCCCAGACGCTCCAGCATCGGACGCATCGCCTCGATCTCCGCGTTGATATCCAGAGGGCGCGGACGCAGGGCCTGTCGCTTGCTGAAAGCCAGCAGCTGCTCGGTCAACGTTGCGGCCCGGTTGGCGGCGGCTTCGATTTCCCGGAGGTGGTCCGAGATGGGAGCTTCCGCCCGGGCCGTCAGTCCGGCCAGCTCGACGTGGCCCTTGATGACCGTCAGGAGGTTATTGAAATCGTGGGCGACTCCGCCGGCCAGTTGCCCGATTGCTTCCAGCCTGCGGGCCTGGTCCAGCTGGCGATCCCGAATCTGAAGCTGCTTCTGGTAGGCGGTTCGTTCCTCGCGCTGTTTCTTCAGTCCGGTGTACATCGTTGCGAGTTCGGCGTTGGCCTCGAATGCCATCCTCAAATAGAGCTCCGAGGTGCCTCCCTCGAGCTCGAAGAGCGCGGCCCGCTCGTCGTAGCGTTGCAGGACTGCGAGGGCCAGTTCCTGGAACTTCTGGATCGAGACGCCGGTGTCATCGCCCAAGTGTTCACGGCTCAGTTCGAACACGGGGTTGCCGCTGCGCCCCAGGCGAGTCTGATGGCACAGGGCATTGGCATACTTGACGGTGACGGCGAGTTGGCTCCCGGGCCGGCCTTTCAGAGCCTCACTCGACAGGTGGTGATGGGCCACCGCTTGACGGAGCCGTTCCGGAAAGCCCCAGATCTGAAGGAGTTGGTCCCCGACGAAGGGGTGCGAAACACCCAGTCGGGCCGTCTCGACGGTCATGAGCTGATTCTGATTCTCGAAGGCCTCCTGAAGGACTTCTCCGTAGGCTTCCCAGTCCCACTGCAACAGGACGAACTTCCCGATGTCGTGGAGCAATCCTGCGATGAACGCAGTCTTCGGATCCGCTCCCGGCACAGTCCCGGCAACCAGTTCGGCTGCAATTGCGGTGCCGAGACTATGCTGCCAGAGCCCCAGGAAGACCTCCTGCACTCTCTTGTTCTTGTCCTGCAGGAAGAGCCGGGAAATGGCCACCGACAGAGCCAGGCAACGCACCATGTCCACTCCCAGGAGTGTCGTGGCTCGCTGCATCGTGCTGACCTTGGCGGAGAAACCGAGCCAGGCCGAGTTGGCGACCTTGAGCACCCTGGTCGCGAGAGCTGGGTCCGCTTCGATCATCCGACTGATCTGATCGATGCTGGTATCGTTGCGACTGGCGGCTTCGATCACCCTCAGCGCGACCCCCGGTGTGGAGTCGAGCTGCTTCAGGTTCTCCAGGAATCGCAACGGAAATGCACTCATCTCAATCCAGAGCCCGGGACGGGTCCCGACGTTCCCCGCTCCGGCACCATGCCGGCCGTCGGGTTCAGATCAAGACGCTCCCCCATCTGTCTGTTGCTATCAATCCCTTATTTCGGCCGCTCGCCGGTGCTTCATTAGTCTTTGAATGGAAACAGGTTAGTGGCCATCGAGACGGTTTGGTGGGGCGCGGAATGCGAGACTACTTGCGATGTAAGCATAGGGGCTAAAGGTATGGGTCTGCCACGCCGATATAAGGAGCGGATGAAATGAAGCAGGCAGGGGCTGATCCAGTTTATCTCTCCTCAAATAAGCCCTCCTAGAAACCCGCTATGGTCAGCCCCTCTGCCTCATCCCCGAAGGAGAAGGGACCCCGATCCGGCCTCGAAATCCCTCTCCGACAATCGATCTCCAAAGCAGGATTTGGAGTGTAAGCATTCCGGGAATTCCACCGATATTACTAGAGGCATTTGACGCTGCTGGCACACTTTTTGGAGGAAGCATGAAGGTCCTGACTGTTGATGACAGCCGAATGATCCGCACCCTGGTGCGCAAATACCTGGCGAGCCTCAAACTCGAAATCCTCGAAGCGGCCGATGGTCAGGCCGGCCTCGAGGCGGCTCGCACGGAGAAGCCGGACCTGATTATCCTGGACATCAACATGCCCGTCATGGATGGGACCGAGATGCTTCGGGAACTTCGCAAGATTCCGGAGTTGCAGAGCACGAAGGTTCTGATGCTGACCGCCGAATCGGCCGAGAAACTGGTTCTCGAGGTCATCAAGATCGGGATTTCGGACTATATCGTCAAGCCCTTTGAAGAGGACGTCCTGGTCAAGAAGGTCTGCAAGATTCTCCAGATCGATCCATCCCAGTTGGGCAACTCCAACGGTGATGCCGTCCTGAAGAAGGTCCTCGTCCTCGATGACAACGAAAGCATTCTGCTGGTCGCCCGCAAGTTCCTGGCTGGTGTCGCCGATGTCCTGACCACGAGCCATCCGGAAAAGGCCCTCCAGTTAGCCAGCCAGCACAGCCCTGACGTAGTTCTTCTGGACTTCCAGACGGATGCGGTCAAGATGCTGACCACCCTGAAGAAGGAAAGTGGTCTGAGTTCGTCTCGCTTCGTCTGCCTGGCGACGCGATCGGCGGCCGACCAGGCGGGCGAGTTTGAAAAAGCCGGATTCGCCGAGGTTCTCTACAAGCCCTTTGACAAGGAGGCGCTGACCAAAGCCGTCCAGGGATAAGGGGAACCGAAGCCGTCGCTTTGCGGTTCTCTTCAGTGACGATCAATTAAGGGAGTGACCAGATCATGGATGCGATCAACCCCGAGGAGTTGACCCGAGCGGTGCAGCAAGTCTTTTCGTCCTTGCTGGGCATCGAACTCGTAGATGGTAATGGCGAACGCCCCCCCGATTTTCCACCGGAACGGAAGGTCTCCGCAGCCGTCGGGATCAGCGGCGACTGGAACGGTGCCGTGGTGTTCGAATGCGGAACGGGCACGGCCCGCCATCTGACCAGAGTCATGATGGGCTCCGATGCACCAGGCGACGTCGACGAGAGCGTGAAGGACGTCATCGGCGAAATCACGAACATGGTGGCCGGCAACTTCAAGAACTGTCTTCCCGGACACTCCGTCCTGACTTTGCCCTGTTTCATCGAAGGTTCCGATTACTCCATGGACATCATCCAGGGACAGCGACTGGTTTCGCAGCCGATGCTCTATGAGGGACGGGGGATCGTGCTCTCGGTGATCAAGGCGAACGGCCGCCATTAAGGGGTGGGAACCGAGGTTGACACGAGTCCTCCCGGGGGAGACACGATGAAGCGCAAGAAAGATCAGGCTAAAGCGACTACGGGAAACGATTCCAGCGCCTCAGGCCGCCGTTCCGATTCTTCTGCCCGACTCAATGATCTGGCGGCGCGTCTGCTGCAGCTGGACTGTGCCGACACCACCGAGCTGGAGGCGCTCCGCGAAGAGCTTCTTCAACTTGCCCGCGATGGAGAAGTCCGGGACGAGGTGCGGACGCTGGCGGCCGAAGCCCTGCTCAAGCTGGATGAACTGCTGTACGGGAAGCAGTCCGGCGGTGGGGACTCCATCCTGACCGAGGTGAGCGCGATTCTGGGCAGCGCCATCGAGACGGAAGCCATCGCGGAAGAGGTGCACGACTCCGACGCCGGTTCCAGTGCAGTGCCGGAGCCGAAGGAGCCGCTGGCGCCTCCTCCGGTCGAGGTGGACTTCCAACCCGAATTGCCGCCGGACGCCGATCTGGATCTGCTGCGCGACTTCGTGGCCGAGTCGATCGAGCAGATCGAGGCCGCGGAAGCGAGCCTGCTGGCACTGGAAGTCGATCCCGACGACATGGAGTCGGTCAATACCGTCTTCCGCGCGTTTCACACCATCAAGGGAACATCGGGATTTCTGGGCCTGGCGCCGATCAAGGAACTGGCCCATGGAGCGGAGTCACTCTTGAGCCGGGTCCGGGAGGGCGAGGTCCGTTATTCGGGCGGCTATGCCGATCTTTCCCTCCGTTCGGTGGATGTCATCAAGGAACTGATTCACTCCGTCGAAGGCGCGCTGTCGGGCGAATTGATGGCGAAACCGGACGACTATGATGATCTGTTCGCGGTTTTGTCCAACCCGGAGGCTGCCGGGATCACGGACGAGTCCGATACGTCCGATGGAGCCCCGAGACTCGGCGATCTGATGGTGTCCCAGGGCAAGATCCAGCGCGAGGAAGTCGAAGCCGTTGCCTCCGGCCAGATCCGGCAGCCGATCGGAGAAGCCCTGGTCCGTTCGGGAAAGGCCAAGGCGAGTGATGTCGCCCGCAGTCTGCGCACCCAGCGCAAGATCTCCCAGCCTGCCGAATCGGTTGGCGACGCCTCGGTGAGGGTCCGCACGGACCGCCTCGATCGGCTGATCGACATGGTCGGAGAACTGGTGATCGCCCACTCCATGGTGGCTCAGGACGAGACAGTGGGGGACGGACGACATCAGACTCTCTCCCGCAAGGCCTCCCAGGTGGGCAAGATCGTCCGGGAACTCCAGGATTTGAGCATGTCTTTGCGGATGGTTCCGCTGAAGCCGGCCTTCCAGAAGGTGAACAGGCTCGTGCGCGATCTGGCCCAGAAGGCCTCGAAGCGGGTCTCTTTGACCACCCATGGAGAGGACACGGAAATCGATCGCAACATGGTGGACGTCATCCGCGACCCGCTGGTGCACATGGTGCGCAATGCCGTCGATCACGGAATCGAATCGGTCGAGGACCGGGTGGCCGCCGGGAAATCGGAAGAAGGTCACATCACGCTCCTGGCGTACCACAGCGGCGGCAGCGTGGTGGTCGAACTGAGGGACGACGGACGGGGCCTGAACAGGGATCGAATCATCGACAAGGCGATCCGGCTGGGTCTGATCGATTCGGCCACGGGTATGTCCGAGTCCGAGATCCACAATCTGATCTTCCGGCCCGGCTTCTCCACCGCGGAACAGGTGACGGAAGTCTCGGGCCGCGGTGTGGGGATGGACGTCGTCCGTCGGAACATCGAAGCGCTGCGCGGCCGGGTCGATATCACGTCGGAACCGGGGCGAGGCTGCTGCTTCAAGATGGTGCTGCCGCTGACCATGGCCATCACCGACGGGATGCTCGTTCAAGTCGGCGGAGAACGCTACATCATCCCCACCGTCAGCATTCTCAAGTCCTTCAGGCCCCAGCCGGAGCATTTGTCCACCATCGCCGGCCGCGGCGAGATGGTCATGCTGAGAGGGGAATTGCTCCCGCTGTATCGTCTGCACCGACTCCTCGGCATTGGAGATGCCGAGGAGGATCCCTGCCAGGGGCTGCTCGTAATCATCTCGATCGGTGAGTCCAAGTATGGACTGCTTGTCGATGAACTGCTCGGGCAGCAGCAGGTAGTCGCGAAATCGCTTCCCAAGGGAATCGGCAAGGTCAAAGGTGTCTCGGGGGCGGCAATCCTCGGAGACGGAAGGGTGGGACTGATTCTGGACAGCAGCGAGTTGGGCGCGATGGCAAGGCGGGACATTCTGGACGGTGTGGCAGACCTGGCGATGTTCGAGACGATCTCTGCAGCGTCTCCGGCATCGATCAACTGAGAGGCGGCAATGGCTCAAGTAGCGCGTGTACTCGAAAACAGGGAAGAAAAGGCGGACAGGAACGCCAGGAGTTTCCTTACCTTCCTGTTGGGTTCCGAGCAATACGGGGTGGAAATCCTCAAGGTCCAGGAGATCATTGGGCTTCTGCCGATTACGCGTGTGCCCAACGCGCGTTCGCACATCAAGGGACTCGTCAACCTGCGGGGCAAGATCCTAATGGTCATCGATCTTCGCCTGCGTTTCGGGATGGAGGATGTCGAGCCCACCGAGGAGTCCTGCATCATTTTCGTGAGGGTTCAACAGATCGAGATGGGCCTGATCGTCGACAAGGTTTCGGACGTACTGGACATTCCCGAAGACGACATCGACAAGGATCAGACGTTCAGCACCGACTGTCTGCTGGGCATCGGCAAGGTTGACGGTAAGGCCAGACTGCTCCTCGACCTCGACAAGGTATGCGAAGTGGGTGCATGAGTCCGACACTCGGGGAGGGAGATCCGATCACGCAGGCGGCCAAGTCGTCACAGCCGGCGACGGCCGTGAATCGTCATCTCGGCGGGGATCACGGAATCCGGATGTTCCCCCTGACGGAGAGGGAATTCGACCGCGTTTCGCGTCTGATCTACCGCGCCTGCGGCATCCATCTCAAGGAAGGCAAGCAGGACCTGGTCAAGGCTCGGCTGGGACGACGTCTGAGAGCCCTCGGACTGGAGAGCTTCGATGAATACTTCGATCGCGTGGAAGAGGAGCCTTCGGGCCACGAACTGGCGGAAATGGTGGATCTGCTCACCACCAACAAGACCGAGTTCTTTCGCGATCCGGTCCACTTTGAATTCATCCGCCGGGAGATCCTGACTCGCTATACCAATGTCGACGAGAGACTCCGTTTCTGGTGCGCCGGCTGCTCCTACGGACAGGAACCCTATTCGCTGGCGGTTATCCTGAGCGAATCGTTCCGCGATCTCAATCGTCGGGACTGCAAGATTCTGGCCACCGACATCTGCCGTCCTGCGCTGAGCTGGGCGGTGGAGGGGAAGTACGCGGAGTCCGAAATGGAGGGGATGTCCGGGACTTACCGATCGCGCTATTTCCCGGTGAGCGAGCCTGGCTACCTGCAGGCCAGTCCGGGTCTGCGCAAACTGATCCTCTTCGCCAGGCTCAATCTGATCGAATCGTGGCCGATGAAGGGCCCCTTTCAGCTCATCATGTGCCGCAACGTCATGATCTATTTCGACCGCAAGACGAGAGAGGAGCTCATCGGTCGATTCTGGAGGTTGCTTTCACCCGGAGGGTTTCTGATGGTGGGCTTGTCGGAAAGCCTGACCGGAATGAAACATGACTTCAAGTACGTTCAGCCTGCAGTCTACTGCAGGTACTAGATCAACCGTGGGTGTCTGGAAGTGAAACACGTCGTAGGCATTGCTGACATGAAGGTGTCGAAGTCTTGCGACGACACATTGATCACGTATGCACTCGGCAGTTGCCTCGGAGTCACCATCTATGATCCCTTCGTCCGGGTGGGGGGGCTCCTCCATGCGATGCTGCCGATTTCCGAGGTGAGTCCCGAGAAGGCCGCGGAGAAACCCTGGATGTTTGTCGATACGGGGATTCCGCTCCTCTTTCGTGAAACCTATAAATACGGCGCCAAGAAGGAACGGATGTGGGTAACGGTTTCCGGCGGAGCGAGACTCAGGAGTTCGGAGAAGGACTGCTTCGAGATCGGACAGCGGAACATCCTGATGTTGAGGAAGATCCTGTGGCGCAACGGCGTGCTCCTGAAAGCCGAGGATGTAGGAGGCACCCATTCCCGAAACATGTCTCTGAACCTCAACAATGGATGTGTCACCGTATTCACCTATAACGGGGAAAACGGGAAGGAAGAGAGGGTGTACGAATGTCGCTGAACATTCTGGTTGTGGACGACAGTGCCACGATGCGCAGAATGATCATCCGAACCCTCCACCTGAGCGGTTTGCCGGTCGAAGAAATCATCGAAGCCGCCAACGGGCGGGAGGGTCTGGTCGCTCTGGCAAAGAACCGGATCGATCTTGCGCTGGTCGACATCAACATGCCGGAGATGAACGGCGAGGAGATGATCGACCGCATCCGGCAGAATCCGACCTTCAAGGATCTACCGGTGGTGGTGGTCTCGACCGAGGGCAGCACCACGCGAATCGCATCACTACTGGAGGGCGCTGCGGTGGGCTTCGTGCACAAGCCCTTTACGCCGGAGCGCCTCAGCCAAGTCGTGTACGAAATAACCGGAGGCACTCATGGAGATGCGCCTGGCGGACCAGTTACGCCGGTCGGCGGTCCTGACTTTTGAAGAACTGGCCTTTGTGTTCGTCGAGCTCGAGCCCGACGATGCGCAGGTAGCGGCACCCTTCGAGGCCGGAGCCCGGGTCGCCTTCGACGGGCCGCTGTGCGGCTGGCTATCGATCCGGCTCTACGGCGGACTCCTCGCCACGTTGACCCAGAACATGCTGCCTGAGCTGGATGAATCGAGCCGGGCCATGGGCGCCGACACCCTCAAGGAAATCGCCAATGTGATTTGCGGGAACCTGCTGCCGGCCGTAGCCGGAGCGGAGGCAGTGTTCGATCTGCACCCACCGGAGAGCGATGATGTCGAAATACCTCCGCCCGGGTCTCCCGAACCGGCGGCGATCGTCGTGATCGGACTCGAGGACGGACGGGCTGAACTGTCGCTCTATCTCGAGGGGGACGCCTCGAAAACCGAGGGAGAGGTCCGGTGATTCGCGTACTGGTCATCGATGACTCGGCTATCGTCCGCAAGGTGCTGACCGAGCAGTTGTCGAGGCACCCCGACATCGAGGTTGTCGGCAGCGCCGTCGACCCCTACGTCGCAAGGGACAAGATCCTGAAGTTGGAGCCCGACGTCCTGACGCTGGACATCGAGATGCCCCGGATGGACGGGCTCACCTTCCTCGAACACCTGATGCGGCAGCGGCCCATGCCGGTCGTCGTCTTGAGTTCCCTGACGCCCAAGAACAGTGAGACGGCGCTCCGGGCGTTGCGCATGGGCGCCGTCGAGGTCCTGGCCAAGCCCGACTCCCGCTTTTCAACCCCCGACAGCCGATACCTGGCCGAGGTCATCCGCGCCGCGGCCCGGGCCAGGATCCGCCGCACGACCGCCGCCTCGGATGCGGAAGTTGAGCCCCAGGTGGCCTCGACGGCGGCGCTCTCCGGCATTGAAACGACCCATAAAGTCCTTGCGATCGGCGCCTCGACGGGGGGGACCAACACGCTCGAATCGATTCTTCAGGCTCTGCCCCACAGCATTCCGGGTACGCTCATCGTGCAGCACATGCCTGCCGACTTTACGCGGATTTTCGCCGAAAGGTTGAACAGCGTCTGCGCCGTCCGCGTCCGCGAGGCCCGGGACGGGGACCCCGTCGTTCCCGGTGTCGTCCTGATTGCGCCCGGGGGGCACCACATGTTGCTCGAGCGCAGCGGGGCCCAGTATCGGGTCCAGGTCAAGGATGGTCCGAAGGTCCACTTCCAGCGCCCCAGCGTGGATGTGCTGTTCTATTCGGTCGCCCGAAACGCGGGCCGGAACGCCGTCGGAGTGATTCTGACCGGCATGGGGGCGGACGGGGCGCGGGGACTGGCCGCCATGAAGGAAAGCGGCGCCCAAACGATCGCACAGGACGAGAGTACCTGCGTCGTGTTTGGGATGCCCAAGGAGGCCATCCGCCTGGGAGCCGCGCAGTCGGTTCTGCCCCTTCCGGAGATTCCGCGCAAGATCCTCCAGCTTCTGTCGGCGGACGACAGTCGGTTGGTCGCCCCGCGTTCCGCGGAGCCCGTGCGAGGACAGCGGGCCGGAGACGCCTGATCCGTCCTGCCGAACAGTCCTGCGAAACGGTCCGCCCCGCCAAGAGAGAACCCTTCGAGTTGCCGGGCAGCCTCCGCTCCTCCCGCTCCTCTCGTTGCTCTCCAACGGCACGGCCGATTTTCCCGCTAATGGGGAGGGCTCGTCGAACCGATAACAGAATATGATCGCTCGGCCATGCCGCGCCAACAGAGCTGGAGGTAGAACCCAATGAGCGTCGGACAGATCAGCGGAAGTGGTGAACAGGCGATGCCCCTCGTGAGCCACGATCTTGGAGGGAAGTACGTCACTTTCTTTCTGGGAACGGAGGAATACGGTCTGCCGATCCTCGCCGTTCGAGAGATCATTGGGATGGTTGAAATCACGCCCATTCCCCAATCGCCGGCGTTCGTCCGTGGAGTCATCAACCTGCGCGGCAAGGTGATACCCATTGTGGATCTGCGTCGGAAGTTCAGCATGAACTGCGGTCAGGACAGTCGTGAAAACTGCATCATCGTGGTGCGTGCTCATGAAGCCGACACGGGGGTCGTTGTGGATCGCATGTCCGAGGTCGCCCACGTCGAAGCGGATGAGATTCAGGAACCGCCTCCGGTAGGGGCGGAAGTCAATACCGACTTCATTCTCGGCATCGACAAGTCGGGTGGAAAGGTCCGCCTGCTCCTGGATATCGAGAAGGTCATCTCGAGCCACGAACTGCTCAACCTGCAGGATATCGCCTCCGAGGTTCTCAACCAATAGCTCACCTGGTTCTTGACAGGCCCGAAGCGGGCCTGTAAAAGTTCAGTGAACCAGGAGCCTCGGGTGGACAAATACTGCCGGTTGGCCGGTCTGAGCATTCTGCTTTTCTCGACGTTCTCACTCGCTCAGGACCCCTCTTTGCCTATCGTCGTGGCGGAAAACGCCCAGCGCGTCATGCTGCGTTCGGCGCCGCTCGTCAGACGGAGCACGGCCTTGGACAGTATCGCCCAGGGTGACCGGCTTCCCCTCGTCGATGAGACGGACAACTGGCTTCAAGTCCGGCTGTTCGATGGACGGACTGCCTGGATCAGCCGGGCTTACGCGCGAATCTCGAAACTCGAGGATCCCGTCTGGGTGACGGAAGAGTCGCCGGCACTGCACGCCGCTCCCGCGGAGGATTCGGCGACGGTCGCCGAGGCTGCCCGGGGTGACTTGGTCCAGCGGCTTCGTCAGGAAGGTGACTGGGCTCGAATCGAACTCGCGGATGGAAGCTCCGGCTGGATCCGGGCGACCGCAATCGAGACGGCCCTTTCGGACTCGTCCCCAGGGGTGACGGCAGGTGAGGCAACGTCTTCCGGGACCGTCGCGGCGGAGACCGCGCCTGCGGGGGAGCCGGAGGCGATCACTCCGCCGGTGGAGCCGGAGGTCGACGACCGTCACGCATCCTCACCCGAAGGAGCAGAGATCGATCAGGCGAATCCTGTTCCCCAGGCATCGCCCTCCTCCCAGTCGGTCCCCGAGACACAGGAGCCCGCGGCCCAAGAGGCGTCACCCGCGGCCACGGGGCTTGAGCGGCCGGCTCCCGAGACGTCGTCCCTCGTCTCGGAGATGCTCCCCATGGCCGGCATCGTCGTGATTCTCGCCGTTCTGGGGGCGGGAGGTTTCTGGTGGTTCAGGCGGCGGCGATACCGTGAAATCGAACAACTGATCCGGGCCGGTCAGGGGCTGGCGGGAGAGATGGGTGGCGGCGCGTTCCTCAAGAGCCTGCGCGAAGCCGAGGAGAAACAGGCCCGGCTCGAAAAGGACCTGCAGGCGCGACTCGCGCTTCTGCGCAAGACGGTCGGCAGCGGTGAAACGGGAGAGGATTCCGATGAGGGGGTCGCCGTCCAGCGCATCGAAGAAGTGCGCAGGCTCGTTCTGGACCAGCAGAGCAAAGTGAATGCTCTCTCCGATCTGTTGGCGCTGCAAAGTCAGAAACTGGCGGCGGCGGAAGAAGAGAATCAGCTGCTCCGCCGGTTGCTCCCGCGCCGCTGAATCAATCCCCCGATCCCCAGGGGTAAATTCCCGGAAACGGATCCCGTCGATTCCCGACAAATCCAAAAAGGGTGCCGGTCTTCCCCCGAAAACCGGATTCTCGGAGCTGGGGCCCTGAGGACTGCCAGGCCCGTCAGTGGCTGTGTTCCTGCAGGAGGTTCATCCGACGGAGCTTCTCGACCAGAGTGGTCCTCTTGAGAAAGAGCAGCCGCGCCGCCTTCCCCTTGTTTCCACCGGTGCGCTCGAGGGACTGACAGATGAGGTTGCGCTCCACTTCGGTGACCACCTGATTGAGATCGATGCCTTCTTCCGGGAGGTGGAGCAGCGCGTCCAATTGCCGCCCATGGACCGACGCACCCACCTGTTCGTCCAGTGTCGGCAGGTCCTCGGGACGAATCACGTCCCGTTCGCCGGAGAGGATGAAACCCAGCTCGATCACATTGCGCAGCTCGCGGATGTTCCCGGGCCAGCCGTGCTGCATCACGACTTTCAGCGCCTCCGGTTCCAGTGACTTGGGTGCTTCGCCGTACTGTTCGGCAAACTGCCCGAGGAAGTGATGGGTCAGAAGGGGAATGTCCGACGCACGCTCCCGCAGAGGCGGGACGTGGATGGGAACGACATTCAGGCGATAGAAGAGGTCCTCCCGGAATTCGCCTTCCTCGATCCGCTGGCGCAGATCGGCATTCGTCGCGGAAATCAGGCGAAAATCGAGGGAGATGTTCTGGTTGCTCCCAAGTCGCTGAAAACTGCGTTCCTCCAGCACCCGCAGGAGCTTGACCTGGAGGGCCGGCTTCATCTCGCCAATCTCGTCCAGGAAGATCGTGCCCTGGTTGGCCTCCTCGAGCTTGCCGATTCGGGTGGTTTTCGCGTCGGTATAGGCACCTCGGACATGTCCGAACAGCTCGTCTTCGAGCAGGTTTTCGGGAATTGCCCCGCAGTTGATGGCCACAAAGGCCTTTCCGCCGCGAGGGCTGAGCTCGTGAATCGCCCGAGCGACCAACTCCTTGCCGGTGCCGCTTTCGCCCGTGACCATGACGGGCGGGTCCTTCTGGGCCACCATCTGGATCAACCGAACCAGCTTCTTGATGGCCAGACTCTCACCCACGATTCCCCGTGGCCAGTGGATCGATCCGTTGGCCGCCTCCCGAACGACTCCGTTCGTGTGGGAGCGTTGCTGCATGACGGCGGCAATCCGCTCCTCCAACTCCTGGATGCGGAATGGCTTCGGAAGCAGATCGGCGGCGCCTTTGCGAAAGGCCGACGCGGCGACCCCCATGTCTTGGACGCCGGTCATCAGCATGACTTTGGTCAGCGGGGACCGTCGTTGAATCTCTTCGAAGATGGCGAGGCCGTTGTCATCGGGAAGCAGGTAGTCCGAGAGCACGAGATCGAAGGTGTGCTCGGAGATCATCTTCTGCGCGTCGCACACCGTGCCCGCGCAGTGGACTTCCCAGCCCCATTGATCGAAAAACTTCTGAAGGAGCGCCGAGAGTGTTAAGTCGTCTTCGATTAAGAGAACGGAATTGCAACCTGAGGTGCTTGGTGCCATGCGCGCTTCCTCCCCCGAGCAGCAACTGGCTGAACGGCACTGGTGCATATAATGACCACAAACCTTTCAAAAAGCAATCAGAACCTAATTCAGCCTAAAGTACCTCATGGATCTGCCGATAAGCAGACTGGGAGACCAAGGACGGTTCGCCTATGGAAATCGGTCGACTCATCAACGTCGAAAAGATGTCGGGACAGCTCCCGTCGGACGAGGCGAAAGGAAGCGCCAAGGCCAAAAAGAAGGAATCGACTGTGGGTGAACAGAGCCAGAGTCCCAAAACGGCAAAATCCGGAGGACCCGAAGGGTATTCGACTCCCATCAATTTCGAGTATCTTCCGTCCGGCCGGATCATGCTGAACAGGGAAGCCCGTAAACAGATCATCGATTTTTTCGAGTAAACAGAGACATCCGTGTCCCAAGCCGCTTCTTTGACTTCGCCAATCGAGCTCCTGTTGGTGGACGATGACCGCGATCTGAACGATGCGTTGTCGTCATTCATCAAGTCCAAGGGCATCGCCGTCACCACCTGCAACACCTGCGAAGCCGCGAAAGCCTGTCTGCAACAACGGGGAGAACGATTTCAGATCCTGCTCTCCGATCTACGCCTTCCAGACGGGGACGGGCTCCAGTTGATAGAGATCTCCAAGCTCAAGAATCCTGCCATCCTGGCCGCTCTGATGACCGGGTATGCCTCGCTGGAAACGGCACTCAAGGCCATTCAGCTAGGTGCCTATGACTATGTTACGAAGCCGTTCAGCCTGAATGAGGTCGAAATCCTGATTCGAAATATGAGCGACAAGATCCGGCTGGAGGAAACGGCCCGGCGCGCCGAACGTGAGATTGAGGAAGCCAATGTGAAGCTCCGCGATATCTACGCCAAGATCGACACCCTGCACGACGAAAAACTCGAGTTGATGCGCCTGAATCGCGAGATGAAGAAGGAGTTTCTCAGCCTCTCCAACAAGGTCGACCAGGTGCTTCAGTTCCTTCAGGTGATCTTTCCTCAGGCCAACCGCAGCCGGTGGACGGAAGCCGACACCCCCAAGCTTCTCGACTGATCCTTGCACGGGTCGTCCGCTTTCGCCGGACTCAGGCCTGTCGCCCCGCCCCACCAAACAGCTGAGTCAACAGGATTTCACGGAATGTTGACTCTCCAGTGTCATCGCGTTGACGATTCTCGGCCGCTCGGGACCCACCCTGAGGGACCGAGGGCGAGCATTCGAAAGGGTCCTCTCCTGTTCCTCTAAGTATTAGATAAAAAATGACTTGTGCTGCATCTCTCCGGGATCGCCGGGGGGCGGCGTCGGAGGCTGGCACGGGTCGTGCACAAGTGCAGGCCGGGGGAGTCAGTGAAAAGAGACAGCCAACCTGGAGAAAGCAGCATGGCGATGAGCGAGTCGTCAAATCGAAGCAAGACGTCCGAAGCTGCACCGTCCACAACCGACCTGCTTGCCCGATTGCAGCAGAGCGAAGCGCAACTCGGGGAATTGAAGCTGGTCAACCAGCAACTGCAGAAGGAAATCCGGGATCTGCTCGTCATAGGCGAAGTCGCGCGGTCCATCACCAGTACCTTGCTCATCGAAGAGGTGCTCGGGGAGATCCTTCGAGGCATTCGGGAGACGCTGGCGCTCGATCGCGTCGTCCTCGGTCTGGTTCACTACGAGGGTGGATACGAGGAAGTGAAGCTGGGCATCGGTGTGTCCGGAGCGGAAGTAAAGAAAGCCCGCTGGACGATGGACGATGCCGATCCCGTCTGGAAGCGATTGAAGGACGAGCGCATGCCCATCCTGGTGGAGCGCAGCCGCGAAGCCGGCCTGCCGGAGTTCATTCACAACATCTTTCCCGACGAATTCGTCAAGGCTCCGATGGTCGTGAAAGGGGAGATCATCGGTACCATCATGGTATCCGCCTCGTCCAGGGACATCTCCACTCGCGACATGCGTCTGTTGAGGATCCTGGTCGAGTACGCCGGCATCGCAGTCGAGAACGGGCGTCTCTACTACGATGTCATCCGATCCGAGGAAGAACTGCGCAAGACGCAGGAACAGTTGCTCGACGCGGAGAGGCTGGCGGCCATCGGTCAACTGGCGGTCAGCATCAACCACGAAATCAACAACCCTCTTTGCACGATCAACATGAGCTCGCAATTGCTTCGACTGGACCTCGAAAAGAGCGCTCCCGAGCTGATCGAGCGGCTGGACGGCATCGAGAACGCCGTTCAGCGGATCATGGAAGTCACTCAGCGGGTTTCGAAGATGAACAAGCTCCGCTCCACCGAATACCTGCCCAACCAGATGATGATCGACCTGAAATGAGTAGCGCCGGGACCGCCTCCAATCAGACCGAGCTGTTGCTGAACGCGTTTCAGTCCTTCAACGAGGTGTCGAGCGCACTGCAGTCCGCCTACTCCGATCTCCAGGGTCGGGTCCATCATCTTTCCGAGCAGCTTGAACAGCGTAACTACTTCCTGACGACCGTACTCCAGAGTCTTCCCTGCGGAGTCCTGGTGGTCGATCGCACGGGTGGGGTCACGACCCTGAATCGGGCGGCGCGCGAGCTTTTCGGCATCGACTCCCTGGCGACCCCCTTCCCGCTGTCTGCGATCCTCGAAGGCGCCGGCTTCAGTGATCGTGCCGACCTGCTCATGGAGGACGGGGAAGCAGCACCGAGATCACTCTCGGCGGGGACCTGGGACGCACGCTCCACTGCAGTTGGGCGAGCCTGCGAGATGGAGAGCGAGTCCTGGTCGTGCAGGATCTGACCCCGATCAGGCGGCTCGAGAAGAAGATGCGGGAGGCGGAGAGGCTGGCGGCGATGGGTGAGATGGCCCTCGAAGTCGCCCACGAGATTCGGAATCCTCTCGGTGCACTGGAGCTCTTCACGTCTCTGCTGGGCGAGGAGGACCTCTCGCGGGAAGAACGGAACCGCTACCTCGCAAATGTTCAAATCGGAATCCGCTCCCTGAACACGGTCCTGAACAATATGCTCTGCATTCGCCGGAGCCCGGAACCCGAGCTGATCGGGATGAAACTGGGTGAAGCGGTTTCTGCGACCGCCGATTTCATGCGGCCTCTGCTCGAGCAGCGGGGGATTCCACTGACGGTCCGGATCGAGGACGAAACGGAAATCCCACTCGACGCTCAGATGATCCAGCAGATTCTGACCAATCTCCTGACCAATGCGGTTCAGGCTCTTCCCGAAGGCGGCTCTGTCTCGGTGCGCACCTGGGAAGACGACCGAGAGGTCGCGGCCGAGATCGCGGACACCGGAATCGGAATCCCGCGGCAATACCAGCAGCTCATCTTCGATTCCGGCTTCTCCATGTCCAAAGGAGGGACTGGACTGGGTCTGGCCATCGTCAGACGCCTGGTCGACCAGTTGGGCGGCAGCATCGACGTGAGCAGCGAGGAAGGCAAAGGGACACGGTTCAGCCTTGTGTTTTCCAAGGGAGAGAGTTCCTGATGAGAGAAGTCCTGGTCGTTGATGACGAACAGCAAATGCTCGTGGCCATCCGCGAAACCCTCAACCGGAAAGGGTTTCAGGTGACGACCGCAAGCAGTGGAAGCGACGCCGTCGGTAAGCTCCAACGGAACTTCTATCAGGCTGTGCTCACCGATGTGCGCATGCCCGGGCTGGACGGGATGGCGCTTCTCCGGCACGTCAAGAGACTGTCGCCCACCACTCCCGTCATCATGCTAACCGGGCATGGAACGGTCGCCGATGCGGTTTGCGCCTTGAAGCAGGGTGCCTTCGACTACCTGATGAAGCCCTTTTCCGCGAACCAGTTGACCGAAGTGCTGAACAAGGCGACGGCCGGCGGCAGTTCTCCGCGACCCGAGAATCAGATCGTCACGGCCGATCCCGGCATGAAGAAGCTCCTGGAGATGGCGTTCCAGGCGGCCCAGAGCGACGCAACCATTCTGATCCAGGCGGAAAGCGGCACGGGCAAGGAGTTGCTGTCACGATACATCCACGACAGCAGCGGTCGCTTCCAGAAGAACTTCGTCGCCATCAACTGTGCCGCGGTTCCGGACGACCTCCTCGAAAGCGAGCTCTTCGGACACGAGAAGGGTTCCTTTACCGGCGCTACCGTTCAGAAGGCCGGTAAATTCGAACTCGCCCATCAGGGGACGATTCTGCTCGACGAGGTGGGTGAAATGGACCTTCGACTGCAGGCCAAGTTGTTGCGCGTCCTGCAGGAAGGTGAAATCGACCGTGTCGGGGGACTGCACCCCATCAAGATCGACGTTCGCGCCATTGCCACGACGAACCGTAGCCTGCGGGACCTGGTCTCGGAGGGGACGTTTCGAGAGGACCTGTACTATCGGCTCAACGTCATCCCGATGACGATTCCTCCGCTGCGCCAGCGCAAGCAGGACATCCGGCATCTGGTGTCGATCTTCTGTGCCAAGTACGCCCAGGGAGAGGCCCGGAGCTTCGCCGAGGAGACTCTCGAGCTGCTCGAGAAATACGACTGGCCGGGCAATGTGCGCGAGCTGGAAAACGTCACCCGCCGGGCGTTGGCGTTGTGTCGGAACCCCGTGGTCTCGCCGGCCGACCTGTTTCTCGAAGTGGGCGATCCGGCTGCGAGCGGCGGGACCGAGCTGAAAGCCGGGTTGTCGCTTCGCGAGCTCGAACGGCAGCTAATCGCCGTCACGCTCAGCGAAACCGGAGGAAACCGGACGCAGGCCGCGGAAATGCTGGGGATCAGCCTGCGGACGCTGCGAAACAAGTTGAGGGAATATCGCGCGGACGGCGAGATTCTCTGAGGGAGAAGGGTCATGAGGATCGAGGATGCCATCGTAGATCGAATGAGCCGGTTCCTGGACTTCGCTGCCCGCAAGCAGCAGGTGATCACCAGCAACCTGGCCAACACCGAAACCCCCGGATACGTGGCCAAGGATCTGCGCTTCCAAGACGTTCTGGAGGAGGCCAAACAGGGGACGACGGAGTCACTGAGGAAGACCCATCCCGAGCATCTGGGCGGACGCCCGGTGCTGATTCGTGACGAAATCACCAAAACTCGAGCCCAGGACAGCCTCGGACACGATCGCAACAACGTGGACCTGGAGAAGGAACTGGTCGATCTGTCCGAGAACGTTTTGAAGTTCAGTGTGGTGGGACGGTTGTTGCAGCTGAAGCTGCAGCAGATCCGATCCGGGATCAAGGAAGGACGAAGCTGATGAGCGGACTGTTCAGTGCAATGGATGTTTCCGCCTCCGCCCTGACCGCCCAGCGGCGGCGGCTCGAACTGTTGGTGACGAATCTGGCCAATGCCCAGACCACCAAAACTCCGGAAGGCGGGCCCTATCGGCGCAAGGATGTGGTCTTCGAATCCCAGTCGGTCGAGCCGTTCTGGAAGGTCCTGGCAGAAGCCGAACAGGAGCCGCTCGAGGGAGTGCGGGTCAAGGAGGTCATCACCGACACCAAACCGCCGGTCCTCCTCTACCAGCCCAATCACCCGGATGCCGACCCCCAGGGCTATGTGGCATTCCCGAACGTAAACCCGATGGAGGAGATGGCCAACGTGATGGCGGCCAGGCGGTCCTACGAAGCCAATGTGCGGGCCTTCGAAGCAATTCGCGAGCTCGTGCGGCGTTCCCTCGAGATCGCACGTTAGTGGAAGAGGTGCAGGAATGAGCGACCTGATGATTCAACGGACCAGTCCCTTCCAGCAACTCCATGAGTTCGAATCAAAGCTGCCCAAGAAGGAATCCGGAGGGGCTTCACCGAACTTCAAAGAGATGTTGACGGAAGCTTTGCAGGATGTCGACGAGGCACACAAGGTCTCGGACCAGCAGATTCAGAAAGTCATCTCGGGCGAGATCCAAGACGTCCATACGGCGATGATCGCGATGCAAAAAGCGGATCTGTCCTTCCAGATGATGATGCAGGTGCGCAACAAGCTGGTCGAGGCCTATCACGAAGTCATGCGAATGGGGGTTTAGTCTCCCGACCTAAAGGTGAATCATGGCGGCAAGTGCTCTTTCCCAGCTGAGTGCCCTGAACAAAAGTCTGACGCTCAACCAGAAGCTTTCCATTGCAGGTCTGGGCGTGGTCATCCTGTTCGGCGTGCTCTTGTTCAGCTACCTGGTACGGAGGGAACCCTACCAGCTGCTGTTTTCCGATCTGGACGCGGCCAACGCCAATTCGGTGGTGGAAAGCCTGAAACAGCTGGATACGCCCTACCAACTGGGCAACGGAGGCCGCTCCGTGCTGGTGCCGGCAGACCGTGTCTCGGAAGTCCGGCTCGAGCTGGCCAGCCGGAATCTTCCCACCTCCGGCCGGATGGGCCTCGAGTTGTTCGATCAGAACAACTGGGGCATCAGTGAGTTCGCTCAGAAGGTCAACTACATGCGCGCACTCGAGGGGGAGTTGGAGCGGACGATTCTGAGTCTGTCCGAGGTCAGCCAGGCCAGGGTTCACCTGGTCCTGCAGAAAGACTCACTGTTCGAGGAAAACAGTCGGCCCGCCAAGGCCTCGGTCGTGATCAAGCTGAACAACACGACGACCCTGAACCACAGAAAGGTCCAGGCGATCCGCAATCTGGTTTCCTTTGCGGTCGAGGGACTGGATCCGCAGAATGTGACGCTCGTCGACGTCAATGGAAACCTTCTCTCCGAACCGTTGCCGGAAGAGGAATCGCTAACCGTCGCCCAGACCGGAATGCGCCGCAAGGTCGAGAAGGAGCTCTGCGACAAGGTCACCGCCATTCTCGCCCCGATCGTCGGGGAGGAGAACGTGCGGGTCAGCGCTTCGGTCCAGCTCGATTTTTCAGAAACCACGGAGAAGTCGGAGCGGGTTCAGGATCCGATCATCATCAGCCAGCAGGTCTCCAAGGAGCTCGTCAATTCACCCGGTCAGCAGGGCATTCCGTTCAAGGCCAATGACCCGGCCGCGGCCGGCGCCGGCGGACAGGCCGGACCGATCTCGACGCAGAATGGGCGGAGCCTGCAGACCGAAACCACCAACTATGAAGTGAGCAAGACGGTCCGGCAGACGGTTCTGCCCAGCGGCCGAATCCTGCAGCAGTCCGTGGCCGTGGTCGTCAACGACAAGCAGGTGGCGACGGCCGACGGTGCGGGTACCCAGATGGAGAGCCGCACACCCGACGAAATGACCCGCATCCAGAACCTGGTCGCGGCGACCGTCGGTCTCAGCTCCGAACGGGGGGACACCCTGCGGGTGGAGAACGTCTCCTTCACCCTCCGGCCCGAGGATACGCCGACAGGGACAGGACCGACGTTCTGGCAGAGATACAGGGATCTGATCTATCCCATTGCTCGGTATGTGCTCATCCTGGTGGTCTTCGCGCTCTTCTATCTGATGATCTTCCGGCCGGTCAAAAACAGGGTTTTCTCTTACGTCGACGTGGAGAAGGGGAACAACCGCCAGCTGGCGGCTTCCCTGAAGGATCCCGAGCTGCTCAAACAGCTCGAAAGTGCGCTCACCGGAGACCGGGCTCTCCCGGATGGTGAGTCACTTCACAAGCCGATGGATCCAGAAACTGCTATGAGGAAGGAAATACTCCGGATGGCCAAGGAGGATCCTCAGGCGGTGACGCATCTGATCCGCAGCTGGCTTTCCGAGGGAGTCTAGTATGGAAGCACCGGCGGCATTTCAGGACGAAATAATGAGTGATCTTCCAGTTCGTGCGGGCGCATCGGGGCGTTCGGGCCGAATGAACGGCATCCGGAAAGCCGCGATCCTGCTCGTCTATCTCGGAGAAAAGGTCAGTGCGGAGATCTTCAGGAGCCTCCACGACGAAGAAGTGAAGGTTCTCGGCCAGGAGATCACCAATCTCGGCTGGGTCGAAGAGGCGACTACCAGCGCCGTGCTGCGCGAGTGCTTTGAAGAGGTAAGCCGGGGAAAGATGAAGCTGCGGGGTGAGCTGGACTACGTCCGCAAGGTCATCGAATCTGCCTTCGATCCTAACGTCTCGCAGGAAATACTGCGCTATCTGACAGGCAAGTCCCTGACGGCAACAGAGAGTCTGAAGACCCTCAAGTACGCCGATCCGCAAGATGTCTACGAACTCATCAAGTTCGAGCATCCCCAGACCGTGGCCGTCATTCTCAGTCACATGGAACCCGACGCCGCGGCGGAGGTGGTGCGGCTCCACCCGGAAGACACCCGCGCGGAGGTCATGAAGCGCCTGGCTCAGCTCGAGCAGGTCGCCAAGCCGGTGCGCAACAAGCTCGTCGAACTGTTGGCATCCAAACTTCGACAGGCCGGTCAGTTCGACCAGGGCGCACTCGGCGGCCTCCGCAAGGTCGCCGAGATCTTCAACCGGATGGATCGCAAGCTCAGCCGGGACACCCTGGAACGCATCGAGACGGACGATCCCAATCTCGCGCTCTCGATCCGCAATCTCATGTTCGTCTTCGACGACATCCTGCTCCTGACCGATAACGACATGCGCAAGATCATCCAGAGGGTGGACAAGAAGTCTCTGGTGACTGCTCTGAAGGGCACCCCGGAAGAACTGCGGGAGCACTTCTATCGCAACATGTCGGGTCGGGCGGTGGAGATGCTCAAAGAAGACATGGAAGCGCTCGGGCCGATCCGGCTGAAGGAGGTCGAATCGGCCCGTCAACAGATCGTCGCGGTGATCCGCGAGATGGATGTCTCGGGCGAGATCGACATCGGTGGCTCGGGAGGAGATCAGTATGTCGTCTAACCGCCTGGGATCGAGGGATCGAGCCCGGAGTCTGGAGTTCCAGGAACTCTCCGGCCAGGGCTCCCGCTTCGCCGGGTCCGGGGGCAACGGCCGGCGCAGTGAGGCCGACCACCTCGCAGCAGTGGAAAGGGACGCCTTCCAAAAGGGGTTCGAGGCAGGCAAGGGATCCGGTCTCGAGATGGCCGAAAAGAAGATCGAGGCCATTCTGGACCGGTTCACCGAAGCGATCGAGCGGCTCGGCCATGCCCGGGACGAGGTGGTTCACGAAACCCGGAAAGATGTGCTTCGCCTGGCCGTCGCCATCGCACAGAAGCTCGTCCAAAGGGAAATCAACATGGACGAGGAGATCCTGCTGACCCTCGTGCAGGTAGCATTGAACAAGGTCAATGACACGGCGCCCGTGACGGTTTATCTCAACTTCGAAGACCACGCCTACATCCGGAAGGCGCTCGAGGAGAGGCCGCAGGTATTCGGAGAGCGTGAACTCGTGCTCAAGGTCAAGGACGATCTCAAACGGGGAGACTGCCATTTCGAATCTCCCTACGGGAATATCGATGCCAGATTATCCGAACAGTTCCAGCGGATCGAACAAGGTCTCCTCTCCCAGTTTTGATCTGCACAGCCTGTTGCAGACGCTGGAGACGATCGAGTTGCACCCGATCGAAGGGCGCGTCCGCAGGGCCGACGGACTGACCATCGAGTCGGACGGCCCGCCGGTCACCATCGGGGAGCTGTGCGAAATCTCGACCTCTTCCCATGCCGAGCCTGTGGAAGTCGAGGTCGTCGGCTTCCGGGACAAGTCGGTTCTCTCCATGCCCATCTACAACACCGAAGGGATCCGACTGGGCGATCGGATCATGTCCAAAGGCCATCGGGCCCTGCTCCCAGTCGGCGAAGGGCTGCTGGGCCGTGTCATCGACGGAAACGGCAAACCCCTGGACGGGAAGGGGAGTATCCGGCAAGAGAGTCTCTATCCGCTGAGTCGTTTCGGCCAGAATCCCCTCGACAGGCGCGACATCGATACGCCCCTCGGAACCGGGGTGCGCTGCATTGACGGCCTGCTGACAGTCGGCCGGGGCCAGCGGGTCGGCATCTTCGGAGGCAGCGGCGTCGGAAAGAGCACACTCCTGGGCATGATGGCCCGCAACACCGAGGCGACGGTCAGTGTCATCGCGCTGGTGGGGGAGCGTTCCCGGGAGGTCAATGCGTTCATCGAGGAGGATCTGGGGCCCGAAGGCCTCGCCAAGAGTGTGGTGGTCGTTTCGACGTCGGACAACCCGCCGCTCATGAGGATCCGCGCCGCGCTGGTCGCGACGGCGATCGCGGAATTCTTCAGGGATCAGGGCAATGACGTTCTCCTCGTGATGGACTCGGTGACCCGTGTCGCCATGGCCCAGCGCGAAGTGGGGCTCGCCGCCGGCGAGCCGCCGGCCTCGAAGGGATACACCCCCTCCGTCTTCAGTCTCCTGCCCCGGATCTTCGAGCGTGCAGGCCATTTCGAGCAGGGAAGCATCACCGGTTTCTACACGGTTCTGGTCGAGGGAGACGATATGAACGAGCCCGTGGCCGACGCGGTGCGTGGCCTCCTCGATGGACATATCGTTCTCTCCCGGGAAATGGCCTGGAAGAATCATTTTCCCGCCATCAGCGTGCTCCAGAGCATCAGCCGTCTCATGCCGCATCTGTCCCCGCGCGAACAACTGGAGGCCGTGGGCAAGGTGCGCGAGATGCTGAGCACTTATCAGCAGGCCGAGGATCTGATCAACATCGGTGCTTACAACAAGGGCGCCAACCCGAAGATCGATCTGGCGATCCGAATGCAGGACAAGATCAACGCCTATCTCTGCCAGGGAGTCCAGGAGCGAGTCGACCGGAAGGTGGCCGTGGATGGTGTCCTGAGCTTTCTGGTTGACGAATGAAGAAGTTCTCGTTCCGACTCGAGCCCTATCTGCGACTCTGTCTCCACCGGGAGGAACTGGAGCAGGTCCGGCTGGCTGAACTCGTAACCGAGGCCAAGCGGTTGCGGGAAGCCCTGCTCTCACTTCGAGACTCCCTGACGAGGACCAAGGAGGACCTGGGGCGGCAGCGTGAAATCCGCGTGTACGAGGTCGGTTGGTATCGCCAGCGAATCCAGGGCCTGCAGGTCCAGATCGAGCAGCTGGAAGTACAACTGGCCAATCTCCAGGATCTGATCATTCGGCAGCGCGCTCAAACTGATCGAAGCCCGGAAGAAGCGCAAGGTTGTCGAGAAGCTGCGCGCCAATCGTCTTGCCCGGCACGAACGACAGGTCGAACTCGAACTGCAAAAGGAGTTGGACGACCTCTTCCTGCAGCGCCTGCATCGGCGTGGCGATTGACTGTGACTACGTCTATTTCCTGAGCCAGGGAAAGTTGCTTCTCCAGGACAGCCGTGACGAACTGCTGGATCGCTGGAAGTGGATCCATTTCAAGGAGTCCTCTGGCCGAGCCTGTTTGGTTCGTATCTCTCCTGGGGGCGGCGGGGCTGTTCAATTACGGAGTCTGGCGGATGGCCGTGGGAGTCTTCGAGGGAAGTGACCCGGAGTAGAAGCGCGTCTACGCGATCCCGGGCGGTGTGACGGCACGCAAGACCTACGAGATTCGCGCCGGAGAATGCGGAGCTCATTCCTTCCTGACCGCAGCCTTCTGCCGGTCCGTAGGAATTCCGGCCCGAGTCGTGTGGGGAGCCATGTACGTTCCATCTCGGGGCGGCATGTTCGGACAGTACGCCTGGAACGAGCTCTACATGGGGGAGGCCGGCTGGGTCCCGCTGGACGCGACGGCGTCCGAAATCGACTACCTCGATTCGGGCCATATCCGATTGAGCGAGTACAAGTCCACGACCACCGCGCTGAACCCCGTTCATTTCGAGATCCTGGATCATCGGGCCGGACCACGTTAAGTCCCTGAAAGGTAATCTGTTAGTTGAATTCCTGAGGGCCAAGAACAGGGTTACAGCGACTCTTCGACCCCCTTTTTGCGCTTCTAAGGTGAGAAGGCCTACTCAGAACTCCCAGCTGACGCGCCTGGATTCGAAATCGAGGTGGAGCCGTTGCAGCCCCAGGGAGGTCGGGCTGAAGATCCCGTCGGCCCCGCCGTATGGGGTGCTGGACGCGTCGATCCAATCCGCAGAAACGGCTCCGAGGCTGCGTTCGCCAAGCCGGGTTTCACTGAGGATGATCTTCTGGAGGTCGAGGTTCCCGGCCGCGTGCGCGATCCGTGCCCGTTCCTTGGTCCGGATCATGTCCACCCGGTCCGCAATCTCCCTTCGAAAGAAGATCAGGTAGGGAGACCCGGTGTCCAGGACCAGGGCCAGTTGTTCGCCCTGCACTCCGAGCCGGATCAGCAGGAAGGGGAGATTCGGGTAAAAGGCAGCCTGCTCGGCGAATTCCCGGTTTGAGCCGAGAATCGCCGCCGGGCCCTCACGGAGTCCTGACGCCGGTCTGAAGGGTCCCTGACCGTTCCCTGACGGAACCCTAGCGAAATAGGTGACACGCACGTAATTCGATCGTAAGTCACCGCAAATAAAGGATTGTTAAGCCGGTCTGGGACCTAATTGCAGAGCGGCCAGTCGTCTCGCGAAATCGTGGGGACCAGGGGCGGGGGGACGATTCGCTCCTCCCGGACATGAGGTGGGCTCCCGGAACGGGGGCCGTCGCAAAGGGGATCCGATTTGTCGGATTACGGAGTGTCCAACCGGAGGTAGGGCTGTCGCCTCGACAAGCGACTTCGGTATCCGGGGATTTCGAATAGGGACAGCGACCAGGAAGATGGGCGGCGTCAGCGAATCAGGTCACTCCGGTGGCCGGGGTGGATCCAGGCGATTCCGTCTACGGCGCCGCAATGCTCGCCGAAGGAGACGAGGTTCGCGCCGGATCCCATGGAAGGGTCGGCAATCCGGATGTCGTTGGTGGGAATCGCTTCACTGCCGGATCCGCGCGAAAAGCCGTTTCCTTGAGGCTCTCCATGGTTCAAGATGGACCTCATGTGGATTCTTGCAGCCTTCGGCATTGAAGGGCTGGCGCTGGCTGGGGCGATCAGTGTTGCCGTGACACGCCGGATGCGGGTGGCCTTCGTGACCGGGTTCAACTCGATGGCCTGGGTCACCGCCCTGTTCATCTGGTTCGAGGGTAACGGTCCCCGAGTCGGGCTGGTCGCGGCGATGGTCGGGCTTTACCTCTTGCGCATGAACTGGACACTGTTGCTCTGGTCGCGGGAGACGGCGATCTCGAAACTGGAACGGGAGACACCGAAGCTTCAGCAGGTCCTGCTCCCCTTCGTCATTGCCAACGCGTTCGGGTGGGGCTACTGCCTGCCGCTCTACTTTGCCGTCCGGGATCCCGCCCCGCTCTCGCTGCATGATGGAATCGGAATCGCCATCTACATCCTGGGAACCGTCTTCCATTTCGGCGCCGACTATCAGAAGCGGCGCTTCAAGTTGCGGGCCGACACCCGGGGAAGGCTGCTCGATACGGGCTTCTGGGCGATCAGTCGCCACCCGAATTATTTCGGGGACTTCCTGATCTACGTGTCCTTTGCCGTGATCGGCGGGAGCGCGTGGGGCTGGATCGCGCCACTGCTGAACCTCCTGCAGTATGCTTTCGATGCCATCCCGAAGAACGAGAAGTGGGCCGCGGCGCGCTACGGAGCGGCGTGGGAGGGATATAGATCCAGAACGAAGGCCTTCGTGCCGTATCTGGTGTAGCTGTGCTGAGCCTCCCCTTCCCGGGAGTCGTGCATCCAGCGGCCTTGCGCTTCGCGGACCCTTTCACTTGACACCGCGCCCGGACGTCTCTACTCTGAGTTGAACGCTCAACCAAGAGCTCGCCATGACCGTACCGACGAGGGAGAGGATTGTCCTCGAGGCAATGCGCCTATTTGGGGAGAAGGGGTACGCTTCCACCAGTATCCAGGACATTCTGCGCGCTGCGGGTGCGAATGCGGGCAGTCTCTACCACTTCTTTCCGGCCAAGCAGGACCTCCTCGTGGCAGTTCTGGAGGCCTATCGCGTGGGCCTCTATCCGATGCTGCTCGACCCGGTCTGGGACAGGGTCACAGACCCAATCGAGAGGGTTTTTGCTCTGCTCGAGAGATACCGGGAATTGCTCGTCGAAACGGATTGTTTCTACGGCTGTCCCATCGGGAATCTGGCCCTCGAGCTACACGAGCCCGATCCGGCGGTCCGCAAGTTGCTGGCCGCGAATTTCGAGGGGTGGGTCGGGGCGGTCCGTGAGTGTCTCGATCTGGCGGGGTCTCGACTTCCGAAGGGACTGGACCGGGAAGAGCTCGCCCAGTTCGTCCTGACCACGATGGAAGGCGGGGTGATGCAGGCCCGAACTCACCGGAGTCTGCGTCCTTTCGATGGCTGTGTGCGTCAGCTGCGGTCCTACTTCGAGCAGTTGATGTCCGCGGCCCGCCAGGAAGCCCGGGCGAATGGCAACAAATCGACCTGACAAAAGGAGAGTGACATGAACGCTGCCGAGTCCATCAACTACGTGGCTGTGATCGTCGCGGCCGTCTCGAGTTTCGTGCTGGGCGGTCTCTGGTATGCGCCCTTCCTGTTCGGAAAGGCCTGGATGAAGGAAACGGGCCTCACCGAGGAACAGTTGGGCGCGCGCAGCCTGGCGCTCGTGTTCGGGCTTTCGTTCGTCCTCAGCCTCGTCGGGTCATTCGTCTTCGCCATGTTTCTGGGGCCAAACCCCGGTCTTGGTCTCGGCTTCGGAGCCGGACTCTCGGCCGGCCTGTTCTGGGTGGCCGGTTCGTTCGGGATCAACTATCTGTTCGAGAAGAAGAGTCTCAAGCTCTGGCTGATCAACGGCGGCTATCATACGCTGCAGTACACGCTGATCGGAGCGGTTCTCGGCCTCCTGCTGTAGAGAGCGGGAGGGCGCCGCGGAATTCGCCCGCACGACGATCGACGATCTGGCTGATGCCTGCCCGATCCGGGCCAAGGGGGATCGGAGGCACAGTGAGGATCGTAGACTCTCGCCTGGCACCGATCGCACCTTCGCTCTTCAGGGCTTCGTTCCTGTCCCTTCCCCCGGCTGAGCGCATGTGCTAGAAGTTAGGGAGTTTTGCGTCTTGCAGCTTACATCTGCGTCGCACTCGGGAGACGGATATGAGGCTCGTGCAGCTGGAACATTCCGGGAAGGGACGGCGTGTCGCCGTCGTTGAAGGGAACCGGCTTCGGTTTGTCGATGCTGCCTGGCGGTCGACCTATGAAGTCGCCATTCGGGCAATCGACCGCTCCGTTGGGCTCCCGAAGCTGGTCGCCGATCTTCGGTCCAGCGAGCAGGAACCGTACGACGAGATCTGGGAAGGGCGATCGGAGTGGCGGCTGCTGCCAGCCTTTGACCATCCCGAGGAGCCGGCCCGCTGTCTGGTGAGCGGGACAGGCCTCACCCATCGACTCAGCGCCCAGGCCCGGCAGAAGATCCACCAGGAGGGCGAGCAAGAGGAGGCCGAACCGACCGACAGCATGCGCATCTATCAGTGGGGACTCGAGGGAGGACGGCCGGAACCGGGCGTGGTCGGGGTCCAGCCGGAATGGTTCTACAAGGGATGCGGAACGATCCTCCGAGCCCATGGACAGCTTCTCGAAGTCCCTTCGTTTGCGGATGACGGGGGCGAAGAAGCGGAAGTGGCGGCAGCTTACGTCATTGCACCCGACGGGTCTCCGCGACGTGTGGGTTTCATGCAGGGCAACGAGTTCTCGGATCACGTGATGGAGGCGAAGAACTACCTCTATCTGGCGCCTTCGAAACTCCGCTGTTGCGCGGTAGGTCCGGAACTCCTGGTCGGTGAACGGTTTCAGGATGTGCGAGGAAGCGTCCGGATCGAGAGGGCGGGGAAGGTGCTGTGGGAGAGAGAGGTCGCCACCGGAGAAGCCAACATGTGCCACTCACTCGCCAACCTGGAGCACCACCACTTCAAGTATCCGGCCCACCGCCGTCCTGGCGATGCGCACATTCATTTCCTTGGGGCGAACGTGGTGAGCTTCGGTGAAAGGGTCTCGCTGTCGGAGGGAGACGTCATGGTGATCGAATTGAAGGGATTCGGGCGTCCACTGAGGAACAGACTGGCCGTCGCGCGGACCGAACAGAAGCTGATCGTCGCAGCGCCGCTGGAATGAGGCGTCCAAACCTTCAGCCTGGAGGGTCGATTCAGGCACTCCCAGGACGCCTCCGGCGTCAAGCTTGTCCGGCCGGCCTTCGGTGAAAGAAAGAACGCATGCGAACTTAGCCAGGCGGGAGACGTCGCGGGCGGACAGCCTCTGGAAGGGGAGTGAGATGGCCGGGAAGGAGATTCTCTTCATCAGCGGCTCAATCGGACTGGGACATGTCCTGAGGGACCTGGCGATCGCCGTGGAACTCCGTCGACAGATTCCTGGCGTCCGGATTTCCTGGCTCGCCGCCTCTCCCGCTTCCGACCGACTCGAAGAGGCGGGGGAGCGTCTTCTCCCCGAGGCGGCGAGATTCGTCGAGGACAGTGCCGCCGCCGAAGATGCCGCGAAGGAAGGATTTCGACTCAACCTGCTGAAGTACCTTTCCAGTGCGATGCCTGCCTGGAAGCAGAATGTGCGGGCGTTCAGCCAGGTGCTCGGCCGCTGCGAATTCGATCTGATCGTGGCCGACGAGGCCTATGAGATCGCCATGGCCCTGCGCAAGGGGCAGGTCTCCACGGACGCGCACTTCATCATGATCTACGACTTCTTCGGAAACGTGTCGATGAGCTCGAATCCGGTCGAGATGCTGATGACCTACCTGTGGAACCGTCAGTGGGCCAAGGTCCGGCGCGATGAGACCGGAAAGCAATTCACACAACTCTTCATCGGCGAGCCGGAGGACGTCCCGGATCGGAGACTCGGCTTTCTTCTGCCCAACGCCCGGGAAACGGCGCGTCGGGCCTGCGAGTTCGTCGGATATGTTCTGCCCTTCCAACCCGAGCAGTACGCCGATCCATCGAAAGCCAAACGGGAACTCGGCTATGGCGCCGGGCCGCTGGTGATCTGTGCGGTCGGAGGCACCTCGGTTGGGGGCGAACTCCTGGAACTTTGCGGTGAGGCACAGGGAATGATGAAGCGGGAGATCGCCGATCTGCACATGCTGTGCGTGTGCGGCCCCCGTCTTGCCGCCGAGGAACTGAAGTTACCCCAGGGCATCGAAGTCCGAGGGTACGTGCCGGATCTGTACAAGCATCTGGCGGCAAGCGATCTGGCGATCGTCCAGGGGGGAGGAACCACCACACTCGAGCTGACGGCGCTGGGAAGACCGTTCATCTACTTCCCCCTCGAAAGTCACTTCGAGCAGCAGGTGCACGTTTCGGGAAGACTCGAGAGGCATCATGCCGGTGTTCGCATGGACTTCCGCGAAACAACCCCTGATGATCTCGCAGAGAAGGCCGTCTCCCTGCTCGGCAAGCCGATCGCGCCTTCCTCCATCCCGGTCGACGGAGCGAAGAAGACGGCTGAGATCATCGCGTCACGGCTGGCGTGATGACATTCCCAAATAGGTGACACGCACGTAATTCGATCGTAAGTGCCTGCAAATAAAGAATTCCAACGCTGGTCTGGCACCTAATTGGGTTTTCAGCCAGGCTTCCCGTTTCCGAAGGGCAGGGGGCGGCAGGGGCATGGGCGCAGCAAGATCACCTCAATAGTCGAGCGAGAGAATCCTTCCGTCCGTGAACGAGAAGAAGGGTTCAAGCTCTCCCAAAACGGCCCCCGGCATCAGATCGCCCTCCAATCTGATCGCTCACTCATAGCGAAGTGCGGTCACCGGGTTGATGCGCATCGCTCGTCGAGCCGGGAGGTAGCTGGCCAGGGCCGCCACTGGCACGAGCATACTCACTGCAAATACCACGGCCTCCAGGCCGTGAGGGTCAGAGCCGAACAGAAGGCTTTGCACGAAACGGGTGATCCAGAACGCACCGATCGTTCCGAAAGCCATGCCCGTCGCCATCAACAGGAGAACGTCCCGGGCCACGGATCGCAGAATCCATCCCCGACCGGCTCCGAGAGCCATGCGGATGCCGATCTCACGAGTTCTCTGCGTGACCGCGTAGGCCATGACTCCATAGATTCCGATGCTCGTCAGCAGCACCGCCAGACCTCCGAAGAACCCGGAGAGCGTGGCGAGCAATCGTTCCTGGACCAGCGTGTCGTTGACCTGGCGGGACAGCGTGGTGAAGCGGAAGGAGACGTCCGCGCTGGCCCCGCGGATGGCCTCTCGAGCCGCGGAGACCACCGATGACGGATCGGCGACCGTCCGGACCGCGAACGACGTCGATGAAAAGGGAAGGGTGACCTGGGAGAAGGGGAAGTAGACGGAAGGCAGAAAATCCTCTCGAAGAGAGACATACTTGGAATCTCCGACCAGGCCGACGATCCGGACGAGCCGCGTCCTTCCCGGGCCGGAATCCGTGACCCTCAGCGTTTCTCCCAGGGGATCGCGATCGGGAAAGAACCTCCTCGCCAGAGTCTCATTGACAATGGCGACCCCCGGCGAGCCCGCCGTATCGCGCGAGTCGAAGTCACGGCCCCTGAGCATCGGAGTCCTCAGCGTCTGAAAGTACTCCGGTGTGACTGCATTGAACCACACCAGGTTTTCTTCACCTTCCTGACGCTGTCGTCCCTCGACCTCGAGGGGGGCATTCCATTCGAAGCCGGACAACGGCGAGATGAAGTGCTGGGCAGCCGAGGCGACTCCGGGTACCGCCCGGATCCGCTCCAGCACGCTCGAATGGAGTGCCGTCAAGGCCTCGCCGTCGAGGCCGGTCTTTCCGGTATCCAGGCTGACCAGGAGAACGTTGGATGCGTCGAAGCCCGGACTGGTCGTCACCAGATTGCGGAAGGAATGCACGAAAAGAACGGCGCCGACGAGGAGGATCAGTGAAAGGGCCAGTTGTGCCGCCAGGATCCAGCGGCCGGTCTGGAAGTGAGCTCGCTGTTGGCTCGTCGCAACGAGCCCCCCCTTCATGGCCGCGGTCAGAGAGACGCGCGTCGCGCGAAACGCAGGCACGAGGCCGAAGATCAGGCCGGTCAGCAGCGTGATCCCGATCGTGAAGCCCAGCACCCGGCTGTCGGGACTGAGGTCGAGATAGAGCTTGTTGTTGGTAGTGGAGACGTAGCTGAGCAGCAAGACGCCGCCCCAGCGGGCAAACAGGAGTCCCAGCAGGGCTCCGGAGCCCGCGAGGAGGAAACCCTCCGTCATCAGTTGCCGGATCAGCCGGCCCCGCGATCCGCCCACCGACAGCCGCACGGCGATCTCCCGCTGTCGTGCCATGGAGCGCGCGAGCAAGAGACTCGCGATGTTGGAGCAGGCGATGAGCAGCACGCAGGCCACCACGATCATGAGGATTTCGAGCGGCCGGCCGTACCGGTCGCGGACGCCGGAGAAGCCGGTAAGCCCCGTCGCGGCGGGGACAGCCTTCAGGATGGTCCGGCGAAATGCTTCCTGCATGTTCGTAGGCCATGCCAACGGGATGGCCGCCTCGATTGTCGCCGGCGAAATCAATTCCAGGCGGGCGTCAGCCTGCTCCACGCTGAGTCCGGGCCGAAGCCGACCCATCACCAGCAGCCACCAGGCCGACCGTGCATCGAGCATCGAGCCCCGGCCGCTCAAGGTCGCCTCGGCGCAGATCGGAAGCGCCACATCGAAGCGGTCGCCGACATCGGTGCCGTAAAAACCGGGCTGGGCGACGCCGATGACCGGAAACACGTGGCCGTTCAGCCGGAGCGATCCGCCGACGGCACTCTCCGCACCCCCGTAGTGGCGCTGCCAGAAGCTGTGGCCAAGAACGACGACCCCGCTACAGCCGCGTGCGTCGTCGCCCGGATCGAACAGCCTCCCCAGAGCTGGTCGTACTCCCAGCGATCTGAAGTAATCACCACTTGCATAGATCCCTCGAATGGGCTGAGACTCACCACTCTCCGAAAGGTCGAACTCCTGGGGAGACCAGGCGAATGCCCCGGAGAACACGTCTTGGCGATCGCGGAGCTGTTCCCACAGGGGGTTCGTGAAGGTCATGCGTGTGTCCGTGCTCCCTGGAGACTGAAGGCGGACCTGTACCAGCTCTTCGGGTCGCTCGACGGGCAGCGCCCGGAGCAGGACGGCGTCAATCAGGCTGAAGATGGCCGTGTTGGCGCCGATGCCAAGGGCCAGGGACAGGAGCGCCGTGGCACTGATCAGAGGCGTCTTGCGAAATAGGCGTACGGCAAAGAAGACATCCTGCACAAGGGATTCGAGAAATGCGATGCCGGGAGCGCGGCGCGGCCCCGCGGTCTCGCTTACCCCGGAACCCCTTCGAATCGGTCCACCCAGACGAGACGGAAGTCCCTTCCCCATGATGCCTCCTGTCGCTCTTCAGCGTTTGCCGTCAGCGCACGCTGAACTCTTTGCAGGTGCCATGCCAGAAGGGTAGGTGTGAAGCAAATGACTGACCTGAAATCACTTATCGGCCTGTAACCGGGTCAGGCGCAGGTGAAACTGTCCGGATCTGGGACGGAGATTGTCCAAAGCGGACGTTCCGTGAGCGTCGGACCGGCAGCGGGTCCTTCATTCCTGCCACGACGCTCCGATCGATGCGTCGGGCCGACGGGCCGGACAGACCAATCAAGAGTTCGATGAGGACAAGGGCTGGACCAGGCCGATCCGTTCGCATAGTCTGTTCTGCACACCCATCGTTTGTCGTTTTGGGGCGGAACTTTGCCGGGAGGCGCACTCACCATGCATCGACGAAGCATCAGAGACCCAAGGGCGTCCGGATTCGGACGAGCGCGACCGCGCCTTCGGAAATGGGGATCGGGGCGGCGACGGATTTCCAGGATCGCTCTCCTGATGGGGACAGTGCTGCTCTCTGCAAGTGCGATGGTGCAGTGGGCACTGGCGGGTCAGGGAGGGAATTCCGCCGCGGGAGACGTCCTGTTCCAGGACGACTTCGAGTCGGGTCTGGCGGGCTGGGACCTGAGCGATGCCGAAGCCATCACGCTGTTCAAGACGGAAGATCCCAAGCATGGTTACGTTCTTCGCCTCGCCCCGGCTGGCGCCCGGTTGCACGCCCTGATCCGGGGATCGGAGAGTTGGCCGGCCTACCGGATCGAAGGTGATGTGCTGTTCCCGGACGATGATCACAACTACCTGGGCTTCGTCTACAACCTTACCGAGACGCCGGAGCGGGTCGACTTGGGCAGCATCTACATCAAGGGGAACGGGAGCTACATTCGGGTGAATCCGCGGCGGGACTGGAATCCGAGTCGGGCCCTCTACGAAGAGTTCCACGTTCCTCTCACCGGGACGGACGCCATCGTCATCGGACGCTGGCAGCACTTTGCCGCCGAAGTGATCGGCCGGGCCTGTCATTTCTATGTCGGCGACATGCGGACCCCCAAGGTGACCTTCGATTTCCTCGAGGTGGAGAGAGGCAAAGTGGGATTCAAGCCGCGCGTCGTGGGGACACCGGTCTGGATCGACAACATCTCGGCGCGCTCCATCGAGGCGTTCAGCTACCAGGGGCCCCCACGACCCCTCGGCGTCCACTATGCTCCCGAGTCGATGGTGACCGACTGGCAGGTCCTCGGCCCGCTGACCCGCACCTATCGCCGAAATCGAAAAGGACGGCCGTTCGTCCGACCGGGTGCTCCGAGATGCCGGAGTCGACAGACGTTGGCAACCCCTCGCCACCGATCCCCGCGGAGCCGTCGTTACGGGACGGATCACGGAGTTCCTGGGGAGTCGCACCGTGGCCTATTTTGCCAGCGACGATCGAAGTGCCCCGAGGTGAGAAGGCAGAACTGCAGCTCAGCTCGATCGACGACCTGGCCGTCTGGCTCAACGGTACATTCGATGGCTACTGGGGGCGGGATCGCTTTGCCTGGTACGACGTCGGGAGGAATCCTGACCACCGGCCGACCGGAACTCTGCCCTTGGCCACGGGAACGAATCGTCTGCTGATCCGCGTCCGCGGAGGACAGTACGCCACGGGCGGTTTCTTTGCGCGACTGGTTCGGACGCCGGATGTATCCTACTGATAACCACACAGGAGGTCCATCATGTCCATCCGACCCATCCGCAGGATTGCGGTCGCCCGGCCGACCGTCGAAGGCGCCGGCGTGCGTCTGCGCCGCGCGTTCGGTTTCGGCGAAACGTCCGAGTTCGATCCCTTTCTGCTGCTCGACGATTTTCGCAACGAGCGTCCCGAGGACTATCTCAAAGGGTTTCCCTGGCATCCGCACCGCGGCATCGAGACCATCACCTACGTGCTGGCGGGCACCGTCGAGCACGGCGACAGCATGGGCAACCGGGGCGCCATCGGCGCCGGCGACATCCAGTGGATGACCGCGGGCAGCGGCATCATCCATCAGGAGATGCCCAAAGGCGATCCCGACGGACGGATGCACGGCTTCCAGCTGTGGGGCAACCTCCCTGCCTCGCTGAAGATGACCGCGCCCCACTATCAGGAGGTCAAGGCCCCCGACATTCCGGAGGTCACGGATGACGACGGCACTCATGTCCGGGTCGTCGCGGGAGATTTCTGGGGGACCCGCGGCCCCGTCGACGGGATTGCCGCCGATCCGATCTACCTCGACGTCTCGATACCGCCGGGCCACAGGAAAACGCTCCCGGTGGAGACGACCCGCCATGCCTTCGCCTACGTGTTCGGCGGGTCGGGGAAGTTCTGCAACGCATCCGGCCCGCTCGCCGTCCCGACCGAGCCGGCCGGATGGTGGGCCGACGCGGAGCCCCCCGCGGACGAGGGCAACCGCTCACTCATCCTGTTCGATCGAGGCGACGAAGTCGCCGTGCAGGCGGGCGAGGAGGGAATCCGATTTCTGCTTGGTTTCCGGTAAACCGCTCGGGGAGCCGGTAGCCTGGTATGGGCCGATCGTGATGAACACGCAGGAGGAGCTGCGCCAGGCGTTCGAGGAGCTCCAGCGGGGGACATTCTTGAAGACCTGACGGGCCTCCGATTGCCGAAGAGGGCTCGCCGACCCGACCGGTTCAGCCCGCCTCGCGCTCATTGTCGAAGCTTTTGGATTGTGGGCACTTTCCTCGGATGCTAACCTGCTCAAACAGGATCCGAGCGCAACGACAACAGTGAGCGAGAGGGGGCGACGATGATTTCTCGCAGGTTTCACTGCTGGGCGGTTCTCTGGGTGTGTCTCACCTCCGGGCTTTGGGCGGTCGAATATCCCGTTTCCACTTTTCCACAGCTGGTGAGCGGAGGAGGCGTCAGCTGTGTAATCGTCCTCACCAATCCGCGCAGCGGATCGCTCGAAGGGCTGGTCCCACTCTCTCGACGATCCCGGGGAGCCTTTGCCAGTTTCTTTGGGAGAAGCGCCCGTTACCTCCTGGTCGTTCGTCGTGCCTGCCGGAGGGGCCGTGAGGACGGCGACCCGCGCCGAAGGTGAACTGGCAATATGTCGTCGTGAATCACGCCGGCCGCGAAGATTACGCCGCGATTTGCAGTCGGGCAGCCAGCCAGGCCGTGGTCGACCTCGCAAATGCTGTCGATCTCCTGCCGGCTCCGGGACGCTGTACTGACTGCTAATTGGTGACACGCACGTGATGCCATTGTAAACGACCGTCAATAAAGGATTCCGAGGTCGGTCTGGTACCGATTGGACACTTTCGCCCCTTATCGTCACCCTGAAGACGAAGGCCGCCGACACAGAAGGGAAGGGAAGATCGCAGCAGTAATCGAGCAAGAGGATCCGTCCATGAGGAGCAGGGGCTCGCATCGGCAGGCACGACCCCGTCGCGAGATCGGGTCAACCGTGGGGAACAAGCGTTTCGTGCCGTTTCTGGCCCAGCCAGAGGCGGGGCTGCCGACTTACCAATTCTCCAGTTGCAGGTCGACTTGGTGGGCTTCGAGGGGAGGTCCCTCCGGAGCCGGGCCGCATTCCTCGTATCTTATTTCTTAAAGCAATACTTTTGCGATGACCACTCCTTCGCGTGCCCGATGTACTGCTCCGCACGATACACGGTATCGTCTTCCAATCTTCAGAGAAGCGGATGTCGCCGTCGACGACTCTCGGCGCGTCGACCACGTTCCGAGTCTGGAGCGCGTGCGAGATGCCGCCGGCTTCGTCAATATGGAACAGGTCGAGCCTGACCGTGAGGCAGGCTCCACACTGACCACTTCCAAATCTGCTGAGAGTGCCGACTCGGGGGGCCAGACCTGACGAGATAGGAGCCATCCGGCAGCGATCGGCCGGCGAAGTCCTTCTTCTCGACCGAGAAAAGGGAATTAAACCCGACCCCACCGGCCTGGTACCGGAGGTGCGGGCCACAGACGAACTCTCGGGCTCCAACAGCTTTCGAGTAGTGATGAGTCCACATGGGGAGCGGGGAGAGGCCCGCCGGAGTATAGCGGTACCCAGCCACGTCGTTGGCGAGGATGAAGCTGATGGGGCTGGTCGCTCTGCTACTCGGCAAGAACCAGCCAGGGTGGGACTTCCCGTAAGGATCCGATCCCTGGAGTTTCGAGTCACACTCGGTCAGACGGAATATCGGGGGCTGATCGAAGCTGAGCTTGTTGAACGTCGTCGGGTCGCCGCCTTCCCGAGCCGGTGCGGTCGTCGAGAGACTGCCGTTTTCGGGGTAGGATTCGAGCACGAGATAGATGTGAGACGGAGTGAGATCGGGTGAGGGGGGAAAATCGGACCAACGGACGAACAGCTGGAACGTCCAGAATCCGGTGCTGTTCGACGCCAGTACGTACGGGTTGGCGCTAGGTTTGAGCTGCTCGAATGCCGGGCTCTCAGAATCGTTGGCGAAAGCCAGAACGTTTCGATACGCCTCTGTTGCATAGACCTCGGTCGTGGTTTCGGGTGCCAGGTACCAGTGTCGAACGAAGAGGCGTCGAAGTTGCTCTCGATAGCGTTCCTGCCGCTTCGACCAGGACTCACAGCTTTCAACTCGTGCGGATCCGGTATCCAGATCGTAGCTTTTACAGCTCTGGTAGCCAAATTGGTCTCCCCACCCGACGGGTGGCAGCTCGACATGGTCGGCAACCGCGAGCCAAAGGCCGAGGTGTGCCCGCCTGTCCATCTCAAGGGGAAACCGGGCCCAGTTGTTGCGTTTGCCGTCGATCCTTCCGTAGATGACGATCCCGTCATTCCATTGCTCGACCCACACCTTGCCGACTACCTCACCAGCTGCCGTCTTGACGTCCAGGGCGTCGCTCGGGACCCGACTCGAATTCGTCGTCCCTCGATGAGGGAAGGGCCAGGGCTTGCGAGGAATCGTCTGCGCATGAAGAGGCGGGAGGAGCCAGAGAAGACAGAGCAATGTAGCCAAGGCGCCGATGATGCGTTCAACCGCGAACGATGTCTCCTTCGAATCGAAAGATCTGATCCCGCCTTGCCTTCTATTATGCATGACGTAGTTTATCGCAATATCTCATGGGAGGGCCGACCGGTCAAGGTCTGCAGGCCGGGACGGCGGTGCGTCCCGGAGGGACGTCCCGAGCGTAGCCCAGGACTTCGAGTCCTGGGTGGCGGTCCGGCCCACGGCAAACCCCCGAGCCCCGTAGGCGCGGCCGAAGCGAGCAACTTCGTCAACCGAGGAGAGATCGTTCGTCGCATTCGATCTTGTGTTCCTTTTCAGGAAGCCGACGAGTTCCGTCTCGGAGGTTCGCCGTGTGTGGTGTTGCCCCCGTCGGCGAATGGAACCCGGCTTCTTTCAACCCCGGCAACCCGACCGAAAAGAATCGGTCGTCCCTCCGGGACTCGGCGGGTATATACGGCACGCGAGCCCAGGCGTGAACGCCTGGGCTACGTTCGGGAAGCGCCTCCGGCGCTGGGCGAGTCCCGGAGGGACGTTTCGAGCGTAGCCCAGGACTTCGAGTCCTGGGTGGCGGTCCGGCCCCCACGCCCCCCAAGCCCCGGAGGGGCGGTCGAATCGCGGGAGGCCGCCGATCCCGTTTATCACGGACTCGAGCCTCCAGGGCTACTCACAGCGCAGGGCCTCCATCGGATCGACTCGAGCCGCGCGCCAGGCCGGGATGCCGCAGGCCACGCTCGCGATGACGCCCAGGAGCGCGACGACCGCGGCAAAGGTCAGGGCGTCGGTCGGCGCGACGCCGAACAGCAGACTGTCGAGCAGACGGGTGACGGCGAAGGCTCCTACGATTCCGATTCCCAGACCGATGCCGACGAGGGCCATCCCGGAACGCAGGACCATGGCGAGGATCGAGCCGGGCTCCGCTCCCAGGGCCATCCGAACACCGATGTCGCCGGTCCGCTGGGTCACCATATAGGCCAGCAGGCCGTAGATTCCCAGCGCAGCCAACCCCAGGGCCAGCAGAGAGAACGTAGTCAGGTAGATGGTCTGAGCTTTTGCGGAGACGGTGGCGTTGGCCATGACGGCCTCCATCGTACGAGGACCGGCCAACGGGACCTGGGTGTCCATCTTCTGCAGGAGAACCCGAAGGGGGGCCACGACTGCCATGGGGTCCCCGCCGGTACGGATGGCCAGCCGCATCGTGGACGGGCTTATTTGTCCGTAGGCCCGATAGAAGGTGCCTCTCAGCTCCTTCGGGGCGTACAGATCGTTTTCTTTGGCGTCGCCGACCACGCCGACGACCGTCCAGGTCACCGAATCATCCCGGTCGATCACGACAGATCGCCCCAAGGGATCCCTATCCGGGAACAGGGTCTTGGCGATGCTCTGGCTGATGATCACCACCCGTTCCGAGTTGGAGGTATCGGACCTGCGGACGTCCCGGCCCGACAGGATTGGGATGCCCATCGTGGCGAAATAGCCGGGCAGCACGGCGCGCTGGTTGCCGCCGAGCCTCTGCGGGCCCGTCGGCGGATCGTCCGTCGCGTAGATTTCGATGTCGTTGTACGGGTTGCGGATGGGCAGTTGGCTGATGGCCGCGGCGGACTCGACGCCGGGCAGGGCGCGCACCTCGTCGAGAAGCGAGACGAAGAACGGGGCTCGCCGCTCGTTTGGATACTCGTTCGACGGCAGGGGAATCTCCACGGTCAGCAGGTTGTGGGAGTCGAAGCCGGCGTCGGATCGATGGAGGAGAGTGAGACTCCGAATGAAGAGTCCGGCGACGACGAGCAGCAGAAAGGAGAGTGCAATCTGCCCGATGACCAGCCCTCCCCGCAGCCGCGCCCCGTGCTGCACGGTCCCCCGTCCGCCGGCGCGCAGGCTGCCGGCCAGGTCCGCATGCCGCGCCCGCAGAGCCGGCAGCAGGCCGAAGCCGACCCCGGTCAGGAGAGTGGTGACGAGAACGAAGAGGATCACCGGACCGGAGAGCCCGACCGCACCGAGGAGCAGGGTCTCGATCGGCATCAGATGAAGGAGGACGCTCTGAATCCAAAACGCCAGGATCGCTCCGGCGATTCCGGCCGCCGCGGCCAGCAGCAGAGCTTCGACCAGAAGCGGCCGCATGAGCCGCCAGTCGGAAGACCCGATCGCTGCGCGCAGAGCGAACTCATTCTGCCGTCCCGCTCCCCGCGCCAAGAGGAGACCGGCGATGTTCGCACAGGCGATCAGAAGAATCGCCGCGGCGCTGGCACACAGCAGGATGAATCGCAGCTTGTAGGGTTCGGTGAAAGCCCCCTGCAACGGGGTCAGCAGCAGTCCCTTATTGGCGTTGGTGTCGGGATAGGCCTTCTCCAGTTGAGCCGCGATGAGGTCGATGTCGCTCTGAGCATCGGCCACGCTCACACCGTCGGCGAGGCGCCCCAGGATGAACCAGTTGTTGTAGCGCCGCGGTCCCAGGAAGCCGGGACGGACGGGAAGCCAGACATCGACGTCGTAGAGGAAATGGAAATCGGCGGGCGCCACCCCCACGATCTCGTTCGACCGACCGTCGAGAACGAGAGACCGGCCGATGGCAGCGGGGCTCCCGTCCAGGTGTTGCTGCCAATAGGCATAACTCACGATGGCAACCGGGGGGCCATCGTCCTGGCCTTCCTCAGCCGCGAAGGGGCGTCCCAGAGCCATGCGCGTTCCCAGCGTCGGGAACAGCCCCACACTGACGGGCAGGGCCTGGACGCGGTACGCCGACTGTTCGCCGGTGACCGTCACCTCAAAGGGGAAACAGAAGAACACCTCCAGGGAGGAGAAGGACCGGCTGTTATCCCGATAGTCCACGTAGTCGGCCCCGGAGAGCCAGGGGTTGATGCCACCCCCGTAGGTCGCGCGCCCCAGCACGAGACGATCCGGCGCCGTGTAGGGCAGGGGCCGGAGCATGACGCTGTAGAGCGTGCTGAACATGGCCGTCACACCGCCGATCCCCAGGGCCAGGCTCAGGACCGCCACACAGACGAAACCGGGACTTTTGCGCAGCTGACGGAAGGCGTACCGGACGTCGAGCAGAAGGGTACTCATCGAATCCTCCTCGGAGGTATATGACTCACTTCTTCTGCCGACGGTTTAGTCTGAGCCCCAAAAAGCCGGCCTCCTCCGCCCGAGGTGACGAGACGAGGAGCGATCGGAATTCACTTTCAGGTCTTCTGTCTCAGAAAGGATCGGCGATGAGATTCTGTCTTCATGGTTGTTACTCCTCCCTCAAGGTGCGCATCGGGTCGACGCGGCTGGCCCGGCGGGCCGGGATCCAGCAGGCCAGGACGGCGACCGCGATGGTCACCAGCGCCGCGCCCAGGAACGTGGCGGGATCCAGCGGGCCGACGCCGTAGAGCGTGCCGGCGATCAGCCGGGTTGTTGCCGAGGCCGCCGCCAGACCGATGACAATACTCAGGAGCGTCATCTCGAGCCCGTCCCGAAGTACCGAAGCGACGAGATCTCGACGGCCGGCGCCAAGGGCGACACGGATGCCGAATTCCCTCGTACGCTGAGTTACGGCATAGGCGATATGGGCATAGACGCCCGTGACTGCCAGAACGAGAACGAGGACGCCGAAGCCGCAGGTCAGGATCGCCAAGGTCCTCCGCGACCAGACCGATTCGGTCAGGACCTGCTCCATGCTGACGACGGCACCCACCGGCAGGTTCGGGTCCAGCCTGGAGACTTCCCGCCGCACGGCCGCCATCAGGGTGGCCGGCGATCCGGCGCTGCGCACGAGCACCTGCATGCCGCGGCGGGGATCTTGAGTGTGAGGGAAGTAGATCAAGGGCGCGACCGGAGGGACCTCTCCCAGCAGTTCGAACTCCCGGATGTCGCCTGCGACCCCGACGACCTCCCAGTCCCGGCCGAACCGCATGATGCGCTTCTCCAGGGGATCCTCACCCGGCCAGTACTTCTGTGCGAAGAAGCGATTGACGATGACGACCGGAGGCGTCTCCCCCTGGTCGGTATCAGAGAAGTCCCGGCCGGACTGCAGGGGAGTCCCCATGACCTCGAAATACCCGGGGCTGACGACCTGCACGAATTCGACCCGATGTTGCCCGTTGGGCAACGGACGGTCCGGAAGATCGAAATAGGTCCCGCTATGGGGACCGCGCATGGGCAGGGATGACCCGATCGTGACCCCCTCGACCCCCGGCAGGCGCTGGATCTCCTGTCTCAATTCCGCAAAAAAGGCGGCTGCGCGGCCCCCGTCGGCCCGGCCGGGTGGTAATTCGATACGAGTGGTCAGGAGGTGCCGAGGATTGAACCCGGGGTCCACCGCCATCAGCCCTGTGAAGGTCTGGACCAGCAGTACGGCGCAGATCGTCAACACGAAGGCAACACTGAGCTCCGCGATAACGAGACCCCGCTGCAGCCTTCGCGTACCCCGGCCGCCGGTCAGGCGCGAGCCCGCCTCCGCCAGACCCTGGGACAGGTCCGAACTTCGGCGCGGCAAAGCCATCGCGGCGCCAAAGACCAGGCCCGTGACCAGGGAGGTGCCCAGCGCAAACAAAAGGACCCGGCCGTTCACATCGAGGCTGCCGCCTACGGGGATGTATCGAGGAATGAGGCCACCAAGGAAGCGGGTGGCCCACTCCGCCAGGAGCAGCCCGAGACCGGCTCCGCCCAATGTCAACAGCAGACTCTCCGTGATGAACTGGCGGACCAGGCGCGATCGACTGGCTCCGAGGGCCATTCGGACATGGATCTCGGCCCTGCGCCGAAGGTGCCAGACGAGAAGCAGGCCCGCCACGTTCACGCAGGCCACCAGCAGCACGCAACCGACCGCCGCCAGCACGATCATCAGCGCCGGACGGACCTCGCCGAAAAGGACCTGGTCCAGGGAATGGGGGACCCATCTCAAGCCTTCGTATTCCCGGTAATCCCGGGCCAGGGACGTCGATACCCGCGCCAGATCATCCCGAGCCTCGGCCAGCGTCACGCCCGGCTTCAAACGGCCGATCACCTCGAACCCACCCGAGTCACGGGGCGCCTTCGCCGCTTCCTGCTCGATCAGGGGGATGAAGGCGTCGACCCGGGGATAGCGGGGAGGGGCGTGGAACCGGAAGTCCTCCGGCAGGATGCCGACGACGGTAAAGGCGCGCTGGTCCAGTCGGATGCTCTGACCGATGATGCGCTCGTCCCCATTGAACCGGCCCCGCCAGAACCCGTAATCCAGAACAACGACAGCGTTCCCTCCCGGCTGGTCCTCCTCGGCTTCGAAGAGCCGGCCTTGTCCGGCTGAGACCCCCAGGACCTCCCAAAAGTGGGGCGAGACGGTGAAGCAGGAAATCCTGGTGGGATCCCCAGTTCCCGTCAGCGTCATGGCGTTGCGCTCGAAGGCGGCCATGTCCTCGAAGCTCCGGCTGCGCTCCCGCAGGCTCAGATACGTGGGCACGCTTACGTCCAACACCCCTTCGTCGCGATCGCGCATGGTCTGGAAGACCTCGACCAGGCGGTCCGCCTGCCGGTAGGGCAAAGGCGCCAGCAGGATGGCGTTGATCACGCTGAAAACCGCCGTGTTCGCGCCGATCCCGAGAGCCAGCGTCAGGAGGATCGTGGCGGTGAAGGCCGGCCGCCCGCGCAATTGGCGGAGTGCGAATCGAATGTCATTCACGGTTGGCTCCTCCTCCACGGGCGTTTCCCAGGACGCCCGTCCCCTGGACCCTCAGCCCTGCTACGCCTCTTCTTCCTTCGGCCTGAGGCCTGGGTGATCGACGAAGCTCATTCCTCGCGCAGGGCCCGCATCGGGTCGACACTGGCGGCTCGGCGGGCCGGGATACAGGCGGCGGCGACGGCCGTCGCGAGAAGCAGGATTGCGCCGAGCGCATAAGTCAGCGGATCGCGGCTGCTGACTTCGAAGAGCTGGCTCTCGAGCAGGCGGGCGCCGGCAAAGGCGCAGCCCAGTCCGATGAAGAGGCCGGGAACGACGAGGGCGAGTCCGCGGGCGAGGACGCTGCGGATGACATCCCGGCGGCTCCCTCCGAGGGCCATCCGGATGCCGATCTCCCGCGTCCGGCGGCCCACATTGAAGGCCAGGACGCCGTAGATGCCGATGATTGCCAGCGCGAAGGCCGTCGCGGCAAAGCAGGCGAACAGCACGCCGTTGAACCGGCGATCCGCCGTCGATGCGTCGATCCTTTCGGAGAGGACTCGGACGTCCCGGATCGTGGTATGGGGAAAGGCGGATGTGATGGCGGTCCGCACGGTGTTGACAGCGGCCACCGGCTGCAGCTTCGTGCGCACGACCAGGTGCAGTGCGATGGGCTGGGGCCACTGATGCAGCGGAAGGTAGAATTCCGTCGATTCACCCTGGTCGAGGCCGAACTGCACGGTGTTGCCGACGATGCCGATGACCTCGATCGTCGGCAGACCCAGGCTGGGAGGGCCCATGTGAAAGCGCTTGCCGATCGGATCCTCTCCCGGCCAGAAGCGGTCCGCCATCTTTCGGCTGATCACACCCGAAATCGTGTAGTCCTTGAAAAGAGTGCCCAAATTGTTCGGCGTCAGGATCACACCCTCGGGCAGGACGTACGCCGGCTCGGTTCCGTCGAAAAGGTGCCCGCGCAGCAGGGGAATTCCCATGGCTCGAAAGTAGTCGGGACTGACCGAATGGGAGTGGGCATTGGGAAATTGACCTGCCGCCGGGAGAGGCTGATCCTCACGATAGAAGGTCAGAGTGCTCGAGTGCCCGGAAAAGGGAAGGTCCGAGGCCACTGCCGCTGCTTCAGTTTCAGGCAGGCGCTGGACCGAAGCCAGGATCTGCTCGTAGTGCCGGGCGAAGCTCTGTGGATCCCGCTGGAACTGCTCAACCGGAGGTGCCCCCACCTCCAGGGTGAGCACACGGCTGGCATCGTAGCCGGGTCTGACCTCGAGCAGGTTCTGGAGACTGCGGATAAACAGGCCGGCTCCGACGAGCAGAACCAGGGCCAGCGCCACCTGGGCCACGACGAGCAGGTCGCTCATCCGGATCCGGCCGAACAGGGTGCGTCCCAGCCCTTCCTTCCGCTTGAGCGCTTCCGCCGGACGCACGTGGGAAAGCTGCCAGGCGGGCAGCAGGCCGAAGCAGATGCCGGTGACGACTGTCAGACCCACGATGAAGAGGATCATGCGCAAATCGAAGATGCTGTCTCCCGTAATGACTCGCTGAACCTGCGAGGGCACGAGCCGACCGGCCAGCTGGTAACCCCACACGCCGATCATCGTCCCGGCGGCCCCGCCGGCGGCCGCCAGCGCCAGGCTCTCGACAACGAGCTGTCGCAGGAGCTGGGGTCGCGATGCCCCGAGCGATGAACGGATCGCCATCTCCCGCTCCCTGGCGAAGGAACGGGCGAGCAGCATGTTCGCCACGTTGACACAGGCGATGAGCAGGACCAGGCCCACGGCCCCGAAGAGCAGGAAGAGCTCGGTGCGGACCGACCCCGACATCCATTCCCGCAGCGGCGCGATCTCCACGCCGACACCTTTGTTCGCCTCGGGAAACTCGTCGGAGAGGCGCGCGGCAATCAGTTCAAGGTCCGCCCGTGCAGTCTCCAGGGAGACTCCCGGCTCGAGACGGGCGATCACCTGCGTGTTGCTGCGATTCTGCCGCGTATCCAGGAAGAACTGGCGGGCAAAGGGTGCGATCGCCGTGATCAGATCGGTGTCTCTGTAATAGCGAAAACCGGGAGGGAGGATTCCGGCGACGGTCATGCTCTGGCCGTCGAGGACGATGGACCTTCCCACCAGCCGGGGATCCCGTTCGAAAAAGCGCTCCCAGGCACTGTCCGTGACCCAGACCGCCCGTGCGGCACCGACTTGGTCGTCGTCGACTGTGAGTTCTCGTCCCAGAGCGGGTCTCACGTCGAGAACATTGAAGAAGTCGGCGGAAACGTGCTGGACGGAGACGATCTCGGCACTCGCCTGGGTCTGCAGCGCGCCGTCGGCTCCGTGGACGATGGCAAGGCCGCTGAATGCCTTCTGCTGCTGGTGCCAGTCGAGGAAATTCGGATAGGCCACCGATATCTCGTTCCCCGAGGCGTTGGTTTCGGCAATGTGCACGAGCCGGTCGGGTTCCGAGTAGGGTAAGGATCGCAGGATGGCCGTGTTGATCAGGCTGAAGATGGCGACGTTGGCACCGATCCCAAGGGCGAGGGAAAGCACCGCGATCGTGGTGAAACCAGGATTCCTGCGCAATTGACGGAAAGCGAATTTGAGGTCATTCATGGCGACCTGTCTCCATGATAGGCGTCTGCCCCCTGCTCGTGCGTCCCGAAGCGACGAGACGGGGGAGGCCTCGTCTCGAATCCCGGGCTCGAACCTTCCTGCGGCGGCAAATCTCCATTGCACCCGTGGAGCAAGCAAGCGATGTGCCAGACCGTACGATCCCGAGAAATGAAGGCAAAACGAGCCAGTCTCGCCCGAGACCGTGCCGTCTCCTGTCCGATACTGGGATGCATGTGTCCCAAACCGGACATCGGGTGAAATAGGTGACACGCACGCAATAGGCTTCCAAGTGCCTATGAACAAAGAATTCTATTGCCGGTCTGGCACTTAATTCAGAATTCCTGCCTGCCTGATTGGCCCCGTGGGTCGACCTGCGACGTTCAAGGAATCTGCATTCTGGAGGGGATCCCGCCGTAGAATCGTTCATCCGCGACAAGTTAAGATCGAGTTGCGAGCGTGTCATCAGCGTTCGACGGTGGAGAGGATGGAGCTACGGAAGAAGGACGGAAGAAGCGGTATTGCCTGCGGCGGGACGTGGGTCGTCGATCGGGTCAAAGTGATCCCGGCGTATCCTCCCGAGAATTCGACGACCGATATTCTGGGGGAAGCGGTCGGCGGGGGCGGCTGCGCGTTCAACGTTGCGATTGACCTGGCGCGCTTCGACAGCCGCCTGTCCGTCGCAGCCGTCGGACTGATCGGCGAGGATCCGGAAGGGGACTTCCTGGTCGATCAATGCAGGACCTGCCCGAACATCTCACTGGAACAGTTCCGGCGAACGTCCGAGGCCAAGACCTCCTTCACCGACGTCTTCAGCAGCCGGACGGGCGGCGGCCGGACCTTCTTCCATCTGCGGGGCACGAACCGCCTGTTCGGTCCCGAGTCCGTCCGAATCGAGGCACTGACTTCGGCCATCTTTCATCTCGGCTATCTCGCCATCCTGGACCGCCTGGATGCTCCCGACCCACAATTCGGCCGGGTCAGCGCCCGCTTTCTCGACTCATTGCAGGGCGCCGGGCTGCGGACCTCGGTCGACCTGGTCTCGTCCAACCGCCCTGATTTCCGCGAGGTCGTGCTGCCGACGCTTTCCTATACGGATCTACTGATCATCAATGACTTCGAGGCGGAGAGACTGACCGGGGTGACGCTGGTCTGCAGTCCGGGACCGTCTTTGGAGGCACTCCGGACCGCCGCACATCGGATTTTCCAGGGAGGAGTCCGGGAACTCGTGGTGATTCACTTTGCGGCGGGCTCCTATTCTCTCGCCCGGTCGGGCGAGGAGATTCTGATGCCTTCCCTGGATGTCCCTCCCGAAAGGATCGCCGGCACGACCGGTGCAGGCGACGCCTTCTGCGCAGGCATTCTCTACGGTCTCCACGAAGGCTGGGATCTGCAACAGGCACTGGAGTTTGCGACCTGTGCCGGAGCCCTGTGTCTTCTGGATGTGACGACGACCGGCGCCATCAAGAGCCGGACGGAAGTCCTCAAGATGAAGGAGACCTTCCCGTTTCGTCGGCCCGGCTGGGAATAAGTTTCCAGCTCACCGAGGCAATGACTGCCGATATCAGGCGAACTTGCGGTGGGCACAGTCGCGGCGGCGCCCTCAGTTTTGCCACCGGCCGCAACTTGGGCGCCTGGACAAGCTGGAAGCTTGTCCTACCTTACACGTTCCGCGTCGCGATGGCGGGGGAGATACGGGCTCCGCGCCAGGCCGGCAACAGCGTCGCTCCGAGACCGACGATCCACATGCCGACCATCCCGAAGGCCACCAGCGTCCAGTCGAGCTTGGCTCCGTCGACCAGGGTTACGAGGGCGTAGTTCAGCCCGTAGGTGAGGCCCACGCCGACGGCGACGCCGGAAGTCGTGATGAGCCAGTTCTCGGTCAGGAAGTAGCGCAGGATGTCGAGCTTCCGGGCGCCCAGAGCCCGGCGCGTCCCGATGTGGTGGAGCCGCTCCGTGACCGAGAAGGAGGTCATGCCGATGATGCCCAGAGCGGTGACGAAGACGAGCAGGACGATGACGGCGCTGAGCATCTTCATCACAGCGAAGTCACCCGAGAACGTATGCGCCTTGACCTCGGCCAGCGTCTCGATTCGGACGTTGCGCCCGTTGTTGAGCGCCAGCAGACGCTCCTCGATGGTCGGAATCAGGGTGCTGATCTTCGCCGGATCGGTGCGCACCAGGTAACGGACGCCCCAGTTCATGGATCCGGGCTCTCCCGGAGCCAGCATGACGTGCTCGACATACCTCCAGCGCGGCCAGGAGCCGTGCATCTGTTCGATGATCCCAACGATGGTGTGGGGATTGTCGGGCTCGCGCCCCTGGATCTGCTTCCCCAGGGCGTCTCCGTCCGGAAAGAGTTTGTCGGCGTACGCCTTGGTGACGAGGACATTCTTGGAATCCGAATCATTGATGTCGCTCAGGGTGAAGTTCCTTCCGGCAACCAGTCGGACGCCTAGGGTGTCCACGCCCTGGGTCCCGGTCCAGAAGATATTCGTGCTGAGCGTGTCCATCTCCGAGCCCAGCGGCTTGTATCCCGAAGAACTGCCCGAACCGCTCAGGGGAATCTGGCTGATGGCATCGGCGGCCATGACGCTCGGAAGCGATCGCAGCAGTTCCAGATCGGCCTTGCGGGCGTTCTTGAAGTAGCCCTCCTCTTTGAAAGCTTCGTCAAAGGGCTCGCTGCGGATCACGATGATGCCGGCTTCATCCATTCCGGTCGGGCTGTTGATGGTCTTCCGCGTGTCCAGGATCATGTTGACGCAGTTCACGACGATGGCCAGGGTCAGAGCGACTTCCAGGCCGACCAGGAGGAAGCGGGTCTTGCTGCGAAACAGAGCTTTGATGATGGGACCGATTTCCATGGTACTGTCCTTCGTCGGCTAGCGTTCCTTGAGGTAGGCCGCCGGGGGAATCGAGCAGATCCGCCAGGCGGGGTAGAGTCCGGCCACGAGTCCTGCGGCCAGCGAGAGCGCCACCGCCACCGCCAGCATCGCTCCGTCGAGCTGAAAATTGAACGCCTCGGGGAAGAGACTGTTCACCAAGCGAAGGCCGAGCAGTGAGAGAGCGATTCCGAGGATGCCTCCCAGAACGCCGACGGTCTCGCATTCGACCACGTGCTGCACGAAAATCGAGATCCGGCTCGCCCCGAGAGCCCGACGTACGCTCACCTCGGGCGCCCTGGACAGGAACTTCCCGAGCAGGATGCCGATCAGATTGAGGGCGCAGACCAGCAGGAACAGGAGCGCGATCACCATGAGACTGGTGGCCTCCTCGGGAACGACTTCGCGGTCGTCGAGCCACTGCATGACCGAAAGGAGCTTGTTGTTGGTGGGTCGAAGCATGCGGCCGGACTGCTTCTGTCCCTCCACATAGGCATTGAGGAATGCCATGTAGGCTTCCTTCTGCTGGGGAGTGTCGAGCTGCACCCAGAACTGGATCCAGATGGCTTCGGAGGCGAGGTATTCGTCGAAGTTGTCCCAGTCGAAATTCTTCCAGTTCGAAGTGTTGCCGGCGCTGTGCAGCTCGAGGGGCCGGAAGAACTCGAAGGGCAGGTACACGTCTTCCGTGTCCTCGAAGGGTCCGTTGTGGGGATCGTAGTATTTTGGGAGTGGCCGCCAGTGTCTGAGGACACCGATGACCCGAAACTCCCGGTCTTCGATCCGGATCAGACGTCCGACGCTGTTCTCCCCTCCGAAGACCTTCTGGTTGGTCCCCTGGCTCAGTACGACGACCGGTTCCGGGCCCTGGTCCGCCGTGTGATCCCACCCGGACCCGTACTCAAAGGGGACGTCGAAGAGATGGAAGAAGTCGCTGAAGCACATCCGGCCCACGACTTTGAACGGGCGTCCCACCTTGGGGTCCGGATGGAGATAGAGGGACGACTTGAAGCTGCCCCCCTGGTAGGTGGGAATGTCCGACTTCATCAGCTCGACCATGTCCCGGTAGGTGATCTGGTTGGGGATGCTGTCGGGGTCTTCGTCACTCCAGCCGCGATTCGGATCCCAGTTGTCCATCTCCACGTAGTAGAGGACATCGCTCTTTTCGGGAATCGGGTTCATCGAGAGCAGGTAGTGGGCCGTGACGAAGGTCGTGGACACGGCGATCCCAAGGCCGATTCCACTGATGAGCAACGCGGACAGGATGGGGTTCCTGCGGAGGCTCTTCAGCGCCATGCGAACGAGGTAGAGAAACATGTCAGTTCAATCCTGTTTTCAGTTCCTAGTTCCTGGTTCCTGGTTTCTAGTTCCTGGTTCCGAGTCCTGAGCAAGCCGTGCGGCCATCGAACTCGAAACTCGGAACTCGGAACTCGGAACGATTCCGAGTTCTCAAGCGGTCGCCTCCCCGCGCGTCTTAGAAGCGCTCGCCCCCGACGGCGAGTTGGGCGACTTTGACCGGCCCACCTTCCTCGCGTACAACCTTGCCGTCCAGCAGGCGGATCAGTCGGCCGGCCTGTTCGGCGATCGAGGCGTCATGGGTGACCATGATGACCGTGGCGCCCTCGTCGTTGATTTGCCGAAGCAGATCGAGGATTTCAGTCGCCATGTGCGAGTCGAGATTGCCGGTGGGTTCATCTGCCAGAATCAGTTTCGGTTCTCCGACCAGCGCCCGGGCAATGGCCACCCGCTGCTGCTGGCCGCCGGACAGCTGCGAGGGCAGGTGCTTGAGACGGGCCGAGAGACCGACGCGCTCGAGGGCCTGCTCGATGGCCTCCCTCCTCTGGCGTCCGGGAAAACCCCGATAGCGGAGTGGGACATCGACGTTGTCGAAAACGTCGAGATCGGGGATCAGGTTGAAACTCTGAAAGACGAAGCCCAGCTTTTCGTTTCGAATCCGGGACATCTCACGGTCGCCAAGCCGGGAGACGTCCACCCCGTCGAGCAGATACGTCCCGCCATCGAACGTGTCGAGGAGGCCCGCCACGTTCAGGAAGGTGGTCTTGCCGCAACCGGAAGGGCCCATGACCGAAACGAACTCACCTGAGAGAACCTCGATGTCGATTTCATCGAGCGCGCGGGTCTGGACGCTATCGGTACGGTAGGTTTTGATGACTTTCTGCATCTTCAGCATCGAACGGACTCCTTCCTGTCCTTCAGCGCAGCAGGATGCGCTCTGCACCGTTGAAGCGCGTCATATCGGACAGCACGATCTGCTCACCCTCCTGCAATCCGGAGGTGACTTCGACTTCGGTGACACTGATGGCTCCGACGGTGATCGGGCGGAGCTCGGCCAGCCCGCTGGAAATGACGTAGGCCTGGCGACCCCCCAGGCTCTCCAGAAACGGGCCGCGAGGTACCTTGAGCACGCCGGGCCTGGAATCGAGGATCAGGCGGGTACTGACTCGCTGATTCTGCTTGAGACCCGTTGGAGGTTTGCCGGTGAACTCGACGATTCCCTTGAACTGGCTGTCTTCCACTTCGGGGGAGAGGGACTTGACGTCACCCGGATAGTTTCCTGCGTCGTACTGAATCATGGCCGAGGTCCCGATCCCGATTTCATCGCCGTAGTTCTCCGGAACCTGGATCTCGACTTCGAACCGCGAGAGGTCCACCACGCTGATCAAGGCCTGGTTGGGTTGTACCGTGTCCTTGTCCCTGACCTCGACGCGCGAAACGAGACCGTCGACCGGTGACAGCACCTCCAGGCGGCCCACCTTCCGCTCCAGGTCCTCGACGATGAGCTGCTGGCGGCGCAACGACAGCTCCTTCGTCCGGGCCTCGAACTGCATCGTCTCCCTGGCCAACTGGGCGTTCTGGCGGGCGTGATCGAGCTCCAGACGGGTGACCTGGAGGTCGTCCTGGGACTTCTGATAGTCCATGGAACTGCCGAGCCCCTGTTCGAACAGCTCCCTGGCGCGTTCCATGGCCCGCTGGTCGGCACCGAGCTTGACCTCGAGAAGGTCGATCTCCTGCTGATTCTGGAGCTCGGTCTGGCGATTCGAGATCTGGAGTCGCTCCACCTCGGCCTGCAGGGAGAGCGAGGTCGACCGCTCCTGTTCCAGGCTGTTCTGGAGTTCGGGGCTGTCGATGCGTGCCAGCACCATGTCCCGCTTCACCACGTCTCCAGCCTTTACCAGCAGCGAGATCAGTCCCTGAGCCGGGCTGACGACGGTGGGATGGTCTGCGGCCACGACTCGACCCTGCACGGAGACGTCACGCAGCAGGTCGCCTCGAGTGACCGTTCCGAGGCGAAGCCTCGTCAGATCCACCGAGCGGTCCGACGAGGCCCAACGATCGAAGGAGGGATAGAGGAAGACGGAAGCCGTCACCGCGCCGACCAGGACCAGGACGATCGTGATACGGAGAATCCAGCTTCCCGAGGTCGCAACACGATGATCCATGGACGCCCCGTCCTGCTGCATCAGCTACCCACTCCTTTCGACTCGAGTCCGACCGGATGTCCGGCCCGGAAGGTTCCCCGGTCCGTGGTTTACGACTTCTTCCCTCCGGTCGATCAATTTCAGGCTTTGTTTCTGCTACGAAATCTCGTTGTCAATAGTTCAAGCGCAGTCGCTGCAGTGTTCGGAATCCGTCTGTGCCGCGTCTCACGATCGTCTGCGACCCGCGTGGAGGCGGCCCGCGACGTCCCCCGGCGGCCCTGCCCTGTCGGACGGACAGGCGTCACTGGCTTTTAGACTCGGGAGAAGCGCGATTGGTTGACAGGGGATGGAGATCCGGCGCATGGACTCCTGGACGCCGGGTGGATGCCGGATCGACCCGGCGGTGGTCGGAACAGTCGAGGTGCACGAAGCCCGACCCGCCGGTCTTGCGGCTGCCTCCCCGAGCCGCTATGATTCCGCCCGGACATCGAGACCGCGGGGGCGGCCCGGCCGTCCCCGGCATTCTCTCAATCGAAGATCGGGTTCGCCGACTCCGCCAGGGTTATGGAAGCAGGAGGAGGCCGGTCGGGACCGCGAGCTGCATTTTCTGGGGGCACCGTGTTCAGAGGCCATCCTGCCGGTCTGAAGGTTCTGTTCTTCACCGAAATGTGGGAGCGTTTCGGGTACTACCTGATGATCGGGATCCTGTCGCTGTACATGCTCGACACCCTGACGGGAGGGCTCGGTTTCCCGCGGGAGAAGGCCGCCGACATCTACGGGACCTTCATCGCTCTGGTTTACCTGACGCCCTTCCTGGGGGGCATTCTGGCCGATCGGCTGCTCGGATATCGGAAGTCGGTGGTGATCGGCGGCCTGCTCATGGCGGCCGGCTACATGACCCTCGCGTTGCCGGGTGATGGCAGCTTCTACGGGGGGTTGGGCCTCATCGTATTCGGCAATGGCTTCTTCAAACCGAATATCTCCACCATTGTCGGGCGGCTCTATCCCAAGGGAAGCCCGTTGCGGGATACGGGCTACAACATCTTCTACATGGGGATCAACATCGGAGCCTTCGTCTGCAATTTCGTGGCCGCCTTGCTGCGCAACCGCTTCGGGTGGGGATGGGCCTTCTTCGCGGCGGGCGTGGGCATGCTGATCGGTGTTCTCATTTTCGTCACGCACCAGAAATACCTGCGGAATGCGCCCGACCGGGGAGACGGCTCGGCGGTCCAGTCGGGTGTCCTCGGGCAGTTGCTGGCGCAGGTGCTGATTCCGGCGCTGGCGGCGGGTGTCTTTGGATATTTCTTCCTGGCGTCCGTCTTCGGAGGGGCGACGACGGCAGCCTTCGTTGCCGCCTCCATTCCGGTGGTGATCTTCTACCTGCTGTTGTGGCTGCGGGCCCCCCGGATCGAGAAAGGACCGATCGGGGCCCTGTTGGCCATCTTCAGCGTGGTGGTCGTCTTCTGGATGATCTTTCACCAGAACGGCTCGACCTTGACCTACTGGGCCGAGGAGAACACGCGGCGGGAGGCCGGTGCGGCAGCCCCCGTGCTGCGCTCCCTGTATCTCGATCAGGATGCCACGATCGGTGAGAGCATTCCGAATCCGAATGCCCCGGGCTCCTACTGGCGGAACGTCCCGGAGAATCAACGGCCCCCCGCAGGACAGAAGGTGACCCTGATCTCGACCGAGTTGTTTCAATCGATCAACCCCGGCTTCATCATCCTCTTCACTCCGCTGGTGATCTGGTTCTTCGGGTACTTGCGACGTAGAAAGCGCGAACCGTCCACGCCCGCCAAGATCGCCTGGGGCATGTTCATCACGGCGGCGTCCACGATCTTCATGCTGGGAGCCGTTGCGGTCTCGCAGGGGGGGCAGCTGAAGGTCTCTCCCTGGTGGCTGGTCGGGACTTACGGCGTGATCACCCTGGGAGAACTCTGTCTGAGTCCGATGGGCCTCGCCCTCGTTTCGAAGCTGGCGCCGGCACGGGTGACGGCTCTGATGATGGGCGGGTGGTTTCTGGCGACCGCCATCGGCAACAAGCTGGCGGGCGTTCTCGCCGAGTTTTGGGAAAAGGTACCACTGATGGGGATCTTTGGAATCAACTTCGTCGCCGCCGTGTTGGCGGGCATCGCGATTGCCTTGATGACGCCCCGGGTCCGTCGGGTCATGGGTGAGGTCGAAGGCAGAACCACGGAGCAGGGACTATGAGAACGAAACACGAGACGCGTCGAGGGTTCCTTCGCAAAGCGGTCTGCGGCGCTGCGGCGCTGGGAACAGGAAGCCTGGTCACGGTCGAGGACTACGAGGCGATCGCCCAGAACGTGCAGACCCGCTCCCAACCCTCGCAGCTCAAAATCACCGATCTCCGTGTCTGTCGGGTGCGCGGCCATTGGGTCATCCGCATCGACACGAATCAGGACCTGCACGGTTACGGGGAGATCCGGGACGGGTCGAGCCCCACCTATGCGCTGATGTTGAAGAGTCGGATTCTCGGACTGAATCCGTGCAATGTCGATAAGGTCTTCCGCCGGATCAAGCAGTTCGGCGGTCCCGCCCGCCAGGCAGCTGGTCCCGTTTCCATCGAGGAGGCGTGCTGGGACATCGCCGGAAAGGCCTGGGGCGTTCCCTGCTGGCAGATGCTGGGCGGCCAGTTTCGCAACAGGATCCGCCTGTATGCGGACACGACGTCTTCGAGCGATCCCCACGTCATGGGCGAACGGCTCAATGGCCGGATCAAAGAGGGTTTCACGTTCCTCAAGATGGATGTGGGCATCTCGCTGCTGCGCGGCGTCGAGGATGCCCTGACCTGGCCCAAGGGACAGGGTGTCGATCCTTTCCAACAGTGGGGGGACCAGAACTGGGAGTGGACCTACAAGCCCCACCCGTTCACGGGGATTCGACTGACCACCAAGGGGCTCGACGTTCTGGAACAGTACTGCATGGCGATCCGAAACCTGGTGGGCTGGGAGATCCCGATCGCGACCGATCACTACGGGCACTTTGGAATCGAGGACGGAATCAAGCTGGCGCAGCGGCTGGACAAGTGCAATTTCGCCTGGTACGAGGACATGGTTCCCTGGTGGTACACCGACCAGTACATTCGACTCAAGAACGCCTGTACGACGCCCATCCTGACCGGCGAAGACATCTATCTGCTGGACGGCTTCAAGGAGCTGATCGACCGGAAGGCGGTCTCCATCATTCACCCGGACCTGGCCACGTCCGGAGGCCTCATGGAAACCAAGAAGATCGGCGACTACGCCCAGCGCAACGGCATCGCCATGGCCATGCACATGGCGGGCAGCCCCGTCACCATGTTCGCGAGCGTCCACTGTGCCGCGGCCACCGAGAATTTCCTGGTCATGGAGCATCACGGCGTGGACGATGCCAAGTACGATTCGGTCATCGAGGGACCGGTCAAGCCCCTGATGCAGGCCGACGGCTTCGTTCCGGTCCCGGAAACGCCGGGCCTGGGTTTCGAACTGAACGAGGATGCCATCAAAAGCGAACTCCAGAATCCGGCGGAGGAGTACTTCCCGCCCACGCCGCAGTGGGACAACGAGCGCTCCCATGACCGACAGTGGAGCTACCGGGTTACCGAGCCCGGCTCCACTGATCCGGAATCGCGCAGCCGAAGCTGACGAGTCCAATCCATCAGGGAAAATTTCCCGGTCGAGACTGCCTCCTGGTTCGTCTCGGACTGTTTCCAGCTCCCCGGGAAGGTTTCTCCAAGTAACTGTAATACAGTTACTTGTTCAGGCATGGCTCTCGCTGTGGAACGCGGCTTGCTCTCCTCAAGGGCACAAAAACCCGATTCAGAAGGTCTTCTGCAATCGGCATCCCACAGGAGGTGAGTCATGAAAACACCGCATTCCACGAAGCAAAGCTACGCTGCCCTGGCAGCTGCACTGATACTGCTCCTGGCGTCGGCCTGCGCGCCCACGGGGACGAGCGCCGACTCCGCCAAACAGAATTCGGGTTCCGCCGATCGGACCTCACTGGCGAGTGAGGTGACCGGACCTCTTCTCGCCGAGAACCTACGAGGTCCCGGCCGGAACGAAGATCACGGTCCGGCTGGACCACGGCCTGAGCTCGGAAGGCAGCGAGTCGGGCGATGAGTTCCAGGCGACCCTGGACACGCCGATCGTTGCGGACGGACGAACCCTGGTTCCCGCGGGGGCCCCGGTTACCGGCCTGGTCCAGCACGTCAAGGAGGCCGGGAAGGTGAAGGGCAAGGCCGAGATGACGCTGGCTTTGAATTCGGTCGAGGTCGGAGACCGGGACTATCCGCTCCAGGTCCACCCGCTGACCCTGCAGGCCGGAGGCACTGAGGGGAAAGACGCGGCGACAATCGCGGGAGGTGCCGCGCTGGGAGCCATCATCGGCGCCATTACCGGCGGTGGAAAGGGGGCGGCCGTCGGTGCGGGTGTGGGCGGTGGAGCCGGGACCGGATACGTGCTGCTCACGAAAGGCAAGGAGATCGAACTCAGCCGTGAGACTCGTGTTCAGTTCACCCTGCAGCGCGCTGCCGAACTGCCGGAGGCGCGGGGGTAGCTCCCTGAACGGATCACCCAGCTCCCGCCTTCGCGGCAGGGGCGGATGAACGATAGGGTTCGCCTCTCCACCGAGGAGTGGATTCGCTGTGAGAGGTGGAGGCGGCCGCGGGTTGGGCGCGGCCGCCCGTTCCAGTTCAGTAGTAGGACCCTTCCGGCATGGCATGGGCCGAGCCGGCCGATTTGACGTCCAGGCTCCAGACCTGGTCTCCCCAGGCCATCCTGAGCTGCGCTCCGCTGCCCGTCGGGGCAAACGAAATGGTGAAGAGGTCGGCGGTCGCGTTGCCGCTCGACTTGGTCATGGGAACCCGAGCGACCTCCTGGTCACCGATTTCCGCCTGGTAATTGAAATGGGGCCAGGGCTCGTTGGCCAACTGGGGCGGTGCCGCGGCATAGATCTTCTTGAGCGGCTGTCCCAGCACTTTGTTGATGGCCAGTGCGTATGGACCATCCTCCGGGCAGTGGATGTACAAAGAGTATTTGCCCGCCGGCACGGTCTTCCCCCCTATGAGGATGGGAGCGGTCGTGGACAGGGTCGTGATCTGTTCCGAGCCGGCCCGCCACATGCGGTCCGCGGGCAGCTGCTGCATCAGGTCGGAAACATTGCGACCCTTGAGCGCTGGCCGTCCGTACTCGATGCTGACCTGCGCGCCGCCGACCTGTGCGCTGACGGTCTCGCGGGGCGCTGCCGACTGGGCAAAGGCGCTGGCCGTTCCCAGAAGGAGCAGACAGACCGAACTGGCAAACACGGTAATCCTTGCTGACATGGGTGACCTCCTGCGCAAAGCAAAGCGTGCGCGACGCTTTTCGAAATGAACGTGCCGGAGAGATTACCACAACATCGCAGAGATCAACTCATAATCCAGGACATCCTGTTGTCGAGCCGACGACTGGATCCGATGTCCAGGGGGCTCGCACCGGGCGTGACAACAGTCAACGCAGGACCGCCGTGCCGGTGAGTAGCCTGTTCCGGAGACCATGAAATCGTCGATTGATTCGAGCCCGTCGGCGCCGGCGTGTACTCGGTCCACAGCCGAGAAAATCGAAGACCGGATCGTCGATTCGGAGGCGTGTGCCCGACCAGGCTCAAGGGCTCCGGGCGGGGCTGCAGATCACCTTTCTGCTCCTCAACGTGCAGGATGCTTTGCGTCTGGACACCGTCGTCCGACGGCGTCTCCCGGCCCGGCTCGTCGCGGCCTCCATTTGTCTGGCTTTTCTGGCCTTCGTGATTGCCGGAAGGATGACCGGTCACTGGGCCACGGATCTGCCCGATTCTCCAAATAGGTGCCAGACCGCCCTGAGAATCCTTTCTTGGCAATACCTTACGATCGAAATGCGTGCGTGTCACCAATTGCGGGCCCGGATCGTCCGAGGCAGGGACGGGCCTGGCGTGTCGCGAGGGGCGAGAGGCGGGAGCGCGGAGAAGCTGACGTAGGGAGCCGCCCTAGGGCGGCTCCCTATGGTTGGACTGGAGAAGGATCAGCGGCCGTTGGGGCCGGGTCCGGCAGGGCCGTTACCGCCCGGACCGCGGCCTCCTTGCCAAGCCTGTCTCATATCGCGGAGGTCCTGGAACTTCTGCTGCTGTTCCGGCGTGAGCAGCGTGTAGATGTCGTGCATGGCCTTCTGGCGGGCCAGGAAGCCATTTTCGAGCAGCGTGGAGCGCTGCGAATAGAGCTGACGCAATGTCGACTCGTCAAAGTTCGCGGCCAGGGTCGCGTCGTGGATCTGCTGCTGGATCGTCCGCAGCTGCTCGGCCTGCTGCTGCCGTTCGGTGGCGTTGGCCTCCCGTTCCTGTTGGAAGATCTGGCGGACCTGGGCTTGCTGATCCTCGGTCAGATCGAGGTAGCGAGTCATGAAACGAAGGGAATGACCGAAGGGGCCGAATCCCATCTCCGGGCCCCTTTCCATGCGGGCCGCCCGGTGCTGGCCCGCCCAACGGCCGGGGCCGCCCTGGGCAATCAACACCGTTCCACCGATCGCCGCCAATGCCAAAACCGCTATCAAAATCAGCCATCTGGATCTCATATGTTTCGTTCTCCCTGCGACTGTGCCGGCCCGAGTAGGCACGGCCAAGTCATTTCATCGGATTTCAGCGTCCTCGAAGGGACATACCTTCATTACGCCGCCGGACATCGTCCCGTTGCACCTCCGATGGGGAGCACGCCGTCGGCTCCGGCTCGCCGCTCTTCCGGGAAGGCCGCGGCTGCCTGCCGAACTGACAAGGGAAGGTACGTCCCGGCCTCCGCTTTGAGCCTGGGCGGCTCGGAAGGGCTCAATGATAGTGCGGGTGCAGATCGAGGGTTCGCTGATTGCGAAAGAACAGCTCGGCCACGAAGCGCCGCGCGCCCCGGCGCAGAATCGAGTAGGAGTAGACGGCTGCGAGGAGGACGAGGCTCACAACTTGCAGGAGCGAAGGGCTCCCGGCCGCCTCCGGGTTCAGTACCTGGTGACCACTGGCGGGGAACAGGGCATTGACCAGATAGCCCAGAGCGATGGAGAGACCGATGATGGTCAGACTGAACAGCACGGCAACACGCCGTCCATGCAGCTTTCCGAGCATGCCGAAAGTGGTCGTGTTGGTCGCCGGCCCGGTCAACAGGAAAGCCAGGGCTGCGCCCGGTGAGACCCCGCCTGCAATCAGCACGACGACCAGCGGAGTGGCGCCCGACGCACAGACATAGGTCGGAAGCCCGATCAACGTAAACAGAGGGACGTCCAGTCCCCCCGGTAGCCGCGAGAGCCAGCCACCGGTCAGCAGGGGCTGGACCACCGAGGCGATGCCGATCCCCAGCAGGATCCAGGGCGCCGTGTGATCCACGACCTCGAGCAAGCCGACGGAGAGCGCCGACCGGGCTTTGCCGGCGAAGGACTTTCCAGGCTGGCCGGAGTCGCCGTCTTGCGGGTCCGGCATGACGGGCATCGTGCTGGCCGACGCAACACCGGAACCTCCGATGATCCATCCCACCAGCGCCGCCACCAGGGCGGCGCCACACACCCGAATCACCGTCAATTCGGTGCCCAGGAGGGGAACCGAAAGCAGGACCGCGTCGAGCCCGAGTTCCGGTGTGGCGATGAGAAAGGCCATGGCGGCGGTGGCCGGGGCGCCCTTGCGGATCAGGCTCTGATACAGGGGAACCACGCCACAGGAACAAACCGGAAAGGGCAATCCCACCGCCATGCCTCGGAACGCCTGATTCAGCGAGGAACCCCGCCGCAGCCACCGAATGGTCGAATGGGGCAGAAAGGCGTGGAGCGCCCCGGCCATGAAATAGGCAATCAGCAGGGCCGGGGCGCTCTCCAGCGCCAGTACGAGGAAGACCTGCAGTCCGGAGTGCACCACCTCGGTGGCGGAGGCTGGCCCGTGGGCGTGGTGCAGGGCCCCTTCCGCCAGGAGCACGACGATCAATCCGATGCCCAGGAGCGCACCGGCGCCCTCGTGTCGGCCGCTGTGGGCCGTGACCTCATCGCAGCCGCATTTGCTTCCAGTCAGGTGAGGCTGATGAAAAACGACGTGCAGCAGGGACCCCGCGACGAAAGCCTGAAACCAGGCCATTCCCTGGCTGGACAGGCCGCCGATCAGCCAGGGCCCGAACGTGAAGCCGATGATGGTGGCCGCGGCGATCATTCCGAGGACGGCGCCGGCGGTCCGGGTCCCGAAGCTCGGTCGCAGGAGCCACCAGATGGTCAACCCCACGGGGAGTCGATGAATGACGACAGCCAGCGGCAGGAGCGAGCCGGAAACCGCTCCACCCTGGGAGAGTGCGGTTCCGTCGATCAAGGCGTGCAGGATCAGAGCCGTCAGGCCCAGGACCAGGGCCGCGATGTGGGTCCGCTTCGCAATCTGACGGGACACCCCTTCCAGGAAAGTCGGCCCGAACAAGCCCGCCACCGCGACGGGCAGAGTCAGCCAGCCTCCGTTGTCGAAGCTGTCGGGCAGGATGAAGAGGAGCACCAGCCCCGTGATCGTGACGAAGATCAGTCCGTCGAGCAGGGCCAGCATCGCACCACGGCGTTGGAACGCCAGATAGACGAGGGGTCCGACGAGCAGTGCGAGGATGCTTCCGATCAACAGTGTCATATTCGGCACCGGGGTGTCCGGCCGGCATGCAGTTGCCGGTCCCCAAGAGCGCAGCAGGGTGGAATCTTACCACGGCCGGTCTCACCCGCCGGGGAGACCGACCGCGAACCGGAATCAACCTTCCAGCCGGGAGAGGGCATCCTCGAGACTGGCGGCCTCGTGCACCAGGGCATGAATGGCGGCGGCCATGCGCAGAGGATTGGGGTGCTGGAAGATGTTTCGGCCGTACACCACGCCGGAAGCGCCTGCCTGCAGCATCTGGTAGGTTCGGTTCAGGATCTCCCGGTCATTCACCTTGCCGCCACCCCGCGGCAACAGTGGCACTCCCCCTACCAGGTTGACGAGCTGTCCGTAGTCTTCGGGACGGTCAGTGGGGTCCGATTTGATCACGTGTACCCCCATCTCAGCGGCCTGGCGGTGCAGCGCAACAACCTTCTCGAAAGCGCTCGACACACGGTAACCGCCCCGGTCTTCGTCGGACTCCAGCACCAGCGGTTCGACCATCAGCGGCATGCCGTAGCTTTCGCAGGCCCCTCGGAGCTCCGAGACATTCTGCAGGCTGTGCTGGCTGATGCCCGGATCGTCCTCGCAGTAGAACAGGTTGAGGACGATGGCAGCGGCATCCAGGCGGAGTGCCTGTTCCAGTTGCGAGTCAATGCACTGATTGAAGGCGTAGTCCGGCATGCGGGTGTCATAGGCATTGGAGACGTCCGCCCGCATGACCAGCGCGGGCTTCGGATGGGCGCGCTTGGCCTGGAGATGACGGGCCTGGCCCGGGCTCATCAGCAGCGCGTCCACTCCCGCGGCCACCGCGAGGTCGAGCACGTTTCCGATGTCCTCGACGCCGCTGAGCAACTCATATCCGTTGAACAGGCCGTGGTCGACCGCAATCTGGAAGCACTTTCCGTCCTCCTTGAAGAGACGATTCAAACGGGGTATTACTGACATCAACTCCTCCTGTCGTTTTCGGGTTGGCCTGGGGCCGGCACTCGTACCAGGACCTTGCAGATCGACACGGTTCATGGATCAGTGGGCCGCGACGAACGTCCCTCCGGATCCGGGGTCGGGTGAAGGAAAGCGGTCCACTCTTCGCTCCAACGTCCGCGCCCTGAGGACATTCTCCCGAATGCCGGCCCAATTGGCTAGTCCCGCAGGCAGGGGGCGGCCCCGGTGATCCTGGCATGACTTATGTCATCGCCGGGCGGAAAAGCCGGGCCGTAATGTCTCGGGCGGCGGAACCGGTCGAGGAACCGCCGAACTGTCGTCTGTTTTCCGGGCCGACGGCCGTCATGGAGGGTTGGACATTGAATTTCAGAAAGCTCTGGATTGGTTTCATCATCGTAATCGTCGCGTCGTTCTCCGTGCTCGGGTTCTTCGGGCTCGAGATCTATCGTAAGGCTCCGCCCATCCCCGAGAAGGTCATGACGGCCGACGGGCAGGTGCTCTGGAGCGGACAGGATATCCGTGATGGGCAGAACGTCTGGCAGTCCATGGGCGGTCAGGAGCTCGGCACGGTTTGGGGGCACGGGTCCTACGTGGCACCCGACTGGTCGGCCGACTGGCTGCACCGGGAAGCCACGTTCATTGTCGGGCGGTGGGCCCAACTCGATTCGGGCCGCCCCTATGCGGAACTGAATCCGGAGGAGAAGTCGGCCCTCAGGACGCGCCTTCAGGAGGAGCTTCGGACCAACACTTTCGACGACGCCACCGGGATTTTGACGATCAGTCCGATTCGGGCCCAGGCCCTTCGCGCCAACAGCCAGTATTACGAGCGACTCTTCACCGACGGCCCCGGGCTGGACGACGAGCGGGAGGCCTACGCCATTCCGGCCAACTCCCTCAGGGATCCGGAGCGAGCGCGAAAGCTGGCCGGGTTCTTCTTCTGGACCTCCTGGGCTTGCGTCACGAATCGTCCGGGCAGCGGGATCAGCTACACGAACAACTGGCCGCCGGACGATCTCGTCGGAAACCGACCAACCAGTTCCCTGATCCTGTGGACCGGATTCAGCGTCATCCTGCTGCTGGCCGGAATCGGAGCGCTGGCCTTCTACTATGCGGCCCATCGGGACGAGGAGAGCGGCCACGCGGGAGTGCCCGACTACGACCCCTTGACGGGCTTGCGGCCGACCCCGTCCATGCGGGCCACGCTCAAGTACTTCTGGGTCGTTTGCGCGCTGATCGTGGTCCAGGTCGTGCTGGGAGCCATCACCGCGCATTACGGGGTCGAGGGCACCGGGTTCTACGGAATCCCGCTGGCGCAATGGTTCCCCTACTCGATCACGAGGACCTGGCACATTCAGCTGGCGATCTTCTGGATCGCCACTTCGTGGCTGGCAACCGGTCTCTTCATCGCGCCCGCCGTTTCCGGCGTCGAGCCTCGGTTCCAGAGGCTCGGTGTGAACGTGTTGTTCGGGGCGCTGCTTCTGATCGTGGTGGGCTCCCTGTACGGTCAGTGGGCCGGCGTCATGCAGCGCTTCGGCCTGGCTACGAACTTCTGGTTCGGACATCAGGGCCTGGAGTACGTGGACCTCGGGCGGTTCTGGCAGATCTTTCTGTTCGCGGGGCTGTTCATCTGGCTGTTCCTGATGGCCCGGGCGCTGTTGCCGGCGTTTCGCCAGGCCAGGGAACATCGCCACCTGCTGGCCATGTTCCTCATCTCATCGACCGCCATCGCCCTGTTCTACGGGGCGGGTCTGATGTGGGGCCGACAGAGCAACCTGGCCGTTATCGAGTACTGGCGCTGGTGGGTCGTGCATCTCTGGGTGGAGGGATTCTTCGAGGTCTTCGCGACGGTCGTGATCGCCTTTCTCTTCGTGCGGATGGGCCTGCTGCAGACCCGGACGGCGACGGCCACCGTGCTGTTCTCCACGAACATCTTCCTGGCCGGGGGAATCATCGGGACCTTCCACCATCTCTACTTCACGGGCACGCCGACGGCCGTCATGGCGCTGGGGGCCACGTTCAGCGCGCTGGAAGTGGTGCCCCTGGTGCTGATGGGCTTCGAGGCCTACCACAACCTGACCTTGAGTCGCGCCACGCGTTGGATTCAGGCGTACCGGTGGCCCATCTACTGCTTCATCGCGGTGGCCTTCTGGAATCTGGTTGGCGCCGGGATCTTCGGGTTTCTGATCAATCCCCCCATCGCGCTCTACTACATGCAGGGGCTCAATACGACACCCGTGCACGGCCACACCGCGCTGTTCGGGGTCTACGGAATGCTGGGGATCGGCCTCATGCTGTTCTCGCTCAAAGGCTTGGCCGTGCGCAAGGTCTGGAAGGAAGGCGTGCTCCGATTCGCTTTCTGGTCGATCAACGTCGGACTGCTCCTCATGGTGCTGCTCAGCGTCCTCCCCCTGGGACTCGCGCAGACCGTGGCGAGCGTCAACGACGGGCTCTGGTACGCCCGCTCGATGGAGTTCCTGCAGACACCGTGGCTGGACACAGTGCGATGGCTGAGGGTCATCGGCGACACCGTGTTCACGGCGGGGGTCCTGGCCCTGGCCTGGTTCGTCCTCGGCCTCAAGCTGGGCTGGTCGGTCCGATCGGAAGTCGATCTCCCGGTGGACGAGACGGTGCGAGTGCCGAGCCGGTCGATATAGGGCGCCCTCGCACTTCGCCCTTCGCCCTTCGCACTTCGCCCTTCGGCGTTGAGCCTTCGCCGTTCGGCCCGGAGCGCGGGAGAGCGGGAGAACGGGATGCCGCTCCGTATTTCAGAACCCGAACGAAGTGAGGCGCCCCGCGCCGGGCCCGGAGAACGGGAAACGGGAGCCGGGAAACGGGAAACGGGAGGCTCGGAACCGCAGAACCTGGAACGGGAGCCGTGGAACCTGAGGGCGTGTTGCCCAGTTGGTCTTGGTTTCTTTTCGGTCGCGCCCTGCCCCCCCTGGAGTGAGGTCTCGGCGGCCTGATCTCACGCAAAGGCGCCAAGTACGCCACGCCGCAAAGGAGATTCTTTGTGGGTGGCGGCTTGGCGTCCTTCTTGGCGCCGTTGCGTGGAACCAGCCCAGCCGTGCATTCGCCTGCCTGCCAGCGTCCGATCCGACACAGCCCTTGCCATTCGGACAACCCGCACTTCGCACTTCGCACTTCGCACTCCACCCTTCGCCCTTCGCCCTTCGCACTTCGCCCTTCGGCGTTGAGCCTTCGCCGTTCGGCCCGGAGCGCGGGAGAACGGGAGAACGGGATGCCGCTCCGTATTTCAGAACCCGAACGAAGTGAGGCGCCCCGCGCCGGGCCCGGAGAACGGGAACGGAACGGGAGAACGGGAAACGGGAGGCTCGGAACCGCAGAACCTGGAACGGGAGCCGTGGAACCTGAGGGCGTGTTGCCCAGTTGGTCTTGGTTTCTTTTCGGTCGCGCCCTGCCCCCCCTGGAGTGAGGTCTCGGCGGCCTGATCTCACGCAAAGGCGCCAAGTACGCCACGCCGCAAAGGAGATTCTTTGTGGGTGGCGGCTTCCTTCTTTGCGCCGTTGCGCGGAACCAACCCGCCGTGCATTCGCCTGCCTGCCACCGTCCGATCCAACACGACCCTTACCAGTTGGGCAACACGGTTGCGAGTTTCTGGTTCCGTCAGCACATCCCGATGCAGGAGGATGCTTTCGGGGCCAGGTCTCCGTCGGCTCAAAAGTCACGGACACAAAGCGACTTTTTGTCCTGACGGATCTCGGACTTTCGCCTTTCCGCTGTGCGTTTGATCGAAATTATCTGCAGAAAATAAAAGACTTAAGTCGACCCCAGGTATTTGGACCGGCGCGTGCACAAGAGCCGGCTGAATGAGAGGCAGAGCGGCTTCACAGCAGGCGATCCAGGAGGGACGCGACGCAGGGGTGGCGGTTGCGAGGCAGCGCCCTTTCGTCCGGAAACGGATGGCCGGTGTTCTCCTCACCGGCCTCTGCCTGGCGGGCTGCCTGCCTCTCCTGCTCGGATTCTACGTTCTCCGCGACCCGGCCGAGGCCTCGCGGCGTCTGTACCGCTGGCGACTCGGAGGCGAACTCGTCGACACCGATGGCGTGGTGCGTCAGGAGTTTCGTAACGACTGCGGCCCGGCTGCTCTCAAGATGGTCCTGGAACACTTCGGCATCGAAGTCTCTCTCGAGGAGTGCCGCCGGGAGGCGGGCTTGAGTTCCCGAGGCACTTCGATGCTGCGGTTGGCGGAGATCGCGCGGCGGCGCGGAGTCGACGCCCGGGGCGTGCGCTTCGATCCCGGCCGGCTGCGAGGAGTGCCCACACCCCTGCTGGCCTACCTTCGAATGGGGCACTTCGTCGTCCTGGAGCGGATCGACCCCCGCACCCGCAGCCTCTTCGTCAAAGATCCCGCCCTGGGACTCCTGCGTTTCTCGCCGGAGGAATTCGCGGCGGTCTGGAGGGGGGAAGCACTGGTGTTCCGACCCGGAGTCGACACCGCCACGCCGCCGCACTTACCGGGAGGATCGGCCGCGCACGAAATGTAACGGACGAGCGGTCCCCAAGCCTCTCGGAACCGCCGTCTCTTTTGGTCACCAGAGAGGCAGATAGAAATGGGAGGAGGTCGTGATGTCGAAGACGAGACTCTTCTTTGTGGTGGTGTTGGTAGCCAATCTGCTATTTGCCATCGCTCTCAGCCAGCCAGCGGGCCCTGTCGCACTAGACGCCAGTCGAAGATTTGACCGCTGGCGTTCTCGGGGACGTGGTTGGAGGCGGTTTCTGGAGCGGCCTAGGTTGCGGACTGGCAATCATGGGGACCGCCGCCGCAATTGCCAGTCCGGACCCGTTTTCGAAACTTGCGGCCGGGCCACATCGGCACCGCTGTCAGCTGCGGAACGATGATCTATCAAGAGTTCTTCTAGCGTTCGATGCATTGATCGCAGGGAGGGGAGAATATTGATGGAACGAGCTTGACTCGCTTCATGTATTGATGATGCTTTTTTTGTGATGGTTTTCTCGACGCCGATATTAAAGCCTACCTACCAGCTTCCAGGATACTCATCAAGCAATAGAACTCACTGGAGGCGGGAGCATTGCCAGGAACTGCTGCGGGTTCGGAATCGGCGTGACATTGGTGCCGGCCGCGCTTCTGTTCTCGGGCGGACTGCTGGGTCGTCGTCGCAATTCTGCGCCTAAAGCCGTGGCCGCATGTATCTACTAGGCGGCGAGCTGAGGCCACGACGCGGGAGGGATGTTTGAGTGGTGTCAGGGATCAAATGCACCGCGGGCCCGAGCCTTGGAGGATGTAGCCATTCGGAACGCACGTTCGGTTTGGAGAACATTGACCAAGTGGCATCTGCTGATCGGGATCCGGGCAATCCCGACATGAGTTTCTGTCGACGTTGCAGGGACGCTTGGTCATCGTCGTGATCATTGTCAGTCTCCCATCGCTTTTTTCACTTCTCTCGACCGGACCGGCGGGCCTTGATGCCCTGACCCAACAAGAACGGCGGGTGTCCTGCTACTGGCCCATACTTCAAGCATTTTCGTCTTTCTCTTCGGAATGGCCGTCCACCTGCTCAAGGTCTTTGGGAGGCGACCGCTGAGCATAGACTCGAACTCAGCTCTGTTTCCTCCTTCGTGAGGTCGCCGTTGTCGATTTCTTTCTCGCAGCGTTCTTGCCGAATTGGCTGCTGACGACCTTCTTGTTTTACCTCTTCTTCTCGCGCGTCCTGATCATCACTCTTGGAAGCGCGCTCTTGGCGCTACTGCATTTGCTTGTCTTGACCACTGAGTTTCTCTTTCTCGCGGTTCTGACTGGTTGGCTCCTCAGGCCTCTGATCCGCAAGCCGCGATTTCGGAGACACACGAACCTAACAGTTCGTCTCATGGTGCTGCCGTGGTTTCCGTCCTTCACCTTGATGGTGTTCGGCGCTGCACTTCTTCGGAGAGCTTCACCGGGAGCACTTTCATGGCTCGGCTCCCCTGCCGCAGAACCGTGGCTGATGCTGCAGCCATCGCTCAGCTTCGTTTACGCTCTGGCAAACGGGAGATGGACGCCGGCTATGGTGTCGCTCACCCTGCTGGCTGTCGCGACTGCGGTCTCCGTCTGGTGCCTGGCGCGCTGGTATCGGGTGGCCCACCGGGAGATCATCCTGGATGAAGGCGGCTCGGCCGTTCCGGCATACGCCAGCGCCTTCGCGCCGGAGCGTCTTCGGATCCCCTTCTCCCGGAGGAGCGTCACTGGCGCTTTCTGGGTCAAGGACGTGCTTGTCCCGGTCCGCCGTTCGTCCAGCGGATACGTCCAGCAGATCGCTCTTGCACTCTCAGGGTCCGTCGTCTCCGTCGTCTTCCTCCATTTCTGGGGTGAGTCGCGGAGCAGCGGTATCGGCGTCACCTGCTTCATCCTCACCCTCGTCACGCTGGCCGTTCCGCTGATCTTCTCGGCCCACGGCTGCCTGTCGTCGCTGGGCATGGAAGGAACGAACATCGCCCTGCTCCGACCGGTGCTGGGGATCCGTCGCCTGCTGTACGCCAAGTCGAGCGCCCAGCTGGTCTTCGTGCTCGCCCACGCCCTGGTTCTGGCGCTGGCGATCGCTCTTGGGGCGAGGCTGGCCGGTCTCGCCCATCCCGGTCTTCCGGCGGCGCTGGGACTGGCCCTTGCGGCGACCCTGGCTTTCTCTGCGACGGGTCTGGCGCTGGGCTTCGGCCTGCCCGATTTTCGGAGAAAGTCGATGATCCTGCCCGGAGCCTCGAAGCTCGCCCAGTTCGTTCATATGGCGGGAGGCGGGATGGTCGCCGTCGGCTGGAGCCTGCTGGCGACTGCCTTCTATCTGGACAAGATCGGTATCGTCGGCCTGGTCACCGGAATCGTCATTCCGCTCGTACTGGTGCTGGGATTGAGCGCCGGGATCGGCGCCTGGTCTCTCAGATCCCTGGAGAGGTTGGAAATATGAATGTCGAAACCCCGGCCATCGAGATTCTCCAGCTCACGAAGACGTACGGAGACAAGTCCGCCGTCAAGGATCTGTCCCTGCGTTTCGAGGCGGGTCGGATTCACTGCCTCCTGGGTCCGAACGGCGCCGGCAAGACGACCACCCTGAAGACGATCATGGGATTGAAGAACCCGACCTCGGGCGACGTTCGAATCAACGGCGTCAGCATCCGCTCGGACGACATCCATGAAGCCCGCCGCGGCATCGGCTACCTGCCCGAAGAGCCGCTTCTGTACGAGCACCTGACGGGCCGCGAGTTCCTGCAGTTCGTGGCCGAGATCTACGGGGTCTCCGGGAGCCGGAACGGGTTCGAGGGTCGCCTGGCGGAGTTCGACATGCAGACTGCCTCGGACGAGCCGATCCGGACCTACTCGCTGGGGATGAAGAAGAAGATCGCTTTCCTGGCAACGCTGATTTCCGATCCTCCGATCCTGATCTATGACGAACCGACGAGCGCGCTCGATGCCCTCAGCGCCCGCAAGGTCAAGGAAGTGCTCAGCGACTACCGCGCCCGCGGGAGGCTGGTGCTGTTTACCACCCACATCCTGGAGATCGCCGAGCGGCTGGCGGATCGGATTGCCATCATGGACCATGGAGTCCTGCGCTTCTCGGGCTCCCTCGAGGAACTGCGGAACAAGATGGATGAGGGAGGCAGCGCCTCCCTGGAGGACCTCTTCGTCCGCCTCGTCACCGACGACACCTCCACGTCGTCGTAGGGCGGGCTCCCGGGATTCAGAGGTTTTGGGTCACGGGTTTCGCGTTCCGCGTTCCGCGGGAGACGGGAGTCGGGAAACGGGAAACGGGAGGGTTCGAGTTCGCACTTCGGGGGCGAAGGGCGAACGCCGAACGGCGAAGGCCCAACGCCGAAGGGCGAAGAGCGAACGTTCTCCGGGTCCGGTCCGCGAGACCCGCTTCGTCCGGTTCTGCAAGCCGAACGGCGAAGGCCCAACGCCGAAGGGCGAAGGGCCAACGCCGAAGGGCGAAGTGCGAAGTGCGAAGGCGGGTTGTCCGAATGGCAAGGGCTGTGTTGGATCGGACGCTGGCAGGCAGGCGAATGCACGGCGGGCTGGTTCCACGCAACGGCGCCAAGAAGGACGCCAAGCCGCCAGCCACAAAGAGTCTCTTTGCGACGTTGCGTACTTCCGCGGCTTCGCGTGAGAACAGGCTGCCGAGACCTCACTCCAGTGGGGGCACACCGATCGGAGGACGCAGCCAATTGCGCAACACGCCCGCCCTCCGGGTGCCGGTTCTCCCGCGCTCCCGTTCTCCCGTTCTCCAAGCGGAACCGCACATCAGGCACGGCCGACGGCGCAGCCATTATGCCGTAACTCGGGCCTTCAGAGCGGATGCGCTCAGTGGCCCGCTCCCGTTCCGCCGTTCAACCAGACATCGATTCGGGGTGCATTCCAGGTGTAGGGCTTCTCGAGAAGGTCGAGGTCGCCGTCGCCGTCCAGATCGATCAGTCTGGTCTCGTGCCAGTCGTAGCCCCGCACCAGCTCCGTGCGGCGGAACTCCCCGTGCCCGTCGCCGAAGAGGATCCAGGCCGTTGCCTCGGGGTGGTCGGGCTCAGTCTGATTCTCGTGCCACTGCGCCATTTCGGCAACGAAGATGTCGAGGTTTCCGTCCTGATCGATATCTCCCAACTGCAGACTGTGGCCGTGGACGATGGCTCTGTCCAGTAGATCCCGACCGATCCAGTCCCGGGCCTGCCGAGGGTTCCCGGTGCACTCGTAGAACCGCACGGGCCCCGTCCCGTCGCCCGGGGAAATGACGATCTGGGGATACTTCGATTGCGTGAAGTATCCGGCGAAGATCAAACCTCCCGTCTCGGCGATCCGGGTCCGCTCGAACGAATGGCCCGTCGCGTGCCGGTACCAGCTGTCGTAGGCCAGGAGGTCGAGCCGCCCGTCGGCATCGACATCGAAGGCCGACATGCCCTCTGTGTAAGGCGTCCCACCCGCCTGTGCCCCATCGATCAGGGCACTCCTGGCCCAGTGCGTCGCCGAACGGGGAGCATCGGGAATCTCGGCCAGGAAGATCGTTTTGGCGCCCTGGTTCCAGAATGCGAGCTGCGGCCTGCCCTCAGACAGAAAGTCACCGAAGACCTGATCGTGGTGTTGCGTGGCCCCCGAGTTCTTGATGAGATGACGCTTCCAGCCTCTGTCCCTCTGAAAATCCGGCGCCGGATTCTCCCACCACCAGACCTGGTTGCTCTGCCAGTCGCCTCCAAAGACGACATCGAGATCGCCGTCCCCGTCGATGTCGGTGACGGCGCCCCCCGCCTCGACGGTCAGGTACTCCTTTTCGATCACCCAGGCCTCCCATCGGTCCGCATTCCGGCGATACCAGACCAGGGCCGGGGGCTTCTGGCGAAAGCTCACGATGAAGTCGTTAACGCCGTCTCCGTCGAAGTCGCCGGCCACGACGCCGGTCTGCTGAATCGAGCCTCCGGGCGGCGCGGGAAGATCCCCGGTGGCACTCGAGAGGTGTTGCCACTGAATCTCGCCGCCCCAGGCGGGGACCGTTGCCAGCAGGACGACCAGGAATCGAAAGGCTCTCAGGGGCACAGGTTGACGGTAGGACAACCGCCTCCGTTTGTCCAGGCGCCGTTTGTCCCGGTTGGCGTAGCGCGCCTGGTCGGCCAGGACGTGATCGGCGATCCGGGAGAGCCAGCTCAGGAAACTCCCGGGGCCAGCGTAGGTGAATTGATTGAAGTCCCGATAGGCCCTCAGACAGGTCTCCTGCAGGATGTCGCGGACCGATACGAACGGCGTCAGACCCGGCCCCAGCTTGTAGTGGATCAGGATGGAGAGACGTCGGCGGTAGCGCACGAAGAGGGACGAGAAGGCCTCCTGGTCTCCCGCCTTGATCTTCTGGATGGGGCCCAAGGTTGAGGTCGCTGCCTCCACCATGGAGCCTATCATCGGAGATTAGTCGGAGTCGCGCAATGTCTTTGCGGTTCGATTGACACTGTCGCCTGCCACTGACAGACTTCTGGACAATGGTCCAGGATCTGTATCTGCCCGTCATGGAGCCTGGGGAAATCGAGTCCGTGCTTCAGGGGCTGCCGCTGGTCGTCGATGTGCCCCGGTTCGTCGATTTCGTCCAGGGCTTCCCGCGGCGCTACCTGGTCCAGACGCCGAAGCTCGAGATCGTCAAGCACTTCCTGCTTGCGGAAAACCTGGGCGACAAGAGGGTGATCAGCTCCCTCGCAGCGGAACGTCGGAGCTGGAAGCTGTCCCTCATCACGCGTGACCGGTCCTTCCTGTTCGCCCGCATTTCCGGGGCCCTGAGCTGCTTTGGAATGAACATCCTGGCGGCCGAGGCTTTTGCCAACGCCCAGGCGATGGTCCTGGACACGCTCTATTTCGAGGATCTGGAGCAGCGCTTCGACAATCCGACGGAGCGGCAGAACTTCCAGGTTCTCCTGGAGGATGTGGTGTCGGGCGATCGACCGCTCGAGCCCTTACTCGAAAAGCGGTGGCCCGATATCGAGACCTGGCAGGAGGACACGCTGGAGGTCCGATTCGACAACGAGTCCTATCCTCGAGCCACGGTGATGGGAATTCACTGCCGGGACCGTTTCGGGCTGCTCTATCTGATCAGCCATTTCCTCTCGGAAGAGGGATACTCCATCGAGATGGCCTACATCCGCACCGCACATCACGAAGCGGACGATGAGTTCTATTTGACTCGTCAGGGACGCAAGCTCGATCCCGAGGACGTCGAACGCCTGCAACGGGACTTCACCAAGTTCCGCGTCCCGCGGTTTGCCGAGTAGGGCATCCCCAGGCTGTTCAGGAGGGCAACGCAGAGTAGGACGAGCTTCCAGCTTGTCCAGGGGGCAGGATCCACCAATTCCCTGCCAACTTGCGGACGACTCGGGTGTGGCGACACCTCCAACATTGCCGGTGGCCGGGACCGGGGCGTCTGGACGAGCCGGGATGCTCGTCCTACTTTGTTTCGCGGAGCTGCGTCCCGTCCCATGCCAGAACGTGGATTCGAGCTCCCCGCCCGACCGAGGCCTCCAATCGAGCACGTTCCTGGGGCAGACGCAGCACCCGGATGTCGTCGCCGTACTTCAGCCAGACCAGGAAATGCAGACACCAGCGTTCCGCACTGTCGGGATCGAAGGGCGGAGTGACGAACGCCAGGACGCTAGCGGGAGGCAACTCGGGATAGAGGGCGTAAAGCTGCTCCGCGAATGGCCTCCAGCCGGGATTCCGTTCCTGATAGAGGAGGCGTCGGCTGCGATCGATGTCGGGGGTCATGGCTCCCAGCATTCGGAAGAGAAAGAGCCCCGTCAGGATCAACGTCGCCCCGCGACCCAGACGGACGTTGCCAAGTCTCGCGCCGGCGACGCCCCTGGCCAGACGTCCGCCCACCTCGGAGATCAGCGAGGCTGTCACCAGGGCGAAGCCGATCATGGGAAGGTAGAGGAACAGGCCCCAAACCCTCGGAAGCGGCAGGACCGGCAGCAGTGTCAGGCCTGCCCAGCACAGGCCGAAGAGAATGCCGCGGTTCCGCCAGAGGAGGCCCGCCAGGAGGGTCAGCCCGATGACGACCAGTCCCGTCGGGACCGAAAAGGAGATCTCCTGGTTCGAAACCTGGTCGAGATAAAGGGCCAACCTCCGGAGAATTCCCAGGTCGAAGTGATAGACATAAAGTGCGTTGTCCCGCCAGTAGGCTTCCGATCCCAGGGCTTTTGCGAGTGTGTAGGGGAGGGTCAACAGAAGGAACGGGCCGATCGCCCGGAGACTGCTCCAGATCCGTCTCAGTCCCGCTTCCATATCCTGTCCGTAGAGCCACGCATAGGCGAACAGGATCCCGGGAAGAGTGACGGCGGTCTCCTTGGCGTTCAACGCAGCGACGAAGCAGAGCAGGCTGAGAATGTAGGGGGGGGAGAGGAAGCGTCGGGCCCGTCCCGACGACCGGCCGGCGCTCGTGACGGGCCGCGAACGCCCGGATGGGGCACCAGCGACGCCGGACGACCCGCTCCATCGGATGAACAGCAGCAGCGAAGACTGAACGAAAGTCAGGCAGGCGAGCTCATAGACGGCTCCGAAGTTGTAGAGCACGTTGTGAATCGTCGGATGCAGCGCAAAGAGCGTTGCCGCCAGGACGGTTGCGAAGCGGCTGCCCGTGAGGTGCAGGAAGAGTCGGTAGGCCAGCAGGATGTTGAGACTGAAGAAGAGGATTCCCACCAGATAGTAGGGAACGGGATCCAACCCGGCCGTGGCATAGAGAGGCAGATAGACGAGGGCCCCCAGCGGCCGGTGAAGCGAGGTGAAGACGATCAGGTTCGAAAGCAGCGAGAGCCAGGGACGCTGGAGGTAATAGTGCAGATTCATCAGGTCGTCGAAGGTGAAGAAGGAGCGCAGCGCCGGCAGTGAGAGGGGAAGTGTGAAAACGACGATCAGCAGCATGAGCTGATTGTCGAGATCGGTCAGCCAGGCTCGGATCAGTCCCGTCCAAGCCAGGCTCCGCGGTCGAACTTCGGCCCGTCGATGTTCGCGGGAAGCAGGAGGGGAAGTGGGACGGCTCATGGCCGATAGAGTCCGTCCGGATTCGAGCCGAGCAGTTGAGCCTCGTAGGTCCGGTCGTCGACGCGGGGAAGGGCGGACGCCGTCTGTTCGTCCAGTACCGGCCAGCAACGAATCTGGTCGAGTCGTTCCGCAATCAGGTCCAGTTGGTCGTCGGACGTCCTCCACGCGATTGGCTCGAACCGGCGCAGATCGAGGGGGACGGTGTACCCCCGCAACGTCTTCTCCCGGTCCAGGTTGAAGTAGGAGTCGAAGTACGAAAGGACGAGCTCCCGCAACGAGCGATAGACCGGATCGCGATAGCGAAGTCCCACGAAATTGGACTTTGCTACGGCGCCGTACATCCCGTTCGACTTGAACAGGGCCAACAGATGGTCATCGTCCCGCACGGCCTGCAGATCCACGATACGGGGCGGATGTCCCAGACGCTCGAGCGCCGACGCTGCGAAAAGGGCGCCATCGAAACAGTGGGCCTTGCGGTCCCGCATCACGCTTCTCGGAGACCGGTAGATCGGATCGGCGCTATAGGAAATCGAGTCGAGAAATGCCTGGATGCGAGCCGGCGAGTCGAGGCCCCGCAGGATTTGGAGTTCTTCACCGGTCCAGGGTTCATCCCCGGCCTCGGCAGGTCGTTGGATCCGGGTTCTGGAAGATTCTCGCGGCTGACTCATGCAGACTCCAATGTTAGCCGCCGGGCTACGCGATTCACAACTCGCCGTTTCCGCACCTGCAGGGCGACGGCTTGACTGTACGTGAATGTCAACACGAGATGTTGACAAAGTTGCTTCGGATCTCTCCAAAACAGGAGGTCGCGCACGTCTCTGAAGATGCTCGGACGAGTTTGCGGGGCGTGTCTTGCTGCTTCATTCTCGGCAGTGGCGGGCGGAACCTACTCCGGGGATGACCTGCCGGACAGGGCGAGACCAGCCTTACTCCTTGGCAAAGCCCTTTCGCTCCAGCAGGGCCTCGATGCTCGGATCGGCGCCGCGGAAGCGTCGATAGAGCTCTCCAGGATCCTCACTGCCGCCCTTGGCCAGGATGTTCCGGCGAAAGGAGTCGGCCGTGGCGCGATCGAACAGCCCGTTCTCCTCGAACGCCCGGAACGCGTCGGCATCCAGGACCTCCGACCAGATGTAGCTGTAGTAGCCGGCGGAGTAACCCCCCGCAAAGATGTGGCTGAAATAGGGGCTGCGGTACCGCACCACGATCGCGGGGATCAGGCCGATGCGCCCCATCGCGTCCGCGTCGAAGTCCACCCCGGCTCTCGACTCGGGCGCCTGCAGCGTATGCCAGTCCATGTCGAGATAGGCCGCCGCCAGATACTCCACCGTTGCGAAGCCCTGGTTGAAACGGCGGGAGGCCTGGATCTTCTCGATGAGCGAGTCCGGAATCACCTCGCCGGTCCGGTAGTGGCGTGCATAGGTCCGCAGGACGGCGGGGTGGGTCGCCCAGTTTTCCATGATCTGCGAGGGGAGCTCGACGAAGTCCCGGGGGACACTGGTTCCCGACAAGCTGTCGTAGACGCACTCGGAGAGCAGTCCGTGCAGGGCATGACCGAACTCGTGAAAGAGCGTCTGGACCTCTTCGAGGTTCAGGAGCGAGGGGGTGTCCGCCGTCGGCTTCGAGAAGTTGCAGACGTTGCAGATCAGGGGCGTGACCTTTCGGCCTCCCGCGCGGGACTCTTTGCGGAACGAGTTCATCCAGGCGCCGGCCCGCTTCGACGGGCGCGGAAAGTAGTCCAGGAACAGGACCCCCAGATGCGACCCGGAGGCGTCCTTGACCTCGAAAGTCTTTACATCCGGGTGGTAGGTGGGAAAGTCATTGCGCTCCGAGAACTGGAGTCCGTAGAGCTGCGACGCGACGTTGAAGGCGCCCCGTCGAACGTCTTCCAGCTGGAAATAGGGTCGGAGTGCGGCGTCGTCGAGGTCATAGTCCCGCTTTCGCACTTTTTCCGTGTAGTACCACCAGTCCCAGGGCTGCAGTTCAATGGAATCGCCCGCTTCGGCCGCGACCTGCTCGAGAGCCGCCGCTTCGCCCCTGGCCTGTTCCAGGGCCGGCTTCCACAGGGAGTCCAGAAGCTCATAGACCGCGGCGGGTGTCTTGGCCATGTTCTCCTCGAGCACATAGTCCGCATGGGTGCCATAGCCGAGCAGGCGAGCCCGCTGGATGCGCAGGGAGGCCATCTTCGAGGCAATCCCGTTGTTGTCCTGCTCGTTTCCGTTGTTGCCGCGATTGATGTAGGCTCGAAAAAGCTGCTCTCGCAGCGTCCGTCGCTCCGAGAACTGGAGGAAGGGAATCAGGCTCGGTCTGTCCAGCGTGAACACCCACTTGCCCGACTGGCCGCGCTCTGCGGCGGCTTCCGCCGCGGTTGCCACTGCCGACTCCGGAAGCCCGGCCAGGTCCGACTCGTCCTCGATGACGAGGGCGAAGGCGTTGGTCTCCTTGAGGACGTTCTCCCCGAACTGGACGCTCAGCAGAGAAAGCTCGCGGTTGATTTGCTGTAATTCGGATTTGTCGGCTTCGCCGAGTCGGGCTCCGTTTCGGACGAAGTCCTTGTATGTTTCTTCGAGGAGGCGGGTCTGCTCGGCCGTCAGAGTCTCGGGCATCCCCTTGTCATGGACCTCCTCGATCCTCCGGAACAGTTCGGAATTCAAGAGGATGCTGTCATGGTGCAGGGAAAGGCGGGGAGCGATGGTTCGGGCCAGCTCCTGGAGTGCGGGGCTGGTATGAGCGGAGTTCATGGCGAAGAAGACATTCGAGACCTTATCGAGCAGACTCCCGCTGAGCTCCAGAGCTTCGACGGTGTTCTCGAAGGAGGCCGGCTCCGTCGTCTCGAGGACGGCCGCGATCTCGGCCTGTTGGCGCCGCATGCCTTCTTCGAAGGCCGGCAGGTAGTGTTCCGGCCGGATGCGCGCAAAAGGCGGGCAGTCGAAGGGCGCCTCGGATGCTTCGAAAAACGGATTCGTCTCCTGTCCCCCACAGCTCAACCCGAATACCCCCAGTAACACGACAATCAAGAACCTCAATCGCATGGTGTCCCCCTCCAAACGTCGTTCGTCCGGGGGACCTTAGCTGCTGTTGATCAGAGTGTCAATGTCCGGTTACGCTGATCGGCGGATGACCGGCTTCGGAACGAACGAAGCAGTTAGAAATCATCGGAACTGTAAGAGTTGTTGTCAAGCCGGGTTGTTCATAATCATAACAATTAAGGAAGTTTCAACGTTGGACGATATTATCGATGTAACGGCCGCGATCATTCACCGGAAGCACGAGTTTCTGATCGCGCGTCGCCGCTCCGGAAGTCTGCGGGGCTTCTGGGAGTTCCCGGGGGGGAAGGCCCGCTCGGGCGAGACTCTCGAAGACTGCCTGCGGCGGGAGATCCGGGAGGAAATGGACGTGGAGATTGCCATCGAGCGACCGGTCTTGTCCGTGCCCTGGTGTGATGGGACCCGCCGGATACGGCTCCACGGGTATCTGTGTCGATGGCTCTCGGGCGAACCGGTGGCTCGTGATCATGAGTCGGTGGTCTGGATCCGGTGTGGGGAACTGGGACGGTTTCAGTTCGCGCCGGCAGACCGACCCATAGTAGACTATTTGGTAAACTCCTTTGATTCTAGAGATTTCCGGGATGACTAGTTTGTCCGAGGATGAGGACCGATGAGCCCAGCCGCAAGAGACTCCTTCGCCGTCGGCGGAGTCTATGTGATCCTGGCGGGGCTGTGGATCTATCTCTCGGATGCATTCCTCGGGGGCCTGGCGCCGTCGGTGCAGAGCCTGGCCTTCTGGCAGACCGTGAAAGGTCTCGGATTCATTACGGCGACCGGTCTCCTGCTGGTGCTCGTGACGTACCGCCAGCTGCGCAAAAGGGAGTCGGTCCAGGAGGCGCTCCGGGTCACCGAGAATTACCTCACGGCGATGCTGGAGAGTGCCCGTGGTTTCGGCCTGTTCCGCCTGGAAGTTGCTCCGCGCGAAGAGGATACCCCCAAAGTCCTGCTCGCCAGTCCGGCCGTCTCCGAGTTGCTCGCCATCTCCGATCCTTACGACTTCTCCCGCTGGTCTTCGAACGTTCTCGGCGAGGAACAGGACGCGTTTCAGGACCAACTCGTCCGGGCTGTTCGGGACGGACAATCCCACCAGCAGATCTTCCGGGTCCGGACTCCGGCTGATGAGCGGGTTCGCTGGATCGAGGGGTTCGGCATGCCCGCCAACGATTCGAGGCAGGGGGCAATCTACCTGAACGGACTCCTCGTCGACATCACCGACCGCGTTCTTCTCGAACAACAGCTGGCCCAGGCACAGAGACTCGAGGCCGTTGGGCAGCTCGCCGGGGGGATCGCACACGATTTCAACAATCTGCTGACGGTGATCCTCGGCCAGACCCAGCTCCTGGCCGCCGGTCTGGCCGAGGATCACCCCTTAAGCCGCGGTCTGTCCGAAGTCGAATCCGCCGCCGAGCGGGCGGCCGACCTGACCCGTCAGTTGCTGACCTTCAGCCGCCGGCAGATGGTGGAGCCCCGGGTGCTTCAACTGAACGAACGGGTCACCGATCTGGAACGCATCATCCAGCGACTGATCGGCGAAGACATCGAGTTCTCCGTGTCACTGGCCGCGGATCTTCGTCTGGTCCGGATCGATCCGTCCCAGCTGGATCAGGTCATCATGAATCTGTGCGTGAACGCCCGCGATGCCATGCCGGGTGGGGGGCGCCTGGTGATCGAGACGATGAATACCGAGCTCGATGAAGCCTTCGCCCGCAGCCGTCCCGGAGTCACTCCGGGTCACTATGTTCTCCTCTCGGTCCGGGACACCGGAGTCGGCATGGACAAGGCGGTTCAGGCGCGTGTCTTCGAGCCCTTCTTCACGACCAAGGGCCGCGATCGGGGGACCGGGCTCGGTTTGTCGACGGTTTACGGGATCGTCAAGAAAGCGGGCGGAAATGTGTGGGTGGAGAGCGCCCCGGGAAAAGGCGCCGAGTTCCAGGTCTATCTTCCGCAGGTCGAGGGAACCGGAAAGTGGAAGGACACGGAGCACAGCAGCGCTTCCCCGGCCGGCGACGAACAGGTCCTGGTGGTGGAGGATGATCCGGCTGTTCGCCAGGTCATCTGTGAGCTCCTCAGGGAACTCGGCTACGTGGTCAACTCGGCCTCTACGCCGGACCGGGTTTTGGCCATGAGCGACGAGGAGCTGGCCCGCGTGGAGCTGCTTCTCACCGATGTCATCCTGCCCACCATGACGGGCAAGGAACTTGCCCAGCGGCTGAGGCGCCGGCGGCCGGAACTGCGGATCCTCTTCGCCTCCGGCTATACGGACAGCGTGATTGCCCAGCACGGGATTCTGGACGATCACGCGGTCTTCCTGCAGAAGCCCTTCACGAAGGACCGGCTCGCCCGGAAAGTCCGAGAGGCGCTCCACGTCTAGCCCTGCTATTCCAGAGTCTCCGTCTCCACCGGGACCCTGAGTTGCCATTGACCGCGCAGCCATTCGTCCAGGAGCAGCAGGCTGTCGGTATAGGCCCGTGGCCGGAAGAGCTGGATCAGGAGAGAGTAGGTGCTCACGCCGACCCCGACGTCGATCACCAGGCGCGTCCAGGCCGGCCAGAGCTCGGGGATCCACCAGGAGACCGCCGTGACGGCGGCGGCCATGCCGGCCGTGCAGGCGCCGATGGGCATCAGTTCGCCGACGATCTGTCGAATGGGCAGATTGACCAGTCGCGCGCTGAATCGGTAGGCCGGAATCAGGCTGAGGATCGAGGCCAGCGTGAAGCCGGCCGCGACGCCCTGGATGCCCCAGGGGAGCCCTGCCACGATCCCGATCGTGGTGGCAAAGCGCGTGAAGAGCCCGACCTTGAACTGCAGATCGGCCCGGCCCTGGGACAGGAACAGGTTGCCGGTCAGGGGATACAGCACCTCCGCCAATGACGCCACCGCGAGAATCCGGAGGACCGGGGTCATGGGCTCCCATTTCGGGCCCAGGATGGTCAGGACGAAGGGTCGCGCCGTCATCAGCAGGCCGATCATCATGGGAAAGGTCGCCAGGGCACCGGCCCCGAGCGTACGCAGAAACAGCCGACGGATCCGATCATGCTGCTCCTGGATCTGGGAGAACGACGAGAACAGGACTCGATAGAGGACCTGCGTGACATTCCAGACGGGAATCAGCATGATCCGGTAGCCGAGGTTGTAGAAACCGAGGGCCTCAATGCCCAGGAGGCGTCCCACCAGGAGGGAATCGATGTTCCGTCTCCAGTAATTGAGGCTGCGGGAGCCGAGCAGGCTGGCTCCGAAGCCGATCAACTCCCGAACCGCCCGCCACTGGAAACGGGCACGGGGCCTCCAGGGCTCGACAATCCAGAGCAGGGTCGAATTGATCAGGCTGAAGGTCAGGAGTTGAACGACCAGGCTCCAGACCCCCAACCCGGAGAGCGCGCAGGCGATGGCAGCCACGCCGCTGCCGGCCGCGGCTCCAATTTCGACGCGGGTGAGCCGCCGGAAATCAAGACGTCTGATCAGCAGCGAACGGGGAATCGTGGCGAAGGAATCGATCACGAAGGCCGGAGACAGCCAACGGGCGATCTTGATGAGACTCGGCTCGGCGTAGAAGGCGGCGACGGCTGGGGCGGCCAGCACGAAGGCCAGACAGAGCAGGATGCCGAGGGTCAGGTTGGACCAGAACACCGAGTAGAGATGCTCTTCCCGAAGTCGGCTCCGCTGAATGATGGCTCCTCCAAAGCCAAACTCCGAGAACAGGGCGGCGAGACCGGAGAAGACCAGCACCATGCCGATCAGGCCGAATTCCGCCGGCGACAGGAGTCGCGCCAGGACCATGCCCAGGACGAGCGCCAGAGTCTGACGTCCGGCCTGTCCGATCATGCTCCAGCCGAGACCGCTCAGGGTCCTCTGTCTGAAATCGTCCTTCGCGGTCATCGGTGCATGATCATATCCGATGCGGGAGACCGGATGGATCTCCGGGGTTCCTCATCCTGTTTCACACGTGCGGAAATAACGCAATCGTTGCCTGTGACCCCGCAGTATCGGAATAATGGGTCTGGCGGCCGGACGAGACCGCTTTGCCGATCGGTCCGGTCGGCCCCAGGGACGAGCGATGACACTGAAGACCTGGCGAACATGGCTGCTGATCTTCGGCTTGTGCACCTTCATGGGTCTGCTCAGCTTCAGCACCTTCTACACCGAGGATCTGCTCGACGGCGGCCGGACTCCCCCCACTTACTTTCTGATCAACGAGCTGACCGGCGCCTATGCCACCTTCGTTCTGCTGCCGTTCCTGCTCTGGTTCATCGGGCGGTTTCCGTTCACCCGGGAGAACTGGACAGCGATGCTTCCCCTGCACCTCGCCGGCAGCATCGTCTTCGGGATCTGTCACACGACGCTGATGTCGCTCTCGCGGCTCTGGCTCTATCCCCTGGCCGGGCTCACTCCCTACCAGGTCGGTGATGTCCTCTACCGCTACCTGATGGAGTACCAGAAGCAGTTGCTCGTCTATGGCGGCATCGTTCTGGCCGTCCATCTGATTCGCGCATACCGCGATCGGCAGGACAAGGAAAAGGAGGCGGCGGCACTCGCCCTCCGCACCGCGGAACTGCAGACCCGACTGGCCGACGCCCGCCTCGAGACTCTTCGCAATCAGCTGCATCCGCATTTTCTCTTCAACACCCTGAACATGATCTCGTCCCTGATGTACGAGGACGTTGCCCAGGCGGATCGCATGATCGCGCGCCTGAGTCAGTTGCTTCGGGCCAGTCTCGAACAGGCGGGCCGGCCGAAAGTGGAGTTGCACGAGGAACTGAGTTTCCTGGACGCCTATCTGGAGATCATGCGGTGCCGCTTCCCGGAACAGATCCGGTTCGAGTTGGATCTGGATTCGGCGCCGTCCGGCGCTCTCGTGCCGGGCTTCCTGCTCCAGCCGCTGGTGGAGAACGCGATCAAGTACGGACGCCCCTCCGACGGCCGACCGCTCCTTCTGGAACTGGACATCCAGGCTTCCGAGGGGGAGCTGGACATCGAGCTGACGGACAACGGCCGCTGCCCGGAGGTCGGCGCCGGAGCGCAGATTCAGGAGGGGTACGGGCTTTCGAACACGCAACAGCGCCTGGCCCAGCTCTACCCGGGGCGGCACGTGTTCGACTACGGCCATCGCCCCGATGCGGGTTTCGCCGTCCGGATCCGACTCCCCCTCGAAGTCGAAGCTGGGGCCGCGGCGCCGGCGGCGCCCGTCGCCGGACCCGCGCCGCGGCGAATCGGGTGACGAATGAAGATTCGGACGTTGATCATCGAGGACGAACTCCCGGCCCGCCGCCGGCTGGCTCGATTCCTGAGCCGCGACCCTCGAATCGAGCTCGTCGGCGAGGCCCGCGACGGGCTGGAGGCGGTTCGGAAGATCGAAGAGATCCGACCCGATCTCGTTTTCCTCGACATTCAGATGCCCGGCCTGAACGGGTTCGAAGTTCTGGAAGCTCTGGACGGGCAGCGACCGTGTGTGATCTTCACGACGGCCTACGATCAGTACGCCATTCAGGCCTTCGAAGTCCGGGCGCTGGATTACCTGCTCAAGCCGTTCGAAGAGGACCGGCTGAAGGAGGCCATCGAGCGGGCAGTGGGGGAGGTGGGTGACCGGGCGGCCCGGGAATCCCGGATCGATGAACTCCTCGACGAGGTGCGTCGGCGTCAGCCCTTGCTGAGTCGGATCCTGCTTCGAAGGGCCGGCCGGATTGCCTTCATCGAGACCCGCGAGATCAGCCGGATCTCGGCCGAGGAGAAATACGTTCGTCTGTATGTGGGCGGGAAGACCTATCTGCACCGGGACGCGCTGCAGAGTCTCGAGAGTCGGCTCGATCCCAGCCGGTTCGTACGCGTCCACCGGGGAGAGATCCTCAACATGGAGTTCATCCGGGAGCTGCGGCCCGTCGGCCACGGCGACTACGTCATCCTTCTGCGTGACGGCACGCAGGTGCCGCTCGGCCGCACGTTTCGGGAGAGCTTCTTTGCCCGGTTTACGGGTGGAGGGGTACAGTAGGGTGAACGGCTCCCCGGCTCGCAGCCGTCCCGGACCGAATCCCGACGCCCTTCAACTCAACTCTCCTGTTTCCCCTGTGCTTCAAGCCCGCTATCATGCCAACTGTGACGACACGATGCCTTTGCGCGGCGATTCTTCTGCTTTTCAACGTGATTGCGGTTTCGGCGGCCGCACAGAACGACCCGGATCGAAAGGAATGGGTGCAGCTCTTCAACGGCCGGGACCTCGAAGGTTGGGACGTCAAGATCGCCGGCAGTGAGCTGAACGACAATTTCGGCGATACCTTCCGCGTGCAGGACGGCCTGCTGACTGTCTCCTACGATCAATACGACGCGTTCGGCTCCCGCTATGGACACCTCTTCTACCGCCAGAAGTTTTCGTACTATGTCATCGCGGTCGAGTATCGGTTCCTCGGCGAGCAGGCACCGGGCGGTCCCGCCTGGGCCTTCCGGAACAGTGGCATCATGGTGCACTCTCAGTCTGCAGCCAGCATGTTGAAGGATCAGGATTTCCCCATTTCCGTCGAAGTCCAGCTGCTCGGTGGATCCGACGAAGGCGAGAGGCCGAACGCCAACGTATGCACTCCCGGGACGCACATCGAGATGGCCGGCCAGCTGGTCACTGACCACTGCATCAATTCGAGCTCTCCGACAATCCGGGGGGACGGATGGGTTCGCGTCGAAGCCGTCGTGCTTGGCGGTGAGCGGATCCGGCACATCGTCAACGGCGAAACCGTCCTGACCTATGAGCGGCCTCGGATCGGCGGCGGCGCCGTCAACGGTTTCGATCCGGCCGTCAAAGACGACGGCGCCCCTCTTTCGCAAGGGTTCATTGCGCTTCAGTCGGAGAGCCATCCCATCCAGTTCCGCAAGGTGGAGCTCCTCAATCTGGAAGGGTGCATGGACCCGAAGGCCTCCAACTACAAGCGCTACTTCGTGAAGGCTGATCCCGCTCAGTGCCGCTACGATTCCGACTGAGTTCCTCGTCCCGCTTCTTCCCACGACACCGTCTTAAACTGTGGCATTTTTGTCATCGATGCCATCCCCGCCACACCCTCCCTCCATGACGAGGCGCAAAAATTCATATTCATCAACAACTTATGAGAACTGAGCCGTTGGAACGCCACTTGCTCTAGAAAGAGCGTGACACAACGGGCAGCGAGGTTGCCGAGACAGGACGTTTCAGTGACCAAGCCCTTTTTAAATAGATGGAAGCGAGGAGCACCATGGACAGACCGAAAGCAAGCAGAACCTGCTCCTCCAACGTCGCCGGCCGGAGCGCCCAATGGGCGGTTCCGGCCCGCGACTTTTTCCAGGCATCGGGAGCTTCCCGCCCGATCCATCCCGGCTCCTTGCCGGAAGAGATCAGTGGGGACCTCCTTTTTCAATACCGGGGCCGATCCTGCAAGGGAACGGCTCCGGCCTTCTTCCGGGCAAACACAGCCGTGCTGAACTGGCTGGAACCTGAAGCCGGCAGCGCCGGCGCCCCGAAGAATTCGAACGAGTCGGCCGGGAGCAGACTGGGGAACAAAGATGAGCGACCTATCGAATCTTGTCGCAGACGCCGAAGATGAGAAGGGCCACTCCCGACCAGAGACCCAGGCAACATCGCTCGAGGGGATCTTCCAGACTCTCGAAAGCGGTCCGTCGGGGCTGAGCCAGGAAGAAGCCACTCGGCGCCTTGCCAGATACGGATTCAACGAGCTGAAGGAGGAGGCCACGAGCCCTCTCCGCCAACTGTTGACCTATTTCTGGGGCCCCATCGCATGGATGATCGAGATTGCTGCAATCCTGTCGGCCGTGATCCAGCATTGGGCCGATTTTGGAATCGTGTTGACGCTGCTGTTTGCCAACGCAGCCGTGGGCTTCTGGGAAGAATACCAGGCCGGCAATACGGTGCGGGCCCTGAAGGCGAAACTGGCCCTCGTGGCCAGAGTCCGGCGGGACGGGGCGTGGAAGTCCATTCCCGCTCGCGAACTCGTGCCAGGTGACGTCATCCGTCTGAGGCTGGGCGACATCATCCCGGCCGATGCGGCCCTGCTCGAGGGGGACCCAGTCTCGGTGGATCAGTCGGCTCTGACCGGCGAATCCCTGCCGGTGACCCACCAGACCGGCGAAGATGTTTTTTCGGGCTCCATACTTCGACAGGGTGAGATCGATGCGGTGGTTCGAGGAACGGGTGCCAATACGTTCTTCGGGCGAACGGCTCACCTGGTGGAGTCGGCGCATACGGTGAGTCATTTTCAGCGCGCCATTCTCAAGATCGGGGACTATCTGATTCTGATCGCCCTGGCTCTGGTGGCGATCATCCTGGTGACGGCCATCAGCCGGGGCGACCCCGTGATGATGACCCTGCAATTTGCACTCGTGCTGACCGTCGCTGCCATTCCCGTCGCCATGCCGACCGTTCTTTCGGTGACCATGGCGGTCGGAGCCCGACTGCTGGCGCACCGCCAGGCCGTGGTCACTCGCCTGGCGAGCATCGAGGAACTGGCGGGAATCGACACGTTGTGTTCGGACAAAACGGGCACTCTGACCCAGAACAAACTGACCTTGGGCGATCCCTTCTGCGTCGAAAACGTGAAGCCGGCGGAAGTGATCCAGGCGGCCGCGATGGCCTCCCGGGCCGAGGATCAGGACCCGATCGATCTGGCGGTGCTGCAGGGCTTCCACGGAGATCCCTCCTCCTTCCAGGTCGAGCATTTCCAGCCTTTCGACCCGGTGGGCAAGAGAACTGAAGCCACCGTCCGTGCAGCAGACGAGTCCTACAAGGTCTCCAAAGGCGCCCCCCAGGTGATCCTGGCGCTGTCGGCCAACGCCAAGGCCGTCGGGAAAGCGACCGAACAGGCCATCAACGAATTCGCGTCACGCGGCTTTCGCTCTCTTGGCGTCGCTCGGACCCGGGAGGGAGATCGCTGGGAGTTCCTCGGAATCCTGCCGTTGTTCGATCCCCCGCGGGAGGATTCCCGTGAGGTGATCGCAGAGGCCGAGGAGATGGGAATCAGTGTCAAAGTGGTCACGGGCGATCAGGTGGCCATCGCACGCGAGGTCGCTCAGCAACTCGATCTGGGCTCTGACATTCTGGATGCCCACCTGTTCGACGAGACCGGTCACGATGACTCGGGCAAGCTGGCCGAGACCATCGAGAAGGCGGACGGCTTTGCCCAGGTCTTTCCCGAGCACAAGTTCCGCATTGTCGAACTGCTCCAGAAGCTCGGGCACATCGTCGGGATGACGGGGGACGGTGTCAACGATGCGCCGGCTCTCAAGAAAGCCGATGCCGGCATCGCCGTCTCAGGAGCGACCGATGCCGCCCGCTCGGCAGCGGACATCGTGCTAATGACGCCGGGCCTGTCCATCATCATCGACGCGATCAAGGAGAGCCGGCGGATCTTTCAGCGCATGAACAGCTATGCGATCTACCGGATTACCGAGACCATCCGGGTGCTGATCTTCATGACGGCATCGATCCTGGTGTTCAACTTCTATCCGGTGACGGCCGTCATGATCGTGCTCCTGGCCTTGCTCAACGACGGCCCGATCCTGGCCATCGCCTACGACCGGGTGCGCTATTCACGGAAACCGGAGAAATGGAACATGCCCGAATTGTTGGGCTTGTCGACCGTGCTCGGCCTGGCCGGAGTCCTTGCTTCATTCGGCCTGTTCTACCTGGCCGAACGGGTTTTCCACCTTCCCGGCGGGATGATTCAGAGTTTCATGTTTCTCAAGCTGGCCGTGGCCGGCCACTTGACGATATTCATCACACGGACCCGCGGTCCGTTCTGGTCGCTGAAGCCGGCGCCCATTCTCTTGTGGGCGGCGGTGGGAACAAAACTGCTGGCCACCCTGGCCGCCGTCTACGGCATCCTGATGCCGGCTATCGGATGGCACTGGGCCCTGGTGGTGTGGGGCTATGCACTGGCCTGGTTTCTGGTGACGGATCGGGTCAAGCTGGCCACGTATCGCATCCTTGATCTGACGTTGCCGGCCTTTGTGGGGCGAATTCGAGCCCATGCCTAAGGCGACGGTGCAAGTGAGCATGATGAAGGACGAATGGAAAATGACGATCTGCGACGGGGCGATGAGGGCTGCAAACAGCTCCGGCGCATTTACCGGCGCAGATCTGATGATCAATAGGAGAAGACGACAATGAAACCCAACATGAAGACAGCTTCGAGTCTCTTGACGATATTACTGGCATTTGCAGGGGGGCCTTTGCTCGCCTCTGCGCCCGAAACCCAACAAGCCAAGTCTCCGGACCCGGTGACGGCCACCTCTTCCGATGAGGTGCCCTCGCCGCTGTTGGACATGGAACAGCTTGCCGAGAAGGTCGTGGTCCTGGCCTCCAACGAAGACTGGAAGGACGTCCAGCAGACGGTTACGAAGATCCGCACAGACTGGCTGGATTTCGAGCCCCTTGACCCCACGAAGGTGGAACCGGGCAGCATGCAGCGAATGGAGTACGCCCTCGAACAACTGGCCGCAGTTTCGGCCCGTCACGAACGTGTCGTAACCGTTCTGGCCGCAAACGAAGTCAGTTCGACGGCCATGGAGGTCTACAGTCTCTTCCATCCGACGATCCCGGCTGCGGTGCAGCGGCTGGACGAGCACCAGCGCCGAATCCTGCTCGACACCGCGCTCCAGCAGTACCAGGACGCCGAGCTTGAGCTGCAGGGAAGTAACCGGATTTGGTATTTCTTCAAACCCGCCGTACTCTATCGGAACGGTCGCGAACTGGTTGACGGTTTTCAGGCCCAGCTGGACATGGAAGAAGAGTTCATCCATTCCAAACAACGCTCCGACCTGCTCGGAACGGCACAGCAGGCCCTGGTCTCCCTGTACCAGATCTCCGATCTGATGGACTGATCAGGCCGAAAGGGCAAGTGCTGTCATGTCATGGAAACCACGCATTTTCTACTTTCCGCACAAGGATGCCAGCCTTGGCGAATCCAAGGCCGCCGCCCGGGATCGTCGCGCCGTGAAGAGGATCCTGTTTGCCACAGACCTTTCAATGTCGTCAGAGATGGCCCTCGGCTATGCCGGCGCCGTGGCGAAGAAGGTAGGGGCTGCCATTCTCGGTGTCTATGGTTTCGACGTTCCGCGATTCCTGCTCTCCTCCGACGGGGCAGAGTCCGCCGCCGAACTCAGTGAGCTGAAGAAGGAATACGGGGAACGGCTTCGGGACTTCTTCACCCATCCGGCACTCGTGGACCTGGACGTCAATGTCCAGCTTGCCGGTGACCATCCGGAGGAAACGCTCGGTGCGCTGATCCTCGAAGCCGGAGCCGATGTCAGTATGGTGGCGCGCCACCGGCGGGCCAGCGTCGAGTCGTTCTTTCTGGGCGCCGATACGGAAAAGATCCTCCGGCTGGCGACCCGGCCCATCTGGGTCGTGCCGGAGGAAGCCAACAAGACGATCGATTGGAGCCCCATCGTGGTGGCCGTCGACTTCTCCGTCCCGTCCAAGGAAGCGCTGGCCTTCGCCATCCGAATGACCGAGGCCTACGAGGCGCGGCTGACCGTGGTCCATGTGATGGACCTCGGCGCCAGTGTCGGCTACTACAAGGATCGATTCGAGGACCGGCTCGGGCCGTACCTCGAGGACCGACGCGCCCGTCTCCGTCGGCTCGTCGAGCGCTACGGCGCGCCCGCCGGAACGGAGACGGTGGTGGTCGCGGGAAATCCGGCCCAGCAACTGCTGGAGATCGCCGAGCAGCGCAAGTCCGACCTGATGATCATGGGAATCCACGGGGATCGCATGCAGGAAACCGTCGGCCTGGGCTACACGGCGAGCGCCATGCTCCGCCTGGCGCGCTTTCCGCTGATCCTCTGCCCGGCCGGTCGTGCGAACTAGTGGGGGCTCAGAGCGGGACAGCCTGGGATCTGAGGGGCCTGCCATCCGTCTCCTCAGTCCCACCGGGTTGTTCATAAATCGTACGACTTCACGGATTCGCCATAACCATATTCTTTTTAAGCACTTTACGCCTGTCCATCCCAACCGGACACGCACCTGCAGGAGCCGCTCCTTTGGGCCACGGCCCGTTCCACCCGAGATGTTCATACGAGTTACGATTCACCCATCGACCCCGAAACTGGAGTCTGTTGATTAAATCTCTGTAAACAAAGACGATAGTGGCTCAGGCTCCGGTTGGGCACGGATCGTGCTTTTGTGAATGGCGTGTCCGGTGGCAGCCGGTACACACTGGAGATGAAGATAAGAGAATCAATTCGGCGGATTCTTGTGTCCTCTCCAGAGACTTCCCTCCTCAAGCGTAAGGGAAAGCGGCCGCGGGCCACCCCCTTTGGGAACCCCGGCTGGTTAACGGGTTCCAACCCGGGGCCGCTTGACCTCACGCACTTCCGGAAGACCATGGGATTCCGTTCTTCGTCCCGCAGCTCTGGCGTCTTCTCCTTCCGCGAATCGACGTGCGACGCGTCGCGCCAGGACGGTCGTCCCGTGCGGGTTTGGGTTCGAGCCCTCATAAATTGTATGATTTGGTTCGTGAGAATCTCGGGAGCGGAGGGCGCGGTTGACTCTGAATCTGCGTAGCTGGCTGCAAAGGCCCGAAAGCCGAATCGTTTTGTTCCTGGCCTGCCTCCTGGTCGCGGTCAATGCGGTTGGCATGTGGGGCATCGTCTACTCCGGGCGCGAAGCCCAGGACGCAGCCCTCCGGGATCTCCAGCTCCAGACCGTCGCCGCCGCGCGCAGTCTGGAGGCCATCCTGGCCTCGGCACGCGCCGACTTCATCTTCCTCTCCCAGTCTCCGCAGTTGGCCGAATTCCGACGGGCCCTTTCGGATGAGGATCCACTCAGCCAACGTTGGACCCGGATCAATCTCGAGGCGACGGTGCAGCTCTTCCTCAAATCCCACCCGGAGGTGGAGAGTGTTGTTCTCTACGAGGACGGAAAGCCGCCGTTTCTGTGGGTGGGGCGGCGCGGCGGAGAGCCCGTTCCGCTGAACCCTCGCGACTGGCAGGCCCCGGCCAGCGACGACTCCGCGAGCGGCGGACTGTACGGGCGCTGGCCGCTGGTCGACGAGGAGTCGGGGGCCTGGATGCAGGCCGAGTTGTCCTCCGAGGCAATCCTCGGCCAGATGGGCTCGTCCAGCGACTACGAACTCGAGTTTCGCCCCGTGGATTCGGTCCGGACCGAGGCGCGCAGCGCGGATGACTTCGAAGCCATGGAAGCCGTGCGCGATCCGGCTTGGGATCCCCCGGTGGACTGGACCCTGGTTCGGACCGAGCGGCGCGTGAGCCTGATGGAATCTCTCTCGCGGCTGACCGCCCGCTATCGCATCACGCTGGCCGTCAATCTGCTCCTGATGGGGCTGGCGGCGGTGCTGGGACTGTTCTCGTATCGTCAGGTCCGACGTCGGGTCGTTCTCGAGACGGAAAACCTGCAGCAGGCGCGGATCCGCGAACTTGAGCGACAGCTGATGCACAGTGAGCGTCTGGCGGGAATCGGCCGCCTGGCTGCGGGACTGGCCCACGAAATCAACAATCCACTGGAGGGGATGAAGAATTACCTGTCCCTGCTCGACGAAGACGTCCAGGCCGGACGACTCGACACCGCACAGGACTTCATTCGACGGATCCGTTCCGGCGTCGATCGTGCGGCGGGCGTCACCCGTCGGGCTCTGACCTTCGCGGAGCCGGGCCAGCGCCCGAGCACCCAGGTCGATCTCTCCCGAATCGTGGCCGACACGGTTGACTTCGTGCGCGGAAACCCGCTGTTTCGGGGCATCGAGATTCCTGTGATCGGCTTTGACGACGAGCTTTCGGTGCGGGGGAACCCGGTCACTCTGTCGCAGGCCCTGCTCAACCTCCTGATGAATGCCGCGGAGATCATGCAGGGGTCGGGCACCATCGAAGTCGAAGGAAGAACTGAGGAGACCTTCGCGGTCGTTACCGTGGCCGACAATGGTCCGGGCATCGACGCGGACATCCAGGAACACATTTTCGAACCCTTCTGTTCGGGCCGAGACTCTACGGGGTTGGGGTTGTCGGTTTGTCGCACGATTTTCATGCAGCACGAGGGGGACATCACGGCCGGAAACCGGCCCGGTGGAGGCGCTGTCTTCACCTTCCGGGTTCCTCTGTGGGTGGCCGGGGACGGCGAAGAGGAGGCCGGACCACCCAAGGTGCGTGAGCGGATGAAAGAGGCCGATGCAAAGGCCGGACGGGGGGCAGCGTAAGGGGCATGGCAAAGCGGGGAAGCGTTCTGATCGTCGACGACGAAACCTACGTCAGCGAATCGCTGGCCTTGACTCTGAGCCGGCAGGGCTACTCCGTGCGGACTGCCGCGAGTGTGCGGGAGGCGCTGCAGGGCAATGTCTTCGACGGGCTCGACGTGGTCATCACCGATCTGCGTATGCCGGGAGCCAGCGGCCTGGATCTGCTGCGGGAGATTCAAGAACGCCGGCCCGAATTGCCGGTGATCGTGCTGACCGCTTACGGCAGCGTGCCCTCGGCCGTCGAGTGCGTCAAGGCGGGGGCCTATGAGTTCCTGGAGAAGCCGGCGGATCCGGAGGATGTGCTCGACGTCCTGCGCCGGGCCATGCTCGACTCGAATCGGCGCAGAGAGCTCGAATACCTCCGCGGGGAGGGGAAACGGGAGCGCGGACCGCTCGGCGAGAGCAAACCCTGGAAGGAAGTCATCGAGCTGGTTGAAGCCGCGGCGCCCACCGATTCGAGCGTGTTGCTGCTCGGGGAGTCCGGAACCGGGAAGGAGGAAGTGGCACGCCTGATTCACAGGCTGAGCGCACGGCAGGACCGTCCCTTCGTGAGCGTCAACTGTGCCGCCATCCCCATCGAACTGTTCGAGAGCGAGTTCTTCGGTCACTGCAAGGGCGCCTTCACGGGCGCCACCCGCGATCGACAGGGGCGCTTCAAGGTTGCCGACTCGGGGACGCTTTTTCTGGACGAAATCGGCTGTCTGACCGAATCCGCCCAGGCCAAGGTCCTCCGGGTTCTGGAAGAAGGCGTCTTCGAGCGCGTCGGCGAGACGCGCCCGACCAGCGTCGATATTCGTCTGGTCTGCGCCACCAATTCCGATCTCCAGGCCGAGATGGACCGCGGCCGTTTCCGTCAGGATCTCTTCTACCGCATCAATGTCTTCTCGATCCAGATTCCCCCACTGCGCGACCGCAGAGGAGACGTGGGGATTCTGGCGACCGCTTTCCTGCGGGAGTTCTGCGCCAAGACCGGCAAGCAGATCGAAGGCATCGAACCCGAGGCTCTTCAGGCGCTCGATCGCTACAAGTGGCCGGGCAACGTTCGGGAGCTTCGCAACGTCATCGAGCGGGCCGTGATCCTGGAAAAGGGGAAGCGCCTCTCCCTGGCTGCAGTTCCGGGAAACGTCCGGGGGCTTTCTCAGGAAGTGGAGGGAACCGGACCGACCTACAATCTGCGCGAATCCCTGATGAGCGAAGAGAAGCGCCTCATCGTGGGCGCCCTGACGGCAGCCGACGGCGTCAAACGTGAGGCGGCCCGGCTGCTCGGCATCGACGAACGCAATCTCTCCTACTATTTGAAAAAGCACGGTTTGCACCAATGGAAATTCGACCAGCCCTGAAACCGTTGATCTGGCTCAGCTTCCTGCTTCTGGCCGTGGCTTCGTGCGACTACCCCCCGACCGGTGAGACAGGGGCCGAAGCGCGCGCGGACAACCCTGAGGGGCGTCTGGACGTGACCAAGCCTTCTCCGCCGCTGTTCGTGGATGTGACCGCCCAGTCGGACGTCCGGTTCGTGCACTACAACGCCGCCAGTAAGGAAAAGTGGCTTCCCGAGACGATGGGTTCCGGCGTCGCGGTATTCGACTTCGACAACGACGGATGGCCCGACCTTTTCCTGGTCAACGGCTCGACCCTCGACGGGAAGGGCGAGCATCGGACGGGCAAACTCTATCGCAATATCGGGGACGGACGCTTCGAGGACGTCACTCACGGCTCGGGCCTCGACCAGAGCTACTTCGGGATGGGTGTGAGCGTGGGGGATATCGACAACGACGGCTGGGACGATTTGGCTGTCTCCACCGCGGACGGGACGCGACTCTACCGCAACCTCGGCGACGGACATTTCGAGGACGTCACCCGGAAGATGGGGCTGGTCTGCCCGGGCTTCGGCTCCAGTCTGGCGTTTCTGGACTACGATCGTGACGGGTACGTCGATCTGTTCGTCGGCCGCTATGTGAAGTGGACCCCCGAAACGGACATTCCCTGCAGTCCGGACCGGGTTCACCGCACCTACTGCACTCCCGAGGTCTATCCGGGCATCAGGAACTGCCTGTTCCGGAACATCCAGGGAACCCGTTTCGAGGATCGGTCGAAGGCCTCCGGAGTCGGCCGCTTCCTGGGAAAGACGTTGGGCGTCGCCGTGCTCGACCTCAACAGCGACGGTTGGCCCGACATCGCCGTCGCCAACGACACGGTGGCGAACTATCTGCTCGTCAACGGCCACGACGGAACCTTCAGCGAGGCGGGCATCGAGACCGGCATCGCCTACAGCGAATCGGGCGCAGCCCGGGGCGGGATGGGGATCGACACGGGAGACCTGGACGGGGACGGCACCGTCGACGTCGTCATCGGCAACTTCTCCCAGGAGATGGCGGCTTTCTTCCGGTCCGTCGAGCCGGGCTATTTCATTGACGACGCCGCTCCGGCCGGAATCGGTTTGCCCACCTTGATGACGCTGGCGTTCGGGACCCTCGTGGAGGATTTCGACAACGACGGGTGGCTGGACGTGCTCCTGGCCAATGGTCATATCGAGCCCGAGATCTCGGAAACCCGGCGATCACAGGCCTATCGCCAGCCGCCTCAGTTCTTCCGGAATCTCGGCAAGGGGCGTTTCGAACTGCTCGATTCGTCCACCATCGATCCTCCCGATCTGCTGCTCGTGGCTCGTGGATTCGCCAGCGGCGATTTCGATCGGGACGGCGATCTGGATTTCATCGTGACGCAGAACGGCGACCGGGCGGTCCTGCTCCGGAACGACAGCACCGACGGGAACAATTGGCTGCAGCTGAAGCTGGAAGGGGTCCGCAGCAACCGCATGGGACTGGGAGCGAGGATCCAGGTGATTGCCGGCAGTACCACCCTGACTCGCTACCTGGTGTCGGGCCGATCCTACCTGTCGGCCTGTGAGCCGATCGTCACGGTGGGGCTCGGTCGGGCCCCGGCCGTCGATCGGGTGATCATCGACTGGCCCTCCGGCGTCCGTCAGGTGATCGATTCCCCCCCGATCTGTCAGCGCCTGACCGTCCGCGAATCCGGGTAGGACAAGCATCCCTGCTTGTCCAGACGCCCCGACCCCGGCCACCGGCAATACCGAAAGCGTCGCGTCCCCACCGTAGGACAAGCATCCCTGCTTGTCCAGACGCCCCGACCCCGGCCACCGGCAATACCGAAAGCGTCGCGTCCCCACCGTAGGACAAGCATCCCTGCTTGTCCAGACGCCCCGACCCGGCCACCGGCAATACCGAAAGCGTCGCCCCGTCTGTGCCGCCCGGCGATCCGGCGCGGTATCGGCAATCATTGCCCCCTGGACAACCAGGATGGTTGTCCTACTCTTTCCGGACGAGCGACAGATCGAGCGTCAGTTCGACTTCCCTGCCGATCAGAACGCCGCCGCCTTCGAGGCGCTGGTTCCAGTCGATGCCGAAGTCATGCCGGTTGATGCGACCCGTCGCAGTGAGACCGATGCGTTCGGCTCCCCAGGGGTCCTTCACCGGTGGCGTCGGACCATTGACGACGAGCGTAACCGGGCGGGTCCGTCCGCGCACGGTCAGATCTCCATCGATGAGAAGCCCGCCCTCGTGGTTGCGGTAGAACCGTGTCGATCGATAGATCAGCCTCGGATGGTTCGCGGTGTCGAAGAAGTCGCGACTGCACAAGTGCTCGTCCCGTTTGGGATTCCCCGTGTGGATGCTGTCGGCCTGAATCAAGGCCTCGACCGCGCAATCGTCCAGGTTCTCGGGATCGAAGTGAACGGTGGCCTTGAACTTGGTGAACTCCCCGTGAACATTCGTGATCATGAGGTGGCGCACCGAAAAGCCGATGGTGGAGTGAACCGGATCGATGGTAAAGGCGGCCGTCTCGACGGCCGACACCGTTCCGCCCGATCCAGCAGAAGACGCTCTCGACGTTGAGTCACCCATGTCTTTATAGATGACCCGCCGCCGTATCCGGTTGCGCCGGCCCCTTGAATGACCTGGAAGACCGTCCTACCGGGAGACGAACGGCATCACGTACGGGCCTTCCGGAATGACGGCCAGGCGCCGGTGGTCAGCGACGCTCGTATGGACCGCCTCGACGAAGGCATCGAGGTCTTCGAGAACGTGTACTCCCGTGAGTTCGCGCTCCGATTCGTCGAGGCCCCGCGTGTACAGATGGATGCGTCCCTGACGCATCGGCTTGAGCTGCATCTCCGTCTGCCATTCATCCACCCGGGCGTGGCGACGGCCCTGCAGCTCGTTCAGGAAACCGTCGATCCCGAGGTCGACCAGGAGCCGCTGCGCCGCTGCGTATTCGGTGCTTCCGAAGCCCTCGCTGATTTCCGAGACGATGAAGAGGTCGCCGCCCGACGCCAGAATCTCCCTCGCAGCCACCATGCCTTTGATCGTCTGGTAATAGGTCTTGTCCAGCGGGTAGCCTGCGGCGCTGGTGACCACGGCCGGATAGGGTCGGGGGACGATGACTTCGGCGTAGGAGCGGATGAATTGCACGGCCTCGAGATGGGACTCGACGATGTCGCCGAAATTGACGAAGGAGAGCCTCCTGTCGGGATCGATGACGGTGTTGACGCTGAGGGCGCCCCCGAGGAGACGAACGATTTCCAGTTGTTCCTCGTGGAGCGGATTATCGACCAGGACGCAATTGGTGGCGCAGGGATGTTCCATGTACTCCGCACTGTGGAGGCGGCGGATGGTCCGCTCATGACAGACGCCGGGCGTGATGACCTTGCGGCCTCCCGAGTATCCCGCCATCAGATGCGGCTCGACGAGTCCGACGACCAGGCGCAGATCCGCCTCGGCGAATCTCCGGTCCAGCAGGGCCTCGGTTCCCCGGGCGGTCGTGCCCACCGGGACATGATCGGCATCCTGGCGCGCATAGTGGTTGGCCACCTCCACGGTCTCGAGCACCCAGTCGCTGCCCACGACCTCCCGCATTTCACCGTCCAGGTTCGGACGATGCAGCCCGGTCGCAATCAGGATTCGGATGTTCTGCGGCGCCATTCCCGACTTCAGCAGCGTGCGCACGACGGGGGGGAGGATCAGTCCGTTGGGAACGGGCCGCGTAATGTCGCAGATGAGGATACAGGCGGTCTTCTTTCCCGCCGCCTCATGGGCGAGGCCGGCGCTCCCCACCCCGTCCCGCAGGGCCTTCTCAATGGAAAGCTCAGGGTCCTTCTGAACGGGCATTTCCCTCTTCTCGATCAGTTCGATGTCCCAGGAATCCGGGAACTCCAAAGCCAGACCCTGCCGACCGTAGTTCATTGTGACTCGCATGCTGTCTCCCCCTCGAGGAAAGGAACACCCAGTGTATCAATGATGGACAAACAGGGGACGACCGACGGGTCACTCCATCTCAGGGTAAAATGCTGACAGTGAGAGCCTTAACGGCGGATCTCCCGAAATCGGCGAAGGCCGGGGATGGAGCAGGGAATGAGCAAGCAGAATACTCGTCCGCAGCGCTGTGAGATTTGCGGGAAGACTTTTCCGGCCCGAGACATCGTGCCTGCGGGAGTCCTGCGGGATTCCCTCACGGAGATCATCGCCGCCGCCCAACCTTCCTGGTCACCGCAGAGCGCGATCTGTCGGACCGATCTCAACCGCTTCCGGTCCGAATACGTGCACTCGCTCCTGGAATCGGAGAAGGGTGACCTGTCTTCCCTCGAAAAGGAGGTGCTCCGGAGTCTGCAGAAGCAGGAGGTCCTCTCGAGGAACGTGGAAGCGGAATTCGACGAAACCTGGACCTTCGGGGATCGCCTGGCGGATCGGATCGCCACCTTTGGAGGCAGTTGGGCTTTCCTGATCCTGTTCGGCGGCTTCCTGGGCGCGTGGATCGTCCTGAATACGGTCGTGCTGGTCGTGCATCCCGTCGACCCCTACCCGTTCATCCTGCTCAACCTGGTCCTGTCCTGCCTGGCGGCCATCCAGGCCCCCGTCATCATGATGAGTCAGAACCGGCAGGAGGCCAAGGATCGCCTCCGCTCCCAGCATGACTATCAGGTCAATCTCAAGGCGGAACTCGAGATTCGCCATCTCCACGAAAAGGTGGACCATCTCCTCTCGAGTCAGTGGGATCGTCTGGCGCAGATCCAGGAAATCCAGCTGGAAGTCCTGTCGGAGATCGGCAAGAAGGAGTAGCGCGGCGGTACGGCGGGAGGGTGAGGCGGGCGCGAGGCCTCTCGGAGATTCCCTGACGGAGCGCCCCCGAATCTCGTCCCGCGCGCCCCGCCTGCCGGGGCGCGTCATTCTTCGGGAGGTGTCCGCAGCGAGGATGCGGCCTGCATGCCCCGGGCCACTTCCTGAACGATGCCCAGTTCGACGTAGATCGGGCGCACGATCTTGCGCAGGCGCCTCAAACGGGACGCGAACCAGACCGAACCGGCCAGACAGAAGGCCCCCGAGATCAGGACGGTCCCCGGCGCCCCGAGACGAGAAGCGACGCTGCCGGCCAGCAGGCTTCCGAAGGGCGCCATCCCGACGAAGGCCATGGTGTAGTAGCTCATCACGCGGCCCCGTCGCTCGTCGGAAACGATGGTCTGCAGGATGGTGTTGCTGGAGGCCAGTTGGGTCATCATGCCAAAACCGGTCCCAAGCAGCAGGATCATCGAAAGCCAGGAGTTCCGGGACAGGGAAAAGGCGACGAGGCTGGCCCCGAAGATCGCGGTGGCGAGGGGGATCATGCGTCCGAGGCCCCTCACCGTTTTGCGGGCGGCCAGAGCCACGGCTCCGACCAGCGCTCCCAGGCCCGAAGCGGCCATCAGGAAACCCAGCGTGTGGGCTCCTCCATGCAGAACGGTCGCTGCGAAGACCGGCATGAGGACCGTGTAGGGCATTCCGAGGAGGCTGACCAACGCGAGCAGAAGAAGAATGGACCGCACGGGCGGAAAATGCGCCACGTACTGCCAGCCGTCGCGCAGTTCTTCGACGACTCGCGTCCGCCGGGAGAAGTTCTGGGGAGGCAGGGCGCGCATGGCCAGGAGCGACGCGATGACGGCGACGTAGCTGAGCCCGTCGATCAGAAAGCAGGTCCCCTCGCCGAGAGGTGCAATGATCAGCCCCGCCAGGGAGGGGCCGATGAGGCGGGCCAGGTTGACGACCGACGAGTTGAGGGCGATCGCATTGCCCAGATCTTCCTTTTTCTCCACCATCTGGACGACGAAGGCCTGCCGAGTCGGCATGTCGAAGGCATTGATCAGTCCCTGAAACGCACTGAGCCAGACGATCTGCCACACGGTGATGACGCCGCTCAGGGCGAGGACGGCCAGGGTCAGGGACTGGACCATGGCCAGGGTCTGCGTCGCCACGAGGACCCGATGGCGATCCAACCGGTCGATCCAGACCCCGGCAAAGGGCGCCATGACGAAGGTGGGAATCTGGCCCGCGAATCCGATCACGCCCAACAGGAGAGCCGAGCCCGTCAGCCGGTAGACCAGCCAGGCCGTGGCGACCCGAGTCATCCAGGTGCCGACCAGAGAAATGCTCTGTCCGCCGAAGAAGAGCCGGTAGTTGGGGTGACGCAGCGCGCGCAAGGCGAAAACGAGTCCGCCGGCTCCCGTCTTCGGAGGGGGGGTGTGGGGCCGATTACTCAAACCAATGCGCTCCTCCCGGAAACTGGAGATCCTGCGGCTTCCTATCTGCCGTCCCTGTCGTCAGCCGGCTCACGACCCTATCGTCACGGGGCTGACATGCCTCTATAATATGGATTCTGCAGTTTACGAACAGCTTGGATGTCACCGATGATGGCTCCCGAGGTCGCCCGAGGGACCCACTCGAGCTGCCTGGGCGTTGTCTCGGGGAGACGGGCGGACCCGCTTTCACCGGCAGGCCGAGCCGTGGCGGAAAAAGGAGCGGTCGTCGAGGAAGAGTGGCACCATGAAACGTACCGACGAACGATTCAGCCTGCTTGCCGATATCGCCGGTCAGCTGCTCGAGAGCGATCGCCCGCTGGCGGTTCTCGACGACGTTTGCCGCAGGGTCATGACGCATCTCGACTGCCAGGTCTTCCTCATCCACCTGATCGACGAGGATTCGGATCGGCTCCGGCTCCATGCGCATGCGGGGATCTCGCCGGAAGACGCGAGCACTGTCGAATGGCTCCATCCCGGAGTCATCGGCTGCGGGCTTCAGGACACGGGCAGTGCCTGCGTTCTCGCCGAGGCATCGGCGAGCTGCAAGGCCGATGCAGGGGAATCGGTCCGGCCATTCGGCCTTCAGGCCTGCGCCTGCCGCCCGCTGCTCGTTCGGGACAGTGTCATTGGGTCGCTCGCATTTGGAGCCCGAGCCTGGGCTCGCTTCAGCGAGGACGACCTCGCCGTCATTCAGATCGTCGCCGGCCAGGTGGCCACCGCGTTGGAGCGGATGCGCGTCCGGGAAGAACTTCTCCAGGGGGAAAGGGATTACCGCGAGCTGGTCGAGAACGCCAACAGCATCATCCTGAAGTTCGACAGAGAGGGGCGCATCCAGTTCTTCAACGAGACCGGGTGCCGGTTCTTCGGCTACCGTCGCGAGGAAGTCATGGGACGGGACGTGCGAATCCTCCTCCCCCAAGTCGAAAGCACGGGACGGGTCCTCGAGAACCTCGTCGATGAGCTGCAGGAGGATCCCGAGAGCTACTCCGAGTCCATCAACGAGAATGTCCGCAAGAATGGGGATCGCGTCTGGGTCTCCTGGCGCAACCGTCCCATTCGGGACGCCTCGGGTCGCGTCATCGGCAACCTGGCGGTCGGTCAGGACATGACGGAACGTCGCTCCGTCGAGGATCGCCTGCGTGAAAGCGAGGCTCGATTCCGCGCCGTCTTCGAGCTGGCCGCCGTCGGCATGGCTCAGGTGGACATCGACACCGGCCGCTTCCTGATCGTCAACGATCGTCTGGCCCAGATTGCGGGACGGTCGCCGGACGAACTGTTGAAACTGACCTTCTCGGACATCACTCATCCGGACGATCAGGCGCGGGACGCCGAGATGTTTCGCCGGCTGATGGACGGCGTGCAAAACGAGTACCGGAGTGAGAAGCGGTACGTCCAACCTGACGGAAGGCTGGTGTGGGTTCAGACGGCGGTGACGCTGGTCCGTGATTCGGAAGGACGCCCCCTCTATTCGGTCGGAATCGTCCAGGATGTGACGGAATCCAAACAGGCCGAACAGGCGCTGCTCGACGCCGCCCGCGAGCTGGAAACCCGGAACCGCATCCTGAGAGCCCTCAGTGACAGCAACCAGGTCCTGATGAGGGCGGTTGACGAGGCGGGCCTCCTCAATGACGTGTGCCGGATCATCGTCGAGGATTGTGGCTACCCCATGGTGTGGATCGGCTACGCCGAGAAGGACGCCGAAAAGTCCGTCCGTCCCGTCTCCTTTTCCGGTTTCGACGAGGGATATCTCGAGACGCTGCGGCTTACGTGGGCGGAGAGCGAGCGGGGTCTGGGACCGACGGGTAAATGCATCCGGACCATGACCCCCTGCATGTGCCGCAACATGCTGTCCGACCCTCAGTTTGCTCCCTGGAGAGAAGAGGCTCTGAAGCGTGGCTTTGCATCGTCCATCGCGATTCCCCTGGTGGCGGATGGAGAGGCAATCGGTGCGCTCACGATCTACGCAAAGGAGGCCGATCCCTTCTCCTCGGACGAAGTCAAGCTCCTGACGGAGCTTGCGGGGGACTTGTCACACGGCATCTCCACCATCCGGGTCCGGGCGGCCCACGCTCGGGCTGAGGAAGCGGTTCGGAGCAGTGAAGAACGCTATCGCCGTTTCTTCGAGGACGACCTGACGGGCGATTTCATCGCGACGCCCGAGGGCCGGATTCTGTTCTGCAATCCGGCTTTTGTGAGACTGTTTCGGTTCGAAGGCAGAGATCAGGCGGTCGGCAGCAGTCTGGCCGATCTGCATCCGCAGCAGGCCTCCTGGAAGGAGTTCGTCGCCCTCATCCGCCGGCATCGTGTGATCGAGCAGTACGAGTGTGAAAGACGCCGGCGTGACGGCACTGTGGTGCATATCGTCGAGAATGTGATCGGCACCTTTGACGACGAGGGGCATCTGACCCAGGTCAAGGGCTATGTCTACGACGACAGCGAGCGCAAGGAAGCGGAATCCGCCCTCAGGGAAGCCAACCGCCAGCTTCGCGAGCAGGCCGAAGAGCTCGTCGCCATCAACGAGGAGCTTCAGGCCCAGACCGAAGAGCTTCAGGCCCAGACGGAGGAACTGCGAGTCGCCAACGAAGAACTCCGAGCCGGCGAGAGCCGCCTCGAGGCAGCTCGTGCGGAGATCGAACACGAGAAGCGTCGACTGGAGGCGGTCATGGAGGCCCTCCCGGTCGGTGTGGCCATTACCGACACCGAGGGCGGCATCATCCGGTCCAATGCCGCCTTCAAGGAGGTCTGGGGCGGCCCGCCGCCGCGCACGGTATCGGTCGGCGACTACGGTTTCTACCGCGCCTGGTGGGCGAAGACGGATGAACCCATTGATCCGTCCGAGTGGGCGGCGGCCCGAACGCTCAGGGAAGGGCGAGGCGTGACCGGTCAGCTCCTCAAGATCCGGAAGTTCGATTCCTCCGAAGGCTTTGTCATCAACAGCGCCTCGCCGATTCACGATCCCACGGGCCGGATCAGCGGGAGCGCCGTGGCTATCCAGGACATCACCGACCTGCGCCGAGCCGAGGATGCACTTCGGCGTCTGAATGACGAACTCGAGCGCAGGGTTTCCGAGCGGACCGAAACGCTGGCCCAAACTGTCCAAAAGCTCGAAGACGAGGTGCTCCGACGGATCGGGGCGGAAGAGCAGTTGCAGGAGCGCTCCCGCCTGCTCGAGGGCTTCTTCAGGTGCACCATCGCGCCGCTGGCGTTCATGGACCGGGAGTTCAATTTCATCCGGGTCAACGAGGCCTATGCCCGGCTGTATGGCAGGATCCCGGAGGACTTCGAATCCTGGAACTACTTTGCCCTGGATCCGGAGGCCGACAGCCGCGATGCGTTCGAGCACGTCGTCCGGACGAAAGAGCAGTACCACGCATTTGCCCGACCCCTCTCCGATCCGCGTCGGCCCGATCGGCTCACCTACTGGAACTGTCGTTTGATCCCGGTCCTCGACGACGAACGCGCAGTGCTGTTCCTGGTGCTGAACCTCGAAGACGTGACGGACCGGCAACAGGCCTTTGCCGAGTTGCAGGAGCGGGCCAGGCAACTCCAGCGGCTGACCCTGGAGTTGTCCCAGGCGGAGGATCGGGAACGCAGACGCCTGGCGCAGCTGCTCCATGACGATCTCCAGCAACTCCTGGTCGGGGCTCGCCTCCACCTGGATTTTCTTGCCAGGAAGGGCGGGAGTGCGGGCCATGAACCCAATGAGGTGCTCGATCGGGCGCGGGGCCTGCTCGTGGAGGCCATCGAGAAATCCCGGGGGCTGTCACACGAACTGAGTCCGCCCTTCGTCACCCAGGGGACCCTGAGGGAAGGTCTGCTCTGGCTGTCCAAACACATGCAGAACACCTGCGGCCTGGAGGTGTCGGTGCAGGTTCAGGCTGGGGCCGACCTGGATTCGGAAACGCTCCGCTCCTTCGTCTACAAGGCCACCCAGGAGATGCTCTTCAACGTGATCAAGCATGCCCGGGTCCGCCGGGCTCACGTCCGCGTTCGCCGCAGCAACGGATTCATCAAACTCCTGGTTGCAGACGACGGAAGCGGTTTCGAACGCCGCCGGCTCCGACGTGGAGAAGGACTGGGTCTGTTCAGCATCCAGGAGCGTGCCGCACTCCTGGGCGGTTGGATGAGGTTCCGAAGCGCCGCCGGCCGGGGCAGCGTCTTCCTGTTGGCAGTCCCGGCCGAACACCACGACGAGAGCTCTGTCTAGCCTCGGCATCCCCCCTGGAACGGTTCAGCGACGGCTGAGCTCCCTGCTGATCCGAAACCCTGTCCTCGCAACCCGGCACTTCGTCCGGGCCGCGATGCTAGACTCGATTCAGCGGAACCACAGAGAGGAGTGATCATGACGAAGATACTGGTCCTCTACTACAGCATGTACGGTCACGTGGAGACGATGGCGAATGCAGTCGCTTCCGGGGCGCGTTCCGTTGCGGATGTCGACGTCGCCGTCAAGCGGGTCCCCGAGCTCATGCCCGAGGAGGTGGCGCGCAAGGCCGGAGTCAAGCTCGACCAGAAGGCGCCGATCGTCACTGTCGACGAGCTGCCCCAATACGATGCCATCGTCTTCGGGACACCCACCCGTTTCGGCAATATGTGTGCTCAGATGCGCAACTTCCTCGATCAGACCGGCAAACACTGGATGAGCGGTGCCCTGGCCGGGAAGGTCGGGAGCGTCTTCACCTCGACCGCCACCCAGCACGGCGGGCAGGAGACGACCATCACTTCATTTCATTCAACGCTGCTGCATCAGGGTTTCGTCATCGTCGGCGTGCCTTATACGTGCCCGCAGTTGCTGAACATGGACGAGATTACCGGGGGTTCGCCCTACGGAGCCGGCACACTGGCTGGAGGCGACGGGAGTCGCCGGCCCTCGGAGAACGAGCTCGAGATCGCGCGTTTTCAGGGGCGTCACGTGGCCGAGATTGCGAAGAAGCTGGCCCGGATGACGTGAGCGGGCCTGCGGAGGAGCCGCTTTGGATCTCGGGAGCCTGCAACCGCCGTCAACTCGAGGGGCCTCGGTCGGGGGCCTGTCCCGGGCTTCGGAAGGGGCTCGGGTGGCGCATCCCCGTTGGTGCCGACCGGCAGACCGGGCCGAATCGAAAGCGGGAGCGAGCTTCCGTACCTCCGGAGACGCCTGCGGCATCGGAGGCGACCGCCGTTTCCAGGGTGACTCGAAAGGTTCTTCCCCCGGAACGAAGAACCAGGAGCCGGAACACGATCCACCTGGCGGCGCCGCCCCCAAATCGTAAATCTCAAATCGTCAAATCTCAAATCGGAGCTATAATCCCCCCGTCCGCCCCATGAAATTCCCCAGACGCTTTGCGGTTCTCCTCCTCAAGATCTCTCTCCTCACTCTGGCAATGTTCGTTGCCGTGGAAGTCGTGCTCCTGATCTTCAACGACACCTTCTTCCATGCCTCCTTCTATGTCTTCGATCGGGACATGGGCTTCCGAGTCCGTCCCTACGCGCGATATGGCAACGACCGGGCCAATGAGTTCGGCTTCAACGACCGCGACTATCCACACACGCGGACACCGGGGACTTATCGGATCCTGTTCCTCGGCGACTCATTCAACTGGATGGGCGGTCAGGAGACCAACTACACTGCGATCCTGGAGCGACAATTCGAGGAAGATTTTGGTCCGGGCCGCGTCGAGGTCATCAGCGCCGGCTACTCGCAGACTCATACGGGAGAACAGTTGGTCGCCCTCGAGAAGTTCGGCCTCCAGTACCATCCGGACCTGGTCGTCCTGGGCTTCTTCGCCGGCAACGACTTCTACGACGCCGATCCCAACCGGCGTCGCATCGTTGTCGGCGCGTCCTTGACCGATGTCTTTCCGGATCGTGACTTCTACCATGTCGTGTTGGGTCAGCCCCTGGTCTTCAGGAGCCGCCTCCTCCTTTACGCCGAAGAGCTGTGGAGCGTCTACTGGACCAATCGGGAACACGCTCAGCGAATCCGCCGGGAGACCCGGGACGAGGATTCCGGGCCACCGATTCTGGGGCTTCCCGACGGTACGCCGCAGGCCCGGAAGGCAGGACTGACGGACGAGTACCTGACCTCGATCCGCCTGCGCACCCAGTTCTTCGACCCGAAACACTTTCGGGAGTACGCACCCCACGTGCAGTACATCTTCGACAGCCTGTCGCGGATGCGGTCTCTGCTGGCGGCGAGGGGGATCCGGTTCCTGGTCGCCGTCTATCCCGATCAGGCCCAGGTGGATCCGGGGGTTCGAGCAGAGTTCGTGCGGCGACTGGGCCTCGACGCCCGAGACTGGCAGTGGGATCGCCCCCAGCAACTGCTCGAGCGTTTCTGCGCCGATCATGGGATCGAGTTCTTCGATCTCGCGCCGATCTTCGCGGACCACTGCCGGCGGGGAGAGGATCTCTACATCCAATCGGACACCCACTGGAACACGGCCGGCAACCGCCTGGCAGCCGCAATCCTCCAAACGTACCTCGACGGCCGGGTCCGCCAGCGAATCCCAGCCAACCCGCCCGCGAATTCGGGCCGGTCCGCAGCGCGAGATCAGGCGGCGGTCCAGCCTCCGTCGATGGTGATGACGGACCCGTGGGTAAAGGCTGCCTCGCCCGAGGCGAGATAGAGGGCCAGCGAGGCAATCTCCTCGGGACGGCCCCTGCGCCCGACGGGCTGGCGTGCGTGGAGCTCTGCTCGCATCTCTTCCAGTTCGTGCTGGTGATACTTCTGCAGGTAGCCATCGAAGAATCCTGTGCCGCGGCTCCTTTGCCTATCCGCCGACACAGGGATACACTCCAGGCTGGCAGTATTCCAGGCTTCCAGCTTGGAATGTCGAGCGGGCTTCCAGCCCGCCGAACTCTGGCCGATGGAACGAGGGCCGCGATTCCGGGTCCCCTCGAAGGAGCATGGTGATGCGAGACTTGCACGGCAGGAACGAAGACGTGAGCGGCGTGGCGGTAACCTCTGATTCGCCCGGGCCTGACAGGCTTCGGAATCGACGGGGAGGCCACCACGCAACCGCGATAGTCGCGTTGCTCTGTGGGCTTGTGGCCCTTGCCATTTCACCCGTCTCGGCCCAATACCAGTATCCCTTCCAGAATCCCAACCTCCCCCTCGAACAGCGGGTCGACAACGTCGTGTCCCTCATGACGCGCCAGGAAAAGGTGAACTTCCTGAGTTCGCGCCCGGCGGTGCCCCGGTTGGGCATCGAGGTACTGGGACACTGTGAAGGCCTGCACGGCATGGCCCAGGGCGGACCGAGCAACTGGGGCCAGGTCAATCCCAATCCGACGACCATCTTTCCCCAGGCCTACGGCATGGCCGAGACCTGGGACACGGAGGCCCTGCGCGAGGCGGGGGCGGTGGAAGGCTACGAGGTCCGCTACATGGTCCAGAGCCCGAAGTATCACCGGGGCGGCCTGGTCGTCTTCGCACCCAATGCCGATCTGGGCCGCGATCCGCGCTGGGGCCGGACCGAGGAGTGCTATGGGGAGGATCCCTTTTTCAACGGCACCCTGGCGGTGGCTCTCATCCGGGGGCTCCAGGGCGACGATCCGAAGTACTGGCAGACCGCCTCATTGCTGAAGCACTTTTTCGCCAACAGCAACGAGGACGACCGGACCCGCACTTCCTCGGACTTCGACGAGCAGCTGTTCCGCGAGTACTACACGGTGCCTTTCCGAATGGGCTTCGAGGAGGGCGGCGCCCGCTGCTTCATGACCTCCTACAACCTGTGGAACAACGTTCCCTGCACCATTCATCCGGTGATCAAGAGCGTGGTCATGAAGGAGTGGGGAGTCGACGGCATCATCACGACCGACGGGGGTGCGTCGCCCAACCTGGTCAAGGACCAGCACTACTATCCGAACCTGGTCGAGGCCGTCGCCGGCGAAATCAAGGCGGGTATCAACCAGTTTCTCGACGGGACGTCGACGCAATACGTCCCGCAGGCCCTCGACCAGAAGCTCCTGACGGAGAAAGATATCGACGAGGTGATCAAGGGGACGCTCCGCATCTACGTCCGGCTGGGTCTGCTCGACCCTCCCGAGGACGTCCCCTACGCGAAGATCGGCCGCGACGGGAAGCCGGAGCCCTGGCTGAGCGACGAGCACAAGGCCGCCGCACGGCGGGTGACCCGGAAGTCGATCGTCCTGCTCAAGAATTCGGAGCATCTGCTGCCGCTGGATGTCTCGAACCTGAAGACCATCGCCGTCATCGGACCGCGGGCCGACCAGGTCCTGCTCGACTGGTACAGCGGGACCCCGCCCTACACCGTGACGCCGCTCCAGGGCATCCGGAGCCGGGTGGGGTCGAAGGTCAACGTCACCTCCGCCACGGACGAAGTCGCATCGGTGAAACTGGCCGGCGCGGCGGACGTGGCCATCGTCTGCGTCGGCAACAATCCCATCGGGGTGCCGGGCGGTGCGTGGGGGAAAGTCGCCGAACCCAGCTACGGACGCGAGGCGGTCGACCGCAAGTCGATCACGCTGGAGCAGGAGGAACTGATCCAGAAAGTCTACGCCGCCAATCCCCGGACGGTGGTCGTACTCATCTCGAGCTTTCCCTACGCCATCAACTGGACCGAGGAACACGTGCCCGCCATCCTGCACATGACGCAGAGCAGCCAGGAACTGGGCAACGCCCTGGCCGACGTGCTCTTCGGCGACTACAATCCCGCCGGCCGCCTGGTCCAGACCTGGCCGCGCTCGCTCGACCAGCTGCCGCCCATGATGGACTACGACATCCGCCACGGCCGGACCTACATGTACTTCAAGGGCGAGCCGCTTTACCCGTTCGGCTACGGCCTGAGCTACACCAGGTTCGAGTACTCGAACCTGAAGGCCGGCTCCCCGACGCTGGCGCGCGACGGTTCCGTCACCGTCAGCGTGGACGTGAAGAACACCGGCGAACGGGCCGGGGACGAGGTCGTCCAGATGTACGTCAGGCACGTCGACTCGAAGGTGCCGCGGCCCCTCAAGGAATTGCGTGGTTTCCGCCGCGTCACCCTGAATCCGGGCGAGACGAAGACCATCGAGCTGCCCCTGCCGGCCAAGTCGCTGGCCTACTGGGACATGACCCGGCACGGCTGGGTCATCGAACCCGACCGGATCGAGATCAGCATCGGCGGCTCTTCTGCCGCGGATCACCTGAAAACGACCGTTCGTGTCCAGTAGGGCAAGCATCCCTGCTTGCCCAAACGCCCGAGCCGCGGCCATCGCCACAGCAGAACGGGTCCCCGCACCTGTGCCGAGTTGCCGTCTCGCCGGGCTCTGCCGCCCGGGCAACCTGGAAGGTCGTCCTCCGCTTCGCGGACCGTCACCGTGGACGGCCGGGGCCCGTCGCCCGCGGTTCGAGCTTCACGACCAGGACGCGCTCTTCCTGCGGTTGGAGCTGCAGGAATCGAAGAGCCGGATCGGCCTCGTCCTCGGTCGACCAACTCGCATACCCGTCGGCGCTGATTCGGATCGAGAAGGGGGTCAGAGGAGGAACCCAGGACCAGACAGTCCCCGGATCGTCGCCCAATCTGGCGCCGGTACTCAGAGAATTCTGCGGATCGTCGCGGCGAACCAGTTCCATCCCGGCCGAAGTGACCGGCCGACCTGTGCGTCCGTCGAGAACCCGGATGGACAGGCGACCCGCCTTCAAACCCAGATTGACCGTGGTCTCCGTGACTCGGCCGGCTTCGACCGTGACGGTCGGGAAATGGTTCCGATCCGTGGCGAAGAAGGCGAAGACCCCGGGATCGGGATATCCCTCGGAAAGCTTGAATGCGATGACGCTATATCGGCCCGGTGAGAGTCCGCCGATCCGAAACCGCCCCTGGCCGTCCGCCGGGAAATTTGGGATCCGGCCGTTGATCGGTCTGTCAGCGGGTATCGCGCAGACCCTGGCATCGCCAACCGGCGTCCCCCCTCCCGAAACAACGACCCCCGAGATCGAGCCCGAATCCACCGCCGAGAGAACCAGGACCGGGATCGAGAGCAGAATGGCGAGTGCCAGGATGAACTTCATGAGGTTACCGCTCTTGACGTCGGACGTACTCCTCGGTTTCCGTGATATCCCCCAGGACCGCGGGCTCTTGATGCACCGATCTGAGCCAGGCAAGAAGCAGGAGGGTCACGCTCGGGTGCCTGTCGGACGAATCCGCTATGAACTCCGGGTAGGAGAACGACTCCCGCATGACGCCAAATACTATCATCGTCGTACGAGCCTCGCCCGAAGAAAGCGGAAGCTCCGTTCCTCCGCTTCCGCACTCCACAGCGGCTTCGCCGCGGGTCTTCAGCTTTGTACGTCTTCTTGCTTGCATGGCTGATGACGGTAAGAGAAAATACTGTGCACATCTAAAGATGCTTTCGGTTGGAGGGGTGCTGCGTGAGCCTTCCACGAAAGGAGTCGATCATGCATCGAGTCTGGACGATCCTTGTCGCACTGGGGGTCTGGCCGGGTGGGAGTCTTTTGGCGACGCCTCCAGCGGATTCCGAATTCAGCAGACAATTCGATCAGCCTGCATCGAGCCGAGCCGTCCAGGTCGGCGGCGAGTCGGTGTGGGCCCTGTCGAGTGACGGCCTGACCTTGACCCGCTACTCGCTGGCCGGGGAACTGGAGCAGAAATGCGATTTGAGTGTTCTTCTGGAGAAGGGCGACACTCCGATTTCGCACCGGCCGGCCGATTTCTCGGTGGGACCCGACGGCACCGCCTATGTGCTGGTCAATCGTTTGGATCCCGAGACGCAGCGGGTCGGCAATACGGTGATCATCTATCCGCCGAGCCCGGAATCGGAGGCTGAGGTTGTGCCGCTCGACGCCGGCCTCGAGGGCGTCCGAATCGCGGCCGATCCGGCCGGCGGGTTCGTCCTGCTCGGTCTCGACGTGACCGCAGTGCGATCGGTGGAGGCCGGGTACAGCACCGGGGCGTCCGGGAAAGGGGCGACGCTCGATACGATCCTGCGCGTGACTCGCGACGGCCGGCAGTGGCGGGCAGGGGGCGCTCTGCCGGTTCCGGAGGCCGAGGAGACCTTTCGGCAATTCCGCTCCCGGTTCGGGCAGAATTTCGCGATCGCTCCCAATGGCGATGCCTATTTCCAGGCCGGTCGGGACCGGTTGTATCGGGTGAAGGGAGACGGCCCGGCCGCTCTGGTGGAGTTGCCGCCGGCTGCGACGGAAGTGCGAGTCGTGTGGGCATTGATCTCGAGTGCACGAGGAGTCCTGGCCAAGATCGCCCAGGGGAAGAACAGGGACCCGAACGTGTTCGGCGACAATTTCGCCCTGGAAAACCCTCAGATCCGATTGCTCCTCCTGAACGAGGGGCAGATCTTCGGAGAGGTACCGCTCGACAATCCCGGCTTTGACCTGCTTGGAGTCGACGCGTCCGGTCGCCCGGTCGGGACGAGACGGGCGCCCGATGGAACGATGGTCCTGGAGAGGATGGCCGCCCTGGATTACCCGTAGGGAAGGGAGAAGCTTAATCCAGACTTTCAGACGCCTCGGATTCGGGATTCAACCCCGCCAGGCTTCCATCAGAGTACCGCTGACGAGACGCTCTCCGGCGAAGCAGGAGCGGTGAAGCCGGCGCTCACTCTGCTCGTCGCCGGCCTGCCGCTCGACGGGTTCAGCGGCACGTTGGGCGGTTCGTCACCTTCCGAGTTGACGGTTGTAGTCGGCCTCATCGAAGTGACCCTTCGATTCCGCGATCAGACCATCTGCGCCGAAAGTCCACTCTTCGTAACCACTGATGCGAACCGGCTTGCCCGTCCCCCCAGGTCCCGCGTTCGTCCCCGTCAGCGTCCACCGGTACAGTCAGCGTCGGCAACAACAGCCATCGGGGGTCCGTCTGGTCCTTGCCGGCCTACTCATGCAGGCACACCTCGAATTTCAGTTGGATGAGCCTCTTAATCGCCGGGTCGACCGTACCGGAATCAGTCCCGTGATGGCAATCCGGCTGTCGCTCGCCTTCGATACTTCGGCGGAGAGCTGGCTGAACCAGCAGACCCAGTACGACCTCTGGAAGGCAGAGCGACATCGCTCGGAGCTCGACGTCAAGAAGCTCTCCGCTGCGTGACGGCAAACAGCAACGCCAGGCACACGTCGGCTGGCGTTGCTTCTTCCCTCAGGGGAGGGAAGTGGTGGGCGGCCCGGCGACCGGCTCGAGGTCGGTCAATACGCCGATGACCTGCGTGCGAGACTTCCGGAATGTCCCGTGAAGCGCGCTGTGTCGTTCCCACCGGTCGGGGACCCAGTCGCCGGAAGGCGTGCGGCGAAGGGTCCATCCCCAGCCAGAGCCCTGCTGGATCTCGGCGCCGGTGATGAGGCCCGGCGCCAGGACGACGCGGCCCGTATAATTGCCCGAAGCCTGGATCAGCCGCCCCTCCTCCCGGTCGAACCGGAGTGTCCCGCGCAGCTTCAGCATCCGGAGGCGCCGATGCTCGAGAGCGCCGAGAGTCTGCTTCGGGGACTCGTCCGGAGTGTGATAGCGGAAGACGTAGACCGGCCGGTCCCCGACGGTGTCCTCTCCGATGAACTCGAGATCCAGCATCGACCAGACCAGGTCGCGCATCCTCCGGCAGACATCCGGCGAGCGGTCCGTGCTGCTCGCACGGCAGCCGTCGAAGGCTTCCGTGGCGGGCCGGGTCACTTGTCCTTCCCCCTTGCCCCCGGGGTCCGACAGCGTGAAGGTCACCATGACCTCCCCGTCCCGCACCCAGGCGACGGCCCGCTCCGTGATCCTGCCTTGACTCACATGGCTCTGCCGTTCGATCTCAGCAGTCGTCTCCGTCCACCGCCAGGTATAGCGCACGAGTGCCGAACGGTCGGGCCCGTCGACGAAATCCGGGGGAAACTGGTGGCGAGCCCGCTCCAGAAACGCCGCAGCGTCGGGCTCTTCGGCGACGATCGGGGGAACACTGTGGAGAAGAAGTAAGGCCCAGGCCGACATCCACGGAATCTTCCACAATGGCGTCATCAACTTATACTATCCGATGAATTCAGAGGTTTACAGTGATAAGACCTTCCGGGGGAGACACCAGCCCGGCGCTCGGCGCGACCCCGTGGCTTGGAGTTCTGGGGCTTCGGTGGTAGACAGTTCCGAGGTTCCACGCCAGAGGTTGATGGTTCCGAGGTTCCGTGGTGTCAATTGGGCGGATGCCGGGTTGGAGAGCGTCCCGGAGGGACATTCCGCCCCTAGCCCAGGAGTTCACTCCTGGGTCCGGAAGCGACACACCTACCCAGTCCCGGAGGGACGGCCGAGCTGAGATCGGAAGCAAAGGTCCCCGCGGAATGCGGCCGACCCTCGACTGACGCAAAGCGATACCGCGCGCTGCAGCGTACTCTTGCGGTGAATGCCTCGAGATCTTGCGGCTCTTATACGTAATACGTAGGACAAACAAGTCATGGCGGTGAGTCTCGGGCTTGGAGACGGGCTTGCATGGGACCCACCCGGAGGTGAGAGGCATGCAGTCTTCGTTGCACAATCGACTACTTCGTACGCTGCACTGGATCGGTCCTGGGGTGGCCTGGTTCATCCTGCTCGTCTCTCCGGCAATCGCGGGCCAGGAGGGAACCGTTCGCCGAACGGTGCGGAACCCGGAGGCCACGGCTCTCGCATGGCTGCTCGAAGACAATCACATCCAAGCCATGTTCAAGGACGGAACTTACGTGAAGGCCCGAGTACAGAAGGTCGAAAGCGACAGCCTGTTGCTCTCCGTCGAAGAGTCGGAGGGTCCGGCGCCGCTGGATGAAGGCGACCAGGATGTGGCGCTCTCGCGCTTCTCGACGATCACCGTCACGAGATATGAGGGCCGCAAGCGAGCCGTCCTGGGCTTCACACTTGGGGCGCTGAGCACAGCGGCAAGCTGGTGGTTGGGTGCCGAGCGGGACGAAGCCTCCGGTCTCGGGACTCACGTCACCGAAGTCGGAATCATTGCTGGCGGTATCGGTGGAGGCTATCTCCTGGGTCGGCACTTGGACAAGCAGGAGGTCACGATCATCATCGACTGAGGTCCGACGAGAGAGTCGCTCGCTCCAGAGACAGTTGTCCGAAGGCCGACGCCGCAGGCGTCCCTGGAAGTGCGGCAGCTCGCGGCCGCTTTGTGTTCCCGAAGTGTGATCCGCCGCGAACACAACCGCTCCACCTGAGACCGATCTCGTCAATAGTCGATCCGGCCTTGGAGCGCCGACGGAACGTCGGTTATCATGTCCCCCACGCGCCCGTAGCTCAGCTGGATAGAGCAACGGACTTCTAATCAGGAACCCTCTGTTTTCACAACCTCCTCATCTTCATTAATTTACAGAGATTTCGGGGGTCGCTGGGTTTGCCGATTTTACACAAGATCTCTCACACGGATTCTCACACGGGCATTGTCATTGAGGGAAAACGATGTTGATGCATGACCCCCCCATCCCGGCGAAGTCCTGAAGGAACTGGGCCTGGAACCGCTGGAGTGTTGAGCGTCACCGAGGCCGCCAGGGCTCTTGGCGTCAGCCGGAAGAGGCTCTCGGCCATTCTCAACGACCGTACCGGAATCAGTCCGGAGATGGCCGGCCGACGACACTACCAGGTTTTCCCGCCAGATCGGATGCCTCCCTGGGAAGAACATCGAGTTGGTTGTGACGGTGGCCGCCAGCACTCTCAGGCATCGTTGCCCGCGGCGCGCAGGCGGCACGCGGCCCCGTGGCGACGCGGCCGGAAATCGGAGCGGGGCTGGGATTGGGGTTGGCCCCGGCGCTCTTCATGAGGCTCATGACATCACTCCCTCGTATAGCCCTGAAACTGTCCACGATGTCGTAATGCCTCGCGAAGAACAGGATGCGAAACGTGACCCTGAGCCGCTCGCTTATACTCAGGACGCCGTCGTGCAGGACCCATGTGCTCGTATATTCCGATACTTTGCCGTTCTTGCCCAGGCCCAGAGCGGTATCTCCCACACTGATGATTCCATGGCCTTTCCCTTCCAGGCTACCTGAGGGAGACATGCGCAAGACCTCGGACAGTTGGTTCTTCTCGGGCTTTCGCGTGTGGGGATCAAGGGAGACCTCCCCTTCACCGACGATAGTGTTTGTCGCGGTTCCCTCCGGGGTGATCTTGGTGGTCATACGGGTCACGCCAACCTGGACGGGTGCATGGGTCTTCTCGTCAAGCCTGAAATACTCGAACACCGCCTCGTACGTGTCGGGGCCTGTTTGTTTGGCAACTGCATGAAAGTACCTGGTATCGGCCTTTATTCCACCAGTGTACTGTTCGGCTGTGCCTATCCACTCACCGATGATCTCGTGAAAGAAACCCGCGATATCCTTGGGTGGAGCGGGCGCTTGGGAATACCCTGAAACCGACGCCGCGAGGCCGAGCATCAGCACGATTGGCGTTACGTGGGATAAACGAATTACCAATGCGTGTAGATTCATACGAGGTCCCTTCGCGTTCTTACGCCTGACTCTTCCTCCCGTACTCCCCGTACATGCTATGGTCACTTGGGGTTATCCGCCCCCCCGATGCATCCGGCGGGATGACGGATCCATGAACGTCCGGTCGCTGCGAGTCACGTAGTTCCCGCACGTCGATCGCAACCGTTTCATCCGGATCGAGCGTCTCCATGCCGACGACAGGGCTGTCCCCCTCGAAGTCGAACGGCACCATGTAATCTCGTGGCTCCAACGTCACTTTCTTCGAATATACGACGGTCGACACATCCCCGTCGACACGCCAGGGGTAGTTGCCGGCGGCTCCTTTCGTCTGAGGATCGATCACTGGGAGGTGAAAGACCTGATTGCCGTCGAGACTCACCGACTCGGCCGCGGCCAGCAGCGCCCCAGGAGCGCCGGTGGAAGTGATCTCCAATCCGGTCGTGACACCCTGGAGACGAGCCAGACTCTGCGTCGCCGCGAACACCTCGGCGCTGAGGTCGCGGATCTCCCCGGGTTCGAGGACCACCGGCTCCAGCTCCCGCCCTCCGGTTCTCCCGCCCTCCGGCCCTCCCGTTCTCCCGGTTCTCCCGCCCTCCCGTTCTCCGGAAAACGTGGCTCGAGCTACGCACGAGAATTGGCTGACGGCGCCCAAAACCTGTAGAATCCGGAGCACGCGCCCGTAGCTCAGCTGGATAGAGCAACGGACTTCTAATCCGTAGGCCGCGCGTTCGAATCGCGCCGGGCGCGCCAGGATCTGCCGGCGAAGTTGCGGCCACGTGAACTGGACCCGTCGAGAGCCTGGGACTCCGATGGGGCGGTCTCGGCTTGGTTCCCCTTGTCAGAGCGGTGCCAGATCACAAAGGTTGACGGGAGATACAGGTGGCGCCCGATCTTCCGGTCTCAATTCCTGCGAAAACGAAGTAGCCCTGACTCAGGAGGTCCATCCCGTCGAGCATGACGGTGCCGGTAATCTCAGCGTCCTGGGAGACGTAAGTGGAGTGGCTGGTCGAGACTTGCCATTCCGACAGTCCACGGTAATGACGGAGCTCTCTGTTCACTGGGTCGCGCAGCCGGGTCGCGGTTTCGGATTGCCACCGGGCTGTCGGAATCTGGCCCCTTCCGGGGCCAGGAGAGGAATGCGCCTGCCACTTCCATCCGCCTCCTGTTCCGCCGAGGCTTCCAGATAGAATTCATAGTCGCGGTAGGTGTCGACATCCGGATAGCCCGCGGTCGTCGGCGACAGGGAGAAACGCTCCTCTCCCGATTCGAACATCGACTCGCCCACCAACCGTTGTCGCAATCCGGCCTCCCGGGGAGGAACGGGCGAAGGGTACATGAAGGGGGGAAGCGTCCCGTCGCCTTCCCTGCGGACGGACCAGCCACCCAGGTGAGCGTCGTGGGAGTCCCCGAGCGCGGGTGGTGCGTCCACCGAGGCCGTGTTGCGGTTTGCCAGGGTGAAGCCCCGCTCCGGGCCGGGCGTTTCGAAGCCGACCACGAACGCGTAGCGGGAACCGGCCTGGAACTCGAGGGCATCGTCGCCGGTGAAATCCCAGCGGAGATAGCGCAGCACACCCGCGGAGTCGCCGGTCGGACTCCCGTTGAAGTCCCGGGTCGGCGGCAGGTCCGGAAACACGCCCCCTCGCACGGTGCGCATCGGCCGGTACCGGACGCCCGAGAGGTAGTCGTCACATCGGTGGTTGGTCGAAAAGCCGTGGGAAGCATCAGTTCCGGGCGGGGTTCCGTTGTCTTCGACCTCCGGGGTGCCCAGGACTTCGAAGAACTGCACGAAGACCCGGGCGCCGGGGGCCCCAGCCAGCACCGCGCTCGCTGCCGGGCCCGTACGCAGGACGATGGCGCCGAGCCGGAAGTCTCTCTCGGCGGTGAAAACCTGACCCAGGTCTCGATTTCGCTGGAAGTAGCCGGCTTCCTTCCATTTCAAATGCCCGGCGTCGACGTTGCGCACGCTCGTGTTCCCGCTCAGATCGACCTGGGATTGCCGGGCGACGACACGGTGCATGTCCGGGTCGTAGCTCTTGCCCAGGTCGGAGACCACCAGACCGGCGGTTGCCGTGGTGCAGAGACTGGCGAGCAGCCCGGCAGCAAGCATTCCGTGTGTCCAATTCCTGATGATTCCCTCCACGGCGTTCAATCTTAATGCATCCGGCGGCGCGGGGCCGCACGATTCCAGGCTGCGCGACGTCTCCGGCGGAACTTCTGGATCAGGCGCGACGTCTCCGAGACCACGCCGGGTTCCCCGTAATCGAAGATCTTCGATATCGTCGAGAAGCAGTCTCCCCAGGGGTGGCGTGACGCGTCCTCCTGGGTGCTCGTGATTTTGCATCCAGGACCGGCTTAAGGACGGGTCTCCAGGCAGGGAGCGTTGCCCGGCGGCGGGGCCAAAGCCGCGGTGGAGAACGACAGGAAAGCGACGACGGGTAGATGGCGTCTCAACTGTCGTCTCCCGGTTTCGGTAGAGCCACGACTTGTTGCGGTCCGTCATGGGTGGGTATCGGTCAGCCATGGTCATCTTTTCCTCGGACAACGGGCCCTGGTCGGTGTACGGCGATCATGCCGGAACCACTCCGTTTCGGGAAGCCAAGGGCACCTCGTTTGACGGCGGTGTCCGATCAGCGACCATCATGAAATACCCGGGAGAGATTCCGGCAGGGACCGTGTCTGAGTCCGCACTGTGCTCCATCGATATCCTGCCCACGCTTGCGTACCTGGCCGGCGCCGAACTGCCGGACAATCCGATCGATGGGTTAAACGTGTGGAAGCTGATCCCTACGAGCGAATGAACGTGATTGAGGATCATCCTGACATTGCCGAGGAGCTCAAGCGACTTGCCGAACAGCACCGGCAGGAGTTCTATCTGCTTGGGACAAAATAAGAGACGCCGATGTGTCAGCCCGTTCCTAAAGAGAACAACCGTTCTGATCGCTTCGCTCCACATCGGATGCATTCGGCGTCATACCAGCTCATGGGCAGGCCGCACTTGGGACAACGCCAGCGTTCTTCTTCATATCGGACCCATTTCTGAACGCCCATCTCTCGAATTGCTTTGAGGTTCGGCAGATATTCATTCCGGTGCAGATAATGGCCCATATTCATTAATCGCTTCATACGAACGCAGGGCAAATCCTCACAGTCGGAACAGCGATCATTATCTTGTGTGTTCAATGCGCATAGCCTTATGCCGCATCTTTGACAATGGGCCGCAACTCTCCGCCGCTGAGACAGCCGTCGCAAAGAAGGCCATCCATCCAATTCGAAGGCGGAATCCCCGTCCCCGCCTTCGTCGGCGCGGATGAGGAGATCTGTTGCCGTCTCTGCCTGGTTTCCTCGTCCTCGCTGTGTTTCGCGAGGTAAGCCGGGCAGGCTCCGCAATATGTTCCGCATGCGGCCGCCAGGTGCTCTCTCTTTCCCGCGGCTTCGCCTTTCGATTCTGGATTCGCGACAGCCATGGTTTCCAGACCGACAGCCGCTCCCGTGAAGGCGACTCCGGCCAATCGCAGACAGAACTTCCTTCGCGAGGTGCATTCTGTTTCGCCACCAACCATGAAGCGATTTTGCCGCATGTTCAGCCAAGTTCACCAGCATTTTCCGCGCCTCGAGCTCGAGGCCGTCTTCCTGTGAGGTGGGGGACGTTCGCAATACGAGCGCCGCGCGATCCGGGAACTGCTTGTCGGCCATGCCGTGGACGGCGAGGTGGATCATTCGAGGGCAGAAGACTGAGCTCTCCGTCGGGAACGATGATCAGTCTGGTTTCTGATTCCCGGTCGATGACGCGCTGCAGGAGCAGCTCGAAGAGACTCCATTCGGCCGAAACTTGAACCTCCCTCGCAGGTGTGTAGACTGGGGGAAGCGACCTTCTCGACTCACGCGACCGTTACACCTCCGCGCCGATCATCGTCTGGCGTAACCCGGCCCTTTGTGTCGGTTGGAAGGGAGGAACCAAAGATGGGCAAGAAAACTCCCACGACATGTCGGCGGGAACGTCCCGGCGAACTACCAGCGATACTCGTTCCTGTCGTCGCCGAGCCGTTGGCGGCGGATCTGCTGCACGTCGCCGAGCTCCAGCAGGGCGAGCGGTGCTCGATGTCGGCTGCGGCACAGGCGTCGTGGCCAGGTTGGCGGCCCACTCCGTCGCGACAAACGGCAGCGTTGTGGGTGTCGACCCGAATCCCGGAATGCTTGCCGTGGCCCGCGACATCGATGTGCCCGGGATAACAATCGACTGGCGCGAAGCCGGCGCGGAGCAGTTGCCGTTCGAAGACGCGACGTTCGACGTGGTGCTGTCGCAGATGAGCTTGCAGTTCGTTAGCCGACCGCAAGGCGGCCCTCGACGAGATGCACCGAGTGCTCGTGCCCGGTGGACGGCTGGTGGTCAACCTGCCGGGCCCGCCGACGAAGATGTTCACGGCACTGGCCGACGCCGTGGGACGGCACATCCATCCCGAGGCCGCCCGTTTCGTGCTCGCTGTCTTCTCGCTGCACGACCCGGCAGAGGTCGAGCACCTGCTCCAGGACGCGGGCTTCCATGAGGTGTCCGTCCACGCCGAGGTCAAGACTCTTTTGCTGCCGCAGGCGCGGGATTTCCTGTGGCAGTACCTCGGGAGCACGCCCCTCTCCGAACATGTCGCGAAGGCGGGCGATCCGGCGAAGGGTGCGCTCGAACGCGACGTGGTCTCCGCCTGGCGGGAGTTCGAGGACGGCGACGGGCTCCGTCTCGAGCAACGGATGCTGACGGCTGCCGCGCGGGCGTAGGTCCGCGCGGGCCCGTAGGCGGTCTTCGTCGAGAACCGGAGTAGAGTCATGTCGGATGGCAACAATCCTCTGGGCGCTCTTCCTCGGGCTTCTGCTGACCCTCGGCGGAGCGGAACTGCTGGTTCGGGGGGCCTCGCGGCTGGCCGCGGTCGTGGGTGTTTCA
>CAVRSV010000009.1:0-143488 GCA_963723965.1 uncultured Acidobacteriota bacterium | reverse complement strand
GATCGACGGCCGGTTCCCCGAGGGATTTCCAGTCGATCTCCGTTCCGGGCAAATCCGTGCCGGACAGAAACGCCCCCGCGCCGGCGACCAGGTGCTCGAATCCCGGCGCCACCGTGTAAAGCTTGAGCTTGAGGCGCTGCACTTCGGAACGCCAGAACTCGGGCATCAGACCCCAGATCTCCTGGGGGGCACGATCGCTTTCAATCAGGACCGCCTGCCCGCTCCGGAGATCGGCCAGGGGGTCGTAGATCAGATCGAGACCCAGTCGTCCCAGGAGGAGGACATCCACCGGTGTCCCGGACTCCGCGACGGCTGCCCCGGCAGGGCCGGCGGACACGCGCACCGTCAGAATCCCGGGCTCGGGATACCACGCACAACCGCGGATCTTCGAGCCGGTCGTCGCACAGGTGCCGGCCAGCTGACGCATGACTTCGGCCGGATCGGAACCGGAAGGACCGACCCACTGGACGGTCCTCTGCTCTTTGGCGGACAGGGCGTCGGACCTGGTGGCCGAAAGGGTGTCGGCACTCAGGCTCGGATAATCGCTGGCCACGGACTTCACCAGTCCGTCCCGCTTGGGGAACTCGCCCATGCGCGGGGATTCGCCCACGATCCCCAGCCACACCTTCGAACGCGGCTTCTTGGCCTTCAGCTCGTTCGCCAGAGCGACCACCTCCCCCACACCCAGGGGCTGGCCATGCAGACCGAAACGGGCGGAAACCCAGGTGGCATCCGAGGCCGGCACGGCCCGACGGATCTCGCGCATCAGGGTCCCCTCTTCGGCGAGGCCCGAAGTGGTGCACTCCAGGACGGCGATCCCCCGCTTCCGGGCAAGAGCCTCCCGCAGCGCGGCCGTCGGGAACGGCCGCAACCAAGTCAGCCCCAGCACGCCCACGGACCACCGCTGCTCTCGCCGCAGAAACTCGGCAGCAGCGCGGGCCGTCTCGAAGGAACTGCCCTGCGTGACCAGGACCACCTCGGCATCGCTCACTCCGTCCTGCTCGATCATAGACAGGGGACGTCCGGTCAGACTGCCCAGTCGGGTCATTCCTTCCTGCAGGAGTTCGGCCAGATGTCCGGCGAAGAAAGCCTGGCTGCCGATGGCGGCGCTGACCGCATCGTTGGTTCCCTGCAGGGCGCCGAACGACACGGGCCGATCCGAATCGAACCAGCCGGGAACCCTCGGACGGGTGCCGCCGAACAGCAACATCTGGGCCGGGCTGGGCGAGGCGAACTCCTCTTCCGGATCCCCCAGGAACTCGCGAATCGAGTCGATCGACGGAAAGGCAGCCATTTCGCAGATACGGCGATCGAAGGCGACGATGCCGGGAATGAGACTGCGCTCGGCCAGCCAGCGGGCCAGAATCGTCAGGTCGACTGCCTGCTGAACCGAACTCGGCATCACCTGAAACAATCCCAGATCGCTCGCACCGAAATACCCGGCGTGACTGCTGCCGGCCCCGAACCCTTCCCGAAAGGCGGCGTGGATCAGCAAAGGCACGTGCCGGCGAGCCAGCGACTGGAGTTGGGCATAGCCTTCCGAAAGATGGTCGCCGGGAAGAAAAACGGAAGAGCGCAGACCGCTCATCGCCATGCCCGCACCGGAGGCGATTCCCTCCGCCACGCTGGGCAATTCCACACTGACCACCTGGCGTCCGAACGCGTTGACCGAGGAGAAACCGTTTCCCTGAGTCTGAAACCCGGGTGCCTCGTCTCCGGCGCAGTGCGCGACGGTGTCGCAGATCATGGCTTCCGCCAGCGTCACCGCCTCCTGGACCTCCCACAATTCAACCTTCGCCGGTTTCTGCCCTGGCTCGGCAGAAGCGCCACTCAACAACTTTCGCAAACGCTCGAAGCGGAGTTTGGAAATTAGGTTAGGCACGGATTCGCTCCCTACTGATTTGAACCAGCGGCTCGGAAAACTGCTCTCCCTCGAGCCATACGATCGCGCCGGTCGGGCATCTCCAGGTCGATCGCTGGGTCGGCTGTTCCTCTCGATCGTAGTGGATGACCGGCAGACCGTTGACCATGTCGATGACGCCGGCAGGTGCGTCGGCCGCGCAGCGGCCGCAGGCATCGCAGGCCACCGCGCAGCGGGATCGGGCCGCCTCGCCCGTCAATGGTGAACTGCACTGGACGAAGAGTTTTTGGGATATGGGCTCGATGGTGAACAGGTCCAGGGGACACACGTCCACACAGTCGCCGCAGGCGGTACAGAGATCCAGGGTGACCTGGGGCAGGCCTTCCCAGTTCATGGAGATGGCGTTGAAGGTGCAGGCCCGCTCGCAATCCCCGAGGCCGAGACAGCCCCAGGTGCAGGCTCGCCCTCCGCCATCGACCAGAACCGCGGCCCGGCACGAGGAGACCCCCCGGTAATCGGCCAACGCCGCCACCAGGCCTTCTCCCCCCGCGCATTTCAGGCGAGCCACCCGCTTTTCCTCGCCCCCCACATCGACACCCAGGAATTCGGCGATTTGAATGAGGGCGTCTTCATTGCTCACCGTACACTTTCCCGGTGAGGCCTCGCCTTTGACCAGCCGGGTCGCAAAGGCCTGGCAACCCGGCTCTCCGCAGGCTCCGCAGTTGTTGCCGGGGAGCATTCCTTCGATCTGCTCCTGTCGCGGGTCCTCTTCGACGCGCAACAGGTGGTCGGCGGCCGCCAGAATGCTGGCGAAAACTACGCCCAGGCCCGTCATGATGACTGCCGCAATTGCAATTGGTCCCAAGTCCACGTCTATCGTCTCCTCGCTTTTCTACCGAAAAGCTTTGCCTCTCTCGACCACCTCGGCCGTCGCCGTCGCGTCCCCGGCCTGCGGTGCCCCTGGATGAATGCATCTCGCCGGACACGCTTCCGCCGCCTTGACCAGCTCTGCATATGTACCCGCAGACGGGTCGGCGATTAAGGCCTGCCGGTCGGCGTTGTAACTGAACATCCGGGGATTGAGATTGATGCATTCGTTGCAGCTCGTGCACAAGAAGGAGTCGATGTACGCCTCCTCGCCGAATGCCTCTTCTTCCTCTTCCGCCTCCCCCGCCTCTTCCGGTCCGGGCACCGCCTCGATTCGAGCGACCTGAACCGGCTGCGGTTCGTCCTCCACGGCCGCCACTTCCATGGCTGCCGGTCGAGTCCGCAGTTCCCGGCTCAACGAATCGGCGTTCGACAGCACTTCGACCAGCTTGCCGATCGCGTCTTCGGCACCCTCCCGGCGAGCCTCCAGCCGGATCTTTTCGAGCTCGGCCAGAGCCTGCCGCCGGGTCTCTTCCCGAACCTGCTCAACGGCCCGCTCCACATAGACATTTCGGACGCCGGCCAGTTCCTGGAGAATCCTCCAGGATCGGACCCGGTCCCTGCAGGCACTGAGCACCTCGCGGGTCACGACGGCCCGCTGCGATGCTCCCCGCTCATCCACCACCCAGATAAAGGGCACCACACCCAGCGAGGGCTGCGCGAAATCCCGCAGAAAATCCCCTGCCGACTTCTGCCCGTCACTCCAGGCCGTGGAAGGAATGACCCAGAACTGCTCGCGAAACCGAGGGTCCTGTGCCAGCACGTGGGCGAACGTCAGTGCCTCTTCAACCGGAGGGGATGCATCTTGTGTGCCAAGCTCCTCGGGTCCGACGACCAAGAGGGTCTCGGAAAGACTGGGGTTGCCCTCGAGCGAAAAACGCTCCGCCCAGGATTCCCCCGCCCATGGATCGTAAACGTACAGCGGGGTGGAGCGGGAGAGCAGAGCCGACTGGCAGCGTTCCCACAGCCAGGAAGCGCTGCCCTCCTGTTCCGGAAACGAGAGCACGCAAACCGCCGGCCCCGGAACGCGACACATCTGCCGGAACCCTTCCAGCAGATGATCCGGCCGGGCCAGTGACGACTGAAGAACGAACGCTTCCCGCTGCGCCAGCCCGAGGTAGCCGGGGTCGGGCAGAACGCCGGCCAGCGACCGAGGGAGCTCTGCACCACTGACCAGTGACTCGCTGACCGTGATGCCGACATGGACCGGCCAGCCGGTCTCGATCAGACGGTGGAATTCGGCCAACGTCGCCTCCGAAAGGCGCCGTCCGGACTCGAGGACCAGCACGGTGGGAATCAACGGCAGTTCCTCGGCGGAGAGTGCTTCCCAGGTGAGGTCACTCACCATCTCGTCATGGATTTCCGCGACGTATTCGTCGTCGACTTCGAGCCGGCCCATGCGCAGTGCCCGGACCACCTCGAGCGCCCGGGTCGCCAGACCGTCGAAGACGCCTCGGGCGGCTTCGAAGGGATGGTCGCTTCTCAATACCGGTGCGTCCGCGTCATCGAGGTTCAGCCCCGGAGCGGCAACCACATGAAGATCCCCGGCCTGCACGGGCTCCTCGACGAAACGGCGCAACACCTCGAGGACCTCGCCGATACGTTGCAGCCGTTCCTGGCTCAGTCGCCGGGGCCCTCGCCTCTCCGGGACAACGCCGGAGAGACGTTCCAGATCGATCAGTCCGGAACCGGTCGATCCGAGCCCGGAGGCCATGACGGCGGCCGAACGCGACTCCGGGCGCAGCCCCTGATCGGCTCTCAACAGGGCCTCCAGCCGATTGATCAGCAACGTCGCCTCTGTACGAAACTCCTGGATGCGGGGGTGCCGCTCCTTGCCAATGCTCCAGCGGTAAAGCTGGAACCACGACTCCGAACGGAAACCCACCACCCGTCCCGCATGGGAGAGATGGGCGCGCAGGGACCTGGCCTCTTCCAGGAGACCGCGACGCCCCGCGTCGCTCAGGTCGGCCAGGACGGCAAGGCGGGTCAGGGCCTGGTTGGCCGCCTGATCGAGGGGGGAACCCGCCGCCGATGCCCGGGCCGAGTCATCGACGAGACGGGCCAGCTCGGGGAGGAGACGAGCCATGACCGGCGCCTCGACTCCCTGCGCCAGCCAGCGCTGCAGGATTCCGTACAGCGGCTCCGGCTCGGCCTCCGCCGCCGCGGGAAGGAAGAAGGGAAAACTCTCGTGAAAGGGTGCGACGGCGGCCGACGCCGCGACGGTCCTGAGGGGGATATCCCGATTCGGGAGTTCCTGCCCGGCCGGAAGGCGCCCCGTGACATGGAATCTTCGCACCTGTTCGATCAGAACCTCCGGGGCGGGTACTCCCTCGGAGTCGCCCCTCGGCCGGCCGGCCGGGCCGGAGACAATGATCGTCTCGCCGCTTTCACTGAAACCGGAAGGATCGAACCCGGTTGCACCGGCCGCCGAGCCCGACCGAGCCAGTTCGGCCAGCGTCGCAGCCAGGGTCTGCCCATCCGCTTCGGCTTCCGCCTCCCCGAGGTTGAGATGGAGCAGCCGCGGCCGTCGCTCATCGAGCGCCTCGCGCGTCTTCTCCGATAACCGCCACCAGGCGTCGGCCGGGGAATCGGTCCGGCCCACGATCAGGACGCTCCCGTCCTCCTTCACCCGACGGACTGCCCGTTCCGCCGGCGCGAATCGATCGTCGAGAATGGCCAACACATCGATTTCGGGTTCCGGCCGGCTCGCCGCCTCGCATCCCATGCCCAGAACCGCCAGCGTTGAGTCACACCGCTGAAGGTCGGCCTGGAGGACGCCGGGGAACGCATCCGCCAGCCTGGCACCCACGTCGAGGAGGATGCCCGCAGCACCCTGTCCGGAAGGAACCAGGGCCACTCTCCGCCCCACGGCATCGGCGGTCTCGTCGCCATCCTGAAGGTCCGCCCAGAGATCGGACGGATAGGCGGCGACAAAGGCCTGCAGGCATTCCGCCAAATCGGCTTCGGGGGTCAGGCGAACCCTTCGAACTGTCGTCTCCCCCCTCACCGCCTCCTCCAGGCCGCAGCAGGCTTCGAAGTGAAGGGCGGATTCGCCGGGTGCGGCAACCAGCACGACCTTCGCGCCGGCCAGCAACTCACCCGCCTCGGTCACGGGAAACGGCCGCAGCAGGCGCAGCGCGAGATGTGCGATCCGCCCCTGGGAACGCTGGGCGATCTCCCGGGCGATTCCGGAGTACCAGCCCGCGGTTGCGATGACGACCGACGCACCGGTCACACTCGTGGAGACGTTCGGCGCGGGCTCCCGGCCGAGACCCTCGGCCGCGGCCCGGAAGCAGGCCAGGAGGTTGGAGGCAGGATCGGATTCCGAAGGAGAGAGCGATCCCGCCAGGGCTGCTCGCGCGCGATCCAGGGCGCTGGGCTCGGGCAGGGCCGCCAGACCGAGTCCCTGGGCCGTCGACTCCGGTAGGGCGGAATCCACTCGACAGGCCATCCGTTCGGCGACGAGATGGGCCAGCAGGGTATGGTCCACCGCCTCCTGATGAGTCCCGGACAACAGCACAATCGGCGCCGTCGACTGGGTCGACGGGGACAGCACGGTGTGCTGCACCAGCGGCAGATCACCCGGAATCGGGCTCGCCCCGGCACCCGGGTCGCCCTGCATGATGGTGGCAACTTGTCCGGCCCGGGTCCGGCCCAGCGCAAAAGCGGCCGTTCCGATCCGCGCCTGGGCGCTGATTCGGGACTCCGCCTCCGCGATGAGATTCAAACCCGTAGCCAGCTTGCGAGATGGACTTCCTGAGGCATGTTCAGTCGGGCGGTTCTCAACCCGGCTCTGTGGCCGTGCCATTCTGTTTCCCTCTTTTTCGCTGATTCGATCAAGGGCCGTCAGATCATGAAGCGATCCAGCGCCTTGTTGATGGCGGCAGTCTTTTGCGCCGGAGTCATGTTGAGGCCTTCGCTGGACACCAGATCATAGCGCTCCGCCTGGGGATTCCTGTAGAAAAGCCCGATGGGCAGGGCGCCGGTGGGCTGGCTTGCCAGCTCCCGCGCCTCCGCGAGGTTCAACGGATCGTGCTCCGTCTGATTCTTGAAGACTCTCGCGACGGCTTCCGGAACGTTGATCCCGTCCGGATGCTTCATATAGAGCAGGCGCGACGTATCCTGCTGAGCCTCGGCGAATACGTGGGCCGTGTAGTGAGGGCATCGCTGCAGGATCCGCACGAAGGCTGTGCCGTCGTGCTCGTGCGCCAGCTTGATCGTCTCGTACAGGTGAGGAGGATTCCAGTCCACCGTCTGGGCCACGAAGGAGGCATTCGAGATTCCCAGGACAACGGAGATCGGATCGATGGGAACGAAGAACGAACCACGAGGATGCGTGTTCGAACGCTGCGACCGTCCGGTCGTCGGTGAGGTCTGAGCCTTGGTCAGGCCGTAAATGTTGTTGTCCAGGAGCAGCACGGTCAGCTTCATGTTGTAGCGGATCGCATGGATCCAATGCGCGGTCCCGATGGCGCAGCAGTCGCCGTCACCGGTGATCACGAAGAGGTTCAGGTCGGGGCGGCGGCTGCGGACACCGCAAGCAACGGGCAGAGCCCGGCCGTGCAGGCCGTGGAACCCGTAAGTCTTCATGTAGTGGGGAAACCGGCTCGAACAGCCGATCCCCGAGACCACCACCGTTTTCTCGGGAGGGAGCTGCAGATCGCGCGCCACCCGCTGAACGGAGTTGAGCACGGCGTGATCACCGCAACCCGGACACCAGCGGGCTTCGCCGCCGACATAGTCCTCGAGCACGCAGACCCGGGGGCGTTTTTCCAATACCCAATCATTCTTCAGTCCGTACATTACTGTATTTCCTTCGCCAGCGATTCCAGGCGCTTTCGAATCTCACGTTCAATATCGGCGGGGGGTAGCGGGCTTCCGGGAACCTGTGACCAGCAGTCGATGTCGATCAAGGTCTGCTCGCGTAGAAGCCGCGCCAGTTGAGAGCGCCGTCGATTCCCCTCGTTGATGAATGGATCGTCGAGGTTGTCCGAGTAGTTGATCTCCACCGTCATCACCTGGCGAAACCGCTCGAAGATCCCTTTCAGGCCCCGTTCGAGAGGGGAGAGGAATCGAAGGTGGAGGTGAGAGACATTCCCTCCGTCTTCCCGGACGCGTTCCACTGCCTCCCGGGCCGCCCCGAGAGTCGATCCCCAGGTCACCACAAGCAGATCACCCGATTCCGCACCGTAGATTTCCGGCGCCTTCAGGCTCTGTTCGAGCACGGCCAGCTTGCGGCTGCGCATGGCCATCGCACGCTGGTTGATCGCAGACTCATAGGCGACCTTGCTGCGTTGGTCGTGGGCGAGTCCGGTGAGCACGTACTCTCCACCCTTCTGCCCGGGGACCGGGCGCTGGGACAGGCCGGTCTCCGGATCCCAGTCGAAAGGCGCAACTTCCGGATCCCAGGAGGACTGCACAACGGGCGGAGCCAGCCATTCTTCGCGGACGTCCGGACGTTTGAACGGCTGCTGGCCCGTGGCCAGATTGGCGTCGGTCAGGACGACTACGGGCCCCCTGAACTCCTCCGCCAGCTTGCGGGCGGTGATCATGAAGTGGAAGCATTCTTCGATCGTTGCCGGGGCCATGACGATCTTGGGACTGTCTCCCGGAGAGGCGAACAGTGCGGCCAGCAGGTCGCCCTGCTCGATCTTCGTCGGCAGCCCCGTCGACGGGCCGCCGCGCTGGACCACGACCACCACCAGGGGCACCTCGGCCATGACCGCCAGGCCCAGGAACTCGGTCTTCAGCGCCAGTCCGGGACCGGACGTGATAGTCACCGCCGTCTTACCCGCGTAGGAAGCGCCGATCGCGAATCCCACCGCAGCGATCTCATCCTCGGCCTGATGAACGAACCCCCCGACGGTGTGGAAAACCGCGGAGAGGTAGTGAGAGGCCGAGGTGGCCGGGGTGATCGGATACATCGCGCAGATTTCCATTCCTGCGGCCATGATCCCGAGTCCGACGGCCTGGTTCCCGTTCATGACCACCATGGGCTCGGGTCGGGCCAGAACGGGGATCCGGAAGCGGAACGACAGGTTGGCCGTCGCCCATTCGTATCCGGCATCGAGGAGGTTCAGGTTGACCTGGGTCACCTCTTCGCCCTTCCGCGCGAACTTCTTACGGACTTCCGCCTGCGCGACCTCCATGTCGCACTCGTGCAGGGCGCACAGCAGCCCGAGGGCCCACATGTTTTTGCCCCGTCGCGGTTCGTCGGTGTACTTGAGAGTCTCCTCCTGCAGAGGGATCTCCACGACCACGAATCCCTGGTTGGAGAAGTCCTTCACAGCCGCAGCGTAGGCCTCCCGAACTTCGGAGGATGGATCATCGGCCCAGGAACGATCGAGGAGAACGATCGTTCCCGCCTTCAAGGCCCCGACGTCGATCCGGCTGTAGAGGACCTGTTCGTTGAACGAGATCACCACATCCGCCGCGTCACCCGCGTTCGAGACCGGTTTGGATCCGAGCCGGATCCGATTTCCGGAGGCGCCGGCCTGCGAGCGATGGGGCGGCTCGATTTCGGCGGGAATGATCTCCACCGTCCAGACCCCGTTTCCCATCTTGGCACAGATAGTCGCAAACAGCTGTCCGCAGGTTTGGGCGCCTTCACCGGAATCGCTGACGATCTCGACGATGTGCTGGGAGACGGTTTTGACTTTTGCGGAGGCCGGGTCCGGCTCCGACTTGGTGCTTGCTTGAATCTCAGATTTCATCGGTAATCGCTTTGGACCGAAACAGACACGGTCTTTTCCCTATGGTTCAGAATTCATCGAAAAGGTAACGCCTCAGGACTCTTTCGGGAGCGTTTCAACTTCTGGCTGCAATCGTCGTGCGCAACTTCAATGCAACAACTGTTCCGGTCATGGGTTGCCGGAACCCCTTTTGTTACCCCGCCTTCTCGCGAGTTGCGGTGTCATGCCCTCCACGCATCGGGGCAATTGCCCCAATCTGGGTTCATACACTCATCCCGGCCGGAGCGCAAGCCCTTTGCTTCGAAGCGAGAGAATACCGCTCCAAAAGGTTCGAGACTTACCACCACCCTTCCATTATCCACCTGAATCCGGTGGCATGCGAATTGCGGACAGTACGGGCAGTTGAATCGTCAGCGGAATCGCCCGCAGACGTTCTCATGCCGGGAGAACTCTGTATGAATAAGCGCTACTACCGGGTCTGGCTGGCCGTCGAGGAAGTCGACAGGCCGGGCGGACTCGATCCAAAGATGGTCGAACAAATCGAGCTGGCCTCGTTCCATACGCTGGAGGAAGCTCTGACCTACCGGTACGAGCTCTCCCAAAAGTACTCGCCCAAGGTGACGGGCGAGACAGAGGTCATCCGACAGATGACCGCGCCGGAGACTCTGACTGCGGGGGACTGAACTTCGAGACTGTTCCCGATCTATTCGGGGTTGAGGCAGCGCACCGCTTTCCAGTGACCCAGAAAGTCGATCCTCTCCAGGGTTTCGATCTCCAGTCCGCACTCCCGCATCAGCTTGTGCACATCCAGATCGGTCCGAAATCCCAGACGGTAGAACATCGGTGAACCGATGCGTTCCAGAGTCGAAATCACCGGATTCTCATGTTTGAAGTGATTGAGGAACACCAGGTAGCCGCCGGGGCGGCAGACGCGCTTCATCTCGTTGACGACCTTGACCGGGTCGGGAACCGTCGAGATGAAGTAGGCGGCCAGGACCCGATCGAAGGAATTGTCCGCAAACTCGAGATGGGTCGCGTCCATCTTGAAGAGCCGGACGTTTTCCTCGAGCCGCTCACGCTCCAACCGCTTTGCCGCCTGTTCCAACATCTTTTCAGACAGGTCGATGCCGGTAATACTGATGTGGCGGGGCAGCCTCGGAAGGGACAGGCCGGTGCCGATCCCTACTTCCAGTAACTCCATCCCGGGTCGCAGGTCCAGCAGCATTGGTGCGACTTCGCGACCACTGTGGAAGAAGGGACCGAAAATGAAGTCATAGAAACGCGAGTATCGATTGTAGACTTTCTCAACGTATTCAACACCACCGTTCAAGTCATTCCTCCTGAGAAGCGGTCGCGAGCAACCCGTGCGATTCTAGCACCAACGCCGATTGAATCCTAACCAACGAAGATACCCTGCCACAAGGACCATGATGGAAATCGGAGGCCGTTTCGAATTCCCGATGTAACGCAAGTGGACCGATGACCGTATTCCACCCAGTCGCGCGATGCGTCCTGTGGCTGGAAAGTCGATTTCCTCCCCCGGTTGGCTCGCCGGCGAGACGAGAATGAAACAGTTTGGGTCGGCCAGCGGCTCCCCCGGGGGAACCGGCGGCGGGCCCGGCAGGGAGAAAAGGGGAGCTGGCTCGTAATCCTGTCCACGTTCGAAATCGTGCACGACTTCACGCTGACCTCGATTGCTAGGCTCTGACGCACGCTCACGCTCCGATCGAAAGCGCATACGCTCACGCTCGCATGGCTCCCTTTTTCCCTGCCATTCGGCGACTCTGGGACTCGGCTGTCGGGTCGAGCGCCTGAGGGGCGGCGACTTTCCAGCGGGGTATTCCTCAGACCCCGCCTGCGCCGCGTTCATGTCTCCCATCATCCTCCTTTCCGGCTGAAGCTGCAGTAGACACCATCCTCCGTTTCCTTCGCCGGGTGGCGTGACGTCGACCGATCGGTTTGAGAGAATTGCCCGGAACAGGGAAAGGGACGGAGTGTGCCCACGACGGAGATTCCGGGAGAATTCGACGAGCATCCGACCGCGCTGGCCTCGCGAATCGCCTCGAAGTTCTGCCTGGCGTCACCCGTCGAGGCGCTCGATTTTCCGGAAAAGGGAAACATTAACCGCCACACCTACCTCATCCTGGGCGGGGCCGGCCGCGCGGCGGAGGAGTTCCTGCTCCAGCAGATCAACCAGGCGGTCTTCCGTGAACCCGAGAAGGTCATGGCCGCCATGCTGGCCTGCATCGAGGCGCAGCGACGGAGTCTCGCTTTGCGCCCGGTGGAGTTCGCGGATCAGTGGGCGACCATCGAACTGATTTCGACCCGCGCCGGTGCACCCTACCTGCGCTGCGACAGTCTGCGCGGACCCACTTACTGGCGCCTCATGAAGAAGATCTCCGGCTGCCGAACCTTCAAGAGTCTGGGCGAGATCCCCGACCGCGAGGCACGTCTCGCTACTGCGCGGGAAGCGGGCCGGGGCCTCGCTCTGTTCGGCGATCTGACGGCGGAGATGGACATCTCGGCCCTCGAGAATCCTCTGCCCGGTTACCGCGACACGCGCCTGTATTACCAGCAGCTTCACTCGGTGCTGGCGGGAAACCGCACGGCCGAATCAGCGGGAGATCGACTGCCCCGGGGGGCGGCCTTGCGCAAGAGCACCGAATGGCACTTCCTCCAGCATCTGCCGGAAGGGGAGTTCGAACGGCGCCGAAATCTCCCGGGCGTGGACGAAGCCCTGCTCCTGGTCCTCGAGAACGAAGGATTCGCCGCCACCCTCCTCGAAGCGATGGATGCCGGGAGGATTCGCCGCGTCGCGATCCACGGCGATACGAAGCTCGACAATTTCCTGTTCGGTGAAGACTCGGGGCGGGTGACGGCCCTGATCGATCTGGACACGATCATGCCGCACACCTGGCTGGCGGATTGGGGCGACATGGTCCGCTCACTGGCCAATGTCGCCGGCGAAAAGGAGCCGGACCCCACCAGGGTCCAGGTGGACGTCGCCGTCTTCGACGCCGTCGCCCGCGGCTTCCTCCAGACGGCCGAGACCATCCTCCCCGGCGAGGTTGCCCTCATGGTCGACGCCGTGCGAATCATCACGCTGGAGCTGGGGGTCCGCTTTTTGACCGATTATCTGAGAGGAGACACGTACTTCCGCCTGAGCCGGAACGACCCGCCCGATCTGAACCGGATCCGGGCCATCGATCAGCTCACCCTGTTCCGGCGGCTTTCGGAACAGGAGACGAGTCTGCGCCAGGTGGTCGAACGCTGGTGCCGATGCTGAGGAAGAAGCCTTGCGAGAGCTGAAGATTGGAACCGGCTGGGTTCGCGGGGTCGTGGGGGAAGCCCTCAATCCGGAGCTGGCGATCCGCTTCGCCCGGGCCTTCGGGACTTGGGCAGACGGGGGTGCGGTTGTCATCGGGCGGGATTCGCGAGCGTCCTCCATCATGTTTCAGGAGGCAGTCGCGGCCGGCCTGCTGGCCTCCGGATGCCCGGTGATCGATCTGGGCCCGACGTCGACTCCCCTGGTTTCCTTCGCCCTTCGCGAAGCCGGCGCCGCGGGAGGCATTTCGATCACCGGAAGCCATAACGACTCCAGCTGGAATGCCCTGAAGCTGCTCGGTCCGGAGGGTTCCCTGCTGAGTCCGATCAAGAGCGAGGAGTTTCTGGATCTCTTCCACGCCTCGTCCTTCCGCACCTTCGAAGTGGCGCCGGCCGCCCCGGCTTCTGCCGATCCCGTGCTGACGGACTCCTATCTGGACTATCTTTGCTCGGCCATCGCGGAAGAGGAGATTCGGGAACGGGCGTTCCGGATCGCTCTGGACTTCCGCTTCGGCGCGACCGTCCCTGTCGCACGGCGCTTCCTGGAGCGTCTGGGGGTGCGTTTGGTGGCCCTGAACTCCGCTCCCGGACCGGGACGGGGAGTTCAGCTGGAACCGACGCGGGACAGCCTCGGGGAGTTGGCGGGCGCGGTATCGCGAGACCGTTTCGATCTCGGGGCCGCGCTCAACATCGACGGGGACCGCCTGGTACTGGTCTGTGAAGACGGCACCTGTCTGTCCGAGGAGTACACCTTGCCCCTGGTGGCCCTGAGCCGTCTCCGGCGACGGCCCGGCCCCGTCGTCACCACCTTCTCGACCTCGGGACGAATCGACCGGGTCGCCGCCGAATTCGGGCAGAAGGTCCACCGAACATCGGTCGGGGAGAGTCATGTAATGAACCGGGGGGCGGAACTCGACGCCGTCGTCGCCGGAGAGGGTTCAGGAGGAGTATCGGCGCTCCCCGCCTCCATGACCTTCGACGCGCTGCTTTCTCTCGGGATCGTCCTGGAGGAGCTTGCACGGCAGCACGTCCCCCTGTCGTCGCTGGCCCGGATGATTCCCTCGACGGCGATGCGCAAGGGGCAAATCCGCTGTCCGGCTCCGGCGGCCTACCGCGCCCTCGCGGCCTGCCGGCGCTTCTACGGGTCCTGGGTCACGAACCTGGATGACGGGATCCGTCTCGACTGGCCGGATGCCTGGCTTCATCTGCGGGTCTCCAATACGGAGCCGCTGCTGCGCATCATTGCCGAATCGAACGACGCGGAACGAACCGGGGAGATTTACCAGGGCTGCTGCGACCTGATTCACCGCTCGCTGACGGGGGACCGCCAACCATGAAGGGCCACCCACCTTCTCTGAAGATCGGCGTTTCCGGAGTGCGAGGGATCGCCGGCACGTCCCTGACTCCGGAGATCGTGGCCGCTTTCTCCGCCGCTTTCGGCACCTACTGCGGGCCCGGGCCCATCGCCATCGGGACGGACACTCGGCCTTCGCGCGTCATGGTCGCGCCGGCCGTGACGGCCGGCCTTCTCTCGGTCGGCTGCGTCCCCGTTCAACTGGGCGTCGTCCCGACACCCACGCTGCAGTTTCACGTTCACCAGCATGGCGAGGCCGGCGGAATCAGCATCACGGCAAGCCACAACCCCGAAGAGTGGAACGCACTCAAGTTCTGCACCGGAGCCGGCGAGGCATTGCGGCCCTACCAATTCTCCGAACTGCTCGACCTGTACCACCAGGGGGTGTACGCACGGGTCGACGCCGATCGTGTTCCGGAGATCCGGGACGACCGGAACGCCGTGGCCGAGCACCTTCGGGCGGTCACTGCATTCGTGGACGTAGCCTCAATCAGGAAGCGAGGATTTCGGGTCGTCGTGGACTGCTGCAACGCGGCGGCTTCCGAGGTGACCCCGGGCTTCCTTCGGGATCTGGGCTGCGAGGTCATCGAGATCCACACGGATCCGGACCAGCCCTTCCCCAGGGATCCCGAGCCGGTCGCCGATCACCTTTCCGCGCTGAGCGCCGCAGTCCTGGCGCACGAAGCAGACATCGGGTTCGCCCAAGATGCGGACGCGGATCGTCTGGCCCTGGTCGACGAACTGGGCCGGCCGCCGGGCGAAGACTTTACCGTCGCCCTGGCGGCTCGGCGGGTCCTGCAGGAGCGCCCCGGCCCCGTCGTCGTGAGCGTTTCGACGAGCCGCATGATCGAGAGCATCGCCGACGCCCGCGGTTGTCCCGTCTATCGCTGTCCCGTGGGCGAGGCCCATGTCCTCGAGAAGATGGCCGAGGTCGGCGCACCCGTCGGCGGCGAGGGAAACGGCGGCGTCATCGTTCCCGAAATCAACCGCTGTCGGGACAGCTTCGTCGCGATGGCCCTGGTGCTCGAACATCTCGTGCGGGAAGGAAGTCCCGTCTCCCGCGTCCTCGCCTCGCTGCCTCCCTGCGGCATCACCAGAGTCTCCGTTCCCTGCCGCTCGAGGGACGCGTCGGCCTACCTGCGCCTGATGAAGCGGGTATATGGGGACGCAGAAATGGATCTGACCGATGGCGTCAAAGTGAGCTGGCCCGACCGCTGGCTTCTGATCCGGGCCTCCAACACGGAACCCCTCGTGCGTCTCACCGCGGAGGCCGAGGACCCGGCTGCGGCCCGCCGCCTGATCGATGCCGCCCTGGAGTACTTCCGGCCCTTCGCCCGGGACGCGGGATGAGAGTCGAGACTTGAGATTTGAGATTTGAGATTTGAGATTTACGATTTACGATTTACGATTTGGAGCAAGGCAGGGGTTCCGAGTTCCTGAGTTCGCGGTTCCGCCGTCCCGTGTTTCGGCCTCTACACTCCGCCGCCGTATTCCAGGTTTGACGGCTCCCGATTCCCGCACGCCACCAAATCGTAAATCCTAAATCTCAAATCTCAAGTCTCAAACTCCCCCTACTCCCCTTGTTCCTCGTACATCTCCTTGATCTGTCCCAGCACGTCGGCATCGGCGAGAGTCGTCGTATCACTGAGGATCCGGCCTTCGGCGATGTCGCGCAAAAGGCGCCGCATGATCTTCCCGCTACGCGTCTTGGGGAGCTCTCGGGTCAGGAAAAGGCTCTCCGGCCGGGCGATCGCCCCGATCTTCTCCGCGACATGATTGCGCAATTCGTCGATCAGCTTGTTGCTGCCTTCCACTTCCTCCACCAGAACCACGAATGCGGCGATGGCCTGGCCCTTGATGGGGTGGGCCACGCCGATGACGGCCGCTTCCGCGACGGCCGGATGGCTGACCAGAGCGCTCTCGACCTCCATCGTCCCGATCCGGTGGCCCGAGACATTGAGCACGTCGTCGACGCGGCCCAGGACCCAGAAGTAGCCGTCCTCGTCCCGCTTGGCGCTGTCGCCGGTAAAATACCTGCCGGGAAATCTCCGCCAGTAGGTTTCCTTCCAGCGCTCGGGGTCGCCCCAGATCGTCCGGGCCATGGCCGGCCAGGGTTTGTTCAGGACGAGGTAGCCGCCGCCGACCTGCACGGGATTTCCCGCTTCATCGACCACTGCGGCGTCCACGCCGGGGAAGGGACGCGTCGCCGAACCCGGTTTCGTCGCCGTGATACCGGGCAGTGGAGTGATCATGATCATGCCCGTTTCCGTCTGCCACCAGGTGTCGACGACGGGGGTGCGTCCCGACCCGATCTTGTCGCGGTACCACATCCAGGCTTCGGGATTGATGGGCTCGCCCACCGTCCCCAGCAGCCGCAGTGAGCTCAAGTCGTACTGTTCGGGATACTGAGCGCCCCAAGCCATGAAGGAGCGGATGGCGGTCGGAGCCGTGTAGAGGATGTTCACCTCATTGCGCTCGACGATCTGCCACATCCGGCCCTTGTGCGGATGATTGGGGGCTCCTTCGTACATGAGCAGTGTGGCGCCGTTCGACAGAGGTCCGTAGACGATGTAGCTGTGCCCGGTGACCCAACCAATGTCGGCAGCACACCAATAGGTGTCGCTGTCCTTCAGGTCGAACACATATTTGGTCGTGGTGTGCGTCCCGACCAGGTAGCCCCCCGTGGTATGGAGCAGCCCCTTGGGTTTCCCCGTCGTTCCCGACGTGTAGAGGATATAGAGCGGGTGTTCCGAGTCCAGTTCCTCTACTTCGACCTCCGCATGTCCGCTGCGGTCCATTTCACGGTGCCACCAGTGGTCCCGGTAGCCTTCCAGGTCGACGTCTCTGGCATCCATGGCGTGATTGACGACCAGGACATGTTCGATCGTGTGGCAATGCTTCAGCGCTTGATCGGCATTCTCCTTGAGAGGCACGCGATTGCCCCGCCGCCAGGCGCCATCGGCGGTGATCAACACCTTGGCGCCGGAGTCGTTGATCCGATCTCGCAGAGCATCGGGGCTGAACCCTCCGAAAACCACCGTGTGGGGCGCACCGATGCGGGCGCAGGCCAGCATCGAGATGGCCAGTTCGGGGATCATTCCCATGTAAAGAGCCACCCGCTCCCCACGCTGTACGCCGAGCCGCTTCAGAGCGGCGGCACAGCGATTCACTTCCCGGTAGAGCTCCTGATACGTGATGACCCGGCGGGCATGAATCGGCTCGCCCTCCCAAATGATGGCGGCCTTGTTCTTCCGCCAGGTTTTGAGGTGCCGATCCACACAGTTGTAGCAGACATTCGTGGTGCCACCCACGAACCATCGGGCCGAGGGGGGTTTCCAGTCGAGCACGCTGTCCCAGGGCTTGAACCAGTGGACCTCCTGGGCCATCTCTGCCCAGAAGCCTTCGGGGTCTTTGGCCGCCCGGGCGTAGATCTCGGGATCCTTCCAGTTCGCCTGCCCGCGGAATTCCTCCGAGGGTTCGAACCTTCGGTCCTCCTTCAGCAATGCTTCGATGGAGCCAACTTCCTTTGCCATGTGGTCCTCTCCTCATTCACCGCCTTCAAGGCCCAGCTCACCCGCGACCCGAGCCATCGCAGAAATGACGAATCCTATGTGTTCATCGAGGTCGACACCCAACTCCTGAGCACCGGTCCGTATGTCCTCCCGATTCACGGTCCGGGCAAATGCCTTGTCCTTCATCTTCTTCTTGACCGACCGAACCGGCAGCTCGGCCACCCGCTTGCCCGGTCGCACGAGTGTGGCCGCGGTGATGAACCCGCACAGCTCGTCCACGGCGAACAGAGCCCGGTCCATCAGCCGGTCCCGGGGCGTCCCCGTGAAATCGGCGTGGGATTTCACGGCATGGACGATGTCGTCCGGATAGCCCAGCTCTTCCAGAACGGCGGCGCCTTTCCACGGATGTTCGTCCGGAAACCGATCGTAGTCGAAGTCGTGGAGAAGGCCGACGATTCCCCACCGCTCGGGATCCTCCCCGAACTTCTCGGCGTAGGCGCGCATGGCCGCCTCGACGGCCAGGGCATGCTTGATCAGGTTCGGGTTGCGGGTGTACTCGTTCAGCAGATCCCAGGCGGCCTCGCGTGTCGGCACCATCGAGCATCCCTCCTGCCGCCCCGCGGGCGGAACCTCCGGCGGGAAAAACCGGAGCCACTACAAAAAGATGGAAACTGAAATCAATGTTGACACCATGATAGACGATTTGAGCTTTTCGATTTTCGATTTTCGATTTGGGGACGGGAAACGGGAGCCGGGAAACGGGAAACGGGAAACGGGAGCCCGGACCGGCAGCGCACTTGCTCTCGCGCTACGTGAAGCCCGCTGTCAAATCGTCTGCGTTGCTGTCACCGATCCGTAAACCGAGGCTCCCCGATGTCCAAACTTCCGTCTCCCGCAGAACCCGAAACCCGAGGGCGTGTTGCCCAGTTGGTCTTGGTTTCTTTTCGGTCGCGCCCTGCCCCCTCTGGAGTGAGGACTCGGCAGCCTGATCTCACGCAAAGGCGCCAAGTACGCCACGCCGCAAGGAGATTCTTTGTGGCTGGCGGCTTTGCGTCCTTCTTTGCGCCGTTGCGTGGAACCAACCCGCCGTGCATTCGCCCGCCTGCCACCGTCCGATCCAACACAGCCCTTGCCATTCGGACAACCCGCACTTCGCCCTTCGCCCTTCGCACTTCGGCGTTGGGCCTTCGCCGTTCGGCCCGGAGGACGGGAGGGCGGGAGCGCGGGAGAACGGGATGCCGCTCCGTTTTTCAGAACCCGAACGAAGTGAGGCGCCCCGCGCCGGGCCCGGAGAACGGGAGAACGGGAGCGCGAGACGGGAGAGCGGGAGGCTCGGAACTGCAGAACCTGGAACGGGGGCCGTGAAGCCCGCGGGCGTGTTGCCTAAAGGGCTGCGGCCTCCGATCGGGGGGTGCCCCCACTGGAGTGAGGACTCGGCAGCCTGATCTCACGCAAAGGCGCCAAGTACGCCACGCCGCAAAGGAGATTCTTTGTGGGTAGCGGCTTGGCGTCCTTCTTTGCGCCGTTGCGTGGAACCAACCCGCCGTGCATTCGCCTGCCTGCCACCGTCCGATCCAACGCAACCCTTGCCATTCGGGCAACACCCCCCCCGGGAAATCGGCGATCTCAGATCCCGTCCACGGCACCGATATAGGGGAGATTGCGGAAGCGCTGGTTCAGGTCCAGACCGTAACCGACCACGAAGCGATCGGGAATCTCGAAGCCGAGATAGTCGATCCGGGCCGGGACCTGGCGCCGGGAGGGCTTCGACAGGAGACTGCAGACCCGGAGGGAGCGGGGCCGGCGGCTCTGCAGCAGCCGGACCAGGTAGTCCAGGGTCAGCCCGGTGTCGACGATGTCCTCGACCAGAATCAGATCGGTGTCGTGGACGCCGCTCTCGAGGTCTTTGATCAGCTTGACTTCTCCCGAGCTTTGGGTCTCCGCCCCGTAGCTGGAGACGGCGATGAAGTCGATGCTGATGTGGGGCTCGAGCCTTCGAATCAAATCGGCATGAAAGATGGCCGCTCCGCGCAAGACCGCCACGACAAGGGGTTCCCGGCCCTGATAATCGGCGGAAATGCGGGCCCCCAACTCATCCACCCGGCGCTGGATTTGGCGCTCGCTGAGGACCGTCTCGGTGATGGCGGGAGGACCGTCCATGCAAGGACTATAGCATGGGCCTTCCGACGGCTCGCGCCCCTGCAGCAGTTGGACAAGATGCCCCGCAGGCGTTACTATTCAGAGGTGATCCGGCGGCCTCCGAGACCGCCCGAAATGGGAAGATTTGCTCTATGTTTTTCAGAAGATCCGCATCCGGCGCCTCCGAGAAGATTCGCCTTCCGAAGTCCGTCGATTTTGGACCACGCCGGGTTCTGCGCGTGGGCAGAAATGATCCCTGCCCTTGTGGAAGCGGGAAGAAATACAAGCACTGTCATGAGCCGGAGGGAGACGCCTTCCTCCAGAAACTGGCCCGGCAACAGGACCGCGAGCGACGCGACGCGCAGCAGAAGGAAGCCGGTATCTCCTGGTTCAAGCGGATGCTCAGCCGCGCCCGCGAGTAATCCCCGGCCGGACCGAACGACAAAGGACGGGCAGTCGTCCCGCCCCGCATCCCCCTCGACCTGCCCGAAGTCCCCTGTAAACGGGGTTTCGACTCTGCCTGCGTCAGCCCTCGTCCGAGTGACCGTGGAAGCGCCGGATCATGTCCCAGGCCTCCCGCGGATCGTCCGTGTACTGGATCAGCTCGAGATGGGAATCCCGGATAACGCCCTCATCGGCGAGAAAGTGGAAGTCGACCACCCGGTCCCAGTAGTCGCGCCCGAACAGAATGATCGGTATCTCCTGCATGCGATCCGTCTGCCTTAGAGTCAGCGCATCCAGCAACTCGTCCAGGGTGCCGAAGCCGCCGGGGAAGATGACCAGCCCCTGGGCGCGCAACAGGAAGTGCATCTTGCGCAGCGCGAAATAGTGGAACTGGAAGCAAAGACCGGGGGTGATATAGGGATTCGGCCGTTGTTCGGTGGGCAATGTGATGTTGAGTCCGATCGACTTGGCGCCCGCCTCGTAAGCACCTCGGTTGGCGGCCTCCATGATGCCGGGGCCCCCTCCCGTCACGATGACGTAGCTGTGGTCCGCCCCCGCGCTCGAATCGGTGGCGACGATCCGGGCAAATTCCCGTGCCTTGTCGTAATACTGGCTCTTGGCAATGATGCGCTTGGCGACCTCGACCTCGCGGGCCAGACTGGCGTTGTTCGGAAAGGCCTTCAACGATTCCTCCGCCCTCTGCAGCCGCTTCTCGGCCATGGAGCGTTCCACGATCTGGGTCCCGCCAAAGACGACGATCGTGGATCGAATGTCCTGTTCCGAGAAGAAGATCTCCGGTTTCAGCAGCTCGAGCTGCATTCGGACCGGGCGCAGCTCGTCCCGGGCCAGGAATTCCGTATCTTCCTCGACGAGGCGATAGCTGGGTGATGTCAAGATGGCCTGAATTCGATCATCCGCTGGTTTGGTCACGAGTCAATCTCCTGATCGCTGAATTCTCCGGAGCTGCTTCCCCGCAGATCGTTGTCGGGATCGCCTCCCATCACGCCCCACCTCGCGGGCGGGACATGAGGAGCCCCGCGACGGCCAGCAGGAGAAAGGGAAGACAGGCCTCGAACCTCAGCTTGACGAAGGCCCCCACGAATCCCAGCAGTCCGATGGCTTCGAACAGGGCGAACCGGACGAGCGGGATCTGGAATCGATGCAGGCTGATCCGGGACTGATCGCCGGCCGACCGGATCGGGAAGAAACGACCCAGTTGTGCGGCCACCACGAACAGAGCGACCGCCACCAGACACAGCGCCGCGAAAAGCGGGTCGGAAAAGGACAAAGCGGCCTTCGCACCCGCTCCGGCACCCCGCGTCACGATCCAGGCCAGTACTCCCCACACGACGGTCGAGAACAGAAAGGCAATCCAGAGCAAGCGCAGGAGCCGCATCGGCTGCGGGCGGGAATCGTTCATCGCATCCTTCCGTCCGGTGATCGAGCGCGAGAGACCGATTTCCCCCCGCCCGGGCGCTACAAGGATAATTCGCCGGGACACGCGCTTCAACGAGACTTCTGATTCGATAAGATACGCATACATCGGATCGGCCCCATCCGGGGCGGCAGCGAGAGGAGAAGACATGGAGAATCTGCAGTATCCCATCGGGAAGTTCCAGCGCGACCCCGCCGTTACGGCGGAGAAACGGGAACGCTGGATCCGCAGTGTGGCCGGGCTGCCGGAGCGGCTCGAGCAGGCGGTTGCGGGCCTGAGCGACGCTCAGCTGGATACGGCTTACCGTCCGGAAGGCTGGACGGTGCGCCAGCTCGTCCATCACATCGCCGACAGTCATATCAATGCCTACGTCCGCGTCCGCCTCGCCCTGACGGAGGACAAACCCACTATCAAGGCTTACGACCAGGCGGCCTGGGCCCGGCTCGCCGACGCCCGCTCGGCTCCGCTGCGCCCTTCCCTCGCCATCATCTCGGCAGTCCACGAACGTTGGGTCCTGCTGCTGCGCTCCCTCGAGGAGGCCGATTTCGCCCGACCCTTCCATCACCCGGAGTGGGGAGACATCGACCTCGACACCACGCTCCAGATGTACGCGTGGCACGGCGACCACCATCTCGCTCACATCACCGGCCTGCGCAAGCGCAAGGGGTGGTAGCACCCGGTTCCCCCAAGAACCGGGTTCCCGGACCGCCGGCGGGGCGTTCCACCCCGCCGGGCCTCGGAGTTCGGGTCAGGGCGTCTTCTTGAGCGAACGGAGCAGATCGCTGTCCGTCGTCAGGATCAGCGTGCTGTTGGAATCGGCGGTCTGCTCGTAGGTTTCCAGGCTCTTCAGGAACGCATAGAAGGTGACGTCTCGATTGTAGGCGTTCGAGTAAGTATCGGTCGCGATCGCGTCCGCCTTTCCCCGAATCTCTTCGGCCGTGCGATACGCTTCCGACTGGATTTGCGCGAGATCCCGTTCCTTCTCACCGCGAATCCGGGCCGCTTCTCCCTGGCCCTCGGAAAGGAAGCGCTGGGCGATCCTGTTGCGTTCGGCAATCATCCGATCGAATACGTCCTTCTGGACCTCTTCGACGTAGTTGATCCTCTTCAGCCGCAGATCGATCAGCTCGATCCCCAGATCCGCCGCCCGCTCCTGGGCCCGGCTGAGAATCTCTCGTGTGATCGCCTCCCGACCCTTTTCGATGGGCTCCAGAATGACGCGTTCTTCCTCCGATTCGAGCTGGATCGTGTTTTCTTCGCGGTTGCTGCTGCGCACCACCTCGACCAGGTTCTGACGGGCAACGGCGTTGCGCGTCTCACCATCGAGAATGTCGTCCAGACGCGACTGGGCCCCTCGCTCATCCCGGAGCCGCTGGAAGAACTTCAACGGGTCGACGATCCGCCAGCGGGCGTACGTGTTGACCCAGATGAAGCGCTTGTCCTTGGTCGGTACCTGGTTGGGGTCACCGTCCCATTCCAGGAAGCGCTTGTCGAAATAGTTCGCATTCTGTACGAAGGGCAGTTTGATGTGAATCCCGGGCTGCTCGACCGGCGCTCCCACCGGTTCGCCGAACTGGGTGATGACCACCTGGTCCGTTTCGCCCACGATGTAGAGCGCACTGTTGAGAGCCACCAGCAGAACGAAAGCCGCGGCTATGATCACTACCATTTTCGGGGTCATCTTCACTGTCCACCCCCTTGCGGTTTACCCAGACCCGATTTCTGCAAAGCCTCGAGCGGCAGGAGCGGCAGGACGCCTTCCGCGTCTCCGTCGAGCATCAGCTTCCCGCCCCATTTGGGCAGGACTTTCTGCATCGTCTCGAAGTACAGGCGCTTGCGGGTCACCTCGGGAGCGCGCCGATAGGCTTCGTACAGAGCTTTGAATCTCGAGGCGTCACCCTCGGCACGGTTGGTCCGATCGAAGCCGTACCCCTCCGCCTGCAGCACCGCCTGCTGGGCCTCTCCCCGAGCCCGGGGAATCAGCTCGTTGTACTCGGCCTGGGCATCGTTGATCAGCCGGTCGCGCTGCTGCTGCGCCTGGTTGACTTCATCCCAGGAGGGCTTGACCGGATCCGGAGGCGTGACATCCTGCAGGACGACCTGGTCCACGGTGATCCCCGTTTCATACTGATTACAGAGATCCTGCAGGAGATCGAGGACCTTTACCTCGATTTCCTGGCGGCCAACTGTCAGGACCTCCGTCACTGTCCGATCGCCGATGACCAGCCGCATCATGGCCTCGGTCATGTTGCGGAAGGTCTCCTCCACGTTACGCACCCGGAACAGATATTTGTACGGATCCGAAACCCGGTACTGGACGATCCACTCGACGACCGCCACGTTCAGGTCGCCCGTGAGCATGAGCGACTCCTCCAGAAACTTCTGATCCGAGTACCGCGTCCGCACTCCGGCCTGAATCGTCCGAAATCCGAACTCCTGCTTCAACTGACGTTGGACCGGCACTTTGAGAACGGTTTCGGCGAAGGGGATCTTGGCGTGCAGTCCAGGATCGGTCGTACGGACGTAACGGCCAAAACGCAGGACGACCCCGACCTCTTCCGGCTCGATCTGGTAGAAACTGGCAAACAGCGCGATCAGCAGGAACAAGGCCACGACCGCCGAAAGGATCAGGCGGCCCGAGATCCGGGGAGGCTGAAACTCCCGCACATTGATGTCGAAGATATTCTTTCCGTCCATCGGTCTCCTCTCCGTGGTTTCGAAGGCATGGGCGATTCGGGATGCGCCAGCATCTTACCCGATAACCAGCAGATCTCAGCATTTTTGTTTGCGCGGGAACGGCTACCCGGGTACTACGGCGGGGAAGGGAATTCAGCAGGATTTGAGATTTACGATTTGAGATTTACGATTTACGCCTCCCGCCGCGTGTGAAGTTTCCGGTGGCGGCGAAGCCGCTTTGGACTGCGGTAGCTTGCTACCGCTTTCTGTGGAGGAGCCTCGGTCATGTGCCCGCCCGGGCTTCGGCGGGGGTGGGTCGGCGGACCGGAGATGCCTGTCGGCGATGGACGTCCCGGGTGGCTCGAAAGCGGGAGCAAGCTCCCGCGCTTCCTTTCTGGGCCTCGAGCCCGTTGAAACTTGCAGCGCATTTTAGCGACTGCGTGAGACTGGCCTTCTCATTCCATCTCCAAGGACGCCTGCGGCGTCGGAGGAGATGGCCGCGGGTTGAGTGAGCCCGCCAGCGACAAGCCGGCAGCTCCTCCCACTCGAAACCAGGAACCAGGAACTCGGAACCCTTCTTGCTCCTTGCTCCTTGCTCCTTGCTCCTTGCTCCTTCAGTCAAAGATCTCAGATCCGCCCGCCGTTCCGCCGTCTATGCCAGAATGTTCGGGAAGGGAGGATGGATTCTTGATCAAAGTCGTCGTCTTCGATTTCGACGGCACGCTGTTCGATACGCGCGCCGATATCACCGATGCCGTCAACTTCGCCCGGCGACAGTTCGGGCTCTCCGAACACTCCATCGAGGCGGTCACCGGCATGGTGGGGTATGGTGTGGAAGTTCTGGCCGAACGGGCCTTCCAGGACAGCGATGTCTCCACCGCCGAGGCCCTTCCGGTGGTGCTCGAGTATTACCGCGCCCATCCGGGCGACAAGGCGGTTCCCTACCCGGGTGTCCGGGAGACACTTCCGAAGATTGAGGCGATCCGGACCATTGTCTCGAACAAACCCGAACAGCTCATCCGAACGATTCTTCAGGCCCACTCTCTCGAAACGTTGTTCCGCTACGTGGCTGGAGGCGACACGTTCTCCGTCCGCAAACCGGATCCCTTTCCGATTCGTTTCATTCAGGCCGAGTTCAACACGACGACCGACGAAATCCTGATCGTCGGGGATCACGTCCCGGATCTCGAAATGGCCCGCCGCACCGGCGCCCATAGCGTGTTTTGCCGGTACGGCTTCGGCCATCTCAGTGCGGACGGCGCTCAATTCGAGATCGACCGGTTCAGCCAGATTCTCGACGTCCTCGAAACTCTCGGAAGTTCCTAGTTCCTAGTTCCTAGTTCCTAGTTTCGAGTTTCGAGTTTCGGGGAGACTTTTGTTGCGTCAGCCGGCCGTCGTTGAGGGGGTCTCCTTCAGGGCGGCCTGGATCCGCTGCTCGATCTTTTTCTCCTGGCCTGGCGCATAGCCATCGATACGAGCCAGGACCTTGCCCTGTCCGTCCAGCAGGAAGGTCGCGGGAGTCCCGCTGATCTGGTAGGTCGAGGCAATCTGCCCCGTATTCGCCCCCACCAGGATGGGAAATGTGTACCCACCCCGTTTGGCCCAGGCGGGAACCATGGCGTCCTGTTCCGGAATCACGTTGATCGCCACCATCCGAAAGCCCTGACTCGAATACTGCTCGTACAGCTTCTGCAAATGCGGCAACTCCGCATTGCAGGTTCCTCAGGTCGGGAAAAAGAACGACACCAGAGTGATCTTGTCCAGATAGTCCCGAAGTCGATGCTGCTGCCCGTCCAGCCCCTTCAGGTCGAAGGGCGCAAAGGTGCGCAGGGCCTCCATGTCGATGGGCTCCCCCTGGGGGGGTGTGGTGGTGCAGGCCGCGGGAACCAGGGCCGTCAGCAAAAGGATCGCCAGCCCGAGAAGACCTCTCATGCGCCCGGTCCCGGGCGATCCGTTAATAGAAATAGGTGCGGTCGTTTTCATCGTAAAGCTGCCCGACGTACTGTCCATACCCGTTGTAGATCGTGGTCGGAACCCGCTCGCGCGTGTTCAGAAAGGTCTCGCTCGCCTGACTCCAGCGGGGATGCGGAAACTTGGGATTCACGTTCGCGTAGAAGCCGTATTCGCGGGAGGAGTCGCTCCAGAAGGTCCCGGGCTTCTTCTCCAGGAATTCCATGCGAACGATGGATTTGATGCTCTTGAAGCCGTACTTCCAGGGAAGCACGATCCGAACGGGCGATCCGTCCTGCTTGTTGAGGGGATGGCCGTACATGCCAAAAGTCAGCAGGGTCAATTCGTTCATCGCCTCCGGCAGGGAGAGCGCTTCATAGTAGGGCCAGGAATAGCCATGTCCGTCCCCCTGCTGGTTGGGCATCTGTTCCGGGCGCAGGACGGTGGTGAAACGCACGAACCGGGCTTTCGACGTCGGCTCGAGCTTCTCGATCAGCTGCGAAAGCGGATAACCGGTCCAGGGAACGTTGGCGGACCAGGCCTCGACGCAGCGGAAATGATAGATGCGCTCCTCCAGTTGTCCCATCCGGATGAGCCGATCGAGATCGAACTTGCCCTTCTTCCCGACCTCGCCCAGAACCTCGACCTCCCAGGGATGGGTGACGAAGTCGCCGACCAGATCCTTGACCCGGCCCTTCGCCAGGGAGAATTCGTAGAAGTTGTTGTATCCGGCGAAGAGGCGTTCGTCCGTCAGCCCTCGCGGCCGCTGGAAGCTCTCGTTTCGTTTTGCGGGAAACAGAGTGGACCACCGCTTCGTCCAGAATTCGGGAACCTGCCCATAGGGCCCTTGGGGAACCTCCTTTGCCTGACCCGCGCCGAGGGTCAGCAGCCCCGCCAGGCCCAGACCTCCCCGGCCGAGATCTTTGAGGACCGTCCGACGGTTGCGATAGCAGGACTCCGACGTGACCTGGGCTTCCGGGATGACGTCCCAGGGACGCCGCCTGCGCAGGGATGCCATCTCAAGAATTTACCACACCCGCGATCAGTCCTGTTTCCCGGAGTGGCGGGGCTCGAGGGAGTGTTCTCGATGGCCCATCTGGCCGCGATCCTGCAGAGCGAGATCGATCAGGACCAACGCCGTCATGGCCTCGACGATGGGGACGGCCCGGGGCAGGACGCAGGGGTCGTGGCGCCCCTTGGCCGCCAGCGTGACCGCTTCACCGGCGGCCGACACCGTGCCCTGGGCTTTGTTGATCGTCGCCGTCGGCTTGAAGGCGACCCGCGCCAGGATGGGCATCCCGTTCGAAATACCTCCCTGAATTCCGCCGCTGTGGTTGGTGCGGGTCCGGATCTGCCCGTCCTCGAAGACGAACTCGTCGTTGTGTTCGCTGCCCCGCAGCGTCGTGCTTCCGAAGCCACTTCCGATCTCGACGCCTTTGCTGGCCGGAATCGAGAGGTAGGCATGCCCGAGCAGCGCTTCCAGCTTGTCGAAGACCGGCTCCCCCCAGCCCGCCGGGCAGTTCCGCGCGACAACGGCGATGACGCCTCCGACCGAGTCCCGGTCTCGACGAGCCTGCTCGATGGCGGCCACCATCTTCTCCGAGCTCGGTGGGTCGGGACAGCGAACCGGGCTCTCCTCAACCTGGTCCCGGGTCACTGTCGTCGGCTCGAGGGGCCCGGCGATCACCCTGTGAATCTGCTGCACCCAGGCCACGATCTCAACGCCGTACTCCGTGGAAAGCCACTCCTGCGCGATGGCTCCGGCCGCGACGCGGCCGATCGTCTCGCGGGCACTGGCGCGCCCCCCGCCCGCCCAACTGCGGCGGCCGTACTTGAAGTCGTAGGTCATATCGGCGTGGGAGGGGCGATAGAGGGTCTGCATCGCCTGATAGTCCTGGGATCTGGCATCCGTGTTCTCGACCAGCATGGCGATGGGCGTTCCCAGGGATTGGCCCTCAAAGACGCCGCTCAGCAGTCGGACCCGGTCCTCCTCCCGGCGCTGGGTCGTCAGCCGGCTCTGGCCGGGCCGGCGCCGGTCCAGTTCCTGCTGGATCCGTTCCGGCTCGATGCGCACGCCGGGCGGGCACCCGTCGATGACGACTCCCACGCCGGCGCCGTGACTCTCTCCCCAGGTGGTGACCCGAAAGGCCCTGCCGAAGGTGTTGCCTGCCATGTGAGTATCATTACCATGAATCGAGACCCCGTGCCCGTATCAATTCGTCGCGGTGAATGGGCGACAATGGTCGTGGACGATCATTGGCTTTCCCCGCCATCCAGGGCAGACACGAGGAGGACGCATGGGCGAATACAGAACCGAACGAGACTCGATGGGAGAGATGCGGGTGCCCGCAGAGGCCTACTACGGGGCCCAGACCCAGCGGGCCGTGCTCAACTTTCCAATCAGTGACCTGCGTTTTCCCCGCCCCTTCATCCGGGCCCTCGGCTTGATCAAGAAGGCGGCCGCGGAAACGAATCTCGAGCTGGGCCTTCTGAAACCGGAGATCGCTCAGCCCATTCTGAAGGCGGCCGATGAAGTGATCGAGGGCCGACTGGACGAGCAGTTCGTCGTGGACATCTTCCAGACGGGCTCGGGCACCTCGACGAACATGAATGCCAACGAGGTCATCGCCAACCGGGCGACCGAAATCCGAGGCGGCCGGATCGGCAGCCGCGAAATCCACCCCAACGACCATGTCAACTCGGGGCAATCGAGTAACGACGTGATCCCGACCGCCATCCACGTCTCGGCCCTGGAACAGATCGAGACCCGGTTGCTTCCGGCCTTGAGACGCCTGCACTCCTCTCTGGCCGCGAAGGCGCTGGAGTTCGACGACATCGTCAAGATCGGTCGGACGCACCTGCAGGATGCCGTCCCGATCCGACTCGGGCAGGAGTTCTCAGCCTATGCGGCCATGATCGAACACGCCCTCGACCGGATGGCCGCTATCCGACCGCGGCTGAGCGAACTGGCGATCGGCGGCACGGCGGTCGGCACCGGGCTCAACTGCCCGCCGGGTTTCCCCTCGCGCGTGGTCTCCCGGCTCTCCCAATGGACGGGGCTCGAGTTCCGCGAGGCTGCCAATCGCTTCGAGGCGCTCTCGGCCCGGGACGCCGCAGTCGAGACCAGCGGCATGCTCCGTACGGTCGCTGTCAGCCTGATGAAGATCGCCAACGATTTGCGCTGGCTGGGCTCCGGTCCCCGGTGCGGGATCGGCGAACTGCTGCTGCCTCCCACTCAGCCGGGCAGTTCGATCATGCCGGGTAAGGTCAATCCGGTGATCGCTGAGGCGGTGACCATGGTGGCGGCCCAGGTCATCGGGAACGATGTCACCATCACCGTCAGCGGCCAGGCCGGCAACTTCGAGCTCAACGTCATGATGCCGGTCCTGGCGCACAACCTTCTCCAGTCGATCCAGCTGCTGTCGAACGCCGGCTCGGTCCTCGCCGAGAAATGTATCGACGGGCTGAACGCCGATCGAACAAGAGCCCGCGACATGGTGGAGAAGTCACTGGCCATGGTGACCTCTCTGGCGCCTCGCATCGGCTACGATCGCGCCGCCGAGATCGCCAAGGAGGCCTACCAGACGGGCCGAACCGTCCGAGAAATCTGCCTGCGCGAACAGGTGCTTCCCCAAGACGAACTGGACGAAGCGCTCGACCCCCGTGGCATGACGGGAGTCTGATGAGTTGAGATTGAGATTTGAGATTTACGATTTGGCGCATTGGGCAATCAGTCTGTCCGACCTTTCGCCTCCGGCTTGACCGAGACCTCCCATCAGAGAGCCGGAAGGGGAGGCCGCTCGGAAGCCCGGGTCGGCGGCACGGTCGAGGCCTCTCCAGAACAAGAGCGGAAGCGAGCTTCCGCAGTCCAAGGACGCCTGCGGCGTCGGAGGTGGCGACCAACGCCACGGAGAATCGAGAAGGAATACCCTCGAGACCAGGAACCAGAAACTCGAAACCAGGAACTCGGAACCCTTCCCGCTCCTTGCTTCAGCTCCCAGCTCCTGGCTCGAAAACCTCAAATCCTCCTGGCCGCTCCCCGGATGAAGGGCCGCACGATGCCGGTCAGGAACCGGGCCGCGCGCGGGAGGCCCTGGAAGGGATCGACTTCCTGCAGATCGTCGAGCTCGAATCCCGCCCGGCGAAGGATCGCGACCGTCTCGCGGTTGGGATGACATCCACAACCGACCCGGGACCAGGCGGGCTGCAGCCGGTCCTGCCAGGGGCCCCATGCCCCCTGGGAACGGACATGCTCGATGAACAGGAGCCAGCCCCCGGGCCGAAGGACCCGTCGGATCTCCCGACTGGCGAGGTCCGGATCCTGGACCGAGCAGAGCACCAGCGTCGCCACGACGAAGTCCATGCTGGAGGTTGGCAGGGGAAGGTGTTCGGAAGCCCCTGCGATCAGCGTCGGAGAGGCCTGTCGTAACCCTTGCAGCTTCAGCTTCAGTTCGCGGCGCATCTCCCGATCGGGCTCCGAGATCCAGAGCTGGAGGCCCGTCGGATAGAAGGGGAGATTGGCGCCCGTTCCGGCCCCGATTTCGAGGATCCGACCCGAGGTGCGGGCCAGCAGCGAGCGCCGGACCTCGCCCAGGGAGCGGCGCTCGACGGGCGCCATGAATGCGTCGTAGTGATGGGCAAAGAATCTTCGATAGCTGATGGTCATCCTGGAGACTCGTATTCCGAGTTTCCGGTTCCTGGTTCCGAGCTTCCAGGATCCGGAGTGGCCGTGTCTTGCAGCGAGTCGTGCCTTCCTCGACAGTTCCGTGGCCGGGCTCTCTTCGCACTCCAGACCAGAGACTAAGAACTGGCAGCCGGGAACCGGAGCCTTTGAAGGGCCGTCTCGTGAATCGCCAAAGCTTCCGGTCCGAACAGAACGAACCGCACCAGCCGCACCTGGCGGAGACCCGGGGCCTCCCGCGCCACCGTGCCGACGGCCACTTCGGCGGCCTCCTCCATGGGGTAACCGAAGACACCGGTCGAGATGGAAGGAAAAGCGATCGATCCAATCCCCTGGTCGTCCGCCAGCCGAAGTGCATTTCGGTAGCAGTCTCCCAGGAGCACCTCGGCGGGCTCGTCCTGCCCGTACACGGGGCCGAGGCAGTGGATGACGTACTTGTTCGGCAGACCATGCCCCCCGGTGATGACGGCCTGGCCGGGCCGGATCGGTGCCAGCGGCCGACACTCCTCTTTCAGCCCGGGTCCGGCAGCGCGGTGGATGGCCCCGGCCACGCCGCCTCCGGGCAGCAACTGCGCATTGGCCGCGTTGACCACACAGTCGACGTCCGGCTGCCGCGTAATGTCACCGGACACCATTTCAATCGTCAGACTCCCCAACTGCTTTCGCATAAGGGGATCATCGCATGATTTTCGATTGCCGATCTGCGATTTGCGCCGGTGAGCAAGCCTGAGGCACGGCAGATTGAGAATGCGCGCCGCGGAACCAGAAACCAGGAACTCGGAACTCTTCCGACTCCTTGCTCCCGGCTCCTCCGTCATCGCTCTCGAGCCGGGGGTCTCCGCCGGACGCCCAGAAGGACCACGGCCAGGGCGATCAGGAAGGGGAAGAGACGCTCGAAGCTTCCCTTCCAGGCATGTCCGGCCGGCACCAGATAGAACGCCCCGATGCTGAGCAGGAATCCCGCGGTGATGGCTGCCAGGCGGATTGAAGGACGCACCTCCCCCTTGAGCACCAGCACCAGCAGCAGGGGACCGAAAGCCGAGCCCATGGCGGCCCAGGCGAACAGGACCTGCGAGAAGATCTGCTGGGAGCCGAGGAGCGCCCCGGCCACCGCTCCTGCGCTGATCAGCACGACCACCAGGCGCGAGACCGTCAGCTCGCTCAAGCCCAGGGAGCGCCCGATCCCCAGATCGTGGGTCACCGAAGATGAAGCAACCAGCAGCTGGCTGTCCGCCGTGGACATGATCGCCGAAAGGACGGCCGCCAGCATGATCCCCGCCATGACCGGGTGGAACAGCAGGTTCGTCACACTGATGAAGACCACCTCGGGGTCCGCCAGATCGGGCTGGATGACGCGGCCGCACCAGCCGAGCAGAAGCATTCCCGCATAGACCAGGACGGCCCACGCGATGGCGATCAGTCGGGCCCGGGAGACGGCCCGGGGTCGATCGGCCAGCGCCATGAAACGGTTGACCACGTGAGGCTGACCCGGGTACCCCAGGCCGATGCCCAGGAGTCCCAGGATGAATCCGACACCCGCCGATAGAGGAAGATTCCGTGTCAGGCTCAGGAAAGAGCCGTCGGCGACCCGACCCACCCCGTCAAGGAGTCCCGAAAACCCGCCCACGGCCGCCAGCGCGCTCGCGGGAAGGACGACTGCCGTCACGACCATGAGGAGCCCCTGAACAGTATCGGTGATGCTGACCGCCCAGAATCCCCCCAGAAAGGTATAGAACACCACAATGGCCGAGCCGATCAGGATGCTCCCGGCCAGGGAAATCCCGAAAGTCTCACTGAAGGTCTTCCCCGCACCCTGAAACTGGGAGGCCACGTAGGTGGCAAGCGACAGGAGGATGACCAGCGAACAGGCCAGGTTGATGCTCGCCCGCAGCGGAGTCCCCGGCGGTCCCGCCAGTACCTGCGTCACCGTAACGGCCTGGTCGCGGACGCTGACCCGCTGCAGTGCCGGAGCCAGGAGGAACCAATTCAGCAGGAAGCCGCCCACACAGGCCGGAAACAGCCAGACAGCCGACAGGCCCCAGGCATAGGCCGCCCCGCTGACGCCCAGAAGGGTCCAGGCCGAGGACGAACTGGCCGAGGCGCTGATCGCCGCCACCAGGGGTCCCAGCTTTCGGCCCCCCAGATAGAAATCGACGCTGTCGTGGGTGCGTCCGCGGCAGAGCAGGCCGATGAGCACGAGAACGGCGTTGTAGGCCGCCAGCGTCAGGAGGACCGCCCACTCACGGCTCATCAGAGGCCGGCGCTCCCCGTCATTCCTCGCTCCTCAGCACCTCGAGCGGCGGGTGGTCCAGAACGCCCCGGCTGTTGCTGAGGCCCACGAGGATGGTCAAGGCGATCACGACCAGGCACACCGCGACGGGAACGACGGGCCGGAAGGCGAAGCTGGTGTCGAAGGCCAGTTCGGCCAACGCCCAGGACGCCGCGACCGAGAGAAGCAGGCCGGTGGCCGCCGAAAACAGGCCCATGAAGAAGTACTCGATCAGCAGAATCCGCCGAATCTGGCGGCGCGACGCACCGAGAGTGCGCAACAGCACGCTTTCCCTCAAGCGCTGGTACCGCCCCGAAACGATGGCGGTGATCATGACCAGGATCCCGGTCAGGATCGAGAACAGGGCCATGAACCGGATGACGAAAGACAGGCGGTCGAGGACCGAATCGATGGTGTCGAGCACCAGGGAGAGGTCGATGGCGGAGACGTTGGGATACTGGCGGATCAGCTCCCGCTGGAGCTGGGCGGACTGCCCGCGTGAATCCGTCCGCGTCACGATGACATGGAATTGCGGGGCATCCTCCAGCACTCCCACCGGAAACAGCACGAAGAAATTGGGCTGGAAGGTCCGCCAGGTGACGGACCGGATGCTGCCCACGGTGACCTCGACGGGCAGGCCCTGGACGTCAAAGGTGACGTGATCGCCGATTCCGACCCGCAGCTCGCGGGCGATCCTCTCTTCCAGCGAGACGCGGATCTCCTGCCCGGCCCGAGGCTGCAGTTCGCCTGCCACGAGCTTCTCGGCGTCGGACAGGTGGTCGCGATAGGTGCAGCGGTATTCGCGCCGCAGGGCCCAGTTGCCATGTTCGCCCTCGCGGCGCTCCTGGAGCTCCTCTGCCGGGACGCCGTTGACGGACTGGATTCGCATGGTGACGACCGGCACCTCCTGGAGAACCTCGAGGTGCTGTTGCTCGACCAGAGAACGCACACCGGCGAGCTGGTCGTTCTGGATGTCGAACAGGACCAGGTTGGGTCGATTCTGCGAACCCACCTGGGTCACCTCGCCGAGCAGCGTGACCTGGGTGAGATAGAGCGTCACGATGAAGAAGGTGCCCAGGCCGACGGCCAGCACCAACACGACGGTCTGGTTGTGGGGTCGATAGAGATTGGCCAGCCCCTGGCGCCACTCATAGCGCCAGCTGGAAGGGAAGTACCGGCGGGTCAGGAGCATGATCGACTTGGCGACTCCGAAGAGCAAACCGAAGACGACCACGAGGCCCGCAAAGAAACCCAACCCGATCTGCCAGGTCGGCGAGTACCAGAGCGAAAACCCGAGCAGCCACAGGACGACCGCCACCACCAGGGACAGGGCCAGCCGATCCCGGCGGATCGACGTGCTGTCCTCGATGTCGGAGCGCAGCGTCCTCAGGGGCGAGATCTTGCGGATCGGCGCCAGGGGGATGAGGGCGAAGAGGAGGGCGGCGAAAAGCCCGACCAGGAGGCCCTCTGCGACCGCCGCTCCGGAGACTCTCTGTTCGACGATGAGCGGAATGAACCGGCCCAGGACATAGGGCAGAGCGCGTTGGACCACCAGCCCGACCAGAACGCCGGCCAGGGCTCCGATGAACCCCATCGCGCCCGCCAGGAGGAGGTAGATGGAGAAGCTCTGGCGTGGCGTGGCCCCGACGCATCTCAAGACGGCGATGGTTCCGATCCGTTGCCGGACGTAGAGGTGGACCGAACTGGCAATGCCGATGCCGCCCAGCACCACGGCGATGAAACCGACCAGCCCGAGAAACCGGTTCAGATTCTGCAGCTCGCGGCGGAAATCCTCCTTCCGCTCCTCGACGGTATCGGCTCTCAAGTTCAGGTCACGCAGACGGTCTTCCAGCGACTTGATCCGGGCGTCCACATCGAAGGCGCGGTCGAATCGGAAATAGGCCGTATAGCGCACGCGACTGCCGACCTGGACCAGGCCGGTTTCCGGGACGTAGCGTTCGGGGATGAAGATCCGGGGCGCCAGATCGGAAGCGATGGCCGATTCCCCCGGGATTTCCAGAAGTTCACCGGCGATGGTGAAGATGACGTCGCCCAGCTTTACGGTGTCGCCGACCGCTACCCCGAATTGCAGCAGGAGGGTCTGATCGACCAGGGCGAATCGACCCTTCTGGTAGCTCGAAGCGGCGGCGGGGGGATCGGTCTTCAGCTCGCCGTAGAACGGGAACGAACCGGAGATGGCGCGAACCTGAACCAGACGTGTCGCCTGCTGGCGCGGGAACAGGGCCATGGAGGCAAAACTGGTCTGGCGGGCCTGCTCTCCGCCGAGCTCGCGGAACAGCGCCTGGGCCTGCTCATCGAAAGGAGCGTCGCCCCGGATGGACAAATCCGCACCCAGCAGGATCTTCGCCTGCTCCTCGACGGCGAGGCGGAGATTCTCGCCGAAGGAACGGATGGCGACGAGGGCGGCGACCCCCATGAGGATGGCGGACATGTACAGCAGCAGCCGTCGCCAGCTGTGCCGCCCGTCTCTCCAGGCCATCCGCGCGATCCAGGGCAGACTCACAGCTCGGCAACTTCCTCCGCCGCAACCGAGCGGTCCGCGATGACCTGGCCTCCGCGCAGCGAGATGATCCGTTCCGTCCGTCCCGCCAGCTCGAGATTGTGCGTGACCAGCACCAGCGTGGTCCCGTTTTCGACATTGAGCTGGAAGAGCAGCCGCTCCACGGTCTCGGCGGTTTCGGCATCGAGATTCCCCGTCGGTTCGTCGGCGAAGAGAATCTGCGGGCGGTTCACGAAGGCCCGGGCCAGCGCTACCCGCTGCTGTTCACCTCCGGACAGCTGTGTCGGATAGTGGTCGAGCCGCCCCTCCAGGCCGACCTGCTCCAGGAGTCGCGCAGCGCGCTCCCGGACACCGGTCTCACCGCGCAGCTCACACGGAACCATGACGTTTTCGAGGGCCGTCAGGGTCGGAATGAGCTGGAAGGTCTGGAACACGAAGCCGACCGAGCGGCTGCGCAGCGCGGCCAGCTTCTCCTCGGACAAAGGGCCGAGGTCCTGACCGTTGAGGAACACGCGGCCGGACGTCGGCCGATCCAGGCCCGCACACAAGCCAAGCAGTGTCGTCTTGCCGCTACCCGAGGGGCCGACGATGGCGCAACTCGACGCCTCTTCGACATCGAAGCTCACATCACGCAGCACCGTCAGACTGCGCACACCGTTGTATGTTTTGGTCAGCCGGTCGACCTGGAGCAACTTCCGTTTCATGCTGAGCGGTGCCCAATCCCGAACTCGTGTACTATCCTACTATAGCTATTGCAGCGACGATGTTTATACGATCGATAGTCCTTCCCTTGTTACTCCTGCTGCCGTTTGCCCGCGCCGAGGGCGAGGAACGGCCCGTGCTGCTGGTCCTGGGAGACAGTCTGACGGCGGGCTACGGGCTCGATCCCTCGCTGGCTTACCCGGCTCTGTTGCAGAAGAAGATCGACGCGGCGGGTCTCGACGTCGAAGTGGTCAATGCCGGCGTGAGCGGCGAGACCTCGGCCGGCGGCGCCCGACGGATTGACTGGCTCCTCAAACGCCGGGTGGACGTCCTCCTCCTGGAACTCGGGGCCAACGACGGACTGCGGGGCATCCCGCTGGACTCCACGGAGGCCAACCTCCAGCGAATCATCGATGCCACCCGGAGCCGCTTTCCCGATGTTCGCATCGTGGTCGCAGGCATGCTCGTGCCTCCCAACCTGGGACCCGACTATTCACGGGCATTCCGGGAGCTCTTCCGGGACCTGGCGACCCGGAACCATGCCACGTTGATTCCCTTTCTCCTGGAGGGCGTGGCGGGGAAACGGGAGCTGAACCAGGCCGACGGCATTCATCCCACCCCTCAGGGTCATGAAGTGGTCGCCGAGAACGTCTGGAAGGTGATTCGCCCCATCCTGTCCCGAATCTCTCCGCAGAAGACCGGTTGAACCGTGCTTCCCTTTCCGGTTCGAGAATGCCACAATGACAAGCTCGGCTTTCGAGACCGGGGCCACGGGACTGCGGCCGGTTTGCTGTGTGAGGTCGATGTCGTATCGCGGAAGATTCATCCTGCTCGTCACCGCCACCGCCGTGGCCGGAGTCCTGATTGCTCTCGTCTGCATCTATTTCCTCTACCGCACGGCTCTGGACAATCAGATCAGTCACCTTCGACTGGACCTGATGAATCAGCGGCAACTGCTCGAAGCGTCCTCCGGCTCCCTGATGTACGGCAGCCTCTCCGGAAATGAGGCTCTGGCGGCGGCGCTCGCCGCGCTGCGGGATTCCAGGGACCCTTCCTCGAACCTGACGCGGCAGTATCACTTCTGCGTGGCACGGCGGGACGACGGCGCCTTCGTGTGCGCCAGCGAAGATGACGGAATCAGCCATCGAATCCCCGCGGATGGAGCGGGCAGCGAGCCGTATCGAAGGGCCTTCGAGGGAGAAAGGGGGACGGTCGTCCACCGGTCTCTCAGCGGCCGCACGCTTCTGTCCGCCTTCGAGCCCACCCAGCGGCCCGATTTGGTCATCGTGGGGAGCGTCGACCTGGCGGAGGTCCGGCGGCCCTACCTCTGGGCCGCCGTGGCGGTCCTGGGAGTGGCTTTCTCGTTGACTCTGATCAGCACCGGTTCCCTTCGGAAGCTCGGCCGGGACCTGACGCGGGATATCGAGCACCGGGAACGGAAGTTCCAGACTCTGTTCGAGTTTTCGAGCGACGGCTGCTTCCTGCTGCAGGAGCGTTTCCTCGACTGCAACGATGAGGGCTGTCGCATTCTGGGCTACCCCAGGGAAGAAATCATCGGCAGGACCCCCGCCGACCTCTCGCCTCCCCTCCAGGCGGACGGACAACCCTCCGCCACGGCCGCCCAGGCGCGCGTCCAGGCTGCCCTGGGAGGGTCGCCCCAGCGCTTTCAGTGGACCCACCGCCATCGTGACGGCCACGACCTCATCGTGGAAGTGTCCCTGAAGTCCCTGCCTCTGGAGGAAGACGGCGTCCTGCACGCGAGCATCCGCGACATCACCGAGCGAGTCAGGACCGAGCGTCGCCTGCGCCTGACCCAGTTCCTCAACGATCAGGCCACGGACGCCATCTTTCTGTCCCAGGACGATGATTCGTTGAGTTACGTCAACCCGGCCGCCTGCGAACTGCTGGGCTACACCGAATCGGAGCTCCTCGATCTCAGTCTGGGGAACCTCTGCTCCGGGCCCGAGACGTTCGTGTCCCGCAAGCACCGGGAGCAGCTCGGACTCGGCGCGCGCTTCACCACGCAGGCCGAGTTGCTGCACCGGAGCGGTGAGAGAATCCCCGTCGAAGTCCACATGAGCCTCTTCCGGTTCGAGGGAGAGTCTTTCGCCTGTGCCTATGTCCACGACCTTCGCGAGCATCGCAATCTCCAGGCCCAGCTCCTCCAGGCCCAGAAGCTCGAGGCCGTGGGACGTCTGGCCGGAGGCGTCGCCCATGATTTCAACAACCTCCTGACCATCATCGGCGGTTACACGGACATGTTGCTGGATCAGCAGACCGGCGACGACGGGTCACCGGATCGGGTCGCCCTGACCGAGATCCGCTCCGCCTCGGACCGGGCGGCCGATCTCACCCGGCAGCTTCTGACCTTCAGCCGCAAGCAGATCATCGAACCCAAGACTCTTCACCTCAATGAAGTCATTGGAGGCATGGATCGGATGCTCCGGCGACTCATCGGGGAGGACATCGAGTTCTCGACCATCCTTCGGCCCAACCTGAGTGCCGTTCGTGCGGATCCCGCCCAGCTCGAGCAGGTGTTCCTCAACCTGTGCGTAAACGCCCGGGACGCCATGCCCGAAGGCGGCAAGCTGACGATCGAAACCGACGAAGTGTCTCTCGATGCGGCCTACGCGGACCGAAAACCCGGGGTCAAGCCGGGTCATTACGTGATGCTGGCGGTCAGCGACACAGGCGTCGGGATGGATCAGGAAACCCAGAGCCGCATCTTCGAGCCCTTCTTCACGACCAAGGGCCGTGACAAGGGCACCGGCCTGGGCCTCTCCACGGTTTACGGCATCATCAAGCGGGCGGGCGGCAACGTCTGGGTTTACAGCGAGCCCAACCGGGGGACGACGTTCAAGATCTATCTTCCTCGAATCGGTTCGGACTCGAACGAGCCGCCTGGCGATCCGGCCGCACCGACGGAGCAGCACGGGGAGGAGACGATCCTGGTGGTCGAAGACGACGATCACGTGCGGGGCCTGGTCGTGACCGAACTCCGAACACTCGGCTACACGGTCCTGTCCGCCAGCAGTCCCGACGATGCCCTCGCCCTGACCCAGTCACAGAAGACACCCATCGATCTGCTGCTCACCGACGTGGTCCTGCCGGTCATCAGCGGGAAGGTTCTTGCCGAGCAGCTGTGTGCCGAGCGCCCCGAGATGGGAGTGCTGTTCATGTCGGGTTACACCGACAGCGCCATCGCCCAACACGGCATGCTGGAGGAGGGCGTCTACTTTCTGCAGAAGCCCTTCAGCAAGCAGGGGCTGGCGTCCAAGGTCCGCGAGATCCTGTCGCGGCGCAGGACCTGACACCATGGCACCCCAAATCGAAAATCGGCGATCGTAAATCGAAAATCAGAGATCGGGGAACTTTTCTGAGACAATTTGATCTAAGCTTATGAACGTCTGGATTCCTGTTAGGTCCGGTCACAGGGGGACTCAAACGTGGATGGTTTGAGCCGTTCGATTGGCACTGAGGCAACCTTCGAAGAGACCGACCGAGTGCTCGAGCGGTTGCGAGAGGGCGACGAGGCGGCCTTTTCAGAGGTCTTTCACCTGTACCGGGACATGGTCTATACCTTGGCCGTCAAACTCCTCGCGGATAAAGCCGAGTCCCTCGACGTGACGCAGGAGGTTTTCCTGACGCTGTTTCGGAAGATCCATAGTTTCCGGGGAGATTGTTCTCTGAAGACGTGGCTGTACCGGGTCGCCGTCAACCAGGCAGCGAATCGAAACCGCTGGTGGAAGCGGCGTCAGAATCACCGGTTCATCTCACTCGACCTGCCCCACGCTTCCAGCGAACAGCATCCGCCTCCCCCTCGGAGCACGGCGCCGTCTGCCGAAAGAAACTATCTCTCCGCGCAAATGCGGAAAGCCCTGACACGGGAGCTGCAGGAGCTTCCGTTCGACCAGCGCGTGGCCGTGGTGCTGCGTGACGTCCAGGGGCTGAGCTACGAAGAAATCGCAGAGGTGACGGGAGCCACCCTGGGAACAGTCAAATCCAGGATCGGCCGCGGGCGCGACAGACTGAGGGAGACTCTGGCCGATTTCCAGGGAGGTGAGTCATTATGACCTGCCGTGAATTCATCGACAATGTTCACGATCTGCTGGATTCCCGTCTCCAGGGCCGAGAGGCGTCCTCCCTCGTGGCTCACATGGAAGGGTGCAGCCGTTGCCGTCGCATCTACGCCCAGTACGTGCAGCTCCAGCATCTGGTCTCGGAAAGAGCCCATCTGCCCGGTTCTTCCTCCCGCCTGATCCTGCGGCGACTGCAGCGCCGAACCTGGAGAAGCTTTCTGGGAACTGTGCTGGACCGCGCCTGGACCTGGGCGCGCGATTTCGACCGGAGACTCCTCTACCTGCGCGCCACCACCGCTCCCTTTGCCCTCGGCTTCTTCCTCTTCCTGCTGGTGCAGTTCGCACCTGCCGATACGGAGCGACTTGCCTACATGGCGATCGAACCTCAGCTGGCCCGGCACAACCTGCCCAGGGTGCTCAACGTGGAGGTGCGTCAGAACCAGCCCGAATTCGATGCCATGCTGACGGCCGCCTGGCGGTTGCCTTATGAGGACTCCCTTTCTCTGATCGCCGAGGTCCAGCCGGAGGGGAGATTGAAGGTCGAGGGCGTGCTCGAGTATCCCAAGAGCGACGCGCTCCTGAACGCGGCCCACGCCGCGCTGAACACGAGCTATCTCGAACAGTCGGGCAACCTGTCGAACTCGCTGTTGATCTTCTCCTTCCAGAAGATCGACGTCTACGAGAACAATTAGTCCGGCTACCGCCCGGGGAGTGCCTGCGCCGAGGTCCCCAGATTTCCGACGGAATCGACCACGCGGACGAAGATGTTGCGGCTCTGCGGGCTGGGATTCGTCAACTCGAAGGAGTACTGCTCCGCCGTGCTGTCCGAGATCCCGTCCACCGGAAACACGACGAACCAGTGGACTCCGTCCAGCGAGTACTCGGTCTGGTAGATGGGGCTGACCGTGGTGCTGGCCGAGAATTTGATCCCGATCTTGGTACCCTCGGCCTGGGCCGGCTGCCAAGCGATGGCCGGGATGCTGTTCGCCAGGATGAACGGTTTGCTGACCAGATCGCCGTCGAGCGCCTGATTCGGCGGATTGCTCCGGCGGTCCGAAGCCACCACGCGCAGATAGTAGACTCCATCGGGAAAGCTGGCGCCGTCCAGGGTGTACTCCTCGTCGTCGACGTCTGCGTCGAGCAACGTCCAGGCGGACTCCCCCTGGCGACGGAAGAAAACCGAATAGACCAGGGTATCGCCGTTCGGATCCGAGGCGTCCCAGGTCATGCTTCGGGCACCCGGCACGTAGATCCGCCGGCTCGGCGGTTTGATCCTCGGCGCTTCGAGGTCGCGGATGGCTGCCGGAAGCGCCTCGGCGTGGGCTCCCTCCGGTCCGCCGGGCGTGACCCCTCCACTCGGATTGCCGGGCACTTTGGCCAGGGCCACACCGGGCGCCAGCAGGGTCAGTGACGTCACCTTGGGCGCCATGTTGCTTTGCTGGTAAGAGACGCTGACCAGATCCACCGCACCATTCTGAGAGCCCAGCGGTTCGGTGCGGCCCGCCGCCGTGAACTCGACCTTCCACTGCAGCAGTCGTGCCGGATCGCTCGTGATGGCCGACCCGTCCGCCTTGTCGTAGCCGGCGCTCCATTCCGACCAGGTGCCGTCCGGTGTCTTGGTGTTGCCCGAGCGCGTATAGAGCTTGACGCTTTGAGAGGGAGAGGGATCCAGGACCCTCCAGCGGATGATCCCCCAGTGAGACACCATTCCCGCGTCGATCACATCGGACTCGAAGGTCCCCGTCTGGGCCGCGTCATTGCTGACCCGGTAGACTTTCCCCAGATTGCTCGTCATGAGGAGCAGGCTGCCGTTCTGCTCGATGAGCCGGGTCACCTGTTCCTCCTTGGTGTCGACGAGCAGCGTCACGAATCCCTGCCGGGTCAACATCAGAACCCGGCCCTTGTTCCCGGTCCCGAGGAGCACGCTGCCGTCGCTGCGGACGGCGAGGTCGAAAGCCAGCTCATCGTCCGAGGCATAAAGCTTGTCGACGAGGTTCTGCCGATCGATCCGATAGACTTCGAGCTTGGCGCCTTTCGCCGTGTCGGGAAGCTCTACCTTCGACTCGTCGCTGCTCTTCTCCTCCGTCTTCTTGGCGGCGGCCGCCGCCGCCGCGCTCTTCATGTCGGTCCCGCCCGAGAGTGCGGCCGCGTAGATGTTGCCGTAGCGATCGACGGCCAGGCCCTTCATCTCCTCGAGGGAAGAGTCGTAGACCACGAAGCCCTTGCCCGAGGAATCGATTCGAAACAGGAGTCCTTCCGGCGCGCTGCCCGCCAGCAGGTTCTTGTCGAGATCCCAGGCGAGCTTGACGATGTGGGTCTCGTCGCTGTCGAAGAACGGCTTGCCTTCCCCGGTGGGGGACACCTTGTAGATCACTCCCTGGGGCCCCGTGGCCACGTACAGGTTGTCCTGGTCGTCGAACAGAAGATCCCAGATGAACTTGACGTCGGGATCGAAGAACGCTTCCGGCTTCCCGTCCGCCGACAATCGGTAGACCTTCCCGTCGGGAGAGGTCCCGGCATAGACCCGGCCCTTCGAGTCGGTGGCAATGGCGTAGACGGCCGGCTCATCGAGTGTCGCGAACTCGCTGCCCCGCCCCGCCGCGTCCAGCCGAAAAACCTTCCCGTTGGCGCCCGTTCCGATGTAGACCGTGCCCCCCGCGCCCACAGCGGCCGAGTGAATGAAGGCCTGGCCGGTGTCGAAGATCTGGCTCAGGGAGGGCGCCGGCAGCAACTTGCCGTCGCTGCTCAGCGAGACGCCGTCGAATTCGCCCTTCAGGAATTCATCGGCGGAGGCGGTCGTTACGAAGGTCGGGTGCACGGCAAAGAGATGATCCACGGGTGCCAACAGCACCACCAGGAGCGACAGACGCCAAATTGTCCGCATGGAGCTAACCTTTTACGTTGATTTCGATGATCTTTCGTCCGGAGACGACCGCGTCCGTGGCCGGGAGCTCGTGTTCGACGAACACGACCTGCTTGATTGGCTGGACGTCGCCCGTGGTCTTCTTCGAACTGTAGAGTGCAAGGATCGAAGGAGGCAGGCCGGGCAGGCCTTCACCCCCGACAACGGCTCCCGCCTGCTCGCGGTACAGCCGGATGTAGAGGCGATCGTTGGTCTTGAGATTGTTGATGGCCCGGACGAGCTGCCCCATGTTTCGCGGAATGAATTCGGCATCGTCCGACTCGGCATCCGCTCTGGACAGGGTCAGGCCGTCGCCAATGAGGATTTTGAGGGGGCCCGGCGTGAGTCCGTCGGGGATCTTCACCGGGTATTTCGCCGAGGTCACCTCTCCGTTGCTCTTGCGCATGAAGACGGTAATCCCGACTTCTTCGCCCGGCCGGGCTTCGGTGGCGTCCTGCCAGACCTTCTCGAGCACCGCTTCACGGGTGCTCTCGGTCGCCGTGACATCGACGTCGACCCGCTCCATGACGATATCCTCGAAACCGCTGGTGAGGATGAAGTTCACGGGCGCGGCGGCGGCGATGCCGGCAATACCCGAGGAACCGGTCAGGTCGGACGTGCTGTTCTCGAAACTGACCTCCGGGTATCCCTTCAGAGCGATCCGGCACTTCACCTGCAATGTCTGGCCGCCGATGGCACGTTCCGACGAAGTGATGCTGTTCTCGACCGTCATCGCCACCAGCAGCGGGCTCAACAGACTGTCCGTCACCACTTCATAGTGGAATTTCCGGGTGTCGCTGGGGCCCGTCGTCAGGTTGACGTTCACCGGAATCATCTTTGGGTTGGTGCCCTTGACGCCCAGGATTCCGGTGGCCCGATCCTGGGTGATGGAACCCACCGTTTCGGTCGTCGCGGAGATCTTCTGGCTGTTCATGAGGTTTGGAATAACCCCGAGAACCGCCGCCTTGGCCATGGGCATCTCCGTGTTGCCCACCGAGAGGAAAGGATGGCCGAAGGCGTACACACGGTTCCCGTCCACATAGGTCACCGTGCCGCTGGCCGAGATGTCCATGTCGCCGCGCACGAGTTGCACGGCCACCGTCGATCCCGCCTCCAGGGGTGCGTCCGCGGTCTCGTCGCTGGCGGCCGCTCCCGCCCCCAGGACGGGCGTGAGTCCGATGGAATTGAACAACCCGACAAAGGGCGAAACCGCCGCCGCAGTCACGCCGGACAAGCCGAGGGGCGTCTCGATCGGCCGCAGGCTTCCGAAGCGCGACAAGGCCGGGAAGGCGGCTCCCGGATCGATGCCGTCCGTCCTCGATCCGAGCCGGAACAGCCCCAGAGAATCGGCCCGGTAGAGCTGCGAGAAATCCATCCGCTTCTGGGCCAGGCGAAAGGAGGTAGGCGTGTGATCCTTGAACACGTTGATCATTTCGCCGATGGGCGTGATCCCGGCGATCGGCTGGGTGGCGAAGGAGAAGGCATAGGACACCGCGCCGAGCAGCTTGCCGTCGATATAGACCGGGCTGCCGCTCATTCCGGCAAAGACCCCGTAATCGTCGAGCCTGTTTCCGGACAGTTTCGCCAGGATGAGATTCTGTCCCGGCCCGATCTTTTCGAGAACGCCCAGGATCTCGACATCGAAGGTCTCGATCTGCGAGCCCTGGAATACCGTCTTTCCGATGCCCTTCATGCCCGGTTTGAGGCCGGAGAGCGGGAAGAATTCAGTCGTCTGGGCCGAAGCCGTCACCGCAAAGAGGCTCCACAAGCCCAGAAACAGAGAGATCTTTCTGATCATCATTCTGAAAACCAGCCTTCAAGCAGTTGTTTGTGCTTGAGTATAGTCTAATTCCTGGAACTTGCGCGTTGGATCACCGACCCGGCCCGCCGAGCACAATTGCAGAGCCGGCAGCCCGGGCCATCCCCATGCAAAGCGTGAGCAAGCTCCCGCAGTCCAGAGCGATTTCGCCGCAAATCGTAAATCGAAAGCCGCACATCTCAAATCCCAGACCGGGGGCTTTGTCAGTGTAGACTGTCATCATGGTGTGCGCCGTTCCCGGCCTTTGACTGCACCGATCATGCTGAAGCTCAAATCACTCGAACTCACTGGATTCAAGTCGTTTGCGGACAGGACAAAGGTCGCCTTCCCGGACGGAATCACGGGCGTCATCGGTCCCAACGGATGTGGCAAATCCAACCTCTCCGATGCCATCGGCTGGGTGCTGGGGGCTCAGACGGCCCGGACGCTGCGCGGCCAGAAGATGGAAGATTTCATCTTCGGCGGGACACGGGCCCGCAAGGCCTCCGGGCTGGCCGAGGTCAGTCTGACGCTCAGCCGGGTCGATGCAGAGCCGCTCAAGATCGACGGGATCGAGATCGACGGGCCCGAATTCGAGATCACGCGCAAGCTCTATCGCTCGGGCGAGAGTCTCTATCTGATCAATCGCCGACGTTGCCGGCTGATGGACATCCATGAGGTCCTGGAGGAGGCGGGACTTGGCTTTGCCAGCTACGCCCTGATCGCCCAGGGGCGCATCGATGCCTTCCTCACCGCCAAACCCCTCGACCGGCGCGCTCTGATCGAGGAAGCCGCCCAGATCACCGGCTACAAATCGAAGCGGCGCAATGCCGAGCTCAAGCTCGAGATGGCCCAGCAGAACCTGCTCCGGGTCAACGATATCGTCGTCGAAGTCGAACGCCAGCTGCGGTCGCTGCGTCGCCAGGCCGGCAAAACCCGCAAATACCGGAAGCTCAAAGAGGAGTTCCGGCGCGTCCAGCGGCTGCGCCTGCGGGCCGAGAGTGACCGGCTGCTGGCGGACTCGCGGGCCCTCGGGACCCGTCTGGACGGTGTACGCGGGCGTGAGGAGTCCGCCACGGTCGAGCTGCAGCGACAGGAAACGGCGCATCGGGACAAGCATCGCGAGCGGGAATGGCTCGAGGCCAAGCTCGACCAGACGAAATCGGAGAAATCACAGATCGACCTCGAGCTGGACCGCGCCCGCAACTCGATCCTGCACGCCCGGGAACAGATCGGGCAGACCCAATCCGGGCTCGAGACCATCCTGGGCGAGCGCGACGGGCTGAACGAGTCGTTGGCGGGCCTCCGCGAGGAGCTCGAGCGTTTCTCGGCCCAGTCCGAAGTTCTCAAGGGCGAGGAGAAGGAAGCCTCCGAAACGCTTCGTGAAGCGCTCGAGTCGGTCAAGCGCGGAACTGCGGAGCTGGAGACATCCGAGGCGGGGCTCGAGGAGCTTCGCAGCCGGCTGATGGCCTCGACCGCCGAAGCGGCGTCACTGAGGAACCTCAAGGAGCAGCTCACCCATCGCATCGGCCGCCTCGAATCCGACCGCACGCGACTCGAAACGGAACGCCGGACGGCCCACGACCGTTTGCAGCAGTCACGCGTCCGGACCGGTGAGCTGAAGCAGCGTCATGACCAGCGGCGCAGCGAATTGAATGCCACCGAGCTGAAGGTGCAGGAGCAGCGTCGCCTTTTCCAGGCGTTGAGCGAGGAACTGAAAGAGCTGACCGAACAGGAAGCCGAGTTGCACAACCAGCTCGTGGCTCTGAACGAGCGGCTCCAGTCGCTGCAGGAGCTCGAGCTCAGCCGCTCCAATTACAGCGAGGGGGTCAAGAAGGTTCTCGGTCATCTGTCGCGTTCGGGCGCCGTGGACACGTCGGGCACCCTGGCCGATTCGCTCGAAACGGAGCCGCGTTTCGAACGACTGGTCGAAGAGTTCCTGGACGAGGAACTCGAGTATGTTCTCGTCAATTCCCTGGATGAAGCCGTGCGAGGGGTCTCCGAGATCCGCACACTCAAGTCGGGGAAGTGCACGTTCCTCAGCCTGGTCAGCACCAACGGGTTTGGAAAACGGCCCCAGCGCGTGGCCCCGGACGAGCTTCCCAAACCGGGCGAAGGTGTTTTCGGGACCCTGGCCGACATCGTCCGGATGCGTCCGGAGGTGGAGAGTGCCTTCTTCCGGGTCCTGCCCAAACAGGCGGACGCCGTCGTCGTCTCCGACATGGACCGGGCCCTGAACCTGGCCCACTCCTATCCCGAAAGCACCTTCATCACGCTGGACGGCGAGTCGCTGACGCCCCGCGGTCTGGTGTCCGGATCCGCCGGCTCGGGAAAGATGGGCCTGCTCGGCCTCAAGCGCCAGAAGCGCGAGTTGGAGCGCCGCTGCAGCACCCAGCAGAAACTGCGCTCGGAGGCGCTCGAGGCGAAACAGCGCAAGCAGGCGGAACTCTCAACGGTGGGAGCCGCTCTGGAAGAGACCCAGGCCCGCCGGCACCAGCTCGAGAAGGAGACGATCGTCCTGACCCATGAGGTCGATCAGGCCGAGCAGGAATTGCGGCGCAACGAACGGCTGCTGCAGTCGGTCGAGACGGAGATGGAGCAGCTGGAGGTCGAACTGAGGGAGATCCAGGCCAAGCTGGAAGGTCTGGCCATCAGCCTGGGAGCCCAGGAACAGGCGCGCGTGGAACTGGAAGGCCAGCTCCGGCTCGGCCGGGAGAGCCAGTTCGATCTGCGGGCTCGGCTGAGCGGGATGCAGGACAGGGCGAACACGATCTCGGCTCAGCTCCGGGTGTTGGAGGAACGGCGTTCGTCTCTCGGCCGCACCGTACAACGGATTCGGAACCAGGAGACGGACGCCGTTGGGCGAATCGAGCTGCTGACCCGCAGGCACGAGGAAGGCCGGGACCGGCTGCGCGATCTGGAATCCGAGATCGGACGTCTGCAGTCCGAGATGACCCGCCTGGAGGAAAGCGGCACAAGCCTGGCGGGCACGCTGCAGGAAATGCAGCAGCGCGTCCAGTCCTGCCGGACGGCGCTACAGGAGCTGGACAAAGAGGTCGAACGACTGCGCGAACTCCGCAACGGACTCGTAGAGGAGCGATCGACGCTGGAAGTCGAACAGGCGCGCCTCGAGACTCAGCTCCAGAACCTGGAGGCGCAGTGCCGTGAACAGCTGGGGGTCGGACTCGAAGAAGCCCTGGCCGGGGTCGAACTCGACGACTCGGATCCGGCCGGCGTCATGTCCCGCTACGAGCATTTGAAACGGAGGCTGGACACTTTCGGTCCCATCAACATGACGGCCCTGCAGGAGTACCAGGAACATCAGGAGCGACACACTTTCCTGACCCAGCAGCGAGCCGATATCGAGCAGTCGATCGCCGATACGACTCGGGCGATCCAGGAACTCAACCGCCGCAGCCGCACCCGTTTTGCAGAGACCTTTGAGACCGTCAACCGGAATTTCAAGGAGGTCTTTCAGAAGCTGTTCGGCGGCGGGGAGTGCGGGATGACGCTGCTCGATGAGGAGGACGTGCTCGAATCCGGCATCGACATTTTCGCCCAGCCCCCGGGCAAACGGCTGCAGAATGTGATGCTGCTGTCGGGCGGAGAGAAGGCCTTGACGGTCTTTGCCCTGCTGGTCGGGATCTTCATGTACCGTCCCAGCCGCTTTTGCGTACTGGACGAGGTGGATGCGCCGCTCGACGACGCAAATGTCCGGCGTTTCACGAAGCTGATTTCCGAGATGAGCGAGGAGATCCAGTTCATCGTCGTCACCCACAACAAACGCACGATGGAGAGTGCCAAGGCTCTCTATGGAATCACCATGGAGGAACCGGGAATCTCCAAGGTCGTATCGGCACAGTTTTGAGGGGCGGCGGGAATCGGCGCCACTTCATTCCGCTCTGCCGACCGCTTCGGGCGCCCTTGGTGCCGGGTTCTCAGCTTGCTTGAGAAGGCGGCCTGTTGGATAATCGCATACTCCGTCGCGGTCCCGGAAGGGTCTTCAGCAGCAGGCGGGACACGGGAGATCACAGGTAACAAAAATGAATCTGCGCTCGCTGTTCAGCGTTTTTTCCAATGATCTGGCCATCGACCTGGGCACGGCCAATACGCTCGTCTACGCCCGGGGCCGGGGAATCGTGGTCAACGAACCTTCGATCGTTGCCATCAACAAGATCACGAACAAAGTCGAGGCAGTCGGGCACGAGGCCAAGGAGATGCTGGGCCGGACACCGGGCAGCATCGTTGCCATCAAGCCGATGAAGGACGGGGTCATCGCCGATTTCGACGTGACCGAGGAGATGCTCAAGTACTTCATCAAGAAGGCCCACAACCGGAACTACCTGATCAGCCCGCGGATCGTGATCTGCATCCCCTCCGAAATCACTCAGGTCGAGAAACGGGCCGTCCGGGAGTCGGCCCTTCGGGCCAACGCCAGCGAGGTCTACCTGGTGGAGGAAGCCATGGCGGCGGCCATCGGCGCGGGCCTGCCCATCACCGAACCGAGCGGGAACATGATCGTGGACATCGGCGGCGGCACTACCGACATCGCCGTCATCAGTCTGTCCGGCATCGTCTACAGCCGCTCCGTGCGCGTGGCGGGCAACGAGATGGACGAGGCGATCATCCAGTACGTCAAGCGCAAGCACAACCTGCTCATCGGTGAGCGCACCTCCGAGCAGATCAAGATCCAGGTCGGCTCGGCGGCTCCCCTCGAAGAGACCCAGACCATCGAAATCAAGGGACGCAATCTCATCGAAGGCATCCCGAAGACGGTCACCATCGACGACGAAGAGGTTCGCGAGGCGCTCAGCGACTCCATCTCGACGATCGTCAACGCCGTCCGCGTCGCACTCGAACGAACCCCACCCGAATTGTCCGCCGACATCGTGGACAAAGGGATCGTCCTGACCGGCGGCGGTGCCCTGTTGCGCCATCTCGACAAGAAACTGAACGAGGAAACCGGCCTGCCGGTCTTCCTGGCGGAGGATCCTCTCTCTTCAGTCGTCCTGGGTGTCGGCAAGATGCTGGACGACATGGCGCTGCTGAAGCGCATCAGTCTGCAATGACGGAGAACGTCCGGAGGAACCCCTTCTTCGGTCTGCTCGCACTCGTGGTGCTCAATCTGTTCCTCCTTTCGGTCCAGGTCCGAAGCGAGAACGGCCGCCTCATTCTGCGTTCCTGGGGACTGGCCGCCTTCACTCCGTTCGCACTGACGGCGGACGTGGCCTCGAACATGCTGCACGGTGTGGTGGCCCGCTACCAGTTCCTGACCCACCTGGAGGAACGCAATCGCTATCTCGAGGAGCAGAACTGGCAGCTCAAGACCGAACTCAATCGCCTTGAGGCCCTGCGCCGCCAGGTCCGCGAAGACGAGAGTTTCAAGCTTCTGGCCGAGCGCTTCGACTTCCGGACCATCCGCGCCGCCGTGGTGTGGCGCAACCTGCCCATGTATGCCGAGAAGGTGATCGTCAACGCCGGGCTGAGCCGGCACGTGCACCGGGATTCGGCCGTGATCACGCCGGATGGGGTGGTCGGCCGGGTGCGTGCGTCGACCCAGTTCACGTCGGAGGTCGAACTGCTCACGGATGTCAATGCGGCGGCGGGCGCACAGGTCGGCGAGACCGGCCTGCAGGGGATCATCCAGGGCACCGGACGCGAAGAATTGAGACTCAACTTCATCCTCGGCACCGAGTCGGTGCAGCCGGGGGAGGTGGTGTACACATCCGGGACGGACGGCATCTACCCGAAGGGTGTGCCCATCGGAAAGGTCGTGCGGACGGAAAGGACGACGGGGATCTATCAGCGCATCGTCGTCCTTCCCTTCGTGCAATTCTCGCGACTCGAAGAGGTCGCGGTCGTGATCGACGAGCCTTGAAACCCACGACATCGAATGACGGAGTCCAGCGACGCATCCCTCCCCTGGAGATCCTCGTCTTCCTGGTGGTCGGTCTGGCCGTCGACCTGGTTCAGGGAGCCCTCCTTCCGAGCTATCTGCGCGCCGAGGTTCTGCTCGTCCTGGTCGTCTACGTCGGCTGGTCCACCACTCCCCTGAAGGGGGCGGTGGTGGGTACGATCTTCGGGATCCTGGAAGACTACCTGGTCGGGATTCCCGTCGGTCTGAACGGCCTCAGCATGACACTGATCGGCTTCCTCTCCGGCTATCTGAGCCGCTGGATGTCCGCCGAGCTGGGCTCCTTTCGTGTGCTGCTCTTCGCCGCCCTGGCCTTGCTCGACCGGGCCATCATCCTCGGCACGCTGCGTGTGCTCGGCCAGAACGTGTCGCCGGTCCGGGTGGACGGGCTGCTCCTGAGTGCGTTTCTGACCGGCATAATCGGAGAGGTGTTCTTTGGCCTCTATGATAAGATCAGGTTTCCGCCGAAGGACTTCCGAAGGCTTGATTGACGGGGCTGTCGGCGCCCCTGTTTGATTGCGGAAGCCCTGTCGGCAGGGAGGAGTTTGAGCGGCGCCGACGGTCGGTCCGGGTGGTCGTCTGGAGGGATCGAAAGCCAGGATCGTGCCGCCGGCGCCGGCCCCGTGGCTGTTCCGCCCCGTGACCCGGGCGCGAGTGCCCCGGGTGAGTGTGGGGTGGAGGTTCATGCCCATTTTCCAGGACAATCGCATCTTGGCCCGTCGCCTCGTCGTGGCGCGCCTGCTGATCGGCCTGGTCTTCCTGGGTCTCTGCCTCAAGCTCTGGCACCTGATGGTGATCCGCTTCGATCACTATCGCGAGCTGGCCGAGCGCAACCAGGTGCGGACCGTTCCGCTGATGGCGCCGCGGGGCCCCGTCCTGGACCGGGACGGCCGCGTTCTGGTGGAGAACATCAACGCCTTCAACCTCTTCCTGTACCGTGAGGAGGTCACCGACCTCGAGGATTCGAAGGAATTCCTGGTCAGCGAACTCGAGGTAGACCCCGTCCGCTTCCAGGAGCGGCTGGACGAAGCGGCGGGTTATCCCGACTTCCGGCCTCTGCTGGTCAAAGAGAACCTGTCGATGGAGCAGGTGGCCCGCCTGCTGGCACACCAGGCCGAGCATCCGGAACTCAAGATCTTCGAGCAGCCACGCCGACTCTACCGCTACGGCCAGCTGGCCGCCCACGTTCTCGGCTTCGTCGGCGAAATCTCCCGGGCCGAGCTGGATTTCGATGAGTTCAGCGGCCACAAACCCGGCGACGTGATCGGGAAATCCGGCATCGAGCGCGTGTACAACCGGCAGCTCACCGGCAGAGACGGCTTTTCACGGGTGCTGGTCAACAGCTCCGGCAAGGCCCTGCAGGAACTGGTGAAGAAGGAGCCGGAGCCGGGGGCCGAGCTGCGGCTGACGCTCGACCTGGATCTGCAGCAGGTCGCCGAGACGGAATTGGGCGACCAGCCCGGTGCGGTGATCGCCATCGATCCCCGAAACGGCGACGTCCTGGTCCTGGCCAGCCGGCCCGCCTTCGATCCGAACTGGTTCGCCACGAGAATTACCCAGAAGCAGTGGGAGGAACTCACCACCAATCCGGACAACCCCCTGCAGAATCGGGTCATTCAGAACGCTTTCTCTCCCGGATCCATCTTCAAGGTGATCATGGCCCTGGGCGGACTCGAGCTGGGCGTGATCAACCCACAGACCTCGGTTTACTGCAACGGAGGAGTGGAACTCTACGGGAACTATTTCCACTGCTGGAAGGCCGGTGGACACGGCCTCGTCCATCTCGCCGAAGCGATCCAGCACTCGTGTAATGTCTACTTCTTCCTGCTCGGCCAGAAGCTGGGCATCGACCGCATCGCCGAGTTCAGTCGACGCATCGGCCTGGGCGAGCCGACCGGGATCGACCTGACCGGCGAAGTCTCGGGCCTGGTCCCCTCGAGCGCCTGGAAGCAGCGCACGACCGGTCAGCCCTGGTTTGCCGGGGAGACCATCTCGGTCGCGATCGGCCAGGGGCCGCTCAACGTGACGCCGGCCCAGTTGGCCCGCGCGATTGGCGCAGTGGCGACCGGACGCGTCCCCCAGCTCAGGCTCGTCCGTGCGGAAGATGACGACGGACAGGCCGCGGAACTGGTCGGTTTCTCTACAGACAACCTTCAGGCTGTGCGCAACGCCATGTGGAAAGTCGTCAACGCAGCCGGCACGGGTCGCGCCGCCCAGGTGGCCAACTTCGACGTGTGCGGCAAGACCGGGACGGCTCAGACGATCGGCCGCAAAGTCCGAGAGACTCTGTCCGAAGAACTGCAGGAGAAGTACGAGCCCAACGCCTGGTTCGTGGGTTTCGCACCCCGCGAGAACCCCGAAATCGTAGTGGCCGTCATCGTCCAGCGCGGCGGTGGCGGATCGACTGGCGCCGCACCGATTGCCGGCCGTCTGTTCGAGGCCTACTACAAGAAATACAAGTCGCCCCCTTCCCCGCCGGTTTCGGGGATGGAACTGGCCGCGCACTCACAGCCCGGTACAATGGCGGAACGATGATGGATCGGGCAGTGTCGCATTTCAGTGCCTCGGAGAGGCCGGCATGAGAATCAGCCGCTCCTGGGGGCAGTTCGATTTTCTGATGCTGGCCGTGGTGGCCGCCCTGTCCCTGCTCGGGGTCCTGGGCGTCTACAGCGCCGGCCTTTCGAGCGGCGGGCGATTCTACACGGGTCAGCTCCTGCGCATCGGACTCGGATTCGGTGTCTGCCTGGTGGTCATGCTCTTCGACTATCGGAAGCTGGTCGAGCGCGCCGTGGTGCTGTACGTGCTCGCCTTGCTCGTCCTGGCGGGAGTCCTCGTCTTCGGCTCCGAAGTCAACGGCAGTAAGAGCTGGATCCACCTGGGCGGGGTCAACTTCCAGCCGTCCGAATTCACCAAGATCGTCGTCCTCCTGATCGTGATCCGCCTCATCGCCGACAGCCGGGAGGAATACCTCACCCGCCGCCGGCTGATCAGCGTGGCCCTCGTGTGCCTGGCACCGATCATTCTGATCATCCTCCAGCGCGATTTGGGAACAGCCATCATGTTCGTCCCCATCGTGGGCGGCATCCTGCTGGTCGGTGGAGTGCGCAAGCGCCTGATTTTGGCCGCACTCATCCTGGCCCTGGTCTCGACACCCCTGGTCTGGTTCGGGCTGAAGGACTACCAGCGCCAGCGCGTGCTGGTCACTCTCGACCCGGGCCGGGATCCCTTGGGGGTGGGCTATCAAACACGCCAGGCCCAGATCGCCATCGGTTCCGGAGGACTGACGGGCCGGGGCATCGGAGAGGGCCTGCAAAGCCAGCTCGGATTCGTCCCGGAAAGCCACACCGATTTCATTTTTGCCCTGCTGGCGGAGGAGACCGGCTTTCTCGGGGCGGCATCGATCCTGCTGCTCTACTTCCTGCTGCTCTCACGCCTGACCACGGTCGGACTGGAGGCCAAGGATCGGGCGGGAATGCTGATCGTCGCCGGCGTCGTTGCGTTCATCTTTTCCCACGTCCTGATCAACGTGGGAATGGCGCTCGGGATCATTCCCCCCATCGGGATCCCGCTTCCCTTCCTCAGCTACGGCGGCTCTTCGACCCTGACCACCTTCGCCGCCATCGGCCTGGCTCTCAGCGTCAGCCTCCGCCGCTACATGTACAGCTGAGTTCCGAGTTCCTGGTTCCTAGTTCCTAGTTCCTCGCAACCGGAAACTCCACACACGGCGGGAAGATAATCCTACTCGAAACCCGGAACCCGGAACCCGATTCAGCGCAGCCGTTCCGCCAGGAATTCGGCGATTCCATTGAGGAACATCTGCACGGCGATCGTGGTCAGCAGCATGCCCATCAGCCGCTCCAGAGCGACCAGTCCCCGTTCTCGAAACAGCCGGCGCAGTCCGCTCGAGACCAGCAGGACGACGCTGCAGCCGAGCCACGCCAGCAGCACCGCCGCCAGCCACTCGGGCCAGCGCTGCGGCTCCCGGCTCATGATGAGCAGGACCGTGGCCATGGCCGAGGGACCCGCGACGTAGGGAATGGCCAGGGGCACGATGAAGGGCTCCCCGTCGAACATCTCCTCGGACTGCCCTCGTCGGCCGGGAAAGATCATGCGCACGGCAATCAGGAAGAGGATGATTCCCCCCGCCACCGACAGGGAAGGTTCGGACAGTTGCAGCAGGTCCAGGACGTAGCGACCGGTGAACAGGAAGAAGACCAGGACCCCCAGAGCGATGAGAAGCTCGCGGCCCGTGACCCAAAAGTGCCGTCGATCGTCCACGTGCTTCATGGCCGACAGAAAGAAGGGAATGTTCCCGAACGGATCCAGCACCAGAAACAGAAGGAGCGCCGCCGACCAGAGAGTCATGGGATCAGCATTCTCGCATGGAAACGGGGAGAAGTGGACTTGAGATTTTGGGAAGCTGGGAGACAGGCAGCGGGTTCCGAGTTCCTGGTTTCGGGTTCCGAGGGGCCTCGGTCGGGGTGCGGTCCGGAGCTTTGGAGAGGTCCGGGCGGTGAATCCACGGTTATGGATGAGCGGGTTGTCGTCGCGGGGCCCGGCGCAGTATGATTCGACTCCAGCCGGAACCGCGCGAGCCGCCGGTGGGGCAGCCCGCAAGTCCGCGGTCGGTGTTGGAGGTGCCATGCCGGAAAGACGGGGTTTGAGTCGTCATTCGCAGATGCGGGATTGCCGGTACCGAATCGGCTCTCAGGAAACCGCGGCGAGGCTCCTCAACATCTCCTGGGGCGGCGCCCGCCTGGGCGACGTCGGAGAGATCCCGGAAGTGGGGGCCCAGGTCTCGCTGATCCTGAAGACCGGCGAGACCGAGACCGTCCTGAATGGACGGGTCTCGAACACGGGCCGCATGTCCTTCGGGATCAAGTTCGAGGAGTCCCGCGGCAGCGTGATGCGCAAGCTCCAGCCCTGGCTGTAGCTGGCGGAGGGGGTGGGATTCGAACCCACGGTACGGTTGCCCGCACAGCGGTTTTCAAGACCGCCGCCTTAAACCACTCGGCCACCCCTCCGGGCGTACCCCCAGGACGTTAGCAGAATCGGCGACCGGCAGGCAACCGGAAGGGCGAAGTGCGAACGTGTGCTCCAAACTGGAGCCACCACCATTGGGCAACACGCCAGCGAAGGGCGAACCTCGGAACCGCGAAACCACGGAACCCCGAACCCGCCCCCCTCAGGCGGCGTCGACGGAGCCCGCCTTGAGCAGGGCCTTCATGTACTCGCGCCGCATCCGGGCGATGTTGGCGATGGAGATCTCCTTGGGGCAGACCGCTTCGCACTCGCCGTGGTTCGAGCAATTCCCGAAGCCCTCCAGATCCATCTGCGCCACCATGCGCAGCACCCTCCGCTCCCGCTCCGGATGGCCCTGGGGCAGCAGTGCGAACTGGGAGATCTTGGCCGACGTGAACAGGGCCGCGGAGGCATTCGGGCAGGCCGCGACGCAGGCGCCGCATCCGATGCAGGCGGCGGCATCCATGGCCAGTTCCGCGTTCTTGCGCGCCACGGCGACGGCCCCGGCTTCAGGCGCCTGGCCGGTGCTCACCGAGACGTAACCGCCGGCGGCGATGATGCGGTCGAGAGCGCTGCGGTCCACGACCAGGTCGCGGACGAGCGGGAAAGCCTTGGCCCTCCAGGGCTCCACGACGATGGTGTCGCCGTCGTTGAAATGCCGCATGTGGAGCTGGCACAGGGCAGAACCCTGCTGCGGCCCGTGAGCGACGCCGTTGACCACGGAGCCGCAGGAACCGCAGATGCCCTCCCGACAATCGCTGTCGAATTCGATCGGTTCCTCTCCCTTGGCAACCAGTTCCTCATTGAGGAGATCGAGGAGCTCGAGGAAGGACATGTCCGAGGAGACCTGCTCGACCTTGTACGGAACGAGTTTGCCGGGCTGATCGGGCCCGGCCTGACGCCAGACACGCAGATGAATGGTCATACTCTTCGCCATCGCTGCTCTCCCTACTTGTAGCTCCGGGTTGCCAGATGCACGTTTTCGAACTCGAGCGTTTCTTTGTGCAGGAGGGGCGGTTTGTCCGGGCCCTGATACTCCCAGGCGGCGACGTACGAGAACTCGTCGTCCCGCCGCTTGGCCTCGCCTTCTGCAGTCTGGTATTCCTCCCGAAAATGGGCGCCGCACGATTCCTCGCGCTGCAACGCGTCGATCGCCATCACTTCGCCGAGTTCCATGAAGTCGGCGACCCGGCCGGCAAATTCGAGATATTTGTTCAGATAGCCGGCGCCGCCCGGGACGCGGAGGTTCTCCCGATACTCCCCTCGGAGGGCACGGATTCGACCTACGGCGTCTTTCAGGCCCGGCTCGTTGCGCGACATTCCCACGTCGTCCCACATGACCTCGCCGAGTTCCCGGTGGAACTGTCGCGGTGACTTCTCGCCCCGAACCAGGAGCAGCTTGTCCAGCCGCGTGCGGACCTCCTCGACGATCTGCTTGAACTCTGCGGCATCGCTGGCGATCGCCGGCAGAGACGACTGCCCGAGATAGTCCCCGATGGTGTAGGGTATGACGAAGTAGCCGTCGGCCAGCCCCTGCATGAGGGCACTCGCGCCCAGCCGGTTCGCCCCGTGATCCGAGAAGTTCGCCTCGCCCAACACGAACAGTCCCGGAATGGTGCTCATCAGGTTGTAGTCCACCCAGAGACCGCCCATGGTGTAGTGCACGGCGGGGTAGATGCGCATGGGCGTCCGATAGGGGTCCTCCCCGGTGATGCGGGCGTACATGTCGAACAGGTTGCCGTACTTGTCCTTGATGTAGGCCACCCCTTCCCGTTTGATGGCATCCGCGAAGTCCAGAAACACGGCCAGGCCGGTTTCGCCGACCCCCCGCCCCTCGTCGCAGGCATGCTTGGCCGCTCTCGATGCGACGTCGCGCGGTACGAGATTTCCGAAGCTTGGATAGCGGCGTTCCAGATAGTAGTCCCGCTCCTGCTCGGGGATCTCGTTGGACGGACGCTTGTCTCCCTTCTGTTTGGGAACCCAGACGCGACCGTCATTGCGCAGACTCTCGCTCATGAGGGTGAGCTTCGACTGGTAGTGCCCGGAGACCGGAATGCACGTGGGGTGGATCTGGGTGAAGCAGGGATTCGCGAACAACGCGCCGCGACGGTAGCAGCGCCAGGCCGCCGTGACGTTCGAGTTCATGGCGTTGGTCGAAAGATAGTAGGCGTTTCCATAGCCGCCCGTGGCCAGCACGACGGCGTGCCCGGTGTGCGATTCGATCTCCCCGGTCACCAGGTTTCTGCAGACGATGCCGCGGGCCTGGCCGTCGACGACCACCAGATCCAGCATCTCGCGCCGCGGGAAGAGGCGGACTTTGGCCCGGTCCACCTGCCGCATCAGCGCCCCGTAGGCGCCGAGCAGGAGTTGCTGTCCCGTCTGACCGCGGGCATAGAAAGTCCGCGACACCTGGGCGCCGCCGAAGGATCGATTCGCGAGATAGCCGCCGTATTCCCGCGCGAAGGGAACGCCCTGGGCCACACACTGATCGATGATGTTGTTCGAGACCTGCGCCAGCCGGTAGACGTTGGCCTCCCGGGAGCGGAAGTCGCCCCCCTTGATGGTGTCGAAGAACAGGCGCCAGACGCTGTCGTCGTCGTTGGGATAGTTCTTCGCCGCGTTGATCCCGCCCTGGGCCGCGATGCTGTGGGCCCGCCGGGGCGAGTCGTGAATGCAGAAGGCCTTGACGTTGTAGCCGAGCTCGGCCAGGCTGGCCGCCGCCGAGGCACCGGCCAGTCCGGTTCCGACGACGATCACGTCGAACTTCCGTTTGTTGGCGGGATTGACCAGTTTCAGCTGGGCCTTGTGCTGGTCCCATTTCTGGGTCAGGGGGCCCGCGGGGACTTTGGAATCGAGCTTCATGATAACGAACCTCCACCGAAGTAGAACCAGACCGGGATGACCAGGAATCCGACGGCGAACGCGAGGGCGGCCGCGAATCCGAAACCGTAGATGATCGGAGTCAAACGTCGATGGAAACCGCCGAGCGACTGGACGGCACTCCAGATTCCATGGCTGAGGTGGAGTCCCAGAAACCCCATCGATACCACATAGAAGAGCGTGTACAGGGGGTCGGAGAAGAGCTGGACGACCAGCCTGTAGAGATCCCGGACCTGCTCTCCGTCGATGGTGGTGACGTAGCCCTGTTCGATCCCGGGACCGTATTTCAGGGTGACGACGTGGACGACGAGGAAGATCAGGATCACCAGTCCCGACCAGATCATCGTCTTCGAGGCGATGGTCATGCGGCTGGGTCCGCCCCGGCTGTCGGAGACGGAATAGCTCTTTCCCCGGGACCTCCAGTTCTTCCAGGTCGTCAGGGCCGCCGTGAAGATGTGGATCAGGAAGAAGGCCAGCAGGCCCAGCTCGATCACCACCAGGAGGGGACCGAGGCTGATCAGGTGATTGGAGTAGGAATTGAACGCCTCGGAGCTCACGAACAGAAGCAGATTGCCGGCCAGGTGACCCAGGACGAACAGGGACAGCCCGAGCCCGGTGACGGCCAGGAGGATCTTCCTGGCCACCGTCGACCAGAATGCAGATGCGCTTGATGCCATGTTCTCAATCTCCCAGAATCCGGTGTCAACCCTCGTTTTCAGCAGGGTCGTCCTCTTAATATCATCAATGGGAACACGCCGCTACTCTCCCCTCGCTGCCTTCTTTTTCGCGAGCACCATGGTCCAGGGGAGGGGGGCCCGGACCTCCAGAATCTCGAAGCGTGAGGCCACCAGCTCCAGGAAGGCGGAGGCGGACCAATGCTGCAGATGGCCGGGGGTATTTCCCCAGTCGGCCAGGTAGCTGAAGCGGACCATATTGAGTACGCGCCACAGCGGTTCCCGCGGGACGCTCAGGATGACGTGACCCCTGGCGACGCGGGCGATCTCGTCGAGTGCGCGCTCCGGATCGTCCAGGTGCTCGAGGACCTCCGCCCCCACGACGAGATCGAAGCGAGCCGGGGCAAAGCCAAGCTGGTAGGCAGACTGGGCCAGAAATCGGGTTCGACCGGTCGCGCCCTGGGACGGGTCGAAGAGCTCCGCGGAGAGATCGATGCCGACGATCCGGGCCTGCGGCCACCAGTCGCCCAACGTCCGCGTCAGGTAGCCTTCGCCGCAGCCCACCTCCAACACGGAGGCCGGTGCGAGGCGCTCGCACAGCCCGGCCAGATGTCGGAGATAGCCCTGCAGCAGCCACCGCGCGATCGGGTTGCGGCTTTCGTACTTGTTGTAGACGTTGCCGAGAACCACGGACCCGGCCGCGCTGGTTCGGGAATCTGCTGTCACGCTGTCACTCTCGCCCAAGTTGTCGGGTCCTTGCTTCGACCTGGAGCTCCTCCAGGATCCTCCGGTTGGTGGCGATCAGGTCGGAGAGCAGTCCCGCGATGCCCAGCTGGAAACCCATCAGGAGAAGTACGGCGGCCAGGATCAGGGACTGGATCTTGCCCTCCCCCAGCCCCGCGAAGTAGTAGTAGACGAAGCGGAGACCGATGACCAGCCCCACTCCAAACACCGTCGCCCCCACGGCGACGAAAAAGCGCAGAGGCTTGTACACCACGAAGATCCTCACCATGGTGAGAATCGACCGCTGGATGTAGGCGGGGATGTTCCGGATCAGCCGGGACTCCCTCAGCGGCTCGTTGGTTCGGATGGGAACCGACACCACGCGCATGTTGCTCAGACCGGCCTGGATCAGGGTCTCGAGCGTGTAGGTGTAGCTGGAAAAGACGTTCAGCCGCAGCGCCGCCTTCCGGGTGAAGGCCCGGAATCCACTGGTGGCATCCGCCACACCCGTTTTCGAGACGAGGCGGACGGCCCAGCTGCCGAAACGCTGCAGGAGCTTCTTCGACAGCGAGAAATGCCGGATCTGTTCGATCGGCCGCGCTCCTACCACCATGTCGGCCGTTCCCTCCAACAGCGGCGCCACCAGCAATGGAATGTCCTCGGCACAGTACTGGTTGTCTCCGTCGGTGTTGACGATCACGTCGGCGCCCCTGCGCAGCCCGGCCTCGAGCCCGCTCCGAAAGGCCTCGGCGAGACCCCGATGGCCGTTCAGGCGCACGACGTGGTGGACTCCGCAACGGGCAGCCACCTCGGCCGTGCCGTCCGTGCTTCCGTCGTCGACCACCAGGTACTCCACCGAATCGAAACCTTCGATCTCCCGCGGCAGCTCGCCCACGGTCCTGGGAAGCGTCTCCGCCTCGTTCCGACAGGGGATTTGAATGACGAGTTTCATGGTCGGTCCTCGCTGACGGTTCCTGTGCCCGTGCCGCGCAAGGTGTCGCGGATCTCGTCGCCGAACTCCTGCATCAGTCGCATCTTCGGGTCGTGGGGAAGAAAGGACGATCGAACGCCCTGCAGGAGAATCCGGCTCAGGTCCTCCTCGCCCAGGTCGAAGGTTTCCACGGCCTTCTGGATTTCCCTGCACAGACCCGTCTTGAACAGCCCCGGATCGTCGGTAGCCAGGCTCACCGGCACACCCCGCTTCAACAGCAGCGGGAGCGGATGCTGAGGCAGCATGGGCCAGGCCCGCGTGCGGACGTTGCTGGTCAGACAGACATCGAGCCCCACGGCGTGTTCCCGCAGATATTCCATGAGCACCGGGTCGCGGGCCGCCTGGACCCCGTGCCCGATGCGGTTCGCGCCCAGGACCTGCAGCGCCTGCCAGATCTCCTTGGGAGGACCGATCTCGCCGGCATGGATGTGGACGAACAGGCCGTGGGCCCGGGCCCATCCGAACACCGAGGCAAATTCGGCAGCCGGGACGGAAGCTTCATCTCCGCCCAGGCCGACGGCGACCACTCCCCGGTCGACGTACTTTCTGGCCAGCTCTGCCGTCTTTTCGGCCGCCTCCACCCCAAACTGGCGCACGCTGTCGAGGATCCAGCGGACCTGACTGCCGCCCTCCCGGCCGAGACGCTCCGCCTCAGCAACGAGGGCATCGAGGATCTCCTCCCCGTCACGGCCGAACTTCCAGGGGATCGAGGGCGTGTAGATCAGTTCGGCATAGCGGATGTTGTCCCGTTCCAGGTAGGCTTCGACTTCGCGAAACACGCGCAGATAGTCCTCGGGACGGATCAAATGGGTGCAGATGATTCGATAGGAGTCGAGGAACGAGTAGAAGTCCTCGAATGCGTAAACACGCCGATCGAGTTCCTCGACGCTCAGACCCGCCAGCTCACTTCCCTGCTCGCGGGCCAATTCGGAGAGCAGCTCGGGCGTCACCGATCCCTCGAGGTGCAGGTGCAGCTCCGTCTTGGGAAGGATTCTGATGAGCTCTTCGAGTCTGCTGCTCATGTCCCGCCGACCGTCTCCGGCAACTCAGCCCAGGAGCTGAACCTCCCGGATGTGATTGATCGTGCTTTCGGAGATGAAGTTCTCGTAGGTCTTCAGCACTTTGTCGGCCGGAGTGCGCCGACGCACCTCGTCCCAGCACATGGGCGAGACGAAGATCAGGTCGGCCTCCTCGATGATCTTCTGGACCAGGTCTTCGCGATCGATGGGCGCAATCCAGAATTTCTTGGAGGTCGACGGGTGGTAGAGATTCATGAAGATGTCCCAGGAGGCATGCATCGTCTTTTCGTCCTTGATCACGATGGCGATGTTCTGATGCCGCGCCGCGTCCAGCACCTCCGTGTAGATCTGGTGGCTGGGCTTGATCTCGATGACTTCCTTCTCGAGCCGCCGGGCCAGTGCCCGGACAGCGTCGAGATGATAACTCGTGGTCAGCAGGTACTCGGCCGCCTCCAGCGCGCCACTTGATTCCTCTTCCTGGCCGAGCGCCACTGCTTCCACTTCCACTCCCAGGCGCATGCGCAGTTCGCGGGAGAAGATGTAGGCCTCCTCCTCGTGGTCCACGACGGCGAGCCGCAGCTTGCGCAGGTTGGTCCCGGTCGAGTAGCTCAGAAAGACCCGGGCGAACTCCTCGCTGGAGATGCCCAGACCGTGGGCCTTTTCGGAGACCTCCTTCAGCAGCCGCAGGATCGCCTGCCGGCGCATGTTCTCGTAGGTCTCTTCTCCGGCCCGCCGACGCAGGAACACGCCGCTCCCCTTGACCAGGTCGACGAGGCCCTCTTCGGCCAGCTGGAGGTAGATCCGGCGTATGGTCTTGTAGTTGACCCCCAGTGCTTCGGACAGCTCCCGGATCGAGGGCAGCCGGTCCCCCTCCTTGATCTTCCCGCAGTAGATCGCCGACAGCAGCTGTCCCTTGATCTGCTCGTAGAACTCCAGCTTGACGTTCTTGTCGAGATTAAACCTGATCATTCGGTTCGATCTTAGCCAGCCCATGCATGTAAGGTCGGAGCACCTCGGGAATGAGCACGCTGCCGTCCTTCTGCTGGAAGTTCTCGACGATGGCGACCCAGGTTCGTCCGATTGCCAGACCGGATCCATTCAGCGTGTGCACCAGTCGGGTTCGCTTCCCTTCGGTCGGCTTGTAGCGGATCTCCGCGCGGCGCGCCTGAAAGTCCTCGAAATTGCTGCAGGATGAAATCTCGCGGTAGGCGTTCTGGCTGGGGATCCAGACTTCGATATCGTAGGTCTTCGCCGACGTGAAGCTCATGTCTCCCGACGAGAGGGTGACCACCCGATAAGGCAGCTCGAGCCGCTTGAGGACGTCTTCGGCGTCCGCTGTCAGCTTCTCCAGTTCGTCGTAGGAGGTCTCCGGCGTGGTGAACTTGACCAGCTCCACCTTGTTGAACTGGTGCTGGCGAATCAGGCCGCGGGTGTCCTTGCCGTACGACCCCGCTTCACTGCGAAAACAGGGCGTATAGGCCGTGTAGCGAAGCGGGAGCTGCGCCTCGTCGAGGACTTCAGCGGCATGCAGGTTGGTCACCGGCACTTCCGCCGTCGGCACCAGGTAGTAGTCCGTTCCCTGCACCTTGAACAGATCGGCTTCGAACTTGGGAAGGTTGCCGGTGCCGAAGAAGCTCCGACTGCTCGCCATGAAGGGGGGCAGGATTTCCACATAGCCCTGCTCGAGGGTGTGCAGATCGAGCATGAAGTTGATCAGAGCCCTCTCCAGCAGCGCCCCGGCCCCGCGATAGACGGCAAAGCGCGCACCGGCAATCTTGGCGGCCCGCGTCATGTCGAGGATGCCCAGCCGGCTCCCGATGTCCACGTGGTCCTGGATCTCGAAATCGAAGGTCGGAATCGTGCCGAAGATGCGTTCCACACGGTTGGAGGTCTCGTCGGTTCCGACGGGCACCGTCTCATTGGGAAGATTCGGGACGGCCGCCAGGAAGTCGTTGACCTCGAGATCGAGGGCAGTCACCTTCTCCTCGAGCAGCTTGATGCGGGCCGAAACGTCCCTCATCTCCTGGATCGGCTGACTCGCATCCCCCCCGGACTTCTTGAGGCGGGCGATGTCATCACTGGTTCGGTTTCGAAGCGCCCGCAGATCCTCGGCCTCGATTCGCAGGCTGCGCTCCTGTTCGTCGAGCTCCAGGAATCGCTGCTCTTCGAAGTCAAACCCCTTGCGCGCCAGGCGTTCCTTCACGAAGTCAATGTGTTCGCGAATGAAGATGCGACTGAGCATACTGAGACTCCTCGACTCCTTCGTTCCCGCCCCTCGGTGCAGCGCCCCCCGGACCGGGCTCGGCCTGCGTGGATGGGCTTTCCGAGCCGACACCGAGCTGGATCATACCACGCACCTTCGCTGTGCAATAAGCGGTCCAACTCCTTCCAAAACTTGACAATTCCTCCTCCCGATCTTATATTCCACCCGCGCCAAAGACCAGATCGATAACGGAGGGTTTATGCCCCTGTACGAATACCGGTGCGAGAAATGCCATCGCACTTTTGAAGTTATACAAAGCTTCTCGGACCCGGAATTGACCGAGTGTTCCGAATGTGGAGGCCATCTCGAACGTCTGTTGTCCGCACCGGCCATCCGCTTCAAAGGGAGCGGCTGGTATGTGACCGACTACGGCGGCAAGAACGGAAACGGCTCCACTGCCGGTAGCAGCACTCCCTCGACTTCTTCGACCGAGAAGAAGAGCGAAACAAAGACTGAATCGAAGAGCGCCACTGGGAGCGAGAAAAAGGCCTGAACGCACCGTGAAAGTCCTCTTGGTGGGGTCAGGGGGTCGCGAGCACACCCTGGCTTGGAAACTGAGCCAAAGCCCGAGACTCTCGAAGCTGTTCTGTGCTCCGGGTAACGCCGGGACTCTGGCCCTCGGAGAGAACGTCCCCATCAAGGTGGAAGACCTCGAAGGTCTCGCCTCCTTCGCCCGTTCGTCCGAAGTCGACCTGACGATCGTGGGACCCGAGGCTCCGTTGGCGGCCGGCATCGTCGATCGGTTCCGGACCGAGGGGCTGCGGATCGCGGGGCCGACCCAGGCCGCCGCCCAGCTGGAAAGCAGCAAGGTCTTCGCCAAGACGTTCCTGGCCGAACAGGGCATTCCGACGGCGGCTTTCGAGGTTCACGAAACCGCCGCCTCAGCCGAAGAAGCGATCCGGTCGGGGGCCTTCGAATACCCCGTCGTCCTCAAGGCCGACGGTCTGGCCGCGGGCAAGGGCGTGCTGATCTGCCAGGATCAGGCCGAGGCTCTTCAGGCGACGGCCACCCTGATGCGGGAAAAGAGGTTCGGCGCCGCCGGGGAGCGAGTCGTGATCGAGGAATTCCTGGCCGGCGAAGAGACCTCCTTCATGGTCTTCACCGACGGCCGGAACATCCTGCCCATGGTCCCCTCCCAGGACCACAAGGCTGCGTACGAGGGAGACCGGGGGCCCAACACGGGAGGCATGGGTGCCTATTCGGTCGACTTCCTGCTCGATTCGCGGTTGCGGGAAGTCATCGTCAGGGAAATCATCGAGCCGGCCGTCCTCGGAATGGAAGATCTCGGCATCCCCTTCCAGGGAATCCTGTACGCGGGGCTGATGCTGACGGAGGCGGGACCGAAAGTCCTCGAATTCAACGTCCGATTCGGCGATCCGGAGACTCAGGCCGTCGTGCCCCGCCTAGAGGGGGACCTGCTGGAGATCTTCTCGGCCGTCGCCGACGGGGACCTCTCGGGCTGCCAGCTCGAGTGGAGCAACCGGGCCGCGGTCTGTGTGGTCGTCGCCTCGCAGGGCTATCCCGGCTCGTACCAGAGCGGCTTCGAGATCACCGGCATTCCCATGGCCGAGGAGGATCCCGACACGGTGGTCTTCCATGCCGGCACCTCCCTCCGGGACGACAAGATCGTGACGGCGGGCGGCCGGGTGCTGGGAGTGACTTCGCTGAGGCCGTCACTGGAGGCGGCGATCATCAGCGTCTACGAAGCCGTCAACAAGATCCACTTCGACGGCATGTACTACCGCCGGGACATCGCGGCCAAGGGCCTCCGCAAGCTCGGGATCGCGTGATCCTTTCGGGGCTCGCCGACGCCCGGCCCATCAACGCTCGATTCAATATCGCGAGGAGAGAGTATGAGCAATCCACAAGTCGCCATTCTCATGGGCAGCCGCCACGACGTCGAAATCATGCGAGCCGGCTCGAAGGTGCTCGAAGAGTTCGGCATCGCCTACGAGATGCGCGTCCTTTCCGCCCACCGCACCCCGAATGAGACCCGAGTGTACGTGGAACAGGCCGAATCCAGGGGCGTCGAAGTCCTCATCGCCGGAGCCGGGTATGCCGCTCACCTCGCCGGCGCGCTGGCCGCCCATTCCGTTCTGCCGGTCATCGGCGTCCCCATCGATTCCTCGGCTTTGGCGGGCGTCGACGCTCTTTACGCCACCGTCCAGATGCCGGGCGGGATTCCGGTGGCGACCATGGCGATCGGCAAGGCGGGCGCCAAGAACGCCGCCCTGTTTGCCATCCAGATCCTGAGCCGCAAGGACCCCATCCTGGTTGAGAAGCTTCGCGACTACCGCGACCGCATGCGCAAGGAGATCCTGGCGATCGAGTTGTAGTCCAACCGGAGTAGTCCAGGCATCCTTGCCTGGACTGTCCCGCGGGCTTCCAGCCCGGCGGGATAGCTGGGACGTGGGTTGCTCCTGTTCGAACCCGCCAGCCGAGCCATCCATGCGCCAGGCAGGATGCCTGGATTACTCGACCCACCCGGCGACGGTCCAGGTGCGCAGCGGGGTCTTCTCCTTGCGGTAGGAGTAGAAGAGATCGTTGCGGCAGACCGTGCACATTCCGCTGTCGAGGATGGTGCCCGCCCCGGCGGCTCGGGCCTGACGGCGGACGGCCTCGACCAGATCCAGGTGGCTTCCCGCCCTGAGCCCGTCCGTCCGGTGACCGGCAGCGGCAAACGCCTGAAAGACTTCCTCCCCCACTTCGTAGCAGCAGCGCCGGATGGCGGGGCCGATGGCGACTACCAGCTCGCCGGCAGCGGCTCCGGTGGCCTCCAGCAGGCGGCCGAGTCCCCGTTCCACGATGCGCCCGCAGGTGCCGCGCCAGCCCGAATGGAAGAGGCCGACGGCCTTCCGTTCGGGAAGCAGGGCGATGACCGGGACGCAGTCCGCCGTTCGAATCACGCCAAAGCGACCGGGCCTGGTCAGGATCCAACCGTCAGCCTGGGGCCGCTCCCCGGACTCAGCCGGCAGAAGATCGGCTTCCGGCCCCAGGGTCTCGGTTCCATGCACCTGGTGGAGTCTCAGCAGCCGGTCGCGAGGCACTCCGAGACGTTCGAGCAACCTCAGATTCAGAGCCTCGGATTCGGCGACCTCGCAGGAGGGTTGGCGTGGCGTGACGGCATGGATAAAATGAGGGCTCCGTTCCAGATGCGGAAAGGCAAAGTAGGCGAATCCGTCAATGTTCCTGGGGTGCAGCATGGACTGGAAGCGAGGTTAGCACAACCGTGGTGGTCGGACTGGGAATCGATATCGTAGAAGTACCGCGTATCCGGAAGGCGCTGGAAGGCGGGCATGCCCTCGCTCAGCGCGTGTTCACCGAGGCGGAGCTGGAGTACTGCGAGGCCAGGAAGAACAAGTACCAGCACTTCGCCGGGCGCTTCGCGGCCAAGGAGGCTGCGCTCAAGGCGCTGGGGACGGGCTGGCAGGAAGGCATCCGCTGGCAGGATGTCGAGGTCGTTCCGGGAGAGCTGGGCAAGCCGGAGTTGCGGTTTCACGGCCGCGCCCAGGAGATTCTGGCGGAGCGGAAAGCCACCTCGGCGCTGCTGACGATTTCCCACGCCAGCGAGTATGCCGTGGCGGCTGTCGTCCTGGAAAAATAGGATGCTATAGTGGCGCCATGGCATTTCAAGGAGTCGATTTCCTGCTTCTGGACGACCTTCTGAGCGACGAAGAGAGACTCGTCCGCGACAGCGTCCGGGAGTTCGTCGAAGAGCGTATCGTCCCCATCATCGACGACCACTACATGGCCGGCACCTTCCCGCTCGACCTGATCCCGGAGATGGGGGAACTCGGCTTCTTCGGGTCGAACCTCGAAGGGTATGGCAGCGCGGAGCTCAATAACGTCGCCTACGGCCTCATCATGCAGGAGCTGGAACGAGGCGACAGCGGGATGCGGAGCTTCGCTTCCGTGCAGGGCGCCCTGGTGATGTATCCGATCCACGCCTTCGGCAGCGACGCGCAGAAGACCCGCTGGCTTCCTGCCCTGCAGTCAGGAACGGCCATCGGTTGCTTCGGATTGACGGAGCCCGACTTCGGCTCCAATCCTTCCGGCATGCGGACCCGGGCCCGGCGCGAAGGGGATGGCTACGTCCTCAACGGAAGCAAGGCCTGGATCACCAACGGAACGCTCGCGGACGTCGCGGTCGTTTGGGCCCACTGCGAAGACGACGCCATCCGGGGTTTTCTGGTTGAAAAGGGAACCCCCGGTTTCGAGTCAAGGGATTACCACAACAAGCATTCCCTGCGGGCCTCGGTGACGTCGGAGCTCTTTCTGGACAACTGCCGAATCCCGGCGGACAACCTGCTTCCCGGGACATCCGGTCTGAAGCATGCCCTGTCCTGTCTGACCCAGGCCCGCTACGGCATCGCCTGGGGAGCCGTCGGCGCCGCCATGTCCTGCTTCGACGTGGCCCGACGCTGGGCCGCCGAGCGGGTGCAGTTCGCCCACAAGCCCATTGCCTCCCATCAACTCGTCCAGGCCAAGCTCGCCGACATGCTCACCGAGATCACCAAGGCCCAGCTCCTCGTCTACCGGCTGGGACGGCTGAAGGACGAGGGCAAGATGCGCTTCGACCAGGTGTCCATGGCCAAGCGCAACAACGTGGCCATGGCATTGAAAATCGCCCGCACGGCCCGGGACATCCTGGGCGCCAACGGGATCCTCAGCGAATACCCGGTCTTCCGGCACATGGCCAATCTCGAGTCCGTCTACACCTACGAGGGCACCCACGACATCCACACGCTGATCCTCGGCCAGAGCATCACCGGGATTCCGGCGTACGAATGAGCTGAGAGTTTCGAGTTTCGAGTTCCGGGTTTCGAGTTGGCGGCACAGCCGCTTTGGAGCAGCAGGACGGCCCAGCCGCTCTGGATTGACCTGCCCCGCCACCGCGGCGAAGCCGCTTTGGACTGCGGCAGCTTGCTGCCGCTTTCTGCGGAGAGGCCTCGGTTTGCGGATGCTCCCCGGGCTTCGGCGGGGATGCCTCGGCGCGCCGGCTGTGCGAGTCGGCATGGGCGTCCCGGGCGGATCGAAAGCGGAAGCAAGCTTCCGCGCTCCAAGGACGCCTGCGGCGTCGGAGGAGCAGCAGGACGGCCCAGCCGCTCTGGATTGACCTGCCCCGCCACCGCGGCGAAGCCGCTTTGGACTGCGGCAGCTTGCTGCCGCTTTCTCCGGAGGGGCCTCGGTTTGCGGATGCTCCCCGGGCTTCGGCGGGGATGCCTCGGCGCGCCGGCTGCGCCAGCCGGCATGGGCGTCCCGGGCGGATCGAAAGCGGAAGCGAGCTCCCGCGCTCCAAGGACGCCTGCGGCGTCGGAGGAGCAGCAGGACGGCCCAGCCGCTCTGGATTGACCTGCCCCGCCACCGCGGCGAAGCCGCTTTGGACTGCGGCAGCTTGCTGCCGCTTTCTGCGGAGAGGCCTCGGTTTGCGGGTGCTCCCCGGGCTTCGGCGGGGATGCCTCGGCGCGCCGGCTGCGCCAGCCGGCATGGGCGTCCCGGGCGGATCGAAAGCGGGAGCAAGCTCCCGCGCTCCAAGGACGCCTGCGGCGTCGGAGGAGCAGCAGGACGGCCCAGCCGCTCTGGATTGACCTGCCCCGCCACCGCGGCGAAGCCGCTTTGGACTGCGGCAGCTTGCTGCCGCTTTCTGCGGAGAGGCCTCGGTTTGCAGATGCTCCCCGGGCTTCGGCGGGGATGCCTCGGCGCGCCGCCTGTGCGAGCCGGCATGGGCGTCCCGGGCGGATCGATAGCGGGAGCAAGCTCCCGCGCTCCAAGGACGCCTGCGGCGTCGGAGACGGCATCCACGACCCCGGCGAATCGAAAAGGACCCCCGGGAACCAGGAACTCGGCCTCCCCGGCTCCCAGCTCCCAACTCCCAGGTTCTGGCTTCTAGCTTCTTAGCTTCCTGCTCCCATTTTCTCCGCCAGGGCGCCCAGGAAGTAGGCCGAGCTCTTGATGCCCCCGTAGAAGTTGACCAGGTCGAAATGCTCGTTCGGGGCATGGGCGTTCTCGTCGGGGAGTCCGAAGCCCATCAGGACCGACGGCACTTTGAGCACCTCGCTGAAAGTGGCCACGATGGGGATCGAACCGCCCTCGCGCTGGAAGATGGGCCGCTTGCCGAAGCCCTTCTCGATGGCATCCGCGGCCACGACCAGTGCCGGGTGATCCAGCGAGGCGACCCAGGGATGCCCTCCGTGAAGGCTCTTGATCTCCACCGTCACGCTGGGCGGCGCGACCGATTCCACATAGTCCCGAAAGATCTGCTCGATGCGGGCCGGATCCTGGTTGGGGACCAGCCGCATGCTGACCTTGGCCATCGCCCGGGCGGGCAGCACCGTCTTGGCCCCTTCGCCGGTGAAACCGCTCAGCAGGCCGTTGATGTCCAGCGTCGGACGCGCCCAGACCTGTTCGAGCGGCGAGTACCCCTGTTCACCGTCCAGCGCCTTGACGCCCAGTTCCGCCTTGTAGGCCTCCACGTCGAAGGGGAGAGCGCGCCACTCCTCCCGGTCCCGCTCGCTCAAGGGCACGACATCGTCATAGAAGTGCGGGATGGCGATCCGACCCTGCTTGTCCTTCATCGAGGCCAGGATCTCGGCCAGGACGGTGGCCGGATTGTGAACCGGCCCCCCGAAGGAACCGGAGTGAAGGTCCCCCTTCGGACCCTGCACGTCGATCTGCATATAGGCCAGGCCTCGCAGACCCGAACAGATGGAGGGAACACCCGGGGCGAACATGGCGGTGTCGGAAATGAGAACGACGTCGCAGGCCAGCCGCTCCACATTCTCGCTGATGAACTCGTCGAGGTGGGGACTCCCGATCTCTTCCTCGCCTTCGATCAGGAACTTCAGGTTCACGGGCAGCTTCTGCTTGACGGCCTTGAAAGCCTCGATGCTCTTGAAGTGAACCATCAGCTGTCCCTTGTCGTCGGTGGCGCCCCGGGCGTACACCCGGCCCTGGCGCACCGTCGGCTCGAAGGGACCCGACTCCCACAGTTCGACGGGATCTACCGGCTGGACATCGTAGTGCCCGTAGATCAGCACCGTCGGCTTGCCCGGATCCACGGTCACCTCTCCGTAGACAATGGGGTGTCCTTCCGTGGCGCAGATCTCGACGGTCGTCACACCGGCATTCTTGAGCTGGCCGGAGACGAACTCGGCCGCTCGGCGGATGTCACGCCGACACGAGGGATCGGTACTGACGCTCGGAATCCGGAGGAACTGGTTGAGTTCCTCGAGATACCGGGAGGAGTTCTTCTCGATGTACTCGATGACTTGTTCCATCACTCACCTCGAATCCTCGCCGCCCTGAACGTAGCGCTCGGTCAGTGCTTCGAGTGTTTGTTGGAGTTTCCGACTGATCAGAACCTGGTAAGGTTCCGCCGCGTGCAGGCTCAGCAGCGCAGGCGGAAGGCGGTCGAACTCTCCGGCCGCAAACTCGTGAATCTCGTGGATGTCGGGCAGCTTCCGACACAGGCGACCGTCCTGCAGATACGGCTGCAGGAGCGGCTGGCTGCCGGCCAACTCGGCGGGCAGCGGCTCGTCGTGCCCGCCAATGAAGTCCTTCTGGAATCGCCCCTCGACCGAATGCCGGTAGACCTGCTTGCGCAGGGGCAACGTGACCTTATCCTGGCTGGCCTTGAAGCGGGGGCGTTCGATCCCCTTGCTTCCCTCGGCCTCCACCAGCTTGTAGACCAGATCACAACCGGGCGCATCGGTGGAGACCACCAGATCCGTGCCGACGCCGTATCCATCGACCGGCGCTGCCTGGAAGCCGAAGCGTTCGAGGTCTTCCTCGTGCAGGCTGCCGCTGGTGAAAATGCGGGCCTCCTTCTGACCGGCCTGATCGAGGATCGACCGCGCCCGATGGGACCACTCCACCAGGTTTCCGCTGTCGAGACGGATTCCCGAGATCGGCCCGCCGACGCGGGCAGCCCGGCGAATGCCTTCCTCCGTGTCGTAGGTATCGACCAGCAGCACCGCCCGGTCGGGAAAAGTGTCGTAGTACGCCTGAAAGGCCTCCTCTTCGCGGTCGAAGAACTGGACGAAGGAATGGGCCATGGTGCCGTTGACGGGGATCCCAAGCAAGGCCCCCGCCAGCACGTTGCTGGTCCCGGCGCAGCCGCCGATGTAGGCGGCGCGGGCCGCCAGAACCGAGGTCTGCGGTCCATGAGCCCGTCGACTCCCGAAATCGACCACCGGCCGGCCGCGCGCGGCATGGCAGACCCGGGCTGCCTTGGACGCAACCATGCTCTGCACGTTGAGGATGTTGATCAGATAGGTCTCGACGATCTGCGCCTCGATGATCCGGCCTTCGACCTGCAGGATCGGCTCGTGTCCGAAGAAGGGGGTCCCTTCCGGCATGGCCAGAACGTTGCCTTCGAAGCGGAACGCCCGCAGGTACTCAAAGAACTCCGGATCGACCTTGCGAAAGACGTCGAGACCGCGCAGGTAGTCGATGGCCCGCCCGTCGAAGCCGACGCCGAGGAGGTAGGCCAGCGCCTGTTCGAGGCCCGCCGCGACGAGGTAATTCCGGTGTTCCGGGAGACGGCGCGTGTGCAGCTCGAAGACGGCCCTGCGTTCGTGGACTCCCGCCCGCAGGTAGGCGGCGGCCATGGTCAGCTCGTACAGGTCCGTGCACAGCCCCAGATTGTCCTGGCCCAAAAACAGGGATTGCGGAGTCATCCTTCCCCAAATACCCGCTCGAACACCCTGTCGACGTGTTTCAGCATCTCTTGATAATCGAAGGTCCGGAGAATTTCTTCCTCCGTCAGGTGCAGGCGGATGTCGGGATCGGCGAGGATCAACGACCGAAAATCAGCATCTTCGTCCCAGACGCGCATGGCGTTGCGTTGTATCCACTGGTAGGCGGTCTCCCGCAGAACGCCCTTGCGCGCCAGCTGCAGCAGCAAAGCGCCCGAGAAGATCAGTCCCCGCATCAGTCCCAGGTTGCGGAGCATCTGCTCCGCATCGACATCCAGACCGCCGATCACCCGATTCACCTTGACGGTCAGATAGTGCGCCAGCGTCGTGCTGTCCGGCAGAATCACCCGCTCGGCCGAGGAATGGGAGATGTCCCGTTCGTGCCACAAGGGAACGTTGTCGAGGGCCACCACCACGTTGGCGCGCAGCACCCTCGACAGACCACTGATCTGTTCACAGGTGACCGGGTTGCGCTTGTGCGGCATCGAGGAACTGCCCTTCTGCCCCTTGGCGAAGGACTCGGCGGCTTCCCGGACTTCGGTCCGCTGGAGATGGCGAATCTCCGTCGCCATCTTGTCGTAGGTCGCCCCGAGCATGGCGAGGCTGCAGATGTACTCGGCGTGGCGGTCGCGCTGCAGCGTCTGGGTCGAAACCTTGGCGAACGGCAGACCCAGCTTTCGGCAGGCCGCTTCTTCCACATCGGGCGGCAGGTGGGTGTACGAGCCCACGGGCCCACTGATCTTCCCCACCTCGAGGTTGGCCCGGGCGTGCCTGAACCGTTCGAGATGACGCTGCAACTCGGAGTACCAGACCGCGAGCTTGAGCCCCATCGTGGTCGGCTCGGCATGGACGCCGTGGGTGCGTCCGATCATCGGCGTGTGCCGATAGCGCAGGGCCTGCTTCTTGACGGTTTCCAGCAGCGTCTCGAGCTCGGCCTGAATCAGGTTCGAGGCCTCTCGAACCTGCAACGCCTGCGCCGTATCGACCACATCCGTCGAAGTCAGACCCAGGTGGATGAAGCGCGACTCCGGCCCGACATGTTCGGCCACGGCCGTCGTGAAGGCGATGACGTCGTGACGGGTCTCCTTTTCGATCTCGTGGATCCGCTCGACGGTAAAATCCGCCTTTCGCTTGATGACCTCCACCGCCTCGGCGGGGATTTCTCCACGCTCCGCCAGAACTTCGCAGACGGCGATCTCGACCTCGAGCCAGGCCCGAAACTTGCGCTCCTCCGTCCAGACTCCGGCCATGGCAGGCAGGGTGTACCGCTCAATCATACGTTCACCACTATGGAAGGTTTGATTTGGTCAGTCAAGAGAACCTGAGTGCCGTGACCGTTGCGGGGTCCAGGCCGGGAGGAGAGGCCTCTTCGGACCGTCTCCAGGGCCAGTTCGGGGTGGTTGTTCTGGCGGCTCAGATGGGCCAGGAAGAGATGGCTCGCCTCCCCGTCGAACTGCCGCGCGACGAAGTCCGCCAGGGACTCGTTGGAAAGATGTCCGCGGCTCCCGAGAACCCGCCGCTTCAAATCCCACGGGTAGGGCCCGAGCTTCAGGAGCTCCTCGTCGTGATTCGCTTCCAGCACCAGCCATTGACATCCGCGTGCCTGCTCCACGAGCGTCGGGGTCACCTCGCCGATATCGGTGGCCAGCAGCCCCTTGATGCCGTGGCTGCTCAGACAGAATCCCACGGGCTCGGCGGAATCATGGGGTACGGCAAAGGCCTCGACGCTCACATCACCCACCTGAAACGCCTGGCCCGCCGAGAAGACCTCGCAGCGATCGATGCCGTCGAGCAGTGCCGTCTCCTGCCGCGTCCCTTCGTTGACGTAGAGCACGGCCCGGTGGTTCTTGAGGATCGACTGGACGCCGGCCACATGATCGCGATGTCCGTGGGTCACCAGCACGGCATCGATCGACCCCGCAGCGACGCCCGCCTCGCGGAGACGGCGGTTCAGGCTCCTCGTCCCGAAGCCTCCGTCGATGAGCAGACGGGTCCGCTCCGTCTCGATGAGCGTCGAGTTGCCACTGCTGCCACTGCCCAGAACCACGATTCGCACGGTGCGGTAGAATGTACCAACTTGGTATGAAATCCCTCAACCTCCTCGGCCTCGATCAGTCGGAGCTGTCCCGCTTCGCGGAATCGCTGGGAGAAGCGCCCTTTCGAGGTAAACAGCTCTACGTCCAGCTCTATCGCAGGAAGGTGTTCGATCCGGACGCCATGACCGATTTGTCCAAGCGCTTCCGGGCGAAGCTTCGGGAAACGTGCGTCATCCGCCTGCCGGAGGTCCGCCGGCGCTCCGCCTCGGCCGACGGCACGGTGAAGTTCCTGTTCGAGCTGGAGGACGGCGAGCACGTCGAGAGCGTCTACATTCCCGAAGAAGGCCGGGACACCTTGTGCATCTCCTCCCAGGTGGGCTGTGCCGTGGGGTGTACCTTCTGCATGACCGCGCGCATGGGCTTCCGTCGGAATCTGCGGGCGGGAGAAATCGTCGGCCAGGTGCTTCAGGTCATCCGCCAGGGTCTGCTGGCCGAGAACGGCTTCAATATCGTCTTCATGGGCATGGGCGAACCCCTGTACAACTACGGGAACGTGATGAAGGCCTTCCGTCTGCTGACCGATGCCGAGGGACTCGATCTTTCCTACCGCAAGATCACCGTTTCCACTTCGGGGGTGGTCCCGGTGCTCGAACGGATGGCCGCCGAGCCGCTGCTTCCGAACCTGGCGATCTCGCTCAACGCCACGACCGAGGCCGTGCGCAGTCGCGTGATGCCCATCAATCTCAAGTGGAGTCTGGGGGAACTCCTGGCCACGCTCCGGAAATTCCCTCTCGAGCCGAGGCGGCGCATCACCATCGAATATGTCCTGCTGGCCGACGAGACGGACCGAGAGGAGGACGCCCTGCGGCTGGTCCGGCTGCTGCGCGGGCTGCGGGTCAAGGTCAATCTGATCCCGTACAACCCGAATCGGGGGCTGCCGCACCGTCGCCCGACGCCGGAACGAGTGGCCCGCTTCGCGGAACTACTCAGCGCACACGACATGTCCGCCTTCGTCCGCAAGACCCGGGGGGACGACGTGGCTGCCGCCTGCGGCCAGCTGGCCTTTCTGGAGCGCGAGGCCACGGATGCGAGGCACGCCGAAGCCTCGGTGGGCGTCTCGCCATGAACCCGCAAGATCTTCATCGCGACCTTCGGCTGTCGCACCAACCAGGCGGACAGCGCCTCGATCCGCGAGGACTTCGTCGCCGCCGGTTACGAGGAGACGCTGCGCCACGAGGATGCCGACGTGATCGTCGTCAATTCCTGCACGGTCACCCATCGCTCCGACCAGCAGGTCCGGCAGCTGACCCGCCGCATGCTGCGCGAAAACCCCGCAGCCCAGGTCTTCGTCACCGGCTGCTACGCCCAGCGCTCCCCGGAGTCGCTGTCGGGGATCCGGGGCCTGAGCGGCGTCGTGGGAAACACTCGAAAGAGCGATCTCCTGCAGATCGCCGCAGACGGTCCTGTCGACGGCGGATACCGGCAGGGCCTTGCCTCGGTTTACCGTGACAGTTTCGAGAAGATCCGGGCCATCGACCTGGTCCCCGGGACCCCGGTGGGCGGGCGGACCCGCCCCTTCGTCAAGATCCAGGACGGCTGCGACGCCGGATGCACCTACTGCATCATCCCGTCGGTGCGCGGGCCCAGCCGCAGCGTCCCGCCGGACCAGATCCTGGCCCAGGTTCGATCGCTGGTCGCGGCCGGGTTCTCGGAGATCGTCCTGACCGGCATCCACATCGGCAGCTACGGGGTGTACCTGCAGCCGCGCTGTCTCCTCGATCACCTCCTCGCCGAGATCGTGCGCATCGAGGGCCTCGGACAGATCCGGCTCAGCTCGATCGAGCCCATGGAGCTGTCGCGCCGGGTCATCCGGTTGGCGGCCGAGACGGAGCGGATCGCTCCGCACTTCCACATCTGCCTGCAAAGTGGCTCCGACCGGGTCCTGAGGCGCATGCGGCGGCCTTACAGCAGCCGACGCTTCCTGGATCTGGTCGAATCGGTCCGCGATTTCCTGCCGCACGCGGCCATCGGCACCGACGTCATCGTCGGCTTCCCGGGGGAAACGGAGGCCGACCACGAGGCGACGCTGGAGACCCTGGAGCGGGGTCCGTTCACCTATCTTCACGTCTTTCCCTACAGCGACCGCCCGGGGACGCCGGCGAGTTCGATGCCGGACAAAGTGCCGCCATCCGTCATCCGTCGCCGCGCCGGCGAACTGCGCCGATTGGGAATGAGAAAGAACCGGGAGTTCCGCCGTGGCCAGGTGGGGCATTCCTTGTCCGCACTGACGCTCACGAATGAGGCCGACGGCCGGCGCGAGGCCCTGACCGGGAACTACCTGCCGGCCCGGGTTCCCGCCTCGGTACCCCCCAACACCCTCTGTCGCGGTGTCTCCGCCCGCGAGCAGGGGGGGCGTTGGTATTCGAGGAGGTCGAAACGACACCAGGCTTGAATGCTCCGGCGATATCCGGCTATAAAGTGAGGCCATGATCTTCGGTCTCACCGGACGGAACGCTGCGGGCAAGGGGGAAGCGGCCGAGTTTCTCAAGACGAAGGGCTTCTACTACTTCTCTCTTTCCGACGTCGTGCGCGAGGAGGCGTCCCGCCAGGGACTCGAGTTGACGCGCGAACACCTCATCCAGACCGGGCGCCGCCTGCGAGCCGAGCACGGCACGGGGTTCCTCGCCGAGAAGATCCTCGAGCGCCTCGAACCCGACAAGAACTACGTCGTCGATTCGTTCCGCCACCCGGATGAGGTGGCGGTCTTCCGCGGGCGTCCGGAGTTTCGATTGATCGCGATCCAGGCGTCACCGGAGCTTCGATTCGAGAGGATCCGTTCCCGCCACCGGGAAAACGATCCGACTTCGCTGCCTGAATTCCAGGAACTGGAAGAACGCGAAGCGCGCCGCCGGACCGACGCCGGACAGGACCTCGACGCGACGGAGGCGCTGGCCGATTTCCGGGTCGTCAACGACACGACCCTGGCCGCATTGCACGAGCAGCTCAGTCGATTGGCGCAGGGCCTCATGGCCCACCTGCACCGGCCGTCCTGGGACGAGTACTTCATGAAGATCGCCCAGGTGGCCGCGCTGCGCAGCAATTGCGTCAAGCGCAAGGTGGCCGCCGTCATCGTCCGCGACAAGCGGGTGATTTCGACCGGCTACAACGGAACTCCCGCGCGGCACGCGGAACTGCTATGAGGGGGGGTGCCCGCGCTGCAATTCGCTGGCGGACAGCGGCACTCGACTCGACGAGTGCCTGTGTTCCCACGGCGAGGAAAACGCCATCACCCAGGCCGCCTACCATGGGGTCAGCGTCAAGGACGCCACCCTCTACTCGACCTTCGCTCCCTGCCTGCAGTGCACCAAGATGATCATCAATGCGGGCATCCGCGAGGTCGTCTACAACCAGGCCTACCCTCTCAACGACGCCTCCTTCAACCTGTTCAGGGAAGCCGGCGTCGTCTGCCGCCAGCTCGTCGTTCCGAGTTCGTAGTTGGAACCAGGAACCAGGAACTCGGAACTCGGAACTCGTTTATTCGTAGCGCAGCGCTTCGATGGGCGAGATGAGCGCGGCCTTGCGGGCCGGGAAGATCCCGAAGACCAGGCCCACCGTGACCGACACGCCGACTCCCAGGATCACCGAGATCGGCGTCACGATCGTGGACCACCCCGAGTAGGCCGAAACCCCCCGGGCTATGCCGAAACCGAAGCCGATTCCCATCAACGCGCCGCTCAGGCTGATCGTGACCGCCTCCAGGATGAACTGACGGCTGATGTCCCGGCGACGAGCGCCCAAGGCGCGCCGCAACCCGATTTCGTTGGTCCGTTCCAGCACCGATGCCAGCATGATGTTCATGATCCCGATGCCCCCGACCAGCAGGGAGATGGAGGCGATGGCACCCATGACGATGTTGAAGATCCTCTGGGTCTGCCGGCTCTGTTCCAGGAGCTTCTCCGGGACGATCAGGGTGAAGTCGTCGATCTGATTGTGCATGCTGCCCATCATCCCCGAGATCAGTGCGGCCGATTCGGAAATCTTGTCGGTGTTGGGCAGCTGGACGACGATCTCGTCGAGCTGGTCGGCAACCGGATCCGGCTCGAATTTGTCCAGCATCGTACGCAGCGGGATGAAGATGTCGTTATTGGAGTTCTCGACCTTGATCCCCTGGAACTCCGTGTTGCTGATCTGCTGATCCGCCAGTTCCCCGATCACCGTGAACCATTCCTGATTGATTTTGATCTGCTTTCCGATGGCCGGATTCAGCCCGAAGAGCTTTCGTCGTGCCGTCGTCCCGAGGACGCACACCTGGTGGCGCAGCTCCTCATCGATGGGAAGCAGGAATGAGCCTTGGACAACGGACAGGCTGATGGTGGACGGATAGGTCGCCGGCACTCCCAGTACGCGCGAGTCGGCCCGACCGTATGTGGATGCGATCTGGAAGGTCTTCAACTCCTTCTTGCCGACCACCAGGGTCCCGGACGGAAGCGCCCGCACGAGGGCGTCGGCGTCTCGCAGGGAAAGACCCGGACTGTCCTGACGGATGACGAGCAGTTCGTTCGCATCGAATTCCTTGGCCCGAATGATGATGTTGCGCAGACCCATCTGCTGGATCACGGAAAGAGCTTCCTGCTGAGCGCCGGCTCCGATCGACAGCATGGCCAGCACCGCCGCCACTCCGAAGATCATTCCGAGCATGGTCAAAGAGGTGCGGAGCTTGTGGCGCCCGAGATTCAAGAGTGCGTCTTTGATTGCCTCTAACAACGTCTTCTCCTCAGCGAAAGATCACGAATCGTTCCTGGCTCGGCGGCGCGGCCGCTGCGTTGAAATCGGGGAGCGCCAGCTTCTGGCTCTCGAACGGATGGCGCAGACAGACCGTCATGCCCTCGTCGAGCCCCCTGACAAGATAGAAGCCATGATCGCTGCCCAGAATCTCGACCGACTGCTCGACATACTGGCCGTCCTTCTCGGCGAGGAACACCACCCATCCGGTGTCTTTCTTGATCAGAGAGCTGCGGGGCAAAACGAACGCATCATCAAACTCACCCACCTGGATCTGCGCGTGGGCGGACATCCCCGGCTTGAGTTTCTCCATTTCATCCAGCGGAACATCTAGAAGCACGTCGCACTCGAAGTACTTCCTCGGATCGTTCCGATCGACCTGCTTGGCGATCCGGGAGAGGCGCGAGACCTTTCCTGTGAACGTCTCCGCCGGAAATGCCTCGAGCGTCACGTTGACCTCCTGGCCGCGGCGCACGGCGGCGACGTCTTTCTCCGGAATCTGCACCCGCGCCCGGAATTTGTCCAGGCTGGCGATCTGCAGAACCGGCTGGCCGGGCCACACCTCGCTACCCACCTCGAGCGGGTCGAGGCCGCGCCGCTCATAGATCAGGACGCCCTGTTCGGGAGCCGTCAGCGTCAGGGCATCCAACGTCTCCTTGGCCATGTTCATTTCGACTTTGGCTTTCTCCTGGCTGATATCGAGGATCTTGAGGTCCGCTTCTCCGACCGTCTTCTGGAGCCCGACTTTCGATTTGACGGTGTCTTTGCGATATTCCGCAAGAGCCGCACTCATCACCGATTCTTCGATGTCCCAGCGCGAGAAGATGTCCTCGTCCTTTCGGATCTGATCCCGGGCGAATTCCAGCTCCAGGTCGGCGGCTTCCTGGTCCTTCTGCAGGGCGGTGATGTTGCCTCGGCCCCCCTCATCGGTCTGGGTGATCCGGTAGTCGTACGACTCCACCATGTTCTGGCTCTGCTGGAGTGAAAGCTGGGCGTCGGTAGGATCGAACTGGACGATTTCCTGTCCGGCGTTCACCACTCGACCCTCATCTGCGAGCCAGCTGATCTTCAGGGATCCCGTACGGACCCGTGGGGTCATGACCGGTGTCGTGCTGAGTCCCAGCAACTCTCCATCGGCCGGTACGATCAACCGATAGGTCTGCTGCTCGGCGGTCATGGTCGGCACCGGCTCCTGGTTGGCGGGTGTCAGCCAATCCCGGACGCGTTCGGAGACACTACCCCACATGAGGTAGGTGCCGAAGCCCAGGACAATCAGAGTTAGGAGTACAAGTCCGGCTTTTTTCACAGATTCACCCCTGGAGGACGGGCGGCAACTTCCTCACCCGCGTCCAAACCTTGTTTCACGACGGCCACCAGCCCGTTGTCTTCCCCGAGCTGGACCGCCCTCTTTTCAGTCTTCTCGCCCTTGCGGACCCAAACATAGGATTGGCCTTCCTCCACTTTCACTGCCGAAAGCGGAACGGCCAGAACATCCTTGAACTCATGCGAGATGATTTCCAACTTCGCGACCATCCCCGGCCGCATCACCTGCGGGTCGGGCTCGTCGAGGGCAACCTTGACATCGAGGACCTTGAGCGGTTTGTCGAACGAGGCTCTTCGGAAGATCGTCCCGATTTCCTTGATGTGACCCTGATAGGTATGGTCCGGAACCGCATCCAGCGTCACGGAGACCGACTGACCAATCTTCACGCGACCGGCGTCCACCTCGGCGACCTGCCCCTGAATCCGCAGCGTGTCGAGATCCGGAATGGAGAGCACCTGCTCCATCCGAAACACATCGCTTCCGACCTCTTTCTTTTCATTGCGCCAGTTCGTGGCATAGATGACCACGCCGCCGATCGGCGCTTTGACCGAAAGCTGCTCGAGCGCGGTTTCATCTCTCTTGATTCGGGCTTCGTGCAGGCCGATCTGGTCGTCGAGCAATTGAAACTGGAGCCGGCTCGATTCCTTGACGAAATCGAGCTTCTTTTGCAGGAGCTGCACCTGTGTCCCGGCAAACTCGGCTTCGTATTCCGCCTTCTTGACCTCCAGGTTCGACTCGAATTCCCGCGCCTCGATCAACTTGTTCTTGGCCTTCTCGTCTTGAACCTTGGCCTGTTCGAGCTGGAGTTCGAGATCTTTCAGAGTGATCTGCTCCGATGCCTTCTTCTTATCCACCTCCTCGCGCACGGTCTGCAGGCTGGCGCGCTCGTCCCGCAGTTCATTCAGCGTCTCGGTGGGATCGAACGCCACGAGGGGGTCACCCGGTTCGACCTCGCTGCCCTCCGGCGTCAGGCTGATGATGCGAAAGCGCCAGCCATGTCCGCGAGAGACCGTCGGCGGGCCGATCGAGGCCTCGCGCTCAGCCTCAACGGTGCCGCTGCCGGCGACGAAGAAGCGGAAGTCATCGCGATCGACCTTGATCCACTCCGTGGTCTTGCTGGCGGCGACCCCACGAACCGTCGTCGGAGACTGCTGCAACTGCTGGCCGGGGGTCAGATCGCCCTTGACGGCCGCCTCGGTCTCAGCGGCATCGATCAACTCGACGGGAACTCGCGCGTTCGACCCGACCGGCAACACGAACGCGCTTCCGTCCGGGGCGAGCTGGATCGCGGCACGGGGAATCAGGGTGACGTCCTTTCTGACGAAGGGAATTCTCACCCGGGCGGTCATTCCGGGCTTCATCACGCTGGTGTCGGGATCGTCGAGGAGGACCTTGGCGACGAAAGCCTTCAGCTGCGTCCGGAAGTCCCGGGGCTGAGCGCTCTCCGAGATGGACTCCACGTGCCCCTTGAAGACCCGGTCCGGCACCGCGTCCAGGATCACCTCGGCCTGTTCGCCGCCCTTCAGCAGCGGAAAGTCGGCGTCATAGACGTAGGCATCCACCTCCATCTTGCTCATGTTCGGAAGATTGATGACGGGAGAACCCGCGAAGACGGAGTCTCCGACCTGGACCTTCCCGGCGCGGGTCCGGTTGTCGGCATACACGACCAGACCGGGGGAGGTGGCGCGAATAGTCAGCTTGTCGATGGCGGCCTGGATCCGCTGCATATCGAGGTTGGCTTGCTCGAAGTCGAGTTGCACGACCTGAAGCTGGGCTTTTTCGGTCTTCGCCAGCGTGTCCAGCTTTTCCTTGGCCTTCTCCACGTTGACGCCGGCCGTGTCGTAGTCGTACTTGTACTGTTCGGCGTCGGCCGCCGGGATCAGCTCCGGATCGATCCCGATGTAGAGCTGCGCGACCTTGAGGTCCTTTCCGTTTTGAGCCAGGCTCAGCAGCAGGTCCTGACGCTGAGATTCGATATCGGCCTTGGTCTGGGCAATCGTGACGCGGGCGTCCTCCAGACTCTGCTCGAGCTCCAGACGCCGGGCCTCGAGCTCGGTCGTATCAAACTCGACGAGCACGTCACCGGCCTTGACCTGGGAGCCTTCCGGGGCCAGGTAGGTGATGACGAGATCGCGTGTGCGCCAGGCCCGCGGACCCGAGATGGTCATGCGTTCCACCGCGCGAAGCTCACCCGTGAAGGTGAGCGTGCTGTTGAAATCCCCCTTCGAAACGGTGAGGTTCTCCGGGGGCGCGTCGGCGGCCCAGGCAAAGCCGACGAGACAGACCAGACCGAACAGATGTTTCAGATTCACAGTTCTTTCCTTGACACGCGTCGTCAATTCACTACTCACAGATGCACCCGAGGCGCCGAAGTTCAGCGTCGCTCGTTCGCACCGCATCCACGCTGCCTTTATAATATGTAGTTATCTAACGTCATCCACCGGGATGAGGTTACATTTCCGGCCAACAATCCGGGTCGAATCTGAGTGAATCGAGGAGGAAAAAGGGAAATGCCATATCCAGAGGAATGGGTTGCACCCGCACGTCAGGAGCTCGAGCAGATCGGTGTTCGCGAGCTGCGCACGGCAGCGGATGTGGATTCCGTGTTGACTACGCGACAGGGAACGACCTTGGTGGTCGTCAATTCGATATGCGGCTGCGCCGCAGGAAGCGCCCGGCCGGCGATCGCCGCCGCCCTCGAGGCAGGGCCGCGGCCTGACGTTCTGACGAGCGTCTTCGCGGGCCAGGACCTCGAGGCAACGCAGCGGGCCCGAGAGTATCTTCGCCCGCAGCCCCCGTCGTCACCGAGCATCGCGCTGTTTCGGGAAGGGCGTCTGGTCTACATGATGCACCGCCAACAGATCGAGGGCCGCACGCCGGAAGCGATCGCCAAGGACCTCCGCGAGGCCTTTGGCGTCTACTGCGCCCCGACGCAGGTCGAGTAGGCCTCTCTCCCGGCGCTATGATTCCCGCCGCCACTCCCAGACCGGAGGGCGGGTCAGAAGTAGTAGCGAATGGAGAAGTAAAAGAGGTCGGGGTAGCTCCCGAATTCCGATTCGAGCTGCGGGAATCCGGCGTCGCCCGGCGCCGGGCCCGCGCCCAACCCAAGATAAGTACTGCCGGAAAGATAAACGTTCTGGGAAAGGCTGTACTCCAGCTTCGGGACGAGGTAAAGGGAGCCGTCCGTCAGATTGACGAGGGCCTCGGCGCTGAGGGTCACGAGCGGCGTGAGGTCCCGCGAGAATCCACCTGCCAGGTAGTGGCGACCCAGCAGGTACACGGCGCCCTGGCGGAACGCCGTCGTGCTGAGGCGCTCGAGATACTCGGAAGGCCGTCGCCCCCCCGCCTGGCTGAAGTCGTATTCGACGAAGAGATAGGTGCCGTCCCGCAGCGTGTAGTCGCTGCCGGTGCTCAGCCGAAAGTAGTCCTGCGCCGGGTCTCGCCGGCTTTCCGAGAGGGCTCCGGCGAAGACCTGGGCGCCTTCGACCCAGACGCCTGCACCTCCCACGGACCGGCTCAGGTCGAAACCGGCCAGCAGATTCTCCTGGAACCCCACCGTGAGCACCGAGAAGTCGGTGTGCAGCGCATAGAAGCGGCTGCGCAGGAAGAAGGCACTGTCTGGAAAATCGAAGTGGTGCCCGAAGACATAGCCCGCATCCAGTTCGGACAGGTTCCCCAGCGGAATGCGCAGGCGAACGGCGTCGACGCCGATGCGATCCTCCACGTCGAGCTCGTTGTAGGCAAACGGCGCAATCACATCCGTCGGATTGACGACCTTGGCCGCACCCCAGGCGATCGCCTGTCGGCCGACGTAGAGATCGGCAAAGTCCAGGTGCAGTGTCAGGAAGGCCCGGTCCAGATTCTGCAGGATCGAAAAGTGCGCCGTGGCGGCCTCCCGGGTATTGCCCGGGTACAGGACGGGGTCCAGGTCGACGGCCCGGTAGCTGCTCCGGAGCTGACCCACGAACGAGGCGCCCAGGTTGTTGAGCCCCGGATCCTGGACGCGCGGGGCGAGATCGTATGCGCCCGTCAGGGAGAAGCGATCGTTGAGGTGCCAGGTCACGTGCAGTCGAAAGCGGGCATTGTTACCGGCCAGCCAGCCGCCGGCCGGGATGAAGAGCCCGGACTGCGGGAAATCGTAGAACAGGGTGTAGTCCTTGAGATAGCCGCCGAACTCCCAGGAGTCGGCGGCCTCGACACGGCTTCCGGCGCACAGCAGCATCCCGACCACGACGAGGATGCGGCACAGAAAGGCTCCACCGACGGGGGCCCACGTCGCGCCTGCGGCGCCGGAGATGCACTCGTGCGGCGCAGCCGGTCTGGACTGAACTGCCCCGGCACCGCGGCGCAGCCGCTTTGGACTGCGGTAGCTTGCTACCGCTTTCTTCGCCTCGGAAAGAATCCGTCGCCACGAAATTCGGTGGAAGGTCACCCTCGACTCTTCGTCCCTATCGGCGGCCGCAGGATTGACTGAACCGGAAAGACACGGAGAGCCGAAAGCGGGAGCAAGCTCCCGCACTCCCAGGGCGCCTGCGGCGCCGATGGGACTGGCCCATCGCCTGATCTCAGTCTCTCGTCTCATCCTGTTCGATATGGCCGTCCTTGAGGGTCACCAGCCGCCGGGCTCGCTCCATGATCATCTCGTCGTGGGTGGAGAACAGGAAGGTCATGCCCTTCGTCTCGTTCAGATCCCGCATCATGTCCAGCAACCCGGCGCCCGTCTTCGAGTCCAGATTGGCCGTGGGCTCGTCGGCCAGAATCAGCGAAGGCTCGGCCACGATGGCCCGGGCGACGGCGACACGCTGCTGCTGGCCGCCGGAAAGCCGCGTGGGGAGACGATCCGCCATGCCACCCAGTCCCAGTTCCTCGAGCACCGTCTCGACGCGGCGCCGGCGCTCCGGGGCGGAGATGCCCTGCAGGAGCATGATGTATTCGATGTTCTCCGAAACCGTCAGGACCGGGATCAGATTGTAGGCCTGAAAGACGAATCCGATGTGATCGCGGCGAAAATCCGAGAGCTCGCCGCCGCTCATGCTGGAGATCTGCCGGCCCGCCAGCCACACTTCCCCGGCTGTCGGCGTGTCGAGGCCGGACAGAACATTGAAAAGGGTCGTCTTCCCGGACCCGGAAGGCCCCACCACCGCGGTGAACTCTCCCTTGCGGACCTGCAGATCCACGCCCCGCAGCGCCTCCACCGGCACGCCGTTGTCGGAGTAGGTCTTGCGGACCCCACGGGCTTCGATCACATCTTCTCGTGCCATTGCATGCTCCTCAAAAACTCCGCCTCATGGCGTCGGCCGGCTGCAGCCTGGCCGCGTGCCCGGCCGGGTAGAGACTGATCAGCAGGGTCAGCCCGAAGACGACCAGGGGGTAAACGATGAACTGGCGCAGCTGGAACTGGGGATAGAGCAGGCGGCGGAAGGTGACGCCCATCGCTTCGATCCCCGTGTAGTCGATCCCAAGATGCCGGAAGATCCCGATGGCCAGGGCACCAAAAAGGACGCCGAGGACGACCGCCACGGCGGCCAGCGCCGCCGCCTCGAACAGGATCAATGCCGCCATCGCCCGCGGGCGCGTCCCCAGAGCCCGAAGGACGCCGAACTCGAACATCCGCTCGTGCATCGACATGAACAGCGTATTCAGAATCCCCAGGGCGACGATGGCAAACAGGATCAGGCCGATGATCAGCAGGGAGAACTGGGAGAGCTCCAGCGCCATCTTCAGCTGCGGGAGCAGAATCCACCATCCCACCGCTTCGTTGCCGCCGGTGGAGTAGTCCCGCCAGACGGCCGAGCGCTCCTGTTCGGCATAGGAAGTCTCCCGGAGCCGGAGCGCGATCTCGTGGATGCGGTCTCCCAGACCCAGCATCTGCTGGGCACGCCCGAGCCGCACGAACCCCATGCCGCGGTCCATGTCGGCGATATTCAGATGGAAGATCCCCGACACACGGAACATGGCCTGCGACAGTTCGCCCGTGCCGGCCTGAGCCACGGTGATCACGATGCGGCTGCCGATCTCGGCCTCCAGCAGATCGGCCAGGCGGTCTCCGATGACCAGATCGTAGCCGTCTCCCCCCGAGAAGAACCCGCCCTGGACGATGGATTCGTCGATCTGGGACAGCTCCCGCTCCGTCTCCGGATTGACGCCCACCAACTGGATTGCCGAAAGGTTGGCCGGCGACGTGATCATGGCAAAGGACATCACGCGCTCCGTGAATGCCTGCACCCTCGGATCCGAGCGGAGCCGCTCAGCCAGCCGGGCCTGCCCCTCGATGGTCTTGTCCACCTCGGGCAGGGTGCGGTAGCCGTCGCGGTGGATCTGCCCGTCCCCCAGGTAGGACTCGGTCGCCGATTCGATCAGATTCTCCTCCATTCCCTTGATCAGAGCGTCGGAGAACATGAGGGCGGCCAGTCCGATTCCGATGGCGGTGCCCGCGATGAGGGCACGGCGCTTGTTGCGGAACAGGTTGCGGATGCCGAGTCTGAGGTAGAAGAACATGGTCGCCGCCTAATGGGTCCGCAAAGCCTTGGCCGGTTTGATATGGGCCGCCCGCAGGGCCGGGAAGATGCTGACGAACAACGCCGCGACCCAGACCGTCAGCGCGGGGACCACGAAGCTGACGAGATTGACCTCGCAGTAGTAGTGGGTGAACTCCATGCCTCCGTAAGTGAACGAAGTCGGCATGGGGATCCCGTGCCGGGACAGGAAGGAGTTGACGGCCAGGGCGGCGAGGCTGCCCGCCCCCACCGCCATGAGCGCCATGATCCCGACTTCCAGAATCACCAGGCGAAAGACCTGTAGCGGCCGCGTGCCCATGGCCCGCAGCATTCCATATTCCCGGGTCCGTTCGAGGACCGTCATCAGGACCGTGTTGAGTACCCCGACCGCGACGATCAGGATGATGATCAGCTGCAGCACCCAGTTCCCCCGCTTGTCGGCCTCCATGGCGACGTAGAACGAATGGGCGAATTCCTGCCAGGGCTCCACGGACAGATTCGGGTCGTCGAGATCCTGACGAATCCGGCGGGTCAGTGCCGGAACCACCCCCAGGCTCGTGGCGATGATGACGATCTCGTGCACTTCGTCGTCGAGGACGAACAGGCTCTGGGCATCGGCGAGGTGCAGGTAGAGGCTCGTGAGGTCGCTGTTCTCATCGCCGCTGTCGAGCAATCCCACGATCGAGTATTCGTCGTTGGCGATGGAACCGTCGGCGGCCTGCGAGACGAGGACGACCTGGTCCCCCAGCTTGGCGTTCAGCCTCCGCGCCAGTCCGGTTCCGAGCACGGCCTGGTGGCTGGGCTGTGCGGCCAGGACCGTGCCCGCGACGATCTTCCGGTCGAAGCGGGTCGCCCGAATCTCCAGCGTGGGGTCGATCCCGATGATGTTGGCACCGGCAGCCTTGTCTCCCACGGAAGCCAGTCCGGCGGCCAGGACACGGGGAGACCAGGCCTCGACGCCACGGATTTCCGTCAGACGGCGGCCGATCGCCTGGTAGTCGTGAATGGCCCGGTAGAGCGAGGGCCGTTCGGTATAGCCCCGGGCATGGATCTGGATGTGCCCCAGGCGATTGCGGGTGAAGGCGTTGATGATCCGGTTGTAGGTGCCGTCGGCCAGGGACAGGGAAATGGAGGCCAGCGTGAAGCCGCCGAACATGGTCAGGATGGTGAGAATCGTGCGCCTCCGTTGCCGGAAGATGTTCCGCCAGGCGATCTTGAGAATGAGCATGGATCGAACCTATGGCCGCGATCTCAGGTTTCGCAGGGAGAAGATCTCGGCAGGGAGCGAGGCATCGAACTCCAACTCCAGATAGCGGATCGTGGTCCGGCTGCCCTCCTTGTGTTCGGGGATCATCACCATTTCTGCCGGCACCGTCCTGCTGCCGAACCGGCGAACCTCGCCGTACTGGAGCGTGCGCATCAGGTTGTTGCGTTCGTCGTAGTACTTCTGCCAGATCGGCAGATAGGTATCGGCCTGCACGGCGATGACGACGCGGCTCCAGACGATGGGTCGCCCCGGTTTGGGAATGCAGTCGATGTAGATCTCCCCGCTCTTGGCGTCGGGGGGATTCGTCAGATGGAAGTCGTAGTCGTCGAGGAACGTGTATTCCTTGACCAGGTCGTCATTCGTGAAATCGGAGCCCATCCAGGAACTCATCATCATGGACGGCGGGATCTTGATGATCTTGTTGGTCTTCGGGAGGTAGTTCCACATCTCGGTTCCGATGCGCAGGGTGGCCACACCCCGTTCTTTGGCCGGGTCGAGAATGCGAATGAAGGTCTTCTCCAGCTGCTCCGTCCAGACCTCCATGGTCAGGGTGCGCTGCCAGTGCGTCGTCACGATGTCCATCTCCAGCTTCCCGTGACTGGCGTCGGAGCGGTAGAGGTCGTCGATCTTCTTGACGATTCGGGCGGCCTCGGGCTCGGTGCTCTGGCCGGATGCGAAGAGACCGGTCAGCAGGAGGATGCAGACTGTCCAGGGAAGTCGAGCCAGCATGGGTCTTGTCCTTCCAGGGCCTCTGATTCGCCCCTCGCGGCACTGCGGGAATCACCTCAATGAAAGGTAATCTCGAAGCACGCTCTCCGGCTATCTTGTTCTATTCGCGCCGCTAGGGTCAACCCGGCCCGGCATCCCCGGTTTTCTCCTAAAGGATCGCGGCGCGTTTACCGATCAAAGAAAGGAAGGATTGCGCGAATGAAGAGAATGATCAAATGCCCCGCCTGCGGATTCACCCAGGAGGATTCCGCAGATGACTGTCCTCGCTGCGGAATTGTTTTCGCGAAATTCTACGCCCGGGCCTCGACTCAGATCGAACCCCCGGCCCCACCGGAGGAGGTGGCGGAAAAGACCGGCTGGTACCAGTCGGTGCGCCCGGTCTTCCGGGCCGCCCGCTGGCTGACGGTGGCCGCCTCCGTCATGCTTCTCTATCTGATCCTGCGGCCGGCTCCGCCCCTGGTCGTGCACATGATTCCCGGGGCCGAGCAGAAAGCCGAGGCAAAGATCGCACAGTTCGAGCGATTCGTTCGTGCCGGCAAAGCCCGGATCCTGACCCTGAACGAGGCCGAGTTGAACTCGTGGCTGCACAGCAGTCTTGTTTTCGATTCGGAGACCGACGCCAGGACCGTGCCGCCCGCCAAGGACTCCACGGTCGTCTCGGCCGGGCTGCAGGCCGATCCCACCCAGCCTGTGTCGGCCGCCGAGGAGGTTCGCGCTTCGGTCAGGGATGTCCGGGTCGGATTGCTCGACGACCGCGTCCGCACCTACGTTCGCTTCCAGCTCTACGGCAAGGACATGTCCTTCGAACTGGAAGGACGGGTCGGCGCGACGGACGGCTACCTGAGACTGGAACCGGTTTCCGGAAAGCTCGGCTCCTGTCCCCTTCCCGCTTCGACGCTCCATGCCGCCGTCGACCGGCTCTTTCAGTCGCCGGAGAACCGCGAGAAGCTCCGACTGCCCGACTATGTCAACAATCTCGCCGTCGCCAACGGCGAGCTGCAGGTCGAGTACGCGGGAAGGTAGTTTCGGGTTTCGGTCTTCGGGTTTCGATAGAGCGGATCCTCGGGTATGAGGTCAGCGAGCGTCTCGCCCCGTGTGCGACAGTCACCTCCCACCGGTCTTGCGGCGAAGCCGCTCTGGACTGCGGAAGCGGAGGCACGGAGCTTCCGCGCTCTTCCCGAAACACCAACGCGCCCCGAATTCCGAGACCCGGCCGGAGTGCTCCCCTCACCGCCCTTCCGGCACTTGGACGGCGTGACGACCGCTGGCGCTCGCGCGCGGATCGCCCAAGCCACGGTCAGAACGTGAAGCGCCAGCGAGCGTCCCGCCCCGCAGCCACAGTCACCTCCCACCGGTCTACTGCGGCAACGCCTCCCACGACTACCTCCGCACGGACCACCGGCGCGCATCCGGACACCAGCGGAATCTCCAGGCTCCCGCCGCAGTGTCCACGCATCCACCCTCCGCAGAAGATCGAACGAGTGGCGTGACGACTCGCTGGCGCTCGCGTTCTGACGCAGGCGTCCAGGCGGGGGGCGAAAGTCAGACCGGTCGGTCCTTGAGATAGAGGGGGGTGAAGCGATAGGTTTCGTCCCGCCAGGAGAGCATCTTGGCCTTGCGCAGGCTGGCCTTGATCACCTCCGTGTTGCGCAGGGACTCTCGCAGCAGATCCGCCGCGATCTTCGGCCTGCCGTAGAAGCGGACGTAGGCCATCCGCTGAAAGCGCAGCAACTGCCGGCCCGAGACGTGCCGGCGCTCGAAGGCGATCTGATCGCTGGTCAGGGTGTCCCAGTTGATCTCCTCGAGCCGCAGCCCGCCGTTTTCCAGCAATTCGTTGAAAATCCGCGTCCCGGGGATGGGGATGACGATGTTGAAGTTCGCCTTGCGCAGAGGCAGTTCGCAGGCGAATCGGATGGTCTCGCGGATCTCCTCTTCCGTCTCCTCCAGAAACCCGATCATGAAGTAGCCCGTCAGACGGATTCGACTGCAGTCGGTGACGACGGCCGCCTTCTCGCGGATCCTCTCGACGGTCACGCGCTTGTCGATCATCTTCTGCACCCGGGCCGTCCCTGATTCGATGCCGACGGCCAGGGCCTCACAGCCGGCCGCCTCCATGATGCGCAGCATGTCGGGGTAGAGGGAATCGATGCGCACGCCGTTGGGACAGTCCCACTTGAGATTGAGCCCGGCGTCGATGAGAGCCTCGCAGAGGGCGAAGACGTACTTGCGGTTGAGGGTGAACTCGTCGTCCAGAATGCTGAAGCGGTTGACGCCGTAACGGGACTTCAACAGCCGGAGCTCTTCGATCACGTGCTCCGGACTCCGGTGCCGCAGCTTCTTGCCCGAGAGGCGCGGCGCGTTGCAGTAGCTGCACGGATAGGGGCATCCCCGGGTCGTCACCATGGGGTAGTACTCGTCCCAGATGAAGCCCGGGTAGGTCTCGGGCTGGACCAGATCCCAGGCCGGAATGCCGAAGCGGTCGAGATCGAGACCGAAACTCGGGGCGTTGACCACGATCCGCTCTTCGCCGGAATCCCGCCAGACCAGTCCCGGAATGGTCGCCAGGTCCGCGGCCGGGATCGCCGGACCGCATTCCCCGAACAGTTGGAGGAGCCGCGGAAGACCTTCCTCCGCTTCGGCCTGCCAGGCAAAGTCGATATGCGGCATGTCGCGGAGGACGAACTCGGGCAGAGCCGATGGATGGGGACCTCCCATCAGGGTCAGCGCCGCCGGCCGGACCCGCTTGACGATCTCTGCGTGGTATCGGACATAGTTGTGGTCGCGGCTGTAGCAGCGAAAGCCGACGACGTCGAATTCCCCTTCGCGGATCAGACGGCTGAAGTCCGAGAACGTCACGGCGTCCTTGGGGCAGTCGAGGATCGTCACGTCGAAGCCCTCCGAGCGGAGAGCCGTTCCCAGGTACAGGAGCCCCAGGTCGGGAGCAATCTGGAAGTTCTTCCCTTCACGGATCGGGAGAACGAGTAGGATCTTCAGAGACATAAGCCTATTCGGAGATTGCCCCAATTCTTCACGAGCCGGCCGTCGAGGTCAAGCCGAGCCCCTTTCGATTTGCGATTTGGGGAAGAATCGTCAGAGCCCGAACGAAGTGAGGGTCAGCCCGAAGGCCGCCTCATCCGAGCCCGACCATTCCCGCGGAACCCGGCCGGTCACCGTCCCGGGTGAGGGACCATCCGTGTTCGTGCCGGGAGCGAAATCAGGGCATCGGCGACCGTGAAGAGGGTCCCTCACTTCGTTCGGGCTCTGACAACCACTCAGATCGAAAATCCTCCGGACTTCAGTAGGCGAACTGCAAACGCGAGGTGAGGGAATGTTCGCGGGGCCGCCGGCCGGCCGGGAGCTCGAACGAGACCGTTTCGTAGTCGAACAGGATCCGGATGAGCGGCGTCAGATACCAGTTGAACGCGAAACCCGCTCCGGTCGCCTGACGGGCACTGGCCGACGGATCTGCAAACCGCGGAAAGGTCGCGCGATCGACGTCGAGATGACTGATCCGGCCCGCCACTTCGAACGCCCCCCAGGTCCCTTCGGACGGGTGAAACGAATCCCGCGGACGCACGCCCGAGTACGAGGCCGGCTCTCCCGTCAGAACGTAGCTGGCCCGGAACTGCCAGGCCGAATTGGTCAACTGGCGGGACGCATCCTCGAAGACAATCCGCTGGGAAGACAACACGAACTCGCTCATCAGGCCCAGAGAGCCGCGGTAGAAGTCGGCCTGGGGCGACAGTCGCCAGGTGTGGCCGTCGGTGAGGGATCCCAAGCGGTAGGCAAAGAAGGGGAGATGGGCGCTGCTGGAGTAGGCCCGCGGCAGACCGGTCCGGTTTCCGACATTGCCTCCGAGCCCGATGCCCAGACCGGCCGAATCCCCCTCCTTCGGCCGCCAGGGACGGGCGAAGATTCGGAAATCGAAATCCTTGCCATTGTCCAGGTCCCCCAGCAGATTGGCGCCGTCGCCGGCCCCGTCGAACAGGCCGACGGCGTAGTCCAGGTCCCCTTCGAACGCCCGGCCCCGAAACATGAGCCCGACGTCGCGCGTCGGAATCAGCTCGGCCGTCAGCCCCCGTTCCGCCAGGGGCAGCGTCGCCGCGGCCTGGAGCCGCTCCAGCCCGATGGGGGGCTTCATCTTGCCGAAACTCAACTGGAAGCCCCGCGGCAGCGACCAGGTGGCGTAGGCGTCGCGCAGATCCTGGGAGACACCGGTCAGCTCCGGCGCCAGCCGGAAGGAGAAGCGACCCGCCTTCATTTCCAGCACGGGCCGGATCCGGCGCGGTTCGATCGTGTCCACCGCCAGCAGACGCGAGTCGCCGAAGTAGGTCCGTCCCTCGATCTGGAACATTCCCCCCACTCGAAATCCCAGCCCCCGGCTGGGAGCCTCGATGGCCAGTCCCTTGTCCGAAAGGTCGACCTGGACCGGCGGGGGGTTCCCGGCGGGAGAAGCCGGTTTCTGGTCGCGGAGCGACTGGAGCTCCGCCTTCAGGACCCCCAGCTCCGCCTCGAGCTGCCGGACCCGTTCTTCCAGTCGGGAGAGCCGATCCTGAGCCGAAACGGAGGTCGCGCCGACCACCCAGCCGAGACCCAGAACCGCGGAAAGCAATACTCGACCGACGCGTCCCTTCACAAGTCGCCCCCTTGTCTGCTCGCCATTTGCAGTATCCGCTTGGCTTTGTCGCAGAGGCGATGCGGATTCGTCAAGAGAATTCGCGGAGGGCGGAGGTCATCCGCTCGACTGCCTCTTCCAGGGTCGATCGCGGACAGCCGAAGTTGAGACGCACGAAGCCCTCGCCTCCGGAACCGAAGAAGTGCCCGTCGTTGAGGGCGACCCGGGCCCGGTCGAGGAAGAACCTGGAGGGTGACTCCTCGAGCTCGAGGTGACGGCAGTCGAGCCAGGCCAGATAGGTGGCTTCGGGATAGGTCATGCGGATCGAGGGCCAGGTGCGATCGGCATATCCGAGCAGGAAATCCCGGTTCCCCTGCAGGTACTCGAGCAGCCAGGACAGCCACTCATCGCACTCGGTGTACGCGGCCAGACCGGCGGCCATGCCCAGCAGGTTGACCTCCGGGACGATGCCCCGGGCCGCCTGCTTGAAACGGGCACGCAGGTCGGGATTGGGGATGACGGCGAAGCTGCAGCCCAGACCCGGGATGTTGTAGGTCTTGCTTGGGGCCAGCAGCGTAATCGTCCGGTCGGCCAGCTCCGGCACGAGCGCCGCAATGGAGATGTGGGGCGTGTCGCCCGTCACCAGGTCGCAGTGGATCTCGTCCGAGCAGAGCACCAGGTCGTTCCGGAGACAGAAATCGGCCAGGGCCGTGAGCTCCGAGGACCGGTACACACGTCCGGTCGGATTGTGGGGGTTGCAGAGAATGAAGAGCCGCGTACTGGGAGTGACCCGGCGATCGAGTTCCTCCGGATCGAGCGGATACTCGAGCCTGCCCCGCCGCAGGCTGGGAGTCAGCTCGACCGCCTGAAGCTCACACCCCTGGTTGGCCGGCGCCGACAGAAAGGGAGGGTAGACGGGAGTATTGACCATGACCCCGTCGCCCTCTCCGCCCACGGCCCGGCAGACGACGTTCAGTCCGCAGACCAGGCCCGGAAGGAACAGGACCATTTCCGGCGTCACCTGCCAGCGTTGAAGCTGGGCCAGGCGTTGGCAAACGGCCTCCTTGAGCTGCTCGAGCTCGGTACCGTAGCCGAACACTCCCTGTTCGACCCGATCCCGCAGTGCCTGGAGCACGGGCTCGGGAGATCGGAAGTCCATATCCGCCACCCACAGGGGCAGCACATCATCATCGTATCGGGACCACTTGAGGCTGTCGGTTCCGCGACGATCCACCACTGATTCGAAATCGATGTTCATGGAAGAAGCCATTCTAGCGCAGGCGTTTCTCGAGAGCGCGCAACCCGCATCTCATATTGAACCACAGGGCGCTTTGAGGCATAATACCGCTCTGCCCGAGCGGGAATAGCTCAGCTGGTAGAGCGCGACCTTGCCAAGGTCGAAGTCGCGGGTTCGAGTCCCGTTTCCCGCTCCATCCCCTTTTTCGGCCTTCGGCGGTGGCCCTTCGTCGTTCGGCTTGGAGAACGGGAGAGCGGGAGCGCGGGAGCCGTGAAACCTGAGGGCGTGTTGCCCAAAGGGCTGCGGCCTCCGATCGGTGTGCCCCCCCTGGAAGTGCGGTCTCGGCAGCCTGATCTCACGCGAAGCCGCCAAGTACGCCACGCCGCAAGGAGATTCTTTGTGGGTGGCGGCTTGGCGTCCTTCTTTGCGCCGTTGCGTGGAACCAACCCGCCGTGCATTCGCCTGCCTGCCACCGTCCGATCCGACACAGCCCTTACCATCTGGGCAACCCGCCTTCGCACTTCGCACTTCGCACTTCGGCCTTCGGCGGTGGGCCTTCGCCGTTCGGCTTGGAGAACGGGAGAACGGGAGCGCGGGAGAACGGGAAACGGGAGCCGTGGAACCTGAGGATGTGTTGCCCAGTTGGTCTTGGTTTCTTTTCGGTCGCGCCCTGCCCCCACTGGAAGTGCGGTCTCGGCAGCCTGATCTCACGCGAAGCCGCGAAGTACGCCACGCCGCAAGGAGATTCTTTGTGGGTGGCGGCTTGGCGTCCTTCTTTGCGCCGTTGCGTGGAACCGACCCGCCGTGCCTTCGCCTGCCTGCCGCCGTCCGATCCAACACAGCCCTTAGCATCTCGTGCACCCGCACTTCGCACTTCGCACTTCGCACTTCGGCCTTCGGCGTTGGGCCTTCGCCGTTCGGCTTGGAGAACGGGAGAACGGGAGCCGCGGGAGAACGGGAAACGGGAGCCGTGGAACCTGAGGATGTGTTGCCCAGTTGGTCTTGGTTTCTTTTCGGTCGCGGCGTGCCCCCACTGGAAGTGCGGTCTCGGCAGCCTGATCTCACGCGAAGCCGCCAAGTACGCCACGCCGCAAGGAGATTCTTTGTGGGTGGCGGCTTGGCGTCCTTCTTTGCGCCGTTGCGTGGAACCAAGCCGCCGTGCATTCGCCTGCCTGCCGCCGTCCGGTCCAACACAGCCCTTAGCATTCGTGCACCACGCACTTCGCACTTCGCACTTCGCACTTCGGCCTTCGGCGTTGGGCCTTCGCCGTTCGGCTTGGAGAACGGGAGAACGGGAGCGCGGGAGAACGGGAAACGGGAGCCGTGGAACCTGAGGATGTGTTGCCCAGTTGGTCTTGGTTCCTTTTCGGTCGCGGTGTGCCCCCCCTGGAAGTGCGGTCTCGGCAGCCTGATCTCACGCGAAGCCGCGAAGTACGCAACGCCGCAAGGAGATTCTTTGTGGGCGGCGGCTTGGCGTCCTTCTTTGCGCCGTTGCGTGGAACCAGCCCGCCGTGCCTTCGCCTGCCTGCCACCGTCCGATCCTGCGAAACCCTTCCCTTTTGGGCAACACGCCCGCGGGTTTCGGCTCGCCGCCGGCATTCGATTCGGCCACCTTGCCGGGCTCCCTCACTGCACTCGGCCAAATCGGAAATTCCCCCACGATCTTCTCTCCTCATCCGTTAATAGAAGGCAGGAGCGACAATGACGGAACTGCTGACCCGAAAGGGGCGTGTCGGACGGGTTCAGAGCTGGCTGGCGCACCGGGCGAGCGTGGATCTCGGAGCCTGGGGCGAGTGGCTGGCTCTGCGGCACATCCTGCGTCTCGGCTACGACGTCCTGGCCCGGAACTGGACCAGCCGACACGGGGAGCTCGATCTGATTGCCTACGAAGACGAGACCCTGGTCTTCATCGAAGTGAAGACGCGTCGGTCGCCCTCGCTGTTGCGGCCGGAGGATGCGCTCACGGAGCAGAAGAAGGAACGGCTGGAGCGGTTGGCGTATCGCTTCCTGCAGCGCCACGAGTTGGAGGCGGGCCCTCTGCGCTTCGATCTGATCGCTATCGACTGCCCGAGCGAGCGCGATTTCGAGCTGCGCCACTACCGGGGCGTGCTGTAGCAGAGCGGGAGCAAGCTCCCGCACTTCCAAGGGCGCCTGCGGCGCCGGAGATGCCATCGTGCGGCGCAGCCGGTCTGGACTGAACTGCTCCGCCACCGCGGCGCAGCCGCTTTGGACTGCGGTAGCTTGCTACCGCTTTCTGCGGAGAGGCCTCGGAAAGGATTCGTCGCCACGAAATTCGGTGGAAGGTCACCCTCGATTCTTCGTCCCCATCGGCGGCCGCAGGATTGACGGAACCGGAAAGACACGGAGAATCGAAAGCGGAAGCGAGCTTCCGCACTCCAAGGGCGCCTGCGGCGCCGGAGATGCCATCGTGCGGCGCAGCCGGTCTGGACTGAACTGCCCCGCCACCGCGGCGCAGCCGCTTTGGACTGCGGTAGCTTGCTACCGCTTTCTCCGGAGAGGCCTCGGAAAGGATCCGTCGCCACGAAATTCGGTGGAAGGTCACCCTCGACTCTTCGTCCCCATCGGCGGCCGCAGGATTGACGGAACCGGAAAGACACGGAGAACCGAAAGCGGAAGCGAGCTTCCGCACTCCAAGGGCGCCTGCGGCGCCGGAGATGCCATCGTGCGGCGCAGCCGGTCTGGACTGAACTGCTCCGGCACCGCGGCGCAGCCGCGGAAGGCGGTTCCGTCAGAGCGCGCGCAGGACCTGGCGGATGATGGCGACGCCTTCGAGCAGGTCGGCCTCGGGGATGTTCAGCGCCGTCCGGAAGCGGACCGACCGCTGACCGCAGCCGAGCATGATGACACGGCGGGCGAACAGCGCCTTCAGGAACTGGGAGCGAAACTCCTGGTCCGGGAGATCGAGAGCGCAGAACAGCCCTTTGCCGCGCACGTTGCTCACCCGGTCGGGGAACTCCGCCTGCAGAGCCTGCAGCTCCGCCAGCAGCCGCTCGCCGCGACGGCACACGGTCTCCAGGATGCGCTCTTCCTCGTAGATCTCCAGGAAATGGCGGCAGCGGACCATGTCCACCAGATTCCCGCCCCAGGTGGAATTGATCCGGCTCTGGGTGTGGAAGACGTTGTCGGGCACGTCGTCCACCCGAGGGCTGACCATGATTCCGCAAACCTGGGACTTCTTGCCGAAGGCGACGATGTCCGGACGGACGTAGTGCTCGAAGGCCCACATCGTGCCCGTGGCTCCGAAGCCGGTCTGGACCTCGTCGTAGATCATGAGGATGTCGTAGCGATCGCACAGATCCCGCAAAGCCTGGTGGAACTCGGGGCGGAAGTGGTTGTCGCCTCCCTCGCCCTGAATCGGCTCCAGGATCAGACAGGCCACCTCGGCCGCCTCCGCCTCGAGCACCACACGGATCTGTTCGAGTGCCTCTTCTTCACGGGCCCGCACCGAATCGAGGTTCTCGCCGACCAGCGGAAAGACGCACTTGGGATTGAGGATACGCGGCCAGTCGAACTTGGGGAAATAGGCCGTCTTGCGGGGGTCCGCGGTGTTGGTGAGCGAGAGGGTGTAGCCGGAGCGGCCGTGAAAGGCCTGCTTGAAGTGGATGACCTTGTGGCCCTTTTCGCTGCTCATCCCCCGGCCGAAGTTGCGGCGCACCTTCCAGTCGAAGGCCACCTTCAGAGCGTTCTCCACCGCCAGAGCGCCCCCCTCGATGAAGAAGAGGTAGCGCATGAAGTCGGGCTTCGCCAGACGGCCGAAGGTGGCAACGAATCGTGCCATCTCCTGGGAGTAGACGTCGGAATTCGACGGCTTCTGCACGGCCGCCCGTCCCAGCTCCTGGATGGTCTCGGGAGAGGTCAGGCGGGGATGGTTGTAGCCGAGGGGGATGGTGGCGAAGCAGCCGAAGAAGTCCAGGAAGTTCTGGCCCGATTTCGCGTCGTAGATCCGGGAACCCTGCGAGCGCTCGAGATCCATGACCAGATCCAGGCCGTCGGCCAGCATGTAGTGGGAGATGGCGGTCCGCACCTGGGTGGATTCCATCATCAGCTCCGCTTTTTCCATCGTGTTCCCTCCCGCGTGTCCTCCAGTTGAATTCCCCACTCCGCCAGCTGATCGCGGATTTCGTCGGAGCGCTTGAAGTCACGGTTCCGCCGGGCTTCTTCCCGTTCCTCGATCAGCTGCAGAATCCTCTCGTCCTCGAGCGGCTCCGCCTCGACGCGAAACACGTCGAAGACCTGATTGGCCGCGGCGAAGAACTCCAGAATCCGGTCCCGGTCGGCCGCCCCCACCTGGCCGGCCTCGAGCGCGATGTTGCCGTCGCGGATGAGCTCGAACAGGGCCGCCAGGGCCGCCGAGGTGTTCAGGTCGTCATCCATGGCTTCGTCGAACTGCCGGCGCGCCGCCGCTGTCCGTTCGCTGAGCTCCCGGTTCTCGGGGGCGTCGTCGGCCACTTCCCGAATTCTCTGCAGGAAGTCGTTGGCCCGGCGCAGAGCCGATTCGGCCTGCTCGACTCCCTCGAACGTAAAATTGAGCTGTTTGCGGTAATGCACGGAAAACAGCAGATAGCGCAGGGCCACCGGATCGCACCCTCGCCCCAGCAGATCGCGCAGCGTGTAGAAGTTCCCCAGGGATTTGGACATCTTCTGCCCGTCGACGATCAGATGGGCTCCGTGCAACCAGTAGCGGACGAACGGCTTGCCCGTGGCGCCCTCGCTCTGGGCGATCTCGTTTTCGTGATGGGGAAAGATGAGATCGACACCCCCGCAGTGGATGTCGAAGCTCTCCCCCAGATACTCCATGCTCATGGCCGAGCACTCCAGGTGCCAGCCCGGTCGGCCCGGCCCGAAAGCGGAATCCCAGCAGGCTTCGCCCTCCCGATGGGCTTTCCAGAGGACGAAGTCGCGCGGGTTCTCCTTGGTGTACTCGTCGTCGTCCACCCGGCCGCCGCCGCCCTCACCCGGATCGTCCGGCGCCGTTGCGTCGAGCCCGGACAGCCTCCCGTAGCCGGAGAAATTGCCGATCCGGTAGTAGGTCGAGCCATCTCCGCGATAGGTCAACCCCTTTTCCTCGAGCCGTTTGACCAGATCGAGCATGGCCCCGACGTGCTCGGTCGCCCGCGGCATGATCTCGGGTCGCTGGATCCGGAGTGTGTCCATGTCCTCCAGAAACGCCGCCTCGTATTTCCGGGTGTACTCGTCGATGGGGACGCCCTGCTTGCGGGCGTTCGCGATGATCTTGTCCTCCACGTCCGTGATGTTCATGACGTGCTTCAGTCGAAAGCCCTTGTAGAGCAGGTACCGGCGCACGATGTCCTGGAACATGAAGGTCCGGAAATTGCCGATGTGAACGTAGTCGTAGACGGTGGGGCCGCAGGTGTACATGCGCACTTCCGGCGGGTTGAGAGGATGGAACTCCTCGATCCGTTTCGTGAGTGTGTTGTACAGCTTGAGGGCCATGTCCATTCCTGAGATGCCGATCTTATCGAAAAGGTGAAGGCCGGACAATCGGCCGCGATCGGAGTTGCGGGTTTCGGGGTTCAAGTGGAGCCGGGAAACGGGAGTCGGGAAACGGGAAACGGGAGAACGGGAAACGGGAAACGGGAACGGGAAACGGGAGACGGGACGCGGGAGAACGGGACGCGGGAGAACGGGAGTGCGAGTAGGACGTGCATCCCTGCTTGTCTCGTGGTGCCGGCTGGGTTCTGGGATGCTCCTTGCGGTGCGTCCCGGCGGGTCCGACCGGCCCGTATAACCCGTGCGGTTCGCGATCGGCGGCGCAGCCGCTTTGGACTGCGGGAGCTTGCTGCCGTTTTCTGTGCCCAGGATCTCCGCCGGACCGGTCCCCGGGAAGCTTGCCGGGAGGCCGAGCCCGCCTCTCCTTGGGTCGACTCGGTGGGGGTGGGCCCGGATCGAAGGGCCTCGGCGAACCGATAGCGGAAGCGAGCTTCCGCAGTCCAAGGACGCCTGCGGCGTCGGAGGTGGTTCCCAAAATCTCGCTGGATCGGGTAGAGGTTGACGAGGGGGTGGAGGCTTGGCCGCAGTGGTCCAGCGGAGGCGCCCGCCCGTTCAGGCACCCTCGAACCTCCGAACCCCCCAACCGCGGAACACCCGAACCCGAAACCCGCTACCCCGTCTCCCACCGGTCGGGCGGCTCGACGATCTGCACCAGATAGAACGTGCCTGAGTGCGAGACGACCGTCGCATGGGCCACGCGGGCCAGTTGCTCGTAGCCCTCCTTCTTGGTGAGCAGGAGGTAGCGGGCCTGCGGGTGTTTGCGGGCGTAGTCGAGCAGGTGCTCCGGATCGTTGATGGGCTCCCGGGTGGTCCGGTAATCGGCGTAGAAACGGGCGGAGTGATGGAAGAAGCGGTAGAAGATCAGCGGCTCGGCCCGGCTGATCTCGGGTTTGGCGGCCTGGATGACCGCGTAGGTCGAGTGATAACGGGCAATGACGGGGCTCGCCAGCCGGTAGGTCAGGGCCAGCGTCAGGGTCATGCCCGCCACCAGTGTCAGGAACAGCGTGACGGGCCGGCGGCGCCGGAACTCGCCCTGTCCCCAGAAGATGGCCGCCACGATGGGGAGGCTGACGATGGCGCCCACGAGCACGGCGTCGTATTTGAACTCGAAGCCGATGACGAAGGCGGGAACCAGCAGTGCGCTGAAAGCCCCCAGACTGGCGAGCTGGACCTTCATCGGCCCCAGCACGGCGATCTCGCCGCGCACGAACCGCTGCCACTGGATCGCCGCCAGCAGCGCCAGCGGGAGGAAAACGGGCAGAATGTAGCCGGCGAGCTTGCTCGAACTGAGGGAGAAGAACACCAGGGGCACCAGCGCCCAGATCCACAGCAGCAGCTGGAACGAAACGTGTTCGTCGTCCAACTGAAAGCGGGCCCTCCAGGTTTCCACCGCGGACGAGCCGAGGAAGAAGACCCAGGGGAAGAAACCCAGGATGACCAGGGGCAGGTAGAACCAGAACGGCTCGACGTGGTGGTGCAGGTTGGTCGCAAAGCGCGCCAGGTGGTGGTTGACCCAGAAGGTCATCACGAAGTTGTGTCCGTTGGCGCGCCAGACCAGCCAGAACCAGGGAACCGCCAGGGCGAGCAGGGTCAGCCCTCCGACGAGGATCTGGACCAGCGACCAGCCGAACCGGCCGGTCGCCAGGAAGTAGAGGGCAAAGATCCCCAGAAAGAGCACGAGAGCGACGGGCCCCTTGGCCAGGATCGCGAGAGCCAGACAGGCTCCGGAGGCGGCGGCCCACCCCAGGGTTCGCTTCCGGATCGCCAGGTACGCAGCCGCGACGGCCGCCGAGAAGGTGACGCTCAGGGGCAGATCGGTGGAAGCCGCCCGGGCGAAGATGTCGTACATGGCCGTGGTGACCAGAATCAGGTAGGACAGCAACGCCAGGCGGATGCCGAAGAGGTGATAGGCCAGCAGCGCCATCACCAGGGCTCCCGCAACGGCCAGGATGGCGTTGGGGAGCCGGGCCGTCGCCTCGGAGGCGCCGAGCACCCGGAAGGAGGCGGCTTCGAGCCAGAACAGCAGGGGCGGCTTCTCGAGCCAGGGACGGCCTTCCAGATGAGGGGTGACGAAATCTCCCGACTGCTCCATCTCCTCGGCAATGCGGGCGTAGCGCGGCTCGTCGGAGCCGAAAAAAGGCAGGCGCCCGATCTGGTAGAAGAGCGCCAGATAGGTCACCAATCCACAGAAGAGAAGGACTTGCAGGCGTTCGTTCACGACTGCCCAAGGATCTGTCGCAGTGGTGCGGAGCGAGCCCCCATTCCTGCAACCAAAAGCGAAAAGAGCAAGAGAACCTGCCGCCAGGCACGCCCTCTTGCTCTTCGGAGAACCGAAGCCGGGCGAGCGCCTGCGGCGCCGCCCAGCATATCACAGCGATTAGTAGTCCATCGCCGCCCATGGGAGGCCCACCGGCCGGCGGAGCTTTCTCCTCCTCGGGAACCTCGGTCACGAGCGCTTCGGTGGTCAGCAGCAGGCTCGCAATCGACGAGGCGTTCTGCAGCGCGGTCCGGGTGACCATCGTCGGATCGATGACACCCGACTTCACCAGGTCTTCATAGACTTCGGTGTCGGCGTTGAAGCCGAAATTGACGTCCTTCGAGTCGAGGATCTTGCCGACAACGACGGCACCTTCCCAGCCCGCGTTCTGCAGCGATCTGCCGAACCGGCTCTTCCAGGGCCCGGCGGACGATGTTCACGCCGACCTGCTCGTCCGGTCGTCCAGGGTGAACTTGTCCAGCGCCTGGGAGGCCCGCAGATAGGCCACGCCGCCGCCCGGCACGATGCCTTCTTCGGCCGCGGCCTTGGTCGCGTGCATGGCATCTTCCACGCGCGCCTTCTTCTCCTTCAATTCGGTCTCGGTCGCGGCGCCAACCTTGATGACGGCCACGCCGCCGACCAGCTTGGCCAGCCGCTCCTGCAGCTTCTCACGGTCGTAGTCGGAAGTCGTCTCTTCGATCTGCACGCGGATCTGCTTGACCCGGCCGGCGATATCGTCCTGCGAACCGCGCACCTTCGACGATCGTGGTGTTGTCCTTGTCGATGGTGACCTTCTTGGCCCGGCCGAGATCCTCGAGGCGGACGTTCTCGAGCTTGATGCCCAGGTCTTCCGAAATCACCTTGCCGCCCGTCAGGATTGCGATGTCCTGCAGCATGGCCTTGCGGCGGTCACCGAATCCCGGAGCCTTCACGGCCGCAACCTGCAGGGTTCCGCGCAGCTTGTTGACCACCAGCGTGGCCAGGGCTTCGCCTTCGACGTCTTCCGAGATCACGATCAGCGGACGACCGGTCTTCGCGACCTGCTCGAGCAGGGGAAGCATGTCCTTCATCGAGCTGATCTTCTTCTCGTGCAGAAGGATGTAGCAGTCCTCCAGCGCGGCTTCCATCCGCTCCGGATCCGTCACGAAATAGGGGGAGAGGTAGCCGCGGTCGAACTGCATACCTTCGACCACTTCGAGGGAGGTCTCGATCGACTTGGCCTCTTCCACCGTGATGACGCCGTCCTTGCCGACCTTCTTCATGGCCTCGGCGATGATTTCGCCGATGGTCCGGTCGTTGTTGGCGGAAATCGCACCGACCTGGGAGATCATCTCGCCCTTGACCGGCTTGGAGAGCTTCTTGATCTCCTCGACGGCACGGGTCACGGCCTTGTCGATGCCCCGCTTGAGGGCCATCGGGTTGGCGCCGGCGGCGACGTTCTTGATGCCTTCGCGGACGATCGCCTGGGCCAGGACCGTGGCCGACGTGGTGCCGTCTCCGGCCACATCGCTGGTCTTGCTGGCCACTTCGCGCAGCATCGCCGCGCCGACCTTCTCGAGACCGGCCAGTTCGATTTCCTTGGCAACGGTGACTCCGTCCTTGGTCACGACGGGAGAACCAAACTTCTTCTCCAATACGACGTTGCGCCCCTTGGGGCCGAGCGTGATCTTGACGGCGTTGGCCAATTTGTCCACGCCCCTAAGAAGAGCGCGGCGCGCCTCTTCTCCATGGGTAATATCTTTAGCAGCCATAACTGTTCACCTCTCCTTCCATGCAGTGCGAATTACTTGGTAATGACACCGAGGATGTCGTCCTCGCGCATGACGAGGAATTCGTCATCACCCAGCTTCACTTCGCTGCCGGAGTACTTACCGAAGAGCACCCGGTCCCCGACCTTCACCGACATCTTTACCTTGGTCCCGCTGTCCAGAACCTTGCCTTCTCCGACCGCCACGACTTCGCCTTCCTGGGGCTTCTCTTTTGCGGTATCGGGAATGACGATCCCTCCGCGGACCTCTTCCTCATCGTCGATCCGCTTCACCAATACTCGATCATGCAGAGGTTTGATCTTCATTTCTTTGTCTCCTTTCAAAGACCTTCAAGAAATGTCATTCTAAGTGATTGATTTATTAGATGGTTAACTAGAACTTATTAGCACTCTGAGTAGACGAGTGCTAGTCTACAACTCCGCCTCCACCCTGTCAAACGGCTGTATAAGATCGAGTTCCCGACTTGGCAAGCCGCCTTTTCAAGTTTTTTGGGTTGGGCTACACTGGGAGGCCATCGCGACCCGGCATCCCGCCGGTGCAGCGGAGGAGAGATCATTCTTATGGAAACCACCGGCCCTGTGACAGTTATGGAACTCGATCTCCCGGGAATCCGGAAGATCAGCAGCGGGAAGGTCCGTGAGATCTTCGAACTGGAAGGAAAACTGCTGCTGGTCGCCACGGACCGGATCTCGGCCTTCGACGTCATCCTGCCCAATCCCATTCCCTATAAGGGTGCCGTCCTGACGCAGATCTCCGCGTTCTGGTTCGATCGGATCGCGGCCGATCAGATCGTTCCCCACCACATGATTACGGTCGACGCAGACCAGTTTCCCGATGCGCTGCGGCCCTTCCGCCCCCAACTGGAGCAACGAGCCACTCTCGCCCGCAAATGCCGGCCCCTGCCGGTGGAATGCGTGGTGCGCGGGTATCTGGCCGGCTCGGGGTGGAAAGAGTACCGGGCGAGCGGCGAGGTGTGCGGCATTCGCCTCCCGGCCGGTCTGCGTGAATCCGACCGGCTTCCCGAACCGATCTTCACCCCTGCGACGAAAGCGGTCTCGGGGCACGATGAGAATATCCCCTTCGAGAGGGCGGCGGAGATTCTGGGGAGCGACCTGGCCGAAAAGGTCCGAGACTACAGTCTGCGAATCTACAGCTCGGCCAGCGAGTATGCGCGATCTCAGGGCATCATCATTTGCGATACGAAGTTCGAGTTCGGGCTCGACGGTGACCAACTGCTCCTCATTGACGAGGTCCTCACCCCGGACTCTTCCCGCTTCTGGCCGGCGGATTCCTACGAGCCCGGCCGCTCGCAGGCGTCTTTCGACAAGCAGCCGATCCGCGACTACCTGGAGACCCTGGATTGGAACAAGACCCATCCCGGGCCGTCTCTGCCGGTCGATGTGATCCAGGCTACAACGAAGCGGTACCTGGAAGCTTATCGTAGGCTCACGGGTCGAGACCTGGCGGCAATATAGACGGGACGCTCGCCCGGGCAGGGAGCACTGCCGGGCGCGGCCCACTTTCGGATTCCGGCAGATGAGGCAGTACTCTTCGAACGCGGACCTGTCCAGACAGACCTTGAAAGAGGTCCTCGAAGGGGTCATCGAGGAAGCACTGGAAGCCCATCTGCTCTGGACCGAAGTCTCCGCCCAGTTCGAGAAGCTGTTCATCGTCTCGTCGCTGCGGCGCTGCAACGGCAGCATCCAGGAAGCCGCCGAGGTGATGGGCGTGCATCGGAACACCCTCTCCAAGAAGATCCGGGAACACGGCATCGACCGCACCCTCCTGCGCACCCCCGCCAAAGCTCGACGATAGGAGCGTTCCGCGGCTTCGGGTTTCGGGTTTCGGGTTGGGTGTCGTCTCTGCTCAATGGGTGACGTCTCCGGTCGGCGTGCGCAGCCGCTTGGACTGCGGTAGCTGCTGCCGCTTTCGAGTCGCCTCCGACCGTCGATTACGACTCGCCCCCGCAGTGCCGGGCTGACGGAGAGCCGGCTTACGCGTCCTCTCGAGACCCCTGGTCACTCGCACGGTCGAGGCCTCGCCACACAAAGCGGAAGCGAGCTTCCGCAGTCCAAAGACGCCTTCGGCGCCGGCGGTGCTTCCCACGAACCGAGACGCAATCTGTCCAGTCGCGTACCTCGACGAGCGCCTCCCCACCGGCAGGACGACCCCAGAGACTCGGAACTCGGAACTCTGTTTCTCTTTCTCCTCCCCAGAAACCCCTGAATCCCAGGGATCCTGGAACCAGGAACGCGGAACGCGAAACCCGAAACGACCCCCTGGACCCGCCGTGCTATACTCCGAGTTTCTGTAGAATTGACCGTGGAGGCAAAGTTCGAATGCTTCACCTTTTCCGAAACAAAAAAGAATGGTTGCGCTGGGTGCTTCTCTTCGCCATCGTCGCGATGGGCGTCACGACCGTCCTGCTTTTCGTCCGGACTCCGGCCGGCCTGCAGGGTGCGCTCGGGCAGCGTGAGGTCGCCGTCGTCGCGGGCCAGAAGATCACCGCCGCGGAGTTTCAACGCTATTATCAGCGACTGGTCGACACCTACCGTCAGATGTACAACCTGACGAACAAGAACGCCGACATGATCAAACAGCTCGGCATCGGCCAGCAGGCTTTGAGCCAGCTCATCCGACAGTACGCGACGAGTTACGCCGCCGAACAGATGGGGCTGCGCGTTCCACCCGATGAACTGATCTCGCAGATCAGCCGGCTCTTCCAACAGAACGGGGCCTTCATCGGACCCGAGCGCTACCGGCAGATCCTGAATGCCAACAACCTGACCCCCGCGGAATTCGAAAGTTCCGTCCGGCGCGATCTCCTGGCGCAGAAGCTGCGCGACATCATGACCGACGGAGTCCTGGTCACGCCCGAAGAGGTCCGCCAGAACTTCGCCGAATCCAACCAGGAGGTCAAGGTCCGCTACGTCGAGTTCGATCCGGGCCAGATGAAGAAGGAAGCGGTCAGCGAAAAGATGCTCACCGACTACTTCGACGAGCACAAGGAAGAATTCCGCGAGCCGGAAGAGCGCAAGCTGACGCTGCTCAACATCCCGGCCGATCCCCGAAAGGTGACGGTCACGGAGGGCCAGATCCAGGACGAGATGGCCAACATCCCCTCCGAGGAGCAAGTCCACGCACGCCACATCCTCATTCGCTTCGGCGATGACGAGGCCGCGGCCCGCAAGAAGGCCGAGGACATCCTGAAGCAGCTGCGCGCGGGCGCCGACTTTGCGGAGCTGGCGAAGAAGTACTCCGAAGATCCGGGCACCGCCTCCAAGGGAGGGGACCTGGGATTCTTCGGTCGGGGCCAGATGGTCCCGGAGTTCGAACAGGCGGCTTTCTCGCTCAAGCCGGGCCAGATCAGCGGGATCGTGCGATCGACCTTTGGCTTCCACATCATTCAGACGCTGGCCGTGTCCGGAGGCAACGATGCCACCCGCCGGCCTGCCGCCGAGTTCAACGCCAAGCTCAAGGCGTCGCAAGTCCAGGCCCAGGAACTGGCGGACAAGATCGATCAGGAGCTCAAGGACGGGGCCTCCATGGACGAGGTGGCCAAGAAGTACTCCCTCGAGACCGTGGACACGGGTTATCTCGATCGAACCACGGGCGTTCCCGGCCTGGGAATCGGCCCCGAGTTCACGGACGAGGTCTTCTCCCTTCCCCAGGGTGGCGTCTCCAAGCCCTTCGAGGCCGTGCGTCGCTTCGTCATCGCGCGGGTCGACGAGATCAAGCCCTCGCGTCTGCCTGATTTTGCCGAGGTCAAGGGCAAGGTCGAGCAGCAGTACGAGCAGACCATGGGGCAGGAAATGGCGGAGCAGAAGGCCACCGAGTTCTTCCAGACCGTCGAGAAGGAGAAGTCCTTCGAAGACGTTGCCAAGTCCGACGATCTGGCCGTGACGACGACGGGCTTCTTCAAGAAGGGTTCCACCATCGACAACAACCTGAAGTTCTCGCCGGAGGTTCACGACCAGGCGGCCGCGCTTCCCGTCGGGGGAATCAGTACGCCCGTCCGGGTCTCCGACAAGTTCTTCGTGTTCCAGGTCGTCGAGAGGAGCCCCTTCGACGAGAAGGCCTTCGACAGCCAGAAGGCCCAACTGACCGAGCAGTTGACCACGCAGAAGCGCCAGGAGTTCTTCGGCGCCTACGTGCAGAATCTGGTCGATTCGCTGCGTCGCGAGCAGAAGATCCAGATCAATCAGCAACTGTTCGACAGCATGATCAGCTAAATCAGTTTCGAGTTCCTGAGTTCCTAGTTCCTGGTTCCTGGCTTCGCGTTTCGCGAGTGCCAGGGCCTGGACGTAAGTGAAACTCGGAACTCGGAACCAGGAACTAGGAACTCGCTACTTTTCTTGGTAAACTGTCGAATCTCATTGAGCGTGGGGCTGTAGCTCAGCTGGAAGAGTACCTGAATGGCATTCAGGGGGTCACGGGTTCGAGTCCCGTCAGCTCCACCAATCCTCAGAAATCCGCGACCATCAGGATGAGGGCGAAGTAGCTCGCGAACAGGAACAGGCTGCCCCAGATGAAGACCGCCCATTCGCGGTCCCGTCGGAAGGTCGCCGGATCGAGTCGCTCACCCACGCGCTTCAGAACGCGGCGGTACCATCCCACCACCACGGCGACCAGGCCGATTCCGTAGAGCAGGAAGACCGACATCAGCGGGATGTCGCCCGTCAAGTGGAGCTCGTGGCGGAAGGCCGCCAGGGTGATGACTCCGAACCCGAATCCCAGCAGGAATGAAGCGGAACCACGCGGCATGGGGGATAGTCTACCTCGATCGACGGCGCAAATTCCGTGATGCTCGGAGGTTACGCCTGCTCAGGTTCGGCTGTTTGCCAACGAAACTCGAAAAAAAGCAAGTTTCGCAAGGGCTTAGAGATCGCTGGGGGCTTTTTCATTCTTGACAACAAATCGCTGTCGCCCCTAGACTTAAGGATGGTTCACATGGGAGTGGGGGAGGAGAGCTTCCGTTGACGTATGTGCCCGAGATTCTCTGTGTCGACAACCACGAGACGCTGCTGGACTATGTCTCGCGGAATCTGAGCTCGGCCGGGTATGAGGTGGTCACCTGTCTGAGCTGGGCCAAGGCCCGGCAGATGCTGACCGAGGGACGGGTGCATCCCGACCTCATTCTGGTCGACCCCATCGGCACGAACGGCAGCACTTCCTCGCTGCAGGAAGTCTGCGAATTGGCGGGCAGCACCCCCGTTCTGGCGCTTTCCACCAGCCGCGACCCGAAATTCATCGTGCGGGCCATCCAGGACGGCGCCCGCGGATTCGTCTCGAAGCCCTTCTCGGTGGAGGAACTGCAACAGGCCGTCTCCCAAGCACTGAACGACGAGGAGGAGTCGGCTCCACGGACCAAAGCGGTCGCCCCACCGGTCCATTTCATCTGCAACAGCAGCACCATGAAGGAGGTCCAGCGCACCGCCCTGCGAGTCGCCAAGTCGGAGGTGCCGGTTCTGATCACCGGCGAAACGGGGGTCGGAAAGGACGTCGTGGCCCGATTCATCCACCTCAACTCGGGGTTGTCGGATCGGCCCTTCGTCAAGGTGAACTGTGCGGCCATGCCCTCCGAACTGGTGGAGAGCGAGTTGTTCGGCTACCGCAAGGGTGCCTTCACCGGAGCCTACATTGATCGCCCGGGCAAGTTCGAGTTCGCCAACAACGGCACCATCTTCCTCGACGAGATCGCCGAATTCACCTCGTCCGTCCAGGCCAAGCTGTTGCAGGTCTTGCAGGACGGGCAGTTTTCCCGGCTCGGCTCCAACGAGGAGGTGCAGATCAACGTCCGCGTCCTGGCCGCAACCAACCGGCGGCTCGAGGCGGCCATCCGGGAGGGCAAGTTCCGCGAGGACCTCTACTACCGCCTGAACGTCGTCAACATCAACGTCAGCCCCCTGCGCCACCGCCGCGACGACATCCCGGCCTTCTGCGAGTTCTTCCTGGGGCGATATGCCAAGCAGTACGAGTCGGAGGTCACGGAGATCCCGGGCTCGCTGCTGGAGGCCTTCCAGACCTACCCCTGGCCGGGCAACGTCCGCGAACTGGAGAACATCATCAAGCGCTTCGCCGTTCTGCAGGATGCCGCCTCCATCGAGTCGGAACTGCGGGAGAAGATGTCGAACGACACGGCCATGGGCATCGAAGAAGTCGCCGGCGATTACGTCGACCAGGCCGTCGGAAGCGACGATCTCGACCTGAAAGAGGTGACGCGGCGAGCCATCTCCAAGGTCGAGCGGGACATGATCCTGAGGACGCTCCGCAAGACCAACTGGAACAAATCGCAGGCGGCCCGCGAGCTCCGCGTCAGCTACAAGACGCTGCTGACCAAGATCGAGCAATACGGCATCGAACCCAGCGACCTGTAGGACAAGCATCCCTGCTTGTCCCGACGCCCCGACCCCGGCCCTCGCCAGTGCCAAAGGTGTCGCCCCAGCTGTGCCGGCCGTCGAGTCGCCTCGGTTACGCGAATCCTTGCCCCCTGGACAACCTGGGAAGGTTGTCCTACTTCAGGCCACGCCGGCGATGCGGAGATCCCGCAGGGCGGAGCGAGCGACGAAGACCAGTTCGTTGTTGGTTCCCTCGTCGGCGACCCACATGAAGAAGCCCTTGGGGTCGAGCAGGCTCTGGTCGTTGCGGATCTTGCCCTCCATGACCTCGCCGTCGCAGAAGGTGATTTGGATCCACAGCCAGGTGGGTAGGGTTTCCCGGCTCAGAAAGCGGACTTCCCGATAGCTCGCATCTCCTCCGAAGTCCCGCACGAAGAAGACCGCCTTCACTTCGTCCAGAGGGAACTCCTGCTGGTTGCCCTTGGCATCGATCAACTGCACCTTCTCGCCGATCAGTTCGGCCTTCGAGAAGCCGCGGAACAGCCGCTTGTCGCGCGTGCGCACGATGACCTTGCCGAGATTGGACTCCTTTCTCATGGCGCCCTCTACGGGTGAATCCCTCCGCCGACTAGGATTGCCTATTTCGACGCGAATGTGAAGGGAAAAGGTGCCGCGGCGGCGCGGGTCGGGGTTCCGGGGCTCGGGGGTTTCCGGAGGGCGGGAGGCGGGAGGACGGGAGGGCGGGAGAGCGGGAGGGCGGGATTGTGGTTCTGTCCGCGTGTCGGGGCTTCGGCTTCCGGCGGCCTTTGGCAGCGGTCGGAACGTGAACGCCAGTGAGCGTCACGTCGTGCCTGGCCCTCTGCCGGGCCTGGTCCACTGCGGCAGGATCCTGGCAGGACGGCGCGGTTGCGAAATCCTGCCGCGGTAGACCGGCGGAAACGGGCGGACTCCCGGGGCGGGACGCTCGCTGGCGCTCACGTTCTGATCCGCCCCCTCGCCGGGCGGGAGGTTGCGGCGAAAGCCGCTGTAGAAGCCTCTCAAGAGAAGAAGTCCGAGGTGCAAAGTGCGAAGGGCGAACTCCGAGCCCTCGGCACCGCAGAACCCAAGGGCGTGTTGCCCAAAGGGCGGCGGCCTCCGATCGGTGTGCCCCCCCTGGAGTGAGGTCTCGGCAGCCTGATCTCACGCAAAGATGGGGATGAGAAGGTCAGGTTCCACGCAGTCCTGATATAGGCTGCACAAAACGCAGTCTCCCGAAGAGCTGCAGTAAGGAGAACCTGACCTATGAAGAAGTCTATCCGAACAGTTTGTGAAGTCACAACGGGAACCTTGACGGTGGGATTGGACCTGGGCGATCGGAACAGCTACGCGGTGGTGCTGGATGAAGCGGGCGAAGTGATCGTCGAAGGAAAGCTGAGGACGCGGGATCAGGACCTGCGGCGGCATTTCGGAGGGCTGAGGCCGATGCGGGTGGCGATCGAAGCGGGTACCCAGTCCATGTGGGTGAATCGAGTTTTGGGGGAGCTCGGGCACGAGGTGATCGTGGCGAATCCGCGCCGGCTGCGGCTGATTTCGGAGAACCCGACGAAACAGGACCGGGTGGATGCGGAGTACCTGGCGCGCCTGGCTCGAATGGATCCGAAGATGCTGCATCCGATACGACATCGCGGGGAAGATCGTCAAAGGGATGTGCAGCTGCTGCGCTCGCGCCAGGCGCTGATGCAGTGTCGGACGGCGTTGATCAACCATGTGCGCAGCGCCGTGAAACTGTTTGGAGAGCGTTTGCCGAGTTGCTCGGCGGATGCCTTCGCGGCGCGGGCGGTGCCGAAGATTCCGGAATTGCTGACCGGCAGTCTGCTGCCGCTGCTGCAGGAGATTGCCCGGATGACGCGGCAGCTGAAACGCTACGACCGGAAGGTGGAGGAGTTGTGCGCGAAGAAGTATCCGGAGACCCGGCATCTGCTGCAGATCCGAGGGGTGGGTCCGCTGACGGCGCTGGCCTTCGTGGTGACCCTGGAACACCCGGCGCGTTTCCGGACGAGTCGCAGCGTGGGACCGTTCGTGGGTTTGTGTCCGGGACGTAAACAATCGGGGGACCGCGATCCGGAGCGGCGGATTCATAAGAAGGGAGACCGTTATCTGCGCCAGTTGCTGGTCACCTGTGGGCACTACATCCTGGGTCCCTTCGGCAAGGATTGTGATCTGCGCCGGCACGGAGAAAAGATCGCGCGCCAGGGAGGCAAGAAAGCGAAGAAACGAGCGGTCGTGGCGGTGGCTCGAAAACTGGCGGTGCTGATGCATCATCTGTGGGCCACCGAGGAGATGTACGATCCGTTGTACAACGCCCGGAAACGAGCCGCTTAAAACGAGACGATGGCGGAGGTGAGCACAAGGAAAGTTCAGTCCTTTCCGTTCGCTCGAGAGATTGGTGTCCTCCGCGGGACCCGTCAAGGGCTGCGCAAGTCCCCGCCACGGGGCCCCTTGACGGGATCCCCCGCAGGACACCAACACCGTCCCCTACGAACTGAAAGAAGCAACCTGAAAGGAGAGTGTCCCTTGCACCCGTGAGTTCTTTCAACGGCCAGGAATCGCCCCGTCCGGATGACTGCGATTGGCGGCCTGCTCCTGTCGAGAGAGCGTCGCAAAGATGGCAGCATCCACGATATCGGACCCCGGCAAGTCACCGAACTCCAATCGAATGAGTTCATCAGAGTGCGCATGGAAGCCCGGCGAATCCCGATCCTGGTCGCAGAAAAACTCAAATCGGGGCACCCCGAAAAAGCACCACGGTGCTTGACAACCACTGACCTTCTCATGGAAGGCGCCAAGTACGCCACGCCGCAAAGGAATTCTTTGTGGGCGGCGGCTTGGCGTACTTCTTTGCGCCGTTGCGTGGAACCGACCCGCCGTGCATTCGCCTGCCTGCCGGCGTCCGATCCGACACGGCCCTTGCCATTCGGGCACTCCGCACTTCGCACTTCGCACATCGCCCTTCGAGCGTTGGGCCCTCGCCGTTCGGCCCGGAGAACGGGAGGACGGGTCTCGCGAGGGAGGGTGGGAACCGCGTCAGAGCGATTTGGGCAACACGCCCCGAAACCCGAAACCCGAAACTAGGAACCAGGAACTAGGAACCCGTTCCGGGTTCCTAGTTCGGCGGGACGCCGGCGATGACCGGGAAGGTGGTCAGGGTCGGGACGCTCGTCTGGGAGTACTCGGCGGCCTTCTGGCGCAGGGTCACGGCGGCGATGGGCTGGGTCGACTCGACGGTCAGGACGCCTCGCATCTCCGTCGCCTGGCTCGAAACATCCGGGAAGAGCTGATAGACGAACTTCGGCAGGTGCTGCCCGGCTGCCAGCGTGATCTGCTGCTCGGACAGGAGATTGAACTCCAGGTCGTAGAGCCGCAAAGTGACCGTCGCCTCCTCGGTGTTGCCGTTGACCAGGGCGAGACCGGTGTCGGAGGCTCCGATGGAATCGACGAAGATACTGAACCTGCTGCGCGGCAGGGTCGCAGCCACGCCCGCCTCATACAGGGTTCGTCGAAGCGTCGGCGCCAGCACCGCACGCTGGGTGAAGACGCCGGTTCCGGCGACGATGGGGCTGCTCGCCGTCACGCGGGCATAGCCGATCTGCTGGGGGCCGGATCCGGTGGTCTGATAGGCGCGGAACTGCCCCGGCGCCAGGTCCACCGTCACACCGGAGACCGGGTTTCCCGTTCCCAGATCCAGCCCCATGGGCGCCCCGCTCGAGTCGAAGAAAGCCAAGGTCACACGGGTGACGAAACCGAGCGTTCCCGGATTGGCCAGAAAGAAACTGGTGGCGAACTCGTTGTCGCCCGTCAACCCGAAGACCCCGTTGGCGACCTGCGGGAAATAGAGAACCGACCCGAGATTGCTCGGCTGCATGACGGGAAAGGGAGTCAGCGACGCCACCTCGTAGGGGAATTCCGCCAGAGGGTTGTCCCGCTGCCGCAGGGTCAGGGCCACCAGCGGCACGGGGCTGTGCACGGTGACGATGCCGCGCATCTCCCCGGCCTGTTCGCGAACCGCGGGAAACAGTTCGGTGATGAAACGGGCCACGTGCTCGCCCCGGGCCAGTTCCAGGGTCGACTCGCCGATGAGGAAGCTGTCCGAGTCGCGCAGCGTGAGGCTGATGGTCGCGGGATCCTCGTCACCGGAAAGCCCTTCCGAGGCGTTCACGAGCGCCAGACCGGTGTCGTTGTCCCCCAGAGAGTCGAGCAGGAAGACGAAGTCTCCCGCCGCCCGCGTCGCCGGCACTCCGGCCTCGTATAGAACCACCGGCTGCGGAGTCTGAAGGGTGTCGATGCGGTTGAAGATCGCCGTCCCGTCCACGCCGGGGCCGGCCGTGATCTTCGCATAGCCGACCCGCAGCCCCGGATCCGCGGGACTCTGCAGGTAGGACGCTCCACCCTTTTCGAGGGGGATCTCGAGCTGTGTCGCGGCGTCTCCGTCGCCGAACTTCATGGCCAGCGGTTGGCCGTCGTTGTCGAAGAACTGCACGTCCACCGTCGTGGCCTCGCCGGTGTTGACGAAGACCAGGGCCGTCTTGAACTTGATCCGCCCCGCCGTGCCGTCGGCGATCTGGGGGAAGAAGAAGACGTTGGCCGGCTGCATCCCGGCGACGAAACCGTCCGAGCCCGATTCGTAGCCCACATAGAGCCGGCCGCCGTTGTCCGGGTCGACGGCCAGGGCGCGAACCTGCCGCGTCCCGAGGCCGGTGTTCACCGCTTCCCAGGTCGGGTTCCAGCTCTCACCGCTGTTGGTGCCCTTGAGGACACCCTGATCGAAGGTGCCGGCGAAGAAGGTCGAGTCGTTGGTGGGACTGCGCCAGAGCGAGCCCACCGTCCCCGTACTCGGCTGCATCGGCTGGGCCAGCCAGTTGTCACCCCCGTCGTCGGTGCGGGCGACGATCGAGGCGTTGCCGACTCGACCACTGGCATAGAGAACGGCGCTGTCGGCCGGATCGATGACGAGGCCGTAGACGGGCCCGACGCTGCCGAAGGCGCCGAAATTCGTCTTCTGCCAGGTATTGCCCCCGTTCGCGCTCTTGTAGACCGCCCCGTTCGTGCCCAGGTAGACCTTCGTCGAATCATGCGGATCGACCCGGATCGCCAGGATGACCTTTCCGCCGGTGGCCTCGTCGAGGCCGCTGTTCCGGACTCCCCAGGTTTCGCCCCCATCCGAGGATTTGAAGATGCCCGTCGAGGAGGTCCCCGCGTAGACCACGCGGTGGTCCGACGGGTCGACGGCCAGCGCCGAGAAGGCTCCGAAGGCGAGCGTCTGGCCATCACTGAGAAGCGTCCAGTCCGTCCCCCCGTTGGTCGTCTGGCGCAGTCCGGAGGAGGTGCCCGCATAGATCACGTCGCTGTCGGTGGGATCCACGACGATGGAGAGCACCTGCTGACCGGCGGGCCCCACGGATTCCCACGTCGATCCCTGGTCCTTGGAGCGGTAGATCCCCCGGTTGAAGGTTCCGGCGTAGACCCATCCGTTGGCCGGATCCACGAAGAGCGACGCCACGTTGGGATCGTCGAGGCCGCTGCCCGAGGGCTGCCACCCCTGGCCCGCGTTGGTGGTCCGGTAAACACCGCTGCCTCCCGGGCCCTCCTGCAGCGGATCGACCTGGGGGAAACGGAGCGAGCTGGTCGCCCCCGCCACCAGCACCCGGTCGGCCGCGGCCAGCGACATGCCGCCCGGGATGTCGGTCCCCTCACCGCCGAAATAGCTCGAGAAGGCCAGCAGCGAGCGGTCCAGATCGAAGACGGCCAGAAAGATGTCCCCGGACTGCAGCGTCGAATCGAAGGCTCCGACCAGGGGCAGATCGGGCGAGCTCGTGACGCCGACCCCGACCAGTCGCCCGAACTCGTCGAGCCGGCACTCCCGCAGGGAATCCTGACCGGCGCCTCCGTAATAGGTGGAGGCGGTGATCGCGGAGTAGTCCGGGGCGAGACGGAGGATGAAAGCATCCGCTCCGCCGGCGTAGACGCTCTGGATCGGGTCGAGCATGGCGAGGTCGTTGCTGGAGGTCTCCCCGCCCACGTAGACCCGGCCCGAAGCGTCCCGTGCCAGACAGTAGCCGGTCTCGTTGGAACGACCTCCCAGATAGGTCGAGAAGTCCCACTCCGTCGCATCGGCGTTGACCTGGACCAGGAAGGCGTCGGTCGAACCGGAGCGCGTCTCCTGCAGGGCGTTCACCAGGGGAAACTGGCCCGATTCCGGATCTGAAGAAGACGAGGTGGTGCCGACCATCAGGATCGAGCCGTCGGGATTCTCCAGTACGTCGCCGGGCGTGTCGGTGCCCGTCCCGCCAAACAGCGTGGAGAAGACGAAGCGCTTGCCGTCGGCGGTAAAGCGCGACAGGAAGGCGTCGGTGCCGCCGGCCAGCAGCGGCTGTTTGACCATCGCCGTAACCGGGAGATTGGTGGAACGGGTGGTCCCGGCGATGATTGCCTCCTGGCCCTCCCCCAAGGTAATGGCCAGACCGACATCATCGCTGGAACCCCCCAGGTAGCTGGAATAGACCAGCGTCGAACCGGCCGGACCGAGCTTGAACAGGAAGGCATCGGATCCGCCGGAATAGGTTGCCTGGAACGGATTCTGGGTCGGGAAGTCGGAGGAACGCGTCGCCCCGACGACGTAGACATTCCCCGAAGCATCCACGGCGATATTGGAGGGATCGTCGTCGCCCGCACCGCCCAGATAGGTGATCCAGTCGAGGGACCGGTCCGGGGCGAGGCGGGCCACGAACACGTCCCTTCCGCCGGCCTTCTCTTCCTGAAAGGCGCCGGCGGCGGTGGGCAGGTTCAACGAGCTGGTCCAACCCACCAGGTAGACGTGGCCCTCGCCATCCTCGCCCACGGCCGAGATCGCATCCGCCTGGGCCCAGCCGACGAGGGATGAAAAGGTGACCACGGGATCGATGGTCAGGGGCCGCGTCGGATCGAAGGTCCCCAGATCGAAACCGATCCGCTGCGGCTGCGCGGGGTCGGAGCGAAAGCGGCAGGAGACATCGACGGTCCGCCCCTCGCCGTCGATCTGGTAGGCCCGCGGCGCTTTCAGGCGGAGCTCGTCACCGGCGATGTCGAGAACCAGGTCCCCCGATTCGTCGACCTGGACCCGGTCGGAACCGGTCCAGAGCATGCGAATCTGCCCCGGGTCGGACTGGGCGCGCACTTCAAAGTCGAACTCGAGTCGGTCCTTCACCCCGTAGACGAGGAGATCCACCCCCGGATAGACATCGTGTCGGCGCACGCGACGATAGGAGGGAGCTCCCCGAACCCACTCCCGGCTCCGGGATCCGCGGAAATAGCTGGTCCGGAAGCCGAGCGGCTCTTCACCCTGCAAACCACCCTCGGCCCGAGAGCCTTCGAGCGCCATCCCGATCGTCCGGGCGGCGCCGGAGGGAGGGACGAGCTCGAGTCGACCCGCCTCGAGGCGCAGCGTGACGCCCGCTCCGTGACTGACGAACGCGCCGTCACCCCACGTCTCGAAGCGCAGCGGCAGGGCGGGCAGCGTCACGTCCTCGGGCACCGGTGCGGCCGCCGGACCGACCGCTGCCGGGAGATTCGCAACGAAGAAGAAGAGGAGGAGAAGACGGAGGAACAAACGAGTTCGTCTCATAGCAGGTCAATCCTGGTGCTTCGCCCGGCTGACAGATCGAGCGCTTGCGCGCGGCTTGCAGGGACTGCGGGGCGACACGAAAGCGGCAGCAAGCTGCCGCAGTCCAAAGCGGCGATACGCCTCCGGCGCCGGAGTTGTTCGGCCAAGGCCACGGCGAAAACAGGCGCTCCCTCTCTGCATCATCTCAGGGTCACTCTCGCCGGGTGCGGGGTCAATAGACAATTTGCAGGTTGCGGATCTTGCCCAGCAGAACGCGATGGCTGACGTTCAGCCGTCGCGAGGCCAGCTCGGGGTCTCCTCCGCTCTCCTCGAGCGCCTTCAGGATCAACCGGCGCTCGACGGCCTCGCTGGTCAGGCGAGCCGCTTCGGCCAGGGAGAGAGCCGGCTTGTCGTCCCCTTTGCAGTCCCCCCGGAACCTGCGCGACGCTCGGCGATGGCCTGGGCCGGGGCGATGCCGTCCCGAACGACCTGCCGGACGAACTCGCGCAACTCCCGGACGTTGCCGGGCCAGCCGCACTCGGCCAATGCTTCGAAGTCCGAAGGCTCGAAGGCGACGGCCGCCTCCGAGGCCAGGGCCTCGCGGAACTCCTCGACAAAGGCGAGGACGAGGGTGGGAATGTCTTCCGGTCTTTCCCGCAGGGGCGGGACCGCAATCTCGACCGCGTGCAGTCTCAGGAACAGGTCCTCCCGAAAACTCCCGGCCGTGACCTCGCGCCACAGATCGCGGCGGGTGCTCGCGAGAATCCGGGCCTCCGGCCTCGCGGAGCCGACCGCGTCGGTGCGGCGCGAATCCCGATCCAGGATCAGCTGCAGCATGGAGGCCTGCGCCACGGGGTGCAGCTCGGCCACCTCATCGAAGTAGATCGTCCCGCCGTCCCGCCCGGCCATGGCGGTCCAGGCGACGAAGGGTCGCAGACCCAGCAGACGGCCGGCCCAGAACGAAGACTCGAGACGACCGGTTTCCACCTTCACGAAGGCCTTGCGGGTCCGCTTCGAGAGTCGATGGATGCGTCGGGCGATGACTTCCTTGCCGACCCCGGCCTCACCGCTGATGAGCACATCGAGGTCGGTGGCGGCCACCCGGTCGACGAGACTGTAGACCTTTCGCATGGGGCCGCTTGGGCAAAGGGCTTCCTCGTGGTCCTGTCTCTGTCGAACTGTGCGCGTTTCCAGCATGCTTGTGGACCCCCCTTCCTCCCGGCCCCCTGCAGCAAATTCAGTGCCAGTCCCGGCCTCCGGAGGGAGACGAAAGCGCTCCGCCGGCGGACTCCGCGATCCAACACGACTCAAGTCTTCGTTTTCAGCTCTTTGCGAGCGTAGCTGAGTATCCGGATAAAGCCGCCGCGGCGTCCTGTCCCGCACCGGGGTCGGGACCCGGTCGCGGTGGCTGTGAAGAGATCGGAAGGAATTGAGAATCATCTTCCCTAGGGCCGACTACACACCTCCGCGGGGGCGCCTCCAAATCGAAAATCCCAAATCTCAAACCTCAAATCGAACGAATGTCACCCCCGAATGACAGAGTAGCTTCGATCATGTCTTGGCTTTGGTTACTGGCAGGTGCATGGGGGGTTGGCCTGCTCTTGCTGGGCCTGGCGATGTGCCGGCTGGGGTCGCTGAGCGATGCCGCCCGCCGGCAGCGGATCTCCGGAACGTCCCGGGTCGAGTGGTGGCCGCGTCGGGTCTTTTACGGCCGGTACCTCAGAAGGGCGGCCAGCGCGAGGGCGATGCTGGGGGGCGCAGGCCTGCGGGACCGGCGGCGGGCAGTGCCGTAGGACGAGAGTAGGACGAGCTTCCAGCTTGTCCAGCGGGCAGGATCTGCCAAGACTCTGCCCATCTGCGGACGGCAGAGTCTTGCCGATGCGTGCTGTTGCGGTGATGGCCAGGGGTCGGGCGTCGGGACAACCTGGGAAGGTTGTCCTACTGGGGAATTCATTCCACAGAAGGAAACTTCCAGTACACACCCGCGCGGTCTGTCGACGGGCGGATGGGCGTGAATGCTGCGTTTTGGGCCCGGGAGCACTCTGGTATACTACTTGCTTCTTACCGCCTACGATGTTCGGGAAACATGCGCCGGCCGGTCCCCGGGAGAACTGTCCCGGTTCGGCCAAGAGGATCCTGGATGCGTTTCTTTCTTGTAAAGGACCCTTCCGCCATGTTTCCATCGCATTGAATTCAGGTGTCCGTGGAGACTGAACCATGATGAACAAGCTCATGTCGGTGCTCGGGATGCTCGTGTTGGCCGGAGCCGCCTCGACGCCGCTCTTCTCCCAGAACCCGCCGGCCCAGGAGCCCCTTTACGTGATCCAGCCGAACGACCTGCTCGAGGTCTTCGTCTGGAAAGAGCCCGACCTTTCGCGCCAGGTCCTGGTCCGTCCCGACGGCCGGATCTCCTTTCCCCTGGTGCAGGATCTGCCCGCCGCCGGGCTGACTCCGGGCGAGTTGAAGACCAAGATCGAGGGACTGCTCAAGGAGTACATCGAGGCCCCCAATGTCACCGTCATCGTGGCCGAGATCCGCAACTACCGCATTTATGTGACCGGCAAGGTGAACAACCCCTCCAGTTTCATCCTGGAAAAGCCGATAACAGTACTGCAGGCCCTGAGCCTGGCAGGTGGATTTGCGGAGTTTGCCGACGAGGGGGACATCAAGATCGTCCGGGCCTATGGCTCTGATTACACGTACCTGGATTTCAATTACAAGGACGTGGTCAAGGGTAAGAACACCAACCAGAACATCGTCCTGCGCTCCGGGGACGTCGTGGTCGTACCCTGAGCCTGGAGAGGACAGCGACATGGGAACCCGATGGATGTGCCTCGCCGTGGTGGCCGGCTGTCTCGCCCTCCCGCTGATGGCCGAGAGGGTCAACACGATGAGTTCCACGACGGACGTCGTGGGCGGAGTGGACAACAATCCCGCCGTTTCGGGACTGCAGCTCAACCGACTCAGCGGCGACTACTACGCCAACTGGGGCCTCTACCCCTCGCTGCGCTGGGACTCGACGGGCCCCCGATCGCAGTTCAACCTGAACTATGCCTTCGGACTGAATCGGGTCCAGGACACCTACATCAATGACACGAAGGTCAATCTGAACTCCGAATCGCACGCCGCGGGCGCGGGATGGACGCTCGATACCGAGAAGGTCTCGGTCCAGTTCAGCGACAACTTCCGCAAGTCCCCCGATTTCGGCACGTTCAACCTCTTTCAGGGGATCCTCTTCACTCCGGAGGGGATGTTCTTCGACTACCAGACGGTGGCGCTGCGGCGCAACAGCTACGAGAACACGGCGGACCTCAGCGTCGATTACCGGGTCGCCGAGCGCTCCTACTTCACCTTCGGCGGGGGGCACTCCTTCCGACAGTACGAGAAGAACGACCTGTTTCAGCGCCGCCTGCCCGACCAGCAGCGGATGTACGGCAATCTCGGCTACCGGCGCGACCTGACGGGCCAGACCAGCTTCGAGACGAGATATCAGGCCAACTACTTCACCTTCAAGTCGGGCGTCTACCAGGACACGATCAACCACGATCTGTCCCTGGGTCTCAATCACCAGTTCGCGCCAACCGTCCGGCTGTCGCTGCTGGCCGGCCCCTCCTACGCCCACCAGACCGGAGCCGGTTTGAGTTACTGGGGCTACAACGCCTCGGCCAACATCTCGAAGCAGTTCGAGAAGGAGTTCGTCTCCTTCTACTACCGGCACTCCAACGGCTCCAGCACCGGCCTCGGCTCGATCTCCATCACGGACAGCATGGGCTTCGGCTTTTCCCACATCTTCAGCCAGAAGCTGTCCACGAATTTCGGTCTGTCTCTTTTCAAAACGCGGCGGGCGCTGGACAACCCGATCGACATGAAGGGCGTGACGTCCTCGCTCACGCTGGGCTGGCTCGCGAGCCGGCACGTGAGCCTGAACGTGGGGGCCAGCTACAACGACCAGCAGGAGGACTCCGCTCTCGTCGATGTGAGCCCGTCCGGTCTGTACACCCTCAACCGCACGCGCGTGTTCGTTTCCCTCCGGTTCGATTTTCCGGAGTTCTGGAGGTTCTAGTTTCATGAAGAAACTCATCATAAAAGAGCCGCTCGACGTCGTCGTCCTGCTCAATCGCCGCAAATGGTGGATCCTGGGGGCCTTCCTGCCCCTGGCGGCGGCGGCGGCGCTGGTGGCGATCATGCTGCCGAGCGTCTACAGTTCGGAGACCCTGATCCTCGTGCAGCCCCGCGACATCCCCGACGACGTGGTCAAGGACTTCATCACCCAGGACACGCCGCAACGGCTGACCGCCATTCAGGAAGCGGCCCTGAGCCGCACCCACCTGCTGCGGATCCTGGACGAGTTCCCCGGCGAGTTCTCCGAGCTTCGCAAGCTCGACGAGGCCAAGCAGATCCAGACCCTGCGCAAGCGGATCACCATCGAGTTCACGGCCACCAGCCGGGGACGGGACGGGATCGTGCCCTACTTCAAGATCTCCTACCAGGATCGCGATCCGCGCCTGGCCCAGAAGGTGACGGACAAACTCGGCGCCTTCTTCATCGAGCGGGACTCGAAGACCCGGGAGGACCAGGTCTTCGGCACGGCCGATTTCCTCGGTAAAGAGTTGAAGAAGGTCTCCGACCAGCTGGCGACGGAGGAACAGCAGCTGGCGGAGTTGAAGGAACGCTACCAGTACGAGCTTCCGGACCAGTTGGACGCCAATCTGCGCACCCTGGAACGGCTGCAGAACGAGCTCACGGCCAACTCCGAATCGCGCGACCGCAATCTGCAGATGAAGCTCGATCTCGAACGCCGCATGTCGGAGACCTCGCCGGTCATCAGCCGCGAGCAGCTGCGGCAGCAGAGCTCCGGCGGTGCGGCCCCCGCGTCGCCCCTGGTGCAGCGCTACCACCAGACCGAAATGGCGCTGGCGGAGGCCCGCAGCCGCTACACCGACAAGCACCCGGACGTGGTTCGCCTGCAGGCGGAACTGGAGCGGCTCCGGGAGCAGATCCCGCCGGAAGACCTCGCCCAGGTGTCGACGGACACACCGGGCGAGACGGTGACCACCCAGGTCAACGAACCCAATCCGGTGTACCAGCAGCTGACCTCGCAGCTCGGCCAGGTGACGACGGAGTTGCGCATCCTGGATCAGCAGCGCAGCCAGATCCAGTCCAGCATCGCCCGCTACTCCCAGCGGGTCGAGAACACGCCCAAGCGCGAACAGGCCATCGCGGGGCACCAGCGCGAGTACGAGACGCTGCAGGAGAAATACAAGGACCTCGAATCGAAGCTGACCCAGGCGAGACTGGCCAGCAGCCTGGAGAGCAACCAGAAGGGCGAGCAGTTCCAGGTCGTCGACCCGGCCAGCTATCCGCTGCAGCCCACCAAGCCGAACCGTCTGTTCGTCCTGGCGGGGGGGCTGGCGGCGGCCCTGGCGCTGAGCATCGGACTGGCCATCGGGATCGACTTCCTCGATCAGCGCATCTGGAGCGCCCAGGAAGTGACCGAGCTGCTCAGTCTGCCCGTGATCGGGGAGATCCCGGAGATCCTCTCGGAGGGCGATCTGAGAGCCCACCGGCGACGGGCAATCCTGCAGGGGGCCGCCTATCTGGCCTTGACCTTCATGACGGGGGCGGCCATCTATGCCGTTTACACAACACCTGGAATTCGGTCTCTGGGCCAAGACACCATTGCCCGGCTTCTTGGATGGTGATCTGATGGCCTACAAGAACCGAATCCTCGACATGGTGGAGCGCTTCGAGTCCCGCGGTTCGTCGGGCATTCTCGAGCTGCAGAACGCCGAAAGCGGCGAGAAGCTGTTCCTCTACTTCTATGACGGAAAGCTCGAGGCCGCTTCTCTCACCCGCCCGCAGTACCGGCTGGGACAGTACCTGTTCCGCGAGAAGCTCCTCAGCGAAGAAGAGCTGACCCAGGCTCTCAAACGTGCCGAAAAGCTGCGCAAGCCGATCGGCGAAATCCTGGTCGAGCTCGACTTCGTCCCGCCCGCGACGCTCATGCGCGTGCTGAATCGGCAACTGGTGGAGCTGGTGGCCCTGGCCATCAAGGAGGACTTCGCCCCGGGGGCCTTCACGGGATCGACCAAGGGGGCCATGAAGCACCGCCTCTACATGAGCTCGTTCCAGCTCACGTTGGAGCTCCTGCGCCGGCGTCCCGTCGAGCTGGAGCTCACCTCGAGCCAGGCCGTCGAACTGCTGATGGACGGGATGGCGCCGGCGGGCTGGACTCCGGCCGAGATCTCGCTGATGACCCACCTGCGCACACCCCGCACGGTGGAAGAGTTGGTGGACGCCACCATGCTGGACCGGCAGGCGGTCCTCGGAACGCTGCAGGTCCTGCTCGATCTCGAGCTGATCCGGATCGTCGAACGGACCGTCAGCGAGGAGACGGCCCTGGCTCTGCGCGATCGCCTGCCGCTCGACGTCTTCGTGCCCGAAGTCCCCAACCCGACGTTCACCGAGAAGATCCAGCTCGTCAATCAAAACTACTCCGACGCCAACGAGCAGTTCCGGGCCCTCAAGGTGAGGCTCCTCAACCAGGTCGATCCGCCCGTCAAGGTCCTGAGCGTGGTCAGCGCCCGGCCCGAAGACGGCAAGTCCCTGGTGAGCGTGAATCTGGCCATGAGCTTCGCCAAGGAACCGGGCCGGCGCGTCCTGCTCATCGACGGCGACCTGCGCGGAGCCTCGATTCACGGCAAGCTGGGCATCTCCATGGGACCGGGCCTCTACCAGTACCTGCTGGAGGGTCTCGAGCCGCAGTGCTATCTGCGCCGCGTGGGCAACGTCTACGTCATGACGGCGGGTAAGCTGGCGGAGAACGCGGTGGAGTTGCTGTCGCTCGGGCGCATGCGGGACCTCGTCGAGTTCGCCCGGCGCGAGTTCGACACGGTCATCGTCGACGCGCCGCCCCTGCTGCCCATCGCCGACGCCCGGGTGGTGACCAACCTGACCGACGCCTCGCTCATGGTCGTTTACCAGGGTCACACGCCCTACCGGATGATCCGCAAGGCCCTGGAGACGATCGACATGGAGAAGCTCCTGGGCGTGGTCATGAACGGCGTGAAGTCGACCGGTCTCGACGGCTATTACTCCTACGGCTATTACTACGGCACCCGCTACCGTTCGTCCGGAGAAGAGGAAGTGATCGAGCTCAAGGCACGACCGCGCAAGTCCTCGAGGCACCGACGAAGGAGCGGGAGCGTCCTGTTCCGATGAGTGCTCTTCGTCTGGCGATGATCGTGACCCTGGCCGGAGCCTGCGGGCTCTGTCTCGGGGCACGAGCCTCCGACCGGGTGCTGGTGGTGGTCAACGACGCGAGCCCCGTCTCGCGGGAGATCGGCGACGCTTACGCGCGGCAGCGACAACTGGCGCCCGAGCAGGTCTGTCACATCCGCACCTCTCCCGAGGACGCCGTCGATCGGAGCACCTTCCGCGCGGAGATCCGCGATCCCCTGGGAGACTGGCTGCAGTCCCACGATCTCGAAGACCGGGTCCTGTACATCGTCACGACCGACGGCGTGCCGCTCTGGATCCGGGGCGATGCCGGGCCGGTGGGAGATCTGGCTTCGGTCGACTCGGAGCTGACGCTCCTGTATCGGCACCTCGTGGGCCGGGACGATCCGGTCCTGGGACGAGTCGACAATCCCTACTTCGCCCCCTTCGTCGAAGGCAACCGCTTTCCTGCGTTTCGTCGCGAGGAGCAGGACATCTACCTCGTCACCCGGCTCTTCACCTCTCCAGCAGCCGGGAGGATGACGATCCCGGCCGAGCCGGCCGGCCAGGCCACCGGCACCTATGCCGTCGACCTCGGCACGCGCGGAGGCATGTTCCTCGGGAACTGGGTCGCCCAGATGAAGGGCCGTCTTGAAGCGGCGAAGCAGCACGTCGTCTCCTCCCAGATCGGAGTTCCGCTCGCAGGTTTCGACACCGCTCCAGGGCTATGTCGGTGATTCGGAGGCCGACAGCGTGTCCGGCCTGCCTTGGGCCCCCGGCGCCATCGCCCTGCTGTTCGGCGATACCTGGACCGGACTCAACTGTGATCAAAGTGCAAATGACGATGGGCGAGGCGGGAATTCCGAGGCTCCAGGTTCCAGGTTCAATGCCCGCGGTTCAACGGGGACACCCGAGGGCGGGAGAGCGGGAGAAGGGGAGGGTTCACTCGGGGAGTCTCGGCGAATCGAAAGCGGAAGCAAGCTTCCGCAGTCCAAAGCGGCTTCGCCGCAGTCGGCAACCTCCGGCCTTGGGAATACGGAACCCGGAACTGCGAACGTGGCCCGTGAAACGTCGAACGTCGAACGAAGATCGACCATGTGCCCCGAAAATCCGGCCCTCCGCCTGCTGAGCGAAGGTGGACCGGGCATGGTGTTCAACGTCGCCGATCCCACGTCCGACGGCTATGCGCGGCCGCAGATCCTGTTTCCGGCCTACGTGTCGGGGCGCACTCTGGCCGAGAGCGCCTATCTGGCGACGCGCTACCTGAGCTGGCGCCAGGTGGTGGTCGGGGATCCCCTGACGGCCGTGGCCGTGCCGGAGGTGGTTGGGTCGGCCTGGAGCGACGCCACCGATCCGGCGACGGGAGGCCCGAAGTTTTTTGCAGAACGCCGGCGGGCCCTGCTCCGTGCGCTCTATCCCACCAGCGATGCCGTGGTCACCCTGCTCATGCGGGCCGAGTTCGCCGAGGCGCACGATCGCCCCGAGGAGGCGCTGGAGCTGGTGAGCGAGAGCCTCGAGCGGGACCCGGCCGTCTGGGATTCGGCGTGGCTGCGGGCGCAGCTGCTGGATCGGCTGGGACGGTTCGAGGCGGCGGCGGCCGCCTACCGGCAGGCCCTCGATCTGGCCTCGAAGGCCACCGCGACCTCGCGGCCGGCCGTGGACGAAGGGGCTCTGCGCCGACGGTTGGCCGAGCTCGACCTGAACCGGCTCGACCGGCCCGATCGGGCCGAGGCCCAGGTCCAGTGGCTTCTCGACCACCGGGGAACGGGCGACCCCGAGGCGGCGGCTCTGTGGACGGAAGTCAAGCTGCGCCTGGGCAAATTCGACGAGGCCGAGGCCCTGCTCCTGCGCCTGGTCCGACAGCAGGATCCGGCTCCGGCTTTCGTCCTGGAAGGGCTGGGCGACATCGCGGCATCGCGGCGGGACGAAGAAACGGCGAACCGCTATTATCGGCGGGCCCTCGACGCCCCCGAAGCCGACACCTCACGCATCGAAGGCAAGCTGGAGCGGCTGGCGACGGCCGCGGCTGCGGCTCCCGCGACAGCCCCGGGGGAAGGGATCGAGGGGACCGCCGTCACGGACGCCTCTTCGGCGACGCCGACGGGCGGAATCGCGAGTGAGTCCCATCCCGCCCGCATCGTCGAGCGCCGACCCATCGAATATCCCGCACAGGCGGTCAAGGAAGGCATCGAAGGCATCGTGTCGCTGCGCCTTCTCATCGACGAGCGCGGTCAACTGGTCAAGATCGAGCGCGTCCACGGCAAGACGATTCTGCTCCTGGGAGCCGAAAAGGGAGTCCGCACCTGGACCTTCGCACCCAAGCTGGTCGACGGCAAGGCCGTTCCGGATTGGATCGACGTCTCGATTCGGTTTGAGGTCAAGAAGAAATGAGTTTCGAGTTTCTAGTTTCTAGTTCCTGGTTTCGAGTTTCGAGGGGAGCAGGGCGGGAAACGGGAGTTCCTGGTTCCTGGTTTCGAGTTCCGAGGGTGGGATAGGCGTCGTTGTTCGTCTTTCACGGATCACCGGAGCCCCGCCTTGCGGGGCGATACGGAGTAGCCCAGGGCGTGAACCCTGGGTCGGGCGATTTGAGAAGGTCCGAGTCCCGCCCGGCGGCACGACACGGCGGCCGGACTGGGTAGATGCTGGGAGTGCATGGCGATCCGGGTTTCACGCAAAGGCGCGAAGTACGCAACGACGCAAATGATTTCTTCTGTTCTGAAAACTGAAGAACCGGCACTCATCCGGTTTAAACTAGGAGCTCGGAGCTGGAAGCTGGAGCTGGAGCTGGAAGCTGGAAACTCGAAACCCGAGGGCGTGTTGCCCAAATGGTAAGGGTTGTGTTGGATCGGAAGGTGGCAGGCAGGCGAATGCACGGCGGGTTGGTTCCACGCAACGGCGCAAAGAAGGACGCAAAGCCGCCACCCACAAAGAATCCCTTTGCGGCGTTGCGTACTTGGCGGCTTGGCGTGAGATCAGGCTGCCGAGACCTCACTCCAGTGGGGGCACACCGATCGGAGGCCGCAGCCCTTTGGGCAACACGCCCCCGAAACTCGAAACCCGAAACTCGAAACTCCCGTTTCCCGTCCTCCCGCCTCCCGTGTCCCCAACCACTTGGAACCAGGAACCAGGAACTCGGAACGATATCGAAGGTAAGCCCATGAAACACCGACTCTACAGAACCGCAATCCTGACCATCGCGCTGACCCTCGTCCTTGCGAGCTGCTCGAGCGACCCCGTCGCCCAGCGGGACGAGTTCTACAAGAGCGGTCAGGATTACGCCGCCAAGGGAGAATACGAGGCCGCCACGATCCAGTTCCTGAACGCGCTGAAGGCGGATGGCAAGTATCTGCCGGCCCGCCTCGCCCTGGCCGATTCCTACGAGAAGATGGGCGATTATCAGGCGGCCATCGTGGAGCTGCGGCGCGTGCTCGAGGACGACCCGGAAAACGTGGACGCCAAACTGAAGCTGGGGCGCTATTACCTGGCCGCAGGCGCCCGCGATTCGAAGTGGTTCGACGAAGCCCGCAAGCTGGCGGAGGAGGTTCTGAAGATCCAGCCGGAGAACGTCCAGGCCCGGCTGCTGCTGGGCAACTCCTATGCGGGGCTGCAGGATTTCGACCGCTCCGTCGAGTCCTTCCAGAAGGCGCTCGAGACGGATCCGGACAATCTGGACGCCTACCTGAATCTGGGGGCCTCGCGATTCGGGCAGCAGGATCCGGCGGCGGCCGAACAGGCCTTCCAGGACGCCGTCGCCAAGCATCCCGATTCACCGAAGGCATACCTGGGTCTGGGGAACTTCTACCTCTTCTCGAAGCGGGCCGACGAGGCGGAGCAAAGCTTCCGCAAGGCCTTCGAGCTCGACGCTACGAACCAGGCCGCGCTCCTGTCGCTGGTTCGGCTCTACCTGGCCGAGCGCCAGCCCGCCAAGGCCGACGCCGTCTTCGAAGAAGCGCTGAAATCGGCCCAGGACCCGCTGCCGCTCCAGCTCCTGCAGGCCAGCTACTTCCTGGCCCAGCGAAGATCGGACGAGGCGACTGCTCTGCTGCGCTCCCTGCGGGAGGCCCATCCGGACAACCGGGCGGTGGCCATCCAGCTGGCGGGCCTCGATCTCTCCCAGAACAAGCTGGACGAGGCCTCGACGATCCTCGACGAGCTGCTCAAGGCGAACGACCGGGACGGTGAGGCCCATTACCTGAAGGGGCGCATCCTGATCCAGCAGAAGGACTTCGGGCCGGCGCTGGCCGAGGTCAACCGGGCCCTCGAGCTGAGCCCCGCCCTCATTCCCGCCTATCTCGACAAGGTCGATCTGCTCCAGCAGAAGGCCGATCTGGCCGAGGCTGAGAAGACGGCGCGCCGGGTCCTCGAGCTGGATCGCAACAACCTGCTCGGCCGGGCCAAACTGGCCAAGCTGCGCGCCCTGCGGAAGCAGTCGAAGAGCGATCTCGACGACGCCCTGTCGGATGCGGACGCCGTCCTCGCCCAGATGCCGCAGAACGTCGATGCACTGGCGGCCCGGGGAGAGGCTCTCTTGGCCCTGCGCCGACTCCCGGAAGCGCGTCAGGCCTTCGAGAAGCTCCACGAAGGCGCCCCGGACAACCCCTTCTTCGTGCATCGCCTGGGGACCATCGCCGCCCTCGAAGGGAATCCGAACCAGGCTCTCGACTACTTCCACCAGGCCCTTCGGACCAACCCCGATCTGGCCGATGTCCTGAACGATCTCGTGGCGGTCTATCTGCAGCAGGGAGAGCGCGACCGGGCGCTGAGCGAGCTCGACGATCTGGCCGCCAAGTCGGAGAAGAAGGCGATTTTCCACATCCTCAAGGGCCGCATCTACATGGGCGCCGGCGAGACGGTCAGTGCCGAGCGGGAGCTGCGGCGAGCCGTGGAGGTCGATCCGAACGACTACCAGGCCTATATCCTGCTCGGGCAGTTGATGATGACGGAGCACAAGATGCCCGAAGCGGTCCGCGAGGTCGATGCCCTCATCGCGTCCAAGCCGCAGTTCGCCCCGGGCTATCTGCTGCGCGGTTTCTACAAGGACGCCTCGAAGGAGCCCACCGGCGCCATCGAGGACTACCGCAAAGCCCTCGACCTGTTTCCGGAGGGCGACCCCGGCTACGGCGCGGCGGCCAACAATCTGGCCTGGATCCTGGCGGATCGGGGCGAGAACCTGACCGAGGCCCTGACCCTGGCCCAGAAGGCCCGCCAGATCGATCCCCAGAATGTCCACTACGCGGATACGCTGGGCTGGATCTACTACAAGATGGGAAACTACACCCTGGCCGTCGACCAGCTGGAATACAGCGTCAACCAGGGCCAGACCCAGCCCCAGCACTACTACCGCCTGGGCATGGCCTACTTCAAGAAGGGCGACGCCATCCACGCCAAGCAGACCCTGCGCAAGGCCCTCGAACTCTCGAGCACCTTCGAAGGGGCTGACGAAGCAAGGCAGACGCTGGCGGGCTGCAGTAAGCCGCGGTGGTTTCGAGTTCCTGGTTGGAAACGGGAGTCGGGAAACGGGAAACGGGAGTCTCGGGTTCCGGGTTCCGAGTTCCTGGTTCCGAGGTTTCGGGGTTCGCGGGTGCAGGGGAAACGGGAGCCTCGAGTTCCGAGGGCGCGTTGCCCAAAAGGGAAGGGTTTCGCTGGATCGGACGGTGGCAGGCAGGCGAATGCACGGCGGGTTGGTTCCACGCAACGGCGCAAAGAAAGACGCCAAGCCGCCACCCACAAAGAATCTCCTTGCGGCGTGGCGTACTTCGCGGCTTCGCGTGAGATCAGGCTGCCGAGACCTCACTCCAGTGGGGGCACACCGATCGGAGGCCGCAGCCATTTGGGCAACACGCCCCCGAGTTCCAGGTTCCTGGTTCCGAGGTTTCGGGGTTCGGGGGTGCGGGGGAAACGGGAGCCCCGAGTTCCGAGTTCCGAGTTCCTGGTTCCGGGTTTCGCAGGTTCCTGGTTCCAGGGGGCCGAGGGTTCGGGGTCGAGTCTTGGTCGGAGGCTGTCGCCTGGTGTTCTAGACCTGCGGAATCGACCCTACGCAACGAACGCAGCGATGCCACGGACGCAAAGGTCCTTTTGCCTTGGAGCCACCTTGGCGACCGTTGCAGCCGTTGCGTGAGATCCGGCCACCGAAACTCCACTGTGTTCGCACTTCGCAGCTTCGCACTCGGAGTGTCCGCCTCCCCGCGGCCGACAGGCCGCTTTGGACTGCGGTAGCTTGCTGCCGCTTTCGAGTCACCGGAGCCGAACTCCGGGTCGGCGGCGTGGCTCGGAAGCGCCGGAGGTGCGTGGCAATCGGAAAGCCCAGGGTCCGCGCTTCGCGACCCTGGGGATTCCCGGCGCGGCCCTGGTCCCCTCATCGCCTGGCGCCGATTCGCGCGGTGACGCCGTCGGCCGCAATGCGGTCACCACAATCAGAACGTGAACGAAGTGAGCGCCCCGCCACACACGAGCACCCGAGATAGTTGGGCCACTGCGGCATATTCCCGGCACGAGCGCGACCTCGAGAGACGCGGCCCAGTCCCACAAGGGCCGGGGCACGATCCCGGCTGGAAACGCGGGTGTGAGCCGCTCGTTGAATGCACGAACCCGAGGCTGGCGCGGCCACGGTCGACCCGCGGCATTTTGGTCGGCGTGCGCTCTCGGTCCGGATCCCGCCGCAGGAGTCCACGCACCTCCACCCGCACACGCACGGCGTGACGACTCGCTGGCGCTCGCGTTCTGACTGCGCCGTCGCAACTCAATCCACCGCGCGGACAGAACGTGAACGAAGTGAGCGTCCCGCCATACACGAGCACCCGAGGTGCCTGACCCACCGCGGCACAGACCCGCCACGAGTGCGACCTCGAGAGACGCGGCCCAATCCCACAAGGGCCGGGGCACGATCCCGGCTGGAAACGCGGGTCTGAGCCGCTCGTTGAATGCACGAACCCGAGGCTGGCGCGGCCACGGTCGACCCACGACATTATGGTCGGCATGCGCTCTCGGTCCGCAATCCCGCCGCAGTGGTCCACGCACCTCCACCCGCACACCCAGGGCGTGACGACTCGCTGGCGCTCGCGTTCTGACTGCGCCATCACCACTCAATCCACCGCGCGGACAGAACGTGAACGAAGTGAGCGCCCCGCCATACACGAGCACCCGAGGTGCCTGACCCACCGCGGCATAGACCCGGCACGAGCGCGACCTCGAGAGACGCGGCCCAGTCCCACAAGGGCCGGGGCACGATCCCGGCTGGAAACGCGGGTCTGAGCCGCTCGTTGAATGCACGAACCCGAGGCTGGCGCGGCCACGGTCGACCCACGGCATTTTGGTCGGCGTGCGATCTCGGTCCGCAATCCCGCCGCAGTGAGTCCACGCACCTCCACCCGCACACCCACGGCGTGACGACTCGCTGGCGCTCGCGTTCTGACTGCGCCGTCACAACTCAATCCACCGCGCGGACAGAACGTGAACGAAGTGAGCGTCCCGCCACACACGAGCACCCGAGGTGCCTGACCCACCGCGGCACAGACCCGGCACGAGAGCGGGATCAACGCATCCCACCGAATCGCCGGACCCAAGCCGGCCCAAGGTGGTATTACTTCGGAGTGGGCCGACCTCAGTTTAATCCGCTGTCAATTTTTCCGACACTCGAAGGTTAGCCGAAGAAGCTATAGGCCCGACGGTACCCCCGCGGGGAAATGGACTCGAGGCAAAAAAAGCCGTGGGAAGCCTCGCGAAGGCCACCCACGGCGCAAGAACCGACGAACGGACGAGCAGGTCAGAACCAGGGGCGAAATCGTCGAGCGAAGCCCATGCCCACCAATCCAAATCCAAGCAGGACGAGGACGGCGGGTTCAGGCGCGATGACGAAATCCTGGTAGTACGAGGCGGTATCGGGTCCCGTCTTCACCCAGATGGCCTCGGAGCTGACCTGACCAGCATTCTGAAGCGCTTGAAGGTAGATGTTTGCCTGGGAGATGATCGACCCCATGCTTGACGACGGACCCGAGACCGCGTAGAACGTTCCCTGACCGTTTGTCACGGAATAGTCGGTGTCGTACAGCACGTTCCAAATGGCGAATTGAAGTGCTGCTTTCTCAACGGCGCTGTTCGCGACTCCTCGGAACTGGTTGAAAAGCCACGCTACAATCCCGCCGCGCGGAGGTGACAACGTGCTCAGCGGCTCCAAGTCGGCCTGCATCGTGCTGCCCGGGTTGAAATAGTGGAACAGATCGACACAGTAGCCTTCAACGGCAGCTGCCGTCCCGATCTGGATGTTGAGTCCTCCCGCACCGCCGAACGTCCGGTTTCCGGAGCTGGTGTGAACCGTCATGTTACTCCACACGCCGGTTCCCAGAGTGACCGTGACCGGGTCGGCCCAGACTGGAGCTGCCAGAAGTACGGCGACCGCGACAACAAGAACAACAATTCGTACACGTTTCATTCTTAATCTCCCGTCGAAACTCAACCCTGCCGGACCTACAAGCACGAATCGTACCAACGATCTAAGGAGACAGTTTAGCCCTGATATATCAAAGACTTATAGAGAATCTCTCACAACCGTCCCCTGCCACGCCAGTAAACGAAAGTAAAGATTCCCGACACACGTAGCTTGAAGGACACTTCATCGCCGGGTGCAGCTTCAGACAGGGGAAATTGAAAACGGCAGGGGAACGAATGGCCGGAGCAAAACGGCAGTGTTTCGCCGAGAATTCCCGCCAGACACGATGAATTGAAAGGATCTGCCCCGGTTGGGGCTCAGTATCCGGCGACTCAATGGCCAGGAGTCCCGCGGGGGACGCCTGCGAAGCGTCTCCCGCGGAGCCCTCTCCGCGCGGTTTTCGAATCAACCGCCGTCAACTGGAACCTCGGGCAGGATTCGACATTTGACGAGTCAAGCTCGCCTGCGGACGAGCAGCCGGACACCGAAGAGTCCGAATCCGAGAAGCAGCAGCGTCGCGGGCTCGGGAACGCCAACGGAGATCGTAGCACGCAGGTAGATGTCTCCGGGGCTGTTGGCCGTGTTATTGGAGCCCGCCCAGATCCACTGCGCCGCTGTGCTGATCCCGGCAATCGCTGCTCCGCCGTTATTCGTGGTCCAGATGTTTGCTCCACCGTTATAGCCGTACACACTGGCCGCAACCCAATCCAGAGTATTGAAGTCGGCGGGAACGTCATCGCTGGCAAGCGCCCAGTCCCAGTCCACGGAGGTCAGGAGCTCTCCGATTACTCCCGATCCGGAGATCTCGGCCAGAAACGCAGCCGGGTTCGTCGAAGATGCGGTCCCAAGGTTCTGAACCCTGAAGATGATCTGGTACGTGTGTGGGCCAGGTAGGTTGACAACAGTCGAATCTGCGACCCTCCAGTTGGCGGCATTCGTTCCCGGCGTATAAGGCACAGGGGCCGCGCCGTCCTGGAACCAGGCCCCCACGATGTTGTCCCCTGTGTAAGTGATGGTGACCGGGTCGGCCAGCGCCATGGACCACCCCGCGCAGAGGACGACAGCAAACACCAGAAGAAACAGCAATCTTCGACTCATGTGAGATACCTCCACAGACATCCTTAGCAACTTTCATTCCGAATCGCATACACCTCCCTGCTAAATCCACGCCAACCCGCTCGTAGCGTCTGCCGACTGATTCCTGAGATATCTACCTGATACTCCACAGATCAACTCAGCCATGCGACTAGAGTCTTCGAAATGTAAATGAATCCGACACAGAGAGAGATACAGAGTCGCAGGGGGTGCGGAACCTATCGGAAGGCATGCGCGGAACGCCCCCACGCAGCGGCGCGGCCGGACGTTGCCTCCGGTCCAATTCGGCTGTAAGGAATGCCGACGTCAACGGAGAGACGACCGGATCCTAAGAAGAGCCGGTCAGCGCAGGTCAAATCCAGGTAGGGGAAGACGGGGACGGGAGGGGATTGCAGACCCAATCGGGGAGAGTCGCTACCGACCGGCAGGGATGCCGGTCGGACACTCCAGGCAGGATGCCTGGACTACGCTACGGCGGGGCGGAAGGCGGAGGAGGGAAGCTGGAAGGCAGGAGCTGGAAGCTGGGACCTGGATGCTAGAAACCGGAAACCAGGAACTCGGAACTAACCGCGCTCCTTGCTCCTTCCCAGAACCCAGGAACTCGGAACGAGAAACTAGGAACTACCAGCGTTCAATCCCCAGCTTCTCAATAAGTTCGTAGAGCGTGGGCCGCGAGATGCCGAGTTCGTCGGCGGCTCGGGAGACGTTGCCTTCGTTGCGGAACAGGGCGGCGTTGACCATTTCCTTGTCCAGGGCTTCCCGGGCTTCCTTGAGGGTCATGGAGGTGAAGGGGGGCTCTTCGGCTTCCAGGGCCAGATCGACGGGGGAGATGCGCCGGCCCTCGGTCATGATCACGGCGCGGCGGACCCGGTTTTCCAGTTCCCGCACGTTGCCCGGCCACTGGTAGGTCTTGATGGCGCGCAGGCTCTCCTGCGTGAATCCGAGGACCCGCTTGTCGCTGTCCTCCGAGAAGCGATGCAGGAAGGCGTTGGCCAATAGCGACAGGTCCTCGCCCCGGTCCCGCAGCGGCGGAATCTCGAGGACGACGACGGCCAGGCGGTAGTAGAGATCCTCCCGGAACTGGCCGGCCTGCAGCGCCTGCTCCATGTCGATGTTGGTCGCGGCCAGGGTGCGCGTGTCCACCTGGATGGGCTGGCGGCCGCCGACCCGCTGGATGACGCCGTCCTGCAGGAAGCGCAGGAGCTTGACCTGGAGCGGCGCGGGCAGCTCTCCGATTTCATCCAGGAAGAGCGTCCCCCCTTCGGCCATCTCGAGCTGGCCCGGACGCTGGGTGTGGGCCCCCGTGAACGATCCCTTCTCGTGCCCGAACAGCTCGCTCTCGAGCAGGTTCTCCGGAATGGCGCCGCAGTTGATGGGGATGAAGGGACCGTCGCTGCGGCGTGAGAGGCGATGAATGGCCCGGGCGGCGAGTTCCTTGCCGGTCCCGCTTTCGCCCATGAGGAGCACCGGGGCATTGCTTTTGGCCACCTTGCGGATGGTGGAGAAGACCGTTTCGATGGCCGGACTGGTCCCCAGCATGCCCTCGAAACCGTTCCGGCCCGAGGCGGCGCGCAGGCGGCGGTTCTCGGTCTCCATCCGATAGAGGTATTCGGCCCGCTTGAGCACTACCGAGAGGACCTCGATCTCGATGGGCTTCGAAAAGAAATCGTAGGCGCCGTGGGCCACCGCACGAAGCGCGCTTTCGCGGTCGCCGCGGCCCGTGATGACGACCACCTTCATGAGGGGATCGAGCTCGAGGAGCGTTCCCAGGGTCGAGAAGCCTTCCTCGACGTCGGCCGGCTCGGGGGGCAACCCCAGATCCAGGGTCACAACCTGCGGCCGCGACTTGCGCGCCACCTCCAACGCCGCCCTGCGGTCCCCCGCCTGCAGCACCTCATAGTCATCGGCAAAGGCCCACTTCATCTGGGACCGAATGTCCTCGTCGTCGTCGACGATCAAAAGTTTAGGTTTCACGATGTCTTTCCGGGGCTCGTCAAAAAAAGGAGCAACGAGCAACGAGCAACGGTCAGTTCCGCGTTCCTGGTTCCTGGTTCCTCGTGTCGCAATCCTTGGGTGCGGCGCGCTGTTGAGTCCGACGGTTTGCAGTTCCCGGTTTTGTGGCTCTTAGTGTCAGGGCCTTTGATTTCGGGCACTGTAACATGGGTCACAGTTCGCAGATTTGTTGGAGTCGTGCGTTGTATGAGGGTATGGAGAAGATTCAACGTGGGCATCGCATCAAGAGCTTCCGGGATCTCAAAATCTGGCAGCAGGCGCGGGAACTCGTGAAGGTTGTCTATGAGCTGACCCGGCGCCCGGGATTCCGCAAAGATTTCTTGCTGGTGGATCAAGCCCGAAGCAGCGTGACCTCCATTTTCCTTCAACATCTCCGAAGGGTTCGAGCGGGACGGGAATCGCGAGTTCCTCCACTTCCTGTCGATCTCCAAGGGATCCTGTGGAGAACTCGAAACCATCCTGGTCGTCGCCCTGGACCAGTCCTACATCAGCCCAGAAGAGAACGAACGCATTACCGGAACGATCCAGGAAGAGTCCAAGATGATCGCGGGCCTGATGCAACACCTCAAACGCTCGCGGCTGCGCGGCCCCAAATTCAAATGAACCAGTTCCGAGTTCCTAGTTCCTAGTTCCTAGCGTTGCTCGCGCGATCAGCCTCCAACGATGGAACATGGAGCCCTCTCGAAACGATGAGTCGAAGTATCAGATCCCTCGGCGAGGCTCCCGAGTTCACATGCTCGGGACACTAGGAACCAGGAACTAGAAACTCGGAACTTTTTGCTCGTTGCTCCTTCCCAGGGATCATTCTTGCTCGATGCTCCTTGCTCCATGCTCCTTTACTGGCAGAAGCACCCGAAACGTCGACCCGACACCGACTTCGGACTCGACCTCGATGCGGCCGGAGTGCGCTTCGACGATCATCCTCGACTGAAAGAGCCCGATGCCCATCCCTTTGGGCTTGGTGGTCTGGAACGGGTGAAACAGCTTCTCGGCCACGAACTCCGCCGTCATCCCGCAGCCGTCGTCCTCCACCTCCAGCACCGCCCAACGCCCCGACCGCCCGGTCCGCACGACAATCCGGGGCTCGCTCCGCGAGCCCAGTTCCGAGGTTCCGGCTTCGCCGGAGTTCCTGGTTCCGAGTTCCTGGGTTCCGAGTTCCGAGTTCCGAGTTCCGAGTCAAGCCAAGTTGAGCCTCCCGTTTCCCGGTTCCCGTTTCCCGGCTCCCCTGACCGGCCGATTCTCGAATTCTGAATTCTGAATTCCCTCTCCCCATCGCCTGCTTCCCCCGAAACTCGAAACCCGAAACCCGCGGCGAAGCCGCGGCTCCCGTCTCCCGGCTCCCCTCGCCGGCCGAATTCTGAATTCTGAATTCTGAATTCTGAATTCCCCCTCTCTCGCTCCTTGCTCCCTGCTCCTTGCTCCTTCGGAAAATCCGGCGAAGCCGCCTCCCAAGCATTCAGCACCAGATTGACCACAACCTTGCGAAACTGCTTCGGATCCAGCAACACCGCGCCCGAGGCGGCCGGCTCGAAGACGAGGGCCGGAGAGAACTGGGGCTGGAGGTCGCCGACGACGGTGCGGACGAAGTCGGAAAGTCGCGTCTCGACGGGCTCGAGCTCGATCTTCTCCTTCAGCAGGGAGAGTTTCGAGCACATCTCCTTGATCTTGTCGACGCTCAGCCCGATGGTGCGGAACGCCTCTTCTCGAAACTCCCGCTTTTCGTAGTGTCGGGGCAGGTTCTGGACGGTCAGGGAGAGGCGGTTGGCCAGATTCTTCAGATCGTGCAGAAAGAAGGCCGACATGTTCTGGAACGCCGCCATCTCGGAGGCCTCCTTGAGGCGCCGGCTCATGCGGGCGTCGCGCAGCACCGAGGCCGACTGGTCGGCCAGGACCTGCAACAATTCGCGATCCTCCCAGGCCAAAGGCCGCCAGCGCACCCGCTCCCCGACCACAATCACCCCCAGCAGCTCACCCCCCGCCCGCAAGGGCACCAGATACCACGGCCGCCGATCCCCCCGCTCCCGACCCGTCGTCATCAGGTTCAGCAAAGTCGTGACGGATTGTCCGGCTTCGCCGGAGTTCCGAGTTCCGAGTTCCTGGTTCCGAGTTCCTAGTTTCTGGTTTCAGGTCGCCAATCGGAGACTCCCGTTTCCCGTTTCCCGACTCCCGATTCCCGATCGGAGGCTCCCGTTTCCCGTTTCCCGACTCCCGATTCCCGATCGGAGGCTCCCGGCTCCCCTCGCCGTCCGAATTCTGAATTCTGAATTCTGAATTCTGAATTCCCTCTCCCTGCTCCTTGCTCCTTGCTCCTTGCTCCTCCCCAGGAACCAAATCGACAACCCCCTCAGCCTCGCGCGCCTTCTCGACAAGCCATGCCAGCTCGAGCGACCGAGTCTCTTCGGGGGAAAGCGCCGACGAGGCCAGCAGCCGCAGCTCGGTGGCGTCCCGCTCGATGGCCCAGAGCGAGACCGAGAGGCAGTCGAGGGACTTCGAGACGATGCGGACGAGGGAGCGGCCGAACTCCGTCTCGTCGATACGGTTGGCCGTCTCCCGGTTGAAGAGCGTCCAGATCTGCCGGTAGTCGTGGGTGGGACGCCGGAAATGGCGGCGCGTGGTCGTCCGCAAGCTGTCCCGCGCCCGATCCGAAAGCAAGAAGGCCGCCGCGACGAGGGCCGCCAGGAAGACGAGGACGGTCCGCAGCTCCAGCGGCCACTCGAGCCAGTCCAGCAGCTGGACGACGATGCCCACGCCCACCAGATAGACCCCGACGGCGACGATGGCCACCGATCCCTCGAGGATCTTCTGGGAGAGATAGACCTCCATCTCGAGGGTCCGGCTGCGGCGCAGCGCCACCGCCACCAGCGGCAGGGCCAGGACCAGCGTCCAGGCCTGAACGGACAGACTGGAGACCGACCAGACGCGAAACAGGACCGCCTCGCTGCTGGTGTAGATGACGACGACGAAGTAGCCCCCCAGGCCGAGCACCGCGAACTTGACCTGCCAGCGGATGCGGCCGAAGGAGTTCCGCAGCGTCCGCTCCAGGTTGGCGAGCACCAGCGTATAGACCACGATCACGGCGACGTAGAAAACGTAGCCCCGGGTCCCCAGCAGCCAGATCCAGCCGGTGAACACGGCGCCGCCCGTGACATCGCCGACGTTCGCCGGCGCCTGGTGCCGGCCAGAACCGGCAGCCCGTCGAAGAAATCCCCCAGCGGGAGCCAGGCCGCACCGAGCGGCACGGCAAAGGCGGCCAGCAGCGCGAGGTTCCAGCGACGCAGGAAGGCCGCCGGCTCGGCCCGACCGTAGGTCAAACTGACCGCCAGCCAGAGCCCCGGCAGCAGGGCCGAAGCCGCCAGCCAGGGCAGCCGGACCTGGAGGGCCGACGGATTCGAGACCAGCCAGATCGCCAGCAGCTTCTGCGCCCCCAGAAGCGAGAGCGCCACGCCCAGAAGAGGACGCACCACTCGCCCCTGCTCGCGCCGCCAAACGAACAGCGCCAGCCCAAAGCACATCGCCGCCGCCAACCATTGTGGCCAAGTCGTCATCGGCCTACCGAGTCTCCCGGAAGGAGCAAGGAGCCAGGAGCAACGAGCAAGAATTCTCTATTCGCGATGAGCGCCGCACGTTTCGAGTTCCGAGTTCCGGCTTCGCCGGAGTTCCAAGTTCCTGGTTCCTGGTTCCGAGTCCAGTCAATCCGACGGCTCCCGTTTCCCGTTTCCCGGCTCCCCTCGCCCTCCGAATTCTGAATTCTGAATTCGAATTCCCTCTCCTTGCTCCTTGCTCCCTGCTCCTTGCTCCTCCCTCAGAGAACAAAAATCCGATAGTACCAAAGCTTCCCAAACTGAAGAAAAACCTCCTGGACCCCGTGCGTCGAGCCGAGCCAGTTGTCGAGTTCGTGCGCGCCAAAGACGGGCTCCACCTGCACCTCAATCCCCGCCGGCTCGAACACCGACCGATAAATCTCAAACGCCCGCTCGCTCCGAAACCCCGAAGTCACCACAATCACCGACCGTACCCCGGCTGCGCCGGAGTTCCGAGTTCCTGGTTCCTGGTTCCTGGCTTCGACGTCCCCACTAGTGTCATGTCACATGTAATATGTCGGTATGTTAGAATATGCTCCTCCTCAATCGAGGAGGAGTGTCATGGCCAATATCCGTTACCGAGTGACCTTGACTGCGGAGGAGCGGACCCGCTTGCAGGAGATGACGACGCGGGGCAGGCACAGCAGCCAGAGTGTGCTGAATGCCTTGATTCTGCTGGGTTGCGATGAGGGCCCCTATCAAGATCGGACCCTGAAGGCGGAAGAGATCGCCCAGGTGCTGCCGGTGAGCTCGAGAAAGATCGAACGGGTCAAACGCCGTTTCGTGGAGGACGGCTTGGAAGTGGCGCTGGAGAAGCGGGCGCCGCAGCGCGAGTATCAACGCAAGGCCGACGGAGACTTCGAGGCTCATCTGGTGGCCTTGTCGTGCAGCCAGCCTCCGCCGGGACACGCCCGGTGGTCGTTGCGGCTGCTGGCCGACAAGATGGTGGAATTGGAGTATGTCGATTCGGTGTCGCACGAAACGGTCCGGCGGGTTCTAAAAAAAACGCTCTGAAACCCTGGAAGCGGCTGCAGTGGGTCATTCCACCCGCCCAGAACGGGGACTTCGTGGCTCACATGGAACAGGTGCTCGACATCTACAAGAGGCCCTACGATCCACGCTTTCCCTTGATCTGTATGGACGAGACACCGCGACAGTTGATTCGGGAGACGCGCTTGCCGTCGCCGGCTTCCCCCGGACAGCCGGCCCGCTTCGACTACGAGTACGAACGCTGTGGGGTCTCGAACGTCTTTCTGGCGGTCGAACCGCTGGCCGGGCGGCGCTGGGCCCAGGTCACGGAACGCAAGACCAAGGTCGATTGGGCTCATTTCCTGGAGACGATCGCCAAGCTCTATCCCCAGGCAGAAAAGATCACTCTGGTGATGGACAATCTCAACACGCACGGGCCTGGGTCCCTTTACGAGAGTTTTCCGCCCGATCGAGCCAAGGCCCTGTGGGATCGGTTCGACTTCGTTTACACTCCCAAGCACGGATCCTGGCTGAACATGGCGGAGATCGAACTCAACGTATTGATACGACAATGTTTGGCCCGGCGAATCGATAACCTGGATGAAATGCAGAATGAGGTCAACGCGTGGCAGCAGTGGCGTAACAACGCCGACGCCAAGATCGATTGGCAGTTCACATGCGACAATGCACGCATCAAACTGAAGCGTCTATATCCGACACTTTAAAAATGACAGGACACTA
>CAVRSV010000008.1:0-259666 GCA_963723965.1 uncultured Acidobacteriota bacterium | reverse complement strand
TGCCCCGGTGGGAGAGCCAGATCTACTACAGTCTGTACGTGTTCCGGAAGAGCTCCGGGCCGTTCGAGCGGATCTACTATCGCGGCCAGATCGGGCAGACGCTCACAGACCTGGTCTTCCGTGATGTGGACGGGAGTACTGCCGACCTGAGTTGGTCGACGTAGGCAGGACCGGGCATGTGGCCTTTGCGAACGTTCAGATCGTCCGCCCGAACGGTTCGGTTCACCTCGTGCAACAGATTGGGGGCTCGGAGGTCGAGCTTTCGGATGACGGCCCGTCAAAGTTCTCGATTGAGGCGGATGATTCCTATCCCGGGGAGAAGGGGCTCTGTTACGTAGTCGGCTACCGCGGCTGGTGGGACCCCGAGGCGCGCAAATTCAAGACCATTTTCGAGCGAGAATCCACAGAACCAGAGTTACCAGCCCACCACCATGTGACCGAACCGAAGGAATCTGTTGAACCCGGTGAACGAATTCCGCCGACCGAGGAGGGGGCCGTACTGGTGAGTCTGATCACCGTCAACCGTGAGCGACTGCGCCAAGCGCTTCATGGGGCGCTGGCGTTCGGCCTGTCCCTCGCGATCGCGTTTCCCTTCTCCATCCCAGGTCTCGCCGATTTCGTCTTTCCCTCCCCCATCTAGTTCACGGATGGCTTTCCTTTCCCCTGGCGGGTGCCGTGATCGGTGCCGGCGTGGGAGCGTTGATCGCGAATGCCGGCGACCTGCGACCCGCGGAGCTCTCTGCCTACCTGATCCCCGCCTTCATCGGACGTGGTCTCTTTGGCGCCGTGGCAGCCAGGAAGACGTCCGGCAGGTCAAAGTGTGCACCAACGCAGGATTGAGGCGTAGCGTTGCCGGAACTCGACCTCGAAGGCCCAGTCTATAAAGGGCAGATCGGGTGGGCAACAAGGTGGGCAAAACCGTACTAACACGGTGAAAGACGGGGTAACAACATCCAGTAATATGCTTGAGCGAACAGGGCTCGGCTCTTCGCGATCTCCTTCCTTTCCTGGATCGCGGTCGGTGCAACTCCCGAGACCTGGAGAATCGAGACCGTGCTGGACGGGATGCTGCTCGTTCTCGTGTTTCTCGTCGGCTTGTCGATTCATCACAGGCGACAGCTGGGATGGCGGTGGCCGGGGGTCAGAGTGACGAACGGCATCCTGCAGATCATTGCTGTGCTCTGGCTCGGAGCTCTCTTCGCCTGGATGTTCGTGAGTCTGTCCGGTCACTTCGAACGGGGCCTGATCGCAGTCCTGGGATGTCTGGGAACGATCGTTCTCTACGCCGTCCTGAGCGCACTCAACCTTGTCTTCGTGCAGGAATCGGACTTCCTGCGCTATTGTCGCCGGGACTACGTCCCCGAAGGTGCCTCGGTGGAAGTCCCGCATGAGAACGCACCAACTCCGACAGACCGGCAGCGGCCCCGGTGGCACAGCGCTGTCCAGTGGTTCATGCTCTTCTTTGTGCTGGCTGTGTTCACTGTGGGGGCAGCCCACCGGGCCTATCTCGATCACCTGAGCCGCCGGGAACGAGCCGAAGCGGCCCCGGAGCGCACTGAAGTCATCAAGCAGGGGCGGCAGACGACCCACGTCACACCGAACGAAAAGGAACGGCTGACCATCCTCAGAGACATCTACATGTGGGGAGGGCTGTCCTGGCTCGGCCTCTATCTCGTGGCCCGTTTTCTGCTCGGAGTGAAGCCGAACAGCGTGATACCGACTCTCCCGGAACGGAAGGTCCAGCCCATCCGCAAGCGGTCGCCGTAAACCGGTCTTGTGCCGCGCACCGTACGTTTGTGCATGGCGTCTCCCATTTTTCTCCCACCGCGATTCATGATCGTTGCCAATTATTCGGCATTTGGGTTGGCGTCGAGAAAAGGGCTCTCCGCCACTCCCCAAAGCGTCATACTCCGCTCCAGCGTTCCGCCCATCAGGCCACGAGCGATCCCCAACAAACCGCTCAGCAAATCACCGGCGAGCGTTGCGGCCGCCGCGTGAGATGGGTTCTGCAAGCTTCGGCGACCGGATGCCGACAGGGGAGTCGTCTCGAGAAGCTCGGGGCATCCCGCTCCCGCTGGAACGAGATCGCGGTGGCTTGATCCCACGCTGGTCCGGATTGAGCTGCTCCGACACCGCGGCGAAGCCGCTTTGGACTGCGGTAGCTTGCTGCCGCTTTCTGTGGAGGGGTCTCGGTCGGAGGTGCGCCCGGGCTTCGGCGGCGGCTGGCCGCCGGTGGGAGACGGCATGGATGTTCCGGGTGGATCGAAAGCGGAAGCGAGCTTCCGCACTCCATAGACGCCTGCGGCGTCGCAGTCACGCCACCGCGGCGCAGCCGCTTTGGACTGCGGTAGCTTGCTGCCGCTTTCTGTGGAGGGGTCTCGATCGGAGGTGCGCCCGGGCTTCGGCGGCGGCTGGCCGCCGGTGGGAGACGGCATGGGTGTTCCGGGTGGATCGAAAGCGGAAGCGAGCTTCCGCACTCCATGGACGCCTGCGGCGTCGGAGATGCAGCTGTCGCGGCACAGCCGCTTTGGACTGCGGTAGCTTGCTGCCGCTTTCTGTGGAGGGGTCTCGATCGGAGGTGCGCCCGGGCTTCGGCGGCGGTTGGCCGCCGGTGGGAGACGGCATGGGTGTTCCGGGTGGATCGAAAGCGGAAGCGAGCTTCCGCACTCCATAGACGCCTGCGGCGTCGGAGGACTCCAGGTCAGTCCGCCACCGCGGCGAAGCCGCTTTGGACTGCGGTAGCTTGCTGCCGCTTTCTGTGGAGGGGTCTCGGTCGGAGGTGCGCCCGGGCTTCGGCGGCGGTTGGCCGCCGGTGGGAGACGGCATGGGTGTTCCGGGTGGATCGAAAGCGGAAGCGAGCTTCCGCACTCCATGGACGCCTGCGGCGTCGGAGATGCAGGAGTGCGGCACAGCCGCTTTGGATTGAGCCGCCGCAGGAAGGTGCGAACGGCGAGATGCGAAGGGCGAAGGAGGCCGTGCTTACTCGCTCTCCTTCAGTTGCGCCAGCCCCGAAACACTCTCGCCAATTCCGGGCGCAACGTTAAGTACATCACTTTCCTCCGGCACTTCGGGATGAACACCACGTGGTACACCCCCGATCATCAATTTGCCTGTTCGAACCTAACAGTCACCGAAGAAGAACTTGGTCCCTCCGTCGCTGGACTCCACCAGCTGACCACCGAGGCCCTGCACGTAGAGCCAATTCTCTCTCCCGTGGGACCTGCGCACTGATTCGAGGCGACCTCCATTTGGGCGACACGGCCACGAAACCCCGGAACTGGGAACTCGCAACTCGGAACTGAGACTCCCCTTTGAGCTTCGGGCTGCGGCCGGCTCGAAATCGAGATCCCGGTTACGAAACGCTAAAGCCCCTTTCGGCCGCCGAGAGCAGGAACTCCCCCGCCACGAGCCCCCGCAGCAGGATGCTCTTCGACTTGCCGTTCATTGTCAGATCGAGGGGCGCGTCGGACTCCAGTTGTTCGAGGACCCTGCCCATTTTTGGGATATCCAGGAAATGGCGGCAAAGGGGATCGGCGGCCGACCGCTCCCACGACTGCCTCAACTCGGGAAGCGTGCGCCTGAGCCGGTCACCGATGTCCGCCGACTGGAGTTCCCGTGTCGGGTTCGCCAGCACGCTCTCGGGCAGGCGCCCCTGCATGGCCCGCCGGATCAGCATCCGCGTCTGGCCCCGATGGGTATACAGCCGGTCGGGGATGCCGAGACAGAACTCCAGGATTCGCTGATCCAGGGCCGGGTCGCGCGTCTCGAGGCCGAACTCCGCATCGATCAGGGCCCGGGCGGGCGCCGAGTAAGCACCGGGCCTGAGGACGTCGCAGCGCCCTGCACGGGAATCCGGATTGCTCATCCACGACGGCCGCCCGAGCTCCGACTCGAGCCGGCCTTTCAGATCGAGTTCCAGGACCAGGTTCGGGTTCAACGGCGTGGCTTCCAGGCTCAATCCGGGCCGGGACTTCCACCGACCCACTCGATGCAGCCACTCGCGCGGAATCAGAGGTCGCAGAATCCGGGAGCGGGCAGCCGTGAGCAGGGAAAGTCCTCGCTCTTGACGCCATCGCTGCAGATCGCCAAGGACACACCACGGGCGGTACCACGGCACGCCGTCGAGGACGCCGGCGTGTCCGTACCAGGAGATCGTCGCGTTGCCTCCGTACCCGGTGAGGACGACGCCGAGACCCTCTCTTTCAGCCTGTTCCCTCAGGGCGAAAATCCAGAGCAGGTTGGCGATCGGGAACGGCTCATCGATCAACTGCGTGCCCCTGAGACAGGCCGCCAGAGGGCTCTGCCCTTCGCCGCGGATGTAGGATGCATCGAGGTTCCCGACGCCCGCGACGATCTGCCGGACCCAGGGCATTTCGTCGCCATGACGGCCGGGGGGCAGAAGGCCTTCCGTGGGAAAACAGGGGACGGCCGTGAAGGTCCGGAGCCTCTCCCCTTTCAGCAGCCCCGCGGCAACCGCCGCCACGGCCGCCGAGTCCAGCCCTCCGCTGAGCGAAACACAGGCAGGGCGCAGGTGACGGAGCCGGCACCGGACCGACTCCTCCCACAATTCTCGAAAGGCTTCGATGTAATCGCCCTCCGACGGAAGCCGGACTTCCGGAGCATTCTCGAGGAGGTAGTAGCGCCTTTTGCGGACGCCGGCGGCCGTCACCGACAGCTGGTTCGAGCCCGCCAGTGTCTGGATGCCTTCCCAGATCGTCTCCTCCCCGGGCTGCTTCAAGACCAGGGAACGCGCGAAATTGAACCTGTCGAGTCCCCCGGGAATGTCGGCAAGGGCGAGCAGACCCTTGACCGAGGAGGCAAAGGCGAAGCACCGTTCCGAAGAGTAGTAGAACAGCCCCGTCGACCCATGCTGATCCCGGGTGAGAAAGAGCTTCCGCCTGCGCCGATCCCAAACGGCGAAGGCCCACTCACCCAGGAGATGGCTCGATGCCTCCTCCCCCCATGCTTCGTAGGCCTTCAAACAGAGTGAGGGATCGGTCGTCAAAGGCCAATCCGCGCGCGGGATGCCGAACGCCGCCAGCAGTTCCTCGCGGTTGTCGAGGCGGGTCGTGGACACCAGGGTGAGGTTGCCGTCGCGGCTGGTGAGAGGGTGGACTTCATGAAGCGATTCGGGGGTGTTGTAGAGCAGGAGATGCCCGAGCCCCACCGGTCCTTCCCGCCACCCGGACCTCCCGTCCGGCCCCAGCCGGGACATGGCGACGAGCATCTTCTCGAGCGCCTCGCGCTCCACCGGCTTCCCGTCCCGGTAGAAGACCCCGCAGATCCCGCTCACGACTCGTCCTCGGCGCCGAACCTCGCCACAACGGCATAGCGCTCGAGCCGGCCATCGCCGGTCAGGATCCGCTCGCCCGAACGCAGCCAGGCGTGGGCCACCAATTCACCCGACTCCTCGTCGTTGGCCACGCCCAGGTAGAGTGTCGACGGGAGTCCGCGGCCGCACAGCATCCGCTGCCCGGCCACGGCCTGAACCAGACACCGGCTCTCCCAGGGCAGATGCCGGCTGACGACCCGAATCGACCAGAGAACGCTCCGAAGGTCCTCCGACCGGTCTTCACCTTCCAGGGGCCCGTGCTCCGCTGAGAATTTCCCCAGATAGCGGACGATCCAGCGAAAGGGCAGACACGCGACCGCGACTCTGGCCACGCTCAGCCAGAAAGCCGCCTCAGCGAACACCTTCCTTTGGCCACCGGGCAGGGCCAGGAATCGACGAATCCGATGCATCCACAACCTCTATGACTCCGTACTCCAGTCACTCGGCAGATAGCCGAAGCGGGCCATCACGGCCTGGTGGTCGGAGAGGATTCGGCGGACCTGATCGGGCGTCAGTTCGTCCCGCCAGGCACCGACCTCCCCGCGCCGAAAGAATACCTTGCCGCGACCCCGCTCGCGAAAGGCCGCCGCCTCCTCCTGGCCCCTCAACTCGTCAAACGATGAATACTCGAGTGCCCGAAGGATCCGCTCGCGTGAGGCATCCAAGCCGAGAAACCGCACGGCCCGCTCAAAAGTCTCCAGGGGAGCCGATTTCATGTCCTCGAAGCGGATCACCTCGAGTGGCATGCCGGACCGATCCACCCAGCTCCGGACGTGCCCGCTCCAACTCAGCAGACGTTGCCTCAGCTGCAGGTGCAGCCGGTCGGGCTTCTGACACAATGCCGCTTCCCGATCGCCCATCTGCCGGATGATCTCATCCATCGGACAAGCCCGGAAGTGGGCGTACGAAACAGCCACATCCAATGGATTGCGGATGATGTAGAGCACCCGTCCCACCGATGGGAAAAGGGGTGCGCCGTCGTCCAGCAGCGTCCAGGCGTCGTGGACCTTGACGAACCGGCAATCGCCCTCGGCTTCCAGTTCCGAGGAGAACCTCCCGTAGACCCGGGGCCGCAGCCGTTCAATCTCTTCCTCTCGAAGCTCGGATGCCTCGACCCCCGTCAGATCGTCGAAAAGGCCGCGCGCACTCGCGATGCCCCCCGTCTCGAGCTCGTTGATACTTACCGGACCGGATCCCTCGCCGGTGAGATTGGCGAGAAAGACCCGCATCCACGTGTTTCCGCTCTTCGGATAGGACACCAGCCAGTGGATGCCGCTCAATCCCGCCAGTCCTCCTCGATCAACTGCTGCAGCCGCTGCAGATCGAACGTCTTTCGTGGCCGGCTGAGGCGCCGAACCGAAATCGATCGTCCCAGCTGCGCGCAGAGACGGAAGTGATCGGGCTGACGGCCGAGCCCCTCCAGGTACTGGACCCGATACGTATTCTCGAGCAGAGCCTGCAACTTGGCGCTCCCCGTCAGCGGCTCCAGGCTGAACCGGTCGTCGTCGCTCAAGCAGACCACATAGAGACGGGTCAAGGGCAAAGGAGCTTCGACGTCAGAACCGACGACGGGAACGGCGAAACGCTGCACGGATCTCCGCACCTTCCGAAATCCCGAGGAGCCCGGATGGATCCGTTGAACCACATCGGCCCAGAGCTTCAGCTGCGGGTAGGCCGCCCAGCCGACCGCCCGGCGGGCCGCATCCGTTGAAACGACCAGGACATCGTCCGCCACCACTGGATGGCCGTCGCGACTGAAGGCGGCGGCGAGCGTCGATTTCCCGATTCCGGACGCACCCGCAAAGGCGACGATGTTCCCCTGGACCCGGATGGCGCTGGCGTGCAGCGGCAACAGACCACGCTGGTGCAGGAGGGCGCCGAAGGCCGACCCGAGGAGGAAGACCCGCACCGAATCGGCCTCCGAATCGGAGTCTCGGTCGACAACGATCTCCCGGCCATCCCGGACCCAGAAGGTCGCGATACCGTCGAGGGCGAGCCGGAACTCTCCCGGAGACGCCTGGTAGAGGATGCCGCTGCTTCTGGAATCACTGAGCGGCTCCGGAACGGAACCCGCTCGGATCACGACGTCCGGCGTGGTGAATTCCGACGGAGTCAACTCCGGAAGCTCGAACTCGGACTCGACTCTCAGTCCATAAACGCGGTATCGGAACACGGTTGCTCCCTCAGGCCCACGCTGACACAGCGAAGATCAGGCTCGACAGCCACACAGTCCCGCCGGTCGGGCTTCACCACCGCGCCTGTCCTTCAGCCGCCCCGGGAAGACTCATGAAGCTTGCTGGAATTCCGTCCAGTCCGGCTTTGCGCCAGCCGACCGAACTGGACGACTCGGTGATCACGGATGGACGCATCCGCCTGCAGCGGACTCGACACGGAGCGATCTCTCCCAGTCCTCGCAATGAGGTTTGGCAACTAGGAGGCCGAAAAGAAGCCATCGGAGGTGCTGCCCACACCGGTTCCCGTTCGGCGGACCGTCAGCTTCCTCACCGTCGGCCGACGCCAGGTTCGATTCGCACTTTTGTCACTGTCCGAAGCCACGGTGCGCTTGCGGTGATCCCCTCGGAGAGACTGATGGATAGGTTGTTTCACGGGCGAGATTCTAGCATAGGCGCTGCGGACGGACCCCATCCTTTTTCTTCCCGTCGAGCCGGGCGCCTGCGGCGCCGGCCGCAGGCGTGGACTCCGGACCGGGCCGGGGTCCCGCCCCTCCGCAACGCTCTTTTCCCGCATCCGGACCTGGCGGTGTGCGAGCCCCGAACCGGATGCCGGATTCCAGGCCTGCCCGATCTCTACACTAATAGACCTCGAACTTCCCCGAGATCAGCGGTGCATGCGACTCGTCCTGGACATCGACCGTGTAGCTGCCGCGGGGCTGGTCGACCCATGAGCCGGTGCCGGAGAAGCCAAAGCAAACGCCGTAGAAGACTTCCCAGATGCGTCCCCCTTCGGTGAAGTTTCCGTCCTCCGGAAGGTAGGGGTCCTCGTAATCCAAATCGAACATGAGCTCCCCGTTGGGATATCTGAAGAGGATGTACACCCCTTCGGGCATCTCCTTGTCGGCATCGTAGACGAGGAGATGGGCATTGATGCAGGGCGTCGCGTCCGCCTCGAAGGAGTCCCCGTACTGCACGGAGTTTTCTTCATAGTCGCTTTGATAGAACCTCAGCTCATACTTTTTCGCCGAACTGACCGTGACTGAGGCGGAACGGGTCCGGAGGTCGGTGTTGATGATCAGAACGGTGATGTACCTCGTATCGTCGTTGACCGGGACCTCGATCGGCTCGTCCACCGCCGTCACCCTGTGCCTGCCCGAAGCCTGCATCACCGAGTTTTCATCCTCGCTGAACAGGTAGATCTCGATGCCTCCGTCTTTGACCTCACCGCCCGACACGACGAAATTCAACGCACTTGCACCCACATCCCGATCTCCCTCAGGGACTTCCACCCGGGCCGCGTAGGTCGAAAGCGCCCGAACATTGGAGAAAACCGCCTGGCGCTCCTCCAGCTTGTCACTGGCGGGTTTGATCGTCTTCAGCCCCGAGGCGCCAAACAGACTCGTCGCCAGTTTGTTGATTTTCCAGGTACTCTTCTCGCTCTGCCGGAGAAGTGCATTGGCGGAGTGCTCGTAGGCGCGGTCCAGGGCAAACTCGCTGTAGATGTCGGCGAATCCTTCTCCGAACTGGCTCTTGAAAGCCGTGTCGGCTCCCTGCCGATACAGGGTGACGTACTGGCTCAACGTCTTGTTGAACTGGCCGTAGGTCGCCATCCCCATCTGTTCGAAGAGCTGGTTGGTATAGGCCCAGCTTCCGTTGCCGTAGCGCCGGGAGACCCACACCCAAAAGTCCTGCTTGCGATAGTAGTGCTCCAAATTGTTGTCGATCGGTTCGTCGAGTGGAGTGAATTCCCCATCACCCAGTTCCCGGACCCAGACGCTCGGCCCCGTTATCGCCCCGTTTCCCTTCTGAAAGGTCTGACCGAGGGCCGTCGCCGTTCCCTCGGTGTACGCCTTGTAGGAAGTCTGCCACTCGTCTCCCACTTTCACGGCGCCCCGCCGGAAGTCATAGCCCATTTGGACGGCGTGATAGAGTTCGTGGGCGAAGACGTTGGCAAAGCTGATCCCGTACGCGGCCTTCAACGAGCTCAGCTGGTCGACGTCCATATAGATCTGGCCGAGCGCGATCATCTCCTCTTCCGTCCGGTCCACCTCGGAAAAGTCGGCCTCTTCTTCGACCCAGTTGCCCTGGAAGAAGGACCTGGTTCCCCGGGTGATGTGGACGATGCGTCCCGGAGGATCGAGGGATTGGTCGTTCCAGCCCGAGGCGATCCAGAGCTTCGGTGAACGGAAGTTCGCCCAGGAGAAGGACTCGCAGGCCTTCTCCATGTCCGGCACGTAGTCCGAACGGATCGTCGCGTCGGTGACGGCATTGGTGTGCCGGATCGGGTGGAATTGACAGGTCTCCCAGTCCACCGGCGTCAGCCAGCCCTGGGGGCGCACCGATTCCATGGTTGAAATCGAACCGGAGTCTCCCACCTGCACCAGCGCGATCGAATCGCTCTCCACGACGCCCAGGACCCAGCCGTCGACCAGAGAGGGCACCTGGATCTCATACGTCTTCCGGCTCGCGTTGTAGGTTCCCGCAACGGGCAGTACCACGCCCGTCGACAGCCTCACCTTGCCGGTCAGGCTGCCCGGGTCGAATCCGGTCGCCGTGATCGGAATCGACACTTTGAAGAATCCTGCGCCCTGCAGTGGTTCCAGATTGCCCACCGACACGCGGACGGCTCCCGACACCGCCATCTCCCCGGACTCCGTCAGTTCCGCCATCGAGCCGGCCTGCAGACCGACCGGGGCATCGCGCTGCTCGCTCTGGTCGGATAACTGCACGTAGCTTCCCCCGGTCCCGAAATCGTCGGCAGCACCATCGTCGGGGGAACTGCGGACAGCAAATTGGCGGCCCCGAAAAGCTGCTGGGCGACCAGCGGCTGGGATGACTGGACCCTCACGTATCCCTTGACCTGCCCCGTCGTCTCGGGAAGATACTCGATCAGGAGCTGGGAGAGTCGACGGCCCGAAGCCAGGGGAATCGTCTTCTGACCGGAGCGGGTCCCGTTTTCTCGAAAGACCTCGAGGTTGATCTGGGCGGACGCGTCAGCCGGATTGTAGAATGCCAGTCCCGTGTAGAGCCCCAGAGCATTGGCCACCTGGCTGAAGATCCCCTCGGTGAACAGACGGGTCTGCAGGGGCAAGGCAGCCGCCAGGCTCAGACCCGCCGACGAATCTCCGAAAATGACGTCGCCCACGACGTCCGGACCGTCCGCCTCGACCCTCAGGGATCCGATCTTCGAAGCCCCGGCGGACCATCCGAAGATCCGGTCCGCATCCTGTTCGTAGGCCTGCCCGGCCTGCAGCGTGACCGGCACCGGAGCAGCCAGGTTTGTCCCCGTCTCACTGACGGCGTAGAGGGTGACACCGCGCGACTGGCTCCCCGTATTGACCAGTTTGACGCTGGTGAAGAGGCCCGGAACGGAAGCCAACTGCGCGGAATAGAGTCGACTGGTAGAGTTCGGCGCCACGGCGTTGAGCCCGATCCAGGTTCGGGCCTGCGGTGTCTGCAGCAGCGCATATCCGGCCACGCCGCCCCCTTCGGTGACGTTGACGGCGAGGAACCCCTGCTTGACGGTCAGAGCGGTCCCGAATATCTGACCCAGCGTTCCGTACAGACAGCCCCTGGCCGGCAGTGCTCGCAGGATCGTCCGGTCGGTGCCCGTTCCCCTGAGCGACAGTTCCAGCCGGACAGGGGAATCGTTGGGGTTGACGAGGCTGACGAAGGTGGCCGCGTTCTGCCCGCGAAACGCCCGCGTGCCCTCATACACGCGTGTGAAATAGAGCTGACGTGATGCTTCGGTGAGGGAAACCGAGCCGTCGAGGCGCTCGGCCTCGCCCACCTGGAAGAAGCTCCCGAGGTCTTCGGAATCGCTGGTGAGCTCGACCCACCCCTGTTGGGCCGTCGCACCCGAGACCCCGAAGATCTCGTTCCCCAACAGGGCGGACTGCTTTCCCGCTGCCAGCGTCAGACTTCGCGGGTTCTGTGGAAAGGGCAGCAGGCTGCCGTCGGTGCCGTAGGCCCGGAAGTTCAACTGGGCCGGGTGATTCGAGTAGTTGGAGACGGCAAACCCGGTAAAACTGCCGCTCACGGCCTGGTAGTAGGGAAAGATGAACCGGGCGGCCGCATCGCCGGAGGGAGTCGGGATCGACTGTTGGACGGGACCGACACAGACGTTGTCAAAGGAGGCGGTGGTCGTGGCGGCACCCTGGCCCAACAGCCAGAGCGTGTCGAGCAGCGAGGGAACGAGGTCGAACTGACCCGAGACCTTGAGCGACGTATCCGTCCCGTTGATGCGCAGGACGATTTCACTCGAAGAGTAGCGAAGGCCCACCGAGTTCACCGTCCCGGAGAAGGGATACGGATCACTCTGGAACCACTCCCCCTGGCTCACGTCCCACCCCAACAGGTAGGCGTTGCCGCTCGCGAATACCAGGGCCGCGACCCCGTCGAGCGTGTGATCCCCCACGCCGATGAGAAGATCTCCGCTGGTGAACGGATAGATGCCCACCGCCCCGTCCCCCGACGGTGCGTTCAGGTCGACGTCGACGTCCATGCGAAAGAAGTCGGAGGCGGAGAAGGAGGTCGCCGCATAGGCAAGGCTGCCGCTCTCGATGGCGGCCACTTTGAGACTGCCGTTCGAGTAGCTCCACGATCCTGCGGCCCCCTCCCAGTCGTGACTCGGCGGCGGGCCAAAGGTCTCACTGAATTCCGAACAGGTCTGAGCGACCAGCAATGACGGGAAAGCCAGCCAGCAAACGGCCGACACGATGACTCGAAAGTAAACCGAACCTCCTCGACGCATCGAACACCCCCAGGTCGAACGGCAACACATTTGTCCACGGCTTCAACAAGACTGCGGATCAGGCGCCGATTCGCGTTCTTCTCTGCAGCTGAGACACTACCCTAACTTGCTAGATCGGGCAATCCGATCGATGGCTTTAGTGCGGGCACCGGGACTCGGACCGCAGGTGCGGGAGGTGGGCGCGAATCCGCGTCACCGCCCGAAAGGGAGGGACAGCAGGTTCAAGGCTGGTCGGCGGTCCCGGGAATCACGGGAAAAGTGGTGAGCACGGGAACATCCAGGGGAAACTCCTTCTCGGGATCATCCTTCTCGCGGACAGTGACGGCGGCCAGGGGGCGATCACTGTGCACGATCAACGTGCCCATCATCTCGCGCGCCGTTTCGCGGACGGCCGGGTCTTCGAACAATTGATAGACGTAGCGGGCCAAGTGGCTCCCGGCCGGCAACGCCATGGTCGACTCGGCCAGCAGGCTGAAATGTTGGTCGAAGAGGCGGAAGCGGACCTGCGCGTCGGCAGGCGCCGGTGGATCGGCCGGGGGATGGACGACGGCCAGACCGGTGTCCCCGGTTCCCCGGGAATCGACGACGATACTGAAGTCGTTGAGCAGAGCGGCGGCCGGAACCCCCGCTTCGTACATGGAGAGACCGCTGGCCGTATCCAGCCGTTCGAAGATCGCGAGGGGCCCCACACTCTCCTCGGCCAGGACCCGGGCGTAGCCGACCTGTAAATCCCCGGTTCCCGGCGTCGTCAGGCAGACCGTCTCCCCTTGCCGCAGACCGAACTCGAAGGTCGAGTCGGTCCCCAGATCACCCAGCTCCAGCGGCATGGGGGCCCCGTCCGGAGTCCGGTAGAAGTCCAGTGTGATCCAGGCGGTCCGGGCTCCCGTGTTGGCCAGGACGAGGGACGATCGAAACTGGACCGCTCCGGTGGTGCCGTCCGCAAACTGGGGGAAGACTCGACTGAGCCGAGGAGCACTCGGATCGGCCAGCGGAGCCGTCGAGGCCACCCAGAGGGCCGGCTGTCCGTCGGCAGGGACCCCCGGACCTCCGTCCTGCAGGGTGCCGGTCCAGCCGTTCGGGCCGTTGTCCGTGAGCGTCGTCCCCGCCCCGTCGGACATGCGGTAGTAAGCAACCAGTCCCGGCTCGTTTCCACTGAGGCCGGTAAAGGCGTCCCGCCCAATCTGGGTCGCAGAGCGTGCACCGTTCCAGATTGCGACTTCGTCGATCTGCCCCTGAAACGTATAGTCCTTGGCAGCGGAGTCGATGATCCCGCCGATCTGGAGAACCGGATGCGCCCCCGTCGAGGGTTGAACGGTGCTTCCGCTCGGCCTGGCACCGACTTCGACCCCATCCTTGAAAGCATGCAGAACACCCTGGCTGTGGACCAAGGCGAGGTGGGTCCATTGTCCGATCGAGTAGTCGACGCCGATGACATCCATGCTCTGGTCGAAATTCCAAAACCAGAGTCGGTCGACGCCGCCGACGACGCCGCGCGAGATTCCCCACCAGCGGGGCCGGTCTCCCAGGATCGTGTCGCCGTGTGCCACGTCCACGCAGGTCCGGGAATCTCCCATCGGCCGAACCCACAGGCTGACGGTCTTTTCGTCCTGCCAGTGGGAGTCCATCATCGAGGCGGTCGGTGCGAGGGCCACAAAGTCGGTGACGCCGTCGAACTCGAGGGCGTAATCCTCCTCGAGTGGCAGGGCCTGCACTCTGTCCTGTGCAAGAAAGCAGAGCCCCAGAGCAACGAGGCACAACTGAGCGCGGTAGACCATGGTGCGTGGGGTCATTATCGACACCCAGACTCACTTTAACAACAGGAATTCGTTGAAAATGGCACCGTACATCCATTTTTCTTCGGTCCGGGTGTAAATACGCGTTCACAACACCGACAAGTCCTCGTACTCTGGCCTTTTTTGCCGATAGGGATCGGAGCTTCGCGTGCTGCGGGAATCTGGAGACCGCACGGAGTCGAGTGGCCGCTTCGGCGAGTTGACCGACCCCGCAAGCCCTTCTAGACTTCTTATTGATGATGAGAACTAATCGAACGACCTGGAACCTCGGTCTGGCTCTTCTGATCTCATTGTTCTGCTGGCCTTCGGCACCCACTTTGGCGCAGCCCGCCCCGCCGGCCCCAACGGTCCTGCTCTGGCCGGACGGCGCTCCTGGCGCGGTCGGCGACCAGGATGTGGACAAACCTTCCCTGACGCTGTATCCGGCGAGCGGACCGAAGGCGACGCGGACGGCGGTCGTGATCTGCCCCGGCGGTGGTTACGCCCACCTGGCCATCGACCACGAGGGTCATGACGTGGCCCGTTGGTTCAACTCGCTCGGCGTCTCCGCTTTCGTGCTGAAGTACCGCCTGGGCATGCGCTATCACTATCCCGCCCAACTCCAGGATGTGCAGCGTGCCCTCCGCTATGTCCGGACTCACAGCCAGGACTGGGGTGTGGACCCGCAGCGCATCGGAGTGATGGGCTTCTCGGCCGGGGGCCATCTGGCCTCGACCGCTGGGACCCATTTCGATGCCGGCGACCCCAACGCCCCGGACGTCATCGACCGGCAGAGTTCCCGGCCGGATTTCATGATCCTCGTCTACCCCGTGATCACGCTGGACGACGAGTACACCCACCAGGGCTCCAAGCATCACCTCCTCGGGGAGAACCCGGATCCCAAGCTGGTGGAATTGTTCTCGAACGAAAAGCAGGTCACGGCGGAAACGCCCCCGACGTTCCTCATCCTGGCCGACGACGACACCGTCGTGCCGCCCCAGAATTCGATCCTCTTCTACCTCGCCCTCAAGCGGGCCGGCGTGCGGGCCGAGATGCACGTCTTCCGCCATGGCGGGCACGGTTTCGGGCTGGCGCCCCGGGACGCCATCACCGGAGCCTGGCCCGGACTGCTGCGGGACTGGCTGCTCGACTCGACGCTGCTCCGCTGACCGGTCCGGGGTTTCGGAGCGCGGGAGCGACGGGATGCCGCTCCGTATTTCAGAACCCGAACGAAGTGAGGCGCCCCGCGCCGGGGCCGGAGAGAGGGAGAACGGGAGCGCGGGAGAACGGGAAGCGGGAGGCTCGGAAGCGCAGCACCTGGAACGGGAGCCGTGAAACCTGAGGGCGTGTTGCCCAGTTGGTCTTGGTTTCTTTTCGGTCGCGCCCTGCCCCCCCTGGAGTGAGGACTCGGCAGCCTGATCTCACGCAAAGGCGCCAAGTACGCCACGCCGCAAAGGAATTCTTTGTGGGCGGCGGCTTGGCGTCCTTCTTTGCGCCGTTGCGTGGAACCAACCCGCCGTGCATTCGCCTGCCTGCCAGCGTCCGATCCGACAACGGCCCTTGCCATCTGGGCAACCGCCTTCGCACTTCGCACTTCGCACTTCGCCCTTCGGCGTTGGGCCTTCGCCGTTCGGCCCGGAGAACGGGAGAACGGGAGCGCGGGAGGACGGGATGCCGCTCCGTATTTCAGAACCCGAACGAAGTGAGGCGCCCCGCGCCGGGCCCTGGAGAGAGGGAAACGGGAGCCGGGAAACGGGAAACGGGAGGCTCGGAAGCGCAGCACCTGGAATGGGAGCCGTGAAACCTGAGGGCGTGTTGCCCAGTTGGTCTTGGTTTCTTTTCGGTCGCGCCCTGCCCCCCCTGGAGTGAGGACTCGGCAGCCGGATCTCACGCAAAGGCGCCAAGTACGCCACGCCGCAAAGGAATTCTTTGTGGGCGGCGGCTTGGCGTACTTCTTTGCGCCGTTGCGTGGAACCAACCCGCCGTGCATTCGCCTGCCTGCCAGCGTCCGATCCGACAACGGCCCTTGCCATTCGGGCAACCCACGCCCTTCGCACTTCGCACTTCGGCGTTGGGCCTTCGCCGTTCGGCCCGGAGAGCGGGAGCGCGGGAGGACGGGATGCCGCTCCGTATTTCAGAACCCGAACGAAGTGAGGCGCCCCGCGCCGGGCCGGAGAACGGGAGACGGGAGCCGGGAGACGGGAACGGGAGGCTCGGAACGCAGACCTGGACGGGAGCCGTGAAACCTGAGGGCGTGTGCCCAGGGTCTCGGTTTCCGGTCGCGCCCTGCCCCCGCTGGAGTGAGGTCTCGGCAGCCTGATCTCACGCAAAGGCGCCAAGTACGCCACGCCGCAAAGGAATTCTTTGTGGGCGGCGGCTTGGCGTACTTTGCGCCGTTGCGTGGAACCAACCCGCCGTGCATTCGCCTGCCTGCCAGCGTCCGATCCGACAACGGCCCTTGCCATTCGGCCAACTACGCCCTTCGCACTTCGCGCCTTCGCACTTCGCCGTTCGGCGTTGGGCCTTCGCCGTTCGGCCCGGAGAACGGGAGCGCGGGAGGACGGGAGAACGGGTTTCTTTTCGGTCGCGCCCTTCCCCGCCGGAGTCAGGACTCGGCAGCCGGATCTCACGCAAAGGCGCCAAGTACGCCACGCCGCAAAGGAATTCTTTGTGGGCGGCGGCTTGGCGTACTTCGCGTCTTTGCGTGGAACCAACCCGCCGTGCATTCGCCTGCCTGCCGGCGTCCGATCCGACACAGCCTTCGCACTTCGCACTTCGCCCTTCGGCGTTGGGCCTTCGCTGCTCGGCCCGGAGCGCGGGAGAACGGGAGCGCGGGAGTACGGGAGAACCGTCGATGGGCGCCGCAGGCATCTTCCACTCTCGGAACCTCGGAACCCCCGGGACCCGGAACCGCGCGGCGCTGGATCCCGCCCGCGCCGCCGACGCCGTTTCGAATATACTGGGTGATTCCGGCTTCACGGGTTCACGGGATCTATGTTCGATCAATCGAAGATTCGCAATTTCTGCATCATTGCCCATATCGACCACGGGAAGTCGACTCTGGCCGACCGCATCCTGGAGGAGACCGGGACCGTGGAAGCTCGCAAGATGCGCGAGCAGCTGCTCGACCAGATGGATCTCGAGCGGGAACGGGGCATCACGATCAAGATGGCCGCCGTGCGCCTTTATTACCGGGCCCACGATGGTGAGATGTACGAACTCAATCTCATCGACACGCCGGGGCACGTGGACTTCAGCTACGAGGTCTCGCGCAGTCTGGCCGCCTGCGAGGGGGCCGTCGTCGTGGTCGATGCCGCCCAGGGCGTGGAGGCCCAGACGCTGGCGAACGTGAACCTCGCCATGGGTCAGAATCTCGTCCTCGTCCCCGTGATCAACAAGATCGACCTGCCGGGCGCCAATCCCGAACGCGTCACGGCCGAGATCGAAGAGAGTCTGCTCATGGACCCGGCGGATGTGCTGCTGGCGTCGGCCAAACAGGGCATCGGCATCGAAGAGATTCTGGAAGCCATCGTCGCCCGTGTCCCCGCGCCGCGCGGCGACACGACCGCCCCGCTGCGGGCCCTGATCTTCGACAGTCACTTCGATCCCTATCTGGGAATCGTCGCCTACGTCCGAGTCGTCGACGGCCACCTCGAACCGGGAATGCGGATCAAGATGATGGCCTCCGGGAGCTACGCCGAGGTCGCCGGAGTCGGGGTGTTCGCACCCGGCATGCGGGCCTGTGACCGGCTCACGGCGGGACAGGTCGGCTTCGTCCATGCGGCGATCAAGGAGCTCGGCCTGTGCCGCGTCGGCGACACGATCACGGACCGGGACCGGCAGGCCGCGAAGCCGCTGCCCGGCTACAAGCAGGTCAAGGCCATGGTCTTCTGCGGACTCTATCCGGTCGACAGCGACCGATTCGGAGAGTTGCGCGAGGCTCTGGCCAAGCTGCAGCTCAACGACGCCTCCCTTCAGTTCGAGCCCGAGACCTCGGCGGCCCTGGGATTCGGGTTCCGCTGCGGATTTCTGGGTCTGCTGCACAGCGAGATCGTCCAGGAGCGGCTGGAGCGGGAGTTCGGCCTGGAACTGGTGGCGACGGCGCCGTCGGTGGTCTACAAAGTCCGTCTGCGCAGCGGCGAGGAGCGTCTGATCGACAATCCCGCCCGCTGGCCGGCCCTCGGCGACATCGATGCCGTCGCCGAACCCTACGTTCGTGCCGTCCTCCTCACTCCCAACGAGTATGTCGGCTCTGTGATGGACCTCTGCACGGAGCGGCGCGGCGAGTTCGTCACCATGGAGTACACCAACACCGAGCGGGTCGTCCTCACCTACGAGCTTCCCCTGGCGGAGATCCTCCTCGACTTCTTCGACACGCTCAAGAGCCGGACCCGGGGCTACGCCTCCTTCGACTACGAATTGTCGGGCTATCGCGAGAACGACCTGGTCAAACTCGACATTCGGATCAACAACGAGTCGGTCGACGCGCTGAGCTTCATCAGCCACCGCGACCGTGCCTTTCACAAGGGCAAGGCGCTGGTCGGGCGGCTGCGCGAAGTCCTGCCCCGCCAGCTCTTCGAGATCCGCATCCAGGCATCGATCGGCTCCAAGGTGATCGCCGCCGAGCGGGTTCAGGCCATGCGCAAGAACGTATTGGCCAAGTGCTACGGCGGTGACGTCACCCGAAAGCGCAAGCTCCTCGAAAAGCAGAAGGAGGGCAAGCGCCGGATGAAGTCGGTCGGCCGGATCGAGATCCCCCAGGAGGCCTTCCTCAGCGTCCTGCGCGTCGGCAACGAATAAATTTCACGGTTTCGAGTTTCGAGTTCCGGGGGCGTGTTGCCCAAAGGGCGGCGGCCTCCGATCGGTGTGCCCCCACTGGGAGAACGGAGAACGGGAGCGCGGGAGCGCGGGAGAACGGGAGAACGGGATGCCGCTCCGTATTTCAGAACCCGAACGAAGTGAGGCGCCCCGCGCCGGGCCCGGAGAACGGGAGCCGTGAAACCTGAGGGCGTGTTGCCCAGTTGGTCTTGGTTTCTTTTCGGTCGCGCCCTGTCCCCCCTGAAGTGAGGACTCGGCAGCCTGATCTCACGCAAAGCCGCGAAGTACGCCACGCCGCAAAGGAGATTCTTTGTGGGTGGCGGCTTTTGCGTCCTTCTTTGCGCCGTTGCGTGGAACCAACCCGCCGTGCATTCGCCTGCCTGCCAGCGTCCGATCCGACACAGCCCTTGCCATCTCGGGCAACCCGCACTTCGCACTTCGCACTTCGCCCTTCGCACTTCGGCGTTGGGCCTTCGCCGTTCGGCCCGGAGAACGGGAGGGCGGGAGAACGGGATGCCGCTCCGTATTTCAGAACCCGAACGAAGTGAGGCGCCCCGCGCCGGGGCCGGAGAACGGGAGAGCGGGAGACGGGAGCCGGGTTTCGGGTTTCGGGAGGCCGGAACCGCAGTACACCAGGAACGGGCAGCCGTGAAACCTGAGGGCGTGTTGCCCAGTTGGTCTTCGGTCTCCTTTCGGTCGCGCCCTGCCCCCCCTGGAGTGAGGACTCGGCAGCCTGATCTCACGCAAAGCCGCGAAGTACGCCACGCCGCAAAGGAGATTCTTTGTGGGCGGCGGCTTGGCGTCCTTCTTTGCGCCGTTGCGTGGAACCGACCCGCCGTGCATTCGCCTGCCTGCCAGCGTCCGATCCGACACGGCCCTTGCCATCTGGGCAACCCGCACTTCGCACTTCGCACTTCGCACTTCGCCCTTCGGCGTTGGGCCTTCGCCGTTCGGCCCGGGAGGACGGGAGCGATCGTGATTTCAGAACCCGAACGAAGTGAGGCGCCCCGCGCCGGGCCGGAGAACGGGAGCGGGACGGGAGCCGTGAAACCTGAGGGCGTGTTGCCCAGTTGGTCTGCGGTTCTCCTTTCGGTCGCGCCCTGCCCCCCCTGGAGTGAGGACTCGGCAGTCTGATCTCACGCAAAGCCGCGAAGTACGCCACGCCGCAAAGGAATTCTTTGTGGGCGGCGGCTTGGCGTACTTCTTTGCGCCGTTGCGTGGAACCGACCCGCCGTGCATTCGCCTGCCTGCCAGCGTCCGATCCGACACGGCCCTTGCCATTTGGGCAACCCGCACTTCGCACTTCGCACTTCGCCCTTCGCCCTTCGGCGTTGGGCCTTCGCCGTTCGGCCCGGGACGGGAGCGCGGGAGCGCGGGAGAACGGGGGCCGTGAAACCTGAGGGCGTGTTGCCCAGTTGGTCTTGGTTTCTTTTCGGTCGCGCCCTGCCCCCGCTGGAGTGAGGACTCGGCAGCCGGATCTCACGCAAAGGCGCCAAGTACGCCACGCCGCAAAGGAGATTCTTTGTGGGCGGCGGCTTGGCGTCCTTCTGCGCCGTTGCGTGGAATCGGTCCGGCAGGTCTCGACGACCGGGTGGCACGGCGGAAGCCGCGTCAGAACGATTTCGGCAACATGCCCTCGGAACTCGAAACCCGGAACTCGGAACTTGCCTTCGCACTTTCCCCCGCGGATCTTCCCGCGTCCCGGGCGGCCAGGGTCTGCTCGATCAGCATGTACCCGCCCTGCACGTTCCGGACTTCCGTCCAGCCCCGGTTGAGCAGGATGCGCTGGGCGACGTAGCTGCGATAGCCGCTGCGGCAGTACAGGACCAGCGGACGATCGACGGGAACCTCCTGCAGGCGGTCCCTCAGATCGTCGACCGGGATGTTCAGGGCTCCCGCGACATGCCCCAGGGTGAATTCCGGGTGGGTCCGCACATCGACGACCGCCGGCGGATTGGGTCCGGCCAGTTCTTCGAACAACTCGCCGGGAGTCATGGACGGCATCAGGCCCCGACGGGCGTTCTCGCCCGCAAAGCCGAGCATGATGGCCACATCGCGGGCGGCGCCGACCGGCGGCGCATAGCAGAGGTCGAGCTGTTCGAGATCCTCGATCCGAAGGCCCGCGGCGACCGCCGTCGCCAATACGTCCACCCGCTTATCGACCCCCTCCCCGCCCACGGCCTGGGCTCCCAACAGCCTCCCGGACTCGGGATCGGACAGGACCTTGAGCAGCAACGGCTCGGCATTGGGGTAGTAACCGGCGTGGCTGCCGCCCGCCATGTAGACCACCTGCGCGGCAATTCCGCAGTCCCGGGCCAGCTTCTCGGTCAGCCCGGTGGTGGCGGCGTAGCGCTTCAGTACGCGCACCACCGCCGTCCCCAGCACGCCCTGGAATCGCATTCTCCGGGGGTCGTCGGGCGCCGCCCCCGTCAGGTCGAGGGCGGCGTTCGCGCCCGCAATCCGGCCCATCTTGTTGGCCGGGCCTGCGAGCGGGATGTTGACGGGTCGACCAAGCACCCGATGATGGGCTTCACAGTTGTCGCCCGCCGCGAAGACCCGGGGATCACTGGTCCGCTGGGACGCGTCGACCTCGATGGCACCGGTGACGCCGAGGCGCAGGCCCATCTGGCGGGCCAGTTCAACGGCGGGCCGGACGCCCAGGGCCATGATTCCCAGATCGAAGGGAAGCTCCCTGCCCTGTTCCGTGCGAGCCACCGGACCGTCCTCGGTTTCAATCACCTCGGCAACACCGTCGCCGACGATCATGCGCACCCCCGCCGCCTCCAACTCCACCTGCAGGGGATAGGCCATCTCCGGGTCCATGCTCAGCATGATCTGCGGAGCCCGCTCGACCAGCGCCACCTCGAAGCCCAGGTGAAGCAACTGCTCGGCTGCCTCGAGCCCGATATAGCCGCCCCCCATCACCAGGGCCCGGCCGGGCGTGCCGGGACCGTCCTGACCGCGGTCCAGGCTCTTCACCCGGGCGCGGATGGCATCGACGTCGGGGACCGTCCGCACAGTGAACACGCTGCGCGAATCCAGCCCCGGAATCGGAGGACGCACCGGTACCGTCCCGGTGGCCAGAATCAGCCGGTCATAGGCCAGTTCACGGGGGTTGGCGGAACGGGCTTCGAGTTTGACCAGACGGCGTTCCGGATCCACTTCGACGGCGCGGCATCCGGTTCGCACATCCACTCGGAACCGGCGTCCAAAGCCATCGGCGTCCGTGACGAAGAGTTTCTCTCGCTGCCCGATTTCCCCGCCCACATAATAGGGGAGCCCACAGTTGGCAAAGCTGATGTAAGGGCCGGCCTCGATCAGCACGATCTCGATCTCTTCACTCATCCGTCGGGCCTTGGCAGCGGCCGAGGCACCGGCCGCCACGCCCCCGACGATCACCAGCCGCTTGGGAGTCTTGTCCATGTCCTAACCTTCATCCGATGGCACGGCCGCCGGCTCGGCACGAGCCCGGCGGCCCCCGATTTCACACCTTCCGGACCCTCGCAGGGCCCGTCCTGACCTCACCGCCCTGTATGCTACGGCAAGGGGGACCGTTTCCACAAAGATCCGGTTTTCGTGAGAGAATCACTCCTAGTGTGAGGGGCGCAAGCTTCGCAATCTACGTCCATATTCCGATCTGTGCACACAAGTGCTACTACTGCGATTTCCATTCTCGGCCGGTGGAGCCGACGGACCGCAGTCGGTACCTGTCTGCCCTGGAGCAGGAGATCCGGGCATCGGTGTGGCGCGGTGAAGGGGCGCAGACCCTGTTCCTGGGTGGGGGAACTCCCTCCGAACTGACGGGCGACGAGATCGAGGCCATCATCCGCGCCCTCGAGGGAACCTTCAACTTCTCCAGCGACTCCGAATGGACCATCGAATGCAATCCGGGCACGGTGAGCCCCGCTTCCTGCGACCGGCTGCTCGAACTGGGTTTCGACCGCATCAGCCTGGGTGTCCAGTCCTTCCACGATCACCATCTCAAGCGCCTGGGGCGGATCCACAGCGCCAGGGACGCACTGCGCAGCTATGAGTGGTTCCGCGGCGCCGGCTTCGAAAACGTTTCCCTCGATCTGATGTTCGGCCTGCCCAACCAGACGCTGAAAGAATGGCGCAGCGACCTGGAGCGCGCCCTTCAGCTGGGCCCCGAGCACTTGTCGCTGTACAGCCTCTCCGTCGAACCGGGCACGCCCTTCGGCCACCTCGTCGAGATCGGCGCCCTCGAAGAGTCTTCCGACGATCAGGTCGCCGACATGTACGAGATGGCCATGGATTTGACTCAGGCCGCCGGCTACGGTCAGTACGAGATTTCGAACTATGCCCTGCCCGGCTACGAGTGCATCCACAACCTGTCCTACTGGACGAACTCACCCTACCTCGGTTTCGGCATCAGCGCCGCCTCCTACGCGGACGGAACACGCTGGACGAACACCTACGACTGGGCGGCCTATTTCGCCGGCGCGAACCGGGGAGACGTGCCCAGGGCAAATCTGGAGCACCTGGAGTGGAATCTCGCCATGGGCGAGGAGATCATGCTCGGTTTGCGCATGGGTCAGGGGATCTCGACCAGCCGACTCTCGCGCAAGTACCGCTGCGATTTCGAAGGCCTGTTCCGACTCTCCATCAATTTCCTGACGGAGCAGAACCTGCTGGCCCGCGACGGCGATCGGCTGAGATTGACCCGGCGCGGCAAACTGCTGGCCAACGAGGTCTGCAACGAGTTCCTCAAGTCCGCCCGCTCCATCGCGCCCGATCCGGACGCGGCCTCGGTGGCGGACCCTGGACACGGCAGCGAGAAAACCGGCCTGGCTCCCGCCCCCGCTCCCAAGGCGGGCCGCAGCAGCCTAACCGGCCGGGACCCGGACGATCACCCGATGGAGGCCGGTCGCCCCTGACGGCCACGCACCACTGACGGTCTCTTCCTGGCGATTTCCTGCCTCATCGCAAACCCGGACGCCGAGCACATATTCACCGCCGCCGGGCGGCTGCCAGCGGGCCTCCCAGCGGACCCAGGCGTTCGGCAGCGCCGGGTCCAGAAGGCGCGCAGCCTGCCAGCGGGCTCCGTCATCCGCGCTGATCTCGACCCGACCCACCGCCTTCTCACCGCAGAAGGCCACGCCCCGGACCGCCCAGCCTCCGTCGGAGGCCGGTCGGGCCGAATCGATCCGACTCAACATGTGCAGTCGGCACTCGCTGCACCATCCCCGCCTTTCCCAGTAGCCGCTGCCTCCCTGCTGCACGGTGATCTTCTCCAGCCAGCGCGGCTGCTTCATGCCGTAGCGCCCGGGGAGGAGGACCCGGAGCGGATACCCGTGTGCGGCAGGGAGTTCCACGCCGTTCATTTCCCAGGCCAGGATGCTCTCCGGGTCGAGGGCCAGCGACAGCGGAACGCTCGAATAGAAGCCGTCCAGGGCATGAAAGGTCACCCTCCAGTCGGCCGGCACGTCACCGAGCACCGGCTCCAGCACCGTTGCCAGGGGGACCGCCGTCCATTCGGCGTTCCCCACCGCGGTCCCGCCCACCGGATTCCCCACGCAGCAGAGGGTGCGCACGGTTTTCAGCACCTCTCCCCGTCGCAGCTCGGCCAGGCCGTATTCGCGGCTCCCCGCGGGTCCCTCGACCCGCAGCCGCCACGAGTCCGCATCGACGCGGGGCCGAAATCCGGGTCGGATCGCGACCGAGTAGAAGTCCCGATTCGGAGTGAGGTAAGAGGCCTGACGCTGGATCAGTGCCTGGGGCCGCGATCGCCACCAGCGGTAGGCGAAGTAGCCTCCCGTTCCGACCAGCACGAAGCTTACGAAGCGGCGCCGCAGCAGCCGTCGGCGGCGGTGCTTCGCTTCCTCGAGTGACTTGAAGATGGACATCCGGCCCCCTGTCCGGCGAGCTCCGCCTACGGTTTCCCCGGAGCAGTAAACCAGCTCGAGAACTGTCCGAGATCCTTCTTTTCGAGGACGGGAACGGTCGCGTCCGAAGCCGGGTACCCCACGGGGAACAGCATGAAAGGCCGTTCGTTGGCGGGTCGCTGCAAGATTTCCCCCAGAAAGCCCATCGGGCTCGGCGTGTGGGTCAGCGTGGCGAGCCCCATTTGATGGATCGCCGCAATGAACAGGCCGCAGGCAATGCCGACACTCTCCTGCACGTAGTAGTTCTTCCGTTTCGTCTGACCCTCGAGCACGCGATAGGATTCCGCAAAGACCGCCACCAGCCACGGGGCCGTCTCCAGGTACGGCTTGTGCCAGTCGGTGCCGACGGGCTCGAGCTCCTCCAGCCACTCCTGCGGCATCCGGCCCTCGTAGCTCTTCCTCTCCTCGGCCTCCGCCGCCTGTCGGATCCGGGCCTTGACTGCGGGATCGGAAACGACGGCGAAGTGCCAGGGCTGGCAGTTCGCCCCGGAGGGCGCCGTACCCGCCGTTCGGATGGCCAACTCGATCCACTCGCGGGGCACGGGCTCGGAGGAAAAGGCCCGCACGCTTCGTCTCCGACGCATCCGCTCGAAGAACTGGCGGGCCTTCCGCGCCGAGACCCTGTCTGGGAAACGCTCGAACGGAAGAGGCTGAAAATCGTACATGACGCTCCCTCAACTCACGGGCGACTCGAGAAGCTGAATGGTCCCCTGGTCAGCGTCGATTTCCACGGGAAGCCCCTCCGGCAGGGTGAATTTGTCGCGGATGTGGCCGATCATGGCCCCCTGATAGGCCGGGACCCCGAGAGGCCGGATGTGGTCGTCGAATACCTGCTCCAGCGTCAGCGATCCGTATCCCTCACCCGGATCGCAGTCGGTGCACTGACCGAAGACGAGCCCGGAAATCCGGCCCAGAATCCCGGCCAGTTTCAGCTGAGTCAGCATCCGGTCGATGCGGTAGATGTTCTCGTTGATGTCCTCCAGGAACAGAATCGCGCCCTCCCAGTCGGGCAGGTAGGGCGAGCCGACGATGGCCGACAGCACCGTCAGATTGCCGCCGAGCAGTCGCCCCCGGGCCTTGCCCGGCACGATCGTTTGGATCCGGTTCGTCACCTGGGTCAGATTGTCCCCGGTTGCCGTGGGATTTCGGTACAGCACGGCTTCGCCGTCGAACAGGACGCGCTTGAAGTAGTCCACGGTGAAGTGATTCCACGGGCCGAGCCCGACCGGGCCGTGAAAGGTCACCAGACCCGTCCGCGTATGCACGGCCAGCAACAGTGCCGTCACATCGCTGTAGCCGATCAGGACCTTGGGATTGCGGGCAATCATTTCGAAATCCAGCAGGGGCAGGATTCTCGCGCAGCCCCACCCCCCGCGAACCGCCACGACCCCGGCGATCGACTCGTCGGCGAACTGGGCGTTGACGTCCGCCGCCCGCTCGGCATCGGTACCCGCCAGATAGCCGTAGCGATCCAGCAGGTGCTCCGCCGGCTTGACCTCGAGCCCCAGCGCCTGAAGGCTTTCCGTGACGATCTGGACTTCGACGCGATGGGCCGTGGCTCCGGCGGGATTGATCAGCGCGACCCGGGCCCCCGGTCGCAGCCGTGCCGGCTTCTTCTCAGCCGTTCCGGCTGCCCGCAGGAACGGGCCCGCCAGCCCTCCCGACAGGGCGACCGTCGAGACGCAGCCTCCCAGAAAATGACGTCTCTTCACGCTACTCGCCCCCTTCCCCCGCCTCGCCGCTGTCGTCGGCCGGCTTCAGTGGGGAGCGCTCCCGCGGAAGCCGTTCGTCCAGCTGGGCCGTGCGATAGACGAACCAGGCCATCACGACCGCCGCCTGCTTCAGGTCCGCGATCGAGGCATGCTCGTAGACGTCCATGTTCGAATGATGGGTCCGCGTTTCGTAGTCGAGGGGGTCCTGGATGAACTGAAAGCCCGGCAGCCCGACCGCATCGAAGGAAAGGTGGTCGGTTCCTCCGGTGTTGCGGATGGTCACGGTCGTCACCCCGAGATCGCGGATGGGCTCGATGAATTGCTCGAAAATCGGGCGTACCGCATCGTTGCCCTGGAGGTAGATGCCCCGAATCTTCCCGGAGCCGTTGTCGAGGTTGTAGTAGGCATCGAGTTTATCGTACTCGGGCAGGGTCCGGCCCGTCTCGGGATCGGCAAAATGATTCTTCACGTAGGCCTCCGAGCCGAGCAGGCCCTGTTCTTCAGCGCTCCAGAGAGCGATCCGGAGGGTCCGACGCAGGGGAATGTCGAGGTTCTTGAGCAATCGTACGGCCTCCATGACGACGACACAGCCGGCGGCATCGTCCGTGGCCCCGGTGCCCGCCTGCCAGGAATCGAGGTGGGCCCCCAACATGACGATCTGGTCGGCCACTGCGGGATCCGTGCCGGGAAGCTCGGCCAGCACGTTATAGCCCTGGGTTCGATCGGCCAGAATGCGGGACTCCAGTTCCACATGGACCTTCAGCGGCGCCCCCGCCTTCAGGATGCGCATCATCCGGCCGAACTGCTCGGCCGAGACGACAACGGAGGGGACTCCCAGCGGTTCGTCCACCTTTCCGGCCCCCCGCTCGAGACGAACACCGTTCCATCGCTCCCGTCGCTTTCCTTCAGCACGACACGAACTCCCTCATCGCGCAGAAAGGCCCGGACTTTTCGTGCGAACTCCCGGCGTGCCCGGTACCGCTCGCGGCGGGCCTGGGGGTCGCCGCTCGGCATGGCCGGAGCCTGGACCAGTTCCTTCAACTGGGCCTCGGAATAGCGTCCGCTCTCGGGCTCGTATCCGCCGTACGCGCTCGCTCGCCGGGGCATCAGGACGATCGCGCCCTGCAGCTTCCCGCGATATTGCTCGAGGTCCTTCTCCTCATTGATCTCGACCGGCACCGGAGTCCCTTCGACGGGACCCTGCAGGCTTGCGGTCCAGACTTCGGGATAGGCGATCAGAGGGAAGTAATAGGGCTCGGTCATTTCGACCCGGCATTTCTGAAAATCCCAGCCCCGTCCGAACTCACCCCAGTCCTCCAGGCGGGAGTTCTCCATCCCCCAGCCCGTCAGAGTTTCTCGGGCCCATTCGGCGGCTTTCCGGAAACCGGGGGAGCCCGTAACCCGAGGGCCGTTCACGTCGGTCAGATGGATCAGGAGCCGGTCCAGTTCCGGGCTCCGCGCTTCTTCGTTTCTCAGCGCAGACAATACGGTGAGGTGCGACTCGCCCATCACGGCGACGGCCGGCGCGAAAATCAGGAGGGTGAAAATGAGCAGAATCGTTCGTTTCATCGTCAGTAAGAATAGATCAATTCGATCGGTCCCGCTCGGACGAGTCGAGCACGACCGAGAAAAATCGTTGGAGGTGGAACTTTTTCTGCGCCCGGGCGTTTGACTAGGTAAACACACCTCGACCAACTGACATGTCAACTGGATTGCGGGGATTACATGAGTCACCATGCAAGCCTACTGGAGACGCTGGACCAGTCTGACCGGATCTGGCACCTCAGCCGGGCCGAGCTCCTGGCGGGTCTGACCGACGACGATCTCAAGGCCGTCGTCCGCCGGCTGAACGACCGGATCGTGCCTGAAGGGCAGGTCATCTTCCACGCCGGCGATGCCGCCGACAGCCTGTTCTTCGTCAATCGCGGCTCGGTCCGCCTGTCCCTGGTCCCCGATTCCCATCGGGAGAAGACCATCGAGATTCTCAAGGGAGGCGATGTTTTCGGACTCGATTCCGTCGGCACCCGGCCGCTTCACCAGACCCAGGCCGTGGCGCACGAGGAAGCCTGGATTTCGTCCATGAAGCGGGAGGACTTCTTCACCCTGGCCCGGGAACGGCCCGTCGTCTGTCACAACCTGATCCAGCTCCTGCTGCAGCAGGTGCACCAGGCACAGGAGGAGGTCAAGGCGCTCTGTTTCATGGACATTCAGCAGCGACTGATTCAGGCACTGCTGCGACTGGGGAACAAGCACGGGCACCGTCTGGCTCGCAAGGGGAATGTCGTGCGTCTCAAACTGCGGCTGTCCCACGACTTCCTCGCCCGGCTGACCGGGGCCAACCGACCCTACCTTTCGAACATCATGTCCTCGCTCAAGAAGAAGGGCTGGATCCAGTACCAGCGCAAGCACATCGTCATCGACGTCGACGCCCTCGAACGGGGGGATGGGCTGGTCGCTCCCGCTAACGGTCAGAACGCTTCGGCAACCTCGAGAAGTTGACCCTCTCGGGACCAATATGGTCCGATGAGAGACTGTGCGAAACGCCCTCGCTGGCCTGCTCCTGAGTCTGCTTCTGCTCTCGGTCGGCTGTGTGCGCCGCGGGATCACATCTTCGGCGCACGCGTACCGTCTGGGCGATACTCCGATCGAGTCGGTCCTGTACCGCGCCCGGGGCTCGGACCTCCTCCTGTTCAACCTGCACGAGAATGAGAGCACCTCGGTCGAGGCCGCGATGCATCTCATCCGACGCCGTGGCGGCCGAATCCTGGTCCTGCGACACTCCGGCGAGCGGGAAATCGCCTTTCTCCTCGACGGCCTCTCCTACCACTTCGATCCGAACCGGGTCTTCACCGACCCCGGTGCCGCCGCCGCAGTCCTCCCCGAGGGTCCCGGCCAGGCTCGTGCCGTCTCCGTGGTGCGGGACTTCGCCCGTGAGATCGTGCGCAACTACTCCCTGGACGCGTCCTCGGCGATCGTGACGCTGCACAACAATACGGAGGACGGGTATTCGGTCGAGAGCTACCTTCCCGGCGGCCCGTACGCTCTCGACGCCCGCAAGGTGTTCGTCAACCTTCGGCGGGACCCCGATGATTTCTTCTTCGTCACCGACCCGGATCTCTTTTCGAAACTCAGCCAGGCCGACTTCAACGTCGTTCTCCAGAACAACCGCTTCGTCACCGACGACGGCTCTCTATCAGTCCTGGCGGGTCGCGCCGGCATTCCCTACGTCAATGTGGAGGCCCAGCAGGGCCATCGGAAGGCCCAGGAGCGAATGCTCGGGTTCCTGGTGGGACTGCTGCGGCAGCGGAACCTCGGAAATTAGACGTCTGGGGACGAGAGCCCCGCAGCCCCCTCGCCTCAGGGCAGCCGGGCGGCCAGACTCTCCTGCTCCTCGAGCATCTCGGGATCTTCGGGAGACCCGTTCTTCAGCTCGACGAATTTCGGATCCACGACGCTGACGTGGCCCTGTTCGTCCACCTCGAGCCGCAGGTCGCCCATGTAGCGGCCCCGCTCGATACCGGACAGCAGGGTGGCGTTCCCGACCTTCTGGGGATCGTAAAGGATGTCCCGGCGCTCCGTGGTGATGATCAGACAGATCTCCGGGTTGGCCACTGCCAGTTGATGGATGGGAGAGTTGAGCGGGATGGTCCCGAGAGGGCGGATCAGGTCCCAGAGCACGACCAGCGCATCCGCCTGCTTCAGGACTTCCGGCTTCACCTGCTGCACCGCCTCGAGCGGGTCGAGGGCCCGGAAGCCGGAATTCGGTTTGACGCGGGAGGGATCGACCAGACCCAGGAAGGCCAGTCTCAAGGATGGCTTCGGTCCCCCCGTCAGGGGAATGTCGAGCACCGCGAAGCGCTCGGGAGTCGGCTCTCCGGGCCGCGCGGGAACGAGGTTCGTCGAGATGATCCGCGTCTGCTTCTGATCCAGTTTCGAGAGCACGGGCCACCAGTACAGGTCGCCTACGCCCAGGTTGAGCACCGAGATGGGAATGCGGCCGAGACTCTTCAGCATCAACTGGTTGATGGCCTCACCGTTCGGACCCGGGGCGGCCAGGTAGTTGCCGGCGTCGATCTCGTACAGGGGGCCGCTCCAGTCCTTGCGAACCGCATCCCGATAGCCGAGCCGTCGGGACAGTCCGCCAGTGGGTCCGCCGGCGCAGCCGCAGGGTTCGAAGCCGCCCTGCACCTCACCGGAGAAGAGGATTCGCACGCCGGACTTGCCGCTGTCCGCGGCGCCGGCGCCGAAGCTGGATCCGCCCGCAACCAGAAGAAAACTCAACAGCATTGCGCCCAAGCGTCGACGGTGCATTTCCCTGTCAAAGATGAGAGAATTCGCCGGAAAGTCGCAAGAGACCCAATTCGATGGCCAAGTTTTCAGACCTCCGCCTCAAAGATCGCCTGTTCATGACCGCCTACCGCTACCGGAGTGTCGACTGGCGGCCCGGCACCCGGCTGGCCAAGCCGCTCGCCGAGGCCCGCGTCGCGCTGGTCACCACGGCGGCGCTCTATGCGCCCGACCAGGAGCCCTTCGACGAGAAGTTCCGCGGCGGAGACTTCTCCTGCCGTGTCCTGAATTCGGACGTCGATCTGTCGACCTTGCGCATGGGCCATCGCAGCCTTTCCTTCGATCACGCCGGTGTCGAACGGGACCCCAACCTGGCGTTTCCCCTGGACCGTTTTCGCGAACTTCTGGAGGCGGGCGTCATCGGCAGTCTGAACCCGACCCACTACAGTTTCATGGGCTCCATCACGGCGCCCGGGCGCCTGCTCGCCGACACGGCCCCGAAGGCCGCCGAGGCACTGCGCCGGGACGACGTCGACGCCGTTTTTCTCACACCGGTCTGACCGATGTGCAATCAGTCGGTCGGACTGATCCAGAGCATCTTCGAACGCGAGGGCATGGCCACGGTCTCCATCACCCTGTTGCGTGAGGTGACGGAAAAAGTCGCTCCGCCCCGGGCCCTGTTCGTTCCCTACCCGCTCGGCTATCCCCTGGGGAAGCCGAACGATGCCGAGTTGCAGCGCCGCATCATCGTGACGGCGCTGGCGCTCCTCGAGCGGGACGCGTTGCCGCTGATCGAAGATTTTCACCCTTGAGTTTCTCCGTTGGAGGGTTGAATAATCCCGACAGGCCGACGTACGAGGGATGATCGAACCTGAGACATCGGTCAAGGGACTCGGGACTCGGTTCCCCCGGAGCCGGGTTCCTGCTGCAAAGGGGAGACCGTCATGGATTCGCTGATCGTCCTGATTCCACTCGTATTCGCTGCCGCCGTCGTTTATCTGATCGTGCGGGGCCGCTACAAGAAGGCCGGGCCCGATGAAGCTCTGATCGTGTTCGGCCGGCGCAAGCTGCTCGGCCGCAAGGTCCTCGACGACAAGGGCGAGGTCGAGAGCTTCCGCATCATCCGGGGCGGTGGAACCTTCGTCTGGCCGGCCTGGGAGAGCTACGAGTACATCTCGCTGAAGATGATCACTCTGGACATCGACCTGCAGCACGTCTATACCGTCCAGGGGATCCCCATCAATGTGAAGGCGGTGGCTCAGGTCAAGATCCCGAGCGACATTTCCCACATCCGGCGGGCCGCCGAGGGCTTTCTGGGCGTGACCCCGGAACAGGTCAAGGCCACGATCAAGGAGACCGTTTCGGGACACCTGAGAGGGATCGTCGGAACCCTGACGGTCGAGGAACTCTACCGCGACCAGAAGCGCTTCCAGGAAAGCGTCCGGGAAGAGGCTCACCAGGATCTCGTCGGCATGGGCTTCGAATTCCGCTCTTTCGTCTTCCAGGAGATCCAGGACGACGAGGGGTATCTCAACGCCCTCGGCCAACCCAAGATCCAGGAAGCCCTGAAGAACGCGCGCATCGCCAAAGCCGCGGCCGACCGCGACGCCCGCATCGAAGAGGAGGGCGCCCGCCAGGAGAAGGAGCGCAAAAAGCTCAGCGTCGACGAAGGCATCGCCATCGCCGAGAAGTCGCTCAACCTGAAACGAGCCTCCATCAAACAGGAAGTCGACGTCGCCAACGCCAAGGCGGTCAAGGCCGGCGAGATGGAGGTCAAGGTCCAGAACATCGAAATCGCCAAACGGGAGGTGGAACGTCAGAAGCTCGAGTTGAACGCCACCATCCGCGAAAAGGCGGACGCCCAGAAATACGAGGCCGAGCGCCTGGCCGACGCCGATCAGTATCGTGTCGAGCGCAGAGCGGCGGCCGACCGCAAACAGCGCGAGGAGGCCGCGGAGGCCGTCAAGGCGGAAGGTATCGCACAGGCCGAGGCCGAGTCCGTGAAACGGCGTAACATCGGTCTGGCCGAAGCCGAGGCCATCCGTGCCCGGGGAGAGGCGGAGGCGGAGGCGAGGCGCCTGCTGGCGGAAGCGTTGAAGCTCTACAACGAAGCCGGCCTCTCCATCGAGGCTCTCAAGGTCCTGCCCGAAATCGCCGCCGCCGTGTCCGAGCCTCTGGCCCGGGCGGGCACGACGACCATCATCAGCAACGGTGACGGGGCCTCGGGAACCGGCGCGTCGAAGCTGACCGAAGACGTGACGCAGGTGCTGAGCCAACTTCCGCCCATCATGCAGCAACTGGCGGGAGTGGACGTCAAGCAGTTCCTGCAGGATATCTCCAAGCTTCCGGCCCGGGGACAGGCCGCGGCGGTCTCCCCTGACCAGGAGTCGAAGTGAAGGCCGAGGATCAGCGCCGGATTCGAGAATTGGTCCAACTCCTGAAGGATCTGCGCATGCCCCATCCGCCGCTGGAGCGCTCCCGGCTGGCTGCCCGCCTCTGGCGGCTCGTCTCGAGCCTTCCAGACAGCGAGCAGAAGCGTCTGCTGCGTCATCTCGGGCTCGCGAACCTTCCCCAACTCCTGGGACCGCTCGCGATGGGACGGGGGACCGCCCTTCCGACGCCGTTTCTCGAGTTCGTGGAGGAAGGAATCAAGTTCCTGCCTCCCGGACGGATCTCTTCTTTGCTGGAGTCGCTGGCGACCCAAATCTCCGCGGCGGATGAGCCTCCGCCCGCCGGCCCGGGTGCGCCGGCAGATGCCGGCGGCGAGGAGGACGTGCGGCTTCCGCAAGAGGATGAACCCATTGCCGAGCAGCGCCCCCTCGGTCCACCCCCACCCCTGGAAGACCCCGGGCCCGAAAAGGTCTCTCTCGCCGGCCCGGAGGGCTCCGCCGAAGGCGACGACGGACCCGTCGAGGAAGAAGGATCGGGGGACGAGCGACTGGAGGTCGGATCGGAATCCTCGAAACCGGAGGGGGATCGACGGCCCTTCCTCCCGCCCGACACCGACGCGGCCGAGGTTTGCGGAGAGGCGGAGCTGGAGAGGGGCCCGTCACGGCCGACCGGAGAGGGATGGCCCGGCCGGTCTCCCCGCCCCGGGCCCGTCGAGCGGCTCGTGGCTCGCAGCGACCACCTCGCCGAAGCCTGGCGGCGACGGCGCTTCTGGCTCGACGTCGCCCGGCGCGGTTTCGAGCCGGAGGAATCCGAGAGCATTCTCCGAGCAGTGGCCGCGGCCAAACTTCCGGCCCAGGACTATGTCTGGGTGGTGGACGAGATGGCCGTGCGCGGTCTGCTGCCCGAGCGCCTCATATCCACGGCCCTGGAGCTGGCCCCGTCCGAGTCGGCCGCGCGACTCCTGGAGCGCCGGCTCCCCGCTCTGGTCGAAGATCCGGTCCCGCCCTCACGGGAATCGGTCGCGAAGTGCTGAGGTCGGGCCGGTCGACTCGACAAAGGGTCGTCCCATAGGCCAAACTGGAGCCGCCTTGAGTAGCGCTCCTCTGCCGCAGTTCTGGACCTTCCGCCCCGACGAAGTCACTCCCCGTCGCGATCGCATTCTGGAGCTTCAGGGGGTTCCCGTCGGCCACCGACTGGCCCCTCCCGTCGAGGCCCTCCTGGCGGAGGCCGTTGAAGAGGTTTTGCGACTTGCAGAACCGCAGGCCGTCAGTCTGGACATCGATCCGGACCGGTTTCTGGAGATCCTCCGCGGCGAAGGTCTCAACGCGTCGCCCAATCCGGTCGAGGCGGTGGCGGACCGGGCCCGGCGCGCCCGTCTTTTCGCGCTCACCCTGGGCGGCGCCGTCAGCCGGCGGATCGAAACTCTGTTCTCGGACGGAGATCCGGCACTCGCCTATGACCTCGACTCGGCCGCCTCGGTCATGGCCGAAGGTCTGGCCGACCGTTTGCAGGAGCAATTCGAAGCACGAATCGCCGACCAGGATCCGAACGGGGACCACGCCGTCATGCGCTACAGCCCGGGCTACTGCGGCTGGCATCTGAGCGGTCAGCGAAGCCTTTTCGCCTTCCTGAAGCCTGCCGCGATCGGCGTCTCGATCAACGAGAGCTGCCTGATGAGCCCCATCAAGTCGATCTCCGGCGTCATGCTGGCCGGGGAACCGCGGATTCACTATTTCAGGAACGACTACGCCTTTTGCGAGGAGTGCCAGACCAAGACCTGCCGGGAGCGGATCCGGGAACTGAGCCGGAAGGCGCGGGGGTGATGGAGGGCTTGCGAGGGCAGGGGGGGAGAGGACTCGACTCGATAGGACGAATAGGACATATAGGACCTATAGGACGGGGGGCAATGCCGGGTGCAGTCTGTCGTGTGGGTCCGGTCGCGTAGGTCCTCCTGTTCTCTGACGGTCTGAACGAAGCGGGGCTTGCCGCTCGGCCGCCGCTACCCATAGGAATGGGGCTTCTTCTCCCGATCGTAGGTGAGCAGTGCCCGATAGGTATCGATCAGCCGCCCGCGAATGAACCCGGCAAGTCGACGATAGAAATCGAGCCCCTCCGAGGGGTCGGATTCCAGAAGCTCGTCGACCCGACGAGCGGAAAGCCGCAGGACCGTCGAATCTTTCAGGCACTGCGCCGAAGCCGTGTAGTTGCCGGGGCCGACCAGGCTCGACCAGCCGAAGAGATCGCCGGGATTTCGGATCGTTCGGGCTACGGCCCCCAGGTCACCGACCGAAATGCGGATGCGGCCTGCTTCGAGAATATACAGGTAGTCGGCCGAGTCGCTGCAGCGGAAGACATGGTCGCCCTCGGCGTAGGAGCATTCTTCCGCCAGAGCGAACACCCGGTCTCGCAACTCCGGCCGCATCTGTTCGAAGAGATGACTTTTTGCGATGAACATGTCCGAATCCTCCTAAAAGAGCCCCGTGACCTTGCCCGTCCGAACATCGACGTCGACTCGCCGGAAGCCCGGGTTCGAACCCGTTCCCGGCATCAATGAAATGGTCCCCGCACAGGGACACAAAAACTTGGCTCCCGAGTAGATCAGCACGTCGCGAATCGGAAGGATCCAGTTGCGGGGCACACCCTTCATGGCCGGTTCGTGACTGAGACTCAGGTGAGTCTTCACCATCAGCGTAGCGTAGTCGTCATATCGAGAATCGGCCTCCAGCATCTTCGCCTTTTCGAGCGCTTCCGGCGACCACGCCACGCCATCGGCTCCGTAGACCTCCTGCGCGATCGTTTCGACCCGATCTCGAAGCTTCATCGTCATCGGGTACAGGTAACGAAATTCGGTGTCTTCTGCGCAGGCATCCAGGACGGCATCGGCCAGGTCGAGCGCGCCGTCGCCTCCCTCTCCCCAGTGATCCGAGACCGCACAGCGGGCGCCCGCCGCTTCAACCGCTCTCTGAACCACCCGGATTTCCTCCTTCGTATCCGTCTGGAACTTGTTGATGCACACGACCGGATTGATGCCGGATTCGCGAACAATGTGAAGATGATGCAGCAGATTCGCCAAGCCCGCTTCGACCAGCCCGACATTCTCGGTCGAGTAGGCTTCGGGCAGCTTGAGGCCGGGGACGACCCGGGGCCCGCCGCCGTGCATCTTCAGGGCGCGAATGGTAGCCGTCAGCACCGAGACGTGGGGGCGCAGCCCGCTGTAGCGGCATTTCACGTTCCAGAACTTCTCGAAGCCGATGTCGGCGCCGAATCCGCTCTCCGTGACGTGGTAGTCGAACAGCTTGAGACCGACCCGATCGCCGATGATGGACGACTGGCCGACGGCGATGTTCGCAAAGGGTCCGGCGTGGACCATACACGGCTGATACTCGGCCGTGCAGCACAGCGTCGGATTGACGGCGGAGCGCATCCACGCACACATGGCTCCGGCCACTTCGAGGTCTCCGGTGGTCACCGGATTCCCCCGCTTATCGAAGGCCAGGGTGATCTCCCCCAGCCGCCGGCGCAGGTCGGCCAGGTCGTTGACAACAGCCAGGATGGCCATCAATTCGGAGCTCACGGCGATGCCGAACTTCGACTGCATCATGAAGCCGTCATAGCGGCCGCCGATGCCGACGATGATGTCCCGCAGGGCCTGGGCGCAGAAGTCCATGATCCAGCCGAACTCGACCCGGGTCGGATCCACATCGAGACGGCGCATGCCGGTCAGCCGGTCCAGCTGCTCGTCGGAGTAGTTCCGCTCGTGCTGCATGCGGGCCGTCAGAGCCACCATGGCCAGGTTGTGGGCGTTCATGATGTCGTTGATGTCGCCGGTCAGACCCATGGAAAACTCGGTCATGGGAATGAGCAGCGCGTTTCCGCCGCCGGCGGCCGTGCCCTTGATGTTCATGGTGGGTCCGCCCGAGGGCTGACGCAGGCAGCCGCCGACCTTCCGGTCCCGCTTGCCGAGACCTTCGATCAGCCCCAGGGCGGTGGTGGTCTTCCCCTCCCCGAGCGGCGTCGGCGTGATGGCCGTGACTTCGATGTACTTGCCGTCGGGACGGCCGGCGAGCCGTTCCATGATCTTCAGGAAGTCGAGCTTGCAGATCCGTCCCATGGGGATCACTTCGTCGCCCGTCAGACCAAGCCGGTCCGCCCACTGCTGGGGCGTCGGCATGCCGACTTCGGCGGCTTCCGAGATTTCCCAGTCGGCCATTCCGGTGGGATCGTAGGGCATGGGCAGCCTCCTCTCGAAATCCTCCCCCGCGTAACCCGAGGGGCGAGGCACAGTTGACGTTTTGCTGAACCCTGCACTTGCTGTCTTCCACAACTATTCCAGCACTCGGGAGCGGCCGTGGGAAGCGTTTTTCGGGCTGGATGGGGGCGGAACGGATTTCGAGGAAGGTTGGAGACAGGACTCCGAAGGTCCGGCGGTGGAGTGGAGCGTCTCAACCCGGAACAAGCGGCCGAGCGCAACCAATTCGAAGGCATCCCCCCAGTGAGCGTCCACCTGCTCGGCTCGCGCGTCTTCCCCAGGCGCTCGAGCGTCCGGAACAGCTCCCGGACCTTGGGATCGCTCCACTCACCACCCGAGGGCTAACGTTACACGATCCCATGACCCCGCGCCAGCCCCCCGGCCAAAACTTTTTCTCGGTGTCTCGCGGTGCTGGGAGCCGCCCGCAATGCCGCCGGCATCCGTGGCGGGCTGGGGAAAGTGGCGTCCCCAGGGGGATTTGAACCCCCGTCGCCGCCGTGAAAGGGCGGTGTCCTAGGCCAGGCTAGACGATGGGGACGCTCTCGACGAAGGCGGCATTCTAGCAGCATTTCGACGTGCAAGTCCAGCCTCGGCCGGGGCCTGAACGCTGCCTCGATCCCCGGCTCGCGGCCCTATGCAAGTCCCGGTCTTTCCGGCACAATACCTCCCTCATGAGCCAGCCCAAAATCGTTTCCATCGGTCCCCTTCCCGACGCCATCATCGAGACACTGTCCGCCCACGGCCGGGTGACCTGCATCGACGACAACGGGGTCCGGGAAGACGTCCTGGCCGCCGTCGACGAGGATGTCATCCTCATCGTCGCCAGGGGATCGGTCCTCGTGGACGCGGAGATCCTGGATCGGGCCCCGCGTCTGAAAGCCGTTTCCCGGACCGGCGTGGGCTATGACTCGGTCTGTATCCCCGATGCGACCGCCCGGCGCATTCCCGTGCTCTACACCCCGGGAGCCATGACCCGGGCCGTCGCCGAGCAGACGCTGGCCTTCATCCTGGCTGCCGCCAAGAAATTCGCCTTCTGGCGGGAGGCCCTGCGCGCGGGCGACTGGAACGCCCGCTATTCGACGCGAAGTCTGGACCTGGAAGGGGCCGTCCTGGGGATCGTCGGCTACGGCCGGATCGGCCGTCAGGTGCGTCGCCTGAGCCGCCCCTTCGGGATGTCGGTCATCGCCGACGACCCCTACATCGACCACGGCCTTTACCGCGACGACGAGGTGGAGTTCACCGGACTGGAAGAACTGCTTTCACGGGCTTCCATCGTCACTCTCCACGTTCCGCTGAGCGCAGAGACGACGGGTTTGATCAACGGCGGGAACATTCGCCGGATGCAGCCCGGCAGCATTCTCGTCAACACCGCCCGCGGGCCGGTGATCGAGAGCCTGGACCTGCTGGTCGACGAACTCGAGAGCGGGAGACTGCTGGCCGTCGGAATCGACGTCTTCCCCGAAGAACCGCCGCCGCCGGATCATCCCATCTTCCGCCACCCCCGGGCGCTGGTGACGGGCCACGTCTCGGCGCGCACCCCGAGGGCCCAGAAGCAGATCCTGGAAACCATGCTGACCGACACCCTGGCAGTGCTCGAGGGTCGGGCGCCACGGCGCGAAAACGTGGTGAACCCCGAGATCCTGGAAATGGCGGATTAGGTCCCCCGGGGCACTGGTGTCCGGAGCCGGGACGCTAGCCTCCCGCCTTGTGCAGGCGCACGATCTCCGCCATCTCGATCAGCCGCGCGTGCACGCGCTGATGGATGGTGCCCTCGGGATAGCTGCCGTCGGCCTGTTTCTCGCCCGCCGCGATGCCGGTGAGGATCTCCATCCCTTCGTCGACGTTCGCAATCGGGTAGATGTGGAAGCGACCCGCGCGCACCGCCTCGATCACCTCCTGATTGACCATCAGATTCTGCACGTTCTGGTGCGGAATGACGACTCCCTGCTCGCCGGTGAGGCCGGCGGACTTGCAGGCGGCGAAGAAGCCCTCGATCTTTTCGTTGACCCCGCCGATCGGCTGGATCACGCCCTTCTGGTTGATCGAACCGGTGACGGCGATCGACTGCTTGAGGGGAATTCCCGAGAGAGCCGACAGGAGCGCGTACAACTCCGTAGAGCTGGCGCTGTCTCCGTCGACGCCCGAGTAGGACTGCTCGAAGCAGAGGCTGGCGTGCAGGCTCAAGGGATGTTTCTGCCCGTAGCTCCCATGCAGGTAACCTCCCAGAATCAGGACCCCCTTGTCGTGAATCCTCCCGCTCATGCGGGCTTCCCGCTCGATGTTGACGATCCCCTCGTCTCCGACGCTGACCTCGGCAGTGATCCGCGTGGGCTTGCCGAAGGCGTAGTCACCGACCTGGTAAACCGACAGGCCGTTGATCTGGCCGACGGCTTCCCCCGTGGTCTGGATCATGATCGAGCCTTCGTCGATCATCTCCTGGATGCGCTGCTCGAACAGATTGGATCGATAGATCTTCTCGCTGATCGCCTTGCGAACGTCTTCGGCGGAAACGAACTCCCGGCTTTCCTGCGCCGCCCAGTAGTGGGACTCGCGGATCAGGTCCGCCACATCGCTGAAGCGCAGCGTCAGGCGCGTCTGGTCGGACACCATGCGCGAACTGTGCTCGATCAGCGCCGCCACGGCATCGCGCTCGAAGTGGCGGAGACTCTCCTTTTCGCACAACGTCCGCACGAAACGGGCATAGCGCGCGACGTGATCGTCGTTCTTCCTCATGACGGTGTCGAACTCGGCCCGCACCTTGAACAGCTTCTGAAAACTCTCGTCGTGCGAATAGAGCAGTCCGTAGAGCTCCGAACTGCCCAGCACGATCACCTTGAGCTTGACGGGAACGGGCTCCGGCCTCATGCCGGTGGTTGCAGCCAGACCATACTGCTCGGCGGGTTCCTGGATGCTGATCGAACCGTCCTGCAGGACACGCTTGAGCGAATCCCAGGCCAGCGGCGTCGTCAGCAGGTCGATCAGATCGAGGATCAGGTAGCCGTTGTGGGCCTGCAGGATGGAGCCGGCGCGGATCATGGTGAAGTCGGTATAGAGCGTCCCCATCCGCACTTCCCGATCGGTGTAGCCGATCAGATTTCGGAAGGTCGGATGCGTCTCTTCGATGACGGGGGCACCCTCCTGCTTCGAGTTGTCGACGATCACGTTGACCCGATAGCGCTTGAGCGGGTCGGGTCCGTCTCCCATGAGCGCTCCGTCCTCATTCTCCTCGTTTCCGGCGGACAGGAAGTTGGAAATGTTGGCGACGATGTCGTGTTGCGCCGCTTCCAGGTACTCGGTGATCCTCGGGTATTCGCTGTAGCGGGTCCGGATTTCGTCCAGCGAGTAACCGGTCGAGATCAACGCCACCCTGCGATCCAGCTCTTTCAGCTGGTGCTGGGTCTCCTGCTGCAGATCCCGGACCTCACGGTAGACCTCCTGAATGGTCTCCGAGAATTCCCGTTGCTTTTGCTGGATCCGTTCCTTCTCCTCATCGGAGAGCTTTTCGTATTCCTCGCGCGTCAATTCGTGTCCGTCCATGACGGGGAGCGTAAACACCTGCGGTCCGGACGACTTGACGGCCAGATCCCGCTCCCGGGCCTCATGCTGCAGACGGTCGTTCAGCGCCGTCTGTTTGCCCTGAAAGGACTGCAGGATTTGATTCTTTCGCGATTCGTAGTCGTCGCTCTTGAAAGCTTTCGGAACCTCTTCCTCGAGCGATTTGACGAGGTGCTCCATGTCGTCGCGAAAGGCGGCGGCAACGCCCGGCGGCACGACGATGGCGTGCGGGCGCTCCGGGCGCTCGAAATTGTAGACATAGAAGACATCGTCGGGAGTGTCCTCCTGGCGGGCGATCTCCTCGACCAGGAGTCGAATCAGGGTCTTCTTGCCGGTTCCCGGGCTCCCTGCGACGTAGAGGTTGTATCCAAAGCTCCTCATCCCGAGTCCGAACCGGATGGCCTGCAGGGCCCTCTCCTGCCCGATGATCCCGTCGAGGGGTTCGAGCTGGGAGGTGTTCTCGAAATCGAGGCGGGCACGATCGCACAGGGAACAAAGCTCGGAAGCGTCCAAACGGCGAGGTGTCTTGCTGGTCTGTTGCATATTCACCTGCAAGTCTCTCCTCTCCGCCCAGGATTTTCAACGGCTTGACGTGATGAAAAGGGGGCGGGCCGGCAAACCTCACCCCAAATGGAGGGATCCCGATACCAACGGTCGAGCCGGTCCTGGAGCAGAGAGGCGGCAGTCGTCGGCTAGCCGAAACTGAACAGGGCGCGATCGAGCTCGACCTTGTCCAGGAATTCCGTCTGGATTCGCTCCAGTTCTTCTCCGGCGACTCCCAGAATCGCCGCCGAAGCGAAGTCCATGGGATCCAGCTCCGGTTTCGATATGGGGCCGATGGCCAGGCGAAGACAGCAGCGATCCGCCAGGCAGACGATTGCGCACAGATGGGGATTGCGCGGCGACGCGGAAGGATCGTGATGGTACCGGATCACGTTCGCGATCGACGCGGGGAGATTCCAGGCTTCGGCGACTCTCGCGCCGACCTCGAGGTGATCGACACCGAGGACCTGGCGTTCGGCATCGACGGTGGAAAGATCGGGATCGGCCGACGCCAGCGAGACGGCCTGGACGAAGAGCTCCGGATGTTGGTAATCGAACAGTCCCTTGCCGATGTCGTGCAGCAGGCCCGCGACGAACGCCTCCTCGGCGTCCGCGTTGACCGGCAATCGACCCGACAGTTCGCGCGCCGCCAGTCCGACTCCCAGGGCGTGCTGCCACAGCAGGCGACCCTGGGGAGACCGGTAGAGGATCCCTCCCAGCGAGGCTGCAATGACGATGCCCCGGATCTTCCGGTTTCCCAGAACAGTCGAGGCGTGTTTGACGGTCTTGATTTCGCACAGACGCTGGAAGAAAGCCGAGTTGGCAATGCGCAGGATCCGCGCGGTCAGCGTCTGGTCGCGCGAGATGACTTCGGCCAGCTTGTCCACCCCCAGGTAGAGATCGGAAGTGAGCTCGAGAACCCTCCACGCGACCTCGGGCAGCGGCGGAAAATGATCCAATTCCAGAGAAACGCTGAGCTTCCGAGGATTCGGAGGCGGAAGGACATAGGGACTCGCTTGTGCCATTTAGGTACCTCAGTCCCGTATTAGACACTGGGCGAATTCTCTTAAACCGTGACAGCGCTCACCAAAATGGGGCTGGAGTCAACTCGACACCTCGAGGCGGGACCGTCACCGATGGTCGCGGGCGAACTCCGCCATCACCTCGAGATTCCGGTCCGGCGTTCCGCGGGGGACTTCACAGCCGGCTCCGACGATGTAGCGGGGACCCGCTCCCCGCCAGCACTCCTCGAGGGCCCTCCCGATTCGCTCGGGGGTCCCGTTGAGCAGCAACTGGACGGGATGAAGATTGCCCAGCAGCACCTGATCCTCGCCCATGGCACGTCGGCCCGCCTCGAGAGGCGAGAAATAGTCGAGGTCGACGATGTCGCAACCCAGCTGTCCCATGCGCGGCAGCAGCGCGCGGGTGTCGCCACAGATGTGCAGGCGTACCAGGGCCCCCGTTTCGCGGATCGCCTCCACCATGCGTTTCTGGGCCGGCCAGATGAACTCCTCGTAGATCCGCGGACCGACCAGCGAAGATGCGGCGTCCCCGATGCCGATCAGGTCCGCACCCGCCTCGACCTGGGCCCGTGCGAAGTCGATCTCCATCCCCGTCACGAAGTCGATCAGGCGCCGGGAGAATTCCGGATCGTCGTAGAAGTCGAGCATCACGTGGTTGATCCCCCGCAGATCGGCCGCTTCGGCGCAGGGTCCTTCGATCCAGCCTTCGATCAGCTTGCGGTCTCCGACGCGCCGGCGGAACTCGCGCAGACCTTCCAGACGATCCCGCATGCGCGTAGACCGTTCGGGCTGGGGAGCACGCAGTTTCTCCAGCCCGGACTTCTCCCGGAGCAACGCGTGTGCCTCATCGATAGCGGGAGGCTGGTCGTCGAAGAAATCCACCTGGGCGCCGCAGTCGAAGGCCTCCCGCGTAGGATCGGAGATGACCGACACGTAGTCGATGCCGAATCGGTCGGCCGTGCGAATCTGGCTCTCCACGAGTACCCGAAAATCGGAGACGTACTCGCCATAGGGGACACCTTGCTGGTCCGCAGCGAACATCATGGTGATGGGCATGAAGGGAATGTGATCGACCGGTTCGTTGCGCAGAAAGGCGAGGATGCGTTCGCGGCCATTCATGAAGATGCTTCTACCACATTGCGGAATTCGCTGGCTCTCAGCGGGTGAAGGCCGCGATTCTGATTGGCTGGCGGCGGCTTCCCCAGCGGCCCGGAGCAGCATCGAAATGACCCGCGCAGCGGGCGCCGCACGCCAGGCACTCCCCCGCGGGTGAGAGATTCCATTTGCCCAGGGTGTACCAGTTTCGTTCGATCAGCAGGGCTCCGCAGGCGTGACAATAAGTACTCTGACCGGCCGCATCGACGACGTTGCCGGTGTAGACATGGCGCAAGCCGTTGCGCAGGGCGATCGAGCGGGACCGCGCGAGGGTGGCCGGAGGAGTATGGGAGTAGTCGGTCATCTTCCAGTCGGGATGAAACGCTGTGAAGTGCAGCGGAACGTCCGGCCCGAGTTCGGCTCGGATCCAGCCGGTCATCTCGTCGATTTCGGTCTCGGCGTCGTTTTCCCCCGGGATCAACAGCGTCGTGACCTCGAACCAGACGTCGGTCTCGTGCTTCAGATAGCTGAGCGTTTCCTTGACCGGCTCGAGGTGACTGTTCGTCAGGCGCCAGTAGAAGGCTTCGCTGAAGGCCTTCAGGTCCACGTTGGCGGCATCCATGGCGGCGAAGAACTCGCGGCGGGGTTCGTCGGTGATGTAGCCCGCCGTCACCGCCACGTTGGCGATCCCGCGCTCGCGGCAGGCCTGGGCCACATCGACGGCGTACTCCAGAAAGATGACGGGATCATTGTAGGTATAGGCCACGCTGCGGCAGCCGTAATGAGCGGCGGCCCCGGCCACCGCCTCCGGAGACGCGGCGTCGGCCAGAGTATCGAACTCCCTTGATTTGCTGATGTCCCAGTTCTGGCAGAACTTGCAGGCCAGGTTGCAGCCGGCCGTTCCGAAGGAAAGAACGGAGGTGCCGGGATGGAAATGATTGAGCGGTTTCTTCTCGATCGGGTCGATACAAAACCCGCTCGAGCGGCCGTAGGTGGTCAGGACCATCTGTCCATGTTCGAGGGCACGCACGAAGCAGAATCCGCGCTGACCTTCGTGAAGTCGGCAGAGGCGGGGACAGAGATCGCACTGGACGCGTCCGTCCTCGAGCCGATGCCAGTAGCGGCCCGGGACCGTGTCATTCATAACCTCTTCAGTATAGCGCCGGCGAGACACTCGAGCCGGCCGGCGGCATTGACCGGCGACAGGCCCGCGACTACGCCCCGGGGCCCGAGCCTTCGGCAGCCGCACCCATGGTGTCCTGGTCCGGAACGCCGTAGGTCAGGTGCAGCAGGTACGCCTGCCCGTCGCCGATCTGGGTGACGACGAAGAGATCGTCATAGTTGGGATTCACGTTCGACTGTTCGGGGCTGACGCCGAGCAGCCGCAGAATCTCACCGATGCGATCCCCGTGGCTGGCCACCACCACCACCTGCCCTTCATGCTGTTCCAGGATGGCGTCGACCAGGTGCTTCGGTTCGGCGGCCGGGATCGCCTCGATCTGAAGATGCAGCCGATCGGCCAGCGGCTGGAGCATCTCCTGGGTCCGCCGGAATTCGCTGGAGTAGAGCGCCCGGACACCGGCGTCCCGCAGGAGCGACGCAAGGTCCTGGGCCCGGGCGAGCCCGAGCGGGCTGAGCTGGGCATCTTCGGAATCGTCGACCTTCTCCCCATGCCGCACGAGGATGACGGTGGTTCCCCGGCCGGGCTCCAGGGCGGACTCACAGGCAAGTGTTGAGAAGAGAGCCGCCAGGATGAACATCCACGCAATTCGTTTCTGTTTCATGCTTTCTGTTCCTGTTTGATCTTCATGGCTGCGCCACGCGGTGCGACGGAACGTCCGGCGGGCGACCCAAGCCCTCCAGGACCCTGCCTGGCGGGAGAAAGGCCGCATGCGACCGGTCGATCTTCTAAGGCTGATCGAAACCGGCCTCAAAAATCAAGCGGCCACGGGTCTGGATGAGTCTCCGCCGCCGGAAATGGAAAGACACTCCCAGGCGCCTGACCCGGGAGACCAGCATCGGGGAGTCGTGTAAGCTGTCTGCGGCATGGGTCTGGGACTTGCGATCGTCGCCTCACTGAGCTTCGTGATGCTCGACGTGCTCCGAAAGATCTTGGGGCACTCCCTGGACGTGGTGCGGGTCGTCATCGGCATCAATCTGGGAGCCGCCGTCGTCCTCGGCGGAGTCCTCTGGATCGAGGGAGTGCCTCGATTCGACGGGGTCTTCCTGTTCCTCGGAGTGGTGGAGGCACTGCTGTTCACCCTGACGTCGCTGCTCTACGTGCGGGCCGTCTCGCTGTCCCCACTGTCCCTGACCATCCCCTACCTGGGGTTCACGCCCCTTGTCTCTGCTCTGGTGGCTCTCCTGGTCCTGTCCGAGTATCCCTCGCTGCGGGGCTGGTCCGGGATCGCGTGCATCGTGGTGGGGGCGGCGCTCCTGCACCGCGAACGGGGCATCAAGGCGGCGGAATTTCTGGCGGCTCCGTTTCGCGAGCCCGGAAGCTGGCGGATGCTGCTCGTGGCGACCATCTGGGGCGGCGCCACTTCCCTCGACAAGATCGCCATTGCCCATGGATCGGAGGCCCTTCTGGGTTTCGTAATGAGCGCGCTCAGCGCCGGACTGCTCATCGTCGTTTGGTCGCGCCAGGTTCGAAGCCCCGAGACGCAGCCGAAGATGTCGGCCCGTCTGGCCCTGCTCCTGGCGGCCGCCGCCCTGGTCGCCGGCGTGGCGGTGCTGGCGCAGTTCTATGCCTACCGCGAGCTGCTCGTCTCCTACGTGGAAGCCGTCAAGCGGGCCGGCGGCATCGTTTCGGCTCTCATCGGGGTCCTGGTCTTCCACGAAGGAGGCCTCCGGCATCGGATCCCCGCCGCCTGCCTGATGTTCGCCGGCATGTTGCTGCTCATTCTCTAGCCCGGGTCGGGGGCTGCCAGGCGCCTGCTGATCAGCGCTTTCGGGGCACCAGCCGCCCGACGCCGCGTCGAGACGCTCACGTCTGATTCACCTGGAAACAGCGTGGCCCAGCCCGTATCATGAAAAGCCGACATGAGCGAAGGGGAGCAGCACACTCTGTTGATCGACTGCCCGGACCAGAAGGGTCTCGTCCACCGGATTACGGGAATCCTCCTCGGACACGCCCTCAATATCGTCAGCAACGGTGAGTTCGTCGACTCGGAACGAAAACACTTCTTCATGCGGACCGAGTTTGCAGGCCCCTGCAACCAGGACGTAGTCGTGGGCGAACTGCGTGAGATCCTGCCGGCGGATGCGACCATTCGTCTGTCGCGCCAGGAGAAGAAGAGGCTTGTCGTCATGGTGACGCGAGAGCCGCACTGCGTGGGCGATCTGCTACTGCGCCACGCCTACGGAGAGCTCAATGCCGAGATCAGTGCCATCATCGGCAACCACTCCATTCTGGAGCCGTTGGCGCGCCGCTTCGAGATTCCCTTTCAGTGCCTCTCCCATGAGGGGCTGAGCCGCGAGGCGCACGAGGAGCGCATCTTTGACGCGCTGTCGAACTGGTCTCCCGACTTCATCGTGCTGGCCAAATACATGCGCATCCTGACCCCGGCCTTCGTCGACCGCTATCCCAGCCGGATGCTCAACATCCATCATTCGTTCCTGCCGGCATTCGCCGGGGCCAGCCCCTACCGCCAGGCCGCGGAGCGCGGCGTGAAGATCATCGGCGCCACGGCCCATTTCGTCACCGGCAACCTGGACGAAGGCCCGATCATCGCGCAGGACGTGATCCCCGTGGACCACACCCACAGCGCCGCGTCCATGGCTCAGGCTGGACGCGACGTGGAGAAAGTCGTGCTGGCCAGGGCCCTCAAACTGGTGCTCGAAGAACGCGTCTTCGTCTCCGGCAATCGAACCGTCCTGTTCCCCTGAGTCCGACCCCGCCGGCCCGACCGGCACCCCCGTGTCCGCGTCGAGCGGGCGACGGGACGGCCCTATCTTTGCGTGAATGACCTGTAACGGGTCGCCGCCCGACAGCGTATCAGTAACGTTGTCACCTTTCGGAAACAGGGGGGAGAGTCGCGCTCGAGCGGACCTATGCTGCGGTATGGACGGAGCGAAGCGGAGAAGGTCGTTGGACGGCACTCGCGCGAGCCGGGGGATCTGCGTTCACCTCCGGATGAAGCGCCATGAGCCTCAGACTGCGAAGGTGAAACGTTGTCGGGACCGAATGTGTCTTAAAATGGTACCTCCCGAGTCTTGGTACCCATTCTAATAAGGAACTGCAGTGAAGAAACTGTTTCTACCCCTAATCCTGCTGATCATCCTTGGGTTAGTCGGCTTCCGCCTGTATCAGAAGCTGGGCGCGCCCGATACCGCGGCCGCGGGGCCCGGAGGACCGGGCGGTCCCGGGCCGATGGCTCAGCGGGCCTCAATGCTGGTCGAGACCGCCGAGGCTCAGCCCCATCTGTTCGATTCCCAACTGGATGCCCTGGGCGAACTCCAACCCCAAGCCGCCGTCGACGTCATGTCCCGCATCAGCGGGCGCTTGAAGGAAGTCCTCCTTCAGCGGGGGGATCCGGTGGCAAAAGGCGACCTTCTGGCCGTTGTCGATGACGAGGATCTCCTGCAGCAGATCGTTCGCGCGCAGGCTTCCATTGCGGTGGCCCGTGCCGGCGTCAGTCGCGAGCAGGCCAACTACGACAATCTCGTCCTCCAGGTCGAGCGCTACCAGGCCCTGCATTCGGAGCAGTTGATCTCCAACCAGGATCTGCAGAACGTCGAAAGCCAGCTGCGGGCCTCCCGAGCCCAACTCGAGCTGGCGAAGGCACAGGTCGAACAGGCGGAGGCGAGCCTCAAGGAACTCAAGATTCAGCAGGACCAGACTCGGGTCTATTCTCCTCTGACCGGATTCGTGGGTACCCGATATGTGGATCCGGGCGCCCTGGTCAGCGCCAGCGTCCCCATCGTCCGGGTCCTCGATGTGAGCCGGCTGAAGACCGTCGTTCCGGTGACTGAGCAGATGATCAGCAAGGTCCGGGCAGGACTCCCGGCACAGATCACGGTGGACGGTGTCCCGGGCCAGAAGTACGACGGCAGGATCACCCGCATCAGCCCGTTTCTCGATCCGGAGACGCGCAGCGCGGACGTCGAGATCGAGATCCCCAACAATCAGGGCGTCCTGAAGCCGGGCATGTTCGCCCGCGTGGTGATTGCGGCGGGAGCGCCCACCAAAGCGTTGGCCATTCCCCGCGACGCGCTATTGACGCGCGGAGACGAAAAGGGGGTTTTTCTGCTGACCTCGCAACAGACGACGGAATACCGTCGCATCGAAATCGGACGGATCCAGGGCGATTTCGTCGAAGTCCTCGACGGCCTCGGAGAGGGTACGCAAGTCGTCACGTCCGGCGCCCAGAAACTCAACGAAGGCGATAAGGTGAGAATCGGATGAACCTGCCTGATCTAGCAATACGTCGGCCCGTTTTTGCGACCGTCATCTTCCTGATCCTGTCTCTATTGGGTGCCATCTCCTTCTTCCGGCTTCCCGTCGATCTGATGCCGGACATGACGCTGCCCACCATCACGGTCTCCGACTCCTACAGCGGAGTCGGCCCCGAGGAGATGGAAGAACTGGTGACGATTCCCCTGGAACGTGCGCTGTCGTCGACGCCGTCGGTCAAGGAGATGACCTCGACCTCGTCCGAAGGTTCCAGCCAGGTCCGGCTTTCCTTCGAATGGGGAACCGACATCGAGGCGGCAACGGATGAGGTCCGCACACGGGTGGACCGGGCCCGGGCGTCGCTGCCCGATGACGCCGATCCGCCGAGTATTTTCAAGTTCGACGTCGGCGTGTTCCCCATCGTCTTCCTGGGCGTGTCGAGCGACATGCCCCCCAAAGACCTTCGACACTTCGCGGAAAAACAGCTCCAGTACCGGTTCGAACGGATCCCGGGTGTGGCCCAGGCGGACATTTGGGGCGGCCTGCAGCGCGAGATCCACGTGAGCCTCGACCGGGAGAAGATGCACGCTCTGCGCCTCAGCCCGAACCAGGTCATCGCCGCACTGCGACGGGAGAATCTCAACGAGCCGGCCGGTCAGGTCAACGAAGGGGACTTCGAACTGCTCATGCGGACCGAGGGTGAATACACGAGCCTCGACGAAATCCGCAAGACCATGGTCACGCGGCGTCAGGGCCGGCCCATTTACATCAGCGACATCGCCAAGGTCGAGGACAGTCACCAGGAAATCCGCAACCTGGTCCGCATCAACGGGGTCCCGGGACTGCGCATGTCCATCCGGAAGCAATCCGGAGCCAACACCGTCGACGTCGCCAGGGCCGTTCTGGCCGAGCTCGACCGGATCAACCGCGACTTTCCCAACGTCCACGTCACGACGATCTTCGACAACTCCAAGTTCATCGAGCGTGCCGTGGCCAACGTCCGGGATGCGGCCCTGTACGGCTCGATCCTGGCCATCATCATCCTGCTGCTGTTCCTGAGAAATCTCCGCAGCACGTTGGTCGTCGCCATTTCGATCCCGATTTCGATCGTCTCGACCTTCGGCTTGATGTACTTCTACGGCTTCACACTGAACACCATCACGTTTGGAGGTCTCGCCCTGGGGGTGGGCGTCCTTGTCGACAATGCCATCGTGGTCCTGGAGAACATCTTCCGACATCGCCAGGACGGCGAGGAGAAGATCAAGGCGGCCCGCAACGGCGCCTCCGAGGTCGCGATGGCCATCACGGCCTCGACTCTGACGACGGTCGTCGTCTTCATCCCCGTCGTTTTCATGCAGGGCATCTCCGGAGTCCTGTTCCAGCAGCTGGCCTGGGTCGTGTCCTTTTCTCTGTTCAGTTCCCTGCTGGTGGCTCTCACGCTGGTTCCTCTTCTGGCCAGCCGGTTCGTTCGGGTCCGGGAGCCGAAGATCGGCACCATCCGCCAGAAGGTGATCCACAAGATGGCCACCGCCCTCGAGGGCCTCGACCGCAGTTACTCCGAGGGGATCCGCTGGTCCTTGCGCCACCGCTGGTTCGTCATCAGCGCCAGCCTCGTCGCGGTGATCGGATCCCTGTTTCTCATCCAGTTCATCGGATTCGAGTTTCAGCCCGAGACGGATGAGGGTGAAGTGCGCGTGAGCCTGGAGCTCCCCGAAGGTACCCGCCTGGAGGTCACCGATGACGTGACACGACAGGTGGAAGCTCTGATCAAGGAGAATGTGCCCGAAGTCGTCAATGTCCTCACGGAGGTGGGCGAGGCCGGAGGATGGCACGCCGCGAACACGAACACGGCGGAAATCCGCATGAGCATGGTCCCCCTGGCCGAGCGTAGCCGGAGTACCCAGCAGATCGCCGAAGCGCTTCGCCCCAAGCTCGAACAACTCGCGGGCGTTCTCTCCCGCACACGGGCTTCCGGCGGCAATTTCATCATGCGCATCGCTCAGGGAGACTCCGGACAGCTGAGCCTCGACGTACGCGGCTACAACCTGAGCCAGAGCTATCAGGTGGCCGTCGAACTGAAGCGCATGCTGGAGTCCACGGACGGGATCTCCGATGCCCGCATCACGCGAACCGCCGGTCGCCCCGAAAGCCGCATCTTCATCGATCGGGTCAAGGCGGCCACGATGGGTCTGTCCGTGACCGAGATCGCCACGACCATCCGGGCCGCGCTCGGTGGAACCACGGCCAGCTACTTCAGAGAACAGGGTGACGAATACGACATCAATGTCCGCTATGAGCAGAGCGATCGCATGAGTGCGGCCGATGTCCTGGCCATTCCCGTGCAGACACCCGGCGGTCAGATCGTCCCGCTGAGCTCTCTGGTCAGCTTCCAACGAAGTGAGGGTCCGACGGCCATTTCGCGGCGGGATCAGCAACGGGTGATCTCGGTGACCGGAAACGTCTCGGGGACTCGCGACATGGGTTCCATCGTCGAAGACATGCAACGCAAGATCGCGACCCTGAGCCTTCCCCCCGAAACAGCCGTCATCTTCTCGGGAGACTGGGAGGATCAGCAGGAGGCGTTCTTCTATCTGAAACTGGGCTTCATATTGGCCGTCGTTCTGGTCTACCTGGTGATGGCCGCCGAGTTCGAGTCCTTCCGCTATCCGTTCCTGATCATGTTCTCCCTGCCGCTGGCCTCACTCGGTGTCATCCTGGCGCTGTTCCTGACGAACACGACCTTCAACATGCAGGCCTTCATCGGAATCATCATGCTGGTCGGCATCGTCGTCAACAATGCCATCGTGCTGGTGGACTATGTGCTGCAGTTGATACGACTCCACGGTATGTCGGTGACGGATGCACTGATCCAGGGCGGCCGGCGCAGACTGCGCCCGATTCTCATGACCACGCTGACCACGGTCCTCGGCCTCGTGCCGATGGCCCTGGGAGTCGGAGAGGGAGCGGAACTGCAGGCCCCCATGGCTCGAGTCCTGATCGGCGGCATGATCTCGTCCACCTTCATTACCCTGTTCCTGATCCCGACGCTGTTCTACACCATGGAGACGGTCCGGGTGCGCAAGGCCAGCAAGGCGATCGAGGGCGAAGTGGACGCCGAGCCGGCACTGGGCTAGTCGCCGGATGACCTTCGGTGAACGTGCCCTTCGCTACTACCGGCGCCTCTCGAGTGACTGGCCGGTACCGCAGGGGATCGAGATCCTGAGGGCCTACGACGACGAGGCGATCCTCCGCCTCGTGGAGCGGTTCTTCCAGCGCTATTTCGCGGACACAGCGACCCGCATCGGAGTGTTCGGGATCAATCCCGGACGCTTCGGTGCCGGGCGGACGGGCGTCGCTTTCACCGACCCGATCCGGCTGCAGGAGGAACTCGGGATCGAAAACGATCTCCCCAAGCGGCCGGAACTTTCGAGCGTCTTCATCTACCGCGTCATTCGTGCGTTCGGCGGCCCCGCGCTCTTCTTCGGCTCCTTCTTCATCACCGCCGTCTGCCCCCTCGGCTTCACCCGGCACGGGAAGAACTTCAACTACTACGACGACGCCGCGCTCCTGCGCCGAATCGAGCCCCGGATTGCGAGGAACCTCCAGGACCAGATCGCCCTCGGGCTCAGTCGAAGCCTCGCGATCTGCATCGGCAAGGGAAAGAACCTGCAATACTTCGAAGCCTTGAACAAACGCTACCGGTTCTTCGATCGGATCTGCGTCCTGCCCCATCCCCGCTGGATCATGCAATACCGCCGGCCACAGCTGGACCGCTACGCAGAGGAGTACCTGGAGTGCCTGCGGCAGGCCGCGGGGGAAATCTAGGATTTTCGAATTTCGATTTGCGATTTACGATTTCAGGACTTTCCCAGTCGCCCCGATTGCGCCCCCAAATCGAAGATCGTGGATCGGAATTCGAGAATCTCCCTCACTTCGATTCGACGGAGTAGCGGATCAGGACGCCTTCCACGAACTCCAGTCGGATGACCTCATCGCCCTGGTCATAGCTGCAGGAGGTGACCCGGAGGTTCCCTTCACTTCTTTCTCTGACCTCGGCAGGATCGCCGAAATATCCAATCACGTCCTCCCAGAGCAGACCCTTCCGCAGTGAGAAGCCCCCCGCAGCCGACTCCCCGTCATCGGGATCGGCCGGCGCCGAGAAGTCCAGAAACCGCGCCAGCACCGCCTCGAGATTCTGCGGCGTCAACTCCTGGGCCGTCAGTTCGCGGTCATAGCGGACGTTGAAACGCGATCCCGCCTCGAGTCGCAGCTCCCGGACCCGCGCTTCTTTTTCGGCCCGGACGCGTTCGGCCATGGCCTTCATCAGCCGTTCTTCACGTCTGCGCTGATCCGCCAGGCCCGACCGCTCGCGCTCGAGGGCCCGGCGTTTTGCGGGGTCCTCTTCCTTCTTCAGCAGTTTCTCCAACTCCTTTTCGCGCTCGCCCTTCGGCACGGTAGGGGTCTCGACCCAGGCGGACTCGTCCCCTGCGGTCCCGTACCCGCCGCCGCCCAGTTGGACCTCGATGTGTCTTTCCTTGGCTTTGATCTTCGTGATCAGGACCCGGTCGCCCGGCCGCAGGGCCACGCCGAAGTCTTTGAGGCGTTTCCCATACTCGGAAAAATCGATCGGCTGCTCCCGTTCGGGATAGAAATCGATCCCGTCTTTGGTGGCCGGCATATCGATTCGGACCGTCACGGCCCGACCCTCGAGGCTCTGGCTCAAGTCGTCCGCACTCTGGCCCGCCACCAGCCCGCTCAGCCCAAACAGCCCCGTACAGGCGATCAGAAAAAGGCCGGCACCGGCCCCTGGTCGCGGAATTCTTCCTCCCATGCTCCCCTCCCGATGGCTCGAATAGTGGCTTCCCCTCCGCGGTCCTTTCGAAGATCGAGGACAGGATGTCCTTGATTATGCCCAATATGACCCGGCTCCGGTCAAACTCGACGCCGTCCGTCGTTGACTCCTGAAGGAAGAGCCGTTGGACCCCCTCCCTGTTGGAGTGGTATTAGATTAGAACGGCACTTGGAGTAGTGACCAGGGTTCCGCAGTTCACGTGTAAGGGTGAGATTGATTCCGCTGTCGCTTCACAATACAGGATGGGGAAGCCGGTTCGCAGAGACTCCTTCTGCCGGAGCCCCGGTCCGTCGGCGCAGGAGCGGGAGGAAACAGTGACGGATGTGCGACGAGGGGCTGGTCGCCGCGCCCTCTTGCCTGTTTTGCTCTTCGCCCTGTACGTCGTCCCTCAACTCGGGCGGGCCGTCGGCTGGACGAGTGGCGGATTCGGGCCGTTCTGCTTTCAGGACGAACTGCTCTACCGCCTGGACGCCGAGAGCATCTTCCGCGGCCTGCCGTACCACAGCTTCCACTACCCTCCGCTCTATCCGCTGCTGCTGGCCCCTGCGTTCCTCTTGGGCCGCCACTGGTACGCGGGCATGCTCCTGTTGAACGCTGTGGCAGCGGCCAGTGTGGTCTTTCCGGCCTGGTGGATCGTCCGCAACTATCTGCCGCCGCGTGAGGCATTCAGTGCCGTCGCCCTTCTTTTGCTACTGCCCTGGGGCCTCGTCTACCCACCGATGGTGATGAGCGAGAATCTGTTTGCCCCTCTACTCTGTCTGGCCGTCTATCTCGTCCTTTTTTCCCGCCTCGACCGCTTTCGGAGCCACTTCCTCTTCGGGCTGGTCGTGGCCGCGTTGTGGGCGACCCGCTACATCGCCGTCGTCATTCTGCCGATCCTCGCAGCTCTCTGGGTCTGGAGGGTCCTGCGCCCGGATCCGGCGCATCCTGCCCGCCGGCGCGTCGCCCTGCCGGCATTCGTCGGAGGCCTGTCGTCGGTCCTCGTTCCCTGGATCGCCTACGGGCTCTATTCAGGCGAATCCCTGTCCAGCACTCTTTTCGGAAGCTATTCCCTGACCAAAACCGCACCTTCCGCCATGCCGACCGACCTGGCCGTCTGGGCGATCTCCTATGCCGCCTATCTCGTCCTGGCCGCCGCTCCCGTCCTGCCCTGGGTTCTGCTGGCCGTCACCCGGTTCGGCCTGCGCTCCCGAGTGACCGCGCTGGTCCTCGTTTCCACGGTTGTGCTCGGGGCCCTGTCGGCGGCCAGCAGCTACCACTCGTGGCGACATGCCTACAACTATCCGCTTCCGAATCACCTGCTCGGCCGTTACCTGACCGTGGGGCTGCCGGTTCTGTTTTGCGCCGGAATCATCTCCCTCTTCCTGCTCACCCGCCCGGACTTCCGTTTGTCGCTCCGTCAGGGCCTGGCCGCCGTCCTCGTATCGACCGGGCTGGTTCTGCTTGCGCGAGCCGTCCTTTTCGGCGGACTCCTGAGGGATTTCCCGGTCTATTTCACCCGCAGCACCTTCAACAATCCCGATCTCTTCGGCCGAGACACCGCCTGGACGCTGGTCCTGACAGCAGCAACCCTGGCGACTCCTCTTCTCCTGTTGGCGGGTCGCCGCATCGGCGGCTCCCTGACGCGGGGGTTCTGGCTGGCGACTACCGGATCGCTCCTCGTCATCGCCGGCACCCAACTCGTGCAGGGGACGGCCGAGTCGGGCTCCCGCGGCCGCCATCCTCGCGCCATTGCCCGGCTTTGGCCCCAGTTGGGAATCGACCCCGATGCCCGCGTGGCGATCCGCTCGGAAGGAGTGCCCGGGTTCTCGTCGAATCCGCGAAGGCTCTCCGTGCTGCTCCGATTCTTCGGGATCCCGGACTCGGTACTGGCCACGAACACCGACGACTGCCTGGCGCTCAGCTCGGACCTGGTGCTTCGAATTTCCGAAGGCGATCCTCCCCGGGCGAACGCGCTCTCCTATCAAATCGAGGGCCGGCGTTTCTACACGACATGGAGCCGGCCGCCCCTGGCGCGGGCACTCCCCTGCATCGTGAGCTGGGGACCGACGTCGACGACGGCAGGCCGGGATTTCAACATCCAGCCCAACGGCCAGTCCGCCATGTGGGCCCAGGGGCTCAACTTCAATGCGGACACCCGAGTTTCGTTCGCCCATACGGTCCTCCGGCCGAAGGTCGTCCGGGGCGACGTTCTCGGTGCGCTGGTGCCGGCCGACCTCTATGCCAGGCCGGGCCGCTATGAGGTGTACCTCTTCCAGGAAGGGTCGGGGCGCAGGAGCGATCCGGTCTGGTTTACGGTCGAGCCGCCCCCCACGGAGGATCCTCCATAGCCGACTGCCGGCCCGGGCGCTCCCCCTCGGGGCGGGCAGGCAACGGACTCATGCCACGGATCGGTACGGCGTGTCACTCGGGAAGGATGCATCCGCAGGCGGCACAGTCGTGAGCCCGGGCGTCCTCCCGGCCCTGCTCGATGAGCCGCAGGACGGTCGCTTTCCGGAAATCGAGCAATCCCAGGAGCCCTCCCAGGTCGCCCCTCGGACGGTAGCGGTGGATGGTCAGGGGCCGCATCCGGCGCGAGGCACTGCGGGGCTGGGTGCCCGACGTCAACATTTCGTTGATCCGCCGCGCCGCGGCGATGTCCCGGTTCGTGATCACGGCCATCATGAGGACGAAGAGGCGCTCGAGAGTGTCGACCGTGTTCTCCAGACGTCCCAGGGGAATGTCTTCGAGTTCGGGATCGAGATAGACGACGTGAATCGTCTCGGCACCCGCCAGAATGGCCGAGCGTAACGGAGTGTTCATCACGGCACCGCCGTCGACGTGGGGCGCCCGGTCGAGCTCGACGGAGGGGAAGATCCCGGGAATGGCGCTGGAGGCAGCAATGCTGCGCCGGACCGAGTCGACCTCCATCTGGACGAAGGAGTCGTCACCGCTTCCGGCCCGGTTGCGAAAGACCCGCAGGCGCCCCGCCCGCCAGTCCGTCGCCGCCACGCGGAGACTCTTCGGCGAGTCCAGAATGTCCTCGGCGGGCAGGGTCTCGTCCAGCAGTCGCTGGAAGGGTTCCATCGAGATCCAGGCACTGAGGCTGACCAGCTCCAGGAGCCTCCGGGAGATCGGACCCTCGGCGAAGGGGAGGTGGACTATCCGTCTCCAGTAGTCATCGGTCAGAGTTACGGCGTCTTCGGCGAACTGGAGCATCGGCTTGAGCGGATTCCGGACGAGCTCTGCCGGGTTGGCAAGTCCGTAGGGCAAACCGCGAAACCGGAAGACCCCGTTTTCACCGTTCCCTTCCCGGTCGGCGATTCGGTCGGTCCAGATCCTCTCCAGGTCCAAAATGGTTTGCGCGGCCTCTGCCTGCGGTCTGGAGACCATCACTGCCGCATTGTACGAACCCACCGAGGTCCCCGTGAAGACGGCCGGATCCAGTGTGCGATGAGCGGTCGACGGCGATTCGCCCTGAAACAGGGCCTTCATGACGCCGACCTCGTACGCGCCTTTCGCACCACCGCCCGAGAGAACAACCGCATGGGTCAGATCAAGGGACATTGATACAGGAAATTACCACAGTTTCCCGCTGGTCATGAAAGCACTGTCTCTGGCCGACAGAAAGCAGAGATTCGGAAAGAAGAAAGGCCGGTGCCGAACGGACTCACTGTCCCCACGGCCACCGGCCCTGGATGGGTGGGGAATGGCCCCCGCCGCCGATGATCCGAAGACGGGCGGCGAGGCAATTCCCGCGTTGTTATCGGATGTGGTCAGACTTATCCGATTCGCGACGCGATGTCCTTCAGGAAGGGACGTGCGGTGATGTAGGTGCTGCCCGAGTAGAAGGCCTCACCGTGCGTTCGGTCCGAAAGGTAGTTCAAGGCTCCCTGTCCGGAGAAAGCCAGCACCTGGCTTCTGTGGAAAGGACCGGCTCCAGGAGCGAAGATCGAGTAGATCGTCACGTCGTCTCGACGGGCAACCCGGATCGCCTGAGCGAGGTAAGGATCTGCGCTCGGGAGAACCCGGACGTAGCTGCCGAAAATCGGATCCAGGCCATTGGACACGAAGACCAGAACCTTGCGAACGCCCGTGTCACTCTTCGGGAAGGTCTTGAGGTATTCCTTCACGGAGACATAGGGGCTGCCCGGTTCCATCGACGGAAAAGCTGCCGGTGGACGCAGTGAATCCGCGGCCTGCGACAGGTTCGACGTAAAGGGCTGCACAATGTTGTTGAAACCGACGCGAGCGTACGCCACGGAAACATGGCTGCCGGCCGGGAGTTCCCTGATGAAGGTCCGGTAGGCACCCAGGTCGGTACCCACATGGATGACGTTATCCTGTATCAATATTCCAACATATAGAGGTTGACCCTGGGAGGCGTTGCTCTGCTGGTTCGATGGGCTCATTCCGAAAGCCATCGGGGAGAGCAGCATCACCGCCGCCAGGAGTATTAGTGTTTTTCTCATGATATTCACTCTCCTGTTCACTAAGATGCGTTTTATTGAGATGCGTTGTGCATTAACTCGGTTCACCTCACGCCAACCCGCCCTGCGGCGAAGGAAAATGCACGCCCGTCGGCCCCGAGAGCATGGAGCGGCCGGGAGGCACGGCCAACGATTTCCGGGAGGACCATTGCGCATCCGCTCCATCGGAGCGAGAATAGGGGGCCGTGTCGGGGCGCTCGAGCTGGACCGGGTTGGAGGGCAGGGATGCTCCGTCGCCGGAGGCCGGCGAATAGAAATCTCGCCCCCGGATCGAACTACATGGAAGATTCCGAGAGACAACGCCTGGAAGACCTGGTTCTCGCTCCCTATATTCAAAAGGCCACGGCTCTGATCGGGCTCGCCCGCCGGGTTGGCGGCAACCAGTTCCGCCATGCCATGGCGACCTTTGCGATCCTGCTCGATTACCACTACACGGATCCCGTGCTCCTGAAGGCCTCCGTCCTCCACGATCTCTTCGAGGACTTCCAGAACGCCAACCCGCTGGAGATTGCAGACATTGACGAGGACGGACCGGCGGTCGTGCGACTCGTGAACGAGGTCTCGCGCCGCGCGGAGTCGCGCAGCGAGTACCTGACCCGACTTCGCGATCACGGGACGAGGAACGCGAAGATCCTCAAGGTCGCCGACCGGATCAGCAATCTGACCGATCTCAGCTGTGATGTCTACCCCGCGGCCAAGGTTGCCGATCACCTCGACGAAACCGAGAAATACGTTCTTCCCATGGCCGAGGAGGTCAATGTGGAAATGGCGCGGGAAATGCGCGACCTGATGCGGCGCAAGCGAGCTCTCCTGCCGCCGTCGCCGCCTGCACCCGAGACGATGGTCGAGCCTCCCCGATCGCCCGATCCGCCCTCCGGCGGATGAGAATCGAAACAAAGGTGGCCCCATGCCTGCGTCGGCGATCGAAGTTCGGGACTTCGTAAAGCGCTACGGTGACTTCGTGGCCGTCTCCGGAATCAGTTTCTCCGTCAGCCGAGGGGAAGTCTTCGGCCTGCTGGGACCGAACGGAGCGGGCAAAACCACGATTCTGGAGTGCCTCGAGGGGCTTCGCTTCGCCGACCGTGGCACACTGCGTGTCGCCGGTCTCGATCCCGCTTCGGATCTCGCGTCTCTGCGCCGGCGGATCGGTGTGCAACTGCAGAGTTCCGGGCTCCCCGACACGATGACGGTGTCGGAGGCCGTGCGGATCTTCTGCGCCTATCGCGGGATCGCACCTCGCATTGACCTGTTGGCAAGGCTTCGCCTCGGGGACCAACAGCGCACGGGCTATGCGGCCCTTTCGAAGGGGCAACAGCGGTTGCTCAATCTCGTTCTGGCCCTGATCCACGAACCGGAGATCGTGATTCTGGATGAGCCGACGGCGGGACTCGACGTCGCTTCCCGGTCCGAGCTCCATCGTCTGATCCGCGAACTGCGTTCTGCCGGGACCACCGTTCTTATGGCTACCCACGACATGGCCGAGGCCGAGGAATTGTGCGATCACGTTGCCATCCTGCTGCGCGGACAGCTGGCTGCTGTCGGCACTCCCCTGCAGATCACGGCTCAGGGTGCCGGGCTGACCAAGATCACCGTCCAGACGGAACGATCGCTGCTGCTGACGGCCGTCCAGGAGTGGCCCGGCGTGGTGCGTACGGCCCCCCGCGACGGCTATGCCGTCTACTACAGCGATTCCGTAGCGAGGACTCTGGCCGCCCTGCTCGCGGAAATCGATCGCCTGAACGATTCCCTGGTGGATCTGCGCGTGGAGAGGCCGTCGCTGGAAGATCGGTTTCTGGAGATCACGACTCCCGGAAGGCTCCCATGAAGGCCCTCTTTGAGCATGCCCTGTTCGATTTTCGCGACGGCATCCGCAACCGTCACCTGCTCTTCCTGAACTATCTGTTTCCGCTCGGCTTGTATCTGATGCTGGGTTCGATCATGCCGGGCATCAATCCCTATTTCCACGACCTCATGATCCCCGGAATGACGATCGTGGCGATTCTCGCCGCCACGTTGCTCGGGCTTCCGGAGTCGCTGGTCAACTCGCGGGAGAGCGGGCAGTTTCGCAGCTATTGGATCAACGGTGTCCCCGCCGCGGCGGTCCTTCTCGTGCCCGTGTTCACGACTCTTCTTCACCTGGCAATCGTGACCGTTCTGATCGCAATCTCGGCACCCCTCCTGTTCGCAGCACCGACGCCCGCCGACTGGCCCGCCTTCATCGGCATCTGTCTCGTGGGGGCACTGACACTGGCCGCGATCGGCCTCCTCATCGGCGTCGTCTCGCCGAATTCCAGAGTGGCCCTCCTGTGGTCGCAGTTGCTGTTCGTTCCGTCATTCCTGGTGGGAGGTTTCATGTTTCCCGGTCGGCTCCTGCCGCCGGTCGCCCGAGCCCTCTCCCATTTGATGCCGGCGACGCTCATCATGGATTCGCTCAGTGCTTCCCTGCCCGAGGCCTCGGGCTCGTCCGCTCCGGTGCTGATACTGTCCTGTACGGGGCTGGCCGCCTTCGTTCTGGCTCTCTACCTGTTTCGCTGGGACCGCAGGTATGGAACGCGCCACTCTCCTTTGTGGGCCTTCCTGGCTCTCCTCCCGCCCCTTGCCGGAGTCTTCTGGCTGAACTGACCTCAGTTCGTCGTGTTTTGAAGATCTGCCAGCCAGGACCGTGCAAAGCTGCGGGCGGCCTCCATCGTCTCCCGTCCTGCCCGATAACAGAGCTTCCAGTCGCCCGGCTTGGCTTCATAGGAGGGATCGACAAAGACCATCTTTCCGTTGTCGCCGGGTTTCAGCCGAGCGCTGTAGTCCACGCCGTCCGACTCCTTGAAGTACAGCCGAGCCCCAGCCGTCTGCAACGGGAAAGCAGGGACGGCGAACGGAACCGAGTAGGACGCTCGAATCCGGTCTCCGAACTGCCGCTTCGACTCCGGACGCTCCGCGGCGCAAAGGGATCCCGCACGCATCCTCGAGATGTAAACTATGCTCCTCCTGTGGAAAGTCGCGGGCCTTTCGGAAGACCGGCGATCTTCACAGGGTCTGGAAACACTGTTCGGACGGTCTCGAGGCAGGCCCACCGGGCCAACCGGGCGGGCAGCCGGGATCGCTGTCGCGGTTAGAGGCCGCGCTCAAATCGTACATGGAAGCGGAGCTGATTCGACCTATTCGCTGGAACGACCTGGCCGGGTACCGGTCCCTGCTCGATGACAGCTTCTCGAGCGGACCGGGCAAGGAGGAGACACGCGCGGCACTACTGCGGATGGCCGGCCTCTACTCGCGCGCCTTTCCCTTGCTGCGCAGCCTGGACTTGTTGGGGCTCCTCCCCCGATCGGTGCCGCGCATCTATGTCTGCCGGAGAGGAGGAGAGGTGGCCGGGGCGATCTGTCTGAGAAGAAGGGCGCCCGGTGCATACTACGTCGTCCACATGGCGGTGGGCACACCCTTCAGAAGGCTGGGTATTGCCTCGCGACTGCGAGATTTCGCCGTCGCGCGGCTGCCCGCTGAACCGGGCCTGCGGCTCCTCGCCCGCCACCGCAGTTCCAACGAGCCTCAGGCTCGAAGTGCTGCCAAATTCGGATATCGTCCCTATCTGCGTGAGCACACACTGAGCCTGACCGGGGACGGCCTGCGGGCGGCCCTGCGCAGCCTGGAAGCAGACGGGCGATTCCGCAAACACCGGCCGACGACGGCTGACTTCCGGCGCCTCCGCCTGCGGGAGATTCCTCCCCTCGCCGTCCGCGCCGATCCCACGCTGGCCGATCCGTGCCACGAGCAGTCGAAGGTCATGGAACTGTTCAACAAGTTTGCCCTTCATACGCGCCTGGTCGGAACGGCCCTCGAACGAGAGGGCAGGGTGGCCGGCATCGCCCTCGCCCGCTACCATCGACTGCAGAAGACCCATGAAGCCGAGTTTGCTCTGGATCCGGACTCAGACGCCGACTTCATCCGCGCCCTTGGCCACAGCCTGGTCGCAACACTACTTGCCCGCAAGGCCGTCGAAGTTCGGGTCCGAGTCTGGGATTTTCAGCCCAGACTGCGGCGGATTCTGCTCGACGCCGGCTTTCGGGAAATGGTCGAGCGCATCCTCGTGTACCGTCCCCTCTAGGACGTCGGATTCCCCCCGAAAGACCTCCCGTTTGGACGGGGCTCGTCCACGCCGTCTCCTCGACCTGCCAGTGCCACCTGCAGGCCGCAAGGAAGGATGTCCAAACCGCCCGTGAGCTTGACGGCCTATCGACAGACTCCCTTGTTCCCTCCCCTACCGACCTCGGTGCGAAGTCCGCCGCCGACAGACCTTGGAACCCTCGTTAGTTTTTTGTCCTATTCATAACGCCCTTTCGCCGACTCGACTCACTCAACGAATCGCGTCCGCGCCGCTCACGGACACTCGCTCGAGTCGACCCGGTTCTGTTCGACAGCGGACTTCGGAGAAAAGTGCCGCGGATTGGGCCTCGCAGCCGGCTTTTGTCACTCCCTTGGCCGATACTGTAGGCGGCGGGCCAGGAGTGGTCTGGTTGTCCGCCCTGCTGTGGGCTCGAGATCCGCAAGAAATCTGGATCTTCGCTCAAAAATTTTGAAATTTGTCATTGACAAAATGTGGCGACGAGTACACAGTGGCGTTCATTACTGGAGAGTTCTGTACCCATATCGATTGGAGGTGTGTGCATGGTAGATCACAGAACTTCTACGAAACTAATTGTTTTCGTTTTCGCGGTCATTCTTCTATTAATGCCCGCCGCCCCCGTCTTCGGGCAGGGGTCGGAGGGCACGATCACCGGTTACGTCCGTGACGCGACCGGTGGCGTCATTCCCGGAGTCGAGGTGCTGATCACCAATCTCGACACCGGCGCAACCCGTACCGTGATCACTGATGATTCAGGACGGTATACGGCCGTCGCGCTGCCCATCGGCACCTACGAAGTCAGCGCTTCCCAGGCCGGTTTCAAACGCCAGGTAGAGACGGGGCTCAAGCTGAACGTGGCCCAGACCCTGCGCGTCGACCTGAACCTGCAACTCGGCGAAATCAGCGAATCGGTCACGGTTACCGGCGGAGGTCAGTTACTTCAGACCGAAACCAGTGACATGAGCGATGTCATCGAGGGTAAGCAGATCACCGACCTGGCCATCAACGGCCGGAACTTCGTCTCCCTCGCCACGCTGACCACCGGTATCAGTAACCAGACCGGTGACGAAATCAGCGTCGGCGTCACGGGCGGAACCGGCGGCATCTCGATCAACGGCCTGCGTTCGAACTATGCCAACTGGCTGGTGGACGGCGCTCAGAACACGGACGTCGGAAACCAGGCGTCTTTGTCCACGTATCCGGCGGTCGAGTCGATTGGTGAATTCCGCATCCTGACGAGCAACTACAGCGCAGAATACGGAACGGCCGGATCGGGCGTGGTCGCAGCGGCCACCCGTTCGGGCGGCCAGGAATTCCACGGCAGTGCCTACGAGTTCCACCGCAATGACGTCCTGGACGCGGCCCCCTTCTTCGCGGGCTACCGGGACGGCAAGAAGATCAAGGAACCGCTGATCCGGAACAACTTCGGTTACACCTTCGGCGGACCCTTCTTCATTCCCGGTCACTACAACCAGGACAAGACGAAGGACTTCTTCTTCTTCTCGCAGGAGTTCAAGTACCGCCGGGCCGGATCGGTCATCAACGCCACGACGCTGAGCGATGCGATGCGCGCCGGCGACTTCTCCCACAATCCGGGTGGGGCCGCACTGCCGCAGCTGTGCAACCCCGCAACGGGAGAGGACTTCCCGAACAACCAGATCCCGACGGATCTGTTCGATCCTCAGTCGGTGCTGCTGTCGGATTACTATCCGCGGGAAAACGTGGCCAACAACTTCCGCAATTTCAACAACGCTCCCAGCGTTCCCCAGGACTTCCACCAGGAGCTGGTTCGTTGGGACCATCACTTCAACGAGAACATCATCCTGATGGGCCGGTTCATCCACGATCAGCCGGTCGACACGCCGGCTACGACCCTGTGGTCGGGCCAGTCCTTCCCGAACATCAACACGACCATCGCTTCGCCGGGCTTCAACTACATCTTCAAGCTGACCCACGTCATGAGCCCGACGCTGGTGCATGAGTTCAACTACAACCAGGTGGGCAACAACCTGTCCATCGAGCCGAAGGGCCAGTTCGCCCGCTCGGCCAACATGAACATCCCCGAGCTGTTCCCCGAAAACCGGGAGAACCGTATTCCGAACGTCTCCCGAGCGGCTACGGCAGCCTCCAGCTGGGTTCCTGGCCCTGGGTCAACCTGAACGATGTGTGGACCTGGGACGACAAGTGGACCTGGACCAAGGGCAACCATGGTCTGAAGTTCGGCGGCTTGTGGCAGTGGCAGCGCAAGAACCAGGAAGCGTTTGGTGCCACCAACGGCGCCTTCACCTTCAACGGGACCTACTCCGGCAATTCCTTTGCCGACTTCCTGCTGGGCTATGCCAATTCCTACAACGAGCAGGACACCCTGCGCAACGGTCTGTACCGCTACTGGCAGCTCGAAGCCTTCGTGCAGGATGACTGGAAGGTGAATCCGAACCTGACCGTCAACCTGGGTATGCGCTACTTCATCATTCCTCACCTGTATGAGAAGAACGATGCGGTCACGGCCTTCGTGCCCTCGGACTTCAGCCTGGATCGCGCGCCTCAACTCAACCCCTCGAGCGGCGCCATCATTCCGGGTACGGGTGTGAATCCTGGTGAGATCGGCGCCAACGGCGTCGTGCAGGCCGGAACGGACGGTGTTCCTCACTATCTGACCGATACCGCATTACAAGTGCCTTTGGTCCTCGCCTGGGCTTCGCCTGGGATATTGCCGGAGACGGCAGGGTCATCATGCGGGGCGGCTGGGGTGTCGGTTACTACCGGACGGAAGGAAACGATACCTACAACTTCATCAACAACCCGCCGTTCGCCCAGAACGTCACACTCAACAACGTTCGAGTCAGCGATCCGACCAGCGGCACGGCCGGGGCCACCTTCCCGCCGACCATGTCCCTGTTCGAGCAGGAGTACAATCCGCCGCGGATCCACCAGTGGAGCTTCGGCTTCCAGTTCGACACGAGCGGGATGGTCAAGGACAGTATGGCTCAGATCTCCTATGTGGGATCTCACACCCAGTTCCTGCCGTTCAACCAGAACATCAACACGCCTCTGCCCTACACCGCAGACGACGGAACCGTCTATGATTTCAACCCCCTGATCAACACGGGGCAGTACTCGACGAACTACTTCCGTCCCTACCGCGGCTTCGGCAATATTGACAAGCGGATCACCGGCGGACCCAACGGCGAAGGCCGATCGAACTACAACTCGTTGCAGGCGATGTTCAACAAGCGCTACTCGGGCGGCCTGAAGTTCCAGGTGGCTTACACCTTCTCGAAGGCCATGAACACGCTTGTCGCAGTTCGATTCGAACGCGCAGAATGCCTACAATATCGGGGCAGACTACGCGCTGGCGGACTGGGATGTCACCCACTCGACCTCCATCAACTACATCTGGCAGCTTCCTGTCTTCCAGACCCAGGAGGGCTTCGTGGGACACATCCTCGGTGGATGGGAAGTCTCCGGCATCACGCTCTTGCAGACGGGAACTCCCGCCAACGTTGGAATGTCCGGGTACACGGGTCTCGCATCCCGTCCGGACGCCATCTCCGCCATCACCTACCCCAAGACCATCAGCCAGTGGTTCACCGGCAGTTGGGCCTACCCGGCCGACGGTTACTTTGGAACGGGTGGCCGGAACACGGTTCGTCGTCCCTTCATCAACAAGTGGGACTTCTCGCTGTTCAAGAACACGAGCATCCCCTGGTTCGGTGGAGAGACTTCGACGCTGCAGTTCCGCGCCGAGTTCTTCAATTTCTTCAACCACGCGATCTTCACCGGCGTTGCCACCAGCTACGGCTCGGGTACAACTTCGGCGCTTTGACCAGCACGAGAGCACCGCGCATCATCCAGTTCGGTCTCAAACTCGACTTCTAGGTCAAACCTTGATGTTCGCTTAACCTGAAGCCCGCCCGGGTCGCTTGACTCGGGCGGGCTTTTTTGCGTATTTTGAAACTCAGGTTTCGGTCTGTGCCACCTCGTCGGAGGTGTGCTCGACCGGGCTCAACCTCTTGGCTCACGTTGGCGGGATGACGATCATGAGAGGATCTGCGTACTACCTTCTGTTCTTGCTTCTTTTCACCTTCAATTCGTCGGTTCGAGCCTTCCAGAGCGACCAGGTCGCGGCCGAAGAGGCCCAGGATTACTACAAGAAGTGGCTCGATGAAGACGTCAAGTACATCATCACGGACGAGGAGCGCTCCGTTTTCGACAAGCTCCAGACCGACGCCGAGAGGGATGCTTTCATCGAGCAGTTCTGGCGCCGCCGGGATCCGGATCCGTCCACGGCCGCCAACGAGTACAAAGAGGAGTATTACCGGCGGATTGCGTACGCCAACGAACATTTCACGCTCGGGCTCGCCGGATGGAAGACGGACCGGGGAATGATCTACATCAAGTACGGACAGCCGGATGATATCGACGATCATCCCGGCAGGCTCCACCTACGTTCGTCCCAGTTGGGAAGGCGGGGGCATCACTCAGGTGTATCCGTTTCAGGCTCTGGCGCTACAACTACATCGAAGGCGTCGGCAGCGACATCGAAATCGAGTTCGTCGACACCTACGGGGGAAACCTCTACCGCTTCGCCAACGATCGGCTGGAGAAGGATGCCCTGCTCTACATCCCCGGCGCCGGGTTGACGCGGTCGGAGGAGATCCTGGGAGGAAACAAAACCGAACGGATCCTTACCCGCACCTTCGCCGACCAGGATGCCCAGACCGAACACGAGCTCGCACCGATCCGCAGGGCCAAGGATGCGGCCTTCGAGCGAATGCGCATTCTCAAGGAGCTCGAGGCACCGGTGGAGATCAAGTATCAGGATCTCAAACACCTGGTGAACACGAAGGTTCGTTTCAACGATCTCTCCTTCCGGACTCAGATATCGATCTTCAATGAGAGCCAGGAGGTGGGGATGCTGCCCATCAGCATCACCGTTCCCGACTCCGAACTGACCTTCAAGCCGGTTCCGCCGACAGGAGTGATGCGGGCGACGGTGGAGGTCTACGGAAACGTCACCACCCTGACCAACCAGATCGTGCACGAATTCGAGGACACGCTGGTCCGTGACAAGGCGGGCGACATTTCCACCGGGAAATCGGTGGCGCAGAAGAAACTGTTCCTGCCGCCCGGGCGATACAAGCTCAGTATCGTCGTCCATGACGTTAACGGAGACAAGATGGGCACCGGCGACTTCGGACTCTTCGTCCCGGCCGAGTCCAGCCGGCTCACGGCCAGTTCGCTCGTCCTGGCCGACAGCATCGTCAAAGCCCCGGCCGGAAGTTCGGACGATCCTCTGGTCCTCAGCTCCGATTTCAAGGTCGTTCCCAATGTCCAGAAGACCTTCCGGCGCGGACAGGACGTCAAGACCTATCTGGAGCTCTACAACTTCGAGGAGGACCAGGCTTCTCAGCAACCCTCTCTCAAGGTGAACACTCGCATCCTCAAGGACGGGACGGCCTGGGCACAGTCCGATGCCGTGATGAATAGTTCGCTCAATCATCTCGAGCGTCTCCGGGATCGACTGTTGCTCCTCCAGAAACTCCCGACCGATCAGATGGCTCCCGGCAACTATCGACTCGTTTTGACCTTCGAAGACCAGCTGAGCGGAGAGGCAACGGAAGCCGCGGCCGATTTCAAGATCGTGCAATGACACTGCTGCTCGTCCTGGCCCTCCTGGGCCTCCAGCCCGGGGCGGAATCGCTTCAAGATCAGTTTCAGCGTGCCGTTCAGTTCCAGAACCAGGGAAACCTGATCGCTGCCGAGCAGGCCTACAAGAGTGTGCTCGGTGCCAATCCCAACTTCCTGGAAGCCTGGAACAATCTCGGCTCGGTGCAAATGCGCCAGGGACATTACGAGGCCGCCGTCGAGAGCTACTCCACAGCCCTGAAGCTGGCGCCGGAGGAAACGAATATCCTGGGCAATCTCGGCCTGGCTTATTTCCAGTGGCAGCGGTTCGACAAGGCCGCCGAGACATTCCGCAAGGTTTGGGCGGCGGCGCCGGACAACCTCCAGGTCGGTCAGCTGCTGGCGGCCTGCGAAATCGTTCTCGAAGACTATGCACCGGCTTTGGAATTGCTCGAGAAGCTCCACAAGGCCAAACCCGACGATCCCGTCCATCTTCTACTCCCTGGCCCTGGCGCAGACGCGGCTCGGACGGTTCCAGGAGGCCGAAGATTCCCTGGGCCAGATGCTCCGTCTGATGGGAGACTCCGCCGAGACTCACCTGCTTCTGGGCGAGGCACTGGAAGGCCAGAGCCGCCTCGCCGAAGCCCGCCAGCATCTCGAGCAGGCAATCCGGATGAACCCCCGGCTGCCGCTGGCCCACTTCATCCTTGGACGGGTCGAGTGGCGCGATGGCAAGGCCGACGAGGCGGAAAAGGCCTTCACCGCAGAACTCGCCCTGAATCCCAGGCACGCAGAGTCCCTTTTCTACCGCGGCACCGTCTACGCCTACCAGGAACGGCTCGACGATGCCATCCGGGACCTCAAGGCGTGTATCGTGATTCAGCCGGACCTGAGCGAGGCCTACTATCAGCTCGGGAGGGTCCTGCACCAGGCGGGCCGGGTGGAGGAAGCCCTCCCCTGGCTCGAGGAAGACATCGTGCGTGAGCCCAAGCGGGCCGAAGCGTTCTATCTCTTGGGGCGCATCCTGATCCAGAAGGGCCAGCGCGATCGGGGCAAGCAACTCCTGCTTGAGGCCCGGAAGCTGCAGGACGCCGAGCGGCAGAGACTCGAAGCCGCTTCCAGCGGCACCGAAGTCCAACGCCCCTAGCACAAGCACCGCGGCGAAGCCGCCTTGGACTGCGGTAGCTTGCTGCCGCTTTCCGAGGAGAGGCCTCGATTGCGGGTGCTCCCGGACTTCAGGGGCGGGCCACCCGGCCGTGCGAGCCTCCCTGGGATTCCGGGGCGAATCGATAGCGGGAGCAAGCTCCCGCACTTCCAAGGACGCCTGCGGCGTCGCAGTCACGCCACCGCGGCGAAGCCGCTTTGGACTGCGGTAGCTTGCTACCGCTTTCCGAGGAGAGGCCTCGATTGCGGGTGCTCCCGGGCTTCGGCGGGAGTCACCAACCGGCCGGCTGCGCCAGCCTCCCTGGGATTCCCGGGGCGAATCGATAGCGGGAGCAAGCTCCCGCACTCCATGGACGCCTGCGGCGTCGCAGTCACGACCACACGCGGCGAAGCCGCTTTGGACTGCGGTAGCTTGCTACCGCTTTCCGAGGAGAGGCCTCGATCTGCGGGTGCTCCCGGACTTCGGGGAGGATGCCTCAGCGGCTCGGCTGTGCGAGCCGACATGGACGTCCCGGGCGGATCGAAAGCGGGAGCAAGCTCCCGCACTCCAAGGACGCCTGCGGCGTCGCAGTCACGACCACCCGCGGCGAAGCCGCCTTCGGACTGCGGTAGCTTGCTGCCGCTTTCCGAGGAGAGGCCTCGATTCGCGCGTGCTCCCGGACTTCGGCGGGGGATGCCATCGCCGGCTCGGCTGCGCCAGCCGACCTGGGATGCCCCGGGCGCATCGACAGCGGGAGCAAGCTCCCGCACTCCAAGGACGCCTGCGGCGTCGCCAGTCACGCCACCGCGGCGAAGCCGCCTTGGACTGCGGTAGCTTGCTGCCGCTTTCCGAGGAGAGGCCTCGATTGCGGGTGCTCCCGGGCTTCAGGGGCGGGCCACCCGGCCGGTGCGAGCCTCCCTGGGATTCCGGGGCGAATCGAGAGCGGGAGCAAGCTCCCGCACTCCAAGGACGCCTGCGGCGTCGCAGTCACGCCCACCGCGGCGAAGCCGCCTTGGACTGCGGTAGCTTGCTGCCGCTTTCCGAGGAGAGGCCTCGATTGCGGGTGCTCCCGGACTTCGGGGGGGGGCCACCCGGCCGTGCGAGCCTCCCTGGAATTCCGGGGCGAATCGATAGCGGGAGCAAGCTCCCGCACTCCAAGGACGCCTGCGGCGTCGCAGTCACGCCACCGCGGCGAAGCCGCTTTGGACTGCGGTAGCTTGCTGCCGCTTTCCGAGGAGAGGCCTCGATTGCGCGTGCTCCCGGGCTTCGGCGAGAGCACCAACCGGCGGTGCGAGCCCCCTGAAATTCCCGGGGCGAATCGATAGCGGGAGCAAGCTCCCGCACTCCATGGACGCCTGCGGCGTCGCAGTCACGCCACCGCGGCGAAGCCGCCTTGGACTGCGGTAGCTTGCTACCGCTTTCCGAGGAGAGGCCTCGATTGCGGGTGCTCCCGGGCTTCGGGGCGGGCCACCCGGCGGTGCGAGCCTCCCTGGGATTCCGGGGCGAATCGATAGCGGGAGCAAGCTCCCGCACTCCATGGACGCCTGCGGCGTCGCAGCTTCGCCCCTGAGCACTCCTCACGTGCCCCTACCGGTCAGGCCGGTTCCCTGCCCCGCCCTCCGGGCCGAAGATCTCCTTCGACAACCCCTCGTCCTCATCGAGGACGTAGTGCACGTCGGCAGGAACGTCCTTGAACTCCTGGACCTTGCCGTTGGGCCAGCGCACCGTCACCAGATCGGCCTTGGCGGAGTCTCCCAGCCCAAAGTGCGCCCGGGGGTCGCTCGAGGCGTAGATGCCGACCGTCCGCTTGATTTCCCAGATCTGCTTCAGTTCGCCGGTCTGCACGGTGATCCGGGCTCCGATTCCGTCCCGGTTGCTCTCCTTGCCGACGGTCTTGAACATGATCCAGTGACGATCGGTCTTGAAGTCGTTGCGGAACAGCTGCGGGGAACCATTGAGGTTGACGCTGACGAAATCCATGTCGCCGTCGTTGTCCCAGTCGGCAAAGGCGACGCCCCGCCCCACCGTTTCCCGGCGCATGTCGGGTCCCGCTTCATCGCTGACGTCCTTGAACGAACCGTTGCGAAGGTTGAGGTAGAGGCTCTTCGGCTGTCGATAGCTCTCGGACAGGCCGGCGCCAATCAGGAAGGGGTAGACGTGCCCGTTGGCGTACAGAATGTCCTTCCAGCCGTCCAGATCGAAGTCCGCAAACCGCGTGCCCCAGCTGACATGGTTCCATTCGTTGCGCTGGAATCCGCTTTGATCGGACACCTCGACGAACAACGAGTTCCCTTCGTTGTGGTACAGCGTGTTGTAGTCCTTTGAAAAGTGAGTCAGGAACGCGTCGAGGCGGCCGTCGTTGTCGTAATCGGCCACGTCCACACCCATGCTCGCCTGTTCCTTGCCGTCGCCGCTGACGGCGAGACCCGAGAAGTAGCCCTCCTCTTCGAAGGTTCCGTCTCCCTGGTTGACGAACAGAAGATTGGGGGTGGCGTCATTGGCGACGTAGATGTCGAGGTCTCCGTCGTTATCGACGTCCGCCCAGACGACGCCCAGTCCGAAGTAGCGGTCCTTGTCCTCGGCGCCGCTCTTCTCGGTCACGTCGGTGAAGGTCCCGTCCCCGTTGTTGTGATAGAGCACATCCGGGGCGCCGGGAATACCGCGCGGTCCGCACATGACGGCGTGATCGAGGTGCAGACATCTCATGCTTTTCGGGGGAGGAAGCTTGTCGGGGCCGACATCCAGGTAGTTCGCCACGTAGAGATCCAGTTGCCCGTCCCCGTCATAGTCTCCGAAGGCGGCGGAGGTACTCCAGTGAGCATCTCCCACTCCGGCCTGCGCCGTCACGTCCGTGAAAGTTCCGTCCCCGTTGTTCCGATAGAGCACGTTCGGACCGAGTCGGGTCAGGTAAATGTCGGCCCAGCCGTCATTGTTGTAGTCTCCGATGCCGACGCCCATGCCCCAGCCCCGGCTCGTCAGTCCGGCTGACTCAGTGACATCAACGAAGGTTCCGTCACCGCGGTTGCGATACAGTCGGCTCAACGGATCCTTGCCCGCGTGGGTCAGCTCCAGGGTCGACCCCTGGATGAAAAGGATGTCCTGCCAGCCGTCGTTGTCGTAGTCGAAGAAGGCGACGCCTCCTCCCTTGGCCTCGAAGATATAGTCCTTGTGGTCCGCGGGTCCGTTGATGTGCTGGAAATCGATTCCGGAGGTCTTGGTCACCTCGGTGAACTGGGGCACCGGTTCCTCGGCCAGGGTCCAGGGGGCCAGGAGGACGGCACAGAGAAGGAAGAGGGACGTCTGAACCCACCCGCATGGAGCTTTCACAATGAACTTGAACCGATTGCAGCTGTTCCGAGTGATCATGAATGCCTGCGAGGCTCCAGTATACCGATTTCTGGTCTCCCGTTGCTCTCAGTGCGGCAGCTTGCTGCCGCTTTCCGAAAAGGGGACTCGAACGCCGACGCGATAAGGGATACTACAGCCATGGACACTGCAGGAAGGAAAATTGCGCTGGTGACCGGGGCAAGCCGGGGGATCGGCCGCGCCGCCGCCCTCGCCCTCGGGAGGTCGGGATTTTCGGTGGTCGTCAACTGCCGGTCTCACCTCGAGGAGGCGGAGCGAGTCTGCCGGGAGATCGGAGAATCCGACGGTACTGCTTTGGTCGTACGGGCGGACGTCTCGATTCAGGCCGAAGTCGAGCGGCTCGTCGCGACCGTCGAAGGTGAGCTCGGGTCGGTGGACGTTCTGGTCAACAACGCGGGCATCACCCGTCCGCAACCAATTGATGAGATCACCGAGGCAGACTGGAACACGGTCCTCGATACGAATCTCAAGTCGGTCTTCCTGGTGACCCAGGCCGTGCTGCCCGCCATGCGCCGGGCCCGCTGGGGCCGCATCATCAACCTCTCCTCGGTGGCCGCGCAGACGGGAGGGGTGGTCGGACCGCACTACGCCGCCTCCAAAGCCGGCATCCTCGGACTCACTCGCGCCTATGCCGCCCTGCTCGCCCGCGGAGGGCATTACGGTCAATGCCATCGCCCCGGCCCTGATCGAAACCGAAATGGTCCGCAGCAATCCCAGGGCCCGCCCCGACTTGATCCCAGTCGGTCGCTTTGGCAGGACAGACGAGGTCTCGGACATCGTCGTCATGCTGGCCACCAACGGGTACATTACGGGTCAGACGATCAACGTGAACGGGGGCTGGTACATGAACTGACCCGGAATCGAAAACTCCCTCACGGGTGGATCCGCGCCGCCCAGCCCCCTCCCGGCGCCAGATGCAGGGTGAGATGGGTGGCCGAATCGACCGCGCGGTCCGTCTTCCGGTAATCGCTGGCATAGCGGTTGGCATTGACCCCGTCCTCGAAGGCCGTCATCTGATAGCTCCCGGCAGGGAGAAAAGAGAGGTCGATCTCGAGGTCCCGGGGAGTCCAGTCGGTCATGGCGCCGACGTACCAGTCGGAACCGCTCCGGCGCGCGACGACCAGGTAGTCACCGATCTTGGCCTGGAGCACCCGGGTCTCGTCCCAGACCGACGGCACAGGCCCCAGGAACTCCATGACTTCCGGGTCACGCAGATACTGCGACGGGCTGTCGGCGAGCATCTGTAAGGGACTTTCGTAAACGGCATACATGGCCAGCTGATGACAACGCGTCCCGAGGCTCATCGGTCGCTGGAAGATGGCGGCGAAATTCGCTTTCTGGGCGTTGCGCATGGCCCCGGGTGTGTAATCCATGGGTCCCATGAACATGCGAGTGAAGGGAATCGTGAGGTCGTGCTCGGGGTTGGTCAAGGTGCTCCATTTGTACTGCTCGAGGCCCCGGACGCCTTCCGTGCTGATGAGATTGGGCCAGGTCCGCGTCATGGTGGCGGGACGGATCGCACCGTGAAAATCCACCAGCATCTTACGCTTCGCCGCCTCGCGGCAGATCCGATAGTAGTAATCGATGACCTGCTGATCGTCGCGCTGCATGAAGTCGACCTTGATCCCTTTGACGCCCCACTTCTCGAACTGGGTCATGGCCGCGTCGAGCTGGTCGTCGAGGGTCTTCCAGACGACCCAGAGGATGATGCCCACGTGTTTCTGCCGGCCGTACTCGACCAGTTCCGGGATGTTCATGGAGGGGACCACCGACAGGAGGTCTCCCAGTTTGTACCAGCCTTCGTCGAGAATGATGTACTCGATACCGTAGCGGGACGCGAAGTCGATGTAGTACTTGTAGGTCTGGGTGTTGATCCCCGACTTGAAATCGACACCGAACACGTTGTTGGCGTTGTACCAGTCCCAGGCCACTTTGCCGGGTCGGATCCAGGACGGGTCCTCGATCCTGGATGGACTGGCGAGCAGCCACACCAGAGGGTTGGTGATCAATTGCCCGTCCTGTCGGGCAATGCCCAGGACGCGCCAGGGAAAAGTCCGCGTCCCACGCGTCTTCGCGATGTAGTCGGCGGCCTTGGTCACTCGGTAGTCCCGGTCGCCGGTGAGCTTCTGCTCCAGCGGGTAGGGTGGAAAGATCGTCACCAGCCGCGCTCCCCCATCCCCACGCAGCCACATCCCCGGGTAGTCCTCCACGTCGGAGTCTGCGATCGCGATCTTCACATCTCCCGCCTCGACCACGGCGGGGAGGCTGGCAATCGTCTTCGAATCGATCTCGCTCAATTTCAGAGGGACGAACTCTCTCTCGTTGTGGGAAAAGAAGCTGTCTTCCTTGGGATAGTAGACCGTGTAGTCTCCGGCGAAATTGAGCTGCGACTGTTCGCCGTCGACGGTGATCTCCGGCGCCGCCAGAGCGGTCTCGAAACGGTAGGCGACGCCCTCGTCGTAGGCGCGAAAGGTCACCCCCCAGCCCCCCTGCATCGCCAGCTGCAGCTCATTGTAGTGCTCGCGGATCCGAGCCGCCTTCTGCCGAACCACCGGTTCGATCTCACGATCCACCGTCTGGCGGTGAGTCGATTCCAGCGTCGGACTCGCACCCAAATCCCGACCGTCGATCCGCAGGGACACGGTGGAGTCGATCAGAACGGGGCGACCGTCGACCGAGACCGAAAATGCGAGTCGCTCTGCCGTCTTGACCGTGACCTCGGTCCGGCCGTCGGGCGACTGCAGGGAAAGCGGGGACTGAGCCAGAAGGCCTCCGGCCGTTGCCAGGATCGTCAGTGAAAACCAGAGCATCCAAATCGTCGGGCTGTGCTTCATGTCGTGCGATCATCCTCTCATTCGTGGGCCGTCCTTGCCGGGTGCGACCATGGAGGGCCAGTATCTCGCCCCCGGCAGGGCCGAGTAAAGTCCGCCACCCTCTTCCCAGAGAACAGGCTCCTTCAGAGGGTCACCACCTGTCCCGATTCGGCCGCCTGGGTGGCGGCGATGCAGATGCGGGTGACCCGCACGGCCTCGTCGGGGCCGATCAGGTGGGTGCCCTGTCCACGCAGCTCGGCGACGAAATCGGCGAACAGCGACAGCGGGGGACGCTCCAGCCGCAGCCGACGGGGCGGATCCTGCCCGGCGAGCAGATCGACATGGCCATCGGGATCCATCGTTTCCACGATCCCCCGGGTTCCGGCGATGCGCAACCGATCGTCCCCGTGCGTCGGCGCCCCGGCGGGACGCAGGAAATCCATGGTCACGGCCGCCGTCGCACCCCCGTCCAGTTCCAGGCTGATCGACGCATTGTCCTGGGTGCCGGGATAGTCCCGATGGGCCAGATTCGAGTGAAAGCCGCTGACCTTCCTCACTTCGAGTCCCGATGTCCAGCGCAGGTAATCCACGGCGTGGATCCCCACCCAAAGGATCGTGCTGCCGTAGATTTCCCGGTATCGGTAGTACCAGGGTCTGGCGTCTCCCCACTTGTAGGATTTCTGGGCCCGGGCCAGGACGGGTCTGCCGACATCTCCGCGACCCACGGTCTTCCACACGGTGTAGATGTTGGGAAAATAACGCATGGCAAACATGGCGCTGAGCCGAACGCCCTTCTCCCGGATTGTCTGCTCCACCATCTCGAGATCCCGAAGTGTCACCGCCACGGGCTTCTCGGTCAAAACCGACAACCCGGCCCGGGCGGCGGCGGTGACGGCGAAGGCGTTGCGGGCGAAGGGCAGGCTCACGACGGCCAGATCCAGCGGCTCCTTCTCGAGCATCTCCTGGTAGGTCTCATACAGACGCGTTCCGGCCTTCGCCCAGGGCTGATTCTCCACCCAGCGGCGGTTGGTCTCCATGTTGTACGGACCGGGGCGACGGGATCCGTCGGTATTGAATTCCCACTCGGCATCCTCGAAGGCGTAGGCGGCAATCCGGGCGCCCGCGACGGAATCCAGTTCGTCGAGGACGTAGCCGATATGCCCTTCCCGACCGATCATCCCGATACGCAGGGGTGCTTCCGGATCCAGTCGGGCTTCCCGAACCGGAGTCTCCGGGGAGGTGATCGTTCGGCCCACGACAAAGCCGGCCAACGAGGCTCTCCCCATGTCGCCCAAGAACCTCCGCCTGCCGACGCTTCCGTCGGATTCGGCCCCGTCTTGATCGGGGGATCGGGCCAGAGCGAGGTGGGGACGGGATGCCTGATCGATCGATTGCATATCCCGCTTCTATCCCCAACCGTGGATGACTGTCAACGGGCCCAAGATGAAGCTTCGTCCGCCGGGTTTCAGGCACGGAGGCGAAGAGGCTCGATCGGGAAGGAACGGGATTCGACAACTTGGACGCTACCGGCTATAAGCTAAGAAATCATGGACTTCAGCGAGCTCGTTCACTCCAGTGCCGTCCTGGCGGTGGCCCTTCCCTTGCTCATTTTCGTGGCCCGGGTCAGCGACGTGACCCTGGGAACGCTCCGCATGGTCTTCGTGGCGCGGGGCGAGAAGGGACGGGCCGCTCTGATGGGGTTCTTCGAGGTGCTCATCTGGCTGTCGGTGATCTCGTACATCCTCCAAAACCTGACCAGTGTGTGGAACTATCTGGCCTATGCCGCGGGGTTCGCGGCCGGCAACTACCTCGGGCTGAAGATCGAGGAGAAGATGGCCTTGGGTCTTCTGGGAGTCACCGTCATTACCCACCGCGACGCCCGCGAACTGATCGACCATCTCAGACAGGAGCAATACGGCATCACGAGCGTCAGCGCCACGGGGGCGACCGGCCGGGTCCGAATCGTCTTTTCCGTCATCCGGAGGAAGCACATGGAGGATCTGCGACGGATCGTCGAGCGCTTCCACCCGAATGCCTTCATCGCGATCCAGAATGTGCGGTCGGTCTCCAAGCAGGTCTATCCCTATCAGGACATGAGCCGACGGCCGGGCGATTTCCTCCTCTGGTGGCGAAAGGGCAAGTAATCGCAGGGGCATCACAACCGGAAATCGGAAAGCACCCGATCGGTCAGCTTGCAGCCCAGACCCGGTTCCCGGGGCAGTGAATAGAATCCGTCTTCAACAGTCACCGGATCCTCCCAGATGTCGTTGAGGGACTCATAGCAGTACTCGACCATGGGAACGTTTTCCGAAGCAGCCGCCAGTTGGACGTGGAGCTTCTGCTGGACGTTCGTGTGGGGGACCACCTCCAGGTTGTAGCAACGGGCCAGGGCGGCCACGTCCAGCCACTCGTCGATCCCCGACAGCTTGGTGCAGTCGGCCTGGACGATGGCGACGGCATCGAGCTCGATGTAGTCGCGGAAGTCGTACTTCGTGTAGATCGTCTCTCCCACGGCGATGGGAATGTGGATCGACCGTGCGAGCCGGGCATGGCCCCGCTTGTCGAAGGGGTGGAGAGGCTCCTCGAGCCAGGTGATGTCGAACTCCTCGAGCCGGCGGCCCCAGACTTCCGCCGTCTTCAGATCCCAGACCGTGTTGACGTCCACCATCAGCCGAATGTCGGGTCCCAGCGCCTTTCGGACGGCCTTGACACGCTTGTGGTCCTCGCGCGGATCGGGCAGGCCGATCTTCATCTTGACCGCATCGAATCCGCGATCCACCAGGGCGCTCATATCGCGAATCAGGTCGTCAACGGACCAGGCCAGCCAGCCTCCGTCGGTGTTGTAGGCCTTGACCCTGTCGCGCACGCCGCCCAGGTACCGCCACAGCGGGAGCCCGGCGACCTTCAGCCGGAGGTCCCACAGAGCCATGTTCACGGCACACAGCCCGACCCGGGTGACACCCACTCTTCCGATGAAGTGGTTTTGGCGGTAGAGACGGTGGAGCAGCGGTTTGTGCTGCAGAGGGTCGCTGCCGACCAGCAGAGGGGCATAGGTCTCCTCGATGATGACCTGAACGGCCCTCATGCCCTTCGTGTAATTCCAGTTGAAGCCCCATCCCGTGATTCCTTCATCGGTCTCCAGCCGGACCTGGATGAATTCCACTGCCTCAACCACCGATTGCGAGTCCGTGATGGTCCGTTGCTTGAGGGGAACACGCACCAGATAGGTGTCGACCTTGACGATCTTCATGGCAGGCCTTTCATGTGAATAGCGAAACACAGGTGTGTACGGCCAGAAACCCGATGGAAAGGAGACTGGCCCAGAGAGCCAGGTCGTAGAAGAACCCCGGCCGGAGCCGGGGGTCGGTGTATCGGTAGCGGAAGATGATGGCCTGGTAGGCCACGACGATCAGGAAGAGGGCATTGCTGATGCCCATGAAGACGACCAGCAGCAGCGGCTTCTGGATGAAGAGGTAGACCATTCCGCAGACTGCCGGGAAGACCCAGGTCATCCACTTGATGCTTCGCCGTCTCTGATCCTCCCGATTCCAGTCGATCCAGCCACAGAGTCCGAAGAAATCGGTCCAGAGGCGCGAGAATGCGGCCGTATTGGCGAAGATCGTGGAGAAGAGGACGGTGAAGGCACACAGCATGAAGGCGCTGCGCGTCCCCTCCCCCAGCACATCCGTAAACAGCACCGACAGCTGGTAGATGAACTCGTTGCCGTCCGCCAGCATGGACCTTCCCCGCAGCACCGTCGCACCCAGAATGTAGAAGCCGGCGGTCGCCAGCGTGTAGATCGCCATCGACAGGATCGCGTCGAGCGTCATGACCCGGATCCAGCCCCGCGCCCGACGGGCCCACGCGGAAGAATCGTCGCGCCGTCCCGTCCAGGCGGCGTAGCCCTTTTCCAGGCACCAGTACGGATACATGGAGATCTCCCCCGATGCGATCCCGGTGATTCCGAAGGCCGCCACGGCCAGGGGTATGGCCGCTCTGGGCAGTTCGAAGGAGAATCCCGACAGCAGATCCCCGAGGGAGAACGCGAAAGATGTCTCCTGCACCGCGATCACACAGTAGAGGATCGTTGCGACAAAGAGGACATTCAGAATCGTCGCGACACCCTCCACCGGTCCATAGCGGCCGCGAATCTGAAGTCCAACGATCAGAAGCACCAGAAGCGCCACCGACAGCATGACTGAAAGCCGCGGCACAATGTAGGTGCCGACCTGGGCGGCTCCACCCAACACACCCGCCTGGCCTCCAAAAGTCGAGACCATGTACAGGACTCCCGCCCAGACCGACCAGTGGACGGGACCGATCCTGGTTCTCCCGACCCGGTTCCACGCCTGATAGGTGGGCAGCCCATGGACGATGGCGAAACGCCCGAATTCGAGCTGAACCGCCACTTTGACGAGGCAGCCGAACAGGATGATCCAGAGGAGCGCGAACCCCGCCCTGGCGCCGAGGGTAGTGGTGGCGATCAGCTCTCCCGAACCGACAATGGCCGCCGAGAGGATCAGACCCGGGCCAATGAAGCGCAGCCCCCCCAGGATTCCCGCAGGAGGCTCGCGCGTCCCGAGGACAGTCGCCGGCCTCCGACTCGCTTCCGCACTGGCCATGGCTGGACTCCGGATCTCCCCTCTGGCGATTGAGCTTGCGACTGATCGAATGATGGCGTAATCCGGTGGAGATTGCCAGCCCGGCTCTCTGACAGCTCCAAGCAGGACGAAGGGACGGACTCCGAAAGCGCGTTTCATCCCGGAGCGTTGTGTTCACCGAGTTGGCGGGATAGGCTGGAACCGGTTGAAGCGACGCCGGAGATTGAGCGGCCGGCTCGGGAGCAGGAATCCCGGAGCCGGGAGCGGCGGGAGGGGGAGCAAGCTTCCCCAGCCCAAAGGCGCCTCCGGCGCCGGAAATTGTCGGCCGGATGCATGTCGAGAGAGCGGGAGTTCGTGCCAGGGAGTCCATTATGAAATGGTGCCTGCGTCTGCTGGTGGTTGGTCTGATGTCGCTCAGCTTCGCTCACGGTCAGGGAAAGCCGCGGGCGCGGGATCTCGGTGTGCCCTTCGAGGGGACGCCGGGCCGTCTTAACGCCATCACCGATGTGGCCGGTATCGAGGTCGGAAATGTCACGCTCATCGCCGGCTCCGGGAAGCTGGTCCCCGGCCAGGGGCCGGTACGGACGGGCGTCACCGCGATCCTCCCCCGGGGCAAGAGCGCCACGTCGAGAGTCTTCGCCGGGTGGTTCTCACAGAATGGGAACGGGGAGATGACGGGCACGACCTGGATCGAGGAATCGGGAATCCTCGAAGGTCCGATCATCCTCACCAACACGCACAGTGTCGGCGTCGCGAGAGACGCCGTCATCCAATGGAGAGTGCGCCATCATCCGAGCGATCCGGACGACGACTGGTGGTCGCTCCCGGTCGTCGCCGAGACGTGGGACGGCTACCTGAATGATATCAACGGCTTCCACGTCCATCCCGCACACGTCTTCGAGGCTCTGGACACAGCCCGGTCCGGACCTGTCCCCGAAGGGAACGTCGGGGGAGGAACCGGCATGATTTGCCACGAATTCAAGGGGGGCATCGGAACGGCGTCGCGCAGTCTCGAAATCGACTCCCAGAGGCTGACCGTCGGGGTGCTGGTTCAGGCCAACTACGGGCTGCGCCGCCAGCTCAGGATCGCAGGCGTCCCGGTGGGTCTGGAGATCCCGGGCAATCTGGTCTGGAGCCGCGAAGAGGGTTCGATCATCGTGGTCGTCGCCACGGATGCGCCCCTCCTGCCGCACCAACTGAAGAGGCTGGCCCGACGCGCCACCATGGGGGTGGCCCGCATGGGAGGCACCGCGGGAAACGGATCCGGGAGACATCTTCATCGCCTTCTCCACGGCCAACGCGGTGGCCGCCTCCAGCACCGGTACGTCCTCCCTGCAAATGCTGGCCAACGACCGCCTCGATCCAATCTTCGAGGCCGTTGTCCAGGCCACGGAAGAGTCGATCGTGAATGCCCTCGTGGCCGCGGAAACCATGGAAGGGCGAGACGGCCACCGCGCGGTCGCCCTCCCCCATGATCGGCTCCGTGAGATTTTGAAGCAGTACGGGCGTCTCGAAGAATAGGACTGGAAAGCCCGGTCTCGCATCGATCGGGCCGAACCGGGCCCGACTGAAGCTCCGCCCCCTGACAGACAGAGCACCCCGGATCACCGTTCTCCGTCGACCAGGAGCTCCAGGTGACTGGGGTGCGCCATGCTGTGGTGGACCCGGTGTCGTTGCGCCTGGTAATCGGACGGTTTGGCGAACATGATCGAAGGCACGAAGGTCTGGGGATTCCTGTCGTAGAGCGGAAACCAGCTGCTCTGCACCTGGACCATGAGATGGTGCCCCGGGCGAAAGGCATGGTCCACATTGGGCAGGTGCAACGTGTACTCCAGGGCTTGATTCGGCTGGAGTGGACGCGCTTGCTGGTAGCTCTCCCGATAGCGGCCGCGGAAGATGTCCCCGCTGACCATGAGTTCGAAACCGGACATCTCGATCCGCCCCGGGTCATCGCCCGGATAGACGTCGATCAACTTGGCGACCCAGTCGGCGTCCGTCCCGGTTGTCTCGGCAAAGAGCCGGACCGTCACGGGTCCGCGAACGGTCACCGTTGCAGCCAGCGGACCGCTCTCCCAGGTCGCCACGTCGGGACGCCCGTCGACGAAACGCTGATCTTCGACCAGCCATCGACGCCAGGCGCTGATGATCACGGGATCGTCGTAGTCGAATCCAAGGTTGGGGCGCGGGGCGTACGGGATCGGAAAGGCGGGGTCCGATCTGAACTCCGTAAACGGGGTTCCGTCCCCGGAAGGCGGCTCGAAACCCAGTCCGCCGTCGGCATGAAGGTAGAGTTTCTTCGGCTTCGCGCCGGCCGGAGGCCACTGGTCGTAGTGCCTCCAGAGATTGGTACCGGTCTCGAACACCGTCACCGGCGCGGGCGCCGCCACGTCCGCTCCCTTCAGGAAGCGGCGCAGGAAGGGCTCGAGGACAGCCTCGCGAAAGGCACGGGCCGTGTCCTGATCGAACTCGATCTCGCCCAACCGGCTCCCCTCCGACCAGTGTTGTCCGTGATACCAGGGACCGGCGACGAAGAAGTTCCGTCCGTTGCCGCTGTCGTGTTTCTCCAAAGCCGCGTAGACGGCCGGGGCGCCATAGATGTCCTCCTGGTCCCAAAGCCCGCTGACGTGGAGCGCCGGGACGAGCCGCGAGGGGTGATCGAACCACTGATCGGCGGCGCAGTCCTTCCAGTAGGCGGTGTAGGCGGGATTATCCATCAGGCGGGGCCACATCTCGTAACTCCCGTCGAGACGGCTTCCCAGACCCGTCCCGGCCGCACCCAGACCGAGCATCCATTTGTAGAGATCTCGGTCTTCGTAGGGATAGGAGGCGAACTGTCCCTTCTTCGCTTCCATCGAATAGATGTACTCAAAGGCGTAGGTCGCACGAAAGGCACCCCAGTGGAACCAGTCGTCGGCCTTCCAGACGTCGACCACCGGATTGAAAGGCACGGCCGCTGCGAGGGCCGGATGGGGGTCGCGCATCGCCGCCAGGGTCAACCAGCCCGGATAGGACGTCCCCCAGACTCCGACCCTCCCGTTGTTGCCGGGAAGGTTGTTCACCAGCCAGTCGATGGTGTCCCAGGCATCCGTCGTTTCGTCGGTCTCGGTGTGGTTGAACTCGCCCCTCGGGACACGGTACATCGCATAGTTTCCCTCGGACCGGAAGCGACCTCGAATGTCCTGCGCAACCACGATGTACCCCCCGTCGAGGCTTTTGTTTCCGAGGGCAACCTGCAACTTCGTCGTGGCACGGTCGCCGAGGGCGCGGCTGGCATCGTACGGAGTCCGCTCCAGGAGAATCGGCAACTTCCCCGGCCGGTCCTTGGGCGTCAGGATGAGAGTGTAGAGCCGAATGCCGTCCCGCATGGGAACCATCTCTTCCCGGACCGTGAAATCGTCCCTGGGGTGCGCCTCGCGCACAGACTCCTGTGACACAGCCCACAGCGCCAGAGGGATGGTCACAGCCAGAACAACAGTCAACGAAAGGAGCCGTCGATTTCGCATTGGGCCTCCCTGACTGAAACCCCCGCATCGAGGCGGTTCGTGGTCGCGATCCTACCAGCGACCGGGGAAGGTGTAAACCGGGCGAGAAGGGCCACGCCTCCAGGTGAAGACGTGTGGGTCGAGCAGAATGCCACAGGCCGAGCCAAACGGCCGGACGAACCGAACATCGTGCTCCGGACACGATGCAGGATGGGAAGGAAACCTGGGGGCCGATCGTCGAATTCAGGGTACGAGATCAACGAAGGGCACCATCAGATCAAACGTCTCACCCGAGCGGACGATTGTCCAGCGTTCCACGTCGACCCGCGGCACGACATCGGGACGGCAACCTCGTCCATACACGGGCCTGCCGTCGATCTTCGTCACCCGGTCCCCAACCTGAACGCCCACCTTATCGGCGGCCGTTCCGGAGAGCACGCGGAAAACCTCCAGTGCGTTCGGGAGAGGCTTCAGCACGGCCCCACTCCCCCTGAACGCAGGGAGACGCACCGGTTCACTGACGACGGGATGCAGACGCATCCTCCGGTTCTCTTGATCGAAGGAGACTACAAAATAGCGCAGGACCTGCGAGCCGATGGTCTCCGTCCCGGAAGTCAGAGATACGATCGGCTGCCGCAGAACCAGGCCCCCAACCCGGATCGTCTCGTCCAGACGGCCGACCTCCTCCAGTTCGAGCCGCTTCATCTGCTGAGTGAGGCGCAGGGGGAGCAGGGGTCCCACCCAGCGGAGGCCCTCGCTCTTCTCGATCGACAGGGATCCGTTCGAGCCGCTGTCGATTAGGATGCTCCGCCGGCGGCCGGCAATCGAGATTTGCAGCCAGGGACGTCGATCATCTCCACGCGCCGAGAACACTTCGACGCCGTCTGGACGTGGCAACTGTGCCGGGGAGACGCGCAATTCCCCCGTCGAATAGTCCAACGTCAACAGGAAGTCTCGGAACGTTCGAAAGGGCAGGAACACGTCGATCTTCCGTCCCAGTGCGCGCGACAGAGGATCCAGGCTGCGGACGTGCGGCCGGAAGTTTGTGAACCGCGCGGGGCCTGCAGAAACCCCCGGCATCCGGACTCGCGTTCCCTCTCGAACGCGCTTCCCGGATGCCCGCTCCAGAGCATCCGGATCGATCAGGAGGCTCGTCCCTCCAGTGTCGAAGACGGCGACCAGGTCGTGTGTCCTCCCAAATTCGGCCGTCCAGGTCAACGGGATAAGGAACAGCCCCCCGCACGTCTCGTGAGAGAGAACCCACTCTTCCGTTGCGCATGCCGCCGGAACCACACACCCGCCCAGGGCGACGGCCAAGACGGCTCCGCAAAGTAGAGAGTGGGTTCGCATCAGGTGAGAGGCATCGTAACAGATCGCTTCCAGCAGACCTCGACATTCGCTTGCTCTAATTTCAGTTTTAGACTAATCTAAATTTATGACAGTGAGCGTCGCAGCCGAGGATTACCTGAAAGCCGTCCTGAAGATCGAAGAGAGCGAGCGCAGGGCCAGTACATCGGGCGTTGCCCGGGAACTGCATCTTGCGGACGCCACCGTGACGGACATGCTCCGCAAGTTGAAACAGGCTGGGCTGCTCGATTACAGACGCTACCACGGAGCCACTTTGACCCAGCGGGGTCGGGCGATCGCCCTGGCCGTCCGCCGGCGCCATCGACTGATCGAGCTCTTTCTGCACGAGACGCTTGGCTATCGCTGGGAGAATGTCCACGAGGAAGCCGAGCAGCTGGAACACGTCGTCTCGGACCGGTTCATCGAGAAGATCGACGGGCTCCTTCGACACCCACTGCGGGACCCCCACGGGGAGCTGATTCCCGACGCCACCGGCTTCGTTCCCCGAGAGGACGATCTGTGTCTGGCCGACGTCGAGCCGGGAGCCTACGTGATCCAGCGCATCACGGACGATCGGCCCGAGTTCCTGAGCTATCTCGGCAAGCTCTCACTGCGGCCGGGCACACGTCTGCAACTGGTGGAGCGGACTCCCTTCGGCGGCCCCCTGACCCTTCGTCTCGGCCTGGATTCCGTCGCCCTGCACCTGGGTCCGGAAGCGGCCGCCAGGATCTTCGTCATTCCGGCGAACGAGGACTCCGCGACACCCGACCAGGCGGAGGCGCGTTGAGACAAGCCATCCCCGGGAGGTTGTCATTATGAACGGAGTGGAGATTGCCGTCGTTGCCATCGTCCTGTCGGCAGGGGCGCTCTTTTGGATCTCACGGGATCGCCTTTTCCCTTCCCTGTACGGTCGCCGAGCTCGCCGGCGACGGGAACGGGTCGAGGATGCCCTGAAGTGTCTCCACGACCTCGAGTACGAGGGTCGAAGAGCCGTTCCGGACGAGGTTGCGCGACGACTGGGTCTTCGCCCGGAGACAACGCGGATCGTGCTGCGAGATCTCGCGGAACGGAAACTGATCGAGATCGACTCCGACGAATGCCGTCTGCTGCCCGAGGGTCGCGAATACGCCTCCCAGGTCGTCCGCGCACACCGGCTGTGGGAGACCTATCTCGCCGAACAGACCGGAATTGACGAATACGAGTGGCACCGGCGAGCGCACCGCCGCGAGCATGAGCTGTCTCCCGAAGAGCTGGATGAGCTGGCCGCCCGAATCGGCAACCCAACCCATGACCCGCACGGTGACCCGATTCCCACGGCGGAAGGGGAACTCCCCTCACCTCAGGGTTTCCCCTTGTCCCGCTTGACCCCGGGTCAGAGCGCGCGAGTCCTGCATATCGAGGATGAGCCCGCGCATGTCTATGCTCGCATCCGAGCCGAAGGCCTCTTCCCCGGCCTCGAGGTCCAGGCGCTCGAGAACAGCACCGAGGGGATCCGCCTGTCGAGCGGCGGAAACGAGCACCGGATCGAGGCCTCCGCGGCAGCGAGTGTCACGGTCCAACCGCAGGCGTCCCCTCCCGCGCAATCCGGCCGCGTTCTGTCGGATCTCAAAGCAGGAGAGGAGGGCGTGGTGGCTTCCATCTCCAAGGCCTGTCGCCCCGCGTTGCGGCGGCGGCTGATGGACCTGGGCGTCCTGCCGGGCACCCTGGTCCGCGCCGAACTGCGCAGTCCCGCCGGGGACCCGGTCGCCTACCGCGTCCGGGGCACGCTGATTGGACTTCGTACCGAGCAGGCTCAGCACATTCGAATCGACCTTCCACAGAGCGAGGCTTCATGAACGAGACGACGCCGAACAACCCCAATCCTGCCTGTGCCGGCTGTCCGGCGCACCGCGTCGCCAACCTCCAGAAGCTGGGCGTGGACATGAGTCACCACGACTTCGTCGTCGCCCTGGCGGGAAACCCGAACACGGGAAAGAGCACCGTCTTCAACGCCTTGACGGGCCTTCGCCAGCACACCGGCAACTGGCCCGGCAAGACCGTCAGCCGCGCCGAAGGGGCCTTTTCATTCCAGGGAAAGCGCTACAAGCTGGTGGATCTTCCCGGGACCTATTCCCTGCTCTCGGCCAGTCAGGACGAGGAGATCGCCCGCGATTTCCTGCTCTTCGGTCAGCCCGATGTCACCCTGATCGTCGTCGACGCCACGCGCCTCGAGCGCAACCTCAACCTGGCGCTGCAGGTTCTCGAAATCACCGCCCGCGCGGTGCTCTGTGTCAATCTGATGGACGAAGCGCGACGGCACGGACTGAAACTGGACGACCGTGCCCTGGCTCGAGACCTGGGTGTGCCGGTCGTCCCCACGGCGGCGCGCAACGGAGAGGGCATTCCCGCCCTCCTCGAGGCGATGCACGGAGTCGCCACCGGTACGATCACCTGCCGACCGCATCGAATCCAGGGCGGAGATCCCGCGCTTCATCAGGCCGTCTCGCAACTGGCCGGAGGCGTCGAAGCGGAGTTTCCGGGCCTGCCCAATGCCCGCTGGGTCGCTCTGCGTCTCCTCGAGGGGGACGCCCGAATCATCGAAGCCGTGCGCACGGGTGCCCTGGCGGAGCTGGCCGCCATCGCCGCCGAGGCCCCTTCGTCGTCTCGGCCTTCTCCGGCGGCCGGGGAGAGAGGCCGATGAGCACCGCCCAGAACCGGGAGGCTCTGTTGTCGGCAGCGAAGGACTTCCGCTGGGACATGGGCCCGGACTTCCACGACTCCTTGATGGAGGCCTTGTATTCCGATGCCGCCCGCATCGCCGACAGGGCAGTGACGAGGGATGGTCGACCGCGTCGACTCGACTGGGATCAGATGCTGGATCGTCTCGTGACCAGCCGCTGGGCGGGGTTCCCCTTGATGCTCCTGATGCTGGCCGCCGTCATGTGGCTGACGATCTCGGGCGCGAACGTCCCTTCCCGCCTGATCTCGGACCTGCTCATCGGCACCCTCTACCCGGCACTGAAGGGCGGAGCCGCGACCCTCGGAGTCCCCGGCTGGCTGAGCGGTCTCACCATCGACGGGATGTACCTGGCCATGGCCTGGGTCGTCAGCGTGATGCTTCCCCCCATGGCCATCTTCTTCCCCCTCTTCACGCTCCTGGAGGACTTCGGCTATCTGCCGCGCGTGGCCTTCAATCTGGACCGCCTCTTCAAGGGTGTCGGTGCCCATGGGAAGCAGGCCCTGACGATGAGCATGGGTTATGGCTGCAACGCCGCCGGGGTCGTGGCCGCCCGCATCATCGACAGCCCGCGGGAGCGGCTGATTGCGATCATCACCAACAACTTTGCCATCTGTAACGGACGCTGGCCCACGCAGATCTTGATCGCCAGCATCTTCATCGGCGCCCTGGTTCCGGCACGCTGGGCCGGCGTCGCCTCCGCCTCGGCCGTCATGGGCATCGTCCTGCTGGGCATCGTCGTCACGCTGGCCGTCTCCTGGGCCCTGTCCCGGACCGTTCTGAAAGGCGAAGTCTCCACGTTCAGCCTGGAACTCCCGCCCTATCGGCCTCCCCGCATCCTCCAGACGATCTACACCTCGCTCATCGATCGGACCCTGATCGTGCTCTGGCGCGCCGTGGTCTTTGCGCTGCCCGCCGGCGCCGTGATCTGGCTCGTGGCGAATATCCGGATCGGGGACTCGAGTCTGGCTGCGCACATCGTCAATGCGGCCGAGCCCTTCGGCCTGCTGATCGGTTTGAACGGCGTGATCCTGCTCGCCTACGTCATCGCCATCCCGGCCAACGAGATCGTCATTCCCACCGTTCTCATGCTGACCGTCTTGACCACGCGGCTGAGCGGGGTCGGTGAAGGCGCCGGAGTCCTCTTCGAGCTGGATTCGGCCTCCGCCACGGCGGATGTCCTGCGGGCCGGCGGCTGGACCGCACTGACCGGGCTCAACCTGATGCTCTTCAGCCTGCTGCACAACCCCTGCTCGACGACGATCTACACGATCTTCAAGGAGACCAAGAGCTGGAAGTGGACGGCCCTGGCTTCCCTGCTCCCCGTTGGTCTCGGGATCGCCCTCTGCTTCGCGGTGGCGCAACTGTGGCGGCTGTTCTCGTGAGGAGCGAAAAAGGTGACACGCACGTAATTCGATCGTAAGTGCCTGCCAATCCAGCGTTCTCAAGCAGGTCTGGCACCTATTTCCGGACGCCGCATGGTCCGGCGTCCGAAGGCATCGGCGTGCCGGCGGCCGGCGGCGGTCAGGGACTGGATGGGACGAACGGCCGGGCAAAAACCACATTACCGTTCGCGCAGGAATCGAGCCGGATCTTGCGCACCGGTTCGTACGCCGGATCGTTGTACCAGCCAAGGGCTGCCTCCTCCGACTCGAACCGCAACACCACGTAGACGCTCCGTTTCTCCCCCTCGAGAGCCCGAGCATCGTATTCGGCGACGAGGACGTCGGCACCGTGCTTTTGCAGCAGCGGCACGACTCCCGGCAAGTAACCGCTGTAGCGATCCGAATCGACGATGTCATAAACGGCGAGGATATAGGCGCTCATCGGAATCTCCCTTCCCGTCGGCTCGTCGTCCAACGCGACGGTGAGTGTCAGGAGGACGCGTCACCAATGGTTGTCGTCAGGTTAACAGAACCGGGAAGGCGTCGTTCAGGTAAGACTCTCAACGGCCCAACTGATTACAGCACGGGAGGCAAGGATGTCTTGCAGACGCGTGTCGGCTGATAGAAGAATCCAGAATTTGAACTATTTCAAAGGACCACAGCATCTGTAAGATTTGAGGTTTACAGGTGCGTCGCGCTCTCGATGAATCGACATTGACATGTCGGGCAATCGAACACGACGAGGACCGAAAGACATGGGGAATCGGAGGGGGCCTTCAAGGGGAGCGCGATCAAGGGTCGTCCTTCGTCCCGCCATATCGAAATGGGTGGAGAAATCCGCCGCAACCGGAGACGCTTTTCAGCGATTCTCGTCCCGGCAAAGGAGAAGCCGATGAGCCCGAAAGCCCCCCGTGCGACTCGAGTTTCCGTCATTACGGTGACTTTCCTTTTCCTTGTCGTAGCCCAGGCGGCCATCCCGTCAAGCGAGCGCGATGCATTGGTCGCCCTTTACGAGAGCACAGACGGAGACCACTGGTCGCTCCGTATCAACTGGTTGAAGGCACCCGGCGTGTTCAACGACGAGGGCACCGAGTGCACCTGGTATGGGGTCACCTGTGCCGAAGACGGGACGACGGTGACTGAACTGTCGCTCTTCGGCAACTACATGGCCGGGACCATCCCACCGGAGCTGGGCAGCCTGGTCAACCTGCAGTACCTGGACCTCGTCTTCAACCAGCTGACCGGGAACATTCCGCCCGAACTCGGTGACCTCGCCAGCTTGCAGACCCTGTATCTGTACAGGAACCAGCTGACCGGGACCATCCCGCCCGAACTCGGTAACCTGTCCAGCCTGGAGGACTTGAGACTCTACGCCAACCAGCTGACCGGGGCCCTACCCCCGGAGCTCGGCAACCTGGCCAGCCTCGAGATCCTCGACCTGAGTCTCAACCAATTCACCGGGGCGATCCCGCCCGAGCTGGCAACCCTGAGTCTGATGCAGACTCTGGATCTCTCCCAGAACCAGCTAACGGGGACCATCCCACCGGAGCTCGGCAACCTGGGCAGCCTGCAGACCCTCTCGCTCGACATTAACCGGCTGACAGGGTCAATTCCGCCGGAGCTGGGGGACCTGGGTGGCCTGCAGGTCCTCTCCCTGCGCAGAAACCAGCTGACGGGGACGATCCCACCGGAACTGGGCAACCTCGCCAGCCTGGAGGACCTGGACCTGAGCAACAACCAACTCACGGGGGCGATCCCACCGGAATTGGGCGACCTCGCCAGCCTTGCAGACTTGAGCCTGGCAATCAACCAACTGACGGGGGACTATCCCGACGGAGCTGGCCGACCTGGACGACCTGCAGTGCCCTACCTTCTTCAGCCTGAACCAGCTGACAGGGACGATCCCACCGGAACTGGGCAGTCTGGCCAGCCTGCAGAACCTGTCTCTTCATGAGAATCAGCTGACAGGGCTGATTCCTCCAGAACTCGGCAACCTCGCCAGTCTGCAGAGCCTCTCCCTCACTACCAACCAGCTGACGGGCGCCATTCCGACGGAGCTGGCCAACCTGGCCAACCTGGAGGTCCTGAATCTCAACGACAATCAGCTGACCGGGACCATACCTCCCGAACTCGGAACGCTCGTCAACCTGCAGTCTCTGGATCTCGGCTTCAATCAGCTGACGGGACCCATCCCTCCGGAGCTGGGCAACCTGAATCACCTGTGGTGGCTGAAACTCACTCACAACCAGCTGACGGGAGCGATTCCGCCCGTGATGGGCAGCCTGGCGGACCTGCGGTTCCTCTATCTCCACGAAAATCAGCTCGACGGAAACATCCCGACAGAGCTCGGCGGCCTGGCCAGTCTCGAAACTCTCCAACTCAACCTGAATGAGCTGACGGGGACCATCCCATCGGAATTCGGCAACCTGTCGAGCCTGCAGTCCCTCGATCTCAGTGACAACCAGCTGGCGGGACCGATCCCGCCGGAACTCGGCAACCTGTCCAACCTGGAGGAACTCGACCTCGCCGACAATGGGCTGACCGGCACGATTCCGGCCGAACTGAGCAACCTGCCTCTGACCGCGCGGCAGTTGGATCTTCGGGACAACCACCTGTTTACGGACGACAATTCGCTTCGAACGTTCCTCGATTCCAAGCAGCGAGGGTGGAGACTGGGAGAGTTCCCAGACCCTGCCTCTGTACTTCGCCCAGTTCGCGGACGGGGGCGGCCTCTTCAGCCACATCGTGCTTTTCAACCTGAACGACGTTGGCGCGGCCACAGGTCAAATCGAGCTGCTCGGTGATTCGGGTGACGGGCTCAGTGTCGATCTGAACGGGGAGGCCGTAGTCGGCACACAGGATCTCGACGTCCCCGCCACCGGGCTCCTGAGCCTGCGCACGGACAGCCTGGGAGACGTGCGAACGGGGTCGGTCCGGGTCACGACCGATCGCCATGTGGAAGGGGCGGTGATCTTCGGCGGAGCGACGGGATTGGCCGGGGTCGGCAGCAGCCCGGACTTGCCGGCCGGCTTCGTGGCGCCGATCCAGCGCAATGTCAATCTCGGGATCAACACCGGGATCGCAGTCGCGGTGTTGGGCGCGACGGAAGCGGCACTGGAATTGACTCTTCTTGACGCGAGCGGCAGCGCCCTCGCTCAGGCCTCGGACACGCTGGCCGCAAACGGCCACAAAGCTCTCTTCGTCACCGAAATCGGCTGGGACCCGGCGGTCGACTTCTCCGATTTCAGCGGGACCCTCGTGGTGACCGCGTCAGAGCCGGTGGCGGCGACGGTCCTGCAGACCCGGCCCGGCGAATTCGTGACCCTGCCCGTGGCTCCTCTCCGGGCGGCCGCCGCCTCGGAGCCCGCATCCGATCATATGTTGTACTTCGCCCAGTTTGCCGATGGAGGAGGAGCGCTTTCGAGTCAGATTCTGCTCTTCAACTTGAACGCTGACGAATCGGCTACGGCGCAACTGACGCTGCGGGACGATGCGGGAGCACCGCTGACGGTGGACCTGGACGGCCAATCCGTGGCGGGTGAAACACAGGTGGAGATCGGCCCCCGGGGGTTGAGGGTGTTGGCCACCGACGGTATGGGTGACCTGCAGGTGGGAACGGTCTCCGTGACGTCCGATCAGCCGCTGTCCGGAGTGATCGTTTTTGCCGGACCGGTGGTGGGAGCGGCGGGAGTCGGCAGCAGTGCGGAGCTCGAGGAAGGCTTCGTCGCTCCCATGGAAACGGACATCTCCCGGGGCATCGATACGGGAGTCGCGCTGATGAGCCTGGAAGGGGAAGCGATGACCCTCGACGCCGACCTGCTTGGGAGCGACGGCCAGTTGGTGGCCTCGGCCCAGGCACCGTTACCCGGGTTGGGACACATCGCGTTGTACGTCACCGCCTTCGAGTGGAACCAGCCGGTCGACTTCGATCAGTTCCAGGGGCTCCTGCGGATACGAGCCTCAGGCCGCACGGCGGCCACGGTGATCCAGACCCGCCCGGGCCAATTCGCCACCATGCCGGTGGCCCCGAAGCCCGCGCAGTAATGGGTGACACGCACGTAATTCGATCGTAAGTGCCTGCCAACACGGACTTTTGATTGCGGTCTGGCACTTAATTTGAATCGCAGCATGACCTGATGCCCGGAGTCCGCAGCTTTTCGGCGGCTTCGGGCCGTCAGGACCGTGGCAGAGAGAACGCCCCAACCAGGACCACGCTGACCGGGGCGGATTCCCATACCATTTCCGACCCGCCGCGCTTCTATTTGGCAAGGTTGGGGTCAGTAGAACTGTCGCGCGCCACGGGGAGACGATTTCATTCAACGAAAGCAGAAGCAAGATCACCGTCATCACCCCCGAGCGCGATTGCGTTTGTCCCATCGTGGACAGTGCGAACATCCCTCCCGATTACTGCAACTGCTCCATGGGGTGGCAAAAACAGATGTAAGAAACCATACTTGGCAAGTCCGTCACCGTTGTCCTCAAGGAGAGCGCCTTGAGGGGCTCGAAGCGGTGCGTTTTCGAAATCTCCATTCCCGGAGCAGGCGCGGCATGATGAAACGCATGGAAGCTAAAAGAATCATCGTCGTTGGGATACTTGCAGGATTGACTATGGGTCTTGCCCTGTTCATATTCGGTGCGATCCTGGCAAGAATCATTTATGGCCCGCAAATGGCACCACCCGGAAAATTCGAGCCGGACCAGTTGAATCCTTTCTATTTCATCTGGACGAAGCTCCTGATCGGCGTATTCTTTGGAATCCTTCTGACCTTCATTTACGAGAGGCTTCCATTGTCACGCCATATCAAAGGCCCGGCCCAGGGCATCAAGTACGCATTCATCCTCTGGCTGGCAATTTCCCTTTGGGATCTATCTCATCCGCTGGTCTACGGACCGATCAACTACACAGATCAGTTATTCTGGCTCTTATATACGCTGTTCGGATTTCTGTCTCTCGGCTACGTCCTCGGCTTCAAGTACAGGCGCATCGAGCGGAACGAGCGCCACAGGCTGATCATTGACAGCAAGGGACGAGTCCACGAAACAACGTACAAGGGACCCGCGACCGGCTGCGGCGGAGATGTTGGCCGACACCACGCCTCGGCAGCGGCGCCGGTCCGCGCGCGATCCTCAGGCCCGCTCCTCGGTGAAGCCCATCATATGTCGAATCTGCTCGACGTTCTGCTCGCCCGTGAGTGCGCCCAACAGACTGAATGCCACTTCCATTGCCGTCGCCGGAGATGTGGACGTGGTGAAATTCCCGTCGTGAACGATGGGCTGGTCAACGACATTGACGCCAAAGCCTGCGAGCTGTTCGCGGCGCAAGCCCTCGCGCAGATGATAGGTGGTGGCTTGATGCCCTCGCAGGATGCCACTGTTTGCCACTGGAAGTGCCCCGACACAGATGGCGGCGATCGGCTTCTTCAGTTCTCCGAAGCGACGAATGAGAGTCGCCACTTCTTCGGAATAGGAATCTTCATAGTAGCCGTACGACTCGAATCCCCCCGGTACGGCCAGGGCGTCGAAATCCTCCACGCTGATGTCTGACAATTGTGTGTCCGGGATGATCCTGAGCCCGAAGGTCGCCTGGACCTCTTTGCGCAATCCAGTCGTGACGACTTCAACGGCTTCGCTGCCAAATGCCCCAGACCAGCCGAGTACGTCATAGAATGCAGCGGCTTCGTAAATCTCCACTCCCTTGCACAACAACAGCAAGACCTTCTTCATCGGTTCATCTTTTCACCTTTCGAACAAGAAGTGTACGGGAGTGGCCGACTGGACCGACTAAACCAAACCGCTCCTTCCAGAGTCCTATACCTCGAACGCGGCACTTTGAGTCTGACACCGGAGACCAGGAGCGTCCAGGAATGAACAGAATCTGGCAGGACTTTCGATATGCCCTTCGACAACTCTGGAAGAATCCGGGCTTTACCGCCATGGCCGTGCTGACCCTGGCACTTGCCATCGGGGCAACGACCTCGCTGTTCAGCGTGCTGAAGGCGCTCGTGCTGGACCCGTTTCCTTTCGACCACGCCGAGCGAATCGCCTACGTCCGATCGAATCCCGGACAGCCGCTGTCGACGCCGGATTTCAAGGATATCCGCGACCAGAGCCGGTCCTTCGACGAAATCGGAGTGTACAGGCCCGAGCGATTGAACTTCGGGACGGAAAAGCCTGAGTCTCTGTATGCGATTCAATGTACGGCCGGAGTGCTGCGAACTCTCGGCATGGAACCGGCTCTGGGAAGGTCTCTCAAGGAGGAGGACGAGGCTCCGGGCGCCAACCCGGTGGCCGTGATCAGCCATTCTCTGTGGACCCGATCGTTCTCCTCCGATCCTGCAATCCTCGGGCGTCAGATCAGACTCAACGGGACACCCACCACGGTCGTCGGCGTCATGCCGGCCGATTTCGAGTTCCCTTCGCCCTGGTATCGGGGACACGACTACGAGGTCTGGGTCCCTCTCGGCTTGAGTCCAGCCCAGAACCGCCGCAACCAGGTCCGCGGCACCCATTGGCTTCTGTGCGTGGGCCGGCTGAAGGCGGGAAGCACCCTGGCAGGCGCCGACGCCGAAGTCAAAGCAATCGGCGCCCGACTCGCCAAGGAGTATCCGGACACCAACCTGCACAAACCCTTTCTGGTGCACTCGATGTGGGATGAAGTGGGGACCAACACCGCCTCGCGGATGCGAACTCTTCTCGGCGCCGTCTCGCTCCTGCTGCTCGTCGCCTGCGTCAATGTCGCTTCCATGCTCCTGGCCCGGGGAACTCGGCGACAGGACGAGTTCGGCGTGCGTCTGGCGCTCGGTGTCTCACAAGGCTCCCTGGTTCGCATGCTGCTGACGGAGACCGTCGTGCTGAGTCTGCTGGGGAGCGTCTTCGGGATTCTGCTGGCCTACGGAGGGGTTGCCCTGTTTCGAAGCTTGATTCCACCGGCCCTGATCATCGAAGCTCGCCGCGACGCTATCCAGATCGACGGAATGGTTCTCCTGTTTTCCATGGCGCTGGCTCTTGCGACTGCTCTTCTGGCCGGCCTCTTGCCCGCCCTGACGGCAGCTCGGACTCCCGTGGTCGAGACTTTGAAGATGGCCGGCAGGTCGCAGACGGGGACCCGCGTCCATCATCGCTTCCTCCGCCAGCTCGTTGTCGTCCAAATTGCCGTGGCCGTGCTGCTGGCCAATGGCGCCATCCTCCTCTTCGCCAGCTATTTGAACGTCTTCAAAAGCAATCAGAACATGGACACGGACCACGTCCTGTCGGCTGAGATTTCACTGCGGAGCGATCGGTACAGCGAGGAGGCATCCCGCCTGCAGTTCTGGCGAGAGCTCAGAGAGCGAGTGGCCGCACTGCCCGAAGTCCAAAGTACGGGGATCACGACGAAGCTCCCATTGGAGGGAGGAAGCAATTCGGACTTCATAGTCGATGACCAGGTCTACGATCCTGCAGTGCAGGGTACGCTGGTCGAGCAGTCCACGATCAGTCCGGGCTATTTTTCCGCCATGGGACTGCACCTGCTGCGTGGCCGGGAGCCGGAACCCGAGGACGCCCGTCGGGAGATGCCCGGCGTTGTCATCAACCTTGCCGCCGCGGAGCGGCTCTGGCCGGGCGTCAACCCGATCGGAAGGCGCATGCGACCCAATGGGCCGAATGTTCCCGTGACCTACCAGGTGATTGGAGTGGTTGAGAACGTTCGCCAATGGGGAGCGGAGCATGAGGCGCTGCCGGAGATCTACTCCCCCGCTGCGGGCGAGGCGCCGACTCGGGGATTCCTGATCGTTCGGACGTCCGGCGATGCCATGGCTCTGAGCCCGGCCGTTCGGACCGAGCTCGAGCGGATCGATTCCGATCTGCCGCTGGCCAACGTTCGGACGATGAATGAAGTGCTCGATGCCGCGACCAGCGACCGGCGAATGTCGACCTCGCTGGTCAATCTCTTCATGGGGATGACCCTGCTTCTGGCGGCCGTGGGCATTTACGGTACCCTTTCATACAACCTGCTGCAGCGCAGGCGTGAAATCGGGCTCCGCATCGCGGTCGGGGCACTGCACCGCCACATCTACCGATTCGTATGGAGGCAGGCCGGGACCTGGCTGATTGTGGGCCTCGCCGGCGGTCTCGGACTCACCCTGGCGCTCTCCTTCATCCTGCGTTCGCTGGTCTACGGGATCAGCCCCTTGAGCCCGGCGTCGATCTTCGTCGGCCTCGGCATCGTTGCCGTCGTAGCCCTGGGTGCCTGCGCGCTTCCGGCCTGGCGGGCATCCCGCGTTGACCCCATGGATGCACTGAGAACCGAATAGGTATTCGCAATCGAACGAACAAGGCAGTCACGTGCTGCACGTCCGAACGGCGGCGAAAGAGGAGCCGGCGAGGCGAGAGTCGTGGTCGGCGAATCGCGCACCTGCGAGGTGAGCATGCGGAGCCTTTCTCAGTCGACCGCCGGCGACATCTATCTTCGTCGTTCGTTGTGTCGACAGGTCCAGACTGGGATGCCGCCTCAGTGGGATCTATTTCCTTGCCCGAGGAGTTCTGCCTCTGGGTGAGTTCGAAAGACAGCTAAAAGGGATCGTGTCGAATCTGGACCCGGAGCAGGCCGTCTACGAGTTTGGGATCATGGAGGATCGGTACGAGGTCTGGAGCTCCTTTGAGAAGCTTCTCAATTTGCTCATGGTTTCTTTCGCCACCGTGTCCTTGTTCCTTGCCGCTCTCGGGCTGTATGGGACGTTGGCATTTCTCGTTTCGGAGCGCACGCGGGAGGTCGGTGTCCGCATGTCGTTGGGCGCAGATCGCGTCCGCATCTTCCGGATGATCACAGCCAAGGGAGTGACTCTGGTTCTCGGTGGGCTGGTCCTCGGATCGATTGCAGGGGTGGCCGTGAACCATGTGCTGGCTAACCTTGGATCCGTATGGACGGCTGATTCGCGGCTCCTGTTTCAGGCGAAGGATCTGGACGTCTCCATCTTCGCCGTCGTCGGTCTGCTCCTGCTCCTGATCGGCTTTCTGGCCTGCGCGATCCCGGCGCTTCGGGCCGCACGATTGGATCCCAACCGGGCGCTTCGCTATGAGTAGAGTAATCCGGGCATCCTTGCCTGGCGTGTCCGACCGGCATCCCTGCCGGTCGAGCGGTGAACGGTTGCCAGGGCCGGTCAAACGGGGAGGATATGCACAAATGGGAATGCCCCGACAGGGGCATGATTCCCATAGCCCGGGGGCAAGCGAAGCGCGACCCCGGGGTCGAGAATGCAAGAGCACAAGGGCGCCCCGGCAAGGGGCGCGATCGACAACCGGAATTTGTCCGGGGTGGCCTGCTGGTTTCCCGGAGGGTCCTCGCGGGCTGTCGGTTCATCCTGGCGAGCGCTGGAAAACGGACGACTCGGTCCGACATGGCTTGATGAGGGGTCCTCCGATCCCAACTGTGGGACTCGATGTCGCAAAGTCGGAACTCGGTCTATTTCGAGTGCGCAGCAGCAGCGGGTGGACGGCAGCCGCTGAGGCCGGCGCGACAAAGACGAAACCGCGGCGACACGCCTGGGCGACTGGCCGGAGATACGTGCCGTCGAGGCAGACTAACTTCTGTGCCTACTTAGCTTTTTCGCTGCGCAGCCGCAAAACTTCCTGCAACGATCTCGACCATCGGGGTGGCCTTGCCTTTAGGGCGCGCCGTAGACCATGACGAAGCCGCACGGGCTTCACGGGATTGGACTGCAATTTGCTTTTCAGAAGCGCGATGCTTCTCACGACTCTGTTGAAGGATCTGCGCTACGGCGTCCGTCTTCTCTGGAACAGCCCGGGGTTCACAGCAGTCGCCGTGCTCACCATGGCCATCGGGATTGCGGCGAATACGACGGTTTTCACCTGGGTCGACGCGGTCCTGTTCCAGCCACGCGGTGGAATCGCCGACGGGAGGAACCTGGTGACCCTCGAGTGCGTCGATCCCGATCACGAGGGCTTCAACATCTCCTATCCGGATTACCTGGATTACCGCAAGCATCTCAAACTCTCCACTCCTGCCGTGTCACTGTTGCCGCAAGCCTTCAGGGTGGGCGAAGGAGAGAACTGGAAGCTGGTCTGGGGCGAACTGGTCACCGACAACTACTTCGCGGTCCTGGGTGTCAAACCTCTTCTCGGAAGGCTCCCGACAACCGACGAACTGGGCGACCAGCCCAAACCCGTCCCGGTGACGGTCATCAGCGAACGCTTGTGGCGCAGCCGTTTTCTGGGTGACCCGGGCGTCATCGGACGCACCATCCGGGTCAACCGGAAGACACTGACTGTCGTGGGTGTCACCCCGGCCGCGTTCAACGGTTTCATGAGAGGACTGGTCTTCGACATGTGGGTGCCGCTCGGGATGGGGCACGAGCTGAACATCGTTCCCGAATCGATGTTCGGCAACCGAAGGATTCGATCGTTCAACGCCGTCGCCCGGGTCAAACCCGGCGTGCCGATCGAGGAGGCGCGGGAAGAGCTCGCCGCCCTCGCCCGCCAATTGGCGACGGCATATCCGGACACGAACAAGGATTTCGGGGCCACGCTCCTGAGCGAACGGGAGGCGCACAACAACCTGCAGTCCTGGTTGAAGGCTCCGCTCATGATCCTGCTGGCGATGTGTTTCCTGGTGCTTCTCATCGCCTGCGGGAATGTCGCCAATCTCCTCCTGGCCCGATCGATCACCCGGCAGAAGGAGATCAGCATCAGGCTGGCTCTGGGCGCCGCCCGGGGACGCCTGGTCCGACAATTGTTGACCGAAGCCACGCTGTTGCCCGCCCTGGGTGTCCTGGCGGCCATCCCCCTCACCGCCTGGGTGCAGACTTCGATCACCCAACTGACGCCGCGGATGGGCAATCTGCCATTTCGTCTCGACACGCAGATGAGCGGCAAGGTCATGGCTTTTGCGATCGTGATCACCGTCGCCGCGGGCTTGTTCGCAGGCCTTTCGCCCGCGCTGCACGCGATGCGGACAGACGTGAACGACAGCCTGCGGGAGGTGGGCAGGAGCGAGACTTCCAGCCGGCAGTCACTGCGCATCCGAAGTCTCTTCGTGGTTTCCGCAGTCGCTCTGGCCTTCGTCGCACTCGTCGGCGCAGGACTCTTCGTCACCAGTTTCCGCTCCGTCTCCGCGATCGATCCCGGTTTTGACACGAGGAATGTCGTCATTGCACAGATCCCGTTCTCGACCAACGGCTATACCGAGGAGCAGCGCGGCGACTTCTGCGAAAGACTGCGTGCCGGCCTGGAAGCCCGTCCGGGTATCCTGGCGGTCAGTTACGCCGACACGATTCCCCTTGGATTCGGCAGCGGCGCAGAAAGCGACGTCGAGGTCGAGGGCTACGTCCCGGCTCAAAACGAACTCATGACCATTGGCCGCAGCCGGGTGGCTCCAGGCTACTTCGGGTTGATGCGCATTCCTCTTCTTGCGGGCCGTGACTTTTCGAAACGGGACATCCTCGACGGAAAGCCGGCGATCATTGTCAACGAATCCTTCGCCAGGCGTTTTTACGGCGCGCAGAACCCCGTCGGCCGCCGAGTCCGAATTGGCGCCGACTGGAACGAGATCGTCGGCCTGGTCCGGGACACCAAATGTTACAGGTTGGATGAAGAACCGCGGCCCTACTTCTTTGAACCACTCAGGCGCGACGCGGTGCCTGCCGGCATCAACATCTACCTGCGCACCGGCCTTGACCTTGGACAAGCCGGCGTGCTGGTGCGGCGGGAAGTGGCTGCGATCGACCCGGAGATCTATTCCCAAACGATCCTCCTGTCCGACTACATCATGGGACCCCTGTTTCCTCAGAAGATCGCAGCCGTGATGTTGACGGCGTTGAGCATCATCGGCCTGATTTGTCAGCGGTCGGGCTCTATTCGATGATGGCCTACGCGGTTGGCGAGCGAACTCACGAGATCGGGATTCGTGTCGCGCTGGGCGCGGGATCCCCACGAATACTGGCTATGGTCATCCGCAAGGCCCTGTGGATGGCCGGAGCGGGCGTCCTGGCCGGCTGGGTCGCCGCCTACGCAAGTGCGCACCTCTTTGCCGGCCTGTTGATTGGCGTCAGCGCTACCGCACCGGGGGTATTCCTGGGGGCGGCTCTGTTCCTTGTCCTGATCGCGCTCCTGGCCGCTTCCCTTCCCGCCTACCGCGCGGCGCGGGTCAATCCGGTGATCGCCTTGCGGCACGAGTAGAGCACCAAGAGTACTCGTCGTTGCCGGACTGCTCGGGCGATCCCTTCAGAATGCCGCGAGTGTCGACCTGGGCTTCGATCCCCAGGACCTTCAGTTGACGAACATCGATGTGTCTCAGGTGAACTACGGGCAGCAACAGGGGAACCTCTTCTTCAGCGAGCTCGTCCGGCGAGTCTCTGCGATCCCGGGAGTGAGCGGCGCGGCGCTGGCGCAATCGCTTCCGCTGGGCGGAGGGGGACTGGAACTGGGTTCGCTGCGGGAGATGGGAACGCCGGACAGTTCGGAGAATCAGATTTTGGCGGACTGGAACGTGGTGTCGCCCGGCTACTTCGATACTCTGCGTATCCCCCTGCTGGCAGGACGGGGATTCTCGGATAGCGATCGAGCGGGTATGCCCGAAGTCGCGATCATCAACGAATCGAAGGAGCGTCGACGCCACAATCGAATAACGTGGAGAAGAGGCCCTCACAACCTCGAATCCTGGTTGTCGCGTCTTCACCATTTCGTCCGACGAGGCTTCCACGATTCGAATCTTCCTGCCGACTCCTGCGTCGATGTTCGACAACTGATGAGGCGGCGAAGCCACCTTGGACTGCGGGAGGGCTTGCTGGGGGCTTCCGCAAGTACAGTTCAGGAAATGCTCGATATCCATTACGACGATTGCGCGGAAGGGACACATTCCGGATAATGGGGCATCGAGTTCCTGGGGGCGGAACTTCCACGGGGGGAGACTGAAATTTGAAGAAGCGGTTCGGAACACTCATTCCGTTGTTGCTCGTGGTGTTGGGCTCGCTCTGCATGTTCGTCCTGAGCGAGGAAATAGTCCGGGATTACGATCGAAGCTTCGACTTCTCACAGCTGAAGACCTACCGCTGGATGGAGTTGAAGCATCGACCGCTTTTGAGGGCCAATCCACAGGCGACCTCACAGGTCAGCGACGAGCAAATCGATCAGATAATCCGGTCGGCCGTCGACGAGCAGCTCAAGAAACGCGGTTTCGTTCTGACGGCGGAGACGAAAGCCGACTTCCTGGTGAGCTATTTCGCAGTAGGTGAGCTGGAAATCGGGGGTACGTTCTACGATTCGGCTCCGACCGGCAATCTTCCCTACAACCACTGGCGTCCCTTCTACCAGCCCGGCACCGACACGCGCATGAACTCGAAGGGAACCTTGACGATCGATGTCGTTAACCCGGAAGACAATCAGTTGCTCTGGCGCGGACAGGCGACCGATACCATCAGGCGGACGAAGGATCTGGAGAAAGTGACCAAAAAGGCCGCCAAGAAGATCCTGTCCAAGTTCCCGCCTAAGCGATAGCAGCGGGAGCCGCGGAACAACATCTCTTCGGCGGAACTCCAGAGCGGGCGGAACCGGCAACCGGAGAGTTCCATGAAGGTCAATGCGGACACGACCGCGACGGTGGTGGAGACTTCCCTGCACCCGCAAGTCCGATTCGGTCCCGGTCCCGATCTCTCCGCCGAGACGAAAGCCCTGCTTCGGGTTAGACTTCGTGTTCTTTCCGCCGTCCTTTTGGGTATCGTCGCACTGTTAACGCTCAAGGGACAGCTCGGCCAGGAGATCCCAACGATTCCGGCGTCCAGCTGGGGTCTCCTGCTGGTGCTGCTGGTGGCCACAGCTCTCCTGTTTTCTCCCCTGAAGCTCAGCCTCAAATGGCTTCACGCGGCCGAGCTCGTGATCTTTGGCGCCTCGACTGCAGCCACTTTGGCGATTCAATACCTTTTGATCCAGGTGGCGGTCGCTTCCGGGGACCAGGCCCTGATCGCAGCCCAACACCAGCACATGGTGCTTCCCTTCGTGTTGTTGATATTCCTCTACGCTCTATTCGTCCCCGGGCACTGGAAAAGAGCCGCCATTGTCATCGGCAGCATTGCCCTGTCAGTGATAGGACTGCGAATCCTGCTCGTCTTACACTACCCCCAACTGAGGGAGATTTTGAACCTTGCTCAAGCGACCCAGGCCGGGGCATTCCTCTTGCTGGCTGCCGCCAGTGCGGTCATTGGGAGCCATGTAATCAACGGCATGCGGCTGGAGGCTTTCAAGTCGCGACAGTTGGGACAGTACGAACTCATCGAGAAACTGGGCAGCGGGGGCATGGGTGAAGTCTGGACGGCACACCACCGGCTGCTGGCCCGGCCCGCCGCCATCAAGCTGATCCGACCGGAAATGCTCGGCGACCAGACTCTCGCGGGAAAGCTGCTCGAGCGGTTCGAGAGGGAAGCTCTCGCCACGGCTGTCTTGACGTCCCCTCACACCATTACGGTTTACGATTTCGGAATCACCGACGATCATTCCTTCTACTATGTGATGGAACTACTCCAGGGCTTCGATCTCGCCACGCTGGTGGAACGCTGGGGACCGATTCCGGCGGGACGTGTGATCTACCTGATTTCCCAGGCGTGTGATTCTCTGGCCGAGGCACATTCGCGCGGATTGATCCATCGCGACATCAAGCCTTCGAATCTCTTTACCTGCCGGATCGGCAATGAAGCCGACTTCGTCAAGGTTCTCGATTTCGGCCTGGTGAGGTCAATGCAAAGCGAGTCGGCCGGTAGGGAGCAGCTGACACAAATAGGCACCGTCACCGGAACACCAGGATTCATGTCCCCGGAGCAGATCACCGGAAAGGAACTGGATGGTCGGACCGATCTGTATGCGCTGGGCTGTGTCGCCTATGCCCTGCTGACCGCTGAGAAGGTTTTTGACGGCGAGGGCGCGATGATGGAAGCGATTCAGCATGTGCAAGAGGTGCCCGTTCCACCGTCTCAAAGGGTACAAGTCCCCATCCCCGGAGACCTGGAGGAAGTCGTCCTCTGGTGCCTGCAAAAATCCCCGGAACGACGGCCACCCGATGCCGCCGTTCTGAAACACAGTCTGCTGAGGTGCGCCTCCGCACGGGAGTGGGACCAGGAACGCGGGCATTCCTGGTGGATCGAGCACGCCTCGGCGTCAGGCGCCTTTGATGGATGGGACCTCAGAACTGCTTCAACGTTAACCACTCGCCTTTGAGCTGGGTCAGCACCCAACGCCTGCGTTCGTAGTAGACAATCGATCCTACCTGCAGACGTGGATCCAGATCGGACACACGAAGTTTGCAGATAGTACGGTTCACGTCATTCCGCTCGAGAACGTCCGCGGATTTGACGTCGTCTCTGGGAGTGAGATCCAGGGACAACTGGTAGACCTTCTTCCTTGTGAGTTCGTCGAATCCCCGGAAGCGCTGATCGATCTCTGCGAGGATTTGTCTCTCGGAAACCCCCGATTTTCGGCGGTCCTTGATTTCACCGACCAGGCGATCGAACTGCAGGATCGAGGCCTCAGAGACCAGTGTATGGAAGCCCTGACCGGGATTCCTGATGTCGTATCGATCGGTCATACGCTTACCTCCTGCGCGGGACTCTCTGAGGGGAGGGTCGGGGCATCGGCCGGCTCGGCCGCTGCTGGATCCGCTCCATGCCCCTCTGTCTCGACCTGAGATCGTGCTCCAACTGCGGCCGTGTCGCCGGCCCGATCGAGGGACGGGTGCTGGGCGCCGGACGGACCGACGGCTGCGGAGCAGGCGCGGGGCGCACTGAAGGCAGAGCCGGAGTCACGGGACGGGCGGGGCTGGGGGCCGGTTGCGCTGGGCGCGTTGACGGCGGCACCGGCCGGGTTGAGGGTGCCGCCGGCCGATCGAGGCCCAGCGCCGGCTTCCAGGATCCGTTTTCGCGGGTCTCCCAGCCACCGCCCGAGCCGGGCCTGTACACGTTGCCCGAGCGATCCGTCAAAACATCGTTGGGGGAGTTCAGTTGCACCGGTCGCAGCCGGTCGCGGGTCGTCGGCGTACTGACCACTTTGTCACGGGTTTCCGGACGGGCGTAAATGTTCTCGGAGGGGCGTATAGCCGGTCGCACGCCGGCAGGCATCTGGCCGGGCCGCGCCGCGGCTGCGACGCCGTAGGGAGTCGGTCTTGGCTTGCTGTAGCCGGGCGGTGGGTAAGGCCGGTAGTAAGGAGGCCGGTAGCCGCCCGGCCCATACCATCCGCAGCAGCCGGGTCGGTACCAGCGGCTGGACCCGCCGCCCCATCCGAAGGAAAATCGGAAAGGCCCGTTGCTCCAGCTGATGCCGAAGCTCCAGCCGCGCCAGGGGTTGTAGTGAACGTGCAGGCCCCAGGTCCAGGGGCGGGGATAGTAGTACGGGCCGTACCAGGGATTGTAGCGCCAGCCCGTTCCCCAGACCACGCAGCCGCGATACCAGTAGCTGCCGATGTAACCCGGCGTGTATCCCACGTAGACGACCTTCGGCGTGGTCTCGTAAACGCGCACGTAGGTCACATTGTGGTGCGGGTTGGAGGCCGGGATCCGGTAGAGAGAAGTGGGTATCTCGGCGGCCACACTCCAGGGACCGGCCGGCTTCTCAGACGTGTACCAGATGGCGTTCTCACAGGCCCAGTATCGGCCGTTCGCCGCGAACACCGAGGAGGCCGTGTTCACGGCGTACTTCACTTCCGGCAGGTCTTTGACGGGCTCGAACTTCGGATTTCCGTCATATTGAACCTTGAACGATGTGTCGTCCCGCCTCACGGCCGCCGTTTGCGGAATCGTATTCTGAAGCGCTTCTTCCCGAGCCTGCTCCGTACCTGAGACATGCGCCAACACGGTGCCATTGACCGAATCCGCCGGGATCTCTGCAAAGACCTCGGGGAGTTCATCGTTCGGCACGTTTCTGAAGACAAACCTGTCCTCGACAGCCTTGCCGGCAAACCAGCGGCCGGATGCGAGCACATAGTAGCTCTGCGTCGAGATCTCGAGGAAGACGTCCGCGTCGGTGTTGTCGAGGTAAAGGAGATCGAGCTCCCCGACGGGTGCCCACTTCGGTTCGCCCTGGGTCACAATCAACTCCGTCGGCTCGGTCGCGACCAGGATCTTGGGAGGCGGAACCTTCTGCCCGCTCTGGGCGTCCTGCTGGAATTCTTCGGGCGATTCGACCTCCTTCATCAGCTCGCGGATCGCCTGTGGCACGCTCGTCGTGACGGCCCAGGGTCCCTTCGGGTCCGATGAGGCATACCAGTACTCCTCCCCTCCGAACAGGTAGAAGGTCTTGCCTCCTTGCCGTCGAACCACCGGGAAGGGGGTGTTGACGACGCGCTCGAAGCCTTCCGTACCGGGGATGGCTTCTGTCTTCGGCTCTCCGTCGTAGACGAGCAGCACGGCCGGCTCGGAGGAGTGGATAAAAACCGGGGGGTCACTTTTGAGCCCCGGAGTCGTCGAATACTCGGCATCCTCGCCGAGGTCTGCAACCAGCTGGTCGAGGTCGATCGTCAGTTCCCACTTGGGTATCTCCGCCTCGAGAAGGTTGGCCAGCGCCTCGCGATCCTCTTCCCTCGAGTCGGCAAACCGTACCTCGGGGACTTTCAGCCCACGAATGGTCGCGACCCGATCCTCCCTGTCGATGTTCAGTCTGGCCGAGAGCCACACGGCGCCGAAGACGGGCTCACCCGTGCCGTCGACGCGCTTGACCGAAACCGCCGCTCGACCCTCGAGGGTGTCGCCGTCGAAGCTGTCGGTCTGGGGTTGGTACATCGTAACGATCCACTGGCCGGCCTCGATCTGCTTCGGCCAAGTGCTCTGTGCTTCACCGGCCCACAGCGGGAGTGCCGAGGCCAGGAGCAGCAGAATCTGGTGAGACAGAGTTCTTACTGCCGGTCGAAAGGACATCGCTGCCTCCCTGAACCTGTGAGTTCACTGCTGGATTCCCGTCTTCGCTCAACGTTGCTCAATTGAACATCCATCCGAAGGTCGTCTGGACCCCAAAGTCATTCTTCCGGTTTCCTTCCGGTGGCCGGCTGTCATGGTTTTCAAATAGCGAGCCACTCCAATAGAGATCCCGAAAAAGCTTGAAGCGAAGGCCCACGTCGAGCTCAATACGAAGTCGTCCCCAATCGGAGAAACTCGGAATGGCATAAAAGGTCGATGTCAAATCGAACTCCGGCTTGTCGAACTGGAACATCTCAAAACGAATTCCGGTCAGACCTTCCGCACTGTTTTGAATTGGCTCTTCGAAATACCTTTCTCTGTTTACGGCCAAACCGCCCAGCACCGTGAAGATCGATCGATTGGTTCGAACGAGCTCCTTCGTGACGCCTCCGCCGAGGATAGAGCGAAGATCCAAATTCAATTCTTCACTGTGCAGAAAATTGGCAATCGTGATGGCCGACCAGTTGTTGGAGAAGAATCTCTGAGCGCTCGTCCTGAGTTCCGTTCGTTGAGTTGAGGGAGCATCCTGTTGCCCGCTGCTAATCGTACTGATGTTTGCCGACCCGCCCCATTTTTCTGTCCGGTATCTCGCGCTCGAGCCGACGGAGAGTTGTTTGGCCGAATTCGACGAATAGTAGCTCGCTCCCAGTTCCACCGAGAACTTGAGACTCTTCAGAAACCGACCTTCGATTGGGGTGATTCCAACCACCTTTCGCTGGGCCGTTTCGAGCCTCGCGGTCTTATCCGAAATGGCGAGGACACGCGCTTCCGAATCCGACCGCAGGGAACCCAGGCCCTTCCGACCGTCACTCAAAACGACCTCGAAGGTATGGTCACTTCGAATCTCCTTGATTCGTATCCACTCGATCTGAAGGGTGCCCATCCATTCGGTCTTCAGAGTCAGGACGCCTCTCGACAAGCCGGTAATCTCGCCGTGAACGCTGTCCCCGTTGTCGAGAACCACGAGATCTGTTTTGCTCCGTCCCAGCAGTTCGACTCCCAGGAGCAGGACGGTGATCGAAAGCAGTGCAAGGTGTTTGGCTGATGGTTCCATCTTCGATCCTGATTCTCGAGATCCTTTTCGCTGTTCAACCGGGTTCTTCGAGCGAGCGCTGGCAGCCTCGCCCAGGTGCTGGGCACGCATCAAGGGAATGATCTCGAAGACCGGAGGCCTCGGCCGGGATGGATCCCCTCGTTGGCCGCGAGTCCTGGGAACCTTTGAACGCAGCCGGCCCCTCGCTCTCGGATGCATCGGCACCGACTCCGCCACTGGGCGTTCGCCTGTTCATGGGGACCTCTCTTCTTGTCTCAGAAACGAATGGCCAAGCCGCCCGACAGTTCGAACTGATTGGAGTAGTTCGAACTGGTTAGCACCCAGCAATCCCAGGGCCACCAGGGGCTACACCAGATCCCGGAGGCTTCCGAATTGATGTGGGTCGGCGTCCACCTGCCCCCGAAGCGCGCTCCCATGTTTTCCGAGAAATAGAACTTCATGCCGCCTCCCCAGGTCGTGGAAAATCGCGTCAAGCCGTTGATGCTCTGGCCCTGGATATCCTCGGGGGAGTAGTTGGTGGCTCCCAAGCCCCCAAAGAAGTAGGGACGAACCGGACTGTCAGGTTCTCCGAAGTTGTAGCCGAGGATGCCGTGATAGTTGCGGACCGCCATGTCCGTGAACTTCTGCTTGCCGCCTTCCTGGAACTTGCCCTCCAGTTGGCTCTGCTGCTGTCCGAAGTTGAAGCCCACGAAGAAGTTCTCACCAAGCAGGACGTCGGCCTCGAATCCGTAGCTCAAGGAACTGGTCGGGCTGAGTTCATTCACCATGCGACCGACCCCGACGTCCACGGGGTTGACCGGAACTCCATCGCTGAAGGTGTAGCCAATGAAGGGAATCAGCTCGATCTTCGCTTCGTCCTGCGCAAACAGAGAAGCACACGACATCATCACAAGAGAGAAAAAACACACCAGTGGTTTGATCTTCATTCTTTCCTCCTAATTGGCAGCTCCACGACGGGCAAGAACCGAATAACGGTTCGACCGGCAAAGGAGATCCGAGTGCCCGTGAAGAGCCTTTCTACTAGCCTCCAATTTGGAGCTTCCTGCTTAGCGAGAAACTGAACCGCTGTTCGGCCGGAAACTCCACCTCGTTGCCCTTGGTCACGAGCGTCGCCGCACCTCCGACTCCCGCACCGATCAACGCTCCCTTCCATGCCCCGCTCCCACCGCCGGCGATGGCCCCGATGGCGGCGCCGATCCCGCTTCCTCCGAGCAGCCTCCGTCCCGTTTTCTTTCCCGTCCCTTCCGCCTCGAAATTCAGGGTGTTCGTTTCCAGTGCACACGGCTGGCTGCCGACAGTGACCGCTGTCAGACGGATCGCCATGCGGCCCTTGCCCTGAGCCCTCGCAGCAGCCTTGCTTTCGACCACATGGCCCGTGATCGGAGCACCGGCCTTCAGAACCGTGGTCCCATCGACGACAACATCCGAATCGAGGACGGCCTGGAAATCCTGTCCCGCACTGGCGTTCTTCGAACTGAGCGGACCGGTGAGGCGAATCCTGAGTTCGGTCCCCTGGGGGATCACGGATATCTCCGACGCTGCCACCGACTGGTTGAGTACGTAATCGAAGTTCTCTACAAAGACGTCGATGTCCTCGTCCGGCACCGAGACCTCCAGGCGTGCCACATAGTTGGGTCCATCGTTCGGAAGGGAACGATATTCAGCTCCGATCATGACGGGAGTCGCCGATCGATAGATCGTCTCGACGGAAAGTCGGTCGGCCCGACCGTTCTTTGCCCGGAGATCGACATGGTCACCGGGCAGATTGGCGTCCGTGCCCTCGATGCGCACGGCTCCTCCTTTGCCTTCCCAGATTTCCGCCCGGGAGTAGAATTCGGCAAACTTCTCGGGGGAGGGCTGGGCGTAGGTGAGGCCCAGTTTGACCAGATCGGTGACGACCGGCTGGAGTTCCGGGCTCAGCTTCCCGGTACCTCCAAGCGGGATGATCTGCAGGCGGCCGTCGAGATCGTAGCGGAACTTCTCCAGGGTGAGACTGACTTGCTGACCTTTGACACGCACCTCGGTCTGGGTATTCCAGGAGTATTCCCGCAGTTTGCGCAGGTTCTCGGCGAGGCGCTGGGATGCTTCCCGAACCGGAATCTGCCCCCACGTCAAGCTGCCGACGAAGAACACACTCAAGATCAAACCGATCGCTGCCTTTCTCATTCCCGCCTCTCCCATGAAGGATTTCGGTCTTTATTGATCTGATCGAACTGGCCTGAGCGCCCATCCGCAGGCTGGAAGCCTGCGCGACATACCAGGCTGGAAGCCTGGACTCCTCTCGCCGCCATAGGCGAGGCTCCCAGGTGAGCTTCGCCATCATTATCGGGAGGCTGGATGCCGGCTTCTTGCCATTTCGTGCCAGCTGTTCGATTGGCCGGCATCGACCGGCTTCGCCGCCAGGACACACTGAGAGATTGCAGCCGGCAGGTAAGCAGTTGGAGCCTCAGGCGGAGGCGCCGGCGAAGTGTCGATTCAATCCGGGAGGGCAAAGCTGCCTATGAAGCAACCGGAAATCCGATCCAAACCGCGAGTGTGATCTCCCGGTCCAGGCAGCGGAGTCTTTCTGCTCAGGCACTCATGGCGATCTGAGCGACCGCGTCATCGACTCGAACCGGGCTGTTCGCTACTCGGAACTCTTTGGGAGAGAACCCGCTCCATCGTCGGAAAGCGCGCGTGAAACTTCCGGGGCTGTCGTAGCCGAGATCGAGGGCAATCTCGATCAACTTCATTTCGGGATTCTTCATCAGGGAAACGGCCAATGTGAAACGGACGTCGTCCAGCAGCCTGGAGTAGGTCAGACCGACCTCCACCAGCCGGCGCTGCAGAGTCCGAACACTCATCCCGGCGGCTTCCGCTGCCAGCCGGATATCGGAATATCCCTCGAAAAGTTGTGCGTGGATCACGTTTCGGAGTGCGTCGATGGGATCCTCCGGAGCAGAGTCGAAATGAGGGTGACTTGCCTTCGTTACTATCTTCTGTCCGTCTGCTCTGATCGGCTTGGCAAGAATGCTCCGAGGGACCAAGAGTGAACTCGAGGCTTGCGCGCAACGCACACGCATTCCGACCCGGGATTCAAGTTCGAAAGTAGTGGGCGCCCGGGACTGGAACACGATTTCGTCAGGCAGCCACTGCGAACCGGCCCAGTAACGCAGAGTATTCCAGGTCATCATCTGGGCAAAGTGATCGGCATGGCTGAGACCCACCGGGGAAGTCAGCCGAAACTCTCGACATAACCGGAGGTGGTTCCCCTCGGGAATCATCCAGAAACGCACGCTCGTGTTGTAGTTGCTGGACTCCTGGTGAGCGCGCCTGAGGGCTTGGAGAACGGTCGGCTCTGCCAGGATCAGTCGTCCGTATTCCCCCAGGTCGTGAATCCTGGTCTGAGAGCCGGCCAGAAAACCCAATTCCTCCATCCCCTCGGCCCGAGACGATCGTTCCAAAAAGCAGAGAACACTGGCCAGGGGGATGTAAATCTCGGGATCACTTTCGTGCACTTGCCTCAGCAGCCGGCACTTCTCGAGATGCCTGTCGATGGGACATCCTGCACGCCGCAAAACGTCAAGGAATGGATAAAGCGTTCCCATTCTTACCAGCGCCGGGTATTCCATAGTCCCCTCAGCCAGCCCGAAAAACACTGACCCCTCGATGCTCTGAGGAGGGTATTAGAACGTTCTCAGCAACCAGGCAGGAAACTCGGACTTTCGGAGCTTGAGCGCGCGAAGGAGCAATCGATGCCAGTGGAAGAACGATGAAATAGTATAGCCGCGGATTTCCCTTTCTGCAACGCAGAGTTGTGGAATTGTCAGATTTGTCGCGCAAATCAGCCTGATGGACGGCATTCATTTCCTGGACATTGCGCAAATTCGCAAAGAACTGCAGCTCACTCCTCCCTCGACCCGAGTGCGCCAATTCTCACCCGATCGGGGCGGGAGGCACTTCTCTTTTCGCGCCATGTCGAAACGAAATGTCCTTGACCGCGGGCGTCTGCAGGTCCGGATCGAATCGGCCACACCGGGCTGACCCGAGGCGGTGGCGCGAAATGGTAAGAAGGCGACCGGGCGTCAACGGCAGAATGAGACCGAGTTCCGAATCGTTGGGATGAATCCCTGGATATCGGCACCACGAATCCGGACTGCTGACGTGGCCCGATCCCTGGGAATCCTGGAGCGGCTGTTTCCGTGACCGGTCCGACCGCCTAAGGAGGTAAGGGTGGCCCTCTCTCGGGTAACGAGCGAATGGATACGTGTTTTGCTCCACGGCCGGTCCGCCGATCGCCCGGACGTGAAAGAAGCCGTCGATATCACACGTCAGAGAGGCCACTACGTAGAGGTCCGGGTGAGCTGGGAGTCGGGCGACATGCGGCGTCTGGCCCATGAGGCCGTCGAGGAGGGAGTGGAAATCCTCGTCGCCGGTGGCGGAGACGGAACCATCAACGAAGTCGTTCGGGGACTCTTCGAAGCGACAGAATTCGTCAACGAAAGACCCTCCCTGGGCATTCTTCCTTTGAGGACGGTCAATGCATTTGCCCGGTCCTGCAGGATCCCATCCGATCCACGATGCGCCTTCGAAGTTGTTTGTTCGACCCAGCCGTCGCCGATCGATGTCATCCGCTCGGGCAACCGGGTTCTGGTCAATATTGCGGCATGGGGAATCGGACCGGCGATGGACGGGGCGACCGGTTCGCAGGCAACCGAGGGGTCACGCGATTGGCACTCGCTGAACTGCCTCTGTAAACGCACGTCACCCAAACCCGAACAGGTGAGGCTGAGTGGCCCGGGATTCGAGTGGGCCGGAGAGTGTGTGCTTCTGGCGATTGGAAATGGTCGGGAACTGGGTGAGGGGTGCGCGCTGTGTCCGGATGCCCTGCTGGACGACGGCCTGATCGATCTCACCGTCCTCCCGGGGATCCCCGGGCAGGAAATCGCCGCCTTGTGTCAGGGAATCCGCTCGAGAGGGATACAGGGGGTTGAGGACCTTCTCATCCGGGCTCGAGTCCCTTGGTTGGAAATCGACTTCGAGAAGGAACAGCAGATTGAATTCGATGGAGAGCCGGAGATCCAGGACCGATTCCTCTTTGAAGTTGAAGAAAGAAGCCTCCGGGTCCATCTTCCCGAAGGGATGCTCCTGCACAGGCAACCGAATCGGAGGACTGCTGAGATCAAGTCGTTCCGAGAGTCCTCGCGCAAGCCTTCCGGCAGCTTGTAGGCAAACAATCAGGGAAAGGATCCCGATGAATTCCGTCAAAGGTACCTTGAACACCTTGGTCCTCCTGGCGGTCTCCCTGTTCCCTTTGACCCCGTTGATCGGACAAAGTGGGAGTCAGGGAGGAGTCCAAAGCAGTCAACAAGGGGAACCGGTCCCACTCACTGCAAGCGAAATAGCGGCCGAGGCCGAGGAAACAACCGCATTCCTCACTGCGGCAATCCAGGCGAGCCAACCTCGATCTGCGGTCGTCTCAATCGAGGCTGCGCTGCCTCAGCTTCAGGAGCGGACGCGTCGGCTCGTCGAGAAGACAGAGGATGAACTGGGCTCTTACCTCTCCCTCACGGGATTCAGTGACCTCAAGAACGGCCTTGGACGTCAGGACCGGGTCCTTCGCGACATGCGGGATCAGATCCGAGACGAATCCGGCCGACTGGACGCGAATCTGGAGCAGATTCGGACGCGGCGCGCGGTTTGGAGCCTGACTGAGGCCGTCGCGCGGTCCGGCGACTACCCTGAGGCCGTCGTCGCTCTCATCGACCGGACGCTATCGGAACTCGAGGAGGGTCGAGAAGCGATCGGTGAAAGACGCAGCCACCTCCTGGCCCTCCAGAACTCGATCGTTGAAATGAGGGGACTGATCAACGAAGGTGTCAATCGAGTCACGGCTGCAGAAGAAACACGCTTGAGCCGGCTGTTTTCGTTCAACGGACCGCCTCTGTGGGACGTCTACCGGATCGATGCCGGAGACATGTGGTCGAGATTCCGCGATCAGATAATCAGAACCTTCTCCTCGCTCAGAGAGTATGTGTCCGAGGAGATGCAGTGGATCATCCTGAATGTTGTTCTGCTGCTGGTTTTGACCCTGCTGCTCAGGACTGCGAGAAGGAGGCTGGAGAAAAGCCTTGCGGACAGGGAAGACCTCGCCGGAGCCAGGCAGGTGCTCGAACACCCGTTCACATCATCGATTCTGGTCGCCGTCTTTCTCAGTTCGATTCTCAGCCCGAGCGCGCCCCATGCCTGGTACAACCTGCTTCTTCTGGTGGCGCTCATCGCGCTGCTGCGGTTGATTCCCGGCTTCGTTCCTGCCCCCCTGGTCCCGTCCGCCCTTCTGTTGCTCGGAATCCGGACTCTCGAGTTGGTCAATTCCCAGGTCCCCGAGGGGACTCCCCTGAGCCGTCTGCTTTTCAGTCTGATCCTGCTGTCGACGCTGATCGCACTCTTCCTGTTCAAGGGCCGGGTGCGTTCGGTAACGGATATCAGTCGAAGATGGCGAAGGGTCCTCCGCGCTGCTTGTTGGGCGGGCATCCTGATACTCGCCGTTGCGCTGCTTTCGGGAATTCTGGGGAACGTCGCGCTGAGCGGGCTGCTGACGAGCGGAACGGTGAAAAGCGCCTTCCTCGCGCTGGCGTACTGGTTGGCCTTCACTATCGCCCGGGGGATGTTCGTACTGGGTCTTGACAGTCAGGTCCTATTGGGGTCTTCCTTGATCCGCAACAATCGAGCTCTCTTGCTGCGGAAGGCCACGCGAGTCACGGGCGTGCTAACCCTCCTGGCTTTTACCGCTTCTGTCCCTTACCTCTTTTCCTTTTATGATCCTCTCCGCTCTGCAATCACGGCGGCCTTCACCAGGCCTCTGGAAGCGGGGACGCTGTCGCTGTCACTGGCCGACGTCTTCGCTTTCGTCTTTCTTGTCTGGCTCTCCTTCCAGATCTCCCGCTTGATCTGCTTTGTTCTCGATGAAGATGTGCTCCCCCGATTTACGCTCCCCGGGGGTGTTCCCGCAACCATCTCGCGCCTGACTCATTATGCGATTGTGTTTCTGGGCTTCGTGATCGCACTGGCTGCAGCAGGCTTCGATCTCAGCAAGCTGACCCTTCTCGCAGGCGCTTTCGGTGTGGGTATCGGCTTCGGCCTGCAGAATATGGTCAACAACTTCGTTTCAGGACTGATCATTCTCTTCGAGCGGCCGGTTCGGGTCGGCGACAAGATCGAACTGAGCCAGGACCTGACCGGCGAAGTCACCCGAATCGGAATCCGTGCGAGCGTCGTGAAGACTGTCGACGGCGCCGATGTCCTCGTGCCCAACGGCAACCTGATCTCGAATGAACTGACCAACTGGACTCTTTCCGACCGAAAGCGTCGGATCGTCATTCCGGTCGGCGTGGCCTACGGAACGAAACCCCAGAAGGTCCTGGATATCTTGCAAGGGCTTGCCTCGGCTCACCCCGAGGTACTCCGCGAACCTGAGCCGGTGGTCTTCTTCATGGGATTCGGAGAATCGTCCCTCAATTTCTCTCTTCGCGTCTGGGTCGGACACTTCGAACGGGGCTTCCAGGTAAGCAGTGACCTGGCCGTGGCCATCGAGGAAGCGCTGGAGGAAGCCGGAATCGAGATTCCGTTCCCCCAGAGGGTCGTGCACCTCGGTTCGCTCCCCTCAGAGCTTCGGATCTCCCCGGTGAGCCGGCAGCCCGAGCCGGCGGAGAGCCCAACGGAAATAGCCCCAGGGCCTGACGGAGAGAAACCACCCACGCCCGCCGTCTAGCGGAGCGCCGCCGCTGCAGCCGAAGCTTCCGACCAACGCTCCGTGACCTTGAGCGCCCTAACGCGGTTTCGGGAGAACGAAGTTCGCCTGCAGCCGGAAGCGCCAGCCGTCGGCACTGTTTTCTGGAGACTCGAGCCAGTGGCCGACGCCGGCCTGCAAACTGACGGGCAGTTTTCCCAGGCGTACCAGCTTGGAGACGGCGAAATTGACTGGCACGGCCCAGCTTTCCATTTCCCAGTTGTACGAACTTTCGGACTGCAATGAGAAAGTCCAGGCCGTTGGCGAAGTGAACGAGACGAAGGGCTGAATGAACGTGTTACTGATGTTGGCACGATCGCTGTCCCCTGCAAAAGACCAGAGGTGGTTGGCCAGTGCGCCGATCGTCCAGGGGCCCCGCATCGTGAGCACGACAGCGGACGGTCCGGCGCCCCACTTCTTGGCGCCGATCAGCGAGTCGGTGGCGGTGGGCAGGAGAAGCACCGGACCGGCTCCCCAGACCAGCCCGGAGGTCGGCTTTGCAGGCGAAAGGAACAGGCTCAGGTTGATGTCGCCCAGGCCGAACTGGGATCCCGCCTCCGGGAAGATCTCGTCCTGGTAGGTCAGCGACACGATCGTCCGAGAAATCAGGTTCCATTCACTCCCCAGACTGAACGGGTAGACCGGCTGCATGTTGATCTGCATCTTCGAACCTTCATCCCCGGAGCCGATACCGGAGTCGTAGTTCATCTGAAATGGAATCGTGACCAGATTGGCCATCGGATTCGTCAATTCCTGAGCCAGGTCCTCCTTCTCAGCCGACTGATCACCAGTTGCCTCCTGGGCCAGGGTCGGCCCCTGGAACCACAAGCACATCAAAACCGGGAGCAGGAAAGGCGGTCGTTTCGTGTTGAGCATCATTGAGTCTGCCTCCAATCGGCAGTACCGATAATGCTTCCGGCTTCGACTGATTTCTTACCCTTGTGCGCCAATCTGAAGTTCGGATGAATGCAGACCCACTTGGCGCGAAATGAACAGACCGATCGATCCTCATCGACCCTTGGGGATTTGGGCAGTAGTGACGTCAAACCGGGAGGAGGAGTCGGGGTGCGTTTTCTCCTGGCCAAGCAGAACCGGATCAATCTCCGTTTTGACTACGCCTGGGGCCAGGACAGCTCCGCCTTCTATATCGGCCTCGGAGAGGCTTTCTGAGCAGAGTCCGTCGTGACAGCGCCGTCGAGCGGCCGATCACATATTGATGGCCAGATGATTCGCCAACGCACCCCTGCTAACGGGGCTTACTTCTGTTCGGCTATCTCCAGAGGAGCGGTCAGCTCGAAGTTGATTCGCGTTTCACTCGGAATGGCGGCCGGTTCTCCTCGTGTTACAAGGGCGGCGCCCGTTCCTGCGGCGCCGCCTACGCCGGCTCCGATGGCTGCTCCCTTACCTCCGCCCGCAATGGCTCCGACAGCGGCACCCACCCCGGCACCGATTCCGATTCTGGCCGCATTCTTTTTCTTTTTCGACTTGGCCTCAGCGCTATAGGCCGTCGTTGAAATCGATACCTCCCGGCCGTCGGCCAGGACCAGCTTCTTGAGCTGAAGCGTCATGGAGGCGACGCCTTTAACTCGTCCACCCGGATCAGAATTGGAGATCACGCCGGTCACGGATGCGCCCTTCCTGGCGACGACCCAGTCTCCGTCAACCAGGTCCTGGTTCAGCAAGGCCTGAAAAGACTCACCGGTCTGGTTGGCTTTGGTCGAGAGCGGAGAGGAAGTCACAATGGTGATCGGTGTTCCTGCGGCGAATACGGCTTTGCGTGCAGGAGGTGGCGAAGAGACTGGGGCAGGGGCGCTCTCTTTCGCCGGCTGTGCGGATTCCGCTCGATCCGCTTGGGAGGCTGTCGCGTCCGGCGTCGCTGCTGCTTCCTTCATCTGTTCTCCGTCCTGTTGGCTGGACGGCTGCTCCGACCGGCTTCCACATCCTGAAAGCGAAAGGAAAAGCAGCGTCGCCATTCCGAAGATCACGATGCAAAGTAGCCCTCTTGCTTTTCTCATGATGCATCTCTTTCCGAAAAATGCTCTATTCCTGATGGGTTGGGACGCTTTGTCCGGATCACGATCTTTGCACGCTGATGGATATCATTTCCTGCAAGATGCAGAGAATCGGTCCGTTGTTCGTAAACTCGGTGTCTGAAACGATCTCCTAACGCGTCGACCTTTCGCCGATTTGAGTACCGATCACTTCGCCCGATACGATCAGTTCGACCCGCCGGTTCCTTTGCCTTCCTTCGGCGGTGTCGTTCGACGCAACCGGCATCGAGAACCCCTTGCCGACCGACGTGACGGAGGATCCGGGAATTCCCTGGGAAATGAGATACTCACGAACCGAGTCCGCCCGTTGCTGGGAAAGTTTCCGGTTGAAATCTTCACTGCCGGTTGTGTCGGTGTGGCCTTCGGTCTCGATACGAAGATCCGGGTAATTCAACAGGATACCCGCGATGCGGGCCAGCTTTTCGCGAGCTTCCTGTCTCAGGGTGTATTTTCCGGTGTCGAACAGAACATCGGACATGTTGACGATCAGACCCCGTTCTGTGTCGCGGGTTTCGAGCACCATGCTGAACTGTTTGAGAAGTCTGGCTCTGAGCTGAGTCTTCTCCTGCTCTGCTGCAACTCTTCGCCTCTCCGCTTCTTGTGCGGCTTTCCGTGCTTCCTGTTCAACCGCTAAAGCTCTCTGACTCTCAGCCTCGGCTGCAGATCTGCGGCTGGTCTCCTCAGCGGCTATGCGCTTTGCCTTTTCCTGCTCGAGCAGGGCCTGGGCCTTTTCGGCTTCCGCTTGAGCGCGGCGTAGCTTTTCCTGTTCCGCTTGCTCGCGAGCCAAACGCTGAGCCTCATCTGCGGCCCGACGCTCATCGGCCATCCTTTCTTCCTCCTGGCGCTGCACGGAAAGTGCTCGGGCGTCTTCGCAAAACTGAACCGTCTGTCGCGCCGTCGAAAGAACTTCCTTCTTGTTGGCCTTCTTTGCCAGCGCGGCTTCAGCCATCTTCAGGCTGCCTTCGGCCTTGGCGAAGATTTCCGGGGCATATTTCTCGGCTCCACTCGACTTGGCAATATCGACGGCATTGCGGGCCTGATACATCTCGAGGGGGACATTCTTCAGATCGAGACTCAGTGAGAGCGGATTCCCCAGTTTCTGGTAGCGTCCCCGCTCCATCAAGGAATAGGCTTCAACGGGGAACAATCTGGCCTTGGTGTTTTTGCGCCTCTGGTTTTCAAGGACGACGAACTCGCTCGGAGCCCTGACGGCGAAATAGGGTTCTGCCGTAAGGATCAGGGAGAAGACCTGCATTTGAGTGCTGACTTTCAGCTGACCGTCACCTTTCTTGTTGATCTGCACTTCACCGAGATTGACGGTACTTCCTTCGGTTGAAACTGCCCACAAGACGTAGGTCAGAAACTCGACACCGAATTTCGTAGGCTCGGCCAGTGCCTTGAATTTGGCTTCAATGCTGGTGGAACCCCTTTTTGGCCTCGATTTTCGCCTCGCCCCTGGCTTGGGGCATGAGCTCGGTACCCTTGAAGTCGATTTTGGTCGATCCGCCGCCTACCTGGTAGGCGAGAGCCTGAGTCGACTTGGTGATACCGGCAGATCCTTCACTGCCGGACTCAGCACCCGTCTGTGCCCAAGAAGAAGCCGTTGCTCCCAGGACCACGAACAGCCAAAGACCGATGAATCTTTTGCGTGTACTTTTCATGCTTTGCCCCCAAGACTGTTACAAACACCGCAGTTCTACTGCATGCTCCAGGGCCGCCATCGGCGGCCTTCCCGCTTGCAGACTCTGTATTCCTGAATCGGACGTTATCCGCGCTTCTTTGTTGGCTCCAAAGCCGTCATGATCGCAGCGTCTATTGCACCCGCTTCAGTGGCGGCAGTTTCCAGGTGCCGGCCGCCAGAGCGACGATCGTCACGACAACAACATTCGTTCTTTTCATAGTGAAAACTCCTGGAGGATGTGGTCATTGTCGGTCGGTGTCGGAGAGTAGTCTTTCCATTTCGCGCCACTTTCCCCAAAAGCATCCGGTCCGGTATCTCGGAGATAGGGGCAAAGAGGCCAGGCACAGAGTGAGGCGATCGATCAGGGACTGGCTGACATCACGGGGCAGTTGACCGACTTCGTCGCCGAATTTCGAGGAGGGGGAAGAGGATCCGGGCGCGGGAGTTGACGGGGTCTTCCGGGCGGAAGACCCCGTCGGACCTACTTATTCAATCACACTGTACTCGGAGGCCTTCACGGCTCCTTCGTCGGGGTTCTTGATGTCAAAGACCACTTTATGCAACTGGCCCGGGGTGAATTCGAACTTGCCCAGATCCGCGTACTCTTCATTCACGGGCATGCCTTCATCACGGCCGATATCGAACGTTTCATGGGCTGTATACGCACCATAAACCGTGGCGGTTATGTCCATCTCTCCCACTTTTTCGTCGTTGATGAAGAATTCGACAGTGGAGGGCCCGTTGAGCTGGGGTTCCTTCATCGTATGTCTTAAAGTAATCTTCACATCACCATGGGGAATCCTCACGTTGCCGTTGAAATCGTGCCAGTACAGGCCAAGCGTGGAATAGCTGTATCTGAGCTTCCCGTCTTTGATAAAGAACGCTTGTCCACCCATATGATCACCAACGGCGTAGATCACACCCTGGGTCGTCCGATCGGCGGTTATGTAGGCATTGACTTCATAGTTTGTCGATTTGATTTCCGGTCCGGCCAGCTCCGGAACCCGATAAACATTAGTGGTCAGTTCCCAGTGTTTCTTTCCAGCCCGCTGTGGATTGGACTCAGGCTGCAAAGATCTGCCCAGAGAACCGCCAACCGGATAGACATCGTATCTCTTGGCCTCTTCCCAGAACATCTTCTCCAGCTCTTTGACCTTTTCAGGATATTGATCGGCCACATTCACCTGCTGAATGGGATCTTCTTCAATGTTGTACAGCTCCCAAGTTGTGTTCAGAGGGTCAAAATTCGCCATTGCCGAGGGATCCACAGACCAGGGGATACGATAAGGCTTCCCGGCAATGGTCCAACCATCGTGATACAGGCCGACGAATCCGGTCATTTCAAAATACTGGGTAGGATGATTGGTCTTTGCATCTGCGTCGTTCCAGGCATAGGTCAGCGATTTGCCGGGATACTCTTTTCTCTTTTGACCGTTCACATAGTCGGGGGCCGGAACCCCGGTGACTTCCAGAATGGTCGGAACGATATCCGTGACGTTCTGAAATTGCCCGCGCCATTCTCCTCGGGCCTTGATGGCTTTGGGGTATCGCACGGCCGTGGCCGACATGGTTCCACCGAAATGGGAGGCCATCTGCTTGGTCCACTGAAATGGAGTCGATGACGCGTAGGCCCAGGCCACCGAATAATGGTTGGCCATGTGTGGCCCACCCCATGCATCGATGCCCCCATACTCTTCGAGCTTCTCCAGTTGCTGTTCCATGGTCAGCGGTGGAAATCCGTTCTGCATCAAGAGCTCGGAGAATGTTCCCGTGGGGGTTCCTTCTGCGGTGCATCCGTTATCGGCAGTCAAGTAGATAACGAGGGTGTTGTCCAGCTCTCCCATTTCTTCCAGATGATCGATCACGCGACCCACATGAAAATCGACATGTTCCATAAAGGCCGCATTGACTTCCATTTGTCGGGATAAATAGGCTCTCCCCTCCTCGCTGAAGGAATCCCAGCGTGGAATGGAATCCGGCCAGTCGACCATCTTGGAATCTTCGGGAACCAGGCCCAGTCGCTTCTGTCGTTCCAGGAGTTGGGCCCGGTAGGCGTGCCATCCTTCATCGAACTGTCCCTTGTATTTGTCGCGCCATTCTTTGGGGACCTGGATGGGGGCATGAACAGCACCCGGCGTATAGTAGAGGAAGAATGGGACATCCCGCAGACCTTTCCAGTTGTCCAGCCATTTGATGGCCTGATCCGCCATGCCCTGGGAAAGATGAAACTCGGATCCATCGGCATTGGTTTTCGGGGTTTCGATGGCTGTGTTGTTTTCATACAACAAGGGATGGAACTGGTTGGTCTCACCCCCCATGAATCCCCAGAAATACTCGAACCCCCAAACGCCTGTCGGCCAACTCTCGAAAGGACCGGCGGGTGAGGCCTCTTCCATGGGCGTATTGTGCCATTTGCCAAATGCCGCCGTCGCGTATCCGTTGTCGGTCAGAATCTTCGCGATCGAGGGTGTGCTGTAATCAATTTGCGAATTGTATCCCGGGTAGCCGGTGGCGAACTCTGAAATGATCCCGGTTCCGATGGTATGGATGTTGTACCCGGTCAGCAGCGAACCCCGGGTGGGAGAGCAGACCGCAGCCACCGACATATGAGTGTAGCGGATCCCGTCATTCCCGATGCGGTCGAAGGTCGGCGTGCGTATGACACCCCCATACGATGCTGCATTCGAGTATCCGGCATCGTCGAGCATGATGATCAGCACGTTGGGGGCGCCATCGGGAGCCTTGGGCCGCCCGACGAAGTACGGCTTCGAATCAGCCAGTGTTTTCCCCTGAACTCCCTTCCATTCCTCCGACGGATAGGGAATCGAATTCTCCCCGCGACCGGCCGAGTTCTCTTGTTGGGTCGAGCAAGAGATACCGAGAAACAGAATAGCCAGGCCAATGAATGAAAATGCCGTGCTCTTCATTTGTTCGGCTCCTAATTGAAGTTGTCTTGTTGGCGGCAGCGGCGTCAGCGCCCGCCGCTCGAGCCGTCGTTCCTATCGCATTCGTACGGCTCATGCCACCTGAATGCCCCCCAATAGATGGCAAGGATCACACCCCTGATCTTGTCCGGAACCTCGGCTCCCCGAGAGGGAATCCGGTTCCCGGCCCGGACCTGGATCCTCGTCCAACCCCGATTCTGTCGCACACCAGAGAGGCTCGTCTTGTCATTTGGTGCCATCTTCGGCACAAGCGGACTTCAGCGGTACTCAGCCAAGATGCGCGCTTGGCACGAAATGAAAAGAACCCGCAGATCACCCACGGTAAATTTGGGGGCGATGTCCAGACTCCACGATTGCTGGGTTCTTGTTTTGTGGACTGGACGTCATCTCCAGTGTCCGATGTCGCGGCTCTGAATCGGGGCAGCGAGTGACCAAGCCGGCGTTTCGACGAGGGGGTTTTCGATGGCACGTCCAATCCGAGTGTATGTGCTTCTTGTGTGTGCGACCACCGTGGTTTTCTGGGCCATGGCTCAGCAGACTCCCGGCGAGGCGGCAACACTGCAGCCGGCGGAGACGCAGGGTCTCCAGGAATCTTCGGCGACACCGGAGTCGCGGGTCTCCGCGCGAGAGGCGACCTTCCAGAAGGCAACCGAGGCTTTCAAGAAAGCGAATGAGGGCAAGGCCGAACTGTTGTCCCCAAAATACTATGCGGAGGCCCGGAAATCTCTTCAGCAGGCGCAGGAGATCTACGACCGCGGAGGCAAGCTGGCGGATGTTCGAAGCAATCTCTCCAGGTGCATGGAGAATCTGGAGCTCGCTGCAAAGACCGTAAAGCTGTGCCAGATCGCTTTGAAGGACGTCCTGGCTGTTCGGGAGGAGGTGCTCGCCACCGGACTCTCTTTCGATCGCTCCAGTGACTTCCGGGAGGCCGAGAAGAAGCTGCGTCAGGCCGCCGAGAAGATGGAGAAAGGCGATCTGAAGGGTACCGAGAAGCCGGGCGCCCAGGCGACCGAGGCGTACCGGAAAGCCGTCCTCCAGGTCCTGGAGAAACAGGTCATTCCGGACGCCAGGGGAAAGCTCAAGGCTGCCAAAGCGGGCTACTCGAAGGAAGCCTACGAGCGGGCCGAGGCATCCCTCAAAGATCTCGAGCGGCACGTAAAGGCACAGAACAGAGCGAGCTTCTCCGTCGCCGATGTCACCTCGCACGTGAACGAGGGAATCAAGCAAGCCTTGAAAGAGCCGACGGGCTTTTAGACTGATACCGCCGACGATCTGCGAGTGCCCTGCTTCAGGGGCGCAAAATGCTGTACGAAGTGATCTTCCACTCGCCCTCCACCTGGCTCCACACCAGATAGAGGACACCGCCGCGTCTCCCCCTTCCAGCTTGAAACGGATCCCCACGGCATAGTGGTTCCCGTAGCTGTTTCTCTGCCGGACTCCGATACTCCACCTGGTTCCTGGCGACCTTGGCACAGTCATACTGCTCGGCCAGATGATCTGGCAGGCTCATGATCGTGATCGCATCGTCCTTCTCATGCTGCACGACCCGGACATCCGGATGCACGACCTCCACGGCTTCGATCGCATCGAGGAGGTTCGCCGTCTTGCTCACGTGCTCATAGACTCGCTCGAGGCCTTCCTTCCACATCGGCCGCACGGCCTGCCAACCCTCCAGCGGAGGCTGATCTTCGCGGCGGTAAAGGTTGTAGCAGTCCGCACAGCTCGGGCTAATGTAGTCGAGGGCTTCATCGATCCGGCCCTGGCCCCAGGCCTGGAGAAACCCCCGAGCCGCTTCGGCAAAGCGGGGATCCGCTGAGACCGTCTGGATCGCGGGAGCCGCCGGCGGTGTGTAATCCGGAGAGAAGGACTCGCCTCCCTCAGGCTCGATCTCGTAGGCGACCAGCTTCCATTTCTTCTCTTCCTTCTTCCATATCAGAGCAGCGGTCGGCCGTCGCCCTTCCGGGCCGCCGACGACCTTGAAAACCGCTCCGAAGTAGTCCCCGAACTTCCCTTCCCGACCCTCTTCGACGGGCACCGCCTGATCACGGTCGGCACAATCGAAAGACAACGCCAGATCTTCGCTGACCTCATAGAGCGTGAACGGCAGCGCCCTCTCTGGCTCCATCAGCCGCAGTCCGGGATCATCCAGGGAAACCGGGGCGATCACGTCTTCGAGTCTGCGCGGATTCCCGAGAGCAGCCGCGGACTCGGTCATTCGCTCCAGCATCAGAATACGGCGCGATCCCGAAATCCGGCCCGCCCTCATCGACATCCACATCCATGCAGTAGTAGGCCTTTTCGGACGACATACGCCATCGATTGTTCGGGTTCCTTCGTGACCATCCAGGCAGCGAGGAAGTCTTCGATCGCCTCCGAAACGTCCTTCGCATCTCCCTTGCGGGAGACTTTTGGAATGAGAAGCCGCTCCGGCTCGTCGACCCCGAACATCTGCCTCATGGAGGCCAGCCCGAACAGGCCGCGCCACCAGTCGACGAAACCCTCCCAGCGATTGACGTGGCGCTGGTAGTTGTTCCCCGCTCGGACATCCGAGTTGCTGCTGGTCAAGTGTCCATTGACCAGGGCCGCCGGGAAACCCGAGGACCGGTAATCCACGTCGATGTCCGCCCGTTCCCCCGATTCCTGCATCGAAATCTGGATGGACGGGGGACCGCCCTGGAGGCGGTAACTGATGGGGTACCCCTTGTGATAGACAGTATTGTCCGCACCCCGGGTGAATTCCCGGCTCTTCTCCAGAATCTCGAGGGTGTCGGGCGCCAGGCGACAGTACATCCGGAACTGCTGGTCGCCGCCGACTCCGAGAATCCTCCCGTGAACCCGTTCGATCTGAGTGACGAGGTCGATGGCCCGCCCCAGAGACGCTCCCGACTCATCCGTCAGCGGCGATTCCAGCAGCGCATTCGTGACGCCTTCGAACGTCGTGCGGACCGACATGGGGAGGTCCTCATAGAATTGTTGCTTGTCCAGTGAGCGCCCGGTCGCCTTCCCGAATCGCTCGATCCATGCGTCCACCAGGCGTCGCTGCTCCAGTTCGAGCCCCTCGTAGGTGCCCCCGAACTCGATCTGGGAACGGACGACCTGTTGTCCCTGCAGATCCCGGTCGAGGACGAACACCCCCACCTCGCGTTCCATGCCCACCACATCGGGGTCCACATCCATGCGCAGGTAGACGTCGACGTTCTTGCGCCATCCCCGGGCCTCCGGAGCCCGGGTCCGTATGCGGGCCATCAGGAAGCCCGCCTTCTCCTTGGGAATCTCGAGCCGGGTCAAGGCGCTCAGCCGGCGGTCCCCCAGCGACGCCAGCTCTCCGCTCTGGTTATCGAGGGTGAACCACTCGTACTCGTACGCCTGAATCTTTGCGAGCCCCCTCTCTTCACCCAGATTCCTGAAGTCCAGTGCGCCCCCTTCGATCCGGAAGTCATCGATCGGGTTGATTTGTCGCAGGTAGTAGTCCACGATCTTGTCGCGTCTCTTCTTGAGGATATCCGCGAGGAGCTCGGCCGCTCCGGCATCCCGGTATTTCGCCTCGCGGACGATCGCATCAATGTCTGCATCGGTGAAACGACTGATGATCCTGGCCGCCCAGTAGGCGTCGTCCGGCAGCATCCGGGAGAATGCGGCGTTCGGGTATTCGGGGACCCATGCCGACGGCTGGAAATGCTCGGCTTCGATCCTTCCAATCTCGGGAAAGGCCTGCGAAGGAAAGTCGATCTTCATCCAGGGCCGGTACCAGAAACCCAGGCTCAAGGCTGTCTTCAGCGTCCATCCGAGGTTTCCGGGCATCAGCGACTCGTGGCCCGAACGGCGATCCTTGGGGACGGGACGATCCTCCCAGTCTCGCCCGGCTCCCAACGAGCCGGAGAAATCGACCAGGTAGTGCTTCAGGTAAGTACTCGTACCGTCCGAGACCCAGACATCCCGGGTGACGAGCGCATCGCAGAAAGTGAAATTCAGCCACTCGGCGAACAGACGCATCCCCCGCAACTCCCGGCGGTTCTCATGCAGGTACAGATCGTTCGGGTCGTCGCTGCGGCGGCCGTGAAACTGAAATTCGCCCATCGTCAGACTGCCGCTTTCGCCGGTCATTGATCCGGCGGCGGGCGGAATGTAGAGCGCCACGGCCCGGTAGCGTCCGTCCTCTGATCGGGCCGCGTCCTCGAAGGCGAGCTTCAGATAGCTCGGATCCATCGGCTGCCGCTTCCCTCCCAACTGGAAGACCTCGGCCTTGGGGTCCATTCGGAGCCGAGCCGGATCGACCTCGACGATGTGGCTGGGAAAAACGTTGTAGCCCGCAGCGTGGAAGATTCGATTACTGATGATGCTGGCACCGGATACGAGACGGGGGTACGCGGCCGGCTCCAGGATGAGATAGAAGATGGAGCCCTGGCGGTCCTGAACGAACATGCCTTCGGAAACGGACACCAGGGCCGCCCCCAGGACCGTCAACTCACCGTCGAGATCCGGCCCTCCCGACAGATCGTTGCCCTGGACCAACTCTTCGATGCTCACATCCCGGATGCCGATCCGATTGGTGAACCAGCTCGAATCGGGAACCTCGCCCACAGTATTCACGTTCTGAGCCCGCAGCAGCGGACCCTCCGCTTCGTTTCCAAGGCTGTTGATCACCATGTTCCAAGTGGGACTCAGCTCAACGAAGGCCGGCTTGTCGATGCGGAGATCGTCGGAATCGCGTTGGATCGGATCGTCGGGCAGGAACTTCTGGGCCGGGGCACTTCCCCCTGCAACCAGCAAGGCCACTATCAGCAGAAGGCTCCTTCGAAGTCGGCTCATGGTCTCTCCTAAAAGGCCTGCGAAAAACGAAACTGGAGCTTCGTTCCCTCGTTGCCACGGGCGATGTCCAGCCGGAACAGGACGGCCTCCGTCGATTTGACCCGAAAGCCGAAGCCAAGATCGCTCTTCAGTTTGTCGAGGCTGAGTCTGTGCCCCTGGCTCGCCACCGTCCCCGTGTCTCCGAAAAGGGCCAGCTCGAACATCCGGGAAGCCTCCCAGCGGTATTCCGCCTGCAGGAGCATTAGTTTGTCGCCCTGGAATCGATAGGTGTCGTAGCCGCGAAGAGATTCGCCTCCACCGAGGGAGGGCTGGAGGAAGAAGGGAACTTGATTTCCGGGACCCGGATCGGAGTTGACGAAGAAACCTCTCAACGCGATGACCTGCTGGCGTGTCCGAATCGGTATGTATCCTCTCAAATCAGCTCCAAAACGATTGAAATTGAAGAGGTTCGTTCCCGTCGTATTGTCGAACTTCTCCCAGGCAAACGAGACGAAGGCACCCCGATGAGGGATTCCGGGGTGATCCCGGAAGTCGAGTAGAAAGGAATTGCGTACGGTGAAGTAGTTCGGCGGAGCTGCCAGACCCGGCAACTCCTCCGGCGGAAAGACTTCGCTGACGGGAGGCGAGCCTCTTGGGCTTGCCAAGACATTGCCCAGAAAACCCGCCCGAAAGGTATAGCCCACCCTGCGAGTGAACTGAAAACCCGTCACCAGTTCGGCCAGGCTGTCCTTGATCCGGTACCGGGCCCGGTTCGCCTTCAGGGAATCGGGTCCCGACCCGTAGAACGGATCGTCCGTCCGGTCACGCCAGCGAACGCTTCCATAGAGTTTGAATCGAGAGAACTCCTCCTGGCGAAAGTCCCCCAGTTCCTCGATGCTCTCCGTTTCGAACTTCCGGGGCGGTATCTTCTTGCCCCTCGTGGGAATCAGTCCGACTTGAAAATCGTAAAGCTGATAATGCCGCCAGGAATAGAAGCCGGAACCCATGATATCGATCGGGCCGGCGACGTCCGGGTTCCAGTAACGGGCTCCCGGAGCTACGCCGGATCCTCGGGCGATCCAGTCCAACCGCGGGTAGAATCCCCAGAAGTTGGCATCCTCGACCGACTGGTTGCCTTTCTGATCGAAATTCTTCAGGTATTTCTGGATCGCGTTGTCGGCCGGAGGCGGCTCGATCTCCCCTCGACGCTCCTCCCGCAACTGTCGGAGGCGCTCCGTCCGAGAGGAGGGGAGCGGCTTCTCCTGAGTGCGCCCCCCGGCCTCTCCGGGTGTGACCTCCTCGGAACTCTGCTGTCCCCTCAGAGGGAGAACCGCCAGGATCAGAAGAAGCAGCACGGCGGTGAGACGCCGGGACAATCGGTACCACATCAAAGGAACCTCCCATGGCACGCTCAGCAGCCGGTGCGCTGGCGACATTCTTCCAAGAGCGTCAACGACACGAATCCTCCCGGCCTCCGAAAAGGCTGAATCCGCCGGCGCACCGTTCCCTGGTCAGAAGCGGCGTGCCACCCCCGCCGACATTTCGAACTGGTTGGAGTAGTTCGAGTTGGAGACCACCCGGCAGTCCGAGGGCCACCATGGGCTGCACCAATTCCCCCCAGCTTCCGGATTGATATAGGTGGGCGTGTACCTGCCTTCGAATTGTGCTGCCCCGTTTTCGGAGAAGTAGATTTCACACCAGATCCTCACCGGCACATTATGGGTAGAGCGAAGAGGCGATCTCTTACCATTTCGCGCCAGTCGCCCACACAGTCGGCCGCTCCCCGAGGCGGCGCCGGGCATCGGACGACTCTGAAGGAGAAGAAGAGGACCGAGTCTTTGCGGGCCGCCCGTTTCCACGCCAAATCCCACGACAGCCGGTTGTTCGTGTCCCGGCACACCTCCAGCATCCTGCTCAATTGATCCGGCCGCAGCACGACGGATGATCGATCGGTCGGGGTCGCTGTTGCGACAGACCCTGCCTCTCTTCGCTGATGCCTGCTGGGCCTGCTCGGTTTGACCGGCGGGACGTGGCTCGCCGCACTCGTATACCGACGACCTCTTGCTTCCGTTTTCAGGCGTGGCCCATGCGCGACTCGAGGAGATGATGACGACGGCCATCGATCGTGGGCTCCAGGCCCGGGGCCTTCGTCCCGCAAAAGGGGATAAGGCGGATCTCCCGGCTAACTACCTTGGGCAGGGATCGTATCGGATTCTGGATTTGGAAACGGCACGTGCCGCCAATCGCAGCGATGAGTGGATCCCCTACAGGCAACTCCGGCCGGGTTATGAAGGAGCCGAGCTGGGCTACCTGAAGCGGTATGGCACCCTCTCGATCGACTAAGTGGCGTTTGAAACCAGCGCGCTCGTGTGGCGAGGCACGCATTTCCCGGAAGGTCGCGCAAACAACGCTCTGGCTCACTTGCGTTGGCCGGGCCGGTTTGGATAGGTCCGGAACGGGCTCAATACCTGCGGACGTTGACCAGCCGGATCGTGTCCATGTGGCCGTAGCTCTCGATGACCAGCCGATCTTCCTTGTCGAAGAAGACCCTGGCCGCCGCGATGGCGCTGCCTTCTCCCTTGCCTTCCTCGTCGACCAGGAGCTGGAAGACGCCGAAAGGATAATTCGTGGACCGGCCGCTGCGGTATAGCTCAAAGAAGGGCATGTTCCGAGCCGTCACGAAAGTCAGCAGGGTCCCCGCTTCGGTTTGACGACGACGTGCGACGGCGATGTCGGTTCCGAGTCTTCCGGCTGGGGCCACTGTGCCGACCTTGACCTTTTCGAGAGCGCGTCGCAGGTGGTCCACTCCTCCCTCGACCAGCAGCTCGAGAAATTCTTCGGCCTGTTCATCCGATGTGTACTCGTTCACTCGAAAATTCAGACTGGTCGAGCTTGTCGCAGCCGCGCCTCTCACCCCGACCGCCATAGCAGTGTAGCTTTCAGTCTTCTGCTTTCCCTTCTGTTGTTCTTTCTCCTGACCATTGGCTGCCAGAAGTAGGAAAACGACCACCACTCCAGCGCACATCAAGCGTCGCATCATTTTCTCTTTCTCCCTATTCCAAGGTGACTCTTTGCACCTCACCCGCGGGATTGTGAGGCAGAGGAAGCGTCCCACCACCAGCCGCGGGAGGTAAGGCTCGGAAGCTCGAAGAGGAGTCTCGGGCGAGAATTTGAGATTTGAGATTGGAGACCTTCGCTTTCTCAGAGAACGGAGAACCGGGAGATTGAATGCAGGAGTCTCTCGGAGGAAATGCCGGAGCCGGGAATGAACGAAAAGCCCAATTCGCCTCCATCTCTCCATTCTCGACGGCTCCGGGAGGGCTATCTTCGCATTTGGCGCCACCTTGGCGTCGACCGATGACCGCCCGCAGCCGTCGGCTTCCAGGCGACCCGCCCGCGCGCTCGGCGTCAGTTTCCGAGAAAACCCTGAACGGCATCTCAGGACATCTTCCCCGGATGCCCTGGACCACCTCGAGTTGAAGGAACTGGCACACGTCTGCTACGAGCGGGACACAAACGGGAAAGTGAGTCAAGGGACTCGTTTTCGCAGGAGGCGCCGAACCCTTGGCAATCAATGGCGCGCCCGGCCCGACTTGAACGGGCGACCTTCGGTTTCGTAGACCGGCGCTCTATCCAACTGAGCTACGGGCGCGCATTCTGTTTTTGAAGAAGCCGGATTATAACACGAAGTTCGTGGCCGACTGTCGAGAGTTTGGCGGCTGAAATTGCGGGACGGGAGGACCGGAGAACCGGAGGGCGGGAGGGCCGGAGTCGGGGTTTCTAGTTTCTGGTTTCTAGTTTCTAGTTTCTAGTTTCTAGTTTCTGGTTTCTGGTTTCTGGTTTCTGGTTTCTAGTTTCTGGTTCCTAGGGGGTGGGGCTCCGAGAGCCGGGGTTCACTCGAGGTGTCGGGACTCTGGGGAATGGAGTCGTCGTGGGTGGTGGCCAGGGAGGCGAGGGCCACGTAGTCGGGGCGGTCGGCGATCGTCTGGTGGCGGTATTCCTCGGCGATCTGGCCGTTTCTGAGGAGAAAGACGCCCGGCATCTGGCGTTCGTCCTGGCCTTTCGGCAGGCCTGCGCCAAGGCCCCGCAGAAGCGCTGCCTTCAGGAGGCGCAGCCAGACCCGCAGACCGAAGACCTGGCGGAAGGTACCCCTGTCCAGTTCGAAAGCGCGGTACAGATTGCGCGACGGATCGCTGATCACCTGGGTGTCGAGCAGTCCGAAGCGGCGAGCCAGCTCCTGGCCTTCCCGGGGCGTTCCCATTTGAACCACGACGAGATCGGTGCCCGTCCCCGCGATTCGATCCCGCACAGACGCCAGATCACCCAGAGCCTCCCGGCAGAAGGTGCATCCGCCGTGTCGCAGGAAAACCACCATCACGGGCCGGCGGAAGGAGGCATCGTACAGGGTCTCCCCGGCGCCCACACAATAACGTTTCAGGGCCTCGTCGAGGGAACCGAAGGCTCCCCAGCGAGACGTCGCTCTGCCGCTGCTCATGACTCGTTCCCGCCGCTTTCGGTGATCGCTACGATATCACGCCCGGGCGCCAGGGAATCGGGCCCGTCCAGCGAATCAAGACGAATGTCGCGAATCGGGGCTCTTGGCTCGGGCGCCCACGATGCTCATGGGGAGATGATTGGCCTCACGGACTCTGCGGAGCGAGGTCCGGTTCGCCGCCGGCGGCGGTGGCACTGGCGGCCGGCCTGCGAGAGAATGTTGCGGTTCGAGGTGTCGGCAGTCGAATGGATCGATCGGCCCACACTGGAGGAAATCGCAGTATGAAACCCATTCTCGGATTCCTGGTCGCGGCGGCGCTGTGCGCCGTTCCGGTCCAGGCCACGGATATCTTTCCCTATCCGTACCACAAGCTCGAGCTCGACAACGGCTTCAAGGCCTACCTCATTCACGCCGGGGCGCCGGGACAGATCGCTTACGTGACGGTGGTCCGCACGGGCAGCCGCGAGGAGTGGGAACCGGGCCGGACCGGCTACGCTCACTTCTTCGAGCACATGATGTTCCGGGGCACCAAGAAGTACCCGGACTACAGCTCCGTGCTCACCCGCATCGGGGCCGACAACAACGCCTTCACCAGCGACGACATGACCGTCTTCTACACCGTGGCGGCCTCCGATTCGCTGGAGCAGCTCATGGACCTCGAATCGGACCGCTTCATGAATCTCGACTACTCGGAGCCGGACTTCCGCATCGAGGCGGGGGCGATCCTCGGCGAGTTCAACCAGGGCCGCGCGAATCCCTACCTCACTCTTTTCGAGAAGATCCGCCAGACGGCTTTCGACCAGCACACCTACCGGCACCTGACCATCGGCCTGGAGGCCGACGTGCGGGCCATGCCGCAAGGCTATGAGTACAGCCGGAGCTTCTTCCGGCGCTACTACCGACCCGAGAACTGTGTCCTGCTGCTGGTGGGCGATTTCGACGACGCCGGGGCCGAGGCGCTCGTTCGCAAGTACTACTCGAGCTGGAAACCCGGCTACGTCGCGCCCAAGATCCAGCCGGAACCCGAGCAGACCGCCCCGCGGGAAGCCTCGGTCGAGTTCGCGGGCAGCACGCTGCCCATCGTTTCGATCAACTACAAGGGGCCCGCCTGGAGCGCCACCGACCGCGACGCCGTCGCCAGCCGCCTGCTCGGCGAGCTGGCCTTCGGTGAGAACTCGGCGATCTACCGCAAACTCGTGTTGGACGAACAGAAGGTCCAGCGCCTGTCGGCCGATTTCGGGCTCCAGCGCGATCCGTCGCTGCTTTCGGTGACGGGCATGGTGCCCAACCCGGAAGATCTGGGCTACGTTCGGGACGAGGTCGAAAAGACCGCCGCCCTTTACCGCGAGCAGCCCTGCGACACCCAGCGGCTGGAGGATACGAAGAAGGCTCTGCGCTACGGCTTCCTCAGGGGTCTCGAGACCGCCCGCGGCGTCGCCTTTTCGCTCATCGACGTGGTGGTGCCCACAGGCGGCATCGAGGCGGTCAACGACTATTACGCGACGCTGGATTCGATCGAACCGAAAGACATCCAGGCCGCCGCCGACCGCTATCTGACGCCTGCACGCAGAACCATCGTGACGCTCACTTCCAAACAGGAGGGCCGGTGATGAAAGCGACTCTCATTGCACTCACGGCGCTGCTCGGCTGCCTTTCGTGCGCCACCCCGGCCACCACCACGGTCCGCACGATCCAACTCCCCGAAGAAGGGTCCCCCTTCATTGCCTTCAACATCTGGGTCCAGGCGGGATCCCAGGACGACCCGGCCGGCAAGGAAGGCCTCGCCTCCCTGACGGCCCAGTTGCTCGCCGAAAGCGGCACGACCGAAGACTCGTACGAGCAGATCCTGGCCAAACTGTATCCGCTCGCGGCCAGCTACGACTCTTCCGTCGACAAGGAGATGACGGTCTTCACGGGAGAGGTGCACAAGGACAACCTGGAGGCGTTCTACGCGCTCCTGCGCAATGCCCTGCTCTCGCCCGGATTCCGGGAGGCCGATTTCGACCGGGTCAAGGCCGAGCGGCTCAACTTCGTCCAGCGCACGCGACGGTTCTCGAGCGATGAGGAACTGGGCAAGGAGCTGCTCTCCTGGGAGATCTTCAAGGGGACGCCCTACGCCCATCCCGAAGAGGGCTACGTCCACTCCGTGGACAAGCTGACCCTCGACGACGTTCGGGCCTTCTACCGGTCACACTACGCGCGCAACCGGATCGTCATCGGGATCGGGGGCGGCTACCCGGCCGACTTCCCTGCCCGCGTCGAAGCGGATTTCGCGAAGCTCCCCGAGTCGGAAGCCGCAGCACCGGCCAAACCCGTTCCACAGAAGATCCAGGGGATGCACGTCCTCATCGTGGAAAAGAACACCAAGGCCACGGCCATCAGCTTCGGCTATCCCATCGCAGCGCTTCGCTCCGACGAGGATTTCTATCCGCTCATGCTGGCCAATTCCTGGCTGGGCGAACACCGTAATTCTTCGAGCCATCTCTACCAGGTCATCCGCGAGACCCGCGGCATGAACTACGGCGACTACAGCTACATCGAAGCCTATCCCATGGGCCACCGGCGCAGCATGCCGCCGACCAACGTGAGCCGCCGCCAGCAAATCTTCCAGATCTGGATCCGGCCCATCTCGATGCAGACAGAAGGGGACATGCACGATCGGGCGCTGTTCGCGACGCGGGCGGCGCTGCGCGAGCTGAAACGTCTCGTGGATCAGGGCATGACCCAGGACGAGTTCGACGTCAGCAAGAGCTTTCTGTGGAACTACACCGTCAATTACGGCGCCACGCTCGGGCAGCGGCTCGGCTACCGCGTGGACGACGCCTTCTACGGCATCCCCGCGCCCGGTTACCTGGCCAAGATCCGGCCCGAGCTCCAGGCCATGACGCGCGAAGACGTCAACCAGTCGGTGCGCAAGTACCTCGAGGATCAGAACATGTGGCTCGTCTTCATCACGCAGGATGCGGAGGGACTGAAGCAGAAACTGGTCAGCGGTGAGGAGACACCGATCAGCTACCCGACGAAGAAGCCGGACTCGGTCCTGGAGGAGGACAAGCTCATCCAGAGCTTCCCCTTGCCGCTGAAGGCGGAAGACGTGGAGATCGTGAAGATCGGAGACGTCTTCGAGTAGAACGCGGAGGCCGCGTCCGTGGCGTGGAGTCGGTTCCGCAGGATCTCTGCCGTGCGGGCGAGGGTTCGGCGGCCGGGTTTCACGCGGCGGGCGCGGAGATGCAGCGGCCGCAAAGGGTTCTTTTGCCTTGGAGCCCTGGCGATCGCCGTGTCCGTGGCGTGGAGTCGCTTCGGCAGGATCTCTGTCGTGCGGGCAAAGCTTCGGCGGCCGGGTTTCACGCGGTGGGCGCGGAGATGCAACGGCCGCAAAGGGTTCTTTTGCTTTGGAGCCCTGGCGATCGCTGCGTTCGTGGCGTGGAGTCGCTTCGGCAGGATCTCTGTCGTGCGGGTAAAGCTTCGGCGGCCGGGTATCACGCGGCGGGCGCGCCCTCTTCATTGTTGAGTCTGCCGCTCAGGGGCGCGCGGGCCCGGGCGCCGCTACGCCTCCGGCAGGCGTTCGATGATGGCGTCGGCGAAGGCGTCCGTTCCCAGGTCGCCGCCCAGGTCACGGGTCTTGCGGCCGTCGGCCAGGGCCCGGTTGTAGGCCGCCTTGATCCGGTCGCCGACGCTGCGCAGATCCGGGTCCTCCTCCCGGTCCGAGAGATGGTTGAGCATCATCACGGCGGACATGAGCAGGGCCAGAGGATTGGCGACGCCTTTGCCGGCGATGTCGGGGGCCGAACCGTGCACCGCTTCGAAGACGGCATCGTGGTCGCCGATGTTCGCACCGGGAACGACTCCGAGACCGCCGACCAGGCCCGCGCACAAGTCGCTGACCACGTCCCCGTAGAGATTCTCCAGCAGCAGGATGTCGAACTGGGACGGATCCTGCACGAGTTTCATGGAACCGGCGTCGATGATGACTTCCTCGTATTCGATGTTCGGGTAGTCGACGCGGTGAACTTCCTGGGAACAGCGGATGAAAAGGCCGTCCGTCATCTTCATGATGTTGGCCTTGTGAAAGACCGTGATCCGGCGCCGGCGGCGCTGGGTGGCGTAGCGGAAGGCCCAGTGGGAGATCCGGCGGCAGGCATGTTCGGTGGCGACCTTCATGCTCATGACCACGCCGGGCGTGACCTCATTCTCCACCCCGCTGTAGAGACCCTCCGTGTTTTCGCGAATGATGATCAGGTCGACGTCTTTGAAGCGCGTCTCGATGCCCGGCAGGTTGCGCACGGGACGCACCGCGGCGTAGAGGTCCAGCTTCTTCCGCAGCTGGACGTTCACCGAGGTGAACCCCTTGCCGACGGGTGTGGTGCAGGGCCCCTTCAACGCCACCCGGTGCTGGTGGACCGCCTCGACCGTCGCTTCGGGCAAAACGGCGTCGCCCTGCGCCAGGGCGGCCAGGCCCGCCTGGTGCTCGAGCCAGGCGACGGGCGCGCCGGCCGCCCGAAACACCTTCTGGACGGCACCCGTGATCTCGGGACCGATCCCGTCTCCCGGTATCAGAACCACTTCGTAGCTGTTCATACACTTTCTCCGGTCACCTGCATCACCGAATCCCTGCCCTTTTCGTCGCCACCCGCCCCGGCCGCACCGCGGCGGAGCACGTCGGACACTGCCCTCTCGAAGATCGAAGTCATTATATCGAGGCCCCGGAGAAGTTTCCGTCGATTGCGATTCTCAGTTGACGCAGAAGGGTTGCCATCTTATGGGGTAGAGTAGCTGTTGGAGACAAACGACATAGACCCCGGGGTGGCGCGTTGGGGTTGGGACACCGATCCGCCAAGCAGGGCGGGCCGGATGGCCCCGAACTCCGGCGCCGCGCCGATGACCGAAATCGACAGGATTATATGAACAACGACGAACGCAACGATGAGTCCACTGCCACCGCAGTCGAGCCCGAACCCGCCGAAGCGTCGGCGGAAAACGCGGAATCCGCCGAGGGGCTGGTCCTGGCCGGAGAGGTCCTGCCGGAAACGATTGGCCTGCTCCCGGTCCGGCCGCGTCCCTTCTTTCCGGGAATCCACATTCCCCTGCAGGTTCCCCCCGAGCATGTCGGTACCATCGAGTGGACCGTGGATACGGCCCACCGCACCCTCGGAATGGTACTGGCCAAGGATGCGGAGGCGCCGGATTCCCCGGAGAACCTGTACGATGTGGGAGTCGCCGCCAAGATCCTGAAGGCCGTCCGCCAGGACGACGGATCCGTCACGATCCTCATCGGCGCCCTCGAGCGTTTTCGGATCCTGGAAGTCCACCAGGTTGATGACCGGATCCTGGCCCGGGTCGAATACCACTACGCCACGGAACTCTCGGCCAATCCGGAGCTCAAGGCCTACGCCCTGGCCATTGTCGCCTCGCTGAAGGAGCTCATGCGCCTGAATCCGGTGCAGTCGGAGGCCATCCGCATGTTCCTGAGCCACTCCTCCTTCGACGATCCCGGGCAGCTCGCCGATTTTGCAGCCAATCTGACCTCGGCCGAGGGCGAGGAACTGCAGGAGATCCTGGCGGAATTCGACGTCCGCCGGCGCATCGACAAGACCCTGCTCCTGCTGCGCAAGGAGGTCGAGCTGTCGAAGATCCAGCAGAAGATCACCAAGCAGATCGACGAAAAGATGTCGAAGCAGCAACGGGAGTTCTTCCTCAAGGAACAGCTCCGGGCCATCAAGCAGGAACTGGGCCTGGAGAAGGACGGGAAGACCGCGGAGATCGAAAAGTATCAGGAGCGGATCGCCCAACTGACCCTGACGGGCGAAGCCAAGCAGACCGTGGAGGATGAACTCGAGAAACTTCAGGTCCTGGAGCCGACCTCGCCCGAATACACCGTCAGCCGGACCTATCTCGACTGGCTGACCATCCTGCCCTGGGGGAAGTTCAGCCGCGACCGCTACGGTCTGAAACGGGCCCGGCAGGTTCTCGACCACGACCACTACGGCCTCGAGGACGTCAAGGAACGGATCCTCGAGTTCATTGCCGTGGGCAAGATGAAGGGGGACATTGCGGGCTCCATTCTCTGCCTGGTGGGGCCTCCCGGAGTGGGAAAGACCTCGGTCGGCAAGAGTATCGCCAGCGCCCTGGGACGCAAGTTCTACCGCTTCTCTCTGGGCGGCATGCGGGACGAGGCGGAGATCAAGGGGCACCGGCGAACCTACATCGGCGCCATGCCGGGCAAATTCATCCAGGCGATGAAGGTGGTCGGAACCTCCAATCCCGTGATCATGCTGGACGAGATCGACAAGATCGGCGCCTCCTTTCGGGGCGATCCCGCCTCGGCCCTGCTCGAGGTCCTGGACCCGGAGCAGAACGCCAGCTTCCGCGACCACTACCTGGACGTGCCCTTCGACCTCTCCAACGTGCTGTTCGTGACCACTGCCAACCAGCTCGACACGATCCCCGGCCCGCTGCTGGATCGGATGGAGGTGATCCGCCTGTCCGGCTACATCCGCCAGGAGAAGATCGAAATCGCCCGCCGCTTTCTGATTCCCAAGGCCCTGGCGCACCACGGCCTCGATGCCCGCCAGGTGGTCATCCGCAAGCCGGCCCTGGTCGCCATGATCGAGGGCTGGGCGCGCGAGGCGGGTGTGCGCGGCCTGGAGAAGATGATCCGCAAGGTCATGCGCCGGGCGGCGCTCGAGATCGCCGGAGGTGACCGCGAGAAGGTGACGGTGGGCAAACAGGAGCTGCAGCGCTATCTGGGTCAGCCCATCTTCACCGACGAAGAGCTGGTGGCACCGCGTCCCGGGGTGGTGACCGGGCTGGCCTGGACCAGTCTGGGAGGGGCCACCATGCAGATCGAGGCCACCTCCATCGCGAGCAAACGCAAGGGATTCAAACAGACCGGCCAACTCGGCAACGTCATGATCGAGAGTTCCGAGATCGCCTACTCCTACATCATGGCCCACCTGCCCGATTACGGCGTCAAACCCGATTTCTTCGACGAGCATTTCATTCACCTCCACGTGCCCGCCGGGGCTACGCCCAAGGACGGCCCCTCGGCCGGGATCACCATGGCGACGGCGCTACTCTCGCTGGTCACAGAGCAGGCCCTGCCCAAGGAACTCGGCATGACGGGAGAGCTGACGTTGACGGGTCGGGTGCTCCCCATCGGCGGCGTCAAGGAGAAGGTGATCGCTGCACGCCGGGCAGGCCTCACGACGCTGATCCTTCCGGCCGCCAATCAGAAGGACGTTCTGGAACTTCCCGACTACCTGCGCGAGAATCTGACCTTCCACTATGCCAAGGACTTCGAGGAGGTCGCCCACTGGGCATTCGACGGAAGGCAGCAAAAGACCTCCTGATTTCCAGCGGCGCCGCCGCGTTGTCAGCAGTGCGGGCAAGCACTAGAATGGCCACTTCATGCCGGAATTCCTGGGTAGAGCCGTGGAGTTTCTCGCCAACGGATCCCTCAAGCTGGGAGTCGTGACGGGCGACAACAAAGGCAAGTTCGAAGTCACCGATCAGAACGGGCGTCGCCACAGCGTGGCGGAACGCAACGTCCTCGTGCGCCACGAGGAAGCCGGACAGGGGCGCGTCGGAGAGACGATCGAGCTGATCCAGAACCGGATCGACGAGACCCTGGCGGAGTTGGACACGGAGCTGCTCTGGGAATCGATCCGGGAACAACAGCGGGAATTCCAGCCGGAAGAACTGGCCCGGCTCTACTTCGGCAGTTCCGACTGCTGCAGCCTTTCGGCCGTCGTACACGCCGTGCTGCAGGACCAGGTCCATTTCAAGGTCCGGGGCAGCCACATTTCTCCGCGGCCCCCGGACCAGGTCAGCGCCCAGCTCACGGCCGCCCGCCGACAGGAAGAAAAGGAGGCGCTTCGGCGCAGGACCCGAGCCTGGCTGGCGGAGGTCCTGGCCGGAGAGCAGGCCTCGTCGGAGCTGTCGGACACGGAGCGTGAAGTCGTCTCGAGACGGCTCGAGGACTTTCTCGTCCAGCGCCAGCGCGACGACGAGGTGGTCGTCTGGCTGCAGGACCTGGATCCGGACCTGACACCGCGCATGGCGGCCTACGACATCCTGGCCACCCTGGGACGGCTTCCCGCCTCGGCCGATCCGTTACTGGTCGCGGCCGGCATCGATCCCCGCTTCAGCCGGGAGTCCCTGGACTTCACCGCCCGGCTCCAGCCCTATGCGAGCACTCCCGGCCGGGCCCAGCGGGCCGATCTGTTCACCATCGCCATCGACGATGAAGAGACCCGCGAGGTCGATGACGCCTTCAGCATCGAACTCAACGCCCAGGGGCTCACGGTCTTCGTGCACATTGCGGACGTCGCTCACTTCGTCCAAAAGGCGGATCTGCTCGATCTCGAGGCGCGCCGGCGCATCTCTTCCGTCTACCTGCCCCAGACCACGGTGCGCATGCTTCCGGAGCCGCTGTCCTGCGATCTGGGCAGCCTGAAGGAGGAGGCGCTCCGCCCGGCGCTCACGCTGAGAGCGCACTTCGACGCGCAACACCAGCTGATGGACTGGGGCTTCGAGCGCTCGGAGATCATCGTCGACCGGCATCTCAGTTATGGCGATGCCGATCGGTCCATCGAAGCCGACGACGGCGAACTCCTCTCGGATCTACTGGGGCCGCTCCACGCCCTGTGCCGCAGTCTGGCCGCCGAGCGGGCCTCGCACGGAGCGCTCATGCTCAACCGCCCCGAACTGAAGGTCTTGGCCCGCAAAGACTCGATCACGCTCAAAATGGTCGACACGGGCTCGCCGAGCCGGCGGCTGGTCAGCGAGTTGATGATCCTGTGGAACAGTCTGGCGGCCCGGCTCTCCCTGGAAGAGCGGTTTCCCATGATCTACCGCAGCCAGCCGCCGCCGGCCCAGCCGCTGGAGGTTCCGCCGGCCTACGATCCCGTTCGCTTCAATGAGATCTTCATGCAGCTGGAGAAGAGCCGTCTCTCCCTCGAGCCGGCGGCTCACGCGGGGCTGGGGCTGGAGGCCTATACCCAGCTGACCTCGCCCATCCGCCGCTACGGTGATCTGGTTCTGCAGCGGCAGCTGACTGCCCACATCGCGGGAGACCCGCTTCCCTACAGCAGCGAGGAACTGGCCGAGGCCATGGAGCTCGTCCAGTCCGTAGACGGCGATATCCGGGCGGCGGAGCGCAATGCCAATCGCTTCTACGTACTGACTTATCTGGACCAGCACTGCCGCGATCGAAATTTCGATGCGGTCGTCGTACGGACCCTCGAGCGAGGCTACCTGCTCGAGACCACCGATTACCTGATCCGGGGTCTGCTCCGCTCGACGGCCGAGCTTCCACTCGGCGCGCGGCTCAACGTCCGCATCGAGCAGGTTCATCCGGCCCGCAACATCCTTACCTTCGAGATGAGCGGACCCTGACGGCGCCCGTCGTTGCGGGCTCTCGGTCTGCGTAATTCGGATCTTTGAAACAATGTCCTGATTTTGTCCATCCTATGTTCATGAAGGTTTTGAATCGCGGCAAAGGGCTGCGATAGTATGCAGAAAAGGTCCCCGATTGGGACCACGTCGAACTCCAAGGAGCATCGAGAATGGCCGTCAAACCTGCAGTATTGAGTTCGGAGGGCCTGCACCCTCGTGACCGGAGGCCCGATCGATCGCTGGTCAATCTGGCCATGGGCATCATGACGCAGGCCATCCGCGACCTGATCAGTCCCCAGAAGAAACTGGATAAGGACTGGCAGGAATGGCAGGCGGACGCCCAGCACTGGTTCGACTCCAACGAGATGGACACAGGGAGCTTTCGCTGGGTCTGTGAAGTCCTGGAAGTGAATCCGGAGGGCCTTCGCGCCTGGGTCAGCGGCCTGAAGAACCTGGACCGCAAACAGAAGAAGGCGACCATTCTGAGCCTGATCCGGCTGACCTACCTGCGGCCCAACCGCAATCTGGAAGAGGCTCGCTGATCCCGAGTCCCGCCGGCCGACGGGGCGCCAGCCCGTGGATTCGGCTTCCCCGGTCTGCAATAATCCCCCTTCATGCGCAAAGCCGGACTGAGTGCCCTCCTCTACATCGCGATCTGCGGCTGTGGACAGGCCCCTCCGATCCAGCTGTCCGGGGAGTTGATCGTCTGGCACCCCGTGACGCTGATCGTCGAGGGCCCGGAATCCTCGGAGACCGCCGATCCCAATCCTTTTCTCGATTACCGGCTGAGTGTCCGGTTCACCAGCGAAGCGGGGAGACACTTCGACGTTCCGGGTTACTTCGCCGCGGACGGAAACGCCGCGGATTCAGGGGCCGAATCGGGGAACCGCTGGAAGGTGGTCTGGGTCCCGGACGAATCCGGCGTCTGGCATTACCGCGTGTCCCTGCTCGCAGGCGATCGGATCGCTCTCGATCCGGAGCGGAGCGGCATCTCGGCGCCCGGTGACGGTCTCGAAGGCGATCTCATCGTAGCCGATCCGCCGCCGGGAGGGACAGGACGGTTCGATCGCGGCAGGCTGCGCTACGTCGGCCGGCGCTACCTGCAGCACACGGCGGACCACAGTTTCTTCCTGAAGTCCGGAGCGGACAGTCCCGAGAATTTCCTCGCCTACGACGAGTTCGATCCGAATCGGGCCGACCGCCCGTCGCCCGGCGGACAACGGGAAGGCGAGGCCGCCCAAGCCCCGCTCCACCACTACGGACCCCACGTCGCCGACTGGCAGGAGGGGGATCCCACCTGGAAGAAAGGACTCGGGAAGGGGATCATCGGCGCCCTGAACTACCTCGCCTCCCGCGGCGTCAACAGTGTCTACTTCCTGACCATGAACATCGAGGGAGACGGCGACGACGTCTGGCCCTACCGGACCCGGGCCGATCGCTATCGCTTCGACTGCTCGAAGCTGGCCCAGTGGAACCGGGTCTTCGACCATATGGATCGACTCGGCATCGCACTGCACGTCGTGCTTACGGAGACCGAGAACGAGAGCCTCTTCGAGACCGAGGAAGGGGGCGAATTCGCCGACTCCCGCAGGCTCTACTATCGCGAGCTCATCGCCCGCTTCGCGCACCACAGCGGCGTGGTCTGGAACCTCGGCGAGGAGAACGGATGGAACAACGAGGGCTGGGACACGAACGCTCCCCAGACCCGAGGCAACACGACGCGGCAGCGCAAGGACTTCGCCACCTACATTCATGCCCTCGATCCCTACCGGAATCCCGTCGTCGTGCACACCCTGCCCGGCGATTACGATCGCATCTACCATCCCCTGCTCGGATTCGCCGATCTGGACGGGCCCTCCCTGCAGATGGGCGATCTGCATCAGACCCACGAGGAGACCCTCAAATGGGTCCGTCTGTCGGCAGACTCGGGGCATCCGTGGTTCGTCTGCCTCGACGAGATCGGTCCGGCCGAAGCGGGCGTCCTGCCCGACAGCGACGATCCGCGCCACGATACGGTGCGGCGGTTTGCCCTGTGGGGCAACCTGATGGCCGGCGGCGCAGGCTGCGAGTGGTATTTCGGATACAAGTACCCCAACAACGATCTCAATCTCGAAGACTTCCGCAGCCGTCAGAACATGTGGGATCAGACCCGCATCGCGGTGCGCTTCTTCCAGGATCACCTTCCCTTCCCGGACATGCAGCCGGACGACCGCCTGGTCCAGGGCGAAGGAGCCTATTGCCTGGCCGAGCCGGGCCGCGTCTACGCGGTCTACGCACCTCCGGGAACCGCCACCCGGCTCTGGCTGCCGGCAGCCGAGTACCGCATCCGCTGGTTCGACCCCATCGCCGGAGGCGAGCTTCGAGACGGCTCCCTGCCCTCCGTACGGGGACCCGGATACCAGAAACTCGGCTCACCCCCCGCGGCCGCCGACCAGGACTGGGTCATCCTGGTCGAGCTCGACGGTGCCGCTCCGCAGAACGTGCCGGAGCCGCCGAAGTAGTCCGATCCCGGCTCCGGGCGGCGCCGGTGGGCGGGCCTTCCGGCCCACGCGGCACCGGATCGAGACGGCCGGGTGAACTCGGATGGCCTATTCGTGGCCGATCAGCTCGGCCGTGAAGGTGTAGACAACGGTCTCGGGATCCTCCCAGGCGTCCGGCTCGAGTCCGGCTTTCAGGCAGGTCTGCCGCAGAAAGGTCTCCCGATCCCAGGACTGCTCGACGGCGACCTGCGGCAGGAGCAGGCCGCGCCGGAAGCCCCGCTCGAGCAGCAATCCGTGGCGGCCGATCTCGAACTGCTTCGGCCGGGACAAGAGTCGGAAGGGGGTCAGCACCGAGATATGGCAGTCGAGGCCGGCAAGCTCGTCGCGTGACAGCGGTGAAAATCGGGGATCCCGCAAAGCCGCCGCCGCCGCGGCGTTGGCCACCGCCCGCCCGAGCGGCTCCCGCGCCACGACCGCACCGATGCATCCCCTCAGGCGACCCTCCCGCCGGAGCGTGACGAAGGCGGCCCCCGGTCTCGAAAGCGCCGGGCTCTCCTCTTCCAGCTCCAGCGGAGGCTCCCTCAGGACGGCTCTGCGCACCGATTCCCGCGCGACCTCCATCAGCCGCTCCCGATCCTGCGGGGAGAGCCGCTCGCGCTCTCCGCTCCCGTCCTCTCCGTCGAGGCGGAACAGTGCCGACAGATACCCGACCACGCCGTCTCGGCGAAATGGAGGCACGTCGCCGGAATTGGCATAGCGCAGGACCTCCGACTTCCCCGCGCCGCACAGCTGCGCCGCGAGCATGGTCGTCACGATCGGCCCGCCGCCGCAAGCCTCGCAGTCCCCGGCGTCCAGGCAGGACAGGAGGCTGAAGTAATCCCACGTCTCGACGAAGGCGGCGACCTTCCCGTCCAGCTCCCGGGCCTCCTCGTCCGGGTGAAAGTGAGACAGATCCGAGCTGGCAACGAGCACAGTCTCCTCATCGAGAATCTCGGCCAGAGCGACGGCCAGACGACGGCAGGTCTCCGGCTCCCGTTCTCCCAGGACGATGGGGACGAGGGTGAAACGGTCCAGCACCCGCTGCAGAAAGGGCAGCTGCACCTCCAGGGAATGCTCGCCCCGGCCGCCGCCCACGCGCCGGTGTCCGGCGTCGGAGAAGCGGGCTGCGCCGCTGCGGACCAGGACTTCGGCGAACTTCCGGTCCACCGGCACCTCCCCCAGGGGGGTGGCGTAGGCCCGCCCGTCAAAGACCGAGGCTCCGGCGAAGGCCTCGACATGGCAGGGCGCGATGAGGACGATCCTCGCGGGTTGCTGCTGCCGCAGCGCGGCGAAGGACCGGGCCGCAACGTGACCCGAGTAAGGATAGCCGGCATGGGGAGAAATCAAACCCACGATCCGTCCCCCGGCCGGGGAAAGTTCGACTTCCGCCAGCAGACGATCGAGCATCAGAGTCAGCTCGCCGGGGTCCTCGGGGTAGAATGAACCCGCCACGGCCGGCGGCCGCACCGGATCCGTCCTGCTTTTGGCGAATCCGAACTCGAGCATGCTGCCCACTCCATGAGACGCCGATGGCGGTTGGACGTCTGCTCGTATTCTACGCCCCGGGCGCCGGGATCCAAAGCCTGCACTTTTCAGACACGACGAGTATCATGGGAGGGGTGAACAAAAGGTGAAGCACCCTCTCATGAAAGGACGCGGCACTCCCGACAATCCCGGAAACCGGTTCGAGCGGCTCCATCTCCAACGGGAGGCGGGAGAGCAGCCCGAACGGGACACGGAATTCCTCATCGACCGCACGGGATCGATCCTCTCGTCGAACGACAGTCCCGATATCGGGTTCGATCGGAGCATCAATCCCTACCGCGGATGCGAGCATGGCTGCATCTACTGCTACGCCCGGCCCACCCACGAATACCTCGGCTTCTCCGCCGGACTGGACTTCGAGTCCCGGATACTGGTGAAGACCGCGGCGGCCCGGCTGCTGCGCCGCGAGCTCGCTTCCCCAAGCTGGCGGCCTCGCCTCGTGGCCCTGTCGGGGGTGACCGACTGCTACCAGCCGGTCGAACGCAAGCTGCGGCTGACACGGAGCTGCCTCGAAGTCCTCGCCGAATTCCGCAACCCCGTCGCCATCGTCACCAAGAACCATCTCGTCACCCGGGACCTGGACCTCCTGACGGAGCTCGCTCGCGTCAACGCCCTGAACGTCTCGATCTCGATCACCACGCTCGAGACGAGCCTGCAGCGCGTCATGGAGCCCCGCACTTCGATCCCCGAGCGGCGTCTGGCCGCCATCGAGGAGCTGGCCCGCAACGGAATCCCCGTCGCCGTGATGGTGGCGCCCGTCATTCCCGGCCTGACCGACCACGAGATTCCCCGGATTCTGGAGGCCGCCCGGGATCATGGAGCCTGGAGCGCCCGCTACCAGCTGCTGCGTCTGCCGCACGGGGTCGGGGAGCTTTTCGAAAACTGGCTCGGCCGCCACGTTCCGTTGCGTGCCGAGCGGGTGCTCCATCGAATCCGTGAAGTCCGCTCGGGCCGCCTCAACGACTCCCGCTTTCACCGCCGCATGCAGGGGGAAGGCTTCTACGCCCGCCAGATCGAACAGCTCTTCGAGAAGACCCGCCGGAAGCTCGGCCTGCGCGAGCAGCTGCCGACGCCCTCCGCCGAGGCGTTCCGCCGGAGCGGCCAGATGCGGTTGCCGCTGCTGTGAGGAGTCCTCACCCGGTAGACCGGCCGGTGGTGGCGAGCGTGCAGCGAAGCCGCCCTGGATTAGACTGCTCCGCCACCGCGGCGAAGCCGCCTTGGACTGCGGCAGCTTGCTGCCGCTTTCCGTGGAGGGGCCTCGGTCCGAGGTGCGCCCGGGCTTCGGCGGGGGTTGGCCGCCCGGCGCCGGTGGGAGTCGGCATGGGTGTTCCGGGCGAACCGAAAGCGGGAGCAAGCTCCCGCACTCCAGGGACGCCTGCGGCGTCGGGGGTGCCAGCGTGCAGCCACAGCCGCCTTGGACTAAACTGCTCCGCCGCCGCGGCGAAGCCGCCTTGGACTGCGGCAGCTTGCTGCCGCTTTCCGTGGAGGGGCCTCGGTCCGAGGTGCGCCCGGGCTTCGGCGGCGGTGGCTTGGCTGTGCGAGTCGGTATGGGTGCGCCGGGCGAATCGAAAGCGGAAGCAAGCTTCCGCACTCCAGGGACGCCTGCGGCGTCGGGGGTGCCAGCGTGCACCACAGCCGCCTTGGACTAAACTGCTCCGCCACCGCGGCGACTCGAGAGCCATAGCAGGCTTCCCCGGGGTCCAGGGACGCCTGCGGTGTCCCTGGGAGGAAGATTGCCAGCCGGGGGCCTTTGCGATTTAATGCGCGTGCGCGTCGCGTCACATTCACGCCGTTCCGGAGGAGCAGTCCATGAGTTTCCTGGATGAGAATTACCTGTTGACCAGTCCCGCGGCACGAGAGCTCTTTCCCCTCGTCCGCGATCTTCCGATCATCGATGCCCACAATCACGCCGACGCCGGCGAGATCACCGCCAATGAAAACTGGGCCGACCTCTGGCAGGTCGAGGGGGCGACCGACCATTATGTCTGGGAGCTCATGCGGCGGCGTGGCGTGTCCGAGGATCGGATCACGGGATCGGCCTCGCATCTGGAGAAGTGGCGCTCCCTGGCCGAGGTTTTCCCGGACTTCGCGGGCAATCCGACCTACGAGTGGATCCATCTCGATCTGCGCCGCCAGTTCGGCATCGACGAGGTCATCTGCCGGAGTTCGGCCGATGCGATCTGGGACCGGACCCGGGAAGCTCTGGCCCGGCCCGAGATGAAACCGCAGGCCGTGCTCGAGCGCATGCGCGTCGAAGTCATGTGCACCACCGATGATCCGTCCGCCCGGCTGCCCTCCCATGAGCGCGCGCGCAGCGAGTGTGACCGCCTGCGGATTCTGCCGACATGGCGACCCGACAAGGCCATGAACATCGAAGCTCCCGCATGGCGCACCTTCATCGAGGGGCTGTGCGCCCAGTTCGGAGAATCCCCCTCCTCGCTGAAAGGCCTCAAAGCCGCCCTCGCCGGCAGCCACGCCTGTTTTCGGGCCCTGGGCTGCGTCGCCAGCGATCACGGCCTGGCCGTCCCCACGTCTCGAGCGGTCCCCGAGTCCCGGGCCGCCGATCTCCACCGGCGCCGCTGGGACGGCGACGTGCTCACACCCGACGAAATCGGCGATTTCAAGGCCCATCTGCTGCATCTGTTCGGCGAACTGAACCGCGATGCCGGCTGGGTCATGCAATTGCACATCGGGGCCGTCCGGGATTACCGCCTCAGCCTCCTCGAATCGCTGGGGCTCGATTCGGGAGGCGACCTCTCGACCCAGGCCGTCGAGTTCGTCCGCAACCTGCACCATTTCCTCAACCACTTCGACGGCTCGCTGAAGATCGTGCTCTATTGCGTCGATCCGACCCACCTGCCGACGCTGGCCACGCTGGCCCGCGCTTTCCCCAACCTGTTCCTGGGCTCGGCCTGGTGGTGGAACGACAGTCCCTACGGGATGGAGACCCAGCTCAAGTACCTGGCGACGGTCGATCTGCTGGCGAACCATGCCGGCATGGTGACCGACTCGCGGAAGCTGATTTCGTTCGGCTCCCGCACCGAGATGTTTCGGCGGGTCCTGTGTCAGGTCGCGGGCGAAATGGTCGAGCGCGGACAGATCCCCGAAGAGCCGGCCGAACGCCTGGTGCGACGACTCTGCCACGATCGCGCGAAGGAGCTCTTCCTGCAATGACACCAGCGCTGACCCGCGAATTCGCCGAGAACCTGGACCGGGACTCCGACGGTTCCTGCACCGTCGAGGGAGGAGAGATCCTCCGCCTCTACCCGCCGTCCGTGTGCCGGCACGACGACCTCCTCCTGTTTGTCTTCCGGGCTCCGACAGGACGCCGTCTCGGCGTCCTGTCGCCGAGAGGCTCGGCGCCGCCGCGGGGCTTCGAAACGGAGACCGGCACTGCGCTGGTCGACGGCAGCCACTTTGCCCGCGGACCGCTCTCCCACGGCAACGCCGAATTCCTGCGGTCCTCGATCGACTGGACGTCTCCCAGGCGCATCGGTCGCGGCCGATCCTTCGGCCTCGGCGACCGGTTGGGCCTGGCCGGCCCGGCCCATTTGCGCGCCGTGGCCGGCACCGGGCTGTTTCCGGTCCTGGCGCAGCAGTCGATCCGGGAGCTCGAACGGACCGGCCGGACACCCGACGAAGTGATGGACTGCGCCACCTTCGCCGTGTTCCAGGAAGGCTATTCGGACGGATTCGGCGCCGACGGAGATCATCTCAAGACCACGCGCGACATCGACCGGGTCCTCGCTTCCGGGTTCCTCTTCTTCACCTTCGATCCCGGCGATCACGTGGACAACGAGGCTGACCACCTGGAGCCGGCGGAACTCGCACGCCGACTGGCGGCGCTGCCCTGGAGCGGACTGGAAACCTCGCCGGAGAGGCTGCTCGAAGACTACGGGGATCGCGAATTCCGGCTGACCGGCGGCGCGAGTCTCGTCGGAACGAGCGACGAGGTCCGGCGCGCCGCGGTCAAATACGGGAAGGTCCTGGTCCAGCTGCGCTCTTTGTCCGAGCATCTGGTTCGGCGGGCGGGCCGCGAGTCCTGTCAGGTCGAGATCTCGGTCGACGAGACCGAGGCCGTGACGACGCCCTTTGAACATTTCCTGCTGGTCCGCGAACTGCGCCGGCTCGGCGTCCCGATCGACAGCCTGGCGCCGCGCTTCGTCGGCCGCTTTGAAAAGGGTGTGGACTTTCGCGGAGACCTGGCGGAGTTCGAGGCCCAGTTTGCCCGCCACGTGGCCGTCCGGGACAGCTTCGGTGGCTATCGCCTCAGCCTGCACTCGGGCAGCGACAAGTTCAGCATCTATCCCATCTTCGCCCGTCTGGGCGGGGAACAGATCCATGTCAAGACAGCCGGGACGAGCTATCTCGAGGCCCTGCGCGCCCTGCTCCGGATCGATCCGGACCTGTTCGCGGAAATCTGGCGATTTTCCCGCGCCTCGTATGAGCGCGCCCGGGCCAGCTACCACGTCTCCGCCGATCTCGACCGGGTTCCCGAATCCGCCGATCCGGATCCGGAGGTGTGTGACGAGCAGGTCCGCACCAACGACGATCTCCGGCAGGTCCTGCACGTCGCCTTCGGTGACGTCCTGACGAGCGTCACCTCCGACGGCGGCTCCCGTTTCCGGACGCGCCTCCTGGGCGCTCTGGACGGGCACGAGGAGATCCACTTCCGCTGTCTCGGAGAGCACTTCGAGCGGCATTTCCGGGCTTTTCGGAAGTAGCCCGGGTTCCTCTCCGGACTCCTGGGGCGCAGGGCTCCGACCCGGAACCCGCCGCTATTCTTCGCAACCGCAGCCGTTGTTCGACTTCAGAACGCGCTCGCGGACGTTCTGGCTGAGCAGGGGCCAGTAGTCCTGACTGAGATAGGCACGAATCGACACGTAGCAGGAGCCGCAGGTGTTGTTCCGGACGAACTCCCGCTTCATCTCGGACACGCTTTTGTACTTCAGGTCGTACATGGAGCAGGGCCGGAAGGTGCCGTCCGGGTTGACGACCATATAGCGCTGGCCTGCCCGACAGCCGGGAGCCCCCTGGTTCTTGAAGAACTCGTAAGTTCCCGACAGCGTCCAGTCCGAATTCTCGATGCGGGCGCCGCCCTTCTTCAGTTCCAGCAGCCGGCCCACGGTCGTGCGCAGGAGCTCGAGATCTTCCGGGGTGCGGATGTTGAAATCCTCGTTGCCGGTTCGCTGCCAGGTGTAGGCGCTGAAAGAAATGCTGGCTCCCCAGCTCCGGGCGGTCTCGTAACACTGTTCGAGATGGGGAAGATTCAACCGGGTGATGGCCGTGTTCATCACGATGTTGCCGTGGCCGTGGGCCGTCAGCGTCGGGATCAACTCCGACAGCCTCTTGAACAGCCCCCGCAAGCGCCGGAACTCATCGTGTCGCTCATCGGGGAAGTCGAGCGAGATGGAGAACTGGTTGACACCGGCCTTCAGGCACTCGAGATAGAGTGACTCGGTCAGCTCGCTCGCGTTGGAAACCACGATCAGATAGGGCAGCCCGTTGCGTTCCTTGACGGCGCGAACGATGTCCAGAAGGTCGTCCCGCAGGGTCGGCTCTCCTCCGGAAAGCTGGAGCAGCGCCGGCCGGAGCTTGCGCTCGAGCTTGCGGTAATCCTCCGCGGTCAGACGCGGCTCCTTCTTCAGGCGTCCGCCGTGATCGCAGTGTTGGCAGTTGCAGGTGCAGGAATGGGTCAATTCGAAAGAGACGGCGATCGGTCTCCGGATGCCGTAGCTGTAGCTGCCTCTCAACGCCATCCGTGTGGCCAGTGCTCGGTCGAGTTTCTTCATCTGGACTCTCTCCCCCTGGGTGTCTCGCTCGCTTACGAGGTCATCGAGTGGTTGCGCGGCTCAGGTCCCCACCTATTCACGCCCGCCCCGTCAAAGACAGCGCGAAGAATCCGTTCCGGCTCATTCTTCCGGGACAGAATCTCCGTCGGCACCGGCAAATCGTTCCCTTCCAGGTCGAGCCGCACGAGGTTCCGAAGACGTCCCAGCGACAGTGGGATTTCCGTAAGCATGTTGTGACTCAAGTCGAGATGCGCCAGGTTCCGCAACAATCCGATCTCGTCCGGAACCTCCCGCAGTCGGTTATGGCTCAGGTCGAGCTCAACCAGATTCTGCAGTTGCCCCAGCACGGCCGGCAGTTCGCCCAGCTGATTCCAGCCCAGATTCAGCTGGATCATCTCCCGTAGTTCTCCAAATCCATCCGGCAGTTCGCCAAGTTCGTTGCGGGCCAGACTCAGGCTGAGAAGGTCCGCCAGACCACCAATCTCCGCAGGCACCGCACGAATCCGATTGTTTTCCAGACTCAACTGAGTCAGGCTCCGCAGACCCAGTATTTCCCGGGGGAACTCGAGCAACTCCCGGCCCGACAGATCGAGGTTGAAGACCTCGGGCCGCTTTGCTCCCACGACCGTGCCGAAAAGATCTCCCCAGCTCAATCCCGGTCCCCCAGTTGGTCTTCCGCAGGCGGACCGCCTGCCCGTCTGCGAAAAGCCAGACAGATTGTAGATCCGGCCGTTTCGCCGGTCAAGATCGCCGCGTTCGACGACCTTCCCGGGTGCCGGCCCCGATTTCCCCCTCAGAAACGGGGAGACCCTCGCGGAGGGGGCTTGCCAACCTCCGACCCGGGGCACTACGATCATCAGCCAGCTATGCTGAATTCCGTCGATCCGCTCACCTCTGGACTCTCGATCAACGCCGTCGCTCCCATCCGCATCTGCGACATCGGAGGATGGACCGATACCTGGTTTGCCCGTTCGGGGGCGGTCTTCAACATCGCCATCTACCCATACGTGGAGGTGCAGATCCGCCCCACCCGGACCGGTCCGGGCAGTCGCTCTTTCACCCTGGCCGTGGAGAACTACGGGGATACCTACGCCCTCGAGCCTTCCAACCTGACCCTGGGCAAGCATCCCCTGCTCGAAGCCGCTCTGGACATCATGGACCTTCCCGAGGACGTCTCGCTCGAGATCAATATCTTCTCCGAGGCGCCACCGGGTGCCGCGACGGGGACTTCGGCCGCCGTGTCGGTCGCCCTGATCGGAGCCCTGGACCGTCTCACCCGGGGCCGGCTGTGCCCCCACGAAGTCGCCGCCCTCGCCCACTCGATCGAGACCGAGAAGCTGGGCCTCCAGTCCGGCATCCAGGACCAGCTCGCCAGCGCCTACGGCGGCATCAATTTCATCGAAATGCACGCCTATCCCCATGCCTCGGTGTCGGGCATCCAGCTCCCCAACCCGGTCTGGTGGGAGCTCGAGCAGCGTCTGTCGGTCGTCTACATCGGCAGCCCCCACAACTCCAGCGAGATCCACCGGCGGGTCATCGAGAAGCTGGGCGAGCGCGCCCACGAGTCTCCCCTGCTGAGGGAAATGACGGGTCTGGCCCGGGAGGCCAAAAACGCGCTCTATGAGGCCTCGTTCCCCGCTCTGGGTGAGGTCATGAACCGCAACACGGAACTGCAGCGTCAGCTCCACCCCGGGCTGGTCTGCGACCGGTTCGAAGAGATCATCGCCCTTGCGGGAGACTTCGGCGCTCTCGGCTGCAAAGTGAATGGTGCCGGCGGAGACGGAGGGTCCGTCACCATCCTGTCGGACGGAGACATGGCCCAGAAACGCCGCATGCTGAAGGCCATCTCCGCCTGTTCCTACTCCGTGCTTCCCTTCTATTTGTCGCGCCAGGGCCTGCGAGTCTGGGAGTGAAGCTGCCGCGGACGCCCCCTCAGGACAGCTCGGGAGGCGTGGGGACCACCTCCAGCGTCCGGCCCGCCTGGATGGTCTCGACGGCCCGCAAGGCCGCTGCCACGTCCGCCGCTCCCTCCAGCACCCGGTAGCGCAACGTGAAATCGCGCGTCTCACCGGCAGCCAGCCGGGGGACCCGCCCGAAACTCCGCTCGATGCGGCGCGGATAGGGGAAGCCCGTACCCGGCTCCAACCCCGTCACGTATCCATCCTCGAGCCTGACCGAGTTCTTCCAGAGCGTGAGACAGGGCAATTCCTCCACCGCGTAGCGCATGAGCAGGCCCCGGTCGGCACCGCGATTGTGCAGCACCATGGCGGTTCGCCCCCGCTCGTCGGCCAGGGGCGTCAGACAATAGACCTGTTCGATGAAGCCTGCCGTCGGACCCTCGTACTCCGCGAAGCGGTCCAGGTCTTCGGCGGCACGCGCATTGAGGGGAAACACCCGCCCGACGGCGCCCGTGAAACGGCTCCCGACCCCTAACAGAGGCGGACCGAAATTGGTGTGGTAAATGAGCTGAAACTCCTGCTCGCCGCCGCCCCGGTTGGTCAGCCGATCGTGCAGTGTGAATTCCGTCGCCCCCGGATCGACGGCAATCTCGCTCCAGAGTTCCAGCTTCGGACCGTGAAACATCCGCTCGTCGACCCGTCCCCGAACCCGAAGCGAATAGGGCGGCGTCCGCTGGACCTCGATCTCGACTTCGCTGGCCGGAATGTTCGCGATCTTGCCGTGCAGGGTCAGATCCATTTCCGCCTCATCGCCCATGTTGTTCACGAAGCGATCTCGCCCCGGCTGGCCCGCCCATTCCAGCCCGCACCGGACCATCCACTCATTGAAACCCTCCAGCCATCCCAGGCCGCCCCGGCTGTGGAGGTTGACGAATGCCGGATGGACGACGTCCCGGATGGGCGAGTCCCATCCCAGCCGCCAGTCTCCCTTGCGCACATCCAGAATCCCCATTCCCCGGGTCGGGATGACCTGGATCTGGAGCACCCCGTTGTCCAGGACGATCCGGTCGACTCCCTCCTGCTTCCCGCCGTGCAGGGTGGTCTTCCGGATGTTCCAGCGCACCGGGCAGTCGGGTGTCACCGAGTCCGATTCGATGGCCCAGTCCCTGAGACGAATGCCCTGCTTTACGCTGGTCAAGGTCTGGTGAAAAGTCTCCTGTTGCTTGTGTTCTCTGACTTCCATGGCGGCCGGCTCTCCTCCTGTCTTCGATTCGCTGTCGCTTCGACATTAACCACGACTGCGTCAGAAAGGCAACGAAGGAGGACGGGGATCTGGGATTTTCGATTATCGGCCAAGGCGGGTTCGCTTCCTGGCCCCAAATCGAAAATCCCAAATCAGGCTATGATGGGAACATTGCGGAGGAGTGACAAATGACGGATGAGTTGAAATCGGCAGTGGAGCTGGCCCTGGAGAAGCTCGACCGGGAGATGGAGGGCCAGTTGCCCCGCCTGAACGACGAACAGAAGGAGCGGATCGGCGCCCTTCGAAATCGCTACCAGGCGAAGATCGCGGAGCTGGAGATTGGTTCCCAGGCTACCCTGCGCCAGGCGCGGGAATCGGGCGACGGGGCGGCCATCCGCCAGACGGAGACGCGACTGGCCTCCGAGCGGCAACGTCTCGAGAGGCTCCGCGACCGGGAAATCGAGAAGATCCGTAACGAGCCGTGATCGAGCAGGCCACTCCGTGGCCGGGTTGACCTGCCGACCTCGGCGATGTCGGTCGAACGCATCCGGACCTGCCCGCATCAGATGAGTGTGGCCGAACTGGCTAGAGTTACAGAGGGCTTCAATGAAAGGCTGGATGTCATGGTTCGTTTCCTGACCGTTTTCGTCACCCTGTTCGGCGGCCTGACGGCTTCCGCGACGGCGCAGTATCTTCTGCCGCAGAAAGATCTCAGTTTCGCCCAGGTGGCCGCCGGACCCACCATCGAGTCGGTGCTGACGCTGACCAACCGGGGTCCCTACGAGAAGGGGTACAGAGGGGTGCTCCGGCTCACGCAGGGCCTGGACGGCGCACCGTGGAACCCCCTCATCAACGGGGACCGGGTCACGAACGGCCGCTACGCCGTCACGGTGGAGCAGGATGACATCGTGACCCTGCACATCACCGACGACACGCTCGCCGTGGGCCAGGCACTGCTGGGAGCCGACGACACCTATCTCGACAATTTCATCGAGGGGACCTTGACCTATTTCGTCCGTTCCGGCGACACCATCACGGACAGCGTCGGCGTCGGTCCCGGCCAGGAGTTCTACCTGGCCAGTCTGCCCTTCGACAACTTTCGCGACATCGGGCTGGCCCTGGCCAACGCCGGCTCTCCCAATCCCGACGACACGCCTCCGGACGCCCAGGCCAGCGTGACCCTCCTCAACCCGAGCGGCGAGATCGTGGCCACCCGCACCGTCGATCTCGTTCCCGGTGCGCAGAGCGCACAGTTTCTCTATCAGTTGTTCGACGGCGTCCAGGGCATCCAGGATCTGACGGTCGGCAAGATCGAGATAGCTTCCCTGACTCCGATTGTGGGGACGGCACTCACCCAGGTCAATCTGCAGATTTCGAGCCTGCCCCTGAATCCGGCGCCGGTTGCTTACGATATCCAGATGACCAGCGACGGCGACGGGGGAGACACCTTCGACGGCATGATGGCGCTTTGGGTCGAGGGTTATTTCGTCAAGGGCTATCTGAAGATCTCTCACCACAACCAACAGGTACTCGACCTTCCCTCACTGGTCTTCGTGCATGGACAACTCGCCGGGCGCTACCTGGACCTCTCCTTCTTCTCCCTCTCCGAGAACTTCTTCGGAAGTGCTTTGCAGGGGGTGGAGATGTCGTTATACTTTGGAGTAAGTGACTTCGGACTTGAGAGCTCGAATCTGTCGGGCGACTGGGTCAACCTATATATCGCGGACCGGTCCACGGAAGGAGGGACCCTGAGTCTGACGCGGATAACGCCCTGAAATGAAACATCTGCGTCAGATCTTGATCTTAATTAGTGGAATGAAAGACCAAGCCTCCCCCCCAAAGAGCCATGGATTCCTGTCCTTCGCTCCGCTCGTCGCCTTGCTGTTTGCGCTTGCCTGCGTCAACAGCCCGCTGCTGGCCTCGGACTATTATCCGCCCCGGGTCAGCCAGCTGGACGGGACGGCGGCCTACGAACCGGCCGGAGAGGTGGACTGGGAAGATCTGACCATCAACCTTCCGCTGCTGAGCGGCGATCGCATCTTCTCGCACCTGGATTCGAAGGTGGAGGTCGACTTCGGGCAGGCCAACTTTGCCCGGCTCGGCCCTGAGACGGACGTCTCCTTTTCGGGTCTGGGTGACAAGGAGTCCTCCCTGGAGCTTCACTCGGGGAGCCTCATCCTGAGGATCAATCGCGATTACAGCTTCAAGATCTATGCTCCCGACGGGTTGATCTCCGTCAAGAAGGAGGGCCTGTACCGGATCGATGTCAGTGAGAACCGGCCCACCGAGGTGGTGGTTCGCAAGGGCCGGGCGGACATCGAAAGCGCGGCGGGTCGAGCTCGCGCCGAAACGGGTGAGCAGATGGCCCTGGCCGCGGGTCCCGGAGGGAAGCTCGAGGTCACCTACGGTTACTACGAAGACTCGCTGGACCGCTGGAGCGACCGGCGCGACGCCGCCTTCGTCAGCAGCGCCTCGGTCCGCTATGTCGGCGGCACCTACTATCCGGGAGTCTGGGATCTCGATTACTACGGCTCCTGGTCCTACTATCCCGGATACGGGCAAGTCTGGATGCCACGGGTGTCGATGGGCTGGGTGCCGTTCCGCCACGGCCGTTGGATTTATGCCGGTCCCTACGGGTACACCTGGGTGAGCTACGACCCGTGGGGCTGGCTCCCCTACCACTACGGCACCTGGATGTACTGGGGCTCTCGATGGTGCTGGCTGCCCGGTGGATTCAACGCCTGGACGGCGGCGCCCGTGAACTTCTACTTCGGAGGCGGATACGTCGGCTGGGCTCCGCGCGGATTCTACGGACGCGGACGCGGCGGCGGAACGACGATCATCAACAACAACACCGTGATCGTGAACAACAACGGACCGACGGCCGGTCCGGGGCGCCGAGGCATGACGATCGTCCGACAGGGCGATTTTCGATACGGGCGTTCGGTTCACGAAATCAATTCACCGGACGTCGGCCACTCCAATGTCAGCTGGCGATCGGGTCTCCCATCTGACGCATCGAACTCTTTTCGCCAGGGACGCCAGTCCGTGGCCCGGGGTGACCGGTTCGTTTCTGCGAGCCCGCTTCGCAATGGTTTGCCCGCCGACCGCCGCGTGGAAACGGCGACCCGGGCGGGCAGCACGGCCGGCCGTCGGTCCACCGAAAGCCGCCAGTCGGTGGCTACTCAACGGGCCGGCCGCGGTTCGGAGCGGATGAATTCGGCCGCTCCTGCGGACAGATCTGCTGCCTCGGCCGCAGCCCCTGCGGCCTCGCGCGACCGGGCACGGACTTCGGTCAGCGGAGGACGTGAGGCAGCCGGCGACGTGCGCAGTTACTCCATCGGCAACCGCGCCTCCTCACCGGCAGCCCCGACGCCGCGACAGAACCAGGAGAGGACGGTCGAACGGGCACGCAGCCAGAGTCGATCGGTCCCGGCTCCTGTCGCGCCGTCCCGTCGGGCCGAACCGCCTTCGGGGCGGAGTTATGCTGCGCCTTCGCGCAGTGAGGCTCCGCGCATCGATTCACGGCCCACAGCGCAGGGAACCGAGAGGCCCATGAGCCGGAGCTACGCTGCTCCGAGCGTTTCGCGCGCGGTCCCATCGGCTTCCCGGCCATCGGCCATCCGGTCGGTCCCCTCGGTCTCGAGACCTTCGGCGGCGCGGTCGACTTTCTCGCGGCCCTCGGTGTCACGGCCGTCCTACTCGAGTCCGTCGTCGTCGCGGCCCTCGTTCTCCCGGCCATCGGCATCACGGCCTTCTTTCTCGCGACCGGCGGTTTCCAGGCCTTCGGCCTCGCGGCCGGCGGCTTCCCGGCCTTCGAACTCATCGAGCCGGCCCAGCGGGAACAACGGACGGCCCCACCGGAACTGAGCAGGACACTGATCCCGGCCTGAGGTGACGCAAGCGGAACCTCAGGCCGTGGTTCCCCGCTTCTCCCTCGTTTCTTTCGTTATCCGCGATGTCGCAGCGGCCTGACGGCGAAAGGCTGCCCGCGGGCCGGGCGGGCCTGTCTACTTGAGCCGATCGGGATTCAACCCGGCCAGCTCATCGATGACGAACAGACCGTCCTTGCGGACCAGGCGGCCGTCGAAATAGATCTCTCCGCCTCCGCTGGCCGGATCCATCATCAGGACGAGGTCCCAGTGGACCTGGCTCCGATTCCCGTTGTCGGCTTCCTTGTAGGCGTTGCCCGGCGTGAAGTGGATACTGCCGGCGATCTTCTCGTCGAACAGGATGTCCTTCATGGGCCTGGTGATGAAGGGATTGAAGCCGATGGCAAACTCGCCCACATAACGGGCACCCTCGTCGCTGTCCAGGACTTCCGACAGGTGGGCCGAGGCACTGCTCGATTCCTCGACGATCCGGCCCTGTTCGAACCGGAAAGCGATTCCCTCATGGGTCACCCCTCGGTAGAGAGACGGGGCATTGTAACGGATCGTGCCGTTGACGCTGTCGCGGACCGGCGCCGTGTAGACCTCGCCGTCCGGAATATTGCGGTGGCCGTCGCACAGCACGGCCGGGATGCCCCGAATGCTGAAGGTCAGCTCCGTCCCGGGTGCGACCAGCCTCACCTGCTCCGTCTTTTCCAGCAGCTCCTTCAGCGGTTCCATGGCCTTCGACATCCGCGCGTAGTCCATGGTGCAGACACGAAAATAGAAGTCCTGGAAGGCTTCGGTCGACATCTGCGACAGCTGAGCCATCGAGCCGCTCGGCCAGCGCAGCACCACCCACTTCGTGTTGGGAACCCGCCGGTCGATGTGCACCGGCTTCCAGACGTTGCGCTCGTAGATCTTCATCCGGTCGGGAGGCACGTCGCCGAGTTCGGAGACGTTGGAGCTTCCCCGCACGCCGATGTATCCCTGGACGCCTTCGATGTAGAGCTTCTCGGATTCACCGATCAGCCGCATCTGCTCTTCCGAGGCGCAACGCAGCAACTCCCGCTGCACGCGCAGATCCTTCAGCAGCACCACAGGGATGCCACCCGCCTCGTGGACGGCCCGGATCAGAGCCGTCGTGAAGTCGTGGGGGATCTCGGTGGCCTCGATCAGCACCTTTTCACCGGGCGCCACCTCGAGCGAGTATTCGACCAGTGTTCTGGCCAGCTTCGGATAGCGAGAATCCATGGCTTCCTCCCGTGACTGGGCCCCGCTCACAGCAGGATGAAACTCATCACCTCGAACAGGACCACCGCCAGCAGTGCGCCTGCCGGGATGGTGATCAACCAGGAAGCCACAATATCACGGATCGTGTTGAGGTTGAGGGCTCCAATACCACGCGCCAGGCCGACGCCCAGAACGGCCCCTACCAGGGTATGGGTCGTCGAGATGGGCATGCCCAGCATCGACGCCAGCAGGATGGTGAGGGCGGCGGAGAACTCCGCGGCGAAACCTCGGGTGGGCGTCAACTCCGTGATCCGCCGGCCGATGGTCTGCATGACCCGCCAACCCCAGGTCGCCAGCCCGGCCACGATTCCGACACCGCCGAGGCCCAGAGCCCACGCCGGAACCGACGAACGGACCGCCACCACCCCGTGCTGCAGCACCTGCACGGCCGCCGACAGCGGACCGATGGCGTTGGCGACGTCGTTGGCGCCGTGGGCGAAGGCGACGAAGCAGGCGCTCAGTACCTGAAGGTAGGCGAAGACCCGTTCAACCTTCTGATAGGCGGCGTGCGTCACCTCATGATTCGCCTGCTTCTCGACGATGTCGGAAAGTTCCCGGATCTCCCGACCCAGTCGCCGCGCCTCGTCGCGGATTTCGCCTCCGGTGATGGTCTCGATCCGGCGCAGGTGCTTGAGGGCCTTGTCCAGGCTGCGATTGACGAACACCGCCCGATACTGATGCAGCTCCGGGACGGGTTCCTCCTTGAGGCGGTTGACCAGGCGGCGGGCGGTCACGGCCGCGACGGTCCCGCCGACCACCGCGAGCCCCAGCGTGATCAAAAGAGGCCAGTGCGTGTCCGACAGATGGTGGTCCTTCCAGAACGGCTGCAGGGCTTTGGCCCCGGTCACACCCGCCAGCACGACAGCCACCGCGGCGGCCAGAAAAGGCGTGATCCGTTTCGCCGACGCAACCGGATCGGGCTGGTAGAAGATCTGCCTCAGGAGGAAGCGAAACACCAGGAAGGCCGTAGCACCCGCCAGGATCGGCGAGAGGACCCAGCTTCCCGCGATGCCGGCCACCTCTTTCCAGTGGATCTGGCCCACACCGAGGGCGACGACGCCGAAGCCCACCACCGCCCCCACGATGGAGTGGGTCGTCGAGACCGGCCACCCGAAGTAGGTGGCAATCTGGAGCCAGATCCCGGCGGACAACAGGGCGGCAATCATGCCCACCGCCAGGATTGTCGGCTGATCCTGGAAGAGAGTGGGGTCGAAGATCCCCTTGCGTACGGTGTCGGCCACGTTGGATCCGACCAGGAAGGCTCCCACGAACTCGAAGATGGCAGCCAGCAGGATCGCCCGTTTCAGGGTCAAAGCCCCGGAACCGACGGACGTGCCCATGGCGTTCGCTACATCGTTGGCCCCGATGTTCCAGGCCATGTAGAAGCCGAAAACCAGAGCCAGAATCAGCAGGAGACTCTGCAGTTCCATCCCTCATCCCTTTGAGCTGGAGACGCCGCGCGCCGCGCGCTCACTTCAGGTCCAGCGTCCGGTGCATCCTGTGGGCAAGCCGCTCCGAGAGGTTGGAGAGCTCGCTGACCTGTTTGAAGATCTTGTCCCAGAGGAAGAAGTCCGCGACCGAGAGATTGTCCTCGTTCGCGAACAGGAGTTTGAGCAGGCCGTGTTGAAGATGATCCGCTTCGTACTCCAACTGGGAAACGGCCATGACCATCTTGCGCACCCTCTCCGCCTCGACGCCGCCGAAGCCCGTCGAGACCAGCTCGTCCAGCTCGGCGACGATCTTGCGCACTCCGTCGAAGGCTTCCAGGTTCTTCCCCAGGAAGACCCGGAAGGGAGCCTCCATGGCGGCGGGGATCGCGGTCTGCTTCAGGGTCAGAAGGACCCCGATGTTTTCGGACTTGTCGGCGATGTTGTCCTGGATGGCCAGGATCTCCAGCAGGCGATCCCGCTCCACGGGAAGGAACATGCCCCGGGGCAACTGGCTCTGGATATCATGTTTGAGGAGATCGGCCTCATGCTCGAGACTGCTGATTTCCCCGGCCAACCGTTCGACCTCGTCGCTGTTTCGCGCCGCATACGCGTCGAACAGGTCCACCAGCAGCGCCACACAGGAAGCGACTTTCTCCATGTGCGCCTGGAGCGGAACAAAAGGACTTCGTCCGAAAAGCTTGGCAATCGTTCGCATGATTCACCCCCCGGTCCCGCCCCCCGTCGGCCGCCCGCGACGGCCGAGCCGCGACTGCAGGAACAACACAGGGCAGGTAGCATACCATCCCGGCCGGTCGTTTTGCCGAAGCTTGCTCGCGGGAGCTCGCAGCCTCCCCCGAGACGGGTCTAATGCGCGGAATCGTCGACCCGGTAGAAGGGATTCGTGTCGGGCTTCTCGAGACCGAGGTAGATGGCCCGATAGCGCTGATAGTTGCCGGCGTACTCGTCGATGGTGGCGACCTCCTCGTCGGTCAGTTCGCGCACCACCCGGGCCGGACGCCCCAGCACCATGGAGCGGGGCGGAATCCGCGTTCGCTGCGTCACCAGCGCACCGGCTCCGACGATGGAGTCCGAACCAATGACGACGCCGTCCAGGAGGATCGCGCCGATCCCGACCAGGACACGGTCCTCGACCGTACATCCGTGAATGACGGCACTGTGCCCGACGGTGACGCGGTCGCCGATCCGAACGGGACCGCTGCCGTGAGTCACGTGGACCACCGCATTATCCTGGATATTGCTGGCCCGCCCGATGCGGATCCAGTGCACGTCGGCGCGAACCGTCGCATTGAACCAGACGCTGGACTCCTCGCCCAGCGCGACATCTCCGATCACCTCCGCCGACGGTGCGATGAAACAGGATTCGTCGAGACGGGGGCTGGCGTTGAGAAAGGATCGAATCATCAGAGTACTCGCGCCACGACCAGGGCCTGGTCGTCCTGCTGAACGGCGCCGCCTGAGAACAGGGCGGCCGATTCGAGAATCGTGTCGACCAGGGCTTTGACGGGCAGATCACAGTGACGGCCGACCAGCTCTTCCAGGCGCCCGTCACCGAACATCTCGCCGTCCGGGCCCTCGGCTTCGGTAATGCCGTCGGTGTAGACGACCAGCAGATCGCCGGTCCGCATGGGGAGCTCGCGGACCTCGAAAGCGGCCTCCTCGAAAAGGCCGACAGGCGGCCCCGTCGCGCCCATCCACTCGACGGTCCCACCCCGGAGCAGCAACGGCGGTGGATGTCCCGCGTTGACATAGCGCAGTGTCTTCATGACGCTGTCGAAGCGGGCATAGAACAGCGAAGCGAACTGGCTTCCGTCGCTGGTCTCGCACATCTGCTCGTTGAGCGAAGCCAGCAGCCGATCGAGTTCGTCGGCGTACAGGGGCGCGTGGCTCCGCAGAAGGCCCTGCAGGTTGGCCATCAGCAGCGCGGCCGACATGCCCTTTCCAGCAATGTCGCCGACCGCCATCCAGAGTCTGCCGGGCTGGAGTTCGAGAAAGTCGTAGTAGTCGCCCCCGACCGACCGGGCGAGCCGGCACAGGCCTGCGTACTCCAGCTTCGGAACCAGAGGCCTTCGTCTCGGGAACAGCTGGGACTGAACCTGGGCGGCGATGCGCAGCTGCTCGGTCAGGGAGCGGTTCTCCTCGCGCAACTGCTGCAGTTCCAGATCCTGCAGGACCGTACGGCGCAGCGAAAAGGGGTCCCATGGCTTGACGATATAGCGGTGGACCTGACCTTCATTGATCGCTCCCATCAGGTCGTCCACCTCGGTGTACCCGGTCAGGATGATGCGGACCGCCTGGGGGCTGAGCGCCAGCGACTCTCGCAGCAGCTCGACCCCGCTGATCCCCGACATCCTCTGATCGGTGATGATGACGGCGTACTGTTCGGACCGCAGATGGCGCAGTGCTTCTTCGCCGCTGCCGGCCTCACGGACCACGAAATCGGAGACGAAGGTCCGCCGGAGCTTCTGCAGATTGGCGGGCTCGTCGTCGACAACCAGGAGACGCGGTTTGTTGGGTTTGATTTCCATTGTCCGCAGCAGCCGTTTCCATCCGGGCGCTCCGGCCGATTATAGCCGGTCGCGATGCACCGTCTCGGGAGAGAACGCCGGCAGACAGACCGCCACGTACTCCGCCCCCTCCGGCGTGCCGTACCGCACCCACGCGCCCGCGCTGGCGATGACGGCCTGACCGGCACGAACCTCCACTGTCTGCTCCCGGGTTTCCACGACGAGGCATCCGTCCAGAACCAGGGTGTACTCGTCGAATTCCGGGATCTGGCCCGGTTCCTGCCAGCCCGGGGGGCTCTTCATCCGGGCAATGCTGACTTCAGCGCACCGGGTATTCACCCGGCCGACGAATTCTTCGATCTGCTTCGGCTTATTGCCGACCGCCTGCACGATCGTGGGCTGCTCGACCAACCTGACCATAGCGCTCCTCTCCTCTCGTCCCGATTAATCCAGGGACCTCAGCTCGACCTTCCGAAACTGGATCCGGCCCCCTTCGGACTGCAATCCGATGGTGCCCGCCAGGACGTCGCATCCCGAGGCCTCGTTGACCAGCTTTCCGTTGACCCGGACACTCAGATTCGGACCGGCCAGACGGATCTGATAGACATTCCATTGACCGGGCTCGTTTTCGTTGGCTTCGATCTTCTTGACCGACACGAAATCACCCAGGAGCTCGTGCCCCTTGGTGCGGGTCGTGCGATCGGCGGGGCCGTCGATCTGCATGCCGTGAAATCCGTAGAGGTCGCCGGCGTCGCCGCTCTTCAATTGCGCCTCGATGGCCCGGGGGATCGGTGTCGGAGCGCCGTTGATGCGCATGAGGACTCCGCTGTTCCCGGGCTCGCTGCCGGGCTCCCAGCGCCATTCGACGGTCAGCTCAAAGCTCGTGAAGGTCCGGGTGGTGTGAAGGAACCCGAGTGGCTCGCCCTGTCCCACGAGCAATCCGTCCCGAACGCTCCAGACCTGGTCCCGCGTCACTGCAGGATCCTGCAGGAAGACTTCCCAGCCGTCCAGGTCCTTGCCGTTGAAGAGCCGGACCGGAGCAGACTGGGCCCATGCGACGGCCAGCATGCCCCACAGACAGATCGACATTCCGATGATTGACCATGCCTTTTTCAAAAGTTCCCTCCTCTATGCTCCGCGACGGCCCGCTGCCGCCCCGGGAAATCCTCCGTGTGTCGGAATCAGCCCGATGATAGCAGGGCCTCCGCCCTTTTCCGAGAGCCCGTGCAGCGGTTGCCCTTCTCTGTCCGAGACTCTAGCATGTCTCCTGACGGCGTTGGCGCGGCGAAAGGGGTCGATCCCGGCTCGGGCGGCAGCCACCGCCTGTCGAACGCACGCCCCCTGGACAGGGGCGGAAGGGGAAACAAAAGATGCGGACTTGGATCGGGCTCGGTCTCCTCGCGGCGACCCTGTTTTCGAGCGGGTGCGTCACCAGTGTCGGACGCCCGTCGGGGTCGGATCTCGAACTTCACTGGGGTGTCCTGACCAATTTGGACCCCGATCGCTGCAAGAGCGAGCTCAGCGTCATCAATCACAGCTCGGCGCAATTGCCCTCCACCGGCTGGACGATCTATTTCAATTTCGAGCGCACAATCATTCCGGAATCCGTCACCGACGGTCTCTCGATCGAGAGAATCAACGGCGACTTCTACCGGCTCGACCCTGTGTCGCACTTCCCCGGACTGGCTCCGAATGCCCGATTGACCCTGACCTTCGATTCCCTCGGATCCATCATCAACGTCTCCGGCGCACCGGCCGGCTTCTTCGTCGTTTACTCCGACGACGGAGTTCCCCAGACCATCGACAATCTGCAGATCGCCCCGTTCGTGCGCCCCGAACAGACCGAGCGGGGCGCCGACGACCACCTGCCGGTCGTCACTGCCGCGATCCGCTTCCACCGCAACGAGCGCCTGCCTCTGCTGGAGGACGATGAGGTGCCCCAACTGCTACCGACACCCCGGTCCATCTCGCAGGGTCAGGGCAGCCTGACCCTCGACTCGCGGACACCGATCTACTACCAGCCGGGACTCGACTTCGAGGCCAACTACCTCGCCCAGGCACTCAAGGAGCTGCTCGGTACCGCCCCCACCGTCGTCGAGGATCCTATCGCCGGGACTGCGGCCGGTCGCATCAGCCTCCGCATCGACACCGATTCCGAACCCCCGGTGGATTCCTACCACCTGTCCGCTGCTTCGGATGCCGGGGTCGAAATCACCGGAGGCGGACCCGCGGGCGTCCTGTACGGCATCCAGTCACTGCGCTCCCTGTTGCCCCTGAGCGCCTATCAAAAGCCGGGGTCGTCTCTGCCGCTGCGCGAAGTGACGATCGATGACGCACCCCGCTTTCCCTATCGGGGCCTCCACCTGGATGTCGCCCGGAACTTCCACGACAAGGCCTCGGTGGAGAAGCTCCTGGATGTCATGTCCTTCTACAAGCTGAACCGCCTCCACCTGCACCTGACCGACGACGAGGGCTGGCGGCTCGAGATTCCGGGGCTGCCCGAACTCACCGAGGTCGGCGGACATCGGGGGTTCACGCTGGACGAACGGGATCATCTGTTTCCATCCTTCGGCTCCGGACCCAGTCCGGACGCGGCAGTCTCGCCCGGCTCCGGTTTCTTCACGCGCGCGGACTTCATCGAGATTCTGCACTACGCCCACCGGCGTCACATCCGGGTCATCCCGGAGGTCGAAGTACCCGGACACGCGCGCGCCGCCATCAGGTCCATGCAGGCCCGCCGGGTCCACCTCGAAGCCATGGGCGATCATGCCGCCGCAGTCCAGTATCTTCTCGACGACCCGGAAGACCAGTCGATCTATCGGTCGGTCCAGGGCTGGAATGACAACGTGGTCAACGTCTGCCAGGAATCGACCTACCAGTTCATGCAGAAAGTCGTGACCGAGGTCCGCGCCATGTACGTGGAGGCCGGAGTGCCCCTGGAGGTGTTCCACATCGGCGGCGACGAGGTCCCCGAAGGTGTCTGGGACAAATCCCCGATCTGTTCCGAGCTGGCGACCTCCCGCGGCATCTCGGGCCGCCAGCAGCTGACCGGCTACTTTTTGAATCGGATGAACGAGATCCTGTCGGCGCAGGGGCTGACTCTGGCCGGCTGGGAAGAGGTGGCCCTGGTCACGGCTCACGACGGAACGACGAAGACGCCGAATCCCGCCTTCGTCGGACGGGGCTTCATCCCCTACGCCTGGAGTGCCATCTGGGGGCAGGGCGGCGAGCAGACCGCCTATCGGCTGGCCAACGCCGGCTACCGGATCGTCCTGTGCAACGCCTCGAATTTCTACTTCGATCTCGCCTATGAGAAGGACCCCGAAGAGGTGGGGGCCGACTGGGCCGGATTCGTGGACACACGATCCCCCTGGGAGGTCCCGCCACTGGATTTGTACCTGGCGGCGGTGACGGACCTGATGGGCAATCCCATCGACCCCGGCGATTACGGGAACGCCGTCCGGCTGACGACGGCCGGCGCCGCCAACGTGCTCGGGATTCAGGGCCAACTGTGGAGCGAGAACCTCAAGAACGAAGCTCTGCTGGAGTACATGGCGCTGCCCAAAGCCATCGGCCTCGCTGAACGCGCCTGGGCCCAGGCTCCTGCCTGGACCACGGAGCCGGATTCGCAGCAGCGCGACGCCCTGCGCGCCGCCGCCTGGGCCCGTTTCGCCAACACCGTCGGACAGCGTGAACTGCCTCGACTGGACCATCTCCAGGGCGGCTTTGCCTACCGGATTCCTCCTCCCGGAGCCGTTATCGATGAGGGGCAGCTCAAAGCCAACGTGGCCTTCCCCGGCCTGAGGATCCGTTACACACTCGACGGGAGCCTTCCCGACGCGACTTCCACCGAGTACCTGGGACCCGTTCGCGTCAGTGGGCCCGTCAAACTGCGCACCTTCGACAGCCGGGGCCGCGGCAGCCGCGTCATTGAACCCGCCACCGCCGAACTTTCCCCTCCCTGACTCGCCCGCTTCAGGCCCCTTCGATGGAGGCCAGCATCCGGGGAGGACGGCGGACGTGCGACTCCTGCTCGAAGGCGTAGGCCAGCCCGATGAGTCGCGCTTCGCTCCAGGCCCTTCCGAAGAAGGAAATTCCTACGGGCAGGCCGTGAATGAAGCCGGCGGGAAGACTGATGTTGGGATACCCGGCGATCGCCGCCGGACTCGAACTGCCCCCCGAGAAGTGATCGCCGTTGACCAGATCGGTCGTCCAGGCGGGGCCGCCGGTCGGTGCGACCAGCGCGTCCAGCCGCTGCTCATCCATGATCTTGTCGATCCCCTGCGGCCCCGCCAGGCTCCGGGCAGACTCCAGTGCCGACAGGTATTCCGGGTCCGTCAACGGGCCCTTCGCCTGAGACTCGATGAAGATCTCCTGGCCGAAGAAGGGCATCTCCGTCTCTGCATGCTCCTCGTTGAACCGAATGATCTCTTCCAGCGACTTTACCGGCGCCCGGTCGCCGAGCCGTGCGAGATAGGCGTTGAGATCGGCCTTGAACTCGTAGAGAAGAACCTCGTAAGACGGCCGACCGTACTTCCCGAAAGTCGGAATCTCCGCCGGATCGACGATCTCCGCGCCGAGGCGCTTCATCGTCTCCAGAGCCTGTTCCATCAGGGCATCCACCCGGTCGTCGAAGCCGAAGAACTTGCGCACGACGCCGATGCGGGCGCCTGCCAGCGCTTTGGGATCGAGAGCGGTCCGATAGTCCGGGAGGACATGTGCAGCCGACTCGGCCGTGGCGGGATCGGACGGATCGACACCGGTCAGCAGGCCGAGCATCAGGGCCGCGTCGGCGACCGTCCGGGTGATGGGACCGGCCGTGTCCTGGCTGTGAGAGATGGGGATGATGCCGCTGCGGCTGACCAGCCCGACCGTCGGCTTGAGGCCGACGACACCGTTGGCATTCGAGGGACAGACGATAGACCCGTTGGTCTCGGTTCCGATCGCGGCGGCGCAGAGGTTGGCCGAGGTCGCCACCGCCGAGCCCGAACTCGATCCACACGGGTTGCGGTCGAGGTAGTAGGGATTGCGGCACTGCCCGCCCCGGCCGCTCCATCCGCTCGACGACCGCTCCGACCGGAAATTGGCCCATTCGCTCAGGTTGGCCTTGGCGAGCAGAACCGCTCCGGCCTGCCGAAGCCGGCCCGCCATGAAGGCATCCTGCGCGGGAATCGACCCTTCCAGTGCATAGGAGCCGGCCGTGGTGGTCATCCGGTCGGACGTGTCGATGTTGTCCTTGAGCACCACCGGAATCCCGTGCAGGGGTCCACGGCTGCCCTTCTCGCGCCGCTCCTGGTCGAGGGCCCGGGCGATCTCGAGGGCCTGCGGATTGGTCTCGATGATGCAGCGCAGTGTGGGACCCTGGCGATCGAGTGCTTCGATCCGGTCCAGGTACAGGCGGGTGATCTCCTCACTGCTCAGACGACCGCCCTCCATCGCCTGCTGCAGCGCCTGAATGTCCATCTCCTCCAGTTCGAACGGAGCCCCGGATACCGACTCGCCCGATTGCCCGGGCTGGTTGACGGAACAGGCCGACATCGCCGCCAGTCCTCCCGCCACGGAGCCCGCCAGGATGAAGTCCCGCCGATTCCAGCCGCCCTTCTCTTCGCTCATCATCTGCCTCCTCTTCGATTGTCCTGGCTCAAGTCCCCGCCAGTTCGGTTTCCTCACTTCCCGGATCGTAATCGTTCGTCAGATGGCGGAGTTCTATGCCGCCGCGCACGAGCAGCATGGGACGGTCGATACGCACCGCCACATCCTCGGCCAGCGAGCCGAAGAAGACCCGGCGCAACCCCCGCTGGTCGGTGGCGCTCATGACCACCACATCGCAGCTGTCTGCATTCTCGATGATGGTGTGCACCCGCGAGTCCGTCCCGATCGCCTGGCAGTCGGACCGTACGAGCCGGCCCGCCAGGGCCTTCCGCACGTGTTCGGCGCGGGATTCCAGCTCCGGCGGGGCCGTTTCGCGGGGCATCAGCCGCAGGAAGGTGATCTGATTCCCGGGCACGATGCTGAGCGCCGAGACCACGGGCAGGACGATGGGGAGTTCGGTCATGTCGCTGAGCGGAACCAGAATGCGCTTCAGGCGAACCCGCTCGGTGAGTTTGGCCACCACCACCGGGCACAGGGAATCGCGGGCCACTGAATCGACGATGCGAGCGAACTCCGGCGCCCGCCGGGCCAGGGGATGCCCCAGAATGATGGTCTGCGCCTGCACCGCCTCGGCGGCCCGCAGGATCCCTTCCGCGGTCTCCTCGGCATACTCGGAGTAAGTCTTCAGAGGGTAACCCAGCGCCTCCGCCTCTCTGCGCGCCAACTGGAAGAGATTCCGCGTTTCCGGGTCGGCGTCGGCGTGCCAGAAGTCGTGCTGGTGCTCGCCCACGACCACCCGAACGGCCAGTGGGAGGGATCGGTACTGATGGCTCAGCAGCGTCGCCAGCCGCGTCATGGCCGCGGCCCGTCCGGGGTGGGACAGGCCGAACAGGACGTAGCCGTCCGGGTGGGACGGGGGGTCGAGGGACGGTCCGTCCCAGGATCCGACGTCGGAGGCGGTCACGACGGTGGTCGACGTCTCCTTTTCCGGAGGTGATTTGACCGGGACTTCGCCGGCTCGGGACGCCATCAGGCCGACCAGGGGTGGACCGACCAGCTCGTTGAAGACGACGCTGGCGATGATGATGTTGAGCAGAACCGAGCGGATCGGGTCCATGCTGGGGTCCTGCCGAATCAGATAGGCCAGGGCGATGGCCAACCCGGCCTGGGGGAGCAATCCGAGACCGATGGAGTTGGCCCGGGCAGCATCCAGCCCGGCCGCTCTTCCTCCCCAACTCGCGCCCACGAATTTCCCCGCGGCCCGGGCCAGGATGTAGATCGCGGCCAGGATGCTGGCGGAGGCCATTTCGCCCAGATGGAGCTGGGCGCCCGCCAAAGCGAAGAAAATGCCGTAGACGGGGGGCTCGAAATCGTTCAGGGCGCGAAAAGCACGGACATCGCGGCGGTCGCGGTTCACGACGGCAAATCCGGCGGCGACGGCGGCCAGCAGAGAGGAGAGACCCAGGTGACTGGCCAGGCCTCCGCTGAAGAACACGGCCGCCAGCGCCACCACGAGCACGTCATCACGCCGACTCAGGCGGTGCACCACGAGGTCGGTCAGAAAGCCGACGAGAATCCCCAGAAGGAGTGAACTGACGGTCTTGGCGAGCGGAACCAGAGCATGCAGCCAGGGATTCCCCGAACCCGTCTCCAGCAGCACGCCGGAGGCCGTCAGGGCGATGCCGAACAGTGTCACCGCCAGAGCGTTGTTGACCACGACGCTGGAGAGCAGCAGGCGCGAAATGGGTCCCGAGGCCTCGATTTCACGCAAAACGGCGACCGTCGAAGCCGGCGCCGTCGCCACGGCTATGGACGCCGCCACAAGTCCCAGCGAGAGCGTCCAGCCCCAGTCGGTGGCGGCGCCTCCCGAACCGAGCAGCCAGGCCGAAACCGTGACGCCCGCCAGGACCAGCAGGAAAGTCAGTCCCGACTCGCCCAGACTGACGCGCACGAGAGCCCGCTTCGAGCGCCGCAATTGCTGCAGGTCGAACCGCTCGCCGATGCCGAAGGCCACGAGCATCATGGCGATGTTGGTGAAGATGACGAGGCGGCTCTCCGCGATCTCCGGCCCGATGACACCCAGCCCGCTCGGCCCCAGGATCAAACCTGCCAGAATGTACCCGGTGACGGCCGGCAGACGTACCAACCGGACGAGCCGGGCCGTTCCGAATCCGGCCGCGAGCAGGAGACTGAGTGCGAAGATGATGTCCATGGGCGAGGCCCATCGTACCAAGGAGATTTGAGATTTACGATTTGAGATTTGCGATTTCGGGGAAAGGGGGACACGGGAGCCGGGAAACGGGAATCGGGAGCCGCTACACGGGGGAAGACTGCGCGGGACCGGCACCAAATCTCAAATCTCAAATCGTAAATCTCAAATCTCCTTGGTAGGATAGGCGGAATCGAAGGGACGCGAAGGATCGGACGATCTCGAAAGGATGAGGGAATGGAATATCGGGAAATTGGAGGGACCGGCGTCCAAGGCTCGGTCATTGCCCTGGGCGCCTGGGCGATCGGCGGCTGGATGTGGGGAGGACAGGATGACCGGGAATCGATCCGGACCATCCAGCGCGCCATCGACGAAGGCGTCAATTTCATCGACACGGCACCCATCTACGGCTTCGGCCGCTCCGAAGAGCTGGTGGGCAAAGCCATCGCGGGGCGGCGCGATGAGGTGGTCATCGCGACCAAGTGCGGCCTGCACTGGGAAGGCCCCGAACCGCGGCGGGGCGAATTCCACTTCGCCTCCGACGAGCATGGCATGCAGGATCCGAAGAACGCCCGCTATCAGGTCTACAAGTACCTGGCCGCCGAGGGGATCCGGCAGGAGATCGAGCAAAGCCTCCGGCGGCTCGGCGTCGACTGCATCGATTTGTATCAGACGCACTGGCAGGATTCGACGACACCCATCTCCGAGACCATGGAGACCCTGATCCGCCTGCGCGACGAGGGCAAGATCCGTGGCATCGGGGTCAGCAATGCCAAGGTTCACCAAATCCAGTCCTACCTGGAGACGGGCGCCCTCGACAGCGACCAGGAAAAGTACAGCATGCTCGACCGCAAACTCGATTCGAGCAACCTCCCCTTCTGCCGCAAGCAGGGAATCAGCTTTCTCGCCTATTCACCCCTCGCAAACGGCCTTCTCACGGGGAAGATCGGGCCCGACCGCAGCTTCGGCGAAGGAGATCTGCGGCGGGGGAATCCCCGCTTCAGTGTCGAGAACCGGCTGCGCATCGCCGACCTGCTCGGACGGCTCGAACCTATCGCCCGCGAGCGGGATCTCAACCTCACCCAGTTGGTGATCGCCTGGACGATCGCCCGCCCCGGCGTCACTCACGCGCTGGTGGGAGCCCGCACCGAACAGCAGGCGGCCGAGAACGCCAAGGCCGGATCCGTTCAGCTGACTCGTGAGGAAATGGATCGCATCGATTCGGCGCTGGCGGATTTTTCATAACAGCTGCGGTAGCCGGCTCCGTCCCCGCGCTGCCCCGAGGGTCCGTATGGTACCGAGGCGATCGAAGCGGAACAGGCTCTGGACAGCCCTGCTTTCCCGTTCGCGCTGGGCGGTCGGCGCTCTGCTGATTCTGTTTCTGACGACGACCGGCTGGGCTCGTCCCCGCGTCGGCCTGGTGCTGGGCGGAGGAAGCGCACGGGGGCTGGCCCACATCGGGGTCTTCGAATGGCTGGAGGCGAATCGGATTCCCGTTGACTACGTGGTCGGGACCAGCATGGGAGCGCTGGTCGGCTCCCTTTATTCCATGGGCTATACCCCCCGGGAAATGCGCGATCTGGTCGCTCGGCTGAACTGGGAGCAGCTGTTCTCGGGCACGGCTCCCTACGCCGACCTTCAGTTCCGCCGCAAGCAGGATGCCGCGGATTACCCGGTTCGCTTCGAGGTCGGCCTCAAGCACGGCTTCCGTGTCCCGAGCGGCCTCAACACCGGGCAGTTCATTGCTCTCCTGTTCCAGCGGCTCAGTCTGCCCTATTCGAATCTGACCGATTTCGACCAGCTCCCCACGCCCTTTCGCTGTGTTGCCGTCGATCTGGAAACCGGCAACGAGGTACTGTTCAGCCGGGGACCCCTCTGGCGGGCGTTGAGATCGACCATGGCGATTCCCGGAGTCTTCACTCCCGCCCACGTGGACTCGAGGCTCCTGATCGACGGCGGGATCCTCAACAACCTCCCGGTGAACGTGGCGCGCTCCCTGGGGGCGGATATCGTGATCGCCGTCGACGTCGAGTCGCCGCTGGAAGGACGTGAGTCACTCGAGTCCCTGCTCGGCATCATCGACCAGACCGTCACCATCATGATGCTGCAGAACCTCCGTCGCAGCATCCGGGAGGCGGATCTCGTCCTGTCCCCCGATCTGAAGGGATTCGAGGCACTGGACTTCCGAAAGTGGGCCGACATCATCCGCGTCGGGGAGGCGGCGGCGGCTTCCCGTGGCGCCATGCTCCGGTCCCTGGCTCTGTCCGAAAGTGAATGGCGCGACTACCTCGACGAGCGGAACGGGCGGCGGCGAACCGGAGCACCGACGGTCGCGGGTCTCGAGGTCACCGGAGTCGGCCCGGAGATGGCCGTCACCCTCGCCCGAAGGCTGGCCGGATTCGCCGACGGGGCCGTGGACCCGGCCCGTCTCGAACCCGCGCTGACGCGGATCTACGGACAGGGGCAGTATGCCTCGGTGGGCTATGAAGTCGTCGAACAGAACGGGACCGACAAACTGGATATCCGCATCCGCCGTCAGACCTACGGCCCGCCCTTCATCCGCTTCGGCCTCAACATCGACGGTTCCAACATTGACAACGTCGGCTTCGGAGTCCGGGCCCGCACCACCTTCTTCGACCTGGGCCGGCTGGGGTCGGAGGCCCGCATCGATCTGGGACTGGGCCGGCCCGATCTGGCCTCCGCCGAGTATTACCTGCCCGTCGCCGGGCCCTGGTTCGTTGCGCCCCGTGCCTACGGAGCCCGCGACACGACAGGGGTGTTCTCGGGCGACGATCGGGTGGCGGAATTCCTGGAGACGCGGGCGGGCCTCGGATTCGATGCGGGGTACGGCGTCGGGTCCACCCACAGCGAGGTGCGCCTTGGCTACGACCTCTTCGAGGCGACGGGCAAGGTACGGGTCGGCGAACCCCTGCTCGAGCGCACCGACGGCCGGGTGCAGTTCGCCCGGCTGCAGTGGCAGTACGACGGCCTGGACGAGCCCGTCATCCCGAGCCGGGGCCTGCGTACCAGCTGGCGCTGGCGCCACTATCTCGAGTTTCCCCAGGTGACGGGCGGTCTGGACCAGGTGGATGCCGAGCTTCTCTTCTTCCAGCCTCTGACCCGCCGAAACCGCCTGTTCTTCCGCTCCTCGGCCGGGACGACCCTGAACCGGGATGCACCGTTCCTGTTGAGCTACGCCCTCGGCGGACCCTTCCGCCTGGGCGCCTACGAACGGGCGCGCTTTCGGGGTTCGCGCTTCTTCTACGGCTCGACGGGTTTCCTGCACCGGTTCGTCGAAAGCTCCCTGCTGCTGGGCGGCAGCGCTTACATCGGGGCGTGGTACGGGATGGGAGCTGCCTTCGACCGTCATCAAGACGCCGAGATCCATCATGTCGGCTCGGCGGCGGTGCTGGTGGACTCGGTCGTCGGGCCTCTGTTCCTGGGCGGAAGCTGGGGCGAATCGGGCCGATTCCGGTTCTACTTCGGCATCGGCACGCTGTTCTGAGTGGAGGAATCGTTGCGATGAGGAGAGAGGAATTCGATCGGGCCGTCGAGGGAATGAGCCGCCGGCATCGGGAACTGATCACCCGTCCGAACGAGCGCTGCGAGTCGGAGAACGGCCTGTTCCACCGCTACCGCTATCCGGTGGTCACGGCCGCCCATACTCCCCTGTTCTGGCGGTACGACCTGGACCACCGGACCAATCCCCATCTGCTGGAACGCTTCGGAATCAACGCGGCCTTCAATGCCGGCGCGATCAAGTGGGACGGGCGGTACCTGCTGATGGTTCGGGTGGAAGGCAACGATCGCAAGTCCTTCTTCGCGGTCGCAGAGAGTCCCAACGGAGTAGACGGGTTCCGCTTCTGGGACTATCCCGTCACGCTCCCGGAGACGGACGAACCTGAAACGAACGTCTACGACATGCGCCTGACCCTGCACCAGGACGGCTGGATCTACGGACTGTTCTGTGCCGAACGGCCGGCCCGCGATCGAAAAGCGTGGGACACTTCCGCGGCCGAGGCCCAGTGCGGGATCGCCAGGACCAGGGACCTCGTACAGTGGGAGCGCCTGCCGGATCTGGTCACCCGGGCCGGCCAACAGCGCAACGTGGTGCTCCATCCCGAGTTCGTCCACGGCCGCTACGCCCTCTACACCCGTCCCCAGGAGGGCTTTATCGAGACCGGGAACGGGGGCGGGATCGGCTTTGCCCTGACCGAGCGCATGGACGGAGCTCGGATCGAGGACGAGGTCATCATCGACGAGCGGGTCTATCACACGGTCAAGGAGGTCAAGAACGGTCAGGGACCGGCCCCCTTGAAGACCGAGGCGGGCTGGCTGCACCTCGCCCACGGAGTCCGCAACACGGCTGCCGGTCTGCGCTACGTCCTGTACCTGTTCCTCACCAGTCTCGAAGACCCCGCGCGCGTCACCCACCGACCGGCCGGCTATTTCCTGGCGCCCCGGGGTGAGGAACGCATCGGGGACGTGTCGAACGTCGTCTTCTCGAACGGATGGATCGCGGATGAGGACGGGACCGTTTTCATCTACTACGGCTCCTCCGACACGCGGACCCACGTCGCTGTCTCCACTCTGGAAAGACTGATCGACTACTGCCGGAACACGCCCGAAGACGGTCTCCGGTCGGCCGCTCAGGTGGAGACGCTCAAGGGCCTCATCCGGAGGAATCTCAAGCTCATCCGGTAGGGCGCGCGCGCCGGATGACCTTTGGAGGTTGTCCCGGGCCAAGGCAGAGTAGGACGAGCTTCCAGCTTGTCCAGGGGGCAGGATCCGGGGAGTCCGCGCCAGCCCTACGGCCGGCACGGCTGCGGCGACCCGTCGGGTCTTGCCGGTGGCCTCGACTCGGGCGCTCGGACAAGCTGGAAGCTCGTCCTACTCTGGTTCGAAGGGCCAGTTTCGGGTGCGGGACGCGGCCCCCAGGTAGACGACGGCACCGATTCCCAGGGTCAGCAGACCGAACAGGATGTAGCGCAGGCCGAGGGACGAGAAGACATAGATGTAACCCCCCAGGGAAATCAGGGCCGGCAGGGGAAACAGCCACATCCGAAAGGGACGTTCGATGTCGGGGCGTCGTGCACGGATCAGAAACAGGGCGATCGTATGCCCGATGAACTGGATCAGGATGCGCGCCGCCATGAGAGCCAGGATGACCTGCTCCAGACTGAAGAAGCTCGCAATGATGGCCGCCGCTCCGATCAGCAGCAGGGAGCGGTGGGGGAATTCCTTGGTGGGATGCAGCTCTCCCAGCCAGCGGAAAAAGACACCGTCCCGGGCCGCCGCGAAGGGGACCCTGGAATAGCCGAGCAGCAGGGCGAAGATGGAGGCGAAAGCGGTCACCACGATCAGACCGGCCAGCAGAAACTGGGCCCAGGGCCCGTAGATCCGGTTCATGACCTCCGCACCGATCGACTGGGAGTGCATGGCCTCTTCCCAGGGGATGACCCCGATGAATCCGAAGGAGATCGTCACATCGATCACGGTGACGCCGACGATGGAGAGCACCACGGCCCAGGGAATCGTCCGCCCGGGGTTCTTCACCTCGGCCCCCAGGTAGCAGACCTGATAGTAGCCGAGGAAGAGATACAGCACGTTGGCCGTCCCCTCCCCGAGGCCCTGAAAGAAGTGGAGATCGAGGGTGAACGCTTGCGGAGGCAGATTGAAGGCCAGGGCGGGATCGAAGTGGAGCAGACCGGTGACGATGACCCAGCCGGTGGTCACGATCATCGTGATCCAGAGCCCCAGCATGATCTTGGCGATGTCGGTGATCTTGCGGTAGAGGGCGAAGATCAGGAGGACGCCGATCACCGCCGCCGTGCACTGCATCTGGAACCCGGTCATGCCCGGCCAGAAGACCTTGAGGTACTGGACCAGACCGATATTGCCGCTGGCGATCTCGAGGGGACCGGCGAACAGGATCTGCCACACGAAGAGAAAGGCCAGCAAGCGCCCCCAGCGCTTCCCGCCGAATCCCTCGCGCAGGAAGACATAGGTTCCCCCGGATGCCGGCAGAGCGGCCCCCAATTCCGACACCACCAGGCCGTCGGCCAGGGCGATCACCACGCCGACCAGCCAGGCCAGATAGGATTGCGGTCCGCCCAGCGTGGCCAGGATCAGGGGAATCGCGATGAACGGCCCGATCCCGACCATGTTCGACATGTTGATGGAGGTGGCATTCAGCAGGCCGAGACGGCGGTGCAGAGCAGGCTCGGATGACATGGGCGCGAGGCTACCACAAGGGTACGGCGAGGGAGGTTTGAGATTTGAGATTTACGATTTGAGATTTGAGACTTGAGATTTGAGACTTGAGATTTACGATTTGTCATTCGGACCGCCGTCAGACCGTGCCCGGCCCGTTCGTCCGTACCAGTCCGTACCGGTCCGTGTCAGTCGGTGTCAGTCCGCGCTCGTCTGCATGCGCCCGTGTCTGTCAATTCCGCCGCCAAATCGTAAATCTCAAATCGTAAATCTCAAATCGTCTTTGCTTGCCCGGGTGCCGGGACCGTCCGGTCCATTTCCACCGGCCCGAAGGCATACTCCGTGGGCCCCAGACGCTGGTCCGACTCCATCAGCTCGTCCCAGGCCACCTCGAGCCCGCTGTAGGCCGATTCGCGGGCCATGATGGCCGCGAGTGTGGAACGGGCGGTGGAACTCGCCTCGTTGACGGGCGGGCCGGTCCGGATGGCGGTGACCAGGTCGATGTGCTCCTGGACATAGGGTGAGTTGTCCGGCCGACCGGGCGGCTCCTCGTACTTCCAGGCGATCTCTCCGTCCCGGGTGAAGATGGTGTTCTCGCAGTTCGTGGAACCGTGGGTCCCGATGACCCAGCGGGAGATTTCGTTGGTGCAGCCGTCCATCTGACGACAGCGACTGGCCACATGAATGCCCTGCGGGTCCGTGAAGTCGACGGCGAAGAAATCGTACTGGTCACCTGTCACCCGCTGCCACCGGCCGCCCATTCCCATCGCCCGCGTCGGGTACTGCCCGGTGAACCAGAACAGCACGTCCAGTCCGTGGATGTGCTGTTCGACGATGTGGTCGCCGGACAGCCAGCACCAGTTGACCCAGTCGCGGAGCATGGCTTCCATGTCGGACCACTCCGGGCGGCGCTCCCGGTACCACAACTGCCCGCGCAGGCTGTAGCCGCGCGCCGCGACGATGTCGCCGATGGCTCCTTCCTGAACGCGATTGTAGGTCTCGATGAAGCTCGTCTGGTGTCGGAACTGGGTTCCGGTGACCACGCAAAGTCCCAGAGCCTCCGCCCGCTCGGCCGTCTCCAAAATGGAGCGGACCCCGACCGGGTCGACTCCCAGGGGCTTCTCCAGGAAGACATGCTTGCGCGCCCGTACGGCCGCCGCGAAATGCTCCGGCCGGAAATGGGGGGGCGTGGCCTGGATCAGGATGTCGATATCGCCGTCGAGCAGCTTTCGAAAGGCGTCGAATCCCACGAAGCACCGGTCCCCGGCGACGTCGACATGGCGCTTCTCCTTCAGCTGCTTCCGACAGGCGTCCAGCCGATCCTGGAAGAGATCCGCCAGGGCCACGATCTCCAGATTCGGGCCGGCATCGAGAAAGTTGAGAGCGGCCCCGGTACCGCGGCCGCCGCACCCGACCAGGCCCGCGCGCAAAGTCGGTCCGTCGGGCGCCGTGCGGGGACCGGCGGTCAGGTGACGAGCCGGCGAGGTTTCCCTCGAGCCCCTGCCGCAACCCGCAAGCCACAGCCCGCCGGCAGACGCCGCCTGAATGAAAGTGCGCCGATCCACACCCCTCGCCCGGGCCATCAGGACCCTCCGTCAGCGACTTCGAAATCCTGGCGGGCGGCCGCGCTCTGGCCGCTCAGCTGGTCTTCGATCTCCACGGAGAGCTCATAGCGACCGTCCTTCAGACCGTCGAGGGCCATCTGGCTGATGAGAACCACGCGCTGGCTGGAATAGAACTGGATGGTCTCGCCGCTTCGATCCACGAATTCCTGGATCTTCCGGCCCTGCCGACTGAGGCGGTAGGTAACGGTCAGGGAAGGCTTCAGCGAGGTCTGCTCCAGCTGGGCGTTGTAGACCTGCAGATAGATCCAGAACGGATCCTTCGGTGCAAAGCTCTTGTGGAGGTTCGGTCTCACTTTGACGTCGCCGATCAGGAACATCTCGTCGTTCTGCGGGATTTCCTTGACCGGCGTCAGCCGGTCGGCCAGGACCAGCGAACTGGTTGCCAGGCGATCGGAGGGCATCGCAGGCGGGATCAGACCGACACGCCGGTGGCCGATCTTTTCGGAAGCGAGGTCCTTGACGACCAGATCGAGCCGGTAGCGCGAACGGCTGTCCAGGGTGAGCAGCTTTTGATAGACCGCCCGGCCCCCGAGCCCGGCCTTCAGCTGCTCCGGCGCGTAGGAGACGATCAAGTCATCGTCGAACTCCGCGACCACTTCACTCGAGATGCTGGTCACGATCCCGTACACGGCGACCCGGGCCACATCGACACCGTTCTCCGGTTTGAAGGAGAGCTCCTGATTCTGGACATCGAAACTGAGAGAGGCCAGCACTCTCTGGGAATCGAGGCGGAAGAAGTCGCTGTGAGTTTCGAAGGGGAGGCTGTCGTAAGCAATGTTGACCTGCACGATCTCCTTCAGGTCGTTGTACTTGATGGGCATTGCCTGCTGCAGGCGGGTCAGTCGTTCGTACCGGATGAAGGGATCGTCCTGGGCGCGCGGCCGCATGCCGGGATAGTCGTTGACGGCGTAGGGCTTGAAGTAGGGATGGTCCTTCCGGCTGGCCACCCCCAACTCTTCCGCGATGGTCAAACCGGCGCCCGGAATCAGCAGCAGGGCGTCCTTTTCCCAGGGAGTCATGGCCAGGCGGAACGTCCCCGTCCCGTCGGGATCGACGAATTCGATTTCGACATTGTCCCCGATCCCGTCGATGTGGCGATAGCGCCAGACCTCGAAGGGATAGGTCGCCGTCAGGCCGCCACCTTCCTCGGTGGGTCGGATGTAGCTCTGCCCCATCTTGTGGGAATCGATTTCGGCCGGCTGGCCGTGAATGATGTAGATTCGGCCGCGATCCGTCTTCCAGCCCGGGATTCCAGCCTTGAAGTGCTCGTTGACGTAGGCCAGGCGCCGGTAGTGTTCCTCCTTGTACTCGTTTTCCGAGGTCCGGAGATCGGGGTCACGTCTCTGCCAGAACTGCTCGATGAAGCGTTCCTTCTCATCGGGAGTGGTCAGACCCTCGAAGACCGACCGTTCTTCAGGGGTGATGATGTAGACCACATCCTCATTGAGCCATTTCGAGTAGTAATCCTGGCTCTCTTCCTGTTTGAGATCCCGCGTGTCCTTCTGCGCGGCACCGGCGGCTCGGAGCGGGCCGACCGCCATCCAGAGCGAGAGGAAGAAGACGAGCAAACCAGCGACCTGATGTGTTCGGTTCATGGCCTTCAGCCGGCCGGGCTCTCCTTGAAGATCCGATGTCCACGAGTCGTGCCACACCCGGCGGTCCCCAGAGTATACCAGCTGGAAGATCAAATGCACGGCGATCCAGAGAATTGGATGTCGCGATTCGCAATTTTGAATCCGGGCCCGGCGGCTGCGGCCGCGCCTCCGCCAAAGACCCGGTTTAAAGCCCTGAAAAGAATAACAGTGTAGAAAATCGGACATTTTTATGGCACTGGAATTGCGAATGTCGGTGACAGGGGATATCCTGAGTCCCTTCTGGGGGAATCCCTTAGGGATGAGGGGTTCTGGTTTCGGTTCCTAAAAGTTGATCCGGCTGGAACGGTCTTGGTGTGACGAGCCGCTTCGGTCGGGAGTCTGTCACATTCGGGAGTGGGGAGTGTGATTATGCATCCTTCAAACAGAGTCCATCTTCTATTATGGGGAGTCCTGCTGGTTTTGATTCTGACCGCAGCCCCCGTCTTCGGGCAGACCTCCGAGTTGAGCGGTGTCCTCCGCGATCCGCAGGGTGCGGTGGTCCCGGGTGCCGACGTGACCCTGACCAATCAGGGAACGCAGAACCAGCGGTCGGCGATCACCGACAGCGAAGGTCGCTTTCGCTTTCTGCTCCTTCCTCCGGGCACCTATTCAGTGCGTTGCGAGATGCCCGGCTTCAAGACGCTGGAGCAGAATGACCTTCGTTTGCTCGTGGACACGCCGGTCAATCTCGACCTCCAACTCGATCTGGGACAGGTCTCCGAGATCATCACCGTCGCCAGCACGACCCAAAAGCTGAAGAATGAAATCGACGGTTCGATCGGCAATGCGTTCAACACGCAACAGATCGAAGAACTGCCCCTGAACGAGCGCAATGTCTACCAGTTGCTCAGCGCTCAGCCGGGGGTCACACGCAACGGTTACGTCGCGGGCGCCCGCTCCGATCAGCAGAACCTCACCCTCGACGGCATCGACGTGAACGAACAGCAGACAGGCGCCACCTACGGCAACGAGACGGCCGACGACGTCGCCTTCAAATCGGTCCTGCGCGTCACTCCCGATTCGGTTCAGGAGTTCCGCGTGACGACTTCGAGCCCCACGGCATCCCAGGGCCGGTCATCCGGCGCCCAGGTGTCCCTGGTCACGAAGAGCGGCACCAATGAATTCCACGGCAGCCTCTACGAGTACCACCGCAACACGGCCACGGCGGCCAATGATTTCTTCAACAACCGCATCGGCCTCGAGCGACCCAAGCTGATCCGGAACCTCTACGGCGGGTCCATCGGTGGACCGCTGGTCAAGGAGAAGGCGTTCTTCTTCTTCAACTACGAGGGCCGGAAGGACCGCAAAGGGCAGACTCAGCTGAATATTGTGCCCCTGGCCCACATGGGCGACGGCATCCTGCGGTACCGCAACAGCGCACATCAGCCGGCCGAGATCGGCCCTGACGAGATCGCATCGCTCTTCCCGGATATCGACGGAGTGAATCCCATCGCTACGGCCGTTCTGGGTGCGGCGGCGGGTCGCTATCCCGCCAATGACTCCGGAAACGGCGATCTCCTGAATACCTCCGGCTTTCGCTTCAACGCGCCGGCCCCCCTGGACTGGAACACCTTCACGACCCGCGTTGACCTGGTGCCGAGCGACAACCAGTCGATCATGCTCCGTGCCAACTACCAGTGGGATCATGAGACCCTGTCCAAATACTGGCCGGATACGCTGGAGCGCACCTACTGGAGCCACCCCTTCGGCGTCATGGCGGGCCATACGTGGAACATTCGCCCGACCCTGATCAACAACTTCCGGTACGGCCTCACCCGACAGGCCCTTACCGATCAGGGGGACTCGAATGCGAATTTCATGACCTTCCGTTTCGTCTACGATCCGAACGGGGGCGTCGATACGCTGTCCCGCACCACTCCGGTGCACAACTTCACCAACGACACGTCGTGGGTCAAGGGAGATCACACTCTCCAATTCGGGACCAACATCCGGTTCGTCAACAACGACCGGACCAGTTACGGAACGGCTTTCGACTTCGCGACGATGAACCCCTCGTTCTACGCCAGTTCCGGCGATGCGATGGATGTCATCGACGACCTCGAGGGTGGCCTCCGCGATGTGGTCCGCAACGGCCTGACCGCGCTGCTGGGCCGCTACACACAGTACAACGCCAACGGCACCTATGACCTTTCCGGCAACCTCGAGCAGAGCGGGACTCCCACCTTCCGGCAATTTGCCTCGAACGAGTACGAGCTCTACTTCGAAGACACCTGGCAGACGACCGACAATCTGACCCTCAATCTGGGGGTCCGCTGGAGCGTCGCGACCCCGGTCGAAGAGACGAGCGGCTTCGAAGTCGCTCCCTCGATCCCGCTGGGGGATTACTTCAACCTCCGCAAGGAAGGCATGGCGCGCGGCGTCCCGTACAACGGGGACCTTTCGGTCGACCTGGCCGGTCCGAAGTACGGCAAGCCCGGCTACTACAAGACGGACTGGAACAACTTTTCCCCGCGCATTTCCTTCGCCTATTCTCCCCACGTGGAGGATGGTTTCCTGCACGCCATCTTCGGAGATCCGCAGCAGTCGGTCATTCGCGGCGGCTTCTCGATGATGTATGACCGGGTTGGAAGCGCATTGGCGGTCTCCTGGGATCTGAGTTCGACGCTCGGGTTCGTCCTCTCCGATTCGATTGCCGCCAACACCTTCAATGCCACGACCGATCCGGGTCCTCTGTTCACCGGCTTCGACCAGGACATTCGAGATCTCGAGTACATGAACGTGGCTGATAACATCTCGTTCCCGTTGAGCCAGGCGGCAGACGGGGACCGCCGGATCGAGTCGTCCCTCGACGCCACGCTCACCACGCCGGTCAACTACAACTGGAACCTCACGTTCGGACGCGAGCTGCCGGGCGGGATCTACATGGAGGCCTCGTACATCGGGCGCAAGGCCCGCGATCTTCTGGCCCAGCGCGACGTCATGCAGCCGAACAACCTGGTCGATCCCCAGTCCGGTATCGACTGGTACACGGCAGCGGCGCAGCTCTGGCAGTATCGGCAGGACAACACTCCCATCGATCAGGTTCCCATGATTCCCTTCTTCGAGAACCTGTTCCCCGATCTGCCGACGAACTGGTGGCTGGCCTGGGATCCGAACATGACGGCGACCCAGAATGCCTTCGCCTTCGTCTCTCACGATGGCTATGACAGCCCGGACTACACCTTCCTCCAGGATGCGCTCGACTACGAGGGCATCTATCCCAGCATGTTCTACCAGCCTCAGTACGGGGCGCTGGTGGCCTGGAGCACTCTGGCACAGTCCGACTACCATGCCCTGGCCATCACGGTCCGCCAGCGTTTCAAGGACTCGCTGAGCTTCGATCTGAACTACACCTGGAGCAAGTCCATGGACAACGCTTCCGGTCTTCAGAGCTCGGCCGATTATTCGACCGCCAGCATGTTCCTCAATTCGCTCCGGCCCCAGGACATGTACTCGGTTTCGGATTTCGACACGCGGCACATCTTCAACGCCAACTGGCTCTGGAACCTTCCCTTCGGCAAAGGTCGCTCATACGCGGCCGATATGCCGGGAGTGGCCGACGCGATCCTGGGCGGCTGGTCCTTCAACGGGATCTTCCGCTGGAACTCGGGTCTGCCCATGGAGAGCCCCTTCGAGGGCAGCGTCTGGGCCACCAACTGGAACGTCCAGAGCTTTGCGTCCCGCGTTCGTGATCCCAACGTCGATCCGCACAAGAGTGGGGACAACCCGAACTTCTGGGCGGATCCGCAGTATGCCTACAACAGCTTCCGGGAAGACAAGGCGGGTGAGACCGGCGACCGCAACGTGTTCAACCTGGACGGCTATGTGAGCTTCGATTTCGGACTGCACAAGAAGTTCACCATGCCGTATAACGAGAACCACAGCATCACCTTCCGCTGGGAGGTCTTCAACGCGACCAACACCCAGCATCTGGGTGCCCCGACGCTTTCACGGACTGCCTGGGGAACGTCCCCGGACGTGCAAACAGGGGTTCCGGCGCCGGATTTCGGGAACATCAACGAGATCCAGGGAGCACCTCGAGTGATGCAATTCGGCCTTCGCTACGACTTTTAGTCGAGTGCGGGCTCGGGAGCCGCGAAGCCTGCCGGGCTTTTCGCCTCCTCGTTGAGGGAGCAACCCAAAAAGGGGTGCCGGTCGGACCGGCACCCCCTTTTTATTGGGCCTCACGAAGGTGATCGCCGACGCGGCACGGGCCATTGCGTCACCGGGCACCGGTCAGTCGGCTTCGCGAGCGGAGGTCCGCCGGTTTGGACGCTCGGCCCGGCCATCCGCCTACCGGGGTTCGACCCCTTTCAGCCGGGCTGCCGCAGTCTCATAGTTGAGCTTGAATTCCGGACGCTTCGGGTCGAGGTTCATGGCCGTGCGGTATTCGTCGGCCGCCTGCTGGTACTGGCCCAGCGCGTAGTAGATGTTGCCGAGCAGGTTGCGGAGTTCGGGGAAGCCCGGCTGCAGCGCCCGGGCGGACAGCGCGGCTTCTCGGGCTTCGGCCAGTTCTCCCCTGGAGTAGTAGTAGGTGGCGCGCAGGTAACGGGTCTCGAAGGCGTCGCCGTCGGTCGCCTCCAGAGCACGAAGATGTTCGTCGGCCAAGGCCCAGTTCTTTCGCGAGACGAAGATGCCGGCCAGGTAGCTGTGGGCCAGGACGTTCGAGGCATCGAGCGACAGCGCCTGTTCGAACAGCGTCTGGGCCTCTCCCAGATTGCCCGACTTCAAGGCCCTCTGCCCTTCCCCCAGCAGGTTCGCCACCTTCTGCACCAGGTCCTTGGAGCCGGGGCCGTCTGCGTGCAGCGCTTCCATCTTCCGACGGTACTCCTGCACCTTGTCCGCCTGGCGCAGTCGCCCATACGCCCGAAGCATGGCGGCATAGACTTTGGGAAGTTGAGTCCCGGCGGCTTCGACGCGGGCGAGCAGTTCGACCGCACCGGCCGGTTGATCCAGTCCGAGGAGCACCGAGGCCAGCAGCAGATCGTACTCCGGGTTGTCCGGCTCGAGTCGGACAGCCACTTCCAGCGCTGCCCTGGCCTTCGTCAGCTCTCCCTGCTGGAACCGGACCAGACCGATCCCGTAGTTCGCGGCGGCCTTCCGGTCGGTTTCCGACAGCGCCCGCTCGAAATCGTCGAGAGCCTCATCGAGGCGGTTCTGGGCCAGGTGGATCTGGCCCATCCGGAAGGGAATGCGCTCGTCGTCTGCCCGCTGCTTGCGGTACTCGAGAAGAGCGGCCAGCGCCTCATCGGGACTCTCAGCCCGAAAGGAAAGGTCGGAGACGGCCCAGAGCTGGTCGGCGGGAAGCGACTCCAGCAGCTCCGGCCGGTTGAGAGTCGCCAGGGTCTCGCGCGCCTTGATCAGATACCCGTTCTTCAGCTGCACGTCCGCACAGCCCAGTGCGATCTGGGGCTGACCCGGAGCCAGCTCGACTGCTTTCTCCAGCTCGGACTGCGCCTGCAGCGGCTGGCCTGACTGTGCCAGAGCGATGCCGGCGAAGAAATAGGGAAAGCCATCACCGGGCCGCTGCTGCTTGGCCTGGTTGAAAAGCGCCAGCGCTGCCGGATAGCGGCCGGACCGCAATTCCTCCACGCCCTGCTGCATCGGATCTCCGGCCTGGGCTCGGAGCAGGCTGCCGGACAGCAGGATCGGCACAAGAAGAACCGCAAGCCGATTCATCCCGGTCATTATAGCGTCCGCCGCGGGCGGGGCGACTCCTCGGGGTTCTTGGCGGAGGCCGTGTCCGACGCCTTCCCCTCCGGCTCCGGCCGGAACGGTTCGGGCTCCAGTTCCCCACCCTGGCGCAGAAGGTAGTGCCGGTCGGCAGGGACCTTCTCGAAGGCCTGGGTGGTTCCGTCCGGCCAACGCACCTGGAGGTGCTCGACGGCGTCACACTCCCCCAGACCGAAATGGGCCCTCGGGTCGCTGGCCGAGTAGATGCCGACCGCTCGCTTGATCTCCCAGATCTGTGTCAGTCCCGAGCACTCGATCCGAAGACGGCTCCCGATCGCATCCCTCGTGCCACCCTTGGCTTCCAGCCGAAACATGATCCAGTGATTCGAGTCCCGCCGGTCGGCCCGCAGCAACCGCGGGCTCCCGTTCAAGTTGGCGATGATCAGGTCGAGATCCCCGTCGTTGTCGTAGTCGCCGAAGGCCACCCCGCGCCCCACCTCGGGCTGCATGAAATCGGGTCCCGCCTTCTGGGAGGCATCGGCAAAGGTCCCGTCTCTGAGGTTCTGGTAGAGCGAACAGGGCTGGCGGAACTTCTCGGGTTTGTCCGAGTGCGCGAGATAGGGGTAGACATGTCCGTTGGAGTGGAGAATGTCCTTCCAGCCGTCATTGTCGACGTCCAGGAAACGGGTGCCCCAGGCTACCAGGTTCCATTCCGGGTCCTTGAGACCCGCCCTGCCGGAGACGTCCATGAACATCAGCCCGCCATCGTTGTGATACAGCGTGCTGTAGTCGTTGGCGAAGTGGGTCAGGAACAGGTCGAGCCGCCCGTCATTGTCGTAGTCGGCGGAATCGACGCCCATGCTGGCCTGTTCGTTGCCGTCGCCGCTGACGGCGAGTCCGCTGATGAAGCCGATCTCCTGGAACGTCCCGTCGCCCTGGTTTTCGAACAGATAGTTCGGCGTGGCGTCGTTGCCGACGAACAGATCGAGATCCCCGTCGCCGTCGAGGTCGGACCAGAGGACACCCAGGCCGAAGTAGCGATTGCGGTCCTCCGCTCCCACGGCGCGGCTGACCTCCTCGAAGACTCCCCCGCCCCGATTGCGATAGAGGTAGTCCCGGGCCCCCTGGAGGCCGCGGGGCCCGCACAGGACGGGGACGCCCAGATAGGTGCAGCTCGGGTTCCTGGGCGGCAGGTGCGACGGGCCGTAGTCGAGATAGCCGGCCACGTACAGGTCGAGGAGACCGTCGCCGTCGTAGTCGCCGAAGGCGGCGGAGGTGCTCCAGCCATCGGCGTGGATCCCCGCTTCTGCGGTCACATCGGTGAAGGTGCCGTCTCCGTTGTTGCGGTACAGCAGGTCGGGCCCCAACTGGGTCAGGTAGATGTCGTCATCACCGTCGTTATCGTAGTCGCCGAAGGTGACCCCCATGCCCCAGACTCCGCCCGTCAGCCCCGCCCTCCCGGTCACGTCCTCGAAGGTCCCGTCGCCCCGGTTGTGGTAGAGCGCCGGGGTCGCCTTCTCTCCGGACAGGGCCCTTTCGACCGTCGATCCCTGCACCAGCAGGATGTCGAGCCAGCCGTCCTTGTCGTAATCGAAGAAGCCGACACCGCCCCCCTTGGTCTCGAAGATGTAGTCCTTGTGATCGACGGGGCCGCTGACGTGATGGAAGTCGATCCCGGCTTCTGCGGTGACATCGACGTACAAGGGGACCGCCTGCGGCGTCCCAGTGCCGCCCTGCACGGCGCCGAAGACGGGCATCCCGACCAACAGCAAAAGGGCAAGAGCCTTCATGGGCCCCCCCATTCTCGGAGATTCGGCGACCTCTTGGCAAACGCGGGCCGGGGTTTCGGGATGGAGGGGACTCGGAGGGCGGGAGAGACCGGAGGGCGGGAGAACCGGAGGACGGGAGAGCCGGAGGCGGGAGAGCGGGAGAGAGGGGTTCCGCGTTTTCGCGGAGGCTCTTTGGGATTGACCTGCCCCGGCGCCGCGGCGAAGCCGCTTTGGAATGCGGTAGCTTGCTGCCGCTTTCCGTGCGAGAGGCCTCGGTTTGCGGGTGCTCCCCGGGCTTCGGCGGGGGTTGGCCAACGGCCGACGGTAGGAAACGGCATGGGTGTTCCGGGCGAACCGAAAGCGGGAGCAAGCTCCCGCAGTCCAAGGACGCCTGCGGCGTCGGAGATGGAATGCAGGAGCTTGCTGCCGCTATCCGTGGAGGGTCCTCGATCGGAGGTGCGCCCGGGCTTCGGCGGGGGTTGGCCGACGGCCGACGGCAGGAAACGGCATGGGTGTTCCGGGCGAACCGATAGCGGGAGCAAGCTCCCGCAGTCCAAGGACGCCTGCGGCGTCGGAGATGGAATGCAGGCGGCGGCGAATCGAGGAAGTATCCTCTCGACGGCGGGTCGGTTCCACGCAACGGCGCAAAGAAGGACGCAAGGCCGCCACCCACAAAAAATCTCCTTGCGGCGTTGCGTACTTGGCGCCTTGGCGTGAGATCAGACTGCCGAGGCCTCACTCCCGTGGGGACATACCGATCGGGGGCCGCAGCCCTTTGGGCAACACGCCCTCGGAAATCGAAACCCTTCCCGACTCTGCACCGAGCTTCCAGCTTCTCACTCCCGTCCCCCGGCAACTCCCCCGGGCGCCTCTGATATGATCCCGCCATCGATACCAAGGCCGTCCGTCTCGACAAGTGGCTCCAGGTGGCGCGCGTCTTCAAGACCCGCACCCAGGCGACCCATGCCTGCACTCTGGGGCGGGTGGTCATCGATCGACAGGCGGCCAAACCCCATCGCACGGTCCAGCCGGGAGACCGGCTGGAGATTCGATTCGGTGACTGGACGCGCATTCTCATCGTCCGGGAGGTCTACGACAAGCCCGTTCCCAAGGCGCGCGCCCGGGAGATGTACGAAGATTTGAGTGCCCCCCGCCCCCGACTCGACCCGATCGATCGGATCATGCGACAGGGCGCTCCCAAACGGGAACCGGGAAGCGGGCGTCCCACCAAACGGGAACGCCGCAGCCTGGATCGTCTTCGGGGCGAAGACGAAGACGAGGTTTGAGATTTTCGATTTGGAGCGTGTGATGGACTGCTGAAACCTTGGGACTTCAGGGCGTCCCGCCGAGCCGCCGCTGCGCCGATTCCAGGTTGGCCTGGAAGGCGGCGTTGTCGGGATCGAGGGCGGCGGCGGCGCGATATTCGTCGACGGCCGAGCGCCAGTCGCCGCCGGCGAAGTAGAGATTGCCCAGCAGATTGCGCAGCGGCGGGCTGCCCGGCCTCAGACGACGGGCCTCCCGCGCTTCCCGCAAGGCCTTCGCAGGATCTCCGGAGGCGCTCCAATACAGGGCGGCCAGAAAGTGCGCCTCCGAACTCGACGGGTCGAGCCGGAGCATTGCCTCGACCTGTGCCCAGGCCTTTTGGGGAGCCCCCTGCGAAAAATAGAGCTTCGCCAGGGATTCCCGGGCGGTCCAGCTCTCAGGCGACCGCTCGGCCAGACGCAGAAAGGTCTCGGTGGCACCCGTCATGTCTTCCTTTTGCAGCTGCTCCCGGCCCTGGCTCTCAAGCTGGAGAACCTCCTGCTGCGCGCGCCGCTCCTCCAACATGGACTGGTAGCGAGACAGCGTATGGCGCGCCCGCTCCGTCTGGCCGCTGCGTCGAAAGGCGTCTCCAAGCTCGAAGCTGATACCGAAGGCATCGCCGCCCTTTGCCTCCGCTTCCTCGAGCCGCCGGATCGCCTCATCCGTCTGGCCCACCGCCTTCAGAACCACACCCAGCTGAAAGAGATAGATGCCGTTGTCCGGCTCCAGGCGCACCGCCTCCCGCGACATGGACAGGGCCGCCTCCGGGTTATTCCCGTACAGACAAACTTTGGAGAGGCCGTGGAAACCGGCCGCCAGCTGCGGATTCCGCCGGACGACCTGCTCGAAAGCGCTCATCGAGTCTTCGAGAGCCCCCTTCTCGAGGAGGATCATTCCCCGGCGCAATTCCAGCTGCTGTGGATCGGCGCCGGGAAGCCTGGCATAACGATCGAGCGCGCCAAGGGCCTCATCGAAGCGCCGCTGCCGGTAATACAGATCCGCAAGATACCAGGTGGCCGCAGTGCCGAGGGCGGCCTTCTTCTGTTCGGCCTCGAGGATGCCCACGGCAATTCCGACGTTGCCGACCTCGGCCACGGCCCGCGCCAGCTCGACAGCCTCGTCGGCGGCAGTGGGCCGACAAGCCAGGGCGTCTCTCAATTCGGCGCTGGCGTCGTGCTGTCGGCCGGCATCGATCAACGCCTGGGCGGTTCGCAGGTAAGCGGTGAGCTTCCGCGGGTGCTCCTGTTTGTACGCATCCCAGGCCAGCAGTGCCTCGTCGAGCCGCCCCTCGGCCAGGAGCCGGTCGCCGCGCTCCAGGTCCGAGCCCAGGCTCGAGGCGACGGCACACAGAGCGACGATCAGCGTGCAGAGTCGAAGGGTGGGCTTCATGGGTCTCCCATGTTAGTGCAGCCGCCGCCGTCTTTTCAAAGGCCTCGGAGCCGCCGACCGGCCGCTCGAGGACTCCGTCGACCGCCCGGTCGAGCTGGTAAACTACTCCCAGATCCCCGAGCTCAGAGCCACGCGCCCCAAATCGGACCAACAGGACACCTCGAGCGGGGATGCTGAATCCGATGAAAACAGCTGCCGGATCGCGACGTCCGGCGATCCTCGAAGGGAGAGAATATGGCAACGAGTCCGTACCGGTCGCAGACCCTGTACTATCGGACCCGTCTCGACATCGACTCCGTGCTGCAGCGCTTTCGGGACGTCCGACGGTTCTCCGAATTCCTGTGTGAGCCCCTCAAGACCGAAGATTACGTGGTCCAGAGTATGCCGGACGCCAGTCCCACCCGCTGGCACCTGGCCCACACCAGCTGGTTCTTCGAAGCCTTTCTGCTGGCGCCCCATTTGCCGGGATATGAAAGTCCGAACCCGATGTACGCCTACCTGTTCAATTCCTACTACGTGCAGGCCGGTGAGCGCTATCCCCGTCCGCAACGGGGGCTGGTGACCCGTCCCACCGTCCAGGAGGTGTTCGACTACCGACAGCACGTCGGTCAGGCAGTCCAGCGGCTGCTGGAGGGTGCTTCGGCTGTGGAGGCCGAGACGATCGTCCCCATTGTGGAACTCGGGACCCACCACGAGCAGCAGCATCAGGAACTGCTCCTGACCGACCTGAAGCACCTGTTCTCCAAGAATCCTCTGGGCCCCGTCTATCAGCCCCCCTCGGATGCCTCCCACGAGCGGCCGAAGGTCTCGGACTGGGTCGACTTCGCCGGCGGCCTCCAGGAAGTCGGTCATACGGGGAATGGTTTCTGCTATGACAACGAGTTGCCCCGGCACCGCTCCTATCTCGTCCCCTTTCGCCTCGCCGACCGCCTCGTGACGAATGCGGAATTCACCGAATTCATTGCCGACGGCGGCTACCGCACGCCCACCCTGTGGCTCGACGAGGGCTGGCAGACTGCCTCCTCACGCGGTTGGGAGGCCCCTCTGTACTGGCAGCAGCGGGACGGCGAGTGGCACCACTTCACGCTCGGGGGACACCGCCGGGTCGATCCCGACGAGCCGGTGTGTCACATCAGTTTCTATGAGGCCGATGCCTTTGCCCGCTGGGCCGGTGCCCGTCTTCCGCGGGAAGAGGAATGGGAGACGGCCGCGGCCTCCTGCGGCATCGAAGGCAACTTCGTCGAATCGGGGCGCTACCATCCCGCCGCAACCCGGCCATCCGGCCGCCTGGACCAGATCTTCGGAGACGTCTGGGAGTGGACGGCCAGCCCCTACACCGGGTACCCGGGATATCAGCCCAGCCCGGGCGCCATCGGCGAGTACAACGGCAAATTCATGGTCAACCAGATGGTTCTGCGCGGCGGCTCCTGCGCCACCTCGCAAACCCACATTCGGCCGACCTACAGGAATTTCTTTCACCCGGACCTGCGCTGGCAGTTCTCCGGCATTCGGCTGGCCAGGGACGTTTAGACGAGTTCCGAGTTTCGAGGAGAAGGCAGAAGGCAGAAGGCAGAAGGCAGAAGGCAGAAGGCAGAAGGCAGAAGGATAGGATTGTGAGCCGCGAGGGCTGACCTTCTCCAGTCCGCTGGACACCTCCGCAAGGAACCCGAAACCCGGAACTCGCAACTCCTAGGGCTGGATCACGAACTGGACCACGAGCCAGGCACTCAGCACGGCCGCGGGAAGGAGCAGGAAGAGGCGGATCTTGCGCTTCGGGAAGCGGCTGTCGGGGCCGGTCCACTGCAGATCGGCCTTCTGGTAGTAACGGTGATAGTTCTCGAGGACCTGGAGGATCACGGACCAGGCCACCGCATAGAAGACCCCGAAGACGACACTGAAGAAGGCGATGGCGGCGAGATAGAGACCCCAGGACATGGGACCAGTATAGATTTGAGATTTGAGATTTGCGATTTACGATTTACGCCCTCAGGCTCAGAAATCCAGGCGGGCGATGTAGGGGAGGTTGCGGTATCGTTCCCGGTAGTCGAGGCCGTAGCCGACCAGGAATTCCTCGGAGACCTCGAATCCGACATAGTCCAGCCGAGTGTCGGCCAGCCGCAGGTCGGGACGATCCAGGAGGCTGCAGAGTGCGATCGAGCGCGGTCCGCGGCGTCGAAATTCCTGCACCAGATAGTGCAAGGTGAGGCCCGTGTCGATGATGTCCTCCACCACGAGCACGTCCCGGCCCCTCAGATCGACGTCCACATCGTGCGTGATGCGGACTTCCTTGATCCCCGGCGCCCGTCGATAGCGGCTGATGGCGGCAAAGTCCAGCTGCGTCGGAATGGACAGGGCCCTCGCCAGATCGGAGGCGAACAACTGGGCTCCCTTGAGGATTCCGATCAGGACGATCTCGCCCCCGGCGTAATCGGCCGAAATGGCGGCGGCCAGTTCCCTCACCCGACCCTGGATGCGGCCTTCGCCGAAGACGACCTCGGCTGGAGGCGGAACCGGACATCGCTCGAGCGCAACGGATGCATTCACTGGAGCACTCCGAATTTGAACAGGAGCCTGCGAAAATCCCTGCGGTACAGGATCTTCACCCGAATCTCGGGGTAGAGCTCGTGCATGAGCCGAAGCTTGCGGTTCTTGCGGGTGACGAGGCTCTGCTTCATGGTCGTCAGCTCGATGTAGAGGTCGAACTCGGGCAGGTAGAAATCGGGAGTAAAGCAGCGGGCCACCCTGCCCTCCCCATCCCAGGCAATGGGAAAGCAGATCGGCTCGTAGCGCCAGTCGATCTGGTAGAAATCCAGAAAAGCCGCAAACTCCGCTTCGCTCTCATGAGCGAAGACCGGTTGCTCCGCTATTGCAGTCTGCACCATGCCCTGAACTCAGTCTTTTAGCAGAGGGGCCTGACAGGGGCGCAGAATCACTGGATGACCGTCGGAACCACCGCCGACAGGTAGTCGAGCTGATCGTTCCCGAAGAGCTCCTGGGCCACGATCGGCTGGTTCGAGGTGATCACCACGTAGCCCCGCACGAGTCCCAGGCTCTCCGGAATGAAGTCGCTCTCGTAGAGCACCTTCGAGATCCGCTGGTTCGATTGCAGGGTCAGCGTCTTTTCGCCCTGCTTGACGCCGTTTCGATCGTAGACCTCCACGGTCACCTGAGCCGCGACGACGCCCGGATTGAACAGGGCGATCCCGGTGAACGAATTCAACGCCGGATTCGACGGGTAGCGGCCGTTCGAAACCTGCCCGTTGACTGCCTTTCGGAACAGTTGGGTCTGCAGGGGCAGGGCCGCAACGAACTTGGCGGTCTGCGGATCGCCGAAGACGACATCGCCGATGACCCCCGTCGCCTGGACCTTGATCGACCCCACGATCTGCGTCGTTCCGCCGGGCCCGAGAGCGAAGAGATTCTCGACGTTCTGCTGCAGCGCCTGGTGCGGGTTCAACGCAAAGACCTTCGGGATCTGGTTGATGCTCCCGTTGGGCTGCTGGATATACGCGGTGACCTGGATGTTGATGGACGAGTCGGTAGGATTGATCACCTTCAGGCTCGTGAAGACGTCCTGACTGTGGCCGAGCTGCGCGGAGTAGGCCAGATCCGACGGGTTGTCGAAGGCGGCGTTCAGCCCGAGCAGCGCGTCCGGCAGCTGGACCAGTTCGAAACCGATGGCTCCCGGCCCGTCGTCGACCGTCACCTGCACGTAGCCGTCGCCGACCGGAGTCTGGAGATTGAACAGAGACGCCAGCGTCTCATAGACTCGGCCGTTCGCCGGCACCGTCCGCGCGACGTCGTCCCCGATCGGCTGCCCCGTCGCTGCGTACAGGCGCAGGGTCAGCGAGATCGGTGTGTCGTTGGGATTGACCAGGGAGATCCAGGTGACGGCATCCAGGAACCCGGCGTAACTCGGGAAAACGTCCGGCCCCTGATACAGCCGCGTGAAATAGAGCTTCTTCGCCTGGGTCGTGAAGGCGGCAGATCCGTCCATCTGGGTCACGGTGCCGCTGGACAGGCCGTTGCCGAACTGGAAGAAGCTCGCCACCTCGGGATGGTCGGAGCGGATCCGGGCCCAGCCGCCGAAAGACTGGCCGCCGCCCAAGCCGAACAGCTCCCGCCCGAGAGCGGCATACTGCGTGCCCGCCGGCAGATCCACCGTCGCCGGATTGTCGTCGCCCACCATCAGATTCCCGTCGTCGCCCCGGGCATCCGCCGCCAGGAGCGCGTCCTCGGTCCCGTAGTCCGTGATGGCGATGCCGGTGAACTCGTCGGCGCCTCCGCTCAGGAAGGGGAAGAGGAGCTCACTCGACGAAGCCAGGAATGATACGGGCCGGTTGGAGAGGTTGAACCGCCTCCCCTGGATGTCGAAGAAGACCTGGTAGATCGCCTCCTGGCCCATCTGAAAGTCCACGCTGCTCGCGAGGTTTTTGGTCACTCCCGATGTCACGTGGCCCGGGCTGACGCCCACGATGGCCTGAGGGTCGGTCTGGGGGTCGGAGACCGTTGAGTCCACCGACACCTGGATCTGGCCATAGTCGAAGCGGATGTCGCCATTGGAATTGAGCGTCACGATGAAGCTGTTCCCGGGGGCCGTCCCCGTATCCACGAACTCGGGGACACCCTGCCAGCTGAACCGGACGAATCCCGCGCCCACGGAGGCCACGACCTGCCCCCCGCCGGCAGGATTGAGGTCGGTGAACAGGGGGGCGATCCGCGGCGGCCCCGAGAGGAACCGCGTTTCATCGCGGGCCGTCGAGCTCGAGTCCCCGGTCTCGAAGGTCAGATTTCCGTCGCTGTTGACGTAGACCTCGTGGTAGGCGCGGCCGAAGAAGGAAAACACGAAATTGTTCGGGAAGATCACCAGCCTCGAGTCGTCGTCGTCCAGCACCAGTTGGACGCCGGACGTGTCGTCCGGGGTCAGTTGGACGAGGCCGGTCGTATCGTTCGGCACCAGATCGATTCCGGTGACGATCTGTCCCGCCTCTACATGGATGACGGTCTTCAACGCCGGATCCTCGGAAACCGACTCGTCGGGATCGTAGTAGTCGGTCGGGAAACCCGTGGGACGGCTGTCGAAAGGTCCGATACCGCTGCCCCCGGTGATGGAAACGCCCGAGATGGTCATGGGGATCTGTTCGATCCGGACGTAATAATCACCCGGCGCCAGATTGGGCAGTTCGTATTCGCCGGTCCCCGTCGCCAGGAAATCGGATACACAGGTGACGATGCCGCCGCGGGACTCGGTAAAGCCTCCGTTCCCGTCGGGAATGGCGGGAATGGCCTCCACGTTCGCCCCCTGAAAGACCGGTCCGCCCTGGCGCAACCAGTAGATGTGGCCCTTGATGGTCCCCGTCTGCTGGGCCAGCCCCGCCGTCGGGTAGAGCCACGAAATCCAGGCGATGTCGTCGGTGATCGGCTGCGCGGGCAGCCCTGCCTCTCCGCCCAGAGGAAACATGACCGGCACGTCGGTGAAGTCGCCCTGTTGCCAGTTGGACAGAAGTCCCATGGAGTGATCGAGACCGATGAAGTGTCCGAACTCGTGCATGACCGTCTGGCGAAGCTCCCCCAGAGACTGCGGGCTGACTAAGAACCCGTTCATCACGGCCCAACCGCTGACGCACTGGTCGTTGACGATGTCGAGGACTCCGGCGAATCCCAGAACGGAGTTCTTCGAGCCCGTGCCGAACATGTCGTCGACGATCGAGCCGTCGGCGTCGAAAATGACCGGATTCTGGGATGCGATGTTGGGCAACTGGGTCAGGTAGTTGGCGGCGGTAATGTCGACCGCCAGAAAGCCGCTGTCCCGAAAGGCGAAGGTCGAGGTGGAGACATCGGTCCAACGCGCCGTTTCGTCGTCGATGATCTGTCGTCCCTGGTCCCGCGAGAGGATCACCGTCGTGCCCGCCTTCTTGAGCGGTCCGTTGTCGACCTTGAAGGGAATGGACTGGCTCGTATCCCACCTGGCAAAGCCGCCCGCGTAGTCGAGATAGTTGGGTCCACCCGCCTCGACGGCCGGCGACCACCCGAGGATCACAAGGAAGAAGAGAGGGAGTCGAGTCATGCATCGTTTCATTACTGGACCCTCCCCTCGATCTGGTCGTTGTAGCGCTCCAGCTTGACGACGATATCGCGCAGGAGGGGAAGAGGCACGGGCTCTCCGCTCTGGAGGGTCCGGACCTCCGCAGACTCGAGGCCGGCTCGAACCTGAGCCTCCGGAGCCAACTGGAAGCTGAGGTTCCGGTTTCCATAGGCGTTCGTGAAGCCGAGTTCACCGCCTTCGAGGGTCTCGGCACGGAAGACCCCCTGCTGGAAGCCCACCGGACTGGTCAGGCCCGACTTCGATTCTCCGTGCAGGAACAGGAGCAACTCCTGCCCCTTGCGGAACTCGGGCACTCCGGGAATCGTGTAGCCCTTGCCGCTGGCCCCGATCTGGCGGAACTCGACGACCTGACCGGACTCGGTGTTCTTCAGGGGTTCGAGGACGAGAAAACGGTAGGTCCGAATGCCCAGGCCGGAGACCGGATCCACCGAATCGGCGCTCGACAGACAGCGGCCGTAGAAGATGGTCCCGGACAGCTGCACCATCTCCTGGATATTGACGGTTCTCACCGAAGCCGCCCAAGTCGGCGGTGCCAGCAGCACCAACGACACGATACCGAACAATACCAAGCCCGTCTTTCTTGTCATAGAATCCTCGTTTTGAATAGGCGCACCGGCGAATCGACGGAAACGTCCGATGTGCGCCTTCCAGTCTACAGGATGTTCAGGCACCCATAAGAAGATGCATCTTATCCTGTTTCCGTTGAGTAGGTTGAGAGATTCGTCACAGTTTTGGGGCCGAAGTTGACTGCTATAGGGCTGAAATGAAAGAGGATCCGCAGCGAACACGCGAGGAGAGGACCCTGGAGCAGGTGGCGGAGAGGATCTTCGGCTCCCGGGAAAGCCCGGCCTATCAACGCTGGGTCGGCTACTGGAAAGAGAGTCGCCAGCGAAACCGGCAACTGCTGGCCGATTTCGAGGCCTCCACCCTGCTCGATCTCGAGGATCGGCGCGTGCTCGACATCGGCTGCGGAACCGGCGGCCTCGGAACCATTCTCGCGCGTCGCGGCGCCTGCTACTTCGGGGCGGACTACCATCGCCACGTCCTTCAGTTTGCACTACCCGACCGACATTCCTCGTACCTTCAATGCAGCGGGCTGGACCTTCCCTTCCCCGACGGGTCCTTCGATCTCATCACGGCCTTCGACGTCATCGAGCACCTGGTCGGCGGACGGTCCTGGCAGAGACGATTCCTGGAGGAGATCCGGAGAGTCCTGTCTCCTTTGGGAATGGTCCTCCTGACCACCCCCAACTTCTGGTATCCCTACGACGCCCACAGCGAACTCTACGGGCCCCAGTTCCTGCCGGTTCCGCTGGCGGATCGCTACATCGGCCGCTTCAATCGGGGATTCCTCGAAGAGCACGAGAGTTTTCGGAACATCCGTCTGCTCCGTCCGGGAGCGCTGCGGGCCCTGATTCGGGAGACCGGGCTGGTCCCGCTGCACGACCTTCCCTGCGGGCTGGATCGGCCGGATTATCTCCGGCTGCACCCCTGGTATGGGTGGCTGGTCTACCTGGGTCTGGGCTGGCAGTTCCACGCCGAGTTCTGGCCCATTCTCGTGCACGCGGGACAGCGGGAGACGCTGCGACACCGGCTGCGCAAGAACTGGAGATACGAGCCGGAAGAATCCCCCGGTTCCGCCGCCTCCGTCTTCGGACCGGCCATCGACTTTTCCAGGGGAACCTGCAGCCACCAACTCGGTCCGGGCTGGTACTGGCAGGAACAGCACGACCGCGCCTGTCGCTGGACCGGGTCTCACGCAACCTGCTACCTTCAGACCCGGGAGGCGGTTCGCTACTTGCGGATCGAGGGCTATGCTCCGTGGTCGAACCGGCTCAACCTCTACGTGGACGGCGTGCGGGTGGGGGAGAAGCGCGTCGCGGAGGGGGAGGCATTTGGCGCCGAGTATCTGGTCCCGTTTGCGGAGACGAAACAGAGGATGTTCGAAGTGCGGATCGTCTGCGGGAAGACCGTCGTGCCATCCGATTCACCCGATCAGAGACAGTTGGGAGTCATGATCTTTCGCATTGGGCTCGAGTCATGATCCGCCTGTTGCTCTGGGTGTTGTTGCTTCCCCTGCAGCTTTTGCTGGTGGCCCTTTTCCTGGCAACCGACACGCTTCATGCCCTGATCCGTCGACGGACCCAGCCCGACTCCGTTCCCGACCTTTCGGGCAATCCGCGCTGTTCGATCATCGTCCTGAACTGGAACGGCCGCCATCTGCTCGAAGAGAGCCTTCCGCCCCTCGTGCGAGCGGTCCGAAAGGCGGGAGGAGACCACCAGATCCTGGTCGTCGACAACGGCTCCACCGACGACAGCGTCGAGTGGCTCCAACGCGCGTTTCCTGCGGTCGATCTACTGCGTCTTCCCGAGAACCTGGGCTTCGCCGAAGGCAACAACCGGGGCGTCGAGGAAGCCCGCCACGACCTCGTCCTGCTGCTCAACAATGACATGATCGTCGACGAGGACTTCCTGCCCCCCCTGCTGCGAGGCTTCGACGCGCCTGAAGTCTTCGCCGTCACCGCTCAAATCCAATTCCCGGAGGACCGTCGCCGGGAGGAGACCGGGCATACCCGGGGAGCGTTTCGGAAGGGGTACCTGCACCTCGAGCACGCCCCCATCCGGCCTTTTCACACCGCGCGGGGACGTGTTCCCGTGCTCTGGGCCGGAGGCGGTTCCACGGCTTTTCGCAGGGACCGGTTCCTGCAGCTCGGCGGTTTCTCCGACCTCTATTCCCCCTGCTATTTCGAGGACACCGACCTGAGTTACCGCGCCTGGCGGCGCGGCTGGCGGGTGCTCCTGGCGGCGGACAGCCGGGTCCTTCACAAGCATCGCAGCTCGACGTCGAGGCGCTTCTCGCCCCGGGACCTGGCCAGGACCGTCGAAGAACGAAGGATCTGGTACATCTGGCGCAACTATCAGTTGCGTACGCTGCTGCCCCACTTGTTGCTGCTTCCCCTGAATCTGACCAAGTGGCTTCCCGTGGCCGCCTATGCCGGTGCCCTGCGGCGGCTTCCCCGGGTTCTCGCCGACCGCTTGCGGGAGCCGGAGCGCACCTTCACCGATTCCGAGATCCTCGGCTGGGCGCAGCGGCCGCTCCGCTACTTTCGGCGATTTCAGCCCCGCAGGACGCCGGTGCGCACTGCGTCGGAGGAGGGACTCCGGATTCTGATCCTCAGCGCTTACCTTCCCCATCTGGGCACGCACGGAGGCGCCGGCCGCGTCTTCCAGCTTCTCAAACGGGTGACCGCCGACCATGAGGTGACTCTGCTCTCCTTCGTCGAGACCAACGCCGAGCTGGCCTTCGCCGAACAGGCCCGCGCCGTCTGTTCGGACGTCCGGACGGTCTTCCGCACGGGTTTCTCGCCAATCTCCTGGTATCCCTACGAACCCTTCGAGGAATTCAACGTCGCCGAGTTCGCGGACGCCCTCGAGGAACTCCTCTGTGAAAAGGACTTCGACCTGGTCCACTTCGAATGGACCCAGATGGCACTGTACAGTCATTACTTCCAGGGAATCCCGCGTTTCCTGACCGAGGTGGAGGTGAACTACGCCGCCCATCGGACCCAAATCGCCGTGGTCTCGAATCCCTGGAAGAAGGTTCGGCTCTTCTACAACACCCTGCAGACGCTCTATCGGGAACTGGAAATGTGCCGAAAGGTCGATCGGATCGTCTGCGTCACCGAAGAGGACCGCGGCTACCTGGAAGGCCATCTCCCCGACGATCGTCTCGAGGTCGTCAACACCGGCGTCGATTCCCGCTACTTCGAGTTCGAGGCCGACGGCGCGGAGCCGGGCGCCCTCGTCTTCGTCGGGGCCTTCCGCCATGCCCCGAATCTGGACGCCATGCACTACTTCACGCGCCGGATCTTCCCTCGCATCCTGGCGGAGGAGCCCGACGCGCATCTGTACGTCGTGGGATCCTCTCCCCCGGCCGCCATCCGACAGTTGGATCGACATCCGAACATCACGGTCACCGGGTTCGTCGAGGATATCCGCGAGTTCTATCGTCGGGCCCAGGTGGTCGTCGTGCCCCTGCGCACCGGCGTCGGCATTCGCGGCAAGATTCTCGAGAGCTGGGCGGTCGGGCGCGCCACCATCGGTACGCCCCTGGCTTGCCAGGGTCTGCGGGCGATCCACGGGGAGAACATCATCGTGGCGGCGGACGCCGACGAGTTCGTGCTGTGGACGCTCGCCCTTTTGAGGAATCCGGAGTTCTGCTCGCAGCTCGGGGCCCGGGGACGGGAGACCGTCGAAGAGCACTACGAGTGGGACCTGCTCGGACGGCAGTTGAGCCGGCTTTACGGCGATTCGGTCCGGGCGTTCCATGGGGGAGGCAATGTCTAGGGGCCAAGCATCCGGAAGACCGCCGCGGGTCCTGCTGGTGCAGTGCTGCAACCTGCCCCAGTGGGTCTACGTCTGGGAGCAGCTTGCCCGACTCCATCCCGACTGGGAGATCGAGGGCCTGGCCGTCGACCGTTCGGATGTACGCGACGATGTCCAGCTCCTGCTGCCGGGACGGAGCGTGCATTTCGGCGACGTGCAGGACCCGTCGCGGAAGTTCGATCAGGTCGTCTTCCCCCTGCTCAATCGCGGTTACGTGCGAATTCGGGCCCGGGCCTGGCGGATGGGTGGGAGGCGCAGCTCCGTCGACTATTCCGGTACTCTGCGGACGCTCTGTCGGGCTGAGCTCGTGCGCTCGGCCTTTGCCCCCCTCAGCCGACCCGACCCCTCTTTCCTCGAGTTCCTCGCGCGATTCCCGCACCGTCCTCTGCACGGCAGGGTGCTGCTCGTCGAATCGGCTTCGTCGCCTTCCCTGCGGGCTGCGGATGCCACCCTGCGGGAACTGCTTCCGAAGGAGGGCGCACTCGTCCGAATCGGCCGGCGTGGTGAGGCCCGGCGCTGGGTCGACCTGCTGCGCCGCCGCTTCGACGGGGCCGTCGTCTTCTTCACCGGCGAAGACCGCTGGTTCTTTCCGAAACTGCTGCCCTTCCTCCTGCGGATCAGGCGCGTGCTGATCGTCGACGAGTCCGGCACCGTTCTCGAGACCCGGCCCGGAAGTCTGGCCGGCTTCTTCCTGAGGCGGCTGCTCCATGGGTTTGACTGGCGTTATCGCCGGGCTCGAATCCTCTTCATCCAGACGGAATCGCGTGAGTACGTCCGGGCGGCGCTGGAGGCGCTCCGCCGGCCGAACCTCTTTCCCGACGCCCAGGTCCTGCTCCTGTGCAGGCAGGAGGACCGGGCCGCACTGGCCGGGGAGCCCGGCGTCGCCGAGTGTGTCGCCCTCTCGAGACGACCGGGTCCCGCTTCCTGGTGGCGGGCATGGCGCGCCATCCAGCGGTTCGATCCCGAGGTTCAGTGTGCGCTCTTCACGGGTCGACCCGTATTCCGACGACAGAAGCTGGCCTACTTCGCTCTGGCCGGCAGATTCAATTTTGCTTTCAACGCGAGGCTCGACGGCTATTGGCTGCGCCCCTCCACCCTCGGGCGGATCTTCCGGCGGGAACCGCTCCTGTTCAGCCAGCTGGGGATCGCCGAGCGCGTCCTTCTGATCCAGACCGAGACGCCGGAATACATGCGCGGGGCACTCGACCGGCTGCACCGTCCGGAACTGGCTCCCCGTTCCGAAGTCTCGCTGCTGTGCCGCCAGGCGGACCGGGCCGCCTTCGAAGATCTGGTTCCCCCGGATCGGCTGTTTACCTATTGGAGGGGTCAGTCTGTGGCGTCTCTGTGGAGACTCCGCAGGCAATTGAGAGCCCGGGAGTTCGGCGTCAAGTCGGCCGTCTTCACGGGTCGTCCCATCTTTCGGCCGGGCAAGCTCTTCTTCTTTCTGGCTCCCGCTGAGTCGAGCCTCGTCTTCAACGCCCGCCTCGACGCCTACTGGCTACGACTCCGCACGTTCCGCCGGCTTTTCCGACGCGAACCACTGCTGTTCGACGATCACCGACCGGGAACCCGTCTCGTCCTGTTCCAGACCGAGGTACCCGACTACATGCGGGCTGCCCACGAGCGACTCCTGCGCCCCGACCTCTACCCGGGTGCCCGCGTTCTGCTCTTCTGTCGCGAGGAAGATCGGCACCTGCTGAGTGATCTGCCGGGAATCGAGCAGATCCGCACTTACGGCCGGGGGACCACGCCGGGCGAGCTCTTTCGGCACTGGCGACAGATCCGGCGCTTCCGGCCGGAGGTCTGCAGCGCCGTCTTTACGGGCAGGCCGGTCTACCGTGCCGCCCGCCTGTTCGCCCTTCTGACCGGCTTCCCCCGACTGCTCGTCCTGAACGCGGGGCTCGACGCATACTGGCTCCGTCCCTGGAACCTGGGAAGACTGTTCCGAAGGGAGCCCCTCCGTTTCGGCGGGGAGCACCCGACAGGTCAGAACGTGCTCTTCCTGGAAACGGAGGATCTCGAGGAGGTGCGCCGAGCGGTGCGCATCCTGGACCAGCCGCACGTGACTCCGGACGCCCGAATCACCGTCTTCTGCCATCGCAGCCGCGCCGCAGAGTATTTGGCGCTTCCCAATGTGGTCCGCGTCGTGACCTGGGGTGAGAAGGGATCCGAAAACCTGCGCGTCGTCACCGGCCTGCTGACCGGTCGTCCCGAGGTGATCGCCGCCATCTTTTCGGGACGCCGGATTTTTCTCAAGCAGAAGCTGCTGTTCTGGCTCATACGAGCGCGCCACCGTCTCGCCTTCAACCGATCGCTCGACTGCCGCTATCTCACCTGGCGGAACCTGTCGATGCTGTTCCACAACCGGGGATCCCGACAGAGCACACTGAGCCGGACGGGCAGACAGATCATCAAGGGCCTGCTCTTCGGGCCCCGATTCGCCTACCTTCTCGTCTGGGTCTTCCTGGCGGAGAGGGCTCGGCGCCGGGTCAGGAATTCCTGATGCGACGGATCAGAAACTTGGAACGATGGGATCGCGGGAGGCGTGGAAATGCGCCAGCTTCCAGTCACCGTCACGCTCCAGATAGATCTCCGTCCAGCGTCCGGTTTCCCTGACCTCCTCGCCGTTGAGACGGTAGATCCACAGAAACAGCGAGGTCACCCAAGCCACAGGCTCGAACACCTCGATCTGAATGTTGGAGGTCATGAACGACACATCGCTCATCTGGGAGAAATACTGCTGCAGCGTATTCTCGAACGTCTTGAAATCACTGAACTTCGATGGAGGTTCGGTGCCGAAGACGACCGCCTCGTCGGCGAACACGGCCCGCATCTCCGTAAAATTGCGATTTTCCCAGGAACGAACGTGTCGTCGGTGGAGATCCAGCAGGGTCTCTCTTGCGTTGTTGCGCATTAAGCCGCCAATGATAGCAGAACGGGCTGTCCTCCGCTCGCGCGAAATGACGGATCCGCCTGGGTTTCGTGAGACGGCCTGGAACTCGGGGGACGGACAGGACGGAGGGGAGCGCGGGACCGAGCCCTGTGGCACAGGTCACCGGCGTTCCATTTGTCTCCTCGGTCCCCGACCGTCCCGTTACTGCAGCCGCGCCAGGACGGCATCGGTCATGGCACGGGTCCCGACGGGGTTGCCCGCCCCGCCGGCGATGTCCGCGGTGCGAATGCCCTCCGCAAGAACCCGGGAGATGGCCGTCTCGATTTCCCGGCCGATGTCGTCACGCTCGAGGGAATAGCGGAACAACAACGCGATCGAGGCGATCGTCGCCAGCGGATTGGCCTTGTCCTGGCCCGCGATGTCGGGGGCCGAGCCGTGAACGGGTTCGTACATTCCCACTCGACCCGCCTCCGTCTCCATCCCCAGGCTGGCCGAGGGCAGCATGCCGATGGAGCCGGTCAGCATGGCCGCCTCGTCGCTGAGGATGTCGCCGAAGAGATTGCTCGTGAGCAGAACGTCGAAGGACCGAGGCCGGGCCACGAACTGCATGGCGCAATTGTCGATGAGAATGTGACTCAACCGGACGTCCCGGTAGGATTCGGCCACCTCTTCCACCACTGCCCGCCACAACTGGGAGCTCTCGAGCACGTTCGATTTGTCCACGCTGCTCAGCTTGTGCTGGCGCAGGCGCGCAGCATCGAAGGCGATGCGGGCGATTCGTTCGATCTCGTGGTCGTGATAGATCTCGGTGTTGAACCCGACTCGGCCCTCGGGATGGGTTTCCAGGCCCCGGGGCTCGCCGAAGTAGATTCCACCGGTCAACTCCCGGACGATCAGGATGTCCGTCCCCTCGATCACCGGCCGCTTCAGGGTCGATGCGTCGAGCAGTTCCGGGTAGGTCGTGATGGGGCGCAGGTTGGCGAACAGCTCCAGTTCCTTGCGCAGTCTCAGCAGGGCCTTTTCCGGCCGCTGGTGAGGTGGCGCGGTATCGAAACGGGGATCTCCGACGGCACCGAGCAGGACGATGCGACTCGCCATGCAGGCGTCCAGGACCTCTCGGGGCAGCGGTTCTCCGCAGGCATCGATGGCAGCTCCGCCGACCTTGTACTCCTCGATCACGAGATCGATTCCATGTCGGCGCGCGCACTCCTTCAAGACCGCGACGCCCGCCGCGGCCACTTCCTTGCCGATGCCGTCTCCCGGCAGTACCACGATACGCTTGGACATTCGGATGCTCCTCTCCCTGGCGGGATTCGCCCGTCGAACCCCGGTGTCAAATGGTCCTCGCCCCAAACCCGGCTCTCCACGCGGCCTGTGCGGCGTTGCCGAAGCGGCCGAGAAACGCGCGTTCAGGCTACTCGAATCGGATTAGGTCTGCAATTGAACGGTGGGCTGACCTTCGAGATTGACCGTCGAGACCCGTGCGGCCAGAGCCTGAGCCATGTCCAGGAAGGCCTGGGCGGCCGGGCTCTCGGGATGAGCGACCACGATCGGCTGACCTGTGTCGCCGCCTTCCCGGATCGCCGTCTCCAGCGGCACCCGTCCCAGGAAGGGGACCTGGTACGCCTGAGAGGTCCGTTCCCCGCCCCCGTAACTGAAGATTTCGCTGCGCTCTCCACAGTGGGGACAGACGAAGTAACTCATGTTCTCGACCAGTCCCAGGACATCGACGTTGACCTGCTTGAACATCATGATGCCCTTACGGGCATCCGCCAGTGCCACGTCCTGCGGAGTCGTCACCACCACACCTCCGGCCAGGGGCACCGACTGGATCATGGTCAGCTGGACGTCTCCGGTTCCGGGTGGCAGATCGGCAATCAGATAGTCCAGTTTTCCCCAGTTGACCTGATACAGGAACTGCTGCACGACGTTGTGGAGCATGGGACCCCGCCAAATGAGCGGGGTGTCGCCGTCGGCCAGCAGTCCCATGGACATGACCTTCAGACCAAAGGCTTCCAGAGGAACGATGCGGTTTCCTTCCGCCATCGGTTGACCCTTCAGACCCAGCATGATCGGGACGTTGGGTCCGTAAATATCGCAGTCCAGCAGGCCCACACGGGCTCCGAGACGGGAGAGGGCACAGGCCAGGTTGACGGACACTGTCGACTTGCCGACTCCGCCCTTGCCCGAGGTCACGGCGATGATGTTGGAGACGCCCTCCACGGCTCGTCGGTTCTCACCCGCGGCCGCCCGCTGTGCCGGCACGTTGGCCTCCATCCGGACGTCCACGGAAGCCACTCCCGGCAGCGCCGCCACCACGTCGCGGGCCTGCCCCTCCAGTTGCTCCCGGACCGGACAGGCCGGCGTGGTCAGCACGAAACGGAAGGACACGTGGTCGCCCTCGATCGTGACGTCGCGGATCATCCCCAATGAGACCACGTCGCGTCTCAAATCGGGATCCTTGACCTGCCGGAGAGCTGACAATACCTGTTCGGGAGTGATCTGCTGGGGTCGACTCTCGGTCATGGATTCGGCACCCTCTTCCTTTCAACCAGGCTGGTTTCAGACAGTGTAAAAACCATTCCGATCTTACAAGAGCGCCCCCCCCGATTCAAACGGCGGGGCCTCCGGCTGCGGGCCCCGCGGATTCGGACGGCGCCTGCCCCGGGGACCCTTCTTCGGCGACGCAAAAGTGCCTCCGGCGACTTCGGGGCCCATGCTATACTTCCGGCCTTGGGACCCGATCGAAAGGTTCACAGACGGCCATGATCATCGTGATGCACTCCACGGCAACCCCGGAACAGATCGACCACGTCACCTTGCGCATCACGGAACTCGGCTACGTCCCCCATCCGATGATCGGCGTGGAACGAACCGTCATCGGCGCCATCGGGGACGAACGGGGCAAACACGTCCTGGAATCCCTGGCCCAGGCCCCCGGAGTCGAAAAGGTCATTCCCATCCTGCGGCCCTTCAAGCTCGCCTCGCGCGAATTCAGGCCCACGGCCCGCGCTGTCGAGGTTTCCGGAGTCCAGGTTGGCGCCGGCGGGTTCGCCCTGATTGCCGGCCCCTGTTCGGTCGAAAGTCGCCAGCAGATCCTGTCGGCCGCCCACGAGGTCCGGGCGGTGGGAGCCAACCTGCTCCGCGGCGGCGCCTTCAAGCCGCGGACCTCCCCCTACAGCTTCCAGGGCCTGGAACTCGAAGGCCTGCAACTGCTGCGCGAGGCCCGCGAGGCCACCGGACTTCCCGTCGTCACCGAGGTGCTCTCCTCGGAGGATGTGGAGATGGTCGCCGAGCACGCCGATCTCCTCCAGGTGGGGGCGCGCAACATGCAGAATTTCCGCCTGCTCAAGACGCTCGGAACCTGCGGCCGTCCGGTCCTGCTCAAACGCGGCATGATGGCCACCGTCACCGAACTGCTGATGTCCGCCGAGTACATCCTCAGCAGCGGAAACCCGGATGTGATCCTGTGCGAACGCGGTATCCGGACCTTCGAAGACTCGACGCGGAACACGCTCGATCTTTCCGCCGTGGCGCTGATCAAGCAATGGTCCCATCTTCCCGTCATCGTGGATCCGACCCATGGAACGGGCGTGCGGACTCTGGTTCGGCCCATGGCCAAGGCAAGCATCGCCGCCGGGGCGGACGGCGTGATGATCGAGGTCCATCCCGAGCCGGACAAGGCTCTGTCGGACGGCTTCCAGGCACTGCTGCCGGAAGAGTTCCAGACTCTGGTCAGTGAAATCGAACCCTATCTGAAAATCGAGAACAAACACTTGCGCCGCCGGGTGTGAGTGACTGTTCCAACCGCAACACAAGGAGCAAGACCGTGACCTTCTACCCTGGTCTGATCGAAAGCCTCGCGTCGGAGAACGACTCCAAGATCGTCTTTTTCGTGATGGACGGGCTCGGCGGACTGCCGGTCGCCGGACGCACCAAGACCGAGCTCCAGACCGCCCGCACACCCTCCCTGGATGCGCTGGCAAAGCGTTCGTCCTGCGGTCTTACCATTCCCATCACCCACGGCGTCACGACCGGAAGCGGCCCGGGTCACCTGGCCCTGTTCGGGTATGATCCGGTCGAGTACAACGTCGGCCGCGGCGTCCTCGAGGCCGCGGGAATCGGGTTCGAGCTGACCGATCGGGACGTGGCCGTCCGAGGCAACTTCGCCACGGTCGACGGCGACGGCAACATCACCGACCGACGCGCCGGTCGTCTGCCGACCGATCAGAGCGAGCGGGTTTGCCGGAAGATGGCCGAGGAGATCCGGATTCCCGGCGTCGAACTCTTCATCAGGCCGGTCAAGGAGCACCGGCTGCTCGTCGTCCTCCGCGGTGAAGGGCTGTCCGGGGAAATCGAAGACACGGACCCCCAGGTCACGGGCGTTCCGCCTCTGCCCCCCCGGGCCACCAGCGAGGCGGCGGCCAGAACGGCCGCCATCGTCGAGGATTTCGTGCAGCAGACGGCTCGCGTCCTGAAGGATGAAAAGCAGGCCAACATGGTGACCCTGCGAGGGTTCGCCAAGCACCGGCCCTACCCGACGATGCTGGAACGCTACCGCCTCCGATCCCTGTGTCTGGCCAACTACCCCATGTACCGGGGCGTCTCCTACCTGATCAACATGGATATTCACCCGGTTCTGCCCGACGTCGCTGCGCAGATCGACGCCATGAAGGAAGCCTGGGACCGCTACGATTTCTTCTTCGTCCATGCCAAGGCGACCGACAAGACCGGAGAAGACGGTGACTACGATGCCAAGGTCGCGGCGATCGAGGGGCTCGATCCGCTGATCCCGCGGATCCTGGATCTGAAGCCCGACGTCCTGGTGGTGACGGGGGATCATTCGACGCCCTCCGCCCTGAAGAGCCACAGCTGGCATCCGGTCCCGGTTCTGCTGTATTCCGAGCACGCGCGGCTCAACCCGGTCGACGGCTTTGACGAGACGGAGTGTCTGAAGGGCGCCCTGGGCCAATTCCCGGCCAAGGACCTGATGGCCCTGGCGCTGGCTCACGCGGGACGGCTGAAAAAGTTCGGGGCCTGAGTTCCGAGGGCGGGTTGTCCGAATGGCAAGGGCTGTGTCGGATCGGACGCTGGCAGGCAGCCGAATGCACGGCGGGTCGGTTCCACGCAACGGCGCAAAGAGGGACGCAAAGCCGCCACCCACAAAGAATCTCCTTGCGGCTTTGCGTACTTCGCGGCTTGGCGTGAGAACAGGCTACCGAGACCTCACCTCAGTGGGGGCACACCGATCGGAGGCCGCAGCCCTTTGGGCAACACGCCCCCGAGTTTCGCGGTTTCGCGGCTTCGCAGGAGGCTGGCCTCAGCGGGTGAAGACGACGTTGAGCTTCATCTCGGCCTCTGCCACCTTGTTTTCCGAAATGGCAGGCAGGAAGACCCACGAATTCTGGACCGTCTGAACGGCGATCTGCTCGAGCTTCTCGCTCGGTCCCTCGATGGCCTTCACGTCGCGAAGACCGCCGGCCCGGCTGACGTAGACGCTGACTTGGACGACCACCGGGTCGGGCAGCGATTTCTCCGACGAGGGCAGTCGCGGCGCCGGCGTCGAAATCGGGACCGGCGGGACGATGTTCGCCTCGGGAAAGTAAGCTTCGAGCGCGCCCGCCTCCGCGGTTCCGGCAAGCGACAGAGTCCCGTAGCCCCGGTTGAACCCCGCCAGCCGGATCGCCGCCGCCCGGTCCGGGTTGTCGAGATCGAGCTCACCAATCCGTGCCGCTGCCAGGTTGAACTGCTTCGCCGTGAGCGGTTCCAGCTCCAGGATCCGACCGCTGACCATCATCAGGACGCGGCTGACCGGACCGTCGCCGAGGTGACGACCGACGACCACGTAGCCCGCGTACTCGCCGGGCCGCGCCATCTTGGACACGCTGAACTGGTCGAAGGGGTCCTTGGGCGATTCCTCCTTGAAGAGATGGCCCCGGAAGACCTCGCCCGAAGGACCGAGCAGCACGAGTTGGCGCGCAGTCAGGAGTTCATAGGTCTTTCCCAGGTCGAAGTAATTGAGGACGACGCTGTGATCGTCCACCAGTTCCAGCGTCACGATCCGTTCGGCCGACAGATAGAGGAACTGCTTGGCCTGCGCGAACAGAGGCTGGGTCCATGCCAGCAATATCAGGAGCAAAATCCAGCGGATTCTCATTCCGTCTTCCAGCCCCAGATTCTATAACAGCACAGCCTCGAGCCCCGCGGCAGCGCCCGGGGGAAACCTTGAACCGTCACTTGCCATCTTACGTCAAAGAATCAGGTGGATTCCGCCCATGAAAATGCGCATCCTGGTGCCCGCACTCGGCCTTCTGGCCGCACTGCATGCCACCGGAACGGCGCAGGCGCTCGAGAACCGGCAGTCCTACGAACTGCCGTTTTCGGCCGGCGACAGTCTTATCGTCCAAAACGACTACGGGCTGGTCCGGATCGAGCCGGCTGCAACGTCCGACACGGTGGAAGTGCGCGTGCGAACGACGGCGGCGTCCGCAGCCGGCATGGCCAACGTCTCGGTGGTTTGCCAGAAGGTCGGCACGCGGATCTACGTGCAGGCCTATTTCTACCGCTACTCGGCAGAATCGGTCACCATCGAGGTCCTGGCCCCGCGGGCGCTGAACGTCATCATCTGGGGTGCCAACCCGGCCGTCGATCTCCAGAATCTGGGGGGATTCACCCGCGTTGAAACGCTGACGGGCTTCATCACTGCGGCCAATTTGACGGGTTCGACGTCGCTCTTCACCCAAAACGGCGATATCGAATACACCGCGGCCGTCCAGCCCCAGGGCGATCTCCGACTGGAGACGGTTCAGGGAAATATCCGCTGCCTGCTGCAGAAGGACCTGAGCCTGCGGGGCTGGCTGCGCGGCAGCGACCGGATCTCCTGGGGCGATGAGGTCGACTCGAACGGCGGTACGCTGGAGCGGCAACTCGGCAGCGGCGGTCCCCTGCTGCTGGCGGCCAGCGAACTGGGCCGCGTCGAGGTCGGATTCGCACAGGGCCCGCCGACGCGGATCCAGCACAGCGGGGACAGGCCGCTCACCGGCGGGACGCCTGCGGATTCGCAGACCGGCTCCGACACGGCCGTTCGGACCGAATCGACGGAGGTCCCGGAACCCGTGGCCGCCGGCCCTTCGGAACCCGCTCCGAACTCCCGTCCCGCAGCGCAGGGAAGCGTCTCGTCCGCCGGAGGAGACTTTTCCCTCAAGGTGCACGTCGACCTGGTCAACGTCAACGCCTCGGTCCGCGACCGGGGCAGCCATCGGGCGGTGGCGGACCTGCGGGCGGAAGACTTCGAGATCTACGAGGACGGCCGCAGTCAGACCATCACGGAATTCAACAACACCGAAGCGCCCTTCAGTCTGCTTCTCCTGCTGGATGTCAGCGGGAGCACGCAGTCCTATCTCTCCCTCGTCGAGCAGGCTTCGGTTCAGTTCACCCGACAGATCAAGCCGGGCGATCACATCGCCCTGGCGACTTTCAACTCGCGGACCCGGCTGCAGCAACCCTTCACGGACGACCGGACGGCCATCGAGCGCGCCATCCGGCGAATTCACTCCGGCGGCGGCACCGCCTTCTACGACGCCCTCTCCACCTGCCTGACGGAATACTTTCAGGGGGTGGAAGGACGCAAGGCCGTCGTCGTCTTCACCGATGGAGTCGACAATCGCCTCACCGGCGATTCGGCGAACGGTTCCACCATCACCTTCTCCGACCTCTTCCGGGAGATCAAGGAGCGCGACGTCCTCGTGTACACGATCTTCCTCGACACCGAAGGGCAGATGCAGGGGATTCCCAGGAGCAAGACCGGCTCGCTGGGCGGAATACTCGGAGACATCATTCTCGGACGACGCGGCGGGATGGGAGGACCCGGGGGCGGCCGGGGCCCGGTCGGCATTCCGGGGGGCAACCCCCAGGCTTACGAGCAGGCCCGCCAGGAACTGGAAGAAATCGCCGATCAGACAGGAGGTCGGATCTACGCGCCCGACTCCATTCAGGATCTCTCCGGTGCCTACGACGAAATTGCGAACGACCTGCGCGTCCAGTACACCCTTGGCTACTATTCGAGCAACGCAAGCAGCGACGGCCGCTGGAGGAAGATCGACGTGGCGGTCCCCGGACACCCCGATCTCGTAGTCCGGCACCGGCGGGGCTACTACGGAGGCCGCAACTGACCCACCGGGTTTCGGCCCTTTTGGGAGGCATGACGATGTTGGATTCTGGCAGCACGAGACAATACCGAGATCCCCTTCTGGCGGAACTCGAGCAATACCGATCGGATCGGCAAAAACAGCAGACATCGCCGTCTTCGGCTGCAGGAACCGAGTCCGCCCCGCCGCAAGGCGGGCGCCGGCTGGTCATTCTGTTGGCCGGACTGATCCTCGCCGCCCTTGGGGTCCTCGGCTACTTCCTGTTCCGCGCCCAGGAGCGGATCGAAACGCTTTCCACGGATCTGTCCAGCAGCCGGCAGCAGTTGTCCACCGTCACCTCGAACCTGGAGACTTCGCAGAACAGGATCGACGATCTGAACAAGGGTCTGGAGGACAGTCGCCACCGCCTTGCGTCCCAGGGGCAGGAGCTGCAGCACTATCAGGGGCTCTACCAGGGGATCAAGACGGATCAGGAACAGCAGACCCGCGAACTGCAGGCCCTGCACACGGAGAAAGCCGACCAGACGGCCGTGGTTCAGCTCAAGGATGAGACGACTCAGTTGAAGGGACAGCTTGCCGACACCAACAGCAGCGTGCAGGCCGCGCGCGGCCGGATCGCCGATTTGGACACCCGGACCCAGGCCAATCAATCCGCCATCGACCAGACCCGGTCGGATCTCGGCGCCGTGCGTGACCGTGCCGAGCAGAATGCTTCCGACATCGACGGCGTCCGGCGATCCCTGGAGCGCGAGTACTACAACTTCGAACTGCACACGGGCGGCGGCTACATGAAGGTCTTCAGCATCTCTCTCGCCCTGAAACACACCAACGCCGAGAAGCGGGAGTTCGACCTCTACGTGCTGGCCGAAGGCAAGGTCATCCAGAAGAAACACCAGCCGATCAACGAGCCGATCATTTTCTACACCGAGGCCAGCAAAAAGCCGTACGAGGTGGTCGTCACGCGGGTCGACCGCAAATTCGTCGTCGGATACCTCAGCGTCCCCAAGTCCTGATCGTTCCGCGCCGACCTCTCAGCGGTGCCGGTCGTGACCGGGCTGTGACGGGCAGCGCATTTCTGCGGCCGGTCCGTTGACAAGCTCCCGGCACCTTTCTATGCTTCGCTTTGGGGGCTGTTTCATCGACCCCGCCGGAGGACAAAGGTGAGTCTCAAAACAACGCCCCTGAACCGTATCCATCACCAACTCGGCGCCCGCATGATCGACTTCGCCGGCTGGGAAATGCCGGTTCAGTACGCAAGCGCCCTGGAAGAGCACCATGCGGTGCGCCGTGCGGTCGGCGTCTTCGATGTCAGCCACATGGGGCGGGTCGAATTTCGGGGGCCCGATGCGCTGGCATTCGTGCAGCACATCACCTGCAACGATGTGGCGAGGTTGGCCGACGGTCAGGCCCAGTATTCGGCATTTCTCACGGAAGCCGGGACGTTCGTCGACGATATCGTCGTGTACCGGTTCCACGCCGAACGGATCCTGATCTGCATCAACGCCGCCACCGCGGCCAAGGATCTCGCCTGGATCTCCGATCACCGGCAGGGCCGCATCGACATCGTGGACCGCAGCGGCGAACTGGCGCAACTGGCCGTGCAGGGACCCCGGGCCATCGAGGTTCTGCAGCGGCTGACCACCGTCGACCTCTCGGCCATCAAGTTCTACTGGTTTCGGGAAGGAGAGATTGCGGGCGTGAACGCCATCCTCTCGAGAACCGGCTATACGGGCGAACCGGGCTACGAGCTGTACGTACCGGCATCGCGGGCCGAGCAGGTCTGGAACGCCGTCTTCGAGGCTGGAAAGGACGCCGGTATTACCCCTGCCGGCCTGGCCTGCCGCAACAGCCTCCGCCTGGAGATGAAGTACCCCCTATACGGCAATGACATCGACGACACCACGACACCCTATGAAGCGGGACTCGGCTGGATCGTCAAGCTGGGGACGGGCTTCATCGGCGAGGGGCCGCTGCGTCGCCAGAAAGACGAGGGGGTTTCCCGGCGCCTGGCCGGATTCGAGTTGACCGAACCGGGAATCGTCCGGGACGGCTTTCCCGTCTTCCTCGACGGAAACCGTGTCACTCAGGCAACCAGCGGAGGGTTCTCGCCGTCCCTCGGCTGCAGCATCGGCCTGGCCTATCTGCCCGCCGATCGGGTGGAACCGGGGACCGGGCTCGAGGTGGAGATTCGCGGCAAACGCCGCCAGGCCGTGGTCGTCAAGACGCCCTTCTATCAGCCGAAGTGAGTGCTAAGCTAGTATCCCGAATCGTCCCTTATACGGAAGGAATTTGGAGATGAACGTTCCGCCTGACTTGCTTTACACGAAGGAACACGAGTGGGTTCTCGTCGAGAATGATACGGCTACCGTCGGAATCACCGACTACGCGCAAGAGGAACTGGGCGACGTCGTCTATGTCGAACTGCCTGAGGAAGGCGCCAGCTTCGAGGTCGAGGAGAGCTTCGGCTCCGTCGAATCGGTCAAGGCCGTCTCGGAGATCTACATGCCCTTGTCCGGAAAGGTCAAGGAGATCAACCCCGACCTGGCCGATGCGCCGGAGGTCATCAACGAGGACCCGTACGGCGACGGCTGGATGATCCGGATCACCGTGACGGATCCGGGCCAGCTCGAGGACCTCATGTCGGCGGAAGATTACACCACCTACCTGAAGGAAGAAACAGACTGAGCGCGTTCGGCTTTCGGGTCGACGTCAGGGCCGTCGCGGGTGCCGGATACGGTACCCGTTTTCCGTCCGACGAAACAAATCACCCGCTGCATCGTCCTATGTTCTAGAGTGATTCTTCGCCGACGGTTCGGGCAAGGTGGCACCCCAGACCGGGCGGTCGCCTTTCCTTCGCGCATTCCGTGGATTCAAGGCGGCCTGCTTGGCGTCCTGCCCGTTCTCTTCCTCATTGGCTCCCTGCTCCAGGCCCAGTCGGATATTCGCGTCGATGCCGCCTACATCAAAGTGCCGGTTACGGTCCTCGACCAGAACGGCCGCGGGGTCGTGGGGTTGAGGGCCTCCGATTTCAGAGTCTTCGACGAGGGAGAGGAGCGGCCCATCGCCAACTTCATCCTGGACCAGGAACAGGTCAACGTGGTCTTTCTCCTCGATACCAGCGGCAGCGTCAAGGAGGAGCTCGATCAGATCCGCTACGCCACGCTCCGCTTCGCCCAGCATTTCTCGCACGACGACCGGATCTCCGTCGTTTCCTTTTCCGATGAGATCACCACGCTGCAGGACTGGACGAACAACCTCGGTCACCTGCGCAAGTCCCTCCACAAACTGAAAGCCGGCTACAAGACCGCGCTCTATGACGCGCTGATCACGACGGCCCGCCAGAAGCTCTCGAGGGTCAGCGGAAGGAGGGTGATCATCCTGCTGACCGACGGCCTCGACAACTGGAGCGACAGCACTTACGACGAGGCCATGAACGAGATGACCCGACTCAACGTGGTTCTCTACATCGTCAGCCGAAGCCGACTGGTCCGGACGAAGGTCGAACAAAGCGAGCGGGTCGAGTTCCTGGACCGGGTGATGAAGAACGTCCTTGACGACGACGTGAGCTTCGTCGACATCTACTTCAAGGAGAAGGAAGTCGCCCTGAACCACCTGGCGGAGGTCAACGCCGGCCGGGTCTTCTATCCCGACAAGCTGGCAGCCCTCGGACAGACCTACGTCCGGATCGCCGAGGAGTTGAAGATGCAGTATCTCCTCACCTTTTCGCCCGCCGCCGCCGACGCCACCGGGCCTGCTTTCAGGAGGATCCGCGTCCAGTGTCTGAGGGATGTCGGCCAGGTCTTCAATCGCAAGCTCTACCGGGCACACCCCGAAAGCAGTCCGACCGAAAGTCGAGATTAGGTCGCAGCAGAACTCCTGTCCGGCCGGGAGGTGATCCCGATCGTGCCCGGACCGACGGCTCTGGGGGACGGCCGACCTTTTCGTTTCTCCCCTGACGCCTGCCCACTTCGCAGATTGGTCCCACTCCCACGTTCTTATGCAGTGAAGAATGTGGATCCATCGACTATTGATCGTTCTGCAATGTCTGGGCCGGGCGGTTGCCCTTCAACCCGCCCTGGTGGCGGTGCTCTGCCTGGCGGGGCTGCTGGCGCTGTTCTGGTCGCCATCCCTGCCCTCCACCGGGCTCGATTTGACCCGCCCCGTTCGAATCACGGGGCGCATCGCGTCGGCGCCCCGGATCGAACGAGAACCCGACCAGATCGTCTTCGAGCTCGAGCCGCTGGAGATGCGGCAGGGTGAGGATCCCATCGACCGCCGGGAGCGGATGGCACTCTACCTCTCGTCGGTCCGATCCGATCCGCAGACCTGGTTCGATCCGCCCCTGCGCTTCGGTGAGGTCGTCCGCTTCCGCTCGCCCCTGCGAGAACCCGCCTGGTATCGCGTGCCCGGGGTCCCGGACCATCGCTGGGAACGATGGGCGGGGGGCGTCTATTTCTACGCCAGCCTCAAATCGCCGGCCCAGCTGGAGCGCCTCGGCTGCGACGATTCACTGCCAGTTCTGCTGCTGCGTCCGGTCGTCGAATACCTGGAGGCCTTCCGCGCCGCCTGCCGCCGGCGAATGAGCCGGCCTGCCGGAGATCTGCTGGCGGCGGCGCTGACAGGAGACCGGCGGGGAGTTCCCCCGCAGCGCTGGGATCAGCTGGAGCGCCTGAGTCTGGTGCACCTCCTGGTGATCTCGGGCTTTCACGTCGGGCTCCTGGCCTGGCTGCTGGGGCTGGCGGCGAACCGCTGGGCCGCGCCCGGGCTCCTGCTTCGCCTGGCGGCTGTCTGGGCCTTCGCCGGCGCGACCGGAGGCGCCGCACCGGTCGCCCGGGCCGCCCTCGTGCTTTCCCTCGTCGACACGGGCCGTCTGCTGGGCCTTCGCCGGCGGCGCTTCAACATTCTCGGCGCAGCCGCACTGCTCCTGCTGCTCGATTCTCCTCGACTAATCTACTCCCGCAGCTTCCAGTTCACCTTCCTGAGTGTGGTCGCCATCCTCGTGGCGGCTCCCCTCCTCGGGTTCCTCAGCGCCGCCGCGGGTGGTGCGTCCGATGTCGGCAGCGGGAACCTGCTGGTCCGGCGCGATGCCCGACTCCGCTGGCGAAGGGCGGTGCGCTACCGGCTGGAAGCGTGGTTCCGCTTTGTCCCGGACTCGCTCTCCCGCGCCCCTGCCGTACTGGTCTGTCGCGGCGCCGGCTATCTGGCGGCCGCGGCTGTCGTGACCGTTTCGATCCAGCTCGTGCTGGCTCCGCTCCTGCTCTACCACACCAATCAATGGACGGTCACGGCGGCCCCGAACAACGTGGTCGCCCTGCCCCTGTTCACCCTCTTCTTCCTGTCGGGTCTCGGCCTGTTCCTGCTCCATGCGACGCCTGCCGCCGGCCCGGCCGCGGTACTCGCCGATCTTCCCGGACGACTCTTCCTGGACCTCCTCGACCGGTTGGATACAGTCAACGCGACCCTTTATCTCCCCGCGCCCGGACCCGGCCTGCTGACGGCGACCTTTCTCCTGCTGGCCGCCGGACTCGTACCGGGTCGCCAGCGCTTCTGGGCGATCCTGGCGGTCCCGCTCCTCCTGGCCTGCGGACTCGGTCTGCGAACGCCCGAGACGCGTCCTCAGCTGGCGGTCACGCTGCTCGATGTGGGTCAGGCCGAAGCGATCCACCTCCGCTATCCGGACGGCAGCAGCGCCCTGGTGGACACGGGGGGCTCCCACTTTGCCCGGGGGAACCGCTTTCTCGGGAGACGCGTGGTCGCTCGTTATCTGCTGGCCCAGGGCGCGCGCCACCTCGAATTCGTCCTGATCACTCATCCCGAAGCCGACCATCTGGGGACTCTTCCCGTCCTGTCGCGGATCGTCCCGCCCCGGGTGGTCTATCACTTTGCCCCCCTGCCCTTTCCGACGCCCGCGTCGGCCGTCCTGAAGGCCGGAGATTCGTTCGAGATCGGTGCCGTCCAGCATCGAATCCACGCGCCCCCGGCGGGAAGTTCGCTCGCCGGGTCGGCCAACGCCCACTCAATCGTGATGGAACTGAGGTTCGGCGACTTCTCCATGCTTCTGACCGGGGATATCGACGACCGGGTGGAGAGGTCGCTGATTCCGCGACTGCGTGCGATCGACATTCTGAAGGTCGCCCATCACGGAAGTCGTTCGGGCTCGTCGGGGGCCTTCCTGGCCGTCGTGCGGCCGCGAGTCGCCGTCGTTTCGGCGGGCCGGAACAACCGCTTCGGGCATCCCAGCCCGGTCGTCGCCGCACGCCTCGAGCGCCGGGACTGTCCGCTCTTCTCCACCCTCCAGTACGGGTCGCTGCGCATCGAGACCGACGGCCGGAGCTGGAGCCTGGCTGGCTACGATGCCGAACGCTCGCGCTTCCTGCCCCTGGCCGGCGGCCCCTGCAGAGGTGAACGCTGAGCGCCGCCGCAGGCCGCGGCCGCTTCCCAAAGCGAGACCCGTTGCGGGCAGGTCACTCCAGCTGCATCAGGCTGAAGTCGGGCAATTCGAACAGGGAAGCCAGCTTCGCCTCGATATGCTTCTCGAGCAGCCGGCCGTACATCTCGGCCGACAAGCGCTTCTTGTAGGCTTTGGTGTCCTGCTGCGCTTCCCGTCGAATCTCTTCCAGCCGTTCGGCCGACAGCTGATCACTCAGTTCGGCAACCAGTGTGCGGCGGATCTCGGCCAGTTCCACGTCCAACGTCTCCAGCCGGATCGACTGGGCGCCCCGGATCTCCGACTCCAGCGCCTCGAGACGGGCGGCCGCCTGTTGCGAGGCCTCGCTCTGCCCCGCGGCGACCCGACGACGCAGCTCGCCCACGAACTCCGCCAGCCGCTCCCGCGACAGGCCCGGCTCCGTCTCCGCCTCCTCCGTATCCGGATGGGAGCCGAGGGTGGCCTGCTGGTATTCTTCGAAGGCCTCCATCACGGCCGGGTGACAGTAGTGCAGCGTCGTGGGCGGTCGTCTGGACCTCCCGGCGGCGGACTCGAAGCTCCGATCGATGCCCCGGAGCACCACGTGCAGCGGAATTCCGTGCTCCTTCCAGACCTCGATCAGGCACCAGTCCAGGGGTGAGACAAGGAGGTTCTTCCCCCGTTTTCGGATGAAGTACTCCTCGATCTCGGTGAAGAAGTTGAAGTAGTTCGCAGGCATCCGGTGTCCTACGTGACGGTCTGATCGTGGTACAGGCGGAGACCCAGCAGAGTCAGATCCGGCTCGATCCGGTCGAATCGGTCGAGACCCTGGCCGATCATCGGGGCAAAGCCGCCCGTTGCCACGATGATCGGGTTTCCGCCGAGCTCCTCAGCCATGCGCTGGAGGATTCCTTCCACCAGGCCCACGTACCCGAAATAGATGCCTGCCTGCATGCTCTCGACCGTCGATCGTCCGATCGATCTCTCCGGGCGTTTGATCTCGATCCGAGGCAGCTTTGCGGCACGCTGGAACAGGGCTTCGGAGGAGACCCCGATCCCGGGAGCGATGTTCCCTCCCACATAGGCCCCTTCCGCGGAGACGGCATCGAAGGTGGTGGCGGTCCCGAAATCCACGATGATGGCCGGAGCCCCGTAGAGCTCGCGGGCTGCCAGGGCATTGACCAGACGATCCGCCCCCACATCGGAGGGATGATCGTAAAGAATGGACATCAAATGCTGGCGCTCGGGAACAACGAACAGCGGCTGGACATGGAAAAACTCCCGGCACAGCGTGTCGAAGGCGTCGTTCAACGGAGGCACGACCGAGCCGATGACGGCCGCTCCGATCTCCGCGGCCTGCAGGTCGGCGAGAGAAAACAGATTGCGGCACAGCACGGCGTACTCGTGGGTGGTTTGTTCGCGGCGGGTCGAGACGCGCCAGGAACGCAGCAGCCGCTCCCCTTCGAAGACGCCTACGACGATGTTGGTATTGCCAATGTCGAAGACCAGCAGCATGGCTTCAGTGCTTGAAATGACGGATCCCGGTAAAGACCATGGCGATGTCGTGCTCGTCGGCGGCCTGGATCACCTCCTCGTCGCGGACCGAGCCACCCGGCTCGATGACGGCGCGAATCCCCTTGGAAGCCGCCTCGTCGAGGCCGTCGCGAAACGGGAAGAAGGCGTCGCTGGCCATCGCGGAGCCCTCCAGCGGTGACCGGGCCTTCTCGGCGGCGATCCGGGCGGAGTCGACTCGACTCATCTGCCCTGCCCCGATTCCGAGGGTCCGGCGGTCCCGCGTGTACACGATCGCGTTGGACTTGACATGCTTGCAGACCACCCAGGCGAACAACAGTTCTTCGATCTCTTCGTCGGTCGGCTGTCGCTTGGTGACGACCTTGAGGTCCGAGGCCTTGAGATAGTACTGATCCTTGTCCTGGGCCAGAATTCCGCCCGAAATCCGTTTCAGGTCGTACGCGCCGACGGAATCCCGGGCCGCCACGTCGGGGGGCATGAGCATGATCCGGATGTTCTTCTTGCGGGAAAGAATCTCGACTGCCTCAGTTGTGAAGGCCGGTGCGATGACCGCCTCGACGAAGAGCTGGCTCATGGCCTCGGCCGCCCCCCCATCGACCTCGCGGTTGAAGGCGATGACGGAGCCATAGGCCGAGACCGGGTCGCATTCCAGGGCCCGCTCATAGGCCTCCCGGGGCGTCGGGCCGAAAGCTGCACCACAGGGATTGGTGTGCTTGATGATGGCGCAGGCGGTCTCCGAGAAATCGCTGACCAGTCCCCAGGCGCCCTGCAGGTCGATGTAGTTGTTGAAGGACAGCTGCTTGCCGTGGAGCTGGCGGCTCCCCACCAGTCCGCTCACGGGAAGGAACTGCGGCCGATACAGGGCCGCCCTCTGATGAGGGTTCTCGCCGTAACGCAGGGGAGTGACCCGCTGCAGGCTCAGATTGATCACCGGAGGCAACCCCTCTTCGTGGTCGGCGAGCTGCTCGAAGTAGGACGAGATTGCCGCGTCGTAGGCCGCCGTGTGATGGAAGGCCCGGCGCGCCAGTTCCCAGCGCGTCTCCCGGCTCACCTCCCCGTGACTCGTCTTCAATTCGGCGAGCACGGCGTCGTAGTCGGCCGGTTCCACGACCACGGTCAGGTAAGCGAAGTTCTTGGCCGCCGCCCGAATCAGCGTCGGACCGCCGATGTCGATGTTCTCGATAGCCTCTTCCTGGGTCACGCCTTCCCGGCTGACGGTGCGGACGAAGGGATAGAGATTGACCGCCACCAGCCCGATGGGCGGAATCTCATGCTCGCGCAGGGTCGCCTGATGGGCCGGATCATCGTGGCGGGCCAGAATGCCCCCGTGAATCCTCGGATGCAGGGTCTTCACCCGACCGTCGAGGATCTCCGGAAAACCGGTATGCTCGGAGACCTTCGTGAACGGAATGCCCGCATCGGCCAGGGCCTTCCCCGTTCCACCCGTGGACAGCAATCGGATACCCAGTTCGGACAGGCCGCGGGCGAACTCGACCAGACCCTGCTTGTCCGAGACACTGAGGAGAGCGTACTCGACCTTCATTGGATTCCCTTCCTGTGTGATGATGGACCCCGGAAAACGCCTATCTTATTGCCGGTCGACGATCCTGTCCACCCGAGGGAATCTTCGATTGCCGATTGCCGATTTTCGACCATCGAAATCGGCAATCGAAGATGTTCAGCGGGAAAGCAGGCTGGAAGCCTGCCCGACATTCCAGGCTGGAAGCCTGGATTACTCTCGCGACCGGAAGCCCCCACCAAATCGAAAATCGGAAATCTCAATTCCCTCCGCTTGTTCTATCATGTTCAGGTGTCCCAAGACGCCCGCCAAGACCTCTATCGCCGGCTGCCCTCGATGACGTCGCTCCTCGAGGATGCGGCGGTGCACCCCCTCATCGACCGGTACTCGCGGCGGCTGGTGGTTTCCGAAGCCACGGCAGCGCTTGAGGAGTTGCGGGAGGCCATTCGATCAGGAGCGTTGGAGGCCGCGGAATTCGAGCGTAGAGTCGGGGAGCTTCCGGGATCTCTCGAGGAGCGCCTGAAGGCCCGTCTGGCACCGTCCCTGCGTCCCGTCGTCAACGCGACGGGCGTGCTGGTCTTCACCAATGCCGGCCGCTCTCCCATTGCCTCGGCCGCCCTCGAGGCGCTGCGCGAGACCGGCGGTCTCTACTCGAACCTCGAATACAATCTGGAAACCGGCCGCCGCGGGCATCGAGATCTCCACTTCGAGCATCGCGTCACGCGGCTCCTCGGCTGTGAGGCCGCCACGGTGTGCAACAATGCCGCCGCGGCGCTGCTCCTGATCCTGAACACCCTCGCCCTGGGAAAGCGCGTCCTGGTCTCACGGGGCGAACTGATCGAGATCGGGGGTTCCTTTCGTCTTCCCGCCATCATGCAGAAGAGCGGCGCCCTGCTGGCGGAGGTGGGAACCACCAACAAGACGCGCGTCCGGGACTATGAAGAGGCCATTGATGAGGAAACTGCCCTGATCCTGCGCGTACATCCCTCCAACTACGCCATCGTCGGATTCACCGAGCGCCCTGCGCTGCCGGAGTTGATCGAAATGGCTCACCGCCATTCGATTCCCCTCGTCCATGACGTGGGCAGCGGCTGCATCTTTCCCACCCCGGTCCCGGCCCTGGCTCACGAACCGACGGTGAGCGGGTCGCTCGAGGACGGGTCCGATCTGGTCTGCTTTAGCGGCGACAAGCTCTTCGGGGGTCCCCAGGCCGGCCTGATCGTCGGCGCCAGGGATCTGGTCGACCGGATCCGCCGCAACCCGTTGATGCGGGCCATGCGCGTCGACAAGCTGATCTATTCCGTGCTCGAGCGGACCCTGATCGAATACGAGACCGGCCGCTACGAAGAGACCCTGCCGGTGTGGCGGTTGCTTCGCCTCTCTGCGGAAGAGATCCGCGGGCGGGCCCGCGACCTGGCGGACAGGCTGCCCCAGGGTAGCCTGCACCTGGAGCTGGTCGACGGCTATTCGCTGACCGGCGGCGGTTCAGCGCCGGAGGAACGGATTCCCACCACGCTGGTGGCCGTCACCTCGACGAGACGGAGCCCCAACGAGATCGAGGAGACCCTCCGCCGCTTTCGGGTTCCGATCCTCACCAGGATCGAGGAGGACCGTGTGCTGATCGATCTCCGCTCCGTCTTCCCCGAACAGGACGCCCTCGTCCTGGAGGCACTTCAAAGCTTCGGCTGAAGACCGAAGACCGGAGACCGGAGACCGAATACCGGAGACTGAATACTGAAGACAGAAGGCAGAAGACAGAATGCTGAAGGTTGGTATCGAAAACCGAAATTGCGGGTGTTGAGTGTTCGGATCCTCCGTTCAACGTTCCAGGTTCAGAATGGGCAGTCTCCACTGAAGTGATCTTGATCAACCGTCGATAGGTGAGCCTGAACCGCCAACTCCTCTGTCCGCGCACGAAACCAGCCTGACCCCCGAGCCCCGTTCCTCCCGTCTCCGGTCTCCGGTCTCCGGTCTTCCGGTATTCTGTATTCGGTATTCGGTCTCCGGTATTCTGTATTCAGTATTCTGCCCCCGCCTTCTTCCCCCCCGACGATTTCGTGTATAATCCGTCGCGTAATTCTGAAGGCCGGAGTGGCGGAATTGGCAGACGCGCTGCGTTCAGGGCGCAGTGAGCCATAGCGCTCGTGGGGGTTCAAGTCCCCCCTCCGGCACCACCTTCCCCTTGTCCGGTTTCCGACGTGGTCCCGGTGATGATCCGCCAGTCGCCCCAGCCGGTGGGCTGAGGGTCGATTCTGAGCCAGGCGCAGGCCTCCTCCAGGGTCCGACGGGCTGCGAAGACGTCGTCGAGCAGGCCGTACACCGACTGGAATTTGCATGCCACGGCGAATTCGAGATCGCCGGACGCGACGATGGCGACCCGAACGTGGAGTACCGGGGGGACGAGCATGGAAAGCACCTGGACGGCGCCGGAGCCGTCCACTCCCGCTCCGCCGTCGGAGAACTCGATGAGGTGATCGAAGCCATCTTCGAACTCGGGGGCCCCTTTGAGTTGCTCCGCGTAGGTCCGCAACTCGGCGACCGAATCCAGCTCCCCGACCACGGTGTGCACCACCCGCTGATCGCGGTGGATTCGAAAGCGCAGGGACATGGTTCCTCCTCCCGTTGCGGCCGCCCTGCCGCCCCGTGAGGCTGACAAGTATCTCCCCCCGCCCGCCGGAGTCCACGATTTTCGGTATTTCCGAAAGAGAGGTACTTTCGCGGCCGGGCGCCGCAGACCGGCGAAAGTTGCAATCGGTGCCAACATCGCATTATGATCTCGCCACAACTGACCACATTTGTTCCGGTGACTTCACGCATCAGCACTGAAAGGGGTCGACAACCTCATGGCGGACTGGAAGGATTTTCTTGCCAGTATCCCGATCTTCTCGTTTCTCAACCGCGAGGAACTCAAGAGCATACAGGACCATTTCGTCGAAGTGACCTTCCAGAAGGGTGAGACCGTCTGCCGAATGGGGGATCCCGGCGATGTCTTCTACGTCATCCTGAGCGGAGAACTCGAAGTCTGGGGTGGAGAGGAGGAGCTTCGACGCACCGGAACGCTGACCTCCCGTGACTTCTTCGGAGAGATGGCCCTCCTGCAGGGGGGCAAGCGCACGGCGACGATCATTGCCGCCCGACGGACCCGGACTCTGGCGCTGGACAAGCCGTCCTTCGACCGCTTCTTCGTAAAGAACCCCCGGGCCCTCGAGTATTTCGCCCGCGTGTTGTGCAAGCGACTGGCCAGCGTCACCCGGGGCGATACGGGCGAACTGGAAAATCTCATCGTCAGCATCGGGGCCAAGCCGGGACTGAAGGGCAAGAGCATCGTGGCGCGCAGCGTGGGCTGTCTGCTCAAGGACTTCACTCACCTCGACGTGCTGGTGGTGGAGGTCTTTCCGCGATCCGACGCCCAGCACGAGCTGATCGACGAACTCTTGAGCAACGACATGGAGGAGATTCCGGCCGAACTCCAGCAACAGCTCGAGCCGAACCCGCGGGACCCGACTTTTCTCTCGATCGGAGCCAAGCCCGGCCAGGCTACCCAGTTCTACGCCGACCGCGTGTCGAACTTCGTCGGCAAGCTGAGCCGGATCTACAACATCGTCATCCTGGATCTTGGATCGGAGATTCCCGAACTGATCCAGGCGGCCGGCCAGTTTTCCGACGTCGTCCTCGAGATTGCCGACACTCCGGCGGGCAACTTCGTTTTTGATTTCGATGCTTCGACCCGTGTCTATCGAATCATCAACCGGTTCAATCCTACGAGCGCCAACGTGCCGATCTCCCATTGCGAGCCGTTCGTTCTGCCCGACTCGCCGGTCCTTTCAGACGCCGAGGGCATCGCCAGCGTCCGGGCCTCGGGCCGCCTCCCGGCGGCGGTTCCGCTGCACCGTCTGGCCCGAAAGCTGGTCGGCGCCACGGTGGGAGTGGCTCTCGGAGGAGGCGCGGCGTTCGGCATCTCCCACCTCGGGGTTCTGAAAGTGCTCGAGGAGAACAACGTTCCCATCGACTTGCTGGCCGGCTGCAGCCAGGGTTCCATCATCGGAGTCGGCTATGCGGCGGGGCTGTCGACCGACGAAATGATCGCCATCGCCGGACAGCTGGGCCGACGCAAGAACTTCTTCATGGCCATGGACTTCAGCCTCCTCGGCCCGGGTTTCCTGATGGGCGACCGGATGATCGAGATCTTCACACCCTATCTGGGCGGGCGGGAAACCTTCGAGGATCTCGTGTATCCCTTTCGGGCGATCGCGACGGACATCGAGAGCGGCGAGCGCATCGCCCTCGGCTCCGGCCGTCTGACCAGCGCCTTTCGGGCCAGCGCATCCGTGCCCATGGTCTTCTCTCCCTCGAAGCACGAAGGCCGGGCCCTGGTGGACGGCGGCGTCAGCGATCCGGTCCCCGCCGAAACCATCCAGGAGATGGGCGCCGATCTGTGCATTGCCGTCAACGTCGTCCCTCCCCTCAAAAAGGGGGTCACGACGGTCATGAACCGGGCCTACAAGCAGGTCAACCGGCTCAACCCGCTCTCCTACCTGAGCACCCGTGAGGATCTGCCCAACATGTTCGATATCGTCATGAATTCGCTGCAGATCCTGCAGTACGAGCTCGGGAACTTCAAGGCCATCTCGGCCGACGTGCTCATCAACCCGGACCTCTCCGACTTCACCTGGATCGAATACTACCGCTCACACGAACTCATCGATCGCGGTGTAGAGGCCGCCGAACGGGCGCTTCCCGCCATCGAAAAGGCGTTGAAGGAGAAGGTCAGGACCCTGCGCGACCCCGCCCGCTAGCCAGGCCCCGTTGATTTTCGATTGTCGATTTGGCGGAATAGCCACGGCCTCCGTCAACTCCAATTCGGGATTCGGGATTCGGGATTCGGGATTCGGGATTCGGGATTCGGGATTCGGCTAGGATTATCCCCCCGCGTCGAGAATCGAAAACCTGAAATCCCCCGCGCCTACTTGAACCCGGAGTGCCACCCGTGGCTTCATTGCAGCTTCGACCTATGAAACCGACTGGACGCTGGCGACTGGGACTGTTCCTGGCCTCCGTGACTGCAGTGATGTGGGGACTCCTGCCCGTGGCGCTCAAGGCCCTGCTCGACGGCATGGATGCCTACACCATCACCTGGTATCGATTCCTGATAGCCTCTCTCGCTCTGGGCGGTTATCTCCTGCAAAAGCGCCGGCTCCCGGCACTCTCGAAGTTGAGCTGGCGGGGGCGGAGCCTGCTCGTCATTTCCATCCTGGGACTGATCGGAAACTACCTCCTCTATCTGGTCGGTTTGAACTGGGTGACGCCGGCCACCTCCCAGATGGTCATTCAGCTGGCCCCCATGTTCCTGCTGCTGGGGGGGCTGGTCTTCTTTCACGAGTCCTTCCAGATCGGCCAGTGGATCGGCTTCGTCGTGCTGGTCGCAGGACTGCTCCTGTTTTTCAACGACCGTTTTGCAGATTTGGCGTCGGGCGAAGGCAAGTACTACGCGGGCGTCGTGATCACCGTGGTCGCCGCCGTCTCCTGGGCCGCTTACGCCCTGATCCAGAAGCAGCTGCTGCGAGTCTATGATTCGGAGCAGATCCTCGTGCTGATCTACGCGACATCCGTGATCCTCATTTTCCCCCTGGTCCATGTGCGGCAGGTTCTGGCCCTCAGTCTGATCCAGCTGTTGCTGTTGCTGTTCTGCTGCCTGAATACGCTGGTCGCCTACGGAGCCTTCGCCGAGGCGCTCGTTCACTGGGAAGCCTCGCGGGTCAGCGCGGTTCTCGCCATCACCCCGCTGCTGACGCTGCTGACGGTCTGGCTGATCCGCCTCTGGCTCCCCGAGTCCGCCATCCCGGAGCACCTGAATACCCTCAGTATCGTCGGCGCGGCCCTGGTGGTGGCCGGCTCGATGGCGGCGGCACTGGCCCGCCGCAGAACCCGGACACCGGTGGCGCGTCCCATGGAGTAGCCTTCGGGCCGTCATTGCATTCAAGGAGCCTTGATCCATGAGCTATACCACTCTCGTTGACACGCAAACCCTCGCCGCCCATCTCGACGACCCGTCCTGGATCCTCTTCGATTGCCGCTTCTCCCTGGCCGAGCCGGAACGGGGCCGACGGGACTACCTGGCCGCTCACATTCCCGGCGCCCAGTATCTCGATCTCAACCGGGATCTCTCGGCGCCCGTGGCCCCCGGCAAGACGGGACGTCATCCCCTCCCGAGGGCGGACGAAGCGGCCCGGATCTTCTCCCGCTGCGGTGTTTCCGCCGCTTCCCAGGTCGTGGCGTACGACGATCTCTCGGGCGCGATCGCCGCTCGACTGTGGTGGATGCTGAAGTGGCTGGGACACGATGCCGTCGCTGTCCTCGACGGCGGCTGGCCCCGCTGGCTGGCTTCCGGTGGCGCCGCCCGGAGTCACGAGGAGAGGCGACCTCCATCGCAGCTCGAGGTCCGGTCACGTCCCGCTCTGGTGGCGACGACCGACGAGGTCCGGCGCCGTCGCGACCACCCCGATTTCGTCTTGCTCGACGCCCGGGCTCCGGAACGCTACCGGGGCGAAGTGGAACCCATCGACCCGGTGGCCGGCCACATCCCCGGGGCCCGGTCCGCGCCCTTCAAAGAGAATCTCGATCCGGAAGGTCGATTCCTCTCTCCAACCCAGCTGAGAAGCCGCCTCGAGCCGCTGCTCCGCAGCCTCCCAGCGGGGGACGCCGTCGTCTACTGCGGCTCGGGGGTCACGGCGGCCCACGATATCCTGGCCTTCGAGGCAGCGGGACTGGGGTCTCCCCGACTCTATGTCGGTTCCTGGAGCGAATGGATCACCGACCCCGACAACCCCGTTGCAGTCGGCGACACGGCGGGGGGATGAACCGCCGCCGGCCGCCCGGCACACGGCTTGCAGCGGTGATGAACGTCGACGAGGGAAGGGGTATGCGCCTGGACGGAGAGCCCCGTATAATTGAGGGAAAGGATCCCTCATGAAACGTATTTACATCGCTGCCTACCATCAGTCGGAGTTTGGAAAGCTCTTCGAAATGGGAGTGCCCGAAATCGTTCGGCGCGCTGTGGAGGGCGTCTGCAGCGAAGCCGGCGTGGCTGCGTCCATCGTCGACGTGGCCAGCATCGGCGCCACCTGCAACATCTCCCTCAACCGGCAAGGACTGCTGGCCGGCCTGCTGGCGGAGGTCCCGGGACTCGAAGGCAAGCCCATCGAATCCGTCGAGAACGCCTGCTCATCGGGCGGTCAGGCCGTCCTGTCGGTGATCCAGAAGCTCCACTCGGGTCTGGGCGACGTCGGTTTGGCCGTGGGCTACGAGAAGATGCGCGGCGACGACGGGAAAGTCGACGGGAAGCTGATCGGTGAAGCTCTGGGATACTTCTCGCACCCCGATGAGCGGGCCGGCAAGGTTTACGTCTTCCCCCACATCTTCGCGGAGGTGATGAAGGAGTACATCGAGCGGCACCAGTCGAGCGAGCGCGATCTCGCCCACATCGCTGTCCAGGAATACGCCAACGCCCGGCACAACCCCTTCGCCCAGATGCGCAATGTCTCCGTCACCCTCGAGCAGGCCGTGACGATCGAAGGCATCAATCGGTACATCGTGGAGGGCCTGCCCCTCAAGACCTACGACTGCTCGCAGATTACGGACGGCTACGCCGCCCTGATCGTGGCCACCGAAGAGGGCCTGCACAAGCTCCAGATCCGTCCTTCCGAATGCGTGGAGCTGGCCGGCTATGCTCAGGCCACCGACCAGCTCAGCCGGGCCCGACGCGACGTTCTGCAGCCGGCCGGAGCGCTGCGGGCGATGAACAAGGCCTACTCCATGGCGGGTCTCGGTCCCCGGGACATCCAGCTGGCAGAAGTGCACGACTGCTTCACCGTCATGGGTGCCCTCGGAGCGGAGGTCCTGGGCGTTGCCCCCACGGGACACGGGGCCCGATTCTGGGTGGAGGGCAAGGCGGCCCCGGGCGGAGTCTGCCCCATCAACACGTCGGGCGGCCTGATTGCCAAGGGCCATCCCATCGGGGCCACCGGCGTCGCCATGCTGGGCTGGTGCTACTGGCAACTGCTGGGGAAGGCCCCCGAGCCGCTGCAGGTCCCCAATGCCGAGGTGGCGGCGACTTTCAACATCGGCGGGCCCATCTGCTCTTCGGTTTGCACCGTTCTGAAGCGCATCTCCTGATTGAGTGCACCTCGAGGCATTCCGGGCCTCAAGTCGGAATCCGTCTCGGCCGATAACAGTCTTGTGCCGATCAGGTGATCTACGTCTGACCGGCCGGGACGGGTCACGGCCCGTGGAAGCTGATGAACAGTCCGCGGATTCTCATCGTTGACGACAGCGCGGTCATGCGAACCTCGCTGGCGAGGCTGGTCGCGCCCGTGACGACGAACATCCTCCTGGCCGCGAACGGCGAGGAGGCATTGGCGACGGCGCTCCGGGATGAGATCGACCTGATCATCAGCGACGTGGTCATGCCGAGGGTCGACGGGATCGAATTGTGCCGTCGTCTGAAGGAGCATCCCTCCGCCCGAACCAAGCCCATCATCCTCCTCAGCTCCTTCGATTCCGATGCGGACATCGAGCGCGGTTTTCGCGCCGGCGCAACCGCCTATCTGAGCAAATCGGACGGCGCCCAGCACATTCTGGAAACGGTGCAGGAAATCCTGGCCTCTTCCCGGCACCAGCGCAACCAGACCATCCTGGTGGTGGACGACTCCACGGCGATCCGCAAACTGGTCGTCTCCAGCCTGGAGGATGAGGGCTTTTTCGTACACCAGGCGACCGACGGGGAGCAGGCCCTGCGCCTGCTCGATCAGGTCCGCCCGGACCTGATCCTCAGCGATATCGAGATGCCGCGGATCAACGGCTTCGAGCTGTGCCGCACCGTGAAACAGAACGAAGAGCTGCGCGATATTCCGTTCATCGTGATGAGTTCACTCACCGATCGCGCCTCCATGAAACGGATGCTGCAGAACGGCGCCTCCGCCTACCTGTGCAAGCCCTTCAACGGCGACGAGCTGGTCATTCTCGTGGAGAAGACCCTGGCCGACCGGATGCGCCTGCTGCTGAAGGAAAGGGAGCGCCTGGATACGGAGCGACGGCTCATGATCGAAGGGATCTCCGGTCTGGTTTCCGCCCTGGAAGCCCGGGATGCCTACACCCGAGGGCACTCGGAGGCGGTCGGCGAGATGGTGGCGGGCATGGTGGAGCTGATCGGCGGCAACAAGGACGCCATCGAGCGCGCCCGCCTGGGCGGTCGCCTGCACGACATCGGCAAGATCGGCATCCCCGACGGCGTCCTGCTGAAGCCCGGCAAGCTCACGGCCGAGGAGTTCGAGAAGGTCAAGGAGCACCCGCTGATCGGGGCCCACATCCTCAAGGACATCGAGAGCCTGCGCGACATCCGGGAGATCGTCCTGTACCATCACGAGCGCATCGACGGGCACGGCTATCCCGAGGGACTCCAAGGCAGCCTGATCCCCCAACTGGCCCGTTTCACGGCGGTGGCGGACACCTACCACTCCCTGACCAGCAACCGTCCCTACCGGCGCGGCATGAAGCAGGACTCGGCCCTCGAAGTGATTCGAGACGTCACCGGCACGCAGCTTTGCACCGACGCCGTCCAGGTGTTCCTCCGGCTGATCGAAGCCCGCCTCGCCGAAGAGCTCCGCGAAGAAAGCGACGAAACCCCGGGACCCGGGCCCAAAACACCTTGAGCGGAAACGTCGCCCGGACCCTGTTCCCGGGTCCGGACTTCCCCCCTCGTTCCTGACCCCTGCGTTATGATGAGTCTTTTCATCGGACGAAGAGGGGGTCGGAAGCCTTGGGTGAAGCGCTGGGCATCGTCGGAGCCGGCCGAATGGCGCAGGCAATGGGGCAGCTGCTCCGGCAGCGCGGTGTCCCCATCGCCGGCGTGACCAGCCGGAATCGGAACCATGCACGGGAGGCCGCCCGCTTCATCGGACCCGATGTTGAGGCGCTGGATTCCGTCCGACAACTGCTGCTGCGCTGCGACACCCTGCTCATCGCGGTCTCGGACGACGCGGTCTCTCGGGTGGCTGAGGTCCTGGCCGATGCCGGCATGTCGAAGGGCGTGGCCATCCATACAGCGGGAGTCCACGGCCCGCAAGCCCTCCGTCCCCTGGCCGAGCGGGGCGTGTCGTGCGGGTCCCTGCACCCGCTGCAGACGGTTTCGACGCCCGAACAGGGGGTCTCGTCCCTGCCGGAGGCCTGGTATGCCGTGGCGGCGGAGGGACGGGCGGCCGAGGTCGCCCGAGCCTGGGTTTCGCTGCTGGGCGGCCGGCTCCTGTCGATCAATTCGAACGGGAAACCTCTTTATCACGCCGCCGCCGTGATGGCCTCCAACGGCACGATTGCCCTCCTGTCCGCTGCCGTCGAACTGATGCAGGCCGCCGGAGTGACACCGGACCGGGCCTTGCAGGCCCTGGCTCCACTCGTGAGCGCGAGCCTGGAGAACGCCCTGTCTCAGGGGCCGACCGCAGCGTTGACGGGCCCCGTGGAACGGGGTGATGCCCGCACGATCGGCCTCCACCAGGCCGCCATGGATGCGGCCCGCATGGCCGAAGAAATCCGGGATCTCTACCTCGCCGCCGGGTTGCAGGCCGCGAGGATGGCAGCGGTCAAAGGGCTCGATCCGGACCGGGTCCGGGCCGTACGACGGGCTTTGAAAGGAGCGGTCGATGAAGCGCGTTAGGGTCCCCGATCTGAAAGCCATGAAGGCCGCCGGCAGGAAGATCAGCGTCCTGACGGCCTACGATTTCACCATGGCCCGGCTGTTGGACCGGGCGGGAATCGATGTCCTGCTGGTGGGAGATTCGCTCGGCATGGTCGTTCTCGGCTACGAAACGACGGTGCCCGTGACGCTGGACGACATGGTGCATCACACACGGGCCGTCAGTCGAGGTGCTTCACGCGCCCTCGTGGTGGCCGATATGCCCTTCCTGACCTACCAGGCCGAGATCTCCGAGGCGATGCACAATGCCGGGCGCCTGCTGCAGCAGGGCGGCGCGGCGGCCGTCAAGATCGAAGGCGGAGGCCCGGTACTCGAAGTCACCCGGCGACTGGTCGAGACGGGAATCCCCGTCATGGGACATTTGGGCCTGACTCCTCAATCGGTCCACCAGTTCGGTGGCTTCCGCCCGCAGGCACGCAGCGAGGAGGCCGCATCCCGGCTGCTCGAGGACGCTCGCGGACTGGAGCAGGCCGGCGCCTTCGCGGTCGTTCTGGAGTCGATTCCTGCGGACGTCTCCCGGATGGTGAGTACCGAACTGACCGTCCCGACTATCGGAATCGGCGCCGGACCTCACTGCGACGGCCAGGTGCTGGTCAGCTACGATGCCCTCGGGCTGTTCGAAGAATTCGTTCCGTCCTTCGTCAAACAGTACGCCCGGCTCGGCGAGACGATCGTGTCGGCCGCCCGCGCTTACGGCGACGAGGTCCGGGAAGGCCGCTTCCCGGGACCGGAACACTCGCCCGATTCCCTGTCCTCCCCGGAGAGTCGCGATCGATGAGCGTTGAACTGCTGGAAACCATTCCGTCCCTGCGGAGTCGTTTGAAGCCCGTTCGAGCCGAGGGCAGAACCATCGGTCTGGTTCCGACGATGGGCGCCCTGCATGCCGGCCACGGGAGCCTCATCGAGCGTGCCCGGGCCGAATGCGACTGGGTGGTCGTCACGATTTTCGTCAACCCCCTCCAGTTTGGTCCCGGAGAGGACTTCGAGAGCTATCCGCGGGACCGCGCGACGGACCTGGAATTCTGCGATCGTCTGGGAGTCGACACGGTCTTTGCCCCGTCGCCCGAGGTCATGTACCCCTCACGCCAGCGCACCTGCGTCGAGGTGGACGGGATTCGCCAATACCTGTGCGGACCGCACCGCCCGGGACATTTTCGGGGAGTGGCCACGGTGGTCCTCAAGCTCTTCAACATCGTCCAGCCCGACCGCGCGTACTTCGGTCAGAAGGACGCCCAGCAGCTCAAGATGATCGAGTGGATGACCCGCGACCTCAACCTCCCCCTGACGATCGTTGCAGTCCCGACCGTGCGCGAGAGCGACGGCCTGGCCGTGAGTTCCCGGAACCGGTACATGACGGCCGAGCAGCGCAGCGCAGCCCCGGTCCTCTACCGGGCGCTGGTCGCGGCCCGCGAGCGGGTCGTCGCCGGCGAGGCAGATCCGCAAAGGGTCCGGCAGGCGGCGCTGGACGTCCTGGGGACGGAACCACTGGCGGAAGTGGAGTACCTCGAGGTCGTCGATCCGGAGGTGATGCAGCCCGTCGAACGCATCCGGGGCCCGGTACGCGTCGCGGCGGCGCTGCGGATCGGTTCCACCCGATTGATTGATAACATGTTGTGTGGAGGCTGAGAACGACGATGTGGCGTTCGATGTGCAAATCGAAGATTCACCGGGCAACCGTGACGGCTGCGGAACTCCACTATCCCGGCAGCCTGACGATCGACGCCGAACTGATGGAGGCCGCCGACATCGTCCCCTACGAGCGGGTTCAGGTCGTCAACATCAGCAACGGGGCCCGGCTCGAGACTTACGCGATCACCGGCGAGCGGGGTCGCGGGGACATCCGGCTGAACGGAGCCGCCGCCCGCCTCGGGCAGCCGGGAGATCTGATCATCATCATTTCCTACGCGATGCTGGAGGATTCGGAGGCCCGCCGCCACCAGCCGCGGATCGTCCACGTCGACGAACACAATCGCATCACGTAGGACAAGCATCCTTGCTTGTCCGCACGCCCCGGCCCCGGCCACCGGCAAAGCCGAAGGCGTCGCCCCGTCGACGAACACAATCGCATCAGGTAGGACAAGCATCCTTGCTTGTCCGGACGCCCCGGCCCCGGCCACCGGCAATGCCGAAAGCGTCGCCCCGTCGACGAAGACAATCGCATCACGTAGGACAAGCATCCTTGCTTGTCCGCACGCCCCGGCCCCGGCCACCGGCAATGCCGAAGGCGTCGCCCCGTCCGTGCCGGCCGGGGCTCCGCCGCAGTATCGACAATCGTTGCCTTCGGGACAACCTGGAATGTTGTCCGACTCTACCGGAGGTGCTTGGCGACCTCGGCCCAGTTGACGAGATTCCACCATGCGCCGACGTAGTCTGCGCGGCGATTCTGATACTTCAGATAGTAGGCGTGTTCCCAGACATCGAGTCCGAGAACGGGGATCTTGCCCTCCATCAGCGGACTATCCTGATTCGCCGTGGAGTAGATGTCCAGCTTGTCGCCCGCGCCGCGGACCAGCCATGCCCAACCCGAGCCAAAACGGCCCATCGCCGCAGCCGAGAACTTCTCCTTGAAATTCGCGAAGCTGCCGAAAGTCGAGTTGATGGCCTGAGCCAGTTCTCCCGTCGGCTCACCGCCGCCCTTGGGCGACATGATCGTCCAGAACAGCGAATGGTTGGAGTGTCCTCCGCCGTTGTTCCGCACGGCGGTGCGGGCGGCTTCGGGAACCACGGCGCAGCTGTTGGCCAGCAGCTCCTTGAGACTCTTGCCGCTCAGGGAGGGATTCGATTCGACTGCCTTGACGAGATTGGCAACATAGCCGGCATGATGTTTTCCGTGGTGGACCTCCATCGTCTTCTGATCGATGTAGGGTTCCAGCGCGTCTGTCGGATAGGGCAATTCGGGCAATGTGAAGCTCATTGGGGTCTCCTTCATTTGATCCAGGGTTGGTTGATAATCAAGCATTTCGGGGGAGCCGTCCCAGCCGTTTGCAGGGCTGGCGACCGGGCGTCCATGCGGACTCCTCCGAGTCACAGAAGAGAGTATGACCCCATGATACCGGAAAGTTTCAAGGAATCGCCAGGAGTACCCCTTTTGTTAACAGGGATGTTACTCGCCGAAGAAGAGTGCCCGGTGCGGGCTGTGGGGGACCAGGATGGTCTCTCGCCGATCGGGCCCGGTCGAAACGGCGCAGATGTCGGTGCCGACCAACTCTGAGAGCCGACGCAGATAGGAGCGGGCCTGCTCGGGCAGGTCCTCGTAGCGGGTCAGGCCGGAAGTTCGGCAGCGCCAGCCAGGATGGGTCTCGTAGACCGGCTCGACCTCCTCGAGCACCTCGATGCTCGAGGGGAAGCCTTCCAGGGGCTGCCCCCGCCATCGATAACCGACGCCGATCCGGATTTCGTCCAGATCGTCCAGGACATCGAGCTTCGTGATCACCAGGGAAGTGAGGTCGTTGACCAGACACGAGTAGCGCACCACGACGGCGTCGAACCATCCGCAACGGCGGGGCCGGCCGGTCGAAGCCCCGAACTCGGCGCCCTTCTCCCGGACCGCCTCGCCCAGTTCATCCGAAAGTTCGGTGGGAAAGGGCCCGCCCCCGACTCGCGTCGTGTAGGCCTTGCTGATTCCCACGACGCCGTTGATGACCGTCGGGCCGACGCCGGTTCCCGTGCACGCGCCTCCGGCAGTGGCATTGGACGAGGTCACGAAGGGATAGGTGCCGTGGTCGATGTCCAGCAGGGTTCCCTGTGCGCCTTCGAACAGGGCGCTCTTGCCCTCCCGGATCGCGCGATTCAGGAACTCCGTCGTGTCGACGACGAAGGGCATCACCTCGCGGGCCGCCATCAGGTACCGGGCCACGATGTCATCGGCGTCCAGGGGCTTTTCACCGTACACCTCGGTCAGAATGCGGTTCTTGACCTCGACGTTGGCCCGGACGCGCCGAGTGAACAGGTCGGGATGGGCCAGTTCGCCGATACGAATTCCCCGGCGGGCGATTTTGTCCTCGTAGCAGGGACCGATGCCCCGACTGGTGGTCCCGATCCTTTGCGGACCGAGCCGCCGTTCCTCCGCCGCTTCGATGGCGGTGTGGTAGGGCATGATCAGATGGCAGCGATTGCTGATCAACAGGCGCCCGCGTACTTCGAAGCCTGCGAGCATCTCGAGCTCTTCGATGAGGGCAAACGGGTCCACGATGACGCCGTTGCCGACGATGCAGACCTTGTCCGGGTGGAGAATCCCCGACGGGATCAGATGGAGCACGTACTTACGGCCCTCGATGATCACCGTGTGACCGGCATTATGGCCGCCCTGGCATCGCGCCACGATATCGAACCGTTGCGTGAGCAGATCGACGATCTTGCCCTTGCCCTCGTCACCCCACTGCGTACCGACCACAACTGCATTGGACATCTTGGTTTCCGCTGAACGGGGATGGAGTTTAGCCCGAATCGAAGGCAAAAGAAAGCGGCAACAGCGACCGGCCGACAATTCACCCTCGGGCTCGTGTCGGAACCGGTCGCCGCAATTCGGGAAGGAGCAGCGTTACAGCTGGGCGTCGATGATCCGCTGGATGTGGTCCTTGGAGGTGGCGCCCACAATCTGGTCGCGGATCTCGCCTGCCTTGAAGAGAAGCAGGGTGGGGATTCCCCGGATGTTGTAGCGCGCGGACGTCTCCGCGTTGTCGTCCACATTCAGTTTCACGACCTTCGCTCGACCCTGATAGTCCTTCGCCACCTGGTCCACGGTGGGTGACAGCATGCGGCAGGGTGCGCACCAAGCCGCCCAGAAATCCACCAGCACCGGTACCTGCGCCTTCAGCACTTCCTGGTCAAAGTTCTGATCCGTCACTTCTTGCACGTACTCACTCATCATTCCCTCCGTATAACTCTCTAAACCTCTTAAAATCAAAATTTATGCTACCATGCGCCTATCTTGGACAAGACCATTCGAGCCAAGAAAGCGCTCGGCCAGCATTTCCTCATCGATGCCGCCTACTGTCGACGCATCGTCGAGTTCGCCGGTCTCGAGGACTCCGATTCCGTCATCGAAATCGGTCCCGGAACCGGTCGCCTGACTCGACTTCTGCTCGACCGGGTTGCCCGCGTGACGGGCATCGAAGTCGACACCGAGCTGATCCAGTTTTTGAAGCAGACCTTCTCAGGCTACCTTCAAACGGGGCAGTTCCAGCTGCTCGAGCAGGACGCGCGCCAGATCGACTGGGGGCGCCTGCCACCGTCGGACAAGTCCGGTCCATCATTGTCGCGGACAGGTCCGACAGTGAAGGTGATCGGCAATCTTCCCTACAATATCGCGACCCGCATTATCAGAATGACGTGTGAAGTGCCGGTCGGGTTTCAGTCGGCGACCTTCATGACCCAGAAGGAGGTCGCCGAGCGCATCCTGGCCGACTGCGGCGGACGTGACTACGGCTACCTCACCGTTCTGGTCGAATCCCGCTTCCGGCGCCTTCGGGGCTTCGATATTCCGCCCGGCGCCTTTCGGCCCCGGCCGAAAGTGGTCTCCCACGTTTTTCAGCTCCGGCCCCGGCCGCCCGAGGAGCACCCCATCGATTTCCCTCGCTTCGACCGTCTCGTGCAATGGGCCTTCGGCCATCGCCGCAAGACCCTGTGGAACAACCTGCTTCCCAGGATCGGCGACGCCGGTCTGTTGAAGGATGCGCTGCACCGCGCCGCCATCGACCCTCGAGCCCGCCCCGAGAGTATCACGCTGGAACAGTTTTCATGCCTCAGCAGCGTGCTATCCTTAGTCTCATGAGTGACTTCGTGGAAGTGATCCCCCTGGGGGGGTTGGGCGAATTCGGAATGAATTGCACGGCCGTTCGCTATGGATCGGACATCGTGCTCATCGACGCCGGTATGGCCTTTCCCCGGGGCGAACGAGGCTTGGACCTGGGAGTGGAGGTCATCGTTTCCGACCTGACCTTCGTCCAGGAGCATCGCGATCAGATCCGCGCCCTGATTCTCACCCATGGCCACGAGGACCACATCGGCGCCGTCTCGTTCCTGCTGGAAGAGCTGGACATTCCGATCTACGGGAGCGCCCTGACACTGGGGTTGGTCGAGAACCGGCTGCGGGAGCGAAAGATGGCGCAGTGGGCGCGTTTGCACCGGATCCAGGCTCGCGAGATCATCGAATTCGGACCGCTGCGCATCGAACCGCTGCACGTGACCCATTCCTTTCCCGACAGCTTCTGCCTGGCCATCCATACCCCGCTGGGCACCCTGATCTGGAGCGGCGACTTCAAATTCGATCCCACGCCGATCGACGGAAAGATCACCGATCTGCATCGCCTGGCCGCCTATGGCGAGAACGGCGTGCTGGTGCTGTTCGCCGACAGCACGAACAGCCTGCGCAGCGGATTGGCGCCGTCGGAATTCTCGGTCTACGAACCGCTGCGGGATCTGTTCCGCCGATCGAACCGCCGGATCGTCGCCTCCACGTTTGCCTCGGGGATCCACCGCGTCCAGATCTTCCTCGAACTGGCGCGTGAATTCGGGCGCCAGGTCGTTCCGCTCGGGCGCAGCATGGTCAACAACATCCGCATCTCCCAGGAGCTGGGCTATCTCTCCTCGGTCGAAGATCTCCTGATCTCGCCCGCCGAGGCGGCCGGACTTTCGCCCGAGCGCGTCCTCATCCTGGCCTCCGGCAGCCAGGGCGAGCCCATGTCCGCCCTCAGCCGCCTGGCGGTCGACCAGGTCAAGGGCCTGCAGGTCGAGCCCGAGGACACGGTGATCCTCTCCACCCGCATCATCCCGGGCAATGAAATGTCCATCTCGCGGCTGATCAACCACCTGTACCGACGCGGGGCCCGCGTCTACGACTCCAGCCACTCTCTGGTGCACGTCTCGGGACACGGTTATCGGGACGACGTCAAACTCCTCATCAACCTGACCCGACCCCGCTTCTTCGTCCCCATTCACGGCGAATACCGCCAGCTCAAGACCAACTACTGGATCGCCCTGGACCAGGGTCTTTCGGCGGACTCCTGCGCCATCATCGAAAACGGCGATGTCCTGAGAATCACGCCGGACTCCCTCGAGGTGGTGGACAAGGTCCCGGTGGGGCGCCGCTTCATCGATGAGGGCGCCTTCGAGGAGGTCCACGAAAATGTCTTGCGGGAGCGACGCTACCTCTCGGAGGACGGCTTCGTCATGGTGATCCTGCAGATGGACCGCTCGACGGGGGAACTGATCGACGAGCCCGAGATCGTTTCGAAGGGATTCGTGCGGATGGAGGAGTCCGAAGAGCTGCTCAGTGAAACCCGCAGGCGGGTGGCGACTCTGGTGGCCGAGACGCCGCTCGAGCAGAAGCAGGACGAGGAAATCTTCAATGAGATCCTGCGCAAGGACCTGCGTCGGCTGCTGCGCAAGCGAACCGGCAAGCGCCCCGTGATCCTGTCGCTGACCTTCGAGGTGTGATCGGAACCATTGCCTCAGCGTCCGTCGTATCTGGTATGCTGGCTCGGCGGTCGCCCGCACTCACGAAACAGGTAAAGAGCGAGCATGTCGGTCCACCCCAAAAAGAAGGCCCGCGAGATGGGTGGGCTGGTCTATCTCGTGTTGACCTTTCTGCTCTACCTGTCGCTGTTCAGCTATCGGACCCTGGATCCCTCCTTCAACGTCTCCTCGCCCTGGAAGCAGGTGCAGAATCTGGCGGGGCCCGTGGGCGCCTGGATCGCCGACCTCCTGTTCCAGGTGCTGGGTCTGAGCGCCGTCATCCTGCCCATCCCGCTGCTGTTCGTGGGAGCCAAGAAGCTGCTCGGTCGTTCCATCGAGTATCCCTGGCTGAAAGCTCTTGGATTCGTCGGTGTCCTGGTCAGCCTGTGCAGCGGACTGGCACTCCTCGAGCCGGTGCTGCCCGAGGGGCTCGAGTTCCGCGCCGGCGGGGTTCTGGGGATCCTGGGATCGGGACTGGTGGTGAGCTGGTTCAACCGATCCGGAGCCATCGTCGTCATCGTGGCGGTTCTTCTGCTTTCGCTCATGCTGACCACACGCTTCTCCATCGAGGGGATGCTCAACTGGGCGGGTTCACGGCGATCGGCCTTCTCGCTCAACCTGGGAGATCGCTGGCGGCGGTGGCGCAAACGGCGCAAGGACCGCAAGACACTGCGGGAGATGAAGAAGGAAAGCCGGCAGGTCGTGGCCCAATCCGTTCCACGCCAGGTGTCGATGGAGGGATCGACGCCCGGCCGGGCGGCCCAGGCCGGGCGGTCACGCAGCCCCCTCGTCCAGGAGTCGACCCAGGCGACGCCGCCCGGACCGGTCCAGGATCCCGTGCTGCGAAAGCCTCCTGCTGCAGCAGCGCCGGCGGGTCCCTCCGACAGCACGTCCCCCAAGGCGCCCGCGGAGAAGAGCTACGGCTTTCCTTCTCTCGATTTCCTGCAGGACCCGCCCGACAGCCTCGAATACGACGAGAAGGAACTGATCGAGCGGGCGCACAAGCTGACCACGAAGTGTGCCGAGTTCGGCGTGCTCGGTCAGGTCCAGCAGATCCACCCGGGCCCCGTGGTGACGACCTTCGAATTCAAGCCCGATCCGGGTGTCAAGTACAGCCGGATCACCAACCTGGAAGATGACCTCTGTCTGGCCCTGCGGGCGGAGTCGATTCGCATCGATCGGATCGCCGGCAAGAATACCGTAGGAATCGAGGTTCCCAACCGCAAGCGCCGGATCATCTATCTCAAGGAGATCCTCGCCTCGACGGAATTCCAGCGCGCCGCGTCTCCGTTGACGCTGGCCCTCGGGCAGCTCATCAACGGAGCCACGACGGTGATCGATCTGGCCCGCATGCCCCACCTTCTGATCGCCGGTTCCACCGGTTCGGGAAAGAGTGTGGGCTTGAACTGCATGGTCTGCTCGATCCTGTTCAAGGCGAGCCCGAGCGAAGTCCGCTTCATCATGGTGGATCCCAAACGGCTCGAGCTCGGGTTGTACGACGAGATTCCCCACCTGCTGACGCCCATCGTGACGGACCCCAAGAAGGCCGCCAACGCTTTGAACTGGGCCGTCCGCGAGATGGAGGACCGCTACAAGATCCTGGCCCAGCAGGGTGTGCGCAACATTGCGCAGTACAACACTCTGGTCCGGGAGCGCTCTCCCCTGGAGGGCGACGAAGAGCTGTCCATCCTGCCCAACATCGTCATCATCGTCGATGAGCTGGCCGACCTCATGATGACGGCGGGCAAGGACGTGGAAACGGCGGTGACGCGTCTGGCCCAGATGGCCCGCGCGGTCGGGATCCATCTGATCCTGGCCACGCAGCGTCCCTCCGTGGACGTCATTACGGGCCTGATCAAGGCGAACTTCCCCTCCCGCCTGTCGTTCCGGGTTTCCTCGAAGATCGACAGTCGGACCATACTCGACGCCAACGGCGCCGAACAGTTGTTGGGAATGGGCGACTTGCTGTTTCTCTCCCCGGAGACTTCCCGACTCGTCCGCATCCACGGGGCGTACATCAGCGAGAAGGAGATCAGCCGGATCGTGAAGTTCCTGCGCGAGCAGGGTGAGCCGGCCTACCAGGACGAGATTCTGGTGGCCGACGAAGACGAGTCCGACAGCGCCCTGGTCGACGTGGCCGATCTGGAGGACGCTCTCTATCAGGACGCGGCCGAATTCATAGTCGAGGCGCGCAAGGCTTCCACATCGCTCCTGCAGCGGCGCTTTCGCATCGGCTACGGACGGGCCGCCCGGCTGCTCGACATGATGGAGCATGAAGGGCTGATCGGCCCCTCCGAGGGCAGCAAGCCCCGAGAGGTGCTCGTTCCTCCCGGATACTTCCAGGAGATGGAAGGTTTCGACTAGGGAAGACTTCGGTCCTGCCGGATGGGCGCTTCCAGGGACCGACATCGGCGAAAATCGGCCGGCCCTACCCCCCTGCCTCGATGACACCCGCCGTTGCACCCCTGTTGCACTGAGGTACAATGGAGGCTACTGATGGGAAGACTTTGGACTCCCCCGTTCGTCACCCTGTTCCTCTGTTGCGGGATCGCGTTCGCACAGGACCTGCAGCAGACACCGCCGCGTTTTACGGTCGAGGTGCCGACGGTACTGGTGCGGGTGACCGTGACCGACCCCCTCAACCGCTACGTCGTGGGACTGGAAAAGCAGCACTTCAAGCTCTACGAGGACAAGGTCGAGCAGACGGTCACGCATTTCTCGAACGACAAGGCCCCCATCAGCGTCGGGATCATTCTCGATACCAGCGGTTCGATGGGCGACAATATTCTGAGCGCCCGAACTTCGGTGGCCCGATTCCTCGATCAGGGGGATCCCTCAGACGAGTATTTTCTCGTCGGGTTCAACGATCGCAGCACCCTCTTGCAGGACTTCACGTCCGAGAGTGACAGTTTGCGCAATGACGCCTCCATGGCGAACCCCAAGGGACGGACGGCGCTGTTCGATGCCATCTACCTGGGCCTCGAGAAGATGGGGCAGGCCCGCAACGACAAGAAGGCCCTGATCGTCATCACCGACGGCGAAGACAACACGAGCCGTTACACGTACAAGGAGGTCAAGGACTTCGTCAAGGAATCGGACACCCAGATCTACGTCATCGGCGAGCGCGGCGAGATGGGTTACGGGCGACAGATCATCAACGATATCGTGCGGCTGACGGGGGGTCGCGCATTCTTCCCGCATAGTTTCAAACAACTGGACTACTTCGTGGATTTGATACATACCGAGCTGCGCAACCAGTACGTGCTGGGGTACGTTCCTCTCGATCGGAACTTCCACGGCGAATGGCGCAAGCTTCAGGTGAAGCTGGACCCGCCCGAGGGCCTTCCGAAGCTGTCCGTGCGGGCTCGAGAGGGATACTACGCGCCGAGACAGTAGTCCTTGGACAGGCGTGCGGAGACTCCATTGAAGAGGTTCTTGTCAATTCTGACGGCGCTGACCGCGCTGGTGTGCATTTCCGCCGGACAGGAATCGCAGACCCCGGGCCGGTCTCCCCGCTTCAGCGCCGAGGTGGAACAGGTCGTCGTGTACGCGGCCGTCTATGACGAGCAGGGGCAACTGGCTTCGGGTCTGACCAGAGACGACTTCACGGTGTACGAAGATCGCGTCCCCCAGACGCTGACCAGCTTCGTTCGCGCCGAAGTTCCCGCCACCGTCGGCATCGTCCTCGATTCGAGCGGCAGCATGCGCAGCAAGATGCCGGACGTCGAGAAGGCAATCGATCTCTTCCTGTCCCAGAACAACCCGGACAACCAGCTCTTCTTCATTCGGTTCGACGATGAGGCGACCCTCGAAGAAGACTTCACGCAGAACGTCGAAGACATTCGCGACGCCATCTCGAACGTCGTCGTCAAGGGTGGCACGGCGCTGTACGACGCCATCTACCTGGCCGTCAACAAGGCGCGCGAGGGCAATGAGCCCAAGAAGGTCGTCGTCGTGTTCACCGACGGCGAGGACAAGGACAGCTTCTACAAGCCCGAGGAGCTCCTTCAAAAAGTGCAGGAGATGGAGACCCAAGTCTTCATCGTCGCTTTCCTGGACAAGGATCTGAGTGAAGACAAAGGGTTCTTCGGCCTCTTCAAGTCGCAGCGGGCCAAGGTCGAGCAGGAAATCAACCAGATCGCCGAGGTGACCGGCGGCAAGGCCTTCTTCCCGCAGTCGGTGACCGAACTCGGCCCGGCGTTCGAGTCCATCGCTTCGGAGCTGAAGAACCAGTATCAACTCGCCTACATCTCGACGCAGACCGCCCACGATGGGGCCTGGCGGCGGATCGACGTCAAGATCAAGGACGCCGAGAAACGCGGATTGAAGGTCCGCTACAAGAAGGGCTACTACGCGCCCAAGGACTCCTGATCGTTGACTTCATGGGACCTGCGAGCCTATTCTGGCCGCATGGTCAAAGCGAGCGTAGTCTGGCACAACGGCAAGTTGATCGCGTGGGAGGACGCGACGGTTCACGTCCTGGCGCATGCGTTGCACTATGGAACCAGCGTCTTCGAGGGGATTCGCTGCTACAAGACCCAGCGGGGTTCCGAGGTTCTCCGGCTCGAGGAGCACCTGCAGCGGCTTCACGACTCGGCAAAGATCTACCGCATGGAGATCCCCTACGACCTCGACACGCTGCAGGCCGCCAGTCTGGAGACGATCCGGGCCAACAGTCTGGAACACTGCTACATTCGCCCCCTCGCCTTTCGCGGAGTCGGTCCGGCCGGTGTCAATCCGCTCAAGAATCCCGTCGAGTGTTACATCCTGACCTGGGAATGGGGCAAGTATCTGGGCGACGAAGCCATCGAACAGGGAGTCGACGTCTGCATCTCCAGCTGGAGGCGTTCCGCCCCGGATACCTTTCCGACCATGGCCAAGGCGGGCGGTAACTATCTGAGCAGCAGCCTGGTGAAGATGGAAGCGGTGCTCGACGGCTACTCGGAGGGCATCGCCCTCGATACGCAGGGCTTCCTCAGCGAGGGAAGCGGGGAGAACGTCTTCCTGGTCTGGCGCGACAAGCTGTGGACACCGCCGGTCGCCAACGCGATTCTGCCGGGAATCACCCGTGACATCGTCATGACGTTCGCCCGGGAGCTTGGAATGGAGGTCGTGGAGCAGCAGATTCCGAGGGAAATGCTGTACCTGGCCGAAGAGGTGTTCATGACGGGCACAGCCGCCGAGATCACGCCGGTGAGATCCATCGATCACATGCCCATCGGGTCGGGCTCCCGCGGCCCCGTGACCGCCAAGCTTCAGCAGGTCTTTTTCGAGTATGTCGAGGGCTCCGTCGAGGACCGGTTCGACTGGATGACACCGGTCTATTCCGAGCGAGCCGTCGGGCGCGGCGCCTGACACAGGCGCCGGCACGGCAGACCTCGGCTGCGAACAACAACATCCAGGAGGCAGAGCGAGCCGCCCATGATCGATCTCGGGAAACTCATTCACCACGCCGTCAAAGTCGGTGCGTCGGACATTCACCTCAAGGTCGGCAACTATCCCTACCTGCGCATCGAAGGCCAACTGACGCCCTTTACCGAGATCGAGCCGTTGCGCAAGGACGACACGGTGCAGATCATGAGGGAAATTCTGAACGCTCGGCAGCGGGAAGTCCTGGCCGAAAAATCGGAGGTCGACCTGTCCTTCGGCCTGGAAGGCCTGGGCCGCTTCCGGCTGGCGGTCTTCCAGCAGCGCGGCACCCTGGCGATGGCGCTGCGGTTGATCCCGACCGAGATCCCCGCCATCGAGGAGCTGAATCTTCCGCCGGTCCTCAAGGACATCGCCGACAGCCAGCGTGGGCTCGTTCTGATCACGGGGATCACCGGCAGCGGAAAGTCGACGACGCTGGCCGCCATGATCCGCTACATCAATGAGACGACGGCGGCCAACATCATCACCATCGAGGATCCGATCGAGTTCCTGATGCAGGACATCAAGTCCATCATCTCCCAGCGGGAAACGGCCAACGACACCACGACGTTCGCCGCGGCGTTGCGGGCTGCCATGCGGCAGGACCCGGACGTGATCATGGTCGGTGAAATGCGCGACCAGGAAACGGTGCTCATCGCGCTGCAGGCCGCCCAGACCGGTCACCTGGTCCTGAGCACCCTGCATACGACCGACGCGATCACCACGGTCGACCGCGTCATCGCCCTGTTTCCGATCGCTCAGCAGCAGGACATCCGGCTCCAGCTGGCCGCGTCCCTGAACGCGGTCGTCTCGATGCGCCTGATCCGGAGCTCGGTCAACCAGAGGCGCCTTCCGGCGGTGGAAGTGCTGCGCAACACCGAAATGGTTTCATCCCTGATCCTGCAGCCCGAGCGGATCAAGGAGATCCGCCACGCCATGCAGACCGGCACCACGCAGTACAAGATGCAGACCTTCGATCAGTCCATCTTCCAGCATTTCCAGGCCGGTCTGATCACGAAGGAAGACGCGCTTCGCTACGCGACCTCACCCGAGGATCTCCGCCTGAAGATCCAGGGCATCGTCAGTTCTTCCGAACTGGTGTGAACCGCACCCTGTACGATCGCGCCCTGCGTGCACTCGGTCGCCGCGCTCACAGCCGCGAAGAGCTGCGCCGCAAACTCGCCCATCTCGACCGACCGCCCGCCGTCGAGGAGGTCCTGCAGCATCTCGAGGATCGCGGCTACCTCAACGATGGTGAGTACGCCCTCGAGCGGGCCCGCTCCCGGCGCCGCCTCAAACACTGGGGCAACTTGCGGATTGCCCATGACTTAAAGAGGGTTGGGCTGGGTGCTAGAATGATCGAGCTTGCGCTCCGGCGTCTCGACGAGGAGTCGGCCGAAGAGGAGTGTCTGCGCGAGGTGGCGGCGACCTGGATGAAGGTTCGCGGAACCCCTCGGAATGCGTCGGACCTGAAAAAACTGTATGACCACTGCCTGCGGATGGGTTACCCGGCCGGGATGGTGCGGGCGGAACTGTCGGGCTGTTTCAGGCAGATCGAGTGGTAGCGAATGAAGACTTCCAACGAGATCAGAGAAACCTTCCTCAGTTACTTCGAACAACAGGGTCACAAGCGGGTCAAGAGCAGTTCCCTGGTCCCCAAGAACGACCCCACGCTGCTCTTCTCCAACGCGGGCATGAACCAGTTCAAGGATGTCTTTCTGGGTCGCGAGACCCGCGAATACAGGCGCGCGACCAGCAGCCAGAAATGCATGCGCGTCAGCGGAAAGCACAACGATCTGGAGACGGTCGGGCGGACGCCGCGCCATCACACTTTCTTCGAGATGCTGGGCAACTTCTCTTTCGGAGATTATTTCAAGACGGATGCCATCCGCTTCGCCTGGGAGTTGTGCACCGAGGTCTACGGCATTTCCCGGGACGACCTCATCGTGACGGTCTTCGAAGAGGACGATGAGGCGTACGACATCTGGCGCGATGAGATCGGCGTTTCGACGGAACGTCTCTTTCGGTGCGGCGAGAAAGAGAATTTCTGGGCCATGGGGGATACGGGTCCCTGCGGCCCCTGTTCGGAACTGCATTTCGATATCGGCCAGAGGATCGGGGACACGACCTCGCCCTTCGGCGAGGAATCGGATCGTTTCGTCGAGATCTGGAACCTCGTCTTCATGCAGTTCAATCGCGACGCCTCCGGAAAGATGACGCCCCTTCCCTCCCCTTCGATTGACACCGGCATGGGCCTCGAACGGATCTGCGCCGTGCTTCAAGGCGTGGCCAGCAACTACGACACGGACCTGTTCCGGCCCATCATCGAGGAAGCTTCGCGCCTGACTCGAGTCAGCTACGGCTCCGACCCGACCCGGGACACCAGTCTTCGGATCCTGGCCGATCACTGCCGGGCCGCCATGTTCCTCGTCGATGACGGCGTCGTACCCGGCAACGAGGGACGGGGCTACGTCCTGCGCAAGATCCTGCGCCGGGCCATTCGCCACGGCCAGATGCTGGGCCAGGAGAAACCGTTCATCTACACGCTGACCGCCCTGGTCGGCGAGCTCATGGCCTCGGCCTATCCGGAGCTTCTGAAGAGTCGTGAATATGCCTCTCGCGTGGTCAAGAACGAGGAGGAGAAGTTCAGCGCCACCCTGAGCCACGGACTTCGTCTGCTGGAGGAGCTCTTCGAGCAGGTCTCGAAGACGGGAGAACGCGTCCTGCCGGGAGGCGAACTGTTTCGGCTTTACGACACCTACGGCTTCCCCTTCGATCTGGCGGCCGAAATCGCCCAGGAAAAAGGCATCGCCGTCGATCAGCAGGGCTTCGAGTCCGAACTGGAGAAGCAGCGCCGGCGGGCCAGAGCCAGCTGGAAGGGCGGCGTGAGCCAGGTCCGCCCGCTCCATCGGGAGCTGGCCGACCGGGACCTGGAGACCGATTTCACCGGTTACACCGACTTCCGGGACGTGTCCGGCTTCGTCATCGCCCTGGTGAAGGACGATCGCGAGGTCGAGCGGCTGACCGAGGGGGACGAAGGGGAGGCGGTCCTGGACAACACGCCCTTCTATGCCGAATCGGGCGGCCAGATCGGCGACCGCGGCATCATGGAGACGGAGACCGCCCGCGTCGAGGTCACCGACACCTACACCCCTCTGAGCGGCCTGCGTCTGCATCGGGTGCGGGTCCAGCACGGAGAGCTCAGTGTCGGAGACCGCGTCGTCTCGACGGTCGACATGGAACGGCGCCTGTCCACGATGAACAACCATACGGCGACGCATCTTCTGCAGGCGGCGCTGCGCGAGGTCCTCGGCGATCACGTCAAGCAGGCCGGCTCGCTCGTCGCGCCCGATCGACTGCGCTTCGACTTTACCCACTACAAGGCCCTGTCATCCTGGGAGATCGAGCAGATCGAATCTCGCGTCAACGAGAAGATCCGCGAGAACATCCGCGTGCACACAGAGGTCCGGGATCTGGACGAAGCGGTCAAGGCGGGGGCGACCGCACTGTTTGGAGAAAAGTACGATCAGCACGTGCGGGTCGTTTCCGTCCCGGGTTTCAGCATGGAGCTGTGTGGAGGCACCCACGTGGACCGGACGGGCGATATCTCGCTGTTCAAGATCGTCTCCGAGAGCAGCATTTCGGCCGGAGTGCGCAGGATCGAGGCCATCACCGGTGCCGCGGCCGTGCGGCGCTTCCTGGACGACGAGCAGATGCTCGACCGGCTCGAGCAACGCCTCAATGTGCGCCGCGAAACCCTCCCCGACACGGTGTCCCGCCTGGCCTCGGAGCTGAAGGACGCCTCGCGGGAGATCGAGCGGCTGCGCCTGCAACTGGCCCACCGCAGCGCCTCCGCCGACGACGACAGGATCCGCGAGATCGGCGGGGTCAAGGTTCTGGCCCGGGATGTGGAGCACCTCGATCGCAACGGACTGCGGCAGTTGGCCGATCAGCTCCTGAACAAGTTGCACAGCGGAGTCGTGGTCCTGGGTACGCCCGATGGGGAAAAAGTGAATCTGGTCGTCATGGTGAGCTCCGATCTGACGGGCCGCCTCCAGGCCAACAATCTGATTCGACCCGTGGCTCAGATGTTGGGGGGCGGCGGCGGGGGCAAACCGGACATGGCGGAGGCGGGAGGACGGCGGCCCGAGCTGCTCGCGCAGGCACTCGATACCGTCTACGGAATCGTCGAGCAGACGCTTGCGCAGGGGAAGGTGCAGGGCTGATGTCCGGCCGGGGAGAACATGCCGGCCCGGCGCTGCACGCTGCTCGGCGGGCGTCCGTCCAAGCGTCTGTGTCTTCGGTCACTCAGACTTTTCAGGCTCTCGACGCATCATAGAAACGCGAATGAAGGTTTTCATCCTGATTCTGGCGGTCCTGAGCTGCGGTTCCCTGCGGGCCGGAGGGTTCTATTCGTACGTCGACGAAAACGGGGTCAAGGTGTTGACCAACCTCGGCAGCGGGCGACGTGCGGTGCCGTCCGAGGCCCAGTCGAAGGCAGAGCCCTCGCAGAACTTCGCGCCCCTGATCAGCAGCTACGCCCGGGAGTACGGTGTGAATCCCGATCTCGTCAGCGCCATCATCCGCGTCGAGAGCAACTTCGACCCCCGCGCGGTTTCCCCGAAAGACTGCCGGGGGCTGATGCAGCTGCATCCCGAGACCGCGCGGCGCTATGGAGTATCCGATGTGTTCGATCCCGCCGAGAACATCGAAGCGGGAGTCAAATTTCTCAGTTATCTGACGGACTCCTTCGACCGCAACCTCGATCTGATCCTGGCCGCCTACAACGCCGGAGAAAATGCCGTCCGACGCCACAAGGGCATCCCACCCTATGCCGAAACCCGGGATTACGTGACTCGCGTCAAATCCATCTTCGGGCACGATTCTCTGGATCCGAAGCCGGTGCGGCGCCCCCGCCGGATCTTCCGCATGGTCAGCGACGACGGCGAGGTCATTCTCACCAATACACCGACCCTGGTCTCCGAGCAGGCGGCCGCTCGAACCGAACCGGCGACGCGCTGACGGCGGCCGGCCGGAGCCGCGCTGCCCAAGAATCCGCCCCGCCCGGCCTCGTGACACCCTCTTCCCTTATACTGAGTGGGGTTATGTCTGGCATAGGTTCGAGCGTGTCCATTCATGCTTAGTCTGAAGACTCGACGGGGAAGCACTGGTCCGATCCTGCTGGGTCTGATCGTCTGTCTGTCGGTCAGCCTGTTGGGTCGGAACCGGGAAGGGGCCCGCGAGGCCTTTCGCAAGGCCGACGAATACCACGACTGGCTGATGACCCAGCCGAGGAACTCCCGCACGCTCAGGCAGTACCAGGAGAGCATCCACCTCTATCGGATCGTGATCGATCGGGATCCGACTTACGGTGCCGCCGACGACGCCCTCTACTCGATGGCGCAGCTCTACGATGAAATGGCCGCACGTTTCAGCCGGCCGTACTACCGGAATCAGGCAATTCATTTCTACACCTTCGTGGCCAAGGAATATCCAACCACACGTTTCCGCCAGACGGCACTGGACCGTGCGGCAGCCCTTCGCGCGGCGCCCGGCGCAACGGCGGCTGCGCCTGCGACGGTGTCCCGAGCCGACCCCGGTGCCGAGACGCCGGACGAAGATCTGGCGACTCTGACCGAGGTCCGATACTGGTCGAACGAGGACTACACGCGGGTGGTCCTGCAGTTGGACCGCGAAGTGGCGTTCGACAAGCAGGTACTCTCCAATCCGGACCGCATCTACTTCGACCTGAAGAAGGCGATCGTGGACTCGCACATCGTCAACCAGACCTACGACGTCAACGGCCTGTTCATCCGCAAGATCCGGGTGGGGGAGAACCGTCCCAACGTCGTACGGGTCGTCCTCGATTTCGACCGGATCAGCCAGCACACGGTTTTCGCTCTGTACGACCCTTACCGGATCGTCATCGACACCAGGGGCAAGAAGCCCGCTCCGGAGCCGCCGGCCGCTTCCCAGGCCGCCGCCGGGCCGCCCCCCGCCGACTCCGAAGCCTCCGTCGAGGAGGCTGTGGCCCCGGCCGGACCGGAGCCGGATCAGGTAGCCGCGGCATCACCGACGATCCGTGGCAACTGGACGCTGACGCGCACCCTCGGACTCAAGGTCGGCAGGGTGGTCATCGACCCCGGCCACGGTGGCAAGGACACCGGAACAATCGGCCCGGGAGGCCTGCGGGAAAAGGACGTGGTTCTGCGGGTCGCGCTGGCACTGCGGGACCTCCTCAAAGAGCGTCTGGGAACGGACGTCATCCTGACCCGGGACAGTGACCGCTTCGTCCCCCTGGAAGAGCGCACCGCCATCGCCAACGAAAAGGGAGCCGATCTCTTCGTCTCGATCCACGCCAACGCCAGTCGCAACAAGCGGGCCTCGGGAGTGGAAACATACGTCCTCGATTTCGCCACGAATCCGTCTGAAATCGAGGTGGCCAGCCGCGAGAACGCCACGTCGCAGCGAAACATCCGCGAACTCGAGGACCTGCTTCGCAAGATCGCCCTCGGAGACTACAACCAGGAATCGCGGGACCTTGCACAAGCCGTTCAGAAACAGCTGATCACGGGCCTGTCCCTGAACGGTCATCAGCAGAAGGACCGGGGGATCCGTCAGGCTCCCTTCATCGTCCTCATCGGATCCAATATGCCTGCGATCTTGACCGAGATCGGCTTTATCAGCAATCCTAATGATGAGAAGTTTTATAAGACCGATGCCGCCTACCGCGAGGTTGCGGAGGCGATTTACAAAGGCATCGAAGCATATTTTCGATCTCTCGGAAATCCCGCCGGCACTCAGCAGGCTGCTTCGGTCTCGGGTCGTTGAGGCCCGACCAACACCATGAAGAAGATTGTTTTGATCCTCCATAGTCTTGTGTTCCCTCTGCTGTTCGTCGCGGCCTCGTTCGGTCAGTCGACCTTCGAGCGCTATGCCGAGCGGCTGCCTGGCTTCCAGCTGACCCTCGAGACCCGGACCGATGACGCATCTCAGGCCCCTCATCAGCTCCTGAGCGAGACCCTGCTCGAGGAAGCGGGATTTCGGCAGTTCTCCGCCTGGGAAGTCCGAACGGGCGATCGAGCCGTCCTGAGCAGCCGGGTCTTCGAAACGGAATCCTCGGTCGGAACGTACGAGCTCTTCAATTCGTCCGTCCACGCCGCGCAGACGAAGGACTGGCACACACTCGACCTGCCCGTGGGCAACGTCTTCTCCCCGCAGGGAGGCGTCTTCTGGAGAGGCAACTTTCTGTTCCACGTCCTGCCGGCAGCGGGGACGCTGAGCGAGTCCGCCTTCTCCGATTTCGTCAAGGCCGTCGCGACGACGGTGGACCTGGAGAACCTGCTGCCCGTCTCGGTCTCTCACCTGCCCGAAAAAGACCTGGTGGCCGGTTCCATCCGCTTCTATCTCGGCGCCGGCTCCCTGTCCGAGAACCCCGCCTTCCCGCCTCCCCTGCTCAAGGAGATCGGTCTGTCCGACCGCATCGAGATCGCCGAGGCCCGCTACACACCGGACGACCGTCCCCTGTTCGTCATCGGTTATCCGACGCCCGCACTGGCGGACAAGTATCTGGTCCGGATGCAGGACCAGCTGCAGTCATACTTTTCCGACGAAGGGATCTACATGAAACGCAGCGGCGTCCTCATCGGTCTCTTCATCGGCCCCGAGGCCCAGGCCCGGGAGGTACTGGGAGGGCTGCAGTACAAGCCGACCATCAAGTGGTTCCAGAAGAAGGAGCCGCCCCGCGACGACTACGGCGTCATGGCCTTTGCGGGCGCCGTGACCAAGGCGATCCTGGGAACGGGCTCGCTTCTGCTGATGATCATCGGCGGCGGACTCGTGGCCGGGATGATCCGCTACGGCCTCTTCAAGATCTTCCCCCGGCTGCTGCACCGCAAGGACATGGTGAGGCTCAATCTTCCCTGAGGGGATTCTCGCTTTTCGATTTGCCTTCTGTGTACCGACTCGCCAGAAATCCCTGTGCGGCCGGACGCCTCTGCCCGCACGAGGAACCGGGAACTCGAGACCCTTCCCCTGCGGGACCGGATCGAGCAGCGGTGGCGAATCGAAAGCAGAAGCAAGCTTCCGCAGTCCAGGGACGCCTGCGGCGTCGGAGGCGATCGCAAGAGGCCCGGCAGGCCGAGCCTGTGCCCACTCGAAACCAGGAACCAGAAACTCGGAACTCTCCCCTGCTCCTTGCTCCTTGCTCCTTGCTCCTTGCTCCTTGCTCCTTGCTCCCGAATCGTAAATCCCCCACCTCGAATTCCGACATTCCTCCTCCCCGAATCTAATACTTTTCCCGATACCCCAACGGGTTCCCCGTGCGATAGCCTCAACCCAGACCTGTATTTTGGACTGAATTGCGGCAGGAAAGGAGGCCGGCATGGCGCTGACTCTCTCGAGTAGCGCGTTTGGCGACGGGGAGAAGATCCCCCGCAAGTACACCGGGGATGGAGAGGACCTGTCCCCTCCCCTGCACTGGGACGGTGTCCCGGAGGAGGCGAAAGCCCTGGTGTTGATCTGCGATGATCCGGATGCACCCGCAGGCACCTGGGACCACTGGATCCTCTACGACATCGCCCCCCAAATCACCGATCTCGAAGAGGGCATTCCCTCCGGAGAAATCGTCGCCGGCGTCGGTAAGCAGGGACGAAATGACTTCGGGAACCTCGGCTACGGCGGCCCGGCCCCGCCCCGAGGCAAGGCTCACCGCTACTTCTTCCGTCTCTATGCCGTCGCCGCAGCGACGGGCCTTCGGCCGGGCGCGCGCAAAGAGGAGGTGCTCGGGGAGATCCGGCGCCACACCCTGGATCGGACCGAGCTGGTGGGCCTGTACCAGCGCTGAGCCTGTAGGTCCGGCAAGGCCCCGGGCAGTCCCCGCAGGAAAAGGATGTTCCCATGCCAAAGCGTCAGGTTGAAGCCCCCGATCCGATCGAGTACCTCTCGATCCTCGACGAACAGGGCGAGGTCGACGCCGACCTCGATCCCCACCTATCCGACGATCAGTTGCGTGAATTCCACCGCATGATGGTCCTCAGCCGGCGCTTCGACGAACGGCTGCTGCGGCTGCAGCGGGAAGGCAAAATCGGAACGTTTCCCCCGATTCGGGGCCAGGAGGCTGCCCAGATCGGTTCCGTCGCCTGCCTGAACGAGGACGACTGGCTGGTCCCGGCCTTTCGCGAGACCGCCGCCATGATCTGGCGTGGAATCTCCCTCGAGAACGTGTTCCTGTTCAACGCCGGCTTCAACGAAGGCGGGCGGATTCCCGAGGGGAAGAACGACCTTCCCATCGCCATTCCGGTGGCGACCCAGATCGTCCACGCGGCCGGAATCGCCTATGCCATCAAGTACCGCCGCAGCGGCCAGATCGTACTCACCTACTTCGGCGACGGCGCCACCTCCGAGGGCGATTTCCACGAGGCCCTGAACTTCGCCGGCGTCGCCCAGCTGCCGGTCGTCTTCGTCTGCCAGAACAACCAGTACGCCATCTCTCTGCCACGGGAAAAGCAGACCCGTTCCCGCACCATCGCCCAGAAGTCCATCGCCTACGGTTTCCCCGGAGTGCAGGTGGACGGAAACGACGTGCTGGCCGTCTACCGGGCCACGCGCGAGGCCGTCGACCGGGCCCGTTCCGGACAGGGTCCGACCCTGATCGAGTGTGTCACCTACCGCCTCTCGGTCCACACCACGGCCGATGATCCCACCCGCTATCGCACGCAGGAGGAGGTCGCACGGTGGGAGGCTCGCGAACCCCTGTCCCGACTGCAGGTCTACCTGCGGAGGCGCGGCATCCTCGACGACGATCTCGTCCGGGAGGACGAAGAGGAGGCTGGCCGGCGCATCGACGATGCCTGGAAGCAGGCGCACGGCAAGATGCAGCACCTCGGTGACCCGCTCGAGATGTTCGAACACGGAACGGCCCGTCGGTCGCCCTATCTGGAGGAACAGAGGGAGAACTTCGCGAAGTTCCTCGAGGAAACGGAGGGCCGCTGATCATGGCCAATCTCAATATGATCGAAGCGCTCCGACTGGCGCTTCGCCAGGAAATGGAGAAGGACGATTCAATCATCATCCTCGGCGAGGACGTTGGTGTCGATGGAGGAGTCTTCCGCGTGACGGAAGGGCTCATCGACGAATTCGGACCGGAGCGCGTCATTGACATGCCCCTGGCGGAATCCCTGATCACGGGCGCTTCCGTGGGGATGGCGCTGTACGGCCTGCGCCCCGTCTGCGAGCTGCAGTTCTGCGGATTCAGCTACGAGGGGTTCCATCAGATCGAGTCGCACGCAGCTCGCTATCGGCGCCGCACCCAGGGTCGCTTCGCCGTTCCCATGGTCGTACGGATGCCCTATGGGGCCGGCGTCCGCGCCCTCGAGCACCACTCGGAGAGTCGCGAAATCTACTACGCCCACACGCCGGGATTGAAGACCGTCATCCCTTCCGGTCCGAGAAACGCCCGGGCCCTGCTGGTCGCCGCCATGCGGGATCCCGATCCGGTCGTCTTTCTCGAACCGAAGGCCGTCTACCGCGCCTTTCGTGAGGAGGTGCCGGAGGAGGAGGAAGTCCTGCCCATCGGCCGGGCCGAAATCGTCCGAGCCGGTGATGATCTGACGCTGATCGCCTATGGCGCCATGCTCTCGAGGACCCTTGAAGCCGCCGAGGTCCTGCACCAGGATGACGGCGTGAGCGCCGAGGTCATCGATCTGCGGACCATCGCACCCATGGACGACGCCTGCTTCTGCGAGTCCGCCCGCAAGACCGGACGCGTGGTCGTCGTCCACGAAGCCCCGCGCAGCTTCGGCGTGGCGGCCGAAGTCGTAGCGCGACTGAACGAGAAGTCTTTCTACTACCTCGAAGCCCCGGTTGAACGGGTGACGGGATTCGACACTCAGGTTCCCTACTTCGTGCGCGAGCAAAGCTACCTGCCGGGTAAGGAACGGATCGTGAGCGCGGCCCGGCGCGCCCTCGAGAGTTGAAGGGAACAAGGCCATGGCTCAGGAGTTCAGACTGGAAGACCCCGGCGAGGGAATTCACGAAGCGGAGATCCTCCAGGTTCTCGTCGCCGAAGGCCAGACCGTCTCCGAGGGAGATCCGATTCTGGAGATCGAAACCGACAAGGCAGCGATCGAGATCCCTTCGCCTTTCGACGGCACCGTCGAATCCGTCAAGGTCCGGGAGGGAGATCAGGTCCGCGTAGGAGACGTGCTGATGACTTATCACGACGAACCGGCCCAGGGGGCGCCCGTCCCTCGAGCCGGATCAGCGGCCCACGGCCGCCCCCCGAACGATGACGGGGCGCCGGCCGAATCCCCCCAGGACGGTCCTGACGCCTCGTCCCGCTCGTCTTCCCCGGGCCGGAGACCGGTTCCGGCCTCCCCCGCCACCCGGCGGGTCGCCCGCGAAAAGGGCGTGGACCTGAGCCGGGTCGTTCCCTCGGGTCCCCAGGGACGGGTGACGACGGCCGATGTCCTGCGTTACACCTCGGCCGGACCGGCGCCCGCCGCGCCGGCCGCCGCGGGCCTGTCGACGGAGACGGGCGGCCTGCCCGATTTCAGCCGCTGGGGACCGGTCGAGAGCATTCCGCTGCGCAGCATCCGTCGCTCGACGGCCCGGCACATGTCGATCGCCTGGCGGGAGGTTCCCCATGTCATGCATCAGGACAGCGCCGACGTGACGGAGCTCGAGCGACTGCGGCGCCGTCAGAAAGACCGCATAGAGCAGGCGGGCGGGAAGCTGACCCTCACGGTCCTGGTCGCAAAAGCAGTGGTCCGGACGCTCCAGGAATTTCCCCGCTTCAACGCCAGCCTCGACCCTGCGGGCGGCCGCATCATCCTCAAGCGCTACTACCACATCGGCATTGCCGTGGCCGCAGACGCCGGGCTGTTCGTCCCGGTCCTGCGCGACGTGGACCGCAAGAGTGTCGCCGAAGTCGCCATCGAACTGGCGGAGCTGGTCCGGCGCGCCCGTCACGGGGACCTGCGCCGGGAGGAGATGCAGGGCGGCACCTTCACCATCACCAACGCCGGTGCCTTCGGAGGCACGTCCTTCTCGCCCCTGGTCAACTACCCGGAAGTGGCCATACTGGGCCTGGCCCAGGCCCGGCTCGAACCGGTGGTCGAAGGGGATCTGGACCATCCGCGGTTCGTGGCCCGGCTGATGCTTCCCCTGCAGCTGGCCTTCGATCACCGGGTCAACGACGGCGCCGATTCCGGCCGCTTCATGAATCACCTGAAGGGCCTGTTGAGCGACCCCGAGAGCCTGCTGATCTCGATTTGAGACTTGAGATTTGAGATTTACGATTTGTCATTCGGACCGCCGTCAGACCGTGCCCAGCCCGTTCGTCCGTACCAGTCCGTGTCAGTCGGTGTCAGTCCGCCCTCGTCCGCATGCGCCCGTGTCTGCCACTTCCGCCTCCAAATCGTAAATCGTAAATCTCAAATCTCAAATCTCAAAGTCCCTCAGGGTGCCGTAAACAGGCGGATCACCGCCAGAAGCGACGCCGGGTAGATCCCCAGCCAGAGCAGCGCGACGAAGAGACCGGCCAGCGCGAGGCCTCCACTGACGGGCACGCGGACCCTGCGGAGGGCGGGTGCTTCGGCCGGCGGTTGGGCGGCCATGGCGACGATGATTCGGAGATAGTAGTACAGTCCGATGGCGCTCGTGACCACGAGAAAGCCCACCAGCCAGTAGACGGTGCGCTCCACACCGGCCGCGGCCAGGTAGAACTTGCCGATGAAGCCGGCCGTCAGGGGAATGCCGGCCAGTGACAGGAGGCTCACGGTCAACACGACCGACAGCCATGGACGCCTCCAGTAGAGTCCCTGGAAGTCCGAAATCAAATCGGCTTCCCGTTCCGGCGTGGAGAGAACCGAGATCACTCCGAAGGCGGCCAGGATCGTGATGAAGTAGGCCGCCAGGTAGTAGCTCGTCGCCGTCACCGCCAGCGACCCTCCGGCCAGAAGCGCCACGAACAGATAACCCAGATGGGCGATGGAGGAGTAGGCCAGGATCCGCTTCACGCTGTTCTGCAGCAGCGCGAGCAGGTTGCCGCCCAACATGGAGGCCGCGGCGATGACGGAGAGGATCAGGAAGAACGGGTGCTGGAAGCTGGCGGCGTCCGGAATGAAATAACGGAGCAGGAAGGCGAAGACGCCCCCTTTGGAGACGGTCGCTACGAAGCCTGTGATGGGAGCCGCCGCCCCCTGGTAGACGTCGGGCGTCCACATATGGAAAGGCACCAGGGCCATCTTGAACCCGACGCCGACGACGATCAGAGCCAGCCCGGCCAGCAGCAGGGGATCCTGGGCGCCGCTGGTCTGCATTTGGGCCGTGGCCTGCGCCAGCATCATCGTTCCCAGTCGGGCATAGACCAGTGCCAGGCCAAACAGGAGAAAGGCCGAAGAGACGGCGGCCAGGATGAGGTATTTGACGGCGGCTTCCAGACGGCCCGCGACGCTCCGCTCGTAGGCGATCATCGTGTAGAGGGAGATGGTCAGGGTCTCCAGGCCGAGGAAGAACGATACGAAGTGGGCACTGGCCACCAGCACGGCCGACCCCAGCGTCGCCGTGAGCAGGAGCAGATAGATTTCCTCCCGCTGTTCGTCCTGTCCTCTGAGATAGCCGAAGAGCAGCAGGGTCACGAGCATGGCCCCGACCAGGAGCAGGCCCATGAAATAGGCGCCGAAACGGTCCAGCGTGAGCAGTTCCGTGACCGGTCTGGGCAGGGCCGTGCGGGAGACGATGAGCGCGGCGAAGGCAGCCCCGAGGGCCGCAAGGGTCAAAGCGAACACCGCTGCGTGATTGCGGGCGAAGGCAATCAGGAGCATGACGAGGACCGCAGCCACGCCGAGGACGAGCAGCGGAAGGAGAGCCAGCAGGTCGAGGCTACTCATGGACACCCTCCTGACTGCGGGCCGGCGGCGGCGATGGTGCGAGCAGCGCGGCGTAGGTCTCCGGCTGGATCCGCTCCAGGGCCGGAGCCACGGTTCGCAGCACCGGCTGGGGAAAGAGCCCCAGCCAACCGATGGCCACCGTCAACGACCCCATGATCAGCCACTCCCGGACGTTCAGATCGGGAGCCGAGACGGCTTCCGCCGAAGGGCCCTGGAACACGCTCTGCATCAGCCACAAGGCGTAGACCGTCGCCAGGATCAGCCCGACGACCGCAGCACCTGTCACCCAGGCAGAAACCGGCCAGGCTCCCCAGGAGAATGAGAAACTCGCCGACGAAATTCCCCAGACCGGGAAGACCCAGCGAGGCGACGGAAAAGATCAGAGCCGCCGCCCCCATGCCCGGCAGACGCGCCCACAGGCCCCCCATCTTCCCCATGTCGCGGGTTCCCAGACGATCCTGCAGCAGGCCGGCCACGACGAACAGGGCTCCCGTGCTGATGCCGTGGGCGAGCATCTGGATCAGCACTCCCTGCATGGCGAGCCGGCTCAGGGAGAACACTCCGAGCAGTACGAATCCCATGTGACTCACGCTCGTGTAGGCGACCAGCCGCTTCACATCGGTCTGGGCGAAGGCC
>CAVRSV010000007.1:0-854357 GCA_963723965.1 uncultured Acidobacteriota bacterium | reverse complement strand
CTCTGGATTCGCGTTCGATTTGAGATCGATCACGATAACGGTCGGGACACCATTACGCTGGCGTCGAGAGGATCTGCTCCCGTACTTCGAGGCCGGATTCAGTCCGTCTCGCCGGACTGCGAGGAATCGGAATTGGAGTTCGTCGGAACCATTGAGGAGTTGCCTGACGAGCTTCCAGAGCAAATTCGCGAGGTGGCCAGGTTGCTGATCATAGAAGCCTGAGGGCATTGGTCTGCGCGGAGATTCCCAACCTGCATTCGGGTGGGACAACGGAATCTCGTGCTGGCGGCACCCGTCCGGTGGGAATGGGCTTCCGCCCAGGTTTGAGGATTGCGCGCAGATCGCGAGCGTCAACCGGTTTCGGTATCAGCCAGTATTCGAGTGCTGCCCGGGCTTGTGCGAACCCCGAAAGCAGAGGAGACCGCGTACAACGATGAGTGTGAATTCCAAGATTGAATGGACCGGAACTACCTGGAACCCCGTTATGGGCTGCACGAGAATTAGCCCTGGCTGCAAGAACTCCTGCGCCGAGCGATTGGCGGAGCCCGTCGCGCGAGCTCGCTCAAAACCCACAGAGTCTACGCAACGTTCGGTGCCACTTCCGGACAGGGTGAACCGGAACGACCCCGCAGTCAAGGCGGGCGCGTGGTCCGTCCCGGCAATCGCTCGATTTTCCACGCCGGAGCATGATCGTTCGGAATTGCCGAAAAGTAAAAAGAAGATTGAGACGATAGATGATAAGAGGATCGTAAGGAAATACGAGAGCTTCTGCGGAGGACCGATGTCGATCCAGTACCGAATGCACCAGCGCCGCCGCCTTATGCACATCTGCGTCACCGAACCCACCGATCAGTCAGAGCTTCGTAACTTCTCGGCCCAGATCGCCGAGGCCCGAGAACACGACGGTAGTTTCGTCCTGATCGTCAAGCTCTCCGGGCTTGGCGAAGCGGCTGATCCTGTGCTCTCTCACTTCGCGCCACCTGCCAAATGCGCCAGACTGGCCGTTGCTGCACCCGAAGACCTCGCCTACGGCACGGCGAGACAGTTCCACGGGCTGTACGGACTGTCTCATTCGAACTTCGCAGTCTTCCGGAGCGTTCTCGAGGCGGGTGACTGGTCTGGAAATCGGGGACGAGCCTGTTCAGTGGAGAGACTGGGTCCTCCCGTTCGATGAGAAAGCGGCCGAGTAGATACGGGCGGCAACGGGGGGAAAGGACGAGGCGATCCTGTCTGACCGCCTGTTTTGCAGTTGTCTTCGCGTCTCTTTCTCAGGCGGTCGCATCGGCCAGGATCGTCCTTTACCGAGATTCACTGCTGTTGACTGTGGCCGGCGGGGCGTGCGCACGGAAGTGTGGAGTGCCGCTTGGCGATCTGACGATCCTCCTCGAGCCATGGAAGTAGCACGTTGACCCGCTCAATGCCGGAGTCCCCGGCGTCCCGGCACTGATACAACATGACACCAACAGGCAGAGCTCCTGACAATACGAGCCGTCCCAGTTCCCCGTACGCGTCGGCTTGACCAAGGCCCTACGGTCGAAATCACACGCTCGTCCTCGGGTTCTGCCCGACGATTGGCGCGAGCGACAACGTAAAGAGCTCAGGGGGACACAATATTCTCCAAGTCAAGATCCTATAGCACAGGAGACCCTTCCTCGTTGCAGCATCCTCATCTCCAAAGCAGAAATGCCGGTCAGTTTAGCAAACACGGATTGGACGCTCGAAAAGGCACGGGCGGGTACGTCACCTGCCCCCTTCCCTTCAAGCGGCCGTCTTTGCTTCCGGGTTTTCTTAGAGCAGATGACGTCGTCCTTTGAACAAAGTGTTCGACCCATTCTTATGTTGAGTGCAGCTGGAACGATCTCAGGCCATTCCAGAGCTGGGATGCCGCAAGTAGACGACGCGCAGAATTTGCCTTGCGCGCAACATAAGTCGGATCTTTGCGGGGGTCGTTCAGAGATGGCTGTCCCGACTGTGACCGTTGCCGCGGCCTAGGTGGTGCTCAAAGCGAGAGCTCGCGGGTGCCAGGCTCCCCACCTCGGGTACAAGGCGGTCGAGGGAAGGCAACACATCGCCTCTCCGGCCAGAAGCACAACTTTTCGATATCTGTAACTACCCGCTCAGGTCGTGACGCTTTCTGAGGCTCTCAATTGTACGTGGGATATTTACACCAGCTTATTCACCGATTTCAGATTGTGCTTGCCTTTCTCCGGTCGATGCTGTACGTTCTCCTCCGTGGGGAGCGCGCCACGAACGCTGGTAGGAGCAGCCCTTAATAGCGTATGTTATCCGCCTCCCCTCTCGTGATTAAAAGGCAGATCCAAGGTGCTTATGGAAGCGGGATCTTCAGTGACATCCGGAAATCCTTTCATCGCCCTCTGCCTACTTCCGAACTGGGGGACAACCGTTGCGACAAAGCCTGAGATGTCTGGGTGCAGAGGAGTTCAAGCCAATGAGCCGCAAATCTCTCTTGACCATCGTATTTCTGTCGACGTTAGCCTTGCTCTCTTTGAATTTGGGAGCACAAACATTTGGTCAGGAACCACCACTGCTCACGCTGGCGTTAAGTAGGGCTCAAGTTCCACTTGAGTTTGGCAAGCAAGTCATAGATGCTGATGCGGAGTTCCAGATCAACCTAGATCCTTTGGTGATAGCGGGTGATCCGGAAGTCATTCGCCTCGATCTCTATGCAGGTACAAGAATGGAAGCGCGCCGCGTCAGGAGTCGACACTATGAACAGTGGATGAGTTGGACCGGAACGCTCTACTTTCCAGAACTGCTGGGGCGGGACTTCCCAGCAGGTATGATTATGCTCACAGATCACGACGATCACGTCTCGGGTATCATCCGCGTAGATGCGACCCAGGAGGACTTCCAGATCTTGGGCAATTCATATGGCGAACATCATCTTATCCGGATGAAACGCGACCGTCATACTTCATGTGGTGTGCAAAGTGACCGGGCTGCATGGTCAACGGCAGGTTTGCCGGTAACCTCCCCTGGTGGCCGGGAGCCGTCGGCGATGGAATCCGTGGTCCAGGCGCTTGGGGGCGAAGCGGTAATCAACGTCTTGTTCTTCGTGCCGGCCGACCTCCCGGGCATGTGGGATTTCATAGCGAACTCGATTTCATTAGCCAACGACGCTTTCGCAAACGGCAATGTAGATGCTCTCTACCATTCTGTAGGAGTATGGGTTCCAGGGTGGGGCGGACCTGCTATCCCCCTACAGAATAGTGTCTTTAATTACTTGGATTGGATGAATAATGAAGGTCGAGCGACGATCGAGCAGTACAGAGGGGATGCTGACATGGTAGTACTATTGGTCCCGAACCCTGGGGGGGTCTACTGTGGTGTTGCAAACCTCCGGTACTTGAACGGAGGGAATGATGCTGTCGCGGGCGGGCACGTCGTCGATCTTCCCTGGAATCCTGATCAGCCGACATACTCGGTTCAAGTACTCAATTGTGGTCTGAGCGATTTGACGTTTGCTCACGAATTGGGTCATAACTTCGGGCTCCGCCATGACATCACTGATTGGGGCGAACATGAAGACAGGTGGGATTTCGAGCCGATCGACCCGTGCCTACCAAACAGCACGTGCAAGGAACCTCGCGGCCATGAGTTTGCAACGGCCTATGGAATCAAAGCTACGGTGATGGGGTGTACTAGTGTAGATGGCACTCCACCCTGCAACCGTGTTTCATACTTTTCCGACCCAGGCATTACACTCCCGTTCTACGGATTCGAACCGACGGGAAATGAAGCCGACCCCTTCAATGCGAATGCGGCAAAGATGCTTAGGAATCTTGTAGCCGAGTACTCTGTTCTACGCTGAGTCGGGAACTTTGTCGAAAGGCGTCCGTGCCGAGGAGTTGATCGAAGATGACTGAGAGCGGTATTCTTGCGAGGCCTGAAGAGATCTTGGATTTGGCCCGAAGTCATCGTGGGAGGATTGGCCTGTGTCGGGATCCGAACCGGCGCTCCCGATTGTCCTGGAGTAGACTGCCATGAATAGGAAGTGGATTGTGGCCATCGCAATGGGCGGCCTTCTGGTTGCCGATCCGGGGACCTGGGTCTCCGCAACCGCACCCCGCAATTTGTCACCGCCCATCATTCCGGCCGGCGCCGTGCGGCTCAACGTTCCGCCGCAGCCCGACGGATCGGACGTCTCGCGTATTTTCTCGAAATGGGGAATCGAACTATCGAGCGAGTCCGGGCCGCCGCCGGTCAGTGGAACTCGGACTGTGATCCCTTATGAGCACTTGCCTGTGGATGCGCGGGCGGTTCTGAATGGAGCGATCGAGGTGCAGGCCGGCGCGCTGGTCGTTGCTTTCGGGAGTCCCGTACACGTCTTCGGAGTGGCATTGGGAGCAGAGCATGCCACCGATGCGGCGATCAGGTACTTCGGCACGGATGGACAGCTGCTGGGCGAAGAAGTGCAAAGCCTCAGCTACGACTATGTCTGGGTTGCGGTTGCACTGTACGTAGACGTCGAGGAGCGGCCGATCAGTCGGGTCGAGATTGAGTACGAAGACTCTGAGGAACCGGAGGCCCTTTTCTCGCTCTGGGCCGAATTCGTCGAGCCGCCCGTATTTCGCAGCTGCGTCGCTCAGATCGCTCATGGAGCCATTCCGGATACCGATCGCAGGCTGCAGACCCAACTGAGCATGACGAACTCGGCCTATCCCTCTACATTCTTTGGGGCTCCGGACGCCCTGGTCCAGCTTAAGCTGTTCGACCCATCCGGGGAGCCATCGCCCGTCATTCTGGACGGACAAGAGACGAGCCCGGCCGAATTCCGACTCGTGGGAGTGGGGTCGAAAGTCGTCCGCACGTCGGGTTCCGGAGCAGAACTGCATCGAGGGTATGCGTGTGCGACTTCGAAATACCCCATCGAAATGGCTGCGGTCTACCGGATTCTGGATGCCGACGGCCGTCCGGTTTCCGAGGCCGGGATCCAAGCTTCACAGCCGGGTTATCGTTTCTTTGGGATCTTTCAGAAGAACCAGGTTGAGGGCACCGACACGGCAGTGGCCATCGCGAACATCTCGGAGCATTCGGCAGAGATCTCGATCAAATTCAATTTTCCCCTGCCGCAGCCATCGAGCGATGCCACATTGGTCCTGCAACCGGGCGAACAGAAGGCGCGATTCCTGGAGGAGCTCGCTCCGGAGCTCGCGGACCAGGACGTGGAGGGTACGATCGAGATCGTCAGTGATCAGGAGATCGTCGCGACGATTCTGCGGACGATCGATCGAGTCGTCTCCTCCAGCCTTCCTCTGGGCCGGTCGCCGGCTTCCGGCATAGAGTGAGGTCGGTTCTTCCGGTCTGGTGATTGGGGATAATTCGGGAGAATCACCCGCAGGGATGAAAGGTCCGTCGGGGGTGGCCCGCCTCTTTTGGCGCGTTCCAGAGATGCCTCCGGTCGAACCCGAAAAGGGGCGGCCGCAGCATCAGCCCTCCCCGACGGGACTGGGTCGTTGCGGTCTGCTTGCCCGTAGATGCGAAGGCAGTGCGTCGAGATAGGAATTTGCTTTTTCCCCGGGGTGAGTCTATGTCGGCGGAAATGGCGAGGAAACCCTGAAATGAGGGGCTGGGATGAACGGTTCGAGCAGACTCCGGCAGAAAGGAGGCCCGCAGGACGTGGTTCAGGGATCTCGCAGTGGCAGGGTCGGTAGATCAGCCGGAATCGGAGCCGGAGCAGACGCAGGGATATCGACAGGGGCTGAAGAGCCGCGGCTCTTCAGCCGCGATAGATGGGGACGTCGTCCCAGAAGACGGAATCGGTGGAGGCTCGCACCTGTTGAGCCTGGCGGGGAGAGAGGGTGGCCAGGGAAGCCTCCAGTTTGTGCGGTAGGAGGCGGGGCGGGGGTGGAGAGCGCGGCGAGTGCTCCCAGAGATTGAGATGCTGGAGGATCTTGCGGATGACGGTCCAGTCTTCGATGAAGGCCATGATCTGCATCGGATGTCCGCAGCGAGGACAGCGAAGCGGGTCCACCTCATAGATCTTTTTGAGCAAACGGGCCCAATTGCGGCGTTGTTGGCGGGCAAAATGCTCGGCGGGCGAGTCCGGTTGCGGTGCCGAGTCGACTCCCGTGTTCAACGGCGCCGTCACGGTCTGTTTGCGTCTCCAGCCGCGCGAGGCGTTGGAATAGCGGCCGTAGTAGCGGACCATCTGCTGGTGGGGGTCAGGGATGTGGGACGTCACCAGAGCGATCCAGTCCAGAGCATCCATCCGTCGGGTCAAACCCTTGGTGGTCCGGTACTCGATCTGTCCGTTGTCCGCATCGTAGTGGAGTCGAGTTCCGGCGAAACTGGGGCGCAGGATCTAAGCGGATACTGGATGGCGACGATGGCCCCGCTGGCGGCGGCCCGGCCGAGCGACTGGGCCCGGGTGTAGTCCTCGAGTGTCTTCCAGGCGCAACGCGCCAGCTCGACCAGCAGCCGCCGATCCCGCCGGAAGGTGGGACGCAGGACCCGGGGAATGGTCCACACCAGTTGACGGTGATCGGCCGCTTCCAGGATCTGCTCGTTCAGCCATTCCACGAAAGCCGCCACGCGCTTGGCCTGACAGGAGGGACAGAAGTAGCGGGTCTTGCAGGAAAAGGCGAGCAGAAACTCTTCGTGGCAGCTGCCACAGCGGATGCGGGCAAAGCCGTGGCGCAGGATGCCGCACTCGAGGAAGCGCTCGACCGTCTTCTCGACGACCGGACGAAAGGGCCCGTAGTCCGGCTCGTACAAGGGAGTGTAGGCCTGTCGGAATTCCTCCCAGTAATGTTCCAGGCACTGGTAGAGCGCACTCGCCTCGGGACGTCTCGGCCGGTAGATCGCAGGTCGTGCCATTACCTGAACAGAACGTCCGAGCAGCACAAATCTGCGAACGATCACCGGGCCCGATCGGACGCGAACGCATTCATGATCGGTTGAAGCCGGCCTTTCGGAGTATATGGTTCGTCGGCGGTGGGGCAGTATCTGGTGAATGCCTTCGGCTTGGATTCGCGGACGATGCCGAAACAGCCGACATAGTGACTGAAGAAAATCGTAAGTCCCTACGAATAAAGGCTCCGATCCCTTCCTCCGGGCAAAGCGGATTACACGTTGCGCATCGGCACGGGATTGGTCGAACTGGCGCCGGACCAGATCATTTCGACCACGACCTGCAACGGTCAGTTCCCAGGTCCGCTGCTGCGGTTCAAGGAAGGGCAATCGGTCACCGCAGACGTTTTCAATGATTTTCCTCGGGGCCGGCGGGTTTCCGCCTGCCTGCCCGCATAATCGCCCGGTTCATTCCAAATTTAGAGAGGCTTGCGTGCGGGCTTGCCGATCTGTGTCGCCACAGATACAAAGAATACCCGCATTGATACATTCCAGCACACACTCTTTTCCAATTGATACGTTATGGGTATGATTTATACCTGTATCAGAACAAAAGGGACAGTCATGAAACCACTTGATTTCTTCGCCCAACATCCGGTGTTTCGGACCGAGGAGTTTGTCGCGGCTCATACCGCGTCGGGAGAGCGGAGTCCGCAGACCAGTGCGACGATCCTCAAACAGCACGTCGCGACGGGAAATCTGATTCATGTTCGCCGTGGTATCTATGCGACTGTTCCGAGAGGGGTGGACCCTGCGGAAACCGCGGTCGATCCCTACTTGCTTACGACCAAGCTTGCCGCTGATGCGGTCGTGGCCTACCATGCGGCCCTGCAGTTTCACGGCAAGGTCTACTCCGACTGGCGGCGCTTCCAATTCCTGACCGGGAGCCGTTTACGCCGATTCACTTTTCGCGACCTGGAGTTTGTCGGGGTGCAGGCTCCCGCTGTTGTACGCTCCCTTCCGAATTTCGGTGGAGGTGTCCAGGAAAGACCCCACGCCGGAGGTGTAGTGCGGGTCACGACCCAGGAGCGTACTCTCGTTGATGTCCTCGATGCGCCGCATCGCTGTGGAAGTTGGGAGGAAGTCTGGCGTTCCCTCGAGATGATCGCATTCTTCGATCTCGATGCGGTTGTCGGCTACGCAGCCAAGCTCGGATCAGGCCTCACGGCTGCACGCCTTGGCTTCTTCCTGGAGCAACATCGGGAGGACCTTATGGTTGAGGGACACTACCTTGACGCGTTACGGGCTCTTGGGCCCTCTCAGCCCAGGTACTTCGACGCCAAGAGGCAGTCCGGAAAGCTGATCAGCCAGTGGAACCTCATCGTACCTTTCTTCCTCCTCTCCCGTAACTGGGAAGAAGTTCCATGATGCTGGGTGAAGCCGATCTGCAGCGACAAGCGGAGACCACAGGTTTTCGGCCGGAACCGCTGGAGAAGGTCCTTCATTTGATAGAACTGCTGGAAGGACTACGCAGTCATCCGTACCTACGAACGCGGATTGCCCTCAAGGGCGGCACGGCCCTTAATCTGTTTGTGTTTGACCTGCCTCGCCTTTCAATCGATATTGACCTGAATTACATCGGCTCGGCAGATCGGGAAACGATGCTGGCTGAACGCCCCAGGGTCGAGCAGGCGATTCGCGCTGTCTGCCAACGTTCGGGAATCGAAATAAGGCGTCTGCCCAAAGAACACGCAGGAGGCAAATGGCGCCTTTCCTACAATCGAGTTGCGGGCGGAAGCGGTGCTCTTGAGCTCGATGTCAATTTCATGCTCCGGACTCCCCTGTGGCCCCCGTCCTTGCTCGACTCGAGACCCGTCGGTTCTTTCGCCGCCACCTCAGTACCGGTGCTCGATCTCCATGAGCTCGCGGCCGGCAAATTGGCGGCGCTGTTCGGGCGAACGGCTTGCCGAGACCTGTTCGACGTCCGCGAGCTTCTCCGGTCGGCCACGATCGACAGAGAGAGGCTCCGCCTCGCGTTCGTCGTATATTGGCGGCTTCAACCGACGAGACTGGAGGACTGTCTCGCTTGAGGACGTCCAACTTGACCCTGTTGATGTGGATCGGCAACTCGTACCTATGCTGCGGACGGTCTTTGTTCCGCATCGGAAAGAGCTCGTCCAGTGGAGCAGGCAACTCATTGAAGACGGTCGGAGCCTCCTTTCCGTGGTGCTCCCATTCTCAGCGAACGAAATCGAGTTCCTGGATCGCCTCAACGACCGAGGGCAAATTGACCCGGAGCTCCTCACCGAGGACCCGGCCCTTCAGGGCAAGATCGACTCCCATCCCGGGCTGCAGTGGAAAGCTTTGAATGTACGCAGGCACCGCGGCTTCGAAAGCGATCGACAACCTTAGCCGATCTTCTGTAGCGCGGGTTTCGACCGTTCATTCGCGCCCAGCCCCCCCAAGACGCCCGGAGATCGAGGTCGGCTTCCCGGTTCCTGGAGTTGAGATAGCGGTTCTCAAGAGAACTCTCCGGACTTTCGCTTCTGGTTCCATTAGCCATGCCCGCTCGTTGCCCGGCCGTTCCGGTCGGTCCGGGCAACGGTCACGCCAGGGCAGACCTGTCATTCCCGCTGCCTGGCCGGACTTTTCGCCTGTCGCCGATCGGATGCGGGGTTTCTCCCTTCGAGTTCTGTGGATTCTTCTTCAAGTCCCGGGCGAAAGAAAAATCAAACAGAAAGGAGAAACGTGTTGCGGTTCAGCAGCAATGGGACAGAAAAGGACCCCTGCGAAGCGGCTGTGAACTGCCGAATATCCACTTCAACACCGGAGATGGCCGCCTCGGCCGCAGCCTGGAGTAATGACCTGGTGACGGCTTCATCGAGGTAAGCCTCCCCGCAGTTATCACAAACCTCGGCTGGAACACCTCTGAACACGATCACCGTCTCGTCGCGTTCGAGAGTCACCGTCGTCTGTCCTGGAGTCGTATTCCCTTGTTTGCAGATTACGCACTTCATCGGCGTCTCCCGAGAGTATCTCCTCCAAGGCTATCAAAGGCGAGATCCTTGAGGTTGGGGTGTGCCGGTAGGTGTGCCAGTTTTTGTTGCGGGGTTGTGTCGTCGCATGTCACCCCGTGTCGGTCTTGGTCGTTAGTAAGTTGTTTTGATTAAGTCGTTTGCCCCGCTTTTGCGGGCTGTTGCAGCTTGCCTGTCACGCCGGAGGTCGCGAGTTCGAGTCTCGTCGGCCCCGCCACCCTTTCCCCGTCTATTCCGCTGTGAGCTACTACTTCTACGCACTCCAGTCGGAGACTGTCCGTAGTTTTTGCGTGGGACAGACGTCCTGCCTCGAGCGACATAACTCGGGGTGCTCATGCTACACGAGCGGACGTCGACCTTGGGTCCTCGTCAATCAGGAGGAGTCCCCGACGCGGGCAGAGGCGGCCGAGCGCACTCAGCGTCATCCTGCCGTTTTGTCGAGCGTGAGCAGGAGCTCGCCGTTACAGCGTTCCGGTCACATGCGGGATGCCTTCCAGGGGCTGTCCGCCTCCAATGCTGACTTCCGTCCCGGCCCCGGGCAGGTCATCGGCCCCGAGCACGAAACTCACCGGACGGCTCTCGCCCGCGCGCAGGTGGATGCGCTGGAAACCGCGCAGGCTCCGAATCGGCTCGTTGTCACCCGGGGCACCGGCGACGTACAGCTGGACAACTTCGTCACCGTCGCGGGTCGAGGTGTTCTTGACCGTGGCCCGGATTTCCGCGCCCTGAGGCGTCCGCTTCGCACTCAGACCCGAATACTGGAACATCGAGTAGCTCAACCCGAAGCCGAAACTGTACAGGGGATCACCCGTGAAATAGCGATAGGTGTGCCCCTTCATGTCGTAGTCGGTAAAGGGCGGCAGTTGATCGACGCTCTTGTAGAAGGTCACCGGCAGGCGCCCCGCGGGATTGCTGACGCCGGCCAGCGTTTCTGCAATCGCATTTCCGGCCTCCTCACCGCCGTACCAGGCCGCGAGTACGGCCGTCGCGTGCTCGGCGGCGAAGTTTGCGCTGATGGCGCTGCCGCTGGTGAGCACGACGACGACGGGTTTACCCGTGTCGACCGCAGCCTGCACCAGCTTCTCCTGGGTCTCGGGCAGGTCTAGACTCGTCCGGTCTCCGCCGCGGAAGCCGGGAATCTCGAGGCCCCGCATCTCCTCGCCTTCCAGGCGCGAGTTCAGACCCACGAAGACGATGGCAACGTCGGAGTCCTTCACGAGCTCTTCGGCCTCCGCGAGCAGCGGGCCGGCCGGGGGAATCCAGACGAATTCGGCACTCCCACCGGGCTCGGTCTGGCGGTACTCTACCTTCACGGCGTACTTGCGTCCGCCCTCCAGCTGCATTTTGACGTTGCGGCTGTGTCGGGGCCCGGCCGGCTGTCCGGGTCCTCCGCTGGCTTGACCGGCCCGAGTTCCGGTCAGGTCCAGTTCCTTATCGTCGAGAAACAGGCGCACCCGCCCGTAGCGGTTCCAGATTCCCGTTCGGGCGGTCAGGGTGTATTCGCCCGTCGCCGGCGCGGTCAAGGTCCCGGTATAACGAATCGAGTAGTCTCGCTGTCCGACGGCCTTCACCACCGCCGGATCTTCCATGGCCATGTCGAAGTAGATCCGGGGCTCCGTTCGCCGAAGCTTCGGCTGCCCCTGGAGATCGGGATTGTCGAAGTATTCGACCTGAACACCCGGTCCGTTTCCGTCGGGGGCGCTGAGAGCGGACGAGGAGACCAGCGCGTAAGTGGCGCCCGTGTAGGTGGCCCCGAGGGCGTACCGGATGTTCGCCGACGAGAACTGAGCCTGCATTCCTTCGAGCGGAGTGACCTGCTTCGACGAAATGCCGTGATAGTTCCCCAGGACGCCGACCGGGTCGTCCGCGGAGGGACCAATCACCGCAATCTTGCGAACCGAGGGCGAGAGGGGCAGGAGTCCGCCCTGGTTCTTCAGCAGAACGATGGCCTTGCGCTCCGCTTCCCGCGCCAGATCTCTGTGCTTCTGGGAATCGTTCTCCGCAATCGAAATCCTGGAATAGGGAACGCGCTCGGGAGGATCGAACATGCCCAGGCGGAATCGAGCCACAAAGAGCCGCTCTGCGGCCCGGTCGATCTCATCCTCGCTGATCTTGCCGGCTTTGACCTCGTCCACCAGCGTCCTGTATTCGGTCCCGCAGGTCAGATCCGTGCCGGCTTTGACCGCCGCGACGGCCGCTTCGCCCATGGTGGACGTATACTTGTGGTTCCGCCAGATGTCGTTGACGGCGCCGCAGTCGCTCACGACGTAGCCCTCGAATCCCCACTGTTCCCGCAGGCGTTTCTGCAGGAGGTCCGTGCTGGCACAGCCGGGGACTCCGTCCACCGAGTTGTAGACGCACATGATCGAGTCCGCCTTGCCCTCGACGACGGCGGTCCGGAAGGCCGGCAGGTAGGTGTTGACGAGGTCGTATTCGCTGACCCGGGCGTCGAACTCGTGCCGTTCCGGCTCGGGACCGCTGTGGACGGCATAGTGTTTCGGGGTGGAAACCACCTTCAGGTAGTGTGGGTCGTCCCCCTGCATGCCGGTCACGAAGGCGACGGCCATGCGCCCCGTCAGGTAAGGATCTTCACCGTAGGTCTCCTGCCCGCGGCCCCAGCGGGGGTCGCGAAAGATATTGATATTCGGCGACCAGTAGGTCAGACCGGCGGTGCGGCCGGGAAGGGTCATGGTCGCCTCCGGTCCGGAAGGCGCCGGACGGGTCAAGGCGTCGTTGTACTTGGCCCGTGCTTCGGTGGAAATCACGTCGGCCACCTGGTGCATCAGCGCCGTGTCCCAGGTGGCGGCCAGACCGATGGCCTGCGGGAAGACCGTCGCCCGTCCCTGGGTCACGCCGTGCAGGGCCTCGTTCCACCAGTTGTAGGCCGGCACGTTCAGATGTGGAATCGCGGGGGCGGTGCTCTGCATCTGGAGCACCTTCTCCTCCAGCGTCATGCGGGAGACGAGGTCCGCCGCTCGACGTTCGGGCGACAGGCTGGGATCCAGGTAGGGAGCGTCACTCGGCGGCTGCCCCAAGGACGCGGTGGCGAGCGACAAGAAAGCGATTACGAATAAATGGCGTTTCAACTCTCGTCTCCTTTTCGTTGTCTATTGCGCTCCTGCCCGACGGGTCGGGCTGGAACCTTCTCGGAAACGGAACCGGCGGATTCACAGCGTTCCCCGGAGTCTCCCTCAGCAGGGCGAATGCGGGCGACGATCGATCCTCCGGCTCCGGCCACTGTTCACGACGCAGACTGTAGCATGCCTGCTTCGGAGGGCCTAGACCCTCGCCAGTTGGAAAGCCGCGGCACGCCACGACGCACGGCTCTCTCATCCTCGGGCTGGGCCGGAGGCATTCAAGCCCCGGAAGGGGCGTGATTCCGCCAGCCCGGGGTCAAGCACAGCGCGACCCCGGGTTTCAGGGACAGGCACGATGTCGGGAGCCCCGGACAGGGGCGCGATCGCGTGCCGCAAGCCCTGCACCGTTTGATTCTGTCGGGATCCCGTGCCCGGCTGCCAGTTGTTCGTTGCTCGCACTCGATAAATACGCGCGATCCTGCAGGAAGTGCCAGACTCACACCAAAACTCTGTATCGGTAGGCACTTGCGATCGTGTTTCGTGCATGTCACCCATTCTCCCACTCCCCTTCACGCTTCGCCCTTACTGCCTCGTACTCTTTCCATCGCCCCTTGGCGCAGCCCGAAGGTATGACATATCGTCATACCTCAGGAGAGCCCATGGCAAGATCGAAAGTCGCCGTTTCGCTGGAAGAGGAGACGCTGCGTCGTTTGGACCAGTTGGTCCGTCGAGAGGTCTTTCCGAGCCGCAGCCAGGCCATCCAGGTTGCGGTGGAAGAAAAGTTGGCTCGTCTGGAGCACACGCGTCTGGCCCGGGAGTGCGCCAAGCTCGATCCGGGCTACGAAAAAGCGTTGGCGGAGGAAGGGATGTCGGAGGCTCTCGAGCAATGGCCCGAATACTGAGAGGCGAGATCCGCTGGGCGGACCTCAATCCGGTTCGGGGACATGAACGGGCCGGGCTCCGACCGGTACTCATTCTGAGTCAGGATGTCTTCAACGAGCGCTCCGGCACCGTCATCGCCGTGCGCCATTGACGAGCCGGGAGCCGCGGGCCGGATTTCCGTTGACCCTGGAGTTGACGTCCCAGGGTCTCCCCAAACGCTCCTGGGTCAAGATCAGCCAGATCCGTACACTCGCCGTCGAACGGATCGGCAAACGACTCTGCTCGCGCGAGCTCCGAGGAAATCGCGCAAGTCGTCGAGGGTCTGAACGAGATCCTCGGCTGATGTTTGTCCTTCGCTGCTGAAGAGCCAGGTCGCTCCTGAGAACGGCCCGATCCGAAGACCGGTCGACTCGATAGTAGTTGGTGCCGGCGGCCGGGGCAGGGGCGGCGGTCGGTTCAGCTTTTCAGAAAGCGGGGGTCCCCGACGACCCAGACACCGAAGAGGGGTGGGTGAGAGACGGGGTTGAGCCGCTGGATCGTACCTTCGACGGCCTCAACGCCAAAGAGGCGGGTGAACGCCTGGTAGTCGGCCCAGCCGGCACGTTCCCGGCTGAAGGAGTGAACGATCAGGACCGCGGCTGCGGCCCGGTATTGTTCCCCGGTCAGGATCGCGGATGCCGCGCGGTGCAGGAGCTGGTAGCGGACGTCGCCTGAAGGCCACTCGGATAGACCGAGTGTTTGGATCAGGAAGCTCAATCGAGTCTTCTTTCCGGCGGAGGCATCCTGGAGCCAGTCGGCAAGTCGCGGGCCGAACGACTCGGACACCTTACCCTCGACCATGATGGTCACGGGACCGGCCGCCGATCGGGCCAGGACAAACAGATCGTTCTGCGAGGCGCGGCCACCGCCCGGGAGAGGAACCTTGAATTCAGGGACCGCCAGTACGGGCTGCAGATCTCTGAGCAATGGGTCGTCCGATTCACGGAAGGTTCGCTCGGCCTCGGGCGGCAACTCTTCAGCGGCCTCCCAGCAATTGGCGAGGGTCCGCGCCGAATGCCCGGTCCGCCACTGCTTCTCTGGATCGGCCAGCAGCTTCTTCCAGTCATCGGGCCCGGCGGTGAGCTGGAGGATTCGGGATCTTCGATCGGTCACGGTCGTCGAGTGTACGGGGCCGTTCGCGAAAAGGCCAGGGCACGGGGACCGCGAATTCCCAGGAGACCAGGGCCCAAATCCCAGAGTGAGTTTGACGGCAGCCCGTGGCGGCTTTTGCGGTTTTGCGTGGGATCGGTTCGCCGGGGTTGGGCGTGAATGCGAATCTACGGTGGACCGGGTCTCACGCCACGGCGCCATGTGCGCACGAGGTTCAGGGCTGCCAGGGCGAGGGCTCTGGTGATCCCCGGCCGAGAGTCCTTCCGAAAATTACTGCCGGGTCAGCGTCACGAAGTAGACGTCATTGTCCCGCATCGTGAACGTCTGGTCGGACGAGGCCGTCGGCTCCAACCTCGACGATCGAGACCTGTTCCGGCCTCCCGTCGCTCTTCGATTGGATGTAGGCGACCTGGGGCTTCGAGATCTGGGAAGGCGATCCGAGATCGCGATAGGCCGAATAGGCGTCGTTTTCGCGATAGCCGACCCGGTAGACGGCCATCGCGTACTGTCCGGCCGGAACCCCCGATAAGGCGAGCGCGACGGCGGCCTTCGGATGCGAGGGCAGATCCTGCCTGTAGTAGACCTGGTTGTTCACGGTCGGCGCGGGATCCGGCAGCGAGAAATCCCAGAACAGAGCCTGGATGCCGTCCGCCTTGTCCTTGCAGACCCAGGACGCAGGATCGGAGGACTGCAGTTCGGTCCCACCCAGGGCGTTCAGGAAGCGATAGGCGTAGAAGGCCGGCTTGTTGATGCCCTGGTAGTTCACGAGCCCGAATCCGCCGTGGAAGGGCGTGAACCGTGGTCCGGCTTCTTCGAAGATGTCCGTGAACGTCCAGTAGGACATGGAGTTCACCGCGTCTCCGGTGTGTCGGATCTTGTCGAGAATGTACGCCGCGCTCTGATAGGCGTCATGGTACGGGTCCGAGGGCGTATAGGAGGAACTCCACTCGGTAAAGTGCAGTTCGAGGTTCGGCAGCTGGGAGTCGCGAATCGTCTTTCGCGTCTCGATCATCTCGCCGAAGATCGCTTCCGGGTTCTTGGACAGGACGGTCCCCCGCCGGCCGTTTTCGTCGAGGAAGCCCTGATCGACCCCGTAGGTGTGGGTGGAGACGAAGTCCACGGGCGAATGGTTGGTGGCACAAAAGTTGATGAAGTCGGATATCCAGCCGCAGCCCGCCGTCGCCGGTCCGCCGACGCGGTAGTCGGGAGAGACGCTCTTGATGGCCTTCGCCGCCACATCGTACATGTGGAAGTAGTCCTGCTGGGTGCCGCTGAAGAATCCTCCCAGGTTCGGCTCGTTCCAGACCTCGAAGTACCAGGTCTTCACCTCGTCCTCGCCGTAACGCTCGGTAACATGCTTGGTGAACGCATGGATCAGATCGCCCCACTTCTGGTAATCCTTCGGCGGCGTCACGTTGCCTTTCCACCAGAAGATCGTCTGCGTGCCGCTGGCCAGGTCGGAAGGCATGAAGCCCAGCTCGACGAACGGCTTCATGCCGATGCTCTCGAGGAAGTCGTAAAGCCGATCGACGTACTGCCAGTTGTATTCGGGCTGAGACGAGTCGCGGTAGACCCCCATGTCGTCGGTCAGCAGTCCGTGCATCCGGATGTAGGTGAAACCGCACTCCTTGTGGACCCGGGCCAGCTGCTGCTGCCAGTCGGCACGCAGCCCTTCATTGGCGCGGCCGGCGCCCACACACTCCTTGAACGCCGTGTTCAACGGGCCTTTGACTTGACCGAAGTCTGCAGAGATCAGCCGTTCCGGGAGTTCGGAGGCGGTGCCGGACAGCACGTTCACCGCCCCGGTCAGGAAGAGGCAGCCAACGGCGAACAATTTGAAAGCCCAATGAAGGGTGGATGAAGAATTCTGCATGATCGATCGACTCCAGCTTCGTGACTGTTCCTTCGGCATCGGACTGCATCGGGCAACCAGCGTTTCAGCGACCTCGTCGCCGTGGGCCTGTTCCGATGCGGCCTACGTCAGGCTTACTTTCAGGGCGTATGCAAAATCGCAAGGCTTCTCCGCCGGCTTCGTCACGCTGAGCGATTCGGCCGACTGATTCCAGTCCAGCTTCGCGTGGCTGCCGAGCAATTCGACGTTCTTTACACTCCCCGGCTTCGTCGCCGCGGCGGTTCCCAGATTCTGGATGACGAAGCGATCGCCGTCGGGCCAACCCAGCACGATGGCATACACCACGTCGCCGCGCTTGTTGCGGGTGAAGCGGATATCGCGAGCGTCCAGCTGTCCGGTCGTTTCGCCGCCGAACGCGCCGCCCTTGGCTTCATGCGCGCCTTCGCCGTAGACCTTCCAGGGCCGCGTCTCATAGATCGCCTCCCCGTTGAGCTTCAGCCAGCCGCCGATGGCGTCGACGATGGCCTGCTCGTCGGCGTCGATGGTGCCGTCCGGTTTGCCGGGGACGTTGAGGATGAAGGTCGCGTTCTTGCTTACGGCGTCCACCATCCAGCGGACGGCCTGTCCGGGCTTCATGTAGGAATGGTCCACGAACCGCTTGCGGTTGTAGTGCCAGTCGCCGATGCAGGTCTCCGACTGCCAGGCATAGGGCATGACGCGGTTGGTCACGCCGCGTTCGTAGTCGGCCACCACCGCTTTGGCGTGCTCGTCCGGCACATTCTTGATGTTCAAGACCGCTTGCATCTGGCCGCCGTGCGTTCTGAGGTTGTGGTTGTAGAAATAGGCGCAGATGTTCATGCCGGCCCATCCCAGAGGCAATCCACCATTGTCGAAATAGAGCAGATCGGGATCGTGCTGATCGATCAGGTCGCGCACCCGGTCGTAGTAGTTGCGGACGTAAGCTGCATCGGGGTTCTCGTGGACGCCATGCTTACGGCAATAGAGCAGCTGAGGGTCGTAGCCCTGCCACCATTGGCCTTGGCCGTCGTCCAATGTGAGGTGACCGTCGTAGGGCACCCCGGCCAGCAGCCCGCTCTTGTCGCACAGGTGAGCGACCTGGAACCACCACCAGTTGCGTGCCGCGTGAACGGTCACGCCGAACCGCAGCCCCTGCCGGCGGGCCGCCGCCGCCCATTCGCCAATCACGTCGCGGTGCGGACCGATGTTCTGTGCGTTCCAGGGGTGATGTTTGGAATTCCAGGCATCGAAGCCGTCATGGTGATTGGCCAACGCGACGAACAAGCGGGCGCCCGCGTTCTTGTAGCGCTCGATCAACGCCTCCGGCTCCCAGTTCAGCAATGTCCACTGCGCGCACAGATCCTTGTAGCCGAAGACGGAGGGATGCCCGTAGCGCCCGACCTGGTTCCGGTATTGGTCCTGGTCCTGGATATACATGTTGCGCGCATACCAGTCACCGTCTTCCGGCACGCATTGGGGACTCCAATGCGCCCAAATGCCGAACTTGGCGTCGCGATACCATTCCGGCGCGTCGTAGCCGAGCAGCGAACTCCACTCCGCCTTGAACGGCCCGTCGCCGCTCGGATTGCGAAGGTCCGGCGGAGTCTGCAAGGGGACGCCGTCCCAGGTCCCCGGGCCGCCCCGATCGGCGAAAGTGCCCCAACCTTCCTTCACCACCGCCTCCCAGTCAGAGACCGGGAAGCTGGTGGGCGAGTCGCCTGGGATCGCCGCGGCGCGCCCGATTCCGGAAGCCGAAGACAACGAGCCCAGGCCGGCCCCGGTCGCCACGAGTTTCGTGAATTTGCGTCTGTGCATTGCTCTTCCTTCCCTTGGCTCTCCGTAGGCGGAGGGCCCAGCCTATCGCGCCGGGATGGTCAACGCTGTGCCGGTATAGGTCACTTCCGCGTCGGCCTCTCGCGTCGCGTCGCCGCCGATGCCGTGGTCCGGCGAGACCCACACGATGCGGAACGTTCGCTTCGCCGGCATATGGGGGAACTGGCCGCTCCGTTTGCCGATGGTCAGGGTCTGCGTTTCCTCACTCCATGAGATCGGGATCGTCGCGTGAACGCCGCGTTCGTAATCGTAGTTGTCCCCCTCGTCCTCGTAAAGGGTGAAGGCCCCGTCCGCGCCGCGATAGACCCGCAATTCCATCGGATCGGCCGGTTTCTCACCCGCATATTGGACTGCGGGCCCCAGGGGCACAATCGATCCGGCACGAACGAACAAAGGCATTTCATCCAGCGGCGCGCTGGCGCGGATGCTCTCGCCGCCCTCCGAACTCTTCCCGGTCCAGAAACCGATCCAACGGGTGCCGGCCGGCAGATAGACTGTCCTGTTCGTGGCTTTCGGTTCGGTGACGGGCGCGACGAGAAACGCCGGGCCGAACATGTACTCGTCGCTCGTGTCCAGCGCCTTCGCGTCCGACCGAAAATCCATCGGCAATGCCCGCATCATCGTATCGCCCTGGCTCGTCACCCGCCATGCCACCGAGTAGATGTAGGGGAGCAAGCGGTGCCGAAGCTCGTCGTAGGCCAGCATGACCTTCTGCGTCTCCGGCAGCCAGTTCCACATCTCCGTCTTGGTCTCCCAGCCGTGCACGCGCAAGATGGGACAGAACGTACTCCATTCGAACCAGCGCGACAGCAGTTCGTTGTAGTCGGGCGAGACATACTGATCTTCGGGATGCCAGAATCCGCCGGTGTCCGTGGTCCAGTAGGGCATGCCCGTCAAGGAGAAGTTCAGGCCGGCCGGGATCTGGCGGCGGAAGGTGGTCCAGTCGCCGGCGATGTCGCCCGACCAGATGGCCGAGGCGTAGCGCTGCTCGCCCGGAAAGGCAGAACGGGTCAGAATGCACACCCGTTTCTTGGAAGTCGTCGCCCGCTGGCCCTGGTAGATCGCTTCACTGGAGAAGAGGGGATAGGCGTTCCGGTAGAAGTCGCCCGGGCCGAGGAAGGTCTCCTGGCCGACCAGGGCGTTGCCGTCGTCCCCCGGCTCGGTCGCGTCGGCCCACCAGGCGTCGGTACCGATTTTGAAGAAGGTCTCGTTGAGGTGCTTCCAGCGAATCTCACGCCCGACGGGGTTGAACTGGTCGATCCATTCGCCGATGAGTGCGTGGTTCTTTTCGAGTTCCTCCCGGGTGTCCCCGTGCGGATTGCTCCAGACGGAGATCATGAATTTGAGGTTCTCCGCATGGAGCTTGCGGATCATGCCGGCCGGATCGGGATAGCGCGAGGGATCCCATTCGTAACTGCCCCAACTGTTCTTCAGCCAGTACATCCAGTCCTGGACCATCAGATCGACGGGGATGTGGCGCCGGCGGAATTCGTCGGCCGCCGCCAGCAGCTCCTGCTGGTCGTGATAGCGCTCGCGGCACTGCCAGAAGCCGAAGGCCCATTCCGGCCACATCGGTGCGGCGCCGGTCGCCTCGCGGTAACCGCGGACCACGTCGTCGAGATCCGGCCCGTAGAAGAACGTGTAGTCGATGGCCTGGGCGAAATGGGAGCGAAAGGTCGTCTCGTTGCCTCGCAAGCCGGCGAAGAGCCGGACGTTCTTGCCTCCGCGGACGGTCACGCGGCAGGTCTTGTCCGCCGGCAGCGACACCGTGCCGCACAGGCTGAAGGGGGTCCAGTAGTTCTTGATTCCGGCGATTTCCCGGCCGTCGACGGAGATGGAAATCTCCCCCCGATTGCTGTCCGCTCGCGCAAAGAAGACATAGTCCCCGGCGGCGCCCGTGCGAAAGGTGCCCTCCCAGGACGAGATCTGGGGCCCTCGACCGTTTCCTTCGACACTAGGACTGCCCTGCGCCGTCAACGCGACCTGGTCGGACAACGGGTTGAAGTCCGTCAGGGAAGCGTTGTCCCATAACAGCCCATAACCCCGGCTCGATACCAGGACGGGCATGACGGTGGTCGTATTGTGCTGGCGCAGTTCGCGAGGAAGACCGCGCCAGTTCCACAGACCTTCCTGAAACTGGCCCAGCCCGTAGAGCCGTTCGTCAGGTGGACTCGAGAAGGTCTGTTCCACCTGGAAAGCCGGCTTCCCATCGACGGTGACTGGAGTCAGCCTCTTTCCGCCTTCGTCGGGCTCCTGCAACACCACCTTCCCCGCCGGATCCAGAAACGTCACGGCGCCGGAACCCCGATCGACCCGCACCTGCAGTTGCCGGGAGTGCACCGTCACGGCGTTCGCCGACTCGTCGACGGTGAAAGGCACCGGTGTCCAGTGCCGGATGACGACGAAATTCTCCAGCGGCGGGAGCTTGTCGGTGGGCGAGACCACCACGCGGACAATCCTGTCGGTACAGACCTGGATTCGCAGGGTGCCGGTCTCCAGGGCAAAGGTCACCCCTTGGGAGTCCTTCTGAAACGACCTCACGGCCATGGGAGCCGCGGACGCCGGCAGGGCGGAGAAGAGGAGCCAAAGAACGAAGATCTGCGCTACACGATTCAATATATTGTTCATCACACCGTACCCGTCAGTAGCGAACCAAGAAAGAACCTTCCCTATCAATCTAATGGATTCCAGAGATCGCTGCGTTGGTGTCACGCACTACTCGTCCCCCCTCGTCTGAGATGGACACTGACTGGCCGCTACGTGATTCCTCGGTCGCCGCTTGGACACTCTCATCGCAAGAAAGCGCTTCTCTTTGACTGCCGCACGGGTGAAGCCTATCCTTCTAAAGTCCTTGAGGGGGAGCTTTGTCTTTGGCTCTCACAGACGACAGACAGAAGGTCTTGGTTTACCCTATGCTAGATAACTCGTGGCTTTCAGATCGACTGGTTTCGGATCAAGCGTTCCGTAAGCCGGTGTTGTGACCGATTTCGGCCGAGCCTATCGTCAGGATTCAGTCACTGGCCCGCGGCTGACATCGGGCCCAATTTGGTCGGCGGCGGTGGCTGTCTTCCGGGGGCCGATGAAGCTGTGCTCGGAAAAAGGAGCGATCCAATGATCAAGTCACTTCGACTTGAGCGTTTCAAGAATTTCCGGGATGCAACGCTGCAACTTGGTCCGCTTACCGTGGTAGTTGGAACGAATGCCTCGGGGAAGAGTAACCTGCGCGATGGGTTCCGCTTCCTGCACGGCATGTCACGCGGTTACTCACTGGCTGAAATTATTGGAGAGAAGTACGTCGAGGGCGGGATCCTCCAGTGGAAGGGCATCCGCGGAGGTACGCGAGAGGTCGCCCTGTATGGAGAGAAGGACTTCGGCCTCACGACAGAGGCCGAGATTGAGACGGGGTCGCCTCTGTTTCCATCCATCGCGAAGCATTTCATTCAGGTTGGTGTCGGCGAACCCGTCACTCCCCCGTATGTCACTCGCGAGTCGTTCCGGTGGGCTTGGAATACGCTGTTTGATTCCCACGATGAATACGACCCCCCCGAACAGGAAGGGCATCCGTACATTTTCGTTCGGCTGACGAAAGCAGGTTACGGCAATCGAAAGCTAGGAAAGCGCCTACGCTTTCTCGACAACCAGTCGGTTCTGTCCCAGTTCAGGGATCGCAAGGAGGTCAATAAGTCCCACCGCGATTCGGCCAATGCGTTCCTCAGTTCCCTGGAGTCAATGCGGTTCCTAGACCTGTCGCCGGAGGCTATGAAGCTACCCTCAGTTCCAGGACAGACGATTCTGGGCGATCGCGGCGAGAATCTCTCGTCTGTGCTGTATTCAATCTGCAGGGATTCACAGGCGAAACAGGCGGTCACACAATGGGTCCGGGAGCTAACGCCCCTCGACGTCGTAGATTTCGATTTCGTCCCCGACCAGACGGGGCGAATCTTGTTGACTCTGATCGAAGCCAACGGAGAGCGGACATCTGCCTACAGTGCCTCTGATGGCACCCTTCGTTTTCTCACACTGATTGCCGCTCTGATGGGACCAGATACGGCCCGGTTCTATTTCTTAGAAGAGATCGACAATGGAATCCATCCAACCCGCCTCTTCCTCCTCCTTCAACTGATCGAGCAGTGTGCAGAGGAGAGGAGCATTCAGATCGTCACTACGACTCACTCCCCACAACTCTTGGCAATGCTTAGCGAAAAGGCGAGGAAGCACGTCTCGTTGGTCTACAGAGCACAAGGCACAACGGAAGCCCGAATTGTACCCGTTTCCCAAATCCCTCAAGCCGAGACGCTCTTTCAATCCCAGAATCTCGGTAGGTTACTCGAGTCAGGATGGCTCGAAGACGCCGTATCGTTCTCGAGGGAAGGGGTGTCGCAAGAGTGAACGTATTGGTCATCCCAGAGGATTTTCGCCAGGATCAGTTTATCTTGTTGCCTCTGGTTCAACGAATGTTGCGGGAGGTTGGCAAACCGACCGCGAATGTTCGTGTGTGCATGGATCCTCTCCTTGGCGGCGTCAGCGAAGCCCTGAAAAAGGAACGGATTCGAGAGGTTCTTGAGCGCTATTCCGGAATGGTGGATCTGTTCTTGCTGCTGGTCGATCGCGATGGCGTACCGCAACGGAGAGAGGTACTTGATTCGTTGGAGGTATTCGCACACAAGCTGCTACCCGGAGGGACATGTTCCCTTCTAGGAGAAAATGCTTGGCAGGAAGTGGAAGTCTGGGCGCTGGCTGGGCAGAGTCTCCCCCGGGGATGGAAATGGCAGGAGGTCAGAGCGGAGATCCATGCCAAAGAAAGGTACTTTCACCCATTCGCCCAGGCGCGCGGGCTGACAAACGAGCCCGGGCATGGTCGGAGAACCCTTGGCCAGGAGGCCGCCGCGAATTACCGTCGAGTGAAGAAGCGTTGCCAAGAGGATATCGCTGTCCTGGAGAATAGGCTTCGCGTTTGGCTTGACTCCGTGGACGGCTCGGCAACGTAGTGATGTGAGTCTCTCCTTTCCGAAACTGGTGCCCTGCGAGGCTACAGAGACTGGTACCTTTCCCCTCCCGCAGGAGACCGGAACTCCGCCCTTCAGCGGCGTGTTGCCGAAATCGGTCACGCGCGGTTTCGGCGGTGCCCCCCGGTCGTTAGGACCTGCCGAACCGATTCCACGCGAAGGCGCAGAGTACGCAAAGCCGCCGCCGACAGAGAATTCCTTTGCGGCGTTGCGTACTTGGCGGCCTCGCGTGAGATCAGACTAGCGACACCTCTCTCGAGTCGGAGCGAGCCCACCAGACCAAAGCAGCGGCCATTTGGGCAACACGCCGTCAGACAACGAAATCTGCAGGTCGACGGTCGTTGCGAAGACTCTCAGCATGCCGCATTATGGCGGTGCTGGAAAGGAGACGATCCCATGCATCCGTCCCGTGCTCTACGTTTGATTCTCGCATCGGCGGCGTTCTTGACTCCCACAGGCTTCTTGCACCCAGCCGAGGCCCAATCAGTGCGGGAAGCGCACGACATGGTGGTGTGGTATCGCCAGCCGGCGAACCAGTGGCTGCAGGGCATGCCCCTCGGCAACGGCATGATCGGAGCCATGGTCTTCGGCGGCGTGCCGCAGGAGCGGATCGCACTCAACGAGTCGTCTTTCTGGTCCGGGCGTCCGCACGACTACGACGATCCCGACGCCGGCCGGTATTTTGGGCGGATTCGCGACCTGGTCTTCGCGGATAAATTCCAGGAGGCCGAGACGCTGGTCAACGAGCATTTCTACGGCATCCCCAAGTCGCAGGAAGCCTATCAGCCGATCGGCGACCTGCTGCTCTCCTTCCCCGACGCCGACTTCACCGACTACCGCCGCGAGCTGGACATGGAAACCGGGGTGGCCACCGTCCGCTACCGCCAGGGCGACGCCGTCGTCACACGCACCACGTTTGTCTCCTGGCCGGACAAGGTCCTCGTCATGCGCATCCGCGCCGACAAGCCGGGGAAAGTCCATGTCGGTGTCCGCTTCCAGGGACCCTATCTGGAAACCAGCGCGGCCGGGAAGGACACGCTCGTCATGGACGGGACCTGGAACGGACCGTTCTCAGCCCCGGCCACGGGTATGGATGGACTGATCGCACGCACGAAGGGCAAGGGGCTGCGCTATGAGGCCTCGCTGGTGGCGCGGCTGGACGGTGGGACGTCCGAAGCGAACGACTCGGGCCTCGAGATCACCCAGGCCGACGCCGTGACGCTGATCCTGTCGATCAACACCAGTTTCGTGAGCTACAAGGACATCAGCGGCGATCCCGCGGCGAGGTGCCGGAAAGTCCTGGCCGGCGTCGCGGACAAAGACTATGCGACGCTCTATCGCCGCCACGTGGATGATTTCAAAGGCCTGATGGGCCGCGTGTCCCTGAATCTGGGCGATGCCACCCGGAATGACCGACCGACCGACGAGCGGCTTCAGGCGGCCCGCGACGGAGCGGTCGATCCGATCCTGGACGCCCTCTGCTTCCAGTTCGGCCGGTACCTTCTGGCCTCCAGCAGCCGCGTCGGCGGCCAGCCGGCCAACCTCCAGGGCATCTGGAATGAGGCCCTCCTGCCGCCCTGGGGCAGCAAGTACACGACCAACATCAACGTGGAGATGAACTACTGGCCCGCGGAAGTGTGCAATCTCGCGGAATGCGAACCGCCTCTGTTCGACCTGATCAAGGGCCTCTCCGAGACCGGAGCCAGGACGGCCAGGACGTACTACGGTTGTGACGGGTGGGTGCTCCATCACAACACCGATCTGTGGCGCGGCACGGCGCCGGTCGACGCCGCCAAATACGGGATGTGGCCGACGGGCGGCGCCTGGCTGTGTCAGCAACTGTGGGAACACTATGCCTTCAGCGGCGACGAGCGGTTCCTTCGGGACGCCTACCCACTAATGCGCGGGTCCGCCCGGTTCCTGCTGGGACTGCTGGTCGAGGAACCGAAACACCACTGGCTGGTCACGCCCTTTTCCATCTCCCCCGAGCACACCTATCGGGACGCGAACGGCAACACCGCGTCGTTGTCTCCGGGACCGACCCTCGACATCGCCCTCATCCGCGAGTTGTTCTCGCACTGCATCGAGGCCGAGAAAATCTTGGGCCTGGATGGGGAGTTCGGTGCGAAACTGGCCGCCGCCCTCGAGCGGCTTGCCGCCCTACCGGATCAACAGCCGCGGATATCTGCAGGAATGGATCGAGGACTGGACGGGCGGCCCCGAGGGACACAACGTCTCCCCCAACTTCCCGTTCTTCCCCGGGAGCACCATTACTCTTCGCGGCACTCCGGACCTGGCCGCAGCGATCAACCGGTGGATGGAGACCCGCCAGGGCCGGGGAGGATGGATCACGGCGTGGGACACCTGCGTGTGGGCCCGGCTGGAACGGGGCGACAAGGTGGAGGAGTGGCTGCGTCCCCTCGTGCGCTCCCTGGCCGACAACCTGCACAATCCCCGAAACAACCAGTCCGACGCCAATTTTGGCCTGACCGCCGCCATCGCAGAAGCCCTCTTGCAGAGCCACGCCGGTGAAATCAGCCTCTTGCCGGCGCTACCGCCAAGCTGGAGCGACGGTTCTGTCCGTGGACTCCGCGCCCGCGGCGGTTTCGAAGTGGGAATGCAATGGAAGAAGGGCGAGCTGGTGTCGGCCACCCTGCACAGCACGTCACCGGCCACGTTCAAAGTGCGATACGGCGACAGGACAGCCGAGGTCTCGATCCAGGCCGGCCAGACGCTCCATCTCGATGCCCATCTGAATGGGGGAAATAGGTGACACGCACGTAATTCGATCGTAAGTGCCTGAGGATAAAGAATTCCCAGGCGAGGCTGGTACCTATTTCCGTGCCTCTTCCCGCCAAGCCGATGAGCCGTGTTGGCGTGCGAGCCATGAATTCGATACGGCGTGGATCCAGAAGCGCTTCTACTTGATCGTGATCAGATTCGGCGGAAAGGGCATGTTGGCGCCGCTGTTCGTCACCTTGGTCGTCCACTCCAGGATGATCGTCCCGCCGCTGGAGCCCGGGATCCCCCGCGATGCCGAACCCGCCGCGCCCAAGCCTCCTGGGGCCGCATTCACGCTGCCCACCGACGGTCCCGCACCTGCCAGGGCCGGAGACGACTGGACCACGCCGGCGTCGTTACCCGAGCTGGTGAACAGAAGCGTCCAGGTCGTGGGCAAGACATACCCGTCGAGGCTCTTGAAGTCGGCGAACCGTTCCTCGAGTCGCTGCCTCGAAACACGCTGTTGCGAAGACTGATCCGGGTCGGACGAGGCGGGGGCGGACTGCCGAACTTCGTATGTGGACATGACGTGGTGAAAGGTTTCCGGCTCGAAGTACAGGCGCACCTGAATCCCCTTGCCGCCCTTGCGGATCCGGTAATCCAGTCGGTGCAGCTTCTGCCCGTTGACGTCCTGCAAACCCTCGTAGGAGAGTTTGGGCTTGTGCCTCTTGAGATCGAACAGTGACCAGGCCGTCGAGAGCTCTCCGCCGAGCAAGCCTTCGGTCAACAGCACGTCGTAGCCCTCCATGAAGTTCCGCAACGGGCCCATCTGTGCTCCAGCCGACAGGCGAGTCTCCGCCTTCTTCCCGTTCGTCACATACTGGGTTGCGCCCAGATCGCCGGCCTGGAACTGAAACAGGATGTTGTAGGCCCCGCCCTTGGAGACGATCTGCGTCATTCCCGCTGCAGAGAGACTGCCACCCGAAACGATCTTGTACGCACAGTCCCCCCGGAGTGCGAAGGAATCCAGAGACTTCAGTGCTTTGGACGCGGCAATCGACTCGAGATTTCGCTGAACGAGCTGGTCGGCCGTCAGCTCATCGTCACCGATCGTCCGAAAGCCCAGGCTGAGCATTGAGATGACAGCCACTCCGACAAAGGCCCCCAGACCGAACCGCCGAAGGTCCATTCCCATGACATTGCTCCTTTCCAAGTGTGAGCGGTTCTCCTTGTCTGCCCTCCCAGCATGGCCCGTTTTGCAGCTTCGAGCAATGCATCTCGGCCAGCCGAAGTAAGGCACCCCCTTGAATGGATGATTCAGAAACTCCCAAACGTTCAGGGTCGGCGGAGATTGTCTTCAAGACCGACCTTCAGATTGAAACTGAGGCGTCGTAATTCCCGATTCTCCGATCCCTGCCTGAGCCGGCGGAAACGACCGGCTAGTCCAGCACGCATTCGACGCGTGAGCCATCCTTCGAGATCGTCGCTTCCACAGTCTTGGTCTGGTCGCCGGCCTTCACCTCGATGTCGTAATCGCCCAAGAAGCCGCGCGTCGTGTAGATACCCTGGTCGCCGGTCTCGCCGTCAGCGTTCGTCCACCACTTCTTGAACACCAGGTCCTGGTAGATCTCGCCGTTCGGCTTGGCCGACCAGTCGCGCCGCAGCATGGCGCCGCTGGGTCTCCAGTGGGCGCCTTCCCAGAAGCCCCAGAGCAGGAATGCCTTCACCTGCGGACAGCTGAACGCGGCCGTCATGAAATCGCGCGTGTAGTCGGCCTGAGTGACTTCATCGGACGTGTTGATGTCGAACTCGGTGATCTCGAGTTCTTTGCCGAACGCCGCGAAACGGTCGAGGCGTCTCAGCAGTTCGTCCATGGGCGTGACCCGCGACGGGAAGTGACTCTGCAGTCCGATTCCGTCCAGCGGCGCTCCCTCGTCGATCAGGTACTGAATGGTCGCGGCGTAGTCGTCGCGGTGCGCCTGGTCGTCGTCCGCCAGAATGGCGAAGTCATTGATGTAGAGCTTGGCATTCGGATCGCCGGCGTGTGCCGCCTTGAACCAGTCCACCATGGCGTGCCGGCCCAGGATGTCCATGAAATCGTGATTCGAAAACGGTTCGTTAAGCACGTCCCAGTCCACCAACTTTCCCTTCAGTTCGGTGGTGGTCTCCGTGATGTGGTCGAGAATGACCTTGGCCAACGCCTTGGGGTCGTCCTTGGCGTCGATGGCGGCCTGGACGTTGGAGTTTCTCCAGGAGGGCCACACCAGGTTGTGTCCACGCACCTGGAGTCCGCTCTCGCGCAGCCAGTCGATGACCGCCGTCGTGGCGGGCCGGGATTCCACGTGGGACCACTGGGGCCACTTGGTCTCGTTCTCCATCACGGCACAGTTGAACAGCCGGACGATTTCCTGCTTGTACTTCTCCAGCGCCTCCGCGTCGATGCGCTGGTTGGAGAACAGGGACGCATTGACCGCCGTCCCCCACAGGAATGCATGCTTGCGCATCTTCACCGCGACTTCGGCTCCCCGAACGGGATTGCCCGCCCGGTCCTTCACCACAACGGTGAGATCACCTTTGCGGTATTGCTCGATGCGCTCTTCGGCTGCTGTGCGCCAGGCGGCGTCGGGCTCACTTCCCTCGTATCCGAGCCTGGTAAAGGGCAACTCGGCGACCTGCTTGGTGGTGCCGTAGTTCTCCAGCGCAATGCCGCCAATTTCCACCGTCTGCGCACGCAAGCCGAGAGTAAAGAACACTTCGGCTTCACCCTTGTCGAAGGCCCGCGTCAGTGCGAAGGGGAACTGGACCTTTTTCCAGGCCGTACCGGCCTCGGCGGGTGCATTGAAGAGGGGCCGGCTGAACCATCGGAATGGCCGCGGTCGAGGAGGTGCTCCGGCTGATCCCGGAGCAGCTCCCGGAGCAGTAACCTGCGGCGCGTCAGATCCGGGCCCACCGGCCGGCCCTCCAGGCCTTGGCGGTCGCCCTTCCGCGTTCGGTACGGGGCGAAATCCCGCATCGAGACTGGCGTCCCCGTCCGCACCCGAGCGCATCCAGAACGTCACCAGGAGGACATCGCCATCGGCTACGGCGGCGTCCACGGGAGCAGCAATCTGAACCTCCGTCGTTCGCTCCGGCTTCTCGGCCACGACGATGCGAAGCGCCTTCGAGAACGGCTGGCCTGTCACGGTCGCGGTGGACAGGGTTGCGTACGGGTCCGCACTGGCGCTCAGTTTGAATGTGGACACGGAGTCCGACGGCAGAAGGGCCGTGGCTGCGGTGTCTCCGCCGCAGGCCGGGCCGGCCAGCGCCAATCCCGCGCAAAACAGTGTCATACGTATCACTCGGCTCACCAACTTGGTTCTCCTTTTCGTCTTGCAGTTCTGGGACCTTCTTCCGCTGGATTCCAGTGTCAACTCGCTCACTCGGCACTCCAGGGGTTCAGGGCTTTGGGCTGGTAGCGGATGTCCGAGAAGGTCACAGACGCCCCCTTGCCCCTTGGCGACTGGGCCGAGAAACCGAATTGCAGCGACTGCTCCTGCCCGAGGCGGAAGGCGCGCGTGACATTCCAGCTCTTCCCATCGGTTGAGTAGAACAAGAACATGGCCTGCCCCGTCTTGGAGACTTCGAGGTAGACCGAATTGCCCTTTATGGATGCACCGGTATTGTCGTCGGAGATCCCGCGGGTGACCACCGAGACAATCCCGCCGGTCTTTCCGTTCGGGCTCTCGAATGCGAACTTGACCCAGTGTTCTTCGTCGGCATAGACGACGAGCGCGCCGGCATCGTACTGCGACTTGAAATCCAGGGTGACCTTGGCGCTGAACCAGAATTCCTTCGGGGCCGGGAACAGCAACAGTGGCGACGTCGCAACCTGCTCACCGTTGTGCGGTGCAATGTACCAGTCGGTCTTCTCCCCCGCCTGGATCGTCAGGACCCCGTCCTTCACTCCCCAGCTGACGGGATCGTTCCGCCAATGGTGAGAGCTGGGAAATCCGGACAGGATGGGATCTTCGGCGGGCGTCTGAGCGACGGCCGCACAACTGATGAGCGCTAAGATGGGAACGAGAATCGAATTGCGCATGTGGAGCCCTCCTTCGATCGGTCTCCAACAAAGGAGATCCAGGCCCACGGCCCTCAGGGTCCCTGAGGGCCGTAACCCGGTTCATTGAGTTGCCGCCGATTCACAGGTGTCACGCCCTGCTTCCAGTGCCGAATGAACGGTTCCGACCTCAGCGGGGCAGCGTCGCCGATCCCGTGAGGGTGAAAGTTCCCGTCACGCCTCCCGGCGTCTCGCCCGGCTGCGTCCCGCCCACGGCGACCGTGTAGGTTCCCGGCTCGATGACGCGCTCGCCCTTGTCGTTGACCTGGCCCAGGGTGCGCGGCGTCAGCTCGAGCGCGACATGAACGGTCTGGCCGGGCTCGATCCGCACCCGTTTGAAGCCGCCCAGAGTACGAAGCGGCGTGAGCGCTGATTTCGGCTGCGTGAGGTACAGCTCGACGACTTCGTCCCCGGCGCGCCGGCTGAGGTTCTTGACGTCGACCTCGACCGTCACTGGGGTACCGGCCCGAACCGATGCGCTCGGGAGCTTCAGATTGCTGTACTCGAATTTCGAGTAGCTCAGACCGTAGCCGAAGCCGTACAGCGGCTTGCCCTGGAAGTAGCGATAGGTTCGGTTGGCCATCGAGTAGTCCACGAAGGGCGGCAGCTGATCCAGCGACTCGTAGAAGGTGAGCGGCAACCGGCCGGCGGGATTGTTGTCGCCGGCGAGGGTCTCGGCGATGGCCGTGCCCCCTTCTTCTCCGGGATACCAGGCGTGGAGGACGGCCTTGGCGTACCGCTGCACGTCCGGGACCGCCAGGGCGCTGCCGCTCGTCATGACGACGACCAGGGGCTTGCCCGTCTGGTCGAGCGCTTCCAGCAGATCACGCTGAATCCCGGGAAGGCGGATATCGGTTCGATCGCCGCCCTCGAAGCCCTTCAGCTCGACCGGCATTTCCTCGCCCTCGAGCTGGGGCGACAGGCCGACGAAGGCGACGACGACGTCGGACTCCTTGGCGGCCGCAACCGCCTCGGCCCTCAGGACGGCGGCAGGCGGTTGCCAGGTGAGGTCGACGCCGGCCGTGCTGGTGTAGTGGAGGTACTCCAGGCGAATCTCGTGCGGCTTCGTATCTTCGAAACGGATCGCTGCCTCGGCATTGCGGTCCTGGCCGCTCTCGACGAGCAGCTTCCCGTCTACGAACAGCCGCAGGCCCTCATGGCTGTCGCAGGCATAGCAGTAATTGACCCGTCCGCCGAGCTTGTATTCGCCGGGAGCGGGGGGCGTGAGCGTTCCGGTCCAGCGCACCGAGAAGTTGTCGCGCTGGAGGCCCGGCACCGGGACGACCTTGTCCCAGTTGAAATTGACGGTACGGTCGACGCGCGTCAGCACCGGCTTTCCGCTCAGGTTGACATTGTCGAAGTACTCGCCGGTCAGACCTGCCTTGCCGTCCTTCGTGTGCAAGGCGTTCCGCGAGATCGGGACCCCGAAGCCTTCGACCAGCGTCGAGCCCTGTGCATAGACGACCTTGGCCTGCGGACCGAATCTCTTCTCGATGCCGGCGAGGGGAAAGACCGGGTTCGGCGGCGGGCCGTTGTAGTTGCCCTGAAGCGCCTGAACCAGTTCGGCCGTCGGGCCCACGACGGCGATGTTCTTGATGTCGGAGCCGAGCGGCAGGAAGTCGGCTTCGTTCTTGAGCAGCACGATCGCTTCCCGGGCCGCCTGAAGCGACAGCTCGCGGTGTTCAGGAGAGTTGACGACCGTCATCGGGAGTCGGCCGTAGGCAAACGAGTCGGGCGGATCGAACATGCCCAGGCGGAAACGGGCCCGAAAGAGCCGCTTGACCGCCGTGTCGATGGCGGCCTCGCTGATCAGGTTCTGCCGGACCGCGTCGCCGAGATCCACGAAGGCCACGCCCTGGCCGTAGCCGCACTCGACGTCGGTGCCGGCCTTGACGGCGTCGGCCGAGGCGTGAGCGAAGTCGGGGGCGAATTTGTGTCCCGTCGCGATGTCGGCGACGGCGGCGCAATCCGAGACGACGTAGCCGTCGAAGTTCCAGGCGTCACGCAGGTGATCCTGGAGCAGTTCGGTGCTGGCACAGGCCGGGTAACCGTCGACGGCATTGTAGGCGCACATGACCGATTGTGCGTGCGCCTCGGTCACGGCATCGCGGAAGGCGGGCAGATAGGTGTCTTCGAGGTCGTGCGGCGAGACGTCGACATTGAAGCTGTGACGCAGCGGCTCCGGGCCGCTATGCACCGCGAAGTGTTTCGGCGTCGAGACGACACGGAAGTAGTGCGGGTCGGTACCCTGCATTCCGCTCACGAAGGCCACCGCCATCCGCCCCGTCAGGAACGGATCCTCGCCGTAGGTTTCCTGGCCGCGTCCCCAGCGCGGGTCGCGAAAGATATTCACGTTGGGCGCCCAGAACGTGAGGCCGAAGAACATCTCGCGCTGGCCTTTGCGCATGGCCTCGTTGTACTTGGCGCGCGCCTCGGTCGAGATGACCTCCGCCATGCGGTGCACGAGGTCCGTGTCCCAGGTCGCGGCCATGCCGATCACCTGGGGAAAATTCGTGGCGTAGCCGGCGAAGGCCACGCCGTGCAGTCCCTCGTTCCACCATTCGTACTTGGGGACGCCCAGCCGAGGGATCGCCGCCGCATGATCCCGCATCTGCGAGACCTTCTCGTCGAGTGTCATGCGCGAGACCAGGTCGTTCACACGCTCATCGACCGGAAGCTTGGGGTCCAGGTAGGGTGCATCGGCCGGGGCCGATTGAGCCCGGGCCGGGAGCACGAGGACTCCCAAGAGAAGACAAAGGGACCAGGCGTAACGCCGAAAGACAGACGGGAGATTCCGTGACATGCGATCCTCCTCAAGAGTTGAAACCAAGAGAATACCCCAAGACGGCGGGATCCGGAAACGGGTGCGGCTCGGCGGGTCGTATAGAACCGATTGCACGCCAGGCCACGAGGCACGCCAAGCCGCCGCCCGGAAGAGGTCCTTTGCGTCGTTGCGTACTTCGGCGCTTTGCGTGAAACCCGTACCACCGAGTTCTGGCGGACACGATCAGTCGCGCTGAACCGATCCCACGCAAAGGTCGCAAGGCCCGCCAAGGGGCTCCAAAGTAAGAAGAAACCCCTGGCGTCTTCGCATGAAACCGGGGCACTGTGGTCCGGCGGAGAAGATCAGATCGATCAGCTCACGGCCTTTCTCACGAGGGCGGTGATCTGCGCCTCGACGGCCGGGGTCAGCTCTTTCAGCGCGAAAGCGGTTGGCCAAAGGGAGCCTTCGTCGAGGTTGGCCTTGTCGCTGAAGCCGAAGGTCGCGTATCTCGCTTTGAACTTGTGGGCGCTTTGAAAGAAGCACACGACCTTGTCGTCCCTGGAGTAGGCGGGCATTCCATACCAGGTCCTCGGCGAAAGTTCCGGCGCGGCGGCCTTGATGAGGGCGTGGATCCGCTCGGCCATGGCGCGATCCGCCTCCGGCATCTCGGCGATCTTCGCGAGCACATCGGCCTCCCCATCCGCCTTGCTCCCGCCCTTGCCGCGGCGCGCTTCCGCCTTCAGTTCCTGCGCCCGCTCCTTCATGGCGGCTCGTTCCTCGTCGGAGAATCCCGCGGATGTCTTGCTGCTGGTGCTCTCGCCCTTCTTTGGGCTCATGGAAACCTCCTGGTCGCGCCGTCAGGCGGGTCGTCTTGACGCCAACGCTCCGTAATCAGAGACAATTGGCACGGCTTGATTCTACCAAATCTGAGAGCGACGCTCAGCGCGGCATGGGAGGATGGGAGGATGGGAGGATGGGAGGACGGGAGAACCTGAGAGCGGGAGGATGGGAGCCCCGGTAGGGGCTTAATTCTGGTGGCCCGGGGTCAAGCGACAGCGCGACCCCGGGTTGGCGCCGGCGAGGCGCGAAAGAAAGCCCCGGCGAGGGGCGCGATCGATGAACGAATTCCGACGCGGCTTGGTGATCAGAAGCGTACCGCCACCAGGACTTCGATCTGTGTGAGGTTGGACTGAAGGGGAGATTCACGGGTTCCGAAATTGCGATCCACCCACCGGGTCAGGCGGATTTCAGTATCGAGCTGCAGTCGATCTTTCCGGAATTCGACGCCGGCCCCAAGGACCGGCCCATGAGTACTCCGGTGGCGCATTTCGATCGCAGGCACACCGGAGAGGCAATAGAACCGTTCGTCCGAGCCCGGCTGACCACACTCGCCACTGCCGGTCGACGCTGACGACACGGTTGAAGGACATTCCGACCTGGATCCAGGGCCGCAGCCCTCGGCCGGGAACCGGTACCTCAGCTGGACCGGGAACTCGAGACGCCGGATGGCTGCACGGGCCGGGTCCGACTGAAAGCCGAATTCCGCCGTCTTGTAGAGCAGATTGATATCGACTGCAAAGTCGTGGAGCAGTCCGATTCGAAGGTCCGGCCCGAAAGTGTAGCGGCCGGTCTTGGACACCGTTCCCTCCCGAGCCTCGAGCAGGTTGGTGACGGGGAGTCCGGCGATGAACCCGACCGATATGTCCCGAGCATAGGTCGGGCAGATCCAGAGCAGGACGAAGAGGAAGGGCAGTTGTCTCGCTCTCATGGGCAGCAGAGCTACAGCTGCCAGAGGCCGTGGTGGATGCCGCCCTGGATGTAGATGGCAAAGGTGCCGTGGCCGGGGATCTCCAGGGGCGGGTGGGCCATCTCGGCTCCGGCCTCCACCGCCGCGGCGACGGCCGCTTCGATGTCGTCCACCAGCCAGTAGGGCCGCACGACGGGCTCCTCGGTCTCGTGCATGGGCGCCCGAACGCCTACCAGCCCGCCTCCCAGTAACGGAGCCGTCCGCGCATTGCCGAGGCCGGCGTCCGGTTCGCCGAACCGCACGCCGTGCGCCGCGGCGTACGCGGCACACACCGCATCGACTTCGTTCGTCACGATTTCGAGATAGTGGATCTGCATGCGTCATTTCCTTCCTGATCGAAGGCGCCCGCCACCCGTCTGACTACTGATTATGCCGGAAGCCCGGCCAGTCCGGCTGAGTTGATCCGTCTGGGGCTGCCGGCGGTCGGTCACTTGGACTGTCACAACAACGCCCCAAAGCACGGCGGCCAGGATCAGGTAATAGAGAAAGAGCCATACTCCCTGGGCCGACGGAGCAAGAACGAAGAGCGTGCTCGCCGTCAGACTCGAGTGCATCAAAACCGCCAGCAGCAGACTCTCCGTACGGTCGTGAACCCAGACCATCAATACTCTGTAGGCCGGCAGGACCGCCAGGTAGAAGAAACACGGAGGCAAGAGGAGGGACAGGGAAAGGGCCCCGGAGGAATCCCCGCTACCCCAATAAGTGGGGAGAAAGTGCCACACTCCCCACGCAAAGCCCACGATCAGGCCGGTGGAGAGTCCATCGAATCGTCGCCTCAACCTGGGGACCGCGAATCCCGTCCAGCCCGGCTCCTCCATCAACCCGCCGCCGAAGAATCCCACCGCGACTCCCAACAGTAGAAGACCAAACTTGTCAACCGCGGTGAAGATGGCGGGCCGATAAACCGGGGAGGTCAGGGAGAGAACTGAAAGGATCACGACCGTAAGGACCGGAGCCGTCAGGAGCGCAATGGCGTACCACCGAACATTCACCCGCCACCTCAGCAGGCGGGAAAACAGATGACGCCAGCCGGCCCTGCCATCGACGATGCCGGTCAAAATGAGACCGGAGAGGATCGGGCCCAGCAAATAGGGCAGGAAGACGACAGGCCACAGTTTCTGGAATTGTTCTTGAGTGGTGGGCATCCCATGAGGAGCGCCCAGGACGATGATGCCGCCCCATGAGATGAAGAACGTCAAGAGAAAGTAGGCCAGTATCGAGCGTTCTCTTAAGACGTTCCTAACGTTCTCCACGATCTTCTCCACCAATGGTCGTGGGATGCATGCGTTTCCTCAACAGCGCGTTCGGCGTTTTCGACGTTGGACTTCGACGACGTGATAAGGTCCGGGCTCCCAGTTTCCCGATGAGAAGGTCCTCGCCGCAACGATCGCCTCTTCGAGAGAGTCCAACAGGCACCAGGAGTTCACGCGAATGGTCTTCGCGGCGCCGTTGCACGACAGTGGGCTGCACTCGAAAAAGGTCGACGTGGATCGGCTGACGGCATCGAATCCCAGCAGCTCGAAATCGTCCCCCGGAGCTGCACACTCCAGCCGCGGCACATCCCACGGCTCGCCGACGCCGTTCTTGAAGCATTCGTCCTGCAGCGAGTACCCGTAGACCGCGAACTCCGAGCGTTGGTCCTCAGGGATGAGACGGTCCGCCGTGCCCACGTCGTTCAGGAAACCCACCCCGTTGAGCAGCCAGACCCGGATTTCGGGGGTCCTGGCGATGCAGTTGCTCACCGACGCGATTTCGTCGACTCCGGGAAGATCGTAATCGGCAGGCCGAGGCGTCAACCTCTTGGGCAAGTATCCGCAGAAATGAAGAGCCATCGCCTACCTCTCCGATCACCCGTGTGCCGAAGCTCTGATTATCGAGTTTTCCGCGACCCGATGACACGCCAAATAGGTGACACGCACGTAATTCGATTGTAAGTACCTGCGAATAAAGGATTCCGGGTCGAGTCTGGCACCTATTACAGTCTGGGGCGAAGGATCGATGCCCGAAATGAAAGGGCTGGCTGTTGATCTCACGCAAAGCCGCGATATCGCCAAGTACGCAACGACGCAAAGGGTCTTCTTTGCGGGCGGCGCCTGGGCAGTCCTTGCAGGCCTGAACGCCGATCGCCCGCCAGTTCTTCAGTCCTCTCCTTTGGCTCATTCTCGAAGGCTCTCCCGCAATATCTCCAGCACCGCGCGATCTTTCGAATGGCCGATCTCTTCCTTGATCTGAATGAGCGCTTCGAGGGAGAGGACCACGAAACGTCAAATCCCCAACTGTCAGGTCGCGGCACAGCGGCAGGAGGTCTTCGTAGGATCGTCCCGACTCCGATCGCACCCAAAACATCGAGAGGACCGCATGTCTGCTCATGAGCAGTTGATGGCCGCTCGAGCGGAGGTGTGATCGGTCCGGGGCGATCCGCCGCGATTCTAGACCGCGGTACTCAGCCTCGAGATCCTCCAGAGCGCGCATGAGATTCTCGATGTTCTCCTAGCTTCTCCGGTGCACGATGTCCAGGTCCAGCGTCATGATCGGCGCTCCCTGGAAGCACGGCCGAGACCCCACCGACGACAATGAACTCCACCCGGTGTTCTACCAGGATCCGGAGCAACCATTCAAAATCAGGCGTCCGATCGACCACAGCGAAGCCTCATGAGAGAGTCTGCGGCGCTCTGAGTAGCGCGGAGCCGCTCGGTGGGATTCAAAGAGCACATCCAGCGAACCAGGGTGAGGTCGACACCTCTTTCGGAGACCGTCAGCTCAGGGCCTAACGGATGGGTGCAAGCCTCACGCTGACGATCCGTCTTGGTCCCCGTGCAAGCCATGACTTTCCAGGATGGTATCACAGCGCTGCTGTACCGCACTCCGAATTCCGAAACCTGTGACACGCCCGCAATTCGATCTTAAATCACTGTGAATAAAGGATTGTGGTTCGGGTCGCTCCCGACAAATAGGTGACACGCACGCAATTCGAGTGTAACTACCTGCGAATAAAGGATTCCGGGTCAAGTCTGGTACCTATTACAGTCTGGGGCGAACGGATCGATGCCCGAAATGAAAGGGCTGGCTGTTGATCTCACGCAAAGCCGCGAAGTACGCCATGACGCAACGGGTTTCTTTGGGGGTGGCGCCTCGGCGAGCCTTGCGGCTCTTGGCGCGAAATCGCATCTGCAGGACCTGACGGCCAGGCAGCAGGTTCGAGGCAGGGTCCGGATGGTGAGAGTCGTGCCGCACTGTATCGCGCCCCTGCCCGGGGCGCGGATCGTCCTTCGGGTCGATCGAACCCGGGGGCCGCACCTGGACGGCTTGGCCCCGGGCTATCAGGAATCCGGCCCCTTCCCGGGGCCGAAGACGGTGGTCTGTGGGACCCCGATGGGACAGATCAGGGGAAGGGGGCTGTGCGGAGCAGGAAGGGGACAGCCTGGGACGGATAGGACCGTTGGGACGGATAGGGCGAATCGGCCGGGAGGTGTCGAAGGGAGCCTGGGGGGGCTGGGAGGGCGTGGATGGCGGTGCAGAACGCCGACTGTCGATCCCTGGACGGATCCCATCGGTCCCTTCAATCCCGGGGACTGAAATGGCAGATGACTCGGCCATTGAAAAGGTCACAGAGTCTTTCTGTTATGGCACGGACGTTGTCCGGTACGCTGCCATCGGGAAACCTAGAGATTGTCTCTCCTGTTTGCAGAGCATAGCATCGAAGTCTATGAGTGGAACGAGCCGCCATGGAGGTGCACGAGAGAGGACTATCCGAGGTCGTTTCGATCGCCTTCGTCGGGGAATGGCCCTTGTGGGATTGACGCTGGCGATGCCGACAGCAAACGCTCAGCAGGCGGAGCGGCCCCGGGCGCGCGACCTGGGGGTGAAGGTAGGGGTCTTCAAGCCGGGGGCGCTGAACGCCATCACGGATGTTTCCGGTGTGTCGGTGGGCCAAACCACGGTGATCGAGGGTGACCACATCCGGACGGGTGTGACGGCGATCCTGCCTCACCCCGGGGATGTGTTCCACGATCGAGTGCCGGCGGCGATCGTGGTGGGCAACGGCTTCGGCAAGCTCCTTGGCGTGACCCAGGTCCGCGAGCTCGGTGAGCTGGAGACGCCTATTCTGCTGACCTGCACGCTCTGCGTCTGGCAGGCGGCGGACGCCATGGTCTCGTGGCTGTTGAAACGGCCGGGGATGGAAGCGGTCCGGTCGATCAACCCCGTGGTCGGCGAGACCAATGACGGATACCTCAACGACATCCGGGCGCGCCCGATTCGGGCGGATCATGTCGTGGCCGCGCTGGAGTCGGCGGCCGGCGGGCCGGTCGAGGAAGGCAGCGTGGGGGCGGGCACCGGGACCCGGGCTTTCGGGTGGAAAGGCGGGATCGGGACCTCGTCGCGGGTCTTGCCGGCATCGCTGGGCGGCTGGGCGGTGGGCGTGCTGGTCCAGACGAATTTCGGCGGCATCCTCACCATCGACGGCGCACCCGTGGGGCGGGAACTGGGCCGGTACGCATTCCGCGATGCGGTGGCGCCGGAAGAGCCGGCGACGGCGGCGGGCGATGGCAGCATCATGATCGTGGTGGCAACGGATGCACCCCTGTCGAGCCGGCTGCTGGAGCGCCTGGGACGGAGGGCGCTGACCGGGCTCGCCCGCACGGGTTCGAGCATGAGCAACGGTTCCGGCGACTACGTCATCGCGTTCTCCACGGCGGCGTCGGCCCGCCGGTCGCCGGGCCAGTCGCCGCGGGCCGTGGAGGAAGTGTCGAACGACGAAATGTCGCCGCTGTTTCAGGCGGTCGCCGAGGCCACGGAGGAAGCGATCTACAATTCGCTGCTGCGGGCCACCACGGTCACCGGCCACCACGGAACGGTGGAGGCCCTGCCCATCGACGAAGTGAGGAAGATCCTCGAGCGGTACCGGCCTGACCGGTAGCCGCGGCGCCTGTCGGGAGGCTCGAGGGCCGCTGGACGACACACCATGCTGGAAGCCCGGATCGCTGCACAGGCTGCCAGGGATAGCTCGAGTCTCGTTCCCTTCATCTGGTTTGATTCTGAATCAGCGCTGCCGGCCGACGGCAGGGAGACTTGCGTAGGCTCGTCCATTCCTCGTATGCAGGACAGTGACCGCGATGGGCTGGGACGCCCAGATCTGAAGGGCTTCGTTGAAGTCGGTGTCTTCCTTCTCTGGGAAGAGTTCCGCGAGGAATTCCGCAAGATGGCCTCGCGCAGGCAGGTCACGAAAGACCTCGCGGCTGGTCGTACTGCAGACGAGCCGAATCCGTACCGGCTCCTCGGAGGTATTGGCCACTGCGACGGCGGTGGAGAATTCATCCGCGGGCGAACTTGTCCCTCCGACGACGCCCTGGGTCACCTGTTGCGTCGCCGGTGCGATCACGTATGCTTCGGGCCGACTGGAGGCGATTCCTGCCTCGGCCAGCGCGACGCCCGAAGTGTCCTTGCTGGTGAAGCGAATGGTGGCCGAAACCGGTACATTCGTCGTGACGCGAGCCGAGCCGGATCGCAGACCGGGCGTGATTCCCGCCGTGGTCCAGCTCATCGATTCTCTGCCGGGGATCGACACCCCCACGTGATCCCTGTCGTCGCCGGGACCGACTTCCAGGGCAAGCGGATCCCCCAGGTCGTCGAAGAATCGGATCTCTCCGGTGGCGGTGGAGTTACTCAGATTGGTGACGACGATCGAGCTGGTGATGTTCTCTCCATCGGGAAGCCGCCCGTCCGCCAGGTGCGCAAAGTAGCTGGTGAATACGGGCCGCTCGACATACTGCAGCCAGAGTCCGAGGAGCATTTCGGGATTCCCGTCCGCGTAATCGATGACGACCCTGGAGATCGGAGCGCCCTGGTCCTCTTCTAATGCGACGATGGCGGATCCGGGCTGCATCTGCAGCTCATAGGTTCCAAGGATGCTGCCCTCGGCGTCTTGGGCCGTCAAGGTCACCGGGAGCATTTCGCCCGATCCAATTCTCGAGTCGTTCACCAAGTTCATCCCGATTCGTTGAATCGGGTAGACGGAATCGACGACGAGGGTCGAGTCCGCAACTGACTCGTCTGTCCCTGTTTTCACGACGAACTCCCAGCGGGGCAATACGTTGAGCGGAGGATTCGTCGTCCACCAGGTGATCTCCGGATGGAGTCCCTGCGGGTCGCTCAAACGGATGCCCCAGTCGCCAAGGACGTCGGTCGCATCGGGGCCCTCGCCCTGTTGGACGAACTCCAGCATGGCGTACTGTGAAAAGCCGAGTGCCACCGCCGCGTCATCGAAAGTGCTGAGATCGACCGGCCGAAGTTCGGCGTAGAGCAAGCTGGCGGACGCCATCATGAACAACGAGAGAACGGCGACAAAGGTGCGTCCTGAGACTCGAAGAGCAAGATCCATGATGACCCCCTCCTGTGGAGGGCGAGATTGAACTGTCAGCTGCGCCCCCGGTAGGGATGTTTATCATGACTGTCAAGCTAAGACGATTGCTGGCCGATTCTGCGCAGTGCCGTCTGTTGTCATTCATCCCAACCGGGAAGGAAGACCAGCTGGGAGGGCGCAAATAGGTGACACGCACGCAATTCTATCGTAAGTACCCGCGAATAAAGGATTCCTGGTCAGGTCTGGTACCTATTAGCGATTTGGAGAACAGGCTGACGCCGGGCGCGAAGGGGTTGGCCGTCGATCTCACGCGAAGCCACGAGGTACGCAACGACGCAAAGAGGTTCTTTGGGGGTGGCGCCTCGGCGAGAGTTGCGCTTCTTGGCGTGAAATCGCGTCCGCAGGACCTGACGGCCAGGCAGCAGGTTCGAGGCAGGGTCCGGATGGTGAGAGTCGTGCCGCACTGTATCGCGCCCCTGCCCGGGGCGCGGATCGTCGTTCGGGTCGATCGAACCCGGGGCCGCGCCTGGGCGGCTTGGCCCCGGGCTATCGGAATCCGGCCCCTTGCCCGGGGCCGAAGACGGCGATCTGTGGGACCGATGGGACAGACCCGGGGGAAGGGGGGTGTGCCGACCAGGGATGGGACAGCCCGGGACCGATGGGACCGTTGGGACCGGGGTCAGTGGGGCTGCGAGGTGTTGGGATGGGACAGTCCGGGACCGATGGGACTGACGGGACGGATGGCAGGGATGGCACGGAGGTGCAGGGTGTGAGCCGGGGCCGGCTGGGAGGGCGTGGATGGTGATGCAGAAAGCCGGCTGTCGATCCCTGGGTGTCCCATAGGTTCCATCTTTCCCCTCAGTCCCAGGAGGTCCCATGACGGCAACCTGCACGCATGTCCCCCATCTGCGCCCTATTCGAGAGGAGGAATCTCCGGGGCGCCGGGCTGGAGCAGGCGCACGTCGAAGAGCCCTCCGGCAAGCCGCCGTTTCGCCGTGAACCGGACGGTGAGTCGACCGTTGCCGGCGGCTTCGAGGATCTCGGAGGGAATGGGATAGCGTTTCTCGATGAAACCGCCCGGCTGTTCGCCGGTCAGTTCCTGGGTCGCAATCACCGTTTCGTTCACCGAGATGTCGAATTCCCGCCCGCGATCGTTGCCGGAATAGGTGACCGAGAGCAGCGCTTCCGGGGCGCCTTTCGGGTCGAGGGTGTATTGGATCAGGGCGCCGTGGCGCCAGCGCCGACCGTTGAGCATGCCCGACTCCATCTCCTCACCCGTGAGATCGTGCTCGACCTCGGGCTGCTGCTCGCCGACGGCAACCCAGTCGATGGTTGCGGCCTCGAAGGCCTCGCGGGCACGCCCCGCGGCGGCGAGTGCTTCCTTTCTTGCCGCGATCGCCTCGGCATCGGTGAGTTCCCAGTACATCTGATAGCGCTGCTCGTGCAGTCGGAAAAACGGCACCAGAGGCAGGCCCTCAGGGGCGGCCGGCGAAATCACGTCCCGGATGCGAAAGTGCAGGGGCCCGGTCGAAGGATCGGCCACGACGTGGCCCAGCAGTTCGTTCTCGGTCGTGAGCAGGGCCGGGACGTTGGCGAGCGGAATCATCGGTCCCTCAGCCACGTGCGACATGCGGCCCTCGTCGGCGAACAGACCGTCCAGATGGTCGGTGCCCGCGGGGTTGGCCAGCACGATCGGGCCGTACAGAATGGCCACCCAGTCGGAACCGTCGGGCAGGCGCTCCAGGTGCGTGTGCATGGGAAGCGCCACGTCCACCGTGTCGCCGTTCTTCCATTCCCGTCGAAGGGCGGCAAAGGAGGACGGAGTCGATTCGACGATCAACGGATTGCCCGTTCACCTGGACGGCGAACTCGCCTGCGCCGACCCAGGCGGGATGGCGGATGTTCAGCGTGAAGGTGGCCGGCTCTTCGAGTCGAAGCGTGAGGTGTGTAGCCGGGTCATCCGGGAACTTCGTTTCCTGTCTCAGAACCAGGCCCCGCTCGGGCACGGACAGCTCCGAAGGGATGAAGAGGTTCACGAACAATCCGTCCTCATCCCGGGCGTAGATGAACTCGCCGTATCGGCCGGGGTTCTCCATGCCCGTCCCGACGCAACACCAGAACGCGTGTTCCGGCTGGGAATAGACCCGGTAATGGTCCGGTCGGATGGAGGTGAAATAGACATATCCGGGCTTTTCCGGATGGATGGAGGCCAGGATGTGATTGTAGAGAGCGCGTTCGTAGAAGTCCGCGTAGGCCGCCCGGGGTTCAGCCTTGAACAGCTGCTCCGTCAACCGGAGCATGTTGTAGGTATTACAGGTCTCCGGTCCCTCCCGGTGCCGGATGACGCGACTGTAGTCGTCGGGCGGGTTGAAGTGCTCGCTGACGCTGTTCCCGCCGAAGGCCAGGCTGCGATGTTCGGTCACCGTCTCCCAGAAGAAGGCGGCACCGGTATGCAGCGCCGGATCGTGCACCAGAGCCGCAATCCGCTCCATGCCGACGATCTTGGGAATCTGGGTGTTGGCATGCAGTCCGGTCAACCGGTCCTCGTGATGCTCGAGAGGCTCGAAAATGGCCTGATGGTTGAAGCGCTCGGCCAGATCGATGTACTTCTTCTCACCCGTGATCGCGTAGATATCGGCCAGCACCTCGTTCATGCCGCCGTATTCCGTATCGAGCATCTGCTGCATCTGTTCGTCGGAAAGGCCCGACGTGACCGATTGACACCAGTCTCCGTAGCGAACGAGCAGATCGCGAGCCTTCGGGTTGGCGCCGTGGATGTAGGCATCCCGGAGGCCGGCAAACATCTTGTGGAGGTTGTACCAGGGGGCCCACTTGCGTCGCATGAGTTCGACATGGCCCTCCGAGACCCCCTTCCAATACTCTCTGCTGCCTGGGATGCCTCCGAGGTAGCCGTTGCCGTTGGCTTCCTGGACCTGCGCCAGCTCATCGATCATGTAGTCGACGCGGCGACGAAACTCCCCGTCCGGGTCGTCACCCGATTCGATCATCAGCGACATGGCCGAGAGGTAGTGTCCGGCGGTATGCCCGTCGAGTCCGCTGCTCTCCCAATTGCCGTAAGGCGGTGCCTTGGGCTCCAGTCCGGCTTCCCGACGGTAGGGCGCGAGCAATCGGTCCGGATCGTGAGCCAGGAGATAGCGGCGATTGATGGTGACCGCGTTGGAGAAGGGACTCTCGAGCAATCGGACGTCCTTCAAAGGGAAAAGCCGAACGGCCCCTCCGGGCGAATTCACGTCCTGATACGAGCCTGCCTCTTCGGTCGCGACGGAATTGCCACCATTGCCGGTTCCAGCACACCCGGCCGCTCCCAGCGCCAGGAATAGGATCGTCGGAATCATTCGTCTCATGTCGATACCCGCCCTTCCGTCTGACTTGTCACCGGTCCAAATCAGAGCATCTTCTGTCTCCGTGGGGACCGTCGAGAATCCGTCTCGCTTGGCTTCTACGTCGTACAGGAGCCTCGGTCGCGCTCTATCGGACCGTGATCTCGACTCCCGCCGCAGTCCATCCTTCGGCCTCCGCCCGAAGCGTCATCGTCCCCATCTGTTTGTCCTTCAACGGCCTGAGAATGACCAGCGCCTGCCCGCGGTACATCCTGCACACGGGGTTGTTGAAGCTCGGCAGAGAGTGTATCCGAGCGCAGGGGATGAGTGAAGGCGTGGAAATAGGTGACACGCACCTAATTCGATCGTAAGTTACTGTGAACAAAGAATTCCCCTGCGGGTCTCTCTCGATGCGAAGGAACTCCCGCTGCAGGCGCGTGTCTGGTACCCGGAAGGAGACGGCCCCTTTCCGCTCGTTTTGATCGTCCACGGCAATCATCTGATGGAACAGTACTCCGACCCCGGATACGGTTATCTCGGAGAACTGATGGCCAGCCGCGGTTTCATCTTCGCCTCGGTGGACGAGAATTTCCTCAACAGTTCGCCGGCGGATCTCGTCGGGATCCCCGAGGTGGGCCTGGAAGAGGAGAACGATGCCCGCGGCTGGCTGCTGCTCGAGCACCTACGCCTCTGGCGCAAGTGGAACGAGACGCCGGGGAACGTGTTCCACGGCCGCGTCGACATGGACCGGATCGCCGTCGCAGGGCATTCCCGCGGGGGCGAAGCGGCCGCCGTCGCCCGCGTCTTCAACCGGCTCCCTTACTACCCGAACGACGCGCGTGTCGCCTTTGACTTCGGCTTCAACATTCGCTCCATCTTCGCCATCGCCCCCGTCGACGGGCAGTCCAAACCGGCGGGCGAACCGACTCGGCTGGAGAACGTGAATTACTTCGTCCTGCACGGTTCGTGGGACTCGGACATGGAGTCCTTCCACGGCGCCCGTGTGCTGGAGCGGGCGCGCTTCACGGGCGACGGCGACTGGTTCAAGGCTTTCCTGTACGTCCACAGGGCGAACCACGGGCAGTTCAACTCAGTTTGGGGCCGGAGCGACATGGGCCAGCCCTTCGGAGCGCTGCTCAACACCCGGCCCATGATATCGACCGCAGATCAGCAGCAGATCGCTCGGGCGTTCATCTCCGCTTATCTGGAAGCGACTCTTCACGATCGGCGAGAATACCGGAGCCTGTTGCGCGACTGGCGCCTGGGCGAGGCCTGGTTGCCGAAGACAGTCTATCTGCAGAAATACGAGGCGTCCCGATCCGAGATGCTGGCGACTTTCGAGGAAGACATCGACGTCACCACCACGACGGCAGAGGGCGGCCGGATCACAGCCGAAAACCTGTCGGACTGGAAGGAGAAGGCCATCGACCTGAAGTGGGGAGGCCTGGACACGCGGGCCGTCACGCTTGGCTGGAACCGTAAGGAAGCGCCCGGACGTTGTTCCTATCTGCTTCAGTGGCCCGAGAAACCATCGCCGTTCGCGGCCGACAGCGTCCTCTTCTTTTCCCTGGCCGCCGCCAAGGACGATCCTTCATCGTACCGGGAAGAAGACGGCGAGAAGGCCAACGACGAGGCGTCGGGCAACGACGATGCAAGCAAGAAGGAGCCGATCGATTTCACGCTCGAACTGGGCGATCGTTCCGGAAACACCGCCCGGCTGCCGCTCAGCCATTTCGGGAAATTGCAGCCTCAAATCGAGACACAAGTGTTGAAGGCTGCCTTCATGCAGAAGAGCGCGTCTTCCGAGGTCGTGTACCAGACGTTCGAATTCCCGGTTGCCGCCTTTGCGGCCGTGAATCGCCAACTCGACACCTCGGCCCTGACCTCTCTGCGGCTGATCTTCGATCGATCCGAGAAGGGAGTCGTGATCCTGGACGGCGTCGGGCTCCGCCGGGACAAAGACTGATTGGGCGAGGTCGTGCGTTCTGTCGGGTATGAGGAGAAGCGATCTCCAGGACGGTCGTATCCTCGGCTTTGTCGTCAACGTAGCCGAACGACGTGAACATGCTCTCCGACCGGACGGAATGGCGCGTATCATCCTGGATGTATTCGGTCTGCAGTCCCTGGCAGCGCGCTCTGGTGCGCTCGGTCCACAAGGTGGACTGGATTGTCCGCCCGCGGCTGATCTCAAAACTGGTTCAGGGTGCGGATCGACGCCTGACTCTCATCTGTGTGCCCGCCGGGTATGGAAAGAGCGCCCTCGTTGCCCAGGCACATGAGAATCAGGCTCAAGCCGCCCGCGATCTCGCCCGAATACGAGCTTTCGCTCTGGAGGTCGGAGTCGTCTTCAAGGTCGTCTGTGGCCCGGAGATACCCGGTCGCGGTCTTACTTCGGCAGGTGCAGTCGAACAAGCAAGTCGTCGAATCGCGGGTCGGCACGCAGAGGGTCGAACATGGGACCTGCCCGCAGCCACAGAAGCGTGCTGGTGTGCTGCTCAAACGCCTGCTCCAGCCACTGAAAGGCGTCATCTCCGTCGCCTACTCCGGCGAAAGCCCACGCCATGGCAGTCGGCAGAACATACTCCTGCCGGCATCTCTCCCGCAACTCATCGATGAGAGTGCGGGCCTTTTCGTCCCTCCCCGACAGCCCGTAAGCCTGTGCTAGAAGAGCGACCGATACCGGGTCCCGGGTCAAAGCAGCACCTTTCTCGAGAGCGCCAATAGCATGTTCGAACAGATTCTCGCCCAGGTAGGCAAGCCCGAGAATGCGATAGGCAAGATGTGAGTCGGGAAACATTTCGACGATCCCCTGCGCCTGCTCGCGTGCGCGCTCGAAATCGTCGATGAACAGATATACAGAACTCACCATGAGGCCGGTCACAGGAGCCCAGGGATCCAGCCGGGTGGCGGTCAGGGCCTCCGCGATCGCCTCCTCGGGATGCCCCACGATTGTGTGATAGAGGGCGTACCACAAGTGACTCGTGGCTTCGCTGGGATTGAGCTCGATGGCACGCCGTAGTTCCCTCTCGCCTGCTTGAAACTCCCAATCATGGAGGCAAAGGACACATGCCAGAGCGCCGTGAGCCGCTGACAGAGAGTCGTCGATTTCCAGGGCCTTCAGGGCCTCGGCACGAGCCAGGGGATTGACGTGCGCGGGCGGAGCCAGGCCCCAGTATCCCATCATGCCGAAGACCTGTGCCAACGCAGCATGGGCCGGACCATGTCGTGGATCTATGGTGATGGCCCGCCGAAGATGCTGGACTCCCATTGCCGCAGCTTCCGGAGTGAATTTGTTCCAGTGATAGAGACCCTTCAGGTAGGCTTCATGGGCGGCGGCGTTGACAGGGCGTGAACGGGCCAGAGACTGTCTCCGAGAGCGGGGGATCTTGATTTGAATGGACGCGCAGATGGCTTCCGCCACCCTGCTCTGCATGTTGAGAATCTGCTCAAACTCTTCGTCGTAGCTGTTGGCCCACAGGTGAGTCTGGTCAGCCGCTTGAATGAGCTGCGCGGTGATGCGCACCCGCGAACCGTCACGCCGGACACTCCCCTCGAGAAGGAACTCCACGTGCAGTTGCGCGGCGATCTCATCCAGGGATTCGGTCGAATGCTTGTAGCGCATGATGGAGGTGCGTGCAATGACGCCGAGCCCTTCCGGCTGCACACCGCCCAATTGCGTGATGATCTCCTCGGTTATGCCGTCGCTGAAATACTCCTGCTCCGGATCGCCGCTCAGGTTCTCGAAAGGAAGGACGGCGAGCATGGGCTTGGCGGCCGCCATCAGCCCCTGCGGCGGTACGTTCGGTACCTGGCCTACCTCAGCGATCAAGCGATAGCCGCGCTTGGGAATCGTTTCGATGTAAAGCGGACGGCTGGTGTTGTCGCCGAGATAGTGCCGGAGTTCCGCCACGCTGCGTGTGAGCGCGGATTCGCTGACAAAGCGGCTCGACCAGACGCGATCGAGAATCTCATCCTTCGTAACGACCTGCCCGGCTCTTTCGGCAAGAAAGACCAGCAGTTCAACCAGCAGGGGCCGGAGATGGAATTCCTGACCGCCGCGAATCAGGCAGCAAGCATTTCGGTCGACCAGCCAACCCGCAACCTGGAAACGCGAGACCGGTAGTCGTGGGCTCGCCCCCATGGTGTCGGATTATAGCAAGCGAGCCCGGATTCTGTTCCCCTGCTATGTCTGATCGGGCTCTCGAATCCGCCTTCAGGCGTGAGCCCCCTCCGTCGGCGTCTCCCCAGCTCCTTGCTGGAACGTCAAGGCGGTACGCCCCCGCCAGCGCCTATTCGGAAGAAGGAGGAGAGAGCACTTCGGCGGCAATGGCCCCAATATAGGCGACCGAGACCGGCGCAGGGCTCGTAATGACTTCGTCGAAGCCCAACTGCTTCCCTTGGACGTCCCCACTGGTTCCACGGCCGACGCCCCGAATGTGAGTGGTCCACACGAGACTCTCACCTCGGCTCCTCTTGCCGGTCCAGCTACCTTCCCAGACGCCGCCGGCATCCAGGTCGATCCGGAACATCCCCCACGCATGACCCGTGGCGTCGGCATCCAGGTTGCTGTTGCCCGTAATGGACAACATGCCTGTGAGCCAGGGGTCGTTGTCCTCGCCGATCACTATCGACGTAAGTGCGGCGCCTCGGATATGGATACGACTGCCCACCGGACACGGTTGCGTCGGATCGCCAGTCGGTTGTGTGCCCGGACAGGTCACCTGGCCGGGGTTCACGATGGTGCCGACGCTCCCATTTCCGAGAAGGTTCAAGGGGTCGAAGAGTTCGGTCCCTGTGATGCTGGTTGTCGCTGCCTGGGCGGCCGCGAAGGCCGGGGTCAGCAACATCAGGACTAACGCCAGGACAATGGTTCTTGCTTTCATATGGATCCTACCTCCGCTACCAGACCTTAGTCAGGAAGCCGGTGGTTGTCCTTACGAAAGTCCTCGATTTTTCCTGCCATCGCTCCCCTGAAATAGGTGACACGCACGCAATTCGATCGTAAGTAACTGCGAATAAAGGATTCCAGGTCGGGTCTGGCACTTATTACCGATTGGGGGAATCGATCGATACCGGGCGCGAAAGGGGTTGGCCGTCGATCTCACGCGAAGGCGCCAAGTACGCAAAGCCGCAAAGGGGTTCTTGGCGCGCGGCGCCTGGGCGAGCCTTGTGGCTTCTTTGCGTGAAATCGGGTCTGCTGGACCTCATGGTCAGGCAGCAGGTTCAAGGCAAGGCCTGGATGGAGAGAGTCGCGCAGCACGGGATCGCGCCCCTGTCCGGGGCTCTATTCTTCGCGTGGGCGGATCTGCACCCGGGTCCGCGCCGGGACGGCTTGGCCCCGGGCTCTCGGAATCCGGCCCCCTTCCCGGGGCCCAAGACGGCGATCTGGAGGAGTCTCTGGACTCCTCCGGGCTCTCCCCCGACTGGGGCTCGTTTCGCGGGTCGAAGGCGGCGGATTAGTCGGCCGGTTTGGGTGCGACCGGCATGGTGGCGAACTGGCCGGGGCGCGTCTGGATGACCGTGGCTGCGGTCTTCCCTCCACTTCGCACCCGCAACAGCCCTTCGAAGTGGCTGAAGTCGACGGGCCCGTCCCACGAAAGCTCGGTCACCATGAGGGCGGTCTGTCCCCGGGCCGGCAAGGCGACCTCGGCGGACGCCACCTTCTGGCCGGCGCTGTCGAGCAGATCCACCTGGAGCGTCTGTTCCATGTCTTCCAGGCTCATCACGGCCACCCCGGTATTGATGCCGGCAGCCAAGTCAGTCTCCACCGGGGCCACGAAGCCTTCCGGCAGTTCCACGCTGCTGCCCACCCCGGCGGCACCCACCGTCGGTCCCGAAAAGAGGACCGCTCCGGCAAGCGCCTGATCGGAGGTCACCGTCACCGATCCGGTCTGGAGTTCGCCGAGTCCGTCCGTCGCCAGGACGGCGAGAGCCCGCGGGCCGATCTCGATGGTGGTTGCTCCTGTCACTGTCTCTCCTCCCAGATCCACGGTCAGCGGAGCACCCGCGCCGCTTCTGAGCGCGATCTGGGCAGTGGCCGGGGCTTCCTCGTTCAGGTTGAGGAGCAGGATTTGACTGAAGACGGCCCCGCCACCGTCGGCAAACTGGGCGAAGTCGAGGCGGTACCCGGCCGCCGGCTGCGAGGCCGAGGGCGCCTCGAGAGGAGCCACGGGCAGTGTCGCGAACTCACCGGGCCGCGTCTGAAGGACGGTTGCCGCCACGGGCTGCGACGAGGTCACGACCAGGGTTCCCGTGAACGCCCAGAGATCAACCGGCGCGTCCCAGTCCACCTCGGTCAAAAAGAAGGCGGCATGACCTTTGGCTACCAGGATCTTGGACGCCCGGGCCAGGGAGGTTCCGGTCGAGTCGAGCAGCGTCAGATCGAGGGTCGCATCGGAGTCGCCGAGGACGGTGACGGCGATTCCGGTGTTGATCCCGAGGTTGGCGAATCGCTCCACGGGAGCCACGAAGGCGGTCAGGGATTCCGCGACGGCTCCCACTCCGGCCAGTCCCTGCGATCCACCGAAAATGACGACGCCCTCCACGTGCCGGTTGGTGGTGAGGCGGACCGATCCGGTCTGGACGCCCCCCCAGCCCGTCGGTCCGCAGACTCACGAGTCCGGACGCCGGGACGCTCAGTTCGATCGGCCCCTCGACGGATTCCCCGTCGAGACTGACGTCGAGCGGTCCACCCGAGTCGCCCAGGATGTCGATTTGCCCTTGCGCCGCTGCGGCATCGTTGAGGTTGAAAAGCACGATCTGGCTGGTGAGCCCGTCGCCCCGAGCGAACTGGGCAAAAGACCGGTCCAGGGTCTGGGAGTCTTCCCAGTCGTGCGCTGTTTGGAGTTCAGAAATTCCCGCAACGATTGCTGTCCGTGTAAAGGTGGTTGCCGCCGAGGTCCAGGTTCGTGAGATTCGCCAACGTGCCCAACTCGGACGGCACAGGACCCTCCAGTTCGTTCGAGGCAAGGAATAATATGGCCAAGTGAGTGATGTTTCCCAACTCCCGAGGAATGTTCCCTGTCAGATGGTTGCCGTCGAGGTTCAAAACGGCGAGCTTCAGATTGCCCAACTCAGACGAAACGGGGCCCGTTAGTCCGTTCCAAGACAGGTTTAGTGAGGACAGGTTGGCCAGGTTCCCAATCTCCCGAGGAATCTCGCCTGTCAACTGGTTGCTGTGAAGATCCAGCCGGTGCAGAGTGTTCAGATGACTCAGCTCCGCCGGAATGTTCCCTGTCAACTGGTTGCAGTGTAGATCCAGGTTGAGCAGAGCGTCAAGATCACCCAACTCAGGTGGAATCGATCCGGTCAGCCCATTTGCGTAGAGCCTCAAGGACCTGCAGGTTTGCGAGGCTGCCCAATTCAGGCGGGATGGAAGCCTCCCAGGTCGATTTTCGCTGAGGTTGAGTTCCTCCAGACTGGCCAGGTTCACCCAGCTCTTTGGGGATGTCTCCCGTGAGTTCGTTTCGGCTGAGGTCGAGCTTTCTCCAGGCTCGACAGATTTCCCAGTTCAGGCGGAATTAGCATCCCGGTCAGCTCGTTGGCTGAACAGATTCAATTCCTCCAGGGAGGTCAGGTTACCCAACTCCTTCGGGATGGGTTCGGTGAGAGCGTTGACACTGAGATCAAGTTTCTGCAGTTTCGACGAGATTTCCGAGTTGAGGCGGAATGGCACCCGTCAACGAGCCGGGGCTGAGGAGGAATTCCTGCAGGTTTGCCAGGTTACCCAACTCCTTGGGAATCACACCGGTCAGCCGAGATGCTCGGAGTTCGCTCCGAGATTGGCCAAGTTGCCGAGTTCGGGGGGGATGGGCGAGGCCGGGAGATCATCCGAGAGAATGGAGGACCGTCAGTTTTGAGAGCCTGCCCAACTCGGGCGGAATCGACCCGCCGGCGATCAGATAAAGCTCCTCCAGGTTGGTCAGGTTGCCCAACTCTTTGGGAATCCCCCCTGTGGGGGTGTTGATGCTCAGGCTGAGCCTCGTAGGTTTCCCAAGTTCCCCAACTCCGGAGGGATCGGGCCTGACAGATGATTGCCTCCAAGGGAAAGAAATTCGAGCTTGGTCAAGTTTCCCAGCTCAGGTGGGATTGTGCCGGTCAGACCATCGCCCCATCCCGACGCGCCGAGATCCAGTTCGCGCAGATCGGAAAGGTTGCCCCACTCGGGGGGAATCGGCCCCGTCAGGTCGTTCGGAGCTGGCGGCGTCGGTACTCCTGAGAACGAGAAGGTGTAGAAGGACAGAAACTGGAGATGGACCAGGTTCGCGAGCTCCGGAGGCAATGTTCCTACAAGCCCATTCTGCTCGAGATCGAGCTGCAGAACCGTCGTTTCTTCGGCGTCACAGGTGACGCCAAACCAGGTGCACTCGGTCCCAGGGTCGTTGGATTCGCCCGTCTCTTTCCGCCAATTCGTGCTGGCGACCCAGTGGTCTCCATCCGTCGAATCGTAAAGAGCGATCAGCGCCTCCCGCTCGCTCGAAGGAACGGCGGCGTGTGCGGCAACGGAAAGCAACGCGATGACGGCGATCGGGAAGATGGCGAGGAATCCGGGGTGTTTGGCCTGCATCGTCACTCCTCCTGCATCTCCCCCAGATCCGGCTCGCGAGAGCCGGCCCCAGTCTAGCGGTCAGTGAACCTAGATGGCAACGGAATTGTCGGTCAAAGGTTAAGTTTCCTGTAATCATCGCCTAAAGGCACAGACATTGCAGACTTGACCATTGTGAGATTACTACGTAGTGAGTCCGAATCCGAGATAGGTGGCACGCACGCAATTCGATTGTAAGTATCCGCACATAAAGGATTCTGGGTCGAGTCTCCCTCGAAAATGCAGGCATGCATTTTCATCGTCTTAGGTTTACCCGCAGGGCTACGGTGGCTGGCACCTATTACAGTCTGGGCGACGGATCGATGCCGGAAATGAAAGGGCTGGCTGTTGATCTCACGCAAAGCCGCGAAGTACGCCATGACGCAAAGAGGTTCTTTGGGGGTGGCGCCTCGGCGAGCCTTGCGCTTCTTGGCGTGAAATCGCGTCTGCAGGACCTGACGGCCAGGCAGCAGGTTCGAGGCAGGGTCCGGATAGTGAGAGTCGTCCAGCACTGTATCGCGCCCCTGCCCGGGGCGCGGATCGTCGTTCGGGTCGATCGAACCCGGGGCCGCGCCTGGACGGCTTGGCCCCGGGCTATCGGAATCCGGCCCCTGCCCGGGGCCGAAGACGGCGACCCGGGGGACCGATGGAAGGGGGGCTGTGCGGAGCAGGAATGGGACCACCTGGGACTGACGGGAACGTTGGGAGCGCGGACTAGAGGAGCCAGGGGAGGAACCGCTTCGTGCGGGCACAATAGGACGCATAGGCGGGGCCGAGGGAATCGAGCAAGGTCCTCTCTTCCTTGACGACCCGGTTGACCACTCCGAGTGTGATGGGCAGAAGCAGGCCGACGATGCTGAGCCAATTGCCGAAGAACACCCCGAGCCCGAGGAAAGCGATCATAAGGCCGGTATAGGACGGGTGGCGAATGTAACGATAAAGCCCGGAATCCACGACAGGCTGATCCGAGTGAATCGCGACATCGACAGTGAAGAACCTGCCGAGTGTGAGGATTGCTGTCCACCGAAAGGCCAGTCCGCCGAGAATCAACAGAAGCGCCGCCGGCTCGAGGAGCGAACGCGGGGCCGGGATTCGAGTGGCCGAGATACGGACGGCGACAATGGCAAGAACGACTCCGAGGCAGATGACGAACCAGAACAATGCCATAGAACCCCGGTCCTCGCTCCTGGCCCCCCGGCTCTTCGAGCGTTTGACAACTGCCAGCACTATCTCGGACAGCGGGAAGAGAACGATGACGGCACCAAGGACTTGTCGCATCATAGATCCAATATCACCCCCGCCAGCCCGGCGCAGCGGCTGGAGGGTACTGCCGGGTGACATCCTCCTGTTCATCTGACGGCCGTTGGAGGGCCGCAACGATCGCTGATTTATGAATGGTCGGATCGGGGATCGCCAACCCACGCATATCATACCTTTGCCTCAGGCGGAGAAGGGCTATCTGCATCTGCCCTGTTGACAGGCTACAGAGGAAGCGGTAGACTCCCTGTAGAGAGACAACATGAAAGATTCAACCGCCGAGATTCCCTATGGCACCCTGGATCTGCTCGTGCTGCAGACGCTCAGCGTCATGGGCCCCATGCACGGCTTCGGCATCGCCCGCCGGATCGAGCAGGTCTCCGATCATCTGTTGCGGCTGAACCAGGGCTCCATCTACCCGGCGCTCCTGCGCCTGCGGCAGCAGGGGTGGATCCACGCCTCGTGGGGCAAGTCCGACAACAACCGCCGCGCCCGGTTCTATTCGATCACCCAGGCCGGCCGGCGCAAGCTCGAGAGCGAAGTCGAAGCCTTCGAGCGGATGACGGCCCTGGTGAACCGTTTCCTGGAGGTGGAGTCATGAGACTCCGATCGCTGCCAGCGCGGATCTGGGCTTCCCTTCGCAAGGAACGACTCGACCGGGAGCTCGACGAGGAAATCGAGTCCCACCTCGAGATGGCCGTCGAGGAGAACATCCGGCACGGGATGTCGCCGGCCGAGGCGCGCTCCGCGGCCCGGCGCGAGTTCGGGGGCCTGGAGCAGATGAAGGAGCAATACCGCGACCTGGGACGACTCCGTTGGGTCGAAGCGGTGTTCCAGGATCTCCGCTACGCCGCCCGGCGGCTGCGCCGGAGCCCCGGCTTCACGATGGCAGCGCTGCTCATCCTGGCCCTCGGTCTTGGGGCCAACACCGCGATCTTCAGCGTCATCGACGCCGTATTGCTGCGGCCGCTGCCGTTCCCCGAACCCGATCGGCTGGTCGGTGTCTGGGAGGAGACTCCCATGTTCGGCCTGAAGTACAGCCCGGCGGCGATGGGGAACTACGTCGAGTGGCGAGACCAGAATCGTGTCTTCCAGGAGACGGGCGCACTGGAGCAGTGGCAGTTTCGACTCACCGGCGACGGCCGGCCCGAGGAGGTTCTGGGAAGCTACGTTACCTCCAGCCTGTTCCATGTGCTGGGCGCCAAGCCGCTGATCGGACGCACTTTTGCTCAGGGTGAGGACCAGCCCGGCGCTCCGAAGACCGTGGTTCTCAGCTACGGACTCTGGCAGCGGCGATGTGGCGGGAGCAGCGACGTGGTTGGCACGCACATCCGCGTCAACGACGAGCCCTACCTGGTCATCGGGGTCATGGGCGAAGGCTTCCGCTTTCCGAACAGCGACACCGAACTGTGGGCCCCCCTCGGCGCCCTGCTTCCGGCCGAGGAGTGGACCAACAAGGGGCGGCACAATCTGATGGCGGTGGCGCGTCTCGCGCCCGGAGTGACCGTGGAACAGGCCGACGAGAACATCCGCTCCATTGCCGCCGGTCTCTCCCGGGATTACCCCGAGACCAACGCCGGCGTGGGCGCCTTCGTCGCGCCGCTGCAGGACTTCTATGTTTCTTCGCAGCGACCGCTCTACGCCATTCTGCTCGGTACCGTTTGTCTCGTGCTCTTGATCGCGTGCGCCAATCTGGCGAATCTGCTGCTGACCCGCGCCGCCCACGGACAACGGGAAACAGCCGTCCGTTCCGCTCTGGGAGCGAGTTCCTGGGCTCTGGCGCGACAGGGCCTGGCGGAGACCACGTTGCTGAGCCTGGTCGGCGGCGCCATCGGCCTGGCCGTGGCCGAGCTGACTTTCGGCTTCCTGGGCCATCTCGTCCCCGCACAGATCGCCGCCAGCACGCCCCTCACCCTGGACTACCGTGTTCTCGCTTTCACGCTGGCCGTTTCGGCCGCGACCGCGCTGTTGTGTGGGGCCGCACCGATATTGCAGGCGCTTCGCATCGATGTGAATCACACGTTGAGGCAGGGTGGTTCGCGCGCCGGAACGGGCAGGACCACGCACCGGCTTCGGGCCGCACTGGTCGTCTCCCAGGTCGCCCTGTCATTGGTGCTGCTGATCGGAGCGGTCCTGCTGATCCGCACCTTTGCATCTCTCAGAGGTGTCGACCCGGGTTTCCGGCCCGACAACGTCGTGACCATGCGGGTTCCACCGGCCCCGGCGATGTACGGGGACAGTCAGCGCCGCATGATCTTCTACCGGGACGTCCTGGAACGTATCGAATCGCTGCCCGGCGTCATCTCAGCGGGCTTCACCACCGGCGTACCGCTGGCATTCAAAGGCTGGCAGAACATGGTGACCGCCGAAGGGGCACCCGAGACCAAACAGGGCGGGAAGCCCATGGCCAACTTCCGTCTGGTCACCCCGGACTATCGCAAGACCATGGGAATCCCACTCTTGCGGGGCCGTGACATTCAGGAGAGCGACGGCCCGGACGCTCGGCCGGTGGCGATGATCAATCAGGCCATGGCGAGGATGTTGTGGCCGGGCCAGGACGCGCTGGGAAAGCGATTTAGGAACGGCGGTTGGCCGTTGGAAGGGAAGCCGTGGATCACCGTGATCGGCATCGTGGCCGACATCAAGCAGACGGGCCTCGATAAGCCGGCCCGACCGGAGATGTATATCCCCCACCGGCAGTCGCTGAACATTCCGCCCGTGCTTGCCGTGCGCACACGGGGGGATCCGACGGGCCTCGTCGACGCCATCCGCGAGCGAATCAGGAGCGTCGACCCGGATCAACCGATCGCGAACGTCGCGACGATGGAGCAGATCCTCGATCGCGAAGTGTTCGAGCGCCGCCTGCAAACCATTCTGCTCAGCGCCTTCGCCGGATTGGCTCTGCTGGTCTCCGCCTTCGGCGTGTATGGCGTGGTCTCCTACATCGTCGAGCAGAGCCGCCACGAAATCGGGGTGAGAATGGCGCTCGGCGCTCGGCCGGCCGAAGCAGTCGGGAACGTTCTCGGAAGCGGGCTGCAGATGGTCGCCGGTGGCGTCGCGATGGGGCTGATCGTGGCGTTGGGGATGACCCGGTTTCTCTCCCACGTGCTGTTCGGAATCGGGCCGCGGGACATCCCGACCTTTGCGGGGGTCGCGATCGTGCTCGTGACGGTGGGCGTCTTCGCTACGCTCATTCCGGCGGTGCGGGCAACGCGCGTCGATCCGATTGCCGCGCTCCGGGAGGAGTGAGCCGGGTCGAAGACAGTCTCGGCAGGCTTGTCCCGACCAGCCGGGAGACTGACCCCGAGCCGGTGCAGCGCGACTCCGAAGTCAGCAGGATCCTGCTCAGCGGGCCCCGATCCGCTTGCGAAGTGCCCGGGTGGAGCCCGGAGTCGGACCGCACAGTTCGATTCCCTTCGACGGTGCGGTTACTCTTCCTCCGCCTTCCGGCCGAGGCTCACCGGGTCGAAGTACTCGCTGATCCTCAAATGTGCGGGCGGTCGGATGGAGGATCCATAGATCAGGAGAATCCCGGTGACGTCGGCATCCGCCAGCGTCCGATTTCGCGTGTCTCCCAGAGTGTACATCCCATACATGGTGACTTCGCTGCACTCCGCTTGGTACAGATCCGCCAGATGGAGCCAGTGGCCCAACTCGTGGGCGGCAATGCTCTGGACGTCCACTTTGCCCGGCTCTCCGGTCCACGACCAGCTGTAACTGCTGTTGAACACCAGCCGGGCGGAACTGATGAAGCCGCTCGGAACGGCGTAGTACAGTTCTGCAAAGGCGAGTACGCCCTCCTGCTCGATCGCACCGATCTGAAGAGTGTTCGTGGTCTGGTCGTCGAGAACGAAGCGGAAGGGAGACCCGGCCCCGTTCCATTGGGCGAAAGCGGCGGCAATCGCAGGTCTCCACTCGGACGGAATGCTGCTGTCATACTTCAGGTGTGCCGTCGGCTGCTGCCAGCGGATGCCCGTGTACTCGTAGCACGGTTCCCCATCCATGGGAACCTGCAGCTGGTCTGAATTGAGGTCGCCCTTGGCGGAATGCCGCTCCTCGATGATGCTCGAAAACAGATCCTCCAAGGCCCGGACCTGATCGCTCTGCAGAGTCGTCAGCGCCCCGATGACCTGGTCCCGCACGTCGGCGACCCGTACACCGCTCTCGAGAATCCGGTCCCCTGCGATCGTCAACTTTCCCATCTGCCCGTCGATTACCGCAAAGGGGGCGTTGGCGCGCGACCGCAGGAAAACCAAGACGGTCTCGCCCTTCCTGAAGACAGGAGAAGTCGACACGAAGAGGCCCCTGGTTTCCGTGACGCCACCGGGCACTCGCAGCTGTGTCATCTGCTCCCGAACACCCAGCGAAGTCACGAGGTGACCGCGAATCTCAACGTCCGTATAAATCCGCCCGTCGCCGGGCTCGACGGCAGAGGTGTTTTCGACAGAGCCCAATGCAATCGCCGAGGCCAGTCTTGTCCGATCCGCCACCGACCTGCGTTCGATCGCGCCATCCGCACTGCCGGAGATGAGCAGAAGCAGAAGCAGGGAAGGCACATGTCGCTTCTTGATCATCGGATTCCCCCTTTGGCCGAGGTACCGCCAGACTCCGAAGCTTATCGGTCCGGAGAAGCTGCGCCGTGTGAGGCCGATCACGCAGCCGGGGCCAAGCTTACGTTCGCTGCCTCTGGCTCTACAGCCGTCCGGCGTAGGCCCGGTCCAGGAATTGGATGGTGTGTGCGACGGTGACCTGCCTGTTCCGGCCTGCGAGGGCCTTTCGGATCTGGACCAGGCAGCCCACATTGCCGGCGGCCACGGCTTCGGCGCCGGACTCGACGATGCTGTTCACCTTGCGTTTCCCAAGTGTCTCGGCGATTTCCGACTGTTCGATGTTGTAGGTCCCGGCGGAACCGCAACAAAACTCGCCCTCGGGGATTTCGATGAGCTCCACATTGGGGATGGATCGCAGTAACCCGCGCGGGGCAGAACGGATTCCCTGCGCATTGGCCAGGTGGCAGGCGTCGTGATAGGCCAGTTTCAGGGTCCGTCCGGCGGGGGGCGGCGGCAACAGACCGAGACGGTCCAGGAACGCGGTTACGTCTTCGACCCTGCCGGCGAACTCCCGGGCAAGTTCTTCCTCGGGGAACCCGGAGAAGATGAGCGGATATTCCTTCATGCCCGAGCCGCATCCGGCGGCGTTCGTGATGACGGCGTCGACGTCGCGGGGCAGGTTCTCGAGGTTACGGCGGGCCAGGCTCCGGGCCCGTTCGAGGTCCCCCCCATGAATGGCCAGAGCACCGCAGCAACCCTGGTCGGGAACGATGACGATCTCGACGCCGTTCCTGCTCAGGACGCGCAGGGTGGCCTGATTGATCTCCGGATCGATCACCGTCTGCACGCAGCCCGTCAGGAAGGCGACCCGAGCCCGACGATCTCCCTGTGCCTCGATGACGGGAGGCAGCGCGGTCGGCCTTCGAATCTCCCCGGGAAGAAGCTCCAGCATGGAGGCGAAAGCCTTCGGCAGGAGAGGCGCCAAGGGTGCGGCGAGCTTGCCGAGTCGGGCGGCCACATAGAGACGTCCGGGAAAGGGCAGCGTCCGCTGGGTCATCAGTCGAACCAGACGGTTGATCGGTGGACGGCTCCTCCGGGCCTCGGCGAATTCTCGGAAGGGACTCAACAGCTCTCCGTACTGGACGCCCGAGGGGCAGGCCGGAACGCAGGCGAGACATCCCAGGCAACGGTCGATGTGAGGCAGGGCAGCGTCCAGAGGCAACGCCCCTTCGAGGACCTCCTTCATGAGGAAGATCCGACCTCGGGGGGAGTCCATCTCCTCGCCGAGCACCTCGTAGGTGGGGCAAGCGGGGAGGCAGAATCCGCAGTGGACGCAGGCCTTGATCTGTTGGGCCATCCGCTCGCCCAGGGCTCCCAGTTCATCAACGGGTACGTGGTGCTGCATTCAGATCTCCGGGAAGCGGCCGTGAGGGTCGAGAGCCTGCCTGATGCGGCAGGAGAACGCGCAATCCAATCGGGACGACGGCGGACCGAGGCCGGGCTCGCCGAAAACGGGAACCGCCACCCGAGCCAGATCGTCCGGCAGAACGCTCCCGTCCACCTGATCTCCTCTGGCTGCCAGCCAGCATAGATTCCCCCCGACACTGTAGCGACACCGGCATTCGATCCCCTGCAATGACGCCTCCAATTCGGGGATCCGACTGGGCGTCAAAGGGATCTTCCACAAGGACCAGCCGTCGGGCACCCAGGAGAGTTCCGTGGCTTCGCGCCAGAATTCGGCTTCCTCGGTTCCGGTCAGGATCTCACCCCTGCCGAGCAGTTTCCGAGCGGCTTCGGCGCGCAACGCCACGGCGTCCGGGCGTCCACCGACGCGCAGGGCCAGACGGGCAGGGGACATCAGGTCCAGCGCCTCGAAAGTAACAGGCGAGGCATTCCCCGTGTCCAGTTCATTCAAGGCCCTGGGCAGTGAAGGGTAGTCCACGACCAGTGTCCGGTATTCCGGAGGGCGGGGGAAGACTTTCAGGGTCAGCTCGACCAGGACACCGAGGCTCCCGCGGCTTCCCACCATCAGCTTGGGAAGGTCGAACCCGGCGGCGTTCTTGACGACCTTGCCGCCTCCGCAGGCGACCTCACCCAGTCCCGTGACGAACTTCACCCCGATGATGAAGTCGCGCGGGCCCCCGTAGCGAAGGCGGCCGGGGCCGGCAAGGCCGCTCGCCACGGCTCCGCCGAGCGTCGACCCCCGTTCGATCAGGAGCGGATCGAAGGGCAGGAACTGCCCCTCGTGTTCCAGCCGACGCCGGACCTCGGCCACCGGAGTCCCGGCAAAGGCAGAAAAGACGAATTCGGCGGGCTCGTATTCGATCATCCCGGAGAGCTGGTCCGTCCTCAGGATTCCGGCTCCCGAAAGGGGGCGGACCATGGCGGGCTTGGTCCCGGCGCCGCGGACGATCACGTGGCGATGCTCCAGAACAAAGGACCGCACTTCGTCCATGTCCCGAGGGGAACCTTCCGCACCGGCCCCGGAATCGGGGACGCCGGGGGGTATCGTGGCAACCGCGGGAGTCGCAGGGCCGTCGCACGCCAGCATCTTCCCGCGGTTGGCGAGTCGGTCCGGATCGACGCGATCGCGAATCCTTCCGAAGACGGTCATGGTGGTCGGGTCGAACATCCTGGGCAGGTAGGCCCGCTTTTCGACACCGACTCCGTGTTCACCGGTGATCGAGCCGCCCATGCGGATGCACATGTCCAGGATCTTCCCGGCGAGTTCTTCGGCGCGCTCGAGCGCGCCCGGCTCGGTCCCGTCGAAGAGGATGAGGGGATGCAGGTTGCCGTCGCCGGCGTGGAAGACGTTGGCCACGCGCAGTCCGGCCTCCGCCGAGAGAAGCTCGATCTGGGAGAGGGCTTCCCCCAGACGACCTCTGGGGACGACGCCGTCCTGGACCACGTAGTCCGGGCTCAGTCGTCCGACAGAGGAAAAGGCCCCCTTGCGGCCCTTCCAGATTCGGGAGCGTTCCTCTTCATCGCGGGCGATCTTGAACTCGAAGGGCCTCGATTCGCCGATCACGTCCTTGAGCAACTCGAACGCGCCGTCGACGTCCGCCCGATCTCCGTCCAGCTCGACGATGAGCACGGCTCCGGCCCCGGGAGGGTAGCTCGCCCCCACCGCGGCCTCGGCGGCACGAATGGCCAGACGATCCATGATCTCCATGGCTCCCGGCAGGAGGCCCGCCGCGATGACCCGGGCGACGGCATTCCCGGCCTCCCCCAGGGTCCGGTACGCGGCCATGACCGTTCGAAAGGACTCAGGCGCGGGCAGGAGACGGAGGGTAATCTCGAGGGCGATGCCGAACAGACCTTCCGAGCCGACGAACATCCCCGTAAGATCGGCGCTCGAGTTCTCGAGGCTCCGGCCGCCGAGTTCGACCAGTTCACCATCGGGCAGGACTGCCCTCAGGCCCAGGACGTGGTTGCTGGTCATGCCGTGCTTGAGGCAGTGCGCGCCGCCGGAATTGAACGCGATGTTGCCGCCGATCGTGCAGACCTGCTGGCTCGAGGGATCCGGGGCATAGTAGAGGCCGAAGGGTTTCGCCGCAGCCGTGACCTTGAGATTGAACACCCCCGGCTGGACGCGGGCGATCCGGTCCCGCGGGTTGATTTCGAGGATTCGATTGAGGCGATTGAGGGCGATGACGACCCCGTTTTCGACCGGGAGGGAACCACCCGAGAGGCTGGTGCCGCTTCCCCGGGCCACGAAGGGGATCCCGTTGCGGTGACAGACCCTGACCGTCTCGATCACCTCCGCTTCCGTTTCGGGGAGCATCACGGCGCGCGGTCGCGAGCGGAACACCGTCAGAGCATCCGACTCGTAGGCGGTCAGCTGCTCCGGAGCGCGGAACAGCCGCTGCGTCGGATAGATGTGTTCGAACAGGTCAGGGATGTCCGTTTTCTGCATACCCGCCCCTTTTTCACCCGTGGGATGAACGGAAAGCGTGTCCTGCCGAGTCGCGTCCGCCGTCTCCCAGACTCAATGGCAGGAGCCGAGCGCCTGGTCCCATCTTCCTACCGCAAGTCCCCCGATGCAATTGCCGAGAGTCGGTGGCGGTCATCCGAGCAGCCAGAGCTTGATGGCGAAGATGATGATCGTCACGGTCACGACGGCCCGGATCCACCGGTGCCCTTTGCGCACTGCCAGGCGGACTCCCAGTTGGCCCCCGACCACGGTTCCGGCGGCGAGCACCAGCCCGTAGATCCAGTTGACCTGGCCCTGCCAGGCGAACAGCGCCAGCGAGATGCCGGTGAAAACGAGAATACTCAGCACCTTGACCGCATTGCCCCGAACCAGATCCAGACCGGCGGCGGTGGTCACTCCGAGGATGAGGAACCCGACTCCGGCCTGAACGAAACCGCCGTAAATGCCGACCACGAAGAAGCCCACCGCCAGAAGGAGTGATTGCGTCGCGGTTCGAATCGCCGGCGCCGACGGGTTCTTCCTGGAGAGTGGACTCCAGAGATTCCACAGCGTGATGGCCACCATGAGAAAGGCCAGGATGTTCTGGAAGCTCTCGGCACTGATCTGGAAGGCGATCCAGACGCCGAGCAGGGCTCCGAAAGCGGCCGGGAGGGCGGCCCAAATGAGTGATTTCCAGTCCAGCACCCGGTAGTGGTGAAATCCGGCGACGGCGCCGACATTCTGGAGCAGGATGCCCACGCGGTTGGTCCCGTTCGCCTCGAGCACCGGCAGGCCCATGAAGATCAGGATCGGCAGGGTGAGAAAGGAGCCTCCTCCTGCCACCACGTTCACCGTCCCGGCAACCAGCCCCGCGCACAACAGCAGCCCATAGTGAAGGAGGCTTTGCAGTTCCATGCCCCAACGCTCCCGAAACGTGCAAACGTCCCGCCCAACGGCAGTCAACTCGCGGTCGATTCCGGGTCAGAACCAAGGTCGGGTTCCGCTCGAGGAACGATCCTTCTTCCTGCCGGGACCGCAGGCGATCACTTCGAGGCCCTCCGTATCCGGGCACTCTCGGCCGAATCCGACTCCAGGCTCCTGGGCGTGCCGTTTCGCGCCGGGAAGTGGTCTCCGGGAGTATACCAGTTGAAGGTCCGGCCTTCGCGGGCCGATACGACGCCGGGGCGTCCCATCGGTCCGGGGGCCCGACGAGTCGGTCTCCGCGCGGAGACCCGGCCAATATCGGCACCCATTGAATCCTTCAGAAGAATCCATAGAATCGGGAGGGATCTTACCGGGAAGCCGTCCACGAGGGTTGCCCACGGCGAAATCCAGACAGGATTCGGAAGACACAGATTAGGAGTGAACGCATGTCCCTTGGAGTTCTGGCATTTCTCTCGGTCCTACCGATTGCTTTGGCTCTGGTCCTGATGGTCGGAATGCGCTGGCCGGCCACCAAAGTCATGCCGCTGGCCTGGCTCGTGACAGCCTTGATCGGACTGTTGATCTGGGGAATGCCGATCGGATTCGTCCTCGCGTCGACGATCAACGGGTTTGGCAGCGCCGTCAATGTACTGATCATCGTCTTTGGGGCCATCCTCATCCTCTACACGCTTCGGGACAGTGGTGCCATGGATACGATCAACCACGGATTCCACGGCATCAGCCAGGATCGGCGGATCCAGACCGTCATCATTGCCTTCATGTTCGGAGCCTTCCTCGAAGGGGCGGCCGGTTTCGGAACACCTGCGGCGATTGCGGCGCCGCTGCTGCTGAGTCTGGGGTTCCCCGCGCTGGCCGCTGCCATGGTCGCCCTCGTCGCCAACTCGGTTCCAGTCAGCTTCGGAGCGGCCGGGACCCCGATCTGGTTCGGCCTGAGCAATCTCAAACCGCACATCGATGCGGCCATCCAGCAGGGAGCCACGAATCTCACCAGCATGGACGGCTTCTTCGATGTCATGGCCCGCTGGGTCGCGGTGTTTCACTCTTTCATGGGATTCCTCATTCCACTGTTGATCGTGTGCATGCTCACCCGATACTTCGGAGAAGAGAGATCGTGGAAGCCGGGCCTGAAAGCCTGGAAATTCTGCCTGTTTGCGTCCGTCTCGTTCCTGATTCCCTATGTCGCGACGGCCTTCCTTCTGGGGGAAGAGTTTCCCACCCTGTTCGGCGGACTGATCGGACTGGCGATCATCGTGACGGCCGCCCGCCGAGGCTGGTTCGTACCGAAGGACACCTGGACGTTTGCCCCTCGCTCGAAATGGGAAGCGGACTGGACGGGGGACATCGCCGCCCCGGAAACGCAGGTGTTCCAGCCCAAGATGAGCCAGCTGCTGGCCTGGACTCCTTACATCCTGATCGGACTCATCCTCGTCCTGACTCGCTTGACCTTTCTGCCCTTGCGGGCCTGGCTTTCCTCGGTGACGTTGAGTTGGCACGCAATCCTGGGCTATCCGACGGTCGACTTCTCGCTGCAGCCTCTGTACCTGCCCGGCGTCATCCCCTTCGCCCTGGTGGCGGTGCTGACCGTGTTCATCCATCGAATGTCGGGACACAAGGTCCGGGCGGCCTGGGTCGATTCGGTCAAGCGGATGAAGGATCCCACGATCGCCCTGCTGTTCGCCGTCGCGCTGGTGGAGATCTTCAAACAGTCGGCGGTAAACACCCTCGACTATCCCTCCATGCCGCTGAGCATGGCCCAGGCGACCGCTGCCATCGCCGGCTTGAGCTGGCCGTTCTTTGCCCCCTTCGTGGGGGCGCTCGGGGCCTTCATTACAGGAAGCAACACCGTCTCGAATCTGCTCTTCTCGGAGTTCCAGTACGGGCTGGCCTCGCAGCTGCATCTGCCGCATGAAATCATCGTAGCCCTGCAGACCGTGGGCGGCGCCATGGGCAACATGGTCTGCATTCACAATATCGTCGCGGCCTCGGCCACCGTGGGACTCATCGGCATGGAGGGCGCGCTGATCAAGCGGAACGCGCTCCCCATGTTCATCTACGGGATCGTCACCGGGCTCGCCGGCCTGCTGTTCACGTTCGTCTTCTTCCCGGACGTGTTCTAGGGGGGAGCCGGAGTTCCTGGCTTCGCGAGAACTCTCGAAACCTCGTACGGCCGTGGACAATTTCCGCCGTGCGGGACTACACTGCGGCAATGGACTGGAAACGGCTCTTCATCACCGTCTTGCGGATGGCCGTCGGCTGGCACTTCTTCTATGAAGGCGTCTCGAAGTTGGCGGCCGGGGACTGGAGTGCCCAGGGGTATCTGGTGAATTCCACGGGTGTCCTGTCGGGTTTTTATCATTGGCTGGCGTCCTCCCCCGCGGTGATGAGTGTGGTCGATCCGCTGAATGTCTATGGCCTGATCTTGATCGGCCTGGCATTGTTTCTGGGCGTGTTCATTCGTCCCGCTGCGGTCGCCGGAGTCCTGCTGCTGGGGCTCTACTATTTCGCCTATCCCCCTTTCGGAGGTTCCTGGTTTGGCTCGGGCGAAGGGAATTCCTACATCGTCAACAAGAGCTTCATCGAAGCGGCTGCGCTCATTGCCCTGGTGTTCCTGAAAGAGCGAGGGTACGGGCTGCACGCCCTGATCTTCTCTCCGACGAGAGGTGGGGACGCAGGGGTCGGTGAAGGGGGAGGTATCCCGGCCAACTCGCGACGGGAAGCCCTCAAGAACCTCGCCACGATGCCGGCGCTCGGACTCATCGGCTGGGGTGCCGCCCACGAGCATCAGCAGTACGGCGTCGACACGTTGTCGGGGGCGACCATCCAGGTCGACAGGACGGGCTTGAACGAGCTCAAGGGAGAGCTTCCCAAGGGGCGGATCGGCGATCACGAGATCAGCCGACTGGTCCTGGGCGGGAATCTGATCGGCGGTTGGGCGCACGCCCGCGATCTGATCTATGTCTCCTCCCTGTTTCGAGCCTACAACACAGAAAGGAAGATTTTCGAGACCCTGATGACGGCCGAGGCCGCCGGAGTCAACTCCATCAACATCGGCTTCCCCTCGAACCCCGTTCTGCAGAAGTACAAGAAGGTGACGGGCAGCAGGATCAAGGTGATCTGCCAGGTCGCGCCCGACCTGGAGAAGAACGACTACTTCGTCAACATCGACAAGGCCATCGACTTCGGAGTCGACATCATCCAGATTCAGGGAAATCAGTGCGACTGGCTGGTGCGTGACAAGCGGATCGACGTCATCGACAAGATGATGGACAGGATCCGAAGGCAGGGGTACACGGCCGGGCTCGCTTCGCACACGGTGGACGCCCTGATTGCGTGCGAGGAGGAAGGGATCATTCCGGACTACTATATGAAGACCATGCACCACGACCGGTACTGGTCGGCCCATCCGATCGAGAACCGGGTGCCCTTCGAGGTGGACGGAGAGCAGTACCTCGACCACAATCGTTTCCACAACAACATCTTCTGCCTCTTCCCGGAGCGCACGGTCGAATTCGTCCAGCGGGCGACGGTTCCGGTCATGGGATTCAAGGTGCTGGCGGCGGGTGCGATCCAGCCCGAAGATGGTTTCCGCTGGGCCTTCGAGAACGGCGCCGACTTCATCTGTGTCGGAATGTTCGATTTTCAGATCGTGAAAGACGTCAACATCGTGCTGGACGTCCTGAAGGATCTGCCGGCCCGCGACCGGCAGTGGTACAGCTGACGGGACCGGAGCCCTTCTCCCCGCATCTCCCCTGACTCTTGTCTGCGCAGTCGGAACGTCAACGCGGCTCGCTCCGCAACACCAGGGATCCCGGCGGCTCTTCTGCGGCAAACCCGCGACATGCAGCCCTGGCCTGCCTCCCGCTTCGCCGGTGCCGATCCTGCTGCGGGCCCGCTCCGAAACAGCGGAGCGGTGAGAAATGCGGGCTAAGCGGACGCGGAAGTTCCACCGATAACGAAGCTGTGCGGATGTGACGGCTCTGCTTCGTACAGAGGGGTTCCGGCTGGGGAGGTCGAAATGGACACACGTCGTGTTTTCCTCTTCTTAGTCTGTCTGGCCGTTTCGTTTTCGCCCGCCTTCGGCCGAATCCTCGGCGGCGGCGACGGACAGAGGAAGATCGATGAGGTCATTGAGGTCCTGGGTGAGTTCATGGGGGACGAGGAAGAGTGCATCCCGGAAGCACTGCTGCGCGAAGCACAGGGGATCGCCGTGTTCCCCCGCGTGAAGAAGGATCATTGACCTTATGGCTGCAGCGGGGGGCATAATCGGAGTCAGGAACGGGAGGAGGCACCGTCGAGAAGTGAGTGGGACAGTCGCGTCCGGGGACAGGACAATCATCGCTGAGCGCTACGAGGCAAGGCTTGCCGAGGCGGGCCGTCAGCTCGCGCAGCTCAGGCCGGTTCGCAGGCGAATCGCCTGGTTTCGACTCGTCGCGTTCCTGGCGGCAGCTGGTGCCTTCTTCGCTCACGCCTGGGTGGCGAGTTTCGGATTCGTCCTGGCGTCTTCCATCGGCGGCATCGCACTGGCGAGTTTCGTCGTCCTCATCGTCTGGCAGCGCCGAGTCGGCCGTCGAATCGATCATTGGGAGAAGTCGGAGGCGGCCTGTCGGCAAGGGGTGGCGCGCATCGATCGACACTGGGCCGAGTTGGGAGAGACGCCCGAACCGGCGGTCGACGACACGAGCGGCCTGTCGGACGATCTGGATATCCTCGGGAAGGCTTCCCTCTATCGGTTGACCGGTGGTGCCTACACCGCCGGGGGGCAGCAGACGCTGGCGAGATGGCTCCTGTCGCCGGCCGAAGCCGAAGAAATCGTCGATCGGCAGGCTCTCGTGGCCGAACTGAGGGATCGGACCGATCTCCTCCTGGAAATGCGAATCCTCACCCAGGGATTGGACGAGGATTCGCCGGACCCGGGGCCGTTTCTGGCCTGGGCCGAAGGAGGTCCCTGGCTCACGGCGAATCCCAAGATCCTCTGGTCGGCACGATGCCTGAGCGTCCTGCCTGCCCTGGCGGTCGTGGCTGTGGTCTTGGGTTGGGTCGAGCCGGCCTTTCTGATTCTGGCCCTCCTGATCAACTTGCTCTTTAGTCGGATCTTCTCCCCGAAAGCGCTGGGCATCTTCGATCTGGTAGAGGCGCGCATGGGCCGCGTCGCCCTCTATGCCAAACTCTTCCGCTTCATCTCGGACCTCGAGCTGACCTCGCCCCGAGGGCGGTCCATTCAGGCCCGTCTCAGGGAGGAGGGAAGCACGGCGGACGCCGATGTTCGAAAGCTGACCCGCATCTTGAGCTTTGCCGATCTGCGCCGCATGACAATGCTCCATTTCCCCGTCCAGGTCCTGACTCTTTTCGACTTCCACCTCCTTGCCGTGCTCGAGAGTTGGCAGGTCCGGGTGGGGCCCCAAGTCGGCCAATGGCTCGATGCCCTGGGTGAATTCGAGGCATTCATAGGGTTGGCGACTCTGGCGCACGACAATCCGGGATACACGTTTCCCGACGTGAACGGTTCCGGCCCGCCGCACTTCTCGGCGCAGGCGCTGGGACACCCGCTTCTACCTCCCTCGACGTGCGTCACCAACGATGTGGATCTGGGGACGCCGGGGACCTTCCTGCTGGTGACGGGCTCCAACATGTCGGGCAAGAGTTCGCTCCTGCGCAGCATCGGGCTCAACACGGCTCTGGCCTGTTCCGGGGGACCCGTGTTTGCGGATGCGTTGGTGCTGAACCCCTTCGTCCTGGGGACGCGTTTTCGGGTGGTCGATTCGATCAGCGAAGGGGTGTCTTTTTTCATGGCGGAACTGCGACGGCTCAAGCAGATCGTGACCTGGGCGGAAGAGCGTACTCTGGGCGGCCCGCCCCTTTTGTTCCTGCTGGACGAGATTCTTCAGGGGACGAATATCATCGAGCGCCGGGTGGCCGTGTCCGCCATCCTTCAACGCCTCATCCGGCTCGGTTGCCTCGGGGCGGTTTCCTCCCACGACCTGACCCTTGCCGACGCCGACGGGCTCGTGGGACACGCCGTGCCGGTCTACTTCACCGAGAGGTTCCGCGAAGGGGCCCAAGGACGGGAGATGTACTTTGACTACACACTCCGCCCCGGTCTTGCCCCGACCACCAATGCCCTCGAACTCCTCCGCATGGTAGGTCTGGAATGATCGCGACGTGACGGATCGGCTCCGCCCGCCCTCCGTCAGAAGACCACGCTCGTTCGGGTCGACTAATGAGGTCCGGCGGAGTCCTTTAGTTTCAGATCGGGCGAATCCCGCACCACCAGGCCTTCGACGTTCGTGAGTCTCGTCGGCTCGACGCCCTCCCCAATCTGCGCCTTGATGTTGTCCAGTTCGAGTCCCCGGACATCGTCGGCGACGATCGCCGGCCGCAGTTCGGTTCCTTTGTAGGTCATGTGAATATCCGCCAGTTCGAGACCCTGGACATGGCGGGCGTAAATGCCGTAGGAGGGCACGCCCGAATGGAGCGGTTCCGGATAGCCTTCCTCGTCTTCGGGCGGAATGCTCTCGGCATCGCTCCGGGTGCCGCCGCCGTGGTAGATGAGCCGGATGTTTTCGAGTCGGACGTTCTCGATCGACCGCCCCGGGATTCCCATGATGAGGATGCCGCTGTTGGGGGCTTCACCGGCCGTCTCGGCGATGATGTTGGAGATTCGGATGTTGCGCACCGTGCTGGTGCCGACCGAATCCACGGGGCCGCGGTTGCGGCGGCCCAGGCGAATGAAGATCGGAGAGACCCAGCTGTCCATCATCGTGATGTTGTTGATGCTGATGTTCTCCAGAACGCCGCCGTCGACCTCTTCCAGTGCGAGGCCCAGACACTGACGGAACACGCAGTTGGAGACCGTGATGTTCCGGAAGCCGCCATTGGCCTCGGTACCGAATTTGATGCGTCCGTAGCGCCTTCCCCCCGGGTTCGGCTGCATGGTTCCATCGAGCAGAGTTCCGACGGCAAAACCCGACACCATGCAGTTGGTGATGGTCATGTTCTCGGTGATGATCTTTCGGCCCAGGGCAAAGGAGCTCTTGGGGCAGATGCCGTCGTCTTCGGGAGAGTTGACCCGACAATTGCTGACCATCACGTTGCGGCAACAGTCGAGATCGATCCCGTCACGATTGGTGTCGATGGTGACATTATCGATGGTCAGGCCGTCGCAGCCGGTCGTCAGGATCGCGAAGTGACCGCCCTTGAGCATGGTGAAGTCGCGCAGGATGATGTTTCGGCAGAGCTTGAGGGCGATCGCCTTGTTGCCGTGCCGGTCAGGCTGCTCCTGCAGCTCCTTTCGGGCGTTCTCGTGATGGTGCCAGTCCGCGAAGCCGCTGATCTGGTCCTGCGGGCCGTCGTCGGTGGCGAGCCCGCTGCCGTCGATCATCCCCGGACCGGTGATCGTGACATTCTCCAGGTTTTCGCCGTAGATCAGGCTGTTGCGAAAGTAGGTGTGCCCGCCGTCTTGGTAGGCCGTTCCAGGGAAGTCTTCGATGGCGTCGTAGGCGCCGGAACGCCAGTCGGCGGCAAGGATCTTCGCGCCTTGAGCCAGGTAGAGGTGGACGTTGCTGCGCAGATGGATCGTTCCACAGAGGTAGGTGCCCCGAGGAAGGAGGACCGTTCCGCCTCCGGCCTCGGACGCCAGTTCGATGGCCTTGTCGATGGCCGGGTTGTCGAGAGCGATGCCGTCGCCCCGGGCGCCATAGTCGCGGACGTTGTAGCAGGAGTCGGCGGATTCGAACGGTGGAGCGGTCCCGAACCCGGACAGTCCCAAGGCCAGCAGCAGAAGAATGCCGGCCAGTCCGAAAAGGTTGCGTGTTCGCTTAGGGATTCTCATCAGTGCGCCATTCCTCCTCGCGAATCTCTCCTCCAGACAGACTGCAGGAAACGCGCTGAGCCCAGCCCCGGAAGGACGACCGAGTCGCCCTCGGCCGCCCCTTCCGGGGCTTGGGGGTCGTGTCACTGCCCGGCCACCCAGGGCTCGAAGCCCTGGGCTAGAGGCGCCGCGTCCCTCCGGGGCGCCTCGCCACCAACGGGGACCCGGAACCGCGGAGCCCCGGAACTCGGAACCAGGAACCAGGAACCGCGGAACCCCGGCCGAGGTCAGGGAAGTTTCTGGCCCCGGCTCCGGATGTCGAAATAGTCGCAGCTCATTTCGAACGGCGGCTCGTTCTCATCCGGCTGGGGCTCCCTGAACGCGAAGCGGCCTCGATCGCGCGAAACCGGGGAGCCGTTGACGGCGAACAGGCCCACCTGGACATCGGCGAGCACCACATCCGTCGTCCCGAGCAGCTCGAAGTCGTTGCCGTCCTTTGAGTAGTAGGCCGTGTATCGACTGCCTTTCTTCTCCAGCCTGAACACGATGGACTTGTCCCAGTCCATCAGCCCGTCGGCCTCGAAAGTGGCGGCGGGATACTGCGAGCCTTCACGCTCAACGACCAGCTCGAAGTAGTTGCCGGTCCCCTGGAATCCCCGGTTGGCACGGTCGTAGACCAGCTTCACGAAGTTGTCGTCGTCCTGGTAGGCGAGGAGGCCTCCCTGCTGATCGATCTCTGACGGCGCTCGTGAGAAGGTGACCTTCGATTCGATGAACCAGTCCGTGTTGGCCGGCTGGAGGAGCACGTTCTTCGCGTCCTTGGCCTCCCCTTTGAGGTCTCCCTCCTCGGCCGTGATCAGCAGCGAACCTCGGTTCTTCTCCAGACTCCAGTTCGAGGGGTTCCCGCCGAGCCAGTGCCACTGCGAGCCAAGAGACGTCGAAGTGAACTCGTCACTCTCGGCCGCGGTTCCGAAGTTGACACCGTAGCGTGTCTTCTCGCCCGTGACGTTGTCGGTCAGGGTCACGATTGCCGTCCCCGGGACTGCGCCGGCCTGCGCGGTGTCGAAGGTGACCGCATTGCTGGCGGCCTTCACCTGTACCCGCGGAGCCGGAGCACCCCGATCGAGCAGGAAGCTGCTGCCGCGGTTGTCCTCTCCGAGGGCCCCCAGGTCGCGGCCGTTGACCGTGAGACCGGCCAGGGCCAGATCCGGCAGGACCTTGACGGCATAGCTGCCCGAGCGGGCGTTGCCGTCGATGGTGACCGATGCCGTGATGGTGGCGACGCCGGGGGACTGGGCGGTCACAATTCCCGACGAGTCGACGCTGGCAACCGAGGGCCGGCTGCTCGAGTAGGTTACACGAGTCTTGGCGAGGTCGGCGAAGGTATCATCCGACATCGCCGCCGTCACCGTCGTCGGGACAATCGAGCCGATCCTTAGCTGGACCTGGGGCGCCTCGGCGACCACGGTTCTGAGATAGGGGGTGTAGGTCCCGCTCAGGGTGGCTTCGGCCGTGCCCTTGATGTCCCTCGAGGAGGCTCCGACTTCGAAAACGTAGCGGCCCTGATCGAAGGTGATTCGGCCGGCCTCAGGATCCCAGAACCAGAGGTCCGAGCAGTCGACGGGGATCGACACGGACTCCGTCTTCCCGGCCGGGATCGTCACACGCTGAAATCCCTTCAGCCGCCGGATCGGCCGCTGCAGGGAGGCCGGGCTGTCCGGAGTGGAGACATAGAGTTCGACCACTTCGTCGCCATCCACCTTGCCCGTGTTCTTGACGTCGACACTGACCGTGACCTTGTCGTTTGGCGTAATGGAGTTCTTGTCGATGCGAACGTTGCTGTAGGCAAACGAGGTATAGGAGAGACCATAGCCGAACGGATAGGAGACATCCCCCTTGAAGTACCAATGGGTTCGGCCGTTGTTGTTCGGCCCTCCCCGCAGGTTGTAATCAGTGAACGCGGGGAGATCCGACATCGATTTGTACCAGGTGAAGTTGAGCTTTCCACCCGGATTGACCTCTCCGAACAGGATCGGCGCGATGGCCGCACCCTGGCCCTGTCCGTTGTACCCGGTCCAGATGATCCCCGGGACCTCCGCCAGATTCTTGAAGGCCTCGACTTCGACCATGCCCAGCGTCTGCATGACCACGATCGTGTTCGGATTGGCCTTCGAAACGGCCTGGATCAGATCCAGCTGATTGCCGGGCAGATCGAGCGTCTTGCGGTCGGCCTCTTCGGTGGCGGTTCGCTCGTCGGTGCCGACGAAGACGACAGCGACATCGGCCGAGGACGCCATGTCGAGCGTCTCCTGCGGAATGGGTTTGGCGGGTGCGGCATGGAAGACCAGGTAGAGGGTCTGGTCCCCCGAGGCGCTGATGGAACGGGCAGGGATGGACTTGGTCTCCGGTGTGAACTGGCCTCCCGTCGATTCCAGTTCGAAGGTTCCGAGCGACTCGCCGTCCCTGGAGTTGACGTGGAATTCGATCGATCCCCCTTCGCCCGGAACGGCCAGACGCAGGTTAATCTTGTCGATGTTGCTGACATCGGCATTCAGATAGGACGTCCAGGCGTCGTCGGCGACATTGCGAATCCATCGGTCCTGACCCTCGCCGCTCCTGCGCACGCCCTCCGAAGATTCGAAATAGTCCCCGGCGCGGATCTGCTGAGTCGAGCCGTCCTTTTTCACCAGCTCGAACCACGCGACGTTGAACAGATTGCCCGTTCCCGCGGCGGAGGCCCCGGCGGAATGGACGACTTCAATCTTGGCGCCCTTGTCCGCGAAATAGGCCTGGATACCCTCGAGGGGAGTGATCCCCTGTTCCTCCGAGATGCGGCCCGAATAGGGACCGAGCTCGACTTCGTCGGCCTTCGGGCCGAGGAGCGCGATCTTCTTCACCTGCTTGATATCGAGCGGAAGGGCCCGACGATTCGAGCCCTGCACCATCTCGTTCTTCAGCAGTACCGGGGTCTTCTTGGCGACTTCGACGGCCAGGGCGGCGTGTTCGGGTGTCGCGACGGAGTCTCGAGTGATGCTGGAGTAAGGAACCGCATCTTTGGGGTCGAATTCACCGAACCGCATGCGGATGGTGAACATGTGCACCAGGGCGCGGTCGATGTCTCCCTCCGTGAGGAGCCCTTTGCGCAGCGCATCGAGGGCTTTCTTCTGGTACTCGCTTCCGCAGTCGGTATCGACGCCGGCCTTCAAGGCCATGGCCGCCGCTTGGGACGAGGTCGCCTTCACCTTGTGGCCGGTTCGGATGTCGCCGACTGCACCGCAGTCGCCCGTCACATAGCCGTTGAGCCCGTAGATCTTCCGCACCACCGAGTCGACGAAGTACTTGCTCCCCGTGATCGGATGGCCGTTGACCCGGTTGTAGCAGGTCATGATGCTCGGCAGCTTCTGCTCTTCGATCAGGTACCGGTACTGCGAGATGTAGAATTCGCGGAGGTCGCGGGCGTCCATGTTCGAGGAGCCCACGTGGCGGTTGAACTCGCTGTTGTTGGCGAAGAAGTGCTTGCCCGTGGGGACCGCTTTCAGATAGGTCGGGTCGGAACCCATCATGCCGCGGATGAAACCGCCCGCGATTCTGGAGATGAGGAACGGATCTTCACCGTATGACTCACCGTTTCGTCCCCAGCGAGGATCCCGCATGGGCTCGACGACGGGAGACCAGAAGGTCAGATTCCGGATGACCTCCGAGTTGATGCCGCGGGCCTCAGTGGAAATTGCCGTGGCCTCCCGCTGAATCAGTTCGGGATCCCAGGATGCGCCCGTGGCCACGCTGTTCGGGAACGAGGTCGGGCCGCTGTTGGAGCCCCGGAAAAAGCCGAGCACACCGTGGAGAGCCTCTCCCCAGACGTTATAGGCGTTCACGCCAAGCCGCGGAACGGCCGGCATCGTATTGCCGAGCTGGCTCTGCTTCTCCTCCAGAGTCATCCGGGAGACCAGATCGGCCGCCCGCTCCTCGAAGGAATAGGACATATCGAGATAGATCGGTTTCGGGGAGTCGGACGCCTGGTTTCCGGCGCTCTGCTGTCCGGAAACGGACGCCAGCGTGCCGAGCCCGACGAGAATGAGCAGACTGCAAGTGAGGAACTTCTTGTGCACCATTTCGAGCCTCCTGGTTGGCAAGCTGCGTTATGCGGCTACGTCAACATGACATGCAGAGGATATGGGGGAGTCGCGTAAGAGGCAAGGGCGGAGCAGGGGAATTGCAGTCTGGGATTTTCGATTTTCGATCTGCGATTTTCGATTTGGACGGCGCGTGATGTGCTTGTCGCGGCGGTCTTGCGGAGCCCGTTGAGAACCGCGGATAAGCGGTACCCTCCAAGCGACCCGAAACCCGAAATCCCCGGCTCCCAATGAGAGACTCCCGTTTCCCGTTTCCCGCCTTCCAACGTGAAACCTCGGAACCGGGAACTCGAGGGCGTGTTGCCCAAAGGGCGACGGCCTCCGCTCGGTGTGCCTCCCCCCTGGAGTGAGGTCTCGGCGGCCTGATCTCACGCAAAGGCGCCAAGTACGCCACGCCGCAAAGGAGATTCTTTGTGGGTGGCGGCTTGGCGTCCTTCTTGGCGCCGTTGCGTGGAACCGACCCGCCGTGCATTCTCCTGCCTGCCAGCGTCCGATCCGACAACGGCCCTTGCCATTCGGACAACCCGCCTTCGCCCTTCGCACTTCGCATTTCGCCCTTCGACGTTGGGCCTTCGCCGTTCGGTCCGGAGAACGGGAGCGCGGGAGCGCGGGAGGACGGGATGCCGCTCCGTATTTCAGAACCCGAACGAAGTGAGGCGCCCCGCGCCGGGCCCGGAGAACGGGAGGACGGGTCTCGCGAGGGAGGGTGGGAACCGCGTCAGAGCGATTTGGGCAACACGCCCTCGGCACCCAAAACCCCGGACATCGCCCCGACGCAGTTCCGACCCTCCCATCCGCTCGTCGCGATGTGCAGACCCGATTCCACGCCCGGTGCGGAAGCCGCCGCCCACAAAAAACCCCTTTGCGGCGTGGCGTACTTGGCGCCTTGGCGTGAGAACCGATTCGCCGGGGTTCGGCAGAGGCGGAAAGGCCCGGCGGCTGGGTTTCACGCAAAGGCGCAAAGTACGCAATGCCGCAAAAGGATCTCTTGGGGACTGCCGGCTGGGCAGGAGATCAGGCTACCGGAACCTCGCTCCAGAGGGCCGGCGCGACGGATCCGAGGACACGGCCATTGGGGCAACACGCCCCGAAAATCGAAGATCCAGATTCCGGATCACCAAACGCCGTCTACTCGAAGAAGGGAACCCCCGGAGCGGCGTACTTGCGCATCCCCTCTTCATTGATCTCGACGCCGATGCCCGGTTTCTCCGACAGGGGAATGAACCCGTTCTCCACCATGGGGCCGTCGAAGGACACGATCTCCTTGTACATCGGGTCTTCGTGGAAGTAGATCTGCCACTCCAGAATCATGAAGTTGGGCACCGAAGCGCAGACATGACACGACGCCATGGCGCCGAGGTACGACGCGACCATGTGGGGGGCGAAGGGAACGTAGTAGAGGTTTGCCAGATTGGCGATCCGCTGGCCTTCTCCCAGTCCTCCTGCCTTCTGCAGGTCGGGCATGATGATGTCCACGGCTCCCTTTTCGAGATAGGGGCGGAAACCGTAGGCGAGGTAGACGTTCTCTCCCGCGCAGATGGGAGTGCTCGTGGAGTCCGTGATGCGCTTATAGGCATCCACGTCCTCCGCCGGAATGGGCTCTTCCAGCCACATCAGCCGGTACGGCTCCAGGCTCTTGGCAACCTGCTCGCCGGTCGGCGTATCGTACCGACCGTGCATGTCCGCGCAGATATCGATCTTCGGTCCGACCGCCTCCCGAGCGGCCGCGATCTGGTCGACCATTCGCTGCACTTCGCCCGGGCTGGCCGTCCAGTTGTAGAGATCGTACTTGTTGGGATCATTGCGCTGGTCCAAATCGAACTTCACCGCCGTGAATCCCATGTCGACCGATTTCTTCGCATTCTCAGCGAATTGCTCGGGTCCGGGCAGACGGAACTGATACAGCGCCGTGTCCATGTAGACCCGGATCTTATCCCGGAATTTACCTCCCAGGAGCTGGTAGACGGGCAGGCCCAGCGCCTTTCCGTTCAGGTCCCACAACGCAGCCTCCACCGCTGAAAGCACCGCAACGTACATTCCCGCCTGTGCGCCGCCGAAGACTCCGGCTCTCCGGATATCTTCGAAAAGTCGGTGGACGTCGAGCGGGTTCCGCCCCTTCAGCATGCGGGCGAATCGCTGGACCAGGTAATAAGTGCCCGGCACCGCATCCACTCCCTCTCCACATCCCCAGATGTCCTGGTTGGAGTGGATCTTCACGAAGAGACGGCTGCCGCCCCGGATGAATCCGCACTTGATGTCGGTGATCTTGAGATCCGTGGGCCGAGAAGACACCGGGGATTTCTCCACGGCCGATTCGAGCCCTTGGCCGAACGCGCTTAACGGCTTCGCGGCCAACGCTCCGGCGACCGCACTTTTGGCGAGGAATGAACGTCTCGAGTGCTTGGTTTTCATGGTACTTTCCGCCCCTTGTTGCATGAGGTGAGTCACTTGCGGGATGAGTCTATCGGACGCGAGGGGCAGCGTAAAGAAGCGGCCTTCAACAACACCCGACAGAACACGATCGGGAGTAGACTCGTATGCAAGGGTAAGGAAACTCGCAGATGATCAAAACTCTCAGGGCGGTGAAATTCCTGTTCGTGGGTCCACTCATCCTCGCACTGCTGGTGGTGATCAACGTCATGACTTCGCCGGGGCAGTGGTGGGTCCAGTGGGCTGCTCTGGGCATCGGAATCGCATGGGTCATCAGCCTCTTCCGGGTGCTGGTCGCGATCGTCGCGATCGGGGGCCTGGCGGCGTTCATCGCCTACCTTACCAAGTTGAGGGGCTGATCTCGGGCATCTCCGGGCCGGAAAGGGAACGACATGTCATTCAAGGTGGGGCGTGTGGACTACTTCTATGCAAATGTCGCGGATCGCCCTGGGGAGGCCTACAAGATTCTGGATACGCTGGCCGAGCTCGGTGTCAGCCTGCTGGCCTTCACCGCGATTCCCATCGGTCCCGCGTACACGCAGCTGACTCTGTTTCCGGAAGACAGCAACTTGCTGCGTCGTGAAGCGGAAAAGGCGGCCCTTGAACTCGATGGTCCCCACCCGGCATTCCTCGTTCGGGGGGACGACTATCTCGGAGTCCTCGCCGAGATCCACGAGAAAATCTTCAGTGCCGGCGTCAATGTCTATGCGTCGACGGGTGTGAGCGACGGCCGGGGCGGATTCGGATACGTCATTTACATCCGTCCCGAAGACTGCGAGCGCGCTGCGTCCGCGCTTCAGCTCTGAGTCGCGTGTCCCGCGACCCTGACTAAAGAGTGATCTTCGGCCAGTCGTCTTCCCAGATAATCTTCCGGATGATGAGCTTGGGGCGACCTTCATCGGCGTTGTCGTACCCGTGGAAGATCAGGAAATCGGTGCCGTCGATCGTGTAGGCCGCCTCGTGACCCACTGCGGCCCAGTCCGCATTTCCTTTGGCGACGAGGGATCCGCCGCCGTGAATCATGGGGACATTATCCTTGTCGAGGTAGGGGCCGGTGATCGTCTTCGATCGGCCGACGACGATCTTGTAGGTGCTCTCTTTGCCTCGACAGCAGCGGTCCCAGGAGACGAACAGATAATAGTAGCCGCTCTTTTTGAAGATGAAGGGTGCCTCGATCGCACCGCTTTGCATGTTCCGGTTGGCCTCGAGGATGTCCTTGGGATAGAGCTTGTCGTAATCGAGTTCGGGATTGGCCGAGTCTCCGGCGTCGCGCTCGTCCAGCTTCCAGTAGCGATGCCGGGCCGCGATGGTGTACCAGGTCTGGGGATCCCGGGAGATGCTCGTCAGGTCCGGGTTGAGCCGGACCAGCTTGATCCCCATCCAGAACGATCCGAACGCGAGCCACGGAGTCCCGCCGTCGTCGAAGGCCAGGTTGGGATCGATGGCATTCCACATGTCTCGACCGGGAACGGACTGCACTACCGGGCCGTGGTCGACCCATTTGAAATTCGCGTCCCGGGGATTCAGGGTTCGGTTCGTCGCAACGCCGATGGCCGAGTTGTTGCGGCCGAATTGGGAGACTGAATAGTACAGGTAGTACCTGCCGTCGTGAAAGGATATGTCGGGAGCCCACTCGGCGTTGTCGAATCCAGGGACCAGCGCGGATGCCCACGGGGGAGCCGACTCGAAGACCGGGGCTTCGGGGGTCCACTTCTCGAGGTCGGTGGAGGACCAGACTCGGATCCCCTTTCCCGTGGCGAAGACGTAGTACGTCCCGTCCTGCTTGATCATCACCGGATCGTGGGCACCGGGCATGGTCGATTGGGCGAGGAGCAGGCCTTCGGTGAGGCCCAGGAGAATGAGGCAGCAGAACAATCTGTTCATGGCATTTGGTCCCTGAGTGAGGAGTCTCTCGAGAGTTTACGGCCCCGACAGCGATACGGTGGGCCAGCCGTCCTCGTCCCAGTGAATGGGTCTGACCCAGAGTTTGGATCGGCCATTATCGGCGTTGTCGTATCCGTGAAAGACCAGGTAGTCGCGGCCGTCGAAAGTAACGGTGGCGCTATGGCCGACTCCCGCCCAGTCGGAATTCCCTTTGACGACCAGCGTCCCGCCCCCGTACAGCATGTTCTGATCGGTGCGATCGAGGTAGGGTCCCGTGACCTCCTTCGACCGGCCGACGACGACTTTGTAGGTGCTGTCCTTCCCCGCACAACAGCGGTCCCAGGACACGAACAGGTAGTAGTACCCGTCCTTGCGAAACAGGAAGGGTGCCTCGATAGCGCCGTTCTCCGTATCGCCGGCATCCCGTTCGTCGAGCTTCCAGTAGCGATGGCGGGCGGCGACCGTGTGCCAGACCTGGGGATCCCGGGCTATCTTGGTGAGGTCTGCGTTCAACTGCACCAGCTTGATCCCGAGCCAGTAGGAACCGAATACCAGCCAGGGAGTGCCCGTCTCATCCACCATCAGGTTGGGATCGATGGCATTCCACAGATCCCGGCCGGGGACGGATTCGACGACGGGACCGTGGTCGACCCACTTGAAGGCGGGATCCTGCGGATTCAGAGTCACGTTCGTGGCAACGCCGATGGCGGATGTGTTCTTCCCGAAAGCCGATACGGAGTAATAGAGATAGTACCGGCCGTTGTGGAAAGAGATGTCCGGCGCCCACTCGTGATTGCGAAAGCCGGGAACCACCTCCTGAGTCCAATCCGCAGCGGCAGCGAAAACCGGCGCCTGGGCAGTCCAATCCTTCAGGTCCGGCGACGAAAAGACCGAGATTCCCCGACCGGTGCAGAAGAGATAGTACGTTCCATCCTGCCGGATCATCACGGGATCGTGTACGCGGATATCGACCGCCTGAGCGGCCAGGGGAAACGACCACAGGGAAGCCGCGATCAACGCGCTGATTGCGGCCCGGCGGACAGGCCCGAGGCTATGCAGCTTCGGCAGGATGGGGGAAACTCGTGTCATCAGCGACCTCCGGGGCGGATTCCGGGGTCAATTCTAGTCGTCATGAGCGGAAAGAGAAAGGTTCCGAGTTTCGAGTTCCGAGTTTCGAGTTTCGAGTCCGAGGGGGTGTTGCCGAAATCGCTTTGACGCGGTTTGGGCCGTGCCTTCCGGTCGTCGAAACCTGCAGAGCCGATTCCACGCAACGGCGCCAAGTACGCGAAGCCGCCGCCCACAAAGAACCCCTTTGCGTCGTTGCGTACGTTGCGGCTTCGCGTGAGATCAGGCTGCCGAGACCTCACTCCAGCGGGGGCACACCGATCGGAGACCGCAGCCATTTGAGCAACACGCCCTCGAAACTCGGAACTCGAAACTGGGAACCGGGAACTGGAAACTGTTATTGCTCGCGTTCGGCCGCCAGACGTCGATAGTAATCCTCCACGCGCTCACGAAAATCCGGGGGGATCTCATCATCGGTCGGGGGGCGCTGGAAGCCGTGGCTGTCGTCATCGAGAGCCCGGCTGATGCGCAGCTCGAGTTCGTGCAGACCGTCGATCACTCCTGCCTTGAGGCCCTGAACCTCGGCCGGATCGGAGAGGATCCGCTCGAGATCCACCTGTTCCATCTGCTGCAAGAGACGGTTGGCCTCCCGGGCCAGTTCGGGGTCCGATCCCTGGAGGAGGTTTCTCAGTTCCTCGGCTTCACGCAGACGCTGGCCCCACTCGCGACGTGTGTTCCCGGGGTCGATCCCCCGAGTCGAGAATCCGCCGGCCACTCCGCCCATCTGAGGAGAAACGCCCTGCTGGCCGGACCGGCCTTCCTCTGAAGACGACGGATTCTGCCGGGCCGCCGCCTGGGAGTCTTGTCCCTGCGTTCGATCCGAGCCCTCTCCGTTGCCGGACTGGGAACGACCCTGCTGAGCCTGCCCCTGCTGCCCCTGCTGCCGGGAGGATTCGGCCTGCTGAGCCTGCGCCTCCTGTTGAGGCCGGTCTTCCTGAGAGGCCTCGGCACCATTCGTCCGCCCCTCTTGTCCCGAACCCTGCAGGCGCTGCTTGAGCGCCTCCAGTTGCTCGACCAGACTGCCGGCGTGGTTGAGCGCCTGGCGCAGCTGATCTTCGCTCTGCTGGGGCGCGGTTCCGAGCGCCGTCTGGGCGTCTCGGACCTTCTCGGCCAATTTGTCCAGATCCGACTGGACTCCCGCCTCACGGCGCCGGGCGAAACCGAGCAGCCCGCCGGCGAGCAACTCCGAGCCCTCACGCATCTTGTCCGGAGTCCGCTGATCCCGGATGTCGTTGCCGGCATCCTTCAGGCGCCGTGCCGCGGCCGGTTCGTCATTCTCGAGTCGCCGGGCGGATTGATGAAGCTTGCCTTCCAGTTCCTGAAGATCGCGCTGCATCCCCTGCTTCTTCCAGTAGAGCTCACGGACTTGATCGTAGAATTCCGGAGTCGGATCCGTCCCGGCGGCGGGTTGCTGGATCGAACCGAGCTGTCGCACCACGTCCTTCTGGTCCCCGGCCAGCTGTTCGGCGGCCTGCTGAAGCTCCTGAATCTGCTCGCGGGCCTGGGACTGCCGCTGCTGGGAGAGCGATTCCTGGGCCTGGCGCAGCCGCTCGGCGGCCTGTTGTGCGAGCCTCTGGGATTCCTGGCTGTTCTGGCCGGAACTGGTTGCCTGACGAAGGTCGCGTGCCGCCCGGCTCAACTCGCGGCTGATCCGGGAGAGCTGCTGATCGGAACGGTTGCGGGAGAGGCGGGCCAACTCCCGGGCGAGTTTTTCCATTTCATCGATGAGATCCTGCTGGGAGGCCTGACTGCCCGTACCTCCCGCCATGGCCTGGCGCCGCTGGCGTTCAGCCTCCTGTTGCTGTCGGCGGGCCAGCTCCTTCAGCTTCTCCAGCGCCTCGTCCATCGCTTCGTCCCGCTGGGTTTCGCGATTCTGCTGCAGCGTTTCGTACTGGTTCTTCGTGCGGTCGAGTTCGAGATCGACCAGATCCGCCAGGTCCTCGGGAGACAGCCCGTTGGAGGACGGATTGTTGGACATGGACACCTGGACCTCGTTGAAGACCTTCTCGGCCCGCATCAGGTACTGGAGAGCCTTCTGCTCTTCGGGCAGCGCCTTCTTGGGGTCCGTGAGATTGAGGGCCAGATGTGCGGGCGGCATATGCTCGATGGCCTGCTTGAGGTTTTCCACCAGTTTCCCAAAACGCGGGTCGGCGCCCGCGACTCCCCGCCGCTCCATTCGGTCCACCAGCGCCTGAGCTTCGGTCTGAAGCCTTTGCTGGACCAGCGCAAGCGTCTGGCTGTCTTCCTCGAGCTCCTTGGGGTCGGGCCGGCCGTCCTCGATGAGCGAGAAAGTGGCAACCACGATCTGCTTCTGCTGGCGGGAAAGCTGGAGGCCCTGTTGTTGCTGCTGGCCTCCCCCCTGGTTCGCCTGGCCCTGGCGGATCACCCGGTCGAAAGGCTCCACCTCCAGGAAATAGATGTCCGTCGTCGAGGTGGCGACGGCATCCCGGGCCCGTGCGAAGTAGGAGACATAGTCTCCCGGCTCGAGGGGGTAGTTCTCCAGGTAGAAGGTATACGAGCCGGTGGCCTCCTTGGCCCCGGAAACCAAGTCGAGGGGCACCGTCTGCTCGTCCCCGCCATTGACCGAAAAGTGGAGCTCGAGTTGCTTCAGACCATAGTCGTCTTCGGCTTTGACTTCGGAGTAGACCTCTTCGATGTTGGTCACCGGTCGGTCTCGCCCGGGGTAGTTGAACGAGAGCACCGGGGGCTGGTCCTTCAGGGCCTCGATGGTGAACTCGCCGGAGGCCGGGCTCGTGATGTGCTCGGTGTTCGTCAGGTGCACCTTGAAGTAATCGTCGCTGCTCACGTTGAAGGCCGCCTTGAAGGTCCTCTCCCCGGTTCGTTCCAGAGGCACGTCGTCGCCGTTCTCGAAGTTGAGCAGACCCGCCGTCGCCGGCTGATCTGTCTCGATGCTGATCTCGACCCGGGTTCCCGCCAGGGCACGGATTTCGGCTTCGTCGTCCAGAACGACATCGGAAAGTCCCGTGTATTCCGGAAAGTGCAGGGCGATTCTGGAGTGGGTCACTGTCGGGATGCTGGAGACGTCGATCTGGAATTCGGGGGAGCGGATGCCGTCGGCCTCGACGTAATATCGAAATGCCTCGCGCACATCGAAGAAGAGAAATGAAAAGGAGGAGGCGTCCGGTTCGGTCACCATGCGCGCCGATTCCCACTGCGGGTTCCCCGGGTAGAGGGCGAGGATGCGGACCTGAGAAGGTTCGAAGCCGACCGGCAGCGCCCGGACCTGCACGTCCGCCCGCTCCGCGACCGTCGTCGAACCTGGATTCACGTCGATCCGGTAGAGCGGCTCCTCGGTCCGGTCGAGCCAACTGCCGAACAGGCGGGAGAGTCCAAAGCGAAACTCGATGGGGCCGGTCACGAGCAGGAGGGTCGCCGCAATCAGGACGATGAGCCCCGATACGCCGGAGGCCAGAGCCAGGCGAGGCCAGTAGAAACGCGGTTGTGGGACGCGACGGGTCTGCTGCAGCGCATCCCGGCGGATCAGTTCGCGGAGCCCGGGGTGGATTCGGGAGCCGGGCCCCGTGATCTCAACGGCGGTGGAAACCCTTTGCTCGAGTTCGGGGTGCCGCTCTTCGAGAAAACGAGCTACCTGCAGAGAGGAAGGACGACGGTACAGCGGTCGGACCAGGAAGCGCCAGATCACCAGCAGCAGACCGCCCCCGAAACAGATGCGGCACCAGACGAGGGCGCTCTCCGCGAAGTTGTTCGAGGCGAGGAAATAGGTCGCCAGCAGCCAGGCCGCCAGCAGGTAGAGCAGAGTGACGGCGACCCCCCTGAGCAGGCGCTCTCGTTGGATCCTGAGTTTGGCTTCTTTCAACAATCGGTCGAGAGGAGTCATCTTCGGGTTCCTCGCTCTTAGGGATGACCTGCGCCGGAAACCCTCCGGCCCAAGCGGTTAGCCACCAGCGTTTCAGCCAGCAGGAGCACCAGTGCCAGACCGAGAAGGAACGGCCACAGCGGCTGGGCGGTCGTCTCGTCCGGTGCCGATGCCACCCCGGCCGGTCCCGGCCTGATCTGGGTATTCCGCAGCGCGGAGAGCATTTCTCCCGAGCGGATCCGTGTGAGATTCGATTCGGAACGGTCCACATTGACCGCGATCCAATCGGTCGTCTTCTCCCAGCGCAACTCATAGTAGCCGGGCGTGTCGAGGACCACGTAGTCGGGGTCCTCCTCGGCCAGTCCCACCATGCGGCGTCCGGTGGGATCCAGCATCTCCCAGCGGTGAGTCTGGTCGCCGCCGTTTCGCGCCTCCGGTTTCCAGCCGGCCAGGGAGAAGACTTCGTTGACCTGAAACTGGGACGGACGGTTCTTCCAGCCTGCGGCGTATTGGACCAGTTGCTGCCAGAAGGGTACGTACGAACTGCGGATGGGAAAGTCGGACCAGACTCGGTTCAGGGAGGAGGCGAATAGCAGCACCCGGCCGTCACCGACCCGGCGCTCCACGAGCGCCGGCAGTCCGGAGGAAAAGCGGGCCAGTACCACGCTGCCCGGCTGCGGATCCAACTCCCAATAACCATAGAAACGCACCGAATTGAGCGCCGCGATTCCCGTGGCCTTGAAGGGGGCAAAAATCTCGTGATCTCGTTCGACGTCCGACAGGGTAACGAACTCGTTGCCTCCGGCCCGCCCATAGTGCTTCCCGATCGGCTTCGCCGGGAGCAGTTCCAGATCCGAATAGCCGTTCGACTCGGTGTCGGATCCCAGGCAGATGATGACGCCGCCTCCTTTTTGGACGAAATCGGTGAGGCCGGCCCGGGAAGGCAGGCTCCGGAGGTCGCTCAGCACCACGACCCGGGACTGGGAAAGCTGCAAATCTCCGCCGACGTCGACCTGGTGGAGGGCAAACGGGAGGTTGGCGCCCGACGAGAGTGCCTGGCGCAGGAACACCGAGTCCTTTTGGCTCTTCTTCTCCGTCACGAGTTGAACCGGAAAGGGGGTTTCCCGCTCGATCGTGAAATTCCAGCTGTCATCGCTGGAAAGGTCATCGCCAAGATCGAGCGCCAGGCGGCCGCGCGTGACGCCTTCTTCGATGTCGAAGGGTCGGAAATCCACGGCTGCCGTTCCCGCCTCGTTCAGCGTGAAGGATTGCTGGTCTTTGAGCTGTTCGCCCAGGAAGAGTCGGACGTTGCCCTGGGTACCCGACAGGGAGCCCTCCGTGCTGCTGCTGCTGCTCGAAGAGAGCCGGACGACCATGGTGTGGGGATAGCGCGGTCCGTAGAGGTCACGTTCCACGCGTACTTCGTCGATAAAGACATTCCGTCCGTCCTGTCCCACGTCCGCCACCTGGAGGTCGACGCCCGCCGGAATCTCGATCTCCCCCAGCGAGCTGTTCAGTCCGGACGATTGGAGATCCGTAACGAGGACGATCCGCTTGAACTCGTTGTGGGCCTGTTCGAGCTGCTCGACCGCCGCGCGCAGGCCGGCGGCATAGGAGGTGGCCTCGAAGCCGGTCTCCAGCCGACGGCGGGCCGCCGCCTGGAGCTGGGCCGGGTCCGTCGTCCACGGCTGCAGGATCTGGGGGCGCACGCCGAAGGCCACCAGACACGCCTCGTCTCCCCGCCCGAGGCCGGAGATCGCATCGGCGACCCGGGTGCCGACGCGTTCCCAGACTGCGGGACGCGACATGCTCAGGGAGTCGTCGACGAGCACGACCGTTGATTTGGTGGCGGTTCCCGCCACTTCGGCCAGGAAGAGGCGATTCACGACCGGACGCGTGAAGGCGGCCACGAGCGCCAGCAGGGCGAGGCAACGCAGCGCCAGGAGCAGCCAGTGACGAATCTTGCGTCGTCGGAATTCCTGGACCGGAATCCTTTTCAGGAACATGAGGGAGGCGAAGGGGATCGGCCGCTTCACCTCACGGCGCGTCAGATGGAGCAGGATGGGGATCGCGACGGCGGCGGAAGCAATCCAGAACAGTGGGGTCAGGAACTGCATCTAGATCCTCCTGCTCCGCGCCGAGAGGTAGCGGTAGAGCGCCTGGTCCAGCGGTTTCTTCGAATTCATCAACTCATACTCGATATGCACGTTTCGACATTCCCGCTTCAAGCGGCGGATGTGGCTGCCGATCTCCTCGAGGTAAGCCGCCCTCGAATGTTCGGAAGAGAACGGCAACTGGTCTCCCGTTTCCATGTCCTCCAGGGTGGAGATTCCCTCCATGGGCATCTCCAGCTCGGCCGGATCGAGGACGTGAAACAGCAGGACGTCGTTCCCCCGATGATGGAAGAAGCGGAGGGACTTGCCCAGTGATTCGGTGTCGGCATAGAAGTCGCTGATGATCACCACCAGGCTGCGCTTGCGAATCATGCGCGAGAGCTCCTCCAGGACCTCGCTGATCCGTGTTTCCGATCTCGGCTCGACCATTTCGAGGTGATGGAGCAGAGTGAGCAGGTGGCCGTGACGGCTCCTCGGGGGTGTCTGACGGCGGATCTGGGAGTCGAATGAGAGCAAGCCGACGGCGTCCCCCTGCCGGACCGCCAGGTAGGCCAGAGCGGCCGCCAGGTAGCGGGCATAGTCGATCTTGGGAACCTCGTGCGAGGCAAAGGTCATGCTCCGGCTCGTATCCAGGAGCAGATAGACCTGGGTGTTCGTATCTCCCTGAAACTTCTTGACGTAGAAACGGTCCGAGCGGCCGAACACCTTCCAGTCCACCTGTCGGATATCGTCGCCGGGTGTGTATTCCCGATACTCGGAGAACTCCAGGCTGAACCCGTGATAGGGAGAGCGATGCAGGCCGGCGACGAAACCTTCGACCACCGTCCGGGCAATCAGATGGAGATTGCTGCTGGCCGCGAGGATGCTCGGGTCGATGAAGCGGCTGGCCAGCGGTGTCGATCGTGCGATCACGCGTTATACCCCCGAACCGGACGGCTTGACCGTGTCGAGCAGCCGCTCGATGATCGTGTCCGCCTTGACGTTTTCGGACTCGGCATGGAAATTCGTCAGGATCCGGTGCCGCAGGACCGGCTTGGCCAGGGCCCGGATGTCCTCGTAGGAGACGTTGTACCGGTTGTACATCAGGGCCCGCGCCTTGGCGCCCAGGACCAGGAACTGCGAGGCGCGAAGACTGGCGCCGTAGTTCAGCCACTCGGTGATGAAATCGGGTGCTTCCGGCGCGCCGGGTCGCGAGGCGCGAACGAGACGGACGGCATAGCGGGTCACATCCTCGGAGGCCGGGATCTGTCGCACCAGTTCCTGGTAGCGGACGATGTCTTCGCCCGAAACGACCTGCTCGACGTCGGCAGCCTGAAGGGCGGTCGTTCGTCTGACCACCTCCACCTCGTCATCTTCCGCCAGATAGTCGATGATGATGTTGAGCATGAAACGGTCGAGCTGGGCTTCGGGAAGCGGGTAGGTGCCTTCCAGTTCGATTGGATTCTGAGTCGCCAGTACGAAGAAGGGAGGGGTCAGGTGAAAGGTTTTTCCTCCCACGGTGACCCGCCTTTCCTGCATGGCTTCCAGCAGCGCCGCCTGAGTCTTGGGAGGGGTTCGGTTGATTTCGTCGGCCAGGATCAGATTGGCGAAGATCGGTCCCGGGACGAATTCGAGCTGACGTCGACCCGTGCTGCGATCCTCCTCGATGATCTCGGTGCCGGTGATATCGGCCGGCATCAGGTCGGGCGTGAACTGGATGCGTTTGAAGGAGAGTCCCAGCGTCTGGGAGATGGTCCTGACGAGCAGCGTTTTGGCCAGACCCGGCAGGCCCGTGATCAGGCAGTGGCCTCCAACGAAAATGGAGATCAAAACCTGCTCTATGATCTCGTCCTGACCGACGATGACCTTCCGGAGCTGGGCGAGGATCTGTCTCTGGGATTCGAGAAGAGCCTCGATCTGTTCCGCAATGTTGACGTCTCGAACTTCGCTGGGTGTCGTCATGCATTCTCCCCGCTCGACTAATGGGTCAGTGCGTAAATGATGTAGTTGATTCCGAACTTGTAGGCTTCGTTGGAGAGCTTGATCGGAACGAAGCTCTGGTCCGACCACTCCCAGTAATCCCCGATGTCGTTGTTGAAGTTGGCAACGACCTGCAACCGTCCGTCCGGATCGGACATTCCATAGAAAGTCGGCTCGCCGGGTACTTCATAGGGAGGCACCATGTGCAGGTCGTCGATGTCGTAGAAGCAGTGAAACACCGGGTGGTCCGCGGTGAGAACCTCCAGCGGGCGATCGGGAAAGACCCGTTTCATGCAGCCGGAGAAGGTGTCCCACTCGCCGGGCGCATCGCGGAAATCGTCGAAGATCACGAATCCGCCCCGGCTGAGGTACTCGCGCAGGTTGTCCGTTTCGGCGTCCGTGCAGTTCCAGTAGCCGGGCTCGCTGACGTAGAGGATCGGGAAATCCATGATGCGGGGATCGTCCAGATCCAGGATCAGATAAGACTGTGGTGTCGTCTCGACCGTCGTCATCTCCGAGAGGATCTGCAGGAAGTTCTTCTCAGCCCTCGGGTAGTCGTGAGCCCAGGGCGGCACCCAGTCTCCCGCGCCCCACATCCCGACGCCGCTGTAGCCGTTGTAGCGAATCCGGACGAAGTTGAAGACGTTCTCGTCCACCACCGCCGGCTTGTCCAACGGGTCGTCGGCATGCAGGCCGGCGGGCGCAATGCCCACCAGAAGAAGGCAGAAGCCGAGCAGAACCGTTCGTTGCAGGCCTTTCATTGTCGAGAAATCTCCAGGAGCAGCTGCTGGGCCTCCTCGTATGAGGGGGCGAGTTCGAGTGAGAGCAATACCTGCATCCGGGCCTGCTGGGGGGACCCGGAGAGAAACAGCGCACGGGCCAGACGATAGCGCGCCGAAGCTTCGTCCGGCGGCTCGAGATCGAGGAGGGCCCGAAACTCCCGGACGGCCTCGGTGTAGTCCTTCGATTGCAGGCAGAGGTCGCCCAGTTCCTGGTGAAGGGGCGCCGAAAGCGGATCGGAGTAGAGGGCCTGTTCGAGGGTTTGGCGAGCCTGATCCGAACGCTTCTCCTCGACCAGGAGCCGGGCCAGTTCCAGGCCTGTCTCTACGCGCAACGGAGAGCGCTTCCACCAGTCGGTGAGCACCCGGGCGGCGGCCTCCCGGTCTCCCAGCTTGAGGTACGCCTGGCTCAGCAAATCGTAGGGACCCCGCGGCTCGACGGCCCAGGGGAAGACCTCGATGGCTTTCTGCAGGGGGCCGAGGGCACCGCGATAGTCATCCAGGATCATTCGGCGGGTTGCCAGGGTCAGATTCAGGAAGAAGTTGTTCGGCTGTGCCTCGAGCGCTCTCTCGAGACCGGCCCCGTCCGCGGAGTCGACTTCAACCCGCTGCAGATTCGGAAGCAGCGGGTCGAGCTTGGAGGCCAGCTCCTGGTGGAAGCCGCTGTCGACCTCGTCCATGCTCTGACCCAGCACCTCCCGGAAGACCGCCTCGTCGTCCTTTCCGTCGCCGAAAGCCACCAACATCTGACGGATTTTGTCCATGCCGAAATGGTCGGCCATCCACTCGCAGAGCCATCCGGCCTGGAAGTAGCTGATCGAAATCTGCTGCGGGGAGTCGGGATGAACGAAGCCGGAGTTCAGATCCTTCAAGGGCAGAAGTTTGCCCTTTTCGTACGCGCTGACGAAGTGAAGAGAAAGGGGATCGCCCCACCCCGGTCCTGCCCGCCGTTCCTCCATCATGGACAGTCCCTCGGTAAACCACCTTGGGACTCGATCCTTGCTCAATGACAGGGTGACCACGTGAGCCATCTCGTGCCAGAGCGTCGACCCCCAGTGAAAGCTGCCGCGCGGTCGGGCGGAGGGCGAGTCCATGGCTACGACCCGTCCAAAGGTCGCGCCGAGGGCCCCCAGACCCGGGAGGCCGAGGGTCCGGACGGCGAAGTCCTCGTGGTCGGGGTACATCTCGAACACGATCGGGTGATCGACCGGATGCTGATAGTGCTGCTCGAGGGTCTCCAGACTTCGATGCAGCAGCTCCTCGACGTAGGGTCCGAGAACGGCGGATTCCTTCTGGCTCAGCCTGATGGAGAACTGTCCGTCCTGGATCCGGTCGAAGCGGCTGAAGCTGTCCACCAGCCGGAGGGTGTTGACCGTCCAGATGTTGTAGGGATCATTGGCGTAGGCCTTCTCCAGATCGGCGGTACCCGTCTCTTCCTCACCGAGTCGCAGGCGGTTGATTCCCCGCGAGGCCAGGGCCGACCACTGTCGCGGATTCAGCTCGAGGGCGTGACTGTAGTTCTCGACTGCCTCCTCGAGACGTCGGTTGGCTACGCAGAGGTCGCCGAGCAGCTCGTAGAGATCGCCGTCCCGCGCATTGACCTTCTCGAGCTCGCTGCGGGTCCGCTCGAAGTCTGCCTTGGAGCCGCCGAAGAATGCCGCCGCGCAACGGGTTTCGAGGAGTCCGAGGGCGCCGGGGGTCTGCTCGAGGGCTTCCTCCGCGATCCGGGTCGCCTCTTCCCAGTTCTCTTCACGCAGGGCGAGCAGACTGCGGTAGGCCGCCACCCGAGAATTCTGCGGGCCCGTTTCCTGGGCTTTTTCCAGGATCTCCTTCATGCCGGGGCTGGACTGAGCTTCGAGCGCCTTGGCCAGACCCAGATAGAGGTCGGACTGAGTCCACCGTTCGACGGCGCCGGTTTCCTTCGCGGCTGCCTTGAGTCCATCCTTGAAGATGCTCTCCGCCTCGGCCGGATTGTACTTCTCGAGGTAGAGCTCTCCCCAGTCCACGTAGACGGAGAAGGGCACACCCTCGCCCTGGGTCGCTTCGATGAAAATGTTGTTCGCGTCTTCCCACTGCCCCAGACGCCAGGCCGCATAGGCCGCCTGGCCGAGGTCTGCGGCCGAACTCAGCGAGCGGGACTGCTGCAGACCAAAGAGAGCCGAAGCCGCCGTCCTGGCTTCTTCCATCTGTCCGCGGCGTTCCGCCAGCTCGATGCGAAGACGCAGCATCAAGGTTCCCCCGTGTCCGCCGGACGGCGAGGCGGCGGCCTCGACGAGTTCCTCGGCCTTCTTCCACTGGCCCGCGCGGATCTGTTCGAGGACCCGCGATGCCTCATCCTGGCCCCGGGGGGCGGCACACAGGAGGGCCCAACACATTCCCGTCAGAGCCAGGCTGTGCAGCGATCTCGTCACGGCGTCCCCTCGAGCTTGTGAATCTTCTCGTTCAATTCGGAAAGTTCCAGGAGCAGTCGCTCCAGTTCTCGGTAATAGTCCGCCGATTCCATCTCCGCCTTGCGCAGCTTCAAATCCTCGATTTCCCGTTCGAGACGGGTCCGCTGAGGCACTAGCTGGCGTGCTTCAAGACTGCGGTAGCTCTGTTCGGGCGGTTTTGACAGGTAGGCAAAACGCGCCAGGTTGCCGGCGCCGGCGGCATCGATGAGCAGAGGATGCTCGGTCTGCAGCCGCCCCTTCTCTTCGTACCAGCCGTTGACCTGCTTCTCGGTGAAATCGAACACCTCCTGCAGGGAAACGCGGCGATCCTTGTTCTGATCGGCCTCGGCCGTCTGGGCTGCCTCAACGAAGAAGGACATGAACAGGGGAGGATGTCGCTCCCGGCCGCTCCGCGTCGCCGACACGATGACACGGTGAGGGCCCTTGAGGTCGGGAGCGACCGACCCGCTGCAGCTGGTCGCGAGGACCAGATAGGTCGGTCGGTCACCCAGGCCGTCGAGGATTCCGGCCAGGTCCCCGCCGGTCAGGTCGGGTCCCTTGATGTTGAACTTGTACTGGCGGCCGTCGTAGGAGGCGTGGCCGATGAGGAAGAGCCAGGTCGGCGTTCCCTCGGGGAGTTCGCCAAGCCCCTGCAGCCGGGCAAGGATCTCCGGTCTCCCGGCCTTCCGGCCGTCCAGGCGAAAGACCTGGCCGGCGCCGCCGTCACGGCAGACCTTTTCGATGGAGTCGGCCCAACTCTGGAAGTTTTCTTCGTACTCGGGAATCCCTCCCAGACCGGTCACGATTGCGCAGGCCGATGCAACGTTCCCCTCGTCGGCACCCGCCACCCCGCTGAAGGCGAGCAGGGCCGCCATGATGCCGACAGGGCCGTATGTGGCCAGGAGGCGATGAAAAGTCCCGATCCGCTGGCTCACCTAAATCCTCCCCCACCTTCGTCGCAGCACCCACTCCCCGGCCAGCAGCGCCAAAAGCACCAGCAGGTTGAAGGGCATGTTCCACAGATCGAGGACTTCCACGAGCGACGCGTGAGAACCGGTGTACACGATCTGCTCCGGGATCTTCGAAGCGTCGGAGATCGGGAAATAGCGGCCGCCCGTCTTCTCCGAAATGCTCTCCAGCGTCTCGCGCTTCTGGACCGCGTCGAAGTATTCCTTCCAGCCCGTCTGCGTGAGGAAATACGAGTAATCGTCTCCCAAGACCCCGGTTTGAGCTTCCGGATCGGCTCCGGAGTGGGCCACGACCTGGACCCGGTAGAGTCCGTCTCTGTCCGGAGTGAATTCCGTCCGATAGACGCCGTTCTCCTTGGCTTCCCAGTGCATCTCCAACGTTCGAACGGGGCCCTCGGGAGGCGTCACGAGTGCCTCGACGCGCGCGTCATTCAGCCGATTGAAGGAATCATCGTTGACCTCCGCGCGGATTCGGACCGGTTCGTTCTGCGAGTAGACCTCCCGCTCGATCTCCACCGAAACGGGGTCCCGGGCCGAACTGACCAGCCAGCGCACCAGCTGACGCCAGAATGTCTCGTGGCTCTGGTCGGCGTGGTCCCGCAGCATCTGCCACCGCCAGCTGCTCCCGGTCAGGAAGACCAGGCCCAATCCCCGTCCGTAGCGGTGCGAAATCAGCAGCGGTGTCGAACCGGCGCCCGGGTTCTCAGGTCGGGCATCCAGCAGAACGGTCGCAGCGGGTTTGATGCTGCCCACGCGATTGTGATCGCTCAGGGCAGGGAGCGACTTCCATAGTTCCTCGCTCTTCTGAGCGGACTCCGCCAGCTGGAGTGCGGGATGATTCGCTCCGTATTCCGTCGGAACCGGCGTTTCGGGATCGCGCAGATAGCTGAAGCGCAGCGCCTGGTCGTCGGCGCCCCTTCCCAGCCAGACGGGAAGAGCCTGCTCGATGGGGGTGTTCTGAAAGCCACCGGCACCGAGAGCGGACTCGCCGCCCAGCATGAGCAGTCCGCCTCCCCGGCGACTGACGAAATCCTGAATCATCTCCATCTGGGCGTAGCTGAAGAATGCGGATTCCACATCTCCCAGGATCAGGCCCTTGTAGCCGAACAGCTCCTTCCTCGTCGCCGGAAAGCCGGTGGCCAGGGTGGTCTCCTCTTCGATTCCCTGGCGGTAGTACTTGTTGAGCGCCGTGCGCAGCAGCGACTCGAGTTGAATGCTGTGATCGGGCTGCATGGACTGGCGGATGAACTTGTACTCCCAGCGGGGACGACCCTCCACGAGCAGGACGCGGGTGGGAGTATCCCGCACCTCGAAGATGACCTGCCGGGAGTTGTTCCTCTCCAGTTCCTCGCCGGGCAACGGCTCGAGGCTGAAATCGTAGGTCTTGACGCCGGTGAACTTCGGAAAGAGCTTGATTTCGGCCGTCGTGACGTCCGAGTCGCTCGACAGCGATACATTCTCGGATGTGACCAACGTCGTCCCGTCCCGCACCATCAGACGGACGCCGGCGCCCCGGAAGCCGGGGTGACGGATCAGCACCCTGGCGGAAGTCACTGTCGCCGGCAGGATGCGTCGGGGCAGGCTGACGTCCACCAGTTCCACGTCCCGGGAGATAGCTTCCGGCCCCAGTCCGACCGTGTGGATGGGCACCTTTCGTGCGGCATACTCATCGATGACGGGTGTCAGGTCGCGGAAGCTGTTGTCCGAGCCGTCGGTGAAAACGACCACGCCCGCAAGCGGCAGGTTCTTGGTTTGATCCAGGACCCCGCTCAGCGCAGAGGGTAAATTGGTCTGCGATCCATGCCAGTCCAGATCCTTCGGCCCGCTGAGACGCGACGCCTCTCGATCGAACTTGAGCCAGCGGACCTGGAAATCCCGGGACAAAGCCGCGGCAAACGATCCCTGCGGATCGGCCAGGTTCCGCAACGGGTCGCCCCGTACCCGTCCGCCATCGGAGAGGCCCATGCTCATGGAGTTGTCGACCAGAACGGCCAGCAGACCGGTCTGTGGGACCACCCGGGAAAGGGTCAGCGTGGGGCGCATGAGGAGTCCCAGGGCCAGCAGACAGGCTGCCAGTCGGAGGGCCAACAATACTCTCCCGCGGCTCGTCGCGAGTCCGCCGGCGCGTGCGTACAGCGCGACGATGACGGCGACGAGGACCAGGCCCACGAACAGGAAGAACCAGGGGCTCAGGATTGGCTGAAAGGCGAAATCACCCTCCCTGAACAGGAAGGGCCGGTACTTAAAAAGGAAAGCGAAAAGAGATTCCATCAAACTCTGTCATTTGGCCGGCCCGGACAGCACCAGCCTCCCTCTCAGCCCGGGATTTCGCACCATAATACCAACTTTACTCCTAGTTCGATGAAATCCCGGGGATGTTTCGGTCAACGGCGCCTTCAATGGTTCGGGCGGTCCCGTCCGCCCGGCACCGGGGAGTCTCCGACTCGAGGAGTCCGTAAACCCGGCATTCTTTCGGGGCTGGTTTGCGGCTGAACGGCCTTTCGCCGGCGTCAGGTGGCCGGGTCGGCGGCCAGTCGGTTTTTTGACATTTTCCGGGAGGTCTCCTACCATTGAACTTCCAGCCTTTTCGGTTTTGGACACGGAGGCTTCATGTCATTCAAGGTGGGGGATAAAGTTATTTATCCAAATCAGGGTGTCGGCGTCATCGAAGAGGTTTCCACCAAGACGATCGCCGGTCACGCTGAAGAGTTTTACATGGTGCGGCTCGCCGCCAACGACTCCACGGTGATGATTCCAGTCGCCAATGCCGACAACGTCGGCATGCGGACGCTTAGCGACGAAGGCACCGTCGACCGTCTCTTCGAGATTCTCGGGAACTCCTTCGTGGAACCCGATCCGGATTGGAAGACGCGTTACAAGACGAATCTGGAGAAAATGAACTCCGGAGAGATCTGTGAGGTCGCCAAGGTGCTGAGAAACCTCTACTTCCTCAGCTACCGCAAGAGCCTCTCCTTTCGTGAGAAGCGAATGTATGATCGGGCACGGAACCTGATCATCGCTGAGATTGCGACGGTGCAGGACAAGACCCTCGAGGCGACGGAGGAGGAAGTCCGCCGGATTCTCGACGCAACGTATCAGCAGACCGAGAATTCCAGTACGGTCGCGGCCGAATAGAGCGGTTGCCGCCGCTACTTGCGCTGCTCGATCACCTCACGAAACGTCTCAGCCGCCGCATCGATCGTTGACTGGATGGCGTCCGATGTGTGCGCGGTGGAGACGAAGCAGGCCTCGAATTGAGAGGGTGCGAGGTAGACGCCCCTCTTCAGCATCCCGGCGAAGAAGTCGGCGAACATTCGCGTATCGGACCGTTTGACCGACGCGAAGTCGACCGGTTCCATGTCGTTGAAGAAAATCGTGAACATGGAGCCGCAGCGCGGGATCCGAACGGTCGCGCCGGCCGCCGCTGCGGCTTCTTCGAGGCCGATGCAGAGCTCTCGAGTGTTACGTTCCAGGAGTTCGTAAGGCGGATCCGCCTGGAGTATGTCGAGTGTGGTCAACCCGGCGCTGACGGCCAGCGGGTTTCCCGACAGAGTTCCGGCCTGATACACCGGTCCCTCGGGGGCCACCATGCCCATGATGTCTTTCCTCCCGCCAAAGGCGCCGAGGGGCAACCCTCCGCCGACGATCTTCCCGAGGCAGGTGAGGTGGGGCCGGAGTTCGAAGAGTTCTTGGGCACCGCCCGGGGCCAGCCTGAATCCGGTCATGACCTCGTCGAAAATCACCAGCGCACCGTGGGCCTCGGCGAGTGCGATCAGTTCCGCCAGGTACTGCCACTTGGGGACGACCACTCCCATGTTGCCGGTGACAGGCTCGCAGATGATGGCGGCAACCTGCCCCGGATAGCGTTCCAGGGCTCCCTCGACCGCGTCCAGGTCGTTGTAGGGCAGGCTCAGCGTCTTGCCCGCGAACTCATCCGGGATCCCGGGTGTTCCCGGGATTCCGAGCGTGGCGACCCCCGAGCCGGCTTCGACCAGGAAGCTGTCGGAATGCCCGTGATAGCAGCCGTCGAACTTGATCATCATGGGCCGGCCCGTAAAGCCGCGCGCGACCCGCAGGGCGCTCATGGTGGCCTCGGTTCCGGAGTTGACCAGTCGGACCTTCTCGACGGAAGGAACCATGGCACAGATCTTCTCCGCCAGCAGGACTTCCAGTTCCGTGGGCGCCCCGAAGCTCGTGCCTCGCCGGGCAGCCTCCTGAACGGCCTGGACCACCTCGGGACGGGCGTGTCCCAGAATCATGGGACCCCAGGAACCGACGTAGTCGATGTAGCGGTTTCCATCCGCGTCGGTCAGGAAACAGCCTTTCGCCGAAGCAATGAATCGGGGAATGCCGCCGACGGCCCGAAAGGCCCGGACGGGGCTGTTCACGCCGCCCGGTATTACCCGCTGGGCACGCTCGAAAAGTGCTTCGCTGCGCTGGATCGACATGGGTCACCTCGTGGGGACAGAAGGCTGAATGGCGGCGGAGGGACTTGAACCCCCGACTCGGCGGATATGAGCCGCCTGCTCTGACCAACTGAGCTACGCCGCCCCGGAAAGCGAACATCTTATCCGAACGGCCCAAAGAGTTTCAATTCAGGATGATCTGAGAATTACGGTTTGAGATTTACGATTGGGGGCCGGCTGCGCAGTTTCTGCCCGACCCGCTAGTTCGGGTCGGTCCGTATGGGTCCGGGAGTGTGTGTCCATCCGGGTTCTCCCCCGCTCCGTCCGTCTTCACCCGGATCCCAAATCGTAAATCGTAAATCTCCTATCTCAAATCATCCTCGCGTATCCTGTCTCCCGGGACTCAACGAACATGACCTTTCAGGACATCGTCCTTGATACGATCCGGCGCGAGGGGCTGCTGGCGGGGGGAGAGACCGTGATCGCGGCCTGTTCGGGCGGGGCGGACTCGGTGGCCCTGCTGGGAGTTCTGAAAGAGTTGGAGGCGGAACTGGGCATCGAAGTTCGCGCCGCCCACATCAATCACTGTCTTCGCGGCCCGGAGGCCGAGGCAGATGAGGCCCACGTCCAGGCTCTCTGCGAGGCGCTGGCCGTTCCCCTCGACTGTTCGAGACTCGATCCGGATCGGATCCGGCGCGGGGGCAACCTCGAGGAGGTCGCCCGGCGCGCTCGCTACGACGATCTGGCCCGACTGGCCGCACCCCGCGGAGCCGTCCTGGCGACGGGGCACACCCTCAACGATCAGGCCGAGACGTTCCTCATGAAGCTCTGCCGCGGTGCCGGCCCGGGCGGACTGTCGGGCATCGCGATCAGACGGAGCCATGCGGACCCCGATCGGGCCCTGTCCGTGCGGGTCATCCGTCCCATGCTGCGGGCCAGCCGGCGAGAGGTCCTCGCCTACCTGGAAGATCGCGGACTGGCCTATCGCACCGACCGCACCAATCTCGATACCCGTTTCGACCGGAACTGGGTCCGCCAGGAGTTGATTCCCGTTCTCGAGAAACGCCTCAACCCGCGGCTCATCGAGGTTCTCGGCAGGACCGCGGTCCTGTTTCGCGATCTGGACGATCTGATCGAAGACGAAACCCGGCGCCGGCTGGGCGATTTCCCTGCCGGAGCGACGGAGTTGCGGATCTCCGTCGAGGTGTTGGCCGGGCTCCCCCTGGTCCTCCGGAAGTCGGCGATTCGTCTGGCCTACTGTCACCTCGAGGGACATCTGACCGACCTGACCCAGGCCCACGTCCAGGCGGCGCTGGATCTGCTCGAGGGCACCAGCGGCCGGCGCGTCGATTTGCCGGGGAGCGTCGTCGCGCAGCGGGAATTCGGTTTTCTGCGCATCGGCCCCCCAAGCGAGGACCTGGAGTTCTGCTACCGCATCGACTGGCCCGGTGAGTGCCCGATTCCCGAAGTCGGCAAACGGGTGCGGATCCTGGAGCCGCTCGCGTCCGGACACGGTTGGCCTGTGCCCTCGGGAGAGCCCCTGGTGGTACGGAATCGGCGACCGGGCGACCGGTATCGCCTGACGGCCAGATCCCGGGAGAAGTCGCTCAAGCGCATCCTGATCGAGCAGCGTGTCCCCGTCTCACGGCGGAGCCGCCTGCTGATCTTCGAGTGCCGCGGCCGGATCCTCTGGGTGGAAAGCCTTCCTCCCCCGGAAATCGTCGACATGCCGGGTCCCGGAGAGCGACTGTGTGAGATCCACATCGAAACTTTTGCGGCGCCGTAGGCTTCTAATAGAGTGCAGTAAAGACCAATATCAGGCGCGGGCGGCCGCCGGCAGATGACGGTTCTGTGTGTCATCGCCTATAATGGGGCCATCCGGACCTGGGAGGTTCCGTATTGAACACTACAGCCAAGAATGTATTTCTTTGGATTGTCATTGTCGTGGCCGTCGTCGTGCTGTGGAACTTTCTCAATAGTTTCAAGAACGCCGACGCGAAGGACATCACATACTCGGACTTCGATCGCCTGACCCAGAGTGATGCGCTCCGGAGCAGTCCGAGCAACCCGATCGTGATCACGGGCAACCACGTGGAAGGGACCTACGTGGAGTCGGGCAACGACCACAAGTTCTCGGTGCTGATCCCGGAGGGTGCCGAGAAGGACGTCGCCAATTCGCTGATCGCCAAGGGAATGGTCGTTCAAATTCGGGCCGACGATCAGGGCGGATGGATCTACATGCTGCTCACGTCCTGGTTCCCGATCATTCTGTTCGTCGCCTTCTGGATCTTTCTGATGCGTCAGATGCAGAGCGGCGGGAACAAGGCGTTGTCCTTCGGCAAGAGCCGTGCCCGGCTGTCCACCAATCAACAGAAGAAGGTGACTTTCAAGGATGTGGCCGGGATCGAGGAGGCGAAGGAGGAACTGCAGGAGATCGTCGAGTTCCTGAAGGAACCCCAGAAGTTTCAGAAACTGGGCGGGAGGATTCCCAAAGGCGTTCTGCTGATGGGCCCCCCGGGGACGGGGAAGACCCTGCTGGCGCGCGCCATCGCCGGGGAGGCCAATGTCCCCTTCTTCAGTATCAGCGGCTCCGATTTCGTCGAGATGTTCGTCGGTGTCGGCGCCAGCCGGGTCCGCGACCTGTTCGAGCAGGGCAAGAAGAACGCGCCCTGCATCATCTTCATCGATGAGATCGACGCCGTGGGTCGCCATCGAGGGGCCGGTCTGGGCGGCGGTCATGACGAGCGCGAACAAACCCTCAATCAGTTGCTGGTCGAGATGGACGGGTTCGAATCGAATGAAGGGGTCATTCTGATTGCAGCCACCAACCGACCCGACGTGCTGGATCCGGCTCTGTTGCGGCCGGGCCGTTTCGATCGGCAGGTGATCGTCTCCCTGCCCGACATCAAGGGCCGCGAGGGAATCCTCAAGGTCCACACCCGCAAGATTCCAATTTCGGAAGACGTGGACATCTCCGTCCTGGCCCGGGGCACACCGGGTTTTTCCGGCGCCCAGTTGGCCAACATGGTCAATGAGGCGGCTCTCGTGGCCGCCCGCCGGGACCGGAAGTCCGTCATGCAGGCCGATTTCGAAGAGGCCAAGGACAAAGTTCTGATGGGCAAGGAACGAAGGTCCATGGTCATGAACGAGAAGGAAAAGCGGAACACCGCCTACCACGAGGCGGGGCACGCACTGGTGGCTTCCATGCTGCCCGAGTCGGATCCGCTGCACAAGGTCACGATCATTCCTCGCGGCCGGGCGCTGGGTGTGACCATGCAACTCCCGGAAGAGGACAAGTACAGCTACACCCGCGAGTACATGAACTCCAACATCACCATCCTGCTTGCGGGAAGGATCGCCGAGGAGATGTTCCTCAGCAGCACCACGACCGGCGCTTCGAACGATCTCGAACGGGTGACCGATCTGGCCCGCAAGATGGTGTGCGAGTGGGGCATGAGTGATGAACTGGGACCGCTGACCTTCGGCAAGAAAGAGGAGCAGATTTTCCTGGGGCGCGAGATTTCGCGACATCAGGACTACTCCGAGAGTACGGCGATCAAGATCGACGAAGAGGTCAAGCGGATCGTTCTCGAAGCGTACACACGGGCCGAGCGCATCCTCGGGGAAAACCGGGACAAGCTGGTTCGGCTCGCCGAGGCGCTGCTCGAATACGAGACGCTGGACTCCGAAGAGATCGGGAAGGTGATGCGGGGCGAGCGGATTCGGGAAGGAAGTTCCCCTCTGCTGGAGGATTCCCGGGCTTCCTCCGGCCGGGACCGGACCGAGAAGGACAAGGACGAATCGCTCCCGAGCCTGGTCAAGCCGAACGAGCGACCGGCGACGGCGTAATCAGTTCGCAGCCCGGCCCTTCGTCCCAAGAGCCGGAATGGAGGGCGTCCGCGCCAGGACGTTCCCGACTGGCTTTTCACCTCAGACTTCGGAGGGTGAGGGTCCATGGCTCGGACTGCATTCGAATTCCGCGCTCGCGACAAGATCCTCGAACTGGGCGTTCGGACGCGGCTGATGGGGGTCGTCAACCTGACGCCCGATTCGTTCTCCGACGGCGGACGCTTCCGCGATGCCCGCGAGGCCGTCGACTATTGCCTGCAGCTTGTCGAGGACGGGGTTGATATCCTCGATCTCGGCGGCGAATCGAGCCGTCCCGGGGCCGTGCCGGTTTCCGCCGACGAGGAATGGAGTCGCGTCGGTCCCGTGCTCGAGGCGATCCGCTCCCGCACCCCGGCGATGATCTCGATCGACACCTGGAAGGCCGCCGTCGCGCTGCGGTGCCTGGAGGCGGGCGCCGATCTCGTCAACGATATCAGCGCGCTGCGTTTCGATCCCCGGATGGCGGAAGTCGTCGCCGAGTTTCGGGCCGGCATCGTCCTCATGCAGATGCGCGGGACCCCCGCCACGATGCAGCGGATTCCTCCCAGCCCGGATATCCTCTCCGAAGTCGTCGATGACCTGCAAGTCTCACTAAATCAAGCGCATAAATCGCATATCCCGCATGATAGAATACTGCTGGATCCGGGCATCGGTTTTGGCAAGACGGTCGACGACAACCTGGTCCTGATCAACCGTTTGCCGGAATTGGCTCGTCTGGATCGCCCCATTCTGGTCGGTCCCTCCCGCAAGCGATGGATCGGCGCGATACTGGATCGACCGGTCGGCGAAAGGCTGGTCGGCACGCTCGGCGCCTGTGCTGTCTGCATTCTGCGGGGGGCCCACGTGCTTCGCGTCCACGATGCGAAGGAGGTCCGACAGGTCGCGGACATTACGGACGCGATCCTGGCGGAGCAGGCTGGGACGGTGATCGATGCATGATCTGATTGCTGCACTCTCGAGGCTGGGATTCCGGGACGTTTTCGAGATCGTCCTGGTGGCCATCCTCGTGTATCAGTTCCTGCTTCTGATCAAAGGGACCCGAGGCTGGCAGATGACGGTCGGTGTCACTGCCCTGGCCCTGTTTTACTACCTGGCTCGGATTTTCGAGCTCCGCACGGTGGAGTGGATCCTGGCAAATTTCTTCACCTATTTCGTCTTCGCTCTCATCGTGATCTTCCAGTCTGAAATCCGGCGGGGCCTCACCAAGCTCGGCAGAGGGAAGTTCTTTGCCCACATGATCCGCAGCAAGGAGCGGAACATCTTCGAGGAAATCGTCCTGGCCGCCACGACGCTCTCGTCGCAGAAAATCGGCGGACTGATCGTCATCCAGCAGGAAATCGGTCTGCGCAACTACGTTGAAAGCGGCATCAAGCTGGATGCCTACCTGACCTACGATCTGCTCGTGAGCGTCTTCAATCCGAGCAGTTCGCTGCACGACGGGTCGGTGATCATACAGGGCGAGCGAATCGCAGCCGCGGCCTGCTTTCTGCCGCTGACCCTGGATCCGTACCTGAGCAAGGAACTCGGAACCCGGCATCGGGCCGCCATCGGAATCACCGAGGAAACCGACGCGATCGCCGTCGTGGTCTCCGAAGAGACGGGCACGATTTCAGCGGTGCACGAAGGTGAGATCAGTCGCAATCTGGATGGTCCCCGTCTGCTGAAGTACCTGGAAACCGTCGCGGAAGGGCCGCGAGGGGCGCGGAAGCGGGGGCTCGCGGACACCCGGCAGCAGCGGAGCGAGGCGGTATGAACTGGCTCGGATTTCTGCGCGGGATCTTCCTTGACAACTGGGCTCTGAAGCTGATCTCGGTGGTGCTGGCCTTTCTGCTCTGGGCCCAAATCGCGGGCCAGCAGCGCGTGCAGCGGTCCGTCGCCGTCCCGGTCGAGTTCATCAACATGCCGCAGGAACTGGAGATCACCAACGACTATCCACGCGAGGTCAACGTGGTCATCTCCCGACCGAGTTCACTGCGCATGGATGAGAGACAACTGGCCGCCGTCATCGATCTGAGCAGTGCGGAGCCCGGGACCACGGTCGTCCCGATTACGGAGCGAAACATCCGCAATGTTCCGAGCGGCGTTCAAATCGAGGGCATCGAACAGCGACGCATCCGGCTTCAGCTCGAGAGGATCCGACGCAAGACCGTGCGGGTTCAGCCTTCCATCGTCGGCCAACCCGCTCCCGGGTACCAGGTTCGGGAAGTCCGCGTCATGCCGAGTGAGGTGCTGATCAGCGGTCCGGAGTCGAGCCTGGAAAGGACCACGACGGCCGAGACCGAGTCGATCGACATTGCCGGCCGGGACCAGAGCTTCCACCAGAAGGTCTATCTGGATCTGGAGGATTCGCGGCTCCGCATCGAGAACGCGGCCTCCGTCGATGTCTTCGTGGTGATCGAAGAGAAGCGCCGTGAGGTCTCCATGCGCCTTTCGGTGCGGGTCGTGCCGGCGGAGCTGCGTGCCCGCGTCTCTCCCCGCAGCGTCCAGGTCGCCGTTTCCGTGCCCGTCTCCTATACCGAGACGGTTGAAACAAAGGAGTTCTACGCCTACGTCACGCTGGGGGGCAGCGTGTCCCCCGGGGAGAGTGTGGATCTGCCCGCCAGCGTCTTCATCCCGGATCCCTACCGAAGCGTCGCCCGCGTGGAATCGGTCGAACCTCCAACACTCAAGGTGACGGTTCCCAAACCACGGTGAAGACGCGGATGAACGCCCACCCCACGGCGCGTGACAAGATCAAATCCCGGCCCGAGCTGGCGGCGCTGATCGAACGGCATCAGAGCCGGAAGCAGCGGGTGGTGTTCACGAACGGGTGCTTCGACCTGCTGCATCCCGGGCACGTCCGCTACCTTGAATGCGCGCGCTCCCTCGGTGATATCCTAGTAGTGGCGGTCAACTCGGATGAATCGGTTCGCCGCCTCAAAGGACCAAGTCGTCCTGTCCTCCCGGAGCGCGATCGATGCGAGGTGGTTGCGGCACTGCAGTGTGTGGACTATGTCACGGTTTTCGGGGAGGATACACCGCTGGAGGTCATCGAGCAGCTCCGGCCGGACGTGCTGGTCAAGGGAGGCGACTGGCCGAAGGACAAGATTGTGGGTCGTCAGTCGGTCGAAGATCGCGGCGGTCAAGTGGTGACGATCGATTTTGAGCAAGGCTATTCCACGACCGGCATCATCGAACGGATCTGGCGAAAGGGTCGGGGTGCCTGACTCCCACCGCGCCCGTCCCTATTCCTCCGCCGTCTCGGCCAAGATTTCCCATGCGCGCTGGCTCGAGGGGCTCTCGAACGGAAACGCCGCTCTGGTCTTCGCGGGCTTCTATCTGGATCGCGGGGGCCCGCTCGTCTTCGTCACCCGGAGCACCCAGTCGGCGGAAGAACTGGCGCGGGACTTTCAGTTCTTCCTTCCCGTGGATCGCCGGAAGGAAGTCCTGGTCATACCGGGCCTCGAAACCGATCCTTACCGGGGGCTGTCTCCCCATCCTGAAATCGCCGCCCGACGTGCCGAAGCGCTGGCGCGGCTGGTGAGGGGATTCAGCGGCATCGTCGTGACCTCGATCTCCGCCCTGATGCTGCGGGCGGCGGATCCCGCCGAACTGGAGCGACGGTGCCTCCGACTGGCCATCGGCGATCCCCTGGCCCGCGATGACCTGATCCTCCAGCTGCGGTCGATGGGGTACTTCCGGGAGGATCCCGTGGGCGGCGTGGGCGAGTTTTCCTTCCGGGGAGGAATCGTCGACGTCTTCTCTCCGTCCTACGAAACACCCTTGCGCCTCGAGTTCTTCGGTGACGAAATCGAGTCGATCCGCCAGTTCGATCCCTCGACGCAGCGTTCGGTGGGTCTGATCCGTGATTGTGAGATCGTGCCGATGCGGGAATTGACCCCGTCGGCTGATGAAATCGCCCGCTGGCAGCAGGAGGCTCCTCACCGCTGGAGCGAGGTGCGTTTTGCCGACCGTCTGTCCGAGCTCTTTCAGTTCACCGAAAACGGCGAACTGTTCAACGGATTCGAGTTCCTGCTCCCTCTGGTGATGCCGTTGCGCTCAACCCTGCTCGACTACTTCGAGGGACGGCGGGATCGGCTCTGCCTCATTCTCAGCGAACCGGACGATCTGCTTTCGAGCGTCGAGGAACGGTGGGCCAAGGCAGCTCAGGGGTATCAGGATTGCGAACTCGAGGGAATCCCGGCCCTGCCCCCCGCCAACTTCTATCTCGACCGGACTCGGCTGGAAGAGTGGTTCGAGGAATTGCCGACGTTTCGGGTGGAGGCCCTTTCGTCCCATCCGGAGGAGGCCGAGCGCTTCGATTTCCGTCCGGCCGTCGCCTACCATGGGCGCGTCCAGGATGTTCTCAAGGACGTCGACAAGTCCCGCACGCTGGGGGAGCAGGTCATCTTCGTCATGCACACCGATGGCATGATGGAGCGCCTGGCGGAGATCTTCCGGGAGTATGATGCCGGGCTTGCCATCGCCCGGCAGGGGTTCCACGAGGCCCTTCTTCATCCCGTCGCCGTAACGGTCGGAAAGCTGGCGTCCGGATTCAGCTCGAGCGAACTGGGCCTTCGCGTGGTGACGGAGAAGGAGGTGTTCGGCGAGAAGGAAGTGCGTCGCGTCGAGCGGCCGTCGACGGAGGCGGTGGGCACCTTCATCTCTGATTTCCGGGATCTGCATGAAGGAGACTACGTCGTCCATGTAGATCACGGCATCGGGATCTTCCGGGGACTGCGTCAGATCGGCGTGGGCGATCAGAACAGTGAGTTCGTGATTCTGGAGTATGCCGGCGGCGCCCGCCTCTACGTCCCCGTCGACCGCCTCGATCTGATCCAGAAGTACGCCTCCGGTAGCGGTTCGGCGCCGCAGATCGATCGACTGGGCGGGACCTCCTGGAAGAAGACCAAGGCCCGCATCAAGAAGTCGATGCAGCACCTGGCCGAGGAACTCCTCAAGCTCTATGCCCGGAGGGAAGTGGCCCGCGGTCATGCCTTCTCCCCCGATGACGAGATGATGCGTGAGTTCGAAGCCGCCTTCGAGTACGACGAGACTCCGGATCAGGCGGCGGCCATCGCGGCCTGCAAGCGCGACATGGAGTCGGAGCGGCCGATGGACCGCCTGGTCTGCGGCGATGTCGGGTACGGCAAGACCGAGGTGGCCATGCGTGCGGCGTTCAAGGCCGTCAACGACGGAAAGCAGGTGGCCCTTCTGGCTCCCACGACAGTGCTGGCGTTTCAGCACTCGAACACGTTCCAGGAGCGCTTCAAGGGATTCCCCGTCCGCGTTGAAATGCTCAGTCGATTCGTCCCTCGCGCGGCGCAGAAGGAGATTCTGGAGCGCGCCTCCCTGGGGGCGGTCGACATCGTCATCGGAACCCACCGCCTGCTGTCGCGCGATGTTTCGTTCGCGGACCTGGGGCTGATCATCGTGGACGAGGAGCAGCGCTTCGGAGTCGCACAGAAGGAACGGCTGAAGAAGTTGAAGGCTCAGATCGACGTGCTGACCCTTTCCGCGACACCCATTCCGCGGACGCTGAACATGTCCCTGGTGGGGATTCGGGACCTGTCGATCATCGAAACCCCGCCCAAGGATCGCCTGTCGATTCAAACCGGTGTGGTTCGCTTCTCCAATCAGATCATCCGCAGTGCCATCGACCTCGAACTCAAGCGCAAAGGCCAGGTCTTCTTTCTGCACAACCGGGTGGAAACCATCCACGCCATGGCGCAGAACCTGCAGCGAATCATCCCCGAGGCGCGGATCGCTGTGGGGCACGGCCAGATGCGCGAGGACGAGCTCGAGAAAGTGATGCTCGATTTCCTTCGCTATTCCTATGACGTGCTGGTGTGCACCACGATCATCGAAAACGGGCTCGACATTCCCCGGGCCAATACGATCATCATCAATCGTGCGGACCGGTTCGGCCTCTCCGAGCTGTATCAACTGCGTGGGCGTGTGGGTCGTTCCAATCGACGCGCCTATGCCTACCTCCTGGTGGCCGACGAGGGGGGGCTGACCGAGGATGCGCGCAAGCGGCTCGCAGCGATCAAGGAATTCAGCGATCTCGGATCCGGCTTTCGGCTGGCTGCGCTCGACCTGGAGATCCGGGGCGCCGGCAACCTCCTGGGTGGAGAGCAGAGCGGGCACATCGACGCGGTCGGTTTCGAGCTGTACGTCAAGCTCCTGGAACAGGCGATCCGCGAGCTGAAGGGCGAGCCGGAGACGGCCAAGGTTCACACCACGATCGATCTGCGACTGGACATTCAGATTCCCGAACACTACATCGACGATCCGAACACCCGTCTCTGGCTCTACAAGCGCCTGTCGACCGTCTCCGAAGAAGGCCGCCTCGACGTGCTGCGCGACGAGGTCATCGATCGCTTCGGGAGATACCCCAGAGCGGTCGCCAATCTTTTCGAATACGGGCGGCTCCGACTGATTGCCGAGCGGATCAAGCTCACCTCGATCGAACGAAAGGGAACGCAGGTCCGTCTGAAATTCCGGGACGATACGCCATTGACCCCCGAAACGGCGGTCCGTTTCGTCCAGTCGCGGTCGGGGACGAGCTTTTCGGCTGACGGGTCTCTGATAGCATCTATAGATGGAGGCTCGCCGATGGAGATTCTTCAGCAGGTTTCGGCCGTTCTGGGGTGGTTGACCGATGCGCTCTAGAATGGTGGGGCCGGGGGTGCTGCTCTTGCTGATCCTGGGCCAGTCTCTGGCCTGCCGGCGGGCTACCGTCGCGGAGGAGTCTCCGACGCCTGAGCCCGAACAGAAGGTCATTGCGGTGCTCAACGGTGAAAAGATCTATGCCAGGGACTTTCAGCGTTTCCTCGGCTCCGCTCAGGGCGAGTTGACGGAGGATCCGAGTCCGATCCCGACACGCGAGCTCTTCAAGGATTTCATCACCAATCGCCTCCTCCTTCAGCAGGCCAAGAGGAGAGGCCTGACCGTCGGGGAAGATGAGCTGCGAGGCTACGTCTCCGAGTGGACTCCCCGGGAGGGAGCGGCGGAGCGGGATCTGAGCGACAACGTCTACGATTACCTGCTGACGCAGAAGCTGCTCAAAGAGGAGGCCCTCGGCGGGCTGGAAGTCACGTTGCGGGAGCTGCAGGTTTACTATGAGCAGCATATGGAGGAGTTCAGGGTCGGAGACCAGGCCCACGTCCTCGAGATCCTCACCGAGACCCGGGAGGAGGCCGAGAAGGTCCGGGCCCGCCTCAAGGATGGCGATGTTACGCAGTTCAAAGAAACGGCACGGGAGGTCTCACTGGGGGTCACAGCCCAGTCGGGCGGCGACCTGGGAACCTACCAGCGCGGCGAGCTCCCCGAGGAATTCGAAAAAGTGATTTTCAGCCTGAAGCCGGGGGAAATCAGCCAGCCCTTCCGCTCAGCCCACGGCTTTCACATCTTCGCCCTGGAGGAATGGATCCCCGCGCACGACCAGAAGTTCTACGAGGTGAGGGACCAGATCTTCGATCTGTTGATTGCTGAAAAGGAACGTGAGAGGGTCGAGGAGTACACCGACCAGCTCATACAGAATGCCAGTCTCCGGGTCAGCAGCCCGGACCTGAGTTTAGAGACAGTGGAGAATCGACCCAATGAAACGACAGTGGAACAGCCCTAGATTCATGCTGCCCATGGTCCTGGGAGGGACGCTGCTAATGGCCTCCGTGTGGGCCCAGGAAGCCAAGCCCGAGAAACCGCCATCGGACGATGGCGATGCGATCGTCCTGGATGAGATCGTGGCCAGAGTGAACAGCGACATCATCACGCTGACCGACCTCCAGCGCACCTTGAAACAGTTGCATCAGCAGGTTGAAGAGACGGCCCAGGACCCGAGTCAGGTCGAGGAGGAGTACGCCAAACGGAAGCGGCTGGTGCTGAAGACGATCATCGAAAACAAGGTCATGGTGCAAAAGGCGGAGGATGCCGGTCTCGCCGCCAACGCCGACGCGGACGTCGCGGCCTATCTGGAGCGGGTGCGCAAGGAGAACGGGATCCCGAGTCTGGACGTGCTGGACCAGTATCTGCGCCAGCATGGATCCTCCCTCCCCGAATACAAGAATCGGGTGAAGGAGCAGATGATCACCCAGAGTCTCCTCCAGAACTTCGTTTACTCGAAGATCACCCTGTTGACGCCGGAAGTTGAAGCTTATTACAAGGAGCATGCCGCCGATTTCACCGTCCCGGGCAAAGTTCATCTCGCGGAGATTCTGTTGCTCAAGGAAGGAAAGTCGCGCGATCAGGTTCACCAGAAGGCCGAAGCGGCTCTCGATCGGTTGAACAAGGGGGAGGCCTTCGAGGACGTGGCGAAAGACGTGTCGGAAGGACCGACTGCTTCGCGCGGCGGCGACATCGGGGACTTCAACAAGGGATCGATGAATGAGGAGCTGGAGGCCGTCGCCTTCAAACTGCCCGTCGGGGAGCACAGCGGGATCCTGGAAACCGACTATGGCTTCCAGATCATCAAGATCCTTGGCCGGACGCCTGCTTCGCTCAAGCCTCTCGAGGAGGTCCGGCCACAGATCGTGGAGCAGCTGTACCAGACGAAGGCGGAGCCGGAGGTCAAGGAGTACCTGAAGAAGCTCTTCGAGGAGAGTTATATCTATGTCTCTCCCCGCTACGTGGATCAGTACGATCTGGACGGGCTGGGGATTTAGCCGATCAATGCGAGGGTTGCATGAGCGGACAAAGCGAAAGACACTTGTTCGTGGTCTTCGGAGGTACGGGTGATTTGATGCGCCGCAAACTGTTGCCGGCGCTCGCGATGTTGAAGAATCGCGAACTCCGGGACACGGATTTTCACGTGCTCGGGGTGGCCCGCGATGTTGGAAAGGATGATGATCAGTATCGCGACTGGGCGGCCTCCGCCCTGCGCGACGCCTCCATCGAGTTGGAGGATGAGAGTTGGCTCAAGAATCTCTATTACCACTCGATCACTCGGGAGAACAAATCCGATTTCGACGCACTCCGTGAGAAGATCGAGGAGATCGAGGACCAGGTCGATCTGGGGGGCAACCGCATCATCTATCTTGCCCTGCCTCCGCCGGCGATGGAGCCGACTATCGAGGGCCTGGGGCGGGCGGGTCTGAACCGCAGCTCCGGCTGGACCCGGCTCGTGATCGAGAAGCCCTTCGGCCGCGACCTGGACTCGGCGAACCACCTGAATGAGGCGCTGCATCGCTTCTTCCAGGAGCCGCAGGTTTACCGGATCGATCATTACCTGGGGAAGGAGACCGTCCAGAACCTGTTGGTCTTCCGGTTCGCCAATCCGGTCTTCGAGTCGGTCTGGAACCGCGACCACGTGCAGAGTGTCCGGTTGACCGTGGCCGAGAGCCTCGGAGTCGGGACGCGGGCCGGATACTACGAGAAGTCCGGTGCCCTGCGGGACATGGTTCAGAACCATCTGACCCAGCTGCTCTGCCTGACCGCCATGGAAGCCCCCGTGGCGTTCGATGCCGATTCGATCCGGGACGAAAAGGTGAAGATTCTCCGTTCCGTCCTGCCCATCGAACCGGACGAAGTCGTCTTCGGGCAGTACGGTGCGGGCAAGGTCCAGGGAGAGGACGTCCCGGGCTATCTCGAAGAGGAGGGCGTCGCTCCAGACTCCCAGACTGAAACCTTCGTTTCACTCAACCTCGGGATCGCCAGCTGGAGGTGGCAGGGAGTCCCGTTTCTGCTGCGAACGGGAAAGCGGCTGAAGGAGCGGGTCTCGCGGATCGCGGTCCGCTTCCGTTGTCCCCCCGTGTCGCTGTTCCACCCCTTCACGGAATGCCAGGTGTCCTCCAACGAGCTCATCATCACGATCCAGCCTGATGAAGGATTCGATCTTCGCTTCGAGGTCAAGACCCCCGGTCAGGAAATCAACACCAAAACCGAGCGGCTGCGCTTTCGCTACTCGGAGGCTTTCGTCCCGCTTCGGGACGCCTACGTAACGCTGCTGCTGGATGTCGCGATGGGCGATCAGACCCTTTTCGTGCGGGCGGACGAGGCCGAGCATTCCTGGAGGCTTTACGATCCCCTACTCGAAGCTCCCCGAACCGTGCATCGCTACGAGGCAGGAACCTGGGGGCCCAAGGAAGCCGGGTTCTTCGAGTGACCGGAATCAGGACCCGATAGCCAGGCGGATCGGGGGCTCTTCCTCCTGTTCTTCTTCGCCACCCTTGCCTTCCTCCGACTCCTTGGCCGCGTCTCCCATTCGCTCCAGGGCCTTCTGGATTCGGAAATCGCCCGAATCACTCATCGATTCTTCGACGATATCCTGGACGCCCTGGATGAGTTCGAGCCGCTTGAGGAGCGTGGAGCGACGCTGCTCGAGACCTTTCAGCTCGGCTTCGATGTCCTTTCTCAGTTCTACAAGATCAACTTTCATCTGGCGATCTCCTAACGGTAGGAAGCGACGATTCGACCGAAGGATAGGGCATCTTGCCGAGCGCACTTGTGAGGCCCGTCACGTCCGGGAAGTTTGCCCGGGCGATTCTCGGCGGGTCCCAAACTCAGCGGAAGGTCCCGGCAGGTTGACCGGCACCGGTTTCGAGTCGAGCCCGAACGGCCGGCAGAAGGAAAAGGCGGGACAGGTCTTCCCGCCCGAGGATTCGGCAGAGAATATCCAGTTGTCTGCTTTCGGACAGCGACGGGTTCAGGAAAAGCACACGGCGTCCGCGGAGGCAGACCAGGCCTCCTTCCAGATCACCGCCCGTGTGGCGCAGTTCGATATCGAGCCGCGGAAGCAGTGCCAGCAGTTCACGCTGAAGGTCCCGGTCGGTCATGGGGAAACCCGTCGGGAAGAGTGTAGCTCGAAGGACTGAGGGATTTTCGATTTTTGCACCAAATCGAAAATCGAAAATCGTAAATCTCAAGTGCCCGCCTCAGGTTTGCTATGATTACTTCTTTCGGTGGTTGACGATTCGAATAACTCCTGATTTGCGAGGAACCGGACCCATGAAAGACTTCATCTTTGTTTTCCCCTTGATGCTGGTGCTGCTGTTCGTGGCAGACTGCCGTGGAGGCCAGGCCCCGACCGGGTCCGGACTGCCGCACGAACAGGCCCCGGCCCAGTACCATGTCAGGTTTGAGACGACCCGCGGCCCCGTCGTCATTGAAGTCGTGCGGGAATGGGCTCCGCTGGGAGCGGACCGGTTCTATAACCTGGTGAAGTCGGGATATTTCGACAACGTCGCCTTTTTCCGAGTGATCCCCGGATTCGTCGTCCAGTTCGGCATCAACGGCGACCCGGCCGTCAACGACAAGTGGAAGCATGCCAACCTCCAGGACGATCCCGTCACTCAGTCGAACAAGGCGGCACTCTGACCTTTGCCACCTCCGGGCCCAACACACGGACCACTCAGATGTTCATCAATCTGACCAATAATGCCCGTCTCGACAAGATGGGCTTCGCCCCGATCGGACGCGTTGTGGAAGGGATGGACAACATCAAGAAGCTCTATTCCGGATACGGCGAAGGGGCTCCAAGCGGGAGAGGGCCTTCTCAGGACCGCATCTACTCCCAGGGGAATGCCTACCTGAAGGAAAGCTTCCCCAAACTGGATTACATCACCAGCGCCAAGGTCGAGGACTAGCCGGGCAGACCGGACTCAAACACTGGGCCGGCACCACCTGAGCGGACTTTCTGCGGGTGGCCGGACAGTGACCGACGGAGATGTGCGCTCAGCGGTCGCGTGATCGCCGAGGACCGCAGAGGCTCACCACAACCTCGAGGAAGGATGCAATGAAAAGAATCGCGCTTTTGGTGTCGCTGGCTATGATGCCGGCTCTGTGGGCCCAGAAGGTCGATGTGCGCGAGGAGACGCTCTCGAACGGGATGAGGTTGCTCATCGTCGAGCGGCACGACTCCCCGACCATCGCCTGCGGCTGGGTTGCCCGGGTCGGATCCGTCAACGAGCGGCCCGGGATCACCGGCATTTCCCACCTCTTCGAACACATGATGTTCAAAGGGACGAAGACGATCGGAACCAAGGACTACGCCAAGGGGCAGGAAGTCCGCGATCAGCAGGACGCCGTGTTCGCCCAGATGAGAGAGGAATACAGCAAACTTCGGACGAAGCTTCTGCGCGGCGAGATCTCGGGCAGTATCTACGATCCGGAGAACCAGACCCCGCGACTGAAGGAGCTGCGGGCCCAGCTGGAGCAGCTGTTCTCCGAGGAAAAGAAGTACATCGTCAAGGACGAGCTGGACCAGATCTACACGAAGGAAGGCGGATCGGGTCTCAACGCATTCACGACGGAAGACCAGACCGGCTACTTCATCACCGTTCCTTCCAACAAGCTCGAGCTCTGGCTCTGGCTCGAGTCCGACCGGCTGCTCAACCCGGTCTTCCGGGAATTCTATTCGGAGCGGGATGTGGTCCGCGAAGAGCGGCGACTGCGGGTCGAATCCACGCCGACCGGAAAGCTCGACGAGCTCTTTGGTGCGATGTTCTGGGAGTCGGCCCCTTATTCCTGGCCGGTGATCGGCTGGGCTTCGGATGTCGAGGCCATCACCCGGGAACAGGCAGAGGACTACTTCAGTATCTTCTATGCTCCCAACAACATCACCGCCATTCTGGTGGGAGACGTCAACCCGGACGAGGCGGTTCGGCTGGCTGAAACGTACTTTGGCCGGATCCCCCGGGGTAAGGTGCCGCCTCCCGAGATGATCACCTTCGAGGTCAAGCAGTCGGCCGAGAAGCGGACCGTGGGCGAGGCCGAAACGAATCCGACCGTGACGATCCGTTACCATACGCCTGCCTTCGATCACAAGGACAGCTTCCCACTCGAGATCCTGGCACAGGCACTGAACGGCCGCACCGGACGGTTGTACAAATCGCTGGTGGAAGAGAAGGGGCTTTGTGTCGGTCAGCCGCGGGCCTCCCTCAATACGGGAAAGTACGCCGGCTACCTCGAGCTCACTGCCGAGGTCAAGGACGGACACACTCACCAGGAAGTGGAGGATGGGTTGCTCGCGGAGATGAAGCGGCTCGAGACCGAGCCGATGGAGGACCACGAGCTGCAGAAGCTGAAGAACAACGAACTGGCCGATTCTTTCCGCCGGCTGCAGAGCAATTTCTATCTTCTCCTCCAGCTCATCTTTTACGACTCGAACGGCGACTGGCACTACATCAACGAATCGTCTCCCAAGCTCCTGGCGGTGACGACGTCCGATATTCAGCGGGTCGCGAAGGACTACCTGGCCGAGGAAAACCGGAGCGTCGCCTGGTACGAACGCAAGCAGGGGACGGCGCCCGAGGATCCGGAGCTGGCGGCCCTTCCGGCACAGATGAAACCGATGATCAAACAGCAGCTGGCCCAGATCCAGCAGGAAACGGACGCGCAGAAGTTGCAGCAGGCCCTTTCCCAGATGCAGCAGATGGAGGGACAGGTGCCTCCTCAGGCCAAGCCTGCCATCCAGTACTTGATCAAGAAGGTGCAACAGCGGATTGCGGAGCTCTCCGCCTCGGAAGGAGGAAACTGACATGAGGACCGATCTCAAGAGATTGCCGCTTCTGGTGTTTGCGCTCCTGGCCGGGTCGGCCTGGCTGGCCGCAGGGGATGTTCCCGATCGGCCGGAGCAACTTCAGTTTCCTCCGCTCACCTTCGATGTGCCCGATGCCGCCGCCATGCGGGTCGAGCTCGACAACGGGATCCCCGTTTACATCATCGAGGATCGTCAGTTCCCGCTGGTCAACGTCCAGCTCTTTTTCCGTGGAGGACAGTATCTCGAGCCGAAGGGGAAGGAAGGCCTGGCCCAGCTGACCGGACGCGTCTGGCGAACGGGCGGAGCGGGTGACCTGAGCGGTGCCGCTTTGGACGAGGAGCTGGATTTTCTGGCGGCTCGACTCTCCACTTCCATCAGCGGAACGAACGGCAGCGTCTCCCTGAACCTCCTCTCCAAGGACCTCGACCGCGGGATGCAGCTCTTCATGGATGTCTTGCTTCGCCCACGCTTCGATGCGGACCGTCTGGCGACGGCCAAGGAAGATCTCCTGTCGGGGATGCGCAAGCGCAACGACGACACCTCGAGCATCGAAGACCGTGAATGGGACCGTCTCCTCTACGGTGACGACTACTGGCTCAACCAGCTCCCCACGCAGGCTTCGGTGGATGCCATTCAGCGTGACGATCTGGTCGCGTTCCAGGGACGCCTGCTCAATCCGAAGGACATCGTGCTCGCCGTCACCGGCGACTTCGACCGGGCGGAGATGATCGGCCGCCTCAACGCGACCGTTGGCACGATTACGGCTCGGACCGAGCCCGTTCCGGAGATCCCCCAGCCGACATCAACGCCGAAGCCGGCCGTTTATCTGATCAACAAGCCGGATGTGAACCAGGGGCGCGTCTCGATTGGGCATCTCGCCCTGAAGAGGCCGTTCGAAGGTGAGTATGCCCTGACTGTCGCCAACGATATTCTGGGCGGCGGCGGCTTTACCTCCTGGATCATGTCCCGGGTCCGCTCGGATGAGGGGCTGGCTTACTCCGCCGGTTCGAGCTACCGGATCAACCAGACCTACCCGGGGACCTTCCAGGCGTTCTTCCAGTCCAAATCCGCCAGCTGCGCCCGGGCCGCTCAGATCACGATCGACCTCATGCACAAGATCCAGACCGAGCGGGTCACTCCGGAAGCCCTGGAAACGAGCAAGAACTCGTTCATCCAGACCTTCCCGAATCGGTTCCAGAATCCCGCCCAGACCGCTTCGCTGTATGCCGTCGACGAGATGTTGGGCCGTTCCCACGAGTACTGGCGGGACTACCGGGAGAACATCGCCAAAGTGGATGCCGCGGCGGTGCAGGATGCCGCAACGAAATACATCCATCCCGATCGGCTGGTCATTCTGGTCGTGGGCAACGTCGACGACATCCTCAAGGGTGAGGCCGACCATCCCGAGAGCCGTTTCGAGAAGTTCGGCGAACTGGTCCGACTTCCCCTGCGGGATCCGATGACGCTGCAGCCCGTCAGCGGCGACGGGAACTGAGCGATGGCAAACCGGCCCGGAACATGGAGGCCGTGAGGCTGATCATGTTTCGGGCCATGACGAAGGGCAGGGTGGCGACCAGCACGAAGGGCGACGAGGCGGTCGAGCCGTTCGACTGGACCTTCGGAGGTCGGGATGCCGCCTTGCCCGGGGTCTTGCCCAGGATCACCTTGACCGCCTCGCGGTCCCGGACGCTGCGGATGACGCGGTGTTCGGTCCGGTCGGCCCGCTCCGGCGCCGGAAAGAAATCGTCGGAAAGCTCTATCTTTTTCACAGGGTCGGCCTCTCTTCGTTGCAGCGATGCTCGATGGCGCCGGCAAGATCGACGAAATCCCGAGCGGCCCGGGTCTCGGGCGCGAATTCCACGATCGGCCGCTGGGTCGCGGTCGCCTTGCGAACCGCAGTATCGGTGCGGATTCCGGGAAGGATCGGCACGCCGCTGAAGCGGGTCTCGATGGCCTCCATCACCACCCGTGTGATGACGAGGCGGGAATCCACGAACGTCGGGACGATTCCCTCCACCCGGCAGTCCACATCCAGGGCCTCGCGGACCTCGTTCAGAAGCCCGATGGTGGTCGAGGCGCCGAGCAGACTCATGGGGTCCATGGAGACGGGAATCAGCACACGCTCGGCGCAGGCGAAGGCGTTCTGCGCCATGATCGAGATGGAGGGCGGCGTGTCGAACACGAGGTAGTCGAAGTGACTGAGGCTCTTCAGTCGCTTGGCCAGGATCCGTTCCCGGCCCACCTGGGAGCTGAGCCGGAGTTCGGCGGCCTGGGTTGCCCTTGACGAGGCGATCACCGACAAGGGTCCCAGCCCCGGGACCGCCGTGATCGTCTGCTCGATAGAAGCTTCCCCCAGCACCAGATCCGAGAGGGTATGGCTCGGTCGGATCTTGAGCTGGGCGCTCACGTTGGCGCTGGGGTCCGTGTCCACGAGGAGTACCCTTTTCCCCAACCTGTGGGACAGCACGACACACAGATTGACCGCCAGGGTTGTCTTGCCGACGCCACCCTTGAAGTTGGCCACGACGAGTTTGTGCACGTTCCTCTTCCTGCTTTCGGGGAGTCCGCCCCCTGAAGAACATAGGAGACGAGTCTGACATGGAGGTATGCGGGGCCCCCTGTTGCAGGAGTGACGGATCCTCGGGCAAAAGCTTCCCGGAGGCCCTGTTTGATGGGGTGCGGGTTCGGGAGCCTGGCCGATTGCCCCGAAAGGTGCGCGGCCCTCATAATGCCCGTCATGACCGCCGAGAACGCACAACTGGAAAGGCTGACCGTTCTGTCCTCCACGCGGTTGTTTGGTGACGGGGAGCCCAAGGATCTCCTGGAGTTGGCCGCCGTCGCCTCCGAGCGCCGTCTGGCAGGCGGAGAGTATCTCTTTTCGGCAGGCGATCCCTCGCGGGGGCTCTTCGTCGTCGTAACGGGGAGGACACGGGCCGTTCGTCACGGAATCGACGGACGCGAGCAGATCATTCACGAGGACGGACCTGGGTCGACCTTTCCCGAAGTGGCCGTGTTCGACGACGGGCCGTACCCTTCGAGCGTCGTTGCCGTAGAGGATTCCCTCCTCCTGTTCATTCCGAAGCAGGAGGTTCGGGCCTTCTGTTTGCGACATCCCGGGACGGCGTTGCGGGCGCTGCGAATCCTCTCGGGCCGGCTGCGGCGCGCCACCGGAATGGTCGAGGACCTGTCCCTGCGGGACGTCAGCCAGCGCCTGGCCGAGTATGTGCTGGGCGAGGCGAAGAAGCAGGCCGGGGCGGGGCGTCCACAGGTGGTCGAACTGGTGCACTCGAACCAGGAGATCGGAGACCTGATCGGAACGGTCCGGGAAGTGGTCTCGCGATCCTTCGCCAAGCTCCAGCGCAGGGGCTGGATTCGCAAACAGGGGCACCGCGTCGAGATTCTGGACGAAGCCGGTCTGGTCGGACACGTGGAGGGAGAATAGGTTCGATTTCCGATTCTCGATCTTCGATTTTGGAGTCCGGGGGCGGGGCACGACGAGCGTTCCTACATGAACGTCTTGAGGCGATGATTCGGTCATTGCGCGGTTGACAAGAGTCGGTATTCTGACTAGTCTGTCATGTTAAGAGATGGCAGATTGGTCGGTTCGGAGACGTCGTTTCGCGTCGCTCACATCGCTCGCTCACGGATGCGCCGGAGATTCGAGATCTGATTCGAGTCCGGGGAAGAGGAGGCCCCGGTGCTCGGTGATCCGCGATGCACTCATTACCCTGCATTTCCCACTCCTCGTCGCGCTGGCCTTGGCCGGGGTGCCCGGGACGCAACAGACCACCTCGGACGAGCGGCCGGCGACGCCACACTTCCAGGTCGGTGTCGACCTCGTGCCGGTCGATGTGAGCGTGCTCGACCGCAAGGGGAATCCGGTTCTCGACCTCCAGAGGTCCGATTTCACCGTTTTCGAAGATGGTGTTGAGCAGGACGTCCTTCACTTCTCGTTGGAGAGATTTGCCACGAGGAGTGAACCGGAACTTCCGCCGGCGGTGACCCGGGAGCGTCCCGCCGTCGAGGGACTTGAACGGCCGGACTTCCGTCGCTTTCTGATCGTCATTGGGCGCGGGGGGCACGAGACCTTTCGACCCATCGACGCATTGGCTGACTTCGTTCGCGAGTCGCTGGGGCCCGCCGACCAGATAGCGGTCATCGCCTACAACCGCGCCACCGACTTCACCACGGATCACGAGCGGATCGGCGACTTTCTCGATCGCCTGCAGGATCTGAATGTCTATGTCGATCGGCTCGTCAGACTCCGTTTTGACGGTCTTGCCTCGCTGTTTGGCTCCCAGCGTTTTCCACCGTCGCTCCAGCCCAAGATCGATGCTCTTTTTGACCAGCTCCCCGGGCACACGCGCGAAGTCCCAGCCGGGCCGCGGACGCCGGACAAGGCGGATCAGGCCGATCGAGAAAATCTGATGACGGCGCTGCGCGAGGCGATGCCCGCCAGGCTCGATGAGGCCCGTCGCGCGGTCGCGGGTCCGGGCGCAGGGGAGCGCTGGGACGGGAGCGGTCCGCCCCCTTACGGCGACCCCTCACAGGGATGGGGAACGGTCTCCGCCGAGGACGATTCTTTCGAGCAATACGTTCGCCATCGGCTCGAGACGAATCAGGACCTGCTGAACATTTTCGCGGGCATCGAATACCTCCGGTATCTGCAGGGTGAGAAACACTTGATCTACTTCTCCTCGGGAGGACTCTTCCTGCCCACTTCGGGCACCCGGGAATCGATCGGTCGTATCGCCGCCGATGCCCGTGTCCGGATCGATTCCTTCAAGACGGAGGGACTCTTCCTTCACCTGACCAACGATCGCCGGAACCGGTTTGCTCAGGGTTCCTTTGCCGGCGACTACGCGATTCGCTCTCTCCAGGAGGTCTCCCGGGAAACGGGGGGCACGTCCTGCATCCACCGAAGCATCGATGATGCCCTGAAGCTGGTGGGACGGGCCACCTCCCGTGTCTATCTGCTGGGCTATGTCTCCAAGAACCCGGCCCTCGACGGGCGATTCCGCGAGATCCAGGTCAAAGTCGACCGGCCGGGCGTACGCGTGCTGGCGCGAAGCGGGTACTTTGCCAAGCCGCGGCTCCAGCCCTACGATCGCGAGAGGATGCTCATCTATGCCCGCGTGAGTGCCGCTGCGCAACATCCTGGCGAGATCGACGATGTGACCTTCTCGGCATCCATGGGTGACCTGTCGCGGGAAAAGGCATCGACGGAGTTCGATGTCTCCCTCGAGATCGTCCTGAGCCCGAAACTGGTCGACGGCAGTTCGCCGAACCGGGGGCAGAAGCTGGTAGCCGGTCTGTTCGTCTTGAGCCGCAGCGGTGAGCTCCTGGACACTTCCTGGAAGGACATCGTCGTGGATCCGTCGGGACAGCGATCCCAGGGGGCGGCCTCTTCGAGTGTCGAGGTGGGCTGGCGGGCCGAAGTCCCCCGGAGAATCAAGAACGGCTTCCTGAAGATCGTTCTCTATGATCCATCTCGCGACCGGGTCGGCTCGAGAGTGGTCAAGATTCGCTGAAGACTCGCGCCGTTCAGGGTTCAGCAAGCGAGATGGATCGGATCTGCTGCACGCCGCTTGGGGGACGGCCTCCTAGAATCCGGAGATCAGGCTGCCCGCTCCGGTCAGGATCGTGAAAACGATCGTATAGAGCACTTCCAGATAGCCGATGCGTCTGAGGTTCAAGGGGCCCCCGGAGCGGAAGGCATGCCAGAAGGCCCGGCCAAGGATCGGGACGAAACCCAGCAACAGAATCCAGGGGAGCCCCAGGCCCAGGGCGAGGACGCACAGGATCGCCAGCACCAGAAAGTGGTAGCCGAGGCATTGGGAACGGCGGCTGCCGAACTCTTTCGGCTTGAGATTCCGGCTGACCCGCATCTTCACATAGAACACGCCGCTGCCGAAGTAGAGCAGACACAGCGACCACACAATCAGTGCCGTCCAGTCGACTCGACCCTCCACTCCCGCGTAGACCCCTGGTGCCGTCAAGGTGAGACCGGCGATCCCCAAAAGCTCGCCAAAGGCACTGCGATCCTGCCGTTGCGCGGCCAGATAGAGATGGACACAGAACAGGACCCCGGCCGTGCCGCCAAAGATCGCCAGCAGCCACAGCCGGTAGTAGAGCAGCAGAATCAAGCCCGCCGCCAGTGCCGGAACTGCGAAGATCGCAAGCCACTTGAACCAGTGGCGGAGGTTCTCCGGCCGGGCTCCGTGGCGGCGTCCCCGCAGGAGTTTGATCAAAGGCTCGTGGGCCAGGAAGAGACCGGTCGTGGCGATGAGAATCAACAGAACGATCAAGCTCAGGCTCGCCGCGGCCGCCCACCCGACGACGAAGGAAGCGTAGAGGATCGCCCAGGCACCATGTTCGTGCGGAATGGGGACCTTCAGCTTGGGCTGAGATCCGGCGCTCGATCTTCCATCCCGGATTGCTTGCGTACTTTTCATCGGACTTCCGAGAATCTACCATCCGTGGTCGGGCGACCGGCGATGACTAAAGTCAATCGGCGTAAAGCAGGCCAAGCCGTGCGCCGATTCACTAGGGGAGGCACTCATGAAGCAGGAAATCGTCACCGCATCCGGCCGCCCGCGCTGTATCCGGTGCGCCCACTACTTCGTCACCTGGAGGCCGGCCAAGCCCCACGGATGCCGGGCGATGGGATTTCGCTCCGCCCACGACCCGGCCCTGGTCGTCTTTCAGAGCTCCGGGATGCACTGTCACCTGTTCAAGCCCAATCAGTAGTTGACGGCCAACTCGTGCTGCAGGTTGCGGATCCGATCGGACGGGCGCGAATGGCTGCCGACGAAGAAGTTCGAAACGGAGTCCTGCTCCCCGTACTTCTCCCGGAAACGCTCCCACAGCCGCGGAGCCTGGCGGACGTCGAATCCGCCTTCATAAGCGTAGCGAAGGCCCACGCGGTCGGCCTGGTCCTCCATATCTCGGCTGTACCCGCTCTGAAAGGCCGTCAACCCCAGCAGTCCTCCGATGCCGGCCGCCTGCCCGGCCGTGCCGCCCACCGAGCTGGCTCCCACCAACGCTCCCACGGACAACATCTGCAGAATCATGCCGCGCTTGGCTCCCCTGCGGGAATGTTCATGGGTGTAGTGGGCCAACTCATGGCCCAGGATGACGGCCAACTCGTCGTCGCTCATCTGGTCGAGCAAGCCGCTGTAAACCCAGATGGCGCCGTTTCCCATGGCGGAAGCGTTCCATTCCTTGGTCTCCACCACCCGCACGCGGAGATTGCGCCGGTCGATATAGGGGGGAGTCAGTCGATTCATGATTCGCCGGACTCGTTCGACCTGGGGGCCCGAATCGTCGAGCTTGCCGATATCGACTCGTTTCCCGGCAGAGTCCTCGGAAAACATCTTGCCCTCCTTGACCCAGGTCTGCTCGATCTGGTTGGTTGCCTGGAGGACTTCCGGCTCGAACATGGAGACGCCGTTCGGACGTGCCTCGACCCGCTCCGCAAGCACCACTCCATCGGGCCCGCGCCGGCCCTGGACCTTGACTTCGTACCCGAGGCTGATCATCTCGACGCTGTAAATGCCGCGGCCTTTGTACTTCGTCTTCCCATCGGTTCGAACCCGCTGGCCGTCGACGATCAGCGTGTCGCCTTTCCGGTACTCGGCGTAGCCGCTCAATTTCACTTTCTCGCCTGCGGCCAGAACCACCGTGAGTGCCGTCGCCAGCACCAGCAGACTCACCAGGACTTCGTGGTGTAGGGCTCTCCGCATGGACCCACCTCCTCGAGCTCTTTTTGCATTCAGTGATGCGTTCACCATACGGCGAGTTTCGGCCGGTCGGCAAGCGGTGCTCTCGCGAGGTCCCCCCGGGGGAAGTTCAAGGGATGGGCGCAGCCCATGCAGCATCAGCTCGGGAACCCGGCTGCACGCTGCTCCACCCGATCGACGGCGGCCAGAACCTGCGCGAGCCCGATCTTCCGAATCTCGCTTCCCCCGGTTCCCGCCGTTTCACCCGGTGGCTTGACGATTTCCACCGCATCACCGGAGGGAGCCCAGATGCGGTCGTCCGATGGACCGAAGAGGACGACGCAGGGGCAGCCACACGCGGCGGCCAGGTGTGAGACCCCGGAGTCATTTCCGAGATAGCAGCGCGCGCGGGCCAGGATCCCGCAGAGTTCCGGCAGCGCCGCTTCGCGCTGCACCCCATCGGCCGGGGGCGGGCGATAGTCCCGTTCCGCCGGTCCCAGACACCAGAGGATCCGGCGGCCCCGCTGCCGGAGGACCCCGGCCACAAGCTCGAACCTTTGTCTCGGCCAGATCTTGTCCCGTCCGCCACTACCCGGGTGAATCACCAGGGCCCCGGATTCCCGCGCAGAGACTTCCGGGGCGGCTTCGCCGGAGAGTCCAAGGGTCCGGAGCGGTCTGAAGAGATCGGTTGCCGGCGGCGGATCGGTGAACAGCGAAAGGTGGTACGGGACGATCGCTCGGGGGACCGAAGGAAACGGTTCCTGGACGGTCGTGCGGCGACAGCCCGCACTGTGCAATGCCTCGACCAGAGGCGAATCGGGTCGGGTGAAAAGCAGGGCTCGCTCGGGGCGGAGCGACGCCAGCGCGGAGCCGTCACCGGCGAAGAGTCGGGCGAACCGAGACTCGTCGAGATCCCAGGCCGTGTCGACCAGGCCTGCCTGCAGCAGGAGATCCCCGTGGGCTCGACGCGTCAGGCAGACGATCCGGTCGCGGGGGTAGAGACGCCGCCAGCAGGCGATGGCGGGGATGGTGGTCACGAAATCGCCGAGCGCCCCGGAATGGTAGATCAGGGAGATCTCCCCTGTGGGAGGTTCCAGCCGGGTGTCTGCGGTTGTTTCCACCGTCCGCGTGAACGGGCCTCGAGATCTTCCGGGTCAAGGCCCCTAGGACTTGACTCGTTCCTGGTACGAACCGTCGGCGGGATTGACTCGGACGATGTCGCCCTCTTTGACAAAAGGCGGCACCTGGACGGTGACGCCCGTCTCGAGCTTGGCCGGCTTGAAGCTGGCCGACGCGGTCGCTCCCTTGAGCTCGGGCTCCGTTTCGACCACCTTCAGATCCACCGTCGAGGGCAGTTCGATGCCGATGGGTTGCCCGTTGAAGAAGTCCACCTGGATCTTGGCCCCCGGCTGCAGGAAATCGAGGGAGTCCCCCAGCATCTCGGCGTTCATCGGGATCTGTTCGAAGGTCTCGCTGTTCATGAAATAGTGAAACTCGCCGTCGGCGTAGAGGTATTCCATCTCGTGCTGTTCGAGAAGTGCCCTCTCCACGTTCTCGGTGGAACTGTATCGATGCTCCAAGGTGTTGCCGCTGCTGAGGCTGCGCAGACGAACCTGGACGAAGGCGCGCAGGTTGCCGGGGGTCCGATGCTGAAAATCGAGCACCCGGTGGGGCTCACCGTTGAAGAGAATGATCATGCCGCGGCGGATATGACTAGCGTTCATTGAAGTACGGAAGCATACCAGAAACCAAGGGTCCCATCCAAATCGGCCGGATCGGGCATCCTGGTCGGAATCCGCCTATCCGGAGGCCCCGAGTTGCGCAGGCGCAGTGGGGATCTTCGCCATGGAGCGATCGTGCCATCTTCCGAAAAGAGGCAGGACGATCATGGCTCCGACGAGGGCCAGGAGCATGTCCCACTGGGCGTCCCAGGGGTCGCCCTGAGTTCCGAGAAAGGATTGTCCGACACCCGGAGCCACGATCAGCGTGAGCCACCATTCGAGGAGTTCCCAAAAGGCACCGATCGCGAGTACGACGCTGACGACCAGAAAGTAGAGCCATCCTCCCCTGCGCAGAGGAGTGACCCGAAGCAGCACTTCCCGCACGACGAAGGCGGGAAAGATCCCGAGCGCCAGGTGACCGACGCGGTCGTAATGATTGCGGCTCAGCTCGAAAGCGTCCCGGAACCAGTTCCCAAGCGGGGTCTCGGCATAGGTGTAGTAGCCGCCATAGATCAGGATGAGCATATGGACGAAAACACACCAGTAGACCCAGTGTGACATGGGAAAGCGCCGGTGGAAGCCGATCAGGACGGCAACTCCGACCAGCCCGGGGCCGACCTCGAGAAACCAGTTCAGACGTCCGGCAGGAGGGTCGAGCGCTGTCAGTACACAGATTGCGAGGACGATGAACAAAAGGGCCAGCGGCAACCGAAAGTGTCTCATTCGACCATCCCCGGCAACGGTCCCATTCTAGCTGTTGAGCCTGTCGCAGGTGCCTCGTTCGCGGCTCGGGGACCTGTCCGCCGCGAATCCCCGCGGTCCCGGTCATATAATGGGGCAAGAGGGCCCTGCGAGGGAACGGAACGGACCACGGGCCGGCGCCCGAGATTAAGGGCGGCCGTGGTCGTAATGGAGAACGGAGGCAGCAATGGCTTATCGACGGATACTGTGCGCGGTGGACTTTTCCGATCACTCCAACACGGCCTTCTATCGAGCCATCGAAGTCGCGGAAAAGTTTTCAGCCAGCCTGATGCTCCTGCACGCCGTGGAAGTCCATCCCTTGTCTTCCTGGACCACACCGGAGGGTTTGAGCGACCTGACCCTGGAGATCGAGGCCAAGGCGAGGGAGGCGATGTCTTCACTGGTCGAGCCGGTGGCAGGCCGGCTGGACGCCCTCAACGTGCGGACGGAAATCACCAGTGGACCGGCCTCCACCGAGATTCTCGAGAACGCCCGCGTCTGGAAGGCGGACTTGATCGTGCTCGGCGCCAGGGGGGTCGGCGCGCTGGAGGATGTTCCTCTCGGCAGCACCGTCGACCGGGTCGTCAGCGGCGCCGAGTGCTCGGTCCTGGTCGTCAAGGCGTAATCGATTCGGGGCAGGTCCCTCGTCTGGCGACCGCCGGACCGGTGGGACGGGACCGGGCCAGAATGCGGTCCGCTCCCGGGGTTCGGCCGCAATTCAGTGTCTCAGCAGATCCTCGGAAGTTGCTCGCCGCTGATCATATCGAGCACCCGATCGACGCCGATCAGGCTCTCCACCGTGACCATGCCGTCCCGCTCCTCGGCGACCTCTCCGATCACCGCGGCGCCCGCCGTGATCGGGTCCTGGCGGAGGATCTCCAGTGCCCGGTCGGCCTCTGCCGGGGGAAGGAACAGAACGAAGCGGCCCTCATTGGCCACGTGAATCGGATCGAGCCCCAATATCTCGCAGGCGCCGCGAACATCTTCACGGACGGGGAGACGGGACTCCCGGATGTGGATACGACGGCCCGCGGCCTCCGCCAGTTCGATCAGGGCGCTCCCCAGTCCACCCCGGGTCAAATCTCTCAGGCAGTGGATCTCGACTCCTCCCTCGAGCAGGCGGAGTGTAGGGCCGCACAGAGGTGCAAGATCGCTTTCGATCTGCGATTCGAGCTCGAGCGAGGCCCGGGCGTTCATGATGGCGATCCCGTGACGTCCGAGATCGCCGCTGACGATGCAGAGGTCGCCGCTGCGGAGCCCATCCGGAGCGATTCGTCGGCCGTGCTCGATCAGGCCGATGCCTGCGGTGTTGATGAACAGACCGTCCCCCTTGCCGCGATCCACGACCTTCGTGTCCCCCGTCACGAACGAAACCGAGACCTCGGCGGCGGCTTTCTTCATCGACTGGACGACCCGCCAGAGTTCCTCCATGGCAAAGCCTTCTTCGAGGATGAGAGCGGCACTGAGCCAACAGGGCCGGGCTCCGCACATGGCCAGATCATTGACGGTCCCGAACACGGCCAGGCGTCCGATGTCGCCTCCCGGAAAGAAGCGCGGCTGGATGACGTAAGAATCCGTGGTGAAGGCAATCCGGGAGTCGCCCAGTTCCAGTTCGGCTCCGTCGTGCCGGCGATCCAAGGCAGGATCCGACAGGGCCGGTCGGAGGACGCGGTCGATGAGCTGGTTCATGAGGCGGCCGCCTCCTCCGTGTCCGAGGAGGACGGTCGGATAGTCATGGAACGGGATCGGACATTGCAGGCCGCTAGGACTCGGTTCTTTCATCGATCGACACCTTTCCCCGGTAGCGATAGTAGGCCGCACAGGCGCCCTCTGACGAGACCATCGTTGCCCCCAGTGGCGTCTCGGGCGTGCAGCGTGTCCCAAAGGCGGGGCATTCGGGAGGGCGGATCATGCCGCGAAGCACGAGGCCGCTGCGGCAGTCCGGCGGCTCGTCGAGGGGACGGTTGACGAGTCCAAAGCGTTGTTCCGCATCAAAGACCGAGTACTCTTCGCGCAGGCCGAGTCCGCTGTGCGGGATCTCGCCCAGGCCGCGCCACTTGCGCGGCACGATCTCGAAGATCTCACCCATCAGGCGCTGGGCCGTCCGGTTGCCCTCCGCCCGCACGGCGCGACTGTACGGATTCTGAACGGAGTGACCGCCCTGTTCGAGATCGGAGATGCACAGAAAGAGCCCGTGCAGGATGTCGACGGGCTCGAATCCCGTCACCACGATCGGGACCTTCCACCGCGCGGCTATGGGTTGGTACTCCCAGTAGCCCATCACCGTACAGACATGACCGGCGGCGAGGAAGCCCTGGACCCGATTCCCGGGGTCGGAGAGGATCGCCTCGAGGGCGGGCGGCACGCGCACGTGGGAAACCAGAATGCTGAAATTGCCGAGCCCCTCGCGGGCGGCCTGGTGGATCGCAAGGGCATTGGCGGGTGCCGTTGTCTCGAAGCCCACGGCGAAGAACACGATCTCACGGTCGGGATTTGTTCGGGCAAGCTTGAGTGCGTCCAGAGGGGAATAGACGATTCGGACGTCGCCCCCCGCCGCCTTCACCGAAAGGAGGTCCCGGTTCTGTCCCGGCACGCGCAGCATATCTCCGAAGGAACAGAAGATCACGTCGGGTCGGGAAGCGATCTCGATGGCCTTCTCCACCAGCTCGAGGGGCGTGACGCAGACCGGGCAGCCGGGGCCATGAAGCAAGGTGATCGAAGGGGGAAGAAGTTGGTCGATGCCGAAGCGGACGATCGAATGGGTCTGTCCTCCGCAGACCTCCATGATCGTCCAGGGCCGCGTGCAGATCCGTTCGATCCGCCGGACCAGCTCCTTCGAGGTCCGGGCGTCCCGGTACTCGTCAACGAACTTCACCGGGAATCTCCGGAGGCGCGGACTCATCCGTCTCGGCCATCTGCCGCAAAGAATCGAGGACCTCGCGGGCTTCTTCTTCATCCAGGACGCTGAGCGCCAACCCTACGTGGACCAGAACGTAGTCGCCCTCGCGTGCTTCGGGAACACAGGCCAGGCTGACCTCGCGCAGGACCCCGCCGAAATCGATGCGGCCGTTCCGGCTGAGGGGTTCCTCTCCGCTGATGCTCACGATCCGGCCGGGTACTGCAAGGCACATGAAATCATCGATCCTTTCGCAAGGCGGCTGCCAGAACCTGACCGAGGGCGAGGCCGCCGTCGTTCGGCGGGACGCGCTGATGCCAGTAGACGCGATATCCCTTCTCTCGAAGCCGCGCCACTGCATTCTCGGTCAAGTAACGGTTCTGAAAGCATCCTCCGCTCAACATGATCTGGCTCTCACCGGACTCGGCGGCCATGCGGACCATGACCGCGCAAAGAGTCCCATGGAATTTTGACACAATTTCAGGGCGAGGGACGCCGCCTGCCAGGTCGAACATCATTCCCCGAATCATGGGCCCCCAGTCGACGACCCAGGATTCCTGGAGGGAAGGCCCCGTCCGGACGGGTGGCGCGCAGTCAAAGGGGTAAGCGGATCGAGGGTCCGTCCCGTCGCCCAAGCCGCCGGCCCCATGACGGGACAGCTCATACTCGACTTCCATCGCGGCCTGCCCTTCAAAGCCGGAAACCTGCCGGAGGCCGAGCAGCGAAGCCACGGCATCGAACAGGCGGCCGACGCTCGAAGTTCGGGGACATTGCAGCCCCTGCTCCAGCATGCGGCGCAGGACCCGCACCTCCTCGGCCTGGAAGCGGGTACGGAGGAAACCCGGCTCATCGCTCCAGAGTGCATCGCCGTGGAGTTCGTAGAGGAGACCGAGGGCACTGCGACGGGGCTCGCGGACGGCCTGCTCGGAGCCGGGCAGGGGAAAAGTCCGGAGGTGGGCGAAGCGCTCGAACCCCTCCTTTGTGACCCGCAGGAATTCGCCGCCCCAGATGGTGCCGTCGAGACCAAAGCCGGTCCCATCCCAGGAGATCCCGAGCCCGGCAGGTTCGATGTCGTTCTCCGCAATGCACGACAGGACGTGGGCATAGTGGTGCTGCACCGCAAGCACGTCCGTCGTCAGCCGGCGCGCGTAGCGCGTCGAGGCGTAGTCGGGGTGCAGGTCGCAGACGACCGTCCTGGGTGACACGGCATACATGTTCTGGAGGTCCGAGGCGACCTGCTCGAAGGCGGCTCGGGCGGAAGCCGTTTCCAGGTCTCCGATGTGCTGGCTGAGGAATGCGTTGGGGCCGACGGTCACCGCCACCGTGTTCTTGAGGTGGCCGCCCACCGCCAGAGCGGCAGGCAGTTCCCGGGAGAGGCGCACCGGCAGCGGAGCGAAGCCTCGTGCCCGCCGCAGGACCAGCTCCCGGCCGGCCAGGACTCGGACCACGGAATCATCGACGTGCCGGGCGATGGGGCGATCGTGGACCAGATACAAGTCGGGGATTCCCCGGAGTCGCTCGAGAGCCTCATGGTTGGCTGTGCAGATCGGCTCATCCGACCTGTTCCCGCTGGTTGCCACCACCGGGAAGCCCAACTCGTCCATGAGCAGATGATGCAGGGGTGTACAGGGAAGCATGACCCCCAGAGACGGATTGCCGGGTGCGACTCCTTTGGCCACCCCGGCGGCCGTGTCGCAGCGGCGCCTCTCGAGGAGGACGATGGGACGTTCCGGACTGGTCAGGATTCGGCGCTCCAACGAGGATGTGCGACAGATCTCGGCGGCGGAATCGGCGTCGGGCACCAGCAGGGCGAGGGGCTTCTCCTCGCGGTGCTTACGCCGGCGAAGTCGAGCCACGGCGTCGTCGTTGCGGGCATCGACGAGGAGCTGGAAACCGCCCAGACCCTTCAGAGCGACAATCTCGCCGTTTCGGAGTGCCGCGGCGGCGGCAAGCAGGGCTTGGTCCCGATCGGACAGTAGCTGGCCCGAGGCGTCCAGTAACTGCAGTCGCGGGCCGCAGTCCGGGCAGGCGTTGGGCTGGGCGTGAAATCGGCGGTCGAGGGGGGTCTCATACTCCTCCCGGCAGCACGGACACATCTCGAACCGTCGCATCGTCGTGTTCGCCCGGTCGTAGGGGAGAGCCTCGATGATGCTGAAGCGGGGCCCACAGTGGGTGCAGTTGGTAAAGGGATACCGATACCGTCGATTCAGGGGATCCCGGATCTCGGCGAGGCACTGATCACAGGTCGCGATGTCCGGAAGAATGAGGGCCGATTTCGAGCCCTCCGCGCTGGGCAGGATTCGAAAATCGGGGAATCCCGTCGCATCCAGTTCCCTGGCTTCCAGACTCTGGATGAATGCCCTGGGCGGAACCTCGACGACAAGGCGCTCTCGAAACCGTGCGATTCGATCCGGCGGGCCTTCGACCTCGATGAACACGCCTTCCGAGCTGTTCCGGACCCAGCCCGTCAAGCCGATTTCAGACGCCAGGCGGAACACGAAGGGTCGGAACCCGACTCCCTGGACGGCGCCGTGCAGGACGAGATTCAGTCTGACGTCCGGCTTCAAGGCTCTTGCCCGCATGTCTTGACGGACTGCCGTCGCGGTGGGTAAACAGGCGTCAACCACTCTGCCGCTTTTCGTTCGCCTCTTCGCAGTTTCACGCCGGATCTCGGCCGGAAACGCGCGCCAGCTTGGTGCGGCTCGCGTCCCGCAGATAACTGCACCACTCGGCGATTCCCTCCCCGCTCCTCGCCGAGGTCCTGATCACTCGCGAATTGGGGTTGAGCGTCCCAACCTGCTCCTCGACGGCCGCCAGGTCGAACTCGACATGGGGAAGGAGATCCATTTTCGAGATGATCGTGACCGAGGCTCGCGAGAAGATGCCGGGGTACTTGAAGGGTTTGTCGTCTCCCTCCGTGACCGAAAGGACAACGGTCTTGAAGTCTTCACCCAGATCGTAGGAGGTCGGGCAGATCAGATTGCCGACATTTTCGATGAACAGGAGATCGAACTCCGGAAACCGCGCTTCGGCGAGTTCCCTTTGGACCTGGCGTGCGTCGAGATGACAGGCCCCTCCGGTGAGGATCTGCCGGGCCGGGATTCCCATCCGGCGAATGCGCTCGGCATCGCGCTCGGTTGCGATGTCTCCCTCCAGCACGGCGGGCCGCAGATCCGACAACCCCTGCAGAGTGGCTTCGAGGAGGGTGGTCTTGCCGGAGCCCGGGGAGGAGATGAGGTTGACGACCAACGTGCCCCGGCGGCTGAAAGACGCGCGAAGGTCGGCAGCCGCCTGCTGGTTGGCTGCGAGGATGCTCTGGCGGACTTCGATTATTTTGGCCTGCGTCATGGTCGACTCAGGCTTCAGTATATGAGATTTCGAGGATCTCCAATTCGTCGCCACCCTCGATTTGCAGGGCCTGACCGCAATTCGGGCAGTGCACGAACCAGTTGCCGGGTTCCCTTTCTATCTCCTGCAGGCAGGCGGGGCAGAATTGTCGGGCCGGATGCCATTCGATTTCGAGCGCCGAAGTCTCGTGTTCGCTGCCCGCCACGACCGCCTCCCAGGCAAACTGCAGCAGATCCGGTTCGACGGCTGCGAGTTCGCCGATGGCGATCCGAATGGACTGGAGTCGCCCCGCGCCGGCCAGTCGCTGGGCCGTTTCAAGGATGCTGAAGGCGATGCTCGTCTCGTGCACGCAATTCCTCAGTCCACATCATCACCTGAACGGGACCTGATAATACAGTATAGCACAGGGTCAGACAGTGCGGTTCCTTTCTCAGACATGCCTGTGCAAAAGTTTCCGCACAACGGCACGAACCTGGCCTCCGGCAGAGGGTTCGGCGTGCTTTCCCCCCGGCAGTCGGTCTATGCTCTTTGTAGAACGGAAGTGTCGTTCGTGGAACAGGAGGGCGCAGATGAGCCATGTCGCCAGCGAACATCGATACGATTGCATGACCTACCGGCGGTGCGGACGGAGCGGACTGAAGCTCCCCATCGTCTCCCTCGGGCTGTGGCACAATTTCGGTGGAGTCGACGTCTTCGAGCGTGGCCGCGAGATCGTCCTGGATGCCTTTGACCTGGGGGTCACACACATCGATCTGGCCAACAACTATGGGCCGCCGCCGGGTTCCGCCGAGGAGAATTTCGGTCGCATTCTCCGGCGCGACCTGAAAGCCCACCGGGACGAACTGGTCATTTCCACCAAAGCGGGCTACGACATGTGGCCCGGCCCTTACGGGGACTGGGGGTCCCGGAAATACCTGTTGGCCAGCCTGGACCAGAGTCTGAGGAGAATGGGCCTGGAGTACGTGGATATCTTCTATTCGCACCGGCCGGATCCGGAGACTCCGCTGGAGGAGACGATGGGGGCACTGGATTCGGCGGTGCGTCAGGGGAAGGCGATCTACGCCGGGGTCTCCAACTATTCGGCAGAGCAGACGCTGCGGGCTGTGGAGATCCTCAATGATCTGGGTACCCGGTGCCTCATCCACCAGGCCCGCTACTCGATGCTCGACCGCTGGGTGGAAACTTCTCTGCTCGACCTGCTGGTGCAACAGGGCATCGGCTGCATCGCCTTCTCCCCGCTGGCCCAGGGGCTGCTGACCGACCGGTACCTCGAGCGGATTCCTGAGGACTCGCGGGCGGCCAAACCACACGGGTTTCTCAAAGCGGAGCAGGTCTCCGCCGACACCGTCGACAAGGCTCGCCGCCTCTCCCGGATTGCGGCCGGCCGTGGGCAGAGTCTTGCACAGATGGCGCTGAGTTGGCTGCTGAGAACGAAACGGGTCACCTCTGTACTGGTCGGGGTCAGCCGGATCGACCAGCTCCGCCAGAACCTCGCCATTCTGGATCGGCTCGATTTCGAGGAGACGGAACTGGCAGAGATCGAACAGGTCCTGCGGAGCTAGAAAGGGGGATCCGAGATATGCCAGACCGACGTCTCGGTGACGAAGCGATTGCCCTCATGGCCCAGCGGTTCAAGGTTCTGAGCGATCCACTCCGTCTGAAGCTGATCTTGAGTCTGATGCCCCGGGAGCGGAACGTATCGGCGCTGGTGGAGGCGACGGGTGCGCATCAGACCAACGTCTCACGCCAGCTGGCGGTGCTGACCCGGGCGGGCATCCTGCGCCGGCGCAAGGAAGGTCTCAGCGTCTTCTACGCCATCGCCGACGAGTCGATCTTCGAGCTCTGTGACCTGGTCTGTGGCAGTGTCGCCCGATTCCACGAGAATCAAGCCGGAGCCTTCAAGCCTTAGATTGGCGGTCTGCGGCGGCGGCGTGGGCCGGCTTGAGCGTATCCGCCCAATTGCGCAGGCATTCGAGCAGGTCGTTGCGACAAGTCCGGTAATCGTCCGGAGGCCGTCCGATCGGATCGGCGATGCGCTCGAGTCGGCCTCGCCGATCGGTGTACTCCCACAGTTTGACGGTCTTGCCCAGAGCGTCCGGGCGCCGGAGGACGACCTCCCGTACATGTTCGGGGGCCACTGCCACGATGTAATCGGCCTTGTCCAGCAGAGCGCCGGAGACCCCCTTGGAAATGTGGTCTTCGAGCTGAAGGCCCAACTCGCGGACCGCTTCGATCGCGTTGCCGGCAGCGGGCTGGCCTTCGATTCCCAGCGTCCCTGCCGAGTCGAGCCAGTCGACGGGAATGTCCCGCTCGGCCAGCACCATTCCGGTCAGTGCCAGGGCCATCGGCGAGCGGCAGATGTTACCGCTGCAAACGAAAAGGACTCGGATTCCTCGTTTTTGGTCGAACATTGGCAAAATCCAGCCTACCTATCGTCGAATTGGGTCGTCAAGCTTAGCCGGAACGGCGAGCCGTGTGCTCCGGTCGGTGCCGGTGAGGCTTCAAGCCTCCGATTGAGCGGCCGGGCCGGATGGGCGCTTCAGCATGTGAATTTCCGTTCCGCCCTTCTCGAATCGGACCTCGTCCATGATCTGGTTGATCAGAAAGATCCCTCTCCCGTGATTGGAATACACGTTCTCACCGATGAGAGGGCTGGGTACGCAGTTCGGATCGAACCCTTCGCCCGGGTCGCGGACAACGATCAGCACGCCGACACGGTCTGCGCAGGCCACCGATACGGCAACCTGCTTGGCGGAGTCTCCCTTTGCCCCGTGGAGCACGGCGTTGGCCAGAGCCTCGCGCAGAGCCAGTTCGACCTCCCATTGGGCTTCGATCGCACATTTCGCCTGGGTGACGATCCCCATGATTTCGTGAACTATGGCCTCCATGGCCGTGACGTCCGCAGGGAAAGCCCGCTCGAATCGGATTTCCAGTTGATCCGCGCGGAAGTCCTTACGGGGGAGGGGCGGTCTCCTCACCATAGGCAAAGATGATACCAAATCGCGAGCCGGAGTTTGGAAGCATCCTCCGCCGGAACGCAGCCTGGCGGCACGACCAATCCCTCCATCGCCCGGCAAATCGGCGGTGGAGGACCCTCCCTGCGATCCGAGGGCCGGGTCCGGGCTTGGGCAGGATGGCGGGCGGGACGTGGGAAACGGTCGGCCCGCCTTGGTACGCTGGCAGACAGCCTGAAGTGCTCCGCAGCCCCAGGTTCGAGCCGGTTCAATCCGTCTCGAAACGCGAATCGGGGACGGCCGAAACGGCCGCGCCGCTCCTACTGCAATTGCTCCGACATCGTGGATACGCTGGATCAAGTGGAAGGGGGAACAAGTTGAGCGAACTCGGGGTCCTGCTGATCGGTCCGGGTTGGGTGGCAGGTCGGCATCTCTCGTCGTTTCTCGAGAATCCGTACACCGAAATCAGGGCGATCGCCGGATCCCGACCACGGGACAAGGCCCGTGCCGAGGCCTATATGCAGGAACTCGGCTTCCGCTGTCCCTTCTACGAGGATTGGGAATCGGCGCTCCGCCGCGAAGACATCGATCTGGTGTCGATCTGTACTGTCAACAGCCAGCACTTCCCAATGGGCCTGGCGGCCCTCGAGGCGGGAAAGCATGTCCTCGTCGAAAAGCCGCTCTGCTTCTCCCGCGAACAGGCCCGTCGCCTGGTCGAGGCGGCCGAGCGAGCCGGAGTGGGGACCCATGTCGGCCATGTCGTCCGGTACTATCCCCTCGTCCAGCATTTGCTTCGATTCGTTCGCAAAGGAGGGGTCGGAGAAGTCTACTACTGCGAGTCGGACTACTGGCACGAGATCAAGGGCTCCTGGAAGGTGTCCACCGAGACGGCGGGAAGTTCACTCCTGATGGGGGGATGCCACTCGGTCGACATCGTGCTCGCCATGATGGGAGAAGAGTGTCGTGTCGATGAAGTCTTTGCCTTTTCCGCGCATCCGCGCCGGCGGATGGATTTCGAATATGACCCGACTATCAGTGTCCTCATGAAGTTCGAGAACGGCGCTCTGGGGAAAGTCTCCACTTCGCTCGAGTGCCTGATGCCCTATGTCTTCCACCTCCAGGTCAACGGGACGGAGGGGACGATCCGAAATCACGGCATCTTCTCCCGGCACTTCCGCGATTCCAAGGGTTTCATGAAGCTTCACGCCGAGTATCCCGACGACCCGGATGTCAAGAGGCATCCCTTCGGCAGGGAGATCGATGACTTCGTTCGCTGCATCCGAGAGGGGCGGGAATCCCCACTGAGCTTTCGAAGAGTCTGGCCCGTCTACGAAGTGATCTTCGCCGCTCAGGATTCGGTCCTGGAAGGCCGTCCGGTTCGTCTCCGCTAGGAAGATCTGGTCGAGGGTTCCGGGCGAATCGTCTACGGGACCGCCTTGGCGTTCGATATCGAACAGCCTCCCCCGATTTGCTTTGACGGCCGGGGCCTCCTGGTGCTAGATTTTTCGCATGCTAATTTTCTAGCATTTGACACGATCCGACAGGGAGGCCCCATTGACCCAGCAACGAAACCTACATCCTGCGGGGTATCGATCCTTGAGCCGGCGCGAGCGGCAGATCATGGATGTGCTTTACGCCCGCGGCCGCGCCGGAGCCGCCGAAGTCCGGTCCGAGGTGGCCGATCCCCCCAGTTACTCGACGGTGAGGGCGCTGCTTCGCGTGCTCGAGGAGAAGGGCCACGTGCGGCACGAGTTGGACGGACAGCGGTATGTCTTCATTCCCGTCGTCGACCGACGAAGGGCCCGCCGCTCCGTGCTTCGCCATCTCGTCGACACTTTCTTCGACGGCTCGGCGGAGCAGGCGGTCGCGACCCTGCTGGATTTGACGAGGGAAGAGCTCACCGAGGAGGATCTCAACCGGCTTTCCCGGCTGATCGATCAGGCGAAGGAGGAGGGACGCTAGATGCAAACGATACTGGAATTCGCCATCGCGACAGGCTCCCAGGGGTTCCTGGAACTGGCCTGCAAGGCGTTGCTGCTGGGTCTGGCGGCGACGCTGCTGTTCCTGCTGAGCGGGCGGCTTGCGGCGGCCACTCGGCACTGGATTCTGGTGGGATCAGCCGCGTCGCTGCTTGTGTTGCCGCTGGCGGTCTCGCTGTTGCCCGAGTATGCGCTCCCCCTGCCGGCCGAACTTCCGACGATCCTGCAGAGCCTGCCGGCGGCGGGCGGAGTGACTGCCGCACTTCCGGCTTCGGTCCTGCGTCCGGACGGGACTGCCGCCGATGGCGGAGGGACGCTGAGGACTGCGGAAAGCCGCAACGGCCCGGCGCTGCGGAGTCTGCTGAAACCGGCCCTCGCCCTGGTCTGGCTGCTGCCGGCCCTCATTCTGCTGGTCCGGACTTTGATCGGTTGCGGGGTGGCCCGCAGGAGTCTGCGAACGGCCCGGCGCCTCGAAACCACCCCCTGGAACGAGCGCATCGAACAGGCCTCCCGCCGGCTTGGCTTGCGCCGTCCGGTGGAACTCTACGCCTCGGAGCGCGCCCGCATGCCGATGGCTGTGGGCATCCTGCGCCCGGCCGTCGTCCTGCCTGCCGTGGCCCTGCAGTGGCCCGAAAGCCATCTCCAGGTGGTCCTGCTCCACGAATTGGCCCATATCCGGCGTCTCGACCTGGCCTCGAGGCTGCTCTCACGGATCGTCCTGGCCATTTACTGGTTCAATCCGCTGGTTTGGTGGCACGACCGTCTTCTGCGCCGGGAGAGCGAGCAGGCATGCGATGACGAGGTTCTGCGCGCGGGGACCCTGCCTTCGAGATACGCTCGACATCTGCTCGTGCTCGTGCGAGCGGCCGGCGCGTCGGATGACGTGGTCCGGTTTGCCGCCGCCTTCGGGCAGTCCCCTCTGGACGCGCGGATCCGCTCCATCCTCGATCCGCGCCGGAAACGTCGCATGCCCACCCTGCAGAAATGGGCTGTTACGGGACTGATCGCGCTGGTCCTGCTGGGGGTGGCATGCCTCGGGTTTGCGGCCTCTCCGGCACTGGCATCGCCGGCAACCGCTCTTCAGGAGACCCCTCGCCCCGCACCGCCTCCTGCGCCCCAACCACCCGAAGCCCCTCCCCCCTCCGAAGCGCCGCCGGCCCCACCCGCTCCACCCTCCGAGCCGGCTCCTGCGCCAGCCCCTCCGGACGAACCGGCCCCGTCACCGGCGCCACCCCCCGCCGGACCTCCGCCTGCTCCCGCACAACCGGAACCCCCGGCCCAGCCGCCCCCGCCGCCTCGCAACGGCGAAGCGGGCACGGCCAAGCGGCGGGAATTTCGAGTGCAGGCCGAGCGGCAGAGAAACGAACTCGAGCGAATGCAGCGGGAGTTGAGGGAACGGCAGCGAGCACAGGTCAGGCAGCTGCGGGAGGCAACCAAGCGTCAGCAGCGTCAGCAAAGCGAACTTCGGGCTCTCCAGGAGGATCAGCGCCGGGCTCTCGAGGAACGACGGGCGCGCATCGAGCGACAGACGGATGCAGCGCGTCGAGTTCGAGAAGAGGGCGCACGACACAACCAGTCCGTGTCCGATCTGAAGGAGGAAATCGCGCGCCTCAAGGCGGAGATCGAGAAGCTGCAAAGCGCCCTGGCGGAGCATCAGCCCAACTGAACCTCGGACAGCCGGCTTCCGATGTCCCGAAGGTCGTGCCCTGCACTGGGATCCACGGAGACAGATGCGAGGAGTCTGCCGGTCTCTGCGTCGGCCAACGACCCGATACCCCGGACACGCAGGATGCTCACCCCACGGGTTCGAGCTTGGCCGTGAAGTGGCGCAGGAACGGCGGTTCTTTCACGATTCGCAGTCCCCTGACACGATCGCGTTCCCGGTGAAGTGAGATGAGGGCCTCCGAGACATATTTCATGTGCATCGAGGTATAGACCCGCCGCGGGATGGCCAGACGGACCAGCTCCATCTCGGGGTGCTTCATTTCGCCGGTCTCGGGGTCACGGTGGGCGAACATCAGGCTGCCGATCTCGACTGCGCGAATTCCCGCTTCCACGTAGAGGGCCGCCACCAGAGCCTGTCCGGGGAACTGGCTGGGTGGAATGTGGGGCAGGAAATCCTTGGCGTTGACGTAGACGGCGTGTCCTCCCACGGGCCGCACGATCGGGACACCAGCCTCGTCGAGATCACGACCGAGTGTGCGCACCTGGTTCACCCGGAACCTCAGGTAGTCCTCGTTGAGGACCTCGCGGAAGCCGCGCGACATCGCCTCCAGATCCCGCCCGGCCAGTCCTCCGTAGGTGGGGAAGCCTTCGATGAGAATGAGCAGGTTGGTTGCCTTCTGCGCCAGCTCATCCGAATTCATGGCCAGAAAGCCTCCGATGTTGACGAGGCCGTCCTTCTTGGCGCTCATCGTGCAGCCGTCTCCGTAGGAAAACAGCTCCCGCGCGATCTCGCGGACCGACCGGTCCTGGAACCCGGCTTCCCGCTCCTTGATCAGAAAACAGTTCTCGGCAAAACGGCAGGCATCGAAGAACAGCGGGAGTCCGTATCGATCGCAGATTTGCCGGACCTCCCGCACGTTGGCCATGGAAACCGGTTGTCCTCCGGCCGAGTTGTTGGTGATGGTCAGCATCACCAGGGGAATCTTCTCCGGTCCCTTTTCCCGAATGAAGGCCTCCAGCCGACGAGCGTCCATGTTGCCCTTGAAAGGCGCGGCACTGGCCGGGTCCATTCCACCCGGGGCGATCAGATCGATTGCCTGGGCGGAATTGTGTTCGACATTGGCCCGCGTCGTGTCGAAGTGCGTGTTGTTGGGGACGTAGTCACCCGGCCGGACGGCGACTGAGAACAGCAGGTTTTCCGCCATTCGTCCCTGGTGGGTCGGGATGATGTGCTTGTAGCCGAAGATCTCGTGTACCGTCTCCTCGAACCGGAAGTAGTTCCGGCTTCCGGCGTAGGACTCGTCTCCGAGCGCCATCCCGGCCCATTGATCGTCGCTCATGGCGGAGGTCCCGCTGTCGGTCAGCAGATCGATGAGCACCGATTCGGCGGGCAGGCTGAACACATTGAAGCCGACGTCGCGGATGAGGCGCTCCCTCTCTTCGCGGGTGTTCATCCTCAGGGGCTCGACCACCTTGATCTTGAACGGCTCGGCTGGAAACTCCATGCTCGACCCTCCCCACTCCCAAATGCGCTCGGGGAAACCTGAATCCATTCCTCGACCCGTCGCCCCGGCCCGGCCGGAGGACAGATCTCCTGCACGGGGCCTGGTCCGTCAGGGTATGAACGGGTTAGAACTGGACTTTCGGGGCCTCCTCGGCACCTTGGGCGGCTTCGAAGTAGGTCGCCGCCTGGAAACCGGCCAGAGACGCGACGATGTTGGCCGGAAAGCGCCGGATGGCGGTGTTGTATTGCTGGACGGCCTCGTTGTAGCGCCGGCGCTCGACGGCGATGCGGTTCTCCGTCCCACTCAGTTCATCCTGAAGGGCCAGGAAGTTCTGATTCGACTTGAGTTCGGGGTAGCGCTCGGACACCACCAGAAGGCGGGAAAGCGCGCCCTCGAGGCTGCCGGCGACCTGTGCCTTTTCTGCGACCGTCTGGGCCTGTCCCCACTGGCTGCGTAAACGCGTTACCTCCGTGAAGACCGTTTGCTCCTGCTGGGCATAGCCCTTGACCGTGTTGACGAGGTTCGGGATCAGGTCGAATCGTCGCTGAAGCACCGTTTCGACCTGGGCCCAGGAACTGCCCACTCGCTCATTCAACGTTACCAGTTGGTTGTAGGTCCCGATTGCCGAGACGGCGACGAAAAGTCCGACCACGACGATCAGGATCAACAGACCCAGCAGAATCTTCTTTGCCATGCTCCGAGCTCCTTCTACTCCCTCAGTCCGGCTGCTTGACGGCTTGTTCCTGGAGGAACGAATCCACCCGATCGGTCAGACGCTCCACCGTCTCCAGATACCTTGAGAAGAGCGGCTCTGCCTCGACATCACGCGCCTTGAGCACGCCCTCCTTGATCTGCTGAACGGTTTCAAAGGCTCCCGTCTCGAACTGGAAGCTTTCCGCCAGCAGCTTGAGCGCTTCCATCTTCTTCGCGGGCACCTGATCTTGGATCAACCTCAGGGCCGCACGGGCCAGCACCAGGAACGACGACAACGAATCTACCATGAGCGCGACGATTCGTCCCGAGTCTCGTTTGGTTACCAGGAAGGCGGCCCGCAACTGGATCAGTTTTCCCTTCAGTTCGTGCTCGAGCTGAAGGCGAAGGTTCTCCCGCGAGACGTCCAGCTCGGCCACGATGTCCTCTCCGGACAACACCCGGTGCGATTCCTTGATGTCGAGGATCTCGATCGGGAATACATCGGCCGATCGTTCGAATCGGTCTTTCGTGAAGAGCAGGGGAGGAGGATTTCCCTCCTTCACCCATTTCTCGGTGATGGGCACCAGCGCATCCAACTCGTCGAGGCCCAGTCGCTCGAGGGCCACGAGGATGTTGAAGTCGGAGCCCTCGGCAAGATAGTCGCCGGCAGCCGCGGATCCATAGAGGATCACGGACTTCAGGCGGGATCCGAGGGTTTCCTGCAGTTTCCTCACTAAGTCTTCCGGTTTCACGTTCGACCTCCTCGTTTTCCAGCCGGCTGCCCGCGACTGGTCACCAACTGCGACCGGCTCCGCCGCCTCCCGACATTCCACCGCCGAAACCGCCAAATCCGCCGCCGCCGAAGCCACCGCCGAAGCCGCCGCCGCCGAAGCCGCCTCCGCGTCCCGAGTTGAGCAGAAACAGAAGGAGCCAGGGGTGCCGCATGATGATGGGGATGAAGATCAACAGGGCGAGTCCGATCAGGAGAAGTTCGGTGCAGCTCAGTTGGTGAGCCCCCGTCCCGACGGCTTCCGGCCGAGGCTGTGCGATGCCCTGCGTGATCTGAACGCCCGCCTGCTCGGCGATGACGGCGCCATAAGCCTGGGCGCCTGCAATGAGTCCGTCCGCCAGGTCACCGCGTCGGAAATAGGGCATGACCGACTGGTCGAGGATCCTTCCAACTCGCGCATCGGGCAAGAGCGGCTCGAGCCCGTAACCGACCTCGACCCAGATGCGTCTCTGGTCGAGCACCGTCAGAATGAGCAGGCCGCGATCGTCGCCCTTCTTCCCGATGCCCCACTTCTCGAACAGGCGGTTGGCGAAATCTCGGATCTCGCCGCCGTCGATGGATTGGAGGGTGACAACGGCTACCTGAGCCCCCGTCTTCTGGTCGAGTTCCTGCAGGTATCCTTCCAGACTGGTACGCTGGGCCGGCTTGAAGACTCCCGCGAAGTCGTCCACGTAGCCGGTGGGCTGCAGCTTCTGTAGAAGCGCATCGGATTGACCGAAGGCGAGAGTCGCAAGGACTACGAGAACAGCCGCTCCGACGGTCTTCCGAGCTCGCAACATGTTCTGATTCTACGGTATTCGGATCGAGACGGCAGCCCCCCCCGGAATTTCCGCTGACTCCACTTCGGCGAGGCCGGGACTGCATAATAGCGTTTAATGAAGTGTCGCAACCGTCTCTCCTGGTTTGGGCTCTGTCTGCTGGGCGCCGGGCTTTCGCACTCTTTTGCTGCGCAGCCCGAGTACAAGACTCCGCCGAAGATGGTCGTCGATCTCCTGGATCGAGCCCCTTTTCCCGAGGTCCAAATCGCCCCCGGTCGGCAATCGCTTCTCCTGGTGCAACGTGCCGGCATGCCCGGAATCGCCGACCTTGCCCAGCCCCGCGTCCGATTGGCGGGCAAGCGCTTCAATCCCCGCAATCGGGGCCCCGTCCCCGACCGACGCGGGCAGATCGTCGGGATGCAGGTGCTTTCCGTTGCAGATGGATCCGAGCAGGTGATCGAGCTTCCGGAAGGCGCCAATCCGGGGACCCCGTTCTGGTCGCCCGACGGCCAGAAGATCGCTTTCGTGAACTATCGGAACACGGGAGCGGAGTTGTGGGTCGCCAACATCGAGAACGGGCATTCGAAGCGGGTTTCGGAGCCGACCCTGAATCCGGCCTCGGGGCCCTGCGAGTGGTTCCCCGACTCGATCCACCTGCTGTGTCGATTTCGAGCCGAACCGGCGGGGGGGCCGCCGGATCGCGCGGAGTTGCCGACCGGCCCCGTGGAGGAGGATACGTCAGGCGCGAAGGCGCCGGTGCGCACCTATCAGGACCTGCTCTCGGATGCGGGGGACGTGCGCATGTATGAATACCTGCTCAGGTCCCAGCTGGCGGTCGTCTCCATCAGAAGCGGTCGGCGTCGGGATCTTGGGGACCCGGGGATTTTCGGGTCCAGCGAGATATCACCCGGGGGCCAGTACCTGCTCCTCGAGCGTGTGGTCCGACCCTACTCCTATGTGGTGCCGGAATCGTTCTTTCCCCGGGAGATCGAAATCTGGAATCTGACCGGCAAGAAGGTCTTCACGGTGGCGAAGGTTCCGCTGGCCGAAGGGATCCCGATTGGAGGGGTGCGAACCGGACCGCGCAGCTACGAGTGGAAGCCCTCGGCCCCTGCGGTTCTGGTCTGGAAGGAGGCGCTCGACGAAGGCGATCCGAAACGCGAGGTCGAGTACCGCGATCGTCTCATGCAGCTCGAGGCACCTTTCCAGGACGAGGCGACCGAACTGATGCGAACCCAGTGGCGGTTGTCCGGTCTGGACTGGATGGCGGACGAGGGAGTCTTCGTTTCGGAGGCGGATCGCGACACCCAACGGACGCGCACCTGGTTGCTGGATCTCCCGGTCGACCCGGCAAGGCCCGCCCGGCTGCTCTGGGAACGAGGCCGATTCGACGCCTACAACGATCCCGGCGACTTCATGACGGTTCGAGACGCCTCGGGCAGGCCCATGGTGCTTCGGGAAGGGGACTCCGTCTTCCTGAACGGTCCTGGCGGCTCCCCCGATGGAGATCACCCCGTGCTGACCCGTCTCGATCTGCAGACCCTGGAATCCACGGAGCTGTTTCGGTCGGCTCCGGCGGTCTATGAAACCGTGGCCGCCATCCTCGATCCCGGAACGCCCACCCTTCTGACTCGTCACGAGACTCGGCAGGACCCGCCGAGCTATCGGGTCCGCAACCTCGCCGACGGAACCGAGCGTACGGTGACGGCCTTTCCCGACCCGGCTCCGGAGTTGCGGGGCGTGACAAAGGAACTCATCAGGTACTGGAGAGAAGACGGGATCGAGCTGTCGGGGACGCTGTACCTGCCGCCGGGTTCTCAGGAAGGGGAGCGGTTGCCCCTCGTCATGTGGGCTTATCCGCGGGAGTACAACGATCCGGACATCGCCTCCCAGGTGCGTGGCTCATCCGCCCGATTCACCCGCCTGAGCGGGGCCTCGCAGCTCTTCTTTCTGACCCAGGGTTACGCCGTCCTGGATGGACCGGCGATGCCCATCGTCGGCAAGGACGGCAACGACACCTTCGTCGAACAGTTGGTCATGAACGCGCGCGCCGCCATCGACAAGGTGGTCGCCATGGGCGTTGCCGATCCTCGCCGAATCGGGATCGGCGGACACAGTTACGGTGCTTTCATGGCCGCAAACCTGCTGGCCCACTCGGACCTGTTCGCCGCCGGCATCGCCCGCAGCGGCGCCTACAACCGGACCTTGACGCCATTCGGCTTCCAGAACGAGCGGCGGACCTTCTGGGAGGCCCCGGAAGTCTACTTCACGATGTCGCCCTTCATGCATGCGGATCGGATCAACCAGCCCCTTCTGCTGATCCACGGACAGGACGACAACAATTCGGGCACCTTCCCGATGCAGTCCTTGAGACTGTTCCGGGCCATTCAGGGGCTCGGCGGTACGGCCCGGCTGGTCCTGCTGCCCAGAGAGGCCCACGCCTACGCGGCCCGCGAGTCGATCCTGGATGTGCTGGCCGAGATGATCGACTGGTTCGACCGCTACGTAAAGAATCGCCCGACCGAGCCCGCGAGCGACGACGAGCCGTAGCCCGGTTTCCAGTTCCGAGTCTCTACGTTTCGGGGGGCACTACACTCCCGCCTCCCGTTTCCCGTTTCCCGACTCCCGTTTCCCGTCTCCCCTTTCCCGCCTCCCGATCTCCCCGCACAACGTCGAACTTCAAAGGGCGAGGTGTGAAGTGCGGGCTTCAGGGAGCCGCAAGGCCCGTTCAGCGGGCAAGTCGAAAATCGAGCACGATGGGATCGTGATCGGACAGGCATCGGTCTGCAGCATTGACGTCGGTGATCACGCGGGGCGCCAGACCCGGTACGGTCTCGATTCCCTGGCCCGCGAACCAGTCGAGCTTGAAGGAGCAGCGGCCGTCGTTTTTGGCCAGGGCCCAGTTGATGAACCAGAAGCACCAGTTGGGGATCCAGTCCGCCATGCGGCCGTTGGCGGCCAGATCGGCGACGTCGTAGTGCAGGGTGCAGCCTCCGGGCTGGTTGAATTCGCGGTAGCGGAACCCCCGTCGCTCCAATTCGCGGAACAGGTGACGCTCGAACCAGCGATCGGGGTGTGGATAGTGATTGCGGATGACGTGTCGTACCCCCATCAGCACCCGGCGAACGTAGCCGAGGATCGAGAAAAGGGCGTTGCGCGAGTTGTAGGTTGATGTGTTCCAGTCGCCGCCGATCAGCGCCGGGAGTTCGGGGTGGAATCGGTCCAGGTCGTCCAGTACCAGGCGCATCTGGTACATGCGGTGCTTTTGGGTGGAGTGAGCGTCGAGATGCACGCTGACGGCCCGAAATTTTCCCCAGGGATGGTCGACGAGGGCGATGACCGCCCGTTGGCAGCCCAGACGCTTCTCCTTGCCACGCATTTTGTCTTTCCCGTTCGGAAGCGCGACCGAGTGGGCCTCGTGCAGGGGGAAGCGGGAAAGGATCGCATTTCCGTGGAGACCGAATTCATTGGAGCCCTTGGCTGTGGCCTCGAGTCCGCTGCCTTTTTCGAGATTCAGGTAAGAGGGGGCGAATGCAAAATCGAACCCCAGGGCCTCGGCCAGCTCGACGGGGACTTTCGAGTTGAGGCTGCGGGCCATGCCGTAGTCCAGTTCGGTGAGAAGCAGCAGATCGCTGTCCGCGATCTGGGGATGTCGACGGAAGGTCTCCGTAATGCCCTCGAGCTCGATTCCGCGCTCGATGTTCCAGGCCGTGGCGCGGACGTGCGGAAGGGCGGGACGCACGCCGGGCCTCGCCTGTCCGGTCAGCACGAAACCCAGAACCCGTTCAAACTCGGGGCAGAGCTGCCGGTACAACGGGAGACGGCTCAATTCCACTGAGGAATCGACGCTGCACAGCTCCTTCAAGTGGGGTTGGAGGGCGTGGTCGAGGGGGTTCAAGGTGATTCTCCAGGCAGTCTCGATTCTATCCGACGCAAGGATTCTACGGGGTGATCGCGGGACGCCGCAACTCCTCGCGCGGCGCGTCACCCGCCGGCGGCCGGGACCGGCCGAGTTCGTGCTCCCGGGCTTTTCTATTCGGCTCAAACACTGTAATCTGCTGAGGCACCTCGTGGCCGGCCGCAGAGACAGTTGCCGGGGAAGCGGTATCACCCCGGACGGCGGAAGTGGCTGCTCCCAAGCGCCCCCTCCGCATCGGGGTGGATCTCATTCTGGGGAGTACTGGCGATGGTTCAGTGGCTTGCGGAGCTGACCCGGACCCTGGCGGATCATCCCGTTCTGCAGGGTTTGGTGGCCGCTTTGTCCACCTTCATCCTCGAAGATCCGACCACGGTCGGCTGCGGTCTCCTCGTGGCCGACGGCAGGCTCGGCTTTACCACCGCCCTCATCGGGGTTTCCGTCGGCATTGCGGTCGGAGATCTGGGCCTGTTTGGCTTGGGTCGGCTGATCGGACCCCGGACGCTGGCCCTGGGGTGGATATCGGATGCACGGGTGGCCCAGGCGCGCAGGCTTTTCGATCGCAATCTCGTTACTGCTGTCCTGGTCTCGAGATTCATGCCGGGGATGCGGCTTCCGACCTATCTCGGTGCCGGTCTGTTTGGCGCCTCCTTCGTCAGGTTCGCCCTGGTGGTCGTTTTCGCCTCCCTGGTCTGGACCTTTCTTCTCCTGTCCGCGACCCTGAAGTTCGGCGAGGCTGTACTGCCGGCCCTGGGAAGCCTCAAATGGCCCGTTCTGATCGTCGGTCTCGCGGTTCTGATCGTCGCTCAAAGGCTGGCCGCCCGCAGCCGTAAGGGTGAAGCCGCACCGGAAGTCCGCTCCGCCGTCTCCGCCTTCGAGCTCTGGCCGGCTCCGCTGTTCTACTTTCCCGTCGGCCTGTACTACCTCTGGCTGTCCGTGCGCTTTCGAGGTCTGACCCTGCCCACGGCGGCGAACCCTTCGGTTTACTCAGGGGGCATGATCGGGGAATCGAAGGCCCAGATACTGGATCTGGTTCCGGGGTCCCTGCGCGGCCTGCTGTGCCGCTATATCCGCTTCGATCGGGCGGGGAGACCCGTCGATGAGCTCCTGCCGATCCTCCGCAAAACCCTCAAAACGGCCGGCCTCGACTATCCCTTCGTGGCCAAGCCGGATGTCGGACAGCGCGGCGCCGGAGTCCGACTGATTCGCGACGAGTCGGAGCTTCGTCGATACGTGGCCGCCTTTCCCGTCGCACAAAGGCTGCTCCTGCAGGAGTTCGCGGAAGGTCCTTTCGAAGCCGGCATTCTGTACTACCGTGTCCCCGGTGAGGCCTCAGGTCAGATCTTCTCGGTGACGATCAAGGAGTTTCCCCGTGTGGAAGGAGACGGTCGTCTTTCCCTGAGGGAGCTGATCCTGGCCGATCCGCGGGCTCGGTTCTTCACTCATGTCTACTTCAGGCGGTTTCAGGGGCAATTGGACCGGATCCTCGATCCCGGAGAGCAGCTTCCCCTGGTCTTTGCCGGCAACCACTGTCAGGGTGCGGTGTTTCGGCGGGGAGACCGTTTGGCGACGCCGGCTCTGACCCGTCGGCTCGACGCGATTTTCTCCTCCATGCCCGACTTCTATTTCGGGAGGCTGGACGTGCGGAGCCGAAGTCCCGAAGATCTGGCCGAGGGGCGGGACTTTCAGATCATCGAAATCAATGGTGCCGGGGCGGAGGCCACGCACATCTGGGATCCCGAGATGCCTCTGGGGGAGGCCTACAAGACGTTGTTCCGACAGTTCAGAATTCTGTTCCGGATTGGTTCGCTCAATCGCGCGCGGGGTGCGTCGTGTGTATCTGCGGGTCGGCTGCTGCGCGATTGCTGGAGGTACTTTCGCCTCAGCCGGACCTATCCGCCAAGCGTGGCGTCATGATCCCGGAGCCGATGCGGCTGCCGGGAAGGGATGCCCAAGGGGGTGCTCTTGCCCGTTTCGAGTGCGATCGACTCCTTCCGGATGCGGGAACTCCGTGAGGTTTCCGATTTCGAGCGCTACCGCGAGCAGATCGATCTGCTGACTGTCGAGGGCCCGCCCGGCTCGCGATATGTGACCGGTTTCTGCTGTTCTCGGCGCTGCCTGGAACTGGCCCTCAGGTTGCGCTACGAGATCTTCAACCTGGAGCTCGGGGAGGGGCTGGCCACGTCCGCCCTGACGGGTCTGGACGAGGATCCCTTCGATGCGCAGATGACCCACCTCGTGCTGGTGGAGAGGACGACCGGACGGGTGGTCGGGACCTATCGTATCCAGACGATGGCGAAGGCCGAGCTCTCCTCGCTGGGGTCCTATTCGGCGCAGGAATTCTGCCTGGAGAAGATGCGCCCGCTCTTCGCCCGGGCGACCGAGTGCGGGCGGGCCTGTCTGTCGCCGGAGCATCGGAACGCGCGCGCACTCCTGCAGCTCTGGCTGGGTCTGGGGGCCTACCTCAATCTCCACGATCAGCGTTATCTGTTTGGCTGCTGTTCGATCACCTCGACGGATCCCGCCGTGGGGTGGTGGGCGCTCGAGACACTCCGTCGTCAAGGATCCGTCGACGAGAAGTTGCTGGTGGAGGCGAGGCCGGATTTTGCCTGTCGGCCGTCGGATCCGGCGGCCCGGCATTCGGGGACGCCTTCGCCGCGGGCGGAGGATTATCCCCCTGCCCAAGCTGTTCAAGATCTATCTGCGGCTGGGGGCCAAGGTGCTTTCCGAACCAGCCATGGACCGGGCGTTCGGGACCATTGACTTCCTGGTGATGCTGGATGCCCAGGGCGTCACTTTGTCGAGTCTCAGGGTGGTCGTCTAGCGAATGCCGATGAAGAACTCCAGCGCTCCCGTCGGCGTGGGCAGGCGACGCTCCAACCCCCTGAGGGCGGTCCTGCGTCTTGGTTTCGTCCTCTTCCTGACGCTCTACCTGCTGGCCCTGCTGATGATCAGGAGATGGGGGCGGCCGAAGATGGCAGGACGCGAGGAGGCCTTGCGGCTATTCCGTCGATGGGCCGAGGCCATCTGCCGGCGGCTCGGGCTCGAGAAAACCGTTCGGGGCCCCACGCCGCCGGTCGGCTCGTGCCTGGTCCCCAATCACCAGAGCTATCTGGACATTCTGCTTCTCGCCTCGCTGGCCCCCGCAGTTTTCGTGGCCAAGGCGGAGATCGCATCCTGGCCGGGAATCGGCTTTCTCGCCCGGACGACCGAGCAGGTCTTCCTCCAGCGTTCGCGCACGCGCCGGATGCTGCTGAGCATGGGCGAGATCCGTGAACGGCTTCAGTCCGGCTGCCGGGTCTGCATCTTCCTGGAGGGGACGACCAGCGGCGGCGAGGGTGTGCGGCGTTTCCATCCTGCGCTGCTGGAGCCTGTGTTGGAGTCCGGAGCCCCCATCGTCCCGATCGCCATCCGCTGGAGTTCTTCCGATCCCGCGATTTCCGTGTCCGAAGACATCGCCTACTGGAAGGACCACAACTTCGTCCGTCATCTTTGGCGGCTGTTCGGCTTGAACGGAATCCGTGCGCAGGTCGTCTTCGGCGAACCTCGATCCGGCGCGGATCGAGATCGGATCGTCCTGGCCAAAGAGCTGCACGATGCCGTGCAGGGGATGTTCGAGGGGCTGAGTTCCGAGTTTCGAGTTTCTAGTTTCTAGGTGCCCTTCGCCCTTCGGCGTTTCCTTGCTCCCCCGTGGAACGAGGAGGAGCCTAAGTGCGGGGTGCGGAAGCTCAGTCTTTGGCCTTGTGCGAGGATTCGACCAGGACCACGCCGGAGTCCAGACCCTTGGGAAGGGAGACCAGTCCCCCCAGATCGAAGGCTTCTCGAACGCGGCCTTTCACGGACACTCTGGCACCCTTGCGGGGAACTCCGCTCTTCGAGACGACCCAGATCCGTCCCGTCCCGTCACTGAGCTGGTAAGCTCCCTTGCCCAGGACGGAGAAGCTCTCGGTCACCGTGCCCTGGAGCTTCACGTCACTGCGGGCGTACTTGGTCGGGTCGCTCAAGATCTGGTTGACTCGGCGGGCGCCGCAGGCGGAAAGCAACAACACGGCCATGAGGGCGCCCAGAACGGCCCAAGGGGCAAGTGACCTGTGAGCATTCATGGAATCCTCCGTTTCCCATCACTGACGGGAAGAAGCGCCCTGCCGTTCAGTGCCCGCCGAGGTCAGGCTGACATTCCAGATCTCCCGGGTGACCTGCCAGGCCCCGTCGGCGCTGAGCTGGAACAGGCGCAGCAGATTGCCGTTCTCGGACTGGGATGCCGCTCCGTCCTGGGTCAACGTCATCACGAAGACACCCCGTTCGTAAGCCAGTCCTCCCGAGACTTGGATCTCTCGCGAGCTGTAAGAAAAAGAGGACCGGCCGCCCGGCAGAAGCCGGTCCAGGAACTCCTGGACCTTCTCGCGCCCCTGCAGGGCGGGTTGACCGGGCGGCATGTAGAGTACGTCCGGAGCATAGATGGAAGCGGCCGCCGCCGCATTGCCCCGGTTGAGATCTGCGGCCCAGCTCTGGACCAGTTCGCGAATCTTTCCTGCGGCCTGAGTTTCGGGGCCGGCCACGCCCGCCCCCTGCGGGGAGTTTTCGGCAGGCGTGGAACAGGCCCCCAGAATCAGCCAGCCCGTCAGCAACACGGCGGGGATGACCAGTCGGATCATCCGCGCGAGGTGTTTCTCAGCCATGATCCTCGTTCCCGAGTTAGCCCCGCACTCCCAGCAACAGTTCCGTCACCAGCTGGTCCAGCTGTTCATAGGGTTTGCCGCGACCGCCCAGCACCACCCGATCGAAGGCATGGGCTTTCAGGTTCTTCGCCTTATCGGCGGAGTACTTCCCCTTGAACCCGTCCATGGATCCGTCGTCGGCGTTGACTTCGGCCAGGACGGCCTGGATCTCGGGGTCCTTCCGGAACTGGGCGGCCTTGTCCTTCAGGATCAGATAGGTTCGCATGCAGCCCCGTGCGAACTCCTTCACATCTCCGTAGTCGGAGGTCCGGTACGCATGCGCGTCGAAATGCCGGGAGCCGGAGTAGCCGACGTCCTCGAGAAACTTGACCAGGTAGAAGGCGGACTTGGGGTTGTGCGACCCGAAACGGAAGTCCTGGTCGTATCGACCGAAGGCCTGGTCGTTGAGGTCGATGTGGAAGAGCTTGCCGGCATCCCAGGCCTGGGCGACGGCGTGGGTGAAGTTGAGTCCCGCCATGTGTTCGTGGGCGACTTCCGGGTTGACCCCGATCATCTCGGGATGATCCAGCGTTTCGATCAGGGCGAGCATGGAACCGACCGTGGGAAGAAAGATGTCGCCCCGCGGCTCGTTGGGCTTGGGCTCGAGAGCAAACTTCAGGTCGTACTTCTGATCGAGGACATAGTCCGTCAAGAAATTCAGTGCTTCGCGGAAGCGTTTGAGGGACTCGGCGGGATTCTTCGAAGCGTCGCTTTCGACGCCTTCGCGACCACCCCAGAAGACATAGATCTTCGCACCCAACTCGACACCGAGATCGATGGCGTTCATCGTCTTCTGAAGAGCGTAGGCCCGAATTTCCGGATCGTTGGCCGTGAAGGCTCCGTCCCGAAAGGCCGGGTCGCTGAACAGGTTGGTCGTGGCCATTGGGACCACCAGGCCCGTCTTCTGCAGGGCCTGTTTGAAATCGCGAACGATCTTGTCCCGCTCGGCAGGTGTGGCCGTGATGGGCACAAGGTCGTTGTCGTGGAAATTGACCCCCCACGCGCCGACCTCGGCGAGGAGGTGGACGATTTCGACGGGCGAAAGGGCCTTGCGCACCGCCGTGCCGAACGGGTCCGATCCGACACTGCCGACGGTCCACAGACCGAATGTGAATTTGTGCTCAGGTTTTGGCTGATACTGATCCATCGTTCTCTCCTCTCGCGTTTTTGCCGATCCTGCGGTCAAAAGTCATTGATGGTTGGATTATAGCCTTTCCTGGTCCCCCCTGAGACCGGCTGTCCTCGGGTATCCGCTTCCACAGTGTTGCCCGAAACGCTATTCTCCAACAGTGCCGGCTCCAACGTTCATGCCGGGCGGAAGGCCCGATCTGACGCGGATCGTATCCGGGGGGCAAACGGGGGTGGATCGTGCTGCTCTCGACGTCGCCCTGGCGTCCGGGATGGCGGCCGGAGGGTGGTGCCCGCAAGGACGCCGGGCCGAGGACGGCCGGATTCCGGACCGCTATCCGCTGACCGAGACTCCCGAGGCGGCGTACGAGCAGCGAACCGAATGGAACGTGAGGGATTCGGACGGGACGCTGATCATTTGTCGGGGTGATCCCAGGGGAGGGACCGGGTTGACCCTGGAACTGGCTTCCAGGTGGCGGCGCCCGGTGCTGGTGGTGGACCTGGACCGGGACCCTTCTGCCGCAGGGGTATCGAACTGGATCGAGAGGCAGCGGATCTCGACGCTGAATGTCGCAGGTCCCCGAGAGAGCACGAGTCCCGGGATTCACGAGGCCGCCGTCCGCTTCCTGGAGCGGGTCCTCTCTACGATCGAAACGGAGTAGGACTGCACATTGACGACAACTTTTGCCCTGTTCCGTCATCTTGAATCAGTGGGAATTGGATGGGCAAAGCAATGAGCAGTCGAGAGGAAATCGAAAAGCAGTCTCAGGACGGAAAAGACGCCAGCCGGCTGTGGTGGAAACTCACCGCCGAAGACCGGGAGTTCTTGAGATCGTGTAACATCAACCCCTGTTAAGGCCAGTCCTTATCTCCGCAGGTGGAAGCGTTGCGCCAGCCGCAAGCTTTCATTGCATCCGGAGTGCAGAAAGCCCCACAACTGGGGACTTGTCGTCTTGGGTTCACTTCTTGCTTAGTGGAGAGCCGGGAGCTCACGACCGGTTCGGTGTACTGAGCTCGAAGCAATCGAGGAAGGAACCCGGAATGGCGACAATGACCGTACACAATCACAGGCGAATCCAGCAAAGCGCCCTGGCGCCTGCCGAGAGAACGCTCCTGCAGGCTCTGGCCGGCCGGATGCCCGACTGGCTGAACTCCGATCACCTGACCTTGCTCGGGGTTCTCGGGACGGTTCTGGCGGCACTTGGCTATTCCGCCGCGCAGTCGAGTACCCGCTATCTCTACCTGGCGAGCTTCGGGATCGTGTTGAACTGGTTCGGGGACAGCCTGGACGGCACGTTGGCCCGATTCCGCCGGCAACTCCGCCCACGTTACGGCTACTACGTGGACCACATCCTGGACAGCCTGGGTGCGGCCATCCTCGTCGTCGGGCTGATTCTGGGTGGGTTCATGAGTGTCGCGCCCGCAGCGGCCTTCCTGGTCGTCTACTTGCTGCTGAATATCCACGTCTATCTGGCGACGACGGCAACCGGAGAGTTCAAGATCTCCTTCGGCCTGGTCGGCCCCACCGAACTGAGAATCGGTATGATCGTCGGGAACTTCTTCCTGGCGACGCATCCCGTCGTCAGCCTGTCGGGCCGCCAGTTCCTTCTCTTCGATGTGGGGGCCGTCGTGGGGGTCGTGGTGCTGCTTTCCATTCTGGCGATCTCTGCCGGGAGGATGACCAGACGGCTCTACCGGTTGGAGACGCGCCCGCACACCTGGGATCGACGGCGCGGAGCCTGAGTCGGACCGATGCTGCGTTTCCTCAGGTTCAACGTCGTAGGGGTGATCGGCTTCGGCGTCCAGATGAGCATGCTGGCACTGCTGGTCCAGTACTACCGGTGGCCCTACCTCTGGGCGACCCTGGCCGCCGTGGAGACCGCCGTGCTGCACAATTTCCTGTGGCATCAACGCTGGACGTGGCGGGATCGTCCCGGAGACGGCATTCGGGGCACCTTCAGCCGCCTCATTCGATTCCACCTTCTCAACGGGATCACGTCACTGGTGGGAAATGCTCTCGCCGTCACGGTTCTGGTGGAGTCGCTGCAGTTGCCCGTGATGGCTGCCGGAGCAACGGCCGTGGGAGTCTGCTCGGTCGCCAATTTCCTGTGGGGGCACTACCTGATCTTCCGCCCTGACTGTCGCGCCGGCTCGACGGAGTGAAGCCTCAGCCCGTGATCTCCACGATCACCACCGTGATGTTGTCGAATCCGCCGCGTTCGAGCGCGCCCCGGATGAGTCTGGGGGCGACCTCTGCCCACTCTTCCGACTGCAGGACCTCGCCGATCTCGGCATCGGACAGGGAATCGCTGAGCCCGTCGGTGCACAGCAGATAACGATCGCGAGGCTTGGTTTCGACTGCGAAGATATCGCACTGTACGGCCGTGGTCAGACCGAGGGACCGCTCGATCAGGTTCTTCTGCGGGTGCATGCGGATCTGGTCTTTGCTCAGCGTGCCTTCCTTGAACAGCCGGTAGACCGGAGAATGATCCTCGGTCAGCTGCGCCAGCTCCCCTTCCCGCAGCTGATAGATCCGGCTGTCTCCGATATGAGCGACCCAGGCCTTCGACTGGTCGGCAACCGGAAGCCAGAGAGCGCTCAGGGTGGTCCCCATTCCAAGATTCTGCGGGTTCTGCTGCTGGTCCCGAAGGATCTTCCGGTTGGCCTCTTCGACGGCTTCACTCAGGATTCGGGAGGAGCCATCGGCCCCGTCGTGGACTTTCTCATTCAGCGTGTCGATGGCAATGCGGCTGGCGATCTCCCCGGCCGCGTGTCCGCCGAGTCCGTCGCACACGGCAAAGAGCCTGCCCTCTTCACGGGCGAGGTAAGAATCCTCGTTGTTGGCGCGGACTAGACCCTTGTCCGTGCGAGCCTGGAAGCGCAGCTCTGAGGGCATACGATACCTCTAGTAGAAACCGTCCAGAAGGCGAATGTTGCACTTGACGAAGCCGTAAACGATGAGAATGAGCAGGATCCAGGCTCCCAGTTTCTTCCAGGGCGGGTGTGTGAGCTGCGTTCCGCAATACGGGCAATAGGTATATCGCCTGATGAGGATGTAGCCACAGTTGGGGCACTTCTCCAGCTTCTTGACGTCCAATTCGGATTCCGAATCTGCTCCCTCCCCGGATCCCGTTCGTGGTCGACCGCGTGGACGGGATCAAGACACTAGAGTAACCCAAACGGTCACGCCTTTCACCCCGAAGCAGACAACTAGCCGCCACCGGGAAGCTTGAGCACCCGGAGTTCGACGGGGACGACTCCGTCCCGGATCATCCGGATCTGTTCGGCCGCCTTGTAGGAAAGGTCGATGATTCTTCCCTTGCGGAGCGTCTCGATCGGGAATCGATCGTTGATCCGGACCGTGACCTCCCGTCCGTTTCTCTCGTTGCGGACTCGCACCAGAGTCCCGAAGGGAAGGTTGTAGTGGGCTGCGGTCAGTTTGTTGCGGTCGAACCGTTCCCCGCTGGCGGTCTTCTTCCCATGGTAGCCGTCGCCCTTGCCGTACCAGCTCGCCAGGCCCTCCTGCCGCATCTGAATCCGCCCGGTCGGGGCAACGACACGAGGCTTCTTGCCGCAACCCGAGAGCAGGACCAGAGCCAGCAGCGCCGAAACCCCCAAGGCGCGTCTCATGAACTGCTTTCTATCAGCGGCAACTGACGAATCGTGGCCGAAAGGGGTGCGCCTTTGCGACCGGCGCCTGCTATGATGGCTGACCATGGCCCAAACCCTGCTCACTTTCACGAGCGATTTCGGGACCCGGGAGCAGTACGTGGGGGCGGTCAAAGGCGTCGTCCTGTCGATCAACCCCGATGTGAGGCTGGTCGATCTGAGCCATGAAGTCCCCTCCCATGATGTGCTCGCAGGAGCCTTCACCGTCGTCGGCAGTTGTCCCCTGTTCCCCTCAGGCACCGTGCACCTCGTCGTCGTCGATCCGGGCGTCGGATCCGAACGCCGGGGCATCATCGCGTCCACGGAACGGCATCTCTACGTCGCTCCCGACAATGGAGTCCTGTCCCTGCTGATGGAACGGGAGCACGTTTCCCGCGTGGTCTCCATCGAGGCCGAGCACTATTACCGCCAGCCGGTGTCGGCCACTTTCCACGCCCGCGATATTTTCGGCCCAGTGGCCGCCTATCTGTCCAAGGGCGTCGACATTCTGAAATTCGGACCCGAGATCTCCGACTACAAGAAGCTGGTCCTGCCGGCCCGCAAGCAGCTCGATGACGGGTCGCTGGAGGGTTTCATCCTGCATATCGACAAATTCGGCAATGCCACGACCAGCTTTACCCCTGCGGACCTCCCCACCGAAGAAACGGGCGGGTGCCGGGGCTTCCGGATCGGGGACAAGCGGGTGGAACGTCAGGTGGAATACTACTCGGACGGGGCGGAGCAGGAGGCCTTCTATCTCACCGGCAGCAGCGGCTATGTGGAGATCGCCGCCTTCAAGCAGTCGGCGGCCCGCCTGCTCGGCTTGCGCCGGGGTATGAAAGTAACCCTGGTGATTTGAGATTTGAGATTTGAGATTTACGATTTGGAGAAGGTTTGACGGTTCTTTAACGAATCGCCATCCAGATCGAAAATCGTAAATCTCAAATCTCAAATCTCAAATCTCACATCGGTAGCCTCTGGCTATCGTTTCTCTACGGCCGGGAGCACTTTTCCTTCGCAGCCTGCGGGCATCGGCACGTCGAGGAGATAGGCGAGTGTCGGCGCCAGATCGACGATGTGAACCGGCGAGGGGTCCTTTCCCGGGCGCACGCCGCTTCCCATGAGGACCAGCGGAACGTTCCGATCGTACTCCCAGCGGGATCCATGGGTCGCTCGCAGGTCGCTGCCCGCCAGCAGGAACCACCCGCTCCCCTGCACGACATACAGGTCTCCGCTCCGCGATGGGTCCCAGGAGAGACGCGCGAGCCGGGCCGACGCCGTATCCGGCAGGCCCCCGTCCAGCAGTTGGGTCCGCGTGAAGACGTCGACGATTCCGGGATAGCCGCGAAGGAACTCGGCCGCGGCTGCCTCGATCTCGGACGGGCTCTGGCCTCTGGACTCGATCATGCCCTCATCCAGGTAGATCGTCGGATTCGTGAAACCGCGGACATAGTCGCCCTCCCCGAAACGGCCGACCAGATATGCGTTCAGCCGGCCGTCCATATCCTTCGAATCGATCCGGCCTCCTTCGAGACCCAGCTTCACCCGGTATTCCGGGATATATCCGAAGCCGTGGTCGGCGGTGACGGCAATGAGGGTCTTGTCCAACCCGATTTGCCGGTCCAGGAACTCGAGAAACGACCCCAGGCTGGCATCGAGCCGGAGCAGCTGGTCGTGCGCCTCACGGCTCAAAGTGCCGAAGTCGTGATTCAAGTGGTCGTGAGTGGAGAGGGAGATGGTCAGCAGATCGGGGACACCGGCGGGATTGCTTCCAAGCTGTTCTCCCAGGACGGAGGCGCGCGCAAAATCGAGGGTGTACTCATCCGCGAAGGGTGTATAGAGAAGTTGAGAATAATAGGTCGAGAGCGAGGATTCGTCGCTGCCGGCCAGGTGATGGGGAAAACTGGCTCCGATCCCCTTGACGTCCCCGTGATAGGCGTCGGTGCCAGCCTCGACGGCCCCGTAGGCGGACTCCGGCAAGAGAAGATTCCAGGTTTCCCCTCTCCAGCGGTCCTGGGGGGAACCCGAGTAGTAGGCAGTCCACCACGCCGGAAACTCTTTCATGTAATAGGTCGACGAGCTGAAATGTGCGGTGCGCCAGTTGAAGAAGTAGGCGGTGCCCAGGTGACCGGCAGGCAAAATCGCTCCCCGGTCCTTCCCCGACACCCCCACGACCTTGGACTGAAAGCTCGTTTTCAGCCGCAACTCATCCCCCACCGTGGGGACCCGGAGGTAGTGCGGGGACGTGCCTGCATGGGGAGGGTTCGGCCCTTCCAGCGGTACGAAGCGGTCGTCCTCGACGCTGTAGACCCGGCGGCCGGTGGCGCGGTCTTTCCAGTCGTTTCCTACCAGCCCGTGGACGTAAGGGTGGGCGCCCGTGAGGATCGTGGCATGGCCAACGGCCGTCAGCGTTGCCGAGTGGGCGTATTCGGCGTTCGTGTACCAGGCGCCCTCGCGCAGCAGCCTCCCGAGACCTCCCGTCATCTGGTCGGCCCACCGCTCGGTCTGAGCCTCGCTCAGTCCATCCACGATGAAGACCACCACCAGTCGGGGGAGCCCGGAGGAGGGCGTTGCGGTGGGCTGAGCCACGGGTGCCGGGCTGCACGGCAGGCTCAGAAAGAGGACGAAGAGGATCGTGAAGATCACTTTGCCGAATCGCGCTCGTGTCATGGCGGAACGTTACCAGATTCGCGCGCTCGGGTCAGCGCCCTCCATGGGCCAAAAGTGAATCGCCGAATGCCGGTATCCCGTCGGTTCAGGGCAACGGAGTTGAAGCCGGTTCCCAGAAGTCCTTAGAATCTTGCAGAAGGGCAGCGGCGCAGGACTGCTGCTCCAGACCTGGAATGAAGTATCAACTCTCAGAGTGTCGCGGTCCCGGGTACCGCGCGCGGCCGTCCTCGTTTCGAGGGCTGTGGCTGTTCCTGTCGCTCCTCTCGCTGGTGCCGTTTCTTCGTGCCGGGGAGGCCGATCGTGAGGACGGCATTCGCTTCGTGGACGTCGCGCCCCTCTCCGATATCCGCTACACGTCGAACAACGATTTCGGCGGTCGGAAGTACTTTCCCCAGCCCATGTGCGGGGGCGTGGCGATCTTCGACTACGACAACGACGGGCGTCTCGACATTTTCTTCACCAACGGCGCCAAGCTCCCGGAACTCAAGAAGAGCGACCCTTCTTTCTACAGTTGCCTGCTGCGCAACAAGGGGAACGGTCGCTTCGAAGATGTCACCCATCAGGCGGGAGTCGAGGGGGCGAACCTCGATTTCACGTTCGGCGTCGCAGCCGGCGATTTCGACAACGACGGCGACACCGATCTGTTCCTCTGCAACGCCGGTCCGAACGCGCTTTATCGAAACAACGGAGACGGGACGTTTACCGAGGTGACGGCGGGCTCCGGTCTCGACAAGAAGCCGAAGGATCTCCTGAGCGTGGTCGCGGCCTGGTTCGACTATGACAGGGACGGTCTGCTCGACCTGGTCGTCTCCGAGTACACGTACTGGAATCCCGAGGACGACAAGGCCTGCCTGATGGCGGATGGGCGGGCTTTTTACTGCAATCCGCAAACCGTCGTCAGTGTTCCCCACAATCTCTACCACAACCTGGGTGGAGGGAAGTTCGAGGATGTAACCGAGAAATCAGGGTTTGCCAAGTCGCTGGGGAAGGGAATGGGGGTCGGAATCGCCGATTTCAACCAGGATGGATGGCTCGATGTCTTCGTCGCCAACGACACGGTGCAGAACTTCCTGTATCTCAACCAGGGCGACGGCACCTTCGACGAGGCCTCCCTGTTTCTCGGAGTGGCCTACAACACCGAGGCGTCGCGGGTCTCGGGGATGGGATGCGACGTCAACGACTTCAATAACGACGGCTGGGTCGACATCTTCTACAACAACCTCCAGAACCAGATCCACGCGTTGTTTGCGAACCAGTCCGGCGAATACTTCGACTACGTCAGCCCGAGGACGAACGTGGCCTTCGAGAGCCGGCGCTTCTCCGGATGGAGCAATGGCTTCATCGACTTCGACAACGATGGCTGGAAGGACATCTACTCGGCCAATGGTGACGTGGACTATCTCGGTGAAAACGCGGCCCAGCACGACACCATGCTCAAGAACCTGGAGGGTACCCGTTTCGAGGATGTATCGGCCTCCTTGGGAGATGATTTCATGCGCGCCGGTTTTCAGCGGGGGTCGGCCTTCGGAGACCTGAACGACGATGGATTTCAGGACATCGTGGTGACCTCCCTGAATGAGAAACCGCGCATCCTGATCAACTCGGCCGACAACGGGAACCATTGGCTGACGTTGGCGCTGACCGGGGAAAAGAGCCCCCGGGACGCGATCGGTGCTAGCATCAAGGTCACGACCGAATCCGGAAGGGCTCTCTACAACCTCGTCTCAACCAGTGTCGGCTTCATGTCGACCTCGGATCGCAGAGTCCATTTCGGGCTCGGTTCGGAATCAAAGGTCCGCGAAATCGAGGTGCACTGGCCCAGCGGCACCGTGCAGACCCTTCAGAACGTCAAGGCGGACCAGGTCGTGCGTCTGAAAGAACCTGCAAAGGAGTGATGGATCCAGGTGAAAAAGGCCCTTCTCCTTCTGTTCGCATCGATGGTATCTCCGATCATGCTGGCCGCACCCAAGGACGGCGGGAAGGCTTTCGAGCCGGTTGTCTTCGATCTCGTCGATAACTCCGGGGTCGATTTCTTCATCGAGCCGAGCCGGACCCAGCGGCGACATCAACCGGAAACCATGATTTCGGGGATCGCCGTCTTCGACTTCGACAACGACGGGATCCTCGATCTCTACCTGGTCAGCGGGGCGACCATGCCAGGTCTGAAGAAGACGCTGCCCGCACATCAGAACCGCCTCTTCAGGGGGAACGGTGACGGCACCTTCGTGGACGTCACCGAGAAGGCCGGAGTCCAGGGAAAGGGCTACACCCACGGAGTGATCGCGGCCGATTACGATAACGACGGCTTCCAGGACCTCTTCGTCGCGGGTCTGCGGGAGAATCTGCTCTATCACAATCTGGGCAACGGCCGCTTCGAGGACGTCACCACCAAGGCGGGTTTGAACCGGCCGGATCCCGACTACGGAACGCTATGGTCCGTTTCCGCAGCCTTCTTCGACTACAACAACGATGGACTGCTGGACCTGTTCGTCTCCAACTACTGCGTCTGGAACCCCGAAACCGAACCGATATGCGGCCCCGCCAACGCCCCGGATTACTGTCACCCGCAGCACTACGACGGCCTGCCCAACTCTCTGTTCCGCAACAACGGGGACGGGACATTCACGGATGTCTCCGTCGAATCGGGCATCCGCAAGCACGTGGGTAAGGGAATGGGTCTCGGCGTTGCCGATTTCGACGGGGACGGCTGGGCTGACGTCTATGTGGCGAACGACACGGTTCCCGGATTTCTCTTCCACAACCAGGGTGACGGCACCTTCGAAGAGATCGGCTTCGAGAGCGGGACAGCCTACACCTATTCGGGGCACGCGGTGTCGGGGATGGGTGTCGATGCCAAAGATGTCAACAACGACGGACTCCCGGATCTCTTCGTCGCCGCCATGACGAATGAAGCGATGCCGCTGTACATCAACACGGGCGGCATGGTCTTCGACGAGGTCACGGCACCCAGCGGGCTGGCGATGATGACACGAGACCGCACGGGGTGGAGCAACGGAATCTTCGACTTGAACAACGACGGCTGGAAGGACCTTTTCGTGGCGAGCGGAGACGTCATGTATCCGAAGGGGACCTTCAAGGACCGCGTGCCGCAGCCCAACACCCTCTTCGTCAACCTGAAGAACGGAAAATTCGCCGACGGCGGACCCACGGCCGGGCAAGACTTCGACAAACACGTGGCGGTCCACCGAGGGGTGGCCTTCGGGGATCTCGACAATGACGGTCGGATCGATGTCGTCGTGACGTCACTGGGAGGCCCCACCGAGATCTGGCGGAATGTGTCCAACCCCGAAGAGGGCTGGCTCCAGATTGCCTTACGGGGAACCCGCAGCAACCGTGACGGCATGGGGGCCAAGATCAAGATCACGACCGCCTCCGGTGTCCAGTACAACCATGTGAACACGGCCGTCGGCTATGGCTGCAGTTCCGACAAGCGGGTTCATTTCGGCCTCGGCAAGGACAAGGTCGTCAAGGAGATCCAGGTTACATGGCCCAGCGGAGCCGTGCAGAAGCTCGAAAACGTGCCCGGCAATCAGATCCTTTCCGTTGTCGAGCCGGCCGGCTGAGCCCTTGGAGCATCAGTCGATCCATTCCACGTTGACCGGTTCCTGCGCGGCGCACATGCGCGTGTTGGTCATGCCTGACGTGAGTTGTGCGCAGGCATTGTCCTTGGCCACACGGAGTGCGTCATCGCGCGTCGCCCCCGAGGCGGTCCGGCAGGCGACATTGCCTTCGAACTCCATGCAGACCCGGCACCTTACCTGATCGAGGGTGGTCGTCGAGTAGATGGTGTAGGCGACGAACGCCAGAAAGATCAATGGCAGAATGATGCGACTCGACTTCTTCATGATGGCTTCCTGAGTGCGATTAGGATTCCGGCCGACGCTCGATTCGAAACGTCAATTGATTTGAGAATATCGCATTCTTCCCTCGAATAGAGATCAATTCGTACCCCACCGCTATTCACTGCATGGCGTCCGGGGAGCGGACTGCTCAGCTTGAGGCGGTGTTTCCGCCGAGGTTATAATCCCCTCACATGTCTGATGATATCCTCCAGATTATCGACGATCAGGGCAAGGTTCGAGAGGGTGCCGACCTGCCGGAGTTGGGGAGAGACGAATGGTATCGAATGTATCGTGCCATGCTCATGAATCGTCGCCTCGATGAGAGAATGACGCGGCTGCAGCGGCAGGGTCGCATCGGCTTCTACGTGGGTTCTCTGGGCGAGGAAAGCGCCATCATCGGAAGCGCCTTCGCTCTGGAAGAGAGGGACTGGCTGGTTCCCTGTTACCGTGAAGCCGGCGCCGCGCTGCTGCGTGGATACCCCCTCTACGATTTCCTCTGCCAGATTTACGGCAACGTCGAGGATCGGATGAAGGGGCGTCAGATGCCCTGTCACTGGGGTTCACCCGCGCTCCACCTGGCGACGGTTTCAAGCCCTGTGGGGACCCAGATCCCCCATGCGGTCGGTCTCGCCATGGCCGCGCAGATCCAGGGTCTCGATGAAGTTGCGCTGACTTATTTCGGTGACGGGGCGACCTCGGAGGGCGACTTTCACGTTGCCTGCAATTTTGCAGGGGTATTCAAGGCTCCGGTCGTCTTTCTCTGCCGAAACAATCAGTATGCGATCTCGGTGCCGCTCGAGCGGCAGACCGCTTCGCCCAGTGTCTCGGTCAAGGCCGAAGCCTACGGAATCGAGGGTATTCGCGTCGACGGGAACGATGTCATGGCCGTCTATGAGGCGACGCGCCGCGCCGTCGAGCGGGCCCGCGGCGGGGCCGGTGCCACGCTGATTGAGGCGTTGACCTATCGACAGGGTGCCCATTCCACGTCGGACGACCCGCGTGCCTACCGGAGCGATGACGAGGTCGAGCAATGGAAGGGGAGAGATCCCCTGGTCCGGTTCAAGAAGTTCCTGATCGATCAGGAGGCGTGGAACGAGGACGAGGACGACCGTCTCGAGGAACTCATCAAGGATGAAATCCAGTCCACCCTCAAAAAGGTCGAGCAACTCGGTCTTCCCGACGTCGAAACGCTCTTCGACGATGTCTTTGATACGATGCCCTGGCATCTGGAGGAGCAGCGGGCCTCGTTACTCCAGCCTTCCGGCGAGTTGGCCTCCTGAGCTTCGCGGTGCGCGCGGCCGCGACGGGGGAGTGGATCAAACATAGAGACTGACGTGTCATGCCCACGATGAATATGATTCAGGCTGTTAACGACGCTCTGCGAGTCGAGATGCGCCGAGACAGCCGAGTGGTTGTTTTTGGAGAGGATGTCGGCCAGTTTGGAGGAGTTTTTCGGGCCACCCAGGGTCTGCAGGAAGAGTTCGGACCGGCCCGTGTCTTCGATTCTCCGCTGGCCGAAGCGGGGATCGTCGGAGCGGCCATCGGGATGGCCATGAATGGACTGAGGCCGGTTCCGGAGATTCAGTTTGCCGACTTCATCTATCCTGCCTTCGATCAGATCGTCAATGAAGCCGCCAAAGTCCGCTATCGATCCGGAGGTCAGTTTACGTGCCCGCTGGTCATTCGCACGCCGTACGGCGGAGGGATCCGCGGCGGACACTATCACTCCCAGAGCCCGGAGGCCTATTTCATCCATACTCCGGGTCTCAAGGTGGTGGTTCCCTCCAACCCCTCGGACGCCAAGGGACTTTTGATCGCGTCGATTCGGGATGAGAACCCGGTCATCTTCCTGGAACCGAAGAGGATCTACCGTGCGGCCCGAGGAGAGGTGCGGGAAGGGGATTTCGTGGTAGAGCTGGGCAAGGCCGAGATCGCCCGGGAGGGTTCGGATGTAACCGCGCTGGCCTATGGCTCGATGTTGCACTCGGTCCTCGAGAGCGCAGAGACGGCGGCAGCCGAAGACGGAATCTCCGCTGAAGTCATCGATCTGCGGACGCTGATGCCTTTCGATATTGATACGATCCTGAATTCGGTGAAGAAGACGGGACGGGTCGTGATCGTGCACGAGGCACCGCGGACGTGCGGATTTGGGGCGGAATTGGCCGCCACGATCTGTGAGAAGGCGCTGTTGAATCTGCAGGCCCCGATCCTCAGGGTGACGGGTTTCGACACGCCCTTTCCATATACGCTCGAAAACGAGTATCTGCCCAACGAGAGACGGATTCGTCAGGCCCTGGCTCAGGTGGCCAGCTTCTAGTGTGACGGGTCCGGTCTCCGAGCCGCAGCGAGGAAGCACTCATGGCCTATGAGTTCAGGTTGCCGGATATCGGCGAAGGAGTCGTGGAGGGGGAAATCGTCCATTGGCTGGTCAAGGCAGGCGACGCCGTCGCTGAAGACGAACCCATGGTCGAGATCATGACCGACAAGGCGACCGTCGAAATCCCCTCTCCGGTCAAGGGGGTCGTTCTGGAGACCCGCGGAGCAGAGGGAGAAACCGTCGCGGTGGGTTCCACCCTGGTCGTCATCGAGGCGGAAGGTGCCGTGCCGGCCGAGTCCGGCGGGCGCGACCGTGAAGCTGCGGCACCGACTCGGTCGGGCGGTGAGACAAGGAGACCTGCCGTCGAAAAAGCCTCGTCGGAGATCCTGGCCACGCCGGCTGTGCGACGGGCGGCCCGGGCCCGGGGGCTGGATCTGCAGCAGATTGCAGGAACGGGACCCGGCGGGCGGGTTACCCAGGAGGATCTCGACCGGCAGGTCGGAGGTGAGCCGGGTCCGGCTATGCCGAAGCCCCCGGCAGCCGCGCCGCCCGGTGCTACCGAGACGATTCCCTACCGGGGGCTGCGCCGCAGGATCGGCGATCGGCTGACGCTGTCCAGCCGCACGGCCGTGCACTATACCTACATCGAGGAGGTGGACGCGACGCAGCTCGTTGAACTTCGGAACCGGTACCTGGAGGCGGACAGCTCGCGACGGCTCACGTACCTTCCCTTCATCCTCAAGGCCGTCGTCTCGGGTCTCAAGGAATATCCGCTCGTCAACTCGACGTTGGACGAAGGCAAGGGCGAAATCCGCCTGCTCAAGTATTACAACATCGGAATCGCGACCGCCACGCCCGATGGGCTGATCGTGCCGATCGTCCGCGACGTCGATTCGAAACGGCTGTTGCCGCTCGCCGAGGAGATCCAGGCGCTGACCGAAGCCGCCAAGAAGGGCCGTGTCAGTCTCGATAATCTGAAGGGCGGCACCTTTACGGTGACCAGTCTGGGACCGCTCGGCGGCATTGCCGCGACCCCCGTGATCAACTACCCGGAGGTTGCGATTCTCGCCATCCACAAGATCGCCAAGAAGCCGGTGGTCCGGGATGGGGAAGTCGTCATCCGGGAGACCATGAATCTCTCCCTGTCCCTCGACCACCGTATCGTGGATGGGATGGTCGCCGCCCAGTTCCTCCACCACGTCATCCGGCTGCTGGAGACTCCCGGCCTTCTGCTCCTCGAGTAGACGCCGTCAGAACAGGGAGAGTTGCCGTTCGGATCCCCGTCTTGCGAGGGATGAGACCCCCACTCCCAAGAGCCGAACCTTGTCACCCGGGCGGAGCTGGCGCTCCAGGAGCGTCCGGACGATGGCGATGATCTCTGCGTCGTCGTCGGTAGGCTGCTTGAGCGTCACCTGGCGAGTCAGTGTGCGGAAGCTGCTGTAGCGGAGTTTCAGGCACACAGTCCGTGCCTCCAGCTCGGCCTCGCGAAGTCGGCGCGCCACCTTCCGCCCCATGGCAGTCAGGGTCGTCTCCATCTCCGCACGGTCGGCCGTATCCTCGAGGAACGTGTGTTCCTGGCTGATCGACTTGGTCTGGCGCTCGACGACCACGGGACGCTCGTCGACGCCCCGTGCGAGGCGGGACAGGTGACCTCCGAGCTTGCCGAAGCGACTCTCCAGCGTCGCCGCATCGATGCGGCGGAGCTGGCGAATGGTGGTGACTCCCATCTGCTCGAGCTTCTGCTCGGTACGGGGGCCGACTCCCCAGATCCGGGAGATGGGAAGAGGATCGAGGAACCGCTGCACTTCATGCGGTCGAATCAGCAGCAGGCCGTCCGGCTTGCGCAGATCGGAGGCGATTTTGGCGATGAACTTGCTGGGCCCGATTCCGACGGAGGCGGTCAATCCTTCCCTCGCACGGATTCTCTGTTTCAGGTCGCGTGCCAGCCGAATCGCGGCCTCGGGATCCCGGACGAGGTGGCTGACATCGAGGAACGCCTCGTCGATGCTCAGGGGCTCCACGCGGTCCGTGAACTCGCTGAAGATCGACCGGATCCGCCGGCTGGTTTCGACGTACTTGGACATGTCGGGGCGCACGAAAACGGCATCCGGACACCGCCGGTAAGCCTGGCTGATCGGCAGGGCGGAGTGGATACCGAACTTGCGGGCTTCGTAAGAGCAGGCGGCGACGACGCCCCGGCCGAACCCCTGCCTCGGATCGGCGCCGACCACCACCGGCCGGTCCCGGAACTCCGGATGGTCGCGCTGCTCGATCGACGCATAGAAGGCATCCATATCGACATGGAAGATGCAGCGATCCATCGTCGGCGACTACTGTTTGAAGGGTCTGTCCGCGGCGGGGGCAGCCCGTTCCTCCTGGGGCAGGGTCCCGGGGGCCCAGAGCTCCGCAATCAGAACGTCTCGTTCCACCTCCTTCAACAGTGACGGAATGTCCACCCACCCGACCCGGTTGTAGAGTCGCGGCTGTTCGTACTGTTCGGTGTAGGCGCTGGCGTAGCGTTGCCAGTGTCCGACGGCTCGGCGAAGGTGGATGAGGGCGCTCTGCCGCTGTGCCTCGTCGGAGGTGAGGTCGAACAACCCCAGCTCGGCCGCCCCCCGGATCTTCTCCGAATAGTAGAGGCCGAGGTCGGCCATGGCCTCGAGGTCTCCAAGCGTGCGAACCAGCTCCCGGTCCCGGAGGCTTTCCCGCCGAAGCCCCCCGATCCATCCCAGGGTCTGCCTGGATAGGTTCTCGAGGTTGTCGGCAACCTGCAGGGGAGTGATGCCTTCCATGGGCCGGCCCGCCGCCTTTCGCCTCCGCCAGTCCAGAATGTTGAGGATGCCGCTCTGCGGCATGGTTTCCTGCACGATGAAGTCTCTCACCGTGTAGAAACCACGCCATCGGGGGTGACTCAGGCACGCCTCTGGAAACCAGCGCAGGTCGATGTCTCCCCAGAAGAAGCGGGTGATCTGAGGGAAGATCTCCGAAGCGGCCGTCCAGGCCTCGGACAGTCCGGTCGCGTCGACCTCCGGAAAACGCTGCGCCAGTGTCCTGACGAAGAGGTCGTCCGGAAGGGAAGGATCATAGGCAAGCCGTCCCCAGAGCATGAAGTTGTACCAGCGTTTGGAGAGGATCGTCTGCCGGGGAGTTTCGGGATGCCTGGAGAGGAACTCGCGGCCCCACACGTAACCGTCCGGCCCCATGTAGAAGCCGGCCAGCAATTCTTGCGGCGGCAGGTCCCGCATGAAGGCACGGACGAATCCGGGATCGCCGTTTCTGAAGCTGTAGAAATCGTCGTCGCGAATGGTCAACCAGGTCGGATGTTCCGGACGGAGATAGGGGAGCGCGGCCTTGATGAAAGGAGGGTTGGGCACCGAATAGACGTGGGCGATGGCGTATTTGAAACTCAGCTCAAAAGTGGATGGGTAGTCGCGCCACGCCTGAAGAATCTCGCCGAGGGCGGTTTGATGGAACCGGTGGATCAACCGGAAATCGCGCCCCGGCTGCAGCTTCAGCGCATCCCGGATCCCCTCCCCGTAGGTCTTCCAGAGCCACCTTTCCTTCGAGAACTCGTCGTCTCGATCCTCCATCTGCTCCCCGGCCGTGATGCCGAAGCCGGCCAGCAGAGGATAGGTGAGCACCATTTCCCGCACCGAATCCCGGAAGTACCGGATCGTCTCCGGGTTGTCCTGAGAGGGATCGATCCCATGCTTCTGAAAGGTGCCCCAGGTGAAGATGTTCCAGGTGAAGAAATAGACTTCGATGCCCCGGTCATGAGCGTACTGCATGACATCCCGCCAGAATTCGATCTTTTCGTCGATGCGGATCGTCCTGACGGTTTCGAGGGAGTCGAGCATGGCGGGGCGAACCATGTCGGAACCGCTATGTGAGAAGGACCCGTCCAGCGGAAGCGTGGTCCTCTTGACGTCGTCGAGGGCAATGTCGGGATATTCCGGGACTTTCACCAGCGAAGGGAAGGGATGGAGGCTCCACAGGGTGAGGACGTTGAACCGGTTCCGGGCGAGGTCGTCCAGAAAGGAGCGCCAGAAATCGAAACTCCACATTTCGGGTATGTTCTTCTGGGCGGCGTCCGAGTTGTCCGAGTAGCTGGGAGTTCGCGCATCCAGAGGGATGTTGAATTTGATGCCCCGGCGCCGGACGTAGGGGGCATGATCGGAGCTCGAGACGGCTGCCAGCGTGCCCAGGCGGATCGCTTCCGCCATGTCCAGGCCCCCATACATGGCCCCCACCGGGTCAGCCGCCAGAACGGCGAGGGTGGAGCCGCTCGTGCGGATCGAATAGGACTGCCAGGCGTCCGAGGCCATGGGGGCGACGGACAGTTGGGCCGCAATGCGGCCGGAGGCTTCCGGGTCGGCCGAGATTACGATCTGGAGCTCGGCCCGGGTGCCTCCCAGAGCGGTGAGAGCATACTCGGCGAGGCTGCCGGCCTGCTCCGTCTGGGCGCGCCGAATCTCGGCAGCGGCGAACGAGAGAGGCCGTTGCGACTGATCGTAAAAGAGCGCGATGGGTTTCGGGGCAGCCATGGCTGCGGGAGCGAGCAGCGCGAGCCATAGCAGGACAAGCCAGGGGAATGCCGGTTGCCGGTTCATGCCTCGGAGTCTTCCCCTTCTCCGCGCACCTGTCAACCGGGGAGGGCGGAAGTGCGGGGGGATACGGGAGCCATTCGCAGGATGTCGCCGATCCGGAGCGGATGCTCTAGACTGGAAGGAAAGGGGCAGCCTCACTGCTGGCCGGGAGTGATCGATCCATGAACTTGACTCTCTACTTTCTCCGTCATGGCGAGACCGATGCGAGTCGCACGGGTGGATTCTGCGGCACCCTCGATCCCGAACTCTCACCGGAGGGGCATGAGATGGCCCGCGACTTTGCCCAAGCGTACCGAAACCTTTCCTGGAATGCCGTCTTCTGCAGCCCGCTGAAGCGGGCGCTGGCCACTGCCCGGCCCGTGTGCGAGTTGGTCGGTCTGACAGCACATCTCGACGATGGACTCCGGGAGATTGCCTTCGGTCTCTGGGAAGGCAAGACACCGGAGGAAGTGAGCCGTCTTTACCATGACGAGTATGTTCGTTGGATGGCCGATCCGGGCTGGAATGCCCCCAGCGGCGGCGAGCGGGGCATCGAAGTCGGCCGGCGCAGCTCTTCCGTTCTGGAAAGGATCGAACGGAACTACTCGTCCGGAAACGTGCTCGTCGTCTCACACAAGGCCACGATCCGGATCATGCTGTGCGCTCTACTGGGCATCGATGTCGGACGCTACCGTGACCGAATCGACATGCCGGTGGCCTCTCTGGGCGTCGTGGAGATAACCGGGCAGGGACCCATGCTGAAATCGCTCGGCGATCGCTCCCACCTGCGCGAAAGCCTGCGCCTCCGCGAAGGCACCTGAACGCGCGAGAGCTCCTACGAAACTCGAAACTAGAAACTAGAAACTAGAAACTGACTACTCGTTCGACTGGATCTTGAGCTTCGGCAGCTCGAGCATCACCTTGGTGCGCGGGGGGATGCTGTGAATGACCCAGACATTTCCTCCGACGACCGAACCGCTGCCGATCACCGTCTCACCACCCAGGATGGTTGCGCCGGCGTAGATGACGACATTGTCTTCGATGGTGGGATGACGCTTGCGGTCGCGCATCGCATCGGCGCCCTCCTTGAAGCTGAGAGCCCCCAGCGTGACGCCCTGGTAGAGGGTCACATTGTTGCCGATATCAGTGGTTTCACCGACGACGACGCCGGTTCCGTGATCGATGAAGAAACGCTCGCCGATGGTGGCCCCCGGATGGATATCGATGCCCGTCTTGCGATGGGCGTACTCACTCATAATGCGTGGGATCAGAGGGATCTTCTGCTTGTAGAGTTCGTGCGCGATGCGGTGGATGGTGATGGCCATCATCCCCGGATAGCTGAAGATAATCTCATCGACACTCTTGGCAGCCGGGTCGCCGTCGTAGGCCGCCTGGGCGTCGAGAGCGAGCAGACGGCGCAGCTCGGGGATGGCGCGCAGGACCTCCAGTGAGCGCTGTTGCGCCTTCTCGTGACAGGCGTCCGGTCCGCCGTCGTCCACGCAGCTTTGCCAGGCCTTGAAGATCTCGTCGCTCAGGACTTCGTGAATCTCGTAGATCAACTCACCGGTGTAATACGCCACGCTGCTGCGAGTGACATATTCCTTCCCGAAGAAGCCCGGGAAGAGAACCGCCCGGAGCTTCTCGACGAGGCTGATGACGGCGCGCTCATTGGGCAGCGGGGTCTCACCCAGATGATGCAGCCGCAGTCGGGTGTCCTGGTAGGTTTCCTGGATCTGATCGACGATTTCCGGCAGTTCCGCGCGGGTCTTGAGGGTTCTCACCATGATGACAAAGTCCTTTCCGGGACGGACAATTAGGATGGAGTTTATGATAAGGGCAAAGGCAACTTCAAAAGGGGAGCCACGATCATGGCGATACTGACGTCGGGGCCGTTGACGGAATTGTCGGATGACGAGAGGCTCTTTCGGGACAGTGTGGCCGAATTTGCCGATGCGGCAGTCCGTCCGCACGTGGAAGAGATGGACCGGAAGGGTGAATTCCGCTCGGAGATTCTGAGCCAGTTCTTCGAGCTGGGTTTGATGGGCATCGACGTTCCCGAGGCCTTCGGGGGCACGGGAGCCGGCTTCTTCATGGCCATCCTCGCCGTCGAAGAGCTCAGCGCCGTCGATGCATCGGCCGGGGTCGTCTGTGACGTCCAGAACACGCTCGTCGACAACGCCCTCAATCGCTGGGGAAACCGTGACCAGAAGGAACGGTACCTTCCCCGCCTTGCTGCGTCCTGGGTGGGGGCATATGCGCTCTCGGAGGCCGGCTCCGGAAGCGATGCCTTCGCCCTGGAGTGTCGAGCGGAGCTGAAAGGGGACCGCTATCGTCTGAACGGCCGCAAGCTCTGGATCACCAATGCCAAGGAGGCGGAGCTATTCATCGTTTTTGCGACCGTCGACAGCTCCCTCGGCTATAAGGGCATCACCGCCTTCCTGATCGAGAAGAGCTTTCCCGGCTTCACGGTGGGGAAGAAGGAAGACAAGCTTGGCATTCGCGCTTCCTCCACCTGCGAACTGCTCCTGGACGATTGCGAAGTCCCGCTGGAGAACGTGCTCGGTGAGGTGGGAAAGGGCTATCGGATCGCCATCGAGACTCTCAACGAGGGGCGCATCGGCATTGGAGCGCAGATGATCGGGCTCGCCCGCGGGGCGCTGAACGGAGCGGTTCAGTACGCCAAGGAGAGGACGGCCTTTGGACACCCGATCGGCGAGTTCCAGGGCATCCAGTTCACACTTGCCGAGTTGGCCACCCAACTCGAGGCGGCCCGACTGATGGTCTACAATGCCGCCCGGCTGAAGGAAGCCGGCAGCGACTTCGTCACGGCCGCCGCCCAGGCCAAGTACTTCAGTTCGGTAGCGGCGGAACGGATCGCTTCGCAGGCTCTGGAGGTCTACGGGGGATACGGATTCTCGAAGGACTACGCAGCAGAGAAGTACTTCCGAGACTCCAAGATCGGCTCGATCTACGAAGGGACGTCGAATATGCAGCTCGCCACCATCGCGAAGCAGCTTCTGAGATAATCCTGTCGCTGTGAGGCCATCCCCGAGACTCGAACCTCCCACCGACCCGGCCCAGTGGGCACGCCGGGTGATCGACTGGTTCGATCGCAATCAGCGCGATCTGCCCTGGCGGCGCCGGCCCGACCCTTACCGCATCTGGCTCTCCGAGGTGATGCTTCAGCAGACCCAGGTGCAGACCGTGCTGCCCTACTATGAGAAGTTCCTGGCCGCCTATCCTTCCGTACAGGAACTGGCGGCTGCCGACGAGGCGGAGGTCCTGGACCTGTGGGCGGGTCTTGGCTACTACAGCCGAGCCCGCAATCTGCATCGGACGGCCCGGATCGTCTCCCGGGACCGGGGCGGCATGTTTCCGGATCGCCTCGATGAGCTGTTGCGCCTTCCCGGAATCGGGCGCTATTCGGCAGGCGCGATCCTGTCGATCGCCCTGGGGAAGCCCTGCGCCGTCCTGGACGGCAACGTGAAGCGGGTTCTGGCTCGCTTTCTGGCATTGCGCGAGGCGGTTCCGGACTCGTCTCTGTGGCGCCTGCTGGAAGAAACCGTGATTCTTCCCGAGGTGGCGGACAGGATCTCGGCGTTCAATCAGGGACTCATGGAGCTCGGTGCCGTGGTCTGCACGCCGCAGAACCCGGACTGCAGCGTCTGTCCGCTGACAGACTGGTGCCGGGCCCGACAACTCGGTCTGGAATCGTCTCTGCCCCGGCCTCGTCCCCGCCGAAAGTCGGTCACCGAGGCCTACACGGTCCTGGTGGTGAAGCGCGGCGAACGGTTGCTCATGGCCCGAAACGAGGACGGTCCCTTTCTCAAGGGCTTCTGGGAATTCCCTCGTCTGGCAGGGCGATTCGAGCCGACGCAGACGCTCGCCGGGAGCGTGCAGGCGCAGCTGGGGCTCTCCGTCGGGGTCGAGACGATCCTCGGCGAAGTCCGGCACCAGATCACGTTTCGCAAGCTGGTCTTTCGGGCGATTGGGGCCGTGCTTCTCGACGAGCCCCAAGATGACCGCTGGAAGTGGCTGATTCCGGGGGAAAAGGGGTGTCCGGCCTCGGCATACGTCAGAAAGGTGATGGCAGCGCTGCCCGATGGCTGGACGTCGCGCGGACGGGGCGTATAATCATGGTGATGAAGATCGCAGGAGTTATTGCCCTACTCGTCAATGTCGGCATCGGAGTGACGGGCCTGGAGGCGGCGCAAGGCCCCCGCCGCATCGAGAATCCTCAGACCATGAACCTGCCCGGTGGCGCGCGGGTCGAATTCAAGCACTTCCCGTCCCCTGCGATCGGCAAGGACGCGGACTACAGCATCTTTTTCCCCCCCTCCTACGACAAGGATCCGTCGGCACGTTTTCCGGTCGTCTACTTTCTGCACGGTCTGTGGAACGACGACACGAGTTGGGTCGTGGAGCGGTACGGTGGCATACCAACCCAGCTGGATGACCTGATGCTCAAGGGCAAGCTGCCCGAGTTCGTGCTCGTTAATCCCAACGGCGAGAACAGCTTCTACACCGACTATCTGGACGGGAAACACAATTACGAGCAGATGGTCTCCGACGATTTGATCAAGCACGTGGAAGCGACATATCGAGTGATCCCGGAACGGCGGGCCCGGGCCCTCGGCGGCGTATCGATGGGAGGATACGGAGCCCTGAAGATCGGCATGAAGCACCCGGAGCTCTTTGCGACGGTGGCCGGGGTTTCTCCCATCGTCTTTCCCGGAGACGACCCGTCCCAGTACTTCCGAAACTCAGACTCGCGAATGGCGCAGTATCTGGTCAAGGCGCTCGAGCCGGTTTACGGCATGCCCTTCGACCAGGAACACTGGCGCCAGAACAGTGTGTTGTGGTTGGCCAGGAACGAGAAGCTCGACGATCTCAAGCTCTTCTTTGCCTACGGCACGGCCGACCGCTACAATCAGGCTTTCCCGCTGGCCGCCGGTATCCAGGCTCTGGACGAAACCCTGACGACCCGCGGAATCCCTCATGTGTATCGGGTTTACGAGAACGGTCCCCATGGCTGGCAGCTCGTGGTCGATCATCTGGAGGAGATCGCCGACTTTCTGACCCAGACTTTTGTCCCGACCCATCAGCTGTCTGCGGCGGGGCAATGAAGCGCCCGGGCTACACGGAACGGATCTGACGGATCTTCTCGGTCAGGAGCGGCACGACCTGCTGCATGTCGCCCACGATGCCGTAAGCCGCGATGTTGAAGATGGGGGCGTTCGGGTCGGAGTTGACAGCCACGATGCATCCCGAACTCCGGATCCCCACAATGTGCTGGATCGCCCCGGAGATCCCCACGGCGATGTAGAGCTTCGGGACTGACAGTCTGACCGGAGCTGCCGATCTGCCGGTCGCGTTCCAGCCAGTGGTTATCGACGATGGGCCGGCTGGCGCCGATCTCGGCTCCCAGGGTGGCCGCCAGCTCCTCCACCAGCTGCAGGTTCTCCTGTTTGCGTATCCCGCGCCCCACGCCGATGATTACCTCCGCCTTGCTGAGGTCTACGCGATCGGCCGCCATGGAGACCTCTTCCAACAGCTCACGATGGATCCGGGTTCCGTCGATACGGACCGGAGTTGTCGAGACCTCCGGGCTGCCCTGCTCGGGGGCCTTCGTGGCGAAGGCCCCTGCCTGAATGGTGATCAGCCAGGGAGCGGGCGAGTGCACGGTCAGATCGGCACTCAGCTTGCCGTGGAACATGGGGCGGACGAAAACGGGGGGATCCTCTGTGTCGCGAATGGCAACGCAATCCGTCACCAGTGCCCTGCGGATGCGGGCTGCCAGACGTGGGGCCAGGTCCATGTTCTGATAGGTCTGGCCCATCACGACCAGGTCCGGACCCTCCCGCTCGATGATCTGCTCCAGCGCCTGTACGAAGGCCTCCGGCGTGTACCGGGCCAGCAAGGGGTCCTCGACCAGTCCGACCCGGTCGACGGGCAACTGGGATACAGCCGTGCGCATCGGTTCGAGGTCCGCCCCGAAAACCACCGCCACGACTTCGCCGGCATCTTTCGAGGTCAGCCGGCGCGCCAGAGAACAGGCTTCAAGGGAGACTGTCTGGATCTTGCTGTCGGAAGGGTCGACGAGGACGAGGATTTTCCGAAACATCGATTCTCTCTCCGCCGGCGGGAAGCCGGCCGCAATCAGATGAGGCGCTCGCGATCGTGGAGCTGCTCCACCAGTTGGTCCACTGCCGCCGCCGGGTCCCCTTCGAAGATGACGGCCTTCCGCTCGACCTGTGGGGCGTGCAAGCGGCGGATCTCCAGGAGTGGGACATCCGACAGGTCGACTTCCAGGTCTCCCAGGTTCAAGCGCCGAATCTCCTTCTTCTTGGCCTGCATGATTCCCTTGAGGGACACATAGCGGACCGGAGAACTGCCGGCCTGGATCCCCAGCAGGGAGGGCAGGGGAAGGCGCAGCCACTGGAAGCGCCCGGACTCCATTTCACGCAAGAACTTCAGGCTCTTCGCCGCCGGATCGGCTTCGATCTGCATCACCAAACAGGCATGGGGGACGCCGAGCAGCTCTGCGAGCATGATGGCCGTCTGACCGTATCCCGCATCGTCGGACTGGGTTCCGGCCAGAACCAGGTCGAAAGTCTCCGGCTCGAGCACGGCCGATAAGACACGGGCCAGAGCAAAGGGGCTCGTGATCTGACGCTCCTCGTCGAGGACGAGAATCCCGCGGTCCGCCCCCATCGCCAACGCCTTGCGCAGGACCTTTTCCGCTCGGCTGGGGCCGATGGAAACCAGGACGACCTCGCCTCCGTGCTTCTCCTTGAGCCGCAGCCCTTCTTCGAGGGCGTACTCATCGGATTCGCTGATCTCGAAAGAGAGATTGCGCTCGTCCAGCCAGGTTGAAGAGGAGTCGAACTCGTATCGGCTGTCCCGTGACGGGACTTCCTTCAGACAGACGAAGATCTTCATGCCGCACGCCTCCCGGAACGGCTCAGCGTTTGAACAGGTTTTCGAAGGCCTCGCGGGGATCCTGAGGACCTGTCTGGACCGGAGAAGCCGTCGCGGAAGAGGTGATCTTCTCCACCGTCGAGCGGATCTCGAAGAACGTGCAATCGGCCCGCTTGTCCTTGGGACTGATCCGCTGCGGAATAGGCTCCTCGCATTCGAAGCGGCTCGCCGGGTTGAAGAAGACGCAGTTCTTGCACGAATGGAGGTCAGCCGAGCACTGAGGACACTGGCTCGTGTAGTTCACGTCTCCAAAACCGGGCGGAAGTTTGGTGCCACACTGGGCGCACCTGATGACGCGACCCAGGCTCGTCATCCTTGGCGAGCGGGGGCCTTCCCGTGAGACAGGCCCCCTCTCGAGCCGAGTTGGCTCACGGCGTTCTCCCTGGTCTTGGTAACCAGGCTGACGGTACTTGCGGTTCATCCTTGTCTCCTAAGCAATCTGGCACGAAGATCGGGCGTGGGAAACGTGAGCAAACGGAAGCCTCATGTATTCTGGGCTTCGTTGGCGCAGAGGCGCACCTCCGAATGGACAACGAAGGAATGACCACCCCCCCGAGGCTTCCATTCTATGCCAGTGGGTCTGCCGTTTCAAACGAAAAGAGGGCAACCGGACGGAACGTCGCCGTCCATCGAGTCGTGCTTCCAGGCAATGAGGAGGCGTGCTATCGTGCCTTCCATGGGATGTTCCACCTGTGGTGGTACCGGGTGGGTGCTGCAGCGAGGCGAAGCGGCCGAAGCAGTCGCGCCCTGTCCGGACTGTCGGATTCGGGAAACCACAGCACGACGCCTGCAACAGGCCAACGTTCCGGCGCGCTACGCTGACCGGGACTTCAGCGGCTACTACTGTGATCCCAAACAACACCCCTCGCAGGCCGGGGCCCTGGCACGCTGCATGGATTTCGTCGAAGAGTTTCCGAATGTCGAGCGGGGTCTGCTGCTGGTGGGCCGTTGCGGTGTGGGCAAGACGCATCTGTCGGTTGCCGTTCTCAAGGCTCTCGTGGTCGAGAAGGGCGTTCAGGGGCGCTTCGTCGACGAAGCCGAGCTCCTGCGCCGTCTCCAGTACTCCTACGGCCCCGATTCACCCGATACCGAGCGGGAAGTCATGATTCCGCTGATGGAAAGCGAACTGCTCGTATGGGACGATTTGGGCACGGGACGACCAACCGAATGGGTCCGGGAGACGACCCGGATGGTTCTCAACTACCGGTACACGAATCGCCGGCATACGATTCTCACGACCAACTGGCCGCTGCGGGCTGCAGCGTCGCAACCCGGCCGGACGCGCTCCGGAGAGCAGACCCTGGAGGAACGCATCGGCACGAGAATGTTCTCGAGGCTGATGGAGATGTGCGAAGTGCTGGAGATCGACGGTCCCGATGCGCGCACCGAAATCCACAAGGCCAGTCTCGACTCACCCTTTAGAAGGCAGCGCGCCGCCCGGAGAGGTCCGGCCTCTCCCCCTTCATCGGAACGCGAACGTTAGTGAGCCGCCCCCGAAACTCGAAACTCGGAACTCGAAACTGGGAACTCTATGCTTTCTTCGGCGGCTTGGCCGGACGCATCTCGATGCGGCTGGTCAGGCACTGAGGCGATCGAGACAGTGTCTCGACCGTCACTTGGGCCACATCCTGCCCCGACAGCTTCCAGGAATCCCCGCCGGACGGGGCAGAGCCGCCAAACCACGTGTCGACGCTTCCCGGCATGATGTAGGCCACCTGGATATCGTCGTGGCGGATCTCCTGCATGAGCGCCTCGCTGAAGCCGATGACTCCGAACTTCGAAGCGTTGTAGGCGGCCCCTCCGGGAAAGGCGTTCTTGCCGGCCAGACTTCCGATATTGATGATGAAGCCTGCGCCGCGGCGCTTCATTTCGGGGATGGCGAAATGACAGCCGTAGAAGAGGCTGTCCAAATTGGTCCCCAGAACCCGGCGCCAGTGTTCGGGAGTCATCTCCTCGACGTACCGGAACTGTCCGATTCCCGCGTTGTTGATCAGGATGTCGAGGCCCCCCAGTTCGGAGACGGCGAAGCGGATCAGGTCCTGCACCTGCTCGGCCCGCTGCACGTCGCAGGCTTTGCCCACGACCCGGGGCTCTCCGGAACCCCGCAGTCGCTTCACGACCGCCTGGATCTCGTCGTCGTGTCGGGAGGAAACGACGACGCTCGTCCCCCGGGCCACCAGTGCCTCTGCGATGGCCAGTCCGATTCCTTTGGTGCTCCCTGTGACGATGGCTACTTTCCCTTTCAGCTCCAACGCGTATCCTCCTCCCTGCGGTTTGTCGTATCAATAATTAGCGTGGGTTTGAGCTATATAATATCCCGCGAATCTTTCTTGGGGGGAGATGAGGGCTTATTTCAGGGAGGAACCATGTTGAGGAAATTCATCCTAGTTTCGATGTTGTTGCTTCTCACCTTCACCGTCCCCCTGGCGGCGCAGCTCACCGATGTTTCGGGACATGCCGGGTTTTCGGCCGAGTCCGCGAAATTCGAATTCAGCGGCCTCGCCGAGAACAGTGATGCCAGTCGCGCGCTGGCCCGCTGGGGGATCACTTTCGAAAGCGGCGCTGATGGAACGGCCCGGGTCGTCGGTGTGGTCGCACTGGGTTTTACCGACAACCGGATCCGCAACGTTCCGCCGTCGGGAACGTCGGCAAATCGGCCCCTGATCCTCGATTTCCAGCAGCCGGTCAGCAAGGTCGGTTTTCTCGCCGGGAACGGCGGCGCCGGGACCGAGGTCTCGATCACGGCATTCGATCCGGCGGGCGAAAGCGTCGGGGCCGTCCAGCACACGGGACTTGCCGAGCCCACGGTGATCGAGGTGAGTACCAGCCACGCCGCGGGGATCGCCAAACTCCTGATCAGCTACGGTGCGGCTGCCGAGGCGGAAGAGATTGATGATCTCCAGGTCCAGTTCGTCGACCGTCCGCAGTTCGAGACGTACCTGGCCCAGGTCGCGAACGGGCCCATTCCGAGCGTCGGAATTCTGCGGACGACCCTGGTTGTCGCCAATCTCTCCAATTCGACCGCCCAGGGCGAGATCGAGTTCTTCGATGACGACGGCGACCCCCTGCAGTTTCAGATCGGAGACACCGTCGCGAGCTCCTTTGACCTCTCCATCGCCGCCGTCAGTTCTGTCACTCTGGTCACGGGCGGTTCCAACCTGGCCGTCGGATACGCTCGGATTCGCAGCAATGTCCCGGTGGAGGGCACCGGTATCTTTCGCGTCCTGACGGATACGGGCGCCGTGGTGGCGGAGGCGGGAGTTGGAAGTGCTGCCGGAACCTACACTTCCCTCGGCGCAGTCCAGAAGGTCGTCGCGGGAGGATTCGACAGCGGAATCGCCGTGGTCAACGTATCTTCCCAGGCATCGACGGCACGAGCTGAGCTCTACGACGAGTCAGGTCATCTCGTTGCCACCAATCCCGACGTCGCATCGATCGGGCCGGGAGAACATCGGGCGGCATTCCTGTCTCAGATTTTTCCGCAGGTGGCCGGTTCTTCGTTCTCAGGAACGATCAGGCTGAGCAGCGATGTCCCCATGGCGGTCGTAATTCTGCGGGCCGCCAACGGACTGGTCCGATCCAGCCTGCCCGTCGGCTCCCTCGAACGCTAGTCTTCCGGATGGGAAGGCAACGGGCCCGCGCCCGCGCCTGACTCGGGGCACTTCTCCGGATTCCTCACCAGGATCCTGCAGCAGCGAGAGACCCTGGTGAGGAATCCGGCACTGCCCGGCGACGAATGCGGCCGGTTTTCCTCAGCCGCCCTTTCGAGCACTGTGATACTCGTCTTCGAGTTGATGGAGCAGTGCCGGCAGGCGCTCGTACAGTCGCCTGGGGCGGCGCGGCCGGGCCGCCGCAAGGGCATAGGCGGCGAGAATCGGAACCGCCACCGTACAGTCCAGATAACAGACGACCGTATCCGGTAGCTTCGACGGGTCGACCTTTCCCCAGCTGACCGCCTCCGACGGGGTTGCGCCGGACAGCCCTCCCGTATCCGGTCGGGCATCGGTGATCTGAAGGAAATAGTCGTGTCCCTTTTCCTCGATGCCGAGCACTTCCTGGATCTGCGGCTCCGTCTGGAGGAGGAAGTTCTTCGGCGACCCTCCCCCGAAGATTGCCACGGCGCTTTTGCCGTTTCCCCGCTTGGCCCCAAGAACGATAGCGGCTGTTTCGTTCACGTCTCGAGATACGTCGATCGAAAGGCGGTTTCCGTCCAGCGCCAAAGCCGCGACATTCATCCCGATGGAGCTGTCGCCCGGAGACGACGTGTAGACCGGTACCCGGTTGCGGTAAGCCGATGCCAGCAGGGATCGGCCGCCGCCCAGCACGTTCTCCCTCTCGGCCAGGTAGCGGCCCACGTTGAAGTGGAACTCCGCAGTGCTCATCGTTTTCTGGAACTCACGGGCCTTCAGGATCTCCCGGTAGAAACGATCGGTCGAAAGAAGGACGTCGTAGTCGAAGAAAATGTCGTAGATCCGGACGATCCCTTCCCGCCGGAGTTCGATGTCGCTGACGTGGGGATGGCCCTGATGCATCGAAAGTCCAATGCCGAAGTGAGTGTCGTGATAGAGGTTGGCACCCGTTGAGACGATCCAGTCGACGAATCCGTTTTCGATGAGCGGAATGATGCTGGACATCCCCACGCCGGCCGGTGTCAGCGCACCGGACAGGCTCAGCCCGATGGTGACGTCCTCACTCAGCATTTTCTCCGCGAAGAGGCGGCACGCTTCGCGCAGGCGAGCCGCGTTGTAGGCGTTGAAGAATCCGTCGACGAGCTCGAATACCGTCAGTTCACCCGTCACCGTCCGCGGTTCGATCGGTTTTCCTTCCAGATACTGATTCATTCCAGGTCCTTTCCGGCCGGGGCCTCGCGAAGCCTGCTGCAGGATTCGGGCCGCACAATGCGATCGAAAGTCGTTCCCATGAAATTGTAGAATGCACCGATGGCGAGGATCTATCCATTTCGAGGCTACCGGTTCGACCCGTCCATTGTGGGCAAACTCGATGATGTCGTTACCCAGCCCTACGACAAGATTCCGGAAGCTCTGCGCAGGGAGTATCTCGGGCGCAGCCCGCACAACATCGTGCGCGTGATCCGGAACGAGGATTACGCCGAGGCCGCGCGATTCCTCAACGAATGGATACGGGAGGGGGTTCTGCGGCAGGACCTCGATGCCTGCCTGTACGTCTACGAGCAGCTCTTCAGTTTCGAAGGGGTCGTCCACTCGCGGATCGGAATCATCGGGCTGGTGGCGCTGGATGACAGTGAGCTGGTGGTGCGCGGCCACGAGACGGTTCTGGAACGTCCGCTGTCGGATCGTCTCAATCTCATTCGCCACACCCAAGCCAACGAAGGGCTGATTTTCACCCTCTTCTCGGATCCCTCCCTGAAAGTCGACCACGTGCTGGACGGATACACGGAAGTCCATGCCCCCGCGATCGAGGTGACCGATGATTTTGGGGTCCTGCATCGGATTTGGGCGGTCTCGGATCCGGACGTCGTCTCAGCCCTGCGGAGTCTGGTCGAGCCTCTGCCTCTGTACATCGCGGACGGGCACCACCGTTTTCAGACGTCGCTCCTCTTCCACAAAGAGTGTCTGGCCCGGGGCTGTCGGCCGCTGGCACCGGAATCATTCGATCGGCGCATGATCGCCCTGTTCAACATGGAAGGCCAGGGGATGCGAATCCTGCCGACCCACCGTGGGGTCAAGGGCCTCGAGGACTTCCGTCCCCATCGCTTTCTGTTGGGACTGGAGAGACATTTCAGGATCAAGTCCGCAGCGACATTTGACGATATGTACAAGGGAGTGGAGGACGGGCACAACTGCATCGGCTTTTGCTGGCCGCAAGGTCGCGAGCTGCACGCAGTCGTCGCCCGACTCAAGGAGGAAGCGCACTCCGATCCGGAGTTCATGCCGGAAGCCCAGGGGCCGTTGCGGGAGCTGGATGTGACGATCCTCCACTCGGGAGTGCTGTCGGGGTTGCTTGGGATTGGCCCCGACAAGGTTTCGAGCGGGGACTACGTGAGCTATTTCAGGGACAGGAACGAACTGCGCGGGCTTCTCGAGCAAGGCTCTCTGCAGCTGGGCTGTTTCCTGCATCCCACGTCGTTGTCACAGGTCCGCAAGATTTCAGAGTTGGGTGCAAGAATGCCTCAGAAGTCGACCGATTTCTTTCCCAAGCTTCTGACCGGCCTGGTGCTCATGAAGATGGAAATGAACGGCAAATCCGAGGGATGAAGGCAGCAAGGCTCCTCCCAGTCCTGGCGCTCTCCGGCTGCATGTTGTCGGCATGTGGGGCAGCGGGTTCGGCAGGGCCGGGTTCGTCGGGCTCGAGCGCCGGTGATCGGATTGACCCAGGCATCACCGTGTTGGATTCCGAAATGCAGCCGGTCCGGCTCTGGGACCAGGTCGGCGCCGACGCCCGGGTCGTCGTGCTGATCCTCTTCGGAGGCGCGGCCGCGGCAGTTCCGGAAGGGGCCTTTCGAGGACCTCTCTGGTGTCAGGACAGCTTTGACGATCTGTCCATTCAGCGAGCGCTAATCCACCGCTTCGGCGAACGGCACGACGTTCGATTCCTGGCCGTCGCGGTCCCGCCGGTCTTTGCCCCGGCCCACTATGGCTTCCCGGAGGGGGCCTTCTCGTTGACCTCCGGGCCGGTACCTCCCTCGGATCGCGAGCCCCTCCGCCAGTTCATCGACGGGACGCTCCGCCAGCAGCGCGCATCGCTGCTGCCTTACCCGCAGATCTTCTTCGATCCGTACCTCGCGTTGCTTCGCCGGCCCCAGGGCGGGCAGGATGCGCCGTGGCAGGGAAGTCTGAAGTGGCCTCGAGACCCCCGGAAGTACGGAGTCCCGACGATCTGGGTTTTGAGCGGCTCGGGCCGGGTCCTTTGTGAGCCGTTCTGGGGAAATGAATATGCTGCGACGCCGCCTCAGATTCGGTACGGCTTCTCCGATCTCGAGGCAGCCGTGGAGCGCGGGCTCGAGGCGTCGCCTTGAGCCTCGTCCCCAAGCCGCTTCCTGACCGGCACGGTCCGACTGTGTTGATTTGTGAAGGAAATTCTAGAATCTTTATTGACATTCATGAAAGTTTTGCCGTAGTCTCGTGGAAATCGCGCTGCCCGGCGGGGGTGGACAGAGGGGTGGCGCTCCGCGAGAGGTTCCTTTCATGACTCGCTTCTGCGACGCGGGGAGGTTCATGACTTACAGGAAGTTTCTTCTTGTTGCTACGGTGTGCCTTGTATCCGTTCTCGGGCGGGCTGACGGTTCGGCATTCACGATCTACGAACTGGGAGTCCGCGCGATGGGGATGGGCGGTGCCTTTGCAGCGATTGCCGACGACGGCTCGGCACTGTTCTACAATCCGGCCGGAATCGCTTTCCAAAAAGGCCTCCGGATGGAAATGGACTCACTCGGGGTCGTCGGGCTGTTTCGTTTCACGCCCTCGGCTGTGCCGGCCGGCCAGTACGTTCCCGAGAAGGGATTCAACGGATCTGTCGCACCCAAGCTGATTCCGGTTGCCAGCCTCTACATGACCAAGGACCTGAACGAGAAGCTCACGTTTGGGTTGGGGGTCTTCTCTCCGTTCGGTCTGTCGGCCAACTGGGTGAGCTTCCAGGACAGCGATCCGCAGGAATCCAAGTTCGTGGGGCGTTACGCCGGGGACCGGGCGCGCCTGGAGTCGATCTGGATCCAGCCGACCGTCGCCTACCGGATCAACCAGAACAACAGTGTGGCTCTCGGCGTGGCCTGGGTGCACACGCATCTGATGCTCGAGCAGAGCATCCTCAATCCTCTGGACGACGGAGTCGTCTTCGGCAAGCAGCTCGCCGAGGTGATCTTTCCCGGTGAGGACCCGGAGTTGGCCGGACGTTCCATCGCCCGCCTGCTGCCGGAAGGCCGTTCGCGACTGGCCGGTACCAGCAACAGTCCCGGCCTCAACCTGGGCTTCCTGCACCATGACTCCGTTCACAAGCTGAACCTGGGACTCATGTACCGGAGCGCCGTGACCCACCATCTCAAAGGCCGCGCCACCTTCGCCTTTACGACCGGGTATCCCCTGGAGCCTTTCCTGGGGGCGCAGACGATCCCCGATCTCTTTCCCGATCAGGACATCAAGGGGTCCTTCACGACGCCGGCGGCCTACAAGATCGGAGTGGCGAAACAGGATTTCTTCGGCGGGACGGCGGCCGTCGACTTCCAGTACATGGACTATCACCGCTTCAAGAGTGTCCCGGTGAATTTCAGCGAGACCGTGGACACGGCGACGCCGGCGGAACTGCGGCTGGAGTTCGACTTCAACAATTCCTATCAGATCAGCACCGGCTACGAACGACTCGTGAAAGGTCTCCAGGTTCGAGCCGGGTACATGTTCGATCACACGCCGGTTCCGGACAAGAGCACCGGGCCGCTATTCCCCGACAGCAGCCGGCACAGCTTTACCGTCGGGGCCTCTCTGCGCCGGGGAAACATGGAACTCAGCGCTTTCTATCAGGCCATGAAGTTCATGGACCGCCGGACCGATGTGCCCGCGAACAATGACGTTTTCACCAACGGACTGTATGACAACTTTGCCCATCTCGGTGGTGTCAGCCTCCGGTTCAACCTGGGTGGAAGCGATTTGAAGACGGATTGGTAGAGCCATGTTGAAACAGATCTTTGTTCTTGCAGTTTGCGGACTCCTCGGCGGATCCCCGCTCGTGGCCCAGACGTCGCGACGGCTTGATACGACCACTTTCATTGTCATGGGCGAAGGGCTGGCGGCCGGCGTCTACAATTTCAGTCTCTCCAATGCCGGACAGCAGCATTCCTTCCCCAGTCTGGTGGCGCAGCAGATGGGTGCCCTGTTTCCGCAGCCGGTCATTCAGCCGCCGGGAATCGGCAATGTCATGGGCTTCGCCGACCTTCCGGTGCGCCTTCCCGCGGCGTTGCAGACCACGGTTCGGCGCCCCTTTCCGCCCTATCTCTTCGTCTTCAACCTTTCCATCCCGGGACTGACGGCGGCGGATGCCGTCACGCGCCGACCCGTCTCGCCTCTGATTCAGGCGGGAGATACCAAGCAAACCGTCGTCAATTTCATTCTCGGCTTCCCGCAACTCATTCTCGAAGATCCCGTCCCGCTGTGGACGCAACTGGAGTACGCCGAGGCCATGCACCCGACCTTCGCCATCGTCGAACTCGGTTACTCCGAAGTGCTCGACGCGGCGGTTCACGGGGACCTGAGCCGGCTCCCGGATCCGAGCGCTTTCCGAGCCAACTTCGAGCAGATCATCAGCGGCCTGCGATCGACCTACGCCGATGTCCTGGTCATGACGGTTCCGGATCCGATCGATTCGGGCTATTTCAACTCACCGGTCTGGGCGGCCGAGTTGACGCGGGTACCGACCTACGTGGTGCTGGGGCTTTACGGGCTGAGCGTGGAGGACTGGATCACGGTCCCGGGGCTGGTCGAGATCGGCAACCAGTTCCTCGAGCGCCGTTCCGCACCGCTGCCCTCCGGTTCCTACATCGATGCGGCGACGGCGGACGAGATCTCCGCCTACGTCGATTCGATGAATCAGGACATCCGGTCGATCGCATCCAGTCACGGTGCGGTGGTTTTCGATCTGCACGGGCTGATCCGGGACTTCAAGGATAATGGCGCCGTTGTCTCGGGCCGCCAACTGAGGGCCGATTTCCTGCGCGGTCTCTACAGCCTGGACGGATACTACCCCGGCGCAACGGGCCAGGCCTTGATCGCCAATGCCGTTCTTCAGACTCTGAACACCAACTACGGCACGAATTTCTCGCCCGTATCGCTGGACCCGGTGCTCGCCGCGGACAGCGTGGTCGACTACAAGGTGTCAACGGGTGACCGGATCAGCCTCGAGTCGCTGTCTGAATTCATTCCCGCAGAGAAGATGAGGTACATCTTGCGTGTGAAGAGTCAACTGGAAGCTTCTTCCCGCAGTCAGTCAACCCCGCGGCCACGCTCACGCGGGAACGTTTCGAGCCGCGAAAGGAGGCAGCCATGATCCGGCGGTACCTGCTGCTGTCGTCTTCCGTCCTGGCAGTACTGGCGACCGGATTGTGGGCTCAAGAGCCGCCGGAGACGCCCCTGCAGTTGCCACCCGGGCTCGAAGAAACGCTGTCCATCAACGCGGAGCAAAGCTTTTTCGGCGATGCCCTTCGAGCGGTCGATTGTCCCGCCGACGCGGACAACCCCTACGGCACGTGCGGCAATCTGCTCTTCGGCGGGCTGGCCATGACCAATGCCCACATCCAGGGCAGCCTGCACATCAAGTTCTACGAGCCGGTCAAGAACGTCGCGCACTTCGAGGTGACTCACCCCGGTGGTCTGAAGGGAGACAACGGCACGCTGGCGGCGCCGCAGTTCTTCAGGTTGCCCGTCGAATTCAACCTGGTCAAGGACACCCAGGACACGATCGTGTCGGAAGGCGATCTCAACCTCGAGACCGGGGAGGTGACGAATCTCGAGTATCGGGTTCTGTTCATCAATACCGCGATCTATGCCCTCGGGCAGGTCAATCCCAAGCTCGAGGCGCCGGTGATCAAGTTCCCGGGTATCTACGGAAGTTCCTGGGCCCGCTTCGAGCAGCGCCCCGACGGATTGCTCGACTTTACGTTCTACGGCAGCAGCTTTCTGGCGCTCGGCAATACCATCGACGGAGACGTGCCAAGATTCCCGCTGCCCTTCTGCGACTATCACCTCGACTGCGCCAGCATCCCGGCGCCGGGTACGTCGCTGCACCCTCACCTGTTGCTGACCACGAAGGCGCCCGAAGGGCCCGAGTGCGGGGACGACTGTCCCGACATACCGACGAACACGGTATGGGAGCTGACGACATTCACCCACAATACGAGCTTCGGAGACGCTTTCTCCCTGAACATCCCCCAATTGGGAGGCGACGCCGTCGGTCGCTCCCATCTGCTCGGGAACATCCAGATCCAGTTCGGCGAGCGTTTCGGAGACTCCGTACCGTTCTGGGTCTCGAGTATCCTCCCCACCGGCCTGCTCGCCGATCCGCCGGCTTCGCCCCTTTCGATCCCCGGACTCTCACTGGGAATGCTCGGGCACAACGAATACCTGCGGTTTCCGGACCAGACCTATCTGTTGCAGGATGTGGCCTTCGCCGACGACCCCTTCGATCTGGCCCTTGGCTCGATCAACCTCAAGACGGGAAAGGTCCTCGGCGGAGACCTGCTGTATCGCGGGTTCATCGCCCAGGATCTTCTGTTTGCCCTGCTCGCGCAGAACGACGGTAACATCGCGCCGTCCTCCTTCTATTTCCGCGGGCCTGCATCCTTCGAGAAGGGGAACAACGGCGAAACGATTTTCCGGTTCAACGGGGACGTGTCGGTCGATTTCACCGGATTCCGCTTCCCGTCGCCCGATCTGGTGAAGGCTCACAGCTGGATCGCCGGTGAAGGATCGAGACTGGATCCGTTTCTGCGCATCCAGGCCATGCATCCTGCGCCGCCCGCCGATGTGATCATGACCGGCAACGGGCAGACGACCGCATCCACGGGCGACGAGTTCTCGTACAGCTATTCGATTCCCTGCGACCCTGTGGGCCGGGAGGCCTCCTTTCAGTACAGGAACGAGAATAGCCAGGATGGCGGGACTTTCGACATGTACAGCCTGGCCGCTGTCAGCTGCACCAATTCTCGTGGTTCCCAGCTTCCCGAAGGCCAGTACGATACGGTGACCTTCACAGCGTTCGGCTCGTGGAGTACCGACAGCGACCCCCATCTGGCGACGGTCCAATTCTCGACGGCGCCGGATGCTCCCTATATCAGCATCATCATCGACGGCGGCATCACGTCCAATGTCAACACCAAGCCTCCAAACCTCGAGGATTCATTACCCTGATGGCGGAAGAGACGACTTCATTCCGACAGGTGCAAAGCATTCCGGCGTCCCCGGAAAGGGTCTACGATGCGTTGCTCGACCCCGAGAAGCACTCCGCATTTACGGGAGCCGAGGCCACGGGTGAAGCCAAGGTCGGTGCCGAGTTTTCGGCTTGGGACGGGTATATCGATGGCCGAATTCTCGACCTCGAACGGAATCGGCGGATCGTGCAGGAGTGGAGCACCACGGAATGGCCGGCCGGGCAGCCGCCCTCGAGAGTCGAGATCCTTCTGGAGCCGAGCGAAGAGGGCACCCGGCTGACACTGGTGCACAGTGATGTTCCCGTCACCCAGGCCGAGTCCTACCGCAAGGGATGGGTCGACTACTATTGGAACCCTTTACGAAATTACTTTCGTGGAGACGAGCCCTAGTTTCGGCGTCGGATCCCCGTTCTGCGGGAGTCCGGCCCGGTCTTCAAATCAAGTCAAGGAGGGAAGAGTTCAATGAAAAGAGTTGTCGTCAACAAAAAGGTCTTGCTGGTGGTAGTCCTGATTCTGATTTCGACGACCATCTGGGCCGTCAGTGCCCGCCGATCCACCGACGCCATCGATCCTGAACCCAACATGCTGCATTCGCCGAAGCTGCTGTTCATCCATCAGGATGTGGTCACCAGCTTCCCGGCAACCGGCGACGGTGTCCGCAGCGGCACCATGCGCGGCGCCATTTCCGGTTCGGCGACCACGAACTTCCAGTTCCTCGCCGTGCCGCCGCCGGACTTTGCGTCCGACGACTGGACCCTTCTGACGGATCCGGACGGCGATCAGATCCTCTTCCGCGTCCAGGTCACGGGACGGTTCCTGGTCTTCCTGCAGGCGCCGGCGGACGATCCGAGGCACGTGCTCAACCAGGTCGGCGGTCCGTTCTCCGGGATCTACGAGGTCGTGGAAGCCACGGGCAAGTATGAGAGCCTGATCGGCCGCAAGTTCCCCTGCAAGGGGATCGGCACCCTGCCGGACAAGAACCCGGCCATCGGGTCCGTCTACGCCGAGGTCTACAGCGACCAATTCGATTACTGAGTACCAGCGTAACCTGCTAGAGGGCCGGCGCTTCAGGGTGGTCTGCCGGCCCCTTCCCCTTCCGCCTGGCGTGGCATGCGCAGGGGCTGGACACGGGTGAGCGATGCCGGCCGATTTTGAAGTTCCGCGATTGCTGGGCGCGACGCGGGCGGCGCTGGCCTCGGGCGATCAGTTGATGCAGTGGTGGCGGTCGCAAAACCGAGGCGAGTCGCTGCCAACCTTTCCACTCGTACGACCCTCCCGTTCCCTCGTCGAGATGTCCGGCTTCTACTCGCGGACGGCCGACGGAGAGACGCCGGTGATGGGCTGCCTCCAGCGGGCCCGCTTGGGGGTTCCACCCGGCAATTCCGTCTTCGATTCTCTGGAATCACTCCCGGGGCAATTCGCATCCCTTTGTGCCTGGACCAGGCCCGATGGCGGGCGGGGAGGCTTCACCTACACCCCGTTGTTGCGTCAACGAACCGGAGTCGAGACGCCCGAGCCTGCCTCGCCCGAAGAGGCGGTCGATTTTGGCCTGCAGGAGCTGGATTGGCTCGTGGCCCGCGTCGACATCCACGACTTCGTGCGGGCCATTCCTCTGCTTGCCCCGATTTCCGGGATGGCTTCACGCTTCGTCCGCGAGGCCGCCATCGTCGTCGTTCACCGGAATTACCGCAGCCGCACGGACTGCCGCGGGCAGGCGCAAGGTTGCTGCTTCGGCTACTCCTTCCTTCCGCTGGCCCCCGAGCCGAGCCCGTTCGGTTTTGGTCCGGGTCACTTCGGCGGAGCGATCAAGCTGTTCGAGTTCACCCGGTCGGAAGAGGGAGCACTGGAGGTTTCCCTTGCCTTCATCGTGTCGCCCCGAAGCGAGAAGGTGCTCGATCTGGCCGGGTTCGACCCGGTCTACTCGACGATCGAGCTGCTGGATCGTCTGACCTTTCGGGGGCTTCGACTGAGCCGGCGGGCTCACGACCGGCTGGACGCCGTCATGCTCCGCCTGCACGGTGTGGTCCATCATCGTCTGCTGACGGAAATGGCGCAGCGCTGGGCCGAGCCTGGGACCGATACCTGACGTCCGTGCGGGCCGGGAGCCGAGGTCAGAGATCGATGGACAGGGAGAAGGCCAGCGGATACCCACGCTCCCGGCTGGCCGCCATCTCGTTCTCGGCGGCTCGGGCTCGGCGACGCCCGGCGTCGCTGGCGGGGGTGAATCGCCTCAGAAATCCCGGGGACATCCACTCCCAGAAGACCAGGGCATAGACGAGGCCGGCTTCGAAAGCCAGGTTGGTTCGCTCATCCCCCCAGTCGTAGGTCCGGGTCATCACCAGGCGGGCCACCTCGTGGCTGTTCACCATGGCCATGGCAAAAGCGATTCCGCGGACGCAGGATGCCTGATCGAAGAGCGGCACCCCGCGCACCGCCCTCAACGCTCCGGGAATGGAGTGACTCCGAAAGTACATCAGTCGCCCGAACCCGTGAGCGAGTCGCAGTCGATCCTCCGGGTCAAAGTGTTCGAGGTAGGGCCCCAGGGCCGGGCGGCTCAGATCGGCCATCGGGATCAGACCGAAGCGGCCCATCCCCCGGGCCAGCCAGAGGAAGGGACCCGGCTCGTAGACTCCGAGCATGGCCCCAATCGATTCGCGGGCGAAGGCGCGGTAGTCGGGGTGGGAGAAGCGATCGATGGCCGCCAGGAGAGGGCCCGGTTCGAAGCCCAGCATCTCGACGGCTCCAATGCCCATCCCGCAATGGGAGATGGGACGAACCTCGAGGGGAAGCCGGCTGTCCCGGAGACCCTCACCGGCAGCGCCCGACTTGATGAACTCCGCCGAGACCTTCTCCATCTGCCAGAAGGAGCGCGTCTTGAAGAGGGGGTCCGCGCTGGCCGCGGCGCGGGACTGGATCGCCGAGAGGCGATGGACGAACTCGTCCTGGTCGAGACGGAGCGCGGCCTGCGAGACACTCCGGATGGTGTCTCCTTTGCGCAGCCAGCTTTTCCATGCGGGGATCGGCTGTTTCATGATCGGTTACACAAGCGGCTCCAATTTTAAACGAAGTTGAACTTCGAGCTCACCAACGGTATCATTTCGCTCATCATCGGCCGTTCATTGCGTATGATCGCGGATCAGCACGACATGAACTGCCGTCTCCATTTTCCAGTCCGAGGTTGAGATGAGCACAACGCCGGTAGAGCCGGGTATCGGGGACCTTGTCCCGCGGATGAAGGATCAGGGTTACGATCAGGACCGGGTGGCCCGTCGCCGCCACTGGGTCGAGGAACGGACGGGCGCGACCCTGCGTCATGTCGGTTCGTTCTCCGTCGATTCCCTGACGATGAGGGGCAACATCGAGAACCCGATCGGAGTGGCCCAGGTTCCGATCGGAGTGGCGGGGCCCGTGCTGGTGCGGGGCCTGCATGCGAACGGGACCTTCTACGTACCCATGGCGACCACGGAAGGGGCGCTGGTCCGTTCCTACGAGCGGGGCATGATGACCCTGACGCGGTCAGGGGGTGTCGAGGCCGTCTGTCTCGCCGACCAGAATCAGACCAATCCGTCCTTCTTTTTCGACTCGATCCGGGAGGCCATGGAGTTCACGGGCTGGCTGGGACGGAACTTCCCTGACGTGCAGCGCGCGGCCGAGGCCACCACTCGGCACGGAAAGCTGCTCAGTTTCGAGACCTATCAGGTGGCCCGGCAGGTCATCGTCAATTTCCGCTTCAGCACAGGCGATGCACAGGGGATGAACATGATCGTCAAGGCCACTGACGCAGCCTGCCGGTGGATTGCCGCCCAGCTGACGATTCCCCGTTACCTGTTGTTCAGCGGGATGAGTTCCGAGAAGCGGCCTTCCGGCTATCTGCTCTCTCGGGGAAAGGGCAAGTGGGTCTCGGCCGGAGCCCTGCTGCCCGATGGCATGGTCCGGAGTTACCTGAACTGCTCGGCCCAGGATCTGTACCAGGTTTGGCATTCGACGCTGGTCGGTCATCTGGCGGCCAACGCGGTCGGCTACAACGGCCAGCTGGCGAACGGCCTGACGGCCATCTTCATTGCGACCGGCCAGGATGTCGCCAACGTTGTGAACAGTGCCTGCGGCATCACCAATTTCGAACTGGCCGAGGGAGGTGTCTACGTGAGCGTCACCTTGCCGGCCCTGACGGTCGCGACCGTCGGAGGCGGAACCGGACTTGGGACCCAGCGCGAATGCCTCGAAATGCTCGGTTGCCACGGCTCGGGCAAAGCGCAGAGGTTCGCCGAGATAGTCGCCGCCTCGGTCCTGGGAGGCGAGATCTCCATGGCGGGTGCGATCGCTTCCGGGGACTTCGCGACGGCCCACGAAATCTACGGGCGGAATCGGCCCGAGGAGAAAGCATGACGACGACGGATGCCGTCGCTCTGGTGACGGGTGGAAGCCGCGGCATCGGCCGGGCAATCGTTCGGGAACTTGCGGCCGCCGGCTGGAAGGTCGGATTTACCTACCTGGGACGGCGGGAGGCCGCCGATGCGCTGTTGGAGGAATTGGCCGACGGGAGTCGGTTTCTCGCGTTGCAGGCCGATGTGCGGGACTTCGAGCGGAGCGGCCAGGTGGTGGCCGAGGTCCAGGAGCGTCTGGGTCCCGTCGACCTTCTGGTCAACAACGCGGGTGTCCGCCAGGATGAGCCTCTCTACAGAATGTCGCCGGAGACCTGGAACCTCGTGGTTGACACCAATTTGACGGGGACCTTCAACTACTGTCGCTCCGTCGCATTCGACATGGTGAAACGACAGAGCGGTTCGATCGTGAACGTGGTGAGTGTCAGCGGAATCCTCGGACTGCCCGGACAGGCCAACTACGCCGCCTCGAAGGCCGGGGTCATCGGCCTGACCAAGTCGCTTTCGCGCGAGGTGGCGCGCTTTAACGTGCGCGTCAATGCCGTTGCTCCGGGGTTCATCGAGACGGAAATGCTCGAGGGAATCCCAGAGCCGACGCTGAAGAAGCTGTACTCCCAGATCCCCTCCGGCCACGCGGGCACTCCCGAGCAGGTCGCACAGGTGGTTCGATTTTTGGCGGGGCCCGAGGCCGCTTACATCATGGGCCAGGTGTTGCCCGTTGACGGAGGCATGGTTTAGACCGATTTCCACTGGAGAGGAGACGAGCTTGACAGAGGGACTCAAGATCCTCGGCCGTGAATATGAGAGTCATTACGACGCGATCGTCGTAGGGGCGGGTGTGGGAGGCCTTTTCTGCGCCAATCTGCTGGCCGATGCCGGGATGAAGGTGCTGGTCGTCGAACAGCACTATGTCCTCGGAGGATACTGCAGCAGCTTTCGCAAGAAGGGTTTCCTCTTCGATTCGGCGACCCACTTCTATCCGCTGCTGGGCAACCCCACGACCCTGACCGGAAAGCTCCTGAAGCGCCTGGGGGTGGAGACCCGCTGGCACAAGATGGACCCTGTCGACAAGTTTCACTTTCCGGACGGAGACACCTTCGTGGTGCCGGCCGACCTGTCCGAGTATCTGCGGAGGCTGAAGGAGCGCTTCCCGCACGAAAGCGAGAACGTCGATCGTTTCTTTGCGGAGGTCCGGGAGGCCTATCTGTATGGTCTGCTCTACTACTTCAAGGAAATCTCCCACGAGACCGCCGAGAAATACCGGGATTTTACGCTGGGCCAGAAACTGGACGAGCACTTTCGGGACCCCCGTCTGAAGGCCAACCTGATGGCGGATCACTCCCACTGGGGCTCGCTGCCGGGACACACGTCGTTTCTATTCGATTCGATGCTCCGTCTCTCGTACTTCTTGGGCAATTACTATCCGAAGGGGAGTTCCCAGGCCTTCGCCGACGACCTCGGGGATGCGCTGCGGCGCCGGGGGGGCGACATCCTCCTGTATACGAACGTCGAAAAGATCCTGGTCGAACAGGACCAGGCCCGGGGCATTCTCTGCCAGACCCGGTCGCGCCGCAACCCGCAGCGGTTGGAGTTCCGCGCCCCCATCGTCGTATCGAACGCCGATGTGTTGCAGACCTACGAGAAGCTCGTGGGTGAGCGGTACTGCGGGGGCGAGGTCCTCGAGGGTCTCCGGAGCCTTCGTCCCTCCTTCCCGTGTTACCTCATGCATATGGGCCTGAAGGGGTTGAGTCACGATCTGAAGGAAGAGATCGAAGGGTACTACTGGAGGTCCTGGGACGCCGAGGACCTGCAGCACACCTTCTTCAAGATCTTCTTCACCACCATGTTCGACGCCGATCTGGCACCTCCCGGTCACGACATTCTCATCGTGCAGAAGTGGGGGACCTCGAATTTCGATCAGATCAGCGACTGGCCCGCGCACAAGAGGGAGACCGAGAACTACATCCTGTCGCAGCTGCGTGGGCTGATACCCGGGCTGGATGACAAGATCGTGGTCCAGATGAGCGCCTCGGCCCACACCTCGTATCGCTATACATTGAACTTTCGGGGCGCCATGCTGGGGTGGGAGATGTCGCCGGACCAACTCGGTCCGTTGCGCCCCGCCAATCGAACCCCGATCGAGAATCTCTATCTGGTCGGGCACTGGACCCGGCCGGGCGGCGGCATTACACCGGTCATCGTTTCGGCGCAACGGGTTGCGGAGCTGATCCTGTCGGGTGGCAGCCGCGAGGCCGGCGTCCGGGACCTCGCGCGCGGTTCGGGACAGTCAAAGCCGGACCCGCGTCTGGCTTGAGGGGGAGGAGACAATGGAGGAGAACCGGTCCCAGACACTGGATGTGGAGGAAATCAAACAGGTCCTGGACGCCACCTTCGATCTGCTCGGCGCGGAGGGTCTCAATGCCGATGTCGTCGAGCGCGTCTCGGCGCGAACCGGCATTCCTCCCACGCGGATCTATCTGCACTTCGGCGGTCCGAGTCGCCTCATGCAGGCGCTCATGGAGCGGGAACTGGAAGTCGTGGCCGGCTCGGTGGCGGTCCCGGAGCTGAGGTTCCCCGGTGAGACCATCGGCGATGAGCTCAACGTGCTGGCGCGAATTCTGCTGGATGAGTGCCGGACGCACGCCGGTTTCTTGGGGACCTCTCTAAAGGAGGCGATGAAGAACCCGGAGTTTGCGGAGGTCTTCTACCGGACCTTCATCCTGCGGGGGCGCAAGCTCTTCACGGAGTTCCTCAATACCCGGCGGGAGCGCGATGAGATTCGCGCCGAAATCGATATCGAGGCGGCTGCCGCGTTCTTTCTCTCTGCGCTGATCTTCTCCGTCCTGGCACTCGAAATCCTGGGCGGGAAGGCGGTCGAACGTGTGGACGATGCCAGGCTCGTCGCAGGCATGTCGGACCTGTTTCTGAGGGGAATCCTGCCCCGTTGAGGAGGGGACAGCCTCTGGTCGGGCTCCCCGGGGCTTCAGTGCGGGTGTGAAGGGGGGACCATGACACAAGCACAAGCAACAGTGGCACTAATCGGTCGGCTGGGAGTCCTGGCGGCGCGCACGCGGGATCTTCTGTCGGACCGAGGCTGGGATGTGGCCGAACTGCGCTGCGGGGACGATCCGGCCTCCGCGCCGGGTGATGCCGCGATCTGGATCTGCTTCCCTTTTGATCCGGCGGCTAAGCGGGACGTGGCCCTGCGGTCGGAGCAGGATCTTCGCTGGCTCGAGAAGGCTTTACAGCAGGGGCGCCGCAACGGCTTGCGCCGGCTGGTTCTTCGAAGCCGAGCGACGGCCTACGGGAACAGCTTCAAGAACTACGGCCTGATGGAGGAGGAGCGGGTCTCGCTGCTGTCGCCCGAGGGCCTCGAGCAGCGCTGGCTTCGAGCTGAAGAGCTGGTCCTGCCCGGCGGGGCGCCGTGCGAGGGGGAGACCGCGGCCTGTCTTCGCTTCTCGAGCATCGCCGACGCCCGAGAGGGGGACTTCATCTCCGAGATGTTTGCCTCGCGTCTGGCGCTTCCCTCGGCCGGATACGATCCACGAGTTCAATTCGTGAGTCTGGACGATGCGGCCGGCGCATTGGTCGCTGCCGCCGAATCGGAGTCCACGGGGGTCTTCAACGTTACCGGAGAAGGCTGTGTCGAGTTCAGGAGGGCCCTGAAAGCCGCCGTTCCGGTGCGCGTGCCCATTCCCGGGGCGTTGCAGCGTCCGGCACGAGCTTTGCTGAATCGTCTGGGCCTCACACGTGCCCCGGAGGAATCGGTCGACCTGATGCAGTACAACTGGACCGTTTCGCCGGAGAGAGCCGTCCGTGAACTGGGATTCCAGCCGACGAAGACGAGCGTCCAGGCACTGAAGGACATGCTGCAGCGGAGCGGAAAGGGCCGGCCGGAACGAATTGCCGATGACTGTGACGACTTCGGTCTGGATCCTCAGTATCTGGAGACGTGGTCGTTCTGGTTCGATTTCCTGCGGAAAGTCTACTGGCGCGTGGAGACGGAGGGACTCGAGCACATCCCCCGTCACGGTTCAGCGCTGGTGACGGCCAATCATCGCGGCTTCATGCCCTTCGACGGAGTCATGCACCGGTCCGCCATCCTGGAGGCCACGGGCCGGCATATTCGCTTTCTGGTGATTCCCTCTTTGTTCAAGTTTCCCTTCCTCTCGGACTTCCTGATCAAGCAGGGAGGTGTCGTGGCGAGCCAGTTGAACACGGCCCGGGTCTTCCAGCGGGGAGAGCTCGTCGGAATCTTCCCGGAGGGCATCAGCGGCGCCTTCCGGATGTATCGCGGCGCCTATGAACTGGGCGTCTTTGCGAGAGATGCCTTCGCCAAGATGGCGATCGAACACCAGGTGCCCGTGATCCCGGCACTGGTGGTGGGGCATGTCGAGATCTTCCCCATCCTGGCCAGGATGAATATCTCGCCCCTGATCCGGTGGACGGGCTGGCCCTTCATCCCCGTAACGCCGACCTTTCCCCTGGTGCCGATCCCCCTTCCGAGCAAGTGGCACATCCGCTACCTCGAGCCGATCAGCCCTCCGCCGCTGACGAGTGCCGGCATCCCAAGCCGGCGCGTCGTCCGCGAGTTTTCCAAGCACGTCCGGGAGATCATGCAGACTCACATAAATGAGATGCTGGCTCGCCGAAAGCACGTGTTCTATGGCAGGATCTTTGACGCGGACGAAGAATCGGGGCGGGCGTTGGCAGCATCGGGGAAGTAAATGCAGCTCTTCAGTTATGTGGCCAGGGCTCTGCGGGTGACGTGGATTGCCGTTTTCCATTTACTCGCTCATGGGTGGGGGAGCCTTACCAAACGCAGGGGTCCGGCTGGCCCGGAGCGGATGCGCCTTGCCCTCGAGCAGATGTCCGGAAGCTTTCTCAAGTTCGGTCAAATCCTCTCGCTCCAGGTCGACACTCTGCCCCGCGAGTACTGTGACGCTCTGCTCGACCTCCTGGATCGGGTCCCCCCTTTCGGCCCGGATCTCGTCCGTGGTGTCTTTCGAGAAGAATTCGGCCGCCTGCCCGAAGAGATCTACGCCGAGTTCGACTACACCCCCATCGCCGCTGCCTCGATCGGTCAGGTTCATCGGGCGGTTCTGAAGGACGGCACCCGGGTGGCCGTGAAGGTTCAGAGGCCGGGCATCCGGGATGTCTTTACCCGCGATGCCGTCCTTCTCAACGCCTTCGTCCGGATCGTCTTCCTGCTCCGCATGGAGAGCCTCTATTTCATGCGGGACCCCGTTCGTGAATTCAATGAGTGGATTCAGGACGAACTGGACTACCGGATCGAAGCCGACTATGCCCGGATGCTCGAGCGCAACGCCGTCGAGACTCCCAGCGAAAAGGTCCCGCACATCTGCCTGGAGTTGACCACCGAGCGCGTTCTCACGATGGACTTTCTCGAAGGTCAGAGCGTGCGCGAGTATCTGCGCAACCGGGACCGGGGAGCCTTGGACGAATTGCGCGATCTGCGACGGCTGCGCTTCGACCCGGCAGTCTTCGTCTCCAACGTGATCCGTAATTTCGTCAGCGACGCGCTTCGCTTCGGCGTCTTCCACGCGGATCTCCACCCCGCCAATCTCCTGATTCTGGCGGACAACCAGGTCGGGTACGTCGATTTCGGTATCGTCGGACGGCTCACCCCGGAGGCACGCCGCAAGATCATCCAGATGACCCTGGGCTACGTGCGCGGGGAGAACGACGAAATCTTCTCCTCTTTCATGGCCGTCTCCGAGATTACTCCCCATGCCGATCTCGACGGATTCCGGAAGGAGCTCGAGAAGTTGTCCCGCCGGTGGTACCGCGAGCCGCCCGTAGCGGGACGGCCCCAGTTCGGTCGCAGTCTGACCGTCCTGATGATCGATCTCCTGACCCTTTGCCGTTCCTTCGGAGTGTTGCCCCGGAGGGAAATGATCAAGTACATTCGCTCTCTCTTTCTGGCGGACGGGCTGGTCTCACGCCTCGCTCCCGGCCTCGACTACGGCCCCCATCTGAAAGCGCTCTGCGAGGAGTACGTGATGGAACAGGCCCAGCAGAAGGTCTTCTCGAGTCGATCCGCCCTTCCTGTGATGGCTGATATTGCAGGCTGGCTTCAGACCGGACCGGGCGGCCTGCTGAGAGCTCTCGACCTGCTCGAGCGTCGAGAACTGCCCCTGCGCGTCAGACTCGCCGACTCGGGCGCGGGCGCCCACCCGGCGCAGGGCGCGTTCTGGGCGGTCGTGGGCTGGCTCGGCGTTGTCGTGACCCTGTTCGCCCACTGGGACGCCATCGCGCAGGCGCCCTTCTCGGCTCCCTCACTGCTCATTTGGGGTCTGACCGGAGGTCTGACGACCTGGCTGCTGGCCTTCGTCTGGAGACTGACTCGCTGAGGGTACAGCCTTTAACAAGCTGGACAATAAGCGATCATTTAAGATACTCTGAGATCAAATCGAAGATTCGCCGAAAAACGATCTCTGATTCAGACGTAGCTGTTTCCAGTTCAGTAGCTTAGCTTAGGAGGGATTCATGGATAAGTTCCTTGTGTCGATGATGCGTTTCTCGACCGCCATGACTTTGTTCGGCATCGAGCAGCTTCAGGGTGCTGTGTCGTCAGTCGGTTCCGGCGAGGATCTGACTGCACCCTTGAGCCGGCTGCAACAGGCGATGGACACGTTCTCCGATGCCGTTATGAAGCAGGTCGACGAGAACAAGCAGGAGACCCTCGAAACCGTGACTCGGGTGTCCCAGGATACGCTGCACCGGACCTTCTCGGGCATGAGCCCCTCGATGGTCGATCCGCGCGAAATGGTTCGTGTGACCACGGACATGATGAAGAAGACGTCGGACACCGTGGTGCACTGGATGGAAGGCGAAAACGCCGAAAAGGACAGTTCCGGTGATGCGCAGCCGGCCTCGGACGCCCTGGGTGGCCGTAAGACCAAAGCGAAGGCGTCCTGACGGGTCGTTCGTTGTCGTCAAACCGCGGCAATCGTTGACGATAGAGCGAATCCTGCAACCTGCTGGATTCGCACAGGCTGAATCCGCTAACATCCTGAACCATGTCTTCTGCTCGGAATGCGCGTTCCGTCTGGGAGCGCCACGGACTGGTGTCACCACGCTCGCGTCGAGCAGGCGGACTGTCCGTCGGCAGCCCCCGCACCCGGGCCGAAGGCTTCCGGCAGGCCTGCGTCGAGCTCGGCGGCTACTGCCAGGCCTTCGCGGTCTTTCTGTCGGGCCGTGCCGACCTGTTGCCCTTTGCGTACCTGGAGGAACTTCGCGATCTCCCCTCGCCCTTTCTGGGTGATCCTTCACTCGGTCTTCCGGCGGAAGCGGGTTGGGAGTTGGAGGAGCTCAGCGCCTGTCTCTATACCCGGGTGTACCGGGGCCGGATCGAGGGTCGACCGGCCGTGGTCGAGTATTCCTGCGCTCCCGAGGCCTCCGTTCGCGATGCCGACTGGCATCGTTTTCGGCGCTGCGTTGCCCCGCTGGAGGGTTTCCCGGAGGGGGCGATCGTGGACGAGGACGTCCTCGTGCAGTTCCGTGCCTGGTTGGAACTGCACGCCGATCTGGCGAAGAAGCGACTGATGCTGGAAAACCTCCAGCAGGCTCCCGCCGGCTCTCTCAACCTGATCCCGACCTTGGTTCCCGACGTCCAGAGCGGGCGTCTTCTGGCTTACGAAGATCTGGAGCGCGTCTGCGGTCCGTCCTCGGAGCCGGCGAAACAGTCGCAGCTGTTTCTCGAGGCGGTTCTCGAGCAAATCCTGATTCTGGCCTTCGTGGCCGTGGATGTTCCCTGGCCGGAACTGCGTCTGCTGGATGGAAACCGGGTCGGATTTCGGGTCTGGCCGTTCATGGAGGCCCTGCCGGTTCAGCACTATCATCCGGTGCTTCAGTACGTGGCGTCCTCGGTTGCCGAGGACGGTGGCCGGGCCATGCGAATGCTCCTGAGAATCGTTCGCCATGAGGACGGCGCGGTTCTCGAATCCGATCTCTGGCGCCAGCTCTCCGCCCTTCGCTTCGAAGTCGCGGCGGATCACCGGATCTCGGCTTCAGGAGAGAAGCTGCTCGAATTCTGGAAGGCGTTGGCGGCCGAGGGCGTGCGCCGTCCCCTGTTCCTCGATCTGCTGCACCGCGAGCTGATTCTCACCTTTCAGTCGGCCTACGACCCGAAGATGGACTGGATCGCCACTTCGGCCTCGGCAGTCCTGGGCCGCCTGGTTACCACCCGGTTTGCCGACGTGATGAATCCCGAGAGGGCTCGCGAGTGGGTGGTCGGCAGCAGTCTGGCCGCTTTGGGGACGGCCCGTCAGTTCGGGGTCCTGCTCGAGCAACTCCGGGACAACGAGTTCTCGGTGACAGTGAAGACGGATGCGGTTCCGAGTGGCAGGCGGCCTGTCCGGTCCGCAGTTGGCGCGGCCGTGGCGGGACTGCTTTTCTTCCTCGCCCTGCAGGGGGCGCTGCTCCTTCCGCAGAGCCTGCTCGGACACGTTTCCATCGCAGCCTGTCTCGTCTTCGGGGCCGTCTTCTTCGTCGTCGCATCACATCGGGACTGACAGCGGGAAACCCGCTGTCGACCGGAAGGCCGAGGTCTATTCCGTGCCAGTCGAACTCGTAGTCTTCTGCGGAAAGGGTGGAGTCGGAAAGTCCACCCTCGCCGTCGGCACCGCTCTGGCGCTGGCACGGGCGGAGCGCAGAGTGCTGGTGGTGTCGTCTCATCCCATCGAGGAGCTGGCACTGTCCCTGTCCCTTCACGGCCTGGAGGAACGGGATGCTGCGGTCGCCTCCCGACTCTACGTCGTCCACATCGATCCTCTCCAGGTCCTCGAGTCCCTCGTGCGGAGCCGGGTCCATCCGGGTCGGCTGGCCGATCTGCTCCTCGGAAGCCGGGTCTATCAGAGCTTCGTGAAAGTTGTCCCCGCGCTGAAGGAATTCGCCTTCCTCTGGAGGCTGCACGAGCTGGCTCGGGTGCCGCCGGCCGGCGCCGAGCTGCCCTTCGAGTTCCTGATCTGGGATGCCCCCGCCACGGGGCACTTCCTGGAGACCCTCAGAGCTTCGGTGAACTTCGAGAGCTTTTTCGTCGGACCCCTCGCAGAGCAGGGCGCCGCCATTTCCGAATTCTTCCGAACCGCCCGCCTGGAGATCTTCCCCGTCTGCGTCGCCGAAGAGATGAGCGTCGACGAGACATTCGAACTGATCGATGCCCTCACGGGGCTCGCCATATCGCCCTCGGCGGTCGTGTGCAACCTGCTCTCTCCGGTGCTGGGTTTCCGGGAGACGGGCGTGTCCATTCCGCAGACCTGGGGGGCTCTCGGGGCCTTCGTCGAGGAGAGGAGTCGCGAGGAACAACACCAGTTCGAACGGCTGCACGGCTCGGGGAGGTGTGCCGTCCTCCCGGTCCCCCGCGTGACTCGGGATGAGGCGGACCTGGATTTTCTGCTGCGCGTCGCTGAGGAAGTGGCGAGGAACGGTCTGGTCGAGGCTCTGGCGGAAGAGAATCCGGTCGTTGACGGCTCCCACCGCGCGGAGGGGAGAACCGGCTGAGCGGGAGCATATCCTATGGTGATTCGCATTTGCGTCGGGACCGGTGGGGTGGGCAAAACCACCGTGGCTACTGCGGTGGGACTCAATCTCGCCCGCCAGGGTCGGCGCACCCTCCTGCTGACGATCGATCCGGCGCGGCGGCTGCGGACGCTCCTTGGGCTGGAAGCGGGAGCCGGAGAACATCGAGTCCGGCTGGGGGAGGACGGGGCCGATCTCTGGGCGGCATTACTGGACGTCGAGTACACGCTGGCTCAGGCCGTGCGCCAGTATGGGGATCCGCGGCAGGCAGCGGAGGTCCTCGATCACCCCGTCTTCCACATGCTCATTTCATCGTTGGCGGGAATGGAGGAATTGATGGCGATCGAGTGCCTGGACCAGGCCTTCCGGAAGGGCTTCGAAGCCATCGTGGTGGACACCGCGCCCTCCCGGCACGCCTTCGAGTTCCTGGACAAGCCGGAGTTCTTCGCAGATCTGGTGTCCTTCCGGGTGGTGAAGCTCGTCGGGCGCTCCTACCGCCTCTGGGCAGCCTCCCCGCTGGGGCGACTCGGCCGGACGTCCTTTGACCTCTATTCCCGCATCGAGGACCTGGTGGGGGCCCGCGTGGTGGGGCAGGTGCTCGACTTCTATTCGCTTTTTCGCACCATCGCCGAGGGCTATGCGGAGCGGGCGAGGGCAACCGTCCGGCGTCTTCGGGATCCGCGGGAGTGCGAATTCATCGTCGTCACCGCTCCCTCCAAGGCGGAGCGGGACGTCGAGTTCTTCAGGGAGGAGCTGGCAAAGCGCCGGTTTCCGGTCCGCCAGATCGTGGTCAACCGATGCTGGCCCTCCGTGCCGGCGGACCTCGATGCGGACTCCGAATTCGAGCGGCAGACCCTGGAGTGGTATCGGGGGATCTTCTCCACCCAGCAGCGTCTGCTCACCGCACTCCGCACGGCGATCTCCGGCGCAGGCATCCAGGTCGTGTCCCTCCCGGAGCTTCCGACCCCTCCCCTCGGCTTGGACGGTGTCGAGCAGCTGGCGGATGCCCTGGAATGATCAGTGATGCTTTGAAGTGTGCGCCGAAAGCGCCTGGGACTTTTCATTTGAGTAAAAACAAGCTAAAATGTGCACATTTCATCAACTCGCCGGAGGAAGCCGTCGAAAGAGGGGGTCCGAGACGGTGTGCCTGGCGAAACGGCCGTATGCAGGCCTGTGCCTGGTGAGGTATCAGCCATTATGCCACTGAAGAATCGCTACGATGTCGTCATCCTGGGTTCCGGTCTGGCAGGGCTCTCCCTGTGTCGGCATCTTCTGATGGAGAATGCCGGCAAGTCGATTCTCCTTCTGGATAACAAGGTCGAAGTTCCGGGTCGGAAGCAGAAAGTCGGGGAGTCGCTGGTCCAGGTGGGGGGGTACTACTTTTCCAAGGTGCTCGACCTGGAAGAGCATCTCTTCAACCACCACTACCTGAAATACAACCTGCGCTTCTACTGGAAGACCGCCGATGGGGACCGCAATTTCGAGGATTACAGCCAGTCCTACATTCGTCCCTTTTCGAATGTGTGCAGCTATCAACTGGACCGCAACGTCCTCGAAGCCCACCTGCTGGCGGAAAACTCCCGCCACCCGGACGTCACCTTTCTCAATGCCGTTGCCGCTCTGAATGTGGAGCTGTCCGAGGGCGGGCCCCACAAGGTCGCTTTCCGGCAGGGAGAGGCCCAGATTCAGTTGGAGGCGGACTGGGTCGTCGACACGACCGGCCGCGGCCAGTTCCTCAAGCGAAAGCAGAAGCTCAGCCTGGAGAGCGAAATCCGCCACGGGTCTTCCTGGTGCTGGGTCGAGGGGCTGGTGAACATCGAGAAACTTACCGATGCGTCCCTCGGCGAAATCCGCAGGAAGCCGGACCGGCGGGAGCAGGGGATGATCCCCCTCTGGCTGGCGACCAACCACTTCATGGGCGAGGGCTTCTGGTTCTGGGTCATCCCGCTGCAGGGCCTGACCAGTCTGGGACTCGTCTATGACAAGGCTCTGTTCGATGAGAACGAAGTCTCCACTCCGGAAAAGCTGATCCAGTGGGCCTGCCGCGAATTTCCTCTCTTCGAGCGCGTCCTGCCGGGACGGAAGATCCTGGACGCCGCCCGCCTGCTCGATTACGCCTATGACTGCCGACAGACGATCAGCCCCTCGCGATGGGGAATGAGCGGCATGGCCGGACGTTTCACGGATCCCCTGTACAGCCCGGGTTCGGATCTGATCACTTTCTACAACTCCATGCTCGTCGATGCCATCCTGTCCCGCGACCAGGCGGAACTCGAGGAGAAGTGCGCCATCTACGAGCCGCTCATGAAGGTGTTCTACGAGGCCTATGTGCCCAGCTATGCCGTCAGTTACGGAGCGCTGGGCGATCAGGAGGTGTTCACGCTGAAGTATGCCTGGGAGTTGGCCATCTACTTCAGCTTCTACGTCTTTCCGGTGATCAACGACTTCTTCACCAATCGCGGCTTCATCCAGGTCTTCTTCCGGAAGTTCGCCCAGCTGGGACCCATCAATCGCAATCTCCAGCAGTTTCTCATCGACTACTACTCCTGGAAGAAGGAGCAACGTTTTCCCTTACCCAAGGTGCTGAACGACTTCATGGAACTGACTCCCCTGAAGGTCGCCGAAACGGCGTTCTACGAAGTGGGCGTCTCGGATGGGGAAAGCGAACTGGTGCTGGAACAGCATCTCGAAAATCTGAAGGAATTCGCCCGCTTCATTTACGCCTACGTAACCTCTCGGGTCCTCGGAGACCGGAGCGTCGTGAACAATCGCTCCTTCGTCGAATCGATCCGGCTGCGCGACTATTCGTTCGACATCGAAGGGATGCGCCGCGCGTATTCGGAGCATCGCGACCGGGCCGAAGTGTACGCCTGGTCGCTGGATCCGGAGGGAATGCGGAAGTTCGACCGGGTCTATCGCGAGGAACCCGTGGCGCCCTGAGGTCAGCCGAACATACGGGCCAGACGCGACACGAAGCGGGGATCGGCGCCACCCGTCACGAACCAGGGCGGCGGGCTCTCCATGTAGAACGGACCCCGGACCACTGTCTTCTGCGGGCGCTCGAACATCGGAGTGTTGTGCACCACGCCGATGCCGGACTGCGGATTTTCAAGGGTCTGCCCCGGGAAACCTCCCCAGGGGGTGGTCATCATGGCAAAGGCGATCCCCGCCCAGTGGTTGACGCAGACGGTCCCATAGCGAAGATCGCGGATGGCCGCCTCGACCGCCGCGCGGCCCGTCGGATCCGCCTCGACGGCCGGAGGCACCAGCAGCGTGGCGTTCAGCGTTCCCCAGAGCCGCTCGTTGCAGAATCGTACCGCCGCCTCCAGATAGTCCTCCAGCGCGCCCGAAGGCAGCCGTGTTTCCGCCATCAGGCCGCAGAAAGCTTCCCGCCTGAAGCAGATCTCGTCAGGCCGTTCCGGATCCAGATTCGGGACCAACGCCCAGGGGAGACGTTCGTCGGTCCTGTCCCCAAAGAGCTCCGCCTGCGGGTGACGGGAGACGAAAAGATCGAAGCGCTCGCGGGCGCCGGGATAATAGGCCCGGCGCGTCGCCACCGAATCGAGGCAGGTGCGCAGCTGATTCAGGAACCGCTCACTGCCGCTCCAACCGGCCGGCTGGATCAGCACCCGGGCCGCGTTGCAGTTGAAGCCGGCGTTGTTCACGATCATGGAAGCCAGGTTGGCGGCCTGGAAGGCCGATTCGTCATCGGACCAGTCGCCGGGGACGACGATCACGGGGCTGACGTTGCCCAGCTCGCTCGTCAGGCGCTTCCTGGAGCGGCCGCCTTCCCCCCGAGTCAGATCCGAGAGGATCGAAGCGTGTGTCGCTTCGGCTCCGGTGACGTGGATACCCTCGATTTCCGGATGCAGGGCGAGGAAGCGTCCCACCTCGGCGTCGCCCGCCACGAGGCGGAGCACTCCGAGCTCGAGAAGGGGACGAAAGCCTTCCTCCAGCAAAGGGTTGAGATAGGCCAGGACCGGGTTCGTCTTGAGGACCGCCGTGGATCCTTCGACGAAGAGTTTGTAGAGCACGTCGGTGACGGCAATGGAGGACACGTTCCCCGCACCCAAAATGACCTCGGCCCGCGCAGGCCGGTCGTCGGAATAGGACGAAGCCTGAGTCCGGCGGACGTCCTCCGGCGTCACACCGGGCTGCATCCAGATCGAGGCGCTGAAGGCCGGGAACTGGATCCGATCCAGGGGATCTGCGGGGAGCACCTCGACGACCGCCTGTCCGCCCGCCGCGACGGTCACTTCCCCGGCCGGGCCGGGCGCCCTCCCCTGGGCGAGATCGAGAAGAGAACGCCGCAACAGGTACAGGTTGCGCAGGATGGCGACCGGACCCGAAAGCCATTCTTCCGCCAGGACGCCCGGATCCGGCGCCCCCTCCTTGGCCTGGGCCGACAACTCGACCCATTTCGGGGCAACCTGTTGGAAGCTCCTGCTGACCGCCTCCAGCAGGCCGGCCCGCTCGGGAAGGGAGGTATGGGCCCACCGCTCGCGCTGGCGGACCACCTCCTGCACGGCTTTCTGTGCCGAAAGCATCGCTTCGCTCGCCATAGAACTCCTCCGCGCTCCGGGGACCATCCGATTTCCCGGAACGGAACTGATAAACTCGACCGCAGCTCCGGTGTCTTCCCGGTTCGCTCGGAGAGCCCGGGAGGCGTCTGGCCAGAGTTGTACCACTGCCGGTAGAGAGTTTCAATCGAGGACGCAGACGGACGCGGACAGGCAGGAGAGGCAGGGCGCATGGTGAATGACGGTTTCGAAACGGAGAGTCCCCGGGTCAGATTTGCAGTCGAAGTGGCCGAAGCCGGCTGTGCGGTGGCTCGGCGTGTTCAGCAGGAGATGGTCGTCTCGGCGATCGAGAAGGAAGATCGTTCGCCGGTGACGATTGCCGACTTCGCCATTCAGGCGCTGATCGGCTGCCGACTCGAGAAGGCGTTCCCGGGAGAAATGCTCGTCGGAGAGGAGTCGGCGGAACTGCTCCGCCGCCCGGGCCAGGAGGGCGTTGTGGAGCGGATCGCCGGTTTCATCCGCGGTCTGGAGCCGGAGGCGGGCCAGGATGAGGTGCTCCGCTGGATCGATCGTGGGCAGGGGAAGCTGGCCGATCGCTTCTGGGTCGTGGATCCCATTGACGGGACCAAAGGATTCCTGCGGGATGCTCAATATGCCGTGGCCCTCGCTTATGTGGAAGGGAGAGAGGTCCAACTGGGTGTTCTGGGATGTCCTCGACTGGAACTGAGCTCCGGGCGTCGGACCGCCCGGCCTGAGGTCGCCGAGACCGGTTGCCTCGTGGTGGCCGAGAGGGGGCACGGCACCTGGATGCGACGGCTGGGTGAGAGCCGCTTCCAGCGACTGCAGGTCTCCGCAGTGGAAGCCCCGCCAGAGGCGGTGGCCCTGCGTTCGGTCGAATCAGGTCACACCAACGTCAGCCGTTTCGATACGGTGCTCGAATTCGTCGGGACTCGCCGGGAGCCGATTCGGATGGACAGCCAGGCCAAGTACGCAATGCTGGCGGCGGGGCAGGCGGACTTCCTGCTGCGCCTGATCTCCCCCGGCCGCCCGGACTACCGGGAGAAGATCTGGGATCAGGCGGCGGGAGCGATCGTGGTCGAGGAGGCCGGTGGACGGATCACGGATCTGGACGGCAAGCCCCTGGACTTCGGAGTCGGCCGCAAGCTGCTTCGAAATCGCGGCGTCGTCGCCTCGAACGGACGGTTGCACGAGGTCGTGCTGGAGGCGTTGCGTCAGGTCGAGCGGGACGACTGATTCCGGAGGGCCGGACGGTTGCGAATTCGCCGGTTGTCGACTGTGATGAGTCGGCACGTCTCGCCTGAATCGGATCTTCCGCGCCTGGTGGGCGAAGACGCTCGCAGCGCTCGGCTGCCACTACCCGGCCAGCCGCGGTCGTCGCCGGTGCCAGTCCGTGCGACTCTGGAAGACCCTGCCGATCTGGAAGAGCGTGGACTCGCGACGGTGCCCGGCAATCAGCTGCAGACCGATGGGCATCCCGTCCGCAGAGAAACCACAGGGAACACTCAGGGAGGGAACTCCCGCCATGTTTTGTGGCGCGACCAGACGGACGAAGCAGTGGACGATCGGCTCCAGCGTGCCTTCGATCTCGATCTCCCGCGTTCCCAGCGCCGGCGCGCTGACGGGAAGCGTGGGCGCGATCAGGCAGTCGACCTGCCGGAATACCCGGCGGAAAGCCTGAATCGCGTGACGGCGTTGCTCTTCGGCGCGCACGAGATCCACCGCGCTCAGCTCGTATCCGGTTCGCAGGCGCTCCAGAACGCGAGGGTCATAGCCCTCGGGAAAATCTCTGATGAAGGAGTCGTGAAACGTCACGGCCTCGGCGCGGGACAATACGTCCGAAGCCGCCAGAATCTCCGAGAGTCCGGGCATCTCGACCTCCCGAATCTCGAAGCCCGCTTCTTCGAAGAGCCTGAGGGCGCCCAGAACGGCCTCCCGCACTTGCGGATCGATGCGCTCGAAGTAATACGGAACGACTCCCAGGATGGGCCGGAATGAGGTTCGGTCGTCTCGGACCCCGTTCCGGCGACCCGCTTCGGGAGCAAGAACGGCCAGCAGGATCTCGAGGTCGGCCACGGAGTTCGCCATCGGGCCGACATGGTCGAGGGTCCTGCTCAAGGGGATGACCCCCTGAGTGGGAACGAGTCCGCGAGTGGGCTTGAGGCCGCAGACGCCGCAGCAGGAAGCGGGGATCCGGATGGATCCGCGCGTATCGGTGCCGAGGGATCCCAGTCCCAGACGGGCCGCCAGCGAGCTGGCCGATCCACCGCTCGACCCGCCCGAAATGCGGTCGGAGTTCCAGGCGTTTCGGACGGGTCCGAAGTGCGCATTCTCGCTGGTGATTCCGAAGGCGAACTCGTGCAGACCGGTCTTTCCGATGATCAGGGCTCCCGCCCGGCGCAGGCGGTGGACGCAGCGTGCGTCCCGCAGTCGCCGCCGATACGGATGGGGTACCAGCGAGCCGGCCGTGGTGGGCATGTCGCGAGTCAGAATCAGATCCTTGACGCTGATGGGGATGCCGGCCAGCGGGCGTCCGTCCTTCCGATCGATCCGCGCTGCCTCCTCGAGAACCGCTTCGTTTCGGGTGATGAAGCAGTTCAGCTGCGGTTCGACTGCGTCCATGCGGCGGAGAGTCTCTTGCATCAACTCGGCCGCGGAAAACTCTCCCCGCAGCAGGGCCGACCTCACCGAAGAAATCGACCTGGCATTCTGAAGTTCGTCTCTGTCCCCGTCGATGTGCATGGCCCCATCAGCCTATGCCTTTCAGCGGCGCCGTGTCGACGGCCGACTGGCCGCGGAACGAAAAGGGCCCCCGCTGCCCGGCCACGATTCCTTATCGCACCCTGCCTGTATACTCGGGTTGACTTGAAATGAAAATTGGAGGGCGCTCACTGCAGTTTTGGGGATACAGAGATCGGCTATTTCCGCCGAAAATATCGATCGGATGACTTCGCTGTAAACTGACTCGATCAAACACCGGAGAGACTCGACGCCGGTGAGTCTGGTCTGAGCCGTTCACAGCTGTCGTGCGAAGGAATGGAACCGGAGGCCGTGCTTCGCCTGCTCGGTTCTCCAGTCTACCGGAATCGTCTCGGGAGAACGGGACTCTGGCGGTACTCGTCAGAGACGCTTGATGTCGAAGACGGGAAGCTCTCAGACATCCGGTAGTAAGTCGTTTTCAGGGAGGATCAGGAAAGAAATGCTTGGGAAGATGAAGATGAGACGAACGCTGGTGTTGACATCTCTTGCCCTTGTCATGGCAGTCAGCCTGCAGGCGGCGCCGCAGAGGAAACGGATTGCGATCCTCAACTTCGATTTCTCGGGTGTCCAGCACTGGTGGGGCGGATACAACTGGGACATCGGAGCCGGCATTGCGGACATTCTGGTCACCGAGCTGGTGCAGGATGGAACCTACAGTATCATCGAACGGAAAGCACTGGATTCCGTGCTGGCCGAACAGAATTTCTCGAACAGCGACCGCGCCAATCCCTCGTCCGCGGCTCAGATCGGCAAGGTGCTGGGTGTCGACGCCATCGTGGTCGGCTCGATCACACAGTTCGGAACCGAGGAGAAGAAGAAGAGTTTCGGCGGCCTGGGGGGCTCCTGGGGAGGTTTTGGCGGCGCCAAGGTCGGCAAGCAGGAAGGCAAGGCCAACGTTGTGATCAATGCCCGCATGGTCGACGTGAATACGGGTGAGATCCTGGCGGTGGCAGAGGGCAAGGGAGAGTCGAAGCGCAGCGGTCTCCTCCTCGGCGGCGGTGGCGGCGGCGGCGGCGGTTTCGGTGCCGGTTCCGTGGAAATGACCAGCAGCGGCTTCAAGGACACGATTCTGGGAGAGGCGACCTATGAGGCCTCGAGTTCGGTCGCGTCGAAGCTCGCGGCGGCCCACAGCCGAGTCCCGACCCACAAGGTGGAGATCCACGGTCTGGTAGCCTATGCTGAGGGCGGTACCGTCATCGTCAACGTCGGCACCAACTCTGGAGTCGAAGTCGGTACCGAACTGGATGTGGAACGCGTCAAACAGACCATCAAGGACCCGGCCACCGGTCGCGTCCTGCGGGAGTTGACCGCGAAGGTGGCCCGGATTCGGATCACTCAGGCGGACGCGGATTCGAGTGAGGCCACGGTGGTCTCCGGCGAAGGCATCAAGACCGGCGATATCGTGCGGAACTGACGGCCCGCTGTTTGGCCCGAAGGAAGGCGGCCGACCAGCGGGAACGCTCGGCTCTCAGCGCCGGTGTGGCAGCAGGCAGGCAATGTGAGTCAGCGATACGACCGACTGGGGCTGATCCTTCCGGCTTTCATTCTGCTCGTCTATGCGGCCGCCTTCATCTATGGAGAGTTCCGGCCCGGCACGCGCTGGACACTGGACTCCTACGAGTATGCGGCGGCCGCGAACAACCTCGTCGAATCGGGGACCTTCTATGCGGGCGACCTTGACGGCGCCCGCGATCCGGCCCTCTATTCCCGACGGACCCCGCTCTATCCGCTGATCCTCTGGCTGCCCCTCGAGCTGGCACCGGACGGTGCCTGGGTTGCGCTGCTGCAGATCGCAATGTCGTTGACGGCGGCCGGGCTGTTGGGTGCGATTCTGCGGTCCGTCGGAGTGGCGGGGTGGCCCCGGCGGCTCGCAATGGCGGCATTCCTCCTGTACCCCGCCCAGATCATCTACAGCCAGTCCGTCATGGCCGAAATCCTCCTGCAATTCCTCCTTCTGCTGGCTCTCTATGGCCTGGTGCGCTACCGTTCGTCGGGAAGCTGGCGGGATGCCGCCTTGATGAATCTCGCGCTGGCACTGGCGCCGCTCGCCAAGCCCATCGCGGTGTTCTTCTGGATTCCGAATCTGATGTTCTGGGGGTGGCTGGTGCTGCGGGAGCGCCGCCGCATGGCTCTGGTCCTGCTGGCCCTGCTGCCGCTCCTGTCGGTGTCTTTGTGGAGCTACCGCAATCTGCGCGTCACGGGGCACTACCACTTCAGCTCGATCGTATCCCGCTACGTGCGCTATATGACTCCCCGCAATGAACGTTCCCGAGCAGAGGGGCGGGTCTTTGCGGAGACGGACCGCGCCGACTGGCAGGCGTTCTGGCGGAGCCGAATCGAAGACTGGCCAAGCACACTCTGGTACTATGCCCGCGGCTCTGGCCTTTTCTTCGTCGACCCCGGGCGCTTCGACGTCTACCAGTTCTTCGGCATGAAACAGGACGTCAGCGGAATCCGGATCGTTCGTGCGAGCCCACGCGAGCGGTGGGATCTCCTGGGGCAGATCGACCCGCTCGTGCTGGTCTACATGGTGGTGTTGACTCTGCTCAACCTGCTGATTCTGGCAGGATTCGTGATCGCGCTCTTCCTGCCGAGGATCCCCTGGGTGGTGAGGGTCTTTGCGATCCTGGTCGTGTCCTACATCACCGCCGCGGTCGGTCTGGCCGGTTTCTCCCGGTACCGGCTGGCCATCGAACCCTATCTGCTCCTGGGGGCCACGGTGACCGCCGTGTGGTTACTGCAGAGGCGCGCCACCCGCCCGTCGGCAACAGCCGGGACCCAAGAACCAGATCCCAGGCTCGATGCCTCCTCGACACCTGGTCCCCAGAGCGGGTGAGTCTGCCGCGCCCTCCCGCCGTGCATTCGCCTGCCTGCCGCCGTCCGATCCGACACAGCCCTTACCATCTGGACAACCCGCACTTCGCACTTCGCACTTCGCCGTTCGGCGTTGGGCCTTCGCCGTTCGGCCCGGAGAACGGGAGCGCGGGAGGACGGGATGCCGCTCCGTATTTCAGAACCCGAACGAAGTGAGGCGCCCCGCGCCGGGCCCGGAGAGCGGGAGAACGGGAAACGGGAGCCGTGGAACCTGAGGGCGTGTTGCCCAGTTGGTCTTGGTTTCCTTTCGGTCGCGCCCCGCCCCCCCTGGAAGTGCGGTCTCGGCAGCCTGATCTCACGCAAAGGCGCCAAGTACGCCACGCCGCAAAGGAATTCTTTGTGGGCGGCGGCTTGGCGTACATTGCGTCTTTGCGTGGAACCAACCCGCCGTGCATTCGCCTGCCTGCCAGCGTCCGATCCGACAACGGCCCTTGTCATTCGGACAACCCGCACTTCGCACTTCGCACTTCGCCCTTCGCCCTTCGGCGTTGGGCCTTCGCCGTTCGGCCCGGAGAACGGGAGCGCGGGAGGACGGGATGCCGCTCCGTATTTCAGAACCCGAACGAAGTGAGGCGCCCCGCGCCGGGCCCGGAGAGCGGGAGAACGGGAGCGCGGGAGAACGGGAGAACGGGAAACGGGAAACGGGAGAACGGGAGCCGTGAACCCTGAGGGCGTGTTGCCCAGTTGGTCTTGGTTTCTTTTCGGTGGCGCCCTGCCCCCACTGGAAGTGCGGTCTCGGCAGCCTGATCTCACGCCAAGCCGCGAAGTACGCAACGCCGCAAAGGAATTCTGTGTGGGCGGCGGCTTGGCGAATGCGTTACGTTGCGCCGAGGTGCGTTGCACCAACCTCGCCGGCATTCGCCGGGCCTGCCAGGGTCCAGCCTGATCTGACACGCGCCTACGCCACGCCGCCGGATTCGGCGCCTTCGCACTTCCACTTCGCGTCTTTGCGTCGAGCCTTCGCCGTTCGGTCTTGGTATCACGGGAGCGCGTGGAAGGGTCTCGGCAGCCTGATCTCCGTACGCCAGAAGGCGAACGAAGTACGCCACGCCGCAAAGGAATCGTTGTGGGCGGCGGCGAGTTAGCGTACATTGACGTCTGCGTGAACCCTGAGGGCGCGTCGCCCAGTTGGTCTTGGTCTCTTTCGGTCGCGCCCTGCCCCCCCTGGAGTGCGGTCTCGGCAGCCCGATCTCACGCCAAGCCGCGAAGTACGCCACGCCGCAAGAAGATTCTTTGTGGGCGGCGGCTTGGCGTCCTTCTTTGCGCCGTTGCGTGGAACCAACCCGCCGTGCATTCGCCTGCCTGCCAGCCGTCCGATCCGACAACAGCCCTTACCATTCGGGCACCCCGCACTTCGCACTTCGCACTTCGCACTTCGCCGTTCGGCGTTGGGCCTTCGCCGTTCGGCCCGGAGAACGGGAGCGCGGGAGGACGGGATGCCGCTCCGTATTTCAGAACCCGAACGAAGTGAGGCGCCCCGCGCCGGGCCCGGAGAGCGGGAGAACGGGAGCACGGGAGAACGGGAGAACGGGAGGCTCGGAGTTGACCAGGTCAGCGCTGAGACGCCTTCTCACGGAGTTCACGATAGAACTCCTGCATGACGAAGAAGGCCTTCTTTTTCTCCCCTCGATCCGAGATCAGCCCCTTTCGGTTGAAGAAGTCCTGAATCCGAGGCAAGGGGCGTCGCGGCGAGCGGAAGTCCATCAGAATCCAGGGAGTGGTTCCGCGCAGGAACGGGATCTTCCGCAGCATGCGGGTCTGGTGGAGGTACAGGCTCTCCTGGAATTCTTCCGTCCAGCGGGTCTGGTCGTCGCCGTGAAAGCCGTACAGAGCGCCGCCGCCAAACTCGCTCATGATGAGCGGCTTGTCGTAAGCGCTCTTCCACTGGACCAGATCGCACTTGTCGGGAAGGCCGTCGTACCAGCCGATGTACTCGTTGCATCCCAGAACGTCCAGGTACTGCCCGAGCGGATCATCGATCATCTGGGTCACGGGATCGGTGTAGTGGCGTTCCATGGCCGCGGTCAGCAGCCGGGTCGGATCGAGGCGGCGGGCCAGGTCGGTGAGCTGTTTGAGGAAGTCCAGGCGGGCGTCGCTGAGGGGCGTCTCGTTGGCCATCGACCAGAGAATCACCGAGGCTTTGTTCTTGTCCCGGGTGATCATTTCGGTGAGCTGATGCTTGGCATTCTCGAGGGTGTCCGGGTTCTCCCACAGAATGGTCCAGTAGACCGGAATTTCCGACCAGACCAGCAGCCCCAGTCGGTCGGCCTGACGGGTCATGAATTCGTTATGCGGATAGTGGGCCAGGCGGACGAAGTTGCAGCCCAGCTCCTTGGCCCAGCCCAGCAGGGTCCGGGCGTCGGCCTCGCTGAAGGCCCGTCCGGAGCGAAAGGGGGCCTCTTCGTGGAGGCAGACTCCGCGCAGGAAGATCGGTTGCCCGTTGAGGAGGATGTCCGTTCCCCGCGTCTCGATGGTGCGAAAGCCGATCGAATCCTGGACCGTGTCGGTCGGGGTCGAAATCAGAACGGTATAGAGCTTCGGATGTTCGGGGGACCACAACTCCAGGCTCGAGTCGAAGCTCACCTCGGCCCGCCCGTCGGCGCCGGCCTGGAAGGACCGATCGATATTCGCCTCCGGAATGCGGATCCGCACGCTTTGGTTTTTCTGCTCTCCGTTGAGCTGGACCCAGCCCGAGATGTGGCTCTGAGAACCTTTGTCCAACTGGATGAAGTAATCCTGGACGAAGGTGGAGGGCACCTCGATCAAAAGGACGCGGCGCGTCAGGCCGCCGTAGTTCCACCAGTCGGTGTTGACCGTCGGGAGGGCATCACGGTGGCGCGTGTTGTCCACTTTGACCACGACATAGTTGTCCTGGTCGCGCAGCCGGTCGGTGATCTCGAAATCGAAGGGTGTGAAACCGCCGGCATGCCCGCCCAGTCTCTCGCCGTTGAGATAGACGTGGGACTGGTAGTTGGCCGCACCGAAGTAAAGAAAGACGCGGGTCCCGGGCTTCTTCCGGAAGTCGAAGGACTTCTTGTACCAGATCGTGCCCTCGTAGAAGAGCAGCTTCTCCTGCTGGGTGTTCCAGTCCCCCGGGACGTCCAGGAGCTCCGAGCTGTCGAAGCTGTATTCGACGAGATCGCTCTTGTTCCGGGCCTGATGATTCTTGAAGTAGCCGTTGTCGCCGGGCTGGTAGCGGTAGTCGTAGTAGCCGGTTTCGTAAGGATCGATGATGATCTCCCACTTGCCGTCCAGGCTGGTGGTCGTCCGGCCGTCCACGTTCGTGATCAGATCGGCTGCCCTCGCCTGTCCGGCGGCGAAGGCGGCCACTGCAAACAGTCCCATCCATACTTTGTTCATGATCCAATGCCCCGTCGCTGATCCGGTTTCATCCCTGCGTCAACGAACCCAAAATACACCATCTGCAGAGCGATCGGACTCGTCTCACGAAGAGTCCCTGGCTCCGGGTCCCCGGGGGGCCCCGTCTCAATTTGTTGCGGCCTTCGTTGCCGTCTCCGACGCCGCAGGCGTCCGTGGAAGTACGGGAGCCCGCTTCCGCTTTCGATTCGCCCGAGACGCCCATACCGACGCGTCCGAACCGGCGTCGACCAAGCGCCGCCAAAGCCCGTAAGCACCCGCAATCGAGGCCTCTCGCACAAAAGGCGCGAGCAAGCTGCCGCAGTCCAAAGCGGCTGCGCCGCGGTGCCACAGCAGGTCTATCCCCACTCGGCGTCGCCTCGGGCCAAACGGAAGCACCAGACATCCCGGAGCCCTAGGAACTCGGAACCCGAGGGCGTGTGGCCCAAATGGCTGCGGCCTTCGATCGGTGTGCTCCCACTGGAAGTGCGGTCTCGGCAGCCTGATCTCACGCAAAGGCGCCAAGTACGCCACGCCGCAAAGGAATTCTGTGTGGGCGGCGGCTTGGCGTACTTTGCGTCTTTGCGTGGAACCAACCCACCGTGCATTCGCCTGCCTGCCAGCGTCCGATCCAACGGAACCCTCACCATTTGCGCAACACGCCCTCGGAACTCGAAACCCGTTAGGGCGCCAGCTCGATCGTGACCACCGACTTCGAAGGGAGTGTCATCGAGACGGTGTCCTGATTGATCTGATAGCCGCTGAACGGCTGGATATTGACCGCCTCCGGCTTGCCGAAGTCGTTGTAGGCGTTCATGGCGGCTGCCGTAATGATCTCGCCGCTGTTGCTCCCCAACTGTCCCGCACCACGGAGGTCGATCGAGAGGGGGATGTCCTTGTTCGGGTTGAGATTGGCCAGTGAGATGTGAATCCGGCCTTCCGCGTCCTTCGATGCCGATGCGGAGATGGCGGGGATCGATTCTTCTCCGACCGCATAGTCCTGGCACTCGACGTCGATGGGAAGCAGGGTGGCGTCCTGGTGCACCTTGTACATCTTGAAGACGTAAAAGGTGGGAGTCTTCACCAGCTGGTCTCCCTTGGTGAACAGCATGGCCTGAAGGACGTTGATGGTCTGGGCAATGTTGGCCATGTGGATGCGGCGGGCGTCGTTGTTGAAGATATTCAGGTAGAGCGCCGCGGTCACCGCGTCACGCAGGCTGTTCTGCTGGAAGAGAAATCCGGGATTGGTGCCGGGCTCAACGTTGAACCAGTTGCCCCATTCGTCCGCGATCAGACCGACCCGGTTCTCCCTGTCATAGGTATCCATGATCCGGATCTGCTGGGCGAGGACATCTTTGACGTGATGCGTCTTGCTCATCGTGGCGAACCAGTCCTTCTCACCGAATTGGGTGGCCGAGCCCTTGTTGTTCCAGCCGCCTGCGAAGGTGTAGTAGTGGAAGGAATAGCCCTGCATCAAATTCCCGCGGTTCTGCATCTTCTTCATGAGGGTGTCGGTCCAGTTGAAGTCCGAATCGGTGCCTCCGCTCGCGACCCGGTAGAGGCGGCCCCGCATGAAGGTGGCAAAGCGCTTGAAGAGATCGACGTAGTAATCGACGTCCATGTTCCCACCGCAGCCCCAGCTCTCGTTGCCGACCGCCCAGTACTTGACGTTCCAGGGCTTCTCGCGGCCGTTCTTCTTGCGCAATCTGGTCATGGGACTGTCGGCGTCCGAATTGACGTATTCCACCCACTGGGCCGCCTCTTCGACTGTCCCGCTGCCGACGTTCACGCAAATGTAGGGTTCGGCACCGAGGATCTCGCACAAGTCGAGGAATTCATGAGTCCCGAAGCTGTTGTCCTCGGTGACACCGCCCCAATTGGTGTTGATGATCGAGGGGCGCTGTTCGCGGGGGCCGATTCCGTCTTTCCAGTGGTACGTATCGGCGAAGCAGCCGCCGGGCCAGCGGATGTTGGGGGGATCGATCTCCTTCATGGCGGCGATGACGTCGTTGCGGAGTCCCCGCGTGTTCGGAATGGGTGAATCCGGCCCCACCCAGAACCCGCCATAGATGTCGTTCCCCAGATGCTCGGCGAAATGGCCGTAAATGTTCTTGTTGATCTTCACTGTCCCCAGATCGGCGTTGATGACGATCTTGTCTCCGGTCTGGGCGAAGGCCGTCAGGCCGGCCAGCAGAACACACGCCAGGGCCGCCGGGAGCAAGGTTTTCACTCTCATTACGTCCATCCTTTCGTTGAAGTCCCCAGTCTGAAGCGGGTATGCCGAATCGGCTTGGTCCCTCCTGCCAATTCAGCTTCCAGTGTACGTTGTCGCGAGGACGCTGCAAAGCTCCTTCCGGTTGTCGCCGGCGAACATCCGTTGCATAGTGGGGGCTCGTGGGCGTCGCCGTCACTTCGCGCCCGATTGGGCAACCGGCGGTTGCCGCACCGGGGGAGGGAACTGATGGTCCAGAGACGATGGCTTCCGCTGCTGACGGTGCTGCTCTTCGGCTCGTGTGTCGCCGGCGGCCCCGGCCGGGAAGGGCGAATCGACCGCGAGGCACTGGTCCGACGCCACTTTCCGGCGGTATCGCAGCCGGACCCCCTTTCCCCCTTCAGTGTTGGGAACGGCGAGTTCGCCTTTACGGCGGGCGTGACGGGCCTGCAGACGTTCACGGACTTCTATGCCGGCGGCATCCCGCTCCTGACCGAATCCCAGTGGGGATGGCACACCGGTCCGAATCCGGACGACTACCGATTGGCCCAGACCTTTCAGGACTATGACACCTATGGTCGTGGGGTCCCTTATGCTTCCGAGCAGCGCAGTCCGGCCGGAGAATGGTTGAGAGCCAACCCCCAGCGGATCAACCTGGGACGCGTCGGGTTCCAGCTGACCAAATCCGACGGAAACGCCGTGGCTTTGAAGGATCTCACCGGCCTTCATCAGTCCCTGGACCTCTGGCAGGGGATGATTCGAAGCAGTTTCGCAGTCGAAGGACAGGAGTACCGGGTGGAGACGACCTGTCACCCGGCTCTCGATCAGATCGCCGTCCGGGTCGAGTCGGCTGCTCTCGACGAGGGCCGCGCCGGAATCCGGTTCGATTTCCCCTACCCCGCCGCCGTATGGGGCAAGGATCCCTCCGACTGGGATCAGCCGGAGCGACATGCATCCGTCGCGACCCGCCGCGCGGGCCATGCGGTCGAGATCCGGCGGACCATCGACCAGACCCGGTATGGTGTCGCCATCGCCTGGCAGGGCGACGCAGAATTCGAGGAGGTGCAGCCCCACTCGTTCCTGCTCCGGGTTCGGCACGGAAGACATTTCGAGTTCACCTGCCAGTTCGTTCGCCCGGGTGGTGTTCCCGCCGAGGCCGCTGCCGCGGAGACGTTCGAGGCTGCGAGGACCCACTGGGACAGGTTCTGGAGGACCGGCGGCGCCGTCGACTTCTCCGGCAGCACCGACCCGAGGGCTCCGGAACTGGAGCGGCGGGTCGTGCTCTCCCGCTACCTGACCGCCATTCAGTGCGCCGGCTCCCTGCCGCCTCAGGAGACCGGTCTGACTTTCAACAGCTGGTACGGGAAGTTTCACCTCGAGATGCACTGGTGGCACGCCGCCCACTTCGTCCCCTGGGGCCATCCGGAGCTGCTCGAAAGAAGTCTGCCCTGGTATGCGAGCATCCTGCCGCGAGCCCGGGAGAAGGCCGAAAGGCAGGGATATGCAGGCGTGCGCTGGCCCAAGATGGTCGGTCCCGGAGGGCGTGAGAGCCCATCCTCCATCGGAGTCTTCCTGATCTGGCAGCAGCCTCATCTCATCTACGACGCAGAGCTGCTCTACCGGTACCATGGCGACCGCAGGATCCTTGACGAATACCGTGACCTCGTCTTTCAGACGGCGGATTTCATGGCCTCCTACGCCCACTGGGACGAAGGCCAAGGCCGCTTCGTTCTGGGGCCTCCGCTGATCCCCGCCCAGGAGATCTACGGGCCGGAGTCAGCCATGAATCCGACCTTCGAGCTCTCCTATTGGCGGTTCGGCCTCGAGACGGCGCAGACCTGGCGGGAGCGTCTGGGCCTCGAGCGCAAAGAGGCCTGGGATCATGTGCTCGATCGCCTCTCGCACCTGCCCATGAGCGGGGGGCTCTATCAGAACGCCGAAACGGCTCTGAACACCTTCGGCGATGCCGCGAATCGGCGCGACCATCCCGCCCTGCTCGGTGCCTTCGGGATGCTTCCCAACGCCACAGTCGACCGGGAGGCGATGGGCAGAACCCTGGAGGCCGTGTTGTCCTCCTGGAACTGGGAAAGCACCTGGGGTTGGGATTTCCCCCTGATGGCCATGACGGCCGCCCGCGTCGGCCAGCCCCAACGGGCCGTCGATGCGCTGTTGATGGACGTGCCCAAGAACACCTATCTGAACAACGGACACAACTACCAGAACGAGCGTCTCCCGATCTATCTGCCGGGGAATGGGGGGCTGCTGATGGCGGTGGCCATGATGGCGGCAGGCTGGGATCAGGCTCCGGCCGTCCATGCCCCGGGCTTCCCCCGCGACGGCACCTGGCAGGTCCGCTACGAGGGCCTTCAGCGGCTTCCCTGACCCCCGGGGACCCTGGCCCCTCGGATCCGGAGATTTCGGGGGGGGCGAAGTCTCGCACTCCCCACTTCGCCCTTCGCCCTTCGCCCCTCGCACTTCGCCCTTCCCACTTCGCACTTCGCACTTCGCCGTTCGGCGTTGGGCCCTCGCCGTTCAACCCGGAGAACGGGAGCGCGGGAGGACGGGATGCCGCTCCGTATTTCAGAACCCGAACGAAGTGAGGCGCCCCGCGCCGGGCCCGGAGAGCGGGAGGCTCGGAACCGCAGAACCTGGAACGGGAGCCGTGAAACCTGAGGGCGTGTTGCCCAGTTGGTCTTGGTTTCTTTTCGGTCGCGCCCTGCCCCCACTGGAGTGCGGTCTCGGCAGCCTGTTCTCACGCGAAGCCGCCAAGTACGCCACGCCGCAAAGGAATTCTGTGTGGGCGGCGGCTTGGCGTACATTGCGTCTTTGCGTGGAACCAACCCGCCGTGTATTCGCCTGCCTGCCAGCGTCCGATCCAACACAGCCCTTGCCATTCGGGGCAACACGCACTTCGCACTTCGCCCTTCCCACTTCGCACTTCGCACTTCGCACTTCGCCGTTCGGCGTTGGGCCCTCGCCGTTCAACCCGGAGAACGGGAGCGCGGGAGGACGGGATGCCGCTCCGTATTTCAGAACCCGAACGAAGTGAGGCGCCCCGCGCCGGGCCCGGAGAGCGGGAGGCTCGGAACCGCAGAACCTGGAACGGGAGCCGTGAAACCTGAGGGCGTGTTGCCCAGTTGGTCTTGGTTTCTTTTCGGTCGCGCCCTGCCCCCACTGGAAGTGCGGTCTCGGCAGCCTGTTCTCACGCGAAGCCGCCAAGTACGCCACGCCGCAAAGGAATTCTTTGTGGGCGGCGGCTTGGCGTCCTTCTTTGCGCCGTTGCGTGGAACCAACCCGCCGTGTATTCGCCTGCCTGCCAGCGTCCGATCCAACACAGCCCTTACCATCCGGGCAACCCGCCTTCGCACTTCGCACTTCGCACTTCGGCGGTTGGGCCTTCGCCGTTCAACCCGGAGAACGGGAGCGCGGGAGGACGGGATGCCGCTCCGTATTTCAGAACCCGAACGAAGTGAGGCGCCCCGCGCCGGGCCCGGAGGAGCGGGAGGCTCGGAACCGCAGAACCTGGAACGGGAGCCGTGAAACCTGAGGTCGTGTTGCCCAGTTGGTCTTGGTTTCTTTTCGGTCGCCCCCTGCTCCCACCGGAGTGCGGTCTCGGCAGCCTGTTTTCACGCGAAGCCGCCAAGTACGCCACGCCGCAAGGAGATTCTTTGTGGGGAGCGGCTTGGCGTCCTTCTTTGCGCCGTTGCGTGGAACCAAACCGCCGTGGTTTCGCCTGCCTGCCACCGTCCGATCCAACGGAACCCTCACCATTTGGGCAACACACCCCCGAAACCCGAAACCCACAGCCCCTCGTTTCGATCACGCCGCGATTCAGGCACAATAAGGTCCGTCGATTTCGCTTCGGAAACCCGCAACTGAAGGAACGGGAAGGTAGCCGATGAGACTTGCAGTCGTGCTGAGCATCCTTCTGTCGACGGCAGGTCCGAGCCTGTGGGCCCAGCCCTGGGTCCCGGATCTTGGGACCGGCAAGTACAGGAACCCGGTCCTGTTTGCCGACTACTCCGACCCGGATGTCATCCGGGTGGGAGATGACTTCTACCTGGTGGCTTCCAGTTTCAACTGCATGCCCGGAATCCCGGTCCTGCATTCCCGGGACCTGGTGAACTGGCGCATCATCGGGCATGTCTATGAGCGACTGCCCTTCCAGAAGTTCGACAAACCGGCCCACGGTGAGGGCTCCTGGGCGCCCTCGATCCGCTATCATGACGGGTTGTTCTACGTCTACTTCTGTACGCCCCATGAAGGTCTCTTCCAGGCGACCGCAAAGGACCCGGCCGGGAAATGGGACCTCCATCAGGTCGTCAGCGTGGAATTGTGGGAGGACCCCTGTCCGTTCTGGGACGACGACGGCAATGCCTACCTGGTCCGGAGCAAGCTGAGGGCGAACATCCTCTATCTGCATCGCATGAGTGCGGACGGGCGCAGAATCCTGGACAACGGAAAGATCATCTTCCACGACGAACAAAACCAGCCCACCATCGAAGGACCCAAGTTCCTCAAGAAGGACGGCTACTACTACATCCTGGCCCCGGCGGGCGGCGTGCCCACCGGCTGGCAGACGGCGCTGCGCTCGAAGGACATCGACGGCCCCTACGAAGCGAAGATCGTTCTGCACAAAGGAAGTACCGCCATCAACGGGCCTCACCAGGGAGGGATCGTCGAGCTGAAGTCGGGACAGTGGTGGTTCATGCACTTCCAGGATCGCGCGGCCTATGGGCGGATCGTCCACCTCGAGCCGGTGCACTGGGAGGAGGGATGGCCGCTGATGGGCGAAGACGTCGACGGGGACGGCATTGGAGAGCCCGTCTCGGAATGGACCAAGCCGGACGTCGGACGGAGCTACCCCATCGAGGTCCCCCAGACTTCCGACGACTTCAACGGCTCGGCCCTGGGCCTGCAGTGGCAGTGGCACGCCAATCCGCAAGAACAGTGGTCCTCCCTGACCGCCCGCCCGGGCTTCCTGAGGCTTCCTGCGATCCAGAATCTGACCCAGTACGGCAACCTCTGGTTCGTTCCCAATCTCCTCCTGCAGAAGTTTCCCGCGCCTGCGTTCAGCGCGACGACGAAGGTGGAATTCCACCCGGAGGCGGTGGGCGAACAATGCGGCCTCGTGGTGATGGGACGGCAGTGGGCCTTTGTTGCCCTGTCCAAGGAGGAAGACGGCACGCGTCTCGGCATGTTCAAGGGCACCTACGACCAGGCCGAGGATGCGACCCGCGAGATCGAATCGGTCACGGGCCCCTCCGGGCCGGTCTTCTTGCGGGTCGAGGTGGCGAACCCGGACGGCAATGTCGCCGAATGCCGTTTCTCGTACAGTCCCGACGGGCAGCAGTTCCACCCGATCGGCGAGGTCTTTCAGGCGACGCCGGGCGTCTGGATCGGGGCCAAGGTCGGTCTCTTCTGCGAGAACCCCAACATGACCCCGAGCCGCGGCTACGCCGACTTCGACAACTTCGACGTCGAATAAAGTAGGGCAAGCATCCCTGCTTGCCCGGACACCGTGGACTCGGCCAGCGGTACAACCGCCCGCGTCACCGGAGTCACAGAGTCCGGGCTTCCAGCTGGATGGTCGGCCAAGCATCCCTGCCTGGCCCGCAGTCGCCCACCCGCCGGCTAGGTCGATGCAGCGTCGGTTCCCGCAAGGGAACCAGCCTGTCACCGCCGGTCGCATGCCTCCGGATGACGCTTGCAATAGGGGTGTACTGTTCCCGGCAAGTGTCCCAGATAGTTGGCCTTCCCTGATTGACAACAGCCGCCGGCTTAATTTCTACTCGGTCCAACGATGCATATCCCCGCTGAAGGGCAAAATCATGTGTCTGACTCTGTAGTTCCGGACTGAGTCTGCTCGCTGTGCCCAGCGCCGAACCCACCACGCTCTCGCCCAGGGGATGTTTCGATTTGGCAGACGAGGGTTCCTCCAATGTTCATCGCTCCCTCGGGAGCCATTTTGGGGAGGTGGGTCCATGCGACACGCAGCTTCGTTTCTGACCTTTCTGATCATTGAAACCTGTCTGGTTCTGCCGCTATCGGCTCAAGACAGGCCCATTGTCCGGCCAGCGATTGCCTTCGACGCCGTCGGATCGTGGTTCGGTCGAGCCGTTCCGGTCGATCCTTTCTGTCAGCCTGGAACTCAGGGATGCCCGGCTCCCAAAGAGATCGTCATGCTGCCGACCTTCTACGCCGATCGGAACTTCGTGGGCATCGACTCTCAAACCTTCGGCGGCGGCGCCCACACCACGGCGCATGGCGAATGGACGTTCAAAGGACCCGGCGGCGTGAAAGCCAACTTTGTCTTTCTGCAATCGGGGGACTTCCCGTCCGGGCCGCGATCGACCGCTGGGAGGATGTTGGACAGGCCGTTCCTGGAGCGGGGCGGTGTGTTTGTGGGTCGCACTTTTTCCCCTCCCGGAGCTCTTGGAGGACGCGGAATCACGGATCCGGTTCCCCTCCCCCCAGAACGTCTGCGCTTTCACGCCGGCCGCCTCCGGGTTCAATTGATCGGAGGAATCCTCAGTACCTGGCCCGGATAGATCTTATCGGGATGCTTCAGCATCGGCTTGTTCGCCTCGAAGATGACCGGGTACTTCATGGCATCGCCGTACTGTCGCTTCGCGATCTTCGAGAGTATCCCCGGCTACGACCGTGTAGAAGACTGCCGGCGGTTCCGGCGTCACCACCTCGAGGCGATCATCCACCTGGGCGACGCCGTTCACGTTCCCGACCAGCAAGACGACCTTCTCCTTGTCCTGCTGACTTGAGACCGTGCCGAAGACCGTGGCGACGTCCTCCTTGACCTCGACCCGAAGGTTCTCAACTGGCAACCCAAACGTCTTGACCTGAGACACTAGGGCGTCCGCCTTCGCCTGCTCCCGTGCGGCCTTGTCCGCTTCGGATTCTCCGATGCCAAAGAGCCTGGCGCCCGCGTCCTTCACAAAGTCAAACAATCCCATCGGTTACTCCTCTCCAGTGATACTGTAACGTCGTTCATTTCTTGCCGAAGAACCCGCCGAGCAGCTGGGAACCGATTCGGGCGATATCGTCCGATACCTGACCGTTGTGGTCCGAATCCAACAGGGACAGAAGACTGCCCAACTGGCCCGAAGGCGCACTCGAAGAAGCTTCCTTTTGGACCAGCCTCGACAGCCCTCCGGAATCGAGGCTTGCACTGCTGCGGGCCTTGCCGAGGGCACCCATGACGATAGGGGCCAGCAGCGAAAGCAGCGTCGAGGCGGATTGTCCCTGCAGGCCGGACACCTGTCCGAGACCTCTTTCCACGGTCTGCCGTCGAGACCCGAGCACGTGTTTCAGGATGGCATCTCCGGGACTCGTGTTTCCCTGTCCGAGAAATCCTGAAAGATTGTCGAGGATCGAACCGTCATGGTCCCGCGCCACGGCATCGGCCAGCGACGCTGCCCCCTGGGGCTGAGAACTGTTTCGGCCCAAGGCGCCCAGCAGTAGAGGGAGCGCTGCTGCGATCGCCTGCTGCGTCTGTTCCGGCCTAGCCCCCAGTTGCCGGCCGATCTGATCCATTTCACCCTGCCCCAGGCTTTGTCGGATGAGATCGAGAATCATGGCTTTCTTCCTCCAGTTTGGGGTGGGAACCTGGACACATCACACACCGGCTGGACGATCCAAAGAAACGTAGCGCTCTCGGCGCTCAGAACGCCAGACCGTTCGGGAATGGACTCAGTATGAATGCCGGACTCATCTCAGTCAACGCAGCCTCGAAGATTCGGGCCCGAACCGCGACCCGGAGCCCCAATTCAAAAGTCTCGGAAGGACGGCGCTGGCGGGACGGGTGGGACAGGGACGGAGCAAGTGGCCTGTTGCCGCTGTCCGGAAGCGTCGGGCACGGACGAAGCATCTATGTTCCCGAGGCAAGGGTCCTAACCAAGAAGAAACAAGAGGATGAGTCATGGCCTGCTTGCAGCGCACCAGGACTCGGCCCTATTCTCGGCGTACGGAGTGCTTGGACAGCAACTCGGCCCTCTGCCGGACCATGGTGCCGAGGTATCCCACCACATCCGGAGCGAGTTCCGGATGAGTCGCGACAGCCGTCAGTGCATTCTGCGAGAAGGATTTAATCGTCCGCCTGTCTGGTTGCGGCCGCTGGGGGGCGGTCACCCCAAAGGGCTTCAGTTCTACCGGAGTTTCGTCATCCCGGGTTTCCGGAAGCCGTGCGAAGGCTTGGAGCACTTCGATGGGATTCAGCCGAGCACGAGCCTGAAGGATCGCTGCAGAAAGCTGCTTCAGGTCCGAAAGGCGCTCTGCCCGCTGTTCGAATAGATAGCTCAAGATCCATTCATCCCCGACTGCGGTGGCGTCGTCGAAGATGAGAGCGTCCACAGTCACAGCAACGTCTGTAGCCGATTCGCCGGGAAGGACGGGCCGAGCAGTCTGGATAGTCCGCCCCTGCCCTGGTGGGATACGCCCCCGTGCCCGTCCGGTAGAGGTTGACCCTTCGATGTCCACCCGTTCGCTCGAAAGATAGTCCTTGGCCAGGCGGTTCGACCTCATCTCACCCGAGTTGAGAGTGACCGAGACTGACAACGAAACGGCCGAGATGGCTTTGTCCGACCTGTTTCTCAAGACGAATTCCAGGCCGTCGGCTCCGCTTAGCCTGACGTTTTCGACGGTGGCTGAATCGGAGGGCTCCTGCACGGCTTGAAGGTCCACGCCCTGCTTCAGCACGAGTCCCATCAACACCAAAGATGCCAGGAACCTCATCGCCACGGGCTCCAAGTGAGTTCTCAGCCCTCCTCCATCCACGCCTGGCGGCGATTCGGGACGTCCAGGGCCGGCTCATTCATTCTGAATGCAGGTGAGGATTTTCACAATCATTATTCGGTAATAATATCTTGCCAACTCAGCTCTGATCGGCATAGATTCTTGTGGGGCCGTCTCAGGTCGGAGTTTGTTGCCCGGCTCGGTGGAACAAGGGCAACCGGACTCCGGGACCGTTGGAGGCCTCAGGATAGGTGCTCTCGCGGAGCCCGCAGAAAGGGACCCGTTGGCGGCGGCCGTCGAATGGAGGAGACGCGTTGCGCGTGCGCGGTAACAGGCTACGGTTCCCCGCCTTCCTCTGCAGCCTGGCCCTTTGGGCCACACTTGCCGGGCAGGATACGCCCGTCGATAGTGATCAGCTCTGTGAGAATCTCAAAGGGTTCATGCCCATCGACTTCTACTGTTATGGGCACAACATCACGCAGCGGAAGGTGATCTCCGAGAACGCCGAGGTCGTCATCCTGAACGCCGGCGGGGATCCCAATCTGTACGGTCTGTTCGTGGCGGACCGCCGGACGGGTACTCATCGGTTGACTGTGGACGTCCTCTCGCCGGGCTCCGAACTCCGCTTCATCGATGCGGATGAGTCGGAAATTCGCTGCGAATTCGGCGACTTCGACCGGACCGGGGTGGATGGGAAGCTGAAGTACTTCATCGATCTCGCGAAAGAAACGGCCAGCCCTCGAATCGAGTATCGGGATCAGCCGATCGAGCAGATTGCTGCCTGTGATGACCGTGTCCTCTTCGTGGGCAGGCGGATGTGGGTCCTCGTCGCTCCGGTTGTCGTTGGACAGGTTTTTCTGGACATCGATCGGGAGGATTCGGAACGGCCGCCGATCGAACTGGACAAAGGTTGCACGGTCGGCGCATTCGAAGACCTGCAGGAGGGTCTCCTGCCCGAGCAGGGCTGGGGACAATGGAGGTTGATCAACCCGACCGCCGAGACTTCGTTTCGCGTCGAGGACACCAGCGGGGTTTCCCAAATCGAAGTCGTCCGATACCCGAGATCGGAGGATTCCACGGGCGGCTTCCAGATCGGTGACATCTTCTATCCGGTGCCCAAGCCTTCCCCTGAAACCTTCCGCAAGTTCAGACCCGAGACAGCCGAAATGATGCGGAGGGGAAGAGTCATCCCTGCTTTCCATATCTGCATCGGCCCGCGCGCGCTCGTGGGTCACCAGATCATCTTCGGCATCGACTTCTACGACGGGGAAGGCGAAAGCGGCGTCGGCGGTTACGGCGTCTTCGACATCGAGACGCGGCAGTCGGAGATGCACTACCTGAAGGAAGCTGCTGACTGGTCCTGTTCGGCCGTGCTTGTGGACGGTGACGAGATTTGGCTGGGTTTGAGGGATCGGCCCGAAGGACCTGACTTCAGTGGCGGGCTGCTGCGGTACGACCGCGTGACCGGCAAATCGACGCACTACGAGATCCCGGAGATCATCTTTGCCATCGCCCGCCGGGAGGATCGGATTTACATCGCTACGGCCAACGGCGTTGGAGTCATCAGAGAGGGAAAGCTCAGTCGATCCACATTCGACGTGAATCGGCAGGGGGAGTACTACCTTCGGCTCGAGAAGTAGACGTGGGCCGCATCCCGAGGCCCCGACGCCAGAAATCCAGCAAGGGCCTGTCGACACTCGCTTTCAAGCGCTGGAAGAGGGCACTCCCCGGGTAGAGAGATTGGGGAACCGGCGCACCTGTACGTCTGGGCAGCTGCCAGATGATCGCGGGTTTCACACCAAAGAAAAAGGGCCGCTTACGCAGCGGCCCTTGTGACGATCAGTTGGTTGCGGGGGAGGGATTTGAACCCTCGACCTTTGGGTTATGAGCCCAACGAGCTACCGGACTGCTCCACCCCGCGCCAAACCTTCTCAATTCTAAGGGTTTTCCCGGCGGCGGTCAACCCGAGCCTGCCGTGGAAGCCGTGGCCCGGTGCGGCCGCGCTACTGCTCCGGCTGCGTCTCCTGCGCCGGTTGATCACCGGCCGGCGGCGCCACGTCCCGGACGCAGCGGACTCCGTAGCCGTACTGGGCGTTGTCCGGCGCTCCCGTTCTCGAATAGAGCGCCATGCTCTCGCCCTTCAGCGCGTAGGAGCTTCCGCGCACGGCCATCAGGCCCCGCTTGTAGACCTTGGGATCCGCCGGCTTGGCACCCGGATAGGGCGCCAGCTTCTCGGAGGTCCATTCCTGGACGTTGCCGAACATGTCGTAACATCCGTACGGGCTCTTGTCGTCCGGCAGGCTTCCCACCTCGACCGTGTCACGCACCCCGTGTTCGTTCACGTTCGACTTGGTCCAGTCGAAGACATCCCCCCAGGGATACTTCAATCCCTCCGTCCCACGGGCCGCCTTTTCCCACTCGGCCTCGGTGGGCAATCGTCCGCCCGCCCACTCGCAGTAGGCTTTGGCGTCCTCCCAGGTGATGTTCGCGACGGGATAGTCCTCACGGCCGATCTTGTAATAAGACCGCCAGTCCCCCTGGGCCTTGTAGTCGCTCTCCAGCTGAAAGCGCGTGAACTGCCCGTTGGTGACCTCATACACGTCGATCTCATAGGCCGGCAGATCCACGGCATGTGCCGGTTCTGCAAGCTTGACCGGCTGCAGGTCCTTGTCCGTCCCCATTGTGAACTCACCCGCCGGAATCATGACGACATCGCCTGGCATAGGCTTTGCCTCTGCCTCCTCCATGGGTGCTCCCTCACTCGCAACCTGCTCCTCGGGCTTGGAGCAGCCCCACGTCCAGAAGAAGAGTCCCAGTAAAGCAACCCAAAAAAGAGCACGTCCTTTCATAGGCCCCACTTATATCACTGTCCCAGAAAATGGGCCAGACTGTTTTTCGAGCACTTTCGACGAAGGTAAATTACGCATTCGTACCAAGATAGGGGGAATCTGGCGAATCCGGAGCGAGCCGGTCTTCCCCGACCCGCCCGGCCGGGGCGAGTTGACGCGGCCGTCAATGCTCAGCGGGTGCGTGCGATGGATCAGAGCTCGGCGAGCCAGGTGCGCTGGAGCCACTCCCAGGCCTGTTCCCGATTTGTGATTTCTCCCTCCAGCTGGCGGTCCTCCAGCTCGGTCAGGATCCTGGAGAAGAGGGGCCCCGGCTCGAGACCGGCCCGGATCAGATCATGACCATTCAGGAGGGGTTGAGGACGAATCACTTCCTGGCTGAACTCGGCCATCTTTGCAGTACAGAACTCGTAGTTGCTGAGGTCACCATGACTGGCCAGACAATCGAGTCGGTGCAGCTCCAGGTGGTCGGCGAAATGCTCCTGGCGCAGAAAGCGCTTGAGGGTGCTTTCACGCATGTCCCGCACGTGCATGAATCGAAGATGTCCTCGCACCAGCTCGACGACGCGGTGGATCGTCTCGTTGGGCAAGCGGAGGCGGCGGCCGATCGAGTCCGTCAAGGTGGCCCCCAGCTCGGCATGACCGTCGAAGCGAATGCGCTCGGCGACACGGAACGTGCCGGGCTTTCCCACATCGTGCAGGAGGATTCCCAGTGCCAGTGCTTCGTGCAACGGTCCCGCCAGCCGGAACATCAGGCAGGTGTGGACGAAGACGTCCCCCTCGGGATGGAATTCGGGAGGCTGCGGCACCCCCGCCATGGCAGCGACTTCGGGGAGGAAGGAGGTCAGGAGACCGGTCTCATGCAGGAGTTCCAGGCCCTCGGCCGGGCCCCGGCCGGTCAGGATCTTGAGCAGTTCGTCCCGGATACGCTCGCTGCTGACCTGGACGATCTGGCCGGCACGAGCTTTCAGCTCCCGAAGGGTGGAGGACTCGATGGAGAACCCCAGCTCGCAGGAGAAGCGGACGGCCCGGATCAGACGCAGCTTGTCTTCGGCAAAGCGCTGGGCGGGATCACCGACGGTGCGGACGATACCGCTTTTCAGGTCCGCCCGCCCAGCGACGAAATCGAGCACCCGTTCCGCCTCGGGATCGTAGAACAAGGCGTTGATCGTGAAGTCCCTGCGCAGAGCGTCCTCCCGGGCATTCGAGAAATCGACGCCGGTGGGATGGCGTCCGTCGGCGTACCCCAGATCCCTGCGGAATGTGGCGACCTCGTACTGCTGGTCTCCCTCCCGCACGATCAAGACCCCGAACTGTCGCCCGACGGGAACGGTGGCGGGAAACAGCGATTCGATTTGAGACGGCTCGGCAGAGGTGGCGATGTCGATGTCCGAGACAGGCCTGTCGAGCAGGAGGTCACGCACGGCCCCCCCGGCATAGTACGCCTCGTGGCCCGCCTCCCTGAGGATCCGGACGATCCGGAGTGCACCGTCGAAAAGGCTGGAGTCATTCGGGCCGAGCGGAGACATGGCTGGTGGGCATGGTAGCACGGGGGCAACGGGAATGGGACGACGTGCGGAATCGCGCCACCCGCCGATCTGCAAGGTCGGTCGGGATCCCGGCGGCCCCATCTGTTCGAAAAGGCCGGGGCCGACTCATACCAGCCCCGTCCGGCCCACTGATCCCCTCGTCCCCTCAGCTGGTCAGACGGACGGCTCCCGGCTCCACCGTCAGGGTCTTGATGCCCTGAGGCAGGGGGAAAGGCTGGCTGGGGTCGAAGGGAGGTTGCTGTTCTTTGCCGATGGAGCTGAGGATCAGGTCGACGACCGACGCCGGCAGGGGAATACCGTTCAAAGAAGCGGACTGGGTCGTATAGTGAACCATTCCCGCCTCGCCCCGCACGGACCCCTCGACCTCGAGCACCTGCTTTCCGGTGAACATGCTCTTGAGGACCGAACCGACTCCCTGCTCCAGCTGGAGCTTGTCGCCGTCGACCACGATCCGGGCATCGAAGGTCCCCGCTGAAAGCTTGACCGAGACGGATTCGACGGCCGCCACCCGGGCCTGCTCGATCTGCTGCCGGATGAAAGCGTTCAGATCGCTCTCCGGAATCAGGAACGTCTGTCCGGGCTTGACACCGTTGTGAACGGCCTGCAGGAATTCCACAACGGCGTTCCCGCCGTCCTGCCCCCACAGCGGAGCCCAAACCGTCAGGAAGAGCCAGCCGGCCAGCAAAGCCTTTTTCATATCGGTTTCCTTACCTTGTTCCCTGAGATGTGGTCGGCGCCGTAGGCCGACTTCATTCCCAGTCTCCTCCACCCGGCCGCAAACCTCAAATGATCATCGACAGGACGATCCAGATCGGCATGAGAATCAGCAGTGCGTAACCCATGTAGCCAAAGAAGGACGGCATCTTTACTCCGGTCTGCTCGGCAATGCTCTTCACCATGAAGTTGGGGCCGTTTCCGATATAGGTATTGGCGCCCATGAAGACCGCACCGAGGCTGATGGCGATCAGATGATGATCCATGATCACCTGGTGACCGACCAGTCGCAAGAAGGCATCCCCGCTCGCCGGGAGGGCCACGGCGGTCTCGAAGAAGACGACGTAGGTGGGCGCATTGTCCAGGAAGCTCGAGAGCGTTCCCGTCGCGAGAAAGAAAGAGTGGGCCGAAGAAATCCCCAGGGCCGCGCCCCGGACGTGGAGGATCTCGATGGGTGCCTGCATGCAGATGAAGATGCCGAAGAACAGGGCCGCCACCTCCACGATGGCGTGGTAATCGAAGCGATTCCAGAGCCTGGCTTCGGGCTGGGTCAGCCGGAGCGATGCCGCCACGAACAGAAGCATGACGATTTCGCGGAAAAAGAGCGGAGTTATGAAGGACGTGCCGGGCATGGGTTCACCCGGAACCAGCAGGGCCACGGCAAGGACGACGCCGAAAATCAGCAGGAAATTGACATTGCCGCTCAACTGCAGCGGTCGAACCTCCGTTTCGTCCTTGACGATTCCGCGGATGGGCTCTCGGCTGTAGACGATCCGGTCCCAGATGTAATAGATCACCAGCAGCGTCCCGTTGACGCCCAGCCAGTAAGGCCACAGGCGAAGTGTCCAGGTGAAGGGGACGCCCCGGAGATAGCCGAGGAACAAGGGAGGGTCCCCGATGGGCAGCAGCAGTCCGCCGCAATTGCACACCATGAAGATGAAGAACAGAACGGTGTGGACCTTGTAGCGCCGCTCGGCATTGGTCGACAGCAGGGGACGGATGAACACCATGGCCGCCCCGGTCGTGCCGATGAAGCTGGCGGAGGCGGCTCCGGCGCCCAGGAATACGCAGTTCACCAGCGGATGGGCCGGAAGATCCCCGCGCAGACTGATTCCGCCGCTGATCACATAGAGGCTGAACAGAAGCACGATGAACGGGATGTACTCTCCGAAAAAGGCGTTGCTGAAGACGGTCCCGACGGTACCCCAGCCTGGATGGCTGGCTCCCGTCAGGGTGAAGTGGTCCTCGACCCCGCCGGGATGGATGAGCCCATAGTAGGACAGCGTGATCAGGGCGAGCACTGAAGCCAGGATGAAGCGGTTGCGGTTCGACTCCCACCAGTGCTTGGTGGACTCGATCAGGGGCAGCACTGCGATCGCCAGGAGCAAGGCCACGAAGGGCAACACGGACCAGGAGGCGGGCACGAAGGGCTCGTGGGCCTCGCTGGCTGCCTGGGCTGTCGCCGCTTGTTCCTGCGGGGGCGCGGGGAGCCAGCCGGTGACGACCGCCACCGCATAGAGGGCCACGACGATCAGGATCGCCCAGGACACCTCTGCGGAGGCCCGACGGATACGTGAAACGCCGGCGAGTTCACTGCTCGTTGACGAACTCATTCAAGTCACTCGATTCTTCAGGATTTTCTTGATTCAGTCAGGCTTGGATCCGGAGTTCGACGATGATCGGGCGCGCCGCAGTGGAATGCCTCGGCGGTCCGCCCTCCCGCGGCAGAAAGAGCCCGCTCCATCGCCTCGTCACGGATCCTGCTCGGAATTGCGGGCTAATCGTCGATCTTCTCGACTACCATCGTAACCTGCCGGACTCCATCCTTGACCTTATAGTACACATGTACGTAGGCCCCCGGCCCGAACTCACTTCCCTTGATCGAACTGTCCACGAGCGTGAATTCCTGGTCTCCACGTTTCGTCTTGACGACGAGGTTGCGCGTGTCGATCGACTCCACCGTCCCATACACGTCCTGAGAGCGCTCCTCCAGGGGCGGTTTCTTGCTCCAGAGCTTCCAGAAGCAGGCAGACTGGGAAAACGCGAGACAGAGGATGAGCACGAAAACAGATCTGGTGATCGCAGTCTTCACGGTTTCCCTTCCGGTGAACTCCACCTGCGCCGGATCGAGCTCAGCTGGGCTGTCGCTCCAGCGTTTCGGAGAGCAGAGTCCTGACCCGGCGTTCCACTTCATTCCGTACCGCTCGGTAGGCCTTGATCAGTTCGAGCGGCCGTGCGCGCACCTTCGCGGGATCCGGAAGCTTCCAGACGGTCGTGTTCGTCGTCGACGCGATCTGCCCGATCTTCCGTTCATCTCCCTCGCCCAGAATGACGACTCGCGAAAAGGAGCCCAGGTCCTTCGAGGAGAGAGGCTCAGTCTCGAGGACCCCGAGATCGATTCCGACCTCGTTCATGGCCCACTGGCAATAAGGATCCATCGGATCGCCGGTGGTTCCCGTACTCTCAACGTCGACCAGCGATCCTGCCAGGTAACGCGTGAAGCCTTCGGCCATCAGGGCCCGACAACAGTCGTTCTCAGAGATGAACAGAATCCGCGGTTTCTTCGCCATGTCTCCACCCCGCAGCACAGCCCGTGTCGGCGTCCCAGGTGCACGAAATCAAAGGCCATATCTTAACATCGAAACGGGATTGGGAGGCAACGGGAAAGGCCTTTCGGCGGATACGGGTGGCCCGGTCGCCTTGCAGTCGCCTGTGCGCACTCACTATCATGGGGCCGTCATGCGCATTGCCTGTCTTCTTCTCGTTTTTGGCTTCACGATGGTTCCGGCTCTCCCTCAGTCCGACTGGAAGGTCCCAAAACGCGACCGGGACGTGCTCGTCGACGGAAATCTGCAGGAATGGCAGGGAATCCCGACGCTCGAGATTGCCCCGGGGAGGGAAGGGCTTCAGTCGGGCGGAACGTTTCACGACCAGGACGTCGACCTCAAGGTGCAGGCCATGTGGGACGAGGATTCTCTGTATCTGGCTTTAGCCTGGAGCGATGACGTGTGGGACGTGCGGGAGGTCGACCGGCGGGATGCCGTTTGGATCGATCCGGAGAAGCGTCGGCGCGATCGGATGTACTTCTTCGACTATTTCAAGTTCCACCTCCGGGATGCCAAGTACGATTACACCCTGTGGGTCTCTCCTCAGGCCGAGGAGCAGGGCCCGTTCTACTGGTGCCGGCTGCTCGAGGGCTATCGAGGCCTGGAGAGAGCGACGGCTCCGCCCATGGTCTCCGCCCGTGAGACCGGCGGACGAACGACCATGGAGATTCTCTTGTCATGGTCGGAACTGAGACTGAAACCGCAGAAGATGAGGGAGGTTCCGCTGACCCTGATCCTCTCCGACGGCGACGACCCAGGCCGCATCATTGAGGCGAAGCTGCCCAATGTGAAGTGGTTGGCCTGGCGTGGGTTTGCCAACCTCGAAGGGGTTAAGTGAGTCTCGCGGTTCCGTGGTTCCGCGGTTCCAGGTTCACCGGGGGAGGGGCCTCTTCGATCCCTGCTGATGTGCGGATCCTCTCGAACGTCGAACGCGGGACCTGAAACCTGGGGGCGTGTTGCCCAAAGGGCGGCGGCCTCCGATCGGTGTGCGCCCACTGGAGTGAGGTCTCGGCAGCCTGATCTCACGCAAAGCCGCCAAGTACGCCAAGCCGCAAGGAGATTCTTTGTGGCTGGCGGCTTGGCGTCCTTCTTTGCGCCGTTGCGTGGAACCAACCCGCCGTGCATTCGCCTGCCTGCCAGCGTCCGATCCGACACAGCCCTTGCCATTCGTGCACCAAGCACTTCGCACTTCGCACTTCGGCGTTGGGCCTTCGCCGTTCGGCCCGGAGAACGGGAGCGCGGGAGAGCGGGAGGACGGGAGGACGGGATGCCGCTCCGTATTTCAGAACCCGAACGAAGTGAGGCGCCCCGCGCCGGGCCCGGAGAACGGGAGAACGGGAGCGCGGGACCTGGAACGGGAGCCGTGAAACCTGAGGGCGTGTTGCCCCGTGGGTCTTGGTTTCTTTTCGGTCGAGCCCTGCCCCCACTGGAGTGAGGTCTCGGCAGCCTGATCTCACGCGAAGCCGCCAAGTACGCAACGCCGCAAGGAGATTCTTTGTGGCTGGCGGCTTGGCGTCCTTCTTGGCGCCGTTGCGTGGAACCAACCCGCCGTGCATTCGCCTGCCTGCCAGCATCCGATCCGACACGGCCCCTGCCATTCGGACAACCCGCCTTCGCCCTTCGCACTTCGCACTTCGGCGTTGGGCCTTCGCCGTTCGGCCCGGAGAACGGGAGCCGTGAAACCTGAGGGCGTGTTGCCCCGTGGGTCTTGGTTTCTTTTCGGTCGAGCCTTGCCCCCCCTGGAAGTGCGGTCTCGGCAGCCTGATCTCACGCAAAGCCGCCAAGTACGCCACGCCGCAAAGGAATTCTTTGTGGGCGGCGGCTTGGCGTCCTTTTGCGCCTTTGCGTGGAACCAACCCGCCGTGCATTCGCCTGCCTGCCAGCGTCCGATCCGACACAGCCCTTGCCATTCGGACAACACGCACTTCGCACTTCGCACTTCGCACTTCGGCGTTGGGCCTTCGCCGCTCGGCCCGGAGAACGGGAGCGCGGGAGGACGGGTCTCGCGAGGGAGGGTGGGAACCGCGCTCAGAGCGATTTGGGCAACACGCCCCTGGAACGCGACACCCGATATGAAGAAGGCCGGGCATCGATGCCCGGCCTTCTTTGACTGATCTCGTTGGCTCAGGGATTGGTTATTTGTTCAATCCGGAGATCCGGATGTTGCCATTGACCGTTTCCAGATAGATATCCGGTCCGCCTCCGCCGAGCGCGATGTCGGCCCGGATCTCCTCAGCCTGGGCGTCCCGAACGGGGCTGACGGGCTGCAGGTCGCAGTAGATCCCGTATTCGGTGCTCTCTCTTTCCCAGTTTCCGGAGATCTTGATGAGGGCGTGGATGGTCGCTCCGGCCCCGGCCGGCAGATGAAGCTGGATGTCTCCTCCTGCCGTCTTGAGGGAACTCGAACCACTCACCGCAGTGAGTTCGGCATCGATCTCGCCGCCCGCCGTTCTGGCCTGGATGGGTCCGGAGACACTCTTGAGTTCGAGATCCCCGCCGGCCGTCTTGGCATCCACGGCACCGCTGGCGCCTTTGAGATCGATATCGCCGCCCGCGGTCGCCAGGTCGGCGCTGCCGTCTACGGAGCCGACGACGATATCGCCGCCGGCCGTCTTGACTTCGGCCGCACCTCCGACGTTACCCAGTTCGATGTCTCCCCCGGCCGTTTTGGCCTCGAGACGCTGTCCGACGTTGCCAACTTTGATGTCGCCGCCCGAAGTCTTGACCACCACTTCGCCGTTGGCGGCTTCCAGTTCGATATCGCCGCCCGAGGTGGTGAGATCGACACTCCCCTGCACGGCTCCTCCCTGAATATCGCCACCGGACGTCCTCAGATCCACCTGTCCATTCACGTCGTGAAAGCTGATGTCGCCGCCCGACGTGTGACCCGTGATCGCCCCGTTCAGAAGGCCGTTGATCTTGATGTCCCCGCCGGCCGTGGCAAGGTCGAGGTTGAAGTCGGTCGGGATGTTCAGTTCGAACCGGATGTTCCTGCCCTGACGTCCGCGGTTCTTGTAGGTGATGTAGACGGTCGAACCACTCTGATGGATGTCCAGATCCGGCAGCTCGCTCTGGCTCATGCCGACCACATCGATCTGGACGTTCCCGGCCCCCGTCGTGATGTCGAGGTCCCCGCTGGAGACATCGACCACCAGCTTCCCTCCGGTCCCGACCTGGAAGGACTTGGACACCGAGGCCAACTGGCTGGCCAGAATCGGTGACGACATCGCCAGCAACGCGACAATGAGAACGATGATTGTCTTCTTGGTGGGTTTCATGGTGCTTGCTCCTCTGTTTTGCTACGGAATCTAGTTGGCGCTGTAGCCGGCCTCGGTCAGAAAGGATCTTGCCTTTCTCCGGATGTAGCTGTTCTCGTCGTCGACGAGCTTGCGACCCAGCTCCTGGACAAGGTCCGGGTCAAGCCGGGACCCCTTGTCCACCGCCGACTGCAGGGCGTCGATGGCCTCAATGCGCAGACGGGCGTTCTTGTCCTGCAGCAGCACTTCCGCGAAGGCCTGCTTGATCTCGCCGGTGGACGGGTAGCTGCTCAAGGCCAGCAGGGCCTGGTGCCGGACTGCGGGGTTGGGGTCCGTCTTCATGGCGCCGATCAGGGCGGCCGTCGTTTCCTGATCGGGCCTGCTCTCCGCGCCGAGTGCGTTGACCGCACGCAGGCGAACGCCCGGATTGTCCTCGCTGATCAGGGCATAGGCGAGAACACGCTGTATCTCAGGATCGTCGAGGTCGCCTTCGAGCCGGACCTCGCGGGCGACGTTGAAGGAGAGAATGACCGAGTTGGATTGCGGATCGGAATGCTCGAAACGAACGGACGTGATACTGAGGTCCCGGTTCCTGAACGGATCGAGCAACCCGGGCAGGCCCGAGGCGCCCGGCCCGGGGGAAAAGAAGAAATATCCGAGCAGCAGGCCGAAGCCGAGCAGGCCCGCTGCGGCGCCCGCCCGGGCCGTGGCAGTGCCAGGGTGGAACCAGGCAATCAACCGCCCGCTCGTCCGCCGGATGTGCGCCCCTTTGCGGCGCGCTCCTCCCTGCGGCAGTGTCTCGAGCAGCCTCTCGCGCGCTCCCACGAGGTCTTCCATGGGAACCATGGGAGCGTGCTCCTCGATGGCACTGAACAGTTTCGAGTAGGCCTCCGCCTCGTCCCGGCACGAGGTGCAGGACAGGAGGTGGTCGTCCAGACGCGCGCCCTCTTCCGGAGAAAGCTCACCGTAGAGCCGCATCACGATCAACTCTTGATATTCCTGGTGTTTCATCGTCGCCTGCCTCAGCAGTAAATCTCGTAGAGCTCTTCCCTCAGCTTGCGGACTGCAGTGAAGAGGTGTTTCTTGACGGTTCCTTCCGCACAATCGAGCAACTCGGCGATCTCCCGCAGCTTGTAGCCCTCGAAGTGGCGCAGGACGAAGACCATTCGCTGCTGGGACGAGAGACCGGCCAGGGCGGATCGAATGCGTGGGCCGATCTCCGAGCTGAGCGCCGCCTGGTCAGGCGTCGCATGATTCATCAGTTGCCGAGGCACGTTGCCCGCATTGCCATCGTCGCGACCGGGCTCCCGCAGCGATTCTCCCTCGATGGGCACGTGACGGTTGTTTCGTTGCCGGCCCTGACGGGTCAGACACACGTTCGTCACGATCCGGAAGAGCCAGGTCGAAAACCGGCTCTGGAATCTGAAGGTGTCAATCGCCCGATGCACTCTCATGAAGACCTCTTGATACACATCCTGCGCAGCCTCCCGATCCCCGGTGTACCTGAGAGCCGTCGACAGGACCCTCCGGTCGTAACGGCGGACCAGTTCCTCGAATGCCGCCGCATTGCCGTTCCGTACCTGCATGACCAGCTCGTTGTCGTCCAGTGTCATCAGGAGCCTTTTCGCTTCACTCGCGAGGTTGAGACCCGTGTCAACCCGAAAAGGTTGGGGAGGACCCCGGCGGAATCTGCGGCGAGGTCGGTCCGGGGCGGGCGCGGTCCGCAGCTCCGGGCGGAGTGGCGAGGGCGAGTGCAGCCGATCCTGCCGGGAGGACACAGAAGCCCGCAAGCCTCCCGGTGCTCAGTGTGTATCGCCGGTCGAATTACGGTTGCGCAGCCAGTAGAGCGCGCACATGGTCTTGGCATCCTGGATCTCTCCACGGTCGATCAGGGCGAGCGATTCGTCCAACGTGTAGAACTCGATCTCGAGGTACTCGTCGAACTCGGGGCGGGCTTCGACCGGACGGACCCTGGGGGCGAAATAGAAGTGGAGGAGCTCGTCGCAAAACCCCGGGGATGAATAGAAGCTGTGAATCCGGGCCAGGGACTCCGGGCGGAATCCGGTTTCCTCTTCGAGTTCCCGGGCCGCGGTTCGGGACGGATCCTCTCGGTCGTCGATCTTGCCTGCGGGCAGTTCGAGCAGGTCGCGATTGACGGGGTAGCGGTGCTGACGGACGAAGGGGATCGTTCCGTCGGGTGTGAGGGCCAGCACGACGACGCCGCCCGGGTGGCGAACGACCTCGCGGATGGTTCGAATCCCGGAAATCTCGATTTCATCCACCACGAGATCGACGATCTTTCCGCGATAGACGTCGCGGGTCGAGAGCAGTCTTCCACGTTTTCTTTCGAGCATATACTGGATTCTGGCAGTTTTTGCCGCCGACGTCATGGCCGGTACCGGAAGGGGAAGGGGAGTGAACTTTTCCGCCCGTGCGGCATCAACATCACAAGGTCTCATGAAACGCATCCCGGCTGTCCTGTTGCTGGTGCTGGTCACGATGGCGGCGTACTGGGCCTCGTTCCCGGGGACCTTCCACTATGATGACTTTCCCCTGCTGCTCGAGAGTCCCCGAGTGACAGGGGCATCCTTTGATTACGGTTCCTTCGCTCAGATGTACGGAGGAAGGCCCCTGACGCTGTGGTCCTTCTTCCTGCAGTATCGTCTTTCCGGGGCCGACCCCGCCGCCTTTCATGCGGTCAATGTGCTGTTGCACGCCCTGGTGGGAATCCTGCTGTTTCTGGTCGTTCGGCGCTGGAGCGGTTCGGACGGCCTGGCCCTCGGCACTGCGCTCATCTTTCTCGTCCACCCGGCCCAAGCCCAGGTCGTCGATTACGTCTGGGCCCGCTCGCTGCTGCTCATGTCCGCCTTCGGCCTGGCGGCGATCCTGCTGGTCCAACGGCATCCGTGGTGGGCGCTGCTGGCCCTGCAGCTTGCGGTCTGGAGCCGGGCCGAAGCGCTGGTGCTTTTGGTCCCCTTGATCCTGCTCGACCGCCGCATCCTGAAGCCGGGGCTGGCTCTGGCCGGCCTGGACATCGCCGGCTTCGTGTACGGTTTCGTGCTCGCGTCTCCGGTCGAATTCGCCTGGACCTATACGGGGTGGGTCGCCTTCTGGCTCAGGGCTCCCGTCATTCTGTTCCAGTATCTGGGGTGGATGATCGGGCCGAGCCGCTTCTCCGTTTACCACGGACCTTCGTCCGTCAGCCCCATCCATGTGCTCGTGGGAGCGGGGGCGCTGGCCGGCCTGGCGGTCGCGACCCTGATCGCCGGGCGACGGTTTGCGCCGGCCTGGCTCGGAATCGGGTGGGCCTGCCTGTTGCTGCTCCCCTCGGTGTTGGTTCCCAACAGCGAGCCCTTCAGCGAGAGCCGGGCCTATCTGGCACTGGCAGGGCCCGCCTGGACGGGCGTGTGGTTGATGCGACACGCGGTTCTCCGCTTGGGGAAGGGGCTGAGTGTGTCGGTCCTGCGCCGCGGACTCGAACCGGCTCTGCTCACACTCTTCGTTCTGGCCGGCCTGACCATGACCCAGTCCCGGCACCGTGTCTGGCAGGACGATGTGGCCCTCTGGCGAGAAGCAGCGGCCGCAGAGCCTGCGGCGGATCTCGCCGCCTACAACCTGGCCGTGGCGCTGTCGAAACGGGGCAGAACCGAGGAAGCATGTCGGTATTTCGCCCGGGCGGTGGATTTGAACCCCCTGGACGACATGAGCTATTCTGGCCTCGGTTATTGCGCCGAAGTGAACGGACAGATCAGTCAAGCCGCCGAGTACTATTCACACGCACTCTCGTTGAATGCCGGAAGTGATTATGCACGGGAGGCGCTGAGCCGGCTCGGATCGAACCCGGATCAAGAAGGGGCAAAGCCTTGAAGTATGTGAATCAGATCAACATGGCCCTGGCGGCGGCGGGAGTGTTGGTCGTCCTGTACGTCCTCTCGCTGACCTTCCTGGGATCCTCCCCGACGGCGACATTGAACGTCGACCAGCTGATCCAGCAAAGTTCGACGCGGGTCCCCTCCCGGACTCCTGCAACCGAAGTCCCCTCCGTCCTGCAAAACTCCACGACGACGGCCAACGGTGCGGTCGTCGGTGGTGCCGGTTCTCCTGCGGGCGACGCGCGCCCGTCGGGCGTCGTGGGTGTGCCCGGGGGGATGGGACGTGCGCCGGCCGTAACGCGTCGGACTCCGCCTCCGGCGAATCGGACTCTGCCGTCCAGCCGGGCCGTCCAGATCGGGAACTCACCGGCCAACCGTCCCGGTTCCCGGGCCCCGGTGACCGAGGCGGATTCGCCGAATCCGGATGAGGAGTCACCGGCCTTCAACTCGGCACGACCGAACACGGTTCTCCAGCGGCCTCCTGCGGGAGCCGAAGCCGCCAAGCGGGATTCGAGCGGGACGGATACTCCTCGACGCCGCCGACCCGTGCGTCGATGCCCGTGCAACAACGAAGACCCTGATTGCCAGCGTTCAGTGCGATTCTCAGGCCGAGCGTCTGCAGTGCCCGGGCCGGAGGGTCGCTATCTTGGGATGGGTATGGTCCCTGAGCCAGGAGGAGGTTAACCAATGGCTGAATCGATCAACCGTAGAGAGGCGCTCGCAGGAGCGGCAGCGGGGCTTGCCGCCCTCCGCTGGTCGGAGGTCCCGATCCGGGCGGCAGTGCCGGGAGCGATCCACCAATCGGTCTGTCGCTGGTGTTATCAGTCGATCCCGCTCGACAGACTTGCCGCGGAGGCCGCCAGAATCGGATACCGCTCCATCGAGCTGCTGGGACCGAAGGACGTGGCGACCGTCAAGGCCCATGGGCTCACCTGCGCCCTGCTCAACGGGACCGGTCCCATCAACGACTGCCTGAACCGGGTCGAGAACCACGAACGGTGCGAGGCCGAGCTCCGCCGCGCCATTGACGTGGCCGCGGACCAGCAACTGCCGAACGTGATCTGCTTTTCGGGCAACCGGGCGGGGATGGATGACGAGGTAGGACTGCGCAACTGTGCCACAGGACTCAAGCGGGTTGCCGGCTACGCGGAGCAGCGGGGAGTGACCGTCTGCCTCGAACTCCTCAACAGCAAGGTGGACCACAAGGACTACATGGCGGACCACACGGCCTGGGGTGTGCGTCTGATCCAAGCCGTCGGATCGGAACGGGTGAAACTCCTCTACGACATCTACCACATGCAGATCATGGAGGGAGACGTCATCCGGACCATTCGCGAAAACCACGAATATATCGCTCATTACCATACGGGCGGGGTGCCCGGTCGAAATGAGATCGACGGAACGCAGGAACTGAACTATCCCGCCATCGTCCGGGCGATCCTGGAGACGGGGTACCAGGGTTTCATCGGCCAGGAATTCGTTCCCCGGCGGGATCCGCTCACCTCGCTCGAGGAGGGTTATCGTATTTGTGCTGTCAACCCGGAATCGGCCTGATACGCGGCCGGAGGGCCTGACGGCGCGGAAGTGGGAAACGGTTCGGCCGCCCCGGAAGCGTTGAATTGGGAGACAGAAGGTATGGTTGAGTCCGATATCGCCATGATCGAGGCGCGGGGCCTGTCGAAGTACTACGGCTCCTTCGTCGCGATCGAGGACATTTCTTTCCGCATTCCTGCGGGGCAGGTGGTGGCTTTCCTGGGCCCGAACGGGGCCGGGAAGAGTACCACCATGAAGATTCTGTCGGGGTATCTGGCCCCGAGCGAGGGAACGGCGTACATCGCAGGCCTGGACATCCAGCGGGACCGTCTCGAGGCGGCCCGCCGGATGGGCTATCTACCCGAGAACGGTCCCCTGTACCTGGACATGACGCCCCAGGAGCTCCTCGATTTCTTTGGAGCGGCCCGCGGTCTCGAGAGTCGTGAGCTCGCCGAGCGGGCTGCCTGGGTCTCCGACCGCTGCGGTCTGCAGGAGGTCCTGGAGAAACCGATCGGAAAACTCTCCAAGGGATACCGGCAACGGGTGGGCCTGGCCCAGGCCCTGCTGCACGATCCGGATGTTCTCATCATGGACGAACCGACGGCGGGTCTGGATCCGAATCAGATCCGCGAGTTCCGCAAGAGCATTCGTCATCTGGCCGAGACCAAGACGATCCTGATTTCGACGCACATTCTGCGCGAAGTCGAAGCCACGTCAGACCGGGTGCTGTTGATCCACGCCGGCCGTCTGGTCTTCGACGGCACCCCCGGAGAACTGGCCCGGGACGGGTCGCTCGAGGAGCCGTTCTACCAGTTGACCAACTTCGGCCTTCCGGCCCCCCCGGCGCAAGCGCCGGGCAGCAGTTCCCGGCCTCAGGCATCCGGGCCCGGATCCGTGGAGAGCCAGCAGACGGGGGTGCGCGATGGGGACCAATAGGAATTTCGTCAAGGCACTGGTGCTGAGGGACCTGAAACGCTATTTCAGCAATCCCACAGGCTATGTCTTCATCACGCTGTTCATCTTCCTGAGTGCCGCCGCCGCCTTCTGGCAAGATCGATTCTTCCTGAACAATCTGGCCAATCTGGACGAGCTCAATCAGCTTTTCCCCTTCCTGTTGCTGGTCTTCATCCCGGCGCTGACCATGTCGGTCTGGGCCGAAGAGAAGCGGCAGTCCACCGACGAACTGCTGCTCACCATGCCGGCCAGCAGCTTCGAAGTCGTGTTGGGGAAGTATCTCTCCACGCTGGGGATCTACTCCGCGGCGCTGCTTCTTTCGCTGAGTCACGTCGTGGTGCTGTACTGGCTCGGGCGTCCGGATCCGGGGGTCATGCTGTCCAACTATCTGGGCTACTGGCTGGTCGGAGCCGCCCTGATCAGCGTCGGGATGGTAGCCTCCCAGCTGACCGCCAATGCGGCGATCGCCTTCATCCTGGGCGCCGTGTTCTGTGCCCTGGCGACCTTTGCCGGGTCGCTGGTCGGCGTGGTCAGCCCGACGTTCGGGCACGCCCTGGACGCTCATGGACTGGTCGCCCATTTCCAGGATTTCGCGGGCGGTGTCATCAGCCTCTCCGGTGCTTTCTACTTCCTCGGCCTGTCCGCGACGATGCTCTATGTCAATACGCTGATCGTCGATCGGCGGCACTGGCCGAAGGAGTGGGAAGGACGGTCGACGTCGCTGCACCAGGCCGTTCGCGTTCTGGGAGTCCTGCTGGTGGTGCTCAGCGTCAACGTCCTCCTCGCCCGAACCGGCGGACGGCTGGATGTGACGGCGGAGCGGCTCCATTCGCTGAGCAGCGAGACCCACCAGATCCTCTCCGAATTGCCCGAGGGACGGACCGTCTTCGTGCAGGCCTACGTGAGCCCCGAGGTGCCCCAGTCGTACGTCCAGGCGCGCGCGAATCTGCTCAGTACGCTGCACGAGATCGACTCCATCGCCGGCTCTCGCGTGCAGGTTCTCTTGCGGGATACGGTTCCCTTCAGCCCGGAGGCCCGGGAAGCGAGAGAGAAATTCGGGATCATGCCCCACCAGGTGGCCGATCTGGGAAGCGGAAGGGCCGGCCTCGACCAGATCTTCATGGGCATTGCCGTTACCTCCGGTGCGTCGGACCAGGTGATCCCATTTCTGGACCGCGGCTTGTCGCCCGAGTATGAGCTGACACGCAGTATCCGCATCGTCGCCGGAACCGCCCGCAAGAAGGTGGGCGTCCTGCAGACGGGCATCAACCTCTTTGGCGGCATCGACTTCCAGACCATGCGCAATTCCCCGCAGTGGGCCGTCGTCGAGGAGTTGAAGAAGCAGTACGACGTCGTCCGGCTGCAGCCGGATGCCGAGATCCCGGACGATCTGGACGGCCTGCTGGTGGTGCTGCCTTCATCGCTGCCGCAGCCCGCCATGGACAAACTGGCGGCGGCCATCCAGCGGGGCACTCCGACCCTGCTGCTGGTCGATCCACTGCCCCTGGTCAACCCGGGTCTGGCTCCGTCGGAGCAGCCGGGAGCCAACCAGAATCCCTTCACGCGCAATCAGGCGCCCCAGGAACCCAAGGGAAACATCGGAGCCCTGATGGCCGGGATCGGGATCAACTGGAATTCGGGTCGCGTTGTCTGGGATACCTACAACCCCCATCCCGATCTGGCCCAGCTTCCCCCCGAGGTGGTTTTCGTCGGCCCGGGGAACGAGAATCCCGAGGCCTTCAATCCCCAGGCGCCCGAGTCGGCGCCGATGCAGGAACTCGTGTTCCTCTACCCGGGTGATTTCCAGAAGGCGGTGGACACGAAGTTGACCTTCACTCCTCTGGTCCAGACCGGGAAGATCTCCGGCACCTTTGCCTATTCCCAGCTCCTGCAGCGGAATTTCTTCGGCGTGCAGCTCAACCGAAACCTCCGGCACGAGCCGGACGATTCCGTCTTCACCGTGGCCGCCGAAGTGCGGGGTGCCGTCGCCAGTTCCGGTGAGTCGGCGGACGAGGAGAAGTCGGACCCGGCCGATTCCGACGCCGAACAGGCCCGGATTCCGGCCGCCCGCCCGATCCACGTGATCGCGGTGGCGGACGTGGACTTCATCTCACAGCAGTTCTTCGATCTGCGCGCACAGGGGCCCCAGAATCTGAACTTCGACAATGTCTCCTTCTTCCTCAACTGCATGGACGTGCTGGCGGGGGACGAATCCTTCATCGCGCTTCGCAGCAAGCGGGTCCGCCACCGGACGCTGGAGCGGGTCGAGGAGCAGACGCGGGCCTTCACCACAGAGCGCATCGCGGAGGAGAAGCAGGCCGAGAACGAGGCGGACGCAGCGCTCAAGGACGCCCAGTCCGCCCTCGATCGCAAGGTCGCGGAGATGCGGCAGCGCACCGATCTCGACGATCGCACCAAGCAGATCATGGCCCGCAACCTGCAGGAGTCCGAGAGCCGGAAGTTCGAGGTGCTCAAGGCCAACATCGAGTCCACCAAGGAAGCCAAGATCCATGCCAGCCGCGAGAAAACCGAGGAGCAGACCCGGCGGATCCAAAACGGCATCCGGACTTTTGCCGTCCTTCTGCCGCCCATCCCGGTCTTTCTGTTGGGTGTGTGGATCTTCCTGAAAAGACAGCGGCGCGAGCGGGAAGGCGCAGCGGCCGCACGACGACTGAGGTCATGATGATGAGCGAAACCAGGAAAACCCTGATCATCGGATTTGCGGGCCTCGTGCTGATGGCGCTGACCCTCGCCACGGCTCCGCGGCGTTCCACTCCGGATGATTTCAGCGACCGGGGCCAGACCTTCTTCCCCGGCTTCACCGATCCCAATGCGGCGACCACGCTGGAAGTCGTGGATTTCACCGAGGCCACCGGTGCGGCGCGGCCCTTCAAGGTGACCTTTCAAAACGGCCGCTGGACGATTCCGTCCCATTTCGACTATCCCGCCGACGGCAAGGACCGCCTGGCCAAAACCGCGGCCGGGTTGATCGGTCTGAAGAAGGACGACTTTCGATCGAGCAACCAGGCGGATCAGGAAGCCTGCGGAGTCATCGACCCGCTGGACGAAACGGCTTCGACGCTCAAGGGGCGGGGGAAGCGTGTGACGATCAAGGACAAGGACGGCGAGGTCCTGGCCGACCTGATCTTCGGCAAGAAGCTCGACGACAATCCGGAGTATCGCTTCGTCCGCATCCCCGGACAGAACCGGATCTATGTGACGCGCACCGACCTGGATATCTCCACCAAGTTCACGGACTGGATCGAAAAGGATCTGCTCCTCGTCGATCCGTCGAAGATCCAGCAAGTCACCCTCCGGGACTACTCCATCAACGAACGGATGGGCTCCATCGATCAGCACGACGTGTTGGTGCTGACTCACAAGGACGGGAAGTGGTCGGCCAATCGGATGCGTGCCGACCAGGAAGTCGACACGGCAAAGATGGGTCAGCTCACGCAAGCCATCGATGGCCTGTCCATCGTCGACGTTCGGACCAAGCCTCCGGGCCTGACCGAGGACCTGAAGAGCTCGGGCGGGAAGATCCCCCTGTCGCGGGAAAATGCCCTGGCACTCCAGCGAGCCGGCTACTACTTCACGAGAGACGGCAATCTGGTCTCGAACGAGGGTGAACTCGAAGTCGCCTCGCAGGAGGGCGTGCGCTATCTGCTCCGCTTTGGCGAGGTTGTGGCGGGCTCGGGGGACGAGGGGGGTTCGGACGGTGACGCGAATCCGTCGGCCGACAAGGGCAAGTCCGAGAATCGCTACCTGTTCATTACCACCTCGTTCGACCCGGCCTTGCTCGGCAAGGAACCCCCGCAGGCGAAGGATCGGGGCTTCGAGAAGAAGGCGAAGGACCAGTGGACGGCCCAGGACCGCGAGAACCAGTCCGTTCAGGAGAAGTATGACGCCTGGAAGAAGCAGTTCGACGACGGGAAGAAGAAGGCCCAGGATCTGAACGACCGGTTCGCCGGCTGGTACTACGTGATCTCAGCGGACTCCTTCGACAAGATCCACGTCAAACGCGGCGACCTGGTCAAGAAGAAGTCGTAGTTCCGAGTTCCGGGTTCCTGGTTTCCGAGGCTCGGGACGGGACGCGAGGCGTCTTTGGAAATGCGGAAGCGCGCTTCCGCCTTCGGTTCGCCGTCGGACCATCGATCCCGGCTTGCCCGAGTCGGCGTGTGCTGACGAAGCGTGGCTCCGGGCTTCTCGTCTGGTTCCCGGTAGCGGACCATTTCGGGGCCTGGCCGCACACAAGCGGCAGCCGGCTCCCGCAGTCCAAAGCCGCTGCGCCGCCACATCGAAAACCGAAAATCGGAGATCAGTCCCGCCTGCGGAATCGATAGTGCCCGACCCACCATTCCCGGCCGTTTTCGTATCCGAACAGCTCCTCGCAGGCCATGAAGAACAGGCGCCAGCGGTTTCTCCAGACGGTGACGTTTTCCTGCCCGTAGACGCTCGACAGGACCGGGTCGATCGACGGCCGGTTCTGGGTCATCCGATCGAGCCAGGCCCGGGCCGTGCGGGCGTAGTGGGTGCCTTCGACGGTCCAGCGCGTGTCCAGCTGCAGATCGTCCTGGAAGTGCAGGAGCAGATCGTCGGAGGGCATGATGCCGCCCGTGAAGAAGTAGCGCCCCATCCAGTTGTCCGCCCCCTCGGTCTCGAAGGGATAGGCGAAGCGGCGGTGGCAGAAGATGTGGACGAACAGCTTCCCGTCGGGTCGCAGCCAGCGGGAGATGCGATTCATCAGCACGGCGTAGTTTCGAACGTGCTCGAACATCTCCACCGACACGACGCGGTCGAACCGGAGATCGGTCTGGAACTCATTGACATCGCACGTGATGACCTGGAGGTTGGTGAGCCCGCTTCGGGCGGCTCTCTGCAGGATGAATTCGCGTTGCGGGGCCGAATTGGACATGGCCAGGATGCGGGATGAGGGGAAGCGCTCGGCCATCCAGAGGCTCAACGACCCCCATCCGCAGCCCAGCTCCAGGATGTCCTGCCCATCGGCCAGCTGCGCCCGTTCGGAAGTCAGTTCGAGCATGCGGGCCTCGGCCTGGTCGAGGTCGTCAGTGCCACCGTCCCAGTAGCAGCAGCTGTACTTCAGGTGGCGGCCGAGAACCTCGACGAAGAATTCCGGCGGCAACTCGTAGTGCTGCTGGTTGGCTTTATCGGTATCCAGGGCCACGTCGCTGTGACGCAGTTCCTCGACGAACTGCTGCAGGCGGCGACGATCCTCGGCCGAGGATCCGCTCGCTTCGTGGCGCAAGCGGGTTCTGAGCAGCCGGCGGATCCCCTGTCTCGAGATCCACTCCGGGACGTAGCCCCGCTCCACCAGGGACAGGGCGGATTCGAGTACTTTCATCGCGAAATCCTCCTTGGAAACCAGGGAATGAAAGGGCTCGTGGTTTCCTGGTAGTGTCGGTAGTCCTCGCCCCGGCTGATCAGGGCCCTCTGCTCGGTGGCGGGGATTCCCGTGACCTTGAAGAGCAGGAACAACATCAGGACCGGCCCGACCAGGGTGACCGCCCACCAGGGCGAAGACAGCCCCAGCAGCACGTAGGCCCACCAATGCAGCCACTCGAAGAAGTAGTTCGGATGGCGCGAGTACTTCCAGAGACCGACCCGGCACGTACGCCCCCGGTTCGCGGGTTCGCTGCGAAAGCGGGCGAGCTGCCGGTCGGCCAGTGACTCTCCGAAGACCGCGGCGAGGCCCAGTGCCAGTCCCGTCAGGTCGAAGGTGGTCGGCCCCGGTGAGGGGCTGTGGGCGACGACCAGGAAGGGGAGCCCGAGAACCATGACCAACACGCCCTGGAAGAGAAAGAAGACGAGCATGTTCTTTCCGGCGGCGCGCCCCCAGCGCTCGCGCAATTCACGATAGCGGGCATCCTCAGCGTGACCGATCACCCGATTCCGGAGCAGATAGACGGCGAGGCGCAACGACCAGAGGCCGGCCAGCAGGCCCAGCAGCGCACGTCGGGCGGCATCGCCGTCCGATGTCCAGGCTGCGAAGATCGCCATCATTCCCACACTCGCACTCCAGGCGACGTCGACCAGCCCGGCGTCCCTCGTCCGGAGTTGGACGAGCCACACCACGAGCATCAGCGCCAACACCCCGATCGTTCCCGCAACGAGCTGTCCCAGCGGACTCAGCATGGCTGCGCCTCCCGATGGGCAGTACGAAGCAGAGCAGGAAAGGCGATGCCCCACGCCAGGGCCGGCAGAAGCAGGACGATCCGGCGAGGTTCTGCAAGCTCGATTGCGCCCAGGACACAGGCGATCCAGCCGAGCTGAAGTCCGGCGAGGTTCCAGGCCTTCTTCCTGCGGATCGGATCGGCCGGCGGATTGGTTGGCATCGATTGGGATTTCGTCATGCTTCGCTGGACCCTTTTCGGAGGAGAATTTGAACGTCTCCGATGTGGCGTTCCAGGAACCCGGCCTCGCAGTAGGCCAGATAGAAGTCCCACATCCGGATGAAGCGTTCCGGGTAGCCGATCGCCCGGACGCGATCGAGGTTCGCCATGAACCGCTCCCTCCAGAGCCGGAGCGTGCGGGCATAGTGCGGCGTGATCTCTTCGGTGTCGATCCATTCCAGCCGGGTGGCTTCCCCGACGATGCGCCTGAGCTGGCTCACGGCCGGCAGAGCGCTTCCGGGGAAGATGTAGCGCTTGATGAAGTCGACGGAGCGCATGGCCTCCTCCAGGAACTCTTCGGCGATCGTGATCGCCTGGATCAGCGCTCGCCCCCCCGGCCTCAGGCGCTCATCACAACTGCGAAGGTAGGTCTCGAGGTACTCGTAGCCGACGGCCTCGATCATCTCGATGGACACCAGCTTGTCGAACTGCCCCTCGAGATCCCGGTAGTCCCGCAGCAAGATGGTGATGCGATCGCTGAGACCGGCCCGGGCGACCCGCTCTCGGGCGAAATCGAACTGGGCCCGGGAGATGGTCGTGGTGGTGACGCGGCAGCCGTAGTCCCGGGCCGCGTGGAGGGCGAAGCCGCCCCAGCCGGTGCCGATCTCCAGAACATGGTCACTGCTGTCGAGCTCCAGCTTGCGGCAGATCCGATCGAGCTTGGCGACGGAAGCCTCGCGCAGGGACATTGTCTCCTTCTCAAAGAAGGCACACGAGTACATCATCGTGTCGTCCAGGAAAAGCTCGAACAGGTCGTTGCCCAGGTCGTAGTGCTCGGCGATGTTCCTCCGCCCGCCCCGGCGGGTGTTCCGACGTGCCAGGTGACGGAAGCGCAGCAGGGGGGAGGTCAGCCGGGACCATCCCCGGTCGAGCGATCCCAGCAAGTCCCGGTTGCGGGCGAAGATGCGGATGGCGGCAGTGAGGTCGTCGCAGGTCCAGAGGTGATCCATGTAGGCTTCACCGGCTCCTACGCTGCCGCGCAGGGCAATCGCCCGGTAGAACGCGGGGTCGTGGATCTCGACCACTGACCGAAGGCCTGGCTCCGCGGATCGCTCGCCGAAACGGGAGACCTTCTCTCCCTCGGCGATCGTGAGAGATCCCTGCCCCAGCTTTTTCAGGAGCCCGAAGACCTGACCCCGCAGAAGTGTGTCGACGAGGCCGAAGGGGTTTCTTCCGGCCTGCGAAGTTGAGTGTGAAGCATTCTCGAGTTGTTCCATGGTCATGGTTTCCCCGCGAGTTTGGAGGGATGGTCGAAGAAGGGTGTCCTCTTGAGCCAGAGGCGCAATGCCTGCCAGTAGATCGCTGCGACTGTGTGAAACGTGATGAAGGGATGACGCCCCAGGGCAGCGTTCAGGTTCCAGGTGCTGATCTCGCGCCGCTTGAGGGTCATGGTGGCGTCGAAGATCCTCCGGCCGTGGTCCAGATTCTCCATGTGGACGGCCAAGGTCCGTCCGGGGGCAGTGAAATGCCAGGCATATTCAAGGTCCATGCCCATGAAGGGAGACACGTGGAACTGTTTCCGAAACTGGAAATGCCGGTGCCCCGATTGCCCGGTATGGGACCGATCGGACAGGACGTAACGGAACCGTTCGTTCCAGGGCGTGTTGTTGATTTCGGCCACGATGGTCTCGACGGTGGTACCCGACTCGTCGAAGCAGTAATAGAAGCTGACCGGATTGAAGCAGTAGCCGAAGTACTGCAGGTGGGTCAGCAGCCGGATAGGCCCGGCCGGACGGTGTGCCGTCGCCTCTTCAACCAGCTGCTGAACGGCCTCCTTGAGAGGGACGGCCGGATCGCCGAGGTAGTGGCGGCGCTTGAAACGGGCCGGCGCCGGCCGTCGGTGGGACCAGAGCAGCCGGCCTCCCAGCACATCGTCGAGTTCGTCCAGATCGAGATACATCAGGAAGGTGCGGTAGCGGAAGTGGTGCGGCCGGGGAAAGTGGCGGCGATGGCGGATCCGGCCGGTGTAGAGGCAGCTGTACATCAGGACAGCTCCCTTCCGAAGGCCGCGCCGACATCGAGGGCGCTGCGCACACCGTCCTCATGAAAGCCGTATCCCCAGTAGGCCCCGCAGAACCAGGTGCGGTTCCGCCCGTTGATCTCGGCACGCCGCTGATGTGCCCGGAGCGTCTCGGGAGTGTAGACGGGGTGGGCATAGCGGAGCCTCTTCAGGATTCGGCTGGGATCGATGGCCTCGGTCCGGTTCAACGTGATGCAGAACTGCTCGCGGGACCGGAGGTTTTGAAGGGAGTTCATCCAGTAGGTCACACTCGGCTTGTTGTCGGGCCGCATGGGCAGGTGGTAATTCCAGCTGGCCCTGGCCAGCGACCGGCGCGGGAGGAGGCGCTCGTCGGTGTGCAGGACGACCTCGCTCTCCAGGTAGGGGATGCTCCTCAGAATCTCCCGCTCCTGCGGGCTGGGATCACTCAGCAGCTGCAACGCCTGGTCGCTGTGGGTAGCCAGGACGACCTGGTCGAAGCGCTCGACCGATCCATCGCCTGCCCGGATCTCGACGTGACCGGGAGATCGCCGGATTCCAACCACCGGACAGTTCAGCCGGATCGATGTGAGGAACCCCCGGGTCAGCGGCTCGATGTAACTCCGGGAGCCGCCGCGCAGGACGCGCCACTGCGGGCGCGTCCCCAGGTTCAGGAAGCCGTGGTTGGCGAAGAACTCGGCGAAGAAGGCTGCGGGAAACTGCTCGATGCCCTGTCGGCCCATGGACCAGATGGCGGCTCCGAGCGGGTAGATGTGCCAGTCGACGAACTCCCGGCTGTAGCGCTTCCTGGCCAGATACTCGCCAAGGGTCAGATCGTAGTCCGGCTCCAGGAGCAGGGAGCGGGCGTCGCGATAGAAACGGACGATGTCCCGGATCATGCGCAGGAAGCGGGGCCGGACCAGGTTGCGGCGCTGCGCGAAGAGGGCATTGAGCGAGGTCCCGTTGTACTCGAGACCGGTCTGCTCGTCCCGCACGCTGAAGCTCATGTTCGACGGCTGCGTCTCGATGCCGAGCCGGGAGAGCAGCCGGGTGAAGTTCGGGTAGTTCTCGGGATTGAAGACGATGAAGCCGGTGTCGACGGCCACCGACCCTCCTTCGAGCTCCACGTCGACCGTGCGGGTATGCCCGCCGATGTAGTCGGCCGCCTCGTACACCACGAGGTCACACGCTCCCGCCAGGAGGTGGGCCGTCACCAGGCCGGAGATGCCGCTCCCCACGATGGCGATCCTCATTGAGACACCCGAGTCCTGACGCGCTCCGGAACGGCCCGAAGGTCCCAGATCAGACCCGTCCAGGACAAAGCCCACAAAAAGTAGTAGGTAATGTCGATCTCCCACCAGAAGAAACCCTGGCGGGTGGCCGTGGGGTAGTGGTGGTGGTTGTTGTGCCAGCCTTCGCCCATCGTGATGAGGGCCAGCAACAGGCTGTTCCGGCTCTCGTCACGGGTCGCATAGCGGCGCTTTCCGAACATGTGCGCCAGAGAATTGATGGTGCAGGTGCCGTGAAACAGAACCACCGTTGAGATGAAGAACCCCCACACCAGCAGCTGCCACCCGTTCGTCCCCAGTGCCGGGAAATAGAGGGCGGCCAGCTCGCCCAGACCGTAGAGGGAGACGGCCAGCGCCAGCGGAACGAGCGTGTCGAATCGGTCCAGGAAACGCAATTCGGGATAACGCGCCAGGTCCTTGACCAGTTCGAGTCGGGTGGCGAAGTTGGAGCGGCTCGTGATCCAGCCGAAGTGGCTCCAGTAGAGGCCATGGTGGTGCGGCGAATGGACGTCGTGTTCCTCATCCGAGTGACGATGGTGGTGCCGGTGATGGGCGGCCCACCAGAGGGGGCCGCGCTGGACCGCCGAATTGCCGAGAAGGGCGAAGAGCAACTGGCCCCAGCGGCTCGTTCGGAAAGTCCGGTGCGAAAAGTAGCGATGGTAGAAGCCGGTGACCGCGAACATGCGGAGCCCGTACAGGAGTATCGCCACGGCGACTGCGGTCGAGCTCCAGCCAACCCAGAACACGGCCAGACAGCCGACGTGCATGAAGAGGAAGGGCAGGACCCTCACCCAGTCGGTCTTTTCCGGATCGTCGGTCTCGGTGCCAGCTCCCGCCCAGCTGTCGAACCAGCGGACGACGGATTTCAGGATCGAAGTCGGGATGGAGGGCAGGTGGATCGTCGTGGCCATTTTTGAACCGCCTTACAGCTTCGCAATCGCTTCGGGCGCGCTGTCCTTGGGGCTCACCTTGTAGTGCGCGTCCAGGATCAGTCCCTTTTCGTCGATTACGAAATGGCTCCGAACAATGCCCATGTACTTCTTGCCGTACATCGACTTTTCGCCCCACGTGCCGTAGGCCTCCGCAATACTGTGGTCCTCGTCGACCAGAAGGTTGAAGGGAAGCTCGTACTTGCTGCGGAACTTCTGATGGGAGGCGGCGCTGTCCGGACTCACGCCGAGAACCACCGCATTCTTCGCCTCGATCTCGGGCTGGTGATCCCGGAACAGACAGGCCTGGGTCGTGCAGCCGCTCGTGTTGTCCTTCGGGTAGAAGTAGAGGACCACCTTCTTCCCCTTGAAATCGCTGAGCTTGACCTTCCGTCCCTGATCGTCGACGGTTTCGAACTGGGGTGCCTTGTCGCCCGGCTTCAGTGTCTTGGACATGGCCAAATCCTTTCTCTGGTTCGAGGTTTTCGAGTTGCGGTTTGAGATCCGCCGCGGACCTGTCGCTTCGCGTCGACGGTCCGCAGGATTGCTTCCGTGATAAGCAACTGTACGAAGGGTATGTGGACAAAGATTCACATATGTCCATATTATGTTCACGTTTCTTCTGCATACGGCGTCCTGGGACTGGGGAAGCGCGCTTCCGCTCTCGTTTCGCCACGGAATCGCGGGCCGGCTCGCGCAACCTGCACCCTCCCGGACTTAGGGGCGGACCCGCAAAACGAAGTCCTCCCCAAAGATAGCGGCGGCAGGCTACCGCAGTCCAAAGCGGCTTCGCGTGAGATCAGGCTGCCGAGACCTCACTCCAGTGGGGGCACGCCGATCGGAGGCCGCAGCCCTTTGGGCAACACGCCCCGAAAATCGAAAATCCAAGTCAAATCTCAAACCCCGCTTCGATGATCTGGCGGTAGCCTTCTCGAAACGTGGGAAAAAGGAAGCGGTAGCCGGACTGCTTCAGGCGTCGATTCGAGCAGCGCTTGTTGCCGCGAGCGGGCCCCGCGGTCCGCGGGAGCGGATCGGCCGGCGGGACTCCCAGGGCGTCCGCCAGCCATCCGGCCAGTTCGCAGCGGTCGACCGGCTCGTCGTCCGAGGCGACGTACAGGTTGTGAGGAGAGTCGAGCCGCATCAAGTGCTCCAGGACGGCCGCGCAATCCTCGACGTGAATGCGGTTGCTGTACTCGGGTGGGCCTTCGGTGCAGGTCGGCTCGCCACGGGCAATCTTCCGCAGCAGACGGATTCTTCCCGCACCGTAGATCCCCGCGAAGCGGACCACCGTGGCGGGGAAGGGAGCGCTCAGGGCGAGTGCTTCACCTTCGCAGAGCCGCCGGCTGCTGGTGTCGGTGGGCTTGACCGGAGTCTCTTCGTCGACCCACTCTCCTGCGCTGTGCGGATAGACACCCGTACTCGATGCCACCAGCAGGCGGGTTGGTTGGGTGCCGGCGAGGGTGAGTCCGGTGATCAGATTCGAGAGGCCGTCGACATGTGCAGTCCGGTAGGCTTCGTCGCTGCGGGACTTGCTCGAGACCAGGTAGACGATGAAGTCGGGTGAGCTGGGAAGCAGGTCGGGATCCAGCGGACGGGCCAGATCGGCGGTAATCGCTTCGATCCCGGCCACGGGCGGCCCGGGAGTGCGCCTGATTCCCCAGATTCGATGCCCTCGCGGGGCCAAGCGCCGACCGAGCGCCTGTCCGACGAATCCGCAGCCCGCGATCAGAATCCGCCATCGGGAAGCCGGATGAGACACGGGAACTCCTCTCTGGGTCAGCGGCGCAGATCCCGCAGAACGGTCCGGAACTCCCGGATCTCGGATATGGTCCGGGCCGAAACGCTGCGAAGGACGGCTGCATACCCTGCGATCGAGCGGCCTCCGACGATGATATGAACCTCATCGCCGAGCAGGCGGCGCAGCCGGACCAGTTCCCGCTCGAGATGAGGATCGTCTCCGGGATAAACAAGGCTGAGGGCGATCGCCCGGGCCGCCGTCTGACGGGCCGCGGCGGCCAGTTCCTCGGCCGGCAGGTTGGTGCCCAGGAAAGTCACCCGCCATCCCTCGGAGGCGGCCGTTGCGGCCGCGATGTGGGCGCCCAACTCGTGGTGCTGCCGAATCGGAGTGCCAACGATGATGACCGGTGCGTTGTCGGCAGCCACGAAGGAAAGCCTCACCGACCCCAGAAAGGAGCCGATCACTCCCGACGCCATATGCTCGTGGGCGATGCGGAGCTCTCCCTCCTCCCAGAGGAAGCCGATGCGGTCGAGCAGAGGCACCAGCACCTCCTCGATGAGCTTCTGGTGGCTCAGATCGACGGCCGCCCGGTCGAGCTGGAACTGGAGGCCGTGGGTGTCGAGGTTCTCCACGGACGAAAGGCAGGCCGAGAGATGAGAATCGCCGCTGGTCTCGTCCGCCGCCGCCCGGTGAAATCCACGCGGAGCGCGGGCCAGGGCCGCCTGGTCGGCGGCCACGAGCAGTCGCAATTCATCCGTCGACAGACCGCTCACCTGTCCAATCTGACGTCCGGCGATGGTGGCCTGACGCAACAGCAGGAGGCGATCGACGTCCCCATCCGAGTAGCTGCGACGGTTCGTGGCGGTTCGGGAAGGCTCGATGGCGCCGTAACGGCGCTCCCAGGCCCGGATCACATCGGGTTTGAGGCCGGTCCGACGGGACACGACGCCGATCGAATGGCGGGTTGATCCACTGCTTTTCCGTCCCCTCTGCGTGGCCTCTTGCACAGGGCAAGCTTAAGCAACATGTCCATGCACTGTCAATATTATGTTCTCAATGGTCAAAGATTAGTCCAGCAACGTGCCCTCCGAACGACGATGCTTCGCCGCTCCCTTGCTCACTTGCATTGACGGCTCGAAATGCTCTACAAATCAAGTTGGTTTCGATTTCACCTGGGTCGGATCTCGACTTTCAGGGATCGGAGAATCGTACTCACAATGTCATCGAAACGACGGCAATGGGTGGGGAACTCTTTGTTCCTGTTAGCGCTCCTGGCGATCAGCCTGATACTGTTCCGTGGAGCGCTCGATCAGGGCATGGAGATGGATGAGGTCTCCCGGGTGATCAACGTCATTCCGCTGGTGAACAGCCACGCCGAGCCTTTGCAGCGCGCCCTGTTCGGTTTCGATCTCTTCGGCCGGTACATTCCGGTCATGTTCAAACAGTACATCTCCTCCGCTTACCTGCTGCGCTTTTTGCCTTTGGCCTTCTTCAACGACTACCTCTTCGGGATTCGGTTCCTCCACTGGTTCTACTTCGTGCTGTCCCTCAGCGTCTTCTATTTGGTCATGACGAAGTTCAGCAACTACCTGGCGGTATTTGGGACGTTGTTGGTGGCGACGTCTCCCCTGTTCTACCCGCAGGTCCGGATCAGCTTCGCCGACACCTTGCACATCCTCTATCTGAGCGTGGCCGGGCTCTTTTTCGAGCGGTTCTTCCGCCACGGCCAAAGAAAGCGGGACCTCTTCTTCGGTTTCCTGCTGCTCTTCCTGTGTGCCAATCAGATGTTCTACTTCTCGTGGGTCATAGCGGGACTCCTGTTGGCCGGAATCCTCCTCTTTCCCCGAGAAACCCTGAGTTGCTTCTTCCCGCTGTCCCGCAGTCTGGTCGTCGCACTGGCTCTGATGCTCGGGCTCGTCAACTTTGTTGTCTACAACGTCGCCCAGGGGTTTCCGACCTTGATGGTTCTGTTCAACCGGTTGTTCCGGCCGCAGGTGTACAATGCGGCCCCGATCGACTACCGACCGGCGCAGCCGTTTGCCGAAGAGCTGGCGCGCAAACTCCACCAGTTGCCCCTCTACTTCGACACCCCCGGATTCTACCTGGGTCTCTATGCCGCCACTCTCCTCGTAACGCTCCTTTTTGCCTTCCACCTGCAGAGGCAGGGCCGGTTCGGCGAAAACCGCCTCTACTTTCTGCCGGGTCTCACGACCGTGATCATTCTGGGGCTGATTCTGATCAGCCCGAACAGCACCCGGGTCGGCCACTATGTCTTTCTCATACCTTTCCTGCAGCTGAGCGTGCTGTCGGCGGTGCTGGGGGCGGGCCGGATTCTCGGCGGCTTTGGTCGTCTCCGGCGAATCGTGCTGATCGGTGTGCCGGCCGTGCTGGTGACGTTCAGCTTCATGGTCAGCAACAGCGTCGTCGTGGCCACGAACCGCACGGGCGGAACGGTGCGCTTCAGTCCGGCCATCTTCGACTTCGTCCGCTACCTCGATACGCACTCGATCGACTCCGGCGACGTACTCTTCACGGTCTGGGGGCTTCATCTCCAGCCCTATTTTCTGCACCACGGGGAGTTCCGGATGCGGCGGGCGATCTATGAGCTCCTGGCGCGGCCGACGCAAGCGGACAAGGAAGCCTTTTTCGAACAGTACTTCTCCTCCTGTCGGGCCGTTCCCGAACGGGGCGATGCACTCTACTTCCCGTTCTTCGCCCGGGTGGATGTGGAGGTCCGAGAGGCGCTGCTCGATTTCCTGAAGCGGCAGAACGGAACCGTCGTGCTGGAGAAGGTCTTCCCCGAGCGGAATGGGCAACCGGCCATTCTGCTCTATCGTCTGGATTCGGCCCGCCGGTTCATCGAGGATCGGTTCGCTCTCATTCGGCAGGCTCGGCCGTTGCCCAGACTACGAATCGAACGGTTCGGCCCCGACCGTGTCAAGGCCGGGGCGGACAGGGATCTGCCGATGTGGTTCATTGCGTCGGACCTGACAGCAACCACGCAGGTCGCGCTCGAAGGTGGACTGCTGAGTACCATTTTCGGCGGCGATCACGTGACGGCGCTGGTGCCGCGCCGGGCGCTCGAGAAGCCGGGGAGACGGAGCCTGTTCCTCTATGATCCGTCCCGGCAGGGTCGTTCGCCTGCCGTCGAACTGCAGGTCGATTGATAAGGGAGATGATGGTGAGCTCCGATCAGGCAGGTACCCCGCATCCGGGAGGGACGCGCTCCGAAGGCGAGCCTGGTCAGGGCGGCTCTGGGCCCCTTCGGACGTGGACCTACTCCGCCGCGCCTCGGGACTGGGGACTGGCTTTGGGGCTTTTCTGTCTCGTTACCATCCTGTACACCTTCCCGCTGGTTCTCCACCTCGAGGACTCGACTCTCCAGCTGGGGCTCAACTATGCGGCGCTCGCCAATTCCCGGATCATCCAGGAACAGCTGTCTCTGGGGGCTTCGCCCCTCGAGTCGGGGCGCATCCTCGCTCCCACCGGGTACACCATTCACGAGGGTTTTCTGCCCAGCCTCCTGTCCTCCGTTCTGGGGCTGGGGGTGAACCCGCTGCTGGGCTTGAATCTTTCGCTGTTGCTTTCCTTCATCCTGGCTGCCCTGGGAGCCTGGGCTCTTGCGTTCACGCTCACCGGATCCAGACTCGGGGCGCTGGCCGCAGGTCTTTACTATGGCTTCTGCGCCATCCACTACGCCAACTACCCGATCTATCCAGTCGTCCATATCGAGTGGCTCCCATGGTTCCTGTACGGGCAGATCCGCTACTTTGCCTCCGGCCGCGTCCCATACCTCGTGCTGGTCGGGACGGCGTTCGTCGCGGCCTCGTTGTGTTCCTGGTATTTCACCGTATTTCTGTTCCTGGCCGGCCTTGTCCTGACGGCGGCATTCGCCTGGGCCCGGCGTGGCTGGGCCCGCGTAGCGCGCTTCCTCCTCGCGATCGGTCTGGCCAGCCTCGTCCTGATCCCCTTCTCGCCGATCGTCCTGCTGGGCCGGGAGGGAGTCGATGCCGGCGGACTGCGTTATTTCGTGGACGGATCCGCGGATCTGCTCTCTTTCTTTCTGCCCTCCTGGTTCCATTGGCTCCTGGCGGCTCCGATCTGGAAGCTCGAATCTCACTGGCTCGGGAATACCAGTCTGAGAGGCAATTATCTGGGGACGATCTCCCTTGGACTCGCCCTCTGGGGACTGGCGGTCGGGAGAGTTCCTGCCTGGCTGAGGCGCGCGCTGTGGATTCTGGCGGGCGCCGGATTGATCCTGGCCCTGGGACCGTTCCTCGCGATCGGCGGGCTGAACGGCTGGGCGGTAGGCGACCCCATCTCGTCCATCCGCGGACTGCGTCTCCCTTACTATTGGCTGGCGGACCTGTTTCCTTTCAGCGCTACCCGGGCGACGGCCCGCTTCGCCCTTCTGACCACACTCGTGCTGAGTCTCGGTCTGGCGTTCGCGGTGGCGCGAATCGAGTTGCTCCGTGCCCGGCGAGTCGCCTCGAGTATTGGGGTCTTTGCCGTTCTGTGGCTGGAGTTCTGGCCTCTCTGGCCCTCTGCGATGATCGAACCGCTGGGAGAATCGGCCGCGTATCGCCGGTTGGCTCAGGTCGAACAGCCCGTTTCGGTGCTGGAACTGCCTTTCCGTGAGAATGGGTACCGAGTTCTCTACTGTTCGACGTGGCACCACCTCGATGTGGTCGGGGGAGCCATCGACAAGCCGTTTGGACGATTCCGCAGAAATGCACTTCGAACCCCCTTCCTGCGGGAATTGTTTCTGGCCGGCGCGGGCGGAGACGTTGCGCCTGCAGCCGATATCTTCAGCTCTGACCCCGATCAGGTGGCCCGCGCCGTGATCCGGCAGCTGCGGATCGAGTATGCGGTCGTTCACAAATGGGACGAGAGCATTCTCTCGTTCGGGGATTACTTTGTGGAGGAGCCTTTGAAGGGGCGCCTGACGCAGCTGTTGGCGCCCCACTTTCAGCTGGAGATGGAGGACGACCAGGTCCAGCTGTTCAGATCCACGGTTCCGGCTGGCCCCTGGATCTACTCGACGCCGGGACAGGGATGGGGTGGGATCGAAGCTCACGGGGATCATGTCGAACGCGTCGTTCTGGGGAACTCGGCCGGGGTGCAGATTCACTCGTCGGAAGACTGCTCGGCGGACATCGATCTCGAGCTGGCGGTCATTCTCGTGCCCGAGAGGGATCTGATCGTCTCCCTCAACGGCGAACCGATCCTGACGACGACACTGGCGCGCCGCTCCAGCCCGACCGATTTCAAATCGATTCGACTGGAAGGGGTGCCGATTCGAAAAGGCGTCAACTCGCTGGAGATCCGAACGAGCAGTCCCGTCCCATCCATCGCCGAAGTCTATGGCGGCAGCGATCAGAGACCGATCGCGTTCGTGGTGAAACGGCTGGAGACGAAGTAGTCCAGACTTCCAGCCCGCCCCCGGGGCCAGGCAGGATGCCTGGGTGACGATCCAGGCAGGGATGCCTGGACTACTTTAGAACAGCGGGTAAATGAACGGCCCCGCGGCGGTTCCGCCGAGGATCAGGAGGAGGCCGAACAGGAGGAGCACGATCAGGATGGGCAGCAGCCACCACTTCTTGTTGTGAGCCAGGAAACCGAGGAACTCACGGACCAGCCCGGTCCGCTCGGAACGGGCGGCTGTCACGAACTCATTCGGATCGTTGGGAAGGTCGTCTTTCATTCAAAACTGCCGGAAGTAGTCGGCGGCCCGACGCTGCGTCGGGCGCTCCACCCAGTAGCTGGTCACCCCTCGCGGCCGTCGCAGCCGCAGCGGATCCCTCCCCAGAATTCTAAACAGCAGGCCGACCATTGTGAAGACTCCGTAGAACACGACCCCCAGCAGCAGGTGGCTCAGCACCCAACCGATGGGAAAGGCCAGTCCCATCCAGACCAGGTACGCGGGCCGCAGCCAGCCGGGCCGAAAGAGAGCCAGAAGCCCAAAGATCAGACCGATCGCCCAGATCAGGGTCGTCCGGTTCCATTCCGGCGCGAGCGACGCCCAATCGATCTTCCACGCCACCACCAGGCCGAGCACGGCACAGCCGCCGAGCATCAGCAGTCCGAACTGCCTCAGCTTCCGCCGGTCGGGATGCCAGTCGATCGTGATCAAGCTCATGGCCGCCTCGGGCGCTATTCTACAACCTGGGCACGGGGGACTGAGAACGGGAGCCTCGCTGCTTCGACTTCCGAGCTCCTCGAACCTGGCACCGAGAAACTAGAAACTAGAAACTAGAAACTAGAAACTAGAAACTGAACTCGTTCTCCCGCGTCGCGTCGTCAGTCCAACTCGAACCGCGCCAGATGTTCCTCCCGTGCGATCCGGTTGCACTCCGGCTGCTCGGCCTTGAGCAGCAGGCAGTCCTCGAGAACGAGCGCGTCCATGTCGGTGGCCATGAAGCAGCGATAGGCGTCGGCGGGCGTACAGACGATCGGCTCGCCCCGCACGTTGAAGCTCGTGTTGATCAGCACGGGACTTCCGGTCAACTCCTCAAAAGTCCGCAGCAGCCGGTAGAAGGTGCCGTGACGGCGCTCGTCCACGGTTTGGACACGGGCCGAGAAATCCACATGCGTGACGGCCGGGATCACCGAGCGGGGGATCTCGAGTTTGGAGAAACCGGACGCCCGAGCCAGCTGCTCCAGGCAGTCGTTGCGCTTCGAAGCCCGGACGTCGGAGACCAGCAGCATGTAGGGACTGCCGGTCTCGCCATCCAGTTCGAAGTACTCACCGGCCCTCTCCGCCAGAACAGCCGGGGCGAAGGGGCGGAAGGACTCCCGGAATTTGATCTTGAGATTGAGAACGCGCTGCATCTCCGTCGAGCGCGCGTCCCCCAGAATGCTGCGGCTCCCCAGAGCCCGGGGACCGAACTCCATGCGACCCCGGAACCAGCCGACCACCTGCCCTTCGTCGATCAGGGCCGCGATGCGGCGGCACAGTTCCGCTTCATCGGGGATGCGGATGAAAGCGGCCTTGCGGCCGCGAAGGAAGCTGCCCACATCCTCACTCCGGAAACGCGGCCCGAGCAGGGAGCCTGACTGAGAATCACCGTCGTCCACGGAGCGCGCCGAGTCGAGAAGCTGATGCCACACGAACAGGGCCGCTCCGAGGGCTCCCCCCGCGTCGCCGCTGGCCGGCTGGATCCACAGACGCTCGAAGGGACCCTCCCGCAGGACCCGTCCGTTGGCGACGCAGTTCAGCGCCACACCACCCGCCAGGCAGAGATTCGTCAGCCCCGTAACTTCGTGGGCATGCCTCGACATGCGCAGGAGGATCTCTTCGGTGACAGCCTGGATGCTGGCCGCCACGTCCATGTAGAACTCACTGAAGGGGGACTCGGGCCGGCGGGGCGGAGCCCCGAACAAATCGTGGAAGCGCGGGCTCGTCATGGTCAGACCCTGGCAATAGTTGAAATACCGCATGTCCATCCAGAACGAGCCGTCGGGGCGGACGTCGATCAAATTCTCGCGAATCAGATCGGCGAAGCGGGGCCGCCCGTAGGGCGCCAGGCCCATGAGTTTGTACTCTCCGCTGTTGACCTTGAATCCGGTGTAATAGGTGAAGGCGGAATAGAGCAGGCCCAGGGAGTGAGGGAAGCGGATCTCCTGGAGGATTTCGACCCGGTTCTCGTGGCCGCGTCCGATGGTGGCCGTTGACCACTCGCCGACACCGTCGACCGTCAAAATAGCCGCCTCTTCGAAGGGACTCGGGAAGAATGCGCTGGCGGCGTGAGACTCGTGGTGCTCGAGGAAGACGTAGCGCCCCCGGTATTGGTGGTCGAGGCCCTGATCGAGCGTGCGCTGGGCGAAAAGCTTTTCCTTGAGCCACAGCGGAAGGGCCTGGCGGAAACTCCGAAACCCCCGCGGGGCGAACGAGAAGTAGGTCTCGATCAGCCGATCGAACTTGAGCAGAGGCTTCTCGTAGAAGGCCACGTAGTCGATTTCGGAGGCCTCGAGTCCGGCCTCGCACAGGCAATAGCCGACCGCGTCCCGCGGAAACGCGGCGTCGTGCTTCTGACGGGAGAAGCGCTCTTCCTGGGCGGCCGCCACAACCCGGCCGTCGCGCACCAGGGCCGCCGCGGAGTCGTGGTAGAAGGCGGAGATTCCGAGGATGTTCATCGCGGCGCTACAGAATCAGCAACTCTTCCTGCGGAGGCGTGGTGACCTCGACTCCGTCCTCGCGAATGAACACATCGATCTCACTGCGGATGCCGAATTCAGGCAGATAGATGCCGGGTTCGATGGTGCAGCAGACCCCCGGGAGCACCTCCCGGTTGTCGTGGGTTTCGAGATTGTCGAAGTTAACGCCGTTGCCATGGACTTCCCGCCCCAGATTGTGGCCCGTGCGGTGGATGAAGTACTCTCCGTAGCCGCGGTCCTGGATGACCTTGCGAACGGCATCGTCCACTTCCCAGCCGTGGACCACGTGGCCCCTGCCCAGCCGCCGTTCCAGAAAATCGACGCCGGCGTCCCGGGCCGAGCGGACGATGTCGAACACCTCGCTGACGCGGGGCGGCACGGACGAGCCGATCCAGGCGGTCCAGGTGATGTCGGCGAATACCGACTTGGGTTCCACGTTGCGCGCCCAGAGGTCGATGAGCAGCAGGCTCTCCGGTTCGATCGCCGAATGGCAGGACGGCTCGGGACCATAATGGGGATTCCCGGCGTTGCGATTGACCGCCACGATGGGCGGAAAGTCGGTTTCGAGGGACTCCTCGGCCAGGCGACGCAGCAGGAATTCCTGAATCGCAAGCTCATCCGAGCGACCCTTCTCGCGCACCTGGCGGGCAGCCAGTTCCAGGGCCTCCCGCGCCAGGGCCGTGATGATCGTGGCCGAGCGGCGATGATCCTCCAGCCGCGCCGTCTCCCAGACGCACTCGAACTCCTGGACCAGATCGGCCGAGGTCACCACCTCGACGCCGAAGCTGCGGATCAGCTCGAGCATTCCCCCGTCCACCTTCGAGACGTAGGGCACGTCATTGTTCGGGGAGTACTGCATGGCCACCTTGCGGAGCCCTTCGAGAGTCGTCTGGAGGATCTTGTGCAGCGAAGTCCACTCCAGGTAGACCTGTTTGTCGCCCGGAAGGGCGTCGAGTCGGCCCGACTCGATACGGTGTACGATCCTGGTGGGCATTCCCTCGGCCGGCACCAGGTAAAGCCAGCGTCGGGTCGCGTGGGATTCGGGATCGAGGCCGAGGATGCGCTGGGCGATCGGGTCGCTGCCCCGAAAATCGAAAAAGAGCCAGCCTGAAAGGCCGGCGTCCTTGAGGAGCGCCTGCATCCGCGCAATCAATTCGACTCCGTCACTCATGCCGGTTCATACCTTTCCAGGATGGTCCGCCGGACCCGCTCGGCCAGGTCCTCCAGACGACAATCCTTGTAGCTCGAGTACTCGATGGGCGGATGGACGATCATCGCCATTCGCCCTGGATGAATGATAACCGAGCCTCTCTGGAGGCGTCGATGGGCGCCGATGATCGTCACCGGGACGATGGGCGCCTGCGCGTGCTTGGGAAGCAGAAAGGCGCCTCGCTTGAAGCTCACCGTGACGCCGTCGAGGGTGCGCATTCCCTCGGGATAGATGACGAAGGACAGGCCCTGCCGGATGCGCTCGGCCACCTGCTGGTAGGAGCGGATAGTCTGGCGCGGATTACGGCTGAGCACGGGAATGTTGCCTGAACGCTTGAGATGCCAGCCCAGGAAGGGGATGCGGAACAGGGAGGCCTTGGCGGCAAAACGAAACTGAAAGGGCAGATAGTGCAGAAAGGCCCAGTGGTCGAACATGCTGAGATGGTTGGCCATGAACACGTAGCCCCGGGCACGGTCCAGGTGCTCGAGGCCTTCCACATCGACTCGAACGCGGGCGACGAAGAAGATGAAGGCGGCCCACTGTCGAGCACACCAGTGCTGCAGGCGGCCCGAGTGATCCACCAGCGAGGAGGCGACGCTCAGTGTGGACAGGATTCCCGTCATGAGCACGATCAGGGGAACGCGCCACAGGGAGTTCAAGACCGGAAGCAGCTCGCCTTTCCGCATGGAGGCCACAATTGTGGCATGACGGGGACGACCGGGCCAACCGAGGCCGATGGGGGATCTTCGATTTCCGATTTCCGATTCTCGATTCGGGGCGCGCAATCAGTCCCTAAATCGTAAATCGTAAATCGTAAATCTCAATTCTCAAATCTCAGCTCTCAACTCTCAATCAGCTCTTCCTCCTCCACCAGCCGCATCAGATAGGCTCCGTAGGGGCTCGAGGCCATGGACTGCGCACGCTGCCGCACCTCTTCGCGGCTCAGATAGCCTTTGTGCCAGGCTATCTCTTCCAGGCAGGCCACGATCAAACCCTGACGTTGCTCCAGAGTCTGGATGAAATTCGAGGCCTGGAGCAGGGATGCCGGCGTCCCCGTGTCGAGCCAGGCCACACCACGCCCCAACTTCTCGACCTGAAGCCGGCCCTCTTCCAGGTAGACCCGATTGAGATCGGTGATCTCCAGTTCGCCGCGGGCAGAAGGCTTCAAGCCCGCGGCGATCTCCGTGACCCGCTGGTCATAGAAGTAGAGGCCGGTGACGGCAAAACGAGATCGCGGCCGGGCCGGTTTCTCGTCGATGCGCACTGCGCGGCCTTCGCCGTCGAACTCCACCACGCCATAACGTTCCGGATCGCTGACGGCGTAGGCAAACACCGTCGCTCCTTCTTTCCGCCCGGCCGACCGCTGGAGGCACTCGGAAAGGCCGTGTCCGTAGAGCAGGTTGTCCCCCAGGATCAGGGCGACGCGATCGTCTGCAATGAAATCACGCCCGATCAGAAATGCCTGGGCGATTCCTTCCGGCCGTTCCTGGGAGGCAAAGTTGAAGCGGAGGCCGAACCCGCTGCCGTCTCCGAGGAGATTCTCGAAGGCGGGCCGGTCCTGAGGCGTCGTGATAATGAGAATGTCGCGGATGCCGGCCAGCATCAGAACCGACAGCGGGTAGTAGATCATGGGCTTGTCGTAGACAGGTACCAGTTGCTTGCTGATGGCCCGGGTCAGTGGATAGAGGCGGGTGCCGGCCCCGCCGGCCAGTACGATTCCCTTCATTACTCGCTCCCCGTTGGTTGGCGCAGGCCGAGGCGCTCGCGACGGTAGCCGCGCGACTGGACCGCCTCGCACCAGTCCGCATGGTCCAGGTACCAGGAGACCGTCTTCCGCAATCCCGTCTCCAGAGTGTGCGATGGCTGCCAGCCCAGCTCCTTCTCCACTTTGCCGGTATCGATGGCATAGCGCCGGTCGTGTCCCGGCCGGTCCGGGACGAAGGTCTTCAGGTCGCCGTACGCGCGCGCGCCGGCCCGCCGCAGGAAGGCGTTTTCCCTGGCCGGCCGGAGTTCCTCCAGGATCCGGCACAGAAGGTCGACGATCTCGACGTTGCGGCGCTCGCACTTCCCTCCCAGGTTGTAGCGCTCGCCGGAGCGCCCACGGCGGAGCACTTCCAGGATCCCGGAGCAATGATCCTCGACGAACAGCCAGTCCCGGACGTTGCCGCCGTCTCCATAGATCGGCAGGGAACGACCCTCGAGGGCGTTCAGGATCATCAGCGGAATCAGCTTCTCGGGGAACTGGTAGGGCCCGTAGTTGTTCGAACAGTTCGTCAGCAGCGTCGGCAGGCCGTAGGTCTGGCAGAAGGCATGGGCAAAATGATCCGCCGAGGCTTTGGAGGCAGAGTAGGGAGAGTTCGGATTGACCGGGGTGGTCTCCGAGAAGGCGCCTTCCGACCCGAGACTGCCATAGACTTCGTCCGTGGAGACCTGGAGGAAGCGAAACCGGGCCTTCGCCTCACCGGAAAGGGCTTTCCAGTACGCCCGGGCTTCGTCGAGGAGAACGAACGTTCCGACCACGTTGGTGTTCACGAAAGCCTCGGGACCATCGATCGAGCGATCCACGTGCGTCTCGGCCGCGAAGTTGAGAATTGCCGAGGGCCGCCCCTCGGTGATCAGCCGGCGCACGAGGTCGCGGTCGGCGATGTCGCCGCGCACGAACCGGAAGCGGGGATCGGATTCACACTCCCTCAGACTCTCCAGGTTGCCCGCGTAGGTGAGCTTGTCGAGCACCACGACCTGGGCCCCGCTCTGCGCGAGACAGTGGCGAACGAAGTTGGAACCGATGAAGCCGGCCCCTCCGGTGACGATGTACAGATCCTTCACTGAGCTTCCCCTTTTGCTGAGGCAGTATAACCGAGGAGATTTGAGATTTACGATTTGAGATTTGCGATTTGCGGATTACGATTTGCGATTTACGATTTGGAGCGCCGGAGCCAGCTTGAAGCTGGAAGCAGGAAGAGTGATACGGAAGACACCCTCACATTCAGGGTTCCGCACGTCTCAACGGCCAGGAGTCGTCACTCCTTATTCTCAGATCCCTCTTTCCCCTCGTGCTAACATCCAATGTCGTGGCACGACTTTTCCTGGTCGACGGGATGTCGCATATCTATCGTGCGTACTACGCGATTCAGGGTCTGACCAACCGACAGGGTCTCTCCACGAATGCGGTGTACGGCTTCACCACCATGCTGCGCAAGCTCGTGCAGGACGAGGCGCCGGACTACCTCGCCGTGACGCTCGACAGCGCCGGTCCAACCGTGCGCCACGAGCAGTTCAAGGAGTACAAGGCCCACCGCCCGAAAATGCCCGAGGACCTGGCCGAGCAGATCCCGTACATCCTGCGATTGTGCGAAGCCATGAAGATCCCCGTGCTCCGCTATGAGGGGTATGAAGCCGACGACGTCATCGCAACGCTCAGCACGCTGGCCGAGCAGGAGGACGGCTTGGAGGTCGTCATCGTCAGCATCGACAAGGATCTCCTCCAGCTCGTCAACAACCGGGTCTCGGTGCTCGATACCCGCAGCGATACTCTCTTCGATCCCGCCCGGGTTCGGGAAAAGTGGGGCGTCGAGCCGGACCGAATCGTGGACGTCCTCAGCCTGATCGGAGATGCTTCCGACAACATTCCGGGCGCACCCGGAATCGGGGAGAAGGGAGCGCGCGCGCTGATCTCTGAATTCGGGGGCCTGGACCCACTGCTCGAGCAATGCGATTCCGTGTCGCGCAAGAGCTATCGGGCCAGTCTGCAGGAAAACGCCGACAGCATCCGACGGAGTCGGGAACTCCTGACGGTCTATCGGGATCTTCCGCTGGACCTGGACCTGGAGAAGCTCAAGATGGAAGAACCCGATACGGAGGGCCTGCGGGAGCTCTTCCGCGAACTCGACTTCAGCACGCTGCTCGAGAATCTTCCGGCCGCATCGGCGGCTCCCGAACTCAAGATGAATCGCGTCCGGGGCGCGGACGAGCTCGAAGCCCTGGGGAGGCGCATCGAGGGACGTCAGGTGGCTGTGGCGGTCTGGCATTCCGACGACGTGAATGCGGTGCGGCCCCTCGAGGGACTGGCCCTCTGCGACGATCCGTCGAGCGCCTTCTTCGTGCCGGCGGATGTGATCGAGGCGTCGGGCCCGATCCTCGAGCGTCTCTTCGCGCAGAAGTGCACCTGGGTGTTTCACGACCTCAAACCCTGGCTGCTGGCCGCCCGACGGCTCGGCTGGACGCTCCAGGGCTTGCCGAGCGCGCTGGACACGATGCTCATGGCCTATCTCCTGGAGCCCAACCAGCGCGACTTCACCCTCGAAAAAGTGGCAGAGTCGTACCTTGGTCTGAACCTCGAGAGTCAGGCCAGCGGGTCGCTGCTTCAGAATGAGAAGCCCATGGATCTCTGCCGGCAGGCCTCGGCGACATGGCTTCTGGCCGGCAGCCTGCTGCCCAAGGTCCGGGAGAATGGTCTGGAGCGACTTCTGCTCGAGATCGAGATGCCCCTCGTCGACGTGCTGGCCGGCATGGAATGGACCGGGGTCCGGGTCGACACGGAGTTGCTGGCCCGGATCTCAGGCGAACTGGAGAAAGAAATCGCGACTCTCACGGCGCGTATCTTCGAGGCGGCGGGAGCGGAGTTCAACCTGAACTCACCCCGTCAGCTTGCCTACATCCTGTTCGAGAAGATGAATCTGCCGAGTTCGCGCCGCACCGGCAAGGCGGGACATCTGTCGACCGGCGTGGAGGTGCTGGAGGAGTTGGCCGGCAGCTTCGAGATTGCGCAACAGATTCTCGATTACCGGGAGCTGGCAAAACTCAAGGGCACCTATGTCGATGCCCTGCCGAAGTTGGTCGATCCCCGGACGGGGCGGATCCACACCTCCTACAACCAGATGGTCGCTTCCACGGGGCGGCTCTCATCCAGCAACCCGAACCTGCAGAACATCCCCATCCGCAGTGAACAGGGCCGGCAGATCCGGCGGGCGTTCGTTCCGGAGCCGGGCTGGATGATGCTTTCCGCCGATTACTCCCAGATCGAGCTCCGGGTGATGGCCCATCTGTCGCAGGATGAGACCCTGGTCGAGGCCTTCCGAGACAATGAGGACATCCACGCCAGCACGGCGCGTCAGGTATTCGGGGCCGACAGTCCGCTGGATTCCCGCGAGCAGCGACGCCGGGCCAAGGTGATCAATTTCGGCATCATGTACGGCCTGAGTGCCTACGGGCTGGCACGCAGCCTCAAGATCGACCGGGCGGAAGCGCAGCGCTTCATCGACGACTATTTCCGCAAATACTCGGGCGTCAACCTCTGGATCCAGCGGACACTCGAGGATGCCGAGCGTTGTGGCTTCGTTTCGACACTATTCGGCCGGATTCGCCAGATCCCGGAAATTTCGAGCAAGAACCGGAACATCCGGGAATTTGCCAGGCGGACCGCGATCAACGCTCCGATTCAGGGAACTGCGGCGGATCTGATCAAGGTGGCCATGGTCTCCATCCACCGGAAGCTGACGGGGGAAGACTGGAAGAGCAAGCTCATCATGCAGGTCCATGACGAACTCGTCTTCGAAGCGGCTCCTGACGAGGTGGACGCCTTGCGCGAAGCGGTCCGGCAGGAGATGGAAGGCGTCGTGGTCCTGAGCGTACCCCTCAAAGTGGACCTCAATGTCGGGAGTTCCTGGTACGAGGCCAAGTGAAGGTTCTTTGCGATCTGCTCCTCGAGAGGTACAATAAAAGGTCGGCAATTTCTCTCGACATTGTCGAGCCGGCGACGGGGACGGATGCTTCGGTGGGGTATCTCGTTTCGAACGGAACTTTGTGGGCGCTCCCTCGTTTAATATGGTGATGGAGAGCACGGCGCTTATCAGGTCCGACGCAAGTGTGGGCGACAATGCCCTGGTCACGGAGTACCTCGAGGGTTGCGATCAGGCCTTCGAATTTCTGGTGCATCGCTACCAGGACCGCCTGGTCAACTACATCAACGGGATCATCCGTGACTACGATCGCGCCATCGATCTGAGCCAGGACACCTTCATCCGCGTATTCCGCAACGCACACCGATACGAGGGAAAGTATCAGTTCTCCACCTGGCTTTACCGCATTGCCACCAACCTTGCCATCGACGAGTTGCGGCGCCGTGAGCGAAAGGGCCGTTTCTTCTTCTACAACGTGCTCGACTTCTTCCAGTCCGAGGGACGGACCGTTCCCCTCCCGGATCGTCGCAACTGCCCGGAACGAACACTCGACACGAAGGAGAAAGCCCAGCACCTGCAGACCGCGATCGATTCGCTCTCCGAGAAGTACCGCCTGCCGTTCATCCTGAAGGAAGTGCAGGGCCTCTCCTACGAAGAGACGAGTCAGGTTCTGAATATCTCTCTCGGGACCGTGAAGTCCCGAATTCACCGGGCCAAGATGCTGTTGCGCGAGAGGTTGACCGGCGTCCTATGAAATCGCAGTGTCTGCACGTTCAGACGAGCCTGGCTGAAGACCTCCTCAGTCGCACTGACGAGGAAATCGGAGGACACCTGGCTGTTTGTCCGGCCTGTCGCCGTCTCTGCGACGAACTGCTCGAGCTCGAGGATCTTTCACGCAGTCTCAGTGGCCGATTCCGGGTCCCGATGGAGTTCCGCGACCAGGTATTGTCCAGGCTCGAGCAGCGCAAGTCCCGTCGCCGGCGGCGGATCGGAATTGCTGCGGCGGCACTGTTGGTTGCAGTCGTGGCGTCCGCGTTCGTGCTGCCCTGGAAGACCCCCGGAGCGTCCCCGGCGGCCAATGTCCGACAGGCGACAGATCCGCAGATGGTTGCGCCTGCTGCCGGACAGTCTCAGAGTGCGCCCGGCTACGTCGACATCATCGTCGATCAGGACGGCAGCGATGGAATGATCCTCCGCGTACCCTCCGTCATAGAAATCCATCGGACGCAGATCCAAGAGGACTTCTATATCAACAATGTCAGTCATTAGGCCCACCTGCATCACCAGCGTTGGTGCCGTGGCTGTGCTGCTTTTCTGCTTGGGTTCGGCGGTTCCGGGATTAGGTCGGATCCTGGCTGCAGGGACCCAGGAAGCGGATCCGGCCCCGGGTTCCCTGGTGCGCGTCCAGTTCAAGCGCAAAGTCCCGACGGTGCTCTACCAGAACAAGCCGATCCCACAGGCCGCAGTCCTGGAAGTCAGTGAGTTTCCGGGCATCGTCGCCGATCCGCGTGGCTACGTGGTTTCCTATGTGGGGAGCTTGTGGACCGATCTGGGGGGGCATGATCCCCAGGTGGCGATCCGCTTGTCCGACGGTGAGGAGGCTCCGGCCGAGTTCGTGGGCATCGACGAGCGGGTATCGCTGGCGATCCTCCGTTCGAAGGAACTGGCGCGGCGTGCAGTCGTGTTCGGCAGCCTGGAAGATGCGCGGAAGTTCACCCTGTTCAGCTGGGCCGACAACATCTCCGGCCAAGCCGACGCTCCCGGCTACTCGATCGTGCCGGGGCCCGGCGGGGACGCTGCGACCGGCCGGTGGGTTCCCGACGACTGTGACGTGCTCCAGATCACGAGCAGCGACTTCGAACCGGAGAAGCAGATCCGTGTCCGTCTGGCCAGCGATCCCGGCAAGGCGAACCAGACGGTCGGCGCACCTCTGCTCGACGATGCAGGGCGGTTTTTCGGCTTCGTGACCGGCATGGAGAAAGCAGGCCTCATCCGGTCGGCCCGCATGCTGCGTGTGCTTGGGGTGCAGTCGACGCGCAACTCCCTCAACGAGGTCATCAAGCGGGGTACCATCCGCGCCGGCTGGCTGGGGGTGTATCTGGACGATACGACCGATCGCAGTCGGATCCAAAAAGTCGTCGATGGAGGGCCGGCCGCACAGGCGGGTCTGCATGACGGCGATCTGATCCTGAAGCTGGGAGATTCCACCGTCTGGTCGAAATCCAGTCTGGTGCGCCTGTTGCGCTGGGAGAGCCCCGGGGTCAGAGTCCCACTGACCATCGAGCGGGCGGGCGAGCGCAAGACGCTCCAGGTCGAAGTCGGATCATGGCCCGTCACCGCCAGTCCCAAGTTTGCCTGGGCGATCCAGGTTCCCCGTGTCTGGTCCCCGGGAAAGTCCGGCGCGGAGGTGCAGTCTCCCGAGGTGCGCATCTACCCGGTGCCCGTCGACGAGCCCCTGAAGCTGGGTCTGGCCGTCGAACCGCTGACCGCCCAGTTGGCCGAGTTCTTCCGCGTACCCGGCGGATCGGGTCTGCTCGTCACTTCCGTACTTCCGGGCAGTCCGGCCAGTCGGTTCGGGTTCAAGGCGGGGGACGTCCTGACCCAGATCAACGGCTCCAAACTTGAATCGTCCACGGATATCCGTCGCGTCCTCGAGGCGTCGAAAGACGGCCTGCTGGTCATCGGTTTCGTGCGGGACGGCGAGCTGCAGACCCGCAAGGTGTTGCTCCAGTAAGCAGGCTACAATGGTCGGATGCAGGACATCGTGGTCCGCGGGGCCCGGCAGCACAACCTCCGCAATCTCGATCTGAGCATTCCCCGGCAGGCCATTACCGTCGTCACAGGCCTGAGCGGCTCGGGCAAATCCAGTCTGGCCTTCGACACCCTTTATGCGGAAGGACAGCGACGCTACATCGAGTCGCTGTCGACCTATGCCCGTCAGTTTCTGGAGCAGATGGAGAAGCCGGACGTCGACACGATCGACGGTCTGTCGCCCGCCATTTCCATCGAGCAGAAGACGACGGCCCGGGGCAGCCGTTCGACGGTGGGAACCATCACCGAAGTCTACGACTATCTCAGGCTGCTGTTTGCGAGTATCGGCGTCCCCCATTGCCCCAACTGCGGCCGGGAGATTTCCCGGCAGTCGGTCGAAGACATCGTGCGGCGCATCCTGGAGCTTCCCGAAGGGAGCCGTCTGACGGTGCTGGCGCCGATCGTGCGAGAACGGAAAGGGGAGTTTCGGAAACTGTTCGAACGCTTTCTGAAGGAGGGATACATCCGCGCCCGGGTGGACGGCGAGATCGTCGATCTCGAGGAGCCTCCACCGCTCGACCGGCGGCGCAATCACACCATCGAGATCGTCGTGGACCGCCTGAAAGCGGCCGGGGAATACGCCGCACGGATCGAGGAGTCGGTTCGCCAGGCCCTCAAGATCGCCGATGGTCTCGTTGCTGTCTCGGTTCAGGGAGGTGAGGATTCCCTCTTCTCGGAGCGGACGGCCTGCGTGGAGTGCGGGATCGACATGCCCGCCCTGGAACCGCGCAGCTTCTCCTTCAACAGCAAATTCGGCGCCTGTCCCGTCTGTGGCGGCATCGGCTCCTTCCAGCAGATCGACCTCGACCGCCTCGTCAAGACCCCCGACCGGCCGCCGGCCGAGGCGACCATCATTCTGGGCGATCGGGACTTCGAGTATCTTTTCCGGGAAGCCTCCGCCGCCCTGATGCGGCACTTCGGCATCGCAGCCGACACTCCGTTCAACGAACTGCCTCCGGAGCTTCGTGCCGCGCTGCGAAACGGTCTCCCCGAACCGATCGAGTTCCGCTACGGGGAGCATGTCTACCGAAGTCAATTCGCGGGCCTCAATCAGTGGTTTCGCGAGCGGATCGAACATACATCCAGCGCCAAACGACGCCAGCGGATGCTCTCCTTCATGCGGGAGGCGGACTGCGAGGCCTGCGGAGGCACACGCCTGAGGCCCGAGAGCCGCGCGGTCCGGGTCAACGGCCTGTCGATCTCGGAGTACTGCCGTGTGCCGCTCGAACAGTCTCGCAACGCCCTGGGCGAGGTCAGGCTGAGTCCGCGGGAACAGCGTGTCGCCGGTCCCATTCTGGATGAGATCCGCCATCGCGTGTCCTTTCTGGTCGACGTCGGACTGGACTACCTCACGTTGGACCGCCGTTCGGAGACACTCTCCGCCGGAGAAGCCCAGCGGGTCCGGCTCGCCACCCAGATCGGATCCCAATTGCGCGGTGTGCTCTACGTCCTCGACGAGCCCTCCATCGGTCTCCACCCCAGAGACACGCAGAGTCTCCTGGAAGCTCTGGGGCACCTGCGCGATCTGGGAAACACGGTTGTGGTCGTCGAACATGACGAAGAGACGATTCGCAGCGCCGACCACGTCGTCGACCTGGGGCCGGGAGCGGGACTGTTCGGAGGGCGCATCGTCGCCGAGGGCACGGTGGCGGACATCGTCTCGAACCCGGAGTCTCTGACCGGGGCGTACCTGTCGGGCCGTCGTCAGATCAACCGGCCGGGTGAGCCTCGGCCGGGCAACGGCCGGGCCATCGGCCTGAAGGGCGTCCGGCACCACAATCTGGCCGACATCGACGTTTCCTTTCCTTTGGGTCGACTGATCGCGGTGACCGGCGTTTCCGGGGCGGGGAAGTCTTCTCTCGTGGACGAGGTACTCTTCCGGACACTCTCCCGACACCTGTACTCGGCGTTGGCCGAACCGGGCGAGGTTCGCCGGGTGGACGGACTGGAACACGTCGACAAGGTCATCGAGATCGACCAGAGTCCCATCGGCCGGACTCCGCGATCCAACCCCGCAACCTACTCCGGTGTCTTCACGCCCATCCGCGAGCTCTTTGCCCTGCTGCCCGAATCCCGCATGCGAGGCTACAAGCCGGGTCGTTTCAGCTTCAACGTCAAGGGTGGACGATGCGAGGTCTGCCGCGGCGAGGGAATGAGGAAGATCGAGATGAACTTCCTGCCGGACGTCTATGTCGACTGTGAGGCCTGCCAGGGGACACGCTACAACCGCGAGACCCTTTCCGTCCGGTTCAAGGGCTTCAACATCTCCGAAATACTGGACATGCCGGTCGATCGGGCGTACGAACTGCTCGAGAACATTCCGCCCATCGAGTCACGACTCCGAACGCTGCGACAGGTCGGCCTGGGCTACATCACTCTCGGACAGTCCTCGACGACGCTGTCCGGAGGGGAGGCGCAGCGTGTCAAGCTGGCCCGGGAGCTGAGCCGTCGGGCGACCGGACGGACGCTCTACATCCTCGACGAACCGACCACCGGCCTGCATTTCGAGGACGTCCGCAAGCTGCTTGACATCCTGAACGATCTTGTCGATCTTGGGAACACGGTCATCGTGATCGAGCACAATCTGGACATCGTCAAATGTGCGGATTGGGTGATCGATCTGGGACCCGAAGGTGGAGTCAAGGGGGGGCGAGTCGTGGCGGCCGGTACGCCGGCGGAGATTGCCGCGGATCCGCAGTCCCATACGGGCCGGGCCCTGCGCCGTGTCCTTTGATTGACGGCGTCGGTTGACGAGGGGAGGCGCATGAGCAGATACGAGAGGTTCGACCTGGGGCGGACGCGACGCTACTCGGTGACCGGTCGTCCCAGCAAGGTTTCCATCGAGGCCCTGGGACACCCTCTCGAATCCGATCGCCTGTCCGATTTCCTCGACTCGCTTCCGGACCTCCTGGCGGGCCGCAAGCTCCGACAGCTGCTCGCCAAGATGCGACGGGCTCGGGAGCTGAAGAAGCCCCTGATCTGGGGTTTCGGCGGACACGTGATCAAAGTTGGCCTGGGGCCGATCCTGATCGACCTGATGGACCGCGGGTTCATCTCGGCGATGGCCACCAACGGCAGCGGCATCATCCACGATTTCGAGCTGTCCTGCTGGGGCAAGACCTCCGAGAATGTCGAGGAACAGATCGGAAGCGGCCAGTTCGGGATGGCCAGAGAGACCGGGCAGTGGATCAACGAGGCCATCGGCCGGGGCGTGGGGGAAGGGAAGGGCCTCGGTGAATCGATCGGTGCCTTTCTGGACGGCCGTGAAACAGCGCACGGGGAGGTGTCCGTCAGCTTGCAGGCCTGGCGTCGCGCGGTGCCCCTGACCGTCCACATGGCCCTGGGCACCGACATCATCCATTGCCACCCGGAGGCTTCGGGCGAGGCGCTGGGGCTTGGCTCCATGCGGGATTTCGAGATCTTTACCCACCAGGTCTCCTGTCTCGACGGAGGCGGTGTGTATCTCAACCTGGGTTCGGCGGTGATCCTGCCCGAGGTATTTTTGAAAGCGTTGACAGTCGTGCGCAGCTCCGGTCTCGAGCTGAAGGACTTCACCACGGCCAACCTCGACTTCATCCAGCACTACCGGCCCACCCAGAATGTCGTCCAGAGGCCGGTGCTGGAATCGGGCACGGGCATCGCCCTGACCGGCCATCACGAACTCCTGGTGCCTCTGCTTGCGGCCCTGCTCGTCTACGGCGAGCCGGACGGGACCGCCGAACCTTGAACCTCGGGGTCATCATCCCAGCCTTGGACGAGGAGTGCACCGTCGCCGAGATCGTGCGCCGCTGCCGGGCGGCTGCCGGTTCGTCGCCAGAGATACGAATCGTGGTGGCCGACAACGGCTCTTCCGACCGCACGAGCGAGGTCGCTCTGGCTGCCGGAGCGGAGGTCATCCGGGTGCTTCGCCGCGGCTACGGAGCGGCCTGTCTCGGGGCGATCGGGCTGTTGGCCGACTGGCCGGACTGTCTGCTCTTTCTGGACGCGGACGGTTCCAGTTCCCCTGAAGAGATCCCGTTGGTTCTGGCCCCCGTGCTGGAAGGTGGGGCCCAGCTGAGCCTGGGAGTCCGGACCTCGACCCGGGCCATGACCTTGCCGCAGCGGTGGGGAACCCGGCTGGCCGTCCGCCTGGTCAACCTGCTCTGGCGGACGCACTATCACGATATGGGTCCCTTTCGATGTATCGAGCGGCGCGCCCTCCATTCGCTGGAAATGAGCGATCCTACCTGGGGATGGACCATCGAGATGCAGATCAAGGCGGCGCGCCGCCGGCTCAGGATTACCGAAGTCCCGGTGTCCTGGAGCGCACGCATCGGTGGGACTTCCAAGATCAGTGGAACGCTCTCAGGGGTCCTGAGGGCGGGCGCCAAGATCCTGTGGACGGTCGGCAGACTGGCGCTCCGCCGGAGATGATCCGCGGGACCCGCCGGGGACCGAGGGGACGCACTCGAACCGAGGGCAGCGGGGCAGGCAGGAGTGACCTCGGACCGGCAACTGCGTCAGGCCCACACGTTCCGCTACTGCCAGGCCGTCGCATCCTGGCCGGTGCGTCACAGTCGGCCGATCAGTTCCCGGTAGACGTGATCGATCTGTTCCCGGGTGTTGGAGAATTCTCCCGATGTGTCGATGACGTAGTCGGCAAAGGTCAGCTTCCGGTAGACGGACAGTTGGCTGTCGATGCGCTGAAGTGCCTGTTCGCGGGTGAGTCGATCCCGGCGCAACAGTCGGCACAGTTGGACCGCAGGCGGACAGAACGCAACCACGACCGCGTCGTATCTGGAGAAGGTGCCCACCTCGATCATCAGTGCGGCATCGACGACGACCAATCGCGACTTCTCGGGATCGCACTCGGCAATCCAGCGGTCCTCTTCCTCCAGGATGCGCGGATGGACGATCCTGTTGAGATCCTGTCGGGCCGGCTCGTCTGCGAAGATGATCTCGCCCAGCCGTGGCCGGTCGATGTTCCCTTCGGAGTCCAGGATGCCGGGGCCGAAGCGGTCCACGATCTCCTGATGGGCGGGCAGGCCGGGACGAACCACCAGTCGGGCCAGGTTGTCGGCGTCGATGGTGTGGGCGCCCAGATCCCGAAAACGACGAAGAACATTGGTCTTCCCGCAGGCAATGCCGCCGGTCAGACCGATTTTGAACAGGCCTTCAACGGACTCAGAATCGGAATTCAACCCATTTGCTCCAACAGGGGGGATCCTGTTTCGGCGACACCCGGATCCGAAACGGATTCCACGCCTTCATGTCCGTCCAGAGTTCCCGGGGCAACGGTCCGAGAATCTGGTGGTTACCCTCTACCTCATACCGGCCCTCGACATGATGATCTCCGGTCCCGATATCGTACTCAATCAGGTACGAGGTTTCCATGTCTCCCGACCAGTCAAAGAGCAGGGCCCCGGTGTGGCGATCGTATTCGAGCACGGTTCCGTCGCCGGGAGTGAAGATGGTGGGGCATTCGGTCGTGGGGGCGGCAGTTGCGCGCGGCGGGGGGGCTGGAAAGAGCTCCCGGGAAAGCGCGTCACAGTCGGAAAAGAACTCCGCCATGCGGCCCCGCAGACGCTCCGCCACGTCGGGTAGCTGCTCGGCCAGGTTGGTCTTCTCCGTCGGATCCACCAGGAGATCGTAGAGCTCTCCGCTGGAGATGTACTTCCAGCGGCCCGATCGGATGGCTCGGATCCACTCGTCGACGCGGTCTCTGGGTGTCTGGTTCCCGCCGGTCACCGACTCCAGGTAGAGATCCCGCTCGGGCCGGCTCTGCAGCAGATCCGCTCCCTGAACCCCGCGAGGAATCTCGAGCCCGAGCAGGTGGGCGATGGTGGGCAGAATGTCGATCTGGCTCACGGGATCGGAGTCGACCCCTCCCTCCGGGACGTGGCCGGGCCAGGAAACGATCAGGGGAACGTGGATGAGTTCCTCGTACAGCTTGGCATGGAGCGACGTCGATGCATGCCCTACGAAGCCGTGGTCGAGCAGCTCCTCACCATGGTCCGCCGACAGGATGATCAAGGTCGAATCGAGCAGGCCCCGCTCGCGCAGAAGATCCAGCATGCGGCCGAACAAACGGTCCACGCGGCGCATTTCCGCGTCGTACAGGGCATCCAGGATCGGCTTGTCCCCGGGCTCGAACCGGACCGAGCCGAAGGGGACGATGGCCCCGTTGAGGACGGCCCGGATACCCGGCCGTTTTTCCAGTTCTTCGAGGGGCGCGGGAAGGGCGGACGGCTCGGGGCGATAGGGCTGGTGCACCATGGTGGTGTGATACCAGATGAAGAAAGGGGCGGCGCCGGTCTGGGCGTTCCGGGTCAGCCAGTTCACGATGGCCGAAGACTCACGGTCTCCCAGGTAGGGCCGGTCGATCGGGGACAGGCCCAGGTGGAGGTAGTAGGGGGCAAAGGTGAAGAAGTTCAGGTTGGGCACCTCGTAGCCCTGGGCCCGGAACATCTTCGTCAGCGTCACCAGCGACGGAGATCCCATGCGATCACGGTTGTCGATGCCGTGCACGCGAGGGTAGAGTCCCGTCAGGATCGAGACCAGGCCGGGAGCGGTCCAGGCGGATGTGCTGTAGGCGCTGCGAAAGACGGTTCCAGATCGGGACCAGCCGTCGATGCGGGGCGTGGTGCCGCCGGGATAGCCGTAGGTACCGAAGCGGTCGGCCCGACAGGAGTCGATGGTGAACAGAATCACGTTGGGCTTGGCCAGTCCCGACAACGGAAGGAAGAGGAGCCAGAGGATGCCTGCCAGAAGAGGGACTCTTGCCGATCGAAGGTTCATCACAACGCGAGGCGGGAACGGATGTGAGGTACCGCATGTACGCGCACCGTACCCCGTTCCACGGGGAAGATGATAGCATTTCGTTCCCATGGCAGGCGGCTACCACGGCATCTTCGAGGTTCTGCCGGAATTCCTCAAGCGCCGCATTCATCCGCTCGAATACGCGATCCGGGATTTCGTCCGAGCTGCCGCCGCCGAAAGGCCTTCCCTGGTCGTCGACGCCGGGGCCGGCGAGTCGAGATTTCGCCCCCTGTTCAAGGACAGCTGGTACGTGGGCATCGATCGCGCCGTCGGCGATGCCGCCTGGAACTACGGCGGGCTGGACGCGGTGGCCGATCTGGAGGCCATTCCCCTCCGGCCGGGCGTGGCTGACGCGGTGTTGAATACGCAGGTGCTGGAACACGTCCCCGATCCCGCCGCGACCATCCGGGAGATGGCACGCATCCTGAAACCGGGAGGCCGGCTCTTCCTGACGGCCCCCCAAGGCTGGCACGAACACCAGCAGCCGCACGATTTCTTTCGCTTCACCCGCTTCGCCCTCGAGGCGATGCTCCGCGATGGCGGATTCTCGAGCTGGGAGATCGATGCGCTGGGCGGATTCTTCCATTACCTCGGGCACCGGCTGACGTACATTCCCAAGGTGGCGTTCCTGGATCGTCGGGGACTCCTCAGGGTCTTGTTCTATCCGCTGGAGTTGCTCAGCATGGGGCTGTTCTGTTTCGTCCTTCCGGTGGCCTGTTACTACCTCGATCGCCTGGACTCGAAACGGGAGTTCACGCTGGGCTACAGCGTGAGGGCAGTCAAGTGAGACTTGAGATTTGAGATTTACGATTTACGATTTGGTGCGGGGATCGCGATTCGTTAAAGAACCGTCAAACGCCTCCAAAATCGTAAATCTATCAAATCTCAAATCTCAGATCGCCCTCGCAACCTCCTGGGCCTTCGCGGCATCTTTCATGGTAGAGTTTTGCCTGGAAAGGGGGCGAACTGGATTCGACGGAAGCAGTTGATGCAGTAGGTGCATGCCGAGGTGGCCGTACCTCGTAAAAAATGGCCAAAAAAGATAAGTGCCAACAATCAGTTAGCCTTAGCTGCGTAATAACCGCAGTCGTCCCACCGGCCCAGTTCGCGGGGTCGGCCGGGGCGTCACATTAGCGAACTCGTCGGCGGCGACCGGTTTCTCCAGGGTTCCGTCGAGACCCTTTCTGGGGGACCGCGTCCGGGTCACTTGGCCGGTTTCGAATGCCCGGGCGGGGTCAAAGTGAAGCCGGATAAGCATGTAGAGCTTGCTGTTGAAGGCTTTCGGACGTGGGTTCGATTCCCACCGCCTCCACCAACCTGTCTTCATTTCTCGCAACGTATTGTGATCACGGTCTCTTGACAGCATTTCTCTTCGATCTCTATACTTGAGCGCGTCCATCGTCCTGAGGAACAGCTAAAGGGGAGAGCGTCTGTTCGGTCGTTTTTTTTCGTTTGCCGGGAAGGGCTTTGTGAAGAAGGACTCGCAAGGGGACTTTACCGTCACGGTCTCCCGGGCGGGCCGCTCCTGTGGCCGGTCGTTCGATCTCTCCATCAAGCTGCTGGTGTCGGCGTTCATCGTGGGATTGTGTTGCCTGACCGGCGTCTCCCTTTCGGCTCTTCACTACTACCGGATGTGGATCCAGTCGAGCGACTATGCCAGGGTCCAGCGTGAGGTCGATCAACTCCGGAAGCAGGACGAGGGGTTGAAGTTGTCGGCCAAACACTTGAGCGACCAACTGGCCGCGCTCCAGATCACCGCCCAGAAACTCAAGATCCTCTCCGGCTTCGATTCGGACGCCTTGGGGGGCGTCGGTGGACCGGCCGATTCTTCGAACCCGGTTTTGAGTCTCAGTCACAGCGACCTGTCCAAACACTTCAAGTCGCTCGATCGGAAGCGGATCACCCTGCAAGCCGAGTTGCGGCAACTGCAGGATTACTACACGACGAAAGAGATCCTGGTGGCTTCGACGCCCTCACTCATGCCCGTGCGGGGGTACCCGTCGGATCGCTTCGGCATGCGGGACGACCCCTTTACCGGCGAGCGGGATTTTCATCCCGGTATCGACATCTCGGCGCCGAAGGGGAGCAAGGTCCTGGCCGCGGCCGACGGTCTGATCGTCTATGCCGGGCGTCGGCTGGGGTATGGCAAGCTCGTGAGCATCGAGCACAAGTTCGGGCTGGTCACGCGCTACGGCCACCTCGACCGGTATACCGTCAAAGCCGGCCAGCGCGTCAAGAAGGGCGATATCATCGGCTACGTCGGCTCCACGGGGCGGGCGACCGGATCGCACCTCCACTATGAAGTTCGTCTCCGCAACCAGCCCCTCAATCCGCTCCGCTTCTTTCAGGATTCCGAGTAGAAGCTTCGGCCGGAGTGGGGAGGCGTCGATTTCCCGTCCCCGTCTTGCGACATCTCCTTCCTTTCAGATTGCCACTCCGGCCACCGTTCCCTTCGCAGATTCCGATCCAGTTTGATGCCTGGCCACTAATGCCCATACGGTCAATTACTTACGGAACCTCATCCAAATGTCCGATAATGAATAGTCCCGAGGATGACAGGAACATTAGTCTCCATGTGTGCGTGACTTTCAGCGAACGGCCCCGCCGGATTCGCAGCGACTAGACTTTTTTGGTGACCCGGCATCTAAGACCTACGAAGCCCATGCACCAGACGGATGAGTATCTCCTGGAGATGGCGATCCAGGGCGACGGCGGATCGTTCGGCGCGCTCGTCCAGCGCTGGGAAGGGAAGATCTACGGGTTTATTCGGCGCTATGTCGGCGATCGGGAGGATGCCCGGGACTTGACTCAGAATACCTTCGTAAAGGCCTATCAGCACCTGGACCGACTGTCGAATCCCGCGTACTTCTCGGCATGGCTGTACAAGATCGCACTCAATGAGTGCCGAATGTGCTTTCGTAGGCGCAAGGGTTCCAGGGCGGTCCCGCTGGAAGAGACGCAGCGGGAGGTCGATGAGCAGGAACGCGTGGAAGTCCTGCCCGATCGTACCTTCGAGGGCCGTGAGCGCGTGCAGCAGTTGACGGAGGCCTTTCAGCTTCTTCCGCCCGAACAGCGGGAAGTGATCCTGATGAAGGAGTTTCAGGGGCTCCGGTTCCAGGACATCGCTGCCGTCTTGGATATCCCGTTGTCGACGGCGAAGTCGCGTCTCTACCTGGGCCTGAAGACGTTGCGCCGACTGATGGAGGAAAGGCATGACTTGTGAGCAATGCGGAGAACTGATGATGGATGTCGTCTATGGGGAGGAGGTTCGGCCGCGGCTCTCCTATGAGTTTTTCACGCACCTCAGCGGTTGCGGCGCCTGTGACCGGGAGTATCGAGAACTGCTGGAGACGCGGGAAGCGCTGGCGGCCTGGGAGCTGCCGGCGGAGCTCCGTTCCGGAGACGCGGATTCGGTTCCGGCAGCCCCGTGGGAAACCGCCGGGCACTGGAGACGGTGGCTTCCGGATATTGGCCGGATCGCCGCCGCAATCCTGGTGCTGTTCGGGGCCTTTTCGCTGCTCCAATCCGCCGGCCTCATTGCGGGTCGCACTCAACCGGTGACCCAGAAACAGGTCGAAGAGATGGTGCAGGATCTGGTGCTGGCCCGTCAGCAGGAGACCCTGAAGGTCATCGGTCAGGCCCTCCTGGACATCAAGGAGGACATCAATGACCGCAACAGGGTGAACATGGAGACGGTGTACGACGATATCTATTCACTCGAACAGAAGTACCTCCAGACCCTGGAGGAGAACAACCAGCAGCTGCGGCGGCTGATGAGCCGGTAAGGATGTCACCATGTGGTATATACTATTTTGTTTGATAGGTCTGGTGGTGACGGGACCCGCGGTGTACGCAGGGCAGGTCGGCGTGGATTCGACGCTGATCGAGCTGAAGAAGGACGCCAGGGTATTCGAGCGAATCGTCACCGAAGTATTGCGTCAGAACTTCGAGAATCCGTTTGCCATTGCCGCCGATCCTCAGGCCGCCTACCTTCCAGGTTATGGCGTCGTCGTCTCGTTCCAGCTGAAGCTGAACCGGGGGACGATCCGTGGGTTCAGCGGTGACATTCCCAATCCTGCGGCATCGGATGGGCGGACGACGAAGGAGCAGATAGAATTGGTCAGACAGACCGTGGTCCGTTCGTTGGCCGACTATGCCAGCACCCTCAAGCATTTGAGGCGGGACGAGAGGGTTTCGATCTGCGCTCACGTCGAGGACCGAAATGAGCTCGACCCGCTGAAAAAGAGGACGGATATTGTTGGGAGTTCGACCAAGGGCGACATCGACGACTACATGACTCGGAAGATCAGTCTCGAGGAGTTCAGGCGCCGGGTTCAGCTGCTGGAGTATTGAATGATTCAGCTTTCGGATTTGAAGGTGCGCAAGCGCTTTGGAGAGGCCCTCGTCGATCAGGGGGTGATCTCTCAGGAGGAGCTCAACACGGTTCTGGCGCTGCGGGGAAAGACCCAGGAACGAGTGGGCAAGCTGCTGGTGGACCTTGGAGCGCTTTCCGAAACCGACCTCGTCCGGCACCTCAGCGAGTATCTCGGAATCCCGTTCGTCACGACCGAGCAGTTTCCCACGGTACCCGTCCTGGAGAACACGTTTTCGGTGAAGTTCATGCGCGAGTGCCGTTTCGTCCCGATCGGTCGTGAGGGCGACGAGCGGCTGATCCTGGCCATGGTGGACCCTCTCGACAAGCCGACCCTGGATGCGGTGAAGCTCTATTCCCGCTTCCATGACATCGATGTCTACCTGGCTCCCGAGAGCGAGGTCATGGACCTGATCGAGAAGTTCTACGGGAACCAGTCTTCCAGTCTCGGAAGGATCGTGGAAGGGATCGGCGAGGATGGGATCGACAGCCTCGCGGACGATCTCGAGGACATCGAACAGCTCAAGGACCTGGCTTCGGAGGCGCCGGTCATCCGGTTGGTCAATCTGATCATCTCCAGGGCCATCGAGGCGCGGGCTTCCGATATTCACATCGAGCCGTTCGAAAAGGAACTCAAGGTCCGGTACCGGATCGACGGTGTCCTCTATGATGTCGAATCCCCACCAAAGCGGCTCAAGGCGGCGGTGATTTCCCGCATCAAGATCATGGCGAAGTTGAACATTGCCGAGCGGCGGGTGCCGCAGGACGGCCGCATCAAAATGCGGGTCCTGGGTCGGGAGATCGACCTCCGGGTATCCACGCTTCCGACCATGTACGGGGAAAGCGTCGTGATGAGAATCCTGGACAAGAGCAACACCCAGATCTACGATCTCGAATCCCTCGGTTTTGCGGCTCGGATGCTGGGTCAAGTCGGGGAGTTGATCCAGCGGCCGCACGGAATCATCCTGGTCACCGGCCCGACCGGCAGCGGCAAGACGACGACTCTGTATGCGGCGCTGACCAAGATCAACCTGCCCGACCGCAAGATCATCACCATCGAGGACCCCGTCGAATATCAAATCAACGGGGTCAACCAGATCCACGTGAATCCCCAGATCGGTCTGACCTTTGCCGCCGGGTTGCGTTCCATCGTGCGCCAGGATCCGGACGTGATCATGGTGGGAGAGATGCGCGATCTGGAGACGGCTGAAATCGGAATTCGCGCCGCCCTGACGGGGCACCTGGTCTTCAGCACCCTGCACACGAACGATGCGCCGAGTGCGATCGCCCGCCTCGTCGACATGGGGGCGGAAGACTATCTCATCGCATCGTCCGTTCTGGGAGTGCTCGCTCAACGACTCGTGCGGGTGATCTGCCCCCACTGTAAGGAGCCGCAGGAGATGGACCGTCAGTACCTGCGGGACATCGGCTTTCTCAACGAAGACTGGGAGGGCCGGATCTATGAGGGGCGGGGCTGCAAGGAATGCAGCAACACCGGGTTCCGTGGGCGGCTGGGTATCTACGAGCTGATGCTGATGGACGACGAGATCCGCCGGCTCACCATCACGAACTCGGATGCCGGCCAACTTCGAAAGACCGCCGTCGCCAACGGAATGGTCACGCTCCGCCAGGATGGATTCGAGAAGGTCCGGTCCGGCCTGTCGACGATCTCGGAAGTGATGCGGGTGACCCAGGAAGTATAGCGAGTACGGGTGGTTCCGTCGGAAACGGACGGGCCTCCGCCGGCAAACGAGACAGCGAAGAGACAACGCAGATGCCTTTTTTCGAATACAAAGCAGTGACACCCGAAGGACGTGTCGTGGAGGGGACTCTCGAGGCGGCAGACCGGAGGATCGCACTGGCCCGACTCGAAGAGCAGGGCCAGCTCCCGATTACCGTTCATTCGCGGGAAGAGGCGGGAATCTTCGGCTCGGAGCTGAAGTTTCCCTGGCAGCACAAGCGGGTCCGCCGCAACGATCTCCTGGTGTTTACCCAGGAACTCGCTGCCCTGTTGCGCGCCGGGCTGCCCTTGGACCGAAGCCTGACGATTCTGGCCGACCTGACGGAGAACGAATACCTGACGGAAATCGGCCGCGAACTGCTGCTCGAAATCAAGGGTGGCAAGTCCCTGTCCGAAGGCCTGGCCATGTATCCTCAGGTCTTCCCGAAGCTCTACGTCAATCTGGTCAGGGCCGGAGAAATCAGCGGGACCCTGGACCAGATCCTCACCCGTGTGGTCGAGTACCTCGAGAATGTCGAGGAGTTGAAGAACTATTTCGTCTCCTCCCTGATCTATCCCGCCATCCTGGCCCTGGTCGGCAGCGCGTCGATCATCGTGATGGTGACCTTCGTCATCCCCAAGTTTTCGGAAGTATTCGAGAATGCCGGTGCCCCCATTCCCCTGCCCATGAAGATCATGTTGGGAATCAGCGGAGTCATTACCGGTTACTGGTGGCTGATCCTTGCCGGGTTGATCGGATTGGTCGTGATGTGGCGCCGAAGTCTCGCTACTGAGCAGGGTCGGCTGAACTGGGATCGCCGCCTGCTCTCCCTGCCGCTGGTCGGCACTCTGCTCCAGCGACTCGAAGTGAGCCGTTTCGCGCGAACGTTGGGGACGCTCCTGCACAGCGCCGTGCCTTTGATCCAATCCATCAACATCGTTCGGGAGGTCGTCGGCAACAAAGTGATCTCTTCGGCCATGGATCGTGTGATCTCGGGCGTCAAGAAGGGGGAAGGCCTGGCCCGACCGATCAAGGAAGAGGGAGTGTTCCCGCTTTTTGCCGTGCACCTGCTCGAAGTGGGAGAGGAGACGGGCCGTCTGGACGAGATGCTGATCCAGATCGCCGAGACCTACGATCGGGATCTCAGAACTTCGGTCAAGCGTCTGGTCGCCCTCTTCGAGCCTGCGATGATTCTGATCATGGGATTGCTCATCGGCGTCATGGTCGTTTCGATGCTCTACTCGATCTTCAGCATCAATGCAGTACCGCTGTAGGGACATGGGGGATTCCCGCCTCCGTGACGAGGCATGAGAGGATGTCAGCATGAGAATGAAGGAACTCACACCGAAACCGCAGATCTACCGCCAGCGAGGCTTCTCTCTAATCGAGCTCATCGTCGTCCTGGTCATCCTGGGACTGCTGGCAACCATTGTGGGTCCCAAGGTCATCGACCAGCTGAGCAAGGGCAAGACCAACATCGCCAAGGTCCAGATCGCGGACCTGGAAGGTGCGCTGGGGTTGTTCCGGTTCGACGTCGGACGGTATCCGACCACCGCCGAGGGCCTCAATGCCCTGCTGGAGAATCCCGGTCTCGACAACTGGTCCGGGCCTTATCTGACCAAGAGTTCCCTGCCCAAGGATCCGTGGGGGCATGAATACCAGTACCGGGCTCCTGGGATGCACGGGGATTTCGACCTCTACTGTCTGGGAGCCGACGGAATCGAAGGGGGAGAAGGCGATAACGCTGATGTCACGTCCTGGTAGAGGGATCGCGGGCTTTTCCCTGCTCGAGATCATTGTCGTGCTGGTGCTCATGGGGGCGGCTGCTCTTGTGGTCGCACCCAGTTTCATCGCCGGCCTGGGAAGTGTCCGGCTCGAGACTGCGACCCGCGATCTGATCACGAACATGCGTGGGGCTCGCTCGGCGGCTGTCTCGGAGCAGAAAGTTCGCCGCGTCATCCTCTCCGCGCCGGAAACACCGGACTCCCCGTTCGAGTACGTCCTCACGGATGAGTTCGAGAGACCGCTGCGGCGCGTCGCATTGCCGGAGGGCATCTCCTTCGCCGATCCCGAGCAATTGCCCCGGGTGATCAGTTTCTACACGAACGGACGGAGTTCGGGGGGACGGATCGTGCTGGAGAGTCAGCGCGGCAGGAAGCTGCAGATCGAGGTCAGTCCCATTACCGGTTTCGGGCGCCTGGTTCGGCAACCCGTGGAGGCACGATGAACCGGCGTGGATTCACCCTCCTCGAAGTGGTGGTTGCGACGGCGCTGCTGGGGATCGGTGTCGGCGTGGCCATGCAGGTCTTCAGCGGGGGACTCAGGAACATCGAGCGCATCGATATGGCCCACCGGGCCATGAATCATGCCGAGAATGTCATGAACGAGATCCTGAGCGATCAGTCCATCACGGGCCCGACGGAGCTCTCGGGGGACCTGGATGAAGATTTCAGCTATTCGGCCAGCGTGCAGTACTGGACGCCTCCCGAAGATCAGGGCCTGTCGATCGACATAACGGAGAACAAGATCGATTTGCTGAGCGTGGTTGTGGATATCCAGTTCAAGCATGATCGGTTCGGCAAACACTACCGGGCCGTGTGCCTGAAGGCCGTGTCACTGCAACCCGAGCCGGGCGGGCCGGTGGGACCGGGAAACCCCCTGCAGCGCCTGTTCGGAGGCCGCCGATGATGGACGTACGGCAGCGCTCCGAGCGAGGCTTCACGCTGATCGAGCTGATCATTTCCTTCACCATTCTCGCCCTGCTGGCGGGAATCGTCTTCGCCTCTCTGCGCATGGCAGTCGATGCCTATGATCGGAGCCAGATCCGGATCGACCAGGAAGCGACCAAGCGGGCCCTGTTCGATCAGATCAAGCGGCAGATCGGTTCGCTTTTCCCCGTCCGGCCGAGGGGTGCTTTCGTGATGGCGTCCGATCCCAGCCAGCAGCTGGCCGATCCCATCACCCAGATGCAGGCGGGACAGACGCCGCTGTTCGACGGCGAGCCCGATTTCGTGACTTTCGTAACCGTCGCTCCGCTCGTCATGATCCAGAATCCCGGCCTCACGGTCGTCCGATACGGTCTTGCCCAGAACGAGTACGGCGACTATTACCTCGGTTCGATGGAATCGAGGTACACGGGGCAGGAGAGCTTCGACCTGATGATTACGGCTCCCCACGGCAAGCCGCTTCCCCTGGTCGAGAAGTTGCGAACCCTGTCGTTTCGGTACTACGGCTTCGATCCCGCCTCCTCGAGCTATGGCTGGTTTCCGGCCTGGAGGAGCGACGAAATGGGCGGGATTCCTGAGGCCATCCGGATCGACTTCGACACGAACTACGTCCTCGTGCCCGTCAACGCGAGTGCGGCCGCCGGCACCCTGGCCGGCCAGATCCGGCAGGCTCACGGCCTTTTCGGCCAATGAGGCAGGATGAACGAAGCGAGACTTTCAGACTTTCAGGTTGCCCCGGCATCTACAGAAGGTGTGGTGGAGCGGGAACGAGGAGCGATCCTGATCGTCGTGCTGTGGGTACTGCTGGCCCTGAGCCTGATCGCTCTCTCCTTCGCGGCCTCGATCCGCACCGAAGTCGATGCGGCCCGCAACGTGGTGCAGCAAAAGCAGTCGTACTACATGGCTCGGGCCGGGATCGAATACGCGATCTATCGAATCCTCGAGACTCAGAGCGCCTTCTATCAGTCCCAGCAGCAGGCCCAGGCCCCTGGCACCCAGGTCATTCCCGATGTGTTGCGGGGTTCGGTCTCGCTGCACCTTGCCGGTGGGGGAGCCGACGTCGCCGTCGGCGACGAGTCTGGTAAGATCAACGTCAACGGGGCGCCGCCCAATCTGATATTCAATCTTCTTTTGATGATCGGCGTACCGGGACCGGAGGCGGATGTGATCACCGACTCGATCCAGGACTGGATCGATCCGGACGAGTTGGTGCACGATTTCGGGGCAGAATCGGACTACTACCTGGCGCTCAAAAATCCTTACCCTGCCAAGAACAGTCCCATGGATGTCCCGGAAGAACTCCTCCTGATCCGGGGGGTGACGCCGGAGATCTACTATGGGATCAAGACCAGGTCTGAAAACGGGGAGCCCATCGAACTGTACGGCCTGCAGAAATATCTGACCACCTTCTCCAACGCCAGGCAGATCAACGTCAATTCAGCGCCGATCCCGGTCCTGGCTGCCATCCCCGGTCTCAACTATGATGTCGCGCTGATGATCGCTCAGATCCGATCCGAGCAACCTCTGACCGATCCCAGTCAGATCGCTGAGCGGATTCCGGGAATCAGCGGAGAGGCATTGGGTTATCTGTCCGTCATGCCGACGATGACTTACACGGTTAACAGCATCGGACACGTGAACGGTTCCAAGGTGGTCAATCATATCCAGGCGGTGTTGCGTGTGGACGGCCGCGGCCCGAAGGGGTACGAGGTGCTGTACTGGAACGAGTCCAATACGGAGTTGTAGGATCTTTAGGATTTAGGCGATGTTCAATCTCGATTCGGCATTAGGCATTGAGGTCCAGGCCGACCGTCTGATCATGGCGTCGGTCGAGAAGGGGTTTCAGGACTACCAGCTGAAGTCCTGGCTCATCCTGGACCGGTTCCGCGAATTGCCCCGGCCCGACCTGCTGGCCCGGGTCCAGCAGTTCCGCAATGCGAACGGCTTCAATGCGGAGAACATCGTCGTCGGGGTTCCCCGCGACTGGGTGGTCATCCGTGAGGTCGACTTCCCGATCGAGGTCGAGGAGAATCTCGACGGTGTCGTCCGGGCGCAGGTCGAGAAGCTGGAGCCACTGGAGGACGTGACCTCCGCGTACGACTTCCGGGTATTGACGAGGGACGAGGAAACCAAGCGGATCGTCCTGCAGATCGTCATGGTGCGCCGCGACGTCATCGACGAATTGCTCGACCTCTTCAAGGAGATGGAACTCTATCCGGCTTCTATCAGCTTTTCGAGCATGGGCCTGCGGGGAGTTCTGGCCGCGCACGAGGACGGTCTCCCGAGAAACGCCGGGGTGTTGGTCCTTCGCCTCGATTCCGGGCGCGTGGAACTCCTGGCCTGCTCGCGAAACCAGCAGATCTGTTCGGATATCCTCGAGATCCCGGCGGGGGAGCCCTCGGCGGAGGCCATTCTCGAGCAGGTCGCCGAGGAGTTGAATCCCCGCTCCGAGGAATTCCAGTCGTTCAACAAACTCTACCTGACGGGCGAGATGAGTGCGGAACTGCTGGGTCCCTTCAAGGAAAAGGTCGCCGATGCGGAACTTTTGACGACGCGCCTTGGTTTGAAGCACAAAGGTGTCGACAAGGAGACCCTCGGGATTCTGGTGCCGGCAGTGGGACTGGCCGCAAGCGGTTTGCTGCGCAAGGGGGGACGGTACAACCTGATCCCGACCGAGCGCCGGATCGTGAACACCCGGGCCAGCCTGATCCCGACTTACGTGCTGGCGGTCGCGTTGCTGGTGCTGGTGGCGGGTCTCGGGACCCGCAGCTATTTCCAGCAGTCGGCTCTGGCGGCCCAGGTCGACTCGCAGGTCCAGGGGCTGCAGGGGGAGGTCAACCAGGTCTTTGCCCTGCGCGAAGCAGTGGAGGCAAAGAAGGCAGAAGTGCTGACGCTGCAGAAACTGCTGAACGGCCGGCAGAAGACCTTGGCCGTGCTCAAGGACCTCACCGTGCGGATTCCGGATGACGCCTATCTGACGAGTCTGCAGATCCAGGGTGAACAATTGACCATGCAGGGGTACGCGAATCAGGCCTCGTCGCTACTTCCGGTCATCGCCGAGTCGCCCTTTCTGGAGAGCGTGAAGACGAACTGGATCACCAAAGATCCGAGAAGAGCGAATATGGAGCGCTTCAACTTTGAGGCCAAGGTCAAGTAGATGAAGATTTCCAAGCGAGACCGCAAGGTCCTGATCATCGGAGGTGCGGCGGTTGCCGTGATCCTGTTCGCCATGTACGTCGCACTCCCACTGTACGATGCCATGTCGACGGCGCCCGACGAATTGGCGCAGAAGCAGCGGGTCCTGGATCAACGCGTACGGGCCATCGGAAGCGAGGCGGCCTACCGGGGAGAAGCCGATTATCTGGACCAGGAACTTCAGCGCCTGCGTGCCGGGCTGCTGGACAGCAGCGACCCCGCCGACGCCCAGGTGCAGCTGGAGAGTCTGGTGCGCGGCCTGGCCGAACAGAATGGGGTCGGCATCACCCGGAGCACGCCGCTGCAGGAACGAAAGCAGGGAGAAGAGTACGCCAGGGTGACCGTGCAGCTCACGCTGCAGGGAGGAATGGCAGAGCTCGCGGCCTTCATGCACGCCCTCTCGGTGCACCCGAAGTATCTGACCGTGGAGGATTTCTTCGTCAACGGCTTCCAGGTGGGAAAGGACGTCCGGCTGCAGCCGCGGATGAGCGTGTCGGGCTTTATCCGGCTGGCCAAGGCCAGCTGAGAGAGAATCATGGCGAGAAGAATCCTATTGCTGAATCTTCTGTTGGTGCTGCTGGTCGGAGTCTCGGCCTATGAGCTTGTGACGAACTGGCAGGAGTACGAACAGGAGCAGAACCTGGCGCGAATCCTCGATCAGGCCAAGACCCAGGCCGGGAACGTCGAGGTGGCGACGGGCCCTGAAGTGGCCCCGGAATCGCCGACTCACGACTTCTTCGTCATCGGCGAGAAGGATCTCTTCAGTCCGGATCGGCGACCGGCTGCGGTGGAATCGGCGGACTCCGCCGCTCCGGAAGCACCCAAGTTTCCGAAGGAGCCCGTGATGGTGGGCGTGTCGGAATCCGCAGGGGTGAAGAGGGCCCTGGTCACGACCTACGACACGCCGAAGGCGAAGGGCAACTCGAACTCCTACGCCATCGGGGACTTTCTTCAGGGCTGGTCCGTCTCCGAAATCTCGGATACCACCGTCACGCTCAAGTGGAACGACGAGACGACCGTGATCGACATGTTCGGATCCGATGACTCGGGACGCCCGCCCGCGAATCGGGTCGCCAAGAAGGTCGCGTCGGTCAACATCGTTCGGATCGGCAGCCAGTATGCGGCGGTGGAGACGACTTCGCCCGATCAGTCCTCCGGAGAACAGGGAGACCGGCCGGGGCTGACCCAGGCCGGGGCTGCGAGCCAGGGAGCCCGGCCGGGAGCCGTCCCTCGGACCAACCTGGGTAACCGGCGGGCATCGTCGGGCGCCGGCCGCTTCTTCGGGCGGAACGCGTCGCCTCCGCCGGCCAGTGGAGTCGTGGGCATTCCCGGCTCGAGCGCACAGGCAACTCCGAACCCTCAATGACCTGCCGGATGGGGAGACAACGGCGTAATCGCACACCGGTGCCTGAGAGTGAGCGAATAAGAATGATCAGAACAAGCCTATGGATCTGCAGCCTGTTGATGTCGGGGAGCGTTTTCGCCGCGTCTTCGTCTCCGATGGTGTTCTTCCAGGAGCCGGCGACGACTCCTACTCCGGCAACGGGATTGGTGGGAGGCGGTGCCCTGCCGGCTCCCCGTGGCGCCTCGCCCAGCGGAGAGCCGACGGCGGAGCAGCAGCGTCAACTCTTTCAGCAGCGGGTGCGTGAAATCGAGGCGGCGAAGGCCGCCGGCAAGACGCCCGGGGCGGTGACCCCCGGGGAGGAGGCCGGCGACACTCCTGCCCCCGCCGACCAGCCCAAGCGCCCGAAAACGGCCCGATTGGAGCACGCGAACGGCCCGACGGGGCCGGGAGTGAAGCTCAATTACCAGGACGCCGACATCACGCTCGTCATCAACTCGATCATGCAGGAACTGGGGTACTCTTACGTCATCGATCCCCAGGTTCAGGGGACCGTGAACATCTTCAGCATGCGCGAGATTCCGCGCGACCGCCTGTTCGGTGTCCTCGAGCAACTGCTGAAGCTGAACGGTCTGGCCATCATCCAGCAGGAGGGCTACTACGTCATCGTCCCGATCAACGAGGGTCCGACGGTGCCCCATGGAGTGCTGATGAGCAATCCGCCGGGACCGGCTCCGCAGGGGACCCAGAGTCAGGAAAATCCTGCACCTTCCCCCGAATCCCCGCCTCCTCCGGCAGCGGGCGACGAATCGGCGGGGCCTGCAGCTCCTCCCCCTTCCCCCGCTCCCCCACCGCCCGCTGCGGCGGCCCCGGAGACGGCGGCGGGCGAGTCGTCGTCGGGCCCCGAAGTGGTCCGTGTGCAGATTCCCGGACCGCTTTCCGAGCAGGGGGTCGTGACCTACGTCATTCCGCTCAACTACATCGTGTCGGACGACATGCTGAAGATGGCCCAGGTTTTTCTCTCGCCCGGATCGACCGTGGTCGACTTTGCTCCGGCGAACATGCTCATCATTACGGACTATCCGAAAAACATCGAACAGGTCCTGACGCTCGTCGGCCTGCTCGACACACGGTATTTCGAGCTGAACAAGGTGGATCTGGTCTCGATCCGGTTCAACAAGGCCGCAGACGTGGCCGAAGACCTGGCCAAGATCTTTGCACCCGGCGACACTGCGGCCGGTGTCCGCATCGTCGCCATCGAGCGTCTGAACAGCATCCTCGTCGTGACCCGGTCGGCCGACGTCTTCAAGGAAGTCGAGAAGTGGATCGATCGGCTGGACGCGCCTTCATCCACGAGTAACATCAAGACTTACGTCTATCAGGTCGAAAATGGGACCTCGGTGCAGATCGCCCAGATTCTGGCGGAACTCTACCAGGACGGGACGGGGCTGCCGTCCTCGGCCACGGCCGAAGCGACTTCCCAGCTCCAGCAGGGAGAGCGCGCGGGATCCCAGGGGGCCAATTCTTTGAGCTCGTCCCGCCAGCCTTACCGGGACGCCGGGTTCGTCCAGGGGGGCGGCTACGGCAATCAGCTTGGCGGCGGCTACGGCGGCAGCTACGGTGGCGGCTATGGCGGCTACGGCGGGAGCAGTTACGGTGGTGGGTACGGCGGCGGCTACGGCGGGTACGGCGGCGGCGGATTGGGGGGTGGTGGCGGTTCCATTGGAATGCGACAGCTGGGGCCGGCCCTGTCCTCATCCTCGCAGTCGCAGATCCGCTCGATCTATGCGGGCAACGTCAAGATCGTGGTCAACGAGTTCAACAACTCGTTGATCATTCAGGGGACGGAAGCCGACATCAAGTTCATTCTGGAGACGGTCAAACAGCTCGATACGCTGCCCCGGCAGTGTTTCGTGGAGGCCCGGATCTACTCCGTCGAGTTGCGCAATGATCTGACCTTCGGCGTCTCAGCCTTCCTGCAGGCCCAGGGGCTGGGAGCGACGGGCGATAACGGGTTCATTCCCGCCACGACCGGATCGATCACCGACGGGACCCTCAGCGCGACCAGCCGGGCTATGGTGGGCGGTGAACGGGAAATTCAGGCGATTCTTACGGCCTTGCGCGAGAAGACCGATGTCGAGGTCATCGACGCGCCCCGCGTCCTGGCCCTGGACGGAACTCCGGCCTCGATCAATATCGGCGCGGAGGTCCCGGTTACGTCTGCGTCGTTCGGCAACCCGCTGCAGTCGGGGACGACCAACTTCGTCAACTCGATTCAGTTCCGTCCCACGGGAACCACCCTCCTGTTCGTGCCCAGGATCTCCGCCAGCGGCATCGTGAACATGGACGTCGTGCTCGAGGTCAGTTCAGCGACGGGCCCGGCCCTGACACCGACCATCAACCGGAACTATCTTCAGAGTTCCTTCGTCGTCCACGACGGACAGTCGATCGGAATCGCCGGGCTGATCAGTGATTCCCACAACCTGGGAAGGAAGCGGGTACCCCTGCTGGGCGACATCCCGATCGTGGGTTCGCTCTTCGGGACGACGACCAAGAACAGCCGTCGCTTCGAGCTGATCATCTTCATCACCCCGAAGGTCATCCGAAACCTCCCCACGGCCACGGAGTTGACGCTCGAATTCAAGCGAGCTCTGAGGGGTGCCTACGGTTTCATCGACCGCATGGAAGCGGAGCGAAAGGCGCTGATCGAGAAGCGTACGCGGGAAGAGGAGGCGGCCAAGCCGCAGCCCGCGCCCGCGACGGAGCCCCAGTAGGAGCCGGGCGACCCCGGAAAGGCACGAGAGGTTTACCTTTGCTTCGGTGGAGGCGCCGAGGACGTCTTGGTTTGTCTGCTGATCCACCGCTCGAGATCGTTCATGTAGTTGTACACGACGGGAACCTCGATCGTCCGTTCCTCTCCACCCTGACGGATCTTGAGCACGATCTTTCCCTCGACGTTCTCTTCGGTCAGTTTCGGGCCCGAATAGCGGAAGAAGATCCTCGCGGTGCTGTGGGGAGCGATGGTCGTGACCGAGCCTTCGGCGGTGAGCATCGATGGGTCGTACTCGAGGTTCACGATCTCGGCCGGCAGGTCCAGTCCGTTACGGATCCGTAACGCGCTGGGTTGCCGGGGGGCGAGTCCGTAAAAGGTCAATCGCGCGGGCAGGACGTCCAACCGGGCCGGCAATTCGCTCTTGGCCGATTTCTCCACGGCTCGGTGGATCCGATCCGTGATGGAGATGGGCTTCTCGACACGGACCTTCCAGCCCTGGTCGGTTCGGACCCACACTTCACGGGCGTCGGACTCGAGATAGGCCTTCAGCACGAAGCGCTCAAAGGAAACCACGACCTTGGCCGTGTCCGAATCCACGAGTCTTCGTGCTGACGCAGTGCCAGTTGCGGAAGTCCGCGTCCTGGCGATTCAGGAAGTTGTTGAGATCCTCCGGGTAGACGTACTGCATGGCGGAAACCTTGTCGTGTTTTTCGAGGGCCTGCCAGTATGCGGTGACCGCTTCCGTCAATTCGGCAGGGACGTCGGCGCTTCCGTTTGCCTGCGGCAGGAGGGTCAAGAGGAAGACGAGCAAGGGAACCATAGAATCCAAGAGTACCAAAAAGAAAAGGGGCTGATCGGAATCAGCCCCTTCATGATCCACCGAAAACGGTATCCGGTCCGCGTTTACTGTGCTGCGGCCGTCATGCCGGTGATCGGCACACCCGTGAAATCGGACTGCATCGGGAAGGCCTGCTGACTCGATGCCGTCGAGAACGTGTTGACGTAGGTCCCCACGATGGCATCGAATTCTCCGACGAAGTAGCAGTACCCGACGAAGCTGTCGGCGGCCGAGTCGAAGCCGAGCGTCGCCAGGACCTCATCCACGTAGGTGATCCAGGTCGAACCGGGCATCAGCATACCTTCCGCCGTCAGACCGGTCCCGACCGGGTCTGAAGACGAGTTGTAAACCGAGACCGCGCCGTCTTCCAGGGTGTTGTAACAGAACGCCCAGACCGCGCCCTCAGTGTTCCCGCCGGTGGGGAATCCGCTGAAGTCGAGGCCTTCGACCGAGGGCGTTGCCAGCGGGTTGCTGATCGAGATGGCCGTCCGCTCACCCGTGGGAAGGGACGTGACGAAGGTGGCCAGTGTGGCCGAGAATTGCGGCGTGTCGTCCTGTGCCAGAAATACCTGTGCGTCAGATCCTCCTGCGGCGGCTGCGTTGACACCGAACGCGAGAAGCAAGACACCACAGATCAGGATCCACTTAAACTTTCCCATGCTCTCCACTCCTTTCAAAACAAATGCAAAATCAACATAAAACTCACAACACCGTACCCGGAAGGGTATGTAAACCGAATTCAATGAAACGCTGCGAACTACTCCGCCTCCAAAAACTCTCGCGTATTGTATCTGTCGAAAAAGGAAAGGGTCAAGAGCCTAAATTCGCCTAAGTCCAGAAGATCTGTTGACTTGCAGAACGGATTCAGGCTCTTGAACTCCTCTCTCCTCCCAACTCCCCAAGTCGGCCCTTACTTTTCCTGAAGTTGCTGCGCCTGTCGATATGCGTTGAGCGCGTCCTTCAGGCGTCCTTCCTGTTTGTAGATCTTCCCCTTCAACATGATCAGAGCAAACCGGCTCTCGCTTTGCACGGCATACCGCAGGGCCTCGTCGACCACCCGGTGCGCCGGCTCAAACTGACGTTTCGCCATCAGCCCGTTCACGATCGCCCACGTTTCCTTGACGACCAGTTCTTCCTGTGCACCACCGAAACGAAGGTCGAGGATCTTCTGGAACTCGGCGGGAACACGGTCATACTGGCCCTCATTGATCAGGATCGTGATGATCTCATGCTGGGCTGCCGCATAACGCAATCTCGCATCTTCGGACGATCGCGTTGTCGCGGTTTGAGCCGCGACCTGGCCTGTCACCAGCAGTAGAAGCAGCGCGAAGATACACACTACTTTCTTCATTTTGCGACTCCCCCAAGGTCAAACGGATTCTGCTGCTTCGATTGCTCCATTGTGAAGAACGGATTCTGCTCCTGCATGGGACCCAGGAAAGGATTCGAATCTGCCTGCACCGAAAAGGCTTCGAGGCGGGCCAGCACTTCCTGATCCAGGATCGCCGGAGAGCGGGTCTCGATCGCCACGAGGCCCGTCAGGAGAAGCAGAAGTGCCGCTCCGAGGCCATAACTGACCTGGGGCAGCCGAAACAGGTCGAGCAGGGTAGCGAAACCGGGTTGGGCCGCCGGAGCCTGTTCCATCTCCCGGATGCGCACTTCGATGCGCTGCCAAAGGAGGGGCGGTGGCTCCAGACTGACCTGGCGCGCAGCCTGGAGCACCCTGTCAGTCTCCAGCTGTTCGCTGTGGAAAGCAGCGCATTGCGGACAACTCGCCAGATGCTGAAAGAGCGCGTCTCCTTCGGCATGCGACGAGCGGCCGTCAAGCCATTCCACTATTTCGCGACGCCATGCCCGGCAATTCATCTATTTCTTTCTCTTTGACTTGGCCAGATAATCGGTGACCGCGTCCTTCACTGCCAGACGGGCTCGGTAGATATCCGTTTTGACGGAGAGGAGCGACCGACCGACCACCTTGGTTATGTCCTCGTAACTCATCTTCTCGAATACAGCCAGCACGAAAACATCCCTGTATTTGGGCTTTAGAGACTGCAGACACCCACGCACGACACCATAGAGCTCGTCGGAGAGAACCTGCCGTTCGGGGTCGAGGCCGTCTGAATCGTCGACCAGGAACTCGTAATACGCGATCTCCTCATTGTCGATGGAGACCTCCGGTCGCCGTTTGGTTCGTCTGAGTCTTTGATAAACTTCATTTCGCGCTATCCGATAGAGCCAGAACTTGAACTGGCCCGAGTCTCTCAGGTTCGGCAATTCTGCGTAGACCTTGAGAAACGTCTCCTGGGTCAAATCCTCGGCTTCCTCCGGCGCGCCGCAAAGACGCCAGATGAAGTTGAAGATGGCCTTTACAAACAGGGAGTAAAGCTGATGGAACTCATCCGAGGAACCGGCCTTGGCTCGATCCACGAGTTTCTGGAGTTCCTCGGGACTGATCTCTTGCGACATTGGAGATCGACGAGTTTATCCGTCTGTCTCGCGGTTTGCCAAGCTCGGTCCGTTTGACTCATCAGCCGTCCCTACCCAAAAGCGACATTAAAAGATGGCGCACGCCCCCGAAAGTTGCAGAAGAAGTGAAGGCGTTTTTGGGAAACGGGGGCTGGCTCGATGGAGACCCGCCTCGGGGGCCGCTCCTTTTCAGGGCGGGACTTTTCTCTTCTGAATCGAGGATGTCTCGTATAAACTGTTCGATTGAGCATCGGGCGATGTGTGCTCGAATCGGGAGAACCAGGAACTTGAGCGTGAACGATTTGAGACGACGGGCATGGAACGGCACGGGCCGCATCGTGCGGTATTCTCTGGCCGCCATCCTGTTGCTCTCTCTGCCCACATTCAGCTATCTGGTTCCGCGCATTCAGCCGACGGCATCCGATTCCGATCCGAATTCGCGGCAAGTCACGGGAGAGGCGCGATACCTCTCAACGACCGCCACGCCACGGTTCGTCGGGTCGGGGAGCGGTCGGATGTTCGGCGCAGGGAACGAAGGAGGTGGATTCGTTTCCCGCTCTCCGCGGAACGGCCCGCGCTTCCGGAGGACATCGGAGCGTGGCTCGGAGAATGGAAGCTCCAGGCGGCGGGGGATGACCCCGGCCGCGGCTGAACGGGCGCGAGCCCGTGCCGCGGAACGGCAGGCCGCAGCAGGAGCCGCCGGACGAGCCAAAGGAGGTGCGTCCGCGGTCGCCGACTCCACTCTCCGACACGAACTCGCCCAAATGGAGACGGACTACCAGGCTGCCTACAGTCACTTCTTCCCGGGAGAAACCGGAAGTCGCGTCAACAACTACAATCCTTTCAGTCAGGCTCTCTACGACAGCTTTGGATCCGGCACTTCCGGTCAGGACGGACAGGGAGACCAGGGTGGCCAGAACGGAGGAGGGGATTCGGGCGGCGGCGATTCCGGCAACAACGGCGGGAACAATGGCGGGGGCGACGGTGGAGGGTCGACCAACCCGAACAACGGCGGGGGTGATTCCCAGCCTCCTCCCAGCGGGAACAGCGATGACGAGCTCGACAATCAGTTCCTGGTGCTGGGCCCGCTCGACCAGGCAGACCCGACCCGCTTCACTTTTCAGGCGACGCGAGACTTCAGCGGCAATTTCACACTGGATACGGGAGCCCCCCTTCAGCTCGGCTCCGCCGTGGTGGGTTATCCCCGTCCTACCCTTCTGGTGCCCCCCGGGCAACAATTGTTGACGACCGATTTGGATGGGGATCAGCAGCTGGATTACATCCTGACCGTCTCGACATCGGTGGGTTCCGCACTGATCGGGTACCGGTTCAATGGCGGCGAGCTCCAGCAGTGGTTCTCGGGTGCGTTTCTCTTCGACCTGGTTCGTTCGATGGCCATTTTCGATTTCAATGAGGACGGCAAGAACGAACTGGCTGTCGCCTTCGTCAAGAATCCCAACCTGGTGATCTACGACATCAGCGACGGCGGGTTGGCCTACCAGAAGGAGCTGACGCTGCCTTTCGGTCCCGGCCTGCTGGTCGGCACCGAAGACCGGAAGGGATCGCCGACCCGGTATCTCCAAGTTTTCGACAACAAGCTCGAGCGATCGGTCATCTTCAGCAGTCGCTTTCCGGGTGCCTACTCCTTTTCGAAGCCACCCACCTACAAGGGAACCCAGCAGTTTGATGTAACTTCCCTCTCCGGCAGCAATTACCGACGCTATAGGTTTCTGCGGTACGAGGATCGCATCGTCGCCCTGCAGATCGTAGACGGCGAAGCTGAGGTGATGGTCAACTTCAGCATACGGGCCGGATTTCCTCTGGTCCTCGCCGGCGACTATTCCGGCGACGGGCTGCAACAGGTTCTTTTCCTTCCTTAGATTCTTGTGACTTTTGCCCCTCTCGAGCATCCTGTTCTCCTGAAGTGGTAACGGCGGCGAATCCCGCAGGGGTTTCGTATGCCGGAATGGAGGCTTTCCCTGTGATCAAAACCTGGTGGCTTGTCGCCGGTCTGTGTCTATCTGGCTTCGCCGTTCAGAGTGTCGCCCAGTCGGTCTCTTCCCGGAGCACATTGCCGACTGTGTTTCTTCAGGAATCCGGTTCGAGCGCATACCGAGCCGTCTTCGCTCATTTCCTTGCGGTCATCCCAAACCCCGACGACCCCTCCATGGCGGTCGATTGTGCCATATCGATCAGCAACGTCTGTGCATCCCCGGCTTCGGTGGCGCCCTATCTGGGCCGTGCCGATGCTCCGACCTCGGGCCGAATCACACTCTTTCTCTACGGCCTGGACGGAGCCCCCGTCGTCTATCAGACGGAGCCCGCCGCCGACCCCGGCGCTCGACTGGGAGACGGGCTTTCTGCGGAAGGGACCCTCGGTCCTGGAGCGACCTGGACAGTTCGCCTCGCCGAAGTCCTGGCGCGCGCCTACGGCGTTTCCGAGGACCATCTCACGGACCCCGGGGTCCTCGGCCCCGGTGGCTTTCGGGGATATGGCTGGATTCTGTCCGATTTTGACTGCCTGGCGGGGACCTACAACAACACCGTCTTCGGCGTCGGTTTCACCCAGGCCTACGAAATGGTCCCGGCCATGGGACAGGGCGGCTTCTTCGGCGGGGTCATGATCGAACCCTGACCCGGCCGAGCCCAGCCCGACCCCGAGACCTCACGGAAGTGAACCCAGGGGCATGAACTGCGTGCTGCTTTTTCTCTGGCTGACCTCGATCGCTTTGGCCCCGACGGCCGGGACGCCGCTCGGCGAGCGGGTCACGAGTTACTGGAAGGCCATGGAACAGGGCCGTCTGACCGAGGCGTCCGAACTGGTCGACCCCGCCGCGAGAGACCGCTTCCTGAACCGGCGAGCTCTGCCCGTCGTGGGCTGGAAGATCGACGCCATCCGGCAGAGCCGCGCCGAAGCGCGAGTCACGCTGAACGTGAAGTTTGGCTCCATCGGAGGAGTGGGGCTTGTGCCGGGTCGGGTCGAGCAATCCTGGAAGCGGATCGAGGATGACTGGTACCTCGAAGTTCCCGCGGCCACTCCGTCCCAACTCAATAGGAGGCTCTACGGGTCGGTCGGGCCGGCCAGAGTCAGATCCGGCACTCTGTCCGCCCAGCCTTCCGCACTCACTCTCCACTTCCTGAACCCGGTCCAGCGGGGCAGGGTCACCCTCTCGAACGGCCTCGAAGAGAAGGTCGTCCTGCAGTCCTGCTCTGCGAGCACTCAGAGTCTGTCGGTCCATCCCGGGTTTCGGCAGCTTGCCCCCGGCCAGTCCGCGTTTCTGACGGTAGCGGTCGAGGGCGAGGAAAACGAGAAGAACCGCTCCGCCACGATCCGTTGCCTCTTTCGGGGGGAGAGCCGGACCATACCCGTAGAGATGTCCGTTCTCTTCAACTATATCTCTGCCGAGGAGAAGGCCTTCTTCGGTCTCACCGAGGAGCAGGCTCAGAAGCTTCGCCATGGCGACAAGGTCGAAGCAACGGTGCACCCCCCACGGTGAGTTGCCGGTTCCGATTCGGGGGGTGGGATGCAGGGAGCCGGACAGGTCCCGAGTGGCCGGGTTCTGGTTTCGCATCCGCGCCTCTGGTAGAGCCTCCAAACGGTTCATCACCTCCCAAACAGCCCCGCCGAGGCACGCAGAGCCCATTGACGGACAGGGTGCGGCCGTAGCATTCTCGTTCCAGTCGCACCGATTCTCCAGGGAGCGGCGGGATCATCAGCGCGTGGTCTCCTGGTTGTTCCGCGGGAGAGGTGCCATTCATCGGGGTGTCGAATTCGGTACGCCAGAGGGCGGGCGATGGATTCCTGCGGTAATCGTGTTCATTGGAACAGCGTGTCGGGCTACTGGGACCTCTTGGGTCCTCCTCTGCGACCGTCGCCCGAGGATATCGCCATCATCCGGGACGCCGTGCTGCGGCTCGCCGTCCGGAGCCCGCAGCGGGCGTACCGCGTCATTCAATGGGGTGTTACGCCCGAGTTGGCTTTGATGGACTGGCCGGAGGGTACCGAACTGCTGGCCATCGATCGGGCCGAAGAGATGATCGCAACGGTGTGGCCGGGGGACGTCCCCGGGTTCAGACGGGCGGTCCAGGGCGAATGGTCGGATTCTCCTCGCTTCGCCGGCGACGCCTGCGACCTGATCGTCGGCGACGGCAGCCTGAACAGCACCCGGTACCCCTCGGAGTTCGGTGAGTTGACGCACGCTGCCCGGGACAGCCTGCGTCCGGAGGGTCTGGTCATCATGCGCCTTCACGCCGCGCCTGAGGTGAGGGAGGAACCGGAGGCCGTGGTCGAGGACCTGCTCGAGCGGAAGATCGGCAGCTTTCACGCCTTCAAGCTTCGCTTCGCCATGGCCTTGCAGGCGAGCCCGCAGGCCGGCATCGAAATCGGGAGGATCTGGGAGGCCTGGCGTTCGTTCGGCATCGATGAAGGTGAACTCGCGGAGTCGACAGGCTGGGACGCCCGAGTCATCGGGGCGATCCACCTGTATCGGGACAAGCAGGGAAAATACTTCTTTCCAACTCTGGACCAGCATCTGGCCATCTTCCGGGAAACCCTCAGGCTGCTCGAGGTGCGCATCCCGGGCTACGAGATCGGAGATCGGCGCCCGATCGTGGTTCTGGCCAGGGGAGATTGAGGATGCCTTTCGGGCATCGCCTCGAAGCTCTGCAGTGTCTGGGTTCGAGGGGATTCTCCGACCGGGAAGAGCTGTTGCGATACCAGTCCCGTCGACTCATTTCCCTGGTTCGCCACGCCTTCGAGAATGTCCCCTACTACCGCAGACTGCTGAAAGGTGCGGGGCTCGATCCCCGGGAGTTTCGCGGGCTCCCCGATCTCGGACGGATCCCGGCCAGCTCGAAAGAGGATCTTCTGGCGGTTCCTGCCGAAGACCTGGTCAGCCGGCGCTTCCGGACCTCCCGGCTCTTCTCGCGGACAACTTCCGGGTCGACCGGCCGGCCCTTCACCGTGCGATGCAGTTTCTTCGAAGAGCGCTATCTGGGTGCCCTCCGCTTTCGGGTTCTTCTGAAGCTGGGAATGAGAGCGGGAGACCGGGTCGCTCAGATTCGCTATCGTGAGGGCCCCCCTCGGGATGCCAAATGGGCTCTAATTCTGGATCGGCTGGGCCTGCTTCGGATCACGCATCTCAGTTCCTCCCTCGACCCCGCGGACATCGCCCACAGGCTGCAGGCCATCCAGCCGGACGTGATCCGCGGGTACGGCAACCTGACGACGCTCGTGGCGGACGCCGTTCAGAGATACGGGCTGTCCATCCGACCCCGCCTCGTCACTGTCGGCGGAGATACGCTGACAGCCGGAATGAGGCAGCGGATCGCCGAAGCCTTTCAGACCCCCGTCCGGGAGACCTTTGGAAGCCATGAATTCAACGTGTTGGCCTGGGAATGCGGCGCTACGAATCAACTGCACGTTTGTGAGGAGGGAGTGGTCCTCGAGGTGCTTCGAGCCGACCGGCCGGCTGGTCATAGGGGAACGAGGCGAGGTGGTGGCCACAGCCCTCCATTCCTATGCCCAGCCGTTCATCCGCTTTCGCCTGGGCGATATCGCGACCCGCGGCCCGGAGACCTGCGCGTGCGGTTTGCCCTATTCCACGATTCGGTCCATCGACGGTCGCATCTACGATCGAATCCTCCTTCCCGACGGCCGAGCGGCGTCGCCCGGCGATGTCCTGGCTCCTCTCGAACGAGACTATGACTGGCTGAAGCAGTACCAGATGGTGCAGCAGACGAGGAATCTGGTGATTCTCCGCCTGGTACCGCACAGGGAACCGCCGGCAGAAGACCTGCAGGACATCGGCGAGTTGATGGAGCGTTTCCTGGGTCCCGACGTCCAACATCGCATCGATCTCCTGGAGGAGATCCCTCTTGGCCCGGGAGAGAAATTCAGGGCTTCCATCTCCAGGGTCTTCTCGAACTATGGTGGAGATGCTTGAGCGTCCTCCGTCCTGGGAGTCTCCCTTCGGGCTTGCGGCAGAGAGTTTCCGCGAATCCCCTCGATCGCTTTACCTTACGGGCTGGCTCCGATAGAGTCGTTGATGCAGGACGAGTTGCAGGGAGGCTTTATGAACCGGCGACTGCTTTCTGCTGCTCTCATCTGTTTCCTCTCACCCCTCGCGGCGGCGTCCAGTTCCGCACCTTCGACGGAAGCCTCAGTGTCGGCGTGGGTCCATCCCGGTGCCGACGCCATCAAAGAGGGCGGCTATGAAGGGGCGCAAACTTGCACGATGTGCCACGACGCAGTCCTGAAGGAGGTCACGCACTCGGTGCACTGGTACGTCTCCTCCGAGGTCCGAAACGTCCAGGGCATGCCCGATGGTTCCTGGTGGGGGATGGTGAACCGGGAATGCGCCCTGGCCGGCACGACGGCCCTGGCCAACTGGACGGCGGCCACCAAAGGGAGATTCACCGCCCAGGCCGCCGGTTGCGGCATGTGCCACATTGCGGCTCTGGACGCGACCGCCGCTTCCGGCCGGTCGCGAGGCCACGGAAGAGGAGGCGGCCACCGTCGACTGTCTGGTCTGCCATGCCGCGGTTTACGACATGGCCCGCCGCAAGACCCTGGTCACCGACGATGCGGGCCACAGCTCACTGGGGACAGGACACGAGCCTCGAGGCCGCACTGTCGATCACGCAGGTCCCGACGGCCGCGGCCTGCCTGCGCTGCCACGAACACTCCTTTTCCTTCGACTACAAGCGGGGCACTCCTTATACGCCGACCAACGACGTCCACGCGGCGAGCGGAATCCCCTGTACCTCCTGTCACCTGACCCGAAATCACAAGATCGCCAAAGGGCAGTACGAATCGGACATGGTCGCCAACGATCTCCCCGCAGTGCCGGTCGATCTGCGCGAACTGCCATGGGGTCGCCCCCCACCAGGGAGAGGCGGCGGCAGATCTCAACGCCCATGTCGCCCGCGTGGCCTGCCAGACGTGCCACATACCCGCGGCCAGCGGGATCGTGAGCGAGGACTGGGGGAAGCCCGTGCCGGATGACGGCGCGGGCCCGTACAGCGCCCTGTCCAAGTACGACGGCATCCCGGCGATGGCGGGCCTCTGGGTTCCCACCATCTCCATCGACCGCACCTATCCGGCGGTCATCTGGCGGGTCGCGAACACCTCGGGTCAGTCGGATGCCCAGAGCTGGATGGCCTTCCCTACGGCCTCGCGAAAGACCGACGGAGCGAAGCTCTTTCCGGTGCGGGGGCTGACCCAGATCATGCTCTTCGACCGGAACCTCAAGATGTGGCAGGCGCCGGGAATGGCGTTCCTCGAAAAGGATCCGCAGATGGCTCAGTTTCCCCTGCTGTTGGCACCGAATCGCGAAGTGTACAACCGGACCGGCGACGTCAAGCAGGCACTCGACGCGGGAATGCAGCCCTATCGTGCCTTCGGGCTCACCTGGAGCGGAGAATGGATGCCCATGAAAGTGCCGGGCACTTCCTACATCTCGGTCAACCACGGGGTCCGGCGGATCGGCTATTCCTGTGCCTACTGCCACTCACCGCACGGCGTCCTCGATTTCGCCTCCCTCGGCTACACCCCGGACGAAGTGGCCAAGCTCCAGCGCCCCGTGCAACAGACGAAATAGGTGACACGCACGCAATTCGTCTGTAAGTACCTATGAAATAAGCTTTTTGATGCAGGCCTGGTACCGAATTAGTTTTCGGCCGGCCCTCCCCGGGCAGAACGGCGCCAGCCTTGAGAATCGAAAATCAAATCTCGATCCCCTTCAGTCCGTTTCGGAAGCCGTAGGCCCAGGACGACAGGGCCACGAAAATCAGGGGCGTGAGGGCCAGCACCGCGGGAATGCGCCGCGGCTGGGCTCGGCAGACGCGGAGTGCGACGAGAGGAGTTCGATACAGCGGCAGGAGCAGGGCCGCCGACGGTGCGTCGATCAGTTGCCCGCCGCGAAGCGTCGCGTCTTCGGCACGGACCCGTCCACCCCAGTATCCGAGGTGGTAGAGATGGGCGCGGACTTCCGACCAGCGGGATCGGTGATAGTGGAAGATCCCGGTCGATCCTTCCCAGTAGGCACGGCTGCCCGACCGCTCCAACAGGTGACTCAGGAAGAGACGGTCTTCAGACGCGGGAAGGTGTTCGGGGAACCCCTCGGTCTGCACAAAGTCGGCCCGTCTCAACAGCAGGTTCGAACTGGACAGAAAGGTGCGAAAGCCGCTCCGAGAACCCGGCAGGAACTCCGAGAATTCGCTCCAATGCAGAATCCGCGAGGCTTGCGTGTCGGGGTTTGCATTCTCCACCGAGCCACCCACGACCCGGGTTGTCTCCGCGGAAGTCAGGCGATCCCGCAGGGTCCGGAACCAGTTCGGCCGAAGCACCGCATCCGCATCGACGAAGGCCAGGAACTCCCCTCGTGCGCGCGCGGCCCCGAGGTTGCGGGCAGCGCCTGCCCAGAGTCGGCCGTCGGGCCGAATCAAGCGAACTGCGGGGAAGCGCGCTCTCAACCAGTCGGCGACGCTATCCTCAGAGGAGTCGATGACCGAGACCTCCGAAGCGGGGCAGTCCTCCTGGGACAAGATCGATCGGAGCGTGAAGCCGATGGTGCGCAGGTTGCGGTAGCAGGGAACGACAAAGCTGACCGAGGTCGCGTTGCTGCTCATTCAGGCCGTTGTCTCCGCCGGGGCCGTCAGATCCATGCGGGTACCGTCGAGAACCCCCCGAATCAGAGGACGAAGCCGCCCCCACCGGAAGCCGAGTGCGTTGAAAACCAGGCTGGCTGCGAAGGTCAGTGCGAAATACCCCCAGCGGGCCCGCGAAACCCGATGTTTGCGCAGGAACAGGACCGTGTTGCGCCGAATCCAGTAGATCTTGCGTGAGGGATCCCGCCGTGTCGAGTGCCCCCCCACGTGGTAGGCTCGAGCGTCGGGGCAGAAGAAGCTGGCCAGCCCTGCCAGACGGGCGCGGTACAGAAAGTCCACTTCTTCGTGGTACATGAAAAAGCGTTCGTCGAAGAGACCGCAACGCTCGAAGACCCGACGGTCGATCAGCAGAATCGAGCCCAGGAGGAGGGGGACCTCCCGTGTCTTGCTCCAGTGCGCGCCGTCGAGCGCGTTGGCGGCCTCGAAGCGAGCCAGGACGTGGCTATGGGTGATCCGTCCCCAGGCCGCCTCCAGATGGGCCGGTGCGCTGGCCCGCAGCACCTTCGGTCCGTACACGCCGGGGCCGCGGCGCAAGGCCGAGTCGACGAGCCGGGTCACCGTGTCTTCCACCACCAGGACGTCGTTGTTCATCACCAGAAAGTAGTCCGGACCGTTGGTTTGGGCCAGGCCGATCCGCACCGCGGCGTTGATGGCAGCCCCGTAGCCCCGGTTGTCATCCAGGCGCAGCACCGCGCCCGATTCCTCCGCAAGGGCCGCCGAGCCGTCACTCGAGGCATTGTCGACGACGAGCACCTCGAGATTGGGATAGCGATCCGCGCGCAGAGCCGCCAGAGTGGGCGGGAGCACTTCGGCCCCGTTCCAGTTGACGCAGACGGCTAGAACCTTCGGAGCTGTCGACATAGTTCCCGAGTACTGATTGTACGGGACCGGCTCAACCGGAGGCGCTTCCTCAGGGCTCGCGGGGTCCGAAACATCCCCGCCGCCAAACCCCGGAAGAAGGCTCCGCTGTATCCGGCCTTGAGCAGGTGGAACAGGGCGCTCCGGGCCCATCCCGTGGCCAGCCAGGGGGTGTAGCGAAGAGGTTGATAGCTGACCATGAGCTGCCAGCGGTTGCGCGTAATCCAGTAGACGCGGTCCGGCGTGTAGATTCCGGAGCGGGGACGGCTCGTCCCCGGCGCTGCCCGCCCGGGATCGGAACCGGCCTCGATGTGATACACCACGGCTTGCGGGAGATAGAGACAGCGGTAACCGTGCAGGCGTGCCCGCAGGCTCAATTCGACATCCTCGAGATAGGTGAAGTAGTCCGGGTCGAAGAGGCCGATGGCGCGAAACAAGGCCATCCGGTAAAAAGCAGCTCCTGCGCTTGCCCCCAACACCTCTTCCTCCGCCGGGTAATTCTCGATCGGCTCTCCGAGCCCCCGTTTGGTGGGCAACCCGGTCTTTCCGTAACGATCTCCAGCACTGTCCAGGAGGCGGCGGTCCTCGAAGTCGACCATCCGGCAGGCGAAGAAGTGGAAGTCGGGATGTTGCCGCATGGCTTCCAGGCCCCGTTCGACCCAGTTCGCGTCGGCCTCAGTGTCGTTGTTCAGCAATGCGACGTGATGGGTGGAAACGCGATCAATCCCGGCATTGACGGCCGCGGCAAAGCCGATATTGCGTCCCAGGGGCAGGAAGTCGACCCCGGAGAATTCGTTTCCCAGCATCTGCAACGTCCCGTCGGTCGAACCGTTGTCGATGACCAGGACCTCGGGCTGGACAGTCTGGGCCTGGAGCGATCGCAGGCACTGCCTGAGCAGATCGCGCCGGTTCCAGGTCGGGATGACGACGGTGATCTCGGCGTCCGCCTTCACGGGCGTCCCTTCCCCGTTTCGGGACCCTCTCCCCCGGGGCGCGCTTCGATCAGGCCTTGAAGATAGTAATAACTCATCAGGTCAGGATAGTAGCGGGACAGATCGATTGGGTCGAGTTTCTCCGTCAGGCGGCAGAACAGGCCCAGGATTCGCATCCGAATGTGATCGACGCGCCCATAGCTCGGAATCCGATCGATGCTCAGGAACGAGGCCATATCGGGGTGTCTCTCATAGAGCTTCCAGGCCGAGCGCCCCACCTGTCTTTGCCGTTCGGAAAACTCCCCCAGGGAGATGGGGTGGTGGTGATACGCCACTGCACCGTTGGCGTAGACGAGTCGCATGCCGCGTTCCTTCAGGCGCAGGCTGAGCTCGATGTCCTCCCAGCCGTACTCGCGGAAGCCTTCATCGAATCCCCCCGCCTCGAAGAAGAACTCCCGTGACAGCGACAGGTTGCTGGTGTAGAGGAAGTTGAAGGGAACGTCGTCAGGATGCTTGATGAGCGAGAAGCCGAATTGCCAGCCCTGTTCGCCGATGTACTCCAGGAAGCGCGTGCGCCGGAACGATGCGGGCCATGTCGTATAGCCGATGACGGCCACCCGTTCGTCGTCGCTGAAGCGTCCGTGAGCCCGTTCGTGCTCGATGAGGAGATCTCGACCCGGCACGATGTCGTCCCCCAGAAACAGAATCCGGGGCCCGGCTGCCGTGCGCGCGCCGAGGTTGCGGGCCGCGCCCTGCTTGCGGTTGGGCTGGAAAAGATAGTGCAGCGGAACCGGGTAGTCCGGCTGCAGGCGGGCTACAGCGGGCGCCGTCCGATCCGAGGAACCATCGTCCACCACGAGGACCTCGTAGGAGTCTTTCGGGTAGGACTGGTTGGCCAGGGCCCCCAGGGTCTCGAGCAGCGTGGAGCAGCGGTTGAAGGTCGGAATGATGACGCTAGTGAGCACGGCGCAGGGCCTCCCACGCTCGCCGGGTTGCGGTGGCGAATCCGTGGCTTCGACACGTGTCCAGGAACCGTCGCAGTCGGCCACCCGTTTTGGGTGCGGGCGGATGCTCGGCGGCGTACATGGCGGTCCACTGAATCTGTTGCAGTTCGTTGCGCAATCCGCGGACGCGCTCCGCCAGGTGGTCGTCGAATCGGGATGCGGAAGCGGCGTAGCTGTGCACGTCGAACAGCCGATCCAGCCCCAGTCCCTCCATCAGCCCGGCTTCGATCTGGATGTAGTCCGGATCTTCGACGATGGGACGCAGGGGGTCGCCGAACAGGGCGATGATCTCCCGATCCGTCCTTCGGCGTTTGGCCTGGATCTTGCGCCGCTTCTCCATCAGGGCGGGCAGCCGGCCCAGTACGTCGTCCACGGCCACCAGGTGATTCAGGGCATCTTCCATCTCATTCCGAAAGACGGGATCGTTCGCCGCAGAGCGCATTTCGGCTTCCGCCCAGAGATAAAAGGATTCGCGACGGACCCCGGAAAGGCGGACGGCCCGCTTGAGGGCCATCACGACAGCCAGGGGAAGGATGGTGCGGAGTTGAGCGTCCTCGTAGTTCTTGATGATCGTCAGCAGGGCGTTGCGATGCATCAGGTAGCGCAGTTTGGCCGTGCTGTGCGCGCGAAACGTCCCGTGGCCCCGGTGGTAGCAGACGGCATCCTGGCAGAAGCGCACCTCGGAGCCCGAAAGCCAAAGCCGCCAGCCCAGGTCGACGTCTTCGAAGACCGCAAAGAATTCCTCGTCGAACCCGCCGATCTCCTGAAAGACTTCCTTGCGGATGAACATGGCCCCGCCGCATGGAAACAGGATGCGGTCCTCGGCCGTCACCTCCGAAAGGAGCTTGCCCGTGTCTTTTTGGAGCGCAAAGCCAAGATACTGAAGTGAAGAGCCGTTGAAGTCGATCCGACTGCCCTGCCAGTCCAGTATCCTCGAAGCCACGCAAGAGGCGCCGTCGAGAGCCCGGGCACCGTGTTTCAACCAGTCGGCGTGACAGCGCATATCGTTGTTGATGAAGGCCAGGACCGGTCCTTGGGCGGCTTCGGCGGCGACGTTGTTCGGTTCGGCGAAGCCCCGATTTTGGGAATTGCAGATCACGCGGACCTGCGGGTACTCGCGTTCGAGCCAGCGGACCGAATCATCCGTGCTGCCGTTGTCGACGACGATCACTTCGGCAGGTCGCTGCGGAACGAGGGAGGGCAGCAGACTCTCCAGATGGTGACGCCCGTTCCAATTGATCGTAATGACCGAAATGTCAGATGCGGATAGGGACATCGCTCCTCTGCTCAATCAGTCTACTCATTTCCCGGTCGCTGCGAACCCTCGATTTCTGGACGGCTCGCCGCAAGCGCATGGTTTCAGCAATCACTCCACAGTTCCAGGCGAAATTCCGGAGCTGAGCCAGCTTCCGCCGCGGGGACTGCCGGAGAAAGAGGAGGCTCCTCCAGGCGCGAAACGCGTTGGCCGCCTCATAGTTCTTGAGCATCGACCGGATACTGTTCCGTTCGCCCAGTCGCTCTCGCCACTGAGGCTGCGTGATTGACGCGTGGTCGCGCCGAAATGATGGTGGACCACGGCGTCCGGTGCGCTCAGCACCTCATATCCCCGGAGCCAGAGCCGCCAGCACAAATCGACGTCCTCGTGGTACATGAAGAAGCTCTCGTCGAAGCCGCCGACTTCCAGGAACCGTTCCCGGTCGAACAGTGCCGCGGCGGCAGAAGCAAACAGGATTTCACTGATCCGGTCGTATTGTCCCCGGTCCTCTTCGAACATGCCTCGGTCCCAGGTATAGCCCAGGCGGTTCATGCAGCCCCCGACGCCGTTCAGGATGCGAGGCCTGTCATAGAGCATCATCTTGGAGGAGACGGCCGCCGCCCCGGGGTGGGAACCGATCACGCCGAGCAAGGCTGCTAGCCAGCCGGGCTCGGCCTTGATGTCGGTGTTCAGGAGCACCAGATAGGGTGATCGGCTGTGCCGGGCGGCCAGGTTGCCGGCACGCGAGAATCCAGGTTCGCACCGGCTGGCAGAATCTCCACCCAGGGAGCGATGGACTGCGCCAAAGCGGGGCTTCCGTCGCGGGAACCGTTATCGATCAGCAGGCACTGGAACCGGCGAAAGGTCTGGGACGCAAGGCTGTCCAGCAACTCGCGCAGGAAAGGACCGCCATTGTAGTTGATGATCGCAATCGTGACCGGCGGCGTCCCCTCCAAGGGTTGGGCCGTCTCAGCCACGGTGTCGCTCACCCTTCCCTCGGGTCCGCTTCTCTTTCCACCTTTGCCTGGCCAGGACATGCAGGGGAGTCTCCCGAAGCTGGCGGATGAGCGTCTCCCGTTCCTGCATCAGCAAGGCAATGTGCTCGTCGCGGGCGTTGGCCAGAAACTGAGCGTCACTCAGGGCCTTGTCCCGGCGTGCCAGCAGACGCTGGGCGCTGCAGACCAGCGCTTGCAGTTCGGCTTCGGACCCGGGGCCCAAAGCAGTACGGGGCGGCAGATCGGGCTGGCGGGTGAGGGCCTCGAGTTGTTCTGCCAGCTCCGGATTCCGCCGTTCCCGTCCCTTTATAAGAACGAACATCTTTCTATAAGAGGGGCTGCGGAGGTCGCCTTCGAAGCCGTGGCGGTTGTAGAGGCTGTTGAAGGCTCGCGACAGGCCATAATCGTGGAAAGAAAAGAACAGGGCGTTGAAGGCCTGCATCTCGAGCCAGGACGGCAGAAAGCCGTTGGCCAGTTCCCAGAGAGCGTAGCCCTTCTCGCGGGCGTAGTCGATCAGCAGGCTTTCCCCGGGGAGACCGAGGTCACGGTGTTCGGCGAGAAACGTATGGTCCTTCAAAACATGTTCGGACAGCAGTGCCTCCGCCCGTTCGACCGTCTCGCTTCGGAACGGGGCCCCGACCAGGATGCACTCCGTCGCAAGGCGGTCGAGCTCGCCCAGGAACCTGCGCCGATCGGAGGGGGGGATATGTTCGAGAACGTCCAGCGAGACGACCATCTCGAACGAACCGTCCGCCAGGGGATGTTCCAGTGCAGGACAGGGCAGGTGATTGGGCAGATCGCACTGCCGCAGGTCTGTCGAGAGGATCTCCGGACTGTGCCCCGGTGTGGTATCGAAGAAGTCCGCCGAGGTCGCGAGGTGTCCCTCCGCATCGCCGATACAGCCTCCGACATCGAGCAGGGACCGCGGCCGGAGGATTCGCACCACCCGGGCCGCGCCCTCATAGCGCTGAAACACGTCGAAGGGGAGCCCCGCCGTCAGATCCTCGCGGGCAGCCGGCCGCGCGTCGATCACGAGGTCCCCGATCTCGACTGTCGTGCCCCCCGGAAACAGATCGAAGAAAAGGTGATGGCCTCCTGCGGGTACCAGGAAATCACCCAGATCCAGCGTCCGCTCGGTCGCTTCCGAATCGAGGTGGGTTTCGGCCAGCACCCAGCTGTCAAGGCGGATGCGTAGCGTCGAGAAACCGCCGGAGGTCGTGACCGTCAGTTGACCCGAGGTCGCCCGCGGCCGGCCGTCTGGATTCAACAGGTAGACACTGGCGCCGCTGTCGCGCAATTCCCGCCGACTGTGGGTCAGCGGTCCCCAACCCCAGCGCGGCACCGCCGTGAGCCCCTCCGCCCGTAAGAAATCGGGCGACTCGGAGAAGTAGTCATGCTGGAAATGCCGGATGCGTTCCTCCATCTCTGTTCCCGGGCGACAGGCGAGGAACTGGAAGTTGTACGGTACGACCGAGAAGCGCGGGACGACGACGCAGCCGAGCCGGCGGAGATGATGGATCCAGAAAGCGGGAGGTCGTTCCGAAAAGTGCGTCTCCTCGATTCTGTCAAAGAAGAGCGGGTCCGGCGTCGCCCCCACCAGGAGGCCGTGCGGAGAAAGGATGCGCACGGCTTCGGCCAGTCCGGCTACGGGGTCGATGAGATGCTCGAGCACATCGAGGACTACGACCACATCACCCTGGCCCGAGGCGAAAGGGATCTGCTCCAGATTGCCCTGGACGAGTCGGCTGGACAATCGCGGTTCCTGGTGCAGGGCGAAAGGACTGACATCGCAGCCGAAGGCCCGGTAACCGCGGGCTTCGGCTGCACCGATCAGCAGGCCGTAGGCACAGCCGAGATCGATCAGTCGTCCCCCGGGCTGCAATGCCTGGATCAACCCGAGCCAAGCGGCCCAGTCCGGGTGGCAATGCCGGTAGCCCTCGCTCGAGTAACCGCTGGTGATTCCGTGGAAATACCCCTCATCGTAGAGATCTCCCAGGGTCTTGCTGCTTTCGGGCTTTCCAGTCACTATCACACTCCTCGACCCACTTCCCGGCGTCCGTGCCAGGCGCGCTGGGGGCTATTCTAATCCAGCCCGAGAGCCAATGCCCCCTGCAAAAAAGCTTGCGACTTTTAGAAACACGGCGCATCTTCTTTCCCCGTAATAAGGAGTCCAGTGGAGCAGAAATCTCAGCTAATTGTTCTTGCGACGGCAGTTGAACTCGTGTAAGATTGCCCGATCGAAGACTACTTAAGACGGCCGAGATATCGTCTGCATCCATGAGTTTGGGACTAGTAAGTGTTGGGTCTTTAATTTTGGAGACGAAACACAGTTTAAGGAGGAGTTAGCTTCATGAACAAATCCAGACTCTTAATCATTCTTGGCGTGCTGGCGCTGCTGGTTGCCCGACTCCTGCGCTGAGCCAGCAGGACCCGAAAATCTGGCTACACCGAATGGCAGAACTGCCGCAGTCGCGGAACATCCCGGCCGGGTACGGTGAACGACCCCGGGTCGCACCTGACCTACTTGCTCGACACGGGCGTCAATGCTCGTGAGCTGCTGGGCGATGTCTCCCTGGCCACCGCGACGGGAACCCGCTGACGGACCTGCAGCCTTGGTCTGGACGTCAATCAGGACGGCCAGTTGGATCCTGGATGCCATCATTCAGAATTTCGTCGCCATCACGAATACCCATCCGACGATGGCGGTAACGGTCCACTTCCGCTACTTCAACGACAACTGCGATGACATTCTCGACTTCCTGGTGATCCTCACCTGTAACGACACGCTGCTGTTCGATCCGTTCAACTTCGAGATCCCCGGCAGCGACGGTGAGAACACCAAGGATCGTATCTTCGGCCCGAAGCGTCCGGGTCACGTGCTGAGCCCGGTTCCGACCGCCTTCTATGGCTCCGGTCGGTTCATCATGACGGCGTCGGCTGCTCGGTGCCTCCATCGACGCCGATGACGATCCGGAAATCCTGTTCCCGTACGAACTGGCTCGCTCTAGCGGTCGAGTGCAACATGCAGGCGCGGTCCCGACCTCAGCTTGGACGGGTCGCTTGACGAGATCCTGTCCGGCACCGTGCGCAACGTCGGTGTGCATCCAGGACTGGTGTGGGACAACCTGCACGTCTTCAACGCCTTCCAGATCTCGTTCAACTTCCTGATCGGCTTCCAGACCTTTGCAGTTCCCTAGAACCAGGTCTTCCAGGCTGGCGGATCAATGAACTTGGGCCCGTCCGGCCATCGATCGGGATGACGAGGTTTATCCGATGTCGAAAACTACCCTCGGTGAATCCGACTCCCGAACGAGCCCGATGGTGACGGGGCCGCAGGCCAACGACCGGCAAGATCGTCCTCGGCGGTGAAGTCGGCACGACCAAGACCGGTCCTGCCTCCACGGCCCTGACCACGATCAACCCGAACTACTTCTTCCTGCGCAACGATGTGCACGGCGGTGACATTCGCGGAATTGTTGGTCTGGAAACCACCGGTGGATACTCTCTGTACGGCGCGATGGGAACGTCGTCGTTCTTCCCGGTGGATCCCGCGGACATCGTGCAGCACTTCATCTCCATCACGGATGACTACAACGGCAGCAACAATGCCGCTTCCGGTGGTTTCTCGGTCGGCACCTTCATTGACCGTTCGGCCAACATCGGCGCCGCTGCGACCACCTACGTCCTGCAGATCTACGACAACAACGAAAATCTGCTGGAGATCATCCCGAACACGCCGCTGAACGTCTCGCCGCCGGTTGTGGGCGAGTCGGTCACGCTGAAGATGGTCTGCATGTGCCTGCGCACGTTCATCACCGACGTCATCACGCCGGGAACGAACGTGGACGACATGACGATTGCCGAACTGGCCGCCATCATTCCGGAAGTGCTGACCGGTAAGGACCCCTTCACCGGGCTTCTGACGCCGCACACTCCGGACATCGGCGGTGGCTGGATTCGCTACGTCCGCGACAACACCAACAAGGTGTCCTTGAGTGTGGACGAGGCTGCTGCGATCGGATTCCCGATCGTGGGAACCGCACACGGAGAAGGCACCTCGACGTTTGACGTGGTGCACTATGCCGACTCGAGTGATCTGTACGGCCCGTCTTTCTTGACGACGTCGATGATCTTCACCAAGCAGTCCGGCTTTGGTGCGCTGTGGTGGAACTACGCGGTTGCCTCCGATGCAGTAGTGTCGGAGACGGGCGATCCCAACCCGGCGACGCTCAACTAGACTCGCAACAGATGCAGCTCGGCCTAGTGCCGGGCTGCATCGTTCGAGACTATCAATTCGAGACAAATCAGGGGAAAGGGGGAGACAAAGACTCCCCCTTTCCCTTTTTTGGGTAGAAGAAGCCCAACACTTTTGCCGATCTAGAGGTAAGGAATGGCCGGGAAAACCCTGATCACTATAGCTGCGGTCTTTGCTTGGACGGGCTTGGCCGGTGCTGCAACAGGCTCGCAGGAGTCCTGCCCCGACGTGGCGGTCCGGCGTGAGCTGTCGCCGGTTCCTCAGGCTTTGGAATTCCCGGCCCTGGGGAACTCGCTGGACCAGGAGGTCGCGCTCGGGGAGGATGGCAGCGTCGACGCCGTGTTTTCTGTGGTCCGGTCCGGCTCCCGCGAGGCGATGGTCTCCTACCGCCACTACGACGCCAAGTCAGGAAGTTGGGGCGAAGAACGGCGCCTTTCCGGCGAGGGGATCACGGCGGCGGTTGAGCCGTGCCTGATTCGCGGTCAGGATGGCCGGCTGTATGCCGTTTGGCTCGAAATCCGCAACGATCGTGATTTTGTGGTCTTTGCGACGTCGACGGACCGGTTCGAGAGCGCGCGTCGATCGGACTTCCCTCTGGGCAAGGCCAACGACGGACCGCGACTCCTTCAGGACGGGCGAGGGGATCTCTGGCTGTATTGTCGGAGCTATCTGCCGCAGACGAAGACGGCCCAGGTCGTCGGGTTCCACAGCTCCGATAACGGGCAGACCTGGCAGAATTTTACGACGGGTGGAACGGTCGAGGCGCGAGACCCGAGGATGTGGGAGACGCCCAAGGGAAGGCGGTACCTGGCCTGGATTGGGGTGCCCGACGAAGCCTACTCAATCATGACCGCCAAGGTCGACGGGCAGGCTTCGGGACAGCTCAGCTCGGTGAAGACCGTTGCTCGAGCGGGAGCGGCCGTCGCCAGTATGACGATGGTGCAACAGGGGGAGCGGGTTGGTCTGGTCTGGCTCGAGACGCAGCTTCGGCATGTCACGGTGAAAATGCTGGAATCCGACGACGGCGGGGAGAAGTGGAGTTCGCCGCGAACGATCGTCGAGGAGGCCGCCAACTCCTTGCGCTACCATGTCGTCAAAGGCGAGAACGGGTGGTATCTCCTGTATGTGCAGTCGATTGGACCAAGCCACCTTCGGAGGGACTCGATCCACCTCAAACAATTGTGGTCCGCGAATGGTACACTGGCACCCGATCAGACACTGGCCAGTGGAATGGGGTTCGTCGAGGGCATCGCTGGATGCGCTTTGGGATCGCGGGTGCTGGTCGGGGCACTGACGGTCGATGAGGATGGTTCCCATCTCTTCCTGTTGCGCGGCAAACCCGGCGATGAGTTCTGCCGGAACCAGTTGCGGACGGGCGATTCGAAGGAGGAGAAGGGACTCATCCATCTGGTGACGGGAGGGGGGAGCCCCGTCATTCTCTATCGGGAGAGTCGGCTTGCCCGGTTGCAGCCGGCCCTGAGACTCCTCAACGGAGTCATGAAATTGGTTGAGGTTCAGTATTCGGGGGACAATCCTCCTGGAGAATGAGTATGCGAGTTCGCTTGACGCTTTCCCTTCTTTCCATTCTGTTCGTCGCTCCCCTTTTTGCCCAGGAGCCGCCCACGCAGCCCACGATCGTCGGCCTGTTCTATAGCGCGCAGGCGCGGATCATGGGGTCGGTGGGCCTGGAAGTCATCGCCAACGGAGGAGGACGCTCCCTCGTCTACGAGTGGACCATTCTCAACGATCCGACGGGTGCCTGCGAGTTGACCAATCCGACATCTCCGCGGCCGACGCTGGAGGTCTGGAAGAATCCGCAAAACGAGTCACAGGGGCTCGGCGAGCAGGTTCAGGCCCAGGTCACCGTCAGCTTCGCCGACGCGGTCGATGGCGTGGATGTCCCCTCTCAGAGTACGGCGGTGATCACGCTGAGTTCCGTCAACCATCCTCCCGTTCCCGTCATCGGCGGGAATCGCGGAACGCTGGCCGACCCCATCCGGGCCGGGCAGGTCGTGCAGTTGAACAGTTTCGACTCGACCGATGGGGACGGAGGAACGAACGTTCGAGCCGAATGGGGGCTCGGCACGAAGGTCGGCGGCTACTACACGCCCATTGGACCGGCGTTGTTTGGCACCGAGGGAACGATCTTCGCTTTCACGGTCCCCGACATGACGGCTGCGATCCAGCAGAGGGTCATTCTGGCCCTGATCGACGGTTTGTACATGGAAACGGTTGACGCGATCGTCTATCTGGCGCCGGCGATCCCCGGCGGAGGTTCGGGCGGCACTGGTGGCGGAACCACGAACTATCCGCCCACTGTCACCGTCGACCAAACGACGGTGACGGTCACGAAGGGTCAGACCGCAGTCATCCAGGCCTCGGCCACGGATCCGAACGGCGACACGCTCGCGTTCACATGGCTGATGGGATCGACTACGGCGAACACTCAGTACATCTCGACCCAGCAGGCGGGCTCGACCTGGGTCAGCACGTTGAATCTTCCGACGGCGAGCCTGGCCGCGGGCAGCTATTCCATGAGCGTGCGGGCGACGGAAACCAGCACGACGGCCCATCTGCCCAGTTCCACCAAGTTCGTCACTCTGATCGTCGTGGACTCGGGCAGCGGCCAGCCCGGCTTTTTCAACCTGACGCCAGGTGTCTGCAACGTCGGGGGCGACACAGGCCCCACGCTGGTCAGCATTGCGCCCGATCCCAGGATCTCCGAGGTCCTGCTGGTCGGGGGGCAGACGGCATCGATTCAGCTGCTCTTTCAAGACCAGTCCCAGAAAGAGAGCCTCTACGGTGTTCAGACCGGTGTTTCCGATATTTCCTGGAACCTCAGCCAGTTGACACAGCGAGGGCATCTCCGTGTCGCCGCCGCCCCTGCAGGCGACGTCGAACATCCAGCAGGCTCGGTCGACCCTGACCTTTCAGGTTCCCTCTGCGAGCACCGGCGAAGCCCAGGTAACGGCGACGGCGACGGACGTGGTCGGCTGTTCCACTTCGGTGACTTTCGGACTGGTCTTTGCCGCCGCGAACAACACGGCGCCCACGGCGCGGATCCGCTATGACCATGACGGCGACTCCGTCTTTTCGGGCCCCTCGGCCGACGGAACGACCGTGGGAACCAGCCAGCGGAGCATTGCCCTGGATGCCGGCCAGAGCCAGGACGACAACGGGCCTGCCCAATTGAATTACACCTGGAGTGTCTCCGGTATCTCCGGGGCGAGCTTGACTTCGAATACGGGAGCCCAGACGACCCTGCTGATCCCGGACGCGGCAACGGGCACGGCGACCGTCACGCTGGTGGCGACCGACGGCGGGGGTCTTTCGGGCAGTTCGACGATCCGCTTCACGATCGTGGCGGAGGGAGCCAGTCCCACCGCCAAGATCCAGTATGACGACAGCGGCGGCGGTTCCTTCAACGGCCCCTTTTCGAGCGGACACGTTGTACCCACCCTGAAGCGCTCCATTACGCTGGACGGCAATCTCAGTGAGGACGACGGCGGGGTGAACAACCTGACCTTCAACTGGAGCGTCAGCGGCATCAGCGGGGCCGCGCTCAGTTCGTCGACCGCGCATCAGACGGTCCTGACGGTTCCGGGCGGCACGCAGGGCACCGTGACGGTCACGCTGACGGTCACCGACGCCCAATCCCTTTCCGACTCGACCAACATCGTCTTCAATTACACCAGCAGTGGCGAGCCTCCGACTGCCGAGATCATCCGTTCGCCGGAAATCGTGACCTCCGGAGACGAATTCGAGGTCGAGGCGAAGGCCACCAGCAACGGTGGCACCGGGCAGTTCACCTATAGCTGGACAGCCACCAGCGGAGGCGACAGCGTCCCCGTCTTCCAGTCGGCCTCGCTGGCTCGTCTCGTGGCACCGGAACTCGCTGAAGGGCAGGACTCCGGTGCGGTCGACATCCAGTTGACCGTCAGTGAAGATGGGGCCCCCTCGGAACCGGTCGATCTGTCCATACCGCTTCGGGGACCGCGGCTCTTCTTCGCTCAGGTCGCGGTCGGGGCGATCGATGCTACCCGTCGGCTAGAGACGGCAGTGGCGCTGGTCAACAACGCCGACTCCGCGGCCAATGCAACGTTGACATTCATCAACAATCCGATGGGTGAAGACTGGACCGTGCAGATTGGAGGCGAACAGGTCAGCGACTATGAGGTCAATATCCCGGCCGGCGGTGCCAGGCAGCTTGTGGTCACGGGCCAGGATGTCCAGTTCGGGTGGATGCGTCTCTCGTCGAACGTCCAGCTCACGGGACACCTCCTCTATCGCGTTCTTCAGAGTGGTCAGAGTGGGAGCGATTCCGTTCTGGCGGAAGTGCCCATTCTGCCCGTCAGCGGCAGCAAGTTCCGAACGGTGCTGGATCCCGGCAGCAACGAGGATGTGGCTCTGGCCATCGTCAACGTCGGGACTGCCGACGCGCAGTTCAAGCTGACGGCCTACGGCGACGGCGAAGAGGTCATCTCGACCAAGAAGATCCCTCTGGCACAAGGCGAGCAGTTGACGAAGTTCCTCGGTGAGATCTTCACCGAGTATGGGGCGGCCTATCCCCTTCCTCTGCCGGACACGTTCAGCGGAGGGACCCTGGTGGTCGAGGCGGTGGATCCCGGGGCCCAATTCGTCGCCACGCTCATTCGGACCAAGGATGGCCTGCCTCTGTCGATTCTCCCGGTGGCAACTACCAAATGATTTCACGACGCGGGCTGTTGCTGTCAGTAATGGTGCTCGTTGTCTCGGTCGGTTCGCCGGTTCTGCATGCCGCCGACTCGGCCTGCCATGGGTGGGTCGGACTCTGGCGCTTGAACCCGGTGGAAGGATCCCCCGGCAACCCGCTTCACGTGGTAGTGAGGGAGACCGGCGGGAAGTGCGCGATCGACTATTACAGCGCCAGCTTCTTCGATTCGAGCACCGCCGCGCAGGAAGAGCTTTCTCCCGACCAGATGACCTTCCAGACGGCGGCCCTCTCGAAGTCCTACCGTGTGAGCCTCAAACGGGAAGGGACGAAGGTCAGCGGTACGACCGAACTTCTCCATCCCCAGTACCACCAGACGGTCTCCATCGTGGGACACCTGGTCAGCCCTAAGAACGACTGGGATCCCTATGCTCCCGTCAAGGAGGCGGCCGACGATCTGGGAATCGTCGACCTCGAGGGACAATTGATCGAGAAGGCGCCCCTTGACGATGAGACGAAGTTCGAGACCTATTGGGAACGCGAAATCGAGCCCAAATTCTATGCGGTCGTCGAGGATGTCATTTACTCTGCTTCCGGGGGCCTCGAGACGCGAAAACGCAACCTCGAAAAGCTGCGATTGCAGCTCAAAGACCCCGCATACCGGGAGAAGGCCAAGGCGCTCAGCGGACAGAACAAGGCGCTACTGGAGCGGATAAAGAAGGACGCTCCATCGCTGTTTTTCCCGAATGTCTTCGTACTGATGCCCTCCCTGGGCAGCTTCGACGAATCGGTACTGATCTTTGGCCACAACTTTGTGGCGCGACTGGGCGCGGATCGACTCGTGGCCGATGAGGCCCGGCACGACCTGGGGCCCTGGCTGGCGCGACAGCACTTTCAGATCCCGCTCTACCAGGCTTTTCCCCCGGTGGATAGCAGCATGGCGGCCCGGGTCATCCGCGAGGGTCTGGCAGGTTACTGGGCGGTGACGAACGGCTTTGCCAAAGAACCGACCGACTGCCTGGTGGTGGCGCCGCCGTCATCGCCGAAGGTGAACGTGGCCGATGCCAAGAAGAAGATCATCGCCGTGCTCCGGCTCACGTCTCCCACACACACGGTGACCGCTGCTGAGATTGCAGTAGTCGGTGCCGACTTCGCGCGGCAGCTCAGTTCCGCCTACTCCACGCAGGAGATCATTGCCAAGAAGCGGGGAGAACTGGCCGGTTTGCTCCTCAACTATCTGCGCGCGCCGGCGCCCGCCCCGCCGAATCCATCCGGAGAGTGATTTCTGGTTGCTGCGGACGTCCACGCCCGCAGCAACCAGCCTTCAGCGGCTCGCCCCAGCCTACTCTTCACAGTCAAATGCTTGACGTGTGTCAATGTGCCGGTCAGTCCGTGTCATTGAGCATCACTTCCCGGTTCGGCTGCCGGCTCCCCCCGGAGTGATCCCGGCACCTGCGCGGCCATTGCCGGCGGAGCCTCGCGGCGACCGGATTCCAGCGTAACGAACTGCGATACAAGAATCTTCTCCGGAGGCGCCACGGCCCAAGAGGTCTCCACTACCAGCAGGGGACCTTGGAGTGGCCCCATTCTTGCTGCCACCTCCGCGAGCAGTGTGCGACGGATCACCTGTGGATGCTGATGAGCTGCCATAGACTGACACCAGATCGCCGGGAGGGACATGGTCCGAGGAGGAACGAGGATGGGCGGGATCCGGGCAGTTGGGGGACACGTGGACCCCGGCCGGGATTCTGTCCGCTCGCACGACCCCTTGGGAGGTGACCCGTTCGGCGGGGGTCCGAAACCTCAACCGGACCGTTTCAGCGGAATTCCCAGTCCTGAGGAAGTGAAGACTTTCCCCGGGGAATCCCCAGCGGGAGATGAATAAAAATGCGAATTCGTCCGATACTGTGCCTGCTTTCGATGCTAACCGCACCGATTCTCGCCCAGACTCCAACACAACCGACCATCGTCGGGCTCTTCTACAGGGCCGACGTTCGAATCATGGGGACGGTCACCCTCGAACTCGCCGCCAACGGATCCGGAAGACAACTGGTTTACGAGTGGAGTCTCCTCAACAATCCGACCGGTGCGTGTCGCATCGCTGAGCCCACGAGTCCGAGGCCCACGCTGGAAGTGTGGCAAAACCCGCAGAACCCTTCGCAGGGTCTCGGTCAGACGGTTCAGGTGAAGGTTTCCGTCAGCTTCGCGGATGCCGTCGAAGGAGTTGACGCTCCAGCCGAACGGACTGCCAACATCCTGCTGAGTTCGATCAACCATCCGCCGGTCCCGATCATCGACGGACGACTCGGTACGGAGGCGGATCCGATCCGGTCCGGCCAGGTGGTGCAGCTGAACAGCTTCAAATCGAACGACGGCGACGGCGGGACGAATGTCCGGGCGGAATGGGGGCTCGGCACCAGGACCGGCGGGCGCTTTACGCCCATCGGCCCGGCGCTGTTCGGCTCCGAGGGAGCGATTTTTGGTTTCACGGTCCCGGACATGACGGGACCCATGCAGCTGAAGGCCATTCTCGCCCTGATCGACGGCTTGTATACCGTGCAGGCCGAAGCCGTACTTCACCTTGCACCGGCGGACTCGACCGGAGGAAGTACTGGTTCCAATCACGCTCCGACGCTCACCGTCGCGCAATCGACGGTCACCGTCGTTCGTGGCGGGCTGGCCCAGATGCAGGCGACGGGTGTCGACGCGGATGGCAACGATCTCGCGTTCACGTGGCTGTTCCTGCAGGGAGGGGCGACCTCGCAGCTGAACAGCGTCTCCACCTTCCGATCGAACTCAACCGCGTGGTTGAGCACCCTCAGCTATCCAACGGCGACCCTGACTCCCGGGACGTATCAGTTCAGCGTGCAGGCCTCCGAGACGGGCCCTTCCCCTCTCCGCTCGCCCGTCCGGAATGTGAATCTCGTGGTGGCCGAGCCCGGCGGTGGAACGGGGCTCAATCAGACCCAGAACGTGTGCTCCGAAAACACGGCACCATCCCTGGTATCGGTCTCACCGGATCCGCGTCTGACCCAGATTCTGCTGCATGGAGGAGAAACGTCGACGGTGGAAATCGTTGTCGGCGATCAGTCCGAAGTGGCGTCTCCCCTGGGGGGAACCCAAAAGGGCATTTCCGGAATCACGTGGAACACCGCTTCGCTCACTGCTCTGGGAGTCACGGCGAGCAGCGAACTGGGTTCCACGACCGACCCCTATCAGGCAAGATCGGTGCTCACGCTGAACCCGGGCCAGAGCGCTTCGGGGACGGCCACGGTCAGCGCCGAGGTGACGGACGTGGCGGGTTGCAGCAATACTTTCTCGTTTCAGATTTCGGTTCAGGCCGCGGCCACCAATGAAGCGCCCCAGGCACGGCTTCGCTATGACAAGGGTCTGGGCTACGTCGCGGCGACCAACGGCGCGACCGTGGAGACCACGAGCGCACAGGTCCAGCTCGATGCCGGCCAAAGCACCGACGACGGGGGCACGGCGACACTCCAGTACAGCTGGCGGATCGATGGTCCGGGCCAGCTCTCGAAATCTACGGGAGCCACCAACACGTTGACTCTCGCGAACGGATCCTCTTCACCGGCGGTGGTGACCTTGACGGTGCGTGACGCGGGCGGTCTCAGCTCGATGGTCGCGATCAGCTTCCGGCTCACGGCCCAAAACGATCCGCCCGTCGCCCGGTTGCGCTACAACCTCGGGAACGGGATGTCGGAACCTGCCGAGACCGGGGCGACCGTCCAGACGACGCTCCGGCAGATCCCTCTCGACGCCGGTGCGAGCACGGATGATGGCGGTGCCGGGAACCTCCAGTTCACATGGTCGGTCGATGGCCCGGCCAGTCTGAGCGAACAAAGCGGTTCGACAACGACCCTGAGCATCGCCGAGAGCGCGACGACGGTCGTCGTCGTGACCCTCACCGCCCGGGACGCCTCCGAGGCGATGTCCACGACCAATGTCCGGTTCCAGGTGGCTCCGCCGAACCAGGCCCCGGTTGCTGCGCTCAAATTTGACCCAGATGGCGACGGGCTCTTCTCGGGACCTTTCACTGAGGATCAGTCCATCGAGGCCACCTCGAGAACCATTCTTCTGGATGCTTCGGACAGCACCGACGACGGTGGGGCGGATTCGTTGACCTATCAGTGGGAGGCCCAGGGAATCCAGGGAGTGTCCGTGTCTCCGGCCGATGCCTCTCAATCGACTCTGACCGTACCCTCTGGAGAAGGCGGGACCGTGGTTGTCAGCCTGACGGTTCGCGACGCCGAAGGGTTGAGTGACTCTCTCTCGCTCAACCTCCAGTTCGCCGCCGCCAGCAACACCCCGGAGGCCCAGATCACCGGGGCACCGGAGCAGGTCGAGGCCGGACAGGACTTTGGAGTCGAGGGTTCGGGCAGCGGCGGAATCGGAACCGGTGAGTACCGGTTCGTCTGGTCGGCCAGCGACAGTCGGGGAGATGATGTCGAGGTCTATTCGACCGGGAATCGGGCCCGTGTCTTCGCCCCACTCCTCGAGGGAGTGACCGAAGAATCCCTGACCATCACCCTGACCGTCTATCTCGACGGCGTTCCCTCCGAACCCGCCACGGCGCAGGTGCGGGTGACCAGCCCGACCCTCTACTTTGCCCAACTCGCCGTGGGGAACATCAACGCCGAACTTCAGTTCGAAACGTCGATTGTTCTGGTCAACAATTCGGACAACGTTGCGCACGCTGAGATCACTCTCATCAACAACGAATTCGGCGAGTCTTGGTCGGTTCTCGTCAACGGCACCGAGCAGAGTGCATTTGCCTTCGACATTCCGCCCGACGGCGCCCAGCAGTTCCGACTGACCGGTGAAGACGTCGAACTGGGCTGGATGACGGTGGCGTCGAATGTGCCGCTGACCGGCCATCTCTTCTACCAGGTGGTGGATCGAGGTTCCAGACGTGTCGTTCGAGAAGCGCCGATTCTCCCGTCGGTCGGACGAGGGTTTCGAACGGCCATGGATCCGGGATCCAATGACAATCTCGCCCTGGCTGTGGTCAATCTGGGCCAGGAAGCGATCCGGTTCCGTCTGGTCATCCGTTCCGACTCGAACGACACCATGGAGTCCAACGAATTCGTTCTCGGTCCGCAAGAGCACATGGCACGCTTCTTGAGTGAGTTGTTCGATGGGGTGCAGAATTCCTCATCGAAGATTCCAGCTTCCTTCCAGGGGGGCACCCTCGCAATTGAGGTGGTCGACGGAAACGGAGACATGGCAGCGACGATCATGAAGACGGATGAGGGTCTGCCTCTTTCGATTCTCCCGGTCGCAACCTGGTAAACACGGGAGCGTCGATACCGGGCTGGAAGGTGGGGCCCGGCCGAGCGGTCAGCCCGGTCGGGCCTTTCCTGTCAGGCTCCGCTCCCCTCTCGGGCTCTCCGGGCAAAACAGGGGACCTGGACGGACGGAATGCGGCCGATCCACCCGGCTCCCGACGGCGGCCAGACAGGCGCGCAGCTACAGCAGATCGAGGATTTCCGAGCGGGTCCGACGTAGCAGCCGGCTTCCGAGCAGCCAGAAGATGCAGCTCACTACCACCCAGTAAACGGTGCCCCACCAGGGAAATCCGGGTGTGCCGAACGTGGCGGAACGAAAGGCTTCCACCATGTGAGTCAGGGGATTCAGGTCCAGCAGAAAAACATAGTCGGCGGGCACCACCGATTTGGGATAGACGATCGGTGTGAGCCAGAAGAGGAACATGAAGACGACGCCGATGATCTGGGCGATGTCCTTGAAGAAGACATTGGCGGTGGCGATGAGGAGAGCTGAGCCGAACATGAAGCCGGCCTGGATGATCAGCAGGGGAATCAACAGGCCCAGCGAGAGGGGATCAAGAAGCCCCGTGATCAGCAGTATGATCGCGAACGCCGCTGTCGCGATGATCTGATGGATCAGGGCGGAGCACACCAGGCTGAAGGGAATCACTTCCAGGGGAAAGCGGGCTTTCTTGATCAGATTGGCCTGATCCAGGAACCCCCGGGCCGATCGTACGGTGCTCTCCTGGATCGCCGACCAGGGCAGCAGGGCACAGAACAGCGACGCGGCGAAGTGGCCCGTCCCGCCTCCTTCACCCAATTTTCCACCCAAGAAGACCGAGAAGACGACGGTATACAGCAGCAGCTGGAGCAGTGGGTTCAGCACCGACCAAAACAGGCCCAGGACTGACCCCGTGTAGCGGGACCGAACATCGCGGGCAACGAGTTCCCAGACCAGGTGACGATTGGAGAACAGTAACGAAAGCATCCCGTTGGAGTTCGTGTTGTCTCGGCGTTTGGTATAGTTTTGGTCTGTCGGATCCTGACTTGGCCGAAGCGGGTCGGCGCCCCCACCGGAGGCCGCCTCGCGACGCCGTCCGACGTAGAGATTAACACTCGAACCGTGAAATACAAGGCTAAGGCGAAAAGCGGCACGCTCAGGGACAGGACGCGATGGGTCCAGGTTCTCATCGTCGCATATCTGCTCCTTCTCCCTTTCATTCTCAGCTGGCAGGGTTTCGACAATTTTCGCCTGCCGAAGACCGTGTTCTCGAGTGTCTCGATCCTCGTGATTCTGGGCGCGACGGTCTGGCTGACCCGGCCGGAGCTCCGCATGCCGCTCTTGAGCTGGGAGACTTTGTTCCTGGCCGGCCTGGGCTACGTGGGACTCCATACGGTCGTCAGTTCCTCACCCGGCTGGAGTTGGTCTTCCTTCGTCCCGGTGCTGCTGTTCGGCGCCTTCTTCTTCTGCCTTCGGTCAGTGGCGAGCCCGGCTTTTCAGCGACTGACCTGGCTGTTGGTGGGAACGGCCCTCGCCATCGATGCCGTGTTGTGCATCTTCCAGTTCTACGGCCTGGTCTCGGGAATGACGGACGTCAACGGGCAGGCCATCTCAGGGCGCCTGAATCCCGCCGGATTCCTGGGTGACGTCAACAGTGGCGGGTTCCTGTTCGGTCTGGTCAGCCTCGTCCTGGTCTACTTCATCTTCCGCGAGGAGAGGCAATGGCTCCGGCTGTTCGCCGGCCTGCTGATCGCGCTCAATCTCGCAGGCTTGGCATACAGTCGAACGCTCACGGCGGTCCTGGGGCTGGCCCTGTGCGGACTGCTCTGGCTGATCTTTCACCACTGGTGGACGATTCGCCAGGAGAAGCGCTTCCCGCGCTCCCTCGTGTATCTCTGGCTCGTCCTGATCGTCGTTGCCGGTGGAGCGGCCGTCGCCGGGGCAAAGTCGGGGCTGGTGGGCCGTGTCAGAGGCGTCGTTCGTCTCGCCGAAAGGGGGGACTGGTCGGTCGCCACTGCCGGACGGCAACCGGTGTACTGGCTGACCTGGCGGATGATCGAGGAAAAGCCCTGGCTGGGCCGCGGCCTGAACACCTTCGGCCGGGATTTCTTCTATTTTCGGGCGAACACCGAGGCGGGACGGAGTGCGAAACTGCTTCAGCAGCCCGGGGCGTTTCGGGAGGTCCACAACGATTATCTGCAGGTCTGGGAGGAGCTGGGTCTGCCCGGTCTGGTCATCCTGCTGTCTCTGTTCATCATTCCCCTGATCCGGAGCATTCAGCTGATCCCGCGCGAGGAGGATCCGGATCGACAATACTGGTTCGGCATGCTGTCGCTGGCCGTGATCTTCGTGATGATCGGCTGTCTGGCGTTCTTCCCTCTGCGACTTCCCCATACTGCCGCCTACATCATCCTGGTCTTCGCAGGACTGCGGCGATATCAGTCCGGCCTGGCGGAAGGAGATCCTGCGCGGTCGGTTGCGTGGCCGCGGCTGGTGCTGGCGCTACGAGTGGCCGTGTCTCTGATCGTCGTCCTTCTCGGTTTCCGCGAGATCCGCGCCTGGAGTGCGAACAACGATCTGGGCATGGCCAATTTTCTGCTGCAGAGGGCGGCGTCCGGTCAGTTCTCAGCGCGTCAGAGTCGGGTCTTTGCCGATCAGGCCCTGGTCCGTCTCGACCGCGCGCAATCGGCCTCTCCCATGATTCCCGACATCGACAACCAGAAGGGGACCGCGTTCATGCAGTTGGGGCGCTACGACGAGGCGGTCGAGAGCTATCGCCTGGCCGCGGAACGGATTCCGAGCCCCGAGGTCCTCACAAACCTGGCTGCCGCGTGTCTGGCTCGGCGGGATCTTCCCGAAGCCGAACGGTATATCCAGTTGGCTCTCCACTACGATTCCGAATATGCGAAAGCGAAGGATGCGCTCCGTTACCTGAAAGACCAGCGAAGGCAATGAACATCGGGTTGGACTACCGGCCTGCCCAGAAGCCGAATTCGCGTCGTCGCGGGGTCGGCCGCTATACCCATCAGCTGGCACGGGCCTTGCTGGAACTCGAGTCGACCCATGCCTTCCTGTTCTATTCCATTCCCGGGTCCGAGATCGCACTGCGGGGATCGTTCCGCACCCAAGCCGTTTTCCATTTGCGAAAGCCGAACCGTTTGTATTGGTTGACGGACAGTTTCGCTCTCCCCCGTCGCATTCGTGCCGACGGACTCGACGTCTTCCATGTCACCGATCCGCTGGTCGTCCCTGAGTGCCCGCAATGCCGTCTCGTCGTCTCGATCCACGATCTGATCCCCTACGTCTATTGGGAAGAGACCTCCGCTCGAGTGCCCGCCGATTTCCGGTTCGCCCTCAAGCGGGCCTGGCGTCGGATGGGGCGGGCGGATCTGGTGGTGACTCACTCCGAGCACTCCCGGAGGGACATCTGCCGGATGCTCTCGCTGGCGCCCTCCAAGGTCCATGTCGTACCGCCGGGGTGCACTCTCGAACCGGTCCCCTTCGACCGCGCGGAGGCGCGGCTGGTCCAGGAGCGATACGGGATCTCGGGGTGCTTTCTCCTGTACGTCGGAGGATCGGACTATCGCAAGAATCTTCCGCGCCTGCTCGAGGCCTTCGGAGGTATCCGCCGGCGGGGCTACAGGGGCCAGCTCGTCCTGGCGGGAGAGACCTTCGAGTGGGATATCCCCGAAGTGAGGGAGTTGAAAGAGAACGCCGAGCGGCTGGGGATTTCCGGTGCCGTCCGTTTTCTGGGCTTTGTGCCGGACGGAGAGCTGAGCATTCTCTTTTCGACTTGCGACTTCTTTTTCTTTCCGTCCCTGTACGAAGGCTTCGGTCTGCCCGTGCTCGAGGCAATGCGCTGTGGGGCGCCGCTTCTGTTGAGCCGGGCCTCCTCGATTCCCGAAGTGGCGGGTGACGCCGCCTTCTACTTCGACCCCGAGAGTGTCGACGCAATGATCGAGAGCTTTACCGAGGCGGTCGGTCAACCCGAGTTGGTCGCGCAGAAGCGCGACCAGGCCCGCCTGATTTCGCGGCGGTTCTCGTGGCAGGAGGCGGCGCGACGGATGCTGGCCCTTTACGAGGAGAGCGGGGGCTCCTCGAACCAGGAGTGATCATGGATCTCGCCGTCGGGATCGATGCCCGTTCGCTCCGTTCCGGCCCGGCCGGTGTCGCCACCTACGTTCGGAACCTGCTCCGCGAGTTGCCCTATCTCGAGGCGATCGATCGAAGGCGTCCTGCCAACAATTTTCTCTGGTACCAGCTCTGGGGACCTCTTGCCCAGCTGCGCGGGCGCTGGAGAGTCTTTCACGCTCCCGGCTACACGGCGCCTCTCGTGAATATCTCCAAACTGGTTCTGTCCGTCCACGATGTCTCCTACCTGGCAGGAAAAGGATTTTACCCGTACCGTCTCGATCCCTGGCGACTGGCCTACTATCGAGCATCGATTCGGGCCGCCGATCGAATCCTGGTGCCGTCGACGTTTTCCCTGGACGAGCTGGATCGGGCGATGCCCGGGATTGCGCCCCGGATTCGTCGAGTGCCCCTCGGAGTCTCCGGTGATTTCTTTCCGGACCGGGCCGCCGCCTCCTCCGCCCGCCGCCTGCTGGGTCTGCCCGAACGCTATCTCCTGCATGTCGGGGACCTGCATCCGAGGCGCAACGTGGATCTTCTGGCCGCCGCCGCGGAAGAGTGCGGCCTGCCGCTGGTGCTGGTCGGCCGTCACCTGGCAGGCCCCAGTCCGAAAGGGGTCGGACTGCGACGTCTCGAGGGCATTCCCGTCGAGCAACTGAGGGGAATCTACTCCGGGGCCGAGGCCCTGGTCTACGCCTCGGTCTACGAAGGCTTTGGTCTGCCGCTTCTGGAGGCCATGGCTTGCGGGATTCCCGTTGTCGCGGTACGCCGAGCTTCGGTCCCGGAGGTCTGCGGCGATTCGGCAGTGTTGGTCGAGCCCGATACAGCCTCCCTGGTCGAAGGCGTCCGGACCGCCTTGGAGCGCCGGAATGAACTCACGGAGTCCGGAATGGAGAGGGCGAATCTGTTCAGCTGGGAGCGCACAGCCCGGGCGACCGAGGAGATGTACCGGGAAGTCGTCGGGTAGGACAACCATCCCGGGGGCAGAGTAGAACAACCATCCTGGCTGTCCAGCAGGCGAGGTTTGCCGAGATCGCCCCTGACCTGCGCAGGGCACAGCCGCGTTGATTCCTGTCTCTCCGGCAGTGGCCTCCACCGGGGCGGCAGGACCAGCTGGAAGCTCGTCCTACCCTTTCGAACCGACCTGGCGGAATCCCAGGGCACGGCGCAGGCGGCTCCCCAGATACAGGATCCGGATCCCCCCCAGAACCAGCACATGCTCGACCGGTCCGGCAGCGGCGTAGAAGTGCTTGCGATAAAAGAGCCGCATCGCGTCATAGAAGTGGAAGTTGCTTTCTCGGGGTCGCTGCGACGAACTGGCCTGCTTGACGTGCGTTACCTGCGCGCCCGGGAAGTAGTAGATCTTCCACCCCGCCTGGGACGCGCGGTAGCAGAAATCGAGGTCTTCGCCGTACATGAAGAAGGTCTCGTCCAGATATCCCACCGTTTCCAGCAGATCCCGGCGGAACATCAGGAAGGAACCCGAAACCGCTTCGACCTCCTGCACCGCGTCTTCCTCCCGGTAGGCCAGATTGTAGGCACCGAAGCGCGGGCTGTTCGGGAACAACCGGCTCAGGCCCGCAAAACGATAGAAGGCCATTGAGGGTCGCGGAATGCGGCGCCGACAGGCTCGCTGCAGCGTCCCGTCCGAGTTGGTGACCCGGCAACCGACGATGCCGACATCGGGTCGCTCCCGAAGGAAGGCGGCCGACTCGTCGAGTGCGGCTCTGTGGACGATGCAGTCCGGATTGAGGAGCAGGTAGGCGTCTGCGCTTTGAGCCCGGAGGCCCTGATTGCATCCCTTGGAGAACCCCAAGTTCTGCTGGTTGAGGATGAACTGTACGTCCGGGAAGGTCTCCTGCAGGATGCGGAAGTCCTGGTCATCCGACGCATTGTCGACGACCGTCACCGCCAGTTCCGTACGAAGGGTTTGCTCGAAGACGCTCTGCAGGCAGCGCTGCAGGTAATCCGTCGAGTTGTAGTTGACGATGACGACGGCCAGTTTCACGATGAGAGCATCTTCCCCCGGTATCGGAGCCAGTTCCGATCCAGTTGCGACCTGAGCGCCGAGGTCGTGATCGTGCGGGTCGACTGGACGCGCCGGCGCTTCTGGTGGATGAGAGAAGCCTGTCGAAGGCAGTCAACCTTCGCTCGCAGGAAGTCGCGGCCCCGTCCCCGGAACGTGAAATAGACGAGTGAAAGAAGATCGAAGGCCAGGCGTTCCGGAAGGTAGAGGAGCAAGAGCGGCGTCGGCATGTTCTTCCAGAACAGGACTTCGGAGTTTCGATGTCCGTAGTAGACGTAGGTCGAGCTCAGGCGCCCGATGCTCTGGTTGACGTGGTGATACACCAGCGCCTGAGGGACATACAGACAGCGATGACCTCTCAACCGGGCCCGCATGCTCAGGTCGCCGTCCTCGTAGACCAGGAAGAAGTCGTCGTCGAATCCTTCGACCTCCTCCAGCAGCTCCCGCCGATACAGGGCGGCGGCGGCACAGGGTCCGAAGACTTCTCCTGCGGTGGCGTGGAGAGAGGCGGGCTCCCCGTGGCCGGTCTTGTAGCCGGCTCCGACGACAGCCATGCCGTCTCCGGCACTGTCGACGATCTTCTCCCGTCCCAGGCAGAGGATCCTGGAGGCCCAGAAGGACCAGGGGTCGCGGACCTGCTCGAGAAGAGAGCTCAGCCAGTTCGAGTCGAGGACTACGTCGTTGTTGAGAATCGCCACGAGATCGGAGCGCGTCGCCTGGATGCCCAGGTTGCACCCCCCGGCGTAACCGAGGTTGGCCCCAGCCCGAAGCAAGCGAACTTCCGGAAACTGCCGGCCAATCAGCTCCGGGCTTCCGTCTGACGACTCGTTGTCCACGACCACGATTTCATCCGGGACCACCTTCTGGGCGAGGAGGGAGTTCAGACAAGGCTCAATGAGGCCGCGGCCATTGAAGTTCACGATCACCGCGGCGACTGTAGAAGGCACAGGCGGGTATTATAATACCCGGCATCGGCATGAAAACAGATGAAGTCCGTCTCCCCGGATTCGAAGGGGTGACACCGCGATCGGAGTCCTGGGCCGCAACCCAGAGTCTCCTCTCGAATCCCATCTTCCTGTTTGGCGTCGATGTCCTGCTGGGTGCGGCCGCCTACGGCCTCGCCTGGCTGATCCGGATCTACCTGCCCTTTCCAATGACCCAGGATCTGCTGCCGCAGGAGCGCTGGGATGCGGTCGAGCACTTCTGGGGGCTCCTGGTCATCAGCCAGGCCTTCTTCCTCTACATCTTTGGACTCTTCGACGATTTGAGGAGCCAGCGCTACAGGGAAGTGTTGGGCCACATCGTGGCGGCCTGCGCCGGGCAGGTCGTGGCGATCACGTCGGTCTTCTACCTGAGCAACGGGGTTTTTCCCCGTTCGGTCATCCTGATCTTCGGTTTCCTGAACCTGCTCCTGCTCTCCGTCTGGCGTACTTACGTGAAGAGCTGTCTGAAGGTCGTCCGACGGGTGCTGGTGGTCGGTGAGAGCCTTCGGTCCGCCCGTGAGATCGCGGCCGAGATCTCACGCAATCCCTGGATGGGATTTCGCATCGTCGGTCTCGCGGTGGGAAACCAGGAGGTCGAGGAGTCGGATCCTTCGGAAGTCCCGGTCCTGGGAACGCTGCGAGACATTTCGAGGCTCGTGACCGAGCGGGAGGTGGACGAGATCGTTTTTGCCTCGGAGCATTCCTGGAGGGACCAGGTGCTGGACTCCGTCGGCCGTCTGCAGCTGCACCGCCCGGTCCGCATCGCGATCCAGCCGTCCGTTTACGAGATCGCCATCGGGAGGCTGCGCCACATCAACCTGCATGACACGCCGCTGATCGAAATTCGGCGCAATCCCAACGAACCGCTTTCCCGCCTGTTGAAGAGGGGCTTCGACCTGCTCTTTTCGGTGGCCGGCCTGGTCGCCGCCCTTCCGGTGGGAATCGTGATCGGAACGCTCATCCTGGCGACTTCTGGAGGGCCCGTCTTCTACACCCAGGATCGGATCGGTCGGGGGGGAAGGCGGTTCAGGTTGATCAAGTTCAGGACCATGGTACCCGATGCCGAGGGCAATTCCGAGGAACGGCTGGCCGAGCCGGATGACCCGCGAATCACCCGATTCGGAAGTTTGTTGCGGCGTTTCCGACTGGACGAGATACCCCAGTTCATCAACATCTTGAAGGGAGACATGAGCTTCGTCGGTCCCCGACCCGAACGGCCCGGGTTCGTCCAGCAATTCTCCTCGATGTTGCCCGGGTACAACGAGCGGCACAAGGTGAAGCCGGGCATGACCGGATTGGCACAGGTCCGGGGTTACTATGACACGGCTGCCGAAAACAAACTCCGCTACGACCTCGCCTACATCTACAACTACAGTTTCTCACTGGACCTGCTGATCATTCTGGAGACCATCAAGGTCATCCTGGTCCGGCGGGGAAGCTAGGAACCAGGAACTCGAAACTCGGAATTCCCGGCTTCTGTCGATAGTGCTCGACGACACTGCTGTACGGTGGCATCGAGGTCCATCCGGGGCTCGTAGCCAATCGTCGCGCGAATTCTGCTCAAATCCGGTACGCGCCGGGGCATGTCTTCGAATCCCACGGCGTATGCCTGGTCGTAGGGAATCAATCGAATCTTCGAGGGGCTCCCCGAGAGCTGAATCACCTTCTCGGCGAGTCCTGCGATGGTGATCTCCTCGTCGTTGCCGATGTTGAAGACGCCGCCGATCGCCTCTTCACAGTCGACCAGCCGAGCCAGGGCGCCGACGATGTCGGAGACATGTGAGAAGCAGCGGGACTGACTGCCGTCGCCGAAGACGGTCAAATCCTGGGACTCCAGCGCCTGGCGGACAAAAGTCGGCAGGACCATTCCGTAGCGGCCCGTCTGGCGCGGTCCGACGGTGTTGAACAGGCGGACCACCGCCACGGGCAGACCCTTCTCGCGAAAGTAGGCCAGGGCCAGGAACTCGTCGATGGCCTTGCTGCAGGCATAGCTCCATCGTCCGCGGCTCGTGGGGCCGAGCACGAGGTCGTCGTCCTCGGAGAAGGGAACCTTGCTCGCCTTGCCGTAGACCTCGGACGTCGAGAAGATGACGACCTTCTTCCGCTTCTTGGCCGCCAACTGCAGGATGATCTCCGTCCCTCGGATGTTGGTCTCGATGGTTCGGACCGGGCTTTCGACGATCAGACGCACTCCGACGGCCGCCGCCGCGTGAAACACCACGTCGCACAGGTCGACCAGCTCGGCGGTGACGGGAATGTTCATGATCGATTCGATGGTGCACTGAAAGCGCGGGTGCGGCTTCAGATGAAGGACGTTTTCGATCTGACCCGTTGACAGGTCATCGATGATGTAGACCGAGTGGCCGAGTTCCAGCAGATGTTCGGCCAGATGTGAACCAATGAAGCCCGCGCCGCCCGTGATCAGGATTCTCATCGCCTCCGCCGCCTCCGGTGAACACCGCCCGGTTGAAGTCACACGATACTGGAAGGATCGGTAAAGTACCAGCAATCTGGCTGCCGAGGTTGGGCTGGGGTGACTGAATGCTATAATTCAGACTTCGCGCGGGATCAGAGCGTACACGATGAGAACACTCTCGATCATTGTCCCCGTTTACAACGAACGTGAATCGTTGCCGGAGCTGTACGATGCACTTCAGGCGCAACTCGAGCAACTGAAGGTGCGCAGCGAGATCATTTTCGTGGATGATGGGAGTCGAGACGGCAGCATCGAGATCCTTCGGGAACTCCAGCGCCGCGACGCGAGCATCCGTATCGTTCGGTTCCGGCGCAATTTCGGCAAGGCCGCTGCGCTGTCGGCCGGCTTTCGATATGGCGCGGGGCGATGTGATCGTGACCATCGATGCGGATCTCCAGGATCAACCGGCGGAGATGCACAAGCTCCTCGAGAAACTCGAAGCCGGCTACGATCTCGTCTCCGGCTGGAAGAAGGTCCGGTACGATCCGATCAGCAAGCGGCTTCCCTCTCGGATCTTCAATTTCGTTACCTCCCTGCTGACGGGTGTCCCGCTGCACGACATGAACTGCGGATTCAAGGCCTATCGGCGTGAGGTCGTCGAAGAGATCCGGCTGTACGGAGAGATGCATCGCTATATTCCTGTTCTGGCCAGCTATCGCGGCTTTCGCGTGGGGGAAGTGGTGGTCGAGCATCGCCGGCGTCCGTACGGCCAGAGCAAATACGGGGTCACCCGTCTTTTTGGCGGGTTCTTCGACCTGTTAACGGTAATCATGCTGACCCGCTACAACCGGAAGCCGCTTCATGCCTTTGGTGTTTTCGGTGGATTGATGCTGCTGAGCGGCTTTGTGATCGAGCTCTACCTGTCGATTGGGTGGCTCTTCGGTCGTTGGATCGGCGACCGTCCGATCCTGCTGCTGGGGATCTTGCTGCTCATCGTGGGGATGCAGTTCATCTTTTTCGGATTAATGGCGGAGATGCTGGCTTACAGCGCCCGCCGGGACGAGGACTATTCGATCCGGGAGATTCTCGAGCGGGGGGAAAAGAGCGAGACTCCCGAGGCGCAGCAGGAGCTCCGCAGGCAGACCGCCGGCAGCATTCGCCCGTGAGATCCGCAGCCACGGAAATGGGTGTTGTTCCCCGGCGACTCTTCGAGCAGGATTGGACCATGCGAGTGGTTTTGGTCGGCCCCGCGCATCCCCACCGCGGGGGAATTGCACAGTATACGGCCTCCCTGTACCGAGCCCTTGACCTTCGACACGAGGTACACCTGATCTCATTCCGACGGCAGTATCCGGACCTGTTCTTTCCCGGACTCACGCAGCACGATCGAAGCCGTTCTCCACTGAAAGTCCCCTGTGAACCCTTGCTGGATTCGATCTCCCCGGGGAGTTGGAGAAAGACGGCGGCCCGAATCTGCGAGCACGCCCCGGACGTGATCGTCTTCCAGTGGTGGCAGCCCTTTTTCGGGCCGGCCTACCGGGCCGTGATCCGTTCGGTTCGGAAGGTCCGCAGAACGCCCGTGATCTTCCTTTGCCACAATGTGTTGTCCCATCGTGAATCGCAGGTGCCCGGTCGAGGAGGGGTGGAGCGACAGTTGACACGAGGGGCATTCCGGCATGCCGATGGTTTCTTGGTGCAGGCGACGGGCCTCATTCCGGTGGTCGAAAGGCTGAATCCCCGGGGACTGGTTCGAAAGGTCTACCATCCCCTCTACGATTTCTACAGCCAGTGGGACGGGGACGCTGTTGCCGCCGCGGCGCCCGACCGAAGGGATCTTCCGAGCCTGCTGTTCTTCGGCAAGATCCGTCGATACAAGGGACTGGAGACCTTTCTGAAGGCCCTGGCCCTGGTTCGTCGGGAGCTGGATTTCCGCGCCGTCATCGCCGGAGAATTCTACATGGCTCCCGGGCCCTATCGCAGCCTGGCTCGTCGTCTCGGTCTCGACGACTGCCTGGAGTGGCGGGACCATTACATTCCCAACGAGGAGGTGCCGGCGATTTTCCGCGCGGCCGATCTGGTGGTCCTGCCCTATGTCGAGGCCACGCAAAGTGGCGTCGTTCCGGTCGCCTACCAGTTCGAGGTTCCCGTTGTGGCCACCGATGTGGGCGGGCTTTCGGAAGTCGTCATTGAAGGGAAGACCGGCTATCTGGTGCCGCCCCTCGACGCCGAGGCGCTGGCCGGGGCAATCATCAGGTATTTTAGAGAGCGCAGGCGGGAGGAATTCCGGAAGAATATTCTCGAATTCCGGACCCGCCTCACGTGGGAACAGGTCGTGACGGCGATTGAGGAACTTTGCCGAATGCTGAAATCCGGGACGAGGATCGATGGGACGCAAGCGCAAATCGAGTAGACCGCGGCAGCCGGCGACAACCGTCGAGCGGCCCAACGAGTGGGTTGCGGCGGGCCTGGTTCTGTTCGCGATCATCCTCTATTTGAATACCCTGGGCCACCGTTTCGTTTTCGACGACCTGACCCTGATTACGCAGAACCCTCTGGTGCGCAGTCTGGACTGGTTCGGCATTCTGTTTCGATCGGGCTATCGCCCCGTCCGCACCCTGACCTATGCCCTCAACTATGCTATCGGAGGCGAGAATCCCTTCGGCTACCACCTGGTGAGCGTCCTCCTGCACGCGGGCAACGTGTTTCTTCTGTTCAAGCTGCTCTGGTGGCTGACCGGATCCAACAAAGCCGCCGGTCTCGGTACCTTGCTGTTTGCCGTTCATCCGGCCCAGACCGCCGCAGTGGCCTACATCTCGGGGAGAAAGGACCTGCTGGCCGGACTGTTCATGCTGCTGGCCATGCTTTTGTACCTGCGCTTCAGGAGGAACGCGAAACGCCGCTGGTTGAGCGCCGGCCTGGCGGGGCTGTGCTTCTTGCTGGGTGTCCTTTCGAAAGAAGTCGCCATCGTCTTCCCGGCTCTCCTGCTGCTCGTCGATGCCTACCAGAGCGGCCGGGCCTCCGGAACGGCACGGCCCATCACCCTGGCCGCCTGGAGGGCGCTGCGCTCGAGTCCCGTTCTCTATGGCTTGTTCATCGTCTTGGCTTCCCTGGGGCTTTTCTACGCGCTCTTCGTGGCGAAGGCCAGCCGGATGCTCGGCTACTGGGGCGGCTCCTTCGAAACCAACCTGGGGACCGCCTTCAAACTCTTCTTCCACTACGTCCGCCTCGTCTTCGTACCCTATCCGCTGCTGGCGGATTACACGGGCCACGTCTTTCCCGTCTCGACGGGTCTGTTCGAACCGGCCACACTGGCCGCCGTGCTCTTCATGGCCGCCTTTCTCTTTGCGGCTCTCTGGCTGTTCTCGCGTCGGCCCCTGATCTCGGTGGGCATGCTCTGGTTTGCGGTTGCCATCGCGCCGGTCATCCAGCTCATACCGTTTCACGAACTGGCGGCGGACCATTTCCTGTATGTTCCCCTGATAGGTGCCGCCATCGTCACCGCCGGCCTGGTGCAGGGGCTGGAATCGCGACCCGCCTGGAAAGTCATGGGAGCCGCCGCCGCCGTCGTGGCGGTCGTGTTTGCCGGAATGGTGATCGATCGGAACGGCGATTGGAAGGATCGGCAGACCTTGTGGGAAGCCACGTTACGGATGGCGCCGGGGTCCTACCGTGCCAATGCCAACCTGGGGCAGACCTATTTCGATCAGGGCCGGTTTCAGGATGGGATACAACTGACGCGCAGGGCCATCGAGCTCGCTCCGGAACGGGCGCTCCCCTATGGCAATCTCGGAGGCATGTACTTTCTGGTCGCGCAGCGGCAGCGCCAGGCCGGTCGTATCGCCCAGGCGGAGCAGCTCTTCAGGGAGGCCCAGGGGGATCTGCGCAAGGCCCTCGAGTTGGACGGCAAGAACCCGTTCACTTACAGCAATCTCGCCAACACCTACAAGGAGATGGCGATCATCGACGAAGGGCGCGGACAAAATGCCCAGGCGCGGGCTGCCCGGGCCACCGCGGAGGAGTTGTACCGAAAGGGTCTGTCCCTTCCCGATCCCCGCTTCGACGTTCAGCGGATCTGGTTCAATCTGGGCCTGCTCGCCGTCGATGCGGGAGATTATCCAACGGCAGTCCAGCGGCTGCGCCGCTATGTGGCGAGTTTCCCGAACGAGCCGAAGGGTCTCTACTGGTACGGACATTCCCTGTATCTGGAGGGCCAGTATGCCCAGGCCATTCCTTCCTACTACCGGGCGTTCCAGCTGTTGAACGAATCCGCCCTCCGGCAGTCTGCGGCGGAGGAAGTGGCAGTCTGCTTCGAAAAGACAGGTCGCCTGGAGGAAGCGGTGGCGGCCTACCACGAACTCAACCGGATCTCGCCGTCCGCTAAGAACTACTATAATTTGGGGACACTTCTCGTCCGGCAGGGGAAGCTGTCCGAGGCCAGATCGGCGCTCGAGCAGTCGATGACGCAGGACCCGTCGGGCAGTTGGGGCCGGAAGAGTCGTGAAGCGCTGGCCGGTTTGCAGTCTTCGGGCGGCGCGCATGTCATTGGCGCCCAGAGTCAGCCCTGAGGCGGCATCCTGAAAGCGGTCATCATTCGAGGGTCATGGAATGTACAAGGGACACGAAATTACGGTTGTGATTCCGTGTCTGAACGAGGCGGCCGGCATCGGGCAGGTCCTGCGTCGTATACCGGAGTTCGTCGACGAGGTCCTGGTCGTGGACAACAACTCGACGGACGGAACGGCCGTGATTGCCCGCGAGTTGGGTGCGACCGTCATCCACGAGAGCCTGCGCGGCTACGGACGGGCCTACAAGGCCGGCTTGTTCCGCGCCAAGGGAGACATCATCGTCACACTCGACGGGGACCACTCCTACCCGGTTGACGCTCTTTCCTATCTCGTCGAAGCGCTCCTGCACGCGCGCGTCGGATTCGTATCGGCCTCCCGGTTTCCGATTACCGATCCCGATTCGATGTCGCGGATCAACCTGTGGGGGAACCGGATGCTGAGCCTCGCGGCGTCGATTCTGTTCTTTCGCTGGATTCGCGATTCTCAGTCGGGAATGTGGATCTTCTACAAGGACACGCTGGAGAAGATGGACCTGGTCAGCGACGGCATGGCCTTTTCAGAGGAGATCAAGCTCGAAGCCATTCTCAAACCTGAGATCGGTTTCCGCGAGATTCCCATCCGGTTCTCGAACCGAGCGGGCGAGAAAAAACTGAGGCCCTGGCGGGACGGCTGGAGAAACCTCTCCTTCCTGCTCAAGAAACGGCTGGTCGCAAGCCGGAAGACCCGGAAGCGGTGAAGCGGACGGGAGCTGAGAATTCCACGATGTTGTGCCCTGTGTGCGAATACCCGGATGCCCGGCTGAAGTGGGAGCTGTCGGATCGGTTCTTCGCGACCACCGAAGAGAGCTTCCCGGTCTTCGAATGCGCCGGTTGCGGCCTCTTGTTCCAGGACAGCTCGCAAGTGAAGGATCGTCTGGGAGAGTTCTATCCCGACGACTACTGGTGGGAGGCGAAGGATGGCTTGCTGTCCAGCCTCGAGCGCGGCTACCGGGAATGGATGGTGCGGCACGACCATGTCCGCTTCCTGGAGCGGGTGTTCACGGCGCAGCGGGACCTGCGGTTACTGGACATCGGTTGTGGTGGCGGGTTGTTCGTTCGCCTGGCACGGGAGGCCGGATTCGACGCCTGGGGTCTCGAGACATCCGAGCGTGCGGTGGAACTGGCTCATCGGGAAGGGAACCACTGGATCACCGCCGGAGATGAGAGCACGTTCGAGGTGGACGACGCCGACCGGTTCGACATCGTCACTCTGTTTCACGTCCTCGAGCACGTGGTCGACCCCTTCAGATATCTCCGAAAGGTCCAGAAACTGATGAGAAAGCCGGGCCATCTCATCGTTCAGGTGCCGAACCGGAGCAGTTGGCAAGCGAGGCTCCTGGGCCGTCGCTGGTACGGGTTGGATTGCCCGCGCCATCTGTGCAACTATACGTCCTACTCGCTCCTCTACCTGCTGGGCCGGGCCGGGTTTCGGATCCAGCGCGTCCGGCACTTCTCGGTGCGCGACAACGCGCCGGCTCTGGTCGCCAGTCTGCTGCCGGGACTGGAGCCGGTCTCCAGCCGTGTGCGCGCCCGGGCTCGAGGGGGACGAGTACGGGCGGAGGCGTTGCGGGAGGCATTGTTTACGGGGCTCGTTCTTCCGGCTCAGCTGTTCGCCTGGGCCGAAGCAAAGCTCGGTCGAGGCGGCAGCATCATGGTGCACGCAAGCTGGGACAGCTGACCGTGGAGAACACCGAGACCCCGATTCACCGTGTTTCGCCCGGGATCAGGAGTCGATGGGGATCCGGGACTTCGATCGGGTTCGGTCCGATCGGGTCCGGATGTGAGGAGGCAGTTGGATGAAAGTGGCAGTGATTGGTACCGGATACGTCGGCGTCGTCGCTGGGACCTGTTTCGCCGAGACGGGAAACGACGTGATCTGTGTGGACGTCGATCAGGCGAAGATCGAACGTCTGCAGAAGGGCGAGATTCCGATCTACGAGCCGGGTCTCGAAGAGATGGTGGTCCGCAACAACCGCGAGGGACGGCTCGTCTTTACGACCGATCTGGCGGATGCGGTGCGACGTTCCCTGATCGTCTTCATTGCCGTCGGCACGCCGGCCGGGGAGGACGGCTCCTCCGACCTGCGCTACGTTCTGACCGCGGCCGAGGAGATTGCCCGGGCGATGGACGGTTACCGAATCATCGTCAACAAGAGCACCGTTCCGGTAGGGACCGCGGATCGGGTGCGGGAGGTGGTGGCCCGTCATACCCGGTTCGAATTCAACGTCGTCTCCAATCCCGAATTCCTCAAAGAAGGTGCCGCCATCGACGACTTCATGAAGCCGGACCGCGTCATCATCGGCCACGACGATGTGCGCGTCGCAGAACTGATGAAGGAACTCTACGCACCCTTCACCCGCACGGGAGCCCCGATTTTGCTGATGGACAACCGCAGTGCGGAGATGAGCAAGTATGCGGCCAACTGCATGTTGGCGAGCCGGATCTCCTTCATGAACGAGGTCGCGAATCTCTGTGAGACCGTGGGCGCCGACGTGCACGCCGTCCGTCAGGGAATCGGACTGGACCGCAGGATCGGCCCCACCTTCCTCTTCCCGGGGATCGGGTACGGCGGGTCGTGTTTCCCCAAGGATGTCAAAGCGCTGATCCGCACGGGGGAGGAACACGGCTACTCGCTCGACCTGATCAAGACGGTCGAACAGGTCAACGAAAACCAGAAGCTGGTCCTGGTCGAGAAGATCCTCCGGCATTTCTGTCCGGGCCGGTCCGCCGAACCGGGTGTGCTCGATGACCGGACCTTCGCGGTCTGGGGGCTCTCCTTCAAGCCGCGCACCGATGACATGCGCGAAGCGCCCTCCGTGGTTATCCTGGAGCGCCTCCTGCAGTTGGGTGCCGTCATTCAGGCGTACGACCCGGTTGCCGTCGAGGCGGCTCGACGAATCTTCGGCGACCGTGTCCGCTTCGCCAAGACGAACTACGCGGCTCTGGACGGGGCGGACGCGCTGCTCCTGCTGACGGAGTGGAATGTCTTTCGGAACCCGGATTTTCCCCGCATTCTGCGCACGCTCAAGCAGCCCGTGATCTTCGACGGCAGAAACCAGTACAACCCGGACGAACTGACGGATCTGGGGTTCATGTACTACTGCATCGGCCGGCCGGTCCAGCCCGGGACGGCGCCCAAGGCGGGACAGGGCCCGGGAGAGTAGATCTTCTGCGCCCAAAGGACGATTGGGAGCAGGCTGGGGCGACACGAATGCAGTGCGACCGGCCCAAGGTGCGCATCGCCCGGATCCCATGTGTTCCCCCCCATCCGTTCACATCGATTCCCGTCGTCCTGTCCCGGCTGAGCGCCCGCCCGCCGCCGTCCCATATTCCCCGGCCTTGTCGCCTCTCGCCGAAATTGCTTAGAATGTCCCAAGACTGAGCTGGCGTAGCTCAATCGGTAGAGCATCTGATTTGTAATCAGACGGTTGGGGGTTCAAGTCCCTTCGCCAGCTTTTCTTTTCCCTGCGTTTCGGTTGCCAGCCTGGGCTCTCGGGATCTCGGAACCAGGAACCCGAAACTCCGGACGCGCCGATTCCCGTTCTCCCGCCCTCCCGCTCTCCCCGAATTCCAGAACAGCCGATTCGCCCTGCAAACAGGCGTATGATGGAAGCGATCGGTGGCTGGCCCGGGATGGGTGCCCGGAGGGGCGGGGTGTGGTGTTGCGGGCGCCGGATTCTATGGTAATATGTCGCTTCCCGTGTGCGGGGACCACGGCTTAAGGTGTGTGCCGCTGCCGATTCTCCGCATTCGCATTGGTTCCGAAGGGATGTGATCCCGGTACCGCGGAGGGGTGGCAGAGCGGTCAAATGCGACGGGCTGTAAACCCGTTGACCTTACGGTCTACGTAGGTTCGAATCCTACCCCCTCCAATTCCAAACCAGCGGGTGGAAAAGGGGCCGCCGCTCGCGGCCCGAAGGCCGGTGTGCAGGGGCCGAAAAACGTGTGTCGGACGGCTTTTAGCTCGGTTCCCTGGAACTTGCTTTGCGTGACCGATTTAAGGATAATGGCAGTTTTCGAGTGCGAGTTTGGCGCTGCGGGAGTAACTCAGTTGGTAGAGTCATAGCCTTCCAAGCTATTGGTCGCGGGTTCGAGTCCCGTCTCCCGCTCCATTGTTTATGCCCGCCACGGTCCCTTGGGATCGTGCTCAGCAGCAGTTGGGTTCAATAGAAGGATACAAGAGATAAGAGAGCCCACGTAGCTCAGTGGTAGAGCACTTCCTTGGTAAGGAAGAGGCCACCAGTTCAAGCCTGGTCGTGGGCTCCATCTATTTGTCGCACAGCCAAGGGAAGAGGAGACGACATGGCAAGGGAGAAATTTGAACGGACGAAGCCGCACATCAACGTGGGGACGATCGGGCATGTGGACCATGGGAAGACGACGCTGACGTCGGCGATCACGATGGTCCTGGCGAAGGCGAATCCGAAGATCCAGGTGCGGTCGTTTGATTCGATAGACAACGCGCCGGAAGAGAAAGAGCGGGGGATCACGATCGCGACGGCGCACGTGGAGTACGAGACGGCGAACCGGCACTACGCGCACGTGGACTGCCCGGGGCACGCGGATTATGTGAAGAACATGATCACGGGGGCGGCGCAGATGGACGGGGCGATCCTGGTGGTGAGCGCGGCGGACGGGCCGATGCCGCAGACGCGGGAGCACATTCTGCTGGCGAGGCAGGTGGGAGTTCCGTACATTCTGGTGTTTTTGAACAAGACGGACATGGTGGACGATCCGGAGCTGCTGGACCTGGTGGAGCTGGAGGTGAGGGAGCTGCTGTCGACGTACGAATTTCCGGGGGACGACGTGCCGGTGATTCGGGGCAGCGCACTGAAGGCGATGGAGGGAGACGAGAAGGAGCAGGCGGCGGTGCTGGAGCTGATGGAGGCGGCGGACAAGTACATACCGCTGCCGCAGCGGGACGTGGACAAGCCTTTTCTGATGCCGATCGAGGACATTTTCTCGATCAGCGGCCGGGGCACGGTGGTGACGGGCCGAATCGAGCGGGGGAAGGTGCACACGGGCGACGAGATGGAGATCGTGGGGATCCGGCCGACGATCAAGCGGGTGGTGACGGGCGTGGAGATGTTCCGCAAGCTGCTGGATGAGGGGCAGGCGGGAGACAACGTGGGGTTGCTGCTGCGGGGCACGGACAAGAAGGACGTGGAGCGGGGCCAGGTGGTGGCCCAGGCAGGATCGATCACGCCGCATACGAAGTTCAAGGCGGAAGCGTACATTCTGACGAAGGAAGAAGGAGGGCGGCACACGCCGTTCTTCACGGGATACCGGCCGCAGTTCTATTTTCGGACGACGGACGTGACGGGGAACGTGACGCTGCCGGAAGGCACGGAGATGGTGATGCCGGGCGACAAGGTGTCGGCGCAGGTGCAGCTGATCACGCCCATCGCGATGGAGAAGGGATTGCGCTTCGCCATTCGCGAAGGTGGGCGGACGGTCGGCGCCGGAACGATCACCGAAATCATTGAGTAGTTCGAAAGGGTTGGTGTAGGCCAGTAGCTCAATTGGCAGAGCATCGGTCTCCAAAACCGGAGGTTGGGGGTTCGAGTCCCTCCTGGCCTGCCAGTTCACCCGGATCAAAGAATCGGGTCTAAAGAAATCAGGAATCTCTGATGTTGCAGAAATTGCGGGATCTGCCGCAGCGGGTTCAGTCGTTCATCTCCGATGTCAGGTCGGAGATGCGCAAAGTGACGTGGCCCAGCAAGAAGGAAGTGTACGGGACGACGGTGGTCGTGATCGTCGCGGTCTTCTTCTTCGGGATTTATCTGTTCCTCGTGGATTCCGCCCTGCAGGTTGCCATCAACCGGCTCTTCCAGGCCTTTTTGTAGTCGGGCGGACATCCCTGAGAAGCCGCGTCACGCGGAAAAGGAGAGAAAGTCATTACTGAAGAATCTGCCGGCGGGTCGTCGCAGAAGAAATGGTACATCATCCACACCTACTCCGGGTACGAGCGGAAGGTGGCGGAGGGCCTCATGAGTCGGGTCCAGGTGTATGGCCTTCAGGACAAGATCGGCCAGATTCTCATCCCGACGGAGGACGTTGTGGAGATGAAGGGCGGGAAGAAGGTCGTGTCTTCGAAGCTCTTCTTTCCCGGATACATCCTCGTCGAAATGGAACTGAACGACGAGACTTGGCATCTCGTGCGCAACACGCCCAAGGTAAGCGGATTCGTCAGCCAGGGAAACAAGCCGACGCCGCTGACCGACGAGGAAGTCAACGAGGTCGTGCATCGGGTCTCGAGTGCCGGCGAAAAGCCCAAGCCGAAGTTCATGTTCGAGAAGGGAGAAGCGGTGAAGATCATCGACGGACCGTTCTCGAACTTCACGGGAGTCGTGGAGGATGTGAATCTGGAGCGGAACACCCTCAAGGTGATGGTGACGATCTTCGGCCGTCCGACTCCCGTAGAGCTGGAATTCGTTCAAGTGGAGAAAGTCTAGGGGCGGATCGCAGCGCCGTTGCGCCCCCTGTGCTGCTCCGTTTCTGAGGTGGATAAATGGCAAAAAAAGTAATTGGAATGATCAAGTTGCAGATTCCCGCAGGGAAGGCCACGCCCGCACCTCCGGTCGGACCGGCCCTGGGTCAGCACGGCGTGAACATCATGGATTTCTGCAAAGCCTTCAATGCCAAAACCCAGGGGCAGGAAGGGCTGATCATCCCCGTCGTAATCACTGTCTATCAGGATCGCAGTTACAGCTTCATCACGAAGACCCCTCCGGCGGCGGTGCTCCTCAAGCGGGCGGCTAACATCGCCAAGGGGTCGGCCGAGCCGAACAAGACGAAGGTTGCCTCCGTGACGACCAAGCAGGTCGAGGAAATCGCCAAGACGAAACTCCCCGACCTGAACACTTCGAATCTCGAGCAGGCCAAGAAGGTCATCCTGGGAACGGCCCGCAGCATGGGGCTGGAGTTGAAGGACTAGAAGAGTATGGTGGGCAAGAAATACGCCGAAGCAAAGCAGAAGGTCGCCCCCGGAGAACAGGCTCTCGAAACGGCCATCGATATGATGGTCGACCTGAAATTTGCGAAGTTCGACGAAACCGCCGAGATCGCGATGAATCTGGGAGTCAACCCCAAGCACGCCGATCAAATGGTCCGCGGAACGGTCGTGCTGCCCCATGGGCTGGGCAAGCAGATCCGTGTCTGTGTCATTGCGTCGGGTGACAAGATCAAGGAGGCGGAGGAGGCCGGCGCCGAATTCGTCGGGGGTGAGGATTTCGTCGAAAAGATCCAGGGAGGCTGGACCGATTTCGATGCGGTCGTGGCCACACCCGACATGATGAAGTCAGTCGGTAAGCTGGGCCGGATCCTGGGTCCCCGGGGTCTTATGCCGAATCCGAAGACCGGGACGGTCACCTTCAATGTGGCGGACGCCGTCAACGACATCAAGGCTGGTAAGGTGGAGTTTCGAGTGGACAAGAACGGCGTCATCCATGCGCCTTTCGGCAAGCTCTCGTTCTCCCGCGACAAACTGGTTCAAAACGCGAAGAGTCTCATCGATGCAGTGGTCCGGGCCAAGCCTGCGTCGGCCAAGGGCCGTTACGTCCGGACGGTCTCTGTCAGCTCGACCATGGGTCCGGGCATCCGCGTCGATGTGTCCCAGTTGGGTGGAAAGTAGGAGCTCCGAGTCATGAACAGGGCTGAGAAATCGGAAATCGTGGAGAGCCTGCATCAGGCTTTCCTGGGCAGCGGGGGCGTAATCGTCCTCGATTTCAAGGGGATCAACGTTCCCGACATCACGGAGCTGCGGGAGAAAGTCCGTCAGACCGACGGTCGCTACTCCGTCGTGAAGAATACCCTGGCCTTGCGCGCGGCCGAAGGAACCGTTGTCGCCGGTCTGAAGGATTCCTTTCGTGGGCCGACCGCCGTCGCCCTGACCGAGGGGGATCCCGTCGCGCTGGCCAAGGTTCTCAAGGAGTTCGTAAAGGTAAAACAGGGCATGTCCTTCAAGGCGGGCGTGCTGGAAGGCCAAGTCATCAGCCAGGCCCAGGTCGAGAGCCTGGCCGACCTGCCCTCGCGGGACGAGCTGCTGTCCAAGCTGCTCTTCCTCCTCAACGCCCCGCTCTCGCGGTTTGCTTCGGCCCTGTCGTCACCTGTTCGAAACCTGGCGGTGGTTTTGAGCGAAATCGCAAAGAAGAAGCAGTAAGCGCTTTGATCTTAACGCGTTCTTAAGGAGTAAAGACAATGGCGATCACTCGAGAAGAAGTAATGGATTGGATCGGCAATGCTTCGATCCTGGAAATCAACGATCTCGTGAAGGACCTGGAAGACAAGTTTGGGGTCAGTGCAGCCGCCGCAGCTCCGGTGGCCATGATGGGCCCCGCCGGGGGGGCTGGAGCAGCTGCAGTCGAGGAGGAAAAGACCGAATTCGACGTGATCCTGACCTCATTCGGCGACAAGAAGATCAATGTCATCAAGGCCGTCCGGGAAGTGACCAGCCTGGGCCTGAAGGAAGCCAAGGACCTGGTGGAGGCAGTGCCCAAGCCGATCAAAGAAGGCATCACCAAGGAAGAGGCTGCCGAGATCAAGAAGAAGTTCGAAGAGGCCGGAGCGACCGTCGAAATCAAATAGGGAAAGCCGAACGCTTGTACTTCTGCACACTGTGTGCTAGTCTCCACAAAGCGTGGTTTTTTACTGATCTTTCTTGATTTTAAGAAGGAAGAGGGACACGTGTCCCTTTTCCTTTTTCTGTCTGGCACTGTTTGGGCGCACGCATTCGAAGATTTCCAGGCCGTCTTGATGAACTCGGTTTTTTGCCCGGAGCCTTCCAGTCCTTAACCGCGAATCCCGAAGGGGCGGAGTCTGCCGACCCCGTCGGAGGTTCGGATCTTCAGCCTGCTCTGCTGCGGGAGCAGAGGTGGGCGTGGTCGGAGCGAAGCTGGTCAACGACACTCACAGTCATGCCAAAGCGGGTCGACCGGATTCGTCTGCCTCGGTGCATTGGGCTGGCCTGAAGCGCCTTAAGCCATTGTGACGCCAAGCGTTATTGGAATTCCACGGCGACGAAGGTGTCGCTTTCGGATTCAGAAGCGTTCGACTCAACTCTACGGGAGCAATCAGGCATGTCTGACCTCATGAAAAACGTTTACCGGGAAAGGGTTGACTTCGCCAAAATCAAGTCAATTTTTCCAATCCCCGATCTGCTCGAGGTGCAGAAGGGTTCATACCAGCGGTTTCTTCAGATCGAAGGGGATATGGCTGCGAGGGAGGACTATGGCCTCCAGGCGGTCCTGAGTTCCGTGTTTCCCATTACCGATTTTCGGGGAACCTGCTCGCTGGAGTTCGTCGAGTACAACGTCGGCAATCCGAAGTACACCATCGACGAGTGTAAGGAACGGGGCATGACGTATGCCGCCCCGCTGAAGGTGACCATCCGTCTCGTCGTCTGGGACAAGGATCCCGACAGCGAAGAGAAGACCATCCGGGACATCAAGGAACAGGAAGTCTACTTCGGTGATATCCCCTTGATGACGGAAAACGGTCTGTTCATCATCAACGGCACCGAGCGGGTCATTGTCAGCCAGTTGCACCGCTCGCCCGGCGTTTTCTTCGAGTCGACACCCCAGAAGAACTACTTCCTCGGGAAGATCATTCCGTACCGCGGCTCCTGGGTCGAATTCGAGTACGATTCCAAGAAGAATCTGCTCTACGTCCGCATCGACCGCAAGCGGAAATTCCTGGCAACGACCTTTCTCAGGGCTCTCGGTCTGGGAGGGGACGCCGAAATCATCAAGTCCTTCTACTCGACATCCACCATCCGTCTAAAGGAAGGGCAGCTCCAGTGGGTCGTCGACGAGAATCTGGTCGGCACTCGCCTGAGCCGTGACATCCCGAATCCCTCGAAGGACGGCGGCAATTTGATCGTTGCGGGCCGCAAGATCTCGAACGCCGCGCTGGCCAACATGCGCAAGATCGGGATGGCGCAGATCGAGGTTGGTGTGGAGGATCTGGAAGGGGCCCTCTCCGCCGACGAAGTGGTCGACCCGGAGTCCGGAGAGGTCCTCGTCGAGGCCAACAGCGCCATCACCAGTGCTGTACTGAACGCCCTGATCGAGGCCGGTATGGAGGAAGTCTCCATCTTCTTCCCGGAGAAGGATGCCGTCGGCGCGACCCTCTCCGACACCGTGGCGAAGGATACCGTCAAGGCCAAGGACGACGCCCTGATCGAGATCTACCGCAAGCAGCGTCCCGGGGATCCGCCCACGATCGATACGGCGACGGCGCTGTTCAACGGCATGTTCTTCGACCCGCGCAAATATGATTTCTCCCGTGTCGGACGGCTTAAGTTCAACATCAAGCTCGGTCTCGACACCTCTCTCGATCAGCGCACTCTCGCGCCGCAGGATTTCCTGGAAGTCATCGGCTACCTCCTGAAGTTGCAGAATGGCATCGGGTCGGTCGACGACATCGATCACCTCGGCAACCGTCGCGTTCGGGCCGTCGGCGAACTGCTGGAGAACCAGTTCCGCATCGGGCTGGTGCGCATGGAACGGGCCATCAAAGAGAAGATGTCGGTCCACCAGGAAATGGCGACTGCGATGCCGCACGATCTGATCAACGCCAAGCCGGTCATGGCCTCCATCCGGGAGTTCTTCGGCAGCAGCCAGTTGTCCCAGTTCATGGATCAGACCAATCCGCTTTCGGAGATCACCCACAAGCGCCGGCTCTCCGCTCTGGGGCCGGGCGGCCTGAGCCGCGAGCGGGCCGGATTCGAAGTGCGCGATGTCCATCCTTCGCATTACGGACGCATCTGTCCCATCGAGACCCCGGAAGGACCGAACATCGGCCTGATCTCTTCTTTGAGCTGTTACGCGCGGATCGACGAGTTCGGGTTCATCGAGTCACCCTACCGCAAGGTCATCGACGGACGCGTGGTCGACTACTGCGAGATCCTGGAGGTCGGCGACACGACGCTGAAGCTCGGAGCGGTGTACACGCAGGATGAAGTGGACAAGGCGAACGCGGCCCTGAAGGGCAAGCAGAAGTCGGCCGAATACGAACATCGGGCCTTTTATCTGACGGCCTGGGAGGGCGACAAGCATTTCATCGCACAGGCCAATGTCGAGCTGGATGAACAGCAGCGAATTGCCCGCGACCGAATCAGCGCCCGCTACGAGGGCAACTTCGTCTTCGTCGAGAAGGAGAAGATCGAATACGTTGACGTCAGCCCCAAACAGCTGGTCAGCGTGGCCGCGAGCCTGATCCCGTTCCTGGAACACGACGATGCGAACCGCGCCCTGATGGGTTCGAACATGCAGCGTCAGGCCGTTCCTCTGATCAAGGCCGACGCGCCTCTGGTGGGGACGGGAATGGAGTACATCGCCGCCCGGGACTCGGGAGCGGTCATCCTGTGCCGGCGCGGCGGAACGGTGGAAAGTGTCGACGGCGAACGCATCATCGTGCGTGCTGCCGGTCTCAATGGAGACACGGCGCGCGACGCCGGCGTCGACATCTACAAGCTGACCAAGTTCGAGCGCTCCAACCAGAACACTTCCATGACCCAGAAGCCGCTGGTGCGCAAGGGGAATCATGTGAACCGCGGGCAGGTGCTGGCCGACGGACCCTGCACGGAAAACGGCGAACTGGCCTTGGGACGCAACGTCCTGGTGGCCTTCATGCCCTGGCGTGGCTACAACTTCGAGGACGCGATCCTGGTCAGTGAGCGGCTCGTCAAGGACGACCTGTACACCTCGATCCACATCGAGGAGCTGGAGATCGAAGCCCGCGACACGAAGCTGGGACCCGAAGAGATCACCCGCGACATTCCCAACGTGAGTGAATCAATCCTGGCCGATCTGGACGAGAGCGGAATCATTCGAATCGGGGCGAAGGTCAAGCCCAGCGACATCATCGTGGGCAAGGTCACTCCCAAGGGTGAGACGCAGCTTACCCCCGAGGAGAAGCTGCTGCGGGCGATTTTCGGCGAGAAAGCCGGAGAGGTGAAAGACGCCTCGCTGTACGCTCCCCCCGGCATCGAAGGCACCGTTGTGAACGTCAAAGTGTTCACCCGCCGCGGGGTCGAGAAGGACACCCGCACGCTGGCCATCGAAGCCGATGAAATCTCGCGGCTGGAAAAGGATCTCAACGATGAGATTCGCATCATCCTCGAGGAGACGCGCGAGCGGGTCCTGCGACTGATGGTGGGCCAGAAGGCTGCGGAGAAGCTGGTCGACTCCAAAGGCAAGACTGTGGCCAAGAAGGGCGAGGAGTTGACACACAAGCACCTCGATCCTCTGGCCTATGAACAGCTGATGCTGGTGCGCGTGGAGGACGAGAAAGCGCAGCGCGAAATCCAGGGGGCTTTCACCAGGACGGACAACCGCCTCGAGATCCTCAACCAGAATCATGACGAGCGGGTCGAACGCATCGAGAAGGGCGACGAACTGCCTCCCGGGGTCATCAAGATGGTGAAGGTCTATGTCGCCATGAAGCGCAAGGTTGCGGTCGGCGACAAGATGGCGGGTCGTCACGGCAACAAAGGCGTCATTTCCCGCATCCTACCGGAAGAAGACATGCCCTATCTGCCGGATGGCACTCCCGTGGAGATCGTGCTCAACCCTCTCGGCGTCCCTTCACGGATGAACGTTGGGCAGGTGCTCGAAACCCACCTCGGGTGGGCCGCTCAAGTGCTCGGGCTCCACTACTCGACGCCCGTTTTCGACGGTGCGTCCGAGGAGGAGATCCGGGCCGAGCTCAAGAAGGCGGGGCTGCCCTTGACCGGGAAGTCGGTGCTTTTCGACGGCATGAGTGGAGAGCCCTTTGCGCAGGAGGTCACCGTCGGCTACATCTACATGAACAAGCTCAGCCACATGGTCGACGACAAGATACACGCCCGCTCGATCGGACCGTACAGTCTGATCACCCAGCAGCCGCTCGGCGGCAAGGCCCAATTCGGAGGCCAGCGGTTCGGCGAGATGGAAGTCTGGGCGCTCGAGGCCTACGGCGCTGCACACATCCTGCAGGAGCTTCTGACGGCCAAGTCGGACGACGTCCAGGGGCGCGCCAAGATCTACGAAGCCATCGTCAAGGGTGAGTCGAGCTACAGCCCGGGCATTCCGGAGTCGTTCAACGTGCTCATCCGCGAGCTGCAATCGCTGGCTCTGGATGTCGAGCTGATCGAGCGGCCGCGGAAGAAGTTCCGGAGACGATCGGAGTTGCTCGAGCGGGCCGAAGCCGCTCTGGGCGGCGCTGCTCCCGAGCCCGAGCCGGCGGAGGGCGTCGATCAGGTCGATCAGGTTTCCGAATAGTCCAATTCCCGACCAAAACGAGGAGTCCAGGGAATGTTTCGTGAGCAAATCGAGAAAAGCCAACTGCTGAAGAACTTCGAGGCCATCCGCATCGGTCTGGCCTCGCCCGAGAAGATCCGTTCCTGGTCGAGCGGGGAGGTCACCAAGCCCGAGACGATCAACTATCGGACCTTCAAGCCGGAACGGGACGGGCTGTTCTGCGCGCGGATTTTCGGTCCGGTCACGGACTGGGAGTGTCTGTGCGGCAAGTACAAGAGGATGAAGCATCGGGGCGTGATCTGCGACAAGTGTGGTGTCGAAGTCACATTGTCGAAGGTGCGGCGCGAGCGGCTCGGGCACATCGAGCTGGCCAGCCCCTGTTCGCATGTCTGGTTCTTCAAGGGACTGCCGAGCCGGATCGGACAGCTTCTCGACCTCTCGTTGAGGGACCTCGAGAGGATCCTCTATTTTGAAGCTTACGTCGTGGTGGACCCCGGCGAGGCGCCCATCAAGGATCGCGAGCTCCTGACCGAGGAGCGGTTCCGGGCGCTGCAGGCCGAATACCCCGGGCAATTCGACGCCGGGATGGGGGCCGAAGCGATCAAGGAATTGCTGCGGCGCGTGGATGTCGAGGCGCTGGCCATCGATCTGCGCTTCCGGATGCGCAACGAGACTTCGCAGCTGAAGCGGCTCAAGTACGCCAAACGGCTCCGGGTCGTGGATGCGTTCCGCAAGTCGGGCAACAAGCCCGAATGGATGATCCTGGACGTGATCCCGGTCATTCCTCCCGAGCTGCGCCCCCTCGTTCCGCTCGACGGAGGCCGCTTTGCCACGTCTGACCTGAACGATCTCTACCGGCGGGTCATCAACCGCAACAACCGCCTCAAGAAACTCGTGGAGCTGAGGGCTCCCGAAGTAATCATCCGCAACGAGAAGCGGATGCTTCAGGAAGCGGTCGATGCCCTGTTCGACAACGGCCGCCGGGGGCGGGTGTTGCGTGGTGTGAAGAATCGCCCGCTCAAGTCCCTTTCCGATGCCCTCAAGGGGAAGCAGGGGCGGTTCCGGCAGAACCTGCTGGGCAAGCGCGTCGACTATTCCGGACGGTCGGTCATCGTCGTCGGTCCGGACCTGCATCTGCACCAGTGCGGGTTGCCCAAGATCATGGCGCTCGAACTGTTCAAGCCCTTCATCTACCATCGGCTCGAGCGTGACGGCCACGCCACGACCATCAAGGGGGCCAAGGAGATGGTCGAAAAGCAGGAATCGATCGTGTGGGACATCCTGGAGGATGTCATTCAGCAGCATCCGGTGCTGCTGAACCGCGCGCCGACGCTGCACCGCCTCGGCATCCAGGCTTTCGAGCCGGTGCTGGTCGAAGGCAAGGCCATCAAGATCCATCCCCTCGTCTGCACGGCCTACAACGCCGACTTCGACGGGGACCAGATGGCGGTTCACGTTCCCCTCTCCCAGGAGGCCCAGATCGAGGCTTCGGTGCTCATGCTGGCGGCCCACAACATCCTTTCGCCGGCCAACGGCCAGCCGCTGGCCGTTCCGACCCAGGACATCGTGCTCGGCTGCTACTACCTGACGAACTCGGCCCGCGGCTTGAAAGGTGAAGGCAAGGCGTTTGGCAGTATGCGCGAGATTTACCACGCCCTGCAGGCGGGAGAGGTCGAGCTTCTGACCCCGATCCTGTTTCGCCACAGCGGCGAGCTGATCGATCTCACCAAGCGCTACGACACCCAGGACATCATCCATGCCGAACTGACGACGGTCGAGAGTGCGCTCATCGAAACCACGGTGGGGCGGACCATCTTCAATGATCACCTCCCCGACGTGATGCCCTACCTCAACGGGTTGCTGAAGCGGAAGGGTTTGCAGCAGCTGGTCAACTACTGCTACCTGCGTTTCGGCCATGAGACCACCGTCGCCATGCTGGACGAGCTCAAGAGTCTCGGCTTCCAGTACGCCACGCGCGCAGGTTTCACCATCGGGATCGATGACCTCATCATTCCCGACAGCAAGGAAAAGATGGTCGAGGACGCCCGGGCTGCCGTCATCGAAGTCGAGCAGCAGTACCTGGACGGCGCAATCACCAACGGCGAGCGCTACAACAAGGTCGTCGCCATCTGGTCGGATGTCACGGAGAAGGTCGCCGACGAAATGTTCGAGGGTCTCTCGGCATTCGTCAGCAAGGGCGGCCAGATGAACTCGATCTTCACCATGGCCGACTCGGGGGCCCGCGGCAGCAAGCAGCAGTTGCGCCAGCTTGCCGGCATGCGGGGACTCATGGCCAAACCGTCGGGCGAAATCATCGAGACGCCGATCACCGCCAATTTCCGCGAGGGGCTGACGGTGCTGCAGTACTTCATCTCGACCCACGGGGCCCGCAAGGGACTGGCGGATACGGCCCTGAAGACGGCGGACTCCGGTTACCTGACCCGCCGGCTCGTCGACGTCGCCCAGGATGTCATCATTTCCGAGGAAGACTGCAGCACGCTGGACGGACTCGAGATGACGGCTCTGGTCGAGGGTGGCGAGATCATCGAGAATCTGCGCGACCGGGTGGTCGGTCGAGTGGCCCTGGAAAGGGTCGTGGACCCCTTCACGGGGGACAATCTGGTGGACATCAACCAGGAGATCGACGAGGATACGGCCGCTCAGATCCAGGCCGCCGGTATCGAGCGCGTGGTCATCCGTTCCGTGCTGACCTGCAAGTCCAAACGGGGTCTGTGCCGGCGCTGCTACGGACGTAACCTGGCCACGGGAGCCCTGGTCGAACTCGGCGAGGCCGTCGGTGTTCTGGCGGCTCAGTCCATCGGTGAACCGGGCACCCAGCTCACCATGAGAACCTTCCATATCGGCGGGACGGCCAGCAAGATCGAGGAAGAATCCACGGTCACGGCCAAGAATGCCGGAAAGGTCCGTTTCAACAAGATCCAGACCGTCAAGAACAAGGAGGGCGTGCTGGTCGTCATGAACCGAACCGGCAGCCTGCTGGTCCACGACGATCGCGGGCGGGAGAAGGAGCGCTACTCCGTCATTTACGGCGCCCGACTGATGGTCGAGGATGGGACGAGGATCGAGCCGGGTCAGAAACTCTTCGAATGGGATCCCTTCACCAACGCCATCCTGACCGAGACGGGCGGGAAGGTCGTCTTCAAGGACATCATCGAAGGCCTGACCATGCGCGAGGAGGTGGACGAGGTGACGGGCCTGGCCCGGAAGGTCATCACCGATTCCCCGGACGAGAAGCGGCAGCCGCTGATTCAGATCAAGAGTGCCGAAAGCAAGGAAAACCGGCCTTACCTGATCCCATCCCGGGCTCACCTCATGGTCGAGCAGGGGGACGAGGTATTCCCAGGCGACACCCTGGCCAAGATCCCGCGGGAAACAACCAAGACCAAGGACATCACCGGTGGTCTGCCGCGCGTTGTGGAGCTGTTCGAGGCCCGCAAGCCGAAGGAGACCGCCGTCATCACCGAGATCGACGGTCTGGTGCACTTCGGCGGCGTCAGCCGCGGCCAGCGCAAGATCGTGGTCCAGTCCGACGATGCGGAAATCCGGGCCGAGTACCTGCTGCCTCGGGGCGTGCACGTCAACGTCCAGGAGGGAGAGTTCGTCCGGGCCGGCGACGCGTTGATGGACGGACCCCGGAATCCTCACGATATTCTGCGGGTCCTCGGTGAGAAGGAGTTGCAGCGCTACCTCGTCAACGAAATCCAGGAGGTCTATCGGCTGCAGGGCGTCAACATCAACGACAAGCACATCGAGACCATCGTTCGTCAGATGATGCGCTGGGTCAAAGTGGAAGACGTGGGCGATACGGAATTCCTGCTCGACGAACAGGTGGATCGCTTCCGTTTCCAGGAAGAAAACGAACGGGTGGAGTCGGAAGGCGGAAAACCAGCCGTCGGCCGCCCCTTGCTGCTCGGGATCACCAAGGCCTCTTTGAGCACCGATTCGTTCATCTCGGCGGCGTCCTTCCAGGAGACCACCCGGGTCCTCACGGAAGCGGCGATCAGCGGCAAGATCGACTACCTGCGAGGCCTCAAGGAGAACGTCATCATGGGGCGGTTGATCCCGGCCGGGACCGGCATGGAGTACTACCGCAACATCGAGGTGCCGAGCCCCTATATCCCGCCGGAAGAGGAAGAGGAGCCGGAGGACGAGCCCTTCTCCTTCGCCGACATCATCGAGCGCGAAGCCGCCAAGGCCGAGTAAGCTCAACGGCAGAAGGCAGAAGGCAGAAGGCAGAACGAAAAAGGGGCCCCGTGGGGCCCCTTTCGAGTTTTTGGACGCGTTGTCAGATGGACGGTTACATGCTTCCGCCGCCGGCATCCGCCGCCGCGCCGCCGAGCGGCGTGCTGCCCGCATCGGCTGCCGCCCCTTGGTTGAAGCGGATGACGCAACTCTGGTCAACGAAGAAGTACCTCATCTGGGCGGCGTTCGGACCAGTCGGCTCCGCACCGATCGAGAACGCGGCAGGCGGCCCGCCCATGTGAAGGAATAACCGTCCTTGGCGTCCGGCCGCCAGCGCCTCATCGATCAGTCCGGCTGCCTGCAATTGAGCGAGATCGCCGAACTGGCCGTTGCCCTGCGTCGCCGCAAAGGTAACTTCAGCCGTCGCCAACGTCCTCAGCGATGAGATTGCCGATGCTTCCTGAGCGGCGTCACGTGAACGCATCAGGTTGGGCACCGCGATGGCGGCAATAATGCCGATCACGGCAACCACGATCAAAAGTTCGATCAGTGAAAAACCTTGCTGTCGTTTCATTCCTCGACCCCTTTCTCTAATTGGAAATCGTGCAACTGGGTTCCTGCCTCAGTAGCAAAAAGACTATAGTTGAGCACCCGGTCCGCACTGGTGATGCCTGTCACATTTTTAGGAGTTTCAAGCGCCGCCTGCGGATGGACCCGGGGACCCGTATTCATAAGTTCTCCTATGAGGACAAGTGCCGAATCAGGGTGAAGATCGGCAGGTACATCGAAATGACGATGCCTCCGATGACGACGCCGAGGAAGACGATCATCACCGGTTCGATGAGAGTCATCAGGTTGGAGATGGATGAATCGGCCTCCTCGTCGTAGTAGGCGGCCAGCTTGTCGAGCATCTGATCCAGTTCGCCCGTCTGCTCTCCCACATTCACGATCTGCGTCACCATGGACGGGAACACCTTCGCCTTCCGCAGCGGCTCGACGAGCGTCTTCCCTTCGGCCACCTCCTTGCGGACCTGCAGCAGGACGCGCTCGAGCAGAGCGTTGCCGGCCGTATTGGCGGTAATCTCGAGGGCATCGAGGAGGGGGATGCCGCTGGACAGAAGCGTTGACAGCGTCAGAGAGAACCGTGCAATGGCGATCTTCTTGATCACGATTCCGATAATCGGAATCTTCAGGATCAGCTCGTCGATGGCGAGCCTGCCTTCCTTGGTGGAGTAGAAGTAGCGCAATCCGATAGCGGACATGATGGTCAGAAGCACGATGGGGATGCTGAAGGTCACGGCGTAGCTGCTGACGGCCATGACGAATCGTGTCAAGGCCGGCATGGGGGCGTTCAAGCCCTCGAACAGGGATGCGAAGACGGGCACCACGAAGACCATGATCACGAACACGATCACGATGGCCACAGTGAAGACGATCCCGGGATAGACGGACGCCGAGACGATCGATCGCTTCAGCTTGACTTCCTTCTCGATGAACACGGAGAGACGCTGCAGGATCACATCCAGGACGCCGCCGGCCTCACCGGCCCCGATCATGTTGACGAACAACGAGCTGAAGGCCTTCGGATGCTTCTTCATGGCGTCCGCGAGGGTCATCCCCGCCTCGACGTCCTCGCGAACCGCATTCAGGATCTCCCGAAACAGGGGCCGCTCCTGTTGTTCGGCCAGCAGCTCGAGGCACTGGATCAGGGGAAGTCCAGCGTCCAGCATGACCGAGAACTGTTTGGTGAACAGGGCCAGATCCTTGGCCCGGACGCGACCTGCCTTGGAGGACTTGGCCGTATCCTTGCGCTCCTCGATCCGGACGGGCAGGATGTTCTCGTTGCGCAGGACCGCCGCCAGCGCCTGCTTGGAAGCGGCCGTCCGTTCGCCCGTTATGAGGCCGCCTCCCTGGTAATTTCGACCTTGAAACTGATAGACCGGCATCGGTTATCCTCCTCAACGGTGCCCGGCAGCCACCTCAGGCATGCCCGAGCGACCAAGCATCTTCTGGAGTTCGTCCACGTTCGACGACGTAGAGAGACAGACCTCCCGAGTGATCTTCTTCTCGACGAGAAGTCGGGCCAGACTTTGGTTCATGGTGTGCATCCCGAACTTTTCCTGGCCGGCCTGCATCATCGAGTAGATCTGGTGAACCTTGTTTTCCCGGATCAGGTTGCGGATACCGGGGCTTGGAATCAGAACCTCCGTGGCCACGGCCCGCCCGTTGCCGTCGGAACGCGGCAGCAGAGTCTGACAGACGATTCCTTCCAGTACCAGGGACAGCTGAGCCCGAATCTGTTGCTGCTGGTGAGGGGGGAAGGAATCGACGACGCGGTTGATCGTCGAGTAGGCGGAGTTCGTGTGCAGCGTTGCGAAGGTCAGGTGGCCCGTTTCGGCGATGCGCAGTGCCGCTTCAATGGTCTCGAGGTCGCGCATTTCACCGATGAGCACGACGTCCGGGTCTTCGCGCAGGACCATGCGCAGTGCCGACCCGAAGCCGGAGGTGTCCGTGTGCACCTCGCGTTGATTGACCAGCGCCGTCTTGTGGCGATGGAGGAACTCGATGGGGTCCTCGATGGTCAGAATATGCAGGGTCTTCTCGCGGTTGATCTTGTCGATCATCGCCGCCAGAGTCGTGGACTTGCCGCTCCCAGTAGGCCCCGTCACGAGCACCAGACCCCGGGGCCTCTCCGTCAGGGTCGACAGGATCGCTGGAAGCCGCAGTTCCTCGAGCGACTTGATCTCATAGGGAATCAGCCGGAACACCCCGGCCGATGAATTCCGCTGGGTGAAGATGTTGGCGCGAAAGCGGGCCAGTTCCTTGATGCCGAAACTGAAGTCGATCTCCAAATCCTCTTCGTAACGGTGCTTCTGCTGATCCGTCATGACGCTGTAGACGAGGCGTTTCGTATCCTCACCGTTCAACGGGGGAAAGCTCATGGGAAGCAACTCGCCGTGCAGACGGATGCGCGGCGGCGAGCCGGTGGTGATATGGAGGTCACTGCCTCCCAGCTCGACTACCTTCTTGAGAAGGTCAGTCAGAGTGAAGCTAAGTTGCGACATATTATTCATATCGTAGAAAGTAGCCCTCGGCTTTATCGGTTATCGCAGTCACATTTCCGGAGAAACACCCGATTCACTTCCTATAACGCACGAGCGGAGGGAATCTACGAGAGGGTGGAATGGGGCGGCGGCCCGAACCGAAGGGGGGCGGGGGAATCCACGGGATGAATCCGAGTCCGGCCGCGGCGGGGTTCCAGGGAGGCCGCAGTTCCGCAGGTCCCGGTCGCGTCCCGATCAGAGAACCAGGGCCGTCTCGCGGACGACCTCTTCAACGGTCGTCACGCCCTTGGCAATCTTGACGAGTCCGACCTCGCGAAGGGTCAGCATCCCCTGGATACGGGCGGCGCGCCGGATTTCGTTGGGACCGGCTGCAGCCAGGATGAGGTCCTGGATCTTGGGGGTCACCTCCAAAACCTCGAAAAGACCGGTCCGCCCCTTGAAACCGGTCTGGTTGCAGTGTTTGCAGCCCTTTCCCCGGTAGGTGTGGATCTTGCGAACCTCCGATTCGGGGACGCCCAGACCGAGCAGGGCATCCACCTCGTCGGTCACCTCTTCCTTGCATTTCGCGCAGATCACGCGGACGAGGCGCTGAGCGCAGATCAGATGCACGGAGCTGGCCACGAGGAAGGGCTCGATTCCCATATTGATCAGCCGGTTGATCGTGGAAGGGGCGTCGTTGGTATGCAGCGTGCTCAGGACGAGGTGGCCGGTCAGAGACGCCTTGATGCCGATCTCGGCGGTGTCCAGGTCGCGAATCTCACCCACCATGATGATATTGGGGTCCTGCCGCAGAAAGGCGCGCAGCGTCCCGGCGAAGGTCCGGCCCACGTGTTCGTTGACGTGGACCTGATTGATCCCGGAGAAGTTGAACTCCACGGGATCTTCCGCGGTCATGATGTTCACACCCTCTGTATTGAGCAGATTGAGGCAGGTGTACAGTGTGCTGGTCTTGCCACTGCCGGTGGGACCCGTGACCAGGAACATGCCGTACGGGCGATCGATGGCCGCTTGGATCTGCTTCAGAGAATCTCCCTCGAAGCCCAGCTTGGACAGGTCTCGAGGCAACTTCTCCGGATCGAGGAGTCGCAGGACCACCTTCTCCCCGAACAGGGTCGGCAGGGTGGAGACGCGGAAATCGATCTTCTTGCGCCGGTCGCCGCTGCTGATGGTGATCTTGATGCGTCCGTCCTGCGGCACCCTCCGCTCGCTGATGTCCAGGCTGGCCATGATCTTCAGGCGCGAAATGACCGCGTCCCGCAGGCGGAGAGGCGGACGCATCGTCGTATAGAGAACGCCGTCCATGCGGAACCGAATGCGGAACTCCGCCTCGTAGGATTCGAGATGAATGTCGCTCACGCCGCGGCGGATGGCATCGGCCAGGATGATGTTGACCAGCTTGATGATGGGGGCTTCGGAACTGGACTTCTCCAGTTCGGCGACGTCCACCTTCTGCTTGTCGCTCAGATCCAGCTCGTACTCTTCGCCTTCGGCGGCGATCTCGTCATAGACGCGCTGCAGCTCGATGGAGTGAACGTCTCCGAAGAAGCGCTCGATGGCGGTGCGGACGGCCGATTCAGGAGCGACCACCGGCTCCACCCGGAAGCCCGTCATGAACTTGATCTCATCGAGGACCATGACGTCGGTCGGATCGGATACCGCCACGGTCAGGATGTTCCCCGTCTTTCTCAGAGGCAGGACCTGGTAGCGGACGGCCGTCTCCATGGGCACCAGGCGGAGGCACTGCTGGTCGATCTCGATCTCGGACAGGTCGGCGGGTTTGATGCCGTAGTGCTCACTGAGGGCGTGGGCGATCTTGTCGTCGGAGACGTAGCCCAGCCGAATCAGGACGGAGCCCAGTCGTCCCCCCTTCTCCTGCTGGACCTTGAGGGCATCCTGCAGCTGTTCTCCGGTGATGTAGCCCTTGTTGATCAGGAGCTCGCCTAAACGGCTAGACATAAATCCAATCCCACGAAAACGAGAAGGAGAATGCTCACCAGGCCATTCAGAGTGAAGAACGCGGCATTGACCCGGCTCAGGTCATTCGGACTGACCAGCCGATGTTCGTAAACCAGCACCAGTGCCACCACAGCCAGTCCCGCCCAGCTGAGCCAGGCAAGTCGCGTCGCCAGGAAGAGACACACCAGAAGTCCGAACATGCCTGCATGCAACAGCGAGGAGAGTCGAAGCGCCTGGTGGATGCCGAGACGGCTGGGAAACGAATAGAGTCCCTCCCCCCGGTCGAAATCAACGTCCTGGCACGAATAGATGATATCGAAACCGGCGACCCACAGGATAACCGCCGCCGACAGGAGCAGGGGTTCCCAGTCCAGTTCGCCCCGAACCGCGATCCAGCCGCCCAGAGGCGCGATGCCCAGGCTCAGGCCGAGAAACAGGTGCGAGAGTGAGGTGAAGCGCTTCGTATAGCTGTAGCCGAGGATGATGGCGAGCGCGAGCGGGGCCAGCCGAAAAGAAAGCGGATTCAACATCCACGCCGCCACGAGCAGGATCGCCGCGTTGACCGCGACGAAGGCCGCCACGAATCCTACCGGAACCAGCCGTTTGGGCAGGGCGCGGGATGCGGTCCTGGGATTGCGGGCGTCGATCCGACGGTCGACCAGTCGATTGAATCCCATCGCCGCACTGCGGGCCCCGACCATGGCGACCAGGATCCACAGCGATTTCTCCCACCCAGGGAACCGCCGAGCCGCCAGGAAGGCGCCAAGATAGGCGAAGGGGAGCGCGAAAACCGTATGCTCCACCTTGATCATCTCCAGGACGATCAGGAGTTTACCCAAGACACTTTCTCCTGGCATAGAACCGCAAAATTATAGCACCCTTTCCGTCGGGGCCCCGGACCTGATCGAGTGGCGGGACCGGTGTTCTCGCTCAGGTCACCGGTGCCTGCCGCCGCCGTTTGATGGCCGGAACCAGCCCGACACAAAACTCCGCACGCACCTCGACGGAGCACCTTGAGCAAATTCCCACACATTTTCTATCGGCAGATAGGACCACTGTCACCAATTCAAAGACGCCAAATCGAAAATCATAAATCGTAAATCTCAAATCTCAGATCTCAAATCCCCCAAGGCCTTCTGGTATCCTTACTGTCTATGTCCGAAGTGCATCCGATCCAGCTCGAGATCTATCGACACCTTTTCGCATCGATCGCCGAAGAGATGGGGACCGTGCTCAAACGAACGGCCTATTCTCCGAACATCAAGGAGCGCCGCGACTACTCCTGCGCCCTGTTCGATGGAGAGGGAGAGGTTCTGGCCATGGGCGATCACATGCCGGTCCACCTGGGGTCGATGCCGCTGTCGGTCCGCATCGCCGTGGACCGGTTCAAGCCACATCCGGGGGATGTGGTGATCCTGAACGATCCCTTTACCGGCGGGACGCACCTGCCCGACATCACCCTCATCGCTCCGGTCTTCGTGGCCGGCTCGACGAAGAAGACCCCGGCGTTCTACGTGGCGGCGCGAGCCCATCACTCCGATGTGGGTGGTATGTCTCCGGGATCGATGCCCTTGAGCCAGGAAATCTTTCAGGAGGGAATCCGGATTCCGCCCCTGAAACTCTACTCTCGTGGCAAGTTGGACCGCAGCCTGCTGCAGTTCCTGCTGTTCAACGTGCGCACGCCGCTCGAGCGCGAGGGGGATCTGGCCGCCCAGGTCGGCTCCCTGCGCATCGGCGAGAAGCGGCTTGTCGAACTGGTGGAGCGCAACGGAGCCGCGGAAGTCACTGCCTACGTGCACGGCCTGCACCGCTACGCGGAGGCCACCATGCGCAAGGTGATCGCGGCCATTCCCGAAGGGGTCTACCGGGCCGAAGACCATCTCGATGACGACGGCCTGGATACTTCGGCCCGATCCGGGGCGGTGCGGATCAAGGTGGCCATCGAGGTTGCAGGCGACCGGATGAAGGTGGACTTCAGCGGGACGGATCCCCAGGTAAGGGGTTGTCTGAACGCGGTCGAGGCCATCACCCTGTCGGCGGTTTACTACGTGTTGCGCTGTCTGGCTCCGGATGAGGTTCCGATCAGCGCCGGACTCGTTCGCGCGGTGGAGATCGTCGCCCCCCCGGGAACGGTGGTGAACGCCCAGTTTCCGGCGGCGACGGCAGGCGGCAATGTCGAAACCTCGCAACGGATCGTCGACGTTCTCCTGCGCGCCCTTGCGGGAGCTCTTCCCGACCGGATCCCCGCGGCGAGCAGTGGCACGATGAACAACATTTCGATCGGCGGAGTGAACCCGCGTACCGGTCAGCCTTTCTCCTACTATGAGACCATCGGCGGCGGGATGGGTGCCAGCCCGGATGCGGATGGCGACAACGGGATCCACACCCATATGACGAACTCGCTCAACACTCCCATCGAGGCGCTGGAGCGCTACTTTCCGATTCGGCTTCGGGAATACCGGATTCGCCGGCGCTCCGGGGGCAGGGGGCAGCACCGGGGAGGCGACGGAATCACGCGCAGCATCGAGGCCCTTGCGGAGTGTCAGTTCACGGTCCTGTCCGAGCGGCGCAAGTATTCACCTTACGGTTTGGCCGGAGGCGGCAGCGGGAAAAAGGGGATCAACACCCTGCAGTTGAACCAGGGGCAGAACAAACGCCTGCGTGGAAAGGACACGCTCCTGCTGGAGCCGGGAGACGTGGTGACCATCGAGACTCCGGGCGGCGGCGGTTGGGGCCGGTAGCCCCGCCGGCAGAGCCGAACTGAAGCGGGGACGACTGCGTCCTCGAGGACGGTTCACCCTGCGATCCCAGGCGAGTGGCCCACGAGGGGAGGGCGACGTATGACCGGTGCGGAAGTTCTCAAAGCCTGCCGCGAAGAGCGCGTGCGCTTCATCCGGCTGCAGTTCATCGACATCATGGGTGTCACCAAGAATGTCGAGATCCCCGAGGGTCAATTCGAGAGAGCGCTGGGCGGAGGCATCCTGTTCGATGGTTCATCGATAGAGGGATTCTCGCGCATCGAAGAATCGGACATGCTCCTGCAGCCCGATCTCAGCACCTTCCGCATCTTCCCCTTCGAGCAATTGGATCGGGGCAAGGTCGCCCGCTTGATCTGTGACATCCGTCAGCCGGACGGCGGTGAGTTCGAAGGTTGTCCCCGGACTTGCCTCAAGCGGTCGCTGCGCGAGGCAACCGGGGAGGGCTTCAAGATGTTCGCCGGTCTGGAGGCCGAGTTCTTCCTTTTCCTCAAGGATGAGAGCGGGAAGCCGACGGCGACCACCCACGATGCCGGGGGGTACTTCGATCTGACGCCGGTGGATCGGGGCGAGGAGGCACGCCGCGATATGGTGAACGTCCTCGAGGCGATGGGCCTCGAGGTGGAAGGCGCCCACCACGAGGTGGCACCCGGGCAGCACGAGATTGATTTCAAGCTGGCGGACGCACTGACGACGGCGGACAACATGACCACCTTCAAACTGGTCGTCCGCACGATCGCCGATCGCCATGGTCTGCACGCCACCTTCATGCCCAAGCCGATCTTTGGCGTCAACGGTTCGGGGATGCACGTGCACCAGTTTCTCTGCCGCGGCGGGAAGAACGCCTTCTACGATCCCGAGGGCGAGAATCAGCTGAGCGAAGTCGCCCAATGCTACATTGCGGGCGTTCTCAAGCACGCGCCCGGTTTCTGCGCGATCACCAATCCCCTGGTCAATTCCTACAAGCGGCTCGTGCCGGGCTACGAGGCACCCGACGAACGTCGCCTGGTCAGCCCAGAATCGCAGCCCACTGGTCCGCGTTCCGGCCCACCGCCGGGACGAGACCCGCTGTGAACTTCGCATGCCCGACCCGAGCTGCAATCCCTACCTGGCGCTCTCGGTCATGCTCAAGGCGGGTCTGGACGGCATCCGCAAGAAGATGGAACCGCCCCCGCCCGTGAGCAAGAACGTTTACACCATGAGTGTCCGCGAGCGACGCCGCCACCGGATCGCCGATCTCCCTTCGAGCCTGAACCAGGCGCTGACTCAGTTGCGCAAGGACAAGGTCATCCAGGAGGCGCTGGGCCAGCACATCTATCGCCAGTTCCTGAGCGCCAAACGGCAGGAGTGGCAGTCCTATATCCAGCAGATCCATCCCTGGGAGCTCGACACCTACCTCGGGGTCTACTGAGGAACGAGGAACTAGGACGGAACTAGGAACTAGGAACTAGAAACTCGTCCCGCCTTTCGAGATTCCACTGTTAATAAGATTGTCAGTCGGTGTAAAATGATTCACCGGTGCGTAGCCTCAAGCATAAGCTGCTGATCTTCATCCTTCCGCTGTGCCTTCTTCCTCTGATCAGCATTTCCGTCTTCTCCTATTTCGTCGCCAAAGAGCGCATCACCGAGGACCGCATCGTGCTGTATCTGCAGCAGATCGCCACCGAGGTCGCCCATACCCTGCAGCTGACCATGCTGGAGAAGAAAGAAGAGACGGTCTCGATGACTCTCTACGGGGAATTTCGGGACTACCTCCTGGGTCGTTCCAAGGAGCCCCCAGTGGCCCTATTGGACAAGCTGGTGATGGTCCATCAGGTGTACGACGTCATTGTTCTCTTCGACGTCGACGGACGCATCGTTGCGATGAATGCGATCGATCGCAACACCACGGAGGACGTGATCGAGTATCTGAACGAAAAGGAGCTGGAAGGGCTTCGCGGGTCAAAGTCTGCTGCGCTACACACCGACCTCCGACTGGTTGCAGGCGGTCCGAAGCAGCCGGTTCGGCTATATCGACTGGCACAGGTCTGCGCTGGTCCACCGGCTCTATCGCTACCTCGATAACGACATCGCCAAACAGTACTCCATCGGATTTGCGGCTCCGGTTCTCGACGACCGAAATATGGTCGTCGGCGGGATCCTCGCGCTGATGAACTGGGAGTTCATCCAGGAGATCCTCGACACGGTCGAGGACGACCTGAAGGAGCGGTCTCTTCCGTCGGGATACGCCTTTCTGTTCGGGCGGGACCAGAACACGATCATCGGGCACAAATATCGGCGCAACCGGAAGTATGCCTCGCTGAACGAGCGCGAGTTCTCCGTGGCACTGGACAACTACGACAAGCAGCTGGTCGAGGACCTCGGCCTCACGGGGTTGCACGAGGCGGTCGCTGACGGGAGGCCCTACTTCGAGTACGAGTATCCGCCGGGAACGCGCAAGATCAGCGGGCTCTCGATGCTGAATGATGAGTATTTCACCTGGGTGGTGGGTGTCGGGATCAACGATGACGATATCTTCGCTCCCGTTCAGCAGCTGAAGATGATTCTCATCTCGGCGGCCTCCTTCACCATCGTCCTGGTCGTGCTGCTGACCTTCTCTATCGCTCGGCGGATGACGATTCCGTTGAACAAGTTGACCCAGGGCGCCAAGGTGATTGCCGGTGGAGACCTGTCGCAACGGGTGGCGGTCAGCGGCCGTGACGAGATCGCGCAGCTGGCCCCCTCGTTCAATGAGATGGCCGGCTCCCTGGAGCAGCGAAGCCAGGAGCTCCTGGAACTCAATCGACGACTCGAGGAGAAGGTCCGGGAACGCACCCGGGAGCTCGAATCCGCGAACGAACAGATGGAGCGGGCCTACCGCGAGTTGAAGGAGACCCAGTTTCAGTTGATCCAGTCCGAGAAGATGGCCTCCCTCGGTCAGTTGGTCGCCGGCATCGCGCACGAGATCAAGAACCCGCTCAACTTCATCTACGGGAACACCGACTTCTTGCGCCAGTACGTCGATCAGCTGCAGAAGCTCGTGGAGCTCTACGAAGTCGCGGTCCGTCCTGGCGGAAGCGGACCGGAGCGCAGTGGCCCGATTCAAGGAGGAGATCAACTATGGCTTCCTGGAGGAGGATCTGGAGACGCTCATCCGACAACTTCGACGAGGGCGCCAAGAGGATCCATGCCATCATCAGTGATCTGCGAACTTTCTCCCGCATGGAGAGCGACGATTTTCGGGCCGTCGATCTGCACGAATCGATCGACCTGGCGCTGGGTCTGCTGCAGAACGAGTATCGGGGCCGCATCGAGGTCATCAAGGAGTACGGGGAACTGCCCAGCGTCGAATGTCATCCCGGGCGATTGAATCAGGTCTTCATGAACCTGCTCCTCAACGCCTGCCAGGCCATCCCTGCGGAAGGCACGATTCGGATCCGCACGGAGACCAGTGGTGATCAGGTGATCGTGCGCATCCGCGACAGCGGCGAGGGGATCGATCGGGCCAAGCAGGACAAGATCTTCGAGCCCTTCTTTACGACGAAACCCGTGGGTAAGGGGACGGGGCTCGGCTTGAGCGTGAGTTACGCGATCATCCAGCAGCACCGGGGAATCATCGAAGTGGACAGCGAAGTGGGGGAGGGGACCGAGTTCACGATCCGGTTGCCCATCAAGCAATGACCGAGCGCTATGAAATCCTGATCGTCGATGACGAGCCTGCGAATCTGCAGAAGCTGAAGCGGACCTTCGTCGCCGAGTTCGTCGTCCACGAGGCTGCCGGAGGCGAGCAGGCCCTGAGGTTGCTCGGCCAGCACAAGGTGGCGGCAATCATCACGGACCAGCGGATGCCCGGCATGACCGGGGTCGAGTTCCTCCGGCGCTCCCTCGAGTTGATCCCCGACGCGGTCCGCATCATCCTGACCGGCTACACCGATGTCGATGACCTGATGGACGCGATCAATCAAGGTCATGTCCACCGCTACGTCACCAAGCCCTGGGATCCCTTCTCGCTCAAGGAGACGGTTCGGCGGGAGCTGGAACGCTGGGAGCTCAAGCGGGAGAACCAAAGGCTGGCTCGGGAACTCCAGGCGGCCAACGAGCAGTTGGCTCGGGAGAACTTCAGGCTGCGTGCGGAGATGGAGGCTATCGGGGTCGGCGAGGTGGAGCTGGTCTACTCGAGCCGCTCCATGGAGGAACTGATCAGTCTGCTCGCCAAGGTCGTGCGGACCGGCTCGACAGTGCTGATCCAGGGTGAGACCGGAACGGGAAAGGAGCTGATCGCCCGTTACGTCCACGAGCAGAGCCTGCGCAGCGCCGGTGCGTTCGTCCCCGTGAATTGCGGTGCCATCCCTGCAGATCTGGTGGAGAGCAGCTTCTTCGGGCATCGCAAAGGAGCCTTTACCGGTGCGACGCAGGATCGTAAGGGTTTCTTCGAGCTGGCCGACGGAGGCACGCTGTTTCTCGACGAGGTCGGAGAATCTCCGCTGGATCTGCAGGTCAAGTTATTGCGGGTCCTGCAGGAAGGGGAGATCCTCCCGGTCGGCGCTGAGCGGACCCGGCAGGTCGACGTCAGGGTGATTGCCTCTACCAACCGGAACCTGGGTCTGCTCGTGCAGCAGGGGACGTTCCGCCAGGACCTCTTCTTCCGCCTGAACGTCTTCTCCGTTTACGTACCCCCTCTGCGCAGTCGAACCGAGGACATTCCCGTTCTGGCCCGTTACTTCCTCGACTTGGCATGTCGCCGTTTGAACAAACGCATCGCGGGATTCCGCGAGGAGACGCTGGAGCTGATGCGGGCCTACGCTTGGCCGGGCAATGTGCGCGAGTTGCAGAACGAGGTCGAGCGGCTCGTCATCGTTTGCGAATCGACCGACCAGATCGAGCCGGCACTGCTCTCGGAGCGCATTCGGATGCCGGCACGCGATTCCGGTGGCGACGGGAATCTGAAGGATCAGCTCGCTCTGCTCGAGCGCGAATTGATCCTGCGGGCGCTCGAAGCTCATGATTTCAACAAGAGCCAGGCGGCGGCTGCCCTGGGAATCACTCGCCAGACCATCATCTCCAAGCTGAAACAGTACGATCGTTAAATCTGTTAACGCACACCGTTAAAGAGTTTTACCATCCACGAATCGCCTTTCCTTCCAACACTTTGTCGCGATGGATCCACTCCCCGACGGGTTCCGGGGTGTTAATCGGTTTGACGCCCAGTTTTTCTCGTCAGTCACTATCTGATTGATTTTACGATACTTACGTTTCTGGCACGGCTCCTGCTGTAATAGCGGCAGGAGTTGATGCATGGCAACCTACGCAGCTGATTTTTCTTCCTCCCTGGAATTCAATCTGATCGACAAGCTCAAGGAGGCCGACAACGGGGCCTTCCAAGAGCTCTTCCGGCAGTTCGGTCAGCGCATTTTCCGCACCGCCATACGGATTCTTCGGGAAGAGGAGTCCGCCAAGGACGCCGTGCAGGAGACGATGATCAACATCCACCGGGCTGCCGGCACCTTCCGTGGCGAGGCTCGCCTGGGCACTTGGATCAACCGGATTACGGTCAACGTCTGTCTCGAGATGATTCGCAAGAATCGGAAACACTCCAATCGAACGGAAGAAGATGTCTCGGAGCACCTGACCCTGAGGGCTTCGGAGGACCTGGATCCTCATCGCAAGGCCATCCGGGCGGAGGCCCACCGTCGCGTGGCACGGGCTCTCGACCGCTTGAGCCGCAAACACCGCGTCGTGGTGCGGATGCACGATCTCGAAGGCTTCACGATTCGCGAGATCGCCGAGCAGGTCGGCGTAGCCGAGGGAACCATCAAATCGAGACTCTTCTACGGGCGTGAGGAACTGAAACGCCAACTTGTCTCCTGACTCGGCCGGGCCCCTTCCCCGCGCGGGGGTGGAAGGTCTCCCCTCGTCTGCTATAATCCGGATCCTCGTCGGACCGGATATGGAGTCAGTCGGTCGGGTCAAGCATTACGCCAGAATCGGTGCGGAGACCTTCGCGGGGGAGCCGGAGCTCCTTTTCGGAGTCCGTTTCGACTTTCACGATGTCCGCTCCGGGCTGTCCGGATCTGAAGCGGGTCTGTTTGCCGCGCCCATGCTGGTCGAAGCCGAACTGGACTGGACGGCCGACATGGTCCGCACGGTCGATGCGTCCGCCCTCGAAGAGATCAAGCCCCGGGGTTCCATCGCCTGGCCGTCCAGCGCGGATGCACAGATCACCCGTTATTTCCTGAAGAACCGCCGAACGGCCCTCTGGAAGAACAGCGAACTCGGGAGCTACTCGCAATTGGGAGAATCCCGGGAGGAGTTCGTGGCCCGTTGCCTCGATTTGCTCTCCGACGAGAGGCGAACAGTGTTGGTCCAGGTCCGCGACGTGTTCATTCACCGATTTCTGGAGGCTGAGCAGCGGGCCCTCGAGGCTCTGCAGGACGAGGCGTGGAATTCGCAGGAGCGGGATCGGCGGATCGCGGACCTGCGCGACGCCTTTTCGGAGATTCGGGAGAGCTTCAGTCGCTGCTTCCTGCGAGACAACCAGCCCTCACTGACGAAGGACGATCTCACGTGGACGGCCCGGCTCGACATCGAGACCCAGGAACGACTGGAAACTCTCCGTGACGAATGCCTTTCCATGTTCAACCGGTTGAACGGGCAAATCCTCCGGCGCGCAAATCGCGTCGAAACGCACGAGGTCTCGCTCAGCCACGACGAGATCGACGTCACCTCCCGCAGCTTCCTCTGGTAGTTCGCCCCTTCGCCCTTCGCCCTTCGCACTTCGCCCTTCGGCGTTGGGCCTTCGCCGTTCGGCCCGGAGAACGGGAGCGCGGGAGCGCGGGAGAACGGGATGCCGCTCCGTATTTCAGAACCCGAACGAAGTGAGGCGCCCCGCGCCGGGCCCGGAGAACGGAAGAACGGGAAACGGGAGCCGGGAAACGGGAAACGGGAGGCTCGGAACCGCAGAACCTGGAACGGCAGCCGTAGAACCTGAGGGCGTGTTGCCCAAAGGGCGACGGCCTCCGCTCGGTGTGCCTCCCCCTGGAGTGAGGTCTCGGCGGCCTGATCTCACGCAAAGCCGCAACGTACGCCACGCCGCAAAGGAGATTCTTTGTGGGCGGCGGCTTGGCGTCCTTCTTTGCGCCGTTGCGTGGAACCAACCCGCCGTGCATTCGCCTGCCTGCCAGCGTCCGATCCGACAACGGCCCCTTCCATTTGGGCAACACGCCCTCGAAACTCGAAACCCGGGACTCGTTCTCCCGCGTCCCGTCCTCCGCTGGAGCCCCGAACTCCCGCGGGCAACCTGCCACCTGCGAAGGCTAAGCGGCGCAATCCCTTTATAATGGATGGGTGAAGCGCGTCTTACTGGCCCTCAGTGGGGGTGTCGACAGTGCCACGGCCGCTGTCCTTCTGCGTGAAGAAGGATTCGATGTGGTCGGCTGTACCATGCAGCTCTGGGATGCCCGCCGCAATCCCGACGACGGCGACGCCCCGCGGACCGGCCGCTGCTGCTCTCTCGACGACGTCTACGATGCCCGCCGGGTGGCGGATCGCTTGGGATTTCCCTTCTACGTGCTGAACCTGGAACGGGAGTTCGAGCAAAACGTGGTCGCGCCTTTCATCGACGAGTATCGGCGGGGCCGGACGCCGATCCCCTGTACTCTCTGCAATACCTTTCTCAAGTTCGACCGCCTGGTGGCCTTCGCGGAGAGTGTGGGCATCGACAAGGTGGCGACGGGCCACTACGCCCGCATCGAGGTCGGCCCCGGCGGTGAGTTCCGCCTGCTCAAGGGACTGGATCCCTCCCGGGACCAGTCCTACTTCCTGTTCGAGCTCAGTCAACAGCAGCTTTCGCGCATGATCCTGCCCGTCGGAGCACACCTCAAGACGGAGATTCGCAAGATCGCCGAAGCCGCGGGTCTTTCCAATGCCCGCAAGCCCGACAGCCAGGAAATCTGCTTCGTCCCCGACGGCGATTACGCCGCCTTCATCCAGCGCCATCACCATCTCGGGGACGAGGCTTCGCTTCCCGTTGTCCGGGCTCCGGACGAACCGGGACCGATCTTCTTCAGGGACGGAACGCGGCTCGGAGATCACTCGGGACTGTTTCGCTTCACCGTTGGGCAAAGGAAGGGCCTCGGCATCGCTCATCGGAAACCGCTCTACGTGATCTCCCTCGACCTTGCGCGCAACGCAGTCATCGTCGGTTACCGCGAACATGCCTATTCCGTCGGGCTCGAGGCTGAGCGGGTGAACTGGATCATGAGCCGGCCGCCTCGGTTGCCCCTGGAGGCGTGCGTCCGCATCCGATCGACGCACCGCGAGGCGTTGGCGCGAATCGAGCCCGGGATCGAGGGCAGCGGGAGCGTTCGGATCGAGTTCGCCGAGCCCCAGTTGGCCGTGACTCCCGGCCAGGCCGCGGTGTTCTACGACGGGGAGCGGGTCTTGGGGGGCGGCTGGATCGCCACACGTCAACCGGCCAGCGAGCCCGAACGGGACGGCGCCGAATGGGAATCCGTCCCTGCGTCCTCTCCCCTTTGAGATTTCAGCCTATGGTCCCTTTGTCAACCAAGGATCCGGAGCAGCCCTGGATCATGATCGTCGCCGGAGAGCCGTCCGGGGATGCGCACGCGGCCGGACTGGTCCGTCGGCTGCGCTCTCTGCTGCCTCGGGCGCAGTTCTTCGGCAGCGGCGGGCGCGCCCTGGCGGCCGAAGGCGTGGAATTGCTGCTCGACGTCACGCAGCTTGGCCGCCATCGGTCCCCGGGCCGCGCTTGCCCACCTCGGGAGCTATGTCTCGCTGCTGCGCCGGCTGACGGCGGAAATCGGCCGCCGCCGGCCCGTTCTGGCCGTCCTGGTGGACTTTCCCGACTTCAACCTTCGTCTGGCGCGGCGCCTTTGGGAGCGGAAGGTCCCCGTCTGCTACTTCATCAGCCCCCAGGTCTGGGCCTGGCGTGAGTCACGAGTGAAACAAATCCGCCGTTATGTTGATCTTATGTTAGTGATTCTTCCATTCGAGGAAGGCTACTTCCGGGAGCGCGGTGTCGAAGCCCGCTATGTGGGCAATCCGACGGCTTCGCGTTTGCGGGAGACCATGGCAGATCGAACACGGCGCGAGGATTCGTCGGAGCCAATCGTGGCGTTGTTGCCGGGAAGTCGGAAACGGGAAGTGTCCCTGATTCTCCCGGTACAACTCGACGCGGCAGCGGCACTGGCCAGCCGTATGCCGGTCCGCTTCTGGCTGATTCGGGCGCCGGAGATCTCTCCGGAGCTGATCGAAGCGTTGCTGGCCGCAGGGCGGAATCGGCACGGGTCGCTTCCGGCAGTCGAGGTCCGGGACGAGCCGGCTGACTTCCTCTTGCCTCAGGCCGACGCGGCAGTGGTCAAGAGCGGAACCTCGACGTTGGAGGCCATGCTGGCGGGTGTGCCCTTTGCCATGGTCTACCGTCTGGCCTTCTCGAGTTGGCTTTTGCTGCGCCCGTTGGTGCGGCCGCAGATGTACTGCCTGGCCAACCTGGTGGCTGGTGAAAGAATCGTCCCCGAGTTCATCCAGGGGCAGGCGCGGGGCGGCGATGTGGCGGACTTCCTCGAGACGGTGCTCAAGGATCGGTCGGAGAGCGAACGAATCCGCCGGCGACTGGCCGCAGGGGCGGAACGGCTCGGGCGTCAGGATGCTTACGATGAGGCGGCCCGCAGCATAGTGCAGAGGTTTTTCAAGGACGTAGAAGTGGAATCATGAGCAAGCCAAAAATCGGAATTCTATGGATTCTCCTCCTGGCGGCGATGTCGGCGCCGAATGCCGATCTGCTGGCCCGGCAAGCCGGTCCAACCGACCGGCCCGCCGAAGAGCCGGCCATCGACGTCGTCCACTACGATATCGACGCGGAGCTGGAACTCGATCGAAGCTACATCCACGGGCACGCGACCGTCACATTCCAGGTTCTCGAACAGGCTGCGACCCTTCCCTTCAACCTGAGCCGCCACCTCACCATCACGGATGTGACGGACTCGGAGGGACGGCGCCTCGCCATGCGGGGGGACGAGTACTCGCGCGACCAGGTGCGGATCGAACCCGATCATCCGCTGCGGGTCGGGTCGGTCGAGGTGTTGAACTTCGAGTTCGAAGGCAACTTCGAGCCCGAGCAGTATGCCTTCGTGGATTCGCCCGAGACCCAAAAGGCGGTGATCGACCGCAACGGCGCGACGCTGCTGACCGACGGCTACTGGTTTCCTTCCCACCGGCTGCCCCTGGACGCAGCGACGGTTTCGCTGCGCATGACCGTGCCCCTGGGCTTCACCGTCGTGGCCCCAGGCGTGCTCGGAGAGATCGAGACGGTGGGAGTCTCGGAAGCCTTCAACTGGACTTCCGATCAGCCGACGACGAAACTGCCGGTGCTCGTGGCGCGCTACTATCGTCAGAAGATCGAGGGTGGCTCCATTCCTCTGACTTTCTACGTCACGGACGACTATAAGGCGGATCCCCACGAGCTGGCCGAGAAGATCTGGGACGTCCTGGATTTCTTCAGCCAGCAGTACGGTCCGATTCCCATCCAGAACCTGGACGTGATCGAGAGCGGCAACCTGGCCATTCCGGCCCAGGGCTCGGTGGGCATGTTGCTGCTCGAGGACAAGCTGTTGAAGGCTCCCACGACGCCGGTGGCCGAGCTGGCCGGGCGGGTCGCCTTGCAGTGGTGGGGTTATTCGGTTCGCATTGCTCGACCGATGGATGCCTGGCTGTCGGACGGATTCGCCCGCTATTCGGCGCTGCGCTACATCCAGGAGAAGAAGCCGGATCAGTTCGAGACCGATCTCTCGAAATATGCGGTGGATGCGTTGAAGTACCAGGATCAGGCCCCCGTGGCGAGCGGCTTGGATCTGGAGGCAGGCACGCCCAAGTACGAGTCGATCGTGGCCAGCAAGGGCGCCTGGGTGCTCTACATGCTGGGGCGGCTCGCAGGTGCCGATACGGTCAACGCCGCACTGAAGAGTTTCTATGAGGAGTACGCGGGCAAGGCCGCCACGATCAAGGAGTTTACCGGTCTCTTCAGCCAGCGCGCCGGACAGGACTACGGCTGGTTCTTCACCCAGTGGCTGGAGTCGGTGGGCGTTCCCGAGTTTCGTCTCGACTATACGATCTACAAGCTGCGCAGCGGCGGATTCAAGATCGAAGGCCAGGTCAAGCAGAACCTGGACCTGTTCCGGATGCCCATGGAGGTCCGGATCGAAACCAAGGGGCAGCCTGAAGACAAGGAGATGATGGTCGACGGCAAGTCCACCTCGTTCACCTTCGACACCGAGACGATGCCGGTGAAGCTGGATCTGGATCCGAACGGCAAGATCCTGATGGACTCGGACCGAATGCGGGTGTCCGTGGCGATTGCCATGGGTGACGAATACTCGGATCAGGGAGAATTCGTCTCGGCCATCGAGGAATACGAGAAGGCGGTGGACTTGAATCCGCGCAGCTCGCTGGCTCACTTTCGTCTCGGTTCGGCCTACTTCGCACAGCACAGTTACTCCAATGCCGCCAACAGCATGCGGGACTGCCTCAATGGCGATCTGAAGCCCGACTGGGTGGAAACCTGGGCCCACATCTATCTGGGCAAGGTCTATGACGTCCTCGGGCAGCGGCAGCGGGCCAAGGCGGAGTACCGCAAGGCGCTCAACACCAAGGTGGACTATAATGGCGCCCAGGCTGAAGCCCAGAAGTACTTCGACGAGCCGTTCACCAAGCCCAGCTCGGTCATCGGCTGAGGATCTTGCATCCCGACGTCTTTGAGGGTAGAATTGGAGTTTGCGCGGTAGGACATGTGCCGTGCGAGATCTTTGACAACCGGGTAGAGACGAAGGCGGAACACGCGCTTGGGGAGAACTCTACGGTTTGAAAAAAGCTGAGAGTTTGATCCTGGCTCAGAATCAACGCTGGCGGCGTGCCTAACACATGCAAGTCGAACGGGAAAGGCCCTTCGGGGCTGAGTAGAGTGGCGAACGGGTGAGTAACGCGTGGGTAACCTGCCCTCAAGAGGGGGATAACTCCGCGAAAGCGGGGCTAATACCGCATGAGCCCGCAAGGGGAAAGAGGAAACTCGCTTGAGGAGGGGCCCGCGTCCGATTAGCTGGTTGGTGGGGTAAAAGCCTACCAAGGCGACGATCGGTAGCCGGTCTGAGAGGACGGACGGCCACACTGGGACTGAGACACGGCCCAGACTCCTACGGGAGGCAGCAGTGGGGAATTTTGGGCAATGGGCGAAAGCCTGACCCAGCAACGCCGCGTGGAGGACGAAGGTTTTCGGATCGTAAACTCCTGTCGAGAGGGACGAAGCAAGTGACGGTACCTCTTGAGGAAGCCCCGGCTAACTCCGTGCCAGCAGCCGCGGTAATACGGGGGGGGCAAGCGTTGTTCGGAATTACTGGGCGTAAAGGGCGCGTAGGCGGCTTCGGAAGTCATGGGTGAAAGCCCCCGGCTCAACCGGGGAATGGCCTGTGAAACCACGGAGCTGGAGTGCTGGAGAGGGAAGCGGAATTCCCAGTGTAGCGGTGAAATGCGTAGAGATTGGGAGGAACATCGGTGGCGAAGGCGGCTTCCTGGACAGACACTGACGCTGAGGCGCGAAAGCCAGGGGAGCGAACGGGATTAGATACCCCGGTAGTCCTGGCTGTAAACGATGAACACTTGGTGTGGGGGGTAGGCTAGTCCCTCCGTGCCGGAGATAACTCGTTAAGTGTTCCGCCTGGGGAGTACGGCCGCAAGGCTGAAACTCAAAGGAATTGACGGGGGCCCGCACAAGCGGTGGAGCATGTGGTTTAATTCGACGCAACGCGAAGAACCTTACCGGGGTTTGAACTGTCCGTGCAACCTGCAGAGATGTAGGGTTCCTTTCGGGGACTCGGGCAGAGGTGCTGCATGGCTGTCGTCAGCTCGTGTCGTGAGATGTTGGGTTAAGTCCCGCAACGAGCGCAACCCTTGTCGGTAGTTGCCATCAGGTGAAGCTGGGCACTCTACCGAGACTGTCGGCGAGAAGCCGGAGGAAGGTGGGGATGACGTCAAGTCCTCATGGCCTTTATGTCCCGGGCTACACACGTGCTACAATGGGCGGAACAGAGGGAAGCGACCCTGCGAAGGCAAGCGAATCCCAGAAATCCGCTCTCAGTTCGGATTGCAGTCTGCAACTCGACTGCATGAAGGTGGAATCGCTAGTAATCGCGGATCAGCACGCCGCGGTGAATACGTTCCCGGGCCTTGTACACACCGCCCGTCACATCACGAAAGTGGGTTGTACTAGAAGTCGCCGGCCTAACCCTTCGGGGAAGGAGGCGCCGACGGTATGATCCATGATTGGGGTGAAGTCGTAACAAGGTAGCTGTAGGAGAACCTGTGGCTGGATCACCTCCTTTCTAACAGATCCTTTGATCACTCCCCCTGCGTGTGCCTCTTCTCTCTATCCGGTTGTCCAAGCTCTCGCACGAACATTCCCGATTTGAGATTTCCGATTTCCGATTTGGTGGCGGCCTGCGGTTGCCAGAGTAATCCAGGCAGCCCTGCCTGGAATGTAGCGCAGGCTTCCAGCCTGCTCCCAGCCGAACACCTTCGATCGCCGATTTCCGCCTCAGAAGGCAAAGGACTCCGCGACCGGCCCTCTGAATTCGGGATTCCTCCTCCTCCAAATCGAAAATCGTAAATCGTAAATCTCAAATCCCCTTCGGTCCGCCATGCTAGACTTATGTCCACCGACGGTGGGGGTATAGCTCAGCTGGAAGAGCACCTGCTTTGCACGCAGGGGGTCGTCGGTTCGAGTCCGATTACCTCCACCATTTCAAAGTGCGAAGGGCGAAATGCGAAGTGCGAACTGAAGTTCGAAGTTCGAATCTCGCCCTTTGTACTTCTGCTTTCCCCCTTCCGCCTTCCCGGGAGCGTTGCCCGACCGACTCGCGGCTCGATCGATCCATTTCCCGGCAGACCGAGACCTGGCGGCGGCCGCGAAGATCCGCGCGAACAATCAGAGCCCGAACGAAGTGAGGGTTGTCGGAGACGCTCGACGACCGAAGCCAGATCGTTCCCGGGAAACCCAGCCCGCGGTTGCCGCGGCCAGTGGCCATTCCCGTTCGTACCGGGGTCGGAAATCAGGGAGTCGGCACCGTGTAGGGGATCCCTCACTTCGTTCGGGCTCTGCCGGAGGTTAACGCCCGGGGAAGGTCGGTCGTAACGTCGGATGCGGCAGGTAGCGCGACCTTCTATTGCGACGTGATCGGGCGGAATTCCGGCGGTTCCACGGCGACCTGCACCTGCGACGGCGATGGAGGGCGGGCGAAGAAGGTTGCGGGTGGACAGACGCGCTATGTCAGGAACAACCCGATGACTCGAATTGACGGAGAGGGTCGACACTGGGTCAAAGCAACTGATTCCAGCCGTTTGTCTCGTCGTTGATACTTACGGTGACTGGTCCGGGCTCCCCAATCTCCGGGGATGTATCCAGGCGATGCCGTCGACGGCGCCGAAGTGTTCGTCGAAGGAGAGCAGGTCCGCCCCTGATTCCATGGCATGTGCGGCAATCCAGATGTCGTTGGTCGGAATCGGGGTTCCTTTCCGACGGAGTGCCGCCTTGTTCAAGGAGAGATGCCGCTTCTTGGCGACTTCTCGGATTCGTCGCTCCAGTTCCTTGTCAAAACCCCGAATCGACAACTGGTTCATTGCTCCGCTCCGATTCAGTAATGAATCATATTGAGTCAATTATGGTCCGCAGCCCGGGCAGCATCAATTCCCCATGGATCTCGGGTATCTGGACGTAAAAGGTCTCCATCGCGAATTCCCTGTCTTCCAGTCTGAGTACGCGATCCGGCATCGAGTAGCTCGTCATCAGATTCCCTTCAGGCGGATGGGACGACGGATCCCCTTCATTAGGTCGGAGATCGAGGAGTTCCTTTCGGCGCTGGAGGGTATTTCGATCCACGAAGCGCTGGAAATGACGGATGTCCTCGCTGCGGACATCAGATGCAGATCATGGCCTTCATCGAAGACTGGACCGTCATCCGCAAGATCCTCCAGCATTTGAATCTCCGGGAGCACTCGCCGCGCTCTCCACCCCCGCCCCGCCTCTTGCCCCACAAACTCGAGGCTTTCCTGGCCACCCTCTCTCCCCGCCAGGCTCAACAGGTGCGAGCCTCCACCGATTCCGTCTTCTGGGACGACGTCCCCATCTATCGCGGCTGAAGAGCCGCGGCTCTTCAGCCCCTGTCGATATCCCTGCGTCTGCTTGTGCCCCCGATTCCGGCTGATTTGCCGAGCCTGCCACTCCAAGATCCCTGAACCACGTCCTGCGCGCCTCCTTTCTGCCAGACTCTACTTGAACCGTTCATCCCAGCCCCTCATTTCAGGGTTTACTCGCCATTTCCGCCGACATAGACTCACCCCGGGAGAAAGCAAATTCCTATCGACTCCACATGTGTCGGGCTCAACCGTCCACATGGCGTCGGATGCAAGCCACTTTTCGTCGATCTTCACAAATTCGATCACATCGGCGCCGCCGTTGCTCGTTTCTCCATCTATCCAGTCAAGACGAGCTGGAACGATCGTTTTTGTGTCTGAGCGCCTGCGCGGCTTGGTTCATCCGCTCTTCGAGATCCCGCACGCGGCGCTCGATGTCCGCCAACCCCTCGCCTTCCCCGATTCGCGATTCGGCTGCGGCTGGCGGGACCCGGACGCGGCGGACGAATCGGACGTACCCGAGTCCAAGGGCGATCACGAGTGCAACGGTCATGACCAGGAACCTGGTGATGGAGGTGTCAGTGGCAATGATCCACCCGACACCATAGAGCATCGTGAAGAGGCCGCCCAGCAATAGACCGTTGCTGATCACCGGCAGTTGATCGGCGCGCACGAGTGAGATCGCCATGGCGAGAGTGGCGAACACGATCAGGATGACACTCGTACTGAGCCCCCACGGTTTTTGCGCGTCCGCCGCGGCGTCGGTGAGCTCGTTCCGCTGGCGATTGATCTGTTGGATCTGATCCCGATCTCCTGCCGTCAGCTCGTTTGGCGGCCTGGAGTTCCTGATCTCTTGTTCCCGGCGCGTGAGGTCCCGGATTTGACTGTCGAACTGATCAGGCGGTGGATGAAACGTGTATACGCCAACTCCCACGAACGAGGTCAGCATCAGGCCCAGGAAGAAAGAGAAGATCGTTCGAAGGGTACCGCCCCGTTCAATCTCTTCCATGGCAATCCTCCTCGCTTTCGGCTGAAATGGCGAGCGAGCAATGGCTCCCGGACTCAGGTCGGCAGCTTCGGTCGGTGCGTCACCTCGGCCCCGGCGCAGGACCCGCCGAAGGAGAGAGCGCTCGAAGCGTCACCACCGTGGTGTTGCGCCAGTCTCACCAGGGGGTCCTTACCTGGATGACCGACCGCTGCGTCCCGTGCCGCCGCACCAGAAAAATAATAGCGCAGAGGTCTTCAAATCCGCGAGGTCTTGTCGCCACGTTGCGGCTTCGAAGACGAGGTTACCATGCACAGCTCTCCGCGAGGCCCACCTTGAGCGGGAAGGACAGGTGTCCTTTCCGTCTTGGCGAGCGGCGTGATCTTCGTACCCGGCTCGTAGCGAACGTGGACACACGAACCCTCCGGGCATCATTGGGATCGGCGGGACCTTCTCTCTTCGGTGGTCCGACGAAGTTGGGGCTACAGCACTCGGAGGCGAACCTGCATGTTTCCGCTACCGCCAGTCCGCTTCTGTAAGAAGAAACGGCCGACAGTAGGCGCTTCCACTGCCGGCCGTTGCATACATTTCCACGTCCCCTGGCAGATCAGGGAAGACGATCGAGTAGAGCGACTTCATCTGCCGTGATGGCATTGTCATAGAGGCGGATACGAGCCACCGAACCGGAAGAAGTATCCCCGGGCCCTTGAATGTTGTTAAAGAACCTTAACGTGTTCTGATCGCTGATCTCGGCCAGGCCATCCACGTCCGTGAACGAGAATTGCACCACGCCGTCGACATAGCCCACGACGTGCTTGTCGGAATCACGCGTCAGCACAACTTGCACGTAAGTATTGGGGCTCACGCTGGCGCCAATTCCACTGGAAGTTTCATTGTAGAAAATCAGTTTTCCATCCAGCACGAAAAGTCCCCGGTCAACCTCTCCATTCTTGAAGTCCAGGATCTTCCTCCAGCTGTTGACCTCACTGAAGCGGAACAGGACAGCAATGGTGTAGGCATCATTGGGCACGACTCCAACCGTGGGAGAAAGGGTCACGCCGTTATTGGGGGAAAAGTTCAAAACAGTGCGGGGATTTCCATCTACGATCGCGCTTGCAAAGGTGTTGGAGCCGACGTTGTTCAGATTGGGCGAGCCCGCAACGGAACTCGCCAGGCTGTTTTGAAACTGATAGTCGGCTTTCAGCCTCGCCGATGTGACAGCGTTGAACTCGACTACCGGTACAGCCGAGAGCAACGACTCCTTCGTTACCAGACTGGTGACGGCTACCTGGCCGGTCCCGATCACCTCAACGACGAGGCTGCCACTGAAGTTGTCGACCCCGCTGAACAACTCGTTGACGAATGCCGCGATCTGGTTGTTCGCTCGGAGTGGGTTGAGCCGAGGATCCAGAACGCTGGAAACCTCGACGCCATCAGTGTCGATGAGATGCAGTTGAACGGTTACGTCCTGACCGAGAGCTGCGATGGCCGCCCCGGTGTTCCTCGAGGGGGAGATCACTTCAACGGGAAAACCCGCCTTGCTGATGCCTTCCGTTCCCAGGATTCCGGTGCTCGTAACCAGGGTGCCGCCGGACGTTCGCAGGTCGAATGTGGCGACTCCTTGCACATTGATCGAATCTGACTCAAAGTACGCCCACCCGGCCACAGCGGAGCCTTCGTTGGCGCTGGCCAGACGGACGGTCCCTCCGCCGCCGGGAACGGTCACTTGGAAGGACGAGGCCGACTTCCCATTCAAGCGGAGAGCGCGCGGCGACCCATTCTGATTCACGAGTGACAGGATACCCGTGACATCCGAGTTTCCGGTATTGATCAGCGTAAACGTCGTAGAGATTCCCCCACCGTCGGCTACCTGCGGAAAGTTGACTCTCACCGCGCAAAACCGACAGCGCAGATAAGGACCACAGTGAAAATCAAAGGAAGAATCCGTTTTCGGGGCATACTTTGTACTCCTTTTCCCAGTTATTGGGGCAATCTGCGAAAGAGACCATTTTCTCGATGCAAATGTCAATGATTTCTTTTCACTCCTGTCAATAATTGCTCAGGGGTGCCCCAAAGAAGCCTGGACAAAGCACGAGTCCGAACTCGACCTGAGCAGGGTGTCAGGTTGAAACGTGCCTCATGACGAAACGTTGAGCTTTGCACCGGGTGATGCGTATCCCCGGCCATTTCGAGTGATCAGATGCTCCAGGAGTATCTCGATGCGACGTTGTCTCCGCCGGAAAGCGTCTTCATTCCCTTGGCCACGCCCTGCGCGCTGTTCCAGTCGGATCGAATCGAACCGAACCAACGTTACACATTTGGCTTGGGAACCGACGAGAAGACGATCAGCGCCTCTGATATCTCCGGAGTGGCTTTGGCCGCGATCCAGGGACTGAACGCGAAGCCGGCCGAGAAAAGCGACTCGAAGTGCGAAGCGGAATTTCGAAGTGCGAATGGGAAGTACGAGGATGAAGTGCGAAGTGCAAAGTGACTTTCCTCGAACTTGGGATTTGGGGAACCTTGAGACCTGGGAGCTCACGCCGAAGGCGTAATGCCGGAGGGGGGACTTGAACCCCCACGAGTGTCGCCACCCGCCGGATTTTGAGTCTCCAAGACCGGTCGACGGTTTCGGACCAGACTAGCCCAAAACGCTTCACACAGCGCGGGCCTCATCAACACACCGCGCCCTATCCTCTGTCCCTCCTTGGGTTTGTTTCATGGGTGTGAACTGTCCGATTTCTGTCCGACAGGTTTTGAACGGGAGGGGTATCTGGTGAAGTTTCTGCAGGTGCATGACTGGGGCGAATGGCAGACGTATCGGAGGAACCGATCACAGCCGCCATGGTGTTGCGGTTCAGCAAGAATGGGACAGCCAAGGGCTTGGAACTAAGGGACACTCTAGGCGAAGAGGCTCGATATGAGCTGTCCGTCCTGCAGAAAACTAGGCAGGACGATCGACTGTAGTCAAAATTGTAGCTGTTCAAAGCCTCACGGAGCCACAAGGAACAACAACGCACAACACGCCGTCCGTAACTTGCTGAAAAGAAAAGCCTCGAAAACAGGGCGCTTCCGGTAAATCGAGGAATCTGCTTTGCACGCACGCGTCTGCCTGCAGGCAGACGACATGCGGAAACCTTTATTGGAAGGGCACTTACGGGGCATTCTGGCAAAATGAGAAATGACGACCCCCTGCGAAGAATGCAGGTGCTCGTCGACGACAGACCAGCGCCTCTCCCGGTTCCAGAACGATCGTTCTCGACCACCTGCGAAGAAGGCAGGTGGCCGTCCAGACCTAGGACGAAAGCGACTCAGCTCGATTTCGGCACGCCCAGGTGAGGTGTCCCAGGGTTCTTCCCGGGTGGATTGATCCTTGACAGTAACATGGGCATAGTAGATCAGGAGATCCTCGACGCAGAAGGTAGCGATCTCCGGTTGGGTGTTCGTAGACTCTCCACGGTCCTCGTGAGCCCGTGGGTGTCCTGGGGTGTCCACCAGAGCCTCCACGCAGGCTGGTGATTCGAGTTCTCGCTCAAGACCTTCCGCTCAGCGCCCGATTCCTCACGCCAATGGTGATCTTCTTGGCGCTGTTAGCTTGTAAGCGTCCGGTGAATGCGTATTTCCTGGGCTAGCTCCCCGACGGATACTGCGCGACAGCGGCATGGGGCGTGGTGTCTGTGCCGACGTGTGTGGACTGGAACGGAGGTATCCGATGGGCCGAGGAAAGGTGGATGGGGAGAAGGAGAGATACGCAATGAAAATGTTAGTTCAAAACTGCTCCGTGGAAATCCAGGCTAGCACGACAGGAAACCGTGAGCTGTCTCTTCAGCTAAATGCGGAACTTGAGTCCCCACTGCATTATTCAGAAACCTGTATCATTATCCACTCCACCTTAAAATGATGTGGAGTCGGTAACTGGGCGAGAGCCGCATTTGCTTGCCCCTGTAAGACGGTGGAAGAACCGTCGCTATCCTTCAGCTTCAACCTGCCCTTTAAAGCCCACACGTTGAAGCCGGAGCGACGACACTCCACTATAAAGGCGGCAGCGGAACGCTCTATATCGCCAACGCCGGGCGTGAGTTCAGTTAACTCATTCTCTATGAAAGAAGCAGCCGGCGAAGTAACGGCACCCCTTCCATAAGACGCAAGCCGAATACTCGGCCGGGGAACCCAAGGGGCCGGCAAGAGCTCACCCCGGAAACCAGTCACGGCGTTAGACCCTGCAATGCCGTACACAACCTTTCCGCGACTCGCGCTTGTCAAAACCGTGAATACACTCATAATCTTCATATGGACCCACGACAGACCCGACCCTCCACGTTCCCTGCACAGTGAACCGAGGTCCATTCTATTGTTCGATCCCAGGTTGATCTGTGCGCCATTTCCGAACGTGATCGACGCACGGCTCCCGGCTCCTGTAGATATCTCTTGCGGATCCTCGAGAATAGTACCCTCACCAGTGGGCGCGCCATTCACCTTGACATCGCCCCGGGCGATATTGACGATCGCATCACAGTCGCAGCCGGTCCGGGTTTCTATGAATTGCCAACTCGCAACAGCCGTCTCCGTGTAACCGTTGTCTTCATCGATCCTTTTGTAAATCGTCTTAGTATCCTTCAGACCAACATTGTCGGCTCTAAAGAAAATCGGTCTGATCTGCGGCGTAGAAGGTCCGCTCATGAAAGTGCTTCCGTCTTCATCCTGACTCGCCTCCGCAGGTGCCCTTGGTGAATATTGGAGTACGTTCTTGACATCTTTGCGGGTACAGGCGTAGTGATGAATCGTTCTATTGTCATACTGTGTGAACATCTCCAGTTGACCGGAGACGGTCAATGAATACCTACCTTTGGGGTCTTCTCCCAACTCTACTCGGGGTTCTTCCTGAGACATGTACGCCTGCCTATCCTCGTCAGTCCCCCAAGGCCCAGTCCGCCAATTCTCCGCTGATGCTTCCATACTGGCTTCGAACGTTTCCGTACTCTCTTCGGAGTCACCCGGTCGGGCAATGAACGCTTTACCTTTCCAAATCTCCTCGCAAGTGTTGTGGTCTCTTTGCATGGAAAAGCGTTTGTTCCAGTTCTCCGACCCATAGGGAGCATAGTCGAGAATGTTGAGCAGACCCTGGTCCCCGCAGACCATGATATGGCAGCCTGCACTCAGTGAATGATCGGACGAACTGTGCCATTTCTCAGGACCGTTCTCCCCCCCATTGTGGTCCGTATGACCCTGTCCGGTGATTGTTATGTCGATTTTGCCGAAGATGTGCTCGTCGCCGGCATAGACACTTCGATCGAGTGCAAGAAGAGTAAGACATAGACCAGCCAGTGAAATACAAAACACGTGCATCTTCCACATACTGCCTACCACCTTTCTGTTATCGGTAAGTCTGTGCACTGCTTGTAGTGTGTTGTTACTGGCTTACCAACTCCACTCTGCGGTTCAGGGCTCGTCCTTGCTCGGTCTCATTGGAAGCTATTGGAGCCAAGGGTCCCACGCCATAGGAATGTAGACGGTCCTCGGTAACACCATATCTTGTCACCAATTCCCTGTTTTACTGCGTCCGCCCACACGCTGGAAAGCTTCATGTGCTCCAGGACGTCCATATCCTGCACCGGCTCCCGATCGAGGCCGGTGCCTATTACATGGTGGATCGAAGTCATTTGGGCTTCCGGCGGCTCCATATCCTCAACCGGGCGCCGCTACATGCCGAGCGGCAAGCGCGGCCTGCAATTCGTTCGTTGCAGTTGCCGGCCGGTAGCCGACCAGCCCGGAGTGTTCAGTGACGAGGTGGGGACGGTTGAGGAACTCCTCGAGCTTCCGCCAGTACCCCGACGAACTCCACCGGGTGCACTTTCATGATGCGGAGACCGATCACTGCTTCGCCTATCTGACCGATCGGCCGGCGTCATCGGCGCTGACCGTCTGCCGCCTCTGGAAACGCCGCTCGCATGTCGAGGGGTTCTTCAACTGGATCAGGCAGAACTTTCACATCCGGGCGTCTTACGGCACGCGGGCGAACGGCGTGAAGACGCAGGTCTGGATCGCCGTCTGCGTCTAGGTGCTGGTGTCGACTCTGGAGAAGGAGTTGAGAAATTAGACAGAGTCCCCAAAATACCCTGCGCCACGAGACTCCTTATACCTGGTAATTGGGACGGTTGCAAGGAGCTCCCAGGATAATGTGCGTCGAGCTTGTGAGCCGGGCAATACCGACGGTACCGCGAGGGGTAGAGCACGCAAGTGTGGAAAATACTGTAGTCAAAATTGTAGCTGTTCAAAGCCTCACGGAACCACAAGGAACAACAAGTCTCAACACGGTGGCCCTAACGTGCTGAAAAGAAAAGCCCCGAAAACAGGACGTTTCCGCCGAACCGACGAATCTGCTTTGCACGCAGGGGGTCGTCGGTTCGAATCCGATTACCTCCACCATTTCAAAGTGCGAAGGGCGAAGGGCGAATTGCGAACTGAAGTTCGAAGTTCGAATCTCGCCCTTGGCCCTTCCCACTTCTCCCTTCTGCCTTCGCGGGAGTGTTGCCCGACCGACTCGCGGCTCGATCGATCCATTGCCCGGCAGACCGAGACCTGGCGGCGGCCGCGAAGATCCGCGCCAAAAATCAGAGCCCGAACGAAGTGAGGGTTGTCGGAGAAGCTCGACCACCGAAGCCAGACCGTTCCCGGGAAGCCCGGCCCACCGTTGCCTTGGCAAGTTCTGATTCCCGTTCGTGGCGGGACGGGAAGTCAGGCAGTCGGCAACCGTGCAGAGGGGCCCTCACTCAGATTCTTCCTTCCGGGGGCCGGCTCAAGACGGTGGATGCGGGAGCTACGGCGGAGTATGGCTACGATGCGGACGGGCGGCGCTCCAAGCGTCAGACAGCCTCTGGGACACGGCACTACTTCTATGAACAGGCCGGCCAGCCGATCTGGGGGAGAATGTTTCCGGCGTGACAGTGACGAGGCCGCCATTGACGAGGTTATCGACCGTGGACTCGGTCTTTCGACGGGAGAGGAGACGGTCATCGCTGCATGGGAGGGACTCCGGGCTGGTTCCTGTGCAGTCACTTCTACGCTTAGCTCCTTGGATCCTGTCGGAAGTTCAGGCGTGATCACTGCGGCCATGAATGGCGATCAGAACGGTGCCGCAGTTGCTGCAGTTGGCTGTGGCCTACGGCTGAAGGGGGCCTCAGGCAAACTCACGATGAAAGTGGGCGGTAGCGGCAAGCTGCATCCAATCAATCCCGTTAACGGACAGTGCCTTTCTCCCCAGGATGATGTCGGAGTACAGTGGTCAGCGCGGGGCCGATTCCTCTCCGCAACAGTGGACTGAGATGCTTCTTGCGGCGGTTGGTCTGGTTCTGATCCTCCTTCTGGCTCTCTTCATTTGGTGGCTCTGCAAGGGCCTTCCGACCAATGCGGACTGATCAACGTCAATTTCATCGAGAACCTCGACGTCAATGCAGCCTGGCGCTACAGCAAAGGTAAACAGGCGACCGATCTGCCGGCCTCGGCTATTGCAGACCAGTTCGCATTCAATTGGCAAAACGTTAAACCTATGAGCGAGAATTTCCTTGCACCAGCTGAACGACCTACGGTTGCTTTCCATGAACTCGCTGAAGCATTTGCTAAGGTGGATCGCGACAGGGCGCTCACTCCGATGTAATCGATCGCGAGATTATCCTTCGGTCACAGCGTCCAAGTCTGCACCGATACAATCGCGGGTCCGGCAAGGGAACGAACTTTGTTCGCATTCGCAAACTGAGGCGCGTCCCATGAGACATGATCGTCCGTTCAGCTCTTCTCGTTGCGATCCTCGGTCTTGGCCTTGGCTTCGGGTGCTCCAGCAGGCACTACTCCCTCCCCCCCGTATCCATGACGATGATCTACCCATCGGTCAAAGTGAGGGCAGCGGCAGGTAAAGTTGTCCGTGAGGCGACCCAGGAGCCTCTGTCAAACGTTATCGTTGAGGTCTTCAACGTGACCGAGCGAAAGCCCGTGCGGGTGGGCAGAACGGACCACGAGGGGCGGTTCCGCTTCAAGCTGGCTCCCGGCTCCTACATCCTGCAGTTCAGCCTGTTCGGCTACGACCGTGTCCGTCAGCCGATCACGATCAGTGCTTCGGGCAGCCCGGAAATCGTGCTGGATCTCCCGCTCGGTACGTGACGACGGGATGTTACATCATGGAATCCGGGGTCCAGACGGGTTTGATCCGCCAGGGTAGGTGATGCCATGGCAGCACTTTGGGGAGAGCTTCCCGCGGTCGGACCGTCACCAGAGATCTCCGCCACGGCGATTTGGGCAACACGCCCCCCAGCCTTGAACTTCGTCCTTTCCCCTACCAATCTCAGCAGTAAGTGCGGCTATGCCGACGACGATATTGCCCGACAACGCGCCGATCATGAGCGATCCGGCATGGCTCCACCACCGGTTCACCCTCCACCAGTTGAATTGACAATGCCCTCCGAATCCTCCAGATTGTCCAGGTTCCGCAAATGGAGTTCGAGGTGAGCGGGTGACGAAGATCCGATGCCGGGCACGGCTTGGCTTATTGGCAGCTCTTGTCTGCATTCTGTTCCAGGGTACGAGCTGCCATCAAAGTGTCAGGCTGCCTGAAGTCGCAAGCCCCCTTCCGGATCGGGCCCGGAAGAGTGCGGCAGTTGCCGAACGCATTCTGGCGGATCCCGATCTGCCTTATGTCCTGGAGAAGGCCAGGGCCGTCCTCGGAAGCGGTCTGAACGCCGGCAGTGGGTACGGCGAAGTCTGGATCCGGGATTTCAACACCTTCATCGAGCTGTCCCTTCAGGTCCGGGACAGCCGGTCGATCCGCCAGGCCTTGCTGGTCTTCTTTCATTTCCAGCCGGAAGACGGCAACATCATCGACGGTTATATCCCGGCCGCCAAGGCCTCCGCTGGCTATGACTACACGGAATCCGAAACCATGCCCCAGTTCAAAGGGCACAAGAACACGGTCGAAACGGATCAGGAGAGCTCGCTCGTTCAGGCCGTCTACAAATACGTTCAGGTCACCGGCGATCGGTCCATCCTCCAGGAAACCGTCAACGGAAAATCCGTTCTGAGCCGGCTGCAGCTGGCCCTCGACTATGTCCTTTCAAGGCGCTTCGACACAGACTACGGGCTGGTCTGGGGTGCCACAACCGTCGACTGGGGGGATGTCCAGCCCGAACATGAATGGGGGGTCGCCTTCGACCAGAGCAGTCACCGGGCGATTGATGTTTACGACAATGCCATGTTCGTCATCGCTGCGGACAACCTGGTCGAGTTGCTGCGGGATTCGGGCGCTGATTCGTCCCGATGGTCGGCCGCCCGGGACCGCGTCAGGTCGAATGCTCGACGCTATCTCTGGGATGCCCGGCGGCACAAATTCCGTCCCCACATTTATCTGGACGGATCGCCCTTTCCCGCGGATTTCGAGGAAGACCGCATCTACTATCACGGCGGAACGGCCATCGCCATCGAGGCGGGATTCCTGAACCGGGATGAGATCGGCCTGGTTCTGAAGGACCTGCGCAACAACGTCCGTTTTGCGGGCGCAGCCTCGATCGGACTGACCGTCTTCCCCGCCTATCCGAGCGGCTATTTCAAGAATCCGGCCATGAAGCCCTACTCGTACCAGAACGGGGGTGACTGGAGCTGGTTTGGCGGTCGCATGATCCAGCAGTTGATCGAGCACGGTTTCGTCGAGGATGCCTACACCGAGCTGATACCCATGCTGCAGCGGGTCCGCAGGAACAACGGCTTCTTCGAATGGTACACCGTGGATGACCAGCCCCGCGGATCGGGAACCTTCCGCGGATCCGCCGGGGTTCTGGGAAAGGCCGTCCTGATGCTGCAGTCGTGGGCCGAAGAGTCTCGTCGGCCGGCGCCCAATCCGAGTCCAAGTGTGACGTCCGAAATGGAAAGTGCGAGCTCAAGTGAGCAGTTCGAGGGCGACCCTCAGTTGCTGCGTTCGAAATTCGCCTTCAGGTAGTTGAGGGCCTGCTCGACTGAATCGCGGGTTCTTCCGACGACGACCTTGCGGACGATACTTCCCTTGAATCCCGTCAGGCCATGCTGGCGGGAGCCCTTGAGGGTGATGAGGTAGAACCCGCCCGAGTCGGGATCCTCGAGGCAGAACCAGAGGTCGAGGGCAGCCAGGAAATAGTGAGTCGAGTAGAGCTGTTTGAAGGCAATGACCCAATCGGATCGGTCTCCCTCTTTTGCCTCATAAATGATCGCGTGAACGCCTCGAATCGTCGGCTTGAGACCGAACTTCACCTTCTCCCAGTAAAAGAAGTCTTCGGTTCCGGGCAAGGAGACGTCCGGATAGTTGAGCAGGTAGTCGTAGAATTCGGGCAGCTGAACGGGCAGGGCATCGGTCCGATTCAGCAGATTTTCGTACGTCCTCTGGATGTTCAGCGGGTCCTTCTTGTCACGGTAGTCCCTCAGCCCGCGGGTACCGTACTTCCTGTACCGCTGCAAGACCTCCAGCGCCTTCTCCTGGGCCATGTGGTTGACCTGGTTTGCGGCATCCTTCGAGTTCCAGTCGATCTGGTTGCGAAACTGCTGGATTTCGAGGTCCGGAAGTTGAATGTCGCAGTCACCGGGTTTGCACTCCTGCAGATCCTCGATGTCGTCCTCGTCCAGCGTCAGTTGCTGCACGTCGGCCATGACCGGGGGATCGCTGAACTTCTTCACCACGATGTAGTTTTCACCGTCCTGGAGCCTCTCGACGTCGCGGATGTGCTCGACGAACGTCTTCACCGGAATGGTCAGCCTGATTGCCCCGAAAATGATGATCTCTTCTTTTTCCGGCGTATCGAGGACCTTGGCGACTGCAGACCCCTGCTCGACCTGTTGGATCTCGGCATCGCTCAACTTGGGATACATGCGGAGGAATTCGTGGAGATCCTCTTGGCCCCCACCCAGCACGGGCGCCGACGCGATTCCCCACCACAGTAAACAGACGAGTCCGGACTTTGCGGCATGGACCCAGTCAAGGCATCTCCCCGCAGGCCTCGTCGCTCTTGCCAAGGTTGAATTCCCCATCGTTGTCCCTCCGAGCGTGATTGGCCCGGATCGTCACGCCTGGTCAGCCCCGGGGTTCAGCAGGCACGTGCAGAGCATGCTCCGTGGGTGATTCCGACGGTGAGACTAACGGCCGACCGAGCCAATGGTTGAATTCTGCCAGAAAAACGCGTCCATTTCATGGGCCTATGCCACGGGCACGGTCAGGCTTCCCGGGTCACGCGTCAGGACTGCACGAAAGGAGCGACTCACCGTGGGTTGGGAACCGACCGGGCGCATTCGGGTAGACTGACGCTGTGGCGAAGCCGGGCAAACAGGGGAGGCGGCGGGGAAGGCCTCTGGTCGAACTGGAGGATGTGATCGTCCAGCTCGGCGACCGTCCCCAGTTGTGCGGGATCGACTGGGTGCTGGCAGAGGGAGAACACTGGATCGTCAGCGGTCCGACCGGGTCGGGTAAGTCGATGCTCGGACAGGCCCTCTGCCGGCAGGTTCCCATTCACGGCGGCCTGCGGTACCACTTCGACGGGACCCGGACGAAGGGTCGCTCCTACTTGAATCGTGGCGAGGTCGTGATGGTCTCTCCCGAGGCCCAAAGAGCGTTGAAGGGAGCCTCGGAAAGCTACCACCAGGCTCGTTGGCAGAGTTTCGAAGGCGGTTCCTCCCCCACCGTAGGGGAGCTGCTGACCGGGGAGAGTGTGGAGCGCATCTCCGCCTACGACGTCACCCCCCTGAAGACCTCTCCCGGTGAATACGCGCGGCGTCGCGAGCGGGCCGTTGAGCAGCTGGGGATGGAGCACCTCCTGGAGCGGAAGGTCATTCACCTTTCGAACGGCGAGTCGCGCAAGCTGCTGATCGCCCGGGCGCTGCTTCAGAAGCCTCGTATTCTGATCCTGGACGAGCCCCTCGATGGCCTGGATGTTCAGTCCCGCTCCCGCCTCAGGGGGGCCATCGAGGCCCTCACACAGGAAACGTCTCCTTCTCTGGTCTATCTCACCACCCGACCCGATGGGGCCCCGGCCGGACTGAACCATCTGCTGGTGCTCGAGGGGGGTCGTGTGGCGGAGACCCGGAGATTTGCCGCTCCCCGCATCGTCCCGGCCGTAGGTCCGTCTTCGGCTGCGGCCGTCGACCCGGGAGCTCCGGAAAGACTGAGGCCGGTGGATCGAGGGGGGCCAGGGGAAATTCTGATCGACATCCGGAGTGCGTCGGTGCGTTACGGTGGTGTGGAGGTGTTGTCGGATTGCGACTGGGTCGTGCGCCGGGGAGAGCACTGGGCTGTCGTCGGTCCCAACGGCGCCGGGAAGTCCACCCTGCTCAGCCTGATCCTGGGAGACAATCCTCAGGTCTACGCCAATGACGTCCGGCTCTTCGGCCGCCGCCGCGGCTCCGGCGATTCCATCTGGGAGCTGAAAGACCGGATCGGCTGGGTCGCTCCCGAGCTGCAGGTCTACTATCCGCTGGAGACCTCGATCCGGGGGGTGGTCCTCTCCGGATTGTTCGACTCGATCGGACTCTTCGCGGAACCCTCGCAGGAACAGGCGAATCTGGCCGCGGCATGGGAGGAGAGGCTCGGGATCGGTCACCTTGCGGGAACGGCCCTGGGGGCCGCATCGGCCGGCGAGCAGCGGCTGGCCTTGCTGGCCCGGGCCCTGATCAAGACGCCGGAACTCCTGGTGCTGGACGAGCCGTACCAGGGCATCGACCCGCGCCATCGCGAACCGATCGCCGGGATACTCGAGGACGTCGGTACTTCGGGGAAAACCACCATCGTGTTCGTGACCCATCGCCCGGAGGAGATCCCGCGCTGTGTCTCCCGGCGACTGCGCCTTGACCGGGGGCGAGTAGTGGAACGGGGACGATTTGCTTCCGATGCCTTCCCGCAACCGGGGCCCGAAAACGGATAAGTCGGCCGTGCCGTCCCCCCGTGCGGGACTCCGCTCCGTCGCGGTTTCGGGGGAGGCGGGGCCCAGTCGGAACCTGAACGAAGTGAGCGTCCCGCCCGTGACGACGTCCGGCTGTGCGGGGAGCCTTGGTCTCAAGATCGTCGACTGGGACGGAGGTTCACTCAGCAGGAGTTCGAGGTCTTCAAGGGAACGCTCAGTGTAGGCGAGGCTGATTGCAGCCGATTGAGTTCAAGAGACCACGACCAAGACGCCGAGGTCCTTTGGGCAACACGCCCCTCGCACCTCCCACTTCGCACTTCTCGAAGGCTCTCCGCCCCTGGCTGATCGGCTCTTCTGCACGGCAGGCACTCCTTCACGGGCGAGTCGACGTCAGCCCTCCTCGCGCAGGACCGTCAGGGGATCGACTCTTGACGCGCGTCGCGCCGGGATCCATCCCGCCAGCAGACCGACTGTCGCGACCAGCACGCAAGCGCCCGTCAGCACGATCGGATCGAAGGCCGACACCTGGAAGAGCAGGCTCTCCATCACGCGCGTCAACGCCAAAGCCCCCGCCAGACCGAGGATGACTCCGAGAGCGATCATGCGCGCCGCGCTTCCCATGACGCGGGAAACCACATCGCCTGCCCGGGCACCCAGCGCCATCCGGATGCCGATCTCCCGCCTCTGTTCGATCACGGCGTGGGCCAGCACCCCATAGAGCCCCAACGCAGCCAATAGGGCCGCCACGCCGGCAAAGGCGCCGATCAACTCGGTCGGCTGGCTCGTTCCGCTGAAGGTCCGGGACCTCACCTGCTCGAGAGTGCTCACATCCCCTAGCGCCAGATTGGGATCGACCTCCCACACTGCTTTTCGAATGCCGGCGATTACGCCTGACGGCTCGCCCCGCGTTCGGGCAATCAGTTTGATCCACCGAGCCGGAGCCTGTGCCAGCGCCACGTACGCAACCGGAACCGCCGCGCCTCTTGCGTCCTCGTTCCTCTCGCCCCGAATGATCCCGACGACCTCCGATTCCACGAGTTCCGCCTGTCTATCGACGAAGTGCGGCGTCACCACACGCACCTTCTCCCCAACCGGGTTGGCGAGGCCGAAGCGGTCCTTCAATCTCGCCGCCAGTTCTGCATTGACGACAACCACGGAAGGAGAACCGGCACGGTCCCGACTCGTTGATACCGCGGCCCGACAGCATCCGGATTCCGAGAGTGCTGAAATAGGAGGGGTCCACCCGTTTGTACTGGACATCGATTGCGGCATCGTAGCCCATGGACAGGAACGCCATGCCTTCGTTCACGTGCTGGAAGGGCAAGCCCGTCGACAATCCCGCCCGCTCGACCCCGGGGACGGCCCGCAGCTTCTCCGCCACCTCGTCGTAGAAGACGGCCGCTCTCTCGGGCGTCGGGTAAGCCCCCTCCGGCAAGTCGGCGGACAGGGTCAGCACGTTTTCGGTCTCCACCTGGGGGTCGACGTTTTGAAGGTTGAGCAGGCTCCGAAACAGGAGCAGTGCGCCACAGATCAGGATCAACGAGACCCCGACCTCGGCGGCGACGAGCACACGACGCAGCCCCTCGCGTGAACGAGACGATCCGCGCGCGCCCTGGCTCATCGATCGCGCCAATCCGGGAAAAGAAGTCGCGAACGACGGTAGCAGGCCGACCAGCAGGGTGACGACGAGAGCGACGGCCACCGCAAAGCCCAGCACGCGAGGATCCAGGCGGACGTCGGCAGTGAACGGGAGAGCCCCGGCCAGTTGCGGAGTTGCCAGAGCGAGCATCATATAGGCGAGCCCGAGGCCGGCGGTTCCTCCCAGAGCGCACAGTACCAGGCTTTCCGTCAGCAACTGTCCCATCAGGCGGCCTCGGCTTGCCCCCAGCGCCGCCCGTACCGCCATCTCCTTCCTGCGGGCGGCTCCCTTCGCCAGCAGCAGGTTGGCCACGTTGGCGCAGGCGATCAGCAGCACCATGAGCACCGCGCCGAAGGCGACCTGGATCGACTTGCGCAGGCTGTCCCCGACCAGTCGTCGATCGAACGGTTCCACGGTGACGCCCCAGTCCTTCTTCCAGTCGGGCGAGAGATCCGTCAGGCTGGAATCGATGGTGGTCATTTCCTCTTGCGCCTGGGCCAGGCTCACACCGCGGCGCAGCCGGCCCAACACGAAGAACCAGTGAGCGTCTCGCACCCGATCCCCCTGTGAGAAGATCAGCGGTTTCCAGAACACGGCGGCATCGCGGTCGAAGCTGCCCGGCGGCAGGATTCCTATGACGCGATTCGGTTCCCCGTCGAGAACGAGCTTGCGGTCCAGGATGTCCGGATCGCCCCCAAACCGCGATCGCCAGGCGGCGTGGCTGATCACGATCACCGGATCGGCGCCGGGCTGGTCTTCCCCCGGACCGAACGTCCGGCCGATCAGCGCGTTAACGCCGAATACGTTGAAGTAATCCGCCGAGACACGCCAGCCCGAGATCCGCTCCGGCTCGCCCAGGCCGGTCAGGCCGGCATCTTCAGGTCTTGCCGCCGACAGCGCTTCGAAGACCGTGTTGAGCCGCTTCCAGTCCAGGAAATCCAGCGTCTTGACCGTGTTCTCGCGGCCGTCGGGGGGCCTCCGCCGACCTCGGACCTTCCGTCCGGCTCGGGGAACGGCAGGGGTTTCAACAGTACCGCGTCCACCAGACTGAACATGGCCGTATTGGCCCCGATACCGAGGGCCAATACGCCCACGGCGGTCACGGCGAATGCCGGGTTTCGTTTGAGTGAAGCCAGTCCATGCCGGACGTCCTTCAAAACGTTTCGATCCACCGGTGCTGCGCCGGTCGCGATGCGCTTCCTTGATCTGCTCGATGCCCCCGAAGCGACGGCGCACTTCCCTCCTGGCTTCTTCCGCCGACATCCCGGCCGCGATTGCGTCCAACTCGGCCATCTCCAGGTGGGCCAGGATCTCCTCGTCCAACTCGCGATCGAGCCGCCGATTTCTCAGCAGCGCCACCAAGCGTTTCACCCGTCGTCGCAACGTCATGGCTCCACCTCCAAAAATCGCGTCACCAGAGCGTTGGCCTGTTCCCACTTCTTGACCTCGAGCCCGATCTGCCTTCGTCCGGACTCCGTCAGCGTGTAACTTCACCTTCCGATTCGTTTCCGAGACACCCCACTCGGTCCTGATCCAGCCCTCCTGCTCGAGGCGGACCAGGCCGGGTAGATCGACCCCTGGCTCAGTTTGAGTGCCTCCTGGGAAACCTGCTCGATTCGTCTCGCGATGAGGTAGCCGTGCATCGTGCCCATGGTCTCCAGAGTCTTGAGGATGAGCAGATCCAGCGTTCCGTAGGGGACTTCTGATTTTTCTTTCGACATGTCGCCTTCCGACAGCTGCAGAGTAGATGATGACAGAGCCCTGTGTCAACAGGTTTTTCAGGGGCGCCGAAGGGCGTGTCCGATGGGTGACTCCCACAGGGAAGGACAACCTGCGAAGTGCGAGTGCAAAGTGCGAGGTGCGAACTGCGAATTCGAACCCCTCTTCAGACTTCGGACTTGGCCGCTTGGGAGCGGAGGAGTCGTATCCCAGTCAGAACGTGAACGAAGTGAGCGCCCCGCCCCGTGACGACGCCCGGTTCCCCCGGAACACCGGGGCAAGATTCTCGAAGCGCGCTCCCGAGGGGATCAAGCCGCCGTAGATCGTGTGCCGGACTGGACATCCATGGCGTGGCGACTCGCCGTCGCTCGCCGCCGAGAACGGACATCCATGGCGTGGAGACTCGTTGTCGCTTGCGTTCTGATCGCCGGCCGGCAGCGGAATGGCGAGGCTTCCGCGGGTTGCCGTCACTTCCTCTTGACCAGTACCGTCAGCACGAACAGACACGCGCCGACGACGATGATCAGGGGGCCCGTCGGCACGGGATAGAATTGGCTCAGAACGATGCCGACCAGGGTCGCGGCAATTCCCGAAGAAATGGCCCAGATCTTGTAGCTCCTCAGATCGTGACCGACGTTCTTCGCGATGGCCGAAGGGATGGCAATGAGGGCGGCCGTGATCAATCCGCCGACCAGATAGACGCCCAGGGAGACGACCAGGCCGATACTGAGGAGGTAGCCAAAGTTGTAGAGACTCACGTTCACGCCGCTCGATTGAGCGAGGTCCTCGTGAATTCCTGCCAGCACCAATTTGGCGTACATCGACCGGGTCATGCCGAACGTGAGTGAGGCGATGACGACGACGATGACGGTTTCGGTCAAAGAGATCGTTCCGATGCTGCCGATCAGGGCGGCCTCCGCGCGGTCGATGGGCAGGATGAGCAGGGCCGTGCCGAGGCCGAAGGCGAAGATGATGGCGGCCAGATTCTCCATCGGCAGTTTCGTCCTCCTCTCCAGGGCCCAGATCAACAGGGTGCCCAGAAGAACGAAGGGGAAGACGCCGAGGAACAGGCTCCAGCCGAAGATGATGGCCAGGGCCGCACCGGGAAGGGCGAGATGGGCCAGCGGGCCGGCGACCACGGACATCTTTCGGGACAGCATCAAGGTGCCCAGGTAACCGGCGACGCCGCTGATGAAGATTCCGCTGACCAGGCTGAGTATCAACTGGGCATTCATAGAAGTCTGCGATCAGTGATGCTCGTAGAATTTCAGTTTCATGCCGAAGATGTCTTCCAGCGCCTGGGGAGACATGACCTCACGCGGCGCACCGAAGCAGGTGTAGCCCTTGCGATTGAGGCACAGGACCCTATCGGTAAAGCCGTACACCACGTTCAGGTCATGAGTCACGACCACGACGGTTAACTGCTTCTCTTCTTTGATCTTCTTGAGCAATGAGTAGACGGTCTCGCCCCCGCCCAGGTCGATTCCGGTCGTTGGTTCGTCGAGGAAGACGATCTCCGGCTGCCCCACCAGCACCCAGGCCAGGAGCATCCTCTGGAATTCTCCCCCGGAAAGGCTGCCCACGATTCTCGGCAGAATACTCTCGGACAACCCGACCAGGGAGAGGTACTGGCCGGTTTCTCCTTGGCCCGGTTTCGGGTCCTTCAGACCGAAGAAATCCCCCACGGTCAGCGGCAGGTCTTTGGTCAGAAGCTGATTCAGTCCCTGCGGAAGATAGCCGGTTCGGTGCTTTCGGTCCCACGTGATGGTTCCCTGATAAGGCAGGAAGCCCAGGAGCGTTCTCAACAGGACGCTCTTGCCGGATCCGTTGGGGCCCAGGATCGTCAGGATCTGGCCCGTCTCGACGCCGAATGTCAGCCCGTCGATGATCCTTTCATTGCCCAGCGTGACCACCAGGTCTTTGACAGTAAGAAGATCTGCCCCCATCCTGCGATTATAACCGGGTGATGGCACAGACAACCGCGCGGGACGGCAATGCCCCTTTGGACTGGGGGAGCGCGCCCCCGTCTTCAACTAATAAGTGCCAGACCGGACACAGAATCCTTTGTTCATGGGAACTTACGAGCGAATTACGTGCGTGTCACCTATTTCGTCTACAGGTCCATGTAGGGCATGGGCGGCGTGAGGCCGAGGAGGCGCTGGTAGACCGTGAGGGCGCCCCGGTGGTGGGCCGTGTGGTCGAGGACGCCGGTGACGATGGAATCCCGCGGGGCCTCGCCCATGATGGGATTGGGCGGAAAAGGGGACTCCCATTCGGCCGCCGTGTGGGCGCCGGCGATCGCCTTCGCCCGGTCGATGGCCCGCTCGAACCAGGCGCGCGCCTCACTCAGGCTCGTCATCTCCCGCACCTGTTTGTCCAGGCCCTCGAAATCCAAGTTCCATTCGGCGGTGAAGGCCGAGTCGAAGAACCACCCGATGGTCTGGGCCGTGTGGGCGACGTGGCCGGCCACGGTATACAGCCCCTCCTTGGGCGCGAAGTTCGAGTGCTCCTCGGCGAGCGGTCTCGTCGATCGGTTCCAGAAATCACGCATGTTGTCGAGTTGAAGCTTGATTACTTCAGGAGTCATGACCTTGTCTCCTTTGCCGTCAAGAACCCGGTCCGGTTCGGACCATCCCGAGATGGGTGCCTTTGAGATAGGGAAACTACCACGACTCCATGGCATTGAACAGGGTCCAAGTTCTATGGACTCCCCATTTCGAGGTGATCAAGAGCGACCTACGTCCGCCATCCGTAGGCGGCCGCGATTGCCTCGAAGACATCTCCAAGTAGGACCTCTCCCGAATCGGAGCCGTGTTCGCCGGTGGCTCTCCATCGAGCACCTGGACGAGGGTTGGCAGCGCCTCCCCTTTCGCGTAGCCGGGAAAGCCATGGACGGTCGTGCCGGCAGAGTGGCTCAGCAGTTGCCGCAGAGTGACCGGTGTCCTGGCAGTCCAGTCGTTTTCGGGGAGCTTCCAGGCTCGGAGCTCCCGGTTGATATCCTCGTCGAGGCCGAGCAATCCCGCGTTCACCAGGCGCAGGGCGCCGGCCGCTGTCACCGGCTTCGAGATCGAAGCCGCCTGAAAGAGCGTTGCCATGTCGACGGCTTCTGCTCCACCGGCCCGGAGGACCCCGTACCCCCGCGCCCAATCCACCTTCCCGCCGTGGATCACCGCAATGCTCACGCCGGGAACGGCGTGGCGCTGCATCAGGTCTGCCATCGCCCGATCCGGCAGCGGCCGGCCGGCCGTAAACTCCAGTTGACTGAGGCCGGTGCCGGTGCCGGCGCACCCGATCAGAAATGCCAGAAGAACCCCGCTGCCGCCAATCCGTCGAGCGATTGTTCCCATCGGAATACCCTCCCTCGGCTCGGAAATCACGAGCAATCTGGACTTCGGATCCCAGTACGTACGGATTCTCCCTACCCGCCAGGATATTTCATTCTCCACCATTCCTCGAAAGGTGGAAACTGTCGGCTCGCCACCACGCAACCACGCAACCGCAGAACTCGAAACGCCCGCCCTCCGGGCACCGGTTCTCGCGAGACCCGCTCTCCCGTTCTCCAAGCCGAACGGCGAAGGCCCAACGCCGAAGTGCGAAGTGCGAAGTGCGAAGTCGAGAGAACCGTGGTGGAACCTGTCCGAGTGCGGTACGATTCTCCCCAAACCAACCCCACGGAGGATCCATGAAGGCCATTGTCTACACCAGATACGGATCGCCGGACGTCCTGCAGCTGCAGGAGCGGGAGATTCCCACCCCTGGGCCCAATGAGGTCCTGGTCAAGGTCTGCGCCGCCTCGCTCAATCCACTCGACTGGCATCTCTTGAGAGGGGAGCCGCACCTGTTGCGCCTCATGGGGTTCGGGATCTTCAAGCCGAAAGACGGCAGGCTGGGAGCCGACATCGCCGGTCGCGTCGAAGCGGTGGGTAAGGAGGTCCAACAATTCCAGCCGGGTGACGAGGTCTTTGGAGACGTCTTTCGGGGGGGCTTTGCCGAGTACGTGTGTGCCCCCCGGGACAAGCTGGCGGGAAAGCCTGCCGGTCTCACGTTCGAGGAAGCGGCCGCGGTACCCGTCGCCGCTCTGACGGCTCTGCAAGGGCTTCGTGACAAGGGAAGAATCCAGCCCGGTCAGAAAGTGCTGATCCATGGAGCTTCCGGTGGAGTCGGGACGTTTGCCGTGCAGATCGCCAAAGCGCTCGGCGCCGAGGTGACCGGTGTGTGCAGCACGAGAAACCTGGAGATGGTGCGCTTACTGGGTGCGGGCTCCGTCATCGATTACACGCGGGAGGATTTCGCGCGCGACCCTCGCCGCTATGACCTGATCCTGGCGGTCGCAGGAACTCGTTCGATTCGCGATTACAGGCGGGCACTGAGCCCCCGGGGACGCTGGATCGGCATTGGGGGAGGCAACTCAACGCTCCAGATGCTCTCGAGCATGCTCTACGGAGCAGGGGTCAACCTCCTCGGCCGTCAGAAGATGGTCGGCATGATGGCCAGGGCAAACCAGGAGGATCTCGTGTTCCTCGGGGCTCTGCTCGAAGAAGGACGAATCAAGCCGGTGATCGATCGCTGCTATTCGCTGGATGAGGTGCCCGAGGCCATGCGATATCTCGAAGAAGGGCACGCCAGGGGAAAGGTAGTCGTCAAGGTGGCAGAGCCCGGGGATTGAGAACTGAGACTTTCGACTTTCGATTTGGTGGGCGATGCGGACGGGGACGCGAGAGTAATCCAGGCTTCCAGCCTGGTGGGTCCCGCGGGCTTCCAGCCCGCCCGCAGGCAGTTCGATCGGGCATGAAGGGCGGCGGATCCCTATAGGCGACTTGAACCGCGGATCGTGCCGCAGTGGTCCAGCGGAGGCGGGCGTCGGCCCGGGGCGGGACGCTCACTTCGTTCACGTTCTGACAAACACTGTGTCGGCGGGACGGGTTTGGCCGCTGCTCCTCACAGCGTGCGCCGGAACAGCAGGGTGGCCGCGCCCATGGCCAGCACGGAGAAGACGAACAGAAAGGCCAGGTCGGGCAGGATCGGCGCCAGGGTGGTGTTCTTCAGCAGCAGTTCCTTGAAGCCGTGCACCGCGTAGGTGAACGGATCGACGACGGTGATGACCTTCATCCAGCCCGGGAAGGCCTGGGTGGGATAGACGGCGCCGCTCGGGAAGAAGAGCACCGTGTTCAGGACGCCGAAGATCGCGCGGGGAACCAGCGGATCGCTGACCCGCACCATGAGCAGGAACATCATGCTGATCAGGGCCAGCGCCGTCGCCACGACCATGACCAGCAGCCGCGCAAGCCGTGCCAGGTTGAGCGGATCCGGAATCCCGGCGATCAGCGACCCGAGGGTGATCAGGACGACCCCGGTGATGATCGCCTTGGCGACGCCGGCGAGGTTGAAGCCCATGATCAGCTCGAGCTTGCTGATGGGCGTGACCAGGTAGCCCTCGTGCAGTCCGCGGGCTTTGTCGTCGATGTAGATGATCCCGCCCCCGATCATGGCCGACACGAAGATGGCCAGGGCGATGGTTCCGGCCAGCAGGTACTGGATGTAAGGGACATACGGATAGATCTCGACGACCGACAGATTCACTTCCGAGCTCATCCGCGGCATCTGCGCGGGGCGGTTGTAGGAAGCCAGAAGGCCGTTGAAGACTCCCGCCAGCGCCGACGAAGAGAATTGATCGGTGTTGTCCTCGATCAACGCAAGGCGGGGGTTGGCGCCGGCCAGCACCTTGCGGGAGAACTCCGGCGGGATCGTTAGAACGCCGTTGATCTTTCCGTTGCGCAGGTCCTGCAGCGCCGTGCCCTCGTCAGCGTAGGGGACGGTCAGGAACGTGCGGGCGTTGGCAGCGACGGCCTGAAACATCTCCTTGAGCTGGAGGGCTTGGACGCCGTGATCCTGATCGACGACGCCAAGCTGAAGATTGCGGACCTTGCCGCCGAAGGCATATCCGAGCACGACGAGCTGGACGAGGGGCAGGATCATCGAGACGATGATCAGAGTGGGGCTGCGCCGGAATCGACGCAGGTCCCGTTCAATAATGGCCCAGACGCGTTGCAGATTCAGTTTGCTGCCTCACCTTCGGATGATGACCCGGCGGTCCGCCGCGGAGGGTGCCTGAAGCGCGTCGCGCAGCTGATGGCCGGTGTAATGGACGAACACGTCGTCCAGCGTCGTGCTCTGTACGGACAGCGAGTTGACGGAGATCCCGGCGCCGCGGGCCGTCTCCATCAACTCGATGGTCGTCCGCGGTCCGTTGTCCGAGGAGATCCGGAAGACGTTGCCGTCCACTTTGACGTCCGCCACGTCCGGGAGCTGCCGGACCGTCTCGACCCAACCGTCCGGAACCTCGGAAAAACTCACCTCCAGGATATTCTTGCCCGGAATCGAAGCTTTCAGCTTCAGGGGCGAATCGAGGGCCTCGAGCTTGCCGTGATCGACGATGGCGATCCGGTCGCAAAGCTTGTCCGCTTCGTCCATGTAATGGGTCGTAACGATGATGGTCAGGTCGCGCTCGTGCTTGATCCGGGTCAGCATCTCCCACACCGCCACCCGGGAGACCGGATCGAGGCCGGTCGTGGGCTCGTCCAGGAAGAAGATCTTCGGTTCGTGGACGAGGCCGCGTGCTATCTCGAGGCGGCGGCGCATGCCGCCGGAGAACATCTTCACCGGCTTGTCGGCCCACTGTTCGAGATCGACCGCCTGGAGCAGTTCCCGGATGGTTCGCTGCCGTTTCTCGCGCGGGATGCCGTAGAGCTTGGCGAAGATGCTCATGTTCTCCTCGGCGCTCAAATCGAGATCCGACGTCATCGCCTGGGGAATAACTCCGATGATGTTGCGGATGGCGCGGGCTTCGTGGACGATGTCCAATCCCTGGACTCGAGCGGAGCCCGAGGTCGGCGGGACGAGCGTCGTCAGCATGCGGATCAGCGTCGATTTTCCGGCGCCATTCGGGCCCAGCAGGCCGAAAACCTCGCCGTGGCGAACCTCGAAGCTCAGGTGGTCCACGGCGCAGAAGTCGCCGAAGCATTTGGTCAGGTTGTCAACTTCGATATCGAACATTCTGCTTGCGCTCTCCCGCGGCAGGGCCGGCCGACTCGGAGAAGGGATCCGGACGGCGCCGTCGAGAGCCCTCCGCGTCACTGCGCCTGCAAGGGCAGTGTCACATACACCGTCATTCCCACCGCCAGGCCGCGATCGTGATTGTCGCAACGCAGGCGGATCTCGAACGTCTTGATGTCGCGCTTGGTGCGGCTCACGTCGCGCTGCGTCGCATAGTCCGCATCCACGGCCCGATAGAAGACCGTGCCCTCCCTCTGCGCTCCGGAGGGGAGTGTCACCTTCAGCTTGTCTCCCAGGCGGATGCGGTCGATGTAGGTCTCCTCGACGTCGGCCCGCACCCAGAGGCCATCCGGATCGATAAGCGTGACGATGGCCTGCCCCGGGTTGACCACCTCCCCCTGCAGGCTGATGCGCTTGTCGACGATCCCGCCGATCGGGGCCCGAATCTCGGTATACCCCAGGCGCACGCGGGCCTTCTGTTGCTGGGCGCTGGCGGCGCCCACCTGTTTTCGGGTCGCCTGTACGGCCGCCCGCTGAGCGACCACTTGATCCTGATGCGTCTCCGCCAGAGTGACGCTGGCCTCGGCCGCCTGCACTTGTTTCTTCAGCGAATCCACCCGGGCCTCGGCGGCGTCGCGGGCTGTGCGCGCCTGGTCGTAGAGCTGCTTCGCATCCACCCCGCGACGATAGAGATCGTCTTCACGCTGAAATGTCAGTTTGGCCTCTTCCAGATCCGCCTCGGCCTGCGCCAGTTGGGCCCGCGCAGCCCCCAGATTGGCCTCGGCCTGGCGAATCTGGCTGCTCAGCTGTGCCTCCTGGAACTTCAGTTGCGCCTCGGATTCAGCGACCTGCGCCGTTGTCTGCTCCGCGTTGCTCGCGTAGAAGTCGAGATCCGCCTTGAGCTCCTTAGGCTCGATGACGGCCACCAGCTGCCCAGGAGCGACTGTATCCCCCTCCGAGACCAGCAATTGCTCCAGCCGGCCTTGAATCTCCGGGCTCACCAGGACCTGGTCGGTCGTCACCATCCCGGTCAGCACGATCTGTTGAGGGCTCCGGGTCAGAAAGTAAACCAGGCCGGCCCCGACGGCAATGATGATGACGAGAGCGATCAGAGTCTTGAATTTCATGGTGCAGAGGAATCGGGTTCGGTGAAGAGGCCATGCCGAACGAAGTCGAGGACCTCCTGTTTGCGGCGCTGCAGGTTTTCGTCGCCGTAGGGGTCGGCATAACCGAGCATGCGCAACATGGGTTCGGCGGAGAAGTAGGAAGTGATCAGGGCCCCGATGGAAATGCCGACGTGCATTCGATCGACTCTTCGAAACTCGCCTGCGCGCATTCCGCGCTCCAGAAGGGCGTTCAGTGCGTCGACCCGGGGTGCGATGTACTTCTGGACCAGTTCCTCGGAGAACTTCCGTCGGGAGCTGATGAACTGGTGCACGAGCGACACGTGGCGGCGGCGCGCGCTGATGAAGTCGAACTGGAGGCCGATGAAGTCCAGAAGCACAGAGCGGGCCGAGCCCGGTCCGGTGAGCACCGCCATGGCACGCCGGTTGAACGCGCTCAGATGTTCCTCGAGGACCGCCTCGTAGAGGGCCTCCTTGCTCTTGAAATAGTAGTACAGCAGGGCCTTGTTGACCCCCGCCTCCGCCGCAATGACGTCTATGCGGGCGCCGGCCAGACCGGACTGCGCGAAGGTACGCTCGGCGGCCGTCAGAATGGCGGTCCGGGTGCTGGAGCCTCTGCCGGTTTCCACTTCGGTCATCTTCTCGGTGGCCTTGCTTTTCGTCATTAACTAACTAGATAGTTAACCAAAGCTCCGGACGGGATGTCAAACTCTTCGCGCTGCGGGGAGTAGGACGACCTTCCCAGGTTGTCCGGGGAGCACGATGTTGAGTCCATGGCAGCCCCCCGCGAGATGTTCCGAATTTCGAGGGTTCCACGTCCCATGGGTCCCAGGCATGTCCCATCCCACCCTCGCTCAGTCCCACTACCCCTCTATCCCATCCGTCCCATCCGTCCCATCGGTCTCATGAACGGCCGGCGACACGTGCCAGCCCGAAAACATCGGTTCACCTCCACATGACAACGAAACCTTGTCTGTGTTTTGATGACCCTCGATGTCTATTCTCCGATGGGTCCTGACTCTGCTGGAAGGGAAACTGGCGGGCTGCGTGCCGGAGCGCGTCGAGATCTGCAACCTCGGGATCCCGGCCCTCGATCCGATCGACTACCTGCAGCTCCTCAGCCTCGAAGGAGAAAGGCTCGATCCGGATCTCGTCCTGGTCTGCCTCTTTGCGGGCAACGACTTCGTCCGCACGGCCCGAGGTTCCAGGCTGCGACTACGCAACTCGCGCACCTTCTCGGTATTGTGGCGTCTGTGGAGGCTGCACCGGGAAGCGGTTCGGCGCCGGACGGCCCCCCGTACATCCAGGCAGCCTCTCTCCGGGTTCGTCCCACCTCCCGCCTTCTCCGACGCGACCTATCGCCCCAACGACTCGCACTGGAACACCCGCGGCAACCGCGTCGCCGCCGACGCCCTGGTTCCGGACCTGGAAATAGCCTTGAGAATCTGCGGAGCAACTCATCCAGATACACGCCAGAAAACCGGCCCATCCTAACTTTATAGGACGCGTGTGTCATACTCCTCGACCGCGAGACGGGCGACGAACGATGGATGCAGACGCTGTCGAGAAGCGCTGAGGGCTCCTACTATCGTCCCGCCTATGCTCATGGCATCGTCTCTCTGGGAGGATCGACTGGGAGGCTGAGCCAGATTCCGTCCGGCTTAAGAGTCTCGATTCCGCCGACGGCGATCGGGATGTTGCTGGTGAAGCGGATCGAGCCCTTTACTAGCAGAGAGCAGGTGGGACAAGGAGACTCGCCGATCAACTCGGCGAGGGGAGTAGGGGACACTGTTTTGCATAGTCTGTCCTCTCCAGCCGGCTCATTCCGGAAACACACTGGCGGGAAGGCTCGAGTCCACCCGCCCGTCGGTGGTTTGGAGTACGCCGACGGCGGCGAGGGGAGTAGGGGACACTCTTTTGCATAGTCTGCCCTCTCCAGCCGGCTCACTCCGGAAACACACTGGCGGGAAGGCTCGAGTCCACCCGCCCGTCGGTGGTTTGGAGTACGCCGACGGCGATTGGTCCGCTCGCCGTCAGCGACACACTCCCGGAGTAGCCATCATCCTCCCGGATCACCTCGAAGATCTCCGTCGCGAAGACGGACACGTGACCCCGCGGAGACAGTATCAGGGAGGGAGGCGCGATACCCCCCACCACGTGCACACTGAAGTCCACCGTCACCTCGTCATCGGAGGAATTGACGAAGGCGAGTCCGGTATTCGTGATTCGTCTCTGGGTGGTTGGTCCGACAATGCCGGGCGTTGGCGGGTCGACTTGCAGGGACACGACGGCCCTTCGGCCGCTCGGCGTGGCCCCGATGCCCGCCTGAGCAACGACACGTTCACCGCTCAGGATCCTGAATGATGCGTTGGCCGTAATGGGAGCGTCGGTCCGGATTCTCGCATAACCGAACTTGAGGACAGGGGCTTCGCGGTCCGTTCGGAGCCGGAAAAGGAACCGGGAGACGTGTCGCGTGACCTCGATCTCGTCCATCGATCTCCTTCCTACGAGGTCGAGGGCGAGGGGTTCTCCGTCCGAGTCGAAGAAGTCGATGACCCCTGACCAGAGTGAAAGACCAGGGGGCGATGCGACGAATCCTCGGATTCGTCAGCCGGTTCATTCGAGAACACATCGGCGTAAGCAGGGGCAGGCAGGACGTTGAGCGGCGGAGACAGGTGCTCGTGGAGGATCCGATGCACCGTCCGCGAGCCCGGACCCGTGACACGGATGCCCCAGACACTCAGAACGCTGCCGATGTCCGTGCCCTCTCCATAATGACTGAGATCCAGCAGCTCGCGTCTGGGCGAGGAATGCTGATCGACGTCAACGACCATCTGGGCCTGCAGCGGACCAATCGAGAACAGGACCCAGACGAAGGCGATACGGAGGATCGAGCGAAACGGAGTTGGGGACACTGTTCTGCATCGCCGCGCAGGGAGTTGGGGACACTGTTTTGCAGTACCGTGCAGACTGCCGCCGAGTCGGGGCCCAGTCGGGGACACTGTCTTACGCAAGCGGAATGACGAAAGGGCATTGCGAAGGGAATTGGGGACACTCTTTTGTACCACCACGATTGGGGACACTGTCTTCTTAAGCATGAATTCGCTCGCTCTCTGGCCCGCTCCGGGGCGCGCGGTGGCCCGGCCGCCCTCAGTCTGATCACGGTTCCGGAGAATCGGGTAGGGCCACAGGCTCGACCGGGAGGCTGAGCCAGATACCGTCGGGTTTCAGAGTCTCGATTCCGCCGACGGCGATGGGGATGTTGCTGGTGAAGCGGACCGAACCTCGAAAAAGCAGGAAACAGTCGGAGCACGGTGACTCGCGGCTGAGTTCGGCAATGCTTCCGCTGACGCTGTTCATCGGCGGAAGGGAGATCTCTCTGGTCGCCGTCACCTCTGATCCGGAGGAGAGTACGAGGTGCACGTGAGCGGTTTCGGATTCCGATGGGTTGACGATGGAAAAGGCACTCTGACGGTTGGACCGGTCTTGCGCGGAAGCCCAGAATTCCGTGGCCGGCCTCACGCCCGGAACCTGAACACCGTTGAGGTAGAGGCGTGAAGGCTCCGATTGGGTCCCGACCTGGCTTGCCGGTGTCTGGGTGCTCTCTGTAAAGAATGCGCATCCCTCCGGCGTGGTTCGGAGCAGGACCTCGGAGCTCCCCCAGAGGTCGGCGTCGCGATCAAAGACCACCTTCGCCCAGCCCGCGAAACCGGGCAGGTTGCCCTCAACTTGGTCCACAGTGGTGAGGGCGCTTCGCCTGGCACCGGGAGGGATGTCCAGCGTGAGATCGAGAGGAGGCGGCGCCGAAATCAGGCCGCCGGTGCAGAGCTCGAGGATGCGTACGGGTGTTCCATCGCTCTGATAGGTCGTAATTGTAGCCTGGACCGCACTGGTCGATCGGTTCGCAAAGGTAAAGGTCGTCTGAAGGTTGATCGGTTCGTCGATGAACGCGCTGTGGACGATGGGGAAGATCATCTCCATCGTTCCGTCCGCACCGGAGTCGTCCTGAGCCCATGCGGACACACAGAGCGCCACTGCGGGGAGACAGAAGAAGACGATTCCCCTGCGGATGCTTCCTGCAATCATGGCCGTTCCTCCTTCGGGACCTGCGACATAGGCAAGTTCCCATTAACCCGGAGTACTGTCAATAGTGATCCGAGCTGATTCCGAATCAGCGCGACCTGAGGAATTGAAAATAAAAGGTATGACGCCAGTCTTGTCTCGGCCAGTCAGTGTCGAATTCGGGAACGGACAGAACCGAAGGTGTTGAAATAGAGCGGCGGGGAGTCGGGGACACTGTCCTGCACAAACGGAGTTGGGGACACTCTTTTGCACTGTCGTGCTTCAGGAGGCCGCGGGCGGGTCTATGCCGAAGTAGGCGGTTTCGCTCTCCAGCAGCGAGAACGGAGTCGGGGAACGGAGTCGGGGACACTGTTTTGCAGCGCCGTCGTTCAGGAGGCTGCGGGCGAGTGTATGCCGAAGTAGGCGGTTTCGCTCTCCAGCAGCGGCCGGACCGGCGCGCAGATCTGCGCGACCTGCTCGGGGTCGAGCAGAAAGTAGGGATCCGCTTCCGTCTCCGGATCGACTGGTCGGGACGGCGCAACGGATCCGATGCCCAGACGCCGGCAGGTGGCATCCGCAAGTTGCACCAGCGCACAGCCGGTCGGATCGACCACCGCCTCCGAGGGCGCGTGATGCAGCCGGATCGCCTCTTCGAGGTGGACCGGGAGTCCCCAGTGTCGGGCCATCTCGGCTCCCACCTGGGCATGGTCGATGCCCAGCCTCTCTTGTTCCACTTCGAGCAAGTCGAGCGAGCCTGTTCCTGCCGACGACACGAGGTCCGCGTATTCTCCAGGGAGGCAGCGATCCAGCACTGACTTGCCGATATCGTGCAGCAGTCCCGCCACAAAGGCCTCCTCCGAGTCGCGGACGGAACAGTGGGGGGCGAGTTCCCGAGAGGCGAGAGCGACTGCCAGGCAGTGTTCCCAGACCGACTGTCCCAACTTGCTGCGCCCGTAAACACCCTGCATCGAGAGCAGGACGGCGATGCTGCGGAGCCGTCGGGTGCCCAAGATTACCGCGGCGCGGTGGATGGTCGAGACCTGCCCGGACACCGAGAATTGAGCGGAGTTGGCCCGGTGCAGGAGATGGGCGACGAGTGTGGGATCACGGTCGATCACCCCTTCCAGTTGACGGCTGTCGGTTTCGAGGTCGGAGGTCAGGCAGAGGATTCTCCAGGCCACCTCCGGCAGAGGATAGAGCTCGGGTTGGCGGAGTTCGAAGCGCAGGCGCTCATGCATGGGGTTCTCCCGGCATCTGTCAAGGGGCCATCCAGTGAAATTCAAGTCCCGACCGGCTCGGAAGTTAAGCATAGGCGACAGCGCGATGCGTGGACAGTGGTCACCGTCACCAAAGGGGGTCGGAGTCGGGGACACTGTTCTGCATCATCCTCTGGCCCCAGCCGGACCTGCGCAACCAGGAACCGGAGCTGGGCAGCCTGATCTGGGGGGCGCGGAGTTGGGGACACTGTTCTGTACAGGCAGGATTGGGGACAGCAGGATTGGGGACAGTGTCTTCTTTGGCATGGATTCGCTCGCGCTCTGGTCCGAGCTGGGGCGCGAGTTGGCCCGTCCGCTCCCGGTCCGTTCAAGGCTCCGATTGGATTCCGACCTGGCCTGCCGAACTCCCGGCACTCTCTGCGAGGACCGCGCATCCCTCCGGCGTGGTCCGGAGCAGGACCTGGGAGCTTCCCCGGACGTCAACATCGCGGTCGAAGACCGCTCTGGCCCCACCAGCGAATCCGGGCAGGCCGCCCGCGATCTGGTCCAGCGTGGTGAGGATGCTTTGCCTTCCACCGGCAGGGATGTCGAGGGAGACTTCGAAAGGAAGTGGTCCCGAAATGAAACCGCCCGTGCAGAGCCACAGGATGCGCACGGGGGTTCCGTCGCTCTGGTATGGGGTAATCGTGGCCTGGACCGCGCCGGTCGATCGGTTCGCAAAGGTGAAGGTCGTCTGGAGATTAACCGGTTCGTCGACAAAGGCGCTGTGGACGATGGGAAAGATCATCTCCATCACTTCCCCCGCACCGGTTTCGCTCTGCGCGAATACCGATGTCCATGTCGTCGTCAGGAGACCTGGCCATAGGACTGCCCGGCAGATTCCTCCGGTGTGCGTGCTCCCTCCCGTTGGCCATCCGGCGAGTCCGATGATGGTCGCTGCATGACCAGCAGATCCTGGTAGTTGTCAAGCCCTCTCTCCAGGTATGCGCGGATGCGAAAAAAACGTGACCATTCTCGGAGGGTGTAATGCCTTCCCTGATAAGTGTTCCGATAGTAGTCGGAACGAACATGATCCCGCAGAGAATCGTTTCTGAACTCATCAATGATGACACCCGGCCCGAGACGCCTCTTTGCGAAGTAGAACTTCAGCGGATTGCGGCCCTTCGAACCCGAGCAAAGATCCCGCAGGTAGGCGTATCTGCCCAGAACGGATGCAACGAGAAGGCCTCCGGGCTTCAATATCCGGGCCAGCTCCTCCAGCCACCGGAGTTGAAGGTGGCGGTCCAGATGAGTAAAGACGGACGACCCGATCACAAGATCGAACTCCGCCTGGTCGAAACGCGTCGGCGGAAATGGTCCGATGCATTCGAATTGCCCCGCTGGAAACTGAGTTCTGCACCACTCGATCGCGTCAGGGACCGGGTCACAGCCGGTGAACTGCTTGTCGGGAAAGGCAGGGAAGAGATGAGCCAGCAATCGTCCGCATCCGCAACCCCAATCCAGAACTCGCCTGAATCTGCCCATGTCGTCGCACAAGCGAATCGCCGAGGTCACATCAGAAAAGACTTTCAACCCTTGCGAAGCGAAGCTCGACGCGTCCGGGGAGCCGACCAGTTTGAAGAGGCTCTTCGGTGGCGCCGGACGCCTGCATCGACTGTCATGACTCAGGAGAGAGCGGAGCGAGACCTGTCGGCCGGACCGGCCAACACCCCGGACCTCGATTTCCCTCGGGACGGGTGCATCCGATGAGGGGCCGTGGCAGCGGAAGAAGAACCCGGCTTGCCGCGCATGGGAGATCCAGCGGTGAACCCGGGCTACGTCGGGTCGCTCCTGAGACGTTGCCTCTCCGAGAGGGGCGCCGTCCATGAGGATTTCCAGCCGGACCAAAGGCTCTTCGGGGCAGAGCATCCATCCGGCGACTCTGATCTCCTCCTCTGAGATCGCGATCTCATCCAAGTGACCCGCCGGGACTTGGATGAACTCAGTCTGTTTGGTGATTGCCCTGCTTTTCATCTCTTCGACGGGCGCTACGCGATGCGGACGTCTCGGACGAGCAGGGAAAGGTCGGAACTCCCGTTCGCGGCAGGCACCCGCAACCTACGCTTGTCATCTGAAAGCTGTATCTTCTTAATATTGGTGTGTCCTGTCAACCGAAATTCAAGTTGATTGTGGAGTACATAAACCTGGCGGGTCGTGGGGGGGACGACGCTGGTCCGTCTCCCGACAGTGATTGTCGAATCGCCGAGACAGGCCCGCCTTCCTCTTCGGCAGTTTCGTGGGCGCCTGTCAAGGCGATTCCTGGATCCCGTAGCCGGATGATCGGGCGGGTGGTAAGCTTGGCCCCGCCCCGAGACAGTTGAGATCGCCGGAGTCCAGGTTGCCGGGTGACGGGAGCGCGCAGCCACCTCCTGGAATCTCGTGCCTGTGGAACCAGGTCAGGTACCAAAGGACGCATACGATGAAGAAGGTATTGATTGCTCTGTTGGCTTTTCCTCTGGCTTCCCTCTGCAACGCGATCATGATCCCCTCCGGACGGGTGGCGAATCCGTTGCTCTTTGCTCAGAGTATGGCGCCCAACCCGTTCAAGGCACGTGTCGACCCGAACGCCCCGGTGACGTACCGCAACCCCGTGATCCCCGGTTTCTATTCCGATCCGAGCGTGGTTCGGGTGGGGGAGGATTATTACCTTGTGACCAGTACGTTCGAATACTTCCCGGGCATCCCGGTGTTCCACAGCAGAGACCTGGTCCACTGGGAGCAGATCGGTCACGCCATCGACCGGCCCGATCAACTGCCGCAGGGTATGAACGTTTTCGCGTGCACCCTCCGGTACCACGACGGGACGTTCTATATCATCAATACCAACGTCGGGCGGGGAGGCAATTTCTTCGTGACGGCCACGGATCCGGCCGGCCCGTGGTCCGATCCCATCTGGGTGAAGATGGGGGGCATCGATCCCGATCTCTTCTTCGATGATGACGGCAAGCTGTACACCATCGGCTCGACCTTCAACCTCTACGAGATCGACCCGAAGACGGGCGAGCTTCTCACGGAAGGAAGGAAGATCTGGGCCAGCACGGGCGGGCGGTACCCGGAAGGCCCGCATATCTACAAGAAGGACGGCTGGTACTATCTGATGGCGGCCGAGGGAGGGACCGAGGAGGCCCACTCGGAAACGATTGCCCGCAGCAACAACATCTGGGGGCCCTACTACAGCAACCCCGCCAATCCCATATTGACGCACGCCAACGCCGCCGGACAGCAGAACCCCATCCAGGGAGTCGGACACGCCGACATGGTGCAGGCCCCGGAGGGTTCCTGGTGGATCGTCTTTCACGGATATCGGACGGTGATTCCCGGAGGCTTCCACCACACGCTGGGACGGGAGACCTGTCTCGCTCCTGTTTCCTGGCCTGAATACGGTTGGCCCCAGGTCAACGGCAACGGCACGGTGACCGTCGAAATGAGGGTGCCCACCCTTCCGCTGTACCCCTTCCCGCAGCGGCCCGCTCGCGTGGATTTCAACGAAAAGTTGGGTCTGGAATGGAACTATGTCCAGATACCCGAAGCGGATCGCTATTCAGTCGAGGCACGTCCCGGCTTCCTCAGGCTGAAGGGATCCGCCCTGACCCTGGGTTCGCGCGACGGTTCGCCGACCTTCGTCGGGCGGAGACTCCAGGACATGGACTTCACCTCGACCTCCCGGCTCGAGTTCGATCCGTCCCGCGAGAATGAGGAGGCAGGCATCGTCCTTCTCAACAACGGGACCCACTTCGATCTGCTGATCCGGCGCTCCGGCGGGAAGAGGGTCCTGGTCGCGCGCCTGCAGTTCGAGTCGGTGACCTACGAATCCGATGAGATCGCCCTGGCGCCGGGGCCCGTCGATTTGCGTGTCCAAGGCGCGCGCTCGGTGTTTCGCTTCTCCTATTCACAGGGGGGCGGTGAATTCAAAGATGTCCAGGAAGTCAGTGCCCGCTATCTGAGCTCGGAGACGATCGGCGGCTTTACCGGTACCTATGTCGGCCTGTATGCAACCGGCAACGGTCAGCCCTCGGCGACCGATGCCGACTACGACTGGTTCGAGTACGTGGCGAACGAGCCGCAGTCGGGTGGACGACCTTCTGGAGGGGTCAATTAGCGGTCGTAGGATGGGCCTTTCACAGTGATCCCATCCGATGCCGAAGGCGTCCTTGGACTGGGGAGACGCGCTTCCCCTATCGGTTCGCCGTGGATTTTCGATTCAGGACTCCCGCGCGATCACCCTCCGATCGAGTCATGGCATGGGGCCGCTTCCCGAAGGCACAGGCGCATTGAGGGTTCCCCGACCTCTCCACGGAAAGCGGCAGCAAGCTGCGCGCACTCCAAGGCGGCTCCGCCGCCGGGAGAAAAGAGTGTCCCCGACTCCCCCCCGACCCCCCCGGCAGGACAGCGCCCCTGACTCGGAATAAAGAGTGTCCCCAACTCCGGGCGCCGGCCCCCCCGGGCTTGCCGGGCGACGCACTCTACTGCCGGGCGGGTTCGCTCAGGAGCTTGAAATCCGCTTGGGTGGCGGCATAGTCCTGCATCGCCTTCCGATACCCCTCTTCGCCCTTGAGGTAGAGCCTCCAGAACGCGGTGCTCATTGTCTTGATTTGCTGTTCGACCCGGGGGCAGTCCTCGCGGGCCGTGGTCATGAAACCGCAGTAGTCGCAGTAGGCCAGGTGACCTGATTTCTCCTGGAGCATCAGGTACTTTTCGGACCGGATCCCGTCGTACATCGGGAGGGCCTCGCGCTTCGGTGGACAGACGTTGTCCTTTTCTCCAGCCATGATCATGATCGGGATCTGGATCTTGGCCATTCCGTCCTGCTGGAACCACCCGTAGGCGTCGGGAGCCAGCGCCAGAGCGGCCTTCATCCTCGGGTCGGATTCATCGATGACTCGCTGTCCAGGATAGAGGGCCTGGATCTCCTTCTGCAAAGGGCAGATATCCCACCAGTCCTCGGTTTTGCAGTACTCGGCCAGATGGTCCAGATTTGGCGTCGCTCCCGCCGTCGTGAGCGTGGTGTGGCCGCCGAAGGAGTGCCCGGTCACGCCGATCGACTCCGGCTCGACCATTCCGTGAAGGAAGCTGGACCCGTCCCGGTTCAAGTCCAGAATCTGGTCCGTCACGAAGCGCAGATCGACCGATCTGGCGAACTGCAGCATCGGCAGGTAGATCGGGTCATAGTCGGCCCGGGTGTTCTTTTCGTGGTTGGGCGCCGCCACCACAAAACCGTGGCTGGCCCAGTAGGCCGTCAGGTGGGTGGATTGATTGCCCGTTCCCGTGTGCCCGTGGGAAAACATGATCAGCGGATACGGACCTCCCGAGTGGTCCGGCTCGCCGTCCGGGATCACGGCGCCCGAGTCGTCTCCACCCAGAGCCGGATACCAGAAGAAAGTCTTGAGGGTCCTACCCCGGACCGTGTCGACGAAGGTCGCCGTCCGAAGCCCGACCCGATAGGGGCCCGGTTGCCCGGGGTCGGCGTACGCCGCCTGCTCCTCTGCAGCGAACGTCTGGGTCGCCTCCGGCAGCATTGAAACCATCACAAGGAAGCACAAGACCGAGATGTGCCGATGCAGGATTTTCACGCAGTTTCCCCTTTCGTTCGGCGTTGCCTGGCGGACCTCCCGCCCGCGCCGTATTCTACGCCACCGCCCGATCCACCGCTCGGAAAAGCAGTCCCGGAAACGAGTGTCCCCAATTCGCCCTCCTACGTGCGGGAAGGCAACCCCCGAAAAAGAGTGTCCCTTTCTCCCTCTCTCGTCCTCTAATCCCTTTCTCGTCTGCCTCCAATCCCGTCTGTTCCCAGCCGCCGGCGCACAGCCAAGGAAAAGACAGTGTCCCCTACTCTCCGGCCCTACTCCGGCATTCCAGACCTTCGCGCCGAGGGAATGAAGTAGAATGTCCCCAACTCCCCCCCCGACTCGCCCCGCAACGCTGAGCCATGAAAAACAGTGTCCCTTACTCCCCTTACCTCCGGCCAGAAGCGGCCGCAGTGGAGATGCAGAGCAGTGAAATGCAAAGCAGTGTCCCCTACTCTCGCGCAGTGGAAATGCAAAACAGTGTCCCCTGCTCTCCGGTGGGTGCCCTCGCTTGAGTGAACGGCGACCGATCAGCCCAGTTCGCCGATCAGCCTCCGGTAGGTGTCGAAAGCCGGTTTGGCCGAGTAGTCGTCCCGCAGCAGTCCGAAGCGATAGAACCAGTTGTCCTGGTTCGTGGCGGCGTCGCGCAGAGCAAAATGTTCGTAATGAGTGATGTTCAGCTCTTCGCGCAGGTCATGAATCGTTCGGATCACGATCTCGAGCGCCCTGGCCTGGCGGCTTTCCGGCCGATCGGGACCGGTGGGCCAGCCGTTTTCGGTGATGTGTATCGGAACCGATCCGGGAATGCCGGCGCCGCTCATCACGATATTGCGGAAGTGGCGGAGAACTGCCGCCACGGATTGGCGAAGATCTCCGGCGGATCCATCGTCGGGCAGACGCCGAAAGACGTCGGGAAAGAAGTCGAGGCCGACGTAGTCCAGGGATTCGAGGAAGGCCGGGGAGAGGATTCTCTTCACCGATCCCCAAAAGCGATCCTCCTCGTCGAAGCAGGGAACCGAGTTGAACCCCACCTGGGTCGGAAGTCCCAGGCGCTCGATCTCCTGCCGTGCTCTGCGAATGCCCTCATCCATTGCCGCCACGACCTGGGGGAAGAACTCTCCGTCCCCCGGGAACTGATAGAGATTGGGCTCTTCCGTGATCTGGAGTTTCCCCAGTGCAGGGCCCGAATCGACGGATCTCCCGAAGAATGAACTCTACCCAGGGCTCCAGATCGCCGCCGGCATCCCTGTAGCAGAGCACCAGATCGAGCTTCCTGCCGCTTCGGGCGTAATCCGACATGAACGCGGGTGTTCGGAGATCCTCCTTCGACCCGCGAGGGCCTGAGTAATGGACGTATGCGCGAACCAGAAATTCCTCACTCGTGCCCTGCAGCAGATCGAGGGCCCGGTTGATCCGATCGGGTTCGTCTGCCGGACCGGTGGCGATGCCCGAATCGGTCCCGGCAATGCCGCCTCCATAGACTCCGAAGATCATGCGGGAATGCGACTGCTCCGGCCTCGTCTGCCGTCCGCCCGTTCTGTCGCTCTTGTGATGCCCACCCTTCCTTGCGGGCCTGCATGGAACTCTCTTGTCTTTGTTTCTGCGTACACCGTACTCGTCCATTGGGTACATTGTACGCATCGGTTATGGCTGAGCACGCTCCTCCATCGCAGGCCGCCACTCGGCCCCAACTACCTCCGGCACTTTGAGTATTGTTTGCAGTCCGTCGCGGGTCTGGGCCTGGATATCCGATCCATGACGCGCCTGGTGGGTACCCTCTACGTCTTCGTCCTGGGATTCGTCGCCTACGAGCTGCAGGAGCTCGAAAACGATCGTCGGCTGGGAATGAGCGACGCCGAGCGTCGTGCCGCCGTGGAGCCCTATCTGACTGAAATACTGGAAACGGGATCTTTTCCCGCAGTTCAGCCGCTTTCTCGAGCTCGACGGGGTCGCGCCGGGGGACGACGACTTTTGCTTCGGCGTCGACTCCCTCCTCGAGGGCATGGCGGCGCGGTTACAGACCCGTTGAGCGATCGATTTCCCCTGCGTCTCGAGCCGCCCCCTTCAGGGCACCGCTGAAAAATAGGTCGAGGATCATCTCGACGTTGCGGTCGGCCGCCTCGGGGTTCGGATCTTGAAGCCAGTTGACGAAAAAGGAGTGGGAAATCCCCTGCAGCATCAGGGCGAGGTTTCGCCCACCGACTGGACGGAAGAGCTTTTCGGCAACGGCCCGGTCCATCACAGTGGCGAGATCCTCCGTCAGCAGGTCGGATTCTTTCTTGAGGTCCGGATTCAGCCGGAGAGCCACCGAAAAACGGGCCCCCTGAGTGAAGCCGAGATAGAGCTTTAACAGGCGGCGGTCCGAGCTCAGGACGCCCCAGGCTGCTGTGACGTGGTTACGTACGATCTCCAGGGCATTTCCGCCTCCGTCGCAAAGGCGTTTTCGGAGCGAGACGATGAAGCTTCGGGCGTGCACGACCACCAACTGCTGATAGAGATCCTCCTTGCTCGAGAAGATATTGTAGAGAGTGCCCACGCTGACTTCCGCCCGGTCGGCGACTTCCTGCATCGCGACGTCGTGGAACCCCTTCTCGGCAAACAGGTCGAGGGCTACGTCGAGGATGTCCTCCCGCAACTGGAGTTTCCGCCTCTCCCTGCGGGACAGCTCTCTTTCCGGCTTTCCCACCAAATCGCAGACTTTCTCGTTCATCAGCCGCATTCGGTCCGTCAAGCAACCCTACGGGCGATAGCCCTGTCCGCCCAGCACCTCGTAGAAGCGAATCTGATTGCTGTATTTCGCCAGCTCCAGGTAAACCATGGCCTGCTGGGCCGTGTACAGAGAGCGTTGCGCATCGAGGACACCGAGGTAACTGTCGATCCCGTTCTGAAAGCGCACTTGTGAGAGCCGGTAGGCCTCGGACGAAGCATCGAGCAGCGCCACGTGAGACTGGATCCGTCCATCGATCGTACCCAACACCGCTGCCGTGTCGGCCGTTTCCCGGAAGGCTGTCTGAATCACCTTCTCGTACTGGGTCACCAGGATTTCCTTCTGGGTCTCGGTCAACTGCAGGGCGGCCCGGGTCCGGGCGTCGAAGATCGGCATGACCGCCTGTGCAGCAAAGGTCCAGGTACCCGTGGCCGCATCGAATAGACCGCACAAAGCGCCGCTAGCCGTACCTCCAAGGGCCGTGAGCCCGATGCGGGGAAAGAACGCCGCCCGCGCCGCTCCGATGTCCGCGTAAACCGCCTTGAGTTGGTGTTCGGCTGCCGCCACGTCGGGTCGGCCCAGAAGCACGTCGGACGAGACTCCGGCTCTGACCGTTTCTGGAGGGACGATTTCGCCCAGCCCCCCCGGAAGCTGATCGGCCGGTACCGATGCGCCCACCAGAAAGTTCAGGGCGTTGATATCCTGGGCCACCAGTTGGGTATACAGACCGATGTCCTCACGGGCTGCCTCGACCTGAGTCTGGGCGCGACGCAGGTCCAACTCGGTGGCCAACCCGTTCCTGTACAGCGTATCGACCAGTTTGTACGAGGCCTGTTGGGCCTCGAGGGTAGAACCCGCGAGCTTGAGGGCCTCCTGGTCCGAGGCCAACGTGTAGTACGCTCGGGCCACCTCGCCGATCAGCAGGATCTCCGCCCCGCGGCGGTATTCCTCGACGGCGAAGAACTGCTCGAGTGCCGACTGCTTCAGGTTTCGTATCCGCCCGAAGAGATCGATTTCCCACGCGGTCACACCCAGGTCAACGCTGTAGCGTTCCGTGGTTCGGGACTCCCCGGGTCGCGACAGGTCACGGGAAGAGTGCTGTTTCGTGCCGGACAGCGAGGCTCCCACCGAGGGAAACAGCTCGGCGCGTTGGATGCGGTAGAGGGAACGGGCGCTTTCGACATTGAGCATCGCCAGCCGCAGATCCCGACTCTGTTCGAGCGAGAGCTGCAGGATCTGCAGCAGTTTCGGGTCCTTGATGAAGTCCGCTGGCTGCAACTGGACCGGAGCACTTCCCGCCTGTTCGGCTCCCGACTGATAGGCTGGCCCCTGCGGCAAGCTGGCGGGTACGGGTGTTTTGGGCTGACTGTACTTGGGAGCCAGGTTGCAGCCGCCCAACACCAGGCCCAGCACCGGAATGAGTGCCCAACCGATCCTATTCATGGCTTCTCTCCTCTCCTCCGGCGGTGGCAGGCTCTGTGGACTCCGCCGGCGAGGGCCGCCTCCCCAGCGTCCGCTCGATCAGCAGGTAGAAGAGCGGTGCGAACATGATGACCAGCGTAGTGGACGCCACCATTCCGCCGAACACCCCGGTTCCGATCGCTTTTTGAGCACCGGCACCTGCGCCGGACGCGACCACGAGGGGCAGGACACCGAAGCCGAAGGCCAGGGTCGTCATGACAATGGGACGAAAGCGCAGTCGGGCACCTCCCAGCGTCGCTTCCACCAGGCCCATGCCTCTTTCCACGCCCGCCTTTGCGAACTGGACGATGAGGATCGCATTCTTGGCCGTCAGCCCGAGGGTCGTCAGCAAGGCGATCTGGAAGTAGACATCGTTAGGCAGACCGCGCAGGGTGGCGGCGACGACACCGCCGACGACGCCCAGGGTGAAGCACAACAGGACCGCGATCGGAACGGGCCAGCTCTCGTACAGGGCGGCCAGACAGAGGAAGACCACGAAGATGGAAAAGGCGTACAGCAGAGGGGCCTGTCCCGTGGCCAGCCGCTCCTGGTAGGAAATGCCGGTCCAGTCGAAGCCGGTCCCCGCCGGCAGCCGGCGGGAGAGTTCCTCCATGGCCGCCATGGCGTCACCCGTACTGTAACCGGGGGCGGCTTCGCCCTGGATATTGATGGAGGGGAAGCCGTTGAACCGCTCCAACTTGGGTGACCCGTAGATCCAGCGACCGGATGCGAACGAGGAGAAGGGAACCATCTCCCCCACGGTGTTGCGTACGTACAGTTTCTGCATGTCCTCGGGCAGCATCCGGTGAGGGGCGTCGGCCTGGACGTAGACACGCTTGACGCGGCCCGACTGGATGAAGTCGTTGACGTAAGCACTGCCGAAGGAAGCCGCGATCGTGGTATGGATCGACGACATGGGGAGCCCCAGAGCTCCGGCCTTCTCCCAGTCCACGTCGACCTGGTATTCCGGAACGTCGTCCAGACCGTTAGGTCGCACCCGGATCAGGCGCGGATCCTGCGCGGCCATTCCCAGCAGCTGATTCCTGGCGGCCATGAGCTTCTGGTGGCCGATGCCGCCGAAATCGAGCAACTGGAAATCGAATCCGGTCGAGGTGCCGAGCTCGGTGATGGCCGGAGGAACGAAAACGAACGCGATGGCGTTCCGGAACTGGGAGAAGACTCTCATCGCTCGCCGCTGTACCGCCCAAGCGGTCAGGTTCGAGCCCTTCCTCAGGTTCCAGTCCTTGAGTTTCACGAAACCCATGGCCACGTTCTGCCCCCGGCCGGCGAAACTGAAGCCCGCGACGGACATGAAGGATTCGACGGCGTCTTTCTCGTTGTTGTGAAAGTACTGCTCGATCTGGCTCATGAGAGCCCGGGTCTGTTCGAGTGTGGTGCCGGAAGGCAGCGTCAGCTGCACCAGCAGGCTGCCCTGATCCTCCTCCGGCAGGTAGGAGGTCGGCATGCGGATGAAGAGGATTCCGAGCGCCGCGACGATGCCAGCGTAGATTAGCAGATAGCGGAACTTCTTCTCGATGGTTCGACGGACGAGCCGAACGTACTGCTCCCTGCCCTTGAAGAACGTGCGCTCGAACCACCTGAAGAACGGACGCAGAATGGGCACGGCGGCATCCGAGAGCTGGTGTCCCGCCGCGATCGGTCGCAGCAGCGAAGCACAGAGCACCGGCGTCAGGATCAGGGCGACCGCCACCGACAGCATCATGGCGCTGACGATGGTGATCGAGAACTGACGGTAGAGGATGCCGGTGGAGCCCCCGAAGAAAGCCATGGGCCCGAACACGGCGGACAGGACCAGTCCGATCCCGATCAAGGCGCTGGTGATCTGGTCCATCGACTTGGCCGTGGCTTCCTTGGGCGACAAGCCTTCCTCCGCCATGATGCGTTCCACATTCTCGACGACAACGATGGCATCGTCGACGAGCAACCCGATGGCGAGGATCAACGCGAACATGACGAGGACGTTGATGGAGTATCCGGCGAGGCCCAGGACCCCGAAGGTGCCGAGGAGCACGACCGGCACGGCGATGGTGGGTACGAGTGTGGCGCGCACCGTTCCCAGGAAGAGATACATGATCAGAAAGACGAGAACGATCGCTTCGATCAGCGTGCGAACGACTTCATCGATCGACTGGACGGTGAATGGCGTCGTATCGAAGGGGTACACGACCTTCATTCCGGGTGGGAAGTAGGGACTCAAATCCGCCAGGGCCTGCTTGACGCGATTGGCCGTATCCAGGGCGTTGGCCCCCGCCATCATGCGGACGGCGAGCCCCGATGCCGGCTTGCCGTCGAACTGGACGTTGATGTCATAGTACTCGGTGCCCAGTTCCGTGCGTGCGACGTCGCGAACGAGCACCTGAGAGCCGTCCTCGGCAACGCGGATGGGGATCGAGGCGAACTGTTCGGGGGACTGCAGCAGGTGCTGCACGATGATCGCGGCGTTCAGCTTCTGGCCGGGCACGGCGGGCCCGCCGCCGAACTGGCCGGCGGAGACTTCGACGTTGTAGGCCCGGAGAGCCGTGACGACGTCGGAGACCGTCAGTGAATAGTTGGTCAGCTTGTCGGGATCCAGCCAGACCCGCATGGCGTACTGCGATCCGAAGATCTCCACCTCGCCGACGCCCGGAAGTCGGGAGACGACCTTCTCGAGGTTCGAGGAGGCATAGTCCATGAGATCCTCTTGCGACAGGCGGCCGTCCTCCGAGATCAGGCTGACGATGAGCAGGAAATTTCGGGTCGCCTTCCCTACGCGGATGCCGGTGCGAGTCACCGCTTCGGGCAGGCTGGGCATGGCGAGCTGCAGCTTGTTCTGCACCTTCGCCCAGGCCAGATCGGGATCGGTTCCCGGGGCGAATGTCAGTTCGATCCGGGCCATCCCTGAGGAATCACTGGTGGACGCAATGTAGAGCAGCTTGTCCAGTCCGGTCATCTTCTGCTCGATGATCTGCGTAACCGTGGCCTCGACGGTTTCCGCCGAACCTCCCGGATACATCGCCTGGATGTAGATGGACGGAGGGGCGATGTTCGGGTACTGGGACACGGGCATGTTGACGATAGCGAGGACTCCGCCCGCCATCATCACGATGGCGATCACCCACGCAAAGACCGGTCGATCGAGAAAGAATCGTGACAGCATGGCGAATTTCCTCAGTCCGCCTTGGCGGAGGTAGCGGTTTCCGACCCGGACTGGGTGTCGGCGGGCCGGTTCGTATTCGCGGCCGGCTGACCTTCCTGCCAGGGCACCGCCCGCACCTTCATTCCCGGACGGACGTATTGGAGTCCCTCGACGATCACCTGGTCTCCCGCCGCCAGGCCCGCCGAGATAAGCCACCGGTCTCCGATGGTTCTCTCTGCGGTGAGGCCCCGCATCTGGGCGGTCTGCTGGTCGTCGAGAACCAGAACGTAAGGCCCGCCCTTCAGATCGCGCAGGACCGCCTGCTGCGGGACGAGGACGGCCTGAGGATTGACTCCTTCCTGGACCACGGCACGCACGAACATGCCGGGAAGGAGCACGCGGTCGGGGTTGGGGAAGACCATCCGGAGAACGACGGTCCCTGCCGTGGGATCGACCGAGACGTCGCGGAACTGGAACGTCCCGTCGTGGGGATACAGAAGGCCATCCTCCAGGTGGAGCTGCACCTTCCGCTGCAGGTTCTCGTCCGGATGGAGGAAACCCTTTTCCAGCCGTTCGCGCAGTCGAAGGAGTTCCGCCGTCGACTGCACAACATCGACGTAGATGGGATCGAGTTGCTGAATCGTGGACATGATGCCGGGCTGATAGGCGGTGAGCATGGCGCCTTCGGTCGAGTAGGACCGCCCGATGCGGCCGGTGATAGGCGCGGTGATACGGGTGTAGTCCAGGTTGATCTCGGATGCCTGGAGGGCCGCCCGGGCCTGTTCGATGGCGGCTTCGGCTGCCGCGATGGCGGTCCGGTCGCTCTCGACCTGGGCCTCGAACGCGCGCAGTGTGGCTTCTGCCACCTGTACGGAGGCCACGGCCTCATCCCGCTGCGTGGCGGAGACGGCGTGTTCCTGGAACGACGCCTCGACTCGTTTCCGGTTCTGCCGGGCAAGTTGCAGGGTGGCCTTTTGGCGCTCGACGTTGGCCTGGCTCGCTACCAGAGCGGCCCGAAATCGCTCTGCGTTCTTCTCGGCTGCACCCAGACCCGCCTTCGCCTGCGCCGCCGCCGCTTCGAAGGGGCGGGAGTCGATTTCATAAAGCAATTGGCCGGCCCTGACGTCGGCACCCTCTTCGAAGTGCCGTTTCAGCAGAAGTCCGCTGGCCTGAGGCCGGATTTCGGCAATGCGCATCGGGGCGATCCTGCCGGGCAGCTCTGTCGTCAGCGACACCGGTTCGGTGGTCATAGTCAAGACCGCTACCTGCGGTGCGGGAGGCGCTGTCTGAACCATCTGCTGAGAACTGCACGCCGCCGTGATGAGACTCACGGTCACCATCAGGAGCAGAAGCCCTGCTGTGTGCCACGGACGTATTGCACTCAGAAGCCTAAACGAGTACCACATGCTTGTTCCTCCGTCTGGATTGGCGTCGCAACCTCAGGGCAAGTCTTTCGCTTTCGCCGGACCGTCCAGTGCTCGCAATTCCCTGCGAGCACCTTGATCCCTGTTTTGGCGTGAATCGAGATTCAGAATTTGAATGAAAATTCAGAGTTTGTCAAGAGGGAACAGGCCGCATTGTCGATTACTCCATCCTGACGACCGCCCTGGGAGCGGGGCGCAGCAGCGGATGCCACCCCGGTCGCATTCGAACCGCGGATTTCAGGTTTGCCGGACTGATGATCGCCTTCAACCAGATCGGCAGCGGATCGAGGGGTCGTGCGGCCTGTCAGAATCAGTAAATTCTTTATGCATGTTTGCCAAACAACCGGATTGCCGGTCCGCGACGGGGATGCTACAAAGGGACCCAACCGGACAAGGCGAAGACCGGAACTCCTCGGGATCTCGGACCCGACCCTGGAGACAAGGGGACCGGCGAGGGATCATCCGGGAACGGCTGGCGCCAAACTGGAGGAAATCATGGCTTTGCGGCGTGCGCTTCTGAAGACTCGATGGGAACGGATCGTCTTCATGGCGATCCTGGCGGGATCGTGGTGTCTCGGTCAATCCCCTGCCGGCACCCGGCCGTCGGACCATCCCTGGATGAACAGCGAGCTGACACCGGATCAGCGGGCTGATCTCGTCATTGCCCAAATGACCCTCGATGAAAAGATTCAGCTGGTCCACGGCGCAGGATTCCCGGGGCTTGGCGAGACCGAACCGGTGCTGGTCCGGTCGAACGGCGGTTTCGGATTCGTGCCCGGTATCCCGCGCTTGGGGATCCCCGATCTCAATCTCAACGACGGGACGGTCGGCGTCGTCAACAACGCCCGCAACGGCCGCTATTCGACCGCCCTGCCGTCCGTGATTGGCCTCGCTTCGAGCTGGGACCTGCAGTTGGCACATGACTGGGGGGCTTTCCTCGGCCGTGAATTCGCCGACCAGGGGTACAACGCCACGCTCGGTGCCGGCGTCAACATCACCCGTGAAGCCCGCAACGGTCGCAACTTCGAGTATTTCGGCGAAGACCCGATCCTGGCCGGCAACATGGTGGCCCACTGGATCCAGGGGGTCCAGTCGCAGGGAATCATTGCCGACATCAAGCATTACGCGGTGAACGATCAGGACACCGCGCGCTCGTCCGTCGACGCCCTCATCGACGAGCGCTCCATGCGGGAGACCGATCTGCTGATCTTCGAAATCGGCATCAAGCAGGGGAAACCCGGCATGGTGATGTGTTCCTACAACCTCGTCAACGGCGCCCACGCCTGTGAAAACGACTATCTCCTCAATCAGGTCCTCAAGCAGGAGTGGGGCTTTCAGGGTTTCGTCATCTCGGACTGGGGTGCAACGCACAGCACGGTGCCGTCGGCCCTGGCCGGGCTCGATCAGGAGCAGCCCGGCGGTCGATTTTTCTCGGCTGCCTTGAAACAGGCCGTCGAGGCCGGGGAGGTTCCCATGTCGCGCCTCGACGACATGGTGCATCGCATCTTGAGGACGGAGTTCGCGATCGGGACCATCGACGACCCTCAGCCCACCCGGTCACCCGATGTCTTCACCGGCTTTCGGATCGCCCAGCGCGCGGCCGAAGAGGCGATGGTGCTGCTCAGAAACGAGAACGCCCTGTTGCCGCTCGAGGCGGACGGTCTCAAATCGATCGCCGTGATCGGGGGCCATGCCGATGCGGGTGTCCTTTCAGGCGGCGGCTCGGCCCAGGTCGATCCGGCAGGTGGCAACGCCGTTCACGATCCGAATGAGAGCCCGGCCGACATCAGCATGACGGGACGTCCCAGGTTCCACCCCTCGTCTCCGCTGGATGCCATTCGAGAGGCGGCGCCGAATGCTCAGGTGACCTTCGATGCCGGGACAAGTCCGGATTCAGCGGCAACGGCGGCAAGGGCAGCCGACGTGGCGATCGTCTTCGTGCTGCAACCGACCAGCGAAGGCGGCGACCTCCAGTCGCTGACCCTGCCCGATGGCCAGGACGCTCTCGTCTCCAGAGTCGCTGCGGCGAATCCTCGGACCATCGTCGTCGTGGAGAGCGGCGGGCCTGTCCTGATGCCCTGGGCCGATCGGGTCGCTGGAATCCTCGAGGCCTGGTATCCCGGTATCCGGGGGGGACAGGCTATGGCCAACCTCTTGTTCGGACGGGTGAATCCGTCGGCCAAGCTGGCCGTCACGTTCCCGAAGTCCGAAGCCGATCTGCCCCATCCGAAGCTGAGAGTCCCGCCCGGAGGGATTCCCTCACCGCTGGATGCCATCATGAATCCTCCGCCTCCCTTTCCCGTGCCCTATGACGAGGGGCTGAAGGTCGGCTACAAGTGGTTCGACGCGGAGAAGATAGCACCCCTGTTCCCCTTCGGCTTCGGCCTTTCCTACACTTCGTATGCCTACTCGGACCTCCAGGTCACCGGAGGATCGACGCTTCAGGTCAGTTTCACGGTACGGAATACGGGGAAGCGAGCCGGGAAGGAGATTGCCCAGGTTTACCTGAGCCTTCCCGCGGCGGCCGGTGAGCCCCCCAAACGCCTGATCGGCTGGGAGAAAGTCGCACTGGCCCCCGGCCAGAGCAAGATCATCTCCTTCACCGTCGACCCTCTTTATCTCTCGATTTTCAACGCTTCGTCCGACCGTTGGGAGATCGTTCCCGGTGAGTACGAGGTGAAAGCGGGGCCGTCATCGGCAACGCTGCCGCTGTCCGCCAAGGTTCAACTGACCGGCACCGCGGGCTGAAGATGTTGTTCGACTCATAGAAGGAGCAGGCAGATCATGGCTTTGGTTTCCATCAAGGAAGAGTTGGCTCGCGCACGTCGGGAGCGGTTTGCCATTCCGCTCTTCGACGTCTTCGGGACGCAGGGAGTCGAGGGCCTGCTGGAGGCCGCAGCCGAGAAGAGTGCGCCCGCAATCATCGCGGTCTATTCCCCCTACGCCGCACTCCCGAACGGCCGTGCCTTTGCTTCCTACATCCGCTGTCGGGCCGAGGAGAGCGACGTTCCGCTCTCCCTGATGCTGGATCATGGTGCCTCGGTCGAGCAGTGCATCGAGGTGATCTCACATGGGTTCACCGATGTGATGTACGACGGATCGAGCCTCCCCCTCGCCGAGAACATCGCCAACACGCGTCGGGTCGTGGAGGCGGCCCACGCCGCAGGGGTGGCGGTGGAGGCCGAACTCGGGCACGTCGGCATGGGGGACCAGTACGACAGCTTCGGAAGCCAACGACTCGGCTTCACTGCGCCGGAGGACGTGGAACGATTCGTCGCGGAGACGGGCGTCGACTTTCTTGCTATCGCGTTCGGAAATGCTCACGGGCTCTACAAGGGCACGCCCTCTCTTGACCTGGAGCTCGTTGCGGAGATTCGGCGACGGGTGGAAGTGCCCCTGGTGATGCATGGTGGAACGGGAGTCTCCGACGATCAGTTTCGCGCCGCCGTCCACAAGGGCATCAGCAAGATCAACTTCGCCACGAGCATCATGAACAGCGCGGCCGATAATATGCGGGCGGCGGCCGCGAGGCCGGAGTCCACGATGTTCGATATCGAGGACGGAATCCGGGTCGCCTACCGCGACTGGTGCAGTCATCTCTTCGACGTGTTCGGCACGGCAGGCCGAGCCTCGTCGGGTCGTTGAACAGGAGGGCGGAGATGTCGAAGCAACGAGTCCTTGTCTGCGGTCTTTTCGTTCTCATTGGAATCGCCGGGATGACGTCAGCCTCCGGCCCGCAGGGTGGGGGAAGCGCGGCGGCCGATTCCTCCAAGCCCATCTACCTCGACACTTCCTACTCGTTCGAGGAACGGGCTGCCGACCTCGTCTCACGGATGACCCTGGAGGAAAAGCAGAGCCAGCTCGGCAACACCATGCCGGCCGTTCCGCGGCTTGGGGTCAATGCCTACAACGTCTGGGGAGAAGCCCTGCACGGGGTCGTGACCTTCTTCGATCCGTCGGGCAGCGGTGCCACGTCGTTCCCGAACAGCGTCGCCGTCGGAGCCTCCTGGGATCCCGCGTTGGTCGAACGCGAGGCGACGGCCATCTCTACCGAGGCGCGGGGCATCAACTCCGGGGTGATTCAGAATCTGACCTATTGGTCCCCGGTCGTCGAGCCGATGAGGGACCCCCGGTGGGGCCGGAACGGTGAATCCTACGGAGAGGATCCCTTCCTGATCTCGCGAATCGCGGCCGGTTTCATCCGGGGCCTGATGGGGGACGATGAGACCTACCTCAAAGCGGTTCCCACGGCCAAGCACTTTCTGGCAAACAACAGCGAATTCAACCGCCATACGGGCAGTTCGAACGTGGATGCCCGGGACCTGCGGGAGTTCTACATCACGCCCTACCGGTTCCTGATCGAGACGGAAGGGCTGCCGAGCATCATGACCTGCTACAACCGGGTCAACGGCACGCCGGTCACGGGCAGCCGGTTCCTCGTCGATCAGGTGGTGCGCAAGACCTACGGACTGCAGGGCTACGTCACCGGCGACTGCGGCGCCGTCAGCGATATCCGAAGCGGCCACAAGTACAGGGCGACCACTCCGGAGGCCACAGCGCTGGCGCTCCGGGCCGGGGTGGACACCGATTGCGGCAATGCCTACCAGCGGACGGCGATCGAGGCGGTCCGGAGGGGGCTCGTCAGCGCGTCGGCGATTGACCGGGCCCTCCTGCACGTCTTTACCACCCGCATGCGCGTCGGCGAATTCGACCCGCCCGACCGGGTCCCATATTCCAGAATCGCCCGCGATGTCGTGGCATCGGCCGAAAATGCCGCGCTGGCACTGCAGGTGGCCGAAAGAACTCCCGTCCTTCTGAAGAACGACACGGTCCAGGGCAGCAAGCGGAAGGCCCTGCCGCTCGACGTGAAGGCACTCCGCAAGATTGTCGTCCTGGGACCCAAATCAGACGTCGTCGAGCTGGGACCCTACTCCGGACGGATCTCGGACGCCCAGGGGATTACACCGCTCGAGGGAATACAAAGCTACCTGGCCGATCACGCCGCCAAGGCTGAGGTCCTTCACGCGAAGGGAGCGACCGCGGCGAGTAAGGGGAATCTCTTCGGCGTGGCCTGGTTCGAGATTGTCAAGAAGGACGGTTCCACTGAACGCTATCAGGCCGGCGAATTCGCCTCCGCGTCAGAGGGTGTCGGGAAGTTCGATTTGGGTGCGGCCAGTTTCCTCCGCAATGTGGGGGACGGGGCCTGGAGTTCCTACCCGGGCATCGACGTCAGCGATGTCGCAAAGGTCAACCTGAGCGCGGCCGTCCCCGGTGATGGCGGCAGCGTCGACGTCCGGGTGGGCTCCCGGGAGGGCGACCGGTTGGCCGCCGTCGAGCTCAAGCCGACCGGAAACCAGTTCATGCCTGGGATCAACACCGCCGAGGCCGACTCGATCGGAATCGCCGGGAAACAGACCGTCTATCTCATCTTCCACGCCCCAGAGGAGAAGCCGGTCTCTCAGGAAGTCCTTTCCATGGCGGCCTCCGCGGATGCCGCCGTTATTTTCGTGGGAACCGACGAGCAGACGGCCAGCGAGGAAGCCGACCGAAAGACCCTGGATCTGCCGGGCAACCAGGTGCAGCTCATCCAGGCCGTGGCCAAGGTCAATCCGCGGACGATCGTCGTCATGCAGACCCTGGGAATGGTCGAGGTGGAAGGGTTCAAGGATCTGGCCGGGGTGCCCGGCATCGTCTGGTGCGGATTCAACGGGCAGGCCCAGGGTGCCGCCATGGCCCGCATCCTCTTCGGCGACGTCAACCCGGGAGGCAAGCTGAACTTCACCTGGTACCGGTCGGTCGATCAGTTGCCCGAGTTCGCGGACTACGAATTGCGGGGCGGCCCCGGCAAGAACGGACGGACCTTGTGGTATTTCGACGGTGACGTCTCCTACCCCTTCGGCTACGGACTCTCCTATACGACGTTCGAATACGGCAACCTCCGCATCGACAAGATGGCGATCACGCCGAACGACCAGGTGACGGTGAGCGTGGACGTCAGGAACACGGGGAAAGTCGACGGCGACGAAGTGGTCCAGCTCTACATGAGGACTCCCGACAGTCCCGCATCGCTCCAGAGACCCATCAGGAGATTGAAGGGCTTCGAGCGGGTGAGCATTCCGGCCGGGAAGTCGCAGACCGTGTCGATCCGTGTCGACTGTTCGGATCTCTGGTTCTGGGATCCTGCCAAGAGCAGGATCACCTTCGACCCGGGCCGCTACGTTTTCGAAATCGGGTCCTCTTCGAAGGACATCCGGGGCACCGCCGAGGCCGTGATGAGCGGCAGCTACTCGCCCCAGCTCAAGACGGTCGTGGCGGAAGCCGACGAGATCCTCCTCGCCCCGGGAGCGACCATCTCCAGCCGCGTCACGGCAGCGATGTCGGATGACCGATTCGCCGATCCTTCCCGGATGCAGGTGACCTTCTCGAGCAACCGGCCGGCGGTGGCCGCGGTCGATCCAGCCGGCCGGGTGACCGCCCACGCTCCGGGAGTGGCTACAATCACGGCCCGGGTCACCGTCGAAGGCAAGACTCTTTCGGACGGGTATGCTGTGAAAGTCATGCCCAATCTGTCCCTGGCGGGGCTCTCGGTCAACGGAACGGATCTGGGGGCCCTCGAGGACGAGAACCATGGGGTCAGCTTCCTGCTCGCCGCTGAAGCGTCTGCGGCGCCAAGGGTGGAAGCCTCCCCGTCCGGCCCTTCGCAGAGAGTCGAAACGGCCCAGGCGGGGAGCCTGCCCGGGACGGCTCTGATCACCGTCACCGACCCGGCGACGGGCGAACAGACCCGCTACGGCATCGACTTCGGCTTCGAAGCGAAGAGCGACCAATTCAACGAGGGCTCGATCGGGTCGCAGTGGAAGTGGCTGCGCGGGGATCCCGCCAGCCGCAGCCTGGAGAAGACGCCCGGTTCGCTGATTCTGACTGCCCAGGACGGCGACCTGAAGAACCGGTCCAACGACGGGAAGAACGTCCTCCTGCAGCCCGCCGTGAGCGACTGGTTCATCGAGTCGAAACTCGCCTTCTCCAGAGCGCCGTCGGCCCTGGATCAGCAGGGTGGGTTGGTGGCCTACCAGGACGACGACAACTACGTGAAGCTGGTGTACGACCGCACCAGCCGGGGCTTCATGGGAACGGCGAATCGCTTCGAGCTGATCGTGGAACAGAACGGTGCCGAGTATCCCGCGGCGACCCTCGAGGCGGGTGATCTCATGGACTGCAACCGGACGGTGGTGTTCCGACTGGAGAAGAAGGGCAGCCGGTACACGGCCTATTACTCGAAGGACGGCAATGAGTTCACACCGCTCGGAACGGCGGATGTGGTGCTCGCCAACGTCCAGGTCGGGCTGATCGCGTTCAACGGATCCCCGGCAGCGCGGGACGTGGACATGATGGCAGCACTTTTCGGCGGGGCGCAACGGCAGAAGGAGGCCCCCTTCGAGGTGGGCTGCGACTACTTCAACATCCGCAGCCGCGGCCAAAAGCTGCCCTGAGAGGGTCGAACATGCCTCCTGCTTGTCCAGCCGGCCCGGCTTCGGGAGTAGGACGTGCCTCGTGCTCGGTCCCGCGCCCCGGACCCAGGCTGCCTCCGGCCGAAGTCGATGCGGCCTGGTCGTGGCACCTCGGTTTCGAGTGCCGGTCCAAAGTAGGGGACACTCTCTTCGTCGGCACCGGTAGGCCGGTCAAAGTAGGGGACACTCTCTTCTTCGCCGGGAGGGGGCGGGCCGGGGAGAGGCGTCGTTGCCTCGACTTGGGATTGAAATAGCCGACAAGCATGGGTTTGCTGCCAGACTGAGTATGAGCACAAGATTCGTGTTGCACCCGCGAAGATTCGTCTGTGTTCTGTCGCTTCTGCTCCCTCTGCAGAGCTGTGCGGAGGGTGGGAGGGAAGGCAACGTGACGCCGAATTTCCTGCAGATCGATGTCGACGATGTAGCTCATCCCGTGAGCGAGATGCTGTTCGGGTTGTTCTTGGAGGACATCAATTTCGCCGTCGATGGCGGGTTGAACGCCAACATGGTGAACAACTACTCGTTCGACGGGGTTTTCCTGCAGAAGGGCGGCACCTGGACGTCCATCAAGTCCTTTCTGTTCAAGAGTCGATTGAGGCCCGTGTACGACCGCCTCCGTTACTGGCAATTGTCCGGCGACGGCCGCCTGGAGTCACTGCACGACAGACCGCTTTCTCCGAACAGTCACTATGCGCGCCTCACCGTGCAGGGCGCCTGCCGGCTGAATAACTTGGGCTACAACGGCGGACGGGACTGGAAGGACCGTGGCGCGATGGGCATCTTCGAAGATGCAGTCTATGATTTCGACGGGTATTTCAGGGCTGCCGATTTCCAGGGCACGGTGACGGTGTACGTCGCAGACGACGACGGCCGCGTCATCACGGACAAACAGCAGTTGACGAAGTTCGAACACGAGTGGGTCAGGAGAGATTCGACCCTTCGCGGGAAGAGGACCACTACGGGCAGGCTCGTCCTGGAATTCGCCGGAACCGGGACGCTCGACGTCGATGCCGTCCGTTTCGCCAGTCAGGACTCCTGGGGAAAAGGTGACCCGAAGTGGAGCCAGGGCCGCCTGAGAAGGGATCTGGTCGAATCACTCGGGGCACTGCGTCCCGCCTTCATCCGCTTTCCCGGCGGCTGCATCGTAGAAGGGGCTATCCCGGGGAACCACTATCAGTGGAAGAATACGGTGGGCCCGCTGATCGACCGCATCCCGGACTTCAATCTGTGGGGGGCCCTGATCCAGGACGGTGGCTACTGTCAGTCCAACCAGATTGGCTTCTACGAGTATTTCCTGTTGTGTGAGGACTTGCAGGCGGAGCCCGTGCCCGTTGTCTGGGCCGGGCTGAATTGCCAGTTTCGGAGCAAGGAGCGGATCAAGAAGGACGAGCCGGGATTTGTGGAGGACGTCGTGAACAACGCCGTCGATCTCATCGAGTACGCCAACGGGGATCCCGCGACCAATCGATGGGCAGCTCTGCGCGCCGCGGCCGGGCACCCGAAGTCATTCAACCTCAAATATATCGGTATCGGAAACGAGAATTTCGGGACGGACTACCTCGAGAGTTTCGAAGCGGTCAAGGCGGCCATTGATCGGCAGTATCCCGGGATCGTGTGCATCTTGAGCACCGGCGCCACGCTGGATTCCGACGACTACCAATTGGCATGGCAAGCCGCACGACGGGAGTTTCCGGATGTGCGGATGGATGAGCACTTCTACAACAAACCCGACTGGCTGTTGGCTCATGCCAATCGCTACGACACATATCCGAGGGGAGGGCCGAAGGTCTTTCTGGGGGAGTATGCGGCAAACAGACCCTTCTTTCTGGGGACGACCCCGAACAGCTACCGGACGGCGCTGGCGGAGGCGGCGTTCCTGACCGGGCTGGAGCGAAACTCGGATATGGTCGTGATGACGGCCTACGCGCCGCTGCTTTCTCTGAGCGAGGGTGAGCAGTGGAACCACAACCTGATCAACTTCAATCCGCATCACGTGCTGCGCACGGCGAATTACTTTGTCCAGGAACTGTGTTCCACCCACATCGGAAGCGTGGTGATCCGGATTGAAGGGGACCTGCCTGCGGGATGCTACGCAAGCGCGACGGCCGATGATGGACATCTCTATATCCATGTCGTGAATTCGACCGACGGTGAGCGGCGGGTCACTATCAGACTCGCGAACAGCGACGCGAATTCGGCCACGGCGATCTCCCTGCAGAGTGATGACCTGGAAGCAAAGAACCGGCTGCCGTTTTCGGGAGAGCCCGAATACAGGATTCGGCCGAAAAGGAAGGAAGTCCCGATCCGGGGGCAAACCCTCGACCTCACCCTGGAGAAGTACTCGTTCTCTGTACTGGTGATCAGCAGGCATTAGTCGCGGATAATCTCGCCTGACTGATCAACTGCGCCAGCCTGTGGCCCCGGCCCTCCAAACGAGTCGGAAGCGAGTTGGGCGAGCTGGCGCGCGAGTTGGGGACACTGTCTTGCCTGGGCGAGTCGGGGCGAGTCGGGGACACTCTTTTGCCTGGGCGGCAGAACCTCGGCGCTGCCGCAGAAAGGCGCGCCGCCGGAGTAAGGGACACTCGTCTGTCGACCGGCCACCCGCTCGGAGCAGGGAGAGCAGGGGACACTCTTTTGCAGATCTCTAAAGACCTCTCTTGTGGATGGTTTCGGCGGATCCTGGATCTGCCGTCTGGGCGCCACCGGCTCGGAGCATCCACGGCGCCCGGTGTGGTTTTTGCGGAAGCGGCCCGAGGCAGACGAGCACACCCTCATCCGAGACACACCCGGTCGTGTCCAGCGGTCTGTCTTGCGGATACCCTTCCTCAGCCGGTGCCCTGAACTCGTCCGACTGCCGCATGAGAGGACGACCACCCCGAGCACGCGGCCGCTCTGTCCGCGTGGGAGGAGTTGTCGCGAGTTCTGTCGGAGAACGGCACCCTCTACGCAGATCGCGGAGATTCCGAGTAGACTGGCGGCATCGAGTTGGACCGTGTTCATCGGGAGTCACCGTACAATCCTGGACAGCTTTCTGGGCAAACTGCTCGAGCGCGAGCTGAAGGCCTGCGAACAGTCTCTGGCGAATATCAACCGTTTCGGCGAGGGGCTCTCACGCCTGACTGAGGGGCAACTGGGCGAGCGGGCTCGAAAGGTCGGTGAGCGAGTCTGTCCAGCCACGGTGCCAAACGAACTGCTCGCCGAGACCTTTGCGCTGGTTCGCGAGGTCTCTCATCGCCTGCTCGGCATGAGGCCGTTCGATGTGCAGATTCTGGCCGGCCTGGCGCTCCATCGTGGCCGGATTATCGAGATGCAGACGGGGGAGGGAAAGACTCTGGCGGCGGTCGCGCCAGTCTGTTTGGCCGCATTCAGGCGATGTGGTGTCCACGTCCTGACCTTCAATGATTACCTTGCTCAGCGCGATGCCGACTGGATGAGGCCCATCTACGAGTTCTTCGGCCTGTCCGTCGGCGTCGTGAAACAAGGCATGAGTCGACAGGGGAGACGCGAAGCCTATGGCGCCGATGTTACGTACGTGACTGCCAAAGAGGCCGGATTCGACTACCTGCGCGACTGCCTGTGTTACGACCCGGGCGACCGAGTGCACCGGCCTTTTCATGCCTGCATCGTCGACGAAGCGGATGCCCTGCTCGTTGACGAGGCCCGCGTCCCTCTGGTCATGGCCGGAGGCCGGGGCGAACTTCCGGTCGATCCGGCCCGGTTGGCGGAAGTCGTCAGAAGTCTCGACGCGGGACGGCACTTCGACACCGACGACCACCTTCGGACGGTTTCCCTGACCGAGGACGGACTCAGTGAAGCCGAGCAGCTTCTTGGATGCGGTAACCTCTGCTCCCCGCGAAACCTCAGTCTTCTGGCGGCGCTGAACCAGTCTCTCCATGCCGAGGCGCTGCTAAGACGCGACGTTGATTACATCGTCCGGAACGGTCGAATCGAGTTGATCGACGAGTTCACCGGCCGTGTCGTGGAGGACCGCCGCTGGCCCGACGGTCTCCAGTCAGCTATCGAGGCCAAGGAGGGATTGCCGATCAATGACGAGGGGGTCATCCTCAACTCCATCACACTACAGCACTTCATCGGTCTCTACCCGTCGGTATCGGGCATGACCGGCACTGCCCAGGACGCCGCCCAGGAATTCCACGAATTCTACAACTTGAAGACGGTCATCATCCCCACAAACAGACCCTGCATCCGCGTGGATACGCCCGACCGTGTCTTTCGGACCATCGATGCGAAGCGACGGGCCGTGGTTGAGGAAATCAGTCGCGTGCGCCGGACGGGTCGCCCAGTCCTCGTTGGGACGGCCAGCATCGAAGAGTCCGAGGAGCTTGCCCGGCTACTGAATGCAGCCGGCATGGACTGTCAGGTGTTGAACGCCAGGAACGATTTCCTGGAGGCGGAAACAATCGCAAAGGCGGGCGCACTCGATGCTCTGACCATTTCTACCAACATGGCGGGGCGCGGTGTTGACATCAGACTGGGGCCGGATTCCGTCGAAGAACGCGAGGCGGTGGAGGCTCTCGGCGGCCTGCTGGTCATCGGAACCAATCGGCACGAAAGCCGCAGGATCGACCGTCAGCTGCAAGGGCGCGCAGGAAGGCAGGGAGACCCCGGCTCGGCGACGTTCTACGTGTCCCTCGAAGATGATCTTGTGACGCGCTACGGCATCCAGGAAACGGTCGCCCAGGCGCTGTCGCAGTCAGAAGGGTTCGAAGTGCTGGCCAGCCGCGAAATCGAGCGTGCCCAGCGAATCATCGAAGGACAGAATCTGGAGATTCGGAAGATCCTGTTTCAGTACTCCGAAATGGTCGAGACCCAACGTCGCCTGCTGCAGGCGAAGAGAGACCGTATCCTTACAGAAGACGCCGCAGAACTTACCGCTGAGAAATGGCCTCCCGGAAAGCGCGCTCAAGCGGTTGACCTGATGGGCGAGGCTGGCGTGGAGGAATTGGAGCGCCGGATCTCGCTCTTTCACCTGGACCGGACGTGGTCGGAGTACCTCTCCGAGATCGCCCATATTCGCGAGGGACTCCACCTCGCAAGCCTGAGTCGGGATCCACTTGCGGGGTTTGACCAATCTGCCATTCAGACCTTCAACGCAGCTCTGCTGGAGTTCGAGCAAAGCGTGGAGGAGACCTTACGTAGGATCCAGATCGTCGAAGGGGGAATCGACCCCGAGGGAATGGGACTCCAAGGTCCTTCCTCGACTTGGACGTATCTGATTACCGATGACCCTTGGGCTCCGTTGGCGGAGCGGTTTTTCCGAGGATTGGACCGAGTCTACCTCGCGCCGGCGAAGCACACCTTCCGACGACTCTGGCAAAGGCTTCGCAATCACTGAGGATGAAAGAGTAGGGGACACTCTTTCTCATGACCCTTCGCCATGCACGGAGCGAGTAGGGGACACTCTTTTTCCATGACCTTTCGCCGTCCTTAATGACTCTTCGCTATGCACGGTGGTCAGGGAGAAAGGGACACTGTTTTGCCTGCCCCGCTGTTCCCGGTGCCCGGCAAAGCCACCGCGAGCGGTGCTCCGATCCAGGGCGATGTCGAAGGCACGGGCTACTCCATGTCTTCGACGACTTCGATGCCGTTCACACAGGCCATCCCGGTAACGGGAACGAAGGTGAGGACGATCTTGCCCTGGGCGGTCGGATGAATCCCGGAAAAGGTCTGGTTCAGGGGGAGACCCTCTCCACCGGCCTCCCTGACAATGTCGAAATTCCGCAACAGGGCCACGCCGTTGCAGTACACGTCGAAGATGCGGCTGCCAAGTCCCCCCACACCCGTGTTCCGGGGCCCGTAGTGGGACTCGCAGAACCTCAGCGTGACCCGATAGCGGCCCGCGGCGACGGGAACGGCGTACGAAAAGTGACCCCAGCGCTCGCTGGTATAGAGGCCGATGTCGGGGGAGTCGCTCTCCCGGGCCGGGCTCGTTGTGCGCACCAGTGCGTTCCCCCCCGAGAAATAGGTGTCGGACTGCCACTGCTGCCCTGATGAATCCTGCCAAGAGGTGGGCCAACCGGCCCGAATGCGAACGGCCCGGACCTTCCCCGGCTGGACCGGGAGTACCTCGATGCCGCTCAGGATGGCCGTGCCTCTGAACGAAGCGAAATTCAGATGAAGGAAGCCGTCCGCGGCTGGCGAGATATCGCGGAAGACCCGCTCATCGGCGATGTCGGCGCCGGCTGCATCGGCCACGATATCGAACATGTCCAGGATCACCTTGCCGTTGGCGATCACGCGGAAGATTCGCTGCCCCTCCCCGCTGGATCCCGCACTCATGAAATCGGCCAGCCCCGTCTCGGCAAAATGCAGCCGCAATTCATAGGTCCCCGGCTGCAGGGGGATGTCGTAGCGAAAGTCGCCGTGGCGGTGACGCCGGTAGATGTCCGGATCGAGAGTGCGCAGGATCCTCTGGTCCGGCCTGACGAGCACGGAGCCGCCGGCAAAAAAGCGATCCGAGTCCCAGGTCCTGCTGTTGCGGTCGAGGTAGGGACTCGTGGATCCCACGGCAATCCTGATTTCCTCGTCGCCCGCCCTGGCGGCTGCAGCGGGCTGCGCGACTGCACCTGCGTCGGCTTTGAGGGCAACCTCGGGCTGGCCCGGTCGCCCGCGCCACACCCAAAAGGAACCGGCGATGATCAGCAGCGACGCCGCGCAGGCGGACATCAGGCCGAGACGCCATCTCGTTCGGGGCTGAGCGGGGCTCTCTCCCGCGGCCGGACTTCTCCACTTGAACTCGGCGCTGTAGGATCCGGGCGGCAGCTCAATCCTGACGGGCTGAGACGCGGCGTCCTCGGCGAGGTAGTGCTGAGCGAGCTTCTTCCGCAGGGCGTTGGCAGTGACACGGACCACTGTGTGCTGCCCGGTGTCGAAATCCGGCGGAAGATGGAAGAGCTCCACTCCGATCGAGCGCTCCTTGAGATTGTCGCTTTGCCCGCGGATGGTGTGCTCGACGACGTATTTGAGGAACTCCCGGCAACGCTTGCTGGTGCGAAACACAGCACTTTCGAGCAGACGGCTGAGCTCCGCCCTTACGGCACGCGCGTCCGACTCGCTGAGTCCCGTCGCTTCGAATTCGCCCATTCTTCGCCCCGCGCGAATACTAACACAGCTCAATTGCTGCGGCCGAGGGGTTTCTAACTGCCCCTTAACCCGTTAGCCATCCCCGTCGCGAGGGCGCCCGCCTGCCATCAAGAGCAGGTCTCAGCCGGGGTCGAGTACCGCACACCGTACCAAACCTGACGTGTCGGGGCACTCGGTGCTAATATGCAGCAATCATTAAAGTGGGTATTCTTTCCTCATTTCATCCAATGCCTGACTGCAGGCATAGCTCTCAGGAGGATTCATGAGACTCTTCAAACTCTTTGTGTTCGCACTGCTCAGTTGCGGGCTGTGCTCCGGACAGGCGACCGACCAGTGCAAGCCTTCTTCCCTGAACATCCCTGGATCCCCGTACCCTTGCGTCAATCCGGATCACAGCGTGACCTTCCGCGTCGCGGCTCCGGACGCGCAGAAGGTGCAGGTGAGGCTGGGGGGAACCCACGATATGACGAAGGGCCCGGACGGCGAGTGGAGCGTAACCATCCCGCCTCAGGTGGTCGGCTTTCACTACTACAGCCTCGTGATCGACGGCGCGACCGTTGCCGACCCCTCGACCCGGACCTTCTTCGGCTCGGGCTGGGACAACAGCGGGATCGAGATTCCCGAACCGGACGACGTGGACTACTACAAGCCACAAAACGTACCTCACGGTCAGGTGAGCCAGCGCTGGTACTTCTCCACCGTGACTCAGAAGTGGCGCCGCTGCTATGTGTACACGCCGCCCGATTATGACAGCGGGAAAAACCGCTACCCGGTCCTCTACCTGATGCACGGCTGGGGTGAGAATGAACAGGGCTGGCACACTCAAGGACATGCGGACCTGATTCTCGACAATCTGATTGCGGCCAAGAATGCGAAGCCCATGATCATCGTCATGGACAATCTGAACGCCGCCAAGCCGGGTGAGGACGCGACCATTTTCTCGGCTCGATGGCTCTGGCCTCCCATGCCGGCGGAGGAAGGGCAACAGGGAAACCGGAGACGGCGGTTCGGCTTGGGCGGCTTCACCGGTGCGACCTTCACCGAGATGATGCTGACCGATCTGATTCCCATGATCGAGAAGACGTATCGGGCGCTGCCCGGACGGGAGAATCGGGCGATGGCCGGACTCTCCATGGGGGGAATGCAGACCTTCCTGACGACCCTTTCCAACCTCGATAAATTTGCCTATATCGGTGGGTTCAGCGGCAGTACGGGCCCCCGTGACGGCACGTTCGATCCCAAGACCTCCAACAATGGTGTCTTTGCGGACGCCGATGCTTTCAACAAAAAGGTCAAGGTCCTGTTCCTTGGAATCGGTTCCGAGGAAGGCCCCCGGACCAAGGCATTCAGCGACGCCCTGACCAAGGCGGGAATCAAGAACGTCTACTTCGAGTCGCCGGGCACGGCCCATGAGTGGCTCACCTGGCGCCGATGTCTCAATGACTTCGCTCCCAGGCTCTTCAAGTAGACGGCAGTCAAATTGAGCCGGTCGGTGTGGGTTCGGTGAGGCAGTCCAATGTGTCCCTTCTGCCTGCTACTGTGCCGCCGCGCCGACCGGCGCCAAAGAGATATGGTACCTCATGTATAAAAGACCGCTCTTCTTGCTCCTGTTTGTCCTCACAGCTCTCGGAAGGGTCAACGGGCAAACCGCCAGCACCTCCGAAACTCCCATTGTCGTCAACATCGACGCCGCCAGGACTCAGCCCCCGATTTCTCCCTACCTTTACGGACAATTCATCGAGCATATCGGTGACCTGGTCAATCGAAGCCTCTGGGCAGAGATGATCGACGACCGGAAATTCTACAACGAAATCAATTCGGAGCCGACCCCGGAGAACTCGGCACAAGGTCCGGCATTTCGACGCCGCCAACCCAATCGCTGGCGGCCCATCGGGCCGGACTCGTCCGTGGTCATGGATCGAGAGGACCCCTATACCGGAAAACAAACCCCTCTGATTCGACTGGCGGGACAGGAGCGACGCGGCATCCGGCAGAGCGGTCTCGCGCTACGCAGATCCAAGAATTACTCGGCGCGGGTGGTACTGCAGGGAGAACCGGGAGCAGCCGTCTCGGTCAGCCTGATTTGGGGGGCGGGTCCCGGTGACCGGCAGACCATTCCCGTTGCCGGCCTCCGGCGCTCCTATGCCAAGTTCCCATTACGCTTCACCGTCGACGGCGATACCGATGATGGACGCATCGAGATCGTCGGCACCGGCACCGGCTCGTTCCACGTCGGCGCCGTCTCGCTGATGCCGGCTGATAATATTAGCGGTTTTCGGCCCGACATCATCGCTCTGCTGAAGCGGCAGAATTCGGGAATGTACCGCTTTCCGGGCGGCAATTTCCTCTCCGCCCACGACTGGCGCGACGCTGTCGGCGACATCGATCGAAGACCGCCGAAGTGGGACTATGTGTGGAACGCCCTGCAGCCGAACGATGTCGGAACCGACGAGTTTCTGACCATGTGTGAGCTTCTCGGTGTGGACGCGTTCATCAGCGTCAATGCCGGTTTTGGTGATGCGCGTTCGGCCGCAGACCTCGTCGAGTACGTCAACGGCCCGGCCGACAGCCCGATGGGCAGACTTCGGGCCGCAAATGGCCATCCGGCTCCCTACAACGTGAAGTGGTGGGGCATCGGCAACGAAATGTATGGTCCGTGGCAGTTCGGCCACATGGTGATGAGCCAGTACGTGATCAAGCACAACATGTTCGCCGAGGCGATGCGCGCGGTGGACCCCACGATTACTCTACTCGGCACGGGCGCCACTCCGGATGAGATGACGGTCAACGGGATTACCATGCGACTCATTGGCAAGGTCATCGGGGACTACGGTTCCGAAGGCGACTTTACCGGCGGTCTGATCGAACACTGCCTGGACAACATCGATGTCATGTCCGAGCACTTCTACAGCTACGATAACCAGCGGTTCGACCTCGAACAGAACAAGAGAATCCCCATTGAGGAGCCAATGCCCGAGGCCGCCTACCGCGCCGCCAAGCGGGTGCGCGAAAAGGTGGAGGCCTACGCGGAATATGCGCGGCGCTTTCCTGCCCTGCAATCGAAGCACCTGACGATGGCGATCGACGAGTGGGCGTTTACCCGCCTCCCTGCCAATTTAAAGCAGACGCTCGCGAATGCGCTGGTTTTCCACGAAATGTTCCGCCACACCGGCCTGATCGCCATGGCCGGACACACCATGGCGACTTCCTCCATCGAGTTCAACGCCACGGATGCCGCTTTGAATGCCACCGGACTCCTGTTTCAGCTCTACCGCGACCATTTCGGAACAGTCCCCGTTGAGGTCGGCGGCAATTCGCCCCCACCGCCGCCGCAGTATCCGGTCGGTGGTGATCAACCGCGGGTGAACCCCGGCAGTCCGACTTACCCCCTCGATGTGAGCGCGGCGTTGACGAGCGACGGGCATGTCCTGACGATTGCGGTGGTCAATCCGAGTCCATCCTCGCAAAAGCTCAATATGCGGATCCAAGGTGTGGATCTACAGGGCAGTGGCCGCCACTGGCGCCTGACCGGCCCCGACCTCGATGCCATGTCGGGTCTGACCCGGCATGACGTTCAAGTGAGCGAGGCGTCGCTGGCTGAAGTACCTGCGACCCTCGAGGTTGCGCCGTTCAGCATCAGCATCTATGCGTTCGACAGACGCTAGCGATCTCCCTTCAGGTTTTTGCTGAAGAACGGGATCACGTGGTTCTGAAAGCGGTCCGCCACTGCGCTGGTGTGAGTGCCAGGATAAATCTCGAAGCTGTTGGCGATGTCGTAGGTGTCGAGCACCTCGTGGAGCTTCTGCGTGTCGGACATCAGGCGGTCCTGGTCTCCCACGTCCAGAGCGATCGCACGATAGCGCCGCAGGTTGCCGATGTACTGGTCGACGAAGGCCAGCGGTGCGTTGGCCGCCCATTTCGCCAGGATGTCCGGCTGAACCTCACCGTCTTTCGTCGGCAGATCGAGGTAAAGGGGCGGGTTCTTCGGGTCCGGCGACCACGCGGCCGCCGTCGCAAGCTGAGCGCGCAGGAAGAAGCCCAGCTTGGCCGAGTCTTCCGGTGTCTTGACGGCTTCGAGTGCCTTTTCGTCCTCCGGCCTGGAAGGACCGGCCTGCCGAGCCGACAGACAGCAGGGGCTCATGATGTAGAGGCTGCCGAACACGTCGGGATGCTTCATGCCGAGGCGTGTCGTGCCGTACCCCCCCATGGAGTGACCCGCCAGGCCGCGGCTCTCGCGGTTTGGGATCGTGCGGTAATGGGAGTCGATGTAGGCCACGACATCGTGGACGATGAAATTCTCGAAGTCTCCGGTGGTCACCGAGCTCGAATACATCGAACCGTTGTGCACCGTCTTCGAGTCGGGCAACACGACGATCATCTCCTGGGAACCCTGGGCGAATGCGCCTTCGAGGGTTTGGGGCACATGGATCTCGTGCGTCCACTGTTCGGCTCCGATGGAATAACCATGCAAGGCGTAGACGACCGGATAATGACGGGTCGGTTCACTGGCATAACTGGGCGGCAGGAAGACGATGACGTCGCGGTCCACGGCGTTCCCCTCGAGATTTCCTTCCAGCGCGGTGCCGTGAATCTTGATGTGCTCCACTGTCACGGGTTTCGCGCCGGGAACCACCGGCGGGACCTGCGTCTCCACCTGAGCAGCAAGTTCGGGCGCCAGAGCCAGAGTCAGTACCATCGTCATCAGAATAAGCAGTCTCGTCTTCATCACTTTCCATCCATTTCGTAGGTCTCGTTGGGCGCGATCGTCACATTCTCCACTTTATCTCCATAACGGATTCGACACGGCGCTCCCAGCAGAGAACGCAAGGTCGCAGACGTGAGTTTACCGCCCTTCCAGGCGATGTCCACTTCGAATCCTCCCTTCGCCCGCAACCCTTTCACCGAACCGGCAGGCCAGGCCCGGGGCAGAGCCGGCAGAAGCTCGATCTCGCTCGTCAGCTTTCCGTTCGTGACCTGGGCCCGACTCTGCAGGAGCATCTCGCCGATCCCGGAGGTGCCGCCGAAGTTGCCGTCGATCTGGAACGGAGGATGGGCATCGAACATGTTCGGATAGGTGCGTTCGGGACGCAGCAGCATCTGCAGGATCTTGTAGGCGTGCTCTCCGTCGTGCAGGCGGGCCCACAGGTTCAGCCGCCAGCCGATACCCCAGCCGGTTGCCTCATCGCCTCGAATCTCCAGCGACTTGCGGGCGGCTGCAGCGAGCTTAGGCGTTTCCTCGAGGTTGATCTGATCGCTGGGGTAGAGGCCGTACAGGTGGGAGACGTGTCGATGGTGCAGATCGGGTGCCTCCATGTCCCAGTCCTCCAGCCACTCCTGCAACTGTCCCGCCTCTCCGATCTGATTCGGCGCCAGGCGGGAGCGAGCGGCTGCGACCTCCGCGCGAAACTGGGTATCGACTCCGAGGATCTCGGCGGCGGAAATGCAGTGGGCGAACAGATCGCGAATGATCTGCATGTCCATTGTGGGCCCCGCACAGACCGCCACGCCGTACTTGTGCGGGTTTTCGGGCGAGAGCGAGGGACAGGTGACGAGCCAGTGGTGTGTGGGTTCCGTGACCAGGCTGCTGAGGAAGAACTCGGTGGCGCCCTTCAGGATCGGATACATCTGCTGCAGGAAAGCCCGGTCCGCAGTGTACTCGTAGTGATCCCAGATGTGCTTGCAGAGCCAGGCCCCGCCGGTGGGCCAGATGCCATAGGCCGCTCCGTCGATGGGCGCCGTTGCCCGCCACAGATCCGTGTTGTGATGGCAGACCCAGCCGTCAGCTCCCCAGTGCACCTTGGCGGTCCGACTGCCGGTCTCGGAAACATCTTGGATCAGGCCGAACAGAGGCTGGGTGCATTCGGACAGATTCGTCGGCTCGGCGGGCCAGTAGTTCATCTCGGCATTGATGTTGACGGTGTACTTGCTGCCCCACGGCGGGGTCATGCTCTCATTCCAGATGCCCTGAAGGTTGGCGGGTTGAGAGCCGGGCCGCGAGCTGGAGATCAGAAGATAGCGACCATACTGGAAGTAGAGAGCCGCCAACTGCGGGTCGTCGCTGGTTGCCGAGTTACGGATGCGCTCGTCCGTCGGGAGATCGGCAGCGGCCGTCCGGCCCAAATCGAGCTCCACCCGACGAAAGAGCCGTTGATGCTCCTGGACGTGGGCGCTGAGCATCGTCTCAAACTTCTTGCCCTGAGCTGCGGAGATCCAGTTTCGTGTCTTCGCCTGAGGATCTCCCGTCACGTCATTGTAGCGTTTGTAGCTGGTGGCGGCTGCAATCAGCAGAATCGCCGAATCCGCACCGCGTACCGAGATCCGGTCGCCCTGCGCGGCGACTTGCCCCCCGTCGGTCACGATGCGAACGCGAGCCTGAAAGGTCAGGGCGCCTTTGATCCCGGACGAATCGCCGTTGACGCCCGCCATGACGAGGGTATGGCCGTTCTCGACCCTGACGGTGGCCTTCTGCGGCGTGGTCATGGAGGCAGTGAAGCTAATCCGGTCCGGGCGGTCGGCGCTCAACCGGATCACGATCACCTGATCGACGGGGCTGGAGAACGCCTCCCTGCGATAGGTGACGCCGTTGGCCTTGAAAGTGACGCTCGTGACAGCGGTATCGAGGTTCAGTTCGCGGCGGTAGGCCGCGGCTTCACCCAGGTCGGGAAACGCCAGGAGCAGGTCCCCGACCGTCTCGTACTGCAGTTGGCCTCGCGGGTGGGCCAACATCTTCTGATCCACGAGTTCATGTGCCTCGCGGTACCGGCCGGCAAAGATCAGCCGCCTCGCTTCGGGCAGATTCTCCAGGGCGTCCGGATTGTTCGGATCGTAAGGGCCTCCGGCCCAGAGCGTATCCTCGTTGAGCTGAAACCGCTCATTCTGGATGCCGCCGAAGACCATGGCCCCCAGACGCCCGTTGCCGATCGGCAGAGCCTCGGTCCATTTCGATGCCGGTTGATCGTAGGTCAGTTTGAGATCGGAACCGGCCACGACGACTGCAATGTTCAGCGCGGTGACCGCGAGCAGGGTCCAGACTTCTCTCAGTTGAATTTGTTTTCGCCGTTGCAGCACTCTGTTTCTCCCTCTAAATCGACCCCAGCATCTTCCCGTGCCCGCTCGCGCAATGCAAGGACCGACTCGGAGTTCGCGCAGTGCAGATGGCGCTGCCACACCCCAGTCCGAGGGGCGAAGTCCGAAGTGCAAACGCCCGGACGGGGTGGAGCGAGAAGGGGACACTCTTTTGTTCATTCGGGCGAGCGGAGAAGGGGGGGGGGACACTGTTTCTTTCATTCGGGCGGAGGGCCCTCCATTCCTGGTCCCATGGCACGAAACGCGATACCGGTGGAGCCTTGGCGTCGTTCCTTCGTATAGACTTGCGGCTTCCGGACGGGAATGATTGCATGCGCGTTGTGATCGATACCAATGCACTCGTGGCTGCTCGCTTTTCCCCTGAGGGGGCGGCGGGGCGCCTTCTCGATGACTGCATCGCCGGCCGCGTGGAAGCCGTGGTCTCGGACGAGATCGAGCAAGAAAACCGGGCGATTCTGCAAAAGGTCAGGCCTTCGGCGGCTTTCTGGGATCGTCTCGAATGCTTCTACTTGCATGCTCTTCGGGTATCGGGAGGTCCTGCCCTTCATGTTGTCGAGGACCCGGCCGACAACAAGTACCTCGAATGCGCTCTGGCAGGCGCGGCTGACTACATCGTCAGCAGCGACCGGCATCTGCTTGCCCACGATGGCTTTCGGGGCATCCGCATCTGCAACGCAGGACGGCTGCCCCGGGTGGATTAGGCTTCCCGGCCTGCCAAGACAGGATCTGCGGGCCAATTGTCTCGGCACTGACGCCGTCTCCTCCGCTCGGCTTGCTCGAGGGCGAGATGAAGCAGTACCCCGAAGTACGGCAAGGAGCCAGAAACAAGCTGGACGCATGTCCCACTCACGCCTGGCACTCCTCCAGACGAGGCACAGACCAAACCGCACAGTTCTTTTGCAGGGCTCGGTCACCGGCAGAGTGGGATCAGCTTGCTGAGCAGGGTCTGCTGTCCAGACTCTGCAGCCGGGATCGGGTCCCCGGGGGAGCCTCGCCGGGACGCGCCCGCCGGGATTTCGAGGCAACTGGCGTCATGGGGTTTCGTAGATTTCGAAACTCGAACGTTATTGGTATCTGAGGGCCGTTGTCAGAGGCCTTCAGAAAGGAACGTCCCATGCCACGCTTGCCTCGTCAGATCCGAACCGATGCCGAAGGTCGCCTGCACCTCCGCGGCCAGGCCGCCGGCCGTAAACGTTACTATCCTTTCCAGGTCAAGGAGAATGCCGATCAGCTCGAGGCCGTCATCCGTCACTTCTGCGGCCTGTTCTTCTGTCAGGTCGCTTCCCTGTCGATCCTCGGCAACCACTACCATCTCGTGTGCGTGTTCGAAGCCTTCCGCAAGCTCTCCCGCACGCAACTGTGGCACATCGCCGAGCGCTTCTACCCCAACCCCCGCTACCGACCCTATCTGCGCTGGGACGACGCCGACTGGGAACGCTTCAACCGCCGTCTGTTCAACGTCTCCGAACTGATGCGCAACATCCAGTCCGAGTACGCCCGCTGGTTCAACCGGCGCTATCACCGCAAAGGGCGCTTCTGGGCCGACCGTTTCCGCTCCACCGAGTCCGACAATCTGCAGGAGACCGTCTTCTACGTGGACCTCAATGCCGTCCGGGCCCACCTGGTCCAACGGCCCGAAAACTGGCGCCACTCGTCGGTCTGGATGCGCCGCCACGGCCACGACGCCTGGCTGATGCCGCTCCAGCAGCTCGTCGGTGCCGCATGCAGCGCCCAGGAAGCCGAGCGATGGTACTGGGTCTGCCTGTACTGGAGGGGCACCCGTTCCAGGAAAAAAACCGACGGCCGGATCCCGCTGGAACTGGCCGAGCGCATGGAGCGCGAGGGCTTCCCGCGCGGCTGCTACCTCGAGTCCATCCCTGCCTTCAGCCGGGGCCGCGTCGTGGGAAGCCGCGACACCGTCGAACAGGCCCTCGCCCAGTGTCGCACCGACGGCCTCTACTCCCGTCGCAAAAACCCCGTCCCTCTCGGTGTCGGAAACCTCTACGCCCTGCGCGAACAACGCTCCAACTTCGTCCCCATCTGAGCGCGGAGCGACCAAAGGTCCGACGGCCGTCAGCTAGAGCGGACGGACAATCGACTGTGGGCGCAGATAGTCGAACAGTGTTTCCTGACCGAGGACGCCTCCTCCCATCCCGCTCAGATTCACACCGGCGTAAGGGACCCCGTGGACGAAGACGTTATGAGCATTGATCCAGCCGTTGCCTGCCACCAGAGACTCCGCAACCCGCCCGGCCCGTTCCAGATCCTGAGACCAGACACTGTTGGCCAGGCCATAAGCCGAACGGTTGACGAGGTCGATCGCCTCCGGCTCGCTGCGAAACTTCATGAGATAGGGGACCGGCCCGAAGATTTCCTCGCGAGCGGCAACGTTCTCCGGCGGACCAGCGAGGATTGCGGGCTTGACGTAGCAGCCTCCTTCGAGGCCAGAAATTTGAGCGCGACCGCCGGTCAAGACCGCTTCAGCTCCTTGCTCACGGGCTTTTTCGAGATAGCCGAGTACGCGTCTGACCTGTTTAGGGCTGACCAATGGCCCCATCTGGGTCTCTGAATCGCTCCAGTACCCGATCTTGAGCGCCTGCATCTGTCCGATGGCGCACTCGACAAATCGGTCATAGACTGACTCGTGAAGCACCCACCGAGTCGCGGTACAGCAGACTTGACCGCTGTTCAATGTCACCGCCTGGACCAGGGCGCTGGCTGTCGCCTCGATCGGGGCGTCTTCGAAAATGATCGCAGCCCCCTTGCCTCCCAACTCAAGCTTGACCGGAACGAGATTGCGGCCACAGGCTTCCGCCACGAGCCGCCCGACTTCGGGCGATCCCGTGAACCCCATTCGGCTCAAGCCCGCGTGTCGAGACAGAGAGGCCCCGGCCGTCGCCCCGAATCCGGTGACAACGTTGACGACGCCGTCGGGGATTCCTGCCTCCTGAACCAACTTGGTGAGATAGAGAGTAGACAACGGAGTGTCCTCGGCGGGTTTGACGACCACCGTGTTTCCGGCCGCTAAGGCGGGAGAGAGGTTCCAACCTGCCAGAAGGAAGGGGAAATTCCAGGGAAGTACAAACCCGCAGACACCGTAGGGTCGGCGAACCAGTCTGGCGTCATGTCTGGAGACAGGCAGGGGTTCGCGGCGACGAGCCGCCACCGCCAGATCGGCGTAGAAACGCATGGTGGCCGAAAAGTGTCCGACATCCCACTGTGCCTGGCCAAGCGGTTTGCCTACATCCAGGGATTCCAGTTCGGCAAGGGTGCGCGAGTGATCGTCGACCAGGTCGGCCAGCCGGTGCAGAAGGATGCCGCGCTCTCCTGCCGCGAGTGTTGCCCAGCCGGATTCCCGAAAGGCCCGACGAGCCGACTCGACGGCTCGGTCGACATCGGTACTTTCACCCTGGGCAACCCGAGCCAGGACATCACCGGATCCGGGATCGACGGTCTCGAAGGTAAGGTTGCTGGCGGCCGGCCTTTGTCGGCCGTCTATGAACAAGCCCAGCGGTTCGGATCCCAGGAACGATTGGGTTTCGGAGTGCAGATCGGTGGCTCGTTGCGTAGCCATTTTGAACTCCTTCCGGAGATCTGCGACTTACTCTGGCGGTTGAGGAATTCCAGGGTCGGCAGATCTCTGACTGCGAAGTCAGTCTAGCGCATTCGAAAAGACGGCAAAAGGGAGGTGGAAAGGTGGAAGAAGGAGCGGAGAAGAAACAATGTCCCCAATTCTCCGCCAATTCTCCCCCCCAATTCTCCCAATTCTTCCTATGTCCACGAAAACGGGTCACAACTCCAGCCCCCAGAAAAAACAGTGTCCCCTGTTCCCGGCCCACCGAAACAGAACAGTGTCCCCTGTTCCCGGCGATGCTCCCGGGTGGCTTCGTTCTGAGGGATCCCGACGCAGGCTGGGTCCTGCGACGAGAATTCGTCTTGGATGCCGGAACCTGCCGCTCATCCTGGCGCCTGCGGATTCGACACTCTCACCGTCTGCAGCGTGGGAATGGTTGGCGGGCCTTTCGCGTTTGGGTTGGCCACTGTATTCTCTTGCACAAACTGGAGGAGAGACGGATGGGCGCGCCGCTTGAGAACCTTGGCACGAGTCTCCGGGCATATTTCGTGGTCCTCATCTCTTCTCTGATTTTCGGTGTGACGCCTCTGGGCGCAGCCGACGTCTCGGGTTCTGCCCGGGACGAAACGGGGAGACGGTTGGCGGGTGTTCTCGTCGAACTGCTCAATCTCGATACCGGCGTCGCCCAGAGGGCCCGAACGGATGATCAGGGACGCTACGCGATCTTCTCTCTGCCACCGGGGCGATACGCGCTGACTGCTTCGATGACGGGGTTTCAGAAAGAAACCTATCCGACCATCAGCGTTGCTGTCGGTCAGCAATTGGCGTTCGAGTTCACCCTTCGCGTTGGCTCTGTCTCCGATGAGGTCACCGTGACCGGCGAAGGTCGCGCGGTCGACCTGACGACGCCCGAGCTCTCCAGTCTGATCGACGAGAGACAGATTCAGGAGATGCCCCTGAACGGACGGGACTGGATCACCCTTTCCGAACTCAGTTCAGGCGTGATTCATGCCCGGCGTGTCGGCAATCAGTCCAGCACCAATATGCCGACCGGAAGGATCTCGGTTGGTGGGCAGCGGCCTGCCGCAACGAATTTCACGTTCGACGGGGTCGACATGAACGTCTACTCGACGATTCGTTCGCCCGGCGGAGTCTCCGATGGCAGTGCGCTGGGATTGGAGTCCGTCAAGGAATTCCGCATCGTGACGACGAATTTCAGCGCAGAACATGGCACAAAGAGCGGGGGACTCGTTGAAGTCGTCAGCAAATCGGGGACAAACCGGTTCCGGGGCAGTGCTTACTGGTACCATCGCAACGACGCCTTCGATGCTCGGGATTTCTTCGACCCGGGCGGTGAGTCGGACTTTCGAAGAAACCAGTATGGACTCAGTCTTGGGGGCCCACTGGTCAGGAACCGAATGTTCTTCTTCCTGAATTATGAGGGGCTCCGGGAGAGGAAGGCGGAGACCTCGAGCGGGGTTACCCCTACGGCGGATGCACGACAGGGAGTCATCCCTTCCCCGGACGGAAACGGCTTCGAGTCCATTGATGTCAATCCGAACGTACGGCCCTTTCTCGATCTGTACCCGCTCCCCAACGGACAGGATTTTGGCAACGGGACCGGCCTCTGGTCGGGCAAAGCGCAGCGTGAGATCGAAGAGGATTACTGGGCGCTCAGGATTGACCACAGCTTCACCGATCGCGACCGCTTCTTCGCCAGGTATGGTCTCGACGACGGCTGGGCAGTTCTCCCGTTTGCCGCATCCGACTTTCCCGGGTTTCCCCGTTCTCCCCGCGGCAAAGAGCATCTGGCATCGATCGGTTATACCCGCTACCAGAGTCCGACGTTGCTCAATGACCTGAACCTGGGATTCAGTCGTTCGGATCGAGGCGCCGACCTTCTGTCGCCGAATCCCAACGGGCTCTCTTTCACACTCGTTCCGGGCGCGTCGTTCGGATCGCTGCGCGTGGGTGGCCTGGGTACTTTGGGAAATACGACGCGGCCGGTGTCCGATCTGGTGCAGAACGTCTATCAGCTTTCGGATGCTGCGACATTTGTTCAGGGAAGGCACTCGCTTAAATTCGGCGTGGAATTCCGCAGGTTCCATATCAACAACGTGCAGGAAATCAACACGAACGGGGCGATGACTTTCTCCAGCCTTCGGACCTTTCTCGAAGGCACCGCCGCATCCTACCGGGGCGTGAGCCCTCCCGCCTTGTTTGGACAAGGCCTGCGGTTCTCACAGTTTGCAGTCTATTTGCAGGACAAACTGAGCGTGGTGCCGTCACTGACCCTCAATTTGGGTCTTCGTTATGAGCCCTGGTCCAATGTCTCCGATGTCAACGGGAAACTGTCGGTGATTCCGAACCCCCTGTCGGCCACCGGTGCAGACGACTTCCAGGTTTCCGAGAAGCTTTTCGTGCGGAATCCGTCACTTCGAAACTGGGGACCGAGGTTGGGTCTGGCCTGGGACGTACTGGGGCGAGGAACCGCGTCGCTTCGGGCGGGCATCGGGATCTTTCACGATTGTCCGTACAACGGCGGCCTCTTCGGGCCCGTCCTCGCCGCTCCCCCCTTTGTCGATTCGATCGTGATCAATGATCCCGGTTTTCCCGACGTTCTCGAACGGGCCGGAGGCGACGTCCGAACGACTCTGTCCCCGACTCTGATCGAATACAGCGGGCAGCAGTGGCCTTCCATCCTTCAATATCACGTGAGCTTCCAGCGCCAACTCCCCTGGAGTTCACTCCTGAGCCTGGCCTGGGTCGGAGCCCGAGGGAGTCATCTTCAGTCCCGGCGCGAGCTCAATAGCCGTGTGCCGACGATCCTCGAAGACGGCCGCAAATTCTTCTCCGTCGATGCTCCGAGGAAGAACCCGGCCTTCTCCTCCATGATCCTGCTGGCCATGGACGCCCGATCCTGGTATGACTCGCTACAGGTCTCATGGCGGCGGCGCTACGCACGCGGATTCAGCCTGGCGGCGTTCTATACGCTGGGAAAGGCCATCGACGAGGCGGCTCCCAGCAACACCACCCTCGAGGTCTCCGGTGGCCCCATGATTCGCATGGATTCCGACAATTTGGCTTTGGACAAAGGACTCGGTGTCTTCGACGTTCGACACAACTTCAGTGCCAGTTTCTTGTGGGACTTTCCGCTCGGTCATGGCAGGGGAGCTTGGTGGGGTGCCCTCATGCGGGATTGGCAGGTGGGCGGGTTGATCACGCTGTCTTCCGGCCACCCCTTTACTCCACTGATTTCGTTCAACAACTCGCGGAGTGGCGTCAGCGGCGCTTCAGCCCAGGCGGATCGCCCGAACCTGAATCAAGGCTATTCGAGCAACCCGTTGGTCGGAACGGTCGACCAATGGTACGATCCCCGGGCATTCGCACTGCCGCAGGCCGGCTTTTTTGGGGATGTGGGGCGCAACACCGTGACTGGTCCGGGCTTTCGAAACCTGGATTTGCTCCTCTCGCGCTCTCTTCGACTCGGAAGCGGCTCTGAAAAACCGCATGTTCAACTTCGGGCCGAGTTCTTCAACGTTCTCAACCATCCGAACTTCGATCTGCCGGGGACTTCGCTGAGTGCGGAGGCTTCAAGCTACATTTTCACGGACCCGACCGGTGAGCCGAATCCGGCGGCCACTCGCTTGACGCGCACTGCCGGAAATGCCCGGGAAGTCCAGTTCGGAATCAAGCTGCTCTGGTGAGGCCGGTGGGACGATTCAGGAGTTCACCCCGCGAGACACCCCGGCTGTTTCGTGAAGCTGCCATGTACGGGCGATTCGCCGGCGGCATGATCCGATTCCTGCGCCATCCGATCACCCTCGATGAGGCGGTCGAGACCATCCGCACCCGGCGTCAAACCCGCGAGCAGAGCTTCCTCAACCTCCTGGAACGAGGAGTCTTCGATTGGCCGGCGAGCCCGTATCTCCCTCTGTTGCGAGAAGCGGGTTGCGAAAAAGGGGACATTGTTCAACTTCTCGGGGAAGTCGGTCTGGATGAGACGCTGCAAAGACTCCTGAAAGCCGGAGTCTACGTCGATTTCGAAGAGTTCAAAGGCCGGCGGCCCATCCGGCGAGGCCCCCTCACTCTGAACATCGCCCCGGAAGACTTCGACAATCCCCACTTGCAGTACTGCTATGAAACAACCACGACCGGCTCCAGTGGACCACGAAGTCGCAGTTGGCTGGATCTCGATCACTTGGCCTCAACGGCCTGCTACACGCTGATGGGATTGGAGGCCCACGGTTTGCGGGCCGCGCCGACCGCTTTGTGGCGGCCCATCCTGCCCGCCTGTACCGGAGTCAGCAACCTGCTCCGCTCGGCACGTGTCGGGAACGTGGCCCGGAGGTGGTTCTCGCCACTGACGGCCGAAGACCTCCGTCCCTCACTCCGATACAGGGCGGCCACTTGGTACATCCTCCTCGCCGGTCGCTTGAGTGGAGTGCCCCTGCCCGGGCCCGAGCAGATCCGGCTCGAAGAGGCAGTGCTAGTTGCCGAGTGGGCCCACCGGACGGTTCGGGACTCGGGTTCCTGTCTGATCCGGACTTACGTCAGCCTGGCGCTGCGAATCGCGCTCGCCGCGAAGGAAAACGGGATCGACCTGCACGGCGTGGTTCTGATGGGAGGCGGTGAAGCTCCGACCCCCGCGAAAGTCCAGCGCATCCAGGCCAGTGGCGCTCGCTGGGTCCCGACTTACGCCTTTACCGAGTTCGGACATCTGGCAGTTGGCTGTGCCCGGCCCCACTCGGGGAATGATCTCCATCTGTTCGATGATGGAATTGCTTTGTTACCCGTGCCGAGGAGTCTACCCGGCGGGGAGACCAGGGACGTCTTCCACTTCACGACCCTTCTGCCTTCCAGTCCCAAGATCCTGCTGAATGTCGGACTCGACGACTACGGTGTGGTGGAACGACGTTCCTGTGGCTGTCCCCTCGACAAGCTCGGGCTGAATGTTCACCTCTCCGACATTCACAGTTTCAGTAAGCTCACGGGCGAAGGCATGTCGATGATCGGAAGCGAGATGCAGCAGATCCTCGAATCATTGCTGCCTCAGCATTTCGGAGGGACTCTCTTCGACTACCAGTTGGTTGAACACGAGGATGCCGAGGGCTTTACTCGGCTGCAGCTTTGGATCAGCCCGGAGGTTCGACTTCCGGCAGAGGGTGAGGCCCGCGTGTTGGAGACGCTTTTTCGAGCCCTGCGATCCGGCAGTCCGGCGGCGGAGCTGGCCCGTGCCATGTGGAAAGAAGCAGGCAGCCTCGAAGTCCGACGCGAGAGACCCCTTCAGTCCGGCGTGGGGAAGTACTGCTTCTTCCGAAAGGCATCTCGTCCTTCCATTTCCGAGTCTCCGAAATCCGCTGACAGGGACAGGCTCGAAGCAGGCCGGGATCCGGATTCGGTTTGAAGTTGCCAGGGGTGTGAGAAGGACGGGCCGCCGCTTCGAACGGCGCAGTCACACAATGGGTCGACATTGGGAGAGCGTGAGAGTAGACAGAGGATGCGAGGAACCTGCAATTTGATCTTGGTGCTCTTGTGCGTGCTCGTGGCCTGCTCGCGGGGCGGGGAAGAGAAGCGCGTCGTCCGTGTGGTACGCCTTCCCTATCTCTCCATGGCGCCGTTGCTGATTGCCGAGCACGAGGGATATTTCCGTGAGCAACAATTGGAGGTGGAATTCGTTCCGTTTCGACGGGCCGGCGAGTCGATCGTCGCGCTGGCCCGCGGCCAGATCGACGTGGTCGCCGGGTCGGTGAATCTGATGCTTCTGAACGCAATCGAGAAAGGGGCGAACCTTCGCATCGTTGCGGACAAGGGGCATCTGACGCCCGCGAGTTGCGCGGTCAGTGCTCTCATGGTCCACCCGGACGCTCTGCGAGATGGCACTCTTTCGTCGCTCGCGGCCTTGAAGGGCCAAAAGGTCGACTTCAGAGAGAACTCGATCCTCAGCTATGCCTATGACCTGTTGCTCCGCAAGGGCGGGCTCGATCTGGAGGATGTGGAACTGGTCGGTCTCCCGCGAAGCACCCAGTTGACTGCCCTCGAGAACCGAGCCGTCTGCGCCATCTCCGCGACCGACCCCTGGCTGACCCTGTTTCAGGATTCCGGTTCGGCAGTGGTCTGGCATTCGATCGGGGAGGCGGTGGAGCGGCTGCAATACTCGGTCCTGGCTTACGGACCGAGTTTCCTGACGGAGGCGCCGGAGACCGGGACGCGCTTCATGGTCGGATACCTCAAAGGCGTGAGGCAATACAACGAGGGCAAGACCGCACGAAACCTCGCAGTCGTCGCTGCTGCAATCGGAGTGAGTCCTTCCCTGCTGTCTCGATGCTGCTGGCCGGAGGTCGACCGCGAGGGGAGGATCATCCTCGATGGTTTGCGGGAGTACCAGGAATGGGCGGTAGCCCGCGGAGAGTTGGTGAGGGTTCTCCCGACGGACGCGCTTTGGGAACCCCGATACGTCGATGCCGCTTCACGAAGCTTGCGACATTCGATTCAGGGAAGTCGCTGACGATGGCAAGCCTGGAATCTCGAAATGTTACGAAAGTGTTCCGTGCTTTGGGTCGGGAAACCGAGGCATTGCGATCGGTCAATTTCGTCACCGCCGATGACGAGTTCCTGTGTGTCGTGGGGCCAAGTGGGAGTGGAAAAACGACCCTACTCAAGATCCTGTCCGGTATCCTCGAGCCGACGGCCGGGCGGGTGGTGATCCACTCACCGAACGGCCGGGAGCCGAGGAATGCGCTGGTATTTCAGGAGCATGGTCTGTTCCCCTGGATGACCGTCCGGGAAAACGTGGCATTTGGGCTGGAGATGCAGGGAGTCGGCCGGCGAGAACGCACGGAGGCCGCGCACGACTTCATCCGAAGAGTCGGATTGGAGCGGTATGACGGGTGTTATCCTTGCGAGCTTTCGGTCGGGATGCGCCAGCGGGTTGCATTGGCGCGAGCGTTCGTGGCGCGTGCCCAGATTCTTTTCCTGGATGAACCATTCGGTGCTCTCGACGCCCAGACTCGGTTCCTGCTCCAACAGGAGCTTCTTGCACTTTGGGCGGGCGAACGGAAACTGGTGATTTTCGTGACTCATGATATTGATGAGGCCGTACTTTTGGGTGACCGCATCCTGGTCCTGTCAGGAGCCCCGGGAACCGTGCGACAGGAGATCTCGGTCGATCTGCCACGACCGCGCGATCCGAACGGCCCGCATTGGGCCCGCGCGGCCGAACTGAAGCGGGGCATCTGGGCGATGCTCGAAGAGGAAGTGCGCAAAGGGCTGTACGGGGGGAATGCATGACCCACGAATCCCGATTTCCAGTTCGAGGACTCCAGGCCCTGATCGCTCTCGCCTGTGTCGGGTCGTGGGAGACCTTGGGTCGGGCCGGCTGGCTTAGCCCGATCTTCTTTCCGACTCCCTGGGTCATACTCAAGACGTTGATCGCGCTGCTCTCGAGCGGAGAGCTGGTCACGCACCTGGCGGCGACCCTCCTGCGGGTGACGTGCGGCTTCGTCTTGGGCGGAGTCGTGGGACTGCTGATCGGGCTGTCCATGGGCTGGTCTCGGCGCCTGCGGGAGTTGTTGGATCCCTTTGTCGCCGCCCTTCACGCCGTCCCCAAGATCTCCCTGCTGCCGCTGATCATGATCGTAATGGGGATCGGGGAGGCGCCGAATCTCGTGATCATCGGTCTGGCCAGCTTCTTCCCGATCGCGATTAACGCGTTGTCGGGCGTAAGGCAGATCGATCCCCTCTACTGTGAGGTTGCGAGAAACTACGGTGCCGGTTCCCTCCGCCTCTTACAGAAAGTCGTGCTTCCCGGAAGTCTTCCCATGATCTTTGCCGGGGTCCGGCTGGCGCTCAATTCCGCCCTTGTGGTGACTATCGCGGTTGAGCTGGTGGTCGCGCGACAAGGTTTGGGCTCGATGATCTGGCAGGCCTGGGAGACGTTTCGGATCGATGCCCTCTATGCCAGCGTGGTTTTGACTGCAATTCTCGGGTTGACCTTCAATCTGGTGCTGAGTCGGGTCACGCGGTGGGCGATCCCCTGGCAGTGGGCTTGATGGCACATGGCTCGGTAGGGCCCCGCGCCCACAAAGGGCCTCTTGTGGGGACAGGGGCCCCCATCGATTGGGGGCCGGCCCGGTAGATCCCCCGCCGCGCCGTCAGGGCGGGAGCGGAAAGCGTCGGCTGCGGACTCTCGGAGTTGCTTTCCCCCGGCCTCTTCCGCCTTTCGCACAAGAGGGGCGCGATGTGACCCAGTGTCCGGACAAAAGAGTGTCCCCTACTCCTGTCCTACTCCTGCCTCTCCAGGACAAGCCTTCCGAACGGCTGACCTCCGGCTTCATGGCGCAGGCCATCATGGCCGCAGAGCGGTCCGGAAAGGAGCAGAAGGACCGCCTCGATGCCTTTCGCAAAGCCCAGGCGGCCGCTGTGGACGGGCGTCCCCTGGGACATCGTGCAGGACACGATCGAGCAGAGAAAAGGGCGGGCAAAAATCCTCAGTCAGAACTTCCTCATCGGGCTCGCTCAAGGCAACTACGATCCAGACACAGCCGTTATAGCGGAGGCAAAGCAGGGGCAAAGACGGGGACACTCTTCAACAGGCTGCTACGCCGATGTGCTCTTCCTGGGTCGGAGGGTGGGCGGTATGGCAGATGCTGTCTAGAGGGGCGCGGAGAAGGGGGAGTAGGGGGGAGAAGGGTACACAGTGCCCCCTACGAAGGGGACACTCTTCTGTAGGAGAGTAGGGGACACTGTTTTGACGATCACTGTTTTGACGATCGCCACTGTTCTTTCGATCGCCGTCGCGCCAGCGCTGTCAGCTGATCGTGGCGGGGAATCCGGGATGCTGCAGCACGTGGCCGAGGAACTGGAACGTCTCTGCCCGAGCGAACGGTGAGGCTCCGACCAGAAACGGTGTTACCGACGCCGCACCCGGAGTGCAATGTCACCCTCGAAGGCAGGGGTCTCGAGTCGGGTGGATACCCCGTTGCTGTTGACATCCTGAGTCTTGACGACCTCACCCGTCCGGGTGTCGAGCCATTCGGCATGCCAATCACCCGGATACAGATTTAGCGTCACGGGACAACTCGACTCCCCTTCCACGTAGATAGCGAACTCGCGGTAGCGATTGGCCAGGGCCTGCCAGCGGCAAGCGGGCGAAAGGCGAACCGCACGGGGATCCGGACCCATCGAGAGGTAGTCGAAGTCCTCGATGAATCGCTTGAGGATGCCCAGTTGTTTGCGCAGAGCAGGACTTCCGCCCCCGGGCGCTCGGTTTTCTCCGGAACCACCCTCCGCTCCCGGGTAGAAAGAGTAATCCAGGCTGTTGAAGATCCCGCCCCCGGCCAGAATGAACTTCCAGGCCTGGCGCCGGTACGCTGCGTCATCCGAGCCCGAGAATCCCGACTCGTCGAAGCTCATGACCCGCTCGTATCCGTAGTTCAAGGCCACCGCCTCGGGAAAGGCGTAGTGGAAATTCAGAATGCGGATGTTCTCATCCAAGTTGGCGATCGGATACCCGAAGTTGCAGAAGTTCTGGGCGATCAGGTGCTTGACCGGAAGCCGCGACTCCTCGTCCACGATGAATGAGGCGATCTTCCGCTGCCAGCCGAGGGACGCCTGATCTGCCAGGTCGACCCGGTTCCTCCACTCCTTCTTCCAGTCCGGTAGGTAGGGATTGATGGGAGCGGCCGTCTCGGGACGATCGGCGTAGGGTTCGTTCTGGATCTCGAAGAAAACGTTGTTGAACCCGTTCAGTTCCCGCACGAACTTGCGCACGAGCTTCTCCTGGATCGCGAGCAGCGGGCCGTCATCGAGAGTGTGCAGCTTCAATCGCTCGACGGGACCCTGAAGATTGATGTTGTTGTGCGGGTGGAGCGGGCTGTACTCCCAATAGCCATTCTGATAGGTCGAGGAGAAGAGGGTGACCTCGACGATTATGCCTCGGTCCGCGGCCTTGGTGACGAAATCTTTGAGCCGCTGGAAGTATTGAGGGTCCCACCGGTTGAGATCGAAGCGATTGCCGCCGTTGATGTAGCCAGGTTGGTCACTGCGGGCCCAGGGCACGATGAGACGGCCGCGGGCCGGAGCCAGGGAGTTCTTCTCGATTCCGAAGCTCGAAGCACGCTCGACATAGCTGCCGGTGAAGAGCCGAGTGTAGTTGAGTCCGTCCGCCGCCAGGGTCTCGAGGTACCGGTCGTAGTCAAAGTCAAGATTCAGAACCGCTCCGTAATGCTCAGCCGAAGTAATGAGGATGATCGGCTTGCCCTGATACTCGAGGTAGCGGGAGTCCCGGGGGTGCTGGCGGAGCACCTGAGGTTCCGGAGTTGGGTTGCGATCCTCGGGACTCTGAATGATACAGGCGGCCAGAAAGCAGGCCAACGAGCCCAGGGCGATCCGGGTGAGATTCGCGATCCTGATACTCATGGCGGTAACGATTCTACTCCGCCCGCCGGGAATCCCAAAGATCGGGTGGGGTGGAGGTTGCCGGCCTCGACAAGATGGCCTCGTGGTTCGGGAGGCAAGGGGGGAGCCGGCGTTCTGCTCTGTCCGCGTCAATCAGGTCGACAAACCTCGCAGGTTCGTAAGATCCCGCACCACGTGGGAAGGCGGGTGCATCCCTCTCGCTCGCCCGGGTTCGGCGGCACGCACTACGCCACCGAGCGACCGGCCATGGTTGCGGTGCTCGAGTTGTTTCGCAGTTGGGGATTGCCGGCTACCAACGTGGAGGACGATGATTTGTTGAAGGCAACGTGAATCCGGCTGGCCTGCGCGCGCCAGACTGCACAGACCCGTGCGAATTCAGCTCAGGAGCAACGAAGATGTCCGTCAAATTACCTCTCCTCCCTGGTCGAGCCACCCTCCTCCTTTTTGGGGCTGCTACCCTGCTGTGGTTTCCGATCCTGGTCGATTCCTTTGATCGTCTTCCCGACCCGTGGGATACGGTCTCAACCGTTGCCGATGTTCTGGTGATCCTCACTCTGGGCGGAATGTACAGCGCCCACCAGGCCTTCGGTCGCCCGGAAAGAAGAGGGGACAGACTCTTTCTGGCCCTCCTTGGCGTGAGGAGCGGACTCCTGATTGGCCTTGCCGCTGCACTGGCTTCGGCCCTGAGCGGGTAGGCAACGCAGGGCGGCCGCCTCCTGCCGGGCGTCGGACAACTGTCCTGGAATTGACCCCAGAACCTTCCCACCCGCCTGGTCACGACCTGGCGGATTACTCGTCCACCCTCTGCTCGAGTTCGACGGCCCTTGGGAACAGGATGTTGTTTTCCAGGTGGATGTGCCGGTGGAGATCGGCTTCGAATTCATCGAAAGTCCGGAAGAATTCGAGGCAAGTCGCGCAACCCGTGCGATTCAGGAGCCTGGCCTGGATCCGCTCTAGAAGTCCACCCGCATCGTCGTGCTCCTTGACCATCATCGCAATCGGATTCCTTACCGAGGCGAAGCAGGAATGGGGCAGGGGAGCGCCGCTTTCAAGGGCCGACTCGAGGGAACTGATATAGGGAAAGAGCACGACCTCTTCCTTCTCGATATGCCCCTCGAGTTCGCTGCCGAGGTCCTGGACGAGTTCTCGAACTGCGACGAACTCAGGCCTCTTCGACCCATGGGCTTCGCACATCTTGCCGATCAGGGCCCGGAGTCGGGGGACTTCTCGACGCACCGTCGCGTGGTGGGTCTTGAGAATGTGATCGATCAACGCGAACAGAGGCCGGCGGTTCCAGTCGACTTCGTCCGGCGTGCTCTGCTCCGACACCGCGGAGAGTGCCTGCAGGACGCGTTCGGGGGACAGTTGCCTCTCCGCGCAGACCTCCTGCAGGTTTCTGCCGCCCCCGCAGCAGTAGTCGATGCCATACTCTTCGAACACTCGGGCCGAACCGGGAATGGTCCGCGCCAATTCTCGAATAGTCTGATTTGCTGTGATGGACATGTCTATCGGACTCCTTTCGGTTTGTGTCCCCCTCAGTTGAACTCTTTCTCCCTGTGTCCGGCGATGACGAAAGTCATTCTCGGTTCCGAATTGGGGACACGCGCGGGATCGGGAATGTAATAAGTGCCAGACCTGCTCCAAAAGTCAGTGTTGGCGGTACCTTACGAGCGAATTACGTGCGTGTCACCAATTGGGTGGCTTCCCAGTCGGAGGGAGTAGGGTTAAGATCGGTGGGAATTCGCGAAGGAGTGCAGGATGAGCGGAATGTATCGACGTTCTTTTCTCTCTCTGGCCGGCGGGCTCTCGGCGGGCCTGGCCTTTGGTCGGAGGCTGGGGGCTGCCGGGGCGGGGGGAAGCAAGATGAAGACGACGCTGGATTGCGGGGCGATCGGGGTCCGGGCGGACCAGTTCGAAGCGCTCGAACTGGCCGCGAAATTCGGTTTCGAGTCGGTGGCAGCGGCCACGGGGCAGCTGGCTTCGATGACCGACGCCGACATGGAGCGCCTCAGGGAGCAGCTGTCCGAGAAGAGTCTGGCCCTGGGGCCGGCCGGGCTGCCCGTCGAGTTTCGCCAGGACGGGGATCGGTTCAAGCAGGATCTGGCCAAGCTCCCGAACGCCGCGAAAGCCGTCCGAAAGGCCGGCTGCACCCGCATGGGAACCTGGATCATGCCCAACCATGAGAGCCTGACCTATCTCCAGAATCTCGAGCTTCACCGGACGCGGCTCGGCCAGGCGGCCGACGTTCTGGCCGACGAGGGGATCCGGTTGGGTCTCGAGTACGTCGGCCCGAAGACCTCCTGGACGGCCCTCAGGTACTCCTTCGTCCACTCCCAGGCGGAAATGCAGGAGCTGATCGACGCCATCGGGCGCCCCAATGTCGGGTTTCTGCTCGACAGCTACCACTGGTATACCTCGGGGGGAACGGAGGCGGATTTGCTTTCCCTGACCAACGATCGGATCGTTTCGGTCGATCTCAACGATGCGCCGGCCGGTGTGCCCGTCGAGCAGCAGATGGACCTCAAACGACGACTTCCGGGTGCCACCGGGGTCATCGACATCGGGACCTTTCTCGGCGCCTTGGCCAAGGTCGGTTTCGACGGGCCCGTCCGGGCCGAGCCTTTCGACGACAGCCTGAAGGGACTTCCCGCCGATGAGGCCGTCGGCCGGACAGCGGCGGCCCTGAAGAAGGTCCTGGCGCTCGTCGGCTGAACTCCCCCGGGTCACTCGACGCGCATGAAGTGATCGACGATCATCCCCAGCGGCGGAAGATCCTGGGAGGGATCGCCCTGCGACGTGTCGCCGATGGTCACCTGCGTGAAGGGCGTGTCGGAGATGATGCCCGCAAAGAAGAGGCCGAAGCGGGAGTCCCCGGGGCTGTTGAGGAAGTCGTACTGGGAGCTGCCCGTCGTCACGAGTGTTTCCCCCTGCTGCAGGAACAGATAACCCGTCTCGACGGGTGATGTCTGGGCGTTGAAGAAGAGCCCGAAAGCCCGCACCGGCCGGGAGAAGCGAATGGTCATCGATTCGCCCGACAGGAAGTAGTCGAGGGTTTCGTCTTCGGGTCTCGACAGGGCCAGGAAATCGTCGCCGATGGCGTTGTACTTGCCGTAAGGCTTGCCCTGGGGATTGAGGACCACATTGCCCTGATCGTCGCGATATGGAGGTGAGACGAGTCCTTTCGTTCCCGGAGGAAAGCTGACGTAGGTGATCCCGTTGATCGTCATTCCGGAATCGATGATGGTGCCGGCGGCGATATCGTCGAAGCTCTCCGTGAGGATGTCGGGATTCGTCCCGAGGGCGGCAATGAAGTCCAGATAGTGGGTGAAGGTGCCCGGCTGTGGCGGCACGGGTGCCGTCGAGACGACCTGGGCGCCCGAGTCGTACACGCCCGGCTCGGAAACGCGGACGATCGAGCCTGTCGAAGTGGCCGCCTGGGCCAGGTAGAATCCGCTGATCGCACCCGTCTGGGCATCCGTCTCCGCGGCGATGTCGCGAATGCCCGGGGCGTCCAGCCAGGGGATCACGTCACCCGACGCGGGGATCACGAGCGAGACCTGGTCCGCGGCCTGTTCGGCCACGAAGAGATGGAAGGAATCGGGACAACTCACCCCAGTCCGCCGTGCACCGAGCAGTTGTCCGGGGTTGGCGAGCCCGTCCACCACAACCTCGGAGGAGCCATCGGTCCGATCTACTCTCACAATGGCGCCCTTCGTTGGGTCGCTCAGGAAGATCGAGCCATCGCATGGATCGACTGCGATTCCGGAGCCGCTTCGGTCCGCGAGCTTCTGGGCAGAAGTCGGGTCCAAGAGAGTCGCGGGGCGAATCTGGGCCCCGGCCAACCCCTGATTGAGCTGGCTCGACGGGATCAGGGTGACCTGGTTCGCCTCCGCCACCAGCAGCCCTCCGCTCACCGGATCGACGACCGCGGCGGTCGGGGAGGAAAGGCCCGTCGCCACATCCACCGGCCCGGACCCGTTCGTCGGGTCGAGGCGGATGATGCGCCCTGTCGTCTTGCCGACCAGCAGGAGGACTTCCTGGCCCGTTGAAGTCGTAAACGGGACCATCTTGGTGATCTCTTCACCCGCGAAATCTCGCACCAGCGTCCGCACGCCTCCCGTGACGTTGAGGATGCTCGAGGAGACTCCCGCCTGAATGGCGACCCCACTGGAGTTGGAGACACCCTGCCCGCTCAGTTCGGCAGTGTAGAGACGCTGCAGCGAAGCAAGATAGGCGACGGAACTGACCACACCCAGGCCGCCGATGACCGTTTCCTTGCGCAGAAGGTCCACCGACGCCCCGGCGGTCTGATCCGCCACGGTGGCCGTGATCGTCACCGGGATGGGGCTGGGGATCGTCGACGGCGCCTGGTACAGGCCGTTCGGAATCCGACCCAACGCGGCGCTGCCTCCGGCGACGCCGTTCACCTTCCATTGAACGGCTCCGGCAACGCCACTGGCCGCGAAGGCCTGTTGTCCGTTGGCGAGCAGGACGGCAAGCCGGGGTGAGATCCGCAGCTGGTTCGCGGTTCCGCCTGGAACGAAGGACGACGGAACAGGCTGTGGGGGGATGTTCGCCAAGGCGAAGGTTTGAGAACTGCCGAACAGGGAGATCGCGTGAATCGGAACGTCGCTGCTGACCCAGACCAGGCCTCCGGCCTGATTCGCCGATGCCTTGATCAGCTCATGAACGAGCTTGCTCAACCGCTGACCCGGTCGCAGGCTCGTTGTATAGGCTCCCAGAAACGTCCCGTCCTGCTTTTCGGCGACGATGCGCACGTTGGCAGTCAGCGAGCCGGAGTTGAGCAGCGCCACTCCGGTGAAGAACGGGAAACTCGTCGCGAGGTGCGAGAAGAGCGCACGGGTCCGGCCTTGGGCCGAACCGGCCACCGAGGCATAGGAGTTGCTCCCAGGCACCAGGTACCCGGCGGTTGCGGCGATCTCCGTCGAACTCGACTCCACCTCCATCCAGCCCTCCTTGTAGGACGAGCCGCGAAAGCCAAACAGTTGAGCGACGTCGAGGCGCACGATCCCGTGAGCCTGCAGAGGTCGGGTGACGGGGTTGTTGCCCAGGTCTGACGGGCCGTAAAGCTCACCGTCGATCTGGTGGGCCTTGAGAGTCAGCACCGTCGCCGAGTCTCCCGTATTCACGATAACCAGTTCGGTGCGGAAAGGGTCGAGCACCGCCATCTGCGGAAAGTAGATGGTTTTCGTACCCGGCGCGACGGGGATGGCATTCAAACCGAGAAGGTCTCCGGGGCCTCGCACGAACTCGAATCCTGCCAGGGGAGTCGTCGAGCCCACGGACAGGTAGGCATCGCCCGTGAGAGCGTCGCCTCCGAAGACCGAGGCGAAGTCGAAGCGCAGCGCTCCCGAAGGGGGAAGGATCACATCGGCGAACGACGGGACATTCGTTCCGACGTGCAGCGCGAGGTGGACCGCGGCCTTCGTGTCCGGCGAGGGATTGACGAGGTTGATTTCGGTCGAGTACTGGCTGTCGGAGCGCAACTGGAGGAACAGGAGGTCGCTGGAGCGTGCCGGAAGGTCGGCTCCATCCAGAAACGACACGGTGGGGTTCAGGTAGAGAAAGAAGCCGGTCAAGTTGTCGGAAGGGCTGGTGGCCCGGATCCAGGCCGTGGTGTCTGCGGGAAAGTTGCCCCCGAAAATCGTGGAGGTCACCTGAGCATATTGTTGGCCGGCAGGGATCTTGATCTGGACCGGATTACGGATTCCATTGCCGCTCAGAGCAATGCCGTCCGCTCCGATCGCAGTCAGAGTCACCGTTGCCTCCTGGCCATTCGGATTAACGACGGCGATCCCCGTGATAGTCCCGGATTCGAACGACAGCCGGGTGAAGGTGAGATCGCTCGCCGAAAATGCCGAGGTACAAAGGCAGATAAGCCAGATCAGGATCGACCAGACAGATCGCTTCACTGTGAACTCCCCCTCGTCTTTTCAAGAAGTGATGGTTGGAGAGATTATATCTCGGTTGAACGGGACAGCCGGGGTTCCTGTTCCCGATGGGGGGGCGCAGAAGCGGGATTCGAGGTCCGGCGCCTCCAGATCGAAGATCGCGCTTGACCCATCGTCTCCCGGGGGTAGGCTGGCCGCAAACGGGCGCACCGGTCATAACCAGCGGGGATCCCATCGTGGCGAAACCAGGAGACAGCGCGGCATCCGCCCGCGGGAACCAGAGTGTCTTCTGCGAGGTGCATGGTCTGCACTTCGATCCCGCCGGGGAGGGTTGCGTGCTGTGCCTGCGCGAGCGATCCACTTCAGTCGCCGGGCTGGCAGGGACAGCCGCTGTCGAAGATGATTCGCCAGCCGCCGCCCTCTTCATGTCTCCAGATCGAGGTGAACGTCCCCTTGCGGACCTGAGGAGTCCCGTCCTCTCCGCGAATCGTGAGCTGGTAAGGCCCATGAGTGATCCCGAGCGTGCCGCCCGGTTGGAGTTCCACGATTTCCGGCTTCCACTCCAAAACGGGGCCGTCGGCGACGAAGAACGGCGCCCAGGCCTTCTCAATGGCCGCCTGGCCCACGAGCGGGGCCGGTGACAGGAAGACGGCATCCTCTGCGACCAACGCCAGAAAGGCGGCGCGATCTCGCACTGCGACAGTGCGGGCAAAGGCAATCTCCGCAGCGCGGAGTTCCTGTTTCGGGGATGGACCAGCCTCGGGCGGAGTCTGTTGAGCCCTTGCCGCGCCTGGACCGGCGGCCCCGCAGACGAGAATCAGCCACAGGAGTTCCACGATGAGGCGAGGCCCGGTTGGTCTGTTCATCAGTTTGGGCTCACAGTTCTTCCCCGGCCCTGGATATCGAGCACGTCGCGAAGGATCGAGGCCATTTCGTGGATGCGAAAAGGCTTCATGACGAAGCGCGCGATTCCGAGGTTTTCGGCTTGTTCGGCCGTGATCAAATCACTGTACCCCGTGCGGAGGATGATCGGCAAGCTGGGGCGCCGGCTCAGGCAGGCCGCCGCGAGTTCGGCGCCGGTCCAGGACGATCATGTCGAAGGGTTGGGCGCCCCCCACGTCTCGGAGAAGCTCCGACGACAGAGAGTGGTGTATCTCGAGTCCGTTCGTCTCCGGATGGATCCTCGCGAGCAGGTCGCTGACGCGGCGCGTTCCGAAGCCCCACTGCAGCAGTGTCGTCGCGGTCATGAACATCAGTCTCCCGAACAGCGGGTTCGATGGATGCTGCGATTAAATGGGGATTCGAACCGGCCTCCTGATCCCTCGGCATGGCTCCTGCTCGAGAAGGCTGCCGACGAAATCACCGATGCCTGGTCGGCGGCCCCGCCACGGCGGGCGGCCCCGGCGCGGCCGGGCTATCCCCAAAGTCATAGTTCGGTCGAACTGCCGGTGATCTTGAATGCCCTGCTGGAGCCGGAACTCCGGGGGCGAAAGAAGTCTCGAGGTGAGGCGTGCTCCTTGGCGGGCCGATCGGAGTTGCTGTATATGTATCCTTCCGAAGGTCGTGCAGGACGTCTTCGAAGTCGAAAGGTCGCACGGGCCCGTCCGAGGGCCTGCATTGGAGAAGCTCCAGTGCGGCCTGGGACGGGACGGACCAACCCGTGCGACCGGCGTCGCGTTCCGGGCGGCTGCTGTAACAGCCAGGGGCAGTGCGCGTAGATAGAGGGAGATGGCGGAGAAGTGGGCGACGGCAGCCCTGCGCAGGGCGGATAGCGAATCCGAATGACGGAAAGACGAAGAGCCCGTTCCAGTCTCGGTGGGGTTTCGCCTCTGGCGGTCGTCCTCATGACAGTGGTCTTGTGGTCCGGCTGCCGGGTGGCCGGACCCGACTACGAGAAGCCTCAGATTCCGCCTCCTCCCAATTGGCACGCGGAGCTCTCCGACGGTCTCAAGGCCGCGGAAATGTCCGATGAAACGCTCGCCCACTGGTGGACGACGCTGAACGATCCGGTCCTCGACACGCTCCTCGACCGGGCGGTTCAGGGCAATCTGGATCTGAGAAGAGCCATGGCCGTGGTCCGGGAAGCCCGCGCGCGCCGGGGCATCGCCGATGCCGACCGGTTCCCCACAGTGACCGGGTCGGGGGTCACGGGTTTTCAGCGTGGCTCGAATCGCATGGGCCAGGCCGCCGACGCGGGTCTTTTCAGCGTCGGTTTCGATGCCGGCTGGGAAGTGGACGTTTTCGGTCGGGTGAAACGATCGATCGAAGCGGCGGACGCAAGTCTTCAGGTGACCGAAGAGTCCCTTCGCGATGTTCTGGTCAGTCTCGTTGCCGAAGTCGCCCTGAACTACGTGGAGGTCCGCCAGTTCCAGCAGCAGGTCAACATCGCCGAAAACAACTTGAAGGTCCAGGAGGACATCTACCGGCTGGCCGATCAGCGATTTCAGGCCGGCCTGACGACCAGGGTCGACATCGAACAGGCGACCTACAGCGTGGCCTCGACCCGGGCGGTGATTCCGTCCTTACGAATCCAGCTGGAACAAGCCAAGAACCGCCTGGCGGTCCTCCTCGGCGAGAACCCGGGTGCGCTCGCCGACGAACTGAAGGAGCGCGCGCCGATTCCGGTCGGTCCGGTCGAAGTCGGCGTCGGCATTCCGGCCGAAATGCTGCGCCGCCGACCCGACGTTCGCAGTGCCGAGCGGGCCCTGGCCGCTCAGACTGCACTGGTCGGTGTAGCGACGGCCGCCAAGTATCCTCAGTTCGCGCTGTCCGGTTCGATCGGCTACGAGGCGATTACAAAAGGGAATCCGCTTTCCCTCGGAAATCTGGTTGGATCCATTCTGGGGAGCGCTTTCTACACGATCTTCGACGCCGACCGCATCCGCCAGCAGATCGAGGTTCAGAATGCCCGGCAAGAGCAGGCGCTGATCAACTACCAGGCTTCCATCCTCGCTGCACTGCAGGAGGTGGAGGACGCGCTGGTCGCGTACGCCGACGAGCAGGTCCGCCGCAAATCGCTGACCGACGCCGCCCAGGCGGCCGGCCGTGCGCTGGATCTCGTGCGGACCAATTACGCGGCCGGGCTGGTGGATTTTCAGCCCGTGCTGAGCTCTCAGCAGGCCCTCCTCTCGCTGCAGGATCAACTCGCTCGGAGTGACGGGGCCGTCACTTCCGATCTCATCCGTCTCTACAAAGCACTGGGGGGAGGCTGGACACCTGTGCAGCCGCAGGCAACTCCGCCAGCTGGTCAAGCACAAACGGGGTCGGTTCCATGACTGACAAACAAACTGATGCTTTTTCGAGAATTCCGCGGCTCGGCGGGATCCGCTGGCTGATCGTCGTCGTGGGGCTGGTCGGAGCGGCCTGCGCCCAACAGGATCCGGCTCCCCCGCCGCCGCCCCCGCCGCCCCCTTCCGTCACCGTGACGCCCGTCGAGAAGATCGCCGTCGCCGACAGTGACGAGTACGTCGGGCGGACGGAAGCCATCTCCACGGTCGATCTCCGGGCGCGTGTGACCGGGTATCTGGTAAAGCGCGCTTTCGAAGAGGGGAGCGACGTGCAGCAGGGGCAGCTGCTGTATCTCATCGAGCCGGAACCATATCAGGCGGCGGTGGATGCCGCAGCCGCGGCTATTTCGCAGACCGAAGCCGCGTTGGAGAACGGCCAGAAGTATCTGGAGCGTCTCAACACGGTCAAGGACACGGGTGGCGCTTCCAAGGCCAATCTGGATTCTGCCCAGGGTGCGGTTCTCGAGAGCCGAGCCCTTCTGAACCAGCGCCGGGCCCAGTTGACGCAGGCCAAGATCAACCTGAGCTACACGGAGATCCGGGCCCCCATCAGCGGGCGGATCGGGCGGACGGCCATCCATGTCGGTAATCTGGTCGGCCCGGACAGCGGCGTGCTGGCGACGATCGTTCGTCTGGATCCCATGTGGGTGACCTTCCCGATCAGCGAGCGCGACTACTTGAATCTGCAAGAGAGCATCGGCGCCGGGCGAAATGGGAGCCAGTCCCTTCCGCAGCTCGTTCCGACCATCCGGCTGGTCGACGGCGCCGTTTACCCCCACGCGGGGAGGATCGACTTCCAGGACAACCGAGTGGACGAAGCAACCGGCACGATCATGCTGCGCGCGACGTTTCCCAACCCCCGCCTGCTGTTGCGTCCCGGCCAGTTCGTGACCGTGATTCAAAGCCATCGGGACACCACCGAGAGGCTCGTCATTCCGCAGGCGGCCGTGCAGCGGGACCAGGTGGGAGCTTTCGTGATGGTGGTCGGCCCGGAGAAGAAGGCCGAGACGCGCAGGATTCAGTTGGGGGAGGTCTCGGGAACGCGGTGGATCGTGACGCAGGGGCTCAAGGAGGGAGAACTGGTCATCTCGGACGGGTTGCAGAAAGTGAGAGCGGGCGGGGAGGTCAGTCCCAGCGCGGCACCCGCGCCGGACGACGGGGAGGGTACCTCGGGTGCTCAGTAGCTTCTTCATCAGCCGTCCCAAGTTCGCCATCGTCATCTCGCTGGTGATCGTTCTGGCCGGCGCCATCTCCATCGCGCGACTGCCCATCGCCATGTACCCGGAGATCACGCCGCCCCAGGTGCAGATTTCGGCGGTCTACCCGGGTGCCAGCGCCGAGGTCGTCGAGGCCACGGTGGCGGCCCCGATCGAACAGCAGGTCAACGGAGTGGAGGACATGATCTACATGACCTCCACGAGTTCCAACAGTGGGGCCTACCAGCTGTCGGTCACGTTCGAGGTCGGGACCAACCCGGACATTGCAGCCGTCAACGTCCAGAACCGGGTCGCCCTGGCGACTTCCCAGCTCCCGACCGAAGTCGTGCAGCGGGGCGTCTCGGTGCGCAAGAGCTCGAGCACCATGCTGATGGTGATCAACCTCTACTCCCCCCACGGCACCTACGATGACGTGTTCCTGGGCAACTATGCCGGCATCTACCTCAAAGACGCTTTGTCCCGGGTGAAAGGCGTCGGCGATGTCAACGTTTTCACGGCTCGTGACTACGGCATGCGCATCTGGCTCGATCCCGACCGCATGACGGGGCTGGGCCTCGGCGTGAACGATGTCATCCAGGCCATCCGCGACCAGAACATCCAGGCTGCCGCGGGCCAGATCGGAGCGGCCCCTTCCGCACCGGATCAGCAGTTCCAGTATTCCATCCTCTCCAAGGGGAGGCTAACGGAGCCCTCGGAGTTCAAGAACATCATCATCCGCGCCAGGCCGAACGGTTCACTGGTGCGGATTGGAGATGTCGCCCAGGTGGATCTGGGCGCCCAGAGCTACACCTCCTTTGGCCGAATGGACGGACAGCCCAGCGTGGTTTTCGGAGTGTTTCAACTCCCCGAAGCGAATGCCGTCGAGGTCGGTGATGCGGTCAGCGCCGAGATCGAGAAGCTGGCGCAGCAGTTTCCCGACGACGTGGAGTACAAGGTGGTCCGCGATGAGACTCTCTTCATCCGGGCATCACTCTGGGAGCTCGTGGAGACTCTGTTCGTCGCTCTCGGACTGGTCGTGCTGGTCGTCTTCGTGTTCCTGCAGGACTGGCGCTCGACTCTCATCCCGGTGGCGGCGATTCCGGTATCGCTGGTCGGAACGTTTTCCTTCCTCCATCTGTTCGGGTTCTCCATCAACTCGCTGACGCTGTTTGGGCTCGTGCTGGCGATCGGTCTGGTCGTCGACGATGCCATCATCGTCATCGAGAACGTCCAGCGTCATATCGAGGGCGGACTGAAGCCCAAACAGGCCGCCGAGGTGGCCATGAGTGAGGTCACGGGGCCCATCGTGGCGTCGGCTCTGGTCTTGTCTGCCGTCTTCGTACCGGTCGCCTTTGCGCCCGGGATCACGGGAGAGCTCTACCGGCAGTTCGCCGTGACGATCGTCATTTCCTTCACCATCTCCGCTTTCGTGGCACTCTCCCTCAGTCCGGCCCTGTGCGCCCACCTGCTGCGCAGCAATCCGCCGCGTCCCTTCTTTCTGCTGCGCTGGTTCAACAGCGGATTTCGGGCGCTCACCGGGGGATACAAGGTGGGTGTGCGGTTCCTGTCCCACCGCCTGATCGTCTCGGTCCTCGTCTTCCTGATAATCGCCGGCGCCACCTTCGTGATGTACCGGGACATGCCGAAAGGCTTCCTGCCTACGGAAGACCAGGGTGTCATCTTTTCGAACGTGCTGTTGCCGGATGGCGCGTCGCTGGCCCGCACGGCCAAGGTCACCCGCGAGGTGGAGGAGGCGATCGAGACCGTCCCGGGAATCCACCACATCAACACGATGGGCGGATCGGGGGGAGCCAACGTGGCCCGCGTCATCGTCGGTCTGAACGACTGGAGCGAGCGCACCACCCCCGACCTCTCGGTCCAGAGCATTCTTTCTCAGATTCGGAGCAAGGTCGGGAGGATCCAGGGCGCCCAGATGTTCGCCTACCAGACGCCGCCGATCCGTGGACTGGGGACCACAGCCGGATTCGAGCTGCAGCTCGAAGACACCACGGGAGGCGATCCCCAGGACCAGGCCCAGGCCATGCGCGCCCTGATCACGGCCTGCAACCAGGATCCGCGTATCCAGAACATGTTCAGCACCTTCCAGGCCAATGTGCCGCAGCTTCAGCTGCTCGTCGATCGCCGCCAGGCCCAGGCGCTCGGCGTACCGGTGGGCGACATCTTCCGGACGCTGCAAACCAACCTGGGGTCGCTCTATGTGAATGACTTCAACATCTTCGGCCGCGTCTTCCGGGTGATCATTCAGGCCGGCATTCCCTATCGCAGCCGGCAGGAAGACATCGGCCGCCTCTTCGTCAAGAGCTCCCGGGGTGCCATGGTCCCCCTCAAGACCCTGGTCACGCTGGAATCCAGAGTCGGGCCGGATTCCTTCAATCGCTTCAACATGTACCGGGCCATCACGATCAGTGGCGAGCCGGGGCCGGGTTACAGTTCGAGTCAGGCCATGGCAGCCGTGCAGGAAATCGCCGCCCGCGTCCTGCCCCGCGGCATGCAGTTCGAGTGGTCGGGGATGTCCTACCAGGAGCAGGAAGCCGGGTCGAAGGGACCGATCCTCTTCGCGCTGGCGCTGTTGTTCGCCTATCTGTTCCTGGTGGCTCAATACGAAAGCTGGACCGTACCCGCGGCCGTCATGCTTTCGGTCCCGGTCGCGGTGCTGGGAGCCCTTGTGGCCCTTGCCGTCACCCACCTCAGCATGGATCTCTACGCGCAGGTCGGGATGGTGATGCTGGTCGGCCTGTCGGGAAGGAACGCCATTCTGATCGTGGAGTTCGCCAAGGTGCTTCGAGAACGACGCGGCCTGTCGATTCTCGACGCTGCCGTCGAAGCTGCCCGGCTGCGCTTTCGCCCCGTGATCATGACTGCGCTGGCCTTCATCCTGGGGGTTTCACCTCTGGTCTGGGCCACCGGAGCCGGTTCTATCGCCCGGCGGACCCTCGGCACCACGGTGTTCGGGGGCATGATCGCCGCCAGCTGTCTGGCCGTACTGCTCATCCCGGCCTTCTTCGTGATCAACCAGTCCTTGCGGGAATGGCTGCACGGCTTGCGACACCGCTCGGCACCAGACGAACCGGAGCTGCCGGCGGAGGGGAGAGTTCCTGGTTCCTAGTTCCTAGTTCCTAGTTCCTAGTTCCTGGTTCCTCGCGCCTCGAAAATCGTAAATCTCAAATCTCAAATCTCAAATCCAAATCGAAAGACGGGGTGTCTGCCGTCTACGCCGCGTCGTCGCCGGTCGCAGGGAGGCGGCGGGCAACCAGGACTTCCGACGGGACGCCCCAGGCGATGACGGTGTCGGCGACGAGGATTTGCCATTCCTCGCTCGGCAAGTAGTCCTCGAGTCGGATCGGCCTGCAGCCCCCGACCAGGACCGGCGCAAGACGGCGGACGGAATTCCAGAGGGCCATCAGGGTCTTCGACGAAAACGTGCAACCTCGGGTCAGGCTGACCGCACAGAGAAGGCCGCCCGAGCGGAGCAGGCGATGAGCTTCGCCGAGGACGCCCCGGATCAAAGGCTCGGCCAGGAGGTCGAGCACGTAGTTGGTGACGAAGCGATCGCACATCCCCTCGCCCAGGGGCAAGTGTGGCGAACCATCCGTCTGGGACACGGACGCACGGGCCGAGAACGGAGCGAGGCGCTCGCGGGCGATGTGCACCATCGTCGGGCTGAGATCGAATCCGTTGTAGCGGCCCTTCAGAGGCATCTCATCGCGGAGGAGGCGGAGGGCGAAGGCGCCCGTGCCGCATCCAAACTCGACGACACGGTTGGCCTCCCGGAAGCGGGCCGTGGCAACCAGGCGGTCCAGGGCCGCGTTCTCGTAGATGCCCTGCGTATCCTGGTGCCTGCCGATGCGATTGTAGACACGCCGCGCCTGATCGATGGAGAGAGTCCGGTCCACCATGTTCGTAACGCCCCTTCACCGAATTTCGGGACTCCGTCGAGTCTAGCGGATCGCCCTCCGATTGGGGAGCGAATCCGTCAGACCGCGCCCCGGCAGGCGCGATCCCGCTATGATGGTATTCAATCGTGGGACACGATCACGACGGCCACAGCCACCATCGCAGCCGGAACCGGAGGCGCCTCGTCTGGGCCCTCGTGTTGATCTGTGCCTACATGGTCGCCGAGTTCGCCGGGGGGCTGGTGACGGGATCGCTCGCCCTGATGGCCGATGCGGGACACATGCTGTCGGATGCGGGTTCGCTTGGACTCGCCATCTTCGCGTTTTGGCTGGCCGAGCAGCCCTCCTCCTCGCGCCACACCTGGGGCTATTTTCGGTCCGAGATTCTGGCGGCCCTGGTGAACGGGGCGGCCCTGGTGGCCATTTCGATCTTCATCTTCGCAGAGGCCTACGACCGGCTCGTCAGTGTCCCTTCCGTTCGTGGCGAACTGATGATGGGCATTGCGACCGGGGGTCTCGTCGTGAATCTCATCGTACTCCGGATCCTGCACGGGGGCCGCGAAGCCAATCTGAATCTCAAGAGCGTCTGGCTTCACGCCCTGGCCGACACGCTCGGAAGTATCCAGGCCATCGTGGCCGGTCTGTTGATCTGGCTCCTGGGGTGGACCTGGACCGATCCGGTGGCCTCGATCCTGATCGGCATCCTGGTCATCTATTCGTCCTGGAACGTTCTCAAGGACTCGGTGGCGGTCCTGATGGAAAGCTCCCCCGGCGACATCGATGTCGATGAGGTCTATGACTCGATGCGTGCCGTCGAGGGCGCCGAGGATGTGCACGATCTGCACATCTGGACCATTACCAGCGGACTGGTCGCACTTTCCGCCCACGTCGAGTGTTGCTCCGGGTTCGATCGCGATGAACTGCTCGCCAGGATGAAGCGGCATCTGGAGACGACCTTCGGCATTGGGCACATCACCCTGCAGATCGAATCGTCGGCCTACCAGGAAACCTGCCCGGAAGTCTGATCGCTCGAAGCCGCTCGTCAGCCCAGGTGCCCGGAAACCCGTCTCGGGATCATCTTCAAGCGAAGGCTACGGCAGCCTGAGCAATTGAGTGGCCTGGGCGATCTGTTCCGAGTATCCGTTCAGGACCTCCGCGACGACCTCGATCTGCCGGTTGGCCTCGTCCCACTGTCGTTGCTCGATCGCCTCCCGAACGCCGGGCAGGGTCTTGACACCGTAGCCGGTATAGAACCCGGGTGCGTAGATGAAATGGCGGTACCAGGGGCGACCCGACAAGCCCTCGGGGCGAGTCAGGGCACGCTCGGTCCGGAACAGAATCCGATTGATTCGATCCAGGGGAATGCCGTCATGTGCCACAGGGTTTTCGATGAATGTCTGGTAGGCATCCCGGTAGTCCGACGAGGCATCCAGGAGGCGACTCACCGCATTCTGCAGTGGAGCGAAGTCCAGATAGGGGACTGGCGCCTTCGCCTTCGGTGCCACGTACGGTTTGGTCGGATCGAAATAAGACTGGTAATCCCCTTCCTGAATCAGGCGGTTTTCCAGATCGGTCTCGACGCGCAGCGAATCCGCCAGGCCGACCAGCTCCTCGAGATAGCGCTGCACCGTCTGAGCCATGCCCGCGAAATCCCAGGGCAGGATATCGGCGTCGGCCAGGCGCAGCACCAAACGGCCCGTGGTCTGAGACAGAGTCTTGCCGTAGTCGAATCCGGGGTCCTCGAAGCGGGTGAAATAGTCGAAAGAGTCGAAGATCGAGTGATAGGAACCGCCGTCGGATTCTCCTCCAAACGAGACATTGACCGAGGAGATGCCCAGATGTTGCAGAAAGGGAGTGTAGTCCGATCCCGATCCCAGGGCCGAGATGCGGATCTGGTCCGAGGACAACAGTTCCTTTCTCCTTTGCGGGCTGGCCAGGACCAGATCGCGGGATTGCCGGCGGGCCAGGACGGAGACCCCCTTCTGGGGATCCTGGACCTGTGCGGCCACCTGGTTGACGAGCTTCTCCAGGACGTGAGAGCCGCCGGCCTGCAGGAAGCCACGGCCGTTCCCATCGGTGTTGACGTAGGCGACGGCCTTCTCGGCCAGTTCGTCGGCGTGCGCCTCGACCCATTCGGTGGAACCGATCAGCCCCGGCTCTTCCGCATCCCAGGCCGTGAAGATGATCGTCCTTTTCGGATGCCAACCCTGCTGGACGAGAACGGACAGGCTACGGGCCTCCTCCATGAGGGAGACCAGGCCGGAGAGCGGGTCTCCGGCGCCGTTGACCCAGGCGTCATGATGGTTGCCGCGAAGGATCCATTGATCCGGATACTGCGATCCGGGCAGTCGGGCGATGACGTCGTTGGCAGGGACCAGTTTCCAGTCGGCCTCGACCTTCAGGCGGACCTTGGCCGGTCCCGGTCCGATGTGGTAGGTGATCGGCAAAGCCCCCCTCCACGCGGCGGGCGCCACGGGACCGGCGAGGTTGCGAAGAATCGGAAGTGCATCCTCGTAGGAGATGGGCAACACCGGGATCTTCGTCAGCGTGGGGGCTTTGTCTCTGGGCAGCCTCTGGGCATCGCGCGTCGCCGGTATGGAGGGCGTCAGCGGATCGCCCGGATAGAGCGGCATGTCCATCACCGAACCGCGCTGCACGCCCTCGGCCATGCGGAAGGGTCCCCCCGGGTAGACATCGCCCTCGAAGTAGCCGTCATCGCGCGGGTCGGAATAGACGATGCAGCCGATAGCCCCCTTCTCGGCGGCCAGCTTGGGCTTGATTCCACGCCAGGACGCTCCGTAACGGGCCAGCACGATCTTCCCCGTCACGTCGATGCCCAGGCGTTCCAGTTGTTCGTAGTCGCTGGGTATCCCGTAGTTGACATAGACGATCTCGGAGGTGACGTCGCCGTCCTTCGAATAGAAATGAAACGTCGGCAGCTGCTCGTCCCGCTGCCCCGATGTCCGGTCCTCCGGCAGGACCGGCTCGACCAGCTTGGCCTCGTAGCGCTCCGGTTCGAGCAGCGTCAGGATGCGCTCCTTGGGCGTGGGAAAGAGGATGTAGAAAGTCTCGATCGAGGTGTCGTATCCCCATTCCCTGAATTTCCCGGCCACGAATTCCGCCACCTCCTTGCCGAAGGGAGAACCGACGTGATGTGGGCGGGAACTCATGAACTCCATCCACTGCCGCAGATCGTCCTTTCGAATCGCTGTGTCGAAGCGCTGCTCCAGGGTCGCCTCCTGTGGACCGGTTTCCCGGGTGAAGCCGAGAGCGGGCTGCGCCTGGGCGGGAACGACCAGAGCAGGGCCAGCGGCAGAGAAAGTGAGCAACAGGCTGCAGACCAGAAAGGTTTGACGACACCTCATGACGAATCTCCCCAAACTGATTTGAGATTTACGATTTTCGATTTACGATTTTTGGGGCGACAAGCGGAAGCTGGGAACTGGAATACCGGAGACCGAATGCCGGAGACCGGAGTTTCGAGCTCAAAGCAACCCAAGGCGGGCACCCGAGGCGAAGGAATGACAACTGCCGGTCAGGGCTGAACACTGTTCTCGTCCATTTCAGTCCGTGTCCGTCCATTTCAGTCCGTGTCCGTCCGTGTCTCTTCCCCGTCCCTCAACCTCGCCCGGCTTCCCCAATCCCCCCCAAATCGTAAATCTCAAATCGTAAACCTCAATTCTAGAGTATCACCCCCACCAGCGCGCCCGTCAGGCAGGTGGAGAGGGTCCCGGCCAGGATCGAGCGGAGGCCGAGTTCGACGATTTCGCCCCGTCTGGAGGGAGCCATCGTGCCGAGGCCGCCGATCATGATCCCCAGGCTTCCGGGATTGGCAAATCCGCACAGCGCATAGGTCATGATCACCAGGCTCCGCGTTCCCAGGGCTCCTGCCGGCAGCCGGCTCATGTCCAGATACGCCACCAGCTCGTTGAGGATCGTCTTGGTGCCCAGGAGGCGTCCGGCTGTGACCGCCTCGCTCCAGGGGATGCCGAGCAGCCAGGTGAATGGAGCCAGAACGGTCCCGAGGATCCACTGCAACGTGAGGGGAGTGGTTCCAGACCAGGGCAGCAGCCCGAGGATCAGGTTCACCAGGTAGACGAGTGCCACCAGGACGAGCAGCATGGCCACGATGTTGATGAGAAGCTGGACTCCGCGGATGGTCCCCCGGGTGATGGCATCCATCGAATTGTGTGCCGGCTCCGGATCGACGATTTCCGCCGGGGTGAGAGGGGCTGTTTCGGGAATCAGAAGCTTCGAAATGACGATGGCGGCGGGAGCGTTCATCACCGAAGCGGTCAGGATGTTGCCCATGGAATTGGGAATGACATCCGAAAGGATGTGGGCATACAGCACCATGACCGTACCGGCGATGGTCGCCATTCCGCAGGTCATGATGGTGAAGAGCTCGCTGCGGGTCAGGCTGGCGACGTAGGGGCGGATCAGCAGCGGCGCTTCGACCATGCCCATGAAGATGTTCCCGCCGACGCCGAGCCCTTCCGCTCCGCCGATCCGCAGGCTCTTCTGGAGCAGGGCCGAAAACCCTTTGACCACTGCCGGCAGCACCTTCCAGTAGAACAGGAGCGAGGAAAGGGCGCTGATGACCAGCAGCACCGGGAGTCCGCGGAAGGCCAGGATCATCAACGACGACGGAGACGTCACTTCGAAGGGCGGCTCGCCTCCTCCCAGATAGCCGAAGACGAAGCTGGTTCCCGCCTGGGTCGACGCGTCCAGGGCCATGATCACCCGGTTCAGCATCAAGAAGACTCGCTGGGAGAGGGGCACCTTGAGAAGCAGCAGCGCGATCAGGGCCTGAAGTGCCAGTCCGGTCGAGACAAGCCGCCAGTTGATCTTCCGTCGGTGCTCGCTCGATAGCCAGGCAATCGCAAGGATGACCAGAATCCCCAACAGGCTCTGCAGGTACAAGGCTTGCCTTCCGTCCCTCGCGGCGCTTCGGCGGCCCTGGAGCGGATCCGCTCAGGGGGATCCCCAGGGAATCCGCTGAGCGCTAGGGTTCGACTCCCAGTTCTGTCAGGAGCTCGTTCGCGTGGTCGACCTTGTCCATGATCCAGAGCACATAGCGGATGTCCACATGAATCGAACGTGTGATCCGGGGCAGGAAATCCCAGTCCGCGATCATGCTCTCATAGTTGCCGTCGAACAGGAGTCCCACCAGTTCGCCCCGGCCGTTGAGAGTCGGCGATCCCGAGTTGCCTCCCGTCGTGTCGCAGGTGGAGAGGAAGTTCACGGGCACCGAGTCGATGGAGTTCATGAACCAGCGACCGGGCTTGACCAGACCCATGGCCTCGAGGGCGGCCGCCGGCGTGTCGAAAGGAGCCTTGCCGGTGTCCTTCTCGAGCACGCCCCGTACGGAAGTGAAGGGCTCGTACTCGACCGCATCTCGGGGACTGTATCCCTTGATGGTTCCATAGGTCACGCGGAGCGTCCCGTTGGCGTCCGGGTAGACGGTCTTGCCCTGCTGGTGCAGAAACTCGAGCAGCGCCTGCATGTAGCGAGGGCGGAACTTCTCCAGCTGTCCTTCGTGCGTCTCCTCCTGCTTGCGCATTTCCTCGTCGGAAGGGTAGAGGGCAACGGCGAGCCGGATGAAGGGATCCCCCGAGGCTTCCAGATCCTTCACGGATGCGTCCATGAGGCGGAGACGAGTGGCGGAGTCCCCCAGCGTCGTCTTGTCGTACATTTCGGCCAGGCGGGTCCGGACGGCCTCGGAAACGTCGGCGGCCGTATCGAGGCCGAACCAGTGATCGAAGGCGCGAACCCTTTCTTCGGCTGGGACCTGTTCGTGGTACTCGAGGATGAAATGGGCGAAGACGTCGCGGTCGACCGCGGGGTCATAGCGACGGTCGAGACGGTCGAGGGAGTTGCGAATCTGCTCGAGATCCCTCTCCTGGTATCCGGGGTCGCGCTCCGCGTCCGGCTTCTCCTTTTCCTTCGCCAGCCGGTACAGGCGACGGGCGGTGCTGAGCATGGAGGAACGCCCTGCCAGGCCATAGTAGAAATCAAGCGCTCTCCGGGACTCTTCGGCCTTGATTTCCCCGAGCAGGTCGGAGTAGGCGCTGCCGAAGCGGCGCATTCGTTCGGGATCGGCCTGGATCCACTCCTGCAGCTGCCGCTCGAGGACTTCTTTCTTCTCGAGCATGTCGCTCTTGGCATAGCCTGCAAGCATGCCCTCGTTGTTCTTCATGGTGTTGTTGAGACCGGCGATCAGGCTGGCATACTTGAGGGCCGCCGCCGGATGGTCCCGCGTGTCCGCTTCGATGATGTCCAGCCACTGTTGATAGGCCCTGGTCCGGGCCGGATACGTCCACTCGAAGGTGCTTTGAACCTCCGTGGCCAGGCGGTAGCGACTGGTCCTTCCCGGATAGCCCGCCACCATCACATAATCGCCGGGCTGCAGCCCGTCCGTGGCAACCTTGAGGAAATGTCTGGGCTGGTAGGGGACATTGCTCGTCGAGTAGTCGACCGGCGTGCCGTCGGGGGCCACATAGGCACGGTAGAAGGAGTAGTCTCCCGTGTGGCGCGGCCACATCCAGTTGTCGATGTCACCTCCGAATTTGCCGATTCCGGAGGGCGGAGCGTAGACCAGCCGGACATCCCGGATCTCCAGCTGCCGAACCAGGGAATAGGACAACCCTCCGTAGAAGGCCGCCACACGGCAGCGCATGTGAGGTTCCTTCTCGCAGTCCGAAACGAGCTGCTTTTCCCGTTGCTCGATCGTCCGGTAACGTTCCAGGCCGCTCAGGTCGGGGCTGAGGTCCCGCAGGACCGCCTCCGTGACATCGCGGATCTCCTGCGTGACATAGACGCGCGAGCCGGGTGCCGTGCGTAGCTCCTGGTCGCGCGATCGAGCCAGAAACCCCTCCTCGAGCAAATTCCGCTGAGGCGTGGAGTTGTACTGGATTGCGCCATAGGCGCAGTGATGATTCGTGATGATCAGACCCTGAGGGGAGACGAAGGAGGCCGAACAACCTCCCAGGCTGACGACGGCGTCGATGGGGTAGCCGGAGAGGTCCGCCAGTCTTTCCGGGGCGAGTTGGAGCCCGGCCTTCTGCAGCTGTCCCCCGATTTCGGGGAGTTGGCTCGGTGGCCACATCCCTTCCTCTGCGACAGCCGGACCCAGAGAACCCATGACGACGAGAACAAGCGCGACAAACCGATGCATTCTAGACCTCCTGCCCGGTGGCTGGCCGAGCGAACCGCCGCGTCAGATTGTGCCAGAGCCAGAGCGCCAAACCAAGGAGCCGTTCCGAGTTCCGAGTTCCAGATCTCAAATCGTAAGTCTCAGATCTCAAATCTCGATCCCCGGTGGCATTCCGGCGCTTCATCGGTTAGAGTCTCTCGGACACGCCGACGTCCTGGATGGATCGGCGTCGGAGCGACGCATGTTCTTCATCATCGTCTTCTCGATCTGGACGCTCATCCTCACACACGTCTTCTGGCGGACCCAGCAGTTGTTCGGGGGACCCATCGCGACGCGCCTGCTCATCGGTCTCGGTGTTTATCTGCTCGGCTTCGGTTACGTGCTGGCCCGCATCTTTCTCGACTCCCATACGACGGCCTCGTCGGCGCGCACCGTGATCTACGCGGGGGCGCTGCTGACCGGATTTTTCGCGATCCTGTGGACCCTGGTGGTCTTCTTCGATCTGGGTACGGCGGTGGCGGCCCTCGTGGCCCACGTTGGCCCGAGTGCCTGGGCCGTCGAGACCCGCCGGGCCGTGGCCCTGATCCTTTGGAGCTCTGCCGCCGTCCTCGCGATCGTCGGCTGGGTCATCGGGCAATCGACCCCGACCGTGACCACCGTTCACGTGACCGTACCGGAGGTGGAGCCGGCGCGCTTCGCCGTTCTCTCCGATTCCCATCTCGGCGCGATCTCGTCGGCCGGCCAGTGGCAGCGCACCCTGCAGGCCGCGAGGGCGCTCGATCCCGACGCCATCCTGTTTCCGGGAGACATGATCGACGACAGCAGCGAGCGGGCCTGGGCGCAGGCTCAGGAGTTGCGACAGTTCTTCCCCGACGAACCCATCTACGTGTCCTTCGGCAACCACGACGTCTACAGCGGCGTCGACTACTTCACCCGGCTGTGTCGCACCTTTCGGTTCCGTCTCCTGCGCCAGGAATCGGAATCCCTCGTTCCCGGCCTGGCTGTCGCCGCCATCGACGATGCCAGCCTGACCGATCCGCGGACGGCCGTCGCCGAGCTCCGACCCAGACTGGACGGCCCCACTCTCCTGATGAGCCACCGTCCGGCGGCGGCGCACCTGCTCCAGGACCGCCCCCAGACACTGATGCTCTCCGGTCACACCCATGGCGGTCAGAGCTTGCCCATGGTTTTCCTGGTGGGGCTGGCCAACGGCGGGTACCGGGCAGGAGAATATGCTGCGGGTGCCTGTCGCCTCTACCTCTCGCGGGGAGTCGGAATGTGGGGGCCGCCCATGCGGCTGTTCGCCTCTCCGGAGCTGGTCCTGCTCGAGGTCGAGCCCGGGACAACATTCGACGTGAAGGAGTAAGCCTGTGGCGAACCGATACATCGGTCCCCAACTGAAGGGGACGCGGGTGATCCTGCGGCGCCCCCGACTGGTTGACGCCGACGCTCTGGAGCCGCGCGTCTCCGATGCCGCCGTGGTCCGCTGGACGACCCGCATCCCCCATCCCTATCCGAAAGGGGGAGCCGCCCGCTTCATCCGCAGTTCCTGGAACCTCTGGAACCGCGGGCGTGGCTATGTCTTCTCGATCCTGGCCGACGACGAGGCCTGCGGCGTGATCAGCCTGAGCAATGTCTCCGTCGAGCATTCCTGTGGCGAGGTAGGCTTCTGGCTGGGACGGGATCACTGGGGCCGGGGGCTCATGACGGAGGCCGTGGCCCTGATTCTGCGGTTCTCGTTCCAGGAACTCGGCCTCTATCGAGTCTACGCCTCCGCCTTTGCGGCCAACGCAGCCAGTTGTCGAGTGCTGGAGAAGAATGGATTCAGACGGGAGGGAACCCTCCGGCAGGCGGTTGTCCGCTACGACGAGCGGCAGGACTTTCTGCTCTTCGGAATCCTGCGCCCCGAGTTCGAGGCCGCGTCCGCCTCGCCCCCCTCCACAGCGGGCGTCCAGCCTGCCCGGTGAGACAATGGACGAACCCATCAGATCTCCGAGAGGTCCAGGGATGGCGGCTGTTGGCATCCCGCTGTTTCTGCTCCTTTGCGGCCTGTTGAGCTATTTCCCGGGGCGCCCGCCGCGGCCCGCGGGCGCGGACAGCGATCCCGCGCGTTTCTCCGCCGTTCGGGCTGCGGAGATCCTCAAGACGATCGCGGTGCGCCCTCATCCCATCGGCAGCCAGGACCATGAGCGGGTCCGAAAGGTGCTGGAGGAGCGGTTGCGGTCGCTGGCCGAGGAGGTCACGATCCAGCGCGCCGAGGTCGTCTCGGACTATCACAGGCGGGGCGGAACGGTGGTCATGGCCCGGGTCGAGAATCTGCTCGCCCGGGTTCGGGGCACCGATTCCCGAGGCGCCGTCCTTTTGATGAGCCACTATGACTCGGCACCGTGCTCTCCGGGGGCGGCCGACGATGGAGCGGGCGTGGCCGCCATCCTCGAAACCCTGCGCGCGCTCTCGGTCGGCCCGCCGCTTCGCAACGACCTGATCGTCCTGTTGAGCGATGGCGAGGAGGCCGGGCTGCTCGGGGCCCAGGCTTTCTTCCGGGAGCACACCTGGCGCGACGAGGTCCGCCTGGTCGTGAACCTGGAAGCCCGGGGCAGCGGCGGCCCCGCCCTGATGTTCGAGACCAGCGCCGGAAACGGACGACTCATTCGTGAGTTCGTCGAATCCGTGCCCCACCCGATGGCGGATTCGCTGGCCTACGAGATCTACCGGCGCATGCCCAACGACACGGACCTTTCGATTGCGAAGCGTTTCGGTGCGGCCGGGCTGAATGTGGCCTTCACCGAGGGCCTGTACGACTATCACTCCGCCGGAGACTCCCTGGCGCACCTGAGTCTGGCCAGCCTTCAGCAGACGGGGGAGTATGCCCTGGGCCTCAGTCGACGTTTCGGGAACCTGGATCTGGAGGATCTGGCGGCTCCGGATGCGGTCTTCTTCAACCCGATCGACTCGTGGCTTCTGATCTTGTCTCCCTGGTTGAACTGGGTGGCACTCGGCGTCTTCGTCCTGCTCTTCGCCTGGGCGCTGAGGCGTGGAGCGCGGGCCGGAACGACCGGGATCGTCTCTGTGGCCCTCGGGGCCGGCGCCTTTCTGGCAATCCTCGTTCTGACGGGCGAAACATCGGCCTTCCTGCACATCTTGATCCGGCGATGGGCCGCCCCTGAAGGGCTCGCGGACTGGAAACTGCTGCTCTCCGAACGGTGGCTGCTCATCGGCCAGGCCTGTCTTGCAGTCGCCCTCTTCGCGCTGCTCTACGGCTGGCTCGGACGGGGGATTCGTGGGTGGCAGGCACTGGCGGTCGCGATCGTTCCGGGCATCGCCTTCGTTGGGGTGGGGACGATGCGCTGGGAGTTGCCGGTTCTCAATGCGGTTCTGGCCCTGCTGCTCTTTGCCGGCTTCCGGCGCGGCGTCCAACGAGCCTGGAGCCCAGCCATCGGGGCGCTGGGAGTCTGTGCACTCGGTTTCGGACTCCTGACGATCTTCCTGCCGGGAGGTGCCTTTCTGCTGGGCTGGCCCCTGCTGTTCGCGCTGCCGGTACAGACCTGGGCCGTCGGATTTCGACCGGGAACTTCGATCCGTGCCGCCTGGCCGGTTCTCCTCTGCGGCGGGCTACCCGGGGGGATCCTGCTCGCGGACCTGGCGTACCGCGTCCAGGTGAACCTGGCCAGCCTGCTGCCCTGGATCGCCGTGATTCCCATCGGCCTGCTGCTGGGCCTCGTCATTCCCCTCTTCACGGCAACGGAGCGGCGTTCCCTGCTGGGATTGACCGCGATCTCGGGGATGTTGGCACTGGCGTTCCTGTCGGCGCCCCTGGTTTCGAACTTCGACACGCGCCACCCGCGCCCGGCCGAGCTCTTCTACCTGGTGGGTCCGGACGACGGCGGAGGCTCCTGGGCGACCACCGATCGAAGCCTGAGTCCCTGGCAGGAGCAGGTGATCGGTGTGCCGACCCAGGTTTCCCTGGATCGCATCGTCCCGGGCCAAAGAGGGCGTCTCGTGCTGTCTCCTCCCCACCCGGTGGAGGTCGGTTCTCCCGAGATCGAACCAGTCTCCGCCTTCGAGACGGAGCAGGGAGCTCGGATCGAGTTTCGAATTCTGCCCTCGCCGGGAGCCGCGCGGCTGATGCTGTTCTTCTCGGGGCTGCAGCAGGTCGTAGCAGCGGATGTCGACGGCATGCCGCTTCCGGTGACGCCCGGGCCGCAGGGGACCTGGCGCTGGGTCCACAGCGCCCCGCCGCCGGAAGGCCTGCGCGTCCGTCTGGAAGGGAAAGGACTGGATGCGGCCTCTCTCCGGGTGATCCAGTTCACCTACGGGTGGCCGTCCACGTTGAAGGTGCCGGAGCGTCCCCCAACCCTCATGAGCAACCCCTGGGGGTTGGCCGATTCGACCGTGGTCGTCCGCGAGTGGCCCCTGTCCGAAGTCGCCGCCGGCCCCGCACCGGCGCCGTAGCGGCCCATCCATCGGGACGGGCTGCGTCCATCAGAACGCGGGCGCCAGCGAGTCGCCACGCCGTGGGCTGCCGTGAATCGTGGGTGGACCACGGCGGCGAGATGCCGGCAGGAGAGTGTGCCAGGGCGGCCTGGGCATGGCCGTCTTGCGGAGGTCAGCGAGGGCCGCGCACAATCCTATCCCGAATCCCGAATCCCGAATCCCGAATCCCGAATCCCGAATCCCGAATCCCGAATCCCGAGGGCGTGTTGCCCAAATCGCTCTGACGCGGTTCCCACCCTCCCTTGCGAGACCCGTCCTCCCGTTCTCCGGGCCCGGCGCGGGGCGCCTCACTTCGTTCGGGTTCTGAAATACGGAGCGGCATCCCGTTCTCCCGCGCTCCCGCGCTCCCGTTCTCCGGGCCGAACGGCGAAGGCTCAACGCCGAAGGGCGAAGGGCGAAGTGCGAAGTGCGAGGGGCGAAGGGCGAAGGCGGGTTGTCCGAATGGCAAGGGCCGTTGTCGGATCGGACGCTGGCAGGCAGGCGAATGCACGGCGGGTTGGTTCCACGCAACGGCGCAAAGAAGGACGCCAAGCCGCCAGCCACAAAGAATCTCCTTGCGGCGTTGCGTACTTTGCGGCTTGGCGTGAGAACCGGTTCGCCGGGGTTCTGCGGATGCGGAAGGGCTCGGCGGCTGGGTTCTCACGCAAGGACGAAACCCGAAACTCCTAGTTGTACGTCCCGATCGATCGGATCCAGATGTTGCGGTAGCGAACCGGGTTTCCGTGATCCTGCAGCATGAGCGGTTCTTCCGCCGGATGCGGATGGTAGGTGGCCAGCTGCCGCCAGACCATGGCCCCGATGAAGGCCTGGTGATTGTGCACCACCACGCCGTTGTGCAGCACGGTGACGTAGGCCGGCTTGACCACCTTGTCTCCGTCGAATTTCGGGGCTTCGAAAATGATGTCGTAGGTTTGCCACTGACCGGGCTTGCGGCAGGCATTCACCAGCGGAGGGAACTGTCCGTACATGGCAGAGGCGCCGCCGTCGGCATAGGTCAGATTGTCATAGGTATCGAGCACCTGGATTTCGTAGTGACCCATCAGAATCACGCCGCTGTTGCCCCGGCCCTGGCTGTTTCCTTTGACTTCGGCCGGGGAAGCCCATTCAATGTGGAGTTGGCAGTCTCCGAACTTCTGTTTCGTGACCAGGCTGCCGGTCCCTCCGACCACCTCCATGTAGCCGTCGGCCACTTTCCATGCGGCGGGCTCGAGCTTGCCGTCCGCGGTCAGGTTCTGCCACTGCGACAGGTCCTTGCCGTCGAAGAGCACAATGGCATCCGAAGGGGGACGTCCGGGCTGGTCCTGGGTGCTGCAGGTTCCGGGTGTGATGACGGTCGGACGGGGTCGTTTGGAGTCGTGGACGCGCCATTTCCCACCGGGAAGATAAGGCGTGTCATCGAAGCCGAGATCGCCCGGGTGTTGGGCCAGCAGGGTGAGGGTGATGCCCGCGCACAGGGCGAGGACGACGAGGACCAGGCCGGTGTATGCCCGGCGGTGAGTGGACTCTGTCATGACCGTTCCTTTCCAGGTACTGAAGACCTTCCTAGCGAGGTGGATTCTACCCCTCCGCGGGAAAGTTTTCATCAGGGAACCGGACGGGATGACTGGAGCCCGGCCTCCGGCCGCGAGTAGTCCAGGCTTCCAGCCTGCTGAGGGCTCTGTGGCGAGTCTGGTCGGATCATGGAAGATTGGTGATCTTCTGCCGCAGGCAGCGCGTGGACACGATGCTCCAGGCTAAAAGAAGATCGGGCGTACCGGCTGATCGAGGACGAGACGTTCGACTCTGGGCCCGGAGATCCGGTCGGGACAGGCGACCCATGTCGGCATCTCGATCCTCAGAACCTGCTCGGCCATTTCGATTCCGCGGGCCGGGCGGGTTCGCGCGAAGGATCGACGGGTTCGGGGGCGTTCGTTCATCGCTGGTTCTCCCAAGAGCACTCGTCTTGAGAATCGACCGATCCGCTCAACAGCTTTAGTTTCCGGAGGCTGGCGCCCGGGTTTTGAGTCCCGGGCTTCGCGGCTACGCTCCCGATTCACCGTGGCCTTGCGTGCGATTTCCGACGCCGCAGGCGTGGTTGGCCTGCAGAAGCTCGCCTCGGCCGGACCACTGCGGCAGGCGAGGCCGCCCCCAAATCGTAAATCGTAAATCTCAAACCTCAACTCTCAAGTCTGCCTGACACCCAGATGCGCTACATTAATGGGAGAAGGGCTGGAGCGGGCGATTGGGCCCGACCGGCGGGTTGAGGACCTCTTCCGGAGGGTCGAGGTCACCGGCCGGGCCCCCTGTTAGGGTCAAGACAGTTATCGGCACAACGACCCCCCGACTTTATCCTGCTTTTCGAATGGTATCCTGAGGTGGCCGAGGAGACTCCGGAGCGCTCCGAGTGGAGCGCCGGAGGGCCGGAACGGTCTCGGGAAGGATGGGGAAGCTCCTGTCACGAACTAAACCTTCTGAGCTGTGATCCTGATCGCACAGAAAGTGCTATTTTGGTGCGAAAAGCAAGAAAGAGACTATGCGCATCCCACTTAAAGCCGGAATGACGGGTCTGGGTATCGACCTCGGGACGATCAATACGCTGATCTGCGATGATCATTCCCGAATTCTGCTGAACGAGCCGTCGGTCGTGACCATGAATCACAAGACCGGGGAAATCGAGGCGGTCGGGCTGGAGGCGCGTCGAATGCTGGGGCGGACCCCCGGCCATCTCGAGGTGATCATGCCTCTGCGCGACGGGGTCATCAATTACTTCGATCTGACTCGCGAGATGCTCCGGTTGTTCATCCGCAAGGCCTGTCCGGGGCCTCGATTGATGGGGACCCGGCTGGTGATCTGCGTTCCGACCGAGACGACGCAGATCGAGAGGCGCGCGGTCCGGGAGACGGGGCTGGCCCTCAAGGCCTCCGAGGTCCACGTCGTCGAAGAGCCCATGGCGGCCGCCTGCGGTACGGGATTCGCCGTCGAGCAGCCTCGGGGAGGCATGATCGTGGACATCGGCGGCGGGACGACGGAGATCGCGGTCATCAGTTTCTGCGGAATCGTCTGCAGCGGCTCGGTGCGGGTGGGAGGCAGCCACATGGACGAGGCCATCGTCCAGCACATTCGCCGCAAGCACAACATGCTGATCGGCTACGATACGGCCGAGAAGCTCAAGCATGCCCTGGGCCAGGCGGATTCGTCCGGGAAGGAGAGCGAGGTCATGCAGATCAAGGGCCGCGACCTCGTGCGACGCCTGCCGAAGATCATGTCGGTGACGCGTTGCGACGTCTGCGAGGCGATCTCCGACCAGGTGTCGGCGATCCTGAGTGCTGTGCGGCGAACTCTGGAGCGAACGCCTCCGGAACTGTCGGCGGACATCAAGGCCGAAGGGATCACGCTGACGGGCGGCGGCGCCATGCTCAGCGGAATCGCGTCCCGCATCGAGCGGGAAACGGGAATCCACGTCAGGGTTGCTCCCGAACCTCTGCTGAGCGTGGCCATGGGCGCGGCCTATCTGCTTCAGGATCCCTCGCTGCTCGAGCGCGTTCAGATCCCCTATCTGTGACGCGATGGCGATCGCGCCCAGAAAGCTCCTGCTGATTCAGCCGCCGGTCGAGGACTTCTATGACACCCCGTTTCGTGTCGAGCCTCTGGGATTGGCCTACCTCAAGAGTACGGTCCGTCAGTTTCTACCCGAGGTTCGCGTCCGGATCGTCGATTTCCACCAGGGCTGGGGGCGGCGAACCGTCAGGTTGCCGCCGGAACTGTCCGCTCTCCGCGAGTTCTACCGCTGGCCGGACCGGAGTCCGCTTCGGACCTTTCACGAGTACTACCGCTTCGGCGCGACCGACGCCCAGATGCTGGAAGTGATCCGCGAGGAGCGTCCCGACTTCGTGGGGATCTCCTGCCTCTTCTCGGCCTATCACCGCGAGGCATTGCAGGTGGCGGCCCTGGCCAGAGAATCCGGCTCGGTTCGGACGATCCTGGGAGGCGCCCACGCGACGGCCGCTCCGGTGGCGCTCCTCTCCCGCCCGGAGGTCGACTTCGTCGTGGTGGGGGAAGGAGAACGGCCGCTCGTCGAACTGCTCCGCCTGCTGGTCTTCCCGGAAGACGGGGAACCGGCCGGATTCGAGTCCATCGCCGGGCTCGCCTATCGGGTCGGCGAGACCGTGCGTCTCAACCCTCCCACCGCGCCCTTCCCGATCGACCTCTTGCCGGAGCCCGATTTCGAGGACTTTCCCTCGGATCGATACCGGTACCGGGGACGGGCCATGGCCCAACTCGTCACCTCCCGGGGGTGCCCCTATCGCTGTTCGTTCTGTACCGTCCATGCCACGTTCGGTGCCGGCTACCGGGTTCGTCCGGTCGAAGCGGTCCTGGAGGAAATGCAGCGGCGATTCGACCGGGGTGTCCGTGTCTTCGATTTCGAGGACGACAACCTGACTTTCCAGCGTGGGCGGATGACGGCGCTCTGCCGGGCCATCGTCGATCGCTTCGGCGAGGAACTGGAACTGCTGGCGATGAACGGCGTCTCCTACCAGGATCTGGACTCCGAAGTCCTGGAGTGGATGCGCCGCGCGGGTTTCAGAGAACTCAACCTGTCGCTGGTCAGCTCCGATCGGGCGGTGCTGGACGGATTCCGGCGTCCCCATCGGGTCGAGAAGTTGACGGAAGTCGTTGAAGAGGGCTTCCGGCTCGGCTTCCGGATGGTCTGCTATCAGATCCTGGGCCTGCCCGACGAGTCCGTTGACGCCATGATCGACACCTTGGCTCTCCTGGCAAAGCTGCCGGTCCGGCTGGGCGCGTCCCCCTTCTATCTGGCGCCGGCCTCGGCCGTCGCCGAGGATCTCTCGATCCGGTTCGATACGGCTCGCTACATGCTCTGCCGGCTCACTGCCATGGGTGACGACACCTCCGAATCGAGCCGCCGCGACATCTTCACCCTGTTCGTGCTCTGCCGCCTGCTGAACTTCCTCAAGGAGCTTCCGGTTGAGGAAGGGGCGGAAGTGCCGCTCGAAGTCCTGCTTGACACGGTGCGCGCCGCCGGGGAGGGCCGCCGTCTGCTCGATGGTATCGAGGTCGTGGAGAGGCTCCTCGGCCAGGGGCGATACGTTGCGCTGACCGCGGGCGGAGTGCGGGAAGTCACCGCCTTCGATTCGGCACTCTTCCGGCGGGCCTGGTCCCGCATTGGGCCGCTGGTGACGCTGAGCCGAGGAACGGTCGCTCTCCGGTGAGGCTGGGCTGTCAACGAGGCTTGGGAAAGTGGGCCCGAATGATGGTCCCCGCCCCGGGAGCCGATTCGATGTCGAGGTGACCGCCCGCCAGCCGGACCCGTTCGCCCATGCCCATCAGACCGAAACCGGATCCCGCCTGTGCCTTCTGCCGCGCTGCTTCGACGTCGAAACCGACGCCGTCGTCCTGAATGAGGAGCTCGACTTCACCGTTCACCTGTCGGAGCGACACATCCAGTCGGCTGGCTCGAGCATAGCGCATGGCGTTGGTCAGCGCCTCCTGAACAACCCGAAAACAGGTGGTTTCCAGCTCCGGCGGCAGGGAGATCTCCGGCGGGTCGGCTGTGAAACGGGTGGACAACTCCGTCCCTCGAGCCTGACGCTCGATGAACCACTCGAGGGTACGGACCAGCCCCTGGTCGTCCAGCGACGCGGGTCGCAGGTTGAGGGCCAGGTTCCTCACCTGCTGCATCGCAGTTTGGAGAACCTCGATACTCTCGGCGACTGGGGACTCGAGGGGCGTGCCCCCGACCTTCTTGCCGAGTGATTGCAGACGGTAACTGATCGCGGTCAGCAACTGCCCGAGCTCGTCGTGAAGATCGCGAGCCAGCCGTCCTCTTTCCGTCTCTTCAGCTTCGAGCAGCCGCCGCGACAGGGTCTCCAGGCGACTGTGGGCCGACTGCAGGTGTTCGAAAAGCAGGCCCCTTTGGAAGGCGACGGCCAGGGATGTGGCCAGTTCGCGCGCAGTTTCCTGGTACTCGGCAGTGAAGGTCTCCGGCCGGTCGTTTCCCAGCTTGAACACACCGACGAGGCGCTTTTCTACCAGGAGCGGTACGCTCAGGTAGGGACCGGCCCAGTGGGGGTACGAGACGTCGACGTCGGCTGCGCCGTCCGTCTTTACGTAGGCCCGGCCGGCCCGGAGCGCTTCAGGGTCCCCGAAGAACTCCGGCAGCACACGACTTCCGACCTCCGGCCGGGAACCCTCGTCGCCCCGGGCGGCGAGGACTCTGCCTTCGCCGTGTTCCGGGTCGTCGAAGACAATCACACTGGCCCGCTGGTAGGGGAGGAGATCGCGGATGCCCTCGAGCATGGTCTTGGCGATTCTGTCCAGTGAATCGGCCGACAGGACGGCCAGGTCGATGCTGCGCAACATCTCCCGGCGTCGGGAGTGTCTTTGCGCCCGCTCTTCCGCGCGCATGCGATGGGCCATGTTTCGGTTGACGCTGATCGTCGCAAACAGGACCAGCAGGAAAGCAGCGACGCTGCTGGCGACGATGATGGCGATCGTCCTGTGAGCATCGGCGCGGGTGGTGCGGTTCCGTTCCGTCAGCAACCGGGTCTCCTCCGCCTTCATGCGGGCAATGGTCGAGCGGATGGTGTTGGCGGCCTGTTCTCCTTCCTCGCCGGCCAGCGTCGAATCCCGTGCGGCATCGGGACTGGAAGTCGTCCAGTGTTCGACCCTCTCCTCCAGCAGGGCCAGGCGTTGGCTGATCAGCGGATCCAGGCGGCCCAGTCGACGCTGCTGGTTCGAGTTGTCGGCCGTCAGGTCGCGGAGCCGGCTGAACTGTTGGCGGGCCGATTCCGAAGTCCCCCGGAAGAGCTCGGCGTCGCGGGCCTGGCCGGATACCGCAAAAGCCATTGCCGCATTCTCCGCCGCCACGAGCGAATCCTGGAAATCATCCAGGGCCCCGAGAACCTGATAGGTGTGTTCGACCCATTGGTTCGCTTCGATGAGTTCGGTCAGCGCCCAATAGGACAGAAGGCCGACCGCGCAGATCAGGAGCAGCGAGGCCCCGAAGCCGGTACTGATTCTGATGCGTACGGAGAATGCCATCCCACCCTCGAACCGATGCAGCCCTTTCCGTCAAGACCCCGCCAGCGGACCAGCGGACACGGTCAGGATGATACTTGGCTCTCCGGGCAAAGGAAACAGGTCTCGAGGGGAAGCCGGAGTCCCGGGTGCGACTTCGGCGCAGGGTCGAGGCCCACGCCCGTTCCCGAGGCCCCCGATCCAAAAAGTGCAGGACGCAGGACTTGGAGCGGATATCCCGCTCGTATCAGCGGTACAATTCCCTTCCAGGAGCGCTTAAGATCACCATATGCGAGAGTGGCGGAACTGGCAGACGCGCCAGACTTAGGATCTGGTGGGGTAACCCGTGGGGGTTCGAGTCCCCCCTCTCGCACTTCCTTCGAATCCGGATTCGAGGTTGTTCCCCTCTCGATGGGACCCCGGCCGCGATCATCGGGCCGCTGGTCGGATGATTCTCTGCGCCCTTCCATCCCTTCGGGCTCGGCGGGCGCAGGAGACTCGCGCCATCCCGGCGCGTCCCGCTGCTGAGCCCGGCCTTCAGAATTTGAACAGGAGACTCGCGATGAGGGCGTAGTCGTTCTTCTTGATCTCGGGGCTGGGGGTCTGACTCCTGAAGTCATCGATGAGATCGATCTTCAGCTCGGACCGTTTGGTCAAGGCGGAACTCAGCCCCACGGCAAAGTGATAGAGCGAATCCCCGAAGTCGTCCATCTTCCAGAGCGCGGCAACGGACTGGGTGATAGCGGCGGATTCCGAGAGCTTGTAGGACAGGGTCTGTCCGCCGTTGACGGTACCGCTGGTGGCGACATCGAGGTCGGGGTCCTTTTCCCAGGCCACGCCGAGACCGCCCGTGACAGTCCAGCGCCAGGCGATCCGTCGCAACGAGCCTATAGCCGATGCCTCCCTGCGGATTCATCAGGTAGTCGATGGCCTTGAACGGGTCCCGGAAATAGGAGAACTCTCCATAAGCGAAGGTCCGCTCATCGAGCTTGTAGTCGTCCCGGAAGTCCAGGCTCAGGCGATCCACCGTGGTCTCCTTGTCTCTGGCTTCCACGCAGGTAGACACCCGTGAACTTCATGACGTTGCGGGTCTTGGGATCCCGCTTCAGGTCGAGGCTGAGGCTGTAGTTGGCGGTATCCGAGTTCCCTCCGGTCAGAGCCAGGCCGGCCCCGGCACTGCCCGTCCAAACCGGCTCGGGTGCTGGGGTTTGAGCCGACGCAAGAGTAATCGCTCCCCAGAAGACTGCCTGCAGCACCATAAACCGCACGTTCCCCACCATGGCGATTCCTCCTCGGTTCGAAGGCTGGTTTCCTCTCGTCGATCTGAGAGCGTCGAGTTCCTCGTGAACTCAACTCTAGCCCGGGCGCTCTCCAACGTTCAAGTGCTGCGTAGTCCGTTCCGGACTCGACGAGGCTGCCCGCCGGGCAGTGCAGAGTCACACGGACCGGCCACGATCCTAACGGGCAGGAACTCGAAACTTGAAACTCGGAACTCGAGTCCCGCGTCAGGTCGGATCGCCACCAGCCTGCACCCTCACCTGTTAAGCTTAGGGGTGAGACATCCATGGCACCCGACTTCGAAGAGCTCCTCCAGATCATCCGTACCGCGGCCCGCGGGTTCGAGGGCATCCACATCGTGCTCGCCTCGGGAGACGACTTCACTTTTCTCGAGGAGACGCCTCAACTGGCGGAGGAGTTACTGGAGGCGATGGAGACGGGCTACCTGGTGTTGGGGTTTCTGGGCTGGGAAGTCGCCGACGGGCGCGTGCAGGCCCACAAGATGTTCTTTCGGTGGCACGGGAAGGCGGAGCTCTCGGAACTGTTCGATCGAATCTGCGAGGTTGGCGTGAATTCGATTGGCCAGAGAGTCGCCGATCGGCGAAAGCGGGATTAGGCGCGTCGACAACTGCCGGCCGGGATGACGATGACGCGGTTTCGCGGCAAAGGAGCGCCTGTCCTCGGGGCTCGGGGGCCTGTCCATCGGTACCGTAAAAGACCAACAACGATGGTGACGCCGTCCGGCGTCCGTTCCGGAGGCGTCCCTCCTGAAAGGAGCGACCCATGAAGATCGGAATCATTGGCGCAGGCCATATCGGGGGTAGCCTGACCCGCCGATTCAGTGCACTCGGACACCAGGTCTCCGTGGCCAACTCGCGCGGCCCCGAGACACTCCGTGACCTTGCGGAGGAGACCGGAGCCAAAGCGGTCTCGGCCAGGCAGGCGGCTCGGGCCGGCGAGGTCGTCGTCGTCACGATTCCCGAGGGCCATGTCCGCGACCTGCCGAAGGACCTCTTCGCCGGCGTCCCCGACGACGTGGTGGTCATCGACACCGGAAATTACTATCCGCGTCAGCGCGACGGCCGCATCGCCGAGATCGAGGACGGGCTGACGGAGAGCCGCTGGGTCGAGCGCCAGCTCGGCCGCCCGGTGATCAAGGCCTTCAACAATATCTATGCCCTGCATCTGCTGGAGCGTGGCCGGCCGAAAGGGGCGGACGGGCGCATTGCCCTGCCCGTCGCGGGCGACGACCCTACCGCCAAGGCAGTCGTGATGCGTCTGGTCGAGGAGCTGGGATTCGATGCCGTCGATGCCGGTGGGCTCGACGAGTCCTGGCGGCAGCAACCCGGGACCCCGGTGTATGCGACGGACCTGGATGCCGAGGGTGTGCGACGCGCGCTGGCCGAGGCAAGCCCGAAGCGCACACAGGAGTGGCGCGCCACCGCGGACAGCCCTGGGACCTACCAGCAGCCGGCCTGAGAGTGGGACAACCTTCCCAGGTTGTCCAGGGGGCAGAGTGGGACAACCTTCCCAGGTTGTCCAGGGGGCAATGATTGCCGATACCGAGGCGATCCCACGGACGGCACAGGCGGGGCGATGACGGCAGCGAAGCCGGTGGCCGACGTCGGGGCGTCCGGACAAGCTGGAAGCATGTCCTACTCTGCGACCAGCTGGAAGCATGTCCTACTCTGGGCCAGCTGGAGGCTCGTCCTACGGGATCAGAGCCTTGTGGATCGGCTCGACCCACTCGTCCTTCGTCACATCGTAGAGGATGAAGTCGCTGTCGAACTGCCAGTAGGCCCAGCTCCAGCCGAGACTCTCCGCAGTCCGGGCGATGAAGCTGGTGTAGCGGACGCGTGAGTCCATCGGCGCCTTGTCGTAAGCGCCGAATTCTCCCAGGAACAGGGGGCGCCGGTGGGCTTGGGCCCACTCCTGCGCCACCTGGAAATCGGCCAGGATCGGCGCCTTCTCCTGCTCGGTCCCCATCCACTGGACGCCCGAGGTGTCCTTGTAGGCTTCCACCCAGGAAGCTCCCTGGTGGGTGAATTCCATGGGAGTGTAGTAATGGATCGTTACGATGATATTGCGGTCCTCCTCCGGTAAGTCGAGCGCTGCCAAACTCGGGATCGAGTTCCAGTGACCCGGTCCGATGACCAGCGTCCGTTCCGGATTCGTCTTGCGGATGAGCGTCCTGGCCTCCGCCAGATAGTCGTTCCACATGGCATCCGTCAGTTCCCGGTTGGGCTCGTTCAGGATCTCGAAGAGGACGCTCTCCGGTTTGTCGGCGTAGCGCTCGGAGATCTGACGCCAGAAGGCCATCATCCGATCCTTCAATCCGGCCGGATCCCGGGCCATGGAATTGAATTCGTGCAGATCGAGGATGACCCGCAGACCCTGCGTCAACGAGCTGTCGACCGCCCAGTCCAGCACCTGGAGCCAGGAGTCGGACAGGGCGTACTCGGGGGCGTCCCCCATCGAGCGAAAAGGGTGCAGGTTGACGCGGACCGACTGGAATCCACCTTCCTTGAGCATGCGGAAGTACTCTTCCTTGAAGCGTCCATCCTCCCGCGAACGCCAGATCGGGTCATAACCGAGGATATTCACACCCCGGCCCAGCCGCTGATTCTGTTCGAAAGCGGTGATCTGCTTTCCGGGAGCCGGTTCGCCCCCGCTCGGCGGGGTGCCCGAACTGCAGGACGACAGGGTGACCGACACAAAGAGAATCAGGGCGCAAAGCCGCCAGGTTGCTGTGATCATTCAGTAAACGTAGGACAACCTTCCCAGGTTGTCCAGGGGGCAGAGTAGGACAACCTTCCCAGGTTGTCCAGGGGGCAGAGTGGGACAACCTTCCCAGGTTGTCCAGGGGGCAATGATTGCCGATACCGAGGCGATCCCACGGACGGCACAGGCGGGGCGATGACGGCAGCGAAGCCGGTGGCCGACGTCGGGGCGTCCGGACAAGCTGGAAGCATGTCCTACTCTGCGACCAGCTGGAAGCTCGTCCTACGGGATGACGGGCAGGACGAGGGCCGAGGGGTGGTCGGCGTCGTGGTAGATCGTCTGCTGCGCCGTCACCCATCCCGTGGATCCCAGGATCGGCTGGCCCGTGTTCAGGTTCCGGTTGAAACGCGGAAAGTTGCTGCTCGAGACGTAGAGCCGGACGCGGTGACCCTTGAGAAAGACGTTGCTCGTCGCCCAAAGATCGATCTCGTAGCGGACGATCTCGCCCGGTGTGATCGGATCCGCCGAAGCCGTCGAATTCCGGTAACGGGCGCGGATGATGCCGTCGGTCAGGAATCGGGCGTAGCCGGACGGATCGACGTCGACCAACAGGGCCGTGAAATCCGTATCTGCGGCCGTCGTCGAAGCGTAGAGATCGAGCTGGATCAAGCCGGTCACTTCGAGGTCCCTTTCCAGGGGAGGGGTCGAGAAAACCAGCACGTCCTGCCGCGTTTCGTTCGGGCTCTGGTCGAACGGCCCCGGGGGCAGCTGGTTATTGCCGCAGCAAAGGCGGCCGCCGATCGTCGGAACCGGGTTGGTGGGGTCGTATTGGAAGACATCGGGATCCTCGGAGACGGGTGCCGACGTCGCGAGGGCGCCGTCGCCGGCCAGGCCGTTGGCCCCTTCCTCCGAGTGGAGGAAGTAACGGGTCAACTGCTGGCGCTCGAGGGGAAACTCCTTCTCGTCACGCCAGACGTTCGCGCCCATGACGAAAATGCGCACGGGCGTATCGTCGGCAAACTCGTTCTGCACACCCTTGAGCGCCCAGTCCGACCAGGCCGCGATCGTGGCGGGCATGTCCAGGACCGCCTGCTTGCCGAACACGACGTCGCCGATCTTCCCTGCCGGTGAGGTCGCAGCGTGGGCCCAGGGGCCGATGAGCAGGCGTTGTGAAGCTCTCGCCTGCGGCGTCGCGGCATGATCGCGGAGACCCATATAGTTCTTGATCGTGCCCTTGAGGAAGATGTCGTGCCAGCCGCCCCCGTGGAGCCCTTTGACGGTCAGCTCGGAGTAGTGGTCGGAGATCTTCCAGGGTTTCCAGTAGGCATCATCGGTTTCGTGACGGACCCAATCGTCGAAATAGGGCGCCACATCGTCCATCTTCGGCAACTCGAGAATCGGGAACTGATCGACGGGGAGACCATAGGACCATTCCCGGGGGTTGGCGAGGGCGGCGACCTTGTGAGACAGCGTGTCCTGGGCGAGTCCGCTGGTCCAGCTCTCCGTGAACCACTGCTCGAGGGCGCCTCCCTGGTAAGTCCAGCCCTCGTAGTACTCGGACGCCGTCACGTACGGAAAGACCGCGACCAGATGAGGCGGTTTGCCGATGGCGGCAAGCATCTGTGTGGCTCCCACGTAGGACCCTCCGTACATGCCGACCTGCCCGTCGGAGTGAGGCAGCCGGGCCGCCCACTCCACGGTGTCGTAGCCGTCGGCCGTCTCGTGGCGAAAGGTATAGAACTCGCCCGGTGAGTCGTAGCGGCCCCGCGTATCCTGGATGACGACGATGTACCCGTGGGCGGCGACTTGCCGGCCCTCCTGGGCGCCGTTCTTGCGATTGTAGGGTGTTCTCTGCAGGAGGACCGGGAAGCTCTCCTCCGTGCTGGCGGGCCGATAGATATCGGCCACGAGTTCCACTCCGTCCCGCATCGGGACGGGCACGCCCAGCTCGTCCACCACGTCGTAGCGGTTCTGGGCGGCCAGCGTGGGTGCGGAAAGAATCGCCAGCAGAAGGGTCAGGGAGAGGAATCCTGCAGGGGTTCGCTTCATAGTGATGCAACGGTAGGACAACCTTCCCAGGTTGTCCAGAGGCGGAGTAGGACAACCTTCCCAGGTTGTCCGGGCAGAGTAGGACAACCTTCCCAGGTTGTCCAGGGGGCAATGATTGCCGATACCGAGGCGATCCCACGGACGGCACAGGCGGGGCGATGACGGCAGCGTTGCCGGTGGCCGACGTCGGGGCGTCCGGACAAGCTGGAAGCTCGTCCTACCCGGAGCCAAGCTGGAAGCTCGTCCTACTCTTGCTTGTCGTGCTTTTCGAACCAGCCCAGGACGTAGGCGACTTTGGCCATCAGTCGGCTGGGACGGGACGTGATCTCGTGCGAGGCGCCGGGAATCCGGACCATGGCCGTGTCCACCCGGCGCAGCTTCAGGGCCTGATAAAACTGCTCGCTCTCCGAGATTGGAGTCCGGTGGTCCGACTCACCGGTCATCAGCATGGTCGGCGTGGTGACGTTGCCGACCAGCGACAGCGGGGAGCGCTTCAGGTACTCCTCGGGCACGTCCCACGGGAAACCGGAAAACCAGTACTTGTAGAAGAAATTGTACTCGTCCGAGGTCAGGGCGAAGCTGTACCAGTTGATGACCGGCTTGGCGACCACGGCTGCCCGGAACCGATGGGTCTTGCCGACGATCCACGCCGACAGTACTCCGCCACCGCTGCCTCCGGTCACGAAGAGGCGATCCGGGTCGATGTAGCCGCGCGCGAGGAGGGCGTCGACTCCGGACATCAGGTCATCGTAGTCCTGTCCGGGGTAGTTGTGGTGAATGAGGTTTCCGAATTCTTCGCCGTAGCCCGTGCTGCCGCGGGGATTCGTGTACAGGACCACGTAGCCGGCAGCGGCGTAGAGCTGCATCTCGGCGGCGAAACGGCTCCCGTAGTCGGCGAAGGGGCCGCCGTGGATTTCGAGCAGCAGGGGATACTTTCGGCTCGAATCGAATTCCGGAGGAGTGACGACCCAGCCCTGGATCTTCCGCCCATCGAAGGAGGAATCGAACCAGATCTCCTCCACCCTGCCCAGCGTCCGCTGATCGAACAGGTCGTCATTCAGGCGGGTGAGCCGTCGCTCGCCGCTTTGCCCGAGTCGCGTCACGGCAACTTCTGCCGGAAAATCGGGACGGCTGAGCGTGTAGGCGATTTCGCCGTGGGGCGAGACGGAATAGGAGCCGCCCGAGTAGGGGCGGCCCAGGGACAACCCCCCGACATCGGCACAGACCGTCTCCACGCCGGCGCCGGTCGGCAGATACCCGATCTTGGTCGTCCCCTGGTCATCGAACTGGAAGTAAAGGCCTTGTCCGTCGTGGCTCCAGACCGGATTCTGGACATCCCTGTCGAAATCGGCTGTCAGGTTTCGGCTGTCGCTCCCGTCGCGGGACATCACGTACAGGTGTGTGACCTGGTATCCCTGGAGCCGGTCGTCGAAGCCGACGTAGGCGATTTGCGATCCGTCGGGTGAGACGGCCGGGTTGCGATCCGGTCCGTTTCGGCGGGTCAACTCACGGATCGTTCCGTCGAGTCGAACCTCGTAGATCTCCGAGTTGAGCGGCTCGAATTCCCAGTCTTCGTGCCGGTTCGCCGAGATGATGAGGGCCTTCCCGTCAGGCGTCCACACGGGTGCCCCCGGGTGGTGAAACTCGCCCTGGGTCACCTGCCGGGGCGTACCCCCCTCTGCCGACAAGGTGAACAGATGGACGAACCCGTCTTCGAGGTATCCGCGGCCGTCGGCGCGGTACTCCAGTTTTCGGATCAGTTTGGGAGGATCGGCCCACTCGGCTCCCTCGGGAGGGGCCGGGAGCGAGACGAGAGGTTGGGGCTTCTCGGGAACGAGCATCGTGAAAGCGATCCAGCGCCCGTCGGGGGACCAGACCAGGTTCTGCGGCGAGCGGGCCAGCTGGGTCAGTCGCGCGGTCTGGCCCGTGTCCATCCAGCGCAGGAAGATTTGCACGCCGGTATCGGTGGCGGATGCGTAGAGCAGCTTTCGTCCGTCGGGCGACCAGCGCGGCGAGAAGTCGTTCTGGAGGCCGGTGGTCAAAGGTCGAAGATCAGTACCGTCCGACTCGACGATCCAGAGGTTGCCGCGCTCCCGGTCCTTCATGATGTCCATGAAGTTGCGAACGAAGACGACGTGGGCCCCGTCGGGAGAGATCTGCGGGTCGGAGGCGTATTCGAGCTGGAAGACATCCGTGAGCTGAAGCTGAGGTTTGGTTTGGGAGAGGGTCGTCGTTTGCGCGGCGGCCGAGGGCAATCCGCTGAGGGCAATCAGGATGGTTAACAGGATTCGCGTTCCCATGCATCCTCCCATGGAAGGGGAACTCCACGGCCACATGCCGTGAGCCCACACAAATCGGGTCTCCCCAGGTTCTTCGTGTTCATCTCGATTTCCTGTGAGAGAGTCGGGCCGGTTCGAGCTTCAGTAAAACGGCTATCACGGTCGCAGAGGCCCGGGCCAAAGTCAAGAACCGGTCACCGCGGATTCGGGAGTGCATCGGGCCCCGTGACGGATCCTCCGGAGGAGGATGCGATGCAGGTCGAAAGAACTCAACGGAGCGACGCCAGTCAGAACTCTTCTTCTCTGTCCTCCCTGCCGATGTATGAAGCAGGACGTCAATTTGTAGGGTTGTTGCATTCCATGCTCGACTTTTGGCATCTCAGACAGGTATAAGACAGGGACAAATCGTTCAGACAGGGGGAGGCTTTCATGGGCTCGGACGACTCCAAACCGACGGCCGAGAGGCGCAGGGATCAGCGATGGGAGATGGGACTGGCCTGCCGGATCGAATCGGCGGACCGCTGGTTCAACGCTCGCATCATGGACCTGTCCGAGGTCGGCGCATTCATCGAATCGAGCTTGTCGCCCGACCCGGAGCAGCCGATCACGGTGTCCGTGCTCGCCGAAGAGGGCGAGGTACAGATCCAGGGAGTGGTCAAGCACGCCGGCCTCTATGCGCTCCGTTTCACCGATGTGTCGGGATTCGGTCTGGCCTTCGTGGATCCTCCCATCGAGGTCATCCGCCGGCTGACCGCCCGCCATCACCTGCGGATGCCGGAACCCGGCGACAAGACGGCCAAGCTGCGGATCGGACCGAGCCGGCTGCTGGATCGTCTGATGGAGATCAACAAGGAGATCTGGCTGATCGTCTCGCTGATCCTCATCTCGATCCTGGCGAATTTCGTGGTGGCTTCCAACGAAATGGTCCTGAGCTTCTACATCATTCCCACGGTCTTCTCAGCGTATTTCTACGGGCGCCGCCATGCGACTCTGACCGCACTGGCGAGCGTGCTGCTGGTCGTCCTGATGGTCCTGTTCGGTGAACCCTTCGGGATGCCCGCACTGCGGAGTTCCCGATGGGTCAACATCACCGTCTGGGGCGGCACTCTCATCGTCATCGGCTACGCCATCGGGAGTCTTTACGAGCACGTCAAGGCCCGCATGCAGGATCTCAGACAGACCTACAACGGCGTGCTGATCATCCTCCAGCACTTCGTCGCCCAGGACAAGTACACGGAAAACCATTCGTACCGGGTCTCCGTGTACGCGACGAAGATGGCCCGTGAGATGAGACTGGATGAGGATCGCATCGAGGACGTGCGGGCTGCCGCACTCCTGCACGACATCGGGAAGATGGAGATCAGCCGTCAGATTCTCTACAAGGCCGCCAGTCTGGAGAAGCACGAGTATGACGAGATGAAACTGCATGTGGAAAAGGGCGCCGGTCTTCTGGCGCCGGTCGGTGGTTCTCTGCGGCGGGTGATCCCCATCGTGTTGGCCCATCACGATACGTTCGACGGAAGCGGCTACCATCCCTTCGGTGGGGAGTCAATTCCGCTCGAAGCCCGGATCATTGCGGTTGCGGACGTGTACGATGCCGTGACCAGTGATCGCCCCTATCGGAAGGCCATGCCCGTCCTCGACGCCCGCGAGATGATCGAGAAGGCCGCCGGCACTGAATTCGACCCGCAGGTCGTCAAGGTCTTCATGACGCTGTCGCGCCGCGGGGAGCTGGAAGTGCCCGAGATCATCGTTTAGGCGGAGATCCGGGTTACGACGATTCGTCGGTGCCGTAGCGGAGGTCGTTCAGGGTCGCATGATCGACGATGCGGTCCCGTCCCAGTCGTTTCGCCTCGAGCAGTGCCTGATCGGCGGCGTGAATCAAATCGCGTGGGTTTCCAAAGGGTTCCGAGCCCTGCTGGACGGCGTACCCGATGGAGACGGTCATCGGCAGGTTGACATGACCGAGGGTCTTGCGGAAATCCTGCTCGATCGACCTCCGCACCCGCTCGCAGACGACGGCGGTCTGTGCGTTACTGCAGCCGAGCAGGAGGATCACGAATTCGTCGCCGCCGTAACGGGACACGAAGTCCCCCTTCCTCAGCTGGGCGGAAATGATCTCGGCCGTACGCTTCAGGATGCCGTCACCTTCGAGGTGCCCCAGTCGATCGTTGGCCAGCTTGAAGTTGTCGAGATCGCAGAAGCAGAGGCTCAGGGGGAGATCATCCTGGACCACCTGGCGGAAGTTCTCCTCCAGCACCTCCTCCATGAACAGCCGGTTGTAGGCTCCGGTCAGGCGGTCACGCTCCGAGTCTTTGCGCAACCGGAGGACCTCGGCCGACAAGGTGAACACGGCAGCTTCCTTCTCGCGGATCGCCACCATGGTCTGCAGACTCAGTGAGCAGGCCGCGCGCCGGGCCCGGTCGAGCATTCCCTCGAAATCCTCGGATCCGAGGTCGACTTCGAACAGACGCATCAACTCGGGCAAGGCCAGGGCGGTCTTTTTCAGGACCTCTTCCAGCTCCGATTGTTCCATCGAGAGCGCCTGGGCCGACTGTCTGACCGCGCGCCCGCCGTCTTCGGGCCGACGGGGATGAAGCCAGATTTCCGCCAGCGAACCGGAGACGGCCACGCACTGCGCCAGCGGTCGGCACTCCGGAGGGACCTGTGTCCGGGAGATGTCGTGGCTGGCCTGTACGAGTTGCTGGAAGAGTTCGGGCAGTCCCCACTGTCCGAGCAGCCAGGCCCCGACCTCGGCGTGGTCGCAACCGAGGGCTTCCTCTTCGGCCTTGACGAGGTTGGTGTGGTTGCCCCCCGCGAGGCTCATGAGGTCCTCGTACTCGGATCCGAGGACCTCACGCAGCGCGAGGATGCCGATGTCCTGGAGCAGAGCTCCCAGGAAGGCTTCCTCCTTCTGCACGAGGTGAAGTGCGATGGCCAGATCGCGGGCGACTGCGGCGGCGGCTACGGCCCGCTTCCATGAATTCTCGGCCCGGATATCCCTCCAGGCGGAACGGAGCAGACCCTTGGCGAGCGAGAATCCCAGTGAGACGGTTCTTACCCCGCTGATTCCCAGGAATGCGACCGCCTGTTGCAGCGACGTGACCTCTCTGCGGAGACCGAAGATGGGGGAATTGACGATGCTCAAGACCCGCGTCGTCAGCGCGGGATCGTTCTCGATGACGCTGGCCAGCTGCTGGGCGGTGACCTCCGGGTCGTCGGCGAGCTTCAGGAGGGACACAACGATTCCGGGCGGCGATGGAAGTGTCTGGCACTTCTTCAGTCGGCCTTTCAGTTCCTGTCGCATTGCCTCGAGCGCCCCCACAAGCTCGGCTGCGGCCAAGTCACACAGCCCACTCTCACCATATCGGCACGGAAAGGAGGAAAGCTGAGGGGTACTTTTCAGCTATGGAGCGCGCCCGCTCGGGATGCCGGGCGAGCGCCGCGTTCGGGAGGGGGGAGCACAATACCGGAATCGGGAGCAATCCCCGGGATGAAGTCGGGAACTGCTCCCGTGATCGATTCCGGAATCCCCTCCCCGGCCGGAGAATCGCGGCTGTGGGAGCGCCGACGCTTTTCGCAATCGACGGGGCGCGCCGGGCTATCTGAGGGCGAAGTTGATCGTGATCGAGGTCACGAAGGAAACCGCTTTCCCGTCCTTGAGCAAAGGTTCCCACTCCCACTGGCGAAGCGCCTCGACGGCGGCACGACTGAGTCGCTCGTCGGGGGACTGTTCCACGTTGACTTCGACGACCTTGCCCTGCTCGTTCACCTGGACCTTGCTGATGACCTGTCCGGTAACGCCCTCCTTCTTGGCCTCCTCGGGGTAGACGGGACTCACCTGCTTGATCAGCTTGGGCTGGGTGGCCGGATCCTCCGAAAGATCGACCGGATCGCTCTGGTTCACCTCCTGTGGACGGGCTTCTCCCTCGGATCTCGCATCGGCGGACGGACCGCTGCCGGAGAGGGCCAGCAGGGACGCCGGGTGGGCCGTCCAGGACGCTCTTTGCAGAGACTGCGACGGGAACGCGGCAACGCTCACGACGGACAGGAGCAAGGCGCTCGAAACGAGGGTCAGACCGGTGACGAATTGACGTGATCTAGTCATACAGACCTCCTGTGTGAGCAAGTCGACCCTGTGTCTCAGGTGACTCGCCCGGACGAATGGAATTGTGGGCACTACGGAGGCCTGACGGAAGGCTTCAGCGGCACGTTGGAGCGTCTCAAGATAGGCTCGACGGCGGCGCGTAACACGAATGACTTCTCGGTCGACGACCTGTTCCCGGGCCAGTTCGATCCGATCGATCAACAACAGGACCAGGGGATGGAACCAAAGGAAGGCGCGAACGATCTGTTCCAGAAGAGAGACCGGCCAGTCTCTGCGCTGCAAATGGAGCAGCTCGTGAAAGATGATGGCTTCCTGCTCCGCTTCGGTCAGCTCGACGAATTCGCGGGGGACAAGGATGACGGGACGCCAGCAGCCAAACGCGGCGGGAGACTTGATCCGTCCCGTCGAACGAATCCGGACCCCTTGCCTCATCCGGCACGCGAGCCGGCGGCCCAGAGCGGGTTCCAGCCGGATCGAGGTGGCCTGGCGGGCAACGTAGCCAAGGGCCAGCAGACCGCAGCCGATTCGGATGAGCCGAAAGGCCGCGATCGATGCCGCGCCGAAAATGAGGATCGGCACGAACAGCGAGGCTTGGGCGTGCGCAGCCGAGTCGGCGATGATCGAACCGATCTGGAGATCGATCGCGAGGCCGCTCGCCGGCCGCGAAACGGGCAACAATCCTGCTGCCGGCAGGACGAGAACGATCCCCAGCAGCAGGTGGTAAAAAGCAAGGCGCAGGCCCGGATTCTTGAGTCCGAGAAGCCTGGGAAGGGGAAGCGTCAGTGCAAGGAGCAGCCCGACCTGCAGGGAATAGACCGCAAGGACACTCGCGACCTCGGTAAGGCTCATTTCTTTTCACGCTCCCGAATGATCCGGGCAATTTCCTCGAGGTCTTCGTCCGAGAGCTTCTTTTCTCGGACGAGATTGAGCACCAGTGGTTTGGCGGAGCCCTCGAAAACCCGGGTCAGAAAGTCGTTCACCAGCTTCGATATGACGCGGCTCTTTGGCTGCGCGGGCCGGTAGAGGTAAGCCCGATCCTGTCGCTCGCGGGTCAGATGTCCCTTTTCTTCCAGGATCTTCATCATGGTCATGACCGTCGTATAGGCCACTTGCCTTCGCTCGCGAAGCGTTTCGTACACTTGGCGCACCGTGCAGGATCTCAATTCCCAGATCACCTGCATGATCTCAAGCTCACCTTCCGTCAGGCGTCCCGTCGTGTCGTCCATGTGTACGAATAACTTAGTACTATACACTTAGTGTGTCAATGAAAAGTTTGGTTCCCTGGCGGACCGAGCCGGGAAAGGGGGGTACGTCGGCTCGCGATCGATGTGAAACGAGCCGGGCGATGTGAAACGGGGCGGGCCGCAGCAGCGAATCCGCATTCCCTCGCGCGCGGAGTCTCAGCGGACGGGTTCAGCCAGGCAGCTTCGCAATCCCATAGCCCAAGCGGTAGGCGAGGAGGCCGATGCGGGAGCCACCCTTTTCGCTGGGCATCTCGAAGTCGAAAGCGTCGGCCAGACGGTCCAGCACGTTGAACAGAAAGCAGACGTACAGCAATTCCTCGATACCCTCGGGCGGGACACCCGCCTCGAGGACCTCCCGTGCGTCTTCGCTGGTGACCTCAGCCGGATGCAGCGTGTTCTTCTCAAGAAAGCCCAACGCGGCACGGAGTTGCTTCGATACCGGGGCGGATTGCCAGTCGGTCAAGACGGCGGAAACGGTCTCAGGACTCATTCCTCGCACCGCAACTGCGGCGTGGGCGGAAGTTCAGTAATTGCAGGAATTGATGCTGGACGTAAAAGTGGCGAAGAGCTCGATTTCCCCTTTGCTCCAGTGCCGGAGCGACCGCATGCCTTCCTGCATGCAGCGAGCCCAGTTGTTGCCAAAATAGCGCTTGCGATACGAAACGACCAGCATCGGGCCTGCAACGTCTCCGATGATCGCCTTCCATATGGCGAGGCAGACGCGCTGAAGCGGGCTCAGCCGCCTAACGATTTCGATCCGCATTTTTCAATGCCCCTTTCAGTGCCCTGAGACCTGTCGCGAAGCGAACAGCGCCGGCTCCAAGAGCGGAGCAGATCGTCAACTCGAAGAGCTCATCGTCGGAGTAGCCTGCCTCGCGCAGGCCTTCCACTTCCTCATCGAGCACTTTGTACGCCCACAGGGCGACCTTGTCGGCGTATCGATCGAGCGGCTCCTCGGCCTTTGTGGTTTCGCCTCCAAGCGCCAGGGCAGTGGCACGGGTGAAGAGATCCCGTCGTTTTTCCGGGGCCGTCGTGGCCGGACTGCGCAGGGCCGTGTCGAGCAGGCGGCGAACCGCCTCAGGCAGGTCGCCGGTGAGGCCGACTTCCTCGAAGCGTTCTGCGGCGGGACTCTTCATGCTCCAACGACCCCGTTGTCTGCGGCCATGGTCGAACTACGTCTGCTGCTGGGTTCCTTGACGGACCGGATGGTTGCCCGAGCCGGGTAATTGCGGAGAATATTATCACGAAGCGTTAAAAGGGGGAAAACATCGATGAACTTCGGCTTTCTCGCTTTCAACGGTCTGGAGGAGCTGGATCTGATCGGGCCCTGGGAGATGGTCGGGATGTGGCGGAAGATCGGCGGGCCCGACTCCCTGATCGTGGCGGAACGGATGGAACCTGTTGCCTGCGCGAACGGGCTCTCTCTGAATCCTCACGTCGACTTCGAGCATTGCCCTCCGCTGGACTGTCTGTTCGTTCCGGGGGGAGAGGGGACGCGCCGTGAGGTCGACAATGATGCGACGATCCGATTCATCCGCGACCAGTCCGAGCATTGCCGTGCCGTCCTGTCAATCTGCACGGGCGCCTTTCTGCTTCACCGCTCCGGAATCCTCGGAGGACGGTCGGCGACGACGCACTGGCGTTCGCTGGATCGCCTGCGTTCGCTGGGGGACGTCCAGGTCCTCGAGCAGCGCTACGTGAAGGATCGTGAAGTCTGGACGGGTGCCGGCGTGTCTGCCGGGATCGACCTGACCCTGGCTTTCATTGCCGAGTTCGCCGGCGAGGAAGTGGCGGGCAAAGTTCAGCTGGGCGCCGAGTACTATCCTTCGCAGCGACGTTTCGGGACGGCCCATCTCAGTGAGATGGCGCCCAGCTACCTGAGTTGAGGCGCATCCCCCTGGCCCGCTCCGGCTCGCCCGTTCGGAGCCCCAGGGGAGCTATAATTGCTCGAAGTGAAAGCTCTTGCCCTTCCGCGGTTTGTGCGAATCCTGGCGTACTGTCTGGCAGCTCTTCTGGGGATCGCCCTGGTCGGCTGGGGCGCCGTCACGGTGGGGCGTCCCTGGCTGGAGGAGAGGGCCCGACACGGGACCGAACTCCGACTCGAGAGCCGCTTCGGCGGCGACGTCGAGCTGGACGGCTTTTCCCTCTCCCTCTATCCGTCGCCCGTCATCGTGGCCAACAACCTCCGGATCCACAGGCCCGACAGCGCAGGTGCCCCGCCGCTGATCTCCGCGCGGCGGATTACCGCGGTGTTCGGACTGATGGGGCTCCTCGCAGACCCGCTCCGGGTGCGCGAGGTTCGCCTCGAAGGACTGGACATCGAAATATCCCGCAGGGAGAAAGCCTCTCCCGCCAGTCGACGCTCGACCTCGGCGGACGTCGAGGCCCTGGCCAGGGACTACCCCTTTCTGCTCGAAAAGGTCGATGCAGACGGGAGCGTGCTGAGGATCCTGCCGCGGGATCCCTCCAACGATCCGCTGGAATGGGATTTGAAGAAATTGAGCCTGCACTCGGTCGGGATCGCCCGGCCGATGGCCTTCGACGCGGTCCTGACCAATGCCAAGCCACCCGGTCTCATCCAGTCCCACGGAGCGTTCGGGCCCTGGAATCGGGACGATCCAGGCAGTACTCCCGTATCCGGTCAATACGACTTCAGCGATGCGGACCTTTCGGTCTTCGGTGGCATCTCCGGCCATCTGGCATCGTCCGGCACCTACCGGGGGACGCTGGCCGCGCTCGAAGTCGACGGGACCACCGATACCCCCGATTTCACGGTCTCGGTCGGCGGTCACCCTGTCCATCTGACCACCCGTTTTCACGCCCGCGTCGACGGAACCAACGGCGACACCATCCTCGATCCCTTGCAGGCGCATTTCCTGGATGCCGACATCGATGCCCGGGGCAGCGTGGCCAAGCAGGGAGGCGAGCAAGGAAAGACGGTCGACCTGGACCTGCACATCGAGAAGGCTCCGGTCGAAGACTTTCTGCATCTCGTCCTGCGGCCGACTCCGGCTCCACTGACCGGATCCGTCACGGTCCGGACGAAGTTCGTACTGCATCCGGGTGATGCCGACGTCATCGACCGTCTGCGACTGGACGGTTCCTTCTCGATTCATTCCGCCGAGTTCACGAGTTCCGACACTCAACAGAAGCTCTCGCAGTTGAGCTGGAGAGCCCGGGGCCGTCCGGACAGCGAGGAAGGCAACCCGGAGCGGGTGGCCTCGGACATGAAATCGAACTTCGTCCTGGACCACGGAGTCGCAAGCTTCACAGGACTCTCCTTTCAGGTACCCGGGGCACAGGTCTTGTTGGACGGGTCCAGCGATCTGAGGAACGAGACGCTCGATTTTCGGGGCAAGCTGCGGATGGACGCGACTCTTTCCCAGACGATGGGAGGCTTCAAGTCCTTCCTCCTGAAGATCGTCGATCCCTTCTTCAAGAAGGACGGCGCCGGAGCCGTCATCCCAATCAAGATCCAGGGCACGCTGGAAGAGCCGTCGTTTGGTCTGGCGTTTTGAACCCAGGTCAATGGACGAAGTTCAGGTCGGCGCTCTCCCTGAGCGAAGTATCGACCCGGCCGTTGCGCCCCCAGGGCCAGACGCCCGCGTCCTTCAGATACTCGATCTCTGCCTCGTCAACCCAGGCCTGTTCCCGCCACTCCGCCTCGCTGTGGCCGGCCAGCCAGGAGAGGACGCCATCCAGCGCAAGCTCGGGCAGAGAGCCAGGGAGTGCACCGCAATCACGGCCGTCCGCAATGCGCTGTCTGAATTCATCGATCTGCCCGGACAATATCCGGATCAGAACCAGTTCCTGCGCCAGCGTTTGGGACATGAAGCACCTTCCACATCTTACTGATCGGCATGCCGGTCCGGAACAATATGAGAGAGTGCGGTGAAACCGATCCGCGCAGTCCTGCATCCGACCTTGGGAACGAGCGGACCTTGGGGGGGAGAACCGAATATGAGTTGGAGAATGACCATGATGGTATTGGTGGGGACCCTGTCGCTGGCGGCGGCCGATGCCGCCGATCAGGACGCCCCGCGGACCGTGGCCCAGGTCGATCTGGATCGCTACCTGGGTCGCTGGTACGAGATCGCGCGCTACCCGAATCGCTTTCAGGATTTCTGTGCGGGCGACGTGACGGCGACCTACGAGCGTGAGGGGCCGGACCGCCTCAAAGTCATCAACCGTTGTCGGACCGCCGAGGGAGATCTCAAGACAGCCGAGGGGGCCGGCAAGGTGGTGAAAGGGTCCGGCGGCGCGCGGCTGAAGGTGCGCTTCGCACCCCGCTTCCTGAGTTTCCTACCCTTCGTCTGGGCCGATTACTGGATCCTCGGTCTCGACTCGGCCTATCAGTGGGCCATCGTCGGGACGCCCGACAGGAAGTACCTGTGGATCCTGAGCCGGAAACCCAGCCTGGAGCCGGCCGTTTACGAAGCGCTCCTCGAACAGGTTCGAGGGCAGGGATTCGATCCGGCGCGACTCGTCCTGACCAGACAGTCCCGGGACCTCGAGCCGACCGGCGACTGAACCGCCCCCGGCTCGACAGGTTCCCTCATCCGCCCAGGCCGAGATCGGGAGCGGTCTTGTAGTGAGCTGTCAATTTGGTCGAAAATACACGGTTTACAGGTTGGACAGGCCGTACCCAGGTCAAAGGCCGCGCCCCGTCAGGGGGGCGCGTTCTCGAGAAAGGTAGTTGAAATGAAATCTGCGAAGCTCCTGTTTGTTCCACTCATCGTAAGCCTTCAGCTGGTAGCGGTTCGTGCAGACGTCGAGGTCCAGCAGAAGAGTCAGATCAAATTCACCGGCTTCATGGGCAAGATGTTCGGCATGTTCGGAGGCAAGGCTGCCAAAGAGGGTCTGGTCAGCACGGACGTTGTCGTCGGAAACCGCAAGCTGAGCCGGGCGGGGGACCAGGGCCAGATCATCGATCTCGATCAGGAGAAGATCTACCAGGTCGACTGGAAGAAGAAGCGCTACACGGTCATGACGTTCGACGAGATGCGCAAGCAGCTGGAGGAGACCGCCCAGCAGATGAAATCGATGTCCGAGGATTCCGGCCAGAGCCAAGCCGAGGACGAGAACGTTCCCCCGGAGGATCGGTACGAGGTGGACGTCGATTCGAAGGAAACGGGCCAGACCCGGAAAATCAACGGCTACGACACCCGCGAAGTCGTCATGACCATTACTACCCGGCAGAAAGGGAAGACCCTCGAGGAGGGCGGCGGAATGGTCCTGACGACGAACCTCTGGTTGACCGACCCGATCCCCGGGATGCAGGAAATCCAGGATTTCAACCGGCGCTATGCAGAGAAGATGGACAGCCCGTTCCTGGGCCCCTCGCCGGAACAGTTCGCGGCCTTCGCCTCCATGTATCCCGCCATGCAGCAGGCCATGGCCAAGTTTCAGTCGCAGGAAGTGGACATGAGCGGTACGCCGGTCCTGACCACGATGACCGTGGAGAACGTAGCCGGCAAGGAGCAGATGGAGGAGGAAAAGGGACAGGAAGAAGAGTCTTCGAAGTCCTTGGGCGGTCTCTTCGGCGGTCTCGGTAAGAAATTCGGAAAGAAGAAATCCGACGAAGACGAGGACAAGACTCCGGGACGGTCGACCGTTATGACGATGAACAATGAGCTCCTCTCGGTTTCCCCCAGTGTGTCGGCCGAAGCCGTCGCCATCCCCGCCGGTTTCAAGGAGAAAAAGTAGGCGTTTGAAGGGGGTTGCCCTTCGGCAATCCCACTGCCGGTGACCGCTATCACAGGCCTCCCCCGCGGACTCGCCGATACTCGGAATGGACCAGTTTCGAGTATTGTCGCCGCCGTCCAGCGGGGGAGAGTCCCGATGAACCAATCACCAGCGACGGACGCAAGGATCCAGCGATCCTGCATCGCATCGCATCAGCCCAAGGCGAGAGACGGCAGGTTCTCCTGCAGTGCGCTCCTCATGGTGGCCCTCATGGCCATCCCGCTGGGCCGGAGTCCGTATGCTGCCGAGCCGGCCGGGGCCGTGCCCGTTCGGGTGACTGCTCCGTGTCAGCGGGGCGCAGGGCTGTCGATCGCTACGGCTGCCCGGATCGCTCTTTCTGAGCCTCTCGTCCAGACCGCTCCCTCGCTGCCGGAACCACTCCTGGCGCACTCCTCCTCGGCCGGTCCCCGAAACGGGCAATACGGCCCTGCTCTCGCGCTGGTTCTGGGACTGTTCTCCCTGGCTGCGCTCGCGACCCTGGTCCTGTCCCTGCGGCGGGGGTGGGGGTGGAAGCATGGGCGTGCCCAGACCCGAGAACAGGTTACCAGGGACCTGGCGCTGTTGGACGACACGATTCGTGCCGAAATGAAACGGTATGAAAGTCTCAGCCGGCTGGGACGGGGAGCCTGACGCGTGGATGGACTCGAAAAGGCGATTGGTATGGGTCTTTCTGCCGAAGAGAAGAACGATCTCGAGGCGCTGATCCGTGCCTCGCGTGCGGAGGGCGCGGTGTCCTCCGCCGAGATGCAGCCGGAGGACCTGGGGAAGAGGATTGCGACCCTCAATGATCAGGTGGCACAGTTGGCCGGGATCATCCTTGAAATGGACGAGAGGATGAACCTGCTCTATAGAATCGTCCAGCTTTCCCACCGCAAGAGCGAACTGATGCACGGGCGCCTTGATGCACTGCTCGCGCGGGACAAGCATCGGAGAATTCGGCCGTGAACCATGAAGACTTCCCGGCTTCGAACCCAGGGCAGCTCTCACCCGAAGAGACGGAGATCGAATCGCGCCCCGCCAAGGCGGCCTCTGAAACGTCCGACTCCGTAGCGGAAGAGCGTCGGATCCAACCGCGCTTCGAAGTCTCGGCCCGCGTGCGTCTGACGATCTTTGCCGAAGTATCGGTAACGGCGAGTGCGGCTCCCGCGGATACGTCGCGCATGCGGCTGGTCCGCGAGGGGTTCAGCAAGGACCTGTCGGAGAGCGGCGTCTGTGTGGTTCTCGACGACCGCCTGACGGGTGTCGCGCTGCAGCAGCTTGTCGGAAAGAAGGCCAAATTGAACCTCGAGTGGAACCGATCCGATCACCCCGGTCTCAAGGTTCTGGGGCAGATCGCCTGGGGCAAAGAGAAGGACGGCATCGTCAAACTGGGCATCCAGTTCACGGAGATGCCGGAGGCCGACCGCAAGGTCCTGGAAAAGCTTTGCCAGGGCGATGAGAGCGAACTCAGCAGGATCAGTAACCTCTGGGAGTTGCTGGTAGCGGAACCCAGGAACCTCTCGCACTGAGAGGACTGGAAGAAGGAGTGAGGGTTATGAGTGCATCTCCCACAGTGATCGCGATAGGCGGCGGAAAGGGTGGAGTCGGCAAGAGTGTCGTCAGCATCCTCCTGGGACAGTGGCTGGCCCGCTTCGGGCGGCCCACCGTCCTGGTCGACCTGGACCTCGGCGGCGCCAATATTCACACACTCCTGGGAATCAAGGATCCGCCGGCCACCATTCATGATCTGCTTCTGCGCAAGACCGATTCGCTGGAGGACATCGCCCTGTCGACTCCCGTCGAGCAATTGCGGGTGGTGTGTGGTGCCAGCGAGATCCTGTCGGCCGCCAACCCCGTCTTTGCGCAAAAGCTCAAGATCGTCCGCAAACTCTCCGAAGTCGACGCCGAGTACGTCATCCTCGATCTCGGAGCCGGGACTTCCTTCGACGTGCTCGATTTCTTTCTGCTGGCCGATCGGCAGATCATCGTGACGACCTCCGAGCCGATCTCGATCTACAACGCCTACGGATTCCTGCGAAACGGCGTGTACCGAAGGCTGCTGCAGCTGGTCCGCGAGTATCCTGAGTGGAAGGCGCTGATTCAGTCCGCCATGGATCCCAAGAATCAGCTGGACATCCGGACCGTGCGCTCCCTCCACGAGAAGTTGGCCGAATCGGCCGATCCGGAACTGGTGGCAACGCTGAGCGCGGAGATGCAGAAGATCCGTCCGGGAGTGATCGTCAATCAGGTGCGGGAGCCCCGAGAGCGCAATACGTCGCGAATCATCCAGCAGGTGGCCGACCGCTATCTGATGGTTGAGGTCCGGGACCTGGGCTCGGTCGTTTTCGACGCCCAGATTCAGGCGATGGTTTCTCGCATGATCCCCCTGGTGAGTCGTAACGGCATTGCCGGAGCCTTCGAGTCGGTGCACCAGATCGCCTCTTCGCTCGTCGCGAGCATGAACGGTGCGAGCCGCCCGGCCGCAAACGGCGGGCCCCCGCCCGTGCGGACTTCCGCGGCTCTCTGAGCCGGCGACCGCGTCTCCGGAGGACGGGCTGGACCGATTCCTCGTCAGCTTCGCAGCGGCCGCGGGCCGGAGGATCTCCGGCTTCGTCGCCTGGCCCTTACCAGCGCTGATGAACCCAGGGACTAATCTGGGACTCGTAGATCTCACGAATCCGCTGCATCCTTGCGGCGCTCAACGCTTCCAGTTCCGACGCCCGGGCATTCTGCTCGGCCTGCTGCCGGTTCTTGGCGCTCGGGATCACCGTGGTAACGCCGTTCCACATCAGGATCCAGCGCAGGGCGAGCTGGGCCATGGACGCCTTCTCGGGCACGACATCTCGCAGTGCCTCCACCGCCTGCAGGCCCTTCTCGAAAGGAACACCGGCGAAGGTTTCCCCGACGTCGAAGGCCTCGCCCTTGCGGTTGTAGTTGCGGTGGTCGTCGGCGGGAAAGGCCGTATCGAGTCGCATTCTCCCGCTCAGGAGTCCGCTGGCCAGTGGGACCCGGGCCAGGACGCCGACTTCTCGTTTCTCTGCCAGTGGAAAGAAGACTTCGGCGGGACGCTGCCTGAAGATGTTGAAAATGATCTGGACGGTCTGCACCCCCGGATACTCGATTGCCTTCAGCGCCTCTTCCACCCTTTCGACACTGACACCGTAGTGGCGGATCTTCCCGGCCCTTTGCAGGTCGTCGAGGACGCCAAACGTCTCCGGGATGTAATAAACGTCGGTCGGGGGACAATGGAGCTGGAGGAGGTCCAGCGATTCGACCTGCAGGTTGCGCAGACTCCGCTCGACGAAGGCGGTCAGGTTCTCGCGGTTGTAGCCCGCCGTCGTATGCGGGTTCAGTCGTCTTCCGGCCTTCGTGGCGACGTAAAGCCGCTCCGATCGATCCTTGAGCAGCCGGGCGATCAGACGTTCGCTGCGCCCGTCTCCGTAAACGTCCGCCGTGTCTATGAACGTCACCCCGGAGTCCACGGCGGCGTGGAGCGCTTCCATCGCGTCGGATTCGGACACCTGTCCCCAGTCCCCTCCGATGGCCCAGGCTCCGAAACCGACCTCCGACACTTCCCAACCGGTTCTTCCGAGTCTTCGATACTTCAAGCAGTCACCTCCTCATGTTGGTCCAGCCGGCAGTCGCAACAGACGATTCCCCGTGGTGCTGGAGAATCGAAATCTGCGAAAATCGGCCATACGGTTGTCCCCAGAGTGGGACCATCTTATCCTCGACGGAGGAGCGTGGGGAATCCGCGGGCGCCCGTCGCGGGTGAAAGGCAAGAGAAGTTTGACCTCCAGGACGGACAAGAGCGTTAGACGCACTTCGGCACTGAATGTCTTCCTCGTCTACCGGTTCGGCCGTTTCAAGAGCGAGTGGCTGATCATCTACAGTTTCCTGGCGCTGAGTCTCACCGGCGCGCTCATCCTCTTGCTTCCGGCCTGCACCGGCGGTCGCGGCATCTCCGTGATCGATGCCCTGTTCACGTCCACTTCCGCCGTGTGCGTCACCGGCCTGGTGGTGGTGGATACGGGAACGGCCTTTTCCGGCCTCGGCCAGGGAGTGATCCTGGTTCTCATCCAGCTTGGAGGATTGGGCATCATTACGATTTCCACTTTTTTTGCCATCCTTCTCGGCAAGCGGATGCCGCTGCGCCAGGGGGAGGTTGTCCGACAGACCCACTCGTCCATCGACGCGGCGAGCTTCGTGGCGGTCGTCCGAAGGATCCTGTTCTTCACGTTTGTTTTCGAAGGGCTCGGAGCGATCCTGCTCTTCAGCCGGTGGCACACCGAATTCGCCGCGGACGAGGCCGCCAAGCTCTCCGTCTTCCACGCCGTCTCCGCCTTCTGCAATGCCGGCTTCTCGCTTTTCCACAACAGCCTGATGGACTACAAGTCCGACGTCCTGGTCAATTTCGTCCTCATGACCCTGATCTTTCTCGGAGGCATTGGTTTTCTCGTCATCCACGACCTGGAGCGCTGGATCCGTTTCCGCAAGCGACTCTCGCTGCATTCGCGTCTGGCCCTGGCCGTCAGCTTCGTCCTGATCGTCTCGGGGGCCGGCCTGTTTCTGCTCTTCGAATGGCGAAACGCTCTGACCGGCTACAGCTGGTGGGAACGGGTCATGCTGGCCCTGTTCCAGTCGGTGACCTCGCGAACCGCCGGCTTCAACACGGTCGATTTCTCCATCCTCACCAATTCATCGCTCGTTCTTCTCATGTTCCTGATGTTCGTCGGCGGCAGCCCGGGATCCACTGCCGGAGGAGTCAAGACCACGACCTTTGCGGTTCTCATGGCCACCGCCATCAGCCGGATCCAGGGGCGTGAATCGACCAACATCTGGAGGCGGACCATTCCGGAGAAGAACGTCAACAGCATGACGGCGATCATTCTCATCTCGATCTCCGTGATGTTCCTGTTCTACTTCCTGCTGCAATGGACCGAAGCAGGCTGGGTCCCGCATACCCTCGAGGGACACCGCTCGCTGCAGCTGGCCTTCGAGGCGATCTCGGCGTTCGGAACCGTCGGCCTGTCGGCTGGGATCACCCCCGAGTTGACCTTCTGGGGAAAGCTCCAGATCATCACTCTGATGCTGGTGGGCCGGATCGGTCCCCTGGTGATCAGTGTGGCCATCGCGCGCCGGCAGACCCACCGGGCCCAGTACGAGTATTACCGCGAAAACGTAATGGTCGGGTAATCCGTTATGAGAAACATCTTCATCATCGGCTTAGGGAACTTCGGCTTCTACCTGGCGGCCAAGCTCGAAGGCAAGTCCCGGGTCACGGCGATCGACATCGACCGCGACAAGATCCAACGCATTGGCCCCATGGTCACGCGCGCGGTCGTCGGAGACGCTACCAACCGCGAGCTCCTGAGAGAACTCGGCATCGATGCGGCGGAGGTGGCCGTCGTCAGCGTCGGAGAGTCGATGGAGAAGAGTATTCTCATCACCCACCATCTCAAGGAGCTGAATGTTAAGAAGATCTACTCGAAGGCGATCTCGGAGGAGCATGCCGAGATCCTCCGCATGATCGGAGCGACCCGGGTCCTGCAGCCCGAGAGGGAAGTGGCCGAGAACCTGGCCATGAGCATCACGAAGCCCACCATCGTGGACTACCTGCAGCTGCACAAGAATTTCGGCATCATCGAGGTCGATGCCCCTGACAAGTTCGCCGGTCATTCGCTGGCCGACCTGGCCCTGCGCAGCGAATACGGCGTGACCGCCATCGGGATCTTCCGCAAGGGGGATCGCCTCGTCAACCCGGCGCCGGAGACCCTCATCCTGCGCGGCGACCGGCTGGTCCTGCTGGGAAACGAGCAGGACATCGTCGAGTTCGAGGACAGCCTGCGGTAGATTTGAGATTTGAGATTTACGATTTACGATTTACGATTTCGGGGAGCCCGCGGTATGAGGTTACCAGCTTCCAGCTTGCCCCCAAATCGTCAATCTGGAATTGAGATAGACTGCCAGCATGCTCGTCGCCACCTGGAACGTGAACGGTCTTCGGGCCCGCTTCGACTTCCTGCTCCACTGGCTACGCAGCCGCCGCCCCGACCTCGTCATGCTGCAGGAGCTGAAGCTGACCGACGATCAGTTCCCCCATGCCGAACTGGAAGCCGAAGGCTATTTCGCCGGCGTTCACGGGCAGAAGGCCTGGAACGGCGTCGCCGTGCTCGCCCGTGAGAAGCCCCAGATCACCCAGGCCGGACTTCCGGGACAGGAGGCGATGGGGGCCCGGTTGGTCGCCTGCACCATCGGGTCGGTACAGACCCTGTCCGTCTACATCCCCAACGGCAAGTCCCTCGATCATCCCGACTTCGAGCGGAAGCTCGAGTGGATCGGGCGACTGCGGAGTTACCTGGAGGAATCGTTCGACCCCGGCGATCCGGTTTTGGTTTCGGGCGACCTGAATCTGTGTCCGGGGCCCCTCGACACCTGGAACGAGGAGGCTCTCGGAGGCACGATCTTCCACACCGAGATCGAACGCGGACGGTTCCGAGAGCTGCTCGACTGGGGTCTGGAGGATCTTTACCGGAAACTGCATCCCGAGGGACGCGACTTTTCCTGGTGGGATTACAGGGCGGGAGCGTTTCACCGCAATCACGGCCTGCGCATCGACTTTGTCCTGGCGACGGCGAGTCTCGCGGAACGGGCGGTCCGGGCCGAGACGGATCGGGAATACCGCAAGAAGCAGGACGGGCTCACGGCTTCGGACCATGCACCGGTTCTGGTGGAGTTCCGCGACTGAGACGCGATGATCGGCGGCATTCTCTCGTCGAATTCGGGCTACCCCTTCTCTCCCGGCGGCCGGAAGAGTAAAATGGCTACTTTCGCCGGCGACTCAGCCGGCCGGTGGGGACCATCCACTTCGTTTCCGACGGGTCGGATGGCGTCTTCCCCTATAATGGGTGTCAGGAAGCAGATATGAGTGGAGTTCTCAAAAAGAAGAGAAAGCGTCGCGGTAAGCTCCGCAGGAAGCGGCGCCATCGCATCAGAAAGAATTCCCACGCCAAGTAGTGGCTGCCTTGCGTGACCGGCGCGGTCTTCTCCGGCCTCCCATCTCTCGGTAGTTTTCGAGGGCTGGACGTCTCAAGAACGCAAGGCTCCAGCCACCGCCCTGTGGGAAGGTTTGCCCGGTCCGCCGTGGCAGATCGCCAGTCGACGTGTGTCTCGGCGGCTGTCGGAGTTCACACTTCGCGGGCGTGTTGCCGAAATCGTTCTGACGCGGTTTCGGGCCTGCCACCCGGTCGTCGAGCCTGCCGAACCGATTCCACGCAAAGGCGCAGAGTACGCCAAGCCGCCGCCCACAAAGATTCCCCTTGCGGCATTGCGTACTTCCATGAGAAGGCTTGAGATCAGACGAGCGAAACCTCTCTCCGGTGCGAGCGGGTGCGCCAGACCGGAGCCACCACCATTTGGGCAACACGCCCCGACAATCGAAAATTCCCCTCTACTCGGTCGGGCGCTGGTAGACGCGGACGTAGTCGATGACGAGCTCCTTGGGGAACGCCGTCTGCGAGGGGTCCCGGTTGTCGCCCAGGTAGTTGCCGCCCACCGCCAGGTTCATGAGGATGTGGAAGTTCTGGTCGAAGGGCGCCGGGTAGCTCCCGCCCGTCGTGTACCACTCCGTTTTGGTCAGGTAGTGGACGCCGTCGACGTACCAGCGGATCTCGCCCGGCTCCCATTCGAGAGCATAGGTGTGGAAGTCGTCGGAGTAGTTGCCCGAGGGGAACACGTAGGAACCGCCGGTATAGCTGTTCTGTGGCCATTCGCCGCCGTAATGCAGAGCGGCGCCCACCTGATTCGTGATGTGTCCCTTGGCCTCCATGACGTCGATTTCGCCGCTGGCCGCCCAGGTTCCGTAGACGTCGTCGGTCGGCATCATCCAGAGCGCCGGCCACAGTCCCTGGCCCGCCGGGAGCTTGGCCCGGAACTCGATGCGCCCGTAGGTCCAGTCCCCCTTGCCCTTGGTTCGCAGGCGGGCCGAGGTATAGGCCTTTGTCCCGAAGTTCTCCCGCTTGGCGATGATGTGCAGCGCGCCGTCGTGAACCTCGGCATTCTCGGACCGGTAGTACTCGAGCTCGTTGTTGCCCCAGTTGTCGGGAGGGCCCGTGCCAAGCTGGAACTCCCACTTCGATGTATCCACGGCATCGCCGTCGAACTCGTCCGACCAGACCAGCGTCCAGCCCGAAGGCGCGGCGCCGGAGGCTCCCTGGACGACGGGGAAGGTCGTCAGGACCGGTACGGCCGCCGGGAAAGCCCCGCTTGGCTGGAGCTGGCGCAGGGTCACCGCCGCCACTTCGGCCCCGGTGGCGATGACCTGGAGACTGCCCTGCATCTCCTGCGCCGTCGTAGCGGCGGCGCCCGAGAAAAGCTGGTAGATGAACTTCGACGCTTTCTCTCCCGGCTCGAGGTCGAGCGTGGCGGTCCCCAGCACCTGGGCGTCCGCTCCCAACAACCGCAGCGAGATCGAGTCTGTCGAAGACGCCTGCTGGGCAGTCGGGCCTTCGGGACGGACCAGGGCGACGCCGGTATCGCGGCGGCCCAGCGAATCGACGGGGAGGGTGAACTGTTCGGACGGCGCCGTGGCCGGCACGCCGGCTTCGAACAGGGCGACGCCGCTGGCCGCATCGATGCCGGAAAAGACGGCCGTGCTCCCGACCGAAGCGGGTGCGTCGATCCGCGCGTAGCCCAACTGGAGCGTCCCTGTTCCCGGCGTCTCGAGGGCCAGGGAAGCGCCCGCGCCCAGGTTCAGCTGGAAGTCCGAGCCCAAGCCGACGCTTCCGCCGAGATCCAGCTCCAGGGGCTTGCCGTCTTCACTTCGGAGCGACAGGCTGACCGTCGCGCCGTCGCCGGCGTTGACGAACAGAAACGACGTGCGGAGCTGGAGGCCGCCGGCCTCCCCATCACCGATCTGGGGGAAGTAGAGCGTTTCGGCAAACAGCCCGGGAATCAGGCACACGAGGGCAACGGTTAGCGATACGGGGGTCCTCATGGCACCATAGGATATAGCAGAAGCGGGCGACCCGCCCCAGGAAAACCGGATCGGACCAGGGAGTGGAGACATGCAGGAACCCGAACTCTATCTGTTCGACGGCACCTACGAACTGTTTCGCAGCTACTTCGCGTCGCCCAAACGGCGCTCCGAGGACGGCCGGGAGGTGGGCGCCGTCGTCGGTCTGATGCGGGGCCTGGCGGCGTTTCTGCGCAAGACCCGGAGCCCGTACCTGGCGCTCGCCTTCGACTCCGTGATCGAGTCCTTCCGCAACGAGCTCTACGATGGCTACAAATCCAGCGAAGGCGTGGAACGGGAACTCCTCGATCAGTTTCCGCTGGCCGAAGAAGCGGCACGGGCCCTGGGTCTCGTCGTCTGGCCGATGAAGGAGTTCGAGGCGGACGACGCCATCGCGACGGCGGCGGCCCGCTGGAAAGAGGCTCCCGAGTTGGCGCGGATCGTGATCTGCTCGCCGGACAAGGATTTCTCGCAGTGCATCGAGGGCACGAGGGTGGTGGCGCTGGACCGGCGCAAAGAACGGATCATCGACGAGTCGGCCGTGCGGGATCGCTTCGGCGTGGGTCCCGGATCGGTTCCCGACTGGCAGGCACTGGTCGGCGATTCCGCCGACGGGTACCCCGGCGCCTCGGGGTGGGGTCCGGCGTCCGCTACGGCTGTGTTGAAACGCTACAGCCGTCTCGAGGAGATTCCCCACGATGTCGGCCAGTGGGATGTTGAGGTTCGGGGCAAGGACAGGCTCTCGTCCACCCTTCGCGAGCAATGGGACGACGTTCTCCTCTATCGCCGTCTGGCGACCCTGAGACGCGACGTGCCCCTGAAGGAAACGCTGGCGGATCTGCGCTGGAAGGGCCCTCGGGCGAGCTCGCCGGCCTGTGCCGGCGATTGGGCATCGCAGGGCTCAGATTTGAGAATTGAGATTTACGATTTTCGATTGGGGAGGGGAAGCTGGGAGCTGGGCGCAGAGCAGGGCGCTGGAATTTCCGCGTTCCTGGTTCCGAGAGGCGCCTTCTCGATGCGCCGTGGCTTGGGCAGCCATCTCCGACGCCGCAGGCGTCCTTGGACTGCGGAAGCTTGCTTCCGCTTTATGTGGGAAGGTCCCGAACGTGACGGTCGCCCCGGGGTCTCGAGAGGGCATCCGGACTCCGACGCTCACATTCTGTCCGCGCGATGGGACCGGCGGGCTAGCGCCGCAGAATCCTGGTCTTGCCATCGCGGATGCTGAAGAAAAAGACATCGTCGGTGGGCGCGCCGACCTGCTCGACCAGTGTCCCGAACTCCGGCGTGGAGGCGTGCGAACTGAGAAGGCGGTGCGACCCCGAGCGGTCGAAGGATTCGAGCACTCGCCCGGTTTGGAGCGACGGGGGGCCCTGGAATCGCCGATCTGTCGATACCTCGGTGACGATCTGGTCGTTATTGGCTTGAATCTTGACGATCTGCTGCGTTTCGCCTGCGAATCGACCCTCGGCCGGAGACGACGGGGTCAGAGCGGTGGGCGACAGCGGCAGATCGACGGAGGACTGCAATTCCAGGGTCCTTTCTGCGAAGAAGAAGACCTTCGTTGTCGACGACGAGCCTTCGGCCGTCCACATGCTTGCCGAAAGGCACCAGCCGGACGAATTCTCCGTCGGCTCCGTACTGGAAGACCCCCGATCGCGTTTCAGTCCCTCGGGGACTCCAGACGGCCAGCACGTAGGCTGTGCCGGCCCCATCGACATAGAAGTCAAAGAAGTAGAACCTGACGTCGACGGGCCGATGTTCCTGAAGATCGATGGTACGCACCGGACAGCCGGCGGCATCGAAGACGAAGAGCCGGGCCGTCGAATACGAGAGGGCATAGATATTCCGCCCCGGAAGGATCTTGATGCTCGAGATCTGGGAGTTGGGCGACGGTTGCGGATAACCTCTCCACCGTTCGACTTTCCGACCCCTCCGTGTGATCATCTGTGGATGCCGGTGGTGACGGTCCCGTCCGGCGCTCATGACTTCAGCGGAGGCGCGTGCATTGCAGCAGGAAGGCTCAGTTCGAAAGGCCGGGGTATTCGAAGGTGTCACAGCCTACCACTGGATCGTGGTCATCATCGCGTCCTGCGGATGGCTGTTCGACTGCATGGACCAGCGCATCTTCATCCTGGCGCGTGAATCCGCTCTGCGAGACCTCCTCGGCAGCGATGCGGCTGCCCAGGCGGCCATCAAAGAGTATCTCGGATATGCGACGACGGCTCTGATCGTCGGTTGGGCAACGGGGGGCATCATCTTCGGGATCATGAGCGACAAGCTCGGGCGCGTCCGGACGATGCTCATCACGCTGCTGATCTACTCGGGTTTCACCGGTCTGTCCGGACTGGCCCACGGCTGGCTGGACTTCACCATCTATCGATTCCTGGTGGGGCTCGGTGTCGGGGGGATGTTTGGAGCAGCGACAACGCTGGTGGCAGAGAGCGTACCGACCGGGTTTCGATCCATGGCACTGGGAGTGCTGCAGGCCCTCTCGGCGACGGGCAACATCCTGGGCTCGACCATCAGCTACTGGATCCAGCCCGGCGCCTCGGATGTCCTGTTCGGCTATGCGGGTTGGCGGTCCCTGTTCTTCGTCGGGATCCTGCCGGCGATCCTGGTGATTCCCATCGTGGGCGTGCTCCGGGAACCCGAGTCCTGGAAACTCGCCAAGTCCATGTCGACCCAGGGGATCGGCAGCCGTGTCGGGTCCCCCAGCGACCTTTTCCGGCAGTCCCGTTGGCGGCGCAACACGCTGGTCGGACTCTGTCTCGGGCTGTCCGGCATGATCGGACTCTGGGGCATCGGTTTCTTCTCGCCCGAACTCATCTCCACGGCTCTGGCCGGTCAGCCGCAGGTCATCATCGATCAGGTGCGGGCCAAGGCCACAGCTCTGCAGGACGTGGGCGCCTTCTTCGGCATGTTCGCCTTCACTTTCGTCGCCACTTACTTGAGTCGTCGACTGGCCTTCCTGCTCTCCTTCATCCTGTGCCTGGGTCTGACCATCTTCGTGTTCAACTCGCTCCACTCCGCGACCGATGCCTACTGGATGCTCCCCATGATGGGTTTTGCCCAGCTGGCCGTGTTTGCCGGATACTCGATCTACTTTCCGGAACTCTACCCCACGCGGTTGCGCGGAACGGGGGTCGGTTTCTGCTACAACACGGTCCGCTATCTCGCCGCGCCGGCACCCATCGTACTCGGCTACCTGAGCACGAGCCTGGGAATCCGTACGGCGGCGCTGCTGATGTCCTTCATCTACCTCCTGGGAATGGTCGCCTTGATCTGGGCGCCGGAAACGAAGGACGAGCCGCTGCCCGAGGAGTCGACGAGGGAGAACGCCCCGACGGCGGAGGTCTCATCGAGTCTGGAAGGCGCTTAGTCCCAGGGCCAGAGGCCCGCGGAACGAATCTCCCGGACCCGTTCCCGAAAGTTGCGCCGAGCCCGAAAGTACTCGTAGGAGACAATCGGGTCCTGCTTCTCACGGAAGGGGGACAGAAGGTAGTCCTTCCAGCGCTTCAGCACCTCCTCGGGCGTTTCGTCGAAGGCCAGATGGGCCGACCACGCGTAGCGGACCAGGGCTACCTGGACCGATGTCAGCCCGGAAGACTCGGCCCGGCGCGCGCGGTAACGAGTCTTGCGCTGCACCGCTTCCGGAAAGAGCTGTTCGAATTTACCGGCCACGTTCTTCCAGTACCGGACCCGGGAGCGGGACAGGGGGCTGCGGATGCGATTCTCCTCCTGAACGAAATAGAGCTCGAGCAGAACTCCGATGTACTGGTTCGAGAAATCTTCGAAAGAATCGGGTTCTTGAGGATACCGGTCTTGCATGGTTGAACTACCGTTGCTGATTGTAGCGTCAGGGGTTGACGAAAATACTCGCACGGGTCTTGGGAATCGACCCATTTCCGGCCTAACGAATTGGGGGAAATCCGCCGAAAGATTCCATAGGCACGGTTAACGCCATGAAGACCATGAACAACGTACTCGAACTCACAGAGCTGCCCCCTTCGATCTTCGCAGAAGCCCAGTCGCTGCAGGAACTCTTCTTCGTTGAGAGCCGCTGCGAACAGGAGTTGATGGAGGCCGCCAGAAACAAGGACTGGCGAGAGCTCGAGCGACTGATGCCGATGTACTCGGATCTGCATCTGGAAATCATGATGCGGATCTGGCAGGCCGTGCAGCCGACCGACTGAACGCTCCTTCGTAGAACAAGCTTCCAGCTTGTCCCGACGCCCCGAAACCGACCACCGGCAGTGCCGAAGGCGTCGCCGCGTCCGTGCCCTCCGGGGGACGGCCGCGGAATCGTCGATCATGGCCTCCTGGACCACCTGGAAAATTGTCCTACACTGCCTTTCCCCCTGGAACCGGGAAGGTCGCCCTACTGCTGTTGAAGATCGCTACAGATATGGAGTTCTTCAACAGCGACGTTCGTTGATCTTTACGACCCGCCGCTGACGCGACTTTCCGCTCGGTCGAGCCGACGCGGCTTCCCCGAAGCGTTGCGAAGTTCAACAATCGATGTCTTCTGCCTTGTTGTTTAACTCATCAGTTCTCGCTCTTGAAACTGTAGCAATCTCAGGCATTTCGGGGATCTGTCACGGAATCGGACCCTTTTGGCGCGGTTTCTGCATTAGGTAGTAACGGAAGACGACCGGCCCCGGGCATGGTGTCCGGGGAGCCGGAAAGGAGGTTAACCGTGGTAGCCCTGATGGTAATTCTTACGATGCTGGGCTTCATCGCGATCGACGGCATCGTCCAACACGTCCAGGCCAAACGCCTGGCGGACGTTCCAGCCGCGAAGCGCGATCAAGCTCCAGTTGCTCCAGTGAATCTGACAACTCCCGGCGGGATCTTCCTCTCTCCGCAACACACCTGGCTGCAGATCCGGGAAAACGGAAGGGTGAGAGTCGGAATGGATGGGTTGATCGCAGGCCTGCTGGGCCGGATCAACGGCGTGACCCTGGCCTCAAAGGGCAGCGTGGTCAAAGCCGGACAGCCGGTTTGCTCCGTTCATCTGAGCGGAAGGAAGCTGGACCTGGTGGCGCCCGTAGCCGGGATTGTCAAATCCGTGAACCCTGAAGTGACCGAGCAGCCCGAATCGGCCCTCAGCCGACCCTATTCCGGCTGGCTCTGCGAACTCGATGCCATCGACCTTGGAAACGAGGTGAAGTCCCTGCGAATTGGTGAACAGGCGCTCGACTGGCTGCGAGCCGAGGCCCAGCAAGTCAGTGAGTTCCTCATGCGCAAATCCGCGCCGGAGCCCGCCCTTGGCCTGGTTCTCGCGGACGGGGGAATCCCCCGGCAGGGTGCACTCGAGACTCTGGAGGATGCCGACTGGCACGAATTCCAGACCCGGTTCCTGGCCCCTGAGCAGACGCACCGGCCGTAAGGCCCGCGACGACAGGCGCTCAAGTTCCAGAAGATCAACGCTGCGACTGCTTGTGGAGGCACCATGGATCAAGCTGCGGCGAGCCCCAAGGCTCTACTTTTCGACTCGACGCTCTGCATCGGATGCGGAGCCTGTTACGACGCCTGCAAGGAGAAGAACGGTCTCCCCGCGACGACCGACGACTTTCTCACAGACGATCTCTCTGAAAACACTTTCACCGTCGTTCAGGACAAGGGAGACACCTACGTGCGACGCATGTGCATGCACTGTGTCAACCCGACCTGCGCCTCGGTCTGCCCCGTCGGGGCTCTGGAGAAGACCCCGATGGGCCCTGTGGTCTATCACGAGGACCGCTGCATCGGTTGCCGCTACTGCATGCAGGCCTGTCCCTTCAACGTTCCCCGCTACGAGTGGGCATCCCTGACCCCGCGGGTCCGGAAATGCAACCTGTGCGCGGAGCGGTTGGCCCAGGGTCAGCCCACTGCGTGCGCGGAAGCGTGTCCGGCGGGGGCGACCCTGTTTGGCAACCGCGATGAATTGATAGCCGAAGCGAAATCGAGGATCGCGGCATCTCCCGACAACTATGTGAATCACATCTACGGTCTCGAGGAGGTCGGTGGGACCTCGGTGCTGGTGATCTCGAACGTATCCCCCGCGGAACTGGGTTTTCCGACCGGCCTGGGAGAGCAGCCCCTGCCGGAGTTGACTTGGGAGGTCCTGGACAAGATCCCTCGATTCAGCGTCGTCGTCGGCGCCTTTCTGGGGGGTGTCTGGTGGATCACGAATCGCCGCGAGGAAGTCCGTCTGGCCGAGGGAAGGGAGGTCTCCAATGAGAGTTGAGCTACCTCGGCTGACGTTTTGGCGTGGTGTTCTGATCTTCATTCTGACAGCGGGTCTGTTCAGTACGGTAGTGCGCTTTACCCAGGGACTGGGCGCCAGCACGGCTCTCAGCGACAAGTTCCCCTGGGGCCTTTGGATCGGATTCGACGTTCTGTGCGGCGTGGCCCTCGCGGCGGGTGGATTCACCCTCTCTGCGGTGGTCTACATCTTCCACATCGAGCGCTTTCGCCCCATTGTTCGTCCCACCATCCTGACCGCCTTTTTGGGGTACTCGCTGGTGATCGTCGGGCTGTTCTTCGATCTCGGGAGAGGCTACAAAATCTACAACCCGCTGACGATGTGGAATCCCCATTCGGTCATGTTCGAAGTGGCCTGGTGCGTCATGCTCTACACGACGGTGCTGGCTCTCGAATTCAGTCCGATTCTGTTCGAACGGCTCAACTGGCAGCGCCCCCTGTCGATCGTGAAGTCGGTCATGGTTCCACTGGTCATCCTCGGGGTCGTGCTTTCGACGCTCCACCAGTCCTCCCTGGGGACGCTCTTCCTGATCGTTCCCGGCAAGCTGCATCCGCTCTGGTACTCACCGCTGCTGCCCCTGTTCTTCTTCGTCTCGGCGGTGGCTCTCGGTTGTGCCATGACGATCTTCGAATCCTTCCTGAGCTGGCGTGCCTTCCGCAGGCGCCTGGAACTCGACCTTTTGTCGGATCTGGGGAAGGTCATCGTGGTGGCTCTCGGGGTCTACCTGATCTTGCGGGTGCAGGACCTGGTTCACAATGGAACCTGGTCGCTGGCGCTGGGCAGCGGCTACGAAGCGCGGATGTTTCAGGCGGAGTTCCTGCTGGGAGTCCTGGCCCCGATCGTCCTTTTGCTGATTCCGGCAGTCCGACGGAACGATCTCGGCCTGTTCGCCTCTTCCGTCATGGTCATCTCGGGCTTTTTGATGAACCGCCTCAACGTGAGCATCACGGGACTCGAGCGGGCGGCCGGCGCTTTGTACGTGCCGAGCTGGATGGAGGTGGCCGTCACCCTCAGCCTGACCGGGATCGGGTTTCTGCTGTTCTCCCTGGCGGTTCGATATCTGAACATCTTTCCGGAAGAAGAGGAGGTTCCGGTTCAGCAGGAACTGCCGTTGCCGGCCGTGGCACAGCTCAGCCGGCCTGCACACAGTACGACGAAGGCCATCATGCTGGCGGGTGTCGTCGTCTTCCTCCTCGCTCTGGCACTGGCCACCGATGGCGTCCTCAAGAGGCCCGGAACCGGAGCGGCCGTCGTGCAGCCCACGACGGCTGTGGCCCACCTCGGAGAGATCCCGTGAGGTGAGCCCCGGCGCCGGGTCCGTTCCCGCCGGCCGGCGCACCGAGAGCCCGGAGAGCCCGGCGCCCTTTCAGCCACGGGAGGGGCTTCGGGAACTCCGAAATGCAGTCTTGGTGCCCGCGTCGGGTCAGACCGGGCCGGTTCGCCGGCCCGGTTTCTCCAATTCTGCTCCCGGAGCGGAAATGTGCCGGAGGAAGAGACTCGGGCGGGGAATGCGTTGCGGGGAAGCATGGTCCCAGCCTGTGCCAGGGTCCAGCCCAGGAAACGGGCTGGCTCTCCCCCGGCTCTTGGATCTAGAATAGGGGAGTCGACCCGATTCTGGTGTCCCAGCTTGGAGCGGGACGACCGGGCCGAAGCAGTCTTCGACGAGAGCTCACCCTCCATGCCGGAACTCAATCCCTGTCTAAGCTGTGGTGCATGTTGTGCCTCCTTTCGGGTCTCCTTCCACTGGTCCGAGTCCGAGAGCCTGACCCCTGCGGGGGTGCCGGCGGGCCTGAGCCGGGAGCTGGACCTGCACCGGCTGGTCATGCTTGGCACCGAGGCCAATCCACTCCGCTGTGTCGCGCTCGAGGGCGCCATCGGAACTGCTGTGCGCTGCTCGATCTACGATCGGCGCCCCTCGGTGTGTCGCGAATTCGAAGTCGCCTCCAACCCGGCGGATCCGGCTGACCCGTGCAATCGGGCTCGGAACCGCCATGGATTGCCGCCGCTCGGCCGCCCGCTCGACGACGATCGACGGGATGATCCGCCCGAACACATGCCTCCGCTGCCCAGGGCAGCATAGAGGCCTGTCGACTGGTTTCCGAAACCTGGCGGCGGTGCATACCGCCTCCGGCGCGCGACCGGGCCTTCTCGCGGCCGCTACCGTGCCGGGCTCGTCGTTGCAGTGCAGGCGGATCGGGTTCTATACTGCAGAGTTTTCGGATCAACTCTCATGAAGATAGCCATCATCGGTCTGCCGAACTGCGGCAAGACCACGGTTTTCAATGCCCTGACGGGCGGATCGGCGGAAACCTCCAACTTCTCCTCGGGCCGTCTCGAGCCCAATCTAGCGTCCGTCAAGGTGCCCGATCCTCGAGTCGATGCCCTCAGCCGGATCTACAATCCAAAGAAGACCACTTACGCGGAAGTGCAATACCTCGACATCGGGGGTTTCGAGGGTCGTCCCGGGAAACGCGAAGCCCTGCCCGTCGAAATGCTGAACCAGATCGGAAACGCCGACGCGCTGCTGCACGTGGTCCGGAGCTTCCGCGACGACTCTGTGCCGCACCCTCTCGATTCGGTGGATCCGAAGCGGGACATCGAACGGCTCGAGCAGGAACTGATCCTCTCCGATCTGATCATTACCGAAAGACGCCTCGAGCGTCTGGCCAAGGAGATCCCCAAGCTCCCGCCCAAGGATCGGGGGACGCGGGAAATGGAGTTCCGCGTGCTGGAGCGGTTTCGCGAGGGACTTGACGAGGGTCGGCCGATCCGGTCTCTGGAGCCTCCCTCCGATCAGGAGGAGCGTTTGCTGCGGGGTTTCCAGTTCCTGTCGGCGAAGCCGGTGCTGCTCGTCCTCAATGTCGACGAGACACAGCTGGGAGACGACGCCGGTCCCGACGCGGTTCTGCCGGGCGCGGAAGTCGTCCGCATGAGTGCCCGGATCGAGGCCGAGCTGGCGCAGCTCGAGCCGGACGATGCTGCGGAGTTCATGCGGGATCTGGGGATCGCCGAGACGGCCCGGGACCGCGTCATCGAGGCATCGTATCGCCTGCTCGGGCTGATCAGCTTCATGACGGTGGGTGAAGACGAGGTCAGGGCCTGGACCATCCGCGAGGGGACGAGAGCGCCCGAGGCCGGCGGTGTCATCCATTCCGACATCGAGCGCGGATTCATTCGGGCCGAGGTGGTCTCATTTGACAGGCTCGTTGAGGCGGGGAGCCTGGCAGCAGCCAAAAAGCAGGGGACGGTCCGGCTCGAGGGCAAGGACTACCTGATCCAGGACGGCGACATCAGCCACTTTCTCTTCAACGTCTAGCTAGGCGGCCCGAATCATGCGCACGATCTCGACCAGGGTCGGGCGCTTTCCGTGCATCAACAGGGCAAATCGAAACACTTTGCTGCACAGCCAGAAGGCCAGTGCGATGGCCAGAATCAGCAGGAGGATGCTGAGCCAAACCTCCCACAGCGGCGGCATGAGAACGTTGACCCTTGCCAGCATCACCAGCGGCGTGAAGAGGGGGATCAGGCTCAGCACTCGCGTCGCCGTCGTGGCCGGGTTCGGGACCGCATAGAAGGTCGCGAAGAAGGCCAGGATCAACGGAAACATCGCCGGGAACATGGCCTGGCTGACTTCCTCGGTCGAAGAACAGGTGGCCGCGACGGCCGCGAACATCATCGAATAGAGCAGATAGCCGAGGGCGAAGAAAAGGGAGAAATAGAGAACGATCTCCGGCTTGACCAGGGAAGACAGGTTGACGTCCGGGGGCAGGGACATGGCCAGAGCCGGCAGGCCGTAAAGCAGTGCCACGAGGGCGCAGACCAGCCAGATGCCGAGCTGGGTCAGTCCCGAGCCGAGGACTCCGAGGATTTTTCCCGTCATGAATTCCATGGCCGTGACGGCACCGAGAACGACCTCGATCAGGCGCGACGACTTTTCCTCGACGATGGCCATGGCCATGCCTTGCCCGTTGATCAGGACCGTCATGTAGAGCAGCATGCCCAGGGCGAGGGTACTGAAGAAAGCGGAGCCGAAGCCGCCCGCCTCTTCGCCCTCCTTGGAGACCGTCAGCACCTGCATGTCGGCGTGTTCGATCCGGCGCACCTGATCGAAGTCGACGCCGGATCCCGCGAGCACACCCTCGAGGAGGGTGGAGCGAAAGGCGTCCTGGATTCTCCCCATCAGCACGGGATTGCCCGTCTCCCTGGCGAAATATCGAGCTGCGGCTCCCGTATCCGGGTCGGCTGAGAGCAGGATGTAGCCGTCGATCTGATTGCTGCGAACCTCCGCCGAAAGCTCCGTTCGGATCTGATCCTCTGATTTCGAATCGACGGCGACCTCGGCAGCGGTGATCCTGGGCTCTTGGATTCCCTGAAGGCGTTCGATCAGGGCGCTTGCCTTGCCGCTCCCGAAGTCCGCCACGGCCAGGGAGAGGTTTTTCGTGCCGGTCTGCGAGAAGATCAGAGGCAGAACGACGATGTAACCGACCAGAAAGATCGGGACGAGCAGCGTCATGAAGATGAAGGCCTTGTTCCGGACGCGGGCGATGTATTCGCGGCGGGCGACATAGTAGATCTGGCGCAAGCTCATCGCTCGATCTCCTGTTGCGCTGCAGTCCGGGGTATCTCCCCGACTTTCTCGAAGAAGATGTCTTCGACGTGCGGCTCTTCCAGCCGGAAACCGCGAATCCGGACCCGTTCGACGAGGGCCCGGAGCAACGCCTGCGAATCGGCCGAGGGTTCCAGGCGGAGGTGTGCGGAACGGCCCGAGTCCCGGACGTTGCTGACGCCGGGAAGTCCGTCCAGGGAGCCCGGCGCTCCATCGTACTCGAGTACGACCGAGCTCTTCCCGTAGGCGGACTTGATGTCGGACAACCGGCCGCTCAGAACCGGCTTGCCCTTGTGAATCAGACAGATGGCGTCGCACATGGCCTCGACCTCCTCCATGCGGTGGGTCGAGAGCATGACGGTGGCGCCCCGCTTCTTCTGTTCGAGGATCAAGTCGTTCAACAGACGGGCGTTGACCGGATCAAGCCCGGAGGAGGGCTCGTCGAGCACGATCAATGCAGGCTCATGGAGGATCGCCGAGGCAAACTGCACCTTCTGCTGGTTCCCCTTGGACAGTTCGTTGGTGAGGGAGTTACGTCGATCGCCCAATCCGAGTCGCTCCAGCCAGTGGGCCGCCCGGCGGGTGGCCTCGGCAGGGGTCAGGCCGCGGATCGTCCCCAGGAAGGCCAGTTGCTCGATGACCTTCATCTTGGCGTACAGACCGCGTTCCTCGGGCAGGTAACCGACACGGGTTCGGACCGCAAGCGGATCGCGTGAATCCAGGATCTGGACAGAGCCGCTGTCTGGAGGGAAGACGCCGAGGGCCATGCGGATCGTGGTTGTCTTACCGGACCCGTTGGGTCCCAGCAGTCCGAAGATCACGCCCTTCGGCACTTCCATGCTCAGACGGTCGACCGCACGAGTGTCCTTGAACTGCTTAACCAAATCGTGACATTGCAGAGCCAGGTCGTTCACAGTCTGCGAGGCTAGCATGTGCCTGAAAGATTCTTCAAGGAGCAGCACACTGTTGGTTCCTTCTCGAAGTGGCCCGTACAATACAGTTGTGGCGACTCTCGAATTGCAGGACCACCTCACGGAGCGGGCGATCCAGGACAACCGTCTGGCCATGCGGCTCTCCCTTCTGGTGGGCGTCGCCATGCTGCTCGGGAAGGGACTCGCGTATTTCTCGACTGGAAGCGCCGCCATCCTTTCGGATGCGGCGGAATCGGTCATTCATCTCTTTGCGGTCATCTTCGCGGCCTTCAGCCTCTGGTTGAGCTCCAAGCCTGCCAACCCCCGGTTCACCTTCGGCTATGAGCGGATCAGCTTCTTTTCCGCCGGGTTCGAAGGGGCGCTGATCATTCTCGCGGCCACCCTGATCATCTTTGAGGGCATCAAGAAGCTCGAGACGGGAATCGAGCTCCAGCATCTCGGCTTTGGGACCGCCATCGTGGCGGCCGCCGCCGCCATCAACGCTGCCCTGGGCCTTTATCTGGTGCGCACGGGGAGACGCACCGGCTCCCTGATTCTCGAGGCCAACGGTCAGCATGTTCTGACCGACAGCTGGACCAGCTTCGGGGTCGTGGTCGGCCTCGGCCTGGTCATTCTCACCGGTTGGCAGGTGCTGGACCCGATTTGCGCCATCATCGTGGCGTTGAACATCGTCTGGTCAGGGTCCCGGCTGATCTTCCGATCTGTGGGCGGCCTGATGGACTACGCCGACCCCAGGACCGCCGAGCTCATCGGAGAGGCCCTGAACAAGTTGTGCGGCGAACTGCAGGTGCGCTACCACGGCCTGCGCTTCCGGAATACCGGCTTCCGGCTTTTCATCGAGCTGCATTTGCTCTTTCCGGCCGATGTGCCTCTCGGCACCGCACATCGGCTGGCCACCGAACTGGAGGAGCGACTGCCGGCTGTCCTGGGGAGAACGGCCGAAGTCGTGACGCACCTCGAGTCGCTCGAGGACCACGCTCGAGTCCACCACGCGCAACACTACACGGGAAGGCCGAGTAAGATTTGAGGTTTGAGATTTACGATTTACGATTTGAAGGCAGAAGGCAGAAGGCAGAAGGCAGAAGGGTTTCGAGTTCCGAGTTCCGAGTTCCGAGTTTCGGGTTGGTGTTTGCCCGAAACACTTAACTTGAAACGAAGGGAGTGACAACTTCTGACCGGGACTTGACTGAAACGATCACGTCCGCGATCGTCCGTGTGTCCGTGTCCTCTGCAATCACTCCTCCCAATGACCTGCCCGCCCCAAATCGTAAATCGTAAATCTCAAACCTCAAATCTCAAACCCTCTCGCCCTTGGTGGAATCCGTCGAACACGCTAGACTGGATCTCAACATGCGCGATTCGGCCGGAGGCGGTGCCAGAGTCGCGGGCCGTTACGATCGAATCCCACGGGAAAAGGAGAGTGGTGTGATGAAGAGTCCCCTGTTTCGTATTTTATCCCTGACCGGCGTAGCCCTCGCGGTTGCGATCCTCCCCTCCTGCAGCAGTTCGGCTCCCGAGTCGAGCGAGAGTCAACCCGTCGCAGCGAGCGAGCAGAGCCCGGCTGTGACCGAGGCGGTCGCCCAGCTGAAGCCGACCGAGGGAAACACGGTCTCGGGCGAGGTGACTTTCAAGCAGACCGATTCGGGAGTTCAGGTAATCGCCCACGTCACGGGGTTGACGCCGGGCAAACACGGTTTCCACATTCATGAGAAGGGGGATTGCAGCGCACCGGACGCTTCCAGTGCGGGAGGTCATTTCAATCCCACCGGGACGGATCATGGGGCCCCCACGGCGGACGTGCATCACGTGGGCGATCTGGGCAATCTCGATGCCGGTGAGGACGGTGTTGCGACCTATGACCAGACTTATGACTTCCTGAGCCTGAAGGAAGGAGATCCGAACTGCATCCTGGGCCTGGGGGTGATCGTGCATGCCGAGCCGGACGACCTGGTTTCCCAACCGACGGGAGCGGCCGGCGCCAGGGTTGCCTGCGGCGTCATCGAAGCGGAATGACCATCGGAGCCCGGCACCAGACCGACGGGGAAGGATTCTGATCGGCGGAACTCGGAACCGGATTCAGCGTGTAACAATGAGAGGTGTTGCACATGATCCGGTTCCGACGACATTTTCCTGTTCTCGCGTTGTCCATGGTCGTCCTTCTCTGCTGCGCGGCCTCTCCGCTCCTCGCTGCACCGAAACTCGACGCTGCCACCGATTCTTTCGTCCCATCCCTGCTGCTGCGCCACCCTTGGCTCGATCCCCAAGGCCGGCCCCTGCCCTTCACGAGCGATCAGGAGATCCTGGATTTCCTGCGCTCGGCTGAAGTGGTCGGCTCCGAACTCGTCGGCGAAGGGATGAATCAGACCCGCAAGGTCCTGCTGCAGGGCAGGGGCCTGCAGATGCATGCCGCATTTCGCGACGTTCACGTGGATCGCTTCCTCCCCGATCCGTTGTTGCCGAACTTCGAGAAATGCCATCGAGACGACTACCGCTTCGAAGTCGCGGCTTACCGGCTGAGCCGACTTCTGGGTCTCCGGGTGGTGCCGCCCACCGTCCTGCGCAAAGTCGACGGACATGAAGGCTCCCTGCAAGCCTGGGTGGAACGTTCCATGATGGAGAAGCAGCGTCGCGAGAAGGGCATCGAACCGCCCGACCAGTGGTACTGGATGAGCCAGATGTTGACGATGCGGCTCTTCGACAATCTGGTCGGCAACGTGGATCGCCACCAGGGCAATCTCCTCATCGACTCCAGTTGGGAGATCTGGCTGATCGATCATACGCAGGCGTTCCGGCGGTGGCCCGAGCCCCACAGCCCGGAGAAGTTGCAGTACTGCCGGCGGGATGTCTGGGAGAATCTGGTTCGACTCGACGAGCAGGCAGTCCGCGATTGTTGCGCGGGACTGTTGCGGGACCCCGAGATCAAGGCGCTGATGCTCCGTCGCGACCGGGTTCTGGCGGAGATCCGGAAGCACATTACGGAATCGGGCGCGGACAAGATCCTCTTCTAGCCCCGTCTCGGACCTCGGACGAGGCGACTGAACCTCCCTCAGTCCCGCCTGTGCGACAAGAAACTGAAAAATCGGACAGGTTGTGGCATACTGGACTACAAAAGCGACGCCTCTCCCGCGAGGAAGGAGACGGATCAAAACGAACCTTTCAGGAGGTGCTTTCCGTCTAAATGACTAGGGACAGTGGAACGAGAGTGAAGGAGAGCCAAATATGCTGGCTTTGTCGTTCCTGATCGCGATGCTTGCCGGACCGGTGGCTCAGCCCGTACGGGCTGACGATCCTCTCTATCTGCCCGACGACATGGTTCAGTTCTTCGAGGCGCGGGTGGATCGGAGGCTGCCCGAACTGCAGCGGCTCGAGGGCATCATCCAGACGATCTTCTCCAAGGACGGCATCGGTTTCTCCTATTCCGACGTCACGCGGACCGCAGCAGGAGTCTTCCGAACGGGATCCGGAAACTGTCTCTCCTTCACGCAACTGGTGGTGGCCATCGGACGGTACTTCAACCTGAATGTGCGCTATCGGGAAGTGTACGTGGCGCCCACCTGGAGCAAGCACGGTCCGCTAGTGGTGCTGAACCAGCATGTCAACGCGCTGGTGTCGATCGGAGGGCGCGGGTACATCGTCGATCTTGTGCCCGAGATCAACCGCATCGAGATTCGCGGAAACGTGGTCGGCGACGAACGCGGTATGGCCCACTACTTCAACAACCTGGGCGCGGAGTGGCTTGCCGCAGGGAATGCCGAGCAGGCCGTCGTGACGTTCCGGCGATCGACGCGGGTGGATCCGACGGCGGCGTTCGCCTGGGCGAACCTGGGAGTGGCGCTGGCCGTGCTGAAGCGCGACGACGAGGCCGAAGAGATGTACGATCGCGCGCTGGAGCTGGATCGGGAAAACCTGGTCGCCATGTCGAATCTGTCCGAGCTCTGCCTGCGTCACGGGCGCGACAAAGAGGCCGAGGAGCTGTTCAAGAGGGTCGAAGACTTCCGCAACAGGAATCCCTACTATCACTACAGCCTGGGTCTCGACTCGCTCCACTCGGACGCCCCGCTGTCCGCAGTTCAGCACTTCAAGGACGCCCTCAAGCGAAAGAAGAAGGAGCATCGGTTCTACTTCGGCCTGGCCCAAGCGTACGCCCAGCTCGGCGAATGGGACGAGGCGATCAAGAATCTTCAGAAAGCCCGCAAGTATGCGCCCGACGAGGCCGGCCGCGAGCGATACTCTCAGAAGCTCGAACTGCTGGCCTCGTACAGCAGCAGCCAGGACCCCACCCCTGAGTAGCAGGTTCTTCGTCAGATCGAGCGACCGTAGAGGGCTTTGTCGGTGGGCAGATCCTCTCCCGCCCAGATCCTTCGAGCCGTCCAGGAGCGTCCGGGACCGCTCCAGAACGGATCGGTCGGGCGCAAGCCCAGCGGCAAGAGTCCGGCGGCGCACAAGTAGCAGCTCCCGACGGAGATGTACTCTTCGCCGATCTCGGGCTGATGACCGACAAAGCCGATCTGCAGCCAGCCGTCCTGGTCAAAAGTGCCCGGAGCCTCGATTTGTCGCCGTATGACCGCGGTCAACGCGCTGCGCACCTGGGCAGGGAGCAGCTCGGGTGGAAGTCCGTATCGGAGAGAGACCAGTCCGAGGAGCTGAAAAGCCCCGAAGCGATAGGCCAGCGATCTTCCGATCGGTGGAAAGCTCCCTTCGGGAGAGATGAGCCGCTCCTGAATGGCCGCGTAGCGCCGGGCGATCTGGATAACCCTCTGATACTGAGAGCTATAGTCCGGGTTGACATCCAGCAGGTTCTCCAGGATCTCGAGCAGATACGGCTGGATGACGAAGCTGTTGTAGTAGTCCCAGTGAAACTCGGGCCCGTCACCGAAAGCTCCATCCCCGAGATACCAGCTTTCTACCGCCCTGATCGCCAGATCCACCCGGGTTCGGTCCCACTCCTCTCCGACTTTGTGGAGAAAGGCCTCGATCATGGCGCTGAACAGGATCCAGTTGCTGTAGTAGGGGGTGATCCGTCGGGTCGAGCGCAGCGCCGCCACGAGGTGTTCCTTGGTGGACTGCCCGCTCTGGTGCCACAACTGCTGCGGGGCACGCAGCATGGCCTGCGCCAGGAAGGCAGCGTCGACCAGAGGCTGGGCGCCCTCCGTGAAGTTCATGAAGTCCGGGGAGGCCGGGTTCACCGCCATGGAGAGGCTGGTTCTGGCCAGATCGGCGTAGTACTTGCGGATGGCATCTTCGGCGGTCCCGCTGTCGCCCAGTTCGAGCCAGGGGGCGATCCCGCACATCAGTCTTCCGAAGGCCTCGAGGTGGGCGAACTGGGACCGGTCGGTTCTCTCGGGAAGAGCCTTTCTGAGGGTCCCCTGGGAGAGGTTGCTGAGGACGGGGTGTGCCAGCTTGATGGTGACGTCGATCCAGTAGGCGCGGTCCGACACACCGTCGTTGACGGGGAGGGCTCGGTCGGGCTCGGATTCCGGTTCCGTCCGGCTGCCTCCCCTGGAGACTGCGCCGACAACCCCGGTTTGGCCGACTCCGGCCAGAAAAGCACGACGTGATTTCTTTTCCATTTTCTACATCCCGAGAGCTCGATTCGACCGAACGGCGCACTCGGACTGCGCCGCCGGCTCAAGCAGTGAAGGCCAGGCTGGCGTAAGTGACGACCGAGCCCGTTTCGTCCATTTGGCAGTGGCTGTGGGCAAGGATTTGCCCGTGCATGCCGGGATTGAGCTGGAGCAGTGCATAGAGGGCGGAAAAGCCGCACACGTGCCTGCGATCCCGTTCAGCCTCGATGCCTTCCACAAAACGAGCCGAGTCCCCGCGGGCGACGGCTTCCAGAAGGATCCGGTCCCGGGCCAGGGCCTCCGCGATTGCGGACGCATCCGGAGCGTGGGGGTCGCCGTAACGAGGTCCCAGATGGGCCAGATCCACGCTGGCGAGATAGCAGGTGCGCTTCGGGCAGGCCTCCTCCGCTCCGCGCAGAGCATCGACCAGCAGCCGGGTCATCCGTTCGCAGTCCGGCCCCGCGAGCAGATCGTGATAGGAGAAGCTCGTGAGAATGGGGACGATCCAGAACTTGCGGTCCTCGTACAGATGCTGCAGGAACAATACCTGGAACTCGATGCTGTGCTCGGTGCGGTGCGTCAGATCCTCGCCGAACGTGCCGGCTCCGAGAAGCCCATCGAGGGCATGGAGGAACTCCCGGTCGCAGCAGGCGGTGCCCAGGGGAGTCTCGAAATCCTTCCGGCTGATGGAGTAGTACTGCGGTAAGCCCATGTGCCCAATCCCGAGGATCACGAAGCGCTCCGGCAGGATGCTCTCGCGCAGGAATCGATAGGCGTGGGTATAGGTCGGTCCCCCCAGGCGCAGGTCGATATGGGGCGCAACGAGGGCCCGCACCTCTCGACGCGTGGGCGTAGCGGCGAGGCCGGCTCCGTCCGGAGCGACGTAGAGCGACGACAGCATCCGGCTCGTCTCGACGGCATCGGCTGGATAGCTCAAGCCGGCGAGTTTGGAGGGGCGTACTTTCCGCGAGCGAAATTGGCTCAGGCTTTGCCGGTAGCGCTCGCGAAAGCGGGCGTTGTCCAGGAACAGCAGGGCATCCAGTTGCTGGAGAAGGACCAGCATCTGTTCCCGTTCGATCTGCTGGCCGACCCGGCTCGAAAACTCCTGTTGAAGCTGGAAGAGAGTCCGGCTCCCGTCGAGCCGAAGCATGAGCCAGTAGAACTCGGGCGAGACGGCAACCGCCTGCTCCCCGATTTCGAGGGGATCGCGGACGAGGATGGACATCTGTCCCTCCTGCGTGAACGGGATCGCCTCCAGACTGCGTAACTTGGGGCGTTCGTCAATTCCGATTGCTCGATCAGGCGTACCGTGTGCCAAAGTCGCCTCCCATCTTACAACGATCCAGGGATGATTGGCCGGACAGGCAGCCATCCTCTGGAGATCGGCCGGTTCCGTCAGAACATCCAATTCTGCCATGAAGTTGTGAAGCGATCGTGACCCTGGGGGTGTACGCTTCGGCATTGAGACACTCTGACTCCTTGCTGGAGACCGTTGCCCGTCCCTTCCCGGCGACCGGTCTCCAGCCCCTCCTTCTCGGGACCGCTGGCAAACAGATCGTGTCGCGGCTATCCTGTGACGACCCCGTCTCCGACATGGGCGGGCAGGAGGTTCTGAATGCGTTTGCGCGGTTGGTTCTTGTCCTTGTCTCTCCTCACCCTCGGCGTGATCCCGGCCTTCGGCCAGGCCGAATCGAAGGCCGAAGCCTATGCCCGCAAGATTCGGGAGTACACCACGGATCCCCGCTATCTGAGTGAACTGGTGGATCATCTGCCCGAGTCCACGGCCGTCCGCTCGCCTCTCGACTACTTCGGCGACATCGTGGGTGCGCCCGGGCGACTGCACTACGTCGACGAGATCTACGGCTACCTGACCGAGCTGTCCCGGACCTCTCCCCGCGTGATGCAGCGTGAGATCGGATCCACGGAGGAAGGCCGGAAGATGATCGAGTTCATCGTGGCGGACGAGGCGACCCTCCGGGAGATCGACAAATACCGCGAATACCTCAACCGGCTGGCGGACCCACGGGCCACGAATGTGGCCGAGAAGGACGAGATTCTGTCACAGGCCAAGCCGGTCTACTACATCACCGGCGCGCTGCACTCCCCCGAGACCGGCGCCCCGGAAATGTTGATGGAGCTCGCCTTCCGGCTGGCGGTCGAAGACTCGCCCCTGATCCGGAACATTCGGGAGAACGTCATTACGGTCATCGTCCCGGTCGCCGAACCCGACGGGCGCGACCGCATGGTGGACACCTACAATTACCGCAAGGCGCACAACGATGTGGGGCCGCCCCTGGTTTACTGGGGACACTATGTGGCCCACGACAACAATCGAGACGGCTTCGGTCTGGCCCTCGATTTGACGCGCAATATCCTCAAAGCCTTCCTCTACTGGAAACCAACGGTGGGACACGATCTCCACGAATCGGTCCCCTACCTCTACATTTCGACGGGGACGGGACCCTACAACGAGTACCTCGATACGATCACGGTCAACGAATGGCACAGCCTGGCGCATGAAGAAACGACGGCCCTGGCGGGCTGGGGAATGCCGGGAGTCTGGACACATGGTTTCTACACCGGTTGGGCCGGCAACTACCTGCTGTGGATTCCCAACAATCGCAACTCGATCGGGCGTTTCTACGAGACCTTCGGCAACTCGATCCCCGAGACCAAGGAGCGGAAGCTCCCCAAACGGAGTACGTCGAAGCAGTGGTATCGGACGAACCCTCCCCTCGAGAAGACACTCTGGTCGTTCCGCAACAACATCAATTACCAGGAAACCGCTCTGCTGACGGCACTGAACTATGTCGCAGAGAACGGATTGCGCTTTCTGCAGGACTTCTACCGCAAGAGCCGGAATGCCGTCGATCGGGGACGCAGCGAGGCGCCCTATGCCTATGTCATTCCGACCGATCAGTCCCGGCCCATCGCCACGGCGGATCTGGTCAACCTCCTCCGCCTGCAGGGCCTGGAGGTCCACCGTCTTGCCGATCCTTTCACTCCGTCCTCGAAGCAGGAGGAAGACGAGAAACCGGGGGCAAAGGACGACGGGAAAGAGTCGGAAAAGGAGTCGGAGCCGGCCGTGAAGCCCGGGACCTTCGAGACGGGCTCCTACGTCGTGAGGCTGGATCAACCCTATCGGACCCTGGCGCGGATCCTCCTCGACCGGCAGGATTTTCCGACCGACGCCCAGCCCCCTTACGACGATACGGGATGGACTCTGCCCTACTTGAGGGGTGTCGAGACGGTGAAGGTCGAGGATCCGGCCATACTGGACGCCGAAATGGATCTGGTTCAGGACGACGCACGAGTGGAGGGCCGTCTGGAAGATTCTGCGCGACCGGTGTTCGCGATCAACGACAACACCGATGACGCCTTCGCCGTGCTCCGGTTTCGGCTTCCCGACGTGCGCTTCGAAGCGGCCGAGGCGGCTTTCGAGGCAGACGGCCACTCGTACCGGTCGGGAAGCTACCTGATCCGGGCCGAGGGGAATCCGACCGACCTTTCGACCCGACTTCGCGATGCGGCGACCGACCTCGGTCTCGAAGTGCGGGGGTTGGAGGCTGTTCCGGAGGGGCTGGCCGTGCACGAGGTGGGAGTGCCGCGTGTCGCCCTCGTGCATACCTGGGTTGCGACACCACAAAATGCGGGCTGGTGGCGCCTCGCCTTCGACCGGATCGGAATCCCCTATACCTACCTGTCCGAGCAGGACCTCGCAGACCAGGATCTGTCCCGTTTCGACGTGATCCTCTTCCCGAATACCTACGCCGGAACGGATCGGCTGATCAACGGAACCACTTCGAGCGGCGCCCCGATCCCCTGGAAGCGAACGGAGCTGACGCCCTCCCTGGGGCGGATCGATGAGACCGACGATGTGCGCCGGGGAATGGGGTACGCCGGTGTCGAGCATCTGTCGAAGTTCGTTCGGGACGGCGGAGTCCTGATCGTCGAGGGGGGCAGCTGTGCCTTTGCCATCGACACGGCACTGGTGCGTCGAGTTCGGATTCAGCAGCCGCGAGACCTGCTCGTTCGCGGCAGTGTGCTCAAGTCGGTGGTGCACGACGCGAAGAGCCCCATCGTCTACGGGTACGGGGAAGACCTGGCCGTCCATTTCAGCCAATCGCCGGTGTTCCGCGTCGATGAGGGTGTGGGTGGGTTCTCCGCTCCCGACTGGCTCAAGGACCAGGTTTGGGCCGCAGAAGTCCCGCGCACCGTCCTGTCGTTTGCCAAAAAGGATCTGCTGATGAGCGGCATGCTGAGGGGTGAGAAGGCGCTGGCCGACAAACCGGCCGTCCTCGACGTGCCGGTGGGGCAGGGACATATCGTCATGTTTGCCATCCATCCCTTCTGGCGCTGGGAGACCCACGCGAGCCATGCCCTGGTCTTCAATACGATTCTGCACTGGAACCATCTGCGGGTCGGATGGCCGACGCGGCCGGAGGAAGACGAGCAGGACGATGACGACGCGGGCCTCGGTTTTGAAGGTTCGGAGTGAGGGTTTCGAGTTCCGGGTTTCGGGTGCCGGGGGCGGGTTGCCCAAAGGGCTGGGGCCTCCGACCGGTGTGCTCTCACTGGAGTGAGGGCTCGGCAGCCCGATCTCACGCCAAGCCGCGAAGTACGCAACGCCGCAAGGAGATTCGTTGTGGGTGTCGGCGTTGGGCCTTCGCCGTTCGGCCCGGAGAACGGGAGGACGGGTCTCGCGAGAACCGGTAGCCGGAGGGCGGGCGTTTCGAGTTCCTCGTTCGCCCTTCGCCCCCGAAGTGCCAATTCGAAACCTCCCGTTTCCCGTTTCCCGACTCCCGTTTCCCGGCACTCGACTCCCGTTTCCCGGCACTCGGCTCCCGGCTCCCGCAGAACGCGGGGATGCGGGCGCGGGAGAGCCGGAGAACGGGATACGCGGCTTAGTTCCGCGACTCGGAGCCTGGAACCTCATTCGGTGGCAGCGTGTGCTCGGGTCACTCCCGGGGCCGGGATATTGCATTTCTCTGCGGATCCGAGAGAATAGCTCAGTATGAACCACCAGAAGTGCAGGCTTTCAATGGCCTTGGTGCTCTCCCTGTCGTTGATGGTTGTGGGAGCCCTGGGCCAGTCATTGGTCAATCCCCAGATCGAACAGAAGATCGATGCGCTTCTCCAGAAGATGACTCTGGAAGAGAAGATCGGTCAGATGAATCAGTACAGCAGTGCCTTCGATCTGACCGGCCCACCGCCCCAGGGCGGGGGCGGTCGCGAGCAATACGATCAGATCCGTAGCGGAAGAGTGGGTTCCCTCCTCAATGTTGTCGGCGCAGCCGCGACCCGCCAGGCCCAGCAGTTGGCCGTGGAGGACAGCCGGCTGGGCATCCCGCTCATCTTCGGTCTGGACGTCATCCATGGCTACCGGACAATGTTCCCCGTTCCTCTCGGGGAGGCCGCCAGCTGGGATCTGAAAGCGATCGAGGCATCGGCCCGGGTCGCTGCCGTCGAGGCCTCGGCCGCCGGCGTGCACTGGACATTCGCCCCCATGGTCGACATCTGTCGGGACGCCCGGTGGGGACGGATCATGGAAGGCGCCGGAGAGGATCCTTATCTGGGCTCTCTGATCGCGGCGGCCAGGGTCCGGGGATTCCAGGGGACCGATCTTTCCGCCGCCGATACCATCGCCGCCTGTGCGAAACACTATGCGGCGTACGGGTTTGCCGAGGCCGGCCGTGACTACAACACCGTCGACATCTCCGAAGCGACGCTGCGCGACATCGTTCTGCCACCTTTTCACGCCGCCGCGACGGCCGGGGTGGCCACTTTCATGAATTCCTTCAACACGATCGCCGGCGTGCCGTCCACTGCGAGTCATCTGCTGCAGCGAGAAATCCTGAAGGGCCAGTGGAAATTCGAAGGATTCGTGGTGTCCGACTGGGGCTCGATTGCCGAGTTGATTCCCCACGGCGTCGCGGCCAATCTCAAAGAGGCGGCCCAGCTTGCCGTGTCCGCCGGAAGCGATATGGATATGGAGGGGCGCGCCTATATCGCGAATCTGGCCGCGCTCGTTCAAAGCGGCCAGGTGGACGAAAAGCTGATCGACGATTCGGTCCGCCGGATCCTGCGGGTCAAGTACCAGCTGGGGCTGTTCGACGACCCCTACCGCTATTGCAGCGCCGAGCGGGAGAAATCGCAGATCCTGACCCCCGAGAACCTGGATGTTGCACGCGACGTGGCCCGCAAGTCGATGGTCCTGCTCAAGAACGAGCGTTCCATTCTGCCCCTGGCCCGAAACGTGGGGACCATCGCCGTGATCGGGCCGTTGGCGGATGACAAAGACTCCCCCCTGGGCAGTTGGCGGGCCCAAGCTGTGGCCGACTCGGCGGTCTCCCTGCTCGAGGGTATCCGCGGCGCCGTGGGCCCCGATACCCGGGTTCTCTATCAGATCGGGGCGCCGCTGCTGACGGGCCAGACGAACTTCGCCACCCATCTGACCTACAACACCACCGACCGATCGGGCTTTCCGGCGGCTCTCGAGGCGGCCGCGCAGGCCGACGTGGTCATCATGGCGCTGGGGGAGGACGCCTTCCAGACGGGCGAGGGCCGCAGCCAGGCCGAACTCGGGCTGAAGGGACTGCAGGATGAACTGTTGCGGGAGGTCTTTGCCAAGAACAACAACGTCATCGTTGTGCTGATGAACGGCCGACCGCTCGCGATCGACTGGATGGCGGAGCATGTCCCGGCCATCCTGGAGACCTGGCATTCCGGCTCCCAGGGCGGCAACGCCATCGCCGACGTTCTGTTCGGCGACTACAATCCGTCCGGGAAGCTGCCCGCGACATTTCCGCGCGCCGTGGGGCAGGAGCCTCTTTACTACAATCACCTCAGCACCGGCCGGCCCGGACCCCAGCCGACCGTGTTCTGGTCCCACTACACGGATGTGGCGAACACACCGCTGTTTCCCTTCGGCTACGGGCTGAGCTACACGACCTTCGGTTACTCGGAGATCGAGCTGAGCAGCCCGGAGATGCCGATGGACGGCGAGCTGAAGGTGTCCGTGACGGTCACCAACACGGGACAGAAAGCCGGCACCGAGGTGGTCCAGCTGTATGTTCGGGACCTGGTCGCCAGTCGCAGTCGCCCCGTCAAGGAACTGAAGGGCTTTCAACGGGTCTCGCTGGAGCCGGGAGCGTCACAGGAAGTGACCTTTACGCTCGAGCCCGCCGATCTCGCCTTCTACACGCTGGATCGCAAATGGGCGGCCGAACCCGGTGAGTTCGACGTCTACGTCGGGACCAATTCGGTCGACCTCGAGCAGGCGCGCTTTACCCTGGAATAGGTTTCCGCCGAAGACTCGCTCGCCGGGCCGGCCGCTCAAAAGCGGAATTCCAGGCCGCCCGTCAGTCGCCGACCCGGCGAGCGGAACCCCGCCAGTTCCGTGTAGTCTTGGTTGAGGACGTTCTCCCCCCGCAAGATCAGACTCAACACTTCCCCCGAATCGGACGAGCGGACCAGGGGCACCGCAGCGGACAGGTCCAGTCTCAGGTAGGCGGGCAGGGTGACCCGGCTGCTCGTGAAATCGGGGAAGAACTGCCGGTCGTCGCGACGCCCCTTGTAGAACAGGTCGACGCGCAGCGAGTACAGATTGCGGGTAAACGCTCCGAAGAGATTGGCGAGGTGGGCGGGTCTGCGCAGCAGGGGCCGCCCCTTTTCGAAATTGCCGAAGGGGGCGGTGCCCGCATCGACGACTCGAGTGCGTGTCCAGGTGTAGTTCATTCCGAGACGCAATGCCGGCGTCAAGGCGCCGCTGCCCTCCAACTCGATGCCCCGGCTGTTGGCGGCCTCGATGTTGACGTAGTTGGGTTGCCCTGGGGGTGCCGTGAAAGTGAATTCGATCAGGTCGCGGAACTGGTTGAAGAAGGCCGTCGCCGTTGCTCGCCATCGGCCGTCGCGGGTCATCATGTCGAAGCCGAACTCCCCGGCCCGGTTCTGCTCCGGCCGGAGGCTCGGATTCCCCAATATCCCATACTCCGGGAAGCCGACGATTTCCGAGAAGGCAGGCGCTCGAAAACCGTTTCCGACGCTGCCTCTCAGTTTGAGGGAGTCGGTCAGCAGCACCGCCAGGTCCGCCTGGCCGGTCAGGAAGCTGGAGAACCGGTCATTGTCGTCGTAGCGCAAGCCGACCGTCAGAAACCACCGATTGCCCCAGCCCGCCTGGTCCTGGAGATAGACTCCGGCACTGCGGCGACGGGCCGACTCGATGACAGAGCTCTCCCTCTTCAGTGACGCACCCCCGGTCAGGAGGTGGCCGGGTACGAGGCGAAAGCTGCTCTGCCAGTCGAGATAGTGCCGGTCCTCATTGGAACGGAAGATGTCCGTGTAAAAGTCCGTTACATCGTCCTCGAGGGTGTAGCTGGTGGCCCGGTAGCGACTGTACCCGTAAAGGAGTTTCGTATCGAAGCGGCTCGAGGCGTGGTGTCTCAGTTCGGCCGAATAGACCCCTTCCTGCCAATCCCGATAATCGTTGGGATCCACTACGGCACCGGTGTCGTCGGTGGGATAGTGTTGAGTCGCCGTGGTGTAGCGGAAGGTGCTGGACAGAACCGATCGTTCCCCGAGCTGGAAGACACCCCGGCCCGACGCCTCTCTCCGGCGATACTGGCTGTTGAAATCGAAAATGCCGTCGGTCCGCGTCCCGGCGGCTCCGAGCGCATAGCGGAATCTTTCGGAGCCTCCTGCAATCTGCCCGAGAAGCCCGTAAGTGCCCAGCTCCCCGCCCTCAGCCCGGACAACTCCGGCCGGCCTCGCCTGGGGCTGCCCGGAGCGGGTGATGATGTGAATCGTCGAGGAAACGGCTTCGGTACCGTACAGCACCGAGGAGGGGCCGCGGACGATCTCGATGCGTTCGATGTTGGCGGTCGACAGGTTGGCGAAATCGAACTCGCCGCCCGGCCGGTTGACCTGCACGCCGTCGATCAGGACGAGGTTGAAATCACTTTCCCCGCCGCGGACGAACACCGAGGTCGCACCTCCAAATGAGCCCGACTGCACGACATTGAAGCCAGGCACCCGTTCGAGGAGCTCGCTGACGCTGACCGCTCCGGAGGCCGCGATTTCCTCGTGTGTCAGGACCGTCACCGAGCGGCCGAGCTCGCTGACCGCAGTGGGAGTTCGGGTCGCTGTCACGGTGATCTCGTGGTGGGGTCCGGGCGGTTTTGGCTGCGTTTCGGACCTGGAGTCTCCAGTATGGGAGGGCGGCTCGCCGGAGGACACCTGTGATTCGGCAAAGTCCGGCACGGCGAACGACAGAATCAGAAAGAGGCTGAAGGGGATGATCTTCTTCATCGGGTTCTCCCGGGCGTTCTCGGCGCCGGCCGCGGGAGGGAACTCCCGTTCGGTTCGGCGGTCGATCGCGCCGTTCAGACCGGTCAGCGGCCGCTGCCGGTGCCGGTGGTCGCGAACGAATCAAGGGAACCCGAATCGGGCTGTGAAAAGACAGGCGCTCCGGAGAGGGGGGGAAGTAAAAGCATCGATTCCTCCTTGCTTTCCCTTCGAAAGCTTGCGAGGTACGACCGGATCGGTCTCCTGGCTCGCAGGTATCTACTCTTCACGCCTTCCCATCCCAAGGGACAGTGGCTCGATGTGAATTTCGGGCCTGCTCACAGTTGCGAGGGCAGCGCCGGTTTTGCACCGGACTTCCCGTGTCACCCAGTCGCCTCTGGTTTTTGTGTAAGTTCCGGGGCCGACTCTACGCTCCGCCGAACGGCCAAGTCAAGGAGGATTTTCGATGGTCGAAAATCTCAGATCTCAGGTCTTCATCCGGTTCAGCCGGATCAGGCCGATCGTTCCAGTGGTCATCCAGAGGATCCAGCCCCCGAGGTAGAGGAGCCCGACCTGGTCGTCGGTAAGGCTCGACGGAAAGAGCGCTTCTCCGAGGCGGACCATCACGATCATCCCGCACAACGAGAAGACCAGATAGAGCCCCGTCAGAAGAAGGGTGCGCAAGATCCAGCCCCCGCTGTAACGGGGATACCTGGGAATGGAGAGGGCCGCCCGCAGTCCGATGATCAGGATGAAGCCGGTCAGGAAGTCCCGGACCTGTTCGATTCCACGTCGGGCCTTGGCGTCTTCGGCCAGGGCCAGCCGGTAGACGTGCCAGGAAGCGAATGTGCCGGACACCAGCCGTTCGGTGATGCACAGGGCGCCTCCTTCGAAGCCGCGTCCCTGGTCCTGGTACCGGTAACGGACGATCCCGGCCTGGTAGTCGTTGATGCCGATCCGCACCAGTTGCCGGAAAGGGGGCGTCGGAGGAAGCGTGGGCATAGGGATGGTCGAGGGCAATCCCGGTATGGCGGTTTCTTCACAGCCAGATTCCCAGGATCTGGCAGACGACGGTGATGACGATGAGGGCGACCGGGTAAACGCCGGTGTAAGCCAGGACCGGCTCACTGCGGCTGGTCATCTCACTGACCACGCCGAGGGCCGGCGTGCTGGTCATGGCGCCGCTGACCGAACCCAGGACGGTGAGCAGGTCCTGACGAAACAGATAGCGGCAAACCGCAAAACCGAGGAGGGCGGAGGTCAACGTGACCAGAAAACCGGCCAGCAGGATCGTGGCGCCCGACTCCGCAATGACCGAACCGAGCGAACCTCCCGCCGCCGTGCCTGCACCGGCCAGGAAAAGCACCAGACCCAGTTGCTGCATGATGTACTTGGCGCCCCGCGGCGTCCGAATGTTCAACCGGCCGATTCGTCCGAAATGGGCCAGCACGAGGCTCACCAGGAGCGGGCCGCCCGCCAGTCCGAGACGGAAGGTTGCTCCTCCCGGCAGCGCGAATTCCTTGTAGGCCAGGAGGACGCCCAGAAAGATGCCCAGGGAGAGCGCCGTGATGCTGGTTTCGTGGATGCGCTTTTCCTGCTGGCCGACGGCAGACACGAATCGCTCGCAGTCGTCCCGGGAGCCGACCAGTCGGACCACGTCGCCGAGTTCGAGGGCATAGGAGCCGGTCGGAACGAAGTCGAGATCCTCCCGAAAGACCCGGCTGAGGACCACCCCGTAGGTCCGGGCCAGCTGCAGCGCGGCCAACGTCCGCCCGACCATGCTGTCATTGGAGACGATGGCATCCCGGGAAACCACATCGGACGTATTGAAGGCCTCCTCGTCCTGGATCTCGTTTCCGAAAACGACGGTCAGTTTCTGCAGCTCTTCGGGCAGCCCCACCGCGACGACCACGTCATCGAGCTCCAGCCTGCTATCCTGCCGCGCCAGGGTGACTCGGCCGGCCCGTGCGATCCGGGTAACGGTGACCTCACTGATGCGCCTCAGCTGAAGGTCGGCCAGAGTCTTGCCGACACAGGCCGGGTTGCTGACCCGGAACTGGCGTCGATCGAGCTTCGCCCCACGGGACTCGGATTCCTGCAGCCGCTGCTCCTCTCGCGAAATGTCCACGCCGAGCAGACGCGGGAGCAACTGCACCAGGAGGACCACGCCGATGACGCCGAAGGGGTAGGCGACTCCAAAGCCGACACTCACCCTCGGGTCTCGCGCGGCGTCCATGGCGGCGGCCAGCCCCGGAGTGCTGGTCAGGGCTCCCGCATACATCCCCACCGCGAGGGCCGGGTCGAGGCGGAACAGGACCGTCACGAGCCAGGTCACGAGGGCTCCTCCGACGACGACGATAATGCCGATCTTGGCGAAAAGAATGCCGCGCTGGCGAAACTGGTTGAAGAATCGGGGGCCCGCCTGCAGACCGATGGCATAGACGAAGAGAATGATGCCCAGTTCTTGAATGTCGATGGGAAGGCGCACTCCGAAGTGGCCGAACAGAAGGCCGGCGAAGAGAACCCCGGACGAGCCGAGCGACATCCGCAGGAGGCGGAGCCGGCCCAGGCCGGAGCCCACCGCGACGATCGCGAACAGCATTGCCACCGGGTGTTGGATGAGTTGCTGCAGCATGGGCTGGTCGTGTGCGCCGAACGGGTTGTCGAAGATCCCTCCGAGGCCTCACCAATGATCGGGATCGACCGCAGACATTATGCCAGTTTCGCCTCCGTCGCACAGCACCAGTCGGCTTTGACTTTCTTGACCCACTCCGAACCCGCGGATACACTGGGCCCAGTATTGACCCGCATCTTGAACGATCTCTGAAATAGTCCTGGGGGAGCGATGGCAGCGAAGCAGCAGACCGATGTTTTGATCGCCGGTGGTGGTCCGATTGGGCTTTTGACGGGACTGGCCTTGGCCCGCAACGGGATTCGCGTCCGAGTGGTCGAAGAGCAGTGGCGTCCGGCCACCCGGAGCTATGCCCTGGCCCTGCACCCGGAGTCTCTGAGGCTGTTCGGTTCGCTGAACCTGACTCCCCAGCTCCTCGAGCACGGCCGGCCCGTCGAGATCCTGGGATTGTTTGGCGAGGGACGGAGGCAGTCCGAAATCGACTTCTCCGAACTGCCGGGCAGCACGCCCTTTGCTCTTGTACTGCCGCAACACCTTTTGGAGGAGGTCCTCTCCTCGGCCCTGACACAGGCCGGTGGAGAGATTGCCTGGAATCACCGCCTGGCCGGCTTCGACGAGGGGCCCCACGGTGTGTCCGTCGAGGTCGAGCAGTTGGCCAAGGAGTCCTCCGGCTATTCCGTCACCCGCACGGAGTGGGTCGTGGACCGGAAAGACGACGTCGAGGCCCAGTTCGTAATCGGCGCCGACGGGCATCGCTCGCTGGTGCGGCGTCAGTTGGGGATCGATTTCCCCTCGTCCGGTGACGCGAGCACCTTCGCGGTGTTTGAGTTCAGCTCGCTGGGAGCGGCGCGCAGTGAAGTCCAGGTCGTCCTCGACGAGAAGACGACCAGCGTGCTGTGGCCGTTGCCGGAAGGCCGGTTTCGCTGGAGCTTCGAGATCCCCGATTTCAAGAACCACCCGGACCCCCGTTTCAAGAGCCGGCTCTTCGTGCAGTTTCGGGATGAGGCCTTTCCCCATGTGGCCGAGGAGAAGCTGTCGGAGTTGATCGCCGAGCGGGCTCCCTGGTTCGAGCCGAAGATCGTCGAAGTCGTCTGGTCGGCGGCGGTCCGGTTCGAACGCCGCCTGGCCGAGCGCTTCGGCAAGGGGCGGGTCATGCTCGCCGGAGACGCCGCGCACCTCGCGCTTCCCATCGGCATTCAGAGTATGAATGTGGGCTTCCGTGAAGGGATGGACCTCGCCCAGCGGTTGACCCGAATCATTCGTGGCGGTGAAGGCGTGGGCGCACTCGCCGATTATGCCGTGCACTGGAAGCAGGAGTGGGCGCGGCTGCTCGAGATGACCGAGTCCCCGACGGCCGATGACACGGCGGCTCCCTGGATCCAGCGGCGGGCCTTCCGGATTCCGCCCTGCGTTCCCGCGTCCGGCGAAGACCTGACTGCGCTGCTCTCCCAAATCGGAATCCGATTCTGAGCCAACCTGTCAACAGTTTTCGGTAATACCGAAAGAGTTGACCCGCGAAATTCGGAATCACCGAAAAGAATCCCACTTGGGACCCGAATAGGAATATAAAGGAAGAGTCCTAAGTGTTCTGCGACTAGGACAGTGCATCTCCGACGGAGAGGCGGGAGTGGCGGTTCGCTTCCGCCTCTCCACAATCAACGGGTTTCCCCCCGCCTTTTCCGGCTCACATGTTCTCGAAGGAGAGTGATTCGGCCAGCCTCGGATCCCGGGTCGGCACCAGCGCCGCACCGAGCGACACGTGGATGAGCAGGGCGAGGAAGAGCCCGCCCAGTCCGACAAGCATGAGCAGATCCTGCAGGTGAAACTGCAGCGCTCCCGCGTCGATCGAGGGTACGGCGAGCCAGTAGAGATCGAGGTAATGCATCAGCAGCATCCAGACCGCGACGGAAGCCAGTACCCGATGGTTACGTTTGGCATCGCGGGAAATCAGGACGAAGAAGGGGACGGCGAAGTGCCCCGCCGCCAGCAGGACTGAGGCGTATTGCCATCCGTCTCGCCAGCGCTGAGCGAACCAGATCGTTTCTTCGGGCAGGTTGCCGTACCAGATCAACATGAACTGGGAGAATGCGATGTACGCCCAGAAGACGATGAATCCGAAGAGCAGTTTGCCCAGATCGTGGAAGTGCTCGTCATTGACCACTCCCGACAGCCGGTTTCTTCTCAGAAGGAAGAGCAGGATGAGAATGACCGTCGAAAGGGAGGACGTCACCATGCCCGCGAAGAAATAGACACCGAAAATCGTCGAGTACCAGTGGGGGGCCAGCGACATGATCCAGTCAAACGCCGCGTAGTTGACCGTCACCGCGAACAGCACGATGGCCGGAGCGCTGAAATTCTGGAGTCGTCGAGTGATGCGAGGGTCTCCGGCGGCGTCCTGTTGCAGGGAGCGGTGCCGGAACCAGTACGCCATGCCCGCCCAGGCCAGCAGGTAGAGCAGGGAGCGCACCAGAAAGAAAGGCGTATTCAGGTACGCCTGTCGACCGAGCAAAACCGGGTCCCGGGCCATTCTGGCGGCGTCTGCCCAGGGGAAGATGTAGCCCAGGCCGGCCACCATGGGGAGGAAGAGCAGGCCGCACAAAGGCAGCATGAACATCAGGTTTTCGGCCTGGCGGCGGACGGCCACGCTCCAGCCGGCCCGCGTGGCGAACTGGATCAGGACGAAGATCAAGCCGCCCAGTGCGATCGACGTGTAAAACAGGAACGCCACCCAGTAAGAGACGAAGAATTGCCGGGGATCCCCGATGCCGAGTGCGACGCCGACCGCCAGGGCGGCGATGCCGAGGCCGGCCAGCACGGTGCGGGCCCGACGCAGAGACCCGTCCGAACGGATCGAGATTTCGTCTGAGGGAATGGATACGGAATGTTGCACTGCCACGGTTGTCGACCTTTCCTCGGTCCGCGATCTACGCGGGAATCAACTCCACTCGTGTCGCCCCCGCCCGTCGCAGGAGCTGTTCCGTTTCCCCTTCGCGATACTGCGGATCATCGGCCTGAATCGAGAGGAAGAACTTGTCGTCCGTAACCTTCTCGAATGTCTTGCTATGGAACAGAGGGTGAAAGTGCTGGGGCAGCCGACTCGAAAAAAGGAGTCCGGCGACGGCACCCAGCGCGCCGCCGAGCACGCCGCACTCGAACATGATGGGGACGAAGGCCGGCCAGCTGAACAACGGCTTGCCGCTAATCCAGAGCGGATAAGCCTCGACACTGATCCACCACTGCATGAGCATTCCGAAGGCCGCTCCCGAAAGGCCGCCGACCAGGGAGAACCAGGGGACTCGCGATCGTCTGAGCCCCATGGTCCGATCCAGCCCGTGAACGGGGAACGGACTGTGGGTGTCCCATCTGCTGAAGCGTGCTTCGCGGACCATCTGGGACGCCCGGACGAGATCGTCCGGTGTATCGAACTCGGCCAGCACGCCGAATGTCTCCCCCTCCCCGGGAGCCGTGGCCTCGGCCTCCGATGCCTCCGCCGTATGGATCGGCTCCACCGCCGAGACCTGTGCTCGTTCCAGATGCACGTGAGCCTGCGGCAGAACGCCCTTCAGCTCCGACATGGCCACCATCGGGGCGTAGCGGACGAACAGGCAGAACAGGGTGAAGAAGAGGCCGAAGCTTCCCAGCAGAGTCGAGATGTCCCACATCGTTGGAGTGAAGTAATCCCAGCTCGAGGGCAGAAAGTCGCGATGCAGAGAGGTCACGACGATGACGAACCGCTCGAACCACATGCCCACATTGACCAGGATCGAGACCACGAACAGAACCGGAATGCTGCGGCGGGCGCGAGTCGACCAGAAGACCTGAGGCACGAGAAGATTGCAGGTCATCATGATCCAGTAGGCCCAGGCATAGGGGCCGAAGGCCCGGTTGACGAACGCGAACTGCTCGAACGGATTGCCGCTGTACCAGGCCACGAAGAACTCGACCGTGTAGGAGAAGCCGACCATCGTGCCAGTGACCAGCATGAGCTTGGCCATCCGGTCGAAATGGAGCATGGTGATGAGGTGCTCCATCTTGAAAGCCACCCGGCAGATCACCATCAGAGTGACGACCATCGCCATGCCGGAGAAGATGGCTCCGGCCACGAAATAGGGGGGGAAGATAGTCGAATGCCAACCCGGGAGCTGGGCGACGGCAAAGTCGAACGAGACAACCGAGTGCACCGAGAGGACCAGAGGCGTCGCCAGGCCGGCCAGGAGCAGATAGGTGCGCTCGTAGTGATGCCAGTGGCGCTGGGAGCCTCTCCAGCCGAGGGACAGGAACCCGTAAGCCCACTGGCGAATCTTGGTTCGGGCCCGGTCACGCAGGGTGGCGAGGTCGGGCACCATACCCAGATACCAGAAGATCAGGGAGACCGTGAAATAGACGCTCACGGCGAAAACGTCCCACATGAGGGGGCTGCGGAACTGCGGATAGACCTTCATTTCGTTCGGCATCGGAATCATCCAGTAGTCCAGCCAGGGACGACCGGTGTGGATGCCGGGGAAGACGAGCGCGCAGATGACAGCGAAGATCGTCATGGCCTCCGCCGCCCGGTTGATGGAAGTCCGCCAGCGCTGGCGGAAAAGAAACAGGACCGCCGAAATCAGCGTCCCCGCGTGGCCGATTCCGACCCAGAAGACGAAGTTGACGATGGGAAATCCCCAGGCGACGGGGATGTTGTTGCCCCAGATCCCGACGCCTGTCAACAGCAGGTAGGTGATGCTGACGCCGAAAACGCCGAGCATGGCCATCGAGATGCCCAGTGCGATATACCACCCCAGCGGCGGCGTCCATTCCACGGGCCGGCAGACCGCTTCGGTCACTCCGTGAAGGCCCGGGTCGCCGCTGACCAGGTCGGGTCGTCGTTCGATCGGATCGATGTGGTCCGTGACGGTGTCTATTCCGATTACTGCTTGTGCCATATGCGACTTCGAAATTCGTGTCGTTTTCTCTGTGGGGGGCGCGCCTCCGGTTCGGTGCTCCCCGCAGGTCAGCGGGGTGGAATGAGCATCGAAAAAGCGGACGTATCCGGCTGGTATTGCCAACCCCTCGTGAACAGGTCGGCCAGACTGAACAGCAGCAGGATCCCCAGAAAGATGAATCCGGCGGAAACGAAAATCCGAACGATTCCGCTGTTGTAGCGAACGTGCATGAAATAGAGGATCACCAGCATCGACTTGCAGCTGGCAATCAGTAGAGCCATATGGAAATTCAGGATCCCGAGGTTCCAGAAGGAGACTTCGACCGTCAGCAGCGTCAGGATCAGCAGCGTGACGAAGATCAGCAGGTAAATGCCCTTTGGAATGACGTGATCATTCATTACGACCGTCCTATGAGGTAGAGAAACGGAAAGAGGAAGATCCAGACGATATCGACGAAATGCCAGTAGAGTCCGGCGTTTTCGACCGGGGAGTAATACTCGGTGGAGAAGCGGTTTCTCCATGCCATGGAAACCAGCACCGACAGAATGACCAGGCCGATGATCATGTGCAGGGCGTGAAGACCGGTCATGGTGAAGTAGAAGGCGTAGAAGAGCTGGACCAGATTGGGATGGGCGCTTTCGATCTGAAAGCCGTGTCCCGGTATCAGGTGGTGCTCGTACTTCTCGGTGTATTCGAAGGCCTTGACCCCCAGAAAAGTCAAACCCAACACCATGGTCAGGAGGAGGAAGACGATCGTTCCCTTCCGTTTCCCCGTCTGGGCTGCCTGGACGGCCAGGGCCATGGTGAAGCTGCTGCAAATGAGCACGCCCGTATTGACGGCGCCGAGCAGGTAGTCCAGATGGTTGCTCCCCTCGACGAAAGCGTCGTGGAATCTCCAGCGATAGTACCCGTAGGATGCGAACAGCCCACCGAACATCATCACCTCGGTGATCAGGAACGCCCACATCCCCAGATTGGCAGTTTCGTTCTGCTGGACGGCGTCGTCGAATTGATGGGCGACGGTTCCGCTATGGCTCGATGACAAAGTGCGCCTCCCTCGGCATGGACTCGTAGTCGTAGGCCTCTTCGGTCACGACCGGGGTCACGTCAAAGTTGAACGTTGGTGGCGGGGAAGGAATGGTCCACTCCAGTCCCTTGGCATTCCACGGGTTGGGACCGGCCTTCGGACCGTAGGCCAGGGACCAGAGGAGATAGACCAGCGGGAACAGATAGCCGACGGCCAGCACCGACGCACCGGCCGTAGACAGGACCTGGTAGATCTGGAACTCCGGCGGGTAGACATGGTATCGGCGGGGCATGCCGAGATAGCCCACCAGGAACTGCGGGAAGAAGGTCAGGTTGAAGCCGATGAAGATGACCACGGCGCTGAGCTTGGCCCAGGCTTCCGAGTACATGCGACCCGTGATCTTGGGCCACCAGTAGTGCAGGCCACCCAGATAGCCCATGATGGCGCCGCCGACCATGATGTAGTGAAAATGGGCGACCACGAAATAGGTGTCATGGACATGAACGTCGAGACCCAAAGTACCCAGGAACAGACCGGTCAGACCGCCGATCGTGAACAGGCCCAGGAAGCCGAAGACGTAGAGCATCGGGGTCTGGTAGATGATCGTCCCCTTGTACATGGTGGCCGTCCAGTTGAAGACCTTCACGGCCGAAGGGATGGCGACCATCATGGTGAGCACCGAGAAGACCATGCCGGCGTAAATCGACTGGCTGCTGACGAACATGTGATGTCCCCAGACCAGGAAGCCGAGAATGGCGATGGCCAGGCTGGAGAAGGCCACGAAAGAGTAGCCGAAGATTCGCTTCCGGCTGAAGCAGGTCAGGACTTCGCTGATCACGCCCATAGAGGGCAGGATCATGATGTAGACGGCCGGGTGGGAATAGAACCAGAACAGATGCTGAAACAGCACCGGATCGCCCCCCAGGGCCGGATCGAAGATCCCGATGCCGAAAACCCTCTCCAGGAAGACCAAAAGGATCGAGATGGCCACGACCGGGGTTCCGAGGAGCATGATCAGACTGGTCGCATAGTGAGCCCAGACGAACAGGGGCAGGCGAAACCAGGTCAGTCCGGGGGCCCGCATCTTGTGGATCGTCACCACGAAGTTGAGGCCCGTGAGGATTGAGGAAAACCCGGTGATGAAGACCCCGATCGCCGTCAGGCCCACCGCCGTATTCGAGTAGGCCTCACTGTAGGGTGCGTAGAACGTCCAGCCTGTGTCGACTCCTCCCAGAAGCACGACCAGAAAGGTGAACAGCCCCCCGACAACGAACACGTACCAGCTCAGAAGGTTGATCCTGGGGAAGGCCAGATCCCGCGCCCCGATCATGATCGGGATCAGGAAATTTCCCAAGACCGCCGGAATCGACGGAATCAGGAAGAAGAAGATCATCACCAGGCCGTGCATCGTGAACAGCTTGTTGTAGGTGTCCGAGCTGAACAGATCGCCCGGCGGGGTCAAAAGCTCGAGCCGGATCAGGACCGCGAACAGTCCCCCGATGGCGAAGAAGATGCTGATGGTGATGAGGTAGAGAATGGCGATCCGCTTGTGGTCGGTGGTCAGCAGCCACGACTTCAGACCGTAGCCTGCGGTCAGGTAGTTCTCGCCCGCTCCGTTGTGCTGCGCAGTCGATTCGCTGCTGCTCATTGATTCTCCTCTGCGGGATGACTCGGAACCGCTTTGGGTATGGACAGGGACTTGATGTAGGAGATCAGCTGGAGCACATCCTCCTCGCTCACCTGGCCCTTGTAGGTCGGCATGATGGGCAGAAACCCGTCCACGACCTGCCCGGCGGGATCCAGAATGGACTGGCGCAGGTACCCGTCGTCGGCCTGGACCGCGCTGCCGCCGACCAGGCTGACCGGCGTGTTGTAGAGCCCGTGAAGGCTGGGCCCGCGCGCCCCCGACTCCTCGACGTGACAGGTCTGGCAGCCGAGTTGAGCGAACAGCTTCTCGCCGGCCTGGGCCATCGATTGCGTGGCCGTGGTGGAACGATTCAGCCAGTCCTCATAATCGACGGGGTCCATGACGTAGACCGACCCGACCATCTCGGAATGCTTCGTGCCGCAATACTCCGCGCAGAAGAGGTGATACTTCCCCGTCTTGGTGGCTCTGAACCAGGTCGACGTGTAGCGGCCGGGAACGACGTCCATCTTCATCCGGAAAGCCGGAACGTAGAAGCTGTGGATGACATCTTCCGAGGTCATGATGAGCCGGATGTCGGTGCCCACGGGAACATGGAGCTCGTCGATCTCGCGATTGCCCTCCGGATGCTGGATCTTCCACATCCATTGCTTGCCGACGACGTAAATGTTCTGGGCGTCGGCCGGCGGCGAGAACATGTCGAAGTAGAGCACGGCTCCCCACCCGAACATCGTCATCGACAGGAAGAAGGGGATGATGGTCCAGAGCAGCTCGAGTCCCAACGAACCGTGGACGGGGGTGGGAGCCTCACCGCCCTCGCGCTTGCGGTAGCGGATCGCGAAGTAAAGGACCAGAGCCGTGACGAGCAGAAAGAAGAAGGCGCTCACCGCGATCAGGAAGAGGTACAGCAGATCCACCTCTCCCGCCATTGCCGAGGCCGCCTCAGGTAAGAATGGAATATCCTTCAGCATTTCAGTCGTTCAAACCGTTAGGTGTTTTCAAAGCTCGAAAGTTCAACATTTTCCGTTCGCGTGTCCCGCTTCGGCGCTGGCAAGCCGCTCAGGCCTGCGCCGATGCATGGGGTCTCCCCCTGCGGATCAGGAAAAACAGCAGCAGGCCGATGCCCGCCACGGTCAACAGCGCACCGAGGCGCAGGAACTGCAGGATCGCCAGGCTGTATTTCCCCGTCGCCGGATCGTAGTGGTAGCAGAACAGCAGAACCTGGTCGACGGGCGATCCGATCTTCTCGTTGGCGGCCTCCACCATGCCGAGGCGAATATCCCGAGGGGAGTATTCGACCCCGTAGAAGTAGCGGGCGACCTTTCCAGCGGGCGTCAGCAGGATGATGCCGCTGGGATGGGCGAACTGTTTCGACTCGGCATCATAGGCGTATCGATAGCCGACCGCGTTCGCCAGCTGTTTGATCTGATCCTCTTTTCCGGTCAGGAAGTGCCAACCCTGTTCGGCACCCTTGCGGCGGTAGCTGTCCAGGTACTTGGTCTTCTTCGAGGCCGCCAGGTCCGGGGTCTCCGCCGGATTGATACTGACAGTGACGATCTCGAATTCCTTGCCCGCGCTGAAATCGAGCGTGCGCAGCGCCCGGACCGTCCCGTTGAGCACCAGCGTACAGAGCATGGGGCACTCGTAGTAAACGAGGGTCAGAAGCACAGGACGCTGCCCGAAGTACTGACCGAGTCGTACCGTCTGGCCGCTTTCGTCCGTGAATTCAAGGTTGAGGGGAATCTGCGCATCCAGTTTCTGATCCAGCCCGATCTGGTCGAGGATGTTTGCCTTGGCAGTTTGAGCCGCCAAAGCCGAGGCCGGGAGCGCAGTCACGAGAATCGTCGAGATAAGGAAGCTCCGGAGTCTGTTCATGAGTCGCTCGATTATATCCAAACGTAATTATTGTTAATAAACTTGCCAATCAATGTGAACCACCCGTCGAGCCCGGCGACTTGCGTCGAGCCGGAAGACCCGATTCAGCCACGATCTCCATGGCGCGGTCGATGGGAATCCTGAACACGCCGGCCTCCTTGTCGACCCAGCCGTAACTGTGCAGGCGCTGGTCCTCCCAGTTGTGGACTTCCCGCAGCTCGTCGGAGGGTTTGACCTGGAGCCTCGGGTTCGGCGGGATCTGGCGGGTGTCCACCAGGGGCGAGACCTCCCCTGCGGTCTGCTGGTAGCGCTGCTGCAGGAAGTCGAAGAAGAAGGTCATGGCGAACATGGCCACCACGATCAGGGCAAACAGGCCGAACAGGAACCGCAAGATCGGTTTGACGTCTGCGTCCGTTGTTTCATGCCCCTTGGCGGGTTGATTGTGCATCTGCTCCATTCGCTGTCTCCACTCCTCCCGGTTCCGGGGAACCGGGCGCCAGGACGCTTCGATCTACTCGGTGGCCTCCGCCTTCTCCGCGTCCTCCTGGGGAACGTCTCCGCTGGTGGCCCCCTGGCTCAGCTGCAGGGCCCGAATGTAGGCGATCACGGCCCAGCGATCTTCGGGTTTGAGCCGGGAAGCGTAGCTGAACATGGCGCCGAATCCGTTGGTGATCACATTGAAGAAATGCCCCGGCGGAGCCTCCTTGAGCCGCACGATGTGAAACGACGGCGGTTGCTTCATGCCCCTGCGCACGACGACGCCGTGGCCCGTCCCGACCGTGTCGTGACAGGGCGAGCAATAGATGTTGAAACGGTTCTGCCCCCGCTTGAGCACATCCAGGGTGACCGGAAAGGGAAAGACCTCGGAATCCTGACCGTTCGCCTTGCCCGTGTAGAGGAGATCGTCGTCGCGAAGCTGCCCTTGGGCCACCGTGCCCTCCGGCGGCGTCCTCGAAGAACGGCCATCCGGAAAGAAGTTGCTGGCCTCGTAGGACTCGAATCGGGGCTGATCGTGCATATCCATCCGGCAGCCTGCTGCAAGAGCCAGCGCCGGCACCAGGGCCATGGCCAGTCCCCGTGTCAGCCCAATACGTCCCCTTTCCCGCGCCCTCGGGGGTCGTTCGGCAGAGCTCCGGTCGTCTTGCGATTCACCCGCGCGCATCATGCTTCCTCGCTTGAATGGTTCGGCTCTTGAATTCGCGGATTTGGATTCCGCACCCGCGCCAGATAGGTCGTCCGTGGTCTCGTCTTCAATTCCGTCAGAATTCCGTAGTCCCGTGGATTCTTCTTGCGGAGTGCGACCTGGCTGTTGGGGTCGTTGATGTCCCCGAAGACGATCGCATCGGTCGGGCAGACCTGCTGGCAGGCCGTCTTGATCTCGCCGTCGGCGACGCTTCGATCTTCGAGTTCCGCCTGGATCTTGGCCGCATTGATCCGTTGCACACAGTAGGTGCATTTCTCCATGACACCCCGGCTGCGGACGGTCACATCGGGGTTTCGCTGCAGTTTCAGAGTCTCCGTCTGCCAGTCGGAATAAAGCAGGAAATTGAAGCGCCGGACCTTATAGGGACAGTTGTTCGAGCAGTAGCGGGTCCCAATGCAGCGGTTGTACACCATGTCGTTGAGGCCTTCGTCGCTGTGATTCGTCGCCCCCACCGGGCAGACGGTTTCACAGGGAGCGTTCTCACATTGCTGGCACATGACGGGCTGGTGCAGCGTCTCCGGATTGTCCAGGTCCCCGCTGAAATAGCGATCGACCCGGATCCAGTGCATTTCCCGCCCTTTGCGGACCTGTTCCCGTCCCACGACGGCAATGTTGTTCTCGGATTGACAGGCCAGGACGCAGGCGTTGCATCCGATGCACGCATTGAGGTCGACCGACAGTCCCCAGGCGTGGCCCTCGTACTTGCGTTCGGGGTACAGGCCGACGTCGGGCCCGGGTTCCTCCCAGTACTCCTTGGCGAATTCCGGCTTGTCCCGGAACTCCTCCAGGGTCGCCTCCAGGACCAGGTGACGGCCCTCCATGGAAGCGTGGTCCTGGGTGCAGGCCAGATCGAACGAGTCCGATGTAGGAGTCAGCTCGACACCGGCAGCCGTCCAGAGACCCGAGGCGTTCCGCAGAGGATAGGCGTTGAAACCCGAACCGGTGCCCACCCTTCCGACCTTCTGACGCCCGTACCCGAGATAGACGGTCGCGGCCTTGGCGGGGTGCCCGGGGTGGATCCAGGCGGGGCCGCTCAGTTCGGCGTCGGCCAGGCGAAGTCTGACGATTTGCCCCGGCTGCACTCCGAGTTCCTCGGCGGTGGCAGGGGAGAGCAGAACGGCGTTGTCCCAGGAGAGCTTGGTCAAGGGGCGAGGAGCCTCCTGCAGCCAGCCGTTGTTGGCGTACCGGCCATCGAAGAGATGGGGGTCCGGCCGAAACATCAGTTCCAGTGCCGAGCCGTCCCGGGTCGGCCGGGTCAGCGACGTGCGCACAGCCTGGCCGTGCACGGCGGCGTCGAGCTCCGGCAGCGCCGTGTCGGGCATGACGCCCTCATGCAGAACGCGTCGCCACCAGTGTTCGAAGTCGGCTTGCCCCGACTTCTGCGCCCAGTGGTTGCGGACGATGTCGTAATCCGACATCTGGCCGTTCCCTCCCAGAACCACGTCCATCAGCTCAACGGCCGACTTGGATCGATACAGGGGGACGATCAGCGGCTGAACGATGGAGATGGTCCCGTCGTGGGCGCGCAAATCCCCCCAGCCCTCCAGAAAGTGGGAGTCGGGGATCTGCCAGTCGCAGCGGACCGAGGTCTCGTTGACCTGCTGTGTGAGATGGACGCGCAGTGGAACACGCTCCAGCGCCCCGGCGAAGTCGAGATCCGCAGGCGCATCGAAAGCGGGGTTTCCCCCCAGGATCAGGAGCGTTTCGATCTCTCCGCTTCGCATCTCGGAGACGAGGCGCTCGAGCGATTCGAGATGCACTTGCGGGGCAGTCTCGACGGGTGCCGTGTATTTAACCGTCGTCCCCACCGCTCCCAGCTTCTCGTTGATGAGGTGGGCGAGCGCGTGCAGGGCCGGGGGCTGGAATTCCCCGGGGATCACGACTGAATGACTCCGCTGTTGCTCGAGGTCCTCCGCCGCCGCCTGGATCCAGCTCTGCGTGGCGGCATCCAGGCCCTCGGGTGCGGGGAGATCGATGCCCAAAGCCCGACCCAGGGCCAGTCCAAGGTCGAAGACCTCCGAGTGCCGACGCGCCAGGCGATGATCGGCCACGGTGGCGGTGACCGTCGGAGACGACTCCACCATATAGAGCCGGTTCATTTGCTGGCTGGGTGACTCGATCCGGCGCGAGGTCGAGAAATCCTTCGCGTTGCGGATGCTGGCCGGTCCGAAAAACAGGAAGTCCGCGTCCAGCGAGAGGATGCGCTGGGCCTTGTCCAGCTGGTAGACCGTGTTCACGTCGCGCCCGAAGGCGATGCGGGCCCCCTGGCGGGCGCTGTCGAGATTGACCGGCTCGTACTGGTACCAGCGGGCCTGCGGCATGGCCGACAGCAGTTGCTCGAACTGCCAGCCCAGGGTGGGCGAGGTCACATTTCCGGTGAGAATGCTCAGTCCCTTGCCGCCGTTCAGCCGGAAGCGCTCCATCTCGGTCGTGAGGGTTGCCGCGAAGACTTCCCAGGTCCGGACCCGACCGGCGTTGTTGACCACCGTCAGGCGATCCGGATCGTACAGGTCAAGCACGGATGCCTGCGCGTGAAGCGTGGTCGCACCCAGACTTGCCGGATGTTTCGGGTTGCCCTCAACCTTGGTCGGCCGGCCGTCGTGGCTCTCCACGAGGACGCCCTGCGCGTACCCGAGGGACGGTGTGGCGGAAGCAAAGAACAGAGGCTTTCCAGGAATCACTTCCTCCGGCGCCCGGACGTACGGCACGATGCGCTCCTCCGGCTGCATCGTGCAGTTGGCCAGGCCTGCAAAGGCCAGAGAAGCCCCCATCAGCTGGAGGAAGTGGCGCCGACCGACCGGGTCGGTCCAAGTATCGGCCCCGGCGGGGAATTCGTGCTTCAGATAGTCCTGGAACTCTTCGGTTTCGGCCAGTTGATCCAGGCTCTTCCAGTAGGAGCGCCCCTTCTTCAGGGACAGCTTCTCTCGAAGTGAGCTCAGGTCGAAAGTGCGGGTTGGGCGTTCTTTGTTCATCGGTGACAGGTTGAACAGTTGGTGAAGCTCTGAATGTTGTATTCCTTGACCAGTTTTCGGCCCTGAGCCTCCTGGTCGGCCGGTGGCCGCCAGTTGACGTTGAAGACCTGGTCCCGAGGTCGGACGTAGCGCTCCGGATGCCGGTGGCAGTCCAGACACCAGCCCATGTAGAGGGTGTTGACCTGGCGCATCAAAGGCATCTGATCCACCTGGCCGTGGCAGGTCGTGCAACCGACGCCTTTCTTGATGTGGATGCTGTGATTGAAGTAGACGAAGTCGGGCAGGTCGTGAACACGGACCCACTGCAGCGGCTTGCCGGTTCGATAGCTCTCTCGGACCGGCTCCAGGATCGGAGCGTCCGTCCACACCTGGGAATGGCAGGTCATGCAGGTGTGCGTGGGAGGGATCCCGGCCGACGAACTGACCTCGACCGACGTGTGGCAGTAACGGCAGTCGATGCCCAGGCCGCTGACGTGATGTTTGTGACTGAAGGGGACAGGCTGCTCTCGGACGACGTTGACGCGGTTGAAGTAGGGAGAGTTGTACAGCGCGTAGTAGGCACCGGCGCCTCCGGCCGCCAGAACGACGAGAGCCAGGAATCCAATTCTCACGAGGGTGTTCGTGCTGTGGTGAAAGATCTGTGCCATAAGTCTTGCCGAATCGCCCCGGGTTCAACGGGCCTGGATGTATACTCGTACGTTAATTTCGCATTGGAGGTTGCACATCATATCACTTTTGTTTCGATTTGGAAGGGTGGGAAAGGGAATGGGCGGCACGGTTCGGAGGGGACGCATGAGACCGCTGGGACGGGCGTCGGGCCCCATCTCGACGGGCCGCCGGATCGGCTCTTCGTTTCTGCCGTTCCCGGGTCTCTGATCCCATGTCCCGTGCATTCCCTCCGAACCGTGCCGTCTCATTCCTCCGCCGCTGATATAATCCGCCTTCGGCCTTCGCCACCTCTATGGCGAGGCCGGGAGCCAAGGAATGGAACAAAGCATCGAGCAAGGTGCGGTCGGCTGGAATCTCCTGCGCAGGCTATATGACTGGGTGTTGAGCTTCGCCGACAAGCCGCACGGCCCCTGGGCCTTGTTTCTGGTCGCTTTCGCCGAATCCTCGTTCTTTCCGATTCCACCGGATGTGCTCCTGATTGCACTGGCGGTGGGAAAACCGGCGCGCTCGTTCGTGTTCGCCGGCGTCAGCACGCTGGGCTCCATACTCGGCGCCGTGTTGGGCTACCTGATCGGGCTGCAGTTCTACGAGTTTGCGGGCCATCCCATCATTCAGTTCTACGGGGTGGAACAGCGCTACCTCCAGGTCCAGGCGCTGTATCAGCACTACGACGCGCTGGCCGTCGCCATCGCGGGCTTCACTCCCATCCCGTACAAGGTATTCACCATTGCCGCCGGTGCTTTTCACATCAATTTCGCTACCTTCATGCTCGCCTCCATCCTGAGCCGGGGAGCGCGGTTCTTCCTCGTTGGCGGCCTGATCTGGTGGCTTGGACCCGGGATCCAGAGATTCATCGACCGCTACTTCAACCTCCTCACGATCCTGTTCGTCCTTCTGCTGGCCGGTGGATTTGTGATCATGAAGTATGTTATTTAGTGTTCTCTCTGATTGCGGTGACCCCGCTTCAGGAGCTTCGAGTTCGGATGTCGGGGCGTGGCGCAGTTTGGTAGCGCGCACGGTTCGGGACCGTGAGGCCGGAGGTTCAAATCCTCTCGCCCCGACCATTTTTCATCATTTCTCTGTTGCGGAGACCGGTCGTTCCGTCCGGGATCTGCCAAGCCGTGGGCTTCACCCGGCCCCGACCGCGTCGAGGAACGCCGGGTCCGGAACTCGCGGGGGTCCGCTAGAATCGCGTCATGGAGGCATTTCGGCTGACTGTTAAGGGCCGGGTCCAGGGAGTCGGCTTTCGCTACTTCGTGTGTCGCCAGGCCGAGAGGTTCGGGATTTCGGGCTGGGTGAGGAATCTGCCCAATGGGGACGTGGAGGCACACGCTCAAGGTGAAGCGGAGGCCTTGACACAGTTCGTCACTGCCGTGCGCCGGGGGCCGGCAATGGCGTTCGTCGTGGACCTGCAACAGGAACCGGTTCCAGTCGTCGAGTGCGCAGGGTTTGCTGTCAAAGGATGGGGGTAATGGAGGAACTGAAGAAGATCATTCGCGAGATTCCCGATTTTCCCAAACCGGGCATTCTCTTCTACGACGTCACGACACTGTTCAAGGATCCCCGTGGATTCAGACAGGCCGTCGATCTCTTGACCGAGCGCTATCGTGACCGGGGTGTTCGAAAGATCCTCGGAATCGAGTCGCGGGGTTTCATCCTGGGCCCCATCCTGGCCTACAACCTTGGAGCCGGATTCGTTCCGGTTCGCAAGAAGGGCAAACTCCCGGCCGAGACCCTCAGCGTTTCCTATCAGCTCGAATACGGCACCGATACGCTCGAGATCCACAAGGACGCGGTGGAACCGGGAGAGAAAGTCCTGGTCGTCGACGATCTCATCGCGACCGGAGGAACGGCGGCGGCCACCGTGCAGATGGTGCACGAGCTCGGGGGCGACCTGGTAGGTCTGGCCTTTCTGATTGAGCTGACCTTCCTCAACGGCCGGGCGAAGATCCCGCCGGACGTCGACGTCTTCTCGCTGCTGAAGTACTGAGCCCGACCGCGAAATCGACAATCGAGGATCGGAAATCTCAGCTTCCCGGTTTCGCCTCGCGCAGCCGAAACAGCAGCTCGCCGGCCTTGGGCACCCGCAGATACCCCTCGCCACCCTTTTCCCAGTTCTCGACGTCGACCGTGTCCGGATGTCGGTAGCCGAGTCCGACCAGTCGGCAGCGCTCCGGAGGAATGCGGGTGGCCAGTGTCACCTGGATCCGGGCCGTCTCAATGCCGGTTTTCGCGTCGAAGCGACCGAGGCCCCTCAGGTGTGTGCTGTGGGCGAGCACGCCGCCGGGGAAATCACGAAACCGGTCCCACTGTTTGAGGAAGTAGTCGCAGACGTGATAGCCGATCTGATCGAGCAGCTTGCCGTGGGCGTAGGAGATCTCCTCGATATGGGGCGCGAAAATGACCACCTCGCCACCGGTCTCGACGACCGGCTCGAGCTTGTACATCCCCTTGGCCGCCGTCCAGATGTCGTCGTACATACGGGGCATGATGGACAGGACACGCCGGACCGGATCGATCCAGCCAGCGGATGTGCAGGCGCGCGGACTGTTCGGCCGCTGCCCGAAAGGCATCTTCGGGCGAGCCCACGTAGATGCCGGCCAGTCCCTGGCCCTCCACGACCAGACTGATACAGGTCTTCGGCCGGTCGATGAAGGCGGCGGCGCGGTCGATGACCCTGCGCACCGGAGTCTCGCGCGTTCCAATGATCTTGAAGCTGCTGACGACGGCGCCCAGCCAATGCGTGTAATTGATGACCTCGGGGCCGCTGATGCCCGGGAAGAAGTACTTGTTGCCGCCGGAGAAGCCGACGACCTCGTGGGGAAAGGTGGGGCCGCAGATCAGCAGGTGGTCATAGTCGTGAACGGCTCGATTGACGGTAACCGGAACGTCGCGCAACAGCCCCGCGTCATGGGGCAGCTCCGCCAGCAAGGAGCCGGCAATCTCCTCGATCTCCGCCCTGGAAATGGAACCGAGGGTGGTGAATGTGGAGGGATCGTTCCAGAGGTGATTCAGGAGGCCGACCTCCGCATAGCGGCCGTCTCTCTCTGCCGGGGAGATTCCCACGAGCCCGTTCAGTTCATCCGGCGTCAGAGGCGGGTGGGTGCCCAGCGCAACCAGGAAATCGAGCTTCTTGACGCGCCCGAGGAGTTGCTCGCACAGCAGGCGGAACAGCATCGGGAGCGGGACGCTGCGCGTGCGGTCCGGTATGATCACCAGCGTGCGTCGGCCCGCCAGGTCCCTCGCGGCCAATCCCCTCTCGAGCACCTTGCCAATGGCGTCCTCGGTCAGCAGTCCCGAATCATTCCGTCCCTCTGCGTACATGGTTCAAACTCCACTATAAGCCTGAAAGCCACCGTCGATCGGCAGGACCGTTCCGGTCACGAAGGCCGAAGCGGGTGACAGAAGCCAGACGACCGCACCGAACAGATCCTGCGGGGCTCCGAAGCGGCCTGCGGGAGTGTGGGCGATGATGCTCTCGCCCCGCGCAGTCAGTTGGCCGCTGGCCTCGTCCGTGAGCAGGAATCGATTCTGTTCGGTGAGAAAGAAACCGGGAGCGATCGCGTTGACGCGAATTTCCGACGAGTAGTTCTGGGCCATGTGGACGGCCAGCCACTGAGTGAAGTTGCTGACGCCGGCCTTGGCCGAAGAGTAAGCCGGGATCCGGGTCAGCGGACGCAGGGCATTCATGGAGGAGATGTTCAGGATCACGCCGCGGCCCTGCCGAGCCATTTGCTTCCCTGCCACCTGGCTGGGAATGATCGTTCCCAGCAGGTTCAGGTCGAACACGAAGCGCAGCGCCTCCTCCGGCAGATCGAAGAAGGAAAGCTCCGTCGAGGTGGTAGCCCTGGGGTTGTTTCCGCCGGCCCCGTTGACCAGAAAATCGATCGATTCCCACCTGGAAAGGACCTGGCCGACGGCCGCCTCCACCGACTCCCGCTTCAACACATCGCAGGCCAGAACCAGGTGCTCGCAACCCAGATGCTCGAGGCGGCTGCGCCAGCGACCTGCCTTTTCGGGCATCAGATCGAGGATGGCGACCCGCGCGCCAAGGGCCGCGACCATACACGCAATCTCACCGCCCAGCACTCCGGCGCCACCGGTGATCACCGCGGTCTGGCCGGCGAAGTCGAAATTCCGAAGGAATTCCTCTCGTTCCAAGTTTCCTCTCCTTCCAGGTCCGACTCGCGGAGAGCACTCCGCAGCGAGCGGGTTCGTTCAGGAGTCCTTCGCCTGAGCCGCGGAAGCGCGCAGTCTCGAGAATATCCGGTTGCCGGTCTCCCGGGCCGGCGGCGGACTTACTGTTGGGCGGGAGGCTCGGGAGCCTTCGGCGTCTCGCTTCCGGCCTGTTCGACGCGGGGCTCGATCCGTCGGATCCGGGTGGAGGCGTCCGATGCCGAGTTGGTCCCCGGGAATTCGCTCGTGACCTTGCGATATTCTTCGAGTGCCGCCGACAAATCCCCCTTCCTCTCCAGGATTCGGCCCAACTTCAGCATCACGATTTCTTTCGGGAAATCCTGTGACGGCTGCTCCAGAATCTGTCGAAGGAGCGCCATGGCGTCATCGTATTTCCCGTCCGCCAGATCCAGATCGGCCAGGGTGTTGCGGGCCAGGTCCTTGACCTCGATATAGTCGGATTGGTCGACGATCGACTGCAGGGTCGATCGGGCCTGTTCGTTCTGGCCGAGTTCATTCATGCTCAGGGCGGCGTAGTATTCCGAGAGCGCTCCGATCTTGGAGCCGGAATACTGGGAAGCGAGCGCCTGGAACGCAGAGAGGGACTTCTCGTACTTCGCTTTGTCGTCGGCAAAAGTGTATTTCGGCTTGATCGGATTGTTCTGATCCTGGGTCGCTTCGGCCCCGACCGGCGCGTGGAAGATATCCAGGGCATCCGCGAAAGCGGTCTGCATCTTCTCCTGCCGCGAACTCGAGTACTGATTCCAGAGGAGCACTCCGGTCGTGACCACCAGCACGGCTACCAGAGCACCCACGATGAGCTTGAAGTTGGAGACCGCCCAGCTGGAGGTCTCGGTCAGTGTTTTGCGGATAACGTCCTGTTGGACGATTTCTTTTCGCGTAAGCTTTTTCGCCGCCATAGTCTTCTACTCTCGATAAACCCTCCGCCCAGGGGATGTCCGAATCTCCAGTCGCCGGTCCACTGACCTTGCCGCCAGCAGACAAGGAAATGCGCCTGGCAGGACTCGAACCTGCGGCACAGGGGTTAGGAACCCCTTGCTCTATCCTCCTGAGCTACAGGCGCATCCTGGAAAGAGAGAAGTGTAGCAGAACTCAGGACTGAATGGGATATGGGCCGTCCCATATAATGACGGCATGCTGGCGGCCTATGCGATGCGGGTGGAGGACTCCGAAGGGCGGCGCTATCCCGAACCGTCCCATCCGTATCGCACCGGCTTTCAACGTGACCGGGACCGGGTCATCCACACCAAGGCCTTCCGGCGGCTGGAGAACAAGACCCAGGTGTTTGCTCCGGATTACTCCGATCACTTCCGGAACCGCCTGACCCACACTATCGAGGTCGGCCAGATCAGCCGCACCATCGCCCGGTCACTGAATCTCAATTCGGATCTGAGCGAGGTGCTGGCGCTGAGCCATGACATCGGGCATCCGCCCTTCAGTCACGAGGGGGAGAGAATCCTCGACCGGATCATGCGAGGCTTCGGGAGCGGTTTCGAGCACAATCTCCACGCCTTGCGCATCGTCGAGGACTTCGAAGAAAAGTACGCAGCTTTTCGGGGATTGAACCTGACGTTCGAGGTGCGCGAGGGGATCATCAAACACAGTCGCGACTACGACGTCGATGCCACCGCTTATGTGGATATCAGTTCTTATCGCCTGGGGCAGCGGCCCCCCCTCGAGGCACAGGTGATCGATTTGGCGGACGAGATCGCCTACAATGCGGCAGATCTCGACGATGGATTCGACTCGGGGCTTCTGGAGGTCCCGCAGATCTGTTCGGGGCTGGCCCTGTTCCGGAGGCTTTGGGCCGACGTCGAGTCCAAGTTCCCGCTGGCCGGCGAAAAGGTGCGGGTCAGCGAAGTGATCCGGCGGGTCATCGATACTCTCGTGACGGATCTGATCGGGGAGACCCGAAAGCGGCTCGACGGTGCCCAGGTTCGCAACGTCGAAGATGTTCGGGCCTCTAAGAGGCGACTGGTGGGGTTCAGCGAAGAGGTGAACGCATGGAATCTGGAGATGAAACGATTTCTCCGGCATGAACTTTACGATCATGTTGTGTTGCGTCACGCGCGGGAAGACGTGCAGCACCAGCTCGAACGCCTCTTCAGCTATTATCTCGAACGGCCCGAGAAGCTGCCCCGGGGACATCGTGGGAGAATTGAGGAGCTGGGCCTGGAGCGAGTGGTCTGCGACTACGTGGCCGGGATGACCGACATGTACGCCAGAGGGAAACACGAGGAGATCTTCGGCACCCGCTGACGACGGGCCTGCGTCGCACACAATCGGCCCCGCGATCGGGGGCCTCCATGATTGACAAGGTGAAGAACTGTAGTATAGATTGTCAGGCTTTTTTAGGGCCTCTGTTTTTGGTGACCGGATATGCCGATACTGATAGACCTGAGGGAGCTCCGGCTCAGCGAAGAATCACTCCAGGTGGAGGGCGAGTTCACGAATTCGGACCTCGTCATCGACAGCGAACTCGTGCATCTCGAGAGTCCCGTCGACTCTCGGATCATGGTCAGTTTGCAGGGTGATTGTGTGCGGGTGACCGGACACCTTCGCTGCACCCTGAGCATGACATGCTGCCGTTGCTCCAAGCCGGTCTACGCATCGGTCGACAAGGACTTTGCGGTCGATTACTGGCCGGACCTGGTCACCAAGGAAGGCGAAGAGCTGAGGTTGAGCTATAACGACCTGGACGTGGGTTTCTACCAGGGTGATGACTTCGATCTGAGCGCGGTCATTTCGGAGCAGGTCGTCCTGGAGGTGCCCATGAAGCCGGTCTGTCGCGAGAGCTGCAAAGGGCTTTGCGACCAGTGCGGGGCGGATCTGGAGCTGGAACCCTGTTCCTGTGATCGGAACCGCCTGGATCCGCGGTTGGCGGCACTGGCCGAATATCGCAAGAAGTTGAATTAGAAAGGTGGGCCACCATGGCTAATCCCAAGAGAAGGCATTCCAGGTCACGGCGTGGAAAGCGCCGGTCACACGACTTCCTGACGGCTCCCAGCCTGTCGATCTGCAGTAACTGTGGGTCCCAGGTCATGCCGCACCGCGTCTGCCCGAATTGTGGTCACTACAAGGGCCGGCAGGTTGTGGAAGTGGAGGAAGTCTAGGACGCTCCGGATCGATTGAGAGAACACAGACGTGAAAGCTTTCGTTTTTCCTGGTCAAGGCTCGCAGTATGCCGGGATGGGGAGAGAACTGGCTGTCGCGCGTCCCGAGGCCCGGGCGGCCTTTGAGGAAGCCGATGCCGTTCTGGGGATTCCCTTGAGCCGGCTCTGTTTTGAAGGCCCGGACGATCAGCTCGTGCTGACCGAAAACACTCAGCCCGCGCTGCTCACGGTGTCGGTGGCCGTTTATCGGGTCCTCGAAGCCGAGGGAGCGGCGCCGGACATGGTGGCCGGGCATAGCCTGGGCGAGTACTCGGCGCTGGTCGCGGCGGGATCGCTCGAGTTCGCCGATGCCCTCCGGCTCGTGCGCGCCCGGGGCCGCCACATGCAGGAAGCGGTTCCGGTGGGAGTGGGAGCGATGGCCGCGATCATCGGACTCGATCTCAGTACGGTCGAGCAGATCTGTGCCGAAGCCGCTGACGGCCAGGTGGTTACGCCCGCCAACCAGAATGCCCCCGAGCAGATCGCAATCGCCGGGCATACCGAGGCGGTGGCCCGGGCGTCCGAGCTCGCGACCGCCCGAGGAGCCAAGCGGGCCATTCCTCTGCCCGTGAGCGCGCCCTTCCATTCTCCGCTGATGAAGCCGGCTGAGGACCGCATGCGGCCTCTGCTCGAGCAGGTCGAATTCCGGGACCTTCGAGTACCCCTGGTCAATAACTTCGATGCCCGGAAGATCATCCGCGGGGACGACGCGCGAGAGGGCCTGGTCCGACAGATCGCCTCGATGGTGCGCTGGACCGAAAGCGTCCAGTGGATGGCGGACAGCGGTGCGGATGAGTACGTGGAGGTGGGGCCGGGTCGTGTTCTGATCGGCCTGATTCGTCGGATCGTTTCGGGCGCCCGACTGGCTGCGCTCGAGAAACCAGACCAGGTGGAGGCGTATGTTCGATCTGAGTGAACAGGTTGCGTTGGTCACGGGTGCCGCTCGTGGCATCGGGCGGAAGATCGCCGAGAGTTTTCAGCAGAGTGGTGCCCGGGTCGTCCTGGCGGACTTCGCCGACTGGGGCGACCAGCTCGAATCGGTGGGAGAGAATCTCTGGGGCATCCGGCTCGACGTCACCGATCGGGAACGCGTCAAGGATGTGGTCGGTCAGGTCGTCGATCAACTCGGCCGGATCGACATCCTCGTCAACAACGCGGGGATCACGCGCGATGGGCTGCTGATCCGCATGAAAGACGAGGATTGGGAGAAAGTCGTGGCGACGAATCTGAACGGCGTCTTTTTTGTTACTCGCGAAGTAATTTCGCGTAGTGATGCGCCAACGTTACGGTCGGATCGTCAACATCGGCTCAGTGGTCGGACTGATGGGAAATCCCGGGCAGGCCAACTATGTGGCCAGCAAGGCGGGAGTGGTCGGATTCACAAAGGCGGTAGCAAGGGAGGTGGCGTCCCGGAACATCACCGTGAATGCGGTCGCGCCCGGGTACATTGATACGAGTATGACGAAGGAGTTGGGGGACAAGGCCCGCCAGGAGCTGCTGGCGATGGTGCCCCTGGGACGGATCGGAACCGTTGACGACGTGGCGTTTGGAGTACAATTCCTGGCTTCCAAAGAAGCTGGATATATCACAGGCCATGTGCTAAGTATTAACGGCGGCATGTACATGTAATGCTGTCATTTGGAGGAGAAATGGCGTCTAGCGTTGAAGAAAAAGTCAAGGCCATCATTGTGGATCAGCTGGGTGTGAATGAAGCGGATGTAAGTGCCGATGCGCATTTCGTCGATGACCTGGGAGCTGACTCTCTCGACACGGTCGAACTCGTCATGAAGTTCGAGGAAGACTTCGACATCGAGATTCCCGACGAAGACGCAGAGAAGATCCAAACCGTTCAGGACGCAATCGCGTACATCAACGCTCACAAGAACTAGGCCTCGGGGAGTTGTTCTGACTTGATGCGACGTGTCGTAATCACTGGCGTTGGTGTCGTTTCTCCTCTAGGTCTGGATATCGAATCCACCTGGCAGGGACTGATTGCGGGCCGGAGTGGGATCGGTCCGATCACGCGGTTCGATCCTTCCGATTTTGCGAGCCGCATCGCGGGAGAGGTCAAAGGGTTCGATCCCTTGACCTTCGTGGATCGGAAGAACGCCCGCAAGATGGACCGGTTCATTGCCTTTGCCCTGTCGGCGAGCGATCAGGCGGCTGCCAACTCCGGGCTCGAGATCGATAGTTCGAACCGGCATCGTGTCGGCGTCTTCATTGGATCCGGCATCGGCGGATTCGAAACGATCGAACGCGAGCACGAGAAGTTCCTGCGCGAAGGCCCGAAGAAGATATCGCCCTTCTTCATTCCTGCGAGCATCATCAACGAGGCGGCCGGGCAGGTCTCGATCCGGCTTTCGGCCGCCGGCCCCAACTCGGCCACCTGCACGGCCTGTGCCGCGGGTTGCCACGCAATCGGCGATTCCTTCAAGATCATCCAGCGAGGGGACGCCGACGCGATGGTGGCGGGGGGGTCCGAGGCCGCCATCACCCCGATGGGGGTGGGTGGGTTTTCCGCCCTGAAGGCCCTGTCGACCCATAACGACGAGCCGGAGAAGGCCAGCCGTCCCTTCGATGCCGAGCGCGATGGATTCGTGGTCGGGGAGGGCGCCGGAATTCTGGTGCTCGAGGAACTCGAACACGCCCGCCGCCGAGGCGCCAAAATCCTTGCCGAAATCGTGGGATACGGTACCAGCGCGGATGCTTTCCACATCACGCTCCCACCCGAGGACGGCAACGGCGCCGTCCGAGCCATGGCGGCTGCATTGGCCGATGCCGGCACCGAACCGCGGGACATCGACTATATCAACGCCCACGGCACCAGCACGCTGCCGAACGACCGGATCGAGACGCTGGCCATCAAGACGCTCTTCGGCGACCATGCCCGGAAAGTCGCGATCAGTTCCACGAAGTCGATGACGGGCCATCTGCTGGGAGCGGCAGGGGGACTGGAGGCGGCCGTGACCGTCCGTGTCCTGGTCGAGCAGATCATGCCCCCGACGATCAATCTCGATCACCCGGATCCTGAATGCGACTTGGACTACGTGCCGCACACCGCCCGACGGGGTGAGATTCGCTACGCCCTTTCGAATTCCTTCGGCTTCGGCGGGACCAACGGCGCGCTTCTGTTCAAACGATTTGAAGACTAGCCCGGAGGAGCAGGCCGGGCTGGGTTCGAGGTGAGAGTTCGCTAAGCGGCCGTGAACTGAACGGCGCGCCGGGTCCGGGGTGGAACTGTGCTATACTGCCTCTTTCTCACGATGAGACAAATCCGGATTTCCAAATTTCTTCCCTCCCGCGACTAGTCCGGAGTCCACGCCCGTTCCGGCAAGGGGCAGCCCGGTGTACGGCCCTGCGCAGGAGATCCCATGGCAGAGAAAAGCAAGGGTAAATCGCAGAAGCGAACCGATATCGCCAAGCGCTTTGTCGAACTCGGCAAGTTGGACAGTGGTCTGCCCGCAGGGATCCGGCTCAGGAACGTCCTCATCGGTCTTGGGATCGCGTTGCTGACGACGGCGCTCCTGATCCAGTACGAATTCCAGAGCATTCCGGACTACAAGGTCGGCGACATTGCCGACCGCACGATCGAAGCTCCTCGCGACTTCACCGTCGTCGACCAGAAGGCCACCCAGGAAAAACGCGAAGCAGCCATCCGCTCGGTTCCCGTGGTGTTTACCTTCGACTTCCAGGTAGTTCAGCAAATCGCCTCGGAAATCCGCATGGCCTTCGAGGATGCGCGACAGACCATCGCCGCACAACGGGCGGAGTTGGGACTGCCTGCCGACAAGCCGCTTCCCAATGATGCCATCAAACCCTTGAAGCGGAAGATCGAGGCCATGCTGCCGCGCTTCAGCTTCGGGCGGACCCTCGACATCTGCCTGAAGTACCGATTCTCGGAAGGCCTGGAAGATCAGCTCGTCCAGCTTTTGAACCACGCCATGAAATGGCCGGGGGTGGTCCTGAACCGGGCGATCCTGATTCACTATCGGGACCGGGGAATCGTGGTGCACAACTCGGTGACGGGCGAGACCGAGGCGTTGAGCGACTGGATGGCGTTGCGGGACGTTTCCCAGGCGAGGGACACCCTGCGGCAGCAGGAATACGAATTGACCCAGGTAACCGGGGAGGAGAAGAAAGAGCTCATCGCCTTTCTCGAGCGCTGGATCGTGCCGGACACCGAGTTCGACGAAAAGGCGACAAGAGAAGCCGAGCAGAAGGCCCTGGCCGAGGTCAATCCGGTGCTGATCCAGGTCAAGCAGGGAAAGACCATCATCCGCGCCGGTGATGAGATCACGGAGCAGGGGCTGAGCCAGCTCCAGGCACTGCGCAGCCTGCGCCTCAAAGAGCGCTGGGTCGACCGCATCGTGGGTGTCTTTCTCATCGTCATCTTCATGTATTTCATCCTCTGGTCGTACCTGCAGTTGCACCTGGTGCGGGAGAAGAATCCGAAGGACTTCTCCCTGCTGGTCCTGGTGCTGATGGGGAGTCTGCTGATCAACCGTGTCTTTTTGAGCCTGGGCGAGACCCTGGCATACAGCTTCCGGATCCCCGAACTGCAGGAACCGAGGAATTTTCTCTTCTTTGCTCCCCTGGCCCTGGGCGCCGTCCTGATCATGCTGCTCGTCGGCGCCAACCTGACCATCTTCTTCTCGGTCGTGTTTGCCGTATTCATCGGCCTGTTGACCGGCGAGCTGTCGGTGGCGATCTACTGCTTGACGGGAAGTCTCACCGCAATCTACACCCTGCGCCAGTATCGGGATCGATCCACATTGATCCGGGCGGGGCTCTGGATCGGCGGGGTCAACCTCGTCGTTGCCTTCGCTTTTCAGTTGTGGTCGCTGTCCGAAGGCTTCATCCCCGTCGTGTTCCTGGTGAGGAGTCTGGCCGCCGTCGTCAGCGGCCTTTTGTCCGCCCTGGTGTCGACGCTCTTTCTCCCGGCTCTGGAGTCGCTCTTCGGGTTGACGACGGACATTCGTCTGTTGGAGCTGTCGAACCTGAACAGTCCGATCCTGCGCCGCCTCGCGCTGGAGGCACCCGGCACCTATCACCACAGCATTACGGTCGGCACCCTGGCTGAAGCGGGCGCCGAGTCCATCGGTGCCAACACTCTGCTGATCCGGGTGGGGGCCTACTATCACGACATCGGCAAGGTCAAGCATCCGGAATACTACGTGGAGAATCAGGTCTACACGGTCAACAAGCACGAGACCCTTTCGCCGAACATGTCGAGCCTGATCCTGGCGAGCCACGTCAAGGACGGGTTGGCCCTGGCGGATGAGATCAAGCTCGGTCCCAAGGTCGCGGCTCTGATTCCGCAGCATCACGGCACCCGGGTCATGACCTACTTCTACCGCAAGGCGAAGGAGGCGGCCGCCGAGAAGAACATGGAGGTCAGCGAGAACGACTTTCGCTATCCCGGCCCCAAGCCCCAGGGCAAAGAAGCGGCCATCCTCATGCTGGCCGATCAGGTCGAGGCGGCGGCACGGACTCTGCAGGAGCCGACCCCCGGCCAGATTCGTGGATTGATCAATCGAGTCACCCAGGCCACGATCCAGGACGGTCAACTCGATGAGTGCGACATCACGATGAAGGATCTGAGTAAGGTAGAGCGGGCCTTCGAGCGCGTTCTCACGGGAATCTACCATCACCGGATCGAGTATCCGGGTTTCAATTTCAATAAGCAGCAGCAAGTTGAAGAGAGAGAGCCCGAGAGCCAGAGTGTTCAATAGGCAGAGGAAGCTGCCTGTCGCCACCGGTGAACTGCGCCGCTTCCTGGACGAACTCGTCTCACGGCTGGCTGTCACCGAGAGCTTCTCTGTGATCCTCGTGAGCGACCGGGCGATGCGGACACTGAACCGTCGTTTCGCCGGGAAGGACGTGCCAACGGATGTGCTCTCCTTTCCCACGACCGAGGTGGAGCGGGAGCAGGACCCCTATCTCGGCGACATCTTCATGTCGACGGAGACTGCCGACCGGCAGCGGCCCGGCGATCTGTTGAAAGAGCTCGAAGTCCTGAGCCTGCATGGACTCCTGCATCTTCTCGGTTACGATCACGAAGTCGATCGCGGGGAAATGTCCCGGATCGAGCAGAGGCTTCGCCGCGAGTTTGGGATGAACGCGAGATGAACATTTGGGAGATCCTGGTCGGTATCCTGCTGATCCTGATCCTCGGCTTTCTGTCGACCATCGAGGGTGCCGTCAATCGCCTGTCCCGGCTGGCGCTCCGGGTGATTTCCGAGAAGCACGGTGAGAGCCGGTATCGGCTGCTGCATCAGATTGCCCGCGATCGACGCCGCTTCCTGGTGCCGATTCTCTTCACGACGCAGCTCATCCTGGTCGTGCTGACGGTCATGGTGACCCACGTGTGTCTCAAGGGGGGTCTCGCCTATCCGCTACTGACGGCGTTCGTGGTTCTGGGAATCATCGTGGTCGGGGTTCGCCATCTCCTTCCTTCGGCCATCACCGATCACCATCCGGAGGCGGTCCTCTTGCGTCTGCTTCCGTCTTTTCGCTGGGGCTACACCCTGGCGAGCTGGGCCGGTTGGCCGGTCATGGCCGTTCTGCGCAAGCTGGACGGCCGCCATCGTCTGATCGACGAAGAGGATGAGGATGAAGCCACGGACGAGGAGATCCAGGCTTACCTCGGGGTGGGGGAGGAGGAAGGCATCTTCGAGAGCACGGAGAGTGACCTGATCCAGTCCGCGCTGGAATTCGGCAGCACGCTGGTGCGGGAGATCATGACTCCGAGAAGCGAGATGGTGGCCATCGAAGAGTCGGCCTCCCTGGCGGAGTTGCGGGATCTGATCGTGCGCACGAAGCATTCGCGCATTCCCGTTTACCGACAGCGTCTCGACCAGATCGTCGGGATCGCTTCGGTGAGGAGCCTGCTGGGCCGGCTCGGCCCCGACCGGGAAGGGGAGCCCATCACCCCCATCATTACCGAGACCCTGATCGTCCCGGAGACCAAGCGAGTTTCCGAGCTGCTCAAGGAGATGCAGGCCCGCGCCGATCAGATGGCTCTCGTGATCAACGAGTACGGTACCGTGTCCGGCCTGATCACCATCGAAGATCTGCTCGAGGAGATCGTGGGCGAGATCCACGATGAGGATGAGTATCAGCGCGTCGATCTGGTCTACGAAGGGGATGGCAGCTACATCGTGCGCGGTGGAGTCGAGATCGGGGAACTGGAGGAAGCGCTGGGTGTCGATTTCGCGGACCATGAGGCCGCGACCGTGTCCGGACTGGTCGTCGAGAATCTGGGGGCGGTGCCCACGCCGGGTCAGGTTATCCGGCTTGCCGGTGTCACCTTGCAGGTCCTGAGCGCCGATCGACGCCGCATTCACACGATGAGAGTCCGCCTTTCCGGGCGCAACGAGGTCGAAAGCCCCCGGCGCGAGTTCCGATCGACCTGAGAACTGGAGCGGGGGGCCCCATGTCAGTACAAGGCGATCCTGAGCGATTCATGCGAAGGGCCCTGCGCCTGGCGGCGCGTGGCTTCGGCCGAACGAGCCCCAATCCGATGGTCGGAGCCGTGGTGGTCCGGAAGGGCGAAATCGTGGGACAGGGGTATCACGTCTACGCGAGGCGGGACCACGCGGAAGTCGTGGCACTCCGACAGGCCGGCCCGCAGGCCCGGGGCGCCGAACTGTTCGTGAGCCTGGAGCCCTGCTCGCATTTCGGACGGACTCCCCCCTGTGTGGAGACGATCGTCAAAGCAGGGGTGAGCCGTGTCCTGGTTGCCGTGGAGGACCCCAATCCGCTGGTGCGGGGCCGGGGTATCCGGTATCTCGAGCAACACGGTATCGAGGTCGAAGTGGGGCTGTGTGCGTCCCAGGCCGCGGAACTCAATGCTGCTTTCTTCCATTTCATCGTCCACCGGCGCCCCTTCGTCACGCTGAAGCTGGCCCTGACGCTGGACGGCAAGATTGCGACCCGGACCGGCGAATCGAAGTGGATTACGGGACCGCAGGCCAGGCGTCGGGTGCATCGTCTCCGCTACGGATCGGACGCCATCCTGGTCGGGATCGAGACGGTTCTGCGCGATGATCCCTCGCTGGACGTCCGCTGGAGGCGCCGGAACGGGATCACGAAGGTCGTTCTGGACAGCTCCCTGCGGTGTCCCGCCGCGGCCCGACTGTTCGAATCGGGCGATCCCGTGGTCTTGTTCCACTCGGCCGGTCTGTCGAAGTCGGCCGATCCCGCCTCTGAAGGTCGCGCGGAGCTCGTGCCGATCGCCCCCTGCGGTGACGGCCTGGACTGGGCCGCAATTCTCGACGAGTTGGGCCGCAGAAACATCACCAGCCTGCTCGTCGAAGGGGGTGCGCGCATCGCGACTAGCCTGCTCGAAGCGAGTCTCGCGAACCGGGTCGAACTCTTTTACGGCCCCGTGCTGGTCGGCGGGGACGGTCTCGGCGCCGTGGGCACTCTCGGAATCGATCATCTGTCCGACGCTCTGAGAGTGGAGGACCTCAGAGTTCGAAGACTTGGGGACACTGTTTTGCTCACCGGGGTTCCCCGGTTGTAGCTCCGGGCTTCTCGAGTAGCTGCGCAGTCGGCGTGGAGGGGGAGCGAGTCGATCCGACGGTGTCAGGGCAGCGAGCGCAACCTCCGCAGCCCAGGCCCCCTTGGCGCGCCGTTCGAGCAATTCGCTGACGCGAACTCTCCCCGTCGCGAAATCGGCGAACTTCGCCGGCAGAGGCTCCCCCTTCGCGAAATCGGCGAAATCCGCTGGCAGAGGCCCCCTTCGCGAAATTGGTGAAATTCGCTGGCAGAGGCCTTCCCCCTTCGCGAAATTGGCGAAATTCGCTGGTTCCGACCTTCCCAGTTTCCGATGGGAGAGATTCGCCGGCAGTCCTCGGGGGCCCATTTTCGCGGGGCCTTGACCGTCGGCTACTCGGCCGGCTCGATCTCCGGAGTGATCTCCCTCCAGCTCACAGTCTCGAGGGGAAGCTGGCTCAGAGCCATGCCGATCTTTTCGCCGTCATAGAGGATGTTGCTGTTACCCCGAAGGTCGAAGAGGGCATCGGCAAACGAATATCCGCCGCCGTTCTCCACCGTGTGGGCGATCAGCATGCCGCCGACCAGGTTCTTGTTGGCTCCACTCATCTCGACGGAACCGTTACCCACCACCAGGACCAGGCCGTCGTAGTCGAAGGCTCCCCGGTACTGGAAGTCGCCCCGCACCACCAGCAGCCCGGCTCCGCTCCCGCTCCCGGTCAGGATCAGATCTCCACCCACGTAAACCACCTTGGGCTGCTCGACGGTTCCCAGCTCGATTCCGGAGCCGGACAGGTGGGTCGAAGGATCGGTGTAGCTGACGTCGGCACACTTGGCAACGGCGGTGGCGAAGGCCTCGACGAAATTGGGATCCAGAATGCGGATCAGGTTCGAATCGTTGCGTGCGGCTTCCGTGTCGTCGCGCATCGATGGTGCGCTGCCGTAAAAGCCGTCCGCTCCCTGAATGTTGTCATGCTGATTGCCTCGCAGCGCCTCATACGCACTCGTCATCGAGTTAAAGGCGTCGGCTCCCGGGCTGTCGTACAGGAAGGAGATGCCCGGATGGGTATCGTCTCCGGCGACATCGAACGAATTCCCGTCGAAAGTGGCATTCGTGTCCGGCCCCAGGATGGCGACCGGCGATCCGAGGTTGAAGCTCGCATCTCGCCAGACGAAGGCCTCGACGACGGCGATGGCGTTGCGTGTCGCGCTCGGGCCTGTCGCGCTCGGCACGATGGGATAGACGCCGATGACCCGGATCACGTAGTACGTCATCTCATTCTCTTCTTCGCCTGATCCGTCGTCCGAGGTCGATTCACTCTCATCGTCACCCGTGGCGAGCAGGAGCGGCCCGCGGGAGAACGAGGGCAGGATTGCGGAGAAGATGGATGGAAACGACGACGCGAGCATCAGCCCGTCCCCCGTCCTGAAGAGGTAAGGCGACGGCCGGCCGGCCGGTGCGAGCCCGTTCTCTGCATGGATCTGACGGGTTACTCGCGTAATTCGAGCGAAGAAGCGGCCTCCGCTGACGGCCTGGCCCAGGGGTGGGCTCAAATAGCCCGGAACCGTCCGCATGCCGGCCAAAGCGGGCGGATTCTCGAAATCGACCGTGCGGGCCTGCTGCAGGGGAATGGGATTGCGCGAGGCGTAGGTGCCCTCGGCCGGCGGGGGGGTACCCGTGAAATCGGGAACTTCCTCGGTCTGCTCCACAGCGTCATCCAGGTCCACTCCCTTGAGATCGAAGCGAACGATATTGAGGCCGGCCTCGGCAATGGTCAGGGCGTACTGGTGCTTTTCGAATTCCTCGCTGATCACGAATTCGTTGAGACTGCTGTAGGTGATGCTCAGCCCCAGCGCCAGCAGGAGCATCGACAGAATGAGTGCCAGGATGAGTGCCGAGCCCTTCTGTCCCGACCGATTGCGCCGATGGCGCAGGGATCGCCGAAAACCACCGGTGACAACCCGCGCCAATTGCTTCCAGAGTCTGCGGGGGATGTGTCGTTGCGTGCTCACGAGATACACCTCAATGACCGGCCAACGAGATTTCGGGAGTGATTTCCCGCCAGCCGAGCCGCTTCGGGGGGAGCAGGTTCAAAGCCATTCGGATGCTGTCTCCCCTGAAGTAGAAATTCGAGTTTCCGCCCAGTGTGAAGGTCGGCGTTCCGAAGGTCGGGTTGCCGTTCTGCGTCCGAGCTCCAGGCGGGCCAGGAACAGGCCACCGATGATCGACTTGTTGGCGCCGCCTACGTTTACTGAGCCGTCACCGACCACCAGTATGAGACCCTCGTAGTTGAATCCGCCACTGTAGTCGAGCTCTCCCTTGACGATCAGGAGGCCGCATCCGGACCCGTTCCCAGCCAGGTCGAGATCGCCCTGTGCCACGACGATCAGCGGATTCTGTTCCGTTCCGAGTTCGATGCTCCCTCCGCTCAGGCTGCGTGCCGTCGGGATAGACGATATCGGCCGCGGCACTGATCCGGGCGATGAACGTGTTCAGGAAGTAGGGGTCGAAGATGTTGGTGGCGTCCTCGTTTCCGGAGCTTGCGGACCGACTCGGTGTCGTCCCGCATCGACGGCGCGGGTCCCCACGGGCCGTCGGCGCCCTCGATGTTGTCCTGCTGGCCGGACGAGGAGGTGTCGTGGATCTTGTTCAGGGTGTTCTGGCCGTCTCCCTCGGCGGGAGCGTCGTTGAGAACGGACAGTCCGGCTTGGGCGGTCGTCGTTGTTGTGGTGGTGGTTGCGACGCTCGATCTCGGCGATCGGTCATGCCCGAGTGGTCGTAGCCGTCGAGAGTAAACGAGTTGCCGTCGAAGAAGTTATTACGGGCCGGGTTGGCGTCCGGACCGTAGACGGTGAAGGGAGATCCCACGTCCAGGCTCATATCCCGCTTGAAGAATGCCTCGATCATGGCCACGGCGTTCTTCTGAAGGCTCCCGTACTGGAGGACTTCCTGCGGAGGTCCCGGAACGATGCCGGCCACGCGGATGAAGAACTTGTTGTCCACGTCCGTCAGCAGATCGTTGTCGCCGTCGTCGTTGTCACTGATGCGGGCAATGAAACGCCCGGGAGCATGAAGCGTCCCCATCCCCGGCGTGAGGAGCCCGCGGATGCGGGCCTGACCTATGGAGGAAGGGAGGCGGCTGTAATCAACGCTGCGCGCTTCGAGAAAATCGACGGGATCCCGGTAGGAGGGCGGCCCCTCCGATGCGAAGACCGGCACCTGCACATCCGTGCTGATGGCCGCTCGTGATGTCGAAATGGCGCAGATCACGAACACAGTCGGCAAGTCCGGCTTCGGCGGTCGCGAGCGCCCGCTCGTGTCCCTCGAACTCTTCGCTCATCGTGAAGTCGCTCAGGCTGGCGAAGGTCACCGCGAGTCCCAGGGCCATCATGATCACCGAGATGATCAGAGCCATGATCAGGGCCGATCCTCTTTGGCTGGACATCGTCTTCCTCCTATTCGGGCAGAATCTGCGGCATCCGGCTCCGGATGAAGACATCCGATCTGAGCGTGATGGTGTACGGTTGCCCCATCTGCAGGTCCACGTCCTCGGATTCGCCCATCATCCAGATCCTCACCTGGGCGATGTTGTTCGGATCGGTGGTCGGCATCCCGGTCATGTCCAGGAAGGTGAAACCGAGCCCCGTAATGTTCTCTGCCAGCACTTCCTCCCCATAACCAACATCGGCGAAGATTTCATTCTGTTGAGGGTCGTGCCGGAAGGTCACGACCTCGTAGATGCTGTTGAGAGCCCCGTCCGGATCCCCCGTGGATTCGGCGGAGTTCCCGGTCGTGCTGGCCACCGATCCCGTGATATCCGTGTTCAGACGAATGTGACCGCTTCCCAGGACCGCCACCGGCGGAACCCCGAGCGGCGTGATCGGCTCATTCCCCGCCTGGCGGATGGAGCGGGTGATCTGGTCCATGGCGATCCGCATCTGACCGATCAGTTCCGCCTCCTGGGTCTGTGCGCGGAAAGAGGCTTCGCTCTGAAAGAAGATGGCCAGCATGGGAGCCATCATGATCGAGAGGACTGCCAGCGTGATCATCAGTTCGAGCAGCGAGAATCCCCGCTGCCTGGAAACGCAGACGTCGGAATGATGAGAGATCGGTTCAGAGCTCATGGCGCTAAGAATGTCGTTATCGTGATGGCCTGCGACTGGCGGGGATTTGCCGCCAGCGGTGTCACGGTCACCGCGACGGACTTCCTTCCCGAGGTGAGGTCGGTCACCTGCCAGCTGATCTGAAAGCTGCGGATTCCCTGCAGAGTGTTTGCCCGGGCGGGCAACGTGATGGTTTCCGGGCCGTGAGGTCCGGTGGCGAGAAGATCGGAGTCACCTCCCGATTCGATCTGCCAGCCAAAGGCTGTCCGCAGTTCCTCGAGCTTGGCCTGGGCGAGGTTGACGGCCTTGGTGTCGTAATTGGCGAACTGAGTCTTGTCGAGGGATACCAGCATCAGTTGCGCCAGTGCCAGGAGGCTGACAGTGAGGATGAACATGGCGATCATCGCCTCGATGAGGGTGAAGCCCGCCTGATGCGTGGGTTTCTCAGTCTTCATTGCTGCGCTGCCATGAAATCCTGGACATCGACCATGCCCGAGGAGCGGACGACGACATTGATCCGTTGACCGAATCCATTCGTCAGGGTGATCACCCCCGCCTGGGCATGGCCCCTCGGGAAGAACCCGACCTGACCCCCGGCCACCGACGCAAAAGTAATTCCCGGTTCCAGCGTCTTGGCGACGCGCGGTGGGTTAGAGGGATCCTCCGTGTCCAGAATCTGGAAGGTACGCTCCGCCGAATTGAAGCGGACTTCGAAGGAAGCGTTTCGCGAGACCGAGATCGTTCTGGCAAAATTGAGCTCGGCCGCCAGCTGGGAAGCCGAGGTCTGAAGCCGGCTGGCACTCAGACTGCGCTGCATTTCAGGCACGGCGAACGCCAGGACGACCGTCCCCGCTGCGATAACGATGAGCAGCTCGATCAACGAAAAGCCACGTGAACGACAGTGATGTGGAGCGGAATGCGAACAGAGAGAACGGCGCATGACACCGTCACGCTAGCAGACGGAGTACCGCAAAATGGTGAGAGGAATCACAAGCAGCAGGACAGGCCTTCAGCTTCCGGACGTCCCGGTTGGGGGGCTACAGGCCGGACCGAGACAGCCACCGGAACTCCGCCTTCCACGCAGGCGTGCGGATATCGTGTGGTTTTGCTCCCTGGACGACCTGGGGACGGTTTTCCGCCCTCAGTCGAAGAGCAGATCTTCGATCAGTCGCTCCGGCTGCAGCACGACGAAGCGCCGCGTCTCGACACGAATCAGGTCCTGCTCCTGGAGGTGACTGAGGACCCGGGTCGCGGTTTCGCGAGAGATGCCGACGATATCCGAGAGCTCCTTGTGGGTGAGCTTCATGGGAATCATGTAGCCGTTGTCGGTCTCGACGCCCCTCTTCTTGACCAGCTGGTGAAAGGCCATGCGGACCCGGGCATCGGCGTTGTGAAAGGTCAGGACCTCGATCTGGGCCCAGGCGTCGCGACAGCGATTGCACAACGTCCGCAGGATCACCCGATTGGTTTTCGGATGTTCCAGAAGCTTGCCGAATTCCTTGGCTCCCATTACGAAGATGATCGTCGGCAGGACGGCCGTCACGCTGGCGGGAGTCGTGCCCCCGTCGATTAGAGCCATCTCCCCGAAGTACTCGCCGGCCTCGTGGAAGGCGAGGATCATCTCCTTGCCGTTGGGAAGGAGCCGTGTGACCTTCACCCGGCCCTCCTTGACGAGGTACATGTACTGGCCGGTGTCCTCTTCCATGAAGATGATGTCGTTCTTCCGATACCGGCGTTCCCGGAACAGAGCCGCAATGCCCTCGAGATCCTCGTCGGACAGTTCGGAGAACATCGGGATCTTCCGGAGGAATGCAGCGATTGGGGAGGTCATATCTGCTCCAAAAGGCTCCGCAGCCGGTGAATATTATAAGTTGTCCCTAATTCTTTTACTTCGTCCTTAATATCGTCAAGGTTATAAAGAGCTTCCTGAATCTTCGTCAGCGTCCCGTCCGGGTCGCATGCGGAGACTCCCAGCGACTGCGCCCGCTGAATGCCCCGAGTGGCGAGGTAGTGGCTGAGAGAACGGACAGCCGGGTAGAGAAAGAAGACGTTGGGCCCCGGAACCGGTGTCAGCAGGATGCCGAAGAGGGCGACGATGGCGTCGATGAAGATCCATTTGCGGTGTTTGCGGGCTCGCTCCGAAAGAAAGGTGTTGAGCCGCATTCGGGCTTCCTCGCAGGAGATACCGGCGGGATGGACGAGTCGCAGCGAGGACGCGTGCCTCAGAGTCGCGCAGACGTTCTCCTGGTAATCGAAGCGGCGTCGCAAGCCGTCATAAGCGGTATGCAGTCGAAAGCGAAGGCGTGGGATCAGCCCCTTTTCAGGTTCCGTCATCCCCAGTCCATCGACGGGGGGTTCACTGACCAGGAAATAGCTGTCCCCGGATGACCGGACGAGCAGCATCAGCGTGAGTGGAACGTGCAATGTCATCGGACCTCGTCGGAAGGGGACCTGCGATCGTTGGCGCCGGGTTCGTCGGAAGCAGCATCCGTCCTGGTTCTTCGGCGCTCTCCACGGATCGCGGTCAGCAGGGCCAGGGCGAAACCGCCCCAGACGACGCCGGTGACCACGAGCATCGTGACGACTGCCGACCAACTCATGACTGCCGCATCCTCCGAGTGATGAAACGATTCAGGACCAGAAGCAGGACCAGGGCCAGCGCCCACTGGAACAGACAGGTACCCACACTGCCGGCACGCAACGGGTTCCACCAGTGCTCCGGATCCGAGTCGATGACCTGCCAAAACCACCAAGATACCAGTATCAGCACCTGGGCTGGGATGCCGTAGCGCATCAGCCAGTCCCACCAGCGCCCGACCTTCAAGTCACCATCGACACTGTTGACGTGGTGCTCCCTGAACCGCCGTGCGCCACGGGCCCGGATGGCCCAGGCGATCAGCGCCCCGCTCAGCATGAGACCCACACCCCAAACCCAGTCCTGGTTCAGGAAGAACTGGGTGCTGAGAGCCGAGGGCAGCCCGAACAGGAATCCGGCTGCGTAGGCGATCGACAGAGCCCGGGACCGGGTCATGTTGAGGTCGATCAGGACGCGCGTGGCCAACTCGAGCATCGAAATCAACGAGCTGACGGCCGCCGACGTCAGGGCCAGGAAGAAAAAGGCGACGAACCAGGCCCCGCCCGGGATCTTCCCGAACAGTTGGGGGATCCAGATAAAGGTCAGTCCGGTGTTGGCGGGCCCCGTCGTGCGGACGACCTGTTCGGCCTGCCCCGGCACCAGAGCGAACACCGTGCAGAAGACGATGATACCGGCCAGTAGCGAGACCGAGTTGTTGCCGAGCCCGATCATGGCCGCATTGAGGGGAACATCCTCGCGCTCCCGCATGTAGATGGCGTAGGTGAGGATCAGTCCCCATCCGGCGCCCGTGTCCCAGGCGTTCTGAGTCAGTGCCTGAAGCCAGACGCGATAGTTGAGCAGCGCTTCCAGGTCGGGAGTGAAGAGGTAGGCCAGTCCCTGTGTCGCGCCCGGCAGCGTGACGGCCCGGACCGCCGAGACCAGGATCAGCACCAGCAGGCAGGGGATCAACAGGCGGTTGGCCATCTCGATGCCGCGCACCACGCCCCGTCGGATGATCAGTGCGGCGACGGAGATGGCGAAGAAGTGGAACAGGACCGGCTGCCAGCCTGAATGGAGAAACCGGCTCCAGTCCGCAACCGGATCGGCGATGTTCAATAGCCGGTTGGTCAAGGAGAGGGCCAGATAGCGAAAACACCAGCCCGCTACGACCGAGTAGTAGAACATGATCGCCGTCGCGACCAGGGCGACGAAGCCTCCCGCCCAGGCACGGCGCTCTCCGAGCAGACGGGAGAAGGCCCCCGGTGGCGCATGGCGGGTGTACTTGCCGATCGCGAATTCGGCAATGATCAGTGGGATGCTCCAGACGAAGAGGAAGATAACCCAGGGAATCAGGAAGGAGCCCCCGCCGTTGGCGGCCGCAATCCGGGGGAATCTCCAGATATTGCCCGTGCCCACCGCAATGCCGAGCACGGAGATGATCAGTCCCCATCGAGAGGTGAATCGCTCTGGCCGTTTCATCCTTGGCTGACCCGCAGGTACTCGATGATCCTTTCCGTTGGGTCCGGGGCACTGATGATATCGTGAATCACTGCCACCGAATCGACGCCCGATTCCCAGAGACGGCGGGCCCGGTCCGGGTCGATCCCGCCGATGGCGACGACGGGATGGCGTTTGTGCGGCATCAGGCTTCGAACCAGCTCCAGGCCCAGGGGAGCCCGGGCATCCGTTTTGGTCGATGATGCGTACACGGGTCCCAGGGCGACGTAGTCGACATCGAGCTGCTGGGCGGCCAGGAATTCGTCGGCCGAGTGAGTCGACAGCCCGAGAATCAAGCGGTTTCCCGCGATCGCCCGGGCGGCCGCAACGGGCAGATCCTCCTGCCCGAGGTGGACACCCGCCGCTCCGCTGGCCAGCGCCAGGTCGACACGGTCGTTGACGATCATTCGAGCGCCGCGTGCCCGGCAGAGTCGGTTGATCTCGATCAGTTCATCCAGGAGCCGCGCGTCCGGTGCCTTCTTTTCCCGAACCTGAAGCAGTCGGACGCCACCGGCCAGAAACTGTCGGGCCAGCTCCAGATGCCCGGCGCCGCCTGCCGTTGAAGCGGTGATCGGATAGATGGGATCCAGCTGAAAGCTGTCCATTGGAATGCCTAGAAGAGGCTGAAGAGTCGGTCGATCAGGATCACGGCGATGGCCAGGGGGCACACGAACCGGATCAGGATGCTCCAGACCGGCGCCAGCCGAAATCTGGCATTGCTGCTGCGGATCTCCTTCAGGGCCGGTTGCAGTCCCCACTTCCAGCCCAGGAAAAGGGAGATCAGCAGGCCCCCGACCACCAGGGAGAGCTTTCCGAACAGGAAATCGGCATCTTCGAGGAAGCCAGTCAGGAAAGGGACGTACCCCTCACTGAGAGCGCTGGGGATTCCGACCAGAAACGCCACTCCTCCGATCAGTCCGGCGGCCTTCTTCCGGGACCAGCCACGCTCGTCAATGAAATAGGCCACCACGACCTCAAGCAGGGAAATGGAGGAAGTGAGGGCTGCAATCACCAGCAGCAGGTAGAAGGCGGCCCCGAACGCCTGCCCAAATGGAATCTCGTTGAAGATGTTGGGAAGGACGAGGAAGATCAGGCTCGGGCCCTGATCGGGTCGCAATCCTTCCACCGCGAACAGGGCGGGGAAGATGGCAAACCCGGCCAGGAATGCGATGAGCAGATCGGACAGGCTGACGTAGATGGCCGACGAAACCAGATCCTCCTTCTTCGACAGGTAGCTGCCGTAGGTGATCATCGCTCCCATGCCCAGGCTGAGCGAGAAGAACGCCTGGCCCATGGCGGCCAGGACGACCTTGAAATCGATTTTCGAAAAGTCGGGACTCAGATAGAACTCGATGCCCTCGATCGCGCCTGGAAGGGTGACCGAACGCAACACGAGGAGGAGGAGAATCACGAAGAGAAACGGCATCAGAATGGTCGTGACCTTTTCGATGCCCCCCTCGATGCCCCCCATGACCACCCAGATCGTGAGGCCCATGAAGATCAGGTGATAGAGAATCGGCTCGGGTCCGGAGAGGAAGTTCGAAAAGACCGAGTTGATCTGATCCGGAGTGGCGCCGCGCAGGCCCCCCTCGACGGTGAACCAGAGATACTTGAGAGTCCAGCCGGCGATCACGCTGTAGTAGCTCAGAATGACCAGACCCGTGAGGACCCCAAGGGCGCCGACGTACTTCCACATGGAGCGGGGCGCCAGGGATTTGAACGCACCCACCGCATCGCGTTTGGTGCGCCGGCCCAGCGTCAGCTCTGCGATCATGACCGGAACGCCGATCAGGAAGACACAGCCCAGATAGACCAGGACGAACCCCGCGCCACCGTGCTGGCCGACCTGCGTGGGAAAGCCCCAGATGTTTCCGAGTCCGATGGCGGAGCCGGCGGCGGCCAGAATGAAGGTGAGCTTGGAGCCCCAGGTACCGCGCTGACTCTTCGACCCACTCTGCACTAGGCCACTCCGATCCTCTCCAGGAAGGCCGTTCCGTAGGATCCCTTCACGAAATCCGGGTGGCGGATAAGCCGGCGGTGGAGTGGGATGGTGGTATCGATTCCTTCCACGATGAACAGGTCCAGTGCCCTCCCCATGCGCAGCAGGGCCGATTCACGGGTCGCGTCATGGGCGATCAGCTTGGCGATGAGCGAATCGTAATAACTCGAGACGATCCAGTCCTGATAGGCCATCGAATCCACCCGGACCCCGGGACCGCCAGGTGGGTTGTAGGCAGTGATCTGACCGGGGCAGGGACGGAAATTCTCAGAATTCTCGGCGTTGATGCGACATTCGATGGCATGTCCGGAGAATTGCACATCCTCCTGCCCGAAGCTGAGATCCTGACCCGCCGCGATACGAATCTGCTCCTTGACGATATCGACGCTGGTCACCATCTCCGTTATGGGATGCTCCACCTGGATTCGGGTGTTCATCTCGATGAAGTAGTGACTGCCGTCCTGGTCGAAGAGGAACTCGACGGTTCCGGCGCTGGAGTAACCGATTTCCCGCATGGCTTCGACGACCCGTCCGCCCAGTTCCGAGCGGAGCTCCGCCGTCATGATGGGGCTCGGGGTCTCCTCGATCAGCTTCTGATGCCGCCTCTGCACGGAGCACTCGCGTTCCCCCAAATGGACCACGTTGCCGTGCTCGTCTCCCAGGACCTGAAACTCGATGTGGCGGGGGTTGACGAGATACTTTTCGATGTAGACGTCGGACGAGCCAAAGGCGCCCAGGGACTCGGACTGCGCGGTATCCAGCGAGTCCTGCAGATCCTCCGGTCGGCGGACAATCCGCATTCCCCGTCCTCCGCCTCCCGCCGCCGCCTTGATGATGACCGGAAAGCCGATGCCCTCGGCTACCTTTGCCGCCACCGCCGCCGCGTCCGCGCCGAGCAGATCGGAGCCCGGGATGATGGGCAGACCGGCCTCGCGCATCCTTTCCCTGGCCCGCGCCTTGTCTCCCATGAGATCGATCGTCTCGGGGGTGGGACCGATGAACTTGATCCCGCAGGATTCACAGACCTCGGAGAAGTAGGAACTCTCGGCCAGGTACCCGTAACCGGGATGAATGGCCTCGACGTTGGTGATCTCGGCTGCGCTGATGATGCTCGGGATGTTCAGGTAGCTCTCGTAGCTCCTGGGAGGCCCGATACAGACGGCTTCATCTGCGAATCGGACGTGCAGGCTGTTGCGGTCGGCTTCGGAATAGACCGCCACCGTCGCGATGCCGAGCTCACGGCAAGCGCAGATGACGCGCAGGGCGATCTCACCACGGTTCGCTATGAGGACTTTCTTGAACATGGGTCAGGATGCACTCGAAAGGCGAATCTTGAAGAGGGGCTCGCCGAACTCGACCGGCTGTCCGTTTTCGACTAGGATCGAGACGACTTCACCGGCGACGTCGGACTCGATCTGGTTGAAGATCTTCATCGCTTCGATGATGCAGACGACGCTGTTCTTCGCGATGTGGTCGCCTACCTGGACGAAAGGTTCGGCGTCGGGCTTGGGAGTGAGATAGAAGGTCCCGACGATGGGAGCCTTGAAGACGTGGAGATCCTCTTCCTGCTTTTCCGCAGGGGCGGACTGGTGGGTGAGGCCCGCACCGGCCCCGGGGGTCGAAGCAGGTAGGACCGAGGGTCCCTGGTGAAGCACCGGCCCCGAGGGCGTATTGCGGATCCGAAGCCGCACGCCGGCCTCCTCCATCTCGAATTCCTCAATCCCGGAAGACTGAATGATTTCGAGCAGTTCCTTGATCTCCTTGATATCCATTCGATCTCCTTGGAATACCGGGAAAATGTAAGGAGTCATTGTCGATAGTCTGAGGGGCGGAGTCAAGCCGGGGGCTCCGGAAGCGCCTGGGACGGAGGGGGACTAGGGGACTGACGGGACCGCGAGACTCCTCGAGCCCGAACGAACCGAGGAGTGAAATGCCGGGGCTGCCAGAGTCCTGTCCTTCCCGGTTGCCCCAGACCGTCCCCTCACCGGCTGAGCACTTCGCAGCCGGCCTCGGTGACGGCGACCACATCCTCGATGCGGATTCCGAACTCTCCCGGCAGATAGATCCCGGGCTCGACGGTGAAGACCATTCCGGCGGCCAGTGTACTCTCACCGGAAGTGGAGATGCGGGGGCGCTCGTGGATCTCGAGACCCAGACCATGCCCGGTGCCGTGGCCGAAGTGCCCGGCAAAACCCTCCTCTGCGATGACCCCACGGGCGGCGGCGTCGACGGCGGTCGACGAGACCCCGGGACGGATCATGTCGAGAGCCGCCTGCTGGGCTCGACGAACGATCTCGGCGACTCGTTGGACCTTTTCGTCGTCGGGCAGCAGGACCCGGGTCAGGTCACTGCAGTAGCCCTTTCGGCGGGCTCCGAAATCGATCAGCAGCACGGCTTCCCGGCGGACCGGGCCGTCTCCGGGCCGGGCGTGGGGGAGGGAACTGCGCGTTCCGGATGCCACGATCGTCTCGAAGGCCGGGCCCTGGGCTCCGCGCTTGCGGAACAGGAACTCGAGCCGCCCGGCAAGCTCGGTCTCGGATGCGCCCCAGCTCAGATGGCGGAGCAGTTCGTCCAGGGACTGCCGGGCCAGAAGGCAGGAGGCGCGAATCTCCTCGACCTCGTCAGGTGACTTGATTTCCCGGAGCGCTTCGATGAACTCATGTGTCGGCTCGATCTGCCACGGATCGGCCCAGGACAGCCATCGCAGGGCCTGCGCGTAGGACAGCGTATCGGCTTCGATTCCGATTCGGGAGGGTTTGCGGAGAAACGAGCGAGTGTCCTCTCCGAGGGGGTTCGGGACCAGGTGCACCCGACAGCCGGTCGTCTCCTGTTCGGCCTGCTCGAGATAGCGGGAATCGACCAGGAGGTCACAGTCGTCGTCGGTAATCAGAGCGACGCCCAGAGAGCCGGTGAAACCGAGGAGATACTGGAGGTTGGGGGGGTGAGCGGCCAGGAAACCGTCCAGCCCGGCCTGAGCCAGACTGGTTCGGAGCCGGGCGAGACGGTTCCCTGGGTCGGACACGCTACTTCTTGATTCGAGGCGTGATGAAGAACAGAATCTCGCGGGTTTCCCGCTGCTTGCCGGACTTCTTGAACAGGTTCCCGACGACGGGAATGCTCCCCAGTCCCGGGACCCTGTCCTGGCTGTTCCGATCCTGCTCGACGTAGATGCCGCCGATCACCGTCGTTTCGCCGTCCGCTACCAGAACCTGTGTCTGGGATTCGCTGGTCAGGATGGTCGGAATCCCGAGCACGGTCTGGGAGAAGTCGGGAACATTGTTCTCGACCTTGATGGCCAGCGAGACGGTCTGTACTTCGGTGATCTGTGGTGTCACCGTCAACTGCAGGGCGGCCGTCTCGTAACGGACGGTCGTGGTGAAGTTGATCTGAACGGGAATCGGGATCTTCGAACCCTGAGTGATGATGGCTTCCGCGTTGTTCTGGGCGCTCACTCTCGGCTTGGACAGGATCCGGGCGTCTCCGGTCGCTTCTGCCGCCGAGATGATCGCATCCAGACGGAACATGTCGAGAGCCTTGCCGGTAGAGAAGCGGGCGGCTCCCACCGGATCCGCAACGGGTGCCGCGATCAGTCCGGCGCCCTGATTCCGGTCGAAGTCACTTCCGATCAGGAATCCGAGCTCCATCCCCAGTTCGCGGGCAAAACGAGTCGTCGCCTCGATGATGCGAGCCTCGATCTCCACCTGCTTTTCGGGCACGTCCAGGGCGGTGATCAGACTGTCGATCTTGGTCACGCTGGCCGGCACGTCGGTGATGATCAGGGTATTCGTGCGCTTGTCGACGTTGATCTGCCCCCGTTCGCTGAGCTGCTTCTCCAGCGAAGGCAGCAGTTCCTCTCCGTTGGCATAGTCGAGTTCCTTCGTGACGGTCTCGACGTCCTTGGCCATGAATGCGGCACGCTTCAAAGCCTGGTCCGCCTCGTCTTCCTCACGCAGCGTGTTTTTGGTGGAGATCCTCACCAGATTCCCCTCGACACTGCGGGCCAGACCGTGGCTCCGAAGCACGGCGTCGAAGAGCTGATCCCAGGGCACCTGCTCCACATTGATGGTGATGGTTCCTGTGACGTCGGGATCGATGAGGATGTTGAGCCCGCTCAACTCGGAGATGGCGCGGAAGAAGTCCACGAGTGAGACATCGACCAACTTGAGCGTCACCGGCTCCCCCTGGAAGATCAGACTCCCGGCGGACTCGGACGACGCTGTCGCCGATTGCAGACTCGGACCGCTGAGCGTGCTGATACTCAGGAACAAGATTGCTAGAAATGCGGGGCTTCTCAGCTTCTGACTCTTCATGGCGTGACCTGCCGATTCTCAGTTTGGATTTGCTTCGTAACGCGGCTGATTGTCTTCTTACCCTCGGTGTCCACCTGCTCTCGGACGAACACCACCTCGTCATCCGTGATCTTCTCGACATAGCCGTTGTAGAGCTTCGTCCCTTCGCGGGCGAAGTAGCTGGTGTTGTCGATGCCGTGCAGGATGGCGATGTGCGAGCCCGGGCTTTTGGCGGTCCCCGTCAGGGTGACCTCGGAGACGAGCAGCCCCGCCAGACCGGGCGGACGCTTCTCGAGCGGTGGTGGAGCCAGGACCTTCGCCGGCTCGGGACGTTTCGTCACGCTGAGCAGGCTCTGGAACGGATCCCTCTTCCCGAGCGATTCAAACTTGATGCCCTGGGCGAACGCGGTGCCGCCAATCGCGAGGCACAGCAGGACCGCCATCAGGGCCGGCGCTGGTTTGCAGTTCCCGCGAGTCATTCAGATTCCTCCACGGCTTGCGTCGGCTGGGGTTCGAGGAAGACGAAAGTCGTTGCTGTACAGGTCGCCGACAGCGTTCGCGCTCTCGTCGGGTTCTCGGTGATCGCTTTGACGTGAATGTTCTCCACGTTGATGATTCGGGTGAAGGCACCGATCTGTCCGAAGAAATCACCCAGGGAGTTGTAGTTCCCGTCCAGGGAGATCAGGATGGGCCAGTCCTCGTAGAAACCATTGTTGACGGTCGAACGGGGTGTGAAGCTGTTGATCTTGAGATTGGCGCCCAGGGCCATTTCGTAGACCTTCCGAATGATCTCGGCCGTCTCCTTCTTCTCGGGCAGAACGCGGCGCAGGTGCAGGAGCCGTGCTTCCTGTTCGGCCACGGCCTTTTTCAACTCGCCCAGTTGGCTGCGGACCGCCTCGCCGGCCGCCACCTCGACTTCGAGTGACTCGATTCGGGTGTTGGTCTGGCTCAGCTGGTCCTGGAGCGGGCGGATGAAGTAGAGGTAGAACAGGCCGCACAAAACCAGCACCAACCCGCAGAGAACAATTAACTTACCTTGCTGTGAAAGGCCGCTCAGTCTTGACATGGCTACCGATTCTCGATTACGCAGTTGAGGCCAAAGGCCACACTGTCTGTCCGGTCCTCCCAGAAAGCCAGTTCGACTGACTGAAAGGGCGCGTGTTTTCCGAGTTCAGCGATGAAATCGGCGATGGCGGGGACGTCGAATGCATAGCCCTCGATGGTGACCGACTTTTCCTGCTGGTCCAGGCTGGTCAGCCAAAGACGGGGTTCGTTCGGCATGGAAGAAATCACGGAATTCAGCAGCTGGACGGGACCCTTCTGGCTCGCCCTCAACTGTTCGATGACCTGGGCGCGCTCTTCGAGCTTCGACTTCTGTTCCTCGTACTGCTTCATCTCGGCCCGTACTTTTGCCAGAGCCAGACTTTGCTGCTGCAGCTGGCCAAGTCGAGCATCGGCCGCAGTCTTCGCGGAGCTCAGATGCGAATGCCAGGCGAGGACCCCGAGCACGGCCGCCGCGGCGACGATCATCGTGTAGAGTCCGGTGCGTGATTTCTTCGGCACCCAAAGGCGCCGTCTACTGGTGGGTTCCCGAAGAAGGTTGATTTGAATCATGGTGCTCAGGCCGTCCTCAATGCCAGCCCGACCGCGATAGCGAAGTCGGTCTGCGCAGATTCGGAATCCTCTCCCATACCCAGGGCTGCGAGCCCGCTGATGCGTTTGAAGGGGTCGAGCAGCTCCACGGGGAAGTGGAATTTCTCCCCGAGGGCCTCCTGCAGTCCCTTCGTCCTGCTGGCCCCGCCGCACAGGAACATCTGTTGGATATCCTCGGCGAACGTCGTGGTCTTGAAGTAGTCGAGGGTCTTCTCGACCTCCAGCAGAAGGTTTTCCGATACGGACTGAAGAATCTGGTCGACTCGCTCAACGACATCCGGGGGAACGTCCCGGTTCAGCTTGTAGTTCTCGGCCTCATCGTGCGAAATGGCCAGCTCTTCCTGCAGAAACTCCGTGTACTGGTTTCCACCGATCGCGATATCTCGTGTGAACAGGAAGTCAGACCCGCGAACGATGTTGATGTTCGTCGAACTGGCGCCGACATCGAGCAGCGCCGTAACGGTGTCGGGTTCCGGCAGGTAGTTCGCCTCGTAGACGTTCTGCAGAGCGAAGGCGTCGATGTCGACGACCACGGGAATCTTGCCCGCCATGGAGATCACGCTCGTGTAGTCGGCGATTTTCTCCTTTTTCGCGGCGACCAGGATGACCTGGATCTTCTGATTGCCAGGTTCCCGTTCCAAAACCTGGTAGTCGACATTCACTTCGGCGAGGTCGAAGGGAATATATTGTTCTGCTTCCCACTGAATCGACTGTGAAAGCTCCTCTTCACTCATCAGCGGGAGTGATACCTTCTTTACGATCACCGAATGACCTGAAATGGATGTGGCGACCCGGCTGTTTCTGATCTTGCGTTCCTTGAAGATTCGCTCGATAGACTCCGCCAGGGGTATCTTTGAAATGATGGATCCGTCGACGATGGTGTCGACCGGCAAACTCGCCTTTCCCAGCGACTCCAGCCGGAATGTGTTGCCGACCTTCTTGATCGCGGCCACCTTTACGGCCGACGACCCGACATCCACTCCGACGAGGCTTTTGGGTCTTGATTTGAACAGATTCGAAAGCTCCATGAGTTCAACTCCTAAGTCGCCGGGAAACGACGATCTAACCATGGCAAATTCTAATACTTGCCTCTGATAATCCAGTAATTTGAGTCACATTCGGTGAAAAATGATCCCTTTATCTACCTAAATAACGTTTCACGTCGCCGAATCTGCGAAAATGGTCCCGGGGGCTCCGGGAACTTCCGACGCTGGCCCACCGGCTGACCCAACGTTGCGACCAGATGAAGTCGACTTGGATTTCCTGTACACTGGACAATCTGCGTGGCGGGTCGGGAGACTTGACAGTCGGCGTGTGTTTTAGTAATTTTCCCGGCTTTTAGGATCCTTGAATATAAAAGGTGGATGGGGATGAAGACCGTTCTTCCTAAACTGAGCGAACTCAACCGCACCTGGTACGTCGTCGATGCCGCCGACCAGGTGCTTGGCCGGCTTGCCTCCCGCGTGGCGACCATTCTGATGGGGAAGGATAAGCCGACCTACACGGATTTTCTTGACACCGGGGACTTTGTCATCGTCGTCAACGCCTCCAGGGTGAGGCTGACCGGGAAGAAGCTGGACGACAAGATGTACTATCGGCACAGCGGATATCCGGGTGGACTGAGAGAGACGAATGCCCGGCGGCTGCTGGAGAAGCACCCGGATCGTGTTTTGCAGTTGGCCGTCAAAGGGATGCTCCCGAAGAACAAGTTGGGGAGCCGGATGCTGAAGCGCCTCAAGGTCTACGAGAGCGACGAACATCCCCACCAGGCTCAGCAGCCTCGGCCCTTGACCTTTTGAGGAGCAGGAACGTGGAAAAGATTCAGTATTACGGAACGGGCAAGCGAAAGACTTCGACCGCGCGGGTGTTCCTGATGCCGGGGACGGGCCAGGTTGTCGTCAACCAGCTCAACCACAACGAGTATTTTCGCAACCGATCGGAACAGGTGGTCGTGCTCCAGCCGCTACTCCTGACCGAGAGTCGCGACAAGTTCGACGTATATGTCAATGTCAAGGGCGGCGGGACCGTCGGGCAGGCCGGAGCGGTCCGCCTGGGAATCGCCCGTGCGTTGCTCGAGTTCGACCCGGAATTGCGGCAATCGCTCAAGAAGGCCGGCTACCTGACCCGGGATCCGCGCATCAAGGAGCGGAAGAAGTACGGTCAGCCGGGTGCCAGAAAGCGTTATCAATTCTCGAAGAGGTAAAGAGGAGGGCGGATTGAGCGCCATTTCGATCAAACAACTGCTCGAGGCGGGAGTCCACTTCGGGCACCAGACAAGCCGTTGGAACCCGAAGATGCGCGAGTACATCTTCGGCGAGCGAAACGGCATCCACATTATCGATTTGCAGAAGACCCTCAAGCTCTTCAAGGAGGCCGTGGACTTCCTCACGGATCTGGGAGCGCAGGGCAAGGACATCCTGTTCGTCGGGACCAAGCGCCAGGCCCAGGAGGCAGTCGAAGAGGACGCCAAGGGCTGTGGCATGCATTTCGTGACCAACCGATGGCTGGGTGGGCTGCTGACGAACTTCGAGACGGTCCGCAAAAGTATCAAGCGCTACAAGGAGCTGGAAGCTCTCAAGGCGGACGGATACTACACGCGCTTTTCGTCGAAGAAAGAGATCGCCAAGCTGGAGCGCGAACGGAAGAAGCTCGAGAAGAACCTGCGCGGAATCCGCAACCTGGACAGGCTTCCCGATGCCCTTTTCGTGATCGACTCGGATCGGGAGGCGATCGCCGTCAAGGAAGCGAATCGACTCGGGATCCCGGTCATCGCGGTTGTCGACACCAACTGTGATCCGGATCTGGTGGATTTCGTAATTCCAGGGAACGACGACGCCCTGCGCTCGGTGAAGCTTTTCACCAGCACCATTGGAGACGCCGTCACGGCCGGTCGCGCTTTGTGGGATGCGAAGGTCGCCGAAGAGCGGCGCGCTCGCGAGGAAGCAGAGCGGGAAGAAGCGGCGCGGGCAGCCGCGGCCAAGGCTGCGGCCGAGGCTCGCCGGGCGGAGCGCGAGAAAGCGGCTGCCGAGGCGGCGGCGCAGGCCAAGGAAGCCAAGGAAAAGGAAGCCAAGGCGGCGAAGGCGGCTAAGGCGGAATCCACCGCCAAGGCCGAGGCTGCCGCGGCGTCGGAACCGGCGCCTGCGAAGGCTCCCGCGAAGCAGGAGCAGGCGGCTCCCGAGACCAAGCCGAGCGCCGAAGCGGCGGCCCAACCGGAAGCGGAGCAGAGTGCCGAACCGAAGGCGGCTGCCGAGGATGCGAAGCCGGCGGCAGAGCCGGTTCAGGCCGCGGAGCCGGAGGGCGAGGCGACGGCGGTCCCGGAGCCGGAGGCTGAAGCCGCGGCCGTCGCGGCTGAGAAGGAGAGTGCCGGCGAGAAGGAGGCCGCTCCCAAGAAGAGCGGTCCCCGGAAGTCGACTCAACCCAAGAAGGCCAAGGCCGAGGGCAAGGCATCGGGCGGAAGCTCGGAAGACAATACGAAAGAGGTCGCCGCCGAGTCCTAGCCGGACCGGTGGAGTGAAAGGGCTCACCCCTTTTTGACGGGGCGCAGTCTCTGTGCCCCGTTTTCTTTGTGCTGGTCAGGCGATGCACCGGCAGCGCCCGCCGGTCCGGATCGGATGGACGCGGCGGGAATTTCGGAGGAACTCATGGCGATTACGGCACAGCAGGTCAAGACACTGCGCGACAGGACGGGCGCAGGGATGATGGAGTGTAAGCATGCCCTTACCGAGGCCAACGGCGATCCCGAGGCCGCGATCCGTATCCTGCGGGAGCGAGGGCTTGCGGCGGCGGCCAAGAAATCGGGTCGTACGACGAGCGAAGGTCTCATCGGGCAGTACATCCACCCCGGCGACAAACTTGGTGTCCTCGTCGAGGTGAACTGCGAGACGGATTTTGTGGCACGGACGTCCGAATTCCAGAGTCTCGTGAAGGATATCGCCATGCAGATCGCGGCGGCGAACCCCCGCTACGTGCGCCGAGAGGACGTGCCGGAAGCGGTCCTGGAAGAAGAGCGAGCGATTCTGAGCAAGCAGGCGGCGGCGGAGGGAAAGCCCGCAAATATTGTAGATAAAATTGTTGAAGGCCGTCTGAATAAATATTATTCTGAGGCCTGCCTCTACGAGCAGCCGTTCATCAAGGACAATGAGATGACCGTAGAGGTGTTGATCAAGTCCAAGATCGCCACGATCAAAGAGAACATCTCGGTTCGTCGGTTCGTCCGCTTTCAGGTGGGTGAGGAACTGGATTGATCATCCCGCACGGGTGTTGAAGCCCCGACGACTGGCAGGCGGAGGAGATAGAGAACAGGTATGGCAGGCGACGTGGTCAGCAGTCCGAACAGACCCGTCGTCGAGCCGCCAGTCGTGGAAAAGCCCGCCTTTGACCGTGTCCTCATCAAACTGAGCGGCGAAGCGCTGCTGGGGGCGCAGAGCTTCGGAATCGACTCGGTGGCCGTGCAGGATATCGCCCGCCGGATCAAGGAAGTCCATCAGCTCGGCGTCGAAATTGCGATCGTGGTTGGAGGGGGCAATATCATCCGCGGCGCCAAGGTCGTCGAAGCCGGGTGGGACCGGGCGACTGGCGACTACATGGGGATGCTCGCGACCTCCATCAATGCTCTGGCGCTGCAGAACACGCTGGAGCAACTCGGCATCTTCACCCGAGTTCTGAGCGCCATCCACATGGCCGAGGTGGCCGAGCCTTTCATCCGTCGTCGAGCGATTCGCCATCTCGAGAAGAAGCGGGTCGTCATCTTCGCCTCGGGCACCGGAAACCCTTACTTCACCACGGACACGGCGGCAGCTTTGCGCGCCATGGAGATCCGCGCGCAGGTGATCGTCAAGGCGACCAAGGTGGATGGCGTCTACGATTCCGATCCGTCCTCGAACAAAGACGCTCTGCGTTTCGAGGAGCTGAGCTACCTGGAGGTCCTCGAACGGGGGCTGAAGGTCATGGATGCGACGGCCATATCGTTGTGCATGGACAACGATCTGCCGATCATCGTGCTCAATCTGTTCGAGAAGGGCAGCATCCGCCGCGCCGTGCTCGGAAAGAAGATCGGATCTCTCATCAGGAAGTAGCGGGGTGGATATGAGCAGAGACGTAATCGCGGATGCCAGAAAACGAATGCAGAAGACCGTTGACGATCTGGCGGCACAGCTGGCCTCCTTCCGGACGGGCCGTGCTTCGGTTCACCTTCTGGACAATGTGATGGTGGACTATTACGGAACGATGACTCCTATCGGCCAGTTGTCCACCCTGCACGCACCCGAACCCAACCTGATCACGGTCCAGCCCTGGGACATCTCCCAGCTCGGCCAGATCGAGAAGGCGATCATGGTCGCCGATCTGGGCCTCAATCCGAACAACGACGGAAAGGTCATCCGGGTCCCCATTCCGCCGTTGACCGAGGAGCGCAGGAAGAGCCTGGCCAAACAGGTCGGGAAGGTGGCGGAGGAGCATCGGACGGCGGTCCGGCAGATCCGCCGCGATGCCAACGACAGCCTGAAACGCCTGCTCAAGGAAAAACAGATCTCGGAGGATGAGGAACACCGCTCCCTTGACGAAGTCCAGAAGGCCACCGACGGTTTCATTTCCCAGGTGGATGGGCTGGCCAAAGCCAAGGAAGAGGAAATCCTCAACGACTGACCCCGGGGCCGGCCGAGCGACAGCCTCCCCCCCAGGCCCTTCCGAAGCGCCTTGCAGTCCGCCTTTTCCACGCAGCTGCGCAGCCCGTTGCACGGTTCCGCTTCCGGTTCGGCGGCAGGCTTCCTGTCGGTTTCCGGACAGGACGCCGGGCTTTGTTATAATCCGTTCAGGATTTGCAGTCAGTTGCTGAGGCGCCCTGGTAAATGCCCGAGGAAAATCCACTTACGTCCGATGCAGCGGTGAAGCCGGGCAATCCGGCTCCGGTACCCCTGTTGGGGGAACTCAAGAACTGGGCTCGCGACATCATCTTTGCGGCTCTAACGGCCGTGCTGATCGTGGTTTTCGTGGTCCAGCCGGTCAAGGTCGAAGGGACCAGCATGGAGCCCCGTCTGTTCGATCAGGAGCGGATTTTCGTCAACAAGTTCGTCTATCGCATCACCGACATCCATCGCGACGACATCGTTGTCTTCTGGTATCCGCGGGATCCTTCGAAGTCGTTCATCAAAAGGGTCATTGGCCTGCCCGGGGAGGAGGTCCTGATCCGCGATGGAATCGTCTACATCAATGGCGAGCCGCTCGATGAACCCTACGTTCCCAGCCAGTTCTTCGACCCGAGCTCGTTTGGCCCGGTCATTGTGCCTCCCGAGAGCTACTTCGTCCTGGGCGATCACCGAAACTCGAGCAACGACAGCCGCAGTTGGGGTTTCGTGCCCTACGGGAGCATCTTCGGCAAGGCGGTTCTCCGTTACTGGCCGATCACGAAGTTCGGGCTGATCGAGTAAGATCGGTTAAGATTGGTTTCCCGATGAGTTTGGAGCACAGAGCAGTACTGTACTTGGAGAATGGGTCGCGCTATGACGGGTCGGCCTTCGGGGCGCATGCCGAAAGCCTGGGGGAAGTCGTCTTCAACACCTCCATGACCGGATACCAGGAGGTCCTCACCGACCCCTCGTATGCCGGGCAGATCGTGGTCATGACCCAGCCCGAGATCGGCAACTACGGGACCAACTCGGAGGACATCGAATCGAGGAATCCCTTCGTTTGCGGCTTCGTCGTGCGGGAGTGCAGTCGCCTGCACAGCAACTGGAGAGCCGAGCAGGGCCTGTCGAGTTATCTGGCCGCGCACGGAGTCTGCGGCATCGCCGAGATCGACACCCGACGGCTGGTCCGGGAGATCCGGGAAGTCGGGGCCATGCGGGGGATCATCTCGACGAACGACTTCGACTCGGAGTCGCTGGCCGTCAAAGTGCAAGCCCATCCGCCGATGGCCGGCAGCGACTACGTCCGGACCGTGACCGTCGACCAGCCCTATCAGTGGCCCGTGGAGAATCCGCGTCTGCGGGTCGTTGCCTACGATTTCGGAATCAAGCGCAACATCCTGCGTTCGCTCTCCCAGAGGGGATGCGGGTTGACCATCGTCCCCGCCACCACACCGGCCGAGGAAGTCCTGGCGAGCAATCCCGACGGGATCTTCCTCTCCAACGGGCCGGGGGATCCCGAGCCGCTCGACTACGTTGTCCGCAACGTCCGCCAGCTCATTGGCAGGGTGCCGATCTTCGGTATCTGTCTCGGCCACCAGATTCTGGCTCTGGCCCTGGGCGGCAAGACGTTCAAACTGAAATTCGGTCACCGGGGAGCCAACCAGCCGGTCAAGAATCTGCTCACGGAGCGCGTCGAAATTACGAGCCAGAATCATGGATTCGCCGTCGATCCCGAGTCGCTGGACCCAGCGCGGGTCGAGCTGACCCACGTCAATCTCAACGACCGGACACTCGAGGGCCTGCGCCACCGGGCGGAACCGTTGTTCTCGGTCCAGTACCACCCGGAGGCGTCTCCCGGACCCCACGATTCCTACTACCTATTCGATGATTTCATAGCCCTGATGGAGGAGTACCGAGCAGGCCAAAGGGAAAGCTGAGGCCGTTCAACGCAGCGGTCTCTCGAGCCGGCGGGTACGCCTCCGGACCATCCGGGCCGACGATACGAACTATGCCGCGACGCAACGACCTGAAGAAGATTCTGATCATCGGCTCCGGGCCCATCATCATCGGACAGGCCTGCGAGTTCGACTACTCCGGCACGCAGGCCTGCAAGGCGCTGCTCAGTGACGGTTTCGAGGTGGTGCTGGTCAACTCCAACCCGGCTACCATCATGACCGATCCGGAAACGGCTACCCGAACCTACGTGGAACCGCTGACGGCGGATTTCGTGACCGAGGTCCTGCGCCGGGAACGTCCCGATGCCCTGCTTCCGACGGTGGGCGGCCAGACCGGTCTGAATGTTTCGGTGGAGCTGTGCGAGCGCGGAGTCCTCGAGGAACTTGGCGTGGAGATGATCGGGGCCAAGCTCGGAGCCATCAAGGTTTCCGAGGATCGTCGGCTCTTCCGCTCGGCGGTGGAGGAGATCGGTCTCGAGGTTCCGCGGTCGGGGTTTGCCAATAGTCTGAAAGAGGCGCAGGCCCTGGTCGAGGAGATCGGGCTGCCGGCGGTCATTCGGCCGTCGTTCACACTGGGCGGGACCGGAGGCGGGATCGCCTTCAATTCCGAAGAATTCACGGAGATCGTCGGCCGTGGGCTCCAGCTCTCTCCCATCCACGAGATCCTCATCGAACAGTCGATTCTCGGCTGGAAGGAATTCGAGCTCGAGGTGATGCGGGATCTCCGCGACAATGTGGTCATCATCTGCTCCATCGAGAATTTCGATCCCATGGGCGTGCATACGGGCGACTCGATTACGGTGGCACCGGCACAGACGTTGACGGATCGTGAATACCAGGTCCTTCGCGACGCCGCCATCAAGATCATTCGCCGGGTCGGAGTCGAGACGGGCGGGTCCAACATCCAGTTCGCTACCGACCCCGCCACGGGACGGATGGTGGTGATCGAGATGAATCCCCGAGTCAGCCGGAGTTCGGCGCTGGCCTCCAAAGCCACGGGGTTCCCCATCGCCAAGATTGCCGCCAAGCTGGCCGTCGGCTACACGCTGGATGAGCTGCCCAACGACATCACACTGAAGACGCCGGCCTGCTTCGAACCCACCCTGGATTACGTGGTCGTGAAGATTCCCAAATGGAACTTCGAGAAGTTCCCGGAAGCCCAGGCGGTACTCGGGACGCAGATGAAATCGGTGGGAGAGGTCATGGCCATCGGCCGGACCTTTCGAGAGGCTCTCGGGAAAGGGGTCCGGTCGCTCGAGACCGGGAAGAGCCTCGCCGATGAGCGCATCTATCCCGATCAGCTGCGGGAGAGCCTCATACAGCCGGGACCGCAGCGCCTGGCTTACATCCAAAGGGCTTTCGATTCGGGCTTCAGCGTGGACCAGGTCCACGAGTTGACCCGGATCGACCGCTGGTTCCTGGACCAGTTCAAGCAGGTCGTCGATCTCGAGACGTCCCTCCAGGGGCGGACCCTCGAGTCTCTCGACGCCCGCGAGCTGCGCCGGATCAAACGCGAAGGCATCTCCGATCAGCGCTTGGCCCGGCTGGCGACGGGAGAGGGCGTGAACGAGATCTCCGTCTGGAAACGGCGTAAGGAACTGGGGGTCCTTCCCGTCTTCAAATGTGTCGACACCTGCGCCGCCGAATTCGAATCCTACACGCCGTATCTCTATTCCAGTTACGAGGAGGAAGACGAAGCCAAGCCGAGCGATCGCCGCAAGGTGATCATTCTGGGCAGCGGCCCAAACCGGATTGGACAGGGTATCGAGTTCGACTACTGCTGCTGTCACGCCTCCTTTGCACTGCGCGAAGAGGGATTCGAGACGATCATGCTGAACTGCAACCCCGAGACCGTCTCGACCGATTACGACACCTCCGATCGCCTCTACTTCGAGCCGCTCACGTTCGAGGACGTCATGGCGGTCGTCGAGCGCGAACGCCCCTACGGCGTGATTGTCCAGTTCGGTGGACAAACGCCTCTCAAGCTGGCCGATAAACTCCACCGTTCCGGCGTCCCCATTATCGGCACCTCTCCGGATTCCATCGATCTGGCTGAAGATCGCAAGCGATTCGGGGCGTTGCTGGAGGAGCTGGACATCCCGCAGCCGGACCACGGCACGGCGATGTCGTTCGAGGAGGCCCTGGTCGTGGCTCGGAGGATCGGATACCCCGTCCTGGTCCGGCCTTCGTACGTGCTGGGGGGACGGGCCATGGCGATCATCTACGATGACGTGGCCCTGGAGAAGTATGTGGCTTCAGCGGTCGAGATTTCACCCGAGCACCCCATCCTCATCGACAAGTTCCTCGAAGATGCGTTCGAGTACGACGTCGATGCGCTTTGCGACGGCGACGACGTGGTCATCGGCGGCATCATGCAGCATGTCGAGGAAGCGGGCATCCACTCGGGTGACAGCACCTCGGTCCTGCCTCCGATGGCGTCGGACGAGGCGACGCTGGCGACCATGCAGGACTACACCCGCCGACTGGGTCGGGCGCTCGGCGTCGTGGGGTTGATGAACGTCCAGTTTGCCAAGTTCGAGGGCGTCGTCTACGTGCTCGAGGTCAATCCCCGGGCCAGTCGGACGGTCCCCTTCGTGAGCAAGGCGACCGGGGTCCCGTTGGCCAAGGTTGCCGTGCGCCTGATGATCGGCCTCAAGCTCGCGGATCTGGGGCTGAATCGCGATCTGCAGGTGGGGTCCTGCTTCGTGAAGAGTCCGGTCTTCCCATTCGCCAAGTTCCCGGGAGTCGACACGATCACCGGTCCCGAAATGAAGTCCACCGGCGAAGTCATGGGGGTCGCGGAGGAATTCGGCTATGCCTACGCCAAGGCCATGATCTCGGCGGGCGTCGATCTCCCCAAGCGCGGGGTCGTGTTCATCAGCGTAAACGAACGGGACAAACACAACGCCGCCTCCATTGCCCGCGATTTCGACAGCCTGGGCTTTCGCATCGTGGCCACGCGCGGCACGGCGGAAGAACTCAAAAGGGCGGGGCTGTTCGTCGACACGGTCTACAAGGTCAACGAAGGACGGCCCAACGTCGTCGACCTGATCAAGAGCCGCCGGATCCAGCTGTTGATCAACACTCCCCTCGGCCGAGAGTCCTTCTTCGACGAGCGCGCCATCCGGCGGGCCGCGACCCAGTACGGAACCCCCTGTATCACGACCCTCAGCGCGGCCCGCGCGGCGGTCAGCGCCATCCGCGCGCTGCAGCGGGAGCGCATCACGGTCCGCAGCCTTCAGGAGTACCACGGCGCCGAGAAGTGAGAGAATTTTCGATTTTCGATTTGGGTTCGGGAACCGGAGGGACTTCGAGTTCCTGGTCGCTCGTTTCGAAGGGAAGTCTCAGTCCCGGAAAACCAGATAGGTCGGTCCCGCCAGGCCCCTTTTGAAGTCTTCCAGGAGCCTCATGCCCTCGGTCGGCTTGAGACGACCCGCCCGGATGGCTTCATCGACCTGGATCCGGATGCGTTTGGCCATGTCCTTCGAGTCGTATTGCGTCATGGACAGAATCTCTCCGATGGTGCTGCCTTCGATTCGCTCCTCGATGTAAAATCCGTCCTCCTCTTCCTCGTCGAGAAAGACGTGCGCCTCGCTGACCCGCCCGAACAGATTGTGGATGTCTCCCATGATGTCCTGATATGCACCGGTGAGGAAGATCCCCAGATAGTAGGGTTCGCCCCGTTCGATCTTGTGCAGAGGGAGCATCGTCGCCACGTCGGCAATCTCGATGAACTTCGAGATCTTGCCGTCCGAGTCGCAGGTGATGTCGACGAGCGTGCTCATCACGTCGGGACGTTCGTTGAGTCGGTGGATCGGCATGACGGGGAAAACCTGCCCGAGCGCCCAGTGGTCGAGCAGAGACTGAAAGACGGAGAAGTTGCAGATATGCTGGTCCGCCAGCTGGTTGTCCAGATCGGCCAGTTCCTCCGGGATCTCCGCATCGCCGTCGCGCGGCATTATCGCCGATCTTCTCTGCGATTCGCCAGAAGAGGACTTCGATCGAGGCTTTGACCTGGAGGTCGAGTAAGCCGACGTCGAACATCTTCTGGCCTTCCTGACGGCCTGCAGCAGATCGTGCCACGACTCGAGGAGGTTTTCGCTGGACAGGTGGGACTCCGTGTAGAGGAGATCCCGCACGAGTTTGTCATTGGGGGTCGGGAAGTCGAGAGGAATCCGCTCCGGGGTCTTCTGAATCGATCCGAAGGCGCCGACCAGCAGAACCGAATGGTAGGCCACCAGAGCGCGCCCGGACTCGGACAGGATACAGGGTTGCGGCACGCCTTCGCTCTGGCAGACGTCCAGGATGTTGTACACGATGTCCCGGGCGTACTCCTCCAGTGAGTAATTCATCGACGAATGAAAGGTCGATCGGGAGCCGTCGTAGTCGACGGCCAGCCCTCCCCCGACATCCAGGTATTCGAGGTCATGGCCCATCTTGCGGAGCTTGGCGTAGTGACGGCTGATTTCGCGCACGGCGTTCTTGATCGTCAGGATGTCCGGGATCTGAGATCCGATGTGAAAGTGCAGCAGCTTCAGGCTCTCGCCGATTCCGCCCTCCTCGAGCAGCTGGATTGCCGCCAGGGTCTCTGCGGTGGAGAGCCCGAATTTGGCGCTGTCGCCCCCGGAGCGGGCCCAGTTGCCGCTCCCCTCGGTGGCCAGTCGCATGCGCAAACCGACCAGCGGCTGCACCTCCATCTCACGGGCGAGCCGGACGATCAGGTTCACTTCCGAGAGCTTCTCGGCGACGATGATGACCTTCTTGCCGAGTTTTCGTCCCATGAGCGCGGCGCGGATATAGGGAGCGTCCTTGTAGCCGTTGCAGACGATGAGGGGATCGTTATCGTGGTGAATCGCCAAAGCGGCGAAGAGTTCGGGCTTGGAGCCCGCCTCGACGCCGAGGTTGTAGGGTCGTCCCGCATCGACGATCTCCTCGACGACTTCGCGCAGCTGGTTGACCTTGATCGGATAGACGGTGCGGTAGGAATTCTCATAACCGTACTCGGCGATGGCCGTCCGAAAGGCCTCGTTCAGGACTTGAACGCGGTGGCGAACCATATCCTGGAACCGAACCAGGATCGGAGGATTCAGATCTTCCTGCATCGCCCTCTCCAGGACCTTGAAGACGGAGATGGAGCGAGAGGAATCCTGCATGGGGGCCACGGAGATGTGGCCTTCCTCGTTGACTCCAAAGTATCCGGCTCCCCAACGATCGATCAGATACAGATCGATCGCATCCTGAATCGACCAGCCCGAGCGCTCCTCGGTCTCAACTGCACCATCCAACTCTTTATCCCCTTTCCGCCCCGGTCTCGCCGGGGGCATCTTCGTTCACAGGGCCGGCACTGTCGAGCAGCGAAAACGGCGGTACGGTGCGGCCGCTTCCGACACGTTGTCCCCGAACCATGGAACAGTGTTCGACGTGGACATTGTCCTCCAAAACCGCGTCCTCGAGATACGTGTAAGTCCCGATCAGGCAGTTGGCGCCGATCCTTGTCGACCCCCGCAGGACCGCACCGACGAGAATCGTCGTGTCGGGGCCGATCTGCACGTCGGCATCAATGACGGTCCGCGCGGGATCCAGGAGGGTCACGCCTCGCTCCATCCAGTCCCGGTTGATCCGGTGGCGCAGGCGGGCTTCGGCCGAGGCCAACTCGACCCGGTTGTTGATGCCGAAGATGTCGTCGCGAGCGGAGTAGCGGACCCCTCGGACCTGTCCCCCCTGGGACGAGATGGTCCTGACCAGATCGGTCAGATAGTACTCACCGGCCCGGTTGTCATTGGTGAGAAGGGGCAGGGATCGGACGAGGCTTTCTGCCTTGAAGCAGGCGAAGCCGGCGTTGATCTCTCGGATGGCCTTCTGCGACGGCGTCGCTTCCTTCTCCTCGATGATGTCGAGGACCTCTTCGCCGGTGCCGCGGAGAATACGGCCGTATCCCGTCGGCTCATCGAGTTCGGCCGTCAACAGGACTTCGTCAGCGTCGCTTTCCTCTCGCTCGCTGAAAAGGCGTTCGAGAATCGGCGTCGGGATCAGGGGGGTGTCGCCGTAGAGGACCAAGACGCTCCCGGTGATCCGCTCCAGTTCCGGCAGCACCGTCATCACCGCGTGCCCCGTCCCGAGTTGAGGTTCCTGCACCCGGAAGGTCACGGGGTAATCCGACAGGGCCGATCTGACCTGGTCCGCCCCTTCCCCGACGATGATCCAGCTGCGGCCGATCCCCAGATCTCCCAGGCGGTCCAGCAGGTAAGTGATCATGGGCTTCCCGCAGATCTCGTGGAGAACCTTGGGTTTCTCCGACTTGAACCGCGTGCCCTTGCCGGCCGCCAGGATAACGGCGTAACGCAACATCCTCGAAGGCAAGATCATTCCCTCCCTGCATCCGGCCCAACGCCTGTTGACCTTTGGTCTTGTCCGGGCCCGGAGGCTTGATTCTACCTATTCTCGGGTGCACGTTCCGGAAGCGCCGTTCGGAAACCTGCGGAGAGGCCCTGACGGCGCGGGGCCCGATGCGCCCTACTGCGCTGCGCCGAGCACCGCGCGGAACGAACTGTCGTTTCTCAGATCGGTGAAGTCCGGGTCATGAGCAGCGATGAAACGGCTTTCGGGCTTCAGTTCGATTGCCTTCTTGAGATGCTCGAGGGCCTGCGGGCCGTCATTCTGACGTGCCGTGGTCGCTGCCATCGCGTAGTGAATGAAGTCGGCGTCTTCGCCGGCCAACTTCAGCGCCCGCTGGAAATACTCCAGAGCCTCTTCGTAGCTGCCCTGGTTGTGGAGCACCACACCATGGTCGTACCACTCCTCGGGCGTCTTGGGCTTGTGGTTGCCCTTCTTCTCGGACTCGATCTTTGCCGTACAGACCGACCTCAGGCTGCGGGCCCGGGCCAGGACGTCGATCTCGTCGGGGAACTGCTCCTCGATCCGATCCATCAGACCGCTGGCAGCCGCATAATTCCCGCTGTGATACCTCTTCAGGCCTTCCTCGTACAGCGCGAACGGATCGTTGTGGGGTTTTGGTTTGGTTGACTTTGCACTAGCCATGAAGTCCCTCCAGACTTGCTCTCAGCCCCTGCATCTCCCACTGGCGGGCTGAAGGTGAACGCCTATTTGTATAAAAACGCTTCCCGCCGAGTCAAGGAGCCCTGGCCCCGGGGGGCACTCCCGAGACAGCGGGGGACGAACGCGATTCCCTCTATAAGAAGACAACCCGAAGCTCCTGGAGTATCATTCACGACGTCGAAATGCAGGAATCATCACCGGATAGGAAGGGATTCGCTCGAAACGGGATCCGTCGGCTCCATTCCGCCGAATCGGACAAGCTGGGCCGTGTGCTCGACTCCCTCGTGAATTCGTGTGCCGTCCGATCGGCCTTTCTGGTCGGAATGAGCGGCCAGGAAATGGTATCGCGGGGGGCGGTCGATCCGTTGGAGCGCGAGGCTGTCTGTTCGCTGGCTGCGGGTACGATGGCCGCCACGCGGAGTCTGGCGGGCCTGTTTGGCGAAGAGACGTTTGAGGGAGTGTATCACAAGGGAAAAGTGAGCAGCGTCCTCATTCTTCCCGTCGGTGATGAGGCAATATTGCTGCTGGTACTCGAGAACAGCAGTCGACGCGACCGGCGACATTCGGCAGAAATCCTGCAGGCGACCAGGGTATTGCGCGACCTTCTGGCGATGGGCACCGTCTCGCGGGAAGATTGACCCACGTCGCCGCAGGCCCGACGCAGGGGCGGGTTCTCCGGGTCCCGAACGCATGAACTACCAGGAGTGCACCGGTGCCGTTCATTAACTACGCCAACCAGGAGGTCAACTGCAAGCTGGTCTACTGCGGTCCCGGCATGTGCGGAAAGACGACCAACATCCAGCAGATCTACCGGTCCATCAAGCCGGATTTCCGAGGACGGCTCGTCTCTCTGTATACCGAGGCGGAGCGAACCGTTTTCTTTGACTTTCTGCCCGTGGATCTGGGGCTCGTCTGCGGTTTTCGCGTCCGTTTCCATCTCTATTCGGTTCCCGGACAGGTCTTCCATGCAGCCACCCGGCGCCTGGTCTTTCGCGGCGTGGACGCGGTGGTCTTCGTCGCCGACTCGCAGCGCTCGCGGATGGACGCCAACTACGAAGCCTTGCGCGACCTCCAGGAGAATCTCGGGCACTACGGCGTCGAACTGACCCGGTTGCCCTACGCCCTGCAGCTCAACAAACGGGATCTTCACGATATCCACAATGTCGAATTCCTGTCCCGGGAGCTCCGCCTCGTGGGAGAGCCGGTCTATCAGGCCATTGCGGCCGAGGGGGAAGGGGTTCGGGAAACGCTCAAGAGCGTGGCGCGCCAGTTGTTGAAGCGGCTCGAGCATGAGTTGCTTCCCGCCTCGGTTCCGAGAGCCTGATTTCTGGTAGTCTGATTCCGTGAGTCACCGCCGGGAGAAGATCGCAGCCCTGGTTGAGCGCTACCCTGATTTGCCGCCCGAGGCGATCTATAAGGAAGATGTTCTGCGCCAGGGGCTCTCCTTCTCGGAGGACGCTCTGCGGATTGCCACAGGCTTCAAGCCCAAGGCCTACTTCATCTTCTCCTTCGATCTCGTGCCGATTTCCGAGATGCAGAGCCGGGAGCACTTCCGGGTTCCCGAGGAAGTGAGTCTACTCGACGGCAAGGAGGGGTTCCGGCGTGTCATCGTCTCGGTGAGGGTCAACCCGTCCTCCCCCTACCGTGTGGAGTTGGCGCCGGACGGCCGGCTGATCCTCGTTCTCGAGGGGGAAGAGGTCTGCGCGGTCCAGTATCCGGAAGTGCCGGAATACTATCGGCACCAACTCTCGAGCGGCAAGCCGATCACCGACATCGCCCCGACCATCGAGTGGGGCTATCTTCTTTACCTGACGGTGTTCCGGCTGTGTCAGTACTTCGGTCGGCAGGAGGAATGCCAGTTCTGCGACATCAACGAGAACTATCGCCAGCAGAAGCAGAGCGGACGACCGTATACCGGGGTCAAGAGCGTGGAGGAGATCCTCGAGGCTCTGCAGATCATCAGTGAGACCGACTCCACGAGCCGGGCCTACACGGTCACGGGCGGAAGCATCACTTCGCAGGTCCAGGGTCTGAGCGAGGCGGAGTTCTACGCCCGTTATCCGGAGGCGATCGAGCGGCGCTTCCCGGGCCGGTGGATCGGCAAGGTCGTGGTGCAGGCATTGCCGAAGGAGCAGGTGCGACGCTTCAAAGAGGCGGGAGTGCAAATCTACCATCCCAACTTCGAAGTCTGGGACCGCCGCCTTTTCAGCATTCTGTGCGCCGGAAAGGACCGGTACGTGGGCCGCGACGAGTGGATCCGAAGGGTCGTCGCTGCCGCCGATGTGTTCGGGCCGGCCTACGTCATCCCCAACTTCGTAGCCGGAATCGAGATGTCCCGACCATACGGTTTCACGGACGTCGAACAGGCCCTGGCCTCCACCGAGGAGGGCCTGCATTTCTTCATGTCCCACGGCATCGTTCCCCGCTTCACGACCTGGTGTCCGGAACCTCTGAGCGAGCTCGGTCGAACCAACCCCGCGGGCGCTCCCCTCGCCTATCACGTGGGCCTGCTGGCCCGCTGGCGGGATGCACTGGAGCAGCACCAACTCGAGCCGCCTCCCGGCTATGGAGATCCGGGAATCGGTCGGGCGGTCTTTTCGGTCTCGTCCTTCATGGACGTCGTCCGCGTTCCGGCCGGCGGCCGGCAGCCCGGAGACCCAAGACCGGAGACCGGAGCGATCTGAGCCCGATCTTTCACCGAGGGCGCGCCCGGCTCTCTCATTTCGGTCCCCCGTCTCCGGCCTGCGGCATTCCCCTCCCGGCCGGCTTCTCGAACAGCGTCGCCAGCTCCTTCAGAATGCCGTGGAGCATGTTCACGTCGCGACGCTCGAGCTGAGCCCGGCCCGCGATCTTCCGCATGCGCGGCATCAGTCTGGAGACGGAGACCCGGGTCGGCAGATCGAGGGCCTCGAGCAGCGATTCGACGCGATGCATGAGTGACTCGACCTGGGCCGGCGTCGCGCGGGCGGGTGACGGGACGCTCGCCCAGCTCGAGGAGGCGATGTGGATCTGATAGGCGACGATGGCCGCCGCCTGGGCCAGATTGAGCACCGAATAGCCCCCGGCGGTCGGAATCTCTACCAGCCACTGGCAGACCTGCAGCTCCTCTCGACGGAGCCCGTTGTCCTCGGATCCAAAGACGAGACCGACTTCGGTGCCCGCAAGTCGCGGGAGCACTTCGGCGGCCAGGGTGGGGCAATCGATCAGTCGGGACTGGCTGCCGTGAAACCGGCCGGTCGTCCCGATCAGCACGGGTATTTCGGCCGCGACGGCTTCGAGTGTGGGAAAGAAGCGGGCGCGATCGAGAATCTCCGCCCCTTTCATGGAAAAGCTGCGCGCCTCGATTCCCACTTCGCACTCGGGGCGGACCAGCATCAGGCTCTCAAACCCCATGTTCTTCATCACTCGGACGGTGGAGCCGAGATTGGACGCGAACTGGGTCCGCACCAGCACGAAATGCAGATTCGATTTCGGATCGCCCATCGGGCCAGTGTAATACAGTCGGTGCGTTTGACCTCGGCCCCGGCCGGCTCGGCGGATGAAGCGACGCTTGGGTATATAATTCCGCTCAAATTCGTCTGGATTCTCTCTGGGGACGGCCCTGGCGAGAAATTCTGTCGAACGGTCGAGTACCCGAATCCCCAGAGTTCGGTTTTGCGTAGGATGCTTTGGAGAGGGGGCCCGAGCGGGACCCTCCCGGGAGAAATGGCCATTGAAGGATACTGAATCTGCCGTCCTGTCCAGCGAAGATCGGACCCCCGACGGACACTCTCGGCGTATCGTGAATGACTTCAGCATTCAGATCGCCACCGTCAACGGATCGGGGAGCCAGTCCTCGAACAACGTTCTCATGCGCTCGATCTTCGAGATGGGGATCCCCGTGAGCGGCAAGAACCTGTTTCCATCGAACATCGCCGGGCTTCCGACCTGGTTCACCATTCGAGCCTCGAAGGACGGCTTCCTGGGGCGGAAGAAGGAGGTCGACATTCTGGTCGCCCTCAACCCCAACACGGCGCGGGAAGACGTGGAAGCGCTGGATCCGGGGCAGGTCGTGCTCTTCGACGAGAGACTCCAGTTGTCGTCCATGCGCGATGACCTGATCTGGTACCCCGTCCCGTTCACGGAACTGGCGCGCGATCTGGTCGAGGACAGCCGGCTGCGACGGCTCGTGACGAACATGGTCTATGTGGGATCACTGGCCCGTATTCTGGGCATTCCGCCCGAGATCGTCGATCGCTCGATCCGACACTGGTTCAAGGAAAAGAAGCGAGCCGTCGAACTGAACATCCGGGCGGCCCGGGCCGGCGCCGAACATGTGGCGGAGCACCTGGCCAAGCGGGACCCCTATTATCTGGAGCCGATGGATCGAACCTCCGGGAAGATCATCATCGACGGCAACTCGGCCGCCGCGTTGGGAGCCATGTTCGCCGGAGTCACCGTGACGACCTGGTATCCCATCACTCCCTCGACCAGCATCGCGGAGTCCCTCGGGGACTTCCTGGACCGCTTTCGGCGCGACCCCGAGACCGGGCGGGCGACCTATGCGGTCATTCAGGCCGAGGACGAACTGGCGGCCATCGGTATGGCGCTCGGGGCCGGCTGGGCCGGGGCGCGCTCGATGACGGCCACCTCCGGCCCGGGCATTTCGCTGATGGCCGAATTCGCAGGTTTCGGCTACTTTGCCGAGATCCCCTGCGTCATCTTCGACGTTCAGCGCGTCGGGCCGAGTACTGGGCTCCCGACGCGGACATCGCAGGGCGACATCTTCGCTCTCTACTACCTCTCGCACGGAGACACCCGGCACCTGGTCCTCCTTCCCGCGGACATGCGCGAGTGCTTCGAGATGGGCTATCAGGCCTTCGATCTGGCGGAGCGATTCCAGCAGCCGGTCTTTGTCGCTACCGACCTGGATCTCGGGATGAACAACTGGCTGTCGGAGCCGTTCGAGTATCCCGAGAAACCGCTGGAACGGGGCAAGGTGCTGAGTCGGGAGGACCTGGAGCGGCTCGGTGAGTTTGGACGCTACCGCGACGTGGATGGCGACGGAATCCCCTATCGCACGCTGCCGGGGACCGATCATCCCCTTGCGGCCTACTTCACACGTGGCAGCGGGCACAACGAGATGGCCAAGTACTCGGAGCGGCCGGCCGATCTGGAAGCCCTGATGGACCGCTTGACGCGCAAGCTCGACACGGCCCGGCAGTTCGTCCCCCAGCCGGAGATTCGGCCACGGCCCGGCGCCGAGATCGGCATCATCGCCTACGGGTCGTCACACGTGGCCGTCGAGGAAAGCCTCCACCAGCTGGAACGGGAGTTCGGGATCGAGGCCGGCTACTTCCGCATTCGGGCACTGCCCTTTACGGCCCACCTCGAGGAGTTCCTGAACGCCCATTCGAAGATCTATGTGGTGGAACAGAACCGGGACGGACAGATGGCGGATCTGGTGATCACCGAGGTGCCCGGGTCTGCCACGAAGATTCGTAAGGTCCTGCACTACAAGGGACTGCCGATCGACGCGCGTTTCATCACGGAGCGCATCGTGGAGATGGAGAACGGGGGAATGAGACAATGAGCACCGCTGTCCGGAAGACCAACCAGGTTGGACTCCAGATGTCCGACTACAAAGGGGCGCCGTCCACGCTGTGTGCCGGCTGCGGCCACGATGCCATCTCCAGCCAGATCGTTCGTGCCTTCTTCCAGATGAGCATCGACCCGCACCGCATCATCAAGATGAGCGGCATCGGCTGCTCCAGCAAGACGCCCGCCTATTTTCTGGGACGCTCACACGGGTTCAACAGCGTGCACGGACGCATGCCGTCCGTTGCCACCGGCGCGGTTGTCGCCAACCGCTCCCTGGTCTGTATCGGGGTGAGCGGCGACGGAGATACGGCATCCATCGGCCTGGGACAGTTCTGCCACATGCTCCGACGCAACATTCCCATGGTCTATGTCCTCGAGAACAACGGTGTCTACGGGTTGACCAAGGGGCAGTTCTCAGCCACCGCGGATCGCGGCAGCCGGCTGAAAACGGGCACCGTCAACGAGCTGCCGCCCATCGACATGTGCAAGCTGGCCATGGAAATGGGGTGCAGCTACGTCGCCCGGTCCTTCGCGGCCGATCCTCGCCAGCTGGTGGCCCTGCTCGAAGGGGCGCTGAGCCACCGCGGCACCGCAGTCATCGACGTGTTGAGCCCCTGCGTCACCTTCAACGACCACGATGGCTCGACCAAGAGCTACCAGTGGGGCAAGGAACACGAGGAGCTCCTTCACGACATCGATTTCATTCCCCACTTCGAGCCCCTGCCGCCGGTCGACTATGCCGACGGCCAGGTGACGGACGTCGAACTGCACGACGGGTCGCGAATCCGCCTGAGAAAGGTGGATCGGGACTACGACCCGCGGGTCAATTCGCAGGCCTTCAAAATGCTCCGCGAGTCCCGGGAAGCCGGCGAATTCCTGACCGGCCTGATCTACATCAATCCGGCGGTTGATGATTTCATCGAGCGACTCAATGTCGTTGAGACGCCGTTGGCTCAGCTGCCGGCGAGTCTCCTCAAGCCGGGCCGGGAGGCTCTGGCCGAAGCGCTGAAGGACTTCGCCTGATCACGTCCGGACTACCAGCGCCGGGGAGCATCCTCGATGACCCGGATCGCATCCCGGGCGATCAACAGTTCCTCGTTGGTGGGAAACACGTAAGCCTTCAGCTTGCTGTTGGGTAGCGAAATCAGGCCGCTCTGGCCGCCGGAGATCCGATCGTTCGCTTCTTCGTCGAGCTTCAGCCCGATGCAGTCGAGACCGTCACAGACCTTCTGCCGGATGGCGGCCGAGTTCTCGCCGACACCCCCCGTGAAGACGACCGCCTGGGCACCGCCCATCTGCACGAAATAGCGCCCCACGTATCCCTTGACCCGTCGGCAGTAAATGTCGATGGCCAGGCGCGCCCGCCGGTCGTCGTGCTCGGCCGACTCCTGCAGGAGCTCGCGCATGTCGCTCGTCAGTCCCGAAATGCCCAGGAGCCCGGACTGCTTGTTCATCAGTGTCATGATCTCGGTGACGCCCATCCCCTCCTTGTGCATGAGGAACTCGATGATGGAGGGGTCGACGTCGCCGCAGCGGGTGCCCATCAGCAGGCCCTCGAGGGGCGTGAAGCCCATCGAGGTATCCACGGAGGCGCCGCCGATGATGGAGCAGGCCGAGGCACCGTTGCCGAGATGGAGCGTGATGATATTGACATCCTCCGGCTTCATCTTGCGAACCTGCCGGTAGCGGTAGGCGACGTAGCGGTGCGATGTTCCGTGGAAGCCGTAGCGGCGGACCTTGTGCCGTCGGTAAAGCTGGTAGGGCACTCCGTACAGGTACGATGTCTCCGGCATGGTGGAGTGAAAAGCCGTGTCGAAGACGGCGACCTGGGGGATTCCTTCGCCGAACAGCTCGATGGCTGCCCGGATCCCGCGCAGGTTGGCCGGATTGTGCAGGGGCGCCAACTCGATGCAGTCCTCGATCAACTCGATGACCTTCGGATCGATCTTGACCGATTTGCGGAGCTTCTCACCGCCGTGCACGACTCGGTGGCCGATGGCGTGGATGTCCTGGATGGACCGAATCGAAGCGATCTTCGATTCGGGGGAGATGATCCAACGGAGGATGAAGTCCAAGGCGTCGCGATGGTTCCGCAACGGGGTGTCCTGCTTGACCGTGGGCTGCCCCTCCGCCTGGAGGGTGATCAGGGAGTGAGATCCGACTCTCTCGAGTACGCCCCGTGCGAGACGCCGATCCGCGTCCTTGGCAATCAGGTCCAGGTCGGTTTCGATGATCTGGAATTTGACCGAAGATGAGCCGCAATTGAGGACCAGAATATTCATAGCGTCTAGCAGTCTATCATCGGACAAGTCACGGCGGGAGAGGGGAATAGGGGATTTGAGATTTGAGATTTGAGATTTACGATTTGAGATTTGAGACTTACGATTTGAGATTTACGATTTGGAGCGCCGGAGCCAGGTTGAGGCTGGAAGCGGGAAGAGTGATACGGAAGACACCCTCACATTCAGGGTTCCGCACGTCTCAACGGCCAGAAGGCGTCACTCCTTCGACTCGCATTCCGGGTTCTCGGAACCAGAAACTCGAAACTCGAAACTGATTACGCCCCCAATCGAAGATCGAAAATCGAAAATCAAATCGAGCGTCTCACTTCGAGAAGACGTCGCTGCGAAGCCGGTGGTAGCGATCGAAACTGAGAAAGATACCGGCCTGCAAATTGAGGAAGGCGCCGATGACGGCTGCCGCCAGGATCGCGACGACAATGGCCATCTGGTATCGGACGGCCAGCAGCGGACTGCCGCCACCCAGGATCTGGCCGGTCATCATGCCGGGGAGGGAGACGATGCCCATGGTCGCCACGGTTGAAATCTGGGGTGCCATGGCCGTCCGGAAGGCACGGCGCAGGTGCGGCAGGCAGGCCTCTCTCAGGCTCGCTCCCAGCGTGAGATAGGTAATGAACTCTTGTTCGTTCTCCCGCAGAGACGAGAAAAACCGCTCCAGGCTGATGATGTTTGCCCGCAGACAGTTGCCCAGCAGCATTCCGGCCAGGGGGATCAGGTAGCGGGCGTCGTACAGCGGGTGGGGGCGAACGGCGAGGCCCACGAGCACGGCGACGACGAGAACCGTGGAAAGAGCGGTCGCCGCCAGCGTCGCCGGGAACAGACGCCGGATGGAAAGCCCTGCGCCGTTGAGGATGCTCAAGTTGGCGACCACCAACATGACTGCGATCCAGGCGCTGTTGAGCCAGAAGTTGTTCAGCCGGAACAGGTACTGCAGGTAGAGGCCGACCAGCGCCAGTTGCACCGACATGCGCAGCACGCCGATCCCCAGACCGCGCAGCAGACCGACGCGGTAGTAGGCCAGGATGGCGACCGGCAGGATCAGAAGCACGTAGACGATCGCCAGGTCCGCCCAACTGATGTCAATGGCGTGCATGATTTCTCCTTTTCATCCGGTGTCGGGCCGTCAAAACCCTCATCCTCGCCTGCCCGCCGGGCTGCGGGTCCGGTCGCACCCGGCATGAGGGAGCCAGGATTCGCCGCGGAAGCAGGAGGCCGCCCGCGTTCCCTCCTTTCATCGTGTCAGTTGTCCATTCTCCATCTTCCAGAAGATCCCGAAGGCCCCGTCGAAGGCGTCCCCATGCGCCACGGCGAGGACGGTCAGCCGGTTTGAAGTCAAGACCGATACGATGCGCTCCTGGCTCTCGGGGTCGAGCGCGGAGGTGATTTCGTCCAGCAGAAAAAGGGAGACCTCGAGCAGCAGGGCCCGGGCCAGGGCGAGCCGCTGCTTCTCTCCGCCTGAGAGCCGTGTGGCCCGCTGCGCCAGAAGGGAGACGGGCAGTCCCAGCCTGCCCAGGACCGCCTCGATCCGCTCCTGGGAGGGAAGCCCCCGGCTGCGGCTGCGGAAGGTGAAAGGGAGCAGCAAGGCGTCGCGCGCCGTCTCTCCTCCGAGAATCGGTTCCTGTGCGACATAGGCCACGTGGCGTCGAAACGATTCGATGTTCTCCGGTCCGATTTCGCTCTCGTCGTAGAGGATCTGCCCGCTCGTGATGGGGAGGACCCCAAGGATGGCCTTGAGAAGCGAGGATTTGCCGGAACCGGAAGGTCCGTGCAGTACGACCTTGTCCCCCTCGTTGAGCTGGAGACTGACGTTGCGCAGAATCCGTCGACCGGAAGCTTCGACGCTGACGTTCCTGAGTTCGAGAAGCGGCATCGGTTGCCTCCATTCTCGCCTGCGGAGGCCTCGGGTGGAAGGGCCCCCGTCGGCGAATCGCAGGCGGCGCATCTCGGGTTACGGAACCCTGGTATGGACTCCGGCAAACGGGCATAATGAATCCAACACCAGGCGAGCCCGAGGCCGGCCGCGGTTCGGCTTCAGCTCGTGCCGTTCTCTTGGGAGCCCGGCCATGGCCGATTCGGAAATCACCATTCTTCTCGAGCAGGTCAATCAGGGGGACGAGCAGGCCTTCGACCAGCTGATCCGAGCCCTCTATGCCGAACTGCGGCGGTTGTCCGCCGGCCTGATGCGGCGCGAGGCACCAGGACACATCCTGCAGCCGACGGCGCTGATCAATGAGGCGCTCATCCGGCTCCTTCAGGGCGAGGCACGATGGGAGAACCGCGCCCACTTCTTCGGCGCGGCCGCTCAGGCCATGCGCCGCATCCTGGTCGATCATGCTCGAACCCGATCCGCTCTCAAACGGGGCGGGGAGGCCCGGCGCGTGACCTTCGACGATCTGGCCGTGGCTGCCGAGGACCGGGGGGCGGACGTTCTCGCGCTCGACGAAGCCCTGCGCTCCCTCGAGCGGGAAGACGCCCGCCTGGCCAGGGTCGTGGAACTCCGCTATTTCGCCGGCTGCAGCATCGAGGAAACGGCGCAGTTGCTCGAGGTTTCTCCAGCCACCGTCAAACGGGACTGGGTGTACGCGAGGGCCTGGCTGTTCGCCCGCATGGGTGAAGGCTCCTCGCAGGCTTGAGCCGCTTCGTATTGATCCGTGTATCACTATAGAATCTCTATTGACATCAGTGTTACACTGGAGAAACGAAGCGGCTGACCCGCTCTTCTCGTCCAATCCAACTGCGGAGCCGGACCCGGGTTCATCATGCTGTCGCACGGGCCGGCTCCGAAAAACCCGCCACCGCAGGGTGGAGAACCTGGCATTCGCCCGCCGCACAGAGCGAGGCTGGACGCGAGGCCGTGGGCTGAACAGAAGATGGCACCCGAGTCCGCGGAACGAAAGATCTTCGAGGCTTGCCTGGGTCAAGACCCGGAGGAGCGGCTGCCTTTCATTGCCCGGGCCTGCGCCGGGAATCCGGATCTTGAGCTCCGAGTCAGACGGCTCCTCGAAGCGCACTCCAGAGCCGAGGAGAGGACCCTGGTCGTGCCCTTGCCGGGGATCCCCGAGCCCTTCGGGGAGATCGGGCCCTATCGGCTACTCACCGTCCTCGGCGAGGGTGGGATGGGCCTCGTCTACGAAGCCGAGCAGCTCTATCCGGTCCGTCGTCGTGTCGCGCTCAAACTGATCCGGTGGGGGATGGGCTCACGCCAGGTCGTGACGCGATTCGAGGCGGAGAGACAGGCGCTGGCAATGATGGATCATGCGAATATTGCCCGCGTCCTGGACGCAGGCAGTACCGGGGACGGGCGGCCTTTCTTCGTGATGGAACTGGTCCCCGGCGTCCCCCTCACGACATTTTGCGACCGCGAACGGCTCTCGATCCGGCAACGCCTCGAACTCTTCATCACCCTCGCCCAGGCGGTCCAGCACGCCCATCAGAAGGGCATCATCCATCGCGACCTGAAGCCATCCAACGTGATGGTTGCCCGACAGGATGGAGAAGCGGTTCTCAAGGTGATCGACTTTGGAATTGCGAAGGCCGTTGGTACTCTTCCCGGGCACCAGACCTTCGTAACACAGCTGGGGACGGCCCTGGGAACGCCCGCCTACATGAGTCCGGAGCAGGCTGAGACGGCGTCACCGGACATCGACACCAGAACCGATATTTACTCGCTGGGCATCATCCTCTACGAGCTGATGGCCGGAGCTCTACCGGTTGATCCGGACGAGATCGGGCTGCATGCATTCCTGACCCGGCTGGGAAACCGAGACCTCGATCCGGTGCTGCCCAGTGCCAGGCTCCTGGAGATGGGCGCGCGTGCCCACGAAGTGGCCTCTCGGCGCTGCACGAAGCTTCCGGAGCTCGCTCGTGAACTGAAGGGTGATCTCGACTGGATCGTGTGCCGGGCGATCGACAAGGATCGCGGGCGCCGGTACGAGTCGGCCGATGCACTGGCCGCCGATGTCCGCCGTTACCTGCAGCATGAACCACTGTCGGCCCGCCCGCCCAGCCGCGTCTACCGGGCGCGAAAGTTCGTTCGCCGTCATCGACCGATGGTGGCGGCTGCCACCATCGCCTTGGTGGCGCTGCTGCTGGGAGTGGTGGGGGTGGTGCTGGGTCTGGTTCAGGCGGAACAGTCCAGACAGCAGGCCTTGCGGCAGGCCGTCAAGGCCAACGAAGCGGAGCGGGACGCGAATTCCAGACTCCGGAATTCCCTGGTCGCGCAGGCGCGAGCCCTCCGAGCGAGTCAAACCCCCGGTCGACGGTCGCAGAGCCTGCGCCTGCTTTCCCAGGCGGCCGTCCTGCGCCCGGGGACCGACCTCCGGGACGAGGCCATCGCCAGCCTGGCGCTCACCGATCTCGAACCGGTGGCCACTTGGCCCAAGAAAGACGATCGCAAGGTTTCCATCGACTTCGACAGCCGATTCGAGCGACATGCCTGGGGATCTCTGGGTGGGGAAGTGCGGATCGAACGGGGCGGAGACTCCCCCTCGGAGCTCGTCCTGGCAGGCTTCGGGCTGGATCCCTGGGTCTTGTCCTTCAGCCCCGACGGGCGCTTTCTCGTGGCCAAGTTCAACAGTCCCGATGGAACCGGCCAGGGCTGCGTGAGGCTGTGGGATTCACGTAACGGAAACCTGATCAAGGAGTTCCCTGTTCTGGTTGCGGGTGCGTCGGTGGCCTTTTCGCCGGACAGCAGCGAACTGGCCCTGATCAGCCACGATCGAGAACTGATTCTCTTCGATCTTCGCGGCCGGAGAAAGCGGCTCCGGCACCGGCTCCCCCACGATTCCTCCTACTTGAGCTACCGTCCCGACGGAGGAGCGATCGCAGTTTCGACCGATGAGGGAACCGTCGAGATCCGCAGCTCCCGGGATGGCCGTCTGCTCGGGAAACTGGTTCATTCGGGCCGGGCTTTCCGAACCGACTGGGAGGGCACCGGGACCCGGCTCATTGCCGGTTATTCCGACGGTACCGCGCTCATCTGGGAGGTCGCTGCGGGACGGGTTCTGACCACCCTGAAAGGCCATCAGGCGGAAGTCGTCCGGGTGGGATTGCACCCGGACTACCCACTGGCTTTCACCTATTCCTGGGACGAGACCACGCGCCTGTGGGACGTCTCCACCGGCAGTCAGTTGCTGGCCGCGCCTGCGCAGGGACTGGAATTCTCCTCGGACGGAAGATTCCTTTCCTTCATCGACGGCGATGCGGCCGGACTGTGGCGGGTACGCTACGGCGAGATGGTCCATACCTACTATGGACACCAGGGAAAGGGGCCGCGCAGTCTCGATCTCAGCCGGGACGGTCGCTGGATCGTGTCGGGAGGTCTCGACGGGATTCTGTTGTGGGATGCCGATCGCGAGAACCCCGTTGCCTCGGTCGCGTCCTACGACGTTCATGACGTGTTCTTCTCGGGCAGTGAACGCCAGTTCATCAGCTGCGGCTCCGAGGGCCTGATCGACTGGAGCTTGCGGGAGACCGGAGGCGGAGGCTTCGAAGTCGCCGAGCGGCGGATCCTGGAAAGTGAACCCTGCGAGCACGCCGCACTCGATTCCGGCCGACGGTCCGTCGTGTCGCTCCATCAGGGAACGCGGGTCCTCCTGCACCGGAATCTCCGCAAGGGTCCACCGGAGAGTCTGCCCGGCTTCCCCGGGATGGCACACCCCTCGCTGACCTCGGGGGGAGGGCTGGTCGCGGCCGGCAACTGGAGGGGGGATCGGACGGTGATCTGGGATGGTTCACGCGGGAGCACTCTCAAGACTCTGCTGCCGGGAGAAGGTTCGGTGGGCGTCCTTTTCAGTCCGGACGGACGGTGGCTGGTTACGGGCGGCAGCAAGGAGTATCTCGTGTGGAGCACGCAGTCGTGGAACCAAGTCATGCAGGTCAGGCGGCCGCCCCGTTTCTCGAATCTGCCCGGCCTGATGTCTTTCAGCGATCGCAGCGACCTGCTCGCGGTCGTCATCGATCATCGGACGATCGCCGTCTACGACACGCTGAGGCGGCGCCCGGTGCTGCAGCTGAAGCTCCCCGAGCCACAAGCGTTTTCCAAGATTCAGTTCAGTGGTGACGGAAGCCACCTCGGTGCTTCCACAACGGCGAATCGACTGCACGTCTGGAACATCAGGCGCATTCTGGAAGAACTCCGCCCCCTGGGGCTCGATTTCGGTCTTGCTGACGAGTGGCCCGCCGGCGAGTCCCCGCGGCCGGAGGCTGATTCGATGCGCCTCTCAGCCAAGGACTCCGACCTGCCTGCACCGGAAGGGATCGAACGGGTCTGCTTCGCAGGTTTCCGCCTCCCACTCTGACCCGTTTTCCTCCTCCCTTCCGCATTGAACGGTATGGGCAACCTGGAAAGAAGGAGCAACATGACACTTCTGGGACGACGGTCGCGCCGTGCGCGACGTTGGCTGCAATCAGTTTCGATCGGGTTCGCGGGTCGCGCGACGTTGATTCTCTTCATTCTCACGGCGGTGACTCCAGCCGTGTCGGCGGCCCAACACGCGGGACACCACGATGGGCGGGCGCTGCGCGAGGATCCCCGCCTCTCCGAGGGCCAGATGGCTCCACTGCTCGTCGGGCTGGGCTTTCATCATTTCCCTGTGACGACCCGCTCTCCCCGGGCCCAGCTCTTCTTCGATCAGGGGCTGCGGCTCACGTACGGCTTCAATCACCGCGAAGCGCTGAGAGCATTCAAGGAGGCGGCGCGGCTGGACCCGGACTGTGCCATGGCCTACTGGGGCTGGGCTCTCGTCCTGGGTCCGAACCTCAACCTGCCGATGCAGCCCGAAGCCGTACCGCAGGCCAGCGAGGCAATTCAGCTGGCCCTGGCTCGAGTAGATCGGGTCTCCCAACGGGAATCGGACTTGATCCATGCGCTGGCGAAGCGCTACTCGAACGCGACGGAGGAAGACCGCGGCAGTCTCGACCAGGCGTATGCCTCTGCCATGTCGGAACTCTTTCGCAAGTATCCCGGGGATCCCGACGTCGCGACCTTGTATGCCGCATCCCTGATGAATCTCTCGCCCTGGGATTACTGGACCCGGGACGGGAAGCCTGGAGAGCGAACGCCCGAGATCCTGAGAGTCCTGAAAGCCGCCCGCGAGGCGGATCCCGTGCACGAGGGCGCGCTTCACTACTTCATCCACGCCGTCGAGGCGGTTCACCCCGAGTGGGCCGAATCGGCAGCCGATACTCTGCGCGGCCGGGCGCCGGGCGCCGGGCATCTGGTCCACATGCCCTCACACATCTACATGCAGCTGGGGCGCTACAGTGATGCTTTCGAAGTGAATCAGCTGGCCTCCCTGGCGGACGAGGGCTACATCACCCAGTGTCGGGCCCAGGGGATCTATCCGCTCGGATACTATCCACACAACATCCATTTTCTGGTCTGGGCAGGCATGATGCTGGGCAAGAGCGGAGAAGTGCTCGAGGCCTCGCGCAAGGTCGCCGACCAGGTTCCCGAGGGTTTCACGGAAGACCACTGGGCGCTTTTCGAGACCTTTCTGAGTCTCCCACTCTATTCCATGGTGAGATTCGGGCGCTGGGACGAGATCCTGGCAGAACCGATCCCGTCTCCACACAGGCGCCTCTGGTCGGGGGCTTCCCACTATGCCCGCGGCCTGGCCCAGGCGGCAAAGGGGCGCCCGGAAGAGGCCGAGCGGGAGCTGGCTCAACTGTCCGCGATCATCGAGGACCCGACAACGGCCGAGGTCCTGGTGGGTGTGTCCAACGCCACGACGGTCCTCGAAGTAGCCCGGGAGGTGCTCGCGGGAGAACTCGCTGGAAGCCGCCGGCAACACGACCAGGCCATCGCCCACCTGGAACGGGCGGTGCGGCTGCAGGACGGCATGTTCTACACGGAGCCTCCGGACTGGTACTACCCTGTGCGGCACAATCTGGGAGCGGCGCTGCTCGACGCCGGGCGGGCGGAAGAGGCGGAAACCGTGTACTGGCAGGACTTGCGTCGCTATCCGGAGAATCCCTTTTCTCTGTTTGGGCTTGGGCAGAGTCTGAGCGCCCAGGGCAGGAAGGCCGAGGCCGAGGCGGTTCGGACACGCTTCGAGAAAGCCTGGGCTCAGGCCGACTGCGAGTTGACTTCGTCACGCTGGTGACGGAGCGGAGGCCGCCGTCTGACCCCGACCTCGGCCGGCGCTCCGCTTCTCCCCTGGATCGTGGCGCTACTCCATGACAGCGAAGCCGGTGGAAAGGTATGCTGGTCTGCATATGCAGCGAGCCTACGAGGGACTCGATGTCGTCGTCACCGGGGGCAGCGGCGCTTTGGGCACTGCCGTCACACGTCTCCTGCTCGAGGACGGCGCACATTGTTTCGTTCCGGTGCGGGGCACGCGTTCGCTCGAGGGAATCGAGTTCGCCGGCTCTCCCCGGCTCACTCTGATCGAAGGGATCGACCTGACGGCGGAAGCGTCTGTGAGCCGGCTGTACCAGAAGGTGCCGCGCCTCTGGGCATCGATTCACTGCGCGGGCGGGTTCAGCATGCAGCCCTTTGCGGAGATCGAGATGCCGAGCCTGCAGGGGCAGATCGGCATGAACCTGCTCAGCTGTCTGCTCTGCTGCCGGCAAGCAGTGCGAGCCTTCCGCACGATCGATCCGCCCCGGGGCGGACGGATTGTCAACGTGACTGCTCGAGCGGCACTCGAGCCGCGCCTGGGAGCGGGAAAGGTGGCCTACACCCTCAGCAAGGCGGCGGTTGCGGCCCTGACCGAGAGCCTGGGCGAGGAGGTGGCCGGGGAAGGGATCTGGGTCAACGCCGTGGCGCCGTCGATCATGGACACCCCGGCGAATCGGGCGGCCATGCCCGACGCAGATGTTTCCCGCTGGCCGTCGGTCGAGGCGGTTGCGCAGACGATTGCCTTTCTGGCTTCACCCCGCAATCAGGCGACGCGAGGTGGAATCATACCGGTCTATGGCAGGGAGTAGCCCGCGGAGGGTGCAGCCGGTTCCCGGCCGTGGGACGACGCGGCGGAGTTTCGGGCTGCCGGGGATGAATCGATGAAACGAACGGCGCACATCGAGTCGGAGGAGGCAGCAAGAGCCGTCGCCGGCCCGTTCACGATCGGACTGAATGCCGTGATTGTCGCCGTCACGGACGAGAGTCCCAGAGTCTTGACGGTCCGTGGTTCAGCCAATACGATCCCCAGCCAGAGGGGGTTGGCGGCACTGCCCTTCGGACCTCTGGACCCGGAGCGGGACCGGACGCTCGAACGCGGCGTGCGGGGCTGGGTCCGGGAGCAGACGGGCCTCGAACTCGGATACGTCGAGCAGTTGTACACCTTCGGCGATCGCCATCGGGATCCCGTTGAGAGGGCGGGCGGTCCCCGGGTTCTGTCCATCGCCTATCTGGCGCTCGTTCGCGAAGGCCGCCTGTCCGGGGACAGCCGGGCCGAGTGGCTGGACTACTACCGATTCCTGCCCTGGGAGGACCGCCGGGAAGGACCGCCCGCGATCGTCCGGCAGGAGATCGTGCCGCAGTTGTTCCAGTGGGCGGAAGAAGCAGCCGACCGGGCGCTGCGTGAAGCCAGGCGCGAGCGGGTGACCATCGCCTTCGGTTTGGACGGCATCGAATGGGACGGCGAGCGAGTCCTGGAGCGCTACGAGTTGATGTATGAAGCGGCCCTCGTCCCGGAAGCGGCGGCGGATCCCGGGGTCCCGGCCTATTCCGATGCGGACGGTGCACTGGGTCGCCCCATGGCGATGGATCACCGGCGCATGCTGGCCACGGCACTGGGTCGCCTGCGGGGCAAGATCAAGTATCGTCCCGTCGTGTTCGAGCTGCTGCCGCCGACGTTCACCCTGCTTCAACTGCAGCGGGTGGTGGAGGCCCTGGCGGGTCTTCAGCTCCACAAGCAGAACTTCCGCCGGCTGGTGGACCGGGGCGGGCTGGTCGAGGGGACGGGCAAGCTCGAATTGCACACCGGCGGGAGACCGGCCGAGCAGTTTCGATTCCGCCGCGAGGTGCTCAAAGAGCGCCGGGCTCCCGGCGTCGGGTTGCCCAGCGGATAGTGGATTCGGAACATTGGACTTGAATCTGCATTTTGGTAGACTCATCGTAGTCAGCATCGAACGCCGGAGCCTCGGCGTTATTTTTTGAAATTATTTATGCTCAGTTTGAGTATAAAGGGACAGGATGCAAGATTTGGATAATGCGCCTCTGGAGTTCACGGCGGCGGTGAAGCAGGCAACGGCCCCCATCTACGAACGGGTCAAGGATGTCATTCCGGACATCGAGTGGCCGGTGTTCGCTCCGCTGATCGTCGCCATCAACCGACTGAAGGCGGAGCGCAACGCCGTCATCCTCGCGCACAACTACCAGACTCCCGAGATCTTCCACGGTGTGGCGGACTTGACGGGTGACTCCCTGGCCCTCGCGCGGCAGGCCGCCGACACCGATGCGGATGTCATCGTTCTCTGCGGGGTCCATTTCATGGCCGAGACCGCGAAGATCCTGAATCCGGCCAAGACCGTGCTGATCCCGGATCCGGAGGCCGGTTGTTCGCTGGCGGAGTCGATCACCGGAGCCGACGTCCGGCTTCTCAAGCAGCGCTACCCCGGGGTCCCGGTGGTGACGTACGTCAATACGAGCGCGGAGGTCAAAGCGGAATCCGACATCTGCTGTACCTCCTCGAATGCGGTCGAAGTGGTGAAGTCGCTCGGCGTCGATCGGGTGATCTTTCTGCCCGACGAGTTCCTGGGTCAATACGTGGCCTCGCAATGCGATGTGGACATCGTCCTGTGGAAGGGCCACTGTGAAGTCCACGAGCGGTTCACCGGTGGCGAAATCCGCTCTCTCCGGCAGCAGCATCCCGGCGTCACGGTGCTGGCGCACCCCGAGTGTCCGCCCGACGTCCTGACGGAATCGGATTACGTCGGATCGACGGCCGGCATGATCGGTTACGTGGGGCGGACGCGACCCCAACGGGTGGTTCTGGTCACCGAGTGCTCGATGAGCGACAACGTGGCCGTCGAGTACCCGGATCTGGAATTCGTTCGACCCTGCAACCTGTGCCCTCACATGAAGAAGATCACGCTGCCCCGGATCCTGGACGCCCTGCAGAAGGGGCAATTCCCGGTGGAGGTGGACTCCGAGACCGCACGCAGAGCGCGCAGTGCAGTGGAGCGCATGTTGGAGGTCGGGCGGGGAGGCCGGTGATGTCGAGGAATCGGGTGGAGCGGACCGTACGCTCGGATGTCTTGATCGTGGGCAGCGGAGTGGCGGGCCTGATGGCCGCACTCGACTCCGCGCCTCTCTCCGTCGCCCTCCTCACCAAGCGCGCCTTCGGTCGGGCCAGTTCCAGCTGGCTGGCACAGGGGGGCATTGCGGTGGCCTGGGATCCCGAGGATTCCCCCCGGCTTCACGCAGACGACACGCTGGCCGTGGGCGGCGGGCTCTCGAATCTGGAAGCGGTCGAAACCATCACGCGGGAGGGCCCGGCTCTCGTTTCTCGACTGATCGACCTGGGGGTCCGTTTCGATGCGGACCCATCGGGGCGGTTGCGCCTCGGACGCGAGGCCGCTCATTCGCGCAGCCGTGTCGTCCATGCCAATGGAGATGCGACCGGGGCCGCGGTGGTCGAGGCGTTGACCGAGGCGGTCCGGCACACTCCCTCGGTACGGCTCTTCGAAGACTGCCAGGCTCTGGACCTCCTGCTCGAAGATGGCCGTGTGGTTGGAGTTCTGGCCCGTTCTCAGCACGGAGAGGTGGTCGCCCACCTGGCGGCCGCAACGATTCTGGCCACGGGAGGCATCGGCGGTATCTATCTCTGGACCACCAATCCGGTGGAATCGACGGGCGACGGCCTGGCCATGGCGGCCCGCGCCGGTGCGCGGCTCGTCGATCTGGAGTTCGAGCAGTTTCACCCCACGGCTCTGGCCGTGGACACCAGTCCCGTTCCGCTCCTGACGGAAGCGATTCGTGGGGAGGGCGCGACCCTGATCGACAGTTTGGGGCACCGGTTCATGCCGGACGATCACCCGGAGGCCGAGTTGGCGCCGCGTGACGTCGTTGCGAGATCGATCTGGGCTCGCAAACGAAAAGGAGTCGAGGTCTTTCTGGACGCCCGCCGGGCAATCGGCGATCGGTTTCCGAGTCGGTTCCCGACCGTCTATCGACTCTGCCTCGAGCATGGGCTGGATCCCCGTCGGGATCCGATTCCTGTCACCCCGGCGGCGCACTATCACATCGGAGGGATCGCTGCCGATGCTGTGGGACGATCCTCTCTGGAGGGACTGTGGGTTTGCGGTGAGACGGCGGCCACCGGGGTGCATGGTGCCAACCGCCTGGCGAGCAATTCGCTGCTGGAGGCCATGGTGTTCGGACACCGGGTCTCGACGGATGTGAAGAATCAGTGGAAGCCCCGCAAGATCCAGGCTCGGAGTGCTCTGGGTGCGGTCATGAATCTCGAGGGAAGACGGCAGGATGCCGTCCGCCGGACAGTGAGAGCTTTGATGTGGAGCAAGGTCGGGCTGCTCAGGGATGCCGTAGGGCTGCGGGCCGCTCTCGACGCGCTGACCGGCATGGAACTGGGCAGGACGGTGGGGCTCGGTGAAACCCGCAATATGATCACCGTGGGCCGGCTGGTGGCGTTTGCCGCGCTGGCCCGGGAAGAGAGCCGGGGTGTCCACTTCCGCACCGATTTCCCCGAGAGCCGACCGGAATGGGACCGCCATCTCAGTCTGACCGATCCACTGCTGGGCCTTCCCGAGGAGGCGCTGGCCGAAGCCAAATGAGGTGCCGCCGGTTGCCGTTTCGCCGCCCCTCGTGCAAGACATACTTCCTGTCACCGGAGACGTTCGATGAAGCTTCCAAGAATTTTGTATGAGGATCTGGTTCGAAAAGCACTTCTCGAGGATCTGGGTCGAGTCGGTGATTTGACCTCCGACTCGATCATCCCGCTGGGCGCGCGTGCCCGCGGCAATCTCATCACCCGCGAAGCCGGGTGTGTGGCGGGCCTGCTGGTCTCGACGCTGGCCTTTCCCATCATGGATCCGGAAGTGAGGATCGAGTACCACGTCCAGGATGGAGACCGGGTGTCCGCGGGACAGGCGCTGGCCACGGTTGAGGGAGAGGCCCGCTCCCTTCTCTCCGCAGAACGTTCGGCGCTGAATTTCCTGGCGCTGCTTTCGGGGATTGCCACGGCCACGCGCGGAATCGTGGACCGGCTGAAGGATTACCCCACCAAGATCGTCTGCACCCGAAAGACGACTCCAGGTCTCCGAACCCTGGAAAAGTATGCCGTTCGGGCCGGCGGCGGCTTCAACCATCGCTTCGGTCTGGACGATGCGGTCCTCATCAAGGACAACCACCTCGCCGTTGCGGGAAGCATCGAGGAGGCCGTCCGGCGGGTCCGCTACTACGTGGCGCACACCGTCAAAGTGGAAATCGAAGTCGAGACCCTGGAACAGCTCGAAATCGCCCTCCGGCAGCCCATCGATGCCGTCCTGCTGGACAATATGAGCATCGAGCAGGTCAAGCAGGCGGTCAGAATGGTGGACGGACGGCTCGTCACGGAGGTCTCGGGTGGAATCACTCCGGAAACGGCGGTGGCTTACGGTGCGGCCGGCGTCGATCTGATTTCAGTCGGCTGGGTGACACACAGCGCACCGGCCCTGGACGTCTCTCTGGACGTCGTGTCCCTGACAGGGCTCGAATCCGCCGCCTCAGCGGAGCGGGAGGAGGTCCAGGCCCTCCCCTGAGCAGCTAAACTATTTCGACCCTCCCTGCGTCTATTCGAATAAGCGCGTCGAAGAAGTCCATTGACCGATCCGAAAAGGAGCTGAGCATGGCTCAGGCGTTATTCAATTCGGCAATAGATCAGCGAGACGGTTTGTTCGAGGAGATCGTTCGGACCCTGGGCGATATGCCGGAAGAACTCCGGGAGATATTCGTCCTCAGCCACTACGAGTGCCGTGGATTCCACGAGATTGCCAGTCGCATGCGTCTCAGCCCCGCGGAACTCGAAGGCCGGCTGAAGCGGGCCAATCGCATCTTCTATCGCAGCCTGCGCAACAGGAAGTAGGGAGGACGGCCTCGGACGGATGGGATCGACGAGGTCCCGGTCAGGTTCGGACCGGTCTGCTCCCGGCGATCCGGCGAGTCCGATCCGTCCCCCAAGCCGCAGCAGTCCCTGACGATCCCTTTCGCCCGCCTTTCCACCGCCAAACCTCCCCGTAGTGGCGTCCGTGCCGTTTCCGGAATATCCTGACTGCGTGATGCGGCAGTCGGCGGGTTCCCTGACGCTGAGAATTCTGGAGGAGAGATTCGGTATTGCTCGCATGGACCCATCTGCGCCCTGGCCGGCGTGGCTGTCGCAATCGGGTTTCTCGAGCATCACCCGAACGAGTGAGGAACTCTCCATAGTGTGCGAGGAATCTCTGGTTCCGCCCGGGGTGAAATTGGAGCGGGGATGGGGCGGCATCAAGATCGAAGGCCCGCTGGACTTCGGCCTGGTCGGCATTCTGTCCTCCATCGCCGGGGCCTTGGCTGATGCCGGAATCAGCCTGTTCGCCGTCTCCACATTCGATACGGATTATGTGCTGGTCCGGCAGGAGCGAATGGAGTCGGCCATCGAGGCGCTCATGCGAGTCGGCCACCGGGTGGTGAGACCGGGATCGCCGCCGGAGATTCCGAGGGAGGGAAGGTAAACATCGATGATGAAGAAGCACCTCTTGCCGATGCTCCTGGTGGCATCTCTGACGATCTTGCCGCTGCTCGGCCAGCCCGCCGATCACCCGCCGGAAGCCAGGCTGGATCGCTATTTCGAAAGCCTCGGCCACGAACTGGACGTGTTGAATCGAAAGCTGGACGACCAGGACATCCGCGAAGGCCTCTCCGATGTCGCTGAAGTCGATTTCATGCGGCTGACCGGACCGCCGCTCCGCAATCAGCCCAACCCGACGGGGCAGGGAGCGGGAAATCCGCTCATCATCTACACCCACGTGTTCATCCCCAGGAGTCTCGATCGCAGCGTCAAACAGCCCCTGATCGTGTTTCCCCACGGCGGGGTCCACAGCCACCTCACCTCCAGCTACGTGCATATCCTGCGCGAGTTGATGGGGGAGGGCTACGTCGTGGCGGCCCCCGAATATCGCGGTAGCACCGGATTCGGGCGCGCATTTTACGAGGCCATCGATTACGGCGGTCTGGAGATCGAGGACACCGACGCCGTCCGCCGCTTCATGCTGGAGCGCTATGACTTCCTGGACCCCGCCCGGGTCGGAATCATCGGCTGGAGCCACGGGGGCCTTCACGCCCTCATGAGCATCTTCGATCATCCCTCCACGTGGGCCGTCGCCTACGCCGGCGTCCCGGTCAGCGATCTGGTGGCGCGCATGGGATACAAGACGCAGAGCTATCGAGACCTCTACTCGGCGGAGTATCACATCGGCAAATCCGCCTACGAAGATGTCAACGAGTACCGGCGCCGGTCTCCATCCTGGAATGTGGACAAGTACCAGGGCACGCCCCTGCTGATTCACACCAATACGAACGATGAGGATGTCAATGTCCTCGAAGTCGAGCGTCTGATCCAGGCCTTGAAGGCCTCAGGGAAGAAGGGTTTCGAATACAAGATCTATGAGGACGCGCCGGGCGGACACAGCTTCAACCGGCTCGACACGGAGTTTGCGCGCCAGTCGCGGCGCGAGATTTACGACTTCCTGGCCCGCTATCTGAAGAAGTAGATCGCCCCGGTTCGGGGACGGCTGGGGTGGCGATCCCGGCTCAGCCGAGCAGGACCCTGGCGAACTTGCGTTTGCCGACCCGCAGGACGAACCGGCGGAGCCGCGCCGGATCGATCTCAGAGCCCGGATCCTCGATCTTTTCACCATCGACCGACACGCCGCCCTGCTTCACGAGCCGACGCGCTTCCGATTTGGAGGGTGCGAACCCGATCTGCGCGATGATCTCCACCAGAGACACGGGGCCGGCTGCGGCGACGCGGAGTTCGGGCATCTCCTCGGGATTCTCCTTCTGGCGGAAGACGCGATCGAAATGCTGTTGTGCCAGGCGGGCCTCGGCGGCGCCGTGGAAATCGGTCACGATGTGGCTGGCCAAATCTCCCTTGGCCTGCATCGGATGAAGTTGGCCGGCCTCCACGCGCTGCTGCAGGGCGGCGAGTTCGGCCGGCGTCTTGTCGGTCAAGAGCTCGTAATAGCGCCACATCAGCGGGTCAGTGATGGACATGATCTTTCCGTACATCTCCTCCGGCGGATCGGTGATGGCGACGTAGTTGTTCAACGACTTGCTCATCTTCTCCACCCCGTCCAGTCCTTCGAGGATGGGCATCATGAGCAGAACCTGGGGTGTCAGGCCATATTCGCGCTGGATATCGCGGCCCACCAGTAGATTGAATCTCTGGTCGGTTCCCCCGAGCTCGAAGTCGGCCTCGAGTGCGACGCTGTCGTACGCCTGCCCCAGCGAGTAGATCAGCTCGTGGATCGAAATGGGCTGCTGGGCCGCCATGCGCTTGGCGAAGTCATCCCGCTCGAGCATGCGCGCGACCGTGTACTTTCCGCAGAGTTGAACGAGCTCGTAGGAGGTCAGAGCTCCCAGCCAACGGCTGTTGAAGTCGACGACGGTGACCTCCGGATCGAGGATTTTGAAGACCTGGGATTTGTAGGTCTCCGCGTTGGCCAGCACTTCCTCGCGGGTCATGGGCGGGCGGGTCTTGTTGCGGCCGCTCGGGTCACCGATCATGCCTGTGAAATCACCGATCAGGAAGATCACGCGATGGCCCAGATCCTGAAAGTTTCGCATCTTGCGGAGCAGGACGGTATGTCCCAGGTGGAGGTCCGGAGCGGTTGGATCGAAGCCGACCTTGACGGTCAGAGGCCGACCGGACTCGCGCGATTCGACCAGCTTCTGGCGCAGTTCCTCCCGGGAGATGACCTCGGCGGCACCCTTGAGCAGGAAGGACAACTCTTCGTCGATCGTCAACTGATTCCGCATAGACCGCACATTATATAGAGAGAATGCCGAGCCGGTGCGTCCGCCGGGGATTCCCGTTGCAGAATCCTCTCACCGGGTGTATCAGGGGAGGGAGCGAAGCTGAGGAGGGACCCATGGGTTGCGAAGCATGTTCACTTCGGAGCTATGCCGAGAGGAAACCCAAATCGATTTTGGCCTGGTTCTGGCGCTGGCACACGAAGTGGTGTCCCGGCTGGAAAGCCTACCAGCGCAAGCTGCAGGCCGAAAAGGATCGTGTCGAGGCCACCCGCTAGGATCCTGAGCCGGGAATGCGCAAGGAATGCCTGCGAATTGCTGGTGCCGGGCACTCGGCAATCCCGCCGACGTCTAGTCGACGAGGCCTCGGGAACGGAGCGTGCGGCGGAGACGCTCCAGCCGTCGTCGGTTCACGCCAAGATCCCAATGCCCGGTTCGTGAAGCAGAGCGCAGGGCGATGACGCCTTCCTGCACCCGCAGCTGAAACTCCAGGTCGTCGACGAAGCCGAAGATCCGTGACCGGACTTCGCTGTGAAGGTCCTCGTCGCTCTGACGCACGATTCGCCAGCGGGGGAGGGCGCGGACGCAGTCACACAGTCCCTGCCACGCCGTACGGGGATCACCCTTGATGGAAAACGGAGCGATCCATCTCGCCGGATCCGTGGCGTCGCTGCAGACACAGTTCGGGCTTTCGGGACAATCCTGCAAGTTGCCGTCCCTCATTCCCGACATGTCTCCATTATGATCGATTCTCTACAGGTAAGGTGCGAGCCCATCGGCCATCAATTCGTAGGGCCGGATCTGTTCGGGCATCTCGCGGCGGAGTGCCTCCTGATCGGCTCCGGGGTCATCCCCGGTCGCGTTCCACGATCGCGCCCATTCCCGGGGCAGTTCGATCTCGTCGCTCGCCGGGTGTCTCTCGACGAACAGGCTCATGCGCGACCCCAGTTCAACCTCCCGGAAGGGCGCGTAAAAGGAGGGACGGCTCCGGACCAGGGCGGAGAAGTAGCGGGCCCGGGCCGCCTGTCCGTCGTCGCCCTGAGTGATCGATCGGATATAGCCGGCTTCGGTGAGTGCTTCCCCGGGCTTGAGCACCTGCTGCCCCCACCTGCGCCGGGCCGCCCAGGCCTGGTACCGATGTTTGTAGATGAAGGAACAGTAGTTGATCGCCAAGCCGATTTGCTTCCGCAGGGAGAACCTGATCAGCCGTAACGCCGTCAACTCGGAGTCGGGAACGGTGACCTTGGGACCGTCGGCAAAGCGGTAGCCCCGTCGAGTCAAGTGAGGCAGATTGAAGGGAGTCAGCCGGATTTGGTGCAGATTGAGATGGTCGAGCCCCACGTCTCTCAACACCGGCAGCAGGTCGCGGAGTCGGGGTTCGTCCTCCGGTACGGCGGGGATCTCCACGGTCACGGTCGGAATGACGCCGACCGCCTTTTGGAGTTTGTCCAGGCGGTAGTCTCCGGCCAGGATGTTGAACCGAATCTCATCCAGACCTGCATCCCGCAGTCGAGCCAGCTTAGGCTCGGTGTGCAGCAGGCCGTTCGTGTAGAGCCAGAGGTGGACCTGGCTTCCGAACCGGCGCTTGATTCGCTCGACGAACAGAAGGGTCCGGTCGAAGGTGAGGAAAGGTTCGCCGCCGCTCAAGCTGGCGCCGGAGAATCCGAATCGCTCGAGATAGGCGACGTAATCCCTGGGGCTGGCGAAGGTCAGCGTGTTGGTCGTCGGCACGCCCGTTTCGTGCTGCTCGCTGGGACAAAAGAAGCAACCCGCGTTGCAGCGGCCGTTGATGAACAGGCAGGACCATTGACCCTCGGTGCAGCGCCGGCATCCTGGCGCAAGTTCCCCGGCGTGGATCTTGGAACCGCGGCAGGCGGAAGCGGCGGGTCCGATCTCCGTGAGCAGTGATTCGCGCTCGAGGGCTGCCCGCGAAGCCTGGTCCGATTCGATCCAGGGGATGCTGCAGAACAGTTCGCCGTACTCTCGACGATGGGTTTCCTGAAAAGCGGACATCCGCCCTCCATGAGAATCAGGTGGTTGCGGGGAACTCCCCCTCAGTCGGTCGGGTTGCCCGGTTGCTGTCCCAACCTCCGCTCATTGTCGCAACACGCGGGCACGTCATGCAACGGGACTGCACCTGCTGGTAAGAGTGATGCGACAAGAGGATACCCGACAGAACCCATAGAGTTTATGAAGATACTTCATAGAGAGTATGGGTTCCGACGCGGTGCGAGGGGCAGGCCCCGCCTCGCGATAATGCCATATAAATAAATATAAATGATTGTTATTGATCGAATTAACAATGTCCGGACGAAGGCTCCATTGGGTTCTGGCATGCGAGTTGCTGGGATGTTCCCCAACAACCCAGCGCAGGAATCTCTGGCACTCAACCGGCAGATGATCGGGCCCATTGAGGGATGGGACCCGGCCTGTAGAGGTCTGAACGCCGGTTTCCAGCGGGTGGATCCATTCAATCTATGAATGCGGGGTCGTGAGGACCGTCGGTCTTCCTGGAGTGGCCTGTCTGCAAGCCATGCACACTCCCGCGCCCCGCCGGACGACAAGGGGGTAGTCTCAATGCGAGTGTCAAAACTGATTCTTCTCGTCACTGGTCTGGTCATCGGATCCATGGGCTTCCAATCCGCCTTCGGCCAGGGCTGAGTGGTCGCACGCCAGAGTGCGCCCGTGATTGGCGCCATAACCAACGCAGGTCGTTCCATTGGTGAGGGAGCGTTTGGAGCCGCAACATCCGGACCGCGGTCCCCCGCCGACAAGTGGCTGATTGCCGTAGGCTACCGCTGGCAGAATTCCTTTCGGCATTTTCGGGGTGCCAATGAAGAGGCAAACCGGGTTGCCGATGGCACACAGGTCGAAAACAGACTGCACTTGTTCGACGTGGCGGTCAGCTACCAGGCTTCGCCCCGTTGGAGCATCAACGGCAGTGTCCCCTTCATGACCGTCGACCGGATTTCGCACGGTCCGGGAACGGTGACGCATTCCGCCGGAATCGGCGACATGACGCTCGGGGCGAAATTCTGGGTCGCCCGTCCTCCAACGGAGACCCACCAGAATTTCCAGGTGGGCTTCTCCGTGAAACTGCCGACCGGCAATGCCAATGTCACAGATCAGGTCGGGGCCAGCACCATCGTCGTCGATCAATCCATTCAGCCCGGAGATTCCGGCACCGGTATCGCCCTCGACTACACCGCCTTCAAGTCGCTCGGGGCGTTCACGCTGTTCTCGTCGGGCGTCTATCTGATCAATCCCAAGAACTCCTATGAGACCACGGGCTGGAATGAAGTGACGCGGCCGCCGGGTTACCCTGGGTATTCCCGGCCGGGTACGGTCTACTCCGTTCCCGACCAGTACCTGTTTCAAATGGGAGTGGGTTGGGCGACTCCGGTCCCCATCGGCCTGGCGCTCACGGGCACGGCGCGGATCGAAGGGATCCCGGCCCGGGATCTGATCGGTGGAAACGACGGATTCCGCCGTCCGGGGTACGCGGTCTCTGCCGGGCCGGGTGTCCAGTACACCCGCAACCGCGACACCTGGTCCCTCAGCGTTCCCATCGCCCTCTACCGCAACCGGACGCTGAGTGTTTCCGATGTCGCATCGGGAAGGCACGGGGACGCAGCCTTCGCCGACTACCTCATCCTCGTGGGCTATTCGCGAACCTTCTGAGCCCACATCCGCAGGGGCGGCCACCCCCCACCGGCCGCCCCGTCATCCCGCACAGCACGGGCCCGACGCTCTTCCATGGACTCAAGCCACTGATTACAGAATGACTCGCGGGCTGCATCGCGGCGCGCTGGGGAATTGGGGTGGTGGGCCTAGGTGGACTTGAACCACCGACCTCACGCTTATCAGGCGTGCGCTCTAACCACCTGAGCTATAGGCCCGAAGGGCTTGGATTATAGCCGAGACCCGGGGGGATTGACAAGCCGACGGGAGCCAAGGAAAACCCGATCTACGATTTGAGATTTGAGATTTGAGATTTACGATTTGGGGGCGCGAGCGCGCAATCCGGTAAAGAACGTCCAACCCTCCTCCAAATCGTAAATCGTAAATCTCAACTCTCAAATCTCAAAGCGGGGAGCTTTTCGACTATTCTCTGGCGGTCGTCGTCTAATCAGTTCGAATGACGACGAGTGGATCCGAGGGGTCGAAGATGGAAGATGTCATCGCATCGCCACTGCCAAGGGAGCGCCGCACCGACTCGGATGAGCGCCAGGAGCGAGCCTGGATCGAAGCAAGCCGCAAGGGGGACCCGGCGGCCTTCAATCGGCTGGTTCTGAAGTGGGAGAGGCGAGTCTACAACCTCGTTCTGCGCATGCTGGGAAACCGGGAGGATGCCGCGGAAACCACTCAGGAGATCTTCCTGGCCGTTTTCCGAGCCATTGGCCGATTCCAGCACCAGGCGCGTTTCTCGACCTGGCTTTACCGGATCGCCGTCAATCATTGCCTGACTCGCCTGCGCCGGCGTCCCCCGCTGATCCAGAGTATGGATGAGCAGGACGAACATGCGGTTCCCTTCGGTGAGCGGCTGGGAACCGCGGATCACCAGGATCGCGACCTGCTCCGGCTGGAGCGCCGCCGCATCGTCCGGCAATCCCTGGCCGGACTGAGCCACGAACAGCGTGTTGTGGTTGAGCTGAAGTTCTTTCAGGAAGAGACCTTCCTGTCGATTTCGGAAATACTTCGCGTGCCCGAAAGTACGGTGAAATCCCGCTTCTATGCCGCCCTGGAGGTTCTGAAGGGGCGCTTGGGAGCTCTGGAGTAAGAGGATGAACGACGAATGTGAACGATGCCTCAGGTGGATCAAGGATTCGATCGCCGGTGAGTTGAGCCCCGGCGATCGAAGCCGGATGGAGGCACATCTGGCCTCCTGCCCGGCCTGTGCCCATGAGAGCCGTCTCCTCGAGCGGGTGGCGGCTCACCTTTGTGATCTCTCCGAGGAGCCCGTGCCCCGCCACTTCCTGGTGTACGAGGACGAGCACCCGTCCAGTGCCTTCGGGCGGGCATTCCAGGCGCTCGGGTGGGGATGGAAGATCTCCCTGGCCGGCGTCGCGAGCGTCCTGCTGATCGGCTGCGCGCTGGTCGTTGCCCAGGCCCGTCTCGAAGTCGCACCGGGTCGATTCGTACTCACCTTCGGCAGTGGATCGGGCCAGTCCCCCGCCCTCGAGGCCTCTCCGGAACTCATGCAGGCCGTGCGGGCCGTCGTGCAGGAAGAGAACGGGAAGTGGGCCGATGCCGTTCGGCAGGAGTTGTCCGGCTCCCTGGCTCAGGTGACGGATGACAACCGCCGGGCGGACCGAGACATGCTGGTCGCACTCGAACTCCGACTGGATCAGAAGCTGGCGGCCCATGACGACGAGACCCGGCAGGTCCTGCAGGCTACACTTTCGCAATGGGGACGGGCGCTGGCGATGCAGCGTCAGGACGATCTCGCCCAGATCCGGCAGGCCTTTCTCCGCGTTTCCGCGAATGACCAGCTGCAGGTCGGCCAGGCCAACGCCATTTTGTCGACCCTCGCCCGGATCACCAACTCACGTAACCCTCAAGGAGATTCCAGATGAAACACCATGCGCGTTTCTCTTCATATTTGTGGGCTGCCCTCATCAGCATCCTGACCGTTGTCCCTTCTTCGCTCGTTCCGCTGCTCGGAGCGCAGGCGCCGTCCCAGGGCCCTCGACTTCAGCAGGAACTGGAAGTGATGAAGAGCATTTTGAGCACGACCCTCTCCTTCCTGGGGAGAAGCGAGCAGCCGGCGGCCTTGATCGGCTCGACTCGCGGCATCGGCATCGGGCGAATCGATGCGCTGTATCTGCGGGGCCAGGGAGCTGTCTTCACCGTCTCCGTCCGGAATGCGGCCCTGACCGACGCCGAGAGGTTCGCCTCGCTGGAGAAGGAGCTTCAGCGCCTCGAGGCGTCCAAGGACCCGGGAAGTGCCGAGGCTGAGTTGAAGCTGCTCCGCTCGATGACCCATGAGGGATTCCTGGATATGGCCGGCCTGGCCGAGATTGCGGAGGCCCAGGCACTGGCGTCCCTGACAGGGCAAGGGGAAGAGACGGACGTCGTCGCACCGACGCCCCACCCCCGGCCGATGGTGGTGAAGAAGCCGGCACCGGGGGAGATCCGGAAGGAGATCGAGAGACTGAAGCAGAATCTGGCCGAGTCGAAACGGCAGGCAGAGGAGAACCGCCAGCGCATCCAGTCGGCCCTGGTGGATGTCCTAAGCCGGTACGGGGATTCCCTTTCCCAGCTTCCTCAGGATGAATACGTCAACATTGTCGTCTCCAGCAACACCGATTTCGGGCTGCCCGTGTTGCCTTCCGGCATCTATGGGTTCAACTGGGACGGGGAGGCGGGCGCGGGTGGGGACATGATCCTCACGACCAAGATCTCGGACATTCGGGACTACCGAGCGGGCCGCATCGACCTGGCCACCCTCAGGAGCCGAATCGACACCTACTGAGGGGGAGCTGGGATCTGAGATTTGAGATTTGAGATTTACGATTTTCGATTTGGGGGCGGAGCAAGGAGGCGGGAGGGTTTCGCGCATGGGTCGGACTGCCCGCCAGACGAACCAGGCTGGAAGAGCTGCTTTCTCTCGCCACCCCCAATCGAAAATCGACAATCGACAATCTCAAATCCCTCATCCCCGATACAATCCCGTGTTCACTTCTGATACATTCCTCGCGAGGGGATGGTTCTATTCAAGCGCCTGGTCCCGGCTCTGGTCGCCTTTTCGGCCAGCATTCTGGTGGGGACGGCGGGCTATCGCTGGATCGAGTCATGGTCGCTGGTCGATTGCTTCTACATGGCGGTGATCACGGTCTCGACCGTTGGTTTTGGCGAAGTCCACCCTCTGTCGCAAGCGGGAGAAGTCTTCACCATCGTGCTCGTCGTGCTTGGCGTGGGAACGATCACCTTCGCCGTCACCTCCCTCACCGATTTCCTGATTGCCGGAGAAATCCAGGGTCTTCTCAGGGTGCGTCGGATGAAACACTCGATTGACCAGCTGTCGGGTCATTACGTGATCTGCGGCTACGGGGAAATGGGACGCCAGATTTGTCGCGAGCTGGGCCGGAGAGGTTGTGTGATGGTCGTCGTCGATAACGACCCCAAAGCGGTTCAGCGGGCCATGCAGAACGGCCTGATCGCCTTCGAAGGAGACGCAGGGCTGGATCACGTTTTGCTGGAATGCGGGATCGGGCGGGCCTCCGGCCTGGTCGTGGCCACCGACGACGATGCCACCAATCTCCTCGTAGTGCTGACAGCCCGTGGTCTCAATGCCGCCTTCCCGATCATCGCGCGGGCCAATCTCGAACAGGTCGTCGAAAAGCTGCTCAGGGCGGGAGCGGACCGGGCCCTGTTCCCACAGAGCATCGCCGGTCGCCGGATGGCGGAAATGCTGCTCCAGCCCGATCTCACCGACTGAGTCGGATTCGCCCGCCCCCAATCCGAATCGATCTGCTACAATCTTCCCCCAGAATCGTGTAGAGCGTCTCTTCGGGCCCCTGCATCCAGATTCTCGAGATTGGTTGAGATGGGAGGCCCCGGCTCTGCCCGTCCGAGGTCCGAGATGCCGATGCCGAGCTCAGGTCTGAGGGATCCAACGAGTCGTCGTGCCCGGTCTCTCCTCCTGTGGCTCGCGACGGCTTTCGGGACGTTTCTCCTTCTCTTTGTCACCCTTCTGGCCGGCGCTGATACAGCTTCCCGAGTCGTGGCGATCGGCGACATCCATGGCCGCCTGGAGCGGCTGGTCTCCGTGATGCAGCGGGCGGGCCTGCTCGACGATCGGTCCGCCTGGAGCGGCGGAGACACGGTCTTCGTGGTGATGGGTGATTTCATGGACCGAGGTCCGGACGTCCGTGCCGTGATGGACCTGCTCATGCGAGTACAGAAGGAGGCGTCACGAAAACATGGAGAAGTCGTCGTCCTTCTCGGCAACCACGAAATGATGAACATCATCGGCGATTATCGCTATGTCACGCTCGAAATCTTCGGATCCTTTGCCGAAAAAGACTCGGGGAAGCATCGGCAGGAGGCTTTCAGGCGCTACCAGAGCACGCTCTCCTACCAGCGCCGGCTGCTCGGCCAACCCGCTGCCGAAGAAGGAGCGGACGACGAAGCGGAATGGATGCGCCGCCATCCGCTCGGATTCGTCGAGTACGTGGAGGCCATGGGACCGAATAAACCCTACGGCAAATGGTTGAGGACGCTGCCGGTGATGGTGAAGATCGACGGAACCGTATTCGTCCACGGCGGTATCCACCCCGGCCTCCGCAGCTTCAGCATCAGCGATCTCAACAAACGGATCGAAAAGGAACGCGACGTCTACGACAACTGGAAGCGGTTCCTCGTCCAGCGACGGGTGCTGGAGCCGTTCTATACGCTTCACGAGGCGCTGACCTCCGCCCGCGCATTCCTCGATTTCTACGCGGAGGGGCCGGCCTGGGACGCCATCGGACAGTCCATCACGACAAGCGACGAGCTGGTCCGGGTTCTCAAGACGTTTCTCGAGATGGACCGCTGGCTCAGTGTCAGCCCCGACGGCCCGCTCTGGTTTCGGGGCTTTGCCAAGTGGACCGACGAGGAAGGCGAGCAGTGGATCGGCCCGCTGCTCGAGGCCTTCCAGGCGAAGCGATTCGTTGTCGGTCATACGGTCCTGGGTGAAGGAATCACTCGGCGCTTCGACGATCGGGTCTTTTTGATCGACACCGCGAGACCCTCCGCCCTGGAGTTCCGGGGAGGTGAGATTCAGGAGCTCTACGCGGATAGCCCGGAAGTCTACGAGGCACCCTCGCGATAACCTCGGCCGGCCAGCTGGCGGGTCAGGGCCCAACAGAATTCGGGTTCCGCGGTCAGCAGTTCGGCGAGTTCCGAGAAAGGGACGGTGAGGAGGGTGCACTCCTCGACGGTCCTGGCCGTGTAGCGGTGCGGCTCCTGCGAGAAGAACGACCAGCAGTCCAGCAGGTCCCCCTGGACCTCCACCGCGGGCCCCTCCTCGGCCTCGATCACGACCTTGCCGCGGGCCAGGATGTAGAGGGACCGACAGACATCTCCGCTTCGAAAGAGCACCGATCCCCTGCCGGCTTCAACGACCTCGCAGAGGGAGGCGAAATCCGCCAGATGCTCTGTGGGCGAGGATCCGAAGAACTCGAGATCCTGCAGGAGCAGTACTCTTTCAAAAACGGACAGCATCGGGGCCGGGACCTCCTGTGGCGGGGGCGACGCCGTCCCAGCGGACGAGAGCCCACCGCGCGGTTTCGCGAACCAGAGGGTGGATGTCTTCACAGGCCTGCCGGACGTACGGCTTCAGCTTTTCCATCCCCTCTGCGACAACCACACCAATCGTACAGCATTTCAACCACGGGTCGGCCTTGTAGAAGGTCTCGGCGAGTGCGGACTGGGGGTCGGAGGGCAGCTTGAAGATCTCCCGACCCCGCAGCACGACGTCGAAAGGATGGGATTCGGCGAAGAGGGGCATCAGCGTCTGGCGAAGCTCACCCTTGATCCGGGTATCGATCAACTCGACGGCGTAATCCCGCAATTCCTGGCGCTCACTCGTGAAGCCGAGGTAGGAGAGATAGGCGTCTCCCTGGGGCAGGAAAAGGCCCAGCCCGCGGAAGATCTTTTCCAGTCCCCAGTTCAGGCGCTCATCCAGCGCCTTGCGCAGGAGTCGGGATTCGGGGGTTCGACTCTCTTCGAGCAGCAGGTCGATGTTGAGCAGTCCGTAGTACTCGCAGGCCCAGATCTGAAGCAGGGGGAGAAACGTCTCTTCGCGGTAGAACAGGTGATCGTGGTGCGCGCGAATTCGATTCAGCTCGTGCAGAGCCCGGTGCGCGACGATCGCATCGTGGCTGTAGAGGGCGGAAATCAAAACCGTATGGGACAAGGGGGTATCGATTCTGGAAAGGATCGCCGGAATCTCCCGCTTGATGCGGGAATGGACCTCGGCGTTGTGGAGGAGCTCGCGCAATCTCTCGACGATCTCCTCACCGTATCTCGTCAGGGCGCGCCGTGCCGCCGGCCTGCTCCAGTGTGGCTCGAGGTGCTCGACCAGAAGCGTGATATCGCGGAGATCCCCGCAGTCACCCAGACCCTGGATCGAGGCGAGTCGAACGGCCTTCGTCTCGTGCTCCATCCAGGAGCGCAACTGTCCGCAGGCGGACTCTCCCTGAAGAATCCCCAGGAGCAGGGCCAACTCGACGGCCTGCTGAGGTTCGGCTTTCCGGCACCACTGTTCGATATGAGGTGGACGAATCAGATCTGCCGGATTGTCGGCGTACCTGCGGAGAAAGAGGAGGTCTCTCTGCGCGGGCACGTGAGGACTGTCGAGCCTGCGGTGCAGTGCCCGCTGGAAGCCTCCCACGTTGTAGCTGAGCATCAGGTGCAGCGCCAGCGCTCCCACTTCGGGCTCGGGATGCTCCACCAGGTCACTGACCCGGCGCAGCCAGGGGGGGACGGACCTGCGCTGGGCATAGACTCCGGACATCTCCATGGACAGGGCATCCGCCGTGAGCTCCAGCGAAGTCAGGTCGGCGGTCGCCGAGGTTTCCTTCCGGTGCCTGAGCTGCTCCAGGGCGTAGAGGATGACCTGGGGACTGGAGTCCTGAAGTGCGGAGACCAGTGTGGCATCCGAGAGAGCCTCATCCGCCCTCAGTGCATCCTCGGATACTCCCGAGTCCATCCGCTCCAGTCGCCGGCGCAGCACGCGGGCGTACTCCTCGGAGATCTGCCGGGTTGCGAGCAGCCAGACGAGGGTGACGGCGACGACCACTCCCGCCGTCACACGGACGGTCACGTCGGACCAGGAAGCGGCCAGCAGGAACAGGGCCGCACCCAATCCATCCCCCAGGCGCAGAACTCCCAGCTCCATGAAGTTCTTGACGGGTACCTTCTCACGGTCCGGAATGGGAACGTAGAGCAGTTCGACCGCGGTCTGTTCGATGGACGTGCGAAGCGAACCGGACGCTCCCCTGGCAGCGACGATCGACCAGAAGGCGGCGGCCGCTACGACTCCGAGGGAGGTGGTCAGCAGGGCGGCCGGCAGAAGGAGCAGCGCCGTTCCGATTCCGAACTTACGCAGCACCCATCCCGCCCCGAGCAGTTGAATCAGCGCCGAGAGCAGGAAGGTCGTACCCAGCAATCCGCCGAAGAAACGGCTGATGTGATCCACCGATCCCGGGTATTCGTAGACCAGCGCCCACTTGTACTGCAGGTCGATCATCGTGCTGCACAGCCCGGTCAACAGAATCACCAGGGCCAGGCGGGTCAGCAAGGGCGACCGGAAGGTGGCCCGCAGCGGTCGAGAGCGATCTGCTGACCCGGCGGCTGCCCGTCGGATGCGGTCGCTGCTTCGTTTCCGATTCAGCCAGAACACCGCTGCCAGGACCGCTTCCAGGGCAATGACAAGCAGGCCCGCCTGCAGGAGCAGCCCTCTCGAACCGAACAGATCGGCCGTGAGGTAGGTGTAGTACCCGCCCGCGACTCCGCCGAGGATGCCGCCGGCGCCGAGAAGGATGAACACCTTTCGAGCCGCTCGCGGCGTGAATAGAAAATAGGAGGAGATCCAGCCCTGGGTTGGAACCAGGACACTGAAGAGCGCTCCCCAAAGATAGAAGGCCGGAAAAGACCAGCCACCCTCTCCCGCTCGACCCAGCAGGGACCAGAACAGGGCCAGTCCCCCGACCATGCAGAGCAGGGTGGCCGAGGTGATCAACAGAGGTGACAGGTAGCGGGACAAGAAACGGTACAGAAGGACGACGGGGCCGCAGATCAGGGTCAGCGCCAGATACAGGGCGGGCAGGCGCCAGTCGACGCCGACGTTGCCCAGATAAACGGCGTTTTGCACCGACTTGATGATGCTCACCGAGGCCATGGCCAGGAAGAAATAGACGGTGAGCAGGAAAGCCGAGTTCTTTTGGATCCGTCCCAGTCCGAGGACTTCGCGAAGCGGGGTGAGCGTGCCTTCGAGCAACATGGCCTTCACATACGTCGGGACCGCGACCTGTGGCCGTGTCTGGCTTGCACGGCATCGGCCAAGGGAGGCCGAGACGGGTCAGCCCACGAGTCGCCGGCCCTCGATTCGGAACTTGCCCTCACAGATCCTCTTGAGGGCAAGCGGGTAGATCCGGTGTTCCTGTTCCAGGATCCTGGCGGACAGGGAATCCTCGTCGTCGTCGTCTTCGACGGGGACGGCCTGCTGGAGGATGATGGGCCCATGGTCGAGATCCTCATCGACCAGGTGGACCGTACAACCGGACACCTTCACCCCCCATTCCAGGGCCTGCTGCTGGGCATGCAGGCCAGGGAAGGCCGGTAACAGCGAAGGGTGTATGTTCAGAATCCTCTGCGGAAACTCGCGGACGAACAGCGCGCTCAACAGACGCATGAAGCCGGCCAGACAGACGATCTCCACGCCGGCTTCCTTGAGAGCGGCCACCACCTCCCCGTCGAAGGTCTCCCGGTCTTTGCCTTTCGATGGTATGAAGACCGCCCGATATCCTCGGGCACGGGCATGCTCCAGTCCCGGGGCCTCCTCCCTGTTCGAGACCACGAGGGCAATCTCGGCCGGGACGCGGCCGGCCTCGATGGCGTCGGACAGCGCCAGGAAGTTGGACCCTCGGCCACTGAGGAGAATACCGACCCGCCTCTTCACGCGTACACCACCTTCCCGGAACCGGAGCGAATCTCGCCTATCTCGAAACACCGCTCGCCGGCTTCTGCAAGCCTCGTGCGGACGGCGTCGGCCCGCTCGGGAGGGACGACGAGGATCATGCCGATTCCCATATTGAACGTACGGAGCATCTCCTGCTCCTCGACGGCGCCCCTTTGCTGGATGAACTCGAAAATCGGCAGGACGTCCCAGGAGCGCAGCCGAATCATTGCATCGAGACCCGGCGGAAGCACCCGGTCGAGATTTTCGGTGATCCCGCCGCCGGTGATATGGGCGACGGCGCTGAGGAGGTCCTCCTGCATGAGCGGCTTCACCAGGGGGAGGTAGTTGCGGTGGGGTTGCAGGAGTTCCTCACCCACGGTCCGCCCGAACTCTTCGATATGGGTGGAGACGGTGAGCTTCTCCTGCTGGAAGAAGAGTCGTCGCACCAGGGAGTAGCCGTTGGTGTGCAGGCCGGAAGAGGGCAGGCCCAGCAGAAGATCTCCCCGGGCGACCCGATCGGGCGTGTAGAGCCGCCCCTGATCGGCGATCCCCACGATGAAGCCGGCCAGATCATACTCGCCCGGCTGGTAGAAGTCGGGCATCTCGGCGGTCTCGCCGCCGAGTAGCACGCACTCCGACTGCCGGCAGCCTTGGGCCAGACCCTTGACGATCTGTTCGACCACCTCCGGTTCGAGGCGTCCCGTCGCGATGTAGTCCAGAAAGAAGAGCGGAAGAGCACCCAGGACGAGAATGTCGTCCGTGCAGTGAGAGACGATGTCGATGCCGACCGTGTCGTGGATGCCCGTCATGAAGGCGATCTTGAGCTTGGTGCCGACACCGTCGGCACTGGCCAGCAAAACCGGCTGCTCGATTCCCTTCAACTCCGGGCGAAAGACCCCGGCGAAGCTGCCGATTTCGGTGAGGACCGATCGGTTGAACGTTGATCGGGCCAGTTCCTTGATCCGGCGCTTGGCGCGGTTGGCGGCATCGATGTCGACGCCCGCCCCGCTGTAGGTCAACCCGGTCCTTTTCTCGCCTGAGCTCAAGTCTGCGCGTACCTCCTGAAAGCTCCGGCCATGTTATTACGGAGGCGACACTCAGGCAACTGGCGGGGCGACGGGAAGCCCTGGGAAGGGTGGGACCAATGGAACGGATGTGACGACGAGTCCGACGGGACTTGGCGAAGTCGGTCTGCCACCTGCTCGCTTCTCTCGACGCAATGGCCGCTTGCGCAACGTGGACATCCGCGGCGTCTGAGGGGACCTCCCAAGGCCACGGTGAATCGAGACGGCCCCTTCGAAACCAGGAACTCGGAACTCGGAACCTCCCCCAAATCGTAAATCTCAAATCTCAAATCTCAAATCCCAGAGCATTCCCCCTGGGCCGGCATTCAGGACGACCGTCCTGCCGAACTCGAGCTGCTTCCCGGAGCTCTCGTGGATATGTCCGCAGACGACCAGACGCGGCTGCTTGGCCTCGATGGTGCGAAGCACGGCCAGACTGCCCAGACTGGCTCCGGTGCTCGACGTATCGAGCAGGCCTTTGGGCGGGGAATGGGAGACGAGCACGCCGTCGGTGGGGCAGTCGCGCAGCAGCGCTTCCGCTTCCTGTTCGCTCAGGTCATAGCTCCAGGAGCCGAAGGGAGTGACCGGAACCGCGCCTCCGATCCCGAAAAACGGGACCCCGTCGATCTCCACCCCGTCCCCGTGCAGGACATGCGCCGAGGACCAGTTTCGACAGGCCTTGCCCAGCTCGCGCTCGTCCTCGCTGTTGCCACAGACCAGGACGGTCGGGCGCTCGATTTCCGACAGCACCTTGATGACCGATTCGAGTCCGCGTCGGACCGTGGCATAGTCGCCGGCGCCGACGACGACGTCCGCTTGTCGGGAGAGTTCGATCAGCCGGCGAGCCGCCGCCAGATCACGATGGATGTCGCTGAATGCGAGGATGCGCATACTGTCTCAAGTTATACACTGGAGTGAGTCTCAGCTGTCGCAGACAGGCGACCGTCCCGCCCGTGGGGGCGACGGGAACCCGACACCGTCAGCCCTTTTTATGCAACCATATTCCTGGATTTTCGTTTACGTGTTCCAGTAGGAGAAACATTTTGATGAAACGCGTTCAGTGGATTGTTGCGGTGGTGTTGGCGTTGTCCCCGGTGCTTGTTTTGGCGGCGGAAGAGACCGGAACGAGCGCCACGAAGACCCTCGAATCGGGCATCGACTTCGACGGCTTCGACAAATCGATTCGGCCGCAGGATGATTTCAATGGCTATGTGAACGGGGGCTGGATCGCCAAGACCGAGATTCCAGCGGACAAGCCCTATTATGGGTCCTTCACGCGACTGCGCGATCTGAGCGACGAGCGCACCCGGACGATCATCGAGGAACTGGGCCGCGAGCCGAATCTTCCCGAAGGGTCGGAAGAGAGGAAGATCGGAGATCTCTACGCCAGTCTCATGGATGAGGGCCTGGTCGATCAGCTGGGATCCAAACCCCTGCGCGAGGCACTGCACAAGGTCGACGGGATCGCCACGAAGAAGGAACTGGCCGGGAGACTTGCGGAACTGGAGAAAGTCGGCGTCTACGGTCCTTTCGCCCTGTTCGTCAGTATCGATTCCGGCGATTCGACCCGCTACGCCGTCTATCTGACCCAGGCCGGCCTGGGCCTGCCCAATCGCGACTATTACCTGAAGGAGGGGGAAAAGTTCGACAAGATCCGGGCTGAGTACCCGAAGTACATCGCGCGCTTGCTCCAGTTGTCCGGCTTTGACCGAGCCGACGAGCGCGCCCAGAAGATCTACGAGTTGGAGCACCAGATTGCAGAAGCCCAGTGGGCTCCCGAAGACAACCGGGATGTTTCGAAGACGAACAATCGCATCGCCGTGTCCCAACTGAGCTCGGTGTCGGACAGGATCGATTGGATGGAGTTCCTCACCTCGGCCGGCGCGGCTCGGCAGGACTCGATCTTCGTGCGCCAGCCCAGCTACCTGGAAAAACTCGGGACCATTCTTTCCGAGACGGACCTGGAAACCTGGAAGGATTATCTGCGCTTTCACATCGCGGACGAAGCCTCGCCCTGGCTCTCCAAAGACTTCGTCGCGGCGAATTTCGATTTCAACGGCCGCCTGATCAACGGACTGCAGGAACAGCGGCCTCGGTGGCAGCGGGCGGTCCAGATTGTCAACGGGGCTCTCGGAGAGGCCGTCGGCAAGGTCTATGTCAAACGCTTCTTCCCTCCCGAGGCCAAGGCCCGCATGGTCGAGCTGGTCGAGAATCTGCTCAAGGCCTACAAGGTCAGCATCCAGAATCTGGACTGGATGAGCCCCGAGACAAAAGCCAAGGCCGAGGAAAAGCGCGCCAAATTCACCTACAAGATCGGCTACCCCGATGAATGGCGCGACTACTCCGGGCTCGAGATCCGACGCGACGACCCGATCGGCAATCTCGAGCGGGCCACGCAGTTCGAGTATCAGCGGGACATCCGCAAGCTCGGCGAACCGGTGGACCGTAAGGAGTGGTTCATGACGCCGCAGACGGTCAACGCCTACCACAACCCCCGTCTCAACGAGATTGTCTTTCCCGCGGCGATCCTGCAACCGCCCTTCTTCAACCTCGAGGCCGACGACGCGGTCAACTACGGAGCCATCGGCGCAGTGATCGGTCATGAGATGGGGCACGCCTTTGACGATCAGGGTCGCAAGACCGACGGCAACGGGAACCTGCGGGACTGGTGGACCGATGCCGACGCGACGGCCTTCCAGGCGAAGGCCGAGAGACTGGTCGACCAGTACAGCCAGTTCAGTCCCGTGGAGGGCTTGAATGTGAACGGCCAGCTGACGCTGGGCGAGAACATCGGCGATCTGACGGGCGTGACGATCGCCTACCAGGCCTATCACATGTCCCTGGACGGCAAGCCGGCTCCGGTGATCGACGGGTTCACCGGCGATCAAAGGTTCTTCATCGGCTTTGCACAGATCTGGCGCTCCAAGGGCCGGGACGAATTCCTCCGTCGGCAAGTGTTGACCGATCCCCATTCCCCGGCCCAGTTCCGGGCGATTGGCCCCCTGCGGAATTTCCCGCCCTTCTATGCGGCCTTCCACGTGCAAGAAGGTGACGGGATGTACCTGGCCCCGGACAAAAGGGTCAAGATCTGGTAGCGGATCCCTGATGTCCAGGGCCCCGAAGACCAGGGGCCCAAATTCCAGGGCAATGCAGTCTGGGATTTGGGCCCTTGGGAATGGGGAGCTTCGCGCGCCGGCGCGCTACGCTGCCTGGAAGCCGTCCCGAAAGCCGCGTTCCTGCTGGGCGTAGTCTTCAGCGGTGGCCAGGGCCGGGTTGAGCCATTCGATCAGGGCGGCGTGGCCCAGGCTTTCCGGATCGTTCTTCAGATAGTCGGAGACCACCCCGAGGACCCGAAAGCCGTGTCTGAGCTGGAACGTCAGGGTTGGATCCCGGAGCTCACCCAGGACGACCTTCCACACGTAATTCCGGATCTCGAGGCGAGATGCGTGCCGGTGGTACCCGCGCAGTCGGGAGCCGGCCCGGATCCGCTGCAGCCCGAGCCGGTGGACCAATTGCCGCCGGCCACCGTAAAGCAGGGAGCCGATGCCGACTCCCTGGCAGGCCGGGCGAACCATGACCTCGGCTCCGTAGAGTGTCTTTCCCCGATCTGGATCGTGGTTGGTGAACATTCCGTGGTCCGTAAAGTCACGCCAAGAATCCAAGCGATCGTAGTCGTCCCAGGCGACGATCAGGCTCGACGCCATGCCCAGGATCCGGTGGCTTGCCAGGTGCTGGGCCACGAGTTGACCTTCCGGAAAGACCTTGAGGTGAGAGGAGAGTTGGGCTTCTGTCCAGCTCGGAGAGTCGGGATAGACCTCCCGACACATTTCGATGATCTGTGGAAAATCATCCGGTCGCGTCGGCCGGACGAAAATTTCGTCACGATTCATGCAATATTGACGACCTCCATTTTCGATGCCACGTCCGCGCTCCGTTCGCTGTCGTGTAAGGGGAGAACCGTTCCGGAAGTCCGGGATTCCCGGATCGTGTCCAGGTTGATCTCCCCGATGACCATGCTCTCCTGGTTGGCCACGCCCTCGGCGAGAATCCCGTCTCGGGCGAAAGGGAAGTCACTCGGCGTCAGGATGGACGCCTGACCGTAGTTCAGGGACACCGCCGGGACCATCGGAAGCGAGCCGACGGTGCAGGCATGCACCGCATAGAGCTGGTTCTCGATCGTTCGGGCGTGCGCGCAGTAGCGCACCCGCAGGAAGCCCTGACGGTCGTCCGTGCAACTGGGAACGATCAGCAGATAGACCCCCGCCCGGGCGGCGATGCGCACGATCTCCGGGAATTCGACGTCATAGCAGATCGTGATCGCAAGGCGTCCAAGGTCCGTCTCGAAGATGCGCAGTGCGTCGCGGGGCGAAACCTTCCATTCACTGGTCTCCCAGCGGGTCATGTGAAGTTTCCCCTGAGAGCTGAACTCGCCGCGGGGATTGAAGAGATAGCTTTGGTTGTAGACGGCGTCCTCGCCGTTCTCCATCGTGGGAATCGATCCGCCGACGACATAAAGCCCGTGCTTGCGCGCCAGCGTGGACATCAGTTCGGTGTACCGGGGTACCTGCCGCGCCAGCGAGCGGACCTGTTCATCGATGGGTCGGCGCGTGTCGTCCAGTGTCAGCAACTGGACCGTAAAGTACTCTGGAAACACGACCAGTCGACATTTGTAGTCGGCGGCGGTTTCGACGAGACCCACGACCTGCTGCTCGAAGTCCTCGAACGTGGCCACGGGGCGGATGTAGTACTGCAGAGCGGCGATACGGATACGGTTCATTGGAACTCCCGAAGTATTTGATTTACTTGGGGTTTGAATTCCATTATAGCACACGGTAGGACAAGCATCCCTGCTTGTCCAGCCGTCCCGATCCCGGCCACCGGCAGGACGCGGCGTGTCGCGGAAGCCGTGGCGGACGTGGAGCACCGCAGAAGCCGTGCGATTTTGCCCGCTGGACACCCGCTCCTGGTTGTCCTACTCTCCGAAGCTCGTTCCGAGGGCGCGGGCCGCGCGCAGGACCGATGAATCCAGCGGGACCTGGCGGACCTTGTTGGCGACCTCGGCGATCGGAACGGCACCGAGGCGACCGCCGTTCATGACCACGAGCTGATTGAAGCGCCGCCGCTGGAGCAGTTCGAAGGCCTCGAATCCGAAACGGGTTGCCAGGATCCGGTCATGGGGAGTGGGGGTACCGCCCCGCTGAATGTGTCCCAGGACCATGGAGCGGGAATCCAGGCCGGTGCGCCGCTGCACCTGGTCGGAGACCCATTTGGCCACACCGCCGAGACGGATCGGGTCGGGCGAAGTCGTGTCGATGTGGTCGACGAACTGTTCGCCGCCTTTCGGGACCGCCCCTTCGCCGGCGGCGATGATCGTGAATTTCCGTCCGTATCGGCTCCGGGCCACACACTTCTCCGCGACCTGGGTGATGTCGAAGGGGATTTCCGGGATCAGGATGACGTCGGCACCCGCAGCCAGGCCGGCGTGGAGGGCGAGCCAGCCCGCGTAGCGTCCCATCAACTCCACGACCATCACCCGATGGTGACTGCTGGCCGTGTCGTGGACCTTGTCCAGGGCCTCGGCGGCCGTGGTTACAGCCGTATCGTGACCGAAAGTGATCTCCGTCGACCAGAGGTCATTGTCGATGGTCTTGGGGACACCGATGAAGTCCAGGCCCATTTCGATCAACTCGGCGGCGCCGGACATGGTGCCGTCGCCACCGATCACGATAATGACCTCGAGGCCTGCCTGGCGGGCATGTTCGAGCACCTGCTCGCGCACGTCCTTCTTGACCCAACCGCCACGGCCGTCCGGCACTGCGTAGCTCGCCGGGTTGGCCTTGTTGCTGGAACCGAGGATGGTCCCGCCGCTGGTCAGGATGTTACTGACATCCTCATAGCGCAGCGGGGCCATCCGGTCCTCGATGAGGCCCAGGTAACCGTCCTCGATGCCGAGGACCTCCATCCCGGCCAGGATGGCGGGTTTGGCCACGGCACGGATGACCGCATTGAGTCCGGGGCAATCCCCGCCTCCGGTCATGATTCCGATTCGTTTGGGAGCTGTCATACGTCCGCCTGTCTACTGTGTCTTGACGGGGTCGGCCGGGCGGGTCGGCAGCTTCATCGGATGTTCCTGCATGCGGCGCAGGACTTCCTGCACGCCCCGCTCGAGCTGAAGATCGTGACCCGCGATGACCGAGGCGGGGTCGTTCTCGACCTCGATGTCGGGGGAGACCCCCTTGCCCTCGATGATCCAGTTGCCCTCCACGTCGTTCGTTCCCTGCATCGGCACGTAAACGGTGCCTCCGTCGATCAGTGGCCCGCGACCGGAGATCCCGACGACACCACCCCAGGTCCGCTTTCCGATCAGGGGCCCGAGGCCGGCTTCGCGGAAGCGATAGGGGAAGATGTCGCCGTCGGAGGCCGATGTCTCGTCGATGAGGCAAACCATGGGCCCGAAGAAAACCGAGTAAGGATAGGTTCGGGGATGATCGCTGGCATACCCGAATCGGGTTCCCAGCAGCTTGGTGTCGAGGCGTTCGATGATCCACTGGGAGACGTTGCCGCCTCCGTTCGAACGAACGTCGACGATCAGACCCTCCTTGCGCAATTGCGGGTAGTACCATTTGATGAACTCGTAGATCCCCTCGGCTCCCATATCCGGGATGTGCAGGTACCCCACCCGGCCGTCGGTAAGCTTGTCCACGAGCTTCCGGTTCTCGCTCACGATCCCGAGGTAGAGCAGGGAGGACTCGCTGGTCACCGGAGTGTACTGGACGATCCGCGCTCCTTCGGTTCCGGGTGTCGAGTTCACCGTCAACTTGACCGGATCGGTCTTATGCTGCAGCAGGCGGTAAGGGTTGTCGCTGCCCTGAAGATCGACGCCGTCGATGGCCAGAACGTAGTCGCCCTCTCGAATGTCGACCCCCACTTCGGTGAGCGGCGAGCGGTACTTCGGCTCCTCGTTCTGTCCCTGGAAGATCCGGGAGATCCGGTAGCGGCCCGCCTGCGGATCGAGTTCGAAGCGGGCGCCCGGCAGACCCACCTTGGGACGTTCCGGGATCTCGAAATCGCCGCCGGCGATATAGGCATGGCCGATGCTCAGTTCCGCCACCATCTCGCCGAGGACGTAGTTGAGGTCGGAGCGGTGCGCCACGTAGGGGAGCAGCTTCCGATAGCGATCGCCGATGGCCTTCCAGTCGTAACCATGCATGTTGCGGACGTAGAAGAAGTCCCGATAGCGGCGCCAGACTTCGTTGAAGATCTCAGTCCACTCCTGGGCCGGAACTCGGTGGACCATCAGGTCGTCCGTCGAGACGGCCTTGCCCTCACCCGGTTTCGGCCTGACGTCGTAGAGCCGGAAAGAGCGGCCCTGCCGCACCAGGACCTTCTTCCCATCACGACTGACGGCGGCCGCCGAGATTCCGCCGACGAGGACGTTTCCTTCGCGCTCCTTGAGATCGAAAATCCTGAGTGTCGGTCGCTCCTCCGGGCTGCGGCCGTAGTAGGGGGCACCCGTGGTGAGATAGAGCACGTACTGGTCGGTGACGGACAGGCCCTCGATATTGTCGAAATCGACGGGCACGCGGATGACCCGATCTGCGAGTCCCTCGAAGTCGATTCTGCCCGCCGGCGTGCCTTCCTCTGCGGTCGCAGGCTCTTCCTTCTCCTCCCCGGCCGCGGATGGGGCCTCCTTCTTCTCCTCGTCTTTAGCCTCGGCCGCCTTGGCGATCTTGACCTCGTCGCTCTGCGGAGGAAAGAGGTTGGTCACGTCCCGGCGCAGGGCGTAAGCAAAGATTCCGGTTGTTCGGTTGGTCGCGAAATTCCACTCGACGGTGGAGATCTGAGGGGCGAATTCCCGGTCCGAGAGGAAGTAGAGATAATTCCCTTTGGTCCCCCAGTTCGGTTGCCACTCGTTGAAGTCGGGGCTGCTCACCCTCTGCAGCGTCTGGTCCTTGTCGGACCAGAGATAGATGGAGCGGTAGTCGTTGTCGTTCCCCATGCTGAATGCCAGCCAGGAGCTGTCCGGCGACCAGGCATAGTCGTTGATTCCCCCGTACTCGTCGTCCGCGACCTCCCGCACCGATCGATCGGCAACGGTCAGTATGTAGAGCTTGCCGTCCTTATCCGAAAAGGCGAGTTTCTGGGAGTCGGGAGACCACGCCGGCGCCGAGAGCATGGCGGCGAACTGCGTCGTGAGTTGCTCCGCCGGACTCGATCCGTCCTGGTCCATCAGGTAGATCTGTTCCTCCCCGGTGCGATCCGAAATGAAGGCGATCTTCTTGCCGTCGGGCGACCAGCGGGCATGCTTGTCGTGGGCGCTGGACGAATCGGTGAGATTCCTTGTCGACCCCTTTTCGATGGGGACCGTGAAGACATCCCCCCGGGCCACGAGCAAGGCCCGTTCTCCCGCCGGAGACAATTCGATGTCTTCGATATTCCCGGCCGCCGAGTAGTAGGAGGGGCGCATGGCGAGGCCGTCGTTCGGCACGAAAATGTCGAGCTTGCGGTCGCTGTTGTCCGCGGTCCGGAACAGATGCAGTTCCCCGTCGAGCTCGTAGACGATCTGCCCCTGGTTGTCGGAGGACGCCCAGCGCACGTCCCAGGTGTTCTCGTGGGTCAGTTCCCGGATGTTCGAGCCGGTGAGGTCGCACGAATAGAGGTTGAGGGTCCCGTCGCGATCCGAAACGAAGTAGATTTGGTCTCCAATCCACATGGGGTCGCGCTCGGTACGGACCGAGTGGGCGATCGGAGTGGTGGCGTAGCTGGCCAGGTCGAAGATGTACAGGTCCTGTGCCCAGCCTCCCTGATAACGCTTCCAGGTGCGGAAGTCCCTGAAAAGCGGTGAGTAGATCATGCGCTTGCCATCGGGGGAAAAGTCGCCGGCGCCCGACGTCGGCATGGGCAGCTTCTCGGGCAGGCCTCCCTTCACCGAAACCGTATACAGGGCGGTCAGCGTCTTGATCCCGTCGGCGTCGCGCAGCGACCGGAAGAGCACCTGCGTTCCGTCCGGAGTCCAGCCATAGACCTGATTGTCATATCCCCAGCGCGGCGGCAGCGGGCCCTCCGCCGGGTAGTAAGTCAGCTGCTTCGGCATCCCGCCTTCGCTTGGGATGACGTAGACCTGCTCGTCCCCGTCGTATTGCCCCGTGAATGCGATCCAACGGCCGTCGGGTGAGAACTTGGCAAAGAGCTCCTGCCCAGGGTGAGCGGTGAGGCGGGTGGCCGTCCCGCCGTTCGCCGGGGCTTTCCAGATGTCCCCTCCGTAACTGAAGACGACCTGGTCCCCATAGACGTCGGGGAACCGCAGGAGTTTGGTCTGGCTCCATGCGGCGGTACAGCTGAGAAAGAAGATCACGGCTACAATGCGCTTCACGAGTTTCCTCCCTTGCAGGCTGAGAATTCCGACCGACGGAATCCCGGATGGCCTTGCCATGTGAGTCAGACATTCTATATCGACCCTCCTCCACGGCAAACAGGCGGTTCCGCAAGATGTCGCGAAATCCGTGACAACGGTGGCCGCATGGCGGCTGGATCTGCGATACTGATCCGGTTTGACTGGAAGGAGAGAGACCGATGAGCAGCGGTGAGCGAATCGGGGTCGGGTTGATCGGCTTTGGAACCGTCGGCACGGGACTGGTCCAGTTTCTGCTGGAGCGGGAGCAAACCAGAGGCGACCTCTATTTGAAGAAGGTGGCCGTGGCCAACCCCAACAAGCCACGGGAAGTCGCCTTCCCGAACGTGACGGCCGACGTCCGGGAGATCCTGGACGATCCGGAGATTCGGATCGTCGTGGAACTCATGGGCAGCGAGCAGCCGGCTCTGAGCTACGTCCTCGAGGCGCTGGAGAACGGCAAGAGCGTGGTGACGGCCAACAAGGTGGTCGTATCACGCCACATGGCGGAGTTGTTCTCCCGGGCGCGCCAGAACCGGGTCGACCTGGCCTTCGAGGCCTCGGTTGCCGGCTCCATCCCGATCATCCGGATCCTGCGGGGATTCGAGGGTGAGCGGGTGCTGCGAGTGACGGGCATCCTGAACGGCACCTCGAATTACATCCTCTCCCGAATGGAGGAGGGGCTGACTTTCGAGGCCGCCCTGAAGCTCGCCCAGGAAAAGGGCTTTGCCGAAGCCGACCATATCCTGGATACGGGAGGCTTCGATGCTCGGGACAAACTGGCGATTCTGGCTTCACTCGCCTTCAACACCCCCATGGACCCGGAGCAGATCTACTGCGAAGGAATCACGGGTGTCACATCGATCGATCTGGACTTCGGTGTTCGGTATGGAGTGGGAGAGGGCGAACCGGGCTACGCTGTCAAACTCCTGGCGACGGCGAGACTGGGGGAGGACGGTGCCCTCGAGTTGCACGTCTACCCGGCACTGGTCCACCGTCACCATCCGCTGGCCGCCGTCTACGACGAGATGAACGCCATCTATCTCGAGGGCGAGCGATGTGGCCCGCAGCTCTATCTGGGTCGGGGGGCGGGGCGCCACGCGACGACCAGTGCCGTGGTCTCCGATCTGCTCCGCCTGGCCGCCAACCGGAGGCGGGGCATCGTGGACGAATTGCCTTCACTGTCCGGGAATGTGAACGTAGCGGATGTCCGCCGACTCAAGCGTCGCGGCTATGTCCGGCTGAACCTCAAACACATGCCGGGCAGCATCGCCGAGGCCACGCGGATCATGGGCCGGCACGGGTTCAACATCGAAGACTCCGTCCAGCGTCGTCGCTTCCAAAGGGAGGTCGACGGCCAGGTGTTCATGCCGGACATCGTGACCGTCGAGTCCCTGCCCTACGGTGTCGTGGGGGATGCCCTGGAAGAACTCCGGGCCTCGGACCGCGTCCAGGGGACGCCGTTCTACCTGAGATTCGAGGAATGAACGGGAGAGATTTGAGATTTGAGATTTGAGATTTACGATTTACGATCTGGCTGAAGCGTGGGGAGCTCGCGCGGAACAGTCAACTCTCGGACTCACACCGACTGACGCGGATTCACACGGACGGTAGAATCTCCCGGTTCTCCCATAAATCGTAAATCTCAAACCGTAAATCTCAAATTCTTCGTCCGCTCGTCTATTCACCCAACCTGAGCCCCACCGGGTCCCACTCGTAGATACGCTGGTTGCGGTAGCAGTAGTTGGCCAGCAGGGCGGGTGCGGCGGCACGGGCGCCGAAGGTGGCATCCTCGGTCACGGAGCCACCCTCGCGAAGGGCCTGGAAGAAGAAGCGAAAGTGATCGAGCCGGCTGTCGTATCCATCGGGCGCACTGTACTCGATCTTCCCGTCGGTCGGGGCCGTCTGCGGTTTCGTCTCCCCGGGATGGGTCTGGCGGTAGTGCGCGGCCCAGGCCTTCTGCTGCTCCTCCGCGAAGGTACTCACGGAGTTGTAGCCCTCCACCAGTTCCCGGAGAGATGGAGGCTGGGGCACGTTCCTGGTCAGTCGCAGATGGTTGTCGCCCACCGACATGATTCCTTCGTTGCCGATCAGGTCGAACCGGGCGCCTTCCCCGCCGTCCTCGAAGTTCGCACCCAGGTAAAGCGTGAAAGCCGGATGATGGGCGGTTTTTGGATAGTCGTAGAGCCCCAGGATCAGGTCGGGAACCTCGCGCTTTTCGGTCCAGTAGCGGATTCCGCCGGTCGACATGGCCCGGGTCGGCCCCAGGGACTGAATGATGTAGTGCAGCGCCGTGAAACGGTGGACGTACATGTCACCCGCCACTCCGGTCCCATAGTCCCAATACTTGCGCCAGCGGAAGAACCGATCCGCGTCGAAGGGAATCCTGGGTGCATCCCCGAGAAAACGGTCCCAATCGATCGTCTCCGGCGACGCATCCAGCGGAATCGAGTACTGCCACGCTCCCAGCGCACTGTTTCGGCTGATCAGGATGGAGACCATGTTGAGCTCTCCGATGGCGCCCTCTTCGAAGAGCCGGCGGGCCTTTTCGGTGACGACCGAGCTGATGACCTGACTGCCGACCTGGAGGATCTTGCCGGTGCGCTTCTCCGCCTCGATCAGTCGTGAGGACTGTTCGATCTTCTGCACCATGGGTTTCTCGAGGTAGACGGCTTTCCCTGCGTTCAGGGCGTCGACGGCGATCTGCTGGTGCGAGTGATCGGGAGTGGAGACGATGACCGCGTCGACGTCGGAGCGGTGCAGGATCTCCCGGTAATCTTTCGTCACCGCCACGTCCCGGCCGAAGATCTCGCGGCTTCGGGCAAGACGCCCGTCGTAGCAGTCCGACACCGCCAACAACTGTGTGCCGGGAACCTCGAGGGCCGTGTGTGTATCCTCGAAGCCGATGATCCCCATCCCGATCGTGGCCAGTCCGATCCGGTCGTTGGCCGCCACCGCAGTTGCCGCCCACTCTTTTCGTGCCGGCAGCACGTGCCGTGCCGTCGCAGCCGTGACCGTGGTTCCCGCGGCTAACTTGAGAAACTGTCTTCTGGAGGCGTTCGCCGACTTTCTCATGGCAGTCTACTCCTGGCTTTCTCTTCTCGAACTTGCGGTGTCTGTTCCTGCGAGGAAGCCTACTCCGTTGGAGGCGGGCGTTCAATGCTTGGACGCCTCTGCGCTCGGTGCTTCGAGGGGGGCGACACCGGCGGAGGTTCCATGCTTCGGGCCCGGCGTGCTAACCTCGGCTTCTATGACACGTGGGTGCTCGTTCTCGCTCCTGTTCCTGGGTCTGGTCATCGCGGTTACGTCGGGTTGCAGTGCCCCACCCCCGCCGGAGCAGTCGGCTCTGGCTACGTTCGAGGTGGCGGCAGGCGACACGGACCGGGGACAGACCACGGTTCAGGTCGCGGAATTGCCGAATCCCCTGGAAGGGCCGGTACACCTCCTCGAGGTGACTCACGGCCAGGCGATCCCGACTCCCTGTCAGCTGGATCCCCTCGATTCCGCTCGCCTCTACTTCGTCGTCATCGGAAGCACCATGCAGGGCACAACCCGCAGATATAGCCTGCTTGCGGGCCCCGGCCAGGTACGGGCGTTGCCGGAGACGAAAGATGACGGAAAGTCGTTGAGCCTTCTGCTGCGGGGCAAGGAGGTACTCAGCTACAACTACCGGCCCGTGGCTCCGCCCGACCCAACGATCGATCCGCTGCAGACGCGGGACGCCTATATCCATCCCGTAAAGACCCCGGGTGGGCGCACCGTCACCGATGACTTCCACCCGGACCATCTGCATCAACGGGGCATCTTCATGGCCTGGACGGAGACCCGCTTCAAGGGTCGGACTCCGGATTTCTGGAATCTGGGGAAGGGAACCGGAACGGTCCGCTTCAAGGAGTTCCGGAACGTCTTTCAGGGACCGGTCTTTGCGGGCTTTCAGGCGGTGCAGGAGCATGTCGATCTGTCGGCTCCCCAGGGAGAAGAGGTGGTCCTGACCGAGCTGTGGGACGTGCGTCTCTGGCGGCTCGGCCTGGGTGAAGGCTATTTCGTGTTCGATCTCGACTCGGTTCAGCAGTGCGCCACCGAGGCCCCCCTGATTCTGCCGGAGTACCTGTACGGGGGCCTGGGGGTCCGCGGTGCACGGAGTTGGACCCCGGATGTACTCAGGGTGCTCACCTCGGCCGGCAAAGACCGTAAGGACGGTGACGGCACCCGCGCGGACTGGTGTCAGTTCGAAGGGCCCGCGGACGGTCACATGGCGGGAATCATCGCTTTCGGCAGTCCGCGCAACGAACGCTCGCCGCAGCCCCTGCGCATCCACCCCGAAATGCCCTATTTCTCATTCGCTCCGGTCCGACTGGGGGAGATGAGGATCGAGCCTGGACAACCCTACCATTCTCGGTTTCGCTTCCTGGTCTATGACGGCCACATGAAGGAGGACGCCGTCAGCGGACATTGGAACGACTTTCGCGATCCCATGAAGGTGACCATCCTGTCCGGGGACCAGTAGGACCACCCCGACCTCAGCGGCGAGACAGGCAATGTCGGCGACGGGGGCCGAACTGGAGGCGGCCCCCGTCGCAGGACACTCCCAGGTCGGACAGCGCTTCCCGCTATTCAGGCAAGAGAACAGTGTCGATTACGTGGATCACGCCGTTGCGGGCCTCCACGTCCGCCTTGACGACCTGAGCAGCCCCGGCGCGCACCCCGAGACTCGTATCGATCTTGAGGGGACTGCCCTGGATCGTCTTGAGGGCGTCGATCCCCTCGAGCATATCGGAGGTGTAGCGACCCGGTACGACATGATAGGTGAGGATCGCTCTGAGCGCCTCGGGGTCCTGGAGGGCCGCGTCGAGGGTTTTCTTCGGGAGCTTCGAGAACGCCTCGTCGCTCGGGGCGAAGACGGTGAACGGGCCCTCACCTCGGAGCGTGTCGACGAGGTCGGCCTGGTTCAGCGCCTCGACCAGTCGATTGAAGAGTCCCGATTCGACGGCCAGTTCAACGAGGTCCCTGGCAGCCCGGGGCCGGCGGGATTCCTGCGGGACGGTCGCCGCGGCGCAGGACTGGCGGCGAACCTCCCGGCCGATTTCACAGGAACTCGCAGAGCGAGTGCCCATTGCCCGCACCATCGCCTTCTCACACATCATCATGGGCATCCAGAACGCCATCGTGCTCCAGCTACAGCTTTTCATGCTCGGTTTCCTTTTCCTGAAACGATTTCGATTGAAATTCCCGCAAACCGGAAAGGTCTGCTCACTGTTTGTCCATAATATGTCGATATGATGTCCATAGTTTCATCGAAAGACCGAAGGGCGCCCGCACAAGGGTCCGGGACTCTGCTATCTTGAGCCTCGATGACCCTGCGCGGTGCCAGTTCCGACTACGGGATGGCTGCCCGGGAATTCCTGGCAGCCCGTCGGCGCGCCGCTCTCACCGGAGCCGGTATCTCGGTGGCGTGCGGCGTCCCGGATTTTCGAAGTGAGGACGGACTCTGGTCGCGCTTCGATCCCGATCGCTATGCCACGATCGAGGCATTCTTGAGCCGGCCGTTGGAATCGTGGCAGTTCTACCGGGCCCTGGGACGAATGCTGTGGGGCAAGCGCCCGGGCGCGGCTCACCTGGCCTTGGCCCATCTCGAGGAGGCCGGTCTGCTCGATGGCATCGTGACCCAAAACATCGATGGTTTTCACCGCGAGGCGGGAACCCGTCAGGTCTTCGAGATCCACGGGGAGTTTCGCCATCTGCAGTGTCTGTCCTGCGGCAGCCTCGAACCCAGCCGCCCCGATCAGTTCGAGTCGGGACAGGCTCCCGTCTGTGCCGGTTGCGGCCATTTCCTGAAACCGAACGTTGTTCTCTTCGGTGAGGCGGTGCGACTCTGGGACGAAGTGGAGTCGCTGGTCTCGTCCTGCGATGCTCTGCTCGTCATCGGCACTTCGGGGAGTGTGTTCCCGGTGGCGGGGCTTCCCCCGCGGGTCCGGGCGGCGGGGGGCCGCCTGTTCGAGTTCAATCTGGAGGCGACGCCGCTGACCTCGCAATGTCACTTTCACTTTCGCGGTGCCGTGGAAGAGACCTTGCCCCGGTTCGTCCGGGCCGTCGGGGCAGTACACGACTCGAACCGGTCCGGGAAAAGTCATTCCGGCTCGTTGCGACGGATTTGAACGAATTTCGGCGCTGTGACGTACTAGCTGGCACGGGCAGGTCGGGCGCACGCTCGACGGGGAGGCAAACATGGAGTTTCATTTCGACAAGGCCCTGCGAATCTTCGTTCGGACCTATCCCTTCGTGCTGGTCCGACTCGTCGTCTCTCTCATCGTCGTTGCAGGCTCCGTCCTGTGGTGGGTCGGGATCTTCCACTTGTTCAGGAACTGGCCGTTTCCAGGTCCCCCCTTCCTGGCCTGGATACTGGGGGCCGTTCTTTTCGGAAGTGGTGTCAAGCTGGTCCGCAACTACGTGCTCTATCTCATCAAGGCGGCCCACGTGTCCGTCATCACTCAATTGGCCGTTCAGGGCGACCTGCCGCTCAACACCGACCAGCTGAGCTTCGGTCTTCAGACGGTCTTCAAGTACTTCTTGCGTGTCTCGATCCTGTTCGGAGTGGACCAGTTGGTCCGGGTCGTTCTGAAGGCTTTCAATCGTTCGGTTTTCCGACTGCTCGGCTTCATCCCCGGGGCGGGGAGTCTGCGGGGCTTCTCGCAGCGCGTCCTCGATTACAGCCTCGGCTATGTGGATGAGGCCATTCTGAGCTACACGCTGCTCCAGCCGGAACGAAATCCCTGGTCGGCGGCCCGTGACGGGCTGATTCTCTACGTTCAGAACTGGAAGACCATCCTGGGTTCGGGCTTCGTGCTGGCCCTCATCAGCTACGGTCTGACCACCATCCTGGCTGCGCCGGGACTGATCCTGTTCTGGGCGGTTCCGACGCTGTCCGGCAAGGTCTGGGCCGGGGTCTTTGCAGGTATCGCGCTGGTGTTGAAGTTCGCCATCATGGATCCCTTCTCCCTGACCTCGGTGATCGTCAACTTTCATGCGGCAATCGCCGGGCAGACGGCCGATCCGACCTGGGGAAGACGACTCGAGGAGGTCTCGAAAGAGTTCAAGAAGTTCAATTCCGAAGCGGAGAAGTGGGGTCTCGGGGGCAGCACTCCGCCTCCGGCGCCCTCCCGGGCTTGAACTGGAATCCGGGCCGTCGGCTAGAATGGGTATTCATGACACTCCGGCGTGAATTCCAGTGGTGGGTTCTGGTTCTGTTGACGCTTGCCTCGGTCGGTCTCGCCGCCTGCGGGGTCTCGGCCTACACCGTCGAAGGGGGCCTTCCCGATCGGGACCCCGATCTGGCCTACCGGCTGGTCACGCAGGAACACGCCCTCGTACTCGACGTCCGGACTCCGCAAGAATATCAGCAGGGTCATCTGCCGACGGCCAAGAACATACCGATCAACCAGCTCTCGGATCGGCTCAGCGATGTAGCGGCCCTGGTCGGAGGCGACAAGCTGCATCCAATCGTCGTCTACTGTCAGAGCGGGGGCCGAGCGGCCCGCGCAAAGAGGCTCCTGCTTCAGGCCGGGTACACCCAGGTGACGAACCTGGGTGGGCTCAGCGACTGGCCGGAGAAGTAGTCCGCAACTTCTCCGCCATTTTGGTCGGCCGATTGCACCTGCGCTGAATTCCCTGCTGGACCCGGAGATACGCTCCCCCTATACTGGAGGACCGGGTCGGAAATGAGCATACGCTCATTGGCGACCTCGATTCCGGGGATCCTGGCCTGCGGGCCGGATCGCCTTTCCGGGGGAGTTGAATGCACTTTCGATGGGCGCTGCTGGGCGCGCTCCTGATGACCTGCCCAGTCTTCGGTCAACCGCCGACAGCTCAGGCTGCGGGCGATACCTCCTCCGAAAGCACAGCCGTCGCCGAATCCCCCGACGACCCGTTTGCCGCCACTCGTCTGGAGCCTTTCGTCGACGGCGTCATGGCGGGTCTGTTCCGGTCGCACCACCTGGCCGGAGCCGTCGTGGTGATCGTCAAGGACGGCTCGATCCGGCTGGCCAAGGGCTACGGATCTGCGGACATGGCGAGCGGCCGCCCGGTCGATGCCGGCTCCACGCTGTTTCGCATCGCTTCGATATCGAAACTGTTCACCTGGACGGCCGTCATGCAGTTGGAGCAGGAAGGGAAGGTCCGGCTCAATACGGACGTCAACGAGTATCTGACCCAGCTCTCGGTCCCGGCAACTTACGATGATCCGGTCACGCTGGGGACCCTGATGTCCCACACCGCGGGATTCGAAGATCGGGTGCTCGGGCTCATCACGACCGACGTCTCAGCGGTGCCGCCCTTCGAACAGGTTCTTCGGGAGGAGTTGCCCAGCCGGGTCCGGCCGCCCGGCCGGGTGCCCGCCTATTCGAACTATGGGGCGGCACTCGCGGCACTGGTAGTCCAGGACGTTTCCGGGATGCCCTGGAGCCAGTTCATCCAAACACGAATCCTCGATCCGCTCGGGATGACCCGAACGGTGCTGACTCAGCCGGTTCCCCCGGAGTTCTCCGGCGACCTCGCGCGCGGGTACGTTTTCGTCCACGGGGCGCTCACCGAGAGCCCCTTCGAGGTCGTGCCCCTGCTGCCGGCCGGTGGGATGAGCGCCAGCGGCGTCGATATGGCGCACTTCATGCTGGCTCATCTGAATCTGGGGGTTTACGGAGGAGAGAGGATTCTGGCCGAGGCGACGGAGCGCCGAATGCAGGCGGTGTCGTACCAGCCGGATCCGCGAATCCCGGGCATGGCCCACGGCTTCGTTTTGACCCGACGAAACGGTCGTCTCAGCATTGGGCATCGTGGCGATCTTCGGACATTCCACAGCGATCTGTCCCTGGTCCCGTCCGAGCAGCTCGGCCTGTTCGTCTCCTTCAACAGCGAAGAGGGATCCGAGGCTCGCGATGAACTGGTCGACGCCCTGTTCGGATACTGGTTTCCCGAAGATCTGCAGTCCCCGAGTGCCGCTGATGCGGGCGCGGCGCAGCGGGCGGTCGGCCTGGCGGGCGTTTACCGTTCCACGCGGCGCCCGGTAACCACGGTGGACAAGTTCGCCGAAGCTGGGAGATACCTGACGGTGAGGAGCCTGGGCGGGGGGAAGCTGGAGACCCAGCTGTCCGGACGCGAGCCCCGGCAGTGGATCGAGGTCGAGCCCTATTACTTCCGGGAGTCCCAGGGAGGAGGAGCCCTGCTTTTCCAGGCCGACTCCGGTCCTGGGTCGATGCGGGCGTTCTTTGCGGATCCGCCCATCTTTGCCTACGATCGGCTCAGCTGGTACCAGGAGCCGCGGTTCCAGCTGCTGCTGCTGACTGGGGAAGTGTTGGTATTCCTGACGACGCTCCTGTTCCCCTTCGTGCGGAGGTACGTGGAGCGGACCAGCGACCGCGTGCTGGCACGGCGCGAGCCCGCTCACCCGCTGGCGCGCGGACTGGCCTCCTCCTTGAGCCTGGTCAATTTGGTTTTCCTGGCCGGTTTGGCCTACATCTTTCGCGACCCCGGGGCCATCCTGGCCGGCGTGCCTCCCGGTCTTTCAGCGCTACTCGTCCTTCCCCTCGTCAGCGGCGCGCTCACGGTGGTGCTTTTCGTGGTCGCCGTCTTTGCCTGGCGGGGCGCCTACTGGCAGTGGGCGGCGCGCCTGCACTTCTCGCTGGTGACGGTGGCAGCGGTCACGTTCCTCTGGCAGGTCAGCTACTGGAACCTGCTCGGCTGGCAGTATTCCTGAGATTCCCGGGGCGGCTGTGGTGAAATGGAAGCATGGCGGAGGGCATCTTCGATGTGCTGATCGTCGGGGCCGGTCCGGGCGGATCGAACGCGGCGGCCGTCTGCCTGGACCGGGGACTGACCGTCGCCCAGGTCGACGCCTCCGACTTTCCTCGAATCAAGCCCTGTGCGGGAGGGCTGACCCCGAAAAGCCTGGCCGCGCTCCGGTATGCACCGGACAGCTGCCGGCAGGGGAGTTCGGATCGCTTCCGCTTCGAGTGGCGGACGTCGCCTGGATATGGCTTTCGCCATGAGAGAACCATCCTGTCATTCGTTCATCGACCTCAATTCGACAACTGGCTGGTCGGCAGGAATCAGGTCCGCTCGGGATTCCACTTCTATCCGGGCGAGCCGGCCCTTTCCGTCGAGTACCGTGGGTGCTTCGAACTGGCAACGCCGCGCAGAACCCTGCGTGGCCGGCAGTTGATCGGCGCCGACGGGAGTTACGGGATCGTCAACCGGATCTTCGGAATCTCCCGGCCCAGGGGTCGGGCCACGGCCCTCGAGGCGGAGGTGCCGCGAGACGCTTCAATCGAGCCGGCCGGGGAGCCTCGCTTTGATTTTGGTGCCGTGGACCAGGGATACGGCTGGGTCTTTCCCAAACGGGACTACTGGTCGGTCGGGGTCTACACCGTCGCCGACCGGGCGCCCCGTCTGCGCGAGGCCCTTCGAAGCTACCTCGAGGAACGGGGCTTCGGAGACGGGGAGGGCCTGACTCTCCGCGGGCACCGCTATCCGATCGGCGGGTATTCGATCCGCGTCCCCCAGTTCCCGCTTTACCTGGTCGGCGATGCCGGAGGCTTTGCCGAAGCGATTACGGGGGAGGGCATCTACTATGCACTGGAGAGCGGCCGTCTGGCCGGACTGAGCGCAGCCGCCAAGGTCGCGGGCGAAGCGGCGACCCGGCATTTCTACGCCGGCCTTCGCCGGCGGGTGCTCCGGGACACGTTTCTTTCCTGGAAATTCTCTCGATACTTCTATCGCAATCCCCGCCGATGGCTTCGGGTATTGGGTAATCCGCTGGCGTGGAGAACCCTCCTCGAGGGCTATGCCGAGGGAGCCACGCTGGCGGAGTGCGTCTTCTGGTCGAGCCTCTATCTGCTGCGCAGCCGTCGCCACGTCTCGCTTGCTGCCTCGTAGGACAACCATCCTGGATGTCCGGGGGGCGGAGAGTAAGTAGGACGACCTTCCAAGGTTGTCCCGGGGGTAAAGCCTGGCGGTACTGAGGCGGTTCCCCCGGCCGGCACAGCTGCGGCGACGCCTTCGGCACTGCCGCTGGCCAGGAGCGAGGCGCCGGGACAAGCAAGGATGCTTGTCCTACGCCGGAAGTTCGATGCGCAAGGTCAGTCCGGGACCGGAGTTGGCGCGGGCGGTGATCCTCCCGCCGTGGTTCTCCACCAGCTGGTGCGAAATCGAGAGCCCCAGGCCGGTACCTTCGGGCTTGGTCGAGAAGAAGGGGTCGAAGATGTGCTCGATCTGTTCGGGGGGCATGCCCGGACCCGTGTCCGAGATCTCAATGACCGCGCGGGCGGCCCCTTTTCGGTAGCGGCTGCAGATCGAGAGGCGCCCGCCATCGCTCATCGCCTGCACGGCATTGATCAGGACGTTGAGGAGAACCTGCCGAATCTGGTCCGAATCGAGGGCGAGCGGCGGAATGGACGGGTCCAGATCGGTCGAGACGACGATCCCGGACCGTTCGGCCTTTTGGGCAACCAGTGACCGGGCACTCTCGATCAGATCGTTGAGGGAAGCCGCTGCCACAGTCGGTCGCGCCGGGCGGGCGAACTCCAGGAATTCACCCACCAGTCGGTTCAGACGCGCCGTCTCCTCCTTGATGATCTCGATGAATTCGTGTTTGGGGTGACTGTCGGGAATCTCGGATTCGAGGATCTCGATGGATCCCTTGATGGAACCGAGCGGGTTGCGAATCTCGTGGGCGATGCCGGCGCTGAGCTGTCCCAGTGCCGCCAGTCGGTCCGCCCGGCGGAGCTGTTCGAAGGTGGTTTGCAGTTTCTGGTAGGCCTCCGCGAGTTCGTTCGAAGTCGCCTCCAGACGTCGGCGCTGGGTGCGCTCGCGGAAGGCCAGGATGCCGATGATCAGCGCCACCGCGTGGTAGAGGATGATCTCCGCGTATTGGTTGAAGCTGTAGACGGGAGCGTGCATCCAGTCGAGCCGGATGTGAATCCAGTAGATGGCGCTGACGCCGAAGGCGGCCGCTACCCCGATGACCGGGCCGTACCAGAACGCGGCCAGGAGGATCGGAATATAGTAGGTGCGCTGGTAGATCTCGTGAAGATACCGGTGTTCGGTGCCGGTCATGAAGTGGAACGCGGAGATGACCAGCGTCAGAACGACGATCAGGGTGATCTTCCAGGTGTCATTCCCGCTGCGCCGAATCTGAAGCCACGGCTTCGGGTCCATCGTTCTCCCTGAGATTGTATTTCTGCATCCGATAGATGAGAGTGTTGCGGGTGATTGCGAGGTAGCGGGCCGTCTGCGACTGGTTCCAGCCGTGCTTTTCCAGCGCGGCCGCCAGGATCTCCCGTTCCAGATCTTCCAGCGGGAGGCCGTCCTCGGGCAGTTCGAAGCCGATCCTCCCGATCGTGTGTCGGGGAGCGCGTACGGATTCGGGCAGGTCTCCGGCGGCGATGACGCCGCTGCGATTGAAGACGACCAGCCGCTCGAGCAGGTTCTCCAGTTCGCGGATGTTTCCGGGCCAGTCGTAGCGCTGCATCCGTTCGATGGCGTCGTCTTCGATGCGCACATCCCGGCTCATGCGGCTGTTCACCCGATCGAGGATCTCGTGCAGGAGAAGGGGAATGTCCTCGCGCCGGTGGCGGAGCGGCGGGACATGCAGGGGAGCCACCGATAGCCGATAGAACAGGTCCTCCCGAAACAGCCCCTCGCCCATCATCCGTTGCAGGTCCCGGTTGGTTGCCGCCAGCACCCGGACGTCCACCGAGCGGGTGTGCGGGTCGCCCACGACGTCGAGCTCTCGTTGCTGCAGGACACGCAGCAACTTGACCTGCATGTTCGTAGGCAGCTCACCGATTTCATCGAGAAAGATGCTTCCAGTGTCCGCAACCTCGAACTTCCCCTTCTTGTCTGCGACGGCCCCGGTGAAGGCACCGCGTCTGTGACCGAACAGTTCAGACTCCAGGAGGTCGGAGGGAATCGCGCCGCAGTTGACCACCACGAAAGGCCGGTTGCGACGGGCGCTGTTGAAGTGGATGGCCCGCGCCAGGAGTTCCTTTCCCGTTCCACTCTCCCCCTGGATGAGGACCGTGGTGTCGACGGTCGCCAGTTGGGCCGCCATTTCCAGCACCTCCCGAAACCGTTTCGACGTACCGACGATTCCCTTGAACTCGAACTTCGCCTCGACGGCGCGGGCCAGCCGTTTGTTCTGCTCGATCAAGTCCGCCATCTGCAGGACTCGCCCGATGGCATGCACGAGCTCGGCTTTCTCGACCGGCTTGGCGAGAAAGTCGGAAGCGCCCTGCCGCACGGCCTCGACGGCCTTGTCGATGGACCCGTACGCAGTCAGAACGATGACGGGAAGATTCTGATCCCGGACACGAAGCCGGCCCAGGAACTCGAGACCGTCCATCTCCGGCATGCGGAGGTCGGTGATGACGAGATCGAACGACTCCTCACCGAGCCGCTCGAGCGCCTTGGTGGGGGAGCTCAAAGGCGTGACCGCGAAGCCGGCCTCGCGGACGTGGTACGAGAGAACCCGCAGGAGATTCTTGTCGTCGTCCAGTAACAGTATTTTCGGTTGTCCCATCAAATCCCGGAGGAGGTCCGCATCTTCGGGACGGCGCCGCCCCAGCCTCGGCCACCGAGGCCGGGAGACGAATCCCGGAGTCAGAACGCCCGGTCGGTCTCGTAGTTCTCCAGAATACCGCGAATCTCCTGCAGAAAGCGCGCCGCCAGCGCCCCGTCGACCACCCGATGGTCGTAGCTGAGCGACACGTACATGATAGAGCGGATCGCAATGGCGTCGTCGACGACGACGGGACGCTTCTTGATCGCACCGACCCCCAGAATCCCGACCTGAGGCTGATTGATGATGGGGAAGCCGAAGATATTGCCGAAGACGCCCGGGTTGGTCACGGTGAACGTGCCCCCCTGCACATCGTCCGGCAGCAGCTTCTTGTTGTGGGCTCGAACGGCCAGATCATTGGCGGCGCGGGCCAGTCCCAGCAGATTCTTCTCGTCGGCCTGCTTGATGACGGGCACGATCAATCCGGACTCGAGCGCGACCGCGACCCCGAGATTCACGTACTCCCACTGCAGGATTCGATCGCCGTCCACCGAACTGTTCATGAGCGGGTAGGCTTTGAGCGCCCGAACGGCGGCGTGCAGGATGAAGTGGGTGAAGGTCAGCTTGAAGCCGTTTTCACGTTCGAAGGCGCCTTTGACCGCATCGCGGAAGCGGACGATTCGGGTCATGTCGACTTCGGCGACCGTATAGGTGTGTGCGGAGGTCCTCTTACTCCGGACCATGTGCTCGGCGATGAGCTTCCGCATCTGAGTCATCTCGATCACCTCGACAGGGCCCTCGCGGGTCGGTCCGGGCCGCGCCGGGGCCGGGGGCGGAGGCTCTTCGCCCGCCGGGCGCGATTCGAGGTACTTGACGACGTCGTCTTTGGTGACCCGGCCGCCCCGCCCCGAACCTTCAATGGCATCCAGTTCCGCCTCGGTCAGACCCTCTTCTCGCACCAGGCTGCGGGCGACGGGCGAGAGGGGGCGATCGACCTTCGCCGGGGCCGGCTTCTCGGGCGGGGCCGCTGCCGGGGCGGGAGGTTCCGGCTCCGGCGCCGGTTCAGGCTGCTGCTTCGCTTTCTCCTCGACAGGGGGCGCCGCGGGGGAAGGCTTGGCTTTCGGTTCGGCGGCCGCAGCCGCCTCGGTCTCGATCCGCGCCAGGGCATCACCGACCGCGACTGTCTTGCCTTCTTCGGCCAGGATTTCGGCCAGAACCCCGTCTTCCGGGGAAGGGATTTCGCTGTCGATCTTGTCGGTCGTGATCTCCAGGATGGCTTCGTCGCGCTCGACCTTGTCACCCGGCTCCTTGAGCCACTTCGCAACGGTCCCTTCCGTAATACTTTCGCCCATCTCGGGCATGACTACATCGACTTTCATTGGCGTCCCCTTGTCCTCGGCTCTCGCGCAAAGGCTCCGTTACTTCAGTCAGGACTTCAGCTTACACCATTCGGCACGACGCGGGAACCGGACCGCAAGCGGCAGGAGGCAATTCAGATCGTGGAGGAAATGCAGCGAAGATTCGCAAAGGAATACTCGCGTCCGTACTCAATTGCCAAAGTCTATGCCGGCCTCGGGAAAAAGGACTTGGCCTTCGAGCGGCTGGAGAAGGCCTTCCTCAATCATTGACCGGGCTCTCACGACTCCCGACGGACGAATTTAACAATGAAATCGGAAATGTGCGGGGCGTGACGGGCATCGCCGTTGACTCACGTCGTGGGCAATAGCGTCAGCGAAAGGCCCGGGACCTTCTTGAAGTGAGCATCGAAAGTCAGGAGATGACCCGCGCAGTCCATGGTCGCAGCGGCAATCCAGATGTCATTGACCGGCAACGGCGTGCCGGCCCGTTTGAGCTGCGCGAAGAGTTGGCCGTAGCGGCGGGCAACCTCGACACTCGTCTCGATGATGGCGACGGTTGGCTCATCCAGGAAATCGGCCAGGACCAGGCGATTCTCCCGTACGCGGCGGCCGAGTTCGAACCCCGCGTGAAGCTCTCCGATCACCGTTACCGGCATGAACACAATGTCGGCGGCGGCCACCAGGTCCAAGACCCGCTCGTGACCCGCCCGCAGTCGTGAGAAGGCGGACGTGTCAAGAACTAGCTTCCGGGGCCGTTCAACTCCAGAGCTCGTCATCGATCGTCCTCTGGGTTTCCAGGATCTCTTCGAACTCCCGAAGGTCTTGTTCCGTCCAAGTGACGTAGCGCTTCAGTCTCTCTCGTCTCTCATCCACGGAAACCGCGGCTTCCAGGATCTCAAGCACGAGTCTGTTGACGCTTTTTCCTTTGGCCCTGGAGATCGTATCCAAGCGAAGTCCCACTTCGTCGGGGACGCCGCGAACGGTAAGCTGCCTCGTCATGAATGCATGATAGCACACAAATGAATGCATGCAGGCACATCTGTCGGGATTTCAAACTGTGGCGATCTCAGCAGCACGCCTCACATCGTGCCGCTGCTGAAACAATGGTCTCCTCCAATGGTCAGGTCTACAATACGACCCAGGGGGTGGGGGATGATCGAAATACCCGAGGCGGTGACGCTTTCCCGTCAATTGACCGAGTGTTTCGCCGGCAGGCAGATCACACGGATTGCCGCGAACATCTCACCGCACAAGTTTGCCTGTTATTACGGCAAGCCCGAGTTTTACTCGGAGATCACCGTGGGGAAGACCTTTCGCGAGGCGCGAGCCGTGGGGGGTATGGTGGAGGCGGTGGTCGACGACGTCAGGCTGCTGTTCTCGGAGGGGACGCGACTGCGCTACCTCGAGCCCAAAGCAGCCGTTCCACAGAAGCGTCAGTTCGAAGTGCTCTTCTCCGACGACGGCACGCTCGTCGTATCGGTCCAAATGTACGGCGGCATGGGCGCGTTTCGGGAGGGCGAAAACGACAACCCGTACTACCTGGTCTCCCAGCAGAAACTGTCGCCGCTCGATGAACGATTCGACGCCGCCTACTTCGAGGCGCTGACTTCGGCATCTGGAGCCAAGAAGCTCAGCGCGAAAGGCCTGCTCGCTACTGAGCAGCGGATCCCGGGCCTCGGAAACGGCGTTCTCCAGGACATTCTCTACCGGGCGCGAATCCATCCCAGGAAGAAGGTCGGCACGCTCGGGGACAGCGATCGTGAACGGCTGTTCCGTTCCATCAAAGAGACGCTCCGAGACATGGCGGAAAACGGGGGACGCGACACCGAGACCGACCTGTTCGGGAACCCTGGCAGGTACGTCACGATCATGAGTCGAAACCACGTCGGCAAACCCTGTCCTGCGTGTGGAACTCAGATTCGGAAAGCGGCCTACATGGGTGGCAGCATCTACTTCTGCCCGGATTGCCAGCCCCTCTGACGCTCGCCCTTCGCCCTTCGCACCTGGCCCTTCGCCCCTCGCCTTCTGGTCCCGAGTCCGACTCTCTCCGCCGCCAATTGGTGTAATCTCGACTCTCCCATGATCGAAAAACGCATTGTCTGGCTGGTTGTCATGCTGATTCCGGGTCTCTTCGTCAATGTCTCAGTGGCCGGGAGCGGAGGGAGTTTCCTCTCCTCGGTTTCCTTCGACGAGTTCTTCACCGGGCGGACGCTTCGCTTCGACTACTATCACTCCGGCACCGCCTCCGAGGAGAGGCTCAGCGAAGATGCGGTTCGGCTCGAGGGCCCCTGGCCGGGGAGTCGCACGCAGTTGCTGGACGAGACGAACCTGGGCAAGTATTACTTCGAGGTCGTGGATGCGGCGAGCGGAAAGACGGTCTATTCCCGGGGCTTCGCCAGTATCTACGGGGAGTGGGAGACCACGGGCGAGGCCCGGGAAGGGAACTGGCGGACCTTTCAGGAGTCCCAGCGTTTTCCTGAGCCGAAGCGCCCGGTTCGCTTGCTGTTCAGCAAGCGGAGGGAGGACGGCCACTTCGCCCGACTGGCCGATTTCTCCCTCGATCCAACGGGCCGTTTCGTCGACCGCTCCGCGCTCCGCCCGCAAGGTCGGGTGTGGTCCCTGCTCAACAACGGAGATCCTTCGAGGAAGCTGGACCTGCTCGTTCTGGGTGACGGTTACGCCCTGTCCGAGATCCCCAAATTCCACATGGACGCCGAACGGTTGGTCGGCGTTCTGTTCGAGACCGAGCCCTTTCGCTCTCGCCGGTCCGACTTCAACGTCTGGGCCATCGACCTGCCCTCTTCCGAGTCGGGCATCAGCGATCCGCGGCGAGGTATCTGGCGGGATTCCGCCCTGGGGCTCTCCTTCAACGCTCTCGACACCGACCGCTACGTGCTGACCTATCGCAATCGCCGGCTCCGCGATGTGGCGGCCCAGGCCCCCTACGATTTTCTGGTGATGATCTTCAACGATCGAAAGTACGGGGGCGGAGGGATCTTCAATCTCTGGGCGACCTGTTCGGCGGACACCACGACGGCGGCTTACGTGTTCGTTCACGAATTGGGCCACTCGATCGGCGGGTTGGCCGACGAGTACTACTCGTCCCAGGTTTCCTACGAGGACTTCACGCCGGTGGGCGTCGAACCGTGGGAACCGAACATCACGGCGTTGCTGAATCCCGCCCAACTGAAATGGGCCGATCTCGTCGAGCCGGGAACACCGATCCCGACACCCTGGGATCAGGTTGCCTATGATCGGGTCTCCGCCTCCTATGATCGCCGACGCGCCGAATACATCGAAAAGCACGCCTCGGATGCCGAGATGGAGCGATTGTTCGAGGAAGTCGCGGAGGCCACCGGTCCCCTGCTCCGTCGCGAACCGTACTATGGCCGCGTCGGGGCCTTCGAAGGGGCGGGCTACCAGGCCCACGGTCTCTACAGACCCTCGGTGGACTGCATCATGTTCACGCGCAATCCCAAGGAGTTCTGTCCCGTTTGCCGCCGCGCCCTCGAGCGGATCATCGACCTCTATGCGAAGTGATCCGCGCCGGAGAGTAATCCGGGCATCCCTGCCTGGATCGTTCGCCGGGCATCCCAGCCCGGCGCCGCGATCCAAATGACCCGGCCATCCCCGCCCGACGCAGTCCGGACTACTGGTACGCGAACAGCATGGCGTAGATGATCAGCACGACGGTGATCAGCCCGATCGTCAGGGCGGTGAAGCCGAAGATCCTGGCCGCCAGGCGCAACCACCGAGGCGGCGGGGCGACGATGCGTTCGCCGATCTCCCGGCTCTGAATCATCTCGGCGTACTCCCGCGGACGGTCGTACTTGAGCTCGTCCAGTGAGACGCTGCCCGTGAAGATCACCGGATCCATGGGGAACTTGTCAGGTCGGAAGTGCGTGTTGAAGAAGTGGATCGTGAAAATGAATCCCGTCGCCAACAAGGCTTCGTCACTGTGAATGATGGTCGCCACATTGACCAGCCATCCGGGGACGCCCAGCCGGGTGAAGAACTCCGAGAACCAGAGCAGCAAGCCGCTGGCTCCGATAATGGCCACACCCCAGAAGACCGCGAAATAGTCGAACTTCTCCCAGTAGGTCCAGCGCCCATATCTTGGCCGCGGGCCGAGTCCCATGAACCATTTGAAGGTCGCGAAAGCCTCCCGCAGGTCATCCGGCCGGAACATCATGGTGTTCTCGCTGGTCAACATCTTGCGCAGTGACTGCTTCTGACGGCGCTTCTTGCGGATGAGTTGGCCGACGTGGAGGAAGAAGTAAGAGAAGGTCAGGATCGCAGCGATCCGGTGGAGGATACCGCTGACGCCGGGACCTCCCATCAGCCTGGAGACGAACTGGAAAACCGGGACGTCGGCGAATTTGATGGTCATCCCGGTCACCGCCAGAGTCAGGAAGCTGACGACTACCATGACGTGCAGGATTCTCGAGAATGCGTCGAATCGCTGGTAGAAACGCCCCTGGTGCGGAACCGCGACAGCCTCGGCGGCAGATTGGAGCCGCTTCTCGCGGAGGGCGCGCGGAAGCCACAACGCCGTGTGGACGCCCGAGAAGGCGAACACACCGACCAGCAGAGTCGTCATGAACCAGAACGTGTAATAGAGATAGGGATACTTGTCGCGATCGTGATGGGTCGCGTGCGTCAGGTATCCGACGAATTTGCGGTTCGAATTCGGATGACAGGAGCGACAGGTCTCGACCACGTTCTCGTGACTCAACCTCGATCGCGGATCCGAGGGGGGCAGGATGTCGTGCGAACCGTGACAGTCGTAGCACTTGGCCGTGTTGGCGGCGCCGAGCTTTGAAACCTTCCCGTGGAAGGTGTCGAAGTAGGTCGCCAGCACGTCCTCGTGACAGCGGCCGCACTGGTTGAGGATGCCCTGACGGAAGTCGCTCAGATCCACTCGCTCGATCGTGTGCGACTGGTGGCAGTCGCTGCAGACGGGCAGTTCTTTGCTGGTGTTGTTGACCGTCTTGCTGTGGATGCTCTGCTTGAACTGCTCGTAGATGCCCAGATGGCAGTGACTGCAGGTCTCCGCGACATGGTCCGGATTGACGGAGGATGCGGGGTCGGAGGCCGGGAGCTCACCGTGGGTCGTATGACAGTCGACGCAGGTGGCCGTCACCAGCAGGCCGCTGGCCAGCAGGCCCTTCCCGTGAATGCTCATCCGGTAGTTGCGGATGATCTGGTGCTGGGTGCCGTTGTATCGACGGGCCGCCTTGCCCCCTTCCTGATGGCAGGTTCCGCACAGATCGGGAACGTTCTTGGAGAAGGTCGGCGAGTCGAGATCCTCGTGAGACCGCTCGTTGTGATGTTCGTGGCAATCGGCGCAGGTCGGGGCGTCCGTGTCGCCCTCTGCGCGCAGTTTGCCGTGGACGCTGTTCGAGTACTCCTGGACCGGTTCGGCGTGGCAGATGGAGCAATCGACGGGTCCGCTGTCCTTGCAGACGGGCTCGCGGCTGGGGCTGATGTTCGTATGGCAGCGGATGCAGGTGCTCGTTCCGTGCACCGAGTGCCGCACGCTCTGTTCATCAACGAACAGGGACACGGTCTTGCCGTTGACCGTCTTCTCGAGATCCCGGTTGGAATGGCAGGACATGCACAGGCTGTCCGGGTAGCTCTCTTCGTAGAAGACCCGGCGGACCTTGTGAGGCTGATGGCATTCGATGCAGCTCGGGATTTCGTGAGGCCGTTTCTCCCACAGCTCTCCCCGGATCACCCGCAGGTGGACCTCTTCGATTTGGGCATGACACTGCATGCAGGTCTTCGCGATGTTGTTCCGGTTGATCGTGGACTGCGGGTCGCTGTGGGGAAGAATCAGATGGGACGAATGGCAGCTGGTGCACACTGCCGTCACGATCAATCCGCGCTTGAACAACCCGTCCCCGTGAATCGACTGCGAGTACTGGGACAGAGCCTGACGCCCCGTCACCGTTTGCAGCTGGGAGACCCGGGTACCCTCCTTGTGGCAGCTGCCGCACAGGTTCGGGATGTTGCGGACGTACGTCTTCGCCTTGGGATTACTGGAGGACAGAATGTCGTGCTTGCCGTGACAGGTAACGCACTGCGGAGCCAGATAGGTGCCGCCTGCCAGTGCCTGGCCGTGCAGGCTCCGCTTGAACTGGTCGACCTCATCGGTGTGGCAGGTGCTGCAGTCCACCGGTGCCAGGCGTTCTTCACTGGCCGAATGATCGGGATCGGCATCGGCATGGCACGAAACGCACCCGATCTCAGCGTGAACCGATTCCGCGAAGCGGTTGCCGTTGACGTAGAGAGAGATCTCGCGGCCGTCACGTTCCGTGACAAAGTCCCTCTCTCCATGGCACATCAGGCACTCCTCGTCGTCCTGGGCCCGCAGGGTCGGACCGTGCGCAGCGATGGTAGCCACCAGGACCGCGGCGAAAAGGAGAGCCTTTCGAAAGGCTCCTGACTGATCATTCATCCGTTGATTTACTCGTTCGGGAAGTGTCGTTCTTGTGCGTCCAGAGACAGTCCGCCGAATCCGGCAAAAGTCTCTCAGCAGTCGGCAGGATGAGTTCGTTCTCAGACCAGACGTGGCGTCGGAAATGCCAGACGAGGGCATTCAGGTCCGTGGAGAAGCGGTAGAAATCCGCAGGCTCGCTCAGGCGACCCGCTTCGAGGTCGGCCAGGCGTTGACTGAGTTCGCGGATCAGCTGTTGTCCTTCAACATGTTCCCGGCTGATCCGTTTCAGGGATTCCAGAGCGGCCGGGTCTTCGTCGCTCTCCAGACGGCTCTGCAGGAGAGGAAGGAGGATCTTCTCTTCTTCCTGCTCATGCTGTGCCTCCCATCGGTGGAGGAACTGGAAGAGCTGATCCAGCCGTGCGCGGTGATGCAAAAAGCAGCCGGCGGGCTCTGGTGATTCGGCAATGTCCCGCACGACCTCCTCGATGGCATCCATGTAGGCCAGCAATTCCCCGTGATGCTTGTAGAAGCGCTCCTTGATCAAACCCGTCAACATCGGAATCGGTTCCTTGACCTCTTGAATTTTCGCTAACGAATGGAATCCACAGGGATCCGTTGCCCGGGTCTAAAGCACGTTGCGTGCCGATTCCGGGGGAACCGCCCGTTTTTGATCGAGGAGGGTTCAGGAGGCAGGGCCCTGTCCGGGCCGGGCGGCCGGTCCATGTCAGCGGGACGTGGCCTGCGAACCTCCCGGTGTTCGCATATGTGGCTGTACTCTCAGGAATTGAGTCGGGATGAACCGACGAGGGAAGAGAGGGACTCCGTTTGGGGCGGGGGGATGAACCCTCCGAGAGGCGGCCGGCCAGTCGATCCGAATCGCAGGCGGAGAATGGGTGTCTAGCACCAAAACCGGCCTGTCGGCGGTCGACGAGGTTGGGTCAAACGGCGAAGGTTGGGCTTATTGACCCAACCTTCAGCATGTCGTCGCCGTCGCGAGCCGACTGGCTGCACAAAGTCGACGCGGGCGTTTTACGGGCGTTTTCGGGAACCCATGTAGTAGCCGAATGCAAACACGCCGGCAATTCCAATCACGTGGATATAGATGAGGGCATCCGTTGCCATGGGCGCACCCTGCTGTCAGCTGGCCGCTTCGGCTTCGACTTCCGGACGCCTCCGGGGGCCGCGTCGGCTGCGCAGGCTGTGACGTTTTTCGATGCGTTCCTTGGATCCGGAGAAAGACAAGAGCGCCTCGAGCATCGTCGAAAGAGAGCTCATGATCTCCTTGTCGCCTGAGTGAATCAGGTAATCACAGAGACGGAGCAACTCCAATTGCTGAGGTGTGTAGCCCTCCCACTTCGTGTCCGGCTTGCGCCCTCTGCCAACGAGCAGCTGGTCGAGCACGCACCGCCCGGAGGTGCTCACCGGGCAACGATCCCCCGACTCGAGGGCCGGTTCCTGCCCGAAAAAGGCGGTGACATTCACTCCCAGGGCCTTGGAAATCTTGGTCAAGGTTGGAATGGTTGGCGTGATGCGTCCATTCTCCAGCCTCGACAGATAAGAGACGGCCAGACCGGTCTCCTCGGAGATTTCGCGCTGTGTTTTGTTGGCGTCCAGACGGAGCCGTAAAATCCGCTTCCCTACACTCATAGAACGTTTCCTCATCATTAACTGGCCGGTTTCCAGAGTTTATAACATCCCCCATTTATTTACAAGAAAATGAAAAAAAACTCAACAAGAAATTTCAACGGCAGTCGGTTGGCAGGCAAATCAATACGATTTCATTATATACCGTCGAGGCTCTCAGCCAAACGGCCCCCGCGCCGAGGAGGGCGGCGGTGCTAGAATTCAAGGCGAATCATGAATCACGGAGCCATGCCGTCGCTGGCGGCGGTCGATTTCAGTCAGACACCTTTTGTTGCGATTTGGGAAACCACGCGCGCGTGCGATCTTGCCTGCCGCCACTGTCGAGCGGAGGCAATTCCCGAGGCTCTGCCGGGGGAACTGTCCACCCGCGAAGGGTTTCAGGTGCTGGATGAGTTGTCCCGTATGGGAACGCCTATCTGCGTGCTCTCCGGGGGGGATCCGGCCAAGCGGCCGGATCTGTGCGAACTCGTCTCCCACGGGGCCGGACTCGGGATGCGTATGGCCACGATTCCCGCAGCGACACCGTTGTTGACCCGGACGCTCGTCCAGAACCTCAAGGAGGCGGGTCTGGCGCAGATGGCCCTGAGTCTGGACGGCCCGTCCGCCCAGGTACACGACACGTTCCGCGGCGTCCCGGGAGCTTTCGACCGGACGATTCAGGGAACGTCTTACGCCAGAGAGGTGGGGCTGCCGCTTCAGATCAACTCGACCTTCAGCAGCTACAACCTCGACCACTTCGACGCCATGGCGGCGCTGGTCCGCGAGGTGGGTGCCGTATTCTGGGAGGTCTTCTTCCTTGTTCCCATGGGACGGGGCAAGGATCTCGGTCAGTTGAATGCGGACCAGTTCGAGCAGTTGTTCGAAAAACTGGCCCGTTACGCGCACGGTGTTGGCTTCATCGTCAAGATCACCGAGGCCCCTCATTACCGACGCTTCCTCATGCAGCAGCATCAGAAGCAGGGCGGCGCCCGACCTGGGGGTCCGCCGGCCGGGGAGAGTCGCCGCGAGCAGGGTGAACTTCCCTGGCACATGCGCCGCGACTTCGGTCCGGGTGGCAGCATCGGTCTGGCCCCGAAGGGTGTCAACGCCGGTAACGGACATTTGTTCGTGAGCTACTGCGGAGACGTCTTCCCCAGCGGGTTTCTTCCGCTGCCGTGCGGGAACATCCGGGAGACCTCGCTGCGCGAGATCTATCGCACCCATCCCGTCTTTCTCGAACTCAGGGACGTGTGGCGAATCAAGGGCAAGTGCGGCATCTGCGGAGTGCGGGACTTGTGCGGGGGATCGCGAGCTCGGGCCTACGCCATGACCGGAGACTACCTCGCCGAAGAACCCTTCTGTGCGTACGAACCCCGCCGACGCCCTGCTTGACGATAGGGTCGTCCCACTGCAAACGCCGCGCACGCGGGGAGAGAATCCTGGTCGAAACCCGAAACCCGAATCGTGAGCCGCTAGTCGGCGCTCGTCAGCTTGTTCACTACCGCCGCTGCGGCTTCCTGGGCGGTACCGATGCAGTCCGGAACCCCCACGCCCCGGGTGAAGGACCCGGCCAGCAACAGATTGCGGCGTCCGGCCAGGATCTCCTGGGCCCGGGCGATGCGTTCGCCATGGCCGACGAGGAGCTGCGGGATGCCGCCCGGCACCCGGAAGATCCGGATCATGGTCGGCCGACAGGTGACTCCCATGATCGCACGGAGCTCTCGATCCACCTGCTCGAGCAGCGACTCGTCATCCGGCAGCGGTCGGCCGGCCCGTTCATGGACGGCACAGCGCAACAGAACCCGGTCCGGAGGACAGCGATAGTCGAATTTCGTGCTGACCCAGGTGCAGGCGTCGATGGCACGGTTCTCCCGGCGCGGAACGATGAAACCGAACCCGTCCAGAGGGTGGTCGAACTCCTCCCTGGGATAGGCCAGATAGACCAGGGTGCTGGATGCGTAGGGCACGCTGCGCAACAGTGGGGCGACCTCGGGAATCTCCTGCTCCAGGATCTCCGCCGTCGCATCGGCCGGGGTGCAAAAGACCAGGGCGTCGAACCCTTCTTCGAATCCGTTGGCGCTCAGGACATGATCGTACCCGACGGTGCGCAGCCGCAACCCGCTGACCCCTGTCAGGACGCGAGTCCTTGTCAATCGCTGCTGAAGTGTGTCCGTGAGCTGAGCCATGCCGCCCTTCATGGTTGCCAGGACGGAGACTTTGGTGGTGAGCTTCGCAAACCTCCGAAGACCCCTCCAGAGGCTTCCCGCCCGCTGTTCCGCACGGTAGAGCTCCGGGAGGTTGCTGGGCGCGCTGAGCTTTTCGAAATCCGATCCATAGATGGCCGAAGTCAGGGGTTCGACGAGATTCTCCGTGAATTCCCGTCCCATCCGGCGCTCGAAGAACTGCCGGACGCTCAGGTCACCCCGGCTGCGCGGAACAAGCGGCTCCAGAGAGGCCCGGAGTTTCCCGAGCAGGCTGAGCGGGGCCGACCGCCAGAACGCCAGGGCATCGACGGGAGCGAGGAACATCATTCCGTCCGGAAGCGAGGTCAGCTCTCCGCCACGTACGATCAGAGTCTTGCGATGGGCATCGTTCGACCCAATCATCTGGTCCTGAAGGCCCATCGCCTCGATCAGCCTCTTCGCGGCGGGCTTGTACGATGCCCAACCCTCCGGGCCGGTTTCGAGAAGACAGCCGTCGGCGTGAAGCGAACGAATCACCCCTCCCAGCTCGCGGGTCTTCTCGAGCAGGGTGACCTCGGCATCCACGCCCCGCTCCGAGAGTAACTTCTCCAAATAGAACGCCGTACTGAGCCCGGAGATTCCACCTCCGACAACACCAATTCGAGCTTGCTTCGACACCCGTTCATTGTAGCGGAAAGAGCGATTCTGCAATTGTTACGAATGTGAACTCGCTGGGAAAACGAACTCGCTAAAAACGGAAAAAATCGCTTGCGGACTGTGGGCGTTCAGACTATGCTGGGGGCGTCAGATGGTTGAAATTTTCACCACCCAGACACGCTCGAGGACCTCTGAACTTAGGGTTGTGTAGGTATTCTCAGCAGAAATTGCGGTCTGTGATGGTTCAACTGGACGGAGTCTCCCTGGGAGGAGGGACTCGAATTTCTCCGAACGTGTTAAGGAGGGGGTAACTTTATGAGTGGCTCGAGTGCCTTGTTCAAGAAAGTGGCGCTGGTTGTTGTCTTTCTGGTCGCCACTGCCGGACTCACCGCTGCGGTCTACAAAGACCGTGTCTTCACGCCGTTCGATAAGGAGTACTATCTTACGGACGAGCAGGTTGCGTTCATCCGGCCTGGCTTCAACGTCGAAATCACGGACTACAACATTGCAGCGGACCGGACCGTGACGGTAATGTTTACCGCCAAGGACGCCGGTGGGCTGCCCCTGGATCTCAACGGCGTGTACACGCCGGGATCGATTCGGATCAGCTTCCTCATCGCCTATATTCCGGAGGATGGGACCCAGTACATCGACTACGCGACCCATTCGGTGACCAGCCCGATCACGAATGTGACGGCCATCCAGCCGACTTCCGATTCGGGGACGATCGAAGAGATCGAGATCGGCACCTACCGCTACACCTTCGGCCAGAAGCTGCCGGCGGACTACGATCGCGACGCCACCCACTCGATCGGTTTCTACTCGCAGCGGGATCTTTCGGAGTTCGATCTGCCCTCGCCGGTCTCGGACGGCGTGGTCACCTTCGTGCCGAGTGGCGCGCCCGTGACCCAGATCCGCCAGTTGACGACCGACGCGGCCTGCGCCCAGTGCCACGACTTCCTCGTGGCCCACGGCCGGCGCCACAAGGTCGAGCTCTGCATCATGTGCCACTACGACGGCGTCATCGATCCGGACACCGGGAACAGCGTCGACATGCGGGTGATGATCCACAAGATCCACGACGGCGAGAATCTGCCCAGCGTCCAGGCTGGCGATCCCGTACGAGATCATCGGCCACAACCAGTCGGTCGCCGACTTTTCCGAAGTCGCCTTTCCGCAGGATATTCGCAACTGTGTCACCTGCCACGTGGCCAGCGCGGCACAGGCGGATGCCTGGTTCCTGTATCCCACGCGGGCGGCCTGCGGTTCCTGCCACGACAACGTGAATTTCGCCACCGGCGAGAATCATGCGGGTGGTCCCTACACTACGGATCAGTTCTGCGCCAACTGCCATTTCCCGCAGGGCGAATTCGAGTTCGACGCTTCGATCAAGGGGGCCCATACGGTTCCGTCGGAATCGGCGCAGCTGAAGGGCATCAACATCGAACTGCTCGACGTCTCGAACTCCGGCCCCGGGCAGACGCCCACGGTGCTGTTCAGCCTGAAGAACAATGCCGGCGATCCCATCGATCCGGCCAGCCTCGCCTTCTTCAACCTGATCATGGCCGGGCCGACCACGGACTACACCTCGACGGTCAGCGAATCCGCCCGTCGGGAGCCGTGCCGGTCGGAGCGATCAGTTCCGGCGTCAGCACGATGGCGGCCGGGGAGTACACCTACACCTTCCAGACGCCGCTGCCGGAAGACGCCGAGGGCAGCTATGCCCTGGGCGCCGAGGCCTATCGCAACGTCACCCTGAACCCGGGCACGGTAGACGAGTTCAGTCAGCGTGAGACGGCTCACAACCCGGTGCTCTACTTTGCCGTGACCGATCCCGAGCCGGTGCCGCGCAGGGTGATCGTCGACAACGCCAAGTGCGATTCCTGTCACCGTGACCTGGCGCTGCACGGAGGCATCCGCCACGATCCGACGGATTACTGTCAGATGTGCCATCGGCCCGAGGCCACCGACGCAGTCCAACGGCCGGCCGATGCGATGCCGCCGCAGACCATCGACCTGCGGTTCATGGTCCACCGGATCCACATGGGCGAAGAGTTGACCCGTGACTTCACGATCTACGGCTTCAACGGATCGGTGAACAACTTCAATGAAGTCCTCTATCCGAGTGATCCTCGCACTTGCGAGAAGTGCCACGTGGACGGGACCTACAATGTCCCATCCGAGGGCATCGTCTCGGTGGTGGACGAACGCGAGTTCTTCAGCCCGATTCCGCCAAACTCCGCGGCCTGTCTGGGTTGCCACGACACCGTGGATGCAGCGGCGCACGCCTTCACCAACATCTCACCTTTCGGTGAAGGCTGCGGGGCCTGTCACGCCGCCGCGCGTGAGTTCGCGGTTGCCAAGGTCCACGCCCACTAGGGCGGGGGCACTGGCAGAGAGACGTCAGTACTTGTAAGGCCAGGGGGGGACGAGGGGTCCCTCTCTGGCCTTTTTACACTAGGAGACGGACAGGCAATGCGTTCTCTTTTGCTGATAAATCTAGGCCTCCTGGCGGCCTTGACCACCGTCTGGGGCCAGGATGAGCCGCGGGAGCGGGTGGGGCGGGATACCTGCCTCATGTGTCATGAAGTCAGCAACGGCTTCTTGACCAGCCCGCATGCGAGTGTCGAATGTGAGTCCTGCCACGGGCCGGGGAGCGCCCATGTCGATTCCGGCGGGGACACGGCGCTGATTCGTACCCCCACCGCTTCGGACTGGCCGCAGACCTGTCTGACGTGCCATGCAACCGGGGCCGGGCATCTGGCGGACTTCATGCAGAGCCAGCACGGTGCGAACCAGGTGAGCTGTCTGGACTGCCATCAGGTGCATTCGGAAAAGTCGGTCTTCAAGCTGCTCAAACAGCCGGCCAACGAGTTGTGCATTTCCTGCCACAAGGCCACCGAGGCGACATTCCGCAAGCCTTTTCACCACCCTGTGCTCGAAGGGGGCATGAAATGCATCGACTGCCACGATCCGCATGCCGAGCCCTCGCAGGCGTACCACCGTCTGGATACTTTCGCCCAGTATGGGTGCACGTCCTGTCACGCCGACAAGAAGGGACCCTTTGTCTTTCCGCATCCTGCGGTGGAGGAAGGGGGCTGCATGACCTGTCATCGAACCGATGGGAAGCTTCAACTCGAAGATGCTCGTCCGATCGCAGGTCTACCAGCTCTGCCTGGAGTGCCACACGCGCACGCCGGGCGTGGCGAGCAGCCAGCCTCCGGCCTTCCACGACATCCGGAGTCCCCGATATCGGAACTGCACCATCTGCCACAGGGAGATCCACGGATCCAACGTGAATCCCCTTTTCCTGAGATAGAGGTCACCATGCTAAGGAGAGTCTTTTCCCGTCACAGTTTGACCACCTTGCTGGTGCTCGTCTCGCTGGGACTGCAGGCCCGCGCCCAGGACGCGCAGTCCAAGGACGAGCTGCGCCTGGACCTCGATTTCGGATACCGGTGGAAGGTACTCTTCCGCGGGAGTGAAGATCTGTACCGAAGTCAGATCAATCTTCGGGAGGGACCGACGCTGTTTTCCGGCGATCTGTTCTACGCCCCGGCGCCCGGGACGAACCCGTACCTCGACCGGTTCGAGCTGAGGTTGGGGGATCTGGGCGACGAACCTTACAAGACCGGTCAGCTGAGGATCGCCAAGAACGGAAAATACGAGTTCACCTTCAATTTCCTCGATGCGGACTACTTCAGCTCGATCCCCAGCTTTGCGAACCCGCTGTTCGGAAGCGGAGACCTGGTGTCACAGCACCGCCAGGACACGTCCCTCAGGAACGTGGGTTTCGAGTTGAGCCTCCTGCCGGGCAAGAGTCTTTCGCCACAGATCGCCTACCAGCGCACGACCCGTTCCGGGGATGTGCATACGAGTTTGGCGGCCGACGGCGACGAGTTCCTGGTTCATGAGCGGCTCCGGTTCTCTTCCGATGACCTGCGGCTCGGTCTGCTCCTGAAACGCGAACGCATCTCCTTGCTGGTCGAGCAGGGAGGACGATGGTACCGGGACCGCTCCCCCTTCGACGCATCCAGCTTCCAGCCAGGCAACTCCCCGAATCCGCTGGTGGGGGAACAGATCTATCTGGACAGCTATCACGCCACGCAGGATGTCAAGTCGAGGATCATCCCCTATTCGGTCCTTCGTCTGACCTTTGATCCGTTGCCGACCTTGCGGTTCAAGGCGCGCGCAGCGTACTCCCAGGCCGATTTTCGCACCAACTACTACCAGGACATGGTGGGGAACTTCTTCTCCTATCCGTCGCTGCGGGCCTTCTACACGGGCCTCGAATCGGACTCGTCGGGTCGGTTCAAGACGCCCAACCTGATGGTGGACGTGTCGGCCGAGTGGCAGGCTCTGCCCCGTCTGACCTTTATCGAACACTACCGCGCCCGACGCTCGCACATCTCCGGCTCCGGACTGACTTCGAGCCTGTACTCCAACGTCGATTTCCTGGGCTTTGAGCCGGACCAGGCCCAGTATGCGCTCGAGAGCCTGATCGAAAGCATTCTCGGGCAGGGTTACGATCGGCAGCAGGTGGAGGCGCAGTTCTTCGTCATGCCCCGCCTGATGGTTCGAGTGGGCCACCGCTACGAGCGCCGCCAGTACGATTTCAACCTCATCAATGTGGAAGGACCCGTCGAGCCGCCTCCCTTCTACAATCGGGGCAACTTCGAGCTGAAACGCAACGTCGTGATCGTCGGTGGGTCCTACCGGGCTTCGGGACGGAATCGGGTGGCGGTCGACTACGAGCACGGCTGGGCGGACCGGCCCATCTTCCGGACCGATGTGACCGATTACGACAAACTGCGCATCCAGGGCCGGATCTCGCCGAGCGAGAAACTCGAGTTCACCGGAATCGTGAACCTGTTCGACAATCAGGACGACTTCGTCGATTTCAATTCGGAGAACCGGACCTACAGTCTGCAGTTCAACTACCGGCCGATGGACTGGTTCGGGTTTTCCGGGCAGTGGGATCGGAGCGATTTCAAGACGACCATTCCGTACCGGATCCCCCAGAACTTCAGCATCGCTCTCTCCGAGTTCCGAGAGCTCTCCAACTACGGCAACGTCTTCATCGACCTGGGGCTGATCCGGCACTCTACTTTGAGTCTGGGATACTCGGTTTGGGGGAATTCGGGAACCTTCCCGGTCAACTTCCACCAGCCCGTGGCGCGGCTGGAAGTGCCGGTGGGCGAGCGATTTTCGGTCTACGGGCAGTGGAACTACTACGACTACAACGAGAAGGTGACGCTGTACCCGCAGGACTATCGGGCACACCTGGCGATTTTCGGAATCCGGGTCCACCTGGAATAATCGGCTGAGATTTGAGATTTACGATTTGAGATTTACGATTTGGGGGAGGGATGTTTAGCGTTGCGGCCTGCACATGACCCCTGCGCTCTGCCCGGGACTTCCAGCGACCAGGCCCTCGCGTCGAGCCCCCAGATCTGCACTATGAGGTCCCCGATCCTTCTGGATCTGATCGAGCGAGGAACGGGGTCTTTCGGCGGGCTGGAAGCCCGCCCGCCATACCAGACTGGAAGCCTCGATTACTCTCCCGCCCCCGAATCCTAAATCTCAAATCGTAAATCTCAAATCTCAACTCGTCTCCTACGTCCGGTCCAGTCTGAGGTAGTGCGGGCTCCGGCCCGTGTGCAGGTCCTTCAGCTGGCGAACCATCTGAATCCGATCCTGGGCCAGACGGTCGGCGGCCTCCGACGTCGAGATCTGCTCGGTTCTGGAGATCTCGAAGACCTTCCTGAGGCTGTAGTAAATCGACCGGGTCATGCGCATGGCCCGCTCCCGGTCATATCCCTCCGCCTCGACGAAGACGTTGATCATGCCGCCGGCGTTGATCACGAAGTCGGGCGCGTACAGGATCCCGCGGCGGTTCAGTTCTTCGCCGTGGACCTGCTGCTGCAATTGGTTGTTTGCCGACCCCGCGATGATCTTGAAACGGAAGCTGGAGAGAGTCTTGTCGTTGATCACAGCCCCAAGCGCGCAGGGAGCGAAGATCTCGGCCTCCACGCCATAGATTTCGTGCGGCTCGACCAGCTCGATGGACAGTTCGGAGCGGGCCTTCTCTGTCTTCTCGGGGTCGACGTCGGTGGCGATGACCCGGACCCCCTGGTCGAGCAGGAGCTTCGCGAGGTAGTAGCCGACGTGTCCCAATCCCTGGATTGCCACCGTCAGACCTTCGAGCGATTTGCGGGCGTAGGCCTCTTCCACACAGGCCCGAATGCCGTGCAGGATGCCCACCGCGGTCACCGGAGCGGGATCGCCGCCGCCTCCGTGGGAACGGGAAAGGCCCACGACGTAGCGGGTTTCCATGTACATGTATTCGACGTCGTTCACGTCGATCCCCACATCCTCCCCGGTGATGAATCGGCCGTGGAGGCTTTCCACGAAGCGACCGAACGCCCGGAACAGCGCCTCGGACTTGTCCCTGTTCGGATCGGCGATGATGACGGCTTTGCCGCCACCCATGTTGAGCCCCGCGGCGGCGGCTTTGTAGGTCATGCCCCGGGATAGCCTCAGGGCGTCGAGAATGGCGTCCTCCTCGGTCTGATAGGGCCACATTCGGGTTCCCCCGAGGGCGGGGCCCAATGTCGTGTCGTGAATCGCAATGATCGCCCTGAGGCCGACCTCGCGGTTCTGACAGAAAACCACCTGCTCATGCCCGTAGCGCCCCATGTGGTCAAAAACGCTTTGCATGGCTTTTCTCCTCGGCCCGACCCGCTTTGCGCAGCTGCGGTACCGGGCCGGTCAAGGTCACCGAGAGCGGTCGGCACGCTCGGGTTCCATGCTCGAGGCCCCGCCGCCTCCATTGCCTGGCTCAGGCCGTCTTTTTCAGGACTGCAATGGCTTCGATCTCGATCAAAAGATCTCCCCGGCACAACCGTGCCTGAATGCCGACGCTGGCCGGGAGGGGATCCAGCTTCTGCCAGCGGAAGAAGTCGGTCCGGATGAGGTTGAACTCCTCATAATCGCGCTCGATGTCGCGAAGATAGCAGGTCGTTTTCACGACGTCCTTCCAGGAGGCGCCTTCGCCCTCCAAGAGGGTGGTAATGTTCCGATACGTTCGCCAGCACTGGGCCCGAAAGTCCCCCAGGTGAATCGTGGCGCCGGCTTCGTCGACCGAGGCCGTCCCCGAGATGAACAGCAGGGAGAAGTGATCGAGCTCCAGACGAAGTCCCCGTGAGAAGGCCGCACCGTATTCGTGAGCCTCGTTGAGCACCGAATGAGCTGAGATGGCCCGCTTCTGCAACGATTTGTGTTCGGGCCGCTCCGGATCGACGGAGTTCGGAGGCCTTCCATCGGCGCCCACGAGATGACTCAGTGCCATCAATTCTTCCCGCTCTCCCTCGGTGAGATTCTCGACGGCGAGGATCTGTTTGACTCTTTCGAATAGGCTTTCGGTCATGACTCGACTGTCTCCGTTGGAATGTGAGATTTGAGGCCTGCGATCCGGGATCCACCCTGCGGGAAAACGGTATCCTCTGGGCCTGTACGAGGAGGCCCGAACCCGATCCAGCAACTGCAATCGTCTGCCCTTCAGTTCTCAATCGTAACTCTCTGGTCGTGATTCTCAAACCACCCCGTCCAGATTTTAATCTATAGTAAGCTCTATAGATTCACTTGAAAGTATGGATCGGGGAGGCTAGTCTAGGCAGAGTCGCGGCGTAGCTGAGTTGGCCTCGATTGGACGTGTCAGTTTTGGGTGTCAAACCCCAGCCCGTGCTTGGAGCCATGGGTGAGATGCCCCACTTTTCGAGCGCATCCAACGCCAGGATTTCATTGAACCAGCGTCGCCTCCACAATGCAATCGATTGAGGACGAGTTTGTGAAACGGAACAACGAACGACCCTGTCAGGGCTCGCGTGTCGTCAAAGCCCGAATCGCCGTCCAGTTGGCTGCGCCCTTTGCGAAGCCTCAGGAGGGAATGCTCAAGATCGGAGAGGCCGCTCGGCGGCTGGGAATCTCGGTTCAGGCCATCCGCCTGTACGAGTCGGAGGGATTGCTGATCTCCTTTCGATCCCAGCGAGGCACGCGGTGGTACAGCGAGGAGGACATCCAATGGATCGCGGAGATCAAAAGGATGGTCTGCTCCGGACTGAATTTCGAGGGGATCCGACGGTTGCTCGCCCAGATCCCCTGCTGGGCCCTGAAGCCCTGTCGCCCCGAGGAACACGCTGCCTGCAACATGCGGTACGAGGCCCGCATGCCCTGCTGGGTGGCGCCCGAAAAGCTCTGTACCGAGAAGTTGAAGGAATGCTATTCCTGTAACGCCTATCGACGCGCTCCCGAGTACATCAATCTGAAGACGAGAGTGGATTTGGTCCCCATCGAGATCGAGTCCTGAGCCGCTCCCGCGGTCATTGTCCTCCGCGAAGTCCGAGCGGTACGGGATTTGCATATAACTCCACGCCGTGTGCCCTTCCTTGAACTGATCATCAAGTGATTTTCGAACGTGGGATGTGAGGATGCTGAGTCGCACTACGACAAGACTGTTTCTGTTGCTGTTGTTGGTCATGCCCGCTGTAGCCAGGGGGCAGGACAACGAAACATGCCTGGAATGTCATGGTGATCAGTCTTTTCAGGAAGACGAGGACAGCAAGCGTCTCTACGTGGATGCCGGCGTCTTCGAGAATTCGATTCACGGGACCTTCCTGTGCGTGGACTGTCACGCCGATCTGGCCGGACAGGATCCGGTCGGACACGACTCGGAACTGGCGGCGGTCGACTGCGCGACCTGCCACGATGACGTTGCCGGCGAGTACGCAGGGAGCCTGCACGCCTACGCCCGGGACCATGGAAATCCACGGGCGCCGAACTGCAGCGGCTGCCATGGCTCCCACAACATCCTGCCGAGCAGTGACGAGAACTCGCTCAGCAACCGCAAGAATATCGTTCAGATGTGCGGGGCCTGTCACGGCTCTGCAGGTCTGTTGACCGACAACCTGGTGCGCCTGCCGCAGGCCGTGCAAGGCTATGCCCACTCGGTGCACGGCCAGGCCTTTCGCCGCGGCATCGAGACGGCCGCCGTCTGCTACGATTGCCACGGTTCCCACAATCTCAAGGGAGTGCTGGATCCGGAGTCCAAGATCAACCCGGTCAATGTCAGCAAGACCTGCGGCCACTGTCACTCCGACATCCAGGCTCAGTACGACCAGTCGATCCACGGCCGCGCTCTGGCCGCCGGCATTGGCGACAGCCCCACCTGCAACACCTGTCACGGCGAGCACCAGATCCTCTCGCCCAAGGACTCGAATGCGGCGACGGCGGCGGGGCATCAGGCCATCCAGACTTGTGGGCGTTGTCACGAGGACTCGCGGCTCATCTCGAAATACGGCCTGGCCGACTCTGTCGTCGAGACCTATGTGGACAGCTACCATGGCTGGGCGCGCAAGTGGGATTCCCCCAAGGCAGCGACTTGCGTGCGCTGCCATACCGCGCACTGGGTTCTACCCGCCCGTGATCCGGCTTCGACCGTCAGCCCGCGAAACGTGGTCGAGACCTGCCGTCAGTGCCACGAAAACGCCGATCAGGCCTTTGCCGTCAGCTACACCCACGCGACGGCGTCACCCGGCGCGAACCCTGTCACGAACTGGCTGCGCTGGACCTATCTGTTCCTCATCCCTGCCGTCATCGGAGGCATGCTGCTGCACAACACGATGATCCTGGGTTACTACCTGAAGAAGCGTCGCCGGGAGGGGCAGCTGGGGGGAGCCGTCCACCGCCTCGACCGCCAGCAGGTCGTCCAGCATCTGCTTCTCGCGGTGTCCTTCATCGTTCTGGTCATCACCGGCTTCGCTCTTCGCTTCCCGGATGCGTTCTGGGTGCGCCCGTTGGCCCTGGCCGGGATGGATGAGACCATCCGTTCGGTCGTGCATCGCATCGCAGCGGTGGTCCTTCTGGCGACGGGCTTTCTGCACGTTGTGTACGTCGCCGGCAACCGTCACGGGAGGAGGGAATTCTCCGCCCTGATCCCGAAGTGGCGGGACGTCACCGATGCGGTCCAGAACATCAATTACCATCTCGGTATCAGGCGCGAGAAGCCTCGCTTCGAGCAGTACGACTATACCCAGAAGGCCGAGTACTGGGCCCTGGTCTGGGGAACGGTGGTCATGGCTCTCAGCGGCTTCGTACTCTGGTTTCCGCAGGCGGCCGTGGACATCTTCCCGACCTGGATCGTCGAAGCCTCTCAGCTTCTGCACTACTATGAAGCCTGGCTGGCGACGCTGGCCATCGTGGTCTGGCACTTCTTCTTCGTCATCTTCCACCCGGATGTCTATCCCATGAGTTGGACCTGGCTGACGGGGAAGATGGATGCCCACGAAGCGAAGGAGCACCACGGAGAGTGGTACGACCGGGTCAACGACGAGCCCGAATGAATTGAGATCTACGGAATTGCCCGTAAATCGTAAATCTCAAATCGTAAGTCTCAAATCTACTCGATTCCCAGCTCGCTCAGGATCTGCGGGTTCGCCTCGTCCTGCGCCAGCAGCGTGTGGCAGGTGTCGCAGTCGGGGGTGATGGTCCGATCGTCGGAACTGGTGTGCGACCCGTCATGGCATCGGAAGCAGCCGCCTTCGAGATCGTCTCCGTGGTGTCCGATGTTGACGGGATAGTAGCCCCAGCCCAGGTCCATCTTGGGGAACACGTTGCGGGAGTAGATGGCGCTGATGGCGTTCGCGGCGCTCTCCAGTGTCTCCCGGTGCTGCTTGAAATATTCGGACTGGTCGGTCTCGTAATGTTGGAGCACTTTGGCCGAAACATCGCTGGCCGGCCCCAGGGTCTTTCCGACCTCGGTCAGGGCCTCCGCTCCCACCTTGCGGATGAACGGGATCGAAGTGTCGATACGACCGGCCGCCATGGCGAGATCCATGGCCGGTCCGGGCATCTGGAAAACGTGGGTCGGGCGGTTGTGGCAGTCGATGCAGTCCATCTTCCGGATCTTCGTCCGGTCCATCGTGGACGGGTCGAATCCTTCGGACACGAAGTCGACGACGTGGTCGCCCTCCCGCACCTGGACCCAGGGGATGACCTGGCGACGCTCGTCGCTGGGATAGTAGTAGGTTTCCCGGCCCGGATTGATATGCCAGCTATGGATCCCCGTTCCCCGGTTTCCTCCGCCGATGTGCAGCAGCAAGACGGTCTTGACGGGCGTGTTGGCTTCGTCCTCCTCGAACTTGTCGATGACATGCACGCGGTCCCCGCTGAAGCGCTCCGGCCAGTGGCAGTTCTCACAAATATCCTGCGAGGGGCGGAGGCTCTTGACGGGGGAGGGAATGGGACGCTCGTAGGTATTGAAGGTCACGGCGTAGACCTGGCCCAGGCCTGAGAGCTTGGATCTCACGAACCAGGGAGCCCCGGGGCCGATGTGACACTCGACGCAGGCGACCCGCGAGTGAGGCGAGTTTTTGTAGGCCGTGTATTCGGGCTGCATGACGGTGTGGCAGACCTGGCCGCAGAACTGAGTCGAATCCATGTAGAGGACACCCTCGTAGCTGGCCAGCGAAATGATCAGCAGGTTGACGATCGTCAGTGCCGTCACCGAGAGCGTCACTCTGCGAATGCCCGCATTGTTGAAGTCGATGACGGGGAACTCGCCGACAGGCACCGGCTCGCCTGCTTCCATCTTCTTCACCCGGCGTCGGTGAACCCACATTCCGAGGGGAATCAGGAGCAGCCCGGCCACGAAGATACTGGGAAGGACGAGCAGCGCCATCAAAGCCACGTAGGGCGAGTTTGCCAGTCCCACCAGGCCAAGCAGGAAGAATGCGATCATCGCAATGGCACTGACCGTGGTCACGCTGGTCCCGAAGAGCGTGATCCAGTTGGTCCCGAAGAGCCGCAGCAACGGAGCTACCAGTCGTTTCATGAGGATTTCCTTAGTGTTCTAGCTCGTCCCGGTTTCCGATTGGTTCGGGATTATAGCGAGCACAGTACGAATTGGATAGTACGCCGGGGCCCGGAGGCCCAAGGAGCCAGATCGCCGGCCTCAGCCGCGGTCGAACTGTTCTGAGGCCGCCGTAAGGCCCGCTCCGGGAGAACAGCGGTAGCCCTGTTGGGTCAGGCACTTCTCGAGTGCGCGCAGGAAAAAGAGCACATTTTCGGGACGACTCGTCTCGCCCATGAGTCCCACACGCCAGATCTTCCCCTTCAGCTCGCCCAGACCGCCTCCGACCTCGAGATTGAAGTCCGACAGGAGTTGCCGGCGCACCGTCGCGTCGTCGATGCCTTCCGGAATGCGGACGGCGTTGAGGCTCCAGAGCCGGGAGCCGGCAGCAACGGCCATCTCCACCCCCATCGCCTCGAGGCCCGCGACCAACGCCTCGTGGTTTCTTCGATGCCGATTCCAGCGGGCCTCCAACCCTTCCTCGTGGATGATGCGCAACGCCTCGAAGAGTGCGTAGTTCATGGAGATCGGGGCGGTGTGGTGATAGGTCCGCTCTTCGCCCCAGTATGACTGGACCAGACTCAGGTCGAGGTACCAGGAGCGACAGGGTTGTTTGCGGGACTTCAGTCTTTCCTCGGCCTGCGGCGATACGGTCAACGGCGCCAGCCCCGGCGGGCAACTGAGACACTTCTGGGTTCCGCTGTAGCAGATGTCGATGCGCTGTTCGTCCACCAGCACCGGATGTCCCCCGAGAGAAGTCACGGTGTCGACGAGCAGCAGCGCACCCACTTCGTCGCAGATCTCGCGGATGGGCTCGAGCGGCTGCAAAACTCCGGTGGAGGTCTCCGCATGAACCACGGCGATCACGCGGGGTCTGTCCCGCTTTGCCGCTTCTCGCACCGGGTCGGGATCCAAGGCTTGGCCGAAGGGTACGGAAACGGTCGAGCAACGGGCACCGGCTCGACGGGAGACTTCGGCGAGGCGCATGCCGAACACCCCGTTGATGCAGACCAGCACCGGGTCGCCTTCCTCGACGAAGTTCAAAACGGCCGCTTCCATACCGGCGCTGCCGGTCCCGGAAATGGGAATGGTCAGCCGATTCGAAGTCCGAAACAGCAGTCGAAGCTGTTCCTGGATGCGATTCATGAGTCTGAGGAAATCCGGGTCGAGGTGCCCGATGACCGGTCGCGACATCGCCTCGAGAACCCGAACGGCAACATTCGAAGGGCCGGGACCCATCAGGATGCGATGGGGCGGCCGGAATTCGCACTGAAGTTTCTGTTCGCTCATGTTGATCCTATCTTTCCATATCCTGTGGTATCGCGGAAACGGTTGCTTTCGTCAGACGACAATGTCACCGTATGTCCGATCGCCCGGTTGCGGGATCGGTGCACCTGGAGACAAGGAGTCGATGCATGCAGGTCAAGCGGATTCTCTTTCCCACGGATTTTTCCGAGCCCTCGCAGTGTGCCCTCCAGCACGCCGTCCAGCTAGCGAAGAAATTCAATGCCGAGCTGATCCTCACGCATGTTCGGACTCCCTACGCAGACGATCCGAATCGGCCTGAATACCACTTCTTCGACGAAGGTCGTTACAGCGCTTTCGTTACCGAGGAACTGAACCGCACCAGCGAAGGAATCCGCTCGGGCAGTCTGGTTCGCACGATCGTCGGCCGAGACGTTTCGCCGGCCAACGGAATTCTCCGTATCGGCGACGAGAACGCCGTCGACCTGATCGTGATGGGGACCCATGGGCGTTCCGGTCTGGGTCGCTTCTTTCTGGGCAGTGTCGCCGAGAAAGTTGTCCGACACGCCAAGTTGCCCGTCCTGACGGTTTCCTCGAAGCGGGAGCATTACCGCGACCGTCCAAGCTACCGGCGAATTCTCGCATCCTACGATTTCTCGGCTCATTCGAAAGAAGCTGCCTGTCGCGCGCGAGACCTGGCCGCCGTCTACGCCGCCCGCCTCTCGATCCTCTATGTCATCGAGCAGGAGATCCATCCCGGCTACTACGACATCTGGAAGGTCTCGGTCAAATCCGAGATGCCCCAGATCGTCCAGGAAGCCCGCAAGAGCCTGCTGAGTGTTCTCGGCGAACACGGGCTCGACGACGTCGACGTGTTCGTGGAGGTCGGTCAGGGCGACGGACGCGTCCACACGGACATCACGAAATTCGCCGGCGATCACGATATGGACCTGATCGTCATGGGGACCTACGGTTTGTCCGGAATCGAGCACATGTTGCTCGGGAGTACGACGGAAAGGGTCATTCGCACCGCGCCCTGTCCCGTTCTGACCTTCCATCTTCCTCGACGAAGCCGGGAAGGCGGGAGTGGTTCCCAGGATCCGGCGTAGGTCGGTTCTCGAGACCCCCGGGTGTGGTCCCGTTCACCGCGTTCGCCCCGCACCCCTTTCTTCGATTCTCTTCTGACAGTTGATACAGAGACGGACCATGGGCAGTGCCCGCAGACGGGGGAGCCCGATCTCGGACTCGCAGCGCTCACAGACCCCATACGTGCCCTCTTCGATCTTGCGCAGGGCCCGCATGATATCGGACAGTTCCCGTCGTTCCTGCTGATCGAGGGCCTTGAGGCTGTTGGCCGCCGTTTCCTCCTGGGCCTCTTCGGAAAATTCGGGAGGGCGACTCTGCTCGAGATAGGCCAGGGCCTCCTCGAAATGGTCCAACTGCTCCAGGATTCGCTGACGCCTCCCCAAAAGATTTGATTGGAACTCCTCGAGCTTGGCCTCATCCATCATCCACGTCCTCCTTGTTTTCACAGGGCGATCGATTGAAGCGATCAGTGTAGCAGAGAAAAGGCGTTCTCAAGAGGGCTGGGAGACACCGAAAACGGGACCCAGAAGGTTGCGCTCGCGAGCCGCTCGACTCAGCTCTTCGCGAAAGTCGGGATGAGCGATTTCGATCAGGCAGCGAGCCCGCTCTCGGAGATTCCGCCCGCGCAGACTGACCGCGCCGTACTCGGTCACGACATGATGGACATCGGCACGGGTCGTCACTACGCCCGCGCCGTCCTTGAGCTTGGGGACGATCCGCGAGATCGTGCCGTCGACGGCCGTCGACGGCATGGCGATGATCGACCGGCCGCCGTTCGAATGGGCGGCGCCGCGGATGAAGTCGACCTGGCCGCCGAAACCCGAGTAGATCCGCGTTCCGATCGAGTCGGAGGAGACTTGGCCGGTCAGGTCCACCTCGATGGCCGAGTTGATGGCAACCATGCGATCGTTTTGTGCAATGACGAACGGGTCGTTCGTGTACTCCACCGGGTGGAACTCGAACAGCGGGTTGTTGCCCAGATAGTCGTACAGTCTCTGACTCCCCAGGGCAAAAGTGCAGATCACCTTGCCGCGGTGCACGCTCTTGCGTGCGCCCGTAATCACTCCCGCTTCGACCAGTTCCATGATCCCGTCCGAGACCATCTCCGTATGGATGCCCAGGTCGCGCTTGCCCTTCAGACACGACAGAACGGCGTCGGGAATGGCGCCGATTCCGAGTTGCAGGGTGCTGCCGTCGGCAACGAGCTGGGCGACGGCCTCGGCAATCTTCCTTTCCGTCTCGCCGAAGCCGCTCCGCTCGAGTGCGGGGAGCGGAGCGGAGACTTCGACCAGCGCCGCGACCCTCGAGACGTGGATGAAGCAGTCGCCCAGGGTCCGCGGCATGCGGTCATTCACCTGGGCCAGGATCAGGGGCGAATGGTTGATGGCGGCCGCGGTGGCCATGCATTCGACGCCGAGGCTCATGAAGCCGTGCTCATCGGGCGGAGCCGTCTGGATGACGGCCACGTCGAGGGGCAGGATCGACTCCGAGAACAGCTTCGGAATGGCGTGGAGATGAATGGGGATGTAGTCGGCGAGGCCCTGGTTGACCATCTCCCGGTCGGCCGGCCCCACGAACAGGGAGTTGTGGCGGAAGTGGTCGGCCACGGGCGGTCGGGCCAACGCGTAGTCACCCAGGACGAGAACGTGAACGACCTCCACGCCCTCGAGCGCCGGCGTCCGCGTGGCGATGGCGTTCAGCAAAGCGTGGGGGGTTGCCGCGTTCCCGCTGGTATAGACCCGACTGTTGTGTCGAATCATCATGGCGGCCTGGGCGGCCGTGACCACGCGCTGCCGGTAAGCCTCCTGCCACCTCATTGTCCCTGGACTCCGAAGTTCTTCCGCAGTCCGTACTTCTTCATCTTGTAGCGAAGCGTGTCCCGCGTGATCGACAGCAGTCGCGAAGCCTTGCTCTGGTTGCCTCCGGACTTGATGAGCGACTGCTGGATCAGCTGTTTCTCGACATCGTAGAGGTTGATGCCCGAGTCCGGAATCTTCAACCCGTTGAAGCCGCTCGAGCGGGGTTCGCCCTTGTACTCGGCGATGCGCAACGGAAACACATCCAGGGTCAGCCGCCCGTTGTCCTGCAGAATCATGGCGCGCTCGATGGCATTGCGCAGCTCGCGGACATTGCCGGGCCAATCATAGGTATCGAGCGCTTTACGAGCCTCCTCGGAGAGTCCCTGGACGGCCTTGTTGAAGCGTTCGTTGTAGAGGTCGATGAAATGGTCGATCAGAACCGGGATGTCGTCGCGCCTCTCCCGCAGCGGGGCCAGGGTGATCGGGATGACGGAAAGCCGGTAGAACAGGTCCTCGCGAAACTGCTGCTTCTCGACCATCTTCTCGACGTCCTTGTTGCTGGCGCAGATGACCCGGACGTCCACCTGGATATCCTTGACCCCACCGATCCTGCGAAAGGTCTGATCCTCCAGAACGCGCAGCAGCTTGGCCTGCAGATTCAGGGCCATCTCGCTGATTTCGTCGAAGAAGATGGAGCCGCCGTCAGCCAGCTCGAACAATCCCTTCTTCATGGCCTTCGCGTCCGTGAAAGCGCCCCTCTCGTGGCCGAAGAGCTCGCTTTCCAGCAACTGCTCGGGAATGGCGGCGCAGTTGAGGATCATGAAGGGCTGGCGGCTGCGGTTGCTCTCGTAGTGCAGGGCCTTGGCCACCAGATCCTTCCCTGTGCCACTCTCGCCCTGCACCAGGATGGTATTGGCTTCGCTGACCGCCACCTTGCGAACCAGCAGCTTGACCTGCTGGATCACGGTGGAAATTCCGATGATGCTGTCGAGCGAGTAGGTCGTCTTCTGTTCTTTTTTGGTTCGGTCGACCTGCTCCCGCAGTGTGGAAGTCTCGAGCGCATTCTGGACCGAGTGCAGCAGCCGATCGAAATTGATGGGCTTCTCGAGGTAGTCGTAAGCTCCGATCTTGAGGGCCTTGACGGCGTCCTCCACCGCCCCGTACGCCGTGATCATGACGATCGGCGTATTCGGTGCCAGCTTCTTGAGATCGAGCAGGAGTTTGAGTCCGCTGCCGTCCGGCAGACGCACATCCAGTGTCACCAGGTCGGGCAGGTTTTCCTGAAACAGGTTGTAGGCCGCCTCACACGAGTCGGCCTCGAACACGTTATAGCCGGCCGCCTCCAGCTTTTGGCGGATCGACCAGCGCACCAGTCTTTCATCATCAACGACCAGGACAGTTTTCATTCGCAGTGTTTCCGATTCTTCAGGGAGCTATATAGACACTCGTTTTATGACTCAGAGTACCTAGCAATTTCGGGTCCGGAGTGGAAACACCCAGTTTTTGTGGCTGTCCCAGCCGGTCGGCTCCACGGTCATGGGTCATATCACCCAGATTAGCACACGCGAGGAACATCTGAGATTTGAGATTTACGATTCGAGTTTACGATTTGGAGGCGCCCCGGGAAGCTGGAAGCAAGCTGGCTGAACTTCGCTCCCGTGGAGGCAAACGCACCACTCCGAAGCCAGGGCGATTTGGGCAACCTGCCCTTTGGAACTCGGAACCCGAGACCCGGAACGCGGCGTAGCCGTCAGGCCGGGCGACTGAGAGGACGTTCCCGCGGCGAGGCCGAGGCCGGGACGCGGATGCGTACGCGGGTCCCCTTCTGCAGCTTGCTGGAAATCGAGATCGATCCGCCGTGGGCATCCAGGATCTTCTTGCAGATGGCCAGTCCCAGGCCGGTGCCGCGGTTCTTGGTGGTGAAGAAGGGGCGAAAGATGTCCTTGAGGAGTTCCGGGGGCATGCCGGAGCCCGAGTCGGAGACGATCATTTCGACATAGCCCGGTCCCGAGTCGAAGCTGAAGCTGACTTCCCCCTCGCCCCCCATGGCGTCGTTGGCGTTGTCGAGAATATTCCACAGCACCTTCTCGAACAGCCAGGGATCGACCCGTGCCTGCGCCTCCGCGGGGGATCCGAAGACGAAGCGGACCCGGGCCAGGTCTTCCTGCTCCTGGAAAGCCCGCGCCACCCGCTCGGCCACCTCCTCGAGGTGGCAGACCTGCAGGTCGGGGTTCCAGGGACGGGAGAAGGCCAGCAGGTCCCGCACCGTGTTGTCCAGCCGTTTGACTTCGCTCAGGATGTCGTCCATGACCTGGCGTCGCTGGTCCTGAGGATCGAGCGTGTCCTTGAGGATCTCGATGGCGCCGCTGATCCCGGCCAGCGGGTTCTTGATCTCGTGCCCCACCGAGGCCGCCATCTCGCCGATGGCCGCCAGTTTCTGGGACTGGATCATCTCCTCCTGCATCTTTTTGAAGTCGGTCAGATCGCGGGCGATGCCCGTGAAGACCTTGCGGCCACGCACGTTGACGTCGCTGACCGCCAGATAGAGCGGGAAATTGGTGCCGTCCTTGCGCCGGCCGACGACCTCCCGACCGCGGCCGATGATCTGGCCCTGCCGCGTCTCCAGGAAGTGATTGACGAAGGAAGCGTGCTGACGATGGTAAGGCTCCGGCATGAGGATGCTGACGTCGCGGCCGATCACCTCGTGGGGCTGGTAGCCGAAAATGCGCACGGCCGCCGGATTGAAGGACAGGATCTCGCTTTTGTCGTCGATGGTGATGATCCCGTCCACGCAGGTATCGAGGATCGCCCGCAGCGTCGCCTCGCTCTCCACCAGCGCATGCTCGGTCTCCCGGCGGCGGGTGACGTCTTCGCCCGTACTGAGAACTTCCAGGACGCGGCCCCGTTTGTCCCGGATCAGGGCATTGCGCCAGGCCACCAGTTTCTCCTCTCCGGAGCAGGTGAGCACAGGGTTCTCGAAGAACTCGACGCTCGAGCTCTCGCCGTCGATAATGCGGCGGAAGGCATTCTGGACCGACACGCGGATGCGCTCGGGAACGAACTGCTCGAACCACTTGCGGCCGACGATCTGCGATTCCTCGCAGCCCAACGTGTCGCAGCCTTTGCGGTTGACGAGGCGCACCTTGCCCTCCAGATCGAGGACCAGGATGATGACCTCGGCCTGATCGAGGTAGCGCTTGATGGTATCGGTACTCGTCATCGCTGTCGTTCGGGCGGAACCGCCCTGAATAATCCTCCATACTTTACCAGAATCGCCTTTGCCGCGACCAATGCTATACTGCGCACCAGTCGGGGCATGGCGCAGTCCGGTAGCGCGCCTGCTTTGGGAGCAGGATGTCGGGGGTTCAAATCCCTCTGCCCCGACCAAAAGAACTTGCGAAGAGCAAACTACGAAGTGCGAACCGAATTGCCGGCGGTAAGCACGGCCTCCTTCGCACCTTCGCCCTTCGCCCTTCGCCCTCGCCCTTCGCACCTCGCCTCTGCCTTCGCACTTTCCCCGTTCACCCTTCGCACCTTGGCCTGCGGCTGCCCAGTCCAAAGCGGCTGTGCCCCACGCCTGCATCTCCGACGCCGCAGGCGTCCATGGAGTGCGGAAGCTCGCTTCCGCTTTCGATCCACCGGCACCAGTCAGAGCCTCTCCCACCGCCGCCGCCGAAGCCCGGGCGCACCTCCGTAAACCGAGACCCCTCCACAGAAAGCGGCAGCAAGCTACCGCAGTCCAAAACGGCTTCGCCGCGGTGTCGGGCAGATCAATCCAGGGCGGCTGGGCCGTAGTGCTGCTCCTCCGACGCCGCAGGCGTCCATGGAAGTGCGGAAGCTCGCTTCCGCTTTCGATCCGCCCGGGACACCCATGCCGTCTCCCACCGGCGGCCAACCGCCGCCGAAGCCCGGGCGCACCTCCGACCGAGACCCCTCCACAGAAAGCGGCAGCAAGCTACCGCAGTCCAAAGCGGCTTCGCCGCGGTGTCGGAGCAGCTCAATCCAGACCAGCGTGGGATCGAGCGACAGCGATCTCGCTCCAGCGGGGGAGGGATGCCCCGATCTTCTCGAGATGACTCCCCTGTCGGCATCCGGTCGCCGAAGCCTGCAGGACCGATCTCCACGCGGCGGCCGCGACGGTGGCTCAGGGCTTCTTTCTTCAAGGCTGCCGGCAAGCGTGGCCCCTGAAAAGGGGCCGGATTCCGCCAGCCCGGGGTCAAGCGCAGCGCGACCCCGGGTTCAGAGCCGAGAAGAACGCAGACAGCGCCCCGGGAGGGGCGCGATACGACCCTGCCCGCCCTTGGCTTATCGTGCTGAGCCGTGCATTGCCGGACGATCCCGTCCCTTCCGGGACGGTTCTGCGGTATCACATGCTTAACCCCGGGGTCGCGCCTGTACGGCTCGCCCCCGGGCTACAAGAATCCGGCCCCTGTCCGGGGCCGCCGGATGCCGCCGGTCAACGGCTGGACGTACGATGCCGCGCGCACGTGACCAACGACGGAACCCACACCTACCAGGACGATGCGGAGAACCGGCTGATCAAGATAATGAGCGGGGCTGCCACCATCGCTCAGTATGGCTACGGTCCCCAAGGCGAGCGGGTCTCGAAGATGCGCCGGAGGTGTGACGACCTGCTTCTACTGGGGCATCGGGGAGAAGGTCAGCGGCAGCTGGACGAGGCTCTACGTGCAGGGTCTCGGTGGTAAGCTGGTGGAGTCCAGCGACGGAGAAACCAGGTTCTTCGTGACGAACCACCTCGGTAGCATCGCGGCGCGCATGGACCTGAGCGGACAGACGATGGAGATTTACCGCTATCTCCCCTCTGGTCGACGCGGAGGCCCAGTAGACAGGGTCCCGAGAAACGACTGTCATACTCAGGCATGCGGAGCTCTTCAGTCAATTGGGCTTGAGTGTCCCCCGGTATTTGGGGATGGCCGCATCAGTTGGGATGACTGTCTCCACGATGATTCGCCTCGTGAAATAATGGCTAAAATCACAACGTGCTCAATCTCATTGAAGGATTGAAATACAGGGAGGGGGACCCAAAGCAATGGTTGGCAGACGCGGTTCAGCGCGACTTCGTCTGGTATCGGCAACAGCGGTTCTGCTGCTAGTGGCTTGCGTGTGGATGGGCTGCGGGATCCCCTATTCAATAGGCTCGAAGTATCCAAATCTCATCGGAAGGACCGCTCGGCTAAAGAGGGAAATGGTCATTTGCTCCACCGAGGGACACAATTTCAGCGTCTCGGGCCTGCTTCTTTTGACACCGGATCAGGCCGCGGGATTTGGGATCAAGCCGGTTGTGAGAGTGGAGGCCGGCGAGACGCTCACGGTTGTAGACCTAGTCTGTGCCATCGACCATACGGGGAAATCGTGCCACGTTCTCTGCGACTACATGACTGAGAGAAGCGTGTATCGCTTCTACGTAGGACCCTTCGAAGAACGTCCATCGTTTGGCAAGGAGAATATGCTATGGGAACTGGTGTCGACCGAATCTGAGTAGATCACTTGGCCACTTCATCTCGGAGACGGTGGATCGATTGGATCTGCGAGCGTTCTACCGAAGGAACGAGGGAGACGGGGCGGTCAATAAGGCGAGCGGAACGAACCGTCACGGTTCGCTACATTGCCAAGCAGGCCGGAGCGCTGATTGTTGTGAAGGAAGGCGACGTCTGGAGCGTCGCCGAAGATAGCCTGATCACCGCCAGCTTGCGGGGTCGCTCGGCAGGACCGATTAACGAACGCAAAATGGATCCTGGACTGTAGTCAGAATTTGTAGTCGCTCAAAGCCCCTCATAGCCACGCAGAGCCACAGACTTCAACAAGCCGGCCGTAACTCATTGAAACGAAAAGGCCCGTAAAATGGGCGTTTCCGGGTTCGGAGCTATCCTGCTTTGGGAGCGGGATGTCGGGGGTTCAAATCCCTCTGCCCCGACCAAAAGAACTTGCGAAGGGCAAACTACGAAGTGCGAACCGAATTGCCGGCGGTAAGCACGGCCTCCTTCGCCGTTCGCCCTTCGCCCTTCGCACCTCGCCCTTCGCACCTCGCACCTCGCCCTTCGCCCTTTCCCGTTCACCCTTCGCACCTTGGCCTGCGGCGTGGCCCAGTCCAAAGCGGCTGTGCCGGCCACGACCTCGCATCTCCGACGCCGCAGGCGTCCATGGAGTGCGGAAGCTCGCTTCCGCTTTCGATCCACCCGGAACACCGTCATGACCGCGACTCTCCCACCGGCGGCCAACCGCCGCCGAAGCCCGGGCGCACCTCCGACCGAGACCCCTCCACAGAAAGCGGCAGCAAGCTACCGCAGTCCAAAGCGGCTTCGCCGCGGTGCCGGAGCAGCTTCAATCCAGACCAGCGTGGGATCGAGCCACAGCGATCTCGCTCCAGCGGGGGAGGGATGCCCCGATCTTCTCGAGTTGACTCCCCTGTCGGCATCCGGTCGCCGAAGCCTGCAGGACCGATCCCACGCGGCGGCCGCGACGGTCGCTCAGGGCTTCTTTCTTCAAGGCTGCCGGCAAGCGTGGCCCCTGAAAAGGGGCCGGATTCCGCCAGCCCGGGGTCAAGCGCAGCGCGACCCCGGGTTCAGAGCCGAGAAGAACGCAGACAGCGCCCCGGGAGGGGCGCGATACGACCCTGCCCGCCCTTGGCTTATCGTGCTGAGCCGTGCATTGCCGGACGATCCCGTCCCTTCCGGGACGGTTCTGCGGTATCACATGCTTAACCCCGGGGTCGCGCCTGTACGGCTCGCCCCCGGGCTACAAGAATCCGGCCCCTGTCCGGGGCCGCCGGATGCCGCCGGTCAACGGCTGGACGTAGGATGCCGCGGGCACCGTGACCAACGACGGAACCCACACCTACCAGGACGATGCGGAGAACCGGCTGATCAAGATAATGAGCGGGGCTGCCACCATCGCTCAGTATGGCTACGGTCCCCAAGGCGAGCGGGTCTCGAAGATGGCCGGCGGGGTGACGACCTGCTTCTACTGGGGCATCGGGGAGAAGGTCAACGGCAGTTGGACGCGGCTCTACGTACAGGGCCTCGGTGGTAAGCTGGTGGAGTCCAGCGACGGAGGAACCAAGTTCTTCGTGACGAACCATCTCGGCACCATCGCGGCGCGCATGGACCTGAGCGGACAGACGATGGAGATCTACCGTTACCTCCCCTACGGGGAGCGCTACGCGGGCAACCAGACACCCCACCAGTACACGGGTACGGAGCGGGACGCCGAGAGCGGGCTTGACTACTTCGGGGCGCGCTACCTTTCCTCGGCGCATGGGAGATGGATGAGCGTGGATCCGGGACTCAGTTCAAAGGCTCCGCAGAGACTCAATCGGTATGCGTACGTTCTCGGTAATCCGACAACCTTTGTCGATCCCGATGGCCGAACAGGGATATGCATAAATTTTCCGGCCGTTGGAGGGGGTGAGATATACTGGCACACTGTCTGCCTTGATTTTCCCGACCCCCCACCTCCCCCGCACGCGCCATATGGCTCTCTCCCTGGGAGCCACAACTTCTATGAGGGGCAGCAAGACGTTGCTAAGGAGAGCGGCTCGGAGCGTGGGCGGCCTCCGTCGATTCCGGGCGATTCTATACCATCAGAACTGAACCAGCAGCAACTTGATATCCTATTCTGCATATTCGAAAAGGGCCATTCTGGGCAGACCGAATACGAGAGATACGGCGCAATCAGCATTGGAGAGAACGGGGAGTGGGTGGGATGGATCACGCCACCCACATACGAGTCCCGCGCTTCGACCCATCGACCGTACTTCCCTCCTGGAGCCATTGCCGTGGTTCATACTCACCCGAGAGAGGGCACCGCGTTTAGACCTTCCGGCCCGGACTGGTTCTTCATTGGAGAGAACCAAAGGGGTTTGTGGCGCAGTACCGATGGTGGAACAGTACGGCTGAGTTGGGGCATCATCCTCGATCAAAGGGGAATTATCTTCATGGACCAGTCTGGCTTTTGGCAAGCGCATCCCTCCGCGGGAAACAACTGGTATCAAGACGATCACTATAACGATCTGGATTGCGATAAGCTCCTCAAAGAGTACAATCCAAACCGCATAAGACCTCAACGATGAGGGGAGCAGCCCGAAAGTGAAGAACATAGCCCGTCCCCGCAATACTGTTGGTTTCCGATGCTACTATTCCTCAGAGCAAGAAGCTCTCCAGAATACAGTAGTCGCGGTCCTCATCTGCCTAGTAATGGCACTGAGCTCCCCTGTTTCGGGTCAGGACCCAAGAGGCTTCGTTCCTTGTGCTGGTCTCCTCCCTGAGTATATGCGTACGTACAGGGATCTCCGTCTAAGAGTCCTTCAGTTGGACTCGTTGGACACTGTCCTGATGGTGCTGGTCACACCTCTCAAGGGAACCGAGCCTACTGGAGCATCCGAGTACGGCGTCGCTCTACGTGGTGCGGAGGAGAGAGCCAGAATAATAGCTACCCGAGCGCTGGAGAACATTTGGGAGCGAAACGATGGGAATTTCGGGTCCTCTGCTAGACTCGTGACTGTTCCGATCGATCAATGGGAGGCGGCAATTGACGCTGAGGCGAGCAACGCGGTATGGAAGGCGTTCCAACGTGAAGCGCTTCGAATGTCTTACCAGAATGCCTCAGACATGATAGTCTCCAACGGCTTGCGCTACGAATTCTACGTAGTCCTGCCAGGTATCGCCATGGCCTGTGGGAAGATCGACGTCACCGCGAAGGAAACGAAGGACTATGCTCTGATTGGACTGACCGAGAGAATGATCGACTATGCGAAAGGAACACCGGAATCACGTCCCACGCTGCGTCGACACATGGTACAGATGGCCGATGCGATCCGATGATCCTGTGAGAAATCTCGTCGACGGCCTGAGGTAAATCTCAGGGTCCACCGCTGCCAGCCTAGCACTTGATCGACGGCAGAACCTGATTTGGAATACATTGCGATTGAGCAGTGCGGCGCAATCGCAATATCGAGGAGTCGTTCCTTTGGTAGACCTCGCTCCCGAGGGGCAAGCACTCAGAGAGTCCACCTATCCTCCGGATAGCCGTGCGGTTCCTTGGCGCCAGAAGAGGTGCAGCTCGAAACGCGGAGAACGGACACGGTGGAGGTGAGGGAGCGCGCGGCAGGCGTGGAAGTGTGCGTTGAGATGTTCCTGAACGGTACTGTAAAGTCAGCTCGGTGAGTACGGGAGGAGAGCTGGATGTTCTCTCTGTCCGGAGGCACATGTCACCTCCGCCAGCGGTCGAGAGCACGCTTTCGCAGGAGTCGATGAAAGGACGACTGACACAGGCGTCGGCCAACCTGGAAGAGGCGTTGGATGGCGGCGTGGACACTGAGGAATCGTTGAGCCTGGGCGGGGGACTTGAACCGTCGCACCTGGCCCTCTCTCTGTCTTGTGGGTTGATGTCAAGCTTCGGACCGGAAACTTCCTCGATCGACTCCTGTCCTCCTGTCGAGACGGTGGGTCTGTGTGTAGTCAGATCTGTAGTCGCTCAGAGCCACACAGAGCCACGGACTTCAACAGGCTGGCCGCATCTCGTTAAAAACAAGAGGCCCGTAAAATGGGCGTTCCCGGGTTGGGAGCTGTCCTGCTTTGGGAGCAAGTTCGGCGCCCTAGGGCAGACGCTCCCGGAACGCCCTTATTTAGCAGATAGTTATGCGTCTTTGTGGAGCCGCAAGAAGTGCAGGCTGAATGCGAAATAGGTAGGAGAGCAGGACGAGGCGGCACCGGCAGGCGCACCAGCGGTCGAGCCTTTGCCTGATGTCCAGACTTCTCCGCGATGGACGGCATCTCCCTCGATCGGGGCACTGTCGACTCGGCACAGAACTAGCCCTCGGGCGCTTGCGAAAGGTGACCGCTGCCTCTTGAACAAAAAGATGTCCAGGTGTCGTCCCGCAGTCGCTGAGTTCACGTTATGGCGCCGCTCAGTCACCTTCCGAAGGTTCTTCCAGCCATTAAAATTGGAGAGAACGGAGAGAATCTTCTCAGCGTTTCTCAGAACGGTATGGAATCGTCAAGGGGTGGATCCTCCGGGTCAATGTGGAGATCCGAGAGTACCCGTGCCGACTGATCGAGAAACTCGTTGCGATCCATGAAGATGATATGCCTGCGCTGACTGGAATCGAGGTGAGCGATCAGCCAAGTTCGTGCAGGTCGCGTAATCTCCTGTGCTGAGATGAGAAAGATGTGATCGAGCAATACCTTTCGGTTAGCGTCTGGGTCGAAGATGGGGTGGTCTATGGCCATCCGTGTCTAAGCCAAAAGTTCGGCGACACTGGAGCCTCCGCCGTCACTGCTCGCATCGATCTTCGTCCGTTTCACTTGGGCGCAGAAGTAGAGCCAATGGCCGGTTGGGAGTTGATACTTCATCCAGAGGTCTTTCCCGAACTCCAATATCTTCTCTCGATGGCCCGCCGCAGTAACGCGATGAAATCCGAGCCGCTGGAAGAAGGGGACGAGCAAACGCTCTGTGAACTCATCCTCGCTGGCGGCGTCAAGGAAGGTGGCAAGCTTGTGACGTAGAAGGGCTTCTTCGGGGGACAGCGGATGTTGGCGGTGGCCAGTCGCTTCTGATCTGGCGCCTGTTCCGGTGTTGCGGACGTAACACACCCCGGAAGTGTCGTCGAGGTAAGCCTCAAGCCCATCTCTAGCCAGAAGCTTGTTAAGAGCCTCCAAAGCTGACTCGAGGTCCTTGCCCTGCTCGTCGAAGTCGATACGATCAAACAGTTCTGAGATGACGACCAAGAGGTCGTCGGAGGGTAAGTCCGGCGAACTAGCAGGTAGCAGGTTCAGTTCCTCCAGCCGGTCCTTTGCCCACCACCTTCTGGTTGATCCATCATGGCGAAACGCCAAACCACAACGCTCGAAGAAACGCGTAATGTATGTGCTGGACCTGTAGGGAAACGATCGATGGTCACCGACAACCATTTCTGCCAAGCCTTCCAACCCTCGGTCCCTTAACTTCATTCTCTTGAATTATAGACCCAAGATATGAAGACGAATCTCAAGTCCGTGGACAATGTGCCCGTGTCGGGCCAGTTCGCCCAGGACAGGGTAATCACGGCACACGAAGCCGGTGCCCGCCCGGCCAACCAAAGGGGACGCGCAAGAAGCGAGATACACAGTGCCGAAGTTTTGTTCCTGATTGAGGTGCTTCGAAGCTCCCGCTCGGACCTAGTCGAGTTGGTCCGTGAAGGGGCCAGGGAGGGGGAGCCCGCATACTCGAATCAAAGCTGGCAGCCGACGGAGGAGTTGAGAATCTGGACTGTAGTCAGAATTGTAGTCGTTCAAAGCCCCTCAGAATCACACAGAGCCACAGACTTCAACAGGCCGGCCGTAACTGATTGAAACGAAAAGGTCCGTAAAATGGGCGTTTCCGGGTTTGGAGCGGTCCTGCTTTGGGAGCAGGATGTCGGGGGTTCAAATCCCTCTGCCCCGACCAAAAGAACTTGCGAAGGGCAAACTACGAAGTGCGAACCGAATTGCCGGCGGTAAGCACGGCCTCCTTCGCACCTCGCACCTCGCACCTCGCCCTTCGCACTTTCCCGTTCACCCTTCGCACCTTGGCCTGCTGCCCAGTCCAAAGCGGCTGTGCCGGACGCCCGCATCTCCGACGCCGCAGGCGTCCATGGAGTGCGGAAGCTCGCTTCCGCTTTCGATCCACCCGGAACACCCATGCCGGTCTCCCACCGGCGGCCAACCGCCGCCGAAGCCCGGGCGCACCTCCGACCGAGACCCCTCCACAGAAAGCGGCAGCAAGCTACCGCAGTCCAAAGCGGCTTCGCCGCGGTGCCGGAGCAGCACAATCCAGACCAGCGGGGGATCGAGCGACAGCGATCTCGCTCCAGTGGGGGAGGGATGCCGCGGGCACCGTGACCAACGACGGAACCCACGCCTACCAGTACGATGCGGAGAACCGGCTGATCAAGATAATGAGCGGGGCTGCCACCATCGCTCAGTATGGCTACGGTCCCCAAGGCGAGCGGGTCTCGAAGAGCGCAGGCGGGGTGACGACCACTTCTACTGGGGCATCGGGGAGAAGGTCAAGAAGGTCAGCGGCGGCTGGACGCGGCTCCATCGGACAGTGTCTGGGGCGTGGGTCGGGGATGGCTTAGAGAGCGAGAATGTGATACCACCACGATCAAATGGGGGCAACGGTGAAATCACTCCGACTCCTCGGAATACTGCGTCTTGTGACGTCCTGTCCGTCCCTGGCAGGTTGGGGCAAGGGCCAAGTCGAGAGATCCCCGCGGCTCGATGAGGCCCCTTCAGTGAAACTGCTACAGCATCCCAATCCCGGTGAGTGGGTCCTTTCGTTCGGGAATTCCCGGGCAGGGGGGCAGGAGGAGGAATCATGACCGACTACGTTTCCCAGGCTCTGTCCGTGTTCATGGGACTCTTCGCTGTGATGAACCCCATCGCCAACACTCCCGTCTTTCTGGGGCTGACTGAAGGGGATTCGGATCAGGTCAGAAGGCGCATTGCCCGCCGTGCCCTCCTGGTGGCTTTTGTGGTGGTGACGGTCTTCTGTCTGGCCGGCTCCTCCATCCTCACGCTGTTCGGCATCACCCTGCCGGCGTTTCAGATCACGGGGGGCATCGTGGTCTTCGGGATCGGCTTCAAGATGCTGCAGGGGGAGCAGTCCCGGGTGCACAATCCGTCCAAGGACGACCTGAATCTCGACGCCGAACTGGAGGTCGCCATCTCTCCGCTGGCGGTGCCGATCCTCTCGGGCCCGGGAACGATCACCACGGCGATGAGCTTCGTCTCCGACGGCAGGCTGCCCTCCCTCGTGATCACCATCGGGGCGTTCCTCCTGCTTTGCGTCATCACCTACCTCTTCTTCGCGGGGGGAGAACGCTTCATCCAATACATCGGCCGGGGCGGCGTCAAGGTGGTCACCCGCTTCATGGGCCTCATCCTGGCTGTGATCGGCACGCAAATGCTGATCGAAGGCATCCGGGGCGTCTGGCACTAGAACTCCTGGAACGCGACCCCGGGGGAGCGTCGCTCCCTTTGCGGTCGCGGCGGCCGGGCTTTTCTCAGCCGGTTCACTCGGATAAACTGACGCCCACGAGAGCGGTTTCCGATCCACCAACGGTGGTGCATACGACGTGATAGCTGTCATCCAGACCGCAAGGTGTCGCATCCTGGTGGGCGGCCTCCTGGCCGCCGTCTGTCTCTCCTGTGGACCGTCCGAATCCGAATCCATCCCGGAGAGCCAGTCGCCGGTTGCAGCTTCCTCCGCCAGAGACCGGGTGACGGCGCTCGGTCGGGTCGAGCCGGCGGAGGGTTTCATCGAAATCGCCTCCGGGTCTCCGGACCGGGTCTCCTCCGTTTCGGTCAGGGAAGGTGACTGGGTCGAGGCCGGTGCGGTCCTGGTGATGCTCGAGAGCCGTGAGGAACGCCAACGTGCCGTCGATCTGGCGCAGACGCTTCTGTCGGAGGCCCGCCGGACCTACGAGCGGGAGTCCGACCTGGCCCGCGCCCAGCTGAAAGAGGCCGAGGCGGGCCTGGATCAGGCTCGACGGCTTCGTCCCCTCGAAACCCAAACTCGCCGTTCCGACGTCGAGCGGCTGGAGCTCGAGCTGGCGGATGCACGGACCAACCGGAAGCGCTTCGATGAGTTGGCCAGCCGGGATTCCGTGTCCCGAAGTGAACAGGAACGCTACGAGCTCGCATTCCAGCAGAAGGAGAAAGCGCTGGAAGTCGCGGTGGCCCGCCTCCACGAAGCTGAAGAGCGTGAGGTCGTGGAGACCCGGCAAGCCGAGCGCCACGTGGAGACCGCGAAGGCGGCCCTGGAGCGCGCACTCGCTTCCGGCAACCTGAGTGGTCTGGAGAAGCGACTGGAGCTCGCCACGGCCCAGCTCGACCAGTCGATCATCCGTGCCCCTTCTTCCGGGGAGGTCCTCAAGATCTACACCCGGCCGGGAGAGGCCGCCGCGGGCGGCCCGCTGCTGTTGTTGGGCGATACGAAGGCGCTGGTCGTCGTCGCCGAAGTGGACGAAGACGACATCGGCAGGGTCCGGCAGGGCCAGCACGCGGTGGTGACCAGTCGGGCGCTTCCGGGGCGCCTGACCGGCCTCGTGGAAGCGGTCGGGCACCTGATCGCCCGCAACCGACTGCGCGACCTGGATCCGGCGGCGCGCATCGATCGGCGGGTTGTCGAGGTGCGCATTCGCCTCGAGGATCCGAAGGCCGCACGCCGTCTGCTCAACCTGGAGGTCGACGTGGAGATCGCGACGACTCCGGACAGTCTCACGAGCGGGAAGAACCGATGCGCATCGCTTTCGTCCTGAGGGGCTACCAGGACCGGCCCTACCGCACCCTGGCGGCGGTCTTCGGGGTGGCGCTGCCCGTGGTTTCCATGTTGATCCAACTCGGCTTCTACGATGCCGTCATGACCGCGTCGACCCACTTCTACCGGAGTCTCCGCTTCGACGTCCTGCTTCTCTCTCCGGACTATCTTGAATTCTCCCAACCCGGATCGATTCCACGCGCGAGCCTGGCCCGCTCTCGCGCCATCCCGGGCGTTCGCGCGACGGAACCGGTCTTCATCGGAGTCCAGAGCTGGCGGGTTCCCCGGACCGAACGGATCCACCAGATTCTGGTTCTCGGGATCGACCCCTGGCGCAATCCTTTCGAAGCGATTCCACACGGAGACCTGCTGGAGCGTCGGGACACGTTGCTGTACGACCGCTATTCGCGACCGGCCCTGGGGACCTGGACGAAGGGAATGGTCGCAGAAGTCGGGGGCCAGGCTCTGGACGTGGCGGGCACCTTTGCATTCGGGCCCGGTTTCAGCGCGCTCGGCCTCTGCGTGGTGTCCGACCGAACCTTCGATCGCCTCTCGGCCCTCCCGGACCGGATCAGCCTGGGTCTCGTCCAGGTCGAGCCTGGTGCCCCCATCGACGTCGTCGCAGAGCGGCTGCGGAGCGAACTGGCGCCGGACGTCGAGGTCGCGACGCGCGCCCAGGTCCTCGCTCGGGAGCGAGCCTATTGGAGGGATGCGACCTCGTTGGGTATCAATCTCGCGGTCGGTTGTGCCATTGCGCTCCTGGTGGGGATCGTTGTCATCTACAACATCTTGAGTTCCGATATCGCGAGTCGACTCTCCGAGTATGCGACCTTGAAGGCCATGGGATTCGACGACGCCCTGCTGGCCGGGCTCGTCCGCCTTCAGGCCGTCGGTTTCGCCCTGCTGGCCATTCCCCTTTCCCTGGGGTTGGCGGAGATCGGCTACTGGTTCACCCGTCGCGAGACCTTCCTTCCGGTCCGCATGACCTGGGGTCGCAGTGCCGTCGCACTGGGGCTGGGTCTGGCGATGTCCCTGCTGGCCGCGCAGTGGTCGCTCAGGCGCCTGCGGCGAGCCGATCCGGGAGACCTCTTTTGAGACGTCCCTTTGCCGCAGCGAGGCGAATGCTCGGCCTGGCCTGGTCGAACCTGCGTCATTCGCCCGGCCGGCTCGTCTTGTCGATCGCGACCGTCGCCGCGGCCGGCGTGCTGATGTTCACCCAACTCGGGTTTCTGGACGCGTCGCTCGACAGCCAGGGGAGGATCATTGCACTGCTCCATCCCGATCTGGTGCTCGTCTCGAGAGCCCGCCCGTCTCTCATCACGGTTGCACGCTTCCCTCTGGGCCGGCTGATCCAGATCCGGGCGGTTCCCGGGGTTCTCGGCACCGCCGCCTTCTATCTGGAAACGCGCCGATATCGCCTGCGCAATCCCCAGACGGGTCGGCGACACCTCGTTCGGGTGATGGCGCTCGACTCCGAGGCGAGGGCGTTCCCAGGACTCTTCCCGGTGGGTGCGGACGAGGCGGAGTCTCTCCTGATCGATCGGCGATCCAAGCCGACGCTCGGCGTCTTCGGTCCCGGCTCCGACGTCGAGTTGGGTGGAGTCCGCTATCGAATTCGGGGAGAGTTCGGCCTGGGTTCGGACTTCGTCAACGACGGCAACGTGCTGATGACGCCCCGGAATCTGCTGCGGTTGCTGCCGCCGGACGAAGCCGAAAGCCGTCTGGATCAGGTCGATGTGGGGCTGGTCTCTCTCACTCCCGGCGCTCCCCTGACGGCGGTCCTCGGGGAGATTCGCAGGCGTTTGCCGGGCGACGTTCAGGTCTTGACGCTCGAGGGTTTCCTGGCCCGGGAGAGGGAGTTCTGGAACGATCACACCATCGTCGGCTTCGTCTTCACGCTGGGCACATTCGTCGGCCTCCTGGTCGGGACCATCATCTGTGCCCAGCTCCTGTACTCGATTGTCTGGGAGTTTCGGCGACAGTTCGCGACCCTGAATGCCATCGGCTTCCAGCGTTCGTTCCTCCTGGGTGTGGTCTCCTGCAAGGCCCTGATCCTCGCCCTCGGAGGGTTCCTGCTGGCCTCGACGATCTCGTCCGGTCTCTATACCGGACTCTCGCGAATGACCGGACTCACCTTCGAATTGACGAGCCGTCGCAGTCTCGAGGTTCTCGGCTTGACGGTGCTGATGACGATGGTCGCCGCGCTGGCTTCGGCGCGACCGCTTCTGCGGGAGGATCCCGCGGATCTTTTCAGGGATTAGCCCGATTGCCGGGCAAGGAGGACGAGGGAGAGAATGATGGTGCCGCAGAAGGCCGATGGCGAGGTCCCGCCGGCGCTCGACGTGTCGTCGGTGAATCATCGTTTTCGACCCGGAGAGCCCGAAATCCTCGCCGAAATCAGCCTGCGACTGGAAGCCGGCGAGGTGATGGTCCTGACGGGCCCGTCCGGTTCGGGGAAGACCACACTCCTGACTCTGATCGGGGCCGTGCGCTCGCTCCATGAGGGCAGCATCCGCGTCAACGGGACGGAGTTACGCGGTCTGTCTCCGGCGGAAATGGTCGTCATCCGCCGCGGGATCGGCTTCATCTTTCAGCATCATGCCCTCTTCCCGTCGTTGTCCGCGCTGCAGAACGTGGAGCTGGCCTTCGGCGTGGAGCCCATGGACCGGGCCGAAGGTCGAAGAAGAGCCCGGGCGATCCTGGGCGAACTCGGACTCGGCGAACGCCTTCACCATAAACCCAAAGCGCTCTCCGGGGGGCAGTGTCAGAGGGTTGCCGTCGCCCGTGCCCTCGTCCGGCAACCCCGACTCGTTCTGGCGGACGAGCCGACGGCAGCCCTCGACCGCGATTCGAGCCGCGTGGTCGTGGAGCGTCTGCGCAGGCTGGCCGATCGGGACGGGGTGGCCGTGATCATCGTGACGCACGATCACCGCATCCTCGACGTGGCGGATCGGATCGTGAATCTGGTCGATGGTCGCATCGGCTCCGATGTCCGGGTCGGCGAGGCGCTGTCGATCTGTCGATTCCTGCAGGCCTGTCCCGTCTTTTCGGAACTGGGAACCAAGCAGTTGGCCGAAATCTCGCAGCAGATGGTGCGCGAGACTGCATCGGCAGGCCAGGAGATCGTCCGTCAGGGCGACCCCGGAGACCGCTTCTACCTGATCCACTCGGGCCAGTTCGAGGTCTCGAGGGACGGCCAGACGGTAGCCCGCCTGGGCGAAGGGGACTTCTTCGGCGAGGCCGCATTGATTACCGGAGGAGAGCGCAACGCGACCGTGCGTGCGCTCGAGGCCGCGGAGCTCTTCTCCCTCGGAAAAGACCAGTTCGATCGAGCTCTCGAGCAGAGCGCGGACTTCAAGTCGGGACTCCTCGCCACTTTCTTCCAGCGGCTCCCATGAAATCAAGACTCCGAGGCGTCGTTCCGGCGTGAACGGCCGCGACCGCTGCGAGTCCGTAGTCCTTGGAGCTTCCCGTTCCTCCATCGAGAAACCTGTGGCGCGTCGCCCGTTCCTCCCCGCCGAGCGCACTTGCCCGTTTCCCGCCTCGTGAATAGGCCGGTGGGCGGGCTCGTACTCCGTGTGTTGTTCGCTGTCGATCATCGACAGAAATGAGGTTCGTGTCATGTACATCCTTCTGCTTCTGCTTCTGATCGGACTGGCTGCGATTCTTGTCTCGAGCGGCATCCGGCGGCACCAGAGGCGACGCGTCTATCTTGGCGTCGCTGTGGCTGCGCTCACGATCTGCTTCTTTTCTCTCCTCGATTTCTGGACGGAGATGCTCTGGTTTGACGCTCTCGGTTTCGGAAGACGTTTCTGGACCGTGGTCTGGGCCGAGCTGCTGATCGGTCTTCTGGCGGGGCTGTTCGGATTCATTGTGGTCTTCACCACGACCCTTCCCCTGCGGGGACGATCTTCCGTGCCGACCTGGGTCTGGAGCCTGCCCGGTGCGATCATCGGGGCCGTGTGGGGGGTGACGAACTGGGATGGCGTCTTGCGCTTCTACTATCGAGTGAACTCAGGAATCCTGGATCCCATTCTGAGCCGGGACGCGGGCTTCTATCTCTTTACGTTGCCCTTTCTCGACCAGCTCTACTGGCTGCTTCTCCTCCTGCTGGCGGTCAGCGCTCTGGCCGTTGCGATGCCGTTCCTCGCGTTTCATCCCGGTCGGGCCAAACGCTGTGCGGTGAGTCTGAAGGTCCCCTCGAACGTGCGGGACCGTATGCCCTCTCTCTGGATCGTTGGAGGGGTTCTGCTGCTGGTCGTGGCCTTCGGGACGTTCCTCGATCACTATCATCTTCTGTTCTCCACGTGGGGAGCGGTGTCAGGCCCGGGATGGACGGACGTTCATTTCCGTCTGCCGGGCTATTGGATCGTCAGCGCAGGTTTCGCCTTGATCGGGCTTTGGCTCCTCTGGGGAGGGCTGAGCGGTCGGGCCTCGAAGGGGCGCTGGGGTGGCTTGTATGGTCTGGGGACGGGAACGGCCTCGGCGGTCGCTCTGTGGATGATCGCGCTCCTCCTGGTGCCCGGACTGGTCCAGTGGCTGAGGGTGGAGCCCAATGAAATCACCTTTGAGAAGCCCTATATCGCCCACAATATCGAGTTCACGCGCCGGGCGTTCGGATTGGCTGCCGCCGAATCCCAGCAGTTTCCCGCATCGGATGTCTTTACGCCCGAGATGGCCGAGGCCGATCGGCATGTCCTGTCGGAGGTCCGCCTCTGGGACTGGAGGGCCCTGGACGCCGTCTACAAGCAGTTCCAGGAGATTCGTCTCTACTACGCCTTCGAGGACGTGGACATCGATCGATACACGTTCAACGGTCGCTACCGTCAGGTCATGGTGTCGGCCCGCGAGATGGAGCCGGAAAACCTGCCCAAACAGAGTCAAACCTTCGTGAATCGACGGTTCAAGTACACCCACGGATACGGCATCACCCTCACTCCGGTCAACGAATTCACTCCCGACGGCTTGCCCGATCTGCTCGTCAAGGATATCCCGCCCAAGTCCAGGTTCCCCGAACTCGAGGTCGAACGGCCGCAGATCTACTATGGCGAAAAGACCGATTCTCACGTCTTCGTGAACACGAATGCGGAGGAATTCGACTATCCCAGCGGCGAAGACAATCGTTACATCCGCTATCCGGGAAAGGGTGGGGTTCGTCTGAGCAGCTTCTGGCGCAAGTTCGTGATCGGGTGGCAGTTCGACGGGACCCGGCTGCTGTTTTCGAGTTATCCGACCGACCAGAGCCGGGTCATGTTTCACCGGCAAATCCGGCAGCGCGTGGAGGCCCTGGCACCTTTCCTCAAGTTCGACAGCGATCCGTACATCGTGCTCTCCCAGGGGAAGCTGTACTGGATCATCGACGGCTACACCACCTCGGATCTCTATCCCTACAGTGAGCCGTACGATTCGCGGGAGGTGATCCAGTACAAGGAGGGGGATCGAGACCGCCGGCTGGTCGAGCACGTCAACCCCCAGTTGAACGGCATCAACTACATCCGCAACTCCGTCAAGGCCGTCGTCGATGCTTTCGACGGAACGGTGTCTTTCTACGTGTTCGATCCGGCTGACCCGGTCCTGCAGGTCTGGCGGAAAATCTTTCCCGGGCTCTTCCGGAACCGCTCCGACATGCCGGAGGGCCTTCAAGAGCATGTTCGCTATCCCGAGGGGCTTCTCCTGACGCAGGGTCTGATCTATGCGAAATACCACATGACCGATCCGGAGGTCTTCTATAACCAGGAGGATCTGTGGGTCCGCGCGACCGAGAAGTACTACAGCAACATCCAGCCCGTGGAGCCCTACTACATCATGTGGTCCCGCTCACCCGAAGAGCCGCCCGAGTTCGTCCTGATGCTGCCCTTCACGCCCAAGAACCGCCAGGTGCTCATCGGCTGGATCGCCGGAATGTGCGACGGCAAGAACTACGGGCGTTTTCTGGCCTACCAGTTCCCGAAGGAGAAGCGAATCCTGGGCCCGCAGCAGGTGGAGACCAAGATCGATCAGGATCGGTATCTTTCGGCTCAGCTGAGTCTTTGGGACCAGCGTGGCTCGTCCGTCATCCGAGGCAACATGCTGGCGATACCGATCGAAAAGACCCTGCTGTACGTCGAGCCGATCTATCTTCAGGCCGAGACGGCCGCCTACCCGGAACTCCGTCTGGTGGCGGTCATGCACGGGGATCAACTGAGCTACGGAGAGACCTTCGAGCAGGCTCTGCAGGGACTGTTCGAAGAGAACCGTCCCACCTTCGAGCTGCCCGGCGTCTCATCCTCGACGACGGCCGGGGAGAGTCTCGCGGAAAAGGCCGAGAATGCCTTCGAATCGTACCTCCAGTTGCAGGCGCAGCAGAAATTTCCCGAAGCAGCTCAGCAGCTTCAGCAACTCCAAGGGTACCTCCAGCAGATGGTCGAGGAGGCGAAGGGTCCGTCCCCGCAACAGTGAGTCGCGGCCCCGGGGGAGAGGTGCCTTATAGAGGTCACTCGATCCCGGATCGTTCGCGACGGACGGACCTGACCAAAGGGCGCCCTGGGCGAATCCCAGGACATCAGGCAAAGGGGGTATCGGTGCCAGACCCCCCTTGGAATCCTGATTTCACAACCACTTACGACGCAATTACGTGCGTGTCACCTATTTCTTCTCCAGGACGAAGCTGAAGCGGACGACGGTCTCGCAGGTCTGGACGTCGACGGCTGTCACCGACACCGTGACCTCGGTGGTCTTCTCCAGACTCGGCACCGGAAACCCGAATTGCAGACTGGCCGTGTCGGGGTCTTGCTCCTGGATGAAGTGCGGTTCGACCTGGATGCCGAGATCGGAGAGCTCGACCGCATTCAGCGTGATCACGGTCAGGCCGTGCTGGACTTCTCCGACCCGGTTCGTCTGCTCCGAGTCGTCCCGGAATCGAAGCCTGAAACCCGCCGAGCGACCCGTCGGGATGCGGGACATTCCCAGGCGCGGATCCGGTTCGATGGACAGAAGCTCCGGACCCATGTTGTCGCCGCAGGTGTTGCGCGTGACCTCGAACACCCCCGTTTCGAGCTGGGGCGCCTGGCCTTCGATGGCCGACATATAGGACAAGTCGTCCGCCCCGAACAGGGCAAAGCTGACAATCGGCAGGTCGCTTTTGACCTTGATGTGGCCGTTGACCTGCTCGAATCCGGCCCCCATGAACTCCGTGCCGTTCAGCAGATCCACCACCCGCTCGCCGGGAGGCAGGGTTCGCGTCCGTGACGCCGTCTGCATCCCGTCCGCCGAGTAGATCTCGACCGAAACGGTGGCCTCTTCCGGGTTCGGGTTCTGCAGCGCCAGTCCTGTGAAGATCTTCAGCTCGCTCGACTGAGCCACGTGCAGAAACAGCGTCTCCCTTCGGCCCTGTCGGATCAGCGGCAGAGTGGATGCGTAACCGGCGCCCCGAAACGTCAGGGATCCGACGAGCAGACGCCCCGTCTCGAGGGCCGTCAGATCGGGGGTCACCTCGAGATAGCCCGTCAGGGTCGCACTGGAGGCGTCGAGTCCCAGGAAGTCGGCCAGATCCTCCACCAGCAGTTCCCCCGGATCGATCGTGGCGGCGGCTTCGGCCATCGTCGAGCCGTCGTCGTGGTGGGCGGTTACCGTGATCCGGACGGGGCGGATGTCGGGGTTGAGGATGCGCAGCACGCTGCCTCCGTCGGGCGCAGCGAAGAAGTGCGGGGCGCTCAGCCGGTCGACCCGGTTCGCGCTTTGGCCCGTCAGGGCCGAGAAGGTGGACGCATCCGCCACCAGTTCGAAGCCCCGCAAAGGCACCTCCGACCGGACCGTCACGTAACCCTCCTGAAGCTCGCCGCCCGTGTCGAGCAGGTCTGCCACCGAGCTGCGCAACGTTCCCCCGGCCGCGATGGAGATCGTCCGCGCGGACAATGTCTCGCCGTCCCTGCCGTGCAGTTCGAGGCTCACCTCGTCGGCCGCCTCGCGCCCCGTGTTGAACAGCAGCAGGAAGGTCTCCTTGCCCGCGGAGCTCGTGGCCATGAGAAACCGCAACGCCGTCCCTTCGGCCAGTCCCCCGCCAATGCCGTCCAGGCGGTTCAGGGCGGACTCGCCGATCAGGAAGAAGCCCTGCAGCGGCAAGGTCCAGCCCCGGGCCGTCAGGCTGGCGGCGGTCCCGTCTCCCGTGAACTCGGAGGCCAGGAAAGACCGTTGGCCCTCGGCCGGAATCGAAGTGACCTCCTGGTAGACGCTGGCGCCGTCCCAAGTGCGGGCTTCCAACTCGGCCGAGCTCTCGGACAACTGGCTGGGATTGGCCAGGACGACGCCGACGAAGGTACCGTCGAGCAACCCGGTGTCGGCCGCCTCCGCCTCTCCCGGAGCGGCCGAGGCCTGGAGGGAATAGGGGACAACGACCTTGTGCGGGTCGGGAGAATCGACTCGGATTCGAGCCGTATCGGTGGTGGAGCCGCCGTCGATGTCGGTGACGGTCAGCTGCAACAGGATGTCGTAATCACAGTCCCATTCCGGGGGCGTGAAATTGACGGTGGCCTGATCGGCGTCGATCAGGTCGATGGAGGGGGCCTCCGTGGTGCCCGCCAGCTGCAGCCAGGTGAAGCTCACCGCTCCCCCGTCCGGGTCGGCGCCGCTGCCGGTGACGCTCATCGCCTCTCCCGAGACCCCGCTCAGATCCGGACCGGCGTCGGCCGTCGGTAGGTTGTTGTGGTTCGGATCGACCGTCACTGTGACCGAGTCCACTGGTGCGTGGAGGCCGTCACTGACCCTCAGCAGGAACTGCAGCACGGCGTAGGTGGAGGGAGCCGTGAAGGTGACGACGGGAGCCGACGGATCGCTCAACTCGACGGTTTCGCCTGCCTGCTGGCTCCAGGTGTAGGTCAGTGGGTCGTCGTCGGGGTCGCTGACGATGGCGCTGAGGGTGACGAGGGTCTCGGGACGGACGGTTTGATTGGGACCCGCATCGACGGCCGGCGCCTCGTTGACCTTGGTCACCATGAACGTGAGCGTCCGCGTATTGTTGTCCTCGTTGGCCTCCCTGATCTCATTCTCAGAATCCAGGATGACCCTGACTGTGTGAAGGCCCGCAGGGAGGGTCCCGAGGTTGATGTCCTCGATCGGCACGTAGTAGTAGGGGCTGAAGGAATAATTGATGTCGACGACCCAGACGAGTTCGTCGTCGACGTAGATGTCGCAGAAGAAGGAAGCCCGCGAAGAGTAGGCCCCATCGTTGGTCAGGGCGAAGTCCAACAAGGCCCTTCGGCCCTCCGGAATGGGCACATCGTTCGTGTGAGTGTTTCCCGTTTTCGAAATGACGAGTTGTGCCGGCCAGCTTCGGGGCTTGTAGAAGACGAGATCGGGCAACGAGGCCTGCTTCCCGATGCCGCCGGGATCGTCGGACAGGCGGGCGATCGGCGAGGTTGCCTCATCGATGCGCCTCTCGCCTCCGACGAAAACGGAACGATCGCGCGAGCGGTGACCCGGAGTCGTCGCCTCCGACGGAGCGCCCCACAAACACCTGGGCACGGGGGAAAGGAAAGCAATCAGCATGAGAGCGGGCAGAGAGCAGGATCGTCGCATGAAAACTCCTTCCAGGCCAGGCGACGACGCGTCGGACCCGCCTCCGGCGGGCCCGGCATCTCCGTTCCGCGTTTGCCGGCACTACATTCGACGGTAAGATACACAACCGCCAGCTTGATTTCCAGTGAAAGATACGAACTTGACTATCGGGTTAAACGTGTGAGTTTCCGCCGCGACGGTAGGCCTCTCTCTTGGAGCGCTTCTATTTCATGAGCGACTGGTAGAGGGCCACCTTGAAATCGTTCTTCAGCGGATACGTTCCCGAGGGAATCAGCTGAGTCATCAGGATGGCGAACAGGTCCTCCCGGGGATCAACCCAGAACTCGGTGCTGGCATAGCCGCCCCAGTTGTACTCGCCGCGAGAACTGAGGACGCCGGCTGCGGGCGGATCAAGGACCACCGCGAATCCCAGACCGAAGCCGGAACCGCGCAAGGATTCCTGCTCGAGGATCTGCTGCGGAAGGTGATTGCGGGTCATGAAGGCGACGGTCTTGCGCCCCAGAATGCGATGGCCGTCCAGTTCGCCGCCGTTCAGCAGCATCTGCAGGAACCGGGCATAGTCCCGGATCGTGGAGACGAGGCCGCCTCCTCCCGACAGGAACTGCCGCGGCTTGGCGTAGTCGCTGGTCGCCGGCTCGTCGATGGCTGTCAGTGGAAGGCGACCGTCCGGAAGCGGGTGGTCCCGGTCCAGCCCGTAACAGGTCGCAAAACGGGCGATCTTTTCGGGCGGGACCTGAAACGACGTGTCCGTCATTCCAAGGGGAACGAAGACTCGCTCGTCGAGAAACCGGTCCAGAGTCTGGCCGGAGAGAACTTCGATCAGGTAGCCCAGCACGTCGACGGAGACGCCGTAGTGCCAATGGGTACCGGGCTGGAACTGGAGTGGAATTCCCGAGAGTCGGGAGACGAAAGTGGACAGCGGGACATCCTCACTCAGGAGCTTCGCCTCCCGGTACATCCGGTCTACCGCGGTGTCCCCGAAGACCCCATAGGTGAAGCCGGAGGTGTGTCTCATGAGATCCTGGATCGTGACCGGCCGATTCGGTTCGACGAATTCCGCACCGCCCGAGGCGTCGCCGACCAGGACCTTCAGATCCTTGAGTTCGGGGATGTATTTCGAAACGGGATCGGTCAACTGGTAGCGGCCCTCTTCGTAGAGGATCATGGCGCCGACGGTCGTGATGGGCTTCGTCATCGAATAGATCCGGAAAATCGTATCGGCGGTCATGGGGGTGTCCGTCTTCAGGTCTCTGGATCCGAGAGTCTTCAGGTAGGCCACCTTCCCATGGCGCGCGACGAGAGCCACGGTTCCAGGCAACTCCCTTTTCTCCACATACTTCTGAAAGACTTCGGTGATCCGCTCCAGCCTCGCGGGATCCAGTCCCACTTCCTCGGGTGAGACCGAGGGCAGTTCGGCGGCGATGAGGCCGGTTTGAATCGAAAGGAAGAGTACGGAAAGGGACAGACTGGTTCGACAGAGTCTCACGGGGACCTCCTTGGATTCCGAGAGGTCTGTCTACCACAAACCGACTCCCCACACCATGCCGGTTCTCAAATCGCGGTGTAGACTATGGCCGGGAGCGATGCGTATGGCTGGGGTGCGGGGGGCGACCGGCTCCGTTGCAGGGAGACGTTGGGGGACCGTCATCGGGGTGTTGTTCGCCCTCTTTTGCGGAGTCGGCGCCGCCTGTGATCTCGAGGGGACCGTGTTGGACGGGGAAGGGAAGCCCGTCGCCGGCGCGCGGGTCCGAATCGTGGGGCAGTCCGCCGAGACACGCACCGATTCGGTCGGGGGATTCCACCTTTCCGCCCCCGTCTGCCCCGTTCTTCTCGAGGTGGGCTCTGTGGGCTATGTCGCGACTCGACTTCGAGTCTCCGCCCAGCCGGAGCGGCCCCTCGAGGTCACTTTGGTCCAGAGCGTTCCGTTGCGGGAGGAGATTACCGTGACCGAACGCTCGGTGGGTGTGGGCCGGGTGCCACCGGGTGCCGCCGTCGCCGCCGTTGCGGCCCGGGGTGGGGATTTCCCGGTCTCTTCGGCCGCCGAACTCGCGACGGCCGTACCCGGAGTCGCGCTGAACGGGCAGGGTGGACGATCGCAGGGGCCCTCGATACGCGGCATCTCCCGGCACCGGATCCTGACCTCCCTCGCCGGCGTGCGGGTCACCGGGGAGCGTCGGGCCGGCGTGTCGGCCGACTTTCTGGATCCCCTCCTCATCGATCGAATTGGCGTCATTCGGGGACCATCCTCCGGATACCGAGGCTCGGGCGCGCTCGGTGGGGTGATCGAGATCCTGCCCCGGGAGTTCACCAATTGGCAGGGACACTCCGAGTACCGCAACCAGGGAAGTGAGACCGCCCTGGCGGGCGGCTGGGGTGACGGAACCCTTTCGCTTGGACTGGCGGGCCGTGGGGCCGGCAACGCAGCCACACCCTCGGGAGATCCGATCAATAGCCACTTTCGATCGTTTTCGAGTGTCGTTGGAGGACGTTGGGATCGCGGAGATCGGGAGTATCGTTTTTCGGTGATCTCGTCGGTGGGAACCGACATCGGCAAGGCGGCCAACGATTACCCGCAGAAATCGACGACCTATCCGCTGGAGCGGCATCTGCTGGCCCAATTTGGCTCTAACTCGGCCCAGGGTTGGGAGTACGCGGCCGGCGTGCATGGCCAGACTCTGCATACGGAGGCTCGTGAAGACGGCGCTATCAGCGATGTTTACACCGATTCCTGGGATCTGGACATGCGGGCTTCCCACCGGATTTCCCTCCATCGAACCTGGCGCGGCGAGATCGGCGTCGACTACTTCGGCCGTCGCAGCGTCGATTCCCGCGAGCGGGCATCGGCGGGGGAACCCCTGCTCCGGGCGCTCGACGGCGGCCTCGAGGACAACGTCGGGCTGTTCGCTTCAATCGGTCATGAGTTCAGTTGGGCCCGCGTGGAGGGGGGCGGGAGGCTGTCCCTGCTCCGACAGAAGAACGGCGGATACGATGCGGTGACCGGTTCGTCGGGAGACGGGTTTCTGGGTCTCGTGGTACCCATGCGCGAAGGCCTCGATCTCAATCTGGCCCTGGGCACGGGCCTGCGCTATCCATCCCTGAGCGAGCGCTTCTACAGCGGACTGACGGGACGCGGAAGAATCATCGGGGAACCCTCGCTCGAGAGAGAGCGATCCCGCGGTTACGAAGCCGGGCTGCTCTGGTCGAGGCCCCGCTTCTTCGTGGCGTCCCGACTCTTCGGCACGCGCATCGATCGCTACATCGAACGCATCGAGCTGACACCGGATCTCTACAGCTATGCCAACCTGACGCGAGGCACGATCAGAGGCCTGGAATTCGAGGCGGTCGCCTCTCCCTTCGAGCAGTGGTTCGTCTCCTTCCGGGGCCACACCATGAGCGGGCGTTCCGGCGTCGAACCGCTGGCCGACATTCCCGTCGATCGCCTGACCCTGGGTCTGTCGCATCGGGGACCGCGCTGGGAAGGAGGTCTCGTCTCCCAGTTGAGGGGCTCCAAGCGGGATCCGGGCAGCGGTGAACGACCGGTTGACGGGGTCGTTCTCTGGACCCCCTTCATTCTCTGGAGAGCTGAGAACGGCGTGGAATTCTCCCTGTCCGTCGCGAACCTGACGAATCGGACCTTTCTGGAAACGGCCGACAAGAAAACTGCTTACGCCCCGGGCCGCGCCTTCGTCATCGGCCTGTCGTGGATGCCTCTCGACTGACTCCTCCGTCGACGGCTCCCATCGGATTCGACACGGCACCGTTCGGCGGTATCATCTTGGGAGAAATCAACCACAACTTTTTACCGATAGAAGGAGGCTTGGACCATGGCCGTGAAGAAGACGACTACGAAGCAGGCGAGTTTGGACGGAGACGCCACGAAGCCGAAGGCAGCTCCCGCCGCGCAGAAGGCCGGCGCCAAGCGGAAAGCCGCTCCGGCGAAATCGAAGGCGGCCGCAACGAAACCGAAGGCCGACCCGAAGAAGGTCAATACGGCTTCCCAGAAGGCAAAGGCGCCGGCTCCGAAGGCGAAGAGTGGGCCCGCCCGCTCCCGGACACCCGCCCCCGGCCTCGAGGAACGGCGCGAGCTGATCGAGCAGACAGCCTACCTCAAGGCTGAGGCGAACGGCTTTAGCGGGGATCCCGTCCAGTACTGGCTGGAAGCCGAAGCCGAGGTCCTGGCGTCGCGTCGCAAGGGCAAGCGGAAGTAAGGGGGGTCTCGATTTACGGTTTGAGCTTTGCGATTTGCGATTTGGAGGGGGTTGGGCGGTTCTTTAACGAATTGTCTTCACGCCCCCGAATTGCAGATCTCAAATTGAGGTTGCCCTGGGTCGCGGTCGTCCTTCCTGTATGATGCTGGAGTGCACGAGGTTTCCGTCCCGACGAAGGGGCCAAGTGGCTCGATTCTGCCCAGGGTCCTGTTGCTGATTTTTGCGCTCGTGGTAGGGCTCGGTCTGTGCGAAGCCTTGCTTCGGCTGGTGACGCGGGAGCCGGCCGAGCTCTCGCTCCTGCGCGGAAGCGATTTCCAGGAGATCTACCTCGAACCCGATCCCCAGCTGGGCGTCGTGCGACGCCCGAATCTGGATCTCTATTTTCGTTTCGAAGAACGACCGTCCGGCTTCATTCATTTTCAGACCAACAATCTCGGGCTGCGCCGGATCGAGCCGACGGGGCCACCGTCGGGAGCGGTGCAGCGGGTTCTGGTGCTGGGGGATTCCCAGATCGACGGGTCCGTCGACAACCAGGAGAATGTTTGCTCCCTCCTCGAAGCCCGCCTCAACGCGGCAGGCCGGCGGTTCGAGGTTCTCAACGCCGCGACCGGCTCCTACTCCCCTTACCAGAGTTTTCTCTGGTACCGGTCACGCGGAGTCGCCCTCTCACCTCGCCTGGTCCTGTTCACGGTCTTCCTGGGCAACGATCTGGCCGAACTCGTGGCTCCCGGGCGTCCCCGTTTGAAGGCGGAGAGTGGCGGTTTTCAGGAAGTCCCGGGCACCGATGACTTCGCGCGGCGCATGCAGACCCGCAATTCCCCTTCGGCCTGGACTGCGGCGAAGTTCTTCCTGCTCCAGAACTCCGTCCTGTTTGGACGGATGGCAAGCCTGGCCGGGGGGTCTGCGGTGCAGGCCCCGGGGCCGATGGGCGCCGCCTATCGGAACTGTATTGGCTGCACGGGCCAGAGTCTGGGACAGATCTACTGGTTCAAACACCATCCGGGGGATCTCACTGCCAGCCTGGAGTCCCTGCGCGAACTGTTGGGCCGTCTCAAGGACCTCACCGGGCAAAACCGTTGTCGCCTGGCCGTTCTCGTCCTCCCCACCCGGCTGGAGGTCGAGCCGGAGCAGGACGGCGAGCGTACCCAAAGAACGGCGGAGATTCTCGGTCTGTCGAACGACGACCTGCAGCTCGACCGCCGGCTGGAGGCGGATACCGTGCGGATCGCGCGGGAGCTGGGAATCGCCACCGTCGATCTGGGGCCCCTGATGGCCGAGCATCACCGCGAGACGGGCGAGAGTCTCTACTACCAGACCGATTGGCACTTGAACGCCGCCGGCCACCGGTTCCTGGCCGAGACATTGTATGAGGATGTGCTCCACTGGGGGACCGACTCCGTCCCGGCTCTCCGCCAGTGAGAGCGGGACGCGGGAGAACGTGACATCCCGTCCTCCCGCCCTCTCGCTCTCCCGTTCTCCCGCCCTCCCGCCCTCCCCTTCTGCCATAATCGGCGTGGCGTGAGTACGGCTGATCCACTTCACGGGGTGCGGACGACGGCGATCGGCGTCGTTTCGATCGGGCTGGTCGCGGTGTCGATGGGAGCCATACTGGTGCGGTTCAGCCAACAGGCACCGTCCCTGACGATCGCCGCCTATCGCATGGTCTTTGCGGTTCTGTGGCTGGCCCCGTTCTATTTCGGCTTTCGTCGCAGGGCCGTCCGCGGATCCTGGTCGGTCTGGCATGGACTGGCCGGCATCGCGCTGGCGCTCCATTTCGCTTTCTGGATCAGCTCGCTGCGCTTCACCGGCGTCGCCGTCTCAGTCCTGCTCGTCAACACCTCGCCCGTGTTCGTCGCGGCCGTGGCCCATTTCGCCCTCGGAGAACGGTTGACCCGAGCGGGGCTGGCCGGGTTGGCAGCCGCGCTGGGCGGCTCATTTCTTTTGGGGCGTGGGGATCTGCAGGCTCTGGGCGACTGGAGAGGCGCTGCGCTGGCGCTGGCGGGCGCGGTGGCCCTGGCCGCCTACCTGATGATCGGCCGCCGTCTTCGGCAGGGCTCCGACCTGCTCGGATATGTTTACCCGACCTACGCGATCTCGGCGCTCGTCCTCGTCCTGGCGGTTCTCGGTTCCGGAATCCCCTGGACCGGCTTCGATCGCACCACCTATTTGTATCTCGCCCTGCTCGGGCTGGTGCCCCAGGCGATTGGCCACACCTCCTACAACTGGTCCCTGCGTTATCTGCCGGCGACGACCGTCTCGACTTTGATCGTCGGCGAGCCGGTGCTGGCCGGCCTGTTCGCCTGGTGGCTTCTGGGCGAAAGGCTGGAGGCACGCGTCATTCCGGGTGGCATCCTGGTTCTCGCCGGCATTCTGCTGGTCAGTTTCGGGGGTGTCCGCGCTACGGCTCCGGTCGAAGCCGTGTCTCCTCGAACTCAAATCGGACGATGATCCCCTTCTTGCCGACCTGCAGTCGCCCCGTGACCTTGCCGAAGAGAGTGGTCCGCATGAGATCGTTCAGATCATCGTAGAGCCGTTCCCGATCGTAGGCGTTGCCTGCTCTGGTCGCGACCAGCTGAAGCAGGTCCCGGTCGCTCAGGATCCGGTTGCCGGTAAAGCGGAATTGGCGAGCCGTGCGTCGAATGCTGAGCATGTAGAAACCGAATCCCAGCAGCCACCCGAGCAGAGGCAGCCAGATCCAGGTCAGGGCGGCCGCCGGTTCGAGGTGGACGTATTCCCACCGGACCTCCGGCCCCCCCGACAGCCCCGCTGACGCTGAAAGGGAGGCGCCGGCCAGTTGCAGCGGAAGGGAACGGAGACTCGATACGACCCATCCCACCAGGTCGGAGACGACACCCGTCGGGAGCTTCAGCTGGGGAGGTACGACCAGCTTGAGAAAGACCAGATAAAGGAGGAAGGTCCGAATCTCCGTCCACACGTGACGACTCCGAGCCAGCAGAGACTCCAGAATCAGGAGAACCAGTGTGACGGCCAAGCCCTCGACGAGGGCGGGAACGTACCAGAACCAGACGAGGTCGAACAGGAAAGCCAGCATCGATTCCACAGGACAGCAGCCTCCCCAGTGTGCTCTTCTGCGAACTGCATCAGCCGATCAGGCTGTTGGACTCTCGTCGGTCCTCAGGCATCTCCTCTCCCTTGAGATGCGGACATGCGGGGTGTAGGTTCAGCGACGAGTCACCTTTATTGGACACTCCATTTCGAGAATGGATCCAGTCGAACGCCGAACGGCCTTTCTGTAAACTGGGGCGAGACGACCGAATGAATGAAATCGCACAGTTCCTGATCCAGCACGGTTACTGGATGGTGTTCGGGTGGGTGTTCGTAGAGCAGATCGGACTCCCGGTCCCTTCGACCATCGTTCTCCTGGCGGCCGGCGCCGTGGCGGGCGCCGGCGAACTGAGCCTGCCGGTCGTCATCTGGCTGGGGATTCTGGCCGCCATGATCACGGACGTTCTGTGGTATTGGATCGGTGTCAAACGGGGCCTCGGAGTTCTCAGCCTGCTGTGCCGAATTTCTCTGGAGCCGGACTCCTGCGTTCGTCGGGCAGAGGAGGCCTTCGCTCGAAACCGGGTGCGGACCGTCGTCTTCTCGAAATTCATCCCCGGCCTGAATACGGCGGCGCCGCCACTGGCCGGAATGTTCGGAATGCCGTTCTGGTTGTTCCTGCTGTACGACTTTCTGGGCAGCCTACTCTGGGTGGGTTCGTTTTCCTGGGCCGGATACCTCTTCAGCCATCAGTTGGAGCGACTCTTTGTCTGGACTCATCGCCTCGGAATCGGGCTGGGATTGCTGTTGGTGCTGGTCGCCGCGGCCTTTCTCGGATGGAAGTACTGGCAGCGAAGGAGGTTCATCCGCCAGCTTCGGGTCGCCACGATCACGGCGGACGATCTGCTGGAACGGATGCGCGCCGGAGACCCCCTGTTCATCGTCGACGTCCGGCACGCACTCGATCTGGCGGCCAACCCGGTTCGGCTGCCGGGGGCCCTGCACATCGAACCGGAGGAACTGGCGCGGCGACATCGCGAAGTGCCCCGAGATCGAGAAGTCGTTCTCTACTGCACCTGACCGAATGAGGCCTCCAGCGCCCGTGTGGCGCTGGCGCTCAAGCGGCGCGGGATCGATCGCGTCCGGCCGCTGGCCGGCGGGCTGCCCCTGTGGAAGGAGCGCGGTTTTCCACTCGAGGCGATCGAATGACGGAGGCGACTCAGGGCATTTCCAGGCCCGGCATCGGAGCCGACTTGAACAGACGCTGACAGGGTTTGGCAATCCAGCGTGCCCAGCGGGCGGAGCGGCCGATGCGGGCACTGTCGCTGGAAATCCCGGTATTCCCGTACATCTGCCGGTACAGCTTCGAGATCAGAAGGAACGCCAAGCGGGGTTTCAGGCCCGAGACGCAACGGGACCGCCTCCAAATCGCCGGCAGACTGTAAAAGCGATCCCAGGTCTTCTGAGTGTGCGCCTGGATCTCCTCGGGAGCCATCGTCGGATGCGTGAAGGAGAGTCGGGGGCGCTCTCCTCGTGGCAGCAGCCAGTACCGATACTTCGGGAAGCCGCCGGGGCCGGGCTCGTCATCCGGCTGGTCTTTCTCCCATTTCTGGAAGTCCAGCGTCCCGGGGAAAACGGAGAGCGTTACGAACTGGGCGAAGGCCAGGCCGGCGCGATCGGCGAGGTCGGCGGTTGCGCGGAAGGTGTCGGGCCGGTCCGTGGACAGCCCGAAGATGAACGAGCCGAGGACATAGATGCCGTTGCGCCGGAAAGACTGGAGGCGCTCGATCAGATTCTCCCCGGATACGTTGAAGTCCTTGTAGACGGCCTTCAATCCCTCCGCGGTCACGGATTCCACTCCCACGAGAACGCCCCTGATCCGGGCCTTGTTCATGGCGGCCAGAAAGGTCTCGTCCTCGGCCGCCTCCATCGTGATCTGCGTGAAGAGCACCATGTCTTTGGGCAGCTTGGAGAGCTTCTCCATGAGCTCGAAGCGCTCCTCTCGGAGGCTTTCCAGCTGCCTGAGTCGCGATTTGTCCTCGCGCCGGCTCGCCGCCTCGAGATCGTGCAGCGTGACGGGATAGAAGTTGTCGTCCGCCAGGACGATGAATCGGAAGCCTTTCCGTCGCAGTTCCACGAGCTCACGGATGACGGTATCCACACCCCTCTGGCGCGGCTTCTGTCCGTCCGTTCTCCAGACCGAGCAGAAGGAGCAGTGCTTCGGGCATCCCCTTACGGTCTGGACCGAAGCCCACATGTACCGCTCCCCGGGCATCAGGTCCCAGCGGGCCGGCAGGAACTCGGAGCCGTCGATATGACCGGCTTCGTAGATCGGCAAAGGTTCTCCGGCCTCACAGTCGGCCAGTACCTTGGACCAGACTGCATCGCCATCCCCGCGGACGACCGCGTGGGCCTGGCCCAGCGCGTGGGCCTCTTCGGGATAGAGGCCGGCATGAATTCCGCCGAAGACGACGAAGGCGCCTCGTTCGCGCGCCTGCCGACCGACCTCGTAGCCGCGACGCGCATTCGAGGTGTGGATACCGATTCCCACCACGTCTCCAGGTTTCACGGTCGAGAAGTCCATCCGCTCCAGAGCTTCGTCGATCACCGCGGGGTCTCCGTAGACGGGCGGAGTGGCCGCGGCAATGACGTACAGCCAACGCGGAGCAACGACTCCGGTGCCGAAGGAAAGGTCGCTAGGGTTGATTAGATGGATTTTCAAATAAAACTCTCCCGTCGATTATGGACGAACCTCCGTCCCCGAGCCGGCAGCTTTCCTCTTGGTCACCCGCCAATCCAGTCGTCAATCAACAGGAGCGTCCCGCACAGGGAATCTCAGAGTACTGTCGATTGGCGGTCCGGTCAAGGACTCAGCCAAAATTCGCCCTTCGCGAGATAGCCGTCGACCGGTTTCCGGCGAGTCGGGCGGGCGTGCTATTCCTCGGTCGATTCGCCGCGTCCGGGGTGCTTCCCCTTCAGCATGGCTTCCGCCGTCTGCCAGCTTCGCCGTGCCCCTTCCCGGTCCCCCTCGGCAAAGCGCCGGTCACCCAGCCTCCGGTAACTTTCGGACAGTTCCTGACGGCAGGATCGGGCCGACCAGTAGACGAAGGCCAGGATCTCGGCCACGACGAAATACAGCTCGGGTGGGATTTCCTGATCCGGGTCCAGATGGGAGAGCACCTGAATCAGATTCCTGTCCTCTCGGATCGGAATGTCCTGCTTCCGCGCAAGCTCCAGTATCCGTCGCGCCACGTGGCCCGAACCCTTGGCTGTGACTCTGGGGGCAGGGTCCCGATCGGGACGGTACCGCAGGGCGACAGCCTTCGAGCGGTCCGATCCGGACCCTGCGTCGTCCCTGTGATTGTCGGTCTTCCCGGTGGATGCCACTTCAGACCTAAGCTCGCAGATTGAGCAGACGGATGAGTTCGGAAGCGTCTTCCGAGGTTCCCATCGCCTCGGATTCGTCGACTTCCGGCAGGGGGCGCTCTTCGAGGGGAAAGGCCTCGAGCCGGACCGAGGCAAAGCCCGCTCGTTTCAGTGTTCTTGCCAGGCCGGGCAGTCCGTCTTTGAGCACCGGCAAGGCGTCTGTTCCCTCGACGAAGAAGTGCGCCTGCAGACCATCGGGTCCGACGTGAGCGTTGATCTGCGTTTTGCCGAGGCCCTCCAGTTCCAGCAGGAACAGCAGGTTCGTTCCTCCCGGTCGCTGCGGGCGGCCAGACCTCCGGTCGCCCTTGTCCCTGTGGATCTCGACGCGGGTTGCGGTGATCTGTCCTGCGTCAATCAATGGCAGCAGGAGTCGGATGCCTTCACTTGAAACGGATCTGATGAGGTTCGCCGCCTGTTCTCCTTCCAGATGACCGAGTGCCTGCTCGGCGGCCTGCCGGAGCTCGACAAGTCGCGGATGTCGAGCCGTATCGGCTGCGGCGATCTGGAGGAGCAAGCCCTTGAAGTCACGGGAAGCCGTCTGGCGAAAGCCGGCCGGATCCTCGATCGATTCGGCCAGTCCTTTCTCGAAGCGAAGCCCTCCCATGCGGACGAGCTTCTGCAGCCATTCCGCGTAAGGAGGAACGGGCGCGGCCGATTTCAGGAAATCCTGAAGGCCTGCCAGCACGCGATGAAACCTCGGCGGTAGTTCGGAGGCTGGAGCCTCTGACAGGGAGTGGATTTCCTTCAACAGGGCCTTCAGAACGGAGTCGAACGGTGGCAGCGCCGGGATCCGGGCGCGCAGTGTCTGCTTCGCAACCGCCTCGATGGAGGGCAGTTCTTCGAGAATCGCCAGCCGCGGCAGACGGCCCGCCCGCTCGACCCGAACCGAGAGCCGGGTGCCCGATTCGAGGGGCGTTCGGGTGGCGGCTTCGAAGGTCCTGGAACCCAGCTCGATCAGATAACGCTCGGCGGCGATTCGACGCTGAACGGTGGCGATCAGTTCTGCGCCGACCCGAGCCTCCGCCTCCGGCATCGGTTCGAACGCCGGATTGGAATCGCTCGGGGTCACCTCCAGGACGGGTTGGGGCCCCCCTTGGAGCACGCGGACGTGCAGTTGAACGCCAGGCTGCCAGCCCGCGCTGTTTTCGATCCGAACCTGGACCGGGCCCAGACTCATGACGGCTCCCCGGGCATCGACCCGATGGACGTTGGCGGCGATCTCGATATCGGGCGGGAACTCGGGGAGCCGGCTTTCCCGCACTTCGATCCGAAAGGGAAGCGGCGGCTCGGCGCGGCCGGACACGCACTCGGAAGGGGCGGGCCGCGGTGCCGACAGAATCCCCAGGGCCTCGAGGGAAAGCGCACGGTGGGACGGCAGGGCGCGGCAGAGGAATTCCAGGCCGGGTCGAAGCGAATGCTCGCTCTCGAGGACGACCCGGATACCTTTCAACTCTCCCATGGCATGCCTCCCGGCGGTTTCGACGACCCGAAGCACCGCGTCCTCCCCCGGCTCAAAACTGGGGGACTCCACTTCGAGCACCGGCAGACGCAGGGGCCGAGGCCTCGACAGGAGGGTTGGCAGTTCGCGGAGGTTGATCTGACTCTCTCGCCGCGGAACGGGCAGGGCCGGTTCCAGAGCGCTCAGGTCGAGGGCGGGCCGTGGCAGGGAGAGCGAGTCGATGGGTGCTCCCCGAAACGCCTCCGGCGCCCGGGAGGGCCACGATCCGGTCGTTGCCACGGGCGAAGGCGGCAGTCCCGCCGCCCGGCTCCCGGACCCGCCGGGATGGCGCGCCATGGGGTTCGCGAAAACCACCAGGGACCCAATCGGGACGGCCCGGACTTCGACCCTCGGACCTTCACCTGGCACCACCGGAGGTGCCGGGCGCAATTCCACCCGCTGGCGAAGCTTGAGGGGCAGTGATGTTTCCAGCGCGAGCCGTTCGCCGTCCAGATCGATCACGCAGCGGCCCTTGCCGGCCTCGATGACGCGGCCCAGGACCGGATGATCGATTCGGACCGCCGCACCCTTGGCGTCGATGAGGCGGGCCGTTTCAGGATCCGAGAACGAGGGAGCGGCTCCGGAAGTCAATCCGGCCGATCGGTCGACCTTCATGTCTGCTATATCGGCCGCCCGGCTGGGGAGGGTTAGCCGGCCCTGCCGGAGTCCCGCGTGGCCGCGAGCTCAGGAAGAGGGATGAGAGTCCGGGGGGAACCTCGCGAAAGCTGAAAACCGGCGCTGAATAGGAGGCTGCGGATTCGCGTAGAGTAGAACGAGACTGGAGAACGAAATGATCAGGAGCGAAGAGAGAGACGACATCAACCCAGTATGCCCGCACTGCAAAGCCGAGATCACGCGGATCGGATACAGGACGATCGAATCGACCCTCGGAAAGCGCTTTCTCTACTTCTGCCTGGCCTGCCGCGCCTGTCTCGGGGTCTCCCACCGCAAGGGCTTCTGGATGGGATAGATTCGCTGAAGCGCAACCGATTACGTTGCGTATGGACCCCATCCCTGATAGTGTAGGAGCCTGGAGGTCGAACATGGCGCACGCCGCACCAGCTTGGGAGGAATTGTTCCGAGACAAGGTGAGCTATCTGTCTCGTCAGTTCAGCAGCCAGAGCCGCCTGGCACGGCTTCTGGAGGTCGATCGCTCCCGGGTCTCCCGCTGGCTCCGGGCGGAGGTACCCGATGCGGCGAACCGCGCCAAGCTGGAATCGCTGGAGTTCGTTTTTTCGCGGCTGACGACCTTTCTGAACAGCCAGACGGCCGAAAAGTGGTTGCTGGGAATCAATGCCCACCTGGGCAACCAGAGGCCGATCGACCTGATTCGCGATGGCCGAGTCGCCGAGGTCATCGCGGCGTTGGAGCAATTCGAGACGGGCGCTTTTGCCTGAGTCGGCATGATCCTCTATCGAGTCTTCTCCTGGAACGGCTCCTCACGGCGGGGGGAAGCGGGCGGTCCCCTCTATGTTCCGAGATCGCGCCAGGGAAGTGGTCGGCACGATAACCCCGAGCTCTATGGCGCCGTGTACTGTGCACTGGAGCCGGTCGGGTGCATCGCAGAGGCCCTGCAGCCCTTCCGCAACCAGGCCGTCGGCCCGGGGGATCTGGAGCGACACCCGGGAATGGCTCTGGCGCTGGTGGAGCTGGAACTCTCGGCTGATGTCAGGCTGTGCAATCTGGACGAGCCCGGCGAACTTCAGCGTCGCAGCCTGAGGCCCTCCCGAATCGCCACGCTCGACCGGCGACTCACACAGGAGCTGGCCGCGCGCCTGTTTCACGAAGGCCTCGGCGGCTGTCTCTGGTGGTCGGTGCTCGAGTCGTTGTGGATCAACGCGACGCTGTTTGCCGAGCGGGTCAGCGGGGCGCTGGCGATCCGCAGCGGCCCTCGAAGACTGGCGCTCGCGGACCCCGAGGTCGAGGCGGCAGCGCGAAGACTGGGAATTCGGCTGACCGGGACCGAGACATGAGATTTGAAGGCTGAAGGCAGAAGGGATCGGGTGAGGAGAGAGCGTTCCGAGTTTCGAGGGCGTGTTGCCCAAATGGCTGCGGCCTCCGATCGGCGTGCGCCCACTGGAGTGAGGTCTCGGCAGCCTGATCTCACGCAAAGCCGCGAAGTACGCAACGCCGCAAGGAGATTCTTTGTGGGTGGCGGCTTCCTTTGCGTCCTTCTTTGCGCCGTTGCGTGGAACCAACCCGCCGTGCATTGGCCTGCCTGCCAGCGTCCGACCCAGCCAAACCCTTCCCTTTTGGGCAACACGCCCGCGAGTTCTGGGGTTCCTGGTCTGGAGGGGGAACCTGACTCGATTCCCCGTGGTTTTGGCGGTCATCCCCGACCAAAGCAGCAGAGCAAACTGCCGCGGCCCCAAAGCGGCTCCGCCGCCGTCCTCCATCGTCTTATGGCGCGAGCAGGAAAGTCCTCGAGCGGGAAATCACCTTGCCGCCGGCGGGGAGGGACACGCGCAACGTGTAGATGCCGGGTGGATATGTGCTGACCGGAATGGAACTGGCGAACTGGATTCTCCCGTCGTCAATTGGTTCGGGAAGCGGTACCTGACTTCGGCCGAGCTGCTGGTCGTCCTGCAGGATTTCGATAATGGCGTCTCCGGCCGAGGCCTGGCCTGGATAAACCGTGAAGAACAGGGTCATCTCCTGGTTCTGAGCCTTGCTCACATATCCGGAGAGATTGGGGTAAAAGAGCAGGTTCTCGTAGTGAAAGGGCGTCGTGGCGCCGCGATCGTGATCCCCGATCCGCTCGGCCGCATTCACGATCATGAGGCTGCTCAGCTGGGGAAGTGACTCGTCGATGCCCCGCAGATCGACCGTTTCCCGGCTGATGCCGGCCCTGGCGCTGACGGCGTCGAATCCAGCCGTCTCAAAGGTGTATTCGCCGGGATCGAGATGCAGCTCCCGGTAGAAGAGAATCCCGTCTCCGTTGTTCAGGCTTTCCCGCGCCAGGCGGTAATGCTGGCTGAGCTTCCTGACCACCTTGCGACTCCGGTCCCGAACCAGCGTGACGACGGTGAAGTCCGAAAAGGACGGCTCGCCGTCGTCTTTGACCGGCTCGTAGTGAATGGTCCCGGGTGCAACTTCGGCCAGAACCGTCACGAATCCCCGGTCCCCGATCCTGGGGAAGCTGAGCACCGCGGCGCGCAGCGGGAGCGACTTATCCACAGCACCCCCCGCGAGCGCGGCCAGGGCCGGGGCCTCGTAGTCGAGCAGGGGCTCGTCGACGGTCGTGTCGACCGCGTAGTACCCCTTTCGGTACTGGATCCGGACATCGGGAACCAGGACCTTGACTTCGATCGTCCGGAATCGTCCATCCAGATTCTGATTGCTGGGGGAATAGGCGAGCAGATAGTAGCTGTGGATATCCTGGTCGATCTCGCGAAGACCTCCCAGCAGGTCATTGGTGTCGCGGATCAACCGTCCTCCCGTACTCTCGGCCAGTTCGTTCAGTCCGGAGTGCGGATCGAGTCGTATCAAATCCTCGTTCTTCTCCAGATACCGCATCATCGGTCCCGAGGTGGGATCGGCATCCCAACGGAGTTCGTTGAGTCGTCGCTCTCCGAGGGCCATGACCTCCTTCATGGTCTCGTCGTTCGTGCTTTTCACCCGAAGCCCGGCAGCATCGATCGGATAGATGCTCACATTGGCCCGGTTGGCGGCATGAGTGATGGCACGAAAGCGCTGGACGACGGCTGGGGGGATGGCCATTCCTTCGGAGAAGAACAGGACTGATTTCCGGCCGGGGAGCAATCCCAGAGACTTGACCAGGGCCAAAAGTCCGTTGGTCGTCGAGTGTCCCATCTGGTCCCGCTGCAGCTGCTGGAATGTCTCGAGCATTCGAAGATGCATCGAAATCATCATCGAGGCCGGCGAAGTCGACATCAGAGCCTGAGGGCCGTTGCTGGCCACCAGATAGTCCTCGATCTTGCGGATCTCTTCCTGGAGCTTGAGGGTTTCCCTGATCTGATCGCTTTCACTGTAGAAACGGGCCGTGGCCATGCCCGTCGCTCGCTTGACGGAGTCCTGGAGCCGTTCCTGGTCGGAGGTGTAGAACTGAAGCGTACGCAGCGAGAGGTCGATGACGAAGACGCCGATTCGCGTGTCCGGAGACGCCACCTCCGTGACGTACTGGAGCGCCGCGTCGCGGGCATACTTGAGGGAAGTACCCGACAAACGACCAAACACCAGAGCCGTGAAGCTGCCCTGAAGCGGTTGGTCCATTCTGGGAAGGTTCTGCGCCGCAGCGCGAGATGTCGCTTCTGCAGTTTCGGGGCGATCGGCTCCGGCTTGGGCCGGAAGGTCCTCCCTGATCCGATTCAAGCGATCGGAGAGCGACTGAAAGTAGTTGATCTTCTGCGGAACGCCATCCTCGAAGACCTGAAAATCCGAGGGCTGCAGATCGGCCAGGGGATCACCGTGGCGGTCGCGCACAACCACGTCGACCAGGACGCTGGTCGAACGGGTCTTTACGGAGGTTTCCGGTTCAGTTTTCTCCTGTGCAAGAGAAGGAACCGCTCCCAGCAGAAGGAGAACGATCGCGGGAAGCGCAGACCTCACATGCCACTCCTCTCAAACTGCCCATTTTGCCGGTCAGGCAGACGCCCTTTGAACCTGCCGCGGAGGGGGACGTGTCTGGCCAATTTTGCCTCAGTCTATTGCGGGTCCCCGAGAACGGTCAAGTACGACTCGAATCAGCGATGATCCGATCCCGTCCCTTCCGCCATGGGAAAGGTTCGGAAATACCCTTCGCGGGAGAGGATGGCCACGATCTTCCTGGCCACCAGACGATATCCCTCCCGGGTCAGATGACAACAGTTATCCGCATACAAGGGACGCTCGATATCCCGAAAGATCCTCGTGAGGTCGTGGAAGTCCACCCCTTTATCGATGAGCGTTCGCCCGTAGCGGTTCAGTAGCGGGTAGCCTTTCTCCACGAACTGGCGATAAGGCTGGTCGGGGCTGAGCGCGGTGGCACGCTCTTCGGCGGTCATCGGCTTTGCCCCCTCCACGTACTGGTTGGGCTGCAGGCAGTGCAGGTAGCGGGATCCGTTGGCTCGGCAAAGAAGGTCCATCTGCACGGAACAGCGTGCCCAGGAGTCGGCGAGAAACTCGAGCAGGGAAGCCTCGTCCCCAAACTCCACGGAGGGGCCGCTCTGTTCCCAGGGGAGGGCGCCGCTTTCGTGCCCGAAGCCCAGGGTAAGACGAGCGATCCTCGCATCGAGCCGAGTGTCGATGCTCTTCCAGATCGTCAGCGCCAGGTTGGACAGCCGGACCGGAGTCGACTGGAAGAATCGGGCCCAACCCCGGCGCAGTCGCACCAGCGATTGGATCCGCTCCTTCTGCCGGAGTGCAGAATCTGAGAGCAGCGCGGTCCTGGCGGCCCAATTCCTGGGGTACAGGGGGAAGACGCCCCGGGGCACCATTTCGACGGGAGGCAACGCGATTTCGTTGAAGCCGTCCACGTTGATGACGAGATCGAACTCGGCTCCCAGACTCAGCAGGTAGGTCAGGGTCAGGAGTTGCTGGGGTTGCTTGTAGCCACCCAGGCCGAAGATCGCCAGCCGAACCTCGCGCCCGGACGCCTCACGGATTCCACTGACCAGTTCGTCACCGGCGAGAACCCCGATCTGAGAAGCGAATGAACCTCCGACGAGCGCCACGACGAGGCGACCCGGAGCGCGCTTGAGCCAGCTCACGGTGTACCCGAACAGAGGCGACTCGGGGTCGTGTTCGCGCAGGTCGAGGTTCAGCGTGTAGCCGAGGTAGGGATGGAGCACATAGGCATCGCCCGAGGGCGCGGTCCGGGCAGACTCGAGTGCCTCGGAGGGTTCCCGGGCCTCCGCTGCGAGTTGCGTCTGAGTGCGCTCTCGCGGGAACGGGTAGCCCCGCGCAATGCGGAAGCCGAGGGGAATCAAGAGTTCGAGGAGCAGACAGGCGAAGGCCAGACTCGCCAGCATCAGGAGGATCCGTTTGGCGAAGGGCCCGGCCCGGAACTGTCGGCTCACGTCCGCGCACCTTCCCAGGTGTCGAGGGCCTGAAGAGCGGCCCGGATGTAGCCGAGCGCATAGGCCATACCCGCATGCCAGGCTCCGGGACAGGACATGAGCGGGGTGTGGTCGGGAATCAGCACGCCCGTGTACCCGTTGCGCCGGAGAATGCGCAGCACCCGGATGATGTCGATATCCCCGTCATCGAGGAAGGTCTCGTGATAGTGGGGAACGTGGCCGGTCACATTGCGCAGGTGGACGTAGGCGAGCTTGCCCTGGCGACTGTAGTGGTCGACCGCCTCATAGACATCTCCTTCGGTCATCTCCGCCAGCGTCCCAATGCAGAATTCGAGCGCGTTGGAGGAACTGGGATCGAGGTCGATGAGGCGCTGATAGAGGGCGGGCTGGTAGACCAGCCGCGGCTGGCCCCGCATGGTGGGCATGGGCGGATCGTCGGGGTGGGCCGCCAGCGTGACCCCCGCCTCTTCCGCGACGGGAATCACAGCATCGAGGAAGTCCGCCAGCCGGCGCCAGAGTTCCTCCTGTGGGACGGCGGCCAGGGTCCCGGCGGGCGCTTCGGGGTCGAAGACCATGTTCCAGACCATTCCCAGCGGCATGGGAACGTCATAGGGCCCCTCCATTCCGACCGAGAGAGCCCGTCCGCGGGCGAAGGGTCCGGTCACCCGTCCGCAGACCCCGGCCAGGCTGAAGTTGTAGCCGAGCACCGGGATGCCGGCTGCGCCCACTCGACGAATGAGGGTCCGGACCTTTTCCAGTTGCTCCGCCTTTCGGGGTCCGTCGAGCAGGACGTCGTGCCAATGGGCGGGATCGAAGTTCTCGACGGCCTCCAGCGTCAGACCGGCCTGTTCGACGGTTCGTCGCAGCGAGAGGAGCTCATCGACCGACCAGAGCCGGTTCGGATCGCCCGCACGGCCCCATCCTCGGTCACTCCCGGTGGGCTGGTTGTCCGGGCCGGTGTCACTGGTCTCCCGGAAGTAATCGACGAGGTGGGCGACGATGTGAGTCGCACCCGCCTGACAGGCAAAGGCCAAGTTTTCGGGGGTCAGCATGTGCCGGTAAAGACCGAGTCCCAGCTTCATGGAATCGCCTCACCCTACTCTACCGCAGGCCGGAGTGAAGACGCGAGGCTTGCTCGAAGGCACGAATGTTCTCGGTCGTCACGCCGGGGGGCATTCCGCCGCCGCAGGAGAGTAGAAGGCGAGAGTGGTCGGTGGTTTGTCGAAGCAGTTCCCGTACGGACCCTGCAACGTCTGCAGGGGTACCGGCCGCCAGAACGTCGCGGGGGGGGATATTGCCCATGATGGTGAGACCCCCTCCGCTGAGTTGACGCAGTTCATCCACGCTGTTCTGGATCCCCGGATTGAAAAGGTTGATACCGATCTGTGGGTAGTAGCCGATGGATGCGGCACAAGGCGCATCGTTGTGGAAGAACTTGACCGTCAGATCGTTGTCGAAGAGGTCCCGCAGATAGGGCAGCCCGAATTCGACGAAGTCCTCTTCGCCGATGAATCCGACGATGTCGTCCAAGACCAGCATGCCGTCGATCGTCTCGAAGGTCTCCCGCTGCAGACGGTGCCACGCGACCAGAAAATCGGTGACTCCGCGCAGCAGCCGGTGCGTCGGGGCGGGATCGGTGCGCAGGGCCAGCAGGAATTCGGTCGTTCCCATCAGGAAGGAGGCCACGTTGAGGGGTCCCCGGGAGACGGAAAAGCGAATCCGATGGCCCATGGCTTCGATGGCCGGACGAGCCCAGCGAAGGCGGTTGAGCATGAAGGGCAATAGCCCGTCGGTGGCCGGATCGGGAACCGGAAGATCGTCGATCTGCTCGACCGAGTGGATCACCTTTTCGGCGAAGGGAAACTCGTCGGGCGGAAAGATGCAGCGCGATCCGAAGGCCGAAGGCTCCGTGCACATTCCGAATTCGGACCAGAAGCCGGGCAGGAAGATGCAGTCCGGGAAGGTCTCGATGGCCCGCCGATTAGCCTCCAGCCACAGAGTCTCGCTCGAGAGATAGTCCGCGATCGTCATGCCGCACCATCCCGGAAGCCATGGACAGTCGATGATGAATCCTACGGGAAGGGGCTCGTGCAGGGTGCCGTTCAGAGTATCGAGCAGCGTTTGCCATTGTTGGTCGGTCATGACTTTTCCCCGAATTGCATGGGTTCGAGTCTCGGGTTGATCAGATGGATCAGGAGGATATTGACCAGGTAGGCACTGGCCGCAATGATGAACAGCGGCAGATAGCTCCCGGTCCATTCCAGAACGTAGCCGGCGGTTTCCGCGATGAACATGCCCCCGATGGCCGCCGCCATTCCTCCGATGCCCACGATCGAACTGACGAGGTAGCGCGGCGCCGTGTCGGAGACCAGTGTGTAGAGGTTGGCGGAGAAGCCCTGATGGGCGGACGCCGCGAGTCCGATCAGCACCGTGGCCACCCAGAGATTGGAGACGATGGAAGCCGAGAAAACCGGAACCACCAGCACCGCGCAGATGAGCATGGTGGTCTTGCGGGCGGCGTTGACCGTCCAGCCCCGCTTGATCAGCCAGGACGAGAGCCAGCCTCCGCCCACGCTTCCCACGTCCGTCATGAGATAGATCGTCACCAGGGGCGGTCCCAGTTGCACCAGATTCAGCCCGTGACTGCGGTGCAGGAAGTCGGGAATCCAGTAGAGGTAGAACCACCAGATGGGGCCGCTCAGAAACATGCCCACGACGAAGGCCCAGGTCTGGCGGTAGCGCAGGAGTTCCAGCCAGGCAACCTTGACCTGGGGGTCGGGAGGATCGCTCTGGATATAATTCAGCTCCGAGCGGCTCAGCCTCTTGTGCCGCTCCGGTCTTTCATAGAAAAAGAACCAGGCGACCAGCCACAGCAAACCCAGGGCACCGGTGGCAACGAAAGCGGCCTCCCACCCGAACATGACGGTCAGCCAAGGAACCGCCAGAGGAGCGACCAGGGCTCCCACGTTGCTGCCCGCGTTGAAGAGGCCGGTGGCCAAAGCCCGCTCCTTCTTGGGAAACCATTCGCTGACCGATTTGACGGCCGCCGGAAAGTTACCGCCTTCGGATAGTCCCAGTGCAAACCGGGCGGTGGCGAACTCCATGACCGTGCGGGCCAGGGCATGGCCCATGGCGGCAAGACTCCAGAAAAAAACGGCCAGCCCATAGCCGATGCGCACACCGATCTTGTCCATGACCCGCCCGGCGAAGAGGTAGCCCATGGCATAAGCGACCTGAAACCAGAAGACGATGTTGCCGTAGTCGATCTCGCTCCACCCCAATTCGGACTGGAGGGTCGGCTTCAGGATTCCGATCACCTGGCGGTCGATGTAGTTGATCGTCGTGGCCAGGAACAGCAGGGCGCAGATGATCCAGCGAACTCGTCCGATGCGATCCCCTTCGCCACTGTGTCCGGTTGGAGGGGCGGCCGCCGCTGACCCCTGCTGGAGGTTGCGATCCTGATTGTCCCTTGCCATTTCTCTCCGTTTCCCGTCCGGATGGCGGTCGTAGACGTTCGGCGGCCATCCTAGCAGGGAAGGCTGTCCGAGGATACCCTCCGGGAATCTGCGATTTGAGATTTACGATTTACGATTTACGATTTGAGTCATTTTTGAGGTCCTGTAGTAAGATGGCTGTGACAGATATATGAAGTTCAGACTAGGGCTGGTTTGCCTCTTCTGTGCAGTCGGATGGTCGGCGGTCCGGGCGAACGATCCCGGGGTCTGGGAGGCGTTGGGGCCGGACGGAGCGAGCGGGGCCGTGGTCCGATTTCATCCCTCGCAGCCGGAGGTCCTGTTCGCCGGGACGACCGCCGGCGTCTATCGCAGCGCGGACGGCGGATCCCACTGGAGCTTCAGCGGCCGGGGAATAGGAATCACCTGGGTTTCCGCGCTCGAGATCGCCCCCTCGAATCCAAGGGTCCTCTATGCCGGAACGGCGGATCGTGGTGTCTATCGCAGTGCCGATGGCGGGGAATCATGGGTCGCCTGGAACGAGGGCCTGGACGATTTTTCCGTCGACGCTCTCGGCATCGACCCGAACCGGGACGATGTCGTCTTCCTGGGGACATCCGTCGAGGCGCTCTACCGGCGAGTCGGCGAAGCCCCCTGGCAACGGGTGAAGGCGGGAGTCCTGCCGGAGGTCAGCGGGGGACTCTCCTTCAATCCGCCGCCTTCGATGGATGCGGACCTTTCCGATTTGTTCGGACCCCTGCCGTCGGTCGGCTCCGTGGTCGTCGATCCCGTCGATGACCAGATCGTCTATGCCACCACGCGCTCTGGGGTGTTGCGGTCCCTCGACGGAGGCGGGACGTGGGAGACCTTCGAAGCCGGATTGACCGATGAAGGGGAGAGCGGGACCTTCATCACCTCGATCACAGGCCCCGGCCAGGTCGTGATTGCCGGGACGGACCCGCCGAGCGTCTATCTGGGGCGGGGCAGCATCTATCGGTTGAATGACGAAGGAGAATGGGTCGATACGGACCCCCTGGGGCAGTCTCCAAGCGTTGCGCTGTTCGTCCGCGGGCTCGAAGCTGCGCCGTCGGCCCCGCGGGTCCTCTGGGCCAACATGGCCGGCATCGGGCTCTTGTTGACCCATGACGGCGGGCAATCCTGGAGACCCGTTACTGCCGTTCCCGGAACCATCATCTCTGTGACGATCTCTCCAGAAGATTCCGCGAGGGCCGTCGTCGGCTGCGAGAATGCCATCGTGCAGACCCTCGACGAAGGCCGGCACTGGGATCAGATCGACGAGGGGATCCGGGCGAGGAAAACTCCCGCGGTGGAACGGGACCCCTTCAATCCCCTCAATCTCCATGCGGCAACGGCGACCGGCGTACTGAGTCGGGATGGGGTGCAGCAGCTGTGGCGACCCATGCCGGGGCAGCAGCCTTCACTTCCCGGTGTCCGGCACATTCTGACCCTGCCTCACGCGCGCCAGTTCTTTGCGACTACCGAGATCGGACTCTATCGGACCCGACTCGGAAGCGGCCAATGGCAGCACTCGGGGCTTGTGGCCGGGGCCGGGGTTCTGGCTGCGGGCCCGTCAGACTCGGAGACCGTCTACGCAAGCGGCTTTTCGCCGGTTTCTCTGAACCCGACTGCGTGGCTGCTCAAGTCCACGGACGGAGGGAGAAGCTGGCAGGATATCGGCACCGGTTTCGACGACCCGGCGAACGTCCACGTGGGCCCCATCCAGATCGACTCGATCGTCGTCGATCCCTCCGACCCGGAGGTGCTGTACGCAGGAGGCTCGGCGGGAATCTTCAAGAGCACCGATGGCGGCGAACACTGGAAACAGATCAACAGCGGCCTTCCGGTCGCCACGGCCGAACCGCCGATCTTCGCGGCTCCCATATACCTGGGTCAGCCGGTTACCTCGCTGGCTGTGGATCCCGATTCGCCTGAGGTGGTCTATGCCGGCACGTCATTGAAATCCGGACAACTGTTCAAGAGCACCAACGGCGGGGATCACTGGGAGGAAATCGGAGTCGACGAGATCGGCAAGCGAGTCGAGGATCTGGTCGTCGACCCCGCGATCGCCGGCACGCTCTACATGGCGACGTGGGGCGACGGGGTCCTTCGAAGTGGCGACGGGGGAGCGACCTGGGAGGAACTGAACGAGGGATTGGATTCCCGGTTCGTCTATTCGCTGGAGGCGGCGGATACGGAACCCCGGAAGCTGCTGGCGGCGACCGCCGCCGGAGTCTACCGGCTGGCGACGGGGAACGACGGCGCCGCTCCCCTGACGTTCACACAGGAGGTCTCGGGCCAGCTCTATCCGACGGGGACCGTCCTGCTCGACGCGGAGATCGCCCTGTCTGCCCAGAATCCGGATCGTGTCGGCCGATTCTTCGAGACGTTGCCCGAGGAAATCCGTCCTCTGTCGGCCGATTCCGACGCCGGCGACGTCTCGATCGATGCCGCTGGCAACACGGTCTTGTGGCAAGGGCAACTTTCGGCCGGCACGCCGGTGCACCTGAGGATCCGGGCCGTCGCCGAAAAGGGGACCGAGGGCCGCGAGTTCATGGCTCAGGCAGCGCTCCAGTCGAGGGACATTTCATTCATCGGCCCTCCAAACGAAACGGTGAGCGACGATCCCTCGAGTCCGGAGCCGTTCGATCCCAATCGGTTCAAGATCGGGCTGCGCCACACTCTCGAATCGGCTCTGGCTGTCCCCACCCGCACTGGACTGGAGGACACCTTCGTGGGAGTGGCGCTCGCCAACGGTTCGGACGATCTTCAGATCGTCACTCGACGACACCTGCGTGCGACGGGGGCGACGATTGTCGAGGAGCCCTCGTTGCTCCTCGAGCCGGATGACCAACAGGCCTTCCTCGTCGAACCCGGGAGCGACATGCCCGAGATCCTGCTGCTGCAGTCCGATGCTCCGGTTCAGGGAATGTTCTCCTTCGGCAGCACCCGGCTGGAGCGACGCCTCGATACGCTTGGCGCCTCCCTGGACGACTCCACCGATCTCTACATCGCGCCGGTCTCCCTCGATCTTCCCAGCGACAGCTATGTCTTTCTGTTCAATGCCGATACCTCCGCTTCGAGCCGGGTCTCGGTAGAGTGGCATGGTGCCGACGGGGAGCGGATCGGTCTCCGCGAGCTGACTCTGCCGGCGCTCGGTTCCCACTGGGCCGGGATGGCCGGACTGTTCGCGCCGGCACCGTCCCACGCGAGCAACGGCTTTCTGCACATCATCTCAGAGCGGCCCGTGCGGGGATTTGCTCTTCAGGCTGACAGCGAGAGCTTCTCGTTGGTTCCGGCGGTCATTCCCCGCTCGATCGATGCCCGGCGCATCGCCCACGTCTTCTGGGACGAAGAGGGCGGATCCACCCTGCTCCATCTCCTGAATCCGGGGCCCGTAGATGCCCGGATCCTCCTCGAGCTCTGGCCCGACCCGTCCGGGATCGGTGTCCCCGGGGCAGAGGACAGCCTCAGGACAGAAATCACCGTCGGACCGGGGACCGTGCAGGTCATCGATCTCGAGACCTTCTGGCCCGAACGGGAGAGGCTCGAGGGGCATCTGCGGATCGAAGCTGTCGCCGACTTCAGCCCTTCCCTGACGATTGCGCCCCCTTTGGTGGCCTCGGTGGAGTATGCGGGGGGCATGTCGGCCACCCGGTCCGTGGTCTCGATCGCCGAACTCGCACCCGCCCGCAGTTTCACGATCCCCCAGGTGGCGCAGGGGGCGTCCGAGGGCGTCTTCCAGGGTCTGAGCATTACCGTTCCTGCCTATTTCAGCTTTCCGAGCGGGCTTTCCGAATTCGGGTTGCCGGTGACCGTGGAGGCATTCGACAGCAGAGGGTATCTGAGCGCCGCTCGGCGGATCACGATTCCCTACGGCGGGCGGCTCGTGGGACTGTTGGACGATCCTCGTCTGTTCGGCTCCGGATTCGAACAAAACGGTGGCCGACTGGTCATCCGATCCTCCCGTGCAGTGACGGTCCTCTCTTTCTATGGAGGCACCGGATTTCTGGCTTCCGCACCCGCCACGGGCACGACCGGTGAGGAATAACTTCTCAAAACCCTGTAGATAAAGCCGGTTTCCGCCGATTTCGATTCTGAGAGACGATCCAAACGCATTGGTGTCGCCATCTCCGGCCACCGGGAGCCGGCGTTGGCTGCTGCCTTGTTTCCCGGGGGTCGGACTCAGACGGGGGAAGAGATGATGGCCCTTCAACGAGCCCTGCAGAGTCGAACGGTGGTCCTGATTCTGGCGCTGATCGCCATCCTGAGTGCACTGCTCCTGCACCTCAACGCACAGCCGGAGGGTGCGGGTCGGTGGGCCTTCGGCATCCTGGCTGTCGCCGGGATTGTCGGACTGAGTGCAGCCGGGCTCTCGCATCGGGCATCCGGCTCGTCCGGACAGGAGGGAACCGTCGAACGTCTGATCGGTTTCGATCGGGGAACCTTCAACCGCGACGCGGGCGCAGTGACCGCGGCGATGACCGAGTTGGCCAACGGCGACCTGTCGGTCCGGCTCGATGTCCGGTCAAAGGAAATTGCCGAGGCGGAGGACCCCTGGCTCAACGAGACGGTGGGCTACCTGAACTTGATGATCGGCGTCCTGGACAAGACGGCCGACGAGTTCAACCGCCTGACGGACATTCACTGTCGGCGCCTTTGCTACGTGGGGGCCGAATCGTTCCTCGAGGGACGCAAATGCGGCGAGGCGATGGTCGAGCGTCTGGGTGGAAGGGGCAAGGTTCAGGTGATCACCGGATCGTTTGCAGGCGCCGGGCTTGAACTCCGCCGCAAGGGTTTCGAGAGCTACGTTTTCGAGCATTCCCCCGGGGTCGAAATACTGCCGGCCGTCGAATCGCTCGAGAGTGTGGAGCGGGCCTTCGAGCTGGCTCGGAAGGCGCTGAGGGAGCACCCGGATCTGGTTGGGTTCTATGTCACCGAGGGCTCTTCGCCATGCGCGATTGCCCGGGCCGTTATCGAGTCGGGGCGTCGTGACGTGAGGATCGTGGCGCACGATCTGACGGACGAGACCATGCGATACATCCAGGACGGCGTCATCGACGTGACGCTGGGACAGGATCCGTTTGCTCAGGGTTACGATCCTGTCATTCACCTCTTCAATCACCTTGTGGATCAATGGGTGCCACCGACGCCGCGATTACTGACCCGGATGGATCTGGTGACGCCGGAAAACTATCAGCAGTATTGGCAGGAGGGCCTCGGCCTGATCGAATCGAAGGACTCGGCGGATCGTTTGGCCAAGCCCGTGGACAAACGGTCGTCGAAACCGCTGAGAATCGGAGTGCTGGGCTGTGAGAATTCCCCGTTCTGGGTACCCGTAAAGGACGGGGCCTTGAAAGCGGGCAAGGAGTTGCGCAAGCGAAACGTCGTCGTGGAGTGGATCCTGCCGGAGGGAGACGGCCTCAACAAGGACCTGAGTGGTGAAGTCTACGGTCCCCTCGTGGATGATCTCGTGGCCAAGAAGTACGACGGAATCGTGGTCGTCTCCGTTGACCGGGAACTGATCCCCCATATCAACCGGGCCGTCCAGGCGGGAGTCCCTGTGACCGTGGCCAACAGCGAGCCGACCAGCTTGAGAAGCCTGATCCAGACGATTCACGATCAGTCGGACGACCTCCTCAAGCAGAGCTCGGAACTGGACTCGAGTGCCGAGATGGTGCGACAGGCAACCGACCAGATCAGTTCGGCCATGATGCAGGTCGCTCGTGGAGCCCAGGAACAGAACGACGAGGTCAGTCGGACCCAGCAGTCACTGGCGAAACTCGTGGCCGACATCGGGCAGGTCAGAGACGAGGCGCGCGCCAGCACAGAAGCGGCGAAGGAGACCGGCGGGTCCCTGGAAAGGGGAACCAAAGTCCTGGGTACCGCCCTCGGCAACATCGGAGAAATCGCCGGTTCGGTCCGGGAGACGTGGGACATCGTCAGCGTGCTGGAGGGGCACTCGACGCGGATCATCGACATCGTCAAGCTCATCAAGGGGATCGCCACCCAGGTGAATCTGCTGGCACTGAACGCCTCTGTCGAAGCGGCGCGGGCCGGGGAGGCCGGGAAGGGCTTCAGCGTCGTCGCGGAAGAAATCCGAAGGCTGGCCGTCAACACGGCCGGCGCCACCGAGGAAGTCGGGCAGGTCGTGGACTCGATCATGGAGGATGTGACCAAACTCAGCGGCCTGATCAGCAAGGACAGCGAGAAGATCGACGGGCTGACGGAGTTGACCGATGAGGTCAAGCAGGCTTTTGGAGCCATTGAGAGTTCGGTCCGCGACGATCAGCAACGCCTCGACCACATCGCCGTCGCCATCGGGGAAATGGCCCGTCTGTCCGGAGAACTGGGAGAGGCCATGGAGCGGGTCGCAGAGGTCAGCGTGAAGAATGCCGCCGCCGCCGAAGAGGTTTCCTCGTCCACCGAGACGATGGTGTCCGAGATCCACTACGTCACCGAACTCGCCCACAAGTTCGGGGATATGGCTCGCGGCCAGATGGCGATGCTGGCGAAGTTCAAACTCTAGCCTTCTCGAGCCACGGTTCCCGGGATTTCGGGGAAGGAAGCAACGAGCAGGGGGCACGAAGCGAGGAGTTTCGAGTTCCGAGTTTCGAGTTCCTGGTTTCGGGTTCCTGGTTTCGAAGCCGGTGACCTGCAGCGAAGAGGCGACAGCTCCTCTCGAGGACCCGGCGTCCTTCGGGTAACCCGTTACCCACGGCGAGTAAGCGGTTTCCCGTGTGCGATCGATGCGGTGCCGCTCCGCCGGCAGGTCTCTTCCGTCAACGATTCGATGAAGGCCGGACTTCCGGGCTTCTCCATCAAAAGGGAAGCGACCGTGGAGTTACTGGCACGCAGGCTGCTTGATGTGACTCCGTGATGTCACGATCTTGCGCTTCCTGGAAGCCGTCTCTCGTACTCCTCCTTGCCCTGTTCTCTCTCGTCGCGGTGCCCATAGCGCAGTCTGCAAATTCCGGAGACGATCAGTCCCGCTTCCTCGAGGTTCGACGCCGGCAGATCGAGCTGAAGGAGCAACGGGCCGAATTCGATCGGATCCAGAACCTGGCCGCCCAGGGACTCGTTTCGAGCGCCGAGGTGCAGCGCGCCCAGGTTGCCGTTGATGTGGCTCAGCTCAATTATCAGGAAGCGGTGCTCTCCCTGCTGACCTTACAGCCGCGGATCTCCGTGCAGCGCGCGGTCAAAACCCAAACGCAGGACGGACGGCGATTCGTGAATCTCACCCTTACCAACCTGACGCCGACCTTCGACGATGCGCAGTTTCAGCTCTTGAACAACTTTCAGGGCGCCGATCCGATTCCTGCCGAGTTGAGAACCCGCGACGTCCGCGACATCTTCATTTCGCTCCGGGATGTCGGAGAGGGGCCCGGGACCGCTCGCGGGACGACGATCGCCCTGCCCTACGAGATCCATCTGGACGAGCTGCGCTACGGCGAATCGAGGGAACTGCATTTCCAGTTGCTGCGGGATGTGGCGAGCGTCGTCGTCTCGACGACCTACAAGGGACGCACCCAGGAGTTCGACGTTCAGCTGGAGCAAGCTGAAACGGGGACGGTCGTCACACTGTCCTCGAACCAGATCTCCCTGGAAGCCGATCTGGGATCGGCTGCCAGCTTCGCTCTCCGCCTCGACCGGACTACGGTTGACCAGCGCAGCTTTCAGCTGAAGGTCGTCAATCTGCCTCACCAGATCAGCTACAGCTTCCTCGATCCGGCGACGCAGGCGCGTCTTTCGCAGATCAGCTTTTCGCCGGGTGTCGCGCAACAGCAATTGGACTTGCGGCTCTTCCTGCCGGAGCGGGCCGACGATTCCGTGCCGATCGACAGTCCGATTCAGTTCTGGGCTCTCATCATGAGTCCGGATCAGGCAGCGCGGTTTGAGGAAGAACGGGAGTACAGCCGGCAGGAAATCGAAGCCGGTCGTGTCGGCAGCATCCGGCTCGAGGTGATCCCGCGAGGCGTCGGCCGCATCGAAGTCGCCGCCAACAGCTTGTTCTCGGAAATTCAGGTCGGCGAGCCGGTCGGAGCTTCCCTGACCGTGCGCAACACGGGCACCCGCCGGCTGGACAACATCAAGCTCCGCGCGGAATACCCGCTGAGCTGGCGGGTCGAGATCACGCCCGACATCATTCCGTCCCTCGAAATCAATCGGGAGCAGGTGATCCGGATGGATCTGGTTCCGCCGGCCGACGTCCAGGTCGGTGATTATGAGATCAGGCTGCGCACGGAATCTTCCGCCTACAACCGCCCGGTGCCCTCCGAGGACAAGGTGTACCGCGTCAGCGTCAAGGCCCGGCCCAATCTAATCGGGACGCTGGGCCTGGTGGGGGCGCTCGTTCTGTTGGTTGTGGCGGTGATCATCTTCGGGGTGCGCCTGGCTCGTCGCTGAGGCTCTTGGCCCTCGACCGTGACGGTGTGCGACAGTCCTGCTCCGGATGGAAGGATCTGCAATGATCGAAGCACAGGACCTGACGAAACGGTACGAAGACGGCATCCTGGCGCTGGATGCACTCAACCTCCAGGTCGCGCCGGGACGGATCTACTGCCTTCTGGGCGCCAACGGCGCGGGCAAGACGACCACCATCAACCTGTTTCTGAATTTCATCGAGCCGAGCTCGGGACGCGCGCTGATCAATGACATCGACGTGGTCCGGAATCCCCTGGAAGCCAAACGCCACGTCGCCTACCTGTCCGAGAACGTCATGCTCTATGGGAATTTCACAGCCCGCCAGAACCTCGATTTCTTCGCCCGCCTGGCCGGCCGGAATCAGCTCGAGCGGGAGGAATACTATGCCGTGATGCGGCGAGTCGGTCTGCCCGAGCGAGCCTTCGAACAGAGGGTGCGCGAATTCAGCAAGGGAATGCGGCAGAAGCTCGGCATTGCGATCTGCATGATCAAGGATGCCCCCGCTCTGATCATGGACGAGCCCATGTCGGGGCTGGACCCGAAGGCCGCCGCCGAGCTGGTCGAGACGCTCGAGGAGCTGAGTAGCGCAGGCAAGGCAATCCTGATGTCGACACACGACGTCTTCCGAGCCAAGGAAATGGCCGATGTGGTGGGAATCATGAAGGAGGGGCGCAAGGTCATGGAGCGAACGCGCGAGGAACTCGGCCAGGACGATCTGGAAAAGCTGTACCTCGATTACATGCGGGGCGGTATGGAGACGGGCTTGTGAGACCGGATTGCGTTTCCGTGGAGGAGTCGGCACGCCGGCGCGGTCCGGAACACCTGGATCGCGGGATCCAGGGCTGAACGAGGGGAACTGAAATGCAGTCGAATTCGAATCGGCCCGTTTGGCTGATCGCGCGCCGCGAGATTCGGGATCACCTCCAGAGCCAGCGCTTCTACATCTGCACGGCGGCTCTGGCAATTCTGGTCGGCTTCTCGCTTTTCGTGATGTATCGGGACTACGTCCTGAGGATGGAGAACTATGCCGTTCTCCAGGATCGCGCCCGGCCCCGCCCCGGTGAGGCCGGGCTCATGGCGGTGGTGCGCCCCCGGGTACTGTCCGTTTTTGCCAAAGGCCTCGAGGAAACGCTGGATCGGGGCTATACAGTGACCAATTTTCTCGGCATCGAGGCCCATGAACGGCAGATGTCGGTGCGAAGTCTCTTTTCCCTGTTCCCGACACCTGATTTGCTGCACGTGATCAAGGTCTTCCTGTCCCTGCTGGCCGTGGTCTTTTCATACAACGCCATCAACGGCGATCGGGAGAACGGAACCCTGAAGCTCCTGCTGACCTCCTCGGTGAGCCGCGCTCAGATCCTGGCCGGCAAGATCGTCGGTGTGCTGGCGGTCGTGCTGGTCCCGTTCTTTGCTTTCTTCCTGGTGGGATTGACCGCGCTCTACGTGACCGGCGGGCTGGCCCTCGAGGGAGATGACTTCGGGAAGATCGGCCTGATGCTTTTGGCGACCGGACTCTATGCGTTCATCTGCGCATGCCTGGGAATGCTGCTTTCCTCGCTTTACCGAAGCTCGATCACGTCGCTGGTGACCCTCTTGTTCCTTTGGGGAGGAGTCGTTCTCGTCTATCCGAACCTGGGCAATCTGCTGGCAGAGCAACTGGTCGACGTTCCTTCGGCAAGCACGCAGGAGGCTGCGCGGTTGTCGGCTTTTGCCCAAAACCGGTTCCTGGCCATCCATGACAACGGGTCGGGCAGAGGCGGGAGCCTCGAGGACTTCGACGCGTCCTATGAGAGCTTCCTCGAAGCGCAGCGCTTGAGGCTCGAACAGCTGATCCGGACGAGCAAGCGGATCTGTGAGATCTCTCCGGCCGGCACGCTCACGTTCATCCTCACGGACCTCGCTTCGACCGGAGCCGGCGAGCAAGTGCGGTTGGCCCGGCAGTTGCGCGCCTTTCAGCTCGAGAATAGAGACTTCCTGCTGGACCAGCTCAACCATCGGCAGGACCACACCCCAACGGTCTTCGATTTCGAGCCCGAGGACACGGCGACCATTCTGCAGCAGGGCGTTCTCGTGGACCTTGGGATTCTGGCACTGGTCGGACTCCTGTTCCTCTCGGTGTCGGGGGTGGTGTTCCTTCGACTGGACCCCAGGTAAGGAGGGGACATGTTTGAGGTTCTGTTCGTCAAAGAAGTGCGGGATCACCTCCTCTCGCTGAGAGTCGCCATCGGTCTTGCCCTGGGAATCCTGCTCGTCGCCGCCAGCGCGTTCGTGCTCTCCTCCATCCATCATTCCAGGCAGCGCGAGATGGCGGAGAATCAGCAGAGACAGGAGCAGCTGCTCTCCCAATACGCCCACACCAACCGAATCTGGTCCTTTCTCCGCTCGACGACACGGCCCCCCGCTCCCTTTGTCCTGGTACGGGGGCTGGACCAGGAGGACGGCGCCGAGACCTTCATGGCCAACCCCATGCCGGAGCTGTTCCCGGTCGTCGACTTGGCCTGGTCCGTGGCGATCGTGTTCAGCCTTTTCGCGATCGTGATCGGTTTCGATGCCTTCAACGGCGAGAAGGAGAGGGGCACGCTGCGGCTCGTCCTGGCGAACCGGGTCAGTCGCTTCGAGGTTGCGGCAGCGAAATGGACGGCTGGCGCTTTCGTCCTTACGGTCGCCCTGACGGCAGCCCTGCTCGTTGGGGTCCTGATCGTCCAAGTGCGAGCCAATACGTCGTGGAATGCCGACGAGTGGCTCTCCATGCTCTTCCTGGGTGTTCTCTCCGCTGTCTACAGCTGGGTCTTCTTCAGCGCCGCCTTTGCAGCTTCGGCGATCTTCAGCAGCAGTTCCGTATCGGTGCTCGCGAGTCTCTTCAGCTGGATCCTCCTGGCGCTGGTCATCCCCGATGCGAGTCCCTATGTGGCGGCTCAGATCGTCCCCCTCTCCTCGCGGGCGGCGCTCGAACGGGATCTGCAGTTCATGCTGAGCGAAGAGCGGGACGAAATCGGGAGGAGGAGGGCCGACGAAGTCAGGAAGAAGTATGTCTCCACGCTGCCACTCGACGGCCTTTCGGAAAGCGAAATACAGACGCGCATCCAGTCGGACCCGGCGTTCAAACGGCTCTACGCGCAACGCGCCCAGGAAATCGATCAGGTCTGGCGCGACGTCAACCAGGAGCAGCAGGCCAAGGCAAGCCGATTGACGGATGCCCGCAACGCCCGAGCCCGCCGACAGTTCGAGCTATCGCGCAGGCTCTCGCTGGTGTCTCCGCTGCCCGCCTATCTGTATGCGGCGACGGAACTGTCGGCGACAGGCTTTGGGACCTGGGAGGAATTCGATCGACAGATCCGGCATTGGAGGCAGAGTATGGGGGACTACGTGGCGAGCCGCTACCAGGCCGAGAAGCGGGCAGATCCGACCTTTGACTCCAACGACTTCATCGACGTCAGCACCCGTCCCCGGTTTCGTTTCCAGTTCCCCTCGTTCATCGAGCGGTTCGAGGCATCCGCGGGGTACGGGGGAGAGCTCGTGCTCTGGGTCATCCTGCTTCTGGGCGTCGCACTGGCTCGATTCCATCGCTTCGATGTCCGGTGACGAGTTCCGAGTTCCTGGGGCGTGTTGCCCAAATCGCTCTGACGCGGTTCCCACCCTCCCTTGCGAGACCCGTCCTCCCGTTCTCCGGGCCCGGCGCGGGGCGCCTCACTTCGTTCGGGTTCTGAAATACGGAGCGGCATCCCGTCCTCCCGCGCTCCGGGCCGAACGGCGAAGGCCCAACGCCGAAGTGCGAAGTGCGAAGTGCGAAGTGCGTGGTGCACGAATGGCAAGAGCTGTGTCGGATCGGACGCTGGCAGGCAGGCGAATGCACGGCGGGTTGGTTCCACGCAACGGCGCAAAGAAGGGCGCCAAGCCGCCAGCCACAAAGAATCTCCTTGCGGCGTGGCGTACTTCGCGCATTTGCGTGAGATCAGGCTGCCGAGACCTCACTCCAGGGGGGGCAGGGCGCGACCGTGGTGGATGAAGTGCGGGAGCTTGCTGCCGCTTTCGGGTCGCCTCCGACCGTCGATACGACTCGTCCCCCCGGCCGTCGAGCGACGGAGAAGCGGCATGGGGCACCTTTTAGGCTGGAAGCCTGGTGTACTCTGGTCCTCCGGCCCCGAAACCCGAAACCCGGAACCGATGCTCCCGTCCTCCCGTTCTCCGGGCCCGGCGCGGGGCGCCTCACTTCGTTCGGGTTCTGAAATACGGAGCGGCATCCCGTCCTCCCGCGCTCCCGCGCTCCGGGCCGAACGGCGAAGGCCCAACGCCGAAGGGCGAACGGCGAAGGGCGAAGTGCGAAGTGCACGAATGGCAAGAGCTGTGTCGGATCGGACGCTGGCAGGCAGGCGAATGCACGGCGGGTTGGTTCCACGCAAAGACGCAAAGAAGGACGCCAAGCCGCCAGCCACAAAGAATCTCCTTGCGGCGTGGCGTACTTCGCGCATTTGCGTGAGATCAGGCTGCCGAGACCTCACTCCAGTGGGCGCACACCGATCGGAGGCCGCCGCCCTTTGGGCAACACGCCCTCGAAACTCGAAACCAGGAACTCGAAACTCATTCGAGCCCATAGGCGCGCATCTTGTTGAACAGCGTCTTCCGGCTGATTCCAAGACTTTCGGCGGTGGCGGTGCGACTGCCTTTGAATTCGGACAGGCGGGCCTGGATCAGGGCCTTTTCCACGCGCTCGGTCGCCTGGGCCACGGCGTCGGCGAGGTCGAGCTGCTCCGAATCGCCGGTAGAGCTTCCGGCATGCCCCTCGGTTCCACGGATCCGGGGAGGAAGATCGTCCACCGTCAGCAGACCACCGTCGCACAGGATCAGGGCGTGGCGCAGGGTGTTCTCGAGTTCGCGCACGTTGCCGGGCCAGTCATAACCAAGCAGCAGGTCGCGGGCCTGGTCCGTCATGTGGCGCAACTGCAGTCCCAGTTCCTTGCTGAATTCGCCCAGCATGTGATCGATGAGCAAGGGCAGGTCGCCCGTCCGTTCCCGGAGGGGAGGAAGCTTGATCGTGACGACGTTGACACGCCAGAAGAGATCCTCCCGAAACTGCCCGTCGCGGACGGCTCTTTCGAGGTCACGGTTCGTCGCCGCCATGACTCGTGTGTCGACCGATATGGGATTTCGAGCCCCCAGCGGCACGACCTGTTGTTCCTGGAGGACGCGTAGAAGCTTGGACTGCGCCTCGCCGGGCAGTTCGCCGATCTCGTCGAGGAACAGGGTCCCGCCCGAGGCCTGCTGGAATCGCCCGGTCCGGCTCGTTCTGGCGTCGGTATAGGCGCCCTGTTCGTGTCCGAAGAATTCGGACTCGAACAGCGTCGGAGGAACGGCGCCGCAGTTGACCGCAACGAAGGGACCCTGCTTGCGATCGGAAAGGCGATGAATGGCCCTGGCCACGAGTTCCTTGCCCGTTCCCGATTCGCCCGTGATCAAGACCGTCGTGTCCACGGCAGCCACCTTGGCCATTACCCGAAAGACCTCCTGCATCTTCGGGCTGACGCCGATGATCTCGCTGAATCCGTAGCGCGCCTCCAACTCGCGGCGCAGGTCGTCGACTTCCCTGTCCAGTCGCCGGACCTGGAGGGCGCGCTCGATCAGCAGGAGCAGTTCATCGTTGTCGAAAGGCTTGGCCAGATAGTGGTAGGCCCCGGCCTGCATCGCTTCGACTGCCGAGCGGATCGTGCCGTAGGCGGTCATCATGATCATCTTGACCCCCGGATCCCCCTTCAGACACTCGTGTAGGACCTGCATTCCGCCGATGTCGGGAAGGCTCAAATCGAGCAGCACGATCTCGGGCTTTGCCTGTTCGAAAAGCTGCAGAGCCGCTTCGCCGGTCGCCGCTTCGAAGACCTCGTGATGCTGTTCCTTCAGGAGGAGCGAGATGATTCTTCGGATCTGCCGTTCATCGTCAACGATCAGGATCTTTGCCATGGTGCGCGCTATGTCAGAGAGAGTCGTACCCAGGCGGTCGTTCCGGAATCCCCGGCGCTGTCGATTCCGATCTCGCCGTCGTGCCCTTCGATGATGTTGTGGCAGACCGCCAACCCCAACCCGGTGCCGTTCGACTTCGTCGTGAAGAACGGATCGAAGACCCGTTCCAGGTCTTCTTGGCTGATGCCCGGCCCCGAGTCACGCACTTCAATCTGTACCCAACGGTGCGTCGGTGCAACCAGATCGGGTTCACGGCGCCGGACCGCAACCGAAAGAACCCCCCCACCGGACATCGCCTGCAGGGCATTCAGGAGCAGGTTGATCAAGACCTGCTTGAGCAGATCCGGGTCTCCTAGAGTCACGAGGGGAGAACCGGGCAGTTCCTTCCTCACGTCGATGCCGGCCTGCCTGGCCTGGGTCGAAATCAGGGCCAGGGATTGTTCCACGAGGTCGGCCAGGTCGACCTGCAGCTTTCTGGGAGCCGGGTTGCGGGTCAGGCCGAGCAGGTCGGTGACGGTACGGTCGATACGATCTACCTCCCCCAGGAGTTCCGCGATCAGCGAGGCTCGCTCGGACCCCGGTTCGAAGGCCCCGCCCAGATACTGGACCGTCGACCGGATGGCCGTCAGAGGATTGCGAATTTCGTGCGCAATTCCGGCCGCCAGCTGGCCGGCCGCCGCCAGTCTCTCGGCCCGGTACAGGCGACGGAGCCGCTCGCGCTGCTCCCGATAGGCGCTGGCATTCTCGAGGGCCAGCCCGGCCAGGCCGGAGAGCAGTTCCAGGAGGCGCAGGTCGTCCTCGAGGAGGTGCCAGGCTTTGTCCCGAGAACCCAGCAGGACGATGCCGGTCAACCGGTTGAGTGTGATCATGGGGGTACAGACTCCGATTTCGGAGTCACGCAGCGTCCGACGTTCGCCTTCGGTCAGCGATCGGAGCACTCCCGGGCATTCGGAAATGACCAGGGATTTCTCGTTGACCAGGAGCCATCGAGCCAGCGGGCCGCGTCGATGGAACTCGATCAGGCTCGCCGGCGGAGCGGGCCCGCGAGAATCGTGCAGCGGACGGAAGATCCCCCGGTCGGGGTCCAGTTGAAGGACGATGGCGATTTCGGCAGCGAAGCGCTCCTGGATCCGGACGCTGAAGGACGCACACAGGGACTCGAGGTCGGCGATCAGGGCCAGCGACCGGTTGAACTCAAAGACTGTCTGACGATCGTCGCGCGAGGCGATCTGGGAACGATCGAAGAATCGAGACAGAGGCTTCAGGCGCATGACGATTGATCGGACGGGCGGTGGTTCCTCAATCTGAATTCATCCCCTGCTTGCATTCGCAATAATGCTATCGCTCCATCGGGGCCCTTGAAAACCGGTCCCGCTCCCGATGAGCGTCTCGTCGACCCGGGTATCCTCCATAGAGTCCATCTTCCGCGGGCGCGCGCCCGGCGGTCAGTCGGCCTGCCTAGAGCGATTCCCGTGGTGGTGGCGCGAGCACCGGTTGACTGGTTGTGGAGGCCCGCTCGAGGGGTTTGCGCAGCATCAGGAAGCCGGCGGCCAGGAGCACACCCAGGCCGAGGATCGCATGCCACAGAGAGTCGGCTCCGAACCGCGAGTAGATCCAGGTTCCCGTAATCGGTGCGGTGACGAAAGCGATGGAGTAGGCCATGGTGTAGAGCCCCATGTATTGACCGCGACGCCCCCGCTCTGAGCGCTCTCCGGCGATGACATTGAGGATCGGCAGAGACAGCATCTCGCCGACCGTCCAGATGCAGATCGTGAGGACGACGTAGACCAGGCTATGGCCGAAGGGCAGGATTCCGAGGCCGAGACAGAGGATGAACGCGCCGACCGCCGACAGCAACAGGCGGTCCCGCTTCTGAACCAGGTGAATCAGGACCATTTCGAAAGCCACGATCAGAAGGGCGTTGATGGACAGAAGGACGCCGATCGCATCCTCTCTCAATCCGATTTCCTCTCGGAAGTAGAGCGGCACCGTACTCAGAATCTGGAATAGTGCCGAAGCCAGGCTGACGACCAGGAGCAGGAAAGCCAGAAAGGGCAGGTCCCGCCACGGGCTCTGAGCGAGAGGCCGCCGGCCGCCCGATCCGTCCGCGTGCTCCGGCGGCAGCGCGGGCACTCGGAAGAGCAGGGCGGCCGCCGACCAGGAGGTTGCCGCATCCACGACGAACAGCCAACGATAACCGAACGTGGCGAGCACTCCTCCCAGCGCGGGGCCGATGGCAAATCCCAGATTCAGGGCCAGCCGGAGCAACGCGAAGGCCTTCGCCTTGACGTCGACGGGACTGCGCTCGACGATTGCCGACATCACGGCGGGGCGAAAGGACTCCACCATGGCGCTGGCCAGCAGGATCGCGGCGGCGAGGCGCCACGTGCCGTCAGCCGAGCCGAGCAGAAGGTAGCCGAGTCCCCCCAGGACCAGGCTGATTTGCTGAGCCCGAATGGCCCCGACCCGATCGCTGAGCCAGCCTCCCGCATAGGTCCCGAAGATGGCCCCAACGCCGTAGAGCCCCACCAGACGTCCGGCCTCGCCAGCCGTGTAACCCTGGACGATCGTCAGGTACAGAGCCAGGAAGGGCAGCACCATGGTGCCGCTTCGGTTGACGAACGCTACCAGTGCGATCAGCCAGATATCGCGAGGCAGTCCGGAGAACGCGGCTCGGTAGAGATGGAAAACGCGTCGAACCATGGCTTTGACCGGTAGGGCAGACGGCGCCTAAAAGGGACTCCGAGACGACTGCCGGTGAACGCCCGATTCTATTACGCTGGGACCTGCCTGTGCGAATGATTATCGTCGAGGACACGGGCTCCTCAATGTTCGACAAGGACCTCTTCGGGCAGGGAAGAACCGTGTGCCTCTTCGGCCATGTGGCGATAGAGGACTGAGTTGGCAAGACGGAGCCGCGCAGCCACCTCTCTCTCGGCGATCCCTTCCATCCTCGATATCTGAAATATCGACCGGCCCTCGTAATGGCTCAGGATGAAGGTCTCACGGACTTCGCCCGGCATATCTTTGAGTGCTTCCAGGATCTGGTGAAGCAGGGACTCGCGATTGTGGCTCGTTTCGTATCTCTCCATTGTTTGTTCCTCTGACATATACATACGTCTTCCGGACGACTTTCTTACACTTCGCCGCGATTCAGGGAACGGGTTCGACGTCGAATGGCTCCTGTTATATAGTGTTTTCCACGCGTGCCGCCCTCGGTCCGCGGTACCACTTGACTCCCGGCGGATCGGGTCGATCACGTGATCACCCGTTCAGTTTCACCGTCGTCCGGGTAACTTCGTCTACCGTTATCTAGGGTTTCATCAGAGGAGAGGTCGTTATGCCGAATCGCAAATCCGAAGCGCAGTGGGAAGGGAATCTCAAAGACGGAAAGGGCACGATGCGCCTGGGAAGTGGCGCCTATGAAGGTTCTTACACGTTTGCCTCCCGGTTCGAGGATGGCAAGGGAACCAACCCGGAAGAGTTGATCGCGGCCGCTCATGCAGGCTGTTTTTCAATGGCCCTGTCTCACGGGTTGGCCCTGGCGGGCTTCACCCCCACTTCCGTCCGGACCTCGGCGACGGTTCGGCTGGAAAAGGGTGACGACGGCTTCAGGATTTCCGCGATTCAGCTGGAGAGTGTGGGGCGGGTCCCGGGAATCGACGATGCGACGTTTCAAAAGCATGCCGCCGACGCCAAGGAGAATTGCCCCGTTTCGAAACTGGTCAAACAGGGCACCAAGGTGACGTTACAGGCCCGGCTCGAGGGTTAACCAACCGAGTCTTCCCGCTTCGGCCCGGCCTGCCCCATGAGCCGTTCATTCGCCGTTTGGCGCATGTTGTTCTAGCCCGGGAGGAGAAAGAATGGACGGACTTCGGCTCTTGTGCGTACTGGCCCACCCCGATGACGAATCGCTGGGGATGGGCGGGACATTGGCCCGGTACTCCGCCGAGGGCGTCGAGACCTTTCTGGTCACGGCGACTCGCGGCGAACGGGGCCGCTATGGCGACCTCCCGGAGCGCCCGAGCTTCGGCGAAGTGGGGCGCTTGCGCGAAGCCGAGCTCCGGGCCGCGTCTGCCGTGCTGGGAGTCCGGGAGGTCGGGCTGCTCGACTATCTGGACGGCGAACTCGACCAGGCACCCCCGGAGGAAGCAATCGGCCGAATCGCCGAAGAGATTCGGCGCATTCGGCCGCAGGTCGTGGTGACCTTTGCTCCCGATGGAGCCTACGGCCATCCGGACCACATCGCCATCTCCCAGTTCACCACCGCGGCCGTTGTCCGGGCCGCTCTGCAGGAGCATCGGTCCGCTTTTGCGCCTTTTCGGGTCTCGAAGCTCTACTACATGGCCTGGACGCGGCTGAAATGGGACGCCTACCAGTCGGCCTTTCGAGAGCTTGTCATGAAGGTCGACGGCGTCGAGCGTCGGGCCGTTCCGTGGCCGGACTGGGCCGTCACGACCGTCGTCGACACGCGGGAGCATTGGCCGACCGTCTGGCAGGCCGTCACCTGCCACCAGACTCAGATGGAACTCTACGGAAAACTCGAGCATCTGTCGGGCGAGCACCACGAGGGCCTGTGGGGATCCCAGGAGTTCTACCGGGCGATGAGCCTCGTGAACGGCGGCCGGGAGCGGGAGACCGATCTGTTCGAGGGTGTGGCGCGGTCGTCGTCCGCGGGCGGCCGCCTGGAAGACTCCGCTCCGGCGGAAGCCGACGGAACTCTCTCGGCAGCTACCCGCCGGGAAGAGCGCTCATCCGGACGTCGGGCACCGCTCGATTTCGACGGAGACCAGTTCCGCCGGCTCGGACATGACCTGGTCGACCGGATCGCAGCGTTTCTCGACTCACTTCCGAATCGTCCCGTGACGCCGGCGCCTTCGCCGCAGACCATCCAGGGACTGCTCGCCGGTTTCGGAGGCGTGCCGGAGGACGGGACTGACCCCGCACCTTTGCTGGAGAAGATCGCCGGGCAGCTCTTCGATCACTCGCTGCACAACGGTCATCCGAGATTCTGGGGCTACATCACCTCGTCGGCGGCACCCATCGGAATGCTCGGCGATCTTCTTGCGGCTGCTCTCAACCCCAACGTGGGCGCCTGGAATATCGCCCCGGTTGCGACCGAGATCGAGCTCGAGACGATCCGCTGGATCGCGGAACTGCTCGGTTTTCCAATCGACGGCGGCGGGGTGCTCGTCAGCGGCGGGAACGTCGCAAACATGGCAGGCTTCCTGGCGGCCCGTCGCGCCGGGGCCGACTGGGACCTTCGCGCCGAAGGGGTGTCCGGCGGCAGACCGGGCGCGCGCATGCGCGTGTATGCTTCGTCGGAAACGCATACCTGGATCCAGAAGGCGGCGGATCTGGCGGGATTGGGCACCGGTGCAATTCGCTGGATCCCGGCGGACCGGGATCAGCGGATGGACCCGACGGAACTGGTCCGCCAGATCGAAGCGGACCGGACCCGGGGAGACCTCCCCTTCCTGCTTGTCGGCAATGCCGGAACGGTCGGAACCGGCGCGGTCGATCCGCTCGCTGCCATGGCCGAAATCGCCCGCCAACAGGGGCTCTGGTTCCACATTGACGGAGCCTATGGAGCGCCGGCGGCCATGGTGCCAGACCGCTCGCCGGACCTGGGTGCCCTGGGTCTGGCCGATTCGCTCGCCGTGGACCCGCACAAGTGGTTCTATGCGCCGCTGGAGGCGGGATGCATCCTGGTCCGGAGCCGGGATGCCCTGAGAGAGGCCTTTTCCTTCCACCCGCCGTACTATCATTTTGATCCGGACCGAACGAACTATTTCGATTTTGGTCTGCAGAATTCGCGCGGGTTTCGTGCCCTCAAGGTCTGGCTGGCGATTCGGCTGGTCGGCCGGAAGGGTTACGCCCGGATGATTGCGGAGGACATCCGTTTGTCTCGCGAGCTGTTTGGACGTCTCGCCGACTTCGACAGTATCGAGCGGTTTACGCAGAACCTGAGCATCGCGACCTTCCGTTACGTTCCAGTCGATCTGCGGGACCGAAAGCAGGAGGCCTCGATCCGCGAATACCTGAACACGCTCAATCAGGAGATCCTGACCCGCATCGAGCGCAGCGGCGAGGTGTATCTGTCCAACGCCATGGTGGAAGGGTGTTTCCTGCTGCGCATGTGCATCGTCAACTTCCGCACCTCTCTGGCAGACGTGCTGGCCCTGCCCGAGGTAGTCATCCGTTACGGCATCGAGGCAGACCGGACGCTGCGCCGCTCGCTCGAGATCGAAAATCGACAATCGACAATCTCAAATCCCTGAGCCCTTCTTTCGGATTCCCTCCCGATGGGATAAAAAGATCCCATGTCCGACCGAAAGATCACCATCCCGCTGCTGGCGTCGATGTGCCTTGCTTTTCTGCTGCCAATCGCCGTTCGGGCAGGCTCCGCCAAGGAACCGCCCCGACTGCTCAACGACGTCGTCGACATCAGCCCGGACTTCCACGATTTCACGAACAGTTACTTCCTGGCCGATCGCCTGGCAGATTTCGATCCCCAGACGGCCTCCGGTCACCTGACCTGGATCCGGAATCGCTACTTCAAGCGCATCGCCTTCGATAATATGCTGGCCATCCTGCAGCCCTTCGCGGGGCTGACGTTCCCTGAAGGAGAATACGCGGTCAACCCGACCCTGCCCTTCTCTCTCGAATTCGTTTCGCCGCGCACGGTCAGGATTCGCATCGTGACGGGGACCCCGAATCGAGACCAGGGACCCTCACTGATGCTGGTCGGCGGTCGAGCGCCGCGGGATGACTCCTGGACGATGACGCGGGTGGATGGAGGGTATCGCTACTCCAGTCCCTACGGATCCGTCACCGTGACCGAGAACCCCTGGCACCTCGAGTTTCGAGATGCTCGGGGACGCCTTCTGACCCGCACCAATCACGGCTCCGACAATGCAGCGACGCTCACGCCGGTCTTGCCCTTTTCATTCGTACGCCGCTCCTCGGACTATTCCCGGAGCGTGGCGGCGGTCTTCTCGATTTCCGCCGATGAGAAGTTCTACGGTTGCGGCGAGTCCTTTACGCAGCTGGACAAGCGGGGACAGAAGGTCTACCTCTGGGCCAACGATCCGAACGGGGCGGAGAACGAAGGGATGTACAAACCGGTCCCCTTCTTTCTGAGCAGCCGCGGCTACGGCATGTTCGCCCATTCGACGACGCCCATGACCTTCGATTTCGGAGCCACCTACGCCGGAACGAATTCGCTGTTGATCGGAGATGACGCGCTCGACCTCTTCGTCTTTCTGGGTTCGCCCGGAGAGGTGCTCGGCGAATACACGCGGCTGACCGGGCGGGCGGCCATGCCTCCGCTCTGGTCCTTTGGGCTGTGGATGAGCCGGATCACCTACTTTTCCGAGGACCAGGTGCGCGATGTCGCGGCCAAACTGCGTCAGTTCCGCATTCCCAGCGACGTCATTCACATCGACACCGGGTGGTTCGAGACCGACTGGCGCTGTGATTACCAGTTTTCTCCCACCCGCTTCAAGGACCCCGCGGGAATGATCGCGGACCTCAAGAAACAGGGGTTCCACATCTCCCTGTGGCAGCTTCCCTACTTCGTGCCCAAAAACCGCCTGTTCCCAGAGATCGTCGACAAAGGGCTGGCCGTTCGTGACGGCAAGGGCAACCTGCCTTACGAGGACGCCATCCTCGACTTCTCGAACCCCGAGACCGTCCAGTGGTACCAGGAGAAGATTGCCGGCCTGCTTCGGATGGGCGTCGGCGCCATCAAGGTCGACTTTGGCGAAGCGGCACCCTACACGGGACTGTACGCCTCGGGAAAGACGGGATTCTACGAGCACAACCTCTATCCCCTGCGCTATCAGAAGGCGGTTTCGGACATCACCCGGGAGGTGACGGGAGATTCGATCATCTGGGCGCGCGGCGGCTGGGCCGGCTCCCAGCGATATCCCGTGCACTGGGGCGGGGACGCCGCCAACAGCGACATCGGGATGGCGGCCACGCTGCGGGGTGGCCTGTCCCTGGGTCTCAGTGGCTTTTCCTTCTGGAGCCACGACATCGGTGGCTTTACTGCGAAGACCCCAGAGGAGCTCTACTGGCGCTGGACCCCGTTCGGGATGCTGACCTCTCACAGTCGCAGCCATGGTACGCCACCCAAAGAACCCTGGGAGTTCAGTCAGAAGTTCCTGGATGGCTACCGCCGGGCCGCCGACCTCAAGTACCGGCTGATGCCCTATGTCTACGCGCAGGCCAAGGACTGTACGGAGCGGGGACTGCCGATGGTCCGGGCCCTGCTGGTCGAGTATCCCGATGATCCGGGATCCTGGCTGGTCCAGGATGAATACCTGTTCGGCCGCGACATCCTGGTGGCTCCCCTGCTGGAGGCCGAAACGACTTCGCGCAACGTGTACGTCCCCCCGGGACAGTGGATCGACTACCAGGACGGCAAGGTCTACGAAAGCGGCTGGCATTCCATCGAGTCCGGGGAGATTCCCATCGTCATGCTGGTCAAGAGCGGGACGGTGATTCCTCACATCGAACTGGCCCAGTCCACCATGGAGATGGACTGGTCCCGTCTCGAACTGGTGGTTTTCTCCACTGAGGCGGGCGAGGCGCAGGGTCTGGTCTGCCTGCCTTCCGACAACGTCCTGCATCCGGTGAACGTCGAGCAGTCCGGAGCGACCCTGAGGCTGAAGGAGAATCCGCTGGCGGGGAAGGTCCAGTGGAAGATTCGGACGGCCGACGAGTATCGACAGGAAGCCCGATGATCCCCCGATCGTCGACTCACAGGGGGCAGCCCACATGAACTCGCGTCTGGTTCTGATCGGTCTGTTGCTCGTCGCCTTACCCCGGCTCGCGTTTGCGGCGGCCGAATCACCCAACATCGTCCTGATCTATACGGACGACGTCGGCTACGGCGACGTGAGCTGCTATGGTGCGACCCGCATCAGGACTCCCAACATCGATCGCCTGTCCCGGGAGGGTCTGCGCTTTACCGACGCCCACAGCGCCGCCGCCAGCTGTACGCCCTCCCGCTTCGCGCTGCTGACGGGGCGATTTCCCTGGCGCCAGGCCGGGACGGGCATCCTGCCGGGGGACGCGGCCCTGATCATCCGTCCCGGGACACTGACGCTGGCTTCCACGCTGCATGCTGCAGGCTATCGAACAGGGGTGGTCGGGAAGTGGCATCTGGGGCTGGGCGACGGGAAGCTCGACTGGAACGGCCGGATCGCCCCCGGCCCACTGGAAATCGGCTTCGATTACTCCTTTCTGATCCCGGCGACCGGAGATCGGGTGCCCTGCGTCTTCGTCGAGAATCACCGGGTGGTCGGGCTCGATCCGTCCGACCCGATCGAGGTCAGCTATACGACGCCCTTTCCCGGCGAACCCACGGGGAAGGATCATCCCGAACTGCTCAAGCTGAAGCCAAGTCACGGCCATGACCAGGCCATCGTCAACGGCATCAGCCGCATCGGGTATATGAAGGGGGGGCAAGCCGCGCGCTGGATCGATGAGGACATTGCCGACGTATTGACCCGGAAAGCCGTCCAGTTCATCGCCGATTCGCAGTCGGGTCCGTTCTTCCTCTATTTCGCCACCCATGACATCCATGTGCCCCGGGCCCCGAACCCGCGCTTCCGCGGCACCAGCGGCGCCGGCATCCGGGGGGACGCCATGCAGCAGGCCGACTGGTGCGTGGGGCGGATTCTGGAGGCGCTGGAAGCCCAGGGACTGTCCCGCAACACCCTGGTGATCTTCAGCAGCGACAACGGACCGGTTCTCGATGACGGCTATCAGGATCGAGCCGTCGAAGATCGGAACGGTCACCAGCCCGCAGACGGTTGGAGGGCAGGGAAGTACAGCCTCTTCGAAGGCGGCACGCGCGTCCCCCTCATCCTGCGCTGGCCCGGCCGGATTCGACCGGGCGAGTCCTCCGCGCTGGTGAGTCAGGTCGACTTTCTGGCCTCCCTGGCGGCTCTGGTGGGACAGGAGCTTCCCTCTTCGGCAGCCCTTGACAGTCGGGATTACCTCGAGGTGCTGCTGGGGAAGTCGGCAACGGGGAGGACCATCCTGCCCGTGGACGCGTGGGGCCTGGCGCTGCGGCAGGGGACCTGGAAGTTCATCCCCGGGGGATCCTCGACCCGGGACGGGCTGGGGCCCTGGACTACGGTGAAGGCGGACGCCGACGGTCTTCTCTTCAACCTGGAACAGGATCCCGGGGAGAACGACGACCTGTCCGCGACGCAAAAGGAGCGGGTGGGTGCCATGAAGGCATTGCTGGAGTCGTTGGGAGAGAAACCGTAATGAATCTCCGCGGCGCGGCCGCTTTGGATTGCGGAAGCGGGAGCTTCCGCCCGGCAAAACCGTGGTGTGATCACCCAGAAAGCGGCCAGCGCAACGCGTTGCAGTGGCGGTACCTCCCGGTACCGCACTCCACACCTGTCGGAATATGGAGTTCGGAAGTCCAAGGACGCCGGCGGCGTCGGTGGTGTTGGCCGAAATCGCGTGTGAAAGGACTGAACGTCCTGGGAATGAGGTGCCGAAATGAGAAGTAAGGCGTGTTATCGAACGTTCCGGGCAGGGCTGTCCATGCTGATCTTGACGGTCGCCACACAGGTCGCAACTGCGGCTCAGCCCCCGCAAGCGGGACCCGACGGCCAGGCTCCACATCTGATCCGTACTGGGCAGAGAGTCCAGTTCGTGGTCGACGGCCGGCCGTTTCTGATGATCGGCGGCGAGCTGCACAATTCGAGCTCCTCGAATCTGGTGTATATGGAGCCCATCTGGCAGCGGATGGTCGATCTGAACTTCAACACCGTCGTCACTCCCCTTTCCTGGGAATTGATCGAACCGGCCGAGGGGCATTTCGATTTCAGCCTGGTCGACGGTCTGATTCTCGCCGCCCGGCGGCACGACCTGAGACTTGTCTTCTTGTGGTTCGGAAGCTGGAAGAACGGAATGTCGAGCTACCTGCCCCTTTGGGTCAAGCAGGACTACCAGAGATTTCCGCGGGTGAAGATCCAGGACGGCATGACTGTCGAAGTGCTGTCGACGCTCGGCCGGGCTTCCTGGGAGGCTGATGCCCGGGCCTTCGGGGCGCTGATGGCGCACATCCGGGACTTCGACGGCCGCGACCACACGGTTCTGATGATGCAGATCGAGAACGAGGTCGGCGTTCTCGGCGATTCCCGAGATCGCTCCGAGGCCGCCAGTCAGGCTTTCGCAGGACCGGTGCCCCAGACTCTCATCGACGACCTCGTGGCCCACAGGGATGAACTGGTACCGGAGGTCCGCGAAAGGTGGGAATCCGGCGGGTTCAAGACGGAGGGCTCCTGGGGGACGGTCTTCGGCGAGGGCGCCGCCACCGACGAGATCTTCATGGCCTGGAACTATGCGCGCTACATCGATCACGTGGCCGCCGTCGGCAAACAGCAGTACGACATACCCATGTACGTCAACGCCTGGCTCGGCGGCCCTCCGTCGAAACCAGGCGACTATCCCAGCGGCGGACCGCTGCCCCATGTCATGGACATCTGGCTGGCCGGCGCTCCGCATGTCGATCTTCTGGCCCCCGACATCTATGCCCCGAACTTCGCCGACTGGTGCCGCCGTTACACCCAGCGGGGAAACCCCCTCTTCATTCCGGAGATGCGGGGCGACGCAACGGGCGCGCGCAACGTCTTCTTCGCCTTTGGCGAGCATGGCGCGCTGGGCACTTCTCCCTTTGCCGTCGACTCCATCGAAGATCCGGCGACCAGCCCGCTCTCGGCGAGCTATGCGGTCCTGCAGCAGATGGCGCCGTTGATCCTCGAGCATCAGGGGAAGGGCGACATGATCGGGTTTCTGCTCGACAAGGATCATCCCTCGGTGATTGAGCAGCTCGGAGGATACGAACTCGAGATCTCACTGGATTCGATCTTCAGCTACCGGGCCGAAGTCGGCGGCGGTCTCATCATCGCCCTCGGGCCCGACGAATTCGTGGGTGCGGGGAGCGGCTACCGGGTCTCCTTCAAGCCCCTGACCCCCGGACCGGCGCTGGCCGGAATCGGCTCCGTGGAGGAGGGGACCTATCGCGACGGGAAGTGGATTCCCGGTCGCCGGCTCAACGGTGACGAAAACGATCAGGGGCGAAAGTGGCGCGCAGCCGGCCGTGGCCCGGGAATCACGCGTTGCAGGGTCTATCGCTACGAGTAGGACCGCGGATGATTTGAGATTTGAGATTTGAGATTTACGATTTGGTGGAGAGAACGGACGGACACGGATCGGAGGGGGCTAGCGAGGTGTCTCCTGGCTCAGACCGGGATTTCTCCCTCCGGCTCCCATTTCTCCACCAAATCGTAAATCTCAAATCTCAAATCTCAAATCTCAGACCTCAGCTCATCCCCGCGTCCGCAGGGAGCGCTTGCGCAGGCGCAGTGAGGTTGGGGTCACTTCGAGCATCTCGTCTTCGCGCAGGTACTCGAGAGACTGTTCGAGGCTCATGCGCCGCGGCGGGATGAGGTGGACCAGTTCCTCCCCCGTCGATGAACGCATGTTGGTCAGCTTCTTCTCTTTGGTGATGTTCACCGGCAGGTCCTGGGGACGGGCGTTCTCCCCCACGATCATGCCTTCGTAGACTTCTTCGCCCGGACCCACGAAGAGCTCACCCCGGGGTTGCAGGTGCTCGATGGCATAGGCGGTCGCCCGGCCCGGTCGATCGGAGACCATGACGCCGCTCGTGCGGTGGGAAATGTCTCCCTGCCAGGGGTCGTAACCGTCGAAGACATGGGTCAGGATGCCCGTGCCGCGCGTGTCCGTCAGGAACTGGGTGCGGAAACCCAGCAGCCCGCGCGTCGGAACCCGGAACTCCATGCGCACGCGGCCCGTCCCGTGGTTGACCATCTTGGTCAGTCTCCCTTTGCGGATCCCGGCTGCCTCCGTCACGACGCCGATGTATTCCTCCGGGCAGTCGATGACGAGATTCTCCATCGGTTCGTGAAGGACGCCGTCGATCGTCCGGGTCAACACCTGGGGACGGCCGACGGTCATCTCGAAACCTTCCCGGCGCATCATCTCGATGAGAATGGCCAGCTGAAGCTCTCCGCGGCCGGACACCTGGAAGGCATCGGGTGAGTCGGCGGGCTGCACCCGGATGGACACATTCGTCAGGGTTTCCTTGAAGAGGCGCTCCTTGATCTTCCGGGAGGTGAGCTGCGTCCCGTCGCGTCCGGAAAGGGGTGCGTCGTTGACCGAAATGACGACGGCCATGGTCGGCTCGTCGACCCGGATGGCCGGTAACGCCCGGGGATTCTCACCGGCCGAAATCGTTTCTCCAATGTTGACCGGATCGATTCCGGACACCGCGACGATGTCCCCCGGGCCCGCCCGGTCGATTCGGGTGCGCCGCAAGCCCTCGTAACCGTAGAGACCTGAAATCTCGACGTTTCTTGCCTCCAGATCGTGGCCCAGAAGTACGGCGCGCTGGCGGCTGGTCATTTCGCCGTTGAAGACCCGCCCCACGGCCAGCCTGCCCACGTAGTCGTCATAGTCGAGGCTCGTCACCAGGAACTGCAGGGGAGCCTCCGGGTCGAAACGGGGAGGGGGAACGGTCCGCAGGATCTCGTCGAACAGCGGCGCCAGCGTCTGGTCCTCTCCGTCGGCACTCACGCGGCACGTCCCGGCCCGGGCATTGGTGTAGAGAACCGGAAAATTCAGCTGCTCGTCGCCGGCATCGAGATCGATGTAGAGGTCGAAAACTTCGTTCAGGACTTCATTGGGCCGGGCGTCCGGGCGATCGATCTTGTTGATCACGAGTACGGAAGGCAGTTGGGCCTCGAGTGCCTTGCGCAGCACGAAGCGGGTCTGTGGCAGGGGCCCTTCGCTGGCATCGACCAGAAGCAGGACGCCGTCGACCATCTTCAGCGTCCGCTCGACCTCCCCTCCGAAGTCGGCATGACCGGGAGTATCCACGATGTTGATGCGGACCCCCTGGTAATGAATGGCCGTGTTCTTGGCCATAATGGTGATGCCCTTCTCCCGTTCCAGATCGATGGAGTCCATGACTCGCTCGGCGACCTGTTCGTTGCTTCTGAAGATGCCGCTTTGCCACAGCATGGCATCGACCAGAGTGGTCTTGCCGTGGTCGACGTGGGCGATAATGGCCAGGTTCCTGATTTCGTTTCTCGTATCCAAGAGCGTTGCTCCCTGCTTCCGTCCCTATGATCCAGCCCGGACCCGTTCGGTTTCACGAATCCGTCCGAGCTGGGAAGCGCCCTATCATACGCACATTCGGGCCCCTGCGTGGAAGCCCTCCGATGGGTGACCAATTGGTGACACGCACGTAATTCGATCGTAAGTTGCCGCGAACAAAGGATTTTACATTGAGTCTGGCACCTATTTGGGAGTCGCCACTGCGAATTCCACGGTTTCCATGGCAGCGCAGAGAGAGGGGGATATCTGGCCCAGGCGGTTCGCATGCCCAATCTTCAGGCCGAGATGAGACCTGAAATCGGGATGGCGGCCGCGGCCTGGCTCCTCACGGAAGCACTCAGGCCTCCTGCCGGGCGAGTCTGCCCAGTCGATTCCGCAATTGCTCGGCGCTTCTGGTATTGAGAACGTGTTTGCACTCCAGCCATCCCCGACGCGCCACGCCCACACCGAACTTCACGAGGGCCAGGTCCGAGGTCCGATGTGCATCGCTGCTGATGGTGAACTCGACGCCGGCCTCCATCGCCCTCTTGCAGAGAGGATCGGACAGGTCCAACCGATCCGGTTGGGCGTTGATCTCCAAACAGACTCCATGCCGGTGGCAGGCCTCGAAGACCCGCTCCAGGTCGAAGCTCATCGGCTCACGCTTCCCGATGATCCGACCCAGTGGATGGCCGATGCAGTGGACGACTCCGCTGGAGATGGCCCGGACGATCCGGTCGGTGTTCTGCCGCCGGTTCAGGTGCATGTTGTAGTGGATGCTGGCAACGACCCAGTCCAGTTCGGCCAGGGTCTCCTCTGCGAGGTCGAGTCGGCCGGTCTCGAGAATATCGACCTCCACGCCGGCCATCAGCCAGAGCCCTTTGAGGTCCGCGTCGATACGACGAACCTCGTCGGCATGCCGGCGCACCTCGTCATCGTTCAATCCTCCGGCCACCGTGACCTTCTTCGAATGATCGGTGATGGCCAGGTACTCGTACCCGCGGCGCAGCGCGGCCTGCGCCATCTCGGCGATCGTGGCATGACCGTCACTGGCGGTGGTGTGCGCGTGTAGATCCCCCCTGAGATCGCCGATGTCGATCAGGGAGGGCAGCGCCTTCCTTGATGCGGCTTCCACCTCTCCCCGGTTCTCGCGCAGTTCCGGCGGGATCCAGGACAGGGAAAGGCGCCGGTAGACCGCCTCCTCAGTGCGGCCGGCCAGCCGATGGTCCCCCTGGAAGAGGCCATACTCATTGAGCTTCCAGGCCTTCTGCTGGGCCCGCTTTCGTATCTCAATGTTGTGCGCCTTCGAGCCCGTGAAGTAGATCAGGGCCGCTCCAAAATCCTCTGCAACGAAGAATCGAAAGTCGATCTGAAGCCCACTCTTCAGGCGGATCGAGATCTTCTCGTTCCCGCGGCCCAGCACTTCTCCGATCTCGGGATACTGAAGGATCCGCTTGGTCGTCTGCGAACGATCGTCAGCCATCAAGAGGATGTCGAGATCCCCGATCGTCTCCTTCTGGCGGCGGAAGCTCCCTGCCACTACCCAACGCTCGATGGTGTCGATCTCCCCGAGGTAGGCGCCCAGCGAATCGAGGTGTGTGAGTGCGGTGCTGCGAAGGAAGCGGTCGGCCGTCTTCTTGAGCATGGCAATTCCCTCGAGAATCGTCTGTTCGGTCTTCGCCCCGAGACCTGAGAGTTCCCGAATCAGTCCCTTGCGACATGCCTCTTCCAGCTCTTCCAGGGTCTGGATGCCCAGTTCACGATGAATCTGCATGGCGGTGCGGGGACCGACCTGGGGGATCTGCAGGAACTCGGTCAACTCCTTGGGCACCTGCTTCCTCAACTCTTCGAGTTGCGGACAGGTTCCCGTTTCGAGGATTTCGCCGATCTTCTCGGCCGTGCTGGTTCCGATGTGGGGGATCTCGGTCAGGTCCTCGGTGCCGACGACGTCCTCGAGACGCGTCGGATGGTCGCGCACAGCCCGGGCCGCCGCCCGATAGGAACGAATGCGAAAATGATTCCCCCCCTGCAGCTCGATCAAGTCCGCGATTTCCTCCAGCAGGTCCGCGATTTGTGGATTCTCCATAACTCGAAATCCCACCCGAGCCACGGGTCGAAAAAATAGAGTGGAAACGCGTGGATTTTCAGGTATCCGTACCGCAGTATAGACACAGTCTAGCACCATCGGCAAGCACGGGCAAATCCTCAATCCACGTGTCGTTGAACTTGCTGAGAATTGGGAGTAGGCTGGTTCTAGAGGTCTCCAGAGTGGCTCATCCACAGTCCGAAAGGAGATTACATGAAGGTACCTTTGGATGTGAGGTTCAATGGCGTCAGAAAGACGTCACAAGCTGAGTCTCTGATATCCAGTAAGGCAGTTAAGCTGGAAGAGTTCTGCAGTTATATAACGCGTTGTCGTGTCGTCGTCGAGCGGCCGCATCGGTACGAGGCGTCCGGTAGCCGGTATCGAGTCCGCATCGACGTCACGGTGCCGCACGGTCACGAGCTCGTCGTTCACAAGGGGCCGCTCAATGCTCCCTCAGGTGAGAGCCTCGAGACCGTGATCCTCGAAGCGTTCAAGACGATGGAGCGTCGCCTGCGGGAGTTGGTGGCTCGCCAGAAGGGCGAAACCAAACACCATGACGGGCCGAACGGTTCGGCCTTGCGCCGGTTCCTACCCCGAGAATCGTGGCAAGGCACGCCGATGGATGGCGCCACGCGCTGAGTTCCCGGTAACGGCCGTGTCATCGGAACCGACCCGGCTTGTGCGGCGGAACCGATGACCGGTACGTCGGGATGCGGCGTCCGGAGTCCAGTTCGAGGGCATCAGCTGCCTGCAGGTGGTTCCTTGGGCTGATGGCTGTGGGCTCCGGACTCCGGACGCTCCTGGCAACAGGGACCGATCCCGTGCGGCGAGAGCCGTGCGGCAAGGCCGAAAGAGTCCGACGACACTCGGAACTCGAAACCAGGAACTCGGAACTCGGAACTAGTTCTCCTCGTTGAGCCAGGTCACGGCGTGGCGAACCAGCTCCGTCTTGCTGTCCAGTCCGAGTTTGTGCTTGATGTTCTCGTAGTGGGTCGAGACTGTTTTCGGGCTGATGAAGAGCTGTGTAGCGATCTCGCTGGTCTCGCAGCCTCGTCCGATGAGCTCGAAGACCTCCAGCTCGCGCTTGGACAGGCAGGAAACCTCAGATGACGAGGGCTCCGGCATGGGGCCGCCCGCGTACTTGCGCAAAAACAGCTCCGCCACTTCCTGGCTGAAGTAGAGGTGTCCTGCGGCGATCCGGCGGACCGCCGCCACGATCCGGTCGAGGGGATCCTTCTTGCTCACGTACCCGGCAGCACCCGCAGAGAGGGCTCTTTCGGCGTACAGCTTCTCATCATGGAGCGAGACAACCAGAAAACGGCAACGGGAAGAACCGGCGCTCAACTGTTTGATCAGGTCCAACCCGTTTCCCTCGCTGAGCGAGATATCCACGATCACGACGTCGGGCCGACGCTCGTTGAAGAGCTTGGTCGCCTCTCTGGCATTGTCCGCCTGTCCGCAGACCTCGAAGCCGGGCTCCTGAGAGAGGAGAGACTGGAGGCCGAACCGGATGGCGGGATGATCGTCGACGATCAGGATACGAACCAGGGTTTTCGGATTTCGCATCACCTCTACGATTCTCTGCATGAAGGTTTGCCGGTTGACCGCCCAACCACAAACGAAAGTCAGAGGATACTGTAGCCGAGTGGTCGACCTGGCGCAACAGTAAACTGAACGGGTTCACCACCTTGACATCAGTCAGGGGAGGACCCCGACGCCATCGGTTTGGCACCTCCCAAAGCGACTTTCCCTACTGCGCCTCCGATCCGGTCTAAGGGGAATTCCTACCGCCAATTACGCTTTCTCCCAATTGTGCATACCCCGGCCCGCCGCATAGTCTTGCACTCGTTACTCGTCCCGCTGGCGTCCGGAGTCGGGGGCGGCTCGCTAGTCCCTTCCTCGAGTGAGCGTCGTCCCCCGATTCCGGACCAAAAGACTGAGGGATTCGAACCAAACATTGCACGGGAGGAACTCAAACATGTCGGTCTGGACAATCGTACTCGCAGAAGGCCACGCCGGCCGGCTGCAGAAACAGATCGAAGAATGGTTCGAGACTCCCTGCCCGAAGCAGTTCTGTGCCTTTTGCGGTACGCGCTCCATGTTGAGTCACACCCTCCACCGGGCGACCCGGATCGCTGACGAGGAGCGGATCGTGACGATCGTGTCGAAGGACCACCGCTGTTTCCTGGACCACTCGCTTCCCGGGCGTTGTCTCGAGCAGCCTTCGAATAGGGGAACGGGGGTCGGCGTCTTTCTGGCCGTGACGGAGATTCTGGCCGAAGATCCCGACGCGACGGCTGTCATTCTGCCCGCCGATCACTTCGTCTTTCCGGAAGACCGGTTCGTCGAGCAGATCGAGGAGACCATTCGACTTGCGGATTCATTCCCCCGCAAGCTCGTATTGAGTGGGATCAAGGCCGAGGGCCCCGAGACGGATTATGACTGGGTTGAGCCGGGGCGGGCCTACGAACACGCGAGGCGACCCATCCATGGGACCCGAGAGGTCAACGGCCTGCATGCGAAGCCGTCGCCCCAGGAAGCCGTCGAGTGGTGGCGGTCGGGCTTCTACTGGAACACCCGAATCGTGACTGCGCGGCTCAAGGGCCTCTGGGAACTCGGATGGCAACTCGTGCCCTCCGTTGTCTACCGCTTCAACCAGTATCTGAACATCCTCTACGCCATTCAGGACGGGGCGATCGGAGTCGACGAGAAGGAGCTGTTCCTCTCCCTCGTGTACGAAGACATTCCCACGACGGACCTGGTCTCCCAGGTGCTGGCTCGAGCCTCCAATCAGAGTCTCTTCTTCACTTTGAGGGATCTCTACTGGAGCGATTGGGGCCGGCCAGAGCGGATCCTCGAGACGATCGAACGCTTCGGTCTCAAGGCCAATTTCCGGGGGGGCTTTCACGAGGGGCCGAAGCAGAGGCAGCCACAACTTTCAATCTAAGAAAAGTGAAGAGATAGAGGTATACCGATGCTCCAACCACGAGTCGAGATCAAACTGGCACCAGAAGCTCCACGCAAAAAGCCGCGTCTGGACGAGAGCGCCCGCAAGTTGGCCATGGCGGTGCTGATTCAGGCATTTCGCGATGTCATCAAACCGAAGCGCTCCCGCTGGCCGAGAAAAGACGACTGGTATACCGACGCCCGAGAGTGGTTCGTGTCGGACGAAGTCTATCCGGGCAGCTACCTGTGGTGCTGTGAGGCCCTGCAGTTCGATCCGGAGCGGTTTCGGATTTGGCTCAGGGACTACTACGACAGCACCAAGGAGAGGCAAGCCAGGATCTGTCGTTCACTCGGCCAACTTCAAATTCCCCGCACCTGAGGAATCTGTTCCCGCGCTCGGCCCGCATCCCTCGGGAACGGGCCGAGCGAGGTTGCTCCCCATGCCGTTTCCCTTCGTGCCCGGGCCGCGTGTGGACGTGCCGCCGATCCCATTCAGTGAGTCGGTGGAACTGTCGGCTGCCCGGACGGCGCTGCTCGTCATCGACATGCAGAACGATTTCGTCACGGCAGGCGGCAGCCTGGTCTGCCCCACGGCGCGGGCGACCGTCCCGAGGATTCGGGCTCTCCTGGAGGCGGCTCGCCGGGCCGGCGTGCGAATCGCCTACACTCAGGACACGCAGACCCGGGAAGACCCGGAATTCCGGATCTGGCCCCAACACTGTGTCCAGGGAACGTGGGGATGGGAGATCATCGACGAACTGAAGCCCACCCGAGACGAGTTGGTCTGTCCCAAGAACCGGTACGACGGATTCTATGGAACCTGGCTCGACCATTTTCTCGGGAACGTCTGGGACGTGGCGCACCTGATCATCGTCGGGACGGTGTCGAACATCTGCGTACTTCACACAGCCGCCTCGGCCGGCCTGCGCTGGTACGCTCTCACCATCCCGGCAGACGGGATTTCCGCGCTGACCGAGTTCGATCAAGCGGCGACGCTCCGCCAGGTGTCCTGGCTGTACAACGGCACAATCGTGAGGAGCTCCGAGCACATTCGCTTCAGCACCCCGTAGGCGGCATTCGTGACCGGGCTCCCGGGGCGGCAGGCCCTGGAGAGGAATCCCGGCTAACGAATCGATCGCTCCGGATTTCCCGACAGATCCGCCAATCGAACTTCCCGTGAGACGTCTCGAAGGTATTGCTGAGCCTCCTGGGCTCGCGCCATGACTTCGTGCTCGGGGATGTTGCTCGAAAGCTCCAGGATGAAGGCGCCGTGAAAGCCCCCTCGGTGCAATTGTCCAAGGAGTCCCCGCCAGTCGATCGATGCCTCGCCGGGCGGCAAGTGATCGTCCTGCTTGCCCCAGTTGTCATGGGCATGGACCATCCAGAGGTGTCCGGAGAGCTTGTGCACCACCGTAGCAAGGTCCCCGGAGAGGAAGGCGTGTCCGGTGTCGAGACAGATCCCGACCTGGGTCGTCTCGAGCGATCCGAGAATCCAGAGAAGATCCCGCACGTGACCGGCAAAGAGATGGGGGAGCATGTTCTCGAGGACCAGCCCAAGTCCGAGCTCGATGCAGCGTCGGGCCACACGATTGAGATCGCGAGCCGCGTTCTCGAGTCGGTTCAGGCGTTCCTCGCGGGGAATCCCGCTTCGCTCGGGGCCCGGGTGGATGACGAAGTACCCGACACCGAGGACGGCCGCCGCCTCCGCCGCCGTAAGGATCTCCTGGACTGCCCGGGACCGCTCGTGGTCGTCGGGATTGCTGATATCAATGTGATCGGCAAAAGGCGCATGAAAGGAGTAGGGCTCGAGCTTCAGTTCCCTGATTCTGCGGGCTGCCGCCTCGACGGCGGAACGGTCGTGGTAGTCGAGATGTCTCGGGGCCGAGCAAATCTCAATGAGGCTGAATCCGCCCTGCTGAATCTGATCGAGACAGTCAAGGATGTTCTTGTGGTGGAAGCAGCCGGTTGAAAGGCCGACTGGCCATTCGCTCATGTCTCCTCCTCTCCAGCAGGGAATCGCGAAAACTATCGATTGCGCAGCCGAGATCGGGCTGGATGCACAGTCCTTTCTCTTTCGTCGACTTGCAGTTGAGATCGATCGCATCGTCCCGCCCGACCTGGATCAGCCCGCTGAACAGACGAGCATAGAAGTCCGCCCGGGAGGCGGGATCGTAGAAGCGCCAGCGCTCACCCCATTCGAAGTCCCTCTCATACTTCGACCGGATCAGGCCCGCAACATGGCGCGGATGCCACCCAACGGCCAGTAGCGCTCGTGTCAGCATCTGGATATAGGACAGATTGAGGAGATGATCATTCGGCTCTTCGAGCGCGATACGAACGCAGGGAGGAAGGATTTCCAGCGGCAATCGGTCGTAAGAGTTCGGCCAGTTCGAGGGTGCTTCGTGCTCCTGCGAGTAGAACCAGCGATGAAATTCGGCCAGATCCGAGGTCAGGTATCGCAGGATCAGCGCGCGCATCCCTCCATCCTGCGTCGGAATGAGGGCCGGTGCATCATCGGCCAGACGCAGCACCTCGTCGGGGTCACGCATCGCGTGAAGGCCAGAGGAGAGGGAGATGTCGCGGCCCACGGGCAGTACGAACAGGGTGGGAATCCGCGTCACGACCTGTTCTCCGATGTAAGGTCGTCTGCGTTCCGGTTTCAGGTAGGCACTGAACGGGAGGCCCGTCCGTCGGGTGTACAGGGGATCCCCGTATTCGGACAGATCGAGCGAGACGATCTCGCGTCCCCGCTCCATCGGTCCCACCACCAGATCGGTGATCTGGACCGGGATGCCGACAGGCCTGGACGGAGGACTCCTGGATCCGGTGCGCCAGGTATTCGAGGACCTGCCCCAGGCCCGCGAATGCCAGGGCCAGGTCGCGGGTCACGTGATCGCCGGACGGGGCGGCGACTGTGCTGCAGCGCTGCTCCAGGGAAGGCTGAATTCGACCCAGATCGCGGAGTTGGCGGAAGGCCTCCGACGTCTGGCTGATCTGCCAGATGAAGTGATGTCCGCGACCGCTCAACAGGTGGAGGCATTCGATCCCGAGCCCGCCGAGCAATGAGTAGATCGATTCGACGACCGGCTGCTGAAGTGCAAAACTCCGCTCGGGGTCCAGGTAGGGCTCTCCGGGAAAGTCGAAATTGACGTACTCGATGTCCAGGTGGATCAGCAGCCGTTGTCGATCCCAGAGGGAGCGGGCGAGGTCCCGACGCTCGTCGAGGCACCGGTACAGATCGGAGGCCGGAAAGACCGCCCAGTTCCGGATGATGTCGTCCATCTGTTCGGCGATGTAGAGAGCACTCGTGTCTCCGATGGTAGGTCCGCCGAGGAACTCCGTCATCCGTTGCCGGAGGCTGCGGTGGGAGTAGAAGTGGACCGGAACGCTCATCGGGAGTCTCCAGGCGGAACCGGGGGCGGCCTCTGGCGAGTCACCTCCATTCTATACCGCCCGGAGCGGGAGCTGCGAGGGATCCGGGCGCCCGATTGATATAATTGGAGCCCATGTCGAACTTCGACCATGCCCGGCAGGTGGGGGAGACGGTTTGGGAGATTTCGACGACCTATAAGGACGGGATGAAGGTGCCGGCCCGTATCATCGCCTCCGAAAAGCTCTTTCGCGAGATGGACGAGGCCGTGATCGACCAGATCACCAATGTCGCCACGCTCCCCGGGATCGTTGACTGCGCCTACTGCATGCCGGACGGACACTGTGGGTATGGGTTCCCCATCGGGGGAGTCGCCGCCATGGACCCCGCACAGGGAGGAGTGATCTCGCCAGGCGGAATCGGCTTCGACATCAATTGCGGCATGCGGCTCGTACGAACCAATCTGACCCTCGATGAAGTCGAGCCGAAGATCGAGCTGCTCGTCGAGAACCTCTACCGAAAGGTCCCCTCCGGAGTCGGCAGCAGTGGGGCCCTCGAGGTCTCGAAGAGACAGTTTCGGGAACTGGTCGAAGAGGGAGCCGGCTGGTGCGTGCGCCGTGGCTACGGATGGCCGGACGATCTGGAACTGACGGAGAGCCAGGGCCACATGGAAGGCGCCGACGCCTCCACGATCAGTGAAAGGTCGGTGGAGCGCGGCCTGCACCAGGTGGGGACCCTCGGTTCGGGCAACCATTACCTCGAAGTCCAGGTCGTCCGACCGGAGAACATCGTCGACCCTGATGCGGCGCGCCTGTTGGGGTTGGACATTCCCAATCAGATCGTCGTCATGTTCCATTGCGGAAGTCGGGGATTCGGTCACCAGGTCGCGACCGATTACCTGCGGTTGTTCCTGAATGTGATGCAGTCCAGGTACGGGATTCCGATCCGCGACCGCGAACTGGCCTGCGCCCCCTTCGACTCGCCGGAGGGACGGGACTATTTCTCCGCGATGAAATGCGGTCTGAACATGTCGTTTGCCAATCGCCAGGTGATTCTCCACCATGTGCGCGAAGCCTTTGCGGAGGTCTTCGGGAAATCCCCGGAAGCCCTCGACATGGAGATGATCTACGACGTTTCACACAACACGGCCAAGCTGGAAACGCACCAGATCGAGGGCCGTGACAGGGAAGTGCTCGTGCACCGCAAAGGGGCGACTCGGGCCTTCGCCCCGGGGATGCCGGAGTTGCCTGCCCTCTACCGCGATCTGGGGCAGCCTGTCATCATCGGCGGGAGCATGGAAACGGGTTCATATCTCCTGGTCGGGGTCCGGGAGGGAAGCCGGACCTTCTTCAGCACGGCCCACGGGAGCGGACGGGCGATGAGCCGGACCCGAGCCCGAAAGACCTGGAACGGACACGAAATCCAGCAGGAACTCCTGAGCCGCGGGATCCACGTCCGGACAGGCTCGTACCGGGGCTTGGCGGAAGAGGCCGGCGGAGCCTACAAGAACATCGACGAGGTCGTGGAGGCGACCCGCCTGGCGGGACTGAGCAGACCGATCGTGCGCCTCGTCCCCCTGGGAAACGTCAAGGGGTGAGGGGGGCGACGGGAAGCCGGCTAGCAGAGGCGAGTGTCGGCGACCTCATCCGGCCGACTCATCGTACCTGACCATGGCCTACCACTTCCTGGAAGACATAGCGATCGCAGACGTGGCTTTCGAGGCGACGGGAAGGGATCTTCCGGAGCTCTTTCGGTCCGCCGCGGACGCCACGCTGGCCACCATGGTCGAGGAGCCCGGCTCCGTCCAGCCACGAATCGAAAAGGTCATCGAGCTGGAAGACGAGGCGCTGGATCTGCTGCTGTTCGATCTGCTTCAGGAGCTGATCTACTACAAGGACGCCGAGCTGTTGCTGCTCCGGCTGGTCGAAGCCGACGTAGCCGCCGGAACGACTGGATATACGCTCCGGGCCCGGGCCCGGGGAGAGCACCTCGATCCCAGCCGACACCGCCAGTGCGCGGACGTCAAGGCGGTGACTCTGCACCGCTTTGCCCTCGAGCAGACTCCGGAGGGCTGGCGGTGCCTGGTCATCCTGGATGTCTGAGCGACCCCAACACGGGGCCGACCCCTGGAGCAGTCCTTTCCCCGCCTCAGCTCATGAAGTGGTGTGGTCGCACGGTCCGAATACGATTTCAATCAGTGTCCCCGTGGCCCTGTATCGGAATCGGACGGTGAGCGTTTCCGACCTGGCGGACGGAAGGCACGGAGACGCCGCCTTCGCGGACTATTTCGTGCTCGTCGGCTTGTCCCGCCGCTTCGATTAGTCAGAAATTCCGCCGGGCCTCGACGCGTCGCTTGAGGGAGTTGTAGAAAAAGCGGACGGCGGAGAATGGCTTGGTCACAGGGAACGTCGCACCATCGATCATGAAGACGACGCCCGGAAAGACCATGCCGCGAACCTCGACGCAGGCAGGGGTCCCGTTGACCACCTGCCTCTCCCTTTCTTTCTCGGCTTCTTTCAGCCTCTCTTCGAGTTCCCGGCATTCCGCTTCCAGTTCGCGGTGGAGCCGTAGAAGCCTCCGGATCGAGGTGCGCCGTTCTTTGAGTCGCGCGATCTGGTCGGCCAGTGCGGGCGTCGCGACCTCCTCGTACTCGGCTTCTGCCGTCGCGATCATCTGGGACAGTCGATCGAGCAATTCTGCCACCGAACCTCCTCCGAGCCGGGCGCGAATCTGCTTCAGCGGCTCCATCTTCTCATTGAGGGAGTCCGACAGAAGGCTGATCCGACGGGTACCGCGGCCGATCCGGATGATGGTGGGGACACCGTTGGACGAGCCCAGGGCCGTGGTCACGATGCCACCGTCCGCCTCGACCTCTCCTCCGACGATGGCGCCCGGCTGGCCGGTGATCCTGAGAACGCCGGTGACTTTGATCCGGGACTGGATGACCTCGCGCTCCACCGTAAGATCCCCATCGCACGTCAAATCGGCGTTCTGGATGTAGCCGGTCCGGATGTCTTTGACTGCCCGGATCGAGGAGCCTTCTTTGCCGATGATCGCCTCGCGGACGATGATTGCACCGCCTGCCTCAACAGTCCCTCCTTCGACCGAGTGGCCCACTTCGACATCTCCCCCGGCCGTAATCCGGAAGCCGGCGAGAACGGAGCCTTCCACGAAGACACTTCCCGAATCGTTGGTGATGTTTCCGGAGTGGTAGTCGACGTCCCCCGAAACCCGAAAGGAATTGGAGACGTCGAAAGACGGCGGCTGGGCGACCAACGCACCCCCGAGATTCGCGTACAGACCGCCATCCTCTTCCCGGACCCCCGGACCGAGACGGAGCTCGACTTTCTTGCCGGGGCGGGCCGGGATTTCCTGCCCCAGGACCCCTCGTCCCGGTTTTCCCGGAGTGTGCGGGACAAGGGCGGCGATCTGATCGTCCTTGTGGACTCGATGAAGTCGATTCTGCTCCTTGAAGTCGATTCGGCCGCGGTCGTCGACGGTTCCCACCCGGTCCTCGATGTCGACGGTGAAGAGGATCTGTCCGTCCCGTCCCGGTTCCGGTTTGATGCCATGGGCCGCTTCGATCCCTCGCTGGGGAGCCCGGGTGATCTCGGCCTCCGACCATCTCGCATGGAGGGTCTCGAGATCCATCGTTTCACCCAGGATGCCCGCCGCTTCGAGTGCCCCGAGCAGGTCCGCTTCAGCAAAGGGCTGATCGCCGATCCGTCGGGGAAACACGTCCACCTCGCAGACGAGACCGCCCTCCACGACTCGGATCCCCGGTTGGACGGCGGCTCGAGCACCCTCCAGTAAGGCTTCTCCGTAGGCGGTCGCGATGGCCTGTGTGCCGTCGTCGCTCACTCGGCAGTGCTCGCCGGCTTTAATCTCGATCTCGGGCAGGCCCGGCGGAGCAGGGATCGCCGCGCCGGTGACGGCGCGTCCCGGCTGGGGCTGTTCCGTGGGAACCAGTCGAGCGAAGGCATCGCCGGGAAAGACCGCAGTGTCCTCGAGGCGGTCGATCGCTTCGACCCGGCCAGGCCGACCTTCCTCGGCCCTTTGACCCCGTGCCAGAACCAGGCTGGAATCACAGTCTCCCGACCGACTGAACGTTTCGACCAACTCGGCCACGGCTTCATCCAGGACCCCGTGGAAGACACCGTCCTGGACGAGCAACTCTCGGAGCCGCTCTTCGCTGAGGGGACGACCCTGGCCGAAGGCAGGCGTGATGGCCTTCGCACTGACCGACAGCAGATCCTCGCTGATCTGGAACTCCACCCGGGCATCCCTGTCGGCGGGCGCAGTTTCGCCCACTTCGCTCCCAGGTTCCTTCCTTGCCCCGTCCTCGGCCGCACCTGCAGGTTCGCCGGACGAACGGTGGTCGTCTGGATCCGACATATTCGGTTACCTACTAATGCCCCGCACTTGCCGCTATTCTCACCTACGACCCTGACGGAGCGCCTCGGGCACCTGTCCGAAGCACTCCGCCGGTTGACTCTGACGATGTCGGCGGGGCCATTCTCACCCCCGAGACCGAGCCCCGAAGATCGGAGCCCGGCTTCCGGGCGGAGCGAGCGAGCTCCGGCCGCGGCCGACATCGAGGTGTGTCGAATGCTTTCCCTATTTCATCCGACACGCCGGGACGTTAGAATCACCCGCGTTCACATTGCGCACAAGGGGGTACTGAACGTGAAGAAAGTATTGATCGGTGGGATTCTGTTTGCGGCACTCATGGTGATCGGGTTGGCGGCTGGAATCGACGGCCGTTGGGAGGGGACTTTCTCCTCGCCCAATGGAGACATGGACCTCGTCTTCAATTTCAAAACGGACGGTCAGAACCTGACCGGGACGGTCGATTCGCAGATGGGTGAAATGCCGATTTCGAACGGCAAGATCGACGGCGACGAGTTCTCGTTCGACGTGGATGCCATGGGAGAGGCGATCACCCACAAGGGCACAGTCAACGGCGACAGCATCCACATGAAGGTCTCCAGCTCTTTCGGAGAGTGGGAGCTGGATTTGAACCGGGCCAAACAGTAGGCGGCCTCAGTGGGACGGCCAGGGACGTAGGGGACTCATGCGACGGATGGGACCCTGCTTACCGTTCCGGGGGCGGGGCCGTCCCGTTTCTACTGCCAACTCCCCTGCGTCTCATCCGTCGCATCGGTCCCGGGCCGTCCCATCCCCACCCCCTTGACGGCGGTCGAGCCGTCGTATAAGTCCTATAGGTCCCATGTGTCCTATTCCGTCCCATCCTCGAGGAGGAACCCCAATGCGACGATCGATCATCTTGCCAGCGCTGGGCGGCGTCATGTTGACCGCGCTGCTTCTGGCTCAGGCCCCGCCCAAATATAAGGATCCGACCGTGCCGGTGGACGATCGAGTCGCCGACCTGCTCTCGCGTATGTCCCTGCCGGAGAAGGTGGCGCAGCTGAGTTCGTACCGGGCGCGGGAGGCCGGTGCCTTCGACGAGAACGGCAATTTCAATCCTGCGCAGGATGCCGACGCTCTTCAGAAGGGAATCGGCGCTTTCAGCTCGCGGGCCCTGCTCGGGAACCCGTCGATCCGCTGGCAGGCCCGGGCCGTCAACAGCCTGCAGCGGTACCTCATCGAGAAGACGCGTCTGGGGATTCCGGCTCTGGTCTTCGCCGAGGCGTTGCATGGTTTCATGGCCGCCAAAGCGACGAGCTTTCCCCAGGCGGTCGCCCTGGGCAGCACCTGGGACGTGGATCTGGTGGAGCAGGTGTTCACGGCGGCGGCGCTCGAAGCGCATCTGCGGGGTGTCCGTCAGGTCCTTGCGCCCGTTGCCGATCTCTCCCGGGATCCACGCTGGGGGCGAACCGAGGAGTGCTACAGCGAGGATCCCTATCTGGCCTCGAGGATGACCATGGCCGCGGTCTTCGGGCTGCAGGGGCATACGCTGCCCATGGACGACGAGCACATCGCCGTGACATTGAAGCACTTCGCCGGGCACGGCCAATCGGAGGGGGGACGGAACCAGGCGCCCGTCAACTACTCCGAACGCTATTTCCGGAACACCCATCTCTATCCCTTCGAGATGGCCATCACGCGGGCCCACGCCCAGTCCGTGATGGCGTCCTACAACGAGTGGGACGGGATCCCCAACCACGTCAACCACAAGTTGCTGACCGACATCCTGCGTGGCGAGTGGGGATTCAAGGGCTATGTGATGAGTGACGGCGGAGGGCTGGATCTAACCTACCAGGTGCACCATGCCGCTGCGGGACCGGCTGAGTCGGGGGCCCTCTCCATTGCCGCCGGAGTCGACTATGACCTTGGCAGTCGGGGATGCTTCAGCCAGCTCATCGATCAGGTCCGACAGGGACAGGTGGCCGAAGCATCGATCGATCGGGCTGCCGGGAGTGTGCTGCGAGTGAAGTTCAACGCCGGTCTGTTCGAACACCCCTATGTCGACGCGGATCGGGTCGAGCAGGTCACCAACAGTCCCGAACACAAGGAGTTGGCCCGCAAGGCGGCTCACGAGGCCATGGTCCTGCTCAAGAACGAAAACGGCACGCTCCCCTTCGATGCTTCGAAAATCAAGACGTTGGCCGTCATCGGACCCAACGCCCCGGAGATCCACCTGGGTGGATATTCCCCCACTCCGATGGAAGGCGTCAGCGTGCTGGAGGGATTGCAGAAATACGGCAAGGGCAAATTCGAAGTCGTCTATGCTCCAGGGTGCCGTCTGACTCTGAACAAGCAGTGCAACTGGCTGGTCAACGAAAAGCCCATTCTGGGCGACCCCATGGAGGACTACAAGCTGATCGGCGAAGCCACCGATCTGGCCCGCAGCAGCGATGCCATCGTGCTCGTCCTGGGCGAAAACGAGCTGCTCGATCGCGAGGCCTGGAGCGACATTCATCTGGGAGACACCGACAGCCTCCAACTCGTGGGACGCCAGAAGGAGCTGGCGGACGCCGTTCTCGCCACCGGCAAGCCCGTCGTCGTGTTGCTGATCAACGGACGGCCGCTCGCGGTCAATGAGCTGCAGGAGAAGGCTCCCGCCATCATCGAGTGCTGGTATCTGGGTCAGGAAACGGGCCATGCCGTGGCCGATGCGATCTTCGGAGACGTTAGTCCCAGCGGGAAGCTGCCCATCACTTTCCCACGCTCGGTGGGACAGTTGCCCGATTTCTACGACAAGAAACCCAGCAATCATCGCGGTTACGTTCTGGCGGATTCCACGCCGCTGTACCCGTTCGGATTCGGCCTGAGCTACACGACCTTCGCGTACGGCGATCTCGCGGTCGCGCCGACGGAGATCACGCCGGACGGCAAGGCCGACGTTTCGGTCCGGGTCACCAATACGGGTCAGCGTGCCGGAACTGAAGTCGTCCAGCTCTACATCCACGACGTCGTTGCCCTGCCCACCCGGCCCGTCAAAGAGCTCAAGGATTTCGCGCGAATTTCGTTGCAGCCCGGGGAATCGCAGACGGTCCATTTCACGCTCGATCGGGAGAAGCTCGAATCGGTGGGCATGGATATGAAGCGGGTCGTCGAGCCCGGAGACTTCGAGGTGATGGTGGGAGGCAGCTCGGAGGATCTGCAGAAGGCGAAGCTGACGGTCGAATAGAAGTGAGATTTTCGCGGGCTTGTCGCCCAAAGGGCTGCGGCCTCCGACCGGTGTGCCTCCCCCTGGAGTGAGGTCTGGGCAGCCTGATCTCACGCCAAGCCGCAGAGGACGCAACGCCGCAAGGAGATTCTTTGTGGGTGGCGGCTTGGCGTCCTTCTTTGCGCCGTTGCGTGGAACCAACCCGCCGTGCCTTCGCCTGCCTGCCAGCGCCCGATCCGACACAGCCCTTGCCATTCGGACAACCCGCCTTCGCCTTTCGCCCTTCGGCGTTGGGCCTTCGCCGTTCGGCCCGGAGAACGGGAGGGCGGGTCTCGCGAGGGAGGGTGGGAACCGCGTCAGAGCGATTTGGGCAACACGCCCCCGAAGTGCGAATTCGAAACCTCCCGTTTCCCGTTTCCCGTTTCCCGTCTCCCGTCTCCCGCGGAACGCAGAACCCGAAAAAACTGGCCGTGGGCTGGATTCCCCCGCTGGTGGCCGATATCATCCCCACGACTCTGCAGTGGGAGGTTGGGCAATGTCGAGACCGTCACGGAATCCATCTGAGGGAGCTTTTCATTCATCGTCACTCCGTCAACCGTCGCGCGATCGGGCACGAAACCAGGTGCTGCTCCTGGTCGCGCTCGCTCTGGGGGCGGGGACGCTGCTGACCGCCGCCTGTTCGACGGGCGGCGCCGACCAGACCGGCGCTTTCGATCGCGCCGTAACGTTTCCGTCATCACAGGACAAAGCCGAACTCCGGATCCCACTCTCGGAACTGGGTGCGGACTTCCCCAGGGACTGGTCGGGGTACGAGGCGTTGGTCCTGGAAGTGCGGGCCTCCTCGCCCCAGCGCATGCAGCTGAAGATCTTTACCGCCGACACATCGGGCGCCGAGGGCCCCCGGTACAGTCGGGTCATCTTCCAGCCCTACCCCGACGTCTGGATCCGGGCTGCCCTTCCTGTCGCCCTGTTGGCGGAGCCGCCGAAGACGGGTCACGACATGGCCTCCGTGGGAAACCGCTCCAGGATCGGATACTACCTGGGTCTGTGGGGCCCCTTCGTCCCCCTGAAGAGTGTGGACGCGATCGTCTTCGAAATGGAGCACCCCGTGGGCGACCCGACGCTGGAGGTCCGGTCGGTCCGGCTGGCGAAGGAATCCCCCGGAGATGCCGTGCTGGACGGGCTGCCACTGGTCGACGAGTTCGGCCAATACGTGCACCAGGACTGGCCGGGCAAAGCGACGGCCCAGGATCAGCTCGAAGGAGACTGGAAGCAGGAAGAAGAGTCGCTGAAGCAGGAAGGCTTCGGCTATTGCCGTTATGGCGGCTATGCCGAGACCCAGGCCCGGGCGACCGGCTTCTTTCGCGTGGAGCAGATCGAGGGACGCTGGTGGTTCGTCGATCCCGACGGACACCTCTTCCTGTCGGTCGGTTCGGACGTGATCCGCCCCGAAATGGCGACTCCGGTCGACGGACGTCTGAATCTCTTTAGCGTCCTTCCGCCGGATGATCTGTTGCCGCAGCGCGGCTCTCAACGGAGACCGGGGGCGTCGTTTCTGACCTGGAACCTGGAACGCCGGTTCGGCGGGCAATGGATGGAAGGTTGGCTGGACCTGACGATTCGGAGGATGGGTGCCTGGGGACTCAATACGGTCGGCAACTGGAGCTCGACGGAGTTGTGGGAATCGAAGCGAGTGCCATACGCAATCCCGCTTTCCAGCTGGGAGACCGAGGTCAGCTACCTGGGCCTGCCCGACGTCTATTCGGACGAATTCCTGAAGGCGGCCGACGAGCGGGCCCGAGCCCAGTGCGAAGGGCGCCGCGATGACCCCTGGCTGCTCGGCTATTTCCTGGCCAATGAGCCGCCCTTTCCTCAGAAGGAACTGCAAACGGTCGATCTGATTCTGGGGGGTCCCGACACGGCTACCCGCAGGGAGCTGGAGAGTTGGTTGGCCTCGGGCGACACGCCGGAGCGCCGCAAGGAGTTCATCGGGCAGGCCTTCGACCGCTATATCCAGGTGACGAGCGCAGCCGTCCGCAAGTACGATCCGAACCACCTCAATCTGGGCATGCGGGGCGGTGGCCGACCGACCGATGCGGAAATCGCGGCAGCGCGCGCTTTCGATGTCTACAGCGTGAACATCTACAACTACGAAGTGTCGGCTGAGCGCGTGCAGCAGATCGCATCGCTGACGGGCAAGCCGATCCTGATCGGGGAATTCCACTTCGGTACGCCGGCCAGGGGTCTGGCCGCGAGTCTCGTTCAGGTCAAGGATCAGAAGGAACGCGGCGTGGCCTACCGGTTCTATGTCGAGGGGGCCTTTGCCACGCCGGAAATGATCGGCACCCACTGGTTCCAGTGGGCCGATCAGCCCTGTACGGGGCGGTTCGACGGCGAGAACTACAACATCGGCCTGGTCGACGTCACGGATCGACCCTATTCCGATCTGATCGAGGCCCTGAGGACGACCCACGCCCGTCTGTACCGCGTTCATTCCGGCCAGGAGCTGCCGTTCGATACGCGGCCCGCAGTAAACTGAAGCTGTTTCCGGCCCGGCTCGGTCGTTTGGTGCGATCAATCGAGTGGGAAACAGGACCGCCGGATGCCGGAAGAGCAGGGAAGGTGAATCCATGTTGCACAGGATGATCGTGGCAGTATTCGTGTTTGCGGGATTGATGGCGTTCGCGTTGGCCGTCGATTTCAACGGAAAGTGGGAGGGGGATGCGGGGCCCAACCGGGAGTATCACCTGGTGTTCACGTTCAAGGTGGATGGGCAGAAGCTGACGGGTACCGTCGAGTCCCCCATGGGACCGAACGACATCGAGAGCGGCTTGATCGAGGGCGACCAGATCTCGTTCGAGATCGATGCGGGTGGCAGCCAGATCTCCTATCGGGGAAAGGCGACGAGCGACTCCGCGATCCAGTTGCACGTGGTCGGGCCCTGGGGAGAGAGCGACATGGAGGTCACGCGGGCCAAGCCACCGGCAAAATGATTTGAGAATTGAGATTTGAGATTTACGATTTGGGGTACTGACGCTGCGCCTTCTCAAATCGTAAATCTCCTGTCGTAAATCTCAATTCGCCTCCTGCTTCTTCTGGAAGACCTGATTGCGAGCGAATCGGGTGACGTCGTACGGTGCGGCTCCTCCCCCGAGCCAGCGGTGAAACCAGTCCAGGTGGGCGTTGTAGTAGAAGGCCATCTCGTACCAGTTGGGCCAGTGGCCGGCATTGGGGAAGACGATCAAACGGGATGGGACTTCCATCTTCTGAAGATCCGTAAAGAACTCGAGGCTCTGGGTGTAGGGGACCCGGAAATCCTTCTCGCCGGTAATGACCAGACAGGGGGTCTTGAACTGGGGCACGAACTCCGACGGGGACCACTTGCGGTACAGGTCGGAGGTCCAGGGGGTGCCGCCGAGGTCCTTTTCCGGAAACCAGAGCTCCTCAGTGGCACCGTACATCGCCGTTAGATCGTAGACACCCATCATCGAGGCGCTGGCTTTGAAACGGGTGGTGTGGCCCTCGAACCACATCATCATGTAGCCCCCGTACGACCAGCCCATGGAGGCCATCCTTGCGGAGTCCACGTAGGGGAGCTTCTCCAGGGCGTCGGTGACGTGCATGAGGTCTTCGAAAACCCGGCCTCCCCAGTCCTTGCCGATGGCGTCGGTAAAATCCTGGCCGAATCCGGTCGAACCGGTCGGATTGGCGAAGGCGACGACGTAGCCCTTGCCCGGGTAGACCTGCCAGTCGCCCCGGTAGGAGTCCATCCATTGCGATTGCGGTCCGCCGTGAACGTTCAGGATCAGCGGATAGCGCCGGGAAGGGTCGAAGTCGTGCGGCTTGACGATGAAGACCTGGACCCTGTAATCGCCGGCCCCGTCCACCCACAGTTCCTCGGCGGGCCGGATGTCGACTTCCTTCTCGAGGGTCTCATTGAAGTGCGTCAACCGGCGCGGAACGGGATCGGACAGAGTTGCCCGGAAGATCTCGGGCGGAGCGGCGATCCCCCGCTTCGCGTAGAGGACGCTGTCCGCTCCCGGCAGAAGACGCCAGCCGTCGATGGTGCCGTCGGTCAAAACCGGGGAGATCTTGCCCGACCCAAGCTCGAGCCGGTACAAGGGATTGCGCCCGTGATATTCGGCCTGGAAGTAGATCGAGGCCGAATCGGGCGTCCAGGCGATTTCATCGACCCAGTTGTCGAAGCTGCTCCGATCCGTCAGATATTGGACGGATCGACGCGTTCGATCGTAGAGCGCTATCCGGTAGAGATCCGATTCGTAGCCGGCCGTCGCCTGGCTCCTGAAGGCGATAAACCGGCCGTCGGGCGAGTAGAGCGGACTCCCGTCCCAGCCCCGATTCTCCTGGGTCAGGTCGGCCGCCGCGTCGGAGCCCGAATTCTCGGTGACCGATACGACCCAGAGATCGGCGTTGGTCGACGAAGCCGGGTCGGGATCGTGATTGGACACGTAGCAGAGTTCGGTGCTGTCGGGAGAGAAGTCGTACCCCCTCTCCCCCGACAGGGAAAACGTCGGGCTGTCCCACTTGCCTGGCGTGAGATCCCGGACGACTTTCCCCGTGGAGGCGTCGAGGAGCAGGATGTGGGTGTACCTTCCGTCCCTCCAGGATGTCCAGTGTCGGTAAAGGAGGGCGTCGGCCACGTGGACCTTCAGTTTTCCCTCTTCGGTGCTGTTCAGGATCTCACTGTTGCAGGCCGCATCTGCGCCGCACTCGGGATAGACTTCGGCGGAAACGGCAATCCACTTCCCATCGGGTGACCAGCGAGGATCTGCCAGGTCCGTGGGGAAGTCGGAAAGCCGCCGGGCCTCGCCGCCGTCCACAGGCAGGAGGAAAAGCTGGGAGGCCTTGCCGGAGCGATCGGAGACGAAAAGGATCGTGCGTGCGTCGGGAGAGAAGACCGGGGAGGTGTCGTTGTGCCGGCCGGTCGTCATCTGGCGCAGGCCGGAGCCGTCTGCTTCCATCATCCAGATTTCCGACCAGGATTCACCCTTCTCGAGGTCGTAGCGGCGAACCGGGAAGACGACCTTCGAGCCCGCTTCGTCCACTTCCGGAGCGCCGACGAAAGCAGTTCGGTAGTAGTCGGAGATCTCGAAAGCCCGGCCCTTGGGCTGGGCCGTGGAAGTTGTCGTGAATAACGGCGCCAGTGCGCCGACGAGCATGCACAGAAGCGAAGATCGAAGGGTGTACATGATTGGGCTCCTTTCCGCGATTCAATCATCTCAGAAATTCAGGCGCTTCCGAACGGCCGATGAGGAATCGCCCATGTCCAAGTCCCGGTCGTTCGACGTCCGAGCCACGGCACGGGCCGGCCCGGACCCCTCCTCGATCCAAGCTTGGTTCCTCGCGGCAGAGCCTCTCGAAATCCGCGGTGGAGCCTGCTTGGCGCGTCGGTCCTCTCTGGTATAGAGAGCTCACCGCAGGGGTGTAGACTCTGCGAAACGGGGGCGGCTGCCGGGGACCGAGCGGGTCCGGACAGCGAGGCGATGATGAAAGCGCCCGAGTGACGGGGAGCAGCGGTCATGCTGACAGTGGTCGAATTCGATTTCGAGAGCAAGAAGGAACGCCTCATTCCTCCGGAATCCCTGCAGGCCTCGCCGGCGCCCGGAATCTACTACTGGATTCATGCCGAGGATGCGGACGAAACGGCGCTCGCCGAGCTGTTGGGCCGGCTCCTTCCCGATGCGCAGATCAGTCTGCCGGAGAGCCGAGAGGATCCGGAAGAGCTGCTCGAGTTTCATCCCGATTACATCGCGCTGACCTTCTCCGAGTCGGTATTCTCGGACCACCTCTTCTCGACCGAGCCCTTTCAGGTCGTTCTCGGAGGTCACTTTCTGGGCACCCTGTCGAAGCCCGGGTCCACCGTTGCCAGGCAGGTTCTGGATCAGTATCGAAATGACTTCCAGAACTTTGCCAAGTCGCCCGGGTTCCTGCTCTTTGAAATCGTGGATGCCTTGTACCACAACTACCAGAGGACCTATCGCGGCTTCGAGGCCGAGATCGGGCGGTTGCAGAATCAGCTCTTTGAGAAGACCAACGAGCAGCACTTTCTGCGGGTTGCCCGGGCGACGAAGCAGATGCTCGAATTCCAGTTCACGATCGTCGATGCCCGCGATCTGATTACGGCCATCGCAACGCGCAAATCCCCCTTCATCCGTGAGACCACACAGCCCTTCCTGGAACAGAAGGGGAATCTCATCGGACGTATGGGGGACGACGTGTCCACCCAGCGTGACGCGATCGCCAATACCCTCAACCTCTACGTGGGTTTCATTGGCTTCCGGTCCAATCAGATCATCAACCGGCTCACCATCATCAGCTTGATCTTCCTGCCCCTCACCTTTCTGGTGGGGGTCTATGGCATGAATTTCACCCACATGCCGGAAATCGACTGGCCCTACAGCTATCCCCTTTTCTGGGCGGTGGTTCTGGTCATCGTCGTGGGGCTGCTGCTCTATTTCAAGCACAAACGCTGGCTTCAGCTGTAGCCTGCTCGAACCCCCCTGCCGGGCCCTCTTTCCCCTCGGAGGGCTGAATCCCGCTGCCTATTCGACGCCCGGAAGGACGCGCGCGACACCGGACAGTCTCCTTGCGGAGGTAGATCTTTGTGGCAATTTGCAAGTCTTATGATATATTTCTGGCAAGTCCATGAATCACCCAATCAGTGTGCCCCGTTTCGCAAGTCTTTTCGTTCCGGCTCTTGCCGTTACGGTCTTTCTGGCGACTTCCGCCTGGGCGTCCTCGTCCGGTTCGGAAACGGCCGGGGACATGCCGTCGCGGATCGGAGTCAAGCTGGCCTCCGCCAAGGAAATCAAGCAGCTCAATAAGACCGGTGGCAAGGTGCGCCTCGTCAATTTCTGGGCCACCTGGTGCGCTCCCTGTCGTGCTGAGTTCCCGGAACTCGTGGGCCTGTATCAGAAGTACGAGCCGAAGGGCCTGGAGTTCGTGACCGTGTCGGCGGACGACAAGGGAAGCCAGGAGCAGGTGGTCCGATTTCTCGACGAGCACCAGGCATCGGGGACGAACCTTCTGTACGACGGCCAGGATACGGCGGGTATGCTGAAATCCTTCGACCGCAAGTGGCAGGAGATCCTGCCCTACACCGTGGTCTTCGACGGCCGCGGCCAAGTCGTCTTCCGGCGCGAGGGTCAGGTCACCGTCTCCGAGCTGGAGAAGGTTCTGGAGCAGCAACTCGGCGGCACGGGCGACCGCTAGTCTGTCTTCCGCTTCTCGACGGCTTCCACGAGCAGGGCAACAAGCGCAGTATTGCTCTGATCCTTCGCTGCGTCTAAGGGGGTGCGCCCCTGGTCGTTGGCCTGGAGGGGATCGGCGCCGAGCCTCAGAAGGGTTGCCACGTTGGACTCGACTCCGGTCGTGACGGCCACGGCCAGCGGCGTTTCCCCGGCACGTCCCCGAACGTTTAGCCGGGCGCCTGCCCCAGCCAGGATCGTGAGAGCCTCCTCGCACGGTATCCAGCGATGAACGGCATAGTGCAGCGCCGTCTCTCCGTTTGCGTCCGCCCGGTTGGGATCGGCGCCGTGCCGAAGCAGGTGGCGGAGGATCTTCGGCGAGCCCACCGCGCACATCAGAGGCGTGACGTTCCACTTGGCGTCTGCCGCGTCGACCGGGGCGCCCTCCCGAACGAGGCGCCGGACGACCTCCGGACAGCGGTTGGCGACGGCCAGTCGGAGCACGAGCCCCGACTGGTCGGGGCGGGCACCGGCCCGAAGCAGAATCTCCACAACCGGGGCCATCGGATCGTCCCCCCGCCGTACCGGCTGGATGCGCCGCTCGTTGTTGTGCCCGGAAGCAGCCGCCAGATGCAGGGCAGCCCAGCCGGCCGAGTTCTGTGCCTCTAGATCGGCGCCGCGCCGAATGAGCTCTTCGACAAGCTCCGCGTCTCCGCGCTCGACGGCCTGCATCAACGGTGAACGGTCATGACTCACCTCGTCGATACCGGCCCCCCGGTCGAGCAGCCACCGGACCGTTCCCGCCCGATCTCCCCTGCCGCCGTAGGAATACTCCCCCCGGATGGCGGCTGCGAGGGGAGTCCAGCCGCTCGGCGCCATCTTCACGACGTCGACGGGCACGCCGGAGAGGAGTTCCAGGACTGCCGTGGAACCCGCTGCGGCGGCCAAGACGGGAGCCGTATCTCCCCGGGCATCTACCAGTGAAGCACGGGCCCCCGCCTCGAGCAGAATCCGCACCGACTCGACCTTCCCTGCCGCAGAGGCAACCAGCAGCGCCGAGCGATCGAGTAACGAGCGATAGTCGACGTCGACATCCGGTTCCGCCAGCAACAGCCGCAGCTTTTCGAGATCGCCTCTTCTCGCGGCCTGTTCGAGCGGTGCCGGCCGGCCGGGCTGATCCGGCTGAGGCCGGGCCCCCGCTTCGAGCAGCGAGCGCAGGGCCTCGGTGTCCCCCGATGCGGCCGCGTCGCACAGCGCGCTCCGTCCCCGTTTGTCCTGGACATCGAGTTTCGCTCCCGCCCGGATCAGCAGACGGAGCACGGCAGGATCTTGCCAGGCACTGCGGATCAGGGCTGTAGAGCCTCCCGAATCCCGGGCGTCAGGCGACGCGCCCTGCTCCAGCAGGAAAGCCACCACTGGGGCATGTCCACCGCCCGCGGCCTCCATCAATGGAGTGCATCCGGACGGGGAACGCGAGTCGACGGAAGCACCCCCTTCGAGGAGACGGCGTACGATTTCCAGGTATCCCCGGCGGGCAGCCCAATGAAGAGGGGCTTCGCCATTCCGGCTGGTGACGTCGGGGTCCGCGCCGGCGTTCAGCAGCAGGGTGAACACTTCGGGGTAGTCGTTGAACATGGCCTCCGCCAGGGCGGGGCCTCCCACCTTCGAGGGTCGCAGATCCAGATCCGAGCCGACCTCAATCAGGACCCGTGCGGCCTCGGTGTGCCCGCTCCAGGCCGCTTCGATGAGGGCGGTGCGGCCGTAGTTGTTGACCGCCAGGACGTCCGCTCCATGGGCCACCAACTGCCGGATCACCTCGGGATCGCCGCCCCGCGCCGCGAACATGAGAGGGGTCCAGTCTTCTTCGCTTCGGGAATCGACCTGTGCGCCCGCCTCGAGGAGAAGGCGCACAGCTTCGGGCCGGCTCATGAGACAGGCATTCATGAGGCCCTGATCCAGGGAGTGCTGGGTGTAGGTGCCTGGCGACGCAGTCTTTAGCAGCCTCCGGACTTCGTCGATCGCTCCCCGTTCGATGGCGTTGTGTAGTGCACCGGAGTCGGGCGGACAGTTGCAGGGCGGACTCATGTCCCCCATATCGGCGCCCGCGGCGACCTCCTCCAGTTCGGGTCCGGGAGGACGGGAGAACCGGAGGACCCGAACTGGAAGCCGAAGAAACGGACCCGCTTCAGAACCCCGGAACCTCGGAACCCTCCTCGACAGACTTCCTGCTCCCTGCTCCTGCCCAGGAAGCAGGAACTAGAAACTCCCGCGAAGCACCTGAAAGGAATGGGGCTTGATCTCGGTCTGGAAGACGACGCGGTCACGATCTCCCCGGATCCAGGGCGAAGCGGGCCGCTTCTGCCCGGCCAGGGTCTCACCTGACTGGAGGTTCCGGAGCGAGTCGAGCCGTGCGTCGACGACGAGGCGGACGTCGATCGGTTCGTCCCGGAAGGACTCGACGATGAAGGTGTCGTTGTCGTAGACGAACAGGCTCACCAGGCTGGGCCCTTCCAGTCGGACGTAGAACTGACCCAGAAGCAGGCTCCGAATGCGACCCAGTACTTCCGAGGGCAGCTGGTAGAGATCCGCGAAGTTTTCAGGAATCGTCAGGACGTAGAGCGTACCTCCGGCGTAGCCGGCCGAGTGAAGGATCGGAAAGCCGTTGGGCCCCGCCAGCGCGGAGACCTCCTCCCAGGAGTCATTCGTCAGGTACTGGATTTCGGGGATCAAGATCTCCGAATCGGAGGTGGCCGTGCGGCCGAAACCCACCACGAAATCCTTGACCCTCGCCTTCCGGTCCGTATAGCGGAGCTCCACGATGTCCCCGAGACCTCGGTTCTCGAGCGCCCGAAGCAGGCCGGAGGTGATGCACACGCTCTTGCCGCTGAGGAGCTGGTGCCGGATCTTCTCGACGATCGAGTCGTCGAACTTCGCCGATTCGGTCAGGAGCACCATCGGAGCGTCGACGGGAAACTCCGGCACCAGGTCCATGGGAATGCCGATCATTCCCAGATAGTTCTGCAGGAAGTCCTCCCCCGTGGCATGAAAGGGACGGTAACTCGGCAACCCGATCGGCCGGCCGAGTTCGCCGGCAATGCGGTCGACCTTCTCGAAGGTGTAGCCGGCGGCCCGGGCGATGGTGGAGGGTTCGAGCGGCTTTCCGTCCGGGCCCGGGACCGGCTTCATCATCTCGTCGAAATCGAAACTCGTGCCGGTCCCCTGCCAGGCGGCCCGGTCGGCGGCCCGCAGGGGCCTCTGCAACTGGCGTATGTCGAACAGAGTCACCTCCGGCGCCTTGGCGAAGAGGGTCAGCCACAGCTGTTCCGCATAGCGATCCAGGTACCACAGGCCCCCAGTGTCCACCCATCCTCCGCCATTGCGACCGGGCTGGATGTTTTCGAAGTAGCGGAAGATCAGGAAGCCCTCGTACTGTTGCAGATGCTGATTGCTGAAGACGGCGTCGCGGGTTTCCGTGCCGGTATAGAGCCCGTCGAAGATGGCCGGTTCGGTTTCCAGATTGAAGCCGAGGCCCTGAAAGTGTTCGTACCAGTTCGGGTACTTGATGACGACTTTGACCCGCGGGTTGACGGCGCGGGCCGGTCCGACGACGAGCTCGCGGGCTGCGTCGGTCATCAGGGACAGCCGAAAGTCGGTCCAGCTGCGGTTTCCCTTGGCGCGGATGCAGAGCGCGCACTTGCAGTTGGTGAAGAAGAAATCGTCGAGGATGATCTCGTCGAAGAGCCGGGCCGTGTACTCGACGATCTCGCGGACCTTTTTCCGGTGCTCCGGATTCGAGTAGCAGAAGGTCTCGAAGCGGTTGCGTTCGTTGACTGTCAGCGTAATGCCGCCTGCCGTCTGGATGCCCCGCTGGCGGAAGAATTCCTGAGCGGCCCGGATCGTCTTTTCATCGACGACGATCAGATCGCGATGAGTCTCGAGGTAGACCTTGTCGACGTGCACCTCCGCAGAAAGCGCCTCCCAGTGGGACTGCAGCCAGGCCGGATCGCCCATCTCGCGGACTTCGTAGGCACGGGCATAGACGGCCACCTTGAAATGCTCGTAGCCGTAAGCAGAACGGGCCAGTATCAGCACGGAGAGCCCCAACAGGATCGAAATCACCAACGGCGCCTGGTGTCTGAGCACGGCATCCCTCCTCCTTGTCGGCAGCGACTCCGAGAGTGTACTTGGCCGCGGAGGAGGATGCCACCATGCGATCAGTTCCGGGGCCCGCGAAGCCCGAGCCTCGAAAGCCGAAACGGGTGGTTGGCGACACGGGCGTGAACGGGTGTATTCTGCGGGGGCCATGCGACGTCTTCTCTTGTGGGCCTGCCTGCTGCTCGCGGTGGCTCTCGTCTCACCCCTGTTCGCACAGTCGGCCGGTTCGACGCCGGCCAACCCGTCGCGGGAGCCTTCCCTCGAACAGCTGGCCGAAGCGGCACGCAAAGCTCAGCAGGACGGCCTCTTTCCCGAAGCGGAGAAGCTCTATCGGGAGGGTGTGGCGCTCAAATCGGACTGGATCGAAGGTTGGGGCAATCTGGGGATCATCCTCTTCGACTCGGACCGCCCTGCGGAGGCCGCCGAGGCGTTTCGTCACCTCACCCGCCTGCAATCGGAGAATCCGGACGGCTGGGCCCTGCTGGGACTCAGTGACTATCAGGCCCGGCAGTACGATGAGGCGCTGAGCTGTCTGGCTCGGGCCTTGTCGATCGGGATGCCCAGCAGCAGCAAACTGGCGGGCCTGGCCAGGATTCACGCCGCCTATCTCCTGAGTCGGGAAGGACGTTTTGATGCCGCCCTGCTGACGATCAGCGGCCAGGTTCGGATTGACGCCTTCAATCGCCGGCTCGAGCAGGCCTTTGGGATCGCGGTCCTGCGACTCCCCTACCTTCCCGAAGAGGTTCCCGAGCAGTACCGCCAAACCGTGGCGATTGCGGGTAAGGCGGCAGCGCTGGCCAGCGCCGAGAAGCTGGACGAGGCCCTCCCGGTGTTCGAAGAGCTGGTCCGGGAGTTCCCCTCGGTCCCGCAGGTCCACTACGCGTTCGGAACCTTTCTGATCAAGGTTGATCCGAAGGCGGCCATCGAGCAGTTCAGACAAGAGCTTGTCGTGACGCCGTCCCATCTCGGCGCGCACCTGAGATTGGCAATGACGCTCTGGACGGAGGATCAACCGGAGGAGGCTCTGACCTACGCCCAGCGGGCCGTCGAGCTCGAGCCCCGGTCTCCGGCCGCGCTGACGTTGCTGGGCCGGATCCTGTTGAGCGAAGGTCAGACCGAGGCCTCCATCGAAAAGCTGGAGGCGGCCTATGCCCTCGAACCGAGCAGTTCGGAGGTCCTCCTGGCCCTCCAGCGAGCCTATTCCCGGGCCGGTCGCCAGGAAGATGCCGCTCGAATCCGGGAGGCGTTCCTCCAGCTGCAGCAGCAGAGCCAGGAAACCTCCTCCCGGACGCCGGGGAGCCGGTAGGGAGTTTCGAGTTCCGAGTTTCGAGTTCCGAGTTCCGGGGCGTGTTGCCCAAAGGGCGACGGCCTCTGATCGGTGTGCGCCCACTGGAGAGAGGTCTCGGCAGCCTGATCTCACGCGAAGCCGCCAAGTACGCAACGCCGCAAAGGAGATTCTTTGTGGCTGGCGGCTTTGCGTCCTTCTTTGCGCCGTTGCGTGGAACCAACCCGCCGTGCATTCGCCTGCCTGCCAGCGTCCGATCCGACACAGCCCTTGCCATTCGGACAACGCGCCTTCGCCCTTCGCCCTTCGCCCCTCGCACCTCGGCGTTGAGCCTTCGCCGTTCGGCCCGGAGCGCGGGAGCGCGGGAGGACGGGATGCCGCTCCGTATTTCAGAACCCGAACGAAGTGAGGCGCCCCGCGCCGGGTCCGGAGGACGGGAGGACGGGTCTCGCGAGGGAGGGTGGGAACCGCGTCAGAACGATTTCGGCAACACGCGCCCGAAACCCGGAACCCGGAACTCGAAATTAGCGTTTCGGAAGTTGCTTCCAGATCTCGACGAGGGGTGCCTCGCTGCCGTCGGGTCGCGGGCGTGCCATCAGCGCCGCCGTCATAATGTCCAGCCGTCCGTCGCCGTTGAAGTCGCCGAGATCGAGCGTCGGAAAGTCGCAGGGAAGATTGGCGATGGGATGCAGCCGCCACTGGTGGTCGGCCGTCTGTTCGTACCAGGCGATCCCGGAAAGGTGGAGCTTCTGCCTGGTCTCCTCGGGAAGTTGAGGGAGGAAGGCACAGGCCGCCAGATCGAGGTCCCCGTCGCCGTCGATGTCGCCGGCCTCGGCTCTGTGGACGCCATAGTAGGGAGCGATGACATGGCGGAGGAACGGGTATGCCCCCTGATTCTCCAGCCACTGGATCCCGTGATAGGTCTTGAGCTTCATGTCGTCCAGCGTGTCCCCGTTCGTGTACAGCACGTCCATGTCGCCGTCACCGTCGAGGTCCAGCACTTCGATGCCGCTCGACCCCCAGTGGGGATGGGGAGCGATGTAGAGATCCTCGGGCGTGAAGGTCCCGTCGCCGTTCCCCAGGAAGGCCACGACCCGCTCGTGTTCCTGGGAGATCAGCGCGACGAAATCGAGTTTGCCATCTCTGTTGAGGTCCACGATCGGCACGTGGATCGTCCCGTGGCGTGGATCGATCTCGCGGGACTCGAAACGCAGCTCGCCGGGCTTCGAAGAGACGTTCTCGAGGTAGATGATGCTGCCGAGCTTCCTCCATCCGAATTCTCCCACAACGATATCCAGATCTCCGTCTCCGTCGAAATCCGCGGCTCGGGCATCCGCTACCCTGCCCAGCTTGCCGGTCAGGCGGACGACCTCGAATTGTTTGTTTCCGAGACCGTGCAAGAGCGCCACCGACCCCAATCGCGTGTCGCTCGGAAGGGGGTCTCCCAATTCCGCCACGAGCAGATCCAGTTTCCCGTCCCGATCGAGGTCGACCAGCTCGGAGTGGCAGGGATTGTTCAGCCGTGCGATGGGTTGGAGTCCCCCTTTGGGATCGTCCGGATCGGTCCAGGTGACCCAGCCCGAAAGCATGTCGCAAATCACCAGCTCGGGGCCCGGCACATCGTCGAAGAGATCCCAAAGCTGGACGTTGGCGCCGCCGGTCTGGTCGATGATCGTCTGACCACCCATGATCGAACGATGTTCGAAGGGCAGGGGATTGGTTTCCTGGCCGGTCGCCCAAGGCGGCGTCGGCAGTGTCGCCGGTGCCCGGGCCGTGAAGTAACGGGCGACTTCCGTCGGATCGAGTTCCCAAATCGGGCGACCGTACTTGGCGGCCAATTCGAGGTTGGCCAGATGGAACATGGTGTTGATCTTCTCGGGCCACTCGTCGCGGGCGATGATCGAGGGATCCGGAAACTGGTGGCATTTGGAGCAGGCTTCGTGCACCTGGGCCTCGAGCTCGCTCCCGCCGGCCGGTTGCATCGAGGCCCCGGCGGCCAGAAAGGCCAGCAGTGCCACGGAGCCCCCGATCAGCAAAACCGTTCGTCCCAGAGTCCGAGATTTGAGGGAAATCCGCATTCCTGCCGTCCGACCCGCGACCAGGCTCTCTCCACCGCCGGTCTCCCCGCCGGCGTTCAGCCATGGACGAGAGAGGCCGGGACGGTCCAGTTTCGAAGGACGCAAGTATAGCGCACATCCCCCGGCCCCCGGCAGGGTGTTGTCTTTCGGCAGCTTCCGACTTAGGATGGCGTTTTCCGGAGCAAGGCGTGTCAAGGGTGGGCAGCAGGTCGCGGACACGGGAGAAGCGCTTCGTGTCCGGAAGGAACGACTCCGAGGTTGAAGATGATCAGAGCTCTCGGGTTCGGGCGAGTTTCGCTGGTTGGGATTCTGGTCCTGACGCTGGCCGGTGCAGTTTCATTGGGCCGGGATGATGGAAAGCAGATGGAATCGGCTTTCCGACTGAACTATCTGGGCTATTTCAGGGACGGACCCAAGATCGCCCTGTTTCTGGGGCCGGAGCAGGGAGCGCTGCATTGGGAGATCCGGGATGCCTCGGGAAACACGGTAGCGACGGGAGAGACGACGGACTACCGCAGCCGCGATTTCGCCTCGGGAGACAGTTTCTACCGGGTCGACTTCAGCAGCTTCTCGAAAGCCGGATCCGGGTACCGCCTGCAGGTCGGCGAAGAGGCATCGGAGACCTTCGACATCGATCCGGTCAATCCCTACGGCCGCCTCGCAGCGGAGGCGTTCGACTACTTCAGGGATCACCGCCACGAATCGGTCACCTTCAGCCAGTTTCTCGGCGACTGGGCTGAGGGCAGCATCGCAGGTGCTTTCTGGAATGACGCCGGTGACCCGGGCTTTTATCCGACGAACACGGCCATCGCGGTGTGGACCCTGATGAATCTCAACGAGCGCTTCCCGGATGCCGACGCGTCCTTCGGGACCCCGACGACACTCTACCAGGAAGTGGGATTCGAAATGCAGTTGATGCGCCGCCTGATTCTGCCCGGTGAGAAGCTGGCCATCGCAAAGCTGCACACCCAGATCGAACCCTATGGACCCTGTGCCCCGCACACGAAGGGAGACTGCATCTCGAAACCCGAGACCAAGGCGACCTTTGCGGTGGCCCGCTCGCTGGCGCAAATGGCCCGATTCCATCTCGCCCGAGGGGACGGAGCATCGGCCAGGGCTTTCCAGGCCGAAGCACGCACGGCACTGACCAACGCAACGACGACTGCGCCCCTTTGCCGCGGCTTCGAGGATTTCGGCGGAGTGGGCGGCATCTACCCCGACAACGACAACTTTGCCCTGTGGCGTGAGCCGAGGGCCTTCCGGGAACCATGCCATCCGGATCCCAACAACATCCAGGACGACGAGTTTGCGGCTCTCGTCGAGGTCTATTTGACGGCGGAGCAGTTGCGTGAACCGGATGCGCGCGAGCTGGCCCGCAAGGTTCAGGCCCACCCCCGTTTCGGTGAAATCTCGGAATTCTGGTGGGGCGCCGTTGCCGCGACGGGAAATGTCAGCCTGTTGACGGTCCGACCCGCCGACGTCGATCTCGCTCCGGTTCGAGAGAACCTGTACCGTTACGCCGATGAATGCATCCGCTTCATGGACGTGGGCTATCCGGGTGTCACCAAGGATGCGCGCTCGAACCGCTGGGACAGCGGAGACCGGGATGAGGTCGACAACAACTGGAGGTGGGGCTCCAACCGGATGCTGCTCAACGACGGGATCCTGCTGGCCCTGGCGGCCGAGGAGCGAACGGCGGCCGGGGACCGAAGTGGTGCGGCGCGCTATGCACGCTATGCCGTTCGAGTCATGGATTACATTCTGGGGACGAATGCGATGGCCCTCTCCATGGTCACCGGATTTGGAGAGAACGCCGTCGAACGGACCCACGACTGCTGCGTTCCCGACTCGGAGCCGGGCAAAATGGCGCTGGGACCCAATGATTGGACCAACGCCGACGATCCGGACATGCCGGCGTTCGGCTCCCAGCCTGGGATGAAAATGATGCCCCGGACGGGAACGGGCTGGGCGGCTCGGGAAATCGCGATTGACGGCAACGCGCCCCTCGTTTGGCTCTCCTGGTGGGCAGCGCACCGTGCCGGCGCGGTCCTCGCGTCCGGACCGGGCGACCGGTAGGACCTCCCACTGTCCCCAAACCGGGGGGATCGGTCGTCCGGTGGACAAAAAAAGAGACCCGGCGTCGAAAGGCGCCGAGTCAAAGGTCCCATCGATGGGACCGCCCCACCCGCCAAGATGCCGGGCGGAGTCGGGCAATTGAACTTACCGGCTCTCCATCCCGCGGGTCGGTTGGACCTGGCCGTGGGAGCTCACCGGAATTGCCGCATCATTGAGTCGGGCAAGCTGGATGGCTTCCTGCGACCCGTAAACGAATTGGCGCCCCATCAGGCTACCCGGCATGAACCAGGTGTCCAGAACGGCCGGATCCCCTGCGGGGACCTTGTAGGTCGTGATGACGTTGCGGTCCGTCGCCTGCGACCGCTCCACACGGTCCGTCTCGACCGTGGCGACCAGCTTCGTGGTCCCGTTGGGGTACTGTTTGAAAATGTGCACCGTGTGACGGTTCGTCAATGAGCCTTCGAGCTGAAAAACGTAGTTGCCCGGCTGCAGAACCGCGCCTGGTACCTGAATCGCCTGATTGAAACGAACCTGCACTCGGTCGCGCAGATTCGACGCCAGGGCCGACGGTGCTCCGATCAAGGCGATCGCAAAGGCCAGAACGATCAGAGTCATGTATCTGGAAATAAGTGTCTTCATGGAGGTATCCTCCTTGATATCTCATCACCCCGGGGGTGATTCTAATTCGCATTCCTGGGGGTCGACGAGCCGAACTAGCCAGCCGACCCCACTCGTCTTCTAGAAGACTGCAATATTCGTTCCAGATCGAAGGCGGTCACGACCCTGCTGCAAGAAACGCGGCGAACGCGTTGACAGAAAGTCACTTGTAGGGTGGGAGGATTCGACCGGGATCAGGACTCATCGAGTTCGAGTCGGGCCGTGTGTGGCGAAAATGGGGCCCTTCTCGCCCCACCGGATCGGGAGGAGGCGACAATCAGCAGAGCGCTCCGTGGCATCAGGGGTGGGTTCGGAGCCCTGTGAGTCGGCTCGGCGGGAAAGACCGGCGCGTGGCAGACTCTCCGGCTTCGAGTGACGGTGAGTCCGGTGGCCCTTCGGGGGAGTCCTGAACCGTTTTGCGGAACATCACATCAGAATCACCAAACCACCGAATTCAGTGCCCCCAATCGCTCCCCTGCTCGGACCTGGGGCGGTCATCCGGCGATACGCTTGATGCAGTTTGCAGTTGGAGGAAGCCATGCGAGGAAGTCTCGTTCCTTTCCTTGTCCCTGTCGGCGTCGTCTGCAGTGCACTCACGCTTGCGGCGTGGGCGCAGGCACCCCAGACCGTGACTCTGAACCCCGCCCGGGACAACACGCTCTATGAATCCGACACGGGAGGGTTGAGCAACGGGCAGGGTGTCGCGATCTTCGCCGGCCGCACGGGTCCAAACGCGGGTGCGGCTCTGCGTCGGGCCGTCCTCACCTTCGATCTGAGCACGATTCCTCCCGGCTCGCAGATCACGACAGCGGCACTTCAGTTACAGAATTCGAGTAGCCGAGACACGGGCCCGCAGGCGGTGTCCGTTCACCGCCTCACGCAGGACTGGGGAGAAGGGCTATCGGACGCCTCCGGCCCCGAAGGAGGAGGGGCCGCTGCCGCAACGGGCGATGCGACATGGGTCCACACCTTCTTCGACACGTCATTTTGGGGCAGTCCAGGAGGCGACTTCGCGGAGACGGCTTCGGCCCAACAGACAGTCGGGGCGAATGGGCCTTATGTCTGGCAGTCGGCCGGACTCCTGGCAGACGTGCAGGCGTGGGTGGATGGGCCCTCCTCCAACTTCGGCTGGATCGTGATCGGTGAGGAGTCCACGCTGGGGAGCGCGAAGCGCTTCAACAGCCGAGAGGCGGGAAGCGGCCGGCCCACGCTTTCCGTGACCTTTGTCCCGGCCTCACAAAACCGGCCCGGCACCGTCCAATTCACGCAATCGGTTTTCGAGGTGGATGAATCGGACGGCAGTGCCGTGATCACCGTGAGCCGGAGCGGTGGGACCGACGGCACGGTGACGCTGGACTTTGCCACTGCGGACGACTCGGCCGTTGCGGGCCAAGACTACACCGCGACGGCCGGAACGATCACGTTTGCGGACGGGGAAGGGGGGACACAGAATATTCAGGTCCCCGTGCTCGACGATCTCATCTTTGAAGGGGTCCGGATCGTGCAGTTGACGCTGTCCAACCCCGGCGGGGGAGCGCAACTCGGAGAGCCGAGTGAGGCCCAGCTCAGGATTTCGGACAACAGCGACCTCTCTTTCCTGTCCTATCTTCCCCAGTTCGGAAACGGAGGAGGCTTCTTCAGCCAGATCCTGCTGCTCAACGCGGGTGTTCAGCGCACCGCTACGGTCCGCATCGTGGGGCACACGGACCAAGGAGAGCCCTATCTGCTGGGGGGTGGGACGCCCGGGACTCCGATCCTGCTCGATACCTTGGTCGAAGTTGCGGCAGACGGTTTCGCCTTGTTCGACACCGGCTCCAACGGAGATCTCCAGGTCGGATCAGTGACCCTGTCGTCCGATGCGCCGGTGAGCGCAGTGGTTGTCTTCGGAGGGTCGTTTGGATTGGCGGGTGTCCCGGCGAGCGCCGAACTCTCGAGAGGTTTCAGCGGTCCTGTCGACACGCAGTTTCCGGACATCCGGACCGGGATCGCGATCCAGAATCTGGGCAATGATCCGGTCACGATCCCTGTGGACCTCGCGGATTCTTCCGGGGAGGTGGTCGCCTCAGCCTCCCTGGACATCGTCGGCTTGGGAAACACGGCTCAGTTCGTCGATGAGATCGAGTGGGACCGAGTTGTCGACTTCTCTTTCTTCCGCGGCAGCGTCCGCGTCGGCGGGCAGGCACCCCTCGCTGCCATGATGATTCAGAATCGGATCGTCCAGGGCCAGTCGCAGTTCGCCACCCTCCCGGTCGTACCCCGTCGCGAGCCGGACGCCGTCGCGAGTCCCTGAAGAGTCGGTTTGCGACGGAATCGTGGAGGTCTCCGGGAGGGTATTTTGACGACAGGGCTGTAACAAACTCCTGCTCCCGACGTTTTCAAGGGCATCGGCTTTGCGGGAGAGCCGGACACACCTCACTTGAGAGAAGGAGTATCGAGGATGAAGACTCGTCTTTTTTCCCTGGTTTTCGTGGCTGTTCTTTCCCTTCCGGTCTTGTACGCCCAGCACCCCGACTTTTCGGGAACCTGGGTCTTGAACAAAGCCAAGAGCAACTTTCAGATGGGCCGCGGAGGCGGTATGCCGGAGATCACGTTGAAGGTGGCCCAATCGGCTGACTCGATCAAGGTGAACGAGCAGATGAGTTCCGAGATGGGCAACCGCGACCGGGTCTATACGCTGAAGCTCGATGGTACGGATCAGCAGATTCAAGGCTTCATGAATCGGCCCGCAACGGCGAGCGCCACGTGGGAAGGGAACAAGCTCCTCATCGCCACGACCATGAGCTTCGAGCGGCAGGGCCAGACGATGGAGATGGCTACGGACGACACCTGGTCCCTGTCTCCGGACGGCAAAGTGCTGACCATCGACGGGACCACGGAATCTTCCTTCGGGACCCGGACCTCCAAGAGAGTTTTCGACAAATCGAACTGATATAGTGGCTCGACGCCCATTGGTCAGGGCGCGTATTGATTGCGGTCAAGGAGAGTCCACATGAGTAGTTCGTACCGGCGGGGGGCCGCGGCCCTGTTCTTCGTTGTTATTCTTGCCTGCTCGAGCGGAGCCTGGTTCAGTGTAAAAGTCGCCTCGGCAGCAGGCGAGCCCGGCCCCTTTGCTGCCTTCGATCGGCAGGCCAGGGAATTGCTGGCGCGGATGTCGCTGGATGAGAAGGTCGGTCAGATGACCCAGGCCGACCAGGAGCAGCTGCAGGATCCTGCAGACATTTCGAAGTACTTTCTCGGATCGGTGCTCAGCGGTGGAAGCTCGGATCCCAAGGCTGGGAATACCCTCCAGGCCTGGACCGACATGTACGATGGGTACCAGCGGAACGCGCTGCAGACGCGGCTCCGAATACCGATTCTCTACGGCGTCGATGCGGTCCACGGACACAACAACGTCCTGGGGGCGGTAATCTTCCCGCACAACATCGGTCTCGGCTGCACCCGAAACCCGGAGCTCATCGAGAAGATCGGAAGAATTACGGCGATCGAAGTCCGGGCCACCGGGATCAACTGGACCTTCTCCCCCTGCGTCACCGTCCCCCGGGACGAACGCTGGGGGCGGACCTACGAGGGTTTCTCGGAAGACCCGGCCCTGTCGAGCGAGTTGGGCGAAGCGGAGGTCAGGGGACTGCAGGGCTCGAGTCTGAGCGACCCGCTCTCGATCCTGGCCTGTGCCAAGCACTATGCCGGCGACGGCGGGACCAGCGCGGCGATGCAGGAACGGACCTGGGGTGGCCGGACCCGTTCTTTCCTGAGACTCGATCAGGGCGACACCCGGGTCGATGAACCGACGTTCCGGAAGATCCATCTGTTTCCCTACATCGCGTCCATCAAGGCCGGGGTCGGCACCATCATGCCGTCCTACAGCAGCTGGAACGGCGTCAAGTGCTCGGGCAATGCCTATCTCCTCACCCAGGTCCTCAAGCAGGAACTGGGCTTCGACGGATTTCTCATCTCCGATTACCGCGCCATCGACCAGCTCGACAGCGACTACAAGACGGCCGTCGAGAAGGCCATCAATGCCGGGATGGACATGGGGATGGTTCCCAGCAAGTACCGTGAGTTCACGACCTATCTGAAGGAACTGGTCAACGAAGGTCGTGTCCCGATGTCGCGCATTGACGACGCCGTGCTCCGGATCCTCCGCGTGAAGTTCGCCATGGGCCTGATGGACCCGAACAGGTCGCCCATGGCCGACCGCAGTCTGCAGCAGAGTTTTGGCTCCGCCGAACATCGGCAGGTTGCCCGTGAGGCGGTGCGCCAGTCGCTCGTTCTGCTCAAGAATCAGGGCAAGGTGCTGCCTCTTTCGAAAACGGCGGCGCGAATTCACGTCAGCGGCAAGAGCGCCGACAACATCGGCAACCAGTGCGGCGGCTGGACCATTGACTGGCAGGGGAAGAGCGGGGAGGTCACGACCGGCGGGACGACCGTCCTGTCGGCCATCAAGCAGAGTGTCGCCGGCGGCACTCAGGTCACCTTCTCGGCGGACGGTTCGGGTGCCGCCGGAGCCGACGTAGGCATCGCTGTGATCGGAGAGACTCCCTACGCCGAGGGTTTCGGTGACCGGGCCGATCTGGCGCTTTCGGACGAGGACGTCCAGACCGTTTCCAATTTGAAGGCGGCGGGCATCCCGGTCGTCGTCGTGCTGATTTCGGGACGTCCCATGATCGTCGATCGGGTCCTCGACCAGGCGGACGCGTTCGTGGCGGCCTGGCTGCCGGGCACGGAAGGGGAGGGAATCACAGACGTGCTGTTCGGGGATTACCGTCCGACCGGCAAGCTCTCCTTCAGCTGGCCCCGATCCATGGACCAGATTCCGATCAATGTGGGGGATCCGGACTACAACCCGCTCTTTCCCTACGGTTACGGCCTGGAGTAGACAGGGGCCCCGGCGTAGGACCGGTTTCCAGCTCGTCCGGACGCCCCGCGCCCCGTTCATCGCTGCCGCAGAGCGCGTCTCCGCGGCTTTGCCCTGCGCACGTCACCGGCGGAATCGGCAGCCTTGCCTCCTGGACGACCTCGAAGTTCGTCCCTCTCACTCTTTGCTCCGTTCGAAGCCGGTGCCGGGGTGTGATAGAAGTGGAGTATCCGCACCCGGGCGACTCTTCCGGAGACCGACCGATCGGACCGCGTCCGGGTCCTCAATTTTGTTGCCAAGGGCAAGGCCCGAGAAAGGAGCCTGGATGCCATGTCGACGAACGTCCTCGAGAATACGTCTCCCCTGAGCGCCACCGAACTGAACCGGATGGATGCTTACTGGCGCGCCGCCAACTATCTCTCCGTGGGACAGATCTATCTCTGCGCCAATCCGCTATTGAGAGAGCCGTTGCAGCTCTCCCACATCAAGCCCCGCCTGCTGGGGCACTGGGGCACAACTCCCGGCCTCAACTTCATCTACGTGCACCTGAATCGGATCATCCGTAAGTACGATCTCGATCTGATCTACGTGACCGGCCCCGGTCACGGCGGCCCCGGTCTGGTGGCCAACACATATCTGGAAGGAACCTACAGCGAGTTCTACCCGAGCGTTTCCCAGGATGTGGCCGGACTGGCCCGGCTGTTCAAGCAGTTCTCGTTTCCCGGAGGCATCCCGAGCCATGTCGCACCCGAGACTCCCGGGTCGATTCACGAGGGCGGTGAACTTGGCTATTCACTCCTGCATGCCTACGGGGCCGTGCTGGACAACCCGGAACTGGTCGCCTGCTGCGTGGTCGGCGACGGAGAGTCCGAGACGGGGCCCCTGGCGACGAGTTGGCACTCGAACAAGTTCCTCAACCCGGTCCATGACGGGGCGGTGCTACCGGTGCTGCATCTGAACGGCTACAAGATTGCGGGACCCACGGTCTTGGCCCGTCTGGAAAAGGAGGAGCTCGTCGCCCTGATGGAGGGCTACGGTTACCAGCCGTACTTCGTCGCGGGGGACGAACCCGCCTCCATGCATCAGTTGATGGCGGCGACCCTCGATCGGGTGGCCGAGGAGTTGCTCGCTATCCGACGCAAGGCCCGCGAAGAGGGGTACACGGGCCGTCCCCGATGGCCCATGATCATCCTGCGCTCTCCCAAAGGCTGGACCGGTCCGCGTTTCGTGGACGGTCTGCCCGTGGAAGGGTCCTTCAGAGCCCACCAGGTGCCGCTGGCGAAGCTGGCAGAGAATCCCGAACATCTGCGCATGCTCGAAGAATGGATGAAGAGCTACGGTCCCGAAGAGCTGTTCGACGACCAGGGAAAGTTGAGGCCGGAACTGGCTGAACTGGCTCCCCGGGGCGAACGAAGGATGGGAGCCAATCCCCATGCGAATGGCGGGCTGCTCCTTCGAGACCTTAGCCTCCCCGATTTCCGTTCCTATGCGGTCGACGTGACCCGTCCCGGTCAGGCCGTGGCGGAAGCCACCCGCGTGACGGGCCGGTTCCTGCGGGATGTCATGAAGCTGAACGCCGAGAGCCGCAACTTTCGGGTCTTCGGCCCGGATGAAACGGCGTCGAACCGCCTCGGCGCCCTTTTCGAAGTCACCGATCGGGTCTCCACGGCTCAGATCCTCCCCACGGACGAATCGATTTCCCCGGACGGTCGAGTGATGGAAGTGCTGAGCGAGCACATGTGTCAGGGGTGGCTCGAGGGCTATCTGTTGACCGGCCGCCACGGTTTCTTCTCCTGCTATGAGGCCTTCATCCACATCGTCGATTCCATGTTCAACCAGCATGCCAAATGGCTGAAGGTCACGCGCGGAATACCCTGGAGGCGGCGGATTGCGTCGCTGAATTACCTGCTGACCTCACACGTCTGGCGGCAGGACCACAACGGCTTCAGCCATCAGGACCCCGGCTTCATCGATCACGTCGTCAACAAGAAGGCCGAGATCGTCCGCGTCTACCTGCCCCCCGACGCCAACACGCTGCTCTCGGTCACGGATCACTGCTTGCGCAGCCGGGATTACGTCAACGTAATCATCGCAGGGAAACAGCCGTCGCTGCAGTATCTGGACATGGAGGCGGCGATTCGCCACTGTACGGCCGGGATCGGGATCTGGGAGTGGGCCAGCAACGATCAGAACGACGAGACCGATGTGGTGATGGCGGCCGCGGGCGACGTGCCGACCATGGAGGTTCTGGCCGCCGTCGACATCCTGCGCCAGAACTTTCCAGAACTGAAGATCCGCGTCGTCAACGTCGTCGACCTGATGACGCTGGAGCCGCAGTCCGAGCATCCGCACGGCCTGTCCGATGCCGATTTCGATTCACTGTTCACGAAGGACAAACCGATCATATTCGCCTTCCACGGGTACCCCTGGCTGATTCATCGGCTGACCTACAGGAGAACCAACCATCACAATCTCCACGTCCGCGGCTACAAAGAGGAGGGCACCACCACGACTCCGTTCGACATGGTCGTCCTCAACAATCTGGATCGATTCGATCTCGTCATGGACGTCATCGACCGCGTTCCGAGCCTGGGAACCCGGGCCGCTCATGTCAAACAGGCTATGCGCGACAGGCTGATCGAGCACAAGCACTACGTGTACGAGCACGGCGACGATCTGCCCGAAATCCACAACTGGAAGTGGCCCTACTGAAGACCGACAGATGATGGGGCGGTGGCGCTTCCTTGCGTGGCTTTGACTTCGATGGCGAGGGCCGAAAAGAGTCGCTCCCCTGGCCGGTTCGACCTCGAATAATAGGCCAGGACCGCTTGATGGAAGGGGCCGCAGGTCAGGTTCTCGAGGGCGACCTGGCAACTGTAGAGGACGGCCCTATCGAGGGGAGCCGAAAGCTGCCAGACGGCTCCGTCGTCTGCGGTGATGACGTAGGTGGCGGTCTGGTCCGTGCAGCGAATCTCTTCCAGCCTGCCCGAAACGGAGGGCGCCCCCATCACGTTGGCGAAGTCCGGCAGACATCTGGGCGCGCTCGAGACATCGTCCGGGAAGCGCGTCTCCAGAGATTCCTCTCGCACGATGGGCGGAAGACCGCCGGGAGCGTCGGGCCGGCTCGCGGGCAGGACGGTGCCGCCGGCTCCGGTGTTTTGCGCCGATTCGCGGACGGCGTCGAGTGAGTCGAGAAGAACGCGTGCCCGGTCACGAATCGCGGGCGTGATCCCCGTCGAGGTCAATCGTGTCAGCAGCGTACGGGCTGTCGTCTCGTCGTGCGCCTTGATTTCGAGTTGGGCCAGGGTCAGGGCCAGTTCGTGATCGGCCGGATCGACGCGAAGCCCCTCGCGGCTGGCCTCGATGCCACGGTCGAGGTCGAGGCCCGTGTGAAGGTGAAATTCGGCCAGTCGTTCGTAGCCCTCGAGAAAGTCGGGTCTGAGCGAGACCGCGCGAGCCAGGAGACCGGCGATCCGGTCGGCGGCCGCCCGGTCGAAACGGCCCCGACTGGCCAACAGATTGCTCGTAGCCAGCGCGCAGTAGAAGTGGCTCAGAAAGTAGTCGGGCTCGGCGGTTACGGCCTCCTCGAAGTGCCGGGCGGCTTCGTTCCAGTGACTCTGGTAGAAGGCGAGCAACCCTTCGACCATCGCCACGACGCCGGTCGGCGCGCCGGATTGGCGAGCTTGTTCAATGAGGGCTCGCGACTGCTCGAATTGCTCCTTGCGGAAGAGCAGCTCTGCGCAACGTGCCAGCACTTCCGCCTGGGTGACGGACCGGGCGGCGGTCTTGGCGCGGGTTCCGGAGTCGGACACCTCGAATACCATCGCCGCCATCGTGTTCCTGTGGATGTACTCAGCGAGACGTGCCTCGATCGGAACCGGATCGAAAACGATGTGGAACGAAGACACCGGCTCCTGGCCCGCGGTCAGGCGCGCCACGTAGGAGAGAAGTCGATTCGTCAGGTCCTGGTCCTGACTCATCCGCAGGAAATGGAAGAGTATCCAGGCCTGGGCATAGTAGAACTCGCTCCGATGACGGTCTCCGTATCCCACCGAGGCCTGATCGAGTCGAATGAAGTCGTTGAGAGGGATCAGGGAGCGTTCCCGGAGGGTGCGAAGGTGTTCCTCGATCGGACGGCCCAGGGTCGCGGTTCCACCCTGGTCGTCAAATGTCGAATAGAACTCGGCCACTCCTTCATTCAGCCAGAGGGGCCAGTTGAGGTCGCGGGTGAGGAAGTGCGTAAACTCGTGAAAGATGATCCGAGCCGTCTCCTGCGAATCCCAGCCGCGACGCAGGGCAATCAGGCTTCTCGGTTTGCTGGCCGTGAAATAGCCCGCCACCTTGGCCGGTTCGCCCCCGATCAGCGGGAGGTACGGCCTGAAGGAAGGCTCGTCCCTGAAGAGGAAGACATCGATTGGCACCGACACCGGTCGAGTCGAGGCATCCAGCCGCCGCACGATCTCCAGAAACCTCTCCAGCCGCAGCAGCAGCGCCGTTGCCTGCTTGCGCCCCGTGCTTCCGAAGACCCGGAAATTTCGGCTCTCAACGCAGACCCACTCCTCCTTCGCCATCAGCGCAGAATCGAGGAGCAAACACAGAAACACGAGGATCGGCAGGCCGCGACGCAGCCCCAGGTGAGTCTTGCCGCCCTTCGCGAACCCGGAAGTTCGGTTTGAACGACCGGCTTTTCCGAAGGATCTGCAGCCGGTGCCGCAGGTCGCCATGGCCCCATTGTAGGGGACGACCGGGCGAAACGGAAGGACGGACACTCCCGACGGGCGGGCCGCTTCTTGCCTAGCGCCCTGGGCAGAATCTGCCCATCAGAGATTCGCCGGCCGGCCGATCTCGTCATCGATCATATCGATAAACTGTTGTCAGTACATATAGTTATGGGAAATCTGCCGGAAGCCCGATGATTGGCACGCACGGTGCAATTCAGGGGGACGCAATGGAAGAAACAAGCGCCCTCGACATGCTTGCACGGGCCGGGGAATCCACCCCGCAGCAATCCTCCCGGAAGAAGGCCAAAGGCGGGGACTTTGCGAGCCAGTTCATGGCGATGCTGTTTGACGATTCGATGACCCGCCAGGCCGCAGCAACAGTAAAAGTGGGTGCCGGCCGGGAATCGGGCGGGCAGGGTCAGGGCCGGGGTAAGAGCCATCAATCGCGTAGCGGCGCCGACGATCGGGGAGCCGCCGCGGCAGGGCGGAGGAGCGGCCGAGAGGCGGGCGTCGACGAATCGAGCCTGTTCCGTTCGAGCTCTGCTCGGGGTTTTCATCACGAACTGCAACCGACCGCGAAACCATCGGATCCCCGCGACGAGCAAGCCGGCAGCGAAAGCGAAGAGCCGGCCGAGACTCGAAGCGATGCAGCGGGACCGGCGACGGGTCGTTCGCCCATCGCGTCGGCCAAGGAGGCGGCACCGGGTCGCTTCGAGACCCAGCCGCGAGGAGTCCGGGGTCAGACGCTACCGCCCGAGTCGCTGTGGCGTCCCTCTCGAAACGCTGAAGACCTGCGCGTCGATCATTCCTCAGCCGCCGATCTGGCTTCGCAGGGCCGGACGGCAGGTCGGCACCATCTCGGCAGTGCAGAACAGGTGCCCGACGTGCCGTCATCGCGGCAGGCCCAGCGGGACGGAGCAACGTCCGATCAGGAGGGCGCCACCGTAGCCCGGATCGCAGAGGGGGCGCGGCCGAACCCGGTGATTCGGATGGAGCATGGGCTGAACCCCACGAACATCCCCGAGCGGGAGACCCCGACGGACCGGGCCGCGCTGCGGAGCAACCAGGCCTCCTCCCGCACTTCCACCGCCGGACCCGAGAGCCAGGCGGAGGGGGTCGGAGGATCGTCGGCTTCGAAGCCGTCTCTCACGGATCGGCCGGGGACGAGTCCTGCGCAGTCGGCCCTCGGCACAGAACTCGCGGCCACCCTCACGTCGGGACAGCGAGCCCGACAGATGCGGCCCGGGCAGTCCGGAACGCACCAGGCCCGGGAAACGAGGACCATGGCAGCAGGATCGGAGCTGGAAGAGAAGCGGTCGGAACGTTCTCATTCCGAGTCACGGCTCAACACCGACCCGAAAGCCGCCGCCGCATCGTCCGGATCGCAGACGACGCGGGGGCACCACGGATTCCGCAGTGAGTCCCAGCAGTCCTCCGCCGCACAGAACGGCGAGTCCGTCCAGGAACCCGACAGCCGCGAGATGGCTCGCGATGCGGGAAGCCGACCCGAACTCGAGTCCGTGGACGGTCGTCGAAAAGAGGCCGAGCCCATCAGAACCGGCGAAGCGTCGTCGAGGGCACACGAAACGACCTCGGTCCGGGAGCACTTCCAGCCGGTGGTCCACTCGGTTGCCGCGACGGTCTCCAGGAGTGATCCCGTCGCCTCCTCGCCGCGGGTTGCGGCAGGGCAAGCTCCTCAGCATGCCGCGGGGACCGCAGATGCCGGTCAGATCTTCGACCAGATCGTCGAAACCGCGAAATTGGACAGAACGATCGGTCTGGATCGATTCACGGTCCAGCTCAAACCCGGCTTCCTCGGTCGTATCGAAATCCAGACGGAGATGTCCGAGGACGCTGCGATGCATGCGGTCATTCGGGTCGAGGACCCAACCGTTCGAAAGGCCGTCGAGACCGGACTGGCCCACTTGGTCTCGAAGCTGAACGAGCTGGGACTCGAGATCGCCTCGGCCAAGGTCGCGGATTTTCTGCCCCAGCATGACGGCCAGGGGCAGCAACACTCCGGGAGCGGCTCCTCGAGCTCGAAGGGTCGCCAGTTCAGCTCGACTATCGAAGGTCCGGCAGGGACGGCGGGAGTCGAGGAGAACCTCGCGGCCGGTGACGATGGAAGCGTCAGCTATTTCGTTTGATGGAGAAAGAAAATGCCAGAAATCCCCAACGTTGCATACGCGCCAACTTCAGGACAGACGAGCACTCTGACGGGTGCCAACGCCAGTATGGGAAAGGACGATTTTCTGCGGCTGCTGGTGGCTCAACTGAGCAACCAGGATCCCATGAATCCCCAGGACGGCGCGCAGTTCGTCGCCCAGTTGGCCCAGTTCAGCTCACTCGAGCAGTTGATCTCGATCCGCGAGGCGACCGAGTCGACCTCCAAGGTTCTCAGCGAGCTGAGTCAAGGGGGGACGCAGGATGAAACTCAGACCACGGACGAGTCGGAGGAAGCATCTTCGACCGACGCCGTCGACAACACGGATTCAACGGACACAGGAAACTGAATAAGGCCAGGAGGTAGATCATGGGTGGTACTTTCTTTGTCGGATTGACGGGACTGAATGCCAGCGCGCTGGGCATTCGCAACATTGGCAACAATCTTTCCAACAGCAACACCATCGGGTACAAGGCGACAAACCTCTTCTTCGAGGAGCTGCGAGCCGCGACGACTGCCGGGGCCGAGGCGGGTCAGGGAGTCCAACCGACTTCCACTCAGCAGGTCTGGTCCCAGGGCAACGTCCAGCAGTCCCAGTTGGCCACGGACATGGCGATCCGCGGAGCCGGGTTCTTCGTCGTGGGGGACGGCATCAGCGCGGAGTTCTACAGCCGTGCGGGAAACTTCTACCTCGACGCCGAAGGCAAGCTGGTCACGTCCGACGGACTCTACGTCCTCGGCTATCCGAACGACCTCGCGACCGGGACCATCGACACCAACACCAACCTCGTACCCCTGGATCTCAAACCCGGCAAGGTGCTTCCGGCGGTGACGACGACACAGGTCAGATTCACGACCAACCTCAATGCTGAAGCCGTGGACGGTGAGACCTTCTCCACCACGGTCAAGGTCTTCGACAGCCTGGGCGTGGGCCACCCGGTCACCGTGACTTTCACCAAGACGGCGACCCAGGGTCTCTGGGACTACACCATGGCCGTGCCAAGTGACAGTGTGCAGGGCGGAGGGACCGGCGTGCTGAGTCAGGGGCAGGTAACCTTTGCGGCCGACGGGACGTTGTCGGGCCCGGCCGCGGACATCACGGGCATCTCGTTCACTCCGTCGAGCGGTGCCGACGACGTGACCTTCGACTGGGATCTGTGGGACGACCTCGACTCGAGCAAGTCCTTCCTGACCCAGTTCCGGCTGCCGAGTTCCACCTCGCAGACCTATCAGAATGGAAAGGGAGCAGGCACGCTCTCGGAAATGATCGTACGCAACGACGGAGTCATCGAAGGCATCTTCAGCAACGGCGAGACCGCCCCGCTCGGACAGATCGGTATGGCGCTCTTCACCAGCCCCCAGAACCTGGTGCGTGCCGGCAACAACCTCTATGCCCGGACGACCCAGTCCGGTGAACCGACGATTGGAACGCCTGAGACGGGCGGCCGCGGCAACATCCAGGGCAACGCCCTCGAGTTGTCCAACGTCGACATCGCCGAGGAATTCATCAAACTGATCCTCTTTCAGCGGTCTTATCAGGCGAATTCGAAGGTGATCACGACGGCCGATCAGATTACCCAACAGGCGATCCAGCTGAAACAGGGCTAGTTCGCCCGGTTTGAACGCTCATTCCTGGCCCCGGGGGTCCCCTTCTGACAAGGGGGGCCCCCGCCCCCCCGGTCCGCCACCGAGTCTCCAGAATCGGGCCCGTTCGAACGGCCCGTTCTCCCTCCCTTCCGTTTCGCCCGCCTGTCAACAAATTGTCGCGTGACTCACGAGTCCGTTGACGCCGTGGCCCCGTTCACGCCCTCCGGAGATGTCTTCTGAAATCATAGTAACCAATTGATGAATATATACTTAAGCTTGGTATTCAGGGGATGGCATGCCGATTGCTTTTTGGATGACCGGAGGTTGGTATGCCGGATGATGAACTGATCGAGCAGGAGACGGAGTCGGAGGCGGAGAGCGTCGAGACTCCGAAGAGCAAGCGCAAATGGATCTTCATTGCAGCAGCAACGGCCCTGTTGCTGGTCGTGGCAATGGTCGGAATCTGGGCCACGGGTCTGCTCGACCCGGCCGGCGTCGAGGCCGAAACGAAGGCCGATGCGGCCAAGACACCTCCTCCTGAAGTCACCGAAGTCGTCTCTTTGGATCCGGTGGTCGTGAATCTGGTGGGGAACGGCAAGATGAGTTACGCGCGAATCGCCGTTGCACTGGGAATTCACAACTCCTCCCCGGGCTCCGAGGTGTTTCGAAAAGAAGTGATGGTTCCAAAGCTCAAAGATGAGCTCCTGACGGCGGTGGGCCAGATGACCGTCGCGGACCTCCTGAAACCGGAGGCGAAGGATCAACTCAAGGCTCGGATCAAAGGCTTCGTCAACAGCCTTCTCGAGAAGGACTCGGGAACGGTGGTCGAAGTCTACTTCACCGATTTCATCGTTCAGTGAGGCGTTCATGCCCAAAACGACCATTTCAGATGAGGACCTGGAGCGGACGGTACTGAGCGTCACCACCGAAATGGGACCGTTCATGAAGGTCGAGTTTCCGGTCGACGTACGTCTCGGCTCCGCAAACATGACGGTCGATCAGCTGTTGCGCTTGTCACCTGGCGATGTGGTCTCTCTGGACCGGGTCTCTTCCGGTTACGTGGAGGTCATGATCGGCGGTGTCAGAGTCGGCGAGGCGGAAGTGCTCGTGCGAAAGCGCGGCAGTGCCGCGCGGCTGGTCAAAGTCTCCTGAGAGATGGATGGGACGACCATGAGCACGGTGCAGACTGTCGCCGGAATCCTGCTGGTTTTTGCTCTGCTGGCCCTCTTCTACTGGGTTGCGAACCGGTATTCCGGCGGCCGGGGCTTCTCCCGCCGCAACTCGAAGATCGAGATCCTCGAGACCCGGGGGATCGGTGACAAACGCGCTTTGCTCCTGGTTCGGGTCGGTTCGGGCACCTTCCTCGTCGGATCGACCACCCATCAGATCAGCCTGCTTTCGGCAATCGAAGCAGCCGGCGCCCCGGAGACCGCGCAGGCAGCCATTGGCAGCGACGCCGAGGGGGCGCTCGACGCGACGGACTCGGAGGTCGCCGACCCGACGCCAGGAGAACCGGGCGCGCCGTCGCCGCGATTGCTGCCCCAGCCCAGCTTTCGGTCCCTGCTGGAGATGTTTCGATGAGCTCTCGGGCAGATCGCCGCGTGCTGCTGCTGCTCGTGCTGCTGCTGCTGAGCGTGTGCACGACGACGCTGCAGGCACAATCCGCCGGCCAGGGATCCGTGCAGATATCGCTGGGAGGTGGGGACGGAGAGGGCTTCTCACTTCCGGTGCGGGTGATCATCTTCCTCACCCTGCTGACCTTCATACCGGCGCTGCTGATCTCGATGACGTCCTTCATCCGGATCATCGTCGTCATGCACTTCCTGCGGCAGGCGCTCGGGACTCAGCAGGCGCCCAACAATCAGGTGCTGGTCGGCATGGCCGTGTTCCTGACGCTCTTCGTCATGGGGCCCACCTGGGACCGCGTCTACGAGCAGGCGGTCGCGCCGTATCAGGGCGGGGAACTGACCGAATTGGCGGCTCTGGAGAAGGCCGAGGAACCTGTCAAGGACTTCATGCTCAAGCAGGTCCGTGAAAAGGACCTGGCGCTGTTCGTCAAGATCGGCAAATTGCCCCGGCCCAAGAGCCGCGAGGACCTCCCCCTGCGCGTCGTCGTCCCTGCCTTCATGATTTCGGAACTCCAGACGGCCTTTCACATCGGCTTCGTGCTGTTCCTTCCGTTTCTGGTCATCGACATGGTCATCAGCGCGGTACTGCTTTCCATGGGGATGCTCCAGTTGCCGCCAATCATGATCTCGACACCGTTCAAGGTGTTGCTGTTCATTCTCGTCAACGGCTGGAACCTCGTCGTGGGTTCCCTGGTCGAGAGTTTCAGAATGTGAGCGCCAAAATGAGCCAAGAAGTGCTGATCCAGCTGGTTCGTGACACGGTGATGCTGGTCTTCCTGACGGCTGCCCCTCTGCTGGGAGCCGCGTTGGTCATGGGATTGCTGATCAGCATCTTCCAGGTCGTCACATCAATCCAGGACATGACACTGACCTTCATTCCCAAAATGGTCGTCATCTGTCTGGTCACGCTGTTGCTGCTGCCGTGGATCGTCGAGAGAATCGTCACGTTCACGGTCAGTATTTTGGGACACTTCTCGGCCTACGCGGGATGAGGCAATGTTCTCCTACGATCTGTCCCTCGGTCTTATCGTCGGTTTTCTGCTGACGGTGGCCCGTGTCGGAGGTCTGGTGACCTTCGCTCCCTTCTTCGGCGGAAGCATCGTGCCGATGTCGATCCGCCTCCTCCTCACCCTGGGGCTGACCTGGGCCGTCTTCCCGGCGGTCATGGGCACCTATACAACGATCCCCACGGGATTGGTGGGACTGACCCTGTTGACGGCTCGTGAGCTTCTCGTCGGGCTGGTGCTGGGCTTCTCGGTGAAGCTGGTGTTGGCCGCCCTCGATGTGGCGGGCCAGTTGATGGGATTCCAGCTCGGATTCAGCTTCATCCAGATGGTGGACCCCCAGACGCAGGTCGAGAGTCCCTTCATGGCAAGCTTCCTGAATCTGATCGCGATAATGATCTTTCTCGGAATGGATGGCCACCATTGGCTGATCGAGGCGGTCGTCCAGAGCTATCAGGTCACGGGCCCGGATCTGGCGGTCTCGGCGTCGCTCATCGGTCAGCTGGTCACATCACTTGGGCAACTCTTCATTCTGGGCCTGCAGCTGTCGGCGCCGATCGTCGTCATGCTGTTCATCGTGGATGTCCTGTTCGGCATCCTGGGCCGCGCCGCGCCGCAGATCCACATCCTCATCGTCGGCCTGCCGGCGAAGTCGCTCATCGGCTTCACCGTGCTGACAGCCATCGTCTACAGCTTCATCCCGTTCCTCGGCCGGCACCTGGCCGGTATCGGACCTGGACTGGAGACCTACCTGAAGCTGCTGCGGGGATAGGATGTCGGATAAGTCGGATCGGACCCACAAAGCGACGTCTCGCAAGAGGCGAAAGGCCCGGGAGAAAGGGCAAATCGCGCGAAGCCGCGAGGTCCCCTTCGCACTCACCTTTCTCGTCCTCGTGCTGGTTCTGGCCTTCCAGGGAGACTGGTTCATTCATCAGCTCGAAGAGCCGTTCCGTGTGTTCTGGTCGGGTGGATTCGGTGAGGAGATCACCACCGCCACCGTCTCGCGGGTCTTCTTCCGCATCGCCTGGTTGTTTCTCATCTTGGCAGGCCCTCTGCTCGCGCTCACCTTCGTGCTGTCCGTCGGCGGCCTCGTCGGACAGGGAGGCTTTGTCTTCACGGGTGAACCGCTCAGACCGAAGGTCACCAAGCTGAATCCCGCCCAGAACGTCAAGAAGATCTTCTCGAAGAACGGCATCGTTCAGCTCGTCCGCAGCCTCGCCCTCGTCCTCGCCATCCTCTACCTGGGCTACTCGGTGATCCGCGATCACATGGGTGATTTCCAGCTCATGCCGGCCATGGATCTGGGGAGCATCCTCTCGGTCTGGGGCGCCATTCTCTATCAGGTCTGTATTCGGGTTGCGATCCTCCTGGCCATCCTTGCCGCCGGGGACTTCCTGTTCCAGCGCTACCAGCATGAAGAGAACCTGAAGATGACGAAGCAGGAGCTCAAGGACGAACACAAGGACACGGAGGGGAATCCGCTCATCAAAGGCCGAATCCGCCGTCTGCAGCTCGAGATGGCTCGGCGCCGGATGATGGCGGCCGTCGCGGAAGCCGATGTGGTCATCACAAACCCGACCCACTTCGCCGTCGCCCTCAAATTCGACATGGCGACAATGGCGGCCCCGGAGGTCGTGGCCAAAGGGTGCGACCATGTTGCCCAGCGGATCAAAAAGGTGGCCGAGGAACATCGGGTTCCCATGGTCGAAGACGTCGAACTGGCACGCGCTCTCTACCGAACCGTCGAAATCGGCGATGAAGTGCCGGTCCTGCTCTACCGGGCCGTTGCCCAGATCCTGGCCTACGTCTTCAAGTTGAAGAAGCGCCGCTGGCACTGACGAAAATCCCCGTTCCAGCTTCCCCGCCAAATCGTAAATCGTAAATCTCAGATCTCAGATCAACCCGGGTTCCGTCAAAGTCCCGTCACGGGGCACAGGCTCTTGACGGATTGGTCGGCGAACCGACAGCGTCCCGGATTGGACCGAACGGTCCATCTCGACGATTCGGTTCGATTTTTAAGCCACATGAAATCAATAGGTTGTCCTGACTTGACGACGGATCTGCGGAGTTGGAACGGGCGCCGATCTCCAGTGGCATGGGCCTTGCTTAAGTCCCTTTTCGGAGACATCAAAAGCGTTCGATTTCGGGCATTCGGAGGAAATGAGTACGAAAGCGACACCCCTGGCAATCGGGACTCTGATCACGGCCAAGCGCAGCGATGTGCTGATCGGCTTTGCGGTGATCACGATCATTGCCGTCATGCTGATCCCAGTCCCGCCGTTTCTGCTCGACTTTCTGATTGCCACCAACGTCACAGTCGCCGTCGTTCTCCTGCTGCTCTCCCTGTACATTTCCGAGCCCGTTGCTTTCTCAGTGTTCCCCACGATCCTTCTGATGGTGACGCTCTACCGGCTCTCCCTCAACGTCGCCAGCACCCGTTTGATCCTGCTCAACGGAAGTGAGGGAACGTCGGCGGCGGGAGAAGTCATCCAGTCCTTCGGCCAGTTCGTGGTCGGAGGAAATTACGTGGTCGGGTTCGTCGTCTTCCTCGTTCTGATCGCGATTCAGTACATCGTCGTCAATCACGGCGCGGTCCGGACCTCGGAGGTCACCGCCCGTTTCACCCTCGATGCCATGCCCGGCAAACAGATGAGCATCGACGCCGATCTCAATGCCGGGCTCATCGACGAGATCGAAGCGCGCGAGCGGCGCGCACGGGTTTCCCACGAGGCCGAGTTCTACGGCGCCATGGACGGCGCCGTCCGCTTCACGCAGCGGGACGCCGTCGCCAGCATCATCATCGTGGCCATCAACATCATCGCGGGCTTCTTCATCGGAGTCGTCAGCCACGGAATGCCGCTTGTCGAGGCACTGAAGACCTACACTATCCTGACCATCGGAGACGGTCTCGTGACTGCAATCCCGGCTCTCCTCGTCTCCGTGACCGGCGGTGTCATGACGACGCGCGCGGCGTCCCAGTCCGACCTGGGCGAACAGGTCTCGGGCCAGGTCTTCTCCGATCCGAAGCCGGTGGTCCTGGGAGCCGTAGTCCTGTTCCTGATCTCGCTGGTGCCCGGCCTGCCCTTCCTGGCCTTTTTCGTTCTTGCGGCGATCGTGGGCACCATCGGATGGAGGGTGGCCCGCAAGAAGCAGCAGGCGGAACTGCTGGTGGAGCAGGCCGACGAAGAGGTGGCGCCTCCTGCCGAAGAAAGCGTGGAGCGGCTCCTGCGGGTCGACCCGCTGGGACTCGAACTGGGTTATCAGCTGATCCACCTGGTGGAGAACAAGCCCGGGGGCGACTTCCTGTCGCACGTGAAGTCGATTCGCCGGCAGTTGGCCACCGAGCTGGGGGTCGTGATTCCTCCCATCCACATCACCGACAACCTCCAGCTGAAGCCAAGGGAATACCGGATTCTCCTCAAAGGCGTCGAGATCGCCCGCAGCGAGCTCATGCCCGGTCATCTCATGGCGATTCATCCGGGACGTCCGACCGAGAAGATCGACGGGATTCCGACCCACGAACCGGCCTTCCGGCTGGAGGCCCTGTGGATCCGCAACGAGCAGCGCGAGAAGGCTCAGCTGGCGGGTTTCACCGTGGTCGAGAACACCACCGTCCTGTCCACCCACCTGACCGAGACGATCAAGAGCGTTCTTCACGAACTGCTCAGCCGACAGGAAGTCAAGACTCTGATCGACGGCGTCAACGAGACCCACCCCAAGGTGGTGGAGGAGTTGATCCCGGCCGTGATGACCGTCGGAGAGATCCAGAAGGTGCTGCAGAACCTGCTCCGCGAGCGGGTCTCGATCCGGGATATGGTCTCGATTCTGGAGACCCTGGCGGACTTCGCTCCCCGCACCAAGAACGTCACCCTGCTGACGGAGTACGTCCGGCAGGGACTGGGCCGGTCGATCTGTCAGCCCTTCATTTCCGATTCCGGGGAGATGAAGGTGATGACCCTCTCCCGGGAACTGGAAACCGTCTTCTCGAATGCGATTACCGTGACCGAGTTGGACAACTACCTGTCCCTGGATCCAGGTCAGGCCCGGTCGATTCTTCTCAAGCTGCAGAAGTCCGTCTCGGAGAAGACCTTCGAGGGATACCCGATCCTGCTCGTTCCCAGCAATGTCCGCCTCCACCTACGGCGCTTCCTGGAGCATGTGCTCGGCAATCTCGTCGTCCTCTCCCATAACGAGATTCCGCCCCAAGTCAAGCTCGTCAGTCTAGGAGAAGTTGCATGATGCGTATCAAGACCTACACCTCTCAGTCCGTCCCGGAGGCCTTGAAGATGATCAAGGAGGAGCTGGGGCCGGGCGCGGTCATTCTCAAGACCAACAGGACCGTGAAGAAGAGACTGTGGGGGCTGTTGCCGGCGATGGCCTATGAGATCACCGCGGCCGCGGATCCGTCGACGGCGATGACGGGAAACCTGGCGGAGCGGTCTGAGCGCAGTGCCCCGGGCACTTCGTTGCTCGAAAAGCCGTCGGCTGTGGCCGTCGCCGAGCTTCCGGCGGAAGCACAGGCGAAAGAGCCTCTCGAGACGTATGAGGTGGCCCAGACGCCGCCCCAGCCCCAGGTCCCCAGGCTGGCTCCGGGGTCGGATGACGTCCGATCCACCGTCACGGCCAGGCCGAAGGCCAGACTGGATGACCGCTGGCTCGAACAGTTCAGCCGTCTTGGTGACGATATCCAGAGCCTGATCCGCCTGGTGACGCACCAGCGCGCCAACGATGCCATCTGCTCCCTCTTCCTGCGCGATGCCTCGGTGGCCTCCGGGATTCAGCAGCTGATCTGGCAGGGCGAGGATCAGGACCTGGAATGGCGCAAGGCCGCCTATACCGAGTTTCAGAGATTGATTCAGGAGGGTGTCGAGGAAAGCCTGGCGTTCATGCTGATCCGCGATGTGACGCGGAATCTGCCCTGTGATCGGGACGCCGCCGATCGGCTCAGAATCCGCATCAACAAAGGGGTTGCGCGCCTCCTGCAGGTTGCGCCGATCGATCATGCCGCCGGCACCAGGGCCTGCATCTTCATCGGACCCACCGGTGTCGGGAAGACCACCACCATCGCCAAGCTGGCAGCGCGGTTCGCCTTGAAAGACCGCAAGCGCGTCAAGCTTTTGACCTTCGATACCTATCGAATCGCTGCGGCCGAACAACTTCGAACCTACGCCGACATCATTGGAATCCCCGCCAAGGTGATCTTCTCCATCGACGAGCTCGACGACGAGGTCTCCAAGGCCGGCCCAAACGACATTCTGCTCATCGACACCACCGGGCACAGTCACAAGCGGATCGGAGAGTATCAGGAGTTGTCCAGCTACGTTCGCGATCAGGAGCGGATCGAAAAGCATCTCGTTATGAGCTGTACGACCCGTCAGGACGATCTGCGGGAAATCGTGGCCTGCTTTTCGGTGTTCCGACCCGACAAGTTCATCTTTACCAAGCTCGACGAGTCTTCGAGCTTCGGGGTGCTCCTCAACGAATGCGTGCGCACGAACAGGCCCCTCGCCTACCTGACCAACGGGCAGGATGTGGCCGAGGATCTGATCGTTCCGACACCCGCGACAATTGCGGATCTTCTGGTCCCGATCGAATAGGCACGAACCATGGCAATGAGAAACGAAATGATTGACCAGGCTACGGAGCTCAGGAAACACGTGGAACGCTTGCACACCAGCGGGCCGAGTGAAGGATCATCGCGCTGCCAGGTCATCGCGATCACCAGCGGAAAGGGGGGAGTGGGAAAGACCTATGTGGTCGTCAATCTTGCCATCGCACTGCAGAGGGCAGGGAAGCGGGTTGCCATACTGGATGGCGATTTCGGATTGGCCAATGTCGACGTTCAACTGGGACTGACGCCCGAGTACCACCTCGGTCATGTGATCGAGGGGTTACAGACGCTGAAATCCATCATCGTTCCGGGTCCGGAGGGGATCCACATCATCCCCGCGAGCTCAGGGATCCAGGAGCTCGCGACGATGGGGGAACAGCGGCGCCAGACTATTCTCAGCCAGCTGAACGAACTGATGCAGGACTACGACTTCATCCTCATCGACACGGCTGCAGGAATCTCGGACAACGTGATCCGGCTGCTCAATGTGTCACGGCGAGTGGTTGTCGTCTGTGCACCCGAGCCGACTGCGATCGTGGACGCCTATGCCCTGATCAAGGTCCTCATGCGCCGGGACAAGGGGAAGGAGATCCTGCTGCTGGTCAATTCCGTCCAGGGTGCTCTCGAAGCCGAAGAAGTCCACAAGCAGCTCTCGCAGGTTGTGGATCGCTTTCTCGGCTGCAACTTGGGGTACCTGGGCTCGATTCCTCGAGATACCCGGGTCACAGAGTCCGTGCGCCGTCAGGAGCCGGTTCTGATCAGCTATCCCAAGGCGATGGTGAGCCGGAGCATTTTAAAGATTGCGGAGACGCTTCTGAAGCGTCCCCCGGTCGTCAACGAACTGAGTCGATTATTGGAGTACGCGGGTTAGGGTCATGTCTGCAAACTCAGTCAAACTAGACAGTTATCAGAATCAACAGGTTGAGGAAAGAAACCAGGTCATCCTCGAACACCTGCCGCAGATTCGCTACATCGCCCAACGGATGGCGATGCGTCTGCCGCCGGAAGTGCAGCTCGAGGATCTGATCAGTTCCGGGGTCATCGGGCTACTGGATGCCTACGAGAAGTTCGATCCCAGCAAAGGAGTCAGTTTTCGCACCTACGCGAGCGTCCGTATTCGAGGAGCGATCCTCGACAATCTGAGGGGCCTCGACTGGGCGCCGCGCGATCTGCGGAGCCGGAGTCGGGAGGTCGAGCAGGCTTACGCCCGACTCGAGCAGATGCACAGCCGTCCCGCGACCGACGAAGAAGTGGCCCGCGAGCTCAATCTCGAGCTGGCCGCCTTTCAGTCCTTGCTGGACCAGCTGAACGGCTTGACCATCGGCCATTTCAGAAGTGGGGACGAGGAGGGAGAGGGCGTCGATGCCGATAATCTCCCGCTCTGGTACTCCCCCATCTCGCCGGTGGATTCCCCCTTCGAGGCAGTGGGGAAAGTGGAAATGAGCGAGCTGCTGGCTCGGCTCATCAATCAGCTCCCGGAGCGAGAACAGCTCATCCTCAGCCTCTACTACAAGGAGGAGCTGACGATGAAGGAGATCGGCCAGATACTCGGTGTCAACGAGTCGCGTGTATCGCAGTTGCACACCCGTGCTGTGCTGAGGCTCCGGGCGAAACTCCAGGGTGTCCTCAAGCGGCGCGAATCGAGGAAGTAGATGTCCGAGAAAGTACTCTCGCAGGAAGAGATCAGTGCACTGCTCGAGGCCATCGGGACCGACCAGGGTGCTGCCGAGTCGCCTGAGACCCAGGCTGCGAGTCCGAAGAAACGCTCCGGAGTCGAACTGGCGGAACGGGAAGGGTACCTGTTTCCCATGGCCAAGGCCACGGAAATCAGCAAGGACGTCGAATCCTCCCTGGCGCTGGTTTTCGACGCCTTCGCGCACAAAGGGGGGGCCTCCTTCTCGAACACGCTTCGCACGCAGGTGGGCTTTCGACTTCACGAAGTGGAGCAGATCTTCTATGGTGACTTCATCGAGAGTCTTCCCGAGCCGTCCTCGATCTGGTACCTCGCCGTCGTTCCTCATAATCTCCACATCGCGGTCTGCTTCGAGCCCGAACTCGTGACCCAGATCGTTGCCGTCATGCTGGGAGCGACGGGCGGGGGGGGCACGAGTCGGACCCGGACCCAGATCACAGAACTCGAGCAGGCCATCGTCGAGAACGTCGTCGTCATCTTCTGCAAAGAGCTCTGCCAGGCATGGAGCCGCGTGAGCGAAGTCGAGATCGTGGTAGAGAATCGAGAAACGCGCCCGCGCCTTCTGCGTGTCTATCCGGCCAATGAAGTCATGGTCACGCTGGGCATGTCCATGAAGATCGCCAGTTCCGAAGGGACGATCTACTGGGGCATCCCGACTGGGCTGTTGAAGACTCTGCAGGAGAGCAATAGCCACCAGCGCCAGATCGACAGCCAGGAGCAACTGGTGGAGATGGTGGAGCACATGAAATCGCATGCCTTGCGTTTCTCCACCTGCCTGGAGGCCGAGCTTTCCGAGACGTCCGTCTCCATTTCGGACCTTTTGAGTATCCAGCCCGGCGACGTGATCTCCCTCGATCACCTGGTTGCGGATCCCACCCGCGTCAGCGTCAACGGAAGGCGGCAATTCCTGGGCGAGGTTGTGGTGTCCAATGACCGCCGAGCCATTCGGCTGGTCAGCCCGAACTGAAGAGTGAGTGAGGTAGTGGCATGAAATCCAAAGACGAACAGGATCCCAAAGCGAAGGCGGAAGCTGAGGCTCGTGCGGCTGAGACCGACGAAGGGGCCGGCGACTCGACCGAGGCCGCCCCTACGGAGGAGATTGAATTGACGGAGTCGCTTGCACCGGAAGTACCGCCGGTGGAGAGCCGGGCTCCGGAATCCGGCGGCGGGTCTGAAGCCTCGGAGTTCTCGGAAAGCATCAAGCGGATCCTGGATATCCAGCTGCCCGTCACCGTCAGCTTCGGGAGCGCCCATCGTCCGCTCGGGGAGGTGCTCAAGATGGCCCCCGGCTCTCTGATCGAGCTCGACACGACGGCTGAGGAGCCGGTCGTCCTCAAGGTGAACGACCGCATCTTCGCCTGGGGCAAGGTTGTGGACGTGGATGGGTACTACGGCGTCGAGATCACTGAGATCGTCGGGCAGGCCGATCGCATTGCCTCATTGGGGGGACACTGACATGGAATTCATTGACGGACTCGGTATTGAGCCGGTCCTGCTCTTGGGCATCGCGTTTCTGGCGGCCTTTCAGTGTCTGCTGTTTCGAATTCTGTCGGCTCGGCAGCGGCGCGCCGCCGAGCAGCTCTTCCAGAGGATGGAGGCGAGGATCCGCGCCCTTGGCGACAAAGAGAGAGCCGAGCTGGAAGTCCGCTTGGAGAGATTCCGCGAAGAGCAGCACCGGAGCTTCGAAAGCTTTCGGATTCGCCTGGCCGAGGGCGAACTCAGAAAGCAGATCGGATCGACCCGTGCGGACTGTGCGTCCGTGGGAAGGCTCGACAAGCGGCACCAGGTGATGTCGCTGGCCCAGATGGGATTCGACAGCCGGGACATCTCTCGCAAGCTGCGGCTGAGCCGCGGTGAGACGGAGTTGCTGCTCGGACTGTGTGACCGGTTCATGACCGCGGAGACACCGGATGCCACACCTGCGCTGTAACAACTGTCAGGCTGCGGGCCGGGGTGCGCTTGCGAAGCTCCTGGGGCGTCGAGGGTTCGACTTCGAGCAGGAGTGGGCCTGCTCCCCACAGTGTCTGCGGGCCGTTGTCGAACGGGCCGTCGGCCGCAGCCTCGAATCACCCGTTCCCGAGGTGGACCAGAAACATCGTTTGCGCATCGGCACCATCTTGCTGCAGCGCGGACTGGTTTCCGGCGAACAGTTGGACGAGGCGGTCGAGCGACAGTCCCGCGAAGGGGGCACGATTGGCAGCCAGATATTGAAATTGGGATTCTGCTCTGCACAGGAACTCACCGCGGCGTTGAGCGAACAACAGGGCGTTCCCTGGGTCGGTGAAGTCAAATCGCGGCTGGATCTGGCGGTCTCGGAGTTGATGCCCCGCCGGCTTTGCCGCGATTTCAAGGTCTTTCCCTTCGATTTCGACGAGGAGTCGAAGGTGATCTTCCTGGCGGCGCGGAGCCCGATCCGGATTCTGCTGGTCCACCTGCTCCGACGGATGCTCGACTTCCAGGTTCGGGCCTTCATTCTGACCGACGGCTCCTTTGACCGCGGGTTCGAAGAGTTCCTGGCCCGGAAGAGGTCGATTCCCGAGACAGAAATGGATTGTTCTTCGAACGCCGGCGAAGTCAGCCAGAGATTGTGCCGCGAAGTGACCCGCAGGGGAGCCCGGCGGATCATGCTCTCTCGTTACGAACAGGCATTCTGGGCCCGGCTGGCGCGAGGGAAACACTGGTCGGACTGCTTTCTGCCGTTCGAAGGAGTGGACGGATTTGCCGGGTCCGCTGGGCAAAGTTTGCCGCAGGAGGCGCTGCTCGGGACCTAAGTCCCGCTTTTTCAATGGTCTCAGTTATGGCATCGAGCTTGCTGAAAGGAACCGTGGAATGAGTCACAGTATCTACATGGCCTATTCCGGCTTGCAGAGCCGGGCCGACGCTCTCGAGTTGATCGGGAACAACCTGGCCAACCTCCAATCGGCGGGCTTCAAGCAGAAGCAGTTCTATTTCCATGTGCTCGATCTGCTCGGTGACGGCGCCAGCGATCTGGGACAGGCCATCAACGGGCCCGTCGTCAAGACCCTCGATTCCACCGACTTCTCGACGGGAAGCCTGATGGAAACGGGGGGACCCCTGGACCTCGGGCTGACCGGCGACGCCTTCTTCGCCGTCCGAACCGAACGCGGAACGTTCTACACGCGGGACGGGCATTTCGAGCTGAATCCGCAGGGTCAGCTCATCGATCAGAACGGCGGCCTCGTGCTCGCCGAGGATGGAAAGAACGGGCAGCCCATTACCCTGCCTCCGGGCAAGGTGGAAGTGGCCCCGAACGGGCAGATTTCCGTTGACGGGATCACGGTCGGAACGCTGCGTCTCGTCGCCTTCGAGAACCTGGACCAGCTCCAGCCCGTCGGGGGGAGTCTGTTCAAGGTGCCCGAAGGCACTCGCACCGTCCCACCCTCGCGAGCCACGGTGGCGCAAGGATTTCTCGAGCAGGCCAATGTCAACGTACTGACCAGCGTTACCCAAATGATCGATCTGATGAGGAGCTTCGAGTCGCTCTCCCAGGCGATCCGATCGATGACCCGGGAAGTGGATCAGCATCTGATCAGCGAGTTGGCGAAAGTCTGAATGTCAGGAGGACCGAGATGTTAAGAGCTCTCTACAGTGCGGCCAGCGGGATGGAAGCCATCCAGCTGAACATCGACAACATTGCCAACAACCTGGCCAACGTCAATACGACCGGCTTCAAGCAGAGAAGGACGCAGTTCCAGGACCTGCTCTATCAGAACATGGTGGCCCCTGGCAGCAGCGCTTCCACCTCGACCGAGGTTCCCACCGGGCTCCAGATCGGTCTCGGCACGCGCGCCGTGTCGAACGAGGTCATCTTCCTGCAGGGCGACTACGTGGAGACGGGAAACGAGCTGGATCTCGTGATCGAAGGGCGGGGGTTCTTCCAGGTCCGCATGCCCGACGGGCAGATCGCCTACACTCGCGGTGGAGCCTTCCACCTCGACCGCGACGGCAACCTCGTCACGGCGGCCGGCGACCCCCTGGAACCGCAGGTCTCGATCCCCCGGGAAGCGACCAAGATCAGTGTGGCCTCGGACGGGACCGTTTCCGTGAATCTGCCCGGCCAGACCAACGCCCAACAGGTCGGCCGGATCGAGCTGGCCGTCTTCGCGAACCCGGCCGGGCTCAATAGCATGGGACGCAATCTCTTTCTGCAGACCTCGGCCAGCGGCGATCCCGTGACCTCGAGCCCAGGCGAGAGTGGGGCGGGCACACTGCTCCAGGGCTTCCTCGAGCAGTCCAACGTCAACGTGGTCAAAGAAATGATCGACCTGATCGTCAGCCAACGCGCCTACGAATCGAGCTCGAAGGTCGTCCGGACCGCGGACACGATGTACCAGAACGTCAACAACATGGTGAGGTAGATGATGCTCTCGCTCCTTCGCACAGCGGCCCTGGCCGTCCTGCTTACCCTGTCGACCGCGGGCGCCGCCTGGGCCCAGGTGATCCGAATTCCGGACCGGGTGGAAGTCCGCGAGGAACATCTGAATCTGGGCGACCTCGCTCGCGGAGTGGACGGCTCGCTGGCGGATCTTTCCTTCGGTTATGCTCCCTATCCCGGGCACGTGCGCTGGGTGAGCCGGGCCGAGGTCCTGGCGGCGCTGCGGAGGGCCGGCTGCGCGGCACCGAGGCTCGAAATGGCCGACAAGGTCCTGGTGACGAGGGCCAGCCAGATGCTGGCCGCCGATCCGGTCAAGGAAGCGGTTCACCGTTATTTTGCAGCGGCATATCCCGCCCTGGAGCTCGAAGTGATCGAGATGGAGGTGCCTCTGGACGTGGCCCTGCCGGCGGGGGACGTCCAGCTGAGTGTCGAATCGGCCAACGCTCCCACCCGGCTCGACGGAGTGACGCTGAAGTTGAGAATCGCCGTGGACGGGAAGAGCGATCGGAGCCAGTGGGTGCACCTGCGGGCCCGGGCGCGCGGCCGACTCGTCACGACCTCGCGGCCCGTCGCCTTCGGCGAGGCCCTCAACCGGTCCAATCTTCAGCTCGAGGAGCGGGTCGTGGATCGACTCGACGGGCTCCTCACGGATCTGGATCAGGTAGCAGGCTCGGTTTCGAAGCGGGCCCTCGAGGCGGGAGAAGTGCTTACGGAGCGTGATTTCGACCAGCCGGTGCTGGTCAAGCGCGGTGACCTGGTGACCGTCGTCGCGCGCCTGCGGAACCTGACCATCAGCGCTTCGGCGCGGGCCCGTGATTCCGGGGGTCGGGGCGACTGGATCGTAGTACAGAACCTGGACAGCAAACAGTTGGTAGAGGCCAGGGTGATCGGCGCAAACCGCGTCGAAGTCGCGCTGGCAGGGGGCCGACGATGAAAGTGCGTGGAATCCTGCTGATCTCGTGTTGTTTACTGGTCAGCCCGGCTTGCGGACCGGCGACCCAGGAGTCGACGGTCCGACGAGGACTGGATGACTATATCCGCCAGGCCAGCGCCCTGAGAGTGGAAGATGGGCAGAACGACGGCTCCGTCTGGACCGATCAGGCCGGGTATGGGGATGCGTTCCGCGACGTGAAAGCTCGACGAAGCGGAGACATCGTGACCGTTCAGGTGCTGGAATCGACGAGTGCCGTGAGCGAGGCCTCGACCGCCTCCGCCAAGGACTCGAGCGTGGAGTCCCAGTTTCCCAACCTCTTCGGTCTCGAAAAGAAGGTCTCCGAACTGCCCGCTCTGGTCAGCGGAACCGGATCCCAGAAATTCACCGGTGATGCCTCGACCAGTCGCAAGAGCGTGCTCTCCACGACCCTGACGGCTCGCGTGCTCCAGGTCTTTCCCAATCGCAACCTGCTCATCGAGGGGAACCGGGAAGTCCTGATCAACGGAGAACGGCAGCTCGTCGTGATGCGGGGCGTCATCCGACCCAACGACATCTCGCCGGCCAATATCGTGTCGTCCTCCCGAATCGCCGAAATGGAACTGCAGGTCACGGGCAGAGGGCTCGTCTCCGATGCCCAGCGCCCGGGCCTGCTTTACAAGATCCTGACCGGGGTCTGGCCCTTCTAAACCTATGAGAGTCCGAAATATCTCGCTGTTCGTACTGCTCGTGATCGGAGGGGCGATCGTTCAGGCGGCGCCTTCCCGAATCAAAGACATCAGTCACTTTCAGGGGGTCCGCGACAACCAGCTGATCGGATACGGACTGGTGGTGGGACTCGACGGGAGCGGTGACAGTCGTCAGACGCGATTCACGACCCAGACCTTGAGCAACCTGCTGCAGCTCGAGGGAATCGTCGTCGATTCGACCTCGATCCAGGTATCGAACACGGCAGCGGTCATGGTGACCTCGACACTCCCGCCCTTTGCCCGGGTGGGGAGTCGGATCGACGTGACCGTCTCCTCCGTCGGCGACGCCGACAGCCTGCAGGGCGGAGTTCTGCTGATGACGCCGCTGAAGGCCGCCAACGGGGAGGTCTTTGCCGTGGCCCAGGGTCCCGTCTCCATCGGAGGCTTTTCAGTGCGTTCGGCGACGGCTTCGGTGCAGAAGAACCAGCCGACGGCCGGGCGAATTCCCGACGGCGCCCTCGTGGAGCGGGAGGTCCGCTTCGAACTCGACGGTCGTCCGTCGCTGCGGCTGGTCCTTGACGAAGCGGATTTCACCACGGCGAATCGGGTCGCCAACGTCATCAACCGGACTCTGGAATCGGGGTTGGCTCACCCCATGGACAGCCGGACCGTCGAGATCGAAGTGCCCGAAAACTTCCGGAGCCGGATCGTGGAGTTCATCTCTCGGATCGAAAACGAGTCGCTGGAAGTCGATCATGTGGCCAAGGTCGTCTTCAACGAAAAGACCGGCACCATCGTCTTCGGAGGGGACGTCAAGATCGCTCCGGTGACCATCGTCCACGGCTCCCTCACCGTCGAGGTGTCCACGGAACTTCAGGTTTCGCAGCCCGCGCCACTCTCCCGAGGGGGAGAGACGGTTGTGGTGCCGCAGGATAATGTGCAGGTGCAGGAGGATCAGGCCCGGAGCGTGTCGCTTCGCGAGGGGAGCAGTATCGAGGAGATCGTGCGCGCGCTGAACTCGATCGGGGCCACACCGCGCGACATTCTGGCGATTCTCCAGGCCATCAAGGCCGCGGGCGCCCTGCAGTCGGATCTGGAGATCATCTGATGTCACTTGAACTCGACGCCATCGCCCAAATGCAGTTTGCGGCAGCCTCCAACCGAACAACGGAAAATCGGTCGCTGGAAGACGTTGCGCAGCAGTTCGAATCCCTCTTCGTGCAGCAGCTTCTCACCGTCATGAGGAGCGGACTGGGAGAGGATGGACTGTTTGAGGGGAATACGGGGCAGGACATGTATGCCTCGATGATGGATCAGGCGCTGGCGCAGGCGCTGGCGCAACGGGGCGGCATCGGTCTGGCGGATCCCATTCTCAAGAGCCTGCAGGACATGCAGCACAAGGCGGGTAGCGGCCAGGCAGTGGCGACGGAAGGGGCGGCGAGCGTGCCGGCCGAGTCCCTCGAGCAGCGTTTCGCGCGGGCGATCTCCGGCCACCGGGTGACCTCTCCGGTGGGGTGGAGGAAGGACCCGTTTACTGGAGAGTGGACCTTCCACAAGGGCATCGATCTGGCCTTTGCGGAAGGCAGCCCCATTCAGGCGATGACGTCGGGGACGGTCGTCTTCAGCGGGCGCCAGAGCGGATACGGGAACACGGTGGTCGTCGAAGGCCCCGGGGGCGTGCGGGTCCGCTATGCCCATCTCAAGAAACTGGAAGTGGAGGAGGGGACGGATATTGCCAAGGGCCAGCAGATCGGTCTGGCCGGCAGTACCGGACGTTCGACCGGTCCCCATCTGCATGTCGAAATCGAACGGGACGGCGAGATCGTCGATCCGCTGGCCTGAACGAACGGAGTGTTAACGAGTGTGACAAGGTGTCGTCAACATTGCACAAGGAGGAAGGGGTAGGGGAGTGTCTGCTGTGGAGAAGAAATGGTCTTCTCCGCAGGGCAGGAGCGGTGAAGTAGGGCGGCGTAGAGAGTGCTGGGAGGGGGCGATTGTCCTCAGAATCGGCTAAAGTATGGGGATGCCAAATCCGATAATAAGGTCGGATACAGCGAAACAACCGATTCCGAAGATGATCTCTAAGGATGATCTCGAATGAAGATTGATGGAAATAACCCGTATCTCAAGCCGGAATTCCAGCTTCAGCAACGGGAGCAGGCCTCTCAGCAGGAAAAGCAGAAGGTCCAGGAACAGCCGGACGGCCCCCGCGACCGGCTGGAATTCTCGGTGACCGGCAAGGAACTGCAGTATCTCTCGCAGAAGGCCAGCGAGGCCCCTGACGTGCGATCCGAGCGCGTCGCCGAAATCAAGTCCCAGATCGAAGCCGGGACCTACAATATCCAGGCTCAGGAAATCGCCGAGGCTATGATCACCGGCAGCCTGATCGACAAGAGCGTCTAGCTCTCACCGGTCCCTGGATTTCGCCGCTGCCGGTTCCCCCTCGGTCCTGAACCAAGGAGGATGAAATGATCAAAGAAGTCGATCAGATTCAACCTCACTGGCAGCAGGTAGAGCGGGATCGCTCACTTCAGCGGCGCAGGCACAAGTTCTCCTACCTGAAATCCTCGAAATCGAAGTCCCAGGACGATTCCGACGCGGATTCGAACGCGGCGGACCAGGATGCGTCCCAGGGGCGGGTGGATCTTCGGGTATGAATGTTTCTGCGGTGATCGAGAACTTGAAGCAACTCGGCCGACTCTACGGGGCCCTTCTGGATGAGGAGAAACGCCGTCTGGATGCCTATCTCGGCGGCGATCTCGTGCAGGTCGAAGACAGCCGAATCCGCGCCGAATATGGCGTCGACGAGGTGCGCCGGGTCCATGCCGAGCTGAATGGCGAGTTTCAGGACACCTCGCTGCAACAGATTGCCGGCGAGTTGTCGCCGGAGGATCGGCAGGCGCTCGAGCAGGGCCTGTCGGACCTGGATCAGTCCATGCGGGAGCTCCGGTCGGCCATCCGGCGCAATCGGCGCTATCTTCAGAATTCACTGGCCTATACGCAGGCCGTCACGCAGAGCATCTTTGCGGCCCACCCCAGCTACGACGGAGAGGGGATCGTGCGGACCGAGGGCAGAAGCCTGCACAAAGGCATGAGGGCATAGACGATGGGTGGATTATTCGGAGCGATCCAGGTCAGCCTGCAGAACCTCTCGAACATGCAAACCGGGCTCAGCGTGGTCAACGAGAACGTGGCCAACGTCAACACCCCCGGCTACAGCCGCAAACGCATTGTTTTCGCTCCCGGGCCCTACGATCAGCGCCCCTTCGGCATGCTGGGCACGGGGGCGCAAATCGAGCGGGTCGAGTCGATTCGCGATTACTTCCTCGAATCGAGAATCGGACAGGAGTACCAGGCCAAGGGATTCTACGAAGGACAGCAATTCGGGGTGAGCCAACTCGAGACGATCGTCGGTTCCTCCGATGGTTCGGGGATCCCCGATCAGTTGTCGAAGTTCTTCGATGCCTTCCTCGAGCTGGCAAGCGAGCCGTCGTCCTCCTCGCTGAGACAGGTCGCGATGACGGAAGGCGATCAGCTTGCCCAGACGATTCGAGGGACCGTCGACCGCCTCGATTCCCTCGACGAGGCCAACCGATCGCGCATCGAGGATTCGGTGGCAACCGTCAACGGCGTGCTTCAGCGCATCGCCGACATCAACGTCAAACTCCAGCCGATCCTGAAGCGGGGGCAGGATGGAGGCCCGTTGTATGACGAGCGCGCGCAGCTGCTGAACCAGCTCAACGAGGAAATGTCGGTTCAGGTTTCGGTGGATCAGTCCTACAACATGATCATCAGTACGACTTCGGGACGGCTTCTCCTGATGGGTTCGGACGTCACGGGTCTGTCGACTCAGAAGACGATGGACGGTGTCTCGGTCATGCACGAGGGGACGGACATCACGTCCGAGATCAGCAGCGGGAAAATGGGCGGCCTGATCGATTTTCAGACCTCGACGCTGGCGTCGACTCGCACGGCCCTGAACAGCCTGGCCGCCGAGCTCGCCTCTGCCGTCAATGCTGCGCACCACAACGGAGTCGATCTGGACGGCAACCCGGGCGGAGACTTCTTCACCGTGACTGCCGGGAACGAAGCACGGAGCATCGACGTCGCGTTGACCGATTTCCGGCAACTGGCGGCCGGTGCACCCGGCACTGGAATTGGCGATGGGACCAATGCACAGGCCCTGGCCGATCTCCGCGATGCACCGATTGCGGGATTGGGGAACGAAGCGTTCGGCGACTACTACTCGCAGATCGTCTTCGACGTGGGAATGGCCTCGAGGGGGATCCAGGCCAACCTGAGTCTTCAGGACAAAGTTCTCCAGCAGTTGGAAAACCAGCGCGAATCCGTCTCCGGAGTCTCTCTCGACGAGGAGGCCGTCAACTTGCTGCAGTATCAGCGCTCCTATCAGGCGAGCTCGAAGCTGCTGCGGGTCCTGGATTCGCTTCTCGAGGAAACCCTCAACATCGTGAAGTAGGAGTTGGTAGCGTCATGAGGATCTCAGAAAACAGCATGGTCCAGGACTTCCTGAAGAACCTCGAGGGGGCCCGTCAGCGCTGGTTCGGGTGGAGCCAGCAGGTGTCGACGGGCAAGAAGCTTCAGAAGCCTTCGGACAACCCGGCGGATTCGGCACGTTTGGTCCGCATTCGCGACGAGTTCTCCCGATCGAACCAGTACCTGCGCAACGTCAGCCGCGCCCAGTCGAAGCTGGGGACCGCCAGCTCGACGCTCAACACTCTGCGGAACCTCACCATCAGCGCTTCGGAGAAAACGATCTTCGCTCTGACCGATACCACCAGCCAGGACAGCCGGAATGCAATCGCTCAGGAGCTCAGCGGGATGCTCGAGAATATGAAGCAGATCGCCGCCACGACCGTGGACGGCCTCTACATTTACTCCGGCAGCCGAATCGATACCCCTCCCATCACCGAGGTGGGAGGCGCCTATGTGTACCAGGGAGACGAGCTGGCACTCCGCATCGAGGTGAACCAGGGCGAGAGCGTCCAGGTCGGAGTTCCCGGAAGCGAGGTCTTCTCCGCTTCATCCGCAGATCTGCTGAACACCATGCGAGAGCTGATCGATCAGCTCGAGTCCGGGGATATTCAGGCCGCGCAAGCCTCCCTCGGAGCCGTGCAGGATGCGGGCAAAGTCATCGATTCGGCCCGCTTCAAGATCAGTACGAGCATCAATCAGACCGACAATGCTGAAGCGAGGCTGAACGACCACCTCCTCGATCTGACCTCGGAGGTCAGCCGGCTGGAGGACGCCGACATGGCCGAGGCCATCTCGCGCATGACGCAGTCCGAGACGGCATTGAATGCGTCGCTGGGGGCGGGAGCTCAGATGCAGCAGGGGAACTTGTTCGACTACATTGGCTGAGGCGAGGACTGATGAAGGAAGCGATCCACACTCCCAAGTTCGGCAAAGTTGAGTACGGCGATTCCGATGTGATCCATGTGGAAGAGGGCCTGCCGGGTTTCACTTCCTTGCGCCGTTTCCTCCTGATCGAAAGTGAGCAGTTCTCGCCCATCAAGTTCCTTCAATCCCTGGACGATCCGATTATTTCCTTCCCATTGATCGACCCGCGCCTGGTGCGGGCGGACTACGAACTCAGTCTCGATCAGGAACAGCGGGCGACCCTGGGCGTGTTGAAGTCCGAGGAGGCCCTCGCCTACTCCATCGTCACCCTGGGGCGGGCCGTCGAAGAAGCCTCGGTCAACCTCTTTGCGCCCCTCGTGATCAACACCTCGAAAATGCGTGCGAGTCAGGTTATCCTATTGGACAGCGATTACTCGGTTGCCGAGCCGCTTCTGAGAGGATAGATGCTCGTATTCACGCGTAAGTCCGGCGAGAGCCTCATGATTGGGGACGAGATCGAGATTCGCATCTTGTCCGTCGGCAGCGAGCAGGTTCGAGTCGGCATCAGCGCTCCCCGCCGCATCCCGGTCCACCGCCGCGAAGTCTACGACGCCATCGTCGAACAGAACCTCCGGGCGAGCAAATCCGAGACCCCGACCGACGATTTGCTGACCCGTCTGAGGGTGCACAAGCGATAGCGAATCCTTCCCCTATGGACCGAGCGCTCAGGCCATCGACCCGTTCACCGTCGCGGGCCCGCTGTGTGGCGTTCGTCGTGGCGCGCCTGACCTCTTCCCGGTTGCCCGCCAAGCAGTTTCGGACCATCGGCGACCGATGCCTGTTGGACTGGACGATCGGCGAGCTGCGTCGCTGCGGGAGGCTGGATGAAATCGTACTGGCGACGGTCAATGAACCCGAGAACGAGCCCCTGAGGGACTATTGCCGGGAGCGCGGGCTGGAGTGCTTCTGGTTCGAAGGCGACGTCAACCATGTGACGACGCGACTGCGGCGGGCCGCCGAACGCTATCGGGCGGAGATTGGCGTGCTGGTCAGCGGCGACTGCCCCCTGCTGCAGGCCGAGGCGATCGATGCCATCCTCGAGTCCTTCGAGCAGGCCGAGGGCGCGGATTTCGTGATTCTATCGGGAAAGGCCGAGCCGCCGGCGCTGCAGGGGGTGGTCGTCGGGCGTGTGGCCGCCTGGCAGCTGGCGGACGATCTCGCCGACCGCCCTGAGTTGAAGGAGCACCAGTTCCCCCTGCTGGGTCGGCGCCCGGACCTCTTCCGGCCGTTGAAGGTCGAACTCCCGGCAGACGTCTGCATGCCCTATCACCGCCTGTCGGTCGATACGGCGGCCGACCTCGAGTTCATGAATGCTCTCTGGCGCCGTTTGCGGGACGCCGGGCGGGAGTTCAATCTGCGCGAATCCGTCCGGCTTCTGAAAGCGGCGCCGGAACTCCGGGCGATCAACGCACACGTGCATCAGCGAGGGGTCGAGGAGGCCGCCCATTCGGTGCTCTGCGTAGCCGATGCGGGCGGCGAATACGGATTTGGGCACCTGAGCGCGGAGCATCGAGCTGGCCTGGCAGATGGTGGAGCGACTGGGCTGGCCCGTCCATTTCGTGGTCGACGATGCCGCAGCCGCCGAGCAATTGGCGCAGGCGGGGCTGGTCTGTCGGTGGGGGGCATTTGGACGGACCTGCCGTCCCGGTGATGACTCGCCGGCTCCGTTCGAAGGCCGTTTCTCCGATTACGATCTGGTCATCCTGGATATCTTCGACCAACGGGGCCCGGAACCGGGCTGGCGGGCGCGTCATGCCGTCGGCGGCAAGGTGGCCGTGATCGAGAACTGGCGGGACTGGAGCCGGGAGGCGGACCTCATCGTGGGGCCCAATGTCCTGGGCCGGGGCGACGAGGTGTCCTCATGGGCGGGACCGCGGGTCATCGAGGGCGAGGACTACCTGATCGTGCGGCGGGAGATCCGGCGAGAGGCGGCTCTCGGGACGGAGCGAGAGACGGATCTTCTCGCCTATCTGCACGATCCGAGACAGCGGGAGGAACTGGATGAGTGGGCGCGGGGAGCAGGGATCCGAGCCGACCTGCCGGGCGGATACGCGCTCGACTTTCCACGCCGGCTCTCCAGGTCCCGCGTCTACCTGAGCGGCTTCGGCGTGAGCTTCTACGAAGCCCTGGCGCTGGGCTCCGTGCCCATCTGCTGGCCCGACAGCCGAGCCCACCGGCAGGATGCGGAGAGATTCTACGCGTGGTGGGGAGTCAGCCCGCTCATCGTAGAATCCGTGGCGGATCTCGACCGAGTCTTCCAATCGGCCCGAGATCTCGCAGGCGGGCCGTTGCCGAGGATCGAAGACGGGACCCCCGCCGTCGTGGAAGAACTCAAACGGCTGGTCGATTCGTCCTGATCCGTCGAAGGGTCGTCCATGAACGTACTGATCACGAGCATCTCCCGGAAGGTTCCGATGGTCGAGTCGCTGCGCAGGGCACTCGGAAGGGTCGCTCCCGGGGCTCTTTTGTGGGGCGGGGACTCCGATTCCCGGGCGGTCGCGCGCTGGTTCGTCGATGCGTTCTGGGAGATGCCGCAACTGGGAAATCTGGGGCTGGACGATCTGCTGCACTTCTGCAACCGGAACGACGTCGGCTGGATCGTCCCCTCGCGGGACGGGGAACTCGAGCCGTTCGCGCTCTGGGGCGACGAGCTGGCGAACCGGGGTGTGAGGGTGATGATCAGTCCTCCTCCCACAGTGCAGGCCTGCGTGGACAAATTGAAGTTCTTCGAGCGTCTGCAGACGATGCCCGAGGTCGTTCCGACCCTGAGCGTGCCCGACAAACCGGGAGTCTCCCGTTGGGTCGTCAAAGAACGTTTCGGGGCCGGGAGCCGACGGCTCGTACTGAACGCTTCGTCCGAGGAGGCCCGGCATGAAGCACGGGAACTGCTGTCGCCGGTCTTTCAGCCCTTCGTGGAGGGGATCGAGTACAGCGTCGACCTCTACCGGTCCCGCGCCGGCGAGGTGTGGGGTTGCGTGGTGCGGTCCAGAGATCGGGTCGTCGACGGCGAGTCCCAGGTCACGACGGTGGCCCGGCACCCATCCCTCGAGGATGTCTGCCGCCGTGCGGCGGGCCAGTTGGGGATTACCGGCCATGCGGTGTTCCAGGCCATCGAGGATCCGAGGGGCCGGCTGCACCTCTTCGAGTGCAATTGCCGCTTCGGAGGGGCCTCGACGTTGAGCGTCGCGGCGGGTCTGGAGTCGTTTGAGTGGTTCCTGCGGGAAACGACGGACGACGGATTCCGCCCGCGCGAGTTCGTGCGGGGTACTCCCGGATTGCGCCTCGTCCGATACCCGACGGACCGGATCATCGAGCCGGGAGCGGGGAACTGAGAATTGAGATTTGCGATTTGGGATTTGCGATCCGTGGTTGATGGGGAAGATGAGAGGTCCCAGTTGCGGCGAAGCCGCCTTGGACTGCGGAAGCTCGCTTCCGCTTTCTGTGGGAAGGGCAGGATCCTGGGCACCAGAGGGAGTGGCCAAGCTATTTTCGGCGAGAACGTCGCCCGTTACGGCGGCGACCCTGTGGGCACCGGCGAACCGAAAGCGGAAGCAAGCTTCCGCACTCCAAGGACGCCTCCAGCGTCGGAGTCGTCGATCGATTGCGTTTCGCACACCGCATTTCCCGCCTCGCACCTCCCACCTGGAACGCGAAACGTGAACCGTGGAACCTGAAACGGAGCGAGTGATGAAAACCCCAGCAATCGAGCCGGTCCGAATCGGCGACAAACTCGTCGGGCCGGGCCACCCGGTCTTCATGGTCGCCGAAATGTCCGCCAACCACGGACAAGATTTCGATCGCGCCGTCGAAATCGTCAGGGCGGCGAAGCGCGCGGGTGCGGACGCCGTCAAGGTGCAAACCTACACACCCGATACGCTGACCATCGACTCGGATCGGCCGGAGTTCCGCCACGATCCGGGATCCCTGTGGGAGGGGAAGACGCTGTACGAGTTGTACCAGGAAGCCTACATGCCCTGGGACTGGCAGCCGAAGCTGAAGGCCCTCGCTGAGGATCTGGGACTGATCTTCTTTTCCACGGCCTACGATCCCACCTCCGTGGATTTCCTCGCCAAACTCGACATCCCTGCGATCAAGATCTCCTCATTCGAACTCGTCGATACACCGTTGATCGAATACGCGGCCGGGGTGGGCAAGCCGTTGATCATCTCAACAGGGATGGGGACCCTCGACGAGATCGAGGAGGCCGTCGCAGCCGCTCACAGGGGCGGCTGTCGGGAGCTGATCCTGCTCAAGTGTACGAGCGCCTATCCGGCGCCCCCCGGTGAGATGAACCTGAGGACGATCCCGGCGCTCTCGCAACGCTTCCGTTGTCCTGTCGGGCTGTCCGATCACTCGACGAGCACCCTGGCCACCATCGCGGGCACGACGCTCGGCTCCTGTCTCCTGGAAAAGCACGTGACGCTCGAGAAAGGGAAGGGGATCGACGGAGGGTTCTCCCTGGATCCGGCCGAACTGGGAGCCACCGTCTCAGCCGTCCGCGAGACCGAGGCCGCCTTGGGCGCTGCGAGATTCGAGGCGACCGAGAGCGAACGCCAGAGCCTCCGCTTCCGTCGCTCCCTGTGGGTGGTCCAGCCGGTCCAGGCCGGCGACCCCATTACCCCGGAAAACGTCCGCTCCATCCGCCCGTCCGGCGGACTCCCGCCATCTGAGTGGGAGCAGCAGAAGGGCAAGCCTTTCCGCACGTCCTGCGCGGGTCCGATGCCTCTGCGTGAAGAGTAGCGGAAGCTCCCGCTTCCGCACTCCATATTCCGCAGATTCTCGAACATCCGGATATGGAGTGCGGTACCGGAAGGTACCGCGACTGCAAGGCCCGCAATGGCCGCCCACTGGGCTGTGCAAGCACAATCCTGGCTCCCGCCGCGTGGGATCTCCGACAGGACGAGCATTTCAGCTCGCGCCGAGGAGCGACGAGGACAGCCTGAGCGCCCCCGCGATCACCTGGTGCATGTCGTAGTACCGGTACTCGGCCAGCCGGCCCCCGATGCTCATGGGGAGTTTCAGTTCCTCCAGTCGCTCGCGATATCGTCGGTAGCGCTCCTGATTCTCGTCGGTGTTGATCGGATAGTAGGGGACCAACTGCCGGTTCCACCTCACCGGATATTCCCGCGTGACCAGGGTCTTCGGGGCGGACAGCGACTGGTCGAAGTGTTTGTGCTCGACGATTCGGGTGTAGGGGACTTCGGCGTCGGTGTAGTTGACGACGGCATTCCCCTGGAAATCGCTGACGGGCAGGAGTTGCGAATCGAAGCGGAGCGATCGGTACTCCAGTTCGCCGTACTCGTAGCCGAAGAATCGATCCAGGGCCCCGGTGTAGATGACGTGGTCGTGACGGCTCAGCCAGCGGTCCCGGTCTTCGAGAAAATCGACGCCGCATTCCACGGGAATCCCCTCGAGAAGCCGCTCGAAAATCTGCGTGTAACCTCCGATCGGAATGCCCTGGAAGCGATCTCGATAGTGGTTGTCGTCGAAGGTGAAACGCACCGGCAGTCGCCGAATGATGGACGCCGGCAGCTTTCGGGGATCGGTCTGCCACTGCTTCTGCGTGTAGCCCTTGATGAACATCTCATACAGGGTCGGCCCGATCTCGGAGAGGCACCACTCCTCCAGACTCCCCGGTTTCTCGATGGGCACCCGCTCCTGCTCGATCCGGGCCCGGGCTTCCTCCGGAGTCCTGACCCCGAAGACCTGATACATCGTGAAGAGATTGATCGGAAATGAATACAGCTCCCCCCGATAGCTCACCCGCGGCCGATTGACGAAATTGTTGAACTCCGCAAACCGGTTGATGTAGCTCCAGACCCCGACGTCGCTCGTATGGAAGATATGAGGCCCATAAACGTGCTGGTGACAATCCGCCTCCGGGTGGTACTCCGTATAGCAGTTCCCCCCCACATGCCCCCGCTCCTCGACGACGAGAACGTCCCGCCCGCCATCCACCAACTCCCGCGCGCACACCGCGCCGAAGAAACCGGCTCCGACGATCAAGAACCTCTGTGACAAGAGAACCTCCTCAGGTCGCAGGGTGACATGCACTCGTTCAGCCTGCAAGCGCCGCAAGGCGAGACATCCCTGGGACCAGAAGCACAGTCGCGCCGTAAACCTGGAACTCGGATCCGGTCCATCCACAACTGACAGCGGCGCGGCGTGAGCTTTCGCGTCCCAGCAAAATCCTGCCGTAACAGCCTAGATTTGCGGAGGAGAGCCTGAGAGAAGCACCCAACCCTGTCGGATCGCGACGATCCATTGTCAAAGAAGCCTCGTGCGCGCCAACTCATTGACGGCCATCTAATCTTACGCAGATAAGATAAAGTGCTTTATCAATGGTCTCAGAGTCTCCAACGGCCCTGAGATCGTGAGTTTCAGAGGCCTCACGGTGACGGGCCCGCGATGTCGTAGGCGACTGGCATCATAGTTGCTCTAGTTGGAGCCGAGTCGCCTCGGCGAAGGGCTGAGGTCACCCGTGCCCCAGCTTGCCCAGACAGGGGCTGTAAGTGACGAGCGCGAAGCGTTTGGGCAATGGGCGTCAATGGGTCCTCAACGGGTTGACTCATTCTGCGAGCTCCTCCCGGATCCCGACGCTCGCCGCATCTCATTTCAGACAAGATGAGAATTGACGAGAAGAAGCTGGAACTCGAACTTGCCGAGCGGGCGGTTCGTCGGGCGGCCGACCTCCTCAGCAACACCTTTTCGGATGATGCACGAATAAGGAGTTCGTCAGGCAGGGATATTAAGACTGAGGCAGATCTTGAGGCAGAGGCCTGCATCATCAGGGAACTGGCTCCCGGCGGTTTGCCGATTGTAGCCGAGGAGAACTCCGTCGCCTCGGTGAGGCCCCCGGGACCATACTGGTTGGTCGATCCGCTCGACGGAACGATGAATTTCTCTCGAGGTTTTCCCATCCATGGTGTGTCCGTTGCACTCTGGAATGCTGACGGACCCGAGTTGGGCGTGATCTTCGATTTGGGCCGGGGTCAGATCTACCGTGGCGTTGTCGGAGTCGGTGCCTGGTGCGGGGAGCAGCAAATCCGAGTGTCAGGCGTCTCGGAACCGGGTCAGGCCGTGCTGGCTACCGGTTTTCCGACCCAGCGAGACTACTCGGAAGATGCCCTGGGCACATTCGTTAGACGCGTCCAGGCCTTCAAGAAGATCCGTATGATCGGATCGGCCGCCCTGTCGCTGGCGCTGGTCGCGCGAGGCGTCTTCGACGCCTACGTCGAGGAAGAAATCATGCTCTGGGATGTTGCCGCCGGACTGGCACTTGTCCAGGCTGCGGGCGGGTACATCGATGTTCGGGCCGGGCGAACACTGTGGTCGGTGACCGCAGCTGCAACCAACGGATGGATCTCCGCCTGATCAGATAGGACGCCAGTGCAAGTGGGGCTCTCTGGTCCTCGAGTCGTTATCTTCGGGTGTGGTAGCAGTGCAGGTCGGGCCTTTGCTCGGCTGAGCGATCACTGCGAAATCATTGGCTTCTGCGACAACGATCCAGCCCTTCAGCGTGGAAAGATGCTCGGGCTTCCGGTATACGTGCCAGCCGAGTTGCCCGGAGTGAACTGTGATCTGGTGGTCATTGCCAGCATGTTTCATCGTGAGATTCGCGATCAATTAGTGGAGGAGGTGGGTCTTCCGGAGGGAAAGATCCTGCTCGCATCCGACTGGTGCCCTTTTTCCTGAATTTGTCAGTCGGAGCGCTTGCCTCGGGTTGGGTTTGACAACTTGCTCGCCGGTCGACTGAC
>CAVRSV010000006.1:0-323769 GCA_963723965.1 uncultured Acidobacteriota bacterium | reverse complement strand
GGTCGCGCCGATGACCGGCATGGACGTCCAGAAAGTGCGGGCGTAATGCATGGCCTCGCTGGCCGAGATCACGGCCGTCGCCATGTAGGAGAGAAGCGTCAGGCAGGCCGCCATCGAGGCCAGCGACTTGCTGGTCGTATTGAGGAGCGCGTTATAGGCGCCTCCATTGAGCGGCAGGGCCCCCACGACCTCTCCGTAGATCTTCCGGTACAGGTACAGGACGCCAGCCACGATCAGGAGTGCCAGCCAGGCCCACCGGCCGGCCTGCACGATGGCGAGGGCGGACACGTAGAGGCAGGAAGAGGTGATGTCGTTGCCGCAAATGGCCGTGGCCGGGAGTTCGGCCAGCCCCCCCTGCTTGTGCTCGGTCACTGGGCGGTTCACGGCCGACTATCTTCTCAAAGAAACCTGAATGCTGTCGATTCTTCCCCGGCGTCGCTGCTGGTCAGGCAGTAAACGGGTTGACGACACGGATAAAGTCGAATTTGCGAAAGTCGGCATCATTGGTGACGATTTCCCGGACTCCATGCTCCAGCAGCAAAGCGGCGATGTGGGCGTCCGGAACGAGATTGCCCCTGACCGGAAGGTCGCCGGTGATCTCCCGGTAGGTTCTCCAAAAACGTGGTCCCTCCGCGAGGACTCGCGTGTGCGGGAGATCCAGCAGCATCCCTATGTTTTGGACGGCTTCCCCAGGATCCAGAGGAGAGGCGAAAACCGCCGGATGCGTGGAAATCCTGAGATATCCCATGATCACCGGCCAGCACAGATAGAAGAGTTGGTCGTGGGTCGACCATTCTTGCAGCAGCTCTGAAGCGGTTCTCCAATGTCGGCTCCCCCGATCAGACGCGTACAGGAGCACATTCGTATCAATGGCGAAGCTCATCGCGGGGAGTCCTGATCCAGAATGCGGTAGACAGCTTCCTTGTCAGCAATCTCCACTCGAGCTCCCATGGAGCGGGAAATCCAGGAGAAAGTCCCCTTTGTGGAGTGCTTCTCGACGCCGCGGAGTGCTCGAGCCAGCAAATCTGAGATCACCCGGCCCAAAGAGGTCCCTCGGCGGTCACGAAGAGCTTTGACTTCTTCGAGTATGGGATCGTCGATGTCCACCGTTGTCCGGCTCATGATGAACCGATGATAGAAAGCGGCGCATCAGATGTCAATTAGATGTGGCCCTCCATCGCACTTCGCAGCAGCGCCTGCGCCGACCACCGCATGGCCTAGACCGCGTGCTCGCGAGAGGGCTATCGAAAGGCGATTGACCCGAGGGATCATGCTGGACTAGACTTAGTCTGATCTAGACAAGTGAGCAAAACAACGGTTAACCTGTACGAAGCCAAGACACATCTTTCCAGACTCGTCGATCGGGCAGCCTCAGGAGAGGATGTCACCATTGCGCGCAGCGGGAAGCCTGTCGCCCTTCTCACCCACCTCCGGCCCCCAAAGCGGAGCATCACGTTTGGAGTCCTCAAGGGGAAGGTTCGCGTCGCAAAGGACTTCGACGCACCTCTCCCGGAAGACTTACTGAACGAGTGTGAAGGTCGCTGATGCTGATTGCGCAGGCGGGGAACCCTTGATCCTCGTGACTGCCGACCGGACGCTCGCTCAATACAGTGATGTCGTGCACGTGATCGAGGAGCGGACCGGTCCTCACCAGCGTTCAGGCATTCGGATGACGCCAGCTTTGGATCTTCGATTTGGTTTCGGAGACGACGTATCTGCGGGCCTCCTCCCGTGGGATTCCCTGCTGGAGAAGCGTGTCGTAAGCGGTGTGTCGATGGCGGATGTGGGCCCTCACCGCCAGTTCGACCGCTTCCTCCCGGAGTTCCTTTGCCGCCGCGGATCTGCCGACGCGACCGGAATGCTTCAGGCAGGCATGCTCGGCAATCGCCCGACGTTCGGCGGCGGGACACCCGGGGAAGAGCTCTCCCACGCGACTGGCAAACGAGGCCACGTACTTCGCATTTAGTTGTTTTCGCCGTTCGGCAGCCCGCTTTCGGGCCAGCCGCCGGGCGTCCGCGTCTTCGAAGCACTCCCTCTCGGCCTGTGCCAGAGCTTCCTCCTCGACCAGGATTCCCCGCCGTTCGTAGCGGTTGCGGTTGCGGCTGAAGCGAACCACGACGGCGCGAAGACCGGAGTGGCGACTCGCTCGCCGCGTCAGCGCGGCATCGCCTGCAGGCAGATAGACGAGATGAGACAGATCAGCACACTTCAGACACAGAGGCCTCTTGTCTTCCAGTCGGAGGAATTGCCCTCCGCCGAGTTCCTCCCCGCACTCGTCGCAGACCGAGTCCCGCAAGATCGAGAACACGACGATCTCCGGCGATCTCGAGCTCCCAGTGTTCGATCTGCCGGCAACCTTTTCCGATCGGGCGTCTTTTCTCATTGCGAAGTTCATTCTAGCTTGTTCCGACGGTTGGCCGCTGATCAATTGGTGACACGCACGGATCGGGCTGCTAAGTTACTGTAAATAAAGGGAGTGTGGGTGAGTCTGGCACCTTTCTGCAGAATCACGGCGGATCACCATTGAGGACCGCTCTGCCTGATTTGCTGCAAATCGATTGGGGGCCCAGGCGAGGGTCCCCTCGTGGAGCGTTCAACCGGCGGAATTTCGCTGATAAGTGCCACACTGGCATCACAATCCTTTGTTCATGGCTACTTACGACTGAGTTTCGTGCGTGTCACTTATGGGACCGGCTCACACGGAATCACCCCATCCGTGTCTTCTCCTCACCGGGCCGTGAGACAGTCGGTGCAGATCCCGTCGAAGTGAATCTCGAACCGGTCGATCGAGGCGTCGCCCAACTCGGACTTCTCTCGGTCGATCCGGTATTCGGAATGGCTCAGATAGACATCGAAGATGCGTCCGCACCGGCGGCAGACGAAATGATGGTGGTCGTCGGCGGTCGGATCATATTGCGTCGGACGCCCTGTCCGCTCCAGGGTCGCAATCAATCCGGCCTTGACCAGTTCCTGGAGATTCCGGTGAATGGTTGCCTGCGTGACCGACGGCAGGATACGCTTGACGTGACGGTAAAGGTCATCCGCCGTCGGATGCTCGGTCGTCTCGCTCAGAGCGCGTAAGAGCTCCATCCGCTGGGGCGTGAGACGTATTCCCGATGCCCTGGCCTTGTCCAGGAGTGCTTCGAAGGAATGGGTCATCTCCACGATTCCATTCTGGCGACAGGTCGCTAATGTGTCAAGTGTCCATATTACTTGATACTGACTATCATCTAATTTAGAATGGCCATCAAGTCTTTCAAGACCAACCTGGAGTCCCCGATCAGTCAGGGGGGAACCAGGCCAAGAGAGAAACCTCGTTGAACCGTTCAACCGCAAGGTAAGGAGTAAGCACCATGAGTGAAGCCAGCAAGTGCCCGGTAACGGGCGGTACTCTCACCCACTCGGCCGGCAGAGGCCCGTCGAACCGGGACTGGTGGCCGAACCAGTTGAACTTGAGGATCCTCCACCAGAACCCTCCCTCGGCCAATCCCATGGGGGAGGCGTTCAACTACGCGGAGGAATTCAAGAAGCTCGATCTCGGGGCCGTCAAGAAGGACCTCTATGCGCTGATGACCGACTCGCAGGAGTGGTGGCCGGCCGACTTCGGCCACTACGGTCCGCTCTTCATCCGGATGGCGTGGCACGGTGCGGGGACGTACCGCATCGGTGACGGCCGTGGGGGTGCGGGGTCCGGGAATCAACGCTTTGCGCCTCTGAACAGCTGGCCCGACAATGTGAACCTCGACAAGGCACGCCGGCTGCTCTGGCCGATCAAGCAGAAATACGGAAGGAAGATCTCCTGGGGCGACCTCATGATCCTCGCCGGCAACTGCGCCCTGGAGTCGATGGGCTTCAAGACCTTCGGCTTCGGCGGCGGGCGCGAGGACATCTGGGAGCCTGAAGAAGACGTCTACTGGGGGGCCGAGGCCGAGTGGCTGGGCGACAAACGCTACACCGGTGATCGGGAACTCGAGAATCCTCTGGCCGCCGTCCAGATGGGTCTGATCTACGTGAACCCGGAAGGGCCGAACGGCAATCCGGATCCGGTCGCCGCGGCCAAGGATATTCGCGAGACCTTCGCCCGCATGGCCATGAACGACTACGAAACGGTCGCGCTCATTGCCGGCGGCCACACCTTCGGCAAGACCCATGGCGCCGGCGATGTGGCCCTGGTCGGACCCGAACCCGAAGCCGCCCCCATCGAGGAGCAAGGCCTGGGCTGGAGGAGCAAGTTCGGCAGCGGAAAGGGCGATGACACGATCGGCGGCGGCCCGGAGGTCACCTGGACCACCACGCCGACGAAATGGAGCAACAACTTCTTCGAGAACCTGTTCGGCTATGAATGGGAGCTCACCAAGAGCCCGGCCGGTGCCTATCAGTGGACTCCCAAGGGTGGCGCCGGCGAGGGTACCGTGCCGTATGCGCACGACCCGTCCAAACACCGTGCGCCCGCCATGCTGACCACGGACCTCTCGCTGCGGTTCGACCCGGCTTACGAAAAGATCTCGCGACACTTCTACGAGAATCCGGAAGAATTAGCGGATGCCTTTGCCCGGGCGTGGTTCAAGCTGACGCACCGCGACATGGGTCCTCGCTCGCGCTATCTCGGCCCGGAGGTTCCCGACGAAGAACTGCTGTGGCAGGATCCCGTCCCCAAGGTCGATCATGAACTGATCGGTGAGAAGGACATCGCGGAGCTCAAGGCCAAAATCCTGGCCTCGGGGCTGTCGATTCCGGAGCTGGTCTCGACGGCCTGGGCCTCGGCCTCGACTTTCCGTGGCTCCGACAAACGCGGCGGCGCAAACGGTGCCCGTATCCGCCTGGCGCCGCAAAAGGACTGGGTCGCCAGCGAACCTGCCCAACTGGCGGGAGTGCTTCAGACCCTCGAGGGAATTCAGAAGGCGTTCAACAGCACGCAGTCAGGCGGGAAGAAAGTTTCGCTCGCAGACCTGATCGTCCTGGGTGGATGCGCAGCCGTCGAGCAAGCCGCGAAAAATGCCGGTCACGATGTGACGGTTCCTTTCGCGCCGGGTCGCACGGACGCGTCCCAAGAGCAGACCGACGTGGACACCTTTGCGGTCCTCGAACCGGCGGCGGATGGCTTCCGGAACTTCCTCAAAGCCAAGTATGCTGTGTCGGCGGAGGAACTGCTTTTGGATCGTGCGCAGTTGCTGACGCTGACCGCTCCCGAGATGACGGTTCTAGTGGGCGGCATGCGTGTCCTTGATGCCAACTTCGGAAAGTCCCGGCACGGCGTCTTCACGAAGCGGCCGGAAAAGCTTACCAACGACTTCTTCGTCAATCTGCTCGACATGGGCACGCAGTGGAAGCCGACCGCGGAGGACGGCGACGTCTTCGAGGGGCGGGACCGCACGACGGGCGAACTCAAATGGACCGGCACCCGCGTCGACCTCATCTTCGGTTCGAACTCCCAACTTCGGGCCGTAGCGGAGGTCTACGGATGCTGAGGACTCCGAGGAGAAGTTCGTGCAGGACTTCGTGGCGGCCTGGAACAAGGTCATGAATCTCGACCGCTTCGACCTCGCCTGATCGCAGAACGCTGCAGCACAGGGAGCAGACGCACGGGTCTCACGCGAAGAGCGTGAAGTGCCAAGTCATGGACAGGCTGAAGGTTCTCGAAACCTGTCTCTACGCGAGCGACCTGGAGGCCGCAGAACACTTCTACGGAGATGTTCTCGGCCTCCGGCCGTTCACGCGCAACCCCGGCCGCCACGTCTTCTTCCGCTGCGGCGACTCAGTATTCCTCATCTTCAACCCCGAAGCCACGAGCCGGCCTCCGAAGCCCGGAGCCCAGCCACCTGATACCCCCTCACGGCTCCCAAGGACCCGGCCACGTTGCGTTCTCCGTGCCGGCCGACGACCTCCCCGGCTGGAGGACTCGCCTGGAAACCGCCGGGATCACCATTGAATCCGAGGTCGACTGGCCGGGCGGCGGACATTCCATCTACTTCCGCGACCCCGCCGGAAACAGCATCGAACTGGCAACCCCGGACATCTGGCAAGCGGGTTGAAATTGGTGACACGCACGCAATTCAGTCGTAACCTGCCATGAACAAAAGCTTTTGAGGCCGGTCTGGCACTGATTTCGAATGGCCGAGCCCGGACGGTTCCAGAGACGCGCGATTCGGGGACGCTGTTCCGCTGAGAACACGACCCGGCTCGCTCAACTCCAGCGACCGACCGGAGAGGGGCCACTCGGGCACGAGACTTCACCCCCGGATTGCCGGATGGCATTAGTCCGACTTGAGCGAGGCCATGTCGATGGAGAAGCGGAACTTCACATCCGACTTGAGCAGCCTGTCGTAGGCTTCGTTGACCTTCTGGATCGGGATGACTTCGACATCGGACGTGATGTCATGTTGACCACAGAAGTCGAGCATCTCCTGCGTCTCGGCGATGCCTCCGATGAGGGAGCCCGAGATGCTCTTGCGCCCGAAAATGAGGCCGAGGGCAGAGACGCCCAGGGGCTTGTCGGGTGCGCCGACCAGGGTCAGGTTGCCGTCGCGCCCGAGTAGCCCGATCAGGGCGTTGATGTCGTGCTCGGCGGAGACGGTATCCAGGATGAAGTTGAAGCTGCCGGCTTGCTGCTGCATTTCCTCTTCATTGCGGGAATTGACGACTTCGTCGGCGCCGAGGCGCAAGGCATCCTCCCTCTTGCGGGGGGACGTGGTGAACACGACGACGTGGGCTCCAAACGCTCGGGCGAACTTCACCCCCATGTGACCCAGTCCGCCGAGCCCGACGACGCCCACCTTTTGTCCCCGATTGACCTCCGCGCGACGCATCGGTGAGTATGTGGTGATCCCGGCGCAGAGCAAGGGTGCCGCGCCGGCCAGTTCGAGGTTCGAGGGGATGCGCAGGACGAAACGCTCGTCGACGACGATCGAGTCGGAGTAACCACCATAGGTCACGCCCCCGAGATGTGGGTCCGGCGAGTTGTAGGTGAGGATCATGTTAGAGCAGAACTGCTCGATACCGGCCTGACATTCCGGGCAGGTGCCGTCCGATCCGACCATGCAGCCAACTCCTGCGATGTCACCGGGGCGGAACCGGGTGACGGCCGAGCCGACCTCGGTCACGCGGCCGACGATTTCGTGGCCGGGGACGATCGGGTAGACGGTGGGGAACCCGGTCCACTCGCTTCGGACCGCATGGAGATCGGAATGGCAGATGCCGCAGTAAAGAATCTCGATCCGCACGTCGCGGTCGGTCGGCTCTCGGCGACCGATCTTCGTTGGAGAAAGGGGTGAGGTCGCACTGGCAGCGGAAAACGCCTTGGCTGTGTACATCAACGATCCTCCCATTCGCTCATTTGGGTGTGATTTCAAGCTTGGTGCGTTCAGTATGCCATTGTTCGGGCCGATGCCGCCGGAACGCCTTCGACCAACGCCCCAGGCTGGACACGAGATATCCGGCCACGCGTGCCGGGCTTTGGCTTTCGGTGCGTGACTGGTAGACTGCGTTTCATCATGACAGTCCACAGCCCACGGCCCCCGTCCGGGCGTGCCGCGGCAGCGCTTCTCTTCGCGCTGACTGCCGTCGTCCTCTCGAACTGCTCGGCTGATGAGGATCGAATGCGCTCGCCGGTCCGTCCGAACATCGTCCTCTTCCTGGCCGACGACATGGGGTTCTCCGACCTCGGAAGCTACGGCGGCGAGATTCCGACCCCCAACATCGACGGCCTGGCTGAAAGCGGTGTCCGCTTCACGCAGTTCTACAACAACGCCCGCTGCTCTCCGACGCGAGCGAGCCTGCTGACCGGTCGTACCCCGCATGCCGTCGGCATCGGTCACCTCAATGGGCCCGGCACCTATCCCGGCGACCTCGACCCGGGCACGCCCACGGTGGCAGAACTGCTCCGCGAGGCCGGCTACTCGACGTATATGGCCGGCAAGTGGCACGTCACGCCCTGGCCCGGCCCAGCCGACAACCACCCCCGGCGCCGCGGATTCGACCGTTTCTACGGAATCCTCGCGAGCATCCGCAGCTACTACAATCCTCCGTCGCTGATGCGCGACGACGAGCCGCTTCCTCCACCCGAGGGCGACTATCACTTCACCGACGCCGTCACGGATGCCGCAGTCACGTTCATCCGCGAGCACGACGCCTCGAAACCCTTCTTCCTCTATATCGCCCATGCGGCGCCGCACTGGCCGCTGCACGCCCGCGAGGCGGACATCGCGCGCCACCTCGACCGTTACCGCGCCGGTTGGGACGAAATCCGGCGCGGGCGGCAGCGTCGCCTCGCCGAGCTCGGCCTTCTCGATGCCCCACTCGCCCCACGCGATGAAAGGGTCTCCGACTGGGCATCCGCCGAACCCAAGGAATGGTTCGCCCGCCGGATGGCCGTCTACGCCGCCATGGTCGAGCAGATGGACCGCGGCGTCGGGCAGGTCCTCGACGAGCTGGACCGCCGCGGGATGGGGGAGAACACGCTGGTGCTCTTCCTCTCCGACAACGGTGGCTGCGCCGAGGAGATCGGCCCCGAGGGGCGAGCCCAGCACTTTCCGCGGCAGACCCGGGACGGCCGGCCGATTCGTCTGGGCAACGGCACCGACATCCTGCCGGGCCCTGAGGACACCTACGCAAGTTACGGTATCGAATGGGCAAACGCCTCGAATACCCCGTTCCGACTCTTCAAGAGTTTCGTCCATGAGGGCGGCATCGCCACACCTTTCATCATCCGCTGGCCCGGAACGGTAGAACCGGGCACGACCAGCCGTCAGGTGGGCCACGTCATCGATATTCTGCCGACCCTGCTGGCGGCCGCCGGTGCTGCGCCGCACCCGACGGACGGGAAAGACCTTTTCGGGGTCGACCCGGACCAGCCCCGGACCCTCTTCTGGGAGCACGAGGGGAACCGCGCCGTGCGACGGGGCGACTGGAAGCTCGTCTCCGTGCTCGGTGGTTCCTGGGAGCTTTACGATCTGGCGAAGGATCGGACCGAACTGACCGATCTCGCGGGCTCCCGGCCCGAGCTCGTCAGTGAGCTCACGTCACTCTACGAGGACTGGGCAGCCCGGAGCGGCGTCCAGCCCTGGACCGAACCGCAGACGCCCATCGGCGGCCGGCGCTGAACACCGACCCGAAATTGGTGACACGCACGTAATTCGTCTGTAAGTGCCTGCGAATAAAGGATTCTGTTGCAGGTCTGGCACCTAATCAGGATGGCAGGGCAGGGAGGGTTGGAGAGACACACACAGCGGACTGCCGGCGGAAGATAGGTGGAGACCTGGATTTCCAGCAGGGCGACCTTGTTCGACCTCGTGCCGGTGGCGCGAGGGATGAGTGGAAGTGATTTCACTTTCCGCCGCGCGGAGCCGTGCAGCGTTGCTCCGGGAAGGCCCGCCAGTCGGTCGGAGCCCAGGCTGATCTGTCTCACGAGGGAACAAAAACGGGGTGCGGTCGTATAGTTTATAGTATAAACTAATTGATGACATCAACACGAGGAGGAGGACTCACATGATTGATCGCACTGAGCCCCTGGAATCGCGGCTCTATCGGGCATACTGGAATGACGGGCTGCTGGACATCTTCGCAGGCCTGGGAGTGGCTGCGATCGGCGTCTTCTGGGCTGTGGACCTGATTGCTCTGGGAGCGGTCGTCCCCGTCCTTCTGATCCCCTTCTGGGAGCCGCTTCGGAGGTCCATCGTCGAACCCCGGGCCGGTCTGGTCGAGTTTTCCGATCTGCGGACGAAGCGGATGCGGGGCGGACTGCTCGTCAGTGCCTGGATTGGAGTGGCCCTGTTGATCGCGTTCATCGCGCTCAACTTCCTTTCGGTCCGCGGGGGCCATGCAATGGCCTGGGTGGCGCCCGGAGTTCCGGCCCTGTTGCTGGCTCTTCTGGCGGCGCTGGTGGCGCTCCTGCTGGGTTTGTCTCGCTTCTTTGCATACGCCGCCGTCCTTTGTCTGGCCGGATTGACGGTGGGCCTTCTGGATACCCGGCCCGAGATTGCCATGCTGGTCGGAGGGCTGGTGATTCTTCTCAACGGAGTCCGGCTGCTGGCCCGGTTCCTGCGAATCGCTGTCGAAGACGGGGAGGCCGACTGAAATGTCCTCCTCACCCCAGAACCTGCTGGTACCGGCACCGGATGCCTTCGTGCACGAACTGGCCCGCCTGCGCCTGCTGGCGTTCCTGTCCGTTTTGAAGCGGGCCGATTTCGTCTACCTCCTGCGCCAAAGCGGTCTCAGCCGCGGGAACCTGTCGGTTCAGATGACGAAACTCAGTGAGGCGGGACTGGTCGAGATCGAGAAAAGCTTCGTCCGCAACCGGCCACGGACGGTCTACTCACTGACGGCGAGAGGCCGGGACACGCTGCGGGCCTACAAAACGGACATGAAGATGCTGCTCGAAGCGCTCCCCGACTAGCGCTTCCGGTCATCTCTGCCCTCGGGGGGATCCATATGAAGAAGAAACAGCCGCAGTCCTACGTCGTTCTCGCGGCATTGGCGGGCGGCGTCCTGTACTTTGTGCTCGATCTGTCGTCCGCAGGCCGTGGCCCGATCGACTACGCAGTCATCGGGTTGGTTGCGCTGGCCCTTCTATGGAACATCATCCAGTTGAGTCGCCGACTCTACCGCGACGGGGGAGGCCGGGTTGTCTGGCGGGTCCAACGCACGGCTCTCCTCTGGGTCGTCGGGGTGTTCGATACGGCCCTGCTCCGGCCCGAGAATGCGGGAGGGTGGCGCAACTGGCTGGGCTGGGCCATCCTCGCGTTGGCCGCCATCGACACGATCGCGCTCTACTTCCTGGAGAAAAGGGGTCCATCACGCCCGGACGAACCGGCAGACTCCTCCGTCCGCTGAGCTTCCAGATCCGACCGGTCTCATCAATGATGCTTGAGCCAGATCGCGATGCTGTCGTGCGCCTGGCCTTCTCTCAGCAGGTCGACACCAACAGGCTACGTACGCCCCAACTTTTTCCTTGCCTCGGAGGTCCAAACGGGAGTTCGTTCGCTTTGACCACTTCCCGTGCGTGAATGGGAGGGAACATGGGTGGCTTTGTCCAGGACCTTCGCGTGGTCTTCCGTTTATGGCGGCGCAATCGAGTCGTGACGGTGGCTGTCATTCTCACACTGGGTGTGGCGATGGGCGCTCTGTGCACCGCCTTCGGGACGCTCAACGCGGTGGTCTTTCGGCCATTGCCCTACAGGCAGCCGGAGGAACTGCTGGCGCTCTTCAACACGGTACCGCACAGCAGTCCTTTCGCCAGATTGCTGGGGACCAACCGGCTCAACTTCTCCTATCTCACCTTCGAGGACATACGCGCCGAGAACGACGTTTTCGCTGGAGTCGCGGCCTATCGCACCGAGGCCGTGAACCTGGCTTCCGGGACCGGCCCCGAGCGTGTTCAATGCAGTTTCGTCAGCGCCCGCTACTTTGAGGTGCTGGGGGTAGAGCCGGCCTTCGGGCGGAGTCTTCTCCCCGAAGAATTCGTGACCGGCGCAGGCCGACCCCTCATTCTCAGCGACGCGCTCTGGCGGAGGCACTTCGGAGGCCGGGCCGAGGTGCTCGGTCGTACCGTATTGATCGACGAGACCCCCGCCGTCATCGTGGGGGTCATGCCTGCCGACTTCACCGGAATGCATTCGCGTGACTGGGGTACGCACTCCCGACTGATCCAGTCGCGGCGGCAACCCGAACTTTGGACTCCCTTTACGGCCCCATTGATGCGTCGGCCGCGGGATAGCCACAATTGCGATATCGTGGCGCGTCTCCGGGCCGGCGTCAGCGTCGGCCAGGCCCGAGCCGAAATGGAGTTGATCGCGACGCGATTAGAGCAAAGGCACAAGGAGAATAAGGACTGGGGCATCGAGGTCGCCGGACTCCAAGAGGCTCAGCGTGGGAGCTACCGAACCTTCCTCTGGATCCTCATGGGGGCCGCCTCCATCCTGCTCGTCATTGCCGTCGTGAACACGGCCGGCCTCCTGCTCGAGCAGGGACTGGGGCGGCAGTCCGAGATTGCAGTCCGGACGGCACTGGGAGCGAATCGTCTGCGGATTCTCCGTCAGGTCTTCATCGAAGGCCTGACACTGTCGCTGGCGGCGGCCCTTTTCGGCCTGGGGCTGTCTTTGGCGGGATGCCGACTGATCAATCTGGTGCTGGCAGGGATCGTCGTCGGACTCCCCCGCGTCGAGATCGGCGCCGCCGTATTGGGCTCGATCTTCCTCATCGCGGTTGCCGTGGGTGCTGTCTTCGCCCTGCTGCCGTTGACGCATCTCAATCATGGCGGGACTTTCGACTTGCTGAAGGGCGCGCGAAGCGTCGCCGGCCCTTCCCGAAGGCGCTCTGCGCAGCATGCTTTGGTCGTGCTTCAAACGGCCTTGACCGTCGTGTTGCTGATCGGGGCCGGGCTGCTGTTGAAGACCCTGGTCCGCTTCTCGAGGGTCGATCCCGGCTGCCGCACCGATCAGGTGCTGACCATGCAGCTCAATTTGCCGCCACATACCGACACCCAGAGGCGAAGAGCCTATTTTCAGCGGGTCCTGCAGCGGGTCTCGGCCCTTCCCGGGGTCCGATCCGCCGGGCTGGCAGAGTCCTTGCCTGTGACAGGGGCGACCAGCACGGTGACCCTCGCGATCGAAGGCCGATCCGACCCGGAAAGCCAATCCGTGTGGGCTTTCCTCGAATCGGCCAGCCCGGGCTATTTCTCCACCCTCGGTATTCCCCTGCGCAGCGGCCGCTTGCTGACCGAAGAGGACCGTCAGGGCGCGCCGCCGACGATCCTCATCAATGAGACGCTGGCCGAGGAGTTCTGGAAGAACAAGGATCCCGTCGGGAGCAGGGTCCGGCTCAACGGACAATCCTGCAGGATCGTCGGGGTCGTCGGCGATGTTCGACAGGATGGACTGGACAAAGGGCTTCGAGCAGGCGTCTACACCTCGTACCAGCAGTCTGTCCCCTTCTCGGCCGACTTGGCGATCTGGGCGGAACGAAGGCCGGGCGATCTCGCGGATCCGGTCCGCAAGGCCATCCTCTCGGTGGACCCGACCGTGCCCGTGTCCCGCTTGCGTACGATGGACAAAGTCATCGCCGATGCGGTCCTCCCACCGCGGCTGATATTCCTGCTCGTGTCGTCTCTGGCCGCAATCGCCCTGCTGCTGGCCCTGCTGGGAACCTACGCGCTCCTTTCCTATCGCGTCACGCGGGGGACGAAGGAACTGGCCCTGCGCATGGCACTGGGCGCGCAGAGCGGGGATCTCCTCAGGTGGGTATTGAGCCGTGGGCTGCTGCTGACGGGAACTGGTCAGGTGGTGGGAGTCATGATTTCGATAGCGCTCACGAGATCCCTCCGAAGCCAGCTCTACGGAGTCAGTCCGACAGACGTCCAGACCTTTGTTTTGGTCTGTCTGGGGCTTTCCGCTGCCGCCGTTCTCGCATGCCTCTTACCGGCCCGCCGAGCAACCCGCGTGAGTCCGGTCCAGGCCCTGAAGTGCGATTGAGCCGGACAATATCGGCAGGATCGGAGAAGTCCGGGTCCGGAGTCCAGAGGCTGGAGCCATGCCCAGCATGGTCTTTGGGGGAACCCTGACCGGCTGATCAAATCGGCCCTTTTGGGGGATTCTCCAGCTCCATCTCACCGTTCCCCCTGGCATCTGGCGACGAAAGACCTGAAAATCTCAACCGAAAGGATCGGTCCATGACAAATTGGAGTCTCAGAGTCCTTGGCATCCTGTTGATTCTCTCCTGCGGTCCGGCTCTTCAGGCTGAATCGCCGGGTCCGAGGATCGAGATCGCATTTTCGGGCGACGTTTCGGCGAAACCTCTGGACGGGCGCGTCCTGTTGGCCATCTCAAACGTCCTGAGGGGCGAGCCCCGCTTTCAGATCAGTCCTTTTCCCGGTTCGCAGTTGATCTTCGGGGTCGACGTGGAGGCTTTGAAACCTGGGCAGAAGGTGGCCATCGACGCCGACGTTTTAGGTTATCCCATCGACAGTGTTGCCGACATTCCTCCAGGGAAATATCGGGCGCAGGCTGTACTGCATATCTACGAGACCTTCCATCGCGCCGACGGCCATGTCCTGAAGCTGCCCATGGACCACTGGGAGGGCCAGCAATGGAATCGGTCCCCCGGAAACCTCTACTCTGTGCCGGTGGATATCGAGATCTCGGGTGAGAGCGGCCAGAGGATCGAAATCCTGATGGACCAGATCATGCCCGATCGCCCTCCTGTCGAGGAAACCGAATACGTCAAGTACGATCGCTTCGAGAGCCCCCGCCTGTCACGGTTCTGGGGGCGCAGGATGGAGATGGGCGTGATCGTCCTGTTGCCCGACGGCTGGAGTGAACACCCCGAAGCCCGTTATCCGCTCGTGATCCACCATGGGCACTTTCCCTCGGGCCCCTTCAACTTCCGCGAGCGCCCTCCGTCGGACGACATGACCGGAAACGCGCGACGCTATGCCGAAGCAGGGTATGAATGGTACCGCCAGTGGACCTCGGCGAACTATCCGCGGGCGGTCGTCATCTGGATCCAGCATCCGACTCCTTACTACGATGATTCCTACGCCGTGAACTCGGCCAACAACGGGCCCTACGGCGATGCCATTACCTACGATCTGATTCCATTCATCGAGAAGAAGTACCACTGCATCGGGGAACCCTGGGCCCGGGTCATGCACGGCGGCTCGACCGGCGGCTGGATCTCTCTGGCTGTCCAGGTCTTCTATCCGGACGACTACAATGGGTGCTGGGCCTATTGTCCCGACCCGGTCGACTTCCGATGGTTTCAGACCTTCAATGTGTATGAGTCGAAGAACGCCTATTATCTGCCCTCTCCCTGGAAGAAGATCGATCTGCCGCTGGCCCGGACGACGACCGGGGTCGTTCTGACCACCTACGAGAGCTACAACCGGCTCGAGCGGGTCCTCGGCTCGCACGGTCGCACGGGAGAGCAGATGGGCATCTTTCAGGCCGTCTTCGGGCCCACCGATGACGAGGGCTATCCGCGTCCGCTCTGGGATCCCGCAACGGGGGACATCGATCCGGACACCGCCGAGCACTGGAAGAAGTACGATATCGGCAGGATTCTGCGCGAAGACTGGGGCACCCTCGGACCGAAGCTTGCGGGGAAGATGCACATCTATATGGGGGACATGGACACGTTCTACCTCAACAATGCGGCGCATCTGCTGGAGGACTTCCTCAAGAGCGCCAAGGATCCGGCTTTTGAAGGGACCATCGCTTTTCGCGAGCGGATGCCCCATTGCTGGACCGGAAATGCGGAAGGTTCCGCCGCGGAAGGAAGTCTGGATCTGTACGTCCGGATGTTTCCCGAGATGATCGATCACATCCTGAAAACGGCCCCGGAAGGAGCCGACACGACGAGCTGGCGGTATTGATGAGGAAGCGGACGCAGATCAGTCCCGGGTAAATGGGCGGAGACCGTCTGCGCCCGCCGAATTCACTTCATTTGCGAGTAAATCAGCCGCGTCATGGAATCGCGGTGGTTCGGCTCGGTGATTTGGTCAAAAATGGCCCGGATGCCGGCTCGGGAGGTTGAGTCCATCCCCTCCATCTTGGCATTGAAGGCATCCTCCATCGCCGTGATTGCGTCGGGACCGGAGACGACGACCCAGACATAGCGAGTGTTCACCGGTGCCTGGTGAATCCACTCCTGATCCATTCCATATCCGAGGACCTGGCCCTGGTCCATCAACTCCCGGTAGAGTGGAACGAAGAAGCTCTTGTAGACCTCATTGAATCGAGCATTCTGTCCCTCCTTGACCGTCAGTGCCGTCAACAGGAAGTAGGATCCCGGGTGGGAGCCCGCCTTGGTGTTGTAGTCGATCGAAGACAGAATCGCGTCCTGGTGGCGTTTCACCGAGGCTGCGATGGCTTTCATCTCGTCGGCATAGCTCATGTCCGATGTATTTGCGGACTCTTCGAAGGCAGTCAGGACCTTCTCGAGGTTTCCCACTTTCGGGGACACCCACCACATGCTGTGAGTGTAGCCGTCCTCGCTGTGGACCACCGTCTCATCGAATCCGTACTCGATGATCGTTCCATCGTCCATCAATCGGTCGAGCACCGGCTTATCCCGCTTTTCGACCATTTGAGCGAAATCGGACCAGTGTGCCCTGTCGACCTGCCACTCAGCGACGTAGGTATAGACGGTCTGCTGATCCTGAGCGGTCGCCAGGATCGGCATGGCCAGACAAACTACCAGCAGCACGAACACGGACCGTAGTCGGTTCATTTCTCCCCCTCTCAACTATGAAGCAATGACTGGAAAGTAAATAAGAGTTGTGTAATTAAACCATTATTGTAACTCGCGCACAAGACTTTTTTACAGGTGAGCCAAGGTCGACAGGATCTGCTCCGCTGCGAGAGGGGGGCTCAGCGGGGAACCGCTGCCTGGCAGGGGAAGGGCTCGACTGTTCTCTTCGCTGCTCCCACATCGTCGAGCTGGCGTCCCGCGCCGGCGACCGATCTTCGGGCTTCCTGTCGAGATGTCGCACAGCCTGGGTTCCGAGGGTTGGCTGTCCCAGTTGTCCCTGCCCTCTCCGATCATCGTGATCGGCGTATTCCAGGACGGTACTTCGACCTTCTCCCGGTAGACAGCATCCTTCTCGCGCTAGAAGGTGTAATGACTCAAAAAAGGGATCGCTGAAATAATCCAGTTCACACGGTCGAGTTCCTGATCCGTCCAGGGGATTTCCAGTCTGCTCCGGTGCGGGGTCTCATAGAGGATATCAGTGCAGGCTTCCACATACCCGGCATAGACTTCAACGCCAAGATGGTCCAACAAGCCTTCGATCACTGCGGCGGGATCCTTGAACAAATCCTCGTAGTACACGTCGTGGCAGGGAAATGCGGCCTGTGTCTTGATCCGACCCATGACCTGCACCTGAGTATAGAGGTTCTCGGTTATCTCGCAGATCGTCGCTCCATGCTGCCTTTTGCGATCCTGAAACCGTCGATACCGGGTGGCGATGATATCGAAGGGATTCCGAATTACGTGGATCAGGTTCACCGGCACCGGGGACAGTTGAGCGAGCCTGGAGAGAAGGTCGGGATGCTGGTGGAGGAGGGTGGAGGACGCTCCCCCCTTCTTGTCGCCAAGAACATGAACCTCCTCGAAAGAACCCTGCCACTGACCCTTGACTACATAGCTATAACCACTCCAACGTCGCCCCTTGGCGGCATGAACCCGTGAGTTTCTGAGAATCAGATAGTTGATCTGATCCAGTGAATAACCCTTCAGAACCAGATCAAGCACATTGAGCTCGTGGGACACGACGATATTCTTGTGGGCATCAAGAAGAGAACCGATCAGGCTGTGGCCGCTCCTACTGTATCCCAGAAACAGAGAGAACGTCCTCACCGCCTCAAACTTACGTCGGTGGAGGGCGCCGAGGATTGCGGAAACCAAATAGCGTGTGTCGATCATTCGGCACAGGCAGTCTAGGCGTGGGATGCATCCCTGTAAAGGGGGGCGGCTCGGAGTGGGGGGAGGCGCAGGCCACACACCGAGGACCCGGCCCACCGACCGGCGGGTGGACACGGCCCACCCTTCCGGTAAGTTGACGCTTCTGGACTGAGGGAAGAGCAACGGATGGGTTCACCAAGCCCCATCGAGCACCTTGAAGGAGGTTGACAGTGGGAAGACTTATAGGCAAGGTCGCAGTAATCACCGGAGGAGCCAGCGGCATCGGCGAAGCTTCAGTACGGTTGTTCGGCGACGAAGGTGTCCGCGTCCGTGTCCGAGACCTCCACAAAGGCAGAACGACCCGCCGGGGGCTTCTTGGCCAGCCGACTGCTGACCAGACAGCCCTCTCCGAAATCGCCTATAGTGAAGCTCTTGATTGGCCTGTTTCCCAGATGGGTCGAACTTCCTCGAGGGGAGAAGACATCATGCCGAAACTGCTGCCCGTGTTTCTCGGGTCACTCTTGGGGCTCATCGTCTACGCGCAGGAATCAGCCCCGCCAGTCCGGACTCTGTCGTCGGACTTCGAGCGGATCGAGCTCGTCCGGCTTCGAGCGGGCACGGATCTGCTGGAGGGCTTGAAGGTGGCGATCGAAGAACGTCACATCCGCAACGGGGTGATCCTCTCGGGCATCGGATCCGTGACGGACTATCACTATCACGTCGTGAGCGACAAGAATCTTCCACCCGCTGAGGAAGATCCGCAAGCCTCAGTACCCATGGACCTGACCTCCGTCCAGGGATACATCCTGGGGGGGAGGATCCACGCTCACATGACGCTTGCCGACGAGAACAGCGTCGTCGGGGGTCACGTGGAGCCGGGTACGAAGGCACTGACCTTCATGATCTTCACGATCGGAGTCCTGCCGGAATCCCTCGATCTCGGCAGCCTCGACGACTATCGATTGTGAGGCGACAGGAAGCCGGTTCAGCGAAACAAGGCCAGCGCATTCCAGAAGACACCGGCCAGGTAGAGGGCTCCCAGCCCCAGTGCTGTGGGCATCAATCCTGCGTTCCAGATGGGCCGAAGGGCCGAGCCGAGTCCCCGGGCCTCCTTTTGCGCCCGGAGTTCGTCCAGGCAGCGCGCCCGGATCTCTTCCCGTCGGTTCCGGCCCAGATCGTGCACCGTCAGATCCAGGGAAGGCGCATTGATGACTATTCGCAGATCTCGGTGTTCCATCATCCAGCTCGTTTGACTTTCTCCCTCGCCTCGGAGGCCAGGGTTTCCATCTCGAAGGCCAGCTTCTCCCGCGCCCGCTGCAGGCGTTTCCGCAGCGTCTCCGATGAGAGCCCCAGGGAGGCGGCCGCCTCCGCGGGCGTCATTCCCTCGACGGCCACCAGCAGCAGCGTTTCTCTGTAGCGCAGGGGAAGACGAGCCAGAGCGATCTCGAGCCGTCGCTCGCTTTCGCTTCGGGCGGCGGCCTCGAAGGGGGTCTCGCCGGGTGCGGCCAGCGGCCAACGTGGGCGTCAGGTCGCTGAGCCGCTCGTCGTCCACGGCCAGCCGTCGGCACCAACTTGCGTAGAGATGGCGGGCGACGGTGAAGAGCCAGGCCGACAGGCAGCTGTCGTCGGCCAGGTCCCGGCTGTAACGGGCGAGGCGCAGCCAGGTTTCTTCCAGGAGATCCTCCGCGACATCGCGCCTCCGGCTCAAACGGACCAGAAAACTGAAGAGGCGCGGGCGGAACTCCTCGTATACCGCCTCGAATGCAGCCGGGTCACAGGTCTTGAGACCGGCGATCAGCTGAAGCTCGGTTTCTCGATCCACAACCTTTACAACGCAGGACACATGCCCGCGTGACAAGTTGTCACGATGGAGATCGGCCCGCGTTTACCTCGATGAACGACATTTTAATGGAGGTCAACATGCCCGGACCATTTTTCTTCTTCGCTCTGATCATTGGGGTTGTCACCCTCGTCACGGCCGTCCTCTTCGCCTATCGACCGAGCGAGAGGAGGTTGGCCATTCTCCGGCCTCTCAGCGCCGCCACGATCTTTTCGGCGTTTGCCGCCTTCCTGCTCGGGATTGCGAACGGACTGTCGGTCTACATTCGCCTTCTCGATCAGGCCGCGGATGGACCCGCGGGCGACGCATCCCGGCTTCTGCTGGGCGCCCTCAGGGAGTCACCGGCGCCTCTCGTCATCGCTTTCGCCCTGGTCTCGGTCGTCTGGCTCCTGGTGGCCGTCGGCCTTCGCCGCCAGGCCTGACGGGAGAACGGCTCAGCCTGCCGCTTCACCTCGCTCTCCTCCCGGAATCCCGCCCCAGTGGCGCCACCCAGTCGATATCATCTCCCGGATGAATGTGGCACTCGACTGCGATCCTCTGGGGCACGGCAACCTGGTATTTGGAAGTGACCCGGGCCATCGATCTTCCTCCGCTGATGTCCCGATGCCCTGGAGGCAGCATCCCTCGTGGACGCGAACTGACCTCGGTTCCGGTCACGTTCCGGAACCCACACGCCAGTCCGAACGGGCTGCAGACGGACGAAGTGTACGAGTGTACTGATCCGTACGTTACAATCCCGATCATGCGTTTGGTGGACTCGGATCACGGGATCACGAAAGGCGAGCTGAAGGGGATGGCCGAATCCATGTTCGGAGACCTGGTCAAAGCGGTCGTGGACATCCGTCAGGAGATCATGGTGGTCGACGCGGAACTGCACGCCGACCAGGAGGCCCTGTTACTCGAGCGAGGCTCGAACCAGGCGGATCTCTGGGGGATCAATCTCTACCCGGATCTTTCCGAGGATCAGTTCGTCGAGTTTGACTCCATGATCAATCTTCGCCCGTCCCAGGACAACCGCAGCCGGGGAGTGGAAGATGCCTCGATCCGGGAACGAATCCTGGCGATCGTCGATCGGCTGGTGTTCCCGTGACCGCTCCTCAACATCGTCAGCTTGCTGCCGGCCGTTGGCAGGGACTGTCCTTCGTCGAACAGATGGCAAACGTGGGAAGCGAAGTCGGACGGGCGATCAATTGGCGGGCAAAGGGCAAACCGGACCTTGGCATGCGAGCCTTCGAGCGGGCTCTCGACCTGCTCGACCTGACGATCGCGGATCCCGGCAATCGAGGGCGCCTGCGCGAATTGCTGCGGGTGCGTGAGGCCCTTGCCGATTTCTTCGTCTTCGACAACACCTACCGGTCGAGCGCGGAATCCTGGGAACGCTATTTCCGCTTCTTCCTGCTGGCCGCGAGGGGCGATCGGTAGAGTCGAACAATTACCACTGCTCGTTGACCCGGGACGCGTCGTTGACGGAGTCCGCGTAGCGGTAGTGGGCACAGGGGATGAACGTGGTCTTCGGGAGCTCTTCACCCTCCAGATACTTGATGAAGGCGTCGACCGTGCCGACGGCCATCTTCCTGGGGAACTGCTGCGGCGAATCGTACAGCTTCTTCTCGAAAACGGCCTGTTTGCCGGCGGGAGAAGCGTCGAAGCCGATCACGGTGATGTCGCTTTGCCGGCCCGCCTTCACGACGGCCGCGTAGGCCCCGAGCGCCGACGGGTCGTTCACACCGAAGATCGCTACGATATCGGGATGGGCCTGCAGAATGTCGGTGGTGGTTGCGTAACCGTCGTCGCGGTTCCCCTTGCCGGACAGCTCCGTGACGATTTCCAGTTGGCTGTCGTGCTCCCGGAGGTAGTCTCGGAAGCCCTGAACCCGAAGGATGCACGACATGATCTCGGGGTAGGAAAGGATGGCGATCTTGCCGTGGTCGCCGGTGACCTCCATCATGCTCTCGCCGGCCAGTTGTCCTCCCTGGTAGTTGTCACTTCCAATATGTGAGACCACCAGGGCTTTGGCATCCTCGTCGGCCAGTTGGACGTCGAAGGTAAAGACGGGGATCCCGGCGGCATGCGCCTTCTTGACGCCCTCGGCAGCGGCTCTCGAGTCCGCCGGGTTCAGGAAGATGGCCGAGTACTTCTGGGCGACGAAGTCCGACATCTGGTTGTTCTGTTTGGCCGCGTCGTTGTTCCCGTCGAGGGCGACGACTTCGTATCCCTGCTTGCTCGCCTCCTCCTGCATGACGTTGGCAATGAGCTTGAAGTACGGGTTGGTCAGATCCATGCAGGTCATGCCGATCCGGCCTCGAATGGCCGTTTTCTCGCCGCTGCCGCCGCACCCCGCGAACATCACCGCACACGCCCCGGCCAGAAACCAACATGCCAGACCCTTTCTCATCCTGAGTCGAACCATCGAAGACTCCTTTTTCCCTCTCTGCGGAAGTGACTTCACCGAGCCGGACCCCTTCCGGTCAGGAACGCCAGCGGCGCGCCGCCCCGTAGTTTATCCAGCAGAACCGCGGCGAGAATGACCAGACCCAGCACGACATTCTGGGTATAGCTCTCGATGCCCAGCAGGTTCATACCATTCTGCACGACCGAGATGATGAACGCCCCGATCAGGGTGCCGAAGATCGTCCCGGAACCTCCCGACAGGCTGGTCCCTCCGACGACGACCGCTGCGATGACGTACAGCTCGTACATCAGCCCGGCATTGGGCGTGCCGGCGTTGAGCTGCGACGCCTGGATGCAGCCGCCCACGCCGGCTGCGACCGCGCTGACGACGTAGACGAGAACGATCACTGCTGCCACCGGAACCCCGGAGAGCCGCGCCGCTTCGACGTTTCCGCCCACAGCATAAATGTAGCGGCCCAGTATGGTGCGCGACATGAAGACGTGCGCAACGACATAGAGCACCACGAGCAGGATCACAGTATTTGGAATGCCCAGGCTCCGGCCCTGTCCCAGCCAGGGGAGAGCTTCCGGCACCTGGTACACCGAGAAGCCTCCCGTGATGGAGAACGCCAGTCCTCGGGCAACCATCATCAGTGCCAGAGTCGTAATGAAGGGAGCGACCTTGAAACGTGCGACCAGGAACCCACCGAACGCTCCCAGAAGCCCGCAGCTCACGATGCCCACCAGAAATCCCACCGCCACCGTCCACGCCGGCGCGTCCAGGCCTCCCAACTGCTTCATGACCAGCGTGCCGATGACGCCCGACAGGGCGATCAGACTGCCAACGGAGAGATCGATTCCCGCCGTCACGATGACCATGGTCATGCCGATGGCGATGATGGCAATGACTACGATCCGATCGACGACCGCGAGCAGATTGGAGAGCTTGAGAAAGTCGGGCCAGTAGTAAACGGTAGGAGTGATCAGCGCCACCTGACCGAATTGCGGATAGGCTTCCGGCAGGATCTCCCAGACCCGCCATTCCACCGCGTCCGAGGTGATGGCGATGGCCGCCGGCCCTTCTCCCCGCTCACGCAGTTGATCCAGGACGACGCGCAGGTCACGGGGCGTTCCCACGATCTCCCTCACCCGGCTGAATGACCGCTCCCGCAGCATTCTGGAGACCATTTGAGCCGTCTCCTGGGATGCCTGCTGCGAGCCTGCCACGACGAGTACCAGTTCTCCCGCCGAGGCCTTCTCCTGGACTCCCTCTGAGAGCTGCTCCGCGGCAGCCTCTCCCTGAGGTTGCTGCGGCTTGAGCGTCAGGAGGCTGAAAAAGAGGCACAGAAGCAGCAGGACGGCCAGCATTCCGTAGTCACTCAGGAACTTCCTCATCAGATCTCTGGTGTCAGGCATGGTTTCCTGGCGACTCCAAACGGACGATCATTCGGAACCATGGAGTCTGGCTCAGTGCCGCCTCCACCTTCAATCCACCACCATGGCGGACAGGATCTGTTCCTGATTGGCTTCTCCCACGTCCGTAAACTCGGCCCTGACCTCTCCCTGGTGCATGACGATGATGCGGTCGCTCATCCCGAGGATCTCGGGCAGCTCGCTGCTGATCATGATGATGGCTTTGCCCTGCGAGGCCAATTCGTTGATCAGCTGATAGATCTCGTACTTCGCCGCGACGTCGATCCCCCGCGTCGGCTCGTCGAAAATGACGACGCGGGAATCGCGGGCCAGCCATTTTGCCAGGACGACCTTCTGCTGGTTCCCCCCGGACAGGGTGCCGACCGGCTGTTCGGCACTGTGGAGCTGGATTCTGAGGGTTCCGGCGAACTGGGCAAAGGACTGCTTCTCACGGTCGCCGTCGATGAATAGACGAGAGGAGAAGCGATCGAGGTTGGGGAGTCCGAAGTTCTCGCGAGCCGAATGTTCGAGCACCAGCCCCTGGGACTTGCGGTCCTCGGTTAGCAGGCAGATACCGTTGCGAATGGCATCGCGGGGGCTCTCGATGCGCCGGACGCTCCCGTCGATCCGGATGGATCCGCCTTCGCGGCGATCCGCTCCGAAAATGAGCCGGACCGTGTCAGTCCTGCCCGCCCCGACAAGTCCGGCCAGTCCCAACACCTCGCTTTCGCGGACGCTGAACGTAACGTCCCGGACCCAACGTCCCCGCCTCAGACGCTCGACACGCAGGACCTCTACCCCCGGACGAAAGTTGCGGCGGGGAAACTCGCTTTCGAGTGACCTTCCCACCATGAGGCGGATCAACTCCTCGCGGCTCACGTCGGTGGTGGGCCGCAGCGCCACACGATGTCCGTCCCGAAGGACCATGACCCGCTCCGCCACTTCGAAAATCTCTTCCAGACGGTGGCTGATGTAGATCACACCGATGCCCTGCGACTTGAGTTCGCTGATGATCTGGAAAAGGCGCCGGGTTTCGGGCTCGGTCAGCGTGGCTGAAGGTTCGTCCATGACGAGGACCCGTGCCTCCCAGCTCAGCGCCTTGGCGATCTCGACGGCCTGTTGCTCGGCGACGTTCAGCTCGGAACAGCGACTCTCAGGATCGATGGTCAGCCCGATTCGGTCGAAGAGCACCCGGGCCTGGGTCGACTCCCTTTGGCGATTCGGAAATCCGAGACGGCCTTCCTCTCGCCCCAGGAAGATGTTCTCCCTCGCCGTCAGCTCCGGGATGAGATTGAATTCCTGGTAGATGATGGAGATGCCCATCCGCTGGGCGGCGGCCGGGGATCGAATCTCGACGGGCGAGCCGAAGAGACGGATCACTCCGGCATCGGCGGTGAAGGCACCCCCGAGAAGCTTGATCAGGGTGCTCTTGCCGGCGCCGTTCTCCCCGCAGAGGGCCAAACACTCCCCGGCGTACAGATCCAGATCGACACCGCGCAACGCATCGACGCCGGGAAAGCGCTTGCACATCCCCCACATCTCGAGGATCGGAGTGCTGTTTGTCGGGATCTCCATTGCCTGGCGTTGGGTTTCTGTGGCGGTCTCCCTCAGACGAGCTGACCGGTCTCCCCTGCAGCTGCCCGAGCGACTCCCCGTATTGCTGCCCCGCCCCGCATCCGCCCCGATTCTATCCTGCCCGGCTCCGCAAGTCTCGACGTTGCCGTTGCCAGGCCACATGAATACGATGGAGGGGCCGTGAACGATAGAATCGTCCTCAGAGTCCTCCTGGGCGCATCTGCTTTTCTGGGGTACGGCTTCCTGATCCTTCTCTACCTCCACAATGAGTCGAATCGACATCTGTTGGGGGTCGTCGTCGATTCTCTCGGCCTGACCGGCGTGACGATCCTGTTTCTGCTGCTGCTCCTTCACATCTCCGGCCGGCACCTGGGACCGGGATACTTCCGGCTTCGTCGGCTTGAATCCTCGACTGCGCTCTATCCGGGACTTGGAGTGAGATACTTCAAGCGCATCATCGAGCGATACCCCGTTCCCGCCACAACACGGCGGATTCAGCTTGGAAGTCGTTCGCGGTTGGAACTTCAGAGGCTCGACGCTCAGATGAGGAACGCAGAAGAGGTCCATGTCCTGGGATTTCTGGTCAATCTGGTACTGGCGGCCCTTTTCGGACTTCTGCGGGATTCGCGCTTCTTCCTCTGGCTGGGCGTCTTCAACGTCATCATCAACCTCTATCCGATCTTCCTGCAAAGGTACAACCGCAGTCGAGTCCAGATGCTCCTCGAGCGACAGTCCGCCCGAGATCGGTGACACGCCGGGCTTTCAGAAGTGAGTCGAAGAGTCTGAAACGCCATATTGAATTACAGCATCGCTTATGGCATTGTCGAGATATGGAGACCGACAAGAAGATCACCGTCCATGTGCCTGAGGAATTGCTGCGTAAAGCCAGAAAGCAGACCGGCCAAGGCATCTCCGCGACAGTGCGGCAAGGCCTCAAGCTGGTGGCAGCCGGGCAGACATTCCAGCGTCTGCGCGAACTCCGGGGCAAGGTCACGCTGAATGTCGACATGGACGAGCTCCGCGAGGACCGGCAATGATCGCCATCGACACCAGTTCATTGATCGCCTATCTCAAGGGAGACGAGGGGGCCGATGTCGAATGGGTCGACGACGCCTTCCGGCTGCAGCAGGCCTTTCTTCCGCCGGTGGTACTGACCGAAGCCCTGAGTCTCCCCGGGCTGGAACAGTCGGTCGCACAGCTGGTCCGGGAAATCCCGGTTTTGGAGGCCGATTCGGGCTTTTGGGAACGGGCGGCGGCGACCCGCCGAAGAGTTCTTTCGAAGCGCCTCAGGGCTCGGCTGGCCGATACGCTGATTGCTCAATCCTGTCTCGACTATGGGGTGCCGCTCATCACGCGTGACTCCGATTTCCGTCACTTCGCGGCCCACGCCGGTCTAAAATTGCTGACACTCGGGTAAATCGGGAAGAGGTCATGGCCCACGAATTCGACGGAAAGAAATACGAGAAAGCATCGGCCCACCAAAGGGAGTGGGGCGCCAGACTCATCTCCGAGCTGTCACTGAAAGGCGACGAACACATCCTGGACCTCGGCTGTGGTGACGGAACCAACACGGCGAGGATGGCCGAGCTCGTTCCCGGCGGCCGGGTCGTCGGGATCGATGCATCCCGTGGGATGATCGAGGTCGCCAGGCCCAAAGAAACGCACAACCTGCGGTTCATCCTGATGGACATCAACGCCCTGGAGTTCGTCGAAGAGTTCGATGTCGTCTATTCGAACGCCACCCTGCATTGGGTGAAGGACCACCGGCGCCTTCTGAAGAACGTTCGGGCGGCACTCAGGAATGAGGGGATCCTCCGCTTCAACTTTGCCGGTGAAGGGAACTGCGCGCACTTCTTCAAAGTCGTTCGCAAGGCCATGCAGTCGGATACGTTCAAGGCGGCGTTTGCCGATTTTTCCTGGCCCTGGTACATGCCTTCGCTCGACGAATACTCTCGTCTGGCGGAAGCGAGCGAACTCACGGAAATCAGGGTGTGGGGAGAAAACGCGGATCGCTTCTTTCCGAGTACAGAAGCTCTCACTGCATGGATCGATCAGCCGAGCCTGGTGCCGTTCCTGTCCTTCCTCCCGGAATCTGACCGCGCTCGCTTCAGGGACCACGTGGTCGAGGACATGATTAATACGACCCGCCAGGACGACGGTCGGTGCTTCGAGACTTTCCGCCGCATCAACCTGTTCGCGAGGAGGTGAGCCGTCGCTGGTTCGCAACCCGTAAGCGTCGAAGTGCAAGCCCGCTGCCGCAGTGATGCCCGGGACCTGCTCGATGACGAAGCCCTCTCGGCTCCTTCCGACCCACGGCCGGGCTGGACGCCCGCCGGTTCTCAGCCAGTGCGCCCGCCCTGCGTGGAATCATCCTTGTACTATAGAATCCAATTCCCGTTCAGCCGGAGACTCCGAGGCGCTGATCGAAAACACGACCCCCACAGTGTGCGCGGAAAGAGCCGCCGGTTCCGGTATGATGGGGGCAACGGCGCGTCCGCTCGCCTGAAACCCTGGGTCTGCCAGACTGGCGAGACCCCAAACCGCCTGAGCGTTCCAACGCGTCCATCGAAAGGGAGGGTCCGTTTTCATGAATTTGACTCGAAGAGACTTCGCCAAGCTGGGCGCCCTCGGCTTGGCCGCCCCATTCACCCGCTCCCTCGTGGCACAGACCGGTGGGAACAAGACCGGCTATGCCATCATCGGCCTGGGTCGCATCGCCGAACACTTCATGGCGGGAGTGCGGAACAGCTCTAACTCGCGCGTCGTGGCGCTGGTCAGTGGCCATCGCGATAAGGCCCTGCGAATCGCCGCCGAGCAGGGTGTCCCGGAAGACGCCATCTACAGCTATGAGGACTTCGACCGCATCGCGGGGAACGCGAATGTCGATGCCGTCTACGTGGCTTTGCCCAACTCCATGCATGCCGAGTACACCATTCGCTCGGCAAAGGCCGGCAAGCACGTCCTGTGCGAAAAGCCGATGAGCACGAGTGTCGCCGATGCCGAGGCGATGATCTCGGCCTGCAAGAAGGCCAACGTGAAACTGATGATCGCCTATCGCTGCCAGTACGAGCCGACCAACCTCAAGGCCGTCGGGCTCATCCGGGACGGAGCGTTGGGTCAGGTGCAGGCGATTGAAAGCGCCTTCGGCTTCAACATCGGCCCGGGCCAGTGGCGTCTCGACAAGAAGATGGCCGGCGGCGGCCCGCTGCTGGATGTGGGCATCTATTGTCTGAATGCCTGCCGCTATCTTACTGGTGAGGAGCCGGAGGGGATCAAGGCCTTTGCTTCGGTCATCGATCACGACGGCCGCTTTAACGAGGTGGAAGAGAACGTTTCCTGGACCATGAAGTTCCCCTCGGGCATCGTGGCCGCGTGCAACACGACCTACGGTGGAGCGATGGAAGGGATGTTTCGCGTGCATGGATCGAAGGGATGGCTCGAAGCCGCGCCCGCTTTCGTCTACGAGGGGCTCCACCTGCGCGGCCAGTTCTACGGCACGCATCTGGACGAACCCAACCCCGCCCGTGATCCCTACCAGTTCCAGGCCGAGGCGGAGCACTTCTCCCACTGCGTCCAGAACGGGCTGGAGCCGAAGACGCCGGGCGAAGAAGGCCTTCGCGACATGCGCTACATCGACCAGATCTTCCGCTCCGCCGGACTCTCGCTCTAGAAATAGGTGACACGCACGTAATTCGCTCGTAAGTGCCCGTGAATACATGATTCCGGAGCCGGTCTGGCACCTATTTCGGTTTCCGATCTGCACCTTCAACGGCAGTTCTCTGATCTTCAGGCTACGGAATCTGACCCGTTGAGTCACATCCGAACATCGGTAATGTTCATCAAGATGAAAACTCGTCGATGGATGAGACGAGCTGCAAACAGGCCACTCGCAGGTCGAAGACACGGGAGGGCGCCGCTGTTTCGAGGAGGGGGCACCCGCGCCCCGGCAACCGCCTCCCGCAGGGAACAACTGATCGAACCGGGGGGTCTAACTCACTGATAATCGGTCGACCGATGGGAGGGCAGCATGGAGAGAGAGTCTTTCTATCCGTTCCGGTCCGAGCGAACCAAGACCGAGTTTGAGGCCCACGCCCGCGAGCGGGCCAGACAATGGCCGGTTCCATCTGAAACGCGACTGCTGAGCACCCCCGTCGGGCAGACCTTCGTTCGGATCAGCGGATCGGCGACAGGTCCCCCCCTCATATTGCTCGCCGGCGCGCGAGCCAGTTCCCTGATGTGGATCGACACGATTGCGGCTTTGTCGGCTCATCATCGCACCTACGCTCTGGACACCATTGGCGATGCCGGCTTCAGCGTCAACAGCCGACCGATTTCGAAGCAGGCCGACTACGACGACTGGCTGGACGAAGTCTTGACGGCGCTGACTTTGAGGGAGCCGCCCAGTCTGGTGGGTGTTTCGCAGGGCGGTGCGATTGCCGCCCACTTTGCCCTGCGCTGTCCGGAGCGCGTCCGGAGCGTCGTACTGATTGCGCCTGGCGGAACCGTGCTCCGAACCTCCCTCGGTTTCTTCGTCCGCGCGATGCTCCTCTGCGTCCCGAGGCCGGGCGGAAACGAAGGCGCACTCGACCGAACCCTTCGCTGGGTGTTCGCGGACGCGTTTCGAGGAGACGACGCCTGCCGCGAACGTCTCGAGGGCGCCCTGGCGGAGGTGCGTGCAGGAGCGTATCTCTTCGCTCTGCCTCGCCCACCCTGGCCGGCGGCACTCACCGGCGAGGAGTGGCGGAACTTCCGCGTGCCCGCCCTGTTCCTGGTAGGCGAGCACGAGAAGATCTACTCGGCCGAGGCGGCCGTGCGCCGGTTGAACCGCGTGGCGCCCCAGGTGAAGACAGAGATCCTCCGCGGCGCCGGACATGACCTCACGATCGTCCATCCGGATCGGGTGGCCAAAGCGGTGCACGACTTCCTGGCCGAAGTCGAGGAGCCTTTTCTCTATCCTGGACTGAAAGAAATCGGTCAGCCTGTCTCTGGCTGAGGCCACAAAGTCCTTCCGTCTATGGTTCCTTCGGATACTCATGACGTTGGGATAGCGGATCCACTCCCCGAATGTGGCTATGGATTTCTTCGGATCAGCGAACGGGTGTCGCGGTTTTCAAAGATCGGCGGCGAGATGGTGCCTCACGGACGGGTGGAGGAAGCCCTGCACGAGGCCTTCGGCGGCGACTCGCTGGTCTTTGCCGTTACAGCGGCGCAGGATTCTCGAAAGGGCGAGAGCCTGATCGTTCTGCAGACCTGCCCGGCCGGGCGGATTCCGGAGATTCTCGCGAAGTTGAAAGAAATGGGGCTGCCCAACCCGTTCATCCCCCGTGCCGATCGGTTCGTGGCCGTCGACGCGATTCCTCTTCTGGGAACCGGGAAGGTCGCCCTCTCCGAGGTCAAGCGGATCGCCATGGAGAAGCTGACCGCGGTCAGAGAACTCTGACACGCCTGAATAGGGATCGCACCTCCCCAGGGAAGGGCCAGTCCGAGACCTTGATGGGCGCCTTCAGGGAGAAGCGATGGATCCGTCCTCATGCAGGGGAAGGATGACGAACGGCTTCGTTCCTCCGAAGGGATATCGGGCCAATACGTCCTCGTCGACTTCGATGCCCAGCCCCGGTTTCGTGGGCAGCGGAAAATAGCCGTTCACCATGCGCATTGCCGGGAAACCCAAAAACTCCTCCCAGAGCTTCTCCTTGGGTCCTGGCTCCACACCGCTGCAGATCTCCTGCACCAGGAAGTTGGGCATCGCGGCATCGACGTGCAAAGTAGCGATGCCGGCGATCGGCCCTTCACAGGCATGCGGTGCCATGCGGATTCCCGAGGCCTCAGCCATGGAAGCGACTTTCCACTGCGCGCTGATCCCTCCCACGTGGGCGCTGTCGGTCTGCAGAATGTCGACGACCCTCTGTTCGATCAGTTCCCGGCAGCCGTAGTGGGTGATCAGCCGTTCGCCCGTCGCGATGGGTACCGTGGTCCGGTCCGAGATGCGCTTCATGGCCTGGACGTTTTCCGGAGGGCACGGCTCCTCGACGAACATCAGATTGAGCGGTTCGATCTCCCTGCAAATCACCGTTGCCACCGTTGGTCCGGTTTTGGCGTGGAAATCGATGCCGATGTCGATCTGGTCCCCCAACACCTCACGGAGGACGTAGAGCCGATCGATCGCTTCCTTGATCCGCTGGTGCGTGTCGAGCCACTCGTAGTAGCCCGGAATGCCGGTCTTGAAGGCGGTCACGCCGTATTTCTCGGCGCGCCGGCGCACCTCGGCGACCTGATCCCGATAAGGCGCGTCGGGGGGCAGCAGGCTGCGGGTTCCTCCCGACATGAGATGGTAGTAGCCCCGGACCCCGCGGTCATCGAGGGGACCGCCCAGCAGCGCGTAGACGGGTTTGCCGAGTACCTTTCCCCGGATATCCCACAGCGCCATATCGATGCCCGAGATGGCCGAGCCCAGGACCGGCCCGGCGCGGTAGAAGCCGTGAACGTACATGGACTGCCAGTGGTGCTCCACCCGCATCGGATCCTGTCCGATGATGGCGTAGCTCAGATCCCTGACGGCCTGCATCGCCGCCCCCGCCTTGCCCTCGAGTGTGGCTTCTCCCCAGCCGATGACGCCCGCGTCGGTTTCGAGCTTTACGAAGACGTGGGGACGATCCGGCATCAGAACGTCGCTTGTCACCCCGATGACCTTCAGGCCGGTGACTTTCAGGCGCGGTGCCGAAGTCGGCAGGGCTGCAGCGGCGGAGGGCTCAGCCTCACATGCACAACCGGCGAGCGAATTCCGCCAGGGAGCCGCGACCACAGCGGGTGCCGCAGCCGCGCCCAAGGTCGATTTCAGCAATTCTCTGCGATTCATAAGCTTCAGCCCCCGACTCTCTCACTGCGAGTCCTGTATTCGGCCAGCGCCGCATCATCCACTTCCACCCCCAGCCCGGGTCCCTCCGGCAGCTTGAAGAATCCTTCCTCCGGGGTTTCGTCCCAGCCTCCGACGAGGTCCCGCCGCATTCGCCGGTCGGCCTCGTTCAGGGAGAAGGGAGTTTCCTGGATGAAGGAATTCGCCAGCGCTGCAGCAATGTGGATGCCGGTGAGGGTCCCAATTGGACCTCCGCGGTGAAAGGGGGCTACGTCGATGTAGTACGTCTCTGCCAGCGCCGCCGCCTGTTTGATGCGGGTGATCCCATTCAGCGAAAGATCGGGACGCAAAACGTCGACGGCCCCTTCTCGCAGCAGATCCTGAAATCGGGAATTCTCCGTATAGGTGCGGCCCAGGCCGACAGGGGTCGAGGTCCGCCGGGACAGGCCGGCCTCTGCCGCGGCGTTCAGATCGCCGAAGGGTTCATCCAGCCAGAGAAGATGGAAATCCTCCATCCGGTCGCAGATCGAGAGCGCCTCTCCTGGCGTCGTGCGGCCGGCGCAGTCGAGGACGAAATCGCACTCTTCACCGGCCGTCTCCCGCAGTGAATCCATCATCTGACGGATGTCCGTATAGAAGGCCCGACCGCGTTCGCGCCCCGAGGGCATGTGAAGCGGAATGGAGAACGCGCGGTGCCCCACTTGCTTGGCGCGTCGCACGGCCTCAGACAGGGCACCTGTCGACGCGCCTTCAACCACGGCCATTGCGCGGGCCTTGTTCCGAGTGGGCCCGCCGAGAACCTCGTAAAGAGGCGCTCGAACCGACTTTCCGAGGATGTCCAGCAGCGACACGTTGAAGGCCGCTCTGGCCGCGTGGGATGCGCCCGCCTCACGTAACAGCTGGTCAAGCCGCAGCACCCGCCCCGGATCCTGCCCGCGCAGCGGAGTCAGTTCCTGGGAGAGACGCGCGACGACTTCCTGCGGATCATGGTTCGCCGGGGCCTCTCCATAGCCTGTCAGGCCCTCGTCCGTCGCGGTCTTCAGCAAGATGTAGCTTCGCCCGCCCGGTTCGACGATGGCCATCGGTTCAATCTGAGCGATCTTCAAGGGTGTCACCCTCCTCACGGTGATCTCGGCCCACCCGGCCGAATACTCGGAAACGGCCCGCAATGGGCAGGTTGCCCGTATCGGTATCATTGCGGATGCCCCGAGTCAAGCGCCGGTTGGACTGTGTCGTCCGGCGGGCAGGTTCGGTTTCTCTCGGATGGCCGGCGCCAGAGGCGGTCTCCGTCGTAGATTCGGGCAACCACCTTGAGAGGAAGTCTTGATGACGGTCGAACGGGGTGTGGAACTCGGCAAGAATTCTTTATTTGTAGCTACTTACGGAGCCAATACCTGCGTGGCACCGATTTCATGGCGAGGTGCTGCACCCCTTGATTCCGCAAAGGCGCCGGGTATGCTGATGCCGGGAGGCGATACGTTTCGAGAAAGGGGGAGGAGATGGAACTGCGTCGCCCGGGTCTTCGTGAACTCGTGGGAAAGTCGATCGTTACTCACACGGTCACCTACTTTCTCATGGGTGTGTTCGCCTTTTTCGTGCTGGACTATCGCGAAGCTTTTTCGAGGCCGTACATGGCGTGTTGGATGCGCTCGGTCGATGATCCTCTGATCGCGGCCGGACCGCTGTTTCAGCCAATCCGGGGCATCGTCTTCGCCCTGGCGTTCTATCCGCTGAGGGAAGTGCTGTTCGGACGGCGACAGGGCTGGCTGATCATGTGGTGGCTGTTGGTGGCGCTGGGGATCCTCTCGACCTTCGGACCTGCTCCCGGCTCTTTCGAGGGGTTGGTGTTCACGCGGATTCCGCCGCTCGACCAGATGCGGGGATGGATCGAAGTCGTGCCCCAGGCATTCCTCTTCTCGGCGCTTCTGTATCTCTGGGTGGAACGTCCGGGACGACGGTGGTGGTCCGTGCTCCTGATCATCGCCTTCTTCCTGGTGCTGGCCATGTCGATTGCGGGCCTGCTCGCTGCCGGAGCCGCAGCCGGAGCCTAGGTCCGCTTTCCGGCCGCTCTACGGGGTTTCACGCCGTCATGCCGGAAATAGGTACCAGACCGCCTCCGAAAGTGTTTGTTCGCGGTGACTTACGATCGAATTACGTGCGTGTCACCTATTTCAGGGCAACTCCTTGACTTTGAGATTGCGGAACTCCACGTGGAAGCCTTCGCCCTCGACACCGACGAAGCCTGTGGGAGTGTTGCAGCCGTCGAAGCGGCAGGTCACCGCGCCATTGACCCACAGGGTGAGGGTCTTGCCCCGGGCGGTGATCTCCATGGTGTTCCATTCACCGGCGGGGCGCACGCGACCGTCCTGGACCTCTTTCCTCAGGCTGAAGCGCTGGAGCTTGCCGTCGGGACCGGGCGTGTCGCCGAACAGGTAACCGCCCGTCGCGTCGCCCATCTGTGCCTGGTACCAGACGGCGCCGTCCGCGGAGTTCCGGACGTAGGCTCCGCTGTTGTAGCCTTTCAGGCCCTCGCCCGGGATGTAGCGGAACTCGAAGTGGAAGATGAGATTCCCGAAAGGCTTCTCGTACAACAGCATGTCGTGTCCGCCGTCCCCGTCGCAGACGAGCAGGTGACGATCCGTGTCCACGTGCCATTGGGCGCGGCCCAGCTCGCCTCCGGGCGGAACGGGAACGCGCGACCATCCGTGGAGGTCGGCTGGCGGCAGGATGTCGATCCATCCTTGCGGGTCGGATTGCAGCGCACTCTCTGTCGGCACTTGCCCGGTCTGCTGGGACCGGAGAACTCCGAAACAGAGGATGCCCAGTCCGACGGCAAAGGCGGATCTGAGGAGAGCATTGCGGAACGGGTTCCGTGCGGGTCGGGTTGCTTTAGTTGTTGATTGGTGGGACATGAGCGACGTATAGCTGAGATTCGCCGGAGGCGCAAGCCGGTTGAGCGCGGTCCGCGTGCCGGCAACAAGCGGGACCCCGCCGACCCGGCCAGGCGAAGGCGGGTGTTTTCCCTGCAGGATTCAGTGACTGTCTGGAGACTGGCAGCCACCTGCGGGTCGTCATTTTTCCCAGATCCTGAGCTGTTGCTCGAGGGCAGACCGGTCTCTGTAAGCCGGATGCCGCGCGATGAAGCGACGCAGGAGTGAGGCCGCTTCCGTGGTCTTGCCTTCCGCGGCAAGCAGGAGCGAGTCGACGACAGCGATATCGGCATAGCGGGTTTCTTCGGTGCGGGCGTGGACTCGGCGGGAAGCAGCCTTCGCAGCCTCGAAATCCCCCAGGTTGCAGGCCGCAAAGGCCTCGAGATAGTACGCTCGGAGCCAGTTCGGTTCGATCTCGAGAGCCCGCTTGCAGTGTTCCAGGGCTTCCCGCCACTTCTGCTCTCGCATATCCAACCCGGCCAGGAAGGTATGGGATTCGTACGATGCGGAGTCCAACCTCAGGGCCGTTTCGAAGGCGGAACGCGCGGAATCGCTGTGTCCTCTTCGGTCTTCGACGATTCCCAGCAACTTCCAGGCCTCCGCCATCTTTGGAGACAGGCGAAGGGCCTCTTCGAGGAAGCGATCGGCACGGGCGAGGTCGGGTTGCCCCCTGCTCAACTCCCGTCGTGCCTCATCGAAGGCGGCGCGGGCGTTGCCTGGCGCGGCCAGCGAGCTCCAGTGGATGGTAGCCCGACGATCCGATGCCGTCCCCGCCGGTTTGGACACCTCCAGCTCCCCCAGGTCGATTCGGCTCGGCGAGCGGGGAATCGCCAGCTCGAACTGGGCGGTCGAGACCCGTGAAGTCAGGATCTGGAGCGTGCAGTCCAGAGTACCCGCGGTCCGCGAACCCCGGAAGGAGGCGGCCCCGGGTTCTCGATCCACGGAAGGAGAGGCCGGCCAGGGGCGCGGGTCGGACAAGCCCGGTATCCGAATGCTGAAGAGGCCGGACTCGGTGGCCCAGGTCTGGGTCTGGAATCCCGGACAGCGCAGCCGCACGGCCATTCTTCGTTCGCTGCCGGACGCGTCGAGGACGCGCCCGGTGAGCACCTGATCCTGTGTCGGCATCGCCGGACCGGAGCCCGTGCCGAGCCAGGCGACTGTCAATCCTGCCACGATGGTGAACGCAGTGTGCCGATAGTCCATTTCGTCCTCCCTTTGGGACGGGCGGAAGTCGAAACGGAGGCGTGATCTCATTAGAGCCACCGTTCAAGTCAGGGCACACACGCGTTCTCACGTCGGGTCGCCACAGTCCGCCGGTCTGGCGGAGCGGGCCTGCCCGATTGAGTCGATTCCGCCTCGCCCTGTCATCAAGTTGTTCCGAAAAGCTGTTCGAGGACGACTCTCGGCCGGCTTCATTCGAGATTCGTTCTGGTGTGTTTAGACGAAATGGGCGGTCCCGTAGTTTAGCCTCAGCCTGTTGACCGTCGGACAACACGATCCTTGCAGGGGGACCCGCGAAATTCCGCGGATGTGGTCTGCGTTTCCCTGATACCTGTTGCCCCGGCTCCGGCCAGTGACTAGGATGGAAACGTGAAACGAGGCGGATGTTGATCACCCTGGTTCCCCTGGGGCGCCGTCCCTCGCTGCTCGGCTCCGCCGGGACTGGAGGCCTCGACCTGGCCGAGAGAGGATCGCCGGACCGGGCCTTCAGCCAAACCCAGGCCAGGCAATTTGCACAAGGATCACCCAGTATGAAGACCGGAACGCTCTTGCAGTTCGGGCTGTTGTGCCTGCTGGTTCTTTCCCTTCCGATCTACGGACAGCCCAGACCGAACATCGTCGTCATCATGACCGATCAGCAGCAGGCTCACGCGCTGGGCCGCGAAGGCTTTGGCCTGGACACGTCACCGTTTCGCGATGCGCTGGCCAGGCAGGGGGTCTGGTTCAATCGGGCCTACACCTCCACGCCTGAGTGTGCGCCCGCCAGACTCAGCCTTCTGACCGGGCGCTTCTGCAGCGCCCACGGCGCCCGGGCCAACCCGACGGTGGATTCGCAGGAGTTGCGACTCGGGACGACGGACATGGTGCGTTTGCTCCGTTCCGTCGGCTACACCACCGCCCTCATCGGGAAGAACCATACCTATCTGAAGCGGGGCGACCTGGACTACCTGAGCGGGGAGACCGGCAGCGGAAAGGGAGACGCTTCCGACGAACAACGGCAGGGGGAGAAAGAATTCGACCGGTGGCTGGCCGGGCTTCGTCACCGGGTTGAACCGAATCCCACACCCTTCCCTCTCGAGTATCAGCATCCTTACCGGATCGTCAGCGACGCAACGCAATGGATCGAGGGTCTGAACCGAGACGCGCCCTTCTTTCTGGAGATGTCCTTCTCGGAGCCTCACAATCCCTATCAGGTGCCCGAGCCCTATTTCTCGATGTTCCCACCGGAGACCATTCCGCCGGTTCACGCAGGCAAGGAGATCCTGGCCGAGAAGGGCTTCATATGGCAATTTACCCGGCAGCTGGGCGAAAAGGGATTCCCGAACTACGAAGCAATCCTCCCCAGAATGAGGGCCAACTACTACGGAATGATCCGTTTGCTCGATGACCAGATCGCGCGCTTCATCCGCTTTCTGGAGGACAAACATCTCACGGAGAACACCCTGGTCTTCATCATCGCCGATCACGGCGATTACGCCGGAGAGTACGGCCTGATGAGGAAGGGGGCCGGCGTACCGGAGGTGCTGACGCGGATCCCGTTCCAGGTCTACGGCTACCAGGTCCCGCCCAAGTCCGATCCCCAGACGGCCTTCGTGTCGATCGTCGATGTCTTCCCGACCGTTTGCGACGCAATTCAGGTCGAGATCCCAGCCGGGGTGCAGGGACGCAGCCTCTGGCCCATGATCACCGGGCAGCCCTATCCGAAACGGGAATTCGAGAGCATCTATGTCGAGCAGGGGTACGGAGGCCCCGCCTATACGTGGGACGACCCGATCGACTTCCAGTACGGATTGAGGCCCGCCGTCACTTTCGACGAGCTCAACCGCTATTCCCAGGCCGGCCTGATGCGCATGGTCCGGAAGGGTCAGTGGAAACTCATCGTCGATCAGGACGGGAACGGGCAACTCTATGACATAGGAAACGACCCGTTCGAGCTGGTCGACCTGTACGACCGGGACGGAAACGCGGACGTGAAGATCGACCTGTTCAAGACGATGGTGACTTGGATGCTTCGGGCCGTCGATCCTCTGCCGCTTCCGGGCGGGGATTATCAGCAGAAGAAGCTCGACCACAACTACTGGACCGAAGAGAAGCCGTAGGCGAGGCGTGGGAGCCCGGACTCTCGGAACTCGCGCAACCTTTCACGAAAAGTGGACTGGATGAAGATCATGAAACGTGCGACGGGACTCCTCTCTCTATTCGCGGTACTCGCGCTTACCGGCTGCAGCGGGCCGAAAGAAGCCGCACAGGTCACGGTGCGACCGAATATCGTGCTCATCATGAGCGACGACATGGGGTTTTCGGATCTCGGCTGTTACGGAGGTGAGATCAAGACCCCCAATCTCGACGGTCTGGCCCGGGATGGGCTGCGGCTCACCCAGTTCTACAACACGGCCCGCTGTTGTCCGACCCGGGCATCGTTGATGACGGGCCTGTATCCACACCAGGCGGGCATGGGCTGGATGACCGCCATCGATTCCGATCTCAAGGCCTATCAGGGGGATCTCAGTGACGACTCCGTCACTCTGGCCCAGGTCGCCAAATCCGCCGGCTATTCCACCTTCATGGCCGGCAAATGGCACGTCGCCCGCAATGAAGCAGCCGATGGACCGAAACACAACTGGCCCCTGCAGCGCGGGTTCGATCGCTTCTTCGGCACGATCATGGGAGCGGGCAGTTACTTCGATCCGGCCACGCTGTGCCGCGGAAATACCATGATCAGCCCGTTCAGTCAGCCGTCCGATTCGGGAACGCCCTTCTACTATACGGATGCCATCACGGATGAAGCGGTCCGATTCGTGACGGAGAGGGACACGAAGGCCCCGTTCTTCATGTACGTCGCCTACACGGCCGCGCACTGGCCCATGCAGGCGCGGCCCGAAGCGATCGAGAAGTACAAGGGCGTCTATGATGCCGGCTGGCAGGCGATCCGGGAGCAGCGGTTCCAGCGCATGAAGGAGCTGGGCGTGATCTCCCCGCAGGCGGAACTGTCGCCGCTGGACGTCCATCCTTGGGGGGAAGAGAAGAACCCGGAGGTCGAGTCCGGCCGGATGGAAGTCTATGCGGCGATGGTCGACGAAATGGACCAGGGAGTGGGCCGGATCGTCGGAGCGCTAAAGGATCAGAAGATCTTCGAGAACACGGTCGTTCTCTTTCTGCAGGATAACGGCGGGTGTGCGGAGGAGATCGGAAGCCTTGGCAAGACCGGGCCGTGGGCGGAGGAGGGCGCGAACCTGGAGCCTCTGGGAGAGGACGAGATCCAGACGGAGATGATCCCGCACGTCACGAGAGACGGGAAGCCTGTCATGCGGGGAGTGGGAATCCGGGGTGGCGACGCGTCGACCTACGTTTCCTATGGCAAAGTCTGGGCAAACGCTTCGAACACGCCCTTCCGGGAATACAAACACTGGGTCCACGAGGGCGGGATCTCCACGCCTCTCATCATTCACTATCCCAACGGTCTCGAGGGCAGAGATCGTCTTTCTTCATTCACCGGCCACGTGATCGACATCATGCCGACCCTTGTCGAATTGACCGGGGCCACCTACCCGACCGAGTTCGACGGCCATTCGATCCAGCCCATGGAGGGGGTCAGTCTGGTTCCGCTCTTCCGGGACGAGCCCCTGGAGCGCGGCAAAGCGATCTGCTGGGAACACGAAATGAACCGGGCGGTGAGACTGGGGAAATGGAAGCTGGTTTCCAAGGGTGAGCTCCTGAACGGCGGCTACGGCACCTGGAGGAACTACCGGATGGGCCCCTGGGAACTCTACGACATCGAGGCGGACAGAAGTGAACTGCATGATGTCTCCGCCCAGCACCCGGACAAGGTCGAGGAACTGGCGGCCATCTGGGACGATTACGCGGCACGGATCCACGTCTTTCCGGCGCCCTGGAAACCCGTCGAAGAAGAACCGTAGCCATCGACGACCCGGGGCTCGGAGGTGTTCGGCACCGGGGTTGAAGGCTGAGTCGTTCCGGTCCGACCCCTGCGGCCGCGCTGGCAGCCGGTCGAATCACTCCGGCTTTCTGCCGCAGTTGCAGAGTTTTCATTCTTGACAAGTCTGTCGATTGCGCATAGAGACGATTCTGTAATACCTGCGGCGAGTGTCCCAAGTCAGAAAGTGGCAACGGGAGCGTGGGGATCTCTGGCTCGCGACACGAAGAACCCCGGCAGTTCGGGAGTCAACTCCGCTCGCACTTCGCAGCCGGGTCGGTCGACTTCAGGCAGTAGCTCTTTCCAGGGAGGGAATCGCGATGTCACTGCTCCGGTTCGTCGTTCGCGTCTTCGTGCTCTTGTCCGTCGCTGCTCCGGTGCCTCTATTTGCCCAGGGAATCTTGCCGTCGACCATCGACGGCCATACGGGGGATCCCGCAGGCCACTCGGCCAGTCCGGGTCTCACCCCCGGAGCGGGAACGCCCCGGTTGGAGCGGCGGGGCTGGGGAAGTCTCGAATCTGCCACGTTCCCACTCCAGTTCACATTCGAGTCCGCTTCCACCTGCGACCTGGCCGTGACCGTGCGCGATCTCGACGGTTCGACGCGCAGCGGGGCCACCGTGAAGCGGTTCGGCTCGGCCGGCCTTCTCGACAGCCGTGTTACCAATGATGCCGGGCAGGCGCTCTGGAGCGACATCGCCGCGGGGACGTATCGGTTCGATGCCTACTTCCAAAGGCCGGACCCTTTTGACACAGTGGCCATGTTTTGGGCGCGAGCCACCACCACCTTGACGCAGGCGGTCCAGGTGGTGAACCTCCAGCGCAATCAGCCCGCCGTGGGAGGGTTCCGGGTGGTTCGCGAAAACGACGATTCGGACGTGACCGGTGAGTCGGTCGACGTGGGGACCCCTGTCCGGCTCGAAGTCGGGGTCTGGAACAATTCAAGCAGTCCCGGGAACACTCGGGTGCAGGTGCGGCTCGATCGCAGCCGGTCGTCACCCTGGGATTTCGATCAACTGGCGGACTATGTGACGATCCCCGGCGGCGGGCAATATGTGGCTGCCTTCACGCCGGATCAGCCGGGGGTCTACTATGCGGCCTGCAGGGTCGACGTCACTCAGGAGGGCAAGACCGATTCGCGGGACTGGTTCGTGGCGTTCGAGGCGGTGTCCCTCGACGGGCGCTTCGAGCCATCCGCTTACTCTCTGGATTTCGGTTCTGTCGAAGTGGGACGGACGCAGACTCGGGGCCTGACGGTCAGCAACCTGGGCAACATCCCTATCGAACTGCACTCGCTGGTCTTCCAGGACTCGGGATTCACGCTGGCCTCACCCCAGACGATGACCGTGGCCGGTCATTCGACCGCCGAAGTCACCCTTGTCTTTGCGCCCTCCAGTGTGGAGGCCTACTCGCATTTTCTCTCCCTTTACACTTCGGCAGCCCCGCTCAGGGTGCAGCACGTCGACCTGTCCGGCTCCGGCAAGACGGCCGGGCAGGAGCCCATCGCTGATTTCACGTGGGATCCTCAGACGCCGGTCGCCGGAGAAACCGTCCATTTCGAACTGATTCCCGGCCGGGCCCAAACCGTGAAATGGGATTTCGAGTCGGACGGAACCTTCGACTCGGACAGCACCTCTCCGACCCACGCCTTTCCGGGCCCCGGGCCCTACCAGGTCTATGTCGAGGTTGAAAACCCATACGGCAAGGACACGACGACGAAGACCGTGAGGGTCGGCGGCGGGACGGGGCCGGCGATCACCCGGGTCGATCGTCAGTACCCCGGGTTCTTCCTCCAGGGAGCTGATTTCACCAATCAATTCGGTGTGGGCGTGGATTGGAAGGGATCTCCGGGGAAGGTCGGCTTCTCGATCAACGGCGGCGCGCCGGTCTGGCATGACGGCGACCGGCAGGGGGCCTCCCACCTCTTCGACATGGACCGGGACTTCTCCCCGGGCTTCTCTCCGACGCGGGTGACCATGACTCCTCAAAACGCAGCCGGCGTGCAGGGCTCACCGTGGACCGAGAGTATGTACGTCTTCCCCTGGCCTCGATGGCTCGAGTTCGCCACGGGCGGACGGGGCGTCGATTTTCAGGTCGGTCAGGGCGAGGTAAAGACACTGATCGGGCTTCAGTTCCCCAGAACGCCGCTGGCGGCGGGATGCGATCCGGCCCAGGGAGAGTACGACTGTCCGATCAGGATCCCCGACTGGGTGCCCCTTCTGGGCGGAGAGTTCGGGCTGACCGAGACCTATGCCACCCTCGATGGGCAGATCTCCAGCTCGGGCAAAGGGAATCTCCGCCTGTGGGGGCAGACCGGGTTCGCGGCCATGAACCGGTGGGTCCGAGGCGAAGCCTCCGGGGCGGGCAATCTCCTCCTCTCGGCCGGGGACGGCCTGGAACTGCTGGATGGGAAGCTCGAACTCCGACTGTCCGGGACGATGGCAAACAATGTCGGTATCCTGGAGCTGATTCCGGGGCTCAAATCTCTGGCGAAAAAGCCGGTCTTCAAGCAATTCAACAAGGTGGTGCGCTTCCAGGGACAGGTATCTCCCCGGCTGAACCTGGCCGCCCAGTTTGCCCAGGACGCCGCGGGGGATCTGGCTTTCACGGAGGCGGAAGGGGAGTTGGGCCTGCAGATGCTGGGAGCCCTGCAGGCCTCCCTGGGACTCTTGTCAGCCCGAGTCTGGCTGGCGGGAGACGGCACGATCTACCTCGCTTTGCCCGAGCCTCTGCTGCGAGAGATGGTCGTCAAGCTGCAGGCCGGGGCCAGGATCAGCATCAACTACCTCTTTGGCACATGGCGCAAGCAGGTGACCGCCAACGCGGGATGCCGCTGGACGCGGGGAGGCGGGATCCACTGCGGACTGGGCGATGAGTATCTCCTTGCCTCCATCGGTGATCTGGATGGGATTCCGGTCTACCTCATCAAGATCCCCTACGCGCGCTATGGGGCCTACAGCCGATTCAAGCCCACAAGCATCCCGAGGCAGGAGGGCGTCGCCACACCGGTCAATACGGCCCTGACCTCTCTGGTGCAGAATCTTTTCCCGGGAGCCTCGCCTTGCCTGACCAACGTGGGCAATGGAAGCCTTCTGCTCTGGGAACATCAGGACGTGGCGGACCCGGTGCTCCAGTCCACGGAGATCGCTTTCAGCTGGAACGGAGGGGGCGGCTGGTCGGCACCCCTTCTGATCAACGACGACACGCGCGCCGAACTCGTTCCGGTGGCCGCCCAGGACGGCCGGGGAGGAGCTGTCGCTGCGTGGACTCGAAGCAGCGATCCCAACTTCGATCAGGTCCCGGGGACCTTCGAGGAGATGGCTCCCTTCTTCCGGCAAATGGAGATCGTGACGGCGCGCTTCGACCCCGCCGGCCAGTCCTGGACGCAGCCGGCGCCTCTCACCCAGAACACTGCATTCGAATCGGATCTTCAGCTGGCGTTCGACGGAAACGGCCGGGTGTGGCTGACCTGGCTCGAGAACGGAGCCGGCGAGCTGATCTCGACCGCCGAAGCACCTTCGCGACTTCGCTACAGCATCTGGGACGGCTCCTCGTGGAGTAATCCTGTCACTGTGGCCGATGGCCTCGTGGGCGTGGGCTCCCACTCCCTGGCTGTATCCGCAGCGGCGGCCGTCATCCTCGTCCCGGTGGACCCCGATCCGGATCTGGACGGGGACGAGCGGATCGACCTGTACTCCTGGCAGGGCTCGAACTGGAGCGCAGGAACGACATTCGCCGGAGGCGACGGCGCGGCGAACCGGCTTCCGGCGGTCGCTTATGACGCCTCCGGCATCGCCCATGTGGTCTGGGTGCGCAATGGAGATCTCGTGCAGGCCACGATACAGAATCCTGTTCCGTCTCTGGTCCGGGAGCAGAGCGCCGGACTCGGCTTCTTCGATGCAAGACTGCTCCCGTCTCCCGAGGGCCATCTGGCGCTGGTCTTCCAGCGTGAAACGGAAGAAGGGCCGGGCGATGTTTTCGCGCTCGTCTACGATGCGCTCACCGACAGCTGGAGCGCCGACCGCCGCCTGACCCAGCAGACGACCGCGAGCGCCTACGACCTCAGCGGCTATTTCGACTCCACCGGGAAGGTCCACCTGGCCTATCTCGACGACTATCTGGAGCGGACCACGGAAACCGTCGTCATCGAAGGCCAGGACTGGGACATTCCCGGTATCCCGCAGGAAGGCCGGACCGATCTGGAACTGCTCGAACGTTCGCTGATCGTCGATCTGGCGGTGGAGCAGGCGGACCTTTCGTTGCTGCCGCCGGAACCCGAGCCGGGCGAGACCGTGGAAGTCCGGGTCAAGGTGCACAATTCCGGGGACTTCCCCGTCGGGAGTTTCCAGGTGGCCGTCCTGAGGGGATCGCGGTTCGGGCTCATGAGTTCGCTGGCTTCGACGACGGTTTCCGGCATCCGGGCGGGAGACTACGAGGAGGTATCGCTCTCCTTCGCCTATCCGAACGATCCGGAGATCGTAACCATTCTGTCCTTCGTCGTGGATAACGCCCACCAGATACCCGAATTCTCGGAGAACAACAACTCGATCTCCATCCCGCTCCCGAGTCTGCCTCCGGTGGCCGACCCCGTGGCGAGCGTGACGAGGGGCCTGGCTCCGCTGACGGTCGATTTCGACGGCTCGACGAGCGTGGATCCGGACGGGTCGGTCGTGGGCTACGAGTGGAAGATCCCGAACGTCGTCGAACCGATCCCCGGCGTCACCACGACGTTCACCTTCGACCAGCCGGGCGCGTACCCGGTCGGCTTGACGGTCACCGACGACCGGGGACGCAAATCGACATCCTATGTGACGATTACAGTGCAGCCGGCGCGACATTTCTTTCCCTTCTACCAGGCGGATCGTCGTGCATTTACCGGATTTGCAGTGTCCAACTTTTCCGCGCACGAAGCGAATCTCGAGCTGCGCCTCTACGACGCCGCCGGAGTGCTCGTGGTGGGACCGATCCTGACCAGGGTGGCGGCCGGCGCACAACTCGCGCAGTTGGGCCGGGAGCTCTTCAGCCTCCCGGCGGGCACGGCGGAGTCAGGTTGGGTGGAGATCCGCTCCGATAACCCGGAGGTCGGGAGCTTCTTCCTCTTCGGGAATGGGGCAGGACTCGACGGAGCCCTCGACTCCGTCCGCTTCTCCCGCAGGCTCTGTTTCACCCGCGTGCTCGAAGGCAGCACGGCATTTCGGGGGCGCCCCGCCTCAACCTTCCTGAGCATCGCCAATCCGACGGACAGTGAGGTCCTTCTGAATCTGACGCTGCATCATCAGCTTGTGGGCGGATCGGCCGCCGTCGCCCAGGCTTCGCGGGAGATTCCGGCCGGGGGATTCCTCTATGAATCGGTGGCGGAACTGTTCGGGGATGTCACCTCCGTCGAGAACGGATATGTCGTGCTCGAGGTCCAGGAGGGAGAGGGCGTGGTCGGGTTCGCTCTGGTCAAGCTCAACGGCGGAGAGACGACGATCGGGTTCGCCGGTACGGCCGGGGAGAACGGAACCAGTCAGTCCTTCTCGGCGCAGCTGGCCTCCCTGCCCAATCGCCTCTACACGAATCTCAGGCTCATCAATCTCTCGGACGAAGCGCGCGAGATCGATCTGATCGCCGTGGCCGAAGACGGGACGCCTCTGGCCGCCTCCGTCAGAGAGACACTGGGACCGGGCGAAGCCCTGCAGGCCGACGTGGCAGATCGCTTCGACTTCGAGGGAGCCGATCCAGTGGTCGGGTCCCTTCGCGTCGAAGCCGACGGAGGAGGGATCCTCGGCGATGTCGTCTTCGGAAGTCCGGATCTCCGCTATGCCGCGGCCATGCCGCTGCAGACCAGTTTGGCCTCGAAGGCGATCTTCAGCCAGGTCGCCAACATCCCCGGGTCCTTTTTCACCGGCCTGGCGCTGTACAACCCACAGGCCCGAAAGGCGGAAGTCCGGATTGACGTCTTCCGCGACGATGGAAGTCCGGCCGGATCGCAGACGATCCAGCTCGAGCCCGGGCACCGGCTCTCGAAGACCCTCGACGAACTCGTGCCCGCGTCTGCCGGGGTGGTGCGTGGCTACGTCCGGATCGAGTCGACCGAGCCCGTGGTTCTGCAGCAGCTGTTCGGGGACTTCATCCAGAGCCTCCTGGCCGCCGTTCCCCCGACGATCGTCGAGTAAGGGAAAGGGACCCGGGCAAGATGATCCGTCCGGATCGGGTGGCCGTCGTGACGAGACGAGCTTGAGTCGTGCAGCCGCCAGAGGGCGCGATATCGTCCTGAGGTGATACCTGCGCGTGGAAGCCGGGGTAGGGCGGACGGCACAGGGCACGACACAGGGGTGTCAGCTGCCGGCACCCGTGACTCCTCCGCGTAGCTCGAATGAGAATCTGGTAGCGTTCGGGAGGGAGCCCACGACCGCTCCGAGGCTCCATCGTCCGAGACGCTTCAGCCCATGAATCTCCGCCCCAGCTCTCTCAGCAGGGCGGCTCCGTCTCCCCTCCAGGCACTGCCGTGCATGCAGGCCAGCGTGGAGGGTTGCTCCGCGGCCAGCTTTTCCAGCAACTCCCCCGCCCTCCGTGAGTAGGAGAAGTAGTCCATCATCTTCCGGAAGGCTTCGCTCGGCTCGAGGATGTCCGTCTCGACGATCGGAGGCTGCCCGCTGCCTCCCTGCGTAAACAGGTCTCCGCACAACAGTGTCCCTGTCGTCGTTTCCATGAGGTAGCCCGTCTCCCAGCCATGCGGCAGATGCGGCGCGTCCAGCCATTTCACGGTGTGTTTGCCGAGGCTGAGCGTCCCGCCTTCGGCCATGGGAATGGCGGGTCGGTCGGCGACGTCGTCAACGGAGACCATGGCGGCAACCTGGCTGCAGACCGGCGACGCCTGCGGAGCAACTGCAAGCCACTCGTTGAGGGAACCGCACTCGTCCGCCTCGAAATGCGAGAGGGCGACAAAGCGCAGGCTCTCTGGCGGAAGCACGCTGGCCACTGCCTCCCTCACCAGAGGGAACATTCTCCTTGGCCCGGTGTGGAACAAGAGTGGCTGCTCATCGGCGATGAGATACTGGTTGAAGGAGAATCCACCAGCCACATCTACGGGAGTGTTGATCCTGTAGACCCCCTCCGACACTTCCACCACATTGGTACCCGAGTCTCCGCTGGTAATCATTCGAGACCTCCTCGAAAAGGGCGCCGGGGTCGACGCCATGCCCGGTCATGTTGTGACCACTGGGTCGATCATATCCCCAAAACTCAAGGACTTCAGTGTCATCCATGCATCGCAAGTGAACATCTCCGTCATTGACCGTACCTTGACAATACATAGTGCTCCAATGTATAAGACTGCAATGTATAGTAGCCTTAGGTAAAAGAGGGGCATGCAGAGCGGAAGGACTTGACCATGGACATCAGCAAGGACCTCGTTGCCGCCTCGGCGACCCCACTTGTGCTGGCCATCCTGGGTGAGGGTGAGAGCTACGGGTATGCCATCCTCAAGCGGGTCAGCGAGCTGTCGGGAAACGAACTCCAATGGACGGATGGAATGCTTTACCCCCTGCTGCACCGACTCGAGCGCAATGGCTGCGTCGAGGCGGCCTGGGGTGAGTCGGAGACGGGAAGGCGACGCAAGTACTACCGCCTGACCCAACGGGGACGGCAAGAGCTCGCCACTCAACAGCGCCAGTGGAAGGTCGTGGATTCGACATTGCGAGGGATCTGGGCAACTGCGCTCGGATGTTGCCGCAGAGGCTCACTAGCGGTCCCAGTAGAGAGGGAGACGAACCAAGTGGACAACAACCGGGCACTGGAAGAACTGATCGGGGAGTGGCGCACGTATCTTCGCCGGCGGCCGGCGGTCCATACCGTCGATGTCGACGAACTCGAAGATCATCTCCGCAGCGAGGCCGGAACCCTCGGGGAAGCGGGCCTCGACGAGCAGGAGGCGTTCCTCGTCGCAGTCAAGCGTCTGGGCGATCTGGACTCGATCTCCCGGGAGTTCGCGCGGGAGTACTCGGAGCGGCTCTGGAAGCAGCTCGTCATCCAGCCCGAAGCTCGCGAATCCTTCTTCTCCGCCAGGCGGGACGCCCTCGTCGCGGTTGGATTGGCGATCGCCGCGGCCGTCGCCATCCGGGTCCCCGAACTGCTGGGATATCGAATTCTGGGGCCGGAGGCCGATGTCTCCTTCTATACTCGCAATTTCAGCCTCTTCGTGCTGCCGTTTCTGGCGGGTTACTTCGCCTGGAAGCGCGGTCTCGAACGGACCGGGGTTTACGGCCTGGTCGCGCCGTTCATCGCCGGCCTACTGATCGTGAATCTCCTTCCCTTCGTGCCCCAGGGTCACACCGAGGTGTTGGCCGCCCTGCACCTTCCCATCGCCCTCTGGCTGGCCGTCGGCTTTGCATACGTCGGCGGACGCTGGGGCGATCACGACCAGCGCATGAACTTCGTGAGGTTTTCCGGCGAGTGGTTCATCTACTACGCTCTCATCGCGTTCGGCGGGGGAGTCCTGATGGTGTCCACGCAGAACGTGTTTCGGGCCATCGGCCTCCAGGTCGAGTGGTTTCTCGGGACCTGGGTGCTGCCCTGCGGTGTCGTCGGCGCCGTGCTCGTCGCTGCCTGGCTGGTGGAGGCCAAGCAGAGCGTCATCGAAAACATGGCCCCCGTGCTCACGCGACTCTTCACACCCCTGTTCACGATCATGCTGGTCGTCTTCCTGGGAACCATGATCTGGATGGGCGGAGGCGTGGATATCGATCGGGAAGCGCTGATCAGCTTCGACCTTCTCCTCGCGTTGGTCCTGGGACTGCTTCTCTACGCCATCTCAGCGCGCGACCCGCAGGCGCCGGCCGGGCCCTTCGACGGGCTGCAGTTTCTGCTCGTGACCACAGCCCTGCTGGTCGATGCCTTCGCTCTCTGGGCGATCGCGGCCCGCATCTCCGAGTTCGGTTTCACCCCGAACCGGGTCGCGGCGCTGGGTGAGAACCTGATCCTGCTGCTGAATCTCGGCTGGTCGGTTGTGCTGTACGCCCGGTTCCTGGCAGGGCGCTCTCCCTTCGCTCGCCTGGAGCATTGGCAGACGGCCTATCTGCCCGTGTATGCAGTCTGGGCCTGGGTCGTGGTGGCCCTCTTCCCGATCGTCTTCCAGTTTCAATAGAGGGCGGCCTGGGGGCGCCTCTCAGAATGTGGTGATGATCTGGCCGTACAGGAAGTCCACGGGTGCGTCGCCTCCCGACTCTCTCAGGAAAGAGCCCGTGAAGAAGTGGCAGTAACCCAGCTCCACCGCCACATACCGATTGAACAGATAATGGCCGACCACGTCCATTTCACGACCGACCCTTGCGGACTCGCCTCCGCCCCCGGGACGAACGACCATTCCTGCCGGGTTGTAGAGAGCATCGTGAGAATCGGCTCTCCAGAAGTTGTGCCAGCCGGCGGTGAGCAGCACCTCCCGGATGGGAGCCGCTGACAGTCCCAGACTCAGATCCTCGATGTTCTGACGCCCCACGAAATCGGCGAAACCCAGGTAGGCGTGCCCCAGCGGAAACAGCTGGTTGAACGTTCCCAAACGGCCGTCATCGGGGTTGCCGTCTCCGGAGGCAAAGTCGAAGTTGGCATAGGCCCGGGGCGTCCAGGCTCGCTCCGCCCAGATGTAGCCGAGTTGTGTGGTGAACATCGCCGCGAGAATGTGACGGTCGCCGTGGCGACCCGCCTGCACGGCGCCCTCGAGATCGAAGTCCGACGAACCAAGCAGCCGCCCGCCAAGGCGCGAGCCGAAGGTCTGCCGATTCTCCCTCGCCGTCAGGTTGCCGAAGGCCGCGGATCGCCGGTTCAAGCCGAGCCAGTAGAGATCGTAGACGAGGTGTCGGGAGGCAATGACTCTCGTGCCGTAGACCCCATAGAAGTCCGTGTCGCCCCGCCTCGAAGTGTTGAATTCGTATTTCCGAACGGGCACCAGCATTCCCCAGAATCCGTCAATGTTCCAGCTGCCGTGCCGAACCGAGGCGCGGGCCACGTCGAAAGTGCGCCGGGAGTTGGCCCAGTCCAGAGGGCTGACCAAACGCTGCCTGCCGTACTGCAGCTCCTGTCTTCCCAGCATGATATGCGCTGAGTTGTCGAAACCCGCAGAGGAGGAAAGGCACCAACGCTCCACCGCGTAACCCCAACTTCCGGACCGCCATGAGGACCTTCTTGGACGCCTTTCTCTTTGATGACAACCGGAAACACGTCCTGAGTGAACTTCCCGGAGTGTCCTCAGGACGAAAGGTGGAATGCGCGTGAAATTATACAGTGAACGCAACATTCATCACCATCGTCGATTGGAGTTCAGCCGGGCGAGAAGATCGATGGCTGTCGCGGATGCCCTGCAAGCCCAGGGGGTGGACTGCCGGAGACAGCCTCCGACCCGAGCGGTAGGGTCGGAGGAGTCACGAGACGTCATCGATGCCGTCGCCTCGTAACGGCCGTGGTGCGGGTGAGGATCCCTCGCGGTAGCGGACCTCTTCAAGAAAGAGCCCGGCCGCGGGCGCCGTCCATTCGGCGACGCGGCCCGAAAGCGGGCAGCCGGGGACGAGAAGCGAGGAAAATTCTTCTTCGCTCAGCTCTCCTCTCCCAACCATGACGAGGGCACCGACGATCCGCCGAACCATTCGCCACAGGAAGTGAGAAGCGGTCACCCGCACGAGGATGAGGGCATCGTCGCAGGCCACCTGACAGGACTCGACCACGACTAGCGTCGACTCGCCGGGCCGGGAATGGTCCCGGGCGCAGAAGGCGGCGAAGTCATGACGTCCCGTGATTTGCCGGGCGGACCGAGCCATCCGATCCACGTCCAGAGGTTCCTTGATCCACCACACATAGCGCTTCGCGAACGCCTGTTTGCGCTGGGAGATCCGGTACAGGTAAGTTCGGCTTACGGCGTGGTGGCGGGCGTGAAACCGAACGTTCACCGACTCGAGGGATAGCACCACCAGGTCGGCAGGCAGGGCCTGGTTGAGTTTCTGAAGGAGCAGGTCACTCGCGACCGGTCTCCGAAGCTGGGCCTTGAGATGCGCCACCTGGCCCAGGGCGTGGACGCCTGCGTCCGTTCGGCCCGCCCCCTGCAGTTCGACGGGGACCTGCAGGATTTCGCGGGCAGCCCGGGCCAGGGTGTCCTGAATCGAGCGTGCGTTCTTTTGCGACTGCCACCCGCGGTAGCGAGACCCGTCATATTCGAGTATCAACTTCCAGGCACTGAGTCTCACCGGGCTATTCAATCACCTTTGTGCAGGAAAGAGGAGGTCTCGCATCTTCCCGCTCTCCGCAGCAGGCCACGGAAATATTGCTTCCAGGGGAATTGTCCACGGTGACCGGCCTGCCCCGACGGGCCGTCCAGCCCTCGATCGAGACAAGCGGTCGTAATTGACATGCGCGTCAATAAGAGAGACACTTATTACCAGTTTTTGAACTCTCCTCGTCCGCCCCTGAAGGAGCGGGCCCCAACCCAGGCACGGAGGCAAACTCCATGGCATCAGCAACGATTTCAACTCTTTCGGGAAACAGCGTTTCTTTTACCGAGTCAGATCTCCAGGGGCTCTCGGAGCGACTCCGCGGGTCTCTGGCATTTCCGGGGGAATCGGCCTATGAGGAAGCACGAACGATCTGGAACGCCATGATCGATCGCCATCCGGGACTCATCGTGCGTTGCCTCGGGGCTTCCGACGTCAAACAGGCCGTGAAATTCGCGCGGGAAGGAAACCTGCTCCTCTCCGTCCGAGGCGGCGGACACAATATCGCCGGAAATGCCGTCTGCGACGGCGGGTTGGCCATCGATCTGAGTCCCATGAAGTCCGTTCGGGTCGATCCGGTCAAAGGGACCGCCCGTGTCGAACCCGGGAACACCCTGGGTGACTTTGATCGCGAAGCCCAGAGCTTCGGTCTCGCGACTCCTCTGGGCATCAATTCGACGACCGGTGTCTCCGGCCTCACGCTGGGTGGTGGCTTCGGCTGGCTCACCCGGAAGCACGGACTCACCGTCGACAATCTCCTCTCCGCTGATATCGTCACCGCCGACGGGGAGCTCCTGAAAGCGAGTGCCGAGGAGAACCCGGATCTGTTCTGGGGAATCCGAGGCGGTGGCGGGAATTTTGGTGTCGCTACCTCGTTCGAGTTCAGGCTTCACCGGGTCGGCCCCCAGCTTCTCGCGGGTCTGATTGTCTATCCCTTCTCCGAGGCCGAATCTGTCCTGAAACAGTACCGGCGGTTCATGGACGAGGCGAGCGAAGAGCTGAGCGTCTTCGTGGTGCTCCGAAAGGCCCCTCCGCTGCCCTTCCTGCCGCAGGAGGTTCATGGCAGGGAGGTCCTCGTGCTCGCCCTTATTCACGCCGGTGACCCCGGGCGAGCCGAGAGGGCCATCAAGCCTTTGACGGCCATGGGCACCCCCATTGCGACTGCGGTGATGCCACATGAATACACGGTCTTCCAGACTGCTTTCGATCCGCTACTGACTCCCGGCGCTCGAAACTACTGGAAATCTCACGATTTCAACGAGTTGAGCGACGGTATCATCAGCACGCTGCTGGAGTACGTAGCGCAGCTCCCCTCGCCCGAATGCGAGATCTTCATCGGGAACATCGCCGGTGCCATGTCCCGGGTCCCGCGGGACGAGACTGCCTACGGGCAGCGTGGCATCCGCTACGTGATGAACGTGCACGGCCGCTGGCGCGATCCTGGCGCGGACGACGAATGCATCGGCTGGGCGCGGGCCTTCTTCGAAGCGGCGGCCCCATTCTCGGCAGGGACCGCGTACGTGAACTTCATGACCGAGGACGAGAAGGGGCGGGTCCAGGCTGCCTATGGCCCGCATTACCAGCGTCTGGTCGAGCTGAAGAGGAAGTACGACCCCCAGAACCGGTTCCGTCTGAACCAGAATATTCAGCCCGCCGCGTGAGGCGTCGTCGTCGGCGCTTGGGTCAAAAGTTAACAACGCATCGTTATTTGGCATTGCATGGCAATTCAGGCCGAGCGTATAGTGCGGCAAACTGAGGAATTCACCCAACGCGGTCTCGCGTAAGGTTTCGATCGGCCGGGGATTCGGCTCCGAATTTCCGGGGGGCGGACCGGCCGCGTGGGACGCGGAGTCCTCACAGAATCCCGCGAGGATCGTCCGTATGGAGAGTGCTTCGCCGGTGCGCTCCGCTGATCCGGCGCTCTCGAGATTGTTCTCCTGGTCGCTGGTTCGACGAAACGGTCTGGTAGCGGTCTGCGTGGGAACGCTGCTGACCGCGGTCAACCAGTCGGACCGGATTCTGTCCGAATCCGTGGACCTTCCTCTCATCCTCAGAATCGGCGCAAACTACCTCATTCCATTTACCGTGGCCTGTCTTGGCGCTCTGTTGAATCGTCGTCCCTGACGGGGATCATTTCTTCATCATGCTGCCGGGCGGACCGTCGGCGTGCTCCACGGACGGACCGGTTCTCGATTGTCTTCGCCTCGGATCTCCCCGAATCAGTGTCTTCGCGTGCGCCGGCGAGGACTCTGTGCTCCAATGGTCCGGGGAGGTGTCACGCATGCAGCTATCGAGCAGGGGACAGGGTGGAACCAGGCTGGCACTGTCAGTTTTGGCTGCGATTCTGCTGACCGGCTGGGCCCAGGGGGAACTGGCAGCTCAAGCACGCCGGCTCGAGGTCATGGAGAATGGGCGCTATCTGCAGGATTCCACGGGTAAGCCGTTCTTCTACCTGGGGGACACGGCCTGGGAACTCTTTCATCGCTTGAACCGCGAAGAATCGGACCGCTATCTGGAGGATCGCGCCCGCAAGGGATTCACGGTCATCCAGGCAGTCCTCCTGCCGACCGAGGGCGGTGTCGATTCACCCAATGCCTACGGCGAGGTTCCCCTGCTGGACCGGAATCCCGGGCGGCCGAATGAAGCCTACTTCAGGCATGTCGATTACGTCTTGAACCGGGCCCAGGAACTGGGACTCTTCGTGGGGCTCCTCCCGACCTGGGGATCCTACTGGAAGCTCGTCGGAGAAAACCGCATCCGCCTGTTTACGGAGGAATCGGCGCGCTCCTATGGCCGCTTCCTCGGCAACCGCTACCGGGACAAACCGGTGATCTGGATTCTGGGTGGCGACCAGAATATCGAAAGCCCGGACGAGTACGCACTGATCGAAGCCATGGCCCAGGGGTTGCGGGCAGGTGACGGAGGAAATCACCTCATCACGTATCACCCCCGCGGACCGGGTCGCTCTTCCGACTATCTGCACAACGCCGAGTGGCTCGATTTCAATATGTTCCAGTCCTCCCACGCGGCCCACGATCACGACAACGGCCTGTTCGTCGAGCGGGACCGGGCCCTCGAGCCACGAAAGCCGACTCTCGACGGGGAGCCCCGCTACGAAACCATTCCGGTCGGCTTCTACTGGGCGGATGCCAACCGGCTGGATCGATTCGATGATGACGACGTCCGCCAGGCGGCATACTGGTCGCTGCTGGCCGGAGCCTGCGGCCACGCGTATGGCAACAACAGCATCTGGCAGATGTGGCAGCCTGGGCGCGACCCGATTATCTGGGCCAGGATCCCCTGGTTCGACGCGCTGGATCACCCTGGAGCCTTTCAGATGGGCCATTTGCGCCGGCTGTTCGAATCTCGGCCCTACTGGAAGCTCGAGCCCGACCAGGCGATGATTCTGAGCGGCCCCGATTCGGGGGGAGCGAAGATTCGCGCGGCCCGGGCGAAAGACGGGAGCTTTGCCTTCGTCTACAGTCCCTGGGGTGAGTCCTTTACGGTGGACAAAGGCGTCATTCGGTCCCGGAAGATTCGCGAAACCTGGTTCGATCCCCGCTATGGTGTCGCCTACCCCCTGCATGCGGGCGACACGACGAGCATTCAGACCTATACTCCTCCCACATCAGGACGGGGCCGCGACTGGGTGCTGATTCTCGATGACGCCACGGCGGGCTTCGGCGAACCGGGGGCGAGCGGGAACCAGTGATGGCGACGTGCCGTCCCGCTGGCAGGTTCCGACTTCCGGAGGGGCATGCGTCGCCACGCTACGGCTGTTGAGGCGGAGCAACCGGCACCACCGGCATCGTGGCGAACTGGTTGGGTCGTGTCTGAAGGACCGTCGCAGCGATCGGGCCGTCGGCTCCGACCTTCAACGACCCGCTGAAGTGGCTGAAGTCGACCGCGTGGTCCCAGCCAATCTGATCGACGAAAAGGGCCCGATGCCCCCGTGCCGGCAGCGCCTGCCCTCCCTCCAGACGAGCCTGGGCCACGAGCTCCCCGTCCGGGTCGAGAAGCGACAATTCCAGCCCGATCTCCCGGTCCTCGAGGTTGACGAAGGCGATTCCCGTGCTGATCCCTTGCGCCGCGTCGGTTTCGACCGGGGCGAGGAAACCACCGGACAGTTCCTGACTCGAGCCGACGCCTGCGAGTCCCACACTGCCGCCGAAGACGATCACTCCGGATAGTGGCTGGTCCGATTCGACCGTGACCGAGCCCGTCACCACCGGGCCTCGGCCGTCGGTCTGGAGGGTCCTCAGGCCCAGGGGCGGCAGTGTCAACGTCAGCGTCCCATCGACGGTTTGACCGTTGAGATCGACTTGGATCGGACTTCCGTTATCGTCCCTGAGCTCGAGTGTGGCCTGGACGCTCGAAGACCGGTCGGGATTGAAGAGGAGGATTTCACTGAACAGGGCCGCCGTTCCCTCGGTGCCGTCGGCGAACTGGGCAAACTGCAGGCGACAGGGTTTGGCGGGGGCCGCAACGACTTGGGCCTGAAGCGGGTGATCGAGCAGCCTGCCCCACTGCCGATCCGACCACGCCGTCACCGGCATCGTCGCATACTGGCCCGGCCGGGTCTGGATGGCCGTGGCCGACAACCGTCCGGTCCCGGTGACCTTGAGGAGCCCAGTGAAATTGGAGAAATCGACGGGCCGGCTCCATTGGAAGCCGTCGACGTATCGGGCCAGGTGTCCGCCGGCCGCAAGTTGCTCTTCTCCGGCCAGAGTGGACTCGGCCAGGCTCCGGCCGTCGCGGTCCAGAAGTTCGAGGTTGACCTGCTGGCCCGAACCCTCCAGATTCATCATGGCCACGCCCGTGTCCAGCCCGCTTTCCCGGCGGGTTTCGATGGGCACCAGAAAGCCGGACAGTTGCTCCGCACTGGCGCCCACGCCCGCCAGACCAACCGAGCCGCCAAACAGAATCAGACCGCCAAGGTTCCCCGTCGACTCGACGGACACCGAACCTACCTGCAGATCTCCAAAAGAATCGGTTCGAAGCGACCGCAAGCCCTCCGGGGGCACCGGGACGGTCATCTCTCCCTCGATGGTCGTGCCATTGAGATCGACGATCATCGGTCGGCCTGCGCCGTCTCTCAGGCGGACCCGTGTCTCGATTTCCCCTTTCCGGCTCGGATTCAGGAGAATCAGCTGGCTGGCCAGCGCACCGGCCCCGTCCGCAAACTGGGCAAAATAGAGGTGCGGAGTCTCGGTGGCGGCCCTGCGTCCGGTATGCTGGCCCCCCCCTCCTGCCACCGACCAGCCCTCAGAGATCACCGAGCTGCCCGTCCAGAGCGAGAAGAGGCTGCCTTGATCGGAGACCAGGTAGAGATTGCCGGCGCGGTCGAAGGAAGGGACCGCCGCCTCGAATCGCTCGCCCGGTAGAGCAACCTTCCAGCGCAGCTTCCCGAGTCCGTCCAGAGCGTAGAGAAGGCCGTCAGCGCCCGTCCCCTCCCGCCGCGTCGACACGGCGTAAACCGTTCCGGCTGCGTCGACGGCCAGGTACGGGCCGAATGCCTCATCCTCGTCGTCAGCCTGAAATGACCAGATCCGCTGTCCCGCCGGACCGAAGGCCGCGACGGAATTCCCGAATGCGCAAAGGACCTGGCCTTGTTCGCCCACAACGGGCTGGCAATTCCCGCCTGTGCTCTCGCCAACCTGGATCTCCCACAGGAGCCGGCCATCGGCGGAAACCGCCCCCAGTGAGGAGCCGCCCACATAGGCAGTCCCATCCGCGCCCAAGGCGATCGAATAGTCTCCGCCGATGTCCCAGTCGACGTCCAGGAGCCACGCCGGTGTGCCCGAAAGGCTCAGCGAATAGAGGCGGCTCTGCGCCGGGGTGTCGATGCTGCGGGCCCCCAGGAGCAGTCGGCCCGCCGGATCGACGGCCGGTGCAGTCGTCGGCGTGAAGTCGACGGTCGGGAATTCCCACAGAGTCTCTCCGTTCGAGTCCAGGGCGGACAGTCCCCTCGAAGAGGGCCCGTAGAGAACGGAGTCCGGGCCTTCGGCGAGGGGCATCCAGGCGCCCTCTGCGACGCCGCGCTCCCAGATTCGGGTTCCGCTTTGGGAGACCGCGTTCAGGTGCCCCGTCTCCCACCCCCTTCCGGCCTGACCGGGGATGAGAAACGTCCCGTCACCCGCGCTCATGGGGCGACCGATGGGTTCGGAAGTAAAGTCGCTCGTGCGCAGAGACCACAACACCGAGGCGTCCGAGTCCATTCGAGTCAGCGCGCCAAAGCCTCCCGTGACCACCAGTCCGTCCTCACCGGCCGTTGACACGGCCCCGGAAAACAGCGGTCCGCCGGTCCCGCTGGGAGTTTCCCGGGCGCTGAGGACCCAGTTCAGATCACCCGTCGTCCTCGAATCGTGAAAGGGCACGTCGGTGGCGGTGAGATGGTTTCCTCCCGAAGGGCGCGCGTTACCGGCCCACAGCAGGAGATAACCGTCGTCCCGCCCCTCGGGACACAGACTCGGGAAGCGCGCCGCATAGCGGCTGTCACCGTCGGGGCCGACCCGGCTGATTTGCAGCTGGAGCTCACCCTTGCGCAGGCCGCTGAGGCTGTCGATTCTCTGCCCGGAGATTTCCAGCTCGCCGCCGCCCCGATCCTGTTGCCAGGTGACGAGAAACTCGCGGTCCGCGCCGGTACGCGATACCCTGGGCAGGCTGCCGCCGGAGCCGGAGTTCAGAGGCGTCGATCCGAACCCGAGGCGCGTGCCCGTGGCAGCATTCACCCGCCGGCCCAGAATTCGTCCACCGGCGGAAGACCAGACCACCAGGTACACTCCTTCGGAACGGGAGAAGCTCACGTCCGGCGGGGCGTCGGAGGAGACGGGCGGGGCCTCGTCCGTGGCGTCGCTGATGATGAATTCACCCGGCGACACGATTGTGCCGGTGGCGGCGTTGACCCGCGCAGCCCGGATTGCGGAGACGGCGCCAGTCGCGCCGGGCCCCTGCCAGACCACCAGGAACTCCCCCTGATCCGCGTCGTAGGCCAGACTTGGATTCCGGGAGGAAGAAGCGGCGTTCGTGGTGGCGACGCCGTTCAGCCTGGCCGGACTTCCGAGCGGCGATCCACTTGCCGCAAGTCGCTGGCCGAAGACATCGAAAGCTCCGTCCTGTCGCGTGTCGGCGTGCCAGACGAGATAGAACTGGCCGCTCGACGGCAGGGACCTCACCTTGGGCCTGAACGAGCCGAAAGCGGTGTTCGTCGCGGACCCCGTGGATGTGATGTTGAAATCGTCCTGTCCGATCGCGGTCCCGGTCCCCGCGCTCAGGAACTGGCCGTAAACCTCGAATTTGCCATCCGTCGATTTCTCTCCCGACCACACGACCAGATACCGGTCGCCCACAGGGTCGTAGGTGACGTCGGGGTCCGCGGCCTGGAACTGCGGATCCAGCTCGGGACCCATCCGGCTGACCCGGAACTCGTCTCCCTTGGGCTGCAGGTCGGCTGCATCGAGGAGGCGGCCGTAGATCTCGTACTCTCCAAAGCCGGAGACATCCAGTGCGTAGACTGCCAGGTACTCGTCATGGCGACTGCTGAAGGCGACGGCGGAGTGCTCGACGGGCGACTGGTAAAGACGCTCGGTCACGGCCGTGAGCCTCGAAGCCGGCAGCCCCAGCCGGGTCCGGAACGTTCTGCGAGGAACGCCGCGGCTGGCAACGACCGCCGTGTAGGAGCCGTCTCGCGGGATGAAGAAATCAACCGGGGATCCGGCGGCGGTCTCGACTTGGGTTCCGAGTTGATCGAAGAGAGTGAACTGCGGTGTCCAGGGGTCGTAGTCGAGGGCTTCACTCTCCAGGTGGACCCAGGAACTCGCCCCCGCCTCGAAGGCGACAGCGTCCTGTTGGACGAGCCGATCGACGGAGCGCTCCAACACTCCCCCATCGCCCAGTGGCGAAGCGCACTGCCCGGTGGAAAACTGCAGACTGACCCCGTATCTGTCGGGATGAGGCTGATCGAAGAAACTGTAGAACCCGCTCAGGAGGAGAGTGTGCGTGCCGTCCTCCGTGAGGACCAGGCTTCCGGAGTCGCCGGATGGACTCCAGCCGAGTCGGTTGCCGCCGGGTCCGAAGACCTCGACAACGGGATATTTCGAGGCTGATGACTCCAGACCCGTCGTGACTCGTACGGCTTCTCCGGCATGGCCCTCAAAGGAGAAGGCAGCCTGCTCGGCGCGCTTCGAGACCGGGCCTTCGCGGCTGTCTCCGCAATCGATGGGAACGGCGCACCTCCCGGTCGTAAACTGCAGGCTCAGCGCATACCGTCCCGTCGCCTGGTCGAGGTAGTCCCGAACCGCCAGTCTGTACTGGCCGGTTTCGGGGAGCTTGATGGATCCGGATCGAGGCGACGCGATCGATTTGGATCCGATCAGCACGCCCGAGGGATCGAGGACCTGGATCTCGAGCTGTAGGCCGGGGTCGATGCTCTCTCCCACGACCTGGATGGCTTCCCCCTGGTTTCCCTCGAACCGGTACAGATCCCGCTCGCCTGGGGTGCTGATCTCCCCCTCGACACGGTCACCGCAGGAGAGCGGAGTCTGGGCCCAAAGCAGGTGTCCGCCGAGTGAAAGAACGAAGAGACCCGGCAGAAAGAGAAGCAGGTGCCCCCGATTGATCACAGAGACCCCGCCTGATTCGTCGGTTGCCGGAAGAACACGCGCCGGATGAGTCTCTCTCCGTCTGCTCGAATACGCCTCACGGACCGTTTCGATCTGTTTGAGCCGCGGACGCGTAATCGACATGATAACCGAGGACGCAAGCCGCTCCAACCCGGAAGGCTCGGACGTGCCTCCGTCCCCAGCCATGACTTGCCGGACGACATGGCTGTTGGCAACAGCGACGCACGCAACGTGCGGCCGCCCCGCCAATGAGGGCTTCCTACCGGTCGCAGCCTCATGGAGAGCAGCCGAAGGTGTACGTCCGCGCGGTGTCGACCGCCCGACCCATCGCCTGTTTCGGCGCCATGCATCCCACGGTCCCCATCACCGCTCCCTCCTGCGTGGCGTGGTCGGATTGCCGTCGAGGCGTTGGTCAGCGCGCCGCCCGCCGATCCTTCTCCGTGAGCTTGGCGAGTCCGAAATTGAGTACCTTGGCGTAGCCGTCTGGTCACCCTGATGGTTTCGGCTTGAGGTCGCGGTGCGCGATCCCGGCGGCATGCGCCTTGGCCAGGCCTTCGGCCGCCTGGCGAGATGGCGAGAAGCGCTCGCGGTTCGATCGACCGGTCGCAAACAGTTTTCGCAGGTCGTCCTTCCACGAGTTCCAAGGCAGTCTCGGGCCGGTTCTCTAATCGCGCGAGTCAATTCAGGATGAACCGCGGATGAAAGGGCTGGAGATTCAAGCTGAAAATGCCGACGAATCGATATGGAGGACTGGCTCTGTACTTGAATCGGGAATATCTCAGTCAGAGACGACTCAGTATTGTCGGCCTTCTGATGTAAACGAGGGGGTGGCCACAGAAGCCAGCCATGGAATGGAACAGGGTGATCGACCGGGTCCTGCCCCTCCCGGAATTCGAAACCGAGGAGCGCCTGCGGGAAGCTCAGATGCTTCGGATTATTCTGATCACGGTCCAAGCCGCGGTCCTCCTCACCGTCTTTTTGAACCTGTTCGGCGGTAGCCTGGCGCGCGTCGTCGCTCCGTCCCTGGGATACACGGCCATCGTCCTGGCAATCTGGATTCTGCTGAGACGCAGGCTCATCTCGGCCGCGGCGTGGATCTTTCTGATCTGCGGGTGGGGAATGATCACGCTCGAGGCGCTGACGAGCAGAGGGGTCCAATCGCCCGATTTCGGGGCGTACATTCTCATCATCATTGCGGCCGGTCTCTTCTTCGGAACTTCCGTGGCGGTCGGTGCCACCCTCTTGTGCTTCCTTTGCGGGCTCGCCATGTACCTGGGCGAGGTAGAGAGCTACCTGGATTATTCGTCCGCCGTTCATTCCCAGGCAAACTCCCTCCGGGCCATGATTTCCTACGGCCTCAGCGCGCTCGTCCTGGTTTTGATGGCCGTGTGGAACAACCGGCAGTCACTGGAGCGGGCTCGGCGTGAGATGCCGGAGCGCAAGAAGACGGAAGCGGAGATTCTCAAGGAGAAGCACTTCTCGGAAACGTTGCTCTCCAGCCTTCCCGGAGTGTTCTACCTCTACGACAGCGAAGGACGGTTGCGTCGCTGGAACCAGAATCTCGAGAAGCTGACCGGATTCAGGGCGGAGGAAGTCCGTGGCAGGCATGCGCTGGAATGGTTCTCAGCGGCGTTCCGGTCCAAGGCAAGTCAAGGGATCCGCGAGGTCGTCGAGACCGGAAGCGCTGCGCTCGAACTTCCGCTCTTGATGAAATCCGGTAAGGAAGTGCCCTACCTTTTCACAGGAGTCCGTCTGGATGACGGTGGATTCATGGGCGTCGGTGTGGACGTTTCGGAGCTCCGAGAATCCGAAGAGGAGCGCAGTCGATTGGCCACGGCCATCGAACAGGCGGCCGAGATGGTGATCATCTCGGATGCGAAGGGAAGGATCGTCTTTGTAAATCCCGCATTCGAAGTCGTGACCGGTTACCGGAGACTGGAGGTTCTGGGACGGGATATGGATGAAGTGATCCGCAGTGATCGGCACGAGCCCGCCTTCCACGACCGAATCTGGGGGATCCTCCGATCGGGCGAGTCCTGGCAGGGACGCATCGTCAACCGCAAGAGGGATGGTTCTCTCTTCGTCAAGGAAACGGTCATTTCGCCGGTCCGGAATCAGGCCGGTGAAATCGTGAACCTCGTGATGGTCGGCCGAGACGTCGCTCAAGAGCTCGAGATGGAGGAGCAGATTCGCCAGTCTCAGAAGATGGAAGCAATCGGCCAGTTGGCCGGCGGTGTGGCTCATGACTTCAACAATCTGCTCCAGGTGATCTTGGGGTACGCGGACTTGACCGCCGGAGAGTTGGTTGAGAACTCTCCGGCGAGATCGAGTCTGGAGGAGGTTCAACGAGCTGCCGAACGGGCGACCGCACTGGTTCAGCAGTTGCTCGCCTTCAGTCGCCGTCAAGCTCTGAAGCTGGTACCCGTGGATTTCAACGATCTGGCCGGCTCCCTGTTGAAGATGATCCGCCGGATCATCGGAGAGCACATCGACCTTCGATTTCGCCCTGCCGGGGAGGCCGCGTGGGTCGAAGTCGACAGGGGGCAGATGGAGCAGGTGCTGCTGAACCTCTGCCTGAACGCCCGGGACGCCATGTCCGAAGGCGGCCGCCTGGAGATCGAAGTACGAGCGCTCGAATTGGCGGGGGACGATCCTCGTCTGCGCCAGGGTGTGGAGGCTGGCCGATACGTCGTCCTCAGTGTGTCCGATAACGGGTGCGGAATTCCAGAGAAGGACCGGGAAAGGATCTTCGAGCCCTTCTTCACATCGAAGCCGGTAGGCGAGGGAACCGGCCTGGGTCTTTCCACCGTGTATGCGATCGTAGCCCGACATCGGGGATTCATCAGTCTGGATAGCGAGGCTGGAAAGGGCTCCGCGTTCGACATCTATCTCCCGGAGGTCCAGGCCCCGGGTGATTCGCAGGCGAGCGAGAACGACGGCGTTCAGGAGGAATTTCTCGGAGGGGGTGAGACCATTCTGCTGGCAGAGGACGAAGAGCAAGTGAGGCGCCTGGCCGTGACTCTGCTCGAGCAGGCCGGCTACAAGGTCATCACTGCAAGCGATGGACAGAAAGCGCTCGAACTTTTCGCCCAGCACAAAGACCACATCGATCTGGTCATGCTTGACGCAGTGATGCCCAAGAAGGGCGGCCGCGTGGTGTACGAAGAGATTCATGGACAAGCGCCCCACCTCCCGATCGTCTTCCTGAGCGGCTACAGTTACGAAACCATCGAAAACGGACTCCTCCCCCTGGAAGGCCTTCGGCTGATTCGCAAGCCCTTCGTTCGATCCGTTCTTCTGGCCGAGATTCGAGACGCACTCGCTCAAAGGAGCCGCGATTCACAGTCTTGACGGGTGCAGTCTTCCAGTTCCTTCAATGAGGAAGGGAAGCCGGAGGGCCCGGCTTCCCTTCCTCTGATCGACGGATTCGGATTTCTACGACAGTTTGCCCGTGTCGACGTCGAAGGCCACAGGAAGTTGTTGATGTGGGTGCCCGAATCGTCGCCGATGAACAGCGTGCGCATCGCTTCGGAGAACTTGAGGTTGTCCGGATTGGCGATCTTGTCGACCGCCGCCGTGTTGCCCACCGCATAGGACTGGGCTCTTTCCTCCGGTGTGTTTGGGGAGTCCATTCCGATGAACTCGACCGACTCCAGACTGGCCGGTGTCCCCCGCGATTAAAAGAACAGCAGCGGGATGTTACACGCAAGTCAGCAGCCTGCAACAGATTTGCCGTTTCTACACTCAGGACGGTTCATGCTCCGGTATGCCGCCCGGAGCATCCACCGCCGGTTCCGGGTCCCCGGCTTGCCAACTGCTGGCCCTCCTGAGTATGCTTTTTTGGTCTTGATTCGCAGGATCTTGGTTCTCGCACTCCTATTGACGGGGCTGGGCGCCTGGGCGCTGAGCGCAGACGTCGTGCCTCTGGGCTTCGACGCTCAAGCCTTCAAAGATCAGTTCAATGCCTCGTCCGACAAGGGTCGGCTCGTCCTGATCCTCTCTCCGACCTGACCGCACTGTCTTGGGAGGGCCTCCCAAGTCGAGGAAATTCTGGCCCGGCACCCGGAGAGCAAGCTGGTGCGGGTATTCGTTCTCTGGACACCGTGGATGCCCACGGACACCCACTCGGCGGCCTCCCAGGCCACCCGTTTCATCTCGGACCCCCGCGTCGTAGACTTTTGGGACCTCTGGAAATGGGGCTCCAGAACCTATTCGGTGGAATTCGGAGTGCCCGAGAACCAGTCGTGGGACATGTTCATCTTCTACAAACCCCACATCGTGTGGCGGGACAAGCCCCCCGAGCCGACCTTCTGGATGCAGGCCCGGGGACTGGATGTCGGTCAGGCCTATAGTCAGGAGGCCCTGGAGCAGGCGCTTCAGATCTGGTGGGGTCAGTAACGGGTCGCTGTGAGGGCCGGCGGGCACAAGAGTCGGTGCACCGCGCCAACGAAATGGCCGAGCACAAGGCAATCGTCGAGTGGAGCCGCAACGGTGCGAGCTTCACCGATTCTCGCTACAGCCGGGGACACCGCTGGCGCTTTGACGCCGGAGTCGAGATCCCGGCCTCCGCTTCACCCCATGTCGTCCCTCTGCCCTGGTCCGTCGAAGAGGCGGTGGACCCCGAGGAAGCTTTCGTCGCCAGTCTGTCCAGTTGCCACATGCTGTGGTTCCTGTCGATCGCCGCGATGCGCGGATTCGTCGTCGACCGCTACCGGGACGAGGCGATCGGCATCCTGGCAACCGATGCCTCCTCCAGACCTGCCATGACGCAGGTGATCCTTCGGCCCGAAGTCGAATTCACCGGCTCCAGGCTGCCGGCCCGGGAAGAAATCGTTTCCATGCACCGTGAGGCCCACGAACAGTGCTTCATCGCGCGCTCCGTCAAGAGCGAGGTCCGCTGCGAGCCGGTCTGGTGAATCCTCGCCATCCCTGCGGACTGGCGGCATCGCGGGAAGGCGAGAGAGGGCGGACCTGGGCCGGACACGAGTGCCCGGCAGAGCGCGCTCCTGCTCGTCCAATTGCCTCCGAATTCTCTCGCACACGAGCGCCCGGAAAGAGAGTAGGATAATGCTGTTTGGCGGTTCCGACGTCGACGAGTCGGGAGTGGCGATCGAAGGCGATCGGCTCCGGATCTGCCGGCATTTGATCGCCCCGAGAGGATAGAAGATGAAGATCAGGACTGCTTCGACGAGCCTCGTGTGTTTCTTCCTCGCGTTCGGATGGCTGCTTTCGCAGCAGCAGAAACCCGATTTCTCTGGAACCTGGGTGCTCAACCGGGAGAAGAGCGAGTTCAAAAAGCCCTCCTTCCGTCCTGTATCCGGTCCGGCCGGGAGTCCCGACCGGGACAGCGGAGGCGGCATGGGCGGCGGGGGCGGTATGGGAGGCGGCATGGGCGGCCCGGGTATGGGTGGAGGTGGCATGGGCGGCGGCATGAGAGGTCCGCGCGGCGCGGGCGGCCGGCCCGGCCAGGGCGGCCGCAACATGGAGATGTCGGGGGTCGCAGAACGAATGGAGATCCGGTTCGATGGCCCAGCGATGACCGTTCAGCAGCCCATGCGGTTTGGCGAGCAGGAGCAGATCCTGCAGTTCCACTACACGACCGACGGGAAGAAGGTTGAGAACCCCGGTTTCGGCGGCAGGAAGGTGGAGTCCAAGACGCAATGGAAGAAGAACCACCTGGTCACCACCTCCAAGTCCGAGGGCCCGATGGGCCCCGTTCAGACCACCGAAGACAGGAGTCTTTCCGAAGACGGCAAGACGATGACGATCGAGCTCACGACTCGATCGGCCCAGATGGACTGGAAGAGAAAGCTGGTCTACGAGCGGGAGACGGCTGCTACTCCTTGACCGGGAGGACGTGGATCGCCTTGATGACCAGCGACACCTGGTCCCCTTCGCGAATCCCCAGTTCCTGGAGCGACTCTGTCGTCAGCACTGACGCCAGTTGTGCGGGTTCCGTGGCCTCGAACTTGACGAGCGACATGATTTCATCGCTCTTGATGGACGTGACTCGGGCGACGATTCGGTTCCTTGCTCCGTATTTCATGGCTGCTCCCGTCTGACCGCGCGCTTTGAGGCGGGTTCTGCGTGTGATGCATCGAAGTCTCACCGCCTGCGGTACGGCGCGTTAAGAAGTAATTGGCATTGCACTCCGTTTCGACCTTGACCACTGGTCAACCGCGCGCTCCAATACGGACCGATCAAGCCGCCTCCCGGCGGGCGGCGGACCTGCCGTCTCAGGGAGTTCCGATCGCGAGCGGCGTGCCCTGCTCATCGAAGAAGCGAATGTTGATCACCGAGTTGGTGCTCGGATTGATCAGGATGAACTGGGTGCGGATGCCCCCTCCATCGGCGATTTGTGGAAAGACGACCGGATCCGGCGCCGGCCTCGTGAGATCCGCAATGGGGAACGTCGTCAGAAGGAAATCTCCGCGGGAGTTGAACAGCGAACGCAAGGTGAGCGCCGCGAAGGGGGTCGTCGACTGGAGGTCGAGGACACCGGTGAAGTTGGCCGGCAACCCGGAGACCAGTTCCGTAACGAAGCGCGCGTTCTGCCCTCTGGCTTTCAGCTGAATCGGGGGAGGATTCTCGGCGCCGGCGGGTGTCGTTCCGTCATCGGTAAAGGCGGAAACGGCCACCTGCATGTCGCTGCCGCCCGGATTGGCGATGGCCAGTCCCGTGTTGTGCCCCTGGGTCGTGTCCACGTAGATCCGCGCCCGCGTCGTCAGCGGGGCGGCCGGAACGCCGGACTCCGTCACGACGCGCCCATTCTGGCTCAGTTGGAAGACGCCCCCTCCGATCGGAGCGGAACTGCCTGGATCCGGTGTCAGCAGAACCCAGCCGACGGTCACCGTCGGGGAGGACCCGTCCGTCTGCAGGACATAGGCCCCGTTAGCGGAAATGGAGTACGCAAAGACCGAGGAGAGCGCGCCGCCGACCTGCCGCACCTGCAGCGGCGCACCGTCCTGGTCGAAGAGCCGGATCGTGCCGGTGAGGGCATTACCCGTCGTATTCAGCAGGATGAGCGAGGAAGTGGATCCCTGGCCGTCGACGAATTGAGGGAGGTAGAGCGACCCGCTCGCCGCCGGTTGCGTCAAATCCGCGGCCGGCGTCGTTGTCAGGAGTGCTTCGCCGCGCTGATTGGTGGTCAGTCGAAGCGCCAGAACCGAGAGGGGCTGATCGCTGGAGAGGTCCAGGGTGCCGAACTGAACGGCACTGGCGAAGTTGGAGGGGAGCACGAAATTGGGGGCGACATCCCGCAGCTGGTTGATGAACTTGGCGAAATGAGCCCCTGCCTCCAGTGTGCCGGTTCCGCTCGAGACGACCTGACCTGACGTGTTGCGCAGCGTGTAGCTGATGCTGGCGGCCGTCGAACCAGTGTTGACGACGGCCAGGCCCGTATTGATTTCGATCGTCCCCTGGTACTCGTTGGAGTGGGCGTGCACCTGGGTCCTGAAGTCGATGAAGATCCTCGAGTTGCTGGTGGGAGGAGACGCAGGGACGCCGGCTTCGCTGACCACCACGCCATTCTGGGAAAGCCCGAACACGGCCGTCCCGTACGGGGTGGCTCCGCTGTTGACAGTGACCGTCGCATAGCCGGGTTCGGCGGGTCCGGCGGAACCCAGCGTACTGGTCGTATTGGCTCCCAGCGAATCGATGGCCAGGCTGACCGAAGAGCCTGCAGGTCCGGCGGCTTCGGGAGAGTACTCGCCGGAATAGGCGGAATAGCCGCCGCTCCCCTGAGCGACGATGCGGTACACGTAATCTGAATTGGGATCCAGACCGGTATCCGTAAAGCTCGTCGTGTTGGCCCCTACGGTCGCCACGGTCTCCCAAAGGAGATTGTCGGCGGAGCGCCGCTGGATCAGGTATCCGGTCTCCCGGTTGGAGGCGTCCTGCCAGACGAGCGCGGCCGCCGCAGGAGAAGTCCGGGTGACGCTGATGATGACCGGAGCCGGAGGCAGATTCAGCGGCGTCACCGCCGTCAGGTTGTCGGCATCATCGTAGGTGTAGCGGATGCCGACTCCCTGCGGGTAGGCCACCTGGGTCAGACGGCCGGCATCGTCGTAGAAGTAGCTTTGCGCTCGCGTCAGGGGTAGCGATAGGGCCAAACCGACCAGGATGAGCGCGGCGCCTGCGATCACTTTGGAGGGGACCAATCGAACCGGAGTCTTTTTCGATTTCATCTGTCGTCTCCTCTAAAAAGTGGCCAGCACGTTGTTCGGATTGTCGGGGATCGGCCTGCCGGCCGCGCGCAGGGCCTTGATGTAAAGCTGCCAGTGAATGAACTCTCCATAGACGCCCTTGTGTCCGGAACTGACCTCGTTCCAGCCCGATTGCTGGATGTCCGCCGAGGACTGGGCTGCCCCGGGAGATCCTCCCCCGCTGGAATCGAACAGTACGTTCGAGGCGACTCGTCCACCGAGATTCACCGCGAGCGCTCCTCCCGCCAGGGCGCCGAAGCTCGCTGTGAACACCCGCCGTGCCACGGCCTTCCCGACCGCCTTTCCCACCGTGGTTCCGATCAGCTTTCTCACGCCGGCCCGGGGAAGGATCTGAGTCACGAGATACTCATCGCTGCCCATGATGGCTTTGTCCCGCGCCAGAAGCCCGAGTTTGAAGCTGGTCGGATTCTCGGCTGCGTACCCCTGACGGAACTGGCCGAAGCGGTTCCCGGCGGAAGTCTTGGATCCGTACCGTGCGTATCGGGCCGCTCCTCCCGCTATGGCGCCGGAAACGGCTCCGACCCCGGCCTCGAAAGCGAGCTGCCCCGGATCGACCTTGTCTCCTTTGAGCCCTTGCGTTGTGAGGTATCCGAGCGACGAGCCCAGAGCTCCGCACGCAGCTCCCCCCGCAACGCCGACACCCGTCGAGAAACAGGCTCCCGTGACGGCCCCGTTGACGAACGCCCCCCCGATCTCCGCCCAGTAGTCTCCGCTCGACAGATCGACTTTCTTCCCCGAGATGGCATCCGCCGCAATCTTGATTCCCACACTCACCAATCCTCCGATGAGGGCTCCGGCGATGAGATTCCAGAACTCACCTCCGGGGTCGACGCGCATGACCGGGTTGTTGCCGGTGTAGGTGTAGCGATTCAGTGTGTTCGGAAGCGCAATGTCACCGTAGTGCGCATCGGCATTGACAAAACGCTTGATCTGCGGCGAGTACCAGCGGAACCGCATGTAATTGAGGCCGTTGGGATCGGTGATCACCCCATAGAGCCCGCAGAAAAGGAAGAGGGAATCGGTCGAGCCTGTGCGCCCGGAGATCTCGCCGAAGGGTCCGTAGTGGACCCTTCCCGTCACGGTGCCCGACGGCCCGCTGAAGGCCGTCGTACTGCCGCGCTGATCGAAGTGGTAGACCCGCACCTGCGAGCCGGTGACCTCGTAGGTCAGCCCGACGCCGTACACGTAGTAGGTCTTGGTCCCCGAGGGATTCGTACTTTGGATCACCTGCGACAGGTTGCCCGACGGTGACAGCACGAGCCGTGTCTGCTGGTTACCGGCGCCGAAGCTGACCAGTTGATCCTCGGGATTGTAGAGGTAGTTGACATCGCCCGCCGAGAGCAAGTTGCCCTTGTGATCGTAGAAATAGTCGTCGAAGCTATTTCCGAGGGGGCCGCGCGTCATGTTGCCGTCGTCGTCGAAGGTGGTGGTTTGCCCGTTGAAGGTCTGAAGCCGGTTGGAGCCATCGTAGGTCATCGTGACGCCCTGCGCCTGATAGGGCGGAGGGGACTCTCCATCCACCTGCTCGGCGCTGATCTGCCCCACGGCGTCATAGGAATAGCGGTAGCCGACGATGATCTGGCCGGACGCATCCACGTCCCGGCGAACGAGCACGCGGCCGCTGGCATCGTACTCCATCTCCCGGTGCGTGCCGTTCGGAAACTCGACCCGGGTCAGCAGGTTGTCGGAGTCCCAGGTGTAGTCCGTCGTGCGGTTCGCCCAGTCCGTCGTCCTGACCAGGCGGCCGGCGGCATCGTAGGTATACCTGACCCTCTTTCCGTCCGGATAGACGAGGGCAGACAGGTTCCCCGCTGCGTCGTATTCGTAACCGACGCGATTTCCGCTGGCGTCCGTGTAGGAGGTCATGCGATCGAGCGCATCGTAGGTCCGCACCAACTTGGGCTGCGGTTCGATATCGTCGAACGACTTGGTGCTCACCGTGGTCAGATTCCCGTTCTCGTCATAGGAGTAGTAGATGTCCGGAACGATGAGTCCCGGTCCGTCGGTGCTGAAGCGGGTGACCCGCCCCACCTCATCGTAAGTGTAGCGATAGGTCGAGCCCGAGGGCTTGGTGACCTGCGTGAGGAGATCGCGCTTGTTCTGTTGGAACTGGGTGGTCGATCCGAGCTGATTCTGCACGCTCGATGGCCGACGCGCCTGATCATAATAGAACGCAGTTTCGTTCCCCTTCGGGTCTATGAGACGCCGAGTGAAGTCGTCGGGCCAGTAGGTCTTCGAGCTCACCCGGCCCAGAGGGTCCTCGACCGAGGTGGGTCGATCGAGCGCGTCATAGCCGTACTCGGTGTGACGTCCCATCGCATCGACCGTTTCGGTCAGGCGACCAACCGCATCGTAGGTGAGCGTCGTGGCCTGGCCGAAGACATCCCGGCTGCGCACGGGGAAGTTTCTCGCGTCATAATCGACCTGCCGGATCTTCCGCCCCTGCGCATCGTACGCGGCGATTGCATTGCCTACGGCGTCGTACTCGTGGGTGATCGTGTTCCCCAACGGGTCCCTCTCACTGGCCACTCGGCCGACGGCGTCGTAGGTCACGGAACTGACGTTGCCCTGCGGATCGATGGTCTGAACCAGGCGATCTTCTCCGTCATAGACAAAGTGCGTCACCTGGCCGAGAGCGTCCGTCGTCGCGACCAGGTTATTGTTCCCGTCGTAGTCGGAGCGCGTCTCGTGGCCGCGCGCGTCGACCTTCCGCACTCGGCGGTCGCGGTAGTCGTATTCGGAGCTCTCACTGTTGCCGAGAGCGTCGGTCTGCTTCGTCACCTGATCCGTGGGGCTGTACTCGACGGTCCTCGTGTATCCGTCCATGTCGGTGATCGAGGTCATCCGCCCCTGGGCGTCGTAGTCCATCCCAACGTGTCCGCTTGCGGCCGGGTGAGACGCCGTGCGGGGGAGTCCCGCGCTATACGTCATATTGATCCCGCCCCGGCCCGCCAGCAGATTTCCGGTCAGCTGCGAATTGCCGTTGTAGCTCTTGTTGTCCTGGTTGCCCAGCGCGTCGGTGATCCGGTTGAGGTTGTGATTGGGATCGTAGTTGAATCGACTCTCCTTACCCAACGCGTCCCGGATGCTGATGATATCGCCGGTTCCGACGTACTCGAACGTCGTCGTATTCCCGGCGGGATCGACGACACTGGTCAGATTGCCGCTCTCGTCGTAGCCAAAAGTCGTGGTCCGGCCAAGTGCGTCCGTAGCGGTGATCCGGTCACCCGCCGCACTGTAATCCCAGGTGGAGGTGTTCCCGAGCGCGTCGGTCAGGCTGCGGAGATGGTATCCGGAGTCATGCTCCAGAGTCGTGGTGTCCCCGACCCGATTCCGATAATGGGTGCGCACGCCTCCGGAGGGCAGATCCTCATACTGGAAAGTCGCGACCTGGTTTGTCGCGACTCCGTCGTCCTGCGTCGCCACTCGCCCCTGGCCGTCGTACGTGTTGGCCGAAATCTGATCTCCCACCGTATCGGTCATCCGGACGATTCGCCGCCCCTGATAGGCGATGCGAGTGACCTTGGTCGGCGGAGTGAAGCGCATCGACCAGCCGCGGAACTGCCCGGACGTGCCCGCTGTGTGGTCGACGACGTGCACCCGCCAGGTCCCCGCCGGATTCTCACCGGAGAAGGCATCGGTCACCTTGCCGGAGAAATCGAGCCGGTTCGAGTCCAGAGGCGCCTGGTTGAAGAGAACGAGCCGGGTGCCCTGCGGTGAGGTCAAGGTGACTTCCAGGTCTTGCGGACGGGAGTGGTCGATCGATCCCGTCGTTATCTGGGTCAGGCCGATGGGCCCCGTCTCGGTGACCTGGACGTCGAAGTCCAAACCCGCCGGATCGTTGTCCGGAACGGGAATGGAAGGACAGCAGGTCCCGTATTCGTCCCCCAACGTGACCGGGCTGTGAATGGCCGTGATCAGATCGTCGGGACCGTAGGTCAGGTGATAGATGCGCTTTTCGCGGAAGTCCAGTGAGTCCTGGATCGTTTCGATCAGTCCGTTGGAGGTATAGGTGAAGTCGATTCGCCGGCCGGAGATCGGCTCTTCCACCCAATTCAGGCGGCCGTTGTAGTAGTGTGGGACCAGGTACTGTTCGACCTTGTTTCCAATCCGAAGCAGGCTTCCGTCCGAGGCGCTGAATTCGTAGACCCTCCCGTCTGGGCGGAGCAGCCGCCAGTCGTTGTCGGGTCTCCGGAGAAGGAGATCGTAGCGGACCGCCTCGTCGAGAGGAGTGAAATCCTGGCTGGGTCCAGCGTACTGAAAGCTGTTCTCCCTCTCCTGGTCCCAGTGGACGGTCATGACTCCGGTCGGATTCCCGTCGATCCAGGCGTCGTACTGGCTGCTCCAGCCGTAGCCCACGAGCCCTCTGTTCTGGGTCAGGAGGGAGTTGTAGTGAAGATCGAAGTCCAGGGACCTCCCACCCTCGACCGACACGAAGGGGATGTCCAGGATGAACGCTCCCGTCGCCGTGTCGACAGAGTTACCCATCCGGCTCTCCAGCCGGGGCCGGGTCTCTCGGCGAATCGAATCGACGGCCTGCAATCCCGTGATCGATGACTGACGCAGATACTGACCGGCGACCGCAAGCGCCTGACTGCAATGGAGAACGGTCAGGAGGGTCACGACCAGAAGGGCGGCGACGGAGCGTCTGAATCGACTGAATCCGATCATCGTTTGTCCTCGAAGTTGTGCGGGCGCCGCCCGAGAAACAGGCTGGCGACGGGTGTTTCCATGAAAGCTTGTCGACCAGCCTAATTGATAGAACGATTAACTTCAAGTCATATATTGATAGATCAGGCAATTAATTCGTACGGCTAAGCCGGCTGGACGGGGATCACCCGCAAGGCGGCGGATCGTCGGCCGGGATGTCGCCGGACAGATCGAAGAAGGGACTACGTGTTGTATGGACGGCGGTCCGGTTCAGTGAGAGACGCCAAAGCGTCGGAGGCCATGAGGACGCGGATCCGCTCGGCGAGGCTCACTCGATTCCCTGGACCTCGATCCTTGCTTTCTTTGGACCGGGTGCAGAGTAGTACTTGAAGTGGATCTTCTTGAGGTGTCCCATCAGCTGGATGGGTGGCGTCGTGGTTTCCGCGGCGAGGAGGCCGACGAAGCCGACGTGCTGTTTCGTTCCGTCGCGATATTCGAGAACCCAGCGTTCGATGATCACGCCGGCGTCGCTAACGTGCAGGCGGATGTACCGGAGGTTCTTGCCCCTCCCGACCGAGACGCTGTCCGTCTCGCTCTTGCGGTTAACCTTCTCGCTCCCCACCTTGACCCAGCCCTCGGCCTGGAGGGTCATGCCGCCCAGCATCAATGCGATCAGAACTCCGACAACGCGGAGCCTTCGGATTTGCTTCGCCATTCCAGTCCTCCGCCGCGGCAAACGTGCCCGACGCTTTCAAGAATAGTGCCGGACCCCGCCGTCTTCGGTGAATCCTCTCACATTAGTCTGAATTCGCCGCCCCCTTGCGATGCGGCACCCCAAGGATTTCTTCGATTCCCGCCGCGGTGCGGGAAATCAAACCGTCTCTTCGATCTAGTTGTCTCCCCCGTATTGAACAGTGCCGATCGCAGGGGTATTGTCCGGGATGGACCCGAGTGAGACACGAACATGATCAGGATCAAGACCAGTCGCGACAAATCAGGGCAGAAGGTGATTCAGACGAACCTCTCGGGCCGGGCGCTGCTGAGTTGTCCCGTCCTCTCGAAAGGGACCGGGTTCGACCGGCATGAGCGGGCCGAACTTGGCCTGATGGGCTTGCTGCCTTACCACATCAGGACGCTCGAGGAGCAGGCGTTCTGGGCCTATGAGGAGTTCAAGCAGAAGACTTCCGACCTCGAGCGCCATATCTATCTGCGTGCGTTGCAGGACAACATCGAGACCGTGTTCTATCGCCTCCTCTACGAACACATCGAGGAGATGATGCCGCTGGTCTATACGCCGATCGTGGGCGATGCCTGCCGGCGCTTCAGCCGCATCTACAGGCGAGGACGAGGGCTCATCATTGCCTATCCCGCACAAGAGCGGATCGAGACTCTGCTCGACAACCGACCTTACTTCGACGTCGATGTCATCGTCGTGACCGACGGCGAACGGATTCTCGGACTGGGCGATCAGGGGCTCGGCGGCATGGGCATTCCCATCGGCAAGCTCTCCCTTTACACGCTTTGCGGCGGAATCCACCCCGCCCGCACGCTGCCCATCCTGCTGGACACGGGAACCGACAACGAAGAGCTCCTGAAGGATCCGCTCTACCTGGGCTGGCGTCACGAGCGTGTCCGCGGGACCGACTACGACCAGTTCATCGACGCCTTCGTTCGCGCCGTCTCCCACAAGCTGCCCGGCGCCCTTTTGCAGTGGGAAGACTTCTCACAGGCGAACGCGCGCCCCATCCTGGAGCGGCACCGCCACTGCCACCTGACCTTCAACGATGACATTCAGGGAACCGCCACCGTCACGCTAGGTGCGCTGGTGGCCGCACTCGCTGCGACGGAAACGCCTCTCGAGGAGCTCCAGGTTGTGATCGTCGGGGCCGGCTCGGCCGGAGTCGGGGTCAGTGACGGACTCGTTGCCTATCTCCAGACACAGGGATTCGGGCCGGCTGAGGCCGCTTCCCGTTTGTGGCTGGTGGATCGAAAGGGACTGCTGCACGATGGGATGGAAGACCTTAACGCGCATCAGCGTCGCTACGCCCAACCGAGCGACGCACTGCTCTCCTGGAAGCGGGACGATGAGGGGCGGATCGACCTGCTCGAGACGGTTCGCCGGACTCGTGCCAACGTGCTGGTGGGTGTCTCCGGTCAACGGGGCCGGTTTGGCGAAGACGTCGTCCGTGCCATGTCCGCGGCCGTGCCGTCACCGATCATCTTCCCCCTCTCGAATCCGACCTCCTGCTCGGAGGCAACGCCGGCCGACCTCCTTGCCTGGAGTTCCGGGCGCGCGCTGGTCGCCACCGGAAGTCCCTTCGGTCCTGTCGGTTCGGGGAGCGAAAGGCGCATCATCAGCCAGTGCAACAATGCTTACGTGTTCCCCGGCCTGGGCCTGGGAGCGATCGCCTGCCGGGCGCGGCGCATGACGGACGGGATGCTGCTGGCGGCAGCCATCGACACTGAGCGAGTGCTCCCCGACCCGCCAGGACCCTTCCGCTGCGCTGTTTCCTCCTCTGGAACAGATTCGCGACGTCTCCCGCCGCATCGCGATCGCTGTCGCTTTGCAGGCGGTGACGGAGGGCGTGGCTCCCGACATGAGAAGTGATGAGGTCGAAGGTGCCGTGGACGCCAACATGTGGATTCCGGAATATCTTCCTTTGCGGCGACCGCGGGAGCGGTGGAGCTGGTGAAGGGAATGCGGCTTCCCGTCGACGGAGCCTCTTCAGAGCGTAATGACCTTCTCCGCTGCCTGTTGTGCCGCGATGATGTCGGTCATGCCCCCGATGATGCCCACCTGGACCGCGTCGGTGATGCCGTAGAAGTTGAGGCAGGTCATGCAGAGGATAATGGGGACCCGGGCTGCCGCGAGCTGATTGAGTTCGTCCAGGACGGGGGAACCGGCGCAGGCCAGCCGGACTCCTTCCGTATAGAGGGCGATCGCTCCCGGCAGCGGCCCGCTTTCGGCCAGCAGTCGGAGGTAGGTCCGGAGAAGCTTGACGCGCAATTCATCGGCCCCCTGTCCCATCCCGGCCGAAGTGATGAGGATCAGTGTCCTGTCGAAGGGAACCTTACCTTTTGCCTTTGCCATTGCATTCCCTGAAAGCAGCGAACTGCCTCACTGCATTGTGGCAGGCGACCCCGGCATTTGAGGGCGCGGCGCCGCGAGCGTGACGACAACGGCCAGGCCGAGCAGGAGGAGAGACACCATTTGGGCGAAGGTGAGGATCCCGAAGGGCGCCCACCCACCCGAGTCGTTGCGGACGAACTCGATCGAGAAACGGAACACCGAATACCAGATCATCCCGTTGACGAAGACCTCCCCTTCCCATCTCCGGCTCCTGAGGAGGCGGGCCAGGAGCAGGAAAGCAACCAACCCGAAGAAGGACTCGTAGAGCTGGGCCGGGTGGACCGGAAGCGACAGCCCCGCGGAGGGTTCGAGGATTCCATCCCGAATCTGATGCGAGAACGCCGCGGTACCGGCCGGAAACCGGACGGACCAGGGAAGGTCACACAAGGAACCGGCGTTGCAGCCGGCCAGGAAGCACCCCAGCCGGCCGACGAACAGCCCCAAAGCAAGGCCGGGAGTGACCGAGTCGAGGAAGCGCAGGATCGGAAAGGGGCGAAGCAGCCAAACCACCATCCAGGCTGTTAGCAGCCCGGCGAGCCCGCCGTAAAAGCCCAGCCGCCGGAGGAGGGAATTTCCCAAATCGACTGGGGAAATCCGTATTGCAGGAAGTAGCCGAGACGGGCGCCGATGAGCAGCGAAGGGATTCCCCAAAACAGCAGGTCGGACACCGTGCGTGGATCCCCGCCGCCTGAGCGCCAGACGCGAAGCGTGTAAAGGCTCGCGATCACGATCGCCGCCGTCAGCATGAACCAGTAATCGGGGACGACCCATCCCGGAAACCCCCACGATTGAACGACGTCCACGATTCGTGATCGCATACGAAATTTTGGGCTCTGCTCGGATCTCTTACCCGGGCATCTTCACCAGTACCGAGATTCTCGTCGTCTCCGTGACCGAAGTGCCGGAGCCGCCTTTGCGGCCGTCACCCAGCACGGGAATCGAGATATTGCAGTAAGGTAGACCGGCGTCACACCAGGCCGGGGGAGCGATGTTCTCGGCCGCCGCGTAGTTCAGCCGAGCGGTCCCCGGGCCGGTCGACGTTGCCGACAGACCGGTCACGAACTGATCGTCCGCCGGGTTCTCGAGCGCTGCAGAGAAGGTCCAATCCCCGGGGCTCGACGAGTAGCGCCGCTTGGTCACCTGGAGGTCGAGCCAGCCGGTGCCGCCCGGATCGGCGCCGATGTTGGCGAGCGTATCGATCTGATCGATCAGGCCCAGCACCTTGAATCTCTCTCCGCCATGGCGGGAAGAGCAGAAGCTCGTGCTGCTGCCGTTCCCGCTTACATCCGCCGATACCCAGACGGTCCCCTCGCAGTATCGACCCTGCCCACCCCAGGGGTCCGTGCCGGGCGGAATCGTGGCGACAGCCCGGACAGTCACCGTGCTCGAGGCCCCCGGTCCGGGCGTGGCACTGACCGAAGTGAATAGACCTTCACTCAGCCCGGCCCTGGCGCTCCACCTGGCCTGATCGTCCCCGCAGGTGGCGTTGACCGTCATGGATTCTCCTCCGTACACGGAGATCCAGGAGGGTTCGAATCGAAGAGAGAGTTCACAATAGCGGTTCCAGGAATCCTCATCCTCCTCGCAGTCCTCACACTCGGGAGGGATCAGCGTGGGATAGCCGTCGACGGCAAAATTCGTCAAGGCGAGCAGAATCAGGATCGCGGGAAGTTTGAGATCATTGAGTTTCCGTTTCATGGTCACTCTCCTGCCGGTTCCACGACGAACACATCCGACTGGACGGCTTTCAACATCGTGAGGTCTCCTCCCGGTTTCGTCGGCGCCGAGACGCTGGCCGCACTGAAGGGGATGATCGTGTCGGCTGCGGGCCACGTCACGGGAAGTCCGGTCAGAAGCAGTTCCGCGTACTGATTGCTGGACGAGATATAGGGAATCGGGTCCGAGACCTCCGGAACGAAGGTCAGCAGAAGTTCATCGGAGCCGGACTTCGAGAGGGTCAGCTCACCGACGAGCTCGTCGGAACCCGTTTTGACGACATCGGCGACGAGCTCGGCCGCCGCGGCCGAGCGAGCGAGGAAGCGGACGCTGGTAAGGTCTCCCACCCACAGGCTCCCCTGACCGATCTCCGTTCCCGCCGCCACGGCGCCGAGGTTGCACGGCAGCCCGACGATCTGTACCTCGAAGCGGCTGACAGGGAACTGATTGGCCGATTGAGCGTAGCGGATCTCGAGACGGTCCTGGGTGGCCCCTCTGTCCAGAGAGAAGGAGGGCGAGAAGAGGACTTCGATTGTGTACGGGTTGCTTCTGCTGGTGCCGTTCACGGCGTAGATGGACCCGCTCACCATTCCAGGGGGCAGGATCACTCTCCACTCACCTCCTTCCCCCGGGAAGCCCGGGACCAGCAACTCCCTTCCCTGCCAGTTCCGCACTGCGAGCAGCGGCGCGGTTCCCAGCCGGTTCCCCGAGAAGGTCGCCACGCCGCCGGGCTGGACGAAGCGCGGTGAAATCCGGAGGAGTGCCGGCTTGGACGTATCCTCCGCACTGACGGCGAGGGGGATGGTCTGCTGGAGCAGGATCCGTTCGTCGCGATCCGGCTTGATGGAGACGGACTCATATTCGGCCCTGAACTCCACGCGATTGGTGCCGGACGGGAGGTGAAGAAGGTCCTCACCGAAGATGAAGTGGAGAGTCACGCTGCCTCCCACGAACGAATAGGGAGATTTCCGGCTGAAGACGCAGGTCCATCGCCATGCCGCCGCCCGGGAGGCTCGTAAACTGGCCGGTTCCCTGAACGGAGACTTCCTCGCCGTCGAACGATTGCATGACGAACTGGTTGTCCTGCTCTCCGCCTGCGAGCACTTCGAAGGTCCGGGTGTTTTGCCCCCCGACGAAATACCCAAATGCAATCAGGCTGCCGTCCGGAAACCTGCTTGGATCGAACTCGAGCTGGCTCGAACTGAGTGTGAGTCGCTGCAGAGCGAAATCATTGGCATTCTGGATCAGATTCACGTACAGGGGCGGTGACTGTCCCTGCAGATTCTGAGTCAACGCGATGAGGGCCCGGGGCGCGAACCCGTATGTCGACCCGAGCAGCGGAGCCGAGGTCAGCTTCGTTCCCGCCTGGCGCAGGCACAACGGCGCGATGTACGCGTCGCCACTGACCTTGAGCGTCCCTTCGAACTCCTGAATCCCGTCGACATCCTTGAACATCTCGGTAAAGAACAGAGCTGTGTGCTCCTGCGCGCCCAGGGTGACCTGCTTGCTTGCGATGAACTGACCCTGGCTGTTGTTGAGCTGGACCGTCACGGAGAGATCCGCATTCTCCCCCTCCTCGGGGTTCACCAGTGCGATCCCGGTATCGAAAAGCTCAACGCTGTCCGCGATCAGGCGGAAGTTTTCGCGCAGGAAGGGCGACTCGACCCCGACTTCACTCTGGAGTCGACCGGCGTTGTCCGTGATCGCAAACAGTCCGACGGCTCGAATGCTCTGGTCGATGTTCACCCGGGCCCAGCCGGTTTTGAGATCGCCCACGCCGTCGCTCGTCAGCCTCTTCACGCCGTAGGGCGGGATACTGACGTTGAAGGAGGTGGCCTGCACGCCGCCCAGCCGCAATGAGAGCGGCGTCCCGGCGGAGGCAATGAACTCGACGTTTCCGGTCGTCGTCGACGCCGTGTTGTTGATCAAGATGATCGACGTGCGAATCCGCAGGCCCGACCCGCTGCCGTCGCCGATGTGGGGAAGGGCGAGGCGGGTCCACGATGTGTCCGCCGGCTCCGGAGCCACCATCGGCATGGAAGTGAGCTGGTCTCCGGTCTGCCGCAGCGTGAGGCCGCAGAAAGGTACCTCCGAGGTCACCCGGACGGACCCCTCGAATTCATCGATTCCGGCCACGCCGCGGAACAGTTCGTCCAGGAAGGAGGCGGCGTGTCCCCACGGCGAGAGGCTGATCGACCGGGAGGCGACCTCCGTCCCGTTGGCTCTCAGGAGCGTCAACTGCAATGCAATGCTCTCCGCAGTGGGGTTGGCGACGGCCAGGCCGGTCCGGCTCTGGCCGATCATATCTGCGAACAGTGTGAACTCCTCCCCCGCCTCGGAGGCGGCCACCCCCACGTCGGAATAGATCGTCCCGCGGGCATCCCGCACTCCGAAGCTGGCCATCCCGGTGATCGGCTGCTGGGAGTGCACGTGCGCCCATCCCACCTTCAGAGCGCCGGTACCGGACGTGACGAATCGCTTCATTCCACCCGACGGGATCTGGAAGCTGAAGGTCGAGTTGGTCGTCCCGGCGATCGTCATCTCGAGCGGCGTGCCCGCGTCGGAGAAGAATTCGATCGTTCCCGACGTGCTGTGCGGGGTGTTGTTGGCCAGAAGGAGTGTGGTCTGAAGGAAGCGGTTCTCGTACGGACCGTCCCCAAGATGGGAAAAGACGATCGATGTTCCTCGCTGGACCACCGACAAGGAAGGCGTCCATCCGGCCCGCGAAGCCTCGTCTCGTTCAACTCGATAGAGTGAAGCGGGAGAGCTTTCCGCCGGTGGCGGGTGGCCGGCGAAGACGAGTAACAGGATCAGCGCAACGACGCAGAGCGGGAAGAGCCAGGTGACGGTTCTCAACGCACACCTCCGCAGTTCCAGAAGTCAACGACCTCAGCGGGGCCGGTCCCCAGGGAATGGATCCCGTGGGCGGTTCGAACGCGACCCCGGAACAAATAGCTGTCAACTTGATGGGCAGCCTATTTTGCATGCGAGGCAAAGTCAACACCGTAGCCGCGCTTTTGATGTGCGAATGCGTTCCGGTCAGGTCGCCGAGGCGGTGAGCGTGCAGGAGTGCTAATATGCCCGGGTGAAGACCAAAATATCGCTTCTCGCCCTCTGGTGCCTCGCCTCGTTGCCAATGATCAGCTGCACCTCGGTAGAAGCGCTCACCGGAATCGCACGCGGGCACCCCGAACCAACTGAGCGCTGAGGAGCTGGCGGATGGCTGGACGCTCCTTTTCGATGGAGAGACCCTGGACGGATGGGAGGACCCGGCTCGTGAGACTCCTCCGGGGGACTCCTGGACCGTCGAAGACGGCTGCATCAAGGCGGTCGCGCATCCGAGGCTGCGCGAGGATCTGATGACCCTCGACAGCTACGGTGATTTCGAGCTGGCCTTCGACTGGAAGATCTCACCGGGAGGGAACAGCGGAATCAAGTACCTCATCCAGGACCGAGCAGTCCTCGTTTCAGGTCGGACCGACCCGAATGCGCAAAGGTTCGAAGATACCGTGGAGTACGAGCTCGAACATCGTTTGGGCGATCGCAGCGCTGTCGGGCCCAACGACCACATGGAGGAGTACCCCATTGCTTTCGAGTACCAGGTGATCGACAACGAGGGACACCCGGACGCGGCCGAAGGTCTCGACCGGACGGCGGGAGCGATCTACGGGTTGGTGGCGCCGCATGTCCAGGCTGCGCGGGCCGTGGGGGAGTTCAACGAATCGCGTATCGTCGTTCGAGGCTCTCACGTCGAGCACTGGCTGAACGGCACCAAGGTGGTCGACGTCGACCTCGACTCCGATGCGATCCGGACCGGCATCGCCAAACGGTGGCCTCTGGATTCCACGGTCTATCGCCTGCTCTCCGAGATGCCCCACAAGCGAACGCCGATCGCACTCCAGCAGCACGGCGACGAGGTCTGGTTCCGGAGCATCAAGATTCGGCGCTTGGATTGAGGTGAGCCAGTCCGTGTTCGTCCGGGTTCTTCCACCTGTGCTCTACAGCGTGGAAGTCATCGCCCGTCTCCACCACCCTCCCACGATCCAGTAGGACATACCGTCCACAAAGCCGGGCTGCGAATTCCAGATCGTGGGTGGCCACAAGGACGGCTTCGGCCCGCTGAGCGAGGACGTCGGCGAGGCGTCGCCGTGAAGGTGGGTCCAGACGGCTCGTGGGTTCATCGAGCAGGAGCAGGGGCGGCCGGGGAGCCAGGATTCCGGCCAGAGCTGCCAGGAGTCGTTGCCCATGGGACAGCTGGAAGGGCGCTTTGTCGGCCAGATCGGAGATTCCGAGTTCCGCCAGTGTCCGAGCAGCGAGTGCCCGAGCTTCCTGGCTCGAGAGGCCATTCCGACTGAGCGGCAGAGCCACGTCCTCGCCGATCCTCGGCAGCAGCAACTGATCCTCCGGAATGGCGAACAGGAAGCCCATCCGCTGCCGGAGCGAGGCAAAGCGCTTGGGCAGGAGTTCCTCACCGGCCACCCGGATCCGCCCGGAGCTCGGTACGAGTCCGACGGCGGCCAGCAGCAGCGTCGTCTTACCGGACCCATTGAGCCCCAGAAGGGCGACTCGCTCGAAGGTCCCGACCTCGAGGCTGCAACGATTCAATGCGGGCTGCTGCGAGCCGGGAAAGGCGACCGTCACTTCCTCGAAGGCCAGCGCCGCTTCGCTCATTTCGTCCCCCAGAGGAACAGCGCCACTGAAGCGAAGAACCACAGAAGTCCCCCTGCCGCGGCAAGCCAATCCCTTGGACCGGCCGGCGCCGGTTCCGCGACCCCCGTCCAGCCGTCAAATCCGCGTAGCGTCATGGCTGAGGCGACTCTCTCGGCACGTGTCATCACCCGGGGAAGCCACATCGACGGGATGCCCCGGACCAACGCCCACCCCGTTCGCGCCCGGGAGGCCGGGAGCCGGAGTTGTACGGCCCGCATGAGGCGGTCCGTCTCCTCCACCAGACTGCCCGTCTGGACGAGGATTTGAGCGATCAGCGCCGACAGGGTCCGTGGCAGATGAAGTCGACGCAGGCCTTCCTGAAGTCGAGCCGGATCGAGCGTCGAGAGTGTCGTGATCGCGATCAGCGTGACGGCGCATCCCTTAAAGACGATCCGAAACGAATCCAGCATTGCCGCCGAGAGGCCGCCTCCCGCGGAGTCCTGGCCGAGGGCGCGGACGAATGCGGCGGCCAGGAAGAGAGGGCTTCCGACAAGGACCGTCCAGAGCGCGATTCCCAGGACGAGGCGGACGCGGGGCCGCAGCAGGGCCAGCCAGAGTACCAGCGTGCCTCCAATCCAAACGACGGCGGCGGGCGACGCAGGAGTGATCAGCAGCAGGCCGCCGAGCAGGACGGCCCCCAGCAACAGGCGGGTGGAGGGGGCGAGGCTCTCCAGGCCCGGACTGGTTCTCCACATTGCGAACGGCGTACCCTTCAATCGCTGCGCGCTCCCTTCCGTGCCGTGATCAGGAACCCAGTCCCGTCATCCCGGCTCTCCTCGATGCGATAGCCACTGCGTTCGAGCAATCCGCACAGGACCGGTGCCGGGGGAAGAAAGTCTTCAGCAACCTCGGCGCCCGCCGTCCGGTGGATCGCATTGACCGCCTCCCTCGGGATCGAGTGCCAGACGTGCAGCCGGCCACCATCCCGAAGAAGGCGCCGGAGTTCCCCCGCCAGTGCTTCCGGGGCCGGAAAGTGAGGCCACGCCGAATAGCAGAAAACCCGGTCGAAGACTTGGCCTCGCAACGGTCCCAGTGCGGCGTCGCACTGGATCCACCGGATCGGGCCGGCCGGCCGTTTTCCCCGTGCCTTCTCGATCATCGCGAGGGACAGATCCAGGGCGACCACGCGACCTGTCGCTCCCACTGACCTGCCCAGTTCCGCTGTCAGGTTCCCAGTGCCGCAACCGACGTCGAGGATGCTCTCGCCGGCGGCGAGGCCAAAGTGGGGCAACTCCTCGATCAATCGCCGGCGAAGGCGCTCCGCATCGGCCCGGACGTCCCAGTCTCCAGCCATCCGATCGAAGAAACGGCGTCTTGGATTCAACGTAAAGCGACTCCCTTCGTTTCCCTCGCCGGAGGCGGGCGATAGGCGGAAAACAGGCGCGTGAATGCCGGGATCGTCAGGAGAAGAAGGACGATTCCAGGCCAGCCGGATAGGAAGGACGCCCCCGCCAGGAAGCTGCCGGGCAGACTCATCCAGGTCGCCACGAAGTAGTTCAGCGCGGCATTGAACGCGCGGCCCAGGACGAGGACGGGCAGGAGGTACAGCACGGGACTGCGGTTCGGGAAACGGCCTGCGGCCCAGGCCACGGCCGACGTGGACAGGGCCAGTTCCACCGACATGATCCAGGCGACCGGAGGATACAGCGGCGGCATCCCCGTCAGCACCGCCGACAGCAGGGGGACGAGTGCCGCCGTCAGCGCGCAGGGATAGGGACGGACGACGAAGGCCAGCGCGAAGAGCGGAAGATACATGGGAAGGAAGATCTTGCCCAGTTGAAGAACGTGGAAAATCAGCGGCAGGAGGAGGGCTGCCGCGCCGAAGACGCTGCAGAAGGCCCAGTCCCGGGGCTCGAGGTGTGTCCATTGCCTCATGGGCTTTCTCAATCGGGCTCCGTGCCGAAACCGAGATTCAATCCAAGCATCCAGGTTCGCCCCGGCATGGGGTAGCCTGGCCGGAATTCGTAGTCCGAGTCCGTCAGGTTTTCAACGGCCACGAACAGTTCGTGCCTGCGGCCGACGCGGCGGGCAAGGCGGCCGTTGAGCAGGAAATAGGGGGCGACGGACGCCTGGGTCGCCGCAAACCGGGGGTTCAAGACGAACTGATCGTCGACCCACTCCGCATCCAGGTTGAAGCGCCAGTCGGTCGCGAGGAGCCAGTTCATTCCGCTGACCCAGAGCCAGCGGGGAGCGTTCGGTACGTCCGAGGGAGCGGTGCTCTGGTAGTTGGCCCCCGTATACAACGCCAGGTTGTCGCTCATGAAGACGTCGAGACTCAGCTCCGAACCGATGACCCGGTAGTTGCCGATATTGGCGAACTGAGGCGGCGGCGGAGGCGGCGCCACGAAGCGGAGGGCATCCTCCACCCGGTCCCGAAAGACGGACCAGGAAAGGCGCGCACGCCGGGTCAGCGGTTGAAGCAGGCCCACCTCGGCATGACGGATTCGTTCCGGCCTCAGTTTCTTCCACTGATCTCCTCTGCCCCAGCTGGAGTAGAACGACGCCGCGTAGACCCCGGGGAGGTTGAAGCCGTTCGCGTAGTTGGCATAAAGGCGAGTGGTTCCGCGATCGACCGTGATGCCCGCCTGCGGCCCCCAATCCGCTCCGAAGAAACGCGAGGCATTTCGCCGAATTCCGGCGGAGGGGGTCAGACGGAAGCTCCCAATGTCGAAAGTCTGACTGTACATCGCATAGGGAGCGCTGTTGCGCAACTGGAGGTCGACCGGATTCCGGTCGCCTGCAGCCCAACGCTCCACGGCGGTTCCTCCATAGAAGTCCTGGTCGAATCCGAAGAGGATCTCTCCTTTCTCCCAGGGTTTGAATTGCTCCCGGAGGCGGAATCCGTAGTTGTCGTAGTCCGTCAACGTCCGGAATGACTGAGACTCGGAGGAGTCCCACTGCAGCCAGTCGATGTCTCCCGTCTCGTTGTAGAGCTTCACGCTGCCCGACCAGCGGCCGTGGTCGTGGGAGAGGACAACCAGCGTGAAGTCATCGTTGGTCACGAAACGCGGCGTCACAGGTGGGTGAGCTACACGGACATCGCCCGGGTCGTCGGCCCAGCCGTCGGTATGGCTCAGGTAGGTCGACAGCCTCCAGTGCTCGTTCAGCCGGATGCCCAAGGTACCGTCCACGGCCCAGGTCTGGCCTCCCGCATTCTCCCGATGACCGTCGCTGCGTCGATAGCTCCCGTTGATATCGAAGTCGAACCGGGAGCGGCGACCCCCGATCTGGACACGCTGAACGACGGTTCCGAACTCTCCGTAGGCCGCGCCGTAGCGGCCCGAGAACCCCTCCCGCTCGTGAACGCGAGGGAGGATATTCACCGCAGCGAACGCCATGTTTCCCAGCAGCACCGGCTGGGGACTTTTGTAGATGTCGATCCGGCGGATCGAGTCGACATCGATGGTGTCGAGCAGAGGATGGGTCCAGACACCCACGAACCGAGGTACTCCGTCCATCAGGATCGATATCTCGTCCCCCGGTCTGCCCGATCCCTGGCCTCGGATGTAGACGGCGCCGCCGTCGGCGCCGCCGTAGGCACCGATCAGGTTGTAGCGGGACACGGAGACTCCCGGCACGCGACGCAGTGCCGAGGACAGGTCCTGGGCGTTCAGGTCGGTGATCTGCGCCTCCGTCACCGCCGTGATCAGCGACCCGTACCGGTCGGTCGAATTCCCTTCCAGCACGGGAGGGGCGACCACCTCGACCCGGAAGTGGGGGCGCTTGGAATGGGCGGTTTCCTGCTCCGAATTCTCGGCGGGACCATCCCGCGGCTCGGGAGTCTGTGCGTAGCCGGGTGAGAGAGTGAGCAGCATCGTCAGGCACGACAGGATCGGTTTCCAGACAGACATGCGTATGGCGGCACCCGCTGGGCGGCGAATCGGTATTAACTTTTCACTAGTCGTAATACCGAAGGAGAATATCAAGTATTCGACCGAAGAAACAGCACAATCGTGTCAACCTGAGAGGGAAATGGAGGCGGCCCGGGCAGGCTGCCCCGATCGCTCCGGTACCGGCCCATCGGCCCCGCGGGGTCTAGCGCAGTTTGTCGCCAAGAGAGGCCAGTGAGAGCGATGCCTTCAGGACTCCCTTCTGCTGCTGGAGAAGCCCGACGACCTCCCGGATCGTTTCGGCATTCCCTCGGACGAGGATCGCTTCGATGCAGGTGTGGTGGTTGAGATGAACGTGTGTGTTCGCGAGCACCGCCCCCTGGAAACGGTGTTGCAGGTCGGTCAGCTTCTCGCTGAGCCCCCGAACGTGGTGATCGTAGACCAGGGTGACCGTCCCGACGACCTCCTCGTTCGCCTTCCATTCCATTGCGACGATGCGGTCCCGGATCATGTCACGGATGAATTCGGAACGGTTTCGATAGCCCGCCTCGCCCATGAGCCGTTCGAGGCGATCAACGAGGGTTTGCTCGATGCTGAAGCTAAGACGAACCAGATCTGACATGGCCGTTCCCCTATTTGCCGTAGAGCAGACAACAGGTTCGGCACCCCACCGGATCGTCTCCAACCTCGGAGCCGCACCGAAACGCAGTGAACGCCGGACCGTGCCAGAGCTCCTCCAGGTTGAAACCGGGGCTGCGCCTGTTCACAGGCCGCCATTCTAGCAGGCTCTCCCCGGGGGGATGGACGGCACGGCCTCGGGGGGCGGAAACGGCCAGTCTCCGTAAGATGTATGCCTCGAGCAGTACAATCGCATTGTCACTGAAACGGTTAGGAGCCTGTCTTATGAGCAGCGGCGCGATCATCGAACTTGATGCACTGGCATACTCCTACGGCGACACGCGGGCCGTGGATGGGATCAACCTCGAGATCCTTCCTGGCGAGATTCTGGGTTACATCGGCCCCAACGGCGCGGGCAAGACGACGACCGTGCGGATTCTCGTGGGGATGCTGCAGGGGTTCGAGGGGCGCGCCAGCGTGGGCGGCTGTGATGTCCGGACCCAGCCGCTGGAGGTCAAAAAACAAATCGGCTACGTGCCGGAATCGGCCGCCCTTTACGAGTCGCTGACTCCGGAAGAGTTCTTCACTTTCGTGGCCCGAATCCGCGGAATGCCGGACACTCTCTCGAAACGCAGGTCCCGGAGGCTGCTCGAGCTGCTGGGGATGAAGGAGGGATACGACCAGCGGATTTCAGGATTCTCGAAGGGGATGCGGCAGAAGGTCCTGCTGGTGGCGGGGATTCTTCACAATCCGAAGGTCCTCTTCCTCGATGAGCCCCTCTCCGGTCTGGACGCCAACTCCGTAGTGACGTTCAAGGAGGTGATCCAGCTTTTGGCCGCGCGTGGTCACTCCATCTTCTACTGTTCTCACGTGATGGACGTCGTGGAAAGAGTCTGCCACCGAATCGTGATCATCAACCGGGGTCGGATCGTGGCCGACGGGACTTTCGGGCAGCTGCAGCAAATGGCCGAGGCGGGATCCCTCGAGCACATCTTCACCCGCCTGACCAGCGACGAGTCCCAGGAGCAGGTTGCCGAGAGCTTCGTGGAGGTGCTGTTCGAGGACGGCTTCGATGATTAGGAAGGTCGTGCTCGCCGTCCTGGATCTGCTGGCGCCGCTCTTCAGAAAGGCAGGTCTGGACTATCCTTCGCTGCGGGCGATCCTCGACGTGAAACTGTCTCTGGACAATCGGCGCGCCGGTTCGGCGCTCTACCGCAATGTCGACCGAATGGCCAACAACGCCCTGCTTTTGACCATGATCATGTACGCGCTTTCCGGTGGGATGTTTGCCTTGATCCTCTCGCAGAGCCGCGACCTGATGGCCGGGATGACGCTGCTGTTCGGATTCATGATGGTGCTCCTGGGGATGAGTTTGATTGCGGATCTGTCGACGGTGCTGCTCGACACATCGGATTTCCAGATCCTCCTGCCCCTGCCCATCGACGGGCGCACCCTTTCCGCTTCCCGTACCCTCCATGTGGCGATCTACCTGGGGCTGCTCGTCCTGAGCCTGGGGGTCTTCCCCCCTCGTCGCGGGAACCGCTCGCATGGGAGCTGTCTTCATCCCGCTCTTCCTTCTGGCAGCGACGGGCGTTGCTGCCCTGCTCCTGAGCGTTACCCAGGCGCTCTACGCCTTCGGGCTCGAGACCCTGAAGGGCGAACGGTTCCGCGACGCCGTGGTCTATGTGCAGACCTTCATGGTCGCCTTCCTGATGCTGACTTACTTCATCTCGATTCACCTCAGCGAGCGGAACATTGCCGTCGCCCTCGACCTGAAGACGAAATGGTGGGTCTACCTGCTCCCGCCCGCCTGGTTTGCCGCGTCTTTCGACGCTTTCTCGAGTGCATGGAGCCGGGCGGACGTGGTCCTGAGCGCCCTGGCCATTCTGGTGACGATCGGGGCCGTGTTACTCCTTCTGCTGGTCTTCGGGCCGCGCTACGACCGCGAAGTCGCCGACCTGGCCATTACCGGTTCCGGGAGTCGCAGGCGGGTCGGCGCGGCCGAGCTCGAGCGGCCGAGTCGGAGTCGCCGCGCGGCCTCGACCTCGATACGAAGCGGCCGGCCCTTTACCCGCAGCCCGGCTGAGGAGGCGGCGTTCGGCTTCACCTGGATCATGATCCGGCGGGACCGGGAATTCCGGATGCGCACGCTGCCCGTGCTGGCCTTGATTCCGGTCTACATCCTCTTCTTCGTGTTCGGCTCCCATCCGGATGCCCCCATGACGCTCGCCACGCTGCGCGCAAGCAACAAGTACCTCTATATCCTCTACATCGTGGCCTACCTGGCGCCCGCCTCGCTGTTCAGCCTGCGCTACAGCACGAACTGGAAGGCGGCATGGATCTACGAGGCGCTTCCTTTTCGGCGAGCCGGAGAGGTTCTGGCGGGTGCGGTCAAGGCGATCATCGCCCGTTTCTACCTGCCGATCTATCTGGTTGCGGGGGCCGGCGTGGTCATTGTCTGGGGGCCGGGCGTCATCGGCGACGTACTGTTGTCGGGCTCGGCCACGCTGGTGGCGATTTTGCTGTTCGCAATCACCGCGGGGCGCCGGTACCCCTTCTCGGAGGAGTTCGTAGTGGCGCGCGGCGCCGGGCGCTCGGGCATCGTCATGATCTTCCTCTTCTTGCCCCTGTTGTTCGGGGTGCTCCACTCCTTTGTCCGCGAGCGTGCTCCGATTCTGGTCTGGGTCTTGTTCGTCCTGTTGCTTCCGGCGGTCTGGGGGCTCTTTCGCCGATTGGCGCGAATCGAGTATCGGAAGATGCATGCTATTGGACGAGAGACCCAACGCGTAGAATCCACGTCAAAGCGGTAGCAAGCTACCGCAGTCCAAGGCGGCTGCGCCGCGGTGGCGGAGCAGCTCAGTTCGAAGCGGCTCGGCCGCACTCTTCCTCCTCCGACGCCGCAGGCGTCCTTGGAGTGCTGAAGCTTGCTTCAGCTTTCGCTTCGCCCGGGTTGCCCACACCGACTCGCACCGCCGGCTCGCCGACGCACCCGCGCCGAAGCCCGGGAGTGCCCACGAGCGAGGCTACTCCACACAAAGCGGCAGCAAGCTACCGCAGTCCAAGGCGGCTGCGCCGCGGCGGCGGAGCAGCTCAGTCCGAAGCGGCTCGGCCGCACTCTTCCTCCTCCGACGCCGCAGGCGTCCTTGGAGTGCTGAAGCTTGCTTCAGCTTTCGCTTCGCCCGGGTTGCCCACACCGACTCGCACCGCCGGCTCGCCGACGCACCCGCGCCGAAGCCCGGGAGCACACACGAGCCCGAGGCTACTCCACACAAAGCGGTAGCAAGCTACCGCAGTCCAAGGCGGCTGCGCCGCGGTGGCGGAGCAGCTCAGTCCGAAGCGGCTCGGCCGCACTCTTCCTCCTCCGACGCCGCAGGCGTCCTTGGAGTGCTGAAGCTTGCTTCAGCTTTCGCCTCGCCCGGGTTGCCCACACCGACTCGCACCGCCGGCTCGCCGACGCACCCGCGCCGAAGCCCGGGAGCACACCCAGCCCGAGGCGCCTCCACAAAAAGCGGCAGCAAGCTACCGCAGTCCAAGGCGGCTACGCCGCGGTGGCGGAGCAGCTCAGTCCGAAGCGGCTCGGCCGCACTCTTCCTCCTCCGACGCCGCAGGCGTCCTTGGAGTGCTGAAGCTTGCTTCAGCTTTCGCTTCGCCCGGGTTGCCCACACCGACTCGCACCGCCGGCTCGCCGACGCACCCGCGCCGAAGCCCGGGAGCACACCCAGCCCGAGGCGCCTCCACACAAAGCGGCAGCAAGCTACCGCAGTCCAAGGCGGCTGCGCCGCCCCCCCAATCGAAACTCGAAGATCGTAAATCTCAAATCTCCTCGCCTCCGGTGTTAGAATCGGCTTGCTCCTTCACGGGGCACCCATGCTTGGAACCACAGGCCTCTACGACCTGATCATCGCGGGAAGGCGATTCAATGCGACCAACTTCGAAGCTCCTGCCGTTGTGGATTCCGGCCATCCTGCTGCTCGCGCTCAGCGCCCGGTGCCAGCAGGCGGCGGCGCCGGGACCGGATCTGACCACACAACCCACCTTGTACGTGGTCGCCTACGCCCATCTCGACACCGAGTGGCGCTGGGACTACGTCACGACGATCCGGGATTTTCTGCCCAAGACCATGCGGCTCAACTTCGACTGGTTCGAGAAGTACCCGCACTACACCTTCAATTTCAGCGGCGCCAATCGCTATCGCATGATGAAGGAGTATTACCCGGCCGACTACGCCCGGCTGAAGCAGTACGTCGCGGCCGGTCGCTGGTTCCCCTCGGGTTCGTCCATGGAGGAAAACGACGTCAATTCCCCGTCGGCGGAGTCGATCATCCGCCAGATCCTCTACGGCAAGGAGTATTTCCGAAGGGAGTTCGGCAAAACGAGCGCCGAATTCATGCTGCCCGACTGTTTCGGGTTCCCGGCCTCTCTCCCGAGTATCCTGGCCCACTGCGGCATCCGGGGTTTCTCCACCCAGAAGCTGACCTGGCAGTCGGCGACGCAGGTGGGCGGGCCCGGATCGGTGGAAGACACGCCCCGAGGCATCCCGTTCAACGTGGGCGTCTGGGAAGGCCTGGACGGCGCTTCCGTGGTGGCAGCCTTGAACCCCGGAGATTACGGGGGCCAGGTGACGTACGATCTGAGCAAGAGCCCGCCTCCGCCGCCTGCCGATCCCAACCGGCCGGGGCGCAGACCCCGTCCCGCCACCGACTGGCCTGCCCGGATCAACCGCAACGGCCGGGCGACGGGGACTTTTGCGGACTACATGTATTACGGAACCGGAGACACGGGTGGGTCCGCCGACGAGTCGTCGATCAAATTGATGGAGGCCATCGTGACGCGCGGCCACGCCTCGCTTCCTTCGGCGGACGACGGCCGGGGCCGCAAGACGGGGCCGCCTCCGCCCGCCTCTGCCGAGGTTCAGGTCGGTGACGGACCCGTGAAGGTCGTCTCGGCCACATCCGATCAGATGTTCCGGGACCTCACGCCCGAGGAGATCGCCGACCTGCCCACCTACAAGGGCGACCTCGAGTTGATCAATCACTCCGCCGGCTCCATCACGTCCCAGGCCTACATGAAGCGATGGAACCGAAGAAACGAAGTGCTCGCTGATGCCGCCGAAAAAGCTTCCGTGGCCGCCGAGCTGGTGGCCGGTCGACAGTATCCATTGCAGCGTCTGACCAACGCCTGGGCGCTCGTGATGGGCGGCCAGTTCCACGACATCCTGCCCGGCACGAGCATCCCCAAGGCCTACGAATTCGCGTGGAACGACGAAGTGCTGGCCATGAATCAGTTCGCCGGAGTGCTGACCGGCGCCACCGACGCCGTGGCGGCGCTGATGGACACCCAGGCGCAGGGAGTGCCCGTGGTCGTCTATAACCCCCTGTCCATCCCGCGCGAGGATGTCGTCGAGGCCTCGATTGCCTTTCCGGGCGGGGAGCCCGGCGCGGTGCGCGTCGTGGGGCCGGACGGCCGGGAGGTCCCGGCTCAGGTGGAAGGCGGGCAGGAGGGCCGCCCCAGAGTCGTGTTCGTCGCCCGCGTCCCTTCGGCCGGCTACGCCGTTTACGACGTGCGGGCTGCGGACTCACCGGCTTCGCCCGGCGCGCTCCAGGTGAACGAGTCGTCCCTCGAAAACGAGCGCTACCGAATCCAGTTGGACCGGAACGGGGACGTGACCAGCATCTTTGACAAGTCCCTGGAAAAGGAACTTCTCTCCTCCCCGATGCGTCTCGCCATCTCGACGGACAACCCCAGTCAGTGGCCCGCCTGGAACATGGATTTCGAGGACGAGCGGCGGGCGCCGCGCACCATCGTCGGCGGTCCGGCCCAGGTTCGGGTGGTGGAGAACGGCCCTGCCCGCGTGGCCGTCCAGGTCGAACGGCAGGCCGAAGGATCCCGGTTCGTCCAGACGATCCGGCTCGCGGCGGGTGGCGCCGGCGACCGGGTCGAGTTCGCCCAGGCCATGGACTGGAACACGAAGGAGGCCAATCTGAAGGCGGTCTTTCCGCTGACGGCGTCCAATCTCAACGCCACCTACAACTGGGATATCGGCACGATCGAGCGCCCCACGGAGAACGAACGGCAGTTCGAAGTGGCCTCTCACCAGTGGGTCGACCTCACCGACCAGGGCGGCACGTTCGGCGTGACGATCCTGACCGACTGCAAGAATGCCTCCGACAAGCCCGACGACCACACGCTACGCCTGACGCTGGTGCGCACTCCCGGGACACGGGGCGGTTACCACGATCAGGGAACCCAGGACATCGGCCACCATGAATTCGTCTACGGGCTGGCCGGCCATTCCGGCGACTTCCGCCAGGGGCAGACCGACTGGCAGGCTCTGCGCCTCAATCAACCGTTGATCGCATTCCAGAGCTCGTCCCATCCCGGAGAATTGGGCAGGAGCTTTTCCCTGATGACGGTCAGTAACAGTCGAATCCGTGTCCTTGCCCTCAAGAAAGCCGAGGCGGATACGGGCGAGTACGTCGTACGTCTCGTCGAAATGGATGGGAAGCCGGCGACTGACGTGCAGGTGAAGTTCTCGGCTCCGGTCATCGCCGCCCGCGAGGTCAACGGCGCCGAAGAGCCGGTGGGTCCGGCCTCGGTTTTGGACGGCGCGCTCCGGACTTCCTTCGGCGCCTTCCAGCCCCGGAGCTTTGCCGTCAGACTGGGCCGTCCACCGGCCCCGGCCGCGGCGGTCGGGTATCGAAGCGTCGTGCTGCCCTACGATCGCTGTGTCGCTACACCGGACGGCAGACCCGGCGCGGGCTACTTCGATCCGGAAGGCAACGCCCTTCCGGCGGAGATGCTCCCGGCCGAGATCGACTACCAGGGAATCCGCTTCAGGCTGGCTCCCTTCTCCTACGGGAAGCACGACGCCGTCGTCGCGCGCGGCCAAGTCATCCCGCTGCCCGAAGGGCACGCCACGCGTCTCTACCTGCTGGCCGCCTCGTCTCAGGGAGACCAGAAGGCCGTCTTCCAAATCGGGAATCGGCCGATCGAACTGACGATCCAGGACTGGAGCGGCTATGTGGGACAGTGGGACAATCGCATCTGGAAGGCCGTCGAAGTGCCCGCCTCGCAGCGGCCCGACGCGCCGCCGAGGCCGCCCAGGATCGATCCTTATGGAGAGATGGTGGGCCTGGAGCCCGGCTTCATCAAGCCGGCGCCCGTGGCCTGGTTCGCATCGCACCGACACGCTCCGGACGGAACCAATGAGCCGTACGCCTACTCGTATCTCTTTGCCTACGCGATCGATGTTCCCGAAGGGGCCGACGCTCTGACGTTGCCGGACAATGATAGGATCGCGATCCTGGCCGCCACCGTTGCCGACGAGAGGTCCGCGGTCGAGCCGGCCCAGACACTGACGGACAAGCTGCGACAGTAGCATCCTCTGTCTGTTTCCAGAATGGTTCGAGGGCGTTTTCCCATCTAGCTCCGGGATGCAAATCCTGCGTGGCGGGACGGCCTTCCGGTGCAGGAGTTGCACGTGGCGGCAGGCGGACATGCTTCTTCCGGTCTTCTCACCTAGATTATAAGCCATATATTTGCAATCACTTGCAGGAAGTTCGAGGCCGGATCGTGTCTCTGGCCTGGGCCTTGCGTTTGGATTCGGCGTGTCTGACGAAGCGAACACAACACTGAAGCCGAACGAGACGGGCTTGACTTCGGTTCAGACGCAGATAACCGAAACCACTGCAAACAAGGAGACATGGAAATGAAGAAACTCTTGACCGCCATCACGTTGGCAACGCTGCTTTTCGCGGGAGTCTGGGCCCAGAACCGAGGCGCCGGAAATGCAGGAGCGAGGCAGGGAACGCAGTCCGCCGTCCCCAAGACCTTGTCGACCATCGAGGGAATCGTTCAATCGGTGGACCTGGGCATCGGACAGGGGAGCCCCTCCATCGTCGTCAACGATGCGCGGGTCTTGCTCGCGCCCTACTTCTATCTTGAAGCGATCGGCTTCTCCGTCGAGGTCGACGATCACGTCGCGGTTACCGTCTTTCCCTCCCTGGTCTATGACGATCTGCTGGTGGCCGTGAGTATCAACAACGTCACCCAGGGCCTGACGGCCGAGTTGCGGGACGAAAGCGGCCGGCCCGTCTGGAGTTCGAGCAGGAGCGGGCGGCGAATGGCCTCCGGAGCCTGCGGCGGCGTGCCCAATGTCGGTGCCGCAACGACCTTCTCCGGTGTGGTGGCGTCTTTTGCGGCGGCTCCAGGAGAACGCTATCCGACGCTGACGCTGGAGAGCGGAGAGACCTTTGCCGCCGGTCCTTATTGGGCCTGGGCCCAGACGGACTTCTCGCTCAGCCCGGGCGACCAGGTGTCTGTCCTGGCGTTCCCCTGTGCAGCGGAGGACGGGCGCTGGGTTGCCATGACGATCGACAACGTGTTGAGCGGCGCGGGTATCGTGCTTCGCGACGACAGCGGCCTGCCGACCTCCGGCACGGGTCGAGGCGCCGGCGCCCGCAGTGGCGTCTGCCCCAGGACCCCCCGCTAGGAGCGGGTCTCTGCCGCCACTGATCGGAAGAATCAGCCCGGGTCGGCCCGGGCTGATTCGCGTTTCGGGGGCGGCAGGGACGGGGCGGAAGGGACAGTGTTCGTTTCGCCCCGGTCCGAAGGAGTGTTCGGCTCCGCCGTTTGTCGGTTCAGCCGCTGTTTGCGGTGCCGACGACTCGGACCGCCTGGGAGCTCCCGATCATTGTCCCAGCAGATTGATCACGGGCAGGGTCGTGAACTCGCCCGGACCTTTCCCCAGTTCGAGAGCTGTGGCCGCAAGGTAGCCGCCCGTCACCTCGACCTGGACCGAGCCTTCGAAGTTGTCCGTGGCTGCATCGGGGAAATACTCCTCGATGAAGTGACTGACGTGGCCGGAGGCCGGGAAGTCCGCGATTGTGGCGGAGCCGTTGGGCACGGTCGTTCCACCGGCATTCCGAAGCGTCATCTGGATCTGCACGGGCGTGGAGCCGGTGTTCCTCATGGCGAGTCCCGAATCGATCACCCCCGCCGTTCGCCGTACCGGCACGACGAATTGGGAGAGGGCAGGGGCGGACCCGACACCTGCGATGCCGATCCCGCTAATCCTGAACCGGACGACGCCTCCCAGGCGCCGGTCGGAAAGAACGACGGCACTGCCCACAGCGGCATCATTGCCCTGACCGTCCGTGGAAATCGTCACGGTCCCGAAAGCCGGCACCGAGAAGTCGACGGTTGATACTGGACTGGATGGCGTCGCAGTTCCCGGCGGAACTCTCGCAATCCCCGCGTCGAGCGGGTTGCCGTTGTCACCACGGAATTCCACTCGAGCCGTGGCCTCGGACGATGTCGTGTTGGTCAGAACCAGGTCGGAAATGAGACCCGCCCCATTGCCGAATTGCGGAAAGAGGAGAGTCTCCTGAGCGGATCCTGCAACCAGCGAGCCGGCCGTGATCACTCTGGCAGGAGCGCAATTGAAGCACTCGATGCTTCCCGAGCCGTTGCCTGCGGTCTCGAGATCGATGTCCACGACGCCCCCGGCGTCGGTCAGTGCCCCGACGGGAGTCACGCGCAGTTGCCGACGCGTGTCCGCTTCGTTGAACGAAATCTCCGGCTGCGGATTGCCGCCGTTGAACCGGTTGGCCGTCGTATTCTCCGGCGTGTAGGTGAACTCGGGGAACAACCCTGCATTCCCCCCCGACACCGTGATCTGCCAGTTTTCGACCACGCCGAGAGTGCCCGGGGCGGCATTGAGATCGAAGAAGCCCTCCGCGGTGCCTCCGTCCGAGAAGGTCACGCCCGACAGGGTCCATCGGGTAACCGCGCCGAAGGCGGGAATCTGAACGGCCAGGAGTGCCAGGACCAGCAACGTATGCCTGAGTTTCATTTCGCTCCATTTCTGCCCGGAAGGGCCTGGGTATTGATGATAAGTGAACTAAGCATACACTATTTTACGTTTATATCAACTATTGAGAAAGCCCATAGCCGCTGGCTGCGGGCGCGAGGTAAGGCTGCGGGAGAGTAATCCAGGCTTCCAGCCTGATTGGTCCGTCGGGTTTCCAGCCCGTGGACGATCGCGGCGACCGGAACAGAGTCGCACGCTCCGATCAACCCGCTGAAGGCAGGGGATTCTTGCGACCGCCGAACAGGGCCAGTTCGAAGACCCTGAAGAAGCAGTCGACGTCCGAGAACCCGATCTCCTCCAACCAGCGGCACTGATCTTCGACCAGGGCCAGGATGTTCTCCTTCTTGTCGGGTCGATTGTAGTAGGCCACTGAGATCGCCTCGCGTGTCGTTTCGGGATCGGACCGGCGGTGATACGCAAACAGGTGGTCCACGAAGAATTCGTTGAACAACCATTGGCCGGCCGGGCTGCGTGATGCGACGTGTTCCAGGTTGAGGAAGATTCCGCCATCCCGGAGCAGGTCGAAGATCTCGGCGTAGAGGGTTCTCTTGCGCGCGTCCGGCTGATGATGGATGGAAAAACCGGAGACGACAATGTCGAAAGGCTCCTGTTGCCGGACGGATTCCACCCAGTCCGGTTCACCGTAATCGGTCTTGACGACAACGGCCCGAGAACTGCCCGAGAGCTTCTTCCGGACGGCCTCGAGCATCGGGTCCGAGAAATCGGCGAAGACTCCCCGTGCCGCAGGGAAGGCATCCAACAGATAGCGCCCCAGAATTCCGTCGCCACAACCGAGGTCAAGAATTAAGGCAGGTGTCTTGGACCAGAGCCGGACGATCTTCTCGATGACGGCGAGTTGCAGATCGGCAGCCGGAATCGCGCCGCGAACGCCGCTCAGATACGTGGCCACCACCTCCTCGGTCTGCCACTGACTCTTGATGCGATCGGTCATCGGGTTGCGTCCTCCAGGGTCTTGCGCAGTTCTTCCGAGAGGACGTTCAGTTTCATCACCGTCGACCAGTTGCGCGTCGTCACGGCATCCGTGGCGGCCCGCTGGACGGCTGCCGGTAAGCGGCTCGCCAACACGCCGTCGGGACACCAGAGATAGGCCGCCGAGGTTCCCACCGCCAGCACCTCGGGCGCCCAGTTCTGAACGGTCAGCGCCTCAACTCGCCGGGCGTCGCCGGCAGCGGCAAAGAACGCGACGAGCAGGCGAGAAGGGTTGTCTGCGATGCTGCGAAGGGTGTTCTCTGCAACCGCTTCAGCGATGGTGGGGGCTGTGAGGACGAGCACCCTCGCACTGACACCCAGCCGCGCCGCGACTTCCTTTTCGATCGCGGCGGCGAGCGCCGTCGGATCCTCCGCCGGCCCTGTGCAAAGGACATTTCCGCTGTTCAGGAGTGTACGGACGTGACCGTAGCCAAGGTCCGCGACCAGCGCCCGAAGATCGGCCATCGCCACCCGCTTGGCGCGGCCGACATTGATGCCTCGGAGAAGGGCGACATAGATTTCAGGCATGGGACGTCCCTGGGAAGCGTCACCGTATCACACCCACGAGATTGCTCGCGGCGAGCTCAGGGGATACTGAGGTGGAGGGCTTCCCACCGGAGGCCTTCATGACTTCCACCAGGAAGCGTGCAAGATCCGAGGGAGTCGTCCACAACCCTCCCTGAGCCACGGCCCGGGGGTTGAAGGATCGTTCCATGATCGCTCCCCGAAGAGTTCACTGGTCGATTCGGAGAGTCGAAAGAGGTGCATCTCTGGTGCGAGCGGTCGCGCTGGGCCGAAGACTGCGCCGGCACCGTGACAAGCTTCGAGTATCAACTTCAACGGGTAGGACCCGAGGTGATCGGCGGTCTGATTGCGCTTCCCTTCGACGATGCCGGAGACATCCCGCCCTCGAGTCGGTAGTGAAATGCGCGGGCGGCAAAGCAGGCGTGGAAGGACTCGATCGAGATCCTCGCCTCCGGGAGACCCTTTACTTCCTCTCGATGGGGCGGGTCAGACAGGTCGGTCCGCCGCCTCCGTTGATGCCGATTTCGGATCCGGCGAACGTCTCCACGGAGAAGCCTGCCTCCTCCAGGCGGCGGTTGGTTCGCTTATTCTCTTCCAGCGCCAGCAGGCGTCCGTCTCCGAGCGCGAGGACGTTGCACGCGAGCGTTTCGCGCTCGGACTCGTCGATTTCGACAAACCGATAGCCCCGCTCTTTCAGGAGTTCAACCGTCTCGACCGCCAGCCACGGAAGATCGACCAGCGCCGTCTCCTCATCCAGTAGGCTGACGATCGACATCAGGTGCAGGCAGACCGAGGGTCCCGCCGCGTAGGGCAGTGGAGCGGAGATGATCCGGACACCCTTCGGTTCGAGGATCTCGCCGAGTTGCGCGAGCCCGTGCCGATTGGTCCGGAAGCTCCGACCGACCACGAGGGTCCGTGCATCGAGCCAGAGCAGGTCGCCGCCCTCTACGGAGCCGGGTGCCTCGATCTCCCCGAGGATCGGGATCCCCAGATTGCTATACAGAGCGCGATGATGAAAGGCCTCGACCCTGCGGTTCGACTTGCCTGGACGCAAGATGATCATACCCTCGTCGGTAACGAGGGATGCATCATGGGTGTAGACGGCGTCCAGCGAGAGGCTCGTCTCCGCCGGGAGTCGAACGAGTTCGACACCGGCCCGCAGCAGGCACTGACAGAGCTGGATGTGCTGGCGGACGGCGAGTTCCGAGTCCGGCCTGTGCAGGAATCCCAGGTTTTCCCAGCGATCGAGTCTGGCCGGATCGACCCACCCCGCACTCTCGGGTGCGCAGACCATCGCCCGGCGCAGTGGATGGACCATGCTCGATCCGCCCCAGCCCCGCTTCATCGGGTGGCCCCGCCGCAGCGGCGAGTGATGGACCCGGCTACCCGGCAACAGGTCCCGTCGAGATTTCCCACGGTGGATACTCCTCCTGCCCGGAAATGTTGCCCCAGCTCAAGCCAATCCAGTCGTGTGGATACCCCAGAGAGAAGGCCTCCACCGAGGAGAGGCGATCCCGCATCTCCTCGGACAGGCTCCAGTCACCGGCCACCAGGCTGTCCTCCAGTTGTGCCAGCGTCCTGGCACCGATCACGACGGAGGTCACCCTACGATCCCCGAGCAGCCAGGCCAGAGCGACCTGGGCGGGCGTCTTTCCCTCCAGACCCGCCACCGTAACGACGTCATCGATGATGCGAAAGCTGCCCTCGTTCCAATACCGGGGCAGATCGATTGCAGACCGCAGGCCCACGCGCGAATCCTCCGGGGGACGCTCGGATCGGGAGTACTTGCCGGTTAGCATCCCGCTGGCCAGGGGGCTCCAGCACAGCATTCCCAACCCCTCCATCGCGCAGGCCGGCAGGATCTCACGCTCGATGTCCCGGCGCAGCAGGTTGTACATGTGCTGTGCACCGACGAACCGGGTCAGCCCGAGGCGATCCGCCAGCCCGCCCGCCCGGGCGATCTGCCAACCGAAATAGTTGCTGCAGCCGACGTACCGGACCTTGCCGCTGCGGACCAGATCGTCGAGGGCTCGCAGGGTCTCTTCCAGCGGTGTGAACGGATCCGGACCGTGCACCTGGTACAAGTCGACATAGTCGCAGCCAAGGCGGCGGAGGCTGGCGTCGACGGCCTCCATGATGTGCTTGCGTGAAAGTCCTTTGGCGTTCGGCGAATCCTTCATCCGGAACCAGCATTTCGTTGCCAGCACCAGATCTTCCCGTGAATGATCGCGGATGGCCTCCCCGAGATACTCCTCCGAGATGCCGGTGCTGTACATGTCGGCCGTATCGATGAAGTTGCCACCCGCCTCCACGAACTTATGGGTGATGGCGATGGAGGTGGGCCTGTCGCACCCCCAGCCTTCCATACCGAAGGTCATGGTCCCGAGGCAGATGCGGGACACCAGCAGACCCGACTTGCCGAGATAGCGGTATTTCATATCGAAGGTCCTCTCCGTTCCAGACATATCGAATCACCTCAACCAGCCGATGGCAACCCTGGGACGAAGGACTCCGACGAAAGATCTGTGGTGATCCAACCTCTGGTTCTTCCTTTCCGCCTTATCTCTATGGAGGCGAAATCAGAGGTCGAGAGTGGCCATCGAACTGCGGTCCGATGCGCGTCGTCGCGACAGTGGGTCAGTGGAGACGAGCCGCCGTGGGGGGGCATGGGCGAAACGCAGAAGAATGCGCAGATTCGACTCGCTGCCGGCCTGCTCGAGCCTGGCCCGACGACATGTTGCAGAGGGGAGGAGAGGCTTGCTACAAATGTCAATCAGGTGTAAAATCTCTACCCAAGTTCGTCAACTTCTCGCACGAGGGTCGAAATGATGCGTCACTTGGGTCCCCCTGGGGCTGCCCTCAAAGTCCACTTCGTGGCGACGGGAGGCTCGGTCGTGGGGGCAGTCTACGCGGACGCGCTGGAGTATGGCAGCGAGGGGATCGCTTTCTACCTCGGAACCCGTCAGGTTGCCTTTCTCTCCCAGGATCGATTGCACATCGAGCAACGGACCGTGGAGCGGGGCGTCCTCGACGAGGTACGTCCCTTCCGGTATGAAGAGATCGCCGCCTGCGGCTCTCTCTAGTGCCACAGGAATCCGGCGCAGGTTCGCCGGTGCCGACCCCGATCTTCAGGGCTCCCGGGGTAATGCTCCCGCTCAGCCTCCCACCGCCGTTGCGTCCGGCCAATAGTCCCCGCACAGCAAACTTGCCGATCGGCAGCCTTCCCACGAAAGGCGGGCTAGAATAGACTCCGCGAGGAGGGATTGATGGAAGGCTTCGGCAGGGAGACGGGCACCGCCAGCCTCCTGGGTGGCACTGGCGCGTTTTTTCGCCCCATCGAATTCGAGACGTTCGTCCGGCAGGAATCGATCCTCATCCTGTTGAATCTCGCGGTCCTGGCTTCGATCGTCGTTGCCCACATCCTCTTTGCTCCGACCCTCGGCTCTCCGCCGCCGGCTCTCTTTGCCGTCCTCGCCGCCCGGTTTCTGATGCAGGCGGTCGAGCTGATCTGGTTGACCACGCGCACCGTTCCCCTCCCCCCGCTCTGGGTGACGATCTATGCAAATTTCTCCATCTGGATGAACATCGGGTTTGCGTGCGCCCTTTCCCTGCTCGGGGGCTACTTCGGTTTGCCGGACAGCCACTACAGCGAGTTGATGGCGATCCCGCTCGTGGCGGCGGCCTTTCGCTACTCTCTCGGCGGAGTCGTCCTCGTCTTCGTGACGGTTGCGGCCCTTACCTTTGCCGAGGTGTCCTTTTACTTCTCCCTGAATCCGCCTCTGCAGGTCATGGAGTTCTTCGAGGCCGCCAACACCGTTTTGATCTACCTCGTGGTCCTGCTGGTGGTTTTTGTTCTGGTGCGCCAGTTGAGGAAGGATCAGCTCAAGCTCCGAGAAAGCCTTGTCGACCTCGAGCGGACTCGTGACCGGCTCGTGGAGGAGGAAAAGCTGGCGGCGGTCGGGCGCCTGAGCAGTTCCATTGCCCATGAGATCCGCAATCCCGTAGCCATGATCATGAGTTCGGTTGCTCTCGCAGGACGGCGCAAGTCCGATCTGATCGAACGGGAGGACCTGTGCAACATCGTCTTTCGAGAAGCAGGTCGCCTCGAGAAGTTGACCGGTGACTTCCTGACTTATGCCCGGATGAAGCCTCCACAACGTAAGCCCACCGCTCTTCGCACGAGCCTCGAGTATGTTGCCAGCGTGGTGCGCGCTCAGGCGGAGGATCGCGACGTTGCAGTGGAGGTGGACTGTCCGGAGGAGTTTCCCGCCCAGCTCGATGAATTCCAGATCCACCAGGCACTGCTGAACCTGGTCGTCAACGCGCTCGATGCGTCCGCGGACGGGGGGACCATCTTTCTGCGCGGTCGCCGCAGGGGGGACTCCCTGCACGTGGAAGTGGAAAACGGGGGGACGCCCATCCCACCGGAGGCGGTCTCGCACATCTTCGAGCCCTTCTTCACGACGAAGCCCGCCGGAACGGGACTGGGTCTTGCCATCGCAAGGAACATCGTCCTGGCTCATGGTGGAGAAATCGAACTGACAGGGAATGAGTCCGGCCGGGTCTGTTTCCGCCTGATTTTCCCCGGACCTGCGGAGGGGGAGGCGGAGCCGGGGACGGTCGACGGAGTGCAAATCCCGGTGTCTCCGGAGCCGCTGAAGCAGGGGACGAGTGGCGGCGGCGACGAACGAACCGACGAGACTGTGGCGGACCGTCCGGGATTGGGAGGGTAGGTGTCCATGGCGCGGGTTCTCGTGGTCGACGATGAAACACACATGCGCAAGATTCTCGCCACGATTCTCACCGGGCTCGGCCATGAACCGCTGGAGGCCGCCGGGCTGAAGGCAGCCCGCTCGATGCTCGACGCCTCGAGGTTCGACCTCGTGATTACGGATCAGCGAATGCCCGACGGCGAGGGGCTCGATCTGCTGGCCTTCGCCCGGGATCTCGATCCCACCCTGCCCATCGTGCTCTTCAGCGCCTACGCGACCGTTGAACTGGCCGTCGACGCGATGCGCCGAGGCGCATTCGATGTCATACCGAAGCCGTTCATGCCGGAAACGGTTGAAGCCGTTGTGACCCGGGCCCTCGAGCGAACTCACCTGCTGCGGGAAAACGAGGAACTCAAACGAACTCTGAGGGTCCTCACCTCGGCCGGCCGGTTGCTGGGCGAGAGTTCTGCCATGCGGGAGGTCTTCCATCTTATCGAGAGGGTCGCCCCGACGCCGGCGACCGTCCTGATCACCGGTGAGACGGGGACGGGCAAGGAGCTGGTGGCCCGCGCCATCCACGAGAACGGCCCCCGGGCCAAGCAGCCGTTCGTGGCCGTCAACTGCGCGGCGTTCACCGAGACCCTCCTCGAGAGCGAGTTGTTCGGCGCGGAGCGAGGTGCCTACACCGGAGCCGACAAGACCCGTCGGGGCCTTTTCGAGGCCGCCCATCAGGGCACGCTCTTTCTGGATGAGGCAGGTGAGATGTCGCTGCCTCTTCAGGCGCGACTCCTGCGCGTCGTCATGGACGGGGAGATTGTTCGGGTCGGCTCCACCACACCCCGGTCGGTCGATGTCCGGATCATTGCGGCGACCCATCGCGATCTCCCTCGACGAGTGAGCGAAGGACTCTTCCGAGAAGATCTCTACTACCGTCTGGCGGTCGTTCCAATCCATCTCCCCCCGTTGCGGGAACGGAGGCAGGACATCCCTCTGCTGGTGGATCATTTTCTCGAGCAGGTGGGCCTCGACCTCAAGATGCCCCGCAAACGATTGGCCTCCGAGGCCTTCGAGCGATTGCTGTCCTATTCCTTCCCCGGCAACATCCGCGAGCTCCGGAATCTCATCGAGAGGGGCTACATCCTGTCTGCCGGAGATGTGATCCGGGACCGCGATCTGCCCCTGGTGCAACCCGGAAGCCTCCTCGGTTCCGACCCGGCGGGCGGGGAGGCGCGGCCGAAGAGTGGTGACGAGCATCGCCGGCTCTGGATGGAATCCCTCCCCGCACAGGTCGAGCTCAAGGAGATTCTCGAGCGGAACGAAATCGATCTCATTCACAGGGCGCTGGAACTTGCCAACGGGGTCCAGGCCGAGGCATCCCGAAGGCTCGGAATCTCCCGTAGCGATCTTTCCTACAAACTGCGCAAGTTCGGCATCGACGCGAAGGTCAGCCGGCGTAACTCCTGAATCGGGAGAAAGCCAGCGGGGCGACCCAGCGGATTCGGTTCCTCTGTTCAAGGTTTTAAACAGAATTCGAGCAACTGCTCGAAGATTTGAACACCTTCCCTCTCCCTCGACTTCGAGCTCATTCGTCCAAGTAGTTGTGCGGGAACACCTTAGCTAGCGGTCGCCGCTGTTGGAACGGGTCGTGCTATATCCCGGGCAACCGCGCAGTGCGGTGTCAAGATCACGAAACATCTCAGCAGGAGTCGACCCAAATGCAGAAATCTTTACTTTCCAGGATTCACAGCCTTGGCTTTGTTCTCTTTTTCGCTCTTGTCGCCCTTCCCGTATCTCTTCTGGCGGTCCCGCCCGCCCAGATGTCCGGGAAGACCCTGGGCAACTTGATGGCGGCCTTCAACGGGGAGAGTAACGCGCATGCCCGCTACCTGGCGTTTGCAGCCAAAGCCGAAGAGGAAGGCTACGGAGAAGTGGCCAGCCTGTTCCGTGCTGCCGCCCGCGCCGAAGAGATCCATGCCAACAACCACGCCGAAGTGATTCGTAAGATGGGCGGCGTTCCGAAGGCCGACGTCAAGCGGCCCGACGTCAAGACCACCGCGGAGAACCTCCAGGCGGCCATCGAGGGCGAGTCCTACGAGCGAGACACGATGTACCCCGAGTTCATCAAGGTTGCTCGCGCCGAGAGAAACCGGGACGCCCTTCGGTCCTTCAACTACGCGCTGTCCGCCGAGACCGAGCACGCGCGGCTATACTCGGGCGCGCTCGACAGGCTCGACAGTCTGAAGGGTTCCCAGGCTCAGACCTATTTCGTCTGCACGGTCTGCGGCTATACCACGTCCAAGCTGGACTTCGCCAAGTGCCCCTCCTGCTTCAACCCGGCCAGTGAGGTCTACGTGAAGGTCAGCTAGCCCAGCGCCACGTTTCAGCGGCGACGGACCGATCATCGAGCACAGTTTCCCCCGCTCGATGCTTCTGCCATGCCGTACTGCTGCGGACCGTGATTGCGCAGGGACGGTCCCCGGGCCTGGCGGCTGCGGGGACCGTCCTCTCTCCGGAATATCGCTAACGAGAATGGAGCAGTAACATGATCGAATTTCCTCCAATTCCCAGCTGGGACGGACTGCACCCGCTGATCGTCCACTTCCCGATCGGGCTACTGCTGGTGGCCCCTGTCTTCATCATCCTGGGCGCCCTGCTGCACCGCTCCGGGCGGTCCTTTTCTCTGGCAGCCCTGACGCTCATGGCCCTGGGCACCATCGCCACCTTCATTTCGGTGGAGACCGGCGAAGCGGCGGGAGAAATGGCCGATCGGACACCGCAGATCATGCAGGTTCTCCAGCATCATGAAGAGCTGGCTGACTTGACCCGCTCGGTCTTCGTGGCGCTCACGGTCATCTTTGCGGTGATCCTTTTCCTGCCGCCGTTGTTGTCGAAGAAGCTGTCGCGCGCACCGGTGTTGGCACTGAATGGCGTCTTCCTTCTCCTGTACCTGGCCGGTGCCGTGGTTCTGATCAACACGGCCCACAACGGTGGAAGACTAGTCCACGAACTGGGCGTTCGTGCCCTCATGGACGCTCCGGTGGAGACGACGGCGGTGACACCCGGACCCCTTGCGGGGGATGCGGACGACTGAGGTCCCGGAGCGGCACGTCAGCGTTCCGCGTCGGAGATCTTGATCTGGCTCTTGCAGTTGTCCATGGTCGTGCAGAACGTATTGGGCCAGGGCCAGATGCCCTTGAGGATGTCGAGGACATCGTCATGATACTCGACGGGCAGCGGATAGGGATTCGCGACATCCGGGTCGCTGTAGTCCACCTGATAGCGCATGACGCACATCATCCAGCCGGCTGACGGTGAGACATTTTCGCGATTCGGACCCGGAGGCAATGTCTTGAGGTGGTGGAAGATGCCGATTCCGTGGCCGCATTCGTGGGCCGCCACCATGCTGATCGCACCTTTGATGTGATTCTCGAGCCAGGCCGGCGGAGGGGCTCCCCCCAGCTTCTGGTCGATCTCTTCCTTGTGGTTCGTATAGCGATTGGTCAAGGCACGCCGGATGGTGTTGACGTAGACGCTGATATGAGGATTCGCCGTCACCGGAGGCCCGGGCTCTCCCGGGCCGTGGCAGAGTCCCCAGTTATCGCTCACCTCGGGATCGCTAATCACGACGAGCCCGTGCTGGTCGACGATGTGGTAGCGGTCGTGATTGGGGTTCACGATCCGGTAATTGGTCATGTGCGGTGCGCCGTTCATCTCCCCTTCCGTGACGTAGTGCACGCGCAGGGGACTGGCCGCCCGCTCGAAGCAGCTGTCTGCGAGGAGTCCATCCCGATCGTAGACGAAGAGATCTTTCACCTGGGGATCCAGGCGTTCGTGCCGACCCTGGATGTAGAATCCTCGATATTCCTCGTAAAGAGAAAGCCCGTCCCCCTTCGTCGCTCCTTCGGGCTGGTTGTCTTCATCGTCGCTCCCGTCCCCCTGCACGTTGTGGGTCCGCTGCCACGCATCGGCGATGGAGTTGTCGTCCTCGTCGTCGGGCAGGGTCGCGTAAGGAGTCCCGAGCTTGCGGTAGAATCCCCGGATCTCCACCTCGCCTTTTCCGGTCACCAGCTTGGCCGTGGCGGAGATCTTGCCGTAAGCCCCGTAGTCCTTGGCCTTCACCCACAGGGTGGCTTCCCTCACGGGCTCGAAGGTCTTCGCGCTCTTGGAATCGAACGAGATCTTCAGGTCGTTGTTGAGGTCGATGGCGATGTCCAGATCCATGCCCCGGTCGTCATCATTGCGGGGCCAGTTCAGGCAGATGCCCGGCTCGCGGCTGACGTCCTCCAGCTTGAATTCGATGATGCCCTTGGCATCTTCGGGCTCGACGATCCTCGCCGTGATGCTGATCAGGGATTCCTGGACCTCGGGATCGCCCGGGGCGTGTGGAATCCAGTCCGAGTACGTGTCGTCGGGTTCGAGGTCCATACGCCCTTCGGGATCGTTCAGGAACAGGTTCCAGTTGGCGGTCAGGATGGGCGGACTGCCGGCGAAATAGCCGGTCTGCTTCATCGCCTGAGCCGCCATACCGGGCAGCCCCTCCCGGGCGTTGAGGGCATTGTAGGTTTCGCTGCCGGCGATGATCCCCGACTTGGGGGAATAGGGCTCGTCCTTGACGGAGAGGTATCCATCCTCGAGCAGGCCGCCGATCTCCCACTTCTGCTTGTCCGCCCCCTCCAGGTGCTGGTCTCCGATGATCATCGTCGTTTTGAGAACACCCTCGGCCCACCCCTTCGGGAGCCTGAGACGATAGAGGCCTTTGCCCGGATTGACCTGAAGGTCGACCCAGAAACTCGACGTGGATCCGTACGAGTAACTGGAACTACCCGACCCCTCGCCCTCGTGGACGATCGTAACCGGCTCCTTGGATTTGGTGGTCGTCGTCGATGACAGTGCGTAGGAGGCTTGCCAGGACCCTTCGGGATACCAGCCTTCGAAGTTGCCGTAGTCGTTGAACATCTTCTTGCAGCCGGTGACGTGAGCTTGCAGTCCTGCGTGTTCGTTAACCTGCACATTCATGTCGCCCATCTGCGAAGTGCCAATGCGGGTTTGCCGGAGTGTGATCGTGCCCGAGAAGGGCACGCGGATCCATCGATCGAGTTTGGCCTCCTCCTGCACGCCCAGCAGGGGAGAGGGCAGACAGACAACCAGCAGGAACAGAACGGCACGGGAGAGCATGGGATTCCCCCTTCCTTCTCCAGCAAGCCTACGGCAAGGCGAGCGGAATTACTGGCATGGTGGCGAACTGGCCGGGGCGCGTCTGAAGCACGGTGGCGGCGACGGCTCCTTCGATGCGGACCTCCAGCGTCCCGCGAAAGTCGTCCAGATCGGCGCTGGGCGACCACTGGAATTCGTGAACGAACCGGGCCAGATGACCATTGCCCTCGAGCCACTCTTCGGCTGTCGCGACTTCCTGACCGCCCTCGAGGCGGAGAGTCAGCGTCAGTCGAGTCCGGACGTGGCGCAGATTCATGACGGCGATTCCAGTGTTGACCGAAAAGACTCCGGAGTGCGCACTGGCTTCCACCGGCGCCAGGAACCCGGTCTCCAGGACAGGACTCGCGCCCACACCGGCCAGGCCGGCAGTCCCCCCAAAGAGGATCACGCCGGCCAACGGCTCGTACGATTTCACCGTAACGGAGCCCACGCTCAGCGGCCCGATGCCATCGGTCTTCAGAGAGCAAGAGCCGGCGGGGGGAAGGATGACTCCCCCTCCGCCTTCCCACGTGTTCCCGTCGAGGTCCACGGACAGCGGCAGCCCCCCATTGTCCCGGAGGTTGAGGAGGGCCTCCGCCGTCCCCGATGCGGCGCGATTCACCAGCATGATCTGGCTGAAGAGCTGGCCCTCCCCGTCTCCAAATTGGGCAAAGTAGAGTTCGTGCACGGGAAGCTCCCGGATGAAGATATCGTTCTCAGCGTTGTTGTCCTCCGGAATGAGGTTGGATGCGTGGGATTGGAAGGCCACCGCACTGCCGTCCGGGAAGAGGCTGGGAAAGCTGCTGGCTCCGTTTCCTTCCACGCCGTCCCAGCTCATGCTCACCCGGGAGGTCTCGCCCGTCAGCCGGTCGTGAACGAAGACGTCCGTCACTCCGTTGTTGTCGCCGGCGACCAGGTTAGCGGCGTCCGAATAGAATGTGACGAACCGTCCGTCCCCCGAGAGATAGGGATAGCGACTGGCGGCATTCCCCTCGGTGCCCTGGCTGTTGACACTGACCCGGGTCGTGGTCATCGTCGCACGGTCATAAACAAAAGTGTCGGCCGAGTCATTCGTATCGCCGTCCACCAGATTCGTAGCGTTCGACTCGAAGGCGACGAAGCGACAATCGCCGGAGACGCTCGGCCACTGGCTGATGCCATTGGACTGCCCGCCATCGACGGCAACGCTGACCCGGATTGTTTCCCCGGTTCGCCGGTCGTGAAGGAAGGCATCACGCTGCCCGTTGGTGTCACCGGAGACCAGATTGGAGGCGTCGGACTGGAACGCCGCACAGAACCCGTCGGATGAGATATAGGACAACCAGCTCCAGCCGTTGCTCTCATCCCCCTCACTGTTGACCGTAATCCGGCGGGTTTCCCCAGTCAGCCGATCGTGCACGAAGACATCGACGACTCCGTTGTTGTCCTCGGGCACGAGGTTGGAGGCGTCTGCATTGAAATAGACAAAGCGACCATCGGCGCTGATCTTGCCCCGCTGGCTGAAGCCATTCCCCTCGTGCCCCGACGAATCGACGCTCACCCGGGTAACGGATCCCGTCACCCGGTCACGTACGAACACATCGCGGTAGCCGTTGGTATCGCCTGCCACTGCGTTGGTGGCCAGGGAGTCGAAAACGATCAGGCGCCCCCCGCTGGAGAGCGACGGAATCAGGCTGTCCCCGTTGAGCTCGTTCCCGGCCGCATCCACGCTGTCCCGCGTGATCTCTCCGGTCAGGCGATCGAAAACGAAGATGTCGGCCGCATCGTTCGTGTCGCTGCCGACCAGGTTGGTGGCCAGCGAACGGAAGGCGAGGTAGCGGGCGTCCGGCGAGACGTCGGTGTAGCTGCTCAGTCCGTTGGCTCCGTCTCCTTCCGCATTCTGACTGGCCCTTACGATCCGGGGCGGCTGAGCCTGGCCTGTAGCAGCCGGGGTCAAGAAGAGCAGCAACACCCCGGAAAGCAGCGCGAGAACACCTCGTCCCGCAGCTGATGCCTTCGCCTGGTGCCGAGAACTCGAACCTCTCTCCCCCAAGACCTGCATGTCGACCTCCTTCGATGCGGCCCGTCTTGCTGCCTGATCCGCGCCCGTTGCGCCGCCGCCGAGGCCGGACGAACGTTCAGAGGGCAGGAGGCCGGTGATGGAGTCGACGGGAACGACGGGAAGCGAGGTGAGCATCGGCCCGAGCCTATGCGCGAGGCGCTCATGTTAGCAGGCGTGATTATATTCGATTTACTTTGAAATCAACATGCCAGTTTCTGACTCGGAACCTCCGAGGAGCTCCTCTAGCGAGGAGTCGCTGGCACGCACGGAATTCGCACTCGGACCGGGCCCGGTGCGTGCTGCGAATCGACCTCCCGGCATTGGTTGTCGCGGAGCGTGAAATAATACCCATCGGGGCGCCAAATCGATCGCGGGGTTGTGTCTGCACGGAGCGCTGCGTTTGCCCGGGCCACGATCCGCCCGGCTGAAGAAAGCAGGCCCAGAGAGGAGGAGTAGTTCGCATGGCGAATGTTCCGAGAGTTCCAGACCAGTCACTCTTCGAGTCGTCGGGCATCTGGTGGCGCGTGTTTCGCAACGGATTCATGCTCTATGTCGCGGGCTTGGTGGTTCTCATTCTGAGCGAAAACCCGAATATCTTTCCCACCGTGCTCATGCTCGGAAGTTTCCTCGTGCCGGCCACCTACGTGGCCTTCTTCTATGAGCACCGTCGGCTGAGCAGTCTTTCCGTCGATACCCCGGCCCTGAGTTTCTTCTACGGTGGCGTCCTGGGACTCTTTTCGGCGGCATTACTGGAGCCGATCTTCATCAGCCGGCTCGACTTCTTCAGTGCTTTCGAGGTCGGGCTCATCGAGGAACTGGCCAAGATCCTCGGAGTCCTCGTGATCGCCCGCCGGCGCCGGCACGATTCCATGCTGGACGGCCTGATCCTGGGAGCAGCGGCCGGCATGGGATTTGCCGCGCTCGAAAGCACGGGCTACGCTTTCACCGCCTTTCTGCGGAGTGGCGGCAGCCTGACAACCACGGTCGCAGTGACCCTGCTTCGCGGGCTCCTGTCACCTTTGGGCCATGGGACATGGACCGCCATCCTGGCGAGCGTGCTCTTCCGTGAGAGCTCTGCCGGTCATTACCACTTGAACCGCAAGGTGATCGGGGCCTACCTCACGGTCTCGCTTCTCCACGGGTTCTGGGACGGCATACCGAGCCTCATCAACGCCTTCGTCGGCTCCGGCCTCGACGTCCTCGTGGGTCAATCGCTAGTGGCAGCGACGGGCCTCTTCATCCTCTGGCGCCGCTGGCGCGAGGCCAAGCGACTGCAGGAAAGGGCTCTGGAGAGCACTGAAGAAGCGACGGATGCATCACTGTCGTGAGCGGGAGAGATGCCATGGCGGGAGCGCTCTACGGCAGGGCGACCCGTTTTCCCGTAGGAACTGCCAGCAGGCTTCCGTCCGACTTCTTCTGGATCAGCGCTGTCAGCGGCACGAGTCGTCCCTCGGAGTTGACGACGTTCAGCGTTCCCCGAAAGCTCGCGCGGCCGTTCAGGTAGTCGCCGAACAGCGTGGGATCCGTGACGAAGACGGCGCGCTGCTCTCTCGGTCCGAGTTCGATGGAACGGGTCGACTGGGGGACGCCTGCAGCATCGACAAGTGTCAGCTGAAGCGTCAGGGACTGGTCTGCGTCGGGGTTCGTGACCGCCACACCGGTGTCCTCCTGCGCGTTGACCGAAACAAAGACCTGATGCTGGGGTTCGCTCGTCGCAGCGGGGACGGATACGTAGCGTCCAAAGACCTCGAACACCTCCGCTCCTTCCAACTGGCTGCGTGAGTCGAGATCGGACATCACTTCGATCTGTCCACTGAGCAGGTCTCCCCGGCCGTCGGTCTCGACGTCGAGGGTCCCCCAGGCCTCGACACTGAACTCGTAATTGGACGTGGAGGTACCGCCGATCGACACCGCCTGCTCCAGCCCGGCGGCGCTGCGGAAGACGATTCGACCTTCGGCAGGCCGGGGACCGGCATTGCGCAGGATCACGCGAGTGCGGTTTCTGACCTGGCCGGTCTCTCCCGTGACATACTGCGGAAAGGTCAGCGTGGCAGGAGTGCCCAGCACGACGATCCTCGACTTCTGGACAACGCACATGAAATCATCACGCACGATGGCTCCATGTGGCAGACCGTCGTGCTGGCTCCCCCCGGCGTTGAAGCTCAGGATCTGTTTCAGACGCCGATCGACGATCCGAAACAACCGTCCGCTGGTCACGAGAAAGCCGGCGGCAACCTTGCCCGCACGGCCTGAGGCGAGGTGTTCGTCCACCTCCACAGGATGTGCGGGATCGGCCAATTCGTACAGACGCACTGAACTGGTCCAGAAAGCGACCAGCTGCCCGTCGACAACGTCGAGGTGATAGGCGACGTCCTCGGTATCCATGGTCTCGATGGTCCTGAGATCATTGGCATCCGAGGCATCCACGACCCGCAGCCTGCCGCTGCGTGAATCGGAGAGGTACTCTGATACGTAGACCCTGTCGGCCAGAGCTGCGACTGAGAACCCGTTGCCGTCACCCAGATCGAGTTGGTCCAGGAGTGCCGGTTGCGATGGATCGGCCAGAGTGAAAACCGACAGTGCGTGGCTCCCGCTCGCAAACAGGAGATCCCCGTGCAAGCAGGCATTGTGGATGGAATCTCCCGTCACGATCGTTCGCTCGATTGCCGGGTGGCCGGCGTCTGCGATATCGAAGACATCGAGGCCACTGCCGAGGGCGTAAAGGTAGTCCCCATTTCGGACGAGGACCAGATCGTACAAATCGTCGAAGCGGGTGACATACTCTGAAACACTGACGAACGGTCCCGTCGACGAAAGTCCCCTCGCATCGAAGACGAACAGGGACCCCCAGCTGGTCGAGCCGTAGACGTATCCGTCCTTCTCCTCGACACCCCGGAAGCTGGCTCCTTCGGGAAGGACGATCTCGCCGATCTCATCGAACTGCCCGTACAGGGGAGGCCAGGCCAACACCAGCACAGCCCAAATCAGGAAATGCCTCAGTCGCGGAAATCGCAGTCCAGACATCATCATTGCCCTGCCTCCTTGGGTCGGCGGCCGGAGTGCCCGTTTCAAATCATCGACTTAGCGGTGCCTGTCATTCTCTACGAGATTAACTTGAATGTAAATGATCCTTGCCACGTGACGGGCAACCCGGCAGAATTCAGGTCAATAGGTGCCAGACCGGCTCCGGAATCTTTTATTCGCAGGTACTTACAATCGAATTGCGTGCGTGTCACCTATTTGTCACCTATTTGGCGCGTCTTGGAGATTTCGGGTTGACATTCTACCCAAGTGGGATTACGCTTGGGTGGAATGTCTACCCAAGAGGACAACCACGACCGCATCACGTTGCTCCAGGGCACACTGGATTTGCTTATTCTGCGCACGCTCGTTCTCGGCCCGCAGCACGGGCAGGGAATCGCCCGGATGATCCAACAAACCTCTGATGACGTATTGCTGGTAGACCACGGCTCGCTGTATCCGGCCCTGCAACGGCTGGAAACCAAGGGCTGGATCAAGGCGGACTGGGGTGTCAGCGAAAACAACCGCCGGGCCCGGTTCTACGAGCTGACGCCCATGGGACGCAGGCAACTGGTTCACGAGCAGGATCAGTGGCACCGCCTGGTCGCCGCCATCGGACGAGTGCTGGGTCCGGAAGAGACCGGGGGATGAATCATGCTGGGAAGAGGGCATCGCAGCGATCAGGATTTCGAGGAGGAGATCCAGTCCCACATCCAGATCGAGGCCGATCGACTGGTTGAGGAGGGCATGGATCGCGAAGAGGCTGTCGCCGCTGCTCGGCGCGCCTTTGGAAACGTCGTCATCAGCCGGGAGCGGTTCTACGAATCGAACCGCTGGATGTGGCTCGATCATCTCAACAGGAGTGTCCGGCAGGCCTTGCGCGCCATGAGGCGCTCGCCCGTCTCGACGGCGGCCATTATCCTCTCCCTCACCCTGGGCATCGGCGCCACCACGGCGATCTTCTCGCTGGCCGACCAGGCGCTGGTGCGCCCGCTCCCGATCCGCGATCCGGGGGGTCTCGTCCAGCTCAAATGGAACGGCCTGTTCGTCGGCAACGGCATGGGCAGTGTCGGCACCGGCAGTCTGATTCCGTATCCGCTCTACGAACAGCTGCGCAAAGAAAACGAAGTGTTCGAGGACATGCTCGCCGTTGCCCCCGCCGGTGTCCATCTGGCTGTCGGAGACGAATCCGAGCCTGCCGGCGTCGAGCTGGTCACCGGATCCTATTTTCAGACGCTCGGCGTGCGGCCGGCACTCGGCCGACTCCTGACGGAAGACGATAACCTTCAGGAGAACGCCCACCCGGTGGTCGTCCTCTCCAATGACTACTGGCAGAACCGGTTGGGCGGTGATCCCGCTGTCGTCGGGCGTACCGTGCGGATCAACAACTACCCCATGACCGTCGTCGGCGTCGCCGAATCCGGCTTCCGCGGCATGGAGTGGATTCAGCCTCCGGAGTTGTGGGTCCCGATGATGATGAAGCTCGAGGTGACGCCTCCCTGGAGCGGCATCCGGGAACGGCGGGCCCGATTCGCTCATGTCTTCGGGCGTCTGAAGCCCGGCATCAACCGGGAGCAGGCCGAGGCCTCGCTCCAGGTGTGGTTTCAGGCCTATCTCCGCGGCGACATGACGAGCGAGGATTGGCCGCAACTCACCGAAGAGCAGCTTCGTGAGTATCTGGGCTCCCGACTCCAGCTTCTTCCCGGAGGACAGGGGGATACCTTCCTCCGGGACTACCTCTTCGAGAAACCCATCCTGATTCTGGTGGCGGCGACGTCCCTGATCCTGCTTCTGGCCTGCCTGAACGTGGCCAATCTCTCGTTGGCGAGAGTGCTGGCGCGCCGCCGCTCCACGGCGTTGCGGACCGCTCTGGGGGCTTCGCGACGGCATATCGTGACCGAACAGTTGATCGAGAGCGCATTGCTGGCCGTCGCCGGGTGCCTCGCCGGGGCGCTTCTGGCCCCCGTGGTCAGCCGCTCTCTCCTGTCGTTCTTGCCCTCCTTCGGTCCCGTGGGGCCGGCGCTGACCGCCGATTTGGACCTTCGGGTGCTGGGTTTTGCTTTTGGCATCGCTGCGCTTGCCGCGGCGCTGTCGGGCACGGCGCCGGCCCTGTTCGCGGCCTCCGTCCGCCCGGTGACTGCCTTGAAGGAGCAGACGAGATCGGTCGCCGCGGGGCTTGGCTTTCGCAAGGCGCTGGTCGTCGGACAGTTCGCACTGGCCTTGGTGCTGCTGATCGGTGCGGGCTTATTTGCTCGAACGCTTGGATCGCTGCGGGCCGAGGGCCCCGGCTTCTCGACAGCCAACCTGCTGATGTTCAGCCTCTCTCCGGTCGATGACGGATACACCGTCGACGAGACGAAGCCCCTGGTGCGCCGGGCGCTCGAGGAGTTGAAGAGCCGGCCCGACGTTGAAAGTGCGGGAGCGGTTCGGATGGGGTTGCTCGGAGTCGCCAGCTGGAACAACCCCGTGACGGTCGAGGCCGGCGGCCACCGGATCGTCAGCGACGTCCTTGCCATGGAGGCCGTCACGCCGGATCTGTTCCGCACGCTGGGCACACCCGTCACACGGGGCCGCAACTTCGACCAGCGCGATTCGCGGGAGGACTCCCGATGGGACCTGCGGTCGGCGATCGTCAATGAGGAGTTCGTGAAGCGTTATCTGGGGGACCTCGACCCCATAGGAGCGACCCTGGGCATCGGTGACCGACCCGACACGGTGGCGGGCTCCAGGATCGTGGGAGTGGTGAGGACCTTTCACAACTGGGGATTGCGGAATCCGGAGCCTCAGGTCTTCTTCCCTCTGTGGGAGATCGGACTTAGCAATGCAACCTTCTACGTCCGGTCCCGAGGTTCAGTGGAAGCAACGGCGGGCTCGATCCGCACGGCGCTGGGCCGCATCGATCGCGCTCTAACGATCCTCGAGTTGCGCACCGTGGACGATCAACTCGATCGGCTGCTCTTCATCGAGCGGATGATGGCCACGCTGGCCGGAGCCTTTGCGGTGGTCGCGACACTGCTAGCCATGATCGGGCTCTACGGCGTGCTGTCGTTTTCGGCGGCCCGCCGGACCAAGGAGATCGGGATTCGGCTCGCTCTGGGAGCACAGCGCTGGGCGGCCGCGGGCCTCATCGTGCGCGAGGCGGCCGTCTTGACGATTATCGGGGCCGCCATTGCCCTGCCCGTGTCGTGGATCCTCGGGCGTCTCATCGAGAGCCAGTTGTACGGAGTTCGGCCGATGGATCTCGCGACGATCGTCGGGGCCACGGCGATCCTCGCGCTGGTCTGTCTGGCAGCCAGCGCAAACCCGGCCCGAAAAGCGAGTTCCGTGAACCCGGTCGAAACCCTGCGCAGCGAGTGAGACCTGACTCTCTCGAAAATGCAGGCATGCATTTTCATGGTCTTAGGTTTACCCGCAGGGCTACGGTGGCTGGCACCGATCTCTGACCGAAGCGCCCCGGCGGGCTGGACGTCGCCGCGTGAACCTGCGCCAATTCGCCCGCCCCCGCTGACGGTGCTCCCCCTGCTACTCCGCCGGCCGCATCCTCACGGGAGTCCTCGCTCCTGGAAACGGAGTCCAGCCCTGGTCACTGGCTCTTTGGGTGGAGCTTCTCACCCAGGTCAAGGTCAACTCAGATCGGGCACGAGTCCCCGTTTACCAGTCGACCGAGTATCCCTCAAGCACTCCTTGTGCAAAACGGCTGCGTGATCTGCAAGCGGGCAGGTTTCTCCCCGTGATCGCGCATTCGTTTGAGAGAAGCGGACATAATGGACACTAGTTGTTTCCTAACGCCATGGAACCGAGGACCGCATGGACAGGAATTCCACTTCAAAGGTATCTCCGTCGCGCCCGGGAGGCTTCCCGACCGAACGCCTTCACCCATACCTGTTGATCTCCCTCTACCTCTTCGTCTCTGTCTTTGCACTCAGTCTGCTGACCGTCGTTCAGCCCCACACCGATGACGGGCTGATCCACCAGATCGGAAAGAACTGCGCACTGGTGGCTTTCATTCTGCTGGCGATGCAGGCACTCCTGGCGGCCCGGTTCCACTGGATGGAGCGCCCCTTCGGCATGGACATGCTGTTGCGGTACCATCGGGCGGCTGCCGTTATCGCATTGGGGCTCCTGGTTCTTCACCCGACGCTGATCGCCTGGGGAAGCAGAGATTGGAGCCTGATTACCGGAGCCGCGGCGCCGATCCGGGTCTGGCTGGGCCGGACGGCTCTCCTGCTCCTTGTCGTCAATGTGGCCATCAGTTTCTGGCGGCGCCGGATGAAGATCGAGTTCCAGAGGTGGCGGCGCCTCCACAACGGATTCGCGATCGCCATCCTGTCGCTCGCATTCCTGCACAGCAGCCTGATGGGCGGCGACCTTTCGAACCCGTGGTTGTGGGCCTTCTGGGTCCTCGCTTTCGCGTTGTTCTGGGTCCTCTATCTCTATCACCGCGCGGTCCGGCCGGCCCTGCTCAACCGCAGCCGCTACACCGTCAGCAAAGTCCGCCGGGAGGCCGCGAACGTCTGGACGGTTGAACTCGCCCCGCCGGAAGGTCGGGAGGTTCCGCCCTACCTCCCCGGGCAATTCCAGTACATCACGTTCTTCCGGGCCGGTGGACTTCCCGTGGAGGAGCATCACTGGACGATCTCCTCGACGCCCACCCGCTCCGGCGTTTCCTCCACGATCAAGGAGTCGGGCGACTTCACTTCGACGATCGGGCTCACCCGTCCGGGAGACACGGCGACGGTGCAGGGACCTTACGGCCGGTTTTCGTATCTGGTGGAGCCCAAAGCTTCGAACCTCCTCTTTTTGTGCGGCGGCATCGGGATCACGCCTTTCCTCGGAATGCTGCGCCACATGCACGATACGGGGGCGCAGAAGGACGTCCTGCTGCTTTGGAGCAATCGGACCGAGGAGGATATCGTGGCACGCGAGGAGATCGAGCGAATCGAGGCCTCGGGCGTGCCGCAGTTGAGGATCGTGCATTTTCTCACACAGCCTGGCGACGGTTGGAAAGGCGAACGGGGCCGAATCGGCGGCGAGTCGCTGGCCCGGCACCTGGGCCGGGAAGATCTGGCGACACGAGAGGTCTTCGTCTGCTGTCCGCCACTCATGTCGAAGGCTCTGATTCGAGCCCTGCGGGACCTGCGCGTCCCTCCCGGGCGGATTCACTACGAGGGATTCTCCCTCTAGCGAGACCAAAGGAGGCCCCAATGCACCGAAGGCTGCAGTACCTCATTCTGGCGGTCGGCCTGCTGGCTGTCATCGTCCTGGCGGCGATTCTGACGAGTGCGGCGATCCGCTACAACCGGAACGCGGGACTGTACGACATCGCCGAACCCAGCCGGGGGAAGTAGTCAGTGGTGATTTTGCCACGGGCATCCGATGGCTGGAGTGAGGCCCCTGGGCGGGAGAGTGGTCCCGGCTTCGAGCCGGGTCGGTCCAGCGCACCTCCAGCCTGTCGACGGGTGCGGCGGCCGATTCACCCAGACCATGGAGCATCGGAGGCCCTGCAAAGAAAATAGGAGGACTAGACGAATGAGTGGGAACGCTTCCAGAGAGAATATCGAGTCGATTGAGAAGTACCTCGGCCCCAGAGCTGAAGAACTGTTGGGGTTCGACAGGCCCCGTATCTCGAGGGATCGTCTGCATCTGCCCGGCCCCGACTCCGTGGACCGTCTCTTCGCCGGATCGGACCGCAACAACCGGGTTCTGGCGAACCTTCAGCGCATCCACGATCACGGACGTTTGGCCGGTACCGGCTATGTCTCCATCCTGCCTGTCGACCAGGGCATCGAGCACTCGGCAGGAGCGAGCTTCGCCAGGAATCCGGCTTACTTCGATCCCGAGAAGATCGTCGAACTGGCCATCGAGGGCGGCTGCAATGCCGTGGCATCGACATTCGGAGTGCTGGGATCGGTGTCCCGCAGGTATGCCCACAAGATCCCTTTCCTTGTGAAGATCAACCACAATGAACTCCTGACCTATCCCAATCACTACGACCAGATCCTGTTCGGGCATGTCGAGCAGGCGCTGGACATGGGCGCCGCGGCGGTGGGGGCCACGATCTACTTTGGTTCGGAGGAAAGCAGTCGTCAGATCGTCGAGATCAGCGAAGCCTTTGCTCTGGCGCACGAGTTGGGCCTGGCGACCGTCCTGTGGTGCTACCTGCGTAACGCCGCTTTCAAGAAGGACAAGGACTACCACCTGTCTGCCGACCTGACGGGACAGGCCAATCACCTGGGCGTCACGATTCAGGCCGACATCGTCAAGCAGAAGTTGCCCGAGAACAACGGGGGTTACCTGGCCCTCAACGCGGACGGTGTCTCATTCGGCAAGTACGATCCGAGAATGTACTCCGAGCTCGCCAGCGATCATCCGATTGATCTTTGTCGCTATCAGATCGCCAACTGCTACATGGGCCGAGTCGGTTTGATCAACAGCGGAGGCGCTTCGGGAGCCAATGATTTCGCCGATGCCGTATCCACCGCTGTCATCAACAAGCGTGCCGGAGGAATGGGGCTGATCACCGGTCGAAAGGCATTCCAGCGCCCCATGGAGGAAGGGATCCAGCTGCTTCGTGCCGTCCAGGACGTCTATTTGTGCCGGGAGGTCACCATCGTCTGAGCTGGTGACGAAGGTCTGGAATTCCGAGCGGTCGTTGAGTGTCAGAGAGCAGGCAATCGAGCTGCCGGACGACTCCCATCCGGCTGTGGCGGCGATGAGCCGACGATCCGGTGAGAAGGGCCCTGACCTTCATCTGGAGCCGGGACCGTGGTAGATTGCTGGCTCGACGGGGACTTAGCCATGCCATGTTTTCTGGGTTGTCTTGCCTTGGCGGTCCCGCGCGTGGTGATCGTGCTGCTTTTTCTGTTCAGCGATTACCTGGGGCGGGCCTATTCAACCGTAGTCTGGCCGTTTCTGGGATTCCTCATCTTCCCGACCACGACCCTGGCCTACGCTTTTGCCATCAACGCCAATCAATCCCTGAGCGGCATTTACCTGGTCTTGTTCGTTCTCGCCGTCTTCATCGACCTCGGTCTGATCGGGGGCGGAAGTCACCAGGGATACCGTTATCGCAGAGACCGTCGCTGAGCCGGAGCGCGAACTGGCAGATGCATCCGTTCCAGTGAGGTCCCGTCCGGCGTGATGGGGCTCGTCGGGCCGGCCGGCCCGATGCCGTTCGCAGAGGCCCACCCCTGCCATCGAAGGAGGGTTCGTCCCAGTTCGAGGGACTCAGACCCGCTCCCGGGCGCCGCGACAGAAGCCTCGTTGCGACGTCTCGATGAATTCCACCAGACGGGTGACCTGCGGGGAGCCCAGCCGCCGCAGCTCATTCATCTTCTGCTGGAGACTCCCGCCTTGGTGGAAAAGGATTCGATAGGCACTCTTCAGCTCGCGCAGGACGTCGCTCGAGACGCCGGACCGCTTGAGCCCCACGAGGTTCAGCCCGCGGGTCCGAGCGGGGACTCCGTCCACCAGGAAGTACGGCAGGACGTCCTTTTCGACCTTGGCGTTTCCGCCGGTCATCGATCCGCAGCCCACGCGACTGAACTGGTGGACCACGACGCCCCCCGAAAGGAAGGCTCCCTGCCCGATCTCCACGTGCCCTGCCAGGGCGACGTTGTTGGCCAGGATTACCTGGTCACCGAGGACGCACTCGTGAGCGACGTGGGCGTAGGCCATCAGATAGCAGCCGTCGCCGATGCGGGTCGATCCGCCGGGCGCCGTGGCCCGATGGACCGTCACGCCCTCGCGGAGGACGTTGTCGTTTCCGATCTGGACGTAGGACTCGGCTTCCCGGTATTTCAGGTCCTGCGGGGGCCCCCCCAGGACGGCGGCCTCGAAGACCTGATTGCGGTCTCCCATCCGGGTTCCACCCCGAATGACGGCGTGAGCGCCGATTCGGCAGTGCCGTCCAATGACCACGCCGGATTCGATGACGGCCAGCGGGCCCACTTCGGTACCTTCCCCCAGGACGGCCTCCGGGGAGATGACTGCCGTTGGATGAGCGGTGAAATTCATGGTCCTCTCGAATCCCGCTCGGGACTCGCTCGTTCCGCAGCGGGCTCCTGTCGATGATAATTCAGTTCTCGGGACGGAAGAAGATCTCTCCGCTGCGCGAGCGAGGCGACTTCAATCGCGGAGGTTCTTGAGGTGAGCATCGATCAGAGGGGCCGAGCCCGCCCCGCAGCTGATGACGGATCGGATAGCGTCTTCCACCCGGACCTGAATCGGGAAGACGTCGCGTGCGCGGAGATGGACGATGTAGCCTGTCGTTGGATTCGGACCCGTGGGAATGAAGACTGTCTTCCATCCCGACTCGTGCTCGTCGGTCACGAAGGCAGTCATCAGGCCCTCCCGCTCGTAGAGCCGCACCAGTGCGACCGACGAAAAGGGAGATCGCTTGCGGCCGAGCAGCTGCATGACCGTTTCCTTGATGATTCTGTAGCCGGGGGCAACGCTCAGGATATGAGTCTCCAGGTTCCGGTGGATGAACCTGCCGACGCTGGTCTTCACCACGACTCCCAACGCGAAACACAGAGCAATGATGACCAGTATGACGATCCAGTCTGCGGCAAATTCGGGAGCTCCGATCCACGCCACCACAACATCCGTCAAGGGCTGGATCAGGTCAGTGACCCAGAGGAAGAGCCACCTGAAGATGAGAAACAGGAGGAATCCGGGCAAAACAACGACCAGGCCACCCAAGGTCATCGTCTGAAAGAAAGTTCGAAAGCGCTTCATAGGCGTACTCACCATTTCATTTATCGCCCGTGGCTGACACTGTTTGCGCAAACCCGGGGATGAGGCAACGCCAGACAGGTCAGAGGGGGGACAGACTGCTACAGGAGCGCAGCGGCTCTGGACGACGGAATGTCCGTCGAAGCACACGGATCGATCACACGAAGTGGGTCCCCAAGCGGTCGGGTTCAGACAGGCCGCTGTTCGGTGGCCGCCCGCCCGATGCGATGGGCCTCCGGGACCTCGATCAGTTCTCCCTTCCTGACATCGAAGATGAAGCCGTGGATCGACACGGTAGGCGATACCAGCGGATGCCGGCGGATTCTGCTCACATCATCGATCAGGCTCTGCGGTTCGCCTGAAATCGTGAGCCAATTCACGAAATGTCCTTCACGGGAACCCGAGCCACTTTCCCGGTTTCGCCAGCCCTCGGAGGTCATCTCGGCCGTCTCGAGCGAATTCTCCAGCAATTGGGCCATGACACTAGGGGTGAAGCTGTGCATGCCGCAATCCGAATGGTGGATGACCAGCCAGTCTTGCGTGCCCAGGAGTTTATGGGAAATGACGAGTGACCGGATGGCATCGTCGGTCGCCCGGCCGCCTGCATTGCGGACGACATGCGCATCTCCCTCGGTGAGGCCGGCAAAGCGGAGAGGATCAAGCCTGGCATCCATGCAGGTCAGGATCGCCACTCGCTGACGTGGCGCTGCGGCAAGATCGCCCCTTGCGCCGAAGCCGGCCGCGTATTGTCGGTTAGCTTCCAGAATTTGGCGCAATGGCTGGCTCATCATGCTTCCACCTTCGATTTGTCTACCAATACGATCGGAAAAGGAACGGTACTCGATTGTACCAGAGAGGGAACGCTAGACCAGCGCTCCGAGCGTCTCGGCCATCCGCTCGATGCCGGCCTCCAGATGCTGCATCGAGGCCGCGTAAGAGAAGCGCAGGTAACCCTCTCCGAAGCGCCCGAAGGCGCCCCCCGAGAGTAGGGCAAGGTCGGCTCGCTCCAGGAGCAGATCCTGGATCTTGCGTGAATGCATCCCAAAGCTTTTGACGTTTGGGAAGGCGTAGAAGGCCCCTTGGGGCAGGCGGCAACTGACCCCTTCCACTTGATTCAGCAGGGCCACCACTCTGTCCCTTCGTTTTCGAAAAGTCTCCACCATGCGCAGGCTTGGACCTTGATCCCCCGTCAGCGCTGCAATGCCGGCCAATTGCGTGAAGGCTGCGGTACACGAGTTCGAATTGATCATGAGCTTGCCCATCTGTTGGGCGAGTTCCTGGTTCATGACCCCGTAGCCGAGTCTCCACCCCGTCATTGCGTAGGTCTTGGAGAAGCCGTCCAGGAGGATGGTCTTGGCCTGCATGCCGGGGTACCGGGCAATGCTGGTATGGGTCCCCTCGTACAGAATGCGGCTGTAGATTTCATCGGACAGAATCATCAGATTCCGATCCAAGGTGGCGTCCGCGATGCTTTCGAGATCTGCGTTCGTCAGCACCGACCCCGTCGGATTGTTCGGCGAATTGATGATGATCAGCCGGGTGCGGTCGGTGATCAAATCGAGGAGTTGATCGATGTCGAGGCGGAAATCCAGTTCCTCGCGCAAAGGGATGGGCACCGGCGTCGCACCGACGTAACGAATCATCGACTCGTAGATGGGGAAGCCTGGGTTCGGGTAGATGACTTCGTCGCCGTCACCGGCCAGAGCCAGGAGACTGAAGAAGATGATCGGTTTTCCCCCGGGAGTGACCACCACCTGGTCCGGCTCGACCGGAATGCCTCGGCTGTTCGTGATCTCCCGCGCGATCACCTCCCGGAATTCGCGAATGCCCGTGGCCGGCGTGTAATGGTGTGCGCCGGAGCGCAGCGCCTTCACGGCGGCCTCCACGATGTGCTCGGGGGTGTCGAAATCGGGTTCGCCGATCTCGAGATGGATCACATCATGGCCGGCCGCCTCCCTGGCCTTGGCGGCAGCGAGCACCTCGAAAGCGGTTTCGGTTCCCAGACGGGCCATCCTCTCAGCTAGTTCCATCCTCTTTCCTCTTCTGTATAGTGCCACAGATGAATCGCACCGTGGGGACACACGAAGGGGATCTCTGAAGCCGGGCTGGAACCCGAAACTAGAGATTTTCGGCTACCACTCCAGCTTCAGCAGCGAGACTCCCTGCCGAGGCAGCTCTGTCTCGATGACGACCTCTCCGTCGCGGGTCGTGAGCCACGAGGGAGAGGTCAGCAGCTCCAGCTGGCCGGCCTTTTCCAGTGTGGAGATCTGGGCGGCCGACGGTTGCTGGGGAGATCCCATTGCCTTCCAGACCTCATAGGAATTGCTGTGGTCTCGATCCACGCGGAAATGCTGCAGTAGGACCCGCCCGGCAGAAATGCCCTGCACTCGAACTTCGATCTGGGAGGGCGGGGGGAATTCGTTGAGGTCGTGATAGTTCCACACCATCACGGCGGCCGAGTTCCGGTCCTTCGAGGCCAGAGCATTGATGTCCGGCTTGCCCCGTACGCTCGAATCACGGACCGCGAGGACGTCATAGGCCAAATCCCCACGGACGGCGACGCGCCGGCCGAGCATCATGCCGAACATACGAAAGACGTTGAGCACCGGCTTGTCGATGCCGTTCGTGGCCAGATCGCGAAATCCTGCGAACCAGGCCTGATTCTCGAATTCGAAGGCCCAGGTCACGGATCCCTTGAGGTGGACGCCGAGGCGGTCGGCGAGTTCGATGGTCCGGGAGATGGCGTCCGCCGTATAGCTGGAATAGAGCGTGCCGTTCCGATAGTCGTTCTGGGGGTATTCCTGCACCGGGCAGGCCGCGCAACCCTCCGGATCGGACTCCCCCAAAATAATGGGAAGATCCTTCGCGGCAGCGAAGGATGCGACGGTTTCAAACCCCAGGGAGATCTGACGGAGCTGGCGGCCCAGGTTCATCTGCACGACTCCGTTTTCGACGCTGGGAGATCCCTTTGCGTGAAAGGCGACGAAGTCGAGAGGCGCCCCGGTTCCCCCGGTTACGGCGTTGGTTTCCGCGGTGCAGTGCTGAAGAAACTCACGCAGAAACTTCACGGAGTTGCGTCCCTCCGTTGGACCGGTCACGTGCGGACCGCCGATCCTTGCCGAAGGGAGGGCCCGCTTCACGGCATCGGCCGTGTAGTCGTACAGTTTGCAGTATTCGGCTGTCGTCCCGCCCCAGTAGGGGGAGTCCGGCTCGTTCCAAAGCTCCCAGTACCAGGATGCGACCTCCGCCTCCCCATACCGTTCGACGGAGTGCCGGACCCAGGCATGGACCAGTTGTGCCCATTTTCCATAGTCCTTGGGTGGATAGGACCAGCCGGTGAAGATATCGGTGTAGTGCTGTCCAGGTCGCCAGTGGTGCCGATAGGGTTCCGGCTTGCTGGAGAGAGCTTCCGGCATGAATCCGATCTCGACCAGAGGCTTCATGCCGCGCTCGACATAAGTGTCGAAGATTCGGTCGAGGATGGTCCAGTCGTAAACGGGATTTCCGCTGGAATCCTCGGTGTAGGCATTCGTTGACCCCCACTTGAGGGCGGCTTCTCCGTTGCCGGTCGTGAGCAGGTTGTGGGCCCGCACATAGACGGGTGTGGCGCTCAAGGCCGAAAGCTCGGAGAGGAGCTTCTTGCCATCCTTCATGTAGGTGTAGTTCGGCTCGTCATAGCCGAACCAAGCCCACACAGGATCCATCGGGCCGACCTCTCGGTTCAAATCGACCTCGATGCGCACGGGTTTCGGACCCTGTTGAGCGAAACCGGACAGCCCCCCGATCAGGGAACCGCAGAACAGGAAGAGCGTGGCGATGCGTCGAATCTTCATAGGGCACCAAAAGGGGCTTCCGTCGGGAAGACTTCCCGCTGAAGCCCCTTCGAAGAACCTGCCGCCGGGGGCCCCGGAAACGCCCCCGCGCGGTCAGGGCAGGAACTGTCATTCGACTTCCAGAACCACGACGGACTTGGCAGGCAATGTCGCCCGGACCGAGCTGCCATTGATCTGAAAACCGGTAAAGGACACGGGTTCAACCGCTTTCGGGTTGTCGAAGGTATTGTGAGCGGTCATGTCGCTCGCCGTCAAGATCCGTCCCGTGACGGACTTGACGTCGGTTCCATGAAACTCACATTCCAGGGTTGCGGCATTGTTGGGATCCGTGTTGCACAGAGAGACATGGATCTTGCCGGAAGCGTCCTTCGATGCCGACGCGTTGAGAGTCGGAATCGACTCGTCCCCGAGCTTGTAGTCCGACGTCTTCAGATCCGTCGGCAGCATGGTCGCTCCCTGATGCACTTTGAACATCTCGAAGACGTGATAGGTCGGAGTGAGGATCATCTTGCCGTCGTCGGTCAGAATGACGGCCTGCAGCACGTTGACGGTCTGGGCGATGTTCCCCATCTGGACGCGATCGCTGTGGTTGTTAAAAATGTTCAGGGTCAAACCGGCGACCAGAGCGTCCCGTAGCGAATTCTGCTGGTAAAGAAAGCGCGGGTTGGTGCCGGGCTCCACGGAGTACCAGGTCCCCCATTCGTCGACGATCAGTCCGACCCGCTTCTCGGGATCGTACTTGTCCATGATGGTGCTGTGCTTGCGCACCAGTTCATCCATGAACAGCGCCCCCTGCAGGATGCGGAACCACTCCTTTTCGCCGAACTGGGTCGCCGAGTTGCTCAGCCCTTCTTCCCTGCGCATTCCCGGGCCGAATCGGCGGACGCGCGTGTAATAGTGCAGGGAGAGTCCCTGGACCCGGGGTCGGAAGCCCCCCGTCAGCGCCGCCATGACGGTTTCCGTCCAGTTATAGTCGGCAGTGTTCGGGCCACACGCAATCTTGTAGAGCCGGTTGTCGCCGAAGTCGCGGAGATACGTCGCAAAGCGCAGATACTGATCGGCGTAAAAGTCCGGTTTCATGCTGCCGCCGCAGCCCCAGTTTTCGTTGCCGACACCCCAGAATTTCAGTCTCCAGGGTTCGGCGCGGCCGTTCTTCTTGCGGAGTTGGGTCATCGGACTCTCCGCATCCGAGGTGATGTATTCGACCCACTCCTGCATCTCCCGAACGGTTCCACTGCCCACGTTGCCGCAGATGTAGGGCTCACAGCCCAGCATGCTGCACAGTTCGAGGAACTCGTGCGTGCCGAAATGATTGTTCTCGGTCACGTATCCCCAGTGGGTGTTGACCATGCTCGGCCGTTGATCCTTGGGGCCAATACCGTCCATCCAGTGGTACTCGTCGGCGAAGCATCCGCCGGGCCAGCGCAGGACAGGGATCTTCATGTTGCGGAGCGCCTCGACGACATCATTGCGGATGCCGTGGGTATTGGGAATCGGCGAGTCCTCGCCGACATAGATGCCGCCATAGATGCTTCGGCCAAGGTGTTCCGCGAAGTGGCCGTAAATATTCGGGTTGATGGTGTGCTGCCCCTGGTCGGCATCGACTATCAACTTGTTGGTCTCCGCTCCCTGCTGCGAGAAGGAAGCCGATGAGAACACACCCAGGAGCAACGCCAGGAACATTACGAGGGACCAGTGTCTTGCGAATCGGCAGTACATCTTGTCTCCTTTCGTGGAGCGGGATGAGGCACTCCGCAACGGAGTCTAGCGGTGGCCAGAAGAGGGGTCAAGACAGGCTCCTCAAACAAGTTCGGGCAGGCCCCGGGGTCGATGGGGCGTCCCGGCAACACTGGACGGCTCCGAGGTTTCTCGGGCGCGTTCGTGGTCGGCTGTCGGTAATCCGACCGCTTTGAAAGCGGAGAACTCTGCCGGGGGGGTGAAGAGACAAGGCCGCCGGTTTCCTGGGAAGGGGACCAACCCGGCGGCCGGAAGGGAGACTCGGGGCGGAGGCGGGGTCTCCGCCCCGGGGCATTACGAGCAGCGTGTCCGCACGACGGGACATGCGACCGAGGTCGCTCCTCCCGCCAGGGGGGCGCCGTTGGACGTCAGGGGTTCGCCTGCTTTTGCTGGCCTCCCTTTGCCGCCGGTCCGCGATCCACCATGAGATCGTTCGTCACGCTGAAAACGCCCGGAGTCGTCTTGGCCCGAATACCCGCCAGGATCCGATCGCCCTCGTTGTCGACGAAGCCCAGCAGGGTGACGTTTCCGTTATCCACGATGATATGGATCGGATGCGGCCCTGCGGGCGGATCGTAGGTCAGGCCGGACTGCATCCGCGCTGCGGAGTTGAACAAGGGAGTCCCCCAGTTCGGGTTGTAGCGGGCCAGTGCCGAGTAGTTGTAGATGCGGAAATAGAGCTGCGTTCGCAGTTGATCGTCGAAGGTGGACAGGGGCAGGACCTTGATGTCATTCATGACGTTTTCGACACCCGGGACCTTCAGCGTCACCCTTTCGGCCGACTTCTTGAGCTCGGGCCGGGACGCATAGCCGCCGAGAATGACGGTGGAACCCTGAATGTCAAAGGTAACCCAGTCGAACACGCCGTAGTCCGAGAGGCCGACGATGGCGTTGTGAATCTCCTCCGCCTCTTTGGCGATCTGCGCGTCTGGAGTGCTGTTATCGGCGCGCAGGTAAGGAACGGCCAGTAAAAGTGTGACCAGACCGACCCAACTTGCTGAATGAAACATGGCTCTCAGTTGCCTCATGGCTATACTCTCCTCACGTTGTGCTTCGGTTGAACGTTTCTTCTTCATCCCTCCCTGGCGGGTCCGGTACCCGCCAGGGAGTGTCTTGCCGGTGGAAGTCGGGAGCGCGTCCTTTGCGGGACATGCAGGCCGTGTCAAGCGAGCCTGATTAGAGGGTCCTTGTCACCGCTCCCGACCAGACGCTTCTCTTAGAAGCATCTTCTGTACCAACGGATCAGAATTCGCCTCGAAGCAGGGGTTTCGGACTCCTGCCACTGCGAGGGGTTCCGGGCGAACGGGGCAGCAATGTATTAGGCTGCAAAAATGCCACACCCGGACTTCTCTTGCCGAATCGGCGGATGCCCACAACCACGTCCGGAGAGCACCTGGGCGGCCACGGGGAGAGGCTTGCTCTCCAGTGCAGCGGGGAATAGAGTCTTTTGGACGGCCGTCGGGTAGGAATCGTCTCAAGATCAGGAGGAGCATCGCATGTCCGTCTTGCTGATTTCCCGCGGATCCATGTCAGGGGGACAGATCATCGCCCAGAGCCTTGCGCATACGGCGGGATTTCGTTGTGTGACTCGCGAGGATCTCATCGCGTCGGTCAACCGGCACGGAGAAATCGCTAACCGGGTCACGGCGAGCATCGGCAAGGCCGCCCGCGCCTACGACAGTTTCAGTGAACTTCGGCGACCCTACAAGATCCTCATGCGGCTCGCCCTGCTCGAATACGCGCGCCAGGACAATCTTGCCTACTTCGGCTACTCCGGCCATTTGCTGGTTGAGGGAATCGCCCACTTCGTCAGGGTTCGACTGCTGGCTCCACAGGATCTTCGAGTGAGGACCACGATGGCGCGGTTGCGCTGCACCGAGGAGGAGGCCCAAGACTATATTCGGGAGGTCGACGAGGAGAGGAGTCGATGGACACGGTTCATGTATGGGAAGAACCTGTGTGATCCGAGACTGTACGACCTGTGCGTGAACATGGACCGGATTTCGTTCAGCACCGTCTGCTCATTGTTGATGCATTCGGTTCGAGAGGCCGAGTTCCTGCCGAGTGTCGAGTCCCTGGCCGAACTCGAGGACCGCTACATCGGTGCCCGGATCGAGGCGACACTGGTCCTGGATCAGCGGACGTATGGTTTCGAGGTCGGGGCGAACGTCCGCTCCGGAGAGGTCCTCCTCGTCGGCCCCTATCTCGACGACCCGGAGCGTTCGCTGGTGATACAGATCGCGTCGACCATCCCGGGCGTCGGAAGGGTGGACTATCAGCCGGGCTATGCTCCCAACCTCGAATTCCTCCCCTGAGGCCGCCCCCCCCAATCGGATCGGTCCAGCGGAAGGCCTGGGCTGGAGGTGCCAGCCGCCGTTTTTGTTGAGAGGAGAGGTGCGAGATGGTGGAACACGAGAACGGGAAGGGTGTTCAGAGCGTACTGGTGCGGATCGAATCCGCCCTCGATCGGTGCGTCGACTCCGAGCAGACGCAGGTCCAACTTCTGGGCGAGCAGAACGAGCTGGCCCGCGACCGGACTCATACGACCTCCAAGATCCTGCCTTTTCTCTCCAGCACTGCCGTGAACACTGAGAGACAGACCTCCATGGCCCAGGAGCGCACCGCGCTGACGCGAGAGCAGACTCGCCTGTCCACCCGGAGCACCGAACTGGCCAACATCCGCACCGATCTGGGAAGAGAGCGCACCTTTCTGTCGGAGCAGCGAACCGACCTGGCGGTTCAGCGGACGGAAATGTCCAGACGCCGAACGTCGCTCGCGGAGGGTCGAACCAAACAAGCCCAGAAACGAACCGAACTGGCGGAGAATCGGACGCTGCGGGCTCGGGCGCGCAGCCGCCTCTCGTTGCAGAGAACCGAGTTGGCCCGGGAGAGAACCTACCTGGCCCTGATCCGCACGGGGCTGGCATTCCTCATCCTGGGCATTTCGCTGTTTCGGTACTTTGGACCGTCTCTCTGGAGCCTTTTCGATGGAGCGCTGGTCATGGCCAGCTTCTTCATGGTGGCCTTCGGGCTGAAAGGCTACCGCCGGGCCCGGAACAGCGAGCGCAGACTGGGCGAAGTGCTGGCCCGGGATCCCGGCTTTAACGATCTCCTCTAATGTCCGGACGCCGGACTAGAGCAATTTGATCTGAGTCTTCAGAACGTTGGCGTTCGGCACGTCGGGTTGCCCGCCCCCCACTGAGATCCCGAATTCGCCGGGAAGAATCTGCTTCTCATTCTTGTCATTGATGATCGAGAAGCTGTCGGGAGCGATCGTGAATTCAACCGTCTTGACCTCGCCGGGAGCCAGGTGCACACGCTGGAATGCAGTGAGGGACCGGATCGGCACAGGCACGGGAGCTCTCAGGTGAGACACGTACACCTGTACGACCTCGTCCCCGGCGAGCTGGCCGGTGTTCCTCACGTCAACGGAGACCTTCACCGGGGCGCCCGCCTTCTGAGTATTGTCGATCTTGAGATGGCTGTAAGCGAAAGACGTGTAGCTCAGCCCGAATCCGAACGGATAGAGAGGCTCCCCCCGGAAGTACCGGTAAGTGTGCCCGGCCATGTTGTAGTCTTCGAAAGGCGGCAGATCCTTGACGGACTTGTAGAATGTCACCGGCAGCCGGCCACCCGGATTGTAGTCGCCAAAGAGCACGTCCGCGATGGCCGTGCCGGCCGCCTGTCCCGGGTACCATGTCTCTACGATTGCCGGAAGGTTTGCCTGCTCCCAGTTCACCGCCAGGGCGCTCCCGTTCAACAGGACCAGTACGATGGGCTTGCCGAGTGCGTGAACTTCCCGGACCAGTTCTTCCTGGACATCGGGCAGATCGATGCGCGTCCGGTCGCCGCCGCGGAACCCGTCCAGTTCGACGTCCATCTGCTCTCCCTCGAGACGTGCCGTCAGGCCCATGCACATGATGACGACGTCGGCTTGCTTGGCGATGTCGAGTGCCTGCTGCTTGAGCTCCCGTTTGGGGTCCTTTCGTGGGGACGCCCACACCAGCTGAACCTGGGCATCTCCGTACAACTCGCCGGCTTCGACGAGCAACTTGTACTTCTTGCCGGCTTCGAGTTGAATCGGGTCCGACTTTCTGAGACGCGGATCGCCAAATTCATCGTGGAAATGATAAGCGGTGTTGGCGATTTCCTTCCCGTCCAGATAGAGGTTCACCTTGCATGTCGTGATGAACCCCAGTTGATAGGCCCCGGACTGCTGCGGGGTAATCTCGCCCGTCCATTTGACGCCGAAATTGTCGTCATCCATATCGGGCCGCGGGGCCTTGTCGCTCCAGTTGTCGTCGAGCACCGGCTCGATTTTGGTGAACAGCACGGGGCCCTGGCGTTCCCGATTCCCGTAGTAATCCGCCTTCAGTCCCGGCTGGTTTTCTCCATGCGACAGCACTTCGGCCGGGATGACCCTGAAGGTGGGCATCCCTTCGACGAGTTCCGAGCCCTGCGCGTAAAGCACCTTCGACTGACCTCCGACCTTCTCCCTGATGCCGCGCAGGGGAGTGATCGCATCGGAAGGAACGCCGTTGTAGTTGCCGAGCAGCATCAGCCACTCATCCGAGTTCGGCCCGATGACCGCGATGGTGCCGACGTCCTTCTTCAAGGGGAGAAGGTGATTCTCGTTCTTCAGCAAGACGATGGATTCCTGCGCGGCCTTCAGCGCAAGCGCCTGGTGCTCTTTGCTGTCGACGACCGAATAGGGAATCTTCGTGTATTTCACCATATCGGGCGGATCGAACATTCCCAGCTTCATCCGCGCCGTGAACAGCCGCTTCACCGATACGTCGAGCTGCGCTTCGTCGATCAGGTTCTGCTCAACGGCCTTGTCGAGATGCGTGTAGGTCGTGGCACACTCCAGGTCGCAGCCGGACTTGACGGCCAGGGCCGAAGCCTCCGCAGCGGTCTCGACAACCTTATGGTGTTGGTAGATGTCGCCGATGGCGCCGCAGTCGGACACGACGTAGCCATCGAACTTCCACTGGTCTCGGAGGATATCCTGCAGCAGCATGGTGCTCCCGCAGGCCGCTTTCCCGTCGACCCGATTGTAGGCGCACATCACGGAATAGGCCTTGCCCTCCTTGATCCCCATTTCGAACTGGGGAAGGTAGGTATCCCACAGGTCTCGATCGCTGACGACCGCATCGAAAACGTGGCGTTCGGGTTCCGGCCCGTTGTGCACCGCATAGTGTTTGACCGTCGCGATGGTCTTGAAATACTTGGGGTCGTCACCCTGAAGTCCCTTGACGAACTGGACGCCCAGACGGCCGGTCAGGAAGGGATCCTCTCCGTATGTTTCCTGGCCTCGGCCCCAGCGGGGATCGCGGAAGATGTTGATGTTGGGAGACCAGAAGGTGAGGCCCTGGTAGATGTAGCGCTTGCCTTCCGCGGCGAACGCGTGGTGCTTGGCTCTGGCCTCGTCGGAAATGGCGGTCGTCATCTGGAAGATGAGGTCCTCGTCCCAGGTGGCTCCCAGGCCGATGGCCTGAGGGAATACCGTGGCCAGGCCTGCGCGGGCTACACCGTGCAGACACTCGTTCCACCAGTTGTACTCGGGGATTCCAAGCCTGGGGATCGCGGGCGCTGCATTCATCATCTGCGCGATCTTCTCATCCAGTGTCAGCCTCCCTACCAGATCGTCCACCCGGGCTTCCGTGCTCAGTTCCGGATTCTGAAAGGGAAACTCCGGCTTGGTCTGTCCCAGCACTGCCGGGGCCAGCAACGTGGCGCATAGAAGGATCGTGGCGGCGCCGGCGAGAAAAAGATTCGTCCAACGCGTCCGGATTCTGTCTTCGGTGTAGCTATTGCTCATCGTGTAACTCCTCGTCAAAGGGCGGGCATGGCGGTGGATCTGTGGTTAGAAACCTCGACCTCAAATAATGCCCGGCCCGCTCGGCAGGAGTGTAACCGTGCCGCTGGAGACGGTCAAGGGAGGGCAGGAGGGCCCTTCGGACTCCCGCTCATGGGGTTCGGACCACGCTATCCGTCTGTGGGAAAAGGACTTGATCAGGAATCGGCAGCGGGCAGGGCGCGAACCTGTCGAGTGCTTCGTCCCCGACTCCGATCGATCACTGAAAAAGCTGCGGTGCAAATTCGTTCAGGTAGTTGCGCCAGTTCGTCCAGGTGTGGGCGCCGTCCGACTCTTGAAAGACCACGTCGAACCCGTGCTTTCGGAACATCTCCACCGTCGCTTTGGACGTCTGGATCAGAAAGTCCTGCTTGCCCGTCGAGAACCAGAAGAGCTTCAGACCCTTCTTGAGATCGGCGTTGTCGAGAACCTGACTGTTCTGTTCCTCGAATGACGGTCCCTGGGGTCCGCCTCCGGGTCCTCCCCCCATGCCGAAGATCCCTGAACTGAAGACACCGATGTAGGCGAACTCGTCCAGATGTGGAATGGCGATCGCCAGGGTCTGTGCGCCGCCCATGGACAGGCCGGCGATGGCCCGATGTTCGCGGTCCTTCAGTACCCGATAGGTGCTCTCAACGTAGGGCTGGAGGTCGCTGAGGAAGTCCCGCGCGAAGTCGTCCATCGGCAACTGCCTGCCGTAACGGAATGGCCCCGTATGGCCGGCCGGCATGACGACGACCATCGGCTTGGCCTTTTTCGCGGCGATCAGGTTGTCGAGGATGAACCCGGCACGTCCCACCGTTGCCCAGGAATCGTCACAATCGAAGGCTCCATGCAGCAGATAGAAGATGGGGTACTTACCCTCGCCCAGCTGGTAGCCCGGAGGCGTGTAGACGTGGGCGCGACGAAATCGCTCGAGGGAGGTCGAATAGTAGTAGATCTCGGCGACGGCTCCATGCGGCACCTCTTTGGTATCCATGAAGTCCGCGCCCGGAACGTAGAAGAGGCTCCAGGTGTTTTCGTTCGATTCGCTGGTTTCCGGGTTGCGGGGATCGATGGTCGGCACGCCGTCCACGTTGAAGTTGTACCGATAGGCCCCCGGTTGAATCGGACCCAGGGTCACTTCCCAGATTCCCTCCGCGCCCTTTTTCATCGCGGCCCCCTGGCCGATGCCGGGGATATCCGATCCGCTCAGCAGAACCGATCCCGCCTTGGGAGCGAGGATTCGAAAGGTCACATGTCCGTCAGCGGCAATTTCGGGAGAGACGACCTCCGGCGGACGTGGACGTCCCTGCTGGGCAAGGCCACTCGAAACCAGCAAAGCTGAGATGACCAAGGCCACCACTGCACCGATTCGCCGTCTTCCGACATCGTTCATGGGTCTTTCCTCGTCGAGACTCTTCCCGTGCTCCATCTTTTCGCCACGGTTTCACCCGCCACCTGTCCGTGTATGACGTACACGTACTATGACTGCGGACTCTAGCCCCGGCCGGACACAAAGTCAATGACCTGACAGGCAGGATCGGCCCGGAAGAGTCCAGGCCCGGAAACGCTGTCGCCCTCCCCGGATCGTCAGGGGCCGCAGGCCGGATCTTCCCATCCGGCGATACACGACATGAGCAGCCAGAAGCCCTTGGCCACCTGGACTCGCCCGCCGGAGACCGAGCCGAGGTGTCCCCCCGTGGTTTCGGTCGTGTAGCGACGGCAGATGGCGGGGTTGTCCACCCCATCGCTGGGGAAGTTCTCTTCCAGTGTCCCGTCCAGGTAATAAGGTACGCCGTCCGCGGCATCGTAACAGGGCGAGCCATCCGGGTCGTGCGATTCGATATCGGCAAAATCAAAGAGGACCTTGCCGTTGTTCAGGGCGTACTGCCGCATCTGGGCGTTGAACTCGGTCAGCACCGGATCGCTGTTTCTCGAAAGGCTCGTCGTCCAGTAGACGAAGTGCTTATCCGGGTTCGCGGCTTCCAGCGCCGCAATGCCGCCCACGTCGGCGCCCTGAAGGTAGTCCGGGCACGATTGACGATCACCCGTGGCCAGGAAGCCGCATGCGGGATCCGCGATGCTCGGGTCATTGTTGAGATAGCTGAACTGGAAGGTCACGATGTCATATTCGGGGAGGCGCGCCGGTGCAAAGCTCGCCAGGTAGTCCTTCACGGTCTCGTACCACACATCGTAGAACGATTCGAAAGTCCAGTTGGACCGGCCGTAGGTGACGGGATCGATGGGATAGGCCAACAGAGGCTCGTCCGCGAGGCTCCCCCCGAGGGTGTACCGGCTCCGGGCGGCATCGATCGACGCGTAGTCGCGTTTGCAGAGGTCCGGAGCACTGTCCCAGGAAGCGGCAGCCAGGCAGTCCAGCGACTGGTCGAGGTTCACGCCTACCGAACGGTCCGCGAAGAGGACCCTCAGATTCCTGGCCGCCGCCAGAACGTCGGCCGGAATCCTGTCGAAGGCGCTGAGATCGGTGTGGTCGATGACGATCGCACCCTGCTGGAGCGGTGGGTTGACGGAGATCGTCACCGTCGCGCTGGCCTGGTACTGGCCGTCGGAGACACTCCAGATGAAGCTGTCGGGTCCCGTATACCCTCGATCCGGCGTGAAGGTCACGGTGGCACCCGTTCCTTCCAGTTGACCATGGCCGGGGCTGCCGTAGGTGAAGGTATAGGGTGCCGGACCGCCGGAATCGTCGAAGTCGAGGACGATCTGTTTCGGGATATCCCGAGTGACGCTGACGGACTGATCGTAGGCGACGGGCGGTTGGTTGACCGTCGAGTCCGACACGGAAACGGTGACCGTATCGGAGCCGAATTCTTCCCCGTCGAAGGCGGTTAGCGTGAGGACGTAAACACCGTTGACGTTGAACGTCGCCAAGGTCGACGCTGTATGCGGAGACGAGAAGGTGACTCTTCCGGGGCCGCTCGCGGTGCTCCAGGTCAGTTCGGGTGTCGGATAGGCGTGGCCGTCGTCAGTTACATGGCCCTGCAGGCTCGCACTCGCCGGAAGGACGACGGCCAGATCCGGGCCGGCATCGACGACGGGTGGGAGGTTGCCGCCGACCGTCAGGAGTTCGAAGTAATCCAGATTCAGACTGTTCGTCTCGGCCTGGATCCGAATCTCGTGTCGGCCCTGTGTCAGCGGGAGCCCCCCGTAGGTAAAGTCGAACCAGACCATGCTGTCTGGAACTGAAACATCGAAGGGGCCCGTCGTCTCGGCTCCGTCCACCTGAATCGACAGCTGACGCGTGATGGCCACGGTCCCCATCAGGCGAAGCCGGATGTCGTAACTCCGAGTACTCGGAACGTCGACATCGTAGGCGAGCCACTCGCCGGCTCGGAAATGGCCCACGAAATACCCGTCTCCGTCCGCGTAAATGTCAACCGACTCCCCGGGGCGGTAGTTCGTCCCCCCGTAGTCCGCGACCGTCGTGTCGTGGTAGCCGACCCCCTCGCCTCCCTCCTTGAAGTCTTCCGCCTGCACCTGACCCAGGGACGAACTGGGAACCGATGAAGTCACCGTCGCCGTGACCTCATCGAAGGCGCTAAGGGAGGAGTCATTAGCGGTCAGACGCAGGACATAGGTTCCGGGCGCGGAGAAGGTGACGTTCGTCGTCGGTGTCTCCGAATTGGCGAAGAAGGGAAGGGCCGGACCGCTCACCATCGACCAGAGGGTCGAGAGTGCTGCGGGTGGATCCGGCAGTCCGTCGTCCGACACGACTGCCGTCAATTGGTCGACGGATCCCGTCGTCGTCTCGAAGTCCGGTCCCGCGTTCACCATGGGAGGTGCGTTTTCGGAGCCGGCCAGACCCAGGATCTCCTCGTCGCTCAAGGCCACGTCGTAGACGCGAACGTCGTCGAGGGATCCGGCAAAGGGGCTCAGACCGGGCATGAACGTCCCGATGAATCCGGAAGCAGGGTTGTTGACCACACCGACGGACACCGGCCTTGTGGCTTCGAGGACGCCGTCCAGGTAGAGGCGCAGCGCGTGTCCGTCGAAGGAGGCTGCGAAGGCGTGCCACCCGGAACTGGGCAAAGGCGCCCCAATCCACGAAACTGTGCCTCCGGCGTTGCGGGTATCCACGCGAAACCGCAGTTGACTTCCGTCAGGTGTGAGATAGACGGAGTAAGCCGCGGGTGCCGCCGAGTAGACGGTTCCGGAAGTGCCCGTCTCCAGCCATCCCGTGATGGTGAATGTGTCGGAAGAGAATGCTGCGGGCACGCTCACGTAATCATTCAAGCCGTCGAAACGCAGTGCGCCCCCGACGCGTCCTTCGACCCAGGCGGGCCCGAAGGCGGTTCCATCGTGGCCGCCGATGGAATCGCGGACCGTAGTGCCCGCCCCGTCGTCCAGAGCCCAGCGGGCGACCGGGGTTGTCGCGGATGCACTCCCGGTGAGGAGCAGAATCGCCGTCAGACGAATGAACCACTTCAGATGATCGGGCAGGTGCATGACAATTCCCTTTCGGGGCAAGGACCGGCACAGCGGTCCCTGCGTCCGCGGATTTCGGACGCGGTTTTGGCTCAGTTTGTCGCGTGCGGCCGGACAGGCAAGCTTCTCGCAACCTGCGCGACCAGAACTCCGTCAGACTCGTTTGGTCGACAAACAACCCGAGTCTGCTGCCGCTGCAGGGATTCTGCGGGAACGGGCGGGATCACAGGACGGGGCGCCGAATCGTGGAGCCTGGACTTTCTTTATAGACGGATTGTCGCAAGATTTTGGAGGGCTTTGCAAGCATGTGAACTCGACTCAGACGATTACAGTCTTCGAGTCGTAACCGGTTGCTCCGTTCGGGAAAGTGCCCGAAGCGATTCCGATCTGCATGCTCCCGGTCCCGTCGACGGCTCGGACCCGGAAGGTGTGCCGGCCTTTCGCAAGGGGCCATTCGAAACGCCACAACACCCAGGCGAGAGGCCCCAGAGTCGGTTGCAGGATCTCCGCTCTCTCCCAGGGGCCCTCGTCGACCTGCAGCTCGACCCGATCGATACCTCGGTCACCGGCCCACGCAATGCCGCCAATGGGCAGGCGATTCGATTCGCTGTGCTGCGTGGCCACGGTGTCGATGATGGAGATGATGTGAGGGCGGGCTTCGCGGCTCCAGCCTCGCTCCTCCCAATAGCCCGGGCCTTCGTGATCGACGGCCGTCATGCCGACGATCCATTTCGGTTGCTTCATCCCATAGTGGTCGGGGATGTAGATGCGGAGCGGAAAGCCGTGGGAAATCGGAAGCGAAACGCCGTTCATCCCATAGACGAGGAGGGTCCGCGAGTCGAGCATGTCCTGCATCGTCACGCTTTCGAAGAAGCCGTCGGCCGAATGCAGTTCGAGGGCCTTTGCCGCCGGTCCCAGACCCAGGTCCGCCAGCACTGCGCGAAGCCTTGTCCCGGTATAGCGGGTCGTTCCGATTAGATCGCCCCCAATGGGATTGGAGATGCAGGACTGGGTGATGGTCTGGGTCACGGGCGGATAAGCCATGATCTGCCGGAGGCTCAGACTGGTCGGCTTCTCGAAAAGGCCATCCACCTTCAGCTTCCACCGGTCACCGTCTATGACGGGAGGTCTCGTGTCGATATCGATGCGGTAGAAATCGGCGTTGGACGTGATCGCAGAGCGGGTCCCTGGTGCCGGCTTCCCAGACCGGCCCGTTACCGGGGCCTGGCCGGCACGGGGAAGGTCTCGAAGGGGCTGACCGGCGCCCGTCGCCTCCTGCTGTGACTCCAGGAACCGGCCGAGGCTCCAGGCGACGAGGGTGATCGCCGTTGAGACTCCGGTGGTCGCGAGGAGCGCCCGCCGGGACAGTTCGGTCGGCGGGGAAGCCGACTTCCGATTCTCCCGGCGACTCGGTCCGAGCAGTCTGCCCAGCACAACGCCCCAGGTGAGGAGCAGACCGGCCAACCAGAGGAAAGCCACAGGGCTGCCGATCCCTCTGCCCCGGACTGCCTCCAGGGCAGACGCCAGGATCAGAACGCCCAGACCGGCAAGTAGTCCCACGCCGATTCCGGATCGCCGGGTTCGGCGGATCGTCCAGGCGATCACGAGGCCCATTAGAGACATCCCCAGCAGAAAGAGCAGGAGACCCGTCATCTGCTCGAGAGCCTTCGCGACGACATCGATCGGCCCCAGCCCGAGCGCCACGATCAGACTCACCATCGAGTCGATGCCCAGCGTAATGATCCGGCCGGGCAGGATGCGGGCCAGCCAATCGAAGAGGTCGAAGGGGAGGAAGGGAGCACCGATGAAGACCATGCCCAGATAGAGGAGGCCCGCAAGCGGCACCGCGGTCAGTCCGGCCAACAGAGCACCCAGAGTCAAAGAAGGTCGTCGCATGAGCGTACCTCCGTGTCACGTCGAGTCGGGCGAGCCGGCAACGGTTGGCGGGGAGAGCCGATGCGAAGGAAGCAGCACTTTTCGACTCGCTGGATCCGGCGACCCTTGAGTCTATGCTACAGGAGGTGTGGCGAGGGCTGCCAAGTGCACGACGACATCAATCCGTGGCACTCAGCGCCTCCAGGAGGCGCTCGAACTCCGTGCGGGCAGTGAGCAGATCCTCCGGGTCGATGAGGTGGCCTTTGCGGCATGCGAAGAGGTAGGGGCCCGAAGCCTCCACGGTCCATTTCTTCTTTGCGGCGAGGAGGGAGCGCACAGACGGTGTGAAGAGACGGCGCACCTGTTGAACATCCTGGCCTTTGAGGAGGTACGTCTTGGAGAAGTCCGGGTCCTGCTCGAAGTCGATGTCCTTGCCATCGAAGAGCCGGGAAAAGAGTCCTTCCGGCTGGACCATGAAGGCAGGAAACTCACGGTCTGGGAGACGACAGCCGAGCACGGTCTGTCGCACGGTGCTGCTGTTTTTTCCCGATCCGGTCTGAAACGAGAAATCGAAGACCCAGTCCGTGCGTTCTCGATCTCCTCCCTTGGCCAGCACGTTCGAGATCCTGGCGCTGCGTCCTTTCTGGAACAGCTGCAGGTTCGCCAACGGAGCGGCGAGCTGGGGGTCCACCTCTTCGCCGTTCTTCCGATTGATTGCGACCGACTTGTTGTGGAACGTGAAGCCGAGCAGCAGGGCCTGATGCTGAAACGCGGCGGCGCGGGCCGCGGCCCGCCGCCGGGAGATCCGCCACGCCAGCACACCAATCGCCAGCGTGGCGATCGCGACGAACACAACGATCAGGAGCTCCGGGTCCGCATGGCCCATCGTTGCCAGCATAGCCCTCGGGGCTGTCCCTGACGGCTCCGGGCGGGCCTCTTCATAGATCCTATTCGTCCGCGGGGATCGGCCGACAGGCCCGCTGTGCGGGGATCGGGCGTCTCCTCGGCTTCCGTGCCGACTCTCGCTGAGTGCCGACTTCCCTCCCTCCAGTTCTTAGGAATTATGCGCCCAAGACCGGTTCTGGTCTGTGGAAGTCTCCGAACGTTTTGTTTTGCAGTAGTTTGTGGCGATGCAGTGGAGGCAGGAACGGAACGTGCTGCGGAAGTCCTCAACAGGCCAATCCTCCAGCGTCAGAAAGGCAATCCGATGAAGCAGCGTTTGTGGCTCCTTGCATTCATGATCTGTCTGGGTCTGACCGGTTTCTCAGGAGCGTTTGCCGGGGATCCGGATCAAACCTTGCCGTCCCCGGACAGGTCCACAGCCGGCAATCTGGGCTCGCTATCGAAACGATTATCGGAGTTTTCCGCGGCCGCTCGAAGCCGGGATTTCACGCGGTTGGCACGATATTTCCACCGTTCGGTCCGCTCGGGAGCCTGGCTACCGCCGGCAGCGACGCCCGCGCCGGCCGGCGGGATCGTTCATTCGAGGCGTCTGGGCTCGAACGTGCGCAGTCTCCGACACTCCCGCGCAGAGGTCTTGAGGAACTGGGAGCAGTTCCTTGACCGTTTCGGTAGGATCGAGAACGTCCGCTTTGCGCTCACTGACGCCGAGTCCGCCGGGGCGGAAACGGTGTGGGTTCAAGATGCTTCCGTCGAATTCGTGCTCACCGGCAGCGCGCCGGACGGGAGCCTCCTCTGGGTGTCGGGGCGGGGGCGCTTCGATGCCGACTTCGTCGAGGGTCGCGGCTGGCGCTTCAGCCGCTTTGAGATCGATCGGACGGACGAGTACCGGTGCCCTGCGGATCTGCTCCGGACTCCCGGAGAATCGTCCAGGTAACGAGGTCCCCCGACCCTCAGTCTGAATGTGGATTACCTCAGCCGCGCCTGCTTCTCCTGCCCTGCTTGATTCCCGTTCCCCTGCGCCGGGGACATTGGTGAAGCCGAGTCACGGTCACTTCTCCATGATCAAGTCGAGGTAGGCCCCTGCGACCAGGCTTGTCTCGAGAATCCCCAACTGTGCCATGAGGCGCCGTGCGATGGCCTCCCCTTGCTGGGTGGTCTGGGACTCCGAGAGCACGACTTCGAGCTCGAGAAAGGTCCCCAAATCCCTCCACCTCATCCAAGTGGATGCGGGTGTTTTCGATCAGGTACAGACGACGCCTCTTGCGCACCCGTCCCGCGATGCCGAGTGCCTGGTCGAGCGTCCTGCGAAGTTCGGCCGGCTCGGACGTGCGCACGATGGAGTACTGCGAAAGCTTCGGTCCTGAGACGTCCTGCTCTGCGATAGAAAATGAGCTCGCCTCGATCCGGGCCCAGCTCACGAAGCTTCAATCGTCCCCTTGGAGGACACAAAGAAAGTGTCGTCCTGGGTCAGATCGAACGGCCCATCGTCAGCAATCTTGCGCACCCTCGATTCGATCTCACCGAGGCCCTCGATCCGGGCCTTGATTTCGACGTTCCTCGCCATCCTCAGTAGGTCCCAATGTTGCTGCCAGAGCGATGTCGAGGCAAGTGTTCTCCTCGATCGCCCACGCAAGAGTATGTCGGCTCACGCGTCGATTCACCAGGAGAGGATTGAGACTCGAAGAAGGCCTTCGTAGATTTCGCAGCTCGTGCGTTATTAGAGAGTGGACGTTCAAATGCGCCGGGCGGGCCGGCCTGCGGGGATTCTCAACGGCTCCGTAACCGGTGTGCACCAGGGCTCGATCCGGAATCAGCTGCCTATCGCTTCGCTGGATTCGGCACGCACGAACTCGTCGTCTACTACGACCTGGTGAGAGAGTTGTTGTGGTGCTGTCGCGGCGATGTCGCGCAACAATGGAGCTGCTCGAGGCCCGTCGACCTCACTCGGGACGCTTTCGCGGCTGCGGAGATTGATCGCCTGGGACGATACCGGGAACAGTGGCTCGATTCACCCTATCCGGAGTCGAGCAGTGCGCGCACGCCTCGCGGCATCATTCACAACGAGCGTGCTCGCATCCCGGAAACCATGAGCGGGCAGGAGGCGGTGATCGATCCTGACTGCCCCTTTTGCCGGATGCAGGCCAAACTGCCCGGTCCGATCTTCTGGCATCTCGACGCCTGCAACATGGACGACGACTTCGCCTTTTCGTTCCACCATGAGAGCTTCGGAGAGTGGGCCCGAGAGAAGCGGAAGCAGGAGGAGTTCGACCTTCGGTTCGATGCAATCTGGGCCGAGCGGAAACGGCTGGGCGTGGAGTATCCGGGGAATGCGTATGTGAATCCCGATATCGCCTGGAAGATGAGCTTCTCGGAACGTCGTTTTCCCGAGGCGCCCCTCGACCTTCGCCTCTATGCGGTCGGTGAGCCGTTGAGCGAGCTCATCGTGGATCTGCGAAAGCCCCCTCCGGGAACATTACGAGCGGAGACGGAGAAAGACCAGGGATACGACGACCTGGAAGGCTCCTTGCGCGACACTTTCTGCGCGCTCCGGGAGCGTATCGGCGAGAGGGGCGCAACCGGGGACCATGCGGCGGTCCTGAGGCTGCTGGTTCGGCTGAGGGATGCGCTCGGGACGGTCTCGCGTGCGCGCCCCGATCTGACGTTCCAGTGTGTAGATCTGCAGGAGCGCCTCGGCCGATTCCTGGAACCCCCAAGCGAAACCGATGGGGAGGATTGGTTTGTCCCTGACGAGTTGCCGTTTTGAACGGGAAAAGCATCCTGAGAGCGGATTGGTGTGCTGTCAGGATGCTTCACATGCGAACCACGCTCACACTGGATCCCGAAGTGGAGCGTCTGTTGGAAGTGGTCCATCGGACCCGACTCAGCTTCCAGGCCGTGTTGAACAATGCGTGTCCGCGCGGGCTTGCGGGCTAACGCTCCGGTCCCCCGTCAGCCCTTCGCGGTCCAGGCGCAGCCCATGCACCTGCGAACGGGAATCGATCCGGCCCGGCTCAGCGAGTTCGCCGATGATCTCGAGGTCGAAGCCTTTCTCCGGACAACGGAACGACTCGAGAAGGAGCAAGAGTGATCTTTCCCGACGCCAACCTCTGCTGTACGCCTACGACTCGTCGAGCCCCTTTCACGCCAGGGAGGCGGCTTGGTGGCAGGAGTGCCTGTCGGGCATGGAGCCGGTCGGGCTGATGGTACCTGTCCTCTTCTCCTTCGTGAAGATCGGAACCAGTTCGAAGGCCTTCGTCCGACCCATGTCCGTCAACGCTGCGGCCGGCCATGTTCAACAGTGGCTGGAGCGGCCCGTGGTGAGTCTCGTCGAGATGTGCCCCAAGGATGTCGAAAGGGCCTTGGATTTGCTGTGTCGCGCAGGCCCGTCGCGCAGGCGCGGGCGGAAATCTGACGACGGATGCGCAGTTGGCGGCTGTCGCGATTCGCCGCCGTGCCGTGGTCCACAACGCCGACAGCGATTTAGGCCGCTTTCCTCACGTCGCCTGGCGGAATCCAACCCTGGGATGACCGGGATTGGACAGACTGCCGATTTCCCGGGTTCGACAGGCCACCAGGTAGGACATCAACCCGAAGAGACCGCTAGCGGACACCGCCAGGGCGAGCCCGCCAAACAAGCTGGCGATCGAAGCCAGCATCTCCTCCAGTTTCCAGTTACCGGCGATCGTCGCCCGCCGCGTCGTCACATTCAATAGCGGCAGGCGGGGATCGATCTGCCGGACCACCTCGCGAACAGTTGGGACCAGGGCATCGGGGTCCCCGACCGTGCGCACTTCGAACGTTTGGAAAGGGACAGAGTCGTTCGCATCCTCTCCGCACTCTGCGTACCTCGTGCTCTCCGCACCTCGTGCGATCACTCGCGACAAGCTCGCGTAAAGCCAAAAGGGACAGAGTGGTTCTCATCCCTTCCCGCTCCTGCGGCCGGCCGCCTTGCCCCGGAAAGGGACAGAGTGCTCCACCCCCTCCGCCGCTGGGCCTCGGCCGGCCCCGCTCTCGCTCAGAAGAATCGAAAAGGGACAGATTGCTTCGCCCCCGCCCCGGCGCCCTGCCCTGGCTCTGAAAACCGAAAGAGCCAAAAGGGACAGAGTCGACTGCTTGTCGAGCGATTCGCGGAAAAGGGCAGGCGGAAAGGGACGGCGAAAGGGACAGAGTGCTTCTCAGGGGGTAGGTTTCGTAGATTTTCCAACTCGTGCGTTCTTAGTAGGTAGGAGGACCGTTCGGTCGGTTCAGTGGTTTTTCCCCGGGTTCGAAGGGGATCCCGGGGAGGCCGGCTCGAGAAAGGGGGGCGCGCCTTTCGGCAGGCGCCGCCCCGGGGAGCCGGCTCCAGGCACGAAGGAGGAACGGCATGCGCAGAGCCCGTCACAAGAACAGCGAGTCGACGTACTACCACATCCTGACCCGGGTCGCAGGAGCGCCCGATTTCTGTCCCCTGGAGGAGTGGGAGGCCTGGACGAAGCTCTACCTGATGATCGTGCACTTCACGCGGGCCTACGGCTGCGTACTGGTGTCGCTGGAGATCCTGGGCACGCACTACCACTTCATTCTGTGGATGGAGCAGTTCCGGAAGCTGACGCGTCCGGAGCTGGCGCGGCGGGCGCGACTGCTGTGGGGGGAGCCGGAGGCGGTGCGGAAGATGGCCCAGTGGGACGAAGCGGGCTGGGAGCGCTTCAACCGGCGTCTGTTCGACCTGTCGGCGCTGATGCAGCACCTGAACGGGGAATATGCCAAGTGGTACAACCGGACGCACGGCCGCCACGGGCACTTCTGGGGAGACCGGTTCAAGAACCCGGAACTGCTGGATCTGGAGGCGGTACAGAAGTGCCTGGCCTACATCGAGACGAACGCGACCAGGGCGCACCTGATCGACTGGCCGGAGAACTGGGAAGCGTCGTCGACGTGGCGGCGGTTTCGGGGAGAGACGGGCGATCTGATGCCGCTGGAGAGGATCTTCGTGGAGGTGCCGGCAGAGGAGGCGTTCGAGGCCTACCGGAGGCGGTTGCGGGAGCGCCAGCGGGTGGACGAGGAGCGGGAGCGGGAGGCGGCGCGCACGGGTGCCGCGAAAGCCAGGGGAAGCCGGGAGCGCTTCTTCAGCGACGGCATCGCCATCGGGACGCGGGAGAACGTGGCGCGGGTGCTGGCCGAGTACCAGGCCGACGGCCACTACCTGCGCCGCAAGCACCCCATTCCACAGACGGGCCGGCTCTACACCCTGCGCGAACAGCGCTCTCACGCCCGAGGGTGAGCTCGCGAAAGCCCCATCTGACCCAGACACTTGCCGAGCCTGACTCAAGACGGCCCCCCCGCGGTTTCCGGATGACTCTGTCCAGGTAACATCGGCAGAGGCTCCTGAGACGACCTGGTGTCGCTGGATATCCAGCTTCGTCCACCTCGCACGGTCGCGGACCCTTCCCGGAGCCCTCGAAAGCCCACTTCTCTCCCGGGACCATCCGAGTGGGGCCAGCCTTGTCCAGAATTCATGGAGCGGACGTGGTCCACCGCGCTCGGAATTGGCGGCCATGACCGGCGACCATAGGCCTGGAGCAGAACGAGACAGGAGGAGGGAGGAGGAGGAGGAAAGAGTCTGTCCCCCTTCTCCGCTACACCACGCTACACCACTCTGTCCCTTTCCCTACTTTCCCTACACCTACACCACTCTGTCCCTTTCCGGGCCTCGTTGGCCGATCGGCGACTCCGATGGGTTTGCCCGGTGCAGCTGAGGGAAAGCACTCTGTCCCGTAATCTCCTTATTCTCCTTATTCTCTCGGGGAAGGAAATTTGGGTCATCTCATGCTTCATATGGGGAAGCAAGGGGAATCCTGCGACTCCTCGGCACGGTAGAGCGAGAGGCCCGAACTCGAGACGGAACGCGAGCGCCCGCGAGTCATCCCGCCCGGAAATCCCGCCCTCTTGAATCGGCAATTGCGGCGAAGTCTATCACCCAAGAGCTTGATCGGGACTCAGCCTCACTGGGACTGTGAAGCCTCGTTCCTACGGGCCGAGCGGGTTCCACTTGCGGGAGCGTTTGAGGCTTCATTGACCTCCGGGGACCGATCGGATGGCAGCCACGATGGGGTCCAGAAGGCGTGGTCCCGCCGAGTAATCCAGAGAGTCCTGGTTGATCAGGATGGCGATGCTGATCCGTTCCTTCGGAGCGTAGAACATCATGGCCGTGTACCCGATCATGTCGCCTCCGTGACCCCAGTATTCGCGACCCGAAACGAGCGCCCTCACGGTTCCCAGCCCGTAGTCTGTGATTGGGGTGGGAGGCAGGGAGACCTCGTGGAAGTCCAGCATCTGGCTCAGAGAGTCGGCGCTCAGGACTTTGCCCTCGAAGAGCGCGCAGGCCCATCTCGCAAGATCGGCGGCGGCGGCGACCATGCCGCCGGCCGCCCATGCGGCGCTGACCTGCGACGTCCGGTTGATGCCGGAGATATCGTCGTAGCGGCCGTCCCCATCGATATCGAACCAGGCGTGGGCGATCGTGCCGGGGACGGTCTCCTCTGCCTCCAGGAAGGTGTGGGTGAGTCCGAGGGGTGCGAGAAGCCGGCCTCGAAGAGCGAACGACAACGAGGTCCCGGTAGCCCTCTCCGCAATCATGCCCAGCAGGGTGTAGTTCGTATTCGAGTAGTCCCAGGCTGTACCCGGGAGAAAGTCAGGTGGGCCGATGTAGCTCAGGACCTCTTCTGGCGTCCACATCCGGGTGGGATTCTGGAAGACAGCGTTCCAGAAGAACTGGTTGCGAGTGAAGTTGGCGATGCCGCTGGTGTGACCCAGGAGTTGTCGAACGGTCACCTGTGGATTCACATTGTCGAAATTCGGCAGCCACCGGCTGAGGGGATCGTCGAGGCTCAGCAGACTCTCCTCGGAGAGTCTCAGAATAAGTGTGGCCACGTAGTTCTTGGCAATGCTCCCGATATCGAAGTACATGTCGGTAGTGATGGGAGTGCCGGGAAACGAGTCTCCGCTGACGCCGGTCCAGACCAGTTGCCCGTGAACGACGACGGCCGCGGAAATGCCCACGACGTCGAAATCGTTCCGGATCTGGTCCAGCGTCTGCTGCAAGTCTTCGGCGGGGACTTCCCGCGCGTAGGGAGGAGCCGCATCGGCTCGAACCGGGAAGTTGGAGTATTGGACGCCTCCCTGAACCCCCGATCCCCATGCGACGGTGAGGGCCTCCAGGTGGACCGGTTTGTCGGCGGAAACCGTCACGTATCCTGCGAAGTCCTCCAGGAGATCCTGACTGAACACCTCGTGGACAAAAAGGACGAGCGGTCCGGTTGTGGTGCCTTTCCGCGTCAGCCGCCCGATCCCGGATTCGGGGAAGAAGTCTACGGTCCAAGTGTACGTACCGGGCTCGCTCGGCACGACAGCGAAGGCGGTGGAGTCAATGCTCTCAGCGGTCTCCTCCCTACGAGCGGCAAACCCCCAGCGCTGGGAAGGCTCGACGCTGGCCGTCAAGCCGATCTGGTCCACGATCCTGTACCGATCGTCAACCTCCAGCGCCCCGACCTCGACGTCGGCCGTCAAGGCCACGTCCTGGCCGGGGACGCAGTCACCTTCCTGGCGCCAGAGGCCGAAGCCCGCGTATCCACCCGGGCCGTTCCTCTCCAGCCGCCCCGACAGTCCTTCTCCCGGTGAAAGAGAGACTGGCAAGATGCCGTCGTCGACCCTGAAACGCCTGAATTCGAAGACGTCCTCGGTCGGGTCGTAATCCCCTTCGAGGAGCTGAAACACTCCCTCACATTGTCGGCTCGACAGGTTCTTGAAGCTCAGTTTGGGAGTAAAGATGACCCCGTCGATAGCGCCTGCCACCAGTCGTGGGATGACGTAAGCCTCGTCGGAACCGGCCGCGATGCTCGGCAGCGAACTCACCGCGTCATTGGGACGCCACATCCCGACCCTCAGCTCGATCCGATTGCGTCCGGCGACGGCATAGCGAGGTGGGCCAATGCCCCGCGGCCGAGCCGGCTGTGGTTGGGTGGGCGAGAACTGATCCGGGCCCAGTTCGAGTCGCTCTCCCTCGACGAGCTGAGGTTCCGTCAGCCAGGCTCCCTGTTGGTGCTCGATCCGGACTTCGTAGGCGTCGGGTTCGAGTCCCAGTTCGACCAGACGTCCGCGGGGCTTGTAGAGCTCCACCACGAGTTCCTGTCGCCCGTTGCGCACGAAGCCCCGTCCTTCCAATGAGGCCCCCAGGACCAGCGTCGCCGACGTCCGCCTGACATCGGTGATGACGACGTCACCCGTTCCGGAGAGCTTGATGTCGTAGGATGGATGTTGCGCTCCCCCTCGGCTGTTGACGGTTTGCCCCAGCGTCTCCCGGAAAGCGAATTCGTATGCCTCGTTCAGGGTAATCCTGCCGTTCTCGTTCACATCGGCTGCCCCTCGGAGCCCCGAGACGAGGAAATGCGTGAAATACGATGCGCCAAGGTAGTCGGATTCCTGCGCGACCTCCGTCTCTGCACTGGATGTGAGAAATGCGTGGCCCTGCATCTCCGCCGCTGCGTCGACCATGAACGGTCTGAGAACGGTGCCTCCCTTGAGACGGGTGAATGCGCCGGATGCGCATGCGTCGAGCACCGCGATGCGCACGTCGGCGGGGATATCGTCGAGCCGGTCACGGAGGCTCTGATAAGAATAGCGGTCGTCGCCGAGCAGGAGCTCCTTCTCGTCAGCGTGGCCGGAGTAATACACGAGAATCTCCGTGCGAGACCTGCCGGGCCCGGCGGTCCGACGGGCTTGGCTTACGCGCTCGCTCAACCAGTTGAGCCCCTCGACCAGGCCCCGTACCTTTGGCTCCCTGAGTATGAGGGTGTCCGGTGCGCTGACGCCGCCCAGATCGGTCAAGGCCCGGGCAAGCCTTTCCGCGTCCGACACGGCGTATCGCAGCAAGGGGCGATCAGCGCCGCCGGAATTGGCGCCCGCGACCAAAATGAAGCGGTGGAGGATCACCTGCGCGGATGCGGTAGGCGAAATCGCGTAGACGCTGATGAGAACGGTCAGGATCATCGATTGAGGTTTCACCGGTTTACCTCCTTCATCAGAACGAGACCGGATTGATCGAGGTCAGGGGAGAGGCGCAAATGCCCCGGCGGGTTGGCCCCTGCCGCTGCCGCCAGCTGACGCGCCGCATCCAGTATGGGTTCGATGTCGAATTCCCGGGGGCTGGACACTAGGTAGAACCGCTCCCAGCCAGGTGCCTCGTCCAATTCGTAGGCGTGATCGAGAAGGGACAGCCCCCCCTGAGTGAGCAGCACCGCCCGCGGTCCCTGCCGAGGAAGATGACGGGTTACGGTGCCCCGTCCATCTATGGACAGGATCACGCCGTACAAGGGGTCTGCTGCCCGGTATCCGATCCGGATCTGGTCTCCCGCGTGGACCCAGGCTCCGTCGCTCAGCAACTCGCCACCCTCGGGCGTCCTGCGGAAGAGCACCAGCCTGTCACCTTTGATACGGTCCACCGATTCCGTCGAACTGGACGGCCTCCCGACAGGCTGTGGTGGAAGCGGCCCCAGGGCGTGCCATCCCACTGCAATTAGGACGACAGCCGTCGCCACAGCGACCCCGAGCCGCCAGTCGAGGCTGGAGCGTCTGGCCGCCAAAGAAGTTCCCGTGGCCCGGGTCTGGAGCTTCTCCCGGATCCGGTCCGCCAGCCAGCCGGATGGATAGCGGCGCCCGATCTCCTCGTCCGATTCGCCGAGAGCGCGAAGCCGGGCCTGGAGCTCCGCATCGGTCTCCAGACGTCGACGCAGTACCTCGGCCTCGTCGAGCGACATCTCGCCAAGCCGATAGCGCTCCAGCCAGAGATCCGGCACAGGTGAGTCCTCGACCGTCCGGTGAGTCGCGGATTCATCTCCCCAAGGGTTCTGCGGAGGTTTCTGAGACGCTTGCGCACGCCGGAGACCGAAAGGCCTACCACGGATGCCACCTGCTTCAGAGTCAACCCATCGAGATAGTGCAGTACCGCAATCGTCCGGCTCGACGCCGGATGGCGCCGGAACAAACGCTCCAGCAGCAGGCGCGCCTCACTCCGCCCCGCCGGCTCTTCGACCGAGGCGATCTGCTGCAGTCGGGCGTCATCGGTCGCCATGGCCTGCCGATTGCGGTTGCGGATCCGATTGAGACAAAGGTTGGTCGCGGTCACGTACAGAAGGCTCGAAGGGTGTCTGGCATCCAGCCGGTCCTGCTTCTCGATCATCCGTACGAACACGTCCTGACATACGTCCATGGCTTCATCCTCGTCTTTGAGGAGGTACCGGCAGCGCCGCGGACCATCGGCCCGTAGCGCTCGCTGAGCGTTTCGACGTCCAGCGGGATCTTCATCATGTTGTCCCTTGAACACCCCAGTTCGCTGGTTGTGTCACTCGACCCACCAATCGGCCCACCGAACTGCGTGGCGGGCGGCCAGTCGATCGGTGGAACGGCTCTGCAACCGATCGGAGGGAGGTCGGTCTCTCATCGGAGCTTCAAGCGTAGGTGAAGTCGGCGGTGGGGGGAGTGAGAATGAGGATGGCGGCCACCAGCTTGAGGAGCCCGAACGAGGGCCGATACGGGATCTCACTTCGACGGGAGTGATGTCGGTCATGGCCGTCTCCCCGACGACTGGCAAGCAAGGAACGCTCTGCGCCTGCCATGAGAACACCGATTCCGGGGCCTAATGATATAAGGACCTGTCGGAAATGCCGAGGTGGCGTCTCCATTCTTCTTTGGAGGCTGGGCCTGTCCGTGCGTTGCCGGTATGATGAAGTTCTCGTAGCTCCTGGGAGAAACTCTGATGCGCGCCGCCCTCTTATCGGTCACCCTTTCCTCTGTCCTGCTCGCGGCCCCGCTGTCGGCAAAGGCGCCGCAGCAGGCGGACATCAAGGTCGAATCCAATCTGGTACTCGTAGATCTGGTTGCGCTCGATAGCGCCGGGCGTCCGGTCACGGACCTGAGAAGCGACGAGATCGAAGTCTCAGAGGATGGAAAGAGAGTGGCGATCTCGTTCTTCCAGCAGCGCCACCCTGGTTTCGAGCAACCGATCGACCCTCCGATCGACCCGGGGGGCACCGGCCGCGGGGAAGCCGGTGACGCTGGGGAGCTGCTCGTCTTCCTCATCGATCTCCCCTCGCTCCGACCCGCGGATCTTCCCCGGATCAAGGACGCCGTGCAGTCCTTCGTGCAATCCGAACGGCGGGCGAACGATACCCTGATGCTGGCGGCGACGGGAGTCTCTGCCAGTCAGCCACCGACGAGGAACGCGGCCGAGTTCTTGGCGGTCCTGAACAAATTGCCTGCCATCGAGGGGAGCGCTTCGCGGCTCGTCCGGTTTGCCGCGGAGCTGGAAAGGCTGCTTGCCTTCGCCCGCGCTTCGGACATGCGAGAGCAGGATGTGACGCGCCAGGCCATCGACCTGGGACGCCGTTACATCGCAGAAGAGGAGGAACTTACCCGCCTCGCCGCCGACAGGGCGATTGCGTTGGTTCGCGAGATCGGGAGCCTTCCGGGCAGGAAGACCGTGCTGTATTTCTCCGGGGGGTACCGCCGCCGGATTGGCATGGCGATCCAGGAACTCCTTCTGCGCGTGCTGCCCGACGTGAGATTTCCGGATCTCGACAGTACGCATGTGTGGATACGCAGTCTGCTCGGCGGCCCACCAAGCGCATCAAGACTGGATGCACTCGTGCGATCGATCATTGAGGAGGCCAACCGCGCGCAGGTCTCGTTCTATACCGCAGACGGACGAGGATTGATGGCCCGAGAGGACGCGCGACTCGGGGCCCTGGCACGGTACGCCGATCAGTTGGTGCGCGACGACATCAGCCAGCCCCACGATTTCCTGAAAGACGTTGCGAACAGTACCGGCGGCCGCTGTTTCCTCAATACCAATGACCTGCAGACGGGCCTGCGCGCCGCCTACCAAGACGCATCGGAGCACTACGAGTTGGGCTACGTGCCGCCCCACGGGTCCGAGTCGGGTGCCCTTCACGAAATCGATGTGAAGGTCCGCCGCCCCCATGTGACGATCATCCACAGGCAAAGCTACTCTGTGCCCGTCGCCGAAGATGCCGAACGACGCAGCATCGAAAACGCCTTCAGATTCCCGGTTCTTTTTCAGGAGTTTCCATTCGAAGTCGACACGCTTCCCCGCGACGGGAAACTCAAAGTCGACGTCTTCGTCCCGGTGCGTGCCCTGGTCTTCACACAGCAGGCAGACCGCCACAAGTGTGAGCTTGCGGTCCACATGGCGCTCTTTGACAGCGCGGGGAAGCTTTACCAGGAGAAGATCCTGTTTTCGAAGACGTACCACATCGATTTCAACGAGACCCAGTTCACCGGCCTGGCCAACATCGACAATCTCACGACGGCCTATGAGGGAGCGGTGACTCCCGGGGAGTACCGCCTCAGGGTTGTGGTTCGCCAGCCGATGTCCTCCAAAACGGCGGCCCTCGAAAGACGCATCACCGTCCCCTGAGTGTCTCGACTCCATTGGCCCGGGTCCGCTCACACCGCGACCGCCACCGCCGAACCCCGAATGCCCCCAACGCCGCAGCCGAGAATCTCCCCTCTCCGGGCCGGGCCCGACTTAGGGACACTCTTTGTCTTGTTCCCCCGCTCCGGGCCGGGCTCGAGTAAGGGAGAGTAAGGGACACTCTTTGTCTTGTTCCTGCATTTTCACCCACTCCGAAGATGCCAGAAGGGGCCTGCAGTCCGGTCAGCATTTCCGATTAGAGAGCCAGTTCGGGTCCGTATGAACGTGCCCGTCATCTTGAAAGCTGCAACCGGCGGTTCAACCACCGGTCGATGAAACCCACGGCATTGGAGACTCCGTCCTCGCTTCGGATTTGGCGGCCCAGAGCGTCTGCCTTCTCCCCGAAGGAGGCCGACGTGGTGAGCTCGCGCAAGGCATGACTCAGGTTTTCGACGGTCAGGTTCTTCTGAGGGATGGGGGCGGGGCCCACACCCAGGGCCTGCAGCTTCCTGCCCCAAAACGGCTGGTCGCCGAACAGAGGGCACACAAGCGTGGGCCGTCCGCTGCGGAGCCCCGCCGCCGTGGTGCCGCAACCGCCGTGATGGACGACCGCCGAGACCCTCGGAAACAGCCAATCGTGGGGTGCCGAATCGATCGTCACGACCGTCTCGGGCAATTGGAGAGCCGCCGGATCGAGCCCGCCCCAACCCCGGGCAATGAGTGCTCGGACTCCCGTCTCCCGAATGGCAGACAGGACGATTCGAGTCAGGCGGGCCGGGTCGCGGCCGAAGATGCTTCCGAAACCGAAGTAGACCGGCGGCTCGCCAGCCGAGAGGAACAACTCGACGGCAGAGGGAGGGCGCCAGTCAGCCGCGCGGTCGAGAAACCAGTAGCCGGTTACCGTCGCTGCTTCAGGCCAATCGGACGGACGAGGAATCACCGATGGGCTGTAGGCGTGAAGTGCGGGTATGAGGTCGCCGTTCGTGTGCTCCAGGTAGGGGCGGGGGCGTCTCGGAGGAAGACCGTGTTCCTTCCGCCATGCCCGCGTATGCTTGCCCGTCGCAGATCGGGTCGCTACGTCAATGACACGGTAGGTCAGCCGGTTGTACGCACGGCCGAGCCTCAAGCGCGGAAGGCCCATTGCAGGGAAATCTCCGGTTGGAACGTACATGGGCAAATAGAAGGCGAACATGCAGGGTACGTTGAGCCGCTCCGCGAAGTCGGATGCTCCCAGGGCCTTGGGATGGTAGAGGATCAAATCCGGCTTCACGGTTTGGGCTGCCTCCCAAAGATCGTGGATTTGGCGGCGCTGGATGGACGCGACCTTGGGCAGAAGCTTCATGCCTGTTCGGATGGCTTGCCACCAGTTGCCCGTATTCTCCATCGCCATCTTCCCGTCGTCTGAATGCATGAGCTCGATCAGATCATTGTTCAGGAATGCGTAGTCCAGACCATGGGCCTCGACCATTGGTTTAAAGGTGGCGCACGTACAGACAGTCACGGAATGGCCGGCGGACTCCAGGCCTTTGCCTAATGCAATGTAGGGCTGAACATCACCACGGGTACCAACGGTCAGGATCAGCGTCTTCACTGAACCACCTCCACCTCCCAAACCTCGGATGGCCGCTCTTTCCGGGTGACCGGGTACGCCAAGGGTACCATCGAAGTGCAAAGTCGAAGAATCGGGAGTAGGGGGATAGGGGACACTCTTTGTCTCCGAATCCTCCAACTCCGGTTCTCACCTCACTCCCCAAATGTCGAAGGAAATGATCCATCTCTGGAGCCCACTGCGCATGTTGGGATAAGCGGCCAATAGCAGCCGCGCTAGACCACCGAATCCTTGGAAGGAGAAACTACGATGTCAAGCCAAACCGTTACCGAACAGAAGCCCCCACGTGAGCCCCGCAATGGAGTGGATACGCCAACCTTGCTGGCCACGATCAATGCCGTCGGTGCTCAACCGGAGCTGGCCAAATTCCAGTTCCGGGCTACCAACCGCTGGCAGGCCGGCACCCACAGCCGAACACGGATCGAGTCGTTCAGCGGAGCCGGAGGTGAGCACGCGCATGTTTCCGAATTCGTCCTGGACGCTGATCACCCGCAAGTCCTGGTCGGCGGCGACAAGGGGCCCCTGCCAGTCGAATACCTGCTCGTCGGACTGACGTCCTGCCTGATGTCCGGGATCGCGAACATCTCGGCAGCCCGGGGTGTCACGCTGACTGAGGTCGAGGCGAAGATCGAGGGGGACATTGATCTGCGAGGGATTCTCGGGCTCTCCGATGAGGTCCGAAACGGCTATCAGAGTCTCCGAGTGGACTTCAAGATCAAGGGTGACGCCCCGGCCGAAAAGCTCCAGCAAATCGTCGAACAGTCCAGGAACCGGTCGGCAGTCTTCGACGTGCTCACCAACGGAGTGCCAGTCGAGATCTGCACCGAGGTCGTCTGAGCGACGAGCCGGCCCGGCCGGCAGGGTAGCTGGATCAGGGAGCGCTATCGTGAGAAGTATCCACGCCGTCATTATTGGAGGAGGGCAGGCGGGACTTGCCATGAGTCGCTGTCTGTCGGAACGGTCGATTGAGCATGTCGTATTGGAGAGATCGCGCCTGGCCGAGCGTTGGAGAAGCGAACGATGGGACTCCCTGCGGCTCTTGACCCCCAACTGGATGAGCCGGTTGCCGGGCCACCGATATACGGGCCCGGACCCGGATGGCTTCATGACCATGCCGGAGGTCGTTGCATTCCTCGAGCGGTACGCGCGGATCAGCCGTGTGCCGCTCGAGGCTGGGACGAACGTGCAGAGACTCGAGCGGAGTGCCGACGGATTCCGGATCGAAACGAACCGGGGCTGCTGGAGATCCAGGAACGTAGTCATCGCCACCGGTTACAGCGATCTGCCTGCAATCCCTTCGATGGCTCAGCAGCTGGAACACGACATTCACCAATTGACACCGACGCAGTATCGCAACCCTGGGCAACTGCCGGACGCGGCTGTCCTGGTCGTCGGGGCGGCCGCCTCGGGCATCCAGCTCGCGGACGAGATCGCCGACTCCGGCAGGCGAGTACTCCTTTCGGTGGGACGCCACACCCGGATGCTTCGCCGTTATCGTGACAGGGACATTCTGTGGTGGCTCGACCGGATGGGAATCCTCGATGAAACGACTGATCAGGTCTTCGACCTCGAGATTTCCCGCGAACAGCCGGCACTCCAGCTGGTGGGTCGCCCCGATCACGCCACGATCGATCTCAGCCGGCTTGTCGCAAAGGGAGTCCGAATCGTTGGGAGGGCCATCGGTGCCGACGGTACCCGAGTGTACTTTGACGACGACCTGGTCGCCACGACGACGGCGGCGGATGTCAAACTGGCGAGCCTCCTGTCCCGTGTCGAAGCGTTCGTGGATCGTGAGGGGCTGAGTTCAGAGGTGGGCGCAGCGGAGCCGTTCGCTCCTCTTTGGCCTTCATTCATCTCTTCGCCCTCCTCCACCGCGCTCGATCTCGGCGCCGAAGGCATCGGGACGGTCATCTGGGCGACTGGCTTCCGGCGCAGCTATCCATGGCTGCACCTGCCGGTACTCGATGAATTCGGGGAGATTCGGCATGTCCGCGGGGTGACGACCGAACCCGGCTTGTACGTGTTGGGGATGCAGTTTCAGCAAAGAAGGAAGTCGGCGTTCATCGACGGCGTCGGACAGGATGCCGCCGATTTGGCACGACACTTGGACAGGCACCAGACGAAGCCCCGTGTGGCGGTCGCCTGAGGCGGGAGGATGATATGACGGGAACAGCGACTCGCAGTTCGACCTATGACGTCATTGTCATCGGAGCTCGTTGTGCCGGCGCGGCCGTTGCGCTCCTTCTGGCCCGCCAGGGCCTCAAGGTGCTGGTGGTCGACCGGAGCCGACACGGCAGCGACACACTGTCCACGCATGCATTGATGCGGGGGGGCGTCCTGCAGCTCCAACGTTGGGGGATCCTCGACGCCGTACAGGCCGCAGGCACTCCCTCGGTCTCCGCGACCACCTTCCATTACGGCGAGGAGAGCGTCGAAATCTTCATCAAACCCCGAGACGGAGTTGACGCTCTCTATGCTCCGCGGCGCACCGTCATCGATCCGATCCTCGCGGACGCTGCCGTGGGAGCGGGAGCGGAGATTCTCCGGGGTCCCAGGGTCACCGACCTGATCCGGCCCGACGGCGATCGCGTCCGGGGAGTCATCGTTGAAGACACGCCCGGCCATTTCCAGCAGATTGGTGCCGACATGGTCATCGGCGCGGACGGAGTGAGGTCCACCGTCGCCCGTCTCGTGAACGCGCCGATCAACCGCGAGGGGCGACACGCGACGGGTGTCGTCTATGGTTACTGGGAAGGCCTTGATCTCGAGGGGTACCACTGGTACTACCGGCCGGGCGTCGCCGCCGGGTCGATCGCGACCAACGGGGGCACGCTCGTATTTGCTGCTGTCTCGCGGGAGCGGTTTTGGAGCGAGGTTCGGTTCGATTTGCCGACCGGCTTTTTCCAGGTCCTGCGCGAAGCGGCACCTGAAGTGGTGGATGCTGTGAGCGGGGCGCGGCAGCTGGGCGGATTTCGGGGTTTCGCCGGCCAGCCTGGCTTCCTACGCCAGTGCTGGGGACCCGGTTGGGCCCTGGTCGGAGACGCCGGCTACTTCAAGGACCCGATAACTGCCCATGGAATGACGGACGCCCTGCGCGATGCTGAACTCCTGGCGCGTGCAGTCCTGGCAGCGACCCGTGGAGCTCTGGCGGGATACCAGCGCGTGAGGGACGATCTCTCCGTCAGACTGTTTGAGATGACCGACGTTGTCGCTGCCTTTGAGTGGGGATTCGAAGACTTGCAGGCTCTGCACAAGGAGTTGAGTGATGAGATGCGCCAAGAGGTACAGTATCTTGTGAGGCTTCACGATCGTCAGTCCTGCTTCCGCAACGGACGCTGAGGGTAATGGATTGGTCAGGGCGATTTGACGATGCCGATACCGGCTGTGCGATGGAGGAGAAACCCGATGGAAGGAAGAAGTGCATGGTCCCACGGTGCGCCCAGAGTCGGGCAGCGGGCCGAGCGGACCCGAGAGGTCTCGGCGCAGGATATCGATTTGTTCACCGCGATCTCCGGAGATCGGAATCCGCTGCATTACGACGCGCAGTTCGCGCGGGCGACGAAGTTCGGCGAGATCATCGTGCAGGGCGGCATTACGAGTGCGATACTGAACGCAGTCGTCGCCGAGGACCTTCCGGGACCCGGGACAGTCTTCCTCCACGTGGACTGGAGTTTCCGGGCCCCTGTTCGCCCGGGCGATCGCATCACCGGCGTTGTGGAAGTCGTAAAGGTGCGTGAAGACAAGCCCATCACCGAGCTGAAGACCTCGGTAGTCCGCGACGATGGAACGCTCGCCCTGGAGGGAACAGCTCTCTGCTATACGATGCAGGTGTCAAACGACCTCTGCTGAACGGATGCTGATTGGATTCTTAACCGCGCTCACTATGATCGCCTTCGCGGCGAACTCCGTTCTTTGTCGGATCGCGCTGGGTGGGGGTCTGATCGACCCCGTTTCCTTTATGATCCTTCGCCTTGTGAGCGGGGCCTCATTTCTTCTGGTGGTGGCGCAGTCCCGCTCTCAGCCGATCGGGCCGAAGGCACGAAAGATCGGTGGCTCATGGGCCTCCGGCATCGCCCTTTTCGCCTATGCGGCGGCGTTTTCGCTGGCCTACGTCACGCTTCAGACGGGGACAGGGGCGCTGATCCTCTTTGGAAGCGTTCAGGCCACCATGATCGGGGCAGGGCTCCGATCGGGCGAGCGGCCGCACCCCGCACAATGGCTGGGACTCGGTGTCGCTGTGATCGGACTGGTCTATCTGGTCTTTCCGGGGATTGAAGCTCCCGGCATCCTCGGCGCATCACTCATGTCGATTTCAGGAGTCTCATGGGGTGTCTATTCACTCCGGGGAGCGAACGAAGAAGCTCCCTTGCTGTCTACCTCCGGAAACTTCATCCGGGCTGTACCCATGGCTCTTCTGCTCTCCACTATCGCGGCCTCAACGCTCCATGCCGATTTTTCCGGGGTCGTTCTCGCCGTTATTTCGGGTGCCATCACTTCAGGGCTTGGATACGTTCTCTGGTACCGGGCGCTTCGAGGGCTGACGACAACGCGAGCGGCGATCGTCCAGCTGGTGGTTCCCATACTCGCAGCTCTGGGGGGCATCGTCTTCATGGGAGAACTTGTCACAACCAGGTTCGTTGTGGCAACTGCTCTGGTTCTTGGGGGGGTGGCAGTGGCCCTCCTCGGTCGAGTCTCGAAGTGCGGTGTGTCGGAGCCGCAGGAGAGGGCAGCGGAAGCGCATGCCGGAGACGGTGGTCAGGCATAGCGGGAAGGAAACCGAGCAGATGGCTCGACCTGCAATTCCGCGCAGCGACGCAGAGAGGGAAGCAACAGCGACGCGGTCGAGAAAGGGACACTGTTTCGTTCCTCTGGAAACAGAAGTAAGGCAGGAGATAAGGGACACTGTTTTCTTACGCCCACTCCTCTGTTTACCTCCCTTTGTGCAGACGATACAGCACGACAACGAGAGGCAAGGTCTGCTTCCTTCGCTAATCGGACCCGCGTCTTCCCCCTTTCCCCGGCCGCCTTGGAGAGACGGCGGACTCCGAATCGATACTGGTGCCCTTTTCATTGCAGGTCCGAGAGGCTGTAATGGATGTCCTCTCACTTGGGTACGCGGGCGAAGTGGTACGGTTGGCGTCATCCCGCTGTGGGGCGTGAATTTGGGGAGGGGCCATGGGAATCGGAGCGCATGTTGGGGTCGTGGCTGTTACAGCGGAGGGTGCGGCCCTCTGCTATCGAACTCTGTGCAGCGAAGGGGGTACGCACTTTGGATCGTCAGTGCACCCGGAGATCACGATGCACACCCTGCCCTGGGGAGAGTATCTGTCCGAAATGAAAGCTGGCCGCTGGGAAGAGGTTGGCAGGATGCTGCTTCGATCCGCCTCGGCGGTCCAGGCGGCTGGGGCCGATTTCGTCATTTGTCCAGACAATACAGTGCACCAGGGGCTCGATCTCGTCCGATCCGAGTTGCCATTGCCCTGGCTCCATATTGCGGAAGAAGTTGCACGGGAGGCGGGTCGAAGAGGAGTCCGACGTGTGTTGTTGCTGGGGACGCGTTGGCTTATGGAAGGCCCTGTCTATCCTCCGCACTTCGAACGGGAGGGCATCGAATGCAGGATCCCCGATCCCGAGGAGAGGACGCTCATTGACCGAACTATCTTCAACGAGTTGGTGCAGGGCCGCTTCGAGGAACAGGCGCGAGGACGATTCCTGAAAGTGATCCGTCGACACGAACGGCTGGGTTGCACAGCGGTGGCCCTCAGTTGTACCGAGATTCCTCTTCTGATCCGGGAGGAGGACTCCCCCATTCCGACGCTTGACTCAACGCGCATCCTGGCAAGAGCGGCTCTCCAGAGAGCAGCCGCTGAATGACGTTGCCGTTGGCCCAACGCAGTGGACCGGACGGTTTTCGGAGCCGTCAGGGTAAATCGCTCCGCGCTCAGATGGGGACGAAGTTGGAGCGTTGTTCGCGCAGGGCGTAGAGGTTTCCGACAGCGAGAGGGACGGGGTTTTTGCGACGGGAGTAGAGGCCGTCGGTGCGACACTGGGCGAGGGCCTGTTCGACGGTGTCGCGGCTTCCCACGACGCGGCCCCGGCTGAAGGCGGGGATGGACTCGAGGTAGCAGCCGCGCGGGAAGCCCTCGCGCTCCATGCGCTCGGCCAGTTCCAGCGGGATCCGGCCGTCGGTTTTTTTCCTGGAACGGGTGCCCCTCCAGTACAGGCAGACCCAGTACCATCGCTCGGCTTCCTGGGCGCTGCATGCGGCACCGACGAGCTGCTGGAGCGGCATCAGCCAGGCGTCGTGGCCGTGGCGGCGCATCCAGACCGACGAGTGGCGCCAGTTTTCGGGCCGTTGGACCAGGTGGGCCCGGACGGCATTGAGGTCCACGTAGAAGACGGTCTCCTGCAGATTGTCGGACTCGGTGGAGCGGAAACGGTCGGCCCAGAAGCGCCCTTTGCGGTGATAGCGCCGGTTGAACCAGCGGGCGTACTCGGACTGGATGTTGCGCATCAGTTCGGAGACGTTGAACAGACGGCGGTTGAAGCGTTCCCAGTCGGCGTCGTCCCAGCGCAGATAGGGTCGGTAGCGGGGGTTGGGGTAGAAGCGCTCGGCGATGTGCCACAGTTGCGTGCGGGAGAGCTTGCGGAAGGCTTCGAACACGCACACGAGATGGTAGTGGTTGCCGAGGATCGACAGGGAAGCGACCTGACAGAAGAACAGGCCGCAGAAGTGACGGATGACGGCCTCGAGCTGATCGGCATTCTCCTTGACCTGGAAAGGATAGTAACGTTTACGGCCGGCGGCCTGGCCGCGGAGGTGCAGGCGACCTTCGGCATCGGTTCGGATCTGACGGGGCAAGCGTGGCATGGGACGTTCCTTTCTGAAGGCCTCTGACAACGGCCCTCAGATACCAATAACGTTCGAGTTTCGAAATCTACGAAACCCCATGACGCCAGTTGCCTCGAAATCCCGGCGGGCGCGTCCCGGCGAGGCTCCCCCGGGAACCCGATCCCGGCCGCAGAATCTGGACAGCAGCCCCTGGCTCAGCAAGCTGATCCCACTCTGCCGGTGACCGAGCCCTGCAAAAGAACTGTGCGGGAAAGACAGTGTCCCCTACTCTCAGCCCCGCCTGCACGCTGCAGTCGGTCAGGAACAAACAGTGTCCCTTTCTCAAAAGCTACGTGCGGTTACCGGGCTTGGTCCTGTGCGGCTACCCGAAATCGGCTGAGTTGACAGAGCAAGTCCTCACGAGTCAATGCCCGGCTGGATCTGGCTCAAGTTGCCCTGACTGAAAAGAGTGGGGGAACACGAGGGGCTCTCACCGATTCCGCAGGATCGCCACCAGGTAGCGCATCTCATCGTCGAGGTCCGCTTGGTTGCGGACCGTCTCCGCGACGGTCGCGCGCAACAAAGCGCGAAAGCGCTGCCGCAAGCGGTGGATCGCGACTTTAACGGCACCCTCGCTCATCTTCAATCGGGCCGCCATTTCGCTCCGCGGTGAGTCATCGTCTCCGGTCAGGGCGCCCTTCAGGACACTGAACTGGTCTCCCTTGCCAGCTTTCGTCATTTCAGCGTCCAATGCCTGCAGAGCACTGGAGACGCTCTGCAGGGCCCATTCGCGGTCAAACAGGAGTTCCGGACTGTCCGAATGCTCCGATTCTTCCGTGTATCGGGCCTCCACATCCGCCACGTTCCACTCGACAAAACGAATCTGGCCTCCCCGCTTCTGCGCCAGGCCCCGGTTCCACTCGTTAGTAAGGAAGTGCTTCATCGCCCCCAACAGATAGGAGCGAAAGCGGCCTCGATCGCGATCGGCAGTGGCGAGTCCGTCCGTCTCGAGAATTCGCGCGAAGAACGCCTGGGTCAGATCCTGAGCGTCAGCCGGGGAGTATCCGCGGTGCCGAACGAAGGCGTACAAGGGATACCAGTAGATACGGCACAATTCTCCTAAGGCCTCGCGGGCGCGCTCCCGCCCTAACTCGTCGGAACGGGCCTCGTTGACGAGGCTCCAGTGCGTGGTCGCAAATCGCCGCGGACTCGGCGAATCCTCCATGTCCGGCACTCTAACCGGCCCCTCCTACTGCGTCAAACTCGATTCTGCCTTGGACGCAGCAGCATCGCTGATTGTGAGGTGCCCCATTCGATCTCGCGGGCCGCCGGAGAAAGCCCGTCGAGTCCTTGCCGCGCATGGCAGGCCGTCTTATCTTCCGCTCCCCATGGTCCTTGCCAGTGTGATCCTCCTGTCACACACTGAAGACTAGAAACAACGAACCTTGGAGGAGTCTGTACCCAGAATAGAATAGGGTTGCACACGTTTCGTCGCTGCGGTGACACTGCCTCTGATTGCGGCTTCAATGCAGGCAAAGCTCCGGCAGGTGATTCGTCATGCGGGAAAGCGCGATGAGCGGACTCCCCAAACAACTGAAAAGACCAACGCGAGCAGGGACGACGGAGAAGAACAGTGACGGAGAAAAACAGTGTCCCTTTCTTCGCTCGAGCGGTCGCTCGCCGGGGAGCTCCAGCGGGTCGACGAAATCAAGCAGTGGGATCTGGACTCCTCCGGCAGAGCGGTGGCGCTCGAAGCCGCGCGAAGTGAGTTGAACCAGCTGGAACACTCTCTGAATGAGCTGGTCCACCGACTGAATGCGGCCAGGGTGGAGTAACCGCGAGGAATCCATGAGACCGTGCCTGGAATTGTCCGCACAACTGGCTTCACGGCTGACGGGCGCAGGGAGTGAGTGAACGGACCTTTCGTCCTCCACACCCGACTATTCCGGCTTCACAAGGAACCAGACCGGATCGCTCTGGAAGCCCGAGCCTGCTTGGAACAGACGGATCGCGAAACGGCCTGGCACTTTGTACAATCCTCTCGGCACGCGGAACGTCAGGAGCTCGGAGCCGGAGAGCGCCGGACGTAGAATCTCACTACCGAATTGAACACGCGTATCGGGTGTGAAGTTCCGGCCTTTGATCCACATAGCTGATTCACCGTTTGGCTGCGCATTGAACGTCGTGTCGACGGTCGTCATCGTGGGCCCCCAACTCAGAATGCACGGGATGGTCCTCGACGCCTGCGACTGAGCCACCGACACGTAGTATTGCCGGCCGAACGTTGTATAGGTGGCGAGAGGGGAGGCGGCAGGAGGCTCAGCGGATACGCGCAGCACAAAGTCGGAGGTAGCCGCGACGCAATCGTACTGGTTGGTCACTCCCACGGATTCCGGGATGCCGAAGAACCAGCCTCCCACGGCAAGACGATTCGGCGTGCATTCAGACGGGGGGATTCCCGAGATGATCGCCGTCTGTTTGGAGTGATCGATCTTCAGTTCTCGCCAGGTTCGGGCCAGGATGCGGGCATGTCGACCGACCGTTCCGTGTTCGCTGGTGCGCTGGGCCACCTCGATCCCGCAGCTCAGAAGGATTGCAGCGGTCGCTGAGAACCAGACCATACGCGCCGTGAAACGTGCCGCGCCGCGATGCAGAAGCAGGAACAGGGGAGTACCGGCGGCTACGATCATCAGGACAAAGATCCACCAGGCGTCTCTTCCATACGTGTCGGGACTGTTGAAACTCGTTCGGGCGAAGTCGGGCCGCAACTCTCTCAGGAGATTACCGAAAAGGATGGCTCGCGAAAGGAGCACCAGTCCAAGTGAGACAGCCACGGCGATGCCGATACGGAGCCGGGAGGGGCTGTGATGCGCCCGCGTGCCCCGCATCAGGGCGAGTATCCCGACACAGAAGACAAGGGGCATGGCAACGGTGAGGTAGCGCCCCAGGAGGTGAAACGGCTCCGGATAGTTGTAGGCGTGACGCCAGGAATGGTGGGTACTCGCCACGATCAGCGCGATGACGGTCAGCCCGGTGAACCACAGCAGTTTCGATTCCCGGGATCGGCGTGAGGACGGGAGCTCCAGAATCGCCCAGGGGAGAACCGGTGCTGCCGCAAAGAACACGTAGGCGAAATAGGCGGTGACCCACAGCGCGAGAGACGAGAGGTCGGCCGAGGGCGAGGTCTGGGTGAGGGAGTAGCGCCCGAACAGGACCGCGCTCAGGGGTCTGGACGAGTACCGACCGTAGAGAATCCAGGGAACCAGAATGGTCAAGAAGCCCCCTGTGAATGCGATCGTTTGCGCACGTGTCCCGGGTCTGACGCGGGTCCTGTTCGTTCGATGCATCCTCCAGAGCCATGAGGCAGCGAAGACGGGCAACAGCGACACTGCGATATATCGAGTCGCCCACAAGGAGGCGATCGTCACTCCGTAAGAGTAGTGGACGCAGGGTCGCTTGAGATCGGCGCAGAAGCCCAGGTACACGGCCAGACAGAGGAGAGGGATGAAGAGGTTTTCGCTCCAAAGGAACGGCGGGTAAGCGAATCCGTAAGGAAGCAGAAGAACTATCGCAACCGCGAACCAACTCTGGCGGACCGTCAGGAAAGTGCGACAGATCCACCAAACCGGGAAGACCACCGTCGAAAACACGATGGCATTTATGAACAGCATGGCGCCGTACCAGTGATCTCGAAAGAAGAACGCGACCGACAGAAGCAGCGGATACAGAGGCGGGTAATGAAACGAATAGTAGGAGGCGCCGTGAAAGATGCTCTCCGCATCTCGGCGGTAGAGCAGTTCGTCCAGGAAGGAGAACGGGCCGAAATCGGCCTGAATCCACCCGAGGGCGCGAATCACCTGGGCAACCCCATACACTACGAACAGAGCGATCGGGGGCAGGACGACGCGAACGGGAGACCGGTAGGGGGGCCTGGGATGCTGGTCTGCTGCAGACTCCGGGGACGGCAGCTTGGCCCGTTCGGGTGAGACACGGCATCCGGCCCTGGCGATATCTCTCATTGTCCCGCACCTCCCTCGCGAACGAGCCGCGGCAGAGGAGTGGCTGCCGCGATCGCGATCAAGAGGAGAATCCACCAGGAGTCTCTTCCCCAGACGTCCGGGTTGTTAAAGGAATCCTTGGTGAAGCTGTCCGCGAAATCGTAGAGGAGCCCTCCGAAAAGCACCGACCTCGCAAGGATGATGAGAAACAAGGATGCCCAAACGGCTAGCAGGACTGGCAGGAGGCGCAACCGGCCGTCGACCTGGGTCAGTCGGGCCAGCACGCTGGCACCCCCGCAATAGAATAGCGGTACGCTTACCGCCAGGTAGGCGACCACACAGAGCAGAGGCGCGAACAGATTCTCGCTCATGATCATGGGGGGTAAGCGACTCCGAAAGGGAGCAGCACGGAAGATGCTCTCAGCGTTCAGCCGGTAGAGCAGTTCGTCCATGAAACAGAAAGGTCCGTACTCCGAGAGGCCCCAGCGCCAGTCCCGCAGCAACTCGGGAATCGCGAACAGCACAAACAGGGCGAAGGGCGGGGAAATGCTGCGAGCGAATCTCCGGCGAGCCGGCCTCCAGCTCAACCCTGTTCGATCGGTCTCAGAGGTCAGTGTCTCGGTGGATCGTCGATAACCGGTGAGCTCATCGGGCACAGCTATTCACCATTCGCTGCATCAAACCGAGATTCAGAACTTCATCTGGCGGAATTCATGAATCCGGCCGCCTGCAATCGAGGCTCGAGGACACCTATCCGCCCCACACTCTCATTAGTCTCCGACAGCAAATTCTAAGCCAATGAAGACTTGTTCGATATCGTAACGATATTCCTGAAGAGCATATCTGAGACTTAACCTGGCATAAAGGCGTAAGTGCATCAAACTCATTGCTCGGAAAAATCGTCGACAATCGATGCGCCCGGTGTGGCGCCCAGACTCACTTATTGTCAGCTATGTTGACGGCCAGAGAGTCAGCCCTGGGATGCTTATCGCCGAGGCGACCAACGGGGACTCTTCCGGCGGAAACTTAGGACTCGGCAGACGGACTGCATTGGGCGCACAACATCCGACCGTTGGGGGGACCATCGATGCCCTGAAGGAAGGGGATTCAGACTTCCGATGAGGCGTAGACGGGGTGAGTTGATCTCGATTTGGAGAGGCAGTGTGAAGCGGCGGAACGTGACGTCTTCTCCCTCGACAAGCGTCACGAAATGTTCGGCCTGTGAGTGGAGATCTTGACATAACTTCAGTACCCATTAGAATCCGCACAGAGATGCGTCCTGCCATGTAGGAGAACTGAGGCTATGACATGTCTTAGGAGGTTTCCGACGCACTGGATCCGCCGAACTCCTCTGTTCGTATTGCTCGCCTGGTTGTCCGCGGCACCCCTTTTCGGTGAGATCATCCTGCCCAGCGAGCGGGTGAGGTGGGGTGAGAACATCCACGTCGTGGTGAGGCCGAGGCCGGGAAGCGGGCTCCGTCCCGGCGATCGGGCCTGGCTCATCGTCTACTTCTGGAGCCAGGGTTTGCGGACCTCCCATGTCGAACTGCTAAACCCGCAGTCGGAACAATTCAGCTGTGATCTCACCTTGCCGGACAATTGGGAGTACGCCCAGGCTGCGGTGGTTACGACCGAGGCGTTCATCCCGGGCCAAAGGAGTCTTCCTGCTCTCGACCGTCAGGGGCGCGTCCCTCCGGGGGCCGCCGTTCTGGAGGCCATGAACGGCCCGAGGGGTCCCGACTGGGAGGCCGTCGCGACAGCCGAACTGGCGCGGAATCCGTCTCTCTGGTGGCTGTATCCCGAAGTCTGGGGACTTCATTTTATGGCGAGCGGGGGCCGGGTCCCGGTCGAGCTCATTCGCAAGCACCTGACCTTCCTCGAAGAGGGGGAGGAAAGTGCCCAACTCCTGAGAGCGCTGACGCAGGGGTACTGGAACCTCGGGGAGACCGACAAGGCATTTGAACACCTGGGCCAACTGTGCGAGCAGTACCCCAACTCTCCCGATACGATCCGGGCCCTGTACTCCTCCAGCTACGAGATGTTCAAGAAGGGACTGCTCCCCGTGCTGAAAGACAAATGGATGGAGTTGGTGGCTCGAGCCGTGAACAGCGCTCCCGAGAATCCCGCCTTACGTACGCCCCTCTATGGTGTTGGACTCTGTTCGGCCAAAGGGATAGCCCTTCCTTCCGTCGAACGTCTCTTCGCCGCCTGGACGCAGGACGCCGACGAGAGTCCGTACCCCTACATGCTGCTGGGCCAAGCCCTCGCACGAGACGGGACGAGACTCGACCGGGCAGAGGAATTAGTCAGCCGGGGCCTGGAATTGTTCTTCACCGCCCGACCCTTCGACGTCACTGTGGGCGGCTTCGTCGGCAGCGCCTTTCGCCTTCGTTCCGATCTCCGCGCTCGCCGCGGCGACCTCGCCGGCGCCCTGGCCGACATCCGGGCCGCCCAGGGGCTGGCCGTTTCGGGGGATCCGACCGACATCGAAAAGGAGGCCGAGATTTGGCTTCTGGCAGGTCGTCCCGCCAAAGCGGAGGAGATCGCCCTTGATGCATACCGCCAGGGTTCGCTCGAGGCGGAGCGTTTCGTCAAGAACCTCTACCTGAAGCGCGGCGGAGACGAGGAAGGGGCGGACGCGTATTTCTGGGCCCAACTGACGGACGGAGCCGCCCGGTCCGGGGCTGTCCCGGACGATCTCCAGCAGGCTCCTGATTTCGACGCCGTCACCCTCGATGGTGTCCCGGTGGATAACGCCGCGGTGAGGGGCAGAATCGTTGTCCTGAACTTCTGGTTCACAACGTGTGGCCCCTGCGTTGGAGAGATGGGGGATCTGAACGAGTTGGTTCGTGATTATGGAGACCGGGTCCGTTTTCTGGCCTTCACCTCGGAACCTCCCGAGATGGTGAAGCCCTTCCTCGAGAGTCACACGTTCGACTACGAAGTCGTACCGACGGCACACGCGATCGAGAAGTCTTTTGCCATCGGCTCCCATCCGACGCACTTTCTGATCGGTCGGCAGGGAGAAATCCTCTGGAAGGCAGAAGGTGCCAATCCGGAGAACCTCAGGCGTCTGCGGGCAATGATCGAGAGATTGCTCAGCGGCCGGTAGAGAAGCGGTTTTCGCCGCTTGCGTGGACCTCGATCAGCACCCGCAAGGGGCAAAAGCATGAGGGGTCCTTCGCCCTTGCGCACAGGCTGATGGGATACTCTTGGCGGAGCAGAGCAGAAGAGTGTCCCCTTCTCTTTCCCTCTCGTCTGGCGTGCCTCTCAGTCGGGCCACCGGTACAGGGAGCGGCCCTTCAGCAACGGTTCAGGGTTTCTCCGGCGTGTGCTTCTCCCACTTCTGGGCAGCGCGTCCGTTGAGATCCCAGACCACTTTGCCCTCGCGCAGCACCAGCTCGCATTCGAGCTTCTGGGTCCCCGGGACCATTGTGCCCTCCGAGTCGATGAACCCAAACGAGCCTTGTCGCAGGTTCAGGACCGTAATGTCCGCCCCGGCTCCCGGACTGAGGTGACCCAGTTCCTCATGCCCGATGACTCGAGCAGGTGCCCAGGTCGCTCTCAGGACTGCTTCCTGGAGCGACATCCCCAGGTTCAAGAATTTGGACATCACGTTCAGAAGATCCTTCATCCCGGCGTTCATGCTGTGAACATGGAGATCCGTGCTGATCGTATCGGGCACAAACCCGGATGCCATCGCCGGCACGGCTTCGCGCCAAACGAAGGACCCGGCACCGTGCCCCACGTCGAAGAGGACCCCCTTCTTTCGGGCTTCCCACACGAACGGCTCGACCGTCCCGTCCTCACGGACAGTTGCCATTCTCCCTTTGGTGTCGGAGTACGTATGGGTCAGGATATCCCCCGGCCTCAGATGGTCGAGCAGGAGAGCGCGAAGGGACAATGGAGGCTCGTGCGTCCCGAAATCGACCATAACCGGGATCCCGGCGATCCGACCTGCGGCGACTGCGCGATCGACCGGCTCCCATTCGGGTCCGGCGTAGTGGGCGACCTTGATGCCGACGATCAGGCGACTGAATTCCAGCGCCCGCATCGCCGTCAGCTTGGCGTCCATGTCTCCTAGGTCTTGCTCGACCGGACCTCCTTTCATGCCCCTCCCCACGATGTTTAGGAAAGCCAGGACCCGCGTCTGAGACCGGTCGATCGTCTGCCGCTTGAACTGCTTGAAGTTCCGCCATCCCGATCCGCCGGCATCCACCATGGTGGTGACTCCGCTCCTGAAGCTGAAGCCGTCGGGAGAGACAGCGCTGAATCCGTTGCTGTAGTCAGAATCCTCTTCCGTGCCGTAGAAAAGGTGGCTATGCATGTCAATGAGGCCGGGGACCACGAAGAGCCCATCCACCGAAACGACTCTTTGGGCGGATGCGCCCGAAATGGATTCCGCGATCTGGATGATCTTGCCATCGCGGATCCCGACGTCCAAGACGCTGTCGATCCCGTTTTTCGGATCGATGACATGCCCGCCCTGGAGCACGAGATCGAACGGATGTGGTTGTTGAGCCCAGAGAGAGGCGCTCATCAGGATCGGTATCAGCATCTTCATTCCTGCTCTTCCCCCTGCGGAGTGGACGCCACCGGGGCGCCTGTTCTGCCAATCCTACCCCAAAGATCGCGCCATCCCGTACCACAAACTCTGTTTCCATATCCCCCCGGTCGGGAAGTCAGGGAGCGTTCAGGGGATTGGGGAATTGGGGACACTGTTTCTCTAGACCGCCTGGAAAGAGCCAGCGCCGCAGGGGTGCTCCCAGTGCTGGATGACCTCCCGCCAGAGGCGACGACTCGCTGTTCTCTTCTTTGATTCGTCTCCGCAGCCCCGATCGGAGTGCCTTTGCCAGCCTCCAGCTGTGCAGTAGCGCCCGGTCAGGAGACCCTTCGGCCGGCCGGAGGAGAAGAAACCGCCGAGAGAGTCGGTGAACACGAACAGTGAACAAAAAGAGTGTCCCCTTCTCTCTGCTCCCCTTCTTCTACTCGCTCTCATTTCTGCGAAATACGGCGGGCTGCCGTTGGAGTGCAAAACAGTGTCCCCTTCTCACTGTGGCAGGGTGTGTCTGGGGACGCGGGCCGAGCAGGGTGGTGTTCCCGCGATTCTCAACTTCGCGGCGGAGGACATGAAAATCCTGCGAAACAAGCTACAATACCCGGGTCCAAATATGAACAGAACAACACTTGCCCGTCTTGCCCCCTCGCTGCTGTTGATCGGCAGCGCTCTCCTCTTTTCCACTGCGGCGCTTCCTGAGTGTCAGGGCGCCTCGTCCAGCGCGGGGCAGAGCTGGACCGCCGACAACGGCAACGGCACCTACTCGAATCCGCTGTTCTATGAGGAGTTCGAGGATCCGGACGTCATTCGCGTCGGCGACGACTATTACCTGGCCGGCACCACGATGCACATGAACCCTGCCGTCATCGTGCTGCATTCCAAAGACCTGGTGAATTGGGAACTGGCTAGCTACTGTATGGATCGCCTCGATCTCGGGCCGGCCTTCCGGCTCGAAGGCGGTGACGTCTACGGTCAGGGCATCTGGGCGCCCGCGATCCGCTATCACGACGGCATGTTCTATGTTTTCTGCAACGTCAACCGCGTGGGCCTTCAGATCTTTCGTTCCAAATCCGCCAGCGGTCCCTGGGAACGCAACCAGATCGAAGGCTTCCATGACCTGTCGGTCCTTTTCGACGATGACGGCAAGATCTATCTCGTCTACGGCAACCGGAATCCCTACACCATCCTGGAGCTGAACCGGGATCTCACCGGTGTGGTCCCCGGTGTCCGCCATATCATGGACGCCCCGGGTATGGGCGAGGGCCATCACCTCTACAAGATCGACGGGAAGTACTACGACGTGTCCGCAATTCCGGGCGCGCACACCGACCAGATGGTCGCCCGCGCGGATTCGATCGACGGCCCCTGGGAGGTCGAGCGGATGGTCCAAAGCGAGTCCCTCGGAGCCCCCACTCAGAACTCGCTTCGCGGCGGAGGGCGCGGCGACAATCCCAGCTTCACCGTCGTGCACAACGACCCCAACGAAGGCGGTGGTCTCACCCTGCATCAGGGCGGCATCGTGGATACGCCTTCCGGTCAATGGTGGAGCATCATCATGCAGGACCACGGCAGCGTCGGCCGCATGGTGGCGCTGGTCCCCATCACCTGGGACCACGGTTTCCCCATCATCGGCCTGCCGGGCAACCTCCGCAAGGCACCCAATACCTGGATCAAGCCGGACACCGGTTTCAGACAGGCTCCGAAGCCTCTGTTCGCGCGCAGCGACAAGTTCGATTCCCCGAAGCTGAATTCCGTCTGGCAGTGGAACCACGTTCCCGATGACAGCAAGTGGTCTCTCACCGAAGAACCCGGCGTGCTTCGGCTGCACTCGTTGCCGGCCGATAGCTTCTGGATGGCTCGCAACAGCCTGACACAGCGGCCGCTCGGGCCCGAGTCCATTGCGACGGTCGAACTCGACGGTTCGCAGCTCGAGGTCGGTGACACGGCAGGTTTGGCTCTGCTGAATTTCCCCTATGTCTGGATCGGTCTCGTCAAGACTTCAGACGGCCTGGGCCTCCAACAGTTCGATCAGGCCCAGGGCGAGGCCCAGAAAGCCCCGGCCGATCGCACCCGCGTCTGGCTTCGTGTCGCCTGTAATTTCGACAACGAACAGGCCGTCTTTAGCTGGAGCGCCGATGGACAGAAGTTTGCCCCGCTGGGCGCTCCGTTCATCATGGCCTACCAGCTCAGGACTTTTCAGGGTGTCCGCCTGGCGCTGTTCAACTTCAACACTCAGGGTAAGCCGGGCGGCTACGCCGACTTCGACAACTTCAGGCTGGAGGAGCCGCGAGCGCGGGGAATCGAACGCGCGATTCCGCTAGGCCGAACGATCACATTGACCAGTGGCGCCGACGATACGGTACTGGCGATCGACAGAACGAACGGGGCATTGATCAATGTTGCATCCGAAGCCCAGGCAGCGGCCAACCGGTACACCCAGTTCCAGGTCGTCGATCTTGGGAAGGGACGCGTCGCCTTGAAATCCGCCGACGGTTGGTTCTTGACTGCCGCCGGCGCCGACGTTTCATTGAAAGACCTCGGCGACAGCGCACCCGGTCATGAGGAAGCGTTCCAGTGGGTGAACCTGATGCGGGGCGACACCATGTTCATGTCGCTGGTCAACCACCGCTATTTGGCCACCCAGCCGAACGCACCCGGTCGGGTGACGCTCTCCGGCACCGGCCCCCGGCCCGACCGCAAGGGCGGCGCCTGCTTCAAATGGAAGGCCGTCGATTGAGGTCGGTGCTATACACCGCGACTTCCGGAAATGAGTACCAGACCTGGGTTGGAATCCTTTATTCGCAGTAACTTACAATTGAATTGCGTGCGTGTCACCTATTGAGAAGGAGAAGTGTCCATGGTGAATCGAGTTGTTCGCTACTCGCTGTCCCTCAGCGCGTTGGTGCTGTTGAGCACGAGCCTCGGGTTGGCCCAGAACCCGCTGATTCTGGATCAGTTTACGGCCGACCCGACGGCCAGGGTGTTCGAGGGCAAGATCTATGTGTATCCATCTCACGACATTCTGGGCGGCCCGGGTCAGGGTCGGCCCGGCTGGTTCTGCATGGAGGACTATCACGTCTTCTCTTCGGATGATCTGACGAACTGGAAGGATCATGGGGTCATCGTCAAGCAGACCGACGTGGATTGGGTGGATTCCAGTGCCTACGCCATGTGGGCGCCGGACTGTGTCTTCAAAGACGGGAAGTACTACTTCTATTTCCCGGCGATCGCCAAGGAGAAGGGCAGAAAGATCGGCGTCGCCATCTCCGATCGACCCTACGGTCCCTTCAAGCCAGAGGCCAAGCCCATCGAAGGCGTTCTGGGGATCGATCCCTGTGTCTTTATCGACAAGGACGGGAAAGCCTACATCTATTACTCACTGAACAAGATTTTCGTCGCACCGCTGAAGGACAACATGCTGGAACTGGCCGGCGAGCCGCAGGTCATTGGCAATCTCCCGACCGAGGGGCTCATCGAGGGGCCCTTCACGTTCGAGAGGAACGGCATCTACTACCTGACCTATCCGCATGTGGAGAACAAGACGGAGCGGCTGGAGTACGCCATCGGCAAGAGTCCGATGGGACCGTTTGAGCCCAAGGGAGTGATCATGGACGAGTCGCCCAGCGGCTGCTGGACCAACCACCACTCCATCGTGGAGTACAAGGGGCAGTGGTATCTGTTCTACCACGACGACGATTTGTCTCCCAAGTTCGACAAGAATCGGTCCATTCGGGCGGACTTTCTCTCCTTCAACGCCGACGGCACGATCCAGAAGGTCATTCCGACCCTGCGTGGGGTGGGCATCACCGACGCCGGCAGCCAGATCCAGATCGACCGGTACAGTTCCATCAGCGGCGACGGGGTGTCGGTTTCATTTCTGAACGATGCCAACACGCATGAGGGCTGGAAGACGACGCTGGCGGCCCCGGATGCCTGGGTGCGTTACGACAGGGTCGATTTCGGTAGCAAGAAGCCCGGCGCGCTGAAGCTCAGGGCCTCCTCGTCAGCCGGTGGAAAGATTGCCGTCCGGCTCGACAGTATTGACGGGCCGGCGATCGCTCGGGCCGACATCGCTCCGGGTACGGATTGGAGTGTTGTCAGTGCCGCCCTGTCCGCGGCTCCTTCCGGCGTTCATGACGTCATCGTCACACTGACCGACGCGAAGCCGGTGGACATCGACTGGATTCAGTTTCAGTAAGTGATCTTCGACTCCGCTGGAGCGGCGCGTCGAAGACCGGGGTCGTGAGATCGCCCGGGACGGAGTCGCCGGCGGCGTTGTGCAGGATCCCTTTTCAGGCTGGGCAACGGAGGATCGTCGATCTCCCGTTGCCCGGCCCATCTCGATGAGGGGACATTCGGTTTCGTAGAGAAGCAGTGTCCCCTACTTCTGCCCTACCTCTGTCCCTCGATGAGGGGACCTTCAGTTTCGTAGAGAAACAGTGTCCCCTACTTCTGTCCCCTGCTTCGTTCAGCCCACCATTGCCTCGAGCTCCACTCCCTTGGTTTCATGGGCAAAGCTCCAGACGAAGAAGAAGGAAGCGATGGCGGAAATGGCATAGAACCCATAGGCTCCGCCCAAACCGATGCCCGTCAGCATAATGGGGAAGGTCATCGTGATGGCGAAGTTGGATGTCCACTGCGACAATCCGCTGACGGCCATCCCGCTCCCGCGAATCTGATTCGGGAACATCTCACCCAGCATGACCCACATGACCGGTCCCCACGAGAAGTTGAAGAAGATCACATAGAGGTTCGCAGCGATCAGAGCAATCGGGCCCTGTAAGCCGGTCAGGACCAGTCTGCCGCCTTCGCCGAGGACTGCGGTGGCAAAGATGACGGCCATGGTGCTCAGGGTGATCGCCATACCGATCGAGCCGATCAACAACATCGGTTTGCGGCCGATCTTGTCGATGACCGCAAAGGCCACCAGGCAGGCACCGATACTCAACGCGCCGCTGATGACATTGATGAGCAGCGAGTCTGATTCGGTGAAACCCGCAGACTGCCAGAGGACTGCGCCGTAGTAGAAGATGATGTTGATTCCGACCAATTGTTGAAACGACGCCAGGCCGATGCCGAACCAGACGATCGGACGAACTCCGTTGGGACCGACAAGGTCGCGGAATGAGGGGCGGTGGTCTTCTGCGAGGGTCTCTTTGATCTCATCGTACTTGGTTTCCGCCCGACTACCCATGAGCCTGGTCAGGACCCCCATGGCCTTCTCTCTTTTTCCCGAAGACACAAGAAAGCGAGGACTTTCCGGAATGAACAGCAGGGCGAAGAAGAAGGTAATGGCAGGTGCGAGTTCCACCCAGAACATCCACCGCCATGCCTCATAACCAAGCGCGAATACATCCAGCGAGCTGCCGGCATGATTCGCAATCAGGTAATTGCTGAGAAAGGCGATGGAGAGACCGCTGATGATGGCAATTTGCTGGAGCGAAGAGAGCCGGCCCCGGAACCTGGCGGGAGCGACCTCACTGATGTAGGCGGGGGCAAGGACCGAAGCGGCTCCGACGGCGAGACCACCCAGCAGGCGATAAATGACGAATTCCAGAGAGCCCGTGGCAATTCCGGATCCCCAGGCGCTGACCGTGAAAAAGACGGCCGATACCAGGAGAATCGTCCTGCGGCCGAACAAGTCCGCAAGTCTTCCGGCAAGAAAAGCACCCAATGCGCAGCCGAGCAGCATGGAGGCGACATTGAAGCCCGTTCCGACACTGTCTGAGTGAAATGCTGTCCGCAATCCGTCAACGGTGCCGTTGATCACGCCGGAATCGAATCCGAACAGGAATCCGCCAATTGTCGCAACCAGAGTGATGAGAATGATGAATCCGGTGTTGTGTGAGGAATCTGACATGCAAAGGCATCCCTTCTAGAGCGTGCGTGAAAGTCAATCGTCTCATTGGAAGAGTCTTGGCGCGAAATCGTTCAGATCACGGCGCCAGGTCTGCCACTCGTGCGCGGTGCCGGGAGACTCGTAGAAGACGTGCTTGATCCCCGCGTCATCCAGTGACTTGTGAAACTCGAGGAGGCCGGCGCGCATTCTCTCGGGCTCCTCGGTCCCGACGCCCAGCCAAAGCAGGTGCACTCTCTTGGCGAACGCGGCCGGATCAGCCAAAGCTCCGTTGTAGGCGGTCTTCGGGTCGAACTTCTCGCCGAAAAGGAACGCCCCGCCCGCTCCACTGAATCCTCCGATATAGGAAAACATGTCGAGGTGATTGAAGGTGATCTGGAAGGTTTGCATCCCGCCCATCGAGAGGCCGGCCATGGCGCGATGATCGCGATCCGTCAGGGTTCTGAAGTTCGCATCGATGAAAGGAATCAGCACCTGCGTCAGATCGTCATCAAAGGCCGACATCATCTCCTGCATTGCCTGTCTCATCTCAGGTGAGCCGAACCCCTTTCCGGTCAGGTCAGGAGCTGAATAGCCCGCGTGCCGAGCGTAGCCATACGCCATCACGATGAGCATCGGCTTGCACCGGCCGGCCGCGATCAGGTTGTCGAGGATGAAGTTGGCCTTTCCCTGCTTCGTCCATCCCGTTTCGTCTTCGCCGCCGCCATGCTGCAAGTAAAGAACGGGATAACGCACATTCGTCTGTGTGTCGTAGTTTGGCGGCGTGTAGACGAGTGCGTGACGCCAGGTACCCGTCACCTTGGAGTTGTACCAGATCTCACGGACCATCCCGTGGGGCACGTCCTCGGGCAAGTAGTACGTAGAACCAGGCTCGGGAACCTCCACGGCGCTCGCGTCCTTACTTCCGCCAAAGAAGGAATGGCTGCCGGGATCGGCGACCTCGGCTCCGTCGATGATCAGCGTGTAGTAGTGCAGGCCCGGAGCCTGGGGCGGAGTCGTCACGGTCCAGAATCCGTCCGACTGCTTTTCCATGGGCATCTTCGGCCCGCTCCAGAAATTCACTCTCACGCTCGTGGCCTCCGGGGCTTTGATGCGAACGAGCACCCTGCCGCTGCCATCGACCTGGGGATACTGGGCGCCCCAGACATTGGTCGAAGCGGGCTGAAACCCGCCCGGCTCTTGTGCGCAACAAAGGCCGACGAACAGCAGCAGCACCAATCCAGAAACTTGCTTCATCTCTCTTCTCCTGTTTCCCTGCCGATTTCAGAACCCTTCCCAAGCACGTGCTCGGAAGGCGTCCCGGCCGGATTTCGCCGATTTGGGCAACGGGGCCGTCCCGGCCGGACTCGAGCACGGAGCGGCTCCAATTCGCATGGACGCGTTCCGCTCCGATGGGAGCATACCATGTTGGTCGTCACAGTCGAGTGATGGCGCTATGTTCTTGATGGGCCCGCCGTTAGTAGGAACACCTGGTGTGTGAAGCCGATTGTACATCCCCATCAAGTCTGTTACGCTTTCCACCTCCGCAACATGATAGTCAAGCCGTTCTTTGGGTTGGAGATTCGTCACCATGTCCGTATCCGCTGAACAAGCAGCAGAACTGCGAGAAATAGCCAAGAAGCTACGCTACGATATCGTCATGATGATCGGGACGGGCAAGCCCGGCCATCTGGGGGGCTCCTGTTCGATCGCCGATATCGTCGCCGTGCTCTACTTCCACCAGATGCGCCACGATCCCAGGAATCCGAAGTGGCCTGACCGCGACCGGTTTCTCCTGAGCAAGGGCCACGCGGCGCTGGTGCAGTACGCAGCCCTGGCAGAGTGTGGGTATTTTCCCAAGGAAGAACTGGGCGACCTTGAAGGAACTGGGCTCAATCCTGCAGGGACATCCGGAGATGGGGAGGATGCCAGGCATCGAGGCCTACACCGGTTCGTTGGGGCAGGGATTGAGCGTCGCGTGCGGGATGGCGATGGCGGGAAAGATCGACAAGAAAGACTACAAGGTCTACTGCATCGTCGGCGATGGGGAAATCGCCGAGGGACAGATCTGGGAGGCCTCGATGGCGGCGGCCGTGCTACAAGCTGGACAACCTCGTTGCGATCCTCGACAAGAACCTGGTGCAGGCGACCGGTGCGATCGTCGATCGATACGACACGAATCCCCACGCCGAGAAATGGAAGGGCGTTCGGGTGGCAGGTGATGCAAATCGACGGCCACGATATCGAGCAGATCGCAGAGGCACTGGATGAAGCCGGTCGAGTCAAGGGCAGGCCCGTGATGATCGTCGCTCAGACCGTCAAGAGCAAAGGCGTGCCCTTCGCCGAAGGCAAGCCGGAGTTCCACCACGGGATCATGACGCAGGAACAGTATGAAGCGGCGCGACGACTGTTCGAGGACTGAGAACACATGCTACTGAAGACGCAAAACTGCAGGACGGTTTACGGCGAGACACTGGTCGAACTGGGTAAGGTGAACGAGCGGATCGTGGTCCTGGAGGCCGATCTCAGCAAAACGACGATGACCCAATTCTTCGAGAAGGAGTTTCCGGAGCGGTTCTTCGAGGTGGGGATCGGCGAGCAGAACATGATTTCAACGGCGGCAGGGCTGGCCCTGTCCGGCAAAATCGCCTTCGCCAATTCCTTCGCGGTTTTCGCCACCGGAAGGCCCTACGACCAGATCCGCGTCAGCTGCATCGGGAAGCTCAATGTGAAAATCGTCGGTTCCAGCTGCGGGCTCTCGGATTTCGGCGATGGAGCCACCCATCAGAGCATCGAAGACGTCGCGCTCATGCGAGCGATCCCGAACATGACGATTCTTTCTCCGGCCGACGGCATCGAGACGAGGAAGATGACCCGGGCGGCAGCCGCTTACGAAGGCCCGGTCTACATGCGCATCCTGCGCAATCCAGTTCCGGACGTCACCGACGAGGATCAGGAGTTCGAGATTGGCCGGCCCACGGTGATCCGCCCGGGGACGGATGTCGTGGTCTTTGCCCACGGCTACATGGTCTACAAGTCGCTCAAGGCCGCGGAGATCCTGGAAAACGAGGGTGTCTCCGTACGGGTCGTGAATGTCAGCACGCTGAAGCCGATCGACGACGGGGTGATTCGCGATCTCGCGGCGGGAGTAAAAGGGGTCGTGACCGTCGAAGAGCACACCATCATCGGCGGGCTGGCCAGCGCCATCGCTTTTGCGCTGAGAGGGCAGTCCCTGCCCATGGAAGCCGTCGCGGTGCAGGACTGCTTCGGGCAATCGGCGCTCGACTACGAGCAGCTTCTGGAGCATTACGGTTTGACGGATGGGGCGGTGTTCAAGGCAGTGAAAAAGGTCCTGGGGTAGGTTATGAAAACGAAGACGATGAAGGCGGTCGTCAAGTACGAAAACAAGCCCAATGCGACGGAACTGCGGGAGGTGCCCGTCCCGGAGATCGGCGAGAGCGACGTCTTGGTCGAAGTGGCTTACGTCGGCGTGTGCGGGACGGACCCGCACATGCATAGCGGTTCGGTGGTGTTCGACTTCAATTGTCCCTTCATCCTGGGGCACGAATTCGCGGGCCGGATCGTCGAGGCGGGCAAGCGCGTCAGCAAATTCAAGGTTGGGGAGCGCGTGACCTCGGAGACGCACGCCGATTATTGCGGCAAGTGCGCCCTGTGCCGGACCAACAACTACCATCTGTGCCGGGAGCGAAAAGGATTCGGATTCCACTGCGACGGGGCGTTTACGAAATATGTCAAAGTGCCGGAGCGGATTCTGCACAGGGTGCCTGAGAGCGTCTCCTTGAAGGCGGCCTCCATCACCGAGCCCTTCTGCGTGGCCTACAAGTCGGTGGTATCCAACAGCGCCGTGAACCCTGGCGACAGAGTCGTCGTGATCGGGCCGGGGCCAATCGGCCTGCTGTGCATGAGGATGGCCCAGCTCCAGGGAGCGAGCGAAATCGTCGCCGTCGGCGCCGAGGGCGACGACAAACGGCTGGAGCTCTCCAGGGAATTTGGCGCCACCGTCACCGTCAACAGCAGCCAGCAGGATCCCCTGCCGAAGATCCGGTCTCTGGGCGATGGCTACGGCGCGGATCTGGTCGTCGATACGGCTGGCCCCGCCGAGACTCTGAAACTGTCGATGAACGCGGTCCGTCCGAACGGCCAGATCACCAAGATCGGTTGGGGACCCAAGCCCGTGAACTTCAGCCTGGATCCGCTGATTGCGAAATCCGTGACCCTCAAGGGACATTTCAGCCATACGTGGGACGTTTGGGAGAAGTCGCTGACCTTGATGAGTACGGGACAGATCGATCTGGAACGCGTGATCACGCACGAGCTCCGGATCGACCAATGGGAAGAGGCATTCCGATTGGTGGATGACCGGGAGGCCATGAAGGTTGTCTTGACGCCGATTGACTAAAAGACACGTCTGTTATGAACCGTCCGGGGTAAATGAAATGGAAAAGATAGGATTCATCGGTTTGGGGATCATGGGAAAGCCCATGGCCCTGAACTTGATCAAGGCGGGGTACAGTCTGACGGTTTACGACGTCAATCCGGAGCCGGTCCAGGAGGTCGTCGCGGCCGGGGCCAAAGAAGCCAAGAGCAACAAGGACGTCGCGGCACAGATGCGACGTGGTGATTACGATGTTGCCGAATTCGCCCGGATGTGAAGAGCCGCCGTCCTCGGGCAATGACGGAGTCCTGGAAGGCGCCAGGGCGGGGCTGATCCTGGTCGACATGAGCTCAATTGCGCCGCTGGTCGCCCAGGAAATCGCGGCCGAAGTGCAAAAGAAGGGCGTTGACATGCTCGATGCGCCGGTCAGCGGCGGCGAGCCGAAGGCCAAGGACGGGACCCTGTCCATCATGGTCGGAGGCAAGCACGAGGTATTCGAGCGCGTCGAGAGCATCCTGAAGTGCATGGGTGCGTCCGCTGTTCTGGTCGGCGGCATCGGCAGCGGAAACACCACGAAACTGGCGAACCAGATCATTGTGGCCCTGAACATCGCAGCGATGTCCGAGGCGATGGTGCTGGCGACCCGAGCGGGAGTGGACCCGGAAAAGGTCTACCTGGCCATTCGCGGCGGTCTGGCCGGGAGCACGGTGCTCGACGCCAAGGTGCCGCTGGCTCTGGACGGCAACTTCAAGCCGGGCTTCCGCATCGCCCTGCATATCAAGGACCTGGCGAATGCCCTGGATACGGCCCATGAGCTCGGTGTTCCGGTGCCTCTCAGCAGCGGCGTCATGGAGATCATGCAGGCGCTGAAGACCGACGGAAAGGCCGGCGACGACCACGGCGGCATCATCCAGTTCTATGAAGATCTGGCCAAAGTGAAGGTGAGACGCCGGAAGTAGACCGGCCTGTTCGAACACTTGGCCGCTGTCGACCGCTCAGGCAACCGATCCAGCCGGGCGCCAGGAAGAGCGGGCATTCCTATCGCTCCGCGGGCGGGTTGATGGCGCAAAACGAGTATCCCTGAATCATCCTTCCGGTTGGGGCCTCGGCACGCATCTCGACGAGCGGGCAGGGACGGCTGCATCGTCAACGTCACCTCCGTTGCCGGTCGGATCGACCGCAGAGTCGACCGCAAAGCCGTCCTGTGGGACGAGCGCCCTGAAGAGATCGAGAGCTCCGCACTTCCTTGTAGGGGGCAGACGCGCGTCCGCCCGCTGGATGACCGCGGGGGCACCAACCCTGGAACGGCGAGCTGACGCCGAACACTCCGGACGATCGAACGCGCCGCACCCTGCGGGCCTGTGCCGACTCGCTACTGTCCGCGTCGCCAGGCGGTGAACTCCCGACCTCGACTGTGCCCTCCTCTCCCCTGCTGCTCGAGCGAGGGGGACAAAGAAACAGTGTCCCCTACTCCCCGCCGCGTGGACGCGTGTCTCTCCCCTGGGAGGACACCACTTTGGTTGCCAGAATCCTCTCCCCGACGGTAGCTCAGATTCGTCGAAGTTGAAACATTTTGAAATCTTTCCAGTCAACAAAAGAACAGACAGATATGGTAGAAATAGCGATTTGGTGAGGTTCATATGGAGGCAATCGCGTATGTTTCTCGGGCAGGCATGTGGCTCAAGTACGGTCTGCCGCTCGGGCTTCTCCTGGTTGGCCTGGTGGTCTGTCCCCGGAGCAAGGCCCTGAGCCAGGACGCGGATGCCGCCGACCCAATACGCGTGAAAGTCTCCGAAGTCCCGGTAGACGTGATTGTGCTGACGAGGGAGGGCGATCCAATCCTCGATCTCAAGAAGCAGGACTTCAAGGTTCTCGAGGACGGAGTGCCACAGGAAATCCGGCACTTTTCACCCGAGTCGCACCTCGCGCCGAAGCCCGGCCTAACTGATTCCCGAGCCGGAGAGTCGGACGGCGAGCTGACATCGGCAACCCCATCCCGGGAAACCCATTCCCGAACGTTTCTGATCTTCGTGGGCCGTGGGCGACACAGGTTCTCCAAGCAGATTCCGGCTCTGATTGCGTTCATTCACAGCGGTCTTCAGCCAAATGACCGCGTCTCCTTCATGGCCTTTGGGCGGGCCGCCGATTTCACTTCCGATCATGAGACGCTGATCCCGGTTCTGCAGCGGTATCAGGAGATCGCCCCATCGATCGAAGCGCGGATCGAAATGAGGATAAATCAGACTGCGCGCGTCATCGCTGACCCAGAATCCCTCAGTCTCCGCGATTTTCAGGCTGAAATCGATCGGATCTTCGACTCCGGGGAGGAACGGGGGCATGAGATCGCATCCCGTCACGCCGGCGAGATCAGATCCGATGCCGTTGCCGCTCGCGAACACTTGCTCGAAGCTGAGAAAAGGGCAATGCAGCTTCCCCGAGGGTACGAGGCAAACAGCCCACGCCCCGATCCGGGCGAGGGCGGCTACGGGACGAGCCGCCGGATGGACGGCGCCGGGAGTCGGTCCTTCGACTCGATTTCTTCGCAGATCGAGCAGGATCTGGTCCGCGACGGTATGGACCTGGGGGAATTTATGAAGCTGCAGAGCGAGGGTCGGACGGACGTTTCGGGTCTCTCCGAAGCGATCGAGTATATGCGCTTCCTATCTTCTCAGCTATGTTCCGAAAATTCGGGAACCGGATGGCCGCTTTCGGCGAATCGAGGTCCGGGTCAATCGGCCCGGAGTGCGGGTCATGTACCGCAGGGGCTACTTCGCAGACGTGGCTCCGCGAATTTTCGACGTCACACAGCAGCTGGTCTATTCGAGGTGTGCGGCCGCTGCGAGTTCCGCCACGCTCTTTGACGACGTGGAAGTCTCCCTCGATGTGGAGAAGGCATCCGGCTCCGGATCAACCGGAATCCGAATGTCCCTCAGAATTCACCCTGCGGCGGACATGTATGCCCTCCATGAGGGCCGTTATACCGGAAGGATGGCCATCTCGTACTTCCTCTTCGGCCGCGACGGGGAATTGACGGCGGAAAGCTGGGATCGATTGGAGATGGACCTCAAGCCGGAAACCTACGATCAGGTAGTCCGGGAGGGCTTTCCTTTGAAGAAGGAACTCGATCTTCCAGCAGGTATGCGGGAGGCTCTGCTTCGGGTTGTCGTCTACGACATCGCCGAAGACCGCCTCGGGTCCGTGGAAGCAGAAATCGAAGCCAATCGGTAGCGTGGGCACCGCCGCCAAGATCCAGGTGCCTTCACTTCGTCGTTCGGAGCGGGCACAGTCAGCGCATCCAACTCGGAGTGAGCTTCTTCAGTCGGGGACACTGTTTCATTCCCTGCTGTTGAATCCCCTCTCTTCGGCTACTCCACAGGTGGCATCCGAATGAGAGAAACAGTGTCCCTTTCTGTCGCCAGACTGTCCCACACCTTGCCTCCGTCTCGGGCCGTCCCATGAAGCTCCGAGTCGATGTGTGCTCCTGCGGCCGCCGACAGATTGTTGGGTGTGCTTGTTTTCGCTTGCGTTAATAACTGTCCCGATGTTACCATCTGGAACAAGTTACTCTCCCACCGGCTCTGAGGAGCCGACCCTGAACTGACGCTGCACCGACTTCATAGTCACCGGCGATCGGCGCTTGTGTGAGATCGCCAACCGCACGATGGAAGGAGATGGAGGATGGCATCGATTCTGCTTACGGGCGCGAGTAGGGGGATCGGCATGGCTGCGGCCCTGGTCCTCGGACGTGCCGGGCACAAGGTCTACGCGACGATGCGCAACCCGAGCGCTGCGCCGGAACTGGGGCGGAAGGCGGCAGAAGAGGGACTGCCGATCGAGGTTTCCACCATGGACGTGAACTCCGATGCCTCAGTCAAGGAAGCCATCGGGGCGATTGAAGAATCCGGCCTTGCGATCGATGTCCTGGTCAACAACGCCGGCATCGAGACCCGAGGCTCTGTCGAGGAGCTTCGTCTCTCCGAGTTTCGCGCCGTCATGGAGACGAATTACTTCGGCGCCTTGCGCTGCATCAAGGCCGTGCTGCCGGGAATGCGCGCGCGAAAAGACGGCTGCATCGTTAACGTCACCTCCGTCGCCGGCCGGATCTCGTCGTCTCCTCTGGGAGCCTATGCGGCGTCCAAGTTCGCGCTGGAGGGGCTCAGCGAGGCGCTCGCTCAGGAGGCCAAGATGTTCAACATTCGTGTGGCCATTGTCCAGCCCGGAATCATCGATACCGCCATGGCCAGACGGATCGGTGAGGGCCCCAACGGATCGGTCTACCCACATCAGCACCGGTTCGCCGGCCTGTTCACCGCCTCGCTGCTGAATCCGGCCTCGCCCTTCCTGGTAGCCGAGAAGATCCGCGACGTGATCGAGAGTGGCACCTGGAAGTTGAGGCACCCCGTCGGTCCCGACGCCGAACCTTTCCTCGAGTGGCGTTCGGCGATGACCGATGAAGAATTCGTAGACTGGGGCGCGGCGGACGATGAGACCTGGTACGAGAATGTCGAACGCGACTTCGGCCTCGACGCGCGGCTTTCGGAGTGAATCTTCAAACGGTGCGGCTCCGTAGTGGGGCCGCCGACAAAAGGGAGGCAGCTATGGGACAGAGCGGCGAGATCGTGAAGAATCTTTACGCGGCATTCGCCAGAGGGGATGTGCCAGTGGTGCTCGGGGCGTTCGACCCGAAGATCGAGTGGAGAGAGGCGGAAGGGTTTCTCTATGCCGACGGGAATCCGTATGTCGGGCCACAAGCCGTGGCCGAGGGTGTATTCCAGCGGATTGCTACCGATCTCGAAGGCTTCAAGGTGATCCCTGGAAATATCATCGACGCCGGGGATACCGTCGTCACTGAGGGGCGGTATCAAGGGAAGATGCGGGCAACCGGCACCTTCGTCGACTCCCAGTTTGCTCATGTGTGGGAGTTTCGCGGCGGCAAGGTCGTCCGATTCCGGCAATACACGGATACCCGGCAATGGTCGAGCGCAGCCGGATCCTGAGTTCGATCGAGGTCGCGGGTTTCCCGGAGCTTCAACGCAATGCTCGTCGTATCTAGAGTCGACCCCCAAGCCGTCCTGGGGGACGAGCGCTCCGACGACATCGCAAGACCCACCCTTCCCTGCAAGAAGCAGACGCGCTTCTGCTTTCTGGATGTCCGCGGGGGTGCCAACCCTTGAACGGCAAGCAGATATCAAACACTCCGGACGATCGAACGCGCCTCACCCGACAGGCCTCTGTGGACGCGCCGCAGTCTGCCTCGCCAGGCGGGGAACTTCCCGTCTCGATTGGCCCCTACCGGATTCTCGGCAAGCTGGGCGAGGGCGGAATGGGCGTGGTCTACGAGGCCGAGCAACAATCACCCAAGCGTGCCGTCGCACTGAAGGTCATCCGCGGCGGTAGGTTGGTCGATGAGACCCAGGTCAGGATGTTCCAGCGCGAGGCGGAAACGCTGGCTCGACTCAAGCACCCGAACATTGGAGCGATCTACGAGGCCGGCCGGACCGAGGAGGGTCAGCACTTCTTTGCGATGGAACTGGTCCGCGGGCAGACACTGAAGTCGTTTCTGTCCCTTCGGCCCGGACCTATCTCTCCCGGGGAGTTGCGCTTCCGCCTGCGGTTGTTCCGCACGATCTGCGATGCGGTCCATTACGCCCATCAGCGCGGCGTGATCCACCGTGACCTCAAGCCGTCCAACATCGTGGTCACGGACGACCACAGTTCGGGCGTCACGACTGGTTCCGGGGCGCCACCCTTGCCCACGGTCAAGATCCTCGACTTCGGCCTCGCCCGCATCACCGACCAGGATGTCCAGGCCGCTACCGTCGTGACCGAGATCGGGATGATCAAGGGGACACTGCCCTACATGAGTCCGGAGCAGGCGCGGGGAGAGGCGGACGCGGTCGACGTCCGCACGGACGTCTACGCGCTGGGTGTGATCCTCTACGAAATGCTTGCGGGGACCCGGCCGTATGACACGCAGAAGTCCGGTCTACTCGAGGCCGTGCGTGTGATCTGTGAGACGCCGCCCCGGCCGTTGCGCCAGTCCTGGAGCGGGGTCCGGAGGCTGGACGCGGATGTCGAGACTATCGCCGGCAAGGCACTCGAGAAGGATCCGGGCCGCCGATACTCGAGCGCCGGCGCGCTCGGCGAGGACGTGGAGCGTTATCTGGCGACCCAGCCCATTCTGGCCCGACCACCCAGTGCGGCGTACCAGATCAGGAAGCTCGTGGCGCGGCACAAGCTGCCCGCAGCGTTCGCCGCTGTGTTTCTGGCTCTGATCTGTGCTTTCGGTGCTGGAATGGCCGTGCTGTATTCTCGTTCTGTTGCGGCTGAGGCCTCCGCCCGCGAGAATTTCGACCTCGCCCGCGGTGCCGTCGATCGCTACCTGACCCGCGTCGCCGATAGCCCGGAGCTGAAAGCCCGTGGTCTCGAAGATCTCCGCCGGCAGTTGCTCGAGACGGCACGTGAGTTCTACCAGGGGCTGGCCGCCCAGCGGAGCGATTCCGCCGAGATGACGCAGGATCTGGCCATGGCGCATTCCCGCCTGGCGGACATCAGCCGGACGGTTGGAGAGCAGGACGCCGCGGAGCGGGAGTATCGCGAAGGAATCGGGGCCATGGAGGGGCTGGCCGCTCGCGAGCCCACGAATCTCGACTTTCGCCGGACGCTCGACGCACTGGTCAGCAGCCTGGCGCTGGTTCTTTACGAGACCGGTCGGTTCGACGACGCCGGGACCGAGTTCCGTCGAGCCCTCGACTTGGAGCATGCGTTGCTCGGAGAGGATGCGGACAACGTCGCGACGCGCAGCCAGCACGGCAACACCCTGGACAACTTTGGCCAGATGCTCGAGCGTTCCGGCCAACCGGACGAAGCGGAGCGGACCCTGCGAGAGGCGCTGGAATTGCGTCGAGGGCTCGCCGCCGACTTCCCGGGCAAGCCGACCTACCGGGAGCGCGTGGTTCAGAGCGGTGTCAACCTGTCCGGGCTCTATGGACGCCAGAACCGGTTAGTGGCCGGCCGCGACGTACTGCGCGAGATCATTCCCGTGGGCGAGGCCTTGGTCAGGGCAGATCCGCAAAATGACGAATACCGGCACACCCTTGGGGCCGCGCTGAGCAATCTCGGCGGCATCGAGATGCTGCTCAAGCACTACGACGCCTCGGCCGAGGCCTACCAGCGTGAGCTCGAAATCCGCAGACAGCTGGTGCTCGACCACCCTGCCGTCGCCGACTACCGGCTCAAGCTGGCCAGTACCTACACCAACCTGGGCGAGCTCGACACACGGATCGGCAAGTACGCTGCTGCCCTCCCGTGGTACGAAAACTCGCTCGAAACCCTGGGCTGGATCCTGGCCCGGGAGCCGAAGCAGGATACGGCGCGCTACTTCTGCAGCTATACCCATTCCTGGAAGGCCCGGGCGCTGGGCGGGCTCCGCCGGTACGGCGAGGCGGTCCGGGAGTGGGACGAAGCAATCCGCTTCGACGATCGCAAGGATCCGGAGCTGAAGCAGGGGCGTGACCGTGCGGAGGCGCACGCCGGCTGATGCGGTGCCACCGAACGAAGGTCGACGAAGAAACAGTGTCCCCTACTCCCCTCCTCCCTACTCCCGGCCCACCGAACGAAGGTGGACGAAGAAACAGTGTCCCCTACTCCCCGCACGGTTAATCCCCCAGGCTGCCTTCGCATGGAGCTCCCCCGCCTCCAGGTGTGAGCTTGTCCTCCGGCCGGATGACCGCAGAGCCGTGTGTTACCGTCTTTCGGGATGAAACGAGGAGGCTCCGTCGATGGGCCGGCGACTCGAAAGCGAGGTCCGGCGCCCCGGAATGCAGGCCGGCGAGCCGGTCTTTGGGTCGCTCTGGTTCTGTTTTCAGCCGCGCTGCCGGTGTCACCTGCGCGTGCCCGCAAGTCTCCCGTGGTGGTGGAGGACTCACACCCGATCCATTTTTGGGACGAGCAGCGCAAGGGAGCCAACTTTTTCAACCAGGTGCCGGCCCGAGAGCGGTTCCAGTCAGCGACCGAACTGGGACTCGAGTTCATCCGTCTCGTACCCGACAAGTGGAAGACCGGGCAAAAGGACTTTTTGATCGGTTCGGCCGATCGTTACGAGGGGCTTGCCGAGCCCGATCTGAAGAAGCTGATCGCAGTCCTCGACGATGCCGCGGCACTCGGGCACCATGTCGTCCTCGGCATGCTTGGTCTCCCCGGAGCGCGGTGGAGCCAGTCGAATCAGGGAAAGGACGACTACCGTCTCTGGAATGAGGACACGTTTCAACAGCAGGCAATTCGCTTCTGGAAGGATCTGGCGAAGCGGCTACGGGGACATCCTGCCATCGCGGCCTACGACCCGCTGAACGAGCCCCATCCCGCCCGAGAGCACGGAATCGACGGCGCGGAAGATGAAGCCTTCGCCGACTGGCGGAAGAGGGCTTTGGGAACCGCAGCGGACCTCGATCGTTTCAACCGCCGGATCGTGTTCGCCATCCGCGAGGTCGATCCGACGACACCGATTCTGCTCGAGGGGTACGGATACGGATCAGCCGCAGGCCTCTCCTATCTCACTCCCGTGGACGATCCTGACATCCTCTATTCGTTCCACTTCTATGAACCCTGGCAGTACACGACTACTCGGGTCAACGCCGGGCGCTACCGCTATCCGGATGCCATGCCCGATTTCTGGAACGCTCCTCCCCGCGCGTGGACGAGGGACGACCTGAAACACCGCATTCAGCCGGTGCTCGACTGGGCCGCCAGACACCGGATCCCCGCCAACCGGATCGTGGCGGCGGAGTTCGGATGCGGCCGCCGGTCCCCGGGAGCCGTGCAGTATCTGGCCGATGTCATCGCCATGTTGAACGAGGGCGGTTTCCATTGGGCCTTCTACTCCTACCGGGAAGATACCTGGGACAGCATGGACTATGAGCTGGGAACCGGGGCCAGGGCTCCGGGCGGCTGGCAGCTCCTCGAACGAGGTGAATACCGCATCAAACGGTGGAGCGACACCCCTTTGTTCGAGGTCCTGAAACGGGAATTCCGGAGCAAGTAACAGCTTCGCGGAGGAGCTTCCGTAGGAGGAACCTACCCACACGTGAATACTCCCAACCAGAGAAAGGATGAGCAAATGAACGAGTCCGCCAATCTGCAGCGTTTCAGCCTGCCCGGAGTGTGTTTGACGGGATGGGTGCTCTTCGTCGCCGTCTTGACTCCGGCAGTCGGTGCCGATTTCGGGAGCGAAAACCTCTACTTTGCCCAGGCCGTCGCCAACGCCGGATCCCAAACACTCCTTTCGATCCACAATCCGGCCGATTCCGGCAGCCTCAATGTCCGGGCGGATTTCTTCACGCCCGACGGGGTCCTGAGCCAAAGTCGGTCGGCGGATGTCGGGGCAATGGGAACATCGTCGATCTCCTTCGGGACCAATGACGCCGAACTGGCCCGAGGATGGATCCATCTCTCCTCGTCGGCTCCGTTCATCGCGACGGAATTCATCGACCTCTTCGTCGTCGGCCCGCTCCCGAGGATCGGCGTCCTCCCCTCCTCGCCGGTCGAATCGGCGCGTTTGAGCGGCTTCATCAACGCGAGCCGTCGATCCGGAGTTGCCCTCGCGAATCCCGATCCGGTAAACGCCGCGAACATCACGGCCCGCTTGCGAGGCACCTCCGGAACTCCGGTCGGCGATCCCATTCAGTTTGCCCTCCAACCTTTGGAACAACGGGCCGCATTCCTCAACGAAGAGCTCCTGTTCGGCACTGACTTGCGGGATTTCGAAGGGACGGTTGAAATCTCCGCCGCTCCGAACAAAGTGATTCTCACCTCACTGCTCCAGGACCTCGACTCGGGCAATGTCGCCACCGTTGCCGCCTTCGGTCCCAACGAGGAAGCGGCTCCCGGGTTTTCGGGCTATGAGCGGGTCGTTGCCACCTTCGAGCTCGTGGATGAACCCCGCTTTGCCACGCGATACTTCAGCCTGTACTGCCCCACGGGCAAGAGCGTTCTCGGAGGGGGGGCGTCATTCTCGAACGCGACCGCGTCGAATGCGCTGACGCTCGCCAAGTCGGCTCCCCTATTCGAACAGGGGTGGAAGGCCGAATTCCAGGTGCCTGCCGAGTATGCGGGGGACACGCTCAGTGCGAACATCCAGCTGTTTGCGCTCTGCGCTCCGGTGAGGCCCTGAGAGATTCGCCTGCAGCAAGGGGGTTCATCCCTTCCCGAGCCGGATCTGAACGGCGATCGACTGGGGAGCCCAAGTCCGCGGACAAGGCGGGCTTAGGCCTCCCCAAAACCGAGGATGGGAAATAGGTGACACGCCCGCAATGGAAGCGTAAATGCCTGTCAATAAAGACTTCCGGAGCGGGTCTGGTACCTATTTGCGATTCCGAGAGGGTCATTGGGTCTTGAGTCGATTTCTCTCAGGCTGCGCCCGGTGTCCCAAACCCTCCCCGACTCTCCTCGTTCCATCGTGCCGTTGCGCTTCAGTCCCAGCGTTCAGGCAGGTTCAAACCGCCTCGTCGGCCACCGCTGTGGTCTTTTGTTCCGACTCCGGCATCTCCATGACAACAAGGAGGTTGACCAATGGAGACGAGTCGAGATGCCGGGTTTTCTCTCATCGAGCTGATTGTCGTCGTGGTGATCCTGGGGCTTCTGGCAGCGGTGATCGGCCCAAGCGTGATTCATCGGGGTGCCGAGGCCAAGAAACAGATCGCGTTCGTTCAGATCTCGGAACTGGAACAGGCGCTCGAGGCGTTCTACTTCGACAATTCCTGCTACCCCACGACGACCGAGGGTCTCGAGGCACTGATCGAGAACCCTGGAGTGCCGAACTGGAACGGCCCCTACCTGAAAAAACGGAAGATTCCGGTCGATCCCTGGAACCGTGAGTTTCAGTACCGAAGCCCGGGTCAATTCAACGACTGCGACATCTGGAGCCTAGGAGCGGACGGCCTGGAGGGAGGTGAGGGAGAAGCCGCAGACATTGTGTCCTGGTGACGAAGGTGCCTTTGGCTGTTCGCAACTCTGTCAGGAGACGCCGCCGGCGGGCCGCGCCTGAAGAAATTTGGGCACGAAGTGAAACCCCGCAGGGCGAGCTCCGTTTTCTTTTGTATGCGATACGCTCTACGGATCCTCGGTCGCGAAAAGGGGTTCAGCGCCTTCGTAGTGCTCTCTCTCGCTCTGGGAATTGCGGCGGTCACGACGATCTTCTCCGTCGTCGACTCCGTCCTGCTGAAACCGCTCCCCTATGCCGAACCGCAACGCCTTTTCACCGTGTCGGAGTCGCTTCCTCGGATCACCCAGATCCCGCCACGCATCCCCGTCAACGGCTCCCACTTTCACACCTGGAGAACTCGAGACCGCCTCTGTTCGGAACTGGCGCTCCTCGATCCGCGGTCGTTCAATCTGACGGAGGGCGGAGAGCCGGAACGGATCGGAGGGGTGGCGACGACCTGGGAGCTCTTTCGATTGCTGGAAGTGCAGGCCCAGCTCGGACGGACCTTCACGGCCGACGACGAAACCCGCGATGGCGGCCGTGTCGTCGTGTTGGCGGATTCCCTGTGGAGGCGCCGCTTCGACGCCCGACCGGACGTGATCGGCCGGTCGATCCGGCTGGATGATGAACTCTACACGGTGATCGGAGTCCTGCCTGCGGATCTCCATTTCCCACGAGGAGATCAGCTGGGGGTGGTGCCCCTGGCCGAACGGGTGGAGATCTTCAAGCCCCTGGTCCTCGACTGGGCCGAGCTTGTCACAGGTCGGTTCGTTCAACTACCTGTCGCTGGTGCGACTGAAGCCTGAGGCGACCGCCGAAGAAGCCGAGTCCGAGATGGCCTTGCTCCTCTCCGACGTTGCGGCGACAGATGCATACCGACCTCGAGGTCCGCCTGACACCGCTCGCAGACGAGATCAACGGAAGGTCCGCCTCAGCCCTCTGGTTCGTCATGGCTGCGGTCGGTACGGTCCTGCTCATTCTCTGTGTGAATCTCGGCAATCTCATGTGGGTCAGGGCCGGCAGCCGGCTCCAGGACGCGGCCATTCGTCGCGCCCTGGGGGCGACGCGTATCGCAACTCCTGCGCCCGATCCTCGCCCAGTCCCTTCTCCTGTCGCTGGCCGGATGCGTCGGAGGAGTGCTGCTCGCCTGCGTCGGAATCGACCTGGTGGTGCGCACGGCGCCCGTCGACATTCCCCGGATCGACGAGATCGGATTCGAGCCTGCGGCCTGGTTTTTCGCGCTCCTCACTTCCGTCGGATGCGGCATCTTCTGCGGTCTCTGGCCGATCTGGCGGTCCGCCCGCGCACAACCTCTGGACGCACTCCGAGGCTCGACGCGCCGGACGACGGAAGGCGGATCCCGCCTGCGCGCCCGCGCCGGGTTGGTGGGCCTTCAGGTCGCGCTCAGCACGACGCTGCTCGTGACGGCTTCTCTTCTCGGAATCAGCTTTCTGCGCTTGATCCACGTCGATCGTGGATATTCCGGCGACCGCGTCCTGTCGACTCGACTGAACTTGCCACGGAACCGCTATCCGAACGACGAGTCGAGACTGCTGTTCGATCAGCGCCTCCTCGAGAGGCTCCAGACTCTTCCCGGGGTGCGATCGGCGGCGCTGGTCAGTGCGCTTCCGCTGACAGGCGAACACTGGGGGGACCTCATCAACGAGGATGGCGACACCCGTCCGCCCATCGAGCGACCCTCCGCCAACTTCCGCTTCGTCAGTCCCCGCTATTTCGACGCCATGGGGATCAGACTGGTGGCGGGCCGAGCCCCGTCCGAGGCGGATCAGTCTCGCCGGGTGGCCGTCGTCTCTGAGAACGTGGCGCGGCGGGTCTGGCCCGGCGAGGAACCCCTCGGCAAGCGCATCAAGCGGACGGATGACCCGGAGGCGGCGGCGTGCGAAGTCATCGGAGTGGTGGAGGATGTTCGAACCGTCCGCCTGGATCAACAGCCGCCGCTGATGGTCTACGTCCCCTATTGGGACGGGCCGTACTGGCAGGGAGGAATCCAGCGCGGCGCGACCTACCTGATGCACACCACCGGAGACCCACGGGGCATGGTTCCGGCCTTTCGCGACGCGGTGCGCCAAGTCGATCCCGAGCTCCCGCTGGGCGAGGTGCGCACCATGCAGCAGGTGCTGGATGATTCCGTCGGCCAGCGCCGTTTTCAGACAATGCTCGTCTGGGTCTTCGCGGCATCGGCAATCCTGCTCGCCTGTCTGGGAATCTATGGGGTGGTTTCGTACACGGTGTCGCGCAGGACCCGGGAGATGGGCATCCGCATGGCTCTCGGCGCGCAGTCGGCCGGCCTCTCACTGCTGGTCGTGCGTCAGGAGATGCGGCCGGTCGTCGTCGGACTGGCGGCCGGCGTGCTGGGGGCCCTTGGAGTCGGACGCCTGATCGAGAGCCTGCTCTTCGGAGTCGGCGCACACGACCCGGTCACGGTCACGGCGGCGACCCTGTTTCTCGCCTGCGTGGCCGCAGTGGCCTGCTGGATCCCCGCCCGCCGCATATCGCAAGTCGACCCCGCCGCCGCCCTCCACCAGGAGTAGATCGGAGGCTGGCTGGTGCCCCGGCAGGGGCACCATTTGCCAGCCCGGGGTCAAGCGATAGCGCGACCCCGGGTCACAGGCGACAAAGGCAAAATCAGAGCCCCGGTAAGGGGCGGCGATGCAGAGACCTTCTGGCGGCGCAGAGGTTCGTCGAGCAGGGGGCGAACGGGGGACATGGTCTGCTCCCCTTGTGCGGATAAGGGGACAGGGACGCAAACCGAGTGACTGGGGCGACTGAAGGCCCGCAAACCGTCTGACGGGGCGAAATAGCCATGAGTCAAGAGTAATGGCTTTGCTTCCGCGAATGCGGCAACGAGCTCCAACGCGAATTCTTTGCCTGACTTCCGAAGCGTGAGGACGGGACGTCTGGCGACCTACCGCCGATTTGCAGTGTTGCGTCAGTAAAAGGTTGACCTATTTCAGTGGGTCACCTATTCTCGTACCTTCGCGTTTGATCGGCCCTCGATTGAGCAGCGCCTGTGATAGGAGATCGGCATGAGAACATTGTCGTCCTTTCCCGCCCACGTAGTCTTCCTCTTCTTCGCGCTCGTTGCAGGCACTTGCCAATTGTTGGCCGGCGGCCCGGCCGAAAGTACTCAGATTGAGCCCGGGGCAAAAATATTCATTGAACCCATGGATAACGGTTATCACATCTACCTTGCCGCCGCGCTTCAAAAGAAGAAAGTGCCACTCGTGATCGTCACAGACGAGTCCAAAGCCGACTTCAGGCTCGTGGCCGTCACCGAGAGTGAAAAGGCCGGTTGGGCGAAAATGCTCTTCCTTGGATCTGGTGCAACGGCCGAGCAGGCAAGCATCATGATCATAAATTCGTCAACCGGTAACGTTGTCTTCGGGTACAACGTCAACAAGTCCAACTCCGCTCGGGGAAAGCAGAGCACGGCGGAGGCATGTGCAAAGCACATTAAGAAGAAGATCGAATCTGGAGAATAGGAGGACTGGCGCATGTTGGCAAGGCGGTTGTTCCTGGCAATCCTTTTTTCAGCGTTGACTCTGAGTGTTTCAATTCGTGCTGAGACGAAGACTCCTCTGCGCCCCGGCAAGAAAATTTTCATCGCCGAAATGCCCGATGGCTTCGACGTGTTTCTGAAGGAGGCAATGAAGAAGAAGGAAGTCCCTCTGTCTGTGGTCGAGTCGCGAGACGAGGCAGACTACGAGATTACCGGGACCTCCGAGACCCAGAAGGCAGGCAAGGCGAAGAAGATTCTGAGACTTAACTGGCACTCGGCCGAGCAGGCAAGCATAGCCATTACAGATCTCCACACCGGAGAGGTTGTGTTCGCATACAGCGTGAACAAGGAGAGCTCCGCGCACGGCAAGAGGAGCACCGCAGAAGCCTGTGCGAAGCACATCAAGAAAGCCATTAAACGCAAGAAATAGAACTTGGCGCGCTTGCGTATTTCTGCCCGGCTGTTCGATGAGACCCTGATGCGCTTACCCAGGGCCTTCCGCTATTTTGTTCAGGAGGCGGACGTGAGCCTCCGAAGTCACGATCCATTTCGTGGACATTCCCCGTCAACGGCTTCGGTGGAGTGTATCGTGCTGTCCAGTCCTGTCCCCGCCGTGACCTCGCCCATCTGGCGCCGGCGGGTACAGTCTGGCGGATGCGATTCGGACTGCTCCCCGTACCGGGTGACGCTGCCCCGATAAGGGCCCAATTTTGCCAACCGGGGGCAAACGGAGCGCGATCTCGGGTCTCGGCAAACAAAGTAAACCAAGCGCCCCGGCCAGGGGCCCAATGTGAGGACTTTCCACGACCAGAACAAAACAGTGTCCCCTACTCTACCCCTACTCCATCCTCGCCGGCATTTCCGCCTCGTTGAGAATCTCAGGGTTCTCGAATTGAAAGATGAGCTCGAGCCGGCGCAGTTCGTCTTTGTGGAAGCTCAACAACGCTTTGGCGCCGCCAATGTCAGGCTCGACCACTACACTCAAAAGTCCACTGGGCAGGACTTCCCGGTGTTGACGCGGGGCGAGCGGATCATTTCTTCGACGGTGCTTTCTGAAACCTTGGCGTCGATTCCGGTGTTTACGGTGGACTATTTGCTCGTAGAACCAGGATGTCTGGAGGAGGCCAGAACCTGGTTCGAAAGTCAGCGCTATCCAGTGCGGCAACGTCAGACAGGAGGGGGAGATGGAGAGGTTTGAGCGGTTTGCCGTCATCCTGGAACTGATTGAGCGACTCCGGGCTGCAGGAAGCTGGTGCGGTGAGACGCACGTCCAGAAGTCGTCATACTTCCTCGAGGAGCAATTGGGGGTTCCGCTCGATTATGACTTCATTCTCTACAAACACGGCCCCTTCTCTTTCGAACTCCGGGACCAGTTGACCGAAATGAGGGCCGATCGATTCATTCAACTGGAACGTCGCGACCCATATGGCCCTGGCTTGGCCCCGGCCGATCGAGCGGGGCTTCTCAAAGCGAAACGTTCGGATAGACTCGACCGCTATCGCGAGAAAATCGATTTCGTCGCCCAGCAGATCGGGGTGCGTTCGGTGGTTGACCTCGAGAAGCTCGCGACGGCCCTGTTCGTCCGGAAGCGGTTCCGCGATGAGGAGGCCGATCTGGTCGAGAGGATCCTCGAGCTCAAACCACATCTCCAGCAGGCCGATGCTGAATGGGCACTCCGGGAGCTCGACGAGATCACCCAAGCAGTGACGAATCGATTTCCCGTTCATTGAATGACCCGGTTCTGAACCGTGGCCAACAGAATCCCCCAGGTGCTCCTCTTCCGTAGCCTGGGTTGGACGATGCCACGGAAGGGTTCGCCGCCACGAGTGAAGCGTCGCGCTTCCACCTCCACGGTTCGGGGCGGGGAGCCGCGTGCCCCGGCCGGGGCACTATTCCGTTAGCCCGGGGGCAAGCGAAGCGACCCCGGGTCACAGGCGGACAAGAGCAAAACCAGAGCCCCGGCGAGAGGGGCGATCAAAGGACATCCGACAGGCCGTGCAAAACAGTGTCCCTTACTCTGGGCCTTCCTTGGGCCATGTGGATCGGGAACATCTGGATGGGCATCAACGTCGAGAACGCCATCTACCTTCACCGCATCAACGACGTCTGTCAAACCGCCCCCGTCGTTAAGTTCCTCTCCCTCAAACCTCACCTCGGACCGCTCTTCGAACTGGATCTGACCGGAATTGACTGGGTCATCGTCGAGGGAGAATCCGGCCCCGGCCGTCCGTTGGATCTGGGATGGGTTACCGAGAGCCGGGACCGCTGCGTGACCTCCACCGTACCCTTATTCTTCAAACAATGGCGCGGCTTCAAGAAGAGGACCGGCCGACGACTGGAAGATAGAACCTGGGACGAGGTGCCTGCAGCCGCGGTGGGACTCCACTATTCAATCTTCACCCCAATCCTTCGCCAGAAGACCGGCTCGTGGATGAGGCGGGTTCCGTACTGTCTGGCCTTCTTGGCCTTCCCCGACTGGGTCATGGGATCGGCCACGACCAGGATATCGAGCTTCTTGGTCACGTTCTTCAGGACGATCAGACCAGCTCTCTCGGCCAATTGCCCGGCTACCTGCTTCGTTATTGGGGAGCCACGGAATGAACAGCGCAGTTCGCCGGTGAAGCAGACCGTTTGGCCGGCCAGGTCATGTTCAGACGCCTCGGTGAACGTTCGGGCGACATTCGTTGGATGCGTCTTTCGCGTCTCCTGAATCGTTGCACCGAGGAAGTCCCTTTCCAAACCGAGAAGGCGCGCGACCGTTTCCAGATCCCGTTGCTCCATTTCTGTGATGATCCCGTCCTCCCAGGCTGCGACGACCAATTCGCGCAGGTAGGCTCGATGGATCCGCTCAACCTCATCCCTATGGAGATCCCACTCGGATGCCATCTCGAGCAGGGCGTTCGCCTCCCATTCCTCGATCACCCGATCTTCCAGCACACGGTCGAGCAGCACCCTGTACTCCAGTTGAGCGCCTTTCGAGATCTCCTGCTGGTGTGGTCCTCTTGGGAGGCTCGAGACGAGACGCTCGATGTAGGCCGACGGGCGTTTCTTCAGCCGTCTGCTGTCCGATCGGGTCACCGGCGGGCATGGCTCACCGGGAACCGGCGGCCACGGTATGGGGGAAAGCGTGTGCAGAGGCCTAAGCCGATCCGAATTCTCACGCAGAAGACAGTGGAGGAGCTTCCCTGTAGCTCTGGCGTCGGTGAGCGCCTCATGCGCGGCGCCGTCGAACCTGACTCCATAGTGACGGCAGCAATCTACGAGCTTTCCACCGTGAGCGAGCCGCATGGTACAGAGCAGGGGACAATCGGGAAGCTTGACGCCCATGCGCGAGAATTCCGATTTCAGGAACAGGTGGTCGAAACGGACGTTGTGGCCGGCGATGGCAACGCAACCCGAAAGGAAATCCACCAGCGCGGGCGCAAGCTCGGAGAACCTCGGAGCCCGAATCACATCCTCCGAGACCAGACCGTGAAGATCGGATTTGCCGATGTCCCTTTCGGGATTGACCAGAGAGGCGAATTCCTTCTCTACGGATCCGTCCACCTGAGTGAGCACCGCAGCGATCTCAATGATGCGATCATTGCGCAGAGGAAAGAGCCCGGTGGTCTCGCAATCGATGACGGCAAGGGGACCTCGCATGGCATTTCTCCGCTGCTCCGACCGTGCATCTCCGCGAGGCTCAGCGGGTTGATCAGTCTTGCTCGCTTGCTCGGTAGAGTCAAGTCTAGGCAGACATAGTGCGACGGATGTCCAGGATGGAACAGGCGTTGCCCGGAAGGTGTCGGAGATCTGGAGGATTCATCCACTTGTCCGGCCCGGCCAGCGGTCGGAGGCTCGGCCAAGGCGGATGGGACGAGCATTGAAGGAATGGGACTCCAAACAGATAGGATTGATATGGGACAGATTCGGGTTACTGGGACCATTCGGCACGACCATGGGACAGCCTGAGATTTATGGGACCGAGGGAACGAAGACGACGGTGCGGTTGAACTTGACGTGGAACCCGATTCTCGCTTAGCTGGCTAAGATGTCGAGGCAGAAAGGGCACGGTTGGGTGTTCAGGGCTCGCTTCCGGCGCCATGCCCTCGGCTGGAGATCTCAGCCCGCGATCAAGCGCATCAAGGAGGCGATCTCCGAGATCAGGACAGTGGCTCGTCGGGATCCGGTCCTGGCCGGTGAGGGAGCGGTGTTGTTCCTGGAGAGGCTTTCTCCCGCTCTCGAGCGGATCGACAGTTCGTCGGGTGCCATCGGCACGGCCACCTGCAACGCCGTCGAGGCGTTGGTGCCGATCCTGGTCCAAGCCCCGACCGACGAGGAGCGACGCGACCAATGGCTGGACCGCCTTTGGGAGGCATTTCAGGACGACGGTTTCGGCTATATCCAGACGCTCGCCGATCACTGGGGCGAGCTGTGTGTCACACCCGAACGGGCCTCGCTCTGGGCCGACCGACTCATCGACGTCGTGAGGCTGGCATGGAGCCCGGACCCCGCGTTCGGAGGGTTCTTTCCTGGAACGATTCCGTGCCTCAGCGCTCTGTTCAAGGCCGGCAGGTACGAAGAGGTGCTACGGCTCCTGGAAATGGCTCCCTACAAAATGTGGCACTATCGCAAGTGGGCGGTCCGGGCGCTGGCGGCACAGGGTAGAGCTGAGGCAGCACTCCGCTATGCCGAGGTGTTCCGCGGACCCAACGATCCGGACTCCTCGATCAGCCGAACCTGCGAAGCGATTCTGCTGGACATGGGTCGCTCCGAGGATGCCTACGACCTCTATGCTCACGAAGCGAATCGAAGAGGGACCTATCTGGCGACCTTCCGCGCCATCGTTCGGAAGTACCCAGAACGGTCGCCGGCCGAGATCCTGAGCGACCTTGTCTCCGACACACCGGGTCAAGAAGGGAAGTGGTTCGCCGCCGCCAGATCCTTCGGCCTCTACGAGGAAGCAATCGAGCTGGCCCGACGCTCGCCCTGCGATCCCAAGACGCTCACGCGCGCAGCCCGGGACGAGGCGGAGTCCCATCCGCGATTCGCGGTCGAAGCAGGTCTGACGGCCCTGGCCTGGCTTTTACAGGGCTACGGCTACGAGATCCAGCCCCTGGACGCTGTGGCGGCCTTCGACTTCACGATGGCGGCCGCAGAGAATGCAGGCATCAAGGAGGAGACCCTCATGCGTGTCCAGACCTTGCTCCGCGGCCGGAATTCGGTCCATGCGTCTCTTCTCAGAGTTCTGGAAGACGCCGTGTCACGCCGTTGACGGGGCGGTGGGCCCGCCGGCGCGTGCTATCGCAAAGCGGCCTGATGGAGCCTCTCCTGGACGAGGTCGAAGACGAGGCGCGTGGTTGCCATGAGGTGCTGCGATTCTTGCGCCGACTCCTGCTCTTGGTCTTGACCCAATTCGTTGAGTCTCGAGATTGCGGAGATCTCGGCCTCACCGACTCCCAACGACTCCAGTAGCGAAGACAGTACCGGAGACTCGAAAGGTCCCAGTTCGTCCGTCATCGCGACGTCCCGAAGGAAAGCCAAAGCCCGCAACGAAGTGTCGACGACACCCAACAACGAAGGCAGCGCTTCCGAGGTGAATCCGTTCTCCCAAAGCAACTCGGACATCTCCAGCTTCCGGCGCGCCGGATCGAAGATCTTTTGGGCTTCGGTGTGGCGACTCGGACGAGCCGGAGGTTTTGCCTCGAAATCGGGGTTCTCATAGAGCCGGCGTGCGGTCTCGGTTACCGGTCGCAGATGTCCTGTTCCAATGAGCCGCTGGATCGTCTCGAAGGTTCCCCGGTCGACAATGTCCAGCGAAGGTCTTGCGCTATCGGGCGGAAAACTCTCCTTCAAAGATTTCCGAAGAATCGACTCGCACTGCTCCGCTGGGCCGTCGACCACGGCGAGAATCGAAGCAATCCCCAGTTCCGTCGACTGGACTTCGACCATGAGCAGTCGGTCGGGCAGTCGCGCGGCCACATCGTTCGAGAAGGCCTCCAAAGGATCCGCGGGCGAGGCGGCTTCCGGCTCCTGCGGGCTCGCAGGCTGCACGTAGGTTTGGCGCAGATCCAGGTTCATCAGCTCTTCGAGGCGCTGCATCAAAGCCGCGCGGCCGGACGGCATGGCCATCGATTCGAGATTGTCGAGCCCATCCAGAACTCCGTCAGCCAATCGCTGCTTCTCGGAGAGGAGTCCCAACATCCGGTGTTCGATCGAGTCTTCGCACACGAGATTGATGACCTGGACGCAGTGTTTCTGATGTTTGCGCCAGGCCCGCGCGATCCGCTGCTCGAGCCGAGCCGGATTCCAGGGCAAATCCAGGTTGATGACGACGCGGGCTGCCTGCAGATTCAAACCGGTACTGCCCGCATCGGTGGACAGGAAGAGCCGGCACCGATCCGAGTTCTTGAACCGACGGATCGCCTCACGTCGCTTGGGCTGTTCGACGGAGCCGGTATGCCACGCATACTCGATGCCCATTTCCGAGGCCATTTCGGCCACGAGCGAAAGCATCCTCTCCCACTCGGAGAAGATGATGATCTTGGCGCCGTCCGCCTCCAGAGCCTCTTCCAGGATGCTCTCCAGTTCGTCGAGCTTAGGACAGACCCGGCAGTCGGCATCGAGGATATAGGGTGTGTCGCACAACATACGCATGCAGGCCAGGTACTTCTGGAGCCGTTCGCTTTCCTCCTTCGTCAGCGGGCGCCTGCGGGCTATGGCGACCAGACGGGCGACGCGGGCACTGTATTCCTGGTAGCGCGTGTCCTGTTCGGGGTGCATGGAGACGAAGTAGTTGTTAACCACCCGTCGCGGGAGTTCCTCCTCCACCTCCTCCTTGCGCCGCCGCAGCATCAGGGGGCGGATTTGGCGCCGCAGCTTGTCCAGGTTGCGGTATCCGGCCGGTTTCCCGCGCTCGTCGAGCGAGTAATACTCGCGATTGAAGCGGAATAGGGGCCCGAGAAGTTGGGGGTCGAGAAACTCCAGGATCGAGTAGATCTCGTCGATCCGGTTTTCGAGGGGGGTGCCGGTCAACACGAAAGCGAACGGGCTGGAAAGGCGTTTGACCGCTTTGGCGGTCTTGGTCTGCCAGTTCTTGATGCGCTGGGCCTCGTCCAGGATGATCACGTCGGGTGCGAGATCGCGGTTAATCTCGTCAACGTCGCGGAGGATCTGCTCATAGTTGGTGAGGTAGAAGAAAGACTGCTGTCGGTACGAGGAGAGCCGCTGAGCTCGACTACCCCAGATCGCCAGGGAGGGGAGACTCGTGAACTTGACGATCTGCTCCTCCCACTCGGCTTTCAACGAGACAGGGGAAACCACCAGCACGCGCTCGATCCGCCTCAGCCGCCGAAGCAGCTCGCAGGCGGCGACCGCCTGAACGGTCTTGCCGAGGCCCATGTCGTCGGCAAGCATGGCGCGCTCGGTGAAAGTCAGGTGAAGCGCACCCTCCTGCTGGTAGGGATAGAGCGGTAGCTTGAGGAAATCGAGGGAGCGTTTGCCGCCTCTCAGGTCGCTGAGGAATGCCTCGCGAGCGGTCTCGCGCTCATGATTCCGCCGCCGCCTGTCGAGCCACTGTTCGACCTCTGCAGAAATCCGGACCTGCCGTCGAACGTCGGAAGAAGCGGATTCGAGAGCCCTGCGAACAGCGGCGATTCCAATCTCAGGCGCAGCAAGGAGGCGGCCGTCCTCCGAGAAATAAGGATCCAGCAAGGCTCTCGCCGATTTCGTGGCCTGGTCCGACCAGGCGGTCCGGACGATCTTTCTTCCGGAATCTTCCTCGGTAGACAGGTAGATCTCGATGCGTGGCGAGCCGTCGGACGCCGCGCGGTTGAACAAACGCACGCGGCCGCGGCGGAGACGGGCGAGGACCGCCTCGATGTGTTTGCACGTGCCCAGGCCATTGACCAGATAGTCGGGACAGGTGCAGGAATTCTGAAGGCCCTTCAGTGAGCGAATCTCGACCAGATACGAACCGCCCCCGCTCTGAGATCTGGCCCGAAATGTGCCGAAGAAGGCTTGATCCGGCTCCAATGGGTCGATCTGCATCGGTTCGAGCGACGCCCGGAGCCGGCGGCGTTCGATTTCCTCCTGGTCGCTGGTCTTCCATCCCAGCAGGCTCAGTTTCCTAGATTGCACCCGTTTCGCAGCACCTTTGCCGGACTCACCTGAAGGCTGCTCTTTCCCCTGGCTCTTTCTCTGCGTCGCCATAGCCCAGACTTCCCGAGACTCTTGTTTGTTGCGATCTGCGCGAAAAAACGGAGTCGATGTTATCAACCGCCGGTGCGAATTGAGACGCGAAGAGTGCAACCGGCAAATTTCCAGGACAAAGGGTGGGGAAGAGCGAAACCAGAGCCCCGGCAAGAGGCGCGACAAGAGGACTTCCCGCCGGCCCGAGCAAGACAGTGTCCCTTTCTATGCCCGATTGTCAGGTCCCGAGACAACGAGTCAGCTCCGGAGCCAGACCACCTGGAGGCCATAGCCATTGAGATACTCTTCGATTCGCCTTCTGAGGTCCTGATCGCTGGGGAGCGGACGGGTAGATGATTCCGGCGCAAACCTCCCGATGGTCGCGATCCAGGAACTTGGTGATATACCTCCAAACCTGCCTTCGGTGAGCCGATAAGTTCCTTTGCGCGTTCCTCTGTGGAATCCGAGTCCAATCAGTGGCTTTGATCTCGACAACTGCAACGTAATCACCCTCCTCGTCGAGAAAGATGTCCAGCCGTCCCAATCTCCTCCTCCGCAACCGGGTTGCCGTCAGATTGAGAGAAATCGTCTTTTCGATCTCGACGTTTCCCTGTGCATTCTGCGTCCAGTCGCGCTGGACCTCGTAATGAAACTCCTTATCACGTCGGAGCTGCTTAGGTTCACGTGCCATATGTTTCCCGAAGGATATCGGAGAACGCCGTACTGGGCACCTAACGAGAGGTCTCCGGATGGGACTGAACAAGACAGGCTGCCTTGTCAAAGCGTCGACAAACCAGTTCGTTCGGACATCCAGGTCATTGTAGCCAGGTAAGATGGGTTGTTGTGTAGCATGGGACATCCTGTTTGCACTGTCTGGCCGCTCACAGTGGAAAGGGGTGAACATGACTGACGGTCAGCACAGTTTCGGCGGGAAATGGACCGACGAGAAGCTAGCGAGGCTCGGAAAGTATCTCAGTGCGTATGCAACCATCATGAATAGGAGGTGCTTTCGCTTCGCCTACATCGACGCCTTTGCCGGGACAGGATACAGATCGGCTCGAGTGGCTGAGAATCCGCAGGAGTTGCTCCTTCCTGAACTGACTGAGCCGGAACCAACCGGTTTGAAGGACGGCTCAGCGCGAGTGGCCCTCCAGACCCGTCCGAGGTTCGACAAGTACATATTCATCGAAAAGGACGAAAAGCGCTCCCACGAACTTGAGCGCCTGAAATTCGACTTTCCTGAATTCGCTGATGACATCGTGATCGAGCGACGCGAAGCAAACGCGTACCTTCAGGAATTGGGCGGCAAGAACTGGGAAATGAGGCGTGCAGTGCTGTTCTTGGATCCCTATGGGATGCAAGTTGAATGGCCGACGCTTGGAGCATTGGCTGAGACGCGTGCGATCGATCTGTGGATTCTGTTTCCCTTGGGGGTTGCCGTGAGCCGGCTCCTTCGCAGAGACGGGGAGATTCGGCAATCGATTCGAAATCGACTGGACACTATGTTCGGGACGACCGACTGGTTTGACGCGTTCTACAAGATTCGTGAAAGGGACAGTCTGTTCGGACCCGAGACAGAACTCCAGAAAGTGGTAGACCTGGATGGGATCGGCTATTACTTCGTCAAGCGTCTGCGGACGATCTTTCCTGGTGTAGCGCCGAATCCGCTTCGATTGCTCAACACCAAGAACGTTCCTCTCTACCTGCTTTGCTTTGCGGCCGCTAACGAGAAAGGAGCACCAACAGCCGTGAAGATCGCACAGGACATCCTCGGAGGCTAATCGGATGGCCCAAACGAAGATCGAGTGGACCGAGTCCACCTGGAACCCCCTGACCGGTTGCGACAAGATCAGTCCGGGCTGCAAACACTGCTACGCCGAGCGCCTGGCCAGTCGCCTCAAAGCCATGGGTCAGCCGAACTACGTCAACGGCTTCGAATTGACGCTGCACCCACAGGCCTTGCATCGGCCCCTCACCTGGAAGCAACCCCAGATGGTTTTCGTCAACTCGATGAGCGATCTCTTCCACCGGGATGTGCCCTTTGACTATATCGGGGAGGTTTTCGCGGTGATGCGTGAGGCGTCCCGACATCGTTTCCAGGTCTTGACCAAACGATCCGATCGCCTGCGCGAACTGAGTCCCCACCTTGTCTGGAGCGAGAACATCTGGATGGGTGTCAGTGCGGAGAGCTCTCGCTATTTGGGTCGCATCGACGACCTCCGCCGGACCGGCGCCGCCGTCAAGTTTCTCTCCCTCGAGCCTCTCCTCGGACCACTCCCCGAACTCGATTTGACCGGAATCGACTGGGTCATCGTTGGGGGAGAATCCGGCCCCGGGGCCCGTCCGCTGGATCCGAAATGGGTCACCGAGATCCGAGACCGCTGCACGGCCTCCGGCGTGCCCTTCTTCTTCAAGCAATGGGGCGGCGTCAACAAGAAGAAGACCGGCCGCCTCCTCGAGGGAAGAACCTGGGACGAGGTGCCTGCAGCGGCGGTGTGACATGGACCCTGAACTCGAACTCCGATATTCCCGGGGCCGCGCCGAGACGCTTCCCCGGGCCCCGAGAATCCGGTCCCTACCGGGACCTGGGCCCCGCTCTCCCGCCAGCAAGCGATAACGTGAAAAACAAGCCGCCTCCCCGGTTCGGGACTGACGCCCCGTGCCCCGGCAGGGGCACGATTCTGCTAGCCCGGGGTCAAGCGATAGCGCGACCCCGGGTCACAGGCGCACTAAGGCAAAATCAGAGCCCCGGAAGGGGCGCGATGAGAGACCTTGTGGCGGCGTAGAGAGAAGTTGGGAGAAGTCGGGGACACTCTTCTGCTCGCTTCCTCCTCGCTTGCTGCACCGCATCGACGATCGCCGCCGGTCCGTCGCCGTCGCCAAGGTCGACTCCTTTGAACTCCCCCCTGGGCCGCTCCGTGAAATCTGAGCTCATGGGAGTCCCCTGGCCAGAAGAGAATACAGCCACGGCTCCCTTTGTCATCCGACCCTCACTGAGCCGGGTGACGCCTTCCGCGTCTTGGTGGGCCTTTCTCCCAAAGGGCCTCCGCGGAGAGCGAGCCTGAAGTAGAGCGATTTCTAAGCTGGTTGGGCACGTCAGGGGAAACCACTACACTGCCCGGATCCGTTCCCGGCATCACTGGAATTGACCCGCGCGGCCCGGCAAAGCGGTGGTTGCGCGCCTTGCGTCGTGGAGAAAGGGCGGAGCGATGCGGACGAACAGGCAGACAGCGAGAATTGCCGGCCTCCTGTATTTCCTGCTGACGGTGATAGGCATATTCAGTATTGCCTATGTTCCTTCCCGGATCGTCGTTTACGGAGACGCCGCCGGCACGGCGAGCAACATCAAGGCACACGAGATGTTATTCCGTGCGGGCATCGTGGGTGACCTGGTTTGCCAGACTCTCTTCGTCTTTCTGGCGCTTACGCTGTACCACTGGTTCAAGAATGTGGATCGAAAGTACGCCCTGATGCTGTTGACTCTGGTCGTGGTTTCCGTGCCGATCGAGTTTCTCAACACGCTCAACCAGTTCGCTCCTCTCGTTCTCCTGAGCGGCCATGCCTACCTGAACGTGCTGGGTCCGGAGCAGCTGGCCGCGATTTCGATGGCCGCGCTGGATCTCCACAATTACGGAGTCTCGGTGGCGCAGGTCTTCTGGGGGCTCTGGCTGTTCCCATTCGGGATACTCGTCTATCGATCGGGATTTCTGCCCCGCACGATTGGTGTATTCCTGATGATCGGCTGTTTCAGCATCCTGATCGAGACCTTCTGCAGCCTGGTCTTCCCCGAGTCCTACGGCTTGGTTTCGCAGTTCACTGCGATCCCCTCGGCGCTGGGAGAATTCTCCGCCATCCTTTGGTTCCTGATCTTTGGTGCCAGGGAATCGTCTCCGGTCGCCGCAGAGAGCTCTTCCTTGAGCCCGATGAGATAAGTCATCAACTCTTGGGGCACGGGACCCTCGTACGCGCGTCCGGAACCACTCCGACCTCGTCCTCCGCCTGGATCATGATGAACGCGTTCCGGTCGCCGTCGATTTCTCGGAGGTGTCGCATCAGAGCGGCAAAGCCGAGTACGGCTTACCATCGAATAAAGGATTCAAATTGAGGGCTGGCACCTATTTGTGGAATTGGCGAAGGGGACGGACGGGCTCCCCAGCTCGCCCGACTCGAAGAGAAGGTCATGCCAAGCGCCTGAAGGCATTGAACGTGTCGGGGCCTCGCGCATCGCCGGTCGGCGTCAAGAGCCAGGAATCCCTGCCAGCCCACCTTTGTGGCGGCACGGACCGTCGTGACGGTCACCCGTGATTCCCGCCTTATCGGTGCCAGACCGGGGTTAGAAGTCTTTGTTTTCGGTAACTTACGATGCAATTAGGTGCGTGTCACCGAATTCCATCACCTATTCCGGGCGCAGGACCAGGGCCGGATCGATCTCGGCTGCGCGGCGCGACGGGAGGTAGGAGGCGAGCAGGCCGGCGGCGACCAGCAGAACGGTCACGCCGAGGATGGTGCCGACGTCCAGCGGGGGCGTGTCGTAGAGGAGGCTCGCTAGAGAGTGCGTGACGGCGAGTGTCCCGGCCAGACCCAGCACGACTCCCGCTCCGACCAGCCAGAGACCCTTCTTCAGCATGAGATAGACCACGCCGGAGGGCTTGGCCCCGAGTGCCATCCTCACACCGATCTCCTGTCTCCGGCGGGCGACGGAGAACGCCATGACCCCGTAGGTACCGACCGAGGCGATGATGAGAGCGATGAGCGCGAAGAGAGCCAGGAGCTGGGCGTTCAGGCGGCTGCCGGCCGTCGCCTGCCGAAAGCTCTGTCGCAGCGGAAGCAGCGCAGGCGGCGGGAGCTGGTCGTCCACCGAGGCCAGCGCGGCGCGCACTGCCGAAGCCAGGGCTCCGGCTTCCAGTGGGGTCCGGATGAAGACCGTCATCCTCGGCCAGCCCACGAGGTTTTCGGGAAGGTAGAGCATCGGGGGCGGCTCCGCGTCCAGGAACGCGTCGCGGACATCGCCGACGACACCCGCGACCGTCAAGATCGGTCCATCCAACGAGCTCCAGCGAACTCGTCGCCCTACGGGATCCTCACCCGGCCAGAGTCGATCCGCGAGCCCCTGGCTGACGACGATCGAGGGAGGCCCCTGTGGTTGGTCGGTGGCGGTGTCCGATTCCACGAATGTTCGTCCTCTGAGCACCGGAATGCCCATCGTGCGAAAGTAGTCCTCGGTCACGACCCGCCACTGGACGCGCACGAACTCGCGAAGTTCCGTAGCGCTGTCTTCACCCGCCTGGTTCGAGAATCGATAGCCGCTGAAGGGATCGACCATTCCCGCAGCCGCGGATTGAACCCCCGGAATGGCCCGGACTCTCTCCAGGAGCTCGCGGTAGAACTGCACTGCTTCTCTGGAGCCCTCCGGATAGCGGTTCTGCGGTGGCGAAAAAGTCGCCTTCAGGACATGGTCGGGAGAGAAGCCCGCGTCGACGCCGCGCAGCCGCAGGAAGCTGCCGATCAGCAGCCCGGCCGCGACGAGCAGTATCAGTGTTCCGGCGATCTGCAGCACCACCATGGCATCCCGTAGGCGGGGAGCGCCACCGATCGTCCCACGGGACCCGTCACGAAGCGAGTCGAGGATCTTGGCGCCCGAAATCTGCAGCGCGGGGACAAGTCCGGCCAGGATGCTGGCAGCCATCGATACGCACAGGGTGACCAGGAGAACCTGCCGGTTGATCGATACTTCTTCCAGACGTGGAAGGGCTCCCAAAGTGCGGACCACGGGGATGGCGAACGTGACCACGAGCAACCCCACCCCGGCTCCACAGACTCCGAGAAAGGCCGACTCCGTCAGCAGTTGTCGGATGATGCGGGCTCGCGAGGCTCCGATGGCCGAGCGGACGCCGATTTCGTGCCGACGAGTCGTGGCCCGCGCGATCAGCAAACACGAGACATTGGCGCATGCAAGGAGCAGCATCAGACCGACGGTCGCCTGAAGCACGAGCGCCGCACGCTCGACTGCAGGCCCGATGGCCCAGTCTCGAAGGCTTTGCATCATCACGCTCCACCCGGCGTTCGACGTGGGATGGCTGCGCGCGAGCTGGGCGGCGACCGCCGCCAGATCCTCGCGGGCCTGTTCCATCGAGGTGCCGGCCTTGAGACGCCCGATCAGCTCCAGTCGGTGGTCGTTCCGGTCCGAAGAGGGGTTCGACGCCAAGGGGATCCACGCCTCCGCAGCGAAGGGAAACCCGAACCCGGCCGGCATGACGCCGATCACGTGCCAGGTTTCTCCGTTCAGATCGAGCGGCCGTCCGAGGATATCCGGATCTGCGCCGAAGCGCCCTTGCCAGAATTCATGGCTCAGAACGACGACGTGCGCCGCCGAGCCGGGGCTGTCTTCGTCCGGCAGGAAGGTCCGTCCCAGCCTCGCGGCCACACCCATGACATCGAAATAGGAGGCCGTACAGGCCATGCCGGAGACCGCCTCCGGCTCCCCATCGCCCAGAAGAGCGAGACTGGGCGGGAGCGTAACCGCACCGATCGAGGCAAAGGTCCGGTTGAGTTCACGAAAATCGAGGAAGTTCGGCTCCGATGTGGAGAATTGCGCTCCCTCAGGGGTTCGTTCCCAGATCCGCACCAGTTGGGCAGGGCTGGGGTAGGGGAGGGGACTCAGGAGTACCGCATCCACGACGCTGAAGACGACGCTGTTGGCGCCGATCCCGATGCCCAGGGTGAGGATGACGAGAAGCGACCACAGCGGTTTTCGGAGCATCGACCGAAGCGCAAAAGACAGATCCTGGCGCACCTCGCTGAAACGCTCGAGCCAGCGCATTCTGCGATCCCGCGCATTCGCCGCCCGTCGGCACTCCCGTTTGATTCTGCGCAGGTTGCCGAAACGCGCCAGAGCGTGGGCCCGTGCCTCTTCCGGCGTTAGCCCCTCGTCAATCAGCTCCCGGATCCGCATCTCGATGTGAAAGTCGAATTCGGTATCGATCTCCTCGGCCACGCTCACTTTCGATAGCGGCCAAAGCAGGTGGTTCCGAAACCGTCGCAATCCGGACACGGCTGCCCCCCCTGTTTCGTTTAGGCCGGCAGCAGGACGCGCGAAATCGCCGTGCTGAACGCCGCCCACTGTTCCGTTTCGACGGTCAGGCGCCGTCGGCCTTCCTTGGTCAGTCGGTAGAACTTCGCCTTCCGGTTCGTCTCTGTCTGACCCCATTCAGCTTCGATCCAGCCGCGTGCCTCCATGCGATAGAGCGCCGGGTAGAGGGACCCTTCTTCCACCTGGATCACGTCTCCCGTCCCGTCTTCGATCCAGCGGCCGATGGCGTAACCGTGGCGCGGACCGTCGGCGAGCGATTTCATGACCAGGGCTTCGAGCGTCCCGTGGAGCAGGGGCGAGGATCGTTTGGATGGCTTCATATTTAGATATCCTATGCCTAGATTATCTAAATATACGTGGAGCCGTCAAGTAGGAAAATCCCGACCTCCAAGAAACCAGATCCCAAGAGGACACCTTTGGAACTGGAGGCCGTGATCTCCCTCGCCGAAAGGCCTCCGGCTGGGGCTCCCGTGAAACGGCCATGTCGAGAGGACTACGCAGGCCGCGAAGCCTTGGGTCCCGCGAAACGCCCCTCCTGCTGGTCGAACCGAAGCGTTCCACGCAGCTTCAGCATGCGGGAATAGGGGACACTGTTCTGCAGGGCATGGGGAATAAGGGACACTGTTCTGCAGGGGTCCGTCCAGAGCCTCCTCATGGCCGAAAAGGCTGATCGCGAGAAGCTCGACAGATTGGATTTCGAGTGAGACGACAGGACAAGTGGTGGGTGCCGTCGTAGTGTACAAGGGCCGTGCCGTCGCGGCGACGAGAACTCTCGGTCACGGTTGACGCCCTCTTCCCGGCAACGGTACCATCTGGGATCAAGTCTTTCGTGAGCCCGGCAGGGTTCGTTCCCAGGCGGGGCCCCTTATCCCCGAATGCTAAGCGTCCGGAAGCGAGGAGAATCCGATGTCCGTTGAAGAGAGTCGGCAAATCCCATCCCCTCACCCTATTCCGCAGGAAGCCTTCGATTGGTACGACGAGTATGCGCACGGTCTGATCGACCGCCGGACTTTCATGGATCGGTTGGCCACGCTGACCACGGCGACGCTGACCATGGGCATGCTGCTGCCGGCCCTCATGCCCGACTATGCGAAGGCCGAACAGGTCTCCTTCAACGATTCGGACATCAAGGCCAGCTATGTGACATTTCCATCGCCCCTGGGCTACGGAGAGGGTCGGGGCTATCTCGTCGTCCCGTCGGAGCTCAAGGGCAAAGCTCCGGTCGTCCTGGTGGTCCACGAGAACCGGGGATTGAATCCCTACATCGAGGACGTGGCCCGGCGTCTTGCGAAGGTCGGCTTCGTCGCTCTGGCCCCCGACGCGCTGCATCCGGTCGGAGGCTACCCGGGCAACGACGATGAGGGGCGCAAGCTGCAAGGGTCACTGGATCGGGCGAAGATCGAGCAGGACTTCATCGCCGCCGCCAAGTTCCTGAAATCACACGAGCTGAGCAGCGGGAAGCTCGGAGCCGTCGGGTTCTGCTTCGGCGGCTACATCGTCAACATGCTGGTCGCCGTCGTCCCCGACGTCGTCGATGCCGGCGTCCCCTTCTACGGCACACCGGCCGCCAAAGAACTCCGCAAGAACATCAAGGGCCCGCTGTTGCTCCACTTCGCCGGACTGGACACCCGCGTCAACGCGACCTGGCCTGAATACGAGGCGGACCTGAAGGCCAATGGTGTGGAATACACGGCGTACGTATACCCCGACGTGAATCACGGCTTCCACAACGATTCGACCGCTCGCTACAACGAAGAGGCGGCGGAGCTGGCCTGGAGCCGGACGCTGGAGTTCTTCAAGAAGAACCTCGCGTAGCGACGGCACCCGTCATCGAGGTCCTGTCGCCACGCCGGCCGGCCGGGAGCCCCTGTTCGGATCGCGCGAGCCGGCCGGCAGACCCGAGCCCTCACTGACGCCATCTCAGTCCTCGTGCCTTTGGTAATAGGTGCCAGACCGCCGCCGGAATCCTTTCTTCATAGGCACTTACGATCGAATTGCGTGCGTGTCACCCATTACGGAGGGCGTGCATGGGCGAGACCCGTGCGGCTCGGAGTGCCGGGAGGAAACCGGCGAGGGCCGCTGCCGCGAGCACGACGAGGGCGGCGGCGAGCAGGGCCCATGGGTCCGTCGGTGAGACGGCGAACATGAGGGACGCGAGCAGCGACGAGAGTGCCACCGCTCCCACCAGGCCGAGGACCACGCCCACGAGCGCGAGTTTCATCGTCTCTCCGACAACCCCCTTGAGGATCCGGCCCCCGGAGGCCCCGAGCGCCATTCGAATGCCGATCTCCGGTGTGCGTCGCTGGACGGAGTAACTGACGACTCCGTAGATTCCGATGGCTGCCAGAAGGAGGGCGACCAGCGCAAAACCTCCCAGCAGCCTGACGAAGAACAGACGGGGAGAGACCTGGCGATCGACGAGCCGGCTCAGCGGGCGAAAGCGGTTGGTCGGCAGGTCCGGCGCCACCGCCGCCAGTTCCCGGCGCAGGGCCGGTACGACGTCGGAAAACGAGCGGTCCGTGCGGACAACCAGGCTGGGGGACATGCTTCTGGCCTGCAACACCGGGATGTAGAATTCCGGGCCTGAGGGTTCCTCGACGCTCAAGTGGTGGACGTCGGCCACGACGCCGACGACCTCTCTTGCCGTGTCGAAGACCTGGAGAAACTGCCCGACGGCGTCCTCGTCCGGCCAGATCCGGTGGGCCAGGGTCTCGTTGATCAGCGCGACCGGTCGACCGCGGCCGTCGTCATGATTTGTGAATTCACGTCCGGAGAGGATCGGCGTTTGCATCGTCTCCATCAGACCCGGCCCGACCACTTTGACCAGAGCGGCGATGACATCCTCAGGGCGTTGTTCCCGGGCACGAACGACCCAGCTGCGGTTGCTGTCGAAGGGCAGCGCATCGCTGACCGAGGCCGCCGCGACTCCGGGTACCTCTCGCGCCGCTGCGATGAGCTGGCGCATGTAGTTCTCGAACTTCTCCTGCGTGTCAATGGCCGGTCCCGGGTCGACGCGTAACGCATACGTCCTCTGTGTGGTAAAGCCCAGATCGACGTCGAGGACCTTCAGAAAGCTGAGGATGAGCAGGCCGGCGCCGACGACGAGCAGGCAAGCGAGGCAGATCTCCGAAACGACCAGGACGGTTCGGGCGAAGGAGTGGTCGAACTCCTGATGGGCGCCGCGCCCCCCTTCTTTGAGGGAATCATTGAGGTTCCCGCGGGCCACTGCCACGACCGGGGCAATGCACAGTGCCAGTGCCGTCAGGATCGTCACCCCCGCGGCCAGCCCGAGCACGGTGCCGTCGATATCGACGGTGCGCAGCAGGGGAATCCCGACGGCCTGAGACTGCCGGACCCCCCAGACCGCGAGCCAGGCCAGTCCGACGCCCAAAGCGCCGCCCGAAAGGGAGAGGACCGAGGTTTCCGTCAGCCATTGACGAGCCAGGCGGAAGCGGCCGGCTCCGAGCGCACCTCGCAGGGCCATCTCCTTCCGGCGGGCTGTCGCCCGGGCGAGCAGGAGGGTCGAGAGGTTGACGCAGACGATGAGCTGGACCAGGAGAACCGCTCCCCAGAGGAGCATCATCGGGCGGTGCAGCGTGCCCGTGACCGATTGCTGAAAGGGCTTCAGGATCGCGTGATAGCTGCCTGGCGGGCCGAATTCGGGACGTTCCTGCTGGAGTCGCTCGATGACGCCGGTCGCCTCGGCCTGGGCCGACTCCAGACTGACGCCGGGCTTCAGGCGCCCCAGGATTGCCATCGTGTTGCCCCAGTCGCGCAAGGTGTCGAAGATGACGGGAAGGAAGACTTCCATGTGGTTGCCGGGGGCGAAGATCTGGCCGAAATCGAAGGAGGCGGGCAGGACACCCACGATTGTTGCGGCTCGATCGTTGACGCGCATCTGCCGTCCGACGATCTTAGGATCGGCCGAGTAGCGACGAACCCAGAGGTCATAGTTAAGCATGACAGCGCCGGGGCCGTCCTTCAGGCACTCCTCCTCGGTGAAGGCTCTCCCGAGAAATGGCTTTACGCCCAGAAAGGGGAAGAAGTTCGCGGAAACCATCACACCGGACACCCGATCGGGCTCGAGTTGGTCGCCGGCCAGCTTGTAGCTCGACCGGGCGAAGAAAGCCTCATACGTGGTGGTCTCTTCGAACGACGCCATCTTTTCGAGGGCTTCGTACGTCGACACCTGCGACGTCCTGCCGGAGAGGCCGGGGGTATCCGAGTTGATCACCCAAACCAGCCGATCGGGCGATCGGAGCGGAAGGGACTCGAAAAGCAGTCGGTCCACGATGCTGAAGACGGCTGTGTTGGCGCCGATCCCGATCCCCAAGATCAGGACGGCAATCACCGCAAACGACGGCTGCCGGATCAGTTGACGGACGGCGTAACGGAGATCGAACAGCAGGCTGTCGAAGATCGGCCACTGCCAGACCTCGCGGCTCTGCTCGGCGATGAGAGTGGCATTGCCGAACTCGCGGCGGGCGATATGGATCGCTTCGGAACGAGGGGTTCCGCCTTCGATGAGGGCATCGATTCTCTCCTCGAGATGCTGCTCGATTTCCTCGGAGAGGTCACGATAGAGACGACGGCGTGCGAAAATTCTCAGGATCCAGTTCATGACTGCACCGGTGCGAGAACGCGCTGGATGCCTTCGAGCATCCGTTCGAAGTTCGACATCTCTTTCTCGAGGTGGCGCGCCCCCGACTCCGTCAACGTGTAGATCCGAATCCGGCGATTCGTGGCCGAGACGCCCCACCTGGCCGTGACCCAGCCCTCTTTGAGCATGCGCTGCAGTGCCGGGTAGAGGGAGCCCTCCTCGATTTGCAGCAGGTCGCTCGAGGCGCTCTTGATCTGTTGGGTCAGGGCGTAGCCGTGGAGCGGCTGGCGCTGAAGCATTCGGAGAATCATCATCTCCAGAGCCCCGGGAAAGAGTCCCCGCTGGTCGTTCGTTTTCGTCATGCCCGATCTCCTCGTATCAGTGTTTCAAATAGGTATAGACCAAAATAGGGTTCGATGGTTGGGCCGTCAAGCAAGGAATCTGAATGCCGACGTACAATCGGCTCGCAGAAGCCTCCGGTCTGCCGGACGACGGGAACGCTGAGGCGGAGGACGCCTCTCTCGGGCGGGCAGTGCGAATCCAGCCCAGCGGCCGGCAGCTGGGCCGCGGTGATCGGACTCTGCTAGTCTGGGAGCCCCCGAGGTCGAGGGTGAGGAGCGACTCTTGATGAAGGTACTCGTAGTGAACCGTCGGGAAGTTCAGCAGTGGCTGTCCCTGAGGGAGTGCGTGGACGTCATGGCGGATGTCTTCAAAGTGCTCGGCCGAGGTCATGCCCTGAATCCCCTCCGCAGCCTCATGTGGCTGCCCGACAAGACAGGACTGATGGGGATGATGCCCGCCTGTCTGCCGGATTCCGGGGTGATGGGGTTGAAGACCATCAGTGTCTTTCCCGACAATCCCGCGAGCGGGTATGACACGCATCAGGGAGCCGTCCTGCTGTTCGAGACGCAGAACGGCCGTCTGTTGGCGATGATGGATGCCGGCATGATCACGGCCCTTCGGACGGCCGCCGTCAGCGGTGCGGCCACTCGGATACTCGCCGCGCACGACGCTCACTCCCTGGCGATTTTAGGTTCCGGGTTGCAGGCGACGACCCATCTCGAAGCGATGTGCCTCGTGCGCGACATCCAGCACGTGAGAGTGTGGAGCCGGCACCTTGACCACGCCAGGGAATTTGCCGAACGCGAGGCGCAGCGCCAGTCGGTACAGGTGGAAGCGGTCGACGATCCCGAAAGTGCGGTCCAGGGAGCCGACATCATCTGCACGGTGACGTCGTCGAACGAACCGGTGCTGCAGGGTGACTGGATCGCTCCCGGAAGCCACATCAATGCGGTCGGTGCCTGCGTCCCCTTCGCCCGAGAGCTGGATACGACCGCAGTGGCCAAATCCAGAATGTTCGTGGACTCCCGTGAATCGGCGATGCAGGAAGCCGGCGACTTTCTGCTGCCCAGGACGGAAGGAGCCATCGGGGACGATCACATCGTGGGTGAGCTGGGTGACCTCCTCCTGGGAAGGATCGAAGGGCGGAGCTCCCCCCTCGAGGTGACACTCTTCAAGTCTCTGGGCCTGGCGGTCGAGGACGTCGCCGCCGCTCACCACCTCTATCGGAATCGGTCGACCGAAGGTGGTGGCCGCTGGATCGAATTCAACTGACCGTCACTCGGTCGCGACCGCGCTGAGGAGACGGCATCACGAGCCGGTTCATTTACCTGTCTCCGGCAACGGAGCCGCGTTGTCCCTCAACTTCTTCGGTTCTGGTGGACATCTCATGGCGGCCCGGAAGAATCGAGGACCGGACCGGAAGCCGTATAATCGAAAGCTAGGTACCCGGGGGCGCATCTTCATTGGCCAGTACGCGATGGAGTGCGCCAGTTAAATAGGTGACACGCACGTAATTCGCTCGTAACCTACTGTGAATAAAGGATTCTGAGGCGGGTCTGGCACCTAATTGGCAGCACGGCCCGGGTGCTGATTCGGGAGGGACGGACTATGGCACGTGTGTTGGGAGTCGGCGGAGTTTTCTTTCGAGCGCGCGATCCGAAAGCGCTCGGTGATTGGTACAGGGAATGGCTGAGCGTTCCGGTTTCCCATCCGCATGGGGCAACGTTTGCCCCGGGCCAGATACCCGAAGGAGGCGTGACCGTATGGTCGCCCTTTCCGCACGACACGTCCTACTTCGACCCATCCGACCGGCCGTACATGTTCAACCTGATCGTGGACAACCTCGATGAGGCGCTTGTTCAAGTCCGACAGGGAGGTGCTCAGGTCGTCGGCGACATCGAGCAGTACGACTACGGCCGGTTTGGATGGTTTCTGGATCCCGAAGGGAACAAAGTCGAGCTCTGGCAGCCGGGACCGATTTCCTCCTAGAGTCACCGACTCTCAACCGTCCCATCCAGTCGTCGGTGGCGAGGGAAGGGACGCCTTGTGAGGCGTACGGAAGAGAAGTAGGGGACACTGTTTTGTCGCGCTGCTCCGGTGCGGACCCGCGGCAGAGAAAGATCGGGCGGCCGATCGGCCTGGAAGCCGTATAGTCCAAGGTCGGACTCCGGGCGGCCTCGAAGGGAGGAGAGGGGTCATGGGAGAGATCATTGCGTACTGCGGGTTGTCCTGTCACACGTGTCCCATCTACGTGGCGGCGAGGACCTCTGACCCCGAAGAACAGATTCGATTGAGAACGGAAGTGGCGAGCATCCTTGCCGAACACTACGGGATGCAGTGCGGACCCAGGGAGATCACCGACTGCGACGGCTGTCCAACCGCAGGCGGCAGGCTCTTCTTCACCTGCCAGGGTTGCCTGATTCGGGACTGCGCCCGTTCCAGGGGACTCTCGAATTGCGCCGGCTGCAGCGATTACGCGTGCGTCCAGCTCCAATCCTTCTTCGTCGCCGAGCCCTCGGCGAAGACCCGTCTGGACGCCCTTCGGCGTGCAACAACTGAGATAGCTGACACGCCCGTATCTCGTTCGTGAGTACCTATCAATAAAGATCTTCGTTCCTGGCACTGATCTTCCGAGAGTGAGTTTTTCCGCCCGGGGGTAAAACCGCACTTCTGGGTGGCCTCTCGCAGCTATCGTGCGGCCAGGTCGTTCCCGGGTTGATCCTCCAGATTCGGTGCCAGACCGGCCTGAGAATCCTTTATTTAAAGCAGGTTACGAGCGGATTACGTGCGTGTCACCTATTTCGCCTGTTTGGCAAGGAGGCTCAGATCGATCGAGTCGGCCAGGGCCTTGTAGCCCGCGTCGTTCAGATGGAGGTGGTCGCCCGAATCCAGATCTGCCGCGAGAGCGGTCGGTTTCTGTGGGTCCCGGGTGGCGGCGTCGAAGTCGAGGACGGCGTCGAATTGTCCACCGGTCCGGATCCAGTCATTGACCTTCTGTCGCTCTACTTCTCGCTCCGGCGTGAAGTAGAAGGACCCCTCGCAGGCCAGGATGGTGGCCCCATAGACCCGGATGCCGCGACTGTGTGCACGTTCGATGATCTGATCGAGGGCGGCGATCAGACGCTCGGCCGTCGCATCGATCATTTCGGGGGCGGGGTTCTCACGCCGGGTTCCGATGTCATTGATGCCCTCGAAGACGATGAGCCAACGGACACCGTCCTGAGCGAGGATGTCGCGATCCAGTCGCGCCAGGGCATTGGGTCCGCGCCCGTCGTTGAGGATCCGGTTGCCCCCGATCCCCAGGTTGAGTACGCCGATCTCCCGCGTCGCCGGATCGGCCGCGAGTCGGCGGGCCAGAAAATCGGGCCAGCGCTGGTTCTCGTTCGTCGTCGATCCGCTCCCGTCGGTGATGGAATCTCCCAGCGCCGCCACGGCGGCGGCAGAACCGCCGGTTCGGACATCAATGCCGTTGAGGAGGTACCAGTGCTCCGTCGGGGTCGCATCGGGCATCTCCGGAGCCGAGACTGCCTCTCCCGGCTGAAGATAGGACGTGCAGTGCGAAGCTGGGTGAACCGTGAGGTCGTCGGGCGCCTGGGTCACCTGAATCGTCACCGCCACATCGGAGAGAGGGGCGAGCTCGAACTGGACCGGATCCGACCACACGAGGGCCCCGGCTGAAATCGTCGCGGACTCGCGGCCGCTGAAGCTCAGGGCGGTGTCGGATGCCGGTTCGATGGCGCTCCCTCCCGTGGCGCGGGCGATGTGTGCCGAGGTGATGGTCAAGGGAGATTTCCCGAAGGCATTGGAGAAGCGGACGCGGAGTTCGTTCCCGCCGATCGAGACGTGGACGATCTGTCGGAGCGTGCTGTCAGCCAGGCCAGGAGGCGAGGGAGGCAGATCCCGAGGTTCCGCCGCCATCGGTGCCGAAGTCCAGGTTCCGACCCACCCGAGGGCTTCATCCGAGGTGATGGCGGGTCTGCTCGTGCAACTCAGACACGCGATCAACAGGGCGGCGCTCAGCACGACGCCCAGTCTTCCCAACATGGACTTTCTCATGATCCCTCCCGGTGCTCGTTCGCAGCCGCTGGATGGGCGAACCCGCCTCGCCACCGCGGCTATCTCGGACCTGCAGCCAGTCTCAGCCTCCTACTCCAAGGTCGAGACGCGCGCGACAAGTAGATCATACGGACCCATTCGTGGCCACCTCCGGGAAACCTGACCCGGAAGGCCGGTCTCCGGGCGATCCGGAAGGCGAACTGCTCCCGCCGGGAGTCGCCAACGGTGGAAATTGATAAGCAGTGTCCCCAACTCCCCCCTCGAGCAGGGGGGCGGGAGGTGGATCGAATTCAATTGACCGGCTCCGCATCCGGCTTCTGAGACCAATCCAAGTCCCGGATCGTCCTCCCGCACACTCGACTCTTTCCCAACGGCGTGATCGAAGGCGAGGAGATCCACGGAGAAATCCCAGCGAATACTCCTGCCATCCATACCTTGACATTCTACATATGGAAGTGAGAATCTCGGACGGAGAGGAATTGGCCATGCCCGTCGACAAATCGGATCTCCTGCAGGGAACGCTCGACATGCTGATCTTGAAAGTCGTAGCCCTGGGGCCGCTGCACGGCTACGCCATCGCGCAGAGAATCCAGCAAATCTCCAGAGACATTCTGCAGGTACAGCAGGGCTCGCTCTACCCGGCGTTGCATCGACTCGAACACCGGGGTTGGTTGAGTGCTGAGTGGCATCCCAGCGACACCGGTCGCAAAGCGAAGTACTACAGCCTGACCAAGGTGGGGGCCCGACAGCTCGAGGTGGAGACGAAGAACTGGAACCGGTTGGCCCAGGCTGTGGCATGGATCCTCGAAACTACCGGATAGGAGGCCCACCCTGCGACGACTGAATTCCCTATTTCGAAGAAACTCGTTTGAGACAGAGCTCGACGACGAACTCCAGTTTCATGTCGAGGAGATGACCCGCACCCTGATCCGCGAAGGGATCCCTGCGGACGAAGCTCGACGGAAGGCGCTGCTGAGTTTCGGAGGGTCCGAGCAGATCAAGGAAGAGTGCCGGGATGTGCGGCCGCTTCAATGGATGGACCGCCTGCTCCAGAACCTCCGGTACGGCATGCGCCTGTTATTCCGCAATCCGGGATTCAGCGCCGTCGTCATTGCCGTTCTGACGTTGGCAATCGGGGTCAATATCGCGGTTTTCGCCGTTGTCGATTCGGTGCTCCTCCGCCCCTTGCCCTACCCCGATCCCGGGCGGCTCGTTCGGATCTGGGGGAACTTCACCGGCATCGGGCTTCCCGACAATCGGAATGCCATCTCCGCTCCCGAGTTCCAGGACTTCAAACGGCTGAATCGAAGCTTCTCGTACATCGCGGCGGTCAGCCCCCGGGTCTTCATCGTCTCCTCGGGCAACGAGACGTGGAGGGCGGACGGCGCCGCGGTTTCGGCTGACTTCTTCCCGATGCTCGGGGTCCAACCCGAGCTGGGCCGGTTCTTCAGCGAGGAAAATGAAACGCCCGGCCGCGACCGAACCGTCGTGATCAGTCACGGTTTGTGGGAGACTCGATTCGGCGGAGACTCCGAGATCATCGGCCGCGGCATTCGAATCGACGGCTCTGAGTTTCAGATCGGCGGGGTCCTGCCCAACCGCTTTCAGTTCGAATTGGGCTCGGGGATCGACATCTGGCGTCCCCTCGCCTTCCAACCCGACGAACTCGCTCCGTCCAGTCGGGGAAACCATAGCCTGGCTGTCATCGCCCGGATCAAGCCCGACCTGTCGATCGAGCAGGCGCGAGCGGACGCCCAAGCGATGACCCGGGCGATCATCGAGGAGAACCGGAACTACCCCTACGAACGCTACGATTTTGCGGTCGTTCTCTCCCCGCTGATGGAAGAGGTGGTCGGCGAGGTCCGCACGCCACTACGAGTTCTGATGGCTGCGGTGTGCGCCGTCCTGCTGATCGCCTGCGCCAACGTGGCCGCCTTGTTGTTGTCGCGGGCTCGCGCACGCCGATCCGAGATGGCGGTGCGAATCGCCCTGGGAGCCCGCCGCGGGACCCTGATCGTTCAGATGTTGACCGAAAGCGTCGTGCTGGGACTGGCCGGCGGGGCCGGCGGGCTGCTGCTCGCCTGGTGGCTGCTGGAGATCTTGAAGACGATGGCTCATACGAGCGTGCCCCGCATCGATGCGGCGTCGTTGAATCCCGCGATCGTCGCGTTTGCCGCCGGCCTCAGTCTCCTCACCGCGGTGATCTTCGGGCTGGCTCCGGCGTGGAACAACTCCCACTCGTCGAGTTACAGCGGGCTCAAGGAGAGCCGGACGACCACGGGCGGAATGCACTCTCAGCGGCTCCAAAGGACTCTCGTCGTTGCCGAGCTGGCCATCTCGCTCATCATGCTCGTCAGCACGGGTCTGCTGCTCCGCAGTTTTCACCAACTGCTCCAGGTCGATCCGGGTTTCCGGCCGGACAGAGTCCTGACGATGCGCATTTCCTTCCGATCACCGGAGAGTGACAGACCCGAGGTGCCTCGGCAGTTCTTTAGCGAGGTCGTGGATCGGATCTCCCATCTGCCCGCGGTCAGGACCGTGGGCGGGATCAATGCTCTTCCGCTGACTGGACAGGGTTCTTCCGGCACCATCTCCCTCGACACCCAGGCGGTACCCGCCGACAAGAGGTCGCCTGAAGCGGATGTCCGGGTAGTCTTGCCGGGCTACTTCAAGGCGATGGGTATCCGTCTGATACGAGGCCGAACCTTCGATGGCCGCGACACGGACACCTCCATGCCCTGCACCGTCATCGACGAATCGATGGCCGATCGCTATTGGCCCAATGAAGATCCGGTCGGGAAGAGACTGAAACAGGGGGGGCCGGGCTCCGAGTCGCCATGGCTGAGGGTCATCGGCGTCGTAGCCCATGTGCGGTATCGAACGCTGGAGGCTCCGTCCCGAACCGAGTACTACCTTCCGCACAGCCAGAGTACCAATCGGTCGATGACGTTGACCATCCTGACCGAAGGGGATCCGACCGCGCTGGCCGAGTCCGTCCGGCGAGCGGTCGCCGCCGTGGACCCGGAACAGCCTCCTTACCAGATTCGTACGATGGATCAGGTGGTCTCTCAGTCGGTCGCCCGCCGCGAGATGCTGACGATGATGTTGGCCGGCTTTGCCGGATGCGCACTCCTGCTTGCGGCGGTTGGACTTTACGGCGTCATGTCCTATGCCGTCTCCCAGCGAGCGCACGAGATCGGAATCCGGATTACGCTGGGAGGAACCGTCACCCAGATTCTGCGGATGGTTGTGGGGCAGGGACTGGCGCTTGCCGGAGTCGGGGCCGCGCTCGGGTTAGCCGGCTCTGTGGTGGTGTCGCAGTGGCTGTCGAGCCTGCTCTTCCACGTGAGGCCGGAGGATCCTGTCACATTGGTTGCCGCGGCTGGAACGCTGGTGGTCATCGCACTTGCGGCCAGCTGTATTCCTGCCCGAAGGGCGGCGCGAATGGACCCGGCCGTGATCCTGCGTGGTGAATAATCGCTGAGCGCCAACGGCGCGACGTGGGGTTCTTGGTGTCGTGGTGGTGCGAGACTCCTCAACTCCCCCTCATCGGTGTCAGGTGAACACAAGCGAGCCCGTCTCCGGCACTGTTTGCTACCGCATCCGCCGGGTCACTGGTGGGTGGGGACGGCTTCTTGTGCGATCTCGATATCTTGGGCTACCTCATCCCGAATGAGAGCCCAGTGGAAGAGGTTGTCGGGGTTCGCGTCGAAGAAGTTGTTGTTGTAGTGGGTCAGCGGCATGTCGCGGTAGATGGGGCGCGTGATCTTGATGACCTCGTCCCAGTAGCCGAGAGCTTGCTGCAGGTGGTCGATGGCCTCCTGTTTCTTGTCCTCGGCACCGGTCAGGCGATACTCCGTCAGGGCCAGCGCGCCCCGCAGCTTCTCCGCCAGGTGCAGGCCGAGATTGGCCCAGGTCCGGACGTCCGAGACCTCGTACATCAGCGATGCGTTGCCGGTCGTGTCGATGCCGCTGACCAGGCGCAACGCTTCCCGATTGTCCCTCTCCAGCTGCGCGATGAGGATCGGCGGGGTCACGCGTCCGGCGCCGTAGGAGCCGCCCGCGAGAGCGGTCTCCACGTAATCCGTGACGGACACGTAAGCCGGGTCCATCGTCGGTTGTTCGGCGAGTCGATCGACGGAGATGTACTTGGTGTAGTCGCCCTGCAAAGCCAGGAATCCCTCGCTGTAGAGCGTGAAATCCCATTTTGAGTCGTAGAGGGAGGCCAGGCGCAGCTGGGTCGAAGAGGCGAGAGAAAAAGCGTTCAGGAGATTGTCGCCCTTCTCGCCGTAGCGCCGGTTGAACTCGGCCTGAAAGACCGCGTCGGGCGTCTTCGGATCGTAGAGCAGGCGTCCCCAGAGCTTGTAGAACAGCCACTGGCGCTGGAAGGCCCACTTCCAGTCGACCGGATCCGAAATGGCGGTGAAATAGTCGAGGGCCGGGATGTAGGTTTCCGAGCCGATGAAGTAGCCGCCCACGTAGTCCTGCACGCCGTTGAGCGCAAGGTGCTGCCGGATGAAGTCGGGGACGCCCCAGCGCAGCGCAAAGAAGTCCTCGTTGCGGATCTGCCAGGTGATCTTGTAGTTCTTGGGTGGAGGGACGAAGTAGGTGTCACCGAGCCTGCCGCCGTGAACCTTGACGAGCTTCGGGGTCGAGTGGCCGTGAGACCAGTTGAACTTGATTTCCACCCAGATCGGACCCTCGAAGCGGTTCCCCAGGCGTTCCATGCCCTCCCGCGTGACTTCTTCCACGTTCTTGCTCACGCCGGGATCCGAAGACGTTCCCGACGAGAAGGGGACTCGGTGGATCAGCTTGACCGGGCGATCGGCCTCGAGCATACCCTCGATCTCGACGTCGTCCATCCATTGCTGCCGCTCGAGGGGCGACATTCCGGCCATGCCCTCGCCGTGGGAGATGCCGATGCCGTCGAGGTTCGGATACTCGTCCAAGACCTGAGTCACGCACTCGCGGATGTAGCGGCGGACGATTTCGGACGAGTCGCCCGGCACGAAGTAGTGGGGGTAGAAGTTCTGAAGCGCCACATGGTGGGCCTCCGAGAACTCCCGGCTGACGAAGATGCTCCAGTGGACGATGTACGTATCCAGACCGCGCTCTTTGGCCATGCGGAAGATCTCGTGGTAGAGATGCTGCCAGTCGGCGAGTTCCGCGTCCGACCAGGGACTGGCCTCCGGGAAGTTCTTCGGCCTGATCATGTAGGTGAAGGGGTTCATGTTCCAGAGGCTGATGGCGTTGAATCGGTTCTCCACCATCATGTCCAGAAAGGCCTCCCAGAACTTCAGGTCGCGTGCCGTCGCATAGTGCTGGTCCAGCGCCGAGCTGGGACGATAAGTCTCCCAAGGGAGATTGAATTTGATCCCCCGGAACTCCAGGTCCGGCTTCTCCTCGAACGCCTTCACCTCCTCCAGGCGAGTCCCGTTGCGCAGTTGCTCGACCAGGGCCAGGGCGCCGTAGATCATGCCGCGGTTGTCGCCGCCGTAGACGGTGACGACTTTGTCCTGGGGAATGATGGCGAACGCCTCCGGACCCAGACGGTGGCGGTTTACGGCCAGACTCACGAGGTAGTCATATCCGGTGTGATCGGGGATAACCTCGTATCCGGAATCCGTCAGGGCTGCCGTGAGCTTTCGCGCGGCATAAGCCGTCTGCGTAACGTCGGCGTCATGCAGGATGGTGACACGCTGCGACCAGGCCGTTCCAGCGCCCAGACCGCAGATCAACCAGGAGAACAGGAGCAGTCTCTTCATCGTCTAGATCCCTTCGGCGGCCACTCTACCATGCGGATCGCCAACCGAAAACGGGGCAATCAGACCCGATCCCCGCTCATTGTCTGCCCCCCCGTAAGCACCGGGCACGCGGGCCCGCCTGTCTGAAACCTTTTCCCCTCCGGTGCAGTCTTTTCTGCACGAACTACAAATCGGGTCCGAAGACGCAGTTCAACTTCGTTCACAACTGCTTCGTCGGCTGAGCAATGTGACGAACCCTCGATTCGATAGAGGTGCAAAACGATGAAATGGTCATGGAAGATTGCTGAGTTTTCAGGAATCCCCGTTTACATACATGCCACCTTCATGCTGATCATTGCCTGGGTCGTTCTCACGCATGGAATGAGCGGCCTGGGTCTGTCGCATGTTATCGGCGGAGTGATGTTCGTTCTGGCGATCTTTGCGTGTGTCGTTCTGCACGAGTTCGGCCACGCCCTCGCCGCCCGGCGGTTCGGCATCCGCACGCGGGACATTACGTTGCTGCCGATCGGCGGGGTCGCACGCCTCGAGCGTATGCCGGAGAAGCCGCGTCAGGAACTGTGGGTGGCCATCGCGGGGCCCCTGGTCAATGTGGGGATCGCTGCGTTCCTGGCTGTCTGGCTGATCGTGTCCAACACCTTCGAGCCCCTGGGTTCGTTGTCGATTGCGGGCGGTCCGTTTGTGGAGCGTCTGATGGTGATCAACATCTTCCTTGTGCTCTTCAACCTGTTGCCGGCCTTTCCCATGGATGGCGGACGGGTGCTGCGTGCCCTTCTGGCGAGCCGGATGAGCTATCCGAGAGCAACCCAGCTTGCGGCAACGACCGGGCAAGGAATGGCACTTCTATTTGGATTCCTCGGGCTCTTCTTCAACCCGTTCCTGATCTTGATCGCCCTCTTCGTCTGGATCGGTGCGGCCCAGGAGGCATCCCAGGTCCAAGCCAAATCAGCTCTTGGAGGCATCCCGGTCCGGGCGGCGATGGTGACCGATTTCAGGCAACTGTCTCCAACCGATACGTTGCAGGACGTGATCGGCCTGATTCTGTCCGGATATCAAGAGGACTTTCCCGTCGTTGACAATGGTGCCGTCGTCGGCGTCTTGACCCGTCCGGCCCTTCTGCGTGCGCTGGCGAGCCGGAACACCGAGCTCACGGTTGGTCAGATCATGGACACGGGGATCGAAACGGTCCAGGCCGGTGAGATGCTGGAGGGCGTATTCAACCGCCTGCAGACCTGCCAGTGCAACATCCTTCCCGTCCTCGATCGAGGTCGGCTGGTGGGACTGGTGACGCCCGAGAACCTGGGTGAGTTCCTGGCCATTTCGTCGGCCCTCTCGGCGGGTTCGGTCGATGGACCGTTCAAGCGACGTCTAGCTAATGCTCGGTTGCTGGGCGGGACACAGACGGGGTGATGGAGGGCCTTTCGGGCCTTCGGATCCAACCCTGGGTACGAGAATGGTGTCGGACCGCGTTCACCCTGGCCCCGGAGGCTCCCAGCGTCGTCGTACGTGAGCCGCGAGCTTCCATCGGGTGGAACCGGGTCGGGATTCCTGGCGGCAGTCGGAAACGGGGCTTCAGCGAGGGGGTTCTTGCAGCACCGAGGCGGCTTCCTGATCATTCAGAACCGGCTCGATCTCGAACTCGATGACATCTGCCCAGGAACGGAGCCACCGGAAGAGTGCTTGGGAGTCAGCGGTCTTTGCGACGACCTAACCCCGCGCTGCGCTGACGGCATGCCGGCGGCCCACCGTCTCCACTCCAGCGGGAGGCCGACCACCGGTAGCGAGGAATCTCGAAGTCCCAAAAGGACGCCTCATTCTCTTTGCGCGACGGGCTTGTGCTTTCCCGCTTCGCGCCGGGACGGTGCCGCTCGCATTTGTTACGGGAGACATCCTCTGGCTGTGCTTTGACATTCCCACCCTGCATGAACTAGCTTGGTGCCCGGAAATCAATGGCATCCCTGGCTGTGAGGACGTACTTATGAAAAACATGCGAACGAGATTGATTGTCATGGCGCTGGCGCTGACGGGAGCAGTCTGCGGCGTAGCGGCGCAGGATTCCAAACCCGCCTATCTGGACACGAGTGTGCCGGCCGTGGAGCGAGCCAAGGACCTGGTGAGCCGGATGACGCTCGAGGAGAAGGCCTCGCAACTGGTGAACCAGGCGCGGGCGATTCCGCGGCTGAATGTTCCGGCCTACGACTGGTGGAGCGAGGCGCTGCACGGAGTGGCCGTCAACGGAACGACCGAGTTCCCGGAGCCGATCGGACTGGCGGCGACGTTTGACGTTCCGGGGATTCACGAAATGGCGGTGGCCATCAGCACCGAAGCGCGCATCAAACATGAGCAGGCGGTGAAGGCCAACGGCGGTTTCAGCAACATCATGCAGGGCCTCGACTTCTGGTCGCCCAACGTCAACCTGTTCCGCGATCCGCGCTGGGGACGCGGGCAGGAAACCTACGGCGAGGATCCGTTTCTCAGCGCGCGCATGGCGGTCGCCTTCGTGACCGGCATGCAGGGCGATGATCCGCACTACTACCGCGTGATCTCTACGCCCAAGCACTTCGTAGTGCACAGCGGCCCCGAGCCCACGCGCCACTTCGCCGACGTGGACGTAAGCAAGCACGACATGGCAGATTCGTACATGCCGGCGTTTCGTGCCGCCGTCGTCGAGGGCCATGCCGGATCGGTGATGTGCGCGTACAACGCCGTCAACGGCGAGCCTGCCTGCGCCAACGACTTCCTGCTGGAGCAAACGCTGCGCGGTGCGTGGCAATTCGAGGGTTATGTCGTCTCGGACTGCGACGCCGTCCGCGACATCTTCACCGGGCACCACTTCCGCGACACTCAACCCAAGGCCTCGGCGATTTCGCTCGAACGGGGCATGGACAACGAGTGTGCGGACTTCTTTATGAAGGCCACAGACGACCACGATTACCGGCCCTTCATCGAGGCCGTGCAGCAGGGCTACCTCAGCGAAAGTTCGATCGATACCGCGTTGGTCCGTCTTTTCACGGCGCGGATGAGACTGGGCATGTTCGATCCGCCGGAGATGGTTCCCTATTCGAATATCGACGAGAAGAAGCTCGACAGCCCCGAACATCGCGCCCTGGCACGCAAACTGGCCAATGAGGCCATGGTGCTGCTGAAGAACGACGGCACACTGCCGCTGAAAGCAGACGTGAAACGCATCGCCGTCGTCGGGCCGCTCGCCGACCAGACCCGCGTGTTGCTGGGCAACTACACGGGAACCCCGACTCATTCGGTCTCGGTGCTGGAAGGCATGAAGGCGGAGTTTCCCAACGCGAACATCGATTTCGTCCCCGGTACGCAGTTTCTGCGCAACGACGGAAGTCCCGTGCCGGACAGTCTACTGACCACGCCGGATGGAAAGCCCGGGCTGGAAGCGCAGTACGGCAGTATGGAGGGAATGCCAATGGCTCCCGGAATGAGGCCGAAGCCGCTGACGACCCGGGTTGAGCCGAATGTCAACCTGAGCGAGGCGAATCTCCCGGCGGAGGCCGCGGGGAAGCGGGCGATCAGCGTGCAGTGGACCGGCTTCCTGACGCCGCCGGATTCCGGTGAATACCTTCTGGGCATTCGCGGCGCGGGCTTTGGTGGCGTGACAGTCGGCGGAAACCCTGTGGCGCGGCTGTTCAGCAGGAGTGGTGTGGGAGCAAAGGTCGGGCGCGTGCGCTTGAAGAAAGGGGAGAAAGTCGCGCTGAACGTCACCTACGGAAATATCGGTGAAGGCGAGCCCCAGGCGGAGTTGATCTGGGCCAAGGTGGACAACGCGCCGTCGCCGGAAGCCATCGCGGCGGCGAAAAGCGCTGATGTGGTGGTCGCCGTGGTCGGGATCACCAGCGAACTGGAAGGCGAAGAGATGCCGGTCAACGAGCCCGGTTTCCTCGGCGGAGACCGCACCAGCCTGGATCTGCCGGAACCGGAAGAAGCTCTGATCGAAGCCGTCGCGGCGACGGGCAAGCCGCTCGTAGTCGTCTTGATGAATGGCAGCGCGCTGTCCGTGAACTGGGCCAGCGAGCAAGCGAACGCAATTCTGGATGCCTGGTACTCCGGCGAAGAAGGCGGAGCGGCCATCGCGGAAACGCTGAGCGGGAAGAACAATCCCGCGGGCCGGCTGCCGGTGACCTTCTACACCGGCGTGAGCCAGTTGCCGCACTTCGAGGATTACTCGATGGAGGGCCGGACATACCGCTACTTCAAGGGAAAGCCCCTCTATCCCTTCGGTTATGGATTGAGCTACAGCACGTTTGAGTACAGTGGGTTGAGTGCGCCGGACAGTGTCAAGGCGGGCGCATCGCTGCCCGTGGATGTGACCGTGAAGAACACCGGCCAGCGCGCCGGCGACGAGGTGGTGCAGCTCTACCTCAGCTTTCCCGACGTGAAAGGCGCTCCCATCCGGGCCCTGCGGGCGTTCCAGAGGGTTCACCTGGAGGCGGGCGCGTCGCAGTCGATTCACTTTGAGATGGCGCCGCGCGATCTGAGCATGGTGACCGACGCCGGCGACCACATCATCGCCGCAGGCGAATACAAACTCTCCGTGGGTGGTGGGCAGCCCGATACCGGCGCGCCGGCGGTCGCGGGGACCTTCCAGATCAACGGGCAGTTGATGCTGCCGGAGTAGAAAAGGCCGGGCAGTGCGGGCTGCCAAACCGGCAGTCCGCGCTGCCGCCTGAAGCGTCGGAGGGAGCGGTGTCCATCGCTTCGGCCCGCACCTGCGGCGTCAAGGGATAACAGGTGCGAGAAGGGGCCGAGCTGTCCGGTGGGACTGGGGACGGGCTACTCTGATTCGCTGGAATCGAAGCCCATCTTGAGGAGCGACGGACAGAAAGCCTCGCGCCTGACTGGAATCGAACCGAGTCAACCTGGCAGGAGCGTCTCCCGGCAGGCTGGAAGCCTGCCGGACACTCCAGGCTGGAAGCCTGGACTACTCTCACGGCCAGCGGCCGGGCTCAGACGCAAGTTCGCCGGGCGGCGACGGAGTTGAAAGTAGTTGGGGACACTGTTCTCGATCCCCTCGCCCCCGGGGTCCCGCCTTCAATCGCCGGTGATCAGACAGGAAGGGAAATATCTCAGTTTCCCTTCCTTCGCTTCAGGAAATCGGCTGCCAGCCGCAGACCCCGAGTCAGGCGCCAAGAGCTGGATTGCCGCATGGCTTCCAGGGCCGCGCGTGTGTCGAGCAGTTCGCGCTCCGTCCGCTGCTCCCAGGCGGTTGCCAGCTCTTTCTGGCGCTCCTGTTCCTGGAGCGTGATCTGCGGCCGCGGCGGCTTTCCCTCCGCCCTCCGGCCAACGACGGTGAACAGGGGTGTCTCCACCCACCCACCGGGATCCTTCCTTCGCTGGAAGTGGAACCAGCACTCGGTATGCAGGAAGCCGAGCACGTGGAGCATCCTCTCCACACCGACGGGGGTCAGGGCCCACCAATTGGTCAGATCGGGTCGCATGTCCGGGTGGAATTCGAGGAGAGCCCGTCCGGGAAGATAGCTGAGCCCCTGAAGGACGTCGGTCACGATGATCGCATCGGCCAACAGCGATGCGGCGTGCGGCCCTGAAGGGGTTGCTCAGATGCAGGAGGATGCACCCGAATGTCGCGACGTCGAAATGCCCAAGATCCGGAGGTAGATCGTAGATATCGCCATAAACGACGGCCGCGCTTCCACCCATGGTCTTTCGCAGATACCACCAGCTGTTCCGGATGCGGTCCATGAACTGGATGGCCAATCTCCGATGGGCTTCCAGGTCTGCCGAGTGCAGGGGCACCAGATCCGGGGGATGGCCGGGAGGCAGTTCGAAGGAGACGACCTGAGCGCCCCGTCTTTCCATCTGAAGCGTCAGGTATCCGCTGGCAGGACCGAACTCGAGAACCCGACAGCTGCCGAGATCGGTTCTTCCCAGGTAATCGCCTTCCCGACCCCTGAGGTCCCAAAAGCCGTCGTGCAGACGATCATCCTCCGCGAAGGAGTGGTAGAACGTGCATTCCTCCGAAGGAACTCCGGCGTAAGCCTCCATCAGGAGCTGCTGGAACTCCGAGTCCAGTTGTCCCGCGTACTTTCGCTGCACCATTTCGGGCGACTGATACAAGGTGACAAGCTGCTCCGCGCGCATTGTGCCGACAGGATAGAGGAGGGGACAGGAGAGAACAAGCTCGGTGGGTTGTGGCCGCGGTTCATCCGGGAACGCCGATCGGGCATGAGAGTCGGGGACACTGTTCTTCAGGGGAGAGTTGGGGACACTGTTTTTCAGGCGCCTGGTCCTCAGGCTGGAGGAACCGCGCCGGACAATCTCGGGGATGAAAGACCGGAAGCTTGAGGAAATTGCCTACAAAGTGAAGAAACTGGAGCTTTGTCGTTGACTTTATCTTCAAGTCGGCGCAAGGTTGTCGAGTGGAAGGGGGAGACAACGTGGAGAGGGGAACACTATGTCTCTGCCTGCCCCGCCGCTAAGTTCTGACCGGTCCCAGCCCTCGACGAGAACGAGTCCCGCGCCTCCTCTACAAGGATCCGCGTCTTCGAGCCGGGGCATTCCTGGACACTTCCGGGAATTCTCCGGGACGCTTCAGCGTCCGCTGCGGCTGGTGATTCCGCTTTTGCTGGTCCTGGCAGCGCTGTCGTCCATCTGTGCCGCCATGGGAGTGCCCGCTGCCGAGCGGGCAGCCTTGATTGCTCTCTACTGGAGCACCGACGGTGCAAATTGGTCTCGCCAGGCCAACTGGCTCGGCGGCCCCGGCACCGAATCGGATTGGTACGGCGTCACTGTGGAAGACGGGCACGTCGTGTCGATCTCGATGTTGAATGGCGGGATGCAGGGGGAAATTCCGGCCGATCTGGTCAACCTCCCCTTTCTGGAAACCCTCAAGATCATCGGAGTGCCTCCGCATACTTCCGCCGCGCCGCCCTTGCCGCCAAACCACCTTTCGCTCGCGCCCGCGATCGGAAACCTCATCTCGCTCCGAGTCCTGGCGGTGACCTGGGGAAGCCTCGACACGATACCCGCTGAAATCGGGAATCTGGTGAATCTGGAGACGCTCAGTCTGTCTGGCAACAGACTCGCCGCACTTCCCGACAGTCTCGGCCAATTGGCCTCCCTTTCGACTCTGCATCTTTCGTCTGCCGGGCTCGAGGCGTTAGGGGCCTGGGTGGGTCAACTTTCGGCCTTGCGCTCACTCAACCTGTATGGCAATCCCCACCTTTCGCTCCCCGACGAGATCGGTCAGCTCGAGAACCTGGAGTCCCTCCACCTCGCGGACTGTCAACTGGAGACTCTGCCCGCCTCGATCGGAGGGCTTCAGGGTCTCGTTGATCTGGATTTATACCGGAATCAACTGAGCTCGCTCCCCGCCTCATTAGGAGAACTTGGCAGTCTGGTCGACCTGGACCTCGAGCACAACGTTCTGACATCGCTCCCTGAAGAAATCGGCAACCTGCAGAATCTCCGCAATCTCAATCTGCGGAACAATCAACTTGTCTCTCTGCCCTCCGGGATTGGAAATCTCGAGAGTCTCTGCAATCTCGACCTGAGCACGAACCAACTCGCTTCCATCCCGTCCGAGATCGGCAATTTGGAGAATCTCCTCGCTTTCGATTTGAACACCAATCAGCTCACCGTCCTTCCCTCCGGGATCGGCAACCTGAGGGAACTCGAGACTCTCGATCTTGGCAAGAACCTGCTGACCGCGCTCCCCCCTGAGGTCGGGAATCTCGCGAGACTAACCGAGCTCTCTGCAGACAGCAATCGGTTGACCGAGTTGCCTGCCACTGTCGGTGGCATGGCGAGTCTCGAGATCCTTGCACTGGACGGCAATGATCTGTTTTCGCTACCTGACGAGATCGGCGAGCTGGAAAGCCTGAGAATCCTGACCCTAGGCGACAACGAACTCGAATCGCTCCCGAGTGGGATTGGATCTCTTGCTTCTCTCGAGGTGCTTAATATTAGAGGCAACCGCCTCACGGATCTGCCCGACGCATTTGGGATGCTTGATGCGCTCGAGTCACTGGACCTGGGTGGAAACGATCTCATTTCGATTCCCGCCGCAGTCTTTCGATTGACCCATCTTACGGAGTTGAGGCTCGACCGAAATCACCTGGAGGGATCCGTCCCTCCCGAAATCGGGGACTTGACGGATCTCATTGAACTGGACCTTGGTTCCAACCGGCTGACTGGGGCACTCCCCGAAGAGCTTCGGAACCTCACGAACTTGAACTTCCTGGACCTCGACTGGAACGCACTTCGTCCCGGGGACGATGAGATGCGCAGCTTTCTCGAGGAGAAGCTCTCGTGGGGGTATGAAGACTGGTGGAGGACACAGGCGGGACTTCCGGCGCAGGTCGATCTTCGGGTTCTCAGCTCCGACACGGTCGAGATTTCGTGGACGGACGCGGCCCCCGCGACGCAGACGCTCGTCATCTATTCGTCGTCCTCGACTCCGGGAAGCTCGAGTCTGGTTTCCACGGGCATCGAAGCCGGGCCGGGAACGGGGAGCATCATCATCACGGGACTGGATCTTGGCAGGGAGCACCAATTTGCGCTTCGAGGTGTGACTCCTCGCAATGCAGTCAATCAGAACACTGTCCAGACGGAACTGAGTCGGCGCCTGACTCACAGCGCGCCGGTGCGACTCACCATCCCGCTGCCGTTGGCGGAATCCGACCTCCGCCGATTCACCGGAGTGGCCGTGACCAATCTCTCGGGCAGTGTCGCTCATCTGCAGTTCACGGCCGTCGGTGTGAACGGCGAGGTCCTCCCGCTACAGCGCAATCCCGCCGACATCACGCTTCCGGCCCGTGCTCAGCGGGCTGCTTTGGCAGGGGAACTTTTTGGTTCCGTGCCGACGGGGCCCTACTGGATTCGCCTCACGACGGACAATCCGAAGGTCACGGTGCTGTCGCTTTTCGGAAGCTACGGCCTCGATGAACTGGACGGCTATCTGGCGACGTCGCTGGCCCAGAAACATCTGGAATTCTCCAGGGTCTACGAAGGAGCGGACACACTTCAAGGGCAACCGGCGGAGACCCGTCTGGCGATCGTCAATCCGTGGGATGCGCCGGTGACGTTTCGACTCAGCCTGTACAGTCCGCGGGCCGGCCAGCAGTTCGAAGAACCGGACGAGCTCCTCTCCGAGCCTCAGCTCGTCTCTCTTCCCCCAAATGGAATGCTGAGGGGCTCCGTTTCCGAGATCTTCGGCCGCCCCATGCGAATCACCTCCGGCGACGTCAGCCTGGAGGTGGTCGAAGGAAGCGGGGTCATGGGAGTCGCTTTGGTCCAGTTTCCAGGAACGCTCATGGCGGTGACGGGGGAGTCTCCCTTTTCCACCAAATTGGGCTATGCTCCTCAGTTTTCTGCCGGTTCGTCGCGAGATCTCGAAGTCATCACCAATCTGAAGATGATCAATCGAAAGAGTCGCTGGAACACGGGGAAGCTGACGGCGCGCAACTACCACGGTGGACAGACGCAGGATGCAGCCACCGTCGGGCTCTGGCCGCAGCGCTCCTGGGAGGGTGACCTGGCAGCGCTCCTCAAGATTTCGTCGAATTCGGATTCGATCTATACCGGCTCGCTGACCATCGAGTTCGCGGGCACGGCCGTTCCGGGAAATCTAATCGTCGGGGAGAAAAGCCGGCTCCGATTTGCGACCTCGTTCCCGGTGCAGACACTGCCCTTCACGGAGGCGATTTTCGGCCACCTCGCTTCGAACCCATCGATCTTCACGGGCATCTCGATTTCGAATCCGAACCCGCGGCCCATCGGCGTGACCGTGGAAGCCTATGACGGAGAAGGGACTCTCCTTTCGTCCAAGCGGTTCTCCCTTTTTGCCCTGGGACAGGAATCCCGTCTCGTCTCCGAGCTGTTTCCAGACCTGGGGAGCCGCTCCGCCGGCTACCTTCGGGTGTTTGCGGATTACCCGATCGTCGGAGTGGAAATCTTTGCCGACTGGGCTCTGAACTACTACGCGATCGTCCCACCCAGCGTGATCGCTCCTATCCCGATCGAGGGAGCCACAACGCTCCCGCAGTGACTCCGTTGCCGCCGCTTCCAGAGTGAGGGCCAGCTGTACAGTCACCAAGGGCGCAGGCGGGATCCGGGGTTTCACGGTCCCCATCCTGCCGGACGGGAGCGCAGTCGGAAACGGGGCTTCAGCGGACGGGTTCCTGCAAGAGCGCGGCAGCTTCCTGATCGTCCAGGACCGGCTCGATCTCGAACTCCATGAGGTCCGCCCAGGAACGGATCCACCGGAAGAGTGCCTTGGAGTCATTGGTCTTCGCGAGGACCCAACCCCGCGCTGCACTGACGGCGTGCCAGCGGCCCACCATCTCCACTCCGGCGGGTGGCGGACCACCCGTCTCGAGGAATCGCGAAGTCCGTTCCTCGATCGTATCGATTGGCAAAGAGAAGGTGATCATAAAGGTCATCGAACGGCCCTCCTTGCATACGTCCAGTTTAACTGGACTGAAAAGTCGGGAACAGTTAGTGCCCTTAATGTAACAGATTCCCGCAGCGATGACACCGTGCAGCAGAGGCCGGGCCTGTCGCCCAGTCAATGAATCGCCAAGGTCGGCCGGACTTCGATCCGGGAGGCTAGATCCAGATGTTGTCCTCTGCCGTCATGTCACCTCCGGCGTCGCCGGTGTTGACGGTGCCGGCCGGCTCGACCAGCATGGCACTGCACTCCCGGCGTGCGACGGGTTTATGTTCGACTCCTCTCGGGACGACGAACATCTCACCGGACCTCAGTTCGACCTGGCCGTCCCGAAACGCGATGGACATCTCGCCGTCCAGGACGATGAAGACCTCGTCCGTCTCGGGATGGCGATGCCAGACGAACTCGCCCTGAAACTTGACCAGCTTGAAATGGTAGTCATTCATCCGGGCGATGATCCGGGGCGCCCAGTGCTCCGAGAAGCGGGAGAGCTTGTCGTTCAGGTTGATCGCTCTGAATTCCATGGCACAACAGGATAACGTGGTCCGTCCCCAACCGCTCGATCCGACTACTCGATCACCGTGGGCGGGACCGCCGACATGAGTGACAGGTTCGAAAGTCCGAAGAGCTGCTGGGCGATGATCGGGATTGAGGAATCGATCAGGACATACCCTCCGACCTGGCCGTTGGATCCCGGAACCAGTTCTCCCACCGTTGCCGACGTCCGGTGCCCCGGGGCGAGGGTGAACGAGTGGTCGCCGACCATCTGTCCTTCGGGGGTCATGACCCGGAGGTGAATCTGCGCCGTTGAGACCGACGGGTTGTGGAAGGCCAGGCCCGTGAAGAAGCCCAGACCGTTGGCCACATGGTTGAACACGGCCCGCCGGAACGCCTGGGTCTGCAGGGGCACCGCGGCCAGGTATTTGCCCTCGTAAGCATCCCCGAACATGACGTCGCCCACCATGTAGGGAGTGTCGGATTTGACTCGCAGTGAACCCACGAAGGGATCGTCGACGAAGTCGATTCCGAAGATGTCCGCGGCGAATCCCTCGTACTGCTCTTCCGGATAGAAGAGCCAGTAGACCTCCTCGAAGACCTCGCCCGTCGGCCCGATAGCTCCGATGTCGACCTCCCGATCCTCGGTCCTATGCGTGTTCATGAGCTTCAGGCTCGTGAACACGTCCGCGGTCGAGGCCAGCTGAGCGGAGTAGGAGGCGGTCTGCCCGTCGAGCGTGATGCCGTTCAGGCCGATCAGACTCTTCGGTGAGATCTGGCGGATCAGCTCGAAGCCGACGGCCTTGCCTGAATTCTGGATCTCGACTTCGATGCAGCCGGCCCCCTGCAGACCGTCGAAAAGATCCGCGACCGAACCGGACAGCATTCCCCGGGCCGGGATATCGAAGGTCTTGCTGACCGTGGCGTTCGGCTCGTAGGGGTAGGAAATATCGAGGTAGGTCAGGACGGCCCGGATCGCCGAATCGCCCGGATTGGCGACGGCGATGTGGGTGGTCACCTCATCCGTAAACTCGTAGATCCGCGTCAGATAGAAATGGGCGCTGGGCTCCGAGATGGCTACCGAGCCGTCCAGTCCCTCGAGATCGGAGGTGCCGAATTGGAAGAATCCCCCGATTTCGGGATTGTCCGATCGCACCTCGACCCATCCCAGTTGGGGCTTCGTCGCATTCACCCCGAAGATCTCATTGCCCAACCGTGCGATCTGGTGGCCGGCGGGAAGTTGGGCGACGGCCGGATTTTCTTCGAACGGACAGAGTTCGCCCTCCTCGGTGTAGGCCGTGAACTTCACGTTGGCGGGTTCGGTTGAGTAGTTGGACACGGCGAAGGCCGTGAAGATTCCACTCCCCGCCTGGTAGAAGGGGAAGTAGAGACGGACGCGATCGGCCGAAGCGGATGCCACGTTTCCGAAATCGCGGCCCGACAGCACGGCGCTGCTGGTCGATACGGAGGCGTCTGCCGGGTTGGCCGTCGTCTGCCGCCACCCGGGCTGTTGCACTTCGCGCAGGGCATAGGCGCCGATGTCGAGGCCGCCGATGGTGTAGCGGCCGCCGGCATCGGTCTTGGCACAGGGTTCCACGGCCGAGGCATCGCACACGCCGGCCAGTTTGGGGTTGTTCAAGATGCCGTCCCGGTTGAGATCGACGAAGATCGTCCACCCGGACAGACCGGGCTCGGAGGCTTCGGCGAGGCCGTTGCTGTTGAGATCGTTGTACTTCTTGCCCGTGATCCGTCCGAGTTTGAAGTTGCCGAAATCGAGCCCCGCGAGATTCTTCCCACTTTCCGTCACGATGGTGTGGGTCCCCGGGCCCGCCGGGCGCTTGCGGACCCAGCCGTCCTGCTGAACCTCGCGGATCGTGTACGTCCCCGCGCCGATCTGGCCAAAGCAGTAACCGCCGGTCGCGTCGGTCGCAACCGACTGGACGATGGTCGAGGTACCCGCCAGGAGTTGGATCGTCCATCCGGCCAACCCCGGCTCTCCGTTCTGCCGCGTGCCGTCCCCGTTGACGTCTTCGAATTTACTGCCGCAGATCGAAACGGGAACGAACGTTCCCCCTGCGGACCGATTGCCGAAGTCGAGCCCGTTCGTGGTCTTTCCACTTTCGGTCGAGACGGTATGCCCTCCCGAGGAGGCGGGGTAGGTCTGGACCCAGCCCGTCTGCTGAACCTCCCGGAGGGTGTGGCTTCCGGGTCCGAGCTGCGTGAAGCAGTAGCTGCCTCCGGCACCGGTTTGCTTCGTGGTGGAAGAGCCGTCCGGCCGGGTGAGACGGATGGTCCAGCCGGCCAGTCCTGGTTCCCCCGTACCGTGCACGCCGTCACCGTTCAGATCGTTGAACTTGAGTCCGCACAGTTCGGCCTCGCGGAAATTCCCAAACCAGACATCCTGGCGGCTCTGACCGCTTTCGAGCCCGATCGTGTACCGCCCGGAACCGCCCGGCTGGGTTCGGATCCATCCCTGGCGCGATGCCTCGCCGACGGTGTAGTTTCCCGGTTCGAGGTCGGAGAAACAGAAGCCGCCGCCGGCGTCCGTTACCTCCTGCTCGGTCGATCCGTCCGGCTTGGTCAGATCGATCGTCCATCCACCGATCCCCGGTTCGCCCGCATCGCGGATCCCGTTGCCGTTGAGATCCTCGTATTTCGCCCCGCAGATTCCGGTCCCCTGGGCGTTGCCGAAATCGGCCACGAGCACGACGCCGCTGTGAATCGGGTAGATGTGGCCCGTCGTGGGAAAGGTCGGGCTCCAGCCCGGCTGATCGACCTCGGAGAGGCTCAGCTCGCGAGATCCCAGAGGATCCCCCGGTCCGACATTGAGCATCTGGTAGTTCCCGTTCGAGTCGGTCGTGGCACGTCTGTCGACGGTGCCGTCACGATTGAGATCGAGCTCGATCTCCCACCCGGCCAGGCCGGGTTCTCCCGCATCCGGCGTTCCGTTGCCGTTGAGGTCGTGGAACTTCTTGCCTCGAATCGTCATGAAACGGAAATTCCCGAAATCGACCCGGGCCAGCAGGCCGCTGTGCATGGGCAACGGTGTATTGCCGAGAGGCGCCGTCTGCACCCAGCCGGCCCGGCTCACCTCCCGGACGATGAAACTGCGATCTCCCTTGAGATCGCCCAGACCGATATGGGTAAAGCGATACTCTCCGTTGCTGTCGGTGGTCGTCGTATGCTCGGTGGAACCATCGCTGTTGAGGTCGACTTCGATGGTCCATCCGCTGAGACCCGGCTCTCCCGGATCCCGGGTTCCGTCCCCGTCGGTGTCCTCGTACTTGACCCCTTCGATGATCATGTCCTGGAAATTGCCGATGCGGACGATGCGGGCCTGCTTCTCGCCGACGGTGAGCATGGGCGGATTGGCAGAGGTCTGCGTCCAGCCCGTGCGCGCGATCTCACGGGCGGTGTAGCCGATGCCGGGTTCGAGGTTGTCGAAAACGGCCCAACCGGTCTCGGTATCCTGATCGATCGACCCGTTGCCGTCCAGATCGACGAAGCCGGTGGTTCGGGTCTGGATCGATCCGTCCTTGGCGCTTTCCAGCTGGATCGTCCAGCCGTTCAAGCCGGGATCGTTGGCGTCCTTGATGCCGTCGCCCGAGAAGATCTTCGTACTTCTGAACGTAGATCGCGCCCCCCTGCAGGACGACGACACCGTTCGTGTCGCTGCGTCGGGTCAGGGAGGTGAAGGGAATGCAGACGTCGGCCCGGACGTCCGTGCTTCCCGGCTGCAGCCCTTTCAGGAGGCCCGTGCTCTGCCCCACCGAAGCGATGTCGTTCGGATCCGGAACCATGGTCCAGTCATTGATGAAGCCGGGCAGGCCGGTCTGCAGACGTAAGGCATCGATGGTCACTTCGCCCGGATTCGGGTATCCAGGAGAAGCGCATCTCGAAGTAGCCTTCGCCGTCCCGGTAAAGGCCCGAAGGTCGCGTCGCGTTCGCGGGCAGGGTGATGGTCTTGGAGACCCCGGAAGGAGTGATCTCCGCACCCGGTATCAGGTTCGCGACGAGCTTGTTGACGACCGTCGAATTCGTGATGCCGAGCTTGTCGAAGGGGATCCGGAAGGGCTGGGCGGCCCCGGCCAGGAAATCGAACATCCCGACCGTCTCGGCCTGGCGTTCCTCGTTCAACCCGACGGCCAGAGGATCTTCGAATTGTCCCGTCTCGGCGCGGATCTCGATCGCCTCGAGGTCCGGGATCACGAGTACGAGCATGACGTCCGTGGCTTTTCCAAGACAGTAGTTCGTCATGTCGAACGTGGCCTGGACGGCACTGATTCCCGAAGCTCGGGACTGGACCGAACCGTCGAGGTACGGGGGCACGCTCGAACCCAGCGTGATGAACGGATCGCTTTGGCCCGATTTGACGAGGGCCGACTCGTAGGTGAGCAACTCGGAGACGGCCACGGGCGCCCCGATCGAAATGACACGGGCAAGCCAGGCGAGCGGGTGGGCCGACGGAATCCAGCCGAGGGCCGAGAACGCGTCCATGAGGTCGACGGTAGCGACATCCTCCCCGAAGAGACGGAAGGTGAGACTCTTCACCTGAACGGTTCCGTTCTGGCCGAGTGAGCCGACCCAGCTGCACTGATTCGTCGATGGCGGCATCAGGATCATGGGCGCGTCGAGCGGGAACTCCTTCCCGAGACGATGGGTGAGGAATTCCGAAATCGTATTGCTCACCGGACTGGTCAAGGCCAGCGGCGCGATCTCGAGGGTGTCGGCCTGGAGAATCTCCATGCCTCCGATCAAGAGGGTGTAGTTGGAGCGTTCGATGTCGGACGGAGAATTCTCCCGCACCGCCCGCAGCACGTTGATGCCGGAACTGTTGAACTTGACGTAGGCCTTGCTTTGCGTCGAGGTCTTCGACTTGCGCACATCGATTTGCGCAATGTCCCCGACGAGATCCTGGTACTTCTTCTTCAGCTCGTTCAGGCCGTCGAAGATCAGATCGTCCGGAAGGCCGCTGCCGTCGAGCTTGACCCACTCGTAGCGGATGTTGGCGTCTCCGGAGATCTCCTTTCCTGTGGCCAGATCGGTCACCCGGATCTCCCGCTCCTGGGAGCCGCACAGGCTCATTCCCAGAACGAGTTCAGGGCTCAATCGGATGCCGCCCTCGGGCTGGGGGCACGCGGAGAACTCCGAGGTGTTTCCGTAGGGATCGGTCGCCGTGGCGGTGATGATGCCGTCGGCGATGCCGGCCAGGGCAAGCGTCTGTTCGAAGTGTCCGTTCGAGTTCGTCGTGCCCTTGATGTCGTAGTTGAAGCCGAACCAGCTTTGTTGGGCAAGAAAGGTCTCGCCTTCGCCGTATCCCGAGGCATCGCAGGAGGCGTTGCGAAAGAACTCGAAGGTGAACTCCGTCGAGGGAAGGCCGTCGTAGGCCAGCGTGATTTCGGTCTTGTCGTCATTGAGGGTCACGACCGGGTAGTTGAGATAGTCGTTGGGGCCCGAATCGGCGTCCAGCGGGTCGTTGGGCGTGGGCCCGTCGGAGGCGGTCAGTGCCGTCAGATTGATCCCCAGGCCGTCGTTGGAATGGATGGAGTTCCGGCTGATGCGCGCGTGCCCGACGTTGAAACGGTCCTCACCCTCCTGGTACTCCACCACGGTGATGCCGTCTTTCCCGTTGAAGGCGATCACGTTTTCGATGATTCCGTTGCCCGATCCATCACCCACCGCTACGCCGAGTCCTGCGTTTCCCAGGGCCGACGTGCCGTCGAGCGCCGTGCCGACCTTGTTGTTCTCGAACAGCGTGCCGTCGGAGGCGAGGTAGACGCCCATGCCCGTACTCCCGGTCGGATCGAGTAGCGGATCCAGCAGGAGGGTTGCCGAGATGACGTTGTTTTCGATGACGTTGTTGGCCGGTCGGTCGGAGTAGTCGGGATCCGGGTAACCGCTCGACGTATAGGTGACGGCCAGGCCCACTCCGGCGTTTCCCACGGCCTGTGAGCCGAGGGCATCCGTCCCGATCAGGTTACCCTTGACGATGTTGTCCCGGGCGCCCCCTCCGATGATCTCCATGCCGAGTGCGGCATTTCCGGAGATGACGTTGCGTTGGGAAGAGAGGTCTCCGCCCACCGTGTTTCCGGACGAGTCATGAATGCTGATTCCGTTGAAGTTGGCCTTGGCCTGAGCCCCGGCCGCGTTGAGGCCGATATAGTTGTTTTCGACCCGATTGCCCCCATTCTCATCGAGTGAGATGCCGGAATTCCCCGAATAGTAAGGCGGACTCGCCTGATCGACCGCGCCGTTGATGACCAGGCCACGGATTACCGACCCGCCGCCTTCGATCCAGGGGCCTCCGCCCCCCGCCGCGCTCCGGGTCAATTCCACGCGGCCTCCCGCGCCTCCGCCCGAGCCGTCGATCACGAGAGGATCGGTGGCCCGTGACACGCCGTCTCCGATGTCCACGGTGCTGACGGAGAAATGGATCGTATCCATTCCCGGAGAGGCATTGGCCTGCTCGATGGCGGCGTTCAGCGTGCAGACGAGTCCCGGCGCGTCCTTGTCCGTGTCGCAGACACCGTCCGAGGGATCGTCGTCACCTGCCGAACCGCCGCTGTTCACCAGAAACGTCGTCGCTGCCGTGGAGACGGACATGGAAATGACGCCGGAGTCACGGTGAAGCACGGCAAGGTCATCCTGCGCATCGTCGTTCAGACGCAACGCCGCGACCGAGACGCCGGGATCGTCCATGGGAATGGTCAGGGGCAGATTGAGAGCGGCCTCGGAGGGGAGATTCGCAGCGGGCTGGCGTTCCCGCCAACGCGACGGATCGCCGAACAGCAGTTGAACGTCGGGTACGTCCTCCTCCCAGACGACCAATTCGTCCAGCGGGACGGTCGAGAGACGGCCCTTGGTGAGATGGACGCGGCCACGGCTGTTCTCGTTCACGAACCTCGCCAGACCGACGGACTTGCGCACGGTCCACTGGGCTGAGAACTGATCCGGGGCCAGTCTTGAAGGTGCTACCCCTCTTCCGGGGAGGTCGAATTCTACGAAGCGGACGAGCCCCGGAGCCAAGACGACGGCTACGTCGTTTCTGTGCAGTCGGTCCCAGATGAAATCGCCGACTTCGGCGGCTACGATCCTGCCATCGCAGGGTAACCGATCGGCGCCGACGAAGGGTCGTTCCGGCGAGAGCGGGCTCCCGGAACCACGCAGCACCCACAGCCCCTGATCGGAGACGATCAGGAGATCGATGGGGAAGTAGTCATCGAGATCGGCCAATCGCAGGCCAAAGATTTTACCGTCGACCGTCACCTCCGCCGCCGGCCCTTCGAGTCCTCCCAGTTCCGACTGGAACAGGAACACGGTGCCCGGACGGTCCTGGATCGTGAGTGCCAGATCGCTCCGTCCGTCCTGGCGGTTGAACTCTCCGGCCAATATCAGAACCGGAGGTCCGGGCAACTCGAAGCGCTGTCCCGAGGTGCCCAGTCCGGCCGGGGATCCTCTGTGCAGGTAGAGGAACGGAGCGCTTCGAGAAGCGTAGACCAGATCGTCGACGCCGTCCCCGTCGAAGTCTCCGACGGCCGAGAGTTCCGGCCCGACAGCCAGGCGGCGCTCGGTGTAGGCGGTCTCGAACGGTGTCAGCGTGCCCCCGGGCTCCGGCAGGCGAGCTGCCGCCGCCGCGCTCCAACTTGTCTGGGAAGGCTTGCCGTGGTGGACGCGCGCGAGTGGACCGCCGTCGCCTTCTCCGAGGAGGATCAGATCCGTGAGCCCATCCCCATCGAAGTCACCGAAGACCATCCGCTTCGAAGTCAGGCCGGAAGGCTTCTGTTCGAGAGTCTCCGAACCGCCCGTCGGAGTCGCCGAGAGTCGGATTTCATCACGCAGATTCATCCATGGGAAACCCACTCCCGAGGAATGGAGCAAGGAAGCTGCCCGACGGTCCTCTTCGTTCGATTCCCCGGAAGCGATCGACCCCGCGGCGGGCGCCGCCACGAGGCCCCAGGGTGCGAGCAACAAGAGAATCTGGAAGGTGGTCGCACAGACCACGGTTTTCAGGGCCCCGTGACAGGTCGCTCGCATCGCAACACCCACTTTCAGTCGGCTGGTCACCCGACGCCCGCAGTCCGTCCATTCGGTGCAGTTCCTGACGATCTTGCCAACTTTGATCCTAGGAGTCTTTCCGAAAAAGTCAACATGGCGCGAGAAGTCGGAATCGGGCCGGCTGTCGCTTGCCCTCCCGGGTGCGAATACGTAGACTACAAGTCTCAGGGGATGGAGTCCCCCGTATCAACCGCCTCTCGGCTGATGACTCCTACCACGGAAGTTGGTGCGGAGGTGGAGTTGTCGGCGTGGAACACCTGCTCGCCACAGGGTGGGCTTCTCTCAGCGGGAACGGGCATCGCCGAAGATGCGATTTCTGGTGTCGCCCGAGCACCGTTGTGCATCCGCCAATTCCACCCGCTCACTCGCTCTCTCCGTAGTCCGGCGACGCAGTTCCGCAGTCTGGATTCGCCGTTTCTGCAGCCGAAGAAAATCGAGTCACAATAGTTGAACCCAAAGGAGAGTGCCAAGATGACGATCACGATCACGAGTCTGAAAGCCATGGAAATCCTGGATTCCAGGGGCAATCCTTCGGTGCGCGTCTTTTGTCGGTTGGGTGACGGTACCGAGGCGTCGGCATCCGTGCCGTCCGGAGCCTCGACAGGAGAAAACGAGGCGGTCGAACTGCGCGATGGTGACAGAAAGCGCTATGGCGGCAAGGGTGTCCTCAAGGCGGTAGGCAATGTCAACGAGCTCATCGCCCCCGAACTCGTGGGGATGCAGCCGGCCTCCCAGGCCGAGATCGATCGGTTGATGATCGAACTGGACGGCACCCCCAATAAGGGCAGGCTGGGCGCCAATGCCATTCTGGGCGTTTCCATGGCCGTCGCCCGAGCCGCAGCCTCCTCGGCGCAGCTGCCGCTGTACGCCTATCTGGGCGGCCCCGGCGCGGTCCGGCTCCCGGTTCCGATGATGAACATCCTCAACGGAGGAAAACACGCCGACAACAGCGTCGACTTCCAGGAATTCATGGTCATGCCGGTCGGAGCTCCCAGTTTCGCCGAGGCCCTTCGGTATGGGGCCGAGACGTTTCATGTTCTCAAGAAGATCCTGGCCGGTAAGGGCTATGCCACAAGCGTGGGTGACGAGGGCGGATTTGCACCCAATCTCAAGAGCAACGAGGAAGCCTGCGACGTCATCGTGCAGGCCATCGAGGCCGCGGGCTTCGTTCCGGGCGCCGACATTGCGATTGCCCTCGATCCCGCCGCAAGTTCCTTCTTCGCAGCCGGCGTCTACGCATTGACCAAGTCGGGCCAGGGGAAGAAGTCGAGCGAGGAGATGACCCGGCTCTACGCCGACTGGGTCGCCAAGTATCCGATCGTGTCCATCGAGGATGGGTTGGCGGAGAACGATTGGGACGGCTTTCGGGCACATACCTCCTCTCTCGGCGGGAAGATCCAGATTGTCGGAGACGATCTCTATGTCACGAACACCCGCTTCATTCGCCGAGGGATCCAGGAGAAGTCCACCAATGCGGTCCTGATCAAGCTCAACCAGATCGGCACGGTGACCGAGACGATTCAGGCCATTGACCTCTGTAGAAAGGCGGGATGGGGTTTCGTGATCTCCCATCGCAGCGGAGAAACGGAGGATACCTTCATGGCCGACTTTGCCGTGGCCATGGGTGGCGGCCAGATCAAGACGGGCTCGGCCTGCCGGAGCGAACGGATCGCCAAGTACAACCGACTGCTGGAGATCGAGGCTGCCCTGGGCCCGTCCGCCGTGTTCGAAAACCCGTTTGTCCGCTCCTGATTCTGCAATCGAGGCGGACAGGAAGATCCCGCGTCTCAACTTCAGCTGAGACGCGGGTTTTGATGCGCCGGTCTCCGACTGGATGGAGGTGGTGAGGCCACGACGTGAAAGGCGCGTTGAAGAAGGACACCTCCGTCGTCGGCGGAGGATCGGCCTCAGGGGAGAATCATCAGTTTGCCCGTCATGCCGCTGCTGTCGTGGAGCAGGCAGAGGAAGTGCTGAAGTCCCGGCTTCATGTCGCCCATCTCCAGCGTGTAGGTCGTGCCGGGAATGGGAAGGAGCAGTCCGGAATTGAAGGTGCCGCTCCGGGTCAGGACGGCGCCGCCCGCTGGGAAGAACACGTCGCTGTTGAGATACAGGAAGCCGTCTTCAAAAACGGCCAGAGGCGGCTCTTCCTCCCCATTCAAGAAGGTGACCGTGTGAGGTGCCAGGTTGTTCGCCGACATCTCGAAGTTCACGGTATCTCCAGGGCGAACCCTGAGTTTGTTGGGAAAGAACTGCATGAGGTCGATCTCCGTGTCTCCGTAGCTGGCGGTGACCGTTTCGCCGAAACCCACCTGGACCGTGTGCGTCACGGTGTGGATCTCGTTGGAATTTTGAACCCAGTGGACGGTGTCACCCACGTGGATCGTGACGCTGCGCGGGAAATACGCCATGACTCCAATTCCACCGGAACGAACATGAAACGGGCGAGTCAAAGGTGGTCGCGGGCGGCCGGAACCCTTGGCTCGAGCGAGATCAGTAAACAGCCGTCCGAATGATCTTCACGACGAGGTTGGAGGTCGGGTCAGGGCAGCGAACGTACTCGGTCGTTACACCGAGGGAGTCGATGACCTTTACGGCACGCAAACCGCATCCTGCGTGCGGACGGAATCGATCCAGGCGCAAGCATCTTGGACAGACACGCGTGCCGATCATCGACTCGAGGCCTCCGCCCGCTGCATGCCATTGCGGGCCACCACGATCTCCGATCGGTCGCCACCGGCCAGCGGCTTGATGAAAAGAAACCCCCTTCCGTCGGGAGCGACGCTCCAGCTCCCGCGGCTGAGTCCACTCTTCTGGAGGTCGAAAAGTCTCCGCTCTCGGGTGGCGGTCAGGCGGCCGGCGTTGTCGAGATCTACATCCACCTGCACCATCGTGCCCTCGGACAGATAGTAGACCGATTTGCCTTCGGGATCCCACTGGGGCAGTCCTCCCTCGGCGGAAGAGAGCTGGATCGTCTGGTCGAGCGCGGGAAACGTGGTCAGGAAAGCCTGTCGCTGATCGCCCACGATCCTGCTGTAGGCCAGCATCCGGCTGCCCGGTGCGAGTCGCCCGAAGACGCTGGGTCCCCTGAGCAGCAGTCGACGTTCGCCGAGCTTCCCATCGGACTCGAAGGGAGCCCAGTAGAGGCCCTGCTCCTCCGAGAGCTGGAAGGATTCCTTGCGTATCAACAAACCGTTGCCGTCGGGAGCCAGATAGGCCGACTCCTCGGCGGCGTCAGAACCGCCCAGGACCGTCTCCGGCTGAGCTCCCGGATCCGCGCGAATGAGCCGGATTTCCGGCGCGTCGGACTCGGCCGAGTAGTAGATCGTGCGCCCGTCGCGCGACCATTGAGGGCCGAGGATGCGTCCCGCCTGATCGAGTCGGCTGAATGTGCCCCGCGAAAGATCTTCCACCCACAGTTCGCTGTCTCCGACCACGAGCGCGAGGCGCGAGCCGTCGGGCGACATCGCCGCCCCCACGAGCTGCGGATGCGGGCTGCCGACGGGCGCGATCTCGGTCCCCGATCGATTGATTCGAGTGACCACGCCGGGACGCTCCTGAGGCGAGACATAGGCGAGGGTGCCGTCACGGGCTACGCTTGCGCCGCTCATCCGCGGAATCAAGATGAACTTCTTGCCGACGACCGCGCATGTTGCCGGATCGAACGGCACACCCCACAGCGGGACAGCGTCGCCCTCCGAATTCGCCACCGCGAGGGTCGCACCGGTGTAGCCCAGGGGGACCATGTCGCTGAGTTCCTGCGTTCCCTGAGCCGGGGTGCGCTTGCCATCGCGGAAGAGCTCGAATGCGGCGACGACCCGTTGACTACGGACTTCGGACTGATGGTGAACGTCGAGCAGCAGTGATTTCCCGTCGGGCAGCACCGAGATCCGGTGAAAATCGACATCGACCTTGGGATCGATCGGCACGTACAGTTCCGGGTCGCCGCCACGCGCCGGCACCCGGTAAATCCCGCCGCGCCAGGCTGCAAAGAGCACGGTGTCGTCGGGCAGCCAGGCTCCGGCAAGGATATAGCGTGCGGGAACCTTCTCGAGCTCGGGGAGATCGCAGATGAGCTGACGTTCGCCTCCTGCGGCCGGGATCCGCCACATCCTGCCTCCGATGTCGACGGCCAACTCGGAGCCGTCAGGCGACCAGAAGAAGATGCCCATTTCGTGGTCACTCGTCACCTCGCGCGGCTTTCGGTCATCGAGATCGCGCACCCAGAGAGTGCGGCCCTTCTCGCCGGACTCCGTCTCCCAGGCGATCCGACGGCCATCCTCCGACAGTTCGAATGCAGTCGGCCAGCCCGCATACAAATGATCGACCCAGATCGAGAACTCCGTGACTTTCGGAGCCGTCGTGACGGGCACGCCAGATTGCCGCGACCACTGCCAGGCGAGAAATCCGCTGACAGCGACTGCGCCGACCAGAGAAATGATGAAGATCGCCAGCGGGATGCCGACACGGTTCCCCGCCACCGGCCGAAGACTCGCGTCGTCCCCGCCGGAAGTCGCCGCCTCGATCGCGATGCGAGCCTCGCCGATGTCGCGCAGCCGGACCCGCGGATCGCGCTCGAGGCAGCGCCCGAGGAGTTCTCGTATCCGTTGCGGAGTCGATGAGGGGAGCTCGGAGAAATCGGGTTTTCGCGTCAGGATCGCCGCCAGGGTATCCGAAACCGTCTCGCCGTCGAAAAGCTTTCGCCCGGTCAGCATTTCCCAAAGGACGACACCGAAGGCCCAGATGTCCGCTCGGCGATCCACCGGCTTGGCCCTCGCCTGTTCGGGGGCCATGTAGGACGCCGTACCGATGATGAATCCGGCCTGGGTCATGGCGGCGCTCAGGGTGGGCGAGCTGGAAATGTCGCGCGAGACCTCCTCCGGTCCCATCGCCTTGGCCAGGCCGAAGTCCAGAACCTTGACCGTGCCCTCGGGGTGGTCCGCCGAAGGCGGCGTGAGCTTGACGTTGGCGGGCTTCAGATCGCGATGGATGACGCCGCGGTCGTGGGCGTACTCGAGGGCTTCGGCGATCTGCCCCGCAATGGGCAGGGCCTCCTCGATCGGCAGGGGGCCTCGTGCGATCCGTTCGGCCAGCGTCTCGCCCTCGACCAGTTCCATGACCAGAGCCGGGGAGGGCTCACCTTCTTCGAGGCCGTAGATGGCGGCAATGTGGTGATGACTGAGCGCGGCGAGCACCTGCGCCTCGCGCTCGAAACGGGCCATACGCTGTGGATCGGAGGCGAAGGCTTCGGGGAGGACCTTGAGCGCCACCCTGCGGTTGAGCCGGGTGTCCAGCGCCTGGTAGACTTCCCCCATCCCGCCTGCGCCGATGGGTTCTTCGATCTTGTAGGGCCCGAGTTGCGATCCATCCGTCAGTGCCATAACGAGTCCCAGACGCAGATCGAACCGGTTCGAGGCACCGGCGACACCTCAGCCGTCCCGCTCCGCGTCGTCAGGGATGAGCTCCTTGGAAACTTTGCTCGAGAGGTTAACACAAAAGCCAACAAAGGCCAAGCCTCCAAAGAAATAGGTGACACGCACGCAATTCGATCGTAAGTGCCCGTGAACAAAGACTTCTATGCCAGGTCTGGCACCGATTGTCGATTCTGGGCGGGGTGAGGCTGCATCGAGGGGCCGGTCCGGCGGCACTCCTCCCATGCTCCCGATCCACCGCCGCCGGACCAGAGCCCGCCACACGATGGTTGCTCTGTCCCGCGTGACGCGAAGCCTCGTGCTGAACCAGGAGAGATGGAACCCGAGGAGGAATCGCCAGCGTTCTGCATGCACTGCCAATCATGTGGCAGCACCGGTCTCGGCGGCCCCATTCGTCCCGAGACCCTACCTTCGAGATAGGTGCCAGATCGGCATCAGAACTCTTCCTTGGCGTTAACTTGCCATCGAGTTACGTCCGTGGCACGGATTCCGGCGTTAATCTATGCTGCCGATTGGAGCGTGCTACACATCTTGGTGCTGTATCGGCGGGTCTGATTCCTGACGCATCGCTCGAGCCGCATCTCTTTTCAGGAGCACCAGCTGGAACTCGCCGAACTCCTTGCCCAGGACCATCTTGACCGGAATGATGGAGAGCCCCAGGCCGATGCCAAGGCCCAGAGGAAAGGCCGATTCGGAAGACCATTTGCCGAGTGCCTCGACCGGTCGCCGGGTGTGGGCCGAGGCAGGTTGTTGTGGAATGCCGAGGCGTGATCTCCGCCCCGGCTACGCTCGGTGTGTCCCGAATCGGACACGCGGCAAGGCGCCGCCTCGCGTCCTCACTCCAGACGCAGCGCGGTGACTGGATCGAGGCGTGATGCCCGCCGGGCGGGAACGTAACAGGCCAGTCCGCCGGCAATCAGCAGAACGACTGCCACCCCGCCCAAAGTCGCCGGATCGAGTGGGCTGATGCCGAAGAGAAAGCCGCGAATCACCAGTGCTCCCAGTCTCGCGGCCACCATTCCCATGGCCAGTCCAGCAAGGACCGGCCGCAATCCCTGGAGCAGCACGGATCGCAATACTGTGGAAGATTGGGCGCCCAACGCCATTCGCAGGCCGATTTCCTGAGTCTGTCGTGCGACCGCGTATGCCGTCACCGCATAGATCCCCACAACGGCCAGCAGCACCGCCAGGATGGCGAAAAGCATGACCAGAACTAACTCGAAACGCCTCTGGGCGACCGAGGTAGAGACGATTTCCCTCATCGTACGCATGCCGGCCACGGGCAGCGCCGGGTCGAGTCCGCGCACGACAGCGCGAATGGCGGATCCAAGGTTTCTGGGATCGACGGCCGAGCGCAAGACCACGCTCATGCCGGGCGTGGGCTCCTGCGCGTGGGGCAGATAGAGCATGGGTTGCGGGGCGAGATCCAACGCCAGAGCATGCACATCGCCGACAGCACCGACGACCGTGTAGAGGACATCCTCCCTTCCGCCCATCCGGAGGTGCTTCCCGACAGCGTGGGAGATCGGCTCGCTGGGCCAGAGCTTGCCGGCCAGCGTCGCGCTCACGACGACCGTCTGCGGGGGCTCGGACTCGCCGAAGAAACGGCCTCCCAGCAAGGCGATCCCCATCGTTTCGAAATACCCCGGCGTGATGTCGTTGCACACGGCCATCTGCCCCTGGATGGTCGTCCCCGTGTCGGCTTCCGGCTGTACAGAGTTGTTGTAGGCCTGCGGCAGAAGGGGAGGCGCGGTCGTGGCGCCCGCGGCGATCACGCCTGGAAGCGCGCGGATCCTCTCCAGAAGTTGATCGTAGAAGACCGCAGCCCGGGCCGGTGCGTACTTCCGCTGCGGAAGTTGAAAGTCGACCGCGAGAATCCTCTCCACTGTGAAGCCCCTGTCCACGCCCATCACGTTCACGAAACTGTGGAGCAGCAGTCCCGCCGTCGCCAGCAGTCCGGTGCAAAGTGCAACTTCAGCCGCCACCAGGACTCTCCGCGGGCGACCGGATCGCAAGGGCAGACCTGCCGTCCGCTCCGGCAGAGTTCGGCGGGCGGCGTCGATCGCCGGGACCATTCCCGTGACGGCGGCCGTCGCCAGGCATGTCACCAAGGTGAACAGCAGGACACGGGCATTGAGGGGCGCTGTCTGAAGAGCCGTCAGATGAGCCGGTGCCAGCGACATCAGCAAGCGGGCTGTCCACCACGCAACGAACAGCCCGGCGATCCCTCCCAGGAGGGAGACTACCAGGCTCTCCGTCAGGATCTGGCCAACGAGGCGAGACCTCGGAGCGCCGAGGGCGGCGCGCGTCGCAAACTCCCGGCTACGGCTGTTCGTGCGCGCGAGCAGCAGATTGGCCAGATTCACACAACCGATCAGCAGGAGTAAAGCCACGGAGGCGAGCAGAACCACCAGTCCCTGACGTACCTCCGCGGAGAAGACGTCGCTCAGGGGACGGATCCGGACGCCGATATTCCCATCTCCTCCAAAACGCCGGGAGGCATTGCTGATCAGGGTGCTCAGTTCGTCTTGCGCCTGACGGATCGAGACCCCGGTCCGCAGGCGGGCCACCGCGGCGAACTGAAAGTTCTGGTAAGACTGGAGCTCTTCCTGGCTGAAAGCGATGGGCTTCCAGACATCGATCTGCGGACCAAAGACCATAAGAGGGTGAAGTTGCCCTCCGGTCGGCGCCAGAAACCCTGCCGGCAGGATGCCTACCACCAGGACGCTCTGGCCGTTCAGCTGCACGGGGTGGTTCAGCACGGTTGGGTCGCCGCCGAACCGGCGCATCCACAGACTGTGGCTGATCACCGCCACGCCGTCCCTTCCCGGCGTGTCCTCCTCCGCCAGGAAAGCTCGCCCGAGGGCCGGGGGCATGCCGAGCAGATCGAAGTAGTTGGCCGACACCCGCACTCCGTAGAGACGCTCCGGCTCACCGCTGCCGGTGAGGTTGAACTCCGTACCCTTGAGGGCCGCCATTCCCGCAAATGATGAGTTGGAGCGGCGGAACTCCTCGAAGACCCAGGCCGTAAGCGGGAGGTCCTGAAACCGCGCTTGGCCATTCGGATCGTCGATGGACACGGTGACCAACTGCGCGGGCCTGCTGAACGGCAGGGGTCTGAGCAGGGTGGCATAGACGGCACTGAAAATCGCGGTATTGGCGCCGATCCCGAGGGCGAGCGTACCGACAGCGGCGAGGGCAAATCCCGGATCCTTGCGCAGCATCCGAAACGCAAGCCGGATATCCTGCCAAAGAAACTCCACCCAGAGCGTGCCGCGGGCGTCGCGGCATTCCTCCTTGACCTGCTCGAGGCCGCCGAACTCCAGCCGCGCCCGACGCCGAGCTTCTGAGACGGAAAGGCCCTGCTGCACCACTTCTTCCACCAGGCAGTCGAAATGGAAGCGCAATTCGGCATCCAGCCGGTCTTCCAGTTCGGTGCGCCTGCGCAGGCGCCGCCACCACCTCATCGTGCCCCGCCTTCGGCTTTCTGCAGGATCAGGCCAATGGCCTCCGACAAACGGGCCCAGCTTTTGGTCTCGGCCTCGAGTTGCAGGCGGCCTCGCTTCGTCAGTTGATAGAACTTGGCTTCCCGCCCGCTCTCCGTCTTCTTCCATTCAGCGTCCAGGAAGCCCCGGTTTTCGAGCCGGTGAAGGGCAGGGTACAGGGAGCCCTGCTGCACCTGCAGGACCTCACGCGAGATCTGCCGGATTCGCTGGGCGATCGCATAGCCGTGGATCGGTTCCAGGGCCACGACCTGGAGAATCAGCATGTCCAGGGTGCCTTGGGGAAGGTCGGATTTCGCAGTCTGCATCCCACACCTCGTGCTTCTACATATAGCAAGTCATATGTAGAAGCGCAAGGTAAATCACTTGGCCAGATGCTTCCGTGGTCGGAGGGTGACCTTGTTCGGGTTCGTCGACTCGAATTCCGCAGACGTGGATGGCGACCGACCTGGCGGCGTTGGCGTGGCTCCTGCTCCCCCTGGCGGCTACGAAGTCCAGCGCTGGTTATTCGGGGACCGTCCTGGTTCAGTGGGACAGTCTGCGGTTGGACCACCGATACGAGCTGGTGGTCAGCCCTACAAGACGACCAGCCGGTAGTACCAGTACTTGACCCACTCCTCCGAGACTTCCTGGAACCCGTGCAGACTGCGGTGCCAGGTCTCCACCATATCCGGACCGCACACCGGCTCGCAGTAGACGGTGATGCCCTTTTCCTCCATGACTTTACGGTAGGCCAGCCAGGTCCTTTGGCTACGGAAGCAATGGGTCACGATGGTGACCGAACCGATGCCTTCGGCGACGAGGTAATCCCGAATCTGGAGTGCGGCGGTCAGCGTAATCGGCTCCCGTTCCCGGATAGCGATGATCTCGGGATTCTCGATCCTCGCCGCCCTGCACATCAACTGGACGATGCCGATGGGGACCGACCCGCCGGGATTCAACAGGTCCTCGCGGGGAGCCACCACGGGCGTGATGATCCGTCGGGCCAAGCCATGGCGCATCATCCGGCCGGCTCTCTCGAACAGGACGTAGTGCGTCTCGAGCGGGTCCACCACCAGCGCATCCGTTTTCTCCACGGGCCCAACGTGGACCAGGCTCCGCGCCGCCACCCGCATCCAGTATCCGCCGGTGAGACCCAAGAAGAGCGCCAGCGCGACCAGCAGAACCAGAAGGAACTTCCAGGTCGGGCGAAGGACGGTCTTCTCCCGCAAGAAGTGGCTTCCGAAGCGCGTGTGGGCCCAGTGCGTTACTCGGGGAATCATGTTCAAAAACCTCAGGATACGGAGAAGACGTAACACACTCGCGTCCGGCCCGCAAATCGCAACGAACCGCCACTTGTCCGCCTGGCTCGGAACCCATTGCCGAATTCGAGAAGCCGTCGAGCCGCGTCGCCGCCGCGAGATGTGACGGTGCCGCCCGCGCTCCTTCGCCGGTGATTCCTCTGAGAGGATGCCCTGGACGTCGTCCCGGCTTCGCGATCCTCACATCGAATTAGGTGCCAGACCGGTCTCGGAATTCTTTATTCGCAGGCACTTACGATCCAATTACGTGCGTGTCACCTATTTGACCAGACTCACAGCCAGCCTTGCCACTTTGCCAACGTGTAGAGACAGCTCGCCACGAAGATACTACCGAAGATCTGTTTGTTGTACCGGGCCAGCCACAGGGGGAGATAGATGTCGAAGTTGTCCCGTCGGTCTTTCGTGTAGCGCGCCGCGACGTTGGTCAAGGGGCACCGCCAGTGGTTGACCAGGATGATGAGAACCTCAACCGAGACGATCGCGATCAGGATGACCGCTGTGCCGAGCTCGCCGCGCCAGGCGCAGAAGGGGATGGCGACGATGCAGCCGGCGAAGAAGGCCCAGGCGATCGTGTGGACGGTCTTAATGATCTGGAGGGAAGCTCGGGGACTGATCATCGTATGCTCCGCTATCTCCCGCGGAGCTTACCTTCTAGGGGTGGCTCTGTCGAGAACGATGGAGCCTGTCGGACTCTCCATGGGCCCTTATCCGACGGCTGGCGATAAGCACGCAGTCCCAGTCTCCGGCACCCTGCGAACCGTAGACCTGTCAATGGATCGCGATCTTCGGTAGACTGCGCTTCTGTCGTTGGTTCAACGTGGAGGGAAGTGCTTTCGGTGGAAGGGGATGTGACGCGCGATCCCACCGATTCGACAGGCAGGGAGACACAGCACAGGCTGATCATTTTCGGGGACTCCAACTCCTTGCCCAGTCGATGGCTCGTCAAGGCGGCTCTCGAAGTCGCCCACCAGAAGTCCGTCCCCGTGGCGCTTCTCTGCGACACGGGCGTTCCGCGCCGTTTTGGCGAACTCGCCCACGACCTTCAGGTCTGGGCCGCCTGGAAGACCTGGCGGATCTTCGAACCCGACACCGCACCCCGACTGCCCGTTCAGGTCCCTCGATTCGCTCGTCTCTCGAAGCAGTTCGGGGTGCCGATTCTGCGGGTCCCCCGTTCGACGGTCAACGAAGCACGTTCTCTCGCCAGGATTCGCGAGTCCGGAGCCGACTGGTCCCTCTGTTTTCTATCGCTGGCCATTTTCGGCCCCGAACTGTTGGCGTTGCTCGGGAGGCCCGTCAACTTCCACAACGGCAGCCTGCCTCAATACCGTGGGCTGAGAGCGACCTGCTGGTCCCTCTATAAAGGCGAACAACGCAGCGGGTACGCGTTCCACTACATGGCCCGGTCCATCGACGCCGGCCCCGTTCTCCTCCAGGACTCCCTGCCGGTCCGGGAGGGAGCGACACCGCGCCGGCTTGATTTCGAAAAGGCCGTTCGGGCAGCCGAGCGACTGCCCGAGATCTTCGATCTCGTGATGGGCGGATACGCGGGGGAAAGTCAGGCCGAGACCCCTCAATACTTCAATCGGGCGGCCTTCGAGAAGATCATCGTCGTCGACCGGCCGTCGGAGTTGAGCGGCGAGGAACTCTTTCGCCGCTTGCGGGCGTTCGAGGAACTGCGACTGAATTTGAACGGCACGGTTTATCCTGTGACCCGTCTGTGCCGGTCCCGGGAAAAGCGTTCGGATCCCCTCGATTTCGACACATCGGACGGCCTTCGCCTCCGCCCATGCCGCTTCATGCACATGCCGAAAGCCGTCTATCGGCTCTACCAGGTCCTGACAGGTGACCGACGATGACCTACCTCCGCCTGCTGCGGACCATGTGGCGGTGCAGCCCCACCTCCGCTCGGGGCCGCCGGCTCGTCGAGTTCACGGCCAAAGCCGTCCTTCTTCCCGTCGCGCGGGTATCGCGTCGGTGGCACTCGGAGATCGTCAACATCGGCGTCACCGGCTCATCCGGCAAGACCACAACGAAGAACCTCATCCATGCGGTCCTGGCGACCCGATGGCCGGGAGTCGCCAGCCCAGGATCGAGGAATCGAGGCCGAATGCTGCTGCGTGCGATGCTGTGGCACCAATCGGGACTTCGCTATCGGATTCTGGAGCTGGGCGCCTTCGGACCCGGGACGCTGGACGAGTTGCTCTATGCCTTTCGTCCCGATATCGCCGTCATTACGAACATCGGGATGGAGCACTACGCGACGTTCCGCTCGCTGGACGCCATTGCGCAAGAAAAATGCAAGTTGGTCGAACGACTGACATCGCAAGGTCTGGCCGTTCTCAATGCCGATGATGCGCGGGTCTCGGCTTTGCGTACACTCGCTCCGTCTCGGACGATTCTGGCAGGGGAGCATCCGGACGCCGACCTGAGAGCCGAGGAAGTGCGCTCGGCGTGGCCGGATCCGCTCTCATTCGTCGCCCGCGGCCGTGAGAGCGGAGTCGAGATTGTGACGCAGCTCTACGGGGCGCAGTGGGTCTTTCCAGTCCTCGCCGCCATTGCCGTCGGGCGGGCACTCGGGGTTCCCATGGAGGAAATTGCGACCGCTCTGGCGGCTTGTCGGCCCGAGCCCGGGAGGATGAGCCGCCTGCGCACGGACAACGGAGCCGACTGGATCTGCGACGACTGGAAGGCGCCGGTCTGGTCCTATCCGAGCGCGCTCGCCTTCCTCGAGCACGCCCATGCGCGTCGCAAGATACTGATCCTCGGCCAGTTCTCCGATTCCCCACTCAAGCCGCGCCGGCTCTATGCCCGCCTGGCGCGGCAGGGCCGGGAAGTCGCCGATCAGGTGTGCCTGGTTGGACGACACGCGCGCCATGGGCTTCGAGCTCGAACGGACGACGGTGACACGAGCATTCAGGCGTTTGCCAGCCCGAGGCAGGCGGCGCAGTTTCTGTCGGGTTTCCTGCGCCGGGGCGACCTCGTGCTCGTCAAGGCGACGGCGCCGCGCCGAATCCGTCTGAGCACCCAGATCGTGGGCGCCAGCCGCCTGCCACCGCCCTCCACCAATGCGGGGCAAATAGGTGACACGCACGCAATTCGATCGTAAGTACCTGTGAAAAAAGACTTTTCTTCCTGGTCTGGGACCTAATTCCGACGCCCACTTCTATGGGATCGAACCGATCTCTTCCCACATGTTGGATTTCACGGGGATCATCCTCGCGAAGGCGAAGCTGTGGAGTCGAGTGCGATCGCGGGTGTCCGCAGACTCCGCGCCGGAGGTGGCGGGATATGCCGAGCCGCGTTCCTGTTTCTACGATGCGCGTCACCGCCCAGAAGGGGAGGTGGCCTCCCCCCTCCAGCAGATTTCCAGGGAGTCAGGGACACTCCCCTGCTCGGCTCACCCCCTTCTCGGCTCAGCTTCGAGCTTCTTCGGCGAGGGCGATCAGGTGCTGTGCGGCGATCTGTGCGCCGTCGTCGCGGACTCCGGCGGCGACGGATCGGGCGCGGGCCCCCATCTCGGGCTTGAGGGCACACTCGAGAGCGCTCGTCAGCGAGACGGCAGTCGGCGTGCCGGGCGCATGGGCGACTCCGATGCCGATGCCGTGGATGCGCTGGGCCCAGTAGTGCTGGTCGTATACCTGGGGAATGACGACCTGGGGTGCACCGGCCGAAGCGGCCAGGGTGGTGGTGCCCGCTCCGCCGTGGTGGACAACCGCGGAGACCCGTCCGAACAGATTCTGAAGGTTGGCCTCGCCGATGACCAGGCAGTCGGTTGCCCCGTCCACCACGGACAGGTCGGCCCAGCCGCGGGACACAAGGGCACGCCGCCCGAGCGTCCGGGCCGTCCGGACCACGACTTGGCTCAGGTCTTCGGGTGCCCGGGTGCTTCCGAAGCCGAAATAGACCGGCGGTTCGCCGGCGTCGAGAAACGACTCCAACTCGTCGGCGAGCGGACGCTCGTCCCGAAGGATCCAGGCGCCGGTCTGGAACACGGTCTCGTCGGAGGGATCGGGCCACGGCGCCAGCGCCGGGTCGGCAGCCAACCAGGGCCGGCTGGTGAAGATGTGGCTGCGCACATCGCTGACCGGGCCCAGGCCGGCGGTTTCCCGATGCGGGTTGAGCAGGGACCTCCACATGTCGTTCCAGCGACGTGCATCCTGGTCCCAGAGCTCGCTGTAGTCGGCCGTGGTCTCGGCCGGCGCCTCTCCCAGCATGCCCAGGACCGGAGGCGCGTGGTGGCGTGACGGCAAAACATTCGGGCAGTAGGCGGCGAAGACGTACGGGACGCCCAGCTTCTCGGCGACTGAAGGGGCCGCAATCTGCAGAGCCGTCGCTCCGACGATGGCGTCGCAGCCCTGGGCGGCCGCCGCGATCGTCTCGAACTGCATGGTGACCGTTGCCTCCATCATCTGGCGACGCTGCTCGACCGTGGGTGGGACGGCGGACGGTCTGGTCTTTCCGGTCGAGCGCACTTCCGGGCCGATCGGAGTGACGGGCAATCCCAGCCCCTCGATCCAGTCGCGAAAATCGGGCGGAACGCACAGTCGGACCTCCTGGCCGTGAGCCTTCAACTGCAACGCCAGAGCCACTAACGGCTGGACGTCACCTCGCGAACCGATCGTCGAAAGCAGAAAACGCATGCAGACCTCCTTTGCTGGACTTTGGATGGTGGGCGCTTTGTGCGCGCGAGCCCGGAGTCTGGTCTGTCGAGCCGTGGCCAAGTCCACTCCGGAACGAACTTGGGTCTACGCAAAGTCCAGTGTCTGCCGCGGCGGCTCCTCTCCACGCCACCAACATCCGGCTGGAAATCGCGCTCGGCCGCGAGCTGCTGTTCGCGCGCTACGAAGCACCAAGACAAGAAAAACGCAGAGACTCACTACGCCATGTCAGGTCGATGCGTTTCAGGATTGGCCTCATTTTGTGATTTGCTGCCGAGCACCGGAGCCGGTAATAGCGTGCCGAGGGTCGTTCTGTAACCCGCCGCGAGTTTTCTTTCAGGAAGAGGTGAAGGGAACCTGAAACGAAGAGGAGACTTCACCATGAACACACGACCATCCGTTGCCGCCCCGGAAAACAGAGTCTATTGGCTCGACAATCTGAGAACCTTCGCAGTATTCCTCGTCGTGCTCCTGCACGCCGGTCTGGTCTATGAAAGCAGCGGGATCACCGCTTTCTTCTGGATCGTGGATGATCCCGCAACGAACGATTTGTCGGGGATCGTCAATCTGGTCCTCGATATCTTCGTCATGTCCACCATCTTCTTTATCGCCGGATTCTTCACACCGCCCTCACTGGCCAGAAAGACCCCGTGGGCATTTCTTCGGTCGAAGTTCAAACGACTCTACGTGCCCTGGATCGTTGCCGTTCTGACCCTGATTCCCCTCTACAAAGTCATCTTCCTTTACTCGCGGGGGCTTCCCCAGGAACACTGGACGACGTACTTCCACTCGACGAACGGGATCTGGAACCAGAACTGGCTGTGGTTTTTGCCGGTCCTCTTCCTGTTCGACGTGCTGTACGTGCTTCTTTCGCGGATCCACATCGACGTTTCCTCGATGACCGTGGGCAGCGCCGTTGGTGCGACCTTTGCGCTCGGATTTCTGTACACGCTCTCCATCGATCTGCTGGGACTGCAGGGTTGGACGAAGACGTTCCTGTTCGATTTCCAGAATGAGCGCATCCTGATCTACTTCATGGTCTTCATGGTGGGAGCGCTTTGCTCTCACCTGCGGACATTTGATGCGGCTCCAAAGAACAAGCGGCTCTACGTCATTCTTTCCTGCACGGCGTGGATCCCGATCTGCCTCTATCTGATCCTGATCATCTATCCGCTCATCCAGCCCGGAGCACATCTCTTCTCAGTGACCGCAGACAGGCTGCTGTTTCATTTCTCCTTCATGGTCTCGCTGCTGAGCCTCCTCTATCTGACGATCAACACCTTCCGATACTTTCTGAACCGGCAGGGGACCCTGTCGCGCGAACTCAGCCGCAGCTCCTATTCGGTCTACATCATTCACACCGTTGTTCTGGGCGGCATTGCACTGGTTCTGTTGAGCGTGGGCATCCCATCCATCTTGAAGCATGCCCTGCTGGCCGTGCTGACCTACTCGGCGAGCAGCCTGCTCGTCTACGTCTATCGACGAGCGTCGTCACCGGCGCCGTCCATTCCGAAGATCGAGTTCGACAATGCCTGAATCTCCCAGACCGATCCCGTATCGGAGTTTGACCGCTTGCGGACTGCAGGTTAGAGTTCCGCACAGAACATTCGCGTCGCGCCCGGGAGGCTTCGGGCCGACCCCACGGCGCCTCGCCGGCGAGGACGGGTACGACGGGGCCGATCTGCGCCGGGTGCGGCAGGGTCTCGGGAGCGCGGCAGCGGCGGCGCACCCCCTCCGGTATGCGTTGGAGGCGAACTCATGAATGCTTTTTCCGAGGAGAAATGCAGGCGTTGCGGAGCGGTGCTTTCCCGCAGATCCGCGGAGGGACTCTGTCCCGCTTGTCTGATGTCGGTCGCTCTCGAGCCGGCCGACGACGAGGCCGCGACAGTCCTGATTCCGACGACGGACGATCCCCGCGCAGAGACCGCTCCCGATGCCCCGACGCGGTTCCGTGCGGAAGACCCGTCTTCGTCGACCGAGTTGAGGGCTGCGCCCCGCACTGGCGAGCCGTCGGAGTTTCCCTGTCGGTTCGGCAACTATCGTCTGCTCGGGTTTCTGGGCCGGGGCGGCATGGGTTCCGTCTACGAGGCCGAGCATCTCGAAACAGGCCGCCGGGTCGCCCTGAAGATGCTGGGGGAACAAATCGATTCGCCGGTAATGCGTCAGCGGTTCCTGCGGGAAGGACGACTGGCCGCAGGCGTCAACCACCCGAACAGCCTCTATGTCTTCGGCAGTGAGGAAATCGAGGGGACGCCGGTGATCACCATGGAGATTGCCGGTAGCGGTACCCTTCATGACAGGCTCGAAAAGCGGGGACCGATGCCCGTGCCCGAGGCGGTCGATGCGATCCTCGACGTCATCTCCGGCCTCGAATCCGCCTGTGCTCGTGGGGTGCTCCACCGTGACATCAAACCATCGAACTGCTTCGTCTATCCGGACGGATCGGTAAAGGTCGGGGATTTCGGCCTGTCGGTCTCGACCCTCGCTAAGACGGACACCTTCGTGACCGCCACGGGGACCATCATGGGAACGCCGGCCTACGCGTCCCCTGAACAGCTGCGAGGAGACGTTCTGGACCTGCGCGCCGACATCTATTCCGTCGGGGCCACCCTGTTCACCCTTTTGACCAACCGGGCTCCCTTCACGGGAGACAACGCAGTCCAGGTGGTCGCGAACGCGGTGAACCAGAAGCCGCCGCCACTGTCGCAATTTCGCACGGACATACCCCCGGGGCTCGAACAGGTCATTGAGCGTTGTCTCGCCAAAGAACCGGAAGGACGCTATCCGGACTATGCTGCACTGCGCAACGACCTGCTGCCGTTCAGTTCGAGAGAGCCGGAGCCGGCATCGCTGAAGATTCGCGTCTCCGCGGGGTGGCTCGACTACCTGATCGCCTTTCTCGTCCCTTACGTGGCGTTCATGCTGTGGGTGGGCCCCGTGGAACTGCTGATTCGCCCGGTCGTTGAACCGAGCCTCTACTCGGCCCGATACTATCTGGCCCTTTTCGGCCTCGGCTTTCTCTACTTCGCCCTGGCTGAAGGGGTCTGGGGAGGCGGCCCAGGCAAGCGGCTCAAAGGATTGCGCGTCGTTCGCCAGAACGGTCGGGTCCCGGGAATCGGGAGAGCGCTGGTCCGGATCCTGGTTCCGATCCTGTCGGCCGAGGGCGTTCGAATGCCGCTGATGATCTACTTCTTTCAGGGCGCGGAAATGACCGGAACTCAGAACGCCCTGTTCACTCTGGCAGCCAATGCGTGTCCCTGGATCCCGGTTCTGCTGACCCTGACGGCCCGACGTGAGAATGGTTTTGCCACGGTCTGGGATTTCCTCTCGGGGACCCGGGTGGTGGTGAAACCGAAGGGGACGTTGCGTCCCTCCGTCAAGGTCAGTGAGCATTCGTGGTGTCCCCTCGAAAATGCCCTTTCCCTTGGACCCTATCAGGTCACGGACGAATTGATCCCCGGCGAATGGCTCATCGCCGGCGATCCGATCCTGCGTCGCGATGTCTGGCTCATCAGGCAGGACGACGCCCCGCCCTCCCTGACCCGCCGTGATACGGCCCGACCGGGACGTTTCCGCTGGCTACAGAAAATCTCGACGGCGGATGCAACCTGGCATGCCTACGAGGCCACGAGGGGAGTTCCACTCAGGGAACTGATCAAGGACGGACGACGGATCCCGTGGTCCAGCCTGCGCCACTGGCTTCACGATCTGGCCTCGGAATTGTGGGATGCGTCCAGGGACAAGACGCTTCCCCCCGCCATCAGCCTCGACCATGTCTGGATCACCGAACAGGGTTTCGCCGTCCTGCTGGACCGGCCCTGGCCCAGAGTCGATCGGCCGGCCGAGGCCATCCCGGCGACCGATCTCGCGGGCCGGCAGCGGTTCCTCAAGGCCGTCGCGGAATGCGCGGATACGACCAGCCTCCCCCTTCACGCCAGACGGGTGCTTCAGAACCTGGCGGAGGGGAAGTTCGAGAAGCTGAGCTTTCTCACGGGTACCCTTCGGGGTCTGCTCGACCGGCCGGCGGAGATGAATCGTGCCATCCGAGCCGCATCGATTTTCCTGATGCCTTCCTACATCTGGGTTCTTGTATTCGTGGGTCTTTTCCAGGACTTTCAGAAGATCCAGGTTTGGAGCGGATCCCTGGGAACCTTCGTCGCCTTCTCGCTGCTGGGCGTCCTGGCTGGAATCGCCTTGATTCAGCTCATCGAGGTGCCCTTTCGGACCACGGTCAGCCAGAACATCTTCAGGCTGGCCGTGATCGATAGGACCGGTCATCTGGCCCGAAGATCCAAGCTGCTGCTTCGTTGGGCATTCGCCTGGCTCCCCCTGGTCCCGTTCCTGATTCTGGTCACGATGTGGATCGGAAACGAGACGATGACGCCGGCCCTGATCCTCTCCGTGGCCCTGGTCCTCGTCTGGATCGGTGGGGCGATCTATGCCACCCTTCGTCCGTGCCGCGGACTGCCCGATCGGTTCGCGGGCACTTGGGTCGTGCGGCGGTGAAGTCGTGAACTTCCGAAATTGGTGACACGCACGTAATTCGTTCGTAAGTGCCTACGAACAAAGGATTCCTCCTCAGGTCTGGCCCCAATTCCCGATTCCGGGGCAGGCTGCCTGTCACCGGGAGAACATTCGCACTCCCTCATTCCCGCGGTCGGTTCGCCCGCCGATCGCTCCGGTCAGTCCGCCCGACTCCGAGCAGGCGTTCTCGTCCCTCGTCTGCCCGCTCGAGGCTGCGCCAGACCGAGAACATCGAAATAGGTCCCAGACCGGCTTCAAAACCCTTTGTTTCTGGTAGCTTGTGATCGAATTCCGTGCGTGTCACCATTAAGACTCGCAATCTCGGCAGTCCGATTCGAACACAAGCACTGGAGGAGGTGTCCCAAATGAGAGCAAGTCTCCGAACGCTGTGGATGGTGGTGTTTCTGGCCGCCTGCATCGGGCCTGGCTTTCAGCAGTCGTCGAGCAGCGGGGCCGGTGATGACACCGCCCACCTCGCGCATGAAGCCTACGTGGCGGCGATCAACTCGAACGATCTTGACACGCTCCTCGGCATGCTCACGGAGGACGTCGTGTTCCTCGCGGCGCACGAAGCCCCGATGGTCGGCAAGGCGGCGCTCCGCCCCTGGCTCGAGGGCTACCTCGAGGCATACAGGACTCATTGGGACAAGCCCGTGCAGGAGTTCACGGTGAGTGGAAACTGGGCCTTCGAGCGCTATTCGTACAAATCCACGGACACGCCTCTGGACGGGGGACCGGTGGTCGAGGACACCGGGTGGGGTCTGGTGATCTACCATTACGACGCCGATGGCAAATGGCGCGTCGCACGCGACGCCTGGGGCCCCGATCACCCGTAGGCAGCTGGGGGCATTCCCCCAGCAGTTCGACGGGACCACCCGCCGGTTCGTCTCACTCCGTCCAGCTCCAGATGGATACAAGGGGCCCAGTGGGGACACTGTTCTGCGAGCGCACCAGGGCGAGCTGGGCGAGTTGGGGACACTGTTTTGCAGGCACTCTAGGGCAGTGTTGAGGTCCCGGAGTGTGGGCGTTGTCAATGGTCGCCTCCCGGCAGCGTGACGACGCCAAGCTGCTGCCACATGCCGAGCAGATCCAGTTCCTCCCACGCTTCGACGATCTTGCCGTTCGCAATTCGGTAGATCGTGATCCCGCTGATGGCGATTCGCTTGCCGCTCGGCTCCGCGCCCGGCAGGGGTCCGGTCTGAGTTCCCGTTGCGTTCCAGCGGCCGACGACCGTGTTTCCACACTCGAGCAGTTCCTCAAAGACAACGTGGGAATCGGGAAACGCACTCCGGTATCCCGAGATCGCTCGTCTCCACGTTTCGCGATCGCCCGTGCCGCCGGGCATGTGGGGGCCATGGTACTTCGCATCATCTGCCATGAGCTCGTCGACAACCCCCATTTCGCCGCGGTTCCAGATGTCGTTCGCAATCCGTGAGATCAGGGCCTTGTTCTTCATTCACTCCAACCTTTCCGTGCCGTTCCCTGCGGTGTTCCTGCCGATGGAAGATGTCCGAGTTGCTGGAGCGCGTTGAGGTTGTCCCACTCCACCCAGATCTCGGCGATTCGCCCGTCTTCCACCCGGACGATCCCGAGGAAGGGGAGCTCCAGCCGCTTGTTGCTCGGTGGGAAGGGTCCCCAGGGGCCCCTCTGGGTGCCCGAGTAGCGCGCGCGAATGGCGACGAAATCATCCTTTGCCAGTATGAAATCGAGTTGCTGGAGGATCGGGGACGGCGGCGAAGTCCTGTTCCAGGAAGGCCTTGAACTGATCCCGATTCTCGATGGGGACACCGGAAGTTGCCCCGCGATGGCGGTGCAGATCGGGTGCCACGATGCTGTCCAGTTCCGCCAGATCGCGTTGGTTGATTGCCTCGACCATGCGTCGCACGAGATCCTTGCTCTGTTCGCTCCGATCCTCTGCCATTTTGCCTCCTGCTGGGGCTTCTCCCAGGGCCGGGCCCTTATCGTTTGAAGATAAAGACAAAGCATTCTCACGGACCTGGGACCGATTCGAAAACGGAGGTCTCCACAGAGCACTTCCAGGAGCCGTCCGGCTCCTTCCGCCAGATGCACAGGTAGTGTCCCCGCCGCGCAACTGGGTTACCTGCCGCATCGCTCCTGGAGAGTTCGAAACTGCCGGTCGTGTAACCGAGATCCGCGGATCGTGCCACGACGGCGGTGTCCGGCTCCCACGACAAGGAGAATCCCGCCTGATTGCGGTTTCTTCGGACCAGCTCGCTGATTTCTGCCTTGCCCCGGGCGGGCGGGGCTCCCGGGAAATAGTCGACGGCATCTTCCGTCCAGAAACTCGTCAGGAGCTCGACGTCTCCCCGGGCCGCGGCGGCGGCCCAGTCCCGGTCGGTCTGGAGGAGGGCGGCACGTGCCCCTTCAGAATCGGCGGGACCGGTCTCGTGGGAACATGCAAGGGTCAGGACAAGGGCGACTGGGGTCAGGATGCGGAGGAGTCCTCTCATTGGCGTCCCTTCCGTTGTGGCGGACTCGGACTCGCGAATGGAGATCCGCGAACTGCGATTCCAGTCTCAGTGTGTCCGCGTCGACTTCGTCAAAATCCAGCAGTCACAAATCAGGCGTGCTCGAATCTGAGGATTAAGTCCGGTCTGCGTATTGCTGAAAAGCGTAACACGGCATCCGGCAAAAAACCAGGAATAAGCGGGAAGTCCCAGGAATCTCCTGGCAGGAGTCGTTCTCCTGAGGACGAGACCACTTGGGAGGTAACCCCGAGGAGTCAGGATGTCCCCGGCCGCCCCGATTCAGCGAGCGGTACGACAGGTCCCGATGCGACCGGCGGGCTCGAAGCCCGCGCCACATCCCAGGCAAGGTTGCCTGGACTAAGCTCGTCGCCTCCCCAGGCCGACGCGATGGCGGGAAATCTCATATCCCCAGGGTCCGTCTACTGGGATGCGAGCTTCTCCAGGAACAAATAGCGGGCCCGATGAGGGGCCGGTTCGGCCTTCGAATCCACATCGATGCGCATGATCATTGGTGTCTCATCGGGGCTGCTCCCTGCTGCGGGCCACTCGGGCAGGTCGGCTCCGTTGGGGTCACCGGTCTTGATGAAGTTGGCAAAGTAGCCTTCCATCGTCTCCGAGACCTTGTAGTCGTCGTCGGTCCACGCGTAGACAGGGTTGGTGGCGAGATTCCCCAATGCGTATTCGATCTCGGCGGAGTGGACCGCTCCGGTTGGTGCGGGCGGAGGGTTGCCCCGCGGCTGGCCCCCTCGCGCCATCCCCGGCGACTCCTTCATCGCGGGCCGCGGGTGGGCGTAGAAGTAGCGATACACGGGAGCCTCTCCGGTTCGTCGCTGAAGGTCGAACCATCTCCAGGTGCTGAAAGCGATGAAGCGGTCGCTGGCGAGGTCCGTGGCCGATTGGATGGTCTGTTCGACCGTGGCCGCCGGATAAAGCTTCAAGATCTCAGGGGCGTTCTGTCCGTACAGGTCACGGACGACTTTGGCGAAATTCCTGGGGGTCGGCTCCTCTCCCCGCATGAGAAACCGGTAGTTCATTTCCTCCGAATTCCAGCCCACCAGCAGCGGGACGTGCGCCTGCTCGCCGTTGGCGTAAATCTCGGTGGGCGGCTTCGGATAGAAGTAGCCGTCGATCGTGGAGGAAAAACGAGGAACCCCCGGCCGGCTCGCGGCCTGCAGTAGTGCCATGGACGAAATCGCCCGCAGCTGGTCCAGCGAGGGAGCCCCGATGTCGGCGGCGAACTTCGCTCCAACCGCCTCCGCCTCGGAGAGTGGGACCGGCGGAAGGGCGCCCAGCACCGACCCGCTCTCGCCGATGGCTCCGGCAAACAGGCCCTTGGCCAGGGGCGTCGCCATCTGCGCGCTGACCGAAATGGATCCGGCGGACTCACCGGCGATGGTCACCTTCGCCGGATCGCCGCCGAAGGCTGAGATGTTCTTCTGGACCCAGCGCAGCACGGCGGTCTGATCCAGCAGGGTGTAATTCCCGGAGGAGTGTTGCGGCGATTCCGCCGTCAACTCGGGATGGGCGAAGAATCCGAAAATGCCCAGGCGATAGCTCATGGTGACGACGACGATCCCCCTTTGGGCCAGACTCTCGCCGTCATAGCGCGGTTCGGAGCCATCCCCGGCTATGAAACCGCCGCCGTAGTAGTAGACGAGAACCGGGAGCTTCTGGTCGGGTGACGTCGAGGGCGTCCACACGTTGAGATAGAGGCAATCCTCACTGACTCCGCTGTTGCGGAACATCATGTCGTCGAAGACCCGCTGCTGCATGCATTGCGGTGCGAAACGCTCCGCGGGACGGACCCCCTCCCAGTCCTCCACGGGCTGTGGCGGCTGCCAGCGCAGGTCGCCCACTGGCGGGGCCGCGTAAGGGACTCCGCGGAAGACCAGAATCCCGCTGGCCTCGGTGGTCCCTTCGATCACGCCGTTGGCCGTCTTCACGCGGTTGCCCGCAGACCCGGCGGGAGGAGCGGGCGGCTCGGACACCGAGCAGGTGACCGTTGCCAGAGAAAGCAGGAGTACCGTCGGCAGGAGAGAACGGATCTGTTTCATGATTCGTCGATAATATGTCAGGGAGTCGGGAGAGAAAAGCCGAAGCGGCAAGGGCCCGCAGGGAAAGCGTTCGAGGAGGGCCCGAAAGGATGACCTTGGAGAATCGTCAAGTTTTGGAAGACCTGATGGGACGACTGGATAGGACTGACCTACCCGTCGACGAACTGAAGTCGCTGGCGGCGCTGCTGCGTGAGAGTGGCACATTTCACTTCCCCATCCTGGACAACGGACTCTATCCGGCGGCCGCCATCCGGGCCGACAACGAATACACCGGCTACGGCAACGTCTGGGTCAGGGACAACGTCCAGATTGCACATGCGCGACAGATCGCAGGCGACGGTTCCTTATCGGGGCTGACGGCGCAGTCGCTGATGCGTCACTTCACCAGTCAACGTCCCCGATTTCAGGGCATCATCGACGGCACGTTGGATGCGTCGGATCCCGCCAACCGGCCGCACGTCCGGTTTGACGGGCTCGGCATGAGGGATCTGCCTGAGCGGTGGCCGCATGCCCAGAATGACGCCTTGGGTTACTTCCTCTGGTTCTATTGCCGCCTCGTCCACGCCGGGGTGGTCGTGCCGAGCCAATGCGGGTGGCAAACCCTCGGATTGTTTCCTCGTTACTTCGAGACCATCCGCTTTTGGGAAGACGAGGACAGCGGTCACTGGGAGGAAGAACGAAAGGTATCCGCATCGAGTATCGGCGTCGTCCTGGGAGGTCTGCTCGAGCTCAAGCGAATGGCCGCTGCTCTGCCGCCCGATCAAAGGGGTGGGGTGACCGGCGGAGACGGGCTGCTGGAAAGACTCCTGCACAAGGGGCGGGGAACCCTCGACGCGATCCTCCCCCACGAGTCGCGGCATCCGGCCGAAAAGGCGCGGCGCTACGATTCCGCGTTGCTCTTTCTCATCCATCCCGTCGGCGTCGTCCCTCCTGCGGGCCCTCAGGCCGATTGCATCATCCGGGACGTGGGGGCGCACCTGCAGGGGGAGATCGGGATCCGACGCTACCTGGGCGATTCTTTCTGGGCGCCGGACTACAAGAAGAAGCTCGAGGCCGGGAAGCGGACCGTAGACTGGAGCGACGGGTTGGAGACTCGGAACCGGCTTGCGGTGGCCGGTGGGGAAGCGCAGTGGTGCATCTTCGATCCGATTCTCTCCTCTATTCACGGTCTGCGTTACCGGCTGCGCGGTGACCGCGAAGATCTCGTTGCTCAGATGCGGCATCTCGGCCGCTCCCTGAGGCAGTTGACCGGTTCGGACGGTCGGTTTCCTCCACTGCGTTGTCCCGAGCTCTATTCCCTCGAAGAGAGAACATGGCAGCCCAACGACGTCACTCCGCTCTTGTGGACCCAGGCAAACCTGCTGGCCGCGTTGAAGGACATGGCGGCGAGTCTGGAGACCCCTGCACCCTCCGGGGAGTCCGTCGACGGCTCCGAGAATGGTGCCCGCCAATGATTCGGATTTGCTTTTTTCAGGGAAACCGGTTACGCTCGGAAGGTCCGACAGTGAGAGGTCTGCTGAGCGGGCTCTGTTGGAGTGGTGTCATGACCTCATTAGATTCTCGCCTGGTGAAAGATACCCGCGGAACGTTCAGTGCGTAGCCTCAGTCGATTGCTCATCCATGTTCTGCTCTCTCGCGGTTCGCATTCCAGGGTTGCGGGCGATTAGTCATCATTAGGAGAAGGACATGAACGGCAGGAAACTGTATGTTGGCGGATTACCTTACTCTGTTTCGGACAGGCAGCTCGAGGACCTGTTTGCAGCCCACGGGACAGTCGATTCGGCTCGTGTGATCATCGATCGCATGTCCGGCCGGTCGAAGGGCTTTGGTTTCGTCGAGATGAGCTCTCAGGCGGAAGCCCAGGCCGCGGCGGATGCGTTGAACGGTTCGGACCTGGAAGGCCGGTCGTTGACCGTGAACGAGGCCAAGCCACGCGCTCCCCGCAACGACATGGGCGGCGGTTTCGACGGTGGGCGCAACCGCTGGTAGCGCCCGCTCGCTCAATCCTGCTCCGACCCCGGCAAATCTAAGACGTCCGCTCGGCGGAGTGTCGAGCTCTGTCGCGCTCGCCCGCACCATGGGAGAGTCAGGGCGGCCTGGAAACGAGGGGTCGGGGCGTCTAGTCGGGGACACTGTTTTCGTCCTCGCCATTCCCGGACGGAAGGAAACCCTGCGCTCCATCGGATTCTTGAGGATCGTCCGAGGAATGAGTCCCCGGGGATTCAGTCGCCCACACGCGGGCCGAAACGGATGTCCTGGAGCAGACTTTCAATGACGGGGATGCCACGTGTCTTGCGATGGATCTCCCGGGTGCTCTCGGCACCGCCCAAGCGGATCAGAGCGGCTTGACGGGCCTGCTCAATCGTCATCCCGTGCGCGACATTCTCGTCGATGGCCAGCTGGAAATGCGCGGCGAGCTCCCGATCGAATTCACCATCGAGAGTCTCCTTGCGGACGACGGCTTCAGCCCGCGAAAGCCATCGCCGCCACCATCCCCTCATACCTCACCGCCTTCGAGCGAACCATCGAGAACATTGCCGATGATCGTTGCCAGGCGTTGCCAGCGGTCCGTTTCCTGCGCCAGCTCTCGCCTGCCGGCTTCGGTAATCGTGTAGTACCTGGCGGACCGGTTGTTTTCCGACCCGCCCCATTCGGCCGAGATCCAGCCTCTTTGTTGAAGGCGGACCAGCGAGGCGTAGATCGTGCCCTGGTTGAGGAGCACCTGATCGCCGCTGGCCTGCTCGATCCGACGCGCGATGCCGTATCCATGGAGCGACCCGAGCGTCGCGAGCGTTTGCAGGACCAGCAGGTCCAGGGTGCCCTGAAGGAGTTCCAGTTTGTCGCGGGTCATGATGCCTCCTGTGCGATTGCCACAGGAAGCTCGAATCCCGTTGGCTGACGGACTCGATCAGAACAGCACTCGAGCAGAACAATGTCCCCAACAGTGCCCCTGGAAGTGCAGACTCGCAGCGCCCAGGACAACGGAATCCGCAACTATGAGGAAGGGGTACGGTCGCTTCCCGGCAATCGAAGCGAGTTCAAGAATCTCGAGCCGCTCCGGGCCGGACGGGGTGAACGGAGCTGGTTTTGCTGCGGAGACTGATCTTCTGCGTCGCGCTCTTGCCTGCTTCCCGGCCCATCTCGCTCGCCCCTCAGTCCGGAATCCCGGAGATGCGTCCCGGGCAGGGTCGCGACGGGGCGCCGCGGGTTCCCGACATTCCCTTCCTGCTGGGATCACGGCCCCGACGGAAGGCCGGCCACACCCGGGCAGCGGGCGGTACCGCGATCCGGAAATAGGTGCCAGACCAGAACTGGAATCCTTTATTCGTAGTCACTTACGAGCGAATTGCGTGCGTGTCACCTATTTTGCACCTATTCTGCCGTGGGTCGTCTTTTTGATGGATTCTGCGAGATGTGTAGGCTAAGATCCTAGTGTGGATGGTCGGCTGTCCAGGTGTGTCCTTGCCCGTACCTCCCTGGAGACGATTCGTTTCTCACTCTCCCGGACGGCGGTCTTTCTGATCACGCTCTGGGGCCTGTGGTGTCCGGGTCTTTCGGCCGGGCCCATCGAGATGACTCCCCAGGTGGTCAGCAACATCCCCGTCCCCGGCGCTCCGCAGGGAACGGTCTTTTACGAGATCGGCGACGGGGTCTCGAACGGTAACGGAGACATCGTCTTCGTTGCGACCTACGGTCCGCTGGACCCCGCCCCGGATTTCGAGCCGCAGCACGGGATCTTCCTCAAGACCAGCGCGGGATATCAGTCGATTGCCGTGGAAGGGGACCCTCTGGGATTGGGATTTCGGTTTCACCCCTCCCACTCCTCCGACTCGGGACCCGACCTTCCGGGGCTGGAATTCGACATCAACGAAGCGGGGACCGTGGCGCTGATTCTTGCCGACGAGGGCGTCGTCCTTTACGAAGACGGGGCCTTTCACTGGCTCGTCTGGGTCGGCTACCTGGCCCCGGGGACGACGGCAGGCTTCGACCGGTTCGGCCGCCTCTCGGCCCTGGGTCCCTATGACCGAGCGCGGCCGTTCCTCAATGGACAGGACGAGGTGGCCTTCCGGGCCGTCCTCAGCGACGACACCGGCGGTGTCTTTCTGGCGGCTCCCGGCGGAGTCCTGAAGCTGGCCCGCTCGGGGGAAGCTGTGCCGGATCGCAGTCCGGAACTCTTTGGAGATCGATTCTCCAGTCCCCTTCTCGAGGGGACCTCCACGTGGTTCATGGCGAGCTCGTCCGACGGACAGGTCGAATCGATCCACCTCTATGCGGGATCCGATCCGGTCTTCTCCACGCAAACCGGCGATGTCCTACCCGGGATGGATTCCGCCGTAACCGAGATCGGTGACTGGTCCGTCAATCTGAATCGGCAGCTCGCCGTCGCTATGGGGAGTGATTCGGCCCGCTATGTCGTCCTCCTCGACCCGGAGTCCGCCGGGGTCATCGCCCGCAACGATGAAACGCTCCCCAACTACGGCGGAGCCGAACCATTCGGTTTCTCCAACGTCGGCATCAACGACGAAGGAGCCGTCTCCTTCATCGCCCACGGTTTCAGGGACTACGCCGCACTCTACCTCTGGCAGGATGAGACCCTGGCGCGGATCGTTGCAGACGGAGATCCGCAGCCCGGAGGAGGTGTGCTCGAGCTGGGCCGTGAACCCTTCGGCGGGCCGCCGACGGGTCGGCTGTTTCGGACAACCGGACTCGCCAACGGACCTGCGCTCGGTTTCGATGCGGGGATGGGTTTCTACCTGTGGCGCGAAGGTGAGCTGGAGCCGCTTCCGGGAGCAGGACCGGCGCCCTTCATGCCGGGTGTCTGGGCGGACGGCTTCCGACCGCTCAGCTTCGATTCCGGCGGCAGGCTGCTTCTCCGTGCCTATCTGTGCTGCTACAATGTCGGCTCGGCCCTCTATCGGACGGTACCCCCGAGTCCGGACGTCAGCTTTCTCCCGCTGTTCGCGGTCGGCTCGGCCGACGGACTCCGCTACGCTTCGACATTGACGCTGGCAAATCAATCCAGCTACCCGGGAACCGCGCAGGTCAGTTTCTTCGACCGGAACGGTCAGCTCCTCGAAGGCGACCTTCGGACGCTCGAGGGTGGTGAGGTTGTCAGCCTGGAACTCTCTTCGGACCTGGCACCGGAACCGATGACAGGTTACGCCGAGATCCGGGTCCTCGGTGGAGCACGAATCTCGGGGGAGGGCACCGTCTCCCTGTTCGATTCCTCGGGGATACTCTCTCGAACAACGGTTCCCGTACAGGCGCCATCCCTATCCACCACGATTCCGGCCGAGATCGGGTCCGATGCCAACACGGGCGTGGCGCTGGCCAACTTTCTCCATCTCGAATCGGCCCTCAACCTGGAGCTCGAACTGGCGGACCCGGCGAACGGATTTCTGCGCTCGGCCACGCTCGATCTGCCACCGGAAGCACAGCGGAGTGCCTTCGTTTCGGAGCTCTTCGACGATATTCCGGTCCCGTTCCTCGGAACGCTGACGATCAGAGCACGAAACGGTCCCTTTCTGGCAGCGGGACTTCGCATGTCGCGCTCGAAGCTCTCAACCCTGCCGCTCCAGCCGACCGTGGCTGTGTCCGAGAACTGGTCCTTCGAGCAGCTCGGCTCGGATGACGGAGTTGACCGGGTGGTTCCGGGGCCGGGAGGAACGGTTGCCCTTCTGCCGCGGGGCAACTATGCGGTCCAGCTGATCGAGGGAGACTACGGCTCGACTCTCCTGCGCCCTCCTCCGGCCGCCGGATCCGGGAGTTCCCCGACCGGCCTGCAGATCCTGGGCTTTCTGGCGAACGGAGAACTGATCGTCGGCTCCGGTTCAGAGGAAGACGCCGCCGTCTACCGTCTGCGGGAGGGCGCCCTCGAGCCATTGGTTCGAACCGGCGATCCCCTTCCCGAGGGCGGCCATTTCTCGGGACGGGCACTCGTGAACCGGGACGGAATCCTGCTGATCGAGGCCGTCGAGGAAGGCCGGAGCTACTTCTATCTTTACGATGGCGAGCAACCGCGGCTCTGGTTCCAGTCTGATTCCATCATCGAAGCGGTCCAACTGGACTTCAGGAGTGATTTCGGAATCGCCTTCCGGACCTTCGAGAGCGTCGGCAGGATTGATCCGTCCGGGACGATCAGCATGATCGCCGCGGCCTATGACACGGTTCGGCCCGGCTTCCGGATGCGCATCTTCCACTGGGTCCAGATGCTCTCCGATGGAAGAGTCGTCTTCATGGCCAACGATGCCAGCCAGACCCGTAGCGCCCTCTGTGTCAGCAACGCGGGAGGCTTTGAGCCGCTCGTGACGACGGACGATGCGGTCCCCGGGGTCTCGGCGCGCGTCTCGCAGTTCTATGCGGAGACGCCCGTGGGGACGATCCGGGTGAACGCCGCAGACCGAATCATGCTGAAGGCTTACCTGTCGGTGAGCGCCGACCCCCACTCCATACTCTCGTTCCTGTCCATCGACCCGTCCGGGACGGTCCAGCTGGTTCTACCCCGGCCCGATCGTTTTCCGACCGACGATGCCTTCGTCGAGATCTCGAACGGAGGGTTCGTCTGGGGAGATGAGGGGGAACTCTATTTCAGGGCAACCACCCGCGAGCGCCCGCCGGACGACGCCCAGAATCTGTTCCTCTGGCAGGACGGGCACCTCGCGCGGATCGTGGGGCAAGGCGACCACATCTTTCCGGAACGTGCACCGGGAGCCGGGATCGTCAAGTATCTGAATGAACCTGTGGCCGGCGGGAACGGGACGGTCTATGTCGGCATCCGTCCCGTCGGGGACGCTTCCAGGGGCTTGTATCGGGTTGCTTCCGGCGACCAGTCCCGAGAGTGGGTGCCCTGGGTCGCCGCGGGCGATTTTGGGAACACGCACTACACCTCGACCCTGCTCATCCATAACCCAGGGATGGTCCCGGTGGCAGCGGACCTGCAACTTCACGGGCCGGGCCTTGCCGATCCGGGGCACATCCTCGAACTCGAACCGGGCGAGGTGATCCGCCGGGATTACGACTCGTCCGAGGTCTTTCTCGGCTGGGCCTCACTTGAATCACTGGGAGGAGGGCTTCAGGTGTACGAACGACTCGCCCTGAAGATCGGTGGCATGCTTCGAAGCGAGGTCACTATCCCGGCGGTCCGACCCCTGCGGAAGGGATACTGGATTGGCGAGGTCGATCCGGAGTCGGCGATCGATTCCGGGCTTGCCGTGGTCAACACGGGCCGGACGCCGGCGTATGTTTCGGTCGAGCTTCTGACCGCCGGACTCGAGGTTCAGGCGACCGCTTCGATGGACCTCCCGGGCGGAGGCTCCGGTGCCGTGCTCCTTTCGGAGTTCTTTCCTGTGCTTCCTCCCGGCAAGCATCTCATTCGAATCAAGAGCGAAGTACCGGTTTCCGCGATCTCACTGCACCTGCAGGGCACCGACATTACCTCTGCAGCGATTTTCGGTGTGAACCGGTTCCTTGGTGTTGGAGCGGCAGGCGTCATTGGCGCGGGGGGTGATCAAGGCGCTACGAGGATGGGCATCAGTTCCGTGTTCATTTGGAATCCGGAATTCTCCGGAGCAGGGAGTATCCGCTGAAGTCGGCTGCCGCTACTTGATGCCGATGACCATGGAGTCCGGCCCGACGAGGTGTTCGACACGGGTTTCTCGGAATCCGGCTTCTCGCATCCATGCTTCACAGTCCGCTCCGGTGTAGTCGAACCCGGCCGGAGTTTCGATCAGCATACAAAGGCTCATCAGGAGACCGAAGGCATTCTTGGAGCGGTCATCGTCGATGATCGAATCGTAGACGATCACTGCCCCTCCCTCGGGAACTGCTTCGTAACCGCGTCGGATCAGCGCCTTCTTCTCGTCCAGGTTCCAGTCATGCAGGATGTGACCGAAGAGCACCACATCAGCCGTCGGCAAAGGCTCCTGGAAGAAGTCCCCGGACCTGAAGCTCAAACGTCGGGCAAGCCCGTTGTTCAAGGCATAATTCTCGAAGATGGGCTCGATTTCGGGCAGATCGAAGCCGATGCCTGTCATATGCGGGTGAACAGCCGCAATCTGGACCGCGAGATCCCCCTGGGCTGTTCCGACGTCCACGAAAGTCCGGTAGTTCTGCCAGGGAAACCTGGCTGCGATGGCCTGATTCGCGGCCCGACTGACTCCCGTCATCGCCGCCGTGAAATCCTTCAAACGGGCTGGATCGGCATAGAGCGCTGTAAAGAGCGGTTCGGCGCCCTGCTTGACTTCATTCTGGGGCTTACCGGTACGAAGGGCCTCCGTCAGGTGTCCCCAGTACCCATAGAGCCGGCTGTTCGCCATCTCCAGGAGCCCTCCGATGTAGGTCGGCTTACCCTTTGCCAGAAAGAGGTCCGTGTCCGGAGTATTCCGGTAGAGGCCGCCTTCCCGTCGCAGAAAGCCCAATGCCACCAGTGCATCCAGAAAATCGCGCGCAGACCGTGGATGCAGTCCGAGACGCCCCTGAAGCGCCTTCAGGTCCTGGGGTTGCCTGGCCAGCTCGGTGAAGACCCCGATCTCAACGGCACTGAGCAACGTTTTCGAAGCCCAGAAACCCAGACCAATTTGCAGGATATGTTCCGGACTCGGTTGATCGTCCATTTGCTTCGCCTCCATGAGATTCATCAGGCCTCCAGACCTGAAGCTGGATGGTCGCTCTGACCGGGTCCCTCGGGGTCGAAGCCTGGCTCGATGCCGACTCATCGGTTGAAGAACGAAATATCGGATGTAGTAAGGATGTAAATAAGCATACTCTCATTACAATTAAACGCAAATTGCAGGCTGTCGCCCAGGGAGGCGGAACGTGGGGTTCAAGGACACGGCGGAACCCCCTGGACAGGTTTCAGGGCGAGAGAGCGGGGCTGTGTGCAATACTCTCTCCTCTGAGGCGCCCGGGATGATCGCGATTCGACCGGGATGAGGTGCCTGAATGGGCGGAAGACCAAAGGATTCGTGGACGGGAGCAGATCAATGCGGAATGTGGAGGCTACGATTCGGTCCAGACGGAGTATTCGCAGGTATTCCCAAAAGGAGGTTCCCGAGGGAGCGGTCGTGGAGATTCTCGACACGGCACGATGGTCGCCTTCCTGGGCGAACACCCAGCCCTGGAGCGTTTTCGCCGTGACCGGTGACACCCTCGAGAGGGTCAAAGCGGCCTACCACGAAAGGGCCGCAGCCGGTGTCGAACGCCAGTTCGAAGTGTCCCGTCCTCTACCCGAGTGGCCTCCCGAAATGGCCGCGCGCACCCGTCAGCTAATGGCGTCCCGCTCGGCATTGGCGAGCCCTTCCGAGCCCGGGCCGGGAAACCTCGACTTCTTCGGCGCTCCCTGGCTTTTGCTGTTCGCCATCGACGGCAGACTGCGGGCCGAATATGCCTGCTTCGACACGGGTCTGTTCGTTCAGACGGTCTGTCTCGCTGCTCATGAACACGGTCTCGGAACCTGCATCATGGCGATGGGGGTCGGATATCCGGATGTGCTCCACGCACTGATCCCCGCTGCCGAGGGCAAACGGTTCGTCGTAGCCGTGGCTCTGGGCTACCCCGACCTGGACGCTCCACTCAACCGATTCGATCGCTCCCGAGCCGATCTGAGGGAGTTGGTCTCGTTCGCAGGTTAGCCGCGTTTGCGGCACGACTTCACGTGCCCGAGTGGCCGGCCGTTCGTTCGAAGGCCGGACACGGCTCCCCCCAACAGGTGCCGGGAGTCTTGTGCGGCGAGGATCACTCCGGGATTGCTGCCGGCAGCGGCTGCCAACCTCCTGGTCCATTTGCACCTCCATTCTCTCTATCCGCGCCCCCGAGGTGAGTATTAGAGCCGCCCCTCGGGTCCGGAATGCCCTCCACCAACGATCTCTCCGATGCGTACAGGCCTGCGGGTGATCGCTGGAGGCCGGGCCGGGACCCTCGACACGTGAGAGGGCTAGGCCCCTTGAACAGGGTCTGCTACGATGGCGCCAGCTCATGGAGCACTTCCCGATTCTCCGAGATTTGGTGCTCGTGTACGCCGTCAGCGCGCTCGTCGTGTACCTGTTTCACCTCCTGAGGCAGTCTCCCATCATCGGGTTCCTGGTGACCGGCGTGCTGGTCGGGCCGAGCGGGCTCGGGCTTGTCTCCGACATGGAGACCGTCCGCCTGTTGGCCGAAATCGGGGTCATGCTCCTCCTGTTTTCGATAGGGCTGGAGTTCTCACTTCGCAAGCTGGCTCAGGTTCGCCGGGTCGTGCTGTTATCGGGTCCGATCCAGATTCTGGCGACGATCGCCGTCGTGGTCCTCGCCCTGCGGTTGGCGGGAGTCGACACGGGGTTGGCTCTGGTTGTCGGTTTCCTGATCGCACTCAGCAGTACGGCGATGATCGTCCGGATCCTCCTGGAAAGGGGCGAGGTCGATTCGCTGCACGGGCGCGTCTGTCTCGGCATCCTGATCCTGCAGGACCTGGCCGTCGTGCCGATGATGGTTCTGATCCCTCACCTGGGGGCCTCCTCGGAAAACTGGGTCGAGATTCTGAAATCAGTCGGACTGGCCTTCGCGATCCTGGTGGCGATCTTTCTGGTGGCCCGTTTTCTCTTTCCCCGGCTCGTCCGCCGCATCGTGGGGACGCGGAGCAAGGAACTCTTCATCATTGCGGTCCTGGTCGCTTTCCTGGGGATTGCCTGGATCAGCACCGAGGCCGGCTTCTCTTTGGCGCTGGGTGGTTTCCTGGCCGGATTCATCCTGTCGACCTCCGAATACAGTCACCAGATCTTCAGCGAAATCCGGCCTCTGCGGGACAGCCTCAACAGTCTCTTCTTCGTCTCCATCGGGATGCTGGTCGAGCCGGCCTTCATCGTCGGAAATCTCGGAACGGTCCTGTCGGTGATTGCTCTCGTGATTCTGGGCAAGTTCGTCATCACCACCTTTGCGGTCGCACTGGCCGGACTGCCCCTCCCGGTAACGATCATTACGGGGCTGACACTCGCGCAGATCGGAGAGTTCTCATTCATCATGCTGGAGCAGGCCTTCCACGTTGGGCTCATCCCCGATGACTGGTACCAGCTGCTGATTACCTGCGCTGTCTCCACCATGATGCTCACACCGTTGATGGTCAGCCTGGCCCGGCGTCTCGCGGGGAATCGGACGCTCGTCAAACTGGCCGCCCAGGGGAGTCGGCGGGCCGCGATTCGGGAACTCGACCGGGAAGAGCCGGATGTGGCCGATCACGTGGTGATCTGCGGATTCGGTGTCAGCGGTCGGAACATCGCCCTGGCTCTGGACGCCAGCCGCATCCGTTATCTGGTCCTCGAGCTGAATCCGGTCACCGTCAAGGAATGGAAGGCGAAGGGGCTTCCGATCCACTTCGGTGACTGTACGGACGTCGAAATCCTCGAGCACGCCGGGATCCGCAGGGCACGGGTCATCGTGCTGGCCATCTCGGATCCCTTCGCCCTGCGTCGTGCGGTGCCCCTGACCCGGTCCCTGAACCCGGAGATCGTCATTCTGACACGCGTCAAACGTCTGTCGGAAATCGACGAGCTCTACAACCTGGGCGCCGACGAGATCGTTCCCGAGGAGTTCGAAGGCTCGATCGAGCTGTTGACGCGGATTCTGCGGCTGTTCAACTTCCCGAGGGATTCGATCGCCGCGGAGGTCCGCAGGATCCGCGAGACACGGTACGATTTGTTTCGCGAGGCTCGGAGAACGATTCCACGACTGAGGCTGAGTGAGGATCTGGAAGTCTTTACGGAGACCTTCACCGTGCCCGAAGGCTCTCCACTCGCCGGCCTCCAGATCGCCCAAAGCAATCTGCGGCAACGCTCCGGAGCGCTGGTGCTGGGGATCGTCCGGGACAACATTCCGATCAACAATCCGCCGGCCGATCACCAGATCCTGCCTGGCGACAGTCTGGTCTTGAGCGGAACCAAAGAGCAGCTGAAGGCCGCAATAGGCTTGATTCGCGGCGATACCCTCGCGGTGATGGTCGAGTCGCCGCCCGCGTAGCCCGGGGGCCTATTCGAAGGGCGCCGTCCTTTTCCCCTTGGAGTCCGCTTTCCTCTGTGGAGAAAGGGAGTCGAAAATCGAGTCGGGTCTGTCCCCGTCCGGGAGACCTGTGTATCCTGTTTCCCTGAAAGGTCCAAAGTCAGACGGAAAGCCCCCGGGGAGGAAGTCATGAGTCGAATCGAAGAGCAGACCAGCGTGCAGAGCAATGATGGGCAGGAGAGGCAGGGAAGTCGGCGTGAGTTCCTCATTCGCTCAACGGCCGCAGGGATCGGCGTTGCGACTGCCGCATCCTGGCGACGAGTCATGGGTGCGAACGAGAGGATCCGCCTGGGCGTCATCGGGCCAGGTGCCCGGGGGCGACAGGTTTTGCGCTTCTTTCAGGCGAACCCGACGATCGAAGTGGCGGCGCTGTGCGACATCTACGACGAGCAGATGAGGCAGGCCCGGGAGCAGACCGGAGGTACGGCCAAAGAGTTTACCGACTATCGAAAACTGCTGGAAGAGCCGAACCTGGATGCGATCCTCATCGCGACGCCGGATCACTGGCATCGCCAGATGGCCGTCGATGCCTGCAACTCCGGGCGGGACGTCTACATCGAAAAGCCGCTGACCTATGCCATCGAGGAGGGACAGGAGATCGTGCGGGCCGCACGCCTCAACGACCGGGTGGTGCAGGTCGGTATGCAGCAGCGCAGCGGCGAGCACTACATGGAGGCGAAAAGCCGTTTTCTGGATACGGGGAAGCTCGGCAAGATCACCATCGCTCGGACCTGGTGGCACGGCAACGGCTACCACCTGCGGAAAGCTCCCTTCACCGCCAAGCCGGCCGGGCTCGACTGGAAGCAGTTTTTGGGGCCTCGGCCCTGGCGGGACTGGGACGTGCAGCAATACTGGAACTGGCGCGCCTATCTCGATTTCGGAGGGGGACAGGTCACCGATCTCTTCACTCACTGGATCGACGTCGTCCAATGGTTCATGGGCGAGGATCTGCCTTCTGCCGCGTCGGCTGCAGGCGGAGTCTACGTCTACCGGGACGGACGCACCGCCCCGGACACCATCCACGTCCTTCTCGAGTATCCTTCGGCCTGGACAGCCACCTTCGAAGCGACCCTGGCCCCCGGCGTGAGGGGGGCGGGCATCGAATTCATCGGGACCCAGGGCCGGCTCGAGATCACGCGGGGTGGTTATCACTTCACACCCGTCGAGGGAGAACCGGTGGAGCGGACGGTCGAGCGCGGCGACATCATGACCCGGGCGCATGTGAGCAACTTCATCGACTGCATGGCCTCGCGCCAAAGGCCCAACGGGGACGTCCTCGTCGGACACCGGTCGGCCCAGGCCTCCCACCTCGGGAACCTGGCTTACCTGGACCGGCGCCGGATCGAATTCGATCCCATCCGTGAGGAAGTGCTGCCGGACTGACAACCTGGGACAACCGTCACGGTTGCCCTGGGGGCAGGGGTGGACTCTCTCGACCCTGCACGCGCGCTGAATTCGCATCACCGGGAGAAGCCGTCGCAGGATTCCCGGTCGGAGGAGGACTCAACCAGTCACCGTCGCTCGGCACGAGGACGGACACCGGGTGCGGGCGTGGATTGCCCAGGCCTACCGCCCGATACGGACTGGGAGGCTCCTCCTCAAGGGCCTCATTGACCATTCGTTCCCGGCATCGGTTTCTGCCGCAACCTGGAAATAGGTGCCAGACCTGACTGTGAATACTTTATTCGCGGGCACTTACGATCGAATTACGTGCGTGTCACCTATTTCGCAGAACTTTCGGTCACCGGATCTCATCTATGAGACAGATGACCCTACTCCCTCGTTTGCGCATGGTCCTGTTCCTGTTGATACTCGGCGGGTCACCGTTGTTGGCGCGCTCTTCCGATCCGACCGCGGTCCAGCCCGATGAGATCATCCGGGAATTCGCTGCCAAGGAATCCCGCTTCCGCGAGGTCTGGTCGCACTACACCTACACCGAGCAGATCCGGTTTCAGGTGATCAACGAGAAAGGTGATCCTCAGGAGCAGCGCGATCTGACCATCGACGTCTATTTCACCAACGACGGAGAGCGCAAGACCCGCGTCGTCTCCGACCAGGGAGAGATCGTCTCGGTTCAGGTCACCGAGCAGGACCTGACCGACGCGACCGGAATGCAGCCCTTCGTTCTGACGGCGGAGGAACTGCCTCGCTACAAGATCGACTATGTCGGCAAAGAACGGGTCGACGAGCTCGACACCTATGTCTTCGACGTGGATCCCCGAGAAATCGAGCCGGGCCGGCGTTATTTCCGGGGACGGATCTGGGTGGACGACGAGGACCTGCAGATCGTCATGACGCGCGGCAAGATCGTGCCCGATCTGGGCAACAACAAGTTCCCCAAATTCGAAACGGTCCGTCAGCAGATCGACGGCAAGTACTGGTTCCCGACCTGGACCAAGGCCGACGACGTTCTCACGTTCGGCAGCCATTTCGGCATCGGCGGAATCTTCGGTGGTGGTGGCGGCGGATTCAACCGGGTGCATGTGCGCCAGTACATCAACTACACGAACTACAAGAAATTCGAAGTCGGAGCGTCGATCAAGTACGGCGACGTCGAGGAGCCTCAGCGGTAATCCGCTGGTTTCATCCCCCTGCCGCGCCAGTACTCGTCATCGCGAAACTCGAAGCGGGTGAACGGGTACGGGCCGACGAGATCGACCCGGGTGCCGCCCGCCGGGATCTCGTCCTCCATGCCAAGACACCAGTAGACCGCGTTGACCAGCAGGCGGCGGGTTCCCTCGGACGCGAGATCCGTCGAGGCGCCAATGGTTGAGGCGAAGGCGCGGCCTGTTTGACCGCCGGGCACACGGTAGGACTTCGTCCAGGCGATGGGCATCATGGGGCTGTTCTTTTCCCCGTCGGGAGGTCCGTCGTCCGGGCGCATTCCGTAGAAGGGATCGTTCTCGTCGTAGGCGCCGCGGCGTCGGATGACTTCTCCCAAGACCAACGGGCGGCTGTCTCCGGGCAAGGGGATTCGTACCGCGTAAACGTCGGTGGGACCCCAGATGTCCCGATCCCGGAGTCCCCGGACGATCGGGTGTTCGCGGGCGTCTGCAGCGATGATGCCGAAGGTGCTCTCCTGCTTGTGCTCGCCGTGATGCCGGATCCACTTCTCTCCCAGAACCAACCGGCCAAAACCGCCCGTCCATTCCGTCAGGTCACCGGCATAATCATTGCTGTAGCGACTCCACCGACTTGAGGGATCGAAGCGGAAGGCATGGGTCGCCGTCCGGATGCCCATCACCGGCCCGCCTCTCTTCAGATACCGGTCGATCGAGTCCATCTGGGAATCGGGAAGGCTACGGTAGCGGGTGAACAGGATCATCAGATCCGCCGTGTCGAGGGCGTCGAGCCCCGGGATGTTGTCCTGGACGTTGGGATCGATGCAGCCGGTTTTCGGGTCAATCGCGAAGAGCACGGTGCAGCGGAACCCGTGCTGCCGGGCGAGAATCTTGCCGAGCTGAGGAAGCGCCTCTTCCGAGCGATACTCCTCGTCTCCCGAGACCAGGACGATGTGGCGGCCCTCTCCCGGGCCTGCTCCGCCGACGTACTCCACCCATGGATCCTCCGCGCGCCGGTCCTGAGTCCCAGGAACTGCGGCGAGAACGGCGATCCCGAAAACCAGCGCGGCAGCGAGTGATTTGAGCATGATCCCTCCCAATCGATGATCCGACCCTCACCAGACACGCATGGAGGTGGGCGTCCGGGTCTTGGGTCCGGTGTCCTCAAGACAAGGGGAATTAGAGCAGAACGCAAGCCTTTCGAGAAGGACCGGAAGGGAGGACCGGAAGGGACAGAGTCATACGCAGTCATACGCAGGCATTGACAGTTGCACGGGAAAGGCGCAGTTTTCAGACTTGCACTGCCGTCGTCGGTTCGCGAACTCGAGCAAAGGGAAAGGACGATGAGGAAATCAATCGTGGCAGCATTGTTGCCTTTGACTCTGTGTCTGTTCCAAAGCGTTTTCGCCGGTGAAGATGCGGACACGGTCATCAATCGCTATCTGGAGGCGATGGGTGGCCGCGCCAAGCTGGAACAGCTCCATTCACGGGTGCTCAAGGCCCGCTTCGATATGCCTGACATGGGCATTTCCGCTTCGATGGAGGAGTACCTCACGGAACCGGACATGTATCTGTCCCGGACCAATTTCACGGACTTCCCGGCGGCCTTGAGGGGCGTCAACGGGAACATCGCCTGGGAGATCAATCCCATGGCGGGGCCGCGGGTCGTCACCGGCGCAGAACGTTCGGCTTACCTTCGCAACGCCCGAATCGAACCCCTCCTCAACTGGAAGCAGAACTTCACACAGGCGGAAGTCGGGGAAGATGCCACCGTTGAGGGGCAGGCCTGCACGAAGCTCGTCCTGACCGACGCCGACGGCGCCAAGGTCTCCTTCTTCATCGACAAGGGAACGAATCTGATCGCTCGAATGGAACAGACGTTGGGGGGACAGTCGGTTCAGGCGAATTTCTCCGACTACCGGACGATCGACGGCGTGAAGGTCCCCTTCAAGATGAACATGATGGCAGGCCAGTTCGGATTCGCAGTGACCGTTGACAGCGTCGAATTCAACACGGAAATCGGACCGGAGAAGTTCGAGTTGCCCGCCGAGATCAAATCCCTCGTCCAATAGGATCTGAGGACCGGGGATACCGATCAGACGGGCGCTCCCGTTGCGGGGCGATTCTGGCCGTGGCGGACGAAGGCCTCCGCATAGCGGCAGCCGTACTCCATTCCACGGAAGCGGTTCATCGCCGCGTGATCGGCGTAGAACTCGTCCGGATTCTGGCTCCTGTGCGCATGGCAGGCTTCTCTCTTGAGGCTTTCCGTGGGCCCGATGTCGACATAGTGGGTGGGAGAGAAGGACGACGTCTGGGCGCCCGTCAGGACTTCGAAGTAGTAGAGCTGGAACGAGCGCTCCAAAGCCAGCCAGGCGTCGAAGACCAGCAGCGAAGCGGCCCGGTGGTCCCGGTGGCTGTCGATCGGCCAGTGGGCGAAGACCAGATCGGGCTGTTCGCCGGCGAGGATCTTCCGGAACTCCTCGTAGCGGCGTGACGTCACCTCTGTCGCTCCGTCGATCTGTCCCGCAAAGCGAGGTTGCGCGCCGAGGATCTTGCCGGCCATCTCCGCTTCGAGCGTACGAATCTCCGCGGCCTTCTTCGGAGCAGTCCCGGCGATCCCGGCTTCTCCGCGCGTCAGATACAGCAGAATCACCGTGTGACCCAGATTGCTGTAGAGGGCGGCCGTTCCTCCGCATCCGCTTTCGGGGTCATCCGGATGAGCCCCGACCACGACCACACGGAGTTTCTTTGGGTCTTCGCCGTCCCCGGTCGACTGCAGCATCGGCAGTCCCAACGCCGCCGCACCGGTCCTGAGAGCGTCCCTTCGGCTGATTGCAGTCATTCGCTTCTCCTCGTCGAATCAAACTTACTCGGATTCAGAGGTCCCGAGTCCTCCAGTCCACCTGCACCGTGAGTTCCAGGTAGTCGAGTTCCGGCAGCTCCAGCAGCGAGGCTTCGTCCGAACGCCTTTGGTTGAGTCCCGCCGCTCGGACGCGGTCATGCTGGAAGTGCCGGTTCCGGATCTCATAACCAGGGAACCATGACCGGGGAAGCCGCAAGCCAAGGCCGGCCACCATGCGGGTGATATGCGGAATTTCATGGCCTACCTCCGTTTGAATTGTATGGTCTCCCCGTACCCAGTCAAGCACATATCCGAAAGACTGGGTGCCGGGCAAACGGGCCCGTTTCCTTCGGATTTCGCTTCGGTCGTCCCTGCCGGGTCCTTCCCCTGGGGCAGTTCCCGGTCTGTCAGTTCAACACGACCGGAATTCCACGCTCTTCGAAGATATTCAAATCGATGTGCGACTCACGCTTTTCGTCGAAGCCAGGGTCGAATCGCATGCCACAGGCCCGGTACTTGCCTCCGGCCGCCCTGTTGTAGGGCAGCAAGTCCACGCGGAGAGGTGGCCGCTCGAGCCGGCGAACCGTCTCGGCAATCTCGGTCAGATTCTGCTCCGTGTCCGTGACCGCCGGGATGAGGGGCACCCGGATGACGAAGGGAGGCGAGCCCTTCTCGCAGAGCGCTTGCAGATTCCGGAGGATCGGTCCGTTGTCGGAGCCGGTCCAGGACCGGTGAGCCCCGGGATCCAGGAGCTTGAGATCGAAGTAGACCAGATCCGACTTGGCGGCGAGCCGATCGAAGTCTTCGCTCGATCCGTAACCGGACGTATCCAGCAGGACGTGCAGACCGCCGAGGCGATCGATGACGTCCGAGACGAAGGCCGCCTGGAACAGTGGTTCGCCGCCCGAGAAGGTGACGCCGCCGTCATTCATCCTCAGGATGTCCGCCTGCCGGCTGATCACGGCGGCGAGTTCGGGTGGGGTATATCTGCGGCCGGCCACGCGCTTCCCGGAAGGGGACAGCATCTCCTGCGGCCCGGGGACGAGTCCTTCCGGGTTGTGGCACCACCGGCAACGGAGCGGGCACCCCTTCAGGAACACCGTGGTCCGGATTCCGGGGCCGTCGTGAATGGCGAACTCCTTGATGTCGAAGACCACTCCCGAATTCGTCATACGAGATGCATGTGGCGGGAGATGACGTGGTCCTGGTACTCCTTATCGAGCTCGCAGAAGTACCCGCTCCATCCCCAGACCCGGACGATCAGATTTCGGTGGTTCTCCGGATGCTCCCTGGCATCCTCTAGAGTCTCGATGTTGAGCGTGTTGAGCTGCAGTTGCTGACAGCCCAGACGGGCAAAGGTCCGGATGAGCCGGGCCACCTTGTTGACACTTTCCTCGTTCCGGAAGACGGAGTCGGAGAGCTCGATCGTGATGGGCCCACCGTTGCAGATCCGAGCATAGTCGATCTTGCTGAAGCTCTGCAGGACGCTGATCGGGCCCCGGACCCTCGCGCCGGGCGACGGAGCCAGGTTGGCGGCAAAGTAGTCTCCCGCCCTTCGTCCATCGGCCGTCGCCCCGACGACCGGCTCGCGCATCCCGTTCCTGCCCCTTGCCAGCCAGACGTAGTACATGGCCGAGCCCGATCCGGGCCGGATGCGGCCTCCCCGCCCGTTGTCCCCGACCGCTTCGCACGCATCGGCGAACATGTCGAAAAGGCGGACCAGAAGTGCATCGACGCCGTCTACGTGGTTCCCGACCTTGAACTCGCTTTCCATCAGCAGCCGTCTGAGCGGCTCGTCTTGCGCGAAATCATCCTCCAGGGCGGCAAGGAGTCTGGGGGCCTCCAGTTTGCCCTCGTCGTAGATATGCTTCTTGACGGCGGCCAGCGCGTCGGCGGCATTCGAAGAACAGGCGCCGTGGAGGCCGAAGTTGTTGTATTGGAGCCCCGTGGACAGATCGCGGCCGGTCTCGAGACAGCCGTCCATCAAGACGGAATAGAAGGGAGCGGGGGGCAGGACGAGCCTGCGGTATTCGTCCACCCGCGCGACGGTTTGTCGCCGAATCCGATCGGCCGTCGTGGCAAGGATCTCATCGAAGCTCCCGTTGCGGGGCAGTACATCGCGGATCGCCGCGTCGACGGCGGCGGGAAAGGAGACGGCGCCGATATTGACCACCTCCATCCCCTTGCCGGGGATGATGAACTCCCAGCATGCCGCGACCGTGTAATCGCGCGCATCCTCCAGCGCGTACCCATGCGAGGTGAGAGCCGGAATGACGACGTCATCGTTGGAATACTGGGGAAATCCCAGACCAAGCTTCGTCAGTTCCGCCGCCAGCGCGAGGAGCGCCAGGTCCGTATCCTGCGAGATGCGGAGGTTGATCTTGGGGTCGATCATGGCCACCTCGCGAGCGACTCGAAGCGCCAGTGAGGTCAGCGGGTTCACGGCGCTCGCACCGGTTCTCGTCACTCCGCCAAGCATGAGGGTCTGACCGTTGTCCCCCTGTTGGACTCCCGGATAGAGATCCGAGTCCCGGTTCAGTGAAATGAAAAACTCGGCCAGGAGTTCCTCCGCCCCTGCCAAATCCAATCGGCCGGCCTGCAGATCAGCCGCGAGGTAAGGCCACATGTACTGATCGAATCGACCCAGTCCCACGTGATAGTGCCCACTCAACCAGAGAATGGCATGAACCAGGCGAAGGAACTGGAGTGCCTGGTGAAAGGTGGCCGGAGGAGACGCCGGCACACGATCGAAGATGGCCACCAGGTCGTGGCGTCCCAGTTCTTCGGCCCTGCGGGCGTAGCGACGCGCGAGGTCCAGTACGGCATCAATGGTCTCGATCGCCGCGGTCAGGAACTCCGCAGCCTCGCCATCCCCCTCCAGTCGGGCCAGAGTCTCCATCGCCACCGTTCGGCGACGGAGGAGGCCCTGCGAGAGCACCATCTCCCAGTCGGCACAGATGTTGCTGATGGGCCCCAGTTCGTGGAAGATCCGCCCCTCCAGATGCGGCAGAACGTCCGCCGGGACAGGAACCGGCGGCACCTGCCCGAGCGTTCGAGTGAAGACGATCTGCTCGTCGTCCTCGATGATCACTGCTTCGGCTTCGCACATCCTGCGGGTCAGCCGGGCGGCACTGCGCACCCAGGAAAGCCCTTCCGCCGCGCATTCATTGGCGATGTCGACGGAGACGGCCCGGCGGCGGCCCTTGTGCGTGCCCTGGCGAGTGCGCTGTCGCAGACCCTCGAGTCTAGTATCCATAGCGGCGGCCCTCGGCCATCTTCTTCAAGTACCGGTCGGCAATCACGCCGATGAGAATCACGGTGCCCATGACGGCGAAATTCAGGGAACTGGGAATGCCCAACAGATTGACAAGGTTTTGCAGAACCTGCAAGAGCGCCGCCCCGATCACGATCCCCAGGATCGATCCTTCTCCGCCGTTCAGTGAACAACCTCCCAGGACTGCCGCCGCGATGCCGTAGAGCTCATAAAAGCTGCCGTGAGAGGAGGGCGCGATGGCATTGGTGTAAAAGGCCAGGAGAATGCCGGAGACGCTCGCCAGCACGCCGGAGATGACGTAGGCCAGAATGGTGACCCGGTCGGTGTTGATCCCGGAGTATCGGGAGGCCTCCTCGTTGCGGCCGATGGCGAACAGGTAGCGCCCGTATACGGACCGATGCAGGAACACCCAGGCCAGCGTCCCGATCCCGACGAGGAATACGAAGGGCATGGGGACTCCGAGAATGTTGCCGGTCGCCATCGATTGGAGCGACTGGAAGCCTTCCGCGTATCCGAATCCCACCGTGGCGTCCTTGGCAATGAACCGGGCCATTCCACGGAAAAGCAACAGTCCGCACAGGGTCACGATGAAGGGCTGAATCTTCAGCTTTGCGATGAGAGAGCCCTGGAAGATTCCGATGGCGAAGCCGATCAGGAGCACGGCCAGCACTGCCAGCGGCCAGGGCCAGTGCCAGTTCACCAGCATGAAGCTCATCAGGACCCCGAGCAGAGCAAAGACGGATCCCACCGAGAGGTCGATGCCGCGCGTGATGATGACGATCCCGATTCCGATGCTGAAGATCCCGAAGATGCCGACGAGGCGCGCCGTATTCTGCAGGTTGGCCACACTGAGGAAGCGGGGATTGCTCACGGACAGGATGAGACACAGCAGGATGAAGATGCCGAAGATGCCGAACTCTTTCCTCATGACGAAGCGGTTCCCCGATTCCGCGCTGCAGTCGATCGCGAGGCTAAGCCTCTTGTTCTCAATGCGTCTCCTCTGCCGGATGTCAGGCGAGCTCCAGAATCACCCTCACCACTGAAGCGGGCGGGATCGTTTGAACCAGAGTTCCGCCCGCCGGCGCGGTCTCGCTGTCCCGGGGAGCCACGGCGTCGGGCTGATCGAAGCTGTTGTGCGCGTGGATGTCCGGCTCGGCGAGGGTGCGTACCCGTGCCGAGCGGATGGAAGCACCGCGCACGGTGATCTCCGTCTCCCTGGCATCGCTCGCGCTGGGATTCACCAGCGTCAGGACGGCCTGCCTGTTTCGCACCGATGCGGAGCCGGCCAGCCCCCAGAGCCGGGCAGGCTTTCCGTCGCGGGCGAACTCAACTTCGGGTGCAGAGAAGAGGGCCCGCACGGCCTGGTTATCCTGGTGGGCGGCATACATCTCGAAGACATGGAAATTGGGCGTGACGATGAACTTGTCCTCGTGGGCCAGGAAAAGAGAGTGCAGGTTGTTGATGAGTTGCGCGACGTTGGCCATGGCGACCTTGTCGGCATTCCGGTTGAAGGTATCGAGGGTGAGACCCGCAATCAGCGCGTCCCGCATGGTCGAGGTCTGGCCGAACAGATGGGTGATGTCAACCTCGGATCCCTCAGGATGCCAGGCGCCCCATTCGTCCACGATGAGCTTGACCCGGCGCTGCTTGTCGATCTCACCCATGGCATCCCAGTGCCGCCGGATCAGATCGCGCATGTAATCTGCCTTGCTGAGCAGCTCGTACCATTCGTTCTGGGTAAAGTCGACGGCCTGACCGGCCGTGCCGCAATAGTAGTGAAGGGCCCAGCCGTACAGGCTCTGCAGGGGTCCTGCGCCGCTTTCGGTCAGTCTGGAGAAGAATCCTCGGGTCCACTCCAGGTTCCCCTCGTTGTCTCCTCCGTTGGGGCCCGCGGCGATGAAGTCGAGCTTCCCGTCGAATCGGGGCACCCAGGTCGTGAATCGCAGGTACTCCGATGCATACTCCTCGGGAGTGAAGTTGCCCCCGCAGCCCCACGATTCATTGCCGATGCCCCAGTAACGAATCTTGAAAGGATCTCGCGAACCATTGGCGGCCCTCTGGTCGGCGAGTGTCGTCGCGCCGGCAGGAGCGTTGCAGTAGTCCACCCAGTCGTCGAAATCCGCCGGTGTCTGGCTGCGCACGTTGGCCGCCAGATACGGCTCCGCCCCGATGAGGCGGCAGAAGCGGACGAACTCGTCGGTGCCGAATTCGTTGTTGTCGTACTTTTGAAGTCCGTCGGGCGCATGTTGGATGCGGTTCATCTGGTCGATCCAGAAATTGGGACGGCGAGGCCTCTGGTCGCGCGGGCCGATGCCGTCGCGCCAGTCGTAGCTGTCGGCGAAGCAGCCTCCGGGCCAACGGACGACGGTCGGATGAATGCGGCGCATGTAGTCGACCAGTTCCTTGCGGATGCCGTTGATATTGGGGATCTTCGAGCCTTCTCCCACCCAGATGCCGTCGTAGATCACCCCTCCGATGTGCTCTGTGAAATGGCCGTAGAGATCCGGAGAGATCCGACCAATGGGCTCGTCGAGCAGGATTTCCACCCGCGCGTCGGAGGCCGCAAACGCATGTCGCGCGGTCGCCAGCAGGAGGCCGCCACAAGTCGCACCCTTGATGAAGTCTCGTCTTTTCAGACTCTGCATGTTCCTTTACTCCCGATTGATGTGACCCGTCTGTTGGAGCCCGTTGCGGCCCAGTCCAAAAGCTGTCGAACCTGGGATGGAATCATCCACGGCGAGGCGCATGACCGCCGCCTCGTCGAATTCGGATCGCTCGAGCGTCCCCGTAATCGCCCCTTCGCGCATGACTGCAATTCGATCGCTCAAGGAGATGAGCTCCTGCAGATCCGAGCTGATGAGGAGGATCGCTGCTCCCCGGGAGGCGAGATTGCGAACGAGTTGATAGATCTCCTCTTTGGCTCCTACGTCGATGCCCCGCGTGGGCTCGTCGAAGATCACAACGGACGGCTTCGACTGCAGCCACTTCCCCAGCACCACCTTCTGCTGATTCCCGCCGCTCAGATGGTGGACGGGCGTCTCCGTCGAAGGGGCGACCAGATTGAAGTCCCCGCACTGTCGGGAGGTTGCGGACCGCTCCTCACGGCGCCGGATCCATCCGAAGGTCGAGTATCGACTGAGGTAGGGCAATGTGAAGTTCTCGCGCACGGACATGCCGAGGATCAGTCCCTGTTCCCGTCGGTCCTCGGGTATCAGAGAAATCCCGTTCGCCATCGCGTCCCGCGGCGATCGCAGGTCGAGCTTACGGTCGAAAAGCCGGACCTCTCCTCCGAGGGGCGGCTCGATTCCGAACAGGGCCCGAGCCATTTCTGAGCGGCCGGCTCCGACCAACCCCCCGAAACCGAGGATCTCACCGCGCCGGCAGGAGAAGCTGATCTCAGTCCCGGGATGAGCCCGTGTGAGCAGACCCTGCACCCGAAGCAGGTGCGATTCGGGCGGGTGCGTTTCGCATCGAGCGCTGTCGGGAGATTCTGTCGGACGAATGTCCCGGCCGATCATCAGGTGAACCATGCGGTCCCGCGAGAGATCTTGTCTGGACAGCGATCCCGAGTTGCGGCCGTCCTTCAAGGCAATGACTTGATCCGCGATCTCGATCACTTCCTGCAGACGGTGGGAAATGAACAGGAGCGCGACGCCCTCGGCACACAGACAACGCATGATCTGAAGCAGGTTCCGGGTTTCCGTGTTGGTCAGCCGGGAGGTGGGCTCGTCCATGATCAGAATCCGGGCCTTCTGAGCGAGTGCCTTGGCCACTTCGACCATTTGACGTTGAGCCAGCGACAGATCCCCTACGAGCCGCTCCGTGGGGACCGAGATGCCGAGCTGCTGCAGGAAGGGTCGCGCCAGGTCGTGCAGCTTTTTCCGGTCGATCAGCTTGAGCGGAGCCCGGCCGTGCGGTTCGCGCCCCAGGAAGATGTTGCCCGCCACATCCAGGTTGTCGAGAACGTTGAGCTCCTGATGGATGAAGCCGATCCCCAGTCGGATCGCGTCCGGGACACTGCGTATCACCACCTCCCGGCCGTTCAGCTCAATTTCTCCCGCGTCGGGCTGAAGCACCCCACCCAGGATGTTCATCAGCGTCGACTTGCCGGCTCCGTTTTCGCCGATCAACGCTGTGACCTGCCCCGCAAAGGCGGTGAAATGGACTTGATCGAGGGCTTGAACGCCGCCGAAGCGTTTGCAGATGCCACGCATTTCGAGGACGGGTCGCTGTGACTCCATGGGATGACTGCTCGCGTGTCAGTTTCCGGACGACCGCAGGGACTGAATATGCTTCAGGAAATCTTCGGCCTGATTCTGTCTGATGACCCGGGTTGGAATGATGATCTTTCCGTCTGCCGGTATGGCCGACCTGTCTCCGGCGAGCACCTTTGTCAGCAGATGCACGGACTGATACCCGAATTCGAAGGGCTGCTGTACGATCGTGGCGTAGATGTGCCCGTCCTTCACTCCGTTGATGGTCTCCTCCTCTTCGTCGAATGCCACGATGGGGATCTGGTCGAGCTTTCCGGAATCTCTGACGGCATTGAGGATGGCCGGGCCGTTGTAGCTCCAGAGACCCACCAGGCACGAGACGTTCGGGTATTTCACCAGGACGTCATTCACGTTCGCCTTGGCGCGCACGCGATCGATGTCGTCCGTCTTGATGTCGAGGATTTCGATATTGGAACCGCTGATCTCTTCCTTCAGTCCTTCGATCCTCTCCTTGGCATTCTGTGCATCGGTCTTGCCGACGAACAGCATGATCCTGCCGCCCTCGGGAAGCACCTCTTTGATCAGTCTGCCCGCCGTTCGCCCCGCTTCGACATTGCTGGTTCCGATGTAGCAGATCCGATTGCTCCCCGGAATATCGCTGTCCGTGATGACGACGGGAACCTGCTCGGCAGCCCTGTTCACCAGCGGTCCCTGGTTGACGGCATCGAGCGGGGTAATCACAAGGCCGTCGATACCCGTGACCAGCAGATCGTCGACGATCCGCCTCTGATCCGCAGAGGCCCCGTCGCCCGTGTATTTGAACGTGACGGTCACATTTTCGAGCTCGGCGTCGGCCTTTCGACATCCGGCCTCGGCATAGGTCCAGAAATCGGTGGCCGCGCCGGCGACGAATGCGATGGAGTATTGCCGACTACCCTCAGCCGGCTGGCGGCTGCAGCCGGTGAGTGCCAGGACGCAGGCGAAAAGGAGCAGGACAGTCGAGTTTCTGTGACGAATCATATGCGGTATGCCTCGCAGGTGACTTCCCCGTTCAGCTGTCCCACAACCGAACAAGGTTCCCTCGTGGGAAGGAGAGGGGCGGTAGGAGTGGCAGCATGCGGCTCGCGTTTCAAGACGACACCTCCCTTCGCGTCCAGATCCCGACCATAATCTCAGCCGGGGGAGGGGAACACAAGAGGGACGGGCTCCTCTCTGTTGACACGGATTCCGTGTACACGTATTAGGTGTTGCTGAAGGTGACGATGACATGGATTGAGATGAACGAGAGACCTTTCCAGTTCACCCGGCGCCTGCGGAGCTTCCGGTTCGCCCTTGCGGGCATCTGGACCGTCCTTCGATCGCAGCACAACGCCTGGGTGCACGCGGCTGCTACGGTGGTAGTCGTGGCGGCCGGGCTTCTGCTTGGCCTCTCGGCCTCGGAGTGGGCCGTCCTCGTCCTGGCCATGATGGCTGTGTGGGCCGCCGAGGCCCTGAACACGGCCTTCGAGTTCCTGGCCGATGTGACGTCGCCGCAGTTCCACCCCCTCGTCAAGCAGGCCAAGGACGCGGCGGCGGGAGCGGTGCTCATTGCCGCTGTCGGTGCCGTGGTCATCGGCCTGCTGGTCCTCGGCCCGCATCTCCTCGACCTGATCCGGCCGTTCGGCGCGGGTTGATGTCGCGTTCTGACGGCCGGGGTGGCCGACGACGCGAGCGAGCCGCCAGACGGGTTTGGGCTGGCTGCGAATTCTTCGCTGGACACCTCTGGGGCACGACCAGCGTCTATGCTGACAACGACGCAGACAGCCCGGCTCTGTTCGCCGGCGAGGTCAGGATCTTCGGTCCCGAAAAAAACCCTATGATCATGGATTCGATTCAGGCAGGTATTCGCGTCCTGCCTCCGGAGCCACCCAATGTTCGAGCGTAGACGATCGACGACGCCGGAGTCAGCCTCGGTTGCAGCGCAGCGGGAGGACGACATCAACCGGGACCTTGGCCTGGGTTCCCGGGTGACGCAGGAGAGCCGGCAGCGGCTCCTCAATCCCGACGGCAGCTTCAATGTTGACCGCCGTGGGCTTTCCCTCCTCCACTCCCTGAATCCTTACCACTGGCTATTGACAATCCGATGGACGAGCTTCTTCCTGCTTATCGGTCTGTCGTATCTGTTGGCCAACCTGGTCTTCGCGTTGGCGTACCTGATTTGCGGAGCCAGCGCATTGCAGGGCCCGGGGGATCCTCCGCTTGGGAGCCGGTTTCTGGAGGCGTTCTTCTTCAGCGTCCAGACGGTGTCGACGATCGGCTACGGCAGCCTGACCCCCCACGGGCTGGCTGCGAATCTGCTCGTCACCGTCGAAGCACTCATCGGTCTGCTGGGCTTCGCCCTGGCCACCGGGTTGCTCTTTGCGAGGTTCTCCCGTCCAAACGCCCGGATCCTCTACAGCCGGAATGCCATCATCGCGCCGTATCAGGACATCACCGCTTTGGAGATCCGGATCGCCAACGCTCGCACCAGTCAGCTCGTCAACGTGGAGGCCACAGTGTCACTGAGCCGGTTCGAAACGGTCGAAGGACGGCCTTATCGCAGGTTCCACGACCTGAAGCTGGAGCGCCGGATGGTCACGTTCTTTCCGCTGCACTGGGTGATCGTCCATCCCATTGATGAGTCGAGTCCCCTGTTCGGCGTGACGAAAGAGGAGTTCGATGCCTCGGACCCGGAGATCTTCATCATGCTGACGGCGATCGATGAGACTTTCTCGCAGACGGTGCACGCGCGCACCTCCTACAAGCACATGGAAGTCTTGTGGGACACCCGGTTTTCCGACATCTTCCTTCCTTCTCCCGACGGGCGAATCGCCGTCGACGTCCGCAGGATCAGCGAGGTCGACGGTGGCTGAGAGAGACCTCAGTACTGCCAGGTCAGATTGAAGAACAGGTTTCTGCCGGGCTCGGCCACACGGACACCGGAGCGGAACGGATCGCGCTGATAGGAGAGGTGTTCGATGTAGAAGCGGTCCAGAAGATTCCAGATGCCGGCCCGCAGGGTGAACTCCCCTAATTTCGCGGAAGTGCTCAGGTTCGCGATGCCGTAGCCGGCGGTTCTCTGCTCGCCGAGGTCGGCATCGACCCTGTTCTGCGCTCCGGTGAATACCCCCTCCAGCGTGACGGCATACAGGCCAGTGTCGTACCGCAGGGAAGAGCGGGAGGTCAACGGCGGCATTTCGGCGAGGTTGCTCGAGTAGATGTTCAGCGCCGGCTGCGGGCTTTGCGTCCCGCGGACGTACGAGAGGCTGCTGGAGAGGAACCAACGTGGCGTGATCAGGTAGACGGCCTCCCACTCTCCTCCGTAGATCTTCGCGTCGACATTCGCGTAGGTGCGGGCCGCCGAGTTCATGATGCCGGCAATTGGGTTGACCTTGGCGGCGTTGCGCACCGTGATGAAATCCGAGATGTGGTTGTGGTAGAGGTCGGAGGTCAAAAGCAGTCCCCGGTATCCGAAGGAGAGTGCGGCATCGATGCCCGTGTTCCTGCTTGGATCCAGGCTTGGGTTTCCTACCCAATCGGAGCCCATCCGCCGCAGCGCGAAGTACCGCTCGCGGGGATCGGGTAGGCGGTTCGTGTGACCAACGCCGGCGCTCAGTTGAAGGCCGTGGGGAGCCTGAAACCGAAGACGGAGACTCCCCGACGGCAGAACATTCGAAGCGGAGGTCTGCCGGGTCGAATTGTAGGCGAAGTAGAGATTCGCATCGGCTCGGGTTGGATCCGCCTCGCTCTCGGCCCGGTCCAGCCGGACCCCCGCATCCAGGATCAGGCTGTCCGACAGCGGCTCGGCAAACTCCGCATAGAGGCCGATGGAAGCCGTCCTGACGCCCGGAACGGAGAACTGGGGTGAATACCCACGTCCTGCCATTTCGGTGGTCGCTGTCCACTTCCGCTGGAAGGCCTCTACACCCAGTGTCATTTTTTGGATCGCGGCCTCGATCCTGCCCCCGATCGCCCGGGTTTCGGCCAGGGTACCCATGCCATACGCGCGCGGGGCATTTACGGACGTCGTGCGGAACGCGTCGGTCATCCAATGCCGTACCTGGGTGAAATAGGTCTGGAAGCGGAAGGAATGCACGGCGTCGGAAATATCGTCGATTTCATACGCCAGCCCGGCCCGGTCGGTGTCATCGTAAATGGCGTCCATCTGGAGGTAGGGGTACAGGACGTGATCCGCGTTCTGCATCGAATAGCTCAGCTGCAGGCTCTGATTCAGGGCCGGTTGCAGGGACACTTTGGCCCAGCCCGAATTGATCCTGAATGCGTCGCTGCCGTACAGGTCAGGCCGGTAATTGACGGATTCAGTGAAGCGTCGTCCCTCTCCGTCGGTGTATGGATTCGACGACCGGTAGGAGTAGCCCACCAGAGCCGAATACCCGCTCCGAGCGAAGGAGGCGGTCAGTGACGGATTCAGGAAGCCATAGGTGCCCGAGGAGAAACTCAGCGATGAATGCAGGCCTTCGGCCGGCTTTCGCGTCACGATATTCACGACTCCGCCCAGGCTCCCCTGGTTCCGGATGTCGAAGGGCCCTTTGCCCATCTCGATGCGATCGACTTCCGAGAAATCCGTGTGGAACGCCGGCGGATCCATCCGGTTTGGGCAGGCGCCATAGATTCGCTGGCCGTCGATGAGAACGTTGATGTTGTCACCCTGAAATCCCCGCAGGACCACATCGTTGGCGATCCCGCCCTTGCGGACCTTCCAGACGCCCGGGTTCTGCGCCAGAGCCTCGCCGACGTCGCGGGCCGGGCTCTCACGGGCCTGGGCCGCCTCGAGACTGTCCCGCGGGGAAGCACCGATGACGGTCACGACTTCGTGCGGGGTTGCGACGGACAGCCGAAAGTCCAGAGTCCGGGATTCCCCGCTGCCCAGCGCAACCTCGGAAGTCGTTATCGTCTCGAAGCCGGGAAGTTCCGCCGTCAGAGAGTAGCGTCCTGCCGGCAGTGACGAGGCGCGGTATATTCCCCGGCCCGCCGCGGCCACCAGGACAGGATCGCCCCTCTCCAGGTTCCGAACGACAATCAAGGTGCCGGGCAGTCCGGCGCCATCCGGGCCGGTGACCCTGCCGGAGAACTCACCCAAGGGAGCGGAAGGGTCCATCGGTTCTGCGGCGCCTGCCCAGAGGCACCCCACCGTCAGTGTGAACCCGAGTATTCCAGAAAATCGAAAAGACATGGGGCCCACCTCGAAAAGGCTCTATTGACGCAGACACGATTGCTGCCGAGCCTGAAGGAGAGATCTCTGTCGTTGGATTCCCAAGCGACGCTCCATGCTCCTGCGTACCTCGATGCTGCAGATATTCCAGCCTATGGATCGACGATTCGAGCGCGACGGTCAGTGTGGCCCTGGGACCGCGATTCTCTCGGCGCAATCGACATCCTTCTTTGCCGGCGGGTGTCCGCTGATGTCAGGGAACCCTGGTTGTCCTGTCCCGTCAGCGGGAGTACGAGAAGTACTGGGGATACAGCCTCTCGGCGCAGCGATCGCAGATGCCGTGGGACATTTGGAGACGATCGGTATCGAGTTCGTAGGTCTCGAGGGGCACCCAACGCCCCTTTGTGTCCCGGATCCGGCGGCAGGACGAGCAGATGGACAGCAGACCGGGCCTCCCTGGGGAGACAGCGAGCATGATAGACGGCTTTGGCACCTGTACAACCCTTTCACTGATTGAGCAATCCCGCTGACACTATAGGATCTGCCGTCGGGCCGGAACGGGGAATCGGAGTTCCCCAGAAACTCCAGTAGGGAATTCCCCTGGATCACCGGACAGGGTGATGGGCCCGGTTCTTTTCCCCGACTCTACTCATGCCGGAGGGCGGCGACCGGGTCGAGCCGGGCGGCGCGGCGGGCCGGCCAGTAGCCGGCCATCACCCCGACAGCCAGGGAAGCAGCAACCCCGGCTACGACGGCCCACAGGGGAGGGACTGCCGAGAATCCCTCGAGCACGGACTTCAATCCCAGTCCAATCAGCAGCGACATGGAGACGCCGGCGACTCCCCCGATGACCGCCAGGATTCCCGATTCGATCAGGAACTGGATCTGCACCTCGATGCGGCGGGCGCCGATGGCCAGTCGGACACCGATCTCCCGGGTCCGTTCGGTCACCGAGATGACCATCACGTTTGCGATGCCGATTCCTCCGATGAGGAGACTCAGTCCGGCCAGGGCAAGAGTGGCAATTCCGATCTGGGCGCTCAGTTCATCGAAGGTACGGATGATCGACTCGGCGGTCGACAGGTTGAAGTCGTCGGCCTGGCCCGGCGCCAGCCCCCGAAGTCGGCGAAGGATGAACTCGGCCTCCTCCCGGGTCTCCTCCAGACGGCCCGCCTTGGCCCGGATGTAGAGGACGGTCCGATCGGCCCCGGAGAAGCGTTTTCGCGCAGCGCCGGCAGGGATCGCCAGCACGCGGTCCTGCCGGTTCTCACCGAAGAACGCCCCCGTTCGCGCCGCCAGCTCCCCCACCACCGTGTAGGTCTCACCCGCCAGGACGAGCGGGCGACCCACCGCCGTGCGGCTTCCGAAGAGGGCCTTGGAGAGTGAGGCACCCACGACCGCCACCCGCGCCCCCGAGCGGTCTTCCAGCTCAGTGAACGGTCGGCCTTGCCTGAACTCGGCGCCCACCACCTCAAAGAAGTTCGCAGAGACCCCCTCGACCAGAACGGTATCGGACTCGTTGGGTCCGGAGCGAGCCGTCAGGGGAATTCCATTGACGATGGTCGGCACCAGGATCTGAACGGCCACCTCCCGGATCGAGGCCCCGAGGCGGAGAAGATCTTTCGCGAATTCGGGTTTCAGGGGCTTCCGGCTAAGTTCGTTTTCGGTCGGAGGCTGATAAGGGTCGCCCGACAGATGATAAGCAAAGACGTTTTCCGTCCCCAGTTCGCGGAAGAGCAGTGCGACCTGATCCCGAAGATTCGAAAGCACCGATGCGACCATGACGACCGTCACGATGCCGATCACCACACCGGAGATGGCCAGTGCCGAACGGAGGCGGTTCGCCCAAACCGACTCGAGGGAGAGTCGAGCAGCATCGATCAGGGCCAGAAACCACCTTCGCACCCAGGTCAGTAAAGCATGCAGCATCGCTCTCTCGGTCCCTTCCGCTCTGCTCAGTCATTTCGGAGGGCCTGGATCACTTGGATCCGAGCCGCTCGTCGTGCGGGGTACAGGCCGGCCACCAGTCCACTCAGGCCGGCCGCTGCGAGGCTCCACCCCAGGGTTGCAGCGGACAGAGGCAGCGCGAAAGCCAGTAGCTTCCCTCCCAGGAGGAGAAGCGCTTTGGAGGTCAGGATCCCCGCCACCCCGCCGAGAAGAGCGACCTGCATGGACTCGGCGAGGACTTCCCCCATGATGCGGCGACGGGAGGCCCCGGCGGCGCGCCGGATCCCGATCTCACGGGTCTTCTCGGTGATCGAGACCAGCATTGTGTTGGTAATCACCACGACGGCGGCGAGGAGGGCCGCCAGCGATATGGGCCCTCCTGCCGCGCTGATCCTCTGCGAGATTTCGAAGACGAAGCCCCGTGACGCCTCCGGCGTGAGGAGATCGAAGTTCGCATCGCTGCCCGGCCGAAGTTGTCGGCGGGCCCGCATCGTCACGCGCGCCCGATCCTCCGCGCCCTGGGTCGACCTTCCGTCCGCGGCCCGGGCAAAGACCTGGAGGGAGGCGGGTGCCCCATAAATCCGTTCGTAGGCGCGAATCGGGATCCACGCGTAGCGATCCATCGAGACTCCGACCGTGGTCCCCTGCCGCCGCTGGAGCCCGATAACCCGGAAGCCACGGCCCCCGAGCCGCACGATTTGGCCGAGGGGATCACCGGCAGGAAAGAGCTCGTCGATGATCTCCGCCCCCAGTACGACGACCTGGGCCCCCGCCCGATCCTCCGATGCTTCAAAGAAGCGTCCCCGGATAATGCCCAGTTCGCGAATGCGGAACATGTCGGCACCGACCCCATTGACGGAAACGGCTTCGGCTTTCCTCGATCCGGAGACGACATCGGCTCGCCGCTGGGCAATCGGCGAATAGATGACCTGTCCGCGTGCGAATCGTTCGAGAAAGCGGACGTCGCTCCGTACGATCGGTGGATTCCGCTCGAGCTTGGTCGCCAGCTCCTTCTGGTTGAGGTCTCCCGCCACGACTTGGACCACCTCGAAACTGTCGCTCCCGAAGGCTCTCGCGCTGGTCTCGCCGGCAAAGCGGGAAAAACCCTCCAATCCCGTGTTGACCACGGCAACCGTTGCCACCGCCACTGCGATGGCAAGACTGGACAGACCCGTTCGAAGAGGATGGGCAACGGCACTTCCGAAAGAGCCGATGATGGTGTCTGCAATCGCTTGGAGAAGTCGCCGCATGCCAGTCCTATTTGGGCATTATCTCCTGAATCGACGCTTCCATCGATGTCCTTGGGTCCGGTCTGCGCCGGGGGGACGGTCAGGTCGAGGACGATCGTGTTCGAGCCAGCCCGGGCCGGCGGGTGGCGTTGCGCCTCCACGACACTCTGTGAAATCCTTTATTGAGCCTGAGGAAATGGTGAGTTGAGCCGAAGCATCCGTCGCCTGCTCATAGTGTTGGTGTTGATCATCGTCGCCGGGACGGGATACCGCTATTTTCTGCAACGGGAGAATCGGGGTCTGGCGGTTCAGGTCGAGAAAGCGGCGCAGCGGGACGTCTTCCGATCCTACGTGACGGCTTCGGGAGAGATCGTGGCGACCCGATATGCCGACATCGGTTCGAGCGTGATGGGGAAGATCGTCGACCTGCCGGTCCGGGAAGGACAGCAGGTCCGACAGGGCGATCTTTTGGCGCGCATCGACCCGGTCCAGGCGGCTGCCGAAAAGGATGCCGCGGACAAGCAGGTGATGGCGCTCACAGCCGACATGGAGTCCGCCGAGCGCCAGGTGCAGGCCTCCGAGTCGCAGCTCCAGCGCACCCGGGCATTGCTCGCCGACCGGGAGCGGACCCTCGATCGAATGCGCCAGCTCTTCAGCAAGGGCGTTTCCTCTCAGGCCGACGTCGATCAGGCCAAGGTCGACAAAGATACCTCGGCCGCCGACCTGGCCGTGGCAAGGGCCGAGCTGGAACGTTCGCAAAGCGCCCTGAATGCGGCGAGGGAGCGCCTTTTACAGTCAAAGGCCCAGCTCGTCCGCGCCGCAGACACCCTGACAAAGACGGAAGTGCGGGCGCCCATGTCGGGGATCGTCAGCCGACTCCAGGTTCGGCTGGGGGAGATGGTGGTTATCGGTATCCAGAACCAGCCGGGCACCACCCTCATGACCATTTCGGACCTGAGCGGTGTGAATGCCGAAGTCAAGGTCGCCGAGGCTGACATTCTGCGGATCAAGCCGGGCCAGCAAGCGACGGTCACTCTGGATGCCGTTTCCGATCGACGCTTCAACGGAGAGGTCATCGAGGTGGGTACCAGCGCTCTCGCCCAGTTCGGCGTCGGTGCAGCCGCGCGGGAGTTCAAGGTCGTGATCCGTGTGCAGGACCCGGATCCAGGCTTCCGACCGGGACTCACCTGTGATACCGAGATTCTCACCGACGAGATCCGGCAGGCCGTGACGGTCCCGCTGCAGGCCGTCGTTCTCAGGACCTTCAAAGGCGAAGAACAGTCCGGGGTTTTCGTGCCGGAAGGCCGAACGGCGCGCTTCGTGCCCGTGAAGGCGGGGATCATCGGGGGCCTCGATATCTCCATCGACGGCGTGTCTCCCGGAACCGAGATCATCACAGGGCCGTTTCAGGTTCTGCGTGATCTGGACGACGGAATGCTCGTCGATGCCTCTCGCGCCGAACAGTCCTGAGTCGGCCAGGGCAAGGCAGGACGCGGAGCCAGGATCCCTTCCCGGGCTTGTCCCGCACGCTTCCATCGACCGCTCCTCTCGAAGCGCTATAATGTTCCCAATCCAAACCGAAATCCCGGGTACCCTGTCCGGCTGAAGTTGCCCGTTTACTGCTGGAATCCACTTCGACCGTGCGCCCTGCGAAAGTCGTAGCAGCGTACGGCCGCCGAGGCGGCCGAATCGGGCCCCGATTCAAACCAAGAGGAGGCAGTCATGGCAGTTCGACACATTCCCGAGGGACATCACACCGTAACCCCGTATCTGATCGTCCCCGGCGTCGACCGGGTCATAGCGTTCCTGGAGCAGGCATTCGACGCCAGCGCGGGCGAACGGATGACCGATCCCAACGGTCGAATCATGCACGTGGAAGTCCGGATTGGGGATTCCGTCATCATGATGGGCGAACCGAACGAGAAGTTCCCCGCCATGCCGTCGATGATCTACCTCTACGTCCCGGATACGGATGCGACTTACCAGAGGGCCCTCGAGGCGGGGGGCACTTCCATGATGGAGCCGGCCGACCAGTTCTATGGAGATCGCAATGCCGGAGTGAGAGGCCCCTCCGGAAACATCTGGTGGATCGGCACCCATGTCGAGGACGTTTCCCCGGAGGAGACGGCGCGCAGGGCACAGGCTCGGGCGCATCAGAATGCCTGAAAGTCCGGATTTCGCCTGTTTTGGGCACCCGCATCAGAAGCGGAAGTTGTAGCGGAGCTTGATCCGGGCCGTGCTCTCGGCCAGTTCCATGCGCTGGAAAGGCTCCTTCCAGTTGGAATTCCACACCACGAGGATTTCGTTGCCCGGTTTGAGGATCCACCGGAAGCGGGACTGCCAGCCCATGGTCCCGGAGAGGTTGTCGTACTGGAGGAAGCTGTAGAGGGTCATGTCCGGGCTGAAGAGGATATTCGACATTGATCCGGGAGACGTTGGTCGTGAAGTCTCCGTCTGCCAGCGAGACCTGGTTGCGATCGAGGCCGAACTCGAGGTAAAGGGGCACCGCCAACTTGTACCCGCAGGCGAGCGAAGTATCGGTCCGATCGCCCGTGTAGAAGGATCCCCACTGGTAGCCACTGGAGCACCATAGATTCCTCCTCCGGGCACTGTCGAACCGTACCTGATGACGAGAAAACTGGTATCCCCCCTGGGGAATCGAGTGATCGGGATGAATCAGGAAGTCTTCCGTCAGATACTCGTAGTCGCGCCGAGTGGTCACGGAAACCCCGTCTCCGGAGAGGAAGAGGATCTGCAGGGGTGTGAAATCGATCCGTCGCGTCAGCAGTCGACTTTCGAGATCGGTCACGTAATCCAGTCCGGCTCCGAAGAACATCTGGAGGATTCCCCAGCGTTCCGGCCTCGGACCCAATGTCGCCTCGGCATACGATTCCCTTACGTCCACGCGCGGGACGAATCCCACGCCGGCGAGGAAGTTCTTCTCGATCTGCCGGAAACCGGCGCCCAGATTCAGGAAGTCGTTGGGATAGGAGAACTCCGCGCCGAATGCGCGGTCCTCGCCTGCCAGTCCCGCGGTCCCGGACTTGAGCCCATAAAGGGAGAGGGCAATGTTCTTGTTGCCGTGAAAGTTGGAACTGGCCAGCTTGAAGTCTCCGCCCACCGTGAAGTTGTCCGCGTCGGACAGGGCATTTCCCCGGGTCGAAATGAATCCCGACCGACGACTGGTGCCCCAGATTGCGGCGGACCCGGATCACGGTGAAGTTGGGGTTCCGGGTCGTCCGGTCGTCCATGATATTGAGAAAGCCCAGGTTCCAGTCGTCGTACTGGCCGGTCATCTTGGCGCCCCAGATGATGGGGATCGGATTCCCGGAGGCGTCGAGCCCGACGCGTCGCGAAAAGAAGGGAATCAGACCCTCGCCCGGCCGGACCGAACGAGAAGTAGTTGGCGCCGTCCAGGAAGAAGTCGCGCTTCTCGGGGAAGAAGAGCGGGAATCGCGTGAGATTGATCTGGCGGGCGTCGACCTCGGTCTGGGCAAAATCGGTATTGACGGTCAGCGCGGTCTTGAGTCCGGGCGTCAACTGGTAGAAGGCGTCCAGACCGGCATCGCCGACTCCTTGACGCCCGACTTCGGTGCTCTGGTCCGTTCCCGCCAGGGCGTACGGGGCGAGACGTCCAGACCGACGCCCTGGGTAATTCCCTCGAGGCCCGTCCAGGATGCCGCTGTCGGAGACCTGGAATCCGTACGTGTCCAGATTGGCGCGTCGGCCAGTACGCCCGCTCGAGATTCCGCTTGATGTGCCGAATCAGCTTCAGCCCCCAGCGGGTCTGTCCCGGGCGGAAGCTGAGCGTGCGGAAGGGAATCGCGATCTCGGCATCCCAACCGTCTGCGTGGATGCGGGCCTTGCCGGCCCAGAGCCCGTCCCACTGCTTGTTGAAGGCTGCCCCGTTCTCGCTCACCAGGGCGTCGCCGATCGAGCCGCGCGGCCCGATCTGGAACCAGTACGCGTTCCGCCCGTCGAGAAAGGTATCCAGGATGATCTGGACCCGATCGTCGGGCGAGAGATCAACGTCCCGTGCCATCTCCTTGGCCGTGATCCGAGAGGGATCGTCGTAGCAGCGGAAGGCAAAGAAGATGAAATCGGCCGTGTAACAGACCAGGACTTGCGTCTTCTGCGAGACGGGGGCTCCAGGGTGTGGCTCGCGCTGGACGAAGCCGTCGATGACGGCCGCCTTTTGCCAGGCCGCGTCATCCAGGCGTCCATCGATGCGGGGAGGCTCATCGACCCGGACGGCCGTCACCGTCGCCTGGCCAAAGGCGCCGGCGATCGCGCAGATCAACGCCGGCACCAGCAAGAAAACCGACTTCAGGCGCAAGGAACGCTTCCACTCAGTCGGTGTACGGATCCGTTACAGGGCTGCAGCAGGGCGTTTCCACCGGCTTTCGGATCATCACCTCCGTGCGGGTGTGATGCTGGTCGTAGAGGTGCAGGAGCCAGCGGCCGTCACGTCCGATACTGGGTGGCTGATTGCCTTTGTAGCCGCGTTCGACCACCGTGTTCCAGACCTTCTGGATGTCCTTCGTGCCCACGCAGACGTGGTTCCAGACTCCCAGCGTCTGTGCATTCGGAGGATGGCCCTCCTGCCACATCATGTACTCGAGCCAGTTGTCACCGTTGGGTACGAGCAGCGAGATCCAGTCCGCCCGATCGTCCGTCATGCCCCCGCGCCAGAGCGGCCGGAAGCCGAGGACCGTCTTATAGAAGGAATCCGCCTTGGCCTCATCCTTGAAGTCTGCGCCGACATGAAGGATGTGGTCCGAAATCCGCTTATCGGAGAGATGAGCCCCCTGATCCTTCATTTGAATCGAATCCGGCAGATACTGAACGAACTCGATGCGATGGCCTTCCGGATCGGTCACCTGGAAGCTCAGGTTGCCGTCCGGATCGAGGCCGACTTCGGCGGGAACGTCGATCCCCTCCTGTGCGAGGAAGTCGCGGAGCTGTTTGGCATCGGTCGTCTCGAAGCCGATCTGCAGCAACTTGTCCTCCTCCTCGTTTTGGAGCGTGGGGCTCAGTTCGATGAATTGACGGTCGTTGACCTTGAAGGCCGCAATGTCCCCCTCGATCCCGGGGCGCTGGTGCAGAAACGCCTCGTCATACCCGAGGTAACCGCTGTAAAAGGTCTGAGCCGATTCCAGACTGTCCGTCTTGGCTACGAAGTTCGCGACGCCCACGATCTCGGGACGTTCGATCCTGGCGACGGGCCCGGTCTGCTCTGTCGCCGACTCGGAACAACCGGCGAGCGCTCCTAAACTGAGAAGAACGATAACGACTTTCCTCACTTGACGATCTCCTTCGGGTTGCGATGTGGTCGAGGTATCTTACATCAGGCAAGCTGCGCCTGCAGCGCGAGAGATCCGGTGTGACGGTTGGTTGGCGGGCGATCCCCTTCGGCCCCGGTTCCACCGACAGGAGATTTCGGCTGATTAGAATCGGCCTGCGGCACGTATACTCTGCTGTATCAGATCGGAGAAGGATTCTATGATCGAGCGACTGAAGAACAGTTGGGAACTGGTCAAAGCGAGTGGAAGAGTGTTGCAGGCAGACACGGAACTCCTGCTCTTCCCTGTTTTTTCCGGCATCGCCCTGATCCTGGTGACGGCCACCTTCATCCTGCCTCTGGCCCTGGGAGGCCTGTTCGACCGGCCGGGGCGGTGGGCTGGCGGTGGGAGGCTACGCCATCTTCCTCCTCTTCTATTTCGTCCAGTACACTGTGATCATCTTCTTCAATTCTGCCCTGGTCGGAGCGGCGCTGATCCGGCTTCGCGGCGGGGACCCGACGGTCGGTGATGGAATCTCCATCGCCCTCAAGAACTTGACCTCGATTCTCGGTTACGCCCTGATTGCAGCCAGCGTGGGCCTGATCCTCAAGGTCATCCGCGACAAGGCCGGATTCATTGGGAAGATCCTCGCCGCAGCCGGGGGGATCGCCTGGAGTCTCGCCACCTATCTCGTCGTCCCGGTGCTGGTCGCACGAGGCGTCGGCCCGATCGATGCGGTCAAGGAGAGCACGTCGATTCTGAAGCGGACCTGGGGCGAGCAGATCGCAGGAGTCGTGGGGATCGGCTTCGTTTTCGGGTTGGGGACACTGATCTACTCGTTTGTAGCCATTCCCCTGGTTGTCATCGAGGCCGTGCTCGGCGCGCCCCTTGCCGTCATCATTCTGACGGCCGGACTCGTGGTGCTGGGCTACATCCTCCTGGCCACTGTTTCCAGCGCGTTGAAGGGTGTCTATTCCGCAGCCCTGTATCAGTTCGCGACCACTGGTGAAGCCGCCATGTTCGACCGCAAGTTGCTGGCGGGAGCCTTTCGAAGCAAGGGGTAGCGCGAGCGATCCTGGGAATTCGGCGCCGCCTGGACCGTTTCCGGAGGAAGGTCGATGCCCCCCCTGGCTCGGGGAAGATCGGGAACAGTCGTGTCCGAGCTCCCGCGCAACCAGAGGGGCGTTTCGCAACGGGTTACGGATTCTCCGTCCTTGCCTCGGCAACCTCATGGCCGTGGTCTTCCGGAGTTCCCAGAATCTGAAAGCCGTCAGTTCCGCCCATGTACACCTCGGAAAGGTAACGCTCCTGTTTAACCGTATCGAAGACGACCTTTCCCTCGGAGCGCGAAGAGAGCCTCGTGATGAAGCGGACGAACTGCGTTTGCCGCGTCCCCGTGTTGACCAGCTGCAGATTCCGCGAGTTGCCTCCGTCGAAGGTCAACCGGTAGACCCCGGCGGTGAAGGTCGTCTCGCCGACTTTGAAGGGGAAGGGCACCGAAAACGACATCGAAGATTTGCTCTGTGCCACGGCAACATTCATGCCTGCCAGGAGAAACACCACGGTCAGCAAAGTCCAGAACTGTTTTTTCATCAAACAAATACCTCCTGAATTATGGGGTTGGGAATGGTTGTTCACTCAATAAATAAAGCGACATCTATTCCACTAAACGTCAACATCGATGAGAAAAAAGAATCAAGCGGACCGGTCCTGATTCCGGGTAAAATAGATCGGTACCGCCTTTCGGGGCCCTTGGACGCCAGGCTGCAGTGAGCCCCGTTGCCTATAGACACGTCAGGAACCAGGACCGGAGCCCGGTACATGAGCGGACCGTCAGCCCGGGAGATCACCCGGATTCTCAAGGACTGGACTGCGGGGGACGCATCCGCGCTCGAGCGGCTGACTCCGCTGGTTCTGGAAGAACTGCACCGACTGGCGCGCCGCTACATGGTCGGGGAGCAGAACGCTCTCACCCTGGAGACCGCAGTCCTCGTCAACGAAGCCTTCCTTCGCCTGATCGATGTCAAACGGGTCGACTGGCGCGATCGGGCTCACTTCTTTGCCATGTCGGCAACCCTGATGCGTCAGATTCTGGTTGATTTCGCACGCACGAGGCGGCGCCAGAAGCGAGGCGGAGGAGCGATACGCATCCCGGTTCAGGTGCTGGGCGACATCTCGCGAGAACCTCCCACGGATCTGGTGGCGCTGGACGACGCCCTCAAATCATTGGCCAGGCTCGACCCGAGGCAAAGCCGTGTGGTCGAGTTGCGCTATTTCGGGGGGCTCTCCGTTGAGGAGACCGCCGCGGTCCTGCACGTCTCCCAGGGCACAGTACACCGTGACTGGAGGCTGGCGCGAGCCTGGCTGTTCCGGGAACTCGCATCGGCGCCGGATGACAGTGAGATGCCGTGCAAACGTCGCCCGAGCGGGGAGGGAGCATCCGAATGAAGGATGGGGCGGGCGGACGCCGGCAGGACGGTCCGTGCAGAGGGGGATCCAGCGTTCCGTTGACCCGCGAGCAGTTTGAGAGAATCCGGAAAGCCTTCGCCCGGGCAGTCGAACTCCCCGCCCATCGACGCCGTGAATTTCTCGTCGAAGTGTTCGGTGATGACGAGGTCGCGACTCGAGAAGTGGAATCCCTGATAGCCGCCGAGGAGCAAGCCGGACGTTTCCTCGAGTCACCGGCGATGGAGCAGGTCGCGCGCAGCCTCGCCGACGAAAGGCTGGACGGAATTCTGGGCAAGCGCATGGGCCGCTACGAGATCGAGGCGCTCCTCGGAGTGGGGGGAGCCGGTGAAGTGTACCTCGCGACAGATTCGACCCTGCATCGAAAGGTGGCGATCAAGCTTCTCCCTCGCGAGTATGCGAGGGACCGGCGGCTCTTCCATCGGCTCCAGCAGGAAGCCATGGCAGCCTCGGCATTGAATCATCCCAACGTTCTGACCATCCACGAGATCGGGGAGTTGGACGGCCTCCCATACATTGTCAGTGAGTTCGTGGACGGAATGACGCTGCGTGACCGCCTTGGTGACGGGAGGCTTCCCCTGGACGAAATCAGGGACATCTCTCTGCAGATTTGCAGAGCCCTCGGATCGGCCCACGCCCTGGGGATCATTCATCGCGATCTCAAGCCCGAGAACGTGATGGTCCGAACGGATGGGCTCGTCAAGATTCTCGATTTCGGGCTGGCCAAGCTCCTGACGAGTCGTCATTTCGCCGGCACTCAGATTAGGACCAAGCCTCGACTCGAGGGCAGGGCGCAGGGCACGGAGGAGGTCGAGGGGACATTGTCATACATGTCCCCCGAGCAACTGCGCAATGATGAGGTCGACAACCGGACCGACATCTACAGTTTTGGAGTTTTGCTCTACGAGATGTTGACGGGGAAGATTCCATTCCAGGGTCAGACGGACGAAGAGACGCTGGCCTGGATCCTCGGGCGGCCCCCCGAGCCCGTCTCCCGGCTTCGGGCCGGGCTGCCTCCGAGGCTTGTCCGGATCGTGGAAAGGGCGATGGCAAGGAACGCCGAAGATCGCTTTGCCACGATTCAGGAGGTCGAACGGGACCTCGCCCATGCTGGTATCGACCGACGCAAGCCCGGGCCTCCCGCGGTCTCTCACCCCCCGAAGCTTCCGCTGCTGAAACTCCTGGGCGTCGCGCTGGGGCTGCTGATTGCGCTCCTTCTGGCCGGCTGGTGGCGGGGGGGGCGGGACCACCCCAGAATCACGGACAGGCTGTCGGAAGCGACCTTCGAACAGCTGACCAGTGACCCGGCAATGGACCTGTACCCATCGTTGTCTCCGGACGGAGAGACTCTCTACTACGCCTCCGACCGGTTGGGAAACTGGGACATCTTCCGCTATTCCATCGACCAGAAGACCTTCGTCAATCTCACACTCGATGACGCCGAAGATGATCGCCACCCGAGTGTCTCACCCGACGGATCGACGATTGCATTTCGATCCGAACGCGAAGGCGGCGGCATCTTCCTGATGAGTACTGACGGTGAGGCGGTCCGGCAGTTGACCGCGGAAGGATACAATCCATCCTGGTCGCCCGATGGGACCCGGATCGCGTACACCCTTGGGGAAGCGGCGGCTCCGAGTGAGCGCGGAGCCTATCCGAGCGCGCTCTATACGATCCGCGTCGCCGACGGGCAGAAGCGCCTGATTACCAGCGGTGATGCCGTGCAGGCGGTTTGGTCGCCGAATGGAGTCCGGCTTGCCTACTGGGGCATTCACAAGGGGGGGCAGCGCGATATCTGGACGATTGCTGCAGAGGGCGGGAAGCCGGTACCCCTGACTGAGGATACTGCGGTGGACTGGAACCCGGTGTGGTCGCCGGGTGGGAAGTTCGTCTATTTCGCCAGCGATCGGTCCGGAACCATGAACCTTTGGCGCGTTCGCGTGGACGAACAGACGGGCAAAGCCCTTTCGGCACCCGAGCCGGTGACACTGCCCGCTGCCGCGAGCTGGTACGTCTGCTTTTCGAGGGACGGCCGCCGCATGGTCTATGTCCAGCCCCTCACCCGAACGAATATTGCCGAGGTTGGCTTCGATGAGCGCAGTGAAAACATTGTCGGCGAGATGCGCTGGATCACCCACGGTTCGGTACAGACCAGCAACCCGGATCTCTCGAATGATGGACGGTGGGTCGTCCATGACTCGATTGGGAGCAGTCGGGAGGATCTGTACGTACTTCAGGTGAATGCCGGATCGCATCGGATCACCAACGATGCCTATCGAGATCGGGCGCCGCGATGGAGTCCCGACGGCGAACGAATTCTGTTCTTCTCTGACCGGAGCGGTCGCTATGCCCTTTGGACGATCCGGAAAGACGGCACCGAACTCCAGAAGCTGCCGACAATGTCCGGTCCGGGGGCCCAGGTGAGTCTATGGGATCCGAAGGGTGCGTCCATTCTGTCGAACCGTCAAAGCGGCCCTCCGATTCTCCTGACTCGCGGGCCGAACGGTGAGTGGCGGGAGAAAAACCGACTCCCCGAGTTGTTGGCGCCCGGCGATCTCGTATGGAGTTGGTCTCCCAATGGGAAACGACTTGCCGGTTTTGGCTCCGGTATCTTCACCTACGACTTCGACACGGAGCGATATAAGCGGCTGACGGATTTCGGGCAGAGGCCCGTGTGGCTCTCGGACAACAGGCGACTGCTGTTCTTCCTTCGTGATCGGCTCTTCATCCTCGATTCGACCAATGGAGAAAGCCGCCAGATCCTGTCGGTGGCACCTTTCCGCTTCCAGTCGCTGGGGATTCTCAGCGATCGCAAGCGCATCTGTTTCAGTCTCCAGACAGTAGAGGCGGACATCTGGATGGCCCGCCTCGAGGATTGAGCCCACCGTCTGGCGGAGCCCCGTCAATCCAGAGGAGATAAACGGTATAAGCCGGCGCCGTGCGAGGCGATCCGGGCGCCAAAGCTTCCCGAAAACTGGCCGAGTTCCAAGTGATTCCACAGATCCCGAACCCCAACTTTGCCCGCCAATCCGAGGTCACTCGTGAACACGCTGATCTCCTCGCCGGCCTGCGAGTCGGTACCGTCGCCCGTAGTATTGAACAAGGCAAGATACTTGTCGCGCGAGCCGGGCACCTCGGCGCTCCAGGCGATGTAGCCGTTGTGGTTGAATACCTGACGATTACCCGTACTGTGCTGGTTGACGGACAGGACCTCTCCGTTGGTCAGCAGCGACAGGGTAAAGTCGTCATTGCTCGGCAGGTTGCCGCCAAACATCAGGGGCGAACGGAAGATCGACCAGAGCGTCATCAGCGTGATCTGCTCGTTGTGGGTCAGGCGCGTCATCCGGTTGTCCCCCCGCTCGGCGCGGATGCCGATGTGTCCCAGGGGTAGCATGTCGGCGTCGGGCCAGTGTCCCGGGCCACTGTAGCGGTTCCACAGATTGCACAGGACGAACTGGGCTTCAACGTCCTGCCAGCGGTCCCAGAAGTCGCCCGAAATGCGCCAAAGGTTGGCGTGCCGGACCACGTGTTCGGCTTGCTCGATTGGCGTGTCGCCGGGGGACAGGCTCAAGACGATCGGTCGGCCGCACTGATCGATCGCCTTCCGGATCATCTCGATCTCGTCTGCGTGATAGGGATGGGAAAGATCGTCGACCTTGATGTAATCGACTCCCCAGGAAGCATAGAGATCGAGAATCGAGTTGTAGTACTCCTGGGCGCCGGTCCGGCCGGCCACGATGGTGTACATGTCGCGAAGCCAGCGACACTGCACGTCCCGGCTGTAGATGTCGGCGGCCGTGGCTGAAGTGCCCAGGATCGGAGTCTTCCTCTCTACGGCAACGACGGGCACGCCCCGCATCACGTGGATGCCGAACTTGAGGCCGCGGCTGTGGATATAGTCGGCGAGCGGTCTGAAGCCCTGTCCATTCCGGGCAGAGGGAAAGCGGTTCGGCGCCGGGAGCAGCCGCCCGTACTGGTCCAGGACGTAATCGGGATCGGTCTGGTTGTAGCCGTGTGCGGTCGGGTTGGTGACGTACCAGCGAATATCCACGACGATGTACTGCCAACCGAACTCCTCGAGTTTGTCGGCCATATAGTCCGCGTTGGCGCGCACCTCATCCTCGGTAACGGTGGGGCCGTAGCAGTCCCAGCTGTTCCAGCCCATGGGAGGTGTCCGGGCCCAGTTGTAGAACTCCGGCTGGTCGGCCGAAACCTGACCGGCGGCAGGCGGAGCGCCGACGGTAATGAAGAAGAGTGAGAAAGTCGCCAGTGCCAGTCTCATGGATCCCATCCCGGTCATTTCCTCGTTTCCCCGGAAGCCGCGAGCCCTTCCGGTCGAATGGTCTGCAAAGAGGAGATCAATTCTACCTTTCCTTGGAGCCGATCCGAAGTGCATCCAGGGAGGATGCGAAGCGGCAGGCCCCCAAAGTCGAGTCTCCGGGGATTTCCAGGTCAGAGCGAGGACCAAATTGCAGTGAGGGGTCCGTGGGCGTCGGCGTGAGTCTCGGATAGGTGTGGTGTCTTCGACCCCGAATCTCCTCGTGGGGCAGGCCAGAACAACGCGTGGGTCAACTCGAGGAAGTAGAACGCCTTTGGGCAGGGAAGGGCAGAGCAGAGTACCCATTATAAATGGCCCGAAACAGTGGCCCCTTCTTTGCTTGCCATCCGGAGGTCACGCTGCGTTCGATTCCTCTTGCCTCCGAGCATTATTCTGGCTCGTCAGCCAGTGCCCTCTTTGGGTGCAGAACCCCTGTGGCAGATCCGGTTGTGTCCCTATTCAGTAATCCCAAAAGCAGACCTCTACTAAAGACCTAGTATGGACCAATACGAGAGAGTTGAATGGTACGATAGCATCCCGGTCGCGACGCGCCGAGTCGGCGGCGCCTCGGCCTCGCCGGCCTCTCGCGGGATATCTGACTTCTGTAGGTAGTGCGAGTTTTGGATTCCTGTATTGGATCACGAGGATCGGCTATATGGCTGGACACTCTCCGATCTGCTGATGTGCCCGTTTTCCGGGATATTCGGCGCCTGTCTGGCCCTGCTTGGCCGCCGTCCGCGACTCTCCAAGCTTCCGGCTGGAAGTTTTGGCGAGAAGCGGGCAGGGGGGCGGTGCCCGCTCCATTAGGTCCAGGGGTGGCGCCCACGAATGCCCGAGAACTGCGCGATCAACCTTGGTTTACTGAGCCTTATGAACCCATCTGAAGTCGTTCGTATAACCTTTCTTGTGGCGTCCAGTCTGTTGGTCGACAAATCTGGAAATGGATCGGGGAGCTCCTAGGAATAGGGTGGAAGACACTTTGGCAGGTAAATAAGAATTCAGTTTCGGAAGTTTTCAGAAATACTAGTATCAATTTCGTTGACAATGCCTGCCGAAAAGGTGTCTGATAGGCGCGTACAACCCAAGGCGGGTTGTCTTCGAAGGAGGTGTACGCATGGAGTCTTTAAGGACTTCCGGAAGGAGTCTGATTGTACTCCTTTCCGTCTGTTTCCTAGTGTTCGTGTCATTGTGCGCCCCGGCCTTGGCACAGGGGTCGGAGGGCACCATCACCGGCTACGTCCGTGACGCGACCGGTGGCGTCATTCCCGGAGTCGAGGTGCTGATCACCAATCTCGACACCGGCGCAACCCGTACCGTGATCACTGATGATTCAGGACGGTATACGGCCGTCGCGCTGCCCATCGGCACCTACGAAGTCAGCGCTTCCCAGGCCGGTTTCAAACGCCAGGTAGAGACGGGGCTCAAGCTGAACGTGGCCCAGACCCTGCGCGTCGACCTGAACCTGCAACTCGGCGAAATCAGCGAATCGGTCACGGTTACCGGCGGAGGTCAGTTACTTCAGACCGAAACCAGTGACATGAGCGATGTCATCGAGGGTAAGCAGATCACCGACCTGGCCATCAACGGCCGGAACTTCGTCTCCCTCGCCACGCTGACCACCGGTATCAGTAACCAGACCGGTGACGAAATCAGCGTCGGCGTCACGGGCGGAACCGGCGGCATCTCGATCAACGGCCTGCGTTCGAACTACGCCAACTGGCTGGTGGACGGTGCTCAGAACACGGACGTCGGAAACCAGGCGTCCCTGTCCACGTATCCGGCGGTCGAGTCGATCGGTGAATTCCGCATCCTGACGAGCAACTACAGCGCAGAATACGGAACGGCCGGATCGGGCGTGGTCGCAGCGGCTACCCGTTCGGGCGGCCAGGAATTCCACGGCAGTGCCTACGAGTTCCACCGCAATGACGTCCTGGACGCGGCCCCCTTCTTCGCGGGCTACCGGGACGGCAAGAAGATCAAGGAACCGCTGATCCGGAACAACTTCGGTTACACCTTCGGCGGACCCTTCTTCATTCCCGGTCACTACAACCAGGACAAGACGAAGGACTTCTTCTTCTTCTCGCAGGAGTTCAAGTACCGCCGGGCCGGTTCGGTCATCAACGCCACGACCCTGAGCGATGCGATGCGCGCCGGCGACTTCTCCCACAATCCGGGTGGGGCCGCACTGCCGCAACTCGTCAACCCCGCAACGGGAGAGGACTTCCCGAACAACCAGATCCCGACGGATCTGTTCGATCCTCAGTCGGTGCTGCTGTCGGATTACTATCCGCGGGAAAACGTGGCCAACAACTTCCGCAATTTCAACAACGCTCCCAGCGTTCCCCAAGACTTCCACCAGGAGCTGGTTCGTTGGGACCATCACTTCAACGAGAACATCATCCTGATGGGCCGGTTCATCCACGATCAGCCGGTCGACACGCCGGCTACGACCCTGTGGTCGGGCCAGTCCTTCCCTAACATCAACACGACCATCGCTTCGCCGGGCTTCAACTACATCTTCAAGCTGACCCACGTCATGAGCCCGACGCTGGTGCATGAGTTCAACTACAACCAGGTGGGCAACAACCTGTCCATCGTGCCGAAGGGTCAGTTCGCCCGCTCGGCCAACATGAACATCCCCGAGCTGTTCCCGGAGAACCGGGACAACCGTATTCCCAACGTCTCTCCGAGCGGCTACGGCAGCCTCCAGCTGGGTTCCTGGCCCTGGGTCAACCTGAACGACGTATGGACCTGGGACGACAAGTGGACCTGGACCAAGGGCAACCACGGTCTGAAGTTCGGCGGCTTGTGGCAGTGGCAGCGCAAGAACCAGGAAGCGTTTGGTGCCACCAACGGCGCCTTCTCCTTCCAGGGGACTTATTCCGGCAATTCCTTTGCCGACTTCCTGCTGGGCTATGCCAATTCCTACAACGAGCAGGACACCCTGCGCAATGGTCTGTACCGCTACTGGCAGCTCGAAGCCTTCGTGCAGGATGACTGGAAGGTGAATCCCAACCTGACCGTCAACCTGGGCATGCGCTACTTCATCATTCCGCACCTGTATGAGAAGAACAACGCGGTCACGGCCTTCGTGCCCTCGGCGTTCAGCCTGGATCGCGCGCCAGAACTCAACCCCTCGAGCGGCGCCATCATTCCGGGTACGGGTGTGAATCCTGGTGAGATCGGCGCCAACGGCGTCGTGCAGGCCGGAACGGACGGTGTTCCTCACTACCTGACGAAGACCGATTACACGAGCTGGGCGCCGCGCGCCGGTTTTGCGTGGGATATTGCCGGAGACGGCAGGGTCATCATGCGGGGCGGCTACGGCATCGGTTACTACCGGACGGAAGGAAACGACACCTACAACTTCATCAACAACCCTCCGTTCGCCCAGAACGTCACACTCAACAACGTTCGGGTCAGCGATCCGACCAGCGGCACGGCCGGGGCCACCTTCCCGCCCACCATGTCTCTGTTCGAGGATGACTACAATCCTCCGCGGATCCACCAGTGGAGCTTCGGCTTCCAGTTCGACACGAGCGGGATGGTCAAGGACAGTATGGCTCAGATCTCCTATGTGGGATCTCATACGCAGTTCCTGCCGTTCAACCAGAACATCAACACGCCTCTGCCCTACACCGCAGACGACGGAACCGTCTATGATTTCAACCCCCTGATCAACACGGGGCAGTACTCGACGAACTACTTCCGTCCCTACCGCGGCTTCGGCAATATTGACAAGCGGATCACCGGCGGACCCAACGGCGAAGGCCGATCGAACTACAACTCGTTGCAGGCGATGTTCAACAAGCGCTACTCGGGCGGCCTGAAGTTCCAGCTGGCTTACACCTTCTCGAAGGCCATGAACACGCTGTCGCAGTTCGACTCGAACGCGCAGAATGCCTACAACATCGGGGCAGACTACGCGCTGGCGGACTGGGACGTCACCCACTCGACCTCCATCAACTATATCTGGCAGCTTCCAATCTTCCAGACGCAGGAGGGCTTCGTGGGACACATCCTGGGCGGATGGGAAGTCTCTGGCATCACCCTGCTCCAGTCCGGAACCCCCGGAACGGTCGGCATGAGTGGTTACACAGGCTTGGCATCCCGTCCGGACGCCACCGGCCCCATCACCTACACCAAGACCATCAGCCAGTGGTTCACCGGCAGTTGGGCCTACCCGGCCGACGGTTACTATGGCACGGGTGGCCGGAACACGGTGCGCAGCCCCTTCATCAACAAGTGGGACTTCTCGCTGTTCAAGAACACGAGTGTTCCCTGGTTCGGTGGAGAGACTTCGACGCTCCAGTTCCGCGCCGAGTTCTTCAATGTCTTCAACCACGCGATCTTCACCGGCGTTTCCCGCAGCTTCAACTCGGGCAACTTCGGAGCTTTGACCAGCACGAGAGCACCTCGCATCATCCAGTTCGGTCTCAAGCTGGACTGGTAGGTCAAACCTTGTTGTTCGCTTAACCTGAAGCCCGCCCGGGTCGCTCGACTCGGGCGGGCTTTTGTTTTTAGCGTAGGACGACCTTCCAGGCACTAGTGTCCGGTTAGAAGTCCCATAGATTCATCTGCTTAGGGGAGGCGCCTTGAGGGTTTTGCGGGGACTGTTCGGTAAGCAGTTGATAGATAGGGACTTTCTCGAACGCTCTGACGCTCAGAACCTGCAGAATAGTGTGTAAACTTTGAGGTAGTGTGAGTTGCTTTTTGAGGATCGCAATCTGGACGTAGACGCAGATGGCGATCCAGATCTGAGTGCGCACGGCATTGAAGGACGTCCCATAAAAGGCTTTGATCCGAAGGTGCTGCTTGATCCATTTGAAGAAGAGCTCGACCTGCCAGCGCAGCTGGTAGAGATCCGCAATGGTCTGGGCGGGCAGCTGGAGCTGATTGGTGAGGAGCAGGAGATCTTGGCGGTTGTCCGGATCGATGTAATGAATCCGGCGCAGCTTCTCCGGGTAATTCTTGCGGCTGGCCGCGCTGCGCAGGCGCCCGAGTTGATCGCTTCGAACGCCGCCTCCGGGTGGTTTGGGGCGGGATTCGTAACGCCGGAAACGGAGGTTCTTCTTGCTGCGAACGACGAAGTAGGCCGGGACGAGGTGAAGTCGGTACAGCCGGCGGAAATCCAAGTAGCCTCGGTCCATCACGTAGTAGGCGCCGCTTTCGGTGGGGAGGGTATCCAAGCCCCGGACCTCGTGCCTTCGACCGGCGGTGATCTCGACGAAGGTCGGGATCGAACCGCGTAAGTCCAACAGGGTGTTGAGCTTGACCGCGGACTTGTTCTGCTGGGCCCAGGCCCAGGGGAACACACTCAAGGACAAGTCAATCGTCGTCGCATCGAAGGCGTAGACCGTCTCGTTCAACTCCACTCCCAGGGGCTCCTGTTGATACAGGGCGCGGGCTCGTCCGATCAGCTTGTGGGCCAGATCGGCGTAGATCCTCCAGTCCCGCTTCTCGTTGGCTTCGGCCAGGGTGCTGCGGGCCACCCGGGTTCGGAATCCCAAATGATAGAGCTGATCACCACGCGCCCCCAGACAGGCCTCAATGTCCCGCAGACTTTCGCGGTACGTCAGTTGTGCGAAGGCCATGGCCAGGAACTGCTCCCGGCAAGAGAGTTTTCGCACCTTGTAGTCGCCTCCGTAACGCGACACGCACCGTTGAAACTCCTGCCGGTGAACCGTTTGCATGACTTGGGTGAAGATGGTCTGTCCCTCGTACATGCCATGGGATTGTCGCTGATGCCGCCGTCGGAGAATTCAAGTCCGTCACACCAGACTTCTCCTCCAAGCTGCTGTATATAAGCATCTTACGAGGTCGGAAACGCGAAACAACCGGACACTAGTGCCAGGATGGTTGTCCTACAGGGTCGTCTCCAGGTGCGCGATGCCGTCGACGGGCTGGCCGCCGCCGACGCTGATGCGAACCGACGGCCCGGGCAGCTGATCGGCGCTCAGCTTGAACGTCACCGGCTGGGTGGCCCCGGCCTTGATGGCGACGCGCTGGAACCCGCCCAGCTGACGGATCGGGTCATCCGGTCCGCCCGCTCCCGCGACGTAGAGCTGGACCACTTCTTCGCCGTCCCGTCCCGACGTGTTCTTGACCTGCACCGTGACTTCGGCGCCGCCGTTGGTCCGACGAGCCTGCAGGCCGGAGTACTCGAAGCGCGAGTAGCTCAGGCCGTAGCCGAAGGTGTAGAGGGGTTCGCCCTTGAAGTAGCGATAGGTATGCCCCTTCATGTCGTAGTCGGTGAAAGGAGGCAGCTGGTCGACGCTCTTGTAGAAGGTCACGGGCAGCCGTCCGGCGGGGTTGCTGTCGCCGGCCAGGGTCTGGGCCAGAGCCGTTCCCAGCTCTTCACCGCCGTACCAGGCCTGCAGCAGGGCCGCCGCGTTCTGGGCCGCATAGTTGGCCGCAATGGCGCTGCCGCTGGTCAGCACGACGACGACGGGCTTGCCGGTCTTGATGGCTTCCTCGACGAGCCGTTCCTGGGGAGCGGGCAGATCGAGGCTGGTCCGGTCGCCGCCTTCGAAGCCCGGGATCTCGAGTCCGCGCATCTCTTCACCCTCGAGCTGCGAGTTCAGACCGACGCAGACGATGGCCACATCCGAGTTCTTTACCAGATTGACGGCATCCGCCAGCATCGGCTCGGCCGGCGGGATCCACAGAACCTGGGTGCCGCCTCCCGACTGGGGTTGCCGGTACTCGATACGCAGGGCATAGTCCTGACCGGCCTGCAGGGTGACTTTGACCTCGGGCGGCTGGAACCGCCGGGGCCGCTCGTTCCCCTGATTCGTGGGAAACTCGAGTTCCTTGTCGTCCAGGAAGATCTTCGTCGAGGCGCCGCGCGAAAAGAAGGAGAAACCGCGCAGCGCGAAGGTGTACTCGCCGGAATAAGGGGCTTTGAGAGTCGCCGTCCAGCGCACGGAATAACCATGGTCCGGGATGGCTGCGGTGATCTCGGGGACGTTTCTGTCGTACTCGAAATAGACCCGCTTCTCGATGTGATCCAGCTTGGGTGTGCCCTGCAGATCGGGATTGTCGAAGTACTCGGCGCGGAGGCCGTGGCCCGAGCCGTTGGGCGGAGTCAGCGTCCGGGTCGACAGCTGCGCCGGGGTCACGTTCGTATAGGAGGCGCCCAGTCGATATTGCACGTCCGCCTTGCCCGAGAACTGCTGGTCGATCCCCTCCAGGGGAGTGACCTGCTTCGAGGAGACGCCGTTGTAGTTGCCCAGCAGCGCCACGGGATCGTCCGCCGACGGGCCCAGGACCGCGATCTTCTTGACGGACGACTTCAGCGGCAGGGTCTGGTTTTCGTTCTTCAGGAGAACGATGGCCTTGCGCTCCGTCTCGAGGGCGAGCTGGCGGTGTGCGGGCGAATCGATCTCGGCATCCCCCAGCTTGGAGAAGGGAACCCGCTCCGGAGGATCGAACATGCCGAGCTTGAAGCGGGCAATGTAGAGCCGCTCAACGGCGCGATTGATTTCGTCCTCTGAGATATGGCCGGCCTTGACCTCGTCGACCAGTGTGGCGTACTCACGCCCGCAGGTCAGATCGGTGCCTGCCTTCACGGCCACCACCGAGGCTGCCCCGAGCGAGTCGGTGTAGTGATGATTCTGGAAGATGTCGCGAATCGCTCCGCAGTCGCTGACCACGTAGCCGTCGAAACTCCACTGGTCGCGGAGGTATTTCTGCAGCAGCATATCGCTGGCGCAACCGGGCACGCCGTCGACGGCGTTGTAACAGCACATGATCGATTCGGCCTTGCCTTCTTCGATCGTGGCTTTGAATGCCGGCAGGTACGTGTCCATCAGATCCCGTTCGCTGACCACCGCATCAAACTCGTGCCGCAAGGGCTCGGGACCGCTGTGGACCGCGTAGTGCTTGGGAGTGGCGACGACCTTCAGATAGTGCGGATCATCACCCTGCAACCCCTTGACGAAGGCGACGCCCAGGCGGCTGGTCAGATAGGGATCCTCGCCATAGGTTTCCTGACCGCGTCCCCAGCGGGGATCCCGGAAGATGTTGATATTCGGCGACCAATAGGTCAATCCCACCGAACCGCTGCCGAACCGTTCCGGAATGGTCTCGCCGGAGCGCTGGAACTTGTTCCACTTGGCCCGCGCTTCCGTCGAGATCACGACCGCGACGCGATGCATCAGGTCCGTATCCCAGGTCGAAGCCAGGCCGATCGCCTGGGGGAAAACGGTCGCCTGTCCCTGCCGGGCCACCCCGTGCAGAGCCTCACCCCACCAGTTGTAGGCCGGGACTCCCAGCCGCGGGATGGCGGGGGCATAGTTCTGCATCTGCAGGACCTTTTCCTCCAGCGTCATCTTGGAGACGATATCCGCCGCCCGCTCCGCGGGGGACAGATCGGGATTGAGGTAAGGCGCCTGCTGGTCGGCCTGGCCGAACAGCATGGGCGCGCAAATCCATAAGAAGATCGCAAATAGGGCTCGCTTCACCTTTTCACCTCACTTACTTTTGTCACCTAGCATCTTCGCCGAAATGGGCGTGGCAGGAAACCCTTGGGAAGAGATTCCCCGCGAACCGTAGGACAAGCTTCCAGCTTGTCCCGCCGCCCCGACCCCGGCCACCGGCAATGCCGAAAGCGTCGCCGCGACAGTGCCGGCCGGGGGTCCGCCGCGGTATCGGCAATCCTTGCCCCCGGGACAACCAGGATGGTTGTCCTACAGGGTCGTCTCCAGGTGCGCGATGCCGTCGACGGGCTGGCCGCCGCCGACGCTGATGCGAACCGACGGCCCGGGCAGCTGATCGGCGCTCAGCTTGAACGTCACCGGCTGGGTGGCCCCGGCCTTGATGGCGACGCGCTGGAACCCGCCCAGCTGACGGATCGGGTCATCCGGTCCGCCCGCTCCCGCGACGTAGAGCTGGACCACTTCTTCGCCGTCCCGTCCCGACGTGTTCTTGACCTGCACCGTGACTTCGGCGCCGTCGTTGGTGCGATGCGCCTGGAGGCCGGAGTACTCGAAGCGCGAGTAGCTCAGGCCGTAGCCGAAGGTGTAGAGGGGTTCGCCCTTGAAGTAGCGATAGGTATGCCCCTTCATGTCGTAGTCGGTGAAAGGAGGCAGCTGGTCGACGCTCTTGTAGAAGGTCACGGGCAGCCGTCCGGCGGGGTTGCTGTCGCCGGCCAGGGTCTGGGCCAGAGCCGTTCCCAGCTCTTCACCGCCGTACCAGGCCTGCAGCAGGGCCGCCGCGTTCTGGGCCGCATAGTTGGCCGCAATGGCGCTGCCGCTGGTGAGCACGACGACGACGGGCTTGCCGGTCTTGATGGCTTCCTCGACGAGGCGCTCCTGGGGAGCGGGCAGATCGAGGCTGGTCCGGTCGCCGCCTTCGAAGCCCGGGATCTCGAGTCCGCGCATCTCTTCACCCTCGAGCCTCGAATTCAGGCCGACACAGACGATGGCCACATCGGAGTTCTTCACCAGGTTGACGGCGTCGGCCAGCATCGGTTCGGCCGGCGGAATCCACAGGACCTGGGTCGTACCGCTCCCCGTTCCGGGCTGCTTGTACTCGACGCGCAGCGCGTAGTCCTGGCCGGCCTGCAATTGAATCTTCACCTCGGGAGGATGGAACCGCATGCCGGGTTGCCGTTCCCTTGCCGGGAATTCCAGAGGCTTGTCGTCCAGGAAAACCTGGGTCGAGCTTTCCGGCGAGCGGAAGGAAAAACTCAGCACGGAGATGACGTACTCGCCCGTGTAGGGCGCCTTCAGAGTGCCGCTCCAACGAACCGAAATGTCATGGTCGGGAATGGCTGAGGTGATCTGAGGATCCCCCATGTTGTACTGGAGGAAGACCCGCGGCTCGACTCGGGCGAGCTTCGGTTTTCCCTGCATGTCGGGATTGTCGAAGTACTCCGCGAGAAGGCCATGACCCTTGCCGTCGGGCGGTGTCAAATCCCGCGTCGTCAGTTGAGAGGCTGTCACGTCCGTGTACGTGGCCCCGAGTCGGAACTGAACGTCGGCGTTTCCCTTGAATCGCTGTTCGATCCCCTCGATGGGAGTGACCTGCTTCGAGGAGATGCCGTTGTAGTTGCCGAGCAGACCGACGGGATCGTCGCCCGACGGGCCGACAACGGCAATCTTCTTGATCGATGACTTCAACGGCAGGGTCTGATTCTCGTTCTTCAGCAGGACGATGGCCTTGCGCTCGGCCTCGCGAGCCAGTTCGCGGTGCTGCGGCGAGTCGATCTCGGAATCGCCGAGCTTCGAATAGGGGACGCGCGCCGGGGGATCGAACATGCCGAGCCGGAAGCGTGCGGTGAAGAGGCGGATGGCCGAGCGATCGATATCCGCCTCGGAGATCTTCCCGGCCTTCACTTCGTCCACGAGGGTCGCGTATTCCTGTCCGCAGGTGAGGTCCGTCCCGGCTTTGACCGCGACGACGGCCGCTGCCCCGAGCGAGTCGGTGTAATGGTGATTCTGGAAGATGTCGCGGATGGCCCCGCAGTCGCTCACGACGTAGCCATCGAAACTCCATTGATCGCGGAGGTATTTCTGCAGCAGCATATCGCTGGCGCAACCGGGCACGCCGTCGACGCTGTTGTAGCAGCACATGATCGAGTCCGCCTTGGCTTCCTCGATCGTGGCCTTGAAGGCCGGCAGATACGTGTCCACAAGATCCCTTTCACTCACGACGGCGTCGAACTCGTGTCGCAACGGTTCGGGTCCGCTGTGGACGGCGTAGTGTTTGGGCGTCGATACGACTTTCAGATAGTGCGGGTCATCCCCCTGCATTCCGCGGACGAACTCGACACCCATCCGGCCGGTCAGGTACGGATCTTCGCCGTAGGTTTCCTGGCCGCGGCCCCAGCGGGGATCCCGGAAGATGTTGATGTTCGGTGACCAGTAGGTCAGGCCTGTCGGACCCGGGCCAAATCGGGCGGGAATCGTCTCGCCCAGGCGATGAAACTTGTTCCATTTGGCCCTTGCCTCTGTGGAGATCACGTCCGCAATGCGGTGCATCAGCGCCGTGTCCCAGGTTGCCGCGAGGCCGATCGCCTGGGGAAAGACCGTGGCCTGCCCCTGGACGGCGACGCCATGCAGCGCCTCACTCCACCAGTTGTAGGCCTCGACGTGAAGCCGCGGGATGGCGGGCGCGTAGTTCTGCATTTGCAGGATCTTTTCCTCCAGGGTCATTTTGGAAACGAGGTCCGCCGCGCGCTCCGCGGGCGGAAGGTCGGGGTTGAGATAAGGCGGCTGCTGGTCGGACTGACCGAACAGGGAAGCCGCCGAGAAAAGA
>CAVRSV010000005.1:0-4827 GCA_963723965.1 uncultured Acidobacteriota bacterium | reverse complement strand
CACCTGCGACCGGATCAGCAGGAGCTTGTTCAGAGTCACCTCGGCTCCTGGAAATGTAATCCCCGCAGATACGTTGTGGGCTCCCGCATCCAGTTTAAAAACACCAGGCAGAAAATTCATGGTGTAGACTCCGGCGGGAATCTCGGGCAGGGGAGAGCCGGTGACGGTGACATTCAACGTTCCCGAGTCGACACTGAACTGGGCGGCTCTGGGCAGGTTGAAGTATCCTTGGGTGGCAGTGGTCCAGAACAGCGGGGCACCTTTCTCGGCGCTTTCCGTATAGAGCCCCGCCACTCCCAGGAAGGACTTGATTCCCCCGTCGGTGAAGCCGTTGAACATCTCGGCAGGGAAATGGATGGTCGCGCCCGTCGGGGCGGGGATCGCCGCATCCGACCGCATCGTCACCGTCAGTTGCCGTCCGTCGACTGCGAACTGGGCGCTGACGACGTCCTTGATTTCCGCGGCCGGAACGACCTGCAGGACTGATAAAGGGGAGGTGGAGTCTGCGTTCGTGCAAGCTGGAAAAGCGATGGCGGTAGTCACCGCCAGTGCACCCCAAAAGAGGTGGGATCGTTTCATGAGTTCCTCCTCTGGAACTGGCGGCATTCGACATCGGGCGGGCGGTGTCGGAAGGCCGGATCGAATGCCTGGTTTCAAATTTAGCAATATCCTAATCGATAGTGATATTAAAGACAAGGGTCGGATTCACGCCCGGCCGTCGCGGCAACGCCGTTCGCCGTCTTTGAGGGTTGTCGTGGAGGGCGCCGGCCAAATCAGTCTCGAGGACGGCAGGTGCCACCGAAGATCTGCACTCGATGCGCACTGTTCTCCCCGACATAATCGGCATTGGAGATGAAGACGATCGCATCACCGTCCACGGCCAAACGGGCGGAACCGTTCCAGGCGCGGCGACTGCGGGTGACCTGCGCAGGATTTCCTCCCGACAGGTCCAGAAGGAAGATCTCCGCGTTCCGATCCGGATTGATCCGCAACACGTTCGTGTCCGAAGTCAGCGCCGCCAGCATCCCGTCCGCTGACAGGGAGTCGAGCCGGGTTGTTCCGGCCCCTGACGAGATCTGCCGGATCTGATTCGCCTCGACATCGACGACGAACACGGCCGACCGGCCCAATGGGTTCTGTCCCGTCAGATCAAGATCGGATTCGAAGATGATCCGTCTTCCCTCTCGGTCTATTAGAGGGGGTCTCGAGTCCGCGGGGCGGAATTCCGTCGCAACCGCGCTCACGAAGCGAAGGGCCCCGGCGTCCAGATCCATGAGATAGAGAGAAAGGCCGGCGGATGTCCCATCGCCGGCAAGAGGGGCGTCCGAAAGAAACGCCAGGTGTCGCCCATCGCCACTGAGAGCGGGATTGCCACTGACGGATCCCAGCGTCTGCGTGACCTGGCTCGGAAAGGGATCGCCCGTCCGCAGCAGGAAGATCTCGCTGTTGCCGTCGGGATTACTCCCGAGGGGGTCGGCTCGACTGGCAAACGCGACGATCGTACCGGAAGCGTCGATGGAAAAGCCGACTCCCGGCTTGTCCGTGAGTCTGATCCGGCTGCCCTCGTTCAGATCGAGCAATACGATCCTCGGGCCCGGAGGGGACGAAGGACCGAAGCCGGCCGTCGAGCCGAACACTACGTGCGAGCCGGAGTGATCGAGCAGCGCGCTCGTGTTCCGGCCATCCCGGGAGTCGGTGATCTGGGAGAGTTGCTTGCCGTCCCGATCGAAAAGGAAGAGCTCCTCATTGCCGTCCGGGTTTTGGCCCAGGAGATCTTGACTCGTGGAGAAGACGATTCGGCGCCCGTCACCGCTCAACGCGACGGACTCCGCCTGACCGTCCGCAAACGTCGTGAGCTGGGTGATCGAACAGGGCGGAAGCGGAAACCGCTGCGGCAGATTGGCAGCTGTGGCGAGATAGATGCCGGGCAGGGGCACGATGCTCAACTCTCCCTCTTCCGCCCCCGACTCGGCGACGAGAACGGCACTCCCCGGTGTGATGGGGTTGTCTTCGGGCAGAAGGATGGCGGCGGACGGTTCGGCGGCGTCTGCCCACGGTCGGTAGCCACCGTCAGACGGTGTGACGATGCCGATTCGACCGGCACCCCGTTCGGCTACGAGAAGATGGAATGCGGCCGGACAGCTCATACCTCGACGGTAGAAACCCAGCAGGGCTCCCGGATCCTGCAGCCCCGAGACCAGAACCCTCACTCCACCGCTGCGGCGAACGAACTCCAGAATGCGGCCTTCCGAAGGGACGGAGGCGTAGACGTTCCCGCTGCACTGATCGATGGCCAGCCGCCCTCGGAAGGCCTCGAAAAGACCTGTGCCGCCGGGAGTGCTCTGAAATTGAGCCGGGGACGCCTCCGAGCCGGTCAAGCCCGTGCTCAGGAGATCCAGAGAGAATTCGCGAACCTGCTCTGCTTCGGCAACCAGGAGCTGCCCGTCTGCCTCGTCGATCACCAGAGCGCTGGGTTGGTCGAGGCCCGACAGCACCTCCGTCCGGGTTCCGTTGACTGGATCGAGACGGATGATCACGCCTCCCGTTTCATTGGCAAGGATCAGGTACTCCCGATCGTCCGGCGCCAGGTAGGGAAGCATCGCGGTGATCACCTCCCCATTGAAACTCGCCACCGGGAGGGGAGGGCCATCGGTGACGTCGACAATCGAAGTGCTGTCCGCTACAGCCGGGGAGGTGTGGCCTTTCGCCAGGGGATCCGTGCCTTGGCGTTCGGCGACATAAAGGCGTCGGGCGGACTGAAGATAGGCGACAGACTGGACGACTCCCAGATTCTGCGTGAGTCGGCTCTTCGACAGAATGTCGACGGACGCCCCCGATGCCTGCGTTTCCGTAGATGCGCTGATGGAGACCGGGAGCTGAGCCGGGGCGGGATTCGGAGCCGTATACCGGCCCTGTTCGTCAATCGATCCGAAATCCGTGCTCCCCGACCCGGCGCCCTCGACGGCCCAGTTCACGGGGCCTCCCGTGATCCCTGAGAGCGAGAACTCCTGCACGCGACCTGGCTGCAGAACGGCAAGAGCCGGTGAGATGGCCAGAGCGGACTCCGGCGGCTCGGGCTGGAACTCGTCCGGCACGGGCTGGGGCGGGATATTGGCAAGCACACCGCTCCCAAGGCTTCCAAAGAGCGAAGTCAGATACAGAGGGAGGTCGCTCTCAACCCAGATGAAACCCCCGGCCAGACCGCTGGAGCCGGAGATCAGATTGGTCAAGACGTCGCTGATGCGCTGTCCCGGCCGGAGCACCACGGAGCGACCGCCGACGACACTTCCATCGGGCCGGAGGGCGACGATTCGAGCGTTGGCCGTGAGGCTGCCGGGGTTCAGAATGGCCAGTCCGGTGAAGAAGCCCAGGCTTGTCGCAATGTGGGAAAACAGAGCGCGGTCGGAACCCTGAGCGACGCTCGCCACCGAGGCAACCGACCCGATCGTCGTCACGTGAAACGTCAGGGATCCATTGATGGACGGGCCGGTCGCCCTGACTTCCAGCCAGCCGTCCAGCGTCTGATCTCCCTCAAAACCGAAAAGGGTTTCCAGATCGTAACGGCGGGCGCTCAGAGGAGGGAGCTCAACGTTGACAGGGTTGTTCCCGGCCGCCGGCTGGAACGGCTCACCCGAAGGCTGGTAAGCGGTCAAGGTTGCGATCGTCGCCTTGTCGGAGAGGTTGACGACGGACAGTTCGGTTCGAAAAGGCTGGAGAACGGCCAGCTGTGGAAAGACCAGCCGGTCGAGCTGCTCCGATCGGGCAGTCGCGCTGAGTCCCAGAATGTCCTGGGCGGTATAGACGACCTCGAAGCCAACCAGCGGCGAATCCGAGGCGGCAGTGACGAAGGAAGCTGCGGTGCCCTGAGTCGAGGATTCGGCCGAAAAGTAGGTCGCGGCGTCAAGGCGGATGACGCCGCGCGGTGCCAGTTTGAGACTGCGGGTGGACGAACCCCCCGGGGCGTAAAGCGTGAGCTCGATGTTGGCGGCCACGTCGTTGGGGTTGGCGATGTTGAGCTCGGTCGATTCGCCGATGCCCAGATGTACCTCAGTGAAGAGGAGCTCCTCCTGGGGCTCTGGGATTTTGGCTCCATCGAAGATCGAGACTTCGGCGTTGAGGAACAGGAAGAACCCGGTCAAGTCGTCCGCATCGCTGGTGGCCTCCATCCAGGCGACTGATTCGCCCCCGGACGGAATCTCAAAAATCTCAGCAGCCGTCCGGGCATACTGGGATCCGGCCGGTATGAGAATCGTCACCGGGTTCTTCGGCAAATCAGCCGGATCCCCATCGGGACCATAGGCGGTCAGGACGACCGACGCTTCCGTCGCATTCGGATTGACGATGGCTACTCCGGTGATGGCATCCCCCGTGAGGTCGATCCGCGCGAAATGAAGCGTGCTCGCCGCCTGCCCGGCGCCAATCAGGAACAGACAGGCGAACACACAGGCGGTGAGCCGAGCCGGCCGGTAGGTCCTACTCATCGATTCTGATACTCCAGGAAGAAAAGGAATACGTCTCCCAACTGGGACGGCAGTATAAAGAATCCGTCTGCTGGACGCCAAACCCCGGTCCTCGCGAGGCTCCTCCATCCCCGCGAGGTCGCTGCAGAAACAGGTACCGCCGGTCGGGTTGCCAATCCGTGGTGATGTCCGAAACCTGGATCGAGTCCGGTGCCCTTTCCATCTTCTCGCCAGCCTTCATTCCCTGGCGCGGTCGCTTCGCCCGGGTTGAAGGCTTACTCCGCATATCGGCCGTGCCGAAGCCCCAGCGGCCTGTCTATCGACACACAGACGTCTGAGCATAAGCTTGTTGCCGGGTGCCTCGTCC
>CAVRSV010000004.1:0-88912 GCA_963723965.1 uncultured Acidobacteriota bacterium | reverse complement strand
TGAGGGCTCGGCAGCCCGATCTCACGCAAAGCCGCAAAGTACGCAACGCCGCAAGGAGATTCTTTGTGGGCGGCGGCTTTGCGTACCTGGCGTCTTGGCGTGGAATCAAGCCGCCGTGTCATCACTTTTCTGCCACGGTCCGGCTTATGGGGACTCTGACCATTTGGGCAACACGTCCCCGAGTTCGGAGAACCCAGGACTCGTTCTCTCGCGTCCCGTTCTCCGCTGGAGCGCCGAACGGCCAAGGCCAAACGGTAAAGTCCCAAGTGCAAAGTGCGACGTGCGAAGTGCGAACTCGAGACCTCCCGTTTCCCGTTTCCCGTTTCGACTCCCACGGAACGCGAAACCCGAAACCCGAGGGCGTGTTGCCCAAAGGGCTGCGGCCTCCGATTGGTGTGCGCCCGCTGGAGTGAGGGCTCGGCAGCCTGATCTCACGCAAAGCCGCAACGTACGCAACGCCGCAAGGAGATTCTTTGTGGGCGGCGGCTTTGCGTACCTGGCGTCTTGGCGTGGAATCAAGCCGCCGTGTCATCACTTTTCTGCCACGGTCCGGCTTATGGGGACTCTGACCATTTGGGCAACACGTCCCCGAGTCCGGAGAACCCAGGACTCGTTCTCTCGCGTCCCGTTCTCCGCTGGAGTGAGGGCTCGGCAGCCTGATCTCACGCAAAGCCGCCAAGTACGCAACGCCGCAAGGGGATTCTTTGTGGGCGGCGGCTTTGCGTACCTGGCGTCTTGGCGTGGAATCAAGCCGCCGTGTCATCACTTTTCTGCCGCCGTCCGGCTTATGGGGACTCTGACCATTTGGGCAACACGTCCCCGAGTTCGGAGAGCCCAGGACTCGTTCTCTCGCGTCCCGTTCTCCGCTGGAGCGCCGAACGGCCAAGGCCAAACGGTAAAGTCCCAAGTGCAAAGTGCAAAGTGCAAAGTGCGAAGTGCGAAGTGCGAAGTGCGAACTGGAAACCCAGACACGCGGCTCCCGTTTGCCGTTTCCCGGCTCCCCAAGATTGGCATGTAGGCAACAATTGCCTATAATGCCTGCATGGCTGGCAGTCAAGGAGATAATCAGTACACCGTCCGGGGCGTTCCGGATCGGGTGGACGAGGCCCTGAGGCGCAGAGCGAAGGAGGAAGGAAAGAGCCTGAATCAGGTGACCGTTGAGGCTCTCGCGGCTGCCTCCGGGGTGGCGGAGGCTCCGGTTCGTTACCACGACCTGGACTCTCTGTCGGGAACCTGGCAGGTCGATCCGGAATTCGACGACGCCCTGGAGGCGCAGGATCAGGTCGATCCGGACGTCTGGCAATGAGAGTTGCCCTGGATACCAGCCGATACGTCGACTTCTGCAAGGGGCTTCCGGAAGCCCTGGATGTCGTTCAGAGAGCGGACCGGATCCTGGTCCCCCTCATGGTGCTGGCGGAGTTGCGCGGCGGTTTTCTCGTGGGAAGCCGAGGGCCGGAGAACGAACAGCTCCTGACGCGCTTTCTGTCTTCCCCCCGCGTCCGGGTCCTGAGCCCCGACGAAGAGACCACCCATCACTACGCCCGGCTCTTCCGACAGCTGAGGACGCAGGGGACTCCGATTCCGGTGAACGATCTCTGGATCGCAGCTTTGGTTTCCCAGCACCGCCTCTGGCTCTACGCCCGCGACCGTCATTTCGATCACCTTCCGCAATTGGCGCGACTTTAGGGTCGGCTTGCACTTCGGACTTCGGACTTCGCCACTTTGGCGTTCCGTGGGGTTCCGCGGGAAACGGGAGCCGGGAAACGGGAGAGGTTTCGAGTTTCGGGGGCGTGTTGCCCAAAGGGCGGCGGCCTCCGAGCGGTTTGCGCCCACTGGAGTCAGGTCTCGGCAGCCCGATCTCACGCAAAGCCGCTAAGTACGCCACGCCGCAAGGAAATTCTTTGCGGTGGCGGCCTCCGATCGGTGTGCGCCCCTGGAGTGAGGTCTCGGCAGCCCGATCTCACGCAAAGCCGCTAAGTACGCAACGCCGCAAAGGGATTCTTTGTGGGCGGCGGCTTTGCGTACCTGGCGTCTTGGCGTGGAATCAAGCCGCCGTGTCATCACTTTTCTGCCACCGTCCGGCTTATGGGGACTCTGACCATCTGGGCAACACGTCCCCGAGTTCGGAGAGCCCAGGACTTGTTCTCTCGCGTCCCGTTCTCCGCTGGAGCGCCGAACGGCCAAGGCCAAACGGTAAAGTCCCAAGTGCAAGGTGCGAAGTGCGAACTGGAGACCTCCCGTTTCCCGTTTCCCGGCTCCCGGCTCCCGGCTCCCACGGAACGAGAAACCCGAAACCCGAGGGCGTGTTGCCCAAAGGGCGGCGGCCTCCGAGCAGTTTGCGCCCACTGGAGTGAGGTCTCGGCGGCCTGATCTCACGCAAAGCCGCTAAGTACGCCACGCCGCAAGGAAATTCTTTGCGGGTGGCGGCCTCCGATTGGTGTGCGCCCGCTGGAGTGAGGGCTCGGCAGCCTGATCTCACGCAAAGCCGCCAAGTACGCAACGCCGCAAGGAGATTCTTTGTGGGCGGCGGCTTTGCGTACCTGGCGTCTTGGCGTGGAATCAAGCCGCCGTGTCATCACTTTTCTGCCACGGTCCGGCTTATGGGGACTCTGACCATTTGGGCAACACGTCCCCGAGTCCGGAGAACCCAGGACTCGTTCTCTCGCGTCCCGTTCTCCGCTGGAGCGCCGAACGGCCAAGGCCAAACGGTAAAGTCCCAAGTGCAAGGTGCGAAGTGCGAACTCGAGACCTCCCGTTTCCCGTTTCCCGACTCCCACGGAACGCGAAACCCACCGAAACCCGAAACCCGAAACCCGAGGGCGTGTTGCCCAAAGGGATGCGGCCTCCGAGCAGTTTGCGCCCACTGGAGTGAGGTCTCGGCGGCCTGATCTCACGCAAAGCCGCTAAGTACGCCACGCCGCAAGGAAATTCTTTGCGGGTGGCGGCCTCCGATTGGTGTGCGCCCGCTGGAGTGAGGGCTCGGCAGCTTGTTCTCACGCGAAGCCGCAAGTACGCAACGCCGCAAAGAGATTCTTTGTGGGCGGCGGCTTTGCGTACCTGGCGTCTTGGCGTGGAATCAAGCCGCCGTGTCATCACTTTTCTGCCACGGTCCGGCTTATGGGGACTCTGACCATTTGGGCAACAAGTCCCCGAGTCCGGAGAACCCAGGACTCGTTCTCTCGCGTCCCGTTCTCCGCTGGAGCGCCGAACGGCCAAGGCCAAACGGTAAAGTCCCAAGTGCAAGGTGCGAAGTGCGAACTGGAGACCTCCCGTTTCCCGTTTCCCGGCTTCCCGGCTCCCACGGAACGCGAAACCCGAAACTCGAAACCCGAGGGCGTGTTGCCCAAAGGGCGGCGGCCTCCGAGCAGTTTGCGCCCACTGGAGTCAGGTCTCGGCAGCCTGATCTCACGCAAAGCCGCTAAGTACGCCACGCCGCAAGGAAATTCTTTGCGGGTGGCGGCCTCCGATTGGTGTGCGCCCGCTGGAGTGAGGGCTCGGCAGCCTGATCTCACGCAAAGCCGCCAAGTACGCAACGCCGCAAGGGGATTCTTTGTGGGCGGCGGCTTTGCGTACCTGGCGTCTTGGCGTGGAATCAAGCCGCCGTGTCATCACTTTTCTGCCACGGTCCGGCTTATGGGGACTCTGACCATTTGGGCAACACGTCCCCGAGTCCGGAGAACCCAGGACTCGTTCTCTCGCGTCCCGTTCTCCGCTGGAGCGCCGAACGGCCAAGGCCAAACGGTAAAGTCCCAAGTGCAAAGTGCGAAGTGCGAACTCGAGACCTCCCGTTTCCCGTTTCCCGGCTCCCGGCTCCCAGCGGAACGCGAGCGGAACGTCAAAGTGCGAAGGGCGGACTCGGAACTCGGGTTCGTGGTCCGGAGTTGGGTTCGTTCTACCAGATCGTGGCCGGTGCGGGCTGGCTTCGCAGCCGCTGGTCCTTGGTCACGAGCGGGCATTCGAGGTGGAGGGCCGTGGCGGCGATGATGCGGTCGGCGGGATCCTTCGGGAACGATTCGTCCAGGGCCGCCGCCTGAAGCAGGACGGCGTTGTCGGGAGGCAGGAATCGAAGGAAGGGCAGGGCTTCGCTCAGCCTCACCCATCGGCTCACGGGCATGCTCAGCTCGAGGCGTCCCCGAGCCGCCAGCATGGCGATCTCCCAGGTGCTGATCGTCGAAACCCAGACCGATTTCGAAGCGGCGGCCCGCTCAGTGGCCCGACGGGCCGTGGGTGAAAGCAGCCCCGGGTTACTGAGCCACCAGAGCCAGGCGTGGGTATCGAGGACGATCACTCGAGCGCCTCCCAGTCGTCGGAAGCCACCGGTTCCAGAGGGGACTCGTAGCGGATGACGGAATCGCGGAGTTCGCTGCGGGGATCGTCGAGATCCTCCCTGTAGGGAATGAGCTTGACCGTCGGTTTGCCGCGGTCGGTGACGACGATCGGCTCTCCGGTCTTCTCGACTTTTCGGAAGTACTCGAGGGCCCGGGCTTTGAACTGGGATTTGGAAACGATCTGCATGACTGTGGTCATATTACCATGGTCATGATTGTGATTTTCGATTTTAGATTTTAGATTTTCGATTGGGTGGCGGCTTGGGGGGCGGCGGTTTCGAGGACATCGACCTGTTCTCTGCCCAGCGAATGGACATGCTGACTTTGGATTCTGAGGATCTCGGCCGGGGCAGAGTCGGGGCGGGAAAGAGTTCCCTGGCGGTCCTGGCGTGGGTCCATCTCGGGGCGGTGCTGCTGGTGGCGCCGCTGCTGCTGCTTCCGCGCATCGGCTGGATGCCGGCGGCTCTGATCGTGCCGGCCGTCTGGCTGGCGGGATTCGCGGTGCGGCGGCATTTCGTCGAGCCCACGCCGCTCAATCCGCTCCTGTTGGCGCTGCTGGGAATGGTCCTGGTCAGCGTCTGGGCCACCTTCGATGTCGAGTTCAGCCTGGGGAAGATCGCGGGCACGCTGCTCGGGATCTTCGCTCTGCTGGCGGCCGTCCAGTGGATCGACCGTCCGCGCCGTCTGTGGATGGCCCTGGGGGCCTTCGTGGCGGCCGGGCTCGGCTTTGCGATCCTGGGATTCCTGATCACGCCGTTTTCGCCCAAGCTGCCGGTCATCCGCGCCATCATTCCCCACCTTCCTCCGCGGATCGCCGTTCCCGTACCGGAAGGTGCGCTGAACGCCAATCCCGTGGGCGGCTCGCTGGTTCTCTTCCTGCCGCTGATGGGGCTGCTCGCCTGGTGGCTCGTCCGGCGGGGGGCGGGCTGGTACGGGCGGCTGGGATGGGGGGTGGCGGCCGGCACCGCCGGGACGCTGGCCGTTCTGGTGCTGTCCCAGTCCCGCAGTGCCTGGGCCGGTTTCGCGGTGTCCGTGGGCTTTCTCCTGGCCCTTCGCTACCGGTGGCTGCGCTGGGTGATCCTGGTCGGGGCGGCCTGCGCCGTCGTCACTCTGGCGGTGTGGCGGCCCTGGGACCGTCCGGAGGCGGCCGAGGCCTTCGATACGGCGAGCGGGGAGATCGGGCTCGAGGCCCGCTTCGAAATCTGGAATCGGGCCGTCTACGGCATCCAGGACTTCCCCTTTACGGGGATGGGGATGAACACCTTCCGCAAGGTGGTCCACCTGCTCTATCCCCTGTTCCTGATTCCGCCGGATACGGACATCGCCAGCGCCCACGACCAGTTCCTCCAGACGGCGCTGGATCTGGGGATTCCGGGCCTCGTGGCGTACATCGCACTGTGGGCGGCCCTGGGGCGGATGCTCCGCTTTGCCGGCGCCGGGGGCGGGAGTTTCGACGCTCTCCTCGCGGCCGGGCTGGCGGCCGGGCTCCTCGCGCAGCTGGTCTACATGACGACCGACGCCATTCCGCTCGGGGCCAAGCTGGGCATCTTCTGGTGGATGGCGGCGATCCTGGTCGCGGCCTCCTTCAAGCTGGCCTTCGGGACCGTCGAACTGAGTCGCTGGCGCGTCGTCGAGGTGCTTCTGACCTGGGTCCTGGTGTCGCTCGTGGCCATCTCCTTCGTGGGGGACCATCCCTATGGGGCCCTGGGGTTCGCGGCTGCCGGCGGCATCTACCTCGGCCTGTTGGCCGTGCCGAATCCGGGACGGAAGGAGGCCGCCTCGAGCGGCGGAGCCGCTTTGCGGGTGCACGGTGGATCGAAAGCGGGAGCAAGCTCCCGCGCTCCAAGGACGCCTGCGGCGTCGGAGGAGGAGCGGTACGGCCCAGCCGGTCTGGATTGAGCGGCTCCGGCACCGCGGCGAAGCCGCTTTGGACTGCGGTAGCTTGCTACCGCTTTCCGTGGAGGGGCCTCGGTTTGCGGGTGCTCCCCGGGCTTCGGCGGGGGTGGGTCGGCCGCAGGCTGTGCAAGTCGGCATGGGTGGCTCCGGCGAATCGAAAGCGGGAGCAAGCTCCCGCGCTCCAAGGACGCCTGCGGCGTCGGAGGAGGAGAAGAAGGGGAATGAGCATTGAGTAGCAGCAGGGACATCGTTACCGGGGGGGCGGGATTCATCGGGTCGCATCTGGTGCGGGGGTTGCTCGAGCGGGGACGATCCGTGCGGGTGATCGACAACCTGAGCACGGGACGCCTCGAGAACCTGGACGGGCTGGACGAGGCGGGTCCCGGCCGCTTCGAATTCGTCGAGGCCGACATCCGGGATCGCGGGGCCCTGCAGGACCTGTTTCGGGGAGCCGGACGCGTCTTCCACCAGGCCGCCATGGTCTCCGTCCAGAAATCGGTCGAAGACCCCGCCCTGTGCCACGACATCAACGTCACGGGCACGCTGAACGTGTTCCAGGCCGCCCGCCTCTGCGGTGTCGAAAAGGTCGTCTTCGCCTCCACCTGCGCCGTCTACGGCGACGACCCGGAATTGCCCAAGAGAGAATCCATGACGGTGGCTCCGAAGTCGCCCTACGCGGCCAGCAAGTACATGACGGAGGTCTGGGCGGCGCTGTTTGGCGAGCTCTACGGGTTTCCGGCGGTGGGACTGCGCTATTTCAATGTCTTCGGACCCCGTCAGGATCCCGCCTCGGACTATGCCGCCGTGATCCCCAAGTTCATCACCCGCATGCTCTCGCAGCATCCCCCGATCATCTTCGGTGACGGGGAACAGACCCGGGACTTCATCTATGTCGGCAACGTGGTGCAGGCAAATCTGAAGGCGGCCGAGCGGGCCCCGGCCGGTACGATCCTGAATATTGGCACCGGCCAAAGCTATAGTCTGAACCAGCTTGTGACGATCTTAAACAACGTTATCGAAACGACTTGGCAGCCCGAATACCGGGATGGCAGGATCGGAGATGTGCGGCACAGCCTGGCCGACGTCGGACGGGCAGAGGAATCCATCGGGTTCGTACCCGAGGTGAGCTTCGAAGAGGGACTGAGACGCACGGTCGGTTCCTTTTTCCCCAGGGACAACACGAAAGAGACAACCCTATGACGCTGAAAGAGAAGATCGCAAAACGGGAAGCGAAGGTCGGGATCGTAGGATTGGGCTATGTGGGACTGCCGCTGGCCATGGAGATGATTCGGGCCGGCTTCGAAGTCCACGGCGTCGACGTCGACATCGCGAAGGTGACGGGACTCAACGCCGGCAAGTCCCACGTGCTGGACGTTCCGAGCTCGGCGGTGGCCGAAGGAGTGTCGCAGGGCAAGTTCAAGGCCTACACCACGTACGATCCCATCGCCTCGGTGGACTGCGTGAGCATTTGCGTGCCGACTCCGCTCAAGAAGACGCGCGATCCGGATATCAGCTTCGTCACCCAGGCCGTCGAAGGGATCCTGTCGCGCCTGCATCCGGGCATGCTGGTCGTCCTCGAAAGCACGACCTATCCCGGGACCACCGACGAGATCGTGCGCACGGAGGTCGAAAAGGCGGGCTACACGGTGGGGAAGGACGTCTACGTCGCCTTCTCTCCGGAGCGCGTCGATCCGGGAAATCCCGTCTTCGGGACCCACAACACGCCCAAGGTCATCGGCGGCGTGACCCCGGAATGCACCGCCATGGCGCAGTATTTCTACGAGCAGATCATCGAACGGGTCGTGCCGGTCTCGTCGACCCAGGCCGCCGAGATGGTCAAGCTCCTCGAGAACACCTTTCGCGTCGTCAACATCGGTCTGGTCAACGAGGTCGCCGTGATGTGCGACAAACTCGGCATCTCGGTCTGGGAAGTCATCCAGGCCGCCTCCACGAAGCCCTTCGGCTTCATGCCCTTTTACCCCGGACCCGGACTGGGCGGACACTGCATCCCCATCGATCCGCTCTACCTGTCGTGGAAGCTGAAGTCGCTCAACTACAACGCACGCTTCATCGAGCTGGCCAGCGAGATCAACACGGAGATGCCCGAGTACTGCGTCAACAAGATCGCCAAGGCCCTGAACCGGAAGCGCAAGCCGGTCCACGGCTCGAGGGTCCTCGTTCTGGGCGTGGCCTACAAACGCGACGTGAGCGACACGCGGGAGTCGCCGGCCATGGACATCATCCAGCTGCTGGAGGCCGAAGGGGCGCTGGTGGACTATCACGATCCCCACGTGCCGGAGCTGCGCGGCGACCACGGCCCGACGGAGCTGCTGAAGAACTCCGTGGCCCTGGACGCCCAGAGCGTGGCGTCCTACGACATCGTGGTGCTCGTGACGGATCACTCGGCGGTGGATTACGCCATGGTCCAGGAATCGGCCCAGCTGATCTACGACAGCCGCAACGCCTTCAAGACCAAGTCCGAGAAGGTGGTGAAGCTTTAGGGGGTTTTCGATTGGGGGCTGGCAGAGACTGCGTTCCGAGTTCCTAGTTCCGAGTTCCGAGTTTCGGGGTAGGGAGAACAGGAGGACGGGAGCGCGGGAGGGCTGGAGCAGAGAATAACTCCCGCGTCCCGTTCTCTCGCGTCCCGTTCTCTCGTTCTCCGGGCCGAACGGCGAAGGCCCAACGCCGAAGTGCGAAGTGCGAAGTGCGTGGTTGCCCGGATGGTAAGGGCTGTGTTGGACCGGACGGTGGCAGGCAGGCGAATGCACGGCGGGTTGGTTCCACGCAACGGCGCAAAGAAGGACGCCAAGCCGCCACCCACAAAGAATCTCCTTTGCGGCGTGGCGTACTTGGCGGCTTGGCGTGAGAGCCGGTTCGCCGGGGTTCGGCGGGGGCGGAAAGGCCCGGCGGCTGGGTTTTGCAGATCAGGCTGCCGCGACCTCACTCCAGTGGGCGCACACCGATCGGAGGCCGCAGCCCTTTGGGCAACACGCCCTCAGGTGTCACGGCTCCCGTTCCAGGTTCTGCGCTTCCGACCCTCCCGTTTCCCGTTCTCCCGCGCTCCGGCCCCGGCGCGGGGCGCCTCACTTCGTTCGGGTTCTGGAATACGGGGCGGCTCCCGTTCTCCCGCGCTCCCGTTCTCCCGTTCTCCGGGCCGAACGGCGAAGGCCCAACACCGAAGTGCGAAGTGCGAAGTGCGAAGGCGGGTTGCCCAGATGGTAAGGGCTGTGTTGGACCGGACGGTGGCAGGCAGGCGAATGCACGGCGGGTTGGTTCCACGCAACGGCGCAAAGAAGGACGCCAAGCCGCCACCCACAAAGAATCTCCTTTGCGGCGTGGCGTACTTGGCGGCTTGGCGTGAGAGCCGGTTCGCCGGGGTTCGGCGGGGGCGGAAAGGCCCGGCGGCTGGGTTTTGCAGATCAGGCTGCCGCGACCTCACTCCAGGGGGCGCACACCGATCGGAGGCCGCAGCCCTTTGGGCAACACGCCCCCGAAACCCTAAACTCGGAACTCGGAACTATTACCGTGCCTGAATTTTCCGTCATCATTCCCGTGCGCGACGAGGCGGCCACGCTGGGGGCCTGCCTGGAAGCGCTCGAGCATCAGACGGTGGCGCGCTCCCGCTTCGAGATCGTCGTCGTCGATGACGGGTCCACGGACGGTTCCGTCCGGGTCGCCCGTGATGCCCGGCCCGACCGCCTGATCCGCCTTTCCGGCGAGGGGGCCGCCGCGGCGCGAAACCGCGGTTTCGAAGCCGCCACCGCACCGGTGCTCCTCTTCCTGGACGCCGACTGCGTCCCCGACGCCGACTGGATCGAGCGCATGCTCGCTCCCCTGGCGGAGCCGGAGATCGGTGGGTCGGTGGGTCGTTTCGTCTCCAACCAGACCGGCTGGGTGTCCCGAATGATCCAGTTGGAGCTGGACCTCCGCTATGCCCGCATGGATCGCTTCCGGGACATCGACTTCGTCAACACCGCCACCTGCGCGTTTCGGAGGGATGTCTTGCCGCGCCCGCCTTTCGACGAGACCTTCGGCAAACTCGAGGACCTGGAACTCTCCTTTCGTCTCGCGGGCCAGGGAGTTCGCATGCGCTATGTCGCCGACGCCGTCGTGCACCATCGCCATCCCCGCTCGCTCCTGTCCTATGTGCGGAGGCGCTTTCAGTACGGGCGCTACTCGGCGCTTCTGTACCGGCGTTACTCCTCCAAGATCGTCGCCGACTCGAGCACTCCCCCGACGCGCCGACTGCAGCTGGTCTTTCTCGGGCTCGCCGCTCCGGCACTCTTGCTGAAGTGGTGGGCCGGTCTTCTCCTGCTGGCCCTCTCGCTGCTCTGTTCGGCCTCCACCGTTTCGGCCGCACTGCGCCGCTCGGTCGGCCTGGCGCTGGCCTCGCCGCTTTTCGTGCTGTCGGGGAACGTGGCCTTCGTCAGCGGGAGTCTGTGGGGTCTGGTCGGTTCACTGCGACACCGGAAACCCGATTCGAAGGACCGCCGAGAGGCCCTCGAGGATCCCGAGCCGCCCCACGACATTACCCTTGCGTGAGCGTGTCGACGGCCGGATAATGTCGCCGCGTGGCCTTTATCATCGGATTCAGCGCCAGCCTCGTGCTGGCCTTTTTTTTGCAGGGAACCCGTGAAGATCCGCGTCGCCTGGGAGGTTTCGCGGTCCTCGGAGGGTTGCTCCCGGCCGTGGCCTTCGATTACGGCTGGCCCGCCTTCTTCACGCTGCGCGTCTTCTGGCTCTGCCTGGGGCTCCTGTTCGTCATGGGAGCCGTGGACGACTGGGTGACCCTTCGCCCGTTCACCAAGTTCTTCTGGCAGCTTTCCGTCGCCGTTCTCTTCCTGGGGCTGACATCCCCCAGCACCTGGGGCGGCGGTCTCGTCGGCCTGCTTGGATGGGCGGCCTATCCGGTCTGGCTCTTCTGGCTGGTGGGCATTACGAACTCCTTGAACCTTCTGGACAACATGGACGGTCTGACGCCCGGCGTCGGAGCCGTTGCGGCTCTGGGGTTCGCCTGGCTGGGCCTGGGCGCCGGCTGGGTCCTGCTGCCGCTCTCGGGCGCGCTGTTCGGCTTCCTGGGCCTGAACTTCTACCGGGCCCGCATCCATCTGGGGGACTCCGGGAGCCATCTGGTGGGCTTCAGCCTGGCGGTGCTGCCCCTGTACGGGGCTCCCCACACGGCACTCTGGACGGTTCCCCTGATCCTGGCCCTCCCCATTTGCGATACGGCGTTCGTCACCGTGACGCGCCTGAAACGCGGCGTTTCACCCTTTCAGGGAGGAAAGGACCATCTCTCCCACCGCCTCGCCCGCCTCGGGATCGCCCCCCCAGTGGTGGCGGCGAGTTTTCTGGGCGGCGCCGGCCTGCTCGTCGGACTGGCTGCACTCTGGGGCGGGTGATGTGGAGGGAAGCGTGACCAAGGCTCCGGGAATCGAGGACGAGGCCGTTCCGCACGCGTCGTCTCCCGGGCCGTGCACCTCGGTTCTGAAACCCGGTCGGTTCGTCTCATGTCACTCTCGTCAGAGCTGATCTGCGCACTCCTGTTTCTGGTGACCCTGGTCCGTCCGGCGATCGGAGTCGGCATCTGGGTCGCCCTGATTCCTCTGCTCGACTATAGCTTCGGGGCTCCCCAGCTTTCCTACAACGTCCTGACCGTGTTCGGCGCAGCCCAGGCGGCGGCCGTTCTGCTCCGCCAGCTCCGGGCCGGCTGGGCCTTCTGGCGTCCCCTCCTGATCTTCGGCGGGATCCTGGGCCTGCTGTTGACGGCGAGTCTTCTCCACTACGGACCGATCCTGTGGGCCTTCCCACGGCTGCTTCCGGAGAACCTCTTCGCGGCCGGCCAGCTCAATCCCTTCGTGCCGCTGGGCCGCGCCACCCTGTGGGCCATTGCCGCCGTGCTCTTCCTCGGTCTGGTCCGGTCCTGCCGGGAGTCGGCGGCAGATCGTCGCGGGCTGCTGACCCTGCTCTGGCTGCAGGCGCCGGTCTTCCTGGGAGTTCTGGCCTGGGATTTCGCCCGGAACGGCAAACCCTTCCCGGCGACCCTCCTTCAGAACCACCAGGAATCGGTCCCGGGGCTGTTCGCCATCTTCAGCGAACACAATGCCCTGGCCTCCTTCTTCCTGCTGCATGCGTTTCTGATGGTGGGAGCCGTCATCGTGGCGCCGACCCGCCGGGCGAGGATCCTCTTCCTGTTTCCTTTGGCCCTCTACACGATCCTCATCGGTTTGTGCCTGTCGCTGACGGGTCTGCTGGCGGCCGGCCTGGCCGGGGGAACGCTCGTCATTCTGGCGATCTGGGGTCGCCGCCGGGCGGGAGGTGTGTCCCGCGGCTGGAGCCGGCCGGATCGCCGGGCCGTCGCCGCCGTCGGTCTGGTGATGGCGGCGGCCATTGCTCTGGCGGGCGTCTCGGTGGGAGGACGCCAGATCGGCGAGGCCGTCCGCAGCCGGATCACGAGCGCGAGCTGGCAGGGGCTCACGAAGGCCTTCTACGAGCGGAGAGGCTATGGCTGGGCCGTCGCCGGCGACATGATCCGCGACTATCCCTTCCTGGGTGTGGGCCTGGGACGGTTCTATCTGGAGTTTCACGACTATCGGGCACGGCGGGGGACCGCCGGAGCGGGGTGGTTCTGGGAGCACAACCAGTACGAAAACGCTCACAACTACTACCTTCAGATCGCCGCCGAGTCGGGCCTGCTGGGCCTGTTCCTGCTGATCGCGTTTCTGGCGCGCATTTTCAGCAGCGCTTTTCGGGGGCCGCCCGAGTCGGTCACGGCGGCCTGCGGGCTCCTGGCCATCGCGGCCGTCTCGCTTCTGCAGCACCCCCTGCTGGTGGAGGCACTATTTTTCACGGCCGTGCCGCTGGCGGCTCTGGCCGCCGTGCCCGAGTCCCGGTTGCCCAAATTGCGTGGAAAACCTCTCTGGCTCCTGCTCCTCGTCCTGGCCGTGGGCGGTGTGTTCGATCTCCGGCACGCGGCCGGAAGCCTGCCCAGTGAGTTCGAGTACGGTCTCTCCCCGGTCGAGCAGGGGGCGGGGGGGACCTACCGCTGGACCGGCCGGATCGCCTTGAAGCGGGCCGCCTGGAAACCGGGCGGCGAGAAGGTGCGGGTGCGGACGGCGGTGACGGATCTCCGGGCCCATCCCATGCTCGTGCGCTTCCGGCGGATGAACGACCGCAGCGAGCTCGCCCGCTGGTCTCCGGCGAACCAGGACTGGACGCCGCTCGAGCTGTCTTTGCGTCCCGGAGATCTGCTGGCCATCACCTGCTCGCGAATTCTGCAGCCGCCCGGCGAGTACCGGAAGCTGGGGATCGCCATCACGGTGGACGATGACAGCGGGTTCCGGCCGCTGGAGCTGCGCCTGGAGGGCGATTCGCCCGGGCCGCCGAGCGACTGAGCAGGGGGTTCTTTTCGAGTTCGCCCTTCGACCGCGAAGGGTTCGATGGAGGACGGGAAGCGGGAAACGGCAAACGGGAAACGGGAAACGGGAAACGGGAAACGGGAAACGGGAGGGCGGCGCCGGACGGGTCCGGTCGTTCAGCTTCCCGCCGGAGAGGCGCAGGTCGGCCGCGCGCGTTCCAGCACTCCGAGCAGGTGCTCCCGCAGAATGGAGGCCACCCGCTCCCGTCCGAATTCCTCCGCCACCCGGCGTCGTCCCCGCGCGACCAGCTCGGTCCGCAACGCCCCGTCGTTGACGACGCGATCGACGGCCGCGGCGAAGAGCTCGGGGTCCTTGGACGGCAGCAGCAGCCCGGCGTCCCCGAGGGTCTCGGGCACGGCGGCCGCCCGAAAGGCCACCACGGGCCTGCCGAAGTGGAAGCTCTCCAGGATGGGCACGCAGAACCCTTCGTGTTCGCTCATGCTGGCGAACACATCGCCGGCCAGGTACCAGGAGACCAGCTCCGAGGGGTCCACGTAGCCGGCGAAGCAGGCATGGCGGATCCCGAGCCGGCCGACCAGGTTCTGCAGATCCAGGAAATAAAGATCCATCCCCCCCTCTGATCCCACCCAGACCAGCCGGCTGCGCGGATTATAGAAGCGCTGGTAGAAGCGAAACACGCGCAGCAGGTCCTCGGCCCTCTTGTTCGGAACCAGCCGGCCCACGAAGAAGATCGTGGTCAGTCCCTGCCGCCGGTACCACCGCGCGCGGATCCGTTCCCGCGGCCCCTGCGGGAGGCGCTCCGGGTCGAACAGAAAGGGCAGCACCGCCGTCCGGTCGTAGCCCAGGGCGTCCAGTTCCCGGCGATTGTACTCGGAGACGGCCAGGGCCAGGTCGAAGGCGCCCCGGATCCGGGCCAGCTCCGCCCGCCCCCCGTCGAGCTGATGGGCGATCTTCCGGCTGTAGTCGCGGAAGTAGGACGACGGCGTGATGTTGTGGTAGATCATCACCCGGGGGCAGCGCTGCTCCAGCACCATCCGGGTCGCCGGACTTCCGATGGAGAAGTGATAGACGAGCAGGTCGCAGCGACTCGGGTCGAACTCGGAGAGCTCGCGGCATTCGTGCCGGGTCCAGGGGTGGATGTACTCGCTCCAGGAGTAGATCTCGGAACGGCATCCCCAGGAGCGCAGCACCCGCTGGATGTTGCGGGCCTCGTCGGCAATCGCGTCGGCGGGCGCGAACCCGGCCGTGACCTGGTGAATCGCCGCACCGTCGAGAGAGCTCATGCCCGGCCGCACCTTCCCGCCGCCAGACCGCTCATCCACTCCCCGAAACGCCCGACCAGGGCCGGCCAGGCGAAGGAGCGGCGCACAAAGGCCGCGCCGCTGCGAGCCAGTTCGACACGGAGCCGGGGCCGTTCCTCCAGGTACTCCACGGCCGCCTCGAAGTCGGCGTAGTCATCGAAGGTCACGCCGCCGCCGCCCTGAAAGGTGAAATCCCGGGTCACCTTGCAGCCGTGGTTGACCAGGACCGGGGCGCCGCACAACCAGGACTCCATGAGAACGATCGAAAAGCTCTCGTTGACGGACGGATGGCAGAAGAGGTCGGCGGCGGCCATGGCGTCGTACTTGTCGGAGGCGGACAGGAAGCCCAGGTCGTGGACCCCGGCTGGCCGCGTACCGATGGCCCCGGGTCCGGCCAGCACGAGCTCGAGCCCCGATTTCGGGTGGCGCGCCCGGTAGCGCCGGAAGAAATCGATCAGGAGGGGAGTCCCCTTGGTGGCGTCCCGGCGGCCGACGTAGAGGAGGAAGGGCCGGTCGATGCCGTACTTGGCGCGAAAGCGGTCGCCGTCCCCCGCGGTCTCCGGATCCATCCCCATGCCGAGTACGATCCGGGGCACGAAGCGGACCCGGTAGAGCCTCTCGGCCAGCCGCCGCTCCGGCTGGGAATTGAAGAGGAGACCCTGGACCTCCTCCATCCGCCGACGCATGCACTCCATGCGGGCATAGGCCTCGTCGTGCAGACAGGGGAGCATGAGGGCCCGATGGGAGGCGGCCCGCACTCCGAAATAGGAGGTGCCGAAGGGGTAGGGGATGAAGATGAACCAGTAGTCTTCCCGATGGTCGCCGATGAAGCGAAGCAGATCGTCGCTGTTGGGGCCTTCCCGGTAGAAGATCTCCTCTTCGGTGCGACTGACCGGCAGTCCGTCCAGAAGCTTGCGATTGATGCGGTTGAAAGTATCGTGGTCTCCCGGCGTCAGGGCGAATCGATGAACGGGGATCCCTCCGATGGAGGTCGGGCCGGCGGCGTGGAAGGGCTGGTTCCAGTCGCTGGCGAATTCCCGGATCGTGGTGGTGAGGATGCGGACGTCCCAGCCGGCCCGCTGCAATTCGATCGTCCACTGCCGGCACAGCATCTCGGCGCCGCCCGCGATCTCCGCGCCGAACCAGGGAATCACGAATGCCAGACGCGGCTCGGGGGTCAACGCAGCCGTCCTTCCTCGGCGCCCTCCGGCGCTCCGGGACGTCGCCCCCAGCCTCCCGGTTACCGACTCGAGCGCCCGAAGGTAGGCCCCTTCGACCCGTTCCCAGCGGTAGTTGCGGCGGACATAGCGCAGACCTTCCAGGCCCATCCGACAGCGCTCGGCGGGAGAGCGGGTGACGGTCGAGACGGCCTCGGCGAACGACTCGACGTCGCCGTAGTCGAGGCCGCCGCCGCTGCGGGCGATCTGACCCCGAAGGACGGGGCAGGCCGCGTTCACGATGACCGGCACGGCGAACGACCAGGCCTCGAGCAGCGCCAGCGAGAGGCTCTCGAACGGAGAGGGGAGAACCAGGGCCTGGGCGTCGCGCAGGAGCGAGCGCTTGCGCTCTTCATCCACGTATCCCAGCGCGTGGATGCGCGGGTATCCGGGACCTGCATGGTCGCCCGACCCGCCAGCAGCAGGTCGACCGGCGGCAGGGTCGGCGGCGGGGTGAGAAAGAAGGAGAACAGTTCTCCGCAGCCCTTCATGTGGTCCACCCGGCCGAGATAGAGGAGGTAGGGCCGAGGCCAGGCGGCACGCCGCGCGGGATGGGCATGGCCTCCATCCCGACGCCGCCGCAGACGGCAAAGAGTGGGGCGGCTCGAAGCGCTCGAAGACCAGGCGTTTCTCCTCGATCGTCGAGAACAGGAGATAGCGGCACCTGCGGAACAGGTCTCCGAAGATCGGCAGGCGCAGGGTGGGCTCGTCGTGGACTGCCGGCACCAGGGCAGCCCGTCGCCGGCCGCGTCGAGGCCGAACCAGGTGGTGGCATAGAGGTAGCTGAAGAAGACGACCAGGGCGTACTCTTCCCGGTGCCTTCCGAGGTACTCCAGCAGGCCCGACGAATAGGGACCCTGGGCCTTCATCCATTCCCGCTCCTCCTCCGGATCGGGCCGGTGGCCGGGCTGCAGGATCGAGTCGGCTCCATCTGCGCGAAACGCTCCGGATCCCGCTCGAAATCGACGCGGAAGCGGCGCACCGGGACGCCCTCCACGATTTCCCTCCCTTCGTCGAAGTCATCGGCCCACGTCATGTAGTCCCGGGCCCGGGTCGTGAGCACTTCCAGATCCCAGTGGGGGAGCATGCGCCGGGCGACCGCGCGGCAGTGGGCCTCGATGCCGCCGCCCAGGTCGACTCCGTAGCGATGGATCACAAAGGCGACTTTGGGCCGGTCGGGCTGACTCATTTCCTGCCGATCACTGCGTAATCCTGGCTTCCGTAGAGGAGCCGGTTGAGGCCGTCGAAGGCCTCGTTCAGATTCTGCAGCGGTGAGCCGGCTCCGGCTCGAGGCAGTAGCCAGGATTCCTCGGGCGGATTGCTGTAGAGGACCTCGACCGATCCCAGGCCCAGCTCCTGGAAGAGGAACTCCAGAAAACCGGATGATACGCCGGACATGGGTGGGATCCAGATAGAGGGAGCAGGCGTGGGTGAACAGTGAGGCCGGGTTGGGCGTCTCGACGAGCAGGACGCCGCCGGTTCGAAGGCGCAGCAGGCCAGCGTCAACAGGTGCAGGCAGGAGGGCAGGTCCAGGTGTTCGACGACCTGCGTCAGCACGATGCCGCCGAGGCTTTCCGGTTCGATCTGCTCGAGATACCGGGCCAGGTCGCCTTCCACGACGTCAAGGCCCTTCTGCCGACATTCGGCCACCATCCGCGGGTCGCCGTCGACGCCCCGGGCTTCCACTCCGGCCTCCCGGAGGAGCTCGAGGAACTCGCCGCGGCCGCAGCCAAGATCCAGCACCGGCTCGGTGTGTTCGAAATGCTGAACGTACTTGAGCATGGAGCCCGGATCTTCCCGGACGACCCTCGGACCTTGTCCTGGAACCGGACATAGTCGAAAGGCGGAGCGGCCCGTCCCAAGTCTCGTTTCGTCCTCCGGAGTGCGGAGCAGTTCCCTTGAGCCCGCAGCGGCCGCCTCCCGGACCGTTTGGCCCGGATGGACTCTCGATCCCGCTCGAACAGAAACCGGTTGAAGTCGTCGATGAGATCGACGATCCGGTTCTGCTCCTGGACCACCTCGGCCAGCGCCCGTGTGACCGCGCGATTGAATTCCATCTGGGGCACGGTGTAGGGCTGGATCAGCCGCAGAATGGGCCGTTTGAACCGGGCGAAGCGAGTCCCGGGAACCACCGTTTCCGCAGCCAGCGCAATGTTCGCCAGCTCCGGCCCGAAATCCGCGACTCCGGTCGGCAATGTCGGCGTCCAGGTTGGGGCGGGCCGAAGCGGTCCGATGCGGCGGCGAATTCCGGATCCTTGCGTCGTCGCCGTTCGGCTTCTTCCTGGATCTGCTTCATGACTTCGGAAACGTCGATCTCCGCCACTCGGCGCATTGTACTACACGGGTCGGGCAGAGCCGCCAGTGCTCCTAGCGCGGGGGATCGAGGCTGTAGAAGACGGTCACGCGCCCGACCTCGCGGCGCTGGTACGTCCGCCCTTCCATTGCCATCTGTTGTTCGAATTCGGGTGTTTCCTCGGTCCAGGTGACGTAGGCGGCGTTGGGGTCTCTCATCACCTCCTCCGTGTAGTCTGCGTAGCGATTCTTCACAATGTGAAAATCGGTCGTCCCGACGAGTGGAGGGGGAGTAAAGGGATCGGGAGTGCTCTCGACATGAGTCGGTACGTGATCCAGTAGTTCGCGTGGAAATGTCGGAGGTTGTGTTCCTCCAGGAAGTGGGACAGAGGGGCTATGGGCTCGTCGTAGATCGTATTGAACACGGCGGCCGGGGTCTCGATCGCACCGATCAGGGCGGCCGTGCCGACGATAAGCGGCAGGGCGGCCCCCAGGATGGTCGAGTACTTCAGCAGCCGTACGGCGGCCCAGGCCAGGACCAGAGGCAGGCTGCAGTAGAGCCCGGCAACGTAACGAGGCTCCTCGGCAAACTGGGCGAAACTGCTGGCACAGAAGATCACGGGGCACAGGACCAACTGCAGACCGATGGCCAGCAGGGCGGGACTACGGAAGCGGTTGCGAAAACCCATCCAGAGAAATGCCGCCACAGAGAGGGCGTAGGCGTAAATGATGAATTTCGAGAAGAATGGGACGATATTCGTGGCGAGAAAACCCCAGTGCGCTCCGACGAGTGCCGGAAAGGCGGAAATGACGAACTTCGCGACCCTGCCGAGCAGATCGAGATGGAGTAGGGATCTCGAAAACGGCGGCAGGGTCCTCGTCGACCACACGAAGATCCAGTAGGGGAGGGAACCGATCAAGGCCCCGGCCACGATGGGCGCCAGTCTCGTCCAGAGGTGGACGAACCATCTGCTCCGCTCCGGGTTGGATCTCAGCTCCTGGATCACAATGAACAGCCCGGTCGGAAGAAGCGTCAAAACGGTGGCATAGTAGGTGTACCAGCCGAATCCAGCCAAAAGCCCCCACAGGAAGTAGAGCCGGCGCGGGCGTGCGGAGCGGGTCGCCACGACGGCCAGCCAGAGAGCGAAGACCGAGATGGCCAGGGCCTCGCCGTGCGGGCCGCGCTCCCGGGTGCCGAGAACCACCAGGAAAGACGGAGCCGCCAGGCTCACGAGGAAGACCGCGATGAGTGCCGTCAGTCGATCGAACAGTGTCTTTCCCAGCAGATAGAGGCCGACGGAGAACATGACGAAGTAGAAAAGCGCGGTCAGCTTCAAGGCCAGGAAGTGCGAACCCGTGAGGAGGGTGAAGAACGTTGCTGTCAGAACCCCCAGGCACCCGCCGTAGCTTTCACCCGTAGTGAACAGATGAAACTCGCCCCGCTGAATGAGGCGCAGGACCATCAGCCCCAGATTGGCCTCGTCGGAGCAGAACCACAAGTCGCGGTACTTTACCAGCAGATAGGCGCGCTCCGCGAGTCCCCCGAGGATCAGGAGAATCAGGAAGACGAGCGCCCTCGATCCCCCGGTCGGCATCGATCTGCGAAGTTGGCTCAAGTGTCGTCCCACCTCAGCGTCCTTTCCCCAGGGGCGAGAATACGAGGAATCGACCCACTCTGCGTGCACCCGTAATCGGGCGGAGGGGCCAATTCACGGTTGGCCCCATGGTGAAGTGGGAGTCCAGCAGGATGTATGCGGCGGCGTTCGAAGCCCGGACGGCATTCCAGAATGGCTCGTACCGCATGGTGTCATCGGGCAGGGGTGTGGCGATGATTCTCTCGTCGGTCTCGAAACTCAATCGATAGGCCACCCAGTAAGAGGCAAAGACTCGGGTGACGCCGGTCCGCTCGAGATACTCCTCCAAGAGGGCGCATCGACTCCGTGTTCATGTCTTCGGCAAATTGCTCAGGCGTGATCCAGGAGGCACCGACGAGGTTGTAGCCAATCCACACGACGGAGACCACCGGAAGCATCCGTCGCCCCCATCCGCCGAGGGAAGTGAAGCCGTCGGCAACGATGAGGAACAGGACCGAGTAGAGCGGAAGCAGATAACGCGGCTCATCCAGGAACCAGGCGAATCCGCTGCAAGAAAGGAGGATCGGAGAGGAGAATGTGAAGAGGAGCAACAGCCCCCGAAGCCGGAACGCATCCTTTCCCCGAGAAGCCCACCAGGCTCGCACCCCGCCAGGCCGGCGCACAGGACTGGAATTCCCACGAGCAGGATCGATGCAAGAGGGGGAAGAGATCCTGGTGTCCCCAGCTCTGGCGGGCTCCTGATGAGAATGGGCAGACCGACCGTGAGGACAGTTTCAGCAGATCCTTGTGAAAGTGCGTCTGCAGGACACCCGAGAGCTCGAGAGATGCCCAATGATGAACCAGATTGTAGATCCAGAAGGGGAGACTTCCGAGGAGGAACGAACCTCCCAGCAGAGGGAGGCGGCGGATCCGTCTGTGGCTCGTCGACGAGAAGGAGAGTGATCGCAATCGGCACAAGATAGACGATGACGAGGAAATGACCCCACCATCCCAGACCGAGCAGCAGGCCCAGCGCCGCATGGACTCTGTTCTTTGGGCTCCGCAAGATTCTGGCTGCCACCAGGAGGGCTGCCGTGCCGAGGAGGAGAGCGGACATGTAGCCGCGGGACTTCATGCTCCAGATCATCAGGAAGGCCGGCGAACAGCCCACAAGAGCCGTAGCCCAGAAGGCAGAAGATCGGGGAAGGAGTCTTCGGCCAGGCGTTGATGAAGGACGAGGAACGCGAGAAAGGTCGCCGAGGGGGACCAGTTTGAGGATCAGGGGCGAAGGCCCGAAGAACCAGAGGGGAACCGCGGCGAGGATGGCCTCGAGGGACCCCAGATAGTGTTGGCCCCAGTAGAAGGACGTCCATTCACCCGGAGCAGGTGGCGGGCCATGAGGCCCATGACGGCTCATCCGACTCGATGAGCGCCGGCCGGAACCTCCAGAGGAGCAGAATCCCGGTGCCAGAGAACGGCCAGCAGAGCGAGCCAGGGCAGCCGGCGGCGAATCTCAGGAAACCGGAATTCTGGACCAATTTCAAGTGCAGCTAATCGTTCCAGCCATTCCGATACCAGGTAACGGATCATTTCCGGCAGAAAGAGACTGTACCACAGAATGCCGGGGCCGACGGACTCATTGGACGCGCGGCTCAGCGAACGCCGAGGGCCTGGTGGATGCCCTTGCCCCGAGAAGCGCATGGTCCTCTCGACGACCACCGGGACGTCGGAGGTCACCTGGGTACTGACCGAATCGGTTGACCTTGTCGTTAACGTAGATCTTGCTCCGACCCGTCCGCTGGAATGACGTAGTTCTCCAGGGCGTTTGGCGCCGCTTTGCTCGGAGGTACCTGACCTGCACCTGCGCACTCGAAGGAGAGGGATTGAAGATGGTGACCCAGGTTTCGTACCGAAGGCCGTAAAGCCTTCGGCCAGGTTCCAGAGCCTCGTTGCCACGGGGGAACCGAGGCTGTCGCCCACGTCTTGCCCCATGAACATGAACCGCTCGGCCACGATCGGCTGGTTCGGACTGAAGTTCCATGGAAAGATGTGTGAGGAACCGACTTCGTCGAACAGTTCAACGAAATTCGCCGTTCGCCGCGACCGTCTTCGTGCGGTAGATCGTTAGGCCGTCGTCCGTCCGATAGGTCACTGTCACGTTTGCGCCGGACGTGCCGGCATTCATCAATTCGAGGTACGTGGAACCCTGGTACGTGTGCCGTCGGGGAAATAGAAGGTTAGGCTCGGGGAAATCGCTCCGATATCGGCGGACCCCCCTGGCGATAGCTGAAATAGAAAGCACGCTCCGCCGCCAGTGGCTGGTCCGAGATCACCTCGACGGATGTCCATGGCCGGAATGACAGCATGGACCGGAATCGTGTAGCGGCTGGTCGTGCCAACCGTGTAGGTGTGACGACGGGCTCCCCATTCGCTGGTCAAGAACCGCGCCGTCACGTGCGCCACGGACGCTCGAGCTGGGGTTGACCAGAAGGATGAAATCTTCGTCTCCAGGCTAGGTTCGATTGGCCGGGAAGTACCAGGATTTGGCGTCTGGATCGCCCCGATGCTGTCATGAGCGGAGATGAAGACCGCTTCGTCTCTTCGCGAAGTAAGCCGACCGTTCGACCACCACGGGCAGCTCTGCTTCCACCATGGTGCTGACGCTGTAGGTATTCGGCACCTCGCCGTGGATCGGCACCGTGGTCCGTGACTTGGGCAGGACCGTCTCCTGGTAGGTCTTGGTGGTTCCGTCCTGCTTGAAGAAGGTCACCGTGATCGGATTCGGCACGGACTGGGGATTCTGAACCAGGACATACGCCTCGAAGCCGACCGTGCTGCCTTCCGCCAGGAACCAGGAGCGGCTGACTTCCGGTACGTTCAAGGTCAGGCCGAATCCGCCGCTGACGGCCGCCGAAAGATCTCCCTCCACCACGCAGGTGTATTCGCCGTCGATGGCCAACTGTCCGCCGGAGGCCATGCCGTTCCAGGAGAGAGAGTGATGGCCCGCGCCGAGCGAGCCGTTCAGGAGCGGCCGGGCCACGGTCGCCGATCCGAGGTTGTCCTTGATGCTCACGGTCACCGTGTCGGCATGGGCCAGATCGAAGGAGATCGCAAGGGTGTCCTTGACGCCGTCGCCGTTGGGTGAGATCACGCCCGGGCTCAGAGCCAGGCCGCTCAGGTAGGGATCCTTGGGCGGTGGCGGTGGTTCCGGCGGTGTCGCTTCCATGTAGCTCGCAGCTCCGCTGTTGTCCTGGCCGAAGCGTGGCCAGGGCACGATGTCCGGGGAGACGCCGAGACCGCCCACCGGCTCCTGGCCGACGGCCGTTCCCGATTCGTGATACACGCGGACGCCCCCGGCGTCGGGCCAGCTGACTTCACCGGCGCGGCCCGTTCCGATCAGGAGGTCGATCAAGCCGTCGCCGTCGAAATCCGCGATGGCCGGGGTCGACCATGTGAACATGGGGGTGCCGCCCAGATCGGGATAGCCCGTTTCGATGGGGTATCCGGGTTCCTTGGCGCCGGTCAGGGCATCGAAGGCGGTGATGTGCCATCCGCCGCCGATGACGACCTCGAAGCGACCGTCGCCGTCGATATCGCCGACGATCGGCGAACTGAAGAGGGCGAAATTGATCGGATCCTGGCCCGTCCCGGCGGGCGTGTTGGTCCAGCGGATGGAGCCGTTGGAATTGATGCAGTGGACGTAGCCCTGCATGTCTCCCACGAAGATCTCCAGCTTCCCGTCGCCGTTCACGTCGGCGAGCGCCGGCGAACCGAACACCTGGCTCAGCCCCGAAGGCAGGCTCAGACTGACGGGCCAGCCGGCGACATTGGTCCCGTTCGCCTCGTAAGCGCTCAGATACTGACCGTGACCCGACCGGTAGAAGATGCCCGTCCCCACCACGATTTCCGGAGCGCCGTCCCCGTCGATGTCACCGACGGCCGGAGAGGACCAGACCACCTCGTCGACGAACTTGGGCCAGCCGGCAGCCTGGGTGCCGTTGTGATGGAACATCCGAAGGTAGCCGCCGCGGGGGACCGTCGAGTCGCATCCGATGACGATTTCGAGGTCGCCGTCTCCATCGGCATCGAGAACCGCGGGAGAGGACCACACGGTATCGGCGTTGTTGAACGGCCACCCGCTGGCCAGAGTCCCGTCTTCGGCATTCCAGACATAGATGTAGTGGGACCAGGCCCCGGCGATGACCTCGAAGGTACCGTCCCCGTCGAGATCGACGACGGCCGGTGAGCTGAAGACACCGTACACGCCGTCCCCGGTTGAGACTCCCGTGAAGCGGGGCCATCCGGGCAGATTGTTGCCATGATTGTCCAGCCCATAGACGTAGCCGTCACCGGACCCGACGAAGATCTCCAGATTGCCGTCTCCATTGATGTCGACCAGCGCGGGCGTGGAGTTGACGAAGCCATTGGCGGTCTGCCAGATGCCGCCGCCGGACTGGGCCGTGGCATGGTTGGCGAGAGTCTTGGGAAAGCCGGACGCTTCCGTCCCGTTGGAAAACCAGGCGTGGAGCTTGTTGTGTCCGTCGCCAACCACCGTGACCATCCGCGAGTCGTTGGCAAACAGCTTTCCCACCGCGATCCCGGGATGCTGCACCCAGATCCCGGCATTGTAAATGTCAGGAGAACCCGTAACCCCGGCGAAACCCGTTCCGGTGCACAGGAGGAGGACGAATGTATGAAGGAGACGGTACTTCATCTTTCAATCCTTACCGGGGCGGAATCCACACGCCACCCCATTCTCTGAATGGTAACCCTCAGGGGTGGTGAGGGGAGTGTAACACCGATCACATTTCCCGCCGAGGTCCGCTCCCTCTGTGCCCCAGCTCCGCCTCACGGTATGATGCTGCGGAGATGCTGGGCGACAAGAAGATTGCAGTGGTGCTGCCCGCCTACAACGCCGGTCAGACGCTGCGCCGGACCTTCGAGGAGATTCCCGCGGATCTGGTCGACTACGTGCTCCTGGTCGACGACGCGAGCTCCGACGACACCGTGCGTGTGGCCGCTGAACTGGGGATCGAGACGATTCGGCATGACGCCAACCGCGGATATGGGGCCAACCAGAAGACCTGCTACGGATCGGCCCTCGAGACCGATGCCGACATCCTCGTCATGCTCCATCCCGACTACCAATACACGCCCCGACTGATTCCGGCGTTGGCTTCCATGATTCTGAGCGGCGAGTACGATATCGTGCTGGCCTCGCGCATCCTCGGGGGCACTGCGCTGGCGGGCGGGATGCCCTTGTACAAGTACGTGGCGAACCGGTTTCTGACCCTGCTGGAGAACTTCCTCCTGGGTGCGAAACTCTCCGAATACCATACCGGGTATCGGGCCTTCTGCCGGGAGGTCCTCGAGCGTCTGCCCCTGCTCGAGGACTCGGATGACTTCCTGTTCGACAATCAGATTCTGGTTCAGGCCCGGCACTTCGGCTATCGGATCGGAGAGATCAGCTGCCCCACCCGCTATTTCAGCGAGGCATCGAGCATCAACCTCCGGCGTTCGATCACCTATGGGATGGGTGTGCTCTGGACATCGGCCCAGTACCGCCTGCAGCGACACGGCCTGGCCCATTTTCGCCTCTTCGACCCGAAGGGCCGCCGGCTCCGCGGGTAGGACAACCTTCCCAGGTTGTCCGGGGGCAATGCAGAGTAGGACAACCTTCCCAGGTTGTCCCGGGGGGCAATGAGTCGGGGCCAGGAGAAAACTCCGCGGACGGCACAGACGCGGCGACGCGCTCGGTTCGGGTGATCGGCCTGGGACCGGGGCGCTCGGACAAGCAAGGATGCTTGTCCTACTGTTGGACCGGGGCGCTCGGACAAGCAGGGATGCTTGTCCTACTCTCGGCGAAACCCGGAACTCAACCCCCCGGGGGGCGCGTGTTACCATTACCGTCATGACAGCGCCAGGTCGGCGTCCGCGTGCCCTGTTGGAGCTTATTTGGAGCCTCGCGCTCCGGCAGCTCTATGGCCGCTACATCGGAAGCGCCATGGGGCTCTTCTGGACGGTCGTTCACCCGCTCATCACCCTCGCCGTCTGGACCTTCGTGTTCTCTTACGTGCTGAAGCTTCCCTTCAGCACCGAAGGCGGACTCGTCAATTCGGCCTTCTACCTGTTTTGTGGGTTGGTCCCCTTCCTGTCGTTCCAGGAGACGGTGCTGAATTGCACGACCTCCATTACCGGTAATGCGTCCCTGGTCAAGAATCTGGTTTTTCCGTCCAAGACCCTGCAGTTCTCGGTGGGACTGGCCTCCCTGATCTCTCAGTTCATCGGAATCGGGATCCTGGTTGTCGCCCTCCTCGTGACGCATTTGAAGTTTCCCGTCTACCTTCCCCTGATTCTCCCCTTCGCGCTGGTTCTCATGCTGTTCGGTATTGGCTTGGGTTTCATCACCTGTTCGCTGCACGTCTTCTTCCGCGATATCGCCCAGCTGGTCAACGTCATGCTGATGCTGTGGCTGTACGCGACGCCCATCTTCTACCCGGTTCACATGCTGCCCAAGAACCTGGAGTTCATGATCTATATCAATCCCCTCGCCTATGTCACGAACGTGTACCGGTCTCTCCTTCTGGTGGGCTCGATACCGAGCATGAAGGGGTTTCTGGTGTTCTGCGCCATTTCCCTGGGGACGTTCGCCGTGGGTTACCGGACCTACACCCGGCTCTATCCCCGTTTCATCGACGAGCTGTGAACAACGTAACCCCCGACACGGAAGTGACGATGCCGACGCTGAGGACTGTGGATCTGGTGAAGTCCTTCCGGGTCTACGCCCGCCCCATGGACCGCGTGCGTGACGCCCTGAGCTTCGGTCGCCGCCGTCGCTATACGGAATTCCAGGCGCTCAAAGGAATCAGCCTCGACATCCCCGGAGGAGAGACCGTCGGCCTGATCGGTCAGAACGGCTCGGGCAAGAGCACGCTGCTGAAGATCCTCGCTCGACTCATGATCCCCACTTCCGGCATGGTCGAAGTGACGGGCCGGACGGCCTCGATCATCGAACTCGGGACCGGCTTCCACCCGGAGTTTACGGGGCGAGCGAACGTCTATATGGCCGCCGGGCTGATGGGCTTTACGCGCGAGGAGACGGACGAGATCTTTCCGCGGATCCTCGACTTTTCGGAGTTGCACGCCTTCATCGACCGTCCGGTCAAGACTTATTCGTCCGGGATGTGGGTGCGTCTCGCCTTTTCGACGGCCATCTCGATCGAGCCGCAGATCCTCCTCATCGATGAGGCCCTCTCGGTGGGGGATCTGCTTTTCCAGAAGAAGTGCATCTCCGCACTCAAGCGGTTTCAGGAAGCGGGCGTGACCATCGTCTTCGTCTCCCACGATCTGAGCGCCATCAAGAACCTGTGCACGAGGACGGTGTTGCTGGACCGGGGAGAAAAGGTGAGCGAGGGACCGGCCGCCGCCATCGTCTCGGAATACGTCTCGCTCATCGCCAGTCGCGCCAGTCGCGAGAAGCTCATCACCCGTTCCAGTAATGAGCAGCGCCGGTATGGAAGCTACGAGGCGGAGATCGAGGACGTTCAGCTGACGGACGGGGACGGTCGGCCGACCCGGGCCCTGTCCTGTGGCGATCTCCTGGTCGTGGTCGTGCGGGTCCGGATCCACCGGCCCGTGGAGAGCCCTTCGGTGGGCATCCTGATCCGGGACCGTCTCGGCAACGACATCTACGGAACCAACACCTGTCTGGCAGGGGTGCCCTGGAATGGGAAGCCGGGCCGCTGGGAGATTCAGGTCCGCATTCCGGTCGATCTCGGGCCCCGGCCGTACTATCTGGCGGTCGCCGTTCACTCGGGGCGCGACCACCTGGGCATCTGCTACGACTGGATCGACGATGCCGCGACCTTTCAGGTCCTTCCGGGTGAGCACGGCCAGTTTACGGGTTTCGCACGTCTCAGGCCGGACTTCTCCATCCGAGAGGTCGAAGCGTGAGCCGACTCTCCGCACGGACCCGCCCGAGTTCCGCCGCCCACCGCGCCGCGGGGGGACGCTAGATGGGGCGCATCAAGCTCAACGCCGCATCTCAGTTGATCGCTCTGGGCACGGTTCTGGGGCTGCAGACCGTTTATCTGTTCGTCGTCGCCCGTCATCTTGGACCAGCCGACTTTGGCTGGTTTTCTTTCGCCTGGAGCATCGTGCAGGTCCTCCTCATCGTCGGCGACCTGGGTCTGCACAATACAACGCTGCGGGAGATTTCGGTCCGCCGGGAAGACTCGGTCCGTTCCTCTCGGCAGCTGCTCTGGCTGAAGCTGCGGCTGAGCCTGCTGCTGGCAGCCCTCCCCTTCCTGCTGGGCTTCCTGCTCGACATCCGCCCGGGCGTGCACCTGGCCCTGTCGGTGTTCGGGCTCGGGATGTTCTTCCAGTCCCTGTCGGTGGCGGTCAACATTCTCTTTCAGGCCCACGGCCGGCTCTATCTGGCCAGTCTGAACATCGCCCTCCTGTTCGCCTGCCAGTTCGTTCTCGGGATGGTCCTGATTGCACTGGGCGGCGGGCTGAGCGCTCTGGCCTTTGCCTACGCCATCGCCTCGCTCCTGGCCCTCGTCTCCAACCTGTTGCTGTTCCGGGCGCTGGTGCACCCCTTGACTTGGACCCACCCACCCGTCGACTGGCGGGCGTGCCTGAGAGAATCCCTGCCGGTGGGTATCTTCAACATCTTCCAGACGACGGGCTCCCGCCTCACGATCTGGATGCTGGTCTTTCTGGTGACGCCCGTCGAGGCGGGTCTGTTCGCCGCGGCGTTCCGGCCTCCCGCGTCTCTTTACAATGTCCCGCTGGGGGTGCTCAGCGCGGCCTTGCCGGTCTTTGCGGCACACCAGGCCGACCCCGCTTCGATTCGACCGGTGGCGGCCAAGGCCCTGGTCGCACTGGAGGCCTTTGCGCTGGTCACGGGAGTCCTGCTCTGGAGTCTGGCCGGTCCCCTGATCGCGCTCATCTACGGTCCCCAGTACACTGCTTCCGTCGCTTGCCTCAGAATCCTGGCCTGGTGTCTCGTTCCGGCCTGCCTCAGCATGGTCTTTCAGCACGTCCTGCTGAGCCAGAACCGCCTGGTGGCACTCCTGCCCTGGGTCGGCGGAGGGGGGATCCTGCTGAGCCTCGGTCTGTGCCTCTGGTTGATTCCGACTCTCGGATCGATCGGGGCGTCGTGGGCGGTGCTGCTGACCGAGTCGGGAATGGCCTCGGCGTACGCGGTCCTGGGGGGCGGGTTTCTCCTGGGGCGGATCTGGAGCCGTGAACCGGGAGTGGCGGCATGACGGTGGCGGATGAAGGCGGGTCGAAGATCGCGTTCGTCATCCAGCGCTTCGGTCCGGAGGTGATCGGGGGAGCCGAGGTTCTGGCGCTCGAGCTGGCCCGGCGCCTGCGCGAATCGTGGCGGATCGAGGTCCTGACCTCCTGCGCCAGGGATTACCGGGACTGGGCCAACGAGTACCCGGCCGGAGAAACGCAATGGGGCGGTGTCGTGGTCCGACGTTTTCCCGTGCCGTTTCGCCGTTCCCCGAGGTGGTTTCCTCGACTCTCCGCGGTCGCCTACCGGCTCGATCGGCTGGGTGTGTTCCCGAAGCCGGCCCAACGGCTCTGGGCCCTGGCACAGGGGCCGGTCGTTCCCGGGCTGTTGCGCTACATTCGGGAGCACCACGCCGAGTTCGATGTGTTCGTCTTCTTCACCTACCTCTACTACCCCACTCTGTACGGGTTGCCCCTGGTGGCCCGAAAGTCGGTCCTGGTCCCCACCTGCCATGATGAGCCGCCGGCCTACTTCAGCGGCCATCGCGAGGTTCTGGGCCGGGCGGCCCACAGGCTCTATCTGAGCCAGGCCGAAGCGGATCTCGTCTCCAGGCTCATCGGAGAGAGAGCCGAGCCTTCGGAGGTTGCCGGCTTTGCCGTGGACGTGCCGGAGACGCGGGGAGACTCCCCGCCCGGGGATTTCTTTCTCTACGTCGGGCGGATCGAGCGCGGGAAGAACTGCGAAGAGCTCTTCGATTTCAGTCGCCGAGCCGGTCTCCGCCTGGTCGCCATCGGCCCCGCCCAGATTCCCGTGCCCGACTTCGTAACGCATCTCGGAGCGGTGGATGACGCCGAGAAGACCAGGGTGCTGAAACAGTGTCGCGCGCTCATCATTCCGTCGAAGATGGAGAGTCTCTCGATTGTGGCGCTCGAAGCCTGGAGTCAGGGGAAACCGTTGATCGTCCATGCCGGGAGCGCGGTTCTCGCCGACCTGGTCCGCGCCTCGGAAGGAGGCTACTGTTACGGGGACTTTTCCGATTTCAGTCGCATCGTGTCCGAGATCGATCCGGGCGTCGGTGAGAAGGGGCGGCGATGGGTCCAGGAGCATTGCTGCTGGGAAAAGATCCTGCCGATCTACCAAAAGGCTCTGGAACGGGTTCGAGACGCCGGCCCCACGCGGGAATGAATGGAGAAGGCTGCGATGGACTCTGGCATTGGAGACTCAGGGCCCGGAAGCCGGGGCCAACGAGGGTCGAAGACGCCGGCGATCCTGGCCGCAGTGGCCGCTGTCTCCGTACTCATGACCCTGATCTCCCGATCCTGGTTCGAACTCGATTTTTCGTTCCTCAGCCCACTCCTGCTCTACGGACTGGGAACTCTGGTCATGGTGGCGGCGGCCCTGACGGCCGCCCGCGCGGTGGCCGGGAGTCACTTCCAGGAGCGGCGGGGAGGCCCGTCTAAGGCCGGTCTCGTCATCCCGTACGTTCTGGGAAGTCTGGCCGTCGTCGCCTTTGGCCTCGACCACCTGGCGCGCAAGGCCTTTTCCGTGCCCATCGACCCCTGGCTCAGCGCCGACATGCTGGTCCAGATCCGGCTCGCCCTGAATGCGCTGCTGACGGGACACAATCCCTACCAGACCTTCCATGTCCCCTGGACGTTGCCGTTGAGTTACGGTCCCGTGCTCTGGGCCCCCTACCTCGTCCCCCACCTCCTGCACCTGGATCTGCGGTTCCTTTCCCTCGCCGGCGTCTTGATCGCGGCGGCGGCGCTGGCCCTCTCAGGGACGGCGCGAGCACTTCGCTCCGACTGGGTGGGCGCTTTGGGCCTGCTGCTGGCAGCGTTCGTCTGGTTGTGGGCTCCCGCGCAGGAAGACTTCATCTACATCGCCCATACTCCGGTGTACTGGCCGTTGATCGTCCTCTGGGCCGTGCAGGTCCGGCGCGGCGCCGGGACGGGCTCTTCCGTGTCCCTTGGTTTGCTGATCGCAGCCCGGACGACCATGATCGCCCTTGTCCCGCTCTACCTTCTCCACCTTGCCGGGAAGAACGTGCGGGTCGCCGTGAAACAGGCGGGTGTTGTCGCCGCGACTGGGATTGCCGTCTTCCTGCCGTTTCTGCTGCTGGACGCCAGGCAGCTCTTCGAGGGGCTCCTGTTCCACTACTTCGAAGCCGTCCGAAAGGCGGTCTGGCCCCACCCGGAGACCATGGACCGCACCTTCGGTCTGGCCGGCCCCCTGGTTCATTTCGGGTGGGAATCCGCCATCTTCTGGGCTCAGCTGGGGATGTGGGCGGTCCTGATCTTCCTGTGCCGCAACAGAGTCAAGACAGCTCCGGCTCTCATCGCCTGGTCGAGTCTGAGCCTGCTCGTCTTTTCTCTGGGAGCGATCTGGCCCGTCTACTATATCTTCCTGGACGTCGTCGTTCTGATGATCGCCGGGATCGCGACCACCATCCTCTACCCCTGGCCTTTCGGAGTGCGCCGAAGTGTCCTCCTGGGAGCCGTCTTTCTCCTCGTCCCCCTGCTGGCTGCCGTCGCTCCGCTCTCGGGACACGGTCCGGAGATCACGCCAGGACGGCCCTCCTCCCGTGCCTTCCTGCTGAACGGATTCACCGAGGCGCCGAATCCGGGGACAGACGCTGCGAGACCGTTCCTGTGGACACTGGAACCGGTGGCCCAGGTGAATCTGCTCCGGGGCTCCTGGTCGGGTGCCGCCATCAGGATAGAGTGTCGGAGCCAGTCGCAGACCCGCGGGCCCGGCATGACGGTGCGGCTCAACGGGTATCGGCTCGGCTGCGCCGAGATCGGCCCCGGCTGGCACACGGTGGTGTTTTCAGCGCCGCGTCGGACCTGGATCGCGGGAGCCAACACCCTGGAGATTCGGGTCGCCGATTCGGCAGGCCCCGCCCCCGGAAGTGCCGTCGATATCCCCAGACCGGCCACAGTTCAGCTGGCAAGGATCAGGGTGACCCATCCCTGAGAGACAGACACCGGCGACGCCCGCTTTCGCCGGTCGACGGGGAAGCCGCGCTTAGAAAAGATTGTCGTAATCGGCCGCTCCGCCGGACAGGTCGGGTCCCCCGTCTCCCATTCCGTCTCCGGCTCCGTCGCCCAGAGCGTCGCCCATGGATTTCTCGATTTCCTCGGGGTCCTCGCCGGCCTCCAGCCGGTCCACCATCTCTCCGAACTCGGGTCCGAGGTCTTCGCCCATTTCACTGCCCAGCTTGCGCATCATGCGCGCCATGGACTTGGGATCGTTCTCATCGACGTCGCCCCACTTGCCCGGATCGGCCAAATCCTCCAGCCGGCTCTCCTCGGAGCGGTGCATGGAAACGCGGGAGACCATTTGTTCGAGATTCGTGCTCCCGCAGCGACACCGGGCGCCCTCCGCATCCGAGATACGCCAGAAGAATCGCGAGAAACGCCGCTTACAATCCAGGCACTCATACTCATAGACTGGCATGGGCCCTATTATAATGGAGTGCGCCGAACGGGAACGCAGGGGTTGGGCAGGGTCCGGGACCTGCGCTTCCCCCGACCTCGGAAGCCGGCACCGGGGCACGAAGGCAGAGAACATGTCGAATCGATTGAGGTTTTTTTTCAAGGCATCCGTCACGCTGGGACTGCTGGGATTCCTGGCCTATCGGATGGATCTTTCCGAGTTCTGGAAGGTGCTTTCTTCGGCGGACTGGGCACTGGTGTTGCTGGCAGGACTGGTTTATTTCAGCACCGTGGCCCCTTCCATCGTCCGCTGGAAAGCCATCCTGGAGAAGTTCGACATTCGGACCCCCATCGGCAAGTTGACCCAGATCTGCATGATTGGCTACTTCTTCAACATGTTCCTTCCCTCGGCCATCGGAGGCGATTTCTTTCGCGCCTACTATCTGTCCAAGCGGGAAGCGCGCGGCATGTCGACGACGCTGACCTCCACCCTGGTGGATCGGGTCAGCGGGCTCTCGGCGCTGCTGGTCATTGGCTGCGTCTCCGTGCTCGTCTACCCCGTCCGCATCAAGGGACAGTTGCTGGCGCCCTTTCTGCTGCTGCTGATGGCCCTGTTCGTAGCCGGCATCGTGACGCTGTTTCACCCGGGTTCGCACCGCTTGATGGGGAGACTGCTGCACCGTTTCGGGCTGAGCCGTCTGGAGGAGCGCTTCGAGCTCGTCTATCGGGGCCTCACCCAGTTACGGGGGAGCCTGCGGGCGATCCTGATCGTGGTGGCCGCCTCGCTGGCCGTTCAGTTCTCCGTCATCGTTTCGATGTGGCTGGCGGCACTTTCGATCGGCATCGCCGCGCCGTTCCACCTCTTTCTGATCTTCATCCCCCTGGTGAACCTGTCGGTGGCCCTGCCGGTGACGATCAACGGAATGGGTCTGCGCGAGGCGGTCTACTATCTCCTCTTCTCCCAGGTCGGGGTTCCCGTCGAGACCGCCGTGACTTTGTCGATCCTCAATATGGTGGTCATGTCGATGACGGCGATCCCGGGAGGCGTGGTTTATTCCATCTACAAGAAGGACCCCGGTTTCCCGGCACCCGAACTCGCGAACTGATTTTCGAATATCTCGCTTCGCCCGGGCCGTTTGCCGAACCGGTGTAGAATCCTCGGAACGAGAGTCGACGGATCCGGTCTGCCGAAGACCGAAGAGAGGTGGAGGCATCGCTATGAGTCTGCGAGTCTGGGGCGGTTTGGCGTTGGGGCTGATGATGCTGGCAGCCGCTTCCTGTTGGCAGTCGGGTGAACCGGCCGCATCGGAAACCGAGGCCCCGCGCCTGGAAATCGACCGGCCGGATACGTTTTGGGCCGACCCGAAAGTGATCCAGTCCTGTGACGATCTCCTCGGGCAGACCACGCTTCATTGGAAGGCGGACGGTGTCTCGACGTCGAAGTGCGCGTGGACCGGCCCGACGGCCCCCTGTTCGCCATGGCGGGCCCCGTGGGTTCGGCCGACACGGGACACTGGGTGCGGGACAACATGATTTTCTATCTCTTGAACCCGAACACGGGCGAAGTGTTGGCCAGCTGTACCGTCCGGGTGACCAGCGCCGGCTGTCCGGAGGGAGAACCGGCGGCTCCGGCACCCGCTGCCGATACCGCGCCGGATGCGCCTTGACGACGACGCCGGGTTTCCCGGGACCGGATCGGAACCTCCCGATCTGAAACCGGCACGGCAGGGGCCCCGGGGGAGCCGTCGAGCCCCACGTTTCCGAGGTGAGGAGTGCAAGTGTCCGAAAAACCACCGGTCTTGAGCGTCGTGATCCCCTGCTACAACGAGGAGGCGACCCTGGGCGAGTGCCTGGACAAGCTATTGGCCATCCAGGATGACGACCTCTCGCTCCAAGTGATCATCGTCGATGATGCTTCGACCGACGACAGTCTCCGCGTGGCCCAGCGCCTGTCGGCCGAGTACCCGAACGTCCAGGTCGTTCGCCACTCAAGCAACCGCGGCAAGGGAGCGGCGCTGAGAACCGGTTTCCAGCACGCCACCGGCGATTTCGTCGCTGTTCAGGACGCCGACCTGGAGTACGACCCCCGGGACCTGCGTCGACTCGTCGAGCCTCTCATCGACGATGTCGCCGACGTGGTCTTCGGATCCCGTTTTCGTTCCTCCGGGATGAGCCGAGTCCTGTTCTTCTGGCACTACCTGGGGAACCGCTTCCTGACTCTGCTCTCGAACATGTTCACCGACCTCAATCTGACCGACATGGAAACCTGCTACAAGGTTCTGCGTCGGGAGCTGGTCGAGCAGCTCGATCTTCGCGAGGAACGCTTCGGCTTCGAGCCCGAAGTCGTCGCCAAGCTCGCCCGGCTGCGGCCCCGGATCTACGAGATGGGCATCTCCTACCGCGGTCGAACCTACGAGGAGGGGAAGAAGATCGGCTGGCGGGACGGGGTCCGCGCGATCTACTGCATTCTCCGCTACGCTGGCCACCAGGCTGCGTGGCCGATGCAGTTTCTTACCTATTTCGTCATCGGCACTTTGTCCGCCCTGGTGAACCTGCTGATCTTCGGGTTGGCCCTGCGCAGCGGTGCCAGCATCACCGTCGCCGCTCCGACGGCATTCGTCCTGGCGGCCGTGTTCAACTACCTGGCCTGCATTCTGCTTCTCTTCCGGCACAAGGCCCGCTGGAACTCGGCCACGGAGGTTCTGATCTACGTCGCAGTCGTGGCCACGGTGGGAGTGGCCGATCTGGTGATCACGGAAGGACTGGTCGCCGGCGGTCTGCAGCCAATGCTCGCCAAGGCCGCGGCCGCCGTTGCCTGCTTCGTACTGAACTTCGTGGGGCGCAAGTTGTTCGTCTTTCCGGAACCGACCGCCGGCGCCTGGAAGCGCAGCATCGACTGAGAAGGGTAGAACGGTGACAGGCGGAGCCGCTTCCTCCGTTTAGAGGTGGGATCCCGCTCGACCTTTGTCTACAATGCGGACTGGCAATGTCGTCGGCGCCGAACCTGCCAGGGCCGGTGCCGGCCGACCTCGTGGAAGGCAAGTGGAAGGAAAGATGCTACAGACCCCCGCGGTGGAGAAGGTCTCCGTTCCGCAGTCCCATCCGGAACGAGCGGAGGCGGCTACGATCCGCCACGTTCCGATCTCGGTCGTGATCCCGGCCTTCAATGAGGAGGCGGCCATCCGCGATCAGATCCTGGCGCTGCAGGCTCTCGACGTCCATCCGGACAGCGAGATCATCGTCGTCGACGACGGCTCGGCCGACCGCACGGCCGAGGTGGCCGAGGCCGCCGGCGTCACGGTGCTGCGTCATCGGCGCAATCGTGGTTACGGGGCGGCCCTGAAGACCGGGATCCGGGAGGCCCGCCACGACATCATCGTCATCCTCGATGCCGACGGGACCTACCCCGTCGAGCATGTGCCCCAGCTCGTTCGCGCCCTGGAGCATGCGGATATGGCGGTGGGCGCCCGCCAGGGCCGGGATGCCCGGATTCCCCTGGTACGGCGACCGGCGAAGTGGGTGCTGGGTTGGCTGGCCAACGTCGTTGCCGCCCAGAAGATCCCGGATCTGAACTCCGGCCTGCGGGCCTTCCGGCGGGACCTGGCGCTGCACTATTTCCCGCTACTCTCCGAGGGGTTTTCGTTCACCTCCACCATCACGCTGGGATTGCTTGCCGACGGCTACCGGGTGACCTACCTGCCCATCAGCTACCATCACCGGGTGGGGCGTTCCAAGATCACGCCGCGCCACTTCATGGACTTTCTCATCCTCGTCCTGCGGACGGCGATGCTCTTCCATCCCCTGCGCGTCTTCGTGCCGCTGGCGCTGTTCGTCGGCGGTTTGGGATTCCTCAAGTTCATCTTCGATGTCGCCTCGCTGTTTTTGCGGGTATCGACACTGCGCTGGTCGCTGATCTTCCAGCCCGTTCTCTCCACCTCGGCCATCTTGCTGCTGCTGGCCGCCCTGCAGTTGATCCTCGTCGGCATGGTGGCCGACGGAGTCTTGCGGCGGCTGGGGCGGCACGAGGAAGGGAGCATGCCGGAACGGGCCCGGCATCAGCGAGGGAAGAGCGGACTCCCTTGAGCGCACCACCACCGGCGGCACTGCAGCAGCCCCGCATCGTGATCCTCGGGGGCGGCCCGGCCGGGCTGGGGGCCGCCTATCGGCTGGCGACCCGGCGGGCGTTTCAGGTCACACTCCTCGAGCGGGGCTCCGGCCTGGGAGGCAACGCCGGGAGCTTCGAGCTGGCCGGGATCCCCGTCGATTTCGGCAGTCACCGGCTCCACCCGAGCTGCGATCCCGGCGTGCTCTCGGATATCCGACGGTTCCTGGGAGACGATCTCCTCGAGCGCCCTCGTCACGGCAGGATCCGGCTCCAAGGGCGATGGATCCGATTTCCGCTGAGACCTCTGGATCTGGCCCTCCGCCTTCCCCCCTCCTTCATCCTTGGAGTGGGACGCGATGCCCTGCGACGGCTGTGGGCCCGGCGGCCGAGGAACGGGACGGAGACCTTCGAATCGGTGATGAGGGCGAGTGTGGGCAACACGATCGGCGATCACTTCTACTTTCCCTACGCACGAAAGATCTGGGGCCTCGAGCCCGGGGACCTGTCACCCATCCAGGCCCGGCGGCGCGTTTCGGCCGGTTCCTTGACGGCTCTGGTGAAGAAAGCCACCAGCGGCCTGCGGCCGTCGGCGGGGCCGGCGGGCCGATCGTTTTTCTATCCGCGGCGAGGGTTCGGGCAGATCGCGACCGCCTACGGGGTGGCCGCCGAGCGTTCCGGTGCCACCCTCCTGAGAGGTGCCTCGGTGACCCGGGTGACGCGGACCGGCGGGATCTGGAGGGTCGACTTCGAGCACCCGGGCGGCGCCCGATTCGTCGAGGCCGACCAGATCTGGTCGACCATACCGCTGACGGCGCTGGTTCGAAGTCTGCACCCGCCTGCGCCGCAAGGGGTCCTGGAGTCGGCCGGGGCGATCTCCTTTCGTGCCATGATCCTGATCTATCTGGTTCTGGCCCGGCCGCGATTCAGCGAGTTCGACGCGCACTACTTCCCGGGTCCGGACGTGGCCCTGTCGAGGCTCTCCGAACCCCGTAACTACAGCGCGGCGGTCGAACCGCGCGACCGGACGGTTCTGTGCGGGGAACTGCCCTGTTCGCCCCAGGGTCGTCTCTGGAGCCTGTCGGACGAGGAGCTCGGCCGGGAGATGATCCGCGCGCTCGACCGCGCGGATCTGCCTCCGGGCAGCGGCGTGACGCAGGTCGTGACCCGCCGCTTGCGCCATGCCTACCCCATCTACGAACTGGGCTACGAACGGCATTTTGACCGTCTGCAGAGCTGGATCGACGCCCAGGACAACCTGATTTCGTTCGGCCGCCAGGGTCTGTTCGCCCACGACAATACCCACCACGCGCTGCGCATGGCCTACGCCGCCGGCGATTGCCTGGACGACCGGGGACATTTCGACCGGGCGCGCTGGCGCCGCTGCCTGGAGGAGTTCAAGTCACACGTGGTCGAAGACTGAGGCGCGCCAGCGAATCCCGCGAATGGACCTTTGGCCAACGAATCCCGCGAATCTCGCGATTCGGGGAGCCGGCTGTGGCCTGCGGCCGCGTTCGGGGGCGGCTCGCCGGTGGAGCCGCCTGTCCCAAAGCCTCCGAAATCTCCCGCGCAATGAAGACCTTCGCGAAATTGGCGAGATTCGTTGGCCCAAGATCCCTTCGCGAAATTGGCGTGATTCGCTGGCCAAAGGTCCCTTCGCGAAATCGGCGGGATTTGCTGGCTGTCTAGGGCCGACCCGCTTCCTCGAGGGCCACGAGGTCTTCGCTGGTTTCCCGGCGGCGGACGACCCGAAAGCGGTCTCCTTCGACGAGCACTTCGGCGCAGCGGGGACGGGCGTTGTAGTTGGAGGCGGAGACGAAACCATAGGCCCCTGCATCGAGGACCGCCAGGAGGTCGTTGCGCTCGAGGCGAGGCAGATCCCGGTCGCGCCCCAGAAAGTCCGCGGACTCGCAGACCGGTCCCACCACGTCGGCTTTCACTTTCGCGGGGCGTTCCCGAACCGGGCAGATGGCATGATAGGCGCCGTAAAGGGCCGGTCGGATCAGGTCGTTCATGGCGGCATCCACAACCGCAAAGTTGCGGCCGTGATTGGATTTCCAGTGCAGCACCCGGGTGAGCAGGAGTCCGGCTCGACCGACGATGAAGCGACCCGGCTCCATCACCACTCCGTAATCCGCCCGTAATTCCCCGATCTGCCTGGAAAGCGTGTCCAGATCGATGGGGGGTTCGTCGCGATAGGGAATCCCGAAGCCTCCGCCGAGATCGAGGTAGGCGACGGGGAAACCCTGCGTCCGGATCGCATCCGCGAGCTCCCGGACCCTGGCGAAGGCGGCCACGAACGGTTCGGTATCCAGGACCTGGGATCCGATGTGGGACCCGATCCCGCTCAGCTGCAGCGCCGGATGGGAACGCAGGCAGTCCAGGATCGCGGGCAGTTCCGCCAGATCGATGCCGAACTTGTTCTGCCGAAGTCCGGTGGAAATGTAGGGGTGGGTCCCGGCGTCGATCTCCGGATTGACACGCAGGAAGATCCGGACACTGCGGGCGCCCGCCCGCTCGGCAATGAGATCGAGCTCGGAGGCCGATTCCACGACCAGAGCGAAGATCCCCTGTTCGATGGCGGCATCGATCTCGCTCTCCGTTTTGCCGACGCCGCTGAAGATGACGCGTTCCGGCTCGACGCCGAGCCGGTTCAGGCGGTAGAGCTCGCCGCCCGATACGATGTCGAAGGAACTGCCTTCCCGTGCGAGTATGTCCAGGACGGCCAGATTGGCGTTGGCTTTGACGGCATAGCAGATCTTCGGATCGAGGCCGGAGAAAGACTGTTCGAGGATCGCGAAATTGGTGGTGACGGCGGTGCGGCTGTAGACGTAGCACGGAGTGCCCACATCACGAGCGATGCGCTCGAGCGGCACCTGATCGCAGTAGAGACTCCCGCCTCGGAATTCGAAAGGTGTGACGGGTCGCATGAAACCGGGATCTTAACATCCCGTTCGCGGATTCTGCTAGAATTCGCCTCCGCAACAGGATGTCGCAGTGAGGTGCGGTCTTCGGAGGGAATGGAGATGGCGGCGAAAGTGGCAGTGGAGAGAGTTCCTTTCCTGGACTTGTCGTACCAGACCGAGCAGGTCTCCCGGGATTTTCTGGCCGCGGCCGGCGAGTTGGTGGCCGCCAACCAGTTCATCGGCGGCCCGGCCGTCGCACGATTCGAGCGCGATTTTGCCGATTTCTGTGCCGTGGGCCACTGTGTGGCCCTCAACAGCGGGACGGATGCGCTGCGGCTGGCCCTGCTGGCTGCGGGGATCGGACCCGACGACGAGGTGATCACATCCCCGTTCACGTTCATCGCCACGGCCGAGGCGATCGGACAGGTCGGGCGTCTCGTCCTGGCGGACGTCGATCCGGAGACCTTCACCTTATCTCCCGGATCGGTGCAGGGGCAGGTCAGCCGGCGAACGCGGGCGCTGGTTCCGGTGCATATTTTCGGTCTGCCGGCCGACATGCCGGCGCTGGGCAAGGTGGCGGAGGCCCACGGGCTGGCCGTCATCGAGGACGCCTGCCAGGCCCATGGGGCTGCCATTGGGAAACACCGCGCGGGGGCCCTCGGAACTGCCGCGGCGTTCAGCTTCTACCCGTCGAAGAACCTCGGAGCTTTCGGCGATGCCGGGGCCCTGACATCATCGGATGCGGCCTTCGCCGAGCGGGTTCGGCTGCTCCGGAATCACGGCCAGACCGAGCTCTATACCCACGTGCTGGAGGGATTCAACTCCCGGATGGATGCCTTGCAGGCCCGCCTTCTCAGCCTCAAGCTGCGGCGGATCGAGGCCTGGAATGAGGAGCGGCGGGGCCTCGTGGAAGTCTATCGGGAGGAACTGGCAACGCTCTCCGCCATTCGCTTTCAGAAGGTTCCGGAGGGATTTCTCCACGTCTATCATGTTCTGGCCGTTCTGGCCGAGAGGCGTGACGAACTGGTCGCCTTCCTCAGGGAGCGGGGCATCGATGTGCGGATCATCTACCCCACCCCGATCCACCTGATGGAGGCCTATGGGCATCTGGGGCTGACGCGCGGGGACTTCCCGAATGCCGAGGCAGTGTGCGACCGTGTCCTCTGCCTGCCCCTGTATCCCGGACTCGCCAAAGAAACGGCCGCCCGCGTAGCCCGGGAAATCCGGGAGTTCTTCTGACTTGAGATCTGAGATTTGAGATTTACGATTTGGAGGAGAATGAGCGCGAGCGCTCCAAATCGTAAATCTCAAATCTCAAGTCTCAAATCCCAGCCCCCGGCCTTCCTGGATTCTCCCCCGAGATTGTCATAGACTTACCGGGTTGACGGGGTTTCTGGGGGAGCTTTCCACAACGTCGTTGGATCGTGCAGCGTGGCGCTTAACAGAGGAATCTTGCCCCTCCGGAGCCGAGCCTGGGAACCGACAGCCTGGGAACCCGGCGAACTCGTGGCGCCGCTGATCTGTGCGGCCGTCGTCCTGACGCTCGTTTCGATCTTCGCCTCGGGATTGGTCTGGGCCGGAGCCCTGGTGTGCTGGATCTGGGACGGGGTCCGATCGAGGCGGTTCAGCGTGGGACTGCCGTCTTTCTATCCCTGGCTGCTGGCCTTTCTGGCGGGTGGCGTGGTGGCCGTCGCCTTCTCTCCCGAGGTGACCGTCAGCCTCCGTTATCTGGAGAAATTCGTCAAGTTCTTCGGGATCTTTCTCTTCTTCGGCTCGGTCACGCGCCGGCAGATCGAGAAGGCGCTGTTCTGGACCATCGGGGTCGGCGGTGCGAGCGCGACCTGGGCCCTGGGCCAGTACTTCTGGTTCAAGAAGATCGATCTCATGCACCGCATCGACGGTTTCATGAGCCATTGGATGACTTTCTCCGGGCAGGTGATGATCTTGTCGGTGGTCGTCGCAGCCTGGCTGCTCTTTCGCCGTCGCCGGGCCGAGGACTGGAAGTGGCTGCGCCTGTCTCTGTGGTCCGTGCTGGTCGTGCTCGTGCTGGCCTGTCTGCTGACCATGACCCGCAGTGCCTGGATCGGACTGGCCGGGGGGATCGCGCTCTTGCTGGCGCTGAGGCACTTTCGTCTGGTCCTTCCCGGTCTCCTGGTGCTGGTGCTCCTGTTTGCCCTTTCGCCCGCCCGATTCAAAGACCGCTTCTATTCCGGATTCAACCTCAACGACACAACCACGCGCGGGCGGCTGGAGTTGGCCGAGACCGGTCTCGAGATGATTCGTCTGCACCCCTGGACCGGAGTCGGTCCCCGGCTCGTCCAGCGGACGGCCCTGCAGCTGAAGGGCGGCGACGGATTTCCGTCCGAGCTGTTCCAGCACCTGCACAACAACGTGCTTCAGATCGCCGCCGAGCTGGGAATCCCGGTGCTCCTGATCTGGCTCGGTCTCTGGATCCGGGTGCTCCTCGACCTGTGGAGGTTCCGGAGGTCGGAGGACGAACTGCTGCGTTTCCTCGCCCATGCCGCCCTGGCCGTCGTGGTCTCCGTTCAATTGATGGGACTGTTCGAATATAATTTCGGCGACTCGGAGATCGCAGTGCTGCTTTTCTTCGTCATCACGGTCCCGTACGCCCTGAGCCGGCGAACCGAGCCGGGCGAAGCGGGCGCTTGAGACCCTTCGTGCAGGGGCTCTCCGGATCGGTGGAATCGGTAGGCTCGGTCCCAGGCACCTCGCCCATGTCTCTGGATATCGCCATCGCTGGAACCCGCGGCATCCCCGCCAACTACGGCGGATTCGAGACCTTTGCCGAAGAGCTCTCGCGCCGCCTGGTGCAGCGCGGCCACCGGGTGACGGTCTACGGCCGGAGTCATTACGTCGATGCGCGCGTGCGGGAGTACGAAGGAGTCCGGCTCCGGACGCTGCCGGCGATCCGAAACAAGTATCTCGAAACGGTCAGCCACGCCGCATTGACCGGAGTCGATCTGCTGTTCCGCCGCTTCGATGTCGTCCTGTTCTGCAATGCTGCTACGGCATTTGCCTGTCTGTTGCCGCGGTTGGCGGGGCGTCGGGTCGTGCTGAACGTCGATGGAGTCGAACGAAAACGAAAGAAGTGGAATCGGTGGGGGCGCGGCTACTACCTCCTCAGCGAGCGGCTGGCCACCCTGTTCCCGCACCGGATCGTGACTGACGCCCGGACGATTCAGCGTTACTATCAGGATCGCTATGGCCGGGATTCCGAGTTCATTCCGTACGGTGCATCGACGGTGTGCCGCACGACGACGGACATGCTCGATCGACTGGGAGTCCGTCCACGGGAGTATCTTCTGTACGTGAGCCGCCTGGAGCCGGAAAACAACGCCCATCTGGTCATCGACGCCTGCCTCGAGGCCGAGCTGGAACAGCCCCTGGTTCTGGTCGGGGATGCGCCGTACAGCCACCGCTACATCGAAGATCTCAGGCGGCGTGCCGCCGGCGGCAACATCCGGATGCCGGGGGCGATCTACGGACGGGGCTATCGGGAGCTCCTCTCCCATTGCAGCTGTTACCTGCATGCCACCGAGGTCGGCGGAACCCACCCGGCGCTGATCGAGGCCATGGGCGCGGGCGCTCTGGCGGTGGTTCACGATACCCCGGAGAATCATGAGGTCGCGGAGGACTGCGCACTGTTCTGCGACTTCTCGGATCGTTCGGCACTGGCCCGTCTCCTGCGCCGCGCCGTCGTTCCGACGCCCGAGTGGGAGGGAATGGCGGAGCGGGCCGTGGAACGGGTGTGTGCCCGCTACGATTGGGAGTGCGTCACCGATCGCTATGAGGCTCTTTTCGATGGAATCGCCAGCTAGGAACGCCGCCCTGCAGATTTCGACGAACTTCGCGCGCAAGCTCCTGCTGCAGCGGAACCTGATCTGGAATTTCGTTGTCCGGGATCTGAAGATCCGGTACGTGGGCTCGTTCATGGGTTTCTTCTGGTCCATCATCCATCCCCTGATCCTCCTCATCTCCTACACCTTCGTCTTCTCCATCGTCTTCGACATTCGACCGCAGAGCACCGCCACCGACAATTTCGCCGTCTTCCTGTTCTGCGGGATCCTCCCCTGGCTCTACTTTCAGGACACCGTCCTGCGCAGCTGCACGGCGGTGATCGACAACGCCAACCTGATCCGCAAGACGGTCTTTCCGTCGGAGATCCTGCCGGTCTCCATCACCCTCTCGAATCTGGTGTTCCATCTGATCGGAGTCATGGTCCTGGCGGTGGTTCTCATCGTCATGGGAGTGCTGCCCTGGACCGTCGTGCTGTTACCGCTCTATCTTCTCCCCCTCATGGTCCTGGGTCTGGGCCTCGGTTGGCTGCTGGCGTCGCTGCAGGTGTTCTTGCGGGACACCTCCCAGATCCTCACGGTGGTTCTCGTTTTCTGGTTCTGGTTCACACCGATCTTCTACTCCGTGGACCGGGTGCCTCAGGGACTGCGTCCCCTCATGAGCCTCAACCCGCTGTCCTTTGTCGTCCAGGGGTATCGCGACTGCCTGCTGGAGGGAATCCTGCCGTCGGCGGCAACCGTAGGCGGCCTCTGGCTGATGGCGGCGGCTTGTTTCGTCGTGGGCGGCCTCGTCTTCCGCAACACCAAGAGAGAATTCGTCGATGTCCTCTAGTCCGCAGACGGTGATTCGCCTCGAGCGGGTCTCCAAGAAATATCCGATCTACGATTCCCCCAGCCGGAAGCTGTTGGAGATGCTGACGCTGCGTCGCAAGTCCTTTCATCGGGAGTTCTGGGCCCTTCAGGACATCGACCTGACCGTGGAACAGGGAACCACCCTGGGAATCGTCGGTCAGAACGGCTCCGGCAAGAGTACGTTGCTGCAGATCGTGGCCGGCATCCTCCGACAGAGTCGGGGTGACTGCTTCATCGAGGGGAGTGTGGCCGCCCTGCTCGAACTGGGTGCCGGCTTCAATCCGGAGTTCACCGGCCGGGAAAACGTCTTCATGAACGGAGCCATCAGCGGCCTTTCCCGGGAGACCATGGAGGCGCGCCTCGACGACATCCTCGACTTCGCCGAAATCGGCGAGTTCATCGATCAGCCGGTCAAGACCTTCTCCAGCGGCATGTTCGTTCGGCTTGCCTTTGCCGTGGCCATCCACGTGGATCCGGACATTCTGCTGGTGGACGAGGCGCTGGCCGTGGGAGACATGGTCTTCCAGCACCGCTGCATCAATCGGATCCGTCAGCTCGAGCGGGAAGGGAAGACGATTCTATTCGTGACCCACGATCTGCAGGCCCTGGCTCAATTCTGCGATCGCGCCATCCTCCTCGACCAGGGAAGGAAGCTGCTCGACGCCAGTCCGGAGGAGGTGGTGCAGGCCTATCACGCTCTGGTCTTCGAGCGCGAGAGAACGCGGGAAGGGCAGCCGGAAGCCCGCGTCAACGTCGACGAGGAAGAGGGTTTGCCGATCGTCCGCACGATTCCCTACATCCACAATCGTTACGGAGAAGGCGGCGCGGAGATCATCGGGATTCTCCTGCGCTCCCCGGAAGGGCGGGTGGTCACGGACCTGCGGGCGGGAGAAGAGCTCCATTTACTGGTGAGTGTCCATTTCAAGAAGCCGACCCGGAATCCCATCGTCGGTGTGACGATCCGGGATCGGATGGGACAGGAAATCTGTGCGACCAACTCCTCCTTCGAGGGAGTGGACCTCCCCGACGCCCGCCCCGGGGAGACCATGACCGTCGGGTTCCGCTGGACCGTCCCCCCGCTCAGACCGGGAAGCTATTCGATCTCTCCGGCGGCGGCCCGGGGGACCATCTGGGAACACCGGATCGATGACTGGATCGACAACGCCTATATCGTCAACGTGGTCGAGACCGGACTCGTCTACGGAATGATGAAGATCCCCTTTGCGGTCAGGTTTCGCCGTTTCGGGGTGTGATCCGGGGATTCGGCTGGTTCTTCGAAGGGTGCGCAAGGCCCGGCGGCCGCCCCGGTGCCGCAGCTATTCCTCGAGCCGCCCCTCGGCCTCCGATTTCGAGACTCCTCCCACGACCCCGGGCCGGACATCCCAGATCCTGTCGCGGCGGGACGGGCCGGTCCCCCGGGGAAGGGGTTCGAACTCCCCCCGTCGATCCCGGCCGGCGACGCGATGGAGCAGCGAGCTCGTGAGGCACCCGAAAACGGTTTCCCCCTGTCTGAGTCCGCCTCCGGGCTCGTACAGCCGGAGCAGCCGGGAGATCACGCGTCGTCGGAAGGGCGAGATCCGTCGGGCCCGAAAATACTCGTCGACGAAATGGTCCCGCTTCGGCTCCATCGTATGTCCGTCCATCTCGGTCGGGAGCGACGCCAGCAACTGGATCAGATCGCGGGCGGCGAAGAAGTCGTGCAGGCGGCTCAGGCCGGAGGGAAGCCGCTTGGTCTTTTCGAGATCGACGAACAGGACCTGGGGAGGGCTGCTGCCGCCGTTGCGCCGGGTCAGGATGTGACGCGTTTTCAGATCTCCGTGCACGAACCCCCTCTCGTGCAGTTCGGCCAGACTGGTGGCCACCGCCGATGCAATGGCGCGGGTGAAGTCGGCCCAGCTGTGCAGCTGGTAGACATGCCGGCCCGTCGAGGGTAATTCCTGAACGGATTCGATCTCGGCGGCCACCAGGAAGCTCGACCAGTTCAGAAACTGCCATTTGGGTCGAAAGGCGGCCAGCACTTCGAGCGTGTCGAATCCGGCCTCGTGCAGCAGTTGCGACATGCGCAGGATGTGGGCGGCGTAGCTGCGGCGCAAGGAACGGTTGAGCGAGCTGTTCTGGAAGAGATAGACGAAGCAGGGCGCCCGTCGGCCTGCCCGCTCGAGCAGGACCCGATAGATCTTGCGTCCCCGGCAGTCGAGCAGAGTCTCGGCCCCGTCCAGGTCGGCAGCGGATGCCGGATCCTCCAGCAGGCCTTCGGGGAGACGAAGCGAAGGCTCGATCCAGCCCTTGTGTTTTCCGTTCGTGAACCGCGACAGAACCATGCGACTACATCTTACTGAATTAAATCCCCAGCTGTGTTAAATTCGCGGCCACCGGTGGAATTGAGCGCCGTCATCGTCAACTGGAACAGCGGACCCTATCTTGGCCGCCTGCTTGATTCTCTGCAGCCACTGGCAGGGGAATTGGGGGCCGTTCTGGTGCTCGACAACGCCTCCCGCGATTCCAGCCCACGGGCGGCTCAGGACCGGCCCTGGGCTCAGCTCAGGCGTTTCGAGCGGAATCGCGGATTCGCCGCCGCCGCCAATGCAGGTATCCGGGACGCCCCGACGGAGTTCATTCTGCTGCTGAATCCCGATATCGAAGTGGACCCGGATTCGGTGCGCGCCCTCTACGAGAGCCTGCGGGACCGAACTCGATGTGCCATCGCCTGCGGCGCACTGGTGGACGGGGAGCGGCGTTCTCAGGCCCGATTCCAGATCCGACGGCTGCCCACGATCCGGAGCGTTCTGTCGGATTGTCTGTTCTTCGACGAGATCGCCGGGCTCTTTTCCCGCCCTCTCCAGGCAGAGCCTGCGGGGGGCGCCGTCGAACAGCCGGCGGCGGCTTTCTGGCTGCTCCGCAAGGAGGCCTGGAGGGAGATCGGAGGCTTCGACGAGAGCTTTGTTCCCGCCTGGTTCGAGGACGTGGATTTCTGCGCCCGGCTGGCGCGACAGGGCTGGAGGATGGAGTATTTTCCACAGTGGAGCGCCGTACACCGCGGAGGCCTGTCGCTCGACGTGCTGGGTTACCGATCGTTCGTTCGAATCTATTACCGCAATCTGCTGCGCTACTGGCGAAAGCACCACCCCGCCAGCCTGCCTCTGGTCTGGCTTCCGGTGAAGCTGGGCGTATGGCTGCGGATCCTGGTGGGACATCCCTGATGCACACCGCCGCGGACACCGTTCTGGTCAGTCTGGTCACGCACAACGATGAGCCGTTCATCGAGCGTTGCCTGGAGTCGGTCCTGGGACAGTCGGTTCCGGTCAGCGTGCGGGTCTTCGACAGTGCCTCCGGCGACCGGACGGTCGAACTGGCGAAGCGCTTTCCCGTTGCGACGATCGCCAGTCCGGAGAATGTCGGTTACTGTCGCGGGCACAACGCGAATCTCGGCGGGCAGTCGTGCCGGCACGCGCTGTTTCTGAACGCCGATTGCGTCTTGGATTCGGACTTCGTCGCCCGTCTCGTCGCCGCCGTCCGCGCCGGGCCCGGCATCGGAATGGCGGGAGGGAAGCTGTGGCGGCTCCAGGCCGACGGCCGGGAGGGGAGTCGGCCCGTTCTCGACAGTACCGGGATCTACTTCACGCCCGCCCAGCGACACTTCGATCGGGGCGCCGGCACTGAGGACCGGGGCCAGTTCGATCGACCGGAGCAGGTCTTCGGAATCACCGGCGCGGCGCTGCTGTGTACCCGGGAGTTCATCGAGGATGTCCGGATGGGGGACGAGTTGTTCGACGAGGATTTCTTCGCCTATCGCGAGGATGCGGATCTGGCCTGGCGGGGGCGGCTGCGAGGCTGGGCGGCCGTCTATGAGCCGAGGGCCCGGGGCGGACACTATCGACGGCTCCGGGCCCAGCCGAGAGCGCAGGTTGATCGGCTCATCAACTTTCACTCGGTCAAGAACCGCTATCTGATGCGGACCAAGAATCTGGACTGGGCGGTCTGGCGGCGCTGCTTTCCGTACATGTGGCTCAGGGACCTGGGAATCCTGGGCTACATCGCCTTGCGCGAGAGGGACTCTTTTGGAGCGCTTCGGGAAGTGCGGCGATTGCGTCCCCGAACCCTCGCCAAGCGCCGGCACATTCAGTCGAACCGCCGCGCCGCCCCGGAGGAAATCGCCGCCTGGTTCTCCTTTCGCCCCGTCAGCCGCCCCCTCCAGCAACTAGGAACTAGAAACTAGAAACTAGGAACTCGAAACTTTGCCGTATTCCTTGAGCCGGTACTGCAGCGTACGCAGGCTGATGCCCAGTTCGGCGGCGGTCTCCCGCCGGTCTCCGTCGTTTCGCTCCAGGGCTTCCAGGATGGCCGCCTTCTCGAGTTCGGCCAGAGTTCCCCGGCCGGCCGCCGGCCCGGATCCGCCTTCGGAGGGAATCGGGAGATCGCCCGTCTCGATCCGCGTTCCCGAGGAGACGATCATGGCTCGCTCGATGGCGTTCTGAAGCTCCCGGATGTTGCCCGGCCAGGGGTAGGTGAGCAGGCAGTGCTCCGCCTCCCGCGACAGACCTTCGACGGGCTTGCCCATCCGGGGGGCCAGCTTGGCGATGAAGTGCCGCGCGAGGGGAAGGATATCCTCCCGCCGGTCGCGCAGGGGAGGCAGATGGATGGGAAACACGTTCAGCCGGTAGTAGAGGTCCTCCCGAAAGCTCTTCTCCTCCAGGGCCCGCGCGAGGTCACGGTTGGTCGCCGCGATCACCCGCACGTCGACAGAGATCGTCCGCGTTCCGCCGACCCGCTCGAACGTCTGCTCCTGCAGGGCGCGCAGGAGCTTGGACTGGAGGCTGAAGCCCATCTCGCCGATCTCGTCGAGGAAAAGTGTGCCCCCGCTGGCCAGCTCGAAGCGCCCCTGTTTGGCTTGCGTGGCCCCGGTGAAGGCGCCCTTCTCATGGCCGAACAACTCCGATTCCAGGAGGGTTTCGGCGAGGGCGGCGCAGTTGACTGCGACGAAGGCCTCCTCCGCCCGGGGACTGCGGCGATGGACGTGGCGCGCGATGACTTCCTTGCCCGTTCCGGACTCGCCGGTCAGCAGCACGGAGGTGGGTTGAGGAGCCACCTGATCGGCCAATCGCAGGACCGTGCGCATGGCGGAGCTCTCGGCCACGATGTCCGGAGGGAATTCGGCCTCCTCGGCCGCGCGGTACAGGCGATCCCGAACGGCCAGGGTCTTCTTGTCCAGAGTCCGGGCCACCGTCAGACGGAGCTCGTCGGGGCTCTGCACGGGCTTGATCAGGTAGTCTTCGGCTCCCAGCTTGACGGCTTCGACGGCACTGTCGATGGTTCCGTATGCCGTCAGCAGGATCACCGGCGTTTCCGGCGTCTGGTCCTTGATCCAGTGAAGCAGATCGAGGCCGCTCATTCCGGGCATCCTCTGGTCGGTGATCACGAGGTCGAAGCTTCGTTGCGCAAGCAGCTGGCGGGCTTCTTCACCGGAGGCCACCGCCACGACCTCGTGGCTGCGCAGGGCTGCCCTGAGGAACTGCCGCTGGGCCGGTTCGTCATCCACCACCAGAATGGTTGCCGTCTGGGTCATCTCCGTATTGTAGTGTCCCCGATCCCCGATTGGCATGTGCCCGAGGATTCCCGAGTCGGCACTCTACTCCCCCTTCGGAAGACGGATGCGACAGAGGGCACCGCCTCCCGGGCGGTTCTCGAGGGCGATGTCTCCACCCAGACGTTCGACGATCTGGCGTGAGACGGAGAGCCCGAGGCCGCTGCCGTGAGTCTTGGTGGTGCGGAACGGCTGGAAGAGATCCTCCGGCTTTTCCGAGCCGAGTCCGGAGCCCCGATCGAGGACCCGGATCTCGACCAGGGAGCCGCGCTCCGCGATCTCGAGATCGACCGAGCCGGGGCCGGTGGTTGCATCGAGGGCATTGCCGAGGACATTCAGGAGCACTTGCCGGAGGCCGTCCGGATCGGCCCGGACTCGGAGCTCGTCAGCCGCCGGTTCGAGCCGGATCGTGATGCCCCGCTCGGAGGCCTCGGGCCGCAGGAAGGCGGCGACGTTTCCGGTCAGTTCGGCGATCGGCACCGATCGGACGGAGAGGGCTCGCGGGCGGGCGAAGGCCAACAGATCCGTCACCAGTTGCTCCAGACGCTCCGCCTCGGAGACGACCGTCGCCATCAATTCGTGGGTTCGGTGGTCCCGGGGCAGTTCTTCCTGGACGAGCTGGGTCAGCCCTTTCATGGCGCCCAGGGGATTGCGGATCTCGTGCGCCAGAGTGGCGGACAGGCGCCCGAGTTGGGCCAGTTGCCGTTCGGAGGCCTCATGCGCCTGCAGGGCCAGAAACTGATCCAGAGTCCGCAGGAAATAGATGGCCAGTGCCGCCAGGAGCAGAACGGTCGCCAGCGATACTCCGAGATGAATATAGGCCTGGTTGCTGATGAAGTCGGCCTGATCGGCCCGCAGGCCGATCTGCAGGGTCTCGGAACCTCCCGAGCCGGGCGAGGCGGAGCCCCAGCGCGGTCCCCGTGGTCCCCCCAGCGGGACCCGGAACAGGTAGACGCCGCCCGAAGGTCCGGCCTCTCCCGCCTGGGCCGTCACCTGGCCCGACCGATCGAGCAGCGCCAGGAAAGTCACACTTTCCGCATAGGCCTCCAGCGTGCTTTCGAGGGCACGCTGTCGCACGGCGGAATCAAAGCGCCGTCCCGGTCCCCGCAGCTGGCTGTCGACCAGAGCCGCGATGTCGTGGCCCCGGTTTTCCAGGTATTCAGTCCTCAGGGTGCGCAGCGTGAAGAAGGTGTGCAGCGCACTGATCGTCAGTGCCGAGCAGACGACGATCACGCCAACCAGGAAGGTTTTCCGGGGAAAACGGGCAGGGGAGGACGCCGGCGGCGGGGGATCGGGCGAGCGGCCGCCGGAGGCCGCCGACCCATTCGACGCCTTCGACGCCTTCGTCGAACCCACGGGCGGATCCGAGCCCCGAACAGTGGCGGCTGCGTCCGGCCGACCCCGCAGCCGACGCCTTCGACGGGTCGGCCCGGGGGCCGGATCGACCTGGATCTTCTCGGCGACCCCCGATTCCAGCGCGAGTTCCGTCTCCTCCGTCTTGATGACGAAACTGGGAAAGGTCTGCCGTATCGTCACGCTGACGCCCGGGTAGAGGCCGAATCCCGCCAGACGGGCGGTCTCGGGCCCCTCGATCTCGACGATCGTGGCCTCGTCCTTTGCCTGCAAGGAGGAAAGAGGAACCGGTGACCTCTTCAATTTACCCCCGGAAGAATCGCCTAGAAAGGAGACACCAGATGATGGAGCACCCAGTTCAAGCCCGTCCCGACGGCCACTGCGTAAAACAGGATGGATACTACCATAAGGGCTGCGTTACGCAGACCCTGTTCCTTGATCATCACGAAGAAGTTGGCGACGCAGGGGACGAAGAGGGTGAGCACCACCAGCCCGACCACGATTTGGGTCGTGTCGAGCAATCCCTGACGGGACATGTCGAAGAGGCCGGCCGCGCCGTAATCGCGTCGCAGGAAGCCCATGAGGAAGACGGAGGCCGCGGCCTGCGGCAGGCCCAGCAAGCCGGTCACGATCGGCTGCATGGCCCGGGTGATGCGATCCAGCAGCTGGAGCCGGTCGAGAGCGAACAGGACGAAGGCGCCCAGCACGAAGAGCGGAACGGCCTCCTTGAGAAACCAGATGACGCGCAGCGAGGTCTTGCGGAGGATGTTCTTCCAGACCGGAAAGCGGATCGGAGGAAGCTCCAGGATGAAGGCGCTGCGCTGTCCCGGGTAAATCTTCGACAGCAGAAAACCCACGATGACCAGTTGAAGGAACACTGTGGTGAACACGATGAGCAGCGCCGTCAGGGAGAGTCCGGACGTAATGCCCAAAATCACTCCCAGTTGGGCCGAGCAGGGAACACCCAGAGCGAGCAGGAAGGTGGCCAGGAAGCGCTCCTTCTTGGAATGCAGTATCCGCGTCGTCATGGTCGCCATCGTCACGCAGCCGAGGCCGAGCACCATGGGAAGGAAGGCCTTCCCGTTCAGCCCCATGGTGCGGAGGATTCGATCCGAGAGGATGGAAAGCCGCGGCAGATACCCGCTGTCCTCCAGGAAGCTGAAGGCAATGAAGAAGGTGGTCACCACCGGGAGCACGATCGCAAGGCCGTACGACAGCCCCATGGAAATGAGCCCATAGGGACCGACGACCAGGTCGAAGAAGAAACCGTGGGGGAGGATCGACTGCAGCGCCGGCGTGACGTAGGCGGCGAAGAGGCTGTTCTCCAGCAGTGCCACCAGCACCTGGGCTCCCAGGTACCCCACCAGCTGGAAGGTCAAAGACGCCGTGACCACCAGAATCAGCGAGCCGGGAAGGGCCCGGCGCGCCCAGATTCCGAAGCGCTCGTTGAACCCGGCGTCCGACTTGATGGCCCACAGCACGGGCAGCAGGACCGGCGCCAGGTAGGCGAACACGACCGTCAACGCCGTGACCGGAAGCTCACCGAGACCGAGGCCGCTGCCGAGCAGGTGTTCCAGCCATCCGGCCAGCGTGGGCAGGCCGAGCCACCCTCCGACATAGTTTTCGAGGTGCAGAAAGGTGCCGGCGAGGGCCGCCAGCGTGAAGAGACGGGTCTTCGAAAAGTTGAATCTGTGCTCCGGCGACTCCTCCCAGCGGACGTTGCTCAAGACCCGGTCGACCCAGGGCAGCAGCGAATCCTCGTCGAAGGTGCAGACCGCGGCCGCCCCCAGACGGCTCCGCAACTCGTCGAATCCGATCCCGGAGGTGGCGACGGTCTCGATGACCGGGATTCCGAGCTCACGCGACAGGGCCGCCGAATCGACCTGGATTCCCCGGCCCCGGCATTCGTCCATCATGTTGAGGGCGAGCACCATGGGGATCCGAAACCGGCTGAGCTGTGCCGTCAGGAGCAGCGCTCTCCGCAGATTCTTGGCGTCAGCGACCTGGATGACCAGGTCGGGGCGGTCCTGCTCGAGGGCCGCCACGGTCACTCTCTCGTCTTCCGAACCCGCGTCGATGCTGTTGATCCCCGGCGTGTCGAGCAGTTCGATTTCCTGGCCGGCGATACGGGTGCGGCCGCGAAACACCTCGACCGTCGTGCCCGGATAGTTGGAAATGGTCACATAGCGCGAGGTCAGCTGCGAGAAGACGACCGACTTGCCGACGTTGGGCTGCCCGACCAGCACGACCCGCAACGGTTGTTGCCGCAGGGCGTCGTCGAGGACGGTCAATTCAGAAGGTGGATCCAGTACCGCTGTCGCTTTGGGGTGTGCTTCCATCAGGTAGAATTCCTAATTGAAAATCGTTTTCAATTTGGAATTCTACCTGAAAGAAGTGACGTGGTCACCCCCTAAATCGAACCTCGTCCGATCTGGTCCGGCCTCCTTTCACCTCCGCCTCACGGGTTCACCGTCGTGGCCTCGGTCGCCGTGTTGTTGGCGCCGTTCGGGTCAGCTTCGTTGCTGTAGGCCGAGAACGTATTCTGGACGGTATCCGGTGACGTCAGGGCCGGCGATGTGGCTGTCACCGTGACCGTGGCCGTGGCTCCCGCAGCGAGTGTGCCGAGGTCACAGCTCACCGAATTGGCCGCGGCGTTGACGTTGCACGTGCCCTGGCTCGACAGGGCCGACACCATCGTCACCGTCGGGAGCCCGAACACCGGAGAGAGGTACGTGGAGGTGAAGGTGGCGTCATCGGGTCCAAGGTTCGTCACCTGCGCGGTCAGTGTGATGTTGTTACCTGAAATGACTGGATCCGGGTTGTCGCTCAAGGTGACAGAGAGGTCGGCCTGGGCCAGTGCCACGTCCATCGAGAATGTGTTGTTGGCCAGGTCGGGATCGGGTTCGGAGGCGCTCACCGCCACCTGGTTGGTGAAGACCGTCCCGTTGGCTTCACCATTGTAGTAGGCCTGGATCTGGACGGAGGTGCCGTTCCCGGGGGACAGTGTCCCCAGATTGCACTCGATCTGACCGGAAGCCTGGTTCTCGGAACACTGGGCGCTGGCGCCGCTGAAGAAGAGATCGGACGGCAGCGTGTCCTGCACGAAGACCGCAGTCGCCGGGGACGGGCCCTGGTTGAAGACGTCCACCGTATAGGTCACCGTGTCGCCGTTGCGCAACAGTGTCGGGGCGGCGCTCTTCGTCACCGACACGTCGGCGCGTTGGATCACGGCCGTTGTCACCGTCGAGGTGTTGTCGTCCGGATTCAGGTCATCCTGGTCCTCCGTGACGGTCACGGTATTGGTCACCGAAGTCACGGCGGTGTTCACGGTCGTATCGATCGTCAGAACGGTGCTCTCCCCTCCCGGCAGCGAAGCCAGTTGGCAGGTGAGCTGCCCTTCGATCGAAATGCAGCTCCCTCCCGGGAGCGTGTATCCGACGAAGCCCAGATCTTCGGGAATGCTGTCGGAGATCACCAGGTTGGTCGCCGGTCCGTTGCCGTTGTTGACGATGGAGACGCTGTAGACGAGCGGGGTCCCCGTGATCGCGGGGTCCACCGACGCGGTCTTGGTCACGACCAGGTCGGGCTGCACGACCGGCGTAATGGCGACGCCGGTGTTGTTGCCGGGGGAGGGATCCGTCTCTTGCGCAGTGGCTGTGGCAACATTCCGGAGTTCTCCCGGACCCTGCGTGACCACTCCCTCCACCGTGATGGTCGCCTCATTCCCGGCAGCAAGGCTGTTGATCGCGCACTGCAGGAGACCGGCATTTGCGTCGAAATTGCAGCTTCCGGACGAGATGGACTGGGTCTCCACGCTGAAACCGGAGGGGAGCTCGTCGCTAATCTCGACGGCCGTCGCCGTCGATGGACCATGGTTGGCCACGATGATGGTGTAGGTCAGAGCGGCATTCGGCGAAACGGGATCGGGCGTGGCTGTTTTGGTGACTTCGAGATCGGCTGAGGCCAGCGGAATCGACAGGCTGGCGTCGTTGTTGCCCGTGTCGAGTTCGGACTGGGCTGCCGCAACGTGGGCGGTGCTGGTCACCGAGCCCGTCCGCTTCTGCACGAACGCGCGGACTTCAACCGTGGCAGGCGTCGCGGGCGCCAGCTGGGACCAGCGACAGTTCACCGTGCTCCCACCGGTGGAGCAGACGGCACCCCCGCCGATCGCCGAGCGCAGGATCAGATTGGGATCGAGCTGGACGCGCAGGGTGGGGGAGAGGGCGTTCGCGGTCCCCAGGTTCGTGACCCGCGCCCGAAGCAGGAGGAGATCGCCGTAGCGGACCACCTCACTCGGGGATGACAGTGCGACCTCGAGATCGACGTCACAGGGCGGATCGTAGTCGAACACGACCCCCCGGTCCTTGAGGGTCTGGAAGACGGCGCAGTCGCTGAGATCGATGGGATTGTTCGCGATGTAAATTCGATCGCCCTCGCCGATGCCCGGATTGTCCAGCAGCGGCGAGAGATGGACCACACTGTTGTGGCGCAGATCGAGCAACTGCAGCGCTTCCAGCGGTGTGAGCGCGCTCAGGCTCCGGATCACGTTCCACTGCAGGAACAACTGCTGAAGACCAAGGAGGGGGCTGAGACCGCTCAGGTCCTCGATGCTGAAGTTGCCCGAAAGATCCAGGGAAGTCAGGCTGGTCAACGGAGACAACGGAGAGACGTCGGAGATGGAGTTGTACGAGAGATTCAGCTGGGTGAGGGAGGGAAGTGCCTGCACCCTCCGCGCCCGGATTCGCGCCGGGGAGCCGGGAGAGCCCACGTCGAGGTTGACGAGGGTGCTGAGATCGTCGATCAGGTTGTAGGAAAGATCGAGTTGGGACAGCTGGGTCAGATTCGCAGACAGTCCGGGAGAGGTGATCAGATTGTACGAGGCGTTGAGCTCGCTCAGGTGTGTCAGCGCGCCGACCGGCGCAATGCTCCGAATGAAATTGTGACTCAGGTCGAGGACCTCGAGATTGGTGAAGAACTCGAGCCCTCCGATGCGACGGATATTCCGCCCCGAGGCACTCAACTCGGTCAGTGACTGTGCTGCGGCGCAGGTGATGGCGTCTCCCGCGTTCAGGCCCAGGGCCGCCCGCACGGCGGCTTCGAGATTCGAATCCTCGAAGCTGACCTCCGATTGGCAGATCGGCTCCTCAACGACGGGGGGCTCCTGCGAGTACTGGTCTCCCACGTCGACGATCGAAATGTTCCCGGCCTCGTCGAAAAACAGGCCGTAGGCGACACTCGTCTTCAGGTTGAACGGGTTCTCCGGTGGGATGAAGGACAGGTCGCGCACTCCGGGTGCCGAGATCCACGAAACCACGCTCCCGAGCGACGGTGCGATGAGTGTGATGCGGTCCGCACCGGGCTCGGCCACGAGCAACTGGGTGCGCTCCGGACAGGGGAGGCCCTCGCGGTAGAGGGTCAAAAGCTGTCCAGGGCTGGAGAGACCCGAAACGAGCGTGCGGGTCTGCTCCGTAGCGGGATCGTAGGCTCTGATCACCCCTTCGGAGGCGATGGAAAAGTAGATCTCACCCGTGCACCGGTCCACGGCCAGACCCGTCGCCCCTGCGGCCAGGGCCACTGTGGAGCGGGGTGTTTGCCCGGGGTCGATCTCACCGGTTGCGCCCGACCCGGAGGTCAGACCGCTCTCGATGAAGGTGCGGGCGATTTGGGTGATCCGATCCGACTCGGCCACGAGCACGCTCCCCGTCGAGGCGTCGTAGGCCATGGAAGTCGGCTGCTGGAGACCGGTGTAGACGAGTCTCGACTGTCCGGACAGAGGCTCCAGTCGAATCAGTTGCCCCGTGCTCTGCCCGAGGAGGAGCATGTACTCCTTCCCGTCCGACGCGGGATAGGAGATCAGCTTGACGATGTTGTCCGTGAACTGGCGGACGCTGGTCTTGACGTTCGGTGGCTGGACCTGGAACAGCTCGCTCTGATCCGTGGCGGCTGCGGTCTGGGACGTGGCGGAGATTCTGCTCCCGACTGCGCCGAGGGAGGTGAGTTCGACTTCGTAGAGTCGCTGCAACGACTGCATGTAGACGATCGACTGCAGCACGCCGAGCCCGCCGACCAGCGACTGGGTGGTCAGAATGTCGACCGAGGCGCCGCCGCTCAGATTGTCGGACTCTGCGGAGACCGTGATCAAAGAGGGTTCGGGCTTGCTCGCGGGGGCCGTGTAGAGGCCGGTCGAGTCGATCGTGCCCACGGAACTGTCTCCCGAATCGATCCCGTTGACGGCCCAGGTGACCGGACCGCTCGCTCCCGAGGCGGTGAATTTCTGGGACTTGCCGGGCTGAACGACGGCCAGCAGCGGAGTCAGAGCGACCTTGCTCAAATCCTGATCCGGAACGTAGGTGGGCGGCGGCTGCTGGGGAGGAATGTTGGCCAGCACCTTCTCCGCGCCGAACAGGGCACTCGTGTACAGGGGAACGCTGCTCTTGATCCAGATAAAACCGTTCGACCGGTTCTCCGTCCCCGCAATCAGCTCCGTGACCAGTTTGCTGACCCGCTGTTTCGGTCGCACCACCGTATCGCTGCGTCCGAGAAGGTCACCCTCCGGGGTGAATGCCAGGATCCGCACGTTGGCGCTGAGGGAGGAGGGATTGAGGAGCGCCAGTCCCGTATAGAAGCCACTCGTCGTCGCAATGTGGGAGAAGACGGAGCTGGTTTGGGACTGGTTCGCGGCGATCGCTGCCAGAGAACCGACGGCCGGGATTCCGTAGCTGAGAAAGCCGTTGATGGCCTGTTCGCTGGCCTCCACTTCGAGCCAGCCGTCGCGTGAATTCTGGCCCGTGAAACCGAAGAGATCAGCCACGTCCAGAAGCAGGGCTTCCCGGGGCCCCAGGCCCCGGCTGACCGGGTTCGATGCCAGTTCGGAAGCCCCATAGAGACTGCCGTCGGGCTTTCTGGCGTAGACGGTGACCAGGACCGGGTCGTCCGTATAGTTGACCAGTCCCAGCTCCGTTTTCCACGGACCGGAAACCACGAGCTGTGGGAAGAAGAGGCTCTCGAGCTTTTCGCTGGCCTTGCGGGCGTTGAGGCCGAGCAGATCACCGCCGGCGGAACGGATGAACTCCAGTCCGGCGACGAGGCCGCCGTCGGTGTCCACGTGCACGTAGCTGGCGTCCGGGATCGAGGCCAGGCCGAAAAGGGAGCCGGCATCCAATCGGGCGACGCCCCGGGCCGCGAGGGTGACCGATTTCTGGATCTCGTCTGCGCCCCCGGGCTGCACCAGGGTCAAAGTCGCCACGGTATCGCTGCCCGTCGTGTTGACGAGATTGAGTTCGGTGGAAAAGCCGTTCCCGGCCTGCACGGTATTGAAGACGATCTGCGTCGCGGCTTCGGGAAGGTCGGCTCCGTCCATCTCCGTCAGGCTTCCATCGAGGAAGAGGAAGAAGCCCGTCAGCCCATCGGTCGGACTGGTGATCCGGACCCATCCAATGGTGGAGGACGGGAAGGCGCCGTGGAAGATCTCGGTGAGCAACCGAGCGGCCTGCTGCTCGGCGGGGATCGTGAGCGTGGCCGGATTCGTGATTCCGGAACCGGACAGTACCGTTCCATCCGTTCCGTAGGCCGTCAGCGTCACCGTGGCCGTCTCCGCCGACAGGTTGGAGATGGCCAGCCCCGTGACCGTGTTCGGTTCGGAGGACAGCCGTGGGAAGACCAACGAAGAAGCCGCCTCCACGGAGAGTGTGGAGATCGGCAGACAACATGCGACGGCGACCAGAAAGGAAGCGAGTCCCCGTTTGCTCATATTACCCCCCTGAAGCGACATCGTGCCGCATCGGAATCAGGTCCCCCTGAAGTGCAGAAACGTGTAAAGCAGTGTACTAGAACCTGACTCTGCGGGAAACCTGCAAGAGACCCCGCAAAGAAGAGTCACCCGGATGCGGCGCCGGACGCCTGCAGACACCATCGCCGGACATCCGCGCTCACGAGGGACCGATCGGTGCTGATCCGGGCTCCGCCCTCTGCCGATATTCTGGTGTCCCCAGTCAAAGACCGGCCTGCGAGTGCGGGTTTCCGAATCGGGACATCACGGGTCGGCGTCCGCCCAAACGTCGGCCCCGGCCGAGTCGACTGACGGCCCCGGAACGAGTCCGCGATGCACGCGGTGAACGCCGATTTCAGAGAGGAGATCTGCCCATGCCTCTGATCCAGGGGGATGCAAGTTCCACGGTGGGAGTGCAACGTCTCGACCAACAGCACCGCCAGCTGGTGGCGCTGATCAACCCGCTTCACGATGCCATGGCCGTGGGACAGGGGAACCAGGTGATCGGAGCGATTCTGGACTCCCTGATTTACAGCACGCTACGGCCCCTTCCTGAACGAACGCGGAATCCGTTGAACCGTTGCTGCGGCGGGCCTAGGCGGGATCCTCGTCGCCATCGTCGCCGATGGCACTGACGGGGCAGCCGTTGAGGGCATCTCGGGCCAGTTCCTCTTCGGCTGCGTTTTCCGGCTGCCGGACGACGGCGGCATGGTCGCCACCTTCTCCCATCGAAAAGAGCTCCGGCGCCACACTCACGCAGTACTTGGCCGAGATGCAGTTCCGATCGACGTAATACCTGCCCGGGCAGTTGTTCTCCCACTTCGAGTCGCGATCTGCCACTGTGATCCGCCTTTCCGTGGGTGGGATTATTCCCGATCCCGGGAATTCGATCAACTGACGGCCGAGTAGAACTGCCGGATTCCTTCCTCCATCCCGCCCAGATACTCTCGGGCCTCCTCCAGACGAGCCGAGTTCAGGCCCAGCAGACCGAGTTCCGTCAGATCGTAGAGCGGGGCAACGACGTTGCCGTCGCTGCCGATCTGCATGTCCTGGACCACGAGGTTGGCGACTCGGAGGATCGCCACCGAAACACGATCGCACTCGGGGGGTAGTTCGGAAGCATGATGCAGTGCGATGGCCTCGACGATCTGGGCCGGGAATTTCCAGCGCTCCAGAACCAGGGCCGCCAGCTCGCCGTGGTCCATCCCAAAGATCTCCCGTTCGGACTGGAACAGATACTCGCAATTGCCAGCCTGCACGTTGGCCAGCGCCTCTCCGAACAGCAGTTCGAAATGCTCCGAAAACACGATCTTGCCGATGTCGTGCAGGGTCCCCGCAACGAACAGCGTCTCGGCGCGGGGCTGACGCAGTTGCTGGGCCAGCCATTGGGCCAATGTCCCGACCGCCAGACTGTGGATCCACAGTCCGGTCTGTGAAAAACGCTCGTTTGACCGGCCCATGGGAAGCCGGTGGACGATGGGGATGGACAGGGCCAGCGATTTGACCATCCTCAGGCCGATGAGCATGACCGCCTTGCGCAACTCCGACACCTGGCCCGAGAAGCCATAGTAAGCAGAATTGGCGACGCGCAGGATCTTGGAGGTGAGAGAGGGGTCGTAGGCGATGACGGCGGCAATTTCAGCCACGCTGGCCTCATCGTCCTGCAGGATCCCCAGCAGTTTGGGCACGACCGCGGGGAGGGCGGGAATCTCCTCGATCCTCGAATAGATGTGGGCCCTGAGATCGTCATGCTCCGTCATGCTGGAATCCCCTCACCGCGTGAAACCGTCGAACCAGGCGAGTGTAGCGCAGGCGTCTGGCAAAGGGGTGCCTGATATGCTGTTGGCAGAACGAGAGGGGAGGAAGATGAGCGAATCCAATCTGTTTCAGCCCTTGAAGTTGCGAGGAGTCGTCTTGCGCAATCGCGTCGGGGTCAGTCCCATGTGCCAGTACTCCAGCCGGGACGGCTATGCCGACGAGTGGCACCTGGTCCACCTGGGAGGCCGGGCAGTCGGGGGCGCCGGCCTGGTGTTCACGGAAGCGACGGCCGTCACGGCCGAGGGACGGATCAGCCCCGAAGACCTGGGCCTGTGGAAAGACGAACACGTGGAATTCCTGGGTCGCATTACTCGGTTTGTCATCGACCATGGTGCCGTTCCGGGGATTCAGTTGGCTCATGCCGGCCGCAAGGCGAGCACGGCCGCCCCCTGGCTGGGGGGACGCCCCGTCCCGCCGGAAAAGGGCGGATGGCAGCCCGTCGCCCCGAGCGCCCTCCCGTTCGAGCCCCACTGGCCGACTCCTCGGATGCTGGATGAAGAGGGGATCCGGTCCGTGGTTGCCGCCTTCCGCGAGTCCGCCGCCCGGGCCAGGGAGGCGGGTTTTCGCGTGGTGGAGATTCATGCCGCCCATGGCTATCTGGTCCACGAGTTCCTTTCTCCCCTGAGCAACCGGCGCGGCGACGCCTACGGCGGCTCCTTCGAGAACCGCATTCGGCTGGCCCGTGAGATCACCGTCGCCGTGCGGGAAGTCTGGCCCCAGGAGTACCCCCTGTTCGTCCGTATTTCCGCCACCGACTGGGTCGAGGGCGGCTGGGACCTCGAACAGTCGATCGAGCTGGCGCGGGTTCTCGGCCCGCTCGGCGTGGACGCCGTGGATTGCTCTTCCGGCGGCCTCGTGCCGGATGCGAGGATCCCGGTGGGGCCCGCATTCCAGGTCCCCTTCGCCCGGGACATCCGGCGCGATGCCCGCATCGCCACGGCCGCTGTCGGCATGATCACCGAGCCCCGTCAGGCCGAGGAGATCCTGGCCCGCGGAGACGCCGATCTGGTCCTGCTGGCCCGCCAGTTTCTGCGGGAGCCCTACTGGCCCCTGAGGGCCGCCCGGGAACTGGCCGCCCCCGCCGAATGGCCGCCCCAATACCGGCGCGCCGCGGATTGACGCGGGCGCCGGAAGGGGGGAATCGGGACTTAAGACGAGTTCCTGGTTCCGAGTTCCGTGGTTCCTGGTTCCTGGTTTCCGAAGCGCGGGGGAAGACGGGAAGGGGTGGCGACTTTCCGCCAGGACTCGAGACGTCCCTCGATAGGGTTCGCGCACGGCACCGGAGGGCCCAGATTGCGGTCGCCCGGGGTCAAGCCGCAGACGCGACCCCAGGGCCGGAAACCTCTCGACGAGATTTGGCGCCCCGGTCAGGGTGTGACGTCATCGGCGGATGCCGCAGTGAGTCTTGTCGGACCGGCCGCGGTTGGAAAGTTCACCGGGCAACTCGTGGTTCTTCCTTCACACGGGGTCGCTCCAAACCCGGAGTAACTCGGGCCCTGGTGCCCAGGATTCATCGCTGCCCATTGCGGACGGGCTTCCGTAGTATCCTAGTGGAAGGGTCTGCAAGTCAGGTACTTGCGGAACTTGGCGGGACGAGTTCAGACCCAAGAAAGGAGTCAGATATGCTCAAGCGTTGTTCGCTCGTCCTCGTGTTTCTCTTTGCCGTTCCCGCGCTGCCTGTGTTTGCGCAAGATGGCGTCCAGTTAGGCGCCAATATCCCCTTCCCATTCATTGTGGAAGGGAAAACTTTCCCATCGGGCGAATACCAGTTCTGGCAGCTGTCCGCCAACAATGACAGTGACTGGCAGATCCGAGACGTGAAGCAGGGCGGCCAGAACCAGGCCATGTTCGAAACGGAGCCCACAGAGTCCCCCGATCCAGCGCAGACCACTGCGCTTACCTTCCGAAAGATCGGTGACCACTACTATCTGGCCGACCTCTGGGCTGCCCGTGGAGAGTGGGGTTGGCACGTGCCCGTCAAACTCGAGCTCAAGGAGATGGCCAAAAAGACCAAAGCAGCGTTTAGGAAGGTGCCGGCAACCATCGTGAAGCCGGCCGCCAGGTAGGGGGCAACCGAGCTTCCGGCGACATCCCCGAGGGCGGCGCTCCCCGTGCCGCCCTTCTTTCCTGACTCAGAAATCTTGTCCGCCCGCCGGACCATGGCGACCCTGCCGTCCCGTGTACAGATCGATGGCGACCCTGCCAGACCCGTTGTCTCAAGACATCGCCGAATGGCAGTATCGCGGGATCAACGCAGTGCCAGGCGGGCTCTGAATGCCAGAAGCGTTGCCACTGCGATTTAGTCAATTCACAAGTTAGCGAGCCGTCCCGTAGATCAGCCAAATCGCGATCGCGACCAGCAAGACGGCGAAGTACTTCTTGAGCTTCGCCTGATCGGCCTTGACGGCGAAGCGCGGACCGATCTGGGAACCGATCAGAACACCACCCGCCAAAACCACCGTGAGCAACCAGTCGAAGTGACCGCGCAGCACATGGCCCACGAAGCCGGTCAAGGCGGTTACCCCGATCATAAGCGAAGAACTGCCGACCGCAATACTCATGGGCACGCCGCCCAGCACGACCACGGCCGGTACCTTGATCAGACCGCCACCGACTCCCAGCATCCCGGCCACAAATCCTGCTGCTAGCATCACCGGGACCAGAGCAAGAACGTTGATCGCGTAGGGATGAGCGACCCCGGTCCGGTTCCAGAGCCACCAGTGGCTTGGTCGGACGTGTCCTTCCGCGACTTTTCTCGGTGGCTTGAACATGTACCAGGCCCCCACCAGAAGCACTGCGGCGAAGCAGACCTTGGCGAAGGCGGGCGGGACGTAGAGGGACAGGTAACCGCCGAGGAATGCGCCCACATTGGTGGGAGGCTCGATCAACAGAACCAGCTTCCAGTCCACTGTCCTGGCCTTGGCAAAGACCAGCATCGATGAGAGTGAGACGACCATGATCAGAACCTGGCTGGTCGTTGCCGCGACGTAGATCGGCACGGAAAGTGCCAACAGCATCGGAACATAGAAGGCCCCGCCGCCTTGACCGAACATGGAGAAGACGGCGGAGACGATCAGAAACAGGAAAAACAGCAGTACCAGTGTTTCGACCGGCATCTCATGGCTCCTTTGGGTCGCCAGGAGTCGTCAACCTGACGGTGGGACGCGTCATCCCACCGTCGCAGTCGTCAGTCCGCGTAGCCGGAACAAGGAATGCAGACCAGTCGACCTTCTTCGGTGACGCGCAGCTTGTTCACGAAAGTCAGCTCGCCGCAGGCGGCACAGCGCTTCGCGGTGAAACTTGCCTTCCCCTTGTGGATGTCGACCGGATGCACGGCGCCGATGTCGAGGAAGTCGTCTTCGTCCAATGCGAGGATTCGCTCGACAAGCGGATCAGCAATCTCCGGCTCGATGTCCTGTGGAGGAACTCCCGCTTTGCGTTTCTGGACGAAGGGAGAGGCCAGTGCCTTTTCGAAGAAATCGGGCTTCAGGGAGACGCGCACGGCTCGGCCGGCCCCTTGGTCGATCAACGTGAAGGCCATTTTGTTGAAGTAACGTTTCTCGATGTTCGATTTCCCATACGTGCAACCCGTGGCCGTCATGATCCCGTCGAGAAAACAGCCTGCGGCGTGCCCTTTCCCCGTCTCCGAGACCACGAACAGTTCTTTGTCCTGGGCCCGAGTCACCCCAAGGGTTCTCATCGCCGCCAATGCGGCGCGCAGCCCCATGGGCATAGCCGGGCATTTGTGTCCGTGAAACTTCATGCCGAGTTCGAACAGCTCCTTGAGATCTTCCATGCTGTGCACTCCTTCTTGTGACATCTAGAGGGACGGGCTGAAGCCTGAGTCCCGCGTGCGGCACGTCCTCTTCACTTCAGCCCAACCCGAACCCTCGAATCAGGAAATACTGCACCTGGATGCGCCACCTGGCGCGACAACCAGATCGGCCCGTAGCTCGGCTGTAATCGGTGGCGATTCGCAGGGGCACCGTCCCAAAATCGTAGGTCGCAGCCGCTGTCCATTGGCTGAGCGAGGAGGCTGTCGCCACAAACACGTCAGGGCCTTGACCTGCCGAGCGTGCGCTTCAAACAGCTGACCGGTTTTGCTTTTCACATTTGTCAATCTAGCATTGTCCAAAGAACGAAGTGAGGGTCTCCGCTCCCCAAAACAGTGGCGTTGTCCCCGGCCCGCCAACCTGATGGTCCCCCCCAAGCTACGGAGCCATTGAGAATACCCTTGGCCGGGCCCCGGACGGTCCTGAGGATCCAGTCCGCAACGATCTGGGGATACCCGGCAGCAAAAACGGGAGGGGGGACCCCTGGAGCGATGGGCCACTGAAGCAGCATGTGATCGGCTCCCTGGAACAGGCGAACTTCCAACGGTGCGGAAATCATGGCTTTGAGGCGTTCGGCGGAAGGCTCGGCTGCGGAGCGGTCGTCCTCCGTTCCTTTGAGTAGCAGGACGGGCACGTCGACCCGGCGCCAATACGGTGACGGATCAAAATCCATCACGCGGCGCCACCAGGCGTACTCTTCGCGTGGATACACCTGATCGGGAAGATCCTCTGCGGCCGCAAACCAGGGAGTCCGGGAGGCCTTCTCAATCTCGGACCGGACTCGTGGGGCATCGGCCGTTCCGCGGAGATAGTCCGAGTACAGGCGATGCAGTGCCTCCGCCTTCTGCACATCCGATTCGGCAAAGCCCTTCCTTTCGAGCCGAAGCCGGATCTCTTCCTCGACCTGGTCGACAGGTCGCAACCCCGAGGCCCCTATGATCACGATGAATGCGATCGAGTCGGAGCGGTTCTCCGCAACCGGCGCGACCCACTCCGCTTCGCTGAAGCCGACGAGCCCGACCCGGTTTGGATCCACATTTGTCAACCGTGCAAGACATTCGACCGCCGCCACGACGTCATCGGCATAGTCGAGGTAGTCCGCTTCGTACGTGTTGCCACTCGATGCTCCGGCTCCGCGCTTGTCAAAAGCCAGCGTCGTGATGCCTCTCTCCGCCAGAAAGCGCGCGTAAAACCGGTGCTCCGACCGGGTTTCCCGGCCCGAACCATGGACGAGGACGACCCCCGGAGAGCGACTCTCCGCCTTTGGCGGAATAGACTGTGCCCCTCAGTTCGACAGATCCGCTGGTGAATGCCACATTCTCGCTGGGGACTCCGGCGGCGAGGCTCCAAAGGGAGCATCCCAGCCCAGCCAGTGATGCGATGGCCACGACGATGGTCGGCCAATGCACTCGAGCCGACCTCAGGACGATCACGAGCGAAAGCAACACGCCCAGGCCGAAGAGCGGCAGGGCCACGGGCAGCAGGTCTATGACGACGGCCACGGCCGAATTGCGTGCCAGGTACAGAATCCATCCAAGAACCAGAACCAGCATCGCCAGAGCCGGACGAGTCGGTACAGAAATCTCACTCAGGCCTCCATTCCTTTGCGGACCACTTGCAGCTTCGACCGGAAATCCCGATCGAGTGGCACCGAGGCGTTCGGAAAGGAGATCAGCCACTGCGTCGTGCCGGAACTGAGGATCCCCATCAGCAGTGAGCACGCAGTCCCGAGGTCGATCCAGTGCCCGAGGGTGCCCGCGGCAATGGCCGCGTGCAGTTCGCGTCTCAGCCAGTCGCCAAGAATCAGAACGTCCTGCTGGTCCTGGCTGGCCAGGACGTCACTCACGAAGACCAACCGAAGCAGTGACCTGCCCAGGATGGGTTCGGCCATGACCGCTACAGAAAAGGCATCGAAGGCGGCCTCGATGCGCTCCCAGCCGTCGTGCGGCGTGGCCTTCTCCGCCCGTGCCAGACAGTCTGCCGTCAGTTCCTGGTGGAGTCGGGCCAAAACGTGCTCCTTCGTAGGGAAATGGTTGAAGAAGGTACGTCGACAGGTCTTGGCCGCAGAAGTGATGTCTTCGATCGTCACTTCACTGAAGTCCCTCCGCCGAAACAACGAGATCGCGGCCCTATAGATCCGATCTGATGTCGTCGTCCAAGATGGCGCCCGAGTCGGAATCGGGTTCATGAGCTATGCACTATAGTGCAAAAGTATACCAACGTGCAACCTCGGCTCGTCCGACTCACTGAGGTCGAGCCGACGGTGCGAAGCCGCTGCCTGTGATGTCGACCGTCAGGGCTCGGCCAGCGAAGGGAGGGTGCGCTCACATCAGACAACCGGCCGGATCCTTTCAGGGCTGCCTCGTTCCTCCAGACAGACCGCGGTCACTTTCGTGCGTCTCCGGCTCCCCTGGCAGAAATCGCTGCGCCAGACGCTTCGAGGAAACTTCGAATTGGATAAGATATGCGCTGGCAATTCGGAGGCCGGACTCCTTCCATCTCCGGGGACGAAAGGGGAAAGACACATGCAGGATCTCAAGTATCCCATCGGAAAATTCCAGCAGGATCCCGCCGTCACGGCGGAGAAGAGACTTCAATGGATCCAGAGCCTGAGCGAGATGCCCGGCCAACTGCGCCGGGCCGTTGAAGACCTGAACGATGAGCAGCTCGACACGCCGTATCGCCCGGAGGGGTGGACGGTCCGGCAGCTCGTTCATCACCTCGCCGACAGTCACATCCACGCCTATGTTCACTGCCGGCTGGCACTGACGGAGGAGAAACCGACCATCAAAGGCTATGATCCGGCCGCCTGGGCCGAATTGGCCGACGCGCGTTCGGCGCCCATCGATCCGTCCCTCGCCATGATTTCCGCCGTGCATGAACGCTGGGCCCTGCTCTTGCGCTCGCTCTCGGAGTCGGAATTCGCGCGGCCCTTCCATTACCCCGAAGAGGGGGACATCGATCTCGACGTCACGCTCCAGATCTATGCCTGGCACGGAAAGCATCACATCGCGCACATCACGGGCCTGAGAGAGCGAAACGGCTGGTGATTCCCAGAAGCTCCGCCGGCCGCCTCAGAGTGTCTTGTCGAGAAGCCGGGGCAGCTTGGCCGGTCGCCGATGGCATCACTCGCCGCGTATGACCAGGAGGGGATCGAGTCTCGATGCGCGCCATGCCGGAATCATGCCCGCGCCAAGTGCCACGATCCCGAGGACGCAAGCCAGGGCAATGTAGGTCACCGGATCGTCGGGCGTCACTTGATACAGGAGGCTTCTCAGCAGCCGCGCTGCGGCCATCGATACGATGACTCCAATCACGACTCCTGATCCGGTCCAGAACAGCGCACGGCGCATGATCATTCCCACGATGGCGGTGCGGCCGCAGCCGAGCGCCATCCGGATCCCGATCTCACGGGAGCGCGCATTTCCCCTGGCGAGGAGCAGGTTGGCGATGTTGGCGCATGCGATCAGGAGTACGAATCCCACGGCGCCCTGGAGAATCCACACGGATTTCCGAATGGCGGGATCGACTCTCGCCTCGCTCATCGACCTGGCCTTCGCGCCCCACGGATCGCCGGGGATGGGAGAGGGGTGGGCCTCGTCCACCTGGCGCCCAAGCACCCGGACCGCGCTCTTCGCCTCTTCGGGAGTGGCGCCGGGCTCGAGTCGCGCGATCATCTGCAGCCAATGGTCCCACCGCTGCCGGAGGGCATCCGGAGGAATGGCCATCGTCGGCACCCAGAGCTCTGCCGTGGATGTGAGCCCACGGAAACCCGCGGGCAAGACACCGACGACGATGTATTTCTCCGTGTCCAGAGTAACGGCACGGCCGATGACCCCGGGATCGCGCCCGAACCGGCGTTCCCATAACGAGTGGCCGAGGATCGCCACCCGGGCCGATTCAGGAGCGGCGTCTTCACGCTCCACGAACGTCCGGCCCAACTCGGCGGTGATACCCAGCAAGGAAAGATACTCCGCGCTCACGGTCTCTCCCGTCACCATCTCCGCGTCCCCGGCTCCCGTCAGGGTGAAGTCCTTGCTCGCGTAGACGGCGACGCGGTCGAAGACTCTCTGGGACTGACGGAACGTCTCGAATTTGGGATAGGACCAGTCCATGTCCTCTGAAACGTTCCAGGCAGCTCCCGAAGTGCGGGGCAGGGTGAGTGAGACTTCCATCAGGCGCTCGTAATCCGGGAACGGCAACGGGCGCAGCAGAGTCGAGTCCACCACCGTAAAGATCGCGGCGTTTGCTCCGATGCCCAGCGCCAACGTGGCAATGGCGGTGATCGTGAATCCCGGCTGTTTCCGGAACGTCCGTATCGCGTATCGCAGATCCTGCATCAATCTTCCCATGGCGTCCCCCGGCTTCACCCTTAGACGCATGGGGACGCAGAAATAGTCGGGATCCAACAGCACTTCACCGCGAAGCGAAACAGAAGCCCAACCAGCCACTCGAGCACGCCGCACATCGCGGATGACGCCTTGACCCGCACTTCGCACCAGGGTTCGCAGCGAGGCGGCGCAGATGGGCATGGACAGCCCTGCGCCAAGCCAAACTCGACCTCCTCGAGAAGTTCGGCGCCGCCGTCGTCCCATCCACGGGGCGGACGTCGTCCTAGTCAAAGAAGGCTAAAGGCCATCGGCGAATTGACGCCAAGTGCCTCCGTAACTGCCTACCAAGATTCCTCTGGCCACGGAAACTCAGGGATGGTCACAGAGATTCGCCTCCAGTGTCGTAGATCTCTCCTAAACTTTCCCATGAGTTGTGTCTATGGTAGGCGAAGCGGAGGCAGTGACTGTGTCGATTGAGGGACTCTCTTGGGAGTATACCGGCTCAGATTTCTTCCTCGAGGAGTTCTGCTCAGAGGCCGAACCGAAGTACCGGTCGAAGCTGCTGCCTCGCATGCGGGAGGCGCTGCGCTCCCGGCACTACAGCCGCCGCACTGAGCGAACCTATTGCAGCTGGGTCAAGCGGTTCATCATAAGCCACGGCACCGCAACTAGGGCGGCGCTAACACATTGATCACACAGGCATTAGCAGGAATCAATCAAAGTATATTATCTGGAAGTGAAGCAAGCACCCGGTCTTAAATGGAAACCATATAATCAGTAGTTGGGCAACCAACAATGCACACCCGCTATCGACGAAGGGCAGATCGGATGAACAGGAATCGCCAGCAATGAGGCTCTGCAAAGCTCGCATTCGGATGTACCGGAGCATCCGCGATACCGGGGAGTTCGAGGTCGAGAACGGGAAGACGATCCTCGTCGGCCCGAACGAAGCCGGGAAGACGGTCATCCTCCAGGCGCTCCAGCAACTTCACGCGCCGCGAGGGAATCGAGGGGTTCGACGCGCTTCGCGACTACCCTCGTTCCGAGTACAACAGACATCACGCGTGGAGCTGTTGATCCGGCTCAGGTAACGGTCGTCGAGGGCCACTTCAAGTTGGAGCCTGCTGACCTGGCGGGGCTTCCTGAGGGTTACGAGGAATGCACCTACGTCCTTGGTCGAAGCCTGAACAACAAGGCGTGGTACCGGATCGACGGCGGTCCGAGGTTCCGAGCTACGGGTCCTTGTCAAAGGATTTCAAGCGGCTCTGCGCGCACGTCGATCAAGCGCAAGGAAGCTGCCGACGATCCCGCGCCCAGTCGAGCAGCTCACTGCGCTCGCGAACGGATGGAGAGACGAGATGTCGATCGATGGAGAACTTGCGGCCAAGCTCAAGGGATGGCTTGAGAGCGCGCTGCCGTTGATCGACGAGGAAAACACGACCGAGGAGAAGCGCTACGATCGCCTCTCGAAGCTGTGCGGGGTCGCCGACGGCGTGCTGCGTCCTGAAGCACCTGGAGCAGCGTCTTCCGGTGTTCGTCTTTTTCAACAACTACTTTCGCGTTCGGCCGCGCATCCACCTTGCGCACCTCGCCCAGCGCGTGCAGAGCGGCGTGCTCGACGACAAGCAATACGACTATGGGAACCTGTGCCTGCTCAAGTTTCTCGGGTTCACGGCGAAGGCAGCTTGCCGATCTTGGCAACGCCGCGCAACCTGCGCAGGGAAACGCGGAAGCACTCAAGGCGTACCAGGACAAGCTCGACAACCGGCTACCAGCTCAACGCGGCGAGCGTTAGACTGACCGAGGAGATCGTCTCCGTCTGGAACCCCAACCCGGACCGCGGGAGGCGAGCAAGCTTCAAGATCAATGCCGACGGGCAGTACCTCAAGGTCGTCGTCGAGGACGAGCTAGGCGTGGAGATCGAGCTTGACCAACGCTCGGAAGGCTTCCAGTGGCTCGTGTCGTTCTTCGTCGTGTTCTTCGCTGAAGCCGCGGACAAACACGAGAACGCGATCCTCTTGCTCGACGAGCCCGGACTGCACCTGCACGGCCTCAAGCAGACGGGACTTTCGCGAGACGATCTCCCGCCTCGCTGTGAAGAATCAGACGCTTTACACGACGCATTCGCCCTTCCTCGTCGGCCCGGACGAGTTGGACATTGTTCGAGTCGTGGACATGACGGATCGGAAGGTCGGAGACCAAGGTTCACGGCAACCTGTCGTCGGGAGATCCGGCAGCGTTGCTCCCGCTCCAGGAAGCCCTCGGCTACGACCTGGCGCAGAGCCTCTTCGCGCAGACGCGAAACCTCGTGCTGGAAGGGCTGACGGACTACTGGTACGTCGAGGCTGTCGCGCAGCTCCTCCGTGCATCTGGGGATGCGAACCTCGACGAGAAGATCGCGCTCGTCTTCGCGAATAGCGCGGGCAAGGTCGTCGTACTACGCGACCATTCTACACGCGCACAAGTTGAAGGTTGCCGCACTGCTCGACTCGGACGCGGCAGGCGACCAAGCCGCGCAGCAGGACACGCTCGTCCACACGCTCGGGAACAAGAAGATCCTGCGCGACCAAGGACTCCTATCCGGGCAAGGTCACCAAGCCGGAGATCGAGGACTTGCTCAGGGAGACCTTGGTGAAGGTCGCGCTCGATGATCTTGGCTGGGATGCTACGGCAACGGCCGCAGCGCAAGATTCTCGCCCGCTCGTGGACATCTTCGCCGCCGAGATCGCCGACTTCTCAAAATACCGGCTCGCCAAAGCCTTCCTGCGCTGGGCGCGGGAGCACGAGGCATCCGACCTGACCGACGAGGAGCGGAAACACTGGACTGCACTGATCGCCTCGATTAACAAGGTCTTGAAGTAGGCACATGGGCACAGTCGATCCAGCACGCGTATGGTTGCCTAACAACAGCATCAGCGGACGGCGCTGCGCGCCGTCCGCTGATGCTAAGCGTTAGGCTTGCAGTGGTGAACATGATCAAACTGATATACAACCGTGAAGGTCCTGAAGGTCGAAGGGTTCCCGCCTTTCTTCTGGGGTGGACTCTGCTGACGTTAACGGCCACCTTGGTGGCCCAAGACGGGGGTGGCGATCAGTTGATCGTGATCGTGCAGGCTGGCAGATACGGGTATATCGACAGCACCGGACAGGTGGTCATTCAACCGCAATTCGTCTGGGCTGACGACTTTTGGCAAGGGTTGGGCACAGTCTATGTGTGCAGCCGCTACGTCTCAATAGATTCATCCGGGAATATTCAGGCTCTTCGCGCCGCGGCTTCCGGTCAATTGGAGGCACGGCGTGAGGGGAGCGAAGATCGGATTTGTCGACGAGCGAGGACTGTTCAGAATCGGTCCATTGTTTGACAACGCCTTGAAGTTTAGCGACGGGTTGGCCGCCGTCCAGATAGGTGACCGATGGGGATTCGTTGACAGCAGCGGGGAGTTGGTCATCCCCTTGCGTTTTTCAGCCGCGTATTACTTTCGCGAGGGGGTAGCCACCGCGCAGCTGAACTCACAGGATGTTCTCATCGATCGCTCAGGGCGCGTCCTCGCCTCTGACTATGGGTTCAGCGAGGGGATCGTGTCGCACGGTCGAGTCCCCGTATCAAAGGACTACAAGAGCGGCTACCTCAACCTCCAAGGTGAGGTTGTCATTCCCCTCCTTTACGATGCGGTCTCCTCGTTCTCCGGCGGATTGGCCGCGGTGGAGAAGGAGGGGAAATGGGGATACATTGATCCTCAAGGCCGCGAAGTCATACCGTTTGAATTCGATAGGGCGGGTCCGTTCGGTTCGGGCCTTGCCCCCGTCCGAATTGGAGCCTGGACAGGATTTATCCGAAGATCCGGCAGTATCGCGTTCGATTTGCGTTTTGACTATGCTCCCGGGTTTTTCAGGTACGACGAGGGGCACTGGTTTGTCGCCGACGCACCGGTCTCACGTTTCTTCACTGCCGACGGCAAGTTCGGATACGTGAACAGCTCAGGAAAAGTGATCTGGGGACCGGCCGACGGAACTCCTGATCACCCTCCATTGCTCGGTTGGTCGGACGAGGACAAGGCCGATAGCTGCCAAGGCATATCTGAGGCGGTGAAGGCTGCAGTCGCTCGGCTTCCCGAGGGATGAAGGCCCGGGATATGTCAGGCGGCATGATGCCTAACCAGCCGCTGCAGCCGACCGCTGAGAAGCGCGGCGGCTGAGCGGCAGGCCGTTAGGCAGAGAGACTCTGAGTGTGACTCTCCCTCAAAGGACTTGGTACTGTGCTCTGGGGTGACCGACGCTTTAAAGCGCGGTTGCCGCGAGGAGGACCTAAATGGAACTCTATCAACTCACCCTGATTATTGCAGCCTTCCTATGCAGCCTGGTGGCCGGTTTCGTACTTGCGTTCGCCGTGGTTGTCATGCCCGGGATACGGACCTTGGGTGACGGCGAGTTTCTAAGGGCGTTCCAGGTGATGGACCGAGTGATCCAGAACAACCAGCCGGTTTTCATGCTGGTCTGGATCGGATCGGTGATCGCTCTGCTTGCCTCGGCTGTTCTTGGCTTCGGGCAATTGGATGGCACCGGGCGCGTTCTTGTGATCGCAGCGGTACTCGTGTACCTACTCGGCGTTCAGCTGCCCACCGCCACCATCAATATTCCATTGAACAACACGGTGCAAGCACTAGCGATTGCCGATATGGACGAGACTGAGCGGGAGGTGGCTCGCCGAAAGTTCGAATCGCGTTGGAACTACTCGAATGTGACCAGGACGGTTTTGGCGAGCATAGTGTCTGTGTTGCTCATGATAGTCCTGTTCAGCCTTTAGAGGCCGGACGGTAGGGGACGGCGTTGCCCCTGACCTGAGCTGAATCGCTTCCGCACGGCCCCTGATCATTGGCGCTGGCGGAAGGACCACAAGGAGGAATCTCATGTCTCAAGTCATCGAAGATGTGATGCGTCGATTCGTCGCCGAGGTGATAAACCAAGGGAACTTCGACGTGGTCGACGAGATCGTTCATCCGAGCTACTTCTACCGCAGCCCCGATGAAGAGCTGCACGGCAGGGAAGCGCTCAAGGTGTTCCTATCCGGCTACCATGCCGCCTTCCCGGACCTAAGAATGGCCATCGACGAGTTGGTCGTGACGGACGACAAGGCAGTGATCTTCTTCACTCTCACAGGCACGCACGAAGGCCCCCTTATGGGAATCCCGCCGACCGGCAAGGAAATGCGGGTCCACGGAGTGGTTCGCAGTCGTTTCGAAGACGGCAAAATCGTGGAAGAATGGGAGGTTATCGATCAGCTGGCGATACTGACCCAGCTGGGTGTTGTTTCGCTTCCCTCGTGAGGCGGGGCGGGCCTGGGTCCCCTATTTCCGGCTCTACTCACCCAAGCAGGCTTTTATGGATCGCAGTTGGGTGTTGCCGGATATCGAAAAGGCTGAGTAAGCGGTGCAAGCGGGCAGCTAATAGCAACGGGTTACAGATTACTCCAACAAAGCTCAAAGTGGTTAAAACATGTACCTGCCGAGATGGTTCCAAAGCTATCAATTCGACGGTTGCATGGAGATTGCCAAATCGTATCTGTTAGTACAGGGGTGACGCCCTCAAAGGGATTCACCCCTTGTTCGTTTTAGCCATAAAGATTCTCAATCCATCTGATCGCCTCTACATCGCTGATCGTTCCCAGATACCTTTGGGTGGTCGAAAGGTTCGCATGGCGGAGGATGAGCTTGCTCACAATTTCGATGGGAACGCCGGACCGGGAAGCGTAAGTTGCCGAATGCCGACGCAGGTCATGCGGCCTCAAATGGATTCCGACCAGCTTTCCGGCTTTTAACACCATCATCCTGGCCGCCTCATAGGAAATCGGGAATATCCGCTCTTGAGGACTCTGGCATTTTTTCGTCGCATAATCACGGAGCCTGTCGGCCACCTTTTGCGGGATGAACACGATTTCATGTTCCTTACCGCTTTTGGGCTCTCGCAGGATCAGTTTTCGATCCTGAATATCATTCAATCTCAGTTTCAGCACCTCGCCGATCCGCATGCCGCCTCGGGCCATCAATTCAAGAATCAGCCGATTTCGGACTTTGACCGTTCTGAATATGATCTCGTCAACGGTCTCTTTTTCGATGATTTCCCATCTGGAGACCACCCTTTCCCGGTACAGTTTTCGGATCATGGGTGTATCGCACGGATTTACCAGGGTGGAATCGATGTTGTTGCGGAAAAAATTGAAAAAGGCTGACAGGTGGGAATAACGGACCCGTTTTGTGTAAGGCTTGTTGCCGTTGGTAAAGTTGTTCAGAAAGGAAAGGACATCATCGGGTGTAATCTGCTCAATCTCGGCATCACCAAAATCCTGGCAGAATCGTTCAATGACAGACTGATATGATCGAACCGTATTTTTTTTTCGAGTGGGTCTTGTGGTAATCGATCCAGATTGCAGCGGCTTTGGACATTTTCATGGCTTACCTCCTTTGTTTAATAAGGGTTTGACATTTGGGCAATGCCCGAGGTAAGGCTATTATATCCAGATCGTATATGCAATTTAAATGTAAATTCTATTAGTTACGCTTCCCCACATAGCCAAACACAAACTCGAATCTTAAGAATTGAGTATGAAATACAAAATATTGGGAGCTGCCCTTGCTTTCGCCGGCCTGATCTTAATAGCAAAATATCAACTTCACCTCATCGGATTAATTTTATTGTTTCTTGGTGTTTACTTGGCAATTAAAAAGGGTATGAAACCACTATAGCCGAACGATATCTGTATAATTGGTTTAAATTCTGTAAATTTGTCTATTGGCAAGGTATAATTACGTAAAATCTAATTACAAAGCGTCTTTCGATAGCGCTGGCTGACGATTCGGGACAGGTTAGTGCTGTTTGGTGTATGACCCAAGAGGATTTTGAGAATGCTAACTGAAAGGGTTAACATAGTAGCTGTAGGAATTAATGACTATGACCATCTGCCAAAGCTCTCAGGGCCATCGAAGGACGTCAAAAGGATAAAGGATCTCTTAGTTGATAATCCTGGCACTTCACTCTACTCAGATGCAAAGTTTCAGGAAGCCATTGATATCACTGCTCAGGAATTCCGAAATATATTACTGACAAATATACGATGACCCGTGAAGCCCAAAATGACATTTTGATTCTGTACTTCGCTGGCCATGGGTCCCCAGTAGGGAACTATGAATTTGGATTATGCTTTAAAGATACGCGATTACATCCTGAATATTCCACTGCTCCTTCATTGAGTGTCGTAAAATTCAAGGACATCATTGAAACCCTTTCATTGGTTCATGTCGACCCAGTGATAGTTATTGATGCATGCTATAGTGGTCAGACTGGAGCAAGGATAGATACCACGATAGACCAAATGAAGCGGATATAAAGGCCGAACCGGGAGCAACTACGCACTCCTCTGTTCGTCCAGCAAAACGGAGCTTTCTTACGAATCAGCAGATGGCGGCCTTTTCAGCAAGACACTCGTTGATGTCGCATCGAATGGAATGGGTGACACTGCGGCAGACCGTGCCAAGGAGTGCGTAACCCTTCACTGAATTGTATTCAGTTATTCGCAGAGGCTGAATAACGGTGAGTTTTGAAATTAAGCCGACACTGCATATTGGTGGGACCTTACCCAACTTTGGATTTATCAAGAACACACAGTATAATCCTGTCGTGTATACTTTCAACTCGGGCTTTAAGAAAATACTGAGTATTTTTTGGGGAAATGATGGAAATCATAGAGAGTATACGACTGAAGAACTGAGACTGAAAGGGTGCACCGAGCAAACGACATACTCAAAGCTGAGCTATCGACCAGGATGGGGTCTGGATCGAGAAGCCGAAAAGAGGAATAGGTCGGCTAACACAAAGAGGCATCGATTTCATTGAGGGGAGAATAGAAATCCCATATGCGATTAGAAAGACATCAGAGCCGGACAAATACGAGCCCTCGATGGTACTCGACAGGTCGCCTTTAGAGATTTCTGACAACACCATCTATTGGTTCTTAAATGTCATCAATGACTGGTTTAATTCATGACATAACACCTGTGGTGTTCATAGAACAATATAGGAGGAGATTTGAAATGCGAATAGAAGTCAAATACAGCGTCAGTCAAGGCCCTCATGGGGTTTACATCAGTTTAGACGATATGAATAAGATGCTCGAATCTGGTTTGCTGACACTCACACAACCAACCCAAAGTGGAACGAAAACCATAACTATAAGTGGTACGCCAGAGGAACTGAATACGATGGCAAAAGTTCTTCAGAGGGAACCAGAATAAAAAACTAGACATCCTTGATAGCTGTGGTATTATGACATTGTTCTGAATTCGCGCTTCGCGACATAGCAACAAGCAACCCATCTATAGCGAGACGATAACCGCCCTGGAAGGTTACACCAAATGGAAACCAAACACAAAGTGATCTACGCTGACGCCAGAGAAATGTCTGAAATTAAGCCTGAAAGTGTTGATTTGATTCTCACTTCTCCACCATATCCTATGATTTCGATGTGGGATGAGGTGTTTTCGCAGATGGACCCAGAGATCGGGGCATGCCTTGAAAAGGAAAACAGTAATGCTGCCTACAAATTGATGCATGCACAGTTGGATAGGGTATGGCACGAATCTTCAAAGGCCTTGAAAGAGGGTGGGCTGGCCTGCATCAACATCGGAGATGCCACAAGAACCATCGGCAAGGAATTCAGACTGTACCCCAACCATGCAGAGATTATCCAAAGTTTTATGAAGCTCGGTTATGACGTTCTCCCGTCAATACTGTGGCGTAAGGCAACAAACTCACCTACCAAGTTTATGGGGTCCGGAATGCTCCCTTGCGGCGCCTATGTCACACTGGAACATGAGAGAATCCTCATCTTCAGAAAACCCTCTCGGAGAGTGTTTTCGGAAAAGAAAGAAAAACAGAGAAGAAAAGAGAGCTCCTTTTTTTGGGAAGAAAGGAACAAGTGGTTTTCAGATTTTTGGGATCTGGCTGGTGAGAAGCAGGCGATTAACAGCAAGACACTAAGGAAGAGAAGTGGAGCTTTCCCGATGGTGGTCCCTTTGAGGCTGATACGCATGTTCTCGTCGAAAGCCGATACAGTCCTGGATCCGTTCTTAGGTACGGCAACGACAACCCTGGCTTCGATTATCTGTGCTCGAAATAGTATCGGCGTAGAGATAGATGCGTCATTTAAGGAACACCATGTAAAAGAGATCCCATCACGTGATTTCATTGATTTTGCTAACACCCAGATCCACAGAAGAATACAGGAGCACATGTTCGAAATCGAGGAACTGATCCAGAAGGGAAAAAACCCCAAGTATACAAACAATCAGTATGGCTTTAAAGTTATGACCCGCCAAGAAGTCGATATCGTTTTCGAGAATGTGGAAGAAATTAGCTGGGAAGGAGATACAAGTGAGTACAGGGCAAAGCATCTTCCTATCAAAAGGACAGATATTTCGAGTAAGACCAAAGTGCCCCGCAAGAACAGCAAGCAGTATGTAACCCGAAGTATTCACTGAATTAAATATCGGAAGCCAAGGAGCCCATGTAATATCAGTCAGTAACGATGTAGGGATTTGAAGCGATGGGGTATTATCAAATTGAGTACGGATATGGTCTTGTTTGCGGCCTTCATTTTAGGCATTCTAATTTAGTCAAATTTTCTATCTCAAAAGATTAGCCTCTAAACGCATCTTACAGCGGATCGAAAAAAACTGCGCCCGCTAAAGAGCATGTTAAAGATTTCTGCTATTAAGCACAGGTTGCTATGTCCTTCAACAGCGTGTGATTACCAAACCTTATTGCTATCCTAACCATGAGTTGTCTTGGCGGGCACTATTTGATCTGAGTTTGCTTTTATCAAGTTCCGAACGGTGCTTTCCGCAATCCTCAAGTCTTTACCAATTGCTCTATTGGATAGCCCTCGCTCTCTCAGCTTTATGGCCTTTTTCCGTACTGATTGAGGAATCCGAGGACGCCCCAACTTTTTTCCATTACGACGGGCATTCGCCAGGCCGGCACGCACCCTTTCACGAATAATGTCTCGCTCGAATTCTGCCACAGCCCCAATAATATTGAAAACCAATTTGCCGGAAGGGCTCGACGTGTCGAGTTGATTGTCATAAGAGATGAAATCGATCCCGAGGTGTCCGAACTCATCGAGTGTCGTGATCAGGTCTCTTAAAGAACGAGAGAGCCGGTCAAGTTTCCATACAAGTAGCAGATCGAACTGACGGCGGCGAGCGTCGTTGAGCATTTCGGTGAACGCGGGGCGTTGGGTATTTTTACCTGAATATCCAGTATCGGTGTATTCACGGTATACTGTCCACTTGGCCCGACGGACAAATTCCCGAAGTTCGTGAAGCTGAGAATCAGTGGTTTGTCGATCGGTTGACACCCTGGCGTAAATAGCGACCTTTTTGGACATTGCCCGCCTCCTGTTAAAAAATTCGGTATAGAGGGTGCGCAAAAAACCCCACGAATTTTGAAAAACTAAGCTCCTGAAATACAATCGGTTTTTTTATAGGATAAGCCTGCGCAAAATACAAATGATTTATGCGCATTTAAATTACCCGCCTTCGAAAATTTATGATTATTAAAAACATTTAAGGAATGGGGGATCTTGCGGTTAGAGAATATTGATGATTAGCTGCGGAGAGGTGAAAATAGTAACGATAGCTTTTTTAATAGACGGATTGAAACACATTCTTTCGGGATAATGCAGGTTTTAGATAATTCTGAAGTGGAATAGCATAGCAGAATGTTGCACTCAGCATTAATGGTTTTTCAGGTACTCCTTCAGTCCTTCAGGGCCGGGAAGAGATCACCGAGGACTTCATGGCCTATTTCAAGCGCCTTAGCACCTGTTATCCGCTGCTTTAAGTCGATCTCGGGCGCCACCGCACCCATGCCCTTGCCGAGCGTGAGAACGCCGCCGAGCAACCCCTTTCCGAGAATACCAAGCGGGGCGTCCAAAGGTACGAGCGAGGGCGGTCCTGGCGGCAACGGTCGGGAGTGGACCTCAGGCCAGTCCTTCTGGGGTCGCGGCTTTGCGAGCGAGTTGACGCCCGCTAAACTCCTTGCGCTGGCATCCCTTGCAGTCAGCGGCTTACCCAGGTTCCATCGCTCGCGCATCGTCGCAATCAGGGAGCAGTGGTGGTACTCCTCGGAGATGACGGTTCGCTCAGGGATCCAGGCCGAGATTGCCAGGGTGGGAACACGCAATCCGAGGCGGTTAAAGGTGAAGCCGAACTGACCCGGAGCTGACTTCGGGTCGGGGGGAGCTACCGCCGGTGGAGGGACATGATCGTAGGTGCCGCCGTGCTCGTCGAAAGTAACCAGAAGTGTGGTGTTCGAGAAGTTAGAGCCCTCCGACGAACAAGATGAGCGGATAGCGTCATAAATACGCGCCAGGAGCTCCTCACCGGCGATCAGCGAGGATGGCAGATCGAGTTCCAATACGCCGGGATCGGTGATGCCGTTCTCCAACCCGGACGCCTCGAACAGTTCGGCCGCCAGCGGGTGCATGTTATTATGGGCGAAGCCGAGCACCTGTGGCTCGATGAACGAGTAGGTCGGCAAATTTCCTTTCTCCGCATCCTCGAAGAACTGGTCGGTCGATAGGAAGTGAGTAGGGAACTTCCGACGCAGCCGCGACGCGTGGATCAACCCGGTGATCGATAGCGCAGCAGCAGGATCGAAGTAAACCTTCCATGTCAGGCCGGCTGCGTCGAGGCGGTCGTATAATGTCTCGGCCGTGTTGTGTGCCGGGAAGGCGTCGGCCGGGGGCCAATTGGTGCAGAAGCCCGACGATGTCCCGTCGTGAAAGAAGGAGCGATTCGGAAACATACAGGACGGCACGGCGCAGAACCAGTGGTCGAAGGTCGCGAAGCCGCGGGCGATCGATGACAGGACCGGCATCTGTTCTTGCGTGTAACCGGCCATGATATGATCGAATTCGTTGTAGGTTGGAGTTCGCCTCGTTGAGGATCCCGAACAGCTGGGTGTCACGTGCGGAAGTTCCTCGCCTGGATCCAGGTGCGGCACGTTCATGTGCTGGGCGACGCCGTAGGGTACCGTGTCAGCCGGGCCGCCTCCCGCCCACTCAGGGATAGGGTTCGAAAGGTTCTTGCCGATCACGCCCTCGAACGAGGCAACCTCGCCCGGTTCGTACAGCTGGCCAAACAGGTTGTCGAAAGAACGGTTCTCGAACATGATCACGACGACGTGGTCAAGCGCATTCTCATGTTTCGGTGTTTTGAATAGAATATCCTTGATTGATTTGTAGGTGGCATGGTCAATTTACCCCGTAGTCAAGTATTAGGCAACCACGTAAGCGGTAAGCTAAACCTGGCCCACTTAAATTGAAGTTCACTGTTGTTTCCTTTGTTGATGGGCGGTGAGTTGTTCGTCTTCAGTAGTGAAGAAGGCGCCTTTTCCCGCCATCTCTGTTTCTCTATCTCTCTGATCACTGATTGGTTTAGCCGAAGCCCCTTTGTGATGTTAGCCCATCTCATTTAATTCTAATTCTGCAGAGGCTTGATACAGTAACCAACGCTGTGCTATGTGTGATTTACAACGTTTCGACCCTTAAACCATCCAATCCTTTACTCAGTTAAGACCGTCTCGAGGCGAATAACCATGTCATCCGATCCATTGCAACTAACGGCGGGGCACATCATCGTTGTCGGCGTTCAGCCCGCGGAATGGCAGGAACTGAAGACGATTCTGCGCCGTGGTGGATTGGAGGTCACCTGCGTACCGAATGGACCGGCGGCACTGGCACTGACCCAAAAACCACCCGCCGATTTGATCCTTCTCGAGAATAATTCTTCCAACCTGAACGGATTTGAGGAATATCGCTGTCTCAAACAGGATGCACGGACAAGCACCATTCCGATGCTTTTTCTCTGTGACCAATTGGATACGGATTCGAAGATGAAGGGATTTGCAGCTGGATGCGTGGACTGCATTTCGAAGCCTTACATAGCCGAGCAGGTTCTTCAGCGTGTCCGGGCCCACATTGCCTTTCATCGTTTACAGCATCCTCCAGTCGATCCGGCTGATACAACGACAAGCCAACATCAGAAGACCGGCAGACAACTGTCCGTGACCGCCTCGGAACTGAACAAAAGCAGCGAGGGACTGCTTGACCGTGAAATAGAAATCAGCGACCGCCTGCGGTTCGAACAAATGATCTCGGATTTATCGGCCCGGTTCATCAACTTGCCGTCCGAAAAACTCGACGAGGAAATCGAGCGGGCCTTGAAGATGGTGCTGGAATTTTTCCAGGTCGACCGCTGCGGGCTGCTTAAACTCCTATCTGATAAAAACGTTTGGGAAATCACCCATGTGGCTTATTCGGATAATGCTTCCCCGGTTCCCGTTAATATCGAACTTTCTCGGGAAATCAATCCCTGGGCTTACGAGAAGCTGACGAAAAAAGGAGAAGTAGTGTCCTTTGCGAAGGTAGACGAAATGCCGGAAGAGGCGTATGTGGATAAACAGACCTGGAGGGACTGGGGAATACACTCCAACCTCGCTATTCCGATTCTCACCAGTCAACCCGTGGTTCATGTCATCTGCATCAATGCTGTGCAAAAAGAGCGTGTCTGGCCCAAAGTCTTCATACCGCGTTTGCAGCTGCTTGGCGAAATCTTCGTCAATGCCCTGGAGCGACGCAAAGCCGAGAAGGCTTTGCGCGAAAGCGAGGAGCGTATGAACCTGGCCGCCTCCTCGGCCGGGGCCGGGCTTTGGGTGATGAACGTCGATACCGGCCGTATCTGGGCCACCGACAAGCTGCGGGAGGTGCTGCATTTCGACCCGGAAGAGCCGTTGAGCTTCGATCGCTTTTTGGAATTGGTCCACCCGGATGATCGCGAAAAAGCCAAAGACACCCTTGCCCGAAGTCTCCAAACCCGCGATCTGGTCAGTCTGGAATACCGTATCGTGCCTCCCGACGGGGGCATCCGCTGGATTGTTTCCCTCGGGCGATCCTATCCCGCCACACAGGGCGATCCACAGCGGCTGATGGGGGTTGCCATCGACATCACCTGGCGCAAAGAGATGGAGGCCAAGCTGATCGACAAGATCGATGAAATTGAACAGCTGAAAAACCAACTGGAGAAGGAAAACATCTACCTGCGGGATGAAATCGCGCTCCGAAGTGAGCATGAAGGCGTGGTCAGCCGCAGCAAGGCCATGAAGCGGGTTCTCGCCAAGGTCGAGCAGGTGGCCGGCACGGAGGCTATCGTCCTGCTGCAGGGCGAAACCGGTACCGGAAAAGGGCTTTTGGCACGCACGATACACAACTTGAGCCGGCGCAAGGACCGGCCGCTGGTCACCATCAATTGTGCCGTTCTGCCCCCGACCCTGATCGAAAACGAACTCTTCGGACGGGAGAAGGGCGCCTACACCGGCGCCATGACCCGGATGGCGGGACGCTTTGAGGCGGCCGACCGGTCCACACTTTTTCTGGACGAGATCGGCGAACTCCCACTCGAGCTGCAGGCCAAGTTGCTCCGCGTCCTGGATGAGGGTCGCCTTGAACGCTTGGGCTCCACCGAATCGTTGAAAGTGGACGTTCGGATCGTTGCCGCAACCAACCGGGACATACAGAAAGAAGTCGCTGCGGGGAGGTTTAGAAGCGACCTGTACTATCGTCTAAGCGTGTTTCCGATAATGATTCCACCTCTGTGTGAGCGCCTTGAGGATATAGCCCCGCTGGTTTGGATGTTTATTAAGCGTTTTGAGATAAAAGCCGGCAAGCGGATCGAAAACGTCGCACACGGAAGCATGGAGGCCTTGCAAAACTATCGATGGCCGGGCAATGCCAGGGAACTGAGGAACGTCGTCGAACATGCCATTATTACAAGCCAGGGGAGAACACTGCAATTTCGCCTGCCACGTCCGGTAACCGAAGAGGACTCAACCAGCGGTAAGATGGAGGATGTCGAGCGAGCGTATATCCTGAGCGTGCTGAAAAAAACCGGTTGGCGTATCTCCGGCAAAGGCGGAGCCGCTGAAATCCTGGGAATGAAACGTACTACCCTAAATTCCAAAATGAAGAAGCTGGGCCTCCAACGCCCTGCCTCTTAAGACGAAATATCGTCATTAATGACGAAATAACGTCGCATGATTTCTCCCGCATATCCATCCATAAGGCTCCTTTAATCCTAAAATTCAACTCATTCAAAATGGTTATGACAATTCCATCGGATTCATCCGTTGTGGAACATTTTTCGCAGAATAGTTTGGCATCTCCTGCTGCTATGGACAGGAAAATTGTCGGAGATGATTCCATTAAATGGAAAAGCATCAAAGCCGATGATCCAGCCAAATCGAACAGAGGGCGAGAAGTCGGTTCAGGCGAGCATTCATCTGTTAATGCCACCGAATAAGTGGCAGGAAGCGGTAGCCATCCTCAATTCGGTGATCGAGCTGATCAAACTCGAGGAGGGCTGCATCAGCTGCGGGCTGTACAAGGATTTGCGTAAAGAGGGCGCACTGATGCTGGCTCAGATCTGGGAGAACCAGAGCGACCTGGAGCGACATCTGCGTTCCGATAGATTCCGCACCGTGCTTCTGGTGGTCGAGATGGCCACGGAATATCCTGAGGTCCGGTTCGATGTCATCGAGAGTACCTCGGGCATGGAAACCATTCAAAGAGTCAGAGCGTGACCGCACCGATAGGTTCGTTGCTCGTTTATCTTCCGGCAACCGGCTTCGTCTCGAAGTGAGCGCCCATGAACGGCAACGGTGAGTTCCGATTCGCGGCATTTGAGTCGCCAACGAAATCGGCCGGCTGATATAATGTGCCGGTTCGATCGCGCTGCACCGATTGACTCCCTTGAACCTATAGGACATGGAGGGGATGGCAATGAAAATTAAAAAGTAATTCAATGTGTTAGTATGGGTTTTGCTGTTGGCGGTATATGCCTGCGGCGGCGCCTCCATCCCGCAAGGGGCTCATAAAATAGGCCGCTATGAGGGCTCCTTTACGAGTGCTCCGTTATCCGGATCCTGCCAAATGGACCTATACCGGCTGCCGGACGGCAGCGGCATGTTCGAGGACGCTTTCCAGGGTTTGGAGGAAGATGTCTTCCTAACCCTGGAAGGGCACATGACCGGCAACCATCTCGAAGGCACGGTAATGGGCGAAGACGTATTCGGCGGCAGCACGGTTTCCGGCGAATTATCGGCGGATGAAATCGAGGTGAGCGGCACTTTATCCCTGAATGCGCCCTATTCGCCCCAGGGAACCTGGGAAGCCAAAAGAAAATAACAATGGGCCATCCATATTGAGGAGGGATTTCTATGAACAGGAAAGATCCAGTACGAATGAAGATGTTCGCACGTTGCATGTCCACTGTGGCATTGTCTCCGATCGTTTTTTTTGGGGACGTCCGCAAAGCGCATTAGCGATGGACCTCAATACACCGTTCAGACCAGAGACTGGAAAACTGGAGACGAGGTGGCGACAACAGATTTTAACTTCCAGAACACGACCAAGGCCGAAAAAGTCGATCTGAAGGATCTCAAAGCCATGGATGGCTTTACCGGACAATTTCATGGAAGGAGAAACAAAATGAAAACACAGATATCTCTGATCGCGGTTTTAGTCATTCTGGCCGCTGCGGTATTGCTGGCAGCCGAACCAGTCTTTCCCCAGTCGACCAACGGTCCCGCCCCCGGCGCCCTGCCGCAACTCCCGCCCGGGCAGAGCCTCGGAATTTTTCTGGGCATCCCGCCCGTGCCAAACCTGCGTGACGTGGGCGGCTACAAAACAAGCGACGGTGCTATCGTTGCGCGGGGACTCGCCTATCGCTCCGACACCTTCAACCCGATGACCGCCGAGGACATCAAAAAGCTCGGGCGCCTCGAGCTGAAGAACGACTACGACCTGCGCACCACTGCCGAAGCGAAGGCAAGGCCCGATGAGATGCCGCGCGGTGTTCACTACCAGCTATTGAATGTGCTGGCCGACGCCAAGTCGGCCGCGCCGGCGGAGCTCGAGGCGCTGTTGCACGAACCGAAGAAGGCCAATGTGGTGCTCGGCGGCGGCAAGATCGAGGCGCTGTTCATGGATGGCTACCGCGAGTTCGTCTCTCTGCCGAGTGCGAAGCAGTCCTATCGCACGCTTTTTCTGTCCTTGATGGATCGGGAGAAGGCCCCCGGCGTGTTTCATTGCACCACCGGCAAAGACCGCACCGGATGGGCCGCTGCGGCGCTGCTGACACTGCTCGGCGTCCCCAAGGAGACGGTCATGGCCGACTACATGCGCACCAACGATTACACACTGCCGCAGTTCAAACACGCGATCGACGACTTCGTCGCCGCCGGCGGCGACCGCGCCATTGCGGTGGCCGTTTTTGGCGTCAAGCCCGAGTACCTCGAAGCGTCGTTCGACGAGATGCAGAAACGGTACGGAACGATAGAAGGCTATTTCTCGGAGGCGCTTGGGATCGATGCAGCCGGGCAAAAGGCCTTGCGAGATCTTTACCTGGACACAAAATAACTGGATACAGTCGATTCCCGGCAAAGGCTGGTTCATGATCCTGCGACTCTACGGCCCGCTGGAGCCCTGGTTCAACCAAACCTGGAGCCCTGGGGATATCGAATTGGTGAAGTGAATCAGGCCGAAGATCAGGACCAATCGATCACATAAACACAAGGAGGTCGCCAATGAAGAGATCGACTCTGCTTTCGTTAGGCATCATTGCAGTGGCCCTGACAGGTTGCGCCAGCCAGTCCCAGTTTCTCAGCGACAAGCAGGGCATGGCCATGCAGACGGCACTGAGCCGGGCCAAGTTCGATTTGAACTGTCAGCAGGTGTCCCCGGTTCTTATCTCCCAGGAAGTCGTCCAGCCGGCTCTGCAAGGTCCCTGGGTGAATGGGATTGAAAGGGCAGAGTACACCATCGGTGTGAAGGGCTGCGACAAGCGTGAAACTTACGTCGTCATTTGTCCCGAGGGAGGGGAAGGCTGTTACGCGGCCGGCCCCGGAGAATTTCACAGATGGTAAGCCCGGTCATGGCATCCCCTCTTAGGCATTATATGTCATCAACAATGATTTAAAAGAAAGGAGACAAAAAATGAGCAATCTGGTGGTTATCGGTTATGACGATCCCTTCAAGGCGGAGGAGGTCCGCCTCAAGCTGAGAAAGATGCAGAAGGACTATTTGATCGACCTGGAGGACGCGGTCGTGGCCGTCAAAAATGAGAAGGGCAAGGTCAAGCTGCACCAGGCCGTCAACCTGACGGCGGCCGGCGCCGTGGGCGGCGGCTTCTGGGGTTCGTTGATCGGTCTGATCTTTCTCAACCCTCTGTTGGGGGCCGCTGTGGGGGCCGCGGCGGGGGCGGTGTCGGGCGCTCTCACGGATGTCGGCGTCGACGACAAGTTCATGAAGGAGCTGGCGGCAACCATGACCCCGGGCAGTTCGGTGCTGTTCGTCCTGGTCCGCAAGGCCACGGTGGACAAAGTGCTCGATGAAATGAAGGGAACCGGCGGCAAGATTCTAAAAACGTCCCTGTCACATGACGATGAGGACAAGCTGCAGGCGGCCTTAATCGCGGCCAAGGCTTGATGGGCTCATAAATGGGACATCGACCCTGTCCAGAGCGTTACCGGTATAGTGGTTGTTGAAATAACCATTGAATAACAAAACATTTTTTTGGACAACCACTATTACCATACTTTCGTGTGTCGGGATCGATTTTTGAAAAGCGGTATAGAGCCACTATGCTCCAGCACTACCGTGTCATGACCCGGGCCTTCTTCGAACACCTGGGGACCGATGCGGAAACGGCATTCAGGCATTCCTTTGACCCGGCGCAGCCGATTTTAGATCAATAAAGACATCAAGACGGTCATCAGCGTGTTTCATGCCATGGAACCGTACATCATCGTTGGCAGCCTGCTGGCGTTGATACTGCTGGTACTCTATCTGCGGCGCAGTCGGTATGACAAAGCGCCGGCCGGTTCATTGCACTGACGATAAAGGATCCAAAAGGGGGAAACCTAATGGGTTTTCAAGTCGGCTTCTGGGATTACGTGACGTTCGCAGCTCTCGTCATTATCGGCGCGGCGCTCGGATGGGGTGTTCTTATCATCTTAGGGCTTCCGGGCAAGATTGCGATCGCGCGCAAGCACCCGGAAGCCGAAGCGGTGAACCTCATGGGCTGGGTTGGCTTCCTTGGTGTCGTGCCATGGATCCAGGCCTTGATCTGGTCCATCAAGCCCACCAACGTCGTCGATATCCGGCGCTACCCCCGCGAGGAGCGGGCGGCCACCGAGGAGGAGATTCTGCGACTCAAAGGCAAGCCCGTACCGGCAGAATCGCAGACGCCGTCAGAGGGAAGAAAATCCCGGGACATCGACAAGGAATAAGAAAGGGAAGACTGATATGGTCGCGGGACTGCTCATTACCGCCATCGTAGGGTTTCTCTTCTGGCTGGTCTTTATCAAGTTCAAGTGGATCAGGCTGACATACGGATGGGGGCTTATCATTGCATTCTTCGCCTTGCATATCTCACTGATTTTTGTCGTCGGCCTGCGCTTCGTGACGCCTTACACCACGAACGCCAAGGTGATTCAGCACACCATTCAACTCGTGCCGCGGCTGCCGGAACCGACGTTGGTCACGGCGGTGCTGGTCGAGCCCGACGTGCCGGTCAAGAAGGGCCAGCCGCTCTTCCAGTTCGATCGCCGGCCGTACGAGTACAGTGTCAGGCAACTCGAAGCGCAGCTGGCGAAGGCGAAGCAGAACGTGCAGGTGATGAAGGCAGATATCGAGGCGGCGGCGCAAAAGGTCGCAAAACTCAAGAGCGAAATCTTGTACGCTGAGTTTCAGCGGAAGCTTTCGACCGATCTGACCCGG
>CAVRSV010000003.1:0-9691 GCA_963723965.1 uncultured Acidobacteriota bacterium | reverse complement strand
CGCCGCACCGTCGAGAGAGCTCATGCCCGGCCGCACCTTCCCGCCGCCAGACCGCTCATCCACTCCCCGAAACGCCCGACCAGGGCCGGCCAGGCGAAGGAGCGGCGCACAAAGGCCGCGCCGCTGCGAGCCAGTTCGACACGGAGCCGGGGCCGTTCCTCCAGGTACTCCACGGCCGCCTCGAAGTCGGCGTAGTCATCGAAGGTCACGCCGCCGCCGCCCTGAAAGGTGAAATCCCGGGTCACCTTGCAGCCGTGGTTGACCAGGACCGGGGCGCCGCACAACCAGGACTCCATGAGAACGATCGAAAAGCTCTCGTTGACGGACGGATGGCAGAAGAGGTCGGCGGCGGCCATGGCGTCGTACTTGTCGGAGGCGGACAGGAAGCCCAGGTCGTGGACCCCGGCTGGCCGCGTACCGATGGCGCCGGGTCCGGCCAGCACGAGCTCGAGCCCCGATTTCGGGTGGCGCGCCCGGTAGCGCCGGAAGAAATCGATCAGGAGGGGAGTCCCCTTGGTGGCGTCCCGGCGGCCGACGTAGAGGAGGAAGGGCCGGTCGATGCCGTACTTGGCGCGAAAGCGGTCGCCGTCCCCCGCGGTCTCCGGATCCATCCCCATGCCGAGTACGATCCGGGGCACGAAGCGGACCCGGTAGAGCCTCTCGGCCAGCCGCCGCTCCGGCTGGGAATTGAAGAGGAGACCCTGGACCTCCTCCATCCGCCGACGCATGCATTCCATGCGGGCATAGGCCTCGTCGTGCAGACAGGGGAGCATGAGGGCCCGATGGGAGGCGGCCCGCACTCCGAAATAGGAGGTGCCGAAGGGGTAGGGGATGAAGATGAACCAGTAGTCTTCCCGATGGTCGCCGATGAAGCGAAGCAGATCGTCGCTGTTGGGGCCTTCCCGGTAGAAGATCTCCTCTTCGGTGCGACTGACCGGCAGTCCGTCCAGAAGCTTGCGATTGATGCGGTTGAAAGTATCGTGGTCTCCCGGCGTCAGGGCGAATCGATGAACGGGGATCCCTCCGATGGAGGTCGGGCCGGCGGCGTGGAAGGGCTGGTTCCAGTCGCTGGCGAATTCCCGGATCGTGGTGGTGAGGATGCGGACGTCCCAGCCGGCCCGCTGCAATTCGATCGTCCACTGCCGGCACAGCATCTCGGCGCCGCCCGCGATCTCCGCGCCGAACCAGGGAATCACGAATGCCAGACGCGGCTCGGGGGTCAACGCAGCCGTCCTTCCTCGGCGCCCTCGACGCTCCGGGACGTCGCCCCCAGCCTCCCGGTGACCGTCTCGAGTGCCCGGAGGTAGGCCCCTTCGACCCGCTCCCAGCGGTAATTGCGGCGGACATAGCGCAGACCTTCCAGGCCCATCCGACTGCGCTCGGCGGGAGAGCGGGTGACGGTCGAGACGGCCTCGGCGAACGACTCGACGTCGCCGTAGTCGAGGCCGCCGCCGCTGCGGGCGATCTGACCCCGAAGGACGGGGCAGGCCGCGTTCACGATGACCGGCACGGCGAACGACCAGGCCTCGAGCAGCGCCAGCGAGAGGCTCTCGAACGGAGAGGGGAGAACCAGGGCCAGGGCGTCGCGCAGGAGCGAGCGCTTGCGCTCTTCATCCACGTATCCCAGCGCGTGGATGCGCGGGTGATCCGGGACCTGCATGGTCGCCCGACCCGCCAGCAGCAGGTCGACCGGCGGCAGGGTCGGCGGCGGGGTGAGAAAGAAGGAGAACAGTTCTCCGCAACCCTTCATGTGGTCCACCCGGCCGAGATAGAGGAGGTAGGGCCGCGGCCAGGCGGCACGCCGGCGCGGGATGGGCATGGCCTCCATCCCGACGCCGCCGCAGACGGCAAAGGGAGTGGACGGTTCGAACCGCTCGAAGACCAGGCGTTTCTCCTCGATCGTCGAGAACAGGAGATAGCGGCACCTGCGGAACAGGTCTCCGAAGATCGGCAGGCGCAGGGTGGGCTCGTCGTGGACTGCCGGCACCAGGGCAGCCCTGTCGCCGGCCGCCTCCAGGCCGAACCAGGTGGTGGCATAGAGGTAGCTGAAGAAGACGACCAGGGCGTACTCTTCCCGGTGCCTTCCGAGGTACTCCAGCAGGCCCGACGAATAGGGACCCTGGGCCTTCATCCATTCCCGCTCCTCCTCCGGATCGGGCCGGTGGCCGGGCTGCAGGATCGAGTCGGTCCATCGGGCGAAGCGCTCCGGATCCCGCTCGAAATCGACGCGGAAGCGGCGCACCGGGACGCCCTCCACGATTTCCCTCCCTTCGTCGAAGTCATCGGCCCACGTCATGTAGTCCCGGGCCCGGGTCGTGAGCACTTCCAGATCCCAGTGGGGGAGCATGCGCCGGGCGACCGCGCGGCAGTGGGCCTCGATGCCGCCGCCCAGGTCGACTCCGTAGCGATGGATCACAAAGGCGACTTTGGGCCGGTCGGGCTGACTCATTTCCTGCCGATCACTGCGTAATCCTGGCTTCCGTAGAGGAGCCGGTTGAGGCCGTCGAAGGCCTCGTTCAGATTCTGCAGCGGTGAGCCGGCTCCGGCTCGAGGCAGTAGCCAGGATTCCTCGGGCGGATTGCTGTAGAGGACCTCGACCGATCCCAGGCCCAGCTCCTGGAAGAGGAACTCCAGAAACACCGGATGATAGGCGCGGACATGAGTGGGATCCAGATGGAGAGAGCAGGCGTGGGTGAACAGTGAGGCCGGGTTGGGCGTCTCGACGAGCAGGACGCCGCCGGTTCGAAGGCGCAGGCAGGCCAGCGTCAACAGGTGCAGGCAGGCGGGCAGGTCCAGGTGTTCGACGACCTGCGTCAGCACGATGCCGCCGAGGCTTTCCGGTTCGATCTGCTCGAGATGACGGACCAGGTCGCCTTCCACGACGTCAAGGCCCTTCTGGCGACATTCGGCCACCATCCGCGGGTCGCCGTCGACACCCCGGGCTTCCACTCCAGCCTCCCGGAGCAACTCGAGGAACTCGCCGCGGCCGCAGCCCAGATCCAGCACCGGTTCGGTGTGTTCGAAATGCTGAACGTACTTGAGCATGGAGCCCCGGATCTTCCCGGGCGCTCCTCGGACCTTGTCCTGGAACCGGACATAGTCGAAAGGCGGAGCGGCCGGCTTCCCAAGTCTCGTTTCGTCCTGGGCGGCCGGAGTGCGGGCAGTTCCCTCCACGCCGGCGGAGGTCCTCCCGACGTAGGCCCGCTGAGCGGCTTCTCGATCCCGCTCGAACAGAAATCGGTTGAAGTCGTCGATGAGATCGACGATCCGGTTCTGCTCCTGCGCCACCTCGGCCAGCGCCCGTGTGACCGCCCGGTTGAACTGCATCTGGGGCACCGTGTAGGGCTTGATCAGTCGCAGGATCAGCCGTTTGAAGCGGGCGAAGCGAGTGCCGGGAACCAGGGTTTCCGCGGCCAGCGCGATATTGGCCAGCTCGGGCCCGAAATCGGCCACGCCGGTCGGCAATGTCGAGTCCAGGTTCCGGGGAGCGGGTCGAAGCTCCGTGGCGGCGGCGGCGAATTCCGGATCCTCACGTCGTCGCCGTTCGGCTTCTTCGTGGATCTGCTTCATGACGTCGGAAAGGTTGATCTCCGTCACTCGGCGCATTTTACTACACCGGGTCGTCAAAGCCCCGCCGGACGCTCCAGTTCCGCGATCAGGTGCCCGCGCAGGATCGACGCCACCCGTTCGCGTCCGAAGGACTCCCGCGCCCGGCGGTGCCCTCGCGAGACCAGTTCAGCCCGCAGCTGCGAATCCGTCGCCGCCCGATGGATGGCGGCGGCAAACACTTCCGGTTCCTTCGAAGAGAGCAGGAGGCCGGCGTCTCCCAGCGTCTCGGGGACGGCGGCCGCGCCGTAGGCGACCACGGGCTTCCCGAAGTGAAAGCTCTCCAGGATGGGCACGCAGAAGCCCTCGTGTTCGCTGGCGCTGGCAAAGACGTCCCCGGCCAGGTACCAGGAGGTGAGGACCGATCGGCTCACATAGCCGGGGAAGATCGCATTGCGGATCCCGAATCGCTCGATCAGGCCGAACAGATGCTGCGCGTAGAGCTCCATCCCTCCTGCCGAGCCGACCCAGACGAAACGGCTGCGCGGGTTGTAGAAGCGCTGATAGAAGCTGAAGATGCGCAGCAGGTCGTCGGCCCGCTTGTTGGGTGCCAGTCGTCCCACGAAGAAGACGGTGGTCTCCCCCCTCCTGCGCAGCCAGGCCGCCCGGATCCGCTCCTTCCAGCCGACTCGAAGGGAGGCCGGGTCGAACAGGATCGGCAGCACCGCAGTCCGTTCGTAGCCGAGTTCCGCGAGTTCGGCTCGATTGAACTCCGAATCCGCCAGCGCCAGGGAAAAGGCCTCTCGAACGCGGCCCAGCTGTTGCCGGCCCTGCTCCAACTGGTCGGCGACCTCGCGACTGAAGAAGCGGAAGAAGGAGGAGGGGGTGATGTTGTGATAGATCATCACCCGGCGGCAGCGATGCCCGAGGACGGTCTCGGTGGCCGGACTCCCGATGGAGAAGTGGTAGATCAGGAGATCGCATTCGTGGCTGTCGAGCTCCGAAACCAGCCGGCATTCGTGGCGGTTCTGACGGTCGATGTGTTCGGGCCAGGAGTAGATCTCGGAACGGCAGCCCCAGGAGCACAGGAGACGCCGAATATTGCGGGCTTCATCCGAGATGGCGTCGGCCGGCGCGAATCCGGCGGTCACCTGATGGATCGTCCTGCCCTGGAGCGGATTCATGCCGAGCATTGTAGGACAACCTTCCCAGGTTGTCCCGGGCAGAGTAGGACAACCTTCCCAGGTTGTCCAGGGGGCAAGATCCTGCGCATTCGAGGCGGATCCGCGGACGGCGGGGTTGTGGCGGCGCGTTCGGGTTCGGCGGTGGCCGGGGGGCGGGGCAGAGTAGGACAACCTTCCCAGGTTGTCCAGGCGGCAAGATCCTGCGCATTCGAGGCGGATCCGCGGACGGCGGGGTTGTGGCGGCGCGTTCGGAGGTCGTCGGCGGTGGCCGGGGGCGGGGCGTCTGGACAAGCAGGGATGCTTGTCCTCCGTTTCACGGTCCAGGCGACGGACCCGGACGGCAGGGGCTCGTCCTGCGCCCGGAGGGCGGCGGTTGTGGCGGCGCGTTCGGGTTCGGCGGTGGCCCGGGGGCGGGGCGTCTGGACAAGCAGGGATGCTTGTCCTACTCCAGGGGCGGGCTGATCTCGTAGAAAACCGTGAAGCGACCGATGTCCTGGCGCCGGTAGGTCCGGCCCTTCGCGGCGAGCAACTCTTCGAATTCCCGCGTCTCCCCCGGCCAGGTGATGTACGCCGCCCGAGGATCGCTCTCGACCTCCCGGGTATAGTCCTCGTAACGGTTCAGGACGACGTGGAAGTAGGTCGCTCCGACCAGCGGGGGAGGCGTGTAGGGATCGGGGGTGCTTTCGAACATCAGCCGGTAGGTGATCCAGTAGTTCGAGTAGAAGTGGCGCAGCCCGTGATCCTCCATGAAGCGGACGAGAGGCGCCGTCGGATCGTCGAAGATCGTGCTGAAAACCGTCGACGGCGTCCTCAGCGCCACGACCAGGGAAGTGATCCCGACTGCCAGCGGCAGGGCGGTCGCCAGGATCTTGGAGCGCCGGAAAAGAGCCATGGCCGCCCAAGCCATTGCGAGCGGCAGGCTGCAGTACAGGCCTGCCAGATAGCGCGGTTCGGAGGCGAACCAGGAGAACTTGCTGAGGGCGAAAAGAATCGGCACCCCAACGAGCTGCAGACCCAGGACCAGGAAGGCGGTTTTGCGAAACCACCCCCGCAGACCCGCCAGCAGAAAGGCCCCAACCGCCAACCCGTAGGCATAGACGATGGCCTTCGAGAAAAACGGGACCACGTCCTCGGTGTGAAACCCCCAGCGCGCACCGGTGAGGATGGGGAAGGCGATGATCAGAAAATTCCGAATGCCGCCCAGAAAGGCGAACTGGTAAGGCTCGCGCGAAAAGGGAGGGCAGCTTGAAGTGCGTGACGACGAAGACCCAGTAGGGGAGGGAACCCAGCAGCAACCCCGGAAGCACCGGCAGGAGGGTCGTCCAGAGGTGGCGGATCGTCTCGCCGCGGGCCCGGCCCGCCCGAGTCTCTTGGATGAGAATGAACAGACCCGCGGGAAAGAGGACCAGGGCGGAGGCATAGTAGGTATACCAGCCGAATCCGGCCAGGACGCCCCACAGAAAATAGAGTCGTCGCGACTCGGACGATCGCGTTGCCAGGACCGCCAGCCAGACGGCAAAGACGCAAATGGCCAGGGCCTCGCCGTGGGGCCCGCGCTCCCGGGTGCCCAGAATCACCAGAAACGAGGGGGCCGTCAGGGTTACCAGGAAGACCGCGACCAGGGCGGTCAGTCGATCGAAGAGGGTCTTGCCCAGCAGGTAGAGACCGACGGAGAACAGGACGAAGTAGAGGAGGGCGGTGAGCTTGAGCGCCAGAAACTGCGAGCCCGTGACGAGCGTGAAGAAGGTGGCGGTCAGGACGCCCAGGCACCCGCCGTAGACCTCGCCGGTGATGAACAGGTGAAACTCGCCTCTCTGGATCAGTCGCAGGACCATCAGGCCCAGGTTTGCCTCGTCGGAGCCGAACCAGATGTCGGGGAATCTCCACAACAGGAAGGCGCGCTCGAGGAGGCCGCCCAGCACCAGCAGGAAGAGGACGACGGCCGCCGTGCGCCGGCCGGGCCATGTCGAAAGTGGAGAATCCATGCCAGGTTCGTTCATCTCAGTGTGCCCCCGTCGGCGGCAGAAACACGACGAACTTGCCGACCCGGGTCGGGGCGTAATCCGGCGGTGGGTCCAACTGCCGTGTAATCTGGCTGTAGACGGGGCCCTCCAGGCGGATGTAGGCGATGCGGTTGGCCTTCGAGACCGCCTTCCAGTAGGGCTCGTAGCGTAAGGTGTCGTCGCGGGCGGGGGTGGCGATGATCCGCTCACCACTTTCATAGCTCAAGCGATAGGCCACCCAGTAGGACGCCATGGCGTGTGTGACGCCCCGCTCCTCGAGGAAGCTGATGAGCGGTCCCATGGCCTCGGTGTTGGTGTAGCCGGTGAATTCCTCGTTCGTGACCCACCAGGTCGTCAGGAGGTGAAAGCCGATCCAGAACGAGGCCAGGAACGGGAGGGCCCGTCGCCCGGGACTGCCCAGAGAGTCGAGGCCGGCGACGAACAGGATGTACAGCACCGAGTAGAGCGGGATGAGATAGCGCGGTTCCCGCATGAACCAGGCAAAGCCGCTGCAGGAGAGGATGAGGGGGAAGCCCAGCGCGAAGAGCACCATCAACCCGCGGGCATCATGGGGTTTCGTCCGCTCCTGCTTCAGAACCTGTCGGCTCACGAGAAGCGCGCAGAGCACCGGGACACCCACGAAGAGAAGGGAAGCCAGGGGAAACAGGTCCCGGTCGCCCCAGTTCGGACGTGCCCCCACGAGGATGGGGAGGCCGACCTTGAAGAAATCGATGAGATCCTTGTAGGCCTCGCTCCCCGCGGCGCCGGCGACCTCCAGCGAAGCCCAGCGGTAGTGGAGGTTGTAGATCCAGAAGGGCAAGCTCCCCAGGAAGAAGGCGGGAGCCAGCAGATGCAGGTGCCGGACCACCCGTCTCTCGTCCAGAAGGAGCAGCGCCACCGCGATGGGGAGCAGGTAGACGATCACCAGGAACTGGGCCCACCAGCCGATCCCCAGCAGCAGACCGAGCCAGAGGTAGAGAGAACTCCGGTCCGGATCGCGCAGCAGCCGGGCCGTCACCAGGAGTGCTGCCGTGCCCAGCAGGAAGACGGGCATGTAGCCGCGGGTCTTCATGCTCCAGATCATGAGGAAGGCCGGCGAGCAGCCGACCAGGGCCGTGGCCCAGAAGGCGGAAGATCGGGGCAGGATCTCCCGGGCCAGACGCTGGTGAAGAACGAGGAACCCGAGGAACAGGACGAGCGGGACCAGTTTGAGGATCAGGGGCGAAGTCCCGAACACCCAGACGGGAACGGCGGCGAGGATCGCCTCGAGCGACCCCAGGTAGTGCTGCCCCCAGTAGAAGACAGTCCATTCGCCCGAGAGCAGGTGGCGGGCCATCAAGCCGATGACGGCTTCGTCCGACTCGATGAGCGCCCCCCGGAACCTCCACAGCAGCAGAATCCGCGGTACCAGGACGGCCACGAGCAGAACGGGCCAGGGCCACCATCGCCGCATCTCAGAGGGTCTAAAGGACTGCACAAATCTCACGTGCGGCTGATCATCCCCGCGCCATCGATACCAGGGTTACGGATCGTTTCCAGCAGAAAGAGACTCTACCACAGCCAGGTGAGGATGGGCATCCCGTGAAGTGCACTCCAGACACGACTCCCCGGGGCCGGAACGATGCCGGGCCGGCCGGCGGGACTCGTTGGACGCGCGGTCCTCAGCGAACGCCGAGGGCCTGGTGGATGCCCTGCCGGTCCGAGAAGCGCATGGTCCTCTCGACGACCACCGGGACGTCGGAGGTCACCTGGGTGCTGACGGAAGTCGGGTTGACCTTGTCGTTGACGTAGATCTGGACTCGACCGTCCGCTGGAATGACGTAGTTCTCCAGCGTATTGGCGCCGCTTTGCTCGAGGTACCTGACCTGCACCTGCGCACTCGAAGGAGAGGGATTGAAGATGGTCACCCAGGTTTCGTAGCCGAAAGCCGTAAAGCCTTCGGCCAGGTTCCAGAGCGTCGTTGCCACGGGGGAGCCGAGGCTATCGCCCACGTCTCTGCCCATGAACATGAACCGCTCCGCCACGATCGGCTGGTCGGAGTGGAGTTCGATGGAGAATCGTCGTGAGGAACCGACTTCGCTCGAACAGTTCAACGAAATGCGGCGGTTCGCCGCCACCGTCCTCACACGGTTGATCGTCTCCCCGATGTCCGTGCGATAGGTCAGGGTCACGTTCGCCGAGACCGTGCCCGCATTCATCAACTCGAGATACGTGGACCCCTGCTGGGTGTCGCCGTCGGGAAAATAGAAGGTCAGGCTCGGGGAAATGGCGCCGATGTCGGCGGACCCCCCCTGTCGATAGCTGAAGTAGAAGGCCCGCTCCGCCGCCAGCGGCTGGTCTGACGTGATTTCGACGGACACTGCCTGGCCGTAGATCACAGCATGCACGGGGATCGTGTACCGGGAAGTGGTCCCCACCGTGTAGGTCGTGACGACCGGCTCCCCTCCGCTGGTCAGGAACCGCGCCGTCACGTGGGCCACGGACGTCGAGCTGGGGTTGACCAGCAGGATGAAATCCTCGTCTCCGGGATACGTGCGATTGGCCGGGAAGTACCAGGTCTTGGACGTCTGGATCGCCCCGATGCTGTCATGAGCGGAGGTGGAGCCGCCGCTCTTCGCGAAGTAGGCCGCCCGTTCGACCACCACGGGCAGCTCTGCTTCCACCATGGTGCTGACGCTGTAGGTATTCGGCACTTCTCCGTGGATCGGCACCGTGGTCCGTGACTTGGGCAGGACCGTCTCCTGGTAGGTCTTGGTGGTTCCGTCCTGCTTGAAGAAGGTCACCGTGATCGGATTCGGCACGGACTGGGGATTCTGAACCAGGACATACGCCTCGAAGCCGACCGTGCTGCCTTCCGCCAGGAACCAGGAGCGGCTCACTTCCGGTACGTTCAAGGTCAGGCCGAATCCGCTGCTGACGGCCGCCGAAAGATCTCCCTCCACCACGCAGGTGTATTCG
>CAVRSV010000002.1:0-283653 GCA_963723965.1 uncultured Acidobacteriota bacterium | reverse complement strand
GCCGAAGTTCGACTCCGGGTTTCGCATCGACGCCGTCAGTCCTCCATCCGGTTTGGATTCGACCAGCAGATAAAGCGTGAGATGATCTTCGACGGGCACCAGATCTCCCCGCCACACCCGATCGTCGGCCCGAGAGAGGAGAACCGGCGTTGCATAAGGGCTGTTGAAGGTGACACCGGCCGGCTGGATCCACTGACCGACGATGCTCCTGTCGTCCTCGCTGAGTTCCCCACGAAACGCACCCTGATCGTCCGGCACCTCGAATCGAAGATGTGAACCGTTCTTCACCACCTCGACAGTCAGACCACCGATTTTGGCTATCCAGTCGGCGCCGCGTCCGTCGACGACGAGTTTACCTTTCAGCTTCGGGCCGAACGACAAGTCTCCGCCCCACAGGCCCACGAGCCGAGGAGCATCTTCGGCCGCCGTGAGCGTCCCGAGGCAAACGAGGATGATCCCGAACCGCAACAGCCGCTCGACACATTTCGAGAAGGATTCGAATCGATTCAAAGGGTCTCCGGGGCACATCTGTCCAAGACGGGTTCCGTTTCCTCGATAGTCGATTCTTGCATGCGGGTCCGCAGCAGAGCCATCCGGGCAGGCTAAATCGTCTCGATCCTGTCGGAAATCGGACCCGGCGAATTCGAGCGTCACGGGGCCTGAGCCGAACGTGGCAAGCCAAGCCTTTGCGCGTCCGACGGAGGCCGAAACAGTCCTGAGCATGGTTCAACCCGGCAAAGAAGGCACACCAAAAGGCGGCGGCCGGCCCCCGCAATCCCGGCTTCCAGCTCCCAGCTTCGAGCTCCGGGCGCGTACCTATTCTGATCGCTCCGGACTCCCAAATCGAAAATCGTAAATCGTAAATCTCAAATCCCCGACCCCCTTTGCTATACTACGGCCCTTCAGCCAGGACGGGCGGTTAGCTCAGCTGGTCAGAGCGCCGGTCTTACAAACCGGAGGTCACTGGTTCGAACCCAGTACCGCCCACCAGATCAGTTTCGGGTTCCGAGTTTCGAGTTCCGGGAACTGGTGGCGGGTCCCGCAGGGGACGCAATGAGAATAGCCGGGCTCTTCAGTGCCGGGATTTTGGATGGCACTGCGAAAGCCCTCAAGTCCCGGCAGTGACGACCGAATGGAGTTCACCGCGACAAACGTTTAGTCTCCCTCCCGCTTCTTCCGTGCAGGGTAGGGGATTGTGGACCTTCTCCCCGGACCAGACGCATCTGTCGAGGTCCTACCCCAGATCGATTGTCCCTCCTCGAATCCCTGACCCTTCCATTCAGCTCTGCATGGTCCAGCGTAGGTTCAAGCGAACTCGACGTGCGCCCAACCGTCATAGTAGTGTTCGAGTATCTCCTGAATATCCGTCTTGGAAGGTCCCTCCAAGATGCATAATTTCCGATGGACAAAGCGGTAGGGAAAACGGATCTCATTGAAGTAGTCCCAGAGTTCCTGCACCTCATCGGCGTCGAGGTCTCCGCGCTCGGTTCGGATCCTCCAGTATCCTCCCTCCAACGTGACGAGGCGTTTTAGCAGCTTCTCGTTCATAGACCGGCTTCTCCCGAAAGTGGCGGCAGCAGCGAAGGGTCTGCGCACCCAGTCATCCGCTCCTGCAGAGCACTCACAGGATAGTCGATTATCGCTGTGGAACCGTTTTGTCGCTCACTTATGAAAGACAAAACGGATTGTCACTCACCGGGACGTCAAAAGTGAGCGACAGTGTCTGCCCGTCCGGGCGAACCTGCGGCTTGCGACGTGCGTTTCTCTTCACTATGAACGACCTGAGATTCGCCTTTCGCAGACTGCTCAAGAGCCCCGGATTCACGGCGGTCGCGGTTCTCTCCCTTGCGCTGGCCATCGGGGTGAACTCGGGCGTCTTTACGATCGTGGACGGCCTTTTCTTGCGGCCACTCGTTCCGGTGCGACCCGAGGAAATAGTGACTGTATTTACCGCACGAGCCGCCGCGGATCGCGATTACCGGAATTTCTCCTTCGCCGAATTCTCACTGCTGCGCGAAGCGCACGAGGTCTTTGCCGACGCCGCGGCTTTCCGCATGGCGGCCGTAGGCATTGCGCGGCGAGCGGGCAGCGCGGTGCAGCGACGGGTTGCCTACGTGGTATCGGACAATTTCTTCTCGATGCAGGGAGTAAAACCGGTCGCCGGGCGTTTCTTTCTCCCCGAGGAAGGAAGACCCAATGCCGACATCCCCGTGGCGGTTGTCAGCCGCCGCCTGTGGGAGCGGCTCGTCGGCAAAAGCGATTTCAACCCGTGCACCGTCTCGATCAACGGCGAGACGTGGAATATCGTCGGCGTGGTCCCCGCCGGATTCAGTGGCGGCAATGCGCTGCTCGCGCCCGACGTCTGGTTGCCCCTGGGCATGGCAGCCCGCGTGGAAAAAGCCTTCGCTCCAACACGCTCCGCGACGAATCTCGCGGATCCCGCCACGTGCGCGCTCCACGTGATCGGGCGCCTGCAGCCGGGTCTGACGCTGGAAGCGGCCAAAGCGCGCCTGCCTGCGCTCGGTACCCGACTCACGACGATCGCCTTCGACGCTGCCGATGGACCCCGCGATTTGGAGATCGAGCCGCGCTCACGGTTCGCCATTTCCACGGAGCCTTCGCACGATGGTCCGCTCGGCCTCTTCGGAGCGCTGCTCGTCTGCATGGCGGGTGTCGTGCTTCTGGTGGCTTGCCTGAATCTCGCCAACATGTTCCTGGCCCGCAATCTGACGCGCTCACACGAACTGGCGGTGCGGCTGGCGTTGGGTGCATCCCGCTGGCGCGTCGTGCGGGTTCTGGCCGTCGAAGGGCTGATCGTCGCGATGCTGGGCGGCGGCGCGGGCCTGCTGCTCAGTAGTTGGGCGGATAGATTCCTGCTCCATTCGCTGACGAACAATACCAGCCTGGCTGCACTCGGATTCGGGGTGTCGCTCGATGTGACCCCGGACATCCGGGTCTTGCTGGCTACCCTGGTTTTCTGCGCAGCCGCCATCCTCGTCTTCGCAGTCGGTCCCGCCTGGCATATCGCCCGCGACGCAGCGCGCGGCACGGTTGCGCTCCATCAGGCAACCCGGACGACGACCGATCGCTGGGGACGACTGTTTTCCGGACGGCATTGCCTGCTCATGGCTCAGCTTGCACTCTCTCTGGTGCTGCTTTTCAGTGCGGGGCTTTTCTTCCGGGCCGCAGACGCCGCCGCCCGGCTCGACCCCGGCTTTATACCTGAAGGAGATCTGATCGCGGAACTGGACTACAGCCTGGTCGACCGCGACGACGTCGGCGTTCTGACGTCGGTGGAAGCGCTGGCCGAAGCGCTACGCTCGGATCCCGCAGTGCGCAGGGTCGCGCTGGCGACCCACATTCCCTTTGGCAACGTCAATGACGGATTCGACCTCTCCGCCCCGGGTGGATCGCATGAGCAACCGCGTCGCGCGCGCGGAACCGAGACGGCTGTCTCTGCCGGCTACTTCGATACCGTCGGTGTCAAGCTGCTGCGCGGGCGCGATTTCACTGAACGGGAGTGGCGCGATGCCAACGCATCATCCGTCGTCATTCTTGACGAGCGCGCCGCGGCCGAACTCTTTCCCGACCGGGACCCTGTAGGACAGTATGTCGAAGGTCCACGGAGCTCTGATGGCGTGCCTTCCGAACCGATTCGTGTCATCGGGGTGGTATCCGCACATTGGAACAAGGTGTTTGAGGACGGACCGCCTGCCCGCGCCTTCTTCCCACTGGCCGGTCGCCACCCACGTCACGTCTTCATCCACCTGCGGGGACAGACGGCCGATGCTGTGACATCCGGCACGTTGGCGAAACAGGTTCGGAGCAGGCTCACTGCGATCGATCCGGCCGTCCCTTTGGTCCGGCTGGCCCCCTATTCCACCATCATTGACCACAACATCGAACTCTGGTCCGTGCGATTTGCGGCGACGCTGTTCGGCGCGTTCGGCGCGATCGCCTTGCTGCTGGCCGTCGTGGGCGTCTATGGCGTCAAGGCATTTACGGTTGCACGGCGCACTCGTGAATTCGGCATCCGCGTGGCACTTGGCGCCCGACCGAGCCAGATCTACGCGTTGCTCATGAAGCAGGGGGCTGTGCAGATCGCGATCGCTCTGTCTGTGGGTCTGCTGCTTTCGCTGGCCGCCGGCCGACTCCTGGCCAGTATGTTATTGCGCGTGTCCGCGGACGATCCGGTCGTACTCATGGCCGCAGCGATTCCGCTCGCCTTGACGGCGCTCCTCGCCACCTGGCTGCCTGCCAGACGCGCTACCCGGGTCAATCCTGTAAAGGCGCTGAGAACCGAGTGACTCTGACAAAGACTTGCTTTGACCCCAATTTCGTTGCCGGTAAACAGCACTTGGGGCAAGCTTGAACAGGTCTCATGCACAAGGCGAAAAAGAAAACCCTCCACTTGTGACCGGATTTCCTCAGCCAGTAGGCGAGAGTCGGGCCGGCGATACCGGCCCCGTTGATGACAATCCTCATGGACGCCTCGTTAGCCTCGGCACCTACCATACACCGCAGGACGCGGGCCACTTGCCAAACGCGTGAGCATGCCGCTACACCCAAACATTCACTTCATGAGCCCACGCGGACAAGGTGTCGTCGACGGCGCATCGGCGGAAGGCGGCTTTCTCTCAGATTATCATGCGAAGTGGTTCGCATCGTGGATTCTCCTCTTCGCCCGAATGCTCCTGCCAGGGGCATGACATGAGCGACATCGCCCAAGAGAAGACGGTTGCCTTAAATGGGGCTGAAAGTCGCATCGGATGCATGACAGGGCACTAACCTGCAACCGAATCCGTCGATCCCGATTTCGCTTTCCTTACGGTGCCGGCGATTAGAAGAACCAGTGCACCCAGACCCCACCCGATCAGTGTGCCGAAGAGGCCGCCGAGCGCATGGCCCAGCATGTGCAGGAATGGATTCATCTCTCCGCCGTGACCGGGATCGGTGAAATAGGTGCCAAGCCCGCTCATCTCGTCGACGCCGATCGCGATAATGCTGATCGCCGCCGTCGTGATCGAGATCGCGGCGGCAATCCCGAGCATGTCTCGGTAGGTTTCTCGACGGCGAGCCGCCAGCACGGGATAGACCACCAACAGGATGAGCGAAAGGATCGTGACGCTCGCATACATGGAAGCCTGTTCATAGGGGATCCCGAGCACCGGTTTGAGCAGAAAGCGGACGACACCGACTCCGATCAGAAGCCAGAGGCCCAACGACGTTTCCCGAAAATACGCGGGGAGTGATTTCCTGAGTAATGGCATCAGCTCTTGAACCCTCCTTTTTCGATTGCTTTACAAACGAGTCGAGCGATGGATTCCGTTTTCGACATCCGATTCCCATCCAGTCGACCAACCACGCATCGCGACCAACCGGGAGTCTTCACCTTTTTGCCTCGACGTAGCGGGCGAAATTGTCCAGGATGGCTGCCACCCGTCGCGCTGTTGCTCGATCGAATGGGTGGGCTCGCTGTCGAAGGTGACGCGTACGTGAACGTTTCTCGGTTGGTCGGCGAACTCGATCCGTGCCGTACGATCGCCGAAGGAGTATTCGATCAGCTTGTGCGGCACGATATTCGTATAGGTACCCGCGAAATCAAACCCCATGCTGCCGTCCCTGGCCTCCATTCGCGAGGAAAAGGCACCTCCGACGCGCAAGTCCACTGTGGCGGCGGTCGTGTGCCAGTCATCGGACGCAGCATGCCAGCGCATGATGTCCTCCGGTGTCGTATAGGCACGCCAGACCTCCTCGATGGGTGCCGCGACAGTGGTCTCAGCTGTGATCTTCGTGGTGGGTTCCTTCTCCGATTGTGGATGTAAGGAAAACTCCCGGTCGCCTCTCTCTCGGAGGCGTCTGTGTCAGGCGCAGGGAGAACCGGGCGAAGTATGGAGTAGCGCTCCCTGCCGACGGTCGCTGCTCCAACGTCTGTGAATTCCTGTCTGCTTGACGCTGATCGGCGTGAGTCATGACCGGGTGAGATCGACCTCCGGGGGCCCAGTCCGAATCGGGAACCCCGATCAGGTCGAGCCGAATGAACAGATGTTGCAGCTATTCTAAAGCAAATCTTCGTCGGCAAAGCGGAAGTGACGGTTTCTGCCGATGATGATGTGATCGACAAGGCAAATCGCGATGATCCCGCCGATCTCGACAACCTGAGAGGAATTGAACTGGACGCCGGCCGGCGCTTCGATCTCGACCGGCGGCGAAAGCGGGAATCCGGCGTTGAAGTCGGTCATGCGGAGCCTATATGGAGTCATGAAGCGATCCCAGGTTCGGCCCTGGCGAATGACCCGCGATCTGGAACTGCCATGATGGGACACGAACAGGGGAGAATCATGAAAGTCGTAGTCATCGGAGGTACCGGACTCATTGGTTCGCGCCTCGTCGGAAAGCTTCGCGAGCAGGGGAATTCCCTATCGGGCGCATCGATGACGGCTTGGACACGGTCGGAGACGAGGAGGTAGGGCTATGAAGGTACTCGTAGCGGGCGGGACGGGCGCGATCGGGCGGCCACTGATTTCCGCCCTGATCGCCGCGCGCCATGACGTGGTCGGGATGACGAGTTCCGCGCGCGGTCTGGGCATCCTTCAGACACGTGGCGCGGAGGGGATCCTCGTCGATGCCTTCGATTCCGCGGCCGTTCAAGCGGCGATCCGACGGGTACGGCCCGATGCGGTCATTGAAGAGCTCACGTCGCTGCCCAAGGACTACACCCCGGAAGCCATGCGCGCGGCTGCGGAGCGAGACCGCAAAGTGCGGCTCGAAGGCGGCCGAAACGTGCACAATGCGGCGCGGGCTGCGGGTGCGAAGCGTTACGTCGTGCAATCCACCGGGTTCTTCTATGGACCGGGCCCCGGTCTGGCGGCCGAAACCGACCCGTTGGCTGTGCAGGCAACACCGGGTGTCGCCGGCAGCGTTCGGACCTACATGCAAGTGGAGGAGCGCGTCTTGGGCGCGCGGGACATGGAGGGTGTCGCCTTGCGGTACGGATTCTTCTACGGACCCGGAACGTATCATGATCCCGACCGCGGCAGCATCACGCAGCAGGTGCGACGGCACGAGTACCCTGTAATCGGTTCGGGCGCCGGTGTGTACTCGTTCGTTCACGTGGAGGACGCCGCGGCGGCCACCGTTGCGGCACTTCAAGGCGACCCCGGGGTCTACAACGTCGTGGACGATGATCCCTCGGAGTTGCGGGTTTGGCTGCCGGCATTTGCGGCATTCGTGGGTGGGCCGCCGCCACGGCATTTCACCGAACAAGAGGCCGAATCGCTGGGACCCGACGCGCTCTACTACGCGACCCGTTTGCGCGGCGCGCGTAATGAACTGGCGAAACAGAAACTCGGATTCTCACCGCGACGGCTGGAGTGGCTGTCGACGTAGGACCGCGCAGCTCAGACCTCGCGGCTCTCCTCGCGAGTCTCGCCACAGCCGGGAAGCGAGCAGCGCCGGCGCGCGGTCATTCCGCCAGAGTGGAGATGGGTCAGGCGGGGACTGAAGGGACCCATCGGACTCCTGAGACCCTGGCGGAGACTGCCGGGCGACTGCCTGCGGGTCCCTTCAGATTTTTCGAATCGTTCGAGAGCGACGGCGGGCAGCAGGCCGCTCCTAGTCGTCCTGTTTGGCGACACCGCAAAGTTGTCCGCTCAACCTGAAGTCGAAATACGATTGGTTCGCAGATGAGGGGCCCGGCGGCAACGGGAAAAAGTTGTAGCCAACCCCCGTCGCCACGATTTCGCCCGACGCCCCTGCGAATTTGCCGGTTCCGCCGGTCACCGTCAGCGTGAGGACGTCATAGACATCCGGGGTTCCCGGTATCGGCGTAAAGACCGCGGCTCCTTCTGCCTCGAGTTGATCTTCAACGCTCACCAGGAAGACATGTCGTGTCGTTGCCGCGAACGTGCCCGGTTCATCCCCCGGGCCGACTGAGGTGAGAATCGCGGTGCCCACGGAGTTGATGGTTCCCTTCGACTCGAGGACCACCCGGCCGAACGGATCATTCGGGGATCCGAACGGAGTGATCACGTACTCGGAGAACTTCCCCTGCACGCTGGTGCACCCCGGCGTATGCCTCCTTTCGCGAGGACCGGCAAGAACCGGCAGGGAAAAGGCCATCAACACGGCACACGAAACGAGCATCTTTCTCTTGTGATTCATGTTTCACCGCCTTTCGCGCTGTCTCAGTCGGGAGACTCCAGCGATCGAGATCGAAACCGTTCCTTGGAGAACCGGCTGCAAGCACTTCTAAGTCGTAGTTGAAAAGTTGCTGAAGAATGAGGCTGAGAATCGCCCTAGGATAGGAGCTTTGCACGCGGGAGTCAACAACAATCCGCGTATTGATCTATGGATTAACCTGCAAGAGGCCTCCTGGCGGTCGGGTAGTCCCTCCCCCAAGGGCGGGGGTGAGCGTTCGGCTTCACCGGAAATGAGGCAGTCGGGTCTCCGAGTCAGAGGAAAGCTCGTCTCTCAACTGACATGGCTAAGGGTGCATTGGTGCGGAATCGGCAGGTGAGCCCTGCACTGGGGGACGGGTTGCATGTTCGGGCCACTGGTCGCCAGGCAGGAACAGCGCCAGGCTAGCGTTCGCCCCAGCGGTACTTCCGGTTTTGACGAAAGAAGTCGATTCTGCAGCTGAGGCAAAGTCCGTTATGGCAGCAGACGGTGCCTCCGCAGTCGGGACAGGCCCATTTCGCGCGTTCTCTTTCGAGGAAGCTCTTCATGCCGGTCTCCTGAATGGCGGTCAGGTTAGCGAGCATGCTCAGATGGTATTTGGTTCGGTAGCGTTTATCGAGAGCACGGAGGCGTTTGCAGGGGAAGTCGTGGCACTCGAAGCAGAAGCGGACGCGCCCTTCGCTCAACCTCTCGCACTTTCCCTCCATGAAAAGGCAGTTCTTGCCGCGCGGCAGGCACCCGTCGCAGTAGGTCCTGTTGAAGCCCTTGCTGTTCAGATCCGTTTCCCTCGCCAGGAAACTCATGCAGACAGCGCAGTTCATCCCGCAGGGGGCGATGAGGCTCTCCTTCATCTTCAATCACCGCCTTCGATTTTGCCTCGAAAGAGGAGGGCCCATGCTGAAGAGGAATTGGCCCTTTCCGGGAGTGATCCTATCGGAGAGGAAATGGTGAGTAAACCCTGCGATGGGGGGCTCGGTTGCATATTGAGGCAGGGACGAAGGCCGATACGGCGGCGGAATGCCGGCGTTTTCTGGAACGCTTGAAGAACGCGGTTCCGGGACGCCCGGGGATCTCCGACGCCCGCCGGCGCCCGGAGGTGCTGACCGCGAAGCAGCCTGACCCTCGCGATTCAGCCGAATGCAGTCATCCTGCGGGCTCCCTAGATTTCCGGATAGGTTCGTCTGAAGAGGTCTTCAATCGTGGGCTGCAGCTGTTCGGACACCACTTGCCGGATGCAGGCCTCCGTCATCTCGTCGACCGAGAGCTGGGCAGACAGGCAATGCTCCGGGTTTGCGTCGCTCGCCCAAACGAAGTGCAGGGTCCTGCTGCCGGGGGGGTAGGTGTATTCATCAATCCAGAAGTCGACGAAGACCTCCCGCCTCGCGCCACATTTCGTGCGCACCGTCAGCCTTCCCCGTCCGAGGGCGGCTCGTACGGCAGACATGATCTCTGCGGGAGTCAGAACCATAGCTATCAGATGGACTGACCGACCGGAATTGTCAAGGCTTCTCGCTCTTGCCCGACCGTCTCCACCTTGGGCCGTCGCCCGGACCTGGGACATCTCCTGCGGGCTGAGCGGCTTGAAGTCGCATGCGAGGCGGCTGCGGCGAAGTTCCATGGCCGAAGGCGGAGCTGATGTTTGCGGAGAATTTCCGCTGATCAGAAGTCGATCTTCAGGCCGAATTGAAGGATCCGGGGGTCGTGGGCACTCGTCACAGCTCCGAAATGATGTAGCCATAGGTCGGATCCAGTTCGACCGCAAGAGCGGGATCATAGGCAGAAGGGACGAACGCCGTGATCGCATCGTTTCTTTCGTACAGATGGGGAATCAGGGGGATCACGGCGCCGGAGGCATCCCGGACGACGCCCGCGATGCTGCCTTCGGTGCCCTGTGCAGGACACAGAAGCGGGAAATAGGATGTGGAGAAAAGGTCCGTCTCCCCGTCCCTCACCTATTCCTCGGGTTCCTCGGGCCAGCAGATTTGGCCGGTCGCCTCGCCGGTGCCCCCGAGAAATGCCAGTTGAACCAGCAGATACCCGGTGGCGCCTTCGTATCGGCCGCTTCCACCGGTGATCACATGGATCTCAGAGTTAAACCAATCGCCCACAACGTCGTGGGTCGGCCAGAAGTTGATGCCGACGAGCATCGTATCGATCGCTCCGTGATTGGTTTCGAAGATGCTCACGGATCGCCAGACGGACGTATCCCCGAAGGTGGGAAACTCGAAATCGTAACCGGCACCTTGTGATGCCCAATTACCGTTGATCGTCCCTTTGACGCTCGCGAATCTGCAGGGGGGAATCAGTCCTCCACACGCGTCCGGTTCGTAGTACGCCGTGTAATCGCTGAAATGCGCTTTGACCGACTTGCAGTTGGGTTGGGCGGTTGCCGTGCCGGCAAGGGAGACCACCAGCACCGCAAGCAACCCGACCGTCAACGTCATCCTGCTCTTCATGATTCATCCTCCTCTGTGTCGCGAGCGCGGCGTGATTGCCGCACTCGTCTTCCGAGCAAGAACTCGGTAGATAGAAGGGTGTCTCACTGCCGATTTGGAAGTCTGTAGGATTCTATGGAGATCCTGCTGGGTTTTCTGGGGAAAAGGTGGAGAGGCCACGAATCGGCATTTTGATTTGATCCAGTCAGGCTTACAATGAAGCCCAGCTAGGTTGAGCTGGGGATCGATCGGCCGAAAACCGGGGTCCGGGCTGCACCTCCCTGATCCGGGAAGTACGGTCGAAGAAGCAAGAGAGACTGCGGCCCTCTGTGGAGACCATCTTTGCGGCTGCGGGATCAGCACCCGGAGGGTATGTGAAGACCTTCTGGATCGGTGACTGGCGGGTGGAACCGACCCTGAACCGCATCGAACGGGGTGAGGAGACGCGTCACCTCGAGCCCCGCGCCATGGACCTGCTCGTCTACCTGGCCGATCACGCGGGTGAAGTGCTCTCAAAGGATCGACTGATCCGGGCGGTCTGGTCGGAGTCCTTTGTTTCCGACGGCGCCGCGACTTACGGAATCGCCCAACTCCGACAGCTGCTCGAGGACGATGCAAGGCAGCCGCGCTTCATTGAGACGATTCCCCGGCGCGGCTACCGCCTCATCGCCGAAGTGACCTTCGAGGAGGCGGCCGGAGAGGAGTCGCACTACGAACTTCTCGAACGACTGGGTCAGGGCGGGATGGGTGAAGTCTTCCTGGCCCGGGACAGGATCCTCAACCGCCGGGTCGCCCTGAAGTTCCTGCAGCCGGAAAAGGAGAAGGACGAGCTCTGGCTGCGCCGCCTGATGCGGGAAGCCCGCGCGGCCGCCGCCCTCGATCATCCCTATATCTGCAAGGTCTATGAGACGGGTCGATTTCAGGGCCGGGACTTCATCGCGATGGAGTACGTCGAAGGCGAGAAGCTGAGCCGGCGGATCGAGCGGGGGCCACTGCCGCTGGAGGAGGCGCTCCGGATCGGCCTGGAGATCGCCGAAGCACTCGAGTGCGCCCACGGCAAAGGGATCGTGCACCGCGACATCAAGCCGTCGAACATCATTCTGACCGGGCAGGGGCACGTCAAGATCACCGACTTCGGCATCGCCAAACGGTTTCGCAGGGACGAGGGAGAACAGGAGGAGGGGACGCTCACCGACACTGCAGCAGGAGAGTCCCGGGACGCCCGACTACATGAGCCCGGAGCAGATCCGCGGTGAACCGTTGGATCAGCGCAGCGATCTGTTCCAGTTCGGCATGGTCCTCTACGAGATGCTCACCGGCGCGCACCCGTTCCGGAAAGCGACGAAGCCTGAAACCACCGCGGCGATCCTCAATGACGAGCCGAGCCGCTCCGTGAGTCTCGCGCACCCACTGCTGAACTGCCGCATCTACAGCGTCTCGTGGGGAAGATGCTGGCGAAAGAACCCGACGAGCGCTATACGTCGGTTCGGGAAGTCCAGTGCGAGCATCAAAGAGATTCCCTCTAGTCCGACCTCCTATCTGGCAGCGATACTCCGCCGACACCGTTGGACGACTGCTTTGGGCACTCTGTCTATGTTAGCTGTGCTTAAGCTGGTCGCTCCTGTGGTGGCCCCTGTGGAATCAGGACGAAGCGCCGGCTGTACCTCGGAGAATACCGTGCCTTTCACTACGGAGGGAGGGAGAAAATCGGCGCCGCGTTTCTCGCCCGACGGAGAACGGGTCGCCTATGCGTGGCGCGGAGGTCGGCGGAATGCAGTCGGACATCTATGTCAAGGCATTCGGTGTGGGTTCGACACCGCTGCGGCTGACGAATGATCCGAACGGCGATTACCTGCCGACCTGGTCTCCGGACGGGCGGTACATAGCATTCCTTCGTCTTCCAGGACGGAGCAGGTGCTATCTACATTGTTCCCTCGATGGGGGGCGGGAGCAAAAGTTGTTCGATCGTGAGGGGCCTCTATTGGCGGGCACTGGCTATCCAGTCGGGGTCGTTGACTGGTCACCGGTCGACGACAGCCTTATCCTCTCTGAAACTGTAGCCGCCGACGGACCAGCGCGAGTGATCAGAATGTCGACGAAGACACTCGACAGAGAGGTTCTCACAGATCCTCCGGAAGAGACGATCGGCGACGTACTTGCCGGAATTCTCTCCCGACGGTCGTCAGATTGCCTTTTTTCGGGTCGCATCGAAGGTGCTTGGCAAGGTCGACGTGTGGGTGAAGCCGCTCGATGGAGGCGCGGACGTGCCGGCTGACGGAACTGGAGTTTGACTATGCGCGCTTTCGACCGACGTGGACTGCCGACGGCCAGTCGATTCTATTTCTTCGTGACGTGATCTCACTGCCTACCTCCCGGACGTCACAGCTCTTGCGGGTCAATGTCGAGACACGGGAAGTCAGCGCCGTCGAGGGATTGGGTCAGGACATCGGTCGGATGAGTGCCTGGGGAGACCGACTCGTCTTCGACACAGTGGATGGGAGCGCCATGGGATATTTACCGCGTCCCGATCTCGTCCACGCCCGATCCGGGTTCAGAAAAAGTGGTGGGCTCTTCCTACGACGATTTCGATGTAGATGTCTCTCCAGACGCCTCGCGGCTGATCTTTTCCTCCGGCAGAAGTGGATCCCAGTGATATCTGGATGTCCAACAGTGACGGGTCGGACCCGGTTCAGCTGACGTTCTTCGAGGAGAAGACCGGGAACCCGAGGTGGTCGCCCGATGGCAAGCGGATCGTCTTCGACTCGCTTCATTCGGGCAACTGGGACGTGTGGCTGATCGATCCGGAAGTGGGTGTGCCGCATCAATTAACGACGCATCTATCAGACGAGCGCAACGGGAACTTGGTCCCGTGACGGCCGGTCGATCTACTTCAATTCGACCAGGACCGGCCGGCAGGAGATCTTCAGGATGCCCTCCCGAGGTGGCCCAGCGATTCAGTTGACTGAAGATGGCGGGCTCTATGCAGGGGAATCTGTGAACGGGGAGTATATCTACTACGACAAGGCCTCCGAAACCGGCCTGTGGCGCTTGCCGAGCACGGGAAGGGGCGAGGAAGAGCAGGTACTCCCCGGAGTAGCTCAAGGGAGTTGGACAGTCGGAGAATCGTGGGGTCTACTTCACGAAGTCTGACTCACAGGCATTTCTGTGTCTGCCGTTTCGATACCCGAACGGATGAGATCATAGAAGTGTACCGCACAGCAGGGCTCCGAATTCATACGAACTCTTGCGTGTCTCAACCGACGAGAAGTGGCTCCTGTTCAGTGAGCAGCCCTCGCCACGATCGGAGTTGATGCTGGCGGAGAACTTCCACTGATCTCAACTGGCGATCGGTCCCGGTTCGCGGCACCTGCCAAATCCATCAGAACTGGAGAGACACAATGGTCACATTACGATTGGTGACACGCACGCATTTCGATTGTAACGTGCCGTGAACAAAGGATTCTCTGTCCGGTCTCTCTCGAAAATGCAGGCATGCATTTTCATCGTCTTAGGTTTGCCCGCAGGGTTACGGAGGCTGGTACGCATTTCGGGCGAACCGATTCCAGAGCAAGCTGTCGAGCACTCGGAATGCCTCCGCAGAGCCATCGTTGCATTGGATCGCCTTGCGAGAACCTGGCCTGGTGCCGACTGAGCCCGTCAGTTCATGCCGCGGTGTGCCGAAGCGGTCGTTTTGGGTCAGGCCCGGCTCACTGCTTGACCGCGCCCGGGGACTTCTGCCCAGCGAGCACATCCTCTGACCTTCGTTGACATTCCAGGGGGCCGACTCTATACTCCGGGAGCGCGGGCGGCCGGGTGCTCAAGCCCTTCTCCGGGGAGCGAGTTTTCGAGGACGTGGTCCCGCAGTCCGACGGAGGCGGCCATGACGATCTCCTGTCCAAAGTGCGGCGCCGATAGTCCAGCCGACTCGACTTTCTGCCGCCACTGTACCGCACCGCTTCCAGCACAAGGGATCAGCGGGGAGGCCGATCCGACGCTCACCGCCCCGACTGACCTGCCAGGCTTGACGACGGGCTCGGTCTTTGCCGGGCGGTATCAGGTCATCGAGACTCTCGGTCAGGGAGGAATGGGCCGCGTCTACAAGGTGCTGGATACCCGAGTCGGGGAGAGGATCGCACTCAAGGTGATCCGCTCCGACATGGGGGCCGACCCTCAGGTTGCCCGACGCTTCCGCAACAACTCCGGCTCGCCCGCCAGATCACTCATCGCAACGTCTGCCGGATGTACGACCTTGGTGAAGAGGGGAAGATTCCCTTCATCACCATGGAATACGTGCCGGGCGAGGACCTCAAGAGCATGCTCCGCATGACCCGAGACTCAGCCCGGGACAGGCGATTGCCATCGGGCGCCAAATTGCAGCCGGTCTGATCGAGGCACACCGCCTGGGAATCGTTCACCGCGATCTGAAGCCCCAGAACATCATGATCGACCGGGAAGGAACCGCTCGGATCATGGATTTCGGAATCGCCCGAGCGGTCCGGTCGAGGAGCCAGACGGGGCACGGTGTGATGATCGGCACGCCGGAATACATGTCTCCCGAACAGGCGGAGAGCGAAGAAGTCGACGCTCGGTCGGACATTTACTCGCTGGGTGTCATGCTCTTCGAAATGGCGACGGGACGGCTGCCGTTCGAAGGAGCGACAGCGCTGTCGATCGCAATGAAGCACAAGCAAGAGGCGCCGCCGTCTCCTCAAGCTATCGACTCGCGAATCCCGGACGACGTGGATCGGCTCATTCTCAAGTGCCTGGAGAAGAACCCGGCCGATCGTTTCCAGACCGCCGGGGAGCTGCTGGCGGAACTCGATCGGATCGCCGGCGACATGCCTGCTACCACTCCCGTCAGGTCCAGACCTCCAGCCTCGACTTCGCGGCAGATTACGTTACGGCATCCCCTCCAAAAAGGTGCTGATTCCGGCCGTCGCCCTGGTCTTGGTGGTATTGGCGGTCTTCACGCTGTGGCCGCGCCGTGCGGCGCCGGTCGTCGCGAAGATCCAAAACTCCGCGATAGTCGTCGCATTCGAGAACCAGACGGGGATCCCGTTTCGACCACCTGCGCAAGGTGGTCCCCGACCTGCTCATCACCAGCCTGGAAAACACGGGACGAGTCCATCACGACCTCGAGCGGATGCAGGACCTCTTGAAGCAGTCAGGACAAGGGAACCACGAGTTGATCGATCCCGAAGCGGGCTTCGAGCTGTGCCGCAGGAAGGGGTCCGAGCGGTCGTGACGGGCAGCGTGACGAAAGCCGGCGAGGTCTTCAGCGACCAATGTGAGAGTGCTCGACGCTGACTCCGCAGAATCCTCAAGAGCGCCTTGTCGAGCGGTGAGGGCGAAGACAGCATCATCCGCGTCAAATCGATGAATTGACGGCGGAGATCACCAAGAGCTTGATCCCCTCGGCTCTCAAAGGTTCGGATCCAGCGTGATCGATGTCACGACAGATTCCATGGAAGCCTATGCCGCTTTCGTCCGAGGCGAGAGGCATACGCGCTTTTGAAGATCGATCAGGCTCGGAAGGAGCTGGAAAGGGCAGTCAACTCGACCCGATTTCGCGATCGCTCTCTACTATCTGGGTCAGGTTCATCGAAGCCTTGCGGATCCGGCTTCCAGATCCCGCTACACTCAGCGTGCCGCCCGGAACGCCCCAGGGTCTCGGAAAGGAGCGTGTTCTCATCCGATACAGCGAGGCCCGATTCGTCGAGCGGGATCACAGCAAAGCGATGGGACTCCTGGAAGAGCTTGTGACGAAGTACCCGCAGGAAAAGCGATTTCTGTCGGAACTGAGCGCTCTGTACCGCGACGACAAGCGATTCGACGAGGCCGTTCGGACCTTGCGCCTGGCGTTGGAGCTCGACCCCGACTACGGGGAGGCCTTGAACCAGCTGGCGTACACGTACATGGATCTGGAACGTTACGATGAAGCCCGAGACTGCTTCCGCAAATACGTCGCACTCAGCCCTCGGGACGCCAACCCCGTGGACTCACTCGCCGAGCTGGAATTCCGGGCCGGACGACTGGGCGAGGCCGCGGCCGGCTATCGCCGGGCCAGCGAGATCGACCCCGCCTTTGGTGCCGATGTCCGGCTGGCCGAAATCCAGGCCGTCCAGGAGGACTATGGAGCAGCGCTCCAGACGCTCTCGCTCTGGCTGCCGGGAGCTCCCTCGGACACTGCGCGGTCTCAAACCCATGGGGTGAGGAGTGTGGTCCTCCATCTGATCGGTCGCAGAGACGAGTCTCGTGAGGCTCTGAGAACTGCGCGCAGGCTGCTGACGCCTGTGCACAGCGAGTACCTGACGGACGGCCTGGAAGGTTGGCTGGAGCTTGACTCCGGAGCTTTCGAAGCGAGCGACTCGGCCTTCAGGCGCTGGAATGAGCAGATCGTCCAGCTGTACGGAGATCAACCAGGACAGCACGTGGCTTTCGAACTCAGCAGGGGCTATGTTGCGGTGGAGCGCGGAGATATCGGAGCGGCAGAAACGCTGATGGAATCGGCGTCGAAAATGCTGAGAACGCTTTCTCCCCGAGAGCAGACGGATTACGCTCTTTTCGCGGGTCGATTGCGCGCCCGAATCCTGCTCGCGAAGGGCGACGCGGACGGGGCCCTCGCCATCCTCGGTCCTGCCTGGCCCGGCCCTATCCCCATGCTCATCCCCACCATCTACGTCACTTACTGTTTTCCCTTCCAACAGGACGACCTGGCAAGGATCCATACCCGGAAAGGCGACTGGGACCGGGCGATCGCCGAATACAGGAGGCTCATCGAGATCGGTCCCGAACACCGCAACCGACGCCTGATCCATCCGCTCTACCACTACCGACTCGCCCAAGTGTACGAGAAGACAGGGGCGAGAGCCGACGCGGCAGCGGAATACCGGCGTTTTCTGGAGCTTTGGAGGGACGCGGCTCCGGGATGCCCGGAGGTCTCCGACGCCCACCGGCGCCTGGAAGTGCTGACCGCAAAGGAGGCCGATCTGCGCGATTCGACGGGACGCAGTCATGCGCCCCTCAGGTCAGGCCCTCAATCTGCCCGAGTCACAAGCCGGAGTCGACCTGCTGACGCCACGCCAATCTGACCAAGCAAAGGACTGGAGACCTGCCATGAATTGGATGAAGCTGACGCGATATATCCTCCTGGCTGCTGCATTCGCCACACCCCTTGGCCCGGGCCGACTCCTGGCGCAGGAGACGGCAGGTGCACCGACGCAGGACGAGTCGCCCCTGATGATCCCGGCGCCCTCCTGGCAGAAGGGCGACTACTGGGCGAATTTCGATCACAAGTTGCTCGTGGACTTTGCGGACCTCGCACACTTTCGGGAGGCCGACCGCAAGCTCGGGCCCCCCGCCCCGGGCGAGAAGCGCGTCGTCTTCATGGGCGACTCGATCACGGAGGGGTGGAACCTGGAGGACTCGTTTCCGGGCAAGCCGTACGTCAACCGCGGCATCAGCGGGCAGACCTCCTCCCAGATGGTCCTTCGTTTCCGCCAGGACGTCATCGACCTTCAGCCGACGGCGGTCGTGATCCTCGCGGGGGTCAACGACATCGCCGAGAACACCGGCCCCGTGACGCTCGAGCAGGTGGAGGGCAACCTGATGTCGATGGCCGAACTGGCCGAGGCCAACGGCATTCGGGCTGTGCTGTGCTCGGTTCTGCCGGCGGACCGCTTCTGGTGGCATCCCGGCTCGAAGAATCCGGCGCCCCGGATCGCCGAGCTGAACCAGTGGATCAAAACCTGGGCAGCCGAGAAGGGCTACGTCTACGTGGACTACTATTCGGCGATGGTGAATAACGCCGGCGGCCTGCCCGAGAAGCTCAGCCCGGACGGGGTGCATCCGTCGGCGGCAGGCCGCGCGGTCATGGCGCCGCTGGTGGAAGCCGGAATCCGGAAGGCGCTCGAGTGAGGGCGCGACGGTCCGAAGCAAGACTGTATTCGCAGGCAGGCGTGTACGGCAGCCCTCGAATTGGCTAGACTGTGCTCCTCTTGACGGGGATGTCGTCCGCCCCGTGATCGCCGAAACCGGGTCCTGCCTGGTCTCGCAAGCGATGGACGGCGAGTCTGGGTCCACTAGAAAGGTTGATGCCTGCATGAAACGATTCTGCTGTCTCCCACTCCTTTCGATCGTAGTATCGGCCTGCCTCTCGACCGGGGTGTCCGCTGCCGACGTTCCGCCGGCGACCACTCTGTTCCAGAAGCCGACTGTCAACGCCACGGATATCGTCTTCGAGTATGCCGGTGATCTGTGGCGGGTCGCCCGTTCCGGAGGCGATGCCATTCGTCTGACGGCCGGACCCGGTGCGGAGTCGGGACCCGTCTTCTCCCCGGACGGAAAGAAGATCGCGTTCACGGGACAATACGACGGGAGCACCGACGTCTTCGTGATGCCCGCCGAAGGGGGTGTTCCCCAGCGCTTGACCTTCCATCCCGGCGCCGACACCGCCGTGGGCTGGGCGCCGGATGGAGGGGTTCTGTTCGCGTCGTCGCGGGCCAGCACCGGGCCCTATCCGCGGCTGTTCGTCGCCCGTCTGGAGGGCGGGACACCCGAGGCGCTGCCTCTGCCGAGCGGAGAACGGGGAGCCTATTCGCCCGACGGTTCCCGGATCGCCTATGAGCCTCTGGCGCAGTGGCAGCCGGAGTGGAAACGCTACCATGGCGGGCAGACCGACAAGATCTGGATTGCGCGTCTGAGCGATTCTTCCGTGGAGATGATTCCGCGGGAAAACTCCAACGACCGTTATCCCATGTGGATTGGAGACACGGTTTACTTCGTGTCCGATCGAGAAGGCACCTACTCGCTGTTTGCCTATGACGTGAACTCGAAGCAGGTGACGCGGCTGCTCGATCAGGGGGGGATGGACATCAAGTCGGCCCGGGCCTGGGGGGGCGACGGATCGAATCACCCCGCGATCGTCTACGAACAGTTCGGCACCATCCACCTCTATGACGTGGCCGAGAAGAAGGCCGAAAAAGTGGACATTCGGGTCGCCGCCGACCTGCTCGGAGTCCGGCCTCGTCTGGAAAAGGTGGCGGACCGGATCTACTCTTTCGGCGTTTCGCCGACGGGGGTGCGGGCGGTCTTCGGGGCGCGGGGAGACATCGTCACCGTTCCGGCGGAAAAGGGAGACCCCCGGAACATCACCCAAACCCCTGGCGTGAACGAAAGGGACCCGGCATGGTCCCCCGACGGCAAGTGGATCGCCTATTTCAGCGACGAAAGCGGCGAGTACGCACTTCACGTCCGGGATCAGCTGGGTCGGGAAGCGGCCCGGAAGTTCCCGCTGCCCCCGACCTTCTACTACTCGCCGGTCTGGTCGCCCGACAGCAAGAAGATTGCTTTCACCAACAAGAAGCTGGAGCTCTGGTACCTGACCATGGACGAGGGAAGCCCGGTTCGCGTGGACAAGAATCCCATCGGCCTGCGCAATGAAGTCCTGGATCCCGTCTGGTCGCCGGACAGCCGCTGGATCGGGTACATTCGGCAGCTGGACAACCGGCTGCGGGCCGTCTTCCTCTATTCGCTGGAAGACGGAAAGAGCACCCAGTTGACCGACGGGATGAGTGACACGCGCCACGTCGCCTTCGATCGGGGGGGCAAGTACCTGTACTTCACGGGGAGCACCAATCTGGGCCCCTCCTTCAGCTTCGCCGAGATGTCCACGTTTCCCTTCCAGTCGTCCCGCAGTGTCTACGCGGCCGTCCTGCGCAACGACATCCCTTCGCCGCTCTCACCGGAAAGCGATGAGGAGAACGGCGCCAAGGCTGACAAGAAGGAGCCGACGGACAAGAAGAAGGAGCCCGAGGCAAAGGCGGAGGACGGCTCGAAGGCGCCCGCCAAATCTGAAGGGACCGAGAAGAGCGAGTCCGAGAAGACGGAGGGCAAAGGGGAGGTCGAGCCCATCCGGGTCGATCTGGAGGGCATCGGTCAGCGCATCCTGGCTTTGCCCGTTCCATCGCTCAATTACGTCGGTCTGCAGGTCGGGCAGGAAGGGGAGGTCTACCTCCTGGAAGTGCCGCCGTCGGGTCCGAGAGATTCGGGAGGCCCCGAAGGGCTACAGCTCCACAAGTTCGATCTGAAGAAGCGCAAGGTCGACAAAGTGACCGAAGGTCTGACCGCCTTCGAGATCTCCGCCGACGGCAAGTCGGCGCTCTATCGGAAGGGTCAGGGACCGGCCCAGTCCTGGTTCATCGCGGCCCTCTCCGCCCTGTCCGACGGGGGCGGCGGGAAAGGCGCCCATGCCCTCAAGTTGTCCGCCATTTCGATCGAGGTGGATCCGGTTGCCGAATGGAATCAGATGTACCGCGAGGTCTGGCGGGGCGAGCGGGACTTTTTCTACGACCCCAACCTGCACGGGCTCGATCTGGCGGCCACCGAGAAGGAATATGCCCCCTATCTGGCGTCGGTGGCGCACCGGAACGATCTGAATTACCTGTTCACGGAAATGCTCAACCAGTTGACGGTGGGACACATGTTCATCCGGGGTGGGGACATTCCCAACCCGGAGTTCATTCCGGGCGGTCTGCTCGGCTGTGATTACGAAGTGGCCGAGGGCCGCTACCGCTTCGCCAAGATCTTCAATGGTGAGAACTGGAACCCCGGTCTGACCGCCCCTCTGACGCAGCCGGGTGTCAACGTCCAGGCGGGCGAGTTTCTGCTGGCGGTCGACGGGCGAGAGGTCCGGGCGGCCGACAACGTCTTCAGTTTCTTCGAAGGGAAAGCCGACAAGCAGGTCCTGATCCGTGTCGGGCCCAATGCGGACGGCAGCGACGCCCGGGACGTGCTCGTGGTTCCGGTTCGGAGCGAGTCGGGTTTGCGGAATCGGGACTGGATCGAAGGCAACCGACGGCGGGTCGACGAACTGAGCCAGGGGCGTCTGGCCTACGTGTACGTTCCCAATACCTCCAACGCCGGCTATGAGAGCTTCAATCGCTACTTCTTCTCCCAGACCCAGAAGCAGGGCGCGGTCATCGACGAACGCTTCAACCAGGGGGGCGCGCTGGCCGACTACATCGTGGAGTACCTGACGCGTCCGATTCTCAACATGATTTACTTCCGAGAGGGTGGGGACATCCCGACTCCGCTGGGCGCGATCTACGGCCCCAAGGCCATGATCATCAATGAGATGGCTGGATCGGGAGGGGACGCACTCCCCTGGTACTTCCGGAAGATGAAGGTGGGGCCGCTCGTGGGGAAGCGAACCTGGGGCGGGCTGGTGGCTTCGTTTCCGGCTCCCCAACTCCTGGACGGAGGATTCGTGACTGCCCCGGATGCGGCCATCTACGGTCTGGACGGCCACTGGGAGGTCGAGAATGTGGGCGTGCCTCCGGACATCGAAGTCGAGTTCGATCCCGCAGCCTGGAGACAGGGGCGGGATCCCCAGCTGGAACGGGCGGTGCAAGCCGTGCTGGAGGAGCTGGATCAGAATCCGCCGAAGCACTACGAGCGCCCAGCGTTTCCCGACTACCACGATTGACGTGGGTCGCGCTCTCATGTAAGAAAGCAGTCGTGGCAGGCCTTCAGGGAAGTCCCGACTCCGGGGCACAGCCGAAGAATGTCAGTGGGGTGCTGACCGGGTGGAAGGCAATCTCCGCGTTCCTCGGTGTGTCGGTGCGGGCAGCCCAGCTGTGGGAAAAGGAAAAGGGGCTGCCGGTTGTGCGGATCAAGGGAGGCGCGCGGCCCGGTGTCGCTGCCGATCCGGAGGCGCTGCGTCAGTGGTTGATCGGGACGACCACTTCCGAGAAATCGGACGAACGGACGCGGAAGTCTCGGATGCGTGCCTGGCTCGGCCCTTCTGCGGCGCTGCTGGCGGCGCTCGTCATCGTTGCGCTCCTGGCTCAATCCTGGGACGGGACTCTGGGAGTCCCCGTTCGGGTGCTGCATGACGGAAAGAGGATCCGCACCCTCGACCGCTGGGGTGGGACGATTTGGGAACGAGAGTCTCCGCCCTGGCTGCCCGCGGAGCGGCCGGGCGCCGAGCCGAAGGAGTATCCCGCGCTCTTCGGAGACTTCGATGGAGATGGCTCCGTCGAGACGATCCTGTCACTGATTCGGCCGAATTCGAACCGGGGCGGACAGATCGAATGTGTCGAGGCGGATGGGAGTACTCTCTGGACCTTCGCCCCGGGCGCCCCAGTCACCTGGAACGGGCGCCACTTCTATCCCTGCTATTTCTCTGAAACGCCCATGTTCCTGGTCAGGTCCGAGGGTCAGCGAGGTCTGATCGTCCCCAGCCGCCACTGCACCTTCTTTCCCGCTCAAATCAGTCTGCTGGACCCGGCAGACGGCCGGCTGATCGGACAGTACTGGCACCCGGGGAACATCACGGCATCCCTGTTGGTGGATCTGGACGAGGACGGTAAGGACGAGATCCTGCTCGCCGGGTTCAACAATCCCGGACTGGAGGGAAATGGTCATGCGGGACTCGCATTGATAGAGCCGGCCGACCTTCAGGCCGCCGCCTTCGATCCCGACGACCCCTTCGGATTCGAGAGATCCGCCGCTCGAGAATATCTCCTCTTTGCCAATCCCGACGTGGCGGGCGGAGCGGCCTGCCTTGTCCGTTCCCTGGCCTACGACCGCCCCGGGCGTATCGAAGTGCATGTCACCGGGCCCGACGATCGAGGGGAATTGCTCTTCACCCTCGACCGAAAGCTCGATCTGGTGGAAGTTGCAGCCTCGAACCACTTTCTGAGCCTGCATGAGGAGATGTTCCGGCAAGGTCAGCTGGACCACCGTTTCGACGCCGACCGGCTGCGCCAGTATGGGCGTATCTATCGGGTGCAGGGGCGAAACGCCAACGGAAACGCTGCCGCCGTCCGTGAATTCTTCGAGTCGAGCGAAGACAGCCGGACCCAGTAGGGCGCCTTCCGGATCCGGGAGCGGTCTCTCGAGGCCTTCTTTACGCACCGGCCCCGGTCGGTCAGAGTGCGCCAACCCTCATTTCACGGCGTGTCTCCAGGCCCGAGCGATCGTCGGGTTCCGCTTGAAGAACTCGGCGCGGGTCTTGGAATCCACGCCATTGAACGAGCAGGCGAAGTTCATGCAGCGTGAGCAGAAAGAGCGATTCAGCGTGACGAAGAAGCTGCCGGAGGTCAGAACGTAAAGAATGAGCAGGAACCATTCGGAGCCGGCGAGGAGGAAGAGCAGCGGGTACGCCATGACGACGAACATGCCACTCTCGAAGATCGCTCTCTCGGCTCCGGACATCGGGCCCGGACGGAATTTCCACAGCCGGGGCGCCCCGTAATTGGCCCAGCATTGCAGGGTGCGGCCACGCTCGGCATAGTGAGGACAATGGGAGCACATGACGCGGATCTCGACGAACCCGAAGTATCCGAAGATCAGGAAGACCCACAATCCCAGCCATCCGCTGCCGATTTGGTAGATGCCCGTTCCGCCGACCACGAAGCAGGGCAGGGCGGCGAAGAGGAAGGCCACCAGATCGCGGGCGCGGAAGTGGCACTGGACGTCCCTGGCCACCAGGCAGCCGTCGCAGCTCTCGGCGGTGCAGGTGGACAAGGGTTGCTTGGGATCGAGGAACATGCGCGTCATAGGCCTTACCTCCCGCTCTGGTGGCCGATCGGCCCTCCGCCATCCTCCTGCAACCCGTCCGGCGGATCAAGCTGAAATTTCCCTTTCCGGTTTTGGAGCGGTCTTGCCGGGCGGGTCGCGACGATCGCTCGAGGCCCCCTCACGTTCGCTTGCAGTTCCGCCGACAAGAAGAGAGGGAACGTGCGGAGGCGCGTCCGGGTCGGCGCCGGTTTCTGACCGGCGAAGTAGACCCGGCCTGTGCACATCGCTAGAATTCGCTGGGAGGAGGGACAATCGAGTCGGTCATGACAGGGGACGAGGAGCGCCGGCATCTCCGGACGTGGAAGGAGATTGCCGCCCATTTCGACGTCAGTGTGCGCACGGCCCAACGCTGGGAGAAAGAGGGCGGCCTGCCCGTTCACCGCGAGGCGGGGGGAAGGCCGATCGCCCACGCGGACGAATTGGATCGCTGGCACAAGACCTGGACCCAGGATGCCGCGACACCCCCCCGTACAGCCAGGGTTGGATCGCTCGTGGTCATCGGCGCTGTGGGGCTGGCGATCCTCTCCCTGCTGGCCTGGTGGTGGTGGTCGGGACCCGGGAAGCTGGAGACGGCGATCCTCGGCCCGGAGGGCAAGACCATCCTGGCTCTCGACAGGAGCGGCCGGACGCTTTGGACTTTCGAACTGCCCGACTATCTGACCGACACGCGCTACGACTGGACCGGCCCGCTCGACATGTTTCTCGTGGACGACATTGATGCGGATGGGCGCGAGGAGGTTCTCTTCAACTATCGGACGGCTGCCGGGCCGCCCGGCCCCGGAATCCTCTACTGTTTCGACGACAACGGCGCTCTGCGCTGGCAGCGCACGCTGGGCCGGGCGATCGACTTTGGTGGCCGGGATTTCGACGACGACTTCTCGGGCCACTTCATGCGGCTGGTGCGCGGCCGGGAGCGCTCCTATCTTCTGACCGTGGCCCTGCACCGCTATTGGTACCCCTGCCAGGTGGCCCTGCTCGATCCGGCCACGGGCAAAACGATCGAAGAGTACTGGCACCCCGGGGGGCTGTCCCACTGTCTGCTCCGCGACCTGGACGGAGACGGCATCGAAGAAGTCGTCCTGGCCGGGATCAACAATCCGGGAGACGGGCTCGGCCATGCCTGTCTGTTCGCGTTGAAGATCCCTTTCTCCGAAGTCCCCGCAAAGGGCGGAACAGCCTTCGCCGAATTCACCGGCGGCCGGGAGTACCGGTACGCCCTGTTCCCGCGCCCGGACGTCACATTCCTCAACGGAACGCTGATTCTGACCGACAAGCTCGAGGCGCACGGACCGGACCGTCTCCTGGTGCGGCTTCGCCTCTCCGCAAGCGAGGGCGGCTACCTCTTCTATTTTCTGGACAACGCGTTCCGAATCCTGGAGTTCCGGATCTCCGACGATGTGATTTCCCTGCACGACAGGATGTACGTCCAGGGGCTCCTCGATCATGCCTGGTCCGAGGAAGAAAAGAGCTGTCTGGGCCGGTTGGCCACATTTCCGGCGGCTCCGGACGGCAACGAGCCCGACGTGGGATCCCTGTGGCAGGGCTGCGAGTTCGTTCTGAACTCCCGCGAGTGAGGCCGGACATGGACCGTAATCGTTCCGCTGGTCTTCTGTCCGTGTCGCCCTGCGTCGGCGGATTCCGGTTCCACGCAAAATCGCGACAGGCCCGTCCTGTCGCGGTTTGACGCTTGCCCGGCGAGGGGAGACCCTGCAGGCTGGTCCTCGTGGCAGTGTGGGACGGGAACCTGGGAATGGACCGCAGGGAGACGCGGAAGGGGAGGCCTTCGGCCGTCTGCCGTGTGCTGGGTGCGGGTGTGCTCCTCATCGCTTGCTCGATCTTTCTCGTGGCCGGCGAGGAGTCGGTCACGCTGCGGCCGATGCCGGGAGTCAACGACGGCACCGACCTGGGAGGCGCCGGCGGGGGAAAGGACACCTACACCTTCGGCACCAACCCGGACGCCAATTTCGGCCGCGAGACGGTGGTGATCGGACAGCCGACCAGCGACTGCAACCACGCCAGCGGCATCGCCTACCTCGAGTTCGATCTCGCCGGCTTGCCCAGGCAAGTGCGCCGCGTCTTCCTGGGGGTGACGCACGTGCCCCACACCGATCACTGCCGCTCCAACTGCGCCATCGAGGTCTACTTCTACCGGATCGACCAGTCCTGGGACGAAATGAGCGTGACCTACAATCACTCGCCTCGGCTGGGCCCGTCCGTCTTCGGACCGGTCCGGATGGTCTTTCCGAACGACCCCGGAACGGTGGAGTACGACATCACCGATATCTATCAGGACTGGCAGAGCGGCCGTCATGCGAACCACGGCCTGGCATTCCGCTCTCCCACCGTCGGCTGCAACAATTCGGCCGCGTTCTTTGGATTCTATTCGTCGGATCACCCCGATCCCGAAAAGCGGCCCTACCTCAGGGTCATTCCCGATTCCGGCTCGTCCCCCGGTGGGACCGGGATGAGGGAGACGCCGCCATCACTGTCCGACCCATTCGAAAGGAGCCTCGATCCATGATCCGCCCTCTCCGAAACCGCAGGCTGCTTCTCTGGCTGCTCTTCTTCTGTCTGATCTTCACCGCCCTGCTCCTCGTCGGGAACCGCCCGGGCCCCAGGTTGCGCCGGGCTTCCGCATCGCTGCAAGCACAGGGAGCGTTGCCCGGCCTCTCGGCCGAGACGATCCACGATCTCCTTACGTCCATGGATCCGGTTTCGGCTTCGATCGACCGGCTGGAAAAACCGGCGGGCTACACGGGGACGAGCAGCGACAGCAGGCTGCTTTTCGCCCAGATCGCCGACGGCGCCGTTCCCGGCACATCGCGGTTCATGCAGACCACGGTCATTCTGGTCAACGACTCGACCTATGCGTCCGCCGGAACGCTCAGCTTCTACGACGACAACGGCGCTCCCTTGACCGTCAAGATCGGTTCCACCAGCGCCTCGAACTTCCCCGTCAGCCTCGGGGCGGGGAAGGCGACCCGGTTGGCCACCTCCGGAACGGGCGCATTGAAGGTTGGATGGGCCGCGTTGAGGACGGATCAGCCGGTGAGTGGAACCTCCAGCTTCTCGGTGCGCGACCTGGCAGGACACGTGTTCACGGACGTGGGGGTTTCCGAAGCGATGCTCAACGAGGGGTTTACCCTCTTCGCGGATTCGATGGGAGCGGCCGACACCGGCATCGCGCTGATCAACCCGGATGCGGCGGCGGCTCTCGAGCTGCAGGTCGACCTGATCAATTCGGCCGGCGCCGTCGTCCGCACGAAGGCGCTTCAGCTGGCTCCGCACGGGCACCTGGCCCGGTACCTCACCGAGCTCTTCAGGGATGTGGGGGGAATCCAGGAGTTCGAAGGCAGCCTGAGGATCACGGCCGATCGGCCCTTTGGAGGGACCACACTCCGATCGGTGGGCAGCATCCTCACTTCGGTCCCGATGATCCCGGACCCGGGGGAAGTCCTTCTCAGCAACCAGCTCTACTTCCCACACATTGCCGACGGTGCCGGCTCAGGTCTGACGATACGGACGGCGGTGCTCCTGTTCAATAACCGAGATCAGGCGGTGAGCGGGACACTCGAGTTCGTCTCCTCCAACGGGTCTCCCATGACGCTGAAGATCGGGAGTCAGAGGGCGAGCTCCTTCGACTACACGCTTGCACCCAGGGCGGTCAAGAGGATCCTCACCAGCGGGGAGGGTGCCGTGAAAGCGGGTTGGGCCCAATTCACGGCCGACGGTCACATCGCGGGCGCCGTCGTCTTCCAGATCCTCAATTCGTCGGGGGTTCCGGTGACCGAAGTGGGGGTGAACGACGCGTCCGCTCTCGAGACCGTGAATCTCGTAGCCGATACGCTGGGGAGCGCCAGAACCGGCTTCGCCATCGCCAACCCGGGATCGGACGAGACGGACGTGCGCTTCAGTCTCTACACCAAGACCGGGAGTCTAACGGCCCAGAAAGACATAACTTTTGCCGCCGCCTCGCACAGTTCCCAGTTCATCGACGAGCTTTTCCGGGAGGTCAGCGGGATTACGGAATTCGAAGGATGGGTGACGGTGACCGGCGATGATCCAATCATCGTCCTGACCCTGCGCCAGGTCGATACGCTGACGACCTCCATGCCCACGCTCTCGCCGGTGCACGGCTTCGCGCCGACGTCGGTCCTTTCCTTCGCGGAGAATCTCACCGGGACGGCGCCGCTCGTGCGCTGGCAGCTCGAACAGCCGGGTCCGGATCTGGGGCTGGACGAGCTCGAGATCTCCTGCCCGAGCTGCGGCTTCGATGCCGGGGATCTGACGCCCAAGGGTGAGATCGGCTACGGATTCTATCGGTTGCAGTACGGCTCCACACCCGTCGGCGGAGGGGTCGTGAAGATCGTTCTGAGTGGGACGGGGAAGAACAGCTTCGACATGATCGGGGCGGGCACGGCGGCGGCGCCGGGAAGCATCATCGCCTCCGGCACGCTGAGCGGCAGCACCTCCGGGGGATTCAAGCTGAAACTGGGGCCCAACTCTCTTAAGCCGATGACCTGGAATCGACAGGTCACGCTCGGCTTCGATCTGCTCCTGCGCGACGGCATGATTCGGGCACCGGCGTCTGCGGGGCAGTCGACGATTACGACGACCTCTTTTTCGGCACCCGGTAAAGAAGAGGATACGAGCGCCCGCATCCGGCATGTTTCCACCCAGCGCCAGAGCTTTGTAGCCGCTTCCGCCGGGGCCCCGCGCCTGACTTCGACCCGGCCGCCGCTGCTGCGTCCCGGAGAGATGCTCTCCCTTCGCGGAAGCGGGTTTCCGGCTGATGCCGCCGTCGCCTTCGAGTCGTACGAGGGAGAAGCGATCGAGGTTCCGGGCAGGCTTCAGGGTGCGGACCTCCTCTGCGGCGTCCCGCCCGCTGCTCGCCCGGGCTCGATCCGCGTGCTGAGCTCCTCAACGGCGAGCAATCCGCTGTGGATGGCCAGTCCCTTCTCCCCCTACATGACCCTCTCTCGTCTGGGGTCGAGCGGGGCGGCGACGTTCGGGCTACGCTTCCACATGGAGAAAGCGGAGATGCAGCTCGTCGTGCAGGAGTGGAGGGCGACCCTGCTCAATATCAACACCAGCTTCGGCGGGTTGACCCGAGGTCGGAAGGTGGGCGGCTGGACCTCCTCTGGAGACGCGACCCAGAGTCTCGACGTCCTGGTCGATGCGGTCGCCGCCGCGAGACTCGACCTGGCCGTCGGGGACGATGTGGACGATCCGGAAGCAAGGGTGATCGTGGAGCGCCTCGCCGACGGCAACTGGGCCGTCTCCTACACCCGCATCGATGATGGTGTCGCGCCTGAAATCGAGGCCGGCACGACGACCATCGAACTGCAGCTGAGCGGGGTGGCCTTCAGCCAGCCGTCGGCCAATATCCTGCCCGCCTTTCAGGCCTTCGTCACGTCTGTCGCTTCTCTGCCCAGCGGGGAGGGGACGGGCCTGGTGGCGCGCCAGGGCTTGTCCGTTTTCTGAGCGACCGATCGAATCCGAGGGAGCATGCATATGTCCAAGAGCAATCAACCCAGCATCAAGCGACAATTGAAATCGATCGTTGCCGTCACCTTTCTCGCATTGACGGCTGCCTGGCTGTATTTCGGCAACCTGGGCTGCCTGGCGGAACAGCTCGTCGACGGCGGCCAGGTGGTCCTCGAGCCGCACCGGCTCGAACTGACGCCCAACACGACCAAGACGTCCGTCGCCAAGGTAACCTGGGACGCGGAGGAACTCTACGCCACGTCCTGGACGCTCGGAGGGAGCGGAATCGAGGCGGTCAGCGCCGCAACGATCAGTCCTGCGAGCGGTTACCAGGCCACCGTTTCAATCACCGGCGCGGACTACGAGTCGGTGTACAATCCGGCCGAGTTCTCCTTCTCCCCCTACAACAGCTACGAGATCCCCGTGACGGCCCGCTTCGCTCAGCCGTTCTTGTCGGCCGTCGGAGGCAACGACGTCTCGGTGACCCGGGGAGCCTACCTCAGCCTCTATACCGCCAATCCGCAGCTCGAGTTGACGATTCCTGCCTACCAGCCCTTGGTTCGGGCCGAATCCGGGCTTCTGAACGGACTGAGCTCGGTCCGGGGCATGATCCTCGGCGTCAAGGCGGAAGTGAAGAATGCACCGACCGATTGGCGCTATCAGTTCAAGTTCAGTCTGAGAGTCCATGCCGACTGGGACGCCGGGGGCCGTTGGACCGTCCACCTCAATCCGTCGGACATCCCCACCCAGACGGATCCGGCGGGGAAGTGGGCCAGCTATCGATTCAACGACCTGAACCTGGGAATGGACGATCTCCTGAATGACAGCTATTGGGGTTTGAACGCCAAGTTCGGTCATTACTTTCTCTACTTCGACGTCGAAGTGACGCAGGTGGGACTGGACAAGAGCTTCTATGCCAGTGAGATGAGCAAGTATCCCTTCTACATCGGGAGTCTCGACTGACCGGCGGGACCGAGTCGATTCCGAGTCGCAGAACACCTCCCTTCTGCTGGCCGGTCACCGAGCGTGACCGGCCAGCGAGCGGGGCCCTGACCGAAGGTGGCGCTAGTCGGCGCTCCCGGAGCGCAGACGACGCGCGGCCGAGACGATGGCGGCAAGCTTGGCTTCCGCCACGCGCGCCGAGCTGACCGGGTTGTCGGCGTAGGTGGCAAATCCACAGTCGGGAGCCAACAGGACGTTGTCCTCGCCGAAGAGCCGCAGGGCCTTTTCGGCACGCACCAGAACCTCCTCGACCGTTTCCACCCGGGAGCTCTTTTGGTTGACGACGCCAATGCCGAACCGAAAGCCTCCGGCCAGTTCCGACAACACTTCCAGCTCCCCCGCCCGGGGTGTGGAGAGCTCCAGGAAAAGCGTGCCCACGGGTGCCGAAGACAAATAGGGAAGCAGCGGTCGATAGTCCCCGCTGAGCATGGCGGACTCGTCGGCCGACCAGTTTCCCCGACAAATGTGGACCGCGACCCGCTGCCGGGGCAGGCCGGCCACGACTTCCCGGATCAGGGCCGAGGCGAAGGCCAGTTCCTCCGCGGCTTCACCCTTTTCGCCGAGGGCACCGCACATGAAGCTGCGCTTGTTCTTCGGTCCGGTGAAGACGGCTTCGCTCAGCACCGGCTCGTCGAACTGGACCAGGGCCGCTCCGTCCGCCAGCAGGTGATGGGCTTCCTCGCGCAAGACCCGCACGAGATCTTCCGCCAGGTGCTCCCGGGAGCGGTAGGCGCGATCGGAAATGCATTCCATCCACATCGTCCGGGCCAGAGTATAGGGACCGGGCAGTGCAACCTTCACCGGACGATCGGTCTGTGTGCGAACGAATGCCAGTTCGTGGCAGGCCAGAGGCCGACTCCGTCCAAGCGGGCCGAAGACCGCCGGGTGCCGGACCTCCTCGGCCGGGACATCGAGGGATCGCAGCTCTTCCGCGAAGTGGTCCGGGTCGTCCACCAGGGGCAAAAGATCGGTCAATGGGATCAGCTGGCAGTTGTCCAGGATCCCACCGACGAAGCTGGAGTAGCTGTCTCGGCGCTGCTCGCCGTCGGTGACGACGTCGACCCCGGCCCGCAGCTGGGCCTGCAGCGCCAGACGGACGGCATCGTCCGCGGTGGCCTGGAACTCTTCCTCCGACAGCCGGTTCTCCAGGTGTTCGTGGATGGCCTGGGCCATCCAGCGGGGTCGCGGCCAGCTCCCGATTCCCATCACGGACAGCGGCGGGATCGAGGGGACAGGCGACGGGCCGGGAAGTTCCCGCGCCGGGAGCGCGCCGTCCCTACCGGTGGGCGTGCCAACGGAGATCCTCGAGGGGACTGGTGAGCGAGACACTTCTCTGGCCGCCGAATCGCGGTGGAAGGGCCCCTTGCTGACCAGGAAGCTGCGCTGAGAGCCCTGCCGGGTCCAGGACACGAGCTCGTTTCGAGTCATGCGGCACCAGGCCGGCAGATCCTCGTCGACGGAGATCTCGGTGGAGCGGATCTCCAGCAACTGACCCGGCTCGAGAGGATCGATGTGCCTGCGGATCAACAGGAGTAACCCGTTGCCACAATTCAGATCGCCGCCGTCGAAACCGGAATCCGGCTCGTAGGGATGGCGTTCCACGGGTTCCAGGACCGGTTCTTCGTGGCTCATTCGAGCTCTCCTCAATAGCTGATGCAGGGACTGCCGTCGCTGAGGAACTCGACCAGTTTGGCGCCGCCGACGATGGCCGCCCCCGGGATCAGATTCCGGTCATCGAGCTTGCGCTTGGCGAAGCAGGGCGAGCAGACGTAGATCTTGCCTCCCGCGTTGACGAAGCTCTCCATCAGCTCCTTGAGGGGGGCGAATCCCTCTTCGCGGATGTTGTCGGCATAACCCTTCTGGGACAGGCGCACGCCTTCGACGCTCAGAAACACGAGGGTATCCTTGTCCGAACCCGCGGCCGCATTGGCCACCACGAAGGCGACGGTCGCCTTGTCCGAGTTGTCTTTCGCACAGGTCAGGCTGACACAGAATTTTCCAGGCATCTTCAGGACTCCTTCTTTCGAATCCAATATTCCGGGTGTTTGGCGTAGACGAGTTGGTGACCGGTCAGCCGGCACCAGGCAGGCAGATCCTCGGGAGCACCCGCGTCACGGGCGATCACCCGGAGCACGCTGCCCGGTTCGAGGGCCCGCAGGCGCGGGTTGAGTCGCATCAGCAGTTCGCCGCAGCCGGTTTGGCCGGCGTCCCACTCGTCCACAGGTTTCTGGTCCGAATCGGTGTTCACGTTGGTTTGCATCTCCCACATCGGTGAAGGGGGAGAGAATTCTCCCCGCCCCCCGGTTTGTTCTCAATCTCCTCCAAATCGATAGCTGGCACTTGCCAGCAACAGATGATCCGCAAAGGTGGAATCCCTCGGAGCGCCCAGGGAGTCCTGGACGTACTGGTAGACGCGCAGGGGCACGCTGAGTGAGAAGGTCGCCTTCTGCGTGCTGTAAATCACACCAGGCTCCACGGACACGAAGTATCCCGGCCGCCGGAAACCGATGGTCTGACCCAAGATGTCCGTTGCCGGAACCCCCTCGATGCGACCGGCGACCGAGAGCGAAACTCCTCTGAGCGCGGCCAGTGGATAGCCGAGACCGACGCGAGCGATATAGGAATCACCCACTGTGTTGTAGCGGAAGTCGGCGGGGACCGCCTCCGGGCCCGCGGGATTCAGGAATGCCGGAGCCGAAAGGGTGTCGTTCTGGCCCCTGGGGTTGAACAGATAAGCTCCACTTCCGAAGAGAGTGAAGTCCCCGAGACTCTTGAAGGCCTCCAGCGTCACCAGAAAGCCCCAACCTCCGTCCCCGGGCTGGATCGACTGGTCCACGACGCGGAGCCGGATGTCCTGTCCCAGGGCATTGGGAAAGAGATCCGTAACCGCGCTGTTGCCGGTCGGCATCTTGAGGGCGACACCGATGCCGATGTTCTCGCGGGAATGAGTCGCACAGTCCATCAGCCAATAGCGGCCGCCCGCGGTGATATCCCCGAAACCCGTAGCGGTTTGCACGAAACGGGGGCTTCCGGCAACCGAGGCGGGCAGGGCACGGCTCGAGCTGCCATAGGCTACGAAGGGAATGTCCAAGGTCAGATTGAGTTGCTCGTTGACCGCATACACAGCATCGAACGACACGAAGCGCATCTTACTGATCACCTGGGTACCCAGACGGGTGACGGATTCGTTCAATCCGGAGCCGCCTCGATACTGGTGATCGGCGGTGAAGTGCCGATAGCTGGCACTCACCTGGAATTCACCTTTCTTCAGGTAAGGGCTGATTTGCGCGCCAAGCACGGGCGCGGTATTGCGGGTGATTATTCACCCCTGGGCGAAGGCCTGTCGGGGGATGAGCAGACCCAGACAGACGATCGCGCATACCAAGAGTATCGTTTTGCGAAACATGAGGCCCCGAATTCTCAAATCCACGCAGATGTGGATGGAACGTTGTGATGGTTCGGCAGGAAGTGCCGACGACGGACCGCCGACGGAGCGCTCAGGCTCAGGTGAAGCCAGAGAAATCGGAGAGGCTGCGGACTTCTTTCATGGAAGGTTTCCACGCACTGTAATACCATGGCGCAAATTGTGTCAAGTGAAAATATGGCGGACGGGCCGATCGACGCCCCGGCGCCTCGAATCCTCCGCGTTGCCAACCGGGCGGCCCACTGCTATATTCTCGGCGGGCCCTTGGCGGCCCTGGATCCTTCGTACGGAGTGGTGCCATGACGCTGGATATCCACGAACGCGACATCAGCCCGGACCTCTGCAGAATCTGTGGCTCCTGCTGTCGGGTCACCTTCCGTCTGCGGGACACGACGCCGCGCTATCGGCGCTTTCTGCGGCAGATCGGCTACGCTCTCCTTCCACCTCCCACGGCGGGAAATCCTGACTGCTGCGAGAAGAAACATGACGCAACGGTCGACCTGGGATTCTGCCGAAATCTCGAGGTGACCGAGAGTCCCGACGGTCCGGTCCACCGCTGCCGGGTGTACGGGGGACCCGACTTTCCGGAGCTCTGCGAGCAGTTCAATTGCGTCAGCTGGGCCAAGGCGAACGAAACCTATTCGACGCGAAATGGGCTGCTGGTCAACGCTCAGCGTGCGTTGAATCGACTGCGTGCGAGAAAGGCGGGGGCCCCCTCCGACTGAGCGTCCGAAACCCTCCGATCTGCTCCCCGCTGTTGAGGGCCGGACGGCCCTGTGGCGATGACTTTCGTGTCACTCCATGACGGGCCAGGCGGCCCCGAGGGGGAATCGTCCCGGGCCTGGTCTTTGCCCCTCGGCCTGTCGCGCTTGAACCTTCGGAAGGGTTTGTGCGTTATTGGACACGAGGCAGAATCGAAGGGAGGGTTCCGCGCGCGATGGATGAGTTTCTGCAAGACATCCGGTTCGCTGTCAGGCTCCTGTGGAATGACAAGGGCTTCACCATTACGGCCGTTGCCACGCTGGCCGTCTGTATTGCCGCCAACACGGCCATCTTCAGCGTCATCGACTCGGTCGTGTTCAAACCGCTTCCCCTGCCGGAATCGGATCGCATCGTCATGATCTACAACAGCTATCCCAATGCTGGTGTGGAGCGAAGTGAGAACGGGGTCCCGGACTATTACGACCGTCTTCGCGACACCACCGTCTTCGAGGAGCAGGCTCTGTTTCAGGACCAGAACCTCACCATCGGCGACAAGGGATCCGTTCAGCAGATCCAGGCAATGGGAGTGACCCCATCCTTTTTTCGGCTGCTCGGCATCCAGCCGCAACTCGGCCGCATCTTCAGCGAGGACGAAGGCGAACTCGGCAATGAGGGCAAGGTCGTACTGAGCTACGGCCTCTGGCAACAGCTGTACGGCGGCGACCGGAACGTGCTGGGCCGGGACGTGCGGATCTACGGGAATCCTTACACAATCGTGGGTGTCATGCCTGCGAGCTTTTTGTTTCTCGACCCCGGGATCCAGTTGTGGCGGCCCCTCGCCTTCACCAACGAGCAGAAGTCCGACGATGCTCGTCATAGCAACAACTGGGAGATGATTGCACGCCTCAAGCCGGGCGCCACCATCGAGCAGGCTCAGGCCCAGATCGACGCCATCAATGCGGCCAATCTCGACGCTTTTCCTTCCTTCCGGGAGATCCTGACCAACGCGGGCTTTCACACCAACGTGGTGTGGCTGCACGATGAGGTGGTGCGTGGGGTCAAGCGGACGCTGTACCTCCTGTGGGGTGCAGTCCTCTTCGTGCTCCTGATCGGAGCGGTCAACATCGCCAACCTGGTCATGACGCGGTCGAGCTTCCGGAGCCGGGAGCTGGCGACGCGGCTGGCGCTGGGGGCTCCCAGGCTGCGCATCGCCCGGCAGCTGGTGACTGAAGGGGTCGTGCTCACGCTGTCCGGCGGCGGCGTGGGAATCCTGCTGGGGTATGGCGGACTCCGGGCCTTGAACGCCCTGGGACTCGATCAGTTTCCCAGAAGCGCCGAGATCGGCATGAACCCGACGGTCCTTCTGTTCATCGTCGGTCTCTCCCTCGTCGTCGGGATCCTGATCGGTCTGATCCCGGTCGCACAGGCCCTGAACCTCGACCTGAACGCGGTCTTCCACCAGGATCTGCGGACCACCACCGCCGGGCGACGCGCCCGGTTCGTGCGCAACGGCCTGGTCGTCGTCCAGGTGGCCTTCGCCTTCGTCCTGCTGGTGGCCGCCGGGTTGCTGCTGGCGAGCTTCCGCAACGTGCTGTCCGTCGACCCGGGCTTCGTGGCCGAGCGGGTCGTCACGGGGACCGTTGCCATGCCGTCGATTCGCTACGGGGATCCCGAGTCCCGACGGACCTTCACCACACGGGCTCTCGAACGGATCCGGGCACTTCCCGGTGTCGTCTCCGCCGGCGCGACCAGCAGTCTGCCCTTCGGGCACAGCTTCAGCGACAGCGTCATCCTGGCCGAAGGCTACTCCATGAAGCCCGGTGAATCACTGGTCTCGCCCAATTCCATCACCGTCACGCCAGGTTATTTCGAGGCCCTGAGAATCCCGCTGATCGCGGGCCGATTCTTCGACGAACGGGACACTGCAGAGTCGCAGCGAGTGATCATCGTCGATCAGCGTCTGGCGCGCAAATTCTGGCCGAACGAGGATCCCATCGGCCAGAGGATGTGGCGGCCCAACAATCCGCAAGACCTCACCCAACCCGACGAAAAGACGGTCTACTTCACGGTCGTCGGCGTCGTCGGGAGCGTCAAGCTGAGAGCCCTGGTCGATCCGGATGAGCGGGTGGGGGCGTACTTCTTCCCCTATACGCAGGATCCGCGCTCCCGACTGACCTTCGCGGTTCGGGCCAGCGTGGAGCCCCAGGGGCTGACTCCTGCACTGCGCCGTGTCGTCAGCGAGCTCGACGGAGAGCTGCCGCTGTTCGACGTTCAGACGATGAACGAACGTATCGACGAATCCCTCGTCAGCAGGAGATCTCCCGTGCTGTTGTCCATCGGATTCGGTATTGCCGCCCTGCTCCTTGCTGCGGTGGGGATTTACGGAGTGCTCGCCTACACGGTGGCCCAGCGAACGAGGGAAATCGGTATCCGCATGGCCCTGGGAAGCAGCACGGAGACGATCTTCAAGCTGATCTTCAAGCAGGGGATCTGGATCCTCGGGATCGGCTTTCTGATCGGCCTGGGTGGGGCACTGGCATTGCAGCGCTATGTGTCGAGCCTGCTCTATGGAGTCCGGCCGCTGGATCCAGTCGTCCTGCTCGAGGGCGTTCTGGTGCTGGCGGTCGTGGCCCTGGCCGCCTGCGCATTGCCCGGCCTCCGTGCGACCAGGATCGACCCGGTGGTCGCTCTGCGCCAGGAATAGCTCAGCTTCCGTCCCGCCCGCCAGGAGGGTTGAGGGCTGCCAGACCAGGCTCGCGGCCAGGGACTGGAATGCATGGCATCGCCGGCGATCGTCGAAGAGGTCGAGCACCTCGGCGGCCGAGCAGCTACCGGTCGACCATCGACATCAGGTGTTGGTTGTAGCGGGGGCCGGAGATCGCATCCGGCGGAAGGGCCGCGTCGAGTTCATCGATCTCGCCCGGATCCAGGGCGAGGGCGGCGGCCGCGGCGTTTTCCTCCAGGTAGCGAACTCGCTTGGTGCCCGGAATGGGCACGACATCGTCCCCCTTATGGAGCAGCCAGGCCAATGCGATCTGGCTCGGAGTGGCTGCTTTGCGGGCCGCCATGTCGCGGACGATCTCGGTGGCCCGCATGTTGCGGTCGAAGTTCGGGCCCTGGAACCGAGGATCCCCGCGACGGAAATCGGCCGGCGGGTATTCCTCGGCCCGACGGGCCGTTCCGCTCAGGAAACCCCGGCCCAGGGGAGAGAAGGGAACCAGACCGATTCCGAGTTCCCGCAGGAGGGGAATGATCCTCGGTTCGAGATTGCGTTCCCAAAGGGAATACTCGCTCTGCAGGGCCGAAACGGGATGAACCGCGTGAGCCCGGCGGATATTCTCCGCGCCCGCCTCCGAGAGCCCGAAAAAGCGGACCTTTCCCGCGTCCACCAGATCGGCCACGGCGCCCGCCACATCCTCCATCGGCACCTGCGGATCGACCCGGTGCTGATAGAAGAGATCGATATGGTCGGTCGCAAGCCGGCGCAGACAGGCCTCGGCCACTTCCTTGACGTGCTCCGGGCGGCTGTCCGTTCCGGCGAGACTGCCGTCTACGAAACGAAACCCGAATTTCGTCGCAATGATGACCTGCTCGCGACGTCCACGGAAGGCACGCCCCAGCAGTTCCTCGTTTCGGAACGGACCATAGGCCTCTGCGGTGTCGAAGAACGTGATGCCCAGTTCGATGGCCCGGTGGATGGTGGCAATCGATTCCTGCTCGTCGGCCGGGCCGTAGGACTGGCTCATCCCCATACAGCCCAGTCCCAGCGCCGAGACTTCGAGCCCCTGTCGTCCAAGCTTCCGTTGTGTCAGCATGCCTCCAAGCTAGCAGATGAAGGTCGCCGGATGTAAGTCGGCTAACCGCAGGGAAGCGGGATGCGTCTAATACGGCGAATGTCCGAAGTAATGAGCCTGACGGTGCAGCCACTGATGCTGACGCGAGAGACGTTCCGGGATGTGGTGGACGAAAACGCCCGGGACCTCTTTCGACTGGCTTTTCGACTGACGGGAAATCAAGCCGATGCCGAGGAAGTGGTCCAGGAAACGTTCATGCGAGCCTACCGGTGGCACCACCGCTTCGACGGAAGATCTCAGATTCGCACGTGGCTGTACCGCATCGCCTCCAACGCTGCCATGGACCTGCTGCGACGACGATCTCGGCGGTCGGCGGAGACGGACCTGGAAACCGCACCTCGTCTCAGCGCCCCGGCCTCACAGGAGACACTCTTGGCGGGAGGCGAAATCGGTTCGAGGATCCGCGAGGCCATGGACCTACTCTCCGACGTCGAGCGAACGGCCTTCGTGCTGCGACACTGTCAGGGCTTTTCCATCCGGGAGATCGCCGCAGTCCTGGATTCCAGCGAAATGTCGGCGAAGCACGCCGTCTTCCGGGCGGTCCGAAAGCTGCGGCAGGAGCTCGAACCTTTGAGAGGTGGAAGATGAGGCATCCAAGCGAAGAGGAACTGGTCCTGCATTTCTATGGCGATGCCCCGGTGGAGGAAATCCGCCGCCACCTGAGCCGGTGCGACGAGTGCGCGGCAGCTTTTCGTCGAATCGAAGACTTTCTGGGGAAGCTACCCGAGATCCCCGTCCCGGAACCCCGACCGGGCTGGACCGACGAGCTCTGGCGGGCCCTCGATCCCGCACCGGCCCCGACGGTCCGGGTGACCCGCAGGTTCGGCGGTTGGAAGCAGGCCATGGCGGCGGCCGCCTGCCTGGCCGTCGTCATTGTCGGAGCGTTCCTGGCCGGGATCTACTGGGCACCGGACAGCCGCATCGGGGGATCCACTCCGGACCCGGCGGCACAACGAATGCTCGCCCTCGTGCTCGAGGAGCACCTGGCGCGCAGTCAGCGGCTTCTGCTGGAGCTGACCCACTCCGATGACGACACCGCCGGGGCCCGCCGGGGCCTCCAGGAGGAAGCCCGTCAACTCGTCAGCCTCAACCGCCTCTACCGCCGGGCTGCCCGGCAGAGCGGATCTCCCTTCATCGAGCAGACACTCGAGAGTCTCGAGCGGACGCTCCTCCAGGTCGCCCATGCCCCGGCCGGACTCAATGCCGGTGACTTTCATCTGCTTCTGGCCCGACTCGACACCCGCGACCTGCTGCTCACCCTGCAACTCGTGCGCCGGCAACTGGAAAGAGGCGGCAAGACGCCCCCGTCCGGATCCGGCCAGGACAAATCATAGAAGGAATGAATGCCATGTGGAAATCGATCACGACCCTCCTCATCGTCACGGCACTGTGCGGCTCCTTCCTTACGGCCGCGACTCAGCAGTCGGAAGAGGAGCGCCTCTATCAGGCGGGAAGCCAGGCGCTGGATGACAGCCGTTGGCAGGATTCCATCCAGCTGTTCGATCAGATCGTCGAATTGAAGGGGGAGCGCGCGGATGCCGCCCTGTATTGGAAGTCTTACGCTCTCAACAAATCCGGGGATCCTGCCGCCGCACTCGAGGGACTCCAGGAGCTGCGCCAACTCTTTCCGAACAGCTCCTGGAAGACCGATGCCGGCGCCCTCGAAGTAGAAATTCGCCAGCGATCGGGACAGTCCGTTTCGCCTGGCGACGAGCCCAATGACGAGCTCAAGATCCTGGCCCTGCAGGGACTCCTTCAGAGCGCCCCGGAACGAGCTCTGCCCGCCCTGGAGCAGCTCGCGCAGTCAAAAGACAATCGACGCTTGAGAGAGAAAGCGCTGTTTCTGCTGGCCCAGGCCGGTTCCCAGCCGGAGGCGAGGAAGATCATCGAGGCGCTGGCCCGGGATGAAGCCGAGCCCGATACACAGAGGGGCGCCATCCGTGCGCTGGGCGTCGTCGGAGACAGGGAAAGCAGGGGAGTCCTGGAGAAGATCTACTCCTCGACGTCGAAGAACGCCGTGAAGAAGGAAATCCTGAAGAGCTTCATGATCTCGGGGGAGCGCTCCTTCCTGCTCCATGCGGCGGAGGGAGAGAGCGATCCGGAGCTGATTGAAGCCGCGATTCAGGAACTCGGTGCGCTTGGAGCCACTGCCCAGCTGAAGGAACTCTATGCCAAGAAGACCGATCCGAAGATCCGCGGCTCCATCCTGAACGGTCTGTTCATCGCCGGGGATCGGGCCTCCTTGAAGGATCTGGCCTTCCACGAGACCGATCCGGCACTGCGGCAGGAGGCCATCGAGAAGCTCGGACTGGTCGGTGATGTCACCGATTTGAAGGCGCTGTACGCACAGGAGAAGGACCCTGCGGTCAAGCGGGCGATCCTCAAAGCGCTGTTCCTCGCCGGTGCCCGGGCGGAGATCCACGAGCTCGCACTGCAGGAGGCCGCCCCCGAATTGCGTCTGCAGGCCATCCACTTTCTCGGATTGCTCGGCGCGTCGACGGCGCAAGATCTGGTCGAGATCTATTCCAGCCCGGATTCCGGTCTGGAGATCAGAAAGGCCGTGGCCCAGGCGCTGTTCGTCCAGGGCAACGCCGATGCACTGGTGACCCTGGCTCGTCGTGAGACGGACCCGGAAATGAAGAAGATTCTCGTACAGAAGCTTTCGCTGCTCGGTTCGCCGGCGGCGAAGGACTATCTGCTCGAATTGCTGCAGAACTGAAGGGAAACCGACGATGAGAACTCCACGGTTCCGGACTCTTCTGCCGATGGTGGCGGTGCTGCTGATGGCGTCCTCCTGGCTCCTGGCAGGTGTACCAGACATCGTCAATGCCCGAATCGAACAACTTCGGCCTGAGGGGTCGCTGCGGGATTGGATTCCAGCAGAACTCGGGGCCCGGCCCGGCCCCGCCTGGCTGGCCTATAGCGTTCCGATGATCGAGAGCGGAGGAAACTGCTGCTGCGATCAGCGGAGCCGGAGTGCATGCCGCCTGGAAAGCGGCGTCACGGGAGCGTCCGAGTTCGTCGAGCAGAGCCCGGCAGCCACTCCCCGGGTCGGTGGAGAACTCCTGGTCTTTCTCCGGGCCTCGAACGGTCGCGTCGAACGCCTGCGCTTCTTTTCTTCGGACTGCCGGATCGATGGCGGAGGCGGGACGGTGCTCTGGCTGGGCGGCGTGGACCCCGTGGAGAGCCTCTCCTACCTCGACACCTTCGTTGCGTCCAATTCCGATGCGGCCAGTGTCAGTCGAAGACTGGTCGACGGCGCCGTGGCGGCCATCGCATTCCATGCCGCAAGCGGGACCTTTGCCCAGCTCGACGGATATCTCGATGCCGAGCGATATCCCGAGCATGTGCGCAAGCAGACCGTCTTCTGGATGGGTACGCTGTATCAGCCCGAGAGCCTGCCCCGGCTGCGCGAAGCCGTCACCGACGACCCGAGCCGGGCGGTTCGCAAGCAGGCGGTCTTTGCGATTTCCCTCGGATCGGACGACCCATCGACGGGCCTGCTCATCGAGCTGGCTCGGGCATCGGAATCCCCCGAGATCCGCAAGACTGCCCTGTTCTGGCTCGGCCAAAAGGCGGGCCGCCGTGCTTCGGAGGCGCTCACCGGGGCCGTGGAGTCCGATCCCGATGTCGAGGTGAGGAAGGGAGCGGTCTTCGGATTGTCGCAGCTTCCACCCGAAGAGGGGATTCCTCTGCTGATCCACGTCGCTCGCACGAACCGGACTCCGGCGGTGCGCAAGGCCGCCATGTTCTGGCTCGGCCAGTCGGACCGTCCCGAAGTCCTGGATTTCTTCGAAGAGATCCTCCGGACTCCCTGATTTCAGGGGGGCGGAGAAGCGTTCCGGCCTCCATTCCTGAGTGCGGATTCATCTTTCGGGCTGCCCTTTGCGCCTATTGCTAAGGGAGGGCAGAGCGTATATGATCCGCCTAATCCCACAGGTTTCGGAGGCCGTCTTGATCGGGACCACTATCTCCCGTTATCGCTTGGTCGGCCGTCTTGCGAAGGGCGGAATGGGAGAAGTGTACGAGGCGGAAGATTCCGTTTTCCCTCGTCGAGTCGCCCTGAAGTTCCTGGCCGCAGAGACGGTCACCGATGTCCGGATCCGCGAGCGCTTTCAGCGCGAGATCCAGGCCCTCTCTTCCCTCAACCACCGCAATATCTGCGTGGTGTACGACGCGGGGGAATACGAAGGTCGCCCCTACCTCGTGATGGAGCGGCTGGAAGGAAAGACGCTGGCCGACGAGCTGGTGCGAACGCCCCTGGATGTGGACGAACTTCTTTCCATTGGTATCCAGATCTGCGAGGGTCTCGGAGCGGCTCACGACAGCGGGATCATCCACCGCGACATCAAACCCTCGAACGTCATGCTGACGCGCGGTAACCAGGTCAAGATCCTCGATTTCGGCCTCGCGAAGTTCCGCACTGCCTGTAAACCCGAGTGCGAGAGTTCGACGGCCTCGACGGAGGATTCCCTGACCGATCGAGGCGCTCTGGTCGGAACGTTGCCCTACATGGCCCCGGAACAGGCCCTCGGAAAGCCGCTCGACGTCCGTTGTGATCTGTTTTCGCTGGGCGTGGTCCTTTACGAACTGGCCACCGGCACTCACCCTTTCCGGGGCGAGACCGTCGCAGCGGTCTGCGAGGCATTGCTGCGCAAGCAACCGGCTCCGCCGCTGCGACTGAACCCCGCACTGCCCGTCGAGTTCGATGGCCTGCTCCGGAAGGCACTCGAAAAGGATCCACGACACCGGTTCCAGAGTGCGGCCGATTTTGCCGCCGAGCTGAGGAGAATCCGCTACAACCGGGAGGTCGAAACGGCGGCCTTGCAGGAACCCCCTCCCCGGCCGAAGCGTGGGCTCGGAGCCTGGCTGCGGTATCTCGTTCTGTCCATCTGTGCGGTGCTGGTACTCGTTCTGGGAGTCCCCGAGGGAGTGCAGTGGGTCTCGGATCGGCTGGGCGAGGCGGCCCTCGGAGAGGCGACGACGGCGGCGGTTCTGCCCTTCGAGCTGATCGGCGATGCGGCGGGACGACAGCGCGATTTCTGCGAAGGACTGTCCCGCGATCTGAGCATCCTGCTCCAGCAGCAGGACGGCTCACGCCCTCGTCTTATGGTGAGTTCCTACCGGCTCGTGCGGGACGTGGCACTGCGCGATCTCTATCGAGAGCGCGGTGTGGAACTGGCCGTTTCGGGAAACCTGACGCAGGAGGGGGAGAAGCTCATCGTGCGGATCAGCCTGGTAGACACTCGCCGCGGCACCAGTTCCGGCGGGGAGAGGATCGAGGGGACAACCTTCGACCGGAACGGACTGGCCCGTAAGATCGAGGAGGCGGTGCTGAGAATGCTGCAATTGAAGCTGAGTCCGGATTCTCGCAGCGTTCTGGCAGCGGGTCAGCTGGAGGGGGCCCCCGATCTGCGTGGCGTAATGCTGGAAGGACAGGGCCTGCTGGAAAGGTACGACGACCAGGCGCACATCGAGGACGCCATTTCGAAGTTCTCGGAAGTCACCCAACGGGCACCCGAATACGCTCCCGCGTACTCGTCACTGGGTTTGGCCTATGCTTATCTCTACCGCCACGTCCGACGGCCGGAGCTCGTGGTGCAAGCCAATGACGCGGCGCGCCGGGCCTTGCAGCTGGATCCCAAGGATCCCGCGGGAACCCTCACGCTGGGAATGGTTCTCTCCGAATTCGGCCGCTACGAAGAGGCCCTCTCTGTGTTCGACCAGTCACTGAAACTCTCCCCCGAACGGTCCGAGGCGTGGCGTTGGAAGGCGGCGGCGCTGGCGCACCTCGGCCGGTCGGCCGAGGCGGAACAGGCCTATCGGAAGGCGATCGAGCTCCATCCCCACTACTGGGCAGGCTACCACGAGCTGGGCAGCTTCTTTCTGGACCTGGGCCGCTACGAGGAGGCTCTGCGCGAATTCGAACGCGTCGAAGCTCTCCTGCCCGAAAGCGTGACTGCGCGCAACAACATTGCCGTCGTCCAGCTGAGACGTCAGCAACCGAGTCTGGCCGAGGCAGTACTGGAAGGCGCCCTGAAGCTCCGGCCGACCTTCCAGACCTTCGATCTGCTGGGCAGCTGCTTTTACGAGCAAGGCGACTATGCAAAGGCTGCAGAGAGTTACGAGGAGGCCCTGAAGCTCGATGACAGTCAGGCCCTGGTTTGGGGAAACCTGGGCGGGTGTTACCGGCAACTGGGACGGCCAGACGACGTGGCGCGATGCTACCGCAGGGCGGCGGACCTGGTCCGGCGCCAGGTGGAGGTCAACCCGAACGATGCCACGGCGACATTGGACCTGGCCGATTACCTGATCGAGGCCGGAGATCGTGAACAGGGGCGATACTATCTCGGGGAAGCGCTCAAATTGCCCGCGTCCAGCTCCGACCCGGAGTTCATGTTCGTGGCCGCCCAGATCTTCGAGGGGCTGAACGACCGGGAATCTGCCATCACCTGGGTGCTGCGTGCCCTCGGGGCCGGTTTCCCCCGCGCCCGCGTAGAAGAATCTCCCAGCCTCTCCGGCCTGGTCGCCGATCCGAATTTCCGGCTTCGCCTCGAGGACGCGGAGGGTTCCGCGTCACCCGGGGCGCAAGCAAAGCAAAGGGAAGAGAAATGAAGAAACGCGCAGCTCTGAAGCCGCCGAAACCGACAGAGGCGAAATTCAAGGTCGTCCTCGGTGACTACGGATACCGGGTGACGCCGGCCACACACGAACTCTGGTTTCTGGGGGATGCGCCGAGGGTCTCCATTGCGATTGTGAACAAGACATCGGCACAATTGGCAGTCGAGATCGCCGACGACGGTGTCATCCAGCACAGTGAAGGCGTCTTCGCGACCAACATTGACGGCAACGCAACGGGAACGCTCGAGATCAAGGGGCGACCCAGGACCGCACATTTCGATCTCCTGATCTGGTGCTCTCCCTGCGAGGGAGTGACCTTCCGCGCACGCGCCAACTCCGACCCCCGCATCGTCGTGCGACCGTCCCCGGCGTAGAGGTCGGATCCGGCGAAGGACTGGACGGTACGAAACCGGCAGTCCGCCTTTGGCTGGGAAGCGGCCCTGCGGGCCCGCCTCGGTATTGGCCCGCCCGGGCGATCGATTGACGTTCTTCCAGGACCCGGTTCATCATTGAGTCAGGATCCATTCGGACGGGCGCCTGCGCCTCGCGCGAGTCGGGACAAGCCGGTCGTCGGGCCGCAGAAAGGTCTTCCGGAGGCGGGGGAATTCCATGACCACGGGGCCAGTTGTTCGTGCTCTCATCGGTGTCAGCGCTCTGGTCTCTCTTCTCTCCGTCGTCGCGCTGAGTCGCCAGGACGAAACCAGCCCCGCTTATGCGGTCTGGGGAAACCCTGAAGCGGGTCGCCGAGTCTATGCAGAGAAGGGCTGTGGCCGCTGCCATGCAATCAACGGCATTGGCCCGGCGATCGGTCCCGATCTCGGGCGCCCTTCGGGGACCCAGGAGACCATCACTCAGATGGCCGGCATCCTTTGGAACCATGCGCCCACCATGCAGAAGGTCGCAAAAGAGCAGGGAATCCAATGGCACCCCTTTCACGACTCGGAGATGCGGGATCTGATCGCCTATCTGATCTTTTTGCGCATCCTCGACCAGCCGGGTGACCCGGGGCGTGGGCAGAGGCTGTTCTACGAAAAGCACTGCAGTGCATGTCACGCTCTGAATGGACAGGGCGGGGGAATCGGCCCCGACCTGACCCGCGGCCAGCGCTATGGCTCACCGATCCTCTGGGCGCAGGTGATGTGGCAGCACGCCGCGCAGATGGAAGTCAGGATGAGGCAAATGGGCTTGCCCTGGCCGAAATTCGAAGGCAACGAGATGGTCGATCTCATTGCCTTCATCCAATCCCAACAGCGTTCGGAGGCACAGTCCGGGTCCGCGCGGGAGCCCTAGCTCCGCAAGATGAACAATCCCTCGCCCCGGGAACGATTCGAGACCGCAAGCATGGACAAGCGCATCCCCTATCAGCCGCCGCCGCGCCGTCAGTTCTTCAAATACCTCGTCAACTCGATCGCCACCGCCATCGCCGCGGCTTTGGGCCTTCCGCTGCTCGGATTCTTCGTCCTCCCGGCCTTCCGGCGACCCCGGCCAGTCTGGAAAGAGTGCGGACCGGTGGGAGACTTCGAGAAAGGAACCGTGACGCTGGCGCACCTCAAGCCCCTGGAGAAGCGGCACTGGCCCGAAGACTGGGGAGAGGAAGCGGCGTGGGTCTACCACAGCGGCGAGGGGACGTTCATCGTGTACAACATGCACTGTACGCACGTCGGCTGCCCCATTCGCTGGAGCCCGCCCGCGAATCGGTTTTTCTGCCCCTGCCATGGGGGTGTTTTCGACGAAAACGGAAATGTCGTCGCGGGACCGCCTCCTCACCCGCTCGACCGGTATCGGGTCAAGGTGGAGGACGGCGTATTGTACGCTCAGACCGCAACGCAGAATCCCGGCCCTCCGGCTCAGACGAGTTGATGAACGTGTTCGAGCGACTGACCGATCTACTCGAAGACAGACTGGGGCTCCCGACCATATGGAGGAGCTTCACCGATCGAAACATTCCTCTCGGTGTCGGTTGGCTGCACGTTCTGGGCAGCGCCACCCTCTTCCTTTTGCTGGTCCAGGCTGCGACCGGCGTCTTCCTGGCTTTCTACTACGTCGCCTCGCCTGAGCACGCCTATCAGAGCGTGACTGTCATCTCCCATGACCTCAGCTTTGGATGGCTGATCCGGGGGATCCACAAGTGGGCGGCGAGCCTGATCGTTTTGTGCGCCTTCCTCCATCTGCTGCGGGTGCTCTTCATGGGGGCCTATAAGTACCCCCGGGAGCTGACCTGGATGGTCGGCGTACTCCTGCTGCTCGTCATCATGGCCTTTGCTTTCACGGGCTATCTGCTGCCGTGGGACCAGCGGGCCTACTGGGCCACGGTGGTCGGCACCCGCATTGCCGGCTACACCCCCTGGGTTGGTCACTACATCACGGAGATGCTTAGCGGCCAGCCTGAAGTCGGTGTCCGGACGCTCGGTCGGTTCTATGCCTTTCACACCCTCTTCTTGCCGGCCTCGCTCTTTTTCCTGGTGGCGGTCCACCTGGCCATGGTGATCAAACAGGGGATCGCCGCTCCTCCCGTCGGCGACTTCGCGACGGTCAGACGGGACGAATACGAGGAGGTCTACCAGCGGGTCAAGGCACGGGGACACCCCTTCTACCGGAGCATGGCCAAGGATACCCTGGCGGCGGCGCTCCTGTTGGGGATCCTCTATTTCCTGGCCTGGCATTTCGGAGCGCCACTCGGGGATGAAGCGAATCCGACCAGCACGACGTTCGTTCCGCGGCCGGAGTGGTATTTCTTTTTCCTTTACGAACTCCTCTGGTGGTTCCCGGGGCGTTCCATTCCCATCGCCACTTTCTGGATCCCTCTGACACTGGTTCTGATTCTCCTCTTCCTCCCGTGGCTGGATCACAGCCCTCACCGGGCGCCTCTGCGCCGGCCGGTGACGATAGTGGCGACCATGGCCGCGCTGGCGATGATTGCGTTCCTCACCTATAAGGGGGCCACTGCTCCCCACCCACCCGTTCCGGTGACTTCAACGGCCCGAGCGGCCGCCGCCGCGGTCCTGTCGCCACTTGCCCTGCAGGGGCGAACCGTCTTCGAGGAACAGGGCTGTGCTGCCTGCCACATGATCAACGGGGAAGGGGGAGTGGCCGGACCGGATCTCTCGACAGTGGGACGCCGCCGCGACGCCGCCTGGCTGAAGCAGTACATTCCCAACCCTACCAGTCTTCTGCCCGGCGCGGAGATGCCGGCCTATGACACACTGACGCCCCAGCAACTGGATGCGCTCGTGGCCTACCTCGAGACGCTGCACTAGACTGACGATGAACGGGTGACCAGGTAGGAACAGAACGGGTCTTGTTTGAGAAGGTGTCGCTCGCGGGACACGGTGGCGTCGGCCAGTTCCTGGATGAGCATGGCTTCGCAACTGCAAAGCCGCGGGAATTTTCGCGCGACCCGTTCCACGGCGCAGTTCATCAACCGAAGCCGGCAGTTCTGTTCGTCGATCGGGTCGGCCTCGGCCATGAAACCGTCCTCGCTCAGGACGACGGCGACGGATTGAACGCGGTCTTCGAGTGTGGCTCCGCAGACCCGGGAACGGGAGGATTCGATGTGTGCCCGCTCTCGCTGTTCGAGGATCTCTCCGACCGTCGCAAGTCCCTCGCTGTCACGAAGCGTTTCGAGGAGATCGACGGCGAATTCGCCGTAGGCCCTCCGGAAGCGTTCGTGCCCGCGCGGCGTGAGGAAGAAATGTTTGGAGGGACGCCCTTTGCCGTGTCTTCGGTCCTCGGAGAAGACCAGCCCCTCCTCTTCGAGGACACTCAATTGCCTGAAGACGGCCATGGGCGACAGTTTCAGTTCTCGAGACAGCTCCCGAACAGTGACGTCACCGCCGCCGCGCTTGAGAGTGTCCAGAAGGCGCTGCCGAGTGGATGGGGAGTCGTGCATATCGTTTCAGTGTCAGGGGAAAGTCTAGCACGTGGGGGAGCGATGTTGTCGTCTAGCCGACTCCTCCTTCTGTCACTGACAGGTCTCGGTGATTTTGCTGTAGATTTTTTATACGATTCCATTTATAAAGTACGGAAGTCCTTCTCGGTGTGCGAGCCCACTTCGGGCGCTCCGCGCAGCCAAGGTTCGTGGAATACGAATCCAGTCCTGTATCGCCACCGGAGGGAGACTCGGCTGAATCGCTGGAGGCTGGGGTAGAGGAGACGAGCGGTCTTGCGGGAGATTGATGGGAATCCTGTGTTCCGGTCGCGGACGGGGATTTCCGCAGGAGAACCGTATGAGACCAGCATCGCAGAATGGTTCAGTCTGGTCGATCGTTCTGGCCGGCGGAGAGGGGACTCGGATGTGTCCTCTGATTCAGCGCTGGCTGGGAAAGCCTCGGCCCAAACAATACTGCTGCTTTTACGGAACCAGGACTCTGCTGAGTTGCACCCTGGACAGGTTCAGGAAGCTGATGGACCCGGGCCGCATCGTGACGGTGATCGGCCGCGGCCATCGGAGCTTCCTGGACTCGGAGGCACCCCCTGGGCCTGTAATCGAGCAACCCCGGAGTCGGGGAACCGGCCCTGGAGTGTTCCTGCCGGCCGCCTACATTCTGGCCGGCGATCCGGAAGCCGTGGTGGTCGTCTCCCCCTCCGATCACTTCGTCAGCCCGGAAGATGCATTTGTCAGGAGGGTGCGCGAAGCGATCGACCTGATCCACCGGGAGCCCGAGCGGATCGTCCTCATCGGAGCCTGTCCGGCGGGACCTGAACCGGAATATGGCTGGATCGAGCCGGACAAAGAGGGTGCGGTCTGCCCGGCCCAGCTCGGGCCGGCGGGATTCCGGCAGGTCAAATCCTTCCGCGAGAAGCCGAGTGTCTTCGAGGCCAAGCACTGCTTCAGCTGCGGCCACTACTGGAATACGATGATCGTCGTGGCGCGTCTTCAGACCCTGTGGACGGAAGCCCGTCGCGTCCGTCCCCGGACCATGCGCCGATTCGAAACGCTGCTCAGGCTTCTCGAGCTGATCCGTGGCGGTTATTTGCCGGAGGAGACCGCACAACAGGCACTCGCGGGCCTGTACGAGAATCTGGAACCGTTCGACTTTTCTCGGGATCTGCTCACCGCTGCGGCAAGCCGTTGTCTGATCCTGCCCCTCGTCGACGTCATCTGGAGTGATCTCGGGCGCCCGGAACGACTGATCGAGATGCTCGCTGAAATGGGTTACTCTGCGAACTTTCCGCAGGAAGTGGCAGAGGAATTCCGGCCATCGAGCTCCATCGCCGCTTCGCTCTGAGACGGACGCGCGAAAGAGGACGCTGACACGGGAAAACGGTACGATGGCACCCAGGTGCGAGGCTTCCTCTTCGTCGAATCGGGTAGCGGAGGAGTGCAGGCCTCGCCTAAACGGCCGGCCTTCTGGATCACGGGGGGGAATTTGGACCGGGAACACGGGACGGGCGCTCGTGATGTGCCGGAATCACTGGGTAGCTCGCGGGTGCTCATCGTAGACGACGATGACTTTGCAGGCAATCTCCTGATTGCCCTCTTCCGGGACATGGGACAGCGTGCCCGCCGGAACAGAAGTGGGTCTGGCTCCCTCGAGATCTAGGGGCCCGGGTCGGGCGACGCCGGCCGGATTTCCAGGAGCTCCTGCCGCAGCCGCTCCATCTCCTTCAGGCAGAAGGAGAGTATGGACACCGCTCCGGCATGATGGTTGCGCTCGAGTTCCTGGTCGCCTGTGATGCCGCCTTTGAGCCAGTTCGCCACCTGTTCCACCTGGCGCGCGGGGACGAAGGCGGCCAGTTTCACATAGGCATCCAGCAGAAAGGACCGCTCCGGGTAGTCTTCGGCCAGGGTGTAGACCTCGCGAATGCTGCCCTTGATGACGTCCTTGGGGAAGGGCAGCGATTCATCCGGGAAGAGCGGATTCAGACCAACCTCCGCCGAAGCCCGCTTGAGGGCTTCGCCATACTCCTTGACGACTCGTCGGGATTCAGAGAGGTTCACCGATCCTCACCTCCTCCATCTTTGATGTCCGTCCATTATGTCTGTCGGCCTGTGACATCTTCCCGCCGCCCGCAATTTTCCGTCTTACCTTTCCCGGAGACCGATTCATCTGCTAGTGTGTCGCCATGCATATCAGAAGAGTGGAGCTTCCGGAGGTGCCGGGGCACTTGTTCCTTTCGCGCATGCCAGGTCGACTGGAGAGCTTTCCGGATGCTCGAACCTCGATTTCGGAACTCGGGATCGAGAAGGTCGTCTGTCTGGCGACGCCCGAGGAATTGCGTCGCGAGGCGCCTGCCTACTTCGATGCCATCGAGGCCGGCGACTTCCCCTGGGTTCAAGTCAATTTCCCGGTGCCCGATCGCGGGATTCCTGCCGATTTGGAGCAATTCCTGGGTACGATCGAGGACCTGGTCGCTGACCTGCGTCGGGGAATGAAGGTCCTTGTGCACTGTGTTGCCGGTGTGGGCAGAACGGGGACGGCCGCCATGTGCGTCCTGATCGGCATCGGCCTGGATCCCCTCGAGGCATCCGTCCGGCTGGCGGATGCGGAGGCGGGCCCCGAAAGCGATCTTCAGGAAACACTCGTCCATCAAGTGGCGCAAATGCGCATCTGACACGACCTCCGACACGGGGCGGAGCGCCGGGTCGCCGCGGTCCGGAGGCGAACGGGGTCAGCATGACGATTTCCTTCGAGACTTTCTGGAACTGGTTGATCCTCCATCCGAACTGTATTCTGCGCGGAGGGACGCCCGATGCCGTCCTTTACGACGACGAGGATCTTCACTGGCACTTCGGCGAGTACGAAGAGGTCATGGTGGTCCAGGTCATGCGTGGAAAACGTGTACTGGGGGAAGTCTTTCTCGACCCGGAGCGGATCACCTACGTGCAGGAAGTCCCTCCGGAGACCGAGCAGGAACACATGTTCGAGCTCATGTTCGAGACCGAGCAGGATCAGTTCCCGTCCTACGTCTTCGTCCTGACCCATGGCTACGACGAGCCGGTCGAGGAGGGAAGGCGTCGCGTGCACTGATACGCTCGATCGGCGGACCGCCTGAACCTGCCACGGCCGTCAGGCGCAGGAGAATGCCAGCAGAGAGGAGATTCGCTTGATGCCGACGCGAGAGTCCGAAAAGAAGGTCCCGCCCATGTCGAGCTTTCGGGTTTTTGCGACCTGCAACATCGGCGCCGAGGCCCTGGATCGATTGCGCCGCGAAGGCTGCCGCCTGGAGGTCTACGATCAGCTCGAAGCCCCTCCGAGGGAGCTGCTCCTGGAAAAGGTCCGTTCCGGTATCGATGGTTTGATCACCACACTCCGGGACCGGATCGACGAAGAAGTCTTCGAGGCCGGTGCGGGCACGCTGAAGGTCGTCGCCCAGGATGCCGTCGGCTTCGACAACATCGATCGGGCCGCCGCGAACCGCTACGCTGTTCCCTTTACGAACACTGCGGACGTTCTCACTCACGCCACCGCCGAATTCGCCTTCTTCCTTCTGGGCTGCGTGGCACGCCGTGTCTATCCCAGCGAACGGATCGTCCGTGAGCTGCGGTGGGAGACCTGGCATCCCTCGAAACCCTTGCTGGGCGACGAGGTGACCGGGAAGACGGTCGGCGTCGTCGGGACGGGTCGAATCGGCCGGGCATTCGTCGGCAAGTGCCTCGGTTTCGACATGGATGTCCTGTGCTCGGACGCAATGCTCGACGAGAGTTGGCTGTCCTCGGTCCAGCAGCTGATGGACGAGCGATCTCGGCTGGGCCTGGCCCGGCGCCGATGCCGGATCCATCAAGTGGCGTTCGAAGAGGCCCTGGCTGGCGCAGACTTCATCAGTCTGCACGTTCCCTTGACGGACGAGACCTTTCACCTCATGGATGAAAAGGCCTTCCGGCAGATGAAACGGACCGCCTTTCTGATCAATACCTCCCGCGGTCCGGTCGTCGACGAATCGGCCCTGTGCGAGGCCTTGCGGGAAGGGAGGATTGCGGGAGCCGCCCTGGACGTCTTCGAAAGCGAACCGCTGCCGGACGATTCGCCCCTTCGGGACCCGGCCTTGGCCGATCGCCTCCGCATCACCCACCATTTTGCGAGCGGGACGCGAGAAACCCGCCTCTCGCCGGATCCGGAGATCGGCATGGCGGGCCGCTGCGTGCAGGGCTTGCTCGACGTGCTGCAGCGTCGCTACGGCGGCGACCCTTCGAAGATGCCGTACGTGGTCAATCGGGAGGCCTTCGGTGATGCCTCCTGAAGTGTGATCGACCCTCGCGGGGCGCCTAAGATGCCTGCGTTTCGCTCAGCTCCGCCTCGACCATCCGAACCTGCACGACGCGCAGGAGATCCGTCTTGCTGATGATTCCGGACAGTCGCCCGTCGGCATTCGTGACCACCAGGCGTCCCGAATCGGCGTTGGCGATCCTCTGAAAAGCATCCAGTGCGCTCTGGTGTTCCCGGATCCTGTCGATGCGTCTGGACATGATCTCGGCGACCCGCATGCGTCCCTCATCCCCGTCGGTGGAACGATGCTTGCGGACGTCCTGGAGAGTGACGAAGCCGGTCAGCCTTCCCTCGGCGTCGAGCACCGGAAAGGAGAGATAGTGCTCGGTCAGCATGCGATGGACCAGGTCCGAGACCGTCATGTCCTCGGCGACGGTGTGCACTTCGTGAGTCATGACGTCGCGCACGCTGATTCCCCGTAACGCTTCGGTGACCGTCGCCTGTTGGGCCTCCCCCGAGACGGCGATGTAGATGAAGAAGGCGATCAGGATGAGCCAGATGTTCAGAGACAGGAACCCGACCAGACCGAGGACGATGGCCAGGAATTTGCTGATCGAGGTCGCGACCTGGGTGGCTTCCAGGAAAGGGAGCTTGAGCGCGAGCAGCGACCGGAAGACCCGGCCGCCGTCGAGCGGCAGGGCGGGCAGGAGATTGAAGGCCGCCAGAAGGAAATTCATGTACATCAGGTAGGTCAGCACGAAGCGCGTACCGGGCCAGTCCGACGGGGTGATGCGCAGCAGCAGCAGCGCCACGCCTCCGACCAGAATGCTGGTGGCGGGGCCGGCCGCTGCCATGATCGCCTCGAAACCCTTGCGGCGCGGAATCCGGTCGAACTGCGCCATCCCTCCCAGGATCCAGAGCGTGATGTTCCGAATTCGGAAGTGGAACATCCGTCCGATCACCGAGTGACCCAGTTCATGAATCAGTACACTGGCAAAGAGGCCGACCGCTGCGATCAGCCCGAGCAGATAGGGCCGGACTCCGCGAGTCAGCAGTTCCGCGTCGACGGGCAGGTTGAACACGGCGATGAAGCGACCCAGTTGGCTGCCGATCAGCCAAGCGAGGACGGGCAGGATCAGGAGAAATGTCAGATCAAGGTCAACCGGAATTCCTAGGATGCGAAAGGGAAGGCGGTAGACCTTCTTGATCATCGAGTCGGCTCCCCAATGGCGTACCGAACGACGACCTGGGCCCTGACCTCCACCAGACCGGGCAGCACCGGCGTGGCGGACGATTCCATGGCGGCCATGCGATAGACGGGAGACGGCGGAGGAGTGGCGCCGCCGCCTGCCTCGGAGATCTCGAGGACCCGGCCCAGCGACACCTTGGCCGCCTGGGCCATCACTTCGGCCTTGCTGCGCGCCGAGCGGATCGCATCTGCCAGAGCCTCCTGCCGGAGCTGCGTGTCATCCTGCAGGCTATAGGTGACACCCTGCAGTTCGTTCACGCCCGCGTTGAGCGCCCGGTCGACGGCCGGGGCGATCATGTCGAAGTCATCGAGATCGATGGTGATCTCGTGGCTGGCTTGATATCCGGTCACGTGGGTGTGATCGCGCGGGTCCCGAGTAGGAAGCAGCTGCAGTCTGGACGTCTGGACGGCGTCGGGATTGATCCCGAGGGAGGAGATCTGGGCCAGGACGGCCTGCATCACGGTATTGACCGAGAGCTGGGCTTCCTTGGCCGTGGCGCCGTCGCGGCTGGCGCCAAGCCGAATCGTCGCATGGTCCGGTGGAGCCTTCCGGATCCCTTCGCCGGTACTGATCAGGGTGTGCGTGTCGTCCCTTTGAGCCAGGGCCGGCGCCGTCAACAGAATCCCAAGGCATAGGAAAAGAAGGACTTCTCTCTTCATCGGCGGCCTCCTATTTGCTGATTCGAGTATATCCTACTTCTGACGGGCGCGGTCACGACGAAGCTGTTCGATTTGCCGGAGCCGCTCCGCCCAGGACTTCTCGAGACCGTGCTTCGAGGGGTGATAGTAACGCCGTCCTCGGAGGTTTTCCGGCAGGCATTCCATGACGGAGATCCCTTCCTCCTCATCATGGGCGTAGCGGTACCCCTCCGAGTAGCCCAGCTCCTTCATGAGCCGGGTGGGGGCGTTGCGCAGATGAAGGGGGACGGGATCGTTTCGGGTTGCGGCAACGTCGGAAGCCGCCTCGCGATAGGCACGGTAGACGGCATTCGATTTGGCCGTCAGTGCGAGGTAGACGACGACCTGAGCGAGGGCCAGTTTGCCCTCCGGTAACCCGATGAAGTGAAAGGCGTTCATGCCGTCGAGGGCGTATCCGAGCGCCTTCGGGTCGGCCATCCCGACGTCTTCGGAAGCGAAGCGGACCAGGCGGCGTGCGATGTAGAGCGGGTCCTCGCCGGCCTCCAGCATGCGCGCCAGCCAGTACAGCGCCGCGTCGGCGTCGCTGTTGCGCAGCGACTTGTGCAGCGCCGAGATGAGATTGTAGTGCTCCTCTCCGGCCTTGTCGTAGAACAGGCTCTTGTGTTGCAGTGCAGACTCGAGAACCTGCTGTGAAATACACGCATGCTCGGGATCGATCTGTCGGGCAAGCTGGGCAGCGACCTCCAGTGCGTTGAGTGCGGACCGGGCGTCCCCGTTGGCGAACTGGGCCAGCTTGAGCAGGACCTCGGGCGGTGCCTCGATGCCCGCGCCGCCCAGTCCCCGCTCCGAGTCCCGGAGCGCTCGTTGCAGGATTTGGAGCACCTGATCGTCGGTCAGGGCATGCAGGACGAGGACCCGGGTTCGCGACAAAAGAGGGGCGATGACCTCAAAGGAAGGGTTCTCGGTGGTGGCGCCGATGAGGACCAGCGTGCCGTCTTCGACGTGGGCGAGAAAGGCGTCCTGCTGGGCCTTGTTGAATCGATGGATCTCATCCACGAAGAGAATGGTGGGGCGGTTGGCGGTTCGCCGCTGGTAGCGGGCCTCCTCGATGACCTTTCTGACATCCTTCACTCCCGACAGCACGGCACTCATGGCGATGAAATGCGCGTGCGTCTCCCGGGCGATGATCTGGGCCAGGGTGGTCTTGCCCACGCCCGGTGGGCCCCAGAGGATCATGGACGGGATCTGGTCCGACCGGACCGCCTGGCGCAGGAATTTGTCCGGTCCCAGCAGATGCTCCTGTCCGACGATCTCATCCAGGGTCGTCGGGCGCATCCGGTCAGCGAGAGGCCGAGGCCGGTCACCCGGATGTTCGTCGGCCGCTTCCCGGAAATCCTCGTCGAAATCTGAAAACAGGTCATGGGACATGCAGAAAGTCCTTTGCCTTTGTGCGGCTGGACGTCAGAACCGTCCCCCGGCTCCGAATTCGTCGGCCGGCCACTCTCCAGGGGGTGAGCTTCCCCCGTCTTTCCCGCAAATCGAGAGTCTCAAACGGCAGACCACGTTTCTCCTTGCAGTTGCCTGCGCAGGGCCTCGTACATGATCAGCCCGGCGGCCACGGCTGCGTTGAGACTGTCCACGCCCTCCGCCATGGGAATGCGAAGCCTCGTCGCGCCCTCGTGTCCCTCGAGACGGCTTCCACCTTCGCGCCCGACGACGACGGCCAGCGGTGGACGGAACGGAAAAGAAAAGAGGTCGTGTCCGTGACCGGAATCCGCCACAACCAGGGCGTAGCCCCTCCGGAGCAGGTCCGGTAAGGGATGGTGCTGGAGAATCGGCACGGTGAACAGGTAGCCCGCCGTCGCCCGCACGACCTTGTCGTTGAAGCAGGAGACCGTATCCGGCGCCGTCACGACGCTGAAGAGGCCGGTAGCGGCGGCCGTTCGGACAATGGTCCCCAGGTTGCCCGGATCCTGGAGACCGTCGGCATAGACGACGGAGTTCGTCAGATCGGACCAGGTCCACTCGGGCTTGTCGAAGAACGCGAGGATGCCCTGGGAGTGTCGGACCGGACTCAGCTTCTCCGCCAGGCGGTCGGGCACGACGACCGTCTCGGAGCTCCTCGCCCTCTGCGGCAGCCAGTCGTTGCGTCGGCTCTCGGACACGACCAGCAGACGCGCCCTGCGCCCTGTCAGCAGCTCGCGAACCTGTTTGTCCCCCTCGACGGGCAGGCACGGGCAGTCACGGCTGGAGGGATCCAGAATCCAGTTCCTCCACTGCTTGAACGAAGGGTTCTGAACGCTGCGGATCTCGCGGATGGGAGGAGCTGCCACGACGGCTATTGTATCCTGAGGCACGATGAGGATCGATCTGCGCAACCCGGATGTGGGGACTCTGCGCGATGCCGCGCAAACGGTCCGGCGCGGCGGGATCGCACTCTATCCCACCGATACGATCTACGGCCTCGGGTGTGACGCATACCAGACCGAATCGCTGCGCCGTCTCCTGCTCCTCAAGGGACGCTCCCGGGAGAAGGGAATGCTCGTGCTGATCCGCTCCCTGCCTCAACTCGAGGAACTTGCTCGATCCGTTCCGCAGGAAGCCGGTCCGCTGCTGCGGAGATTCTGGCCGGGCCCTCTGACGGTTCTGCTCGAAGCGCACCCGCGCATTCCCACCGAGTTGCAGGGTGAAGGGGGCAAAGTCGGAATCCGCTGGCCGTCCTCATCGTTTCTCCAGACCTGGCTCGATCTCCTCCAGGTTCCCCTGGTTTCGACCAGTGCCAACCGGTCGGGCCAGGAGTACGACGGTTCTCCCGCGGTCCTGCGGCGACTCTTTGGTGCCGGGGTCGATTTGTTCATCGACGGAGGCACGCTGTTGCCGAGCCGGCCCTCCACCGTGCTGGACCTCACGACACGCCCCTTCCGCATCGTTCGGCCTGGAGAGAGGGAAAGCGAGATCGCCCGCTGCCTGTCGGAGTGACGAGCGAGCGGATCGCCAGTTCCGGGGGACTCGTGGTCCCGACCGTCTATTCGCTGGATTGGCAGGCCTCGCTGGCCACCTTCTGGCCCTCGACCAGCCGCTGTACCCACATCTGCTTCTCGCTTCGCTGGTGCACGCCCTTGCGCACGGCAATCAGTTCGGCCACGACGCTGACGGCGATTTCCTCCGGCGTCTCCGAGCCGATGGGCAGGCCGATGGGGGCGACAAGGTTCCTGAAGTGTTCCGGCGTAAGTCCCTTTTGAAGAAGCGATTCGACGATGAGCTTGATCTTGCGCCGGCTCCCGACGAGGCCGACGTAGCGGGCGGGCGTCTGCACGGCCTGCTCCGTCGCAATCTGATCGTGGGAGTGCCCCCGGGTCACGATCAGGATGAAGGTGTTCGAGTCGACGGGAATATCGGAGAAGGCCGTTCCGAAATCGGTGACGACGACGCGCTCGGCCTCCGGAAAGCGCTCACGGCTGGCAAAGCTCTCGCGGTCGTCGGCCACCGTGACTTTGAAGTCCACCTGCCCGGCCAGCCGGCTGATGGCCTGTCCGAGATGTCCCGCCCCGAGAATGACCAGTCTTTCTTCGCTCATGATGGGCTCGATGAAGATCTCGACCCGGCCGCCGCAGACCAGGCCGTCGTTGGCGGCATCCTCGTTGTTGAGGTCGAAACTGAGCAGGTGGGGACGTCCGCTGCGAATGACCTCCCGGGCCTTCTGCCAGACCTCCCCCTCGACACAGCCTCCGCCGACGGACCCTACGGCGGTTCCGTCCTCGCGGATCAGCATTTTGGCGCTGTCCTTGCGGGGAGTGCTGCCCAGACGTCGGACGATGGTCGCCAGAGCCGCCCGTTCGCCCGCCTCCCGGATGCGCACGATTTCGCGATAGATGTCCACGATCGCCATTGTGTCAGCCCGGGCGCGCCGCTGGCAAGGAGACGGGTCGGGGCACTAGCGGGAATTGAACACGTCGATGGGGCTTGCCGTCTCGACTCTCATGTCTCCGGCCCGGTAGGTGGACAGGGTCACGCGGGCCACCACGCCGGCCAACACCAGGAGTCCGATCAGATTGGGAAACGCCATGACGGCGTTGAAGATGTCGCCAATGTTCGTGATGATCGGAGCGTACTGTCCCGTCAACAGCGAGCCGAGAAAGACCAGGATGATGAAGACCACCCGGTAGGGCCGGACCGCACCGACGCCAAACAGGTATTCACAGCAGATCTGCCCGTAATAGCTCCAGCCCAGCAGGGTGGTAAAGCCGAACAGCAGAGAGGACAAAACGACGATGGTTCCGCCCCATCCGGCGAGGACTCCGGGCATGCCGATGTTGAAGGCATGGACGGTGAGATCCGCCCCCGACAGGCCGTGCTCCACCATCAGGGTCGATCCCCGGTAGGCGCCGGTGATCACGATGACCAGCGCCGTGAGCGTGCAGACCACGAGGGTATCGATGAAGACGCCCATCATTGCTATCGAGCCCTGGCAGACCGGGTATCTCGTGCGGGCCGCCCCGTGGGCGATGGGAGAACTCCCCAGACCGGCTTCGTTGGAGAGTAGCCCCCGGGCGACGCCGAAGCGCAGGGCCTGCTGAACTCCGATGCCGACAGCTCCGCCGAAGGCCGCCTGGGGGTTCCAGGCCGAGTAGAAGATCAATTCGAAGGCTGCCGGCACCTGACTCAGGTTGGCCAGCAGGACCACGAGCGCCCCCAGGAAGTAGCAGACGATCATGGTGGGAACGAGCTTCTCCGCCACCCGGCCGATGCGGCTGATCCCGCCGATGATGACCAGGCCCGCCAGGAAGGCGATGAGAGCTCCCGACAGCCAGACCGGGAGTCCGAACTGCTGTTTGGCCGCCAGCGTCATGGACTGGCTCTGGAACATGTTGCCCGTGCCGAGCAGCGTGGCCAGGATTCCCGACACGGCAAAGACGGCGCCGGCGATCACCGCCACGCGCTGATTGCGGATGCCGTAGCGGCAGTAGTACATGGGGCCGCCCGCCATCGATCCATCCTCCATGCGGACCCGGAAGAGGATGGCCAGGGTACCTTCCGAATAGGTCGTCGCCATGCCCAGGATCGCGGTCAGCCACATATAGACGACGGCACCCGGGCCTCCCGCGGCGATGGCCGTCGCCACCCCGGCGATGTTGCCGTTGCCGACCGTGGACGAGAGGGCGGTCATCAGTGCCTGGAAGGGTGTGATGTCTCCCGCGGACTTGCCGCGGGTCTTGTCCTCGGGGGGCTGATCAGTCCCCATGACCAGCCGCACGGCCTGGCGGAAATAGCGGACCTGAACGAACCGCGTCAGCAACGTCAGGATCAGCCCCGTCCCAAACAGCAGCACCACCATGGGCATGCCCCAGATCCATCCGGACACGGCATTGGTCAGGGTGAGAACGAAATCGAGCACATCACTCATAGGTCACATCCCCGGTCACGGGTCGTCAAAGCGAATTGGGGAACGATACCCGATCCCCCCCGATGTGTCCACATTGCGGTCTGCCGCCCAGGCGTCGAGGGATCGGTGACGTCGGAGGGGGGCCTGGATGTTGCGGTTCGGACGTCCGTCTGGGATCCCGCCAGAAGCGCTTACGGAGAACTGGATGCGGGGATATTGGTCACCAGGAGGACGTCGCGGGTCCAGTCGGTATCCTCGGGAGCGGTGAGCATCGACCAGAGCTGGCGCCCGTTGGTCTTCAGCTGGGGCTGGGAGGCGACGATGACGGGCAGGTCGGCACCCAGGGCGGCGTGCAGCTCATCGTAACCGGCCTGGTCGGTGATCAGGTAGACCGGCACGGCACGACGAAGGGCTGCTACGGCCTCCTCGGGTTCGAAGATCTCGAGGATGTTTCGGTCGAGATAGAATCGCAGGCTCGGCGCGGTCACCCGATAGTAGCCCGCCTGCCAGTCGCGGGGCCCCCGTGAGGTCTCCCGCTTGAGGACGTCGGCCAGCGAGTGGACCGGTTTGTAGTCCTCGAGGTCGGGCAGGTAGACGGCGGCGGCGGCGGCGAAGAACAGAGCCAGCCCCACGCTCAGCCACAGGAGCCGTCCCTGCCAGGCCGGCCAGGCCGACAGGATCAATAACAGGGCCGGAACCCAGAACCAGGGGGAGGGAAACAGAACGTGCGTTGCGAGCGCCAGCAGGAGCCCTGCGACAGCCAGGACCGCCGCAACCGGCCCGGCAATCCAGCGCGTCGGTCGGACACGGGCGGCGAGACCGGCCAGGAGCACGGCCGCGGGACCATAGATGGGCAGGATGTAGTACTCCTGTTTATTCAACGAAAAGCTGAAGATCACGAAGTAAACCACGCACCAGATCAGGAGAAATCCGTTCAAGTGTTCACGGTACAGCTGCTTTCGGGAGACGCGGTGCGCAAGAAGCGCACCGAGCAGGAGCACCGACCAGGGGAAGAAATCGGCCAGGAAGACTCCCACGTAGTAGAAGTAGCCCCGCTGGGGACCGAAATCCACGTTCAGATAGCGGCCCAGATTCTCCTGGAGGAAAAAATCCAGCACCGACTGCCAGCCGTGGGTCAGCCCGAGCGCGACGAACCAGGACAGTGAAATGACCGCCAGCACGATGCCGCCCCGGATCCAGGGAGCCCGGAACAACTCGTCCAGACGCCCGCTCAGGGCGAGGAAGAGGAGCAGAGCGGTGAGGGGAAACAGGGCCACGGGGCCTTTGGTCAGGAATCCGAGACCGAGGAGTGCACAGGCTCCGATGAAGGCGCCCGGAGAACGATCGACGAGCCAGCGGGCCAGGGCCAGCAGCGCGGCCAGGAGAAGGAAGACCAGCAGCAGATCGATCAGCAGGCGCCGCGAGACGACGATCATGCGAAAGGTCGTCGCAAAAATGCCGGCGGCGAGCAGGGCGACCTGGGGTCGCGTCGAACAAAGTCGCCCCAGGTAGAACACGAGCAGAATCGACGCGGCGGCGAGGACCGCCATGACCAGGCGCTCCCAGAGCAGATTCACCCCGAACGCCCGGTACAACGGCGCGATGATCCAGTAGGAGAGGGGCGGCTTGTTCAGGCGCGGCTGGCCGTTGAAGGTGGGCAGGATCCAGTTCCCGGATTCCACCATCTCCCGTGGGGTTTCCACGTAGAACGCCTCGTTCGCATCCCAGACCGTGGACACTACGGGTCGTACGAAGTAGGGAACCATAAACAGGATCAGAATCAGCCACGCGGGCACGACGTTCCGGTCCTGAGGCCGCACCGAAGCTTCCACGATCTTACTGGAAGAGTCCCTTCTGGAGTCCGTCGAGCGACTCCTCCGGCACCGTCGACGAGCGCGGGCGGCCCGTCAGGTTGAGTTGCTTGCGTTCCAGGCGCGTCAGAATCTGGCGGGCCCGGTCGATGACCGCCGCCGGCACTCCCGCGAGCCGGGCGACTTCGATTCCGTAGCTCTTGCTGGCCGTCCCGGGGAGAACCTTGTGAAAGAAGATAATCGCGTTGCCGCCTTCGCTGACCGTCACGCAGTAGTTGCGGGCGCCTTCGTGCAGACCTTCCAGGCGTGTCAACTCCTGGTAATGAGTGGCGAACAGCGTTCGCGCGCGCCGATCCGGTTCGGTCAGCAGGTACTCGGCCACCGACCAGGCGATGGAGAGCCCGTCAAAGGTTGCGGTTCCCCGGCCGACTTCATCCAGGAGGATGAAACTGCGCGGCGTCGCGGTGTTGAGGATCTTGGCCGTCTCGATCATCTCCACCATGAAGGTCGATTGGCCCCGGGCCAGATTGTCGCTGGCACCGACCCGGGTGTAGATCCGGTCGACGAGGCCGAGCTGAACCTCCTCGGCGGGAACGAACGAGCCCATCTGGGCCATGATGACGATCAGGGCGTTCTGACGCAGATAAGTCGACTTGCCGCCCATGTTCGGTCCGGTCAGCACCAGCAGCTGATCGCCGTCGGCATCGCAGTGGAGGTCATTGGGGACGAAGGGCTCGCCTCCCTGGAGTTCCAGCACCGGATGTCGTCCCCCGACGATCCGCAGCGCCCGCGATTCATCCAGACCGGGTCGGACATAGCGATGCTTGCGCGCCGCCTCGGCAAACGCCACCAGCACGTCCAGGAGGGCGACGATGCGCGCCACCTGCTGGATCCGGTCCGCCTGCAGACCAACCTGCGACCGCACTTCGATGAAGAGCTGGCGATCCAGGCCCAGGATCTTCTCCTCGGCCCCGAGAACCTTTTCCTCGTACTCCTTCAGTTCCGGTGTGATGTAACGTTCGGAGCCGGCCAGGGTCTGCTTGCGGATATAGCGATCCGGAACCGAGTCGAGGTGGGTGCGCGTGACCTCGATGAAGTAGCCGAACACCTTGTTGTACTTCACCTTGAGGGAGGAGATGCCGGTCTTCTCCCGCTCCTCGGCCTCGACCCGCGCGATGGTCGATTTCCCGGATGAGGCGATTTCCCTCAGTTCGTCGAGCTCTGCGCTGTAGCCGCGGCGAATGATGCGACCGTCGGCCTGCGTCGCGGGAGCGTCGTCGCTGATGGCGTCGCGCAGAAGGCCGCGCACCTGTTCGAGAGGATCGATCTCGGCCTTCAACATCCGGCTCGAGTACTTGTCTTTGAGCTGTGTGAGTTCCGGGAGCCGATCCAGGGAATCTCTCAGTGAGAGCAGGTCCCGGGCATTGGCCGTCTCCAGGGTGATCCGGCCCAGCAGGCGTTCGATGTCGTGAATCCCGGAGAGCACCTTGCCGAGACGGCTCACGCCCATTACGTCCTGCGTCAACTCCTCCACTGCATCCAGGCGGGCGTTGATCTCCCCGGCGTCCAGGCTGGGGCGCAACAGCCAGCGCCGCAGAAGACGGGCGCCCATCCCCGTTCGGGTCAGATCCAGGGTGGCCAGGAGTGTCCAGCGTCGATTTCCGTCCACTCCCTGGACCAGCTCGAGGTTGCGCACCGTGGCATCGTCCATCCTCAGAAAAGGGGCCTCCTCGAGGAGCTTCAGGCCGGTGATGTGGCGCAGGGGGCACTTCTGAGTTTCCCTCACATAGTAGAGAAGGCTCCCGGCGGCGGAGAGCGCTCCGAAGTGACCATTCAGGCCCAGTCCCTCGAGGCTCTTCACCTGAAACTGCTGCAGGAGCTGTCGCCGGGCGTAATCGAGGTTGAACACCCAGTCGGATTGGGAGGTGTGGACGGCTCCGGAGGGAAAGATGTCAGCGAAGCGGGCTCGATAGGCATCCGACTCCGATTCGGGAATTACGATCTCCCGCGGATGGAACTGGAACAGTTCCTGGGCCAACCGCTCGAGGGCATCGTCTCCGAAGTGTTCGCCCGCCCAGAACTCCCCCGTCGAGACATCCAGGAAGGAGATCCCTATCCGGTCGTCGAGTTCCTTCAGGCAGGCGACGAAATTGTTCTCCCGGGCCTCTAGAATCGACTCGTCGACGGCCGTTCCAGGGGTCAGAATCCGGGTGACTTCCCGCCGCACGATGCCCTTGGCCTGACGCGGGTCCTCGACCTGATCGCAGATGGCCACCTTGAATCCGCGCTTCAGCAGCCGGCTGACATAGTTGGTGACCGCATGGTGCGGGATGCCGCACATGGGGATCGGTTTTCCGTCGTGATCGGCATTGCGCGATGTCAGCGTGATTTCGAGTTCGCGGCTGCCCGTCACCGCGTCCTCGTAGAACATCTCGTAGAAATCCCCCAGCCGAAAGAACAGGAGCATGTCGGGGTGCTCGAGCTTGATCCGATGGTACTGGCGCATCATCGGGGTCAGGTTGTCCATTGGGCATACATTAGCAGGAATGGCTGAAAATTGCTGGCTCATGGGACGGCTCCGGGACCGACCGGACCGACGGGACGCGCGAGTATGCCGCCGGTTTGATATTCGTCGGACCCGGTCGTCTGAGAAGAGGCATTCCATCCCTCCCGGGCCGTCGCATAACCTTGATTTGCAGTAAGCTAAGGGGAATGTACTTTCTGGCCGTCGATACTGCGACCAACAGCGGCGGGGTGGCACTCGCCCGCAATGCGGAAGTCATCGGAACCATTCAGGTCAAGCGGCCGCTCGAATACTCGGAGCGACTGCTGTCTCAAGTGGACTTTCTGTTGGCCCAGTTCGACCTGGCGATGAGTGACATCGGTTGTTTCGTCGTCGCATCGGGGCCCGGCTCATTCACGGGTCTGCGCATCGGAATGGCCACGGTCAAGGGTTTCTGCCAGGCCCTGGATCGCCCCGCCGTCGGCGTGTCCACCCTGGAGGCCCTGGCTTTTCGGTTTCGTCACGTCAGCGGGATCGTCGCACCCATGGTCGACGCGCGACGGCAGCAGGTCTTCGGTGCCGTCTACGAGGTGGCCGAGGGCGGTATCTGCCGGCCCGTCGAAGCCGAGCGGGTGGCGCCCCCGGCCGGATGGCTCGGCGGTCTGCCCGAGCGGCGTTGCCTGTTCGTGGGAGACGGCGCACAGATGTACGCCTCGACGGTGGCCTCGCTGCGCCCGGAGGATCGCCTGATCCGCTCGGACAATTCGATCCTGCCCGAACTTTGTTTGCTGGGATACCATCGCTTCATTCAAGGCGAAGCCGTTGCGGCCGGCGCTCTGACCGCCAACTATGTGCGTCCATCCGATGCAGAACTCACGAGTCCAGATTCGACCCGCCCGGCGCTTTGAAGCGGTGGCGGTCAAACGCGTCAATGACGAGTGCGGACTGGGCCGCTGGCCGGCCTCCGACTATGTCGCGGCTACTTGTCTTGGCGACTTCGGGCTCGAAGTGGCCCTGTTCGATCAGAAGCTCGTCGGTTTCTACCTGGCCCGAGTCGTCGGTCCGGACCTCGAGCTCCTCAAGATCGCGGTGGTGGGTGCGGCTCGTCGTCGGGGCGTGGCGGCGGCGCTCCTGGAAGCGTGTCTGGAGTGGGGACGCCGGGCGGTCTGCGAGACCTGTTTTTTGGAAGTTCGCCAGGGCAACGAGGCGGCCATCCGCCTCTACGAAAAGTATGGCTTCCATGAGATCGGTATCCGCCGGGCTTACTATCGCGATCCGGTGGAAGACGCCCTCGTCATGAGTTGCGATCTGCGGGTGCAGAGAGTCGGCGCCGGGGAGTCCTGAGGAGAATCAATGCGCACACGACGCAGTGGCCCCGTTTTCGCGACCGGCCTCCTGTTCGGGATCCTCTTTCTCGCCTCCGCCGACAATCAGCTCCTGATTCCCCTTTTGCCGAGGCTGAGTGAGGATCTCAGCGTCTCCGTCGCCCGTCTCGGCGGTCTCTTCTCGATCTATGCACTCTCGGCGGCGATCTTCAACCTGATCCTCGGCCCTTTGACCGACCGCCTGGGACGGGTCCTGTTCCTGCGAACCGGCCTGGCGGCCTTCGTCGTCTTGGCGTTGCTCACGACGCAGACCGGAGGCTACGGTTCACTCCTCGTGTTCCGGGCGGGAATGGGGATTGCAGCGGGCCTGCTTTCGACCTGCACAGCCAGCTACGTTGGGGATGCCTTCCCCTATGAAAGCCGGGGTCGAATCATGGGCTTCGTTCTCAGCTCGTATTTTGCAGCCCTGATCCTGGGCGTGCCGCTGAGTTCCTGGATTGCCGAGTCCTGGGGCTGGAGGAACGTCTTCGGTGTCGTGGCGGTTCTGGCCGGAGCCCTCCTGCTGGGAGCCTTCCTGCTTCGGCAGGATCGGCCCGAGACTCCGGTCCGGGGAACAGGCGGGTTCGCCGGGCTGCTGCCGCTGCTGTCCGGAAGAGAGACGGCCGGGGCGCTGGCAACATCCTTTCTGATCTCAGGCGGGACACTGGCCTTCCTGACCTTTATCTCGGGATTCCTCAACGACGTCTACGACCTCGGCCCGACGCGGATCTCGCTGATCTTCCTGGTCTCCGGGGTGGCGGCCATTACGGCCAGTCCCATCTCCGGTTGGCTGTCGGACCGTTGGACGAAAAGACGTGTCTTCCTCGCTGCCAACACGCTGCTGGCGGTCCCCCTGCTCGCTTTGGATCGGATCGGCTGCGGGGCCGGTCTTTTCGCGGGAGTGTTCCTGATCGGACTCTTCATTTCGTTTCGCCAGACAGCCCTGCAGACCCTCCAGACCGGCTTGATCGGCGAGGAACGTCGCGGAGCGTTCCTGGCCCTGCGCAATGCCTCGTCTCAGCTGGGCATCTCTGTTTCGGTGCTGGCCGCCGGGGCACTCTACAGCTCCCTGGGATATCGCGGCGTCACGGTGCTGGCCGCCGGTCTGACCCTCTTGGGAAGTGCTATTCTTTATCTCTTCGTACCCGATCCGGGAATCGCCGAAAACGGTCAGGTGAGCCGGGATACGGCAGCGGAAGAAAGGAGCCGCGGGGCATGAGTCGTCGCGAATTTGTTTGGAGTGTTCTGATCAGCAGCCTCGTATCTGCCGGCATCGTCTTCTTCTTCCTGCGTTGGCCTTCACCCCCGACTGCCCGGGCCGAGTTCGTCCAGCCCAAGACCGTCGCGCTGGACACGCCTCTGTCGGCCGAGGAAGAAGTCAACATCAAGATCTACCGTGAGCTGAGTCGCTCCGTGGTCAATGTCACCAGTACGCGTCGTACCCTCAATTTCTGGTTGCAGGTCGTTCCGGAGAAGGGAACCGGAAGCGGCTTCATCGTCGACGATCACGGTCACATCCTCACCAACAACCATGTGATCGAGGATTCGGACCAGATCGAGATCACGCTCTTCGATGAGAGTACGCTGCCGGCCAAGATCGTGGGCAGAGACCCGATTACCGACATCGCCGTCCTGGAAGTGGACTGTCCGGCCGGCAAGTGTCAACCCATTCGGCTGGCCACGGACCCGGAAGTCCAGGTCGGGCAGCGGGTCCTGGCAATCGGCAACCCCTTCGGTCTGGAGCGGACTCTGACCACGGGCATCGTTTCGTCCCTGGGACGCAGCCTGGATACGGAAAACGGGGTCCTCGACAACCTGATCCAGACCGATGCCGCCATCAACCCCGGAAACAGCGGCGGGCCGCTGCTGAACACCCGCGGTGAAGTCATCGGCGTCAACACGGCGATCCTGTCACGTGCCGGAGACAGCGCCGGTATCGGATTCGCCGTCCCCGTCGCAACGGTCCATCGCATCCTGCCCGAACTGATCGAGCACGGTCAGGTCCAGCGCGCCTGGCTCGGCGTCTCGGGCCGGAGTCTGACCCCGCGCCTGGCTCGCGCCCTCGACCTCGACGTCACAGAAGGCGTTCTCGTCGAGCAGGTGGCCCAGGGCAGCTCGGCCGATGCGGCTGGGATGCGTGGCGGTGACCGCCGTGTCTTCGCGGGAAACGTTCCCCTCATCATCGGCGGGGACGTGCTGGTCGAGTTGGGGGGGAAGAAGGTGGGGGACGTGAGGGACCTGTCCCGGATCCTCGAGGACAAGAAGCCGGGAGACCGACTGGAGTTCGTCTACTATCGCGACGGCCGCCGCATTTCCCGGATCACCGAGCTCGTGGGCCGCAACGGCGGCTCAACCCGGTACCGCTTCTGACATTCTGAAGTGTTCCACCCAACTCGAAGATCGCAAATCGTAAATCTCAAATCCCCCCGGGTCGGCTTCGTAGATTTTCGGTGTCGAACGTTATAGTAGGTGAGGACCGCACATCGGGAGGGTGCGGCGCAGACGTCGAAATCGGCGGGAGGGTCCAACCGTTTTCGAACCTGAATCCTCGACCGGGTGATGACGCCCGCGACAATCTGGTGTGAGAGGAGTGACAGACATGGTAAACCGAGTGTTTTTGATTGGCCGACTGGGGCGTGACCCCGAGATTCGCTATACCCAGAGCCGGCAGGCAGTTGCCAATTTCTCGTTGGCGACCACCGAGAGATGGGCGGATTCGGACGGCAAGCGCCAGGAACGCACGGAGTGGCACCGCATCGTCGTGTGGGGCAAGCTGGCCGAGATCTGCGGCCAGTATCTGAAGAAGGGCCGACTGGTCTTCATCGAGGGCCGGCTTCAGACCCGTGACTGGGATGATCGGGACGGGAACAAGCGGCAGACCACGGAAATCGTCGCCTCCAACATGCAGATGCTCGAATCCCGCAACGCCGTCGAGAGCGGCGAGGAGTCGGGACAGCAGCAACAGCCGATGGAAGTGGGGATCACGGACGACGACATCCCCTTCTGACCGACTCGCCTGGGATGACGCGCTCCGGCGTATCGCAGGTGGCTGTGTAGACGGTCGGGGACGCTCTTCGTTCTCTCCGCATTCGCTGATATCGCGGAGCCTTGAACGCCGAACCTCGAGCCTGCACCTGGAACGCGAATCCGCGAACTAGCGACCGGGTGCTGAGCCGGCCGGCGCCTGGCCGCTGAGCTTTTGCAGTTCCTGGTCCGCCAGAGCGGCTTCCTGTGACTGCGGGAAGAGCCGCTTGAGCCGTTTGAACGTGTCGATGGCCTGGTCGAGGCGCTGCATCTCGGCCAGCGTCATCCCCTTCTTGTAATAGGCAACCGGGGTCTTGTCCCCTTTGGGGTAGAGATTGATCACCTGATCGAACGCCTGAATGGCCAGTTCCTGCCGTCCCTGCTGGAGGTAGGCATCGCCGAGGTAGTAGGCCGCGTTGTCGGCATCCTCGCTGTCCGGATAGTTGGACAGGAAGTCCTGAAAACCCTGGACCGCCAAGGCGTAGTTGCCCATCAGATAGTCGTTGTAGGCGGCGCTGTACACGCGATCCGGTTCGACCAGCCCCGAGCCCTGGGAGGGAACGGTCCGCAGCGTCTGAATCTGGACCTGGCTCTCCTCCATCTTTCTGCCCAGAGAGGCCACCCGATTGTTGGTCTCGTCGAGTTTGGCGCTCAGCAGTTCGATCTCCCCCTTCAGGGAATCGAGTGCCTTCGTGGAGCCTTCCACCTGGGTCCGGTTTCCCACCAGCGCCTGCTGGAGCCCTTCGAGCGCCAGCTTGCCCTCGGCGGACTGGTCGTTGAGCTGCTCGAGCAGGGAGACGATCGATCCGTTCTTCTCGTCGATTGTCTTCTGGAGCAGCCGAATCTGATCCTGCAACTGCAGGATGTCACTCTGAAGCCGGACGATTTCCTCCTTGGTGCCGGCCGTTGCCGGCACCGCGAAGGCGAGGAACAGGACGCCCAAAATCGATAGCCTCAAACATCTCATCGAAGTTCTCCGATTGGCTAGCGTACCCGGAAGTGCGCCCGCCGGTTCTGAGCCCAGGCAGCCTCATTGCTGCCTGTTGCGAAGGGCTTCTCCTCCCCGTAGGAAATCGTCTGCATTCGGGAGGCACTGACCCCCAGCTGGACCAGATAGTCCTTGGCCGCCTGGGCCCGCCGGTCTCCCAGCGCCAGGTTGTATTCCTCCGTGCCCCGTTCGTCACAATGGCCCTCGATGATGATAGTGGCATCGGGATACTGGCGAAAGACCCGCGAATCCTGTTCGAGCGTCGCCCGCGCTTGGGGTGACAGATCGGCGCTGTCGTAGGCAAAGAACACGGGCTTGATGACTCCGTCGTCGATGGCCTTCTGGAGAGCCGTCACATCCGTCTCGGTAATCTCGGTCTTGCGCTCATCGCGAACCACCGTGATTCGTGCACTGGTCCGGGACTCACCTCCCGCTCCCTTGGCCACGGCCGTATAGGTCGTCGATTCGAGGGGGGAGACGGTAATGGTCCCACTGGGGGCGACATTCCCGACTCCACTGTCGATGACCACGCTGTCCGCATTCGAGCTGGTCCAGTTCAGCGTGGACCGGTCCCCGCGCCGCAAGGTCGTCGGCGAGGCTGACAGCTCGATTTCGGGGGCCGGCCGAGCCGCCGGCGTGCTTTCGGTCGTGCGGGCCGGAGGTACCGGCGTGCGCGCCAGAGGCTGGGGCTTCTTCTTGCAGGCAATGGGCAAAAAGAGCAGCAGCACTGCGAGGATCAGGACGGGCCACTTCAGACTCGATGTCATCTTTCAACCTCCAAAAAATGCAGCTCAGCGCAGTGGGGTCGCGGGCGGATACGGGGCCCACGACGGACTCTCGTTTATACCATAGGCCGACACCTGCTTTAAGTTCTTCCCGTCGACCCCCATGATGAAGATCTGCTTACTCCCGGAACGGGTGCTCTGAAAGGTGATGTGCCGGCTGTCGGGAGACCAGTGGGGGCTTTCGTAGCTGCCGCTTCCCCGGGTCAACTGATTGATGCGCCCGGTGGCGATCTCCACCAGGTAGATGTCGTGTTTCCACTGGTGCGGAGCCTGCCAGGAATAGAGAATGTACCGGCCGTCGGGGGACCAGTCCGGGCTGTCGCAGTGCCCCCCTTCAACGATCAGTCGCCGCACGTTCGAGCCGTCGCTGTCCATGATCCAGACCTGGGGCGAGCCGCTCCGATCGGAGATGAAGGCAATCTGGGCCCCCGTCGGACTCCACGTCGGGGAGGTATCGATGCCTGCGGCGCTGGTGATGTTGCGCAGCCCGCGGCCGTCGGCGCCCACGACGAAAATGTCCGCCCCCCGACTGTTGGCCGTGCGCGCCGAGAAGGCCAGGCGTCCATCCGGGGCGAAGGCCGGGGAGGAGACGTAGGAACTCGGGATGTCGATGTCGCGAACCGGGCCGTCCACGTCCTGAATCCTCAGTTGCCAGCGGTTCTCGGTGGGCAGCTTGGTGACGTAGGCCAGCCGGCGATCGTCATGCGACCATTCGGGAAACTTGTTGAGGCCCCCGTTGAAGGAGAGTTGTCGGGCGTCGGCGCCGTCATAGTCCATGATCCAGATCTCTTTGGCATCCCCCTTCTGCGAAACGTAGGCGATCTGGGACCGAGCGACTCCCAGGCTGGCGCCGGCGGACAACTCGTACACCACCTGGTCGGCAAACTCGTGTGCCACCTTGCGGATCAGTGTGGGATCCGAGATGGTGAAGCGCTTGCCCAGGACCTGCTGGCGGGTCTTCACGTCGTAAAGGTAGGCCTCGACGACGGTGGCCGTGGAGTCGACCTGCAGGTTTCCGAACACCAGAAAGTCGACATCGAGCGTCGGGACCTGCCAGTTGCTGAAGTCGACGTCCTGGGGGGTCCTCACCGGCTTCAGGGGATAGAAGCTCTTGGCCGGAATCTCGAAGAACTCCGAGAACGTGAGATCATCCAGCAAGACCCGGTTGAAAACCGACAGCGCCGTCTGCGTCTCCGTGCTGGCCGACGTGCGGGGCGTGAAGTCTGCAACGGCCAGCCGCGTCGCAGTGGGAGTTGGGAAAATGGTGGCGTCCGACTGCTGGGCGGCCTTCGCCGAACCCCACAGCAAGACGCACGTAACTACCAGCCAGACTTGTTTTCTCATCAATGGCGTTCGCCCTTTCTTCATCTCGGTGGATATTCAAAGACCGCCTTGAACCGGACGGATCGGGAGCGGAGTTCGTAGGGCAGGGGAGGCAGAGGATTGCTGGCCTGGATGGCGCGCATCACCGCCAGATCCACGCTGGAGACGCCGCTGCGCCGTTCCAGCTGGATCTCTGCAATCTGCCCGTCCGGCTGAACCAGGAACGTCGCCACGGCTTCCACCCGCTGCAGCGAGCCGAGCGACGTCTGGAGCCAGTTCTTGCCTACCCGTTGTTCGACCTGTCGGATATACCAGGAATCGATGGTTCCGGTCTCGCCGCTGCCGGAGCCCACCTGGACGCCCCGGCCGGGGCCGAAGCCTCCGCCCGATCCCGCGGCCCCGCCCGGGGTGCCCTTGCCGGGGTCCGATTCCCGGGGGATCAATCCGGCGCGCTCCTTCGGGGGTTCCGGCTTCTTCGCCGGAGGGCGGCGGGGAGGCTCCGGCTCTTTCGGTTTCGGCTTGGGCTTGGTCTGCGTGAAAACCTCGGGCGGAACCTGGGATTCCTCCGCGACGGGCTCGCTCTTCTTCGGCGGCGGCGGGGGAGCGGACTCCGCCCGGTTCGTGACGGGAGGTTTGTACATTCCGGCTCCACCCCCCGTGTCGGCGGACAGACCGACCGAGACGAAATCGCCCTGACCTCCACCCGGACCGAGCCCGAGCTCGATGGGACGCGCGGCCGGCAGGAGCGCCCACCCCGACGGTAAAGGCCAGGAGGATCCCTACGTGGAGGAGCACGGAGTAGACCGTGGCTCTCCGATAGTCACCTTCGTTCAGGTGGGAACGCAGGACGGTCTTCAAGGTTCCTTCCGACCCCCTTCGGTCTGATACGGGCGCGTGACGAGGTTGATCCGCTCGTACCCGCTCTGACGGATCTCGTCGACGACGGCGACGATCGTCTTCCAGCGCACGTCCTCATCGGCCTGCAGGAAGATCGGGCGCTGGCTGTCGCCGACATCGCGGCGCAGCAGCTCGCCCAGTGCATTGAAATTGATCAGATCGGAGCGGTAGTAGAGCAGTTCGTCCCGGCTGATGGTGATTACGGCCCGCTGCTCCGGGTCCACGGCCTTGACGGTCCGGGTCTGGGGAAGCTCGACTTCGATCCCGGTCTGCAGGATCGGGGCCGTCACCATGAAGATGATCAGCAGCACCAGAACCACGTCCACCAGCGGCGTGACGTTGATCTCCGAAAGCGTGGGGCGGGTCTCGCCCGGCCCCGTCTGAAAAGCCATGCGGCAGCTCCTCGAGCTTCAGCCGAAGCTGCGCTCGACCAGATTGAGGAATTCAGCCGAAAAGTCGTCCATCTCGGCCCCGAAATGGCGCAGCCTGCTCAGAAAATGGTTGTAGCCGATTACCGCCGGGATGGCCGCGAACAACCCCGCGGCCGTGGCCACGAGGGCCTCGCTGATTCCGGGAGCCACGGCTTGGATCGTGGTCGTACCGCCTGCGCCGAGTCCCTGAAATGCATTGATGATCCCGACGACGGTTCCGAAGAGTCCGATAAAGGGTGTGACGGCACCGGTGGTGGCGAGCCAGCTCAAGGAACGCTCCATGGACAGCATCTCGGCCATGGCCGCCTTGCGCAGGGTCCGCTGCAGCCCGTCGATCCCCTTCATCACGGCCTGACGCTCGTCCGCCTCGTTTCGGTCCGAGGATTTCCGGGCGGACTGCACGCGGTAGTTGAGCTCCACGTATCCGCTCTTGAAGATCCCGGCCAGCGGCGACATGGGATACTGCTCGCACTCCCGATAGATCTCGGAGAGACTCGACAAGCGCTGAAACTCCCCGTGAAAGCTCTGGGACTGCGTCTCCACCTGTTTGTAGATCCGATACTTCTTGATCATGATGGCCCAGGAGAGCACCGAAAATCCCAGCAGCACCAGCAGGACCATCTTGGCCACGGGCCCGCTGTTCATGACCAGCGACCAAAAACTCGCGAAACTACCCTGCAGCAAAAATCCCGTCAACAGCAACTCCTTGCACGAACCCGCCTGGTCCGACCGATCGACGTGTAGTGCCGGGCCAACCGCGGGGTCCGCATCCGAAGTCGATGCCCCGGGGCCCAGGACATTTCGATTGTAACCGATGCCTCTGCCCGGATACTATTACCGGGGTTTCCGGGGTAGCCGTGCAGGTTGGGCTGTCCATCCTCTCCAACGCCTATGCTTTCTTTCGTCCGAATCGAGAACTTTGCGCTGATCGAGAAGCTGCAGATCGAGTTCGGTCCGGGCCTGAACCTGATCACCGGAGAGACGGGCTCGGGCAAGTCGATCCTGGTCGACGCGGTGGGTCTTCTCATCGGAGCCCGGGCGTCGCAGGAAATGGTCCGCCAGGGGTACGACTCGGCTCGCGTCGAGGGCCTCTTCTCGCTGGAGGCAGGGAATCCGGCTTGTAGCGTGCTGGCGGAAAACGGACTCCAATCGGAGGACAACACGCTCGTCATTCGTCGGGAGATCAGCCTGTCGGGCGCCAATCGAGTCTTCATCAACGACCACCTCACGACCCTGGGTGTGCTTTCCTCCCTGGGCGGCAGTCTGGTCGAGATCCACGGTCAGCACAGCCAGCAGCAGCTGTTGGCCCCGTCCGTTCATCTCGAACTGCTGGACGCCTTTGCCGATGCGGCACCGCTGCTGCAGACCGTGGGAGACATCTATCGCCGCCTCGAGGCCGTGGGCCGGGAGATGCAGACCCTTCATCAGACCGAACAGGAGCGTCTCCAGCGGGTGGATCTGCTGCGCTATCAGCTCGACGAGATCCGCCGCCTCGAGTTGCAGCCCGGCCTCGATGAGACGCTCGAAGAGGAACGCGGCCTGCTGGGCAGCGCCGAGAGACGCCTGCAAGTCGGGGAGGAGTCCTATCGGGCACTCTACGAGGACGACGATTCGGTCCTCTCCCGCCTCGACCGCCTCGGCCGAAGCCTCGAAGAGCTGGAGAAACTCGATCCGGCCCTCGAGGGACTGGCTCTGCGTTTGAGAGAGGTCCAGTTCCAGGTCGAGGAGACCTCGTTTCAGCTGCGAGATTACGTTGGGGAGATTCAGTTCGATCCGCGCCGCCTCGAGCAGATCGAGGCGCGACTGGCCGAGATCGAACGGGCCAAACGCAAGTACGGGCGCTCTCTCGAGGAAATCCTGGATTACGCGGACGCCATCGAAAGGGAACTGGCCGACCTCGAAGACCGCGACGCTTCCGCCTCGCGGCTGGAGGGGGAGCTCTCGCGGCTCCGGACTTCCTATGCGGCGGCGGCGGCGGAGCTGTCGGATCGGCGACACGAGGCGGCCGCGGTGCTTTCCGAAGCCATTCAGAGCGAACTGGGCGATCTGGCCATGAAGGACACGGTCTTCAAGGTTCGATTCCAGCCCACGCAGAGCGAAGCCTCCGAGAAGGGAAGCGATGAGGTGGAATTCCTGATCAGCGCCAATCCCGGAGAGGAGCCGAGGCCGCTGGCCCGGATCGCGTCCGGCGGGGAGCTCTCACGGGTCATGCTGGCCCTGGAAAACGTCCTGCGCCGATCCCAGCATGCGAGAACCCTGGTCTTCGATGAGGTCGACGCCGGCATCGGCGGACGGACGGCCGGAACCCTGGGAGAGAAGCTGCTTCACGTCGCGCAGCGGCATCAGGTCTTCTGTGTCACCCATCTGCCTCAGATCGCGGCCTTCGCGGACCGCCATTTCCATGTCGACAAAACGGTCCGCGGCGGCCGGACCCTCATCGAGATCCGTGCCCTGGACGAGGACGCCCGAATCGTCGAACTGGGGCGCATGCTGGCCGGTGAGAAGGTCTCGGAAACCACTCTCCGACAGGCCCGCGAGCTGCTCGTCTCTCGCCGGGGCGGTTGAGCGGACCGGCCCCGGATTCGTCCTCCCTCCCCACGGCCGACGCTGCGTCACCCAGCCCGGCGTTGAGCAGACCCGTCGTGACGCCGGCCCGCGGGCGCACCTCCTTTTTGGATAGAATGGGGACAAGGTGAGAGTTCGTTCCTACTTCATCGAAACACAGGGCTGTCAGATGAACGAGCACGATTCCGAGAAGATCGGAGGGCTGCTCGGACGTCGCGGACTGGTCCCGGCCGCCAGCGTCGACGAAGCCGATCTGTTTCTCCTGAACACCTGCAGCGTTCGCGAAAAGGCCGTCCAGAAAGTGTTCAGCCGGCTGGGCGAGCTCAAGCAGCGCAAACAGGCCGGGCCTGGCTTTTGGATCGGGGTCGTCGGCTGCGTGGCCCAGCAGGAGGGCGAAGCGATCCTCAGGCGGGCGCCCTATGTCGACCTGGTCGTCGGGACGCACCAATACCACGCGCTTCCCGATCTGGTCGACGAGCTGGGGCGATCGGCCCGCACGACGCCGCCCAACGGACGGGTCGCGACGGCCTTCCTCGATGATTCCGGAACCGCCTGCGGCCGACGCCGTCGCCCGGTCCAGTTCGTTTCGCGCCGGTGTGACCATCATGGAGGGCTGCAACAAGCACTGCGCCTTCTGCATCGTGCCGCATACCCGCGGTCGTGAGAGGAATCGGAGCTCCGCTTCGATCCTGGAAGAAATCCGCCGTGCGGCGGCTGAGGGCTATGTGGAAGTCCTGTTGCTCGGCCAGACCGTCAACAGCTATAAGGATCCGGCCAATCCCCGGTACCGTTTTGCCGAACTGCTGGCCGACGCCTCGAAGATCGAGGGCGTGCGACGACTGCGATTCACCTCGCCTCACCCCAGGCATTTCACCGACGACGTCATCGGGCTGATTGCAGAGCATGAAAACATCTGCCCCCAGGTCCACCTGCCGCTTCAGTCCGGGTCGAGCCGGATCCTGCGTCGCATGCGCCGTCAGCACGACGCTCCCTGGTACCGGACCCTGATCGAGAAGTTCCGAAACTGCGGCCGGCAGATCGCACTCTCCACGGACATCATCGTAGGCTTCCCGGGAGAGACGGAAGAGGATTTTGAAGAAACCATTTCCATGGTGGAGTTTGCATGCTATGAGCAGATGTTTTCCTTTAAGTATTCACCGCGTCCGATGACGGAAGCCGTGGCATGGGTGGACGACGTCCCCGAGGTGGAAAAGTCGCAGCGGCTGGCCGTCTTGCAGGGCCTGCAGCGGAACCTTCAATTGGACATTCACCGCCGGCTCTACCTCGATCATGAGTTTGAAGTCCTGGTCGAAGGGCGGGCCCGGGACGGTGCCAGGAAGTACGGACGGACTGACACCAACAAGATCGTGAACTTTTACGGCGAAGAAGAGACAGGCGAGTTCACTCGCGTTAGGATTACCGGGATTGGTCCCAACAGCCTGGTGGGCAAGACGCTCGTCGATTGCCGACTGGCCGAGGCCGGTTAGAACCCACGAGGGGAGCTCTGGAGGTCATATGGAACGGGAATTCAAAATCAAGGGACTCATGATGGATCCCATCACTAACTCTCCAATCGTCATCCTCCAGGATGTCGAGCGCAACACGCTCCTGCCGATCTGGGTCGGGATCTTCGAAGCCAATGCCATCGCACTGCAGATCGAGCGAGTCGATACACCGCGCCCGATGACGCACGACCTCCTGAAAAACGTCCTCAACCACTTCGATGCCGAGGTGGAACGTATCGTCGTCACCGAACTCAAAGACAACACCTTCTACGCGGTCATCCATCTTCTGCGCGGGGGCCGGCCCATGCTGATCGACAGCCGCCCGAGCGATGCCATCGCCTTGGCCCTGCGCACCGACGCACCCATCTTCGTGACCGAGTCGGTCATCCAGAACAGCCGCAACATCTCCCTCGACAAGGAAAAGCTCGACCCTGAAGAAGTCCGCGAGTGGCTCGAGAACCTGAATCCGGAAGACCTCGGCAAGTACAAGATGTAGTCCCGAGTTTCGAGTTCCTGGTTCGGCTGGTTGCCTGGTGGCCGCCGTCTCCACGTCGTCTGAAAGCTCGGCAGCGGCCTGAACCCACGGGCACCCTGGTCCTACCCACGATCCGCAGCGGATTTCGGAAGAAACTAAAATTTAACATAATATGTCTTATGCGACGTTGTGGAAATCACCAAAACGGGCGCTGTGCATTGCCGGGTCCAACCGGATTGGGAGGTTCCTCTTCCCCGCAAGGATGGGCGGGAGACGGTCGCGGAATGGAGGCTTCGGCGCAGCCGCCGCTCCCGGCGAAACCGGTCGCTGGCTCCGGTCCGAATTCAGTCGCGTTGCGGAAGGCGGGCTTCGACCGGCTCTCAGCCGGAGCCTAGACCTTGGGTTTCGGCGGCGGCAGCTGCCGCGCTTCGATGGGCGACAGGAATCCGCAATGCTTGTGCTTCCCGTCGCAGAAGGGCTTGTTCTCCGACTGACCGCACCGACACAGACCGATGACGGTCCGGCCGGCCAGATCGAAGGTTTTGCCGGTGGCGTCCTTGATCAGGAAATCACCGGAGATGATGATGGGTCCGTTGTCCCGAATCGTGATCTCGCAAGACATGCTGGGGTCCCTTCAAGAGGCAGCGGTTGCTGCTCGGAATCAGCTGTGGATCAGATGTAACCTTTCTCGCGGAGGAACCCCTCGAGCTCTTCCATGCGCTCCTTGAACTCGGCGAAGTTCTCGAGGTTGACCGTCACCCCCTTTTTCGTGGGTTTCCACTCTCCCTCATCATCTTCATAGTAAATCCTTATGTCCGCGTACTTTTTTCCCTTGAATTCACTCACGCTGAACAGGATCTTCTCGTTCCAGCCCTTCTCCATTTCACCGACGACTTCACCCATGAATTTCCCTTTCTTCAGCGACGTCCGCGCGGCCGGCCGATCGCCTGTTCCATCGTTCGAGCCGATCCGCGCTCTACCGCGAGTCCGGCGGATCGCCGGGCTAGAAGCTTACCTGAACGCCTTCGGCCGTCTCAAGTCCCGCTCTGGGATAGAATGTGCGGATGAGTTCTTCCGAGGGGGTTCGACGCTATCTCGAGGAGTATCTGCAGGAAACGCTCAGGTCCGCCGGCCGCTTGCCCCTGGACCAGGTCGTCCGCGTGGTGGAGATCCTCGAAGAGGCGAATCGAGAGGGTCGTCACGTGTTCATCTGCGGCAATGGGGGAAGTGCGGCGACGGCGAGCCATCTTGCCAACGATTTGGGCAAGGGGGCCTGCGTGACCCGCAAGCGTCGGTTTCGGGTTCTGGCGCTGACCGACAACATTCCCTGGATCACGGCCCTGGCGAACGACCTGGATTACTCCCAGATTTTCGTGGAGCAGCTTCGGAACTTTGCCGATCCCGGTGACGTCCTCATGGCATTCAGCGGAAGCGGCGCTTCGAAGAATGTCCTCGAAGCCGTTCAATGGGCTCGCGACCACGGCCTGACCACGGTCGGTTTCTGCAGCAGCCGCGGCGGACCGCTGAGCGAGATGGCCGAACATGCAGTGGTCGTGGAATCCTCCCACATGGGCCAGATCGAGGACTGTCATTTTCTGCTTCAACACCTGATCGGGTACTACTTCATGGAAAACGCCGAGCCCGAACTCCCGGCATCGGGTTCCTAGGCGCAGCCCACGGTCGGCACCGAAATCACGGTTCGCTCTAGGGTTATTGTGCCCCTTCGATCCTTCCTTTATGATTGGATCGCTTTTCGGAGAGGGAGGAAGGGACACTATGGAACAGCAAAAGGGCAGCCGACTTACCGCGATCGTGGCCTTGATGGCCGTCTTCAGTCTTGCCATCTGCTTCATCATCCTGGGTGCGATCTCGGAGGAAATCAAAGCCGCCATCGGCATCGACAACGCGCAACTGGGCAGTCTGGTCTTGACCCTGTTTCTGACCAGCATGATCGTTCAGCTGGTCATCGGGCCGCTGGTCGACAAGCTCGGACACAAACCGGTGGCGATCGTCGGGTTCCTGGTCCTGAGTGTCAGCATGTTCCTGCTTGCCATGGCCACGAGCTTCGGGGCCGCCGCACTGGCGTGCGTCCTCCTGGGAGTCGGTGCCATGTGCCTGAACACGGTCGGCAACACCTTGATTCCCGTCGTCCTGTTCGAAGGCAAAGACCCGGCCCGGGCCAGCAACTTCGGAAACGGCTTTTTCGGCCTGGGGTACGTGTTGACGCCGTTGCTCTTCTCACTGTTCGGACGACTGGCGATCGGGTACAAGTCGGGCGTCTCGATTCTCGGCGTGCTGATGCTGGTGTTCCTGATCATTTCCCTGCTTCCCCGCTATCCGCAGGTTTCGATCGGATTCGAGTTCAGTAAGGCCGTCCGGTTGCTGGGCAATGGTTCGGTTCTGATCGCGGCGCTGGCGCTGTTCTGCTACATTGCCCTCGAAACCAGCATGGGTACCTGGATCAAACCCTACATGACCAATGTCTTTACCGGCTCGGGCGCTTCGGCCGGTGCGGTCTCGAACGCCGGACTCGTCCTGAGCCTGTTCGGCGTGGCGATCATGGTGGGGCGGTTCCTGACCTCGGCCGTCAAGAACCTGACCGCCATCGGTCCCAAAGTCATTCTGGGCGCCTCGCTGGTGTCGGTGCTCGCCCTCATTCTCATGATCCTGACGCCCAGCCCGCTGATCGGCATCATTGCCGTTCTGGTGACCGGCCTGGCGTTCGCACCGATCTTCCCGACCGTCGTCGGCGTGACGTTCGCCAAATTCGAGCCCAGTCTCTACGGCAGCATCTTCGGCATCATCTTCGCCGTTGGCCTGCTGGGCGGAACGCTCGTGCCCAAGATCATCGGCAACCTGAGTGCTGCAGGGGGCACTGCGGACGAGTTCGCCGTCGCGAGCCTCTGGATCGCCGTCGGCATGGCTGGCATTCTCTTCCTCATCTCCCTCGGCATCGGCCGCGCCCGCCGAGGGGCCGCCTGACGCGACGGTCCCCCAGCGAAGTTCGTACTGGGTGCCAACGAATCCCGCCCATGCGGCGAATCCGGAGCAGCGCTCCCATTCGCGCGATTCGTGTCATTCGCCGGCCCCTCCGGACCTCCTGCCAACGAATCCCGCCAATCCGGCGAACAGGAACAGCGGCTCCCATTCGCGCAATTCGTGTCATTCGCTGGCCCCTCCGGACCACCGGCCAACGAATCCCGCCAATCCGGCGAACAGGAGCAGCGGCTCCCATTCGCGCAATTCGTGTCATTCGCTGGCCCCTCCGGACCACCCGCCAACGAATCCCGCCAATCCGGCAAATCCGGAGCAGGGGCTCCCATTCGCGCAATTCGTGTCATTCGCTGGCCCCTCCGAGTTCGCTGGTCTCTCGAGAGCCGCAATTCGAAACAGCCTGGTCGCCACGCTGTCATTCAAATTGTTGCAGACTGTCACACGATGGGAGGACAATCTGCAGCGTGCAGATTGACAAGGTGACAAAAATGTCGAAAATATGGTGGAATCGTTTCAGACATACAGGATTCTGGGTTTACGTTAAACGCGGGGAGATCTGAGGGATCGAACCAAGAGAGGAGAGACAATGGACGCTAAAGAAGTCGTGCAGTTGATCCGGGATCGGGAGATCCAAGCCGTGGACCTTCGCTTCTGTGATCTGCCGGGCCTGTGGCAGCACTTCACTGCCAACCCCAAGCTCGTCGACGAATCGAGTTTCGAGGAAGGCTTCGGCTTCGACGGATCGAGCATTCGGGGCTTCCAGCAGATCCAGGAGAGCGACATGCTGCTCTTTCCGGATCCCAACAGTGCTTTCGAGGATCCCTATGCCGAACACCGGACGCTGGTCCTGATCTGCAACGTCGGCGACCCGGTGACGGGCGAACCCTATTCCCGGGACCCCCGCTTCATCGCCCAGAAGGCGGAGAAGTATTTGAACTCGACGGGCATCGCCGACACCGTCTACTTCGGCCCCGAGCCCGAGTTTTTCGTGCTGGATGAAGTGCGGTTCGAGCAGACCTACAACCGCGGCTCCTATCTGGTGGATTCTGCCGAAGGCTTCTGGAACAGCGCCCGTGACGAGCAGCCCAACCTTGGTTACAAGCCCCGCTACAAGGAAGGTTACTTCCCCGTTCCGCCCATGGATACGCTGCAGGATATCCGGACCGAAATGATGCTGACCCTCGAGCAGATCGGCATCGAGGTGGAGATCCACCACCACGAGGTGGCGACGGGCGGGCAGTGCGAAATCGACATGCGCTTCGATTCCCTGCTCCGCATGGCGGACAAGTTCCTCAAGTTCAAGTACGTGATAAAGAACACCGCGCGCAAGCACGGCAAGACCGCCACCCTGATGCCCAAGCCCCTGTTCCAGGACAACGGATCGGGCATGCATTGCCATCAGAGTCTGTGGAAGAACGGCAAGAATGTCTTCTATCAGCCCGGCACCTATGCGGATCTGAGCCAGGAGGCGGTCTACTACATCGGCGGTCTGCTGAAGCACGCCGGTGCGTTGCTCGCATTCTGCGCCCCGACGACCAATTCTTACCGGCGCCTGGTTCCGGGATATGAGGCCCCGATCAATCTGATCTACTCGATGCGCAACCGCAGCGCCTGCGTCCGGATTCCGGCCTACAGCCGCAGCGAGAAGGCCAAGCGCCTCGAGTTCCGCTGCCCCGATCCCTCCTGTAACGGATACCTGGCCTTTGCCGCAATGCTGATGGCGGGGCTTGACGGGATCCAGAACAAGATCATGCCTCCCGATCCGATGGACAAGGATCTGTACGATCTCGAGCCCGAAGACCTGGCCAAGGTGAGGTCGACTCCGGGCTCCCTGGAAGAAGCGCTCGCCGCTCTGGCCGCAGACCACGACTTCCTGCTCAAGGGTGACGTCTTCACCCGGGACGTCATCGACACGTGGCTCGAGTACAAGAGGAAGCACGAAGTGGATGCCATCCGGCTTCGGCCGCATCCGCATGAATTCGCGCTCTACTTCGACATCTAGTCCGCAACGCTGTTCAAGGTGAGACGGCGGAAACCGGGAAGTCGAAACGGGCTCCCCGGTTTCCAGCCCCGAGAACCGGTCGCGGGAGAACCAGAGAACCGGACCCACCCATGCCCTTCTCCCGTCCTGACCTCCCGCTCTCGGTCCTCCCGTTCTCTGGTCCTCCCGTTCTCCAAATCCCCACTTCCGCTCGACTTCCGGTACAATCTCGCCGGGATGCAACCTCGCGACCTCTTCCTCTCGGCTCAGCTCGACGGACCGGCAATCGAGGGGTTCCTTCGCTCCTTCCGCTTCAAGGACCCTTTGCGCGCGGATGAACATCTGCTCGCGATTGCCGAACTCGTCGCCGCTCCCGAGAGGCTGGCGGACTGGTCGACGACGCTGCTCACCGAGCTGTCCCGTTCCGTCGATCCCGACGCCGCGGTTCGCCAACTGGAGGCCTTCTTCGAGCAGGCCTCTTCGCCGCTTCACCTCCTCTCCACGCTGGAGGCCTCACCGTCGGCCCTCGAGGTCCTCATCGGCATCCTGGGCGGCTCCCCCTACCTGACCGAATCCCTGCTGCGAAGCCCCGAGCACTTCTACTGGCTCCTCGAGAAGAACCGTCTGCAGCGGATCACCGGGTTGGATTATTTCGAAGCGCAGGCGCGCGAGGCGACGCACCCCTTTCCGGACTCCGGAGCGGCCCTCGAAGCCTTGCGCCGGTTCCGGCGGCGGGAAGCACTGCGGATCGGCGCCCAGGACATTCTGGGCCTGATCCGAATGCAGGACACGGTGGCGCAGATTTCCGACCTGGCGCAGGCACTCCTGCAGCGGGTCTTCGAGCTGCTGGCCGCCGAACGCCTCGAGGCGCCGGCCACATTCTCCGTCGTGGCGCTGGGAAAATTCGGAGGCCGGGAGCTGAACTTCAGCTCTGACGTGGACCTGCTCTTTCTCTACGGCGACGACGCGCCTTCCGACCGAATGGTGCGCTTTGCCCGCGAGTACACACGCGCCCTCTCGGACTACACCAGCGAAGGTCACCTGTTTCGCGTCGACCTGCGGCTGCGGCCGAGCGGCCGGGCCGGCGAGATCGCCTACTCGGAAGAAGCCTGTCGACAGTACTACCAGACCTGGGCCGACACCATGGACCGCTTCGCCCTGATCAAATGCCGCTGGGTCGCCGGAGACCGGGACCTCGGGGAACGGTTCGTCGACTCCGTGCAGGACTTCGTCTTCCGCAAGTACCTCGATTTCGCGGCCGTCGAGGAGATGCGCTGGACGAAGCAGCGGACGGACGACCTGTTGCGCCGCAAGCGCGAGACCGACACCCACATCAAGCTCGGTCTCGGCGGGATTCGCGAGATCGAGTTTTTCGTTCAGTCCTTCCAGATCCTCTATGGGGGCACCTACGCGGCCCTGCGCGCGCCTTCCACCCTGACGGTCCTCGACCGGCTGCTCGATCTCGGGTTTATCGGGACGGCCGAATTCGAGCCCCTGCGATCGGCCTACGTCTTCCTGCGCGACCTGGAGCACAAGCTCCAGCTGGTGCACGATCTCCAGACGCACTCCTTGCCGAAGACCGAACAGGAACTGGTTCACTGCGCCCGGCGTATGGGTTATCGCGAACAGGACGCCTCCCCGGAGGACGGCGACGCGCAGGTCCTGGAGCACTTCAGAAGAGACCTGAAATCCCATACCGCAAAGGTCCATCAGATCTACAGTTCTCTGTTCACAGATCCTACGGAGGAACGGGACCTGGGCGAGCTGGCGCTCAACCCCTCCCTGTCGGACGAGGAGGGCATCGGCCGCCTGCGCGCCCGACAGGTACCGCATCCGGCAGAGATTTGGGAGGGGATTCAGCTCCTGGCGGCGGCACCGGCCTTTCCCTATTCGCCGTCCCGGATCCGCAACCTGCTGGCCAACCTGGTCCCGACCCTGGTCGAGCGGGCCGCGCTGGCCGCGGATCCCCGCGAACTGTTCAGCCGCCTGGACCGGTTCTGCGACGCACTGCAGGCCCGGGCGCCGCTCTACACCGAGATGATCGAAAACCCCGATTTCGCCCGGCGGCTCCTGACCGTTCTCTCCCTTGGGGAGAGCTATGCCGAGACCCTCGTTCGCAATCCGGAGCTGCTCGATGTGGTGGTCCGACCCGGAGAACCCGCCGATCCCCGGGCACTCCTGGTGCCCTTCATCGAGGAGCGCCGCGCGGCCGGGATGTCGCAGCGCGAGGCCCTGCGACTGTTCAAGAGACGAAAGGAGTTCAAGATCGCTCTCCGCGAGCTGAACGACCCGGGTTCCCAGATCACCCGGCGCCGTCTTTCCCAGCTGGCCGAGGCCTGTCTGAAGGTGGCCTGGACGACGGCCTTCGAGGCCTGCCCGGCCCTGCGCACGGAACCGTGCGCCCTGCTCGCTCTGGGCAAGCTGGGGGGAGGGGAGCTGGCCTTCCAGTCGGACCTGGACCTGGTGTTCCTCCTCGATGACGCCCGGTGTCGTGCACCCCTGGGCGATTTTTACGAGCTGCTCAAGCTCTTTCGCGAGGAACTCACCGAGTACACGTCCCTGGGCCGGGCCTACGAGGTGGACCTTCGCCTCCGGCCCGAAGGCAAACACGCCGGGGAGGTCGTTCCCTACTCCCAGTTCCTGAAGTACTTCGTGGAACGCCTCGAACCCTGGGAGCGACTGGCCTGGGTCAAGGCCCGGACGATCCTCAGCCACGATTTCACGCCCGAGCTCGAACCCCTGATCTTCGAACGCCCCTTCACCCCGGAGGAGACGGCCTCACTCCGCCACATCCGCCTGCGCAAAGAGCGCGAAATCGGGCAGGAGGAGAAGACCGGTCAGTTCGATTTCAAGGTGGGCCGCGGAGCGCTTCTTGACATCCAGTTCATTGTGCAATTCCTTCAGGTCCAGCATACGGTCTCCGAAACGAACCTCCTGTCCGCTCTCGATAAACTGGAGCAGGGAGAGCACATGACGAAGGCCGATGCCGAATCCCTGCGCCAGGGCTTCACCTTCTTCCTGAGCCTGGAATCGATGCTCGACCTGCAAGGAGGCCCCGAACGCAGCCGCCTCCTCGCAGACCCGGACTCGAACCGCCTCACCGCTTCCCTGCTCGGCTTCAACTCCGGAACCGAGCTTCTGGAGCGCTATCAGGAAATCACGCACCGGATCCGGCACCTCTTCGAGAAGATCCTGGGGCCGGTGGGCGTCTGAAACCGGGCTCCCCGTATCGAGTCCCGGCTTCCAGTTCGCACTTCGCGCCTCGCACCCCGGAGCTTCGGCTTTGGCGTTCAAGGTTCAGGACCCAGTCAGCGGAACCCGATACATGGCAGAATAGGGCGCCGGGGGACGAAGGCGACTCCGGCAGGAGGAGAAGAGGGGGTCTTGCGATGAAATCGGGTGCATGCGCGCGAAAGTCGATCGTCGCCGCCCTGTCGTTCTTCACAGCTTTTCTCCCGGCCTTCGACACTTCACTGGCGGGCGAAGTCCTCGTCGGGCGATGGCTGGAGCCGGATCCGGGCTCGGTCCTGCGGATGGACGACCCGGACTCGGGGTACGCCGGAAAGTGGCAGACCTCCGGACTGACCTATGACTCCCACACGGGAATCTGGTGGTCCATCGGCGATCAGAACACCCGGGAAGCAGTTGCCGGCTCCGCGGAGGAAGAGGAGCGCAATCGGAGCAGGTATGTCCTTCGCCTGTCATTCAGTGACGAGAAAGTGTTCGCCAAACCCTACCCGCTCGAGTGGCAACGGGATGTGCTGAAGGTGGTCCTGGACTCGTTCAAGGGCAGCGACACGGGAAACATCGATTTCGAAGGGATCGCGGCCGATCCTCAGGTGCCGAACCGCCTGTACGCCTGCTCGGAAGGCGAAACGCCCTGGCTCGTCGAGATGGAGTACCGGCCCGGCGGGGACACCGTTGCGGTCACCCGGGCACTGCGGCTGGAGACTGCGACCGATCTCCGACCCGAGTGCACGGCCAATATGCTCTGGGAGGGGATCGCTCTCGCGGGGAGCGGCCGGACCATCTTCCTGGTCACGGAGTGCGACATGGCGAGCCGCCGCCTGTATGAGATCCAGCTGGACGAGTTTCATCAGGCGGGTTCAAAAGGCAGCAATGGACGCTGGATACCTGCCAGCATCTCACCCCGGCCTTCGGATGTCGATGGGCTCGAGGGGGCCTTGACCGGACTGTGCGCGGTCGTGCGGCTGGGCACAGAATACCTGTTGGCGTTGAAGCGCAACCCCGAGCCTCCGGAGATCTATGTGGTGAACATCACCTCATCCTCTCGTCCGGCTCCCGTGCGGAGAGTCCCCCTCGACCTCCGGGCCCCCGCCACCGACGGGCGCCCCGAAGGGATTCCGCTGCTCAGCGCCTCACCTGAGGGCATCGGCACCGACGGCCATCGCCTCGTCATCATCACCGATCCCTGGGCCCTGCTCTACAGACCCGCCGACCCCGACGAGACCCAGGTCGACCGGGAAAAGCTCCGCCGAAGGATCCCCCTCGTCTTCGAAATCGAGCTCGCTAAGATCCTCCCGCCCGATCCATGATGAAGCTCGGAATCCCTGGGGCGGCACCTTGTTCTTCACCAACATGGCCAGAGGAAACCCCTATCGGCCGTGGATGGAGTACCTGGTGGATTGGAAACTGGCGGAGAGGAGCGAGGAGCAGATCCGGGTGTTGTGCCACAGGGCGGGGATCCCCTCCGCCTGCATTCACATCCACCGCGATCGCACCGGGCTGGCGCTTCTGGTGCAGCTCCGCCGGTGATCTTCGAGTTCCAGCTCCCGACTTTCGATTGGGAGGCCGGACTGGGCCTCTTGCCGCAGTGGTCCGGCAGAGGCCAGTGTCGCGATAGAGGGCGGGGCGACTCGCTGGCGCTCGCGTTCTGACCGACGTCACCGGGCCCGCGATCCGATCGAGAACGGGTTCGCGGGAGAACCGGACGCCTCCGGTTCTCCCGTTCTCTCGTCTTCCCGTTCTCCCGTCCGGTCAGCTTGCGACCGGCTGCTGGGTCGTGACTCCGTTCTTGCGGAAGACGAGTTCGTAGAGGAGGCTGTCGATAATGGCGTACCAGCTGGCCTCGATGACGTTGGTCGAGACGCCGACCGTCGTCCAGCTCTCGCGGCCGTCGGTCGACTCGATCAGGACGCGGACCTTGGCCGCCGTCCCCTCCTTGGCATCCAGGACGCGGACCTTGTAGTCGGTGAGGTGGATCTTCTCGATCTGGGGGAAGAAGCGGGCCAGGGCTTTCTTGGTCGCCCGGTCCAGCGCATGGACGGGGCCGTTGCCGTCGGAGGCGGTATGCTCGCGGCCGTCTCCGACCTCGATTTTGACCGTCGCCTCGCTCAGAAACGCGCCTTTCACATCCTGGTCCACGATCACGCGGAATCCCCGCACGTCGAAGGGGGCCTGCGTGGCGCCGCCGACGTGGCGGTTCACCAGCAGCTTGAGGCTGGCCTCGGCGCCTTCGAACTGGTAGCCCTCATACTCGAGCCGCTTGATGTCCTCCACGAGGGCTTTCAGGTCAAGCTGCTCCAGGTCGATGTCCCCGAACTCGCGGACCTTGTAGAGCAGATTGCTCTTGCCCGAAAGATCCGAGACCAGGACGCGCCGGCTGTTGCCCACCGTCTCGGGCTCGACGTGCTCGTAGGTCTTGGAGTCCTTGAGGATGGCGCTGACGTGGATGCCGCCCTTGTGGGCGAAGGCGCTCTTCCCCACGTACGGCTGGTTGTTGGGCATGGCGACGTTGGCCGTTTCACTGATGTATAGAGAAAGTGAGTTCAGGCCGCGCAGGTTGTCCTCCCCTACGGTCCGGCAACCCATCTTGAGCTCCAGATTGGGCATGATGGAAGTGAGGTTGGCGTTCCCGACCCGTTCGCCGTAGCCGTTCATGCAGCCCTGCACCATGCCGGCGCCGACTTCGACGGCGGCCAGCGAGTTCGCCACCGCCAGTTCGCTGTCGTTGTGCGTATGGATCCCGACCCGATCGAACCGCCGGCAGACTCGTTCGGTCACCCGTGCGACTTCCGAGGACAGGCTGCCGCCGTTGGTATCGCACAGCACCAGCCAGTCCGAACCCGCCTCGGCGGCCGCGGCAAGGACCCGTTCCGCATAGTCCGGGTTGGCGCGGAAACCGTCGAAGAAATGCTCGGCATCGAAGATCACTTCCCGGCCATGGCTTTTCAGGTACTCGAGGCTTTCGCGGATGATTTGAAGATTCTGATCGAGTTCGATCCCCAGGGCCTCGCGGACGTGGAAATCCCAGCTCTTGCCGACCACCGTGACCGTGGGCGTTGCGGCGTCCAGCAGCGCCTTGAGGTTGGGGTCTCGATCGGCCGGATTCTTCCAGTGACGGGTGCTGCCGAAAGCGGCGATGCGGCCGTGCTCCCAGCTCATGGCGGCCGCCCGATCGAAGAATTCCGCGTCCTTGGGATTGGACCCGGGCCAGCCACCCTCGATGTAGTGCACCCCGAAGGCGTCGAGCCTTTCGGCAATCCTCAGCTTATCGGGAACACTGAGGGAGATGTTCTCCCCCTGGGTCCCGTCGCGAAGAGTGCAATCGTAGATCAGAATCTGTCTCTTCTCCATGTCTGACATATCCTCTCGAAACCGGTCCGTTCGTCTTTCCGGCATCGGGCCCTCGCGACCGCACAACAGCACTGACCTGGAACTTGGGAATCCGGGTTGCTGCGGACGGTAGCTGGGGAGGGCCGGTAGTGCCTTCCCCTCCGCTAGAACCCGGCGGAAGGAATGCTAATGCTAATGCCGATAATCTGATCCGCCGCCTGGGACACAGCGACAGCCGGCTTCTGCGAGAGCTCCCGCAGTTCCTGAAACCGGATGAAGTCGGCTTGACGGATCATGGTGATGCAAAAGCTTAAGGGGTCGGGGCGGTCGAAGTCAAGGGGGACGGGGAGAACGGGTTGCGCGAGGACCGGAGAACGGGATCCGGCTCTCTCGCCCCTCGTTCTCCCGTTCTCCCCCCCTCACGATCACAACGGACCGCCCAGGCCACATCCCACCCCGCTCTCCAGTCCCCCCGTTCCCTCGTGCTCCCGCTCTCCCTCTCTCGGGCCGCGTTGGAACCGCAAGGCCTCTTTCGATTAACATGCTGGATCAATGCTTTCCGCGGTGAGCCAACTCAGGCTGAGCTATGAATCGGACCGATCCCTCCTCGAACAGGAGTACCTGCGCCAGGGCGACGTGGACCGTTATCTCGAGCAACACACGGCCCTGATCGACGCACTGATCCGGACTCTCTTCGAGACCTACCTGGGAGACCACCACGTCTGCGTGCTGGCGACGGCCGGCTATGGACGACGCGAGCAGTTTCCTCAGTCCGACGTGGATTTGCTGGTCGTTCACGGTTTCGATGACGGGTCGCGGACCGAACAGTTCGTGGCACCGTTCCTGAACAATCTCTGGGACACACGCCTCGCTCTGGGCCATCAGGTCTGGAACCTGCAGGAGCTGAACCGACTGACCCTGGACGACTTCGAATTCATTCTGGCCCTGTTCAACGGACGCTACGTGGCCGGAAGTGAGGAACTGGGCCGGCAGGTGCTCGAAGAGATCCTCCCCGCATTCATCGATGCCCATCGCAAGGGCCTCGTCGAACGGATTGTGGCGGCTACCCGACGGCGTCATGAGCAGTTCAACAACACGATCTATCAGCTCGAGCCGGACCTCAAGGAGGCTCCCGGAGGGCTGCGTGATCATCTGGCGGCCAGCTGGCTCGAGAGGCTTCTGGGCGCTCCGCCGTTCCTGCCCTTCAGCAACTCCGAAATCAACACGGCCTACCGTTTCCTGAAGCGCCTCCGCATTCTGGTCCATCTGCAAAACCAGCGCACCGACAACCGCCTGACTCACGCCATGCAGGAGCAGCTGATTCCCCAGCTCGGCTACGCGGGAATGAAGGTGCAGGCGGGGGTCGAGTCGCTGATGAAGGAGTACTTTCTGAATGCGCGCGTGATCTCGGGGCTCTGCTCGGCCATGCTGAACGTCGCCGAGCCGGCCCGATCCGAGCATCCTCTTGGCCTGGAAGACATTCCCCGACTCGGGACCATGGCCGACGTTCTGGAGGCCTTTCGGATCTCCCTCGACGAAGGACGGCCACTTTCGGCGGACAGTCGGCGGGCGGTGATGAAAGCCCTCCCCGAGCTCTCCGAGTCGATCTCTTTCCCGGCTCTGCGGGACCCGCTGAAGGACCTGCTGCGTCCGCGTCCCGGCCTCTACCGGGTCTTATCGGAACTCTACGAACTTGGCGTCCTGGAGCTCCTCTTCCCGGAATTCGGCAGTATCAAGGCCCGCATGATCCGCGACTTCTACCACAAGTACACGGTCGACGAGCACACCCTGATCGCCATCAAAGGCATCGAGGACCTGGTCGCCTCCCGCCAGACGGCCGACGCACGCTTCGGTACGATCCTGAGGGACACGGTGGTGCCCAGTCACTTGATCATCTCCCTCCTGCTGCACGATGTCGGCAAGGGACGGGGCGGCAAGCACACCGAGGCCAGTGCGCGAATGGCGGCCCGGGCTCTCAAGCGCTTCCGCTTCGATCGCCAGGAGGTCGAAACCATCGTCTTCCTCATCCGTCAGCACCTGGCCATGTCGGCCGTCATCTTCCGCCGCGATATCGACGACGACTCGGTGATCAGCCGTTTCGCCGACCTGGTGGAGGACCCCGAGCGCCTGCGTCTGCTGACGCTGCTCACCTATGCCGACATCAAGGCCGTGGCACCCGGGACTTTGAACGACTGGAAGAAGGATCTGTTGTGGCAGCTCTACCTCGAGGCCTACCGGAAGCTGACCCTGGAGTACGGCGAAGAGAGGATCGAGGAAGAGGACATCGGCGAGCGACTGCTTCGCGGGCTTGCAGCCGGACCTCGATCCGTTCGACTTCGAGCATTTCCTGGAGGGCTTCCCGACCCGCTACCTCCTGCAGACCGCTCCGGACGAGATCTACGAACACTACCGGATGTCCACCCGTGTGAGTCCCTCGAATCCGCTGGAGAGCATCCTGCAGAAACATCACGGCTACTACGAGCTCTGCGTCACCACCCCGGACCGCAAGCGTCTGTTCGCCAAGATCGTGGGCCTGTTGTCCTACTTCGAGATGAACATTCTGCGGGGATTCGCTTTCGCCAACCGGCGTCAGACCATCCTCGACATCTTCCAGTTCTCCGACGAGCAGCGCTTCTTCCGCCACAGCGAGGAGCGAAAGCGCTTCCGGGAACTCCTGCGCCGGGCGGTGGCCGACGAGATCTCCGTCGAGGAACTGCTGCGGGGCAAAGAGGAGAGCATCCTTTTCAAGCGGACGACGCCCCGCTTCGATCCGACCGTCTACGCCGAGGATGAGCATTCGGACCGCTACACCATCTTCGAGATCATCGCTCCGGACGCGCTCGGCCTGCTCTACCGGATCAGCAGCCAGATTGCCCTGCTGCATTGCGACATCGACCTGGCCCTGATCTCCACCGAGGGCGACAAGGCCGTCGATGTCTTTTATTTACGGCACCGGGGAGGTAAACTGTCGGCGGAATTGAAGGACAACCTGAAGGACCGCATCATTCGGGCCATCACCCAGCATTGAACGGCACTTTTTCTCTCGCAAATCTGACTTCTGACCCGGGACCCCGGAAGAATGGATGTGCACGATGAAACTCGTCATGGCGATCGTTCGCCCCAGCAAGGCTGAAGACGTCAAGGATGCCCTGGCCAAGCAGAACATCTCGGGATTGACCGTCACGGAAGTCCGGGGGCACGGCAGACAGAAGGGCCACACGGCCATTTATCGAGGCAAGGAATACAGCGTCAGCCTGCTGCCCAAGATCAAGATCGAGCTCGTCCTGCCCGACGACATGGTGGACGACGTGATTCGGACCATCCTCCAGACCTGCCGCACCGGTGAGATCGGCGACGGCCGGGTGTTCGTCCTTCCCGTCGAACAGGGCTACAACATCCGCACTGGAGAACGGGACGTTCTCTGAGATTTGAGACCTGCGATTTGAGATTTACGATTTGGGGGCCGAACCGTCCGAGCCAGCACGAAGTGAGGGTAGCCCGAAGGCCCGCTTAACGAAACTCGACCGCCCTGCAAAAACCAGCCCGTCACCGTCCCGGGCGAGCCTCCCCTGATGGCACCGAGAGAGACACCAAGCACTCAGCGACCGTTCAGCGGTCCCTCGCCCCGATCGTCGCGCCGCCCCCAAATCGTAATTCTCAAATCGTAGATCTCAAGTCCCCTCAGTACTGTTTCTTGTAGTGGCCTTCCTTGAGTGGGGCTCGGTCGATCCAGCCGGTTTCCGCCTGACGCCGCTCGAGCAGCTGGCGGATCAGCGAGACTGGCAGCAAAAGAAGATAGAACAGAAGGGTGAGCAGGATCGTCGTGTTGATCCGTCCCAGCACCTTGCCTATCGCCAGCAGCACCGACCGGATCACTCCCCAGATCTTCTTCAGCAGGTTCATCAGCGGCGGCCTCCCTGCCCCGTGACGGGCTCGAGCCCCGACGGCTGCCTTTCCTTCTCCAGAAGAAAGTCACCGATCACCAGGAGATCGAGCCCGGTCCGCATGAAACACTGGTAGGCCTGCTCGGGGGATTCGATGATCGGCTCGCCCCGGACGTTGAAACTCGTATTGAGGAGCACGGGACACCCCGTCCGTTGGGCAAAGGCCCGCAACAACCCGTGAAAGCGGGGATTATCGGCCCGACCCACAGTCTGGACCCGGGCGCTCCCGTCGACGTGGGTCACGGCCGGAATGACGCCCCGTTTGTCGTCCTGCACATCTGCGACGATCAGCATATAGGGGCTCGGGCGGTCGAGCTTGAAGTAGTCCGAAACGGACTCCTCGAGAACCGCCGGCGCGAAGGGACGGAACGATTCTCGATACTTGATTCGGGCATTGATGTGGTCCTGCATGTCCGGTCGCCGGGCGTCCGCGAGGATGCTCCGGCTTCCCAGGGCCCGCGGTCCGAACTCCATCCGGCCCTGGAACCAGCCGACAACGCCTCCCTGCTCGAGCACAGCCGCCGTGCGGGCCAGCAGGTCGTCCTCGGTCAGCCGTTCATAACGGGCACCGTGGGAATCCAGCACGCTCCGGATCTCCGCGTCAGCGTAGGCCGTCCCCAGCAGCGTATTCCAGTGTCCGCCCGGGGCCTCGCCCGGGACGCGACTTTCGAGACCCATCTGCCCGTAAGAGACGGCCAGTGCGGCACCCAGTGCACCTCCGGCATCACCCGCCGCCGGCTGCACCCAAAGATCCTCGAAACCGGCCTCCCGCAGAATCCGCCCGTTGGCGACGCAATTCAACGCGACCCCGCCGGCCATGCACAGGTGCTTCTCGCCGCTTTCCCGACGGAGGTGTCCGCAGATCTTCAGCACCACATCTTCGGTCACCTTCTGGATCGAAGCCGCCAGATCCTTGTGTCTCTGGTCCAGCTGGCTGCCCGGTCGCCGCGGCGGGCCGCCGAACAGTTCATCGAACCGGCGCGAGGTCATGCGCAATCCGGTCTCGTAATTGAAGTAGCGGGTGTCGAGCCGGAAGGACCCATCGTCATTCACCTGGATCAGGTGCTCCCGAATCAGGTCCTCGTAGCGGGGCGTGCCGTAGGGAGCCAGGCCCATCACCTTGTACTCGCCGGAGTTCACCCGGAACCCAAGATAATAGGTGAAGGCCGTGTAGAGCAGACCGAGCGAGTGCGGAAAGCGCACCTCCGAAAGGAGTTCGATCCGCGTGCCCCGGCCCCGGCCGAGCGAAGTCGTCGTCCACTCCCCAACGCCGTCGAGCGTCAGGAGGGCGGCGGACTCGAAAGGCGAGGCAAAGAAAGCCGAGGCGGCGTGGGACTCGTGATGATCGGCAAACAGAATCGGCCCGTCGAACTCGAGCTGCCGGCGGATCTGTTCCTTGATCCAGAGCTTCTCCCGAAACCACACGGGCATTGCCTTGAGATAGGAAGCCAGACCGCGCGGACAGTTCCGCACATAGGTGTCGAGCAGCCGCTCGAGTTTCATGAAGGGCTTCTCGTAGAAGACGACGCAGTCCAGTTCCCCCATCGACCGGCCGCCGATCCGCAGCGCCGCCGAGACCGCACGTTCGGGAAAGGCGCTGTCGTGTTTCAGCCGGCTGAAGCGCTCCTCCTGCAGGGCCGCCACGACCCGACCGTCCTCGACCAGGCAGGCCGCACTGTCGTGATAGAACGCGGATATTCCAAGGACTCGGGCCATGACTTTGCTGTGCTACTCCCCGTCCGCGGCACCGGTGCTGGATACGTCATCGAGAAGCGTCGGGCCGAACGACCGAAACAGCGCATCGCCCACCACCTTGTTGCCCTGGGAGGTCATGTGCGCGAAGTCGTAGTAGAGACTGGCCCCGCCGCCATCCCGGACCGCTTGGGTCAGGTCGATGTAGTGCAACCCTTCGGCCGCCGCTCGCGCGACACCCCGCTTCATGAGGGCCGTTGCGAACTCGCGCCGCTTGCCCCCCTGCGCCTCGAACATATAGCGGGACGGCATGATGAGGACGCGAAACGGCACGTTTCGCTGTTCACACAGTTCCTGCAGCCCCTTCACCGCCCCGAAAGCCTTGTTCCAGCCACCTTCCAGGCGATCGTTGTCGAGTTCGTACTTGTCGAAGCCGAGATTGTAGTACGTGACGCCGTCGCGCTGCTCGTGGGCGAACGGTTCGGTCGGAGAGATCCGGAACAGCAGCGTCAGCCATCGCCGCAGAAAATCGGTATAGACGTAGGTCTTCTCGTAGAAGTGATCGTCCGTCGCACAAGTGGCCAGCATGCTGCCGTCCCAGGCCACCACATAACGCCCGCCGACGACCCGCTCCGGGACCCCGGGGTGAGCGGGATCCGTTTCCCAGTAGAGCATGGCCTCGTTGGTGACGACCGTACACATCTCGATGTCCACGATCATCATGTCGTACTGCAGATTGCGGCCCTCGTGGGTCATGAAGACGTAGTACCCGGACGGGCTGTATCCCTGCCCGGCGGCGTTGACCACATGGAAGTCGACCGGCACTCCCGCTGCATTCAGGTGTCGCTGCAGGACCTTGGTGTAGTGGTCAGCGGCCGGAATGCCGAGGCCGAAGCCGATGGAATCGCCCAGCGACAGGATCCGGAACCTGCCGGCGGGGACGGCATCGCTCATGTCGGGCTCGTCGCGGAAGCCGTAATTGTTGGTCTTGAAGGGCACCTTCCAGAAAACGCCCTGGTAGTGGGGCTTCATCTTGACCGGCAGATAGGGCCGCTCGTAAACATGATCCCGCCGCTCGTCGGTCGAATCGAGCACACTCTGTCGGATGATGAATTCGGCGGCCACCAGGACCACGGTGATGAGTAACAGAAACACGCCCACACTCAGCGCAAAGAGCTTGAGTTTCTTCTTCATGCCTCTCTCTGTGCAATCACCGTGAAGAAACCCCCTTCACGGTCTCCAGTGAATGTCTGCCCCATTTCGATCAAAGCGCGTTCCAGCGGTCGCCCGGCCGGTTCCGGTTCGAAGAGTCGCTCGTCGGGTGTGAAGCGGCTCTGGAAGCGGGTCTTGGGAATCGATTTCACGAGGCGCAGTCCGTTCGGTTCGAGCCAGCGGAGGATTTCGCCAATGGTGTATTTCAGTTCATGCGGGTGCAGATACTGATCGGCGTACCAGGCGGCCCGGCGCTCCTTGCCCAGACCTTCACGGCGCAAGCGCGGGTCGAGGAAGAGCATCCGTCCTCCCGTCCAGCGAAAGATGACGCGCCGCAGATCGGTCGCCAGGCGGCCGTAGCGGTGGTAGAGGCCGATGATCAGATAGCCTCCGGGTTTCACCAGGCCGGACAGGGTCTGAAATCCCACGTAGGGATCGGTGGTGCTGTGCAGCACACCGTTGCTGACGACGACATCGAATGTGCCTGCCCCGAAGACCGGCCGAAACAGATTCATCTGCACGAAGTGCACGTTGCTCAGATCGTTCCGTTTTCGAAATCCGTTCGCCAACCGGAGCGAGTTCAGGCAGACGTCGGTCCCGAAGACCGCCCGACGGGCGATGCCGAGGAAGTTGGAGAGCTGGCCGGTCCCGCACCCGCACTCGAGGATGCGAATCCCAAAGGGGAGCTGCTCGTCGAGCAGTTTTGCGAAGACACCCCGGCGTGCCTTGTCCAGCAGGGCCCCCGCGTCGTCCGTCTCCTCGTAGTTCGGAAAGGGCGTTTCCTCGTAGAATTGCCGCACCAGGTCCGTGACATCCCGATCGAATTGACCGGGATCGTTGGGTGCAAACAGGAGCGGCACCCCGTCCTCGACCTCGAAGCCGCGGCCGCAGCCGCCACACTGGAGCCCCGGATCCAGGCTCAGGCGGGTTCGGCAAAACGGGCAGTAGAGCAGGTGCAGGTAGGGTATTCCGCCTGGATCCACCCGGTCAGACCGGGAGTCGTTGCCAGGCTGTGCGGTCGGGCGCATCGGATTAGTTCGCGTCTCCCCAGACATTGTTTGCTCGATCTCTCAGGACCCGATCGCGGGCGGGGGATGGTACGGGCAGAACCAGTTGCTCCTCGAATCAGAAGATTGCGTAAATGAACGGGGCTACGGCCGAAGATTCGGAGAAAACGAGCAAGACCCCGATGAACAGCAGGAACAGGGTAATGGGGACCATCCACCAAAGCTTCCTCGCCCAGAGGAACTCGAAGAGCTCCCCGACGATCTCCATCTTGGCCATGGGCTTAGGTTAGCAAAAAAGAGGATTCCCGAACAATTCCGAGGGCTTCGCCAGGCGGGTCGCGGGAATCGCGTGCTCGGGCATCCGATTCCCGTTTCCCGACTCCCGTTTCCTCCGAGGCGCCGAAGGTCCAGCTTCGAAGTGCCGAGGGCGCGGTGCGAGGTGCGAAGGGCGAACTCGGCTGGAAAGTCACTGCGGGAACCCCCAAACTGAAGGGATGATCGGGACGATCCGGGCCGTTCTCTTCGACTTCGATGGGACCCTGACCGAGCCGGGAGACCTCGACTTTGGCCGCCTTCGAAAGGAGATCGGGTGCCCGGCAGGCAGGCCGGTGCTCGAATTCCTGTCTGCCCTGCCCCCCGAGCGCAGGCAGTTCGTCGAGAAAGCTCTCGACGATTTCGAGGTCAGCGCCGCGCAGCGCGCACGTGTCAACCCGGGCGCCGAGGCGCTCATCGCCTTCCTGCGGCGCCGCTCCATTCCGTGTGCGATCCTGAGCCGCAACAGCCGGAAATCGGTGGAGGTGGCACTGTCCCGGCTTCCCTTTCCCGCTGATTCCTTTCGCGTGATCCTGACCCGGGACGACCAGGTCCCGATCAAGCCCGATCCCGATTCGGTGCGGACGGCCGCGAAACGGCTCGAAGTCCGGACCTCGGAGTTGCTGTGCGTGGGAGACTTCATCTTCGACATCCAAGCCGGTCGCGGAGCCGGCGCCCCCACGGTGTTGCTCACCAACGGCCAGGAGCCCCCCGACTGGGCCGTCGAAGCGGACCGGGTGGTCGCCTCGATGGCGGAATTGAAGAGCCTCATCGATCTCCACCGCCCCCTGGCGGCCGGCAAAGTGCCGAATTCGCTCCTGGGGCCGATGTTGTCGGTGTTCGAAGAGGGGGGTCGCGTGAACGGCCTGCTCTTCGGCCCGGGTGTGGGGAGAGATGCCGCCGTGATCGGCAGTCCCGGAGCCGAATCGGTCCTGGTCCTGAAGTCGGACCCGGTGACCTTTGCCTCGGACAACGCCGCCCACTACGCCGTTGCCGTCAACTGCAACGACATCGCCGTGGCCGGGGGCACTCCGCGCTGGCTGCTTGCTTCCCTGCTCTTTCCGGTTGGGACGACGGCCCAGGCCGTTCGCTCCGTCCTCGAAGATCTCGTGTCGGCCTGCCGCCATTTCGGAGTGGTGCTGTGCGGCGGGCACACGGAGCTGACGGATGCCGTCACGCGACCCGTCATCTCGGCTCATGCGGTGGGTGTCGCGGGCCGCGAAGCCTGGATCGGGCGGGACAAGGTCCGCCCCGGCGATCGCGTTCTCGTGACGAAATGGGCCGGCCTCGAAGGCACGGCCATCCTGGCCCGTGAGTTTCCGCAGGTCGTCGCAGCCGCCGGTCTCTCGGCGGAAGAGATCCAGGCTTGCGGGAATCTCATTTTCGACCCGGGAATCGGAGTGGTCAGCGAGGCGCGCATCGCTGCCGGCTCAGCCGGTTTGTCGGCTCTCCACGACGTCACGGAAGGGGGCCTCGCCACGGCATTGCGAGAGCTCGCACAGGACTGCCGCTGCCGGTTCCGAGTCGATCCGACGCGGGTGCCCGTTCGTCCCGAGACCGAACGTCTGTGCCGGCATCTCGGCATCGATCCGCTCGGATTGATCGGATCGGGTTCTCTGCTGATCCTGGTCCGGCCAGCCGGGGAGCAGTCTCTGCTCCGTGCACTCGGCGAGGCAGGGGTCACCGCCACATCGATCGGTCAGGTGGAAACCGGGACCGGGCTCGTCGATCCGCAGGGGAGCGAATGGCCCGAGTTCGATGTCGACGAACTGGCCCGCATCTACGCCGAAATGGCGACGTGAGATTTGCGGATGGCGATTTTCGATGACGCCCCCAAATCGTAAATCGTAAATCTCAAATCTCAAATCGTCACTGCGAGGTTCCCTTGTAGGGATTGACCGGCTCCCAGACCAGGCGGAGGCTGGCCCGACCGATGGCGCACGTCGTCCGCATTTCGCCTCGGAAGATCTGATCCCAGTCCGGAGCCGACTCGAATCCGCTGAAGAAGACGGTGTAGACGTTGCGTTCCTCGGGGATGAGGCCCAGTGGGGTCCGCACCTCCGCGGCCCAGGTTCCGTCCGGCCCTACGATCTTCAAAGTCCGGCCCGGGCTCCAGGTTGTCCCGTCTTCCGAGAAACTGTAGCCGATGGTGCCCTCAGGCTGGCTGTCGTAGACGGCGAGGTAGACGCCCGAACGATCGTGCAGCACGATGGGATTCTCGATGAATACCTTTTCGATGGGCGAGGGATTCAGCTCGGGACAGCGCTTCCAGGGTCCGGCCAACTCCGGGGCGGCGGCCAGGCCGACCTGCCAGGAACGCACCGGGAGCGACTCGGTCCGGGCGCTGCCGTAGAAAGCGTACCAGCCCTTTCCCACCGGGTACGGAAAGAACGAGTCCGTTCCTTGCAGCCCCTCCCACGACTCCGTCTCCGCGTCCGGCTGGAGCACGATGCCCACATCGTTGTAGGGTCCGCCGATGCCGGCCCGGCCGGGAGTTTCTGAGACGGCTCGCCAAATGCGACCCTGCTGGTTCGCCCGGAACTGGGTGTCCGTGTTGGGGGCCGAATGATAGGCGACATAGAAGAGATTCCACAGGTTCGCAGCCGGATCGAAAACCGGCAGGGGAGACCAGAGCGCGGCCCGTGCATCGGTTCCGTCGAAATTGCCCGAGGACTCGAACAGGGTCCCGACCCGCTGCCAGCGGAATCCGTCCGCACTCATCCAATGCGCCAGGCGCATCTTGACCCAAACCGGATCACCGACCATCTCAGAGGTGAACAGATGGTAACCGTCCGTGAGCTTGACAGCCCGGCCGCCTTCGAAGCCGTATCGAATACCCTCGGCCTCGGCATTGCGGGTGCTGAGGACGGGCGCAGGATCGGAGTCGATCAGAATCAGTCGCGGCTCTACCTTGTTTCCCGGCGCACAGGCCACGGAGAAAAGCAGGAGGAGGAGGGCGACGGAACGGGCCGACAGTCTCGCGCAACAGAGCATGTCATCAGCTTAGGCGAGAAAAGACCTCCTGAAAAGCCGGTCCCCATGGCACTGCCTTCGCTTCTTACGGGCAGAGTTGACTCGAATGGTTGATAATGTGGGTGCTGTGAGACCAGTCCGACCCCTTGGCGCCGCCATCCGTGGATGGATCGGACGTCACGTTTCCGATGTCGTTGTCGCGCCGCTGCTCGTCGTCGTCCTCGTCGTCTTTCACTGGGCGTTCCTCGAGGAGATGGACGTCTTGGCGTTCGACTTCGCCCTGCGGCTGCGCGGGGTCCAGGCTCCCGACTCCCGCATCGAAATCGTGGCCATCGACGATGCGAGCCTGGCCTCGGTCGGTCCCTGGCCCTGGTCTCCGAAGAAGATCTCGGACCTGCTCGCCACCATCTCCGATTGTCGCCCGGCGGCCATCGGAGTCGACCTGCTGCTGTCCCGGCCCACCAGCGAATACCCCTACCTTCGACAGGCCCGCAACACAGTCCTGGCCACCGCACTGAGTGCCCGCAACACCCCCTCGGGCCGCCGTCTGGTTTGGCAGGAACCGATCCTCGATGCCGCCTCGCGCGGGATCAGTTTCGGTCACATCCATGCCGGCAAGGATGCCGACGGAGTCTGCCGCTCGGTTCCCCTCGAGATCGGACACGGCGGTCGGCTGCGCTGGGCGTTTTCCGTGGAGCTGGCCCGGGTTTATCTGGGAGTTGAACCGGACCAGGTCCGGTTCCGGGGCGCCCGCCTGCAGATCGGGGATCGACTTTCCATCCCCCGCCTCAGTTCTCCCATCGACGGTGCCGTGGACTCGCTCGACGTCCTGCCCCGCATCAGCCGGGAACATCTGCTCATCAACACACGCGGAGGAATCGGTACCTTTCCCGACGTTCCTGCCGCGGCCGTTCTGGCCCGGGAACCGGCGGCACTTGCCGAACTCGAGGGAAAAATCGTCCTGGTCGGGGCCACTTCGTACTCACTCGGTGACCACCTGTCGACGGCCTTCAGCGGGCCCAGTGAGAGTCCGGGCATCGAGATCCACGCCAACGCGCTCGACACGATCCTCAACCGGCGGTTCCTGGGGGCCCTGACCGAGCCGTGGGTGACAGTCCTTCTGGCGACCCTGGCCCTGGCGTTGTGGTGCCTGTTCGCCGCCTGGCCGCGGGCTCGGACCCTCCCTGCTTTCGTCTTGCTGCTCGCCGGCTCGGTGACCGTCCCTCTCGCTGCATTCCTGTTTGCGCGCTACTGGATTCCCCTCGTCTCCACCGGATTCTCCGTGCTCCTGGCGGGAGCCACCAGCCAGTGCCTGCACTACTCCCGTCTGAACCGGCAGCTGAGCCGCCGGTACCGCGATTTGTCGAGACTGCTCACGGAATCACGGGCCGCCGCCGCGCTGGCGCCGGCCGACGGTGAATACCTCGGCCACAGTCTGGAATGGAAACTCCACCTCTTGGGGGAAGCCTCGGAGGCTGCCCTCCGGCTCTCGCAGGAGCGGGCCGAGATGACGTCTTTCGTGAGTCACGAGCTGAAGACGCCGCTCACGTCGATCCAGGGTTTCGCAGAGCTCCTGGAGGCACCCGAGCGCCTGGCCCCGGAGGACCGGCTGGAGGCCGCCCGAATGATCCGCGAGGAGACGAGTCGTCTCGCGCAAATGGTGACCGACTACCTGCATCTGTCCCGCCTGGAGCACCAGGCCATCCAGCTCCAGCGAGCGCAAGTCGATCTGGCGGGAATTCTGGCGCGGGCCGGTGTCCTCGTCGAGCAGGAATTCCGCAACCGATCGATCCGACTCGTCGGACTGGAGGGGCTTCCCTCGGTCGTTGCCCTGGTGGACCGGGACCTGCTGACTCAGCTCTTTCTGAATCTCCTGGCCAACGCCGCTAAATTCAGCTCCGCCGGGAGCACTGTTCGAATCGAACTCCGCCAGGTCGACGGGGCTTCGATCGTAGAAATCAGCGACCAGGGCCGGGGCATTTCCGAGGAGGATCTTCCTCGCGTCTTCGACAAGTTCTATCGGGGCAGCGCCGATCTGGATGGTTCCGTTCCCGGTTCTGGCCTGGGACTTGCATTCGTAAAAGCAGTGGTCCAACAACATGGTGGCGCGGTGACCGTGTCGAGTCAGTTGGGAGTCGGTTCGATCTTCCGGGTGACTCTTCCGGCTCTCGGCCCGGTTCAGCGGAATGAGCGACATGAATAGCAGGATCCTCGTCATCGAAGACGACCCGGCAACCTCACGGATGGTGGGCATGGCTCTCAAAGCCGCCGGCTACCAGGTCGATGCCGCGCGCAGCTGCGCCGTTGCGCGCACGGCTCTCCGGGAGAGGCAGTTCGACCTTCTGCTGTGTGACCTCTATCTGCAGGACGGGACCGGATTGGATCTGCTGCGAGAGTGTCGGGCGAGCGGCTCGGCGACGCCCCTGGTGGTATTCACGGCCCAGGGCAGCGTAGAGACGGCCGTGGAGGCGATCCGCGAAGGCGCCTTCGACTACCTGGCGAAGCCGTTCAAGCTCCAGGATCTCCTGTCTCTCGTCGAACGGGCACTCGAAGCCTCCCGACAGCGCGACGGCAGCGAGCCGGAGCGCGCGACGAACTCCCCGGAGAGCATGCTCATCGGTAACAGCCCGCCCATGGTCGAGCTGTACAAGAAGATTGCTCTGGCGGCCCGCAGTGATTCTCCGGTCCTGGTGACCGGCGAAACCGGCACGGGCAAGGAACTCGTGGCCCGGAGCCTGCACCAGTTCAGCCCCCGCCGCGATCGGCCTTTCGTGCCCGTCAACTGCGGCGCTCTGACGGAGACGCTGCTCGAATCCGAGTTGTTCGGTCATGAACGCGGCTCTTTCACCGGGGCCGTGGCATCACGCAAGGGCTTGTTCGAGCAGGCCCAGGGCGGCACGCTCTTCCTCGACGAGATCAGTGAGACGAGCCCGGGCTTTCAGGTCCGGCTCCTGCGGGCACTGCAGGAAGGTGAGATTCGGCCGGTCGGGGGCCACCGGGTCGTGCAGGTCAGCGTCCGAGTCGTCGCCGCCAGCAACCGGGACCTCCACGAACTTCTCGACGCCGGCAAGTTCCGCAAGGACCTGTTCTACCGTCTCAGCGTGGTGCACCTGGTGGTACCGCCACTTAGAGATCGGCCGGACGACATCCCCCAATTGGCTAACCACTTCTTACAGCTCTGCTCCCGGCGGCTGGATCGGCACCTGAGGATCAGCGACGAAGCCATCGGGTTGCTCCAGCAGTACGATTGGCCCGGCAACGTGCGGGAACTCGAGAACGCCATCGAGAGGGTGTCCGTACTCAAGACCGATGCCCGCATCGGCGTGGAGGACCTGACCTTCCTGCGTCCTCCGGAGGATCCCGGCGACCTCGACCTCAATGAGCTGGGGCTTGTGGAGCGTGAGAAGATTGTCGAAGTGCTGCGCGAGTGCAGCGGAAACAAGGCGGAGGCGGCCAGGCGGCTGGGGATCGAGCGCAAGTCCCTTTACCGCAAGGCAAAACGCTTGGGAATCGATCTCGAACAGGTCAGTTGACGGGTTCATCTGACCCGCCGGTGTGTCAGGGTGACACACTTTCCGCAGGGCGGCGACGTCAGGTCGGGCCCGAGATCCAGTGTCGGTGCCATTCGGCGAAGGGTAGTCCGATGGCACGGGCATTGCTCTTCCCGACAGGGAGGATAGAAGTATGCGAGCGGTCCGATCAGTATTCACAGCATGGATGGCGGTCCTCCTCATGGGAGGCGTCGCGCCGGCCGCGGCCGGCGATACCGGGCGGGGTCAGGACATCCACTTCCGGGGTCCCATCTTCACCATCTCCCGGGACACCACGGGAAATACCGTCCAGTTGACGATCGGTGTCAACAACGGACAGGTCGATGTGATGGTTACCTCCTGGACCGAGGTCATCATCGGCCGGGGATTCACCTCCGACCGGGCCGAGTTGAGCCTCGGCGATTTCGTGGAGGTTTCCGGGTTCTTTACCGCCTCGGGTCCCATCGTAGCTCAGAGGATTCACGTCGAAACCCGAGATGCCATCGACCTTCAGGGTCGGATCGACGCGATCAGCGGCAATCTCGTCCAGATCGCCGGCCTGGATTTTCTGATCGACCCCGACTCCGTCATTCGCGCGTCTGGAAACCAGACTGCCTCGGCTCTCGCCGACCTGCAGCTCGGGCAGGAGGCGCATGTTCGCGCCGTGGCCGACGGCGCCGCCTGGAGGGTCGATGAACTGGTTTTCGGCGCCCGCTCGGTGGTTTCCGAGCCACTGCGCTTCGAAGGTGTCCTGCTGGAGGTCAACGGTGACTACCTGAGCGTGGACGTGGGAATCCGCTATTTGGGCCAGGCCATCGGAACTCCGGTCGCGCGGGACCAGAAAACCGTGGTCGAGGGCGAACTCCGGACCGGGCGACGGGTGGACGTCGAAGGGACGTTTCTGCCCGGGACCACGATGGTGGTTGCCAGGCACATCGTGGTGGATTCGAATGGAAACAACAATGTCTTCGACGATTCAGCCTCGGACGGCAGTCCCACCGAATGTGAACTCGCAGGGACCATCCACGGCCTCGGACCCGGCCAGGGAGGCCAGCTCCAGTTCTACATCCAGGAGACACTGATCCGCCTGAATTCGCAGACACAGATCCGCCTGCGGGCGGATCAGGCCGGCACGACCAGCGACCTGGCCGACGGGCTCGAGGTCGAGGTCGCGGGGACTCGCCTGCAGGATCGCACCGTCCAGGCCAGTCGCATCCAGATCCGGCAGGAAGAAGGGGCCGGCGAAGGCTCGTCCGGAGATTCGGGCGGGGATTCCGGGTCGGATTCCGGCGGCTCGAACGGTGACGGCTCCAGCGGTGGCGGCTCGGGGGACGTGGGCGGATCCACACCCGGGGGTGAAACCGGGGGCGGCGGCGACGGCAGTGGTGCGGACGGTGGCTCGGGGGAACACGAGTCGACGAACGTTCAGATCATCGGGATCATCAGCGACCTCCACCGGTTGGAGGATGACTCGGTGGATCGGGTCACGGTCGATTCGGTAGTAGCCGAGATCACAGCGCAGACCGAGATCGAGGGAGGAGAATCCGAGCAGTTGGGCAGCGCGGCTCTCCAGATCGGCCAACACGTTCAGATCGATGCGATTGAGCGCGCCGACGGTTCCGTGTTTGCCAGGAAGATAGAGATCAAAGACTGAACTGAATTTCAGACCTCCCCCAAGAGGGGCGCCCGGCTCCGAAGGTTCGGACCCGGGCGCCCCGCCCAGTACTTGTCGAAGTCGGGGGTCGGGTGGAGAATGAAGTTGTTGGACACAATCCAATGACCAGTCAGGGGGGAAAGCCAAGGAGCGTGCCAACCCGGGTGTGGTTGTGCGTCCTGGGGTTGTTCCTGGTCTGTCTGGGGACCCTGCACGGGGCTCAAGTGCGCCATGTCAGTCTGGCCGTCGGCGAAGCCGAGGTCTTGGAGGTGCGCGGGGTCGTCGAACGGATCCGCTCCAACCAGAATGTCAGCGTCAACGGAGGGCTGTTCCAGGGCGCCGTCGTGACGGCCGGGGACCGGCTCCGTGCGGCCGCGGGCGGGTACGCCCTGCTGGGACTCGTCGATGGGAGTTCCATTGAACTCCTGCCGAACACGGAACTGGAGATTCTCGATTTCAAGGGCGGGGTCCGTGAGCTGTTTCGCATCTGGTTGGGCAAGGTCCGGATCAAGATCCGCAAGCTGGTGGGCGCGCCGAACCCCTACCAGATGCAGTCGCCCATCGCCACGATTGGTGTGCGGGGCACCGAGTTCGAGATTAATGTCCGACAGGATTCGGTAACGACCGTCCGCGTCTTCGAGGGCCTCGTCTCTGTCCGCAGCAACCAGGTGAAGGCCCGGGAGGTGCTGGTCGGCCCCGGCCACGAAGTCACCGTTTATCCCCTCCGTCCCCCCGATCCTCCGGTAACCTTCGAGCAGGTGGTGGCGGAGAACTTCAGCCGTGAATCGACCGTCGAACATCCTCTCCTGGACAGGTTTTCCGCGTTTCCCGATCCACACCTCGACCTCGTCGAGAATCCCGCCTACGCCTCGATGATCGTCCGCCCCTCGGGCCGATTCTATCTGTTCCCCGCCCGGTCGCAGTCGTTCACGAGCCCGGAGGTCTCCCTGTTCAGCCCGCTGGGCCGGTTCCTCGACCTGAACGAACTGTTCGCCACCGACGAGCGACGGCTCCAGGGGGTGTCGAGCCGGGCCTCGTACGTGTATCCAATGGATCGCTGGACTCTCGGCGGAATGTACGAATATCGAGGCTTCAACCAGAATTTCGACTTCCAGATTTCTCGGCAGCTACCCTCGGCATTCGGCGGAGAAATCGACGTTCAGCAGGTTGGAAGCAGTCCCTTTGCACCGAACATCAAATCCTCCAATCACTCCCACCGGGGTTTCGTTCTCGCAGCCCGGAAATGGCCAGGCCGTACGCTCGCCGTCTCCCTCGACTGGACGCACCAGGGTGGCGATATCAGCAGTCTTTACGAGTTCCGGCCGGCCGGGCTGCTGCTCTCGAGCGAGCAGGCCCATACCCTCTACACCACCGACCAGCAGAGGGTCACCGTCGGCTACCACATGGACAATGACAACCTCGGTTCTCTCGGGCTGACCTATCGGTTCGGCCGAATCGATGGCTCGACGCTCCAGGACACCCATCTGCTCAACCAGCAGGCGGCACCTCTGGCGGAACTCTCCTCCAGCGGCTTCTCCCAGGAGACCGCGGCCCACTGGCGAAAGCGATTCTCTCCGGGTCTCTACTTTTCGCTGCATGGATCGTTGACCCGGACCGGGATCGACGAGGCCGTCTTCAACTTCAGAACGGCCGATTCCAACCGCCAGGTTCGGTATTGGATTCCGTCCGTTTCAAGCGGTCTCGGCTACATCTGGCGGGAGCGGTTGTTTGCCAGCCTCGACTACAAGTTTTCCAGCCTGCGCGAGTCCTCCCGGCGCTGGGACCTGTTCGACGGAGCTCTGGTCGACGTGGAACGCGGCGTTCGCAGCAATCATGGAGTCAGCCTCTGGCTGCAGTATCACGAGCTACCCTGGGGCTTTTTCGTGGGCAGCGGGATGACCTCTTTCTGGGCCTCCGAAACGCTGAGAGGTCAATATCAGATCGATTCGACGGGCCTGCGCCTGGACGCCCAGGGCCGCGAGCGCGATCCCTTCACCTCCGACTACGAGCACCTCCACCTCAACCAGCTGGGATTCAGCATCGGCAAGCGATTCCGGAATCGGCTCTTCCTCGAGTACGAACTGACCCAGACGCGGGGCCCGGCGTTCCGTCCCCTGGGCCACAGCTTCCTGCTCCGCTTCGCCTTTTGAGCCGGCGCCAGAGTCGTTCCTAGAGAATCTGGTCAGCGACCTGCTTGGCCACGGTTTCGACCCAGTCGAGCCGCATCAGCATGTTCTCGGAACCCAGATCGCCGAGGGCGATCGTCTGCCCGGGCCGGAACAGGTAGTCGCGGATCAGCTGCTCTGCTTTGGAGACCTGACCGTCGATGAACTCCATCTGGCGTTGATAGCGTTCATCGGCGTCCCGGGACTCGACCTTGAGGTCCAGTTTCTTGTTGCGGCGCAGATCGGGAAACACGCTCTGCAGAAGATCCGCCAGACCGTCGGCCTGACGAGCGACTTTGCGCAGCATGACTGCGAATGCCGCCGCGGCCTCGGTTCGTGTCGTTTCTTCGGGGGCTTCCAGCCATCGCTGCCTCAGCTGGCGGGCACTGTCGGTCGTGGTGACGAGCTCAGTCAGATCGTGATCGAGCGCCTTGGCAAAGGACTGGATCTGCATGTCGACCATGCGATCCACGAACTCGTCGCTGCGGGCCCGCGGATTGCTTGGCCCTTCGTAGAACTGCTCGGTGAAAAACGATCGGAGAAGCGGGTTCTCGATCATATAGGTCAGCTTTTCGTCGGCTGGAGCCGGGTTTTCGTCCGCAGGGCGCTCCGGCTTCGCGGCGTTCCGGGTATCGATCGGAGGCTCCTCCCCGGCAGCCAGGGAGGCGATCGTAACCCAGGAAAACAGGCACAGAAGGGGCAGCCCGAAACGCACGAAGCACAAGAGAGTGCGCATTGGTCGCACGCGGGATCCTCCTCTCACGTTCCTCCATTCTAATCCGAAGCGCCGCGAGAAACCATGGGGATGAATCGAAACGGAGACGAATCCGCCCTACCCCATGTAGACCAGCGCCAGGATCACCGCCGCCAGCCCCAGACGGTAAACCACGAAGGGCAGAAAACTGCGGTGGCGCAGAAACTGGAGAAAGTACTTGATGCACAGATACCCGACGACGAAGGAGACCAGCACCCCGGCCAGCACCGCCGACGCGTGAAGCTCGCCGCCACCCTCTCCGGTCACCAGCAGCAGGCCACCGTCGAGCGCTCCCAGCGCGATGATGGGGGTGGCCAGCAGAAAGGAGAAGCGCGCCGATTCACGCCGTGAGAAACCGAGCAGCAATGCCGCCGTGATCGTGATTCCCGAACGACTGACGCCGGGTACGAGCGCGAGCGACTGGGCGCAACCGACCAGGAGGGCGTCGCGCAGGGTCACGTCGCTGACCGTGCGGGTCCCGCGGCGCCGGTCCGCCCACAAAAGGAGCAGACCGAAGACTGCCAGGGTTACGATCGTCACCTTGGGGACCCGGGCATACTGTTCGATCCAGTCCCGCAACGCCAGTGCGACCAGCACGGCCGGGATGGTGCCCACGATCAACGCATCGACCAGGGAACCCGAGCCCCGCCACAGCACGCGACCTCGAAGTCGCGTGAGGATCTCGTCGATAACGTCCTTCCAGTCCTCTCTAAAATAGATCAGAACGGCAAGCAGGGTTCCGCCGTGGATGACCACATCGAAGAGAATCCCCAGAGGCGGCCAGCCGAGCATCCAGGGCAGCAGTATGAGGTGGGCGGAGCTGCTGATGGGCAGAAACTCGGTCAGGCCCTGTAAGACACCCAGGATCGCGGCTTGCCAGGTTGGGTCGAGCATGACTGCACATCTTATGCGAAATGTTCGGCCGCTGCGTGACGGCGTGCCGTCGGAGCCCGGTGCTATACTTTCGACTTTCGAGGCGGTCCCCGACAGGGCCGTGTTCTTGCCGCAGGACGGACCTCATACCCCTGAGAAAGCCGATGCCAGACCACCGTCAGACCGCATTGATTCTCGATTTCGGATCGCAGTACACCCAACTCATCGCCCGGCGCGTTCGCGAGGCCCGGGTCTACTCGGAGATCGTGCCCTTCAGCACGCCCTGGGAGGAGATCGTCGAACGGCGCCCAACGGCCTTGATCCTGTCGGGCGGGCCCAGCTCGGTGTTCGAGCCCGGTTCTCCACACCCGGATCCTCGGGTCTACGGTTTCTCAGGTCCCATCCTCGGTATCTGCTACGGCATGCAGCTCCTCGTTCATCATCTGGGCGGGCGTGTCGAACCGGCCACCCGCGAGTATGGCAAGGCCGAAATCGAGGTCGTTGCCGACTCTCCGCTGTTTCGAGACCTCTCCAACCGGATGTCGGTCTGGATGAGTCACGGCGATCACATCACCGAATTGCCCGAAGGCTTCCATGTCGTGGCCCGCACCCGCGCCGTCGTTGCCGCCATCGAACATTCCGAGCGTCGGGTCTTTGGGCTGCAGTTCCACCCCGAAGTGGTCCACACTCCCAAGGGGCGGGAACTTCTCTCCAACTTCCTGTTTCGGATCTGCCACTGTCGCGGGGACTGGACGGTTGCATCCTTCGTGAAGGATGCCGTGACCCGGATTGGATCCCAGATCGGCGATGGACGGGCGGTGTGCGGGCTTTCGGGCGGAGTCGACTCCACCGTCGCAGCCATGCTGGTCCACCAGGCGATCGGTGACCGTCTGACCTGTGTGTTCGTCGACAATGGTCTGCTGCGCAAAGACGAATTCCAGGAGGTTCTGGGGACTTTTCGCGATCATCTCCACCTGAACGTGCGCGGCGTGGACGCAGCCCGACGTTTCCTCGACCGGTTGGTCGATGTGGTCGACCCCGAGCGGAAGCGCAAGATCATCGGCGAAGAGTTCATCCGGGTCTTCGAGAGCGAGGCCGCACAGATCGGCAACATCGACCACCTGGTCCAGGGGACTCTCTATCCGGATGTGATCGAGTCGGTCTCGGTCAAGGGCCCCTCGGCCGTGATCAAGAGCCACCACAACGTGGGCGGACTGCCCGAAAGCATGGACCTGGAGCTGGTCGAGCCTTTGCGGGAGCTGTTCAAGGACGAGGTCCGGCAGGTGGGGCGGGAGCTCGGCCTGCCCGAGGAATTCGTCATCCGGCAGCCGTTCCCCGGCCCCGGCCTGGCCGTGCGCATCGTAGGGGACGTCACCCCGACACGGCTCCAGGTCCTGCGCGAGGCCGACGCCATCGTCCAGGAGGAGATCCGCACGGCAGGACTCTACGAGAAGATCTGGCAGGCGTTCGCCGTGCTGCTTCCGATCAAGAGCGTGGGTGTCATGGGCGACGGCCGCACGTATGAGAACGTGGTGGCCATCCGGGCCGTGGAGAGCCTGGACGGGATGACGGCGGACTGGGTCCCTCTGCCCCACGAGCTGCTCAGCCGGATGTCGAACAGGATCGTCAACGAGGTGCGCGGAGTCAACCGGGTGGTCTACGACATCAGCTCGAAGCCCCCCAGCACCATCGAATGGGAGTAACCGCAATTCAACACTCGGGCCTGGCCCGCGGAACCCGAACATGAGCTTTTGCCACCTTCACCTGCACAGTCACTACAGCCTGCTCGACGGCGCGAACCGGATCGACGACGTGATCCGAAAGGCGATCGAGCTCCAGATGCCGGCCGTGGCGTTGACCGATCACGGCAATCTCTTCGGCGCCGTCCAGTTTCACGACAGCGCCGTCAAGCACGGGATCAAGCCGATCATCGGCTGTGAGGTCTACGTGGCCAGGCAGGGCCGGAAGCACAAGGAGGGGCGCTCGTCGGGCAGCAATCACCTGATCCTCCTGGCCGCCAGCGAAAAGGGATATCAGAACCTGGTCCATCTGGTCTCCCTCGGCTACCTGGAAGGGTTCTACTACCGCCCCCGCGTCGACAAGGACCTCCTCTCCCGCTATTCGGAGGGCTTGATCTGTCTGTCGGCCTGCCTGCAGGGCTCCGTGGCCTGGAACCTGGTGCAGGACCGCTATGATGTCGCGCGCCGTGAGGCCGGAGAACTCAGTGAGATCTTTGGGCCGGGTAACTTCTTCCTCGAGGTTCAGGACCACCAGATCGAAGAACAGCGGACGGTCAACAGCGGGGTTCTGCGTCTGTCCCGGGAACTGGGATTGCCTCTGGTCGCCACCAATGACTGCCACTATCTGGAACGCCAGGATGCCCACGCCCACGACCTGCTGTTGTGCATTCAGACGGGCAAGACCGTCGCAGACACGGACCGTCTTGCCTACAAAACCGAAGAGTTCTACTTCAAGACCCCCGACGAGATGCGGGCCATCTTCGGCGAAATCCCGGAGGCGCTGTCGAACACGCTGGCCATCGCCGAGCGCTGCGATTTTCAGTTCGGCGAGACGCGCAACATCTTTCCCGATTTCGATGTTCCGGACGGTGAGACCGTCGATTCCTACTTCGAAAAGGTGGCACGGAAGGGCTTCGAGGAGCGCCTGGAAAAACTGAGGATCCGAGAACGGGACGGCCGCCTGCGGCACCCCCTCGAGGACTATCGCGCTCGGCTCGAAAACGAGATCCGGGTGATCCAGCAGATGCAGTTCTCGGCTTACTTCCTGATCGTGTGGGACTTCATTCGCTACGGACGGGAGACCGGCGTTCCCGTGGGACCCGGCCGCGGCTCGGCTGCCGGCAGCCTCGTGTCCTACGCGCTCCGGATCACCGATGTCGATCCCCTGGAGTACGATCTGCTCTTCGAGCGCTTTCTGAACCCCGAACGGGTCACGCCTCCCGACATCGACATCGACTTCTGCATGCTGCGGCGGGGCGAGGTCATCGACTACGTCACGCAGCGCTATGGGCGGGAAAACGTCAGCCATATCATCACCTTCGGGACCATGGCTGCGCGGGCGGCCATCCGCGACGTCGGGCGCAGCCTGAACGTGCCCTACCAGGACGTCGACAAGCTGGCCAAGCTGGTCCCGGCAGGCCCCGGCGTGACTCTGGAAAAGAGCCTGGGGACGGTCAAGGAACTGCAGGACATGGCGGATCGGCACCCGCAGTACGCGCACATCCTCAACGTCGCTCGCCGGTTGGAAGGGCTGTCGCGCCACGCCTCGACGCATGCTGCCGGCGTCGTCATCGCCCCTCGGCCACTGATCGAGCTGGTGCCGCTCTATCGCAGCAACAAGGACGAAATCACCACCCAGTACCCCATGTCCGATCTGGAGCGGCTCGGCCTGCTGAAGATGGACTTTCTCGGTCTCACGACCCTGACCGTCATCGACCAGGCCCTCGGCCAGATCTCGGATCAGCTGGGCACACAGCTTCAGCTCCAGGAGGTCCCCCTCGACGATGCGGAAACGCTCAAGCTGTTCTGCGACGGCCGGACGAGCGGGATCTTCCAGTTCGAATCGGCGGGCATGCGGGACATCCTGCGACGGCTGCAGCCGAGCCGTTTCGAGGATCTCATCGCCTTGAACGCCCTCTACCGGCCCGGACCGATTCAGGGCGGCATGATCGACGACTTCATCAACCGTCGGCACGGGCGGGTCGAGGTTTCGTACGAACTGCCGGAACTGGAGGAGACGCTCAGGGAGACCTACGGCGTCATCGTCTATCAGGAACAGGTCATGCAGATTGCCAGCAGGCTCGCCGGATTCAGCCTGGGCGAGGCCGATCTGCTGCGGCGGGCCATGGGCAAGAAGAAGAAGTCCGTCATGGAGGCCCAGCGCAAGAAGTTCCTCGACGGGGCCCGGGAACGCCAGATCGACCCGGCCAAAGCACGGCGGATCTTCGACCTGATGGAACAGTTTGCCGGCTACGGTTTCAACAAGAGTCATTCCACTGCGTACGCGCTGTTGGCCTACCAGACCGCCTATCTGAAAGCTCACTTTCCGGTCCAGTTCATGGCGGCCCTTCTGACCAGTGAAATGTCGAACACCGACAAGATCGTGCAGTACCTCGGAGAAGCGCGGGAGATGGGCATCCAGGTGCTTCCGCCCGACATCAACGAGAGCGACGTGGAGTTCAAGGGCGCCGGCGAGTGCTGCATCCGCTTCGGCCTGGCGGCCGTCAAAAACGTCGGCGAGGCGGCCATCCGGGCCATCATCGAGAAGCGCAAGCAGGTGGGCAAGTTCCGGGGCTTCTTCGAATTCTGCGAAGAGCTGGATCTGCGTCTGCTCAACAAGCGGGCCCTGGAATCACTGGTCAAGGCGGGGGCGTTCGACGGTCTGTACCCCCGTCGCAAATCGCTGATGGAGGTGCTCGATCGGTCCATCGAGCACGCCCAGAAACGAAACAAGGACCGACTGAGTGGCCAGAAGAGCCTCTTCGGCGCGGTGGCGGGCTCTGAGCCCGAGCCGCCGGTGGAGATTCCCGATCGTGGCGAATGGAACGACCGCGAGAAGTGGGCCTACGAGAAGGAGGTGCTGGGCTTCTATCTGAGCGGGCATCCACTGGAGAAGTACCAGTCCGAACTGAAGGGGTTCTGTCGCTATTCGGCTGCCCAGGTCAACCCCGACCTTGCGGGCCAGGACGTGTCTCTCGGAGGCGTAGTCTCGGGCTTTCGGCGCCTGCAGACCAAGAAGGGGGACACCATGGCGGTCTTCCAGCTGGAGGATATGACGGGCAGCGTGGAAGTGCTCATGTGGCCGGCCATCTTCGAGCGCTTCAAGCACTTCCTGGAGAGCGACAGCCCCATCTGTTTGCGTGGTCGCTGCGACGTCGATGCCCGAGGCGAGGTCAAGGTGCTCTGCAACGAGATCCTCGACCTGTCCACGATCTGGAAATCGGGAGTGCAGAAGGCCCGCATCCGGATTTCCGTCCCCTCCCTGGAGGAGAAATCGCTGGATCGTTTCGAAAGCCTGATCCGTCGCTATCCGGGGTCCTGCGCCCTGGAATTCGAGCTCTTCGAGAAGAGCCGGTACTCGATCCAGGTCATTCCTGCGGAAACCGTGTCGGTCAACCCGGCACCGGCCTTCGTTGCCGAGGTGGAAAGCCTTTTCGGAGAGAAATCCTGTATACTTGAGATCCCTTGCTAGACCGGATCGCGGAGGCCTCTGCAGGCGGCGGCTCCACCCGTCCGGTAACCATCGACGGACCCTCTGGGGAATCTGGGGCCGTCGGACGGGACTGCAAATGAACGAGGACATTGGGGACGCTTCACACCAGGCGGATCGGTCGGAGGGGTCGGCCGCGCTCGCGAACAAGACGACACCCGGCGAGGTGAGCCGCCTCAAGGAGAGGATCCGGGAACTCGAGGGTCAAATGCATGCGGTTGCCACCGCTTGGGATCAGGTCCAGCTTTCCCGCCACGAACAGCGACCCTACACGCTCGATTATCTGAGCCGTATCTTTACGAGTTTCCGCCAGATCCACGGGGATCGGCGCTACGCCGACGACAAGGCGATCGTCGGGGGCATGGCCCTGCTGGACGGATCGTCCGTCATGGTGATCGGTCAGCAGAAGGGACGCAACACCAAGGAGCGCCTGTATCGCAACTACGGCATGCCCCGGCCGGAAGGCTATCGGAAGGCACTGCGACTCATGCGCCTGGCCGAGAAGTTCGGCCGTCCCATTCTCTGTTTCGTCGACACCCCCGGAGCGTATCCCGGCATCGGTGCCGAAGAACGGGGCCAGGCCCAGGCCATCGCCGAGAACCTGCTGGTGATGGCGCAGATCCGGGTGCCGATCATCGTCACCGTACTGGGCGAAGGCGGCAGTGGCGGGGCGCTGGCCATTGGCGTGGGAAACCGGGTGCTCATGCTGGAGCATTCCATTTATTCGGTGATTTCACCCGAGAGTTGTTCGGCCATCCTGTGGAAGGATCAGGAGCACGCCCGAGAGGCGGCCGAGGCGCTCAAGCTGAGTGCCGAACATCTGCATCGGTTCGGGGTGGTGGACGAGATCGTGCCCGAGCCCGAAGGCGGCGCTCAGAACGACTGGGACAAGGCTGCGGAGTTTCTGAAGGTGGCGCTGTTGAGAAACCTCGAGGAACTGTCCGGTCTTTCACCGGAAAAGCTCGTTCAACACCGGTATGAGCGCTTCCGGCAGATCGGCGAAATCGCCGGCAACTGAGCCCGAACCGCCCTCCGGACCGATGACGCCGTGGATGCGACCGAGTTCCGATTCCTCGCCGACGCAATGCTGGGAACCCTGGCCCGCTGGCTGCGCGTCCTCGGCTACGACACGGCCTACGACGCCCGCATCGACGACGATGACCTGGTCCGACGCTGCCAGGAAGAAGACCGCATCGCCCTGACCAGGGACCGTCGCCTCGTGCAGCGACGGGCTTTGCGCAATGCCGTGCTGATCCGCAGCGGCAGCCTGGGCGGCCAGCTGAGGGAGGTGCTGGCGTTCACCGGCGAAGACCCGTCCGATCGTCCCTTCCTGTCGCGCTGTCTGGAATGCAATAGCCGGCTCGCGGAGGTGGCCCGGGAGACGGTGCGCGAACGGGTCCCGTCGTATGTCTTTCGGACCCAGCGCAGATTCCGCCTCTGCCCTTCCTGTCAACGCATCTACTGGGCGGGAACGCACCGGGAGCGCATGCTCGGGCGCCTTCGGGAGCTGCTGTCCGAGGTCGACTGAGCCGGGTTGTGATTCCGGTCTGGCCGTGATCCGCGGTGAAGCTGCGGGCGCTTGCGCGTATAATGGCGACTTTCACGCGGAGAGAGTCGAATGGAACACCTCGGTGAGTTGGAACGCACCTGTTACTGCGGGGCCGTCACGGAGAGCCTCGTGGGGACCACCATCACTGTCATGGGTTGGGTAGATCGCATCCGCGATCTGGGCAATCTCCTCTTCATCGACCTGCGGGACCGCAGCGGGGTCGTTCAGATCGTGAACAATCCCGAGACGGGCTGCCTGGAGAAGTCGCGTGATGTGCGTCCCGAGTACGTTCTGGCGGTAGTCGGCGAGGTGGTTCGGCGCAGCCAGGACACGATCAACCCGGAAATTCCGACGGGAACCGTGGAAGTGCGGGCCTCGGAGCTCCGACTGCTCAACCGCTCCCAGACGCCTCCCTTCCCCATCAACGAAGACGTGACCGCGTCGGAGGAGACGCGCTTGCGGTATCGCTACCTCGATCTGCGCCGTCGCCCCCTGCAGAGGAGCCTCCAACTCCGCCACCGGGTCGCCCTGGAAGTTCGCCGGGTCCTCGACGAGCAGGGCTTCCTCGAAATCGAGACGCCGTTTCTGACCAAGTCGACTCCCGAGGGTGCCCGGGACTACCTGGTGCCCAGCCGGGTTCATCGGGGGCATTTCTATGCCCTGCCCCAGTCCCCTCAACTCTTCAAACAGCTCCTGATGGTGTCCGGCTTCGATCGCTACTTCCAGATCGTGCGCTGCTTCCGCGATGAAGATCTGCGCGCCGATCGTCAGCCGGAATTCACCCAGGTGGATATCGAGCTGTCTTTTCCCCGGGTGGAGACGGTCTTCAGCCTGATCGAGGGGCTGCTGGCTCGCATGTTCGCCGTGGCCGGAATCTCGATACAGACGCCTTTCCCGCGACTCCGCTACGCCGAGGCCATCGACCGGTACGGCACCGACCGCCCCGACACGCGCTACGGCCTGCTCCTGCGAGACGTCAGCGCCGCCTTCGAGCAGACCCCGTTCCAGGTGTTCCGCCAGATCCTCGAGGAGGGCGGCGTGGTGAAAGGGATCCCCGTCCCGGCCGGGCAGGAATACTCCCGCAAGGACATGGACAACTTGACGGAATTCGTCAAGCAGTACGGTGCCGCCGCCATCTCCTGGATTCGGGTCCTGCCCGAGGGAGGCGTGAAGAGTTCTCTGCCCAAGGTTGTGGCGGAGAGCGAGTTGGAGCGCGCCTGCTCCCTGGCCGGACTGGAAAAGGGACAGTACTTTCTGATGGTGGCCGGGAGCCGCCGGGTCGCCAACGACGCCTTGGCCGCGCTGCGACAGCACTTGGCCGTTCGCCTCGGCCTCGTTCCGAAAGATCTCTACAACTTCCTCTGGGTTCACGACTTTCCCTTGTTCGAGTGGAGCGACGAGGAGCAGCGATTCCTTTCCCTGCACCATCCTTTCACCTCTCCCCGCGACGAGGACCTGGGCCGTCTCGAGTCGGATCCCGGCTCGGTGCTGGCCAAGGCGTACGATGTGGTCCTCAACGGCCTGGAGATCGGCGGAGGGTCGATTCGTATTCACCGCGAGGACGTGCAGCGGCATGTGTTCGACGCCCTGCGCATCGGCCGGGAGGAAGCCGAGGAACGCTTCGGATTCCTGCTCGAAGCGCTGCGCTTCGGTGCGCCGCCCCACGGCGGCATCGCTCTCGGGCTGGACCGGATCATCATGCTGCTGGCCGGCGAGAAGTCGATCCGGGAAGTCATCGCCTTCCCCAAGACCGCCAAGGGAGTCGACCTCATGTGCGCCGCTCCGTCGACGGTGAGCGAAAAACAGCTCAAGGAGCTGCACATCCAGCTGAGAAAGTTCTAGCCGTCCCATTGGTCACAGGCCCTCCTATAGAATGCCTCCGTGGGAAGAGTCCATATCCTGCCGGAGGTGCTGGCCCATCAGATCGCGGCCGGTGAGATCGTCGAGCGGCCGGCGTCGGTCGTAAAGGAACTCGTCGAGAATTCACTGGATGCGGAGTCCACCTCCATTCATGTCTATCTCGAGGAGGGTGGCAAGCGGGTGATTCGCGTCAGCGACGACGGATACGGCATGACGGCGGAGGATGCGACCCTCGCTTTCGAACACCATGCCACGAGCAAGATTTCGAGCGTGGACGACCTTCAGCAGATCCTCACCCTCGGCTTTCGCGGAGAGGCCCTGCCGTCCATCGCGTCGGTCTCACGAACCGCGCTGAAGACGGTCGACGGCGACAGCGGAGAGGGGGGCGCCCGCCCCGGGACCGAGATCGAGTACGAAGGTGGCAAGCGCACCCTCCTGCGTGAGATTGCCTGGCCGGGCGGGACGGAAATCGCCGTCTGCGATCTCTTCTTCAACGTCCCGGCCCGACGCAAGTTTCTCAAGACACCGTCCACCGAGCTCAGCCACGTCAGCCGTCTGCTGACCTGCTACGCCCTGGCCTTCCCGAAGATCGAGTTTCGACTGGAGCACGAATCCCGCAGCATCCTCGACGCCTTCTCCGTCGAAGAGCCGCGCGACCGCGTCTTCCAGCTCTTCGGAGAACGGCTCGTCGAGGCGCTCGTCCCGCTCGACTATGGCGCGGGTCCCATCCGAATCTCGGGTTTTGCCTCCCTGCCCCACGAGCAGAGCGGCAACAGCCAGTCACTCTACCTGTTCGTCAACCGGCGGATGGTCCGGGACCGGCTCCTGACCCATGCCATCCGGCAGGCCTATCAGGACCTCATCCCGTCGACCTCTTATCCGGTGATCATCCTTTTCCTCGAGATCGATCCTTCCCTGATCGATGTCAACGTCCATCCCACCAAAGCGGAAATCCGCTTCAGAAACTCCAGCGATGTGCACAGCGCGGTGTTGCGTGCCGTCGAACGGGCACTTCTACAGCATCGTTCCGACCTCTCCAGTCTGGCTCGGGACGTGCCGCTGGCTCCATCGGGCCCGGGCTACGACGCCCGCACCCGCAGCAGCCTGGAGGCCTTTCTCAGTCGAACCTCCACCAGCCCTCTGTTCCACGGAACCCCCAACCGGGCAGACGCGCGCAGCGATGTTCCGTATGTGGCGGAGCGGGGCGGCGATTCCGCGGTCTGGGGACCCGACGCGCTCGGCTCCGCCGCCGGTGACCCCCATGGATCCATGATTCCCAGGACGGACAATCTGAGCGATGGAACCGTGGTCCTCGGCCAGTTCGTCGAGAGCTTCATCGTCGCCACCGATCGATCCGGCGTCATGCTCATCGATCAACACGTGGCTCACGAGCGGATCCTCTACGACCGGGCCCTGAGGGCGTTGGCCGGAGGGGCGGACGTTCCGGTCCAGCGATTGCTCATTCCGGAGACACTCGACCTCGAACCGGCCCGGGTCGCGGTCGCGACCGAAGTTCTGGAGTATTTGAACGGGAACGGCTTCGAGGTGGAATGGTTTGGAGAGCGGACGCTCATCATCCGGGGGGTTCCGGCCGTCAGCGGAGACGTGGACGCAACCGCCCTCCTCTCCCAGCTTTTCGACGAGCTGGAGCAACTCGACGAGCTCCGCTCCCAGGGACCCGACGGCGGCCGCGGTCTGCGCAGGCTACGCGAGAAGATCGCCATCTCCCTGTCCTGCCGGGCCGCCATCAAGATCAACACGCCGCTCTCGGGGGAGAAGATGCAGTGGTTCATCGACGAGCTCTTCCGCTGCGAGAACCCGTACACCTGTCCTCACGGGCGGCCCATCGTCCTGCGCCTCAACCTCGAAGAGATCCTGCGCGGCTTCAAGAGAATCTGATCGGGGGGATCGCAGCGCGCCCGGCCGGCCCGGATCCGTCCGCCGCAGCACTTTCCGCCTGGCATCGTGCCGGTTCAGCGGACGCGGATCCGGATCGAACTCGATGTCTCCGGCGACAGAGGGAGTCCGACCTTGAAGGTGTGTTCCCCGGCGGTCAGAGCCCAGCGGGCTGTATACGGGTACTCCACGACCTTGAACGGTGCCCCGTCGACGTACCAGACCAGTTGCGGGCTGGGCGGCGTCACGTTGGCCGTGAGCGAGACCGTCGACAGGCTGGGAGGTGTCTCCGGATCACGCATCAGGATCGCGCCGTTCTGGGGCGACGTGATGCTCATTCGGCGCTCCGCGTGGGAACCCAATGTCGCTGTTGCTCTCCTCGCCCCCGCTGGAATGTTGTTCTCCCGACCCGTCCTCAGGCGGTCGGAGTCCCGGGGCGCACGGGGCAGTCCTTCGGCGACCATCCAGGCGGCATAGCGCGGGGGAAGGTCGACGAAAGTCCGGATCCTCACGGCGGCTGCCGGCGTGTCTCCCCTGGCCGGAAGGCCACTGCGCCCGTCGACGGCAAATCGGGCGTGGGCACGACACCTAGCAACCGGTTCGGAACCAGGGCGAAACCACTCCAACACGACCCGGTCGCAGGCCGGGTTGGCCAGGTCCCCGGTCAGGGCGCACAGCCGACGGGGGACGAAGCCGCGAGGCGCCGGGAACGTCAAGTCCTCGAGGTTCTCGAACTGCCCGGGCTCGATTTCCCTTAGAATCCGGCCTGCCAGCCGGGCGGCGGCACGATAGCCGGTGAGTCCGTTCATCGGGCGGTAGTCTGCGTTGCCCACCCAGGCCCCGACCAGGTAGCGTTCCGAGAACAGGATCGCCCAAGCGTCGCGGCACAGGGAGGAGGTCCCCGTCTTGGCCGCGACGGGGAATCCGAATTCGACGAAGCCCATCCGGGGGAAGCTCGGGAGTCGCGCCATCGGGTCGGACAGAAACTGCGAGATTTGCCGCGCCACTGGCTCGCCGAAGATTCGCCGGAGTTCCCCGGGGGCCTCGTCGGTCCGCCAGCGCAGGTCGCCCAGCAGGCCGCCGCTCGAGAACACCGTATAGGCCCGAACCAGGCGCTCGAGCGTCACCGGGAGCCCGCCGATGACGAGACCCAGTCCGTAGCGGGACGCCGGCAGCTCGTAACCGTGCAGCTCCAGCCTTCGGAGCAGATCATAGAACTCGACCAGTCCCGTCTCATCGAGCAGATCGACCGCCGGCACGTTCCGCGAATTGGCCAATGCGAACCGTGGCAGAAGCGGCCCGAGAAACCGGTCGTCCGCGTTGCCGATGCCGTCGGCGGTGCGGGCAAGATCGTCCAGGATAGTGGACGGCGAGATGACTCCTCTCTCCAGCGCCAAGGCGTAGAGAAAGGGCTTCAGGGTGCTTCCCGCCGAGCGGGCCACCGCGGCATAGTCGATGGCCCCGGCGTGCTCGGCATCGAAGTAGTCGGCGGAACCAACCCAGGCGAGCACCCCGCGGGACCGCGCGTCGAGGACGATGACGGCCGCGTTCGTCCCTCCCCGGCCCTGGAAATCCTGGACCATGTCGAAGGCCGCATGGGCCGCCTTCTTCTGGATCTCCAGATCGAGGCTCGTCGGGATGATCGGGGTGGTGTTCGCAGTCCGCCAGCGTCCGGCGAATTGCCTCTCGAGACGAAGGATGGCGTGCAGGGCTTCGAGCGGACGCGTTTCGACGGGCGGAACGGAGATGGTTTCCAGTTGTCTGCGGGCCAGTTCGTACTCCGCCGTGGTCATCTCCCGGGCCAGCATGAGCCCCTTCAGAATTCGGGCGGCCCGACTTCTCGCTCGCAGGCAGCCGTCGGGATGGTAGGGATTCATTCTGGCGGGCATCTGTGGAATGGCGGCCAGAAAGGCAATCTCGGCCCAGCTGAGGTCTTCCACCGGCTTGTCGAGATAGCGCCTGGCGGCGTAACGGATCCCGTGGACCCGGTTGCCGAATGGAACGATCCGGAGATAGTGCTCCAGAACGGCTTCCCGCCCATGCCGGGCGGTCAGGATCAAGGCCGTCACCGCCTCCACGAGCTTTCGCCAGTAAGTCCGAGGGCCGGGGTTCTGAAGCCGCGCCACCTGCATGGCGACGGTAGACGCACCCGAAATCCTCGACTCTGAGCACAGGTTCTGCCAGAAGGCCCGGATGACGGCGACGGGATCGACGCCGAGATGAGACCAGAAGCGGTGGTCCTCGACGACCAGGATCGCCGCCACGACTCGTGGGGGAAGAGGAGAGACCGGCCAGTAGCCGACGGCTCCGCCTTCGCCCGCCCCTACCTCACCAAGGAAATCCCCGTTTCGATCGCGCAGCAGAAAGGTCGGCGGCGGGGATTCGAGATCGGAGTTCCACGCGGCGATCAGCACGCACACCGCAGCGGCTACCAACAGACCGAGAGTCAAGGCGCGGATGAGTCGTAATCGGCGGCCGGCGAGCAGGCGACTCCTTTGCCTCACCCTGGGCCTCCATCGCCGCCACCGCCGCCTCAATGCCGCCACCGCCGCCAAGGCGCTGCCGCGCGCACTCCAGCGTCCCGATGGATTCTCAGCCCTGGCCATCGCCCTGTCCCCCTCATTCCGGCGCCCGTGCCACGCGGATCCTCGCTCCCGGTGAATTGCCACGGACCGCTCCCTGGTACATCATTGCCGCCCGAGCTGGCGGCTGGATGAACTCGCCCGAGATGGTCGTTCGCGTCCGGAAGAAGAAGTCGAAAGTGCCCTCCGGGAGACTGTTGTAATAGAAGGCGACCCGGTCATCGAGGAATGTCACATAGGTCGGAGCAAGCGTCGTGCGCCCGCTCGGAGCCGCCTCGGGAGGCGCGGTTGCGAGGTGAGGATTCAGAACCTCCACTCCGGCCGCAATTGGCACCACTACGGCCACGTAGTGTCTTTCCGCAGGATTGACGATCTGCACGTGCTCCTCCAGAACCTGGCCAACGGGGAACTCCAGCGTCTGTCCCGGCCCCTCCAGAGGCGTCCTCTCCATGGGACGGTCGTCGCCGAGGACACGCAGAAGTTCCCGCGAGACGACGAATCCGGAGCTTTCCGCCCCGGCCTGACTCCCATCGGCCGCGGGGACATAGCGGGTTTCGGCTCGCGCAACGAGGGTCGCCCCCGACTCGCCCGAGATCGCATCGATCCGAGCAGCGCCGCTGGCCGACGTCGTCCGATACACGACGGGCCGGTCTCCACCCAACTCCAGCTCCTCGGGCTCCCCGCCAATCTGCAGGCGCACCGTCTGCTTCGGCGATCCTTCCGGCTGGGTGTCCAACAGTTCCGACAGCGCCAGCATCGCGGCGGCGTTGGCGTTCGTGCTTCCCCAGCCGTCGTTCTCGCCGAGCGTCACGATAGCATCCACCAGAACCGGGAACCGTCGGTCCTGGCGATCGTAGGTCGCCAGAGCGCGGGTCAACTCCGACAGGACCCGCGTTTCGCTCGGCAGAATCAGTCCGTTGACCGAAGCTCTCTTCCACTGCAGCCCGCCGTAGATCTCCCGCCCCTGGTGCAAGCGAATGATGACTCCGTCCCAGAGGTGACGAATCAACGCTTCCACCATCTCCGGCCGATCGCCGCCGGCCCGGGCGAAGGCCAGCAGGACTTCGGCCTGGCCTTCCAGCCCGAGGAACTGGGCCCGCCGCGCAAGTTCCGAAGCGTAGGCCTCGTTGGACCGACCGGCGCGGGCCAGAGCCGCCAGGGCAAGGGTTCTTTCGAGATAAGACTCACCGTCGATGAAATGGGAGTAGTCGGACCTCAAAGAGCGTTCCAGGGACTGGACGATGCGATCCGTCAGCGCCGCATCGACGGTAAAGCCGGCCTCCCGCGCCTCGGTGAGGAACTCGAGCACCCAGGAGGTCAGTGAAACATATCCGGTCGAGCCGGGCCAGTACGCAACCAGGCCGTTGTCGTCGATGACTCTGGGGATCCAGCGCAGTACCTCCTCCACCCCGGTGCGGAGCTTCTGATCGGACTCCGAATGGTGCAGCAGGGAGCGCAATCTCGCCAAAGCCAGAAAGGCCCTTGCGCGGCTGACCTGCTGTTCGGTGCAACCATAGGGATAGTCGAGCAGGAAGCTCAGCCCGGCATCGAGTTTGACCAGTGCGGGCTGGGTCGACAGCAGAATGGACCTCTGCAGGGTCCCGGGCCGCACCTCTTCCGAGACGGCCGGCACCTCCAGGGCCCGTCCCGGCACGACTTCGCTGAGGAGTTCGCTTTTGACCGGCTCGCGGTCGACCTGGATCGGGAGTTCGACCTCGAAGGCGTCCGCGGCCTGGTCCCCCAGCCGTTCGACCGCCGCCCGGAGTTTGACCCGGTCGTAGCTCCAGGCCCCATCCTCCCCCAACGGGGGAGTCGGGATGCTGATCCGGAAGCCGGCACGGACCGGTTGCTCTTCCGACAGCACCAGATCGCTGCGACCCGAGCTCTCCAGTGTGAACCCTTCGCCGGCCATCTCCAGACGGCCCGGTCCTCCCGACCCCTCCACGACTCGGGCGATTGCCACCGCGTCGAACCGGTCACCCGGACGAACGAATCGGGGCAGCGCCGGCTGGACGATCACGGGCAGTCTTACCTCGAGATGTCCCGTCGCGTAGCCGAACCGTTCCGCTCCGCTGACCGATTTCGCCCGGATCTTGAAGTTGGTCAGGTTGTCGGGGAGCCGGACCTGGACGGTGGTCCGGCCGTCGGGCCCGACCATCACGGAAGGGTTGTAGTAGGGCACCGGACGGAAGTCCCGACGGACCGTTACCCGGTCCAGCAGAGTCGGGGCCTCCTTTTCGGCGACCCCGCCGCCCGGCAAGTCCTCGTACGGGAGCCGACCGAATGATTGGTTGCGAGTATCCCTCAGGCTGAGCTCCGAGCGTACGTCACGAAGGAAATCGGGTACCGGATCGAGCCGCTGCTCCCTTCCCAGCGCGAGCACGGCCTGGTCCACCAGCCAGAGAGTGACCTCTCCCCCGATCGGACGGTTCTGTGGATCGGTCAGCGTGACGGTGACGTCGATCGTCTGGCCCGGACGGGCCGTCTCGGGATACTGCAGTTCGAGCTTGCTGCGCAGCGAGACCGGGTTCACCCCAACCCAAACCGTGGAGGCCAGAGTCGATGGCTTGCCGAGGTCGGTGTCGCCGTGCGACTGGGGTGCCGTGTCGGGCAGCCTACCGCGCATCAAGACGAAGTGAACGGGCAGTCGGGGGGTGAAGTACCCTTTGACGGGCAGCTTGAAAGTCGCCGCGCCGCCTTCGACGTCCAGCCACGAATAGTCGTTTCCGTCGGGGCGCTCCACAATCGCGAGGGCCCGCGCCCGCTGGAACGGACTTTTCAGGACCAGAGCGGCCGTGCTTCCGGGATCATACGATTCCTGGTCCGTGCTCACGCTGAAAATGTTGGCGGTGGGCTTCTCCCACGTGACCGGCTCCGCGCCACCGGCGTACAGATCGACCCGGACGACCTGGGCGCGTTCGAGTCGGTCGTGGCCCTCGACTTCCACGATATAGACCCCGGACCGGTCGATCGGGAAGACGACCCGAGCCGGCTCCGAGGCGCTCACCAGACTGCGTTCCTCGACTTTCACATCGACGACGTCGGTGATGTAACGGGCGGTTCCGTCCGAAAAGTCACTGGCGCGAAGATGGGAATGCCATTCCCGGCGGAACAGCCTCATCGTCACAGGCTGACCTTGGATCAGCTGACCGTCGGGTCCAACGACCTCGAACTCGGGCTCGATGCTCTCGGCGTGTTCGATGTAGCGCGGCGCTTTGAGGCCGATTACGAACGGCGGCACCGCGACGACGCGTTTTGTCGCGGTCACGGTCTGGTCATCCGCGCCGGTCACCGTTGCTTCGACGAGGTAGAGGCGCGGCTGAGACGTGGGTTCGACTGCCGGATTGAGGGTGATGGAGCAGGATCCGTTCTCGTCCGTGCGGTCTTCTTTCTCCAGGCGAGGGGACGACTCGAACCGTTCCGTCCGGCTGAACCTGCCGTCCGAAGAGTAGTGGAAGCCCTCCTGCTGAGCCGGCGTCCAGACCTGGGGAAACTGGGTCACCCGCCAGCTGACGGGCTGACCGGACACCTTTCCTCCCGCATAGTATCGGGCTGACAGGGTCACCTCAAAATCCCGATCGAGCGGGGTCCGGTCCGGCCCGTGGAGATTCACTTCGAAACGGGGAATCCGGTAGGCCTCTTTCTTGAAGGTCACTTCCCCGCAGGAGCAGGCACCGGCCGGATCGAGGAAGTGCGCCCGGAATTCCCCCGTGGGAAGATCGGATTCGAAGAACCGATGGTAGAAGGTCCCGCGCGTCGTCACCTCGACCGGATATTTCCAGACCTGTCCTCCCGGTCCCTCGATCCAGAGTGAGCCCTTCGGGCTGATCGGCTCGAGTCGGCCGTCGACCGCCCGGCGGAGGTATCCCTTGATATGGACTTCCTCCTCCGGCCGATAGACCGGCCGCTCGGTGAAGAGATGACACAGGATCTGCGGAGAGGGGCGTCGCTGGTCGATCGGCCCCAGAGTCCACTGCAGCCAACGGTCGCGGGCCTGTGACCACTGGTTGTCCGCAAAACGGTCCGGAGCCCTCAGCGGATCCAAAACCAGCGTGTCCTGCCCGCTCGTCACCCGGATTCGCATCACCTGTCTTCGCCTGTCCGAGGGTCCGGGTGGCATCCAGTGAGCCCTTCCGTCGCGATCGGTCGTCACCGCGCCAAAGGTGACCCATCCTGGTCTCTGACTCCCGACTGCCTCGCTCCCCTCCACACGAACCGTGGCCCCCGCGACGGGACGGGCCGTGGAAAGGGAGGTCACCTCGAAGACGACCTCATCAGGCGCTTCCACAACGCTCAGGCAGAGGTCCGTGACCTGAACTCTCATCCAGGAACGGTTTCCCATGCTCTTCAGGTCACGCAGGCCGATCAGATAGGTGCCCGGGCTTCCCGCGGGGCCGAGGCGACCCAGATACTCCTCCAGGTTCAGCCCGAATCGGGCCGCGCTGCCACCCCGATGCAGTGGGAGGTCCACCATGACGGAGACTGGCGGCGATCCCAGATTGCTGAGCCTGGCCTCGAGTTCTCCCTGACCGATTGGGCGATCGGCGTCCTGGAACGGCGGCGGCTCTTCCCCGGGCCCGGGAGGCCGTTTCGATTCGTCGACCACCAACGGCCCGTCGGGGAAGGGCCAGAAGTTGCGATCGTCGGGTGCGACGGGGTAGATGCGCAGATCGACTTGTGTCTCCCCGCGCCCCTCGACGGGGATCGTCTGCGGTCCGAGACGTTCCACGATTCCCTGCCCGGTGGCCAGCCGAAGATAATCAGGGCGGGCCGGGAAGTGAATGTAGAGCTCGGCCGGCTCGTCCAGGTCCAGCAAGCGTCCCGAGACGTCCTCGATCTTCTCCGGGACGATTTCGACCCGATAGAGCGTCTCCGCCTCGAAGTCGCCGGACACCTCCAGGGTCCGCCCCTGGAGCTCGAAGGAAAGGTTCTCGACGGCCGGTGTGAACCGCAGCAGATTGCGGCTCTGGATCGTTCCCAGCGCACGCGGCGCGGCCGAAAACTCCACAAGCAGTGAACGTGGCCCGCCCCCGCCGTCGATCGCCTGTTCCCGGCTGTAACGGGATCCTGCGGGACTGATCGGATAGCGGCTGCGCCGGCTTCCCGCAGTGAGGACGCGGAAGGGCTCGGCGGTGGCGAACCAGAACTCGTAAGAGGATTCCGCCGGTCCCTCGTCCAGCGACAGACGCAGGTGGACGACGGTCCGGATGCCGGGTGGAATCACCTCCTTCAGGCTGAGTACGTAAACCGCCGGCGACGAACGTTCCTTGCGGTCCAGCACCTTGATGGTGAAATCATCGCCCCCGCGCCGCTGCGACTCACGGCTGCCCACGCCGGGAAGCGGGCGCAGTTCGAGGTCGATCATGCCCGCCAGCGATTCCGCAGGAATCGGTTCGGAAAAGGTCAGTGTGATCTCGCCGACGGGCGGCAAATCCCGGGAATGGTTGGCGGGGATCGTCCCGATGGGCGGTGCCACCAGAGTGACCAGGGTGCGCCGCATGCCCTCGACCAGCCATTCGAACCGGGCCAAGGACGGCCACGGTTCCGAGGGCTTGAACTGCAGCGTCCGCTCATCGATCCAGGAGAACGCACCCGGATGGGCCGGACTGAAGTGGACGAAACGTTCGGGATGATCTTCCGGCCCACCCAGACGGGGACCCTTCGGCCCGGGAAAGAAGATCGTCACCGGATCCCACTGCCTCAGAAACTGTCCGGGAACGATCACCGGCCCCTCGGATGGCGGTGCCGGCTCGGCAAGGGCAACGACCCCGCTTCCGCAGCAGGCCGCAAGGACGGCCGAAACCAGAACGAGCATGAGGATGCCTGAGCGTGCATGGGGCTTCATCGGGGACCTCCCAGGGAGCCGGGCTCGGTTTGAGGGACCGCCGGATCGAGATCGCCCGTCTCGAGATAGCGGCGAATGACCTCTTCCGGGGGAGAAGTACCGGGCGTCTCCAATCCGACCACAGCCGGCCGGGCCCGGACCGCCGCTCCGGATGCCGGATTGCGCAGGGCCAGAAGATAGGTCCCGGGTTCGAGGTGGGACATCACCACCGCCCCCTTTCCGAGGAGCTTGCCGGAGACCGAGAGCAGTTCGGCCTCCACAACATCCGCAGTAGCGCGGACTCCGACACCGACCGCCGTCTCGCGCTCGAGCTGGAACGAGAAGTACCGCGTCACCCCGGGGGCCAGCAGGACCTCGGGACCCAGACCCTCCCCCAGGGACTGGACCGCCCGGGTCCGGATGTCGAGCTGCGAGCCCAACTCCTGATTCGCCAACGACCGGAGCCGGATCTCGACGGGTCCGCCGGGGCAGTAGACCGTCTTGGAAAGCCCCTGCGCATGAATCGAGATCTCGACCGGCCGGTCGGAGACCTGCAGGCGCAGCAACACGGGCGTGGGTGTCTCGAAATGAAGCGCGGCCGGCCCGTCGAGGTCGATCCAGAACGCAGCCTGCCGGCCCGCCAACGGCAGGAGAGCAGGAGCATGGACCGGCTCGGCGGGCCGCTCTGCCGGCTCTTCCCAGAGCCCCGATCCTTCCCCGCCGGCCGGCTCCAGCCAGCAAATCAGCGGCCCTGCATCGTGCGCGACCAGGACCCTCCCGCCTTCCGGTGACAGGTGGTAGGGCTCCTCCCGCAGGATCCGCCCGGAGTGTTCGACGACCGTGGCCGGTTCCGGGCTGCCGACGATCCGGAGCTCCCTGCCCGGCGGTCCCGACGCCACCCGCAACTCGAGGAGACCGGCTGCGAGGAACCGCTCCTCGAAGGGTCGGCCGCTTTGCAGGACGAACCCGGGAGTGTCATCGTTCAGGGACGTAATCGTCACCGAGGCGTGACCAGGGTCGGTCCCGGTTTGCAGAAGAGTCAGCCGAGAGGCGACCGTCTCGAACAGAAGGGCGACCGCTCGGCGGTCGGCCCAATGGACCGACTCGACCCTTTCGCCGTCGGAAAGAGCCGCCACCAGTCCCTCCCCCATGGCGAGGTGAATGCGCTTGCGGCCCGGCGGCAAAAGGATCGCCTGCGCACCGCCACCCGGGACCTCGAGGTCGGCCTCAGGCTCGATCTGCCGAGGCGTCGCAGCCGCGAAGGCCAGTCGCTCGATCCGGGTCTGTCGGGCCTCGGTCCCCGAACCCGCCGACCAGACCAGAGCCTGCGCATCCCCTCCGTGGAGGTCAACGGATAGTGCACTGCCGGCCCCGACGGCCATATCGACCCCGGAGGGTTGTCGAGGGCTTCCGGCCTCGACGATGGAAACCCCAGGCTGTCCCTCTTCGGACGTAGCCCGGACCACCACCGGCCCGATGGCCGGCTGGAGATCGACGACAACCGGGACTCCGGGACTCAGCGAAAACTGCCGCCCGGGCCCCAGCAAGATCCTCTGCAGAGTGACGTGAACCGCTTCACCCGCCTCTCCGGACGCCACAGCCAGGAAGCGACCCGGCGCCGCAATCGGCTCCCCCTGGGAGTGAACGAAGGCCGTCTCCGTCGTCGCAGTCCAGAGCAGGTCCTGATGCGCTGCTGCTGCGAACAGGCCGGGCCGGTCGAGCTCGACGAGAGCGATCTCGGGACCGGCGCCCGATAGAGCCCCCCGCAGCGCAAGGCCGGCGGCCAGCGCCGCCTCCGTGACCCTGGTCGGAACGACACGCTGCACGCCGATATCGACGTCGGTCTCCCGGTGGTCGATCGGATTCAGCCGGATCTGGAAGCGCCCGCCCTCCGGCCCACCGTCGCCGCCCAGTCGAGCCAGCAGGAAGGGCCTGGTTCCCCGCGCCTCCCCCAGTCTCTGCCACCCAGCCTCCGTGCGGCCCTCCAGCACCAACTCGATGCTTTGCCCAGCCTTTCCATGGACCAGGAAGAACCCACCATCCTTGGGCACCACGAGTGGGACGACCGCGGCGGCCGCGCCCAGCTGGACGGCGTGGACCTGGGGAGGTGCGAGAGGGCGTTCGAGGACTTCCTCCGGTGCGTCCATGAACACCACGCATCGTCCCGACCGACTCCCCACCGGGTCCACACGGAGTCGGTAGCTCCCAGGGACCAGCCGGCGACTGATCAGGAAATTCCAGTCGTTGGGCCGATCATCGTTCGTCGCCACCGGTGTCCCGTCCGTTCCGTAAAGGGTGGCTTTCACGTCCGACGTGCCCAGCGATGAGAGCTCAATCCAGGATTGTTCCCCTACGGCGATCGGCACGTCCGCCGGCGCGGAGACGGACCGACTCAATCCTGCGACGAGCTCCTTCGGTTGAACCGAAACGGTGTAGCGAACGCGGTTGTTGCGTCGTGAGCAGACGACTTCCAAGCGGTATCTCCCCGGCTCGAGCCTCCCGCGCCAGGTTCGTCCGGGGGGTATGAAGGTCGTGTCCGAGGCGGCATTCTCGTTCAAAGGAGAGACCCTGGCCAGCGTTCCCTCCATTTCGCCCGTCAGACGAATCTCCGCCGATACGGGGGCCGGGAGCTGGAACGTCCAGACGTCCGGGACCCTCCGACCCTGCCCGTCCGCCGTTTCCATCCAGACGAGTTCGGATGGTTCGGCGAGCCGCAGCGCATGCGGACCGTGCCCCTCCAGCTTTTCGTGTTTCGCCAACTTCTCGAGAACCGTGATTGCCCGGGCCGGGGTCGCCTCGGGAAGGAGCAGGACCCGATATCTGCCAGCCTCGAAATGGTCCTGGACTTCGGCCGGGCCGCCGGGAGGGCGCAGCGGCCAGCCGTCCGCATCCTCGAGCCGGCATCTGAACTGTCGGTCGAGAGCGAGCGTACGCAGTCGATAGTCCCCCGCTTCCGGGATGACGAACTCATAGGAAGCCGCGTGCTCGGCCGGAAGGGAGAGGCGGGCCGGGATCCCCACTGCCAGTTCTCCGCCCGGGATGGCCTCGCTGAGAACCGCTTCGACTCCAAGGTGGCCGGCACTGTGGCCTTCGGTCTTTACGGTCAGTTGATAACTCCCCTCCCGCAGGTACTGGTGAATCAGGAAATTGCGGCCCACACCGTTGCTTGAGGCCCGGGAGAAGGAGGGGCGGGTTCGACTCCGCAGGTTCCCGACCGTGGCCAGGAGTCCCGTGGTCTGAAGGCGATAGAGTCCGGCCCGATTCGCTTCCACGCGAAAGGTCCGAGATTCGTCGCGCTCCAGATCGAAGAAGTAGGTTCCGTCGGCGGTCAGCTTCGGGAAGGCCGGGAGTTGGCCGAGGTCGGGAATCGGAAGGGGCGTCTCATCCAGGAGACGAAGCGGCCGGAAACGGAGGTTCGCCCAAGTCGCTTCCTCTCCCGGGTTCCGAATCTGGACGGAGCAGGACCCTCCGGACAGACGCCACTGCGGTCGCGCCTCCCCGGCGTTCACCGACACCGGAAGGGCCTCACCCGTTTCCGCAACGGCATCAAGGAGCCCCGCCTCCGAGGCCCGGACCGTAAGCGACAAGGTCTCCCCGGGCCGCACGTACACGGCCAATGCCTGGGCGAGATCGACCGGGAGGCTCCGCAAGTCGAGACCCGACTTCACTCCGGGCAGACGGCCGAGTACCAGTCGGTAGCGCTTGTGAAACTGGAGGTCGATACGTGGGAACACGACCCACGGGGACGGAGCCGCCTGCAGGAGGTCCCCTCCCAGACCGAGATAGCGCAGCACCGCGTCTAAGGCCGACTGCGGACGAACCGTCACGGTCACGATCCCCTTCACACGGGGGCGCAGTGTGAGTACATGGAAGCCCGCCTCCAGATCCCACACCGAGGTGCCACTGCGGAAGCGCGGAGGTTCGAAGCCGGGCGGGCGGGTAAAAAAGAAGGGCTCGATCGCTGCCTCGGCGTCGCTACCCTCGAGTAGGACCTCGTAACGGCCCGGCGTCTTCACCTCGAGAAAGAGCGTGACCATATCGAGGAGGTTCCCGCGCCGCCGATAGGCGGTCGCGGAATCCAGTTCAATGGCCCGGGCCGCCAGGGGACGCACATGCAGGAAGTCCAAGGCTCCCACGGGCTCCTCGACCAGCAGACCCGTCGCATCGAAGGAATCCTGGGGATCGCCTGTCTGGACCGAGCTGATCCAGTAGGTGCCGCTGGCCGCGAACTGGTAGTACGGGAGGTATTCGAAGTGTTCCAGGACGTAGGGCTGGCCCGCCGACGCCTCGACCTGGACAAACCGGGCGGCCGTCAGGACTTCGGCCGCCGGCGGAGCCGACTCCTTGGTGATCCGCGCTGTCGCTCCGCCGAGATTAAAGGGAGTTTCCGGGGTGAAGGAACCCGCCTCGAGCACCGCCTCCGTGGCGCGGGAAAGCTCGAGGTGGAAGAGGTTCGTCCGGGCGTCGACCCGGTAGCGGTCGAAGCCGAAGGGACTCATCGTCAGTCGGTTGCGCCCCACTCGACCGAGCGAGGGGATCCCGGAGCGAAGATAGAGCGGATTCGACGCGTCGTCCTGCGCCCAGGGCAGAGCCGTTCCGCCGTAGGCCACGACCAAGTAAAGTCCCGATTCGAGAAGGGTCGACAGATTGAGGACCTTCAGCGGCCGCCCTTCTTCGGGCTGTCTGACTTCGACCTTCGGCGACGCATCCACCAACCAGTTGCCATCCTGCCAGAGGCGGAGATCAGCGAGGTTTCGGCCAGCCGCCTCCAGCACCACGTCCTGCCGTGCGCCGACACGAATCCAGTAGGACCGCCGTTCGAAGTCGCGCAGGCTCGTCGTCACCAACCTCTCTTCCGGCAATTCCGGAAGGTCCTCGCCGTTCTGTTCCGCAAAGGGACGGATCTCGAGCGTCGCGACGCCGTCCGCTCCCGGCGCCCCTTCGGTGAGCACGAGATAGTCCCCCCTCTCCAGAAAGACATCGAGGCGGCCGTCCTGCTCACCGGCCACGCCCACCAGAGGCCCGGGGCCTCCCATCCGATCCACCAGGCGAAACGCCACTCCCTGGGCGCTCTGGACGGAGATCGAATAACGCCCGAAATCGTCCACGTTCACAAGGCTTCGATGCCGGCCCGCTGCCGGAACCTCTTCGGGGCTCAGGCGGGCAGAGGCCAGCAGAAACCCCGGGCCGCTCACCGAAACAAGTAGGACAATCGAATGCAGGGTCCGCCACAAAGCTCGACGGGAGCCGGTAGATTGCGTCATGGCCCTCCGAATGTACAAGGGCCCCCGAGCAAAGACAATGACTTTCGACACCAAATCCGGTGACTTCAGGCCGAGTAGGCACCCGCAGACCTGCAAAGTCCCGCACAGTCTGTTTGGGCGGCCCGGTGTGAAGACGAACGGAGAAGGCTAGGAGCTCTCGCCCCGGGTGACCCAGGTCGGCAGGGAGGCCGTATCGAGCCAGTCGCGAATCTGGCGGAAGGTCCGCAGGGAAGCCAGGATCGTCTGGTAGTGCTGCATCGAGTGGCGGCGAAGGAACCCGCGATAGAGCTCTTCTTTGGAGAGGGAGAACTGCTGCGCCGCCTGACCGGCGGTCAGGGTATTCATCAGATTGAGGGTGGGAACCGTCGGGTCGACGTTGAAATCGCGGAAGGGCATCTGCTCGAGCATGCTCTTGAAGGGTGCCAGAATCCGGGACGCCTGGCCGAACGACATCACGTCGGCCATGGCAAAACTCCACTCCACGGGATCGAGGGTGAGATTGACCACCTTCTGCGGCTGATCGGAGACAAAGGTCATCTTGACCCAGACTTCGCCGCTGTCGAGTACCCTGAAATTGATCGTCTGGAAGGCCGCCTCGAACTCGCCGGGGCCGTAAGCGAACGGGCCGCGATGGGGATTGCGGATGAAGGCATAGCCGAAGCCATACTCGCCCAGAACGCCCGGTTCGGGATCGTCCACGTTCCGGATGAAATCGGGTGTGACGATGAGGTAGCTCTCCTCTTTGAGCGGCACCAGCAGATGGGGCGACGTCGAACCGAGGGGCCGAACGCTGACGTTGAACTGATAGACCTGCAAACGCAGAATCATCCACTCGAAGGTGGGTCCGATCTCCCTCAGGTCGATCACTTCCTCCCGATGTTCCTCGGGAACGGTCTCGATCTCCTCGACACCACGCCGCTTGAGGCAGACCTGCGTAAAACCCATTCCTTCGCGTTCGATCTGGGGGCCGGGTCGCAGGCTGAACGGACCCAGCAGCTCTGCCAGCGCACCCCCGTTCGAGCTCACCACGCCCTGGGGTCTGCGGAAGTCGCTGATACGCAGGAAATAGTGCAGAACGAACTCGCGGATCTGATCCCGCAGCCAGCCGGCCGTCTCCAGTTGCGAGGCACCGGGGACTTTCGGCTGATCGTAAAAGACCTCGTCGATGACGCCCATCGTGGGTAGCAGACGGTCTTCGAGGGGGGTCTCTCCAAAGAATCCCCGGCTACGGTCGGGACGGTTGAGGGTTTCGACGAGATCGAATGTTTTCAGGCGGCCTGCCGCTTCCGTCTCTGCGAGCCAACGTTTCAGCGCCAGACCATCGGCAAGGAAGCGGTCCGAGGTCTCCAGCACTCGTTGAGCGTCGTCCGGCTTCTCCTCGTTAATGAAACGCACACCCGTCGACATATCTTACAACCCCCTTTGAAGGAGCACGGGCGAGTCTCCTCTCGAGACCGCCAGGTTGGGCAAGAGCTGTGGGTGATATTAAGCTGTTTCAGGTCCCGGGGGCAAATGGAATTCCGCGGCGCCCAAGGATCGGGCAATGCCCGGCCCCGCGGGCGTGCCGGCCGCACCGGATCGCCCTTTCCAGAGACCAGGGCCCGAGAAATGTCGACTATTCGGAAGAGCGGCGCGTCAGCGTGTACACCAGCAGGCCGGCCAGAACTCCGCCGGCCACCCAGACCGTCCGACTCGTCTTGACGAATCGCCAGGTATCGGCGGCAATGTCGGACGAGCGGCGATAGCGAATGTAGTCGGCTGTCTTTTCCAGCTCGCGGGCCAGCCGGCCGGCTTCGAGCGGGCTCTCGACGTCCCTGCCCAGGTTTCGGATCTGTGCGGCCAGACCCTCGATTCTGCGACCCGCCTCGGACTTCAGTCCGGACGCCGACTCTTCTATCTCTGGAGCCCAGCCGCTGTGCCTGATCGGCGGCCAGCCCCCGCACGACAGAACGCCCTGCGTTCTCGATGATGCTCATGGAAAGCCTCCTGTTAAGTCCCACTGTATGACTTTTGCCTCCCAAATGACAACAGACCGGGCCGCTGCTTGACGCAGGCCTCTCCAGCCGGTTCAATAGCCGGACCGGGAAAGAGGGTGGAGGACATGAAGAGAATCGCCGTTTTGGGAGCCGGGCGCGTCGGAAGGGTCATTGCACAGGATCTGGCCGACCGGTACGACGTCACCTCACTCGACTGCCGCGCCGGGGCGCTGGAGCGCGCGTTTCCTTGCGGCAAGGTGCGCACGGCCGCCCTGGACCTGGCGGACAGGGACGAGCTCTCCCGCGCGGTTCAGCCGCACGACCTGGTCGTCGACGCCCTCCCAGGGCATCTGGGACGGAACACCCTGAAGACCCTGATCGAGGCCGGCAAGTCCGTCATCGACATCGCCTTCTTCCCGGAGGATCCCTTCGAGCTCGACGCTCTGGCCCGGGATCGGGGAGTTACCGTGATCGTGGACATGGGCCTCGCGCCGGGGATGAGCAACGTCTTGCTGGGGCACCACGTCGGGTCGCTCTCCAGCGTCGATCGTTTCGAATGTCTGGTCGGCGGCCTTCCCGTCGAGCGTACCTGGCCCTTCGAGTACAAGGCCCCCTTCTCTCCGGCCGACGTGTTGGAGGAGTATACGCGCCCGGCCCGGCTGCGGCGAAACGGGGCGGAGGTGGTGTTGCCGGCCCTTTCCGAGGTCGAGCTCGTCGATTTTCCGGGGATCGGGACTCTCGAAGCGTTCAACACCGACGGCCTGCGCAGCCTCCTGCGCAGCTACGTCGACGTCCCAAATCTGTGCGAGAAGACTCTGAGATATCCGGGCCACGCCGATCAGGTCCGCATCCTGAGGGCGTGCGGATTCTTCGACGACAGCCCCCTCGAACTGGGAGACGCGCGGGTCCGTCCCCGCGATCTCACGTCGCAGCTGCTCTTTGAGCACTGGCGGCTCGAAGAGGACGACCCTGAGTTCACGGTCATGCGCGTCACCGTAGAGGGATGCGAGCCGAACGGAGACTCCGTGGTCCATGTCTGGAGACTGGAGGATCGTCGCGATCCCTCAACGGGATACAGTTCGATGGCACGCACCACCGGCTTCGCCTGTACCGCCGCCGTCGGCCTCCTCCTCGAGGGCGAGTTTCGCCGTCCCGGCGTGCATCCTCCCGAACGGCTGGGGGAGGACCCGAAGCTGTTCGAGGCGCTCCTCGCCTACCAGGCCGACAGGGGTGTCAAATACCTGCATGAGATCGCCGGATCGATTGCCTCTTGACCTGCGCGGCCGCTCCTCCCTATCTTGGTGAAATAGTCTGGGAGGTTGACCTTGGAAGTCCGGATTCTGGCCACTGGCGGTACCTTCGACAAGGAATACGATGAACTGCGGGGACGTCTGTTCTTCAAGGAAACCCACCTCGCGGAGATTCTGAAACTCGGTCGCTGCCGGGTCGATGCCGAAGTCGAGACGGTAATGCTCATCGACAGCCTCGACATGAGCGAGCGCGACCGTCGGTCCATCCTCGAGTACTGCGCCGGGGTACCGGAGGATCGCATCATCATCACTCACGGTACGGACACCATGGTCGAGACCGCCCGCCTGTTGGCATCCGAGCTCCAGGGAAAGACCATCGTCCTGACGGGCGCCATGATCCCTTTCGCTTTTGGCAGCTCCGACGGCCTGTTCAATATCGGCGGTGCCATGACGGCCGTGCAGATCCTGCCCCCCGGCGTCTACATCGTGATGAACGGACAGGTCTTCCCCTGGTACCGGGCGAGAAAGAACCGGACCACGGGAATCTTCGAGCGGATCCCCGAAGCCTGAAGCGAGCGGGGCGACCCGGAGCAATGCAACGGCCCGGAGCGGATTGGGCCCGTCGGGCCTGAGAGGCGTCTCGTCCGGCTGGAAGGCGGACGTGCCCCAGCCGTCCCCGAAGTCCCGGGCCGTCCCGTCATGCTGCCCATTGACCGGCTTCCCGTCCCGGTTTAGGATTCCCCTTTGCATCAACCGGAAGGGAGAACACCATGAAGCGACTCTGTTTGGGCTTGCTCCTGTGTATCAGTCAAGTACCCCTGCTCATGGCGCAGGAAAAGCCGGCTTACCTCAATCCGGATCTGTCCGTGGACCAGCGGGCCCAGGATCTGGTTGGTAGACTGACGCTCGATGAGAAGATCGGGCAGCTCAACTACCGGGCCGCCGCCATCGACCGGCTGGACATTCCGTCCTACAACTGGTGGAACGAGGCTCTCCACGGTGTCGCCAGGAACGGCCGCGCCACGGTCTTTCCCCAGGCCATTGCGCTCGGCGCCACCTGGGATGACGATCTGGTCTACAAGGTAGCCTCGGCCATCTCCGACGAGGCCCGTGCCAAGTACAACGCTTCCCAGCGGATCGGAAACCGAGGCCAGTATGCCGGACTGACCTTCTGGTCACCCAACGTCAACATCTTTCGGGATGCCCGTTGGGGCCGCGGTCAGGAGACCTACGGTGAAGACCCCTTCCTGACGGGGCGCATGGGCGTCGCTTTCGTCCATGGTATGCAGGGGAACGATCCTCGCTACCTGAAGACGGCCGCGTGCGCCAAGCACTACGCCGTGCACAGCGGTCCGGAGGGATTGCGGCATGAATTCGACGCCGCTCCGCCCCAGAAGGACTTCCGCGAGACCTATCTCCCCGCCTTCCAGACCGTCGTCGAGGAAGGCAAAGTCGAAATCGTCATGTGCGCCTACAACCGGGTCTACGATGTCCCCGCCTGTGCCAGCAATCTGTTGCTCCAGGACATCCTGCGCAAGGAATGGAAGTTCCAGGGACATGTCACTTCGGACTGCTGGGCCCTGGTCGACTTCTACGAAGGCCACCAATACGTCAAGACCCCGGAGGAGGCAGCGGCGGCGGCCTTCAAGGCCGGCGTCGACGTCAATTGCGGCAGCGTCTCCCCCTATCTCAAGGGGGCGGTGGAGCAGGGTCTGATCACGGAAGCGCAGATCGATGAGGCTCTCGTCACCCTGATGAAGACACGCTTCCGGCTCGGGCTGTTCGACCCTCAGGAGGCTGTTCCCTACGCCGAAATCGGCCCCGAGGTCATCAACTCTCCCGAACATCGTGAACTGGCGCGCCAGGCTGCCGAGGAAGCCATCGTCATGCTGAAGAACGACGGCGTGCTGCCTCTGCGCAAGGACATCGGAAACCTTCAGGTCATCGGGCCCAATGCCGCCAATGCCGATGTCCTGCTCGGCAACTACTACGGCGTCTCGGGGAATCTGCATACCATTCTGGAAGGGATTGCGGAAAAGGTCGATCCCGGCACCACACTGCAGTATGCCCATGCGTTCCTCCTGGACCGCGAGAACATCAACCCCGTCGACTACAGCGCCGGCGCCGCCTCCGGGTCGGATGCCGTGGTGGTGGTCATGGGTCTGACGGGTCTTCTCGAGGGCGAAGAGGGTGAATCACCGGCCTCGCCCACCAAGAGCGATCGCTTCGACATCGGTCTCCCCAAAAACCAGGTGGAGTACCTGAAGAAGCTGCGCCAGGGAGGCGACGCTCCGCTCATCGTCGTCCTGACCGGCGGCAGTCCTGTGGCCATTCCTGAAATCGCCGAAATCGCGAATGCCATCCTGTATATCTGGTACCCGGGCGAAGAGGGAGGCCGGGCCGTCGCCAACGTCCTGTTCGGCGACACCGTGCCATCGGGACGGCTCCCGATCACCTTCCCCAAGTCGGTCGATCAGCTGCCCCCCTACGACGACTACTCGATGGTGGGCCGAACCTACAAATACATGAAAGAAGAGCCGTTGTTTCCGTTCGGCTTCGGGCTGAGCTACACCAACTTCAAGTACGAGAACCTGGTCCTGGAGCAGACGCAGGTCGCAGCCGGGAAACCGGTCACGGTGGAGGTGACGGTCACCAATACCGGCAGGCGTGCCGCCGACGAAGTCGTCCAGTGCTATCTCAGCGACCTGGAGGCTTCCGTGCGGGTTCCCATGTACGACCTCAAGGGATTCCAGCGCGTCTATCTTTGGCCCGGGCAGAGCCGGACGGTTCGCTTCGAGTTGACGGCCGAGGCCATGAAGCTGGTCGACAATGATGGCAATCGCGTCCTGGAGCCGGGCGACTTCCGCGTGACCGTCGGCGGATCCTCCCCGGGTCCTCGGGCGCTGGCACTCGGTGCGCCGGCCCCGGTCTCCGGCGTCTTCACGGTCCAGTAGTCACACGACCGGGCACTGTCAAAACGCGGCGGGCCGCCGGTGAATAAGCGGGCGGCCCGTCTCGTATCCACGACATGAACCGAAAACTCGAGACACATCTCGACGTTCTCGCAGCCCTCCTGATCGGACTCGGTGTCCTCGGCCTGATCGGGATCGTGGTGCTGCTGGTGGTCTTCTCGATAGGCAGCGTGGCCATCGGTTTTGCCAGAGCTCAGGATCCAACCGTGCCGGGGATCGTCGCGCTCATCCCGGTCGTGATCGGACTCTTTTTCGCCACCCTCGTCGCCGTGACCACGATCCCCAACTTCATCGCCGCCTACGGTCTACTCAAGCGGCGTCCCTGGGGCCCGCTGGTGGCGCTGGTCGCCTCGATCCTGAACTTGCCGCACATTCCCCTCGGCACGGGTGTCGGGATCTATGGAATCTGGGTCTATCTGCAACTGGATCAGGGCCGGCCTCCGGCCGCGGGCGCACCTCCCCCGCTCCCGGAACCTCCGCGCTGACCCTTTGTACGCGGCGCTTTCCAGCGAAGAACCCCGTCGCTCAACTTCCGGAGCCGCCTCCCGGGCGGCTTTCGTCTAAACCCCTCAGGTGCCTCCCCGGCCGATCTTCACCTCGTGGTCCACCACGATGGTCGGAACCTCGCGGATGCCTCCATTGAGCTCCAGCATGCGTTTCAGGGCAGCGGGATCGCTCTGGACATCGACGTACTGTACGGGGATGTTGCGCTGGCCGAATTCCTCACGGGCGGCCGTAGTGTAGGGTCAGCCAAACTTACCAAAGATGATTACTGGACTAGCCATGAATCTATCCTAATCTCATTGAAACCGAGCGCCAAGCAAGAGATTTGAGGAGCCTCGCCGGTCGGCTCAGGCACTGGCGGCATCTTTTGACGATGCCGCGGATTCCGCGCCGTCATAGACCTCCGCGGCGACACTGAAAACAGCGATCGGTGCAGTGCGGCCCTTGACCGAGATCGCACCTCGATCCTCGAAGGGGAATTCTGTCCGGGCCGCCGCGTGCGTCGTCTCGCTGACCAGGATGGGGACGCCGACAACCTTGGTCGATGTCTCCAGGCGCGAGGCGACGTTGACCGTATCGCCAATGGCCGTGTACTCCATCCGCTTGTCGGAGCCGACGTTGCCGACGATGGCCTGGCCCGTGTGAACTCCGATCCCGACCCGGATCTCGGCATTGAGGTCGTTGAGCCACTTGCGGGAGAGGCGGCGCAGTTCCTGCTGCATTTCAACGGCGGCCCTCACTGCATTGACTTCCTGCTCGGCATCCTCCAATGGCGCACCGAACAGAACCATCAGACCGTCCCCGAGGAACTTGTCCAGCGTCCCCTTGTTGCGGAAGATCACGTCGATCATCGATTCGAAGTACTCATTGAGGAACCCCACCACTTCTTCCGGAGAGTGCCCCTCGGCGAAGGTCGTGAAATTCCGGATATCGGAGAAGAGGATGGTCACCTTCTTTCTGACCCCCTGTAAGCTAAGCTCCCCTCCAGACAGAAGAATCTCCTCCATGACGTCTTTGGAGACATAGCGGGCGAAGGCTCCCTTGAGTTCCTCCCGTTCCTTCAGACCGATGGCCATCTGGTTGATCGCCTGGGCCACCTGACCGAATTCATCACGGGTCTTCAGGTGAACGCGGGCCTCGAAATCCCCTCGGCCGATCCGCTCGACGGTGTTGCGCACGGCGAACAGCGGGCGGCTCACCCGCTTGGCCAGCGCAATAGAGAGCAGTACCGCCAGGGTGATCGACGCACCGACGGCCGTCAGCAGGCTCCACCGGATAGCGGCCAGCCGGTTCAGGACGTCCTCGGCCCGGACATCGACTCCCAAAGCTGCGACGACCACTCCGGCCCGATTCTTGATGGGAGCGTTGGCACTCAGCCAGGTCCCCCAGCGATCGACGGAGAAATCCCCATCCACCTGATCTTCGGTGATGATCAGCGGAGTCCCGGGCCGGCCCTCGTAGACATCGCCCACGTGCGACTTCTCGGAGGGGTCCTCTTCCGCGTCGACGCCGAACAGGATCTCGCCCGGCTTCTCCGGGTTGTACAGGAAAGTGTACATGTAGGCGACTTCCACGTCGGGGCGCCGATTGGCATCCCGGGCTCGCCGCAGTTCCGCCACCAGTTCCGCGTAGGCCGGGGAATCCTCGTCTTCCCGCGTGCGGATCTTCTGGTGCAGATCTCCATCGATCGAGGACGCCGCCGTCGAAGCGATGGAGAGAACTTTGCTCTGCAGGGCCTGGAAGAGTGCCTCACGGGCGTGGTAATAGAGGATCGCGCCGGCGACGATGCTGCTCAGAGACACCAGGGCGGTCAGCGAGAGCAGAAGCTTCGATCGATAGGACATCCCTTCCGCCGCTCCCCTTCTATCGGTCCCATCCCAGGGACAGGCCGAACCAGAACTCGGTGTTGTCCGGATTGCGCTCCTTGTCGTCCACGGCCGCAAACCGGACGTACGGGGTCAGGTAAGCCCCGCTGGACCCGAGGACGAAGTCGTAGGAGGCACCCAGGACCAGCTCGGTGAAGCCGGTCTTGTCGGTGTACTGCTTGAAGCTGAACCCACTGTCGGCGCTCAACGTGAGAGCTCCCACCGAGTGGCTGCCTCCGATCAGAAGATAGCCCCCGTCTCCCAGATTGAGGTCCTGAAAGTATGTGATCGTGGGACTCAACGGCGCCGAGGGGAAGCCGAGACCCGCGTAGATCTCCTCCGTCGAATCCTCCTCGGGAGCCAGCTGCGGATAGAAATAGAAGATGGCGCCGAGGCTGACGTCCAGTGCCTCTCCCACCGACCGGTCCAGCCCCACGGTCAGGTCCAGCTCATCCAGATCGCGCGTCGTAGAGCGATCGTCCAGGGCAATCGAGCCCCACAAATTCAGGGATAGACCGGAGGCGTTGTGGGTCAATGTGACACCGGGCTGAAAGGCCGGCTCGTGATCCGTCAGGTCGAATCCCCTCCAGTAGTAAGTGGAGACCACATCGGCCGTTGCACTGATCCCCAGAGCCGGATCCGCGTCCGGGTCTTCGGCTGCCGCGGTCCCGGTCAGAGCGAGCGCGAGCACCAGCAGCGCGAGCAGGAATGTTCGAAGTCTCATCATCTTTCCTAAATTGTCGCGATTCGACGACCGTCTCGGCCCCAGCCGACATCGGCCGGAATGGGTCACCGGCACAAGGCTGCCATCACACCGGGACCGGATCGCTCCACTTAAACCTATCGTCAGTTCTGCCGATTTTATGTATGACCCGGGCGCGGAAAAGGAAGCGGACTGGTGGCGGCCACGAGCGACGGCGGACCCGCAGCGGCACGGATGAAATTGAGACAGGCGGGTAATGAGGCGATTCCTTCAGAGGCTTTTCAAGATACATCGGACGGAGGGCCGCAAGGTCTTCCACTTCGCCTTGCTCGGCGCCCTGCTCGAAGTGGGGGTAGCGCTGGGGATCAGCACCGCTGACTCCCTCTTTCTGGTCCACGTCGGGGCCGACCGGCTGCCCGTCGTCTATCTCCTGCTGCCGCTGATCATGCTCGCCTTCACCCCGTTCTTCGCCTTCGTGGCCACCCGTTACGGCATCGATGCGCAGTTCAAGATCACGCTCATGAGCCTGTCGGGAGGCGGACTCATTTGCTTTCTCCTGGCCTCGGCGGGTGCCGGCACGGGCAACATTCCTTTCTACTTCGTCAAGCTTTACGCCTCCCTCTGGGCGATCAGTCTGTTCACGCTTTACTGGAACTACGTGGACCGCTACTTCGACATGCTCGATGCCAAGCGCCTGTTCTCCGTCTTTGCGGGAGGTGCGGCCTTCGGAGCGGCCCTGGGCGGAGGTTTGGTCAGCCTGCTGGCGCGGGTCCTGCCCGTGGAGCATCTTTTCCTGGCCTGGTCCCTGGTGGCCGTCGCGACCTTCCCCGTGGTGCTGCTGATCAACCGCAGCTGGCGGAAGATCGAGCCGGAGGTGGAACCGGAAAAGAGCGGCATTGTCCAGCAGACCGTCGAGGTGGGCCGGATCATGAACCGGTCCCGCTACGTGGTGCTGCTCAACCTGATCCTGATCGCCACCGTCTTCCTCTCGACGGTCTGTGAATACCAGTATCTGGGCATCTTCTCCGCCTCCGCGGAGAAGGAGCAACTGGCGGTTCTCTTCGGCACGCTCTTCGCCCTGACCAACGTCTTCAATCTCTTCGTCAACTTCTTCCTGTTCAGCCGTGCCGTGGCGCTGTTCGGGGTCAGGAACCTGGCTCTGGTCCAGCCCCTGACCTATCTCGGCACCTTCGCCTTCCTCTACTGGAGTTTCGGGTGGACTGCGGCCATCTTCGGATTCTTCGCCTACCAGGGAATTCAGAGCTCCATCGACAACAACAACTGGAACTTCATCATGAACGGGGTCCCGGGGAACTTCAAAGGTCAGGTCCGGACCTTCTCCGAGGGCATCTCCGAGCCTTTGGCGGCCTCCCTTGCCGGGCTGTTCCTCTTCGTTGGCGCCCCGCTGCTCGATCAGCGCCAGATCTCCACGACCGGCCTCGTTGTGAGCCTCGGCCTGGTGCTGATTGCGCTGCTGCTGCGGGGCGACTACCTGTCCGCCATCATGACCAACCTGAAACGCGAGTGGCTCGACTTCTCGCGGACCGACCGGGAACTGCTCGCCCGGCTCGACGACGGGGAGATCCGCGAGCTCGAGCGACTGGCCTCCGAGGGCGACCCGGATGCGGCTCGTGCCGCCATCCGCTTCATGACGACCATCGATAAGGGCCGCGCCCTGAGCGCGCTCCTGGCCTTCTGCAACCGCACCGGCAACGGCGACAAGCGCGGCCTTCACGCCCTGCTGAGCGGTATCGTCGCAGATGCCGACGTCGAGGTCCTGACCATGCTGGTGCGTTCCCTCGGACGGCACGACCTCGTATCCGAGTCAACCTTCATCGAGGTCCTCGGAGCCCAGGGGCTGGTGCAGTCCGAACTGCTCAGTTCCCTGCTCGATTCGAGGGACCCCTGGGAACGTTCCGCCGCCGCGGTCGCCAGGTGGAACAGCTGGAACCTGAACGACGGCATTCGCGCCATGACGACCATTGGTGAACTGCTGTCCGATTCCGGGCAGGCCCAGCTCGCCGGCATCCGGGCCCTGGGCCAGATGCGCCAGGGCCGGTACGCCCACTTCCTGGTTCAGTTCCTGAGAGACGGGGACGCCGGCGCACGGCACGAGGCGCTCTGCGCCATCCGGGACCTGGTGAACCGCGAGTCGAGCCACCTCGTGCCGGAGATCCTCCAGATCATCCGCGAGGGCTCCAGCGCCGAGCGGGACGTGGCCATCGATGTTCTGGATCGAATCAGGGACTCCGGCTCCATCCGACCACTCCTTTCGCTGGACCAGGGGCTGACGCCTTTCGAACGCCGAAAGGTCGAGAAGCTGATCCTCGAGATCGGCCTGGGCAGCGTGCCCACGATCGTTTCGATCCTGGGCGATCCACGCTATTCCTACCAGGCCCGCTCCATCGCGGCCAGAACCCTGGGCAAGCTCGCCTTCCCGCAATTCGAATCCCTGCTTCCCGGGATCATCCGGACCGAACTGGAAAGGGCCTATCGCTGCCTCTATTTCCACTATGTGCTCGAGGGCCGAACCGGGAAGTCGAGTGGAGCCGATGTGCTGTCCCTCTTCTATCGCGATGCCCAGCAGTCGATCGTTGAATTCGTTCTGGAGATTCTCACCATTGGCGGTCGCCTCCCCGACTTCGAAATGCTCAGCTCGTCGCTGCGTTCGACCAGCCAGCGTGTTCGAGCCAATGCCATTGAGAGTGTGGAGCAGGCCTGCAGCCGGGACGTCTTCAAGCTCCTGCTCCCCCTGGTTGCACGGTCCGACCTGGAGGAGGCTGTCACCGTCTATCGGAGGCGCTTTCAGACGGAGCCGGCCGACCCGACAACCGTCGTCCACACGGCCCTCGACAGCTCCTTCGACCTGGAGTGTTCTGCCGCCGCCCAGGCTCTCTGGGAGGAAGACTCCGAGGCGGCGGGCGTACAGTTCCAGACCCGGCTGCTGCGGCCGCGGGCACCCCTGTTCTCCGAGACCGTCCTGAGCCTGCTGGAGCGAAACGGGGAAAAGCCGTCGCTCAACAGCATCGAACGGATCGAGCGAATGTCGAAGGCTCATCTCTTCCGCCGCTTTGGAACCTCCGAACTGCTGGTCTTCTCACGGCACAGTCGACTGATGGACTACTTCGACGGGGACCGGGTCTACCGTCGCGGAAACGAAGCGGGAGATCTCTTTGTGGTGCTCGACGGACGGGTCCGCCTGCAGGGAAAGGAGACCCGCTATCCGGAGGTTGGCCAGGCTTTCGGCGAAGAAAGCCTCCTCGGCGGCCGCAAACGCCGGGAAGACGCACTGTCGGAAGGATTCGAGGCCCTGGTCATCGATGCCTGCGGGGTGGAAGAGGAAGCACGCCGGCACCCGCGCATCGCCATCGGACTGCTCGAGACAAGGCTGGGTGTGCGATGAGTCGAATTCGCGAATTGAGGATTCAGAGCGCCCTCCTGCTGGTGCTCGTCCCCACCCTGTTCATCGTCACCGCCGTCGCCGGCTACCTGATCTACTCTTCCCTCTACGCCGAGATCCTGGCCGGCTTCGATGCCCGACTTCGTTCGGTGAGCACCGTGACCGGAGCCTTCATCGATCCGGCGGAACACGACGCCATCCTTCGCCCCTTCGAGCTCACCGCCCTGGCCTTCGATCCGGAGACCGGCCGGCTCTTCGGTGCGGATTCCGACGGTCAACTCCTCCGGATCGATGCTGAGACCGGCAGCGCCCAACCGATCGCGGAACTCGCCGCACCCGTTCTGGACCTTGCCTGGGACCGACAGAGCGGGCACCTGGCCGGGATCGAGGCCCCGGGCCATCGCCTGCGCCTGATCGATCCCTCCTCCGGCGCCTCCCGCGTCGTCTTCGAGTCGACCGAGACCTTTCGGGCCCTGGCCTGGGACGACCGGGGAGATACCCTCTACGTCGCCGGCGATCGTCTGGCGGCCATCGATCGCCGGACCTGGAAGCTGAGGCCGGTCACCGGGATTTCCCTGCCTCGGATGATCTGTCTGTCCGACGGCCCCGAACCGGGGGTTCTCTATGCGGCGGTTGCGGACCGCGCCGAATTGCTGCGGCTCGCGATCGAGGGAAGCGCGGCAGAGGTCTCCTCGGTGGCTCTGCACCCCGCCCCATCGGAGGAGGGAGAGCAGAGTGATGTCGTTCCGGCGTCCCGGCCGCTGCGTGCCCTGACCTTCGATTCCGTGCGGGGAGTCTTCTGGACCGGCGGCGATCGCCTGGGGCGACTCGAGCCGGGTTCCTTCCGGCTGTCGATGTTCGGCTATCCGGGCTATCGCAGCGAGGACGACCTGCTGTACCGGAAGTATGTGCTGCCCATGCGGCGAATCAGGCAGATCGTCAACCTGACCTACCTTTACACCTTCGTCCTCGGCCGTCAGGATCGGGAGATCGTCTATGTCCTCGATGCCAACACCGACGAGGATCACTCCAACATCGGCGACATCGACTCCGACCCCCCGGAAGAAGGGACTGTCCGCGTCTCTCACCAGGGCGGTGTCCACCTGTCGAACATCGAATTCTGGGAGCAATGGGGACTGATCAAGTCCGCCGATGCGGCGATCTACGACTCCCGGGGCGACGTCCGTGCCATTGCCGGGGCCGACATCAACATCTCGGTCATCGAACAGAAGACTCGTTCGGCCCTGTTCAAGGTCTGTCTGATCGGGATCCTGTGTCTGGGCTGCGCTTCCTTTGCGGCCGTGAAGGTCAGCAATCGGCTGGTCCGGCCCATCGAGCGTCTCAAGAGCGAGGCCCTCAAGGTCGCCGCCGGCCAGTTCGGCGAGACGGTCCAGGTGGACGGCCCGAGCGAGCTTCGAGACCTGGCCCATTCCTTCAACGAGATGAGCGCCGCCCTCGAGACGACTCTCGACGGATTGACGCGCAGTAACCAGGAGCTGGAACGGGAGCGCCGGCGAATGGAACTGGTCCTCTCACTGGCCTCGCGCACCGATCTCGATCAGATCGATCGGGCCGCACCGGTTCGCTGTGGGAGGATCTGCAGCCGGTCTCCCCTGCGCGATTCCTCCGGCTGGGCCGTCGTGGCGGGGCAGCTCTACGGCTGGCTCGTTTCGCCTTCACCGGACGATCCCTACGAAGCGATCCGGCGCCGCTCCGACCTGGCCACCATGTTCCGCCGGCTGGCCGCGAACTCTTCCGGCCACTGGCCCGCGATCCAGCGCTTCTTCGATCCCCTGTTCCGGGACTCCCTGCAGGCTCTGGTCAATGTCGATCTCGAAACCGGGGAACTCCGACTCTCGCTCCGCGCGCCCCTTCCCGTCGCCGTCATCGACAGCGACGGCCAGGCGCGCGTCTTGACTCTTCGTTCGGGCGCGCCTTCTCCGCTCCGGCTCGGCGAGGTGCTGCTCCTGTCGAATCCCTCCCTGGTTCAGCGGATCGAAGAGGGTTCGACGGGGCTGGACGGGGACCTCCTGCGCCAGGAGGACAAGGCCCGCTCCCTCCTCGGGCGGAGCCTGGACGATGGTGAGGCCCCGGGCCGCGACTTCCTCTTTTTGACCTACTGGAGGAAGGCATGAAGCTCACGGAGAAGATCTTCGGCCTCAAGGAAACCGCTCCCTTCGATCGGCTCGGTTATTCCGAGTTGGTGGCGATCGCCGAGATCAGCCACACGAAACGATTCGCCCCGGGTGACCGGGTGGTCACCGCCGGGCACGTCCTGCAGCGACTCTTTGCCGTCGTCGAGGGCGGCGTGGTGGACCCCGCCGGCTCCTCGATTTCGCCCGTCTTCGGGGTTCGGTCCCTGCTCGGTGAAATACCCGTCGCCCAAGACGTCCTGGCGGGTCCTCAGGGTGCCGTCTGTCTTCTCATCTCAAAGGGACACTTCTACCGGATCGTGAATGAGTTCCCGGAATTCACGCTGGGCTTCCTGGATCGAGAGGATGCCCCGAAATCGCCCCACGAGGAGGCCGACGGCCCGTGAGAATCCGACTGCAGATCCTGCTGGGGGTCCTTCCCGTCTTTCTGGTGCTGGGCCTCGTGGTCGCGACGCTCAATTACACGACTCGGCGGGAGGAGATCCGACTGGCCCTGAGTGAAGAGGTCTTCACGCTGACCGTGGCCATGTCGGAATTCCTGAGCTCGGACCTCGTCCGATCCGACCTCGCCATGCTCCCGCCTCACGGGGAACGGCTACGGGCGCCGGTCGAGCGCCTCATGCAGGAGAACCCCATCCGGAGCGTTAGGCTCTATTCCTTGTCCGGCAACAAGTCAACCCTGAGCTTCGGCGAGGCCGGGGACCCGTCGACCTCGTCACCCATGGACGGAGTGACATTCGAGGCCCGAAGGGAGGTGCTCTATTCGTCGGTCCTGGCGCGCGCCGACGGCCAATACTACGTTGGGGCCGTGGCCCCACTCAAAGCCTCCGGAAAACCCTTCGGGCTTCTCCTCCTCGACATCGACGCGACGCCCGCCATGCAGGCCAGCCAGAAAATCCTGCTGCACAGCATCGCCTTTCTGGTGGGAATCCTCGGCTGCGGACTTCTCGTTTCCTGGATGATGGGAGGCCTCGTGACAGGAGCGGTCCGGGAACTGAGCCGGGCCACGGAGGTCGTGGCGAAGGGACGCTATGACTGGAGAGTCGCACCGGGTTGGCTGCGCGAGCTCAACGACCTGAGCAACACGTTCAACACCATGACCAGCCTCCTCGAGGAGATACTGTCCAAAACCAAGCGGGCGGTCATCGAAGGAGAACAGTTCCGGCGTCCGGAGGACCTGGCCGAATGCTTCTCCGAATCGCTGTGGAACGTCGGACACACACGTCTGGGATCCCTGGACGTGTCCCTCCTGCGCCTGGGGCGTCCCGGCAGCGGGGACTTCCTCGGTCTCTGGCAGCGGGACGGCGGCGCCCGGATCGCCATGGGCCGGGTCCTCGTTTCCGGAGAGTTCGAGGCGGCCGTGGTCGCCTCGGCTGCCTTTGCTCTGGTCCGGGAAGAAATGCGCATCGGGGAATCCGGCTTCGCGCGGGCCAACGAGATCTTCCACTTCAAGTTCTGGGATCTGGTGACCTGGGAGCCCTCGCGCAGTTCCATCGAGATTCGGAGCTTTCGCTTCGGTCAGGCGGAGCCAACCTGTCGCTCCGTGCGCATCGAAGACGGTCGTCCCCTGGCCCTGCACAGCCTGGACGCAGAATGGGCCCGCCGCCTGGAGCTGTACCTGCGCATCCTGAAAGGCCTGGAAGGGCGGCGCCTGATGCAGGAGCTGACCGGAATCCTGAAGGAGCCCGCGGCCGGCGGCGTCATCATTCTCCAGACCGGGGACAATCCCCCCGTGATGTGCTAGTGTCCTGGGCATGACCAGCTTCGAAGGCATCTCCCCCTGGCTGCCCGGAATCCTGCTCTCTCTCGTCGTCGCCCTGGGCGGTGCGAGTTGTTCGAGCAGCCATCCCGTTCTCCAGGGTCGAACCCTGGACCTGAGCGAGGATTGGCAGCTCCAGGCATCCTCGAAGGTTTCCGAAGGGGGTGCCCGGCTGTCGCGGGCCGGCGCGTCGACCGACGGCTGGTACTCGACCCGCGTGCCGAGAACCGTGCTGGCAGCCCTCATGGACAACGGCGAGTATCCGGACGCATTCAGCGGAACCCGCCTCGAGAACATCCCTCGGGATCGCTTTCAGGAGCCCTGGTGGTACCGCAGAGTCTTCCGCATCAGCGATGTCGATTCGGATGTTCGGGTGCGCCTCTTATTCAACGGCATCAATTACCGGGCGAATATCTGGCTCAACGGCGTCCAGATCGCCGACACCCAACGAGCCCTGGGCGCCTTTCGCCGTTTTGATTTCGACGTGACCGGGACCATTCGCTCGGGGGACAACGTCCTGGCGGTCGAAGTCTTCCCGCCTCGCCCCGGAGACTTCACCATCGGATTCGTCGACTGGAATCCGCGGCCCCCGGACAACAACATGGGCCTCTGGCGCGGGGTCCAGCTGCGTTTCACGGGACCGCTCTCCATCGAAAATCCCTTTGTCGAGACGAAACTGAACCTGGAGACGCTGACCGAGGCCGACCTGACGATCCATGCCGAGCTCGTCAATCACGACTCCCAGCCCGTCCAGGGGCGTCTCACGCTGCAGATCGACGACATCAAGCTCGAGACCGGGTACCACCTCGAAGGCGGCGAAACCCGCCAGTTGAAGCTCGATCCGTCCGCCTTCCCCTCCCTCCACATCCTCGACCCCAAGCTCTGGTGGCCGAATGGTCTCGGCGATCCCAACCTGCACTCTCTGCGCCTGACCGCCGAGCGGGACGGAGCCGTGCTGGACTCGCGTGAAACGCGTTTCGGCATTCGGGAAGTCGGTGATTACCTGAACGAACAGGGATACCGCGGCTATACCGTCAACGGCAAGAAGGTTCTGATCCGGGGAGGCGGCTGGGTTGACGATCTGCTGTTGCGCGATGACCGACCGAGGATCGAAGCCCAGATGCAGTATGCGCGCGATATGCGTCTGAACACGATCCGGCTGGAAGGCTTCTGGGGCAACAGTGAGGATCTGTACGATCTGGCCGACGCCTATGGACTCCTGGTGATGGTCGGATGGAGTTGCCAATGGGAGTGGGAAAGCTACCTGGGCAAACCGACCGACGACTTCGGAGGCATCCGGAATCCCCAGGAGATCCGCCTGATCACGGACTCCCTCGCGGACCAGGTCCTGTGGCTGCGCAACCACCCCGGCATCTTCGTCTGGGTCCTGGGCAGCGACATGCTGCCCCGGCCCGAGTTGGAGGAGAGCTACCTTTCGAGGCTGGCGGAGATCGATCCGACCCGCCCGACCCTGTCTTCGTGCTCGACCCGCACCAGTGCGGTCACCGGTCCCTCGGCGGTGAAGATGAACGGGCCCTACGACTACGTGACGCCCAATTACTGGTATCTGGACACACGACACGGCGGGGCCTATGGCTTCAACACGGAGACCGGGCCGGGTCCGCAGCCCCCGCCGATTTCCAGCATCCGCCGGATGCTCCCGCCGGACCACCTCTGGCCCATCGACGAGGTCTGGGATTACCACTGCGGACGCAACGAATTCAACACGCTCTCCCGCTACCTGAATGCCTTCGATCACCGCTACGGAGCGGCTCACGATGTCGAGGACTTCGCCCGGTGGGCCCAGGTGGCCAACTACGAAGCGATCCGCGCGATGTTCGAATCCTTCTCGGTCCACAAGCCGGTCTCGACCGGCGTGATTCAGTGGATGCTCAACTCGGCCTGGCCCGAGATGTACTGGCAGCTCTACGACTGGTACCTCATGCCGAACGGCGCCTATTTCGGGACCAAGGCCGCCTGCCAGCCGGCCAACCTGGTCTATGACTACGGTGACGGCTCGATCGTGGCGGTCAATGACACCCCTCGGGATCGGTCCGGGCTGAAGGCCGAGGTTCGGGTGCTGAATCTCGACTCTCGCGAGGTCCTGGCGCGCGAGATCGAGGTTGATCTGCCGGCCAATTCTTCTCAGCCGATCTTCGACGATTTTCCAGCCAGGGGGCTCTCGCCGGTCTATTTTCTGTCGCTGCGACTGACCGACGGACAGGGCCGACTCATCGCCCGGAACTTCTACTGGCTGTCTCGCAAGCCCGACGTCCTTGATTTCGAACACAGCCAGTGGTTCGTCACACCGAACCGTTCTTTCGCGGACTTCCGGGCCCTGCGCCGTCTGCCCGCCGTCGAACTGAAGACTACCTCCTTCGTCTCGGAGGCCGAGGGAGCGAAGATGCTGGTGGCACAGATCGAGAATCCGTCCGACAAGCTCGCCTTCTTCGTCGAGCTTCAGGTCGTGAATCGCCAGTCCGGAGAGCCGGTTCTGCCCATCCTCTGGGAGGACAACTACATTTCTCTCCTGCCAGGAGAGAGTCGATCGATCAAGGCCATTTTCCCGGTGGCAGGTCTCCGGGGCGGCGAGCCCGTGCTGCGCGTGACGGGTCCGAACGTCGGGAAACAAGTTCCGAGTTCCTAGTTCCGAGTTCCTAGTTCCGAGGAATTAGGAACCGCGAGTATCGCGGTAGGCGGCGAGGATGCGATCGATCTGGGCATTCTTTTCGGGCAGAATCCGCATCCGCGAGGGAACGGCTTCAAACCACTCGACGGTCCGCCGGATGCCCGTCTTGAACGGAATGACGGCCTGGAATTCCGGTACGAAACGCTTGATCTTGCTGTTGTCGAAGAGGACGCTGTAGGCCTTGTCTCCCCGGAGGGTTCCTTCCAGAGCCGGCTCCACATGGACGATGAAGTCGGACGGGATGTGCACGATCCGCGCCTCGACGCCGGCCGCCGCCGCCACTGCCTGATAGATCTGATCCCAGGTGAGCAGCTCATCGGAAGTGATGTGAAAGGCGTGGCCGACGGCCTGCTGGTGCCCGAGAAGCCCGACGAAGCCGCGCGCAAAATCGTGGGCGTGCGTGATCGTCCAGATCGATGTCCCGTCGCCGTGCACGATCACCGGTTCCCCGCGCTTCATCCGGTCGATGATGGTGTAGTTGTCCCAACCGCCCAGCGGAACGGGGATCACCGTCTCGTAGGTGAGCGAGGGGCGTACGATCGTCACCGGAAAGGCGCCCGTCCGATAGGCCTCGAGGAGCCGGTTCTCGCAGGCGATCTTGTTGCGCGCGTACTCCCAGAAGGGATTGTGCAGGGGCGTCGATTCCGTGATGACCGGGTGGGACGGCGGCTTCTGATACACCGCCGCGCTGCTGATGAAGACGTACTGTCCGGTGCGCCCGGCAAACAGTTCGATGTCCCGCTCGACATCCGCTGGCTCGAAGGCGATCCAGTTGACGACGGCATCCCAGCGCCGGTCGCCCAGGACTTCCGCCACGCGGAGCGGATCGTCGATGTCGGCCGTGATCCAGTTCGCACCCGGCAGCTCGATCCCCCTCCGGCCCCGGGTCAGCAGGTGAAGTTCCACTCCCCGCTCGATGGCGCGGCGGCTCGCCGCCGCTGAGATGTTGCCCGTTCCTCCTATGAACAGCACTTTCATGAATCTCTGCCTCCCTCCCTGAACCGAACCCTTTGTCCTGTGCCTCGAACGGCGCGCAGCAATCCCCGGCTCCGTGACAGAATTCTATCCGAGCCGCTCCCCTGCTTCCCGGCCTTTATCCAGGAGAACCCCCCTTGCAGGGAACCCAGGGCCCCGGGCTGGTTCTAAGTGAGTGGCGCCGAAACAGGGGATTCTGGTTCCCCCGCCTCTCGAGAGGTCTTTCCGGAAAGAAAGGAGAGACCGATGTTCGACCATCTGATCGTCTCGTCGGAGACATCGCCCAGCCGCTCGCCACGAGTCCTGGCCGTATCACTGCTGTTGCACGGAACCGCGCTGGCCCTTCTCCTGGCGGCACCTCTTTTCTTCTACAGTGAGCTGCCGGGCAGCGAGCTGCTGGCCGACCTCATTCTCCTCGCCCCGCCGAGCGTCCCTGCCCCTCCGGTGCCTCCTCCCGTTCCGGCGCCCCGACCGGAGCCGGATGGACGGCCGGCTGCGGAGCCAAAGGTCATCCGACTCCCGGAAATGATGGAGCCTCCGCCCTCGGCCATCCCGGAAGCCCCGGACGCTGATGTGCAGCTCGACGATGTGCCCTACCTCACCGCTGCGAGCCCGGGGCTGCTCGCAGGTCCGGTTGCGGGCGGACGGGTCGCTGCCCCGGCGGGATGGCTGGAGAGCCGCGTGCCGGATCCCCCGCCGCCTCCCGCGACGCCCCGCAAGGAACCGCAGCGCGTCAGCAGCGGGGTCCAGTCGGCCCGTCTGGTCCGAAGGGTCGAGCCGGTCTACCCGCCCCTCGCTCTCGCCGCTCGCATCAGCGGGCCCGTCGTCCTCCAACTCTGGATCGACGAAGAAGGAAACGTCGTCTCCGTCAAGGTCCTCGACGGGCCGCCCCTGTTGAAGGAGGCCGCCCGGACAGCCGTGCTCCAGTGGAAGTACTCGCCGACCATCCTGAACGGCGAGCCCTGGCCCGTGCTGGCCAACGTGACCATTCGCTTCGTACTGCATTGAGACAGGCGGCCAGCCTCGTCCGCACAGCCTGCCGGGTGGTCCGGCAGACTGACGGGCCGCTGTCGAGAAGCGGTATCTCCGGCGGCCGGGGAGATAGTTCATCGCCCCGGCCGCCGGAAGAAAACACTGGACAAATCCTCCGCGGCAAGGTCATATCTGCACCGTATGATTCGCTGGGTGGACACAAGGACGGAGGATGACTGTGAAACCGACGGTGAAACCAACTAATCCCAACTTCTCTTCCGGACCGTGCTCGAAGCACCCCGGTTACTCCCTCACAGAACTGCAAGGACGCGCCGCTGGGCCGCTCCCATCGCGGTGACCTGGGCAAGGCGAAGCTGGCCGAAGCCATTGAGAGAACCCACAAACTCCTCGGCCTTCCCGCCGACTACCGCGTGGGGATCGTTCCGGCGTCCGATACGGGTGCCTTCGAGATGGCGATGTGGTCGCTCCTCGGTCCCCGAGGAGTGGATGTGCTGGTTTGGGAGTCCTTCAGCAAAGGCTGGGCAACGGACGTCACCAAACAGCTCAAACTCGCCGATACACGGATCCTCGAGGCGGACTACGGCCGGATCCCCGATCTCACTCAGGTGGATTTCCGCAAGGACGTGGTCTTCGTCTGGAACGGCACCACGTCGGGTGTGAAGGTGCCCGACGGCGAATGGATTCCCAAGGAACGCGAGGGATTGACCCTCTGTGACGCCACCTCGGCCATCTTCGCCATGGATCTGCCCTACGAAAAGCTGGATGTCATCACGTATTCGTGGCAGAAGGTGTTGGGGGGGGAAGCGGCTCACGGGATGCTGATCCTCTCTCCGCGGGCCGTCGACCGGCTGCTTTCCTACGATCCGCCCTGGCCGATGCCCAAGATTTTCCGGATGAAGAAGGGAGCCGAGTTGAACGAGGCGATCTTCAAAGGCTCCACCATCAACACTCCCTCCATGCTCGCAACGGAGGATTACCTGGCCGCCCTGAAGTGGGCCGAGGCCTCCGGAGGACTCCCGGGGCTCATCGCGCGCAGCCAGGCCAATCTGCGCGTATGGGAGGAGTTCGTGGCTTCCCGGCCCTGGATCGACTTTCTGGCCCGTGACGCGAGGATCCGCTCCAATACCAGCGTCTGTCTGACCATCGATCTCCCCGCCGATAAGGTCAAGAAGATGGTCAAGCTGCTTGCCGAAGAGGGTGTGGCCCTCGACTGCGGCTCGTACCGCGATGCCCCTCCCGGTCTCCGTTTCTGGTGCGGTGCTACCGTAGAGGTGCGAGACCTCGAGCTCGCCGCCAACTGGCTCGAGTGGGCCTACGAGGAGGTCAAGTAGCTCGGACACCCCGGTCACGCGGGGGCGCGGGCACCCCCCGTCGCCCCAAAACCATTGACAGCGTCAGACCGATCGAATAAGTTTGGGCGAGAAATCGCTGGGCCGGGGTAAGAGACCATGAACCACAGTTCCGTCAATGATCTTGTCCGAGACCGCATCCGCAGGCTTCGCACATCCCGGGGAATCGGGGTCACTGAGCTGGCCGCGAAAGCGGGCATTCCCGTGAGTTCCTATGCTTCCCTGGAGCGAGGCGCCTACCGCCTCACCCTGGACAACCTGTTCAGGATTCTGGGCGCTCTGGACGTCGGGATCGAAGATGTCTGGCCCGTTGAGTCGGTTGGTGTTCGCGCGACGGATGAGGCTCTCTACCTCAAGCGTATCCAGGAGTTTCGTCTCAGTGAGGTCGTCTCCCTGTCGGGGGCGGACGGGTGTGCCCTGTTCGCGGTCCGCGAGGGTCGGTGCTCGGTCGTCTCGTCACTTCACCTGACGGACGTCCAACTCGATCGCCTGGTTCTCTACCTCGAGCAGGGTCAGCAGCTGGGCGTTGGCCTGTGGAAGGAACGCCAGTATCGGGGCATCCGCTTTCATTTCTTCCTGAAGGCCGAGAGTTGCCCCGAGTTCGTGCAGACGATGCTCGATGTCTACATGATCAACTGGTGCGCTCTCTTCGGTGCCGAACTAACTCGCAGCCAGTGATCGCACGATCACCAGCTCGAGGCGTCCGAGAATCATCAGGTCGGCCGGCCGACAGTGGAACGACGCCTTCAAGCGCAGCAGGTAGAAAGCCGAGAAGAAAAGACCCGCCAGGGCGAGACTCGACAAACCCAGCTGGCCGCTCCGGATGAGGTTCCAGACGTCCTTGCGCAGGGAATCGGCATACTCCCGGAAGACGTATACCCGGGTCTCGGGGTCTTCCAGCAAATGTCGGGTGTCCGGAGCTTCGAGCACCCGGATGATCGTCTGAAGGTTCAGATTGGCCCTCTCCAGCCGCAACCGATCGGCCTCTTCGAAGTGAACGCTGCCCAGGAAGTGATAGAGCAGGACTACGATGAAGAGCAAGAATAAAGCGAGGATGTAGGCCTGAATCATCGTCATTTCGGCTGCCTTGTCGAATCCTTTGCGGCAGGTCCTTCGGCCATTCGGCCCCCTGCACCACTAGCTTCCCGCAAATGACCGGTTGACGGGCAAGCAGATTCGGTAATACCGAAAGTTGTCGGTCGAATCATTCGGAATCTCCGAAACTTACCGCCAGTCTCCTGTCCCCCCCGGCGAACTCCCCGGTTTTCAGGCTCCCCCACTCGAGGTGCTCTCCTGGCGACCCGCGATGACCGGAAGATCTCCCGGTAGCTGTGCCCGAAAAGCGAGTGAAAGATCCCAGCCGCCTCGAACGAATCGGTGGACGCACCCGCAAGCTCAACGAGTCAGCAGGGAACGAAGGAGCACGCGAAAACCCTGCTGGAAGCCCAAGTCGAGGTTCCGTCTCGAATCATTGAACCGCACCGGGTCGCGCTCCCACAAGCTGAAGAGGAGAACGAACATGGCCCCGCTGTAAAGGCTCGGGACCAGAAGCTGGAAGAGATCGTGCTTAATCCCTCCGCTCAGGTAGCTGATGAAATTCAAAGACTGAAAACCGGTGAGTAAGCCCATTCCGGCCAAGATCCCCGCCACATTCGGGCCCAGCTCGACTTCCCGGTGCTCGACCACATAGCACACGGCGACCAGACAGACGGCCATCTTGTAGATCAGGGAAACCGCCTGGAGACGGTCCAGAGGGTTGCCTTCCATCCGGACGATCGCCCAGACCACCGGCACGACCAACGCCATCGCCGCCAGAAGAAAGGTGCGGGCCAATCGGACCCCGGACCTGGGGGTGGGACTCAGGCACCGCAGGATGTCAAAGAAGAACCAGGCCCCGACGAAGATAGCCAAGGTGCTGGCTGTGTAGTAGAAGACCCGGTAGGCCGGGGAGGAGATCCCCATGAAGAACAGAATCGCCACCGCCACGAGCCCGGACAGGACCGAGAAAGTCACGTAAACATAGAAACCGACGAAGTCCGCCCAAAGTTTCTCCCTCAGACCCCGCCATAGAATGACAGCGAGAAGAGCTTCGTTCAGCGCCGTCAGAGCTACGAATTCCATGCCAGTAAAGACTAGGGCCTGCGAAAGCCGCGGGTCAAGTCGAATTCATGTTGCGACTTTCGGGCATCCCGAAAGGAATCCCCTGTTTTCATCGGAAATGCCGAATTTCCGTGTAGTTCCGGCCACTCGAACCTAACCTCCGCTCATCGCAATTCTTGAGGGAGGTTAGCAATGTTTCGCTGGTATTTTGCACTGTTTTGCTTCGTTGCACTCTTCGCGTCCCGCGTCGACACCACGAGTTCGAGCACGACGACCCTCCAGGTCGAGAGTGCTCCCGCCGCCACGACGGTCGCCCCGGCCGACTGCTGTGGATACCCGCCCCCGGACGGCGGCGATTCCTAGGCGGAAGACCCGGACCTGAAGCGGGCCCTGCGATCTCCGCTTGGCAGAAATCGAGGAACTTGATATAAATGTAGATTAGGTTTCTCGAATTTACACACCAAGCAGAGTGGGCGTTCGCCAACCGAACTGGAAGTCCACACAGGTGGCACCGCCCTCCGGGGCCATCCGGGATGACCTGGACAGGCGCTCGGGAGCGGCCGATCCGGTCGGTGAGCGTGCCAGCGGGGCTCGATGATTGGCCGAACGGTTTCGCACTACCGGATTCTCGCCGAGCTCGGGCGAGGTGGCATGGGAGTTCTGTACCGTGCCCGCGACCAGCGACTGGGGCGCGACGTTGCGCTCAAGTTTCTGCCCGAACGGGACGGACAGGCCGGAATCGGCGCCGACCGGCTCCTGCGGGAGGCCCGCGCCGCCTCGGCCCTCAATCATCCGTCCATTTGCGCTCTCTACGACATCGGTGAGTTCCAGGGCTGTCCTTACCTGGTTCTGGAACTGCTCGAAGGTGAGACGCTGCGCCAGGCCATCGAACGAGGCCCCCTGTCCCCAGAATCGCTTCTGCAGCTGGCAGTTGCGGTGCTCAGGGGCCTGCAGGCGGCACACGACCGCGGCATCATCCACCGCGACATCAAGCCGGAGAATATCTTCCTGACCTCCGACGGTGGGGTCAAGCTGCTCGACTTCGGCTTGGCCAAGCTCACCAACGAACAGGCGACCATCGCCCGGGGCACGACCGAGCTCACCATGCCGGGCTCGCTGCTGGGAACCGTCTCCTACATGTCTCCGGAACAACTCCGAGGGGATCCCGTCGATCCACGGACGGATCTTTACTCGCTCGGCATGGTTCTGCACGAAGCCGCCACCGGGACCATCTCGACCCGGAAGGAGGGTCTGGCGGCATCGCTGACGGCAGTGTTGACCGAGGCGCCGCAGCCTCTTTCCGAGAGCCGTCCCGACGTGCCCCGGGAACTGAGCGAGCTGATCTTTCGGGCGACCCGCAAGGAGGTCTCGGAACGCTTCCGCTCGGCTCGGGAGATGCTCGACTGGATTGGACAACCGGTCGTCCCGGACAGCTTGAGCGACCGCGGTTCCGGCTCGATCCCGGCGGTCCTGTCCCGCCCGGTTTCCAGCTGCGTTCCGGCGGCTCGCCGCTCAATGATCGGCCGGGCCGAGGAGTGCCGTCTCCTTCAGGAGCTGCTTTCACAGGCCCGCTGCGGCCAGGGCAGCATGGTCCTGCTGGAGGGCGAGGCCGGCGTCGGCAAGACCCGTCTGGTCGAGTACGTGCTCGATGGCGCTCATGGGGCGGCCATGACCGTGCTGATCGGCCGCTGTTCGGAACTCGAGTCCGCCACCCCCTTCCTGCCTTTCGTGGAGATCCTGGAGCGGTTCGCTCGAGAGAGCGAGCCCGGCTTATTGCTCGATCGCCTGGGACCACTGGCTCCCGAGATCGCCCGCTTGACACCACGTATTCGGCGCGCCCTTCCCGACATTCCGGCCCCCCTGAACGTCCCTCCGGAACAGGAACGCCGGCTTCTGTTCAGCGCCGTCCGAGAATTCGTCGAAAGACTCTGTTCGGAAAGACCGGTCGTGCTCGCCCTGGAAGATCTTCACTGGGCCGATTCCGCCACCTCCGCCCTCGTTCAGCACATCGCCGCCGAGGCACCCTCCCTGCCGTTGCTGATCGTGGGGACCCACCGTCCCCACTCCCTTGACGAGAACGAAGTCTTCTCCAAAGCACTCGGTCCGCTCCTGCAGGCGCGGGTACTGCGTCGGGTCGTCCTCGGACGACTGCCGGAAGGCGATGTGAACGGGCTGCTCCGGCAGCTCGCCGGCCGCGACGTCCCGGCCCGGATCTCCGGCACAATCGCCCAGATCACCGAGGGCAATCCCTTTTTCGTGGAGAAGCTCTTCGACCATCTGCGGGACGAAGGGTTCCTTTTCGACGAGGACGGCCGCTGGAAGGCGGACCTTGTTCCGGAGGAGTTCGGAGTTCCCGAAGATGTGCTGCTGGTTCTCGGGCGCCGCCTCGAACGGCTTTCCGAGGGAACGCATCGCCTCGTGCGCACCGCTGCCGTCCTGGGTCGGACCTTCCCTTTCGAGCTGCTGGCCCGCTGTGCGGGTGAGCCGCCGGCGTCCCTGATCGACGCTCTGGAGGAGGCGGGGCGCCTCGGCCTCGTCTACCCGGCCGGTGAGAATGGAGACCTCGTCTACGCTTTTTCCCACGCCCTCGTGCGCCAGACCCTGCTCGATCTCATGTCTCCACCGCGCCGCCAGGCCACCCATCTGCGAGTGGCGGATGTTCTCGAGTCCGCGGAGGAAACGACGGAGAGTGGCGACGCCATCGAGATTGCGCGCCATCTGACCTCCGCCGGTTCCATGGCTCCGGCGGAACGCAAGTTGAAGTACCTCGCCAGAGCGGGGGATGAAGCCCTGGCCAAGACGGCATTTCACGAGGCCGCTCGCTTCTACGAGCAGGCCATGACTTTCGCCCGCAAGGACCCCGCTACCCGGGGGGACCTGCTCTTCAAGAAGGGGCTCGCCCTGACCGGGCTGGCTCAGTGGAGAGAGGCTCACAAGGACTGGCTCGAGGCCCTGGACCTGCTGGAACGCGCCGGCAATCGCAGCCGATTCGGTGAGCTGTCCGATCTCCTGTCCAGCCAGCTCATCTGGCTCGGCCAGCTCGAGGCCGCTCACCGGGTCAGCCGGCGAGGGATCGAAGTGCTCGCCGATGCGGATCAGGTGCGTCGGGCACGGCTCCTGGCCTGGGCAGGACATTCGCGCAGCCAGGAGGGCCGGCTCGACGAGGGGGCACCTCTGACCGAGGAGGCCTTTGAGACGGCCCGTCGGCTTGGCGAGAACAAGCTCCTGGGATTTCTCCACACTCACAAAGCGTGTGAAGCCTTCTACCGGATGCGACTTCGGGACGCCGCCGAAGCGGGCGCCGAGGCCGGCAGGCTCTTGTCCGACTCGCCCTGGGATCAGGTCGAAGGCCGGGTCTTCGAGCTCTGCGGTCTGTTGGGAATCGGTGAGCTGGCGGAGATTCACCGGCGGGCGCCCGAAGCGGCCGCTCTGGGTGACCGCATCGGTCACGTCGCCAGCCTCTGGATGATCCGTCGTGTCCTCGGTCAGGCGGATTTTCTGGAGTCGGGAGACATCCAGGCATTCCGATCCTTTGCCGAACAGGACCTGGAGTTCTGTCGCCAGGCTCACCTCAAGTGGATCTCGGAAGCCCACTCCTGGCTCGGATTGACCGACTGGTTGGCGGGAAGGCTTCCGGACGCCGGGCGGCATTTCCAGGATGCCGTCAGCCTCGAGCCGTCCGACTTCACGGGAGGCTCGGACTGGGGATGCCGGCTGGCCTACCTGGGATTCTCGGGAAAACGCGAGGAGGCATTGCGGCTGCTGAATGATGCCGGCCCCTCCCTCTCCGAGACGCCCAGAACCGCCGGTGGTTGGAACCGCCTGCTCATGACGATCCTGGGGTTGGCGTGGCTGGAAGAATGGGACCGCTCCGGAGCCCTCTACACGACGGCCCTCGCCTCGCTCGACCTGGGCACGATCGTGCAGTTCAACGTCTTGGGCCTGGTTGAGACTGCAGTCGGCGTCGCCGCCGGCGCGGCCGGACTGTGGGAGGAAGCGGAAGGGCACCTCGAGGCGGCACGCGCGGCCGCGGCCTCCATTCCCTTCCGCACCGAGCAACCGGAGATCGACCGCTGGCGCGCCGAATTCCTGCTGTTGCGGGGGCGGCCGGCTGACCGCGCGCGCGCCCATGGCTTTCTCGGCAGGGCCCGACAACACTACCAGGCCCTTCGCATGCCCCTCCACGAGCAGATCTGCCGGCAGCGACTGCTTGGGGGTGCCGCGCGCATCGCCTGAGATCCGGCCGACTTCCCTCTTGCACTGTCGACGGCCTCGTGGAATGCTGGGCCGGCGCCGTCGAGCGCACCAGGAGCCAATCATGAAACGGGGACTCGCATTGCCCGGCATGCTGTTTCTCAGCGTAATCTTCATCACCTCCGCCTTTGCCGCGATGCGACAGGCGACACCGCCGGCAGGCGGGATCTCAGGGATCGCGACGGGAGGCGGCGTCAGCGCCTTCCTCGGCATCCCTTACGCGGCGCCTCCTGTGGGAGACTTGCGCTGGCGTCCTCCCCAGGCGGCGGCGCCCTGGAGCGACGTCCTGGAGGCGACCCACTTCTCTCCCAGCTGCATCCAGCGGGATCAGACGGGGGGCTTTGGACCCTGGACGACGGAGTACGTGATTCCGGGTCCGGTCAGCGAGGACTGTCTCTACCTGAACGTGTGGACACCGGCCGAGACCAGCGAGGACCGACTGCCGGTCTTCTTCTGGATCCATGGCGGCGGCTTCGACAGCGGCTCGGGTTCGGTCCCCCTCTACGAGGGAACTCGACTGGCCGCCCAGGGCATCGTCGTCGTCAACGTGAATTACCGGGTCAACGTCTTCGGCTTCCTGGCCCATCCCGAACTGATGGAGGAGTCGCCCCATCACTCTGCGGGGAACTACGGCTTGCTCGATATCGTCGCTGCGCTGCGCTGGGTGCGCGACAACATCTCGGCTTTCGGCGGAAACCCGAAACAGGTGACCATCGCAGGACAGTCGGCCGGCGCCGCGGCCGTCCAGTACCTGATGTCGTCACCGCTGGCCAAGGGCCTCTTCAGCCAGGCCATCATCGAGAGCGGTCCCGGTTCGGCCCTTCCCTCACGCGCGAGTCTGGAGGGAGCGGAACAGGCCGGAGTCGACTACGTCAAGGCACGGGGCGCCTCATCGATCGAAGCGCTGCGCCGCCTGCCCGTGGAGGCCTTCGGCATCCGGCCCGCCGATGCGGCGGCATCCTCGGTCCGCTTCGGTCCCGTCGTCGACGGCTGGTTTCTTCCCAAGACCTCCGCCGAACAGGCCGGGCAGCCGGACATCCCAGTCCTGGCAGGCGTGGTCGCCGAGGAGGCCAGCTTCCTTCCCGACTACGGGAACGTTGACGTGGCCCGTTTCAAGGAACTGGCACGGCAAAGGTTCGGGTCGCTGGCCGACGAGTTCCTCTCGCTCTACCCGGTCGACCGGGACGAGGATGCCTTGTCGGTCCTGAAGCGATCGACCCGGGACCGCTATCGCGTGGCCCTCTATGAGTGGGCCCGCGAGCGGAATCAGGCCGTGCGTTCGAAGACCTTCATCTACCTGTGGAACCACGTCGAACCCGGCCCGAATGCTCAGCTTTACGGCTCCTTCCATTCCTCGGAGCTCCCCTACGTCTTCGACAATCTCGATGTGTCCGACCGCCCGTTCACCGAAGCGGACCGCCGCATCGCGGCGATGATGTCCGCCTACTGGGTCCACTTCGTCAAGACCGGAGACCCCAACAGCGGCGGACGGCCGCCCTGGCCGGCGACGGATCCCGACCAGACGACGATCATGGAGCTGGGCGACTCCTTCGGCGCGGGACCGGTCGCGGATGCCGCCCGCCTGGAGTTCTTCCACCGCTACCTTTCATCCCCGGAAGCCCGAAATCGTGGCTGGATGTTCTAGGGACCTCCAGCGACCTGCGGCAGAAAGTCTCGACATGAAAAGAACCCACCGCTGGATACCGTGTCTCTGTCTCCTCGCCCTCATCCTTGTCCTGGCTCCTTGCGGCCTGGCAGCCCCGACCATCTCCGAGAAGACCACCGGGATGGTCCGACATGCCGGCTTCTTCACCTTCTTTTGGGATGCCGCCGAAGGACGGGTCTGGCTCGAAATACCCGATTTCGAGCGCGAGTTCCTCTACGTCAATGGCCTGTCCACGGGCATCGGTTCCAACGACCTCGGCTTCGATCGGACGCAGTTGGGCGACGAGCAGGTCGTCCTGTTTCGCCGCGTCGGTCCGCGCATCCTGCTGGTCGAGCCGAACCTGATTTATCGTGCCGACGAGAGTGCCGGCTCTGCCGAGCGCCGCACGGTCCGGGAGGGCTTCGCCGAATCGGTTCTCTGGGGTTTCGAGGTGGCGGCGGAACAAGAAGACCATGTCCTGATCGACTTGACTCCCATGCTGCTCGCCGATCACCGGCGGATTCCGCAGACGCTGGCGCGCGCAAAGGAGGGTCAGTACGCCGTCGACCCGAGCCGTTCGGCCGTCTATCTGGAGCGCACCCGGTCGTTTCCGAAGAACACGGAGTTCGACGTGACGCTGACCTTCCGAGGCACCGATCCCGGGCCCGAGATCCGCTCCGTCGTCCCGACGCCGGAGCTCTTCACCATCCGGGAGCATCATTCCTTCATCCAGCTCCCCGATTCGGCATACCGACCGCGGCCCTATCATGTCATGTCCGGCTACTGGCCCGTCACCTACCAGGACTACACGGTCCCCCTGGGCCGGGATCTGACGCAGCGCTTCATCGCCCGCCACCGGTTGCGGAAGAAGGACCCGACGGCCACGGTGAGCGACCCGGTCCAGCCGATCGTGTACTATCTCGATCCCGGCGTCCCGGAACCGATCCGCGACGCGCTGATCGAAGGCGGCCGCTGGTGGAGTCAGGCCTTCGAGGCCATCGGCTACCGGAATGCCTTTCGGATCGAGATGCTGCCCGACGACGCCGATCCGATGGACGTCCGCTACAACGTGATCAACTGGCTCCACCGCTCGACCCGCGGCTGGTCGTACGGGGAAACGATCATCGATCCGCGGACCGGAGAAATCCTCAAGGGACACGTGAACCTCGGATCTCTAAGAGTCCGCCAGGACTACCTAATCGCCGAGGGACTCCTGGCCCCTTACGGCTCTTCAGGATCGGACGGGCGGACACCTCTGGCTCCCGCGCTGGCCCGAATCCGTCAGCTGGCAGCCCATGAGATCGGTCACACCCTCGGCCTGACGCACAACTTCGCCGCCAGCACGACGGGCCGCGCTTCGGTCATGGACTATCCCCATCCAAGGGTCACCCTCGACGCAGGTGGCAGGATCTCCATGGCCGACGCCTATGCGACCGGGATGGGGGAGTGGGACAAGATGGCTATCGCCTACGGCTACCAGGATTTCCCCCCCGGTACCGATGAGCCCGCCGCCCTCGACGAGATCCTTCGCCGGGCCTATCGGGACCGCGGCCTGCGTTTCATCAGCGATCAGGATGCCCGTCCCGAGGGCGGTCTGCACCCCTATGCCCATCTCTGGGACGACGGTTCCGACCCGATCGCCGAACTGACCCGCCTCCTCGAGGTGCGTCGAGTCGCGCTCTCCGGACTCAACCCGAATGCTCTGCGGCCGGGGCGCCCCATGGCCACACTGGAGGAGGTTCTGGTTCCCATCTACTACCTCCATCGGTATCAGGTCGAGGCCGTCTCCAAGTGGATCGGCGGCCTCGAATACGAATACTCTCTCAGAGGAGGCTGGCAGCAGCAGCCCCGGCCCGTCACTCCCGAAGATCAACACCGGGCGCTGGAGACTCTGCTTGGGTGCCTGTCCCCCAGAGTGCTCGAAATCCCCCCGTCCCTGTCCGCAGCGATCCCTCCCCGACCTCCGGGGTACCCGGCCACTCGAGAGCTCTTCCCGCGCCGCACCGGACCGGCTTTCGATCCGATCGCCGCGGCCGAGGCCTCGGCCGGAACGATCGTCCGGCTGCTCCTCAATCCGGCCCGAGTCGAGCGCCTGATCCAGGCCGGGGCTGCGGATCCGCGGAATCTCGGTCTGGTGGAACTGATCGACGGGTTGATCGACGCCTCCTGGAAGGCTGCGCCTGCCTCCGGGTCCGAAGCGGAATTGCAGGAGATCGTCGACGGCACCGTTCTCCGTGGTCTGCTTGCGCTGAGCCGCGATGTCCGTGTCTCCGTTCCGGTCCGGGCCGTGACACTCGCCAAGCTGCAGGATCTCCGGGACTGGCTCTCCGGACGGAACAGCTCCGAGTTGTCCTATCCACGCCGGGCGATCTTTCAGCTGGCCGTTCGCGAGATCGATCGCCGACTGGCCGTGTCGGAGCAGACCCCGGTTCCTGCGCCGGAGGAGATGCCCCCGGGCCAGCCGATCGGCTGAGAGGGTTTTGAGATTCACGATCTTCGATTTTCGACCTGCGCCGAAGCGCGCCGGGAGCCCGGAGCTGCAAGCAGCATCTGTTGGATCGTTTCGGGTCACGGGCTTCGGGTTTCTCGAACTCGAAACCAGGAACTCGAAACCAGGAACTCGAAACCAGGAACTCGGAACCAGGAACCCGACAGGGTTCCCGTCCGTCACCGTGTCCAGTGTGTCTCCGGCATTCGGTATTCCGGCTCCGAGCTCCCAGCTTCCCCGGGATTGCGGATCTCATATCTCAATTCTCCTCGCCCTTCTTGACACGCACCTCCGGGTGTCGGATAAAGATACCCATCCTTGGGGAGAGGGATGCTGGGGATCCTGGTTCGAAGCCGTTCCAGAGAAGTGTATTTGCGTCCGGACGAGGCGCTGGCCGAACTGCATGCCTTCGAGCGGCTGGGCAAGCGCATCGTCTTCAACGTCGAGACGCTGTTCTTCTACGAGGCCGATCCCGTTACCTTCGACCTCGTCTCCTCCAGCTCCGGAGGGAATCTGCCCGATTTTGGCCGGCTGGCGGCCCGACACGGCCTGCGAGCGGTCCGTGACGCCCTCGAACGTCTCCGGTCCGAGGGCTGTGTCCGGGAGGCCGCCCGGCTCGCCCCGCGCCCTCCCCGGCCCGCCGTCCAGAGGCCCCGCAACCTCGAACTGATGGTGACGCACCGCTGCAACCTGCGCTGCCGCTACTGCTACGGATCGAGTGGATCCAGCGACTGGGCGGATGCCCGGCACCTCTACGGCGACGATGGCGGGGACATGACCTTGGATGTGGCCTGTCGGGCCGTAGAGTGGCTGCTGCGCGCCTGCGGGCGGCAGAAAAACCTCCATCTCGTCTTCTTCGGCGGGGAGCCCCTGCTGGTTCTCCCGCTGATCCGCGAGATTGTGGAATTTGCTCGGGAGCGATCGACCGACTCGGGCAAGAATATCTCCTATTCCCTGTCTACCAATGGTCTGGGGCTGACCAAGGAAGCCGTCGACTTTCTGGAGGAGCACCGGATCGGTTGCCAGGTCTCGATCGACGGTCCTGCGTCGGTGCACGACCGATGGCGCGTCGGCGCCGACGGCAGCGGGTCCTACGGGCGCGCCATCGAAGGCATCCGGCGCCTGGTCGCCCGGCGCCCGGGACGCGTCCCCGCCCGGGCCACCTTCAGCCATGGATCGGTTCATCTGCCGGAGGTGGTCTCTCACCTGCTCGCGCTGGGTTTCGGATCCGTGCATGTCGAGCCGGCCCTGGGCCTGGATCCCGGTTCCTGCATTGCGGAGACCGACCTGGAGGGGGTCGAGACCCAGAATGAAGAACTCGCCGCGTTGCTGATCGACGAGGTCCGCAGAAATCACATCTTTCACTACACCAACCTCGTTCGGAGCGTTCGTCAAACCCGCGTCGTGCGTCAGCGGCTCGAGCACCACTGCGGCGCCGGACGGACCTATCTGGCCGTCAGCCGCGACGGTTCCATTTATCCCTGTCACCGCTTCGTGGGCCTGGACGAATACCGAATGGGCGACATCGACGAAGGGCTCCGACCCGCGGCGACGCAGCGATTTCACAGTCGGACCGTGGACCGGCGCCCGGGCTGCTCCTCCTGCTGGGCTCGCTATTTGTGCGGGGGTGGCTGCTGGAAACACGCCCACGACACGCATGGAGGCCTGGATCGACCCGATGAGAGTCGCTCCTGCCGGATTCAGAAACACCTGATCGAATGTGCCATGGCGGTCAACACGGAACTCCGGGTTCGGGATGCCGAGATTCTCGCGGAGGTCGCGGAACCCCCGGTCGAACCCCAGTTTGCCGAAGCTTGAGAGACAGGATCATGCTGAGACGAAACCTGCTGGTGCGCCTCTGGGGCCTGCTGGGAGTTGCCGCCTCCGCCCGAGCTTCCGCTTCCCAGGGTTTGAGCCGGATCAACGCGGTCCGCATCGGACCGGACCGCCAGCAGCCCGTCCCCTGCCAGCCCGACGTGTGCACGCAGCAGGACAGCTGCGACGGCGACGCCGTGGGACATACCTGCCAGACCCGGGACGTCTGCGAGATCGACACCTCGGCGGACTGCAATGACGATCAGTGCATCCGGGATGCGTCGCTCGAGTGCACTCGCGATGACTGCGAGGTCGATGCCTCGGGCGAGTGCACGGACGACGGCGGCCCCGGAGACTGCGAAAACGACCATAGCGGCCCCTGTGGCTCCGACTCCTCAGGCGACTGCAGCCAGGATCACTGCGAATTGGATGCCTCCGCCGATTGCTCCGAAGATACGTGTACCCTCGACGCTTCAGGCTCCTGCCAGGCGGACGATTGCGGCAGGGATTCGTCGGGGGCCTGCGACAGCGATACCTGCGACAGCGACAAGTCGGGAGAATGCGACCTCGACTCCTGCGTCTCCGATTCCAGCAAGGGTTGCAGCGGGGACGCCTGTACGACCGATTCGTCGGGTGAATGCGGCCAGTTCGATGTGTGCGAATCCGACAGCTCCGCTTCGTGTCCCCAGAGCGACTCCTGTACGGCCGACGCCGCCGGCTCTCTGCCAGACTTCGGACAGCTGCGTCGCCGACGCTTCCGCCGAGTGCGGGCGCGACGCCTGCGGTTTCGACAGCTCCGGCGGCTGCGCGGCCGACTCCTGCGTGACCGACAAATCCGGCTCCTGTACGAGCGATCTGTGCCGGAGTGACATATCTCCCGACTGCGGCACGGACAGCTGCACGGCGGACTCGAGCGCCGACAGCCCGCCCTCGACCCCCCAGTCGCACTCCGGTCTCAATCGTGCCCTGCGCTGGTTGTACCACGTGGAAAGGGATCTGCCATGTTGAGAAGGAACCTGCTCGTTCGGATCTCCGCTCTCTTCGGTGTCACCCTCCCGTTGCCGTCCCTGGCGGCCCAGGGTCTGAGCCGGATCAACGCCGTGCGGATCGGTCCCGATCGTCAGCAGCCCGTCCCCTGCAATCCGGATGTCTGCACCGAGCGCGACACCTGCGACGGCGACACAGAGGGTCACCTCTGTCAGACCCGCGACGTCTGTCAGGTGGACCAATCGGGTGACTGCAACGACGACCAGTGCACAGCGGACAGTTCCTCGGGCTGCACCGAAGACGAGTGCATTTCGGACAAGTCTGCGGAATGCGCCGGGGACACCTGCCAGTCCGACGTATCGGGCAGCTGCACCCGCGACGCCTGCGTTTCCGACTCCTCAGGCGACTGCACGGACGACGGCGGACCGGCCGACGACTGCGAACAGGACCTGAGCGGCCCCTGCGGCAGCGACAGCTCGGGGGAGTGTGAAGTCGATTCCTGTGAGAACGACTCATCCAAAGATTGCGGTCAGGATTTCGTGCCAGGCCGACGCCTCGGGGGAATGCAACGATGACGTTTGCGCCGCAGATTCTTCGGGTGCGTGTGAAACCGATAGCTGCGTCTCAGATTCCAGCGGTGGAGGTCGCGGCGACTCCTGCGTCTCCGACTTCTCCGGATATTGCGACCAGTCCGATGTCTGCGGTTCGGACAGTTCCGGCGACTGCATGGCGAGCGACGCCTGTACGTCCGATTCGTCCGGCAGCTGTGAAACACGCGACACTTGCGTCTCCGACTCATCCAAGTCTTGCTTCAGCGATGCCTGCGCCTTCGACGCGTCGGGTTTCTGTGAGGCCGACTCCTGCGTCGCCGATCGGTCGGCGGCCTGCGTCAGCGATCTGTGCCGTTGGGACAAGAGCGACGCCTGCGGGACCGACAGCTGCGCGCTAGACGTGACGGCAGACACCCCGCATCCGGATGTCGAGGGTCTGTCCCGCCTCAATCACGCCCTGCGCTGGCTCTACCGCCTCTCGCTGGTCTTCCTCGTCGCGGGTGCGCTCGCCCGAGCGGAAGGGACCGAGCGAATCGTCATCGATCTGGGGCTGGCTGCACTCCTCCCCGCCCCTCAGACAGTCCCCGGTTCCACGCTGGCTTCGTTCACGGCGGCCGGTCCCTTCCTGGCGGATTTCGACGGAGACGGCGTTCTCGAGGCCGACATCGACGCCGACGGTTTCGAGGCGGGCGATCCGGAGGTCCGGGACTACGACGGCGACGGGACGCGGGAACTGCCCGCCGGTACGACCTTCCAGGGACGGAAGAACTACACCTACGTCTGGTCTCCGCCGGATGTACTGATTCGATCGAGCGGTCCCCTCGAGATCTACTCTCTCACCGACATCCGGATCTTCGGCGCCGTTCGTCTCGCCGGGGCGACCACCCTGGCCGCGCGGGGCGTGGTGGACCTGCGCGCCAGCGCCTGGCTGATGGAGGATGCCGGCGGAACGCTCACCGTCCGGAGCGCGCTGGCCGGAGTGACGGGCCACCTGCTCCCGGATCTCATCGATGAGTCCGGCAATCTTGTCGACCTTGGCGACTCGGATCAAGACGGCATGTCGGATGCGGATGAGGGGACGGGTGATGCGGACGCCGACGGCGTTCCGGACTGGCTCGACCAGGATACGGTCAGTGTCCGGGCAGCGTCCGGATTCCGGTCCCAGGCCGATCTGGACGAGGGCCCCCAGCAGCGTCTGGACTGGACGCATGCAGCCCTGCTCGATCCGGCGGACGCTTCCCTGCCCGCCTCGGGCCGTCCGTCGATTCCCTTTCCCTTCGGCCTGGTCGAATGGTCCGCCGTGGGTGTCACGCCGGGCGGGACTTCTTCGGTCACTTTCACCTATCCCATCGCCATCCCGCCGACGGCCCGGTTCTGGGGCATCAACCGCTCCCAGGCCTGGGTTTCCCTGTCCCTGACAGCCTCCGGCTCGAAGCGAGTGCTCCAGGTCCAGGACGGCGGTCCCCTCGATCTCGACGGCCAGGCGGACGGCCGGGTGACGTTCCGGGGCGGTCTGGGTCTGGCGCCTCTGTTCTTCTCTCAGTTCGGCGACGGGCTCGGTCAGCTCTCCAGCCAGATCCTGGTCCTCAACCTCGACACCCAGGGTTCCGCCAACGTCGACTTCCGGCTGAGCGACGACGGGGGCGCCCCGCTGGCGACGGACCTCGACGGTGTCAACATCCAGGGAGAACATTCCGTGGTCATTCCGGCCGGCGGCCTGAGCGCCCTGGCCACCGACGGGGTGGGCAATCTGAAAGTCGGATCGGTGGCGGCCTACGGAGACCGCGCCCTGTCGGGCGTCATCGTCTTCCGGGGCCCGGCCGGCGTGGCTGGTGTGGGGGCAGGCGAGGTCCTCTCCGAGGGTTTCGTCGCGCCCGTCGAAAGCAACACGGCCACCGGCGTCGACACGGGCATTGCGGTGATGAATCTGGCCGACGAGGAACGGCTCCTGAGTCTCACCTTGCTCGATCCGGATGGACAGAGCCTGGCGACCGCCCAAACGGAGATCGCCGGCCTGGGGCACCTCGCCCTGTTCGCCCACCAATTCACCTGGCAGCCTGCGATCAGTTTCGCAAACTTCACCGGCCTGCTGCGCGTAGAAGCCGACGGCTCGCTGGCGGCCACGGTCCTGCAGACGCGGCCCGGCGAATTCGTGACGCTTCCCGTCGTGCCCCTCGGATCCGTGCCGGCCACCGGCGGGACCCTCTACTTCGCCCATTTCGGCGCCGGCCTCGATCTCCTGGGCAGTCAGATCATCCTGTTCAACCGTCATGAGACGGCGCCCGCTCAGGCGACCCTCACGGTGCGCGACGACCAGGGAAAGGTCCCCTCCATGTCGCTCAACGGTGTCGCGGTCGGCCCTCTGGTTCAGGTAACGGTCCCGCCCAAGGGCCTCCGCGTCCTCTCCACCGGCAGCCAGGGAGACCTGGTCTCCGGCTCGGTGCGTGTCACCTCACCGCAGCCTCTGGCGGGGGTCATCGTCTTCAGCGGTTCCGTCGGAGCGGCCGGAGTCGGCAGCAGTCCGCGGATCGAGAGCGGCTTCTCCGCGCCCATGGAAACGGACCGGTCCCGGGGCCTCAATACCGGCGTCGCCCTCATGAACGCCGGCACGCGGAACACGACGCTGAGCCTGTCCCTCTACGATGCCTCGGGACACCGGCTCGCACGCGCCGCCGTCAGCCTGCCGGTCAACGGCCACAAGGCACTGTTTGTCGATCAATTTCAGTGGGATACGACCCTGGACTTCACCCGCTTTCAAGGGATTCTCAAGGTCGCTCCATCGGATCCGATCTCCGCAACGGTTCTGCAGACCCGGCCCGGGCAGTTTGCGACCATGCCGGTGGCGGTCACGCCCTGAGCGCTAGAGGGCCCCGGCTCCCTGGTACAGCACCGCCACCACGAGCAGAATGAGGAGAGCGGTGGGAGCAAGGCCACCGCCACCATGACGCCGACCAGCGCCGAGGGGATCGCCGTCGTAAAGGCCAGGGCGCCGGCGGCGCCCGTTGCCAGTGCGACGATCAGGCTACCGAGACCGGCCTGGGTACGATCGGCGATCTGCGGAGTCGACGGATCGATGGTCAGAACGGTCCCGAGGAACCACGCCAGACCCAGAGCCAGCACCGTTCCCGTTCCCAGGGCCTTCAGGGAACGCCGGACGAGTCCCAGATCACCCAGGGTGCACCCCAGGGAGAGGGACACGTTGGGACCGAGCAATGGTGAGATGACCATGGCTCCGATGATGACCGCCACGTCGCTCCGAATCAGCCCAATGGCGGTCACCAGCGTTGACAGGAGCACCATGACGAGAAAAACGGGAGTGGAGCGGCTGGCCTGGTTCAGGTCTTCGTACAGTTCTTCGCGACTGATTCTCGGCTTGGACTCGCGCCCGGACTGCTCCTCTTCCCGGGCCTGCTTCTCCTCCGGCTCCTCGATCCGCGGCAGGGTGGCCTCTACAGCCAAAAGGATCATGCGAAATTCGGGCCCCCCACCGAAGCTGTCGAGCAGGGTGTCCGAAAGGGCCTCGACATGCTCGGCGTCGAGGAGGATGCGAACCATCACCCCTCCGTCTGTCGCGCCGGACTTCCACACTCCCAGTGCGGGCTGCTCCCGGAGCAGCTCCGGGAGCCGTGCGGCATCTTCCTCGGAGACTGCCAGTTCGAGAAGACGAAGGGGCATGAGGGCCTGCTTCCTCGGTCTGAAGTCGGGCTTTTGGATCGCTCCGAGAGACGTTCGTCCCGAGCGCGCCCGACTGAAATCGGGGCGAAGCCGTCCGCTACTTCGCCGGCGCGACCACGATGACTCCTGCTTTCATGACCATAACCGGATGTTCGGTGACAGAGATATCGTCCAGAGGATTTCCCGGCACGGCCACGATATCGGCCGCCTTTCCCTGCTGGAGCGAGCCGGTGATGTCACTGACGCCCAGCAGATCGGCGGCGTTGTGGCTCGCCGTCATCAACGCCTGGGCCGGGGTGAGGCCGTTCTGGACCATCAGGGAGAATTCCTTCGCATTCATGCCGTGCGGTTCCACCGCCGCATCGGTGCCGAAGGCCACCGGCACTCCGATGCGCACCGCGTGCTGGAACATGATCTGCATCTGGGCCGCGGCGGCCCGCGCCTTCTCTGCGATCTGCGGCGGAAACTTGTCCGCCTTCTGGCCGACCCACCAGCCGGCCATGAGCGTGGGGACCAGATAGACGCCCTTTTGCTTCATCAGTGCCAGCGTATCGTCCTTCAGAAAACTGCCGTGCTCGATGGAGTCGACGCCGGCCTGGATGGCCATCTTCGCCGCCTCGTCTCCGTGGCAGTGGGCCGCCACTTTGCGTTTCCAGGCGTGGGCCTCCGAGACGATGGCATCCATTTCCTCCTGGCTGAGTTCCGGAACATCCACGGGATCCGCCTCGGAGAGGACTCCGCCCGAAGGCATGAACTTGATCAGATCGGCGCCATACTTGATCTGATAGCGCACGGCGGCGCGGCACTCGGCCGGGCCGTTGCAGATGCCCTGGATCGGGCCCGCGGGCTTGACGACATCGGGGGGAAAGGGACTCTGGTCGGCGTGCCCCGCCGTGGCGCCAATGGCGTGAACGGCGGTCAGGATCCGGGGGCCCTCGGCGACACCCGCGTTGATGGCATTGCGAAGTCCGACGTCCACCCAGTCGCTGGCTCCCACATTCCGAACCGTCGTGAACCCGGCGTGCAGTGTACGCCGGGCGTACATTTCGGCATACAGGGCCTGCTCGGCGGGAAAGCGGAACATGCCGTGGTAGAAATCCTGGTACCAGTTGTCCGACATCTCCATGGTCAGGTGGACGTGGGAGTCGATGAACCCCGGCAACAGCGTGGCATCGCCGAGATCGACGACGCGCGCCCCGTCGGGCGCTCTAAGGTTCTGCCCGACGGCGGTGATCTTGCCGCCTTCGACGAGAACCATGCCGTTGTCGACGAGGTTGCCCGAAACCCCGTCGAACAGGTGGGCGGCCTTCAACAGAACGGGCGCCGGCCTCTCGGCCCCGGCGCTCCGAGGCTGAGCGGACACGCAAACGGCGCTGAAGACCACGGCGGCGAAGACAAAGAGCAGTCGTTGTTTCATTCCTGTTCGTCCCCCAAGCCGAGACAGTTGCCACCAGACCCGAGGGGTCTGACCCAAGCTTCCCGACTGACTGCAGATTGAGAGTCCAGATGCCAAAATCGTCGGATATGTGTACAGGAGTGTAACCCAGTCCGAAACACCGATTCAACGCAGCACGGGTTCCCCGAGATGTAGGCGAAATGTAGCGCCTCTGTAAGGACGGGGCGGCCGGCCGCGACCTATCATCGGCTGCGGGAGGTAAGAATATGGCAAAGAGAATCACACTGGCAGTCGTGGTCCTGGTGCTCGTGGCATTCCCGGTTGCCCTGGGGGCAGACCACAATCCGAAGTTCATTGTCGGCAGCGGCCTGCTCGCGTATGGAGAGGAGGTTTCTCCGCCTGAGGTCGTGCGATGTCTTGGCGGCGAGATCGACGGAAAGCAGATCAAGCTCGACGTTCCTCTTTGCCCTCATCCGTGCCGGACTCGGAGAACTCGACGCAGCCGTCGAATCACTCGAACGCTGCTTCAGCGCCCGCGACAGCCGAATCTTCTGGTTCGAGGTCCCGCCGATCGGCGGCCCCCTGCTCGGGTACCCGAAGTTCGAAGAGCTGATGAAACGGGTCCACGCAGCGCAAAAGTAGGACAAGCTTCCAGCGAGTCGCAGAGTAGGACGAGCTTCCAGCTTGTCCCGACGCCCCGGGTTCGGCCACCGGCAGTGCCGCAGGCGTCGCCGCACCTGTGCCGTCCGCAAGCTCTCCTCGGATGTGCGGGATCCTGCCCTCTGGACAACCAGGGATGGTTGTCCTCCTCTGGCTCGCATCCGGATCGCGTAATATGGGCGTGGACACAACCATGGCGGACGACAGCAGGATTCTTGCCGGGCATCGACCCCTGATCGACGATCCGTCGGGTCCCCACTGCTTCGAGGCCCACGGGGAGCGGCTGTTCCGCTTCGAACCGCCCTCGCATGAGCCGAGGGCGGAGGTCCTCCTGATCCACGGATTGACCGAGCATCCGGGTCGCCACTTCGCGACCGCCCGCCGGCTGGCGGAGCGGGGATACGGGGTGACGCTGTTCGAGCTGGCCGGTCACGGCGGCAGCCAGCTTCCGGTGGAGCAGTCCGAAAAGATCTACCGCACCTATGCTCTCTCGGAGGATGCCGCCACCATCCGCCGGTCGATCGCGCCCTCGAACGGGATCTCGGAGTTCTTCACTTCGCAGTACGCAGCCTTACGGAGCCTTCGCATCCGCCGCCATCAGGAGCAGATCGCGCGAGTCGTCGAGCACGTGCTTCCGAACCTGAGTGGCCAGCCCGAGACTCCCCTTTTCCTGATCGGTTCGAGCATGGGCGGGCTCCTGACCACGGATGCGGCGCTCGGCACACCCCAGACGAGGAGCGAGGGGACGCTGCAGCTGCGCGGGACAGTGTTGCTGAGTCCCGCCTTTCGTCCCCAGGGACAGCCCGCCAACCGGATCCAGAACGCCGTCATCGGTGAGGCCTGGGCCGAACGCCGCTTTCCGATCGCACCGCTTCGGTTCGTGGTCAAGAACGCTCTTCGCTTCAACCTGAGACTCGACACCTCGTGGGGTGCCCCGTACATGAGCGACCAGGCGGAGGAGGTCGAGCTCTACCGGGACGACCCGCTGATCTTCAAGGCCATGCCCTCGGCCTATGCGAGCTCGATCGAGTCCCTGATGGCACAGGTCGATGGCAAGGCCGAACGCTATCCGGTCGACTGCCTTTTCTTCTTCCCGGGCTTCGATGGGATCACGAGTCTCGCAGGGGGCCTGCAGTTCGCTCATCGGGTGCGGGAGGCGCGCGGGCATGGACGCTGCCAGATCATTCAGTACGAAGGAATCGCCGCCCACGATCTGACCCGCTCGTCGGTCCGCGAGCAAGTGCTGGCCACCATCCTCGAGTGGCTCGATGAACGAAACGACCCGCCGGAAAGTCACGCATAATGAAGTTTCGTGTCTACGCCTGGATCGCCCTTCTCGCGCTCGGCGCCTGCTCGACGACGCCTCCAGGAGCCTGGCGGGAGCCGGTGACGGGCATGGAGTTCCTCTACGTCCCCCCCGGATCTTTCCGCATGGGGAGCGAACGGGAGGTACCCGGCCGCCAGGCGGATGAGACCGCGCACGAGGTAACCCTGACGCGAGGCTTCTATCTGGGGAAGTACGAAGTCACCCAGCAGCAATGGATCACGGTCATGGAACACAATCCCAGCCAGTTTCAGGACTGTGGACTTCGCTGCCCGGTCGAGACGGTGAGCTACCTGAAGATCCGGGAGTTCATCGATCGTCTGCAGGTTCGCTCGCCGGGGAACCGGTTTCGTCTGCCCACCGAGGCCGAATGGGAGTTCGCCTGCCGCGCCGGTACCGACACCGCGTTCTCGACCGGCAATCATCTGTCCACTGATCAGGCCAATTTCGACGGACGTTTCCCTTACGCCGACCAGCCGCCGGGCACCTACCTCGGATCCCCCTCCCCGGTGGGCAGCTATCCGCCGAATCCCTGGGGTTTTTATGACCTGCACGGCAACGTCTGGGAGTGGTGCGCGGATTGGTACGCCCCTTACCCCGCTGGCGCGCTGACCGATCCGGGCGGTCCGGCGCAGGGTGAGCTACACGTCATTCGCGGCGGCAGCTGGTATTTCGACGCCAACAGCGCGCGCAGCGCCCTCCGGTATACTCATCGCCCCCAGGATGACGGCTTCAGCCTTGGTTTCCGTCTCGTCCGGGAGGTCGGTCCCAGCGCCCCGGCGCCAAAGCGGTAGGCGTCGACGGGCCACTCCGCACTCTGAGCAACACTCCCCGTCGGGGCAGGACAAGTCCGGCCCAATGAGATCAACGAACGATCAGTAGACTTCCGGGACGAATTTCTGCTCGGTCACCGGAGGACGCACATAGGCGAACTCCTCTTGACGATGCGGAAGCTCGATCGGCTCGGGCGTCAGATCCTCATAGGGGACGCTGCCGAGCAAGTGGGCGATGCAGTTCAGACGGGCCCGTTTCTTATCATCGGCGTTCACTACCCACCAGGGGGACTGAGGGGTGTCGGTGTACCGAAACATCTCGTCCTTGGCCATGGAATACTCGATCCAGCGACATCTCGATTCCAGATCCATGGGACTGAGCTTCCACCGTTTCGTCCGGTCCTGGAGACGATCGCGGAAACGCCGCTCCTGCTCGTCGTCCGACACGGAGAACCAGTACTTGAGCAGGATGATGCCCGAACGAATCAGCATTCTCTCGAACTCCGGGCAGGTCCGCAGAAACTCCTCGTACTCGACATCCGAGCAGAAACTCATGACTCGCTCTACGCCGGCCCGGTTGTACCAGCTGCGATCGAACAGCACCATCTCGCCGGCCGACGGCAGATGCACGACGTAGCGCTGGAAGTACCACTGCGTCTTTTCCTTCTCGGTGGGCACTCCGAGCGCAACGACCCGGCAGATCCTGGGATTCAGGCGCTGCATGATGCGCTTGATGACTCCGCCCTTCCCCGCGGCATCACGCCCTTCGAAAAGGACGACCACTCGAAGACCCGCGTGCCGGATCCACTCCTGCAACTTGACGAGCTCGACCTGCAGGCGGGCCAACTCCTCGTGGTACCGGCTACCGTTCAGGGGTTTGGGATCGGAAGGACCGACCGCCAGGGATTTCTTTGCCGCCTTTTTTCCAGCCACCCTCACCTGCCCTTCCCTGTCCCGGATCAAGCCCCGGCAGCGCGCCGACCCTGTCGCTTGTGCAGGACAGATCGTTGCCCGAGATTCTGTCACATCCTGCTGACGCTGACCGGGTGACTGACTCCCTGTCGTGAGCATTTCCTCTCGTGTCCGCCAGAACCAACGAGACAAGCTTCCGAGCCGGGCAGACCGTGGCCCCGCATCCGGAGTGAAACTGAATGCTGGCCTCCGTATTCGAGGTACGCCACGACCGAAATGCCCGCGTGCCATCACTCCTTATGGCCTGGCAGAGTTGATTCTTCTGTTCACTCTCAGAGGTTAGCGGTAATATACCGACGATCGAGGGCTGAAGACATCCCATCCTTCGAGAATTCAGGAATGCGAAAACATTATCGCCTCCAATTGTCGTCTTTTCTGGTCGCTCTCTTGCTTTTCGCCCCTTCCCTTCAGGCAGGCATCAACTCCTGGACCAGTACCGGCCCGGGCGGCGGCACTGTCTACACCATCCAGGCACTGCCCGACGACGTGGTGCTGGCGAGCGTCACCTGTCGTCGATCTGGTGTCTGCGTTCAGGGCGGGGTCTTCCGCTCCGCCGACGGCGGACAGCACTGGATCCGCAGTGACGTGGGCCTCGGAAGCGACCGGGTGATCCAGCTCGCCGTTGATCCGACGGACGAAGACACCCTGTATGCGGTGGGAGGGACCGTGTTCAAGAGCACGGACGGAGGCCTCAACTGGAGGAAAGTCAACCGGGGTCTGGAGGACATCGTTCTCAACGGCATCAGCCTGCCCTCAGGGAGCCCCGGCGTCCTCTATGCTGCCGCCGACGCTGGCATCTATCGCAGCGGGGACTCTGCCGAAACCTGGCAGCGATTGAGCGGGATCGAAGCTCGGGCGATGGCCGTCGATCCCGGCAACCCGCAGATTCTGTATGCCGCCGGCGACTCCGTCTACAAGTCGACCGATGAGGGTCTGAACTGGCAGCCGCTCTCGGTTCTGGGCTCCGAACTGCTCGACGTCCGTTCGATCCTGGTGGATCCCAACGATTCGGATCGGGTCTATCTGGTCAGTATCGCTCCGGGGCAGGGACTGTTCCTCAGCCAGGACGCCGGCGAGACCTGGGATCCCGTGGACGTTCCCGTCTACCACGAGACGCGTGGCAGCCTCCTCACGGCGGCGCCGGGCAGCCCGACCGTGCTCTACCTGACGACGCCGTCCGGCGTCATGAAAAGCACGGACGGGGCTCAGTCCTGGATTCCCTTCTCGACGGATCTCCCGTTTTCTCCCGCCTCTGTGGCAGTGGCCCCCGACTCCCCGGATACGCTGTACACGGGGACCTACGAGGCGGGAGTCTTCAAGCACGGAAGAGGGCCCCACGGGGCTGGTATGCCACGGCAGATTTGGCACACCTGAGCAAGGTTTCCTCGTTCCTGCTGGACCGTGAGCATGCCGGAGTCGCCTATGCCACGACCGGAGCCACAGGCGTCTTCAGAACCACCGACTCCGGAGGGAGCTGGCAGCCGGCCCGCGAAGGGTTGGAGGGTTCCGAGATCGACTCTCTCGCGATGGATCCTGCCGATACGGGGACTCTCTACGCGGGAGGACAATCTCTCTACAAGTCGACTGACGGCGGACAATCCTGGCAGGCCGCGCGGGACGGAATCCCGGACGGAGCCTTCATCGCCTCCGTCCTGGTCGACCCGGCCGAGCCGAGGCGCGTCTTCGCGGGAACCGATGTCGGACTCTACCGCTCGACCGATTCGGGTCTGCACTGGTCCCTGACCTCCGACGACCTTCCCACGACAACGTGGTTCACGACGCTGACGGCCGCGCCCGACGGATCGATCTTCGTCGCCGCCGGCCCGGACTGGACTCAGTCTCCTCCCAGCTTTCTGGCCTACAGCACGGACGGCGGGGATACCTGGACCCGGCTCGACCTCGAGATCGCGGGAACAGAAGGGGAACCCTCCGCCCAGGCCGCAGCGCGTCCAGCAGATTGCCTTCGCACCCGATGCTTCCGTTGGATACGCGGCCACCGAGCAGGGACTCTTCAAGACCACGGACGCCGGAACGACCTGGAACTACTTCGAGGGGGGATGGGGACGGCGGGGGGTCTTCCGAATGGCAGTCGGGACGGAGGGTGTCCTCTGGGTCACGGACGGCAATCACGTCTCTCGCAGCACCGACGAGGGAGTCAGCTTTCTGCCCTTCAATGAAGGTGTCCCCGGGGCATCGCTGTCAGCTCTTGCGCTCGACGGGGACTCGGGACTTGTCTACCTGGGCTCCCAGTACGACGGCGCGTACACACTCTTCCCGCGAGACGCCAGCTTCGTGCCCTTCGTCCCCGCCGATGGTCTGCAGGGCGGTTTCGCGGTCGTAAATCCCCGGCCCGCCGAGGCCGTGCTGGGCCTGACACTGTACGGTGGCAGCGGAGAACCCGTTGGGACAGGTCCGACCTTCCCGGTTGGGCCGGAGGGCCAGTTGGCTCGGACACTTCCTGAAGCAGCCGGGGGTCCCGTGCCGGACGGTGCCGCGTGGGGCGAACTCCAGGGTTTGACCTCGGTCCCCGGTCTGGTTTCCGTCTTCGACTGGTCCCTCGACGCCCTCGACGCCAGCGCACTCCCCTCGTCGACCCACCAGGACGTGGTCTTCCCGGACCTGACTCTTCCGGACATCAGCAAGTTCTACCTGACCAACCCCAACGAGCAGACCGCTGAAGCCGAGATGCAGTTGGTCTCAGCCGATGGAATCCCCCGGACGGAGGCCGTCCGCCGATCGATCGGGGCCCGGCAATCCGCCACCGAAACGCTGACCTCTCTTTTTCCCGGGTACGGCCGTCGCCTCCGGAGACTATCTGAGGGTGCATGCGATTCCGGGCATCGTGGCGGTCCAGCTCTTCGACGACCCCGGCCGTGCCGCCGCCATACTTCCCGGCTTGCCGGCTTCCCAGCGTTGCGAGCAGGCTTTGCGCGCCGCAGTTCACGGCGGGCTACCCACAGATGGACTCCCTGATTTCCGTCGTCAACCTGAGCAACAGTGCCACCTACGTGCAGCTGTCGGTCCATCTTCCGGGCGACACCCCATACTCGTTCACCCAGTCGACCGTACGCGTTCCGGGTCGGGGAAGCCTGGTGATCAGCGAGGCCGACCTGTTCCCGGAAGGTGTCTCAAGCCCGACGACCGGATTCGTCAGGGTCGAGAACCCGGGGGCGCCTTTGGCCGGTACCATCCAGTACCGGGCCAAGGACGGATCCTTCCTGTCCGCCCTGCCTCTGGTGGCCCAACCCGCCATGCCTCAGCCGCCGGCGGATCTGATTCTCCCGCACCTGGTGTCCAACGGGCAGTACTTCACGGGCATCGCCATTGCGAATGCGCGAAACAACCAGCCATCGGTGTCGGGCGCCATCGAGCTTTACTCGAGCAGTGGGGAACTGATCGCCACGCACGACTTCGAGCTCGGGTCATACGAGCGATCGAGCTTGCTGCTGACCGAATACTTCCCCGAACTGGTGGGTCAATCGATCGGAAGCGGTTACGTCCGTATCCGCGCCGACCGCCCGATCGCCTGCGTCGCGCTCTATGGCGCCTGGGACCTGTCGACGTTCAGCGTGATCCCCGTCTGGTCGGCATCGGATTGAGTCGCGGGAACTCAGTCCCGGCGCTCGGAGGTTGAGGACGGCGCTGAAGTTCCACTCCGCAGTGGTGGGTGTTATCCTCTGCTGTGGAAGACGGTCACCAGGACGCTCCAGCCTCTTCGCAGGCCGGTCCTCGTGGTTTCCAGGGCCCACTGAGCTTCGACGGCTCAACGGCGATGAACGACATCGGACGCAGGCACAGGGTACGGCGCGACCGGCTGATCGCATTCTGTTCGGTTGTCGGGATCGCGGCATGTGGGGGCGACCTGATCGCAACATGGCTGCTGGGAACGTGGTATCCCGGCTACGAACCTCTCCTTCAGGCGATGAGCGACCTGGGCGCGAAGAACAGTCCGGTTGCCCGCATGGCATCCGACTGGTGGATCCTCCTGGGGCTGATGTTCGTCGTATTTGGAATCGGGTTCTATCGGGCTTTTCCGTCGCGAAAGCATAGCGGCGCAGCCGCCTGGATGATTGCCCTCTACGGCCTGGGTGAGGGGGTCGGCTCCGGGCTCATCCCGGAAACCCTGGGCGATCCCCTTCTGTCTCCTGCCAACATCGCACACAAGGCCGTGAGTGTGATCGGCATGTCAGCCCTGGTTGCCCTGCCGTTCTGGATCACGAGGATCTTTGACGGCAGCCGATCGCCCTTTTCCCGCTTCTATCTGTGGCTCACTACGGGTGGAGGCGGCTTCTTCATCATCCTGTTCATCATCTCCGAATTCTACCGACCGAAGGGAAGCTGGATTGCCTATCATGGCCTCTGGCAGAGGCTGTTCGTCCTCATCTACTACGTCTTCCTGATCCGGCTTGCCCTGTTCATGCTGAAGCGCCGGGCGGTCCCTTCGACGGACTCCGTAAATCGGTGACACGCACGCAATTCGATCGTAACCTACCGCGAACATTGAATTCTGTCGCAGGTCTGGAACCTAATTGTGATTCGACCCCATCCGATGTCCCTGGCCCGGCGTGTCGGTTCCGGCGTCTGCCAGGAACGTGCCGTAGTAGAACTCATGAGGCGGCGAACACACACGGTGCGGCGCTCGCGGGCGCTCACGATCTGTCTGCGCGGCGAAACCGGCGGGACCGGGCGAGATCTCCGGGCTCTGGACAGCACGGCGGAATTGGTGTTTCGTATGTCCCATGGAGAGTGCAAGAGACCTCGTGATCGGCATCGACAGCAGCACCACGGCCACCAAGGCGATCGCCTGGAGGCGGGACGGCTCGGTGGCAGGGGTCGGGCGCGGCCCCATCCCGCTGTCCAGTCCCGGGTACGACCGCTACGAGCAGGACCCGGAGGACTGGTGGTCGGCGGCGACCAAGGCCCTGCACGAGTTGTTCGGACAGGTGGCGCCGGCGCGGGTCGCCAGCCTGGCGGTCGCCAATCAGCGGGAGACCTTCGTCCCCCTGGGATCCTCCGGCGCCCCCGTACGGCCCGCCATAGTCTGGCTCGATCAGCGCTGCGGCGAAGAGGTGGCCTGGCTGGCTGACAAGGTGGGCAGTGAGAGGATCCATCGGATCTCGGGCAAACCCCCGGACATGGCCCCGGTGGCCTATCGCATTGCCTGGATGCTCCGGCATGAGCCGGAACACTTTCGGAACACGGCGATGTTCGCGGACGTCCACGGCTACCTCGTGTGGCGGCTGACGGGCGCCTTTCGCACCAGCTGGGCCAGCGCGGATCCGCTGGGCCTCTTCGACATGCAGGAAAAGGTCTGGTCGCCGGAAGTGCTCGAGGCTCTGGAACTCCGCCCCGATCGATTGCCGGAACCGGTCGCTCCCACGAGCGTCCTCGGCAGGGTCAGCGCCACTGCGGCCGCCCAGACCGGGCTGGCGCCGGGGACCCCGGTCGTGGCCGGAGGAGGCGACGGACAGGCCGCCGGCCTGGGTGTCAACGCGCTGACTCCCTGGAGGGCCTACCTGAACCTGGGGACGGCGGTGGTCTCGGGCACCTACTCGACCGACTACCACACGGGCACCGCCTGGCGCACCATGGGGAGCTGTTCCGGAGACGGCTACTATTTCGAGACCAGCCTGCGGGCGGGGACCTTCCTGGTCGACTGGTTTGCCCGCCAGGTCTGCCGGGCCTCCGAGGGGGATACCGGCATCTACCAGAGACTGGAGGCCGAGGCCGCCGCAGTGCCCATCGGCTGCAACGGCCTCGTGGCCGTGCCTTACTGGGGTGCCGTGATGACGCCGTACTGGGACCCGCAGGCCCGAGGCTGTTTCGTCGGGCTGAAGGAGTCCCACCGGCTCGGCCACCTGTACCGCTCTCTCCTGGAAGGGATTGCTCTGGAGCAGGCGCTTGTGAGCGGGATGATCGAGGAACAGACCGGCGTACAGATCCGGGAGTTCATCGCCATCGGTGGTGGCGCGGCGAGCGATCTCTGGTGTCAGATCGTCGCCGACGCTTCCGGGAAGACCGTTCGCCGGTCGAAAACCGTGGAGGCCTCGAGTCTGGGCGCCGCCGTCTGCGCGGCCGTCGGTGCGGGCTGGTACGCGAGCGCCGCGGAGGCGGCCGAGGCCATGAGCGGCGCGATCACGCGCGAAACCGAGCCCATCCCGGTGCAGGCTGAGCGCTACCGGGAGCTGCTGGATATCTATCGCGAGATCTACCCTCAGCTGCGTACGACGTTTGGGAAGCTCACCCGGTTTACTGCGTCCGACTGAGGCGCACGCCGCTCAGGGACCCGGGTCCTCTTTGACCTTCATCGTCATCGTGAGCACTGCGCTGATGATGTGAAGGATGGCAAAGATCCACATGACGCCTCCCACACCCAGCAGGGGCAGGAACAGGCCCACCACGGCGGGACCGACCCAGGCACTGGCGCCGGCGCCCAGATTCAGGATGGCCATGGCCGCCCCTTTGCGTCCCGGGGCGAGCGCCGCCATGATGGCGCCGAGTGGAGTGTAGGCCGACAGCATGGCCCCGTAGAACATCCCGGCGCCGATGGCGAGCAGGTAGTTGGCCGGACCCCCGAGCAGCGAGTAGTAGAGCATCAGAGTGGTCGTCGCGCATCCGAAGCCGCCGAACAGCACCACGGTTCGACGCCATCCGAACTTGTCGCCGATGATCCCGAACAGGAGATTGAAGATCACGTTGGTCACCGACAACATGAACAGTATGCGCAGCCACTGGCCCAGCGTGAAGTCCAGCGTGGTCGTGCACCAGACCGGCATGAAGACGAAGAACCCGAGCTGGGAGGCCGTGTTGATGGTGCGCACGATGCCGCCGATGCCGATCTTCGGGATCTGCCACGCAATGGTCGCGCTGGCCAACAGCGTCTTGATCGGGTTCTCGCCCTCGGGCGCGAGGCGCCGCGATCCGATCGGTTCTCGGACCAGGAACAGGGCTACACCCGCCGCCGCAACGAACACCATGGCCCACCACAGTGTCTGATACTGTCCGGCCACGGGTATCGAGTAGGTCGCAATCAATGATCCGAGGGTCGGGAAGCCGGCGGCGAAGGCGAACCAGAACCAACCCAGCGAGGTCCCGAGACTCCGGGCCGGCGTGGCCACCGTGATCCACACCAGGAAACCGTAGGCAAACAACGGATATCCGAACCCCCGCATGCCGTAAAAGATCAGCATGAGGGAGTAATTGCCGGCGGCGACTCCCAGCGCCAGGAAGGCCGCATGGAACACCACCCAGATGACGAGGCCCACGGTCATGACCCGCTTCGGTCCCCAGAGATCGGAAAGGGCGCCCGAGAGCCAGGCCCCGAACGCCGCCGTGAGCCCGTATACAGTGAACACGAGCGCGACGGCCGACTCCGAGATCCCCTCACCAACGAGATAGGCCGACAGAAAACCCGATTCGATGCCGCACCCGCACATGAGCAGCAGCACGGCGACGAAGCCCCCGGCCAGGGGCGGGTGGATTCCCATGCGTTCCAGCAGCGGCGACCCAGCCTTGGCACTCATTGCGTCCATGGCGGACATTCTAGGACAACCGGCAGGCGATGGCTCTACCCTCCGGCATGTTTGTCGACGCATCGGTCGACACGGGGACTTCCCAGCCGGTCGGCCGTACCGAATTCGAACCGTTCTGCCCTGATGAGAATGCGCAGGACGGGGCCGCCCGTCGGGACCCTGGCGCGCGAATGATCCTGTCGCTATGGAGCGGATCAGATCCAGCGGCGAACCAGGGGAAGGTCAGTTCTGGACAGGTGTCATCCGGCCGTCCTTCTTCACCCCGAGCCGCAGCGGTCGCAAACCTCCCGAGGGGGTGACGGTCACTTCGACCCACAGCGTCTCGCCCTGTTCCCGGATCGAGGGATCCGGCGCGTGCTCCGGGATGAAGAATGCCAGTGGGACGAGCGGCTGCGCCCAGGAGCCCGTATCGTCACGCCACAACCTCAGGTACGAGGCGTCTTCTCCCGAGGGGGCCGGCTCCGCCACGAGACGGCCGTGTTCGAGGACCAGTCTGCCGGGATGCATCTGCCTCGGGACCGGCTGCGACTGAGAAGCGCTTCCCTCCCCTGAGGCCTGGAGTGTGAAGTCGTCAGCCGGGAAGGCACTGGCATCCACCACGACTCCCAGCCGAAGATACCTGCCGCGGATCGGGAGCTTGGGATCGACGGGAGCCGTCTTCACCCAGACCTGAGGATAATGCGCCCGGTCATAGAGCAGTTTCCCGCCCAGACTGGCGACGATCAGGACCTGAATCAATGCCAACGAAAGCCCTCGCCAGGGATTCTTCATGATGCCGCTCCGTCGCTCAACCGCCTCATCAGAGTTCCGCGAAGCCGTGTCAGAGCAAAGCCGAGAAGGATGAAGACGACCCCGAAAACCATCAACCCCACGGAGCGGTTGAGCATGTCCATGACGTTCGAGAAATAGAAGAAGAGCACGGTCAGACCGAATCCGGCGACGCCGAAGTTGATTCTCTCCTTCCGCTCTTCCCGGACTCCCCACGCCATCATCCCAAGCGACGCGACACCGCAAAGAACGTAGGGCACAGCCGAGTCGAACCGGGTCTGGGCGATGGTCACGACCCAGACTGCGGCGACGGCGTTGCCCAAAGAGCCCCTTCTTCTGACCAGAAATGCGAGGATCAGGGGTGCGGCGACGGCCATCGACCAGCCCAGCAGCAGAAGCGGTGTCGAAATCGCCTTCGCGCCCGCAGGCAGCCCCCGGGGCGTCCACGTGGTCATCCCGCCGAGAGAGATCATGGCGGGAAAGAACGCCAGGCCTCCGAGCCAGGCCAGCGCCAGAGGGAACGGCCGTCTCTCGTCAGCTCGCGGCAGGGTCAGGTAGGTGAGCGCCAGAAGCGTGACCGCCGCGGGGGCGACCAACTCGGCGCCCATCATGTAGCGGGTCAGTTCCGTCCACTCTCCGACCAGCCAGATGGGGATCAGGACGGCCGCCAGCGCCGCCTGGACCCAATCCCTCAGGAGCGCCCACCCGGCCACTGCCGCCAGCGACCAGAGCATGAAGCCGCCGGGCCAGTGCTCCGAAAGGTTGAAGATCTGAGCCGCCAGGAAGATCCCTGCGCCGCACGTGACCGTTCCGACAGCATGGAAGACACGCGCCAGCACCGGCTGCGAGGTTGCGACCGCGGCGCCCAGAACGTGCAACGCCGCGACCGCGGCCAGGACGAGGACAAACCGGCGGGTCGGAGACCAGGTGTCCCAGTTCGCCGCAACGAAGAGAAGGACGCCCGCCAGGAGCATGAGCCCGCCGAAACCCCAGGCGGCCAGGACCGGCCAGCGCAGCGCGAGTCCGTCGCCCAGACCTGCCTCGAAATCTCGGATCCGCCTTGCTGCGTCGGCCTCCAGCACGCCGGCTTCGAGCCATCTCGCAACCGCTCTTTCCAGGGTTCGCTTCATGTTGGGCCTCCCTGTTTTCTGTTCCCCCTCGGAACCTCACCAGAATCCTCCGATGACGAGGGACTGAAGCACTGTTACTACTGAGATACAGATCCGCGCAAGCCAGGTTACACCCGGGCAGTCTCGCAGATCCACGCACGAGATTGTCGAGCTCTTCGAACTACTCGTGGATCACGCTGGTCTGAGCGACTCCGGCCGTCTGGGCTCGATCGGTTAGCGCACCAGAAGCCGCTGCCCGACTGGTTGGACCCCCTCCTGCCCCTCAACTTGCCGATAGTGTCGAACTGGGCACGACATCTGTCGAACACAAAGCACGCCTTGTTTCCCATCCGATCAAGGTGGACCGATCTGGAAAGCGGGCCAAAGACCCAGCGCGCTACCGGAATGCCGGAGTTCTTGTTGAGGGCCCGCTGACCTGACTGGTCCAGAAAGCGGCCCAGGTTCCGGGCGGGCACTCTCACCTGCCGCTCGGTCTACCCTCGATCGTGGCCCGCAGTTCGCCAACCGCCTGCTTCAATTTTGATCTCTCCTGCTGGGCAGCCCTGGCCGCCAGAAGTTGGGCAATGGCTGCATCCTTGGACGCCAGTTCCCGGTACAGCCCCTGGATGGCCGCCAAGGCCACACCGGAGATGTCCGAAGCGCTGATCGTCTTGTTGTCGCTGCCAAGACCGAACGCGGAATAGAAGTCCTGGGCCATGGGACCGGCGTGGCGAATCCGTTCGTCGTCGGTTTTGAATCGCCAGGTGGCCACCGGAGGCTGAACGACGGTCTGCAGCACCTCGGTCCCGTCAATCGGCCTGATGTCGGACTTCCTGTTCCGGTCCGAAGCGTAGTAGAATCCGCCGGCCGTCAGACCACCCGCGAGCACCAAGTCACCGGTCGGCTGAAGGTCGAAGACCTCGGAGCCGCCCGGTCCCATGATGACCTCACCGGTTCTGGAGATCTTCAACTCTCCTCCGGTTCCGATGCCGGAAAGGATGAAGTTGTCCTCACTGTCCATGGCGAAGGACCACTCCCTTCCCGTGCTGGAATTGAGCAACCGGAATGCGGGCCCCCCGTTGTTGGTGAGGCGGAACAGGACTCGGCTGGCCGTAGTCCGGGACGCTTCTTCGACTTCAACGAGGGCGGTTCCGTCGGCGCGCGCGACATGCAGGGCTGCTGAGGGTGCCGGAGTCCCAATGCCGACATTGACGTTGGCCTCAGCACCGTTGAGGCCGGCGATGCTTCCCAGAACCAGGCTGTTGGCCCGGCTCACGTAGGCCCGGAAACCGAGGGCCGTGGCGTTGGTCACGGGAGCGAGAACGGGATGATCCCCCGGATCGAGATCGGCGCCGGTGCCAATGAGCGTGTTTTCGTCTTCGACACTGTTCGAGTAGCCAGCCTTCGTGCCGAAGAAGGCGTTGGAGCCTCCCGTGATGTTGTGTCTGCCGGCGTAGGCACCAAAGAAGGCATTGCCGCCACCCGTGCTGTTCTTCTTGCCGGCTTCTCGGCCCGCAAAGGCGTTCTCCGAGCCCGTCGTGTTGGAGCTTCCGGCGCCGGAGCCGAAGAAGGCGTTGAAACTGCCCCAGGTATTGGCCATGCCGGCGAAGCGGCCAAAGAATGCGTTTTGGGAGCCGGTAGTATTGGCGCTGCCTGCGGCGCGACCGAAGAACGAATTGGAGTAGCCCGAGGTGTTCTTGTAGCCGGCGTAGCCCCCGAAAAACGCATTGTCGGCGCCCGTGATATTGGAATAGCCCGCGCTTGCACCGAAGAAAGCGTTGGTGTCCCCGGTCGTATTGGAGAAGCCGGACCACTGACCGAAGAAAGCATTCTCTTTGCCACTGCTGTTGTACCTGCCGGCTTCCTGCCCAAAGAACGAGTTGCGATCTCCCGTGGTGTTCGCGAAACCGGCCGCATGCCCGAAAAACGAGTTGCGCCAGCCCTCGGCATTGGCGTAGCCGGCCAAGGCGCCGAAGAACGAATTCAGGCCGCCAGTCGTATTGGCCCAACCTGCGTCCGCGCCGAAGAAAGAGTTATAGCCCGCTGTCGTGTTGGCGAAGCCCGCCCGGGTGCCGAAGAAGGCATTGTCGTGTCCGTTGGTGTTCGAAGTTCCCGCTCCTTCTCCGACGGCGGTGTTCTTGTCGCCCGTGGTGTTCAGATTCAGCGCATTGACTCCAACGGCGGTGTTCCACTGTCCATTGTCGTATGAGCTGTCCGTCACGTTGTGGGCCAGGGCTCCGTCACCGAGCGCCGTGACCAGGGTTGTCTCGGTCAAAAGACCGACTCCACCACCTGCTCCGTCCGCCGTCCGGATGCTCCGGAAATAGCCCGTAATCTCCCCGACCAGCACCCCTGTGCCGGTACTGCGAAGACGCAGATCCTCTCCTGACTGGCCATTCTCCGAAACCGTGACCACCGCCGTTGCCTGCTGAAGCGCGCTGGCAGCGTCCGCCGTTTCGAGAAAACCCTCGGCGGGCTCCGGCCCATCCGCCGCCCAAAGCTTCACCCGAGACGGTCCACTCAGTTCCTCGAACTTCAGCCGGAGCATCACGGCCGTCGCCTCCTCGGGTATCCCGCAGCCCGTGACCGAACCTCCCTGGTCCGACAGGTCCGCACCCCGCACGCGGATCGAGTAGCGTCGATTCGCCTCCAGGGTATTCGACCTGAACCCCGTGCAAGGCGTCGCGAGGGCGATGAATACTCCTGCGGGCGGCGACAGCTTTGCGTCGAGGTATTCCATCAGCGTCCGGCCGTCATCCAAGAGCAGACTTTCTTCCCTGGCTCCCCGGGCCCACGCCTGGGCCTGCGACGGCGTCAGGACGTTCAGGATCAGCCGTTCCCGCCAGCCGATCGACGGGTCATCGGTCGCATCCGGATTGACTTCCACAAGGGCATCCCAGGCACTGCGCCAGCTCGGCACAACCTGGCCCTGGACCAGAGCGGAGCCGCACAACAACACCCCAACATAGAGAAACCCGCGCCAAGATCGCATTGCACCCTCCCCCGGGAAATCCTGGTTCAGGACAACCCGTCCCTCAGACCAACCCAGAAACATCGGCGGGCACCGAGAGATCAGCAGGCTGGAACAAAGACGTGGCGCAGGGTGCCGACAACGCCGATGATGATATTGCTCAAATTGTGAATAACTGCGGTTCTCTTGTCAATCGATGTTTAGACCAACCGGAATCTCGCGACGGGACAGTCGGGCGACGGGGCGGCATCGGAGGTACACCGGAACCACACCGAATGCCGGGGCGTAGTGTTCCTCTGATTCCCTTCCTCCGTCGCCGTCACAATGCCTTTCCGGGCTTCCATTCGATAGAGTCTGCCGCCGAAGGGACTACGGTGCAGGATGATGTGTTCGGCGATGGCGCCATGCGAACTCGGCCTGATGTGCACCATCGGCTTAGAGCCTGACTCCGAGCCAAACGAGATAGTTCGACGGCGGCCAAATCTGACCGCGCCCATAGTGCTGCTCCGGCCACACCGGATCATCCATCGGCACGGTAGGCACAATATGAGGCAGCCAGAATTTCCCGGGATCTAAGAGAATCGACATCGTTCGCTCGGAATTGCCGCGGACCGGGGGTCGTCCTGGCCCGTTTCGAGCAATGCGCTTGTCGAGGGAGGGTCGCTCCGAGCCCCACTCCAGCAATCCGCTGTGGTTCCCGTCGCGTCTTTCGGGGCACCAGTCGTGCCAACGCACGAGCGCCGGATACACCTCCTCGAGGAAAGCTCGGTCCGGCCTCCTTTCGTGCATCTCCCACATACACATCGAGGTCCCCGGCGGGAACGAACGATACAGCGTGAGATCGGCCTCGTCTCCCTGCGCCTGCCAGTGCGAGAAACTCGGAATTCGCCCGTCGGGTGTCCGCCAGGCGAACACGGTGCGGACAACGGCGCCGGCCCCTTCAGGATCTCCGAGCGCGGCCATCACCCCGCTGGACGAAGGATCCTACACAAGATAGGGAGTCAGGTCGGGGTCCGTGCCCATCCACCACCCCCGTCCGATCGCGTGGAAAATCCGCCTGTTGTCGCTCGCATAGAGGCGCAGGCTGTTCAGCGTGTCCATGCTGGCGCCGGCAAGATCCCCCCAGTCTCCTTCAGCTGCGACGCGGGGGCCTTGACCCTGACGCGCGACCCGGGCGCGCAACTCAGGCCTTTTGATGTCTTTACTCATCCCGGCTCCTGAGGTACACTCCCGCCATCGAATGCCAATCCCTATCGATCCGCAGTGAGACCTACATCAACAACCACTGCCGTCGCCAGCTTCAGTGCCTCGATGCGCTGGCCCATCGCGTTCCTCGTCAGCGCGGCCATCGCCATCAGCTATCTCGACCGGCAAACCTTGCCCTGGGCGATCAACGCCATCCAGGCGGACTTTCCCATCAGCTACGAGATCAAGGCGGCGCTGGACTCCGCCTTCCTCATCACTTACGGCCTGATGTACCTGGGCGGCGGCTGGCTGCTGGACCGTCTGGGAACGCGCCGCGGGTTCCTGATCGTGATGGCCTTCTGGTCGCTGGCCTGTGCGAGTCACGGGCTGGCCGGCGGAGTGATCGCGCTGGCCGCCAGCCGGTTGCTGCTCGGGATTGGAGAAGGCGGCGGATTTCCGGCGGCCACGCGGGCGGTGGCGGAGTGGTTTCCCGTCAATCAACGGGCCACGGCCATGGGCATCGTCAACGGCGGCACGGCCGTCGGGGCCGTCATCGCACCGCCCCTGATCGCGCTGGTCCTGACGCACGTATACTGGCTCGACCTGTCGCCGTGGCGCTGGGTCTTCTTCCTGACGGGCGGTCTCGGCCTCGTCTGGGTATTCTGGTGGTGGCGCATCTACTACCCGCCGGGCGAATCTCCCACCGCCCCCACGAGCGCCGCCAGACCCACCATCGGCTTGACCGAACTGTTGCGGCACCGGGAAATCCGGGGTGTCATGTTCGCGAAATTCCTGAGTGACGCGGCGTGGTACTTCTATCTGTTCTGGCTCCCCAAGTATCTCTTCGACGCGTACGGCTTCGATATCAAGCAGGCCAGCAACGTCGGCTGGATTCCCTATGCGGCGTCCGGCGTCGGTTGTCTGGTCGGCGGCGGATTGTCGAGCTGGCTCCTGGTCCGCGGCTACAGTGTGAACTTCTCGCGGAAGCTGGCCCTCGGCCTCAGCGCGGCCCTCATGCCCTGGGTGATCCTGGTCCCGCAATTGCCGACCGTCGCCTGGGTGATCTTCGTTTTCAGCCTCGCCTTCTTCGGACAGCAGTCATGGTCCACGCTGGTGATGATTCTCCCGACCGATCTCGTCCCTCGAGAGTCCCTGGGCAAGGTAGCCGGGCTCGTCGGCCTCGGCGGCGCCATGGGCGGAGTGGTGCTCGGACAGCTCGCCGGCTGGCTGCTCGATCACGGCTTCAGCTACACACCCGTCCTGGCCATTGCCGGCTCGCTGCACGTCGTTGCTTTCGTCGTGATCTGTCTGGGCATTCCCAGACTCCATCAGCTCTCCCTTTCAGCGGGTAGACACCAATATGAAAATCACTGAAATCCGGACACGGGCCATTCAATGGACCGGCAAGACGGTCCCGTTGCCGCCCCACTTCTGCACGAATCCCATGGACGCCGTCTCGCCCATGCTGACCAAAGCCACCATGGGCACCTTCACCTTCCACGGCTGGCTTGCTCGTCGAAGTCTTTACCGACGACGGACTGGTCGGGCTCGGTAATGCGGCGCTGTCGCCCCTCGTCACCAAGCAGGTGATCGACACTTACCTCGAGCCGTTGCTCATCGGTGCCGACCCCTGGGACCTGGAGTTCCTGTGGCAGCACATGTATCGCAAGACCATGGCCTTCGGGCGCAAGGGGATCGGAATGGTCGCCATCAGCGCCGTGGACATCGCGCTCTGGGACCTGCTGGGCAAATCCGCGAAACAACCGGTCTACCGTCTGCTCGGCGGGCGCACCAAACCGAGGATTCCCGTCTACGCCAGCCGACTCTATGCGACGCCCCTCGAGGAACTGGCCGAAGAGGCACGCAAGTACAGGGAGCAGGGCTACAGGGCGATGAAACTGCGCTTCGGATGGGGGCCCACCGACGGCGCCGAAGGCATGCAGCAGAACGTCGCCCTCGTCCGCACCGTGCGGGAGGCGGTGGGCGACGGCGTGGACGTCATGGCCGACGCCTATATGGGCTGGAATCTCGACTACGCCAAACGCATGCTTCCTCTGCTCGAACCGTTCCAACTTCGCTGGCTCGAGGAGCCGGTGATTCCCGATGATGTCCAGGGCTACGCGGAATTGAAGCGGTCCGGCCGCATCCCGATTGCCGGCGGCGAGCACGAGCACACGCTGTACGGGTTCCGCGAACTCATCGAAGCGCGGGCCGTGGACTACATCCAGTTCGACACGAACCGCGTCGGCGGCCTGACCCAGGCACGAAAGATCGCCGCCCTCGCCGAGGCCCATTCGATCCCCGTGATCCCGCACGCCGGCCAGATGCACAACTACCACGTCGTGATGGCCAGTCTGAATTCGCCCATGGCCGAGTTCTTCCCGCCGGTGGACGTCGAAGTCGGCAACGAGCTCTTCTGGTACATCTTCCGGGGCGAACCGACGCCCAGGGACGGATTCATCGATCTCGACGAATCCGCCCCCGGCCTCGGATTGACGGTGGACGAAGAGGCCCTCAAGGCGTTCGCCATCCAGGAATGATCGATCGATGAAAGAGAACCCATCAGCTGCACGGTTCGATCAGCTGGCTGAGAACTTCGCGACCAGCGAGGTCCACCAGTCGAGCCCCACGATCCGGAGACTCCATTCGTTGCTGGACTTCACCAAACCGCTCTCAATCTGCGATGTCGCCTGTGGCCCCGGGCACCTGGCCCTCTCCTTCCAGAGCGTGGCGTCCAGAATCATGGGAGTGGACCCGGCGCCCAACATGCTGCGGGTTTTCGAGAAGCTCGCCGCCGAGCGCGGCCTCGAGGTTGAGACCCGGTGCGCTTCGGCCGAGGACATCCCGCTGCCGTCGAGTTCTTTCGATCTCGTGGCTTCGCGCCTGGCGCCGCACCATTTCAGCGATATTGAGCGCGCCCTGGCCGAGATGACTCGCCTCGCCCGGTCCGGGGGCTCCGTTGCCGTGATCGATCTGGAAGGCTACGAGGACCCGGCGCTGGACGACTTCAACCACCGATTGGAGGTCCTGCACGACCCGACCCATGTGAGGAGCTACAGCCCGTCCCGTTGGCGATCGATCTTCGAGAAAGCGGGACTCCGTGCACTGCACATGGAGACGGGCCTCTCCGAGCGGCCTCAGGGCGTCACAGTCGCCCGCTGGTGCGAGATTGCCTCTTCCGGAACCGAGGCCGTGGCTGAAATCCGGAACCTCTTGCGCCAGGCGCCGGAGGAATGGCTGTCGGCGATGTCCATCCGGCGCCGAGGCGGCGAATTCGTCGTGCCTGCCAAGACGCTCCTGGTGATGGGGAAGAAGACCTGATCGAGTGAGCGTGCTGCCGGGCTTCAGTTTTGGAGAGCTCCGTACTCAGCTTGGGCTTCCTGCAACAGCGGAATGTCCAGATCGGCCTCCCTCCACCGTCCATGGGCGGACGCGTAGTACCGCGCGCAGAAGTAGTCGAGGCCGCTCTCGGCGATCTTCGAGACCCGCTCGCCCTGGGGATCGGAGGCACACCGGGCCGTCGAGCCTCCGTCGATCTTGATCAGCCGGTTCTCCGCATCGTACTGGTAGGTGTGGGTCCCGTCGTTGGTCACGTTGCCCGCGGCATCCCTCCCCCGCTGGAGCGAGATCGCTGTCGCTCGATCCCCCATTGGTCTGGATTGCGCTGCTCCGGCACCGCGGCGAAGCCGCTTTGGACTGCGGTAGCTTGCTGCCGCTTTCTGTGGAGGGGTCTCGGTCGGAGGTGCGCCCGGGCTTCGGCGGCGGTTGGCCGCCGGCCACCGGTCGGAGACGGCATGGGTGTTCCGGGCGAACCGATAGCGGGAGCAAGCTCCCGCGCTTCCAAGGACGCCTGCGGCGTCGGAGATGCAGCAGTGCGGCACCGCCGCTTTGGATTGAGCCGCCGGAGAAAGGCGCGAACGGCGAGATGCGAAGGGGCGAAGGAGGCGGTCTTGGCTGTGCTTGCCGCCGGTTGGGTGCGGTTCGCACTTCGCATTTCGCCCCTCGGACTTTGAGCTGGCCTCCTGCTCCCAAAGCAGGACCGCTCCAAACCCGAAAACGCCCATTTTACGGGCCTTTTCGTCTCAATGAGTTACGGCCGGCCTGTTGAGGTCTGCGGCTCTGAGGGGCTTTGAGCGACGACAAATCTGGCTACATCAAGACTCGAATCTGGAACGTGACGGAATTCGAGACAACTTGATCTACACCCGGCGCGGATCATCAGTCATGAGGCCTTGATCTACACCGATTCAATTTCAGCTTCCGAGACGTTGAGGATCTTGAGGCGGAACGGAAGATCATCGTGTCTTACGAGTCTGCCCGATTCTGGCGTCTCAAGTTCGGATCCACCTACGCGCGCCGGTTGCGAAACTGGGAAGCTAACATGCCGCTCATCGGGGACGGTGGCAACGGTTCCCCACACGACGGGGCAATACGAGAACAACCAGGCTGAAGTCTCTCATCAACCCACAAGGCAGCAACGGGTTCCTATCTGGCTGAACCCTTCACGGATAGAACCCTCGCGAGCCGCAGCAGTTCGTCCCTGATTGCTGCACGTTCCTCAGGTGGACTCATTGCGAACTTCACCATCGTTTCGGCGAGTCGAGTTGGTACGTAACGGGATCTGCCGTCAAACTGAACATCGAGTCGCCCGCAAGTGGAACCAAACCCCATCACGATTACATAGAACCGATAGCGCCAGCCTCCACCGGGAGTCGAGAAGCGGTCTGTCGCAAATGACATCTGCCTTGCTTGGCGCTGGAATGCACGCCAAAGCTCCCCCATGCAGGCATTATCGATCGGCGCCTCCCACTGATCGAGTGGAACAGGAACGGCCTCGGTGGATCCAGCGAAGTTCTTGAAATTCGTGGCCCAGATGCTCTCTCGGGCTCGCACAGCCACGATCTTGGGGCCCTCAGTTGTAGCTCGAACGGCGACACCGTACTCCAGGGGCATCCCTGAGGCGAGAACAACGTGCGCCCACGGAAGGACAAGCACATGCACCAAGTTCTCAGGAGTTTCTAGCTTTAGCAATTCAAGGCTGCGCCGAAAATACGCTTCAGAAAAGGACGGAACCTCGCAGGGTTGTACCTCCCGGCTGTGCTCTGAAGCGGACGCCGCCGCTCCCCAATCAAAGTGCGCGCCAAGGATCATGGCTGTGCAGCAACACAGTCGGAGAAGATTGAAAGCACCCGGAGTAACAGTACTGGCCACGCGTTTCGCCCTATATATCACTTCAATGAATCTCCCGTCTGGGACCTATGTACCCGGCGTCAACTACATTTCTCTACCGCCCAGGGAAATGTAATTGTCGTTGACGCACCTCGGCCATGATCGATCCGTGAATCACCATCTCATATGCCAGTCCATCACTCGATAATCAAGGTTACGAAGATCGCGCACCACAGGCTTACCAAGGCGAATGCGGCCCAGACAAAGATGAGGGCAAGGAGTATTCCAATCAGCCTCGGATAGAACCACAGAAACCCGAGAAACCAAGTAAATAACACTATCCATCCTAGTAAGCCGATCGATGCCAACACCTTCTGTCCGAAACCACCAGGCAACCGACCAAGGAATATGATGAACCCGCATAAGCAGCTAGTCGGAATCAGATATAGATATGCCTTTCCAACTTCTACCCATTCATTCTCTAAGACTGGTCGAGCTTTCAATCGCACACCTTCACGGTCGATCAGAGAAGCCGCAATCGGAGAGGATTTGGTTCCCATACGAAGGAAGTGCCGTTCCTATACTTACACCGATGAGTCCCATCAAATACTGTACGGAATCGTTGGATTGATCCCACACGTCATTACAAGTCATCCCCATCCTAGTCGGAGCATTATGGCGTTGACCATCAATGGTTCCCATGAACGCCTGCACGGGTATGGTCGCAATGGCGCCACGAAATCTCGAACCCCACTCTGAGTATCCCGCAGCTCCGAATGCTCCTCCGGCTATGTCGATGTCAACGCTGGCAAACACGTTCGAACTCGCGAGGGCGAGATCCCGACCTGACGCTTGCCCATCACCGTACGCCATCAGAGCCGTCGAGAGGGCCCCGAGAGCCGTGCTGATCGCAATCGCTTCGCCTGTTCCAGATGCAATTGCGGGGGCAAAGACAACTGCGAGCGCAATGAATTGACCTGCACACCGGGCACCCTTTGGATCATCTAGGAACGATTTGATATTCGTTGCGTCAATGGCGAGTAACCTAGCAGTGTTGATTGAGGACATCGAGGACGAATCCGGGAATGCCTTGTTGGTTGGATCTGTATCGTGGAGCATGTGTTGTTGCGCCCCAACATTTGCGACTGCCCTTTTGTATATGCTATTCACTCCGATGCTCGGCGGATGTGAGATGTAACCCACGACCTTTACATAGTTATTGTAATAGTGGAAGAGTAGGGCCTGTATCAATCCATAGTACACGGGATCGGCACCATTCGGGTCAAGATGGCTTACAGGGTCAGCGAGGGAGTATGAGTAACGATTAAGTCTCTGTGGGATGTTCTGTTCTCCGAGAACGGGATCCACACCCATCCACCGCCCGTGCGCGGACGGATAGTCCCGAGCGCCGAAGTAGTCAAGCCCACTCTCGCTGTCCCGCTCCTTGCCCGTGTACTGGTGCGGCGTCTGGTTGCCGGCGTAGCGCTCGCCGTAGGGGAGGTAGCGGTAGATCTCCATCGTCTGTCCGCTCAGGTCCATGCGTGCCGCGATGGTGCCGAGGTGGTTCGTCACAAAGAACTTGGTTCCTCCGTCGCTGGACTCCACCAGCTTACCACCGAGGCCCTGCACGTAGAGCCGCGTCCAGCTGCCGTTGACCTTCTCGCCAATGCCCCACAGTAGACGCACTTTGTGACGCCACCGGCCGCTGCAGTTCTCGCGGTCCGTGCGACGGCATCGCTCGGCCCCGGACAGGGGTCGGATTCTGATAGCCCGGGGGCAGCCACCCACCATGGCCCGGAATTCCGGTAGGAACGCGAGGCGGTCTGACCCTTGCGGAGCAGGGTCCCGTTTCTTGCCGGGGAGGCCCACGCTCAATCCCGATTACTTAATCTGGACAAAGATGCCTCATTACCCTAGCTGGGGAGAATAGTGCGCCTCGATGTCAATCTGCCGCGGAAGCAGCGAGCTGGCACTGTCATATCGGTAGATGACGTATTCCTCTCCCGGAACCAGAGTGGAGATCGACCGAAACCGAATCCGTAGCTCGAAGTCGCCGCTGGTCCCTTGACGGAAGCTCCACTGCTTGAGGGCACTCTCAATGGAATGCATGAATGCGGACCCGAAGTTTTTTAGATTATTGACGTCGGAAGGAACAGGGTCGTGTCCGCGCTCAACAATGGAGGCCTCCAGGACTTTCACCTCCTGCACGCTACCATCGACAACGATGCAGCGTACGCTGAAATCGGCTCCCAACCCGGCTCTGCCGATTATTGGATATACCGGAAGCACCCGCGGTCCGATGGGGCCTGAGTCAATGCCGGACGAAAACGTGAGGACAGTTGTTCCCAGTATCGTAGCAGTCAGAACGGCCTTCTTGATGCAATCGTACATTTTCATTCACCTATTTACAGTGTTTTCTGAGCTCCTTCGTAAAGGCTCCCGACGCCTTCAAGATTTTGTCCTGCCCGGCCAGGTTGTCCCAATCCTTCCTGTAAACGCCAGCAGCTTTCGCCATCGGGACGTCTAGGAGGCCAGCTCCGTAGAGTTCGAGATCGCCGTTAAACGTCACAACGGATACCAAAAGATGCAGGCTTTCATGGATGATCGTCTGCATCTGCTGCCTCGAATTCTCTCCGAAGAAGTTGTCACCCAGATAGATGGTACCGCCATTTGTTATCGCGTTGGTCGTTTGATGGGTGTCGAAAAAGGAGTGACTATCGTTTCCAAAGCCGGCAAAGACGCGGTTAAGCGCTTCAGCTACAGAGTTGATGCTGTAGGTCGGCGTGTGTCCGGATCCGCCGGCGTCAGGGGGAGTGGCGGATCCATAATCGAGAATCTGCTGCAGGAAATCCTGACACTTCTCATCGGTCGCCATCTTGTTTGTTGCTGCAGTCCGCGCCTCGGTGCACTCGTTCCAATGACGCATGAAATCGTCCGAGAGCGAGGTCCCGCCAACAGGCATCGGATTCATTGGCCCCGTCTCTGTCATACCGAATGGTGTGAACCCGTTAACCTGAAGGCTGAACTCAAATGGCATCGGGTGCACAACCTTAACAGTATACTTCGGCATAGGCTCTTTGCCGTCTGGGTCGATCCAGTTGACTGGATCGTTATAGACAGATGCGAAGCGATTCAGCCGCTGGGGGTTACCTATTTTCCGCTCACCGGATCCACACTCATCCATCTCCCGTGACGCGCTCGCGAGGTAACGCGCACCGAAGTAATCGAGCCCGCTCTCGGCATCCCGCTCCTTGCCGCGTGTACTGGTGCGGTGTCTGGTTGCCGGCGTAGCGCTCACCGTAGGGGAGGTAGCGGTAGATCTCCATCGTCTCTCCGCTCACGTCCATGCGTGCCGCGATGGTGCCGAGGTGGTTCGTCACGAAGAACTTGGTCCCTCCGTCGCTGTACTCCACCAGCTTACCACCGAGGCCCTGCACGTAGAGCCGCGTCCAGCTCCCGTTGACCTTCTCCCCGATGCCCCAGTAGAAGTAGGTCGTGACCCCGCCGGCGATCTTCGAGACCCGCTCGCCCTGGGGACCGTAGGCGTACTGGGCCGTCGAGCCTCCGTCGATCTTGATCAGTCGGTTCTCCGCATCGTACTGGTAGGTGTGGTTGCCGTCGTTGGTCACGTTGCCCGCGGCATCGTACGTCCAGCCGTTGACCCGGTTCGAAGTCGAGCTGATCGAAAGCGTCTCCGAGTACGAGACACCCGTGGTGGTTTGCGAGAGGCGATTCCCGTAGCGATCGTAGCTCCAAGCCGCCGTCCGGACGGATGTCTCGGCCAGGGCGAGGCAAGGGTCCGTCCTGCTCACCTAAGGGACGCTCCTTTCGAGGTGTTGTTGTTCTACCAGGGGGAGGGTGGTTCCTCCCCCACTCCCTTAAGAGGACTGCGGACGGGCTTCCACTGCCCGGACCCGGACCAGTTGGCCAACGTGTATCACTCGGGGAAAGGCTCTACTCACGGTGGGAGTGGGCTGTGAAGATCACCTCGCTCCCATGGCAGGAGGACAGTTCGCGGGGGGTGGCAGGCACCCGGGACGTCAATGTGCTCCAGTATCGAGATCCCGCCTCCACGAACAGTCCGATCTCCCAACCTCCTTCCTAGTCCGCTTCACAGTGAGCCCACGCTTCAGGGTCGGTTCCGGTATCGTCGAGAAGCTCAGCTGGTGGAGAGCGCCCGTCAGCACTTCATCGCCTTCGAACGTCGTCCGTCGGGCCGGTTGGATGAGCCGCCCTTCGGTGAAGACCCCGGCGTGGGGGGAATAGCAACAGGCATTGTCGGGCACGTGCTGCTCGAGGTGTAGCACTGGCCTCTCGCACGCTGAGGGCAGCCCGAATCAGGCCCGGGACAGAGTTCTCTGATCCCAGCGATTCTCTGTGGATTCGAGAGTTCCTGCAGGAGCAGGGATTTGAGTACACCAGAGATCAAGTCAGCTCCTGAGCGGGCTACAAGCTGGGGGAAGTGTCGCAGCCGGGAACTTCAAGATTCACTCCGATGCACCAGGTAGTCATTGGCTCCCAGCCGAGACACTCGCCGATCCTGACAGAAGGGGCGACCGGATGATTCAAACTGCTCCTTCTGAATTGCCAGCCGCTTTCCGACGGCACTTGGTTGAGTCGCTTTTTCCTAGAAGTTCTGCGTTCCCACGGTCATCTTCAGGAGGGCAATCGTCCACAGGCAGATCGAGGTCCATGAAAAGAAAATGAAGAGCATGCCGATGAGTATGCCAAGAGGTCTCGGGCGGAACCAGCTGAACCCCCCGAACCAAGCGGCAACAGGGGCCCAGCCGAGTAGTCCGATCACTCCCAAGACCGTCTTCGCGATGCCCCCGAGTAGTAATCCCACGAAGAGCATCGTCCCGCAGAGAAGGATTACGGGTATTTGAAACAGGATGGCCTTTCCCACCTCCACCCACTTGTTCTCCGGCACCGGACGACAATCGAAGTTCAAGAACTGTAAGACGGTCTTCATGGCTCTGCTGAGAAACCGCAGTCACTCAGGATCTGGTTGCCGTAGGAAGGCAGCACCTTCCCAATCCCAATGCCCACCAGACCGATGAGCGATTGAAGAGAGTTGTCGGATTGACTCATGATGCTATCAAATCCTTGAGAGAGAATGTCCGGTGACCCCTGACCGCCTGCGGCTCCAAAGATACCCTGTATCAGACCGCCAGCTCCGAAACCGATTAGCTTCGCCCCTCCGCTCGAGAGGCCAATTCTGACAGCCTCGCCAAGGGCCATTGGCAAGAGCTGCCCACTTGCTTTCAGGTTTGCCGCCGCGAGGCCGATATCCGTTCTGGACGCTTCTCCGTGTCCGTACATTATCAGGGCTTGGGAAAGAGCTGTCATTCCGCCGGCAATTGCCATCGCCTCAGCTCCACCAGACCCGAGGAGCGCAGCCCCGACCGAAAGCAGTCCGACAATCTGGCCCACACAGGCTGAATTATTTTCCAAATTGGTAAGGTAATCCGCGATTTTCGATCCATCAAGCTCGAGGGAACGAAGTTGACGGACGGTTATTGGGGAGACTATTCCACTGGCGGGATCAGTGTCTCTCAGCATATGCTGGTCGGCACCACCGCCGACGGCTGCCGCCATGTGAAACCCTGAGTTTGAAGAAATGGTACCAGGACCCCACACATCGGACAAATCACCGACAACCGTTATCGTGGCATGATTCACAAGACCCAAGTACGACTGGATCCAGAGCCAGAATCGATAGGCGTCCAGAGGATCGGCGCCGTCTGGATCTAAGTGGTTGATGGGCTCTCCCAGGCAATACGCGTAACGGTTATGCCTTTGGGGATTATGGACGTCGCCAAGAACCGCGTCCACGCTCATCCACCTTCCGTGGGCACTGCCGTAGTACCGCGCACCGAAGTAGTCGAGGCCGCTCTCGCTGTCCCGCTCCTTGCCCGTGTACTGGTGGGGTGTCTGGTTGCCGGCGTAGCGCTCGCCGTAGGGGAGGTAGCGGTAGATCTCCATCGTCTCTCCGCTCAGGTCCATGCGTGCCGCGATGGTGCCGAGGTGGTTCGTCACGAAGAACTTGGTTCCTCCGTCGCTGTACTCCACCAGCTTACCACCGAGGCCCTGCACGTAGAGCCTCGTCCAGCTGCCGTTGACCTTCTCCCCGATGCCCCAGTAGAAGTAGGTCGTCACCCCGCCGGCGATCTTCGAGACCCGCTCGCGGCCCACATTCCCGTCAGTTCAGCGGCGGTGTACTGGCTGCCCGCAGCTTTCGAGGCACTTCCCTCCCGCCGCCATTCATCCGCCCCGGCACCACCGGCTCGACATAGGCGCAACCGTCACCGGTGATGAACAACTGAAATTCGCAACAAACACGCAACAAGCGGCACTGGGGAACGAAGATGAGGCGAAGAAGGATCAACCGACAAACAGAGATCTAATTGAACTTAAGAGGTGGTGGGTCGTATTGGATTCGAACCAATGACCCTCTGATTAAAAGTCAGATGCTCTACCAACTGAGCTAACGACCCACCGAGGTGCGCTCATTCTAAAAGATGGCGACGGCGCCTGCAATCTCCCGAGACAGGCGGCCGCCTGGGCGGGCTGGAAGCCCGCTCGACATCCCAGGCTGGGAGCCTGGATTACTCTCGAGCTTGTGCTCCGTGCCGGGCGTCGCATAATGGGACAACTGCAAACTCTGGAGGCAAGTTGATGGCGAAAGGAAGTGCTTTGAGAATCGCGGGTTCGATCGGTTTCATCGTCATGGTCGGGTCCGCAGTCTGGGGGCAGATGCTGCCGGTAGATCAGCATCCCGACACTTCGGGCTGGCAGGATCTGTTCGCTCCCGACCTGTCCAATGCCGCCTTCCCTCTCGACCAGTGGGTCATGGAAGACGGCGTCCTGCGCGCGACCGGACACGCGACGATCTGGACGAAGGCCTCCTACGGCAATTTCGTCCTCGACCTGGAATTCAAGGTCTCCAAGGGAGCCAACAGCGGCGTCTTCCTTCGCGCCGGCGACACGAGCGACATTCTTTCCGCTCTCGAGATCCAGATCCACGAGACGACCGACGGCGGTCGCATTGGGATGGTCGGGGCGCTGTACGACGCCAAGGCGCCGAGCCGGAGCATGGCCAAACCGGCCGGTGAGTGGAACCACTACACGATCACCTGCAGGGGCAGCCGGCTCTACCTGGTGTTCAACGGAGCGCAGGTGCTCAATCTGGATCTCGACGACTGGACCGAGCCCCGCAAGAACCCCGACGGGACGCCCAACAAGTTCGACAAGGCCCTGAAAGACTACGCCCGCAAAGGTCCCATCGGCCTGCAGGGGATCCACGGCGAGGCAGGCCAGCCGGTCTGGTTCCGGAACCTGAAGATCAAGGAGCTCGAGTAGGACAACCTTCCCAGGTTGTCCAGGGGGCAGAGTCTTTCGCATCCGAGGCCGTCCGCCAGAGGGCACAGCTGTGCCGGCTTCTTCAGCCCTGGCGGTGGCCGCGGCCGGGGCGTCCGGGCAAGCAGGGATGCTTGCCCTACGGTTCCAGCATGGACTGGCAGTAGCGGATGTTGTTCTCGATCCTCTCTCTTTCTTCCGCGTTGGTTTCGAACTGTACGGCCTGCCGGAGCAGGGGAATGGCCTCCGAATACTTCTCGCCCTGGATGAGGACGAACGCAACCAGGCTGAGAGCCTGACTCGACTCGGGCTCCAGCTCTCGCCAGCGCCGCAGGCAGTCGAGGGCCTCGTCGTACCGCTCCTGCTGGACGTAGAGAAAGGTGGAATTCTGGAGCGCGGCCAGCATGTAGGGCTCCTGCCGAAGCGCCTGGCCGTACAGTTCGAGCGCCATCGGCGGATCCGACTCGTGCACCGTCACTCCCTGATTGAAGGCCTTGCGAGCCGACGAGTTGTAGCCTTCGCGGGCCACTTCCTGGGCACGCCCGAAGACGTAGTCGTCCAGATAACGCAATGCCCTTCCCCGGTTCCGGGCCTTCCACCGTTCGAAGGCATTTCGATATTCCGGCGTGTAGAGCTCCAGGAAGACGAAGGAATCCAGCTGCTCGTCGATGGAGATCTGCCGCAGGAAATCGAGGTCGTCGTCCCGCAGCGAGCGGTCCTCGGATTTCAGCGCGTCCCAGGTCTCCACCGCTTTGGCCAGACACGTCTTTTCCTCCTCCGCGCTGGGCAGGAAACAGGGATCGTCGTTCTTCCGTTCGTCCCTCCACCGGAGCTTGCAGTTGAGATACTCCCGCCAGGCCGGCGTCGTCTGCGCGGGCGTCGAGGCCAGGAGCCCCTCATACTCCTCTCCGTCGCCAGGGATCAGCAGCTGGAGCGGCACGATCGATCCGTGCCGCTCGAATCCCTTGCCGGCCGAACGGGCGCCAGTCTCGAGATCGCGCCAGGCCAGCGGATAACCGGGATCGGCCAGCAGCGATTCGAGCAGGGTTTCCCAGGCCCTCTGGCCCTGGCCGAGCTTCACCATGGCGTCCGCCGCGAAGCGATAGGTCGCCGGATCAAGAGGGCTCACGCGGGCCGCCTCCAGGTAGAGCTTGAGGGCGTCCTCCACCTGTCCGTTCAGGAAGAAGCAGTCGCCGAGATGGAGGAAGCCCTTGCCGAAATCGGGCTCCGCCTTGAGGATCTTCCAGTAGCGGTCGACGGCCTTCTTGTAACGTTCGGCCGCAAAGTCCTTCTCGGCCTTCTCGTACTCCTTGCGCAGATCCGGATCGTTGGGCGCCGGACGAACGCCGTGGAAGGGGAAGGTCAGCTCGGCTGCCGCCGTGTACGTCTCCATATCGTCGATCGAGAGCCGACGGCCGAGGCGCAACTCGGAGTAGGCCCGGGACAGCAGGGAGTTCGTCTCGGGTCCCGGCTCCGCCTGCCCGTAGAGCCCGAACAGCGCCTGGGCGAGCTGCACGTGCGCGAGTCCGTCGTCCGGCGCCCTGGTCAGAATTTGCTCGACCTTCGCCTTCGCCTCTTCGAAGTTCTGTTTTCGCAGGCTCTCAGCGGCATTCTTGTGAAGCTTCTCCTGCTCCTCGACACCCTTGCGGAGTTCCTTGGGCAGGTCCCGGAAGAGGTCCCTGGCTTCACCCCGCACCCGCGCCGTCTGAGAGTCGAGGAGGCTCAAAGCCACGTCGTAGGCCTCCTGGTTTCGTCCCAGTTCGGTCAGAGCACGAGCCCGCAGCATCGTCAGCCACTCGATCCCCCGGAACGAGTCGCTCATGGCATAGAGCCGGTCCAGCGAGCGGACCGTCCCTTCGAAATCCCCATTCTTGAAGCTCGCCTGCGTCAGCTGGACGAGCAGTGTCGCCGTTTCACCCGGTTCGCCCTCTCCGGCCAACGCCAGGGCACGACCCAGAAAGCGTTCCGCCTTGTCGAACTCGTCCCGGTCCAGGGCGCGCCGGCCCGCCACGGCCTGGAGTTCCCCATCCTCCGGGTTCGCCTCTGCCTGTTTGTTGAGTTCGTCCGCCGGCACGGGATTGTCGAAGATCTGTTGCAGGCTCGCCATGAAATCCGCGGCGCCGCTGGAACCGGTCAGGCGTTCGATTTCCTTGCCCCGGGAATTCAGGATGAGGATCGTGGGGAACACCTCCACGCGATACTGCTTCTGCAGGCGCCGACCTTCGGCCTCCTTGTAGGCATCGACCAGCATGAAGACCTGGCTCTTGGAGAACTCGATGAACTGGGCGTCGGTGTAGACGTTCCGGGCCATTTCGCGACAGGCCGGGCACCAGTCAGCGGATACGTCGAGGACGATGAACTTGCCCTCACTGGAGGCTGCGTCGACCGCTTCGCCGAGACTCTTCACCCAGTCGACCTGGGCGCCCATCAGGGGAATTGACAGCAGGAACGTGGAGACGAGAGACAGAAGTACTTGCCTGGGCATCACACCCCTCCCGGACAGGCACTCCGCAGCACAATTTACCCGATTGCGGAACGGGAGGCCAGCATTTTGTAGGGGGTGGTGCCGGCCGGGTTCGGGGCGAGTTTGTGGTGCTGGCCGGGTTCGGGGCGAGCTGGCGGGGGGCATGGACGGGGTGACGCATTCGGTGGTGCCGGTGGCCGCGACCGGGGCGTCCGGGCAAGCAGGGATGCTTGCCCTACGGTGGTGCCGGCCGGGTTCGGGGCGAGCTTGCGGGGGGCGTGGGCGGGGTGACGCATTCGGTGGTGCCGGTGGCCGCGACTGGGGCGTCCGGGCAAGCAGGGATGCTTGCCCTACGGTGGTGCCGGCCGGGTTCGGGGCGAGTTTGTTGTGCCGGCCGGGTTCGGGGCGAGCTGGCCGGGGGGCATGGGCGGGGTGACGCATTCGGTGGTGCCGGTGGCCGCGACTGGGGCGTCCGGGCAAGCAGGGATGCTTGCCCTACGGTTCGACCGTCGACTGACAGTAGCGGATGTTCTCTTCGATCTTCGCCAACTCGGTTGCATCCGTTTCCAGCAGGGCGGCTTTTTCAAGCAGCGGGAGGGCCTCGGCGCATTCCCCGTGCTCGATGAAGACGAAGGCCAGCAGATGCAGGGCCTCGCTCGAATCGGGTTCGAGCTCCCGCCAGCGGCGCAGGCAGTCCACCGTGTCGTCGTACCGCTGCAGCTGCAGATACAGGTAGGAGGCGTTCTTGAGAGCCGGCAGCATGTAGGGCTCCTGACGCAGGGCCTGCTGGTACAGATCCAGTGCCGTCTGGGGGTTCGAATCCTGGACTTCCGCACCCTGGTTGAACGCCGCAAGGGCCGACGAATTGTAGCCTTCCCGATCCACCGCCTGGGCCTGGCCGAAGACATAGTCCTTCAGATAGCGGAGAGCCCTCTCTCGGTTCTGCCGCTTCCACTTCTCGAAGGCCGGCCGGTACTCGGGTGTGAACAGCTCCAGGTAGACGAAGGAATCCAGCTGGCCGTCGATCCACAGCTGCCTCAGAAAATCCAGATTCGCGTCGCTCAGGGTCCGGTCGTCCGCCTTGAGCCGATCCCAGCCCGCCGCTGTCCTGCCCAGGCAAGTCACCTCCTCGTCGGCGCTGGGAAGGAAGCAGGGAGCCTCATGGCTGTGGTCCTTTCTCCACTGAAGCTTACAGCTCAGATATTCGGACCAGACCGGCCTCGTCCTGGCGGGGAGCGACGCCAACACAGACGCCGCCTGTGTTTCGTCCGGCACCAGCAGAAGCGGCGGAACGATCGAGGCATGCCGCTCGAAGCCTTCCCCACTCGAAGCACCCCAGGTCTCGAGATCGAGCCAGGTCATCGGGTAGTCGGGATCCGCCAGCAGAGACTGGCGGTACAGATCCCACGATTCGTCCACTCGCCCCAGCTTCCCCGCCGCGTCGGCCGCCAGGCGGAAAGCCTCCGCGTTGTTCGGACTCACCTGAGCCGCCTTCAGATACGACCGGAGCGCCTCTTCCACGCGTCCCTCGAGCAAGGCACAATCGCCCAGTCCGAGAAAGGCCCTGCCGAAGCCGGGCGCCGCTTCCAGCACCGTCCGGTATCGCTCGGCTGCTTTCCCATACCGTCCCCTGGCCTGGTCCTTCTGGGCCTTTTCGAATTCCTTGCGCGCCTTCGCGTCCGCCGGTTCCGCGCGGACTCCATGGAATCCCACGGTCAACCGGGACGCGGTCCAATAGGTATCGGCGTCGTCGAGCGAGAGACGGCGGCCCAGCCTCAACTCCGCATGGGCCCGAGACAGCAGAGAACACGCCGCGTCGCCGGCCGGCATCGCTTCGTGGAGCCCGAACAGAGCCTCTGCCAGCTCGACGTGCACCGTGCCGTCGTTGGGGTCGACCGCGAGAAGCTCCTCGGCCTGGCTTCGCGCCCTCTCGAACTTCTGCTTCTCCAGACTTTTGGCCAACTCCCTGCGGAGTTTCTCCCGCTCCTCGATGCCCCTGCGCAGCTCTTTGGGAAGGTCCCCGAACAGATCCCACGCCGCGGACCGCACCCACTCGTCCGAAGAGCCCAGCATCTCACGAATCACGGGGAACGCTTCCCGGTCACGTTTCAGCTCGATGAGGGAACGGGCGTAGAGCAATCGCAGCCATTCCATTCGCCGGGAAGATTCATCGACCGCGTAAAGACGATCGAGCGCGCCCACCGTCTGCTCGAAATCGTCGTTTTCGAAACTGGCCTGGGCCAAGTCGGAAAGCAGGCGAGCCCTCGCTTCGGCCTCCTTCGAATCCACCAGTTCGAGGGCCCGCGCCAGAAAGGGCTGGGCCGACTTGAAATCGCCTCTGGCAGCAGCCCGTCGCCCCGCAGCGGCCTGGAGCTTCGGATCGTCGGGGTTCTCCCTGGCCTTCTCCTGGAGTTGGCGCGCCGGCAGAGGCGTATCGAAAACCATCTGCAGAATCGCAATGAGTTCGGAGGCCGTCGGGGCCCCCCTCAGGCGATCGATCTCCTGGCCCGCCGAATCGAGCACCAGAATCGTGGGGAAGACCCGGACATCGAAGCGCCGCCTCATCCGTTCCCCTACGGGCTCCCGATCGGCATCGACCCTCATGAAGATCTGCGTCTCCGAGAATGCGATGAAACTGGGATCGGCTGTACACCGACTCGTCGAGCAGGCGACTGCCCGGGGACCAGGCAGTCTGCACCGAGAGCACGATGAACTTTCCCTCCTGAGACGCCCTTGCCATCGCCTCGTCGAGGCTGTGTAGCCACGCAACCTGGGCGCCGTAAACCGGCGCCGCGAGCAGGGCTGATGTGAGGATCAGCGGTAGGACCGTTCTAAGAATACAGCTCGCCTTCAAGTACTCCCCTCGTCCTTTGTAGATCCAGATTCTTCAAGCCAAGGTCCATTGTAGGCCATCGAGCAAGGCTGGGACGAGACGGCCCAGCTGGGTCCTGGCGGCAGCAACGTGGGTCAACCTTCGCAGGGGGCAGGGCCGAGTAGGACGAGCTTCCAGCTTGTCCAGGGGCAGGATCCCCCCAATCCGAGGCAGTCCCCCGGACAGCACAGTTGCGGCGGGGCGTGCGAAAGGCACAATCGCGGCGACGCCTTCGGGTTTGCCGACGGCGACGGACCGGGGCGCCCGGGCCAACAGGGATGCTTGTCCTACTCCGGGCGCAGGTAGACCTCGAACTCCTAGACCTGGGGCAGGACCCGGTAGGCCGGCAGGGTCTTGATGGCCGTGCAGCCCACTCCGGTCACCCGATGATCGATGTCCAGGGTGATTCCCTGCCCTTTGCGAAGCTGCCACGGATATTCCGCCCGGTAGAGGTTGTCGGTGGTGTAGGGCCGGGCGCTGATGTTCAGCAGATCATCCCCCGAGACTCGGATTCCCCGGCCGGCCGACGCGCGCAGGACGGCCCAGCGCACGTCGGTCCGGTTGCCGTAATCCTGGGGGATCAGGTAGGGCTCGAACAGATCGGCGACCCGCGCGGAGTAGACGCCGACGCGGGCTCCCGACTTACGGTCGGGATAGGTCTCGAAGGGTCCCCGACCGAACCACTCGAGCCGGTCCAGCGAGGAGTCGACTTCGAGTTCCATGCCGACCTTGCCCAGCCAGTCCGGCATCGGACCCTGCGGCTCGACGCGCAATCCGATCGAGATCGTGCCGTCGGGCGCGAAGCGATAGCGCCAGGTCGACTGAAAGGTCGTGCCCGCATGGCGGGTCGTGCTGGACTGCTCCACCCGAACGACGATTTCCGTCTCTTCCGCCCTTTCGACCTGGACGCTGCGAAGCTGCGTGCGCAGATCGTCGAGGCCGAAGCGAAACCACTGCTCGCCCATGTTCGGAGACCCCCAGGATCGCTCGAACTCGTTGGCGACGGGTGCCCGAAACAGACTCAAGCGAGGGCCACGGCGCAGAAGCTCCGCTCCCCCTACGCTCAACGAGGAAAGGGTTCCCGAAGCGCGCTCGATGCCATAGACGAAATCCCGGCCGCGAACGGTAATCGCGGAGTCCGTCTCGACCACGTCCATCCGCCCCTCGGCCACGGCGGCCGCGGCCGGCGTCGTACGTTCCTTCCAGAGCCGGAACTGCTCCCAGGCGACCTCGTGTCCGGCCTTCGCCCAGGGCCGGTCCTCCCGGAGCCGGAAACTGACCTCCAGCCAGTACTCCGCCGTGCCGCCCGCCGCCGGGGCCTCGATCGGCAGGGCGATATCCTGCGACCCTCCGGGCCGCAACTGCAGGACCAGGGATCCCTGCTGGACCATTTCTCCGTCCTTCTGGAGACTCCAGCCGGCGTCGAGTTCGCCGAGATCGGTGAACTCGAAGCGGTTGCTGACGCGCAGGCGGCCCCGGTCGGCGTCGACCGCCTCGATCTTGACCGGCTGGGGACTCTTCTTCAACTGCCACAATTCGGGCTGCGGCCGCCGGTCGGGCCAGACCAGCCCGTAGCTGCGGGCGCCGATCCCCAGCGAGTAGAACTCACCGGCTTCTTTGAGGAGGTCGAACTCCAGCCAGAGAAGCGCCTTTTTCCTCAATTCTGGAGATGACTTGGACAGCTCTTCCTCATTCAGCACATGATTAAAAATCCGGACCCGGTCGAGCGCGGCGTGCACGAGGTAGCCGGCGTGCTCCTGGCCGATCACATCCGCCTTGCGGCCGATGTCGACGGGAAAGGCGGACGGGTCGATCGGTCCCGAACAGGGAGCGGCAGCCACCGCTTCTTCGTCCACCAGAAGCCGGAGTTCCCGTCCGTCATAGATCCCGGCGAGGTGATGCCAGTGCTCCACCCAGTCCGCCGGAACCGGGGCTGTGGCGGCAACCCTCGTGCCGTCCGCTCTGGACGTAGAACTCCAGATGGCCTTCGTCGCTCTGGATGAGCCCCCAGGCCCCGCTGCCCTTGTTCACGAACCAGCCGTGTCCGTTCCAGCGATAGGGGAAGACCCAGAAGTCCACCGTCAGCGGTGCCTGGGTGAGATCGAGGGCCGGATCCCGGTAGACCTCGACGAAATCGTCCTGGCCGCTGAGCGCGACGGCGCTCCCGAAACGACCGACCACGAGATGCGCGCGTCCCAGCAGGGCCGCGTCGTTGGCCTGTGGAGAGGCATCGGGACTGAGGCGAACGGGCTCGGTGATTCCGGGACTGATCCAGTCCCAGATGGCGCCGCCGGTCAGCCGCGGGTAGCGCCAGATCAGATCCCAGTACTCGTCGAGGCCTCCCAGCCCGTTGCCGGTGACCGCCACGTACTCGTCCATGAACGACGGCCGCGGATCCACGTCTGCGGCCACGCGGGCCACGACGTTCTCCAACACTTCCGGCGTGGGATAGCGGGGACCGACGATGTCCTCACAGCGTGTCGGATGGAAGGCCTTGGGGTCACCGCCGGTGTAGTCGTTGTTGCCGCCGTACATCCAGCCCGGCCGGCTCGGGTCGAGGCGCTTCCCTTCCGCGATGATGGCGCAGATGTTGTCGCCGGAACCGCTCTCGTTGCCCGCGCTCCAGAACAGGATGCAGGGGTGATTGCGGTCGCGCAGAACCATTTTCCGTCCCCGGTCGACGTAAGCCGCCCGCCAGGCCGGATCCTCGGACAGCGAGGTCGTCGCGTGGGCCTCGTCGCCCGTCTCGTCGACGACGTACATGCCCAGTTCGTCGGCCAGTTCCAGGTACTCCGGCGGCGGCGGATAGTGGGAGGTCCGCACCAGATTGATGTTGTACTGCTTCATCAGGACCAGATCCCGCCGCAGGGTCTCCAGGTCCACCGTCCGGCCGGTCTTGGGGTGCTGCATGTGGCTGTTGACCCCGTTGAACTTGATCGCCACGCCATTGAGCAGGATCTGCTGGTCCCGGATCTCCACTTCGCGAAAGCCGACCCGGCTCGCCAGAACCTCCAGCAGCTGGCCATCTCCGTCGAGCAGTTCCAGCGTCAGCCCATAGAGGTTCGGCTTTTCCGCGGACCATTTCCGGGGCCCTGCAATCCGTTCGGACAATCGCACCGTCCGGCCACGCCCGGCGGAGACGGATCCCACACCCGCCGGCTCATCGAGGGTGGCCACGACCCGGTTCCCGTCCCACAGTCTGGCCCGCAGAACGGCGCTGCGATCCCGACTGTCCAGGTTCTCCAGATCTGCTTCGATCCGGAGATCCGCGTCGCGGTAGGAGGCATCGAGGTCGGTGGTGACGAAGTAGTCCTGCACGTACACGCGCGGACGGTTCACCAGGTAGACGTCCCGGAAAATCCCCGACAGCCGCCACATGTCCTGGTCTTCCAGATAGGTCCCGTCGGAGAAGCGGTAGACCTGAACGCCGATCAGGTTTTCGCCCGGCTTCAGATAGGGCGTGATGTCGTATTCGGCCGGCTCCATCCCGCCCTGGTTGTAGCCGACGTTGCGCCCGTTGACCCAGACATAGGAGGCCGACTTGACGCCCTCGAAATGGAGGAATGTCCGTCCATCCAACCAGGACGCCGGAATCTGGATCGTTCTGCGGTAGCTGCCGACGGGGTTGAACTCCGCGGGGACCCGGGGCGGATCGGGTCGGAAGGGCTGCGCGACGTTGCGGAACTTGGGATAACCGAAGCCCTGCATCTGCCAGTCGCCCGGGACCTGGATCGACGCCCACTGACTGTCGTCGAAGCCCGCCCGGTAGAAATCGGCCGGCGACCTTTCCGGGATCGGAGCCCAGTGGAACTTCCAGGTCCCGTTCAGGAGCAGGCAACGGGACGACTCGAGGCGCGGCAGGGTCCGGGCGTCCTCCACACTGGGAAAAGACATGAGCGTGGCATGGGGCGCGACCTGGCCCCGCTCGAAGACCGCCGGGTTCTCCCAGTCCCGGGGCTGAGCGGCGGCAATGGCGCAGACGAAAACCGGCAGCAGAAGGGCAGTGAGTCGTCGGAACATGACGGGCTGAATTCTATGCGCGCCCCGGCCAACGGGCAACCGAGGGTAGATTTGAGATTTACGATTTACAATTTACGATTTGGTGGCGAACCGGCATTTTTCGCCCGACCCGTCCGTCCGTGTCGGGCCGTGTCAGTCCGTGTGCGAGCCGGGACCCCCGGACAACCCTCCTCAGACCACCCGATTCCCCAGATCGTAAATCTCAAATCTCAGATCTCAAATCTCAAATCTCAGATCTCAATTCTTCCGGGGTTTGGCGCGGCGGAGCATGAAGAGAATCAGACAGCCAACCAGCGATCCGATGAGGCTCTCGAGTCCAACCCCGAAAGTCAGGTGTCCGAGAATGTGTCGGACATGGCCGGAGTCTCCGGGAATCGAGAACTCGGGCGCCGTGTAGACATTCTGGACCTCCACCAGGACCGAGACCACGATGGCACCCACGATCAGGAGCTGCCCCCAGAGCACGAGCAGGACAGAGGACAGCACGACGCTGGCATAGCCTCCGAAGCGTTTGACGTGAATCAGCAGAGCGGCCAGGATCACGCAGATGGGGACGAAGACGCCCACGCTGAAGATCTCGAAAAGCCACTTGGGAGCTCCGACGGCGGCCAGGACGAGTCGCAGTCCCCAGACCGCGCCGATCACACCGAACAGCGGCGTCAAGAGTTGAATGTGTTCGGAAAAGGTGCGTCCCGATACCCTCATCGATCTCCCTCCGGGAGGCGGTGCGGCCCGACGCCGGGAGCTTCGGCACCCCTGCGGCCGACTTCGACAATCCTCCGACGGCGACGGTTCACTCGTCCCTCCCCGACAAGCGCCCCTTGTCATCCACGCGGATGATGACCAGGGTCATGTCGTCCTGCGGCTCCCGGCGAGTCCAGTCACTGACACTGTCCAGAACGGCCCGCTGGAGATCCCGGACCGAGTCGCCCGCATGCCGTTCGATGAGCGACTGGAGCCGCTCCGTGCCGAAATCCTCTTCCCTCGAATCGGTGGCCTCCGTAATACCATCCGAATAGAGCACCATCACGGCACCCTCCGCCAGCTCCGCCGTGCCGCATTTGAAGCTCTGTCCGGGGAACAGTCCCAGCGGCGGCCCTCCCAGGCGCAGTTCCGGGTCGGGGCCGCCGACCACGACGGGAACCTGGTGCCCGGCATTGACGTATTCGAGCCGGCTGCTGCCGGGGCGCCACTGGGCCACGAACAGGGTCGCGAACCGCTCCGGCTCGGTAAAGTCGTTCAGATGGTCGCTGAGCAGGCGGCACACCTCGCTCAACGAATCGTTCATCTCGATCAGAGCCCGGAATCGGGCCTGGATGTTCGACATCAGAATCGCCGCCGAGAGACCCTTGCCGCTAATGTCGGCAATGGCCACGACGAGGCGGCCGTCGGGACACTCGACGATGTCGTAGTAGTCTCCGCTGATTCCCTGGGCCGGGATGCAGATGGCCGAAATGCTCAGGCCGCGGTTGGAGGGCAGCGTCCTGGGGAACAGGGCCGCCTGCACCTCACGGGCGATCTGCAACTCCACATCCTTGCGAGCCAGCTCGAAGCGAGTCTGCTTGAGCTCCTGCTGGACCCGGTAGAGCGAAATGATCAGGACTCCGACACCCGCCGTCGCGCCGAAAGTCAGCGTCCACGTGAGGACGGTGGACGGGGGAAGCTGGTGCCGGCCGATGATCAGCAACAGACCGGCCACCACCAGAAACCCCAGCAGGTAGAGGGTGTCCCTCACTTCAGTTCTCTTCACTCCATTCCGGTGCATGGTTGCACGAGACTTCCGCTTCCCGGGATTATAAGACATCCGGGACGGCTGGAGCGGGACGGCCGGTTCCGCGACGGCCTGTTGAAATCGGGCAGTGGCTCCACTATATTCCACGCGTGACGAGTCAAGAACCGACCGCGAGCAGTTTCGTCGACAGACACATTGGTCCGAGAGAGAGCGAGATTCAGGAAATGCTCGGTCTGCTCGGACTCTCTTCCCTGGACGAATTGATCGATCGGGCCGTGCCGGCGTCCATCCGGCTCGCGGCACCGCTCGATCTGGCAGCCCCGCTGAGCGAATCGGAAGTGCTGGAGGAGCTGCGCCGCCTGGCCTGGGACAATCAGGTCTGCCGATCCTTCATCGGACAGGGGTATTCGGACTGCTTCACGCCGCCGGTCATTCAGCGCAATATCCTGGAGAATCCCGGCTGGTACACGCAGTACACGCCTTACCAGGCGGAGATCTCGCAGGGCCGGCTCGAGGCTCTCCTCAATTTCCAGACCATGGTCTCCGATTTGACGGGAATGGAACTCTCCAACGCCTCCCTCCTCGACGAGGGCACCGCGGCGGGCGAGGCCATGACGCTGTGCTATTCGGCACGGGGCGACGAACAGCGGAATTGTTTCTTCATCGCCGACGACTGCCATCCCCAGACCATTGACGTAGTGCGCACCCGGGCCACCGGCCTGGACGCCGAAATCCTGGTGGGTGGACTCGACAGCTTCGTGCCGGACGGCCGCTGCTTCGGCGTCCTGGTCCAGTACCCCGCCACCGATGGGCGAATCCGGGCTCTCGACGACCTGGCGAAACAGGTGCACGAGGCCGGGGCCCTGCTGGTGGTGGCCACGGACCTCCTGGCCCTCACCCTGCTCGAATCCCCGGGCCACCTGGGGGCGGACGTCGTCGTGGGCAACAGCCAGCGCTTCGGCGTTCCTCTCGGTTTCGGGGGCCCCCATGCCGCCTTCTTCGCGACGCGCGAAGAGTACAAACGGCTGCTGCCGGGTCGCATCGTCGGCGTCTCGAAGGACGTTGAGGGGCGCGCGGCCATGCGCCTGGCCCTGCAGACGCGCGAGCAGCACATCCGCCGGGAGAAGGCCACCAGCAACATCTGCACGGCCCAGGTTCTGCTGGCCATCATGGCGTCCATGTATGCCGTCTGGCATGGCCCCGAGGGGCTCAGGCGCATTGCCCGACGGATCCACGAGCTTGCGGCCAAGCTGGCCGATACACTCGAGGGGCTGGGTCTGGAGATCCGGCATTCCGAGTTCTTCGATACGCTGCGCGTCGCCGGTGCGGACCCGGAGGAAGTCCACCACCGCTGTCTCGAGAAGGGCATCAACCTTCGCTTCTACGACGACCGATCGATCGGGATCACCCTGGACGAGACGACGCGGGAGAGCGATGTACCCGATCTCATTTGGGTTCTGAGCGGCGAAGAAGCCGAAACCTCGGCGGGACCGCTCGTCCGTTTTCCCGAATTTGCGCGGCGAACCTCCGAGTTCCTGCGCCACCCGGTCTTCCACCAGTACCGTTCGGAAACCGACCTGTTGCGCTACATCCACCGGCTGCAGTCTCGGGACCTTTCCCTCACCGCCTCCATGATCCCGCTGGGCTCCTGCACCATGAAGCTCAACGCCACGGTCGAGATGCTGCCCATTTCCTGGTCGGAATGGAGCCGCATCCACCCCTTCGCGCCCGCCGATCAGGCTGCGGGCTATGTCGAGTTGATCCACGACCTGGAGGGAATGCTGGCTGAGATCACGGGGATGTCGGCCGTTTCGGTTCAGCCCAATTCCGGTGCTCAAGGCGAATACGCCGGATTGTTGACGATCCGGGGTTTCCACAGGGCCGGGGGCCAGGCCCACCGGACCATCTGCCTGATTCCTCAGTCGGCCCACGGCACGAATCCGGCCAGCGCCGTCATGGCAGGCCTGAAGGTCGTGACCGTGCGCTGCCGCGACAACGGGGACATCGACGTGGACCACCTGCGCGAACTGGCCAACCGCCATCGGGAGGCACTGGCGGCGCTGATGGTCACCTACCCTTCGACCCACGGTGTCTTCGAGGAGGGCATTCGCGACATCTGCGCCATCATCCACGAGGCCGGGGGGCAGGTTTACATGGATGGGGCGAACATGAACGCCCTGGTCGGCATCTGTCGGCCCGGGGACTTCGGCGTCGACGTCTGCCATCTCAACCTGCACAAGACCTTCTGCATTCCCCACGGCGGCGGCGGACCGGGTGTGGGTCCCATTGCCGTCCGCGAGCACCTGGTCCCGTTCCTGCCGGGCCACTTCCGACTCGATCGCAAGGAGGGCGCGGTCAGCTCCGCCCCCTACGGATCGGCCGGGATCCTGGTGATTTCCTGGGTCTATATCCGGCTGATGGGCGAGTCGGGGTTGAAGCGCGCCACCCAGATGGCCATTCTCAACGCCAACTACATAGCGCGACGATTGGCCCAGGACTTCCCGGTCCTCTACAAGGGCAAGAACGGTCTGGTGGCGCACGAGTGCATCCTCGACTGCCGCTCCTTCAAACGGACGGTGGGAGTCACGGTCGCCGATCTCGCGAAACGGCTCATGGATTACGGCTTCCATGCCCCTACGGTCTCCTGGCCCGTCGTGGAGACGATGATGGTGGAACCGACCGAGAGCGAACCGCGAGCGGAGCTGGACCGTTTCTGCGAGGCCATGATTTCGATCCGCCGGGAAATCCAGGAGATCGAAGCCGGAACGGCCGACCCATCGGACAACCTCCTCAAGAACGCGCCTCACACCGCCGAGCACGTGACAGCCGACCAGTGGTCGCACCCGTACAGCCGCCAGAAGGCCGCGTATCCCGTGGAATCCCTGCGGGACTACAAATTCTGGACTCCCTGCGCGCGGATCGACGATACCTTCGGCGACCGTCATCTCTTCTGCGCCTGTATCCCCGTCGACCGACCGATGGAGGAAGTCTTCGAAGAGCACCGATAATTCCGGCCCAGCCTCCCGTTTTTCCGTAAAATGGTATGGACGTTGAAATAACGGGCGGTGTCCTATCGTTATAGATATGGTTGCTGCGCCGAGCGACTGTCCATAGCGCGCAGCTCCGCACCGCCGGACTCCCGGGGGTGGGGCGAGACGCGGGCCGGGGACCTGGCGAGTCCGGAGATTGAACAACGAGGCGGGACCCCACGTACTAGGTCCGTGGGCGCATATGGAGAGTTCCGAAGAGTGCGGTTCATCTAGATCATGAAAATTCGTCTCGGTTTCTTCTGGGAAGCTTCCGTCATCGCCGTGCAGTCGATCTTCGCGCACAAGCTCCGAACCTTCCTGACCCTGCTCGGGATCATCATCGGCGTGGCCTCGGTCATGCTCGTCGGCGCGAGCATCGAAGGGCTACAGACCTACGTCATGGATACGGTTTCCCGGACCCTCGGCAGCGACTCGTTCATCCTCGCGAAGTTCGCCCGGATTGGAGAGGTCAGCCAGGACGAGTGGGAGGAGATGATCCGGCGCAACAAGGACATCCACATCTCGGACATCGAGTTCGTCCGTCAGCACTGCCCGGACTGCAGTGTGGTCGCCGGCGAGCTCTCGTCGAGCCGCACTCTTTACCGCGGTTCCCTGGAACAGTACAGCACCAGCGTCCAGGGGGTGACGGAGAACCGCATTCTGCTGGGCAACCAGGAAGTCACGGAAGGCCGTTTCTTCACGGGTGAAGAAGTCCGGCACTCTCGCTTCGTCGGGGTGATCGGATGGGATGTCTACGAGAAGTTCTTTCAGGGACAGGACGCGATCGGTGAGGAAATCAAGCTGGGAGCCGAGCCGATCAAGGTCATCGGCGTGCTCGAGAAACTGGGATCCAGCTTCGGCCAGAGCCTGGATAATACGCTCTATATCCCCATCACCTCGTACCAGAAGATTTACGGCAGCCGTTCCACCATCACCATTCGCGGAAACGCCGTCTCGCGGGCGCGCTTCGACGCCGCTTTGCAGGAAGTCCGGACGGCCATGCGCATCCGCCACAAGCTCAAGCCGAACGAAGAGGATACCTTCGGGATCATCTCAACTGAGGAAATCAATTCCTTCGTCGATCAGTTCGTGCAGAGCATCGCGGCCGTCATCATTCCCATCACGGCCATCTCTCTCCTCGTCGGCGGAATCGTCGTCATGAACATCATGCTCGTCTCCGTGACGGAGCGGACCTTCGAGATCGGACTCCGCAAATCGCTCGGGGCCCGACGCCGCGATATCCTGAACCAGTTCCTCATCGAGGCCTTTCTGGTGGCTGCCGCGGGCGGGCTGATCGGGCTGGCCATCGCCACTATTGCCGCGCAGGTCATCCAGGCACTGACCCCTCTCACGATGACCATCAGCCTCGGATATATCATCCTGTCGATCGGTTTCTCCGGCGGGATCGGCATCGTTTTCGGAATTTACCCGGCCTTTGCCGCCTCCAAGCTCGACCCGATCGAAGCATTGAGAAACGAGTGATGAACCTCAATCAGTACGTTGAAAACATCCGGATGGGGTTCGATACGCTGCGCTCCCATAAAATGCGCAGCTTCCTGACGGTTCTCGGGGTCATCATCGGCGTGCTGACCGTCATCGTCATCTCCTCGATCCTGACCGGGATGCGCAGCAGCATCATCAACCTCGTCGAACAGTACGGCACCCACAACATCTACGCGTTCCACCTGACTACGGGTCCCCACATGGGGCCGCGGGATCGCGAAGAGTGGCAACGCAAGCCTCTGACGGTGGAGGATGCGGAGGCCATCCGCCGCGAGGCGAGCCTGATCGAGGACGTCAGCTACCAGGGGTTCGCCTTTCAGAGTCCCACCGTCAAGTACCGGGACAAGTCCTACCGCCAGGCCCAACTGCAGGGAGTCTCCCCCAATCACGCGGCCGTCACCAATATCGCTTTGGAGGAAGGCCGGTTCATCGGCCGCGTCGATGATCTGCACCGCAACCGGATCGCGGTCATCGGGGTCGATGTCGCCGAGGCGCTGTTTCCCAACTACGAGCGCATCGTCGGCCGGGTCATCGAGATCGACGGCAATCGCTTCAGCGTGGCCGGGGTGCTCCAAAAACGCAAGGCCACGGTCTTCGGTTCGAGCGACGAAGACAACATCGTCTACATCCCCTATCGGACCTTCCGGGGGTTGTATCCGAAGAGCGACTTTCTCCTGATCATTGCCCGCGCCCGCGAAGGGCAACTGGCCAAGGCGATGGACCAGATGGAGGCCATCCTGCGCCGCCAGCGGGGGCTCCGTTACAGCGACAAGGACAACTTCGATCTCACCACATCGGATCGGATGATCGAACAATTCGATTCCATCACCGCCAGCGTCGGCCTCATCGCCATCGCCATTTCGGGTGTCGGGCTGCTGGTCGGGGGGATCGGGGTCATGAACATCATGCTCGTCTCCGTGACCGAGCGAACCCGGGAGATCGGGGTGCGCAAGGCGATCGGGGCCAAGCGGCGGGACATCACGTTCCAGTTCCTGTTCGAGGCCATGACGCTGACCACCAGCGGAGGACTGCTCGGGATCATCCTGGCGGTGGGGGTGAGCTATCTCTTGATCTGGCTGCTTCCCACCATCCCGGCGGAAATCCCCATGTGGGCCGTCACGACGGGTTTTCTGGTCTCCATCTCGGTGGGCCTGGTCTTCGGGGTCTGGCCGGCGGTGAAAGCGGCGCGCCTGGATCCCATCGAATCGCTGCGCCACGAATAGCCGGGGCGCCAGCGAAGCCTGCCCATCCCAGCGAGTTTCCAGAACGGAGCCTCTTGCGCGCGCTCTCTACCCGGGATCTGGTCACCACCTCCGACGCCGCAGGCGTCCCCGGAGTGCGAAAGCTTGCTCCCGCTTTCGCCTCGTCCGTGACGGCCAAGCCGACTCCCACAGCAGGTCAATCAAAGCGCCCGCGCCGAACTGCTTCTTCACCGACGCCGCAGGCGTCCCTGGACTGCGGGAGCTTGCTCCCGCTTTCGCCTCACCCCGGTTGAGCCTTTCGCGTTGCGGCCAACGAATGACGCCAATCGCGCGAATCCCGGCATAGGGCTGGGGCCAGCGACTGACGCCAATCTCGCGAATCCCTGGCGCAGGGTCTTCGCCAGCCAATCCGGCGAATCAGCGCAGAAGGGCCTCTGACTCGGCGCGGAATCGGTTTCCGCAGGACCTGCCTTCACTCCGAGACCTCGATGATCGAGAGACGAAGTCGAGTCAGAGTCCCAGAGCATTTGGGCAACCCTCTGGAACTCGGAACCAGGAACTTCGGGGGCGTGTTGCCCAAAAGGGAAGGGTTTCGCTGGATCGGACGCTGGCAGGCAGGCAAATGCACGGCGGGTTGGTCCCACGCAACGGCGCAAAGAAGGACGCCAAGCCGCCACCCACAAAGAATCTCCTTGCGGCGTGGCGTACTTGGCGGCTTTGCGTGAGATCAGGCTGCCGAGACCTCACTCCAGTGGGCGCACACCGATCGGAGGCCGCAGCCATTTGGGCAACACGCCCTCGAAACTCGGAACTCGAGAACTCGGAACTACTTGCCCCTTGCTTCTGCCCGGCAACTACCCGATCTGCGTCTGGAGTTCGGAAACGTTGTAGGGCTTCATCAGGACCGCGTCCGCCCCGGCGTCTTTGATCTCCTGCTCGGAATGCGGCACGGCGTCCGCGCTGATCGCCAGGATCCTGACGCCCTTCCCCACGGTCTTTCGAATCAGGCGAATCAGCGGCAGACTGACGTCGCCCGGCAGCAGCATGTCCACCAGAACGACCTCGGCGTGTGTGCCGGTCAGACGCTCCAAGAGGTCCTCGTGGGCCACCAGCGCGACGGCGTCGTAGCCCAGGCTCTGCAGAATGAACTGGAGGGAGTAGAGGTTGTCCGTCGTCTCCTCGATGATGGCGATCTTTCGCGTACCCGCGGCCTTCAGCTGTGTCATGATTGTGCCTTCAGCTTTCCCTGCAGCAACTCGTTGACCAGCTTCGGGTTGGCCTGCCCCTTCGTCTCGCGCATCACCTGTCCGACGAAGAAGCCGATCAACCCCTCCTTGCCTCCACGAAACTGGGCAACCTTGTCGGGGTTGGATTCGAGTATCCGGTCCACGACGCGCTCGAGCTCCCCTTCACTGCTGATCTGGCGCAGACCCTGTCGCTCCACGATGGCGGCAGCAGCCTCCCCGGATTCGAACATCTGGCTGAAGACGTCCTTGGCCGTCTTTCCGCTGATGGCTCCCGCTTCGATGAGCTCCACCAACTCGGCCAGGTGGGCCGGGGACACGGGACAATCCGCGATCTCCCGGCCGGCGCGCTTGAGGTCACGGGTGAGGTCACCGACCATCCAGTTGGCCACCTTCACGGGTTGCGAGGCCCCGGCCGCCGCTTCGAAGTAGTCGGCGAAGGCGCGCGTCTGGGTGAGCATCGCCGCCAGATCCGCGTCCAGCCCATACTGGGAAAGGAGCCGCGCCTGACGAGCATCCGGAAGTTCGGGAATGCCGGTCCGGAGTTCTTCGAGCCACTCGTCCGAGACCACCAGCGGCAGCAGGTCGGGCTCCGGAAAATAGCGATAGTCGTGAGCTTCCTCCTTGCTGCGCATCGCCTCGGTCGCCTGCGTCTGTTCGTCCCAGAGCCGGGTCTCCTGGACGATGCGCCCTCCCTCGAGCAGGACCGCCCTCTGGCGCTCGATTTCATAATCCAGGGCACGCCGGAGGAACCGAAACGAGTTGAGGTTCTTGATTTCGGTCTTGGTCCCGAAGGGCTCGGTTCCGACGGGTCGGATCGAGACATTGGCGTCGCAGCGCAGACTGCCCTCCTCCATGTTCCCGTCGCACACTCCCAGATAGAGCAGCACCCGCCTCAAGGCGCTCAAGAACTCGTACGCCTCCGAGGAGGAGCGGAAGTCCGCTTCCGTGACGATTTCGATGAGGGGGGTCCCGGTCCGATTCAGATTGACCTGCGTCTTGCCGCCCTGATCGTGAATCGACTTGCCGGCATCGTCCTCCAGGTGAATCCGGTTGATGCGGAAGCATCGCTTTCCGGCCGGCTCCCCGGAACCCTCGGGCCCCTCGGAAGGCATCGCGATCTCGACACTGCCCGCCGAGGCCAGGGGCTGATCGTACTGGGAGATCTGATAGCCCTTGGGCAAATCCGGGTAGAAATAGTTCTTGCGGGCGAACAAAGAGTGCTGGTTGATTCGACACCCCAGGGCCAGACCCGTCCGAACCGCCATGGCGACCACTTCGCGGTTCAACACCGGCAGGGCGCCGGGCAGGCCGAGACAGACCGGACAAGTGGCGGAATTCGGGGGAGCACCGAATTCGGTGCTGCAACTGCAGAAGATCTTGCTGCGGGTCAGCAGCTGGGCATGCACTTCAAGACCGATGACCGGTTCGAACTCCATCGGCGGACCTCACTTCATCGAGGAGGGACAGGAACTGTTCGCGGGCGGACGGGTCATCCCCGGCCACATGCAGCCACCTCACGTTCTTTTCCCTGCGAAACCAGGTGAGCTGGCGCTTGGCGTAGCGCCTCGTATCCCGTTGCGTCAACTCGATCGCCCTTTCCAGCGACATCTCGCCACGTACGACGGCGACCGCATGCCGGTAACCCAGGGCCTCGAAGGCCTTGGCCGACGGCGCATATCCCAAATCCAGCAGATGAGCCACTTCCTCCAACAGACCGCCGGCGAACATCCGGTTGACGCGGAGGTTGATTCTACCATAGAGCTCGGGACGCGGAACCTCGAGTCCCACCTTTACGATCCGGAATCCCTCCAGGGGTCGGACCTCGGGCTGCAGCCGGCTCATCTGCCGCCCTGTGAGCAACAGCACTTCCAGTGCCCGCACCACCCGGACCCGGTCGCCGGGCTCGATCGCGGCGGCCGCCAGGGGATCGCGACGGGCCAGAATTCGGTGAAGGACAGGAGAACCCCGACGAAGGACGATCCGGTCGAGACGGCGGCGCACATCTTCCGACCGGCCCGGACCGGAGAAGATCCCTTCCAGCAGCACACGCAGGTACAGGCCGGTCCCGCCCACCACCAGGGGAGTCCGACCGCGCGCGGCGATTTCGCGACAGAGGCGCCGGGCCTCCTGCATGTAGGTGCCCGCACTGAAGTACTCGTCCGGCCCGACGAGGTCGAACAGATGATGCGGGACGCGATGCCGTTCCTCGAGGGAGGGCTTGGCCGTTCCGATCTCCAGATGCCGCACCATCTGCATGGAGTCACAGTTGACGATCTCGCCCCCCAGCTCGGGAGCCACGCGCAATGCCAGCGTACTCTTCCCCGAAGCGGTCGGGCCGAGAATGACGATCAGCAGCGGCAGTTCCGATGACATCGACGGGACGAAGGTAACACAACCGGCGGCCCTGGGGCCGCACGTAAGGCGCCCGGCCCAAAGGGACCGGCTCCCAAGGGGCACTGCGAACGTGATTGGGACCCGGGACCCCGGGACTTGGGTTCCTATTCTGAGTACCAGGGCACGAGCTGGATGCCGCTGTAATAGTGCGTCAGGATGTCCTGGAAGGACTTCCCGTGCTGGGCCAGCTCCACGGCCCCGATCTGGCAAAGGCCCACTCCGTGCCCCCAGCCCCGGCCCCGGACGTGGATCTTCCCGATGAATCCGTCGGAGTCCTTGTGCGGCTCCATTGAAGTGATCCAGTTGCTGCGCAGTCCCAGGGCAAAACGGATGTCGTTGCCCCGCAGCACCTTCTCGCCACGCTCGCCGCTGAACCGCATGGTCACGACGCGACCGTTCGGACTCGTCTCCAGCGTCTTCAGGCCGGTCAGACGTCCGACGCCGGCAATTCGCTCGAGGGCGGAGGTCCGCTCGCGCAGGTCGATCCATTCGTCCCAGGCATGATAGGGGCTTTCCTCGTCCTGGCAGCGGGCACCCCCCTTCAGATAGGCGATGGGGCTGCCCTTGAAGACCGAATCGAAGCTCTCCGTCAGTCCCCCACAAGTCGAGCAATACAGGGACACGATGGGTCGACCCTGATAGGTCGCCACCAGTCCGTGCGTCTCTCCGACGGCCCGGTCGGAAAGCGGCTGTTCGCTGACGACGCCGTGATAGACCTGGGACCGCACGTCGTCGAAAACGTCGAACCCCCGATCCGCATTCGCTCCCAGACCCGACACGGCAAAGGTCCGGGCGGCCACGCTCTGCGCTTTCAACGCTTCGATCTCCGGGTATTGCCGGGGCCCGAGCTCCGCCGGAACGACGCTCCGCAGATAGTCCTCCAGTGAGAGGTCGTTCACGATGACCGCCTCGCCAAGGGGGTTGATGAAGACGTCGATGACGCCCCGGTACGGCGTCCGGTCCACGTAAAGCCACTCGTGTTCGGGGATCAGACGGAAGCCGGTGCCATGACCGATCTGCTCCTCCGCGTCTCCGCGCAGCGCCGTCAGGGTCACTTCCCCAAAGGCGACATTCAGGCGAAGACGGTCGGCACGCTGCTCACCGAGCACCTCGCAGCGCTCGAATCCGCTGCGCAGCAGCACCCGGATCCTGGGTTCGCGGCGCTCCACCGCGACGGCTCCGGGAGGCTTCGCGGTGATCTGGCGAGCCTTTCGACAGCCCGGTATCCCGGCCAGAACGAGGCCCGACAGCAGCATTGCCACACAGCACACGACATTTCGGTTGCGACCCGGACTGCTACTGATCACCCGCACGATCTCTCTAGTTTAGAGCTCTCGGGTGTCGCTTTTCACCTCGAGGCTCCTTGAGGTTGGGCCGCCGTGCCCCTAATATTGGGAGAATCCATCGAGACCGCAACCGAGGAGCCGCCCGGCGCCATGAAACCTGACGAATCCGGCGACGACACCGCACTGGACTCATTGATGGTCCAGTACCAGGGCGGCGACTGGCAGGCCTTCGAGCAGCTCTACCGGGGCCTGAAAGAGCCGCTGCTGCGCTACCTGCGGTGGCGCGTGGGCGATCCCGCACGGGCCGAGGACCTCCTGCAGCAGACATTTCTGCAGGTGCATCGTTCCCGGCAGACCTTTCTTCCCGGCAGATCGGCCCGCGCCTGGCTGTACGGAGTCGCCCGAAATGTGCTGCTCATGGATCAGCGCACTCGCTACAGAAAGACGGGCCGGGAGCTTCCCCTGGACCACGCGGCAACGGAGAAGAGCGCTTCGCCGTCCTCGCAGATCGCCGACCGACAGCTGCTCGAGCGGGCCCTGCGCGTTTTGACGCCCGAGCAGGCTGAGGCCTTCCTGCTGCATGAAGTGCATGGCTTCACCTTTCCCGAAATCGCGGGAATTCTGGGCATCCGCAGCGGCACGGCCAAACTCCGCGCCTTTCGGGCCTCCCGGGCCGTGCAGGCCGAGCTCGAACGGCTCGGCGTAACCAGTGAGCTCCTCGCAACAAAGAAGACAACGTAGAATGCAGGACGCGTAATGGAAGACAGGCTGCTGGAACGACTGAAAGAGGACATCGCGGGCGATCTGCGTCCGGTCCGGCCGCTGAGGCCTTTCTGGCGTCGGGTCCTCCCCGTGGCCGGGCTCTGGCTGCTGCTGGCGCTCGCCGTCCTGTCCGTCTTCGGTCTGAGGGCGGATCATGAGGCCCTCGGCCCGCTCGGGACCTGGCTCGTCCCCGCTCTGCAGGGTCTCGCCGTCGCCGCTCTGGCCGTCTATCTGTACCGCAGCATCTTCCCGGGCTCCCTGCCCCCCAGGGAGCGCTGACAGGCGCCATCCTGGCCGCTCTGGTGACCCACATCTTTGCCGTCGCCTGGACCGAACATCTGCACTTCAACAGTCCCGCCGACCATCCGCTTCGGGCGGGGCTCGTCTGTTTCTCATTCGTGCTGTTGCTGGGCCTGCCGCTGCTGGGAGGGTTCGTCTGGCTGGTGCGCGCCGGACTGTTCGCCCGTCCGATCCGAATCGGTCTGCTGGCCGGACTGGCCGGGGGCCTGGCGGCCGAAGCGGCCTGGCGGCTGCATTGTCCGTACACGAACTGGCAGCACATCGTCTTCTCACACACCCTGGGAGCTCTGGTCATCACCGCCCTGGGAGTGCTCTACTTCCGCCTGCGGAGACCTTGATCCAGGCGGGCAGCCCGGACTACCCCGCGGCGCGCTTCGAGAGCTCGACCACCTGGAGGGCCAGCGCCAATGCCTCCCGCCCGCCCTCGCCGGTACACGAGCAGGGAGCTTCGCCGCCGGAAACAGCCGCTACGAAAGCCCGCAACTCGGCTTCCAGGGGTTCCACGGCCGTCACCTCCGGAGTCCGTTCGAGGATGACCCGGGCCCCGTCCCGCTCCTCCAGGCTGTACATCTCGAGCGTCTTGCCGTGAAAATCGAGCGAAACATAATCGTGGGGCTGGAAGAAACGCAGTTTGCGCACCCGCTCCCGGCTGACCCGGCTGGCGGTCAGGTTCGCCACGCAACCGTCGTCCAGTTCCAGGCGAGCGTTGGCGATGTCCACACGGGGAGTCAGAACGGGAATGCCGACGGCTCGAATATCCCGCACGGCGCGACCCGTCAGCCAGAGCACCAGGTCGAGATCGTGGATCATCAGATCGAGGACGACGTCAACGTCCAGGCTGCGGGGGACGAAGACACCCAGCCGGTGGGCTTCGAAGAACTGGGGGCGCCGCACGTGCGGGAGCACGGCCTGCAAGACCGGGTTGAAGCGTTCCACATGTCCCACGTGCAGAATCCGCGATCCGCGGCCGGCCGCCTCGATCAGACGATCCGCGCCTTCCAGGCTCGCGGCGATCGGCTTTTCGACCAGCAGGTGAAGGCCCCTCTCCAGGACGTCGACACCGATGGCCACGTGCGCCTCCGTGGGCACGGCGAGGCTGACCGCCTCGACCTCCCCCAGAAGATCCCGGTAGTCGGTCCACTCTCGGCATCCGTATTCGGCCGCGACGGCCCGCGCCCGCTCGGGACGGATGTCTGCCACACCGACCAGGTCCACTCCCTCGAGGCCGGCCAGGACCCTGGCATGATGCCGACCCAGCGAACCCACTCCAACGACACCGACCCTCATTCCCATGTCCGGCCTGCCTTCTGCTCTTGCTCGCCAAAGCCCACGACGCTCATCTGCAGCGCGTCGGCTCGCGCCAGAAACTCCGGTTTGTCGATCATCAGCGTGCGACCCGCGTCCAGGGCCAGCGCCGTGACTCGGCAGCTCTCACAGACCTCCAGCGTGCGGGGCCCCACGACAGGCACGTCATAGCGCATGTCCTGATTGGGACGACTGACTTTGATGACCGTCAGCGGCTCGCCGCCGACCAGCCGGGACGCCCGCCGGATCGTCTCATCCGTTCCTTCCATCGCCTCTACGGCCACGACCGCCTGTTCCTTGACGACGATGGACTGCCCCAGATCCAATCGCGCAATCTCCCGGGCAATGCCCCGTCCGTAGGCAAAATCGAGCTCTTCGTCGCGGGTAGGCGCGCGCCGGGTCATGAGCCCTTCGACCGCCAACAGATCGCGCAAGAACAGGGTCGAATCGATCAGTTCGATCCCCTCTTCCTCCAGCACTCCGATCACGGCTTCGATGAGGGACCCCGTGTTCTTCCGGCGCAGGGAGGCCAGCAGTCGAATCATGCGGAGATCGGGCAGCTGTTTGAGGTGGTCGAGGGGTGACCGGGAGCCCGGAGCGAAGATCCGCACGTGCCGGACCTGGCCGACCATCAGACCCTTGTCGACCCCCTCGCTCTTGAAAGCCTTGAGCAGACGTCCCAGTTGGCCGACACCCATCCAGTGGATGGAGACGGGGGATTCGCTGCGGCGGGCCTCCTCCTCGACTGCCGCATCGGTTTCCTCGAGGATGGCCGCCACCGTGACCGGGATTCCCCGGCGACCCGCCTCCCGCAGGACCTGCAACGGCAGCGGTCCGTTTCCGGCAATCAGTCCCAGCCTGCGGACATCGGAGGTCACTTCCATGGCTCAGCGGATGACCCCCCGCTCGGACGACTCGACGAAGCGGACCAGTTCCTCCACATCGGGGGTCAGGGCATCCGACGCCCGAATCTGCTCGATGGCCTCCTTCAGCTTCAGACCCCTGTGAAACAGCGTCCGAAAGGCTTCCTTGAGAGCCCGCTGGCGCTCGCTGGAGAATCCGAGTCGCTCCAGCCCGATCGTGTTGGGGCCGTAGCTGCGCGCCTCACCCCGGGCACCCACGGTCTTCATGAAAGGGAGCGCGTCCTGGGTGATGACACTGTAGCCTCCGATGAAGGCATGCATCCCCACCCGACAGAACTGGTGGATCCCGCTGAAGGCCCCCACCGTGGCCCGGTCGCCCACCAGCACATGGCCGGCGAGGGTGGCCGCGTTGGCCAGAATCGCATCGTCCCCGACGCGGCAGTCATGGGCGACGTGGACGCCGGTCATGAGCAGGTTCCGGCTTCCGATGCGCGTGTACGAAGTAGCCGCCCCGGTGCCCCGGTTGATGGTGACGAACTCACGGATGCGGTTGGCGTCGCCGATCTCGAGAAAGGTTTCCTCCCCCTGGAACTTCAGATCCTGGGGGTCGGTCCCGATGGCGGCGTGCCCGTAAATCCGGTTGTCCCGGCCGATCGTGGTGGGTCCCTCGAGCAGACACGACGGACCGACGACGCTGTTCTCGCCGATCCGGACCCGCTCCCCGATGACCGTGTAGGGTCCGATCACCACCCCGGCCGCCAGTTCTGCGCCGCGCGACACGATTGCCGTCGGATGGATCTGTGGAGTCAAAGCCTCGGACATGACACCGGCGTCTCAGGAAGAAATCGCATCATCCCGGTCCACCAGGGAGAACATGATGGACGCCTCGGCCACCACGGCATCATCGACATAGGCCTTGCCGGTCAGCTTCCCCACCCGCGACTTGATCCGGTCGACCACCATCTCGAGCCGCAGCTGGTCGCCGGGACGGACCGGCTTGCGAAATCGCGCGGACTCGATGCCGATGAAGTAGACCAGCTTCTCCTCCCGGTTCGGCTGGGTCATGAAGACCAGGACACCACCGGCCTGGGCCATGGCCTCGACGATGAGCACGCCCGGCATGATCGGTACCCCGGGAAAGTGACCCTGGAAGAAGGGCTCATTGATGGTCACGTTCTTCAACGCCACGATCCGCTGTTTCTCCTCGTAGGCCACGATGCGGTCGATGAGCAGAAAGGGGTAGCGGTGCGGGAGATGCTTGAGGATCTCCTGAATGTTCAAAACCTGGTCGGCTCTCTCCATTTCTCAGTTCCCCGTTTGTGAGCTGGCGCCGGATTTCCGCAGACAGACGCCTTCGAACACGATTTCCCCCGCCCCAGCGCGGGCATCTGAACCGCCATTAAACACTAGGCTGGAAAAGGAAGGCAAGCGGCCGCCGCGCCTTCGCCCGACGGCCGTCTCGTGAGAATGCACCTCCTACTGCTGAGGAGGGTTCGCCGATGCCGGCGCAGCCGATCCGGACGCCGGTGCCGGATGCTTCTGGTCGTAGCGCTGAATGATCTGCTCCGTAATATCCAGGTTCGGAGCAAAGTAGGGCATCGTCGGACTGTCCAGGAAGACCGCCCCCAAGCCATTGCTCTCGGCATACTCGGCAATGACGGTTTGAATCTTCTGACTCATCTTGGCGAGCAGTTCCGTCCGGCGACGGTTCACTTCCATATCGTTGTCTTCCCGCATCCGGCGCAGACTGCGATCCTTGTCCGTGATCGTCTGCTGCATCTCCGCTGCCGTGTCGGGATTCAGCATGCGGGACTGGCTGGCGTACTGCTTCTGGAGCTCGTCGAGCTTGCTTTGCTCGTCATCGATGGCCTTCTGGCGGGTGTCGATGTATTCCTGCAGTTTGGCCAGCTCCGTGCGACCTTCCGCAGTTCCCTGCAGAACGGCGGAGGTATTGACGAAAGCGATTTTGGTCCCTGCCTGCCCGGCGTTTGCGGAAGCCGGCTGGGCGGCCGGCGATTGTGCGGGCCCTGCCAGCAAGGCGCCGCCGTTGATCAGTGTTGCCAACAGGATTGCCAAGCCATATCTCATGTTCCATCCCCCAACCCGTTGCCGGGGTGTGCCGCCCCACGGCTCCGGGCCCTTATCGAGTGATCTCCGTGCACCCGGCTGGTGCGTTCTCACTGGCCCGGCTGCTGCGCGCCCTGTTGCGGCGCGGCCGCCGGCGTCGTCGCCTTGCCGGGGAACTTCTGGTTGTAGCGTGTGATGATGTCCGGCGTCACGTCGAGGTTCGGCGAGACCCAGGCCTGGTTCTGATCGCGCATGAAGATCGCGTCGAAGGACTGCTCCTTGGCATACTCCTCGATGACCTGCTGCACCTTCTGACTGATCTGCTGGATGAGGCGATCCTGCCGTTGATTCAGGTCGGCCTGGATATCCTCCTGGAACCGCTTCAATGCCACCTGCTTCTGCTGGATCTCGCTCTCCATTTTGGCGGCAGCCTCGGCGCTCAGCGATCCGCGCTTGAACTGATAATCCTGCTGCAGATCGGTCAATTCCTTGTTCCGCGCATCGAACTGCTGTCGCTGCTGATTCATGTACTGTTCGAGCTCAGCCAGGCCTTCCTTTCCCTGATCGGTCTGATAAAGGATTTCCTGGCTGTTGACGAAGGCGATGCGGCTCCCCTGGCCGAAGGCCAGGCCGATACCCGCCACGGCGAACAATGCCCCCAGAACTGCATACAAACGACCTCGATTTCCCATGGGTCTCCTCGGCTCCTTCGAATGTACCAAACTAGAAATTATAACCGACCGTAAATTTGACGTTCGTGGTCGGCTCCCGCAGCGGAAGCGGGATCCCGTTGTAGACCACGTTCGTATTCAGTCGCAGTGGATTATAGGCAAAAATCAGCCGGAACGGCTGGTTGATGACCGGCAGGTTGAACAACAGCTCGATACCGGTCGACATCCGCCAGACGTCGTTCGTCCGGTCGAGCAACTGGATGGCCGTGTTCGCGCCGAACAGGTTCAGGTTGCCCTTGCGCAGGATCGTCGACGTCCCCACGTCCGCGAAGGCCGACGCCTGCAACGGCCCGATCAGCGGCATCCGGTACTCTCCGGTGAACAGAGCGGCCGTGTCCCCACCCACGGGGATCAGCTGCTCCGTGATCAGGGGCATGCCGGTCCTGGGGTCGAGAATCGGGTTGCCCGCCCCGTCCAGCCCCGGCGATCGCGTGAAAGCCCAGGGGCTGACGGACCGAATATCGAAACCCCGGAGAGAGAACTCACCGCCCGTAAAGAGACGCTCGAAGAAAGGCGGCGCCATGGGCTGGCCGTTCCCCGTCGTACCGAACGGAATGATGTGGGTGAAGCGCGCCCGGAAGGCAAAGCTGTTCCGCCCATGCGACAGGAAGCGGTCCGGGCGGAAGAACTGGTACTCCACGAAGGGACGGATCAGGTTGAAATCACCGCCGAAGAACCCACCCGCAATGGGCACCTCGATGCTCAGCTGCGACCCCTCGGTAGCCGTAAAGAAGGCGTTCTTCGAATTGTAGACCAGACTGGGTGTGACCTCGCTGCGCAACAGGCCATTGTCGGCGGAGGCGAGATCGCCTCCTGGCGCGAAGTAGATCAGCTGGTTCGAGGCCAAATCGCCGTAGACGCTGCTGACGTCCCCGATCTTGATGTTCTGCAGCGAATAGCTGAGCCCGGCCCGCAGCCATCGGGCCAGCGGGTACGTCCCCGTCACCGTGGCCCCGGTACTGGTCTGGCTGTACAGGGTCAGATTGTTCTCCGGCGACACCAGGCCGTAAAACAGCGAGTAGGTGTCGATGCGGTATCTCTGATTGAAAACGGAGAAGCCCATGGCCAGCCGCGTGTCCAGAAAATAGGGCTGGGTGTAGGAGAACGTGTAGTTGGAGGAACGGGTCCCGGCCAGCAGCTGCACGTCGATCCGGTCGCCCCGGCCGCGAAAGTTGTTGGTCGAGTAGTTGACCCCGAAGAAACCTCCGCTGATCCCGCTGACTCCGCCGGTCACGCCGATGGACTGCTGGCTGCGCTCCTTGACCTTGACCAGGACGTCCACCTCGCCCTCCTGGGGCCGCTTGATGACGTCGTAGTCCTTCTCCTCGATCTTGTCGAAGAAACCGAGCTGGTTGAGGCGACGGATGGAGTACTTCAGGTAGTCGCCGTTGAAGTCCTGCTTCTCCTGCAGGATGAATTCGCGACGCAGCACCTTGTCCCGGGTCTTCGTGTTGCCGGAGAAGTTGATCTGGTTGACGATGTAGCGCTTGCCCTCGGTCACGTTGATGGTGATGTCCACCGTCTTCGTGTCGGGGTGGGGATTGATTTCCGGGCGCGCATCCATGTCCAGGAAGCCGAGCGTCGAGTAGAGCTCCTTCAGCTTGTCGACGGAGTCCTTCATCTTGGTGTAATTCAGGACCTCGCCTTCCCTGGCTCCGAATCCCGCCTTGACCACGTCCTGACTGAAGGTCTGGACGCCGTCGACCTCGAACTTCCCGACCCGGTACTGATCCCCCTCTTCGATGGGTACGGTGATGTAGTACTGCTGCTTGGTCTTGCGGAAACCCCAGAGGAGGCCGCGCGGACCTTCCACGATCTCCACCTTGGGGGTTCCGGCCTTGGCCATCATGTACCCCCGCTCGCGGTACTTCGCGAGCAGATTCGTGTAGAGGTCGTACTCCAGCTTGTCCGGGATGTACTTGTCGTAGCCCTTGAACATCGTGACCGGGCCCCGCTCCTTGTCGAGTTGGAGCGCGTCGCGGAGTTCGCCGTCGGAAAGGACCGTGTTGCCCTCGAACGAGATCTTGCCGATGCGGACCTTGGGCCCCTCGTCGATCCGGAACACCAGCTTCACCGACACGGAACTGATTGGCTCGACGTCCGTCTCCACCGTGCCCAGCGGCCGTCCGTTCATCTCCAGCAGCAGCCGCAGAGCCTGTCGGGCCTTGGGCAGCTTGGCGGGATCGAAGGCCGAGTCCCGGCTGAGGCCGACCTTCATGTCGCGGAACTTTTCCAGCACATCCGATTCCTTGAAGGACTTCATGCCCTCGTAGACGATGTCCCGGACCAGAGGCCGTTCCGTGACCTCGAAGATGACGATGTATCCCGTGTCTCCCTTTTCCAGCAGAACGCGGGCGTCTGAGAAGAAATCGGTGTTCAACAGATTCCGGAAGTCGCGCAGGATCTGCTGTTCGTTATAGGGATCGTTTTCTTTGGACTGAATGTAGAACAGGATGGAGCTCTCCGGGATTCGCCGGTTCCCGACGATGCGGATCTCCTCGATCCGCTGGGGCGGCTCGTCCGCCTGCGCCTGCGCCTGCGCTGCAAATAGAGTCTGACCCGCCCATGCGAGGAGGATTAACAGAAGAACGGTCCTTCGCCGTCCCACCCGCTCGCCGCCGCTGATCGAACATCGCATCGTCTGTCGCCTCATCCTTCGCTGTACCGGTTCCGGACCTCTTCGCTCAACGGCATCGTCCCCCGCAGAAACCTGAAAAGGCAAAGCCCCCATTAAAATAATGCGCTTGCACAATTGCAAGGTCTGGGAGAAAAAAGGGACTTACGGACTCACCGCTCTGCAGACACTCAGACTACGTCGTAAGAAAAAAGAGCTCCTTCTACCTGTGACCCATCGTTCCGATAATAAAGCGCGTCTTCTTTCCAATAGACGGTCAGAGTCTCGTTGTCTTTCAATTTTCCCTGAATGATCAGCTCGGATACCGGGTCCTCGATGTACTTCTGGATGGCTCTGCGCAACGGCCGCGCCCCGTAGGAACGGTCGCTACAGGTGACGTCGATGATCCATTTCTTCGCGTCCTCGGTGAGCTGGATCCGGACCCGCTTGGATTCCAGATTATGGTTGACCTGGATCAGCAGCAGATCCACGATCTCCCGCAGATCTTCCTCGCTCAGAGAGTCGAAGATGATGATCTCGTCCAGCCGGTTCAGGAACTCGGGATTGAAGACTCGCTTGACCTCTCCCAGGATGGCCTCTTCGGCCTTGAGCTTCGTGTGCTCCACATCGGCCGTGAACCCCAGACTGGACTTGCTCACCAGATGCCGCGCCCCGATATTGGAGGTCATGATGATGATCGTGTTCTTGAAATCGATGGTATTCCCGTGGGAATCGGTCAGCTGACCGTCTTCGAACACCTGCAGCAACAGGTTGTAGAGGTCCTGATGCGCTTTCTCGATTTCGTCCAGCAGCACGACCGAATAGGGATTGCGCCGGATCTTCTCGGTCAGCTGGCCACCTTCCTCGTGACCGACATAGCCGGGAGGAGAGCCGATCAGCTTCGAGACCGAATGCTTCTCCATGTATTCCGACATGTCGAATCGAACCAGCGCCTTCTCGCTTCCGAACAGAAAATCCGCCAGCGACTTGGCCAGTTCGGTCTTCCCGACGCCGGTGGGCCCCAGGAACAGAAAGGACCCGACCGGGCGGTTCGGAGACTTCATGCCGGCGCGGCTTCTCCGGATCGCGCGAGCCAACGCCGAGACCGCCTTGTGCTGGCTCACGATCCGCTGGTGGATGTACTCCTCCATGCGCAGGAGCTTCTGCATTTCCTCTTCCTGCAGCGACTCCACCGGGATCCCCGTCCAGCGGGAAATGACCAGCTCGACCTGGCTCTTGCCGACGATCGGAACCTCCTGCTTGCGGGACTTCCAGGTCTCCTGGCGCGTCTTCAGGCTCTCCTGTTCGGCCTGCTCCTGCTCCTTGAGTTCCGCCGCCCGCTCGAAATCCTTGGCCGTGATCGCCAGATCCATCTCGCGCACGATTCCCTTGATCCGGTTCTGGACCTCGGCGACCTCCTTCGGCAAGGAGGTGTTGTCGAGCTTGACGCGAGCTCCGGCTTCGTCCAGAACGTCGATGGCCTTGTCGGGCAGGAACCGGTCCGGAATGTAGCGGCTCGACTGATAGACCGCGGCCAGGATCGCCTCGTCGGCGTAGCTGACCTGGTGGAACGCCTCGTAGCGCTCCTTGATCCCCCGGATGATCTCGATCGTTTCCTGTTCGGACGGAGGACTGACCTTGATCGTCTGAAAGCGCCGTTCCAGTGCCCGGTCCTTTTCGATGGATCGACGGTACTCGTACGGGGTCGTCGCTCCCACGCACTGGATCTCGCCACGCGACAGAGCCGGCTTGAGGATGTTGGCGGCATCGAGAGAGCCTTCGGCAGATCCGGCCCCGACCAGGGTGTGCAGCTCGTCGACGAAGACGATGAAATTGGGGTTCTCGGCCAGCTCTTTCATGATCGCCTTGAGCCGTTCCTCGAACTGGCCGCGGTATTTGGTGCCCGCCACGATCAACGAGATATCCAGCGCCAGGATCCGCTTGTCGCCCAGCATCGAGGGCACCTGGCCGTTGACGATCCGCTGCGCCAGTCCCTCCACGATGGCCGTCTTCCCCACGCCCGGCTCACCGATCAGGACCGGGTTGTTCTTGGTGCGACGGCACAGGATCTGAATCACGCGCTCGAGCTCGGCCTCCCGTCCGATCAGGGGATCGAGGGAGCCGTTCATGGCCGCCTCCGTCAGGTCGCGGCTGAACTCCGTCAGGACGAGGCTCTCCTTGGTCTTGGTGGTAGGTTTCTCGGGGGCGGCGCCGGCCAGTTCCTCGCGAACCCGACTCAGGCGCAGACCACGCTGCTGCAGGATGTCGGCCGCCAGGGAGTCCTCGGCCCGCAGCAGACCCAGCAGGATATGTTCGGTGCCGATGTAGTTGTTGAGCAGTCGGTCCGCCTCTTCGCTGGCATAGGTCAGGACCCGCTTCGACTGGTCGCTGAGGGGGAGTTCGACGGACGTCGACACTTTCTCCCGCTTCTGGGTGCGCCCCTCGACCTCCTTGCGAATGGAATCGAGCGTCGCCTGGGCCCGCTGGAAGAACCGCCCGGCCAACTGCTTGTCTTCACGCAGGAGGCCCAGCAGGATGTGTTCGGTCTCAATAGACCTCGACCCTAGTTGGCTCGCCTCGTAACGGGCAAAGAAGATAACCCGTCTTGCCTTCTCCGTGTATCGCTCGAACATCGGCTGAATCTGATTGCTTCGGACCTTTATTAAAACAGAATTGATCGACTGACCGCAAATGAGCGCAGTAGCGCGAAAAATCGCTCCAGAGGGGGCTTGTACGCCGGTCTCCTAACGCCCATTGCGGTCGTCTCGATCTGTCTGCAAGTCTATCTGATGGAGCCGACCATTCTCCATTCTCATGGAGACCGCACACAGCCGGGCGAGCCCGGGATTGTGAGTCACGATGATGGAGGTCAGGCCATAGTGTTCGTGGATCCGGACCAGCACCTCGTGGATGGCTTCAGAAGTCCGTTCATCCAGATTCCCCGTCGGTTCGTCGGCCAGCAAAAGGCGCGGCCGGCCGGCCAGTGCCCGGGCGATGGCCACCCTCTGCTGCTCGCCGCCCGAGAGTTCGCCGGGCTGGTGCCCCAGTCGCCCGCCGAGCCCCATCTCTTCGAGCAGAGAGGTTGCCGTAGCCGAGGCCTCCCTGAAGGAAACCCGCCGCAACAGGAGCGGGAACATGACGTTCTCCAGTGCCGAGAACTCCGGCAGCAGGTGATGGAACTGGAAGATGAAGCCGATCGAAGTGTTGCGGAACTCCGCCAGCTCCGCATCGCTCAACCCGCCCAAGTCGCGCCCTTCGAACAGGATCCGGCCGGCATCGGCCTTTTCCATGGCGCCCACCAGGTGCAGGAAGGTGCTCTTGCCCGATCCGCTCTCGCCCGTGACCGCCAGCATCTCTCCCTGGCGCAGCACGAGGGAGAGATCACGGATCACCTCGAGTGAGTCCGTCCCCGAGAGAAAGGATTTGGAGAGTCCCTCGACCCGCAGGAGATCACTCATAGCGCAGGGCCTCCACCGGATCCAGCCGGGCCGCGGCTCGGGCCGGGTAGAGGGTGGCCAGAAAGCTGATCAGCAGTGCAGCGGCCGAGATGAGCAACAGATCGGGAACGGTCCAGCGGAAGGGAACGTAGGGGATCGCGTAGACCTGGGGCTCCAGCCGGAAGACCTTGTAGGTATCGAGATACCAGGCCGACACGACACCCAGCACATCACCCAGGACGGTGCCGACGATTCCGATGATCAGACCCTGCAGAATGAAGACCCGGGTCAGGATCCGGGAGGTCCCTCCCATGGCCGTGATGATGGCGATGTCCCTACTCTTCTCCATCACCATGAGGGTCAGGGTGCCGATGATGTTCAGCGCCGCGACCAGGATGATCAGGCCGATGGCGACGAACATGGCCAGCTTTTCCAGCCGCAGGGCCGAAAACAGGGGCCGGTTCAATTCGATCCAGGTACTGGTCGTATATCCCGGTCCCGCCAGCGCCTTGACCTTGGCGGCGATCTCGGGGGCCTGGTAGAGATCTCGGATGCGAAATTCGAGGGTCGAGACTTCGTCCTCGCGCAGGCCCAGGAACTTCTGAGCATCCTTGAGAGGCATGAGGGCCCAGTGGGCGTCGTAGTCCCAAAGGCCCGATTCGAAGATGGCGGCGATTCGGAAGTTCTGGCGCCGCGGCATTCGGCCGAGGGGGGACAGTTCGCCCGACAGTCCCAGGGCCCGGACATATTCACCGGCCGAGATCGCCAGGGTTTCGGCCAGATCCTTCCCCACGATCAGCGAGGGAACGTCTTCCGCCGCCCCGAATTTGGCCAGATCCCCTTCGCGCAGACGGGGAATGAGATCGGGAGCCGCATCGCTGTCCACACCCTTGACGACCGCCGGCTCCTGACGGCCGGACGCCTGCAGCAGGCACTGCCCGTAGATCGTCGGCGTTACCTCGATCACGCCCGGAATTCCGCTGACCTTGGCCAGGACGGCCTCGTAGTCGTCCAGCGGACCGCCGCCCAGCCGCAACAGATTGACGTGGGACGTCGCCCCCAGGATGCGTCGCTGAAACTCCTCCTGGAAACCGGTGTTGAGGGCCAGGGCGATGACGAGCGCCATCACTCCCGCCGCCACACCGAGGATCGAGATCAGGGAGATCACGGAGACCACGGCCTGCTTGCGGCGAGCCTTCAGGTATCGAAGCGCAACGAATAGCTCGAGTTTCACTCTGGGTTCGCCTGCGGGCGCAGATGCGGAAACAGGATCACTTCGCGAATGGAGTCCGAATTCGTGAGGATCATGGTCAGTCGGTCGATGCCGATGCCCTCTCCGGCAGTCGGCGGCATTCCGTAACGCAGGGCGCGGACGTAGTCCGCATCCATCTCGTGTGCTTCCATATCCCCTTTCTCCCGTTCCGTCAGCTGGGCCTCGAAACGGGCTTGCTGTTCTTCCGGATCATTGAGCTCGCTGTACGCATTGGCCAGTTCCAGGCCCCCCACGAACAACTCGAAGCGCTCCACGAACCGGGGATCGGCATCCTTGCGTTTGGCCAGGGGCGAGAGCTCCACCGGAAACTCGTGGATGAACGTCGGCTGAATCAGTTTGGATTCCGCCACGGTCTCGAAGAGCTCCCCCAGGAGCTTCCCCCAGGACTCTCCCGGCTCGGGCTCCCCGCCGCAGCGCCGCAACGCCTCGGCCACTCCTTCGACCTCGTGCAGATCCTGCTCCGACGGTGGCTCCCCGTCCGGCCAGTAGCGTCGCACCGCCTCCACCATGGTCAACCGTTCGTAGTGTCCGAAATCGATCGTCTCACCCCGGAACTGCGTCTGAAACCCTCCCGTGACGGCCGGGACGACCCGGCGCAGGAGCTCTTCGGTCAGGTCCATCAAGTCCACATAATCACTGTACGCCTGATAGAACTCCAGCATGGTGAACTCGGGGTTGTGCTGAGTCGATATCCCCTCGTTGCGGAAGTTCCGGTTGATCTCGAAAACCCGGTCGAATCCGCCGACCACCAGGCGCTTCAGGTACAGTTCCGGCGCAATCCGCAGATAGAGCGGGATGCCCAGAGCTTCATGAAACGTCTTGAAGGGGCGGGCCGTCGCTCCGCCCGCGATGGGGTGCATCATGGGGGTTTCGACTTCGAGATAGCGCCGCTCCTCCAGGAACCGCCGGATCTCGGAGATGAGCCGGCTGCGGCGCTCGAAGATGGGCCGCACGTCGGGGTTGGCGATCAGATCGAGGTATCGTTGGCGGTACCGGGTCTCGACGTCGGCCAGTCCGTGCCATTTCTCGGGCAGCGGCAGAAGCGCCTTGGCCAGGAAGGAGAGGCTGTCGACGAAGACGGTCAACTCCCCGGTCCGCGTCCGCGCCAGGACTCCTTCCACACCGATCTGGTCCCCCAGGTCGAGGAGCTTGTAGAGCTGGTAGAGCCGGTCCCCCACCCGGTCCTGCCGCACGTAAATCTGAAGACGGGCGCCTTCCCCGGCCAGATGGCCGAAGCCGGCCTTGCCGTGCCCGCGAATCGACATCAGCCTGCCCGCCGTTCGCACCCGAGGCTGAGTTTCTTCCAGTTCTTCCGCGGTCCGCTCGCCGAAACGGCTGACGATTCCGGGGATGGGGTCCGCATTGTCGAACTTGTGGGGGTACAGGTCGAAGCCGAGGTCGCGGATCGCCGTCAGCTTCTCGTAGCGCTGTTGAATGAAGTCCGTTCCCACATTCATAGCGTGCTCCGTTTCGTGCTCGTGAGAATTCGATCGAGAACGCCGTTGACGAATTCGGGGGACTTCTCCCCGCCGAACTTCCGGGCGATCTCCACGGCTTCGTCGATGATTATCGGCGCGGGCGTCTCGACGCTCAGGTACTCCGCCACGGCCATCCTCAGGACGTTCCGGTCCACGGCTCCGAGCCGCTCGAACTTCCAGTGCTCGCTCGCCTCCCGGATCAGGGCGTCGATCTCGTCGCGTCGAGCGACGGCGGAACGGAACAGGGATCCGGCGAAGACCCGGGCCTCGGCCGTGGCCCGGTGGCAGCGCCAGAACAGCTTTTCGACCTCTTTTGCCTCGCCCCCGCCCTGTTCCTGCTGAAAGAGCATCTGCATGGCGAATTCGCGGCCCCGCCGGCGGCTCACTGTTTCGCCAGCTCCCGGAACAGATTGGCCATCTCGATCGCCGCCAGCATCGCATCCACCCCCTTGTTACCGTGCTTGATTCCGCTGCGGTTGAGGGCCTGTTCGACCGTGTCCGTCGTCAGTACCCCGTAAGTCACGGGGATGCCGGAATGCAGGGTCACTTCATCGATGCCGCGGGTCACTTCGCGGGAGAGGTAGTCGAAGTGCGGCGTCTCGCCTCGAATCAGACAGCCCAGGCAGACGATGGCATCCAGTCCCCCCACCTCCGCCAGCCGGCGAGCCGCGGTGGGGATCTCGAAGCTGCCGGGAACGCGCAGAACCGTCAACGCCTCGTCTGCGCCGCCCGCCCGCCGAAAGGTATCCAGCGCCGCCTCCAGCAGTCTCTCCGTAATGGTCGAATTGAAGCGGCTGACCACCAGACCGATCCGCAGATCCGCCGCCCCGAGACCTCCTGCCAACTCTTTCACCATAGCCGTTCACCTTCCCTTGAATGCGGCCTCCCGCTTTTCGATGAAGGCCCGTGTCCCCTCTTTCATGTCCTCGCTCCCACAGACCAGCCCGAATAAAGCCGCCTCGATCGCCTGACCCCGGTCCAGGGGAAGCCCGCGTCCCAAGCGGACCGCGTCGAGACAGGCTCGAATCGCAACGGGGCCGTTCTTCATGATTCTAGCAGCCAGATCGGTGCACGCCGGAATCAGCTCGGCGTCCTCGACCACCCGACTGACCAGTCCGATCCGCAGCGCCTCCTCGGCCGAGATCATCTCCCCGCTGAGCAGCAGCTCCAGGGCCCGCCCCTCCCCCACCAGGCGGGGAAGGCGCTGCGTCCCGCCGTAACCCGGGATGAGGCCCAACTTCACTTCGGGCTGGCCGAAGCGCGCGCCGCGCGCCGCGATGCGCACGTGGCAGGCCATGGCCAGTTCGCACCCTCCGCCCAGGCAGTAGCCGTTGACCGCCGCGATCACCGGCTTGTCGAAGGCCTCGATATGGGCGAGCAGCCGCTGTCCGCGGCGGGCGAATTCCCTTCCCCCCGGAGCGTCGAGGCGGGAGAGCTCCCGGATGTCGGCGCCGCCCACGAAGGCCTTGCTGCCGCTGCCTGTCAGGATGACCGCCGAGATGTCGCGCAGAGCCGCGAGCTCGTCGAACAGGTGTTCGAGCTCGTCCAGAACCTCTGCGTTGAGTGCATTGAGGGCCTCGGGCCGGTTGACGGTCGCCAGGGCGATCCCGTCTTCCGTGGCCAGAGTCAGCTTCGAATAGTCGTGCATTCTCCCCTCCCCGCGCAAGTTGGAACGGTCTGGAATCCACGGGACGGATGAGACGCATGCGACGCCCGTCGCACAAGTCCCAGCTGCGGCCCGAGAGAGCCCATATCTTCGGTCTGTCCCATAGGTCGCAGGCTGTCCCGTTCTCTTCCTGCTAGGACTCCGGAGACTCGGCGGATGCCCTCGCCACCAGACCCATCCCCTGCGCCATGTAGTGAAGTCCCGACGCCACCGTCAGCACCAGAGTCAGGTAAACCGCCACGGTCGTCCCCGGCAGAACGAATTCGAGCCAGTTTCCGCTCAGCACCATCATGACCAGCAGCAACTGGCTGACCGTTGTGCACTTACCCAGGATCGACGGCGGGAACGCGCGCCGGCCGATGGTGAGGTTGAAGATCAGCACACTCAGGACCAGCAGGAGATCGCGGCTGATGACCGTAATCGTCAGCCAGAGGGGAATCCGAACCGTGAGCTCCAGTGAGCCGAAGGTCAGTATGGTAAAGGAGCTGACCAGCAGCAGCTTGTCGGCAATCGGATCGAGGAAGGTCCCCAGGTGGGTTCGCCGACTCCAGCGTCGCGCGATCAGACCATCCAGCATGTCGGTCAGACCGGCCAGAACGAAGGTCACCAACGCCCAGCCCGTGTAACCGTAGACGATGAGGAGGATCAAAACCGGAACGACGGCCATCCTCAGGACCGTCAACTGATTTGGAGAGACCGGCACGCTCATGCTCTTCCATCCCACGTGGCCTGCTCTGGCGGCAGGCGGCTACATTGACAAAGCACCCAAATCGGCGTCCAGATTCTCCCTGACAAAAGCCTGAATCTCGTCCAGAGAACGGAGCGAGATCAGCTCAGCCACCTGCGCTTCCAGCTGACCTGCCGAGCGCCCGCGCAGCGTCTCCTTGATCCGCGGGATGGCCAGCGCCGTCATCGACAGCCTCCGGAACCCGAGACCGACCAGCACCGACGCGTGCAGCGGATGGGCTGCCATTTCTCCGCAGACCGTCACCGGGAGCCCCAGATCCTCCCCCGTCTGCACGATCCTCTTCAGGCTCTGCAGCATGGCCGGATGCAGGGGATTGTACAGGTAGGCGATCTCCTCGTTCAGCCTCCCTGCGGCCAATGTGTACTGGATCAGGTCGTTGGTCCCGACCGCCAGGAAGTCACAGTGAGGAGCGATCGACTCGAGCGTCAGAACGGCCGCCGGCACTTCCACCAGCACGCCGACCGGAATGGCCCGGCCTGGCGGGACTCCGAGCTCCTCCTCCACCTCGCGGATCATCGACCGACCCTGTGTCACCTCGTCGGGGCTGGTCACCATGGGCAGGACGATCCGCAAATCGCCGTATTGGCGGGCCCGCACGATGGCTCTCACCTGAGTCCGGAACACCTCCGGCTGTCGCAGGCTGAGCCGGATCCCCCGCAATCCGAGGGCCCCCGTTTCCTCGCCGGCAACGAAGCCGAGGCCATTCCGCTTGGCCAGATCCAGGGTCCGGATCACGACCGGCCGGTCTCCCATGGTCTCGCCCACGGCACGAAACAGCGCCGTCTCCTGTTCTTCACCCGGTTGCCGGCCGTTCCGCTGAGCCATGTAGACGTATTCCGAACGGAACAGCCCGATACCCTCCGCGCCGAGACTGAGGGCCGGCTCCATTTCCCGCGCGAATTCAGCGTTGGCATAGAGGTAGACCCGCTCTCCGTCGAGGGTGAAACAGGGCTCCCGGTCCGCCGGGCAGGAGATCTCGGAGACCGCCGCGCCAACGCGCTGTTGCGCCCGGTCGATGAATTCCGGTGAGACTCCCACGTCGACCAGTCCGGTCCCGCCGTCGACGATCACGTAGTCGCCCGTCGCAATCTGCTCCCGCAGTCCGCTCAACCCGGAAACGATGGGGATCTGCAGCGAGCGGGCCACGATGGCGAGATGGGAGGTGTCTCCGGCTCGGCCCACCACGAGCCCCCGAACCAGCTCCAGAGGAAACCGGGCCAGGACTCCCAGTCCCAGGTCCGGGCCGACCAGAATCAGTCCTTCTGCAGGCCGGACCTCCTCTTCCGGTCCCAGGGGAACGAGATTGGAGGACAGCCGTTCGATGACTTCCTGGAAATCGAACCCCCGCTCCTTGAAGAAATCGTCTTCCAGCGATTCGTACGCGGCCAGCAGCTGATCGGCCACGTGGCGAACAGCCTTCTCGGCGCTGTCCAGATGCCCCCGGATCCTGCGTTCCACTTCTTCGACGAGGCCGGCGTCTTCCAGCATCAGCAGGTAGGCCTCGATGATGTAGGCGTGATCGCTTCCCAGCCTCTCCTCGAGCCTCTTCTTGTCGCGCTGGTACTGGGCGCGGGCCCGTTCCACCGCCGACCGGAAGCGCTCCAGTTCCGCCGGGATCTCTTCGGCCCCGATCCGGATCCGATAGAAGGCGGGATGCTCCGCTTCGACGCGGTAGGCAACACCACAGCCGATTCCCGGGGAGAGGCCCGTTCCCTTCAATTGTCGCAGGGGTTCATCCGCTCGCTGACTCAACGTTCTTCACCAAATCGGCTCTGGAACAGCTCGGCGACCTCCCGGGCCGCTGCCTCCTCATCGGTGCCCTCGAAGGTGATTCGCAGGCGCGTTCCCTTGCGGGCGGCAAGCAGCAGGATTCCAAGGATGCTTTTGGCGTCGATATGCTGGTCCAATTCAACGCGAGACAGTTTGACGCTCGACTCGTAGCGGGACGTCAGCCGCACCAGCCTGGCCGCCGCCCGGGCATGCAGGCCGAGCTCATTCTCGATCTCGACGATGGTCTGAATCATTCTCCCAAGAGCTCACTGGCAATCGAAATGTGGCGTTGTCCCTGGTCCCGGACCTTGCGCGCAAGCTCCGCCAGAGACTCCTCCGCACCCTGGTTTGCCAGCTTTATCACCATGGGCAGGTTGACACCCGTTACGATCTCGATTTGATCCTTGCGCAACAGCGGCAGGGAGAGATTCGACGGCGTTCCACCAAACATGTCCGTCAGAATGATCACCCCCCGGCCCGAGTCCACGGACCGAATCGCTTCCGCGATCTTCGTCCGCGACTCCTCGACTTCGTCATTCCAGCCGATCGACAGAAATGACATGTGCCGAATATCGCCCACAATGGTCCGGGCAGCCTCGAGCAGTTCCTCTCCAAGCCGACCGTGGGTGACCAACAGTACTCCTACCGGCGCCGGTCCGTTCATTCCAAATGCAGATCCCGATGTATCAGATTGACTTCGAAGCCTCTCGCGGACAACCGGGCGGCGAGCCCGTTGGCGATCATCACCGAGCGGTGCTGTCCTCCCGTACACCCGATGCTCACGGTGCAATATGACTTGCCTTCACGAGCATACTTTGGAATCAGGTATTCTAGCATGTCCGCGATGCGACTGATGATCTCGTGGGACTCTTGGAAACGCTCCAGATAGAGAACCACCTCGGGGTCGTTCCCCGTCTTTTCCTTGAGCTCGGGCACGAAGTACGGGTTGGGGAGAAACCGGACATCGAAGATCAGGTCCGAGTTGTAGGGCAGGCCCCGCTTGTAGCCGAAGCTGACCAGAGAGAGATTGAACGGCCCCCCGGCTCCGGCGGAGCGAAAGCGCTCGTAGATCAGGCGCCGCAGATCGTGCACCGACAGGTCCGCCGTATCGATGACCATGTCGGCCATGCCCCGCACTTCACTGAGAGCCTCGCGCTCGGCCCGGAATCCCTCCAGCAGCGAGGCACTGCGGGCCAGCGGGTGGACCCGCCGGGTCTCGCTGTAGCGCTGGGCGAGGACCCGGTCGGGAGCATCGAAGAAGACCACCTGGGATTCGAAGGGGGACCGGCGCAGCCTGCGAAACAGACGCCGGAAGTCCTCCACGCGCTCCCCCAGGCGGGCGTCCACCACCACCGCCAGCTTGTCGATCTTCCCTCCCGACGCAATCGTCATGTCGATCAGGCGCGGCACCAGCGCCGTGGGAAGATTGTCGACGCAGAAGAAGCCCAGGTCCTCGAAAGCTTTGAAGGCCGTGTGCTTTCCGGACCCGCTCATCCCGGTGATGATCACCACCTGCTTGCGCGGATCGGCGTGCTCAGTCGACTCCGTCATCCTCTACCCCCAGAAGCTGGCGTTCCAGGGCCCCAAGGAACGCCGCCGCCGGCTGATATCCCTGCTTCTTGAGCAGCTGGATGCGCACCGCTACCTCGACCAGCGTGGCCACGTTGCGCCCTGAGGCAACGGGGACGACGATTTGGGGAACCCAGGCATCCAGGATTTCGAAACGGCGCTCGTCGAAGCTGATCCGGTCGTCTTCCTGCCATTCCCGCCAGTGCACGAGTTCGACGGCCAGATCGAGCTGCTTCTGGGCCATGACGGCCGAAATTCCGAAGAGGTCCCGAAGATTGATGATGCCGAGCCCTCTCACTTCCATGTGGAACTTCATCTGCTCGGGCCCGCTCCCCATGAGCCGGTCCGGGCCCGACTTCCGGATCGTGACCAGATCGTCGCTGACCAGGCGGTGGCCGCGCATCACCAGCTCGAGGGCGCATTCGCTCTTGCCGATTCCAGAGCGACCGAAGATCAGCACGCCCAGCCCGAAGACGTCGACCAGCACGCCGTGGATCGTCGTCGAGGGCGCCAGCCGCTCTTCCAGGAACTCCGTCACCTCGTCGATGGCACGGGCGCTGGGAATCGGTGTCAGCATCAGTGGCACCGGCGTACTTCCTGGCGAACTCGAGGGTCTCCGGGGGCGGTTCCGTGCCACCCGCCACCACCACGCAGGCAATGGACAGTTCGAAAACACGCTGCAGCGCCTGCCTGCGCTCCTCTTCGCTCAGGGTCTTCAACAGGTGGGTCTCGGTGCGCCCGATGAACTGGACCCGGCCCGCATCCAGATACTCCGTGTAGCCGGCCAGTCCCAGAGCCGAGCTTCTGGATTCTCGGCGACGTGATCACATTGTCGAGGCCGTTGGCACCGCCCAGGATGCGAAGCTCGAGAGGCTTCGCCTTGGCCTGGAACAGGTGACGCACCGTCCGGTAGGCATTGGTTTGAGCCATTGTGAAAAAAGGAGGCGTGAAAGCCGTCCGGAGCCGCCGACCGCGGCGGACCGCCGGCGGCCTACTGAAGCACCGAGGCCTTGCGCTCCCGGGACCCCGGAATGCTCATCTGGTCCCTGTACTTCGCAACCGTCCGGCGCGTGATCTGGATGCCCTGCTGGCTGAGGAGCTTCGAGATGCGCTGGTCGGAAAGCGGTTTCTGGCTGTCTTCGACCTCGATGATCTTGCGAATCTTCTCCTTTACGTGCACTGTCGACACATTCTCGCCGTCCGCGCCCTCGACTCCCACCGTAAAGAATTTCCGCAGCTCGATCAGCCCTTGCGGGGTGTGGGCGTACTTGTTGGCGACGACACGCGAGATCGTCGAGGGATGCACGCCCAGTTCACCCGCGATGTCTTTGATCAGCATCGGCTTCAAGTACAGGCGGCCCTTCTCGAGGAACTCGTCCTGGCGTTCGATGATCGCCCGGCAGACTCGAAAGATGGTCTGCTGGCGCTGATCGATGCTGCGGATGAGTTCCAGCGCCGAGCGAAACCGTTCCTTGACGAAGCTCTTGGTGTCCTTGGGTACGTCTTCGCCCTTCAGGAGCAACCGCCGGTAGGCCCGGTTCAGCCGAAGCTGCGGCAGGCCCTCGTCGTTGAGGACGATCTGGTACTCCCCACTGACCTTGTAGATGTAGACGTCGGGCCGGATATAGACCGGTTCCCTGGAGTTGTACCGCTGGCCCGGATTGGGGGACAGTCTGCGAATCACCTCCAGCGCCTGGCCGATATCGCGCAACTCGCAGCTCAAAGCCTTGGCTATTTCCTTGTACTTCTTCTTCTCCAGCAGCGTGAGGTAGTCCGTGATCAGGGTCTCGGCGAGGCTCCCTTCGAGGCCCGCCGCCCGGAGCTGGATCAACAGACACTCCTGCAGATCCCTCGCTCCGACGCCCTGGGGATCGAAAGACTGCAGTGCCCTCAGGGCCTCCTCCACCCTCTCGACCGGGATGCCGAGGCTTTCGGCCGCTTCCTCGGCGGAAGTCATCAGGTAGCCGTCCTCGTTGATGTTCCCAATCAGGTACTCGGCGATGGACTTGATCTCCGGAGTGAATTCGGACAGGTTCAGCTGCCAGATCAGGTGGTCACTCAGGGAGGTCGTCGCCGAGAGGAACATCTCGAAGGTCGGCCGATCTTCGGGAATCTCATACTCCCGGTTGCGGTAAGGCGTGCTCAGGTACTCCTGAAAGAAGTACTCGTAGTCGAAATCCTCTCCGGGCTCGTCCGCCTTTTCCTTTTCGGGCTCCTCAGCAGGAGTCTCGCCCCGTGCCGGCTCCGGATCCGCTCCGTCCGCCACCTCTTCCAGGAACGGATTCTTGACCAGCTCCTGGGTCATGAGCTCGGACAGCTCGAGCTGATTCAACGTGAGCAGCTCGATCTTCTGCAGCAGAGACGGCGTCATGGCGAGCCGCTGCGAGAGCGTGACATTCAGTGCCGGTCGAAGATGATTCTTGCTCACGTTCAGTTCCGCGTCCGTCTAGTTCTTGCGCCGTGGCGCATCCACTGCCGCTCAGTATAGTTTGAACTGCTCGCCCAGATAAACCTTCCTGACCTCCAAATCAGAGGAGAGCCGATCCGGCGATCCTGAACGGAAGATCGCGCCTTCCTTGATTATATAGGCCCGGTCTGTGATCCGGAGGGTCTCTCTCACATTGTGGTCGGTGATCGAGAACGCCGATCCGGCGCTCCCGAAGCCGCACGATGGTCTTCTGGATCTCGAGCACCGCCAGCGGATCGATGCCCGCAAAGGGCTCATCGAGCAAAATGAAAGACGGCCGCGTCACCAGGGCCCGGGCGATTTCGAGCCGGCGCCGCTCACCTCCCGACAGGGTATAGGCGTGATTCTTGCGCAAGGCGGCAATGCCGAACTCTTCGAGTAGATCGCTGACAACCTGGTCGGCGGCGCCGGAGCTCATGCCGAGCACCTCGGCGATGGCATACAGGTTGTCTTCCACGGTGAGCTTCCGGAAGGCCGACGGCTCCTGCGGCAGGTAGCTGATACCCTTGCGGGCCCGCAGGTACATGGGCAGATAGGTAATGTCCTCGGAGTTGAGGACCACCTGGCCGGCATCCGGCACGGTCAATCCCACAATCATGTAGAACGAGGTCGTCTTGCCCGCGCCGTTCGGGCCCAGCAGCCCTACGATCTCGCCCGAGTGAACCGTCAGATCGACTCCGCTGACGATCACGCGACCGCGATAGCTCTTGGTGAGCCTCCGCGCTTCCAGAGTCGGAACAAATTCTTTGATCGTCATACCCGAGGAGCTATCACGCCGCCCTGCAGTCTAGCATCGGCCCTGTGACCGGTCAATGCCGGCATCCCTTAACCCGTTGACATAACGTTAGATACATGTCAACTTCGGCTACTTCGTCGCCACCACTTGATCGGTTTTCCGCAGGTAGGTGGCATGCTCGGCGCGCCAGTGCCGTCCCCGTTCGACGATCTCGACTCCACCGCTTCCCTCCAACCGCTCGAGGCCTGATTCGGGAGGAGCCAGAAAGAACAACTCGAGTCGCGGCGCCTGAAGCTGAAGTTCTTCCGAATCGAGCCGCACGTCCTCCTGGTAGACCGCATGGTGCGCCGGCGACTCCAGATCCAGCCGCTGTGCCCGGACGCGGAACTCCTTCGGCTGCTCTCCCGACTCGTCCATCCAGACGCTGTCGACGTTGCCCGTCGCCCGGAGGATCCCCGGCTCACTTTCGATCTGCAGCTCGTCGGCGCGGATCAGATTCGAGCCCTGGACCAGACGGGGTCTGTTTCCGCTGAACTCCATCCGCCCCGCAGCCAGGGAAGCCCGCATTTCCCCGGCAGTCACGACGGAGGGGCGCCCCGCGGTGTCGATCGTCGTCTCGACCTCGCCTTCGGCCAGGACCTCCTCCCGGATCCGGTCGAGGTGGATGACCCGGGCCTCGGTCTTGAGACTCCCGGTTTGCGACGTGACCTCGAGCCGGGGTCGTTTCTGCGCCTGCACCTGCAGCATTCCCGTAGCGGTTTCGTAACGCGCATGGTCCCCCGAAAGACTCAACGTATCGCCCCCGGTCCCCCGACGATTCAGCGTAAACGAACCGCTCTGCTCGACCTCCCGGGCGATTCCCTCCGCATAGTGGACGACCAGCTCATCACTCGCCGACCGGATCGTGTCCCCGTTCTGGAGCGCCTCCAGGCGCACGCCGCCGGAGGCCGTCGCCCGCTGGGGCTTTCGGTCGGCCAGTTCCAGTTCCATGAGAGGAGCGGTCAGGCGCGACGAGTCGGAGCCCTCGACCCCGGTCAGTTCACAGGCGCCCCTTGCCGTCAGCCGACTGGGCTGACCATCGCGGTAGGCAAGCGTCAGTCGCTCGTCGGCCCGCAGGCGACGCTTCGCCTTGCGGTCGTTGGAGACCAACTCGAGGGGACCTTCCGCCTCCATCGATTCGATCAGGGTCGCGCCCTGCATGCGGACATCCAGCCGGGTGCAGCTCAGTGTCTGCAGCTCGGACGGGTCGGGGGTCAAGGCACCGAAGAGGCCCTGCAGCCGGACCTCCCCGCTGAGGATCATCCGCGTCGGCTCGCCCGTGGCCGAATCGAACTCGGTGCGGCTACGGTCGGCCGTTCCCCTGTCGAACGCAGGGTTTCCCGAACGGATCAGGACGTCTCCGCTCGTGGAGAGTTCCTCCAGGGTGACGCCATCGTCTCCACCCTCCTGGTGGACGCGAAACGGTACGACGATCCGATTCCCCTCGATGGACTGGCGGCCCGTCGGACTCGTCCGTACGAAACGGGCCCGCGTTTCCGCCCCGTCGACCTCGCCCGCGGTCGAAATCAGCCGCCCCGGCTCTCCGTCCTCGGTGGGGAAGCCGATCCAGACCCGGTCTCCCATCAGTTCTTCTTCCTCTGAAAGGCGCAGGGCCGCTTCTCCGCTTGCGTGCACCGACTCGATCCGGTGTTGCGGCGTGAGCACGAAAAGGATCTCTTCCGCGCTCAGCCGCTTCACTCCCGAGCCGATGCGGACGCCGCTGCGCAGCGCCAGCCGGCCGTGCAGCATGTCATACCGGGCCGAGCCCGCTTCAGCGCGGCCGGGCTGGTTCCCGGCCGGAAAGGAGAGGTCGAGGCCACCGCCGACGTCCAGGCGCCGGCTGGAAACACGATAGCTCAGGCCGCGGCCCGCTCCCTCGAACTCTCCATGGATGAACCGAAATGCATCGCGGATGGTCACGACCTCCGTACCCAGGTCGGCGGCGGCCCGGTCCGCCCGGATCTCGGTCCCGTCGGCAAGAAAGATCCGCACGTCCTTGCGGAATTCGATCTGCCGGTCGTTGATGCGGTAGAGCGCGCCCCGGGCCTCGACCCGATCCCGAACGGCTCCCTCCTCGTCCAGCCCGACCAGGCGGACCTCCTCGAGCTGGTGTTCCCCGCCCTGGGTCATGGTGCTGGTCTTCGCAAAGACCTTGAAGACGACACGGCCTTCTTTGAGTTGGGAGAATTCGAAACCCGTCGAATGGCGGCTGATCTCGGGGGGAAGCAGTTCTGCGGGCTGTTGGGCCGGTTCGATTCGATCGGTGCGGGACCGAATGCTGATCACGATCGACACGACGCCGATCAGGAGTATGGCCGTCAACAGGAATCGGACAACATTGGACCGCAGCATTTCACGTCTGTCCCGCCCATTCTATCCAAAACTCGAGGGCCGGCGGGTTTCGGGCCCCGCCGCGCAGACTTCACCCCAGTCAATGAGGCCAGGGAATGGCAGGTCCAAGCGAGCACTCACGCGGACTTCGGACCCGCGCGGCGGGCCCCCCGGGGCCTCAGGCACGCAGGTCCTTGACGGTCAGGACCAGGCGCTCCTCACCGCGAAAGGTCTCCCGCCCAAGCGTATAGGCCACCTGGATCGCCTGGCCGACGCCGAGACCGGCTGCAACCTGCCCGTTGCGCCACCAGATCACATCGAGGGGAGTCCCGTTGGCCCGGGCCGAGAATTTGAGGTGTTTGTCCTTGAGAATCCAGGGGCCCCCTGCAATCACCAGATCGGAAGAGGCGAAAACGGGCACGGGATTTCCGACCCCGTAGGGCGCCAGTCTTTCCAGGTCCGAACACATGCCCGTCGACAACATGTCGACGGGCACGTTGTAGTCGATCAGAAGCTCGGGCTCGAGCATCTCGTTCGAGAGGCGCGGCGCCGCGTACTCGCCCAGGACCCGACGCAGCTCCTCGAGCCCCTCCGCATTGCAGTACTCCCGCTTCAGGGTGCAACCGACCGCCTGCGCGTGGCCGCCGAAGCGTTCGAAGTAGGAGGCTGCGTGCTCCAGGGCCTTCAGCAGATGGAATCCCGGGATGCTCCGGCCCGAGCCCTGCCCCCCCTGCTCGCCGAGCGACAGGATCAGGGTCGGCCGGTGATATCGCTGCACGATGCGGGAGGCGACGTTCCCCAGGACGCCACGATGCCAGTCCCGCCCGCCGATCACGATGAAGCCCGCCTCGACGTCCCCGAACGGCTCACCTTGGCCGTCGATCTCGGCCAGAATCCGGTCCTCCTCGAGCCGGCGCGCCACGTTCTTGCGATTCATGTCCTGGACGATCGCCGCCGCCTCGGCCGGATCCCGGACCGAGAACAGGTCCACGATCTCCTGACCGCCTCCCATCCGGGTGAACGCATTGATGCGGGGCGCCAGACGGAAGCTGACATCGATGTGGTTGACGCTGCCGTCGATCCCGGCTCCCGTCAGCAGCGCCTGCAGTCCCACGTTGTAGGTCTCGGACAGGGCTGAAAGGCCGAGTTTGACGATGATGCGGTTCTCCCCGGTCAGAGGCACCATATCGGCAACGGTTCCGATGGCGGCCACCTTCAGGAAGTGCGGTACCAGCGAGCTGCGGCCCGAGCGCTCGAACAGCGCCTGCACGATCTTCAGGACGACGCCGACCGCAGCCAGATTCTTGTCCGGATAGGCACAGCCCGGCTGTCGAGGATTGAGGATGATGGCCGCACGGGGCAGGACGTCCCCCGGCAGGTGATGATCCGTCACGATCAGATCGAGGCCCAACTCGCGCGCCAGATCGGCGGCCTCGAAGTCACGGATTCCGCAGTCCACGCTGATCACCAGGCCGACGCCCTCGCGGGCGGCACGCTCGAGGACCTCCCCCTTGATCCCGTACCCGTCGTCGAGTCGGTGGGGGATGTGGTAATCGACCCGGCCGCCGAGCATTTCCAGCGCCCGTTTGAGGACCACCGTGGAGGTAATCCCGTCCACGTCATAATCGCCGTGGACCAGGATCTTCTCCCCGCGCTCGATCGCTGAAACCAGCCGCGCCACGGTCTCGGCCATCCCCTTCATGAGATAGGGATCGTGCAGGTCTTCAAAGCGCGGATTGAGGAAGTCGTACACTTCCTGCGGATCGATCAGACCACGGTTCACGAGCAGTGCGGCCAGCAGCCTGGACAGCCCCAGCTCGCGCGTGAGAGCGGAGACTTCATCGGCATCGGGCGAAAGCAGCCGCCAGCGGTAATCCACGGCGCCCATGCTAGCAACACGGACTGACCCGCGAGCATCTGAGATTTGCGCTTTTCGATTTGGGGGCGCTCCGGGGCCTTCGGCTCTAGGCCGCCTTTCTTCCTATGAGCAGGAAGATCACGCCGGACAGAGTCATGATGCCCCCCCACCACAAGCTCGGGTTGAGATTCCCCAGAACCGTCTTGGGAAGCTCCGTGGCGGCGTAGTAGACCCCGCAGGCCGTGATGATGAGGCCGTACACGAACAGCACGAGACCCACCCAGGTCCAAATCGAAATCGGTGTCGCGGATTGACTCGTCATCTCTTGCTGGCCTCCGGTCCTACCAGAAGTAGATATTCAGAAAGATGCCGATGCCGATGATCGCCACGAAATAGAGGACGATCACCAGCCAGTCGATCAGGTGAAGGGAGATCTGGTTGTCGTTCATGGACACCCCGTGCGGCGCTTTCGGCAGCGCTGTTTCGTTCCCGCTCTCGAGCAGTCGGCCGTCACGGCGTGGTGGACTCTCCGCTGCACCGAGCGCAAGCGCCGCCACGGCCAAGTCCGCTGAGATTGTAGAGGGTGATTACGGCGGGGGCAAGAAGGCGATGGAATTTGAGGTTTACGATTTACGATCTACGATTTGGAGGAGAGCAGGAGTCCCGAGTTTCGAGTTTCGGGGGCGTGTTGCCCAAAGGGCTGCGGCCTCCGATCGGTGTGCCCCCACGGGAGTGAGGTCTCCGTAGCCTGATCTCACGCCAAGCCGCCAGGTACGCCACGCCGCAAAGAGATTCTTTGTGGCTGGCGGCCTCCGATCGGTGTGCGCCCACTGGAGTGAGGACTCGGCAGCCCGATCTCACGCAAAGCCGCCAAGTACGCCACGCCGCAAAGGAGATTCTTTGTGGGTGGCGGCCTCCGATCGGTGTGCGCCCACTGGAGTGAGGACTCGGCAGCCTGATCTCACGCGAAGCCGCCAAGTACGCCACGCCGCAAAGGAATTCTTTGTGGGCGGCGGCTTGGCGTACTTTGCGTCTTTGCGTGGAACCAACCCGCCGGGCATTCGCCTGCCTGCCAGCGTCCGATCCGACACAGCCCTTGCCATTCGGACAACCCGCACTTCGGACTTCGCACTTCGCACTTCGCCCTTCGGCGTTGGGCCTTCGCCGTTCGGCCCGGAGAACGGGAGCGCGGAAGCGCGGGAGGACGGGATGCCGCCCCGCATTTCAGAGCCCGAACGAAGTGAGGCGCCCCGCGCCGGGCCCGGAGAACGAGAGCGCGGGAGCGCGGGAGAACGGGAGCCGTGAAACCTGAGGGCGTGTTGCCCAAATGGCGGCGGCTCTCTCCGATCGGTGTCCGCTGCCCCCACTGGAGTGAGGTCTCGGCAGCCTGATCTCACGCCAAGCCGCCAAGTACGCCACGCCGCAAGGAATTCTTTGTGGCTGGCGGCTTTGCGTCCTTCTTTGCGCCGTTGCGTGGAACCAACCCGCCGTGCCTTCGCCTGCCTGCCAGCGTCCGATCCGACACAGCCCTTGCCATTCGGACAACCCGCCTTCGCACTTCGCACTTCGCACTTCGCCTTCGGCGTTGGGCCTTCGCCGTTCGGCCCGGAGAACGGGAGCGCGGGAGGCGGGAGACGGGATGCCGCCCCGTATTTCAGAGCCCGAACGAAGTGAGGCGCCCCGCGCCGGGCCCGGAGAACGAGAGCGCGGGAGCGCGGGAGAACGGGAGCCGTGAAACCTGAGGGCGTGTTGCCCAAATGGTGGCGGCCTCCGATCGGTGCGCCCCCACTGGAGTGAGGTCTCGGCAGCCTGATCTCACGCAAAGCCGCCAAGTACGCCACGCCGCAAAGGAGATTCTTTGTGGGTGGCGGCTTTGCGTCCTTCTTTGCGCCGTTGCGTGGAACCAATTCGCCGTGCCTGCGCCTCGAAGCCTGGATCCCCAAACGAAAGAGTGACGACGTCTCCCCACTACTCGCGTCCGGTGTCCGCTATTCCAGCTCCCAGCTTCGCGCTGCCGCCCCCAAATCGTAAATCTCAAATCTCAGATCTCAAATCTCAGATCGTTCCAGCTAGCGTTCCAGATCCCGGGCTTCCTGGCTCAGGGGCTGAATGGCACCGGATTCGGTGTTGACCTGCCAGATGAGATGGACTTCCTTCCCGTCCGAGGCTCGCTCCGCGACCACATCGATCCAGAATTCGGGCGGGTCGGCCTTGCGGGGCAACCATTCCTTGAAGGTGAAGCCCTCCCGCTGGCCGGCGATGACCGCCGCGGCGATTTCGTTCTTCGACTGCAGCAGCGCATAGGCCTGGGAAGCCTCCGCGCTCTTCGGGGGCGGGACGAACTTCCGTTCCTCTCCGCCGGGACCCTGGGGCTGGGTCTCGCCCGCCGAGGCGGACGAATCGGCATACAGGGCATCCGCCAGGGCCGTGGCCGCCGCCGAGTACGCCGGGGCGTTCACATCCACCCGCGCCGGTTTCGGCGGAGGAGCGGGCAGGGGGAAGACCTGAGCCGAGGCGTCGGGATTGCCGGCAATCCGGACGGCCAGGGATTCGACCAGCGTTCGTCGCACCGAGGACACGCCCAGAATGACGAAGCTGCACCCGAGCACGACGAGAACGGTCGAAAGATACAGGATCTTGCGACCGAGGGGATACGTATTCTCGATCTGCCGGTGCCGGGCCTCCAGAATCTGTTGCCGGAGCGCCTCTGCCTCGCGGGCGAGATCGACGGGTTCATCCGATTCGGGTCTCAGTTCGCTTTCGAACATGGGCTCTTCCTAATTGTTGCGGTCCCCCTTCTGCCGCAGGCGGCTCTTCTCCTTCAGGTAGGCAATGATGAAATCGTCCAGATCGCCGTCCAGCACCCGGTCCACGTCGCCTCGCTCCTCCTTCGTGCGGTGGTCCTTGACGAGACGGTACGGCTGCAGTACGTACGATCGGATCTGGCTGCCCCAGGCAATGTCGGCCTTCTGGTTCTCGACCTCCTGCAGCTCGTCACGTCGTTTCTGAAGCTCCAGCTCATAAAGCTTCGAGCGCAGGATCTTCATGGCCACTTCGCGGTTGCGGTGCTGGGATCGCTCGTTCTGACATTGCACGACGATCCCCGTCGGCAGGTGGGTGATGCGAACGGCGGAGTCGGTCACGTTGACGTGCTGGCCGCCGGCTCCGGAGGAACGGTACGTGTCGATGCGAAGATCTTTCTCGTCGATTTCGATCTCCACGTCGTCTTCGATCTCGGGCGTGACGAACACGGATGCAAACGAGGTGTGGCGCCGCGCCCCGGCGTCGAAGGGGGAAATTCGCACCAGGCGGTGGACGCCGATTTCGGCGGAAAGATAGCCGTAGGCCAAGTCTCCCTCCACCAGGAAGGTCACCGATTTGACCCCCGCCTCATCGCCGCCCTGAAAATCGGTAATTTCGACCCGGAACTCGTGCGCCTCGGCCCAGCGGAGGTACATGCGCATGAGCATTTCCGCCCAGTCCTGGCTCTCCGTGCCCCCGGCGCCGGGATGGATCGTAACGATGGCGTTCAGGGCATCGTGCTCGCCCGACAAAAGCGTCTGGGTTTCCGTCTTGCCGATCTCGGACTGCAGCCGACGCAGCTGCGCATCGATTTCCGACGAGACGTCCTCTCCCTCGTTCTGAAGCTCGATCAAAGCCCCCAGATCGTCCACCGACGAGCGGCAGGACTCAGCCAAAGTCACGGCGCGCTCGAGTTGGCGGCGACGCTTCATGACCACCTGGGATTCCTCAGGGTCCTCCCAGAAGCCGGGGTCCGCAATGCGGGACTCGATCTGTGCCAGTTCGCTCTTCTTGGCGTCTACGTCAAAGATACCCCCAGAGCTGATCGGTCCGTTGCCGGAGGTCCTGGTACTGTAGCTCCCAGTCTTCGATCACCGTTGCGCGCCTTCCTTTTCTTTCTGGTTGATCCCGGTCCGGGTCAGGAAAACCAGGACCAGCGAGACCATTATAGCGAGATAACAGGGCCCGAAGCCGAGGGTCAGAAACGGCGAGCCGCTTCCGAAGGCGGTAACGGTGCCGACCAGCAGGGCTTCCTGGAACAGCCCCGTGCGCATCAGGATTCGCCCCTTCGGACCGATGATCGCGCTGTACCCGCTGTTGGCGGCGCGGATACAGGTGCGCCGGTTTTCGATGGCCCGCATGGCCGTCATCTGAAGGTGTTGCGCCGGTGCCGCCGTGGGCCCGAACCAGCCGTCGTTGGTGATGTTGACCAGCACCTGGGCGCCCTGGCGAACGCCGCTGCGCGCCAGCTCGGGGAAGATTCCTTCGTAGCAGATCAGCGTCGTGAACGGAATCGAGCCGACGTGCCCGATCGTCAAGCCCGTGCCGGCCGTGAACCCGCTCACCTCGGCCACCAGGGCATGGGCCCGACCAAACAGCGCGGCCAGGGGGAGATACTCCCCGAAGGGCACCAGGTGGACCTTGTCGTACTCGTATGCCGGTCTGCCGTCGGGATCGAGCAGGTAGGCGCTGTTGTAGTAGCCCTGGGCCCCTTGCCGGGTGCTGTTGAAGAGCAGGTAGACATGGTCGCGACGCACCCGGTCCGACCAGAATTCGCGGAAGTAGAAGTCGCGCTCGAAGCGATAGGGATTCTGGGCCTCCGGGAACACGATCCAGCGGGCCCCCGCCCGGACGGCTTCGTCGAACTGCCCCGCCAGCGTCTTGAAATACTTGGTGGCGTAGTGCGCGGGAACTTCCTGCAGAGCGATATCCGCCTGGGCCACGCCGACCACGACTCGGCCCGTTTCCTGGGGTACCCAGAAGTAGACCCGGTACAGGCCATACAGATTCACCAGGCCCAGGAGCACCGCCACCAGCGCCCCGAAGCGAAAGGCCCGACGGAACACACACAGGAAGATGGCCGAATTGACCAGCACCACCAGGAAGGAGATCAGATAGACGCTGCCCACGTCGGCCAGCTGCGCCACCCAGCTGTAGGGAAGCTGTGAATAGCCGAGAGCTCCCCAGGGAAAACCTCCGAACGGAAAGGCGTTGCGAATCAGCTCGGTCATCAGCCAGATGCCCGGTGCCGCCAGGGCCGCCGCCATCCAGGAGCGGCCTGCCGTCCAGCGGACGAGCAGCGGAAACGGCGCCAGCAGCAGAGCCAGCACGAGCACCATGACCACCAGGGCGAGGCCCCCGATGAGCCAGCTCAGCCCGCCGTAGGCGACCAGGACGCGGGGAATCCAGTAGAGCAGGCCCCCGAAGTAGGCGGCGCAGAACAGCAGGTGGCCAACGACCAGCTCCCGCGCCCCCTCCGCCGTGAAGCAGACGTACAGATAGGGAACGAGGGCGATCCAGACCAGCGGAAACCAGGAGAAATCCGGGAACGACAGCGCCAGCATCGCCCCCGAAAGAATCGACAGGAGCGCTGCGCGTGTCATTCGATCTTTCGAACGTAGGTGAGAAAGCCCGCCGCTTTGACCTCGGCCTCCTGCGCGCGCGCCTGCTCCAGCGTGTCGAACGCTCCCACCCAGACCCGGTAGAAGCGATCGCCCGTACCGGCCTTCGGCTCCTGGATCCGGCCGGTGAAACCCTTGGCCCCGAGCCGCAACAGAGTCTGCTCCGCTTCCTGGCGGCTGGAGTGGGCGGCGACCTGGATCGTGTACTGCGCCGGAGTCTTGTTCTGCTCCGCCGCGGACGAGCCGGCCGGAACCGCCGGTTTCGAGACCGGCGGCGAAGGCTTCGTCGGCTCCGCTTCGGCGGCCGGCTCATCGGACGGGACGTCGGCGGAGGCGGTACGGGACGGAGTCGGCTCGACGGGAGAGGGGCTCGGAGCGGTGAGGTTCTCGTAGAGCTCGACCGGTGAGTCCGCGGAATTCGAAGCCGGTTCGGGAGGGGCCACCGTCCCCCGTGCGGGCGCCGCGCTGGCAGCCGTCATTCGATCGCGACCGAGTTCGAGTCCGACCAGAAACAGAACGGCCACGCAGACGAGGAGCACCAGGTACAACAGGAGTGCTTCCCGAGGTCTGAATCGTGGTTTCATCGCGAACCTATGCCTCCGGCTTTTTCGGCTCCTTCTTCCCGGTCAGGTGCGACAAGAGGTCCACGGGAATGGGAAAAACGATCGTCGAATTCTGTTCGGCGGCAATCTCGGCCAGGGTGCCCAGGTACCGCAACTGGAACGCAATCGGCTGCGCGGCCAGAACGTCACCGGCCTGCCGCAGGCGCTCGGCGGCCTCGAATTCGCCCTGGGCGTGGATGACCTTGGCCCGGCGTTCCCGTTCGGCCTCGGCCTGGCGCGCCATGGCCCGCTGCATCTCGGCCGGCAGATCGACGGTCTTGATTTCGACCATGGAGACCTTGATCCCCCAGACGTCCGTGTGTTCGTCGAGAATCGCCTGGAGGCGGCTGTTCAGGATCTCCCGCTGGCTGAGCAGATCGTCCAGATCCACCTCGCCGAGGACCGACCGCAGCGTCGTCTGGGCCAGCTGGGAGGTCGCATAGAGGTAGTTCTCCACCGTCACGATGGCGCGGTTGGCGTCCAGAACCCGGAAGTACACGATGGCGTTGACCTTGACGGTCACGTTGTCCCGCGTGATGACGTCCTGGGCCGGCACGTCCATGGTGACGGTCCGCAGGCTCACACGATCCAGACGGTCGATGGGCCAGAAGACGAGAATGATCCCCGGCCCCTTCGGCTCGGCCAGAACGCGGCCGAGGCGGAAGACGACGCCCCGTTCGTATTCCCGAAGCACATTGACCACGGAAAGCAAATAAAGCAGTAAGACAATGACGATGATGAATGTCGGCGTAATCACAACGGATCCCTCCCTCTGCAGGGACTCCACGGTTCGACGGGAGTCCTCAGGCACTCTCTCTTTCGAGTCGCTCCACCACGATGTCCAGATTGCGGGCCGAGACGACCCGGACGCGCTGACCGACCGCAATCGACTCCGTCGACGTGGCCCGCCAGATTTCCCCGGCCACGAAAACGCGGCCCCCCTCCGGTCCGACCTCGGTCTGGGCCGTCCCGATCTCTCCCACGAGCCCGGCTTCGCCGGTCGTCACTTTGCGCGCATGGCTCCGGATCACCAGCCGCAACAGAAAGATGAAGATTGCCGCAAAGGGGATCGTCACCGCGGCCGCAATGGCCAGATCGATCCGCATCTGCGGGTACGGACTCTCAATCAGAAAGGTCAGTCCCAGGATCATCGCCACGATGCCTCCGAGTCCGAGCACCCCGAATCCCTGGACCTTGACTTCGGCAACGAAGAGACCGATGGCCAGGATGATCAACAGCACACCGATGAGATTGACGGGAAGCAGGGAAAATCCGAGCAGTGCCAGCAACAGGCAGATACCGCCCACGACGCCGGGCACGATCATCCCCGGATGGGTGAACTCGAAATAGAGCCCCAGCAGGCCGACCACACCCAGAATCAACGCGAAGTTCGGGTCGGCAATCTCCGAGAGGAGCTTTTGGCGCGTGCTCATCTCGGCAATTCGAACCGGCACGCCAGCCGTTTTCAGGACTTGCTGTTGTCCGTTGAACCGGGTGATTTCACGGCCGTTGAGATCCTCGAGAAGCGCCGCCTGATCGTCGGCGATGAGGTCGATCAGATGGCCGTCGAGCGCCTCCTGCGCCGTGTACGATTTGCTCTCTTCGACGGCTTGCGCCGCCATCTCGTAGTTGCGCTTCCTCTGCTCGACGATGGAACGAAGACTCGCCAGCGCGTCGTTCTTGACTTTCTCCAGCATGGTCTTGTCGCTCATGCCGAAAGGAAAGACCGGATGGGCCGCACCGGTGTTCGTGCCGGGCGCCATGGCGGCCACGTCCGCCGCCAGCAGGACGAAGAATCCGGCCGAGGCGGCGTGGGCGCCCTTGGGAGCCACATAGCAGACGACGGGGACCTTCGAGTTGAGGATCGTCTGAACGATCTGCTGCATCGAGACGCCCAGCCCTCCGGGCGTGGAGAGGCGGATCAGAACGAACTCGGCGCCCTCGCGCTCCGCGTCCCGCAGCGTGGCTTCGATGAAATCGGCCATCACCGGCTCGATGATGCCGTCGAGGTTGATCTGAACGATTTCAGCCCGGACCGGCGCCACCACGGCCCAAACCAGCAGAAGCAGGATCCCACGCCTCATGAGCCTCCATGGTAACGCGGTCCGATGGCAGAACGAAACCAAGAAATCACCATGCCATCGGGCTTTCGGGACGACCCGGCGCCCGCCGGCCTTCTCGATCCCGTATAATCGCCCCATGGTTCGAGTGCTCCTTTTCGCCTCCATCCGGGAGCTCCTGGGACGGGGAGAAGTGGAACTGGCCTCCGATTCCTCCGGGCCTCTACGCAGCGCCGATGACGTCTTCAGGTCGCTGTGCCGTCTGGAGCCGAAGCTCGAATCCTACCGGGATCGGGTCCGCGTGGCCGTCAACGAGACTTACGGCAGCTTCGAAAGCCCCGTCCGCGACGGCGATGTCGTCGCTCTGTTCCCACCGGTCAGTGGGGGCCATCGATGATCACGCTCACCGAAGATCCCCTCCGGCCGGCCGAACTGATCGAGGCCGTGCGCAGTCGCGGCGCCGGCGCCGTCGTGACCTTCGACGGACGAGTTCGCAACCTCTCCGAGGACCGCACGGTCACTCACCTCATCTATGAGGCGTACGCCTCCATGGCGCTTCAAGAGTTGAAGAAACTGGAGGCCGCGGCCTGTTCCCGCTGGCCGCTCGAGGCGATCAGCATCGCCCATCGCCTGGGCCGTCTCGAAATCGAAGAGAGCAGTGTCTTCATTGCCGTCAGCGCGGCCCACCGGGCCGACGCCTTCGAGGCCTGCCGATTCCTCATCGATGCGATCAAGCGGGACGTCCCCATCTGGAAGAAGGAATACTTCGAGGACGGGGAAGTCTGGGTCGAGGGTCCGACTGCGCCAGGCTGCAGTTGACAGCCTTCGCACTTCGCACTTCGCACTTCGCACTTCGGCGTTGGGCCTTCGCCGTTCGGCCCGGAGAACGGGCACTTCGCCGTTCGGCCCGGAGAACGGGAGCAGCGGGAGCGCGGGAGGACGGGATGCCGCCCCGTATTTCAGAGCCCGAACGAAGTGAGGCGCCCCGCGCCGGGGCCGGAGCGCGGGAGAGACGGGAGCCGTGAAACCTGAGGGCGTGTTGCCCAAAGGGTGGCGGCCTCCGATCGGTGTGCGCCCCCTGAAGTGAGGACTCGGCAGCCTGATCTCACGCAAAGGCGCGAAGTACGCCACGCCGCAAAGGAATTCTTTGTGGGCGGCGGCTTGGCGTACTTCGCGTCTTTGCGTGGAACCAACCCGCCGTGCATTCGCCTGCCTGCCAGCGTCCGATCCGACACGGCCCTTGCCATCTGGGCAACCCCGCACTTCGCACTTCGCCCTTCGCCCGGCGTTGCCGCCCTTCGGCGTTGGGCCTTGCGCCGTTCGGGCCGGAGAACGGGAGAACGGGAGCGCGGGAGCGGACGGGAGCCGTGAAACCTGAGGGCGTGTTGCCCAAAGGGCGGCGGCCTCCGATCGGTGTGCGCCCCCTGGAGTGAGGACTCGGCAGCCTGATCTCACGCCAAGGCGCCAAGTACGCCACGCCGCAAAGGAATTCTTTGTGGGCGGCGGCTTGGCGTACTTCGCGTCTTTGCGTGGAACCAACCCGCCGTGCATTCGCCTGCCTGCCAGCGTCCGATCCGACACGGCCCTTGCCATCTGGGCAACCCGCACTTCGCACTTCGCACTACCCTTCGGCCTTCGGCGTTGGGCCTTCGCCGTTCGGCCCGGAGAACGGGAGGACGGGAGCGCGGGAGCGCGGGAGGACGGGATGCCGCTCCGTATTTCAGAACCCGAACGAAGTGAGGCGCCCCGCGCCGGGCCCGGAGGACGGGAGCGCGGGAGCACGGGAGGACGGGAGCCGTGAAACCTGAGGGCGTGTTGCCCAAAGGGCGGCGGCCTCCGATCGGTGTGCCCCCCCTGAAGTGAGGACTCGGCAGCCTGATCTCACGCAAAGCCGCCAAGTACGCCACGCCGCAAAGGAATTCTTTGTGGGCGGCGGCTTGGCGTACTTCGCGTCTTTGCGTGGAACCAACCCGCCGTGCATTCGCCTGCCTGCCAGCGTCCGATCCGACACGGCCCTTGCCATCTGGGCAACCCGCACTTCGCACTTCGCACTTCAGCCCTTCGGCGTTGGGCCTTCGCCGTTCGGCCCGGAGAACGGGAGAACGGGAGCGCGGGAGCGCGGGAGCCGTGAAACCTGAGGGCGTGTTGCCCAAAGGGCGGCGGCCTCCGATCGGTGTGCGCCCCCTGAAGTGAGGACTCGGCAGCCTGATCTCACGCCAAGGCGCCAAGTACGCCACGCCGCAAAGGAATTCTTTGTGGGCGGCGGCTTGGCGTACTTCGCGTCTTTGCGTGGAACCAACCCGCCGTGCATTCGCCTGCCTGCCAGCGTCCGATCCGACACGGCCCTTGCCATCTGGGCACCCGCACTTCGCACTTCACCCTTCGGCGTTGGGCCTTCGCCGTTCGGCCCGGGAGAGACGGGAGCGCGGGAGGACGGGTCTCGCGAGGGAGGGTGGGAACCGCGTCAGAGCGACTTGGGCAACACGCCCCCGAAACTCGAAACTCGGAACTCGGAAACTCGAAACTGCGTTCGCCCTTCGGTCTCAGTATTCGCTGCGAGCCGAGAGCGCCCGGGCCAGGGTGGGACTGTCTGCGTATTCGATGTCGCTGCCCATGGGAATCCCTAAACCGATACGTGAGATCTTTACACCCAAGGGCTTGATCAATTTCGATAAATACAGAGCCGTCGCCTCCCCCTCCGCCGTGGGATTCGTGGCCACCACCACCTCCTCCACCCGATCGTCACTGAGTCGGGTGAGGAGATTCCGGATCTTCAGTTCCTCCGGACCGACGCCGTTGATCGGCGAGATGACGCCGTGCAGCACGTGGTACAGGCCGCGGTAACTGCCGCTCTTTTCGATGGACAGAACGTTGAACGGCTCCTCGACCACGCAAATCGTCCGATGGTCCCGACCCGGATCCCGACAGAGCCGACAGGGATCGACGTCGGAGATGTTGTTGCAGAGCCCGCACAGACGAAGGCTCTCCTTGAGCGCAATCAGCGCCTCGGCCAGGGCTTGGGCATCTTCGTCGGGCCGTTTCAACAGGTGGAAGACGAGCCGCTGGGCGGATTTCGGTCCGATGCCGGGCAAACGCCGGAATTCGTCGACCAGCCGCTGGATGGGATCTTTCGGGGGAGCCGCGGGGTGCCTCAACGCATCAGATTCCACCCAGTAACCCTCCCGTCAACCCGCCCAGCTGCGAGCTCATGGCGTCGTCGGCCTTGCGGCAGGCCTCGTTCACCGCAGCCAGGATCAGATCCTGCAGCATCTCGACGTCCTCCGGATCGACCGCCTCCGGCTTGATCGTAATGGCCTTGAGGTTCTTGCGCCCGTCGACGACGGCCGTCACCATTCCACCCCCGCTGGAAGCCTCGATGGTCAGGTTGTTCATCTCTTCTTCCAGCTTCTGCTGGACGCTCTGGGCCTGCTGCAACATCTTCTGCAACTGCTTCTTGTTCATCAAAACCCCTCGCAATGCGGGACCGGAGGATTGCCTCGTCCGGTCAGTCTTCGAATTCCTCGTGCACGACCGTCTTGCCCGGGAAGCGATCGAGAAAGGCCCGGACCTTCGGATCCTCGGTGGGATTGACGGCCGGCGCCTTCTCCTTCCCATCCTCGACCTCGATCTCCACTTCGGTCCGCGCTCCCACGATGCTGGCGAACGATTCCGACAGTCGCCCCCGCTTGTCCTCGAGCATGGAGGCGTGGATCGCCTCGCTGGCCGGAAAGCGGATCTTCAGTTGTCCGTCCGCGTAGACGACCGACGTCGCGCAGCGCAGCTGGGTATAGAGGGAAGTGAAGTTCTGCTGCAACCCGTCCATGAACCGCCGAACCGTGTCCTGGCTTGGGCCCGCCGGCTCCAGCTCGCGGGCGAAACCGATTTGCGTCTTCCCCATCTTCGCTACGACCGGGTGTTCGGGCGTCGACCGGGACGGTGCCGGCGACTCGAGCCGGGGCCCTTCGGCCCGGGAACTGATCGATCCCCCGCCCCTCAGTTCCCGAATGACCTCCTCGATGGAGGTCAACTGGGCCACCTCCACCAGTTTCAGCAGACTGATCTCCAGATGGACATTCGGCTGCGAATGCCATTTCAGCTCATTGGAGGTCCGATTGAGTACGTCGTAGAAGCGGATCAGATCCAGCTCGGTGAAACGCTCCGCCTGCCGGAGCAAGCCTTCCTTTTCCGTATCCGGCAGCTGGAGGAGCTGCTCGTTCCACCCGGCCACACTGCAGACGAGCAGGCTGCGCACCCGTTCGATCAGTTTGGAGCAGATCATCTGGGCCGCCACACCGGACGAAGTCAGTTCCTGGACGCCGGAAATCAGGGCGCTCCGGTCGCGCTCGATGACCGCGTCGACGAGCCCCGAGACGACGGCGTGGTCGATGACCCCGAGCAGAACCTTGACGTCCTCGTCTTCGATCCGGCGGCCGCCGAACGCGATCAGCTGATCGAGTGCAGACTGAGCGTCTCGCATGGAACCCTGCGCCACCGTTGCCAAAACACCGAGTGCGTACTCGCTGATCTCGACCTCTTCCGTCGCCGTAATCAGACGTAGCCGCTCGAGGATCCCCTTGAACGCTATGGGCTTGAATTCGTACTTCTGACAGCGGGAGGCGATGGTGGCCGGGATCTTGTGCAGCTCCGTGGTGGCCAGGATGAACTTGACGTGGGCCGGCGGCTCCTCGAGGGTCTTCAACAGGGCGTTGAAGGCCTCGTTCGTGAGCATGTGGACTTCGTCGACGATGTAGATTTTGAAGCGATCCCGGGCCGTGCCGTAGCGCACGCCTTCGCGCAGTTCGCGAATGCTGTCGATGCCGCGGTTGGATGCGGCATCGATTTCGTGCACATCCACCGAATTGCCTTCCGTGATCTCGACACAGGAGGGGCACTCACCGCAGGGCTCGTCGCTCAGCCCGCGGTGACAGTTCAGAGCTTTGGCCAGGATGCGCGCGGTGGTCGTCTTGCCCACGCCGCGGACGCCCGAAAACAGAAAGGCATGTGCGATGCGACCGCTGGTCAGGGCGTTGCGCAGGGTCCGGGTCACGGTCTCCTGCCCCACCATGTCGGCAAAACTCTGGGGCCGCCACTTGCGGGCGGTTACCTGGTAACCCATATCTCGAATGTCCTTCCGGACGTCCACCACCGGAACCGGGAAATGCCCTGGGGGACAGGTTCCGGGTTACCTGCGGCACACGTTCGTGACCTCTTAATGCTGCTTCCTTCCGGACCTGACATGATTCGAGGGGAACGTTGCACAGGACCCGAAACCTGACAAGTTCACTCCGGCACGAATATACCATGATTGGTCCGGCTTTTCCCCGGACCGCGGCCCTGATTCCCTCCCGCCGAACGGCCGCCGTCCAGGGCCGCAGGCCGCCGCCTCACGCGACTTGACTTGGCCCCGGCCCCGGGGCTTTAATGCTAAGCTTTTACGGCGAGTGCGGAGGAGTACCGAAGTGGTCGTAACGGGCCCGACTCGAAATCGGGTTGTCTGGTGATGAGCTAGGCACGTGGGTTCGAATCCCACCTCCTCCGTTTTCCCACGGCCGGTGGGTAAGGCTTCGAAGTCCGGACGAGCAGCTGGATCGAGCCCAGGCCGAAGTGGGAAATTGCGAAGTTCGACGTGCGAAGTGCGAACTTCGTGCGTGATGTGGAGAGGTGTCCGAGTGGCTTAAGGAGCACGCTTGGAAAGCGTGTGTACGGGGAACCGTACCGTGGGTTCGAATCCCACCCTCTCCGCCACTCCCCAAAGCGTCATACTCCGCCCCCCACTCCGCACTTCGCCCCTCGGACCTCCCGTCCTCCTATAGTGGGATGCGGGAGAACGGGACGCGAGAGAACGGGAAAACGAGATCTCGCCCCAGGTCTTATTCGCCTGCCCAGTCCTCCGCTGCTCTGGTTCTCCGGTTCTCCCGTCCTCCGGTTCTCCCGCCCTTCCCCGGGACCTTCATCGAGGAACAGGGAGGAACCCGTCTGACGGTATCGGTACAGCGACGCATCTCTGCGTCAGCCGTGAGTTGATCGGACTCGATGGGGAGAATGACGGGGCAATACCCATCTTTGACTGAAACCCGCATGAACACTGGGTCGATCGGACTGCCAAGCGCTGTCCCAGAAACAAGTGATTTGTGGGCACCCTGACCGGTCATGACCAACGGTGGTCTCCACTTGATAAGCTTCGGTGAACATGCCCCCCGACTTCGAGCAGCTCCTGCAGATCATCCGTGTCACCTCTCTCGACTACGACCCCGTCTACGTCGTGCTTGCCTCCGGTGAAGACTTCACGTTCCTTCAAGTTACACGCCAGCTGCGGGAGAAGCTGCAGGAAGCAATCCGGCAGGGGTACGTGCCACTCGGCCTGCTCGCCTGGGAAATTGACGAAGGCCAGTTCCAGGCCCACAAGATGTTCTTCCGATGGCATGAGGAAGAGCTCGCCGACCGGTTCGATCTGATCTGCGAGGCCGGCGTCGATTCCGTCGGTCAGACGCTCGAGGACCACCGAAGACACCCCAAGTGACTGGACAACCCCTCCTTTTCAGTCACTGGAAGGCAGACAGGGACTCGCTATGGCTCTCTGGCTGCAGCGAGGAGCCGCGCAGTCCGGCCTGGGAATGCGGGGGCTTGGCGTACCCCTGCGCGTTTCAGGGCCTCAGGAATCGAGCCAGGAAAGTGCCAAACAGCCGCTGAGCCCCACAGTTACTGGATCTCAGGCGTCAGCTCCCGCGAGCACCTGTCTGATGACAGGAGACCTGTCTCGACCAGGTGAGTCTCTGAAACCCAGGTATAGTCTGCATTCCTGATCCTCGAACACCGGGAACCGAAAGACCGCCGTGGACCTCCCGGACAATAGCACATAAGTCTCTATAATAGAGTTAGTTACCTCACCTTCTTGCCCATTATATGAACGCTTGTTGGCCTCCTAGAAGTTCTGCGTTCCCACGGTCATCTTCAGGAGGGCAATCATCCACAGGCAGATCGAGGTCCATGAAAAGAAAATGAAGAGCATGCCGATGAGTATGCCAAGAGGTCTCGGGCGGAACCAGCTGAACCCCCCGAACCAAGCCGACAACAGGGGCCCAGCCGAGTAGTCCGATCACTCCCAAGACACGTCTTCGCGATGCCCCCGAGTAGTAATCCCACGAAGAAGATCGCCCCGCACAGAAGAATCACGGGGATCTGGTACAAGGATCGCCTTTCCCACCCCGACCCACTTGTTCTCCGGCACCGGACGACACTCGAAGTTCAGGAACTTCAGGATCTTCCTGGCCTGCTCCGTACCTGCGCCTCTCAATGTCCAACCTCGTTCTTGAACATCTCGAAAGAACGTTCACAGCTTTCTTTTTCCCAGCCGCTCGGATTGTCGAAGCCACCAAGAAACGATTCGAAGGTTGAAACAACCTCCCCGGTCCATTTGGGCTCGGTCCTGACCCCCCGGTTGAAGATCAGGCTGGACAGTGCCTGGCACAATGCCCATCGAGTCTCTTCATTTTCTGCCGTCTTCCAACGATCCTTGATCGCCGGTATAAGTGCGGCGCCATTCTCTGCTAGCGTGGAGCTATCCCCTATCGGGCCCTGGAAATAGAGCTCCTCGCAGATGAAGATTTCGATTTGCTGATCAAGAGAATAACTGGAGGTCGCCGGTCGCTTGTCCGATGGCAGCCGCCAATAGCTCTGACAGAAGGGCGGCATCTCAGGCGGATTCCGCAGGTCCGGCCGTATCCAATAATGCAGGACCGGCTCTGCCAGGAATTGAATGGTTTGGACGTCTCCCTGGGGCTCCTTCAGGCTCAGTTTGACGCGCATCGTGCACATCTGGTCCGTGTATATCCGGAGTTTCGACAGATCCGAAATGGGGACCGGAAAGTTAGGATCGAGTCCCGATCCGTCTTCCGTTCCTTCAATCTGCAAGGCGAGTACCTGTGCTCCGGGCCGAGTATCTGGTCGTGCGTCGAGGCCGAGAATCTCAGAACCCGCTGGCACGTCGACGATGGTCAGACTGAGAACGATGGCAGCATCGATGGCGCGATGGGTCCAGAACTGCGCAAGCCCTTTCGAATCAGGCCGAGTCAGATCGTACCAATGGGGCCAGAAGCGCATGCTGGCTTGTGGGAACAGGACTCTGAGCTCATACCTTTTGTCCCGGACGACTGCCTCGCACGGATTCGGAGCACAGGTAGTGTCGCGAATACGGCAGCGGACCGTTGGAACTGCGCTCAACGATGCGACGGTACTTCGAGACTGTGCCCGCACAACGGAGCAATTCCCTGCAACGAGTACGATGAGAACGAGCCAGAGTGTGTACACCCTGATCCGCTCTCCACGCGTCCTGCCGCGGTCGAGAGCGCCGAAATCGCCAGGGGCGCTTGCCACATCCCACTCCCTGTGTTTTGCAGCGCCGAGAAGTTCACCAAGCGTCCCCGTCATCGAAACCACCCTCCCGAGAGAACAGTGTCCCGCCAGATGGATCACGGATCCACAGAATTCGGTAATTCCGAAGCCGGGCCATGGGCAGCCCGCAGCGAATCACCTTGCGGGCATGACTCTGACTGACTAGGATAGGTGATTGAGCGATTCCAGGAGCCGCGCAGGCTGAGTTTGTGGGCTTGCCGATGTAACCGAAGAGACAGGAGGCAGGACACTATGCAGAAATCTCCCAGTCATCGCCACTGCCGACAACTGCTCTATGTGACCGCAGCAATCTGGATGCTGCGATTCAGCGGATTGCAGGCCCAAAACGCCTGTCGAGACCTGAATGATCTGAACTCCCGAGATCTGAGCTTAGACATCTACGGTTGTGTCGATGACGAAACCGGTGCGTACCTGCCGGGTGTTCGTGTCGAGCTCAAGAACACCCAGACAGGCGAAGTCCGGGAAACCAAGACGGACGAGACCGGCTTCTACCAGTTCCCCTGCCCAGACCTCGGACCTATGACCTCGTCTTCTCACTACAGGACTTCGAGACGCACGCACTCTTGGGAATAAAGCGAATGGGTCCCCAAGACCGCAGAATAGATGAGGTCATGTATCTCGATCGGCCGGCAGGGTCACAAGAACGAACCTACCTGTGGATTCGCGTCCTCGATGAGAGCGGCCACCCTATCCCCGGTGTCGCTGGAGGGATCGACGACTTCCCCATCGGGACCCTCCGCACGATGGATTGCGGCTGCACCTGGGCCGATTCCAAACCCGGCAGGCACATCCTTCGCATCCAGAAGGAAGGCTACGACGAGAAGACGGTCCCCCTCGACGTCGAAGGCCGGTTCATGAACATCGAGGTCGTGTTGCGTCAACGGCCGGGGAACCATTCAAGAGCAGACCGCCTGTGGAGAGCCAGGCTCAGCGGTGTGAACGGAAACATTGCCGTCAGGAAGGGTCAAAGAGGGGTGAGGACATGCGAATGAAATCCAAGGTTGTCGTGGGTTGCTCATCGTTGCGGCTGCGGTCATGCTTTCGGCTCGTGCTTCGCAGTACCACGGCAAGGCCGGTTAGAAGCCGCTTTCGTCCACGGAATCCCTGCTCTGGGACCTGCTGGATGAGCTGGCTTCTGCTCGAGAATCCGCAAATGCAGTACGCAGCGCCTGTGCGTCCACTCGATCTACAAACTGACCGTCTCGTCCGGCGGAGCCGTGGAACACTTCGAGACGGCCGGTGGCCTGTCCCATCAGCTCATCGAGCAAAGTTCCCGGGCCTTCCTCAATGGGCTGAAGTTCGCACCGACGACTCGCGACGGCCTACCTCGTCCCATCGCGGGGTACCTCACTGTCGGCTACGATCTGGAACGGGAACTGACCCTGGGGATGCATCTGCCTCCGGTCCAGCTTGCAGGCATACTGCAGGTTGCGTGTCAACCAGGTTTCTGTTGTCGATCTCCTTGGCCTGCTCGCATGGGTCAAGGCCGAGAGGGCGTTCGAACAGGGAAAGATCGTCCACCTCGCCGTTCCGCCGATGGCCGATCTTCTCGGTCCTCGAGGCTCTGGGGTGGGCAGGCCTGGAAAATGTCCATGTCCGTTTCCTCTCCGCGGAGTGAAGGGAGACCGTGCTGAAATCAGCTCTTCTTCAGGGAGATGAGCTCTTGTGCTCTTTCTCCTCGGCAACATCATGCTTTCCCCGCACGTTCTAGGCTATGCTTTCGCGTGCTACCGTTCATCATAGTGGCTGCCGGTGAATCAGTCGCCGTTCTCGATCTCTTGTACGTCCCCGCCAAGGCCTGTCAGTATTGTTGGTTCCACTGCAGCTACACCGACAGGTGCGAAAGGTACGAGTTCTTCTGGGGAGCCTTGCATTGAGGAAGATGTTCCAGCAAGGGACGATGCAATCAGATGGCATACCCGCCGTCAAACGCAGGGCGAAGGATGGAACTGGGGCGGCTTGAGGATTCGATCTCTCCTCATAGGTGAAGAAAAGGTGTATATTCGACTCCATGCACGCGAGGACGCGCCACAAGCTCGAGCGTCTTCACTCGGACGCCGGCGTGGTGCTGTCCCGACCTCTTCACCGACGGAGTTCCAGAGGGTCGTGCTGGAGGCCCTCGCTGGGGCCACTCGCCTGCCGCTGGGGCGCTGGGGTTGTGATCGAGAACGGCGGCGCCGTCCGCGACACCTGGAAGTGGATCCCGAGTACGGGCGGCATGAGCAGGTGGGGTGGAGCGCGGTTTACTGCGTTCCGGCTCAGTGGAAGTATCTCGAACCCAGTCATCAGTTCGGAGGTCGCCAAGTGGCTTCTTCGCTCACGGAACATGAAACCACTTCTCGTCGGGGGACGCTATCCTGGAGGTCGTCTCGTCCCGTTGAAAAGGACCTTGTCTCGAGATAGTGAGCCACTGTTCAAGGTTGCCTTTCTCTCGCTCTTTCTCGTCTTGGTTTCAAGATCGAGAAAGGAGAAGCGAGAAAGTTCTGGGAGCGCGCGTTCGGCAAAGTTAGATCCCCCGCTCCCCCATGTCGCAAGTCCCGGACAAGTACCCTGGGCAGTCACCTTCGTAGTGAGCTTTCCTACCCCCCCTGTCCGCTGTCTGGTGCTAAACGCCATTCAGGTTCTTTTCCACTGCTCGGTGATGCGTTTCGTTTCGTAGTACACGTACTGTCTATTCGTCTCTCGACTTCGTACCCTTCGGCTGCGTAGTATCCCCGTCGCCGTGTCCGTCAAGCTGCTGTCGATCCTCTGTCCCCCCCTGTGAAGAGGCTGAGCCCCGCCCCACCGCTTTCTAGGATCCTGAAGATTTCTCCTGCTCCTCCCGTCCGCGAGGAAGCCCCTGAAGTCCCCAATCCGATCGCCTAAACGCCCGTCCTTCGCGACCCAGGCCGGGCTGTTTTCGTCATGCCTATCCGCCAGTCCCGTGCTTTCGTCAGTTGGCTGTGGCCATTACGCCCCATCCTCTCCAAACTGCGTCCTAATTATATCCAGTCTTCACAGGTCCCAGTCTAAAACCTCGAGTGCAAGCGAATTCGGTTCACCTCCAAGGCAACACATTCGCCCTTTTCTGTCCGTGGTGACCTGGTTGGGGGTTACGCATACCCGTAGCGCCTTTACCAAGAGATCTACGCCACCGACGTCTTTCTTTGATTCTCTCTGAATCCTCCATCAACTGCGTCTGGGTGTAGAACGAGTACCGTTTGGCAGCGTAACTAAAAACGGGTGACCAGCGAGGGTTCCGCTCCATTCTTCATCTCAAGCCTGCATGGGCTAGAACCGCCGATCCTGGTCTTCCAGATCGAGTCGAACTTCCGCTCTCTGGGGCTTCGAAGGATTTCGCGATCTGGGCCTTCCGTCAGCCGTGATTTGCTGATTCGGGCATTCTTTGCTTCAGTCGCAGAGTGAGCTGCCCCCCAGTGAGCGGTCTTTCGACAGGAGGCTGGAATCTGCGCGGAGCCTTCCCCTACTCCGCAGCACCTATTCAGGACCTCGAACGCCACCAGCTGTGCAGCTCGGGCGGGCTCGGTTTGCGACTCGTCGCACACAGACGAGCCGATCGCCCGCACCAGATCGGGGTTCAACACTACTGCGGAGGCGCCGGTCGTCACACTACTGTCTCGCCGAGTTGAAATGCTGGAGGAGTCGGGTTCTCAGATCCTTCGCAACTCCGGCGTAAGCGCAATGACGCTTTCGCCCAGAGCCTGCGTAGAGAGCGCAGAGGGCTGGCGTTGTCAAGAAGAATCGGGTGCTTCCGCTGAAGACCATGGTCGTGGATTCGGATGGTCAGCCGGTGACGGACACCGGGATCAGTGCTTCACCTGTCGTTCAGATCACCTACTCCGCGTCGGGCTCCTCGGATGCTGTCGATGTGAGCGAGGAAGCGCTGCCAGCAGGCTCTTCGTCTGATGGGAACCAGTTCTTCTTCAACGGACAGGGTAAGTGGCAGTTCAACCTCAAGACCAGCGGCTACACCGCCCCCGGGCTGTATACAATTCGTATTGTCTCGGGCGATGAGAGTGAATACGTGATCAACGCCTGCGAAGCCTACTTCGTGATAGAACCATGAAGTCCAGCGGTCAGCACGCCAAAATGGCTGGCTCAGCTTCCCGATCACTTGCCGCTGATACCGGTGCCCCTGTTCCCACAGCCGCTTGACGAAGGGGCTGACAGGACGCGATCCGCAGGCTCGGCAAACAGGTCCATCGTCACCTGGTGTCACCACTGGATCAGATCGCAAAGCATTGAGGCTGTGATGGGTTTCGATTTTGCCCTCGACGGCGTGTCACTCATCTCCACAGCCACTGCTCAGTCTTCAGGCGGTCTGTTGCTCTTCACGAACTTCGACACGGCTGCGCCGCTGACACCCAGGAGTCCAGCGGCCTTGGCCTGGTTGCCGGCGGAGATCTCGAGGGCGCGCTCGAAGAGCGTTCGGCGGACTTCTCCGAGGTAGGCCTCGATCGAAAAGCCTTCGTGCGGCTCGGGTAGAGAATCTTCCCGATCCCGCGAGACGAGCTCGATGTCCTCCGCTTCGATCCGGCCGCCGCTCGCCAGCATCGCCGCCGACCGGACGACGTGGGCCAACTCGCGGACATTGCCCGGCCAGTCGTGCTGCTGCAGGCGCCGAAGGGCCTGCGAGGTAAACAGGTGACGCGTGCGGTAGCGCCGGGAAAACCCCTCGAGGAAGTGGATCGCCAGCTTCGTGATGTCTCCCCGCCGCCGGCGCAGTGGAGGGACTTCGATGCCGGCACCCCGAAGCCGATAGTAGAGATCCTGCCGGAACTCCCCCGCCTCCACCATCGCCTGCAGGTTCCGGTTGGTCGCGGTGACCAGGCGAATATCCACCTGGATCTCCCTCCCCTCTCCGACCGTCTCGACGACCTGGTACTCGACCGCCTTCAAGAGCTTTGCCTGGATGGCCGGAGACAGCTCTCCAACCTCGTCGAGGAACAAAGTCCCACCGTCGGCCATCCGGAACTTCCCCTTTTCGTCCTGGACCGCACCGGTGAAGGACCCCTTCTTGTGGCCGAAGAGGATGCTCTCAGCCAGGTCCTCGGGAATGGCGGAGCAGTTGACGAGACCAGCGGCCCGCCCGACCGGTGGCTCATCCGGTGGATCAGTCGGGCAATGAGCTCCTTGCCGGTCCCATTCTCCCCAAAGATGAGCACCGGCTCGTCATAGGGCGCTACGGTGACCGCCCGGCTGAGCGCCCGGATCATCCCGGGATCGTCGCCCACGATTCCTGCCTCCTCGAAGATCACGGAGAAGTCGGGCTCGACGGGCGTCGCCGCTTCGATGAATTCGTCAACCCGCCGGCGGGCCAGCCGGGGAAGCGAATGTGCTCTTTCCTGGAGTTCCGGCTCGTCGGCAAGATCGAAGAGTGCAGTATCCGATGGCAGCTGCCGGGAGAGCATGGAGGTCGGAAACTCGGGCTCGGAAAGATCCACCTCCGAGACCATGGGCGTGTCCCGACTCACGAACCGGGGGGGACGGACGTGCAGCAGCCGTGCCCGAAACTCCCCCGATGTCACGAGCAGCATCCAGCAAGCATGCATCTGGGGCGTTCCGGAGGCCGTGGCGACGTAGAGCTCCCGAGAGTCGAAGCCGGTCAGATCCCGCAGGGCCGATCGCAGCTCCCTCAGAATCGCCGAGTAGTCAGTCGGATCGGGCAGCTCGAGATGCCGGATTTCGGCTCTTGTCTCCGGGCATTCCTCCCGGATGGCCTCCAGAGTGTTCCGGGTCACCTCGACGGTCGAAGGTGTCGAGAAGAGCACCACCCGATCGAACGTGCGCTCGCCGAGCAGGCTGAGGATCGGTCCGGGTTGCCGGCTCCCCTCGACGGGGCCCTCCGAATAGGGGTCGTGAAAACCGGTGAACGTCAGCAGTGTCCCTTGAGTCGTCCGTCGCATCCCTCACTCCTTCATTTCGTTCCCTGCGCATCCCCGGCGCCCGCCTACCGGAGCAGGAGGCGCCAGAGAACGCTATGGCGAAGTCCCCGCTCAGTCAACCCGGAAACGACGTTCCCGAGGCCGACCGGTCGTTTCCTCCCCCGCGGCGGGAAACACAGCGAGATGCGCCATCCCCTCCCCAACGAGGGTGAGCGAGCCCTGGATGCCGTCGTCCTGGAAACGCAGTTCTCTCCCCTCGCCCAGACTCTCCACCGGCTCGACACCGATCGAGGCGATCCGCTCGAGAAGCCCGGCGGTCTCCATGGGCGGAAACGCCGTCTCCGGATCGAGGGAGTCCAGGTAGTAGCCGCGGACGAGTTTGTAGAACTTGCGCTCCGAAATCGAGGAGGATCCAAAGACGTCTCCGCCCGCGAAGCCGCCCCGTACGAAGGCCAGGTAGCCCACTTGTCCCGGTTGATGCTCGATCTGTTTGCGGATCTCCCGGTCGTCGACGAAGTAGTGATTACCCAGATCGCGCATGGACCCGGTTTCGCTCAGGACACCCATGCGGGCCGACTTGGCCGCGATGTCCTCCCAGATCCTCCCCTGCTCGGCCTGGAATCCGCGCCGCCTGCGAAGGTTCTGACTGACCTGCGCGAATTTGTTTCGACGCAGGCTCGGATACAGGAACTCCCCTGAGGCGAAGTGCCGGCTGCGCCAGCGCCAACGCCCCTGCTCGACACAGGAGACGGGGATCGTCAGCTTGGAAAAGGCCGCCACGATGATGGTGACGTTGACGATCCGGTTCTGCTTGGCGCCGACCAGCTCTTCGCCGTCGAACAGGATGATCCGATGCGGGGACTCGTTGACGACCCTCAGCTCCGGAACCCGGCCCGATTCGGACATTTCGCTGACCCGGACCCAGCCGTGGGCAAGAGCTTCATCGAGATCCACGAGGTCGACGTCCGCTTTCGCTGGACCCAGGATGGGGAAGATCGTGACTGCATCGCCGGTCATCGGCTCTCCGATGGTCAGTTCGCTGAGAATGGCCTTGGGAAACTCCATAAGATGCCTCCAGTCCGGTCCGGGCAGAGGCGGCGGCGGGACGCACTCCCGCGAAAACCGCTGGCGGACTTCCGCCTCTCGCCCGAACCGGAGAGCAGCAATTGCAGGCTTCGTGCCAAGCCGGATGGAATGCCTCAAGTCGTTGTACTGCAGCAACTTCTATTGCGGAGCCCGTCGATGGGAGAGACGTCTGAGCTTAACTTGACTGAAGAGCGCTTAACCTGGGTTGATGATCCTCGGCCGGGATGCCGTCGACCTTCGCTCATCGTGCGGCGAATCAGTTTCCGTCGCTGACTCCCCACTGGAACTCCTGATCGAGAATCCACTCGATCACGGCATCGGTGGCGTGGATTCGGGCCCGACCCGGCCCCCTGACGATCAATGCGACGGCTTCCTCGAAGGACGTCATGCCTTCCGCACTCACGGCGTGAAACACCAGGCGATCCACCTCGGCCATCCCGGCTGCCAGGATCTGCAGGATCGCCATCAGATGCCGGTTTCCGCCGAAGGCCCCGCAACCCCAGAAGCCGGTGTGGACGACCACCTGGGATTCCGTCCTGCCTATTCGTTTCGATTCCATCACGGCGGCTCGAAATCCAGTGTAGGCGGTCGTCAGGATGTACTCGATGCCCTGTTTCGAGTAGGGCCCCCAGCCGCCCGAAGGCGCCGCGATGGCGATGAGGTTGCTGAGAGTCGGAGGGAGGATCCGGCGGGTCGCCCGCTTGACGGCTTCTTCCGAGGCCATTGAAAACAGGTTGCCGTACAAGCCTTGGGGCCGCCCTTCTTCGGCACTGGCGTTCACCGCGACCCGGCACCGTCGCTCCACACCCGCGACTAGAATAGGAGTCGGCCTCCCTTCCTCGACCGTGCGCGCCGACCGACTGCCGGCTATCAGAGCCTCCCGCAGAGAACCCAGGATCGGATGCTCGGCGACCTGCATCTCGTCCTGCGCAAACAGCGACGAGCCGTATCCAAAGAACAGGTCCGGATCGGCGAAGTTCACGTGCCATTCGACCGCCGACTCCAATACCGGCACGTAGTCGTAGATACCCTCTCGGATGTCGACTCGCTCCAAAGCTTCCGCTGCATCAACCGAAGCCTGCAACGGCATTGGCGCCCAGCGGCTATACTCCACTTCCCCCCGATGTACCGTGCCCGGAGGGCAGGCGATTCCGTGCACCACTCGTTTGTTTCGGTCGTGCAACTGAGGACGGTGTTCCCGAGCGAGCGCTTCGGCTCCGTAGATGAGTCTCTGCATCGGTTGCGAATCTGTCATCTTTCTCGACGCTCCTCCATCGACGACACCTCTTCACTCGCAGCATTGAGAGTTCACGAAACAAACGTCCCGACGGCCGGACCGCCCCGTCAACCCGTCCATCCACTTCTGGGTCGACCCGCCACGAGCCCCTCTCGCGTTGGAAACCCTAAACTGGTTCCATCAGACTCCCTGTCCCTGCAACTGTCTCCTTGGACCCTGCCTGAAAGCCTTGGCGGATCGTCGAGTCGGACGTCCAGCTTACGATGGATCGCCATGTATCGTATTTTCGCGGTGGAGCTCCGGGGACCGTTTGGACAGAAGGATCTGAAGCGCTGGCAGAAGTTGCATCCAAAGGCAGGACCTCGCCCGACATACTACTACGTCGTCATAAGGACTGGCCATTTGCCGACCGTCGCTGATCTCAAGAGGAGCAAGGTGCACACGCTCAAGCGGTACGCGCACGGGATCCTGCCGACCTACGCTACGCGCACAAAGAGGGGTGGCGCCCTGTACTCGCAGGAACTGATGATCCGCAACCTGCGCGCGAAAGGCCACATCGTGGCCAATCCTCCCCCTCCTCGGACCTTTTCCGTCTACGTCTTCGAACTGGATCCGAACGTCGGCCGGCACCCCGGAGTCCGCAAGTTGAATCCGGAAGCGGATCCCGCCAAACCGGTCGTCTACGTTGGGCAAACCGGAAAGTCGCCCGAGGAGAGGTTCGAGGAACACCGAACCGGAATCCGCTCAGGGAAGCATTACAGCCCCGACGACTGCCTCCACCTGCTGCCCGACCTGTATAAGGGGCTCAACCGGATGACCGAGCTTCAGTCGTTGCGGACGGAGCGCCGCCTGGCCTATCGGCTGCGCAACGAGGGCTATACCGTCCTCGGCGGGCACTGAGGTCGTCCTCTCGAGACGTGCCGCAAGGGGTGTCGAACTCGGCGTAGCGCACCCTATTCGAAGTCGATCCGCAGGATCCGAGAACGGAACTTCCTCCCGCCGGTCCATTGCCTGGAGTTGGAGAGTATTCTGGAATCAAAGCCGCCGACCTGAGCGGAGGTCGAATTCTCATCCCATTCAAATCGGAAATCGACCGATTTCACGTCCGACCGATCGCTGGTGGTGTCTTCGGTAAATGGAGAGGTCTCACCTGGCCCAAGGCTCGTCTGATCCGGCTGACCGAAATCGATGTCCAGAACCTTGCCGCCGTCTCCCAGGAGAACTGTGTTCACGTAAATCGATTCCGCACGGCCCGTCCCGCCGTTTCGAACCTCCCCACTCACGCGGGCCCATCCATAGCTCCGGGTGGAGATGGAACTCGAGATCATCTCCAACGACGCCCTCGGAGCCTGGGTTTCCGAGATCTCGGCCACAGCGAAGAATTCCAGATAGGAGGGTGCCGTCGGCACCTCGAACAGGGTCGAGAAATACGCGGATTCGCCTGGGCGCAGGCACGTGTCGGTCAGAGTTGATGAGGAAACCCTTCGTAGTGTTCCATCGGCGTAGGTCGTCTCACCTCCAGTGAGGTGTCCGGAGGCATCGAAGGCCGCGATCGCGACCTCGATCCAACAGGCGTCGGCGAGATCATGGTTGAGTAGGCGGCCGTTCACCGTCAGGTAATCGGAGCTCTTTTCCATGAAGACGCTCGCGGGTACGACCTCGAGATTCGACCCGGTCAGCGTCCCGTCCGTTTCCGGCTCGTCCAGAGGAACCGTCGAGAGTACGCCGCTGCCAAAACGGAGTCCTACTGCAGTGAACGGTCCGGTGGAGGTGAGTGTGAGCAGGCCGCGAAAGTCGGATGGGAGTCCGCTGAAGAGTTCGCTCAGGAACTGGGCGGTGTAGCGATCGAAGTCCTGGAGAGTCTTCTGTGCAAGCACTTGGCCGGATAGATTTCGAACAGTGAGCTGGATGGGCTGTCCGGAGCTTCTCACGACGGCAACGCCCGTATCGAGCAAGGCGTTTCGCTCGACGAACAGCTCCAATTCCCCTGCGAATTCGGAAGGCAGGACGCTCGCTTCGCGCCCATCCTCGAACTGGAAGATTGCGACGCCGCCGACATCACTGGAGTCTGTATCGAGCTTCAGGTATCCGGATTTGAAGGGACTGGAGGTCCCGAGAGTTCGAAAGACACGAGTCGTGCGCGGTCCGAGGTTCAAATCAATTGAGCTGACGGTACCTTCACTCTCGAATGGAAACGATTGCGGTAATCCCTTCGGATTCAGGATGGACAGACGTCCGGTCGTCGGCTCGTCCGAATAGTTGCTGACAACAATTGTCATCGAGAGCCCCTGGCCATCACCGCTGTGGGGAAAGTACAGAGTCTTTCCGTAAGCGGTTGAGACCAGAGCACACCACAGCATTGCCATACCAAATCGTTTCACCGGGGAACCTCCTTGGCTGAACGGCCGACGGAACAGATGCGATCCCTTGGCCTTCCACAACTTCATCGACCAGATGCAGTCAAACGCTTAGGGGTGTCGGACCCGGCGCGCCCGGTCTCGACGGGGATCCATGACGCAGGATCACGCCGTCAGGGGGCGAGCCATGCCAACCTCGAAGTCTTGGGGCAAGACGGCCCCCGGGAAGGCGATGTAATCCAGGCTGCCAGCCTGATGAGTCGGGCGGGCAGCCCTGCCCGCCCTGAGGCCTCCCAGTGAAAGATGAGAGCACCGGGGTTCCGTCGCAGGACTGAAAACCTGTCCGCACGTCAATTGTCATCAGGCCCGCCACCCTTCAAATCTCGGATCAGACACGCCATAATCGTCCGCGGCGATGACCTTACAGGCACCGGCACATGCGCAACCCACCCTCGACGAACGCCGCATCCGCCGATGGCTGCGCACCTGGGCCCGGGAATGGAATGACCCGGGGCTCGCGCAGGAGGCGACGCTCGAGGTCAGTCCCCGACTGACGCGTTCCCTCGGGAAGGCTTACCCACAGCGAACGCTGATCCGGCTCAACCCCTCCCTCCTCGACCCGAAAGACGACCGCCGCCTGAAGGAGGTCGCCTGCCACGAGGCCGCCCACCTGGCTGTTTATCGCCGCTTCGGAAAGGCGGCCCGACCCCATGGTCCCGAATGGCGGCACCTGATCGAGCTCGCCGGCTTCGAACCCGCCACGACTGTCAAGGCCGAAACCCGGGAAGGCGGAGACCCACGACCCGCCCTCTGGTTCGTCCACACCTGCCCGGTCTGCGGAACGCAGCGCCGCGCGAAGAAGCCCATGCCGAGCTGGCGCTGCATGCCGTGCCGGGAAGAAGGTCGCGAAGGCCGACTCCGAATCACGACCGAACCGAGGCGGGGCCCGGCATGAGCGAAGAACGCTGTCCCTTCTGCCATCCGGATCTCGGGCGCGTCTTCCACGCCGATCCGCTCGTCCTGGGCCTCTGGGACGGCTTTCCCGTCTCCAGTGGCCACGCGCTGGTTGTCCCCAGGCGTCACGTCGCCGACTGGTTCGACACCACCGCCGAGGAACAAAGGGCCCTCTTCTCCGCCCTCAAGCTGGCGCGGCAGCTGATCGAGGAAAAGCACGCCCCCCAGGGGTTCAACATCGGCATCAACGTCAATCGGGCCGCCGGCCAGACGGTCTTCCACCTGCATGTCCACCTGATTCCGCGC
>CAVRSV010000001.1:0-746274 GCA_963723965.1 uncultured Acidobacteriota bacterium | reverse complement strand
GTGTGCCTGCTGGCCATCTTCATGGCTCTCACCATCCTGGGAATCGGCGAATCCTCCAAGGTCGCCGTGGCGATCTTCGTGACCCACCTGGGAACCCTGACTCTCCTGCTTCTGGTCGGCGCCTACTTCATTCTGAATCATGGACTCGACACCTTGACGGCGAACTTTTCGATTCACACGGTGGATCCTGGAAAGGCGATCGTCTTTGGATTTGCCGCCGCCATGCTGGGCATCTCGGGCTTCGAAAGCTCGGCCAATTTCGTGGAGGAGCAGGCCGAGGGAGTGTTCCCGAAGACGCTTCGCAACATGTGGCTGGCGGTGACGGTCTTCAACCCGGGAATGGCCCTGCTGGCCCTGGCTCTGATTCCCATTCCCGAGGTCTCCCAACACCAGGAAGCGCTGCTGGCGCACATGGGGGACGTGGCGGGCGGATCCTGGCTGGCCTGGCTGATTTCGCTGGACGCGTCGTTGGTGCTCAGTGGGGCCGTCCTGACCTCCTATGTCGGGGTGACCGGCCTGGTGAGGCGCATGACTCTCGATCGCTGCCTGCCGCAGTTTCTTCTCAAATCGAATCGGCGAGGCTCCTCCCATCGGATCATCATCGCCTTCTTCCTGCTGGGCGTATCGATCCTCCTGATCACCCGCGGCGAGTTGGAAGCTCTGGCCGGGGTCTACACCATCTCCTTTCTGGCCGTCATGATCCTGTTTGCAGGTGGGAACATTCTGTTGAAGGTGAAGCGCGCCCGCCTGCCTCGCCCGACTCGGGCCGGCTGGCCGGCTCTGGGGGTGGCCATCCTGGCAACACTGGTCGGGCTGGTGGGAAACATCGTCATGCATCCGGCCTACTTTGGCGTGTTCCTCGAGTACCTCGTCCCGACGATTCTGGTGGTCGCCATCATGCTGGGACGGATCGGCCTGATGAAGGTTCTCCTCTTCATGGTCAAGGCGATCAGCGAAGCCATCGGAGATCTGACCGCCCAGGTCTCTGCGGGAATTCAGAAGAAGATCGCTCAGATCAACTCCCAGCAGATGGTCTTTTTCACGCGGGGAGATGATCTGGCGACTTTGAATGAGGCCATGCTGTACGTGCGCAAGAATGAGCACACCAACCGGATCAAGGTGGTGACCGTCGTCAAGGACAAGAAAGATGTCCCGCAGAAACTCGAAAAGGACCTCGCGTTTCTGGACGAGGCCTACCCCGAGGTCTATATCGAACTGGTGGTCGTGGAAGGGACCTTTGGCCCGGCGCTCATCCAGGAGCTCTCCAAGAAATGGCGGATCCCCGCCAATTTCATGTTCATCGGCTCACCGGGTGACCATTTTCTCTACGGACTGGCCGAGCTCGGCGGCGTCCGCCTGATCATCTGATCGGTGAATCCGGAACTGGAATCCGTTCGGCTGTGACCTTCGGGAGCCTTTGGGCGAGCCACGAAGACGGCATAGATGGGATCGATTGCCCCCTGTCGGGCGAGATCGTCTTCGAGCTTCATCGCCTCCCTGAGGACCGTTCGGACCCGAGAGTCCTCGAGGTACTCCGGTCGGATTCCGCAAACCAGCGGCATTAAAACATTTCCGTAATATGGCCTGTATTCGGTGACTTCGAAATGCTGTCGCAGAAGGGGCTCGATCTCAGACGAGCGGATCATCTCAGTGGGGTCTTCGTAAGCAATGGGAAATCTCAACGACCGCTGCTGGCGAAATCTCCTGGGGATCCGCTCGAACAGGGTGGCGGAATGGCGCAGGTCGAACTCGGTCCATTCATCTCTCGAGGGACCGATGTATTCGTCGACATACAGCAATCCAGGATTGCCGCGAACGAGCCTTCTTGCACAGAGGCTCAATACTCTTTCCAGCTGCTCCATGTGATGCAGGCTGGCGTGGAAGAAGATGAGGTCGATTGCGTCTTCCCCCTCTCCGCCTGCAAGCCAGGCCTCGGCGGCAGAGCGTCGATACTCGAGCCTGTCTCCGTACCCTGCTCGCCCGGCCAATCTTGATGCCAGCTCCAGCGATTTCGAGCTGACATCGATCCCCGTCACGCGAAGCGCCGCTTCGTGCCGGATCACCTCCCGTTCAAGGCTGCCTTCACCACATCCGATCGACAGTGCATACCGAACGGGCAGTTGATCCGGTGGCAACGACATCAAGAACCAGGACAGAGGCCAGATTTGGGGATGGCCCGAGACCTTCAGGTTCACCCAGGCCATGACTTCATCGACACCCAGCCAGAACGCATGCGTTGCGGACGAGCTGGAGTGGTGCTTTCCCCAGAAGCGGCCGGCCCGCAGTCGATTCTTTCGCCGGACCCACGACTTGCGAAGCTCGGCCACGGTTCCAAGAAGGAGACCAAACGGGGCGGACTTCATCAGCTTCCTGGGCAACCTGTGCTCACCCCCTTCTGGAACGCCTTATGAGCCGCCGGCGCGGTGGGTGGTCTCCGTCGGTGCCCCTCATCGCCGCGACGCGCCCGACCTTCGAGTCCGGCCGCCTGTCATCCGTATCGGTTCGTGACCCACGTTCGAAAGGCGGAGAGAGCGGCGGCCGCTTCTCAGTGTATCGGGTCTCAGTGCACGATCAAGAGCCAGGATCCGGCATCCTGGGGAATGTCACGGAAGCCGCCCCTTCTCCGCTCCTCCGGCCTCCCGTCTTCCCGCCACTCCGATCCTTCACCCTCGCGCCCGTCAACCGGCATGCCCGCGGTGTCGGAGTTCCAATTCCGAATCGGAAAGTTGAGAATGAAGGCCATGAACAGGAGAAGGCTGTTTTATACCTTGGGCCTCGGTGCGGTGGGAGTCCTTTCCGGCGTCTCACGTCGAGTGGAAGGGATCCAGGGTGATCCCCGGGAGTGGATCGACCTCTTCAACGGAAAGGATCTGGAGGGATGGCGGATCGAATGTACTCCCAAGGATCGCGACAAGATCTTCTGGAAGGTGGTCGATGGAGCCATCGAATGCGATTCCCTCGGCCGCCCCGATCACGACTACGTGTGGCTCGTCCACGAACGGGAATTCGGTGATTTCGAGCTGAGCGCCCGGTTCCAGGCATTTCGGGAGTCACCGGGTAATACGGGCATTCAGGTCCGGAGCCGATTCGACGGAAGCGCCCAGGCCATTTCCGGAGGCTGGATGGACGGACCCCAGGTCGACATTCACCCTCCCGGTCCGTGGAGGACCGGTCTGATCTACGATGAGACCCGGGAAGAGCGGCGGTGGATTGAGCCCAGTCTTCCCGACTGGAATATCGACCGGACCCAGGGGCCGGCCAACGTCGTCTTCTTCTACGCGGACCAGGAACCGGGCTGGAACGAACTCCGGATCGTCTGCCACGGGCTTCGGATCCTGACTTATCTCAACGCTCGTCAGGTCGTGGACTTCGACGGCTCCGGCATCCTGAATAACGAAGCTCATCTCCGCCACCGCGTCGGCCTGTCCGGGCACATCGCCCTCCAGCTGCATATGGAAGACGAGCTCAGGGTCCGTTTTCGAGACTTGCGGCTGCGTCCTCTGACAAGTTGAACCGCGGACGAGCCCCCTTGGGAAAGTTGACCGGCCCATTTGGCGGACGACCATCCTGCACCGCCGGGGCGAGTGCGTGGATCGGTCGCGGGTGACCCAAGCGCTCGAGGGCGGACTCATCGGTCCGGTGAGCCCCATCGGTCCCAGATCGAATGCCCGGGCCGGCCTGCAGGAACACTCCGTGGCCGTCGAACTCCTCAACAGAGTAACAGGGAGCATGGAGCACTCGTTCCCGGCCAAACATCTCCAGGTATGGCTGCCCGAAGAAGTTCAGCCAATAGGCCTGATCCAGCCGCTGCAGGGGAGTCATTTGAACCACGCGCTTGTGGGCCTGTCCGGAGTAGGAGACAGTCCCATACACGCCGTCACTCCAGGAGATGAACTCACGCAACAGGTCCCTGAGTCGCTCTGGACCATCAGGAGCCACATGTAGCGAAAGACCCCCGATTCCCGCATTGATCTTTTGGGGTAGCGGTCTCGTGCGTTTTGGCGGACCTGTCCAGCGCTTCGTCTTGTCATGGGACTGCAGTGTTGCTAGACCAGGTCACGATCCGGGTCAATGCCTCCCAAGTTAATGGCGTTAGCCGGCAATCCGAAGGCTCCACATTGACTGAGCATGAGGCTTATGACTTCGTAGTAGCCCATCAACCGACCGTTCAGAAAATCACGGTCCGTTCCTGAAGACGAGTCTCGGACACGTCTCGCCTCGAATGCCGCCTCTTTGAGTAGCGTTCCCAGGTCCATGAGATAGTACTCCCAAGACCTCGAGTCCTCGATGTTGCCTGTCATTGGAACGTCTCCAGGATAGAAACGCCGGAAGCAGTGAGGTTCCACCTCCAGGTCAAGCCGACCCGAGACATTCGGTTCGGCTGCACGAAGAGAAGATGTCTCGGACAGCCGAAATTGGCAGACAGCTGTCAGTGAGCCGGATGGAGGCGGATCGAGGCTCACGCCCCCTATCCTACGCAGCGTTGACTTCCACGAATTCGCTCTCCGAGGTGGGAGGTGGAACGGGAATGCCGTCGTGCTTCAGACCTTCTATGTGCAGGTCGATGGCCTGGCGGATCAAGTGCAGCACTTCGTCTCGCGTTTCGCCGACGGCAACGCACCCCGGAAGGTCAGGAACATGGGCTCCCCAGCTTTCTTCTCCGTGTTCGACCACCACCATGTATCGCATTGGACTGTACCTCAGTCTTTCAGACCCCTTCGCGGTCCTCAGGAGGATGTGCCGCCCGGCTCTTTGGTGCTTTCCGGCTCACGAGAGGATATCGTTCAGGGTGCTCTATGGACTCCATCGCCAAATCCACATCCAGGTCCGGCCAATGGACGTGGTGCGGATGGGGCAGCTCGACGTTGAGCAATTCGCCAACGGTGGCCTCACGAAACCACGGAAACTCCTCAAAAGGGAGGAAATGCTCGGTATCCCCCACCAGCAGCCAAAGGCCGTTCTTGGAGATGTTCGTCACCTCAACGCCCGAAGTGCTGCTCCCACGCCCGGTGGATTTCATCTTCGTGCTCCTTGATCAGGCTCGAGGCTTTGGCCAGAGTCCGATCGCTCAGACCGTAGTTCACGGCCAATTCCAACTCCGGCTCCAGCCAGAACTTCGCTTCCCCACTGGGCCCGATTACGTGGATATGAAGGCGCGGCTCCTCTCTCGAAAAGAAGAAGAACCGAAGTCCGGCCGCCCGAAAGACCGTGGGGCTCATGCCGGAAGTCTACCATTCTTCCCGTGATCCGACAGACGCCAGGCCGACGGATGGGACGGCTGCCTGGAGTGGGCCGGCGCGGACCCGGGATGGGACAGCGGGGATGGTCTCAAGTCCATCCACAGTGCAGATGGGGGGCACCTCGGGAATGAAGGAGAAACACTCGCTCATGCTGCGAAGGGGATGATCTCGAGCTCGGCGGATGTGTCCGCATCCGAGAGCAACTCCTCGACTCGTGCGAAGACTGCATCCTCGATCAGATATTCGCTGCAGCGCTTGCATTGTGAGATGGGCAGCTGCTTGAGGATCACGATCGTCCGCTCCGTGACTTTGAAGGGGAGGTCCGTTGTCACCGGCTCCAACTCGCTTCCGCAGACACGACATTTCATTCTCTGGACCTCCTCGTGTTCAAGTCCTCTTCCCATTCCCCGGGGTCAGGACGGTATGCGGTTATTTTCCGAACATTCAACAGGTCGGCTCAAGTACCGAACCATTATCCGACAATCGTCATCCAGTGTTTACGGGGGAGCCGTCGATCCCTTCGAGTGGGCAAGGAGGAAACGTGAGACGCCGGAGCCAAATTCTATTTGCCACGTGCCTTTTCGCCACCTGTTGGGCGTTTCCCCAAAGCACACAGGCGTCACAAGTAACCCCCCCCGGGCAACCCGCAGCAACGGTTAAGGGAAGATCGACGACGGTTCTCGTCGACGTCGTCGTGCGGGACAAGAAGGGCAGGCCGGCGTCCGGCTTGACCGTGGGCGACTTCGAGGTACGGGAAGACGGCGTGCCTCAGACAATCACCTTCTTCCGGACTCCTGAGGAAACCGCTCAAGACGCCACCGCGCTTCCGGGCCAGTCTCAGCGATTTGATGTACCTTCGACGCTAAGAGCTTCCCAAACCCGAAAGAGCCGGGCCTCGTCACGATCCTGGCGACCCTCCCTCCGGGAGTCCTGCAGTACAAAGACGGCGGCGAAATGCAGACCTCCGACTTCGCCTTCGTGGCTCTGATCCGGGACCAGGACGGCAATCTGGTGAGGAAGGTGAGCCGGCAGTATCGGCTGAGTCACGCCAAGGATGCATCGACTCCGGGTGACAGCATCCTGTTCTATCGCGAAGTCCGACTGGATCCGGGACGCTACACGGTGACGGTGGCCGGTTTCGATGCCATCGCCGGGGCCGGCGGGATCAGCCGATCCGAGATCGGACTGCCCGAGCGCGACCCGAAACTGCCCGAGATCAGCAGCCTGGTCCTGGTCGACCGCGCGGAGAAGATGACCGGCGACCGCGCGGTGCCGCTGAGAGTGGGTGACGTCGGTCATGCGGGAGCGATCCAATGCGCCACCGGTTGGAGCAGGAACTCGCCGAGCGGGATGCCGTCCCCTCCCACGAGGAGTTTGCGGGTGGTCCGGAACGCCTCTGTGTAGAACTGGAGGCCGGTCCCTGAGTAATCCAACTGCGCCATCGGCGTCTTTCTTCAAATCGATGGCGCGTCGCCGAAGGAAACCAGCTCAGCGGAAACCGCCTCCAGCACTCTGCAGTCAGCAGTTATCCAAAATTAGGGGAAGCAAAAACGGGTAAGGACTGGAATGAAAAATGGCCCCAAGTGACCTTTAGAAAGGCTGATATCAAACCTTAACTAACCTTTCGATCAGCCTCGTTACCAGTATCTCATGGACCACTTGGGACCAACTGCTATCCTACATTACTGCGGCTGATTTGTCGAATATCTTTCGGGCGGGATCGGATCGATGAACACTCCCGGACTGAGAGTCGAGGTCTCCGGAGGCGCCGGGACGGGAACCCGCGGGGACGCATGAGACAGCGTCCCGCACCCGGTTGCGGGAGGTGAGGGCCGGAAACTCCGAGAGAGGAGTCGCGATCACCGAGGCTTGGAGAACCGATTTCACGCCAAGATCCCAAAGGGCTCCAAAGCACAGAAGTCCTTTGCGTGCGTTTTGGCGACATCTTTTGCGTGGAGTCGGCTCTGATCCGGTTGACATGCGGCCGAGCCCACGGCTATCGGGGTTGCAGTCGTCTGTTACTGGTCGTTCCGACAAGGAGTTTCCGGCTCGGGTCAAACCGGAAGTCAGAACCCGAACGAAGTGAGGGACCCCCGGTACGGTCGCCGAGTCCCCGGCTTTCCGCCCCGGATGAACACCAGTCGCAGCCTCCCCGGGATCGACCGGGCCTCGACGATTGGGCATTCGCGCGATCCTCACTTCGTTCGGGTTCTGACGCGACGGCTGTCGTGACACTTCGCATTTGTCGTGGCTGACGCAGCCCTTCTGAATGGGAACAACGGCCACCAGGCGTCGGGGTTGAGCAACACGCCCGCGTAGTATGGGTGGCGGCCGGAAAGCCGCGTCGGACGGGCGTCTTCGGCAAATGCCCGGGACGGGAATCGAACCCGTACGCCCCGCCGAAGGCGGGACCCCAGGATTTTAAGTCCTCGGCACGACAGGCCGAATCGCTGGGGATCGTTAGGAATCGCAGTTGCTTATTGGGTTTTCCGCCACCGGAGATCACCGAATCATTCGGAATCGTTAAGATTTGCGACGGGAGACAAATGGGAGACAGCTCCCTTGTCTCTCTGAACGGCGTAGACGGCTGCGATCGCCTGCCTGGGCGGTACGCTCTCGGACATCTCCTGTCGACCTAAACGCGCCGTGCCTCGAGGATGCTGAAGGCACTCGGCGTGGCGATGACGCGGGTGAGCGACAGGCCTGTCGCGCGAAACAATTTTCCGTACTCTTCAACCGTGCGCTGTCGTGCTTCGCCGAAGTACAGCAGCATCATCATGTCGAGCATGGCGACTCCGGGATTCGGTTGGCAGGGTACGGTGAGCATCTCCACGACAAGCAGCCGGTCCGTGTCTCGCATGGCGTCACGGCACCGTTGGAGGATGGAACGGCATTCGGCGTCGGGCCAATCGTGGAGGACCTGGCACACCGTCCAGACCTTCCCCTTGGCGGCAATCGGATCGAAGAAGCTGCCGCCGAGAAACTCGCACCGATCCCGGACGCCGCGTTTCGACAGCAGGCGGTCCGCGTCGGGAAGCACCTCCGGTTGCTCGACAAGCACGCCCCGAGTTCTCTGGTTCTTGTCGAGGATGGCTGCGAGCAGCGAGCCAGCGCCTCCGCCGACATCGACTACAGTGTCAATGCCGGACCAGTCGTAGGCGCCGGCGATCTGGCGGTGTTCGTCACCACGCAGGTCGGCCAGGGCCCGGTTGAACAATTCGCACTCGTCGGGAAGGCGCCGCATGCGATCCCAGAAGGACTCAACATGTACGTGCTCGAAGCTCGACTCTCCGGTCTTCACGCTGTGGCCAAGCTCCGCCGCAGACCTCAGCAAGTGTTCATCCCCCCAAAAAAGCACGGCGTTCCTGATCCCGCCGGGACGATCACGATAAAGATCGGAGATCGGATTGTTGGCAAACACTCCCGGTGAAACCTCCTGGAATGCTCCGAATGCAGTCAGTGCACGCAGCGCCCGGGTCAGAGTCAGCGCATGCAGCCCGGATCGTTTGGCCAGCTCCGATGCGGGAAGTGGATCGGGGTGGAGATGGTCCGGCACATGGCCCCGAACCAGCGCCACGAGAGATGGCGTCAGGTACAGGTGCGACAACAATCCGAAAGCGGTTACGAATTCGTTGGGTGCGGACTCAGGCATTCTGGATAGTTCCTTTCATGCAGTCGTCAGTCACAAGCGGACTTGCCTGCGCGTCAACGATGGTTGCGATGCAGCCTGGGCTGACCCGCAACGAATGGCGACTCGCCAAATCGCGGAGACAGGTCTGCTCAACCGTGACTGCGCTAACTCGTGCATTCACCATGTTGCCGGTGATCTCGCAATGAGCGACGGATTGTCCAACCATGGGGGGTGGTTTACTTGCCAGTATAAATCGTGATGTCAAGTAAACTCAAGAATCAATCCGGGGATGAGTCGAGGCACGCTCTGCCGGTTCTGCTAACGGCGCAGGTAGCCTCTCTCCAAAGGACCCTGAAGCGCCCCACGACTGGGGGAGCACCCGCCGACGTACGAGCGCCTCATGCCATCCCAAATCTCTCGTGCAGCACGCTCATACTGACCAGTTGCATCAGCACCTGGTCGTTCGCCGTCCGAGCTCCGACCTCCATATCGGGCAGCCGTTCCAGTAGTTCCACCACCCGCTTTTGGTCGAAGAAAGGCATCGATGCGAACGTCGTTCCACGCAGTGTGTCCTCCACGAACGTGTGGAACGTGTCATCCGGGTTGAGCGTCGCCGGCGGACTCAGGAAAGGATGCTTCTGCCGCCGGTACACCGTGTCCGTGATCGCGTCCTTCACCGCCTCCCGCAACACGTACTTCTCCGTCATCCCACGCACCTTCATGTGCACCGGCTGCGACACGAGCGTTTCCACCACCTTGTGATCCAGGAACGGCACCCGCCCCTCGATCGAGTGCCCCATCTCCATCCGGTCTCCCAGCATTGTCAGGATGTACCGGCATAACGCCGTCTTCGACCACAGGTACAGCGACTGGTTCAACGGATCACGTCCCGCCAGTTGGCGTCGCACGTCCACCTCGTCCAGCACCGGATACACCCCCTCTTGCGCTGCAAAACGCGCTCTAAAATCGTCCGACAACAGTGGACGCAGCTTCACCCCTCGGGTTGAGAAGGTCTCGATCCAGGAAGGCACGAATCCCAGCACCCGCCGCACGGATTCCACCGGACCGATTTCTCCGTCCGGCAGCAGCAGGCCCCTCGATACGCTGTTGTGTTCCTCCAGCCACCCCAGCAGCTGATTGATCTCGGCCGGATCCTGACCGTCCCGGTTGTATAGCAGCATGTCCCTGCGGAAGTGAGCGTATCCTCCCAGGATCTCGTCCGAACCCTCTCCCGTCAGGACCACCTTGTAGCCGGCATCCCGCACCGCCCGACTCAATAGATATTTCGCCACCCCGTGAGCATTGACGCAGTAAGTCTCCGCCTGTGCGATCGCGTCTGAGAAATTCTCTGCCAGATCGCGTTGCCCGATCGGAATCTCGAAATAGTCCGCGCCGGCCAGTGTCGCCATCTCCCGCGCGATCGCTCCCTCATCGTAGGCAACATCCTCGAACGACAGGTTGAACGCCTTCAACGGTTCTGGGTGATGCCGCGCCGCCAGGCCCAGCACCGAGCACGAGTCCAGCCCTCCACTCAGGTACACCCCAACCGGTACATCCGCCCGGAGCCGGATCCGCACCGCCTCCTCCAGGACCTCGCGGAACTCAGCCACATGATCCGCCTCGCTCTTTTTCCCGTCCGCCTGCCCCGCTACTGGATAGTCGAAGTCCCAATACTGGTTGATCTGGAGGTGTCGCTCCGTCGCGATCACAAAATGTCCGGGCGGAAGCTGGAAGACTCCTTCATACAGTGTCCTGGACTGATACTCCGCCATCGAAACGGTATGGAACACACTCTCCTCGTCCCATCGAGCCGGCACCCCTAACGCGAACAGGGCCTTCGCCTCCGATGCGAAGCACAGCGTCGCTCCAACCCAGGCGTAGTACAACGGCTTGATCCCGAACCGGTCGCGTGCGGCGACGATCCGCCTCTGCCTCCCGTCCCACAGCACCAGCGCAAACTCTCCCCTCAGGTGCTGCAGAAACTGCAACCCATAGTCCTCGTACAGGTGCAGCGCGATCTCACTATCCGACTTCGTCCGCAGTCGGTGCCCTCGCTCTTCCAGCTCTCGCTGGATTGCTTCGTAGCCGTAGAACTCCCCGTTCACCACGATCCGCGTCTGCCCGTCCTCGCTCGCGATCGGCTGGTCCCCTGTCATCAAGTCGATGATGCTCAGCCGCGCATGCCCGAGCCCGACGTGTCCGTCATCCGACACCCAACAGCGCCGGCCGTCCGGTCCCCGGTGATGTAGCCGAGAGGTCGCCTGCTCCAGCGCCTCAGCCGAAACGGAACCTCGCGCCGAAAATGCCGCCACGATTCCACACATATCGTCGCCCTCCTTTAACAAAAACACCTAACGTGTCTGATTTGTCCTAAACGGGAACAGCCTTCCTCGAGACCGTAGATCGAGGCGATATTGGGATGGTTGAGAAGCCGGCGCTTGGGCTTCCTGTTCGAATCGTCCCAGCCGCTGTGCGTCCTGGGCGAAGACCGGGGGCAGGACCTTGAGCGCTACCTGGCGGTTCAACCGGGTATCGGTGGCCCGATAGACTTCGCCCATCCCTCCGGCACCGAGCTTGTCGGTGATCTCGTAATGAGCGACCGATTGTCCAATCATAGGGAGAGAACCTGATCGGTATGATAATTCGCGGAGACAGCTTAATTCAAATGTTAAGGGGTGATCCGGAGACTTGTGGACGCGATTGGTCCATGCGGCAGGGTCGGATCGACTCCACGCAGCGTCTCCCCTTGCCCGCCTGAGCTTCAGGGCTCGACAGACTCGTCAGTCCTCCAGTACGCGGGCAGGGAGTTTCTGGGACCAGTGCGCAACCACCTCGCTTCGGATGGAAGCGATGACCGGTAGGAACCGCCGGAGGAGATCAATGGAGCGGCGCGCGCCGCCGGAGTTCGTCGAAGAAGTTCAACAGCAAACCAATTCGCGGCGCGGCGGTCTGGTCCGGGCCGGTCTCGTCCACCGGGAACATGGCGATACGCCGACCGTCCGGATGCACTGCAAAGCAGCGAAACAGTCGCGGTTGGCGAATGGGCGTTTTGCTCCACAGGCGCGGCCGGCTGGTCACGAAGGCGTCGCCGTTTTCCTGGAAGTCAACAGCCTCAATCCTGCTAGCATCGCCCAGCAAAAGAAGCTGCTTCCCGTCTTTCGACCATTGCGGCCAATTTCCTGCTGCAATCTCGCGCGGCTCGCCGGGACCGGGAAAGGGCTGTACGTAGACTGTCCACTGGCCCGGACGGTCTGAAGCATAAGCGATCCACTTGCCATTCGGCGAGAATTTGGCTCCATAATCAACGCCAGGAGAGCGCACCAGCGGGACGGCCTTGCCGACGACGGGCTGGTCCGGATTGCTGAGGTCCAGCGGTGCCACCCACAGATCCTTGCCGGTTTCAGCGTCGGATCTCATGAACGCAAGATGCTCGCCGTCCCGAGAGATGGAAGTCACTACCACCAGTTGGTCACCCTCCAAGAGGGTGTCTTCCCCACCACCGCCGTCCGCCCGCTTCCACACCGCTCGCGACCTTCCGCCTGTGTTGACGGTAAACGCCAGGTGCTTGCTGTCCGGACTCCAGACGGCCCTGTCGGCCCCCTCACCCGGCTGGGTCAGGGGTACGGTGACGTCGTTGTTCCAATCATAGACGATCACACGCCTGGTCGCCGCCTGGTCCCCGTCCACGGTCAAGGCCAGAAGCCGCCCATCAGGTGACACTGCCGGCATACTGTAATCCCCACGTGTTTCGAGCAGCGGCTCCGTTTTGCCGTCCTGCCCGAGCCAGCGCACCGGCCAATTATTGGAGATCGTGGCGATCCGATACAGCAGGCTGCCCGAAGGAGAGGCGGCGAATGCCCCCACGTCTTCCAGCACCGGAACAGTCTGGCCTGTTATCTTTCCGGCTGTGGCGTCAAACGACGCCGCGAACAGCGTGCCGTTCTTGAGGTAGACCAGGTGACCCCGTGTTGATCCGCCGGTCGGCAGAAAGCGCGCCAATGACGCCTCGGGAACGAGTGTCGTCACCTCGCCCGTCGCCAGAGTCAAGAGTTGGATCTGTGGCTCACCACCCGGGGCGGCCGCTCCATATAGGACTGCCTTTCCTCCAGGCAGGATTTGGGGATAATACGCCGTCGCACCTTTCCTGATGCCTTGGAGCGGTTCGGGCTCGCCCCCCGACTCAGGGACCCGTGCCAGGCCGGTATATACGTTCAGTCCGGCAATGAGAAAGCCGTCCTGGCCCCAACTGGCACCAACATTCCCGGGGGAGCCTGCCAAGTCCAATGGAGAGCCTCCCCGTACCGAGACCTTCTTCAGTCGGGAATCGGCCCAGAAGGCGATCCATTGTCCGTCGGGGGAGAAGGTCGGCCCCAAGGCGTTTTCGGTTCCGGGAAGTACCTGAGCCTTCGGCTCCGACAGCAGCCGCGTGGCCAGCCGGCGGATGCCATCGGGCTCCGTCGTGACGTAGACGATGCGCCGGCCGTCAGCCGAGATCGCTGCGTTGAAGACTAAGCCCGATTGGCTAAAGCCGGGCAAATCCAGGTTGAGGCGCATCAAGGGCCGCTCCACCGGTTGCGATCCTCGCCAGGGCGCCCACAGAGCGATACCGAGCGCCACAGCCAGCACTGCTGCCACTGCCCACGGCAGCCAGCCAAGCCGCGAGCGTGCTGGAGCAGCCGCCGAGACCACAGAAGGCTCCTCCAGCAGTTCCCACACGTCGCCGATGTCGCGCAGGCGTTTCTTCGGGTCCTTCTCTAAGCATCGGCTCAACAGACGTCTGACCTTCGGCGGCGCCGCACTCAGGTCTGCCTCCTCCTTCACCACGCTGGCGAGGGTCTCGGTCAGGTCCTCACCCCGGAACGGCCTCTTGCCGGTCACCATCTCGTAAAGCACCGCCCCAAAGGACCAGATGTCCGTCCGCTTGTCCACCGCCTTGCCCCGGGCCTGCTCCGGACTCATGTAGGCCGCTGTCCCCAGGATCATTCCCGCCTGCGTCGCCGCCATCGACAGAGTCGGCGATCGAGAGACTCCGTTCGATTCCGTCTTCGAGACCGGGTCTTCCAGGGCTTTGGCCAGGCCGAAGTCGAGCACCTTGACCTTGCCCTCCGGGGTCAGCTTGATGTTGGCCGGCTTCAGGTCCCGGTGGATGATGCCTTTCTCGTGGGCGTCTTCCAGCGCTTCGGCGACCTGGCGGGCGATGGGCAACGCCTCCTCCAGGGGAATCGGACCTCGGGCGATCCGCTCCGACAGATCCTCCCCCTCCACCAGCTCCATCACCAGGACCCGGGTTCCGTTGGACTCCTCGAGTCCGTAGATCGACGCGATGTTGGGATGATTGAGGGAGGCGAGCACCTGGGCTTCCCGCTCGAAGCGCCCCATGCGCTGCTCGTCCTGGGCAAAGACCGGGGGCAGGACCTTGAGCGCTACCTGGCGATTCAACCGGGTATCGGTGGCCCGATAGACTTCGCCCATCCCTCCGGCACCGAGCTTGTCGGTGATCTCGTAATGAGCGACCGCTTGTCCAATCATGGGGAGTGTTTACATAATAGGATAAATATCATGCTTAAGTAAACACGTGCTGCAATGGCCCTTTCCCGTTGTTGGATGCCGCAGAGAAAGGCTTGGCTCTTGTCCTTCGCTCCCTGGAACAGAAATCGGGCACTCGCTCGCCATCGTGACTCCAGTGAGAGGGAAAGTGCGATTTGCGAAGGGCGAAGTGCGAAGTATGTGTGCAGGCCGGAAAGCCGCGTCGGACGGTGGTTTTCGGCAAATGCCCGGGACGGGAAACTGCACGCCGAGACCCTGTATCCCAACCGTTGTCTCACCAGAAGGCGCTGATCCCGGCATACCGCCCAACCAGTGAGCCGAGGGCGAGCAATCGAACCCGTACGGGGGTTCCCCCCACAGGATTCTAAGGGCTGTTGTGTAAGTCTGTAACCCGTTGAAATATAAGAAGAAGCCGCGTCCGCCTGGAAACCGACCTTGAGTTGGAGTTGTATCGAGTGAGATTAGCCGTGATCCTCGCGGACACAGTGCAGGCACGGTCATTCCGAGTCCGTGTTGATGCGATCAAGGACGTCTTCGAAGGGAGCCGCTTCAATCTCGCCCGCGCGATAGGCGGAGAGTCTCTCTTCCACTTCCACGGACCACGCGGCATCAACGGAAGGGTCCGCGGGCTCGAAGGTGGCGTAGAGTTGCTCCAACAGTTCGGCCCGTTCAATCGGGTCCAGCCGTTTTGCCTCTTCCAGGATCTGGCGAACAGTCATGAATCGATTATAGCCCAGCCGGCAAAATACGAACTTCGCGGGCGTGTTGCCCAAATCGCTCTGACGCGGTTCCCACCCTCCCTCGCGAGACCCGTCCTCCCGTTCTCCGCGCCGAACGGCGAAGGCCCAATGCCGAAGGGCGGGGTGCGAAGGGCGAAGGGCGAAGGCGGGTTGTCCGAATGGCAAGGGCTGTGTCGGATCGGACGCCGGCAGGCAGGCGAACGCACGGCGGGTTGGTTCCACGCAACGGCGCAAAGAAGGACGCCAAGCCGCCAGCCACAAAGAATCTCCTTGCGGCGTGGCGTACTTGGCGCCTTTGCGTGAGATCAGGCTGCCGAGTCCTCTCTCCAGTGGGCGCACACCGATCGGAGGCCGCCGCCCTTTGATGGAGGGGGAATGTCTCAGCGGCTCTGCGACCCTGACGTTTAAGCAAGCCAAGCCCGTGAAGAAGTAGTCCACGCGGGGTCTTGAGTGTCTTGCCGTCATCCTGGTCCAAGTGCGCCTCTCATGATCGCAGTCAGCAGCTCGGTGAGTACCGAGAGAGTGACTGTGCCAGCCTTCTCTGCCACCGTGCTCTTGTCGCTGGGTCGCCAACAGATGCAGAGGGCCGCCCCGAGACTGTCCGTTCGCCCCGCCACGCGAAGTCGGCCCTCGTCAGGATCCCGATCCGCTCTTGAAAGTCGCGGGCCATGCAGGCGCTGGACGACTTGCGCCTCGCATCGCCCGGTGGCATACTTGCTCTCAAATCCGGCAAGCCGGGCGTTTCGGCCAAGCTCCATCGCTCACGAGAGACCTGAACACTCTACCCCGTCGGCATCGGCTGACTCATGTCCGGCCACCCAACCTGCCGTCTGACTCGAGATCAGGCGATCAGTGAAAGGAGAGATCGTGAGTCGTGCAAGAAAGGGTCTGGTTGTCGTGTTTGCAGTCTGTCTGTTTCCCTGCTTGAACGCCGGGGTTCCCGTGGTGGATGGAACGAGGACGTCCTCGAGCTTCACGGTATCTGAAGAGGAGGCTTCGGCCATCGCGCCGGCGCGAGATCTTTCGGCGGTACTGGCCATCACACCGGGCGTCACCACGGGTACCGACAATCTGACCCAATTCAACCGGGATGGCAGTGCCGTCATCCTTCAGCCAAACTCCAGCTTTTCCTCCATCAGCACCGCGCCGAGCGCGAGTCCTCTCTCTTACAGGGCCGCTCTCACGGAAGCGGGTTCGCTCCATGTGGCCCAGATCAGCGTGGCGGGCGACTGGGAGGAGTTCTACACAGCCCCGGGCGGTGCGAATTTCGCCGATGCGGACCTCGCCACGTCCGCGGACGGGCTGACCTGCGCAATCGGAATTCACCAGCTCGAACAGGAACTGCGGGTCTATTGCGGAACCAACTCGCTCTACAATCAGGTCGACCTCAACCTCAGTGCCTCCTATTTGTCGAGATCCACGGGAGGGATTCGCCCTCGCATCGTGGCCAACGACGAACTGGGTCTCTTCTCGATCTTTGCGACGACAAAAGACTGGAAGTTGCAGGCCATCGATCTCAAGTACTCCGATTTTTCCCACACCGTGACGGATCTCGGAAACATCACATCCGCGCCTGGCTACGAGGCTGAGTATGGGAGAGCGTCCGGTGTCGTCAATCTGGGCACTCGATCGAGCTACTTGCTGCCCGGAGAGGATCATCTGGTTTCCTACCTCTACGACCCTGCCGGCAAGACTTTCGCCAAAGAGACGTTTCTGTTTCCGTCAACCGCCGGCACCAGTTTCTCCGCCGGGCCACTGGGTATGAATCGGGCTGCGGTCTCCTGGGGTTCCCGCTTGTACGGGCTCGAGTACGGCGATGTGGGCGCCGACAACCCGATCCGACTCTTCGGTCGGTTCGATACCGATTTCAACGATATTCTGGGCTTCGATGTCGATCAGAAGCTGGGTAAGGGATGGATCCTCGGTAATGCGGGCGGCGAGTTCAAGGCAGCGGATCTCAACTTGGGAAACCTTCGATTTGCCGCCCAGAGTGTGCCCGGCGCAACCGACTATTTGCTCTCCAGCTTTGAGCGGACGCCTATGGAAGTCGGTGTAGCGCTCTATTCGCCGGAAGGTGTTCTGATGGAGGAGAAGACCATCCAGGTGGATCCGATGGAGACCAAGGAAGTGTCGTCCGATCTCGACGAGATCGTGCCGGCGACAACACGGTTCACGGGGCTGGGCTCTTACTCGGTCTCGGGATTCTGGTCCCTGGATGGACCCGAGGTGACCGTGCTGCCCGGGCGCTATTCGAAGACCTGGAGAACCCCCATTCAGCAGAGCAACCAAGTCCGCCAGGGCCTGGCGATTCAGAACGCCAGTTCAAAGCTGAACCACTGTCAACTCAACTTGTATGAGGGGATGGGGGGAGCTCTTCTGGAATCTTCCAGCCTCGATCTCGGCGGCTTTGAACAGAAGAGCCGTTTCGCCGACGAGTTCTTCGCGGGTCACATCTCCCTTGGGCAGCCCTTCCTGGGATCGGCGTCCATCTCCTGCGAGTATGGTATCTCGATGATGAGCGTCCGCCAGAACGTCGACACGGCTGCCATCACCAATGCCCCGGCGGATCCGGTCGAGCTGGATACTTGGAGCCTTCCGCTTCGTATCGGCTACTGACTTCCCTGACCAGCATCTCTCCGTGCCTCCGGTTGATGCTGTCCTGCTACCTGCAGGCATCACGACGGTGGCCGACCCGAACAATGAGAATGACCAGGATGTCTTACCGATGGGACGGGTAAAGAGTATGGGGCTGAGGCTTGGCGGAAAATGGGACGGCCTGAGACTGATGGGACTTCCATGGGACACATGGGACACTGGCCGAGATCGCTCGACTATCGGTTGCGTGCCCCCCGGCTTGGTCTATCGCCCCTGCCGGTACCCGCGTTCCCGGCCAGTCCGATCGCCCCCGTAATTCGTTCACCGCGACGTCGTTCGATGGATCGCGCGGAGAATCATTTCGGTCCCATGAGTCCCATTCGTCCCAGGCCGTCCCATTGGTCCCGTCGGCCCTGGGATTTGGACTCTTGGACCTTGGGATTTCCGAAGGAAACTGCCCGGGACGGGAAACTGTCGAAGCCGAGGCCCTGCTTCCCCACCGCCTCCATTCCGGAAAGCGCCGATCCCGGCATACCGCCCAACCAGTGAGCCGAAGGCGAACAATCGAAGCCGCCCTCTGAGACTCTCATACTACCTGGTTCAGTTTTCCGGGTTTGGGTCAAGAGCGGAGGGCCCCCGACTTTGCAGGGTGGCGAAAGGGCATATGGAAACGACGATCGTACCGACGAACTGTGATTCACCCACGTTCTGCGCAGAGGGCAGGTTTAGCGGACGTCTGGGAGGACATTCCTCCTCGTTTAACGTCTTGCCCGAGGTTTGCCGGATCGAGGGCGAGGTGAACCGTCAGGGTGGCGGTGTCGCATGCCTGGAATTTGGAGTTGCAGCGGGCCGGCTTATTCGCGAGATCGTAGCAGAGGTAAATACACGGGCTGTGTTGGTTCGGTCGCCATTCCGCCGGGGAGATCTGCAGTGAACAGAACGAACCCCGGGGAAGCCCCCATCCTGTTACCACCAGATCCTGTGGCCGCGATAGGACCACGAATCCTCCTCAGACGCCGTCCCGGTGAGATTGACCAGCGCGTTGTTGCGCTTATCCTGCCAGGCCCCCGTTAAGGCAATAGGGTGCTCGCAGTCAAACTGCAGGAGACCGCCTTCATCACGCGTAAACCCCGCCTCTGCCAGTAGTTCGTCAGCGAACCTTGCTTTTTGCTGCCAGGAGTCCAGCTGCTCCGAAAATTCGGCGGCGTTCAGCCCGGCCAGGTCACGAAAGGTGACACTGCAGGAGTTGGGATCAGGAAACGGGTTGGCAACGGCAAGTGCGGTACGGACTCTCTCGTCCGAAATGATACCCAGATCCCACTTCCGCGCGGCCGGGGCGCCCAGTATCCCGGTCTCGGTCGGGCCGATGCTCCAGGCGCCCGTCACCAGGTAGCGGCCAAGGCCGCTGAAAGAAGCTGCCGCAGGTGCCAGGGCTTCTCCGGGCAGGGCCTCGAAGTCCTTCGTCTCGTAGGGGTCCAGGTCGAGCTGCCCCGAATCCAAAACCTCCCCGGAAGGGCTGCGGATGGACCAGTCAACCGAAAGCGGCGATTCGTCCAAGTTCGTCACGTGGAACTGGGACACACCGGCCGGAGCCTGGGGGGCAAAGACGAGGTTGTTGAGGTTCAGGGGAGCGACTGCAAAAGCATCTCCCCGGTTTCCCGAGATCCACCCCTGGTCGGGGGAGAACTGGACCGGGCCGTTGAAGTCGGCCCGGAGGGTTCCAAACGTTTCAAGATGATAGCCGGTGGTTCCCGGACTCCGGGCCAATTCGACGCCAACCAGATTCTGCTCCCACGCAACCACGAACCGCAAATCGTTGAGCGGTTCCACAGCGAAGGGATGGAGGCCGGTCGTTTGGACACTTCCGATGCGACCGTTGAGCACCTGGTCGGTGTCCGGATTCCAGGCGGATACGATCACGTGGCCGTAGTCCTCGTGGACATAAATGTAGAAATCACCGACCTGCAACGCCTCACTTTCGGTCGCCAGCGCAATGTCGAAGCCGGGCGGGACCTGCACGTTGGTCAGCAATTGCCGCTCGACCACCAGGGTGTTCAGATTGACCTGGTGGGCGAGGACCTGGCCTGCGTTGTCCTCGGCAAAGATGGCCACACTGTTCCGCCCGCTGTCTACCAGAAGTCGGGATCGGGTTCCTCCGAAAATCGGGTCGATGAAGCTGATTGTACCGAAATCGACCGCGAGGAGTTCGGGGTCCTGCCCATTGAGGTCGAACACGTCCAAGGTGAATCTCGACCCACTGTAGGCGACTCCGAAACGCGCTCCATTTTGGCCCTGTGCCACATCCACGCTATAGTACCCGGTCTCTTCAGACAGAGGTACGGTGCGATCGACCTGCTGAGCGGCCCCATCGATCTCGATCAGGAAAGGTCTTGTCCCCTCGATGTATGCAGCTTGGAATCGATCTCCTCCGATTGGATATCCGCCGCTCAGAGAGTAGTTCGGACCTGCCTCGACTAAGGTCGAGGGCTGGGCGCCACCCGGCCCGGCCAGGACAAGCTCGTTTCCGTTGCCCGTCGACTGCAGGTTAATCATCTTGAGCGGGTCTCTTCCGTTCAAGGGAAGGCTCACGACGGCAGTGCTACTGATATTCTCTGGCGTGCCGATGCGTTGAATGTCGAAGTCGCCGGCGAATACCGGGACTGGGAAAACGGTAACGATTGCGACGACTGCCGCCGCAGCAGACTTGCTCATCACGACTCCCCTTGTTGTTGAAGTAGGTACTTCGGTGGCCGGGAAATGACCGAACCAGACAGAGTTGGAATAAGTCTAACAAGACGAACCCGGAAGGGAAAGGCTCTACTGAGTATTGTCGGCGCCGGCGAAGGTGAGAAACGTAGCTCTCGTAGGCGGCAGTTCGACCCTTCCGGCCTCGACTGACTTGCCGGCGATCTCGGGAATCGAATCGTTCGCTTCCAGTTGGATGTACATCTTCAGCGAGAGTGGGACGCTAGCGCATTCAATATATGGGGAACTTCTTGCCATACGTGACCTGGTCAATTTTGGCTTGACGATTTCCCGACGAGCAAGCGTTTTCCCTCATCAGACAGGAGAGAGACTTTCCTATCTTTGTCCCCGTGAGTTGGAGTTGGATTGACGCGGGCACAGTACAGGCACAATCCCTCCGGGTTGCGCGTTTCGAGTTTCGGGTTCCGGGCTGAGGCTGAATACGGGAAAGGCCCGTCAGACGCGGGTTTTGGGCTTATGCCCGGGACGGGAATCGAACCCGTACGGGGGTTTCCCCCCACTGGATTTTAAGGGCTCTTGACCCAATCTGTAGACTATTGAAAATACTGGAGAAGCCGCGTCCGCCTGGAAACGGACCTTGAGCTGAAGTTGCATCGAGTGGGATCAGACGAGATCCTCGCGGACACAGTCCAGGCACAACTCCGAACTACCGTTCAGGCAATTCCTTCCCCGCGCAAGTCGCTCAAACAGCGACATCGACATACCGGGACTCCGTGTGAGGCTCCGGAATTTGACAACCCTCTTCTTTGAGTCCCTCCAGGTGAAACTCGATGGCTTCCCTCATTCTCCGCTCAACTTCTTCACGCGTCTCGCCCGAAGCGATGCAACCGTCAAGATCGGGAGAATAGGCCGAAAAACCGGTCTTCGTTTGCTCTATAACGATCAAATATCTCTTCATTACTTGAGCCGTGCCTGCCTCAGGACGCTGTTCACGGTACCGGGGGCCAAGTCATCTCCCATCTTACCCGAAATCGTGACCAGTCCGGGCTTTTCCGCATGTTTGAACTGACGATGGCTGCCTCGGGTCCGAACCAGCCTCCATCCGTCGTCGTGAACCAACTTGACCAGATCGCGGACCTTCACCGAACAAGAATAACTCCGAGTCAACGGACGAAACTAAGCAAATCGGATTGACGGCTGGGCTTCATGGAGCCGACACAAGACGCCTCGCACGCATCTTGAATGAGGTGGGACCCCCTGGGACCCATGGGACCGATGCGACGGATGGGACAGCTGCCTGGAATGGGCCGGCGCGAGTCGGGATGGGACGGCCTGGGACTTCTGGGACCGACAGGACTCATGGGACCCCAGTCGGGGCTTCCGACGGATGATGGAGCACTACCCTCTTCACGGTGCTGCATCGCCTCCCCCGCAATCCCTCCGCTCCCCGCCGGCCGCTTCGGCCCCATCCCTCCCGACCGGTCTCCTCAGCCCAGTCCCCGGCACCGACCGGACCTCTCCCAGGGAAGTGTCATTGGATCCCCTGAAAGAGTCTCATTCATCGTCGTTGACCAGGTTCATCGTCGTTGATCAGTCCCGCTCGGACCGTCTCATCCGTCCCCTCGGTCCCATTCGTCCCAGGGCAGTCCCATCATCCCCGGCCCATCCCCCACTCTCGACCCGTCCCATGGAGGTCGCATCGGTCCCATCCGTCCCGGTCCCTACCCATTTCCCCGAAACCGTCCCACACTCTCCCCGTCCAATATGTCCCATCGCGGCTTCCCATTCCGTCTTGGGATTTGGATCCCTGGACCTTGGAATTTCCGAAGGCTTGCCCGGGACGGGAATCGAACCCGTACGGGGGTTCCCCCCCACAGGATTTTAAGTCCTGTGCGTCTGCCAGTTTCGCCACCCGGGCCTGCTTCTGTCAGGGGATTCTAGCACTTGGGAACTGGAAGCTCGAAGCTGGAAGCTGGAAGGGTTTCGAGTTCCTGGTTTCGAGTTTCGAGTTTCTCAGCTTCCGGAACCTGCGACCGCTGCAGGAGCAATCGGGGTGACGCGATCGATTGGGGCGGGGGCCCGATGCCGGGCGTTCTGACAAGCTGGAAGCTCGTCCTACACTACGCCGGCCGGGCTGGAAGCCCGGCCGACATTCCAGGCTGGAAGCCTGGATTACTCTGCTGCCCGTCCAGGCTGCCTGAGCTGAAAGTCCCGATCGCGGTGAGACGCGATTTACCTGGGCACGTAGGGGGCGCCGGCTTGTTCGAGGTCTTTGGCCAGGGCTGCGACGTCCGTTGCGAATTGTTGAAGCTTGGGCTGGAAGGCCGTGAACGCCTGTTCGGCGATCGCATAGCTTTGGCGCTGGGTGGTCGTGGGGCCCCAGGTCGAGTCCAGATTCGCGCGCAGGACGGAGCGGGCGCGATCCAGAATGGCCGGTTTGATCGGCTCGTCCAGGCTCTCCCGGACCTGGTTGCCCGCGAGCTCGTCGCGCAGATCCGCCAGACGGCCTTCGAGAGCGTAGACCCGTTCGACCAGCGACGCGGTCGCGGCCGGGGTGCTCAGCGCCGCAACGCGCATGGCCTTCAGATCGGTTCCCAGCTCGGACAAGCGCCGCTGGGCGCCTGAGGCCAGCCGCACCAGATCGGCGACCTTCTGCTGGAAGGCCAGGACTTCGGCCGGATCCTGCGCCGGCAGCGTGGAGCCGTCGAGGGCCGCGACATCGAAGGGCTGGGCGGCGGCCAACTCGGTTTCCGCTCCGTCGACGAGCTTCGACAACGTGACGGTGTAGCGACCCGCGCGCACCAGGGGACCACCGCGGCCCCTTTCCCAAGGCGCCACGAAGCCGGACTGGCCCAGCTGGACCGGGTTCGGCGAGGGATAGCGCAGATCCCAGGCCACCCGATGGAATCCCTTCGTGGCCGGTCCCGAGATGCGCCGAATCACCTTGTCTCCGGCATCGCGCACGGTCAGGACGATCTCGGGCTTCTCTTCCCGGGCCTCCTTCTCGAGTTCCTCCCAACCCGGAAAGGGGACATTGCCGCCTTCCTTGCGGATCTGCTTTTCTTTTTCCCTCCGCTGCTCCTTGAGCGTCTCCAGCGACTGCCCCAGGTAGTAGGTCACTTCGGCACCGAAAGGCGGATTGGGAGCCGTGAAGTAGGAGGCGCCCTGAAAAGCTTTGTCCGGGTCGCCGAGGGGTTCGCGGGGAATGTAGAGCAGCGTCTTCCGGACGGGGAACACGTGGGCCGGTTCCTTCAGCAGCGCGTCGCTGACCTCCCTGAGCGGTGTGTAGTCGTCGAAGACGAAAAAGCCCCGCCCGAAGGAGGCGCCGACCAGGTCGTTTTCCCGGCGCTGGATCTCGAGATCGCGGAACGCGATGGTGGGGACGTCACCACTCAGTCGAATCCAGTGGCCGCCTGCGTCCAACGTGACGTAGATTCCGAACTCCGTTCCGGCGAACAGCAGATCGGGCTTGACCTGGTCCTGCTCGACGGACCAGACCAGATGGCGGTCCGGCAGGTCACCGACGATCGAGGTCCAGGTGTGCCCACGGTCCGTGCTCTTCAGGAGATAGGGCTTGTAGTCGCCCGTCTTGTGGCTGTCGACGGCCACGAAGACCGTATCCCTGTCGACGGGGGAAGCCTTGATCTCGTTCACGAAAAAGAGCTTCGGGACGCCGGGCAGCCCGTCGATGCGCCGCCAGTTCCGCCCCCCGTCCTCGGTCACCTGGATCAGCCCGTCGTCGGTCCCGACGTAGATCAGCCCCTCCACCAGCGGCGACTCGGAGATGCTCGTCGTGGAGTCGTAGTAGGACATGGCGTAGTGATCGAAAATCGAGTTGACGCTCCAGACCCGGCCCATGACCTCCAGCTCGTAGCGATTTTGATCGCGGGTCAAATCGCCGCTGATGGGCGTCCAGGAATCGCCCCGGTCGTCGCTGCGCCAAATCCGCTGAGAGCCGAAATAGAGCCGCGTGTTCGAGTGCGGGCTGATCAGGATGGGCGCATCCCAGTTCCAGCGCTCCGGCGGATCGTCGGGGCCGGGCTGGGGCTGGATGTCGACCCGCTGGCCGGTCGCCTTGTCGAAGCGGACCAGCCGACCGACCTGCATCTCCGAATAGACCAGGTTCGGATTCTTGGGATCGATCTGGGTGGAGTAGCCGTCGCCGCCCATGGTGATGATCCAGTTCTCGTTGCGCACGCCGCTGGCGTTCAGTGTGCGGGAAGGTCCGAGCTGGCTGCTGTTGTCCTGCGTGCCGCCTGAGATGTTGTAGTAGGGCGTGTCGTTGTCGAGAGCCAGCTTGTAGATCTGGGTGATGGGCATGTTGGAAAAGAACTGCCAGTTCTTGCCCCGATCGAAGGTTTCGTAGAGCCCGCCGTCGCAACCGACGAGCAGGAACTCGGGGTCGTCGGGGTCGAACACCAGGGCGTGATTGTCGGGATGCTTGAACTCTCCGCCCACCCGGTGAAAGGTCTTACCGCCGTCTTCCGTGACGTGCAGCCAGACGTCGGTCTGATAGATGATATCCAGGTCGAAGGGCGAGGCGTAGATCTCCTGGTAGTAGTGGGGACCGGTCCCGCCGCTGACGTAGTCGCTGCGCTTCTCCCAGCTTTCCCCGGCATCGGTCGAACGGTAGAAGCCCTTCTCCGGAGCGGTCGCCTCGATCGTCGCATAGACATAGTCGGGGTCCACGGGTGAGACGGCCAGGCCGATCTTTCCCAGGTCACCCTTGGGCAGTCCTTTCTCGAGCTTGCGCCAGTTCGCCCCCGCATCGGCGGACTTGTAGATCCCCGACTCGGGGCCTCCGGCCAGGAAGGACCAGACCGTCCGGCGCCGCTGGTAGGCGGCCGCGTAGAGGACGTCCGGGTTCGCCGGATCGAACTCCAGACTGGCCACACCCGTGTTTTCGCTGATCTGGAGGACCGCTTTCCAGGTCTCGCCACCGTCCTCCGACTTGTAGACGCCCCGCTCGCCTCCGGCACTCCACAACGGCCCTTCGGCCGCAACGTAGACCACCTTCGAGTCACGGGGATCGATCAGGATGCGGGCGATGTGCTCGGACTTCTCGAGCCCCATGCGTTTCCACGTATCTCCACCGTTGAGGCTCCTGTACACCCCGTCGCCGAAGCCGACGTGCCGCCCGCTGACGTTCTCCCCGGTCCCGACCCAGACCACGGCCGGGTTGTTCGGATCGAGGGAGACGCAGCCGATCGAGTAGGAAGATTCGTGATCGAAGATCGGCGTCCAGGTGGTGCCGGCATTGACCGTCTTCCAGACGCCACCCGATCCGACGGCAACATACCACGTGCTGCGCGCCGTGGGATCGACGGCGATGTCGGAGATGCGGCCCGCCATCAGGGCCGGGCCGATCCCGCGCAGTTTCAAACCGGCGAAGGTCCCCGAGTCCATCTTCGAGTCCGCAGCCTGGGCGCCGACGGCCGGAAGCGACAGCATCGAGAACAGGGCAAGCGACAGGACGAAGCGAGCAGCTTTCATGAAGGAACATTACACAAACCGGGGCCAAGTTCATAGCAATCCAGGCTTCCAGCCTGGGATGTCTCGCGGGCTTCCAGCCCGCGGCGCCTGGCAGGATGCCTGGCGGACATTCCAGGCTGGAAGCCTGGACTACTCCGGCGTTGTGCCGGTCGGTGATGTCTGTTAGATGTGGGTCGGAGGATGACCTATGTCATGGCATGCGCGTCGGATTCGGCACCGAGTTTTGATGGGGGTTGCGGCATTCGGGCTGATCGTTTGCGCGTCACAACTGGCCGTCTGGCGTGGCAGCCCGGCCGAGGGAAGCGCTCGCCGGCCTGCCGTGTCGGTTCACGTTTCGACCCAACAGGCATCTCCCGGGCAATACAGCCACCGCATGATCTTCCCCCAGATCGCCAACGGCAGATCGGATCGGCTCCAGATCCGATCCGCCATCCTGATCCTCAACAACGGACACCGGGCGGCCCAGGGACAGGTCCGCCTGACCTCGGACAGCGGCGTCGCCTGGAGCCTCGGGACTTCGCTGGGCGCGGGCAGCCTGTTCGATTTCACCCTGGAACCAGGGGGACTGCTGCGGATCGAGACCGACGGCGGGGGAGACGTCGCCAAGGGCTGGGCCGAAGTGGTGTCCGACTGGGCCCTGAGCGGCTCGGCCAGCTACGTGATCGACAATGCGGCCGGGCAGTTCCTCTCGGAGGTCGGCATCGGGAATTCGCCGGGCGCCACGAATCTGCTGATCTACGCGGAGCGCTCCGGCGCTGTGGACACGGCACTGGCCGTCTGCAACCCCGGGGACTCGGCGGCCGACCTGGAACTGGAGCTTCGCGCCCTGTCCGGTGCGACCGTGGCGACCACTCCGCTGTCCCTGGAACCGCACGCGCAGGAGGCCGGATACCTGGGCGATCTGTTTCCCGGTCAGTCCGGATTCCAGGGAGTGATTGCAGTATCCGGATCGTCGGAGGTGTCGATGGTCGCGCTGCGCACGCGGGACGTCAACTTCACCAGTCTTCCGAGTGCCGTCGCGGCGGCGGGCGATCACCCCGTCGTCTACTTCCCGAGGATCGGGGACGGGCTCTTCGGCCCGGCCTCCGCTTCGGCGGGCGGTACGGCCGCCCCATCCGGGCTCCGGTTCCTGACGAGATTCCTGCTGCTGAACCCCTCCGCGGAACCCGTCAGGGCACGACTCGAGCTCTTCGATCAGAGCGGCGATCCCTGGAACTTGAGCGTCGACGGCGAGTCGGACGGATCGATAGCGCTCGACGTGCCGGCCGGAGGGGCCACGACCGTCACGACCGGCGGTCTGAGCGAACCGGGCGGGGTCGGCTGGGCACGCCTTCAGTCGGACGCACCGCTCAGCGCCCAGGCGTTGTTCGAAATCCGCAGCTCCCCGGATGACGCTTTCGTATCCGAGCTCGGGATTCCCGCGGGAGCGCCTGTGTACGCTCCCGTCTTCTACGCCCGCGAGTCGGATCAGGGTTCGGTGGGCCTGGCTCTGACCAACCCTGCTGCCGAAGATCTGACCGTCTCCCTGTCGCTGTTCGGGCCGGATCAGGACGCCGCCGATGCCCCGCTCGCGACAAGGGAGATCGACCTGCCCGCCTACGCTCACGTCGCGTCGTTCGTGGCCGAGCTGTTCAACGAGGTCCCGGAAGTCGTGAACCGGCAGTTCGAGGGGGAGGTTCGAGCCCGGGCCCATGTCACCGCCTACGGACCCGATGTTCCTGCCGAGGTCAGCACCCTGACGCTTCTGACCCGAGGGCCGAGGTACACGACGCTGCCGGCCGCCCCGCTGCTGACGGCCCCGGCGCCTCTGACTTCGTTCGACCACCGGGTGGACGCCCTCCTCGCCAGCATGACCCTCGACGAGAAGATCGGCCAGATGACCCAGGCCGAGCGCGGCGAACTGGGGGACGGCGGCCCGGTCGCCACCTGGCTCCTGGGATCGGTGCTGAGCGGCGGGGGATCGGGTCCCGTCGTGAATCAGGTCGGCCAATGGGCGGCCATGTACGACAACTTCCAGAATCATGCTTTGCAGACGCGGCTCGGCATTCCGATCCTCTACGGCATCGACGCCCTGCATGGTGACAATAATGTGCGCGGCGCTGTGATCTTCCCCCACAACATCGGGCTCGGGGCAACCCGGGATCCCCTCCTGGTGGAGCGGATCGGCCGGGTGACTGCCAGCGAAGTACGGGCCACGGGGATGAACTGGACCTTCTCGCCCTGTGTCGCCGTGCCCCGCGACGAGCGCTGGGGCCGGACTTATGAAGGGTTCAGCGAAGATCCGGAGCTGGTCCGGACCCTCGCGAAATCGGAGGTGTCCGGCTACCAGGGCTTCTCCCTGAATTCCCCGGACGCCATCCTGGCCTGCGCCAAGCACTACCTGGGTGACGGCGGCACGGCTTTCGGGACCGGCAACCCCTACCTGGACCAGGGCAACGACATAATGGACGAAGCAACGCTGCGCGAGATCCACTTGCCCGGCTACCTGGGCGCGTTGGATGCGGGCGTGGCGACGATCATGGTCTCCTTCAGCAGCTGGAACGGCCAGAAGATGTCCGGCAACTACCACCTGCTGACCGAGGTGCTCAAACAGGAACTGGGATTCGAGGGACTCCTGGTTTCGGATTGGGCGGCCATCGATCAGTTGCCGGGAGAGTACCCGGACCAGGTTCGAGCCTCGGTCAATGCGGGCCTCGATATGATTATGGTCCCGTACCAGTACCAGAACTTCTTCAATACCCTGAAAGAACAGGTCCAGTCGGGCCAGGTCCCCCTGTCGCGCGTCGACGATGCGGTGCGGCGGATCCTGCGGGTCAAGATCGCTGCCGGGCTGCTCGACCGCTCGCCACTGACGGACGTCCGCTTTCAGCAGCGGTTTGGGTCGGCGGAGCATCGGCGGCTGGCCCGCCAGGCGGTCCGGGAGTCCTGCGTGCTCCTGAAGAATGAGGGCGGCTTGCTTCCCCTGCCGAAGTCTGCGGGGCGGATACTGGTGACCGGCAGTCACGCCGACAACCTGGGTTTTCAGTGCGGCGGCTGGACGATCACCTGGCAAGGCGGCAGCGGGCCGATCACTGCGGGAACCACCATCCTCGAGGCCGTCCGCGATGCCGTCTCGCGGGGCACCGAGGTCTCGACAGATATGGGGGAGGCGGCGCGAGCGGACGCTGCCATCGTGGTCGTCGGGGAGGAGCCCTATGCGGAAGGCCACGGGGACCGTCAGGACCTTCACCTCTCCGTCGGGGACCTCCAGACCATCGAGACCGTCCGACAGAGCGGCGTGCCTTTCGTGGTCGTGCTCATTTCGGGTCGCCCTCTCATACTGGGGAACGTCGCCGACCAGGCGGACGCAATTCTGGCGGTCTGGCTTCCCGGCACGGAGGGCGAGGGCGTCGCCGACGTGCTCTTCGGGGACTATGTTCCAACGGGAAAGCTGTCCTTTACCTGGCCGAGATCGATGGACCAGATACCGATCCACTTCGGTGACGAAGCATACGATCCTCTGTATCCGTTCGGATATGGATTGACGTACTGAGTCACCTCCGATCGCTTGACGAGTTGTCAGAAAACGCAAACGGAGTGAACTTTTTCCGACCCCCTTGCGTTCAAGAGGAATTGTGGACGCCGCATAAGAACCTGGTTGGAGGGCTGGTGTGACATCGGAGTGGCTGACCGCCTTGGTGCCCACTACACGAAGCCGGAATCGTCATTCCACCCTGTCCGGCAGACAGGGATTGCGGGCGGTATGAATCGAAGGCGCTCAGGTGCCGGGATCCCTCCCGATTCATGCCGTCCGCTATGCATTGACTACTTCGTCCAGCGGGCCAGCCAGGCCAGGACTTCTTCGTGCCACTGGATACTGTTGGCCGGTTTCAGAATCCAGTGGTTCTCGTCCGGAAAGTAGAGGAAGCGGCTCGGGATCCCTCTTCGCTGAAGCGCCGTGAAAGCTCCCAGCCCCTCGCCCAGGGGAACGCGGAAGTCGTTCGCGCTGTGGATCACCAGCATGGGCGTCTTCCATTTGTCCACGAACCGCACCGGATTGAACTTCTCGTACTCCTCGGGATGCTCCCAGTAGGGGCCGGCCTGTTCCCACTCGGGAAACCAGAGCTCCTCGGTGGTGTAGTACATGGAGCGGAGGTCGAACGGTCCGTCGTGGTTCACGAGGCAGCGAAAACGGTCGGGCCACTGGCCGGCGATCCAGTTGATCATGTACCCGCCGTAGGATGCACCGAGCGCCGCGACCCGATCGCCGTCCATCCACGGGTACTTTGCCAGTGCGGCAGCGAGCCCCTTCTGCAGATCGACGAGCGGCTTCCCGCCCCAGTCCCGGCTGATCGAATCGGTGAAGGCCTGCCCGTAGCCCGTCGAGCCGTGAAAGTCGACCATCACCGCGGCGTATCCCGCGCCCGCATAGGCCTGCGGGTTCCAGCGGTAGTGGAAGTGGTTGCCGAACGAGCCCTGGGGGCCACCGTGAATCAGAAAAGCCACAGGGTACTTCTTCGTCGGGTCGAAATCGATCGGCTTGACGACGTAAGCATAGACCGTCTGGTCGTCCGCACCTGCGAAGGTGAACTGCTCGGACTCTCCCATTTCGACCGCCGCCACTTTCTTCGCGTTGATGCCGGTGATGGCCTTTTCTCCGCTGCCGTCCAGGCCCACTGAATAGAGCTCGACCGGCGACTGGAGATAGTCCTTCGCGTAGATCACCCGATCCCCCGTACTCCTTGCGGACGAGACCGTGCCCTTCTCGACGAGGGTCGAGACGTTGCCGTTCGCCGCGTCGATCCGGAACAGGGAGGTTTGACCGAGATTATCCGCCGTGGCGAGAAGATATCGGCCATCCCCTGCCCAGGAAATGGAACCCGGTGATCGGTCCCAGGCGGGCACCAGCTCGTGGGCTTCGCCCTCCGGCCAGGAACGAAGCATGATGCGGAAGCGATCCGCTTCGAACCCGGCTCGAGACATGGCCAGATAAGCAAGGGTCTTTCCATCCGGCGAGAAGCTCGGAGCCGTATCCCAGGCCTGGTTTTCCCCGGTCAGGCAACGCGGGGCCCCACTGCCGTCGATGGGCACGGCGTAGAGGTCGAAATCGGTCGACCAGGGAGCGCTGGGTCCAACGTCCTTGGCCGAAAACACGACGGTCCCCCCGTCGGGGCTGATGTCGATTTCCTCCGTTCCGCCAAAAGGCTTTGACGGACAGTTGGCCTTCATTCCGGCCATCAGATCGACAGGTTCCTTCCCACCGGCCACCGACAGGGAGAACAGATGGCTGTAACGGCCGTCCTCCCAGGTATCCCAGTGCCGCACAAAGAGCTGGTCATAGAGAACGCCCGTCCGAGGGCTTTCCTTCCGCTCGTCGAGCCGCTTGCGCGTGCAGTCGAGGGACTTGCAGTCGGGGAAAACGCTGATGGCGAGGATCAGGTTCTTGCCGTCGGGTGAAACCACCAGTGCATCCACGTCGAGGGGCAGGTCCGTGGCCTGAACCGCCTCTCCCCCGTCGAGCGGGAGCTTCCAGACCTGAGACGATCCGGAACGGGACGAAAGGAACCAGAGATGTCGTCCGTCGGGATCCCAGCGAGGGCTCTGGTCGGAGGCCGGACTGGTCGTCATCTGGCGGAGCCCGCTGCCGTCGCTATTCACCATCCAGATGTCGAGACGACCCTTGTTGGCCTCGAGGTCGGTCGTGCGCAGGACGAAGGCCACTCGCTCACCCGAGGGTGAGAGCTGAGGATCGCTGATGCGATCCATGGCCAGCATGTCGTGAACGGTAAACGGGTGCTTCTCCAAGGCGACTGATCCCATGGCTATCGAGCTTAACAGCAAGGCAGTGAGGATACCGACGAAGCCTTGGATCGGGACAGACGAGAGACGATTTGTCGGGCGCATATTCCATTCTCCTTCCAGCTGGAATTATTCCAGTTTCGGTGACGGAGCAGAACCCCGGGCAGGAGGGCGGGAGAACGGGAGGCCAGGGCTCCAAATCGTAAATCTCAAATCTCAAATCTCAAATCGAGCCGGGGTTCTCAGGGGTTGCCCGGCGGGAGAGCGACCTGGCTCCTGGTAGCGCTGACGGTGCCCTCGCGGACGTAGCGAACCCCGGGCTCGCGCAGAATCGACTGCAACGTCTCCGCATCAATGTCGTCGCGAATCGCCACCTGCAGCGGCTCACCGTAGAAAAGCTTCCCGTTCAGCGTCTCGGTCAAGCCGTTGATCCGGAGATACAGGGAAGCCGTGGCATTCTCGACAACCACGGTGATCAGATCATCGCGCGCCGTGATGACCGATACCTCGGGAAACTTGGAAACCTTGGCGACGAACCGCTTCATCATTCGCTGGCGCCGATTGCGCACCCACCGGTAGACGGGCAGGCCAATGAGGAGCAGAAGAACGAGCGATCCGATGTCGAATCGGGACAGAATGAGGTATCCGAGAAGTGCCAGCACCGCCAGTGCCACCAGCCCTCCGGTCAGACCGAAGGGGATCGAGAAACGCAGCCACTCTCGTGCCGCCTCGATCCGGTCCTGCAGGGTCACAGTGCGCTGGGAACCGGTCTCGAGAACTTCCTTGAGCTTTTCCAGATCCTCTGCCAGGGCCTCCGCGGTCTGGTAGCGGTCCTCGGCCCGCTTGCGCAGACAGCGGGAGAGAATGCGCTGCAGGTCGCCGGGAAGATCGCGGCGCACCACCGTCACCGGGCGGACTTCCTCGAAGGCGATGGCATGCATCGTGTCGAGGGCACTCTGCCCTCTGAAAGGGAGCTCACCCGTGACCATCTCATAGAGCACGACACCGACCGAGAAGAGGTCGGAGCGACGATCGATCTCCTTTCCCCGTGCCTGCTCCGGACTCATGTAAGCCACGGTACCCATGACCGTGCCGATCTGGGTCTGGGCCATGGTCTCGATGTTCGACTGGCCCGAGATGCTGACGGAGTCCGGGTCAAGGAGTTTGGCCAGGCCGAAGTCGAGGATTTTGACGTGGCCATCGGGCGTCACCATGATGTTGTCGGCTTTGATGTCGCGGTGCACGATGCCCTTGGCGTGTGCCCGGCTGAGACCTTCGGTCACCTGGATGGCGATCTCGACGGCTCCGAGCAGGTCCAGTTCCCGTTTGGCGATCAGTTGCCGAACCGTTTGTCCCTCGACGAACTCGAGCGCCATGTACAGAACGCCGTCCACCTCGTCGACGTCGTAGACCTGGGCGATGGCTGGGTGTGAAATGGCAGAGGCCGATCGCGCTTCGTGCAGAAACCGGCGCTTGCGGTCCGCGTTGTGGGCGATTTCCGGTTTGAGTACCTTGAGCGCCACGGGCCGTCCCAGGCGGGTATCGATGGCGCGGTAAACGACCCCCATGCCACCCTGGCCGATGAGCTCCTTGATTTCGTAGTGCTTGAGTGTCGTCCCCAGCATGTCGTCTGTCCTGCACCCCGAGCGGGAGTGCGCACAAGGGGCTATTAGAACATCAACCCGGACGGCAGGGAAAGCAGATCGACGGACCCTCCGTCGAAGCGACCATCGAGACCCCGGGTGTGCGAGTCTGGGTGGCTTGACACGGCCGGGGCGGCTTGACGCGGCCGGTGGGAAGGTCGGATGATGGCAGGAGTCCGGACCTGATCCCGCCGAGGGAGTTGCCCCGCCCCGTCTCCGAGGCGGTGGTTCCGAGGGAATGGAGCGCGAAAGAACTAGCGCCACCACGAGGTTGCCATCGGTCCGGGGAGAAACACAGGTGACGACGCGCTTTTTCGAAGACACCGAGATCTACCGCAAGCACTTCCTGGAGGACGTTCCGGCGCCTCGCCTGGCCATCCTGGATTCCAGTTCGCTGTGCAATCTCAAGTGCCCCATGTGTCCCCGCACCATCGACCGCAGTCCGGCCGGACCGCGCTTTGCGAACCTCGACCGGCGGGTGATGGAGGAACTCGGTCCGGCGTTGGGGGGCTTCGAAGAAGTGGTCCTCTCCTGGATCGGTGAACCGCTCGTCAATACCCGCATCCTCGAAATCGTCCGCTTCGTCAAGAGCCAGGGCCCGAAGGTGCACATCACCACCAACGGCGTCCTGCTGACGCGGGCGCGGGCGGAGGGGTTGATCGACGCCGGCCTCGACTCGATTGCCATCTCGATCGACGGAGCTCGGCCCGAAACCTATCGGCGATACCGCGTGGGCGGAGAGCTGGAGGAAGTCTGCGCGAACGTAAGCGGTCTGGTCGAGGCTCGCCGGGCGCGAGGCGTCCAGCACCCCAGAATCAGCATCGCCTTCGTGGCGATGCCGGGCAACGTGACCGAACTGGCCGAGATGGTCGAGCTTGCGTCCCGACTGGGTATCGGGCTCCTGACTGTCGACGTGGTGGATGACTTTACCCTCACCGAGGAATTCGGGCTCGGCCAAGAGGCTCTCGGCGAGGTACGGCAGGATGCGTCCCGGGCCTTTCACGACGCCGTCGCCAAGGCTCACGAGCTGGGCGTGGAAATCTCCTTTCCCTCTATCCGGCTCTTCCATGAGGTCGGGGAGTGGCCGTTGGGAGAGCCGATCGATGCCCGCTATTTCACGAATGACTATGCCCCCGAGGACCTTGCTCGGGAGGGCCTGCGTAAGGGTTGCGGTCTGCCCTGGGCCGATGTCGTCATCGGTTTCAACGGGGACGTGCACCCCTGCTGCGTCTCGAGTCGAGTCCTCGGGAACGTTTTGGAGACCCCCTTCCAGGAAATCTGGCACGGAGCACCCTACCAGGAGTTCCGCCGCCGCCTGAAGAGCACGGCCCCTCCCGAGGAATGCCGCTCGTGCCGGCGCGCGATCTGGAACGGCTCGACGCCCACTGAGGAAGTGGGCCGCCGCATCGAGGTGGGTCAGAGTGAGGTCTATGGTCGGGGCTGGGGTCCCCTGGGACGCGACGCCCTCCGCCGTCCCTACCGGCCGGTCAAGGGAGAGGCGACGCTGTTCCTCAAGAACGACGGACAGGGCTTTCTGACGATGCGCCTGGCCCCCGGAGGTTGGGCCCACGCGGAAGGGGACGTGACCGTGGACGGCACTCCGGCCGGACGTTTTCGGATTCGCCCCGGATGGCACAAGCTCTTCTTTCAACTTCCCCCCTCGAGTGAACAGTTCCGGACGGTCACCATCACCCACCGAACCCGGGGACAGGAGCTGTTGTTCCACTGCGCCGAGTTGGAGCCCTCGGGCTACCGCCTGCAGGCGGCACGTCTCCGCAATCTGGTCTGGGAATCGATCAACCGGGTTCGCCTGTGGTTCGTCTCGAGGCCGTGAGGCTTCGCTCTTCCCTCCTCGCGCCCCGGCCGCGGTGCCTTGGGCCTTCCGCATAGGGCAGGGAGAGCGGTGGAGCGCGCGGAAATCCCTCAAAATCGAGCCTCACGCAAGCCGCAGCGCCCGCAGCGGGTGTCCCCCGGAAATCCCTGGATGGCTCGTTCGAATGAGCGTGGCCCTCGACCGCGCTGCCTGCCTTCCTTTTCTGCAAAGTCACCGCGAATAGAAGAACGGATCGACACGTACAGTTAGCATAGTGCTATCATTTAGAAATCATCAAAAGGGAGTAAGGAGGAAGGGATCATGGTCAAGGAAAAACCTGCTCGAACGATGCCGGGTATGGGGGTGCTGTTCCTGCATCTGCTGGCTCTCGGTTTGACGGTCTATTGGTTCGTCCTGTCAATCCAGGCAACGGACGTGACGCTCATCATCGCCTCGTCTGTGGTGATGACCGTCATCTGCATCGGTTTCGGTGGCTTCTTCATCGTCAATCCGAATGAAACCAAGGTCTTGCAGCTCTTCGGCGCCTACCGCGGAAGCGAGCTTACCGACGGGCTTCGCTGGGCAAACCCGTTCTATTCCAAGAGAAAGGTGTCCATTCGGGTCCGCAACTTCGAAACGGGTAAGCTGAAGGTCAACGACAAGGCGGGCAATCCGATCGAGCTCGCCTGCGTCGTGGTCTGGAAGGTCATCGACTCCGCCGAGGCGGTCTTCGAGGTCGACGATTTCGAGAACTACGTCCACGTCCAGAGCGAAGCCGCACTCCGGAACCTGGCCACCGGCTATCCTTACGTCGCCCATGAGGACCACGAGGTCTCTCTGGTCACCCACACCGCGGAGATCTCCGATCAGCTCAAAGTCGAGATCCAGGAACGGCTCGCCCGGGCCGGCGTCGACGTGATCGAGGCTCGCATCAGCCACCTGGCTTACGCGGCGGAGATCGCGGCGGCCATGCTCCAGCGTCAGCAGGCCAGCGCGGTCGTCGCGGCACGGCAGAAGATTGTCGAGGGTGCCGTGGGAATGGTGGAGACGGCCCTGGAGATGTTGAACGAGAAACAGGTCATCCACCTCGACGAGGAACGGAAGGCCGCCATGGTAAGCAACCTCCTGGTCGTGCTTTGCAGCGATCGGCACACGCAGCCCGTGGTCAACACGGGCACCCTCTACAACTGATTTGGCACAACGAAAAGCGTTTCTCCTCAGAATCGATCCGGCCGTCCTGGAGTCCCTGCAGAAGTGGGCCCAGGACGAGTTCCGGAGTCTGAATGGGCAGATCGAGTATCTGCTCCAGCGCTCGCTTCGGGAGGCGGGGAGACTGCCGAAGCGACCCAAGGAGGGTGGGGAGAGATCCTAGCCTTGGCTCCCACTTTCCCGTTCCTGGTTCCGAGGGGCCACAGGTTCCCCATGCCCGGGGCGTCTCCACGATACCCAGACGGCCCAAATGCGTTTACAATCGAATTCACACACCGTCGGGGAGCACATTCATGGAAAGACCGCAAGTCAAATGGACGGGACCCGGGGGACAGATCGAGACCCTCGAACTCGATCGCGATGAAATCACGGTCGGCCGCCTGTCCGAATCCGACATCGTCATCGGTAACCCCTATGTCTCGCGTCACCACGCGACCATCCAGCGGCGCGACGGCGATTTCTACATCGTCGACACACGCAGCACGCATGGAACGTTCGTCAATGGGGTTCGCATCAGCGAAAGACGCCTCCGCCACGGGGACCGAATCTCGCTGGGACGGGATCAGGTCCAGCTCGAGTTCCTGACCGGAGACGAACCCTCCTCGTCGCTGAAAGGGACGCTGGGGGACAGCGAGCTCGAGAAGTCCGTGATGCAGATGACCTCCGTGATCCCTCTCGCCGGAGCAGAGGCGTCGTATCTGGAGAAGATCTCTCACATCCTCAATTTTCAGTACCACTGGGAAAAGAGCTTTTCCCCCGAGTCGACTTTCCGTCAGATTCTCGACTCGTCACTCAAGTTGAGCGGTGCAGAGCGGGGCTACATCCTGTTGAAGGAAGACCCTGGCTTCAAGTACGTCGTCGGTCTGAACGGTTTCGGCGAGCAACTGCAGGAGCAGGAATTCCGCACCAGTCAAACGGTCGTCCAGGAAGTGGCCACTAGCGGTGTTCCCGTCCTGATGACCCACAACCTGGACAAGCAATTCGAGAATCAGCAGAGCATCCTGGCGACCGATACACGGGCCATCGCCTGCATGCCGCTCAAGTGGATCTCAACGGACTCGGAGGAAGCGGAGGTCCGCGGGATCCTGTACCTGGACAGCACCAAGGCCATGCACGCGCTGACCGGCCTCGACCAGAAGATCCTGACCAAGTTGGCCGACGAGGCCGCCAATGTCTTCGAGAAGCTCGAGATGATCCAGGCCTTCGAGGAGCGGAAGGCCTACGAAAAGGAACTCGCGCTGGCCCAGGAAACCCAGATGACTCTGCTGCCCGCCCATCTCCCCGAAGTGCAGGGCTTCGAAATCGCCGCCTTCAGTCAGGCCACCCGCCACGTGGGAGGGGATTTCTACGACTTCCTGCCCCGGCAAGACTCCGCCCTGACCGGTGTGCTGGCGGATGTGTCCGGGAAGGGGGTCTCGGCCGCCTTGTTGAGTTCGCTGGTCCAGGGGGCCCTTCAGATGGAGTGTCGGGTGGGTGCCTCCCTGACGGACATGCTGAACCGGGTCAACGACTATCTCTGCGAGAAGTCGCCGTCCAACCGCTTCGTGACGCTCTTTCTTTTCAGTCTCGACCAACACGGCAAGGGTCACTTCCTGAGCGCGGGACACAACCCCGTCTATCTGTATCGCGCCACATCAGGGGTAATCGAGGAACTCACCGCCCAGGATTTGATCCTCGGCGCGTTCAGCTTCGCCCGTTACTCGGCCCAGCCCATGGCAATGTCGCCGGGGGACATCCTCGTTGTCTACAGCGACGGCGTGACCGAGGCCATGAATCCTCGCGACGAGATGTTCAGTGAGGAGCGCCTCACCGACCTCATCCGGCAGAACTCTTCCCGAGGCTGCCGGAATCTGGAGACGACGATCCTCCGCTCGATCGAGGAGTTCACCGAAGGGCGGGATCAGACCGACGATCTGACCTTTCTCATCGTCCAGAAATTGTAGAACGCGTTCCCAGGTCGGAAGTCGACGCCATGGCCAGGTGTGCCACGACGCGGTAATAGAACTCGAGCCCGAAGCGGAAGTCGTCCAGACTCAGCCGTTCATTGCGTCCGTGAATCCCGCTTCCCTGGGCGCCCACCAAGCGATAGGGCGAGAAGCCAAAGGCGGGAATCCCCCGAGCCCGGAAGAAGCGGGCATCCGAATATCCAGGCAACACGCTCGGCCCCACCTCGGCCTGGATCTGCAGATCGTCGAGGGCGTCCGAGACGGCCCGAACCAGTTCGGCCTTCTCCGGTGAACGGGCCGCCCGGACTTCGAGAAGCCGCTCGACCTCGATCGCGGGATCGTCGATCAGCGAGAGAATCTCCTGGAGGAAGTCCCGGGAGTCCTCGCTCGGCAGCAGACGGCAGTCCAGTTCGGCCACGGCCTCGATGGGGACACTGTTGATGGATGCGCCCGCGCGAAGAACCGTCAGGTTCACCGTGTTGACCAGCAGGGCGCCGTAGTAGGGCCCCAGCTGGTCCAGGCTGAAGTTGGGATCGGATGCTGCCGATCGGATGTCCTCGAACAGGAGGCGGATCCCTTCCGGCTGGAAGGGAGCGATCCTTCGGAAATAGCGTTCGACGGGGTTCTCCACGCGGATGGGGCTGCGATACTGGAGGACCCGGCCCAGCGCGGCGATCAACCGATCGGTCGCCGTGTCCCGCTCGAGCAGGGCTCCATGACCGCCGGCGCCGCGGGCTGTCAGGCGCAGCCAGAGCGGAGCTTTCTGGCTTGCCTCCAGACCCACATAGGCCAGTTGGCCTCCGCTGGAGATGTTGCCTCCGCCTTCCGTCAGGACCAGTCCAACCTTCTGGAACAGGTCCTGGCGATTATCCATCAGCCAGGCCATACCGAAGCGACTCCCCGCTTCCTCATCCGCGCTTGCGACCAGCAGGACGTCCCGCGTCAGGGGCAGTCCGCTTCGTTTGAGCGAAATCATCGCCAGGACCTGGATGAGGCCCAGTCCCTTCATGTCCAGAGCACCCCGTCCCCAGATGGAGCCGTCGTGGATATCGCCCGAAAAGGCCTCCGCCGCGCCCTGTCCTTTCCAGGGGGGCACCACGTCGAGATGCTGCAGGAGAACGAGCGGTGCACGCGCTCCGTCCCCTTTCAACCAGGCCACCAGATTGGCCCGACCCGGCACGGGTTCCATGATCTCGTACTGAATCCCCTCCTGTTGGAGGATCGATCCGAGAAAGCGCGCCGCTTGCAGCTCGCGACCGGGCGGATTGGAAGTATCCAGCTTGAGATAATCGGACAACAAAGCCAGTCCCTCGCGATTCAAGTCGTCGAAGGAAGGCAGGACGGCTCCGGACGGACCGGCCCACACTCCGGCAGACGCCGCGAAACAGACGAGGAAGACCAGTGCCGGGTAACCGATGCGAGTCAAAGGATTTCTCAACCCGCGGTTATTATAACCGCTTGCGGGTGGCTCTTGGCAGGGCAGCAGCAGATCATGGTCGGGTGCTCTGCGGCGATCCGGCCCGACGGTCACGGCAGGACCACCGAACGCCCTCCAAACGCCCGGAACTGGGCACGACCCACCAGTCTTCAAGAGCCTGGGAAAAGGCCCAGCTGGCGTACGGCCTCGTAGGTCGCGACGGCCACGGCGCTGGAGAGGTTGAGACTCCGGACTCCCGTCGGGCGCATGGGGATCGCTCTGAGCCGCTTTCGGAACCGCTCCCGCAACCAGTCGGGAAGCCCATTCGTCTCGCTGCCGAAGACCAGGAAATCGCCCGGGCGATAACGGGCGTCCGTGTAGAGCTCGGGCGCAGTCTTGCTGAACAGATGGAGTCTTTCGGCCGGTAGGGGATCGAAAAACGGCTCCACATCGGGGCAGACGTGCACCTCAACCAGATCCCAGTAGTCGAGCCCGGCCCGTCTCAACTGTCGGTCGGAGATCTCGAAGCCCAGAGGACCCACCAGGTAGAGTGGCAGGCTCAACGCGGCACAGAGGCGGGCCACATTGCCCGTGTTGGGCGGAATCTGCGGCTGCACCAGCACGACGCTCAACTCGCTTCCAGGCATCCCTTCGCTCACAGCTGAAGCTCGACCCCCAATTCCTCGAAGATACGAGCCTCGAGAACACGGCATGGCCCGAAACACTTCAAGAGCAGCTCACCCGCCGGATCGGCCGGAAGTGCTGCCCGGGGCGCCAGACCGACCAGCTCCGACGAGTCGATCCCGATCCCCAGCCGGTCACACTCCCGTCGAATCGCCTCGACCACACGCAGGGGAGGGGTGATGTGGTAGTCGATCAGATTCATCGAAACCTGCGCTTGCCGGCGACTCTCCAGGAGCAGGCCCAGGGCTCGGACTGCGGGCAGGCCGCCGTTGCTCTGCCGGATCCTTCGAGCGATTTCCCGGGCCAGCGACGCCTGAGAAGTGGCCAGCAGCACATTGAAGGCGACCAGAATGGCACGGGCGCCGACGGCGACGGCTCCCGCCGTCGCGTGCGGTGTCGGGGGCCCGAAATCGGGGCGAAGCCGGCATCCCCCGGCATCCGGTCCAAAAAGGGCTTCCAGACCTCCCCGGCGAAGCTCCGGCAGGGTGATTCGGTGAGGCCCGGCCGAGGCCTCCTCGTAGAGGAAAACCGGCAGATCGAGCTCCGCTGCTATCCTTCGAGCGAATTCTCGGGCCAGGTCGGCACATTCGGACAGGGTCAGGCCCTGCAGCGGAATGAAGGGAACCACGTCGACCGCCCCGATCCGGGGGTGAACGCCGTGGTGAAGTCGAAGATCGATCCGCTCAACGGCGATTCGGCACGCGTCGAGAACCCTTTCGAGCACGGCTCGAGGCTCACCGGCCACAGTCAAAACCGACCGGTGATGATCCCAGTCCGAGTGAACGTCCAGCAGCGCACAAGCCGCGTGTCCCCGCAACACCCCAGCGATCTGGTCGATGCGGTCCCTGTCCCGGCCTTCGCTGACATTGAGAACGCATTCTACGAGTTTCACGAATGTCTCGTCCCTCCCGGCCCTGCCGGGCCGGGACCCCCCCGGAGGCCCGACCGCTCCGACGTCTAGCGGCCCAGTCTGACCCGCAGTCCCCCCATCCATTGAATCCCCGGATTGCGAAAACCGACGAATTCGAGATACTTGTCATCCAGCAGATTGTCGGCCCGGAAATACAGCTCGAACACTTGGTTCAATCGCTGCGAGACGAGCAGACTCGTCGTCGAGTAGCCGCCCACCGTGTCGAACTGCGGCACGGGCAACTCGAAGTCGATGCGCCGCCCCATCCACAGCGTTTCCAGCTGGACCAGGGTCGATGGCGCTGGGCGCCAGTTCAGGCCGATACCTCCCTGCCATTTCGGGCGATCGCGGAGTTGTTCGTCCGTGCCGATCGCCTTCAGGTCGAGGTAGGTCACGTGGCCGCTCAGCAGAAGAGTCGCGCCGAAGGCCTGGCTGATGCTGGACTCCACTCCGCGCGCGAGCACCCTGGAACGGTTCACCAACTTGAACTCCTCCGGGCTGAAGTCGATGAGATTCTCGAAAGAATTTCGGAAAAAAGCGACCGAAAAGCCGGGACCACCCTCCCGGGGAGAGCGCTCGAGACCGAGATCGAAACCCTGGTTGGTCTCCGGGAGCAGGTTCGGGTTTCCCACATTCGGCTCCGCCATTGCATAGAACGAGGGTAGTTTGAATCCTTCGGACCAGCTCGACTTGAGCCGGATTCCGTGGGGAAGCACCTCATAGTTCAGCCCCAGGCGCCCGGAACGGACGCCGTGGAAGTTCTCGGGCTTGTCCAGCCGAAGTCCGGCCGACGCGGTGAGTCGGTCGGTTCGGTAGTTGAGCTCGCCATTGAGCGCGGAGGTGTTCCGGTCGATCCGGAAACGGCTCGGAATCACATCCGCATAGACGAAGTCCGCGTCCCCGGTTTCCCGTCTGAACTGAAAGCCAAAATCGGCGGAGAGATGATCCAGCGGTTTCCACCCGCCTGAGACCGAGGTCCGAAAGCGTGTGAACCGGCTGGTGCCCGCGCTGGAAGGCTGACTCGAGGGTCCGGGGGGCAGGCCGTCCAGAATGGGCGGCACATAGGAATCGAGGTCGCGATTGAACACGTCCGCACTGGCCCCGATCAACCAGCCGGCCGAGACCTGATGCTGGTAGTCGGCTCCGGCGACCAATTCCCGGGCATCGTCCGTGCGGAGGTCGGGCAGAACCGAGTATTCAGGACCACCACCGTTCCCCGGGAAGCCGGTCGTCGAGGTGTCGGAGAAACGGCCCGTCAGATGGATGACGTGGGAACCGCCCAGCGAGAAATCGGAGGTCGTCGTCAGACTGCTGCGCGACAGGCTGGCGCCCAGTTGGTTGTCCACGTCCTGATACGACGCAGCGGCCGCGTAGCCGAAATTGCCCACCTTCCCCGACGAGGCGCCGGCAACGCGGGCAGCCCCGAAGTTGCCCCCGGCTGCTTCGAGACGGGCCGAGGGCCCTGCTTCACCTCGCTTGAGCACGATGTTGATGACGCCTCCGGCCGCTTCCGAGCCGTACAGGGAAGAAAGGGGACCGCGGATGATCTCGATCTGGGCGATGCCCTCCGTGCCGAGCGTCGAAAAATCAAAGGCGCCCCCCAACTGGCCGGTCAGATCATTGACCGGAATGCCGTCGATCAGGATCAGCGTGAAATTGGGTTCGTTGCCGCGCATGCTGACCGTGGCCAGGCCACCCTGACCGCCCACTCTCGTCACCGTCAACCCCGGGACGAACCGAAGCAGGTCGGCGACGCTGACCGCACCACTCTCCTGGATTTCGGACTCGGTGAGGACTGTGATCGACGCCGGAGCCACTGAAACCGGAAGGCCCTCGGCCGAGACCGTGACCACCGTCGGTTCCGGGACCGGCACTTGGGTGTTCGTGCTTTGAGTCTGAGGGGGAGCGGAGAGAGCAAGGAAAAGAACGAGCAGATTCATGGTCGAAAACTTCGCAGATGGGTCAGAACTTGGACAGGGATCGAACCGGCCGACCGACTCAAGCTGGCATGCCTCGACGAATGCGGCCGGTGGTCGTGTGGGTTCGCGTCTCCATGATGCAACTCGGCATGCCTCAGGGTCGTTGTCGAGGACCCCATTATAGACCCCGAAGGCTTTTCGATTTTCGATTTTCGATTCTGGAGACCAATTGGGGCTCAGACTGTCCGACCTCTCACCTCCGGGTGACCAATGCCTCTCATGGCCCCGCGTGGCGGCGAAGCCGCGGTGAATCGAAAGGGCACACCCGCGACGGAACCAGAAACTCGCAACCGTGTTGCCCGAATGGGAAGGGCTGTGTTGGATCGGACGGTGGCAGGCAGGCGAATGCACGGCGGGCTGGTTCCACGCAACGGCGCAAAGAAGGACGCCAAGCCGCCGCCCACAAAGAATCCCCTTGCGGCGTGGCGTACTTCGCGGCTTCGCGTGAGATCAGGCTGCCGAGACCTCACTCCAGTGGGGGCAGGGCGCGACCGAAACTCCAAGACCAACTGGGCAACACGCCCTCAGGTTCCACGGCTCCCGTTCCAGGTTCTGCGGTTCCGAGCCTCCCGTTTCCCGTTTCCCGGCTCCCGTTCTCCGGGCCCGGCGCGGGGCGCCTCACTTCGTTCGGGTTCTGAAATACGGAGCGGCATCCCGTTCTCCCGCGCTCCCGCGCTCCCGTTCTCCGGGCCGAACGGCGAAGGCCCAACGCCGAAGTGCGAAGTGCGAAGGGCGAAGGGCGAGGACGTGTTGCCCAAATGGGAAGGGCTGTGTTGGATCGGACGGTGGCAGGCAGGCGAATGCACGGCGGGCTGGTTCCACGCAACGGCGCAAAGAAGGACGCCAAGCCGCCGCCCACAAAGAATCTCCTTGCGGCGTGGCGTACTTCGCGGCTTCGCGTGAGATCAGGCTGCCGAGACCTCACTCCAGTGGGGGCAGGGCGCGACCGAAACTCCAAGACCAACTGGGCAACACGCCCTCAGGTTCCACGGCTCCCGTTCCAGGTTCTGCGGTCCCGAGCCTCCCGTTTCCCGTTCTCCCGTCGCTCCCGTTCTCCGGGCCCGGCGCGGGGCGCCTCACTTCGTTCGGGTTCTGAAATACGGAGCGGCATCCCGTTCTCCCGCGCTCCCGCGCTCCCGTTCTCCGGGCCGAACGGCGAAGGCCCAACGCCGAAGGGCGAAGTGCGAAGGGCGAAGTGGCGAAGGGCGACGAACCCTCCCCGCTGATTGACAGCCCGAGACAATGCGGATATTTTCATCCGGAACTCCACAATGGAGTTTCGAGGGAGGGATGAGGGTGTGTTCAGCGTCACGGCCGGTTACGCGCTTCGTACTTTGATCTGCCTGGCCCGGCTGCCCCAGGACACGTCCCTGCCGGGGCACGAACTGGCGCGGCGAGCCAAGGTCCCGGTGCACTACTTGTCGAAGATGCTGCTGCCGCTCGGCCGGGCGGGCATCGTGGCGGCTTCCCGTGGAAGCGGAGGAGGCTACCGCCTGTTGTCCGATGCCATGGAAGTCCCCCTGATCGACATCGTCGAGATTTTCGACGGACCGCGGGCCAAACCGAGCTGCCTGCTGGGTCGGCATCGCGTCTGCTCGGACGAGGATCCCTGTCCCGCCCATGATTCCTGGCGGCAGGTGCGGGATTCTTACATCCACTTTCTGGAGGCGACCACACTGGCCGACATCTCCACTTCTCCACTGGAGCCGGAGCTCCTGCCTGCAGCCGAGCATCACGATGTGTAGACTCTCCCGCGGGCGCCAATCGAGTTCCCAGTTCCGGGTTCCGGGTTTCGGGTTGCTGGCCCTGCTGCTCTGGCTGGGCGGGAGTGCTTTGGTGAGCGCCCAGGATCCGGCTGTCTTCTTCCGCACCAACTGTTACAGCTGCCACACCATCGGTGGGGGCCGAGTGACCGGCCCCGACCTCAAGAACGTGCTGCAGCGGCAGGAACGTCGCTGGCTGGTGACCTTCATGCAGAATCCGAAGGAGGTCATCGACAGTGGGGACCCGACGGCTGTCCAACTGGCCAAGGAAGCCCGGGGAGTCATCATGCCTCGGGTTCCGGGAATGAGCCAGTCCCTGGCCGAGGCGCTGCTCGACATGATCGAGAAGGAAAGCCAGCTCGAGGAGTCCCATTTCATGGGACTTCAGATCTCGGACCGCCCCATCTCGCCCGAGGAGATCGCCCGGGGACGCAACATTTTCCTGGGCGCACGACGACTGGCCAACGGCGGACCGGCCTGTGTCTCCTGCCATTCCGTGACCGGACTCGATGGACTCGGGGGAGGCCGCATCGGCCCCGACCTGACCAAGGTCTATGAGCGGCTCGGCGGACGGAGAGCGCTGGCCTCGTGGTTGCTGGCCCCCGCCACACCCACCATGTCGTCGGTCTTTCGGAACCGGCCCTTCGCACAGGAAGACATCACGGCGATTGCGGCGTTTCTCGAGGACGAGGCGAAGAACAACGCAGAGGCCGATCCGACCGCTCAACGATCGGCTTTGTTGTTCATCGGGCTCCTCGGGACCGCCGTCTGCCTGGCCGCAGGCGGTCGAATCTGGAAGGACCGTTCCCGAGGAAGATGATGGCCCGTAAACGACGCCCGTGGCATCAGGATATCGACAAGCCGCAACTCCGCTGCTGGGAGGACGGTCCGCGGGACCGCTTTGCAGTGGATCGAGTGGTGCAAACCACCCACGCCGTCAACTGCGGAGGCGGCTGCGAGATGGAGGTTGGGGTACGCCGCGACCGCATCGTGTTCGAACGACCGACTGCGACTCCGGGAGGTTCGGCAACCGGCTCAGACGAGCCCCGCTGCTGTGCGCCGGGCCTGTGCGGGGCGTCCTATGTCGACGACCATGCACGGGTGCTCCAGCCGATGGTGCGCGAATCGCTGCTCGAGGCCTGGCAGCGGGCACGAAACCGCTACCAGGATCCGGTTCGTGCCTGGGCGTCGCTGCTCGAAGACCCGGCCGTCGTCGGGCGCTGGCGACAGGCAAGGGGTTGTGGCGGCCTGCGCTCCAGCGACTGGCAGACGGTCGAGGAGCTGGTGGCGGCCGCTCTCCTGCACACCGTCAGGACGTCCGGACCCGACCGCATCGTGGGCACCACCTCGAATCCCGCTTCGGCCCTCGTCACGGCGGCTTCGGGCCTCCGCTTCCTGCATTTACTGGGCGGTGTCGAAGCCGCCCCGGACGACGGAGAAGAAATCGTCCGGGCTACCCTGCATTCGATCTGGGGAGAAGACAGCGACGCTCCCGAGGCAGCCTCCTGGGCGGAGGCGGAGATGATCGCGGTCTGGGGCATCGATCCCTTCTCCGCCCTGAGCGCAGACGCGCGCCAGCTGGTCCTGCGCGCGTCAGCAAGGAGCGCGACTCTGGGCCCTGACGGACGTTCAGGACGGCACGGCCGCTCGCTGCGATCACTGGATCCCTCTGGCCCCGGAGCGGGCGGGGGTCTTCTGGCGCGCGGTGGTCCGCTCGCTGCTGCTTCGCTACTTCGCGGGAACCTGCGAAGGACCCTTCGCCGATTACGTCCGTCGCTTCACCGATGGGCCCCTTCTGGTTGCTTTGCGTCCCCTCGGCGAAGAGTGGGTGGCCTCCGGTCTGTACGAGGCGGCCGTCCCGGGCGACCACCCCAGAAGTGCCGTGCCCGGAGCTGGATTCCTCGTCTGGGATGAAACGACCGACCAGCCCACGGCGCTGCAGGGTCCGGCCTCCCCGGGGAACACAAACGCCGCAGGCCGGGGAAACCTGCGTCTGGAAAACGCCCGGACCGGTGCCCCGGTGCTGCCCCGTCTGAGTATGTACGACCAGGACAGGACCGTTCCCGTCCGTCTCGTCGATTGCCTCAGCGGCGAGGCGGCCGTCCGCTCCGTTCCCGCCCGCAGGCTGGCGTCGACCGGCGGCGATCCGGTGATGGTGACGACGGTGATGGATCTGTTCCTCGCCCACTACGGAGTGCCCCGGACGTTGTCCGACCCGGAGGTCCGGCCGTGTGACGAGTCCGTCTTCGACGCGCCCGGCTGGGCCGAAGAGCACTGCGGCGTCAGCGCCGAGACGATCGACCGCTTCGCCGGTGAGTGGGGTGAGACGGCCCGGCGCACAGGCGGGCGATGCCTGGTCCTGGTCGGACCGGACGGTCTCCGCAACTCCCCCTCGGCCGGCGTCCTCTCCGGGATCGCTCATACCCTCATCCTTACCGGCTGCATGGGCCGGAGGGGCGGCGGCCTCGGTTACTATTCGGGACAGCGCAAGATCATTCCCGCTGATTCCTGGTCCCTGGTCGGTCGCGCCCGCGACTGGGTACGCGCGGCGAGGACGACGATCGAATCCGCTCCGCGGATCCTGCTGACCTGGGGACTGGATCCGGCCGTCTCCGACCGGATCTGGCAGGGGCCTCTCCGTGCGGACCCCGAACCAGGAGGAACGGTCGATGCTTCCGCTTCGAACGCGGGGGCCGGCGAAGGGAGCGAGTGCGCTCCGGACCTGGTCGTCGACCTGAGCTTCCGGATCGATCCCACGGCTCTGACGGCCGACGTCATCCTGCCTGCTGCGACCTGGTACGAGAGGTGCGATCTCAACTCGGCGGAGCGGCCGGGATCGATCCAGGCGGTCGTTCCCGTGGTGGCACCTCGGGGAGAGAGCCTGAGCGAGTGGCAGATCTTCCGCCGCCTGGCCCGGCGATTCTCCGATCTGGCCGCCATCCATTGTCCCGACGCGATCCTGGATCCGGTCCGATGCCAGGACGGCGGTACGGAACGGCAGACCATCACGATCGAACGCCGCTACGCTGAACTGGCCCGCCATTTCGATACGCTGGGACCCGAGCGGCCCAACCCGGGGTTCGCGGCCCCGGTGGATTCGCCTCCTGCGACGTTTCCGCCTCCCGGTGAGGCCCGGCGCGCGTCCCCGGCCTCCGATCCGGAGTCGACGCTGACCGACCCTGTCGAGCTGATCCTGGACTCGGTCGTCTGCGACACGATTCTGCAACTCTCCAGCGCCACGAACGGGGAGGCCGCCTTCCGTCTCTTTCGCCGTCTGGAGCAGGAAACCGGAGTTCCCCTGCAGGGCCTCGCCGAACCCCAGCGCCCGACGCGGATCAACTGGCTCGAACTGATGGCGGCGCCTCGACGGCCCCTGGTGACACCTCTCTGGTCGGGCATTTCCGGATCGCGGCCATACGTGCCGTTCGCGCTCAATGTTGAATACGACATTCCCTGGCGAACCCTCACAGGCCGACAGCAACTGTTCGTGGGCCTCCCTTCCGGACCGGAAACGAGCACCCCGGCCGGCCGGCTCGACTCGAGCGGATCCTCCTCCGGCGCCGAACCCGCCGTCCGGCTCCGCTGGCGCTCCATCCGGGACAAGTGGACCTTCGGCAGTCTCTTCGCCGACCGACGCAACGTCGGCGCCCTGTTTCGCGGACCCGCACCAGTCTGGATCAGCCCCGAGGACGCCCAGCGGATGGGCGTCGACGACAACGACTGGATCGAGCTGCACTTCGAGGAGCGGGTTCATGTGGCGCGCTGTGCCGTCAGCCGGGCCGTTCCCCGAGGAGTGGCACTCGGCTCGCCAGAGACGTATCCATTCCGGACCCCCGGCCCGCCGCCGGAGCCGTGGCTCTTCGACGGGGATCTCGGACCGGGCGTGCGATCCGGGACGGTGGGAGCCCCGGCGCTCGGGTCGTGCGACCGGCTTCCGACCCATTGGAGGTCTCCCCTGCCGGGTTCTTGCGCAGTCATCGCCCGTCGGCATTCTCGCAAAGAGGAGTCGTTACCGTGAACGTGCGCTGTCATCTCGCCGTCGTCTTCGTGCTCGACAAGAGCCACGGCTCGAGTGCTTCGAGCCTGGCCTGCAAGGAGACCTGGACCGACCGGCAGGGAGCAGAGTACGCCTGGTGGCACAACGCGGAAACGCGTCCCGGTACCGGCTATCCCCGCGGCTGGGAAGACCAGTCCCGCTTCCCGGGCGGATGGGAGAGGTCGCGCGACGGCCTGGCTCTGTCGTCGAGCGGAAGGCTCCGGGCCTTTCTCAACATCTTTCACGATCCCTCGATGCCGGTCCTGGACGACTACTATGAGCCGTGGGACTACGCACGCGCCGTTTTGCGGGACCGTGAGGACGGGCCGATGGGGCCCGCACTCCCCCTCGTTTCCTTGATGACGGGGGAACCCGTGGTGCCGACCGCCGGTCCCAACTGGGACGACGAGCTGGCCGGTTCCGCCCGCTCGGCAGACCGGGATCCCAACCTGGCAGCCGACACCGCGAATCCCGCGTCCTTCTTCGAGCTGCCCCGCATCTGCAATCAGTGTCTGAATCCCTCCTGCGTCGCCGCCTGTCCTTCCGGCGCCACCTATAAGCGGGGAGAGGACGGCCTGGTTCTGATCGACCAGGAACGCTGCCGGTCCTGGCGTTCCTGTGTGCCCGCCTGTCCCTACAAGAAGGTTTACTTCAACTGGAGCACGGGGAAATCCGAGAAATGCCACCTGTGCTACCCGCTGACGGAGAACGGTCAGGCCTCCGTCTGCTGCACGGCCTCACCCGGAGGCGACCAGTACCTGGGCTTACTGCTCTACGATGCAGACCGTATCCGAGAGGCGGCCGAGGCCGAAGAGACCGACCTGGTCGACGCACTGCGCTCCGTGATCCTCGATCCGGCGGATGCGGCGGTCGTCGACGCCGCCCGGCGCAACGGCATTTCCGGGCAGGCCCTGGAGGCAGCCGCGCGTTCACCCGTCTACCGGTTCCTGGTGGAATGGCGCCTCGCTCTGCCCCTTCACCCCGAATGGCGCACCCTCCCGATGGCTTTCTACGTGCCGCCGCTGGTCTATTCCCGAAGGGACCAGGAGAACCCCGCTGATGCCGCCGCGATCATCGATCGGCTGGAGGTGCCCGTCGACTACCTCGCCTCTCTGTTCGCGGCCGGCAACCAGACACTGGTTCGCTCGGCCCTGATGAAGCTCCTCGCCGTGCGGCACTATGCAGCTTCGGTCCGGCGATTGGGTGCGGCGAACGGCGACACGCTCCGGCTCCTCGCCGGGGCCGACTGCAGCCAGGAGGAGGCCGAGTCGATCTGGCGGCTGCTCTGGGCGACGCCTCTGCAAGGCCGCGTGGCCCTTCCCGGTCTCCGGACGCCGGCGGTCGGCAGCACCGGGGCCGGACAGGGAGGACAGCGCCCCACGGCGATCGAGGCCGAAGAGCGCTCCAGCCGGTCCGAACCGTCGGAGAGGAGGGAGCGGTCATGAGCCAGTGGCTCTCCACCCTCGACAATTTCATCCTCATCGGGATGCCCTATGCCGCCCTCCTGCTCCTGGCAGTCGGCTTCGTTCACCGCTACCGCGGCCACAACGCCGCGCTGGGAACGGTGTCGACGCAATTCCTGGAGGGCCGCCGGCATTTCTGGGCGCTGGTCCCGCTGCACTACGGCCTTCTCACGACACTGCTCGTCCACGCCCTCTGCTTCGTCCTGCCCGAAGCGGTCATCTGGTGGGACTCCAACCGAACCCGTCTGTACCTGCTCGAGTCGCTCATGCTCACGGCCGGACTGCTCGCGTTTCTCGGACTTTCCATCGGGATACAGCGTCGGCGCAGTTCGCCGCGGGTTCGGCGCGTCACGGGATTGCTCGAATGGATCGTGCTGGCGGATGTGGGATTCCAGATCGGCACCGGCATCCTGGTCGCCCTCCTGCATCCCTGGGGAACGGGCTGGTTGGCCGCCGCCGCGGCACCCTACATCCGTTCTCTGCTTCTCCTGAGCCCCGATCCCGCCCCCCTGATCGACGCTCCCTTCCTGATCAAGCTGCATGTCGGCAACGCCTTTGTCCTGGTGGCGCTGATCGCCTATACCCGCCTGTCCCATGTCCTGCTGGTCCCGGTCTCCTATCTGTGGAGACCTCTCATGGTCTTCCGCTGGGCGACCGAGGAGAGACGGCGTGCGCGCGATTGAATCACGCTGGCTGACGGCTTTCTTCCTCCTGGCCATCGGACTCAACCTGCTGCTCCTGGGGATGAAGCTGGCGGACGTCAACCTGCCGGGTAATGACACGGGCTACGAACCGACCCAGCCGATCGCGTTTTCCCATCGGCTCCACTCGGGAGACCTCCAGATCTCCTGTTTCTACTGTCACCCGGCTGCCTATCGTGCTCGCTACGCGGGCACCCCGGCTCCGTCCCTGTGCATGAACTGCCATCGCTTTGTTGCTGCCCGGCTTGGCGCCGTGCAGGCAGAAGAGGAACAGGCGAAGAAGGAGGGGCGGGAACCGCAGAAGGTCACTTCAACGGAGATCCAGAAGATCTATGATGCGCTGGGATTGGATTCGGAGTTGCGCCCCGTGCGTCCGGGAACTCGGATCCGTTGGCTGCGCGTCAACCGTCTGCCCGATTTCGTTGTCTTTCATCACGGAGCCCACACGGCGGCCGGCATCGACTGCGCCTACTGCCACGGAGCGGCCGAGAAGATGGAGAGAATTCGACAGACCGTCAGCTTCTCGATGGGATTCTGCGTCAATTGCCACCGTCTCTACCAGGGGCGGGTCGTCTCGGGACGGACCCTGGTCGCCTCGACGGACTGCGGGACGTGCCACCACTAGGGAGATGACTGATCCGATGAAGCCTCGCGAGACCCAGCCCAAAGAGCAGCCGACCCGGCCGGAGCCGCCGGTGCGACGCCGCGACTTCCTGAAGCTGGCAGGATTCTCCCTGGGCGCCGTGTCATTGGGCGCCTGCGAGCGGGGACCGATCGAAAAGGCGATCCCATACCTGGTTCAGCCCGACGGAATCACCCCCGGGGAGCCGACCTACTACACCACGGTCTGCGGCGCCTGCCCCGCCGGTTGCGGCATGCTCGCCAAGACGCTCGACGGACGTCCCATCAAGCTGGAGGGAAACCCGGACCATCCCGTCTCGGGCGGAGCGCTGTGCGCGACGGGCCAGGCCTCGATTCTCGAGCTGTACGATTCGCACCGATTGCGTGCACCGCTGATCGACGGCCGGCCCTCCGACTGGGACGCTCTCGACGCTGAAGTCCGGGAGACTCTCGGCAGACTCGGCGCCGCCGGGAAGAAGCTCTACGTCCTGTCCCGCAGTGTCAACAGTCCGACCCTCGCCCGCCAGATCCGCTCTTTCGTGGACGGATACCCGGGTGCGGGGCGCTGGGTTCAGTACGACCCCGTTTCCAGTTCCGCGATGCGGGCGGCACACCAACTGACCCATGGCCTGAAAGACCTGCCGGATTTTCGCCTGGATCGGGCCGAGGTCATCGTGGGGATCGACGCCGACTTCCTGGGAACCTGGATCTCCCCCGTCGAATTCGGCCGCGCCTATCGGACGGGGCGCACCCTCGAGGGATCGCGTCTGCGTTTCTCGTTCCACTACCAGTTCGAACCGCTCCTCTCGATTACGGGCGCCAAGGCCGACTACAGGATCCCCACCCATCCAGAGGCCGCCGCAAGGGTGGCGGCAGCGATTGCCGTGCGCGTCGCCGAAAGATCGGGGAGGCCCCTCGACCTTCCACGACCGGACCTTCCCGGACTCACCGAGGCCCAGACCGGCGAGCTGATCGACCGTCTCTACAGCTTTCGTGGCAAGAGCCTGATCCTGTGCGGCGCCCAGGATCTGAGCGCCCAGATCCTGACCAATTACACCAATTTCCTGCTCCAGAACTATGGGCGGACCCTGGACATCCAGTACCCGTCGTACCGGCGCCTGGGCTGGGAAGAGGATCTCCGCTGGTTGCTGGAGGACCTCGAAAGAGGAGACGTCGGGGCGCTCCTGGTCCTCGGCGCCAACCCCGTCTACGAGCTTCCCTTTGGCGAGCAGCTCGCCTCGCTGATGCAGTCGCTGCCCCTGTCGATCGCCTTCGGCACCCATCTGGACGAGACAGCCGACCACGCCCGGATCGTCTGCCCCGAACCCCACTACCTGGAGTCGTGGGGCGACTCGCAGCCTTCGGCCCGCGTCGTTTCGCTGCGCCAGCCGGTCATGGAGCGGCCGGCGGGGATCCGCAGCCCCCTGGAGTGCCTGGAGCGTTGGATAGGGGGCCGGCGCGACGAATACTCTCTCGTTCGCGCCTATTGGCAGGAGACGTTGTTCGAACAGCGTTTCGGCTTCGTCCCCTTCGAGGAATTCTGGAATCAGGCTCTGGTCGACGGAACGGCCCGAATCCGTCCCCAGCGGGTGGACAGCGGGACCTTCGACCTCGAGGCCTTGAGCCGGATCGACGCCGCGCGACTCGTCGAAGAGCCGCCTGAGGCAGATCGGTACCTGGTGCTCTACCCCTCGGTGACGATCGGCGACGGCTCCCATGCCCTCAATCCGTGGCTGCAGGAAGCCCCCGATCCGCTAAGCCGGGCCTGTTGGACCAACCCGCTCGTCATTCCGCCGGATGGGGCCGGAGGTCCACTGGAAGATGGCCGTTTCATTCGCATCGAGAACACGGTCGGCGGTGAACTCCGTTTGCCCGCCTCGGTGCAGCCCGGACTGCACGAGGCAGCCGTGGGTGCCGCGCTGGGTTATGGGCGGAAGGGAACGGAGCGCTTTGCGAAGTTCGGACCCGATTGGGTCGGGGCGCCACGGGCCGAGATGGATTCGAGAGTCGGCGTGCGTTTGCACGACCAGATCGTCTTCGACGGTCCCTTCTTCCGATACCATCGGAAGGTCCGGCTCGAAGTCACGGCCGAACGCGGCCGGCTGGCCGTCGTGCAGTCCTTCCCGGAACGGGATGGCTCCGCTGACCGCGTCGTCCCGGGAACGGACATCGTCCGCACCAGCACGATGGAAGAGCTGCTGCTCATGCGGCCGGTTGAGCAACGGCCGGAGGCCCCCAACCTCTGGCCCGAAGAGCACCGCTACGCCGGACGCCACTGGGGAATGGTCGTCGACCTCGGCGCGTGTACGGGATGCTCGGCCTGTGTCGTGGCCTGCCAGGCGGAGAACAACGTACCCTGCGTGGGTGAGGACGAGGTCCGAAGACATCGTGAGATGCACTGGCTGCGGATCGACCGCTACTACGCCCAGGCGTCCGGGTCCCCGGATGTCTACTTCCAGCCCATGCTGTGCCAGCAGTGCGACCGCGCGCCCTGTGAGACGGTCTGTCCGGTCCTGGCGACCGTTCATGATGCCGAAGGGCTCAACGAACAGATCTACAACCGCTGCGTCGGCACGCGCTACTGCGTGAACAATTGTCCCTACAAGGTACGGGCCTTCAACTGGTTCGATTACGCCCGGGGCGACACACTCGAGAATCTCCAGCTCAATCCCGAAGTCACGGTACGCGCGCGGGGAGTCGCCGAGAAGTGCAGTTTCTGTATCCAGCGGATCCAACGGGCCCGGATCGACGCAGCCGCCGGCGGTGACAAGCCGACGATCCAGACAGCCTGCCAACAAACCTGCCCTTCGGGCGCCATCGTTTTCGGCGATCTCAACGACCCGGAAAGCCCCATAGCCGAACTGGTCAAGAGCCCGCGGGGCTACCGGGTCCTGGACGAACTGGGGACCCGTCCGTCGGTACTCTACCTGGCCGCGGTCCGCAACCGGCCCGACCCAACGGAGGAGAATGGCTGAGCGACCCCTCTTCCGCGATGAACTGAACGGCTTGAGAGACCGGTCGCTGGATCGGATTACGGACGATCTCTGCCGTTCCGTCGAACGTCACGCCGGTTTCGCCTGGTGGTCCGCCTTTGCGCTGTCCGCCTTGATGGCCGTGGCGGGTCTGGTGGCGGTGATCTACCAGGTTCGAACGGGAATCGGCACCTGGGGGTTGAACCGGTCGGTGGGATGGGCCCTCGACATCACCAACTTCGTCTTCTGGATCGGCATCGGCCATGCGGGAACCTTCATCTCCGCCATCCTCTACCTTCTGCGCCAGCGCTGGAGGGTTGCCATCAGCCGTTCGGCCGAGGCCGGTACGCTGCTGGCCGTCACTTGTGCCGCCCTCTTTCCCATCATTCATCTGGGCCGACCCTGGCTGGCCTTCTGGATGCTGCCCTACCCAAACTTCCGTGGGCCGCTCTGGATCAACTTCCGTTCACCGCTGGTCTGGGACTTCTTCGCCATCGGCACCTACTTCTCCGTCTCCCTGGCCTTCTTCTACCTGGGACTGCTGCCGGATCTGGCCACTCTGCGCGACCGACCCGGATCGGGCCCCTGGAAGCGCGTGCTCGGGTGGGCCAGTCTGGGTTGGGACGGATCGCAATCGACCTGGCATCGATGGCAGACGCTCTATCTTCTGCTGGCCGGTCTGGCCACGGCCCTGGTGATCTCGGTCCACACGATCGTCAGCTGGGATTTCGCCGTGTCCATCCTCCCGGGCTGGCACTCGACGATTTTTCCACCCTATTTCGTGGTCGGTGCCATCTTCTCCGGTCTGGCGATGGTGATCACATTGGTACTGATCGCCCGCACGGCGCTCGGGCTGGAGGCCTACATCACGCTGCGGCACATCGACCTGATGAGCAAGGTCGTCCTCTTTTGCAGCTGTTTCATCGGGCTGGTCTATGCGGCGGAGTTCTTTCATGCCTTCTACTCGGGAGATCCCTACGAAATCCGATCTCTCCAGACCCGATTGAGCGGTCCCATGCAGGTCCCCTTCCTGATCATGCTGGCCGGAAACGTCTTCCTTCCCCAGCTCCTCTGGCTCCGCGGGGCGCGTCGCCGGATCTGGATCGTGCTGCCCGTCGTCCTGCTGATCAACGTCGGCATGTGGTTCGAGCGCTTCGCCATCGTCACGGGGAGTCTGGAACGGGATTTTCTGCCCAGCAGCTGGGCAGGTTACACTCCGACCGTGATCGAGCTCTTGACGCTGGCCGGCACCTTCGGACTGTTCTTCAGCGGTTTTCTGGTCTTCTGCCGGCTGTTTCCGATCATTCCGATCAGCGAAACGAAGGCCGCCCTGATCAAGCCGGACCCTCATCCGGTTGCCGAGGAGAGCCGGCCATGAGGAAGCCTGCGGTCCGCATCACCGCCGCCTTCACCGGCGAAACCGACATGGCTGCCGCCCTCGGCTCCCTTCGACGGACGGGAGTGGAGGTGCTCGAAGTCTACGGTCCCTATCCCCTTCACTGGGCCGATGCAGTGCTCGGGAAACGGCCCACACGACTCCCCTGGATCTGCTTCCTGCTGGCCCTCGCCGGAGGCGCTTTCAAGATCTGGTTCCAGGTCTGGACCAGCAGCATCGACTGGGCTCTCAACGTCGGCGGAAAGCCCTGGAACTCGCTGCCCGCCTTCGTGCCCGTGACATTCGAAGTCATGGTTCTGGTCGCCGCGCTGGGTGCCGCTCTCGCTTTCTTCGTTCGCCAGCGCCTCGTACCAGGGAAGCGGGCGAGGTTACCGGTCCCGCAGGTCACCGACGATCTGTTCGCCGCCCTCGTTCGCGTGGAAGGTTCGGGAGGGACGGTTCCGGAGGCCATCGAAATTCTCGAGCGGAGCGGGGCGGTGCACCTCAGCTGGCAAGCGGAAGAAGGTGGCCCGGCATGAGACGCAATCTGCTCCTGCTGGCTTTACTGCTGCTGCTGACGGCCGCCAACCTCTGGCAGGGCGGCGGGCCCGAGACGCGGAGCTTCCGATTCCTCCCCGAGATGAACGTCAGCCCCGCCGTGACCTCCTTCTCCGAGACTCCGCTCCTGCCCGAGGGCAGCGCGTTGCAGCCACCGCCGGCCCACACCGTCCCCCGCGATCTTCTTCCCCTGCCCTACACCGCCTCAGAGCAGGACGCCGTGAGAGCCGGGACGGAACTCCGCAACCCAATCGAGGAAAGCGACGCGGTCCTGGCCCGGGGACGGGAGATCTTCCGCAACTTCTGCACCCCTTGCCACGGAGGCGACGCGACCGGAAGCGGTCAGGTCGTGAGCCGGGGTTTCCCGGCGCCCCCCTCCCTGCTGGCGACTCATGCCCGGCAACTGCCGGAGGGGAGGATCTTCCACATTCTGACCTTCGGCCAGGGCAACATGCCGAGCTACCGCTACCAACTGAGCCGAGCGGAACGCTGGACGGTCATCCGCCACGTACGCAGACTGCAACAGGAGGCCAAGGCACCGTGATCACCCTGCCCGAGTTCCTCCGGCGCCGACAGATCACCTGGGCCGCCCTGGCCTGCGCGATCCTGCTGCTGATCGGGATCGCCATCAATCCCGAACGCGAGTTGCTCGATGTCCGGATCATGCTCTTTCTGTGGGTGGAGATCGGGCTGTGTGGCCTGTTGATCCTGGCCCTCGAGAGGGTGACGTCGGCAGTCTGGCTGCGCCGGTTCGACGGAGCCTCGCGGCGGCTCGCCCGTCTCCTGCCCAGCGGCGCCGTGCTCCTGTTTGCGGTACTGGTGGCGGGAGAGTTGCTCAGCCCGGTGGAGAGCCAGCAGCCGGGCTTCGGGGCGTGGTGGCTCAACCCCGGCTTCCTGCTGGCTCGCAGTGCCCTCTATCTGATCTGCTGGGTTCTGTTGGCCCGTGCGCCCGTCACCGGATTCCGCCTGTCGCAGGGCGCGGTCCGAAGAGTCGGAACCGGCTGGGCCGTTCTCTTTCTGGGCCTGTTCTCGATTACCTTCTGGCTGGCGACGGTGGACTGGATCATGGCACTGTCCGGCGGCTGGCAGACGACCCTGTTCATGATCTACAACTTCTCGGGTCTGCTGCTGACTGCGGCGGCCCTCCTCGGTTACGTCGCCACTGCGTCGCCCCGCCTGGCCGGCATCGATACGGACAACGGGCCGGCGGTGTTCTACGACCTGTCGCGCTTCATCTTCTTCACGTCCTGTTTCTGGGTCTACATCTGGTTCTGCCAGTATCTGCTGATCTGGTACGCCGGCATCCCGCCCGAGTCGGCTTACTATCTTCGGAGGGTCGAGGGCCCCTGGGGCGGGGTCTTCTTCCTGGTGCCCGTTCTGAACTGGTTCGTGCCCTGCGCGGTCCTCCTGTCGCGCCGGGCCAAGATGGATCAGCGCTCGCTGTGGCAGGTCTCGATCCTGGTCCTCATCGGACGGTGGTTCGATCTCTACCAGCTGATACTCGCCGACCGAGCCTCCTTCAGTCTGCCCCACTTCGTCTTCGACCTCGCTCCCACCCTGCTGGTTCTCGCGCTCTGGCTCCCGGCGACCCGGGGAAGGCTGGGGGGAGGAGCGAGTTCCTAGTTTCGAGTTTCTAGTTCCGAGTTTCGGCTACTTGCGGCTCTCGGGAATGACGTCAAAGGCCGTGCTCGTCTCCGCGACTGCATCGCCCTGTCGGACCACGGCGCGGGCCACATACTCACCCGCCTTGAACTGTGCGGTGGAAAACTCGATGATGAATGCGATGTTTCCCTGGTCGTTGCGATCCGGCAGCTTGGGTTGGACCGCCCCAACGATCTTCCCGCCGCGCGAGAACTCGATGCCGAGTTGCGGTTCATAGGGCACGGCCGGACGTGGGAAGATGACCAGATAGAAGCGGACTTCCCCTCCCTTGTGCTTGGCGACCTGACCGGAGAGATTGGGGACGATCCTTCGGCCGTGAAACTGCAGACTGTCGGAAGGGTTCAGGCGCCCCAGGGCCACGGGCTCGGTCCGACTCAGGAGGACGAGGCTGCTCAGTGAGACACCGTCGCCCGGGGCCGAGACCTCGAAATTCAATTTCCGGGCCGCGTACTTGCCGGCCAGGCGATCCTCGGCCACGGCCTCCAGCGTGTAGGACCCCGCTGCCAGAGCGACTTCGTGAGCCAGCGAGACGTTGACCGGCGGGCTCGCACTCTCCGGCGCGCCCGCTGCTCGCGGGACCACTCGGCCGAACTTGGCGCAGACGTTTCCTTCCGCGTCGAGCAACCTGGCGAAGAAAGCACACTCGACAGCGGTGCTGCCGTCCTTCTCCTTGGTCCCACGGGTCAGATCCGCCACCGGAACCTCCAGGATGATGCGGTGCGCGATGCGATCCTGGCCGGGCTTCAAGCGCAAGACGCCGGTGTGCAGGGTGAGCGCCGCGGGCAGGGGTGAACGGCTCAGAACCGGAGCCAGCTCACCTTCGAGGGAAGGTGCCGAATCCTGGTTTCGGGCCGATACGAACAGCAATGCTCCGACGATGAGGAAAAGGAAGAGAAGAACGCGTCTGCGGATTGGACTCTTCCTCTCGAGACAGGTTCCTCGTATCAATCCCACAGACCTCCGACCTACACTGACATACGAGCGTCTTGTTGGCAATCTGTTTTGCGGACGTCCCTTGTCGAGCGACCGCCCGTGACGGGCGCGCCCGTCGGGCCCAGGTGTTTCTACCTGACGGTCGGAGAACGGTCGGGAAGACGTTCGAAGGAGAGATCGGTGATCTGGAGGTTCCGCATGCCGATCACTCGAACCCTGAAGGTTCCGGCCACCGTCACCTCGTCGCCGACCTTGGCCGTGCGGCCGAGAATCATCATCACATGTCCGGCAATGGTGTCGTTCTCCTCATCATCGATCCCGATGTGTAGCTCCGCCTCCAGGTCGGCCAGGAGCGTTCGCCCGTGGACCAGGTACTGGCCGGGCCCCTTGGACTGGATCATCGCCGGAGGCGTCTCGACATCGAACTCGTCCTGAATCTCTCCCACCAGTTCTTCGAGAATGTCCTCCAGGGTCACGATCCCGATCGTGGATCCGAATTCGTCGACCACCACCGACAGGTGGGTTCGGGTCCGGCGGAACTCCGGAAGCAGCGATTTGATGAGCTTGCCCTCGGGGACGAAACGGACCGGTCGTTTGATCATTTTGAGGTCGAACTCCGGTCCGAGTTCACGGAAACGCCAGAAGAGGTCCTTGACGTGGACGACGCCGATCACGCGGTCGAAGCTTCCCTCGCAAAGAGGATAGCGGGTATGCCCGTGCAGCCGAGCGATCTGCAGGTTCTCCTCGAAGGTCTTGAGGGTGTCGAGAAAGATGACCTCGCCGGCCGGCAGCATGATCTGCCGGGCGGAACGGTCTCCGAATTCGAAGACGCGTTCGAGCATCTTCTGCTCGTCCTGGTCGAGAATTCCGCCCTGGCGTGATTGGGCCAGGATCATCCGGAGCTCCTCCTCGGAGTGGGCTCCCTCCCAGGGGGAAGCGGGCCGGATGCCGATGATTCGCAGGAGCAGGTTGGCCGTTGAGTTCAGAGACCAGATGAACGGGTAGGAGACCCGATAGAAGCCGACCAGGGGCCCCGCGGTTGCCAGTACGACGGACTCCGTCTTCTGGATCGCCAGCGACTTGGGAGCCAGCTCTCCCAACACGATGTGGAGAAAGGTGATCAGGATGAAGGCGGCACCCGTCGCCAGGCTGTGGGACAGCAAAGGCTCGACACCCCCGAGAAAGGAAAACAAGGGGGAGAACATCTTGGCAAAGGCTGGTTCTCCCAGCCACCCGAGCCCCAGGCTGGCCAAGGTGATTCCGAGCTGCGTCGCCGACAGGTACTCGTCCATATTCTCGACGAGCCGGTGGGCGTTCGAGGCCCGACGGGAGCCCTTCCGAATCAGCTCCTTGATCCGGGTCTCCCGGATCTTGACGATGGAGAACTCGGCTGAGACGAAGAATCCGTTGAGGAAAACCAGCAGCAGGGCTCCCAGGATCAGAAGCAATTGATACGGAACATCTTCCATGGCCCGGATTGTACACCGGGACTGCCGCCACAGGACGGTGGGAGTCCTTCGGGAAGCGCCCTTCAGGGCTTGGAGCTCCCGCCGGCTCCATCGGGCAGTGGCGCCCTCGTCGAAAGCGGGAGATGAATCGGGGCGCGGGCCGGGCTTCGCTGATCGTTTCGGTCGAGGAACGCATCCATGTTATTGTGATAACCACAAGTTTCGGACTGCAGGAGTGAAGAGTCATGGTTAGAAAAGGATTGTGGCTGATCGTTGTTGTCTCTCTGGTCGGCTCTGTGGCCTGGGCCCAGAACTCCGACAGGCCCCAGCGCGCCACGCGGGACGAAACTCCGGCACGGGTACCGGCGATCGCTCCGGTCACTCCGACGCGTGCCAGTGCACCCATGACGAATTCCGCTCCGGCTCAGAATCCGGGAACTTCGACCGCCGGGATGGGTGGCGTGGTGAGCTCTCCGTCCGGATATGGCTCCATTCCCGTCCAGAGTTATGGACAGGACCCTGGTTTCTCGATCGGTGGGTGGTACCGATGCAATTACTTCGTGGAACAGTTGATGCGGGACTATCGCTTCCTTCCCGGCCGTGACTATTTGTGGCGCTATGCCCAGGGTGATTCACCGCTGACACCGGAAGCCCTGGCATTTGCCCTCAAGAACTCATCCGCAGCCTCCCGCTCCCTCACCCTGTCCGCCGGCCACTTGGCTCATGTGATTGCATCCTACGAGCGGGGGGAAATCGATCGTGTCCGTTTCAATCAGGAACTGCGGACCACGACGCGGCAGATCCGCGATATGGCCAAGCGAATCCGCAAGGACTACTATCTCGAATACGTCGATTACGGTACCGACCGGAACGTCCCGGACTACACCGAGGCCTCTTCCCTGGCCGAGTTGAAGGAACTCTCCAGCCAGTTGCTCGAGTCCGCCCGGGGCATTGACGGAACACTCGATCGTTTCGTCCACCGCGACCTGTCCCGCGTCGTCAGCGTGAAGGATCTTCAGGGCCCCTCGACCGACTCCCTGTCGAAGCAGATCGATCAACTGGCCAAGGTCATCCAGAAGTCGGGAACGAGCCTGTAGTCTCCGACGGCAGCGCCACGGGCACACCCGCGGGGGGCGCCCGAAGACGTTCCGAGTTGTTGGAGAGTCCTGAATTCGCTATACTCAAACCGCACCTGCGATGGAAAGTCGCTACTACGCTCAACTGCGGCAGGCCGGGCCTGAAGAATTCTATCGTTCCATCAACGATCCGGCGGATCATCTCTACGACATCATCTGGGATCTCTTCGAGCGCCTGGTCATCGAGCCCGGCGAGGTTTTCGACAGCGATTTCAGCGAGAACAACCAGTTCCGCTATGCCATCGAGGCCACGGCAACGATGGAGTTCTTCCCCAACTCAGACTACTTCGAAAAAAGGCTTGACCCCAGCCCCTACGAAGATGACAGCGATGCGGCGGGAATCCATCTCCAGTTCTCGATTCTGCCGGAAATGAGCTGCCTGTTCTCGGTGGGACTTCAGATCTGGGGGGCAGCCGAGCGGCAGGCTTTCAAGAACCTCTGGGTCACACACCGCCGAAGGCTGTCCGACCTCTTCAAACGCTGCAAACCGATGGTCGCCCACCGAATTCCCTTTCCGGCGGTCGATTGCGCGCAGTCTCTCGACGCCCTGCTGGACAACTACTTCAGCGTGAAGGATCCAGAGAACTTTCTCTCCTTCCAGTACTCCTTCGCCCAGGCGGACCAGGCGGACGCGGCCCAGGACTTCATGATCACCATGGCGCTGCTCTATCACGCGATCCGGGCTTACTGTCAGGAGCGTCAGGATGTCCTGAGCGACGCCTACGACCGCATGAAGGAATTCTATTGCGGCCGGGTTCCCGAGCTGCCGGTCCCTCTCCCCTGCGTCGAGATCACCATCGTCGCCGACGCCGACTGAAGAACCCAGGACCTCGCACGTTAGTAGTCAGGGGAGGACGCCCTTGATTACGATACTGCGACGGCTGGCGCGCCATTTTCTGTATCCTCAGGAGTGCTGTCTGTGCGGCTGCTGGGTTCGCCACGACGACCCGCGGCCGGTTTGCGCCGATTGCCTGACGTCGCTGGATCCGCTGGGGGAGCCGGTCTGCCCGGTGTGCGGGATCCCCGTACCGGCGGATATCCTGGGGATCGGACATGTCTGCTCGGCCTGCCGCGAACGTTCCCCGTCATTCGATCGAGCCCGGGCATGGGGCCTCTACGGCGGGGCCCTGCGCGAGGTGATCCATCAATTCAAATTCGAGGGGTTGCGCCACCTGAGCCTTCCGCTCGGTGAATTGCTGGCTCAGACGTTCCAGGAGCAGTTTTCCGAAGACACCCCGGAACTTCTTGTCCCCGTCCCGCTCCACCCGCATCGATACCGTGAGCGGGGATACGATCAGACCATGCTTCTGGCCAGGAGACTCTCCGCGCTGGTCGGGTTGCCGGTCGACCGGAGCATTCGCAGAGCGCGACATACGGCGCCCCAGTTCGGACTCGACCTCAGCAGTCGGCGTCGCAACCTGCGGGGGGCGTTCTCATTGCAGCGGGGGCATCCGCTGGAGGACCGGAGAATCGTGATCGTCGATGACGTCATGACCTCCGGGACGACGGTCGAGGAACTGGGGCGCGAATTGAGACGAAGCGGGCGCGTTGCCTGGATCGGGGTCCTGACCGTCGCCCGTGTCTTCCACTACTCGGAAGGCTGGTGACCCGGATCGGCGACTCGCACGCGCCGCAATTCTCGGAGTCGGGACACTAGCGGACTTGCCTCTGTTCCTCCATCTCCTGAGCCTTGACACTCAGACGGGCCCAGGGGATGGCCTCGAGGCGCTTCCTACCGATGGGTTCACCCGACTTCTGGCAGACCCCGTACGTCCCGTCATCGATGCGCTCGAGGGCGGCATCGATTTCCTGGAGCAGTTTCCGGTCCGCATTGCTCAGACTGAACAGGAACTCCTTGGTGTAGGTCTTCGAGGCCTGATCGAGAAGATCCATCGCCTCGCCCCCGTTGGAGTCTTCGTCTCGACCGTATTCCTCCGCCTTGCGAACGCGATTCAGAACTTCACCCTTGGCTTCGAGCAGTCTATTCCTGAAGTGCTCAAGATCCCGCTTCTCCATCACACTCTCCTACTTGTGGTAAGACATCCCTCTGAGGATCGTCAAGGCACGATATACCTGCTCCAGCAGAACGACCCTCGCAAGCTCGTGCGGCAAGGTGAACCGACTCAACATGAGCTTCAGGTCGGATTGCGCGAGGATCCCTTCCGGAATTCCCAGAAAACCTCCGACCACGAACGTCAACCGGTCAACCGGCCGGCTCAACATCCCGCCCAGGAAGGAAGCAAACTCAGCGCTTTCCATCTCGCGGCCCCGCTCGTCGAGACTGACCAGATACGAGCCTGCGCCAATCCTGCGGCGTAGCGCCTCTTCTTCCCGCCCTAGCTGTGCAGCCTGAGCTCGCGGATCGTGCTTCCTCAACTCCGAAACCGCCGACAGACGCGCCGGGACGAGCTTCCGAATCCTATCGAAATAGCGACGTTCCAGTTCAGAATAACGAGGGTCTCTGGTGGTCCCGATCCATAGAAAACTCAGCTGCACTTATCAAAAGTCCCAACAAGATACAGGATTTTAGATAGGAGAACAAGTGACGCGGTCCGGCACGCACCAGCCTGTGCAGCGCGGCCGGGGCCTCGCGCCTGATTCCGGCCTTCCCCGGGCCCGGTTCAGGCGATGAGCGAGGCGGGCTCGAGTCGGACCCCATCGTTCCAGAGCCGCTCCAGCTTGTAGAATTCCCGCGCTTCCGGCGAGAAAATGTGCACCACGCAGTCCAGGTAGTCCATGAGAATCCACTCCGCCTCCTGGTAACCTTCGACGTGGTTCGGCAGGAGCTGATCCTCACTCTTGAGGCGTTCACGGATCCCATCGCAGATCGCCTGATTCTGTCGCTGGTTGAACCCCTGACAAAGGATGAAGAAGTCTGCGAACGAAGAAATCTTGGAGATATCCAGAATCGTGATCTGCTCTCCCTTCTTCTCTTCAATGACGTCGCAAATCTTCCTCAGCAGTTCCTTTCTGTTGTTCTTCATACAGTCGATACTTCCGAATATAACGATAGACACGGGCGCCGAGGTGGCTGCGCGCCGGCCGGATCCCCCGCGACAGTTCCGCACGAATTCCCGTGGAGCTTACAGGGGGTGGGTTCAGAGGCAGGATGAAAGCCGACCCGGGCTCCAGTTCCGGACATTCGCCGGGCGCCAGGGTTCGGATCCGCATCTTCAACTCAGGTGCAAGTTTCAGATCGTTCAATTCGACTTCAACGCCGACTCGAGGAACGAATACCAGGCAGTTGTCACGGAAGAGCCTATCACATTCCTTCCACAGATGGATCTCTCTGAGGGAGTCGGCACCAGCCAGAAAACAGAAGCGATGGCCGGAATGGAGGGCCAGCTCCCGCATGGTCTCCACGGTGTAGGAGGGCCCCACCCGATTGAGCTCCAGATTGGAGACGCACAGATTCGAGTCGCCTTCCGTTGCGAGCACCGCCATGGCATAGCGATGATAGCAGTCGGTGATGCGAATCTGTCCCTTGTGGGGCGGATCCTTCGCCAGCATGAGCAGGACCCGGTCCAGGTTCAAGCGCCGGATTGCGCCGCGGGCGATGGCCAGGTGCCCGCCGTGAAAAGGGTCGAAGGTGCCTCCCAGGACTCCGATTCTCAAGCTTTCTGCTCCTCACAGAGGCCGATCAGCCGCTCCTTGAGCTCCCGGATTCCGCGGCTCGTCGCAGAGGACATGGCCAGAAAGGGCAATTCACGGGTGCGACAGAACTCCTCGATCCGGGCCAGTTTCGTTTCGTCGGCAATGTCCAGCTTGGAGGCCACGACGAGTTGCGGCTTGTGCACGAGTGTTTCGTCGTACAGCCGCAACTCTCGATTGACGGTTTCGAAAGCCTCCACGGGATCGTCCGGCCCGAGGGGACCCACATCCACCAGGTGGACCAGGACACGACAGCGCTCGATGTGCCGGAGAAACTGATCACCCAACCCGCTTCCCTCGTGAGCCCCTTCGATCAGGCCGGGGATATCGGCCAGAACCAGCGAGCGGAATTCGTCGTAAACCATCACACCCAGCTGGGGGCTCAATGTCGTGAAGGGATAGTCGGCCACCTTCGGGCGGGCAGACGACAGGGTCGAAATGAGGGTCGACTTCCCGGCATTCGGATATCCGATCAAGCCCACGTCGGCCAGGACCTTGAGCTCCAGGATCAGCCAGATCTCGTCGCCCGGTCGTCCCTCCTCGGCGGTCCGCGGTGCCTGTCGCGTCGGAGTCGCAAAGGCTGCATTCCCCCGTCCGCCCCGTCCGCCTCTCACCGCCACCCACGTCTGATCGGGTTCGGTGAAATCGAAGAGCAACTCGTGATCCTCGGCGCGCCGGACCTGAGTGCCGAGGGGGACACTGACCAGCAGACTGGCTCCGTTACGGCCATGGCGCTGGCTTCCGGACCCGTGCGCGCCGCGTTGCGCGCGGAAGTGCTGGCGGTAACGGAATTCGAGCAGGGTGTTCTTGTGGGGGTCCACCTGCAGGATGACGTCGCCCCCGTCCCCCCCGTCGCCCCCGCTGGGGCCTCCCCGCGGGACGAACTTCTCGCGGCGGAAGGCGACACAGCCGTTTCCTCCGTCACCCGCTTTCATGTAGATCTTCGCGCGATCAATGAACATGGGGCACAGCACCAGGTCACCACCGGTCCGGGGCAACAAAAAAGGCCGTAGGGAGACGCCTCCCTACGGCCGACGGTCAACTTCACAGGCGATTATTCGGCAGCCACCACGGAGACGAACTTGCCCATCCGCCCGCGCTGCTTGAACTGCACCCGCCCGGTGGCAACGGCGAACAGCGTATCGTCTTTGCCCCGACGGACGTTCAGACCGGGCTTGAACGGTGTTCCCCGCTGCCGGACCAGAATCGAGCCGGCGGTGACGAACTGCCCGTCGTGCCGCTTCACACCCAGTCGCTGGGCGTGGCTGTCCCTTCCGTTCTTCGAGCTTCCCAGTCCCTTCTTGTGAGCCATTGTCTGTCTACCTTCTTCCTGTTGCGGGACTATTCATCCGCCTGAGCCGTCGGCTCCGCCTTCTTGCGGGACTTGCGCGCCGGGGCCGCCGCTTCTTCCGCGGGAGCCGCAGCCGCCGGTTCCGGCTGCGCGACTGCCTTGCGCGCCTCCGGGGCCGACCCACCCTGCTGAATCTCTTCGATCCGGACGCGGGTCAAAGACTGACGGTGACCCGTCCGGCGGCGATACATCTTCCGTTTCTTGAACTTGAAAACGACGAGCTTGTCGCCCTTTCCCTGCTCGACGATGGTACCGAGGACACGAGCACCCTCGACAACCGGACTTCCGACGGTCCGATCATCGTCTCCGCCGAGAAAAAGGACCTGGTCGAAGACAACCTGATCTCCCACCTCGCCGGAGAACTTCTCGACCTCGACGACGGCACCTTCCGTCAGGCGATACTGCTTGCCACCCGTACTCACTACTGCGTACATGGAATTCCCTCAAACTTCCCGTATTCGTCTGGACGTACCAGTCCTGCCGCTCAGGGCGAAAGAAAGCGATTATAGCGGCAGAGCGAAACCGCTGTCAAAATCGGCACCGTGGAAACCGGATCACTTCCGCCAGAACATGGGGGTGATCACTACAAGAACAGTATAGTACTCGAGGCGGCCCGCCAGCATGCAGAAGCTGAGCGTCCATTTGGAGAGAGCGGGGATGTGGGCGTAGTTGTCGACCGGCCCCACCGTACCGAGACCCGGACCGATGTTGAACATGGCCGCCGAGACGGCCGAAAAGGAGGTCACCAGGTCCAGACCCGACGCCGTCAGGATCAGGCAGGCCGAAAAGTTGATGATGAAGGCCAGATAGACCAGATTCAGAACGCTGGCGACGGTGCCCTCGTTGACCGCTCGCCCCTGCAGCCGGATGGCGAACACCGCCCGCTTCTCCGCCATCTTCCGGAATTCCCGCCCGATCACCTTCAAGAGAAGGACGATGCGGGCCACCTTCATGCCCCCGGCGGTGGAGCCCGTGCAACCTCCGATGAACATCAGGATCAGCAGCACGAACGTGGCAACGGAAGCCCACTGAGCGAAGTTGGTCGAAGAGAACCCGGTGGTCGTCATGATCGAGACCACCTGAAAGAGTGCCTGCCGGAACGAAACTTCAATCGACCAGGAGTATTCCGGCGCGATCGCCACCATGACGATCCCGGTGGCGACCAGCGTGATGAGGCCGTACGCGCGGATCTCGGGGTCTCCCAGAAAGGACCGGGGCTTGCGCTCGACGAAAAGCCGGTAATGCTGCGTGAAGTTGATGCCTGCCAGCATCATGAACACGATGACGATGTATTCGATGGCCGGGCTCTGGAAGGCCTCGATGCTCAGTCCGCGCGTCGAGAATCCGCCGGTCGCCATGGTGGCGAAGGAGTGGCAGACCGCGTCGAAGGGAGTCATTCCGGCAAAGCGCAACGCCAGATACTCGGCCAGCGTCATGGCCACATAGATCTTCCAGAGAGCCAGCGCCGTCTCCGCGATGCGGGGACGCAGCTTCTCGGATCGGGCGCCGGAAAACTCGGCCCGGTACAGTTCCATTCCCCCCGTTCCCAACAGGGGCAGGATGGCGATGCCCAGCAGAATGATCCCCATCCCGCCGAGCCAGTGGGTCATGGCGCGCCACAGGAGGAGACTGTGCGGCACCGCCTCGATATCCGTGAGAATCGTGGCCCCCGTGGTCGTGAATCCGGACATCGACTCGAAAAAGGCATCGGTGAAGTTGTGGACGTAGGGGGAAATGAAGTAGGGAAGGCCCCCCAGCGTCGTGGCCGCGACCCAGGCCAGGGCCACCAGGAGGATTCCTTCCCGGCGGTTGATTTCGTAGGGCCCGGCCCGGCGCAGGAAGGCCACCGCGCCGCCCACGGCCAGTCCCACCAGCAGCGAGATCAGGAAGGGATAGACACCGGCATCCCCCTCGACCAGGGCGAACACGAGGGGTGCGATCAGGCTCGCCGCGACGCCCAAGATGAAGTACCCCAGCAAGTGAACGATCGCAGGCCACCTGATCACAGCGACTACCTAGTAGATGAAGGCCGATTCCAGCTTCGAAATGACATTTTCGAGGCAGAAGAAGATCACCCGGTCGTCCAGCTGGATGACGGACTCCCCGCGCGGCACTTCGACTTCTCCCGTCGGACGCACGATGGCGCCGACCAGGGCCCCCCGTGGGAAGGCGACGTCCCGCAGGGCACGGCCCACGTACTTGGAGCCCGGCGTCGCCACCAGTTCAATGGCTTCCGCTTCGTCTTCACGGAAGGTCGTCACCGAGACCACGCGGCCCTTGCGCACATACTGAAGGATTCGATCGACGACCACCAGGCGCGTGCTGAACGTCGAATTGATCCCCAACAACTGGGTCATGGGCAGGAAATCGATCCGATTCACCAGGGCCACGGATTTACGCGATCCCATCCGCTTGGACAGCAGAGAGGCGATGATGTTGACCTCATCGTCGCCGGTCAGCGCCAGATAGGCGTCGGTGCCCCGGATGTTTTCCTCGGCCAGGATGCGCTGATCGGTTCCGTCGGCATGCACGACCACCGTGTTCTTGACCACGGCCGAAATCTTCTGGCACCGCTCCAGATCGCGTTCGAACAACTTGACCTGGACGCCGGTAGCCTCCAGGCGGAGCGCCGCCTCGATCCCGAGTTGTTTCCCGCCCAGCACGAAAACCCGCTGCACCCGCTGCCGACTCTGCAGCCCCATGAACTGAAAAGCGTGATCCAGGGAATCCTCCGGCACCAGGATGTAAAGATGATCCCCCTCGATGATTTCGTCGTCGCCCCGGGGGATGATGACCCGGCGTTCCCGAAAGATCATGGCTACCAGAAAGTTCAGATCCTGGGCCCGGGCGTTCACCTCGGAGATCTTCTGGCCGGCGAGCCAGCTGTTCCCTTCCACACTCATTCCGAACAGCTTCACACGGCCATCCGCAAAGGGAATGATCTCCGAGACCCCGGGCAGCCCGACCACCTGCAGGATCCGAGCCACCGTCTCACTGTCCGGGTGGATGACCAGATCGACGCCCAGCAACTTACTGGAACAGATCGAACGCCAGCGTTCGACTTCGTGCGTGCGCAGGCGGGCGACCTTGATACGGATATTCGCGAACGCCTGCGCGATGAGGCATCCGATGACATTGGTTTGATCGCTGGAGGTGACGGCGATCAGCATGTCGGAGGAAAGCAGACCGGCGCGCTCCAGAACCTTGAAGCTCGAAGCGTCGCCCTGCACGACCTTGGCGTCCAGCACATCCTCGAGCTCGCCGCAGCGATCCACGTCGGCCTCGACGATGGTGACCTCGTTCTTTTCCCGAATCAGCCGATGCGCGACGAGCGTCCCAACGGCTCCCCCACCCAGAATCAGGATTCTCATTGATCCAACCGTTGTCGTCGGCAGGCCGGGAATCGCCTCACCTGGGCGATGTTCCTCCGGACTCCGGACTTTCCCCAGAACTGTCCAGCGAACCTGGAAACTCGAACCAGTGGAATGACGAAAGAATCTCGCGAAATGCCGGCACGGCCGTTTCCACCCTGTGGCCGCGCTCCGAACTCAAAACGAAGACCACGAAGTAATGCTCGAATTCACCGGTTGCCACGATCTCCCTGCGCACGCCCGGGCAATCATAGAGCTGAATCCGAAAGGGATCGATCCTTCCGAGTCCCTCGACACTGTCGTCGGTCTCCTTTCCCGACGGGCAGGCCAGGATGAACTTGTCCAGGTTCTTTTCAACGAAACTCTTCAGCGTATCGTCCGGCTGCTTCTTGACGAAGCGGGCCAGAATGAATGCATCCGACTGGCGCCAGCTCTCCCCGGCCCGGTGAAAGATGAAATTGGCGATCTGAGGTGCGGCGCGCGTGTCCAGGGTCCAGCCCGCGGGCTCAGCGACCTGAAACGAGAAGCCCCGGCCGTACATTTGGACCATCCGTCCCTCGACGGGCACCGACCCGCCCAGGCTCAGCATCGTCAGGAGCACCAGGGAGAACATCCGCCTGAGTCTAGCATGCAAGCGTCCGCTGTTTGAAGCAGGTGACGGACCCACGGCCGATCGGAACGGCCCACTGCACACCGAGCCGCGTCCCGGTCTATAATTGCGCCATGCCGATATTCGAATACCGGTGTCAGGATTGCGCCGCCGAGTTTGAGAAGATCGTGTTCAGCCAGGAGAATTCGATTGAGTGCCCCAGCTGCGGCGGACAGCGAATCGAGAAGCTCCTGTCGAGCTTCGCCGCACACTCCAAGGGCAGCGGCCAAGCGGCAGCGGAGCCGGGCCCCTGTCCCTGTGGGGCGGCCGAGCGCGGCATGTGTCAGATGATGTCGAATCGCTGATCGCGCACGTGTCCCGGTGCCTCGGGCAGATGACGCCGGGGACCCGGAGCTGCGGAAACGCGCTCGCTACTGCTGTTCGCCCGTTGCCAGGTAGCGTTCGATCTCGCCCCTGGAGACGACACCCATCTTTTCATCGAAGGGAATGCCTTGCGTGGCCGCCACCCGATCGATGAAGCCCAGTCCGAGTGGACCGACATAGTTCTCGTCGGTCGCGTAGGCGGGATCCTTCAGGGCTTCGTCCACAGTGGTAAAGGTGTAGCCGCGCTTCTCGAGCAGCTCCAGAACACCGTCGATGAAGTTGCCCGCGGCCAGGCCGAGATGGAGCCGGAGGATCTGCGGGATTTGCCGGCCGAACACTTTGTCCGACTGGCTCTCGGCATAGCTGAGAGCCTTGCCCAGCGTCTCGAGGTAGAGATTCTCGAGTCGCTCTGTCCGCGCCGTTCCCCCAACGTTGTCGTCAAGGAAGAAGTCGAATTCGTAATCGTCGAACAGCACGGTGGCCGGCACCAACACATAGCCGGCCCCGCGCAAGCGGCCGGCGACATCTCGTTTCTTCGATTCGGTGTTGCCTTCGTGCAACATCGGGTAACGGAAATAGCGGGTGAGCCAGCCGGAGACGTTGTGGGTCGCCCGTCTCGTGTACTTCTCCCCATCCGCCACGTGGCTCAGAAAATCGGCGGTATCCAGCTCGTTGAGATCGACGTATGCGAATGTCTCGTTGCCCAGCTTGTGGCCCTGCTGGACCCAATCCATCAGCACGGTATAACTGCCCGGCTTCTGATCGAGCTTCTCCTCGACGACGAAACCCATGGCATGGATCTGTCGCGCAGCCAGCGCCCGCAGAACCAGATTGCTCACCTCGCGGGGCGTCCAGTACCCCAACGGCTCCATGAAGGGCAGCTTGTCAAAGGTCAGGGCAATCTGCCGATCCGGTGGCGCGGCCGTCCCCACCGACACGCAGATCAGAGCCACGGCTACGAGGACCCACAATCTCACTTCCAGTCTTCTCAATCTGTCACTACCACCTTCCCGCCCGCGCCGTTCTCCGGGTGACCGGCTCCGGGAGACGACCCGCGGAATCTCCCCGAACGCGCCTTCGGGGCCATCCGCCCCCGAGAGGTCCAGGAACAAACATACACCACTCGCTCCGCCCGGCGCCAAACCGGGAAGTGTGGTGTTTTTGGCTGTTATTCCCTATGATTCCCTGTTATATGATGAGTTCCGGCTCCGAAACGGCCAGCGGCGGTTCCTCGGCGACGGATTCGACAGGTCAGGCACAAGGGACAAGATCAAGATGAAGAGAACCATCGTGTTTCTGCTGATGCTGATGGCCGCCTCCTGTTCCCGGCAGCCCATTCGGACCGAGGATCGTGCTCCGGGCGACGAATTCCTGGGACGCTGGGACGTGACGGTGAAGGGACAGGATGCCGCCTATCCCTCCTGGTTCGAGATCAGCCGGAACGACGGCGGGCTGACGGGCCGGTTCGTCGGCCGAGTCGGAAGCGCGCGTCCTATCCAGAACATTCAAGTCGACGGAGACCGCTTGAATTTCAGCCTCCCGGTCCAATACGAGACGAATCCGGAGGATATCCGGTTCGAAGCATGGCCCGCCGCAGACGGCCTCCAGGGAACGACCAACGCCGTGGACGGCTCGAGCCTGACATGGACGGCCGTTCAGGCTCCGACTCTGGAACGGACGAACCCACCCGTGTGGGGGGAACCGATCGAGCTCCTTTCGGGCAACCTCGACGGTCAGTGGCACGCTCGCAGTCCGGAAGCGGAGAACCACTGGACTCTCTCAGAAGGCGTGCTCTCGAGTTCCGCCAGCGGCACCGATTTGGTGACCGACCGGGCTTTCGAGGATTTCAAGCTCCATATCGACTTCAAATACCCGGAGGGGAGCAACAGTGGAGTCTACTTGCGCGGCCGCTACGAGGTTCAGATTCAGGATGATTACGGCAAGGAACCGACCAGCGTTCTCCTCGGAGGCGTGTACGGTTTCCTGACTCCCGCCGTCGCTGCGGGCAAGCCTGCCGGTGAATGGCAAAGCTACGACATCACGCTCCTCGGACGTCGCATCACCGTCGTTCTCAATGGGCAGACGATCATCGACGACAAGGAAATCCCAGGGATCACCGGAGGCGCTCTGGACTCGGACGAGGGCGCGCCGGGGCCGATCATGCTGCAGGGCGATCATGGACCGATTTCGTTCCGGAATATCGTTCTCACGCCGGCCCAGTGATCTGACAAGAACACGATTGAGCAAGGAGTTTGGGGGTACGACATGAAAGACAAGACTTGGATACTCTTCTCTGCGTTGCTGCTGGTTATGTTCCTCGCGAGTCCGGTCTTTGCGCAGGACCGGGCCACGATGTCGGCTCCGGTGATTCGTTCGAGCCCCGACTCGGTTGTCATCACAGTCCATTACGAGGGTCTCAATCCCAGCCGAACCTACCGGATCGGCCTGGGTCGGGCGGCGGACAAGGCCCCGGAAGCAACGGCGACCCTCGAAAAAGGTGACCAGCCGCTGCAGATCGAAGCGACGGATTTCACACAGGGCAACACCAGCGGCTGGTGGAAAGTCGACGAACTGCACTGCAAGGGGTATGTCATCAGCGGCCCCGCAATCCCGGCGGAGGGTCAATCGCTCGTGCTGAAATTCACGCTGCCCAAGGCGGTTGCGGACACTTACAGCAAGATGTACATTTTCGTGTCCCGCGACTACGGTTCGCAGCGCTGGTATCTCGAAGACGGGACCGAGATTGACAAGGCCGATTGGTAGACCGGACGCTTCTCGACATACCCCGTCGCTTCGAGAAGCTGGGGCAACGAGAGGCGATTCGTTTCACCACCGAGTACCGGAGATCTCGATATTCCTACCGGGATCTCTGGTCGCAGGTGGGCGCCTACGGCAACTTCCTCGCTTCATCAGGACTCCAGGCGGGTCATCGCCTGCTTCTCTGGTCCGAGAACCGTCCCGAATGGATCTTCGTTTTCTGGGGTGCCCTCACCCGGGGAATCCAGGTCGTACCGGTCGATCCTGGATCGTCCGTCGATTTCGTGAACCGCGTCGCGCGGCAAGCGGCCTGCCGCCTGATCCTCCTCGGACAGGATGTGCCCGATCCCGCCTGTGACATTCCGATCTTGCGCTTGCCAGACCCTTCCCAGTTGCGCAAGGCCACGCCCTCGCCCGGAAGCGCCCGGCCCGAGGACATCGCCGAGATCATCTTCACCTCGGGCGCCACGGGAAACCCCAAAGGCGTCGTTCATCGCCATCAGAGCCTGTCGGCCAACCTGGGCGCCTTCGAGACCGAATTCCACCGCTATCGGCACCTGGCCGCACCCTTTCAACCGATCCGCACCCTTTGTCTGCTCCCCCTGAGCCACCTCTTCGGCCAGGTCATGAGTCTGTTCATTCCGCCGCTGCTCGGAGGTTCGGTGGTTCTCGCACATTCCCTGACCCCGGCCCACATCGTCGAGATCCTCAAAAGTGAGCGGGTGTCCGTACTCGTCACCGTTCCCCGGCTCCTCGAGCAGGTGACATCGTTCCTCGAGCTGGATCGACAATCCCGGGACGTCCGGATTCACTTTCACGGGATCGCCGGAGTCGCGGAACGCTGGTGGCAGACCCGTGCCCTGCATCGCCGTCTGGGATGGAAATTCTGGTCGATCGTTGCCGGGGGCGCCGCTCTGTCGCGCGAACTCGAGGACGCGTGGTCCCGCATCGGAATTCTCGTCATCCAGGGGTATGGTCTGACCGAGGCAGGACCGGTCATCAGCGTGAACCATCCATTCCATGCCCGCCACGGGTCTCTCGGCCAGGTCCTGGGGGGCCAGGAACTCCGACTGGCCGACAACGGGGAGATTGAGGTGCGGGGCGCCAACGTCAGCCGGGAATACCTCGAAGACGGCGAGATCCGTCGCGCCGACCTCGACCAGGACTGGCTGCCTACGGGCGATGTCGGGGAACTGGACGCCTCGGGGAATCTCTACTTCAAGGGCCGAAGGAAGGAGGTCATCGTGACCGCCGCCGGCCTCAATGTGTTTCCCGAGGACGTTGAGGCGGTGCTCGTCGACGATCCGAGCGTTCGAGAAGCGGCCGTCGTCGGGATTGATGCCGGTCGGGGTGAGACCGTTCACGCCGTGCTCGTGCTGAGCGACGCAGCGGCCGATCCCGAGTCGATCATCCGGAGGGCGAACCTTCGTCTCGAGCACCATCAGCGGATCGAAGGATGGTCGATCTGGGCCGGGGACGCCCTCCCCAGGACGCCCTCGACCCTCAAACTGCGTCGGCACGAGATCCGGGCCAGGATCGAATCGGGCGGCAACACCGGCAGTCCCGCGAGCGTGCTCCGGCCGGCGGAGAAGATCCTGCAACGCCTGTCCGGGCGTGCTGCCGGGCGGATCGGCCAGGACGATCGCCTGGACGAGGATCTGGGGCTCTCATCGCTGGACCGGGTCGAGCTGCTGCAGGACCTCGAAGGGCTGACCGGCCGGCGGCTCGATGAGCTCGAGTTCTCCCGGCTGCAGTCGGTGGGAGAGGTCGAGGCATGGCTCCAGGGCTCTGCCACATCGCCTCAACGGGGTGACGGGGGTGGCCAGACGATCGCTGCGTCGCGACTGAGTATGCCGAGCTGGGCAACCCGCCTGCCCGTCCGGATCGTGCGTTCTGTTGTCCGCCGGGCGCTCATTCTACCTCTACTGCGCCACTATCTCCCCCTCACCGTCCAGGGGTCGGAGCAGGTCGAACGACTGGGAAAGGCATCCGTCATCCTGGCGGCCAACCACCAGAGCCACCTCGACACGGTTGCCCTGCTGGCCGCCCTTCCACCATCCTGGAGAGCCCGGATCGCCCCGGCCGTACGAATGGAGCGCTTCGCTGCGTACTTCTCCCCGCGGGGCCGCCCCCTGTCCGAGCGGCTCTCGGCGCTCACGCAGTATCTGCTGGCCTGTGTCCTCTTCAACACCTACCCTCTTCCCCAGAGCGGCGTCGGTCTACGGGAGGTACTCCAGTACACGGGGCGACTGCTCGACGCGGGATATTGCCCCCTGGTGTTTCCCGAGGGGCGGCGCACCGAGGACGGCGCCATCCATGAATTCCATCCCGGGATCGGGCTGATGGCGCGGGAACTGGGAGTCCCGATCCTGCCCGTGCGTGTGGAGGGGCTCTTCGACGTGCTGCCGGTCACCCGGAGCTGGCCGACACCCCGGCCCGTCCGGATCTCCTTTGGAGAGCTCCTGCGCCCCGCAGCTGCCGATTCGCCGGAGGAGATCGCGCGGGAATTGAAAGCGCGGATAACCGGGCTCGGAGGACCACGATCCGAGAATTGACGGCGGCCTCCGGCCCGGGTCGCCTCAGAAGAGAAGCGCCGACAACCGGCTGCGAATCTTCTCGGCCAGAGGGGAACGGATCCCGACGATGGGGAAGACGTCTACCATCGCCTTGCGCGCTCCATCATCCCGGAACTTCCGATCCCTCTTCACAATCTGCAGGAACAGTTCGAGAGCCTCCTCGTAGGCGCCGGAGTCCACCAGACAGACGGCTAAGGCGTAGGTCCTCTCCAAGTCATCCGGCTCTTCGGCCTGCTTCCGACGCGCCTCTTCGAGGGGTCCCAGCTCGAGGGCCTCGCGTCGGAATCGGATCCTGGCCCGCAGGCGATCCAGCTTCTCCCCGGCACCGTCGACGGGAAGGACCCGGCTCAGGAGCCTCTCCGCTTCCTCGAAGTCATCCTTGCGGAAGGCGACTTCGGCGAGGCCCAGCATGGCCGCGGGATGCTCCGGCTGGTCCCCAAGAGCACGCTGGAACAACTGCTCGGCCTCAGCGATCTTTCCGGCTTCGAGCCGCTGTTCACCCTGCCGGGCGAGTTCGTCCGTCTCGGTCGTGCAATACTGCTGGATGAACTGACGCAGTTCGGGTTCCGGCAGGGCCCCGACGAACGCGTCGACGGGCTTTCCGTCCTTGAACATCACCACATAGGGAATGCTGCGAATCTGGAAGGCCTGGGCGAGTGCGGGCGCCCCCTCCGTATCGACCTTGGCCAGTAGAAAGGCGCCCTGAAACTCCTCGGCCAGCCGCTCCAGCATCGGGCCGAGCATGCGGCAGGGCGCACACCATTCCGCCCAGAAATCCACCAGAACGGGGAGCTCTCGACTGCGCTCGATGACCTGACTGGGAAACTGCTGTTCGTCAACCTCGATCACCCATTGGGCGTGTTGTGTCGCCATAGGGTGATTATACAGCCCGGCCGCGGAGCTTCAGGATGCTTCGTCCAATTCCAGGCCCGGATCCGGTTCATCGATCTGCGCTCGAAAGAAGGGCATCAGTTTGCGCACGAGTTCTTCTCTCGAATCCTCGAACAACAAACCGTAGCAATCTTCCGTGGCATAGATCACGCGGGCCGGAATCTCCACATCCTCCCCGTCCCCGCCCGGGTTGAGCGTCGCCATCACTCGCGAATCGACCGCCGGAGTCGCACCGTCGGCCTCCACGCGCGCCCCATTGAAGGAGAGATTGACCACGCACCCTTGAAACGCATGTCCGGAGATCGAAAATCGGCACGGGACGCTGCATTCCCATCGCTGGAAGTGTCTTCTATCGTCCACGCCTGCTCCTCCTTCCCGGAATCCAAGTCCGGAATTCCTGATAGTCCGTGATGGTAAGCACCCAGAATCAGAGTTTCAATGACGACAATCACAAACTGAGGGACTTGATTGCGATCCGCAGGATCCGTAGAGTTCTCTCCAAAGTTCCGGGTGACAGACCTGGGGAAAGAAGAAGAGGGGGAGCAAGCGAGTGCGATCACCCGGCAGAGGGAGGCGACGATATCTCGATCCGAGACGCTGGGGGTTGTGGGCACTTCCACCGCTTTGTCTCGTCGCACTGCTGGCCCTCAGCGCCGCGCTGGACGCTTCCCTCTCCCGCAGCCGCGCCTATCTGGATCTGTTGGCCGGCCGCACAGGCGAGGCCTATCGCCTGCTGACGGAGCTGGCGGACTCCCGTTGGGCAGCGCGGGACGTCCCCGCGGCAATCCTCATCTGCCAGGCTCTGGCAACGGAGGATCCGCTGCCGCACCTCGATGACCGGGTCCGCTCCTACCTGCGTGAATATCCGATCCGCCTGCTGCTGCATCGGGCACTCGTGAAGAAGCACTACGTCGAGTGCCGCAGGCTGGCTCTGCTCGCCGAAGAGGCCGGAATTCCCTGCGCGCGCCTCTACCGCTCCGCCGCCCTCCTGGAACTCGGCCATCCCGACCAGAGCCGGAAGGTTCTCGCCGCCACGGCCGAGCCCTTTCGAAACGGCCCGCTCGGGCGACGCATCGATCGCGTGCTGGGCGCTCTGGCGAAGGATGCCCGGGCGATCGTGCAGGATCGTCGGGGAACTCCGCTCGGCTGGATCACCACCGACAACGAGGTCCGCTTCCTGGACGGAATCGATACCAGGCTTCTTCCCGTCACCACGATCGAAACCGCCCTCGACGGGAATCCGGCTCCCAGCGTGCGCCTCAGCCTCGATCTCGAGTTGAGTCAGATCGCGGCGCGGGCACTGCGGGGCTATCGCGGGAGCATCGTGTTGGTCGATCCGGATACGGGGGAGATCCTCGCCGCGGTTTCAGACCGCCGTTCTCGCCGGAAGGGCGTCGATCCGGCCTTCCGGGAGCTCCGGGAGCCGGCGTCCATCTCGAAACTGATCACGACCACGGGCGCCCTGAGGGCCGGCGTCGATCCGGACAAGGAAATTGCCAGAACCATCTGTACCGGAGCCGAGCGGTTCGCGGGTGACTTCCTCTATTGTCCTTACCCGGCCGGAAGGCTCAAGGGCCTCAACCAGGCGATGGCCATCAGCTGCAACATTGCCTTCGCCGATCTTGGAGTGGAAGTCGGTGCGGCGGCTCTGACCTCGGAGTTGCGCCTGTTCGGCTTCGGACGAGCGGACAAATGGGGAATGAAGTTCGGGAGACTCCTCCGCAAGCGTTACGACGACCGGTCTCTCGCGGATCTGTCCATCGGCCTGGAAGAGAGCGAGATCACTCCCCTGCATGGGGCCCTGATCGCCGCGGTCTTTGCCAACGGCGGCCGACTTCCCGAGCCGACGCTGTTCTCGTCGCGGGACGGCCTGCTCGGTGTCTCGAATCCCGAGCCCGCCCGCCACGAAGCCGGCCTTCAGATCCTCGACCGGGATTGGCTGCCCATCCTGAGGGACGCCATGCGATCGGTGGTCGAGTGGGGAGGGACGGCACACGGCGTCGAACCGGGTGATTTCCGGGTCGCCATGAAGACGGGCACCGCCTCGACGCCCGGTCTCGGCTACCACACGAATTACGTCGGCTATGCACCGGTCTCGCGACCCACCGTGGCATTCTGCGTTCGCGTGACCGGGATCTGGACCTCCAAAGGCGTCCGCCAAGCTTCGATGAACGTCACTTACCGCCTGCTGCACTATCTGGCCCGACACCGGGAACTGCTCGGGAAGCTGCCGCAGGAGCCCCGGCAGAACTGGATGAGGCTTATCGGGTCCGACGAGGATGACGCCGACGAGCTGAGCTAGCCGGCATTGGGGGCGGAGTCAACTCTGGAATTCCTCCGGGGATCCCTCCCGAACGACCTTGCCGTCCCGGATGGAGATGACCCAGTCCGCGAGCCGCTTCACCTCCTGAACGTCGTGGGCCACCAGAAGAGTCGGAATCTGCCACTCTCCGATGGCTTTGCGGATATAGTCCAGCACGCGGCCCTTCAGCTCCTCGTCGAGACCGGTCAACGGTTCGTCCAGCAGAAGTAGAACCGGACTGCTCAGCAGAGCCCGCCCCAGCGCCACACGCTGCCGCTCGCCTCCTGAAAGATTTCGGGGGGATCGGTGGAGCAGACCATGCAGTTCCAGTACCTCGACGACGCGGTCGAAAGTCACGTGATTCGCCGATCCACGCCGCCGCCTCTCCCCATAGCGCAGGTTCCCCTGCACCGAGTAGTGGGGGAACAGCAATTGATCCTGGAAGACCATTCCCACACCCCGTCTCTGGGTGGGAACGCACACCCCGGCGTCGGTGTCGAGAAGAACCCGCCCCCTGAGCTGCATGTAGCCCTGTCGCGGATGCTTGAGGCCCGCCAGCATTTCCAGGATCGTGGTCTTGCCGCTCCCCGACGGCCCGTAGATCGCGGTGACCAGGCGGTTGGTCTCAAAGCCCAACTCGAGCTCGAACCCGCCCGGATAGGAGTGGATGGCGCGAAAGCTAAGCTGACTCACGTCTGTATTGCCTGCGTTCGAGGATCTCGCTGATGGCCAGGGTGACACATGCAAGAAGCACCGAAACCAGAACCAGACGTCCGCTCCGGGAGACGCCGCCAGGCGTCTGGACCAGGGAAAAGACAGCGGTGGGTATGGTCTGGGTCCTTCCGGGGATGTTGCCGGCCAGCATGATGGTCGCTCCGAATTCCCCCAGACTGCGGGCAAAGGCCAGAATGGAGCCCGCCAGAACGCCCTGCAGCGCGAGGGGCAGGCTCACCGACAGGAAGGTGTCCAGGGGGCTCGAGCCGAGCGTGCGGGCCACGCCCTCCAGACGCTCGTCCACACCGGCAAAGGCGATCCGAACGGCCCGAACCATCAACGGAAAGCTCACCACTGCGGCCGCCAGCGCCGCCCCCGCCCACGAAAAGGCGATCTGGATTCCGAACCAGCGTTCGAGCGGTCCGCCGATGGGTCCCGCACCTCCGAACAGCAGAAGCAGCACATAACCGGTCACGACCGGTGGCAGGACCAGGGGGAGATTGACGAGGGTCTCCACCAGCCACTTGCTGCGTCCCTTCCACCGGGCCAGCCCGTATCCCAAAGGAATAGCCAGCGGCAGACTGGCCGTCACCGCCCAGGTTGCCACCCAGAGACTGAGCTCGATCGCATCCCACTCCTCACCCGTAAACATCGGTCCGACAATCTTTTCAGAAGCAAGCCGCGAAATGCAACGGAACCGGGGAATAAGGCTCAGTTCCCACCGCTTTGCCGGTCATGTGGCGGCTGAAGCGGCTGGAAGCCGTAGCGCTCGAGAATCCCGGTTGCTTTCGGAGTGGAGAAGAAGCGAAAGAGTTCCCGGGCCCGGGGACGCGACCGCTTCAGGAGAACCAGCGGGTAGCGTATGGGACCCGACAGAGCGGGATCGAAGGAGAACGCCACACGCACGTCCGGGCTGATGGCGGCATCCGTTGCGTAGACGAGACCGGCGTCCACCTCCCTCGTTTCGACGTAGGCGAGCGCCTGACGGACGTCGAAGCTGAAGACCAGCCGGGGTGCCACTGCGTCCCACAGGCCCAGCGCGGTCAGGGCCTTCTTCGCATAGATGCCCGCCGGCACCGAATTGGGCTCACCGATGCTGATCCGGCGGACACGGGGGGAGAGAAGATCGGCGGGACCCTCGGGCGCCTGTTGCGTCGCCTTCGGCACGACGGCGACCAGGGTATTGCCGACCAACTCCACGGCTTGGGCTACCTCGCCCCGTTCCTGCAGCGCTTCCACCCACTGCAGATTGGCCGAAAAGAAAAGGTCGGCGTCGGCACCGGCGAGGATCTGACGAGCGAGGGCCGACGAGGAGGCAAAGTTGCAGTAGATCCGCAGCCCGCTTGATGCCTCGAAAGCCGACGCGATCTCCTTGACGGCGTTCGTGGTGCTGGCAGCTGCGAAGACCACCAGCGTGCGATCGCCGGATCGACGCACAGAGGACCCGCAGGACAGCAGCAGACTGGCCCCCGTCAACAGAACACCGAGAATGAGTCCAACCCGGGTCGTGGATATCGGCATGCAGCTCTACTGAAGCACTGGCAACCCCTCCTCGAGGATCCAGTACAGATGCCGGGCGGAAGCCTCGTCCATGGTCAGGAAGGAGAGCCGGAGCCCGTCCCTTCCGATGACCTGATCGGCCAGTTGTCGGGCCACCTGGAACTGGAGCTTTCCCTTCCTCCAGATCCGGGATATCCCGAACCAGCTACCGGGATTCACGATCCAGATGGATCCGTCGTCGAAATAGACGAGGTACGAATCGGGCATCTTGTCGACTCCGATGATCTGATCGAGAGTCGAAACGTCCGCATTCGTGTCGCCTGCATCGGCGGCCACCTCCTCGCTGTCGATGATCACGGCCGGCACCGGCACCAGCGGAACCAGTTCGCGAACCTGCCCCGCCGCCACCGACTTGCCCCGGCTGATCTCCAGGATCCTCGCGGGGATGCGCTGCACCTTCCACCCGCCGGCATACACCTCGAGAGCATCGTCCGTACTCTCGAGGAAGACTCCGCCCTGACGCATCAGTTCCAGACGGGCCGACAAGCGCGCCGGCGTCGGCGCCTCCTCATTGGGGGCCGACAGCAGACTCAAGAGCACAAACCCAATCACCAGACGCATTTCGCTTGGCCCGCTCAGAAGATATAGACCCGGGTCCCCCTGGGGACGGTCCTGGCCAGGTAGGCAAGATCCTTTGCTCCCAGCCGGATGCAGCCGTGGGTCACATTCGTACCCAGAAGCCGTGTGTAGAGAGTGCCGTGAATGAAGTATCCATCTCCGATCCCCAGCGCGTACTCGCCGAGAACCCCGCGTTCGAACCGGTCGCGGTCGTGCTTGGGCACCGGCTCACCCTCTTCGAGAAAGGCCCAGTCGGGCTTGCGCCAGATCGGATTGCGGGTCTTGCTGATGACGCGGAAGGCTCCCCGGGGAGTCCGGAAGGTCCAGTGCTTCTCCCCTGCGACCAACTGAACCCCGCTGCCGGTCGAGCAGACCGCCTCCAAAAGGACGTCGTCACCCCGACGCAAGTAGAGACGGTTGCTGGCCGTGTCGATGACGATGAACAGTCCGTGTGCTTTCCTGGCAGTGATTTGCTGCTCCAGCTTGCGGGCCGGGGGGAGCCCGTCGGAATCGCCGGAAGCCGAGGGCGTGCGGATGAGCTGCACGGTCAGCGCGCCCAACAGCACGATGCCGGTCAGGGTGAACCAGACCAGAACGAAGGTCGGCCACCGTCTGCGGCGGTCGGTGATAGCTGCTATCTCAGTGATTGACATCGTCCCACTATGTAGACAGGCATCCCCACGTAGGCGTCGCGGTAGAGAAGCTCGATCTCTCTATTGGACAGCGCAATGCACCCATCCGTCCAGTCCTGGCCCCTTCCGCCAGCGCCGTGGATTTCGATCATGCTCCCAATCCGCGCGCCCCGCGGCAACTCCCCACGGCGCAGCGCCTGCTGGAAAGCCGCCTTGTCCGCTTCGTTCGGGTAACTGAGGAGCAGGGCCCGATGGAAGCTCGTGTGTTCATTGCTCTTCTTTTTCGTGACCGTGTATTCACCTTCCGGCGTCGCACCGTCACCCTGTCTCTGCTTGTCATTCAGACCGTTCCAGCCCAGATCCACCGAGAACCGGCGAAAAACCCGTCCCCGCCGGAGCAGGAATGCTTTCCGGTCGAACTTCTCGATAACCAGCACGGGCTGATCCGTTCGACGCGAGAACTCGATCGCCTTCCGGCACAGTCGCGACCAGACCCTCAGCAAATGAGGATCCGAAAATCGCCGTTCCAGTTCATCGAGATGAGCGCGCACTTCCCGATTCGACGCCTTGAGGACGTTGAGAACGGCCTCGGCCGATCGATCATCCCCTTGTTCTATGAGGAGCTTGAGACGCGCAAGTTGCAGCTGGGTCCCCGTCAATGACTGGCGGAGTTCGGGCAGGTAGTGACTCGGGCCGGTCGTCGTCAGATAGCTTTCCAGGGCCGCCGCCTCCAGGCGCAACCCTTCGAGCTTGCTCTGGCGGGCTTTCTCGGCCTGGCTGACCAGGGCCTCCCCGGTGGCGTTCAGAGCCCGGATGTTGCTGTCGAGCGCCGCGATTCGGCTGCCCGAACGCAGAAGAGCCGCCTGGTTTGCGAGGCGGCTGAAATCTTCGCGGATATCTGAAAAGTGCCGCTCGAACGCGCTGTATTCGGCAGGAGTGAAGCGGTCGGCTTGGACCGAGAGGAGGCGTAACCGGACATCCTTGAGCTGCGCCCAGCCCTCGTCCGGAAGGGACCGGCACGATGACGCCACGAGCAGGATGCAGAGGCAAAAGCCAAAACGCCAACGCACCAGAGAGCTCTCGATCAGACCATGCAACCCGGGATTGTGCAAAGAACGGAAATCCTACACCTCGATGGGAGCCTGGCGGCGTGCCCGGCGGGGCCACCCTCCGGGGGGAACGTGACCCCGCCTGAATCAATACCGAGCCGAACGCGCCGCCCCGGACGGCAGATCCAAAGAACCCGACTCGAGCGCGGCAGGTTCCGCACTCGATCAATCTTCGGCTCAGCTGGAAGGAGCCGGGCTAGCGCCGTCTCGCCTTGATTGCCTCCGCCACCTGTGAGCTGACGGAGTCGGCCTTGGTCTTGGCCGCTTCGATTTGACTCTGGGCTTCCAGGTAGTTTCCGGCCTTCAATTGCTCACGCGCACTGTCGAGACCCTGGCTCGCGGCCTCGAGGTCCGCCTTCATGGCTTCCAGATCGGCACGTGTGCCCTTTCCTTTGGGCGCCTTCTCCAAAGCCGTCTGGGCACTGGCCAGAGCCTGCTCGGCTTCCGTCAAACCCTGCTCGGCCTGCTGCCGCACCTCCTCCTTCTTGGTCTGCGCAGCCTGGGCAGCGGCATCGAATTCCTGGGTCGCCTGAGCCAATTTTGTCTTGACTGGAGCGTAGTCCCGGAACATCGCATACTTGTCGTTCTCCGCCTTCAGCGCGGTCTGCGCCTCGTCCAGCGTCGTCTGCGCCTTCTGGAAATCATCTGGAGCGTACTTCTCGGCTTCGGCGGCCGAAGCCTGACTCTTGGCCTGCTCAGCCGCGCTCACCTCGGCCGTCGGCTCCGAAGCACATCCCGCCAGAACGAACGCGAAAGTGGCCAAAATGAACAGACCTGCTACACGTCGATACATCTTTCCTACCTCCCTTTCCTGACGAACAAGCATGCGCCGTCAGTCACACCAATGCATGCGACATGCCGAATATCAAAGCGTGATATTACGCCAAGTCACTGGTGCTATCAATAAAAGGATACTCGCCCGAGCAGGAACTTGCCCGAGAGCGCGATCCCCAGAATTGTCTTCAAATTGCGGGAACCCGGTCTGGAGCCGGTGCCGGTTGACTTGGCCGACGGGGCGTCGGACGATGAAAGTACCGTCATCGTATCGATTCCATAACGTTGAGGAGCTAATCCAAAATGAGACTCACAGTCCTCGCCAGACCGAATCTGGAGGAAATGATCCAGGCGATCGCGGATGCCATTGCGCGCGTGCTCGGGGAGGCACTGCAGAAGCGGGGGCGGGCCTCCCTTTTCCTGTCGGGAGGATCGACGCCGGCCCCGGTCTATGAACGTCTTGCGCAGGTCCACGGCGCGGCGCTGCCGTGGGATCGGATCACTCTGTTTTGGGGGGACGAGCGCTGGGTCAAGCCGGACGATCCCCTCAGCAACCAGCGTATGGCGCGTGAGAAATTGATCGACAGGATTGCCATTCCAGCCGGGAATGTTTTCCCGATTCCCACGGAAGGGACCCCGGCGGATGCAGCAGACCGCTATGACGATCTCCTCCGGGATCGGTTTCCCGAGCGGGGCCCGGGACCGGACCTGGTGTTGTTGGGACTGGGGCCGGAAGGCCATACGGCCTCGTTGTTCCCAGGCTCGCCGGCTCTGCAGGAAACCGTTCGCTGGACGACCGCCGTCACCGTCGAAGCGACTCCGCCGCGCAGACTGACCGTTACCTACCCGCTGCTCAATCGGGCCGACCAGATCTTCTTCCTGGCCGCGGGCCGAAAGAAGGCGCAGATCGTCCGCAAGATCTTCATCGAGGGACCACCCCTTGTCGAGTGCCCGGCTGCGGGCGTACGTCCTGCGCAGGGAGGGCTGAGCTGGTGGCTCGACGAGGAGGCCGCTTCGAACTGCCGCACTTTCTTCCAGATTGGCATCGGGAAGACGTAAAGACCACTGAGGTTTGCGGCCTGAGATTTGAGCCCGGCCTTTGACCGCGTCCTCCAATCTCAGGTTCCGGCCGGTTTTCCCACGGCGAGGTGGACTCGGCGAGCCAACTCCTGCAAACCGAAGGGCTTCTGGATGAAGTGGACGCCCTCCTCGAGGACACGACGGCGCATCCTGGCGTCGGCGGCGTATCCGGACATGAAAAGCACCGGCAGATCGGGCCGCAAAGCGAGGGCCCGCTCTCGCAGTTCGTCCCCGCTGAGCCCCGGCATCACGACGTCGGTCATCAACAGGTCGATCGACGTGGTCAAGTCCCCGCAGATCGAGAGGGCCTCCTCCGGGGTGTCCGTCGCAATGACCGCGTACCCGAGCCGGCCGAGCATGGCCGACGCCATTCTCCGCACCATGTCATCGTCTTCGACCAGCAGGACCTGGCCTCCACCCGACGGTGGCGGACCCTCTGCGTGCTCCGCGGCACGATTCGGCTCGCTCAGGATCTTCGGAATATAGACCCTGAAGACGGCGCCCTCTCCCGGTTGACTCTCCGCGGTCACGAAACCGCCGTTCTGCTTGACGATCCCATAAATCGTGGCCAGGCCCAGACCCGTTCCCCGGCCCGGCTCCTTGGTCGTGAAGAAGGGTTCGAAGACGTGCGCCAGCACCTCCGGTTCCATCCCTTCCCCCACGTCACTCACCTGCAACACCACGTACTCCCCGGGCTGCAACTCGGAGGACTCGCGGCAATCCTCCTCCCTCAGATTCACCCTGGCGGTTTCGATCGTCAGGAGCCCCCCTTCGGGCATGGCGTCGCGGGCATTCACAGCCAGGTTCACGAGAATCTGCTCGATCTGCGAAGGATCGAACCGGATCGGGGCGAGGTCCTCGGCCAGGAAGATGCGGAGCTGGATGTTCTCTCCAATCAGCGGTAGCAGAGTGCGTTCCGCTTTCAGGATCAGCTCGTTCAGGTCCGTCGTGCGCGGAGAAATGATCTGCTTTCGCGAAAAGGCCAGGAGCTGGCTCGTCACGTCTTTCGAATGGGTGGCAGCCTTCTCGATCTCGAGGATGTCCTCCAGAAGCAGGTCCTCGCCCGGATGCCGGACCTTGATCAACTCGGCATAGCCCAGGATGACGCTGAGCATGTTGTTGAAGTCATGCGCGATCCCTCCTGCCAGTTGTCCGACGGCTTCCAGCTTCTGCGACTGGGCGACCCTTTCCTCGAGCTTCTTCCGCTCCGTGATGTCCTGGATGGTCCCGATCATCCGTTTCACGCTCCCCCGAGCGTCGACGACCACCTGCCCGCGGCCGTAGACCCAGCGCTCCTGCCCATCGGAACACCGCACGATCCGATACTCGCGATCGAAGGGCTGGTGAGCCGAAAGGACGTGGTCGTTGAGGTAGGTGGCCATCTCCTGTCGATCGTCGGGATGCACCAGCTCCAGCCACGCCTCAACATCCCTGTGGAAGGTTTCGTCGATTCCGAAGATCTCGTTCAGAACCTCCGAGCTTTGCCAAAGTCCCGTCTCGGCATCGAGGTCATAGTGCCCCAGCCGGGCGAGCCGCTGCACTTCCTTCAGCAGCCGCGTGCTCCTGTCCAGGGCCTCCGCCGCGCGCTTCCTTTCCGTGATGTCCGAGAAGGTCGTAAAGACCTGATACGGCTTCGCCTCTCCGGGGTGGAATTCGGGCGTCGCGTCGAGGAGCAGCCAGCGCAGCTCGCGGGAATCGGATTGGCGAACGCCCATCACGACGCCGTTGACCGGGCGACCCGATGCCAGCGCCTGCATCGAAGGGTGCTGATCGCCCGGGAACTCGGAGCCATCCTCCCGAATACAGTGCCAGTTCGGGTCAAGCGACGTCCTCGACCTGAGCTCCTCCAGCGAAAGACCGAGAATCCGCTCAGCCGCAGGATTGGCCGAAATGATCTGACCGTCGGCCGACTGATACACCACCCCCAGGGCCATGTTCTCGAAGAGTCCCCGATAGATCTGCTCTCGGTATTCCAGCTCCTCGAGCACCCTCCGGCGTTCCGTCACGTCGGCGTTCAGGCTCATGATCCCGGTGATACGCCCGTCCGAGTCAAAGAGCGGAGCTGTGGAGATACTGATGTCAACGGCGCTTCCGTCCTTTCTTCGGCGTCTGACTTCGAGATTGGTGAAACTCTCTCCCCGAAGCACTCGCTCGCGAAGGAGCCGGTGTTCCTCCCGCTTGTCCTCGGGGACGTAGGGCAGGCTGCGGCCGAGGGCTTCCCCCTCGGTCCAGCCGAAAATCGCCTCGGCGGCCGGGTTCCAGATCGTCACCCTTCCCGCGGCATCCAGGGCGATGATCGCCAGGGGCGAAGCCTCGATCAACGCAAGAAACGCGGTGCCCGTATTCCAGGAAGCGAAATCCCGCCCGGCACCCTCTCTCTCCGCCCGGGCTGCTGTCCCCCGCGGGTCCTGGCTGCGCGGTCCTTGTGAGTCGAGTTGCTCCCTGATCCAGCCGATCAAGGCATTTGCGACATCACCCAGGGGGACCGAGGCGTCTTTCGCCTCCAGCGCCACGGGATCCCCACCCTGAGCCGCCTTGGTCATGGCGTCGACGATTCTGCCAACCCGCCTGTCGGTCGAGGGATCGGACATTTACGAATTCTCCGGTCAGTCTCCTCTAGGGATAATCGACTGACATCATTTTCTTATCTCCGGAAAGGAATTCAAAGAGAGAGTTACGCAGCATCGCCGGACGTCTCGAAGGACGAAATGGCGGGGCGGCAATCTGGTGGCGCGAGGCGGATGCGGGCCGGAGGGGCCGGAACCGCGGCGGCCCGGTCATCCGGTTCCAGCCTCGCCATCGACAGGCGACACCGTGCCACGGGCGGCACTCAACTCCTCGAGCATGGAGCGGAGCGTGCTCCGCCAGTGCTCCGCCGTGTGTCCGAGCAGGGACCAGCTCGCGCTCGAGTCGAGGAGAGAAAAGTGAGGCCTGCGCGCGGCCGTCGGGAACTCCGTGCTCGGAACGGGCCGCACAGGAACGGCACTCGCGAGCAGGCCGCAGGCCACCGCTTCTTCCTGGATCGCCACGGCAAAATCGTACCAGGAGGCCACGCCGGCGTCGGACCAGTGGAGAATTTCGGGCACCGAAGCGCGCCCGGCCAGTTCCCAGATGACGGCCGCCAGACTGCATCCCCAGGTCGGCGCGCCCACCTGATCCGTGACGACCCGGAGTTCCCGGCCCTGCGCCAGCAGCCCCAGAATCGTCTTGACGAAATTCTTGCCATGGACGGAGTAAAGCCAGGAGGTTCGGAGAATGATCGGCTGGCTTCCAGGACAATCCAGAACGCGCCGCTCCCCTTCCGCTTTGGAGGCTCCGTAGATACTGATGGGCGCCGGCGGATCTTCGGGCCGATAGGGACGCCCCCCTTCGCCACTGAACACGAAATCGGTCGAGAGATGAATCACACGGGCGTCGATTTCAGCGGCGGCCTTCGCGACGTTCCCGGCTCCCTCCGCATTGACCGCAAATGCCTGATCCGGTTCCGATTCCGCCTGGTCCACGGCCGTGTAGGCGGCGGCATTGACGATCAACCGGGGGTGAACCGCCTGAACCAGGGCGCGGACGCTTCGGAGTTCCCGGATGTCCACCTCCTCGACATCGCAGCCGGTCAGGTTCATTCCGCTCGGACAGGTCCTGGAGAGCTCGAAGCCCAGTTGTCCCCTGGAGCCGATCAGCAGCACATCCATGTGATTTCCCCCCGTGTCCTTGTCCGTCCGGAGTCTCAGAGCCAGTTCCGTCTCCTGAAGTAGAAGATCATCAGCACCGTGATCACGATGAAGACGCCCCACAGCGCCGGATAGGCCCACCTCATCTGCAGTTCGGGCATGTACCTGAAATTCATTCCGTAAACGCCGGCGATGAAGGTCAGCGGGATGAAGATGGTGGCGATTACCGTCAGGACCTTCATCACCTCGTTCATCCGGTTACTGAGAGCCGAAAGGTAGATATCCAGGAGACTGGAACTGGTGTCCCGCAGCACTTCGACCGTTTCCAGAACGCGAACCGAGTGATCGTAGACATCGCGCAGGAATACGCGGACCTCGGGATGGATCAACGGATTTTCGTCCCGCACCAGAGTGCCCAGTGCTTCGCGGATCGGCCAGACCGCCCGCCGCAGGGGAACCAGGTCCCTCTTCAGCCGTTGCACTTCCTGCAGGGTTTCCGGCCGGAAATTCCCGAACACCATTGCCTCGAGCATCTCGGACCGATCGTCCATCCGCTCCAATACCAGGAAGTAGTGGTCGACTACGGCGTCGATGAGGGCGTACATGAGGTAGTCGGGGCCCATCGTGCGGATCCGCTGAGAGGAGGTTCTCAGACGCGCCCGGACCGGCTCGAAGACGTCGCCGAAGGTCTCCTGAAAAGACAGCACATAGCCCTGGCCAAGCACCAGGCTGACCTGTTCGGAGTGCAGCTCGTGCAGGTCCTCGCCTTCGAACCAGAGCATGCGCAGCACGAAGAAGACGTGGTCGATGTAGAACTCCACCTTGGGCCGCTGGTCGGTGTTCAGAATGTCCTCGAGCATCAGGGGATGAAGCCCGAACCGCTCGCCCAACTCGGCGATCAGGCGTGTCTCCTGCAGACCCTCCACGTTGATCCAGGTAACGGAGTCACCGTCAGCCAGTCCGGCCAGGGACTCCGTCTGCTTCGTCACCTCCTCGGTCAGGTGATCGGGACCGTAGTCGATGACCGTCACCCGGGTCCGGATCGGCCGCTCCTCGCCGACATAGACCAGCGTGCCGGGTGGAGAACCCGGCTGGGCGCGCCGCCGGACTTTCTTCTTGCGTAAGAATTTACGCGACATGAGACCCTCTTGCCTTCCGGCCCATCATAACGTCCCCCTCCCCATCGAACCAGCACAACCTGCCCCGCTGCGCGACCTCCCAGGGCAATGTCTTCCTGCCCTGGCAACGGGCGAGCCGGCGTCACGAAGCCGGATTTCGCAGCAGGAGGGCACCGCGATAGTAGCAGTAGAGCGCCGGAAGCATCAGGCAGTGGAACAGGTCGTTGTGATTGAAGCCCTCATGGATCCCGACCTTGAGACTCAACAGCACGCCGCCGGCAAGCGAGATCGCCAGTCCGCCCCAAAGCCACCGGCGCGCCGGGAAGACCGTCGCCGCCAGGACACCCGAGATCATGAATCCGGCGGCCGTCCCGATCAGAACCAGCGTCGCGTTCCACAGGCCGCCGGAAAGATGGGGAGAAACGAAAGGACGAAATCCGTGAAAGCTTCCGCCCACGACAGCCCCGGCACCCAGCGCCAGGAAGCCGAACATCCAGAGCCTGCCTCCGCGTGACCCGGCCCGCCGCCGCAGGCGCAGCATGAAGAACAGGCAGGCCACGGCCAGCAGATAGTCGGTCAAGGCAGTCGCGGGCTCGGCAATCCACATGGGTACGAAACATATCCTCGGGTGGTAATCGCGGCGAGGATACCCGTCTTCCGGGGATGGGCGCAAGTCCTTTCGCTTTGGCGTGCGGAGCCTTCCCGTGTACTCTTGTGGCTCGGCGGCGAGGCGAAAGGAGCCGGGACGCGCCGGAGGCCGCCCCGGCGGGAGCGCGATGTCCATCGATTTTCGAATCCGAGATTTCTTCCATCCCCGAACGATCTGGCAACTCCATCGGACCCTTGAACGGACCCAGTGGCTGCCCCGGGACGAACTGCTCGAGTACCAGAGCAAGCGCCTGAGGCTGGTTCTCGATCACGCCTTCGAGCATGTGCCGTACTACCGAGAGCTCCTTGCTTCTCTCGGACTCGGCAGGTCTGACATTCGAGATGTCGAGGATCTGCGGAGACTCCCCATCCTGGACAAAGAGACGGTCCAGAACCGGGCCGAAGCGCTGCTGGCCGAAGATGCGCGGCGCTATTCGCCGACCCGCTACAGCACCAGCGGCACTTCCGGGAGACCGCTTCACTTCTATCTCGACCGCGGCGCCAACGCCCTCGAGTTCGTCTACTACTGGAGGCACTGGAGCTGGGGTGGTTTTCGTCTCGGGAACCGCTTCGCCGAACTGAGCAGTCACTATTTCCTGAAGCGGCCCGACCTGAACGACGCGCCCTCCCGCTATCAGCCCCATCTGCGCCGGCTTCTCCTGAACGGGAGCCACATCTCGGCGGCGCGAAGTCGGCTGATGGCCGATGCCATCCGTCGCTACCGGCCCCGGTTTCTAAAAGGCCTGGCGTCGGGGCTCTACTTCCTGGCTCTCACGCTCCGGGAGGCGGGCGTTTCGGACATCCAGTTCGATTGCGTGTTCTCCACGGGGGAACTGGTCACCCGGATGCACCGACGCCTGATCGAATCCGTCTTCGGCTGTCGCCTGCTGGACTCCTACGGCCACATGGAACGGACGGTGGGGATCTCCGAGTGTCTCGAGGGCGGATATCACGTGAACAGCGACTACGGACTGTTGCAGTACGAGCATCCTCGGGTCGGTGAAGACGGCCGCCGAACGCTGGCTCGCGTAATCGGGACGTCTCTCTACAACTTCGCAATGCCCCTGATCCGCTATGACGTCGGAGATGAGGTGGAGCTCCCCGTGGACGACCGGATCTGCCCCTGCGGACGGACGCTCCCGCTGGTTGCCGCGATCCGTGGTCGCTGCCAGGACATCATCGTTACCCCGGACGGGAACTACGTGACGGCGCTGTTCATCGTACCTGAAATGATTGCGGGCACACGATTCGTCCAGTTCATCCAGACGGGCGAGCAACGCCTCGAGGTTCGCGTCGTCCCGGATACTCAGTTCTCCGACGACACCGCACGCCAGTTGGGCTCCCACACCCGGCGTCTCGTCGGGACCGGTCTGAAGGTCGAGGTGAGGACCGTCGAGGAGACGGATCTGATTCGGGACAAGTCGGGCAAGGTGCGCAGTGTCATCGGTCACGCCTGGTCCGATTCGACGCAGGGCCTGCCCGACGCCGATACACCGGCCGATGCGCTCCCGCCGCGTTCGAGCGGGCTCGTTTGACAAACTTTCCCGCCTGTCGGGAGAATAGCCAGTTACATGGAAGGGCCAGCGATCGCGGCAGCCGTTCGCGACATCCTCATCGAACAACTTCAGGCGAAACCGGCACAAGTCGCGGCCCTGACCCCGGACACGCCACTGCTGGGGCGGGGTCTGGGACTCGATTCGATGGAGGTGCTGACCCTGGCGGTGGCAATCGAAGAGCGCTTCTCGATCCAGATCGCCGATGAAGAGCTGACTCCCGACCTCTTTCGAACGCTGGATTCACTGGTTGCATGCATCCAGCTCAAGCTCGACCCCGCAGCGTCACCTGACGGAAGGACCGAATGAGCAAGACGATCGCCGATATCCTCCCGGCCGTTGCCGAGCGAGAACCCGGGAAGACAGCACTCGTCGAGGGCGATCGCCGTCTTTCCTACGGGGATCTCTGGATGCGTGTCAAAGCCTTGAGCGGCACCCTGAGGCGCCGGGGCATCGAGACCGGCGGTCGCGTCGCGCTCCTGCTGCCCAACGGCATCGACTTCGTCGTCGCCTACTTCGCGAGCGTGACGGCGGGAGCGGTCGTGGTGCCGCTCAACGACGGCTACCAGGAAACCGAACTCGAGTACTTCACGCGATTGTGCGGCGTGTCGCTGGTCGTCACCTCGAGACGCCACGAGTCTCTGTGCCTCCGTGTCCTGGGAGAGGACTCGGGCCTCGGTCGCGTGTTTTTCATGGAAGACTGGGAGTTCGATCCCTCCGGGCGGAATGCCATCGGGTCCGACTGGGTTCTGGCCGACAACCCGGTGATGTTTCAGTTCTCGTCCGGTTCTACGGGCCAGCCGAAGCGCATCGCGCGGCGGCACGCCAATCTGCTGTTTGAGCTCGAACGCTTCACGGCCATGCTCGCGATTCGGCCGGAAGACCGCTTCCTGGGAGTCGCCCCCTTCTCGCATGTGAACGGACTCATGCGCAGCATGATGGCGTCCGTGTACGCGGGCGCCACGCTCTTCCCTCTCGAGCGCTTCGAGCGGCAGCGGGCGGCCGAGACCATCGAACGCGAGCGCCTGACCGTCATGATCGCGGTTCCCTTCATGTTCGGAATGCTGGCCAAAAGCCGGTTCTCGAGGCCTCCGGACTTCTCCTCGCTGCGTCTTTGCATCTCGGCGAGCGCGCCGATGCCGAAGAACCTGAACCTGGAGTTTCACGCAAAGTTCGGGCGATTTGTCCGGCAACTGTACGGTTCGACGGAGACCGGAACCATCAGCGTCAACCTGGAGCCCGATCCGGCGGGATCCCTCGAATCCGTCGGAGTGCCCCTGAGCGGTGTGAGCGTGGAGGTCGTCTCGGAGTCCGGATCTCCACTTCCCGCCGACCAGATGGGGGAGATCGTCGTCCGGAGCCCGGCCGCGATTACAGGCTATGAGGACCTGCCCGAGGTGAACCGGGAGACCTTCCGGGACGGCGCGTTCCTGACCGGCGATCTCGGTCGGAAGGATGCTGCCGGCCGGCTCTATCTGATGGGCCGCAAGAAGTTCTTCATCAACAAGGGCGGCTACAAAATCAACCCGCAGGAAATCGAGACCCTCCTCGAACAGCACCCGGACGTCGAAGAAGTGGCCGTCGTCGGGGTTCCGACCCAGTTCGAGGACGAGAAGGTCAAGGCGGTCGTCGTGCGCAAGGGCGCGGTGGACGCCGACCAGCTGGTGGAGTTCTGTCGGGGTCGCATCGCGGACTTCAAGATCCCAGCAGTGATCGAGTTTCGCGACTCCCTCCCCAAGAGCTCAACCGGCAAGATACGCAAGAAGCTACTGATCTGAGAACCCCGTGACACCGCTCCTCCGTCCCGTCGATCTCTATTTCCTGCTGGTCACGGCACTCATGGGGGTCGTGCGCGCGACGGGATCCCGGCGACTGGGCCGGCTCCTGAGCCAGGGGGCGGCGCTGGCCGCCTATCGGCTCTCCCCACGCAAGCGAAGACGGGGAAGAAGAGGCCTCGCGCTCGCCTTTGGGCGCCCGGATCCGGCCTGGGTCCGGAGCACTCTGGCCGGGAGCTTCGTCAACTTCTGGGAGGATCTCTTCCTCGGTCTTGCACTGGAACGAGCGGCACCGGGGGCACGACTGATTCTGGACGGAGAAGAGCATCTGCGTGCGGCCCTGGAACAAGGGCGAGGACTCATCCTGTGGGAGAGCAACTCCTTTGGCCGACGTGCTCTGGGCCGGGAGATCCTGGCGTCTCACGGTTACCGCGTCGTCCAGGTACACGTCGACAACCACCTGGGAGGGCTGCACAACGATGGCCTCCATCGAAGCTGGCTGCGTGGGCGAATTCTCCACCCCCTCCTCGAAGCCTGGGAAGCCGAGTCCGTGCGGGAGGTCATCTACCTGCCCCGCGACGGATCGCTGGCTTACGCCCGGACCCTGCGACGGCGGCTCCAGGAGAACCAGATCGTCTGCAGCGCCGCCGACGGCCGTTGGGGCGAGAAGGCCGTGCCGGTTCCGTTCCTGGGAGGCACGCGCGAGTTTTCGACCGGCATGGTAAGTCTGTCCCGTCTGACGGGAGCGCCCCTGATACCGCTGTTCTGCTGGCGCGAAGAGAAGACCTGTTTCCGCGTCAAGGCCTTTGCACCGCTGACTCACCCCCCGCGAACGGATCGCGAGGAAGCCACCCGGCGGACTTTAGCCGAATTCGCACGGATCTTCGAAGACTGCGTCCGCAGCCACCCCGATCAGTATCACAAATGGCAGGACTCGGGAGGCTCGACTGGGCCGGCCTCGCGGAAGCGGTGACAGGAGACACTTCGGGGCCCGGGCGATCAGGCTTGCCAGGTCCGCAGGCCGAGGACGCCCCAGTACCCAAGATAGACCCCGAGGATCAGATAGAAGGAATTGACGGCCCACGACAGCTTCCACAGGACCTCGTGGTGCTGCTGTCTCCACTCCAGGAGATTGACCACGATGCCCGCGCCCACGGAAAAGGCGAACAGGATCGTCAGCAGGAAGAGCCCGACCGACCAGGGCCCCACCACACCGTAATCCCAGACCAGGGGCCCGCGCAGCAGGAAGAGGGGAAGCACCGCGGCGACGAGGCAGACGAGAGCGAGGGACGGGAACAGGATCACCAGAGCCTTCGGACGGGAGCCGCCACGACCCAGAGCCGCCGCCATCAGGCGCGCGGGGACGGCGATCAGCCAGATCAGCGAGACGATGACGACCAGCGCGGCGACGAGACGTTCGACCCAGATCAGGAGGCCGGAGGCTCTGACGAAATTACCCTCCAGGTATTCACTGAACGCCTCCAGCCCCGCTCGTCCGGACGGCGATCGCAGGAAGACGACCGTCGGCAGAGGTTCCCCTTCCGCCCGAAAGCGGCGATCCGTGACTGGAAACAGTTCGACCATCGGACCGCTCAGGCGATCGACTTCGAGTTTGCCGATGGCGTTGGTGATGAAGAGCACGCCGCGGATCCGGTCCCAGAAACTCAGCCACGCCCAGCGGGGTGTGACGGGTCGATAGTAGCCGCTGACCGCGGCAATGCGGTTTTCCGGCAAATCGGAAAACAAGGGTTGAGGCGGCTGCAGACCGCTGGAACAGAACTCATTCAGCAGATGCTCCGCCGACGCGAAGAATTCCCTCCGCCCCCCGTTGGCCAGGAGTGCGTATCCGATACCCTCCGCGGGAAGATAGCGAAAGCTCGCCCAGCCGCCGTCGACGCTTCCTTCGAAACCGTAGAAGACGAAACCTCCCGCCAGGAAGGTTCTCAGTCCGAAACCGTCCCCGACGCGAAGTCCCTGCTGCGCAGCAGCCGACGTGACGGGAGTCTCCATCCGGGCCACGGCACTCTTGGGCAGCCACTCTTCTTTTCCCGACAGGCCCTTGTCGATCAGCAGGCGCAGCAACACCTGCAGATCGCGGGCGGAGGCCGCCAGCCCGAGAACGGGCCAGAGATCGGCGCCGCCCGGCTGGAGGACGGGCGTGCCGTCGGGAAGGTAACCCGTCGCCAGGTCCTCCGGTGCGGAGTCCCCCGTCGCGCGAACGTAGACAGCCTTCATTCGCAACGGCTGGAAGACTTCGCGTCCCATCCACTCTGCATACTCCCCGCCCGTCTGCTTCTCCAGGAGGGCTGCGGCCAACAGCGCACCCAACGTGGAGGGGAGGGTGTAGGCCCCGGGCCGCCAGCGGGCCACCAGCGACGCCTCATTACGCTGAAGGGTCGCCAGAATGGACTTCGACGTCTCCCGGCGGCGGGCGTACTCGGCCATTGGCATGTCTTCGAGGCCGGAAGTCTGCTCCAGTAGATTGTCAAGGCGAATGGGCGACTCCGGCCGAAAGGGGTTCTGGATCGTCAATCCCGGACCCAGGCTGTCCACCCCTTCTTCGATGTCGAACTGCCCCTGGCGTGCGATCCGCAGAAGACCAAGGGCCAGAAAGGTCTCGGCGATCTGACCGACACGAAAGCGGGTATCGGGCCCGACCCAGACTCCGCTCTCCAGGTCCGCCTTCCCCAGGGAAACGAAGCGCTCCTCTCCACCGGGGCCGACCAGGACGGCGCTGAGACCCGGGACCCCCTGTGACGTCAGGAGGTCGTCCAAACTCTCCTTCAGTTCGGCCACCCGCGCCTGTGACAGATCGAAGGGCGCGGCTGCGAGCCCGATCGAGACGCAAAACCAGCCCGTTACCAGCAGCATGATCCGGGAGATTCGATTCATGACCGATGCCCCATTCGATGAGCCCGTAGTCTCCCCGGGCCGTCCGGCGAACGTCACCCGATTCAGTCAGAGTCTATGTGCCGCGCGAGTCAGCCGTCAACAGATGGGAAGGGCCGCTCAAGCAAAGAAAACGACCACCGGGATCAGCCCACCAGTTGGCCGGCCGCAAGCTCGGAGAGGGAGAGAGGGGACGAGCCGTCCGAATCGAGAACCTGTGCGCCGACTCTCTCGGCAACCAGGTGTCCAATCGCCTCGAGGAGGGTTCCCGGGAAAGGATGCCCACACAGCAGGCAATCGCCGCTCAGCAATTCGCCGGTCGAACCGACCTTGTAGCGCAGCACCGAGTGGCAATGGGGACACGGAACGAACAACTCACCACCAGCCATCGCCCATGATTATAGAACAGGACCGATGACAGCACCGGACACGCAGGGATAGGTGGCGCCGAATCCGAGGCGGTGCGCCATGAAACCCTCCAACCGACTAGGGAGCGGGGCGCTCGGGGCCCGAAAGGAAGCGGGACAGCCGCCCCTTCAGGGAGGTCACGTCGGCATAGCGTTCGGACCCGAGCAGGGTGATGCCCGCAGGAACGGCTTCAACGGCGGCCCCGCCTTCCTCTGTCAGTATCAGGACGGGGAACCCGGGCACGATCTTCGAAAGCGCCTCCAGGATTCGAGTACTTCCCGTCAGACCCGTCGTGTCCAGAACCAGAGCTCGCGCGACTCGCAGGATGGGTCCGACGGTTCTCGCCAGATCGGCGACCGCGGAAGGCCGGTCCAGTTCGGCGACGGCGGCCATGAAGCCCAATTCGCGCAGCACCGAGGGGAAGGTCTGCCCGATCGCCTGCCGCTGATTCCGAAATCGCCCCAGAGCCAGCACGACTCGCGATTCCGAGGGCACCGACCCCAAGAACAGGGAATGGCGGCCATAGAGAAGCAGACTCATGCACTGGGCCGTCTCCAACTCACCCACCCAGATGGGAGGGTCACTTTTCGGCGTAATGATCAGCCTGGACTGGGAGGCCGGTTCCCCGTCGAGCTTCCAGGCGGAGATGCCATGGACCCAGCAGGAGTCGATGCGGGCACCCTGGATTTGGGTCCCCACCAGGGACGCTGCCGTCAGATCCGCTCCCGTCAACTGCGCATCGGACAGATTGGCCTCGTGGAAATTGGCGCTCATGAGGTGAGCACCCGTCAGATCGGCGCCCGTCAGATCCGCCCCCATCAGCATGGCCCCAAGCATATTGGCTCCGGTCAGGCGCGCCGACTTGAGCCGCGTCCCAAACAGGAACGCCCCGAAGAAACTCGTATCGCTCAGGTTGGCCTGGTTCAGGACCGCACCCAGCAAATCTGCCAGGATCAGCGTCGCCGACTCCAGATTGGCCGAGTGCAGGGATGCGTGGCTCAACTGGGCCTTGCTCAGATCGGCGCGGCGGAGATCCGCCCCGTCCAGAACCGCCCGTTCCAGATCAGCGTTGATGAGACGTGCCTCGCTTAGATCCGGCTTGATGCCCGGATTCTCTCGTCTCCATTCGTTCCAGCCGTCGACCCCGTTGAGAAGCCGCTCGAGATGAGATGGATCCGCCATGACCTTGGTCGCTTGCGGGCAAAAGCCCTCTCCCCCTTTTTCTGTCTTGTAGATTACTGCGCTTCGTTCCGGGTCGCAATCATCCGGCCCGCACGCCCGCGGCCGATTCCGGCGGGAGAATCTTAACCGCAGGAGTTATAATCGTTTCAACTGATTTTCGAGCAAGCCGGGAGGAGATTATGGAACAAAGCTATACCTACGAAGAATTGAGCAAGAAGACCGTCGCCCAGCTTCGCGAACTCGCGTCCGGCATCCAGCACGAAGCCGTGCTCGGATACACTCAACTTCACAAGGCCGAACTCCTTGCGAAACTCTGTGAAGCCCTGGGTATCCCGACCCATGCCCAACACCAGGCAAAGGGCGTCGACAAGACCGAAATCAAGGCACAAATCCGAAAGCTCAAGGCCAAAAGAGATCAGGCGCTCGAGTCGAAGAACTCCGAGACACTACACAAGGTTCGGGATGAATTGAAGGATCTCAAACGCCAGCTCCGAAAGGCGATTTCCTGAATGGCCAAGCATATCGGAATCCTCACGGCCGGGGGTGACAGCCCCGGTCTGAACGCCGCAATCCGGGGTGTTGGCAAGGCCTCCATCGGGGCCTACGGCATGGATGTCATCGGCTTCCGGGATGGTTTCCGCGGCCTGATGCAGAACCGGATCATGCGACTGGACAGCGCGGCTCTGTCCGGGATTCTGACCCGGGGCGGCACGATTCTGGGGGCGAGCCGGGACAAGCCCCACAAGATGCCGGTGGGAAACCGGCTGCTCGATATGACCGATGTGATGGTGACCACCTATGAAAAGCATCATCTCGACGTCCTCGTGTGTCTGGGCGGGGGAGGCACCCACAAGAACGCTCTGCGTCTCAAGGAGAAGGGGCTGAACATCATCACGCTGCCCAAGACGATCGATAACGACGTGGCGATGACCGATGTCTCGTTCGGATTCGATACGGCTCTGGGCATTGCGACGGAAGCGATCGACCGCCTTCACAGCACGGCGCACAGCCACCACCGCATCATCGTGGTCGAGGTGATGGGACACCGGTCGGGCTGGCTGGCGTTGGGTGCCGGGATCGCGGGTGGTGCCGACGTCATCTTGATTCCGGAGATTCCCTACGACATCCAGGTCGTAGCCTCGGCGATCCGGAGTAGAAGCAGCCAGGGGAAACAGTTCAGCATCGTCGCCCTGTCGGAAGGAGCGATGTCGCGCCAGGACGCTGCCGCTCTGGAGAAGGTGGACGAGCGCAAGAAGAAGAAAGCGCAGGACCAGAAGAAGAAGGCCCGGCAGGACAAGAAAGAGGAGGACGAGGACGCGGGTGACACGGCGGACAGCGAACTGGCTCATCTCGAATTGAGGCTGGCGAATCGTACGCTCTCGCTGTCAAAACACCTGGAGGAATTGACGGGCCTCGAAACGCGGGTGACGATCCTCGGCCACCTGCAGCGGGGCGGCACTCCCTCGGCGGCCGACCGTCTGCTGGCGACGCGCCTCGGGACTGCTTGCGCGCATTTCATCCACGAGAACGTCTATGGGGTGATGATTGCCGCCCGGGGCGAGGGGGCGGAGCCGGTGCCTCTGGAGGAGGTGGCCGGCAAGCGGCGCGATGTGCCCTTGGACCACCCCTGGATCCGTTCGGCCCGCAGCGTCGGGACCTGCCTCGGCGACTGACCGGCACTTCTCCTTTGACTCCCTCCTCCACCTTGCATATGATGGGGGATTGGGAAGGCGAGTCCGGCCACCGGTCCTTTCCGCACCTTTCAGTTCGACCGAACTCGTGCGTCACATTCCAGCCAGGCCTTCCTGTTTGTCCGACTTGCCGCGAACCGAGAGGGGCCATGGCAACCGTTCCGCAGCCTGCCGATTTTCGTGTCGTTCCGGAAGGTCTGATCCATGAGGGACTGCCCCTGCATACCTTCCTCACGGACACCACCCCGCTCGACGGCGCATCGGCTTCGGAGAACCCGCTGTTCGAGTTGACGCCGCTCGATCACGCCCGATCCGTATTCCTCTGTCGAGATCTCAATTCGTCCTCCCGCATCGTCTGCAAGTTCTTTTCGGCCCGTCCGAATCTCCCGGCCGAAGAACCACCCGAGCTCCTGGACTATGAATTCCGAGCTTTGACCCGGGTCCGCTCGGCAGGCCTCAGGAGATCACCTTTCCGCGTCGTGCGCCCCCTCGGCAAGCGCGAGTCGCTCGGCTGCCTGCTGACCGAGGAGTATGTCCCGGGCCGCGATCTGGATCATTTCATCGCGGAGGCAGCCCACTTCGGCGGAACCCATGTTCTGATGGAAAAGCTCGAGCTGCTGGCCGCGCTGTTTGCCCATCTCCATCGCGCGACGGCTCGCCGCCAGCCCCACAACTTTACCCGCACCTGCCGCGACTTTCGGGCTCTGATCCGCTCCCTGGAAGCGGTCGACGGGATGCCTCTGGACGAACTCTCGCGGGCGCGGCACCTCTGCGACAAGTGGGAGAATCGGGCCGAGATGTGGAGCGACACGTCGAGCCTCATCCATGGCGACGCCACTCCCACGAATTTCATCTTCGACCCGATCGACGGAGTTACCGCGATCGATTTCGAGCGTTCCCATGTTGGAGACCCCGTACACGACGTAGGCCTGCTGGTGGCCGAGCTGAAACATCACTTCGCCCTGCGCATCCGCCAGGCCGGCGCCGCCGAACCATTCATTTCGAGATTTCTCAGTTCCTACAACTCACACGACAGTCCGGATGCCGGGGAGTTTGGGCGCCTGACCTTCCGCAGCCGCTTCTATATGGCCTTCGGAGAGTTGCGCATCGCCCGCAATCCCTGGTTGCCGAACGGCCATCGGCGTTGGCTGGTTACCGAGGCCTGCCGGTGTCTCGAAAGATGAGCCGGCGACGCGACGCAACCGGTGAGCGCGACGACCGGACCGAGGACAGAATGGCCCCATGACGAAGATCACGACCGTCCTTTTCGATGTCTACGGCACCCTCGTCGACATCCACACGAACGAGCAGAGAGATGACATCTTCGACGCCCTGGCACGCTTTTTGGGGTACCGCCGGATCTTCATCTCCCCCACCGTTCTGAAGGAGCTCTATTTCAACGAGTTGCACCAGCAATTTGCCCGCAGCCGGCAGCGCTTTCCCGAGGTCGATGTCGCCAAGGCATTCGAACGAGCCCTCAGCGACCAGGGCCGTTCGACCGACCGCTATCTCAACATGCTCGTGGTGCAGCTCTATCGATCGCTGAGCCGGGAGCGGTTCGGCCTGTTTCCAGACACATTCTGGACCCTGACGGAATTCCGCAAGGACTATCGGCTGGGCGTCGTCACCGATGCGCAGCGCCTGTACAGCTGTCCCGAGCTGAGGATCCTGCGGATCGAAGATTTCTTCGACGCCATAGTCATCTCCTCGGATTACGGCTTCCGAAAGCCGGATCCTCGCCTCTTTCACATCGCGCTCGCGGCCCTGGACGCCCAACCGGAGGAAGCGGTCTACATCGGCAACAAGTACGAGACCGACCTGCTCGGCGGTCACGCGGCCGGGCTCGCCATGACGGGTCTGATCCACCAGTCGGAAGCGGACCGGAAGTCGTACGACCCGGAGATCCAGCCGGACTTCGTCGCGGAAAATCTCCGGGCGGCGTACAACATCATCCAGCAGCGAAAGGAGTCTTGAGGTCTGAATCCCTCACGGCTTTCCCCGCTCGATGAAGTTACCGAGCCGCCGCATCTGACCGGACAGCACTTGATCGACGATGGGCGCGACTGCCCGCAGGCCGTTCTGCAGATGACCTCCCACGCGATAGGTAAGCACCAGCCGGCTGCCCTGCGCCGCCGGTTCGATCGAAAATGTCAGGACGCCGGTGACGGCGTGTTCCTGGAGGGGCCCAAGGCTCCCTTCCAGCCGCAGACGGCGGCCGGGTTCGACGAAGACAACCACCGCGTGTCGGACCCCCCCACCCCCCGGCAGCTTTTCGCAGAAACATCCGTTTGGCACCGGATCGATCGAAAGGTTGGAGGCCGAACCCGAGAAAGTGTGGGCCGAATCCCACCAGGAGGCGACATCGACGAGACCCCTGAACGTCGCCTCGGCGCCCTTCGACACTGAAACCTCGTTCCGACTCGTGAATCCGGAGTCGTCAAGTTCGACCACTTCTGCCCGTGTCTGCAGTGTCTGGCTCAGCAGGATGATTCCGAAAATGAGCGCCATCGGCCTCAGGATCGTTGCTCGCATGGGAGTCCTCCTCTCCGGGTCCGGAGCTTTTGCAGAAGCATAGCAGGAGCGGACGGTGGGAAAGCCGGGATAAGGCCAGACAGGAGCTCCCACGGTCGGATTCCCGACGCGTCGCAGGGATCGGGCGATCCGGCTTTCGAGCCAGCGTCGGCGATTCATGAGATATTGTCTGGCACCTCATGCCTTTCGAAGTCGCCTTCATGCTGGTGTTCATCGTCGCGACACTGGTGGTGTTCGCGCTCGAGATCTTTCCCATCGAAGTCACGGCCATGGGGATGCTCGGGCTCCTCATTCTCCTCGGCTTCATCGAGCCCCAGGAGGCCGTCGCGGGTTTGAGCAACAAGGCCGTCGTCACCATCGGCGCTCTTTTCGTGGTGAGCCGCGCCCTGGTGAAGACGGGCATCCTGGAGATCGGCGCTTTCTGGCTCAGTCAGAGGGTCAGAAACCACGAATGGTTGGGCATAACGGTCTTCCTGATCGTTACGGCGCTGTTGTCCGGTTTCCTGAACAACACAGCAGTCGTGGCCATCTTCATTCCGCTGGCCCTGAGCCTCTCCAAACGCTTCCGGATCAGCCCCAGCAAGATCCTGCTGCCCCTCTCCTACGTCGCCATCTTCGGTGGCATGATAACCGTCATCGGGACCTCCACGAACCTGCTCGTCAGCTCGCTGGCCGAGCGCGCCGGACAGCCCCCCATCCGGATGTTCGAATTCATACCGCTCGCCGCCATCCTTCTGGTGCTGGGTTTGACCTACGTCGTCATCGCGGGCCGACGCTCACTTCCGGAAAGGACATCCGCGAGCTCACTGGCCACCAATTTCAACCTGGCCTCCTATCTCGTTGAGGTTCAAGTTCCCGCCGACTCCCGTCTCATCGGGCGAACCTGTCGCGATGTCCAGATCCGGGAGCGCTACGGACTGACGGTGGTCGCCATCCTGCGCGGAGAAACCGACATCACGAAGGTGGTCGCCTTCGAGCCGATTCAGGAGGGAGACATCCTGATCATCGAGGGCAATTTCGACGATGTCCTCCGTCTGCGCAACGATCAGAAGGTCAGTCTGCTGCCCGGCATCGAGGTGGACGAGCGCAACCTGACCCCCGAAGGGCACAAGATCGGCGAAGCGCTCGTTCCCGTGACCAGCCGGCTGATCGGAAAGACGCTGAAGGAGAGCGACTTCGGGCACCAGTTCAACGCCCTGGTCCTGGCGTTGCGGCGCCATGGAGAGACTCTTTATTCGCGCCTCGCCGATACACCGCTGCGCGCTTCGGATTGCCTGCTCCTGATGACCACGCCGCAGCGACTCACCGAGCTTCGCTACTCGGACAATCTCCAGGTCGTCTCGGAACTGGAGACTTCCCTGCACCGGGAACGCTTCTGGTGGCTTCCCCTGGTGCTGTTTCCCACCATCGTGCTGCTGGCTGTTTCCGGTATGGTGGAGATTCTCGAGGCTGCGGTGCTGGGCGCCATCCTGCTGCTCCTGCTCGGCGTCCTGAAGAATCAGGAAGCCTATCGCTCGATCGAATGGTCCGTGCTTTTCCTCATTGCCGCCTTCGTTCCCGTCGGCACCGCCATGGAACGGACGGGGACGGCCGATTTCATCGCCCATGGCATCCTTTCACTCATCACTTCCTTCCCGGCAGAATGGCACGGGTTCGTCGGCATCTCGCTGATTTACCTCATCACTTCGCTCCTGACGCAGATGGTGTCGAATAACGCATCGGCAATCATCTTGACGCCGGTAGCGCTCAGTCTGGCCTCGTCCCTTTCGCTCAATCCCCGTCCTTTTCTCATCGCCATCTGCTTCGCCGCGTCGGCCGAATTCATGACGCCCATGGGCTACCAGACGAACATGATGGTCTACGGGCCGGGAGGCTACCGGTTTATGGACTATGTCCGCTTCGGTGCCCCCCTGAATCTGTGCTTCTGGATCCTGGCCAGCCTGCTCATCCCGCTGATCTGGCCCTTGACGCCGCTGTCTACGCCGTAGACACCCCCTGCCGGTGAACCGCCTACCGGGACGAGACCTGCCGCCCGGCGCGGCCATGAGACCTTCTGCCGGCCGGCTGTTCACAGACGGACCTGCCCACCGGTGTCCACGAAGTAGGCAATCCCATCGATTCCCCGGGCCTGGGATCATTTCCCCGAATTCCGGTGGCAACCCATTGTCTGTGCATGGGTTGGGGACACGCAAAATCGTCCCGGACCGACCCCGGCGACTCTGGTATGGCGATTGCTTCCTGGAGACGTGAAGGATCTCGGGAGATTGTTCCGGCGATCCCGCGGAAGGAGACGAAAGAAGATGACACGCCAGTCCCTGTCGGACGGCAACGACGATGTGATTCGCCCCATGCTGGTCAACCATCAGGCCCGCATGGTGATCGGCGGACTCACCACCGTCCAGCGCACGCTCACGCTCATCGATGAACAGGCCCGGCAGTTGGAAGCCCTGGATCTGGTTTGTCCATCCGACCTGAGACGCCTCCAGGACCTCGCCAAAGAGGTGACCGATCTGATCACGCACTATCGAGCCGGCCGCTTTCTGGGCGGGCTCAAGCCCTTGATCGATCAGACGCGCCACCGGGACCGGACGTGACCCTCTCAGGATTTGAGATTTACGATTTGAGATTTACGATTTGCCGGAGGCCCCTTCACTCGATGCCGTAGCGTCGCATCTTCTTGAGCAGGCCCTGTCGACTGAGTCCCAGCTTCCGGGCTGTCTGGACGCGATTCTGGCCGTTTGCCTGCAGAGCTTCCCGGATGAGCTGCCGTTCCAGCTCTTCGACGGCCGCGTGCAGGCTCCGGGAGTGACCGCCTCCGCTGCGCATGGTTTCCGGAAGGTCCTCGGGTAGAACGGTCTGCCGGCGCACCGTAATGGCCAGACGCTTCATTTCATTCTCGAGCTCCCGGACATTTCCAGGCCAATCGTAGCCGGACAGCAGCCCGATGGCCTCCGGTGACAGCTGTTTCTCGGCTCGCCGCAGATCTCGGCATGCCTGCTGCAGGAAATGCGTCGCGAGCAGCGGGATGTCCTGGTGGATCTCCCGCAGGGCCGGAGTCCGCAGTTGAATGACGCGGAGTCGGTAGTAGAGATCGTCCCGGAAACGGCCCGCCGCAATCTCCTCCTCCAGGTCGCGATTCGTAGCCGCCAGGATCCGGAGATCGATGGGGATGGAGCGTCGCCCCCCCACACGCTCGAGCACCCTTTCCTGAAGAACCCGCAGGATCTTGGCCTGAGCCGCCGGGGTCAGGTCGCCGATCTCATCCAGGAACAGAGTGCCGCCGTCGGCGGCTTCGAATCGTCCAATGCGACGGTCCACGCCGGTCGCCACGCCCTTCTCGATGCCGAACAGTTCCGCTTCCACCAGGTTTTCGGGCAGCGTGGAACAGTTCAGGGCCACGAAGGGGCGTTCTGCGCGTTCGCTCGAAAAATGGATGGCTCTGGCCACCAGTTCCTTACCTGTCCCGCTTTCCCCGGTAATGAGCACATCGACGGCACTGTCCCGAATTTCTTCGACCTGCCGGATCAGCTTCTGAATCGGTCGGCTCATCCCAAGAATGTTCCGGGTCGAGGACCGGCCCCGGACTTCTTCCAGCAGATGCCGGTTCTGTCGCTCGAGAGCGCTCTTCTCCCGCCTCAGGCTATCGAGCTCCAGGGCCGTTTCCACCGCCAGAGCAGCATGCCCGGCCAGTTCGACGAGGACCCGGCGGTCGTTGTCCGTGAAAGCGCCGGAAGTCTTGTTCAGGACCTCGAAGACGCCGAGGACCTCTCCCCCTCGGCTGAACAGGGGGACCGCCAGAATAGAGCGGGTCTGGTACCGGAGCTGCGCATCGATGGAGGGGTTGAAGCGGGGATCCGAGTAGGCGTCGTCAACGATCACCACGTTGCCCGTGAGAGCTACCTCGCCGGCGATTCCGAGTCGGGCGTCGAAGCGCAACTCTTCCTCTGTGCCCAGGGCCGCCCGCGACCACAGCTCGCAACGCTCGCGATCCAGAAGGAAGATGCTCGATCTGTCGGCGCTCAGAAACCGCGCGGCTTCTCGGGCGATAACCTCCAGGAGCGCGTCAAGGTCGTGCTCCCCACTGATTCTCCGACTGGCCTCGAGCAGGTCCATGAGTTCCTGCTCATTCCAGCCCAGTCCAGTCGATTGGTGCCTGCTGCCCACCATTCCGTCTACTCTAAACGAAACGGCGTCGGGGATGAATCGGGATCTACGATTTACGATTTTCGACTTGCGATCTTTGATGTTCGGACGAGCAGGGCCCCCGCTCAGCGAGGCTTCGTCTCTGAAAACCGTTCCGAGAATCGAAAATCGCCAGTCGACAATCGAAAATCGAAACTCTCAAGACTCGCCTCGATCCTCCTCGTCCTCCTCCTTCTGTTTCCTGAGGACCATCCAGAAGAAGCGCGCGGCGAAGAAGATCACTATCGTCCAGGTGACCAGCATGAGCACCAGAGCCGAAGATTTCACGGTTGTGATGTCCTCCTCTCCCAGGCTTTTCTGACCAACAGCGCCAGCCCAATGAAGACCAGCGTCAGCAGGATGCGTGTGAGGTCGATAATGAAATCCCGGGTTGGAGCTCCCTGGGCATTGAACCAGAGATAACGGGCTTCCCCGCTGTGCAGGATCCGGCCGATGACACTGTCCGGCGAGAAGGCCCAGCCTCGTCCTACCAGCAGTCCATCGAAAGCTGTGGACCACTCACCCGCCGGTTTCACGAGCGCGCCGAGAAAGATCACCAGGAGAAAGGCGGGGGTGATGTAGCCGATCAGGAACCGAAAGACGCGGGGGATGCGCAGCTGGGCGCCCCGGTTGATTTCCTCCCAACCTCGCGCCAGCGGGAAGATCCACGAGAAAACCAGAGATTCGGCCAGGGCGAAGACGACGAGGGACACCGTGCCCGCCCAGAAATCGAACTCGTCGAAGGCACCTGCGGGGTAGAACACCACACAGAAGACTCCGAGCGCGGCGGTGATGGAGCCGAATACCAGCGAGCCTTTCAGAGAGGCGACACCGAGCTCGTCCTCGAAGAAGGTCACGATGGGTTGCCCCATGGCGAGGGACGAAGTGATTCCCGCGAAGAAGAGAAGGCCAAACCACATGGCGCCGGCGAGAGGTGCAAACCAGCCCCAGTTGCCGAACAGGGTCGGAAGAGTCAGGAATCCGAGGGTGAAGCCGCTTCCGCTCGCGGTGGCGGCCGTCACCGCAGCCAGGCCGAGGTAGGCGGTCGCGATGGGAATGATGAGCGAGCCGCCCAGCACGACCTCCACGAACTCGTTCAGCCAGCCCGCCGATGCGGCATTGAGGGCAATGTCGTCCCGCTCTCGCAGATAGGAAGCGTAGCAGTGGATCGATCCCATGCCCAGCGAGAGGGTGAAGAAGATCTGGCCCGCCGCCGCCAGCCACGTACTCGGATTGAGAAGGCCGGCGATTTGCGGCTGCCAGACGAAGTTCAGTCCGTCCAGCGGGTTCTCGACGACCTGGGGGTCACCCGGTCCAAGCAGCAGCCCCCGGACGACCAGGACGACGGCGAAGAGAATCAGCAGCGGCATCCCGATTCGGGCGGCCGCCTCGATTCCCCGGCTCAGCCCTCGCGACAAGACCCAGACATTCAGAAGGAGGGTCAGAACGAACCAGAGCAGCGCCTCCCCAGGCCAGGCCGTCAAGCCGCCGGCCTGTGTCCCCACATAGTGGGAGAAGAAGGCCGTGGCCTCGATTCGGGCAAAGGTCCCCCACAGGGAATGCCAGACATAGGCCAGCGCCCAGGATTCGATGTAGAGATAGTAGGCGGCAATGCAGAGGTTGGTGAACAGACCGAAAACGCCGATGTACTTGAGCCAGCGACTCGCGCCGAGCCGGTCGAACATGCCCGGTGTCGAATGATGGCCGAACTGGCCCCCATGGCGTCCGATGGCCCACTCCACCCACAACAGGGGGATTCCCATGACGACGAAACTGACGAGGTAGGGGATGATGAACGCTCCCCCGCCGTTCTGGATCGCCTGGGCGGGGAAACGCAGGAAGTTGCCCAGGCCGACGGCGTTGCCCGCCATGGCAAGTATCAGCCCCACTCGGGTTCCCCATCGTTCGGCCATCGGCGTCTGTCTTCCGTGCAGCCTCCGGACCCGAGCCAGGACTTCGACCGGACGCCGCCGATGGGTCGGCAGTCGTCCGGTCGATGCTCAGTATCCGGCTGGAATCACTGCTTCCGTTTCTTCTTCTCCGACCTGTGCAGCATCACCACAGCCGCGATGGCCGCAACGATGAACAACCACGCTATGATCTGATAAGCCGAGAACTCCATGGCTCACCACCTTTCACAATCAAGACACTTCGAGCGAATCAAACAGAACAGAGGTAGGGGCAGGAAGGTGGGACATCGGGGGGGAACGGTCGCAATCGACCACAAGGACGGCAATGGGGACAGCCGCGGCGTCGGGTTCTCCGCAGTACGCCTTGCGGCCGGCGTCGCCGGCTCGCAGCAGATAGCTGACCGATAGCAGTCGGAGAGACGTCCTCAGATATGTGACCGATCGGGAGACGCCGGGTACGCTCTCCACGATTCCGGGGTTCGCGGCATCCAGCACCGCAGGTAGAAAGGGACGCTGACGCAACACCGGCCGCGACAAGGGCGGCGGCACCACGCTGAGGGCCAGCAATAAAGCTGCAGACAATAGAGTCCGGTGAGTCGATTTCGACATCGGCGTGCGGCACTTCCGTCGTCCGAAGTGTTCCTCGCTGGGAACCACTATATCCCAGGAGGTCGCGGACATGCGTAATGTCGCCCCGGCGGCGGAAAGGTCCCGCCCCTTACTCGGGCCGGACCGGCAAGGTCGCGAACTGGCCCGGGCGGACCTGCAGGGCGGTCGCGGCCGTTCGTCCGTCGCAAAGAACACGCACGGTCCCCTGGAAGGAGGACAAATCCACCGAAGGAGTCCAGCGGAGCTCGTCCACGAAGAACGAGGCATGTCCCTTGGACGCCCAGGGGGAAACGCTGCGGGATCCGGAGGAGAGCTGCCCATCCGACGTGGCCGATTCCGTTCCGTCCGCGTCCAGGAGCACAAAGGAACAGGACGTCGGCTCCAGCTCCAGGTTCATGATCGCCAGACCCGTCCGGATGCCCCGGCTCGTGTCTGCGACGACGGGAGCGGAGAAACCGCCGGCCAGTTCGACGCTGCTGCCCACGCCGGCCAGCCCGAGGCCCGGCCCCGCGAAGACCACGACTCCCGTGACGGGGCCGTCGGCCGCGACTTCGACGGAACCGAGACGCAGGCCCGGATCCCGGGAGTCAGTGGCGAAGACCCGCATTCCGGCCGGGGGAATCGTGGCCTCGAGCACCTCGGTCGGTGTGTCGCCGTTGAAGCGAATGGCCATGGGGACGCCTTGCTCGTCGTGGGGGCGTACCGCGACGTGCACTTCGGTGGCGGCATCGTCGTTGGAGACAATCAGTTCGCTGGTCAGGCCTGCGCCGTCGGCGAACTGCGCGAAGTAGAGGGCCGCTGAGTAGCTCCGCCAGTCGGGCAGCTCGTCCCGGGTGATCACATCTTCGTCGGCATAGACACGGGTCAGGAAGCTCCGATCGACGGCGCGGATGAACTCTGGACCGCTCCAAACCGCGAACCAGGACCACCAGGTCGCAAAAGTCCGGACCTTGTCCGGATCAGGAAGCGTGCCCGACTCGGACAGAGTGATCAGCTTGCGTCCGTCGAAGGAGGCCAGGATGTCTTCCCACTCGCCGCTCATGCTCGAGGACGGGTCGGTGTAGATGTCGAGGGAGACCACATCCACGTAGGCGTCGCCGGGATACCAGTCGGGGTCGCCGGAGGTGTAGACCCAGATCAGATTGTGCAGGCCGTGAACGTTGACGAGGCGGTCCACCATCAGCCGCCACAGTTCCTTGAATGCCTCCGGACCCGAGGCGCCCCACCAGAACCAGCCACCCGAGGCCTCGTGCAGCGGTCGCCACAGGACGGGGACGTCGGCATCCTCGAACTTCTGAAGCTCCACGGCGATGGCGTCGATGTCCCGCAGGAGATGCTGGTAGTGAACGGATTGAGGATCGGCCAGCGCCGCCGCCAGGTCAAAGGTCGTCGCGGAGGTGTAAAAGCCTCGCCACCACTCCTTGTCTTTTTGGTTGATCAGATCGTCGGGAGCGTTCCAGTGCCAGCACAGCGTGACGATCCCGTCTCCAGCCTGCAGCCAGTCGATCCAGCTCTCGGAGGAACCCCAGGGCAGGGCTCCGAACTGGATCCGCGACGGCGAGTAGTCGATCAGGTCGAAGGCCCCGATGGCGGGTGTCTTGCCGGTCACGCCCTGGACGTATTCGACCTCGTCCATCGACTGCTGACCCGAGAGGATCTTGCGTCCGAACAGGTCCACGAGGTACGCGAAAAGCGATCTCGTCGAAGGAGTCGCCCGGGGATCGATCAGCGTCTTGGGGGGCTTCGAAGGCCGGCTGACGGTGGCGGGCGTCAATTTGATGTAGTCGAGATAGTACCAGCCCCAGCCCTTGCCGATGATGATCGTGTTCGCGCCCTGGTGGAGCTCATACTTGCCGGCCCCTTGCTCGCCGAAGCCCTGCACCTCATCGAGCAAACCGGTCGAGTGCGTGTCGTTGACCTGAAGTTCGTAGCCCTTCGAACCCGAGGGAGTTGCGTACCCGATTGCCAGCTCGTAGAGCCCGGAATCGACCGAGAAGTGGAACTCGACGGTGCCCGTGTCGTTCGTGAATCCCTGGACGTATCCGGCGCCTGAGTAGCCAACCAGGGAGGACCCTACCGTCACATCGACCAGGGTCGCGTCCTCGGCCTCGAGTACGAGAGGTGCCGTCGAGGCGGCTGTCAGAGTCACCAGTCCCAGAAGCGCAGCCAACATATCCCTCTCCTTAGCGAACTTGTCGAAGGTTGACGAGAACTGGTCCCCCCGACGCACGGCTCCTTCGCCACTGCCCTATGCGACTTCCTTCCCCAGCGAAATCGCCTCGAACAGGGAAAGGGACCGCTCGGGGAGGAGGCGGAACTCCTCTGCGGTAAAGACGAGGAGATCCAGACCGGTGGGAAATCGATCCGGCAGAAAATGGGGGATGCGATCGCGCGGCCGTTCCGGGGACGCAGAAACCACGACGCAGAGGTCGACGTCGCTTCCCACGGAGGGCAGCCCCCCGACCCAGGAACCGAACCAGATGACGCGCTCCACCTCAGGATGATCCTCGCGGAGATCGGCGACGTACTCGGCAACCGCCGCTTCCACCCGGCGGCGGTCAATCGATTTGATCTCGACAGAACTCGATGATCTCGGCTGCGTCATCAATCGCCTGTTCCGCCTCCGTTCGGATGAAGAAATCCACGGGAGCGCCGGATTCGAATCCGTTCGGATACCGGGCCGGGATGTAGTACTTGTCCAGTATCTTGGCTTTCTCGATCAGCTCCGGCGGTACTCCGGCGCTCCTGGAGAGTTCACCCAGGAGAAGCGACACCGTGTGCCCCCAGGCCTGTTTGCCGTGCTTCTCGAAAACCGCCTTCACGGCCTTCTCAGCCGACTGCTGGGCCGCGAAGCAGCTCCACTCATAGCTCTCCGATGCCATGGCATTCCGAGCGTGCCTGAGATCGGCCTCGGCCTGGCGAAACCAGTCCCGATAGCGATTCGCCATCCCACAATCTTAATCCCTGGACCCGATGAAGCCGAGAAGAAAGAGAGAGCGGAGGAATCTCGGGCTCCACCGTTTGGGATCCCGGAGATCGGAAGTCCGACGCCGACCGCTCCGGCACGGATACTGCCATTGAATGACTTATTACATGTCATCGTACAGGTTCATGGTTATAATCCTCGGTGAAACTCGAGGAAGCGCCTGAAGACACCTGGAGACCCTGGGCAGATTTTCGGCAACCGGGCAGGTCCATGTCCGGACCCGTATGCCTCGACCGGTGAATCCAGGAAACCCGTTCGCGGATCGAGGGCGCACGAGGACAGGGGGGTTCCATGCTCAACCGAATTGCCAACCTCTTTCGAGGCTTTCTCAGCCTGTTCATCTCCGGCATCGAGAAAGCAAATCCACGGGCCCTGATCGAAGCGGAGAAAGAGAATCTCCGCAAGCAGATCGCCCGCTTCAACGACAACCTCGCCAACCATGCCGGCTTTGTCGAACGACTGATGCGGCAGGTGAAGAACCTGGAGACCCAGGAACGGGAACTGGCGGGTAAGGCCGCCGCCAACCTGAAGGCCGGCAACCGCGAGATTGCGGGCCAGTACGCCCTGCAGCTCCGGACGGTCAAGGAACAGCTCGAGGAGAACCGCCAGCAGCTGGAGGCCGCAGAACAGACCTACCAGAAGCTGGTCAAGACCCGCGATGTGGCGATCAAGGAGGCCCGGCAGAAGATCGAATCGCTGAAGCGCATGATCTCGGAGACCGAACTGATGGAGGCCCAGGCGGAGCTTCAGGAAATGGCTCAGGGGATGATCACCTCGATCGGCGGTTCGGGGGACACCATCGCAAGGGTGGAGGAGTACTTGACCGAGCGCCGGGACAAGGCGGCCGGCCGGGCCCGCGTCGCCTCTTCCTCGATCGATGTGAGCGGCGTGGAACTCCAGGAAGCGGAGCAAAAGGCGATGGCAGATCAAGCCCTGACCGAGTTTGCGGCGGCCTACGGGCTGGAGATTCCGCCGGAAGCTGCCGAAAAGGAAGTCAAGCCGCAGGCAGCCCCCGTCAAGGACATGGGGCCCGAGTTGGCCGAAGGCTGACAGCAGCCCGCAGGCGTCTCGTCACAGCATGAAATCTGACCCGGAGAATGACAATGGCTGAAAAGGCAGGTCCGACCGTATTGGGGAAAATCGTAATCGCCCTGTTCGTGGTGGCGCTCCTCGCTGGAGCCGGCTACTACTTCTGGGACTGGATCGCCCCGGGCGAACAGGGGCCGGGCAACGTCGACCTGGCCCAGTTCCAGAACCAGGTGGGCAAGTACGAGGCGCCGGATTCCGCGGGAATCACGACCGTCAACGAATACACCTACAGGCCCGCTGAAAAGTTGCCCCCGGTTCAGGGCGTCAGTGCCTACAAGTGGGACGAGAAGGAGAAGATCGTCCAGTTCCCCATCAACGTCTGGATCGGCTGGCTCCCCATCGTCGCCGCCAACCACGGCTTCCGCCCGAACGAGGACAGCGTTTTCTTCAAAGAACACGGCTTCAAAGTCAACCTGAAGCTGATCGACGATCCTGTCGTGGCCCGCGATACTTTCGCCTCCGGTGAGAGTCACATCCTGTGGGGCACCCTGGACATGATGGTGCTCTTCGCGCCGGAGTTGATGAAGGACTCCCGCACGGCCCCCCGAATCTTCCAACAGATCGACTGGTCGAACGGAGGCGACGGTATCGTCGTCCGGGGAGCCATCTCGACGGCTCGCGACCTGAAGGGGAAAACGATCGTCTATGCCCAGAATAGCCCGTCCCAGTACTTCATCAATAATCTGCTCCTGAATGCGGGCATCCAGCCGAGCGAGGTCAAACATCGCTACACCGCGACGGCCTTCGAGGCAGCCGCCGCCTTCGTCTCGGACAAGAGCATCGACGCCTGCGTCTCCTGGGCACCCGACATCTACAACATCCCCGACAAAGTCCCGGGCACCCGGATCCTCACCACGACCTCGGAAGCGAACAAGCTGATCGCCGATGTCTGGGCGGCCCGCGCGGATTTCGCCAAGGACCATCCCGAAATCATCGAGGGCCTGGTCTCCGGAGTCTTCAAGGCGATGGACCAGCTGAAGGACGACACCTTCAAGGCCCGGGCTTTCCAGTGGATGGCCGAAGGGTACGGGATGGCGGTCGACGAGGTCCAGGGCATGTCGGCCGACGCCCACTCGACCAACTTCGCTGAGAACAAGGCCTTCTTTCTGAACCAGAATGAAGCGGCGAACTTCGAGCGCACCTGGAAGAACATCACCTTCGTGTACCGGGAACTGGGACTGATCGATACGCCCGTACGGTTCGACGAAGTGATGGATTTCAGCGTGGTCAAGAAACTGGATTCGGCGGGCACATTTGCCAACCAGAAGGACGAGTATCGCTCCCAGTTCGTACCCACGTCCTATTCGCGCGTCCAGGCCGAGGCGCCGATCCTGACCCAGACCATCCGCATCAACTTCTATCCCAACTCCGCCAATATCTACGAGCCTCAGCACGATGAGACGGGAAGACCGATCAAGAACACGCTGTACGATCCGAGCGTCGAAGGAACGCTCGAGAAAGTCGGCCGGCTGGCGGGACAGTACGAGCGGGCGGTGATCGCCGTTGTGGGACACACCGATGCCTCCATGCGTGGCAGCGGCGTCCGCTTCGAAGACGTCCGCACTCTCTCCATGGACCGGGCCAATTCGGTCAAGACCGCACTGGTCAAGAAATTCGGCTTCGATCCCAACAAGTTCGTCGTCGAAGGCAAAGGCTGGAACGAGCCGGCGGATCCCGATGACCCCAACAACAACGCTTTGAACCGGCGGGTCGAGATCTCGGTGTACCCTCCCGAACAGCAGTGAGATCCGAGCATGCTGGAGCAGCAGGTTAAAGGAGAATCGCAACTGGTAGAGCCGGATCTTCCCTCCGGCATGAAGAAGACCGGCAGCAGCGGATCCACCTACGGCCGGCTGCTGGGGACCCTTCTCCAGATCCGGGAGTCGGTGCCGGCCTGGCAGCGGTGGTTGTTGGGAATGCTTCCGATCCTGTTCATCCTGGCCCTCTGGTGGTTCGTCACAGCGGGGCCGAGAGCGGAGGATCGGATGATCTCGCCCACGATCCTGCCCAGTCCGCTGGAGGTGGTGCATTCGGCCCGCTCGCTCTGGTTCGACCGTGCCCTGACGCGGAACGCCTTCGTTTCGCTCGGACGGGTCGTAGGCGGCTTCGTTGTCGGCGTCGCCATCGCCTTTCCCCTGGGAGTCCTGATGGGGTCCTTCTCGAAGATCAAGGCGATGTTCAACCCGCTGTCGGTCTTCGCGGCGTATCTTCCGATTCCGGCGCTGGTGCCCCTGACCCTCAGCCTGTTCGGGACCGGAGAGGGGCAAAAGGTTGCCTTCCTTGCACTGGCCTTCGTGATCTACCTGCTCCCCCTGGTCGTCCAGGCGGTGGACGATGTCGATGATGTCTACCTGAAGACCGCCTATACGTTGGGCGCCAACAAGCTCCAGGTCGTTACGAAAGTGCTCCTGGGCATCTCCTGGGCGGATATCTACGAGTCTTTTCGGCTGGGCTTCGGGATTGGCTGGAGCTACATCATCCTGGCCGAAATGGTCGATATCGGTCGTGGCCTCGGAGGAATCATCATCATCTCCCAGCGCCGGGGACCTCGGGAGCACATTTACCTGGTCCTGCTGGTTATCGTCCTCATGGCCTTCATCACTGATCGTCTCTGGGTCTGGCTCGGCCGGAGGCTCTTCCCCTATCGGGAGCGACGCGCATGAACAGCCAGTCCGCAGGTTTGCAGGGGGCACCCGTCGGACAGAATGACCGCCGATCGCCCGTCGTCGAATTCCGAAACGTGGAAAAGACCTTCAACCCCGGGACGCCGCAGGCCTTCACGGCCCTGAAGGACGTCAGCTTCACGGTCGAGGATCGACCGGGTTGCGGCGAATTCATCGCGATCATCGGACCCTCGGGATGCGGGAAATCGACGATCCTGAATCTGATCCAGGGTTTCTCGGATGTCTATCCTCCCACGCAGGGAGAGGTGCTGGTCCGCGGGCGGCCGGTGGAAGGACCGGGGCGTGACCGTGGAATGGTCTTCCAGAAATACAGCTCCTTCCCGAACCGGACGGTGCTGCGCAATGTCACCTTCGGTCTCGAGATCAACCGGAACGAACTGGGCCTCAGCCGATCAGAGATGAACGCGACGGCACGGGAATGGCTGGGGCGGCTCGGCCTCCACGGCCACGAGGGCATGTATCCCCAGCAGCTGTCGGGAGGCCAGCAGCAACGGGTGGCGCTGGCCCGCACTCTGGTGGTCCGGCCTCACATCATCCTGATGGACGAGCCCTTTTCCGCTCTGGACGAGCCGACGCGCTACGAGATGCAGCGTCTGATCACGGCCCTCTGGCACGAGGTCGAAGCGACCGTCTTCCTGGTCACCCATTCGATCATGGAGGCGGTCTATCTGGGGGACCGGGTGTGGATCATGGCCAGCGGGCCCGGAAGAGTCGCTGCCGTGTTCGACGATATCGTTCCGCCCACCCGCGACAGCGATCCCCTTGTGGTCCAGCAGGATCCGACCTTCAAGCGGGCGGTCGAGGAGGTGACCGACGCCTTCCGATCGATCGAGGCAGGAGCCGATTGAGGTGCAGTCTCTGACCTTTTGGGAGTATGTCCGGGAGGCCTTTCACTATCGGGTGAAGATGCCGGCCCTGGGGGGACTGCCGGCCAACAAGATGGGACTGGGCCTGTTCGCCGTGCTGGGGCTCGCCAATCCCGGCTTTTGGTTCCTCGGAGCCGCCGGCGAGATCGCCTTTCTCGTCCTGGCGGCAACCAGTCCGCGCTTTCAAAAGGTTATCGAGGGCGCGCGTCTGCTCCAGGCGCAGGACGATTGGCGCGAGAAGCTTCACGTCGCCGTCCAGCGCTTGACTCCGGCGAGCCAGGAGCGATTCCGCCGGCTGCTGGAACAGTGTCGCCGGACACTTGGCATCTCCGATGCGCTGCATTCCGACGGACTGGAGAACCTTCGGGATATCCGCAATCAGAACTTGAACCAGCTGCTGTCGATTTTCCTGCGCCTGCTGACGGCGCGCGAGGTGATCGCGGCCAACGTACCGGGGCTCGATCGGGCCCAGCTCGAAGGCGAACTGGACAGGCTGCAGGAACGACTCGAAAAGACCGAGCCCGGCAGCGCATTGCGCCGATCGCTGGAGGGAACCCTGGACATTCACCGGCGCCGTCTCGAGAATCTCGATCGGGCAACGGAGAGCCTCAAGGTCATTGATGCCGAGCTCGAGCGAATCGAGGGCCAAGTGGAACTGATCCGGGAGGAGTCGGCTGTCGGCGGCAAACCGGAATTCCTTTCCTCCCGGCTCGATGCGGTGACGGCCACCATGTCGGAGACCTCTCAGTGGATTGACCAGCACAGCGACTTCATTCATTCCCTGGCCGGCGACGACATGGACGCGGCCCTGACCAGTCTGCCCGAGATGCCCACAGAGGAAGCGCCTCCGGCCCTTCCCGAAAGACAAACCGAAAGGGAGTAGGAATGGTCCCATTGCCACCCTGGGCCGAGGTGATGCGTGAGCTCTACCGCTCGGGCTCAAACAGCCAGTTCATCCTCCACGGAAGCGTCTTCGATCTCGTGGAAGCCCCCGATGTCGAAGACGGCACCCGCTTCCTGTCGCTGCGGGAGTATCTGACCGATGTCATGTTCTCTCCCTTCGACGTGGTGATCCACTATGATCGGGGGCGCGGCATCCGGGTCCCCAAAGGGGGAGATCTCTTTCACCGGTTCCTGAAGGCCTTCGATTCCTTCCAGGGCACGGCCTGGGCCGGCCTGCCTGACAGCGGGCCGGACCGCCTGACCTCTCTCGATCTCGGCAACCTCCTGCCCCGCGATCCCAAGCGCGCACTCGAGCTGATCAATCGGTTTCTCAGAGGGAGTCGGAACTGGCGCCGTGAGGAGGCCGGGGCGGAGTCAACCGGGTCGCTCGGAGTCGCCGTGCTCATCGATTATGCGGAGTTCATCGTGCCCCGCGGAGATCCCCTCTATCTGATGGGAGAGGTGAGCCAGAATCTGATCCAGCTTCTGGACTGGTCCAACGATCCCACTCTGACCTCCACGCGCCTTGCCACCGTCATCGTGACCGAGAATCTCACGGACCTCAATCAGACCTTCGTCGAAAACCCGTACAGTGCCAAGATCAAAATCGAGCTTCCGTCCGCCGCCGAAGTCCTGGCCTACGTCGCACACGTGGTGGCGGACCGAGTGGATTTCGATTCCAAATGCGAAGTCGACCGTTCCCAGCTGGCCGAAAAGCTGGTGGGGCTCTCCCGGGTCAATATCCGCAACTTCCTGCTTCGGGCACTCGAGCAGGGCGACCGGATCACGCTTCGCTATCTGACCCAGGTCAAAAAGGAACTGATCGAAAAAGAGGCCTTCGGCAGGATTGAATTCATCGAGTCGAATCGGACGCTGGACGACGTCGCCGGCCACGGTGAGGCGAAGGCCTGGCTGCGGGAAGACGCCGAACTCCTGCGTCAGGGTCGGCGGCAGGCCATTCCGATGGGCTACCTGCTCTGCGGGCGGATCGGAACCGGCAAGACCTACCTGGTGGAGTGTCTGGCGGGAGAGATCGGGATACCCGTCGTCGAACTGAAGAACTTCCGCGAGAAATGGGTCGGCGCGACCGAGGGGAACCTGGAGCGGATCTTCAACATTCTCCACGCTCTCGGCCAGGTGATCGTCTTCATCGACGAGGCCGATCAGATGACCGGCCAACGGGAAAGCGGAACCGGCGATTCCGGTCTGTCCGGCCGCATCTACGGGATGCTGGCCCGCGAGATGAGCGATACCAACAACCGAGGCCGGATCATCTGGATCCTGGCGACCAGCCGCCCCGACTTGCTGGAGGTGGATCTGAAGCGGCAGGGCCGACTGGATGTCCACATCCCCCTGTTCCCCCCCGGAGACCGCGAGAGCCGCCAGGCTCTGTTCCGCGCCATGGCGCACAAGGTGGGACTCGAGATCGCGGCGGTGGAAATCCCCGAGCTTCCCGACGACGACAACCTGGGCGGCAACGAGATGGAAGGCATCCTCGTGCGCAGCCTGCGCGCCTACAGCACCCAGCCCGACGGGGACGGTCGTCGATCGCTGCCCGACGTCATCCGGTCGGTCGTCCGCGATTTTCGGCCCTCGGCCCATGTGGAAAGGCTGGAGCTGATGGATCTGCTGGCAGTCAAGGAGTGTACCGACACCCGCTTCCTGCCCGAGCGCTTCAAGGATCTCTCGCTGGCACAGGTCAATCAGCGGACGCAACAGCTGAAGGCGATACTGGGCGAGTGAGCGCCCGGCTCATCCGGTCTTTCGTTCCGCCAGACCGCGGAAGAACTCCCGTATCTCGAACTCCGACAGGTCCCCATAGACCGCATCGGCGAGATGCAGATCCTGATCGGGCCGGCCGGGACGTTGCAGCCCCACGCAGTACATGTTCGCCACCTTGGCAGAGGTGACACCCGCAGCGGAGTCTTCGAAGACAAGACAGGTCTCCGGCAGCACCCCCATCCGCGCCGCGGCCGTCAGATAGCAGATCGGATCGGGCTTGCCGGGGTGGTAGTCCTCGGCGCCCAGAAAGAACTGCAGAAGCGAGCCGATTTGCAGGGATTCGATGCCGCGGGCGACGTCTTTCCGAGGTGAGCCCGAGACCACGGCCACAGGGTAATTCTCGGCGAGGCCGCGCAGGAGTTCCACGGAGCTCTTGATGATGATGTCGCGAGATTGCTGCAGCTCCAGAAATACCTCCCGGACCGCCACCTCCATGTCCTCGATGTGTTCGTAGGCGGCCGGATACGTCGCGCGCACGTCGTTGTAGATATCCGTCCATCCGCGGCCATACACCAGCTCCTGGCACTTCGAGGGGGTGAGCCAGTACCCTTCGCGCGCCAGAGCCAACTGAACAGCGTCGACGTACAGAACCTCGGAGTCGAGAAGGGTGCCGTCCAGGTCGAAAAAAACCGCCCGGACTTCAATCCCATGGATGTGGCCACCCAGGCCTGCAGGCTTCGAGTCTTCCATCAACTGATCTCCACAAACCCGGAGTCCATGGAGTTTCGAGTGTACCATGCCGCCGTGTGATCGCTGTCATAACTACGCTTTCGAGTGAATTGGGATTACCCTTGGACAGGAGGAGGATGAATATGAGACAGCGAATCATCGGTCTGGCAGTCTTCGCCTTCTGCGCCGCCCTCGCATGGGCTCAGGTTCCCGGCGTCGATCTGATGGATCTGGCCAAAGTCACCGACACGGGGCGAAGTCGGCGCGTCAGCAGCTACGATCGATCGGGCGGTAACAATGACCGCTTCGAACACATTCCGAACGGCGAGCGACGGACCCTCTTCGAGGTCGACGGTGCAGGGATCATCAATCACATCTGGATCACCATCGCGCCTCCGCCACCCGAGGTCAGTCGCAATGACGTCATCCTCCGAATGTACTGGGACAAGAGTGCGGAGCCCTGTGTCGAAAGCCCGATCGGGCCGTTCTTCGGACAGGGCTGGAACGAGAGCTACAACTTCGCCTCGCTGCCCCTGGCGGCCGGGCCCCGCGACGGGCGCGCCATGGTCAGCTACTTCGCCATGCCCTTTGCCGACGGTGCCAGGATCGAGGTCGAGAATCAGACCGGCCGAGACATCGACGCTTTCTACTACTATGTGGACTACCTCCAACTCGAGAGGCTCCCCGACGACTTCGGCCGCTTCCACGCCTGGTACCACCACGAGCTCACGGAGGCACTCCCGGAAGGAGAGAACGAATGGTCGGTCCTCGGTCCGCAGGGCAAGAACACCACGGGAGACGGCAACTATCTGATCGCCGACATCGAGGGCAAAGGGCGCTTCGTGGGAGTGAACTACTACGTCCACTCGCCCTCGCCGATGTGGTACGGCGAGGGAGACGACATGGTCTTCATCGATGGTGAGTCCTGGCCGCCGTCGCTGCACGGTACGGGCACCGAGGACTATTTCAACACGTCCTGGTCTCCCAACACGCTTTACTCCCATCCGTACTATGGATACGCGCGGGTCAACGACGATCTCGGCTGGCTCGGCCGCACCCACGTCTACCGGTTCAACATCTCCGACCCCATCGTCTTCTCGCGTTCGCTCCGGTTCACCATCGAGCACGGACACAACAACAATCTCACTCTGGATCTGGCCTCGGTCGCTTACTGGTATCAGAAGGACCCGCACAAGCATTTCCCACCGCTTGCCAGCAAAGAAGACAGGGCTCCCAAACCTTTCATCGGGGTCGTCGACATTCATCGCTGGCGCGACGCCTGGCGCAGGCAGCACGGCAACGAACCCAAGCTTTGGGGGAACGAACCCTGACGAGTTCCGAGTTCCCAGTTCCCAGTTCCCAGTTTCGAGTTTCGAGGGTTGCGGTTCTTGGCGGGCATTGGCGACGACATCTTCGGTGGGCCCGCCGGGGCCGACTTCACCTGCCGCGATTGCCAACGAAGGTCTCGAGCGAGTGGGTGCGCCAGAATCGACTCTTCGCTTTCTCTCCTCCCTCGACTAGAATGCCCGGGAAGTCGCATGTTGCCCACGACATTGCGGGGAGGGTGATGGGGAACCGGAGAGATTTTCGAACCGTCGATCTCGCAGTCCTCGGGATCGTCCTGGTCGGAGCCGTGCTCCGAATCTGGGGGATCGGCTTCGGCCTTCCCATCGAATCGAACCTCTACATCCGGCCCGACGAGAGTCTCCTCATCGAACCCGGTCTGCACTTTTTCGAACGCTGGGGCGACCCGCTGTTCTACGTCTATCCCGCGCTGGTAATCGACTTTGCGGGAGTTCTGTTCAAGATCCTGTTCCAGGTGTGGCAGTCCCTGGGTTTGGCGTCGGGCGACGGAATGCTGGCCGATTTTGCAGCGGCTCCGTCGGCTTACTTTCTGGCTATCCGCTGGATCTCGGTCATCGCGGGGACGGCGACGGTGTACGTGGTCTTCAAGCTGGGTCAGCGCCTGTCCGGCAGCCGCGCCGCGGCGCTCGCAGCGGCCTTCTTGTATGCGGTGGCTCCCCTGGCTGTCCGGGACGCCCACTTCGGAGTCACGGACAACGTCATGGTCCTCTTTCTGAGCCTTTCACTTCTGGCGGGCATCGGCTACGTCCAGCGGGACGAATCCTCCTCTCGCAGCCCGGTTCAGATGGGCGCCTGGTTTGGACTTGCGGCTGCGAGCAAGTACACCGCCTTTCTGCTCGGGCCGCGTCTCGTGGCCGCCGTCCTGCTCCGGAAGCGGGGTTCGGAGAGAGCCCCGCTACTGAAGGGAATTGCAGCTGTCACGCTGCTCCCGGCCGCCCTTTTTCTGGCGCTCAACCCCTACGTGATCCCCAATCTGCGCACGGCATTCCACGATTTGCTGGACATTCTCAGGATCTTCTACCTCTGGCAGCCGGGAGATCCCCCATGGACTCTTCGCGAGGCGATCCTGCAGGTGCTGCGTCCGTTGCGGTTCGGTCCGGGCGGTCTGGCAGGCGTGGTCCTTTGCGGGCTCGGCGCGTGGTTCGGTCTGCGGGCGGAACGTCGAATCCGTTCCGCGACCATCCTGCTGGCAGGTTACCTCGGCCTGCACATCCTGGCATTGATTCCCTTCCGCCACCTGGTCCCTTATCGTTACCTGCTGCCGATTCTGCCGCTCATTGCAGTCTTCGCAGGCCTGGGATTGGGGAGACTCATGGAGAGATCCTGGCCGGTTGCCGTCCGGGTCGCCGCCGGTTTCCTGCTCCTGTTCTGCCTCTCCACCACCCTGTACCGCTCCGTCCAGGTGGACGCCGTCCTCGCGGAGGCCGACACGCGCAACCTGGCCGGTGACTGGATCGAGGCACACGTTCCTCAGGAGGTACCCGTCGTCGTCCTCTGCCCTCCCGAGGCGGAGCCCCAGGTCTACGAGCATCGGGACTCTCTGATCCGACGGACTCAGTATGTCGCCCGCAGATACGGGGTCGCGGCCGGGCGGTTCATCTCTCGACTCTACCTCGATCAACTGGCCGATCCGCGGAGGAGCGCCGGCGGCTGGCAACTGTTCCGCTTTCCCGACCCGGAAGACCCTCCCGACCGGGTCGTGGCCCTGGTCACCTGCGACCACCCGCTTCGCATGGGACGGACTCCTGTCGATGAACTCGAAAGGTGGCAGGGCACCGTGCTGGAGAGCAGCAGCTTCACATCCTGCACGGGAGCGGAGAAGGCCGCCTGGGATTGGATTGACGCCTGGTTCGTCCCGCTTACAGAATTAGAGAAGGTCGAGCGTCCCGGACCGAACATCGAAGTGCGCATCATGGACCGGGGCGCCAACCGTCACTGAGGCCGGTCGGAGACGGTGGGCCGCGAGAAGGAACTCGTGGCTGGACGGGAGGGACCGGAGATTGGCAAGGAGCACGCCATGGGCATGCCACAGGACGACTCGCGGGAAATGCAGCAGGCAGGGCTCGCCGGCCGACGGCCGACTCTCTCCGTCGTCATGCCGGTGCATAACGAGGCTTTCTACCTGAGTGACACCCTGAGTGACTGGATCCGAGTCCTACGCGGCCTGCAGATCCCTTTTGAGTTCCTCGTCTACGACGACGGATCGACCGACGGTAGCGGCGAACTCCTGGAAGAGTGTGCTCGGGAGTGCGCCGAAATGCGGATCGTCCACCAGCCAAACCGGGGGCACGGCCCAAGCATCCGGGAGGGCTACGATGCGGCATCGGGGGAGTGGGTTTTTCAGACCGACTCGGACGACGAGGTGCCGGCAGGTGAATTCGATCAGCTGTGGCCTCTGCGCGAGCGCTTCGACTTCGTGATCGGGCGGCGCGTGGGCCGAAAGCAGGGTTTCGGTCGGAGGTTGATCTCGAAGGGAGCCCGGCTGGCTGTCCGAATCCTGTTTGGAGGTGGTGTCCGTGACGTGAATTCGCCGTTTCGCCTGATGCGGGGGGATTTCCTTCGCGACTCCCTGAGGTACATCCCGGGTGACGCGTTCGCGCCCAATATCCACTTGACCGGACTCGCCGTGCGGGGTCGATGGCGCGTGCGGGAGGTTCCGGTGATCTGGCAGCGTCACGGGCTGTCGGGCGGAATCGGCGCGCCTCCCGCGAAAATCTGGACACTCCTCTCTGTGTTCGGAGAGATGTGGACGGTGGCCCGACGGGCCCGCCAGCGATGACGCGTGTTCTCCCCGGGCCCGGGTCGGAAGCCTCCCCTGGAGCAGGTCATGGGAGGATGTCGCCCCGAACCGGCCCTTCCGCCTCGCGCACCCGATAGAGGACGAAACCGCCGACCTCGAAAACAGGATCCCAGTAGATGCCCGAATCGCTGCGGAATTTCTCCAGGCCGGCCTCCCCGTACACCGTTCTCTCCAGCGCACCCACCACCACATAACTCACTCCGTATCGCCTGAGCAGCGGAAGGATCTCCTTACTCGACGTCTCCGAATAGATCCTCCGGACATCCTGCCGGCGCTGATTCAGCTCGTCGCGTACGTTCTGCGACTGGCGCTGCTGCAACTCGTGCCCCGGCCAGCCGAGGACCGTGGGCAGCCCGGTGGCCGAACTGATGCGTCCCCCCAGACCGTAGTCATCGGTCACGGCCTCTGCCACGACCGGACGACCCGCGACCTCCTTCTGCAGCCAGCCGACCGCCTGAAAGTCGGCCCCCAGGCTCACCTCGTCCCCATCCAACGGATAGCGGGCGCGGCTGAGGGTGGCGTACCCATCGAGCCCCCAGCCGGCGGCTCCGTCGATCCGATCGAGGACTCGGGCTCGCGCGGCCAGCGGAGGATAGACGAGAGAGGCCGCCAGCAGACAGTAGAGGGCGACTCTCCAGCCTCGACCCGCTCCGCTTCCCTGGGCTGCCGGCTCCGAAACTCTGCGGAGCAGCAGACTCACGCAGGCCGCGGCACCGAGGCTCCAGAGCCACCAGATCTCGAAGTAAAGCTTGAAGAGCAGGTTCATCCGGCCCACATCCCCCTGCAGGGCCAGAGCCTCGGGAACCAGAGCGAGAATGCATCCGACGAGCAGGAGACCGCTGATGGTCCGATCGCGCGCCGAGGGGGTGCGGAAGATGAGGAGCAGCAGGGCCGCTGCGAGCGGGAGCAACACCACCGTCGTCCCCGGAATCCATCCCCAGCGGCTGAAGAGTGCCAATGACACGGACGCGGCCAGCCATGCCCAGGGCCAGGCCCTCGCTTCCCAAGAGGCCGCTCTGCTGCGCCGCCACACCCGGGGCAGGCGATCCGACAGCCACCAGATGATGACCAGAACGAACAGGCCGTGAATCCAGAGAAAGGCCGACAGTGGGGTCCAGCCGCCGCGCCAGAGCCGGACGCCGCCAACGGGGGCCGCGTAGGTGGCGAGAAAGGGCAGCAGGACGACCGCGGCAACCGATGCTGTGGCGACGATTCCGAGCAGATCCGTCCGCCACCGCTTCCAGCCCGACCATGCGAAAGGCCCGACGACCATCAGGAGGGCGACCAGAGGCAGGTCCCAGGGATTGATCAGCACCACCGTTCCGGCGACGAGGCCGGTCAGAACGTACCCGCCCCGGTCCGGGTGCTGCCCGGACTCCCGGCGGGCCGTCGCCAGCAGGACCAGGACGAGAAAGAGAATCGCCGGCAACGCGATCAGGTGGGGATGCAGATCCGCGAACAGGAGGGTGAAGAGCGGAAACTCCGAAATGGGGGCCGCCTCGGCGGGAGGGTGGGGAATGGACCGGGTCGCGTTCCAGTAGAGTGAGGCCGTTGCGTAGGGCCAGGCGGCGCCACGCACCAGCCACTCGAAGCAACCTCGCGCCGCTTCCTCGAGCGGCGCGAGCACGGAAAACAGCGGCCCGGTCCCTGCGGCGGCCAGACGCCGAAAGCCGGAAGCCAGGAGCTTCGGCTCCACGAGATTGCCCATGCCCAGCAGCAGAAGGGGTCCCCAGAGTGCGCGCCGGAACTTGCGGAACGGCGACGACTGACGGCGGTCCGCCTCTCGCGCCGTCGAGGGCCGAACCAGGAAGCCCACCACCAAAAGGGCGCCGACGGCCGACAGCGCCCCGACTGTGGGCACGGCCAGATTGAAGCCGGTCGATACGGGCAGGCCCGTCAATCGGACCAACAGGGCGACGGGCACGAATCCGAAGTAGTAGTAGTTCAGCGCATGACCTGCCAGCCAGGGATCTTCCGGAGGAAAGAAGGGCGCTCTCAGGAGGCTGTTGAGAATGGCCAGCTCCATGGGCTTCTCGCCGCCGGTCGTGGGATGCAGGAGATCCGGGTTGAGGTAACGCACAAGCACCAGTGCCGCGAAGACGCCCCAGAACAGCAGTTCTCCACCCAGTCTCCAGATTCGCGCCGCCGCCGCCTCGCCCCCCTCCGCCCGCGAATTCCTCTCTGCGGAGGATCGGTTCGAGTGCAACCAGGCCAGGCCGGCCAGAATGGCGGCAGAAAGACTCACACCCCAGGGCCAGAAGGCCACGAGGCGCAGACTCGACAGCAACCACGCTCCCCACCCGACCAGAAACAGGCCGGCCCATCGGGCCAGGAACCATCCCTCGTCCGGCAACCGGCGCAGGACACCCCGAACGAGGGGAAAAGTAATCCAGCCCAGGGCGGCCAGCGTCAGGCACCATGCGAGCAGCCCGAGGGATCGGCCCAACAGAGCCGGGACCACCGCCGTCTCCACAGACGACGTCGGAAAGATCCGGGTGAGGATCAGGCAGGCGACCGCAGCGATGGGGACCCAGGCCGTGCGCTTCACGGTCCGTCCTCGTCCGCGCGATCCGACGAGGCCACCTTCGCGGAAGGCAGTTCCACCAGAGTCACCTCCTGTCGGGAAGGCCCCAGGAAACCGGGAACTCCACGGAAATCGCGATTGCTGAAGGCCTTCCAGTAACTGTTGAGAGAAGGCCAGTTGAGCGGCTTTCCCAAGAGAGCCTCCACCGTGATCCGCTTGTATCCCTCGTCCGGCCAGCAGAGATACGGGTACTCCCGCAAAGCGGAGCCCTGCGGCAGGAGCTGCCGCTCTTCCGGTGTCAACGGAGCCCTCGTCAGGATGAATCGGGGCCGGTCATGCAGGGCCTCCTCCAGCGAATTCACCTCGGCGACATCCCCTTGGCGGCGCAGATACCAGCGAGCCGGCCAGGCGACGTCCCTCATCACCCGCACGCCGGCCGACGGCGCGAACGATTCGAACCGTTCGATGAGGGATCCGATTTCGGGATCCCCATGGGCATAGACGGCCAGTTCGGAGGGGGATTCGGGATGCACGAAATTCAACATCCAGCCGGCTCGCAACCAGAGGGTCGCTCCCGAGACGACGATCAGCACGGAAGCCAGTCGGAGGGAGAGGGTCGGCAGACCCACATGGAGAAAGCCGGGTCGCCGCAGTAGGGCCAGCAGACGACAGAGCCCGTCTCCCGACAGCCAGACCAGCGGAAGAACCAGGTGAACCGCCAGCCACGGCATCTTTTCACCCGCCAGGGTGTAGGCGACCAGGGAAGCGCCCGCCCAATAGAGACAAAACTCCCGGAACCGATCGCCCAAAGGCGGGACACGGCGCAATCGACCGGTCTCCCTGCGAGCCAAGCGGAGACGGAGCCGGAAGACGACGGAGACCAGGGCCAGCAAGAGGGGGAAGAACTCGTAGAGTATGAGCAGCAGGGGATAGTAGAACCAGGGCTGTCCCCCCCGTGACACCGGCTGCTGGGTGAGCCAGTAGGCGACGCTGCCGAAGAAACCCGTGACGAGACCGGCCGGGTTCTTCAGGAAGGTCGAGAAATAGACCGCCTCGATGCCCCATCCGAGGGCAGCCAGTCGGACCCAGAAGGGGAAGGGCAGAGTCGACCCGGGGACGCCCAGCCGCGACCAGAGAAAGGCCAATCCCGCGGCCAGTGCGCCTCCGAGGGCCACGGCGACGGCGGCGGCGGCGGGAACCGCACGCACGGAATCGAACAGGGGCGGCGCTGTCACCGCCAGCGAAAGGGGCACGGCGAAGGGCAGGAAGAGGGTGCCATGCAGCATCGTCAGATCCGCTGCGCGGACCCGCCCCGGCCTTCTGTGCACGGCCTTCGCGGCCAGCCAGAGGGTCAGGGTCGCGGCGAAGATGAAGGCGATCTCCTTGGTGGCGACGGCCAAACTGGAAACGATCGTCAGCAGGTAGAGATCGGCCGGAGACCGTCTCTCGAAGTAGCGAAAGACGGCCCAGATCCAGACGGTGCACAGCAGACCGAAGTAGATATCGTTGCGCAGATAGCGACTATAGAAGAGAACCAGAGGACTGAACGCCAGGAGAACACCCACGGCCAGGGGGACCGCCGGCCCTAACCAGCGCCGGAACAGTAAAGGGAGCAGCACCAACCCCAGCCCGGCCAGGGCGGGCATCAGTCGCGCGGAAAAATCGGAGGCTCCTGCAAACAGAAACACGAGCGCATCGAGATAGAAGAGAACCGGTCCATGGGTGACCGGCGTGTGGAAGTAGGCGCCCAGTTCGGCCAGCCGCCAGGAGTAGAAGGCATGGACCCCTTCGTCGAAGCTCAGGGGGCGGTTCCCGAGACCAACCAGACGCACGGCCCCGGCGACCACACCCAGTGCGACCCAGGCGACCGTCTGCCAGTTGCCGAACCTCGAGAACCGACGCCACCGCGTCACCGGCGGACCTCCTCCAGTTGGCCGGGGTGCCCGGCGCAATCGTAGATTCTAAAGGGGCCACTGGAATACAGACATCGACAGCTGCCGTCGAAGATCGAGGACTCCGCCGGGATCCCGAACCGCCGGCGCTCTCGATCCCCGACGAGGACGTAGCGGACCCCCAACAAGCCGAGGGACCGCTCGAGCTCGGAACGGTTGGTTGCCGTGTAGACCGCGACAGCGAGCGAAACTCGTCTCTCGAGTTCCGCCGTCGCGTCCTTCGTGCGCCACTGGCGCTCATGGTCGATCCAGCCCACCGGGGTGGGGTGTCCGGTCAGGACGCTGATCCGACTCGACCCCGGATCCTCCCGGTGACCCGGTGCTTGCAGCACGATCGCTCCCTGCGGCAGGTGCGCTTCGATCCAGCTGAACAGCGAGAAATGGTCGGGCTCCACGTCCCGGATTGCCGCCAGAGCATCGAGGTCGTGAACGCGCCAGCGGTTCTGGCTGAGAAGCGAGATGGAAGCGGATGCCGGATAAAGGAGAGTCGCTGCCAGAATCCCGAGCGCCGCCCGCCGGACTCCGTGGTGGGACCGACCCGGAGCCCTCACAGAAAGACCGTAGGCCCCGGCCAGTCCGAGCAGGAGCCAAGCCGAATAGTGGAGCTTGAAAACGGTGTTCACACGGCTTCCGAAGGAGTCGTGGACAAAGAGAACCTCGGGCACCAGAAGCAGGACGAAGCCCGAGAGACACAGGAGTGTCACGAAACGCTCCGCCGGCCCCGCCGCTTCCCCGTCCCGTCTCGAGTTGAGCGGAGGCGTCCCCGACAGGCGGATGTACGTTTGCAGCGCGAGCCAAATCAGCACCACGAGTCCCAGTGCGACGAAGGGCTCCATCCCCCAGCGCTTCAGGCTCTCGCTCCAGACTTCTCCCGGTGTCCCGCCCAGGCCGGCGACCCACCGTCCGACCCGCTGGCTGGTCCCCGACCACAAGAGCGCTCCGCCGAGACCAAGAGGGATCATCGAGCCGATCAGGACGAGAGACCGGATCCGTGCGCGGACGCCCTGAAGCGGATCCAATCGGAGTGCGAACAGGAGCAGTCCGAGCCACGCCACGCCCGAAGCCGCGATGAAGTCGGCGAGCCTCGTGGGGAAGAAGAGATTCGGCAGGAACCCCCGAACCGGAGCATCCAACTGCAGCAGGCCCGGGGCAGCGGCGACGATCGCCACAGCTGCCACCAGAGTCAGCTCGAGCGCCGCCAGGACGAGGGCCGACCCCATCCTCCGCCGATCCGTCGCTTCGCCGGAAGCCGGGCGGAAGTGAATCGACCAGGCCGCACCCCCCACCAAGAGGAGGCCGGCCAGAAGGTCCCAACTGCTGGTGATTGCCACCGCACCGAGCAGGAATCCCGGAACCAACACCTCCCCGGCTCGCCGGGCAGCCGGGAACTGCCGAAAGGGGCCTGCCTGCAGCCGGGTCGCGCGTTCTCCGAGGAGACGGTTGAGGAGGACCAGGGCCAGCAGGACCAGAAAAGGCAACGACTGAACGTGCGGATGGTTGTCGCCGAGCACGAAGCTGAAGGCCGGGAATTCGGTGATGGCGGGGAGCGAGCGTCCCGAAAGATCAAGGTCGCGAATAGCCCGGCTGCTCAGCCACCACCAATCGGCCCGCGAGCCGGCGTAACGGACCAGATCATAGAGGGTGCGGAGATTTCCGGCCAGACAGACGACCGCCACCGCAAGACCTCCGCCCAGGAGTCCTCTCCAGAGAGCGCGCCGAGATCCCTGGGTCGACAAGCGGGCGGCAGAGCCCCGATGATTCCCTGCCCGCACCAGGTTGTAGCCCACCCCGAAACAGGCGGTGCAGAGCAGGGAGAAAAGTGAGGCCAGACCGAGGTTATAGACCAGCGTCGGGGGGACCCCCGCGAGCTTGCCGACAAAGATCTGCAGCCAGTACCCGAAATAGTAGTAGCTGATGGGAAAGCCCGCCATCCAGGCGTCGTGCGGCGGAAAGACGGAACTCGCTGCGATGCTGCTCAGAAACATCAGGTCGCTCGGTTGCTCGGTGTGGGTGGCCACGGGCAGGACGGACCGCAGACCGAGCAGCGCGAGGTACCCCAGCAGGCACACGCCCTCCACGGTCGTCACCAGGAGGAGATTTCGACGTATCCAGCGAAGAGGCCCCTCGCCTTCTCCGTTCTGCTGCTCCGTGGCGGCCGTCGATCGGGTGCGGATACGCAGGACCGCGACCCAGCACCAGGAGAGGACTGCGACGAAAATGAGACAGAACCATGCCGACCGTGCGCCGAATCCCCAAAGCCCATAGGCCCATCCCGTCCAGCAGATCCAGCCCGCCAGGAGCAGGCCCGCCAGCCGGCCCGCACTGTATCCCCGATCGGGCAAATGACGGGAGTACCCGAACAGGAGGGGCCAAACCGCGATCTGACAACAGAGCAGGGCCAGATACCAGATTGCCGGCGCCGCCATGGGGGTCGAGGAGGCCGCGCTCAAGCGGATCCCCCAGGAAGTCGGGTCCGAGCTCCTTTCGGGTCAGCACCACCGGCCAGCGCTTCTTCCAGGCGGACACGGATGTGCCCGGCCGCCTCCAGCGGGTCGGACCACCGCAATCTCCAGGCCTCCGTCTCGCCCCACAAATCGGGCAGGCGACCCAGGTGGGCGGCCAGGAAACCCGGTCGGTTGGTCGAGCAAGTGGCCAGCCAGGCGATGCTGTCCGCTCGAGTCATCGGCGTCGACGAGCAGCGAGAGCCGGCGACGAACTCGGGGAAGATGGCACACCGGAGTCTCCCGGCGCAGGACGCAGACCCGATGAGATGCGGAGGGGGCACGACATAGCGGATTCCCGACTGCGTCGCGCCCGGCACCTTCCAGCCCCTCTGTCCCGCCAGAATCCTCTCGCCTCCGTGCCGGATCCGGAAAGGCTTCGGATAGGAGAGAATCCTCCCGTTCAGAGCGATGCCCACCGCTTCTTCCGAGAGATACCGAAAGCCTCCGGTCGACAAGAGGGTCAACGAGAGCGTGCTCTTGCCGCAATGACTGGGACCGGCGAGAAGCAGCACGGATCCACTTCGGCGGTGCAGTAGAGCCGCCCCGTGCACGACCAGACAGGACTGCTCGCCTGGGAGAACGTAATCATAGACGAAGGATTCGACGGCGTAAAAGGCATCCAGGAGAGAGGCGGACGACTGGCAGGATCCATCGGGGAGTCTCACCTGCCAGTTCGGACCCGGTGCGTCGAGGTCGAAATCGAGGGAATCCTGGGCCGAGGTGTCGGGCAGATTGCTGAGGAGTATGTCGAGGATCTGCGCAGCCCGCGGATCGCTTGTCCGGACCCGAATCCGCCTACTCAAGAAGACCTTGGTCCAGCATCTCAGCGAGGATCCTCGGGACTTCATGGTCGCAGTCGAAAACCCCCTCGGGCACGGCTTCCCGCAACTCCTCAATGATCCTGGGGACAGGGGTTTTGCCGTCGCACAGGTCAAACACCGCAGCCGCAGCCAGATTCAGGACGTGAACGCGGTCCGCACGCGGATCATAGACGACCAACTGGTCGTCGACAACCTCATCGACGACGCCGGGCAGAACGCACGGTGACCAATCGGACTCCTTCTCGATCGTCATGTCGAAGAAGCGGTCGTACGATCCTGACCCGCGGCGCTACGATGGAGGAGGAGTGGCGGATGCAGTCGGAGTGGGTCCTCCGGACTGAGCCACCACCTTCCGGTCCGACAGGGTCACCAGTACGGGAGCCGTGAGCCCCGCGCCGATCGCGAGCCGTTTCAGGAACCGACGTCTGTCTTTGCTCTCTCTTTTGTCGTCTTGCATAAGTCCCAATCGCTGCAAGATTGTGTAACACAACAGCTTTCGACGGTCAATCCCAATCTTCCACGCCTCCTCCATTTTTCCGGCCCGGGCGGCGAAGTTGGCCGGTACGAGTTGGGCGAGGGGTCGGTCCCCGGTCGGAGACCGATCATGAATGGTCTCCCTCACTTCCCTCCTGATTCGAGGAACCGACTCCCCGTTCGCTGGATTGGAGGCTAGACTGTCGGCGTGAGACATTCACGCCCGAGGGAGCGCGGCTTCGATTCGCTGTGCCGGTTGCTGGCCGGAGGCGACACTCTGGGACCGGATTTTGACTGGAGTGAGCTCGGGCAGGCGGCGCGGACCCACGGAATGCTGCTACCTCTGCGTGCGGCCCTCGGTCGATCGTCCGGAGTGCCCGCCTCCAGTGGAGTTTGGGAAGGAACTCGACGAGGCCTTCTGGGCCTGGACGGCCAAACGAAGGGCCTATCTCATGCTGGCCGGGCGCGTTGCTTCGATCGCCGACGGTCACGGTATCTCCCTGATTCTCCTCAAGGGACCCTATCTGGCGGAGCGGCTGTACCGGCCCGCCGAGGCTCGACCCTTCAGGGACCTCGACGTTCTGGTCGAAGACGCAGCCTTCGCGCCTCTGCTGGCCCATCTGGACGAGGCCGGCTTCGTCAGAACGGCCGGGCCGTACCAGGGAATTGGCCCGACCGGGCTCCGCCGCTGGGAGCTTCCGGTGACACTGTCCCCCCGCGAGGCCCCCGGTCTTCACATCGATCTCCACCTGAACCTGACGTCCCGCCTGGAACCCTACCGGTTGCCACCTCAATCGTTCTGGGCCGGAGCAGCGCCATGGAAGGAAGGCTTCCTTCGTCTCTCCGACGCCGACGCACTCCTGTTCCTGTTCATCCACAGCCTCAAGCACGGATACTGCACGCTCTTGCCCTTTTACGATCTCCATCTCGCGGCGAAGGATCCGTCGCTGGCCGTGACCTATCGGGACGTCCTCGAACGCGCGGACAGGCATGGGTTCGGACGCCTCATCCGGGTAGCGTCCGAACTGGGGAGGCGGCTCTTTGGAACCTCCTGGGAGGCGGGGGTCCCTGCCTCGCGGAGCATCCGGTCCTTCGCTGCCGGTTTCGAATCTCGTGTTCGCTCCGGGCGGCCCTGGCTTTCCGAGCGCCTGCACTTGCTTCTGTCCTCCCTGCTGCTGGTCTCCCCCGGACGACGGCTGGCTCACTACTGGAGGTTGAGCCTCCTGCGGCCCCCGTCCGCCATTCCGGACCGACCCTACCTGGTCGGCCCGTGGACGAATCCCTGGGCCGGAGCGGTGCGTCTCGTGCGGGGCCTGCCCGGAAGGAGAAGAGGTTGAAGTGGACGATCCGGGCGGCGATGGGATGCCTGGAACCCTTGCGAAAGGCAGTAGGGGACCAAGAGATCCCGCAGCCCGAAAGGCCTTGCCGCTCACCCCGACCCGACATCTTGTCGGTCCGAGCCCCTGCAGCCTCGCGAACACATCAGGGACGAGAAAGTGCCGACATTTTTGAGAGAGACGGGTTCCTTACCGTCCGGGCCGACCCATCTCCCCCAGTAGCCCTCGCCCGTTCCCCTTGGTATCATGCCGTCAGCTCTCAGGAGGGACCATGTCGAAGTCTTCGAATCCAGTCGGTCGTCGCGAGTTCATGAAATCTTCCGCCGCCTTCACGGGGGGGCTGCTTCTCGTCTCACCGGAGACGGCTTTCGGAAGCAGCGCCAACTCCAGGTTGGATATCGCGCTGCTCGGCTGCGGGGGACGCGGCAATGCCGTGGCAGAAGACTTCGTCAAGAACACCAACGTTCAGGTCGCGGCCCTGGGAGATCTCTTCCAGGATCAGCTCGACGCGACGGAGCAGCGGTTCAACGGCCTGCAGAAGGGGTTGGGGCGAAGCAAGGTCGACAAGCGCTTTGTGGGTCCCGACGCCTTTCAGCAGATCGCGGCCACCAAAGGCGACGTCGTCATCATCGCGACTCCGCCCTACTTTCACCCCCAGCATCTGCAGGCCATGCTCGATGCCGGGCGCCACATCTACCTCGAGAAGCCGGTCTCGACCCATGTCCGGGGTTGCATGGAGGTGGCTTCGCTGGCGGAGAAGGCGGCAGGCAAGGTTTCGGTCGACGTCGGGTTCCAGATCCGCTACGGCAGCCAGTTCGTGCAGCAGACGCAGCGACTGCACGAGGGGGCGATCGGGGACATTGCCCTGGTGCATGGATTCTACTTTGCCGGCGATTTACCCCGGCGCGGTGACGCGTCGATGAGACCGGCCGAGCGAAAGATCCGCAACTGGGTGTTCGATCGCGTCCTGGGCGGCGACATCATCGTCGAGCAGAATATCCACATCCTGGACTCCTTCAACTGGATTCTGGGCGCCCATCCCCTGCGCGTCCAGGCCTCGGCCGCCCGCAAGGTGAGGACCGACATCGGAGACGTATCGGACCAGTACACGGTCACTCTGTTCTACCCCAACGACGTCCATGCCAGTTTCGCATCCACCCAGTTCCTGCCCCAGTGGGGCAGCGTCGGATGGCGCTGTTTCGGCCCCCAGGGGTTTTCGGAGGCCTTCTACAGCGGCGGTCTCGTGATCCGCGGACAGAACCCGTGGGAGGCGGCCGCCGGTGACACAAGCGGTGAGAAGCGCCCCGAGGTCGATCCCCTCGGCGATGCCACACCCCTGAAGGTCAAAGCCTTTGTCGAGAGCATCCACAGCGGCAATTTTCACAACCAGCTCAAGCAGGGCGCCGAAAGCACGCTGACGGCGATCCTGTGCCGGCAGTCCGCCTACGAGGACAAGGAAATGACCTGGGGCGAGCTGCTGGCATCCGACCAGCACTGGGAGACCGATGTGGACATCACGAAGCTCTAGAATCCCCCCCCAGTCCGGGCTCCGCGCCGAGGTCGGCAGCAGCGGGCTTCGGATGCGCCTGTCGGGCTATTCACCCCCGGAGACTTCCAGCAGGTCTGCGCGGTCGATCCGCTCCCCTTTCAGGATGACGGTGGAGATCTGGTCGAGGGCCCGCAGATCGGTCGTAGGATCGCCGTTGACCAGAAGCAGATCGGCATCGTAGCCGGGTGCAATGCGCCCGATCCGGTCGCCGGCCCCCAATGCCGCTGCGGCTTTCGAGGTTGCCGCTTCGAGAACGGCGGCGGGAGGGATCCCTGCACCAGCCCACTGTCGCAACGCAAAGTGAAGAGCGGGACCCGGGACGAGGAGGGCCCGGCCGGCCTGGCTGCCCGGAACCAGAGTGACCCCGTTCTTCCAGGCCTCTCCCAGCAGGCGGATCGCCGTCTGCGCCACCTCCGCCGCTGTGGCGGAATCGACCTCCGCCGGAAGCAGACGGCCCTGCCGGACTTCGCCTCTCAGATAGTCGAGATCGGCCGCTCCCACGACCTGCTGCACGAGCGAGTGCTCGAGAATCCCCGCGTCGTGGCGGCTGAGCTGCAGGGCCGCCTCGGGCCACGCCAGGGCGATGGAGAGCACTTCCGACCGTTCGACAAGCTCCTCCAGCCCGGCCTGCGGCAGCAGTTCCCGCGGATAGGGGTACACCAGTTCCTGAAGGCCGAGAGACAGGGCCGGCCCCAGACTGCCGGCGCCTTCCAGCACGCCGAGCAGGTGGGCCCCCTGTTGACGTCCCCGGTTGGCCAGTGCCTGGAGCATCGCCAGAAATGGCCGGCGGGGGGCCGCGGGAACCTGGAACACCAGACAGTCGGCGACTCCCCGGTCCCCTGCCGCGGGACCGAGAAAGCCGGAACCCTCACCCAGCCCTCCGACGGAACCGGCAGGTGAAGCCATGAAGAGCTCGGCCCCGAGGAATTCACCGGCCTCCGACGATTCCCTCAGGTCCGCCTGAATTTCCACCGGGACATCCACCGCCCGAACCGCCGTTACTCCGCAGTAAAGCTGGCTGGCCAGTGCCTGGCGAATTGCCTCGCGGGGCTCCGGCTGCCGGTCCGGCGGCCGGTTCACCACCGAGGCGGCGTAGGTGAAGGTGTCGATCAAGCCGGGGAGCAGCGTCTTGCCCGAGGCGGGGATGACGATGGCCGCCGTCTGGCCGACCGGTTCGCCCCCAGCCGCGACGCGGGCGATGCGGCCGTTCTGGATCAGCACCGATCCTCGCTCGATGATCTTCCCGTCCCCGATGAAGATCCGGGCATCCTCGATCAGGATGCTCTCGCTTCGCCGAAGTTCCCGATAGAGCATGTGGGCCTTGCGAAGTTCGTCCTTGGAGTAGAGTTGCAGCGTCCCCAGGATCAGGAAGGGAGCCAGCACCGCCAGGACCCAGGCCTTGGCCGAGGCGGGAACCTTCTCCTGTTTCTCCCAACGGAACAGTTTCGCCGAAATGAACAGGCCGAGGACCACCGTCATCGCCAGCGCCAAAACCGGCACCGCACTTTGCCCGAGCGACTGATTGCGCAGGAATACCCCCTGGATCCCGCTGACGAGATAGGTCGCCGGGAGGTATTGGGACAGCAACTGGACCCAGTGGGGGAGCACGGCAATCGGAAAGAGCGCGCCGCTCAGAAAGAGCATGGGCGAGTAGAAGAACTGAACCAGGATGTTCACTTCCTGCATGGAGTTGGCCACGGCGGCGAGGATGAGTCCCAGGGCCCGGAAAGCCACCAGTCCGACCGTGAGGATCACGGAGAAGGCGGCCAGCCGCTCGGGAAAGGGCATGCCGTAGACGAAGTGGGCCAACCCGACGATCAGCAGGACGACCGGGATATACAGGATCCATCCGGTGATGAGCGAGGCGACCAGAAGATGGGTCGAGGAGATGGGAGCCACCTTGAAGCGGCGCAAGATGTGATCCTCGCGGTCATGGACGGTGCGCATGCCCGCACCGAACAGACCGTTGCCCAGAATCCCCATGAGGAGCACCATGCTGACGACGTGGGAGATCGCCGTGTTCAGGAATTCCGCGAAGGCGAAGAAAAACAGCAACGGAAAGAGATAGCTGAAGAAGAGCACGCCCTTGTCGCGCAAGGCGAGACGGAGGTCGATCTTGGTGAGCTCGAGGTAGGCTCTCATTCTCGGAGGCTTCTTCCCGTGAGTTCGATGAAGACATCTTCCAGGGAGGGGCGCCGGACGAACGCATCGGAGAGTTCGATCCCCTGTCCGTCGATCCACTTCACGACGTCCACGAGCGTACGCGCCGGGTGGCGGGAGAGAACCGTCAGACGACGGCGATCCGGGGCCAGCGTCACGCGCTCGACCTCCCTCCAGACGGGCAGGTCTCCTTCCGGAAGTGGAGTTTCGCAGACAATCTCAATCAGTGAACTGCCCAGTGCCCGCTCGCGGATCTCGCGGGGTGTGCCCAGAGCGATGATCCTTCCGCCGTCGATGATCGCCACGCGGTCGCAGAGCCTCTCCGCTTCCTCGATGTAGTGGGTCGTCAGCAGAACCGTCCGTTGCTCCGATTGCAGCGCCTGGATCAATCCGTGGATCTCGTGCCGCGCCTGGGGATCGAGGCCGGTGGTCGGCTCATCGAGAAACAGCAACTGAGGATCATTGATCAACGACAGGGCCAGGACCAGGCGTTGCTTCTGTCCCCCCGAAAGCTGCCCGAAGTAGGAGTCCCGCTTTTCGACGAGCTGCAGCCGTTCGAGGAGCTCATCGGATCGCTTCGAACGGCTGTAGAAGCTCCCGAACAGCTCCAATGCCTCGTGAACCTTGATCTTTTCGGGAAGATTCGTCGACTGAAGGCAGACGCCGATCCGGTCCTTGAGCTGTCGATTCTGGGTTTGGGGATCGCAGCCGAGCACGGAGACGTCGCCACCACTCCGACTGCGCAGCCCCTCGAGAATCTCAACGGTCGTGGTCTTGCCGGCACCGTTGGGGCCGAGCAGGCCGAATACCTCACCCGAGCGGACTTCGAAGTCGATTCCGCGCACGGCCGAAAAATCACCGTACTGCTTGGTCAGCGAGCTGACCACGATTTGCGCTTCCATGGCAAGAGCCGCTTTCCAGTCCGGTGGCTACTGGGCGGCCAGCCGCGCCAGTTCCTTTTGAATCTCCGCCTCTGCGAGCAGTTCCGTTGCCGTGAAGAGCGGGCAGAAGCGGTAGTCCCGCAGGGCCTCCCTGCCCCCCTGTTCGCGGTCGACCAGACAGAGCACGGCCACCACCGTCATGCCGGCCTCTTCGGCGGCACGAATCGCCTTGAGGGTCGAACCTCCGGTCGTGCAGACATCGTCCACGATGACCACCGGCGTTCCGGGACTCGGTTCGTAGCCCTCGATGAAGCGCTGCGTGCCGTGCTTCTTCGGTTCCTTGCGGACGATGAAAGCCCGTAGGGGGTTGAATTCCTCACGTCGGGCATGACTGACAGCCGCCACCGCCGCCACGATCGGATCCGCCCCCAGCGTCAGTCCCCCGATGGCATCGGCGGTGATCCCCTGACGCTTCACCTCTTCGAGCAGAAGGCTGGCGGTCAGATAGGCGCCCTCGGGATCCAGTGTCGTGAATTTGCTGTCGAAGTAATAGTGACTCTTCTGTCCCGACACCAGAGTGAAGTTGCCGAGCCGGAGCGAAAGGCTTCGCAGGAGTTGCAGCAGGCGTTCTCGTTCGGAAGTCATGATCCCCTCAGATGCTTCGATAGTTGGTGAACTGCATGTCGATCCCGAAGTCCTGATCCCGCAGCGCTGCGATGACTTCCTGGAGAGTGTCGCGGTCTTTGCCCGAGATCCGGACGACATCTCCCTGCAGCGAAGACTGGACCTTGAGCTTCATGTCCTTGACGAAGCGGATGATCTCCTTGGCTTTCTCCGTGGGGATCCCCTGCTGGATGTGGATGCGCTGGCGAACACTGCCGCCCGCCGCATCCTCGAGGCGGTCCGCCGACAGGGCCTTCAGCGAGACACCGCGCTTGATGAGCCTGGCCTCCAGGATCTCCATCAGGCTCTTCATACGGTATTCGTCGTCCGAGTGCAGAACGAGATCGGTCCCGTCCAGGTTCACTTCGCTGACGCTCCCTTTGAAATCGAAACGCTGGTGGACCTCCTTCATGGTCTGATTGATCGCGTTTCGGACCTCGTTCAGGTCTGTGGTCGAAGTGATATCAAATGAATTACTTTTCGCCATGTCTCCATTCTCCACGAACCGGCAGAAAACCGCAGGATGAATGATTCTGCCTTCCCCTCGGTGGGAGTGTCAAACGCTCCCCCGGGGAGTTCCCGGTTGCGAGTTTCGAGTTTCGGGTTCCCTGGGCCCCGTTTTGCTATAGTCGAAACCATGAAGTACCGAAGACTCGGCAGAACCGGTATGGAGGTGTCCGAAATCGGCTTTGGGGCCTGGGGCATCGGCGGCGCGATGTGGAAGGGGGCGGAGGACAAAGAGTCGCTGCGCGCTCTGCATGCCGCGATCGACGGAGGAGTCAATTTCATCGATACGGCCCTCGTTTACGGCAACGGCCACTCCGAGCAACTGGTCGGGGAGGTGGTTCGGGAACGACCGGAGCGGATCCATGTGGCAAGCAAGATCCCGCCCAAGAACTTCCGTTGGCCGTCGCACGGCACACTGGAGGAGGTGTTTCCTTCGCGCCATATCGTTGAGTCCGTCGAACATTCTCTGGCGAATTTGAAGATCGAGTGCATCGACCTGATCCAGTTTCACGTCTGGAACGCAGCGTGGCTCTCCAACGAAGCCTGGTTCGAGACCGTCCAGGAGTTGAGGCGGCAGGGGAAGTTCACCTTTTTCGGAGTCTCCATCGACGATCACAAGCCCGATTCCGCCTTGGAGCTGGTCCGGTCCGGGAAGGTCGACACGGTGCAGGTGATCTACAACATCTTCGATCAGTCTCCCGAAGACGCCCTGTTCGACGCCTGCCGGGAGGCCGACACGGGCGTCATCGTCCGGGTCCCGTTCGACGAGGGCGCACTGACCGGGAAGATCACGCCGGAAACCGTTTTCCCCCCCGGAGACTGGCGGGAGCGGTATTTCGCCGGCGATCGCAAACGGGAGGTCCACGAAAGGGCCCGGCAGCTCACGGAGCTTCTGGGCGAGGAGGTGGAGACCCTGCCCGAGCTGGCCCTTCGCTTCTGCCTGCATCCCGTGGCCGTCAGCACCGTGATCCCGGGCATGCGAACCACCCGGCATGTCGCAGCCAATGTTTCGGCTTCGGATCGGCCGCCGCTCAGCCCGCGAACCCTGTCCGAACTGCGCAAACATCGATGGGTCCGCAACTTCTATCCGGGCGACTGAGGGCCGGATGCGCCCCTGAATCTTTGCCATCCTCCCGGCATCTTAGCTTTAGGCCCGGAATCTCGGGTCGGAGAGGTATGCGTTGCCATGAGTTCTGACAAGCAAATCAGCCCCGAGGAATTGCGCAAATTCCTCCAAGATAAATTCGGTTCCGGCGTCAAGGTCGATCTCTTTTCCCAGGCTCAGGCGCAGCCCGAGGAGACCGACGAAGAGGCGGCCCGGGCAGAGGCCCGCCACAAGGCGCTCGAATTCAACTACAAGCCAAGTGACATCAAGAAGTACCTGGACCGCTTCGTCATCCGCCAGGACGACGCCAAGAAGGTCCTGGCTACCGCCATCTGCGATCACTACCACCATATTCAGAATCTGCAGGGCCCCGAGAACTGGCTCGAATACAAGAAGCAGAACATCATCCTCATCGGTCCAACGGGGGTCGGAAAGACCTATCTGGTGCAGAACATCGCGCGCCTCATCGGCGTTCCCTTTGCCAAAGCGGATGCGACGAAGTTCAGTGAAACCGGCTACGTCGGCGGAGACGTGGAGGACCTGGTGCGGGAGCTCGTCACCCAGGCCAACGGAGACGTCTCCCTGGCGGAATGCGGCATCATCTATCTGGACGAGATCGACAAGATCGCCGCTTCGATGAACGCGATGGGCCGCGACGTCAGCGGCCAGGGCGTTCAGCGCAACCTCCTGAAGCTGATGGAGGAAACCGAGGTACCCTTGCGGTCGGCCACCGATATCGCCAGCCAGATGCAGGCCTTCATCGAATTCCAGACCAAGGGCAGAATCGAGAAGAAGACCATCAACACGGGGCACATCCTCTTCATTGTCAGCGGAGCCTTCCAGGGTCTGACGGACATCATCAAGAAGAGGATCGGGTCGAAGCAGATCGGCTTCACGGGCGAAAAGCTGTCCGTCGACGAAGAACACAGCCTTTATGAGCGCGTTCGGGCGGTGGACTTCATCGAGTACGGCTTCGAGGCCGAGTTTGCAGGACGTCTTCCGGTCGTCGTGCATTGTCAGCCGCTGTCGGTCGACGATCTCTTCGACGTGGCCAAGCATTCCGAGGGATCCATCCTCAAGCAGTACCGGGAGGACTTCCTCGCTTATGGCATCGAGGTCTTCTTCACCGACGACGGGATGCGCAGGATCGCCGAGGCGGCCGCCGAGGAGCGCACCGGCGCGCGCGGCCTCATGTCGGTCTGCGAGAAGATCTTCCGGGACTTCAAGTACTACCTGCCCGACAGCCAGGTCAAGGAGTTCATCGTCAACCGGGAGCTGGTGACCGATCCCGCCGCTCGACTCAAGGAACTGCTCGAAAACCCGCGGCTCGATCGGCCGCAGGTGCTGGTCTGGAAGGCGGGACGTGTGGAGAATGACATCCGCGAGGAATACGGCATCGGTGTGTCGTTCACGCCGGAGGCGACGGAATTGCTGTCCACACAGGCCGAGGCGGCCGGGACCGATTTCGTCGACCACTGCCGCAGCTTCGTCAAGAGCTACGAGCACGCCCTGAAACTGTTGAGCAAGCGGACCCCGGGCGCCCAGTTCGTGGTCGACGAAGAAGCCGTGAAGGATCCCGGAGGCACCTTCGAGCGCTGGATCCGCGAGAGCTATCAGTAGCAGAGGCTTGACATTCCGGGACTCCGCGAAGTTACAGGTTTCCCGGGCGTGTTGCGGGGATCTCCTGGATACGGCCTCGACCTCGGGCAGTGGGGGGCAACACGCTTCGTCCGTCGGGTTCCGGGCTTCGATGTCGCAGGCCGGGAGGCCCTACTCCGGCAGTTCGGTGCACAGGACGATCCTGGGCCGGAACGCCCCCTCGCGCAGGTCCGCCAACGCCAGGAGATCCCCTCCGTAGGTCAGCCGCCACAGCGCCTCTTCGAGGCCTCCGCCGCAACCGGGATCCTTCACGGGATTGCCGTGCACGGCCGCCTGTGCCTCTTCGAGAGTCAAGACCCGTTCCGGGAGGTCGGGCAGAAGATCCGCAACCGGGATCAACCGCTGTTTCCAGACGGAGGGGAGAGTCTCCATCGCAATCGACTCTTCGATCCGAAAGATGCCCGAACGGGTTCGGCGGAGGCTTTCGAGCACTGCGCCGCACCCCAGTCGCTGCCCCATATCGTGGGCCAGGCTCCGCACGTAGGTCCCGGCCGAGCAAACGACCCGCAAGGCGATGTGGGATCCGCTCCAGTCGAGCAACTCCAGGGACGAGAGAGTGACGGTGCGGCTGGGCCGTTCACGGACTTCCTGCCGGCGGGCCGCGCGGTACAACGGTTCGCCGTCAATCTTGATGGCCGAGAACATTGGGGGTACCTGTTCGATGGTGCCCCGAAACCGCTCGAGCACCGCCTCGATCTCGGACCGGGGGAAATCGGGGACTGCGTGCTCTTCGACGGTTTCGCCCTCGGCATCGTAGGTGTCCGTCACGCGGCCAAGGCGAACGGAGGCCAGGTATTCCTTGTCCGATGCCGTCAGCAGGGAGGACAGTCGCGTCGCGCGGCCCAAGACCAGTACCAGCACGCCCGTCGCTGCGGGATCGAGGGTTCCGGTATGGCCGATCCGCGCGCCGGTGATCCGTCGCACCTGCTGGACGATGTCGTGGGACGTCGGTCCCGCGGGCTTGTCGACGACCAGGACGCCGTCGATGGGTTCATGCCTTCTCACGATGGGACGCCAGAAGTTCCTGCAGCGCTTTCACCACGGTACTGCGCACCTCGTCGAAGCTCCCTTGCAGCGTCAGCCCTGCGGCATTGCGATGGCCCCCACCGCCGAACCCCTCGGCCACCCGGCCGACATTGAGGTCGCCCTGCGAGCGAAGGCTGATGCGGTATTCCCCCGGGCCCTCTTCACGAAAAAAAGCACACAGCTCCACACCGTCCACGCTCAGCGGATAGTTCGCCAGGCCCTCGGTGTCATTGACGGCGGCGCCGGTCTCGCTGAACATTTCCCGATCCAGACGAACCCAGGCAATCTTTCGACTCGCGTCGAATTCGAGTGTGTCGAGCAGCCGGCCGATCAGCCTCACTCGGGCCTCGGACTGGCTCATCAACACGGACTGCGCGATACGGGCGGGCTCGGCTCCCGCCGAAACGAGATCGGACACCACCCGGAAGGTGGAGGAGGTCGTGTTGGAGAACTGGAAGGACCCGGTGTCGGTGAGGATCGCGGTGTAGAGATTGGTTGCGATCTCCGGCGTGAACTGCGTCCCCAGTTCCGAAAGCAGGACGAAGAGCATCTCTCCGACAGCGGAGGCAGACGGATCGACCCAGTTGAGGACACCGTAAAAGTCATTGACCGGATGGTGGTCGATGTTCACGCTGGGGAGCGAATCGAGGCCCTTCACACCGGCCCGCTCGAGATTGGCGCATTCGAGCACGATGAGCGCGTCGAAGTCCCCCTTCACCGGCTTGCCAACGTGGATTCGCTCGATCCCCGGCAACGACCGGTAGTTGGGAGGTGCGGGATCGGCATCGAAGATTTCGACGAACTTGCCCATCTGCTCCAGTGCGGATGCGAGCGCAAGTTGCGAGCCGATGGAGTCACCGTCCGGACGGACGTGGGAGGTCAGCACGTAACGGCCGTGTCCCCGGATGAAGGCAGCGATGTCCTGGACGATCTTCATGCGTGTTCCAGTATCTCCGAAGCGAATTCCAGCAGTTCACCGGGCAGGAGCCTCTCACTCTCGTCGTGAATGCGCTCGGCAATCCGGTCGAGTAGCGCACGATCCGAGGACACCACGGCGACTCCGAGGCGACTTCGCTGCCAGAGCTCCTGGTGCTCGAGTTCGGCTACCGAACACTTGAACTTGGCGCGCAACCGCTCCGCAGTGCTCTGGATGACACGCCGCTTGTCCTTCAACGATTGACTGGTCGGCACGTAGACTTCAAGCGAGCAAAAGAGCACCGGCAATTCCCCATACCTCCCTGGATGCGAAGGGGCCGATCAGTTCAGCTGCGGCGCAACCTCTTCGCGCACGAAAGCTTCGATCACGTCGCCGACCTTGATGTCGTTGAAGTTGGCGATGGAGATGCCGCACTCGTAACCGGTCTTGACCTCTCCCACATCGTCCTTGAAGCGCTTGAGCGAAGCGAGGCGTCCTTCGTAGATCACCACGTTGTCCCGGAGGAGCCGAATCGAAGAATTGCGGGTGATCTGACCGTCCTGGATGTAGCTTCCAGCCACGGTCCCGACCTTGGGAACCCGGAAAGTCTCCCGGACTTCGGCCCGGCCCTGGTACCTTTCGGCGATCGTGGGCTCGAGCAGACCCAGCATGGCCTGTTCGATTTCCCGTGAAACGTCGTAGATGACGCTGTAGTGCCGGATTTCGACATCCTCGTGTTCCGCCGCCGACTTGGCACTGGGTTCGGGTCGAACGTTGAAGCCAATGACGATGGCCCGCGAAGCGGAGGCGAGCAGCACGTCGGATTCGGTAATCGCTCCGACCCCCTTGTGGATGATCTCGACCTTGACCTTCCCGGTGCTCAGCTTCTTGAGGGTATCTTCCAGAACCTCGACCGAACCCTGCGTGTCTGCCTTCAGCACGATGGCCAGTTCCTTGATCTCGCCGGCCTTGAGCTGGGCATACAGATCGTCGAGGCTGACCTTGGCGGACTTGGCCAGATCCTGCTGTCGCTGTTTCTCCTGCCGGAACTCGACCATTTCCCGTGCCTTGCCGGCATCCTCGAGCACCTGGAAGGCGTCTCCCGCCTGCGGAATCGCCTGCAAACCGAGGACTTCCACCGCACTGCTCGGACCGGCCGCCTCGACGGCACCCCCCCGGTCGTCGAACATGGCCCTGACACGACCGTAGGCGCTACCGCCGATGAAGTTGTCTCCGACCCGAAGGGTCCCGTTCTGGACCAGCAGGGTAGCCACGGTCCCGCGCCCCTTCTCCATCTTCGCTTCCAGGATGACGCCGGATGCTGCGCGATTCGGGTTGGCGCGCAGCTCCTGCAGCTCCGCCACCAGCAGGATCATCTCGAGGAGCAGGTCGACGTTGGTGCCTTCCCTGGCCGAGACATCCACCATGATCGTCTCACCGCCCCACCCCTCGGGAACCAAACCTCGGTCGCTCAGCTGCTGCTTGACGCGGTCGGGCTGGGCGCCGGGTTTATCGATCTTGTTGACGGCGACGATGATCGGCACATTTGCGGCGTTGGCATGGTCGATCGCCTCCAGAGTCTGGGGCATGACTCCGTCGTCGGCGGCGACCACGAGAACCACGAGATCGGTGGCCTGGGCGCCGCGGGCCCGCATGCGGGTGAAAGCCTCATGGCCCGGAGTATCGATGAAGACGATCTTCTTGCCCTTGGCATCCACCTCGTAGGCACCGATGTGCTGGGTAATGCCCCCGGCTTCCCCTTCCGCGACGTGGGTATGCCGGATGTGGTCGAGGAGAGTCGTCTTCCCGTGATCGACATGTCCCATCACGGTGACGACGGGAGCCCGGACCTGCAGGTCTTCGGGACGCTCCTGGATCTGCTCCACCATCGCCGTCACTTCCTCGAAGGAGGCAAACTGGGCTGCGATGCCGAACTTCTCACAGAGCTTCTCGACCGTGCTCTGGTCGAGCAACTGGTTCATGTTCACCATCATGCCGAGCTTCATCAGTGCCCCAATGACCTCACTGCTCTTGAGGCCGGTCTGCTCGGCAAATGATTTGACCGTCACCCTCTCGGAGAAGAAGACGTCGGATGGACGGCCTTTCTCGGCTTCCGCCGGCTCAGCCTGAGCGGGAACGGCATTGGCCTTGTCCTGTCGCTTCTTCTTCTTTTTCAGAGCCAGCGAGCGCTTGACGCGCTGGGGCTTGCCGGCTTCCTCCGCCGGTTCGGCCGCCGCCACGGCTTCCTCGCCTGCCGGTTCGGCCGGGGCCTTGGGCGAGGAAACTTCGGCTTCCACCGCCTCCTCTTCCGGCGCCGGCGCTTCGGCCGCTTCCGCCTGGGCCGCTTCGACGCCTTCGACCGTCTCCGGCACCGCCGTCGACTCGGCCTGTGCCGTCGCCTCGGTCACTTCGCCGGCCTCCACGACCTCCGCGGTTTCGGGCGCGGTCGCCTCGACCGCAGCTTCCGCCGCTTCGACGCCTTCGACCGATATGGTCTCGCCGACCGCCTCGGCTGTTTCGGCCGCTTCCTCGGCAGCCGCGAGGACTTCCTCAGGAGCCTGCGCCTCAACCTTCTCGATGACCGGCTCGTCTTCGATCGTGATCTCACTCTTTTGGGGCGCCACGTCCTCCTTCAGCGCCTCCATCTTGAGATAGGTCGATCGACGGCCCTTTCGCGGCTTGAGCGAGACCTGAGCTGATTGCAGCGGTTGCGTTTCCTGCTCTTCCTCCTCGACCTTCTTGCCGGCCACCCGCTTACGCGGTTTGCCCAGCTCTTTGATCGAGCGACGCGCCTTCGATCCACTCACTGCCCGTCGCGGCTTCTCCGGCTTTTCCTTTTCGTCCTGCTCGGCCTCGACCATCAACTGAAGCCGCTTGCGGATACGGTTCGCAATGTCCGTATCGACCGGAGTGGTAGGCGAGGGCACCCACACCCCAATCTTCTTCAGTTCGGAGATCACAATCGAGCTCTTCAAGTCGAACTCGGACGCCAGTTCTTTTACTGTAACCTGTTCCATGCTCAAGCCTGTTTAGGCGCTTGCCCCTTCTTCACTCTTTGCTTCTTCGGTCTCTTCCTCGGATGCTTCTGTCTCCGCTTCCACCTCTTTCAGGTTCAGAGCGGACATGGGCGCCGCCAGCAGGAGTTCAGCACTTTGTTTCAGTCTCTGCGCCGTTTTTTCTCCGATACCGTGAATGGCCATCAGTCCTTCGAGGCTCCGGGCAGCCAACTCCTGGACGGTTTGAATGCCGGCTTCCTCGAGCCTGGACTGCACCGTCTCCCCGACCCCGGGCAGCAACGCCAGCGGAATATCCTCCTTCTTGCCCCGCTCCGCCTCATCCAACTGGCCCATCTGGTTGGCGATCTCGAGCTTTTTCTCCTCTTCGCTCTTGATGTTGATTTCCCAGCCCAGCAGTTTCGAGGCGAGCCGGACATTCTGTCCCTTGCGCCCGATCGCCAGTGAGAGCTGGTCCTCGGGCACGATGACCTCCAGGATCCGTGCCGTCGGGTCCGAAATGAGCACCCGCGAAATGCGGGCCGGGTTGAGCGCGTTCACCGTGTAGTCGACGATGTCGTCGGAGTAGCTGATGATGTCGATCTTCTCGCCCCGCAGTTCCCGGATGATGGCATTGATCCGGCTGCCCTTCATGCCCACACAGGCTCCCACCGGATCGACCGTGCTGTCCTTGCTCGCAACCGCCACTTTGGCCCGTTCGCCGCCTTCGCGGACGGCATTCTTGATCACGACGGTCCCGTCGTAGACCTCCGGGATCTCCCCCTCGAACAAACGAACGAGCAGACTGGGGTGATTCCGGGAGGCCACGATCTGGGGCCCCTTGGCCTGACGGTGGACCTCGATGATGACGGCGCGCAAACGGTCACCCTGGTTGTATTGCTCATTGCGCGACTGCTGATTGAATGGAAGGATCGCTTCCGTTCGCCCGATGTCCAGGATCACGTCGCGGCCTTCGAACCGCCGCACGATGCCGTTGACGACGTTGCCGATCTGATCGGAGAACTCTTCGAAGATGATCTCGCGCTCGGCCTCGCGAACCTTCTGGACGATGACCTGCTTGGCGGTTTGAGCCGCGATCCGCCCGAATTCATCGATCCTTTTGGGCAATTCCACGTAGTCGCCGACCTCGAAGGTATCGTCGATCTTCAGGGCATCCTCGAGCGACATCTGAGTTGCCGGATCCTCGACTTCCTCGACAATTTCTCGGACCGCGAAGACTTCGATCTGGCCCGTTTCCGGATCGATCGTCGCCTGCAACTCCTCTTCGGTCTTGAAGAAGCGCCGCGCCGCAGCGACCATGGCATCTTCCAGCGCTCGATAGACGACCTGCGGATCGATGCCCTTTTCCTTGCTCAACTGTTCAATGGTTTGGCTCAGTGCGTTTACCATCTTTAGCTCTTGTCCAGATTGGCCGAATGTGGGAAACGTCCCGCAAATCGGACGTCCCGGAATCACAACCGGGCTCACTCGAAGTGATAGACCAGGTTCGCTTTCTTGATCATTCCAAAAGGAATCTCGTAAACGTCTCTCTGGCAGCGCAACGTCAATACGCTGTCCCGGAACTCCTCGATCGTCCCTACGAAGTTCCGCCGGTTCTCAACCTTCTCCGTCGTCGTCAGCTTGATTTCCTGCCCTTTGAACCGCTCGTAGTCCTGAACCGAAAAGAGCGGACGCTCGATACCCGGAGACGAGACCTCCAGGACGTAGTGTCCCGGTATCAGGTCCTCAACGTCCAGAAAGAGCCCGATGCGCCGACTCAATTCGGCGCAGTCCGATATCGTGATCCCGCCCGGTCTGTCCGCATAGACTCGCACTACCGGTGACGAGCCGGCAGCGGCTAGCTCTACATGGACCAGTTCGTATCCGTCGTCCTCAACCACCTCCCTGACCAGATCCCTGATCTGCGGAGTCAATTTCAACATTTTCGGCCCAAAAAATAAAAAAGTGGGCGTGTGCCCACTTTGAGAGTAGACGCCTACAGGCGTAATTTTAGCGAGTTCAAGAAGTTAATTCAAGACTTCAACCTGGCCGTACTGTTCGAGGCTGGAACCCAGTCCCCCATCGGATGCCACCACAACGGCCACGAAACCGCTCGCCGGCAGCTCCTCGCCCAGGTCTCTCGTGAACACTTCGGGGGTCACACGCTCCAGCCGCAGATGAAAGGTCGGAATGAAACCCAGTCCCAGACCATAGAGTTCCGAGGTCAAGATCTCCTTCACCCTTCCGACCGGATCGTCGAGGGACTTGAGAAACTCCTGCGCCACGAGGACTTTTGCTTCGGCGAATCGCTCCTCGTCGAGCGTCCCCTGGCGCAACTCGCCGATGGCGGACGTCAGTTTCGCGATGTACGGCGCCACGAACTGCGGTTTGGTCTCGATGCTGATCTGAAGGTATCCCGGCATACGTCTGGAGACGAAACGGGTGTAACCACGAATGCGGTTGGTCTGCTCGATCTGCTCTGCCCAGGAGGGCATGGCCAGGGTCAAATACTGTTCCAGCACCTTGAAAGTCAGATAGTCCCGGGAGGCCTTCTCGACTCCGAGATAGCCCCATCGGATCAGACACTTGTCGCCATCGGGGGCAGTGACGACGAGGATCCGGGGCTCCGCTGGCAACTGACTCTGGCGAAAGGTGAAGGGCAGGGACTTCCCCTGAACCCATCCTCCCCAACGGCGGGCAAGTTTTTGAAAGAGGAGGTCGCGATCCCCGCTGTAATAGACCGCGAGACTGGCCTGATTGGGCAGCAGCAGCCGCCTCGCCTGGATCATAACGTCCTGGAGGTAGAGTCCGGACACGGTTTCGGGAGTTCCCTGCACGGGGTGCCCGTAGGGGTTCTCCTGAAAGACTTCCGAGGTGAAGACGCTCTGGCTCCGGGCTTTGGGGTCCTTCTCTCGCTGCTCGACTTCCTGGAGCAACACGGCCCGGAGTCGCTCGAAGGTCTCTTGCTTGAAATTGGGCCGGACCAGAATCTCACCCAGCGTCTGCAGGGCGAACTCGATCGCCGCCGGCGGTGCGCTGCCCTCGACGTATATGGCGTCCCAATCCGTGGTCGCCCGCATCTCGATGCCCTGCTTCTCGAACTCCGAACGAAAGCCGGACTCCGACAGCTGTTCCATCAGCATCCGTGTCATCAGGCAGGTGGCACCCCACTTGCGAACCGGGTCAAAGGCCGCACCGTTCTGGATCATCAACAAAAAGGGGGAACGCTCGCCCTCGCTGTCCAGAAAGAGGACCTGCATTCCATTCAGCATCGACTTCCGCTCGATCTTCGGCAACGGAATCTGCTCGGCCTGTTCGGCATGCAGGTTGGATATGGATATAATCACTAGCGTTGCCAGACTCGTAGTGACGAGTGACCGTAGCTTCTTCATGGAGTTGCCGCCTCTTGCCGTTCAGTTTAACCGATGTTGAACAGACAGAATTGGAAAACGGTCTTCGCATCCTGAGCCGTGAAGACCGCTCCGTTCCCATCGTCACCACAATGATCTGGTACCGGGTCGGCTCCCGCGACGAGCGGCCCGGACAGACGGGAATTGCCCACTTTATCGAACACATGCTGTTCAAGGGTACCCGCAAATTCGGGAAGGGTGAAATCGACCTCATCACGACCGCCAACGGCGGCATGAACAACGCTTTCACGAGCCAGGACTTCACTGCGTACTACTTCAGCTTCGCCTCGGACCGCTGGCTGCCGGCGCTCGAAATCGAGGCGGATCGGATGGTCAACACCAGCTTCGATCCCGAGGAATTCGAGCTGGAACGGCAGGTCATCCTGGACGAGATCCGCATGGGACTCGACAACCCCTGGGAAAACATGCACCAGGTCGCGGATGCCGCCTCGTTCCCGGACCATCCCTACGGAAACCCCATCATCGGACAGTGGGCCGATGTCGCCGGAGTGGCCCGGGAGACCGTCCTGGACTTTTACTCGCACTACTACGTCCCCGCTTCTGCGACCCTGGTCCTGGTCGGGGATTTCAGGACTTCGGAGGCCCTGCGGCACATTGAGAGTCTTTTCGGACCGATATCGAATGGCGCCAAGGCTCCCGAGCGCCCGGTGCTGCCTCCCCCGGTCTTCGCCGGTCCGAGGGCGGTTGAGATTCGACAGCCGAGCCACGTCTCGCGACTGTTGGTCTCGCTGCCCGGTCCCGCGGTGGCTTCTCCCGATTTCGTCCCCTTCCTGCTCCTGGACAAGATTCTGTCGCAGGGAAAGCTTTCCCGGCTGCACCAGCGCCTGGTCGAACAGGAGGAGCTGGCCGGCTTCGTCACCACCGAGTTCGAAGAGACCCAGGATCCCTACTCGTTCGCGATTCGGATCGAGCTGGATGCTGACATCGAACTGCAGGCCGCCCGCCTGGCGACGGCCGAGGTGCTCTCCGATCTGATCGACAGGAGAGTCGATGACGCGGAGTTGCGCAAGGCCAAGAACCAGTGCATCACACAATTGTTCGGGGATCTGGAGAGCGGTTTCGACCAGGCCTTCCAACTGGGGCTCTTCGACCTGCTCGATCACTGGCAGAGAATAAACCAGTTCATCGAGGGTATCCAGGAAGTGGACGCCGAGGATCTCCGCCAATGCGCCGCACGCTACCTCCGGCCGGACCGAGCGGTCGAGTGCACCCTGTGCGCCGGAGACGGACATGCCTGAACTGTCCTTCGAGCGACGGGTGTTCGAGAACGGGCTGACTCTGCTGTTTCACGAGAACCGCCGCGTCCCTCTGCTCTCCCTGTGCGTGTTCTTTCTTGCGGGAAAAGATCAGAACCCGCCGGAAGCGCCCGGCCTGGCATCCCTGACCTCCCGTCTGCTTGACGAAGGGACGGAGCGGTTCGGCGAAGAAGAAATTTCGCAGACCCTGGAAGGCATCGGGGCCGAACTGACGACCTTCAGCGAGCGCGAGCTTTCCGGTGCCTATCTGAACCTCCAGGCCGGAGACCTGGAAACGGGTGTCCGGCTCCTGGCGGAAATGCTGCGGCGCCCCACGTTTCCAGTCGAAAGACTGGAACTGGAACGCCATCAAATCATCAACCATATCCAGGCCATGAGCGATGACCCCCAGATCGTGGGAAGCCAGGTCCTGAACGAGTGGATCTACCGTGGAACCCCACTGGCCAAACCGGTTCTCGGTACCGAGGACAGCGTCGAAAGGCTCACGAGGGACCAGGTCAGGGAGTTCCACCGTCGACGCTTCGGACCTCGTAACTGCGTCTTCGTGGTGGTGGGCGACGCCGAATGGGGGCAGCTGCTGGAGGTGGTCCTTGCTCAACTGGGAGACTGGACCAATCCGGACCACCAACTCGCCGGCCTGGAGGGGCTCGAGCGGCAACAGTCTCCCATCTATGACCGGGTTCCCATGGACAAGGAACAGGTCAACATCTACCTCGGCCACCTGGGGATCGTTCGGTCCAACCCGGACTTTTACGCCCTGCAGGTGATGGACACGATCCTCGGCGGAGGGCCCGGATTCACCAGCCGGATTCCGCGCCGGATCCGTGACGAGCAGGGTCTGGCCTACCTGACCTACTCGGACCTGACCGGCTCGGCCGGTGTGTACCCCGGGCGCTTCGTGGCTTTTGTGGGCACCGCTCCCGAAAACGCCGACCGGGCACTGGACTCTCTCAGGCGGGAAATCGACGACTTTCTGGAGGAGGGCCCGAACGAGGAAGAGTTGCGCGTGGCCCGGAATTTCCTCACCGGGAGCTTCGTCTTCGAACTCCAGTCCAACTCTTCCATCGCGCGCCTGCTCCTGTCGATCGAGGTCTTCGCATTAGAGCGCTCATTCCTGGCCCGGTACCCGGATCTCATTCGTGCCGTTACCCTTAACGACATACGGCGTGTTGCCGCCCAGTATCTGGATACTATAAACTACACCACGGTAATCGTCGGCTCGCATTGATCGAATATGCTCGCACTCCCGCTCATTCCGGACCCCAAGAATCCACCGCCCCGACGTCGACGCCGGGGCTCGACCCGTCGGCTGTTGCTCCTGCTGGCGTTGATTTCCGCCATCCTCACATTGGAGGACTGCGGGCGGCGTCCGCCTCCGTTACCGCCGCCCTCGGCACCGGGACCCGCCCCCACGGGTGGACGACCCGCCCCGGGGGAATCCGGAGCCGCACTCCCGGCACCGGAGCTTTCGTTACGGATTGAACCTCCCGTGATCCGGCCGGGCGAATCCGCGCTGCTGACCTGGGAGAGTCGAAACGCGGACCGGGTGTTGATCGAGCCCTCCATTGGAGCAGTCGAGACCTCGGGCCGCATCAAATTCTTTCCTGACGCTTCCACCACCTACACCGTGACCGCCCAGGGACCCGGGGGCGACATCAGGCGTAGCGTGACCGTCGAGGTCCGTGCGGGCGGTGTGGCTTCGGAAAACATCGATCAGGAAGACGTGCGGGGCATGTCTCCGGCCGAACAGTTCGCGGCCCTGGTAAAGCCGGTCTTCTTCGCCTTCGACAGCGCCTCCCTCACGACGGAGGCCTGTCTCACGCTGGACGGCAACATCCGCTGGCTGCTGAAGCCGGAGAATCGGCGGGCCCACATCCTGCTCGAAGGACATTCCGATGAGCGGGGCACTGAGGAGTACAACCTCGCCCTCGGCGATCAGCGTGCCGTCGTCGTGCGGGATTACCTGGTCGAGCACGGGGTCGATGCCTCGCGAATCTCCGTCGTTTCCCTGGGGGAAGAGCGACCCTTCGATACTCGTCGCAACGAAGAGGGCTATGCGCTCAACCGCCGGACTCAGTTCGTTCTGACGGGAGAAGAGTAATGGCCAGCAAGACGCGGTCTGTCACAGACATGTCGGTAGCGCGGCGCCATGGCCTCCCCTGGCTGCTGCTCCTGCTGCTGCTTCCGGTCGCCTCCTGCCAGCAGCCCGCAACCGGGGAAAAGGAGCTTACCGGAGTCCTGCACGCCGGAGACCCCGAATTCGATCGCTATGCGCCGCATGTTGAACTCCGGGACACCAAGATCCAGATGGGGCTCAACTTCTCCAAGAAACGGATCCTGATGCTCTCCGGGGTGATCGCGAATACGGGAGACCGGGCGATCGATGTGGTCCAGGTGAAGGTCTCATTCTTCAACTACGACCAACTGGTCACGGAGATGATCCGTACGCCTCTCCAGCCCGGCCCCTATACGCCACCGATCAAGCCCCTGAGCGAGTGGGCTTTTTCGTTCTATATCGAGGACATCCCGAAGGGCTGGGGTGCCAGTCACGCCGAAATGTCGCTTTACGGGCTTCGTTTCGCGAAGGGGAGCGAGTAAGCCTCAGCCGGCGACCTTCATGCAGACCACCGTAATATCGTCGGCCTGGTCCGCTTCGCCGGTCCACTCGAAAACCTCATCGAGCAGCAGGCGCTGGATGTCTTCGGCCGTCAGGAAGAGATTCTGCCGGACGATCTCAGTGACGCGATCGGTTCCAAACTGCTCTCCCTCCGCATTGGCCGCCTCGACCACTCCATCGGTGAAGTAGAGCAGGAGATCCCCCGGGCAGAGGGTCACTTCTCCGGCCTCGAAATCCCAGTTCTCGAATAGTCCGACGACCGTTCCGCCAACTGTCAGACCGCTGACCCGCCCTTCGGAAAAGTGCAGCGGGGGATGGTGTCCCGCGTTGCAGTAGTAGAGCCGCATCAGGGAAGCATCGAAATGGCTGAGCACCAGGGTCGAATAGGATTCCGGGGAAGATCGCCGGTAGAGCTGGCGATTCACGTTGCGCACCACTTGGGCAATGCGCGCCCTCGGGTCGCCGTTGAGCTCACCCAGGCCACTTCGGATCGTCGACTGCAGGCTCGCCATGAGCAAGGCCGCCGAAATGCCCTTCCCACTGATATCTCCGACCACGATGTCGAGGTGACCCGTTCCGTGCGTAAGGAAGTCGTAATAGTCCCCGCTGACCTGACGGGCCGGACTGCAGCTGGCGGCGATTTCCAGCGGCGCAACCGCTGGAAGCTGTTGAGGAAAGAGCTGGTTCTGGACTTCTTTGGCAATCTCCAGCTCTTTTTCGATGGATTCCCGCTTCGCCACTTCCCCCATGAGCCGGACGATGCTCGTCGACATCTCGTTGAGCGATTCGGCGACATTGTCGAGCTGGTCCTTGCGCCGCGATGGAATCTGAACTTCGAAGTTGCCGGCCTGAATGCTTTGGACGGCCGAGTAGATGTCATGGATCGACTGGGTAATCCCCCGGGCGATCGCAAACCCGATTACCAGCGACACGAACTCCACGCCGACGAAGAGGATCCCCAGGAACACCAGCAGTACGATGAGCGGGCCCGTTCCCTGGTCGAAGAAGTACTCGAGAAGAGTCCTCAGGGGAACTGACAGGGCAATCGACCACAACTCAGCAGGCCGGCCGGTGGCCCAGGCAACGGGCATAAAGGGATTCGCCCAGTGAATCGAGAAACCCTGTTCCGCGTCCCCCAGGCTGGCATAGACCTGCTGAAACGAGGGGTTTTCGCGCGGGGCCCGGGTCAGGACGACCTCCAAGGAGGTCCGCCGTTTCAGGTAGTCGACCGTTCTCTGGTCGAAGGGCAGGTCGATGAGCAGCCGGGTCCGGCTGTCCAGATCGACCACATCGCTGAAGCTGATGTCCATGCCCTGCCGGGTAAGGCCTGAGAAACCGTCCCGAACCCACGGCTGCATGGGCGGAGGTTCCGACGGACTCGAATTGTCCGGGTCCTGCACCGTTTCGACCCAACGATACGCCTCTCCTGTTTCGGACCTTCGATAGAGGAAGAAGACGGCATGCCTCAGCCCGAAAGGGATCCCGCGAAGCCCCTCTTCGGCCGCGTTGCGGGCCGCGGCCTGGCTCCGCTCCGACTGGCGCAGGTAGGCGAGCAGGGCCACCCGCCCGGAACCGTCGAGCGTTTCGGTAATGACTCCCAGTTCGTGCTCGAGGTAGAAGCCGCTGACCCGCTTGAGCATGATGATGAGAACGGTCGAGGCAATGATGAGCAGGATGATGATTGGAATGATTCCGACAAACGCGAAGGAGACGATGATCTTGTTGCGCACCTTCCAGAGAAGGCGCTTCTTGATCCAGACGAACGCCCGGAAAATGTAGTAGCCGGCTGAAACGAAAAGGGCCAGGGCCCCGATATCCTCCAGAGCCCCCAGGATATTGCCCGGGAGAAACGTCGAGGCGGCCAGACCGACCAGGAAGACGGCCGCCGACACGATCGTATAACCGGCCATTCTAGGGAGACCAGACTTCGAGGACGCCACGGCTCGCCTTCCTGGCGAAGAGTTGAATCCGCCACCGGAACCGCTATTATACCGAAGAGCGAGGACCCCGCCTCAGCCGGATTTCGAGAGACCTTTTCCGGATGATCGATCGATCGGTGCTCATTATCTTCCTGGATGGAGTCGGGATCGGACAGGACGATCCCGAGATCAACCCTTTCGCACGTCTGGAGGGTCGGGTCTTTCGCTGTTTCGACGGCCGCCGGGACGACCTTCCCCGGCAGGGCCTCTGTCTCCCCACGGATGCTTGTCTGGGCGTGCCCGGCCTGCCCCAGAGCGCCACCGGCCAGGTCACCCTGTTCACGGGCGAAAACGCCGCCCTGTTCCTCGGCCGCCACCTGCAGGGATTCCCGAACCGCGCGCTCAAGGAATTGCTCGGTGCCCGCAGCATGTTCCGGCGCATCCGAGAGCTGGGAGGGGAACCGACCTTTGCCAACGCCTACACGCCCCGCTTCCTCGAATCGAAGCGAAGCTGGGTGTCCGCCACCACGGCGATGTGCGAGTCGGCGGGAGTGCGCCTGCGAACCCTTGACGACCTCAGGGCGAACCGGGCGCTCTACTTCGACATGACCGGGGCCCGCCTCGTCGAAGCCGGATTCGACGTACCCGTTCGAACGGCGGAGCAATCCGCCGAGGTCCTCGCGGATCTGGCCGCGTCCCACGCTCTCTGCCTCTACGAGTATTTCCTCACCGATCGGGCCGGCCATCGCGGGACGCTCGAGGAGGCGACTGCGATCGCCGACCTCGTAGACCGGCTGGTGGCGGCCGTCGTCGCCCGTCTGGACCTGACTCGAACATCCCTCATCGTCTGCAGCGACCACGGGAATCTTGAAGACAAGAGCACGCGCCTGCACACACGAAACCCGGTGCCGACCCTGGTTTGGGGAAACGTTCGGGATCAATTTCCGGCCGCGCCGACGCTGGCGGACATCGCTCCGGCCGTAGTGAGATGCTTGGGCGGGGTTTGAGATCTGGGAGCTGGAAGGAGGAAAGTGGAATCTGATGCCGGTGACCGGGCAGGTCAGGGCTCCCCAAGCCCCGGTGTGGTGGTCCGGTCTCGACTTCAGGCGGACCTGCTGCCTTCTGCCTTCTTCGGTCTCCTCTCCTTGCTCCTAAATCTCAAATCGTCCCAGCTCGTCACCCAGCTCCCGATTGTCCTCGGGCACATAACCGAACACCTTTCGCCAGACCTCTGGCCTTTCCATACAGGCGTAGACCTTGACCGACGGAGCCCGCTCGCGGATTCGGGCCAGCAGAGAGCGGTACAGGTCGACCCGGATCGGCTTGAAGTAGCGGAGCTTTCCATCCTCGGCGGGGACGAGCTCGCCCTGGGGGAGGCGGCTGTGCGGAAATCGCTCGACCATCAGATCACGCTGCGCGGCCGGCATGCGCAGCCCTCCCAGCGAAATCCAGGCGACGGACTCGGGACGCACCGCGGCAAAGATCTGATCGATGACTTGGTGATAGGCCTCCTCCCAGCCCGCGAAATGGACCATGGGATCGAAATGGAAAGCCACGGGATAGCCCGCCTCCGTGCAGCGACGAGCGGCGGCCAGTCGGCGGTCCAGCGTGGCGGTCTTGAGCTCCTCGCGGTGTTGGATGGCGGGCGGATTGACGGACCAGGCCACGACGGTCCGCCGCCGGTGCTCCAGAACGAGAAGATTCTCGATACAGTCGGTCTTCGTCTTGAGCTCCAGCAGTGCATTCGGCCGATCGGCGAAGAATTCGACCAGGTAGCGGCTGTAGCCGGTCAGAGGGTCGAGTGCCAGACTGTCGGAAAGCTCCCCGGTGCCGACCCGGAAGACCCGGTCGGGTTCTGATGCGAAGGCCATATCGAGCTCACGCAGCAGATCGTCGACGTTGGTGTAGACGATCAGATAGGGAAAAGTCAGGTAGGACTGGAGAAAACAGTAGGTGCACTCGAGATGGCAGTTGCTCGCGAAGTTGATCACGAAGTAGTCGCAGCAGACGTTGCGGGTTCCCGTCCGGCTGTTCTGTCCCTGGCAGGCTCGAAAGAACCGCCCCTTCTGGCGGGCCAGAACCAGGAGTCGCTTCGCCCTCGCGATACCGTCGCCCGCCTGTCTGTACTCGTCGACCCTTTCGTCGGCAGACTCGATGGGCTCGACCGGAACATCCGGGAGGCTTCGCAGAACGCTTTGGGCGATCGGGCTGCCTTCGGAGCCGGCTTCCAGGAGGATCCTTTCGGGGCGATAGGGAATCATGGTGATGGTCTGGGGGTAGTATACGCGGAGGCGAGTTCCTGGTTCCTAGTTTCGAGTTCCTAGTTTCGAGTTCCTAGCTTCGAGTTCCCTGAAGCGTTGAAATCAAGACGAAGTGAAGACGGCTGTGAGCCAGGGCTCAGAGGGAGCAAAGAAAGAGCAAGGAGCAAGGAGCAAGGAGCAAGGAGCAAGGAGTCATGGTGGCATCGCGGGAAGCGCTTGCCAAGCCTTGTTTCGCGGGGTTCGCTGGTCAGAGCAGATCGAAGAGCCCTTCCATTTCGGAACGGTTTGCCGCCGCCTCGAGCCGATCGAGGACGGACCGAAGCTGAACCGGCGAGGAGACCCGCAGCAGAAACTCGACCTGCTCGCCTTCGAAGTAAGGAGGGAGTCGGAGCTGGACTTCGGCCGGCAGTGAGAGGGCCTGCTGCAGAGCTTCGGCTCGTTCCTCGTATTGACTCAGCACGGGGAACCTGCGCTGGCGGAGAAGTCGCCGAAAGCGCTGGAAACGATCGGCGGGCGCCAGCCCGTCCTCCCCTTCGACCGAGGCCGCCCCGCTCGTCTCCCAGATCTCACGCACGGTCTGGGCTTCCTTTCGGCGGAGGTCCTCGAGCAGTTCCAGAATCTGTTTCTGCTTGTTCGTACCGAGCTGGTAGCGGTCGGCCAGATCGATGAAAAAAGCCGCGTCCTCCGCACTCCACGCCTTCAGGATCCGGGCCGAGTCAAGGGTCAGCCTTGTTGAGAGGGCCTTCCGGACCGGTGCGGGCAAATCCGCCACGAGCTGGAGCTGCCGCAGCTGGTGCGCCGTCGCCGGAACTTGGAGCAGCGGCAGGATCTCGGCGATCAGCCGACCTTCGGTATAGCGGAAATCCCGCAGAAGACGGGCCACGACCTCGGCCCGCTCGTTCAACTCGAGTCCGGATCCCGAGGACATGTTGTCGCACACCGCAGAGAGGAAGAGGCGGGCCGGCTCGCCTCGCACCACGAGCGCAGGCAGCCGCTCCAGCCCCAGCTTCCCGGCAACGAGGCAACGTCTGTATCCGGAGACGATCCGAAAGGCTCCGTCCGGGCGCGCTTCGAGCCTCAGGGGCGTGACGACGCCGGCGGCTTGAACCAGGCGCTCGAGGTGTGGACCCGGCTGATCCCAAGGAAGCCGCATGCGATATCGGGCGTCCTCCAGGTCAACTCGATCGAGCGCTATCTGCTGGATTTCCGGGGGTCTATACTCCATCGGGGAACCATTATAGCTGCGCAACTTTCGTTCCCCGCGCCCATCAGAAGTATTGCGAGAAATGAATTCGCTGCTTACAATGGCTTCCTTGTCAATTAGCCGAAGGAGAGAGAGCCCCCGAGGCTACTTGAAAGCAAAACTCGATTAATGGAGGGGTTTGGAACCAATGTCCGTTGAAAGGTTCAGAGTAAGGTTTGACTGGAGCATCATCCTCCTCGTCGCCGCTCTACTGTTTACTTCCACAGCACTTTTAGCGCAGGACTACACGATAGAGGAGTACAACGCCTACCAGAAGGCGGTTGAAGATGGCGAGGACGCCATGATCGCCTTCATTCTCGAGCGCCCCGAGTCCTCCCTGAACGAGTACGTCGTTGGAGCCTACGTGCAGAAGCTCAACGACTACCAGGCGCAGGCGCAGTGGCAGAAGGCCTACGAAGAAGGCGAGAAGTTTCTCGACAAGGTCGACACCAAGGTCATCCCGGCAGATAACCAGAATCGGTCCCTGATCCTGGCAATGACGACTTGGGCCGCGTACAACTCGCAGCATTACGCCGAGGCCGCCGAGTACGGGTCGCAGGTCTACCAGACCAAGCCGGACACTCCGAACCTGGTCATGATTCTGGCTCGCTCGTACCTCCATGCAGGGGACCCCGACAACGCGGTCAAGTTCGGTGAGAAGTACTGCGCGACGGTAAAACCCGAAGAGTGCTTCGACATCCTGCCGACCATGATGCGCTATTACGCGGAGAAGAAGAACTGGGGGACCGCGGATAAGTACGCGAAGCTGACGGTGGATGCGCTTGCCAAGGCTCCAAAGCCGGCGCAGGTCTCGGAAAGCGAGTGGAAGAAGTACACCAACGAGGAAACCTCGGTTGCCTACACCATCATCGGGCGCAGCGCTTTCGAGAGCAAGAAATGGGCCGCGACCGAGAAGAGCTACGGCTCTGCGCTCACCCTGGTCTCGAACAACCGGGACCGGAACGCGGAAGCCCACTACTACATCGGCATGTCGCGCTGGCAGCAGGAACAGATCGATTCCGCCATTGACGCGTTTGCCCGGGGAGTGATTCAGGGTAACACGCCTTACCGGGACACCTGCCAGAAACAGCTCGAAAAGCTGTATCGGGCAACCCACAATGGCTCCCTCGCCGGTTTGGACGAATTGATGGAGCGGGTCCGAGCGGGAGCCTGAGTTCGTCCGCTTCCTGTGCGGCCTGATAGGGATCGCGCAGGATCGCAGCCGCAAATTTGGGGCGTGCCGGCCTCGGCCGGCACGCCTCTTTTTGTTTCGACGCCGTGTCGTGGCCGGATGCTATTCTGGGACTCCCGTGCCCGGCCTGGACACAGATTCCTCATGGCAATTGACTACGCAGCAGAACTCAACGAACAACAGTTGAAGGCGGTCCAGACGGTCGAGGGCCCCGTACTTATCCTGGCCGGCGCCGGAAGCGGCAAAACCCGGACCATTACCTTCAAGATCGCCTATCTCCTGGAACGGGGGCTGGCCAGGCCCGATGAGGTTCTGGCGGTCACCTTCACCAACAAGGCGGCCAACGAGATGCGGACCCGGGTCGCCGACCTGCTCGGCGGCCGGGTCACGCCGCCGTTGATTTCGACCTTCCACTCGTTCGGCGTCCGCATCCTGCGGCGTCATGCCTCCCTGCTCGGCTACCGACCCGACTTCACGATTTGCGATGTGGACGATCAGAAGCGGGTCATGAAACAGGTCTACCAGGAGGCCTCTCTCAAGGATGACCAGTTGCCCATGGACAAGGCCCGGGCCGTGATCAGTGCGGCCAAGAACCGCGGCTGGTCCCCGGAGGAGTACGCGGAGAAGAGCCGGGACTTCGACGCCGACACCATCTACGATCTCTTCGTGCGCTATCAGCAGGTGCTCCGGCGAGCCAATGCCGCCGATTTCGATGACCTCATTCTGCTCACCGTCCGTCTGTTCAGGGAGAAAACCGATCTGTGCCACCGCTACAGCGAGAGGTACCGAAACCTGTTGATCGACGAGTATCAGGACACCAACCCGCCCCAGTACGAGTTGGTGCGGCTGCTGACTTCCCGGCACCAGAACATCAGCGCCGTCGGCGACGAAGACCAGGCAATCTACGGATTCCGCGGGGCGGACATTCAGAACATCCTGCGTTTCGAATCCGACTTTCCGGGCGCCCGCATCATCAAGCTGGAACAGAACTACCGCTCCTGCCAGACCATCCTGGATGCCGCGACGGCACTCGTCTCCAATAACCTTCACCGCAAGGGAAAGGCCCTCTGGACCCGGTTGCCCAAGGGAGAACCCATCACTCTGTTCGTCGCAGACGACGCCGCTTCCGAAGCTCTCTTCGTCGCACAGGAGATCCTCCTGCATCTTCGGAGCGGGACCCGGGGCATCGCGGTGCTCTATCGCACCAACTTTCAGTCGCGGCAGTTCGAGGAGGCGTTCCGGCGGTTCCGCATCCCCTACAAGCTCGTGGGGAGCGTCAGTTTCTACCGCCGAAAGGAAGTCCGCGACGCCCTGGCCTACCTCCGTCTGGCACTGAACCGGGCGGACGACGTCTCGCTGACCCGGATTCTGAACGAGCCCCCGCGGGGCATCGGCCAGGTCACCCGAAACCGCGTCCTCCAGATGGCCGCTGAAGAGTCGATCAGCGTCTGGGACGCGATCGGGCGGGTTCTGGCTGAAGGCCGCCTGGCCGGCCGGGCTCACAAGGCCCTCCAGGCGTTCGTCGAGACCATCGACAAGTGCGGCGAGACGGGAGATCTGCCCCTGCACGTCACGATCGAGAAGATTCTGGAGACTTCCGGGTACATGGAGCATCTGCGCAGTGAGGAATCGGAAGAGGCGAGCAACCGCATTCTCAACCTCAAGGAGTTGATCACCGTGGCCAGGGAACACGGTGGAGCACGGGAGACCTGGCAGGAGTTCCTGGATCAGGCGGCCCTGCATGCCGAGATCGACGAAGTCGACGAGAATGCCGAAGTCACCCTGATGACGCTGCACAACGCCAAGGGCCTCGAATTCCCGGTCGTCTTCCTGGCCGGCTGCGAGGAGGGCCTGTTTCCGCACAGTCGATCGGTCGCCGAAGACGACGTCGAGGAGGAGCGTCGGCTCTGCTACGTCGGGCTGACCCGCGCCCGGCAACGGCTCTACCTGAGCTATTCGCGCCGGCGGCGCTTCTTCGGGCGCGACTCGAACGAGCTGAACCAGCCCAGTCGCTTCCTGCAGGAAATTCCCGCGCGCCTGATGGAAAGCCGCTACTCTCCCGGTTTCTTCGGCGGCAGATCGCAAGCGGAGCCGGCCTTTCTTCAGGCGGCTTCCCTGGAGCGCCCGACGGCGCCGGCCAGACCCCGGCCCGCGAAACCGTTCGAGGGCAATACCTACAACTCGGCGGAGAGCATCAAGCGCGCACTGGCGGAGCGGTTCCCTGCCCGCCGACAGAACAGCGGACTGGTCGAGGGAGCCATCATCGTCCATGAGAAGTTTGGCAAGGGGCGGATCCTGAAGGTCGAGCCGGCAGGCGAAGATCTCAAGGTCACGGTTCGCTTCCCGTCCCACGGAACCAAGAAACTGCTGCAAAGCTACGCCAAGCTGAAACCGGCCTGACGTTTCCGGGGGTGTCCGTGCACACGATCGACCGAATTCTCAGCGTCGCAGTCGGCTATGCCTGGGGCCCCCCACTGCTGGTGCTGCTGGTTGGCGGCGGCTCCGCACTGCTTCTCTACAGCCGCTTCCTCCCCTTCTTCCGCCTTCGGGAGACACTCGATATCCTGCGCGGTCGATACGAACGGGCCGGGGCACCCGGTGAGATCAGCCAGTTTCAGGCGGTCAGCACGGCCCTGGCCGCAACCGTGGGGATGGGGAATATCGGTGGCGTCGCCATTGCCATCACCCAGGGAGGGCCCGGGGCGCTCTTCTGGATGTGGGTGGCGGCCGTCGTCGGAATGGCGACCAAGTTCTTTTCCTGCTCTCTTTCCATCCTGTTTCGTGGGCCGGACAGCCTGGGACGCCTTCAGGGCGGGCCGATGTACTACATCGAACACGGACTCGGAAAGTCCTATCGTCCTCTGGCGATTCTGTTCTCAGCTTGCGGCATGATCGGCTGCCTGGCCATGTTTCAGTCCAACCAGGTGGCAGAGATCCTGGATTCGGGCTACGGGATCGCCCGAACCTGGACGGGGATGGCATCGTTCCTGGTCGTCGCGGTCGTGATTCTGGGCGGCGTGACCCGGATCGCCCGCGTCGCAAGCATGCTGGTTCCCGCCATGTGCGTCCTCTATCTGGGGTGCGCCGTCTATATCGCGTTCGCGAACCTTCACCAGGTACCCGAGGTCTTCTTCCAGATCTTCCACGACGCGTTTACCGGTACCGCCGCCGCCGGGGGCGCGGCGGGCGTCGGCTTCTTCACGGTTGTCCAGACCGGCATCAAACGGGCGGCCTTCTCGAACGAGGCGGGAATCGGCACCTCCCCGATGGCGCACGGTGCCTCTCGAAACGATGAGCCCGTCCGCGAGGGCCTGGTCTCGATGATCGAGCCGGTGGTGGACACGATCATCGTGTGCTCGCTGACGGCCTTCATCATCCTGAGCAGCGGTCACTGGCAAAGCGCCAAGGGTGTCCAGGGCGTCACGCTCACCACCTCGGTCTTCGAATCGACCATGGGGGGATCGGGCAAGCTGCTGTTGACGATCATCGTGATTTTGTTCGGCGTTTCGACCATGTTCGGATACTCCTACTACGGACGGAAATGCTTTGCCTATCTCTTCGGGGCCGAGCATTCCCGCTACTATGACTGGTTCTATCTGGGCAGCCTGTGGGTCGGTGCCGTCTGGAGCGCCGGGATGGTGGTGAATCTGATCGACACCTGCTTTGCCCTGATGGCCTTCCCGAATATGGTGGCTCTGATCCTGCTGGCGCCGAAGGTCATGAGGGAGACGAGGCGGTATTTTCTCGAGCGCCGGACGTGACCCAGCGAACGCCTGCCGAAGATCCGCGTATAATCTAGTGAACACCGCGTACGGAGGATTTTGAATGAGTAAAAGACGGAATTGGTTCCAGTCCCATTCGGGGCTGACATTTGTTGCCCTGCTCGTGACGCTGGCGCTGGGGATCGCCATCGGCTCGATCGTTTCAGACCGTGTTGAAAGCGCCGCACAACAGGGCAGTGGAGGCACGCAGCTGGCTTTCGAGAGAGACGGGACCTCCCACATCTCGGGGGAAGCGGTCTCGCTGCAGCAGACTTTTCGAAAGGTAGCCGGGATCATCGAGCCGGCCGTCGTCAACATCAGCACACAATCCATCATCGAAACCTCCGCCCGCCAGAATCCCCACCCCGAGGCCCTGCGGGACTTTTTCGGCGATGAGTTCTGGCAGCGCTTCTTCGGCGGCCCGGATGGCGGGCCGACGCGCCAGAAAAGGGACAGTCTCGGTTCCGGCGTGATCGTTGACTCGAAGGGTTACATCCTGACGAACTACCACGTTACGGCGCCCCTCCCCACACGGAACGGAACGGCCCGCAGGTTGGCCGACCGCATCGACGTCCAGCTGCAGAACGGCTCCACCTACGAGGCCAAGATCGTCGGCGTGGATCCCGAATCGGATCTGGCGGTGCTGAAGATCGACGCCAACAAGCCGCTGCCGTTCGCCAAGATCGGCGATTCCGCGTCACTTCAGGTTGGTGATTGGGTCATCGCGGTGGGGAGCCCCTTCGGCTTTCAGCAGACCGTCACCGCCGGCATCGTGTCGGCCACCAAACGGGTGGTCCCGGGGACCCAGTCCTTTGGCGACTACATCCAGACCGACGCGGCCATCAATCCGGGCAACAGCGGCGGTCCCCTGGTCAACATGAACGGTGAGGTGGTCGGGATCAACTCGTTCATCACCACCCGAACCGGCCAGTTTGCCGGCATCGGTTTCGCCATTCCCTCCGTCGTCTTCCTCAATTCGTACAACCAGCTGATCACCGAGGGGAAGATCCAGCGCGGCTGGCTGGGAGTCTCCATGAACACCCTTCCCATGACGCCGGAACTGGCCGAGTACTTCGGTGTGACGGGCAAGGATGGCGAGGGCATCAAGGATGGGGATGGAGTGATCGTCACCCAGTTGATCGGTGAGAGTGGAGAGCCGAGCACGTCCGGACCCGCCGCCAAGGCCGGGATCGAGCCGGAGGACGTGATCGTCCGCTTCGGCGATCGCGAGATCGAGGACAGCTGGGATTTGCGGACGGCGGTTGCCAATACCACTCCCGGAAGGACTGTTCCGGTGACCATCGTGCGCAAGGGCCAGGTCATCAAGGCGGACGTCCAGCTGGCCGAACGGACGCTCGAGGAGAAGCAGCGCGCCGAAAACGAGGGCCTTTCCTTCGAGGAGGAGCCTGCGGAGGCCGAGAAGCCCAAGGAAATCGGTCTCGAGTTCCAGACGCTGACTGCAAAGGACGCGGCGGACCGAAAGCTCGACGACGAGAAGGGGGTCCTGATCCTCGAGGTCACGCCGGGCAGTCTGGCAGATGACGCCGGACTGGCGCCCGACTTTGTGGTGACTTCGGTCAACGGCAGGCCGGTCGCAACGGCCCAGGCCTTCAAGGATGCCGTAACGGGGGTCCCCTCCGGTCAAGGTGTGGTCTTGCGGATCGTCTTCGCCCAACAGCTGGCGCAGGGCATTCAGAAGGGCGTCGCCTACACTTCGTTCGTCAAACCGTAATGACCCGGGATCCGGCGGTTTCCCGCCGGATCCTGGTATAGAATCGCTTCCATATGAAGATCGGATTGCCTCGCGAGGTCAAGGACAACGAGTATCGAGTTGGCCTGGTTCCAGCCGGCGTCCACACCCTGGTCGGGGACGGACACTCGGTCGTCGTCGAGCGGAACGCCGGAGACGGCTCGGGTTTTGCCGACGAGGAGTACGTGGCAGCCGGTGCCCGGATTCTCGAGACGGCGGACGAGGTCTGGGCGCAGGCCGACATGATCGTGAAGGTCAAGGAGCCGGTGGCCGACGAGTACCACCGACTCAGAAACGGCCAGATCGTATTTGGCTATTTCCACCTCGCCCCTCTTCCGGATCTGACACGGGAACTGCTGCAGAAGCGCGTCACCGCCGTTGCGTACGAAACCATCACCAACGATCGCGGGTACCTGCCCCTGCTGACCCCGATGAGTGAGATCGCCGGGCGCATGGCGACCATCGTCGGAACCTACTACCTGCAAAAGCCCCGCGGGGGCCGCGGCGTGCTGCTGGGCGGAGTGCCGGGCGTGAGGCCGGCCCTGGTCGTGGTCGTCGGGGCGGGAATAGTCGGTCTGAACGCCACCAAGATGGCCATGGGGCTGGGGGCGCAGGTCAGTGTTCTGGATGTGGACGTCGACAAGTTACGCTACATCGACGATCTCTATTTCGGCCGGGTCGAGACCTTGATGTCGAATCCCATGCACATCGCCGAGTCTTTGAGGAAGGCCGATCTCGTCATCGGCGCCGTCCTCATACCCGGCGCTAACGCCCCCAAGATCATCACCGAGGAGATGGTCCAGGGGATGCGTCCCGGTTCCGTCATCGTCGATGTGGCGGTCGACCAGGGGGGCTGTTGCGCGACGACACGGCCGACGACCCACAGCGACCCGGTCTACGAACTGCATGGAGTCCTCCACTACTGCGTGACCAACATGCCCGGCGCCATGCCCCGTACTTCGACGAGGGCTCTGACCAACGTCACGCTGCCCTACGCGAGGCGAATCGCTTCCCACGGCCTCGAACGGGCGGTTCGCGACGATCGTCATCTGCGGAACGGCGTGAACGTCTACCGGGGACAGGTCACCTGTCGTCCTGTGGCGGACGCTCAGGGCCTCGAGTACGTTGCCATCGACCGTTTGCTGGAAACGACGGCCGTGGAGTGAACCGGGCGGTGGTTCGATCCTCCACGCGGGACTCGATGGCGCAAGCAATTCTCTCGATTTCGGTGGAGGAGCCGGCGGACGGCCCGCACAACATGGCCGAAGATCGCCGCTGGCTCGAGGCGGCGGAGGCAGCCGCCGCTCCTCTGACCCGCGTCCGGCTCTATCGATGGGATCCGCCCACGGCCTCCATCGGGCGCCATCAGACACCGGAGTCCGCCCTCGCCCTCGACGTCTGCGTTCTGGAAGGTGTCCCCGTGGTCCGACGTCCAACGGGAGGGCGAGCGGTCTTCCATGACAGCTCGGAGCTGACCTATTCGGTCGTCTCGAACAGCACCATGTTGGCCGGCGCAGGAGGCATTACGGAGACCTACCGCCGGATCGCGGCCGTCCTTCGCGCCGGGCTGAAGGCCGTCGGAGCGGAGACGCGGCTCGCGCGGGTCGGGGCTTCGGGCCGGGATGCCGGGCCGGAACGCCGGCAACCCTGTTTCGCGAGTGCCTCCCGACACGAACTGCTCTGGTCGGGGCGCAAGATTGCCGGCAGCGCCCAATGCCGGCTGCGCAAGGCCGTCCTGCAGCATGGCTCCATTCCCGTGACGATTGACTACGCCCGGATGGCCCGAATCCTGGGCAGCAGGGAAGGCTTCTTGAGGCAGCGCATGGTGTCGGTCAGCGAAGCAGCGGGGCACCCGGTCGAGGTCGAGGAACTGGTGGAGGCCATGGTTCGGGCGTTCGAGTCCTGGTTCGATGTCACCCTCGCGTAGCCACGGTCTCTCGGGATTCGGATTGCTTCGAAACACGGGCACGCAGGAGAGCGAAACACCGGGAGCAATGTTGGGGCCCGGGGGCCGTCGGATCGTCACTTTCCTCGAAGCAGTTCGAGACACTCGAGCACGGCGCGACCGTCATGGTAGGGCCCTTTCCAGGGGTCGGCTTTGGCGCCGCTCGGAGTTCCATCCGGACCGATCCAGGAAAACCACTCCCCGTGAGTCCAGTCCACCTGATGGTCCACGATCCAGGACAGAGTCTGTTCGAAAACACCTCGATAAACCGTGTCCCCGGTTCGCCGGTACATCCGCAATGCCGAGACCAGGCCCTCGGCCTGGACCCACCACGATTTCCGGCGATCCAGGGCGGGCGTGCCGAAACCTCCGGTATAGAAGAAGCCTCCCTGTTCGTGGTCGTAGCCGTGATCGAGGGCGTACCCGAACAAAGTGACATAGAGATCGAGCAGGGGACCATCCGAAACGGCCGCGCTCTGGGTCGCTTCCATCAGTAACCAGACATTCTCGATGTCATGGCCATACGAGACGACCTCCTTGCCCGGTCCGGTCAGAGGACGCCAATCCTTGTGATATTGGTCCGTGCAGGCCCCCAACCGCTTCCGTACGACCGCATTGCTCAGGATCATGATGAGCTCCCGCAGGCGTTCCCTGACCAGAGGCTCCCGCGACACGGTGTAGTAGCGTGCGACCGCCTCCATGAGGTGGAGGTGGGTGTTCATGCTCTTGGTGTCGTTGGGAGTTCCGATGTGACTCGCGGAGGAATCCTCGAGCGGGGTCCAGTCTCTCCGAAACGACTCGTGATAGCCGCCGTAGACCGAATCGTGCGCGTGCAACTCGATCAGTTCGAACAGTCGGTGGGCCAGCTTCAACGCTGCGGCGTCACGCGATACCGCGTAGTACTCCGATAGGGCATAGAGGGCAAACGCCTGTCCGTACAGGTGCTTGTCGGAACTCAGGACCTGGGTTCCCGGCGCATCGACCTGCCAGTAGAAACCTCCCTGCTCCGGGTCCCACATCCGGTCCCTCAGAAACTCGAAACCGTGCCGGGCCGCTGCGACGTACTCGGCCTTGCCGTAGCGCGAGCCCGCCAGCCGCGAGAAGAACCAGACCGTTCTGGCCTGGGTCACGAGAGCCTTCGGCGCCGGTCCCTGCCACCGACCTTGGAGGTCATGGTTCAGGCGGTACCCGCCGTCCTCGCGATCCAGGCAGGCGGGGTACCAAAAGGGTAAGATGTTTTCAGTGAGAATGCGTTCGAGTCTCACCGCGTCCGCCTGCAGATCCTGACCGATCGCCGCCCCCGGCAACAGGCCGGCAGACACGATACATGCGAGCAGAAGACGTGGAAAGGTCATGACCATGGTCATGTTAGCACTCATCCCGGGCCCCCGACAGCAAGAGGGACTGATGTGACCTCCGAATGGTGGAGCCCCGGTTCGAAAGGGCAACGACAGTGCGTTACATTCTCCTGTTCCTCCTCCTGATCTGTGTCCTGCTTTGGCTGGAACGCCTCTATTGGAAGCGGACCGCCCAACTGCTCGAGGCCAGGCTGTCCGGCCGGGATCGATCCGAGTTGGTTCGGAATCTGCTCGATGCCTGGCTCGACGGACGCATCGAAGCGCGTCTGCGCAAACAACAGTGAAGAAAGGACACGAGCATGAAGATGCAATACAGGAATCTGGGAAGAAGTGGGCTCGAGGTCTCGGCTCTCGGGCTGGGGTGCATGGGCATGTCGGAATTCTATGGAGCCGGCGATGACTCCGAGTCACGCCGGACCATTCACAGGGCTCTCGAGCTCGGCGTCAACTTTCTCGACACGGCCGACATGTATGGCCCGTTCGAGAACGAAAGACTGGTGGGAGGGGCCATAAGCGACGTCCGCGATCAGGTGATCCTGGCAACCAAGTTCGGCAATGTCCGCGATGAGGAGGGCCGGTTTCTGGGGGTCGACGGGCGTCCGGAATACGTCGTGAAGGCCTGCGAGGCGTCGTTGCGCCGCCTGGGCACGGACTACATCGACCTCTACTACCAGCATCGAGTGGATTCGAGGACGCCCATCGAAGAGACGATCGGTGCCATGGCCCGACTGGTTGAGGAAGGCAAGGTCCGCTATCTGGGCATGTCCGAGGCGGCACCTGCGACGATCCGACGGGCGGCCGCGGTCCATCCGATCGCGGCTCTCCAGACCGAGTATTCGCTGTGGACCCGTGACCCCGAGGGTGAGCTTCTCCAGACGGTGCGCGAACTCGGCATCGGGTTCGTGGCCTACAGTCCTCTCGGCCGCGGGTTCCTCACGGGAAAGATCAGGAGTCTCGACGACCTGGCGCCAGACGACTGGCGGCGCCGGATGCCACGGTTTCGGGAGAATTACTTCGCCGAGAACCTGGCACTGGCGGAAGCGGTGCGTCAGCTTGCCCTGGAAAAGGGAGTACTGCCGGCCCAGCTTGCTCTGGCCTGGGTCCTGGCCCAGGGCGACGACATCGTTCCGATCCCCGGGACCAAGCACGTCAGCTATTTGGAGGAAGACCTGGGTGCACTGGAGGTTCGATTGACTTCCGAAGACCTGCACCGGCTGGACGAGGCCTGTCCGCGTGGAGCCGCCATTGGTGACCGCTACCCCGACATGAGCACCGTAAACCGCTAGTCTCCCTCACCAGGGAACGTCGTCGAGGTCCACCCCCAGAACCCGGAGTGCAACGGCGTTGAGCGCCTCCCTGTCCCCCGAGAGATGGATCGTGCGATGCACGTGCTCCAGCGATTCACCCGGGGACAGGGCTGCCGCAGGCGAGGAGGTTTCGAGTTCGTAGAACGGCCCGAGCGGTTTCTGGCCCGGTGCCGGAGGACCGTCGTTGTAGCTGTTGACGACATCGCCGGCGAATGGGTCCTTTTGGATCTCCCACATGGAGTTCACATAGTCGACGGCGCCCTCGGGCCGCGTGAACTGAACGAGCGTCAAGACCCCGTGGGACCGGTCCCAGCTTCCCAGCACAGACCGGGCCCGCGCCGCGGGGAGGCCGATCTTGCTGCGGAAGGTCCCGTCGGCCCGAAAGAAGATCACACCGGGATCGATGACCAGCCGATCGGCCGGAACCTTGCCGAAGTAGGCGTCATTGACGACCGGCCCCAGAGTCTCATCCCCTGCGTCTCCGCGGTACGGGATGATGACCGTCGTCTGGGGGGACGGATTGAACTGACCCAGAATCCAGACCGAAAGGAGTCCGCTCTGCTTGTCCCAGGCGTTGGCGCCGGTGTTGGTCAGACGGTTGCGGGATGCGAAGGCAACCATGCTGATTCCCGAACCCGGCACTTCACCAAGCAGGGAGACGACGCCCTCGGCCGACAGCAGGTCGACGGTTCGATCGACGCGCAGGTCGAAGGCGGCGCCCGAGTAGTTTTCGAGATGGATGTCGTGGCTGAAAACGGCCTCGGTGGGGCTCGACGAAACGAGCTGGTAGGGTTCGGTGTCCACGGCGGGGGGAGTCTGCCAATGCTCCAGGTCGAAGGGGTCTCCGGCCTTGAAGAAGACCGAGAACTGGCCTCCCTCGGGCCCGATCCAGAAGCGGTCCTCACCACCGAATGCATTCATGTGCGGCTGGAGTTGTCCCTGGTCGATCAATTCGCGATTGATCCATCCATAGGAGGGGCCGGAGTCGCCGGCGCTCGTGCTGGTCATCACGCGGCCCTGCCACGCGGGCACGATCGCGACGCGGGCCCCCTCCTGACCGAGAACCACCGTTTCGACGTGCTGCTCGAGATATGCTACATCGGCGCCGAACGTCCCCTCCGTCTTCTCCACGATCTCTCCTCCACAACCCATTGCCGGCACCAGCAGCGCCAGAGCCAGGATTGCCTTGTGCGATGTCATCCTTCCGCTCCCCTCGCATCGAATTGGCAACGGATGCAATGGTGACACGGGGCGGCGGGCCCGACAAGCGGGCCGGTTGCGGGGATTTGAGATTCTACGATTTTCGATTTGGGGGAGGGCCGCCCCGATCTGCGGCGGGGGCGCCGGAGGTACGGGGCCATGGGAACCGACGCCCGAGTTCGGGGCGACCCTAGGGTAGACGCGAGCTTCCGCAGTCCAAGGACACCTGCGGCGTCTATTGTTTTCGCGCTTTGGCTGCCAGCGCCTCGGCTTCTTCCTTGCTGATGACACCGTCGCCGTTCAGGTCGGCTTCAGGGTGATCTCTGAGGAACTGGGCCCGGCGCTCGGCCGAATTGAGTTCGGGAACCTCCGGGACATGAGTCTTGATCGTCTCGATGCGGATGTGGTGTTTGCCTCCGTTCTCGTCCTGCCACACGGCGGCATGACCGAATTGACCCTGCAGCTCTTCCGGCTGCAACACGCCGTCGCCGTTCAGGTCGAGCTCCGGGTGCTTGGCCAAAAGCCCGGCCGTGTCGATCGTGAAATCCTCCAGGGTGGCGGATTCGGAGCCACCAGCCGGAGTGACCACGATGATTTTGCGCAGGTGTTCGCCGGCCGGCTCGTCGCTCTCGGCATGGATCTGGATTCTGACGGGCCCGTTGTGCAGAAAGGTCTTGAGTTCGTCTTCACTGAGACGACCGTCTCCGTCCGCATCGGCCTGGGGATTCTGATCGAGGATCGCCTGACGATCGACTTCGGACAGGGCCGCATGGATTGGGGTTATCGGTCCGTCATCGCTGCCCGCCGTCACCCAGACGGGACCATCACCTTTCACGTGCCCGGTGACGCGCACGTTCACCTCCTGCATCCCGGAACCGTCCGGCTCGACGGCGAGATCCAGCCGGTCCGGGTTCTGAGACTGAAAGTTCTGTAACTCTTCGAGGCTGAGGTGTCCGTCCTGATCGAGATCGGCCTCGGGCAGGGCATCGGCGGGGATGGACAGGTGCTGCACGTCGCCTTTGATGTGGACAACGAGCTTGGCCGGCTGGTCGTTCGAGTGCTGCGGGGGAGCTTCCGGGGAGTAGCCGGCCAGGGCAAAAGCACACCAGAGGGCGAGCATGGGAAACATCGTCCAAGTCAGTTTGGCTGAGAAGTGGGGAGTGTTCTTGAGTATCATTTCGAATCGTTCCTCCATGGAGGTTCGTCTGTTGGCAAAAGCCAGGTGCGCGGCGAAGCCGCTTTCCCGGCGGATCGATCGAACCACGACGAGCAGCGAGCGCGCATATTCCCGGGGGTCTACTCCCGTGGTTCGGACTGCCCACTGATCACAGGCCAGTTCCGCCGCTCTCTCGACGCGGCGGGAGGCCCAGTGCACCGGTGGCCAGAAGTACAGGAACAGGCGGGCCAGCGTTTCAAGGCACCGCACGATCAAGTCCCCACGCCGGATGTGCGCCAGTTCGTGCACAACGAGCGCCCGGGCGGCCTGGGGCGAGAGAGATTCCCAGAGGGGCTGGGACAGTACCAGTTGCGGCCGGACCAGACCCAGGACGAGGGGACTCGTCACCCGGTCGGTCACCCGCACCGCAGGGACTCTCCGCAATCCGATCCGGGCAGCCAGGCGGCGGACAACCGCCTCGAGATCGGGGCCGGCCGGCGGAAGGCCTGCCACCCAGCGATGGTTGCGGAGATTCAGTCGAAGCGACCGGCCAGCCACCACTGCCAGTCCCAACAGGTAGGCGGCCACGGCGAACCATGCCCAGCCGGGGAGACCGGCCTTCTTTCCCGGTTCCGTCGCCGCGGGACTGCCCGAGTGGGCAAGGGTCCCTTCGGGGACGTACTCCCTCGCCTCGCCCGGCAGAAGGGATACCGCCTCGCTCGAAATCCATCGAGCGGCGTCCGAAACATAGGGCACCGAGGGCAGGACAGGCGGAAGCAGAAAGCGCAGGAGCACGACGGTCCAGAGGAAGGCATGCAGCGCCGGGCGTGCCCTGCGGAGCATCAGCGAGCACAGGAGGGCTGTCAGACCGGCCAGAACCGTTCCGTAAAGCAGCGCCTGACCGGCCCAGAAAAGCAGCGCACCCAAGAGGGCTTCAAAGCTCTCCGTCACCGCTCACCTCCCCCGGACTTCCGATGGCTGTCCCGCTGGCGATTCAGCATCTCCTCCAGGCGGTCGATGACCTCGTCGGAGAGATCCGAATCGGCTACGAGACGCATCGCGAGGTCGGCCGGCCGGCCATCGAAGAAAAGCTCGACGAATTCCTCCAACCGCTGGCCGACGAGATTCTCCCGGCTGACGGCCGGTCGGAACTGGAAGGGTTGGCGGTCGCGGTCCACCTCGAGAAGGCCTTTCTCGACCAGACGGGTCAGCAGAGTCATGATCGTGGTGTACTTGAGATCCCTGCGGTAGCGGCGGTTCAGCTCCTCCATCACATCGCGGGCCGTCAGGGGGCTCTCTCTCCAGAGCACTCTCAGCAACCGGTATTCCAGGGGTCCGACATCGGGTATGAGACGCTTCTTGTTCATGGTTAATCTCTACGTTTGTCGATATCACTCTACAAGCGTAGATAAGCAAAATCAAGTCCTGGAATCTTGCCTGTTTGCTTCCCGACAGGCGACACCGTCCTCCCTGTTTCCACTACCCACCTCCGGCAGGGTAAACAGCGGGATCCGCACCGGTCACGCCGCCGGCCCCGGTGCCGCGAGGTTGCCCGAGATCAATCCGATGGGTGGTCCGACTTGACCCCGAAGCGGCCGCAGGCTTTAATCGCCGGGTGCACACCCTGGAGGAGCTCGCCGCCATGGTCGGGGGTACGGTCGCAGGAGACGGGACGACCCTCATCCGCGGCGTTGCCCCTTTCGAGGATGCCGTTGAAGGTGACGTGACCCTGGCGACCGGGCGCTACCTGGAATCGCTCGACCGGACACGGGCCTCGGCACTGATCGTGCCCAAAGAGGCCGTTTGCCCTGCACGCAATCTTCTGTTGGTCGACCGGCCAAAGGTGGCCTTCGCCAGAATCCTCCAGCGGTTCACCGAAGTTCCTTTCCATGCGGCCGGCATCTCGGACCACGCCGCCATCGGCCGCCAGTGCACGATCCACGAGAACGTCACGATCGGACCCTTCGTCAGTGTCGGCGACCGGGTCGTCATCGAGGAAGGCGTCCGGCTGGGTCCGGGCGTCACGCTGGGCGACGACGTGCGCGTCGGTCTCGGCTCGATTCTGCATGCCAACGTGAGTGTCTACCGCAGCGTCACGATCGGACGGCGGGTGATCGTCCACAGCGGAACCGTCATCGGTGCCGATGGTTTCGGTTACGTCTTCGACGGACAGGCACAGGTCAAGATCCCGCAGACCGGCACCGTCGAGATCGGAGACGACGTCGAGATCGGAGCCAACTGCTGCATCGACCGGGCCACCTTCGGAGCCACCGTGCTCGAGCCCCACGTCAAGCTGGACAATCTGGTACACGTGGCCCACAACTGCCGCATCGGCGCGAATACCGTAATCGTGGGCTGTTGCGGCATCTCGGGTTCCGTTGAGATCGGACGCAACTGCGTGCTCGCCGGTCAGTCCGGCGTGGCCGATCACGTGCACATCGGCGACGACGTCACGATCCTGGCCAGGGCCTCCGTCTTCAAGGATGTGCCGTCCGGCAGCGTCGTGTCCGGCACTCCGGCCCGCGACCACCGGCAGGAACTTCGCTCGCAGGCGGCTCTTCGGCGGCTTCCCGAGATCCTCCGCAAGTGGAGACGCGGACGGCCCGGGGACATCTGAGACGTTCCCTTCGGGCGGAGGTCCGACGGAGGACGCTTCGGGCTATCTGCTATCATCGTTTCCCGGGCCATCGTCACAGAAGCGGTACACCCGAACCCCTGGAGCTTTCCATGATCAAGGTCCGGCTCATTCAACAGGACAGGGAGGTCGAGGTCTCCGGGCCGATCCGAGTCGAGCGCCTGCTCGAAAGGCTTGGCCTGCGCCGTACGACGCACGTCGTCCTGCTCGAGGGACAGCTCCTGACGCCCGACCGGACGATCGAAGACGGAGAAACGGTCGACCTGATCTCCGTGGTTTCCGGAGGAGCCCGCGGATGAAATGTACCCGCTGCGGCTCCCCCCGCGCCGAGGTCAGCCTGCCCTCCCACAATGCCGGATTCTGCCGGGAGTGTTTCTTCGTCTACCTTCCCCGACAGGTCGAACGCTGCATCCGGCACTTCCGGATGTTCGAGCGCACGGACCGCATCCTGGTCTGCATTTCGGGTGGCAAAGACTCTCTGGTGCTCTGGGACATTCTGCTTTCCCTCGGATACGAGGCCGACGGGCTGCACATCGACCAGGGAATCGGTGACTACTCTCGGGACTCGCGTGCCAAGACCGAAAGGTTCGCCGCCGCCAGGGAACGACTTCTGCACCGGGTCGAGCTCGTCGAGGAGGGAATGGCAATCCCGGCCGTCCGAAACCGGCTCCACGAGAACGCCTGTTCGCTTTGTGGGACGGTGAAGCGGCACCATTTCAACCGCGCCGCGGCGCAACTCGGGTACGACGTCGTCGCCACCGGCCACAACCTCGACGACGAGGCTTCTCGCCTGCTGGGCAACCTCCTCCAGTGGAACCGCGACTACATCGACCGCCAGTACCCCGTTCTGGAGTCCACCACCTTCGGGATGGTCCGCAAGGTGAAACCCCTGGTTCGCGTCAGCGAGTACGAAACGACCTGTTACGCCCTGCTGAAGGGCATCGACTACATGATGCTCGAGTGCCCCTACTCGAAGGGCGCCAACTCGCTCGCCTACAAGGAGGCGCTGAACGCGATCGAGGAGCGGATCCCGAGTACGAAGGCGCGCTTTCTTTTCGGCTTCTTCGAGGAACGGCAGGAGTCGGACGGTACGCAGCCACGGAGTTTGGAGGACGGGGCCTGGAACCGATGCGCCCGTTGCGGACAGCCGTCGTTCCGGAACCTGTGCCGATACTGCCTGATCAAGGACCAGATGCGCTAGGAAGACCTTCCAGGTTGTCCCGGAGGAAACGCCCGCCGCAGCCGAGAGGGTCTTGCGGCGGGCACGAACCCCGGGGATGCCTTCGGCGGATCCGCCGGCCGGGACCGGGTGCTCGAACACGCGGGGACGTTCGTCCTACCCGCGGAGCTTCTTGAAGTGGTTGATCAGGCCATTGGTGGAACTGTCGTGGCTCTTCACCAGCTCGGTACCGTCCAGCTCGGGAAGGATCTTCTTGGCCAACTGCTTCCCGAGTTCCACTCCCCACTGGTCGAAGGAGTTGATGTTCCAAATGACGCCCTGAACGAAGATCTTGTGTTCGTAGAGGGCGATCAGGTTCCCCAGGGCCCGCGGTGTCAGCCTTCGAAAGAGGATCGAGTTCGTCGGCCTGTTGCCTTCGAAGAGCTTGTGAGGAAGCAATTTCTCGAGGGCGGCGCCCGACATCCCCGATTCTTCGAGTTCCCGCCGAGCCTCGTCCTCGGTCTTACCCTTCATCAGCGCCTCGGTCTGGGCGAAGAAGTTCGACAGGAGAAGCAGGTGGTGATCGCCCACCGGGTTTTGTGTCTCCACCGGAGCCAGGAAGTCGGCCGGGATCAGCTTCGTGCCCTGATGGATCAGCTGATAGAAGGCATGCTGGCCGTTGGTGCCCGGCTCTCCCCAGATGATGGGGCCGGTCGAATAGTCCACTCTGCGTCCGTCGCGGGTGACGTGCTTGCCGTTGCTTTCCATGTCCCCCTGCTGGAAGTAGGCGGGAAACCGGTGCAAATACTGATCGTACGGCAGAATGGCGTGGGTCTGCGCGTGGAAGAAGTTGTTGTACCAGATGCCGAGGAGTGCCATCACGACGGGCAGGTTTTCTTCGAGGCGAGCCGATCGGAAGTGCTCGTCCAGTTCATGTCCTCCGGCGAGAAGTTCCTCGAAATTGTCCATGCCGACGAACAGGGCGATGGAGAGCCCGATGGCGGACCACAAGGAGTAGCGGCCTCCCACCCAGTCCCAGAACTCGAACATGTTGCGCGCGTCGATTCCAAACTCCCGGACCTTCTCCTCGTTGGTCGAAACGGCCACGAAATGACGGGCAATGTCGGGCTCGGAGCCGCCCTGTTCGAGGAACCAGCGGCGCGCCGTGTGAGCATTGGCCAGAGTTTCCAGGGTGGTGAAGGTTTTCGAGGAGATCACGAACAGCGTGGTCTCGGCGTTGACTTTCCGGAGCGTCTCCGCGATGTGCGTTCCATCCACATTGGAGACGAAATGGACCCTGAAACCGGGACGCGCATAGGAGCGCAGCGCCTCGGTCGCCATGACCGGCCCCAGATCGGAGCCGCCGATCCCGATGTTGACGATGTCCTGAATCGCCTGACCCGTGTAACCCTTCCAATCTCCGGAATGCACCGACCCGCAAAAAGCGCGCATGTGCTCCAAAACCGCGTTGACCTCCGGCATGACATCGACGCCGTCGACCAGGATGGGGCGGTTGGAGCGGTTGCGCAGCGCGATATGCAGTACCGCCCGGTCTTCGGTCACGTTGATCTTCTCGCCCCGAAACATCCGCTCGCGCATCCCTTCCACATCACAGCGCCGCGCCAGAGCGAAGAGCAGACGCATGGTCTGGGAGTCGATCCGATTCTTGGAGTAGTCGAGCAGTATGTCTCCGAAACGAAGAGAGAAACGTTCGAAGCGATTCGGGTCGTCGCGGAACAAGTCGCGCATGTGCCTGCACGACACCTCTTCCCAGTGCTGTTCGAGGGCCTTCCACTCCGATGTTGACGTCAGCGTTGTCACCATGCGCCTCCTGGTTCATGCGGACAATGGCCTGCCGGCCCCGACGGCCTGGGCCGTCGCCCGACCAGCCGGCAGGGGAAACCGGATAAAGTGGGCTGGACACTCCCACTTTATCCGATCGCAGATGGCGCTTCTAGCGGAGACAGAAGACGAGTGGCCAAGCTGGAAGGCTAGCGTGCCTTCCTCTCATGCAGGGCAAAGGCGGCCCCTTGTGGATCCAGACACTGCGCGACATGGTCTCCACCCGGCACTTCCATCGGGCCGTTCATGACCTGCCCGCCGCCTGCCCGAACCGCCTCCAAAGCCCGGCCCAGGTCCGACACGAGGACATAATAGAGCCAGTTCGGAGGTCCCGGAATGGTGTCCGGCTTGGTGAAGATCCCACCCAGCATCCGGCCGGCAACGCCGAACATCTGGTACGGTCCCATTTCTCCCATGTCCACGACGTCCATCTTGGCCCAGCCGAACAGGGCTTGGTAGAAAGTCCACGCCTCGTCCAGGTTGCCGGCCAGCAATTCATGCCAGGAAACTTGTCCGGGAACGAGATCTCCCTGGTGGCCGGGGGGGGCCGCCTGGGGCTGGAAGATCGACAGGACGGCGCCGTGAGGATCGGCGATGACGGCGAACCGACCGACCGTGGGGATATCCTCGGGCTGCTTCAGAACCCGCCCCCCCAACTGCTCGACCTGCCGGCAGGCGGCGTCTACGTTCGACGTGCCGACATGGGCCAACCAGTAGGGAGGCATTCCCTTGGATCGGGCCTCCTCGGGGAGAACTCCGGCCCCGCCGATCGGGGTCTCACCGGCCTTCCACATCGGGTAGGGACTCCCGGCACCGCTCCAGATTTCGATTCCCCAGGCGGTCACCTTGGGGTAGAACTTCTGGGCAGCCTCGGTGTCGGTCGTCATCAGGTCGTACCAGAGAAATCGCCCTCGAATCGAGTCGTCGCTCATCGGATAGCCTCCCATTGAGTGATTCTTGCCAGACATTAACACGGCCGGGAATATGATTGCGACAAATAACTCAAATGTGTCCCGCTCTGCAACTTCGGATCGAGAAAATGTCGGACGGCAAACCGGCAGGGCGAGAGGACGGCGGGCATCACCGCGTGCGGGTCACCCTTCGCCCGCAGTGGTTTGAGAGTCGGGAGGTAAAGAAGGGCAGTGGATGCGGAGGTGTGACCATCCACTGCCCACGGGTTGGAGGTCTTCGGGAGGGCGACCTCCTCGCGGACTAGAGGGCCTCGCTACCGTGCTCCCCAGTCCGAATTCGGATGACATCTGCAATGTCGCTGACGAAAATCTTTCCGTCGCCGAACTTGCCGGTTCGAGCGGTGTTGACGATCGTCTGGAGGATCTCCTGCAAACGGTCGTCCTCAATCACCACTTCCACCTTCATTTTGGGAACGAACTCGACCTGATACTCGACCCCGCGATAGATCTCCTTGTGCCCCTTCTGGCGGCCAAAGCCTTTGACTTCGATGACGGTCATGCCCATGATGCCGATGTCCTGCAGAGCCTTCTTGACAGGCTCGAGCAGGTGCGGGCGAACAATGCATTCGATTTTCTTCATGCTCTACGTACCCTCGAGTTTGGTGTCTGGTTCCCTTCCGGCTGACTGCTTCCACGAAGTACGTGAGCACGCCCCGTACCACTCGGGACGACAGGGTCTCTGAGGCGGGGCGATGGGGCCCGTTTCCGCCAATCGGGCGGATACTTGCGAGCGGCCCGGAGCCAGCCGTGGGGACTCGGAGCCGTGCAGATGCGGAATACATTTTCGTTGTATTCGGAGAAAATCAAGACAATCCTGTCAGATATCGACGGGCCAGCGGGAGTCCCATGGGCCGCAGGGGGTTCGTGCGCCGGGAGGAAACGGTGACACGGTCAGGATGATTCTTCTGGATCTCGCGTAATCGGCTCAGGACGAGGTGTCCCCGGCGCCCTTCAGAGCCGGCGCGGGTGCGCCTGACAGCGCATTCCAACCTTTTTGTTCGAATGCGGGAACTTTCCGACGAAATTGTCCAAACATGTGGGCCGAGTCACTTCGCCCGGGAGTCGCTGCAGGGTCCGCCCTCAGGGACATCTGGCAAGAGGATTACGCGCGAGGCAGGCGTGGGGCGAAGGGCGGGCCGAATGGGAGGCTGCCCGGCCCGTTTCAGAGCCGGGCAGCCATGTCTCCGAAGCAACGACGAGGGCTACTCCTCGGCGATGTGGCCTTCGGCGACCACGATCTCCACACGCCGGTTCTTCTGGCGACCGGCAGCCGTGGAGTTGTCGGCAACAGGATGTTCCATCCCGTAGCCGGCCGTTTCCATGCGCGAGGAGGCAACCCCCAGGGACGCCATCAGGTCGAACACCGAGCGGGCCCGGTCGAGCGAAAGCTTCTTGTTGAAGTCCGCGGAACCGGTCGAATCGGTGTGCCCTTCGATCCTGAGGTTCAGGTCCGGCATGACGAGGAGGATTCCCGCCAGCTTGGCCAGGGCCATGTTGGCCTCCGGCTTCAGGGTCGCTTTGCCCACGTCGAAGAGGATGTCGGGAAGGTTCACGATGAGTCCGCGGGCGGACTCCCGCGTCTCGGCGACCTGAGACAGCGCGGACTGAAGGCGGTTCTGAAGCTGCGCCTTGTCCTGCTCGAGCCTTGCCCTGGGCCTTGTCCTGGCGCAGTTGCTCCTGCTGCTCGCGTAACGTCGCGGTCGTCTTCTGCAGTGAGTTCATCGCCTGCTCGAGCTGTTCCCGTTCTGCCCGGAGGCTCTCCAGCTGCCGGGTCGTTTCGTTCAGATTCGCCAGAGCCGCCTGGCGCTCCTCGCTGATGCTCTTCAGCTGCGCCTCCGCCTGATTGGCACGCTCTTCGAGGGCCTGCGTCTCCTGTTGGCGTTGGGCAATCTGCTGCTCGAGCTGCTCCATCTGAATCCGCCGCTGGGTCAGGCGAATGGCCTCGTTCGAAGACGCGACCGAACTGCGGGCGAAGCGTTGGGCTCCCCCGCGAACCTTGCGTTCATAGCTGTTGGTGGCCTGAACCAGCTCCAGCTGAGCCTGTGAGAACAGCTGTGGTGCGTATTTCGGGGCTTCGAGTCGCCGTGCAATGTCGATCACCCGCTCGGCCTGGATCAAGTCCAGCGGCTTCTTGCCGTCATACCGGATATCGGCCACGGAATCGACACCGTGCGCCGGAGCCGCGGCAAACGAGTTGAAGAAGATCGAGTCGCTCGCCACTGGCGGATCGGCCACCTGGTCATTCCAGAAGACGACCAGCTCCGACGGGGTGTCGACCTGATAATAGGCCTCTGCAGTCACCAGCAGAGCGAAATTTCGAAATCCCGTCGAAAACTCGGCGGACCCGTCTTCGTCCCCCGGACGGACCCACAGTTCGCCCAGGTTCTGAGCCGTCCCGTCACGGTTGACCGCCCACATGACATAGCAGGTCACATCCCCCGCGAAAAGGACCGCCGGTTTCATCTTTTCGTATTTGATTTCGATCCAGGACTGACCCTCCTGGATGCGCACTTTGCCTTCCATGGTGGCGTCTCCCACGCTGCGCGTGGGAAGCAGCTTGACCTTCACATCCCGTCGTTCCGAGAAGCGCAAGGCGTGAAGCGTCAGCGCCTCAGCCCCCTGCAGCACCCGGACGGGAAGGATCAGGGAGAGGCCAACGATGGCGAACAAGCCAAACCGACAGACACTTTGCATTGTCTCCTCCAGTTGCTAGTCGATTCAAATGTGGATCGGCTGTCCCAAAATGATACAGGAATCAACCCAACCTGCGGGGAAAATGCCGTCAACACCGGGGATCGGGGTTAGGCCACCGGGCGGGGACATCGTTCGCGGGGCCGAACCGGCCGTGAGGACCCGGCAGCAGATCCCGCATACGAACCGGATCCTAGCGGAACAGACGGTGCGCCTCTTCGTAGCGTGCGTCCCAGCCCTCGCGGTCGCGCGGTTGAAAGTGCTCGGGAACCACGGTCCGGCGAACGACCTCGCGGATTTCATCGAGGCCCGACAGGAATCCACGCGCCACCGCCTGGATGAGGATGTTGCCCGTCGCCGTCGCCTCCGACGGCCCGGCGACGACATCGATCCCGACGGCGTCGGCAGTCAACTGATTCAACAGCCGGTTTCGCGAGCCGCCTCCCACGACATGCAGGCGACGAACCGGACACCCGCGCAGCTGCTCGATGTGCTCGAGGAGAAAGCGGTACTTGAGCGCCAGGCTCTCAAAGATCACACGCACGAACTGTCCTTTGTCGGCGGGCTCAGGCTGCCCGGCCTCACGGCAACAACGAGCGATCGCATCGGGCATGTCGGCGGGATTCAACAGGCTGGGATGGTCCGGGTCGAAGACGCTGCGAAATCCTCCGGCGGCCTGCGCCAGCCCCACCAGATCATCGTAGGACAGCACCTCGCCCCGACTTCTCCAGGCACTCCGGCAGCGCTCCAACAGCCACATGCCCATGTTGTTTCGGAGAAAGCGGATCCGCTTCGACACTCCACCTTCATTCGTGAAGTTGGCCCTCAAGGACTCGTCATTGATGATCGGCGCCTCGAGCTCGACTCCGAGCAGCGACCAGGTTCCCGAGCTCAGGAACGCCCAGTCGTCGCCGGAGGCCGGCACGGCCGCGACGGCACAGGCGGTATCGTGGCCCGCAGGAGCAATCACCGGGGCGGAGATGCCCGTCTCCCGGCAAATGTCGGGGAGCAAATCCCCCAATATGCTGCCGGCGGGTCGGATCTCGGGCATGATCTCCAGGGGCAGCTCGAGCCGCTCGAACAGTTCCTCCGACCAGCCTCGAGTGCGTGCATCGATCAGCTGGGACGTGGAGGCCACCGTTTCCTCCGAACTGGCGATTCCCGTCAACAGGTAATTGAAGAGATCCGGCATGAAGAGGAGCCTGCCGGACGAGCGCAGAATGTCCGAACCTGCCCGGACCATGCTCAACAGCTGGAAGATCGTGTTGATCTGCATCAACTGGATTCCGGTCAGGCGATAGATTTCCTCTCGGGGCACGCGCTGAAAGGCGGCCTCCATCATCCCATCGGTCCTCGAGTCTCGATAGGCGATTGGGGCCCCCGCCAGGGAACCGTCCGGGGTGATCAGGCCGAAGTCGACCCCCCACGTATCGAGACCGATTCCGGCCGCCTCCCGGCATCCCGACTGGTGCGCCAGGGCCAGCCCTCGCTTGAGCTCCTGGAAGAGGCTCAGCACGTCCCAGTAAACATGACCGAGGACACGAACCTGCCGGTTGGGGAAACGATGGACCTCGTCCAGCTCGAGCCGGTCACCGGTCAGGCGTCCCACGATCACACGTCCGCTCTCTGCTCCGAAATCGCCGGCAATGAACTCAGGCTTCACGCTCCCGCTTCCTCAACTTGAAAGCCGGGCCGCGAAGATCGCACTTCGCCGGCCCGTCCGGTGCGGCCGCCGCTGCTGCCCGCACCCTCTCGATTACCGGTACAAGGGCCCAAAGGCGGCGCAGGCCCGATAGTCCGCCCCCTGGGGATCCATGGAGCCAAAGGCGCTCCACGCACTGGGCCGCAGGATCCGCTCCGGGGGTACGTTGTGCATCGAAACGGGAATCCTCAGCATGGAGGCCAGCGTCAGCAGGCGATCGCCGATATGGCCATAGGCAAGCGCGCCGTGATTGGCTCCCCAGTTGGCCATGACGGTGTAGACGTCACGAAAGGGCTCGGCGCCCGTCAGGTTGGGGGCAAACCAGGTCGTCGGCCAGGTTGGGTTGGTCCGGTCATCCAGCGCCTGGTGGACCTCCGCCGTCAGTTCGACGGTATAGCCCTCGGCCAGCTGCAGGACCGGCCCCAGCCCGCTGACGAGATTGAGACGGGCCATCGTCACCGGCATCCCTCCTCGCGTCAGGAACTGAGAAGAGAACCCTCCCCCTCGAAAGTATCCCAGATCCGCCGGACACCAGCGCGTCGCAGCCAGACAGGCCGCCGCTTCCTCCGCTTCAATCTCCCAGAAGGGTTTCATGACCGGCTCCCCCTGCCGGGTCTGGAGTCCCGTGCCGTCCAGCGTGCAGGAGCCGGAGTTGATCAGGTGAATCAACCCTCCCGCAGCCCGACCCGTCAGCGACGTTCCCGTGACTCTCCGGACTGCTTCGGGGCTCCAGTAGGTCCTGACATCGGCGAAGATCTGTGCAGTATCGGTCAGCAGATGCCCAAACAGCATCGTCACGCCGTTCAGACAATCGTTTTCCGTCGCCACCAGAAAGGCTTCGCGAATGCCGTTCCAGTCGAACGAGGAGTTGAGTATGGCCTCCATGAAATCGCCGTTCGGGAAGTGATCGGTCCACTGTCGCTGTCCCTGGAACCCCGCAACGAGGGCGTTCCTGCCCAGCGCCTCCTCGCCGAACCCCAGCTCTTCCAACCGGGGATTCCCGATCATCAGATCGCGAGCGATGAGGGCCATCTTCACCACCGTCTCCCATTCTCGGTCCTTCCGCTCCCTCGAGGACCGGGCCTCCGGCGGATTGGGATCCTCTCCCTCGAGACAATGGTCTCTGGCCCAAGCCCGGGCGCGTTCGAACTCCGCCGGATCATAGATCCCTTCCTCGAAACGACGGACCAGCTCTGACATGTCCACCGTCTCGGTGCGCATGCCGAGGTAGCGTTGCAGGAAGTCCTGATCGACGATCGAGCCAGCGATCCCCATCGAAACGCCCCCGATGGCCAGATACGACTTCCCCCGCAACTCGGCGACGGACAGGCCCGACTTGGTGAACCGAAGCAGCTGCCGTTGTACGTCCTCCGGGATGCCGGTGTCGTCTCGATCCTGAACATCCCGGCCGTAGATGCCGAACGCCGGGAGTCCCTTCTGCGTGTAGCCCGCCAAGGCAGCCGCCAGATACACGGCCCCGGGTCGCTCCGTTCCGTTAAAGCCCCAGATTGCCTTGGGCAGCCAGGGATCCGTGTCCATCACTTCGGTCCCGTAACACCAGCAGGGCGTCACCGTGAGCGAAACACCCACACCGCTGCGGGCGAAGAACTCGGCCGTTCGCGCCGCCTCCACGACCCCTCCGATACAGCTCTCCGGGATCACGCACTCCACGGGCAACCCGTTCGGGTGCCGCAGACTCGACGAGATCAGGCGGGCGGCATTCCGGGCCATCGCCAGGGTCTGATCCTCGAGACTCTCCCGGACCCCTTTTCGGCGACCGTCGATGACCGGGCGAATTCCGACCTTGGGCAGGGACCCGCAGAGTCGCTGGGCCGGTTTGTTCCTGACGAGACTGGCGATATCGGACATGGGTTCGTTCCTCCCTGGACTCGACCTCTATGGCATACCCGGCAGGCCGTCGACGGGGTCCACCCAGGCGGGACGATCCTCCTCCGGACCGACGATGCGCGAGCTCGGGATTACGACCACGCCGCCGTCGGTCACGACGAAACGGCGCCGGTCCGCTTCGAGATCATAGCCGATGACGGTGTTCGGCTGGATCTTGCAGTATTTGTCTATGATGGCCCTGCGAATCCGCGCGTGCCGCCCCACTTCCACGGATTCCATCAGGACGGAGTCTTCGACCTGAGCGTAGCTGTTGATCCGCACACAGGGAGAGAGGATCGAGCGGCGCACCCGGCCGCCGCTGACGATACATCCGCTGCAGACCAGCGAGTCCAGCACCTCTCCGCGGCGCGCGCCCTCCCCCGGGTCGGCGAAGACCGTCTTGGCCGGCGGGAACTGGCGCTGATAGGTTCGGACCGGCCAGTAGGAGTCGTAGAGGTTGAATTGGGGGTCCACCGAGACCAGGTCCATGTTTGCCTCGTAGAAGGCGTCGAGGGTGCCGATGTCTCTCCAGTAGGGGGAATCCCTCCGGTTCTGATCCTCGAACTCGTAGGCAAAGACCGCGCGCCGGCCCACCACCGAGGGAAGGATGTGCTGTCCGAAATCGGAACCCACGCGCTCGGTGACGGTCGGAATCAGCTCCTCGAGCAGCACCTCGCGACTGAAGAGGTAGATGCCCATGGAGGCATAGATGACATCCGGACGTCCGGGAACCGTCGCCGGCCGGTCGGGCTTCTCCTGGAAATCGATGATCCGCTTCTCTGGGTCCGTCTGCAGGACGCCGAATTGGGTGCAGTGGGCGGCCGGCATTTCGACGGCCCCGACCGTGACATCCGCTTCCTGGTCAAGATGAAAACGGAGCATCCTCGAATAGTCCATCTTGTAGATGTGGTCTCCGGCCAGGATGAGCACGAATTCACGGTTGTCCCGGACGATCGTGTAGATGTTCTGGTAGATGGCGTCGGCGGTTCCCTGATACCAGGTCTCCCCGTAGCGCTGCTGAGCGGGAATGACTTCGATGAACTCCTCCAGTTCGCTCGGGAAGATGTTCCAGCCCATCCCGATGTGTCGGGCCAGCGAGATCGATTTGTACTGGGTCAGAATGTAGACCCGGCGAATCCCAGAGTTGATGCAGTTCGAGAGCGTGAAATCGATGATGCGATAGTGCCCTCCAAAGGTTACGGCCGGCTTGGCTCGATCTTTGGTCAGCGGATGGAGTCTCTCCCCGCGACCACCAGCCAGCACGAAGGTTGTCAGCCGATTCAGCTGTCGGACACCGGCCCCACGGCGCTCCAATCTGACAGTTTCCGACATCAGCGCCTCCCCCGGCGATGCGGCAAATCACCCCTGTTGCGGATCATTATGTTCCAATCCGTAGCGAAAGGTTAGTCCTTGGGCAGATCTTCCGGGCCGCACCGAAAGAACCACCGGAGGCCGGCCGCAGTGGCCATCGCCTCGACAAGTTATGAAAACAGCAGATAACGCAGTGCAACAGCCAGCACGGCCGTCGCCAAAACGCCCCGGATGAAGCGCGGGGAGAAATAGGTCTGCCAGCGGCCTCCGCTGTAGCTGCCGACCAGTCCCCCCAGCCCGAAGGCGAGGCCACGCCACCAGTCGGGTGCCGCATGGTACGCGGGGTTGGCCAGATCGAAGAGCTGGTACCCCCCGACACCCGCCGCAGAGGTCATGAACGTGCCGGCCAGCAGTGCTCCGGAGACCCCGTGGACGGGAAGGCCCAGGACGCCGACCAGGATCGGAGCCATGAAGGCACCTCCCCCGACGCCGTATGCCCCTCCCACGACGCCGACGGCCAGAGAGATCGCCACGATCAGCGCAGGCGAGAACGGATACAGGTGACCGTCGAACTCGAGCGCGCGATAGGTGCAGGAGAACCGCCGGGAGCGTCCGGGGGCGGGCCGGGCGGCGCTCCCCTTTCGCAGAGTCTCGAACACCAGCCGCAGCCCCAGGAGGAGGAGAATGACTCCCACGAAGACCCGGAAGGCCCCGCCCGAAGTCAGAAGACGGATCCGCAGCCAAACCCCGATGATGGCGCCCGGTATCCCTCCCGCCGCCAGCAGGACGGCAACCCGCCAGGCCATTCGACCTTCCTGCCAATAACGCAGAACGCCGCCGGGAGTGGCGACGAGATTGTAGAGGTGATTGGTCGAGCTGACGACCGGCCCCGTGATCCCCAGCAGGCTGACCTGCACCGGCACGAGGACGAAAGCGCCGGATACTCCCGCCATGGACGTAAAGAAGGAGATGAACAGAGCGATACCAAAGCATCCGGCCAGGACCCAGGTTTCGTCCACCACAGCTCCTCTCCCCGACTGAAGATACTCTTTCGTTCCCTGCGCCACAAACGGGCGGGAGGGACCCTCAGACAATCCGATCGGAGCGCGCGTTCAAAAAGCCGAATGGGAATCCAATAATCTGGATCGATTGCACGTTCAGAGGCGCTAGGCACCGTCCGCACCAGTCGCCGTAAACGCCACTGATCCGGGGCCTTCAAGCCCACATGGGCACCTTCACCGAGAGATTGGCATCGATCGTGCAAATGCATAGAAGGCAGTTGGCGTCCGAGGCCCTTGATAAAAAAAGGGGCGAGCTGAAAAGCCCGCCCCCTCGTTGGAGGGACGCAACCAAACCTAGTGTGGGTGGTGCGCCATCTCGTATTTTACTCCTGTGTGACTCGAAACGCCAACTGCTTTGTTTCCGTCCCTGCTACCCCCCTTTGGATCGTGTCGTAGAAGCGACAGGTTTGGTCCGTTCACACCCGAACGCACAGCGGCCCGAGCTTCCATACCGGCCCGGGCCGCGCTGATTCCAGGGGAGGGGCGGATCTAGCCCTTCTCCTTCTCCATCACTACCAGGACGTTTTTGGCGTTGTTGATGTTGTCCTCGTTCTTGCCCATGGTCAGGTACTTCTCGAGCATCGCCTTCGCCTTCACCTTGTCCTGCTTCTCATAGAAATAGTACATCCCGAGCTGGTAGTAGGCCTCGGCGTAATTCGGATCGAGCTCCAGGACCTTCTCGAAAGCCGCGCTCGCCGCATCCTGCTGACCCTTCTTGACGAACTGCTCACCCAGCTTGTAAAGCCCCGGGGCCACCGGCTGCTTGTTCAGTTCCAGGTCATGCTGATAGGCGGCCACGGCCTCGGGGTACTGCTCGAGTCGAATGTGAGCGTTGGTGATCTCCGCCCACAGGGCCGCCTGAAGATCTTCGGGCACCTGCGACATGGCTGCCTTGGCCTTGTCGATCGCCTCCTGGTACTTTCCGTCCTTATTGAGCTGCTGCACCTCCAGGACCTTGGCCTTGAGCGCATTGGCCTCCTTTTGGGCTTCGCGCTGCTTTTGGATGCCAACAAGCTGAGTCTTGAGGTCCGTGAAGTCCTTCTCGTCCGGCTTGAGCTCAATCGCCTTGTCGATCTTCTCGATGGCGGCGTCCAGCTGTTGTGTCTGGGCGAGCATGTAGGCCATCGTATAGTAGATCCTCGGATCGTTCGGACGAAGCTTCTGGAGCTCGTCGAGATAGCCGAGCGCTTTCTTGTAGTCCTTCTGTTTGGTGGCCGTCTCGATTTGACTGGCCAAGCGCCGCATGGGCAGGAACTTCACCTCGTTCTCCGCCTGTTCGAGTTGTTGCTGGACGGTTGGGTTGGAAGGACCCGCCGCCGCGGCGTACATCCGGAACAACTCCACGGCCTTCTTCAACTGCGTCTCCGCCTCATCCCATTTTTTCTGCTGTACGTACAGCATCCCCAGGCTGAAGTAGGATGCAGGCTCGGCGGGGTTGTCGTCGATCGCCTTCTTCAGCTGCGTCTCGGCTTCGTCGAATTGCCCGCTTTGCATGGCGGTCGCACCGTCACGCAAAGCCTGCGCGGCCGCGGCCAGCTTGTCCTTGTCTTCGAAGTAGATCAGCTCCTTGGCGTCACCGGGCTCAAAGGTCAGCGAGACTGATTTCTGCCCGTCCCCCTGGAGCTGGATGAACTCGAGATAGACGGGATCATAGCCCTTCTGGTGGGCGAACACCCGGTAGTAGCCGTCGGACAGCTTCTTGAAGACGGCAACTCCCTGCTTGTTGGACTTCTCCTGGTCGCCCTTCTGTTGCCCCAGCGCGATCGACTGGACCTTGACGCCGGAAATGGGTTTCCCGTTCTGATCCACGCAAGTGACTTCCAGGACAGCGGCCTGGGCGATCAGACTGGAACAGAGGAAGGTCGCCAGATAAAGACTGCTCTTTCTCAGTGCATCTGCGATAATCATCGAACATTCTCACACTCTGCTGCCGAAGCAGCGGTTGAATTCCTAACTCCCCAAACTCCAGGTACTCTCCCTTGCAAGGGTACCGTGATTCCAAGAATTGTCGCAACAACCTGCGGCCGATTCCGCTCCAACCGCCGCCGAGCCCGAGACTTCTGCCCCACGTTCGACAGTCCCGTGTTTCGGGACCCCGGGGTCCGGCCGACTTTCGCGCGGGAGTGTTCCGTTCTGGCAGACAAGCCGTTAAAGTGGGATCGATGAAACTGACCGCGGAAGGCTGCCGGGCTCGCCAACAGTCGCTCCTGGAACAGATGCAGGTCTACGGAGTCTCGGAGGCGGTCCTGGCAGACCCCTGCCATGTGCTGTACCTCAGCGGCTTTGAGACCCCGGCCTTCCAGTACAGCGCCGTGCTCCTGGACAGTCGAGGCAAGTGCACTCTGGCCTGCGGCGTCGCCGCGCCGGACGCGGCTGCCGATGAAGTGGTAGCCGTGCCTGCCCGAGTGTATTCCACGGTGCATCTGGACCACTCGAGAAGGATCGCCGAAGCACTGGCACGGCTGCTCGGTCAGCAGAAGGGGCTGCTGGGCCTCGACCGTTCGTGCCGCCCGCCCTACCTGGCGGAGGGAGCCGAGGGAGCCGTCGACTTGAGCTCGATCCTGTTTGAAATGCGCCGACGCAAAGGCCCCGATGAACTCCGGTTGATCCGAGAAGCCATTCGTATCAACGAAGTCTGCTTCGAACGCGCGCGGCAGATCATTGCTCCCGGCATTTCGGAACTGGAGGTTTATGCAGAACTCTATCGCGCCGCGGTCCTGGCCGCCGGGGAACGGTTGGACGCACTGGGCAATGATTTTCAGAGCGGGACAGAGGGGGGACCTCCGCGAGATCGGAAGATCGCCGCAGGAGAGCTCTTCATTCTCGATCTCGGCGCCCGATACGGCGGATATTACAGCGACGGCTGCCGGACCTTCCCGGTGGGCGAGGTGACAGATCGGCAACGATCGGCCTGGAGCGATGTGGCCGAGGCGCTGAGCTTCGTCGAGGAAAACGCGGTCGCCGGTTACTCCTGTCGGCGCCTGGACCGGGAGGTTCGACGGCAGCTGAAAGAGCGCTGGCCGGGCGCCTTTCAACATCACCTGGGACATGGGATCGGACTGGTACCGCATGAACGACCGAACCTCAATCCTCACTGGAATCACAATCTGGAGGAAGGTGATGTCATCACTATCGAGCCGGGGGTGTACCAACCCGACCTCCGGGGAGGAGTCCGCCTGGAAGAGGTGTACCGGGTGACCGCAACGGGCCTGGAAAAGTTGACCTCTTTTCCGCTCGACCTCGACTAGACCGGCTCACTTCACGTCGCGAGAGAGAACCGAAGCCAGAGCGCTCCGGATGATGTTGTAGTGGTCGGTCTCCTCACCGGCAAATTTCAGGAAGATGTCGCGTCCCTGGGTGTCGTTGAACTTGTCGGCATAGCGGGTAAAGAAGTCGGCCGCGTCCTTTTCCATGGCCATCGCCAGACGCAGGGCCTCCTGTTCGTCCATGTCCTCCCGGAGACGTCGGTTGATTTCTTCCTTGGAAGGAAAGATCTTCTGCAGGGCCTCGAAATCGAAATGGAGGAAGACCGGCGCCTCCAGGACCGTGGGATGCTCGGCCAGCAGGCGGTTCCATTCGTGCTCGAGGCTGCTCAGATGCTTTTCCTCGTCGCGCAGCATCTCCAGGAAGGTGTGCCGGGTCGATTCATGGGCCACGATCTCCGAGGCTGTCAAATAGAAGCGCACCCCCCGCTTCTCAGTCTCGATGGCGATCTTCAGGGCATCCCGTGCGAAGATCGTATCGGCATGTACCGTCTCTTCGGGCGGCTCCCCGCTCCGACGACAGTCGCGACAGATTCCGAAGATCTGGTAACGATTCCGCACCGGCTGGAAGTCGTACTCCGCCACAATCTGTTTTTCCAGCTGCTCCAGCTCCGGACTGTAGAATTCAATCGTCCGGTTGCACTCCACGCAGACGATGTGATGATGCTGGGGGTGGCGATAGAAATGTTCGAACCGGACCCGGCCGTCGTCCAAATCCGTCTTGCGCGCCAATCCGCAATCGGTCAGGGCCTTCAAGGTCCGGAACACCGTGGCATATCCGACTTTCCGGTCCTTTCGGCGGACGAGCTCGTGCAGCTCGTCGGTGCTGAGATGCCCTTCGTTTCCGAGAAAGGTGCGAACGATCAACTCGCGCTGACGTGTCATGCGCAGACCGCGGCTCCGAATGTAGTCCGCGAAGATCTTCATTTGCTCGGCGTTGCTGCTATCCATCAGTCGCTAAGGCCATTCTACCGTTGATCGCGGGGCTGCCGGAACCCCCGGAATTCAACTCGGAACTCACCGTCGCCGATGCTAAGATCATTGGCTCCAGGACGGGCGCATGTTTGCGAGCATCTTCAGAGTGCGGCAGAACGGGACCAGTTGGAGAGACGAACTGGTCGGGGGCCTGACTACGTTCATGACGATGGCCTACATCGTCTTCGTCCAGCCGCTCATGCTCGGCGCCGCTGGGATGGATGTCGGGTCGGTTATGGTGGCAACCTGCGTCTCGAGCGCGCTGGCCTGTTTCTTCATGGCCGTCCTGGCGAATTACCCGATCGCCCTGGCCCCGGGTATGGGGCCCAACGTCTTCTTCACCTATACGGTCGTCCTGGGGATGGGCTTCAGCTGGCAGCAGGCGCTCGGCGCCACCTTCATCTCCGGGAGTCTGTTCCTGTTCCTGTCGCTGTTCGGCCTGCGGGAGGCCATCATCAACTCACTGCCGGACACATTGAAGTACGCCATCGCGGTTGGAATCGGCCTCATGATCTCGGTCGTCGGGCTCGAGTGGAGCGGTGTCGTGGTGGACAATCCGGCGACTCTGATCGGGCTGGGGAATCTGCGCAGCCCTCCAACACTACTCGCCCTGCTCGGCATCGCGTTGACGATCTCCCTTCTAACGCTCGGTTTCCGGGCTGCCATCCTGGTGGGCATCCTGTTCAACCTCGGGGTCGCCCTGGCGACGGGCATGGTCGAATACAGCGGCGTCGTCGGACCGGTCCCTTCCCTGTCGCCGACGCTCTTCCAGCTGGACGTTGTCGGGGCGCTGACGACGGGGATGCTGCCGGTCGTCTTCGTCTTCTTCCTGCTCGACCTCTTCGACACGGTCGGCACCCTGACCGCCGTGAGCCAGGAAGGCGGGTTCCTGCGCCCGGATGGCTCCCTCCCGCGCGCTCGGCAGGCGCTTCTCTCCGATGCGCTGGGGACGATCACGGGGAGCCTGCTGGGCACGTCGACCGTGACCAGTTACGTGGAGAGCGCGGCCGGAATCGGAAGTGGAGCCCGCTCCGGACTGGCCAATCTGGTTACGGGCGGGCTGTTCCTGGCAGCCCTGTTCTTTTCACCGCTGCTGGAGATGGTCGGAGGAGGCATCGATTCCGCGGGGCTGCGCCTCTACCCGGTCATCGCTCCGGCTCTGGTCGTGGTCGGGTGCTTTCTGATCGGGAGTATCCGCCGCATCGAATGGCAGGATTACAGCGAGGCCTTTCCGGCCTTTCTGACCATCATCCTGATGCCCTTGACCTTCAGTATCACCGAAGGCATCGCCTTCGGTTTCATCTCCTACACCCTGCTGAAGACCGTTCAGGGGAAGTTCCGCGAGGTCCCGCTGCTGGTTTCGATCGCGTCCGGGCTGTTCGTCCTGCGCTACATTCTCGTTTGAGCTCGGCCTCCGGGTGCGCAAGGGGCACCAGGGGCTCAGTCCGGTGCCGTGTAATGCGATCGTCGGGTCGATCCACGCAAGATCGGCAAGCTTCCCCCAATCAGCTCTATCCTTCAGGGAGCTTCTCGAGAAACTCGCGGGCACGCTGCCATTCGCCCCGATCATCGATGGGACGTCTGCGGATTCGGCCCTTGCGGCGCCGACTCTGAACCGGAAAGCGTCGCTGCAGCCCCTCCAGACACGCCTCGGCGAAGCTTCCCGGCTCGGGGCTGCGGCCATCCTCCCCGATCCGGAGCGCGCGCGTTCGCAACTCGACCAGCCGGCCAAAACCGAGCTGGAAGAACGAAACCAGAAAGTGGCGCCGCAGGCCCGCAGCAGCCTTCCCCAGCTGATCCTCGGACCAGCAGCTCAGACCGAGATTGATTCCCGACAGGGCCTTGCGGATTCCGTGCTTGACCCTTCGGGGGCTCTCCGGCGAGACCCGATCTGCCGACAGGAGCTTGTTGCAGACGAAGAAGAGCTCCTCGACCAGGTTTTCAATCTCGGCGGAGTCGAGGGAAGACATCGCCTGGAAGAGCAACATCGGGCCGTCCGCGGCCAGTTTCGGCGCACCCTCGGGCAGCTCACTGAAATCCCCGCGTTTCTCCCAGCGCTTTTCCGGAAGAGAGTCGGTCAACTCGAGGGGGGAGTAGACTTCGATGGCGTCGAAATAATCCTGAAAGCCCAGGTCTTCGATTCTGCGTCGACGATTCTGGTAAGCGTCTTCTTCGAGCTCAATCGGGGTCCGCAGACGTGCCTGCAAGAGCGTGTTCCGAATCCAGTCGGCGTCGAGTTCGTACAGCCGGGCCAACAGACTCCGGCAGACTCTCGAAGCTTCCGGGTTCCGGGGCAACCCCACGATGAAGCCGCCGTCCGGAGTCACGACGCTGTCCCGATCTACCGGCTCGCTCTCGAACTCGTCTTCTTCCACGCGAACGTAGATCTCGAGGAACCTGCGGAACAGGGTCTGCCAGAGCCTCAGATCGGTGGCCCGCACGAGCTTGCGCGCCACGGCGTCCTCTGCATCGAGCAGGTGACGCTGCCAACCCAGAAAAGCATGCAGATTCACCCGGTCCTTGCGCCACAGATCGAGATCCAGCACCGTCGTCCATTGTTCTTCGGTAATCTGCGGCAGGAGGCGGGCGATCGTCTCATCGTCCAGGGCCTTGATCGCAAAGAAAACCTGGGCCGCCGGGAGGCGGCGGATCAAGGAACGCTCATCGGGGTTTGCCAGCATCCGGGCAAGGTCGATCGGCGCATAGCAGCTCCGATACACCAGCTCTTCCGGTCGCTGGATGATTTCGCGATGCCGTTTTTGGAGATCGCTCACGATGACGATTATACGGCCCGACGGAAGGCCTTGCCGGGTGGTCTCGAGACCTCCGGCTCCGAGCCCCTGCAGACCCGGGAACCGGAGAATCTCGAAAATGGCGGGCTACTCGACGGTGAAGTCCGCGGCAACCCCGAGGGTGCCCCAGGCAAGACTGAAACGCCCTTGATTGCCACCCGTTGAGTCCAGATTGATGGTCAGGGTTTCGACGGGGGAATCGAGCTTGTCCATGCGGACGGGAACCTCCAGAGCCTCACCGCTCTCCGGGGTGACGACGAGGTGGAAGGCCTGCTCGGCGACGCGTTTCAACGTCAAGGTGTGAGTCCCGGCCGGGACCGTGACCTCTGCGAACCGAAGCGGCGCCTCGGTGCTGAGCGTCGTGGCCGCATTCATCCCCATCCGCCACGATTGTCCGACGGGCAGGCGGCCGAGCATGTCGCGCCCCTGCAGAGAAGGGCGCCCGTAGTCAATGGAGATGTTCTTACCGTTCGTCGTCGTCTGAGCCGTGCCCCGCTGGGCCAGCGCGACCCCGGCCATCGCCAGAGTAACCAGGATGAAACTGATCAGGGTATTCCTCTTCATAGCTCCATCTCTTCCTTTCGTTTTTGACAGATTGCTGATTGACAGAGGCGTCAAGAAGGCCCCACACAGTGTACACGAAGTCGGGCCCCCGGGGATCGCGCTCCGAAGTTCGACGTTCGACAGGTTGGCGTTCCCGGGGGAGAAAACGGCAAATCGAGCATCAGCGGGAGGGCTTGGGCGAGGGCCCGTCGGCAGGCCGGCTCGTGCGCGCCGGTTTGTGCGTTCCGGGCGGATCGAAAGCGGAAGCGAGCTTCCGCGCTCCAAGGACGCCTGCGGCGTCGGCGGCTAAACAGGACGGCGAAGCCGCTTTGGGATTGAGCTGTCGGGGCACCGCGGCGAAGCCGCTTTGGACTGCGGTAGCTTGCTGCCGCTTTCCGTCCGGGGGGCCTCGGTTGTGGGTACTTGCGGGCTTTGGCGGGGGTCCGTCGGCAGGCCGGCTCGTGCGCGCCGGTTTGTGCGTTCCGGGCGGATCGAAAGCGGAAGCGAGCTTCCGCGCTCCAAGGACGCCTGCGGCGTCGGCGGCTAAGGTAGACAGGGCGGCGAAGCCGCTTTGGGATTGAGCTGTCGGGGCACCGCGGCGAAGCCGCTTTGGACTGCGGTAGCTTGCTGCCGCTTTCTCCGGAGAGGCCTCGGTTGTCGGGTACTTGCCGGGCTTTGGCGGGGATGCCTCGGCAGGCCGGCTCGTGCGCGCCGGTTTGTGCGTTCCGGGCGGATCGAAAGCGGAAGCGAGCTTCCGCACTCCAAGGACGCCTTCGGCGTCGGGGAGGAAGCAGCGCGGCGAAGCCGCTTTGGGATTGAGCTGTCGGGGCACCGCGGCGAAGCCGCTTTGGACTGCGGTAGCTTGCTGCCGCTTTCGTCCGGGGGGCCTCGGTTGTGGGTACTTGCGGGCTTTGGCGGGGGCCCGTCGGCAGGCCGCCTCGTGCGCGCCGGTTTGTGCATTCCGGGCGGATCGAAAGCGGAAGCGAGCTTCCGCAGCTCCAAGGACGCCTGCGGCGTCGGCGGCTAAACAGGGCGGCGAAGCCGCTTTGGGATTGAGCTGTCGGGGCACCGCGGCGAAGCCGCTTTGGACTGCGGTAGCTTGCTGCCGCTTTTCGTCCGGGGGGCCTCGGTTGTGGGTACTTGCGGGCTTTGGCGGGGGTCGGTCGGCAGGCCGCCTCGTGCGCGCCGGTTTGTGCGTTCCGGGCGGATCGAAAGCGGAAGCGAGCTTCCGCGCTCCAAGGACGCCTGCGGCGTCGGCGGCTAAACAGGGCGGCGAAGCCGCTTTGGGATTGAGCTGTCGGGGCACCGCGGCGAAGCCGCTTTGGACTGCGGTAGCTTGCTGCCGCTTTTCGTCCGGGGGGCCTCGGTTGTGGGTACTTGCGGGCTTTGGCGGGGGCCGGTCGGCAGGCCGGCTCGTGCGCGCCGGTTTGTGCGTTCCGGGCGGATCGAAAGCGGAAGCGAGCTTCCGCGCTCCAAGGACGCCTGCGGCGTCGGCGGAACCCCGCCCCTCAGCAGCCCCCGGCTCGCTTGTGCAGGGCCGCCAGCCGGTCGGCCTGCCGGATTGGCTCGGGAAGGCGGAAGCGCGGCGTGACCTGCAGCGTCCAGTCCACGCATGTGTCCAGCGGCAGCCCGTATCCAACCGAGACGAAGATGGGCTTCACGCCCTCGCGAGTCCGCAAAACGGTTCCAATGACCTCATCGCGGTCCACCAGGGGTGACCGGCACCCCTTCGCCTTCCCGGGCTCCTCGTATCGGCCGACCAGGCGCGACTTGCCAATGCCGATGGTCGGTCGCTCCAGCCAGAGACCGAGATGGGAGGCGATCCCGAAACGACGGGGATGGGCTTGCCCGTGACCGTCCACGAAGAGCAGCTGAAAGGGGCGACGAAGGCGGCGCACGGCCTCCAGAATGGGCGGGATTTCCCGAAAGCTCAGTAGCCCCGGCACATAGGGGAAGGGCGTCTTCAGGCGGGCAACGCTGTGATCGACCAGTAGCAGGCCGGGATAGCTGAGAAGACAAAGGGTGGCAATCGACTCCCCCGTCGCCTTCGAGTAGGCGACATCCACGCCTGCGACGAACTCGACGGACGGCAGTGCCAGATCGGTCCGAACGGAGGGCTGCAGCTTCTTCTGAAGGGCGATGGCTTCCCGGGGCGTCAGGTCCCACTCGTGGAGCATGACGGCAGCCGCTATCGAAACACGGGCCGGTGCGCCTCGTACTCGCGGATCTTCTCTTCGTACTGGAGCGTCAGTCCGATCTCGTCGAGACCGTTGAGGAGAGCCTCCCGCCGGAAGGGATCGACCTCGAAGGGGATGGAGAGTCCCCGGTCGTCGGAGATGGTCTGTGCTTCGAGATTGACGGTCAGGCGCATCCCGGGAGCCCCGGAAATCCGATCAAAGAGCCGCTGCACCTCGGTCTCGGGGAGCTGGATGGGGAGCATTCCGTTCTTGAAGCAGTTGTTGTAGAAAATGTCGGCAAACGAGGGCGCCACGATCACCTTGAAACCATAATCGAGCAACGCCCAGGGAGCGTGTTCCCGCGACGATCCGCAGCCGAAGTTGGCGCCCGCCACGAGGATGGACGCTCCGGCGAATTCGGGGCGATTCAACTCAAACTCCGGATCGAGCGATCCATCTTCCCGAAAGCGCCAGTCCGAGAACAGAAACTGGCCAAAGCCGGTTCGTTCGATGCGTTTCAGAAATTGCTTGGGAATGATCTGGTCGGTGTCGACATTGACCCGGTCCAGAGTAGCTGCCACACCCGTGAGTGTTCGAAATGCTTCCATGATGTCCGCCCCTGCCGTCCCTCGCGAGGGAGGGCATTGGAGTTGTCCCCTTCGGGGACGTCAGTTTTGCGACCAGTCGCGAATGTCGACGAAATGACCGGCCACGGCCGCCGCCGCGGCCATCTGCGGACTGACCAGATGCGTCCGCCCGCCCTTTCCCTGTCGCCCCTCGAAGTTGCGGTTCGAGGTCGACGCGCAGCGTTCACCGGGCTCCAGGGTGTCGGGGTTCATACCGAGGCACATGCTGCAACCCGATTCCCTCCAGTCGAATCCCGCCTGGCGGAAGACCTCGTCGAGCCCTTCGGCTTCCGCCTGCTGCTTGACGGTCTGTGAACCCGGCACCACCATGGCCTTGACGGTCGATGCCACGTGCCGACCACGAATGATGCGGGCCGCCGCCCGGAGGTCGGAGATTCGGGAGTTGGTGCACGACCCGATGAAGACACGATCGACTGGAATGTCCTGGACCGCCGTGCCGGGCTCGAGGGCCATGTAATGAAGAGCCCGATCGACCGCCCGCTGCGTTCCGGGATCGCTGAAATCCGCCGCGGCCGGAATCCGTCCGGTGACGTCCGTGACCATTCCGGGACTGGTCCCCCAGCTCACTTGAGGCGGCAGCTGGTCGACAGTCAAGTCCAACTCGCGGTCGAAGACGGCATCCTCATCGCTGGGAAGGGTCTCCCAGTACCGGACAGCCTCCTTCCACGCCGAGCCGGAGGGTGCGTGGGACCGACCTTCCAGGTACTCGAAGGTCTTCTCGTCCGGCGCCATCATGCCGGCGCGTGCTCCCGCCTCGATGGACATGTTGCAGACGGTCATTCGTTCTTCGAGCGTGAAGCCGCGAACGACTTCTCCCGCGTACTCGATCACGTGTCCCGTTGCCCCATCGGTCCCGATGGTCCGGATGATGTAGAGAATCACATCCTTGGCGGTCACCCCGGGCTGGAGGCGCCCACGGATGGAAATCCGGAACGTCTTCGGCTTCGACTGCTGCAGGCACTGGGTGGCCAGAACGTGTTCCACCTCGCTGGTACCGATTCCGAAGGCCAGGGCCCCGAAGGCGCCGTGCGTCGAGGTGTGGGAGTCTCCACAGACGATGGTCATCCCCGGCTGCGTGATACCCAGTTCGGGGCCAATGACATGGACGATCCCCTGATCCGGGTGGCCCAGACCGAACAGCTGGACTCCAAACTCCGCGCAATTCCGCTCCAGCGTCTCCACCTGAGTCCGGGAGATTGGATCGACGATCGGCAACGAGCGGTCGCTCGTCGGAACGTTGTGGTCGAGCGTCGCGTACGTGAGTTCGGGCCGGCGGAGGCGGCGACCGGCAAGCCGCAGGCCGTCGAATGCCTGCGGTGAGGTCACTTCATGGACCAGATGCGCGTCGATGTAAAGCACCGCGGGCCGACCCGGATCCTGAACGACGACGTGCCTATCCCAGATCTTCTCGAAGAGTGTCTTTCCCATGAGTCTTATCTCGAGTCAGTGCGGCTATACCTGAAGGGTTCCGGAACTCGTCGTGGTCGTCCGCTCCTCGCCCCGTTTCTGCTCGTAGACAGCCTTGTTGACGGCATTCAAATAGGCGCGCGCGCTGGCATCGATGATATCGACGCTGGCCGCCTTGCCCGTATAGGGCCGGCCATTGAATTCCACGTGAACGAAGACTTCACCGAGAGCATCCTTGCCCCGGGTGACCGAGCTGACACTGTACTCGAGAAGTCGCCCCTCGAAACCCGTGATCCGGTCGATTGCCTTGTAGCTGGCGTCCACGGGACCGTCACCGAATGCCGAATCGATGCCCACCGTGTTACCCCGCTCCAGTTTGACCACGGAATTCGACAGCTCCTGGTTGCCTCCGTAGGCGAAGACGTACTTGAGCCTCCAGGTATCGGGAATCAGCTTCATTCCATCCTGGATGATGGCCACCAGGTCCTCGTCGTAGACTTCCTTTTTCTGGTCAGCCAGCTTGGTGAAGAAGAAGTACGCGCGTTCGAGTTCCTCACGGCTCAGGTTGTAGCCCAGTTCCTCGAACTTCTTCGCCAGGGCGTGCCGGCCGCTGTGCTTGCCGAGCACGAGCGTGCTGCTGACCATGCCGACCGACTGGGGGGTCATGATCTCGTAAGTCAGCGTGTTCTTCAGCACCCCGTCCTGATGGATGCCGGCTTCGTGGGCGAAGGCGTTCTTCCCCACGATGGCTTTGTTGGGCTGAACGAAGGTGCCCGTGAGATTCGTCAGAAGCCGGCTCGACCGGTAGATCTCCTCGGTGACGACCTGCGTGTGATAGGGGAGGCGCTCCTTGCGCACGCGCAGGGCCATCACGATCTCCTCGAGAGAGGCGTTGCCGGCCCGCTCGCCAATTCCGTTGATCGTGCACTCGACCTGGCGGCAACCGGCTTCGAGAGCGGCCAGCGAGTTGGCGACCGCAAGCCCGAGGTCGTTGTGGCAGTGGCAGGAGAAGATGACGCCTTCCTTGTTGGAGACTTTGCTGATGATCTCCTTGATGAAAGGACCGAATTCCTGGGGCACCGTGTATCCCACGGTATCCGGGATATTGATCGTGCGGGCCCCGGCTTCGATGGCGGCTTCGAAGACTTCCACCAGGAAGCTGATCTCGCTGCGAGTGGCATCCTCGGCGGAGAACTCGACGTCCTCGCAGAGGTCGCGGGCGATTTTGACCGCCTCCCGGGCCTGGGCCAGTACCTCCTCGGGGCTTTTCCGAAGCTTGTGCTTCATGTGGATTTCCGAGGTGGCGATGAAGGTGTGGATGCGTGGCTTCCGGGCCTCCTTGATGGCCTCCCAAGCGCGTTCGATGTCCATCCGGTGAGCGCGGGCCAGACCGGCGATGACCGGATTGACGAGCTCCGCCGCCACGGAGCGGACCGCTTCGAAGTCACCCTCGGAAGCAATCGGGAAGCCGGCCTCGATGATGTCCACTTTGAGGCGATCTAGCTGACGGGCCATCTTGAGCTTCTCTTCCAGGTGCATCGAGCAACCCGGGGATTGTTCGCCGTCTCGCAAGGTCGTATCAAAGATGTACACTCTGTCGGACATTTCTTCCTCCACACTGAAATTTGAGCGCTCAAGCTAGCAAACACCTGCAGCCGCGTCAACGCGGCCGGCGCCGGCCAGATCAGCGCCACCGGGGGCACTCAGGAATCCCAGGTTTTTTGGTGGATGACTCCGATTGCAACCCGAATCTTCCAAAGATAACCGAAGCGGGGGCCCGTTGCCAAATTCCGGCCCCGCGCCGGCCGGGTTCCCTGCCAGGGTTCGTGGCGAGAAATGGGGGCTACAGCCGCTCCACACCGCTGCGGGCAATCAGGAACCCTCCGGCCACGGCCGTCAACAGTCCCGCCAGCAGGAGCAGGGCGAACGAGGGTGAGACCCGGGAGGCGATGAAGCCCGCCGTCAGGTCCCCCAGGGGCATGCCCCCCCGGAAGGCGAGCATGAAGATGCTCATCATCCGGCCCCGCATCTCGTCGGAGGTGGCGAGCTGGACCAGCGAGGTAATCGAAGCGAACAGCGTAATCAGACACCCTCCACCGATGAACAGGATGACGCAGCTCAGCGTCAGGCTGCGGGAGAGCGCGAAAGCCGCCAGGAAGAAAGCAAAGACGATCTGGACGCGCAACGCCAGAAGGCCCTGTTTGGCGGCTCGGGAGTAGCCGGCATAGAGGAGAGCGCCCGTGATCGACCCTGCGCCCGAAATGGCCATCATGTTCGAGTAACCGGTCGCACCCAGACCGAATACGTCCTTGGCGAAGACCGGCAACAGGGTCAGGATGGGGACACCGCAGAAGGTGCTCACGAAACCGAGGATCGTGAGCTGCCAGAGCGCCCCCTTGCCCCGAATGTACTGGAAACCACCCTTGATCTGTACCAGCACCGATTCGCTCGTCTTCTGGGGTACGAACGACGTTTGGATGACCCACAGCGCGACGATTACGGCCAGAAACGACAGGGCATTCAGCCCGAAGCAGATCGCCGCGCCGAATGCGGCGAAGGCCGCGCCGGCGACGACGGGTCCGATCATTCGGGCCAGATTGAACTGGATCGAGTTGAGGGCCACGGCGTTGGGCACGTCTTCGCGCTTTACCAGAGTCGGAATCAGGGCCTGATAGGCCGGTCCGCCGAACGCCTGGCCGCTGCCGGCGACGAAGGCCAGGACCAGGAAGTGCCAGACATGAATCCATCCCAACACCACCAGACCGGTCAGGGTAATGGCCACCGAAGTCTGGACGTACTGGGAAAACAGCAACAGCTTGCGTCGATCGAGACGATCCGCAAAGGCCCCTCCCAGGAGGGTGAACAGGATCACCGGCAATTGACCCAGAAAGCTGACCAGTCCCAGATAGAAGGCCGAACCCGTCAGCTGGAGAACCAGCCAGGACTGGGCCACCAGCTGCATCCAGGTTCCGGTCGTCGAGGTGAAGGCTCCCAGCCAGAGAAGCCGGAAGTCGCGATAGCGAAAGGCCTGGAACGTACGTCTCAGGACGGATCTCGATGCTGGTGCAGCCACTTCCGACATGGGCTGTCATTATAGTGGGAGGAGCTATCCAAACAGGAACTCGACGATGTCCCCGTCGCGGACCTTGTAGTCCCGGCCTTCGGTGCGCAGGCGGCCCTGCTTGTGCAGGTTCTGGAAACTGCCGTGTTCCCGCAACGCCTCGAACGAGGTCACCTGTGCGCGGATGAAGCCCTTTTCCATGTCGGAATGAATCTTCCCCGCGGCTTCGGGCGCAGCGGTTCCATCGCGGACGGCCCAGGCCGAAAGCTTGTTGTTGGCAATGGTGTAGAACGTGATCAGCCCCAGGATCCCGTAGGCGGCTTTGACGAGCCGATCCAGACCGGTCTCGTGGATTTCCAGAGCATTCAGGAAATCCTCTCGCTCTTCCGGTTCCAACTGCTGGAGCTCCCACTCCAGTCGGGCGCACAGGGGGACGATGACGGGCGAGGAGGCGATTCGGCTCATCTTGATCCGACCTGCGGCCGGTGCGGTCGGATCTCCCAACTCGCTTTCTGAGATGTTGGCCACGTAGATGACCCGCTTGCTGGTCAGAATGCCCAATCCCTTGAGTTCCTGCAGGGCGTCATCCTCCAGGCCGAGATCGCGCAGGGGGGTCCCCGACGCGAGTGCCTGGCGGTACAGGGTGAAGCGTTGTTCCTCCGCTGCATAGAGACGAGGGCTCGTCTTCCAGTTGCGGGCGCGGCGTTCGATGGCCCGGTCCATCACTTCCAGGTCCGCCAGCAACAGTTCCGTCTCCACCACGTCGATGTCGCGGGGAGGATCGACGTCGCCGGTCACATGCGCCACCTCGCTCTCCCGAAAGCAGCGGACCACGTGGGCGACGGCGTCGACCGCCCGGATGCTGGCCAGAAACTGGTTGCCCAGCCCCTCGCCGCGGCTGGCGCCGCGGACCAGGCCGGCGATGTCGGTGAACTGGATGAAGGTCGGGTTCGTCTCCTCGGGCGCGAGGAGCTCAGCCAGAGCACGCAAGCGCGAGTCGGGGACCGCGACGACACCCACGTTGCTGTCGATGGTCGTGAAAGGATAGTTGCTGACCGCGGCGTGACCCGCCGTCAGCGCATTGAACAGGGTTGATTTGCCAACATTCGGGAGACCGATGATGCCGATCGAAAGCATGGTCCAGTTCTCCCCGGCGACTCCGCGCGAGAACGCCTGCCTCGACTGCTACGGTGTCGATCCGTAGGCGAGCAGATTCGCCCACAGGCGGAACGCCCCGGGCACACCGGCCGGGAGCTGTCGAAAGAAAGCCAGTCCGGTGTAGATGTAGGTTCCCTTCCCGTAATCGGCAACCACCAGCGCCCCCTGCTTCGGCTCGTTGTTGTAAGGCCAGGGGTCCCGAAGCTCCAGCAGCGGAGTGAAATGGCTGTCCCACTCGCCCAGGAAGTAGAGGCCGCGCTCCTGAACCCAGTCGTCCCAGTCCGAGCTCACGATCCGGTTGGGGAAATGAAAGATCGGACTGTTCGGAACCAGGACGGTCACGGGAGATTCCTCCACGGTTACCCGGTCGTGGGGCCGGTGGATGGTCACCGGGTAGGGCGCGAACTGCTTCGCGAGGAACTCGTATTTGTTGTACTGCACGACCATGTGTCCGCCCTGCTTGACATAGTCCAACAGCCGCTGGTTGTTGGCGATCAGGTCGTCGCGGTTCAAATAGGCACGCACCCCCGTCACGATCACGTCGTATTGGCTCAGATCGCCGAATTCCAGATCTTCGCGCGTCAGGTACGTCACCTGCGCTCCCAACTGCTCGGTGGCCTTCCCCACGTCATCACCGACGCCCGTGATGTAACCCACCTTGAGGCCCGCCGGCAGCCGGACCTCAAAGGAATCGAGTGTGGCCGAGGAGGGGTTGAGCAGGATCCGCGGCTGCGTGTTCGAGTAGGAGATCCATTGGATGGCCTGCCGGTATTCCTTCCCCTCGCACTGCAGAACGGCCTCGACGAGCACCTTGCCGGCCATGACCCGCGCAGGTGGAGAGACCGTGAACCGGCGCGCCTGAACCTCGTGCTTCCCGGCGAACTCGAGGCTCGTCACCACGGGAGAGACGGTCCAGCCGGCGGCGCCCCGAAGCCTCAGCTCGGCGGACGCGGGGCCGGGGCCCTCGTTGCGCACCGTCACTTCGAAAACCCGACCCGCGGGCCGGTTGACCGGAACGATCGCCAAAGAGGGCGAGATCTCGACGGAGAACCGGGGCACCACCTTCAGTTCCATGCGCCGTTCCAGGCCGTAGGCCGCGTCGAACCAACGGTAGCGCAGGACCCGTGTACAAAGGGCCTCCACGCCGTAGATCCGATAACGGATCCGCGCCTGGACGAACGGAGGTCTCCAGGGTTCGGTCCCGGTGAAGCCGGGCTGGACACTGTACCGGTCGACGTTCGGATCTGCGTGGAACCAGTAAGGCTGGCTGAGCGGAGCGTCTTCCGGCACTTTCACGTTGAATTCCCAGGCGTGCTCGCCCGAACCGGTGGGCTCGACGACCCAGCCGGACGGCGCGGAAAGCTCCACGCCGAGAACCTGCACCGGCAAGTGCGTTCTCGGATAGCAGCGGACCCGCGCATGAACCTCACCGCCGGGGATCACCGTGCCGTCGGAGTGTCCGTCGACAAGTGCGTCCGCATCGATGAAGGTCCCCTTTTCCGCCGCCTCCAGGAAATCCCTTTCCTCCTGCTTCAGAAGAAAGAGCGACTCAGGATTGGTGGTCGCCTGCTCCATCTTGCGAATCGACTCGAGGCCCGTCATCACAGCCTTGAGCGCGGAGTCGTAGTCGGCCCGGGAGAACGATTCCGTCGCCCAGTTCACGTAACCCTCCAGCAGCGTCAGGGACGACTCCAGCCCGGGATCACTCTTCGAGATCGTATCCAGGCTGACATTGATCCCATCGAAGAAGCTGCTCCGAAGCTGTGAAGCATCCACCAGGCTGCTGGCGAGATAATACGAGGCCCTCGCCGGGCCCGGCTGGGGAAGCACGTTCATTCCCTGGGTCCGGTGCTGGCTGCGGGCCTGGGCGCCGAACTCGGCATAGGTTTCACCGAGCAGGGGGTCGAAGCCGCTCAGGTCGATCTGGACGTCGCCGCCGGGGCCACTCTCCATGCCCGGCCCACGCGACTGGAACAGGCGCAACGGGTGCCAGGGCCGCAACCCCTCCGCAATCTGCTCGGGGAAGCAGGTGGGATCTCCGGCCTTCTGAAAGGCTTCCGCCGCGAGCTGCGCCGAAGCCTGATGGTGCTGTCCGCCCCCGGTGCCGGTTGGGCTGAGAGTCAGAACCACGGTCGGACGGAACTTGCGGATCACGCGGACGATGTCGGACAGGATCTCCTCACGCCCCCACTTCTGGAAAGTCTCCTCGACGCTGAACGAGTAGCCGAACTCGTAGGCCCGGGAGAAGAACTGCTGCACATGGTCGAAGCGGTGTACCGAGGCGAGCTCCTCGCTCCTCAGCACCCCCAGAGCTTCGAACAGCTCGGGGCCGATTTCGTTCTGTCCTCCATCGCCCCGCGTTACGGTGAGCAGGCCCACACGGTATCCCTGGCCACGACTGAGCAGGGCCATCAAGGCATTGTTCTCGTCGTCGGGATGCGCCGTGATGCACAGCACCGACCCCGTCGTCGAGAGCTCTCTCAGCGACAGGCCGAATCCCGTGATCCCCGAATCCTGGGGAATCGGGGGCAACTGAGCCAGCGCGCCCGCCGACGCCAGGACGCCGCAAACGAGGGCGGTCGCCAGGATGCGCAGGATCGGTCGTGCAGAAGCGGTTTCTGAATGTCCAAGACTCTGGATGGCCATTTTTCCATCCCCTTCGGGTTCAAACAAGGCGTGCTGCCGGCTACTAGATTACAGCATCGGGGGATACGTCTGTAGGGCACTCCGCGACCCGGATTTCGATCAGCCGGGCCCGGGTCATCTGGAGGAGGAAACTCTGAAGCCGTTCCTCCGCGGGCTCGATCTGCGCCCCGAAAGCCTCCCTCATCCGATCGGCGATCTGGGCGGCCGTCGATTCCCCGTCACACCATTTCCAGACGGCCGTTCCAATGTCATCCAGGCGGACCCGGTAATCCGGAAATCCCAGGGTCCGAGCGATTTTCACACCCAGCCTGGATTCACCCAGCCGCGGCCGCAGGACGATGACCCGCTGGTCCTCTTCCACCCAGGCGAGGCGGTGAACCGGGCGGCATTCGAGGAACCAGCTGCGGAGCGCCATCACTCCACTCTAACACCGGGAGTCCCTCCCTTTTTCGCCGCCTGGAGCGGTATCCGCAGGAGCAGGAACAAGAGCACGGGGAAGATCAGATATCCCAGCACCGCGCTGTCCATGATCTGCGGCAATTCGGGCAGGCCGATGGCCGTGATCCCGAGTACCCAGAACGCCAGCAATACGGCCATCAGAGATTCACCGGCGATGAATCCCGACGACATCAGGATCCCCGTGTTGATGGCGGTCGTCTGTTGTTCCTCACTGAGGCCCCGCTTAGCCATGATGCGGTCCAGAACGAGCCGGAACAGACCGCCCACGAAGATGGCTGCCGTCGAGTAGAAGGGAAGGTACATGCCCACGGCGATCAGCATGGGCGCCGGCGCATTGATCAGAATGAGCGCAATGCCGAGAAACATGCCGGCAATCACCAGCGGCCAGGCCATCTCTCCGCCGACGATGCCTTTGGACATGAGGGCCATCAGGCCGGCTTGCGGTGCCGGAAGGGCGGCGCTGCCGATGCCGTAAACCTTGTCCATGACGATCATCGGGTAGACCAGGGCCAATGCGGCGAAGACCACCCCGATCATTTCGGCCGCCTCCATCTTCCACGGCGTTCCGCCGAGGATGTGACCGACCTTGAGATCCTGCATCATGTCGCCGGCGATTCCGGCCGTGCAGCAGACGACTCCGGCGACCCCCAGAACGCCAAGGATGCCGTCGCTTCCCTTGACGCCGATCAGAACCATGAAGACGGCGGCGATCAGCAGGGTGCTCAGCGTCAGACCACTGATGGGGTTGTTCGAGCTGCCCACCAGGCCGACAAGGTAGCCGGCGACGGCCGCGAACAGGAACCCCAGGACGATCATGACGATCGTCAGGATCGCCGATCCTTCCATGGACTGACTGAAGTACCAGTAGAGGAAGAACAGGGGAACGGCCAACAGTGCGATGGCCACCCCGACGCGTTTGAAATTCAGATCCGTCTCGAGGCGGTTGATCGTGCCCGTTCCCTGTTTGGCGGCCTGCAGGTCTTTGACGGCCTTCACGATTCCCGCGATGAGGGAATGGCGCAATCGGAAGAGCGTATAGAACGCGGCCACGATCATGGTCCCAACGGCAATGGGACGGACTTGTCGGAGCCAGATCGCGTCGCTCAGGTCGAGAAGCTGCTGGGATGAGGTGATCCCTGCCGATAGCTCCGGATTCAGGAAAAGGCCGAGCGGCACCAGCAACAGCCAGCCGGTCAGGGCACCGCTGAAGAGTATGGACGAGATCGAAGGACCAACGATGAAACCAACCCCCACCAGGAGGGGAGAAGCGGCGGCCGATTCCAGGAGCAGCCCTCCCCGATAAGAGACCTCCTGCCCCATGAGGGTGATCTTGGAGGTCCCCAATTGTACGAAGGTCCGGGCATGGTCGGCCACAAAGTGGATGCCGTACGTGTTCTTGAACAGCTCCCAGACTCCGGCAAACCCCATCGCCGCAAACACGTAGATGGCGCCCGTCTGCCCGCCCTGTCCGGCCTTGACGAGCTCGGCGGCGGCGACGCTCTCGGGAAAGGGAAGTGAGGCCTCTTCGACCAGCGTTCGCCGCAGCATGATCACGAAGAGAACCCCGAGCACGCCACCGATGAGCATGATGGCGGTACTTTCGAGATAGTGGAGGTTCTCCCAGACACCGCTGATGACGAACGCGGGGATCGTGAAGATCGCCCCGGCGACCAGCGCCTCACCGACCGAGGCCGTGGTCCGCGCGATGTTCTCCTCGAGAATGCTCCCCCGGAACAGTCGCAGCGCTGCCATGGCCACCACGGCTGCGGGAAAGGTCGCGGCTACGGTGAGTCCCGCCTTCATGCCGAGATAGGCATTGGCAGCCCCCAACACGACAGCCATGACGACGCCGAGGGCGACGGCCCGAACGGTCATCTCCGGGAGCTTCGCTTCAGCGGGAACGAACGGTTTGAAGGAAGCGCTGGATTCACTGACGGGCGCAATGTGAGAGTCCTTCATTGATCCTCCTGGATGGCAACAAGACCAACCGATAACGTGCCGGGAATGTAGCATGAATGCCGGGGCGCAGCAAGAAAACCGAGACGGACTGCGGCCGATTGTCTCGGGCCGGGGCGCACTGATACAGTGTGCTGCAGTCCGGAGGCCTCTGCCCCTGTGCTGGTCGCGCCTCCCTTGGCAAGACAGGGTTCGAAGAAGAGAGGAATTTTGAAAGATGGATCCCGTGCTCGATCAGATTGCTAGCCACCTGAAACTGGGGGACTTCCTGCTCAAGGCGGCCCTCGAGAAACTCAGCTATGAGGAGCTGCATCGGCGCGGCGGCCCCCAATCCAACTCGCTGATCTGGATTGCAGGGCACCTCGCCCTCTCACGCAGCCGCATGCTCAAGCTGGCCGGAGGAGAAGCCGACTTCGCCTGGACGGATCTCTTCTCGCGAGGCTCGGCCGTTCAGGATCCGACCGTCTATCCCGAGCTGGACAAGATCCTCCAGTCCTGGGAGAAGACGTCCGGTCTTTTGCTGACGGCCCTGCCCAAAATGACCCCCGAACAGCTGTTCGCAAAATCTCCGCAATCGCTGCCGGGAGATGACAAGTCGGTGCGTGGAGCCCTCTCGTTTCTCGTCTACCACGAGGCCTACCACATCGGCCAGATGGGCTATTTGCGGAAGATGCTGGGATACGAAAGCCTGGTGGGGTAGCGGCGATGGATGAGCATCGAACGCTCGGCGACATGGATCCGGCCGAGTTTCGCAAGTGGGGCCACGAACTGGTCGACTGGGTCGCAGACTACCTTTCTCATCTGGACCGGTACCCGGTTCTCTCGCAAACGCAACCGGGAGAGATCCGGGCCGCGCTGCCCGCCGCACCGCCAGAGAACGGGGAGGCCATGGGGGCCATTCTGGACGACGTCCGACAGGTCATCGTCCCGGGACTGACCCACTGGAATCACCCGGCCTTCTTTTCCTATTTCTCGATCACCGGTTCGGGCCCCGGAATCCTGGGTGAACTCCTTTCCGCCGCCTTCAATGTCAACGGTATGCTCTGGCGGACTTCCCCGGCGGCCACCGAACTGGAGGAGCTGGTTCTCGACTGGCTGCGACAGCTGCTGGGGTTTCGGGATCCACTGTGGGGCATCATCTACGACACCGCGTCCATGTCGACGTTTCACGCCGTTGCCGCCGCCCGTCAGCTCGTACCCGGCATGAACGCGCGGGAGAACGGTTTCCGGACGGCGCCCGCTCACGGCCGCCTTCGACTCTACTGCTCCGAGCAGGCCCATTCTTCGGTGGAAAAGGCAGGACTGGCGCTGGGGATCGGCCTCAGCGGGATCCGCAAGATCCCGGTCGACGCCGAATTCCGGATGCGACCGGAGGCTCTGCGGCAAGCGATCGAGGAGGACCTGGCAGAGGGGTGGGTGCCTTTTTGCGCGACGGCAACCGTCGGGACCACCTCCACCACCAGCATCGATCCGGTGGCCCAGATCCAGCCCATCTGCCGGGAACACGGCATCTGGCTCCACGTCGACGCCGCCTACGGCGGTACGGCTGCGATCCTGCCGGAGAAGCGCTGGGTGCTGGAAGGATGCGAGCAGGCGGACTCTCTCGTGGTCAACCCGCACAAGTGGCTGTTCACTCCGATTGACTGCAGCGTGCTGTTCTGCCGCCGGCCTGAAGTGCTGAGGGAAGCCTTTTCATTGATCCCGGAGTACCTCCGGTCCGCCGAGGCGGCCACCAACTTCATGGACTACGGCCTCCAACTGGGCCGTCGCTTCCGCTCCTTGAAGCTCTGGATGGTGATTCGTTACTTCGGGCGCAGCGGAATCGAAGAGCGTCTGCGCCAACATATTCGGTGGACGGAGGAACTGGTCTCCTGGATCGATGCCCACCCGCTGTTCGAGAGACTGGCGCCGGCGCCCTTCAGTACGGTCTGTTTTCGAGCGATCCCTCCCGGGATCGCCGCTGAAGGGGATGCCGTCGACCGATTCAATGAGCACCTGCTGGCGGCGGTCAACCAGACGGGTCGCCTCTTCATCTCCCACACGCGGCTGCACGATCGGTTCACGCTGCGACTGGCTATCGGGAATCTCAAGACGACGCGGGACCACATCGTCCAAGCCTGGCAGACCATCGTCGACACAGCCGAGGCCATCAGGGCTGAGATTTGAGGCTGACGAACTGGCGGGACGGGCGGGGGACCTGAGGACGGGAGAGCGGGAGAACGGGAGAACGGGAGGGACGCCGGGGATTGCGGCGCAGCCCTCTTGGATTGAACTGCTCCGGCACCGCGGCGAAGCCGCCTTGGACTGCGGTAGCTTGCTGCCGCTTTCCGGTGAAAGGGCTCGGTCATGGGAGCCGTCCCGGCGCTGACGGGACGGCTCCGGATCCCTCGGACTCTGCGGATCGCCGCTTGGGGTGTCGACATGAGTGTCCGTGGCGGATCGAAAGCGGGAGCGAGCTCCCGCAGTCCAAGGACGCCTGCGGCGTCGAAGATGACCACCAGAGACACGGCAGAATAAGAGTGTGCCCTCTCGAAACCAGGAACCAGGAACCAGGAACTCGGATCCTTCGGCAACAATCCCCAAATCGTGATTGTTCAGTGAGTTCCGGCCGTAGCGGCGAGCTCCTCGTCGACGATCTTGGCCACCGTGTCGTAGTCGACAGCTCCGTTGAGGGGGCGCCCGTTAATGAAGAAGGCCGGGGTACCGGACACACCCGCGACGACGCCGTCATTGACGTCGGCGGTCACCTCGGTGGCGAACTTGTGCGAATCCAGGCAAGAATCAAAGGCCTGCTCGTCCAGCCCCAGAGTCTTGGCGGTCTCTTTGAGCTGGGGCCCCGCCAGCTTGCTTTGGTCCGCGAACAGAGCGTCGTACATCTCCCAGAATTTGCCCTGATCCGCCGCACACAGGGACGCCTCCGCCGCCTCTTGCGCATTGTGATGAATGTTGGTCAGCGGAAACTGTCGGAAGACGAGGCGGATCTTCGCGCCGTATTTGTCCACGATCTTCTGGATCGTCCCGTGGGCCTGGGCGCAGTAGGGACACTGAAAGTCGGAAAACTCGATGATCGTTACAGGAGCGTCGGCCGGCCCCCGGGTCGGCGACCCCTCCGTCGAGACGGAGAACCGGAGCGGCTCCAGGTGGTACTGAACATCGTATTTCTTGGCCAGCTTTTCGACGTAGGCGACGAACGCCTCGCGCGATTTCTTTTGCTTCAGGAAGGTCTCGATCCTCGGGATAACCTGCTCCTTGGGCTGATTGAATCGGGACTTGTTCGTCTCGTAGACCTGATCGATCTCCTGTTCGGTGGGCGGCGGTACGTCGGCGGTTGCCTCTTCGTAGAGCTCCTTGGCGGAAATGCCACGCGTCTCTGCTTCGAGCTCGAGCACGCGCTTTCCCACGAGTTCCTGTAGTTTTTCAGACAGGATGTTGTAGCGACGCTTCTTCATCTCAGCGACCAGACGCTTCTGCTCGAGGTCGAGCTTGTCGAGATCGGCCTGGGCGCTCTGCTCCAGCGTAGCGCGATCGATTTCCACACCCTGTCCCGTGGCCACCAGGTCGGGATCCCCACCCAAGGCCTGACCGAGAAAGAGAAAACCTGCCGCGAGAGGCGGCAAAATCCAACGGCAATTCATCCGGTCATCATACCCTTTCCCCATTTCTGAGTTCTAATCCGGGTGACCGCGGAGACCCGCCCGGGCACTCTTGCCGCGACGGCGCCCGTGTTGTCAGTGCGGCGAACGCTGTCCTATAGTAGGCCCTGCTATGAATCCAATTCACGCCAAAGAGGGCTGGTTCGTCTCGCACCTCTTTTTTCGAGTCAATAGACGTGCCTGGGAAACCGTTGCGGCTGAGGAAAGAACTCGCGGGATCGAAGAGTTCGGCCGGCTGGTCGAGGAGTTTCGGCGTCACGAGAACTGCCAGCTGAACTGTTACTCGATCTGGGGGCTGAAGGCCGATCTCGCCATCATGATGATCGCACCCGATCTGCAGATGCTGAACGACACGGAGTTTGCGTTCCTCAATTCTCTCCCGGGCGGAGTGCTCGAGCCTGTCGATGCCTTCGTGTCGATGAGCGAGATCTCCGAGTACATGTCCCAGGACAAAGACTACGATCGCACGCTGCGTGAGAAGGAGGGACTGGCCCCCGACTCTCCGGTGTATCAGCAGAAAATGACTGAGTTTCGGGAGCGCATGCAGGTCTATATCAACGAACGCCTCTATCCCAAGATTCCCGAGCACGAGGTCGTTTGCTTCTATCCCATGAACAAGCAGCGGGGCGACCAGGAGAATTGGTACCTGCTCGATTTCGATGCGCGCAAAAAGTACATGGCCGGCCACGCCATCACGGGACGCAAGTTCCAGAGTACGGTTCGCCAGTTGGTGACGGGCGCCATCGGATTGGACGACTGGGAGTGGGGCGTGACCCTGTTCGCCGACGATCCCTTCTATTTCAAAAAGCTCCTGTACGAGATGCGCTACGACGAGGCCAGCGCGCGCTTCGGAGAATTTGGGAAATTCTACATCGGCCTTCGTCTGGAGCCGGACCAGCTTTTTAGTCGGCTGCGGGCGTGAACTCGATTTGAGATTTACGATTTTCGATTTACGATTTGGGGGCGTTTCGTGCGATCGGAGTGATGCCGATCGCACCGGGATTGACACCCACTCACACGAAAGGATCCGAACTCAAACGGACTGACATGAACTCGCACGACCGGTCGCGACCGGCGCACAAAATCGTAAATCTAAATCGTAAATCTCAAATCTCAAATCGCAAATCTCTTCTGGGGGGTGGCATATGGCCAGAGCGGTTACCTTGTTTACCGGGCAATGGGCGGATCTCGATTTCGAAACTCTCTGCGGGAAAGCCAAGTCCTTTGGCTATGACGGCCTCGAGCTGGCCTGCTGGGGCGACCATTTCGAGGTCGTCAAGGCCCTTGAAGATGACGACTATTGCGATCGGCGCTGGGAAATTCTGGAAAAGCACGATCTGCGCTGCTTCGCCATCAGCAATCATCTGGTCGGGCAGGCGGTCTGCGACCAGATCGACAGCCGTCACCAGGCGATCCTCCCCGCCCATGTCTGGGGGGACGGGGATCCCGAAGGCGTGCGCCGACGCGCGGCCGAAGAGATGATGCGGACGGCGGAGGCCGCCTCGAAGTTCGGCGTCACCGTCGTCAATGGATTCACGGGCAGCAGCATCTGGCCCTACGTCTACTCCTTCCCGCCGGTCGGGCCCGACACGATCCAGCAGGGCTACGAGGATTTCGGACGGCGCTGGACGCCAATTCTGGATGTCTTCAGGAAGTTCGGCGTGCGCTTTGGACTCGAAGTGCACCCGACCGAAATCGCCTTCGACATCTCCAGCGCCGAGCGCGCCCTGCAGGCCGTCGACTACCACCCTGCTTTCGGGTTCAACTATGACCCGAGCCATTTCGGCTACCAGGGAGTCGACTACATCGCCTTCCTGCACACCTTCCGCGACCGGATCTTCCATGCGCACATGAAAGATGTGTACTGGTCCGACACCCCCTGCCGGGCCGGGGTCTTCGGTGGACACATGGACTTCGGACATGCCGACCGGTTCTGGGATTTCCGTTCGCTGGGTCGGGGCAAGATCCGGTTCGAGGAGATCATCCGCGCCCTGAACCACATCGGCTACGGCGGTCCCCTGTCGGTGGAGTGGGAGGACGCGGGGATGGACCGCGAAAAAGGCGCCACGGAGGCGGCGGCCTTTCTGCGGACCATCGATTTCCAGCCGCCTTCCGCAGCCTTCGACTCGGCCTTTCAGCACGAGTAGCCCGGTTTTCAGCTCTGGCCGTCGGCGTCCCGAATCAGTGACTGGCAAACCCAGGCCCGTTTCGGCTTCGGGACGCTATGCGGGAATGACCTTGACCCAGACCTCACGGTGGCGCGGGCCGTCGAACTCGCAGAAGTAGATGCCCTGCCATCGCCCCAGCTGCAGGCTCCCCGATTCGACCAGGATGTGCAGCGAGTGGTGGGTCAGGCAGCAGAGCAAATGGGCGGGGGAGTTCCCTTCGGCATGGCGGAACGGGATCGAAGGAACCAGGGCGTCGAAGGCCTGCTCGAGGTCGCGCGCGACGTCCGGATCGGCGTTTTCGTTGATCACCAGACCGGCCGTCGTGTGCGGATTGTAGACCACACAGACTCCGTCCTGGATGCCGGATTCCGCCACGACCTGTGCGACCTGGCGCGTGATGTCCCTGAGCTGGATCTTCCTTTCCGTCCTGACCGATAGCGTGTTTTTCATGGTTGTCACCTTTGCACTGTTCCACGTTTGACCCGTCGACCGGTCATATTTAGCACGATCCCGAACCGTTCGTTAGTTCAAGTGTCCGAAATAGGTGCGCGTCTCGTACTCCAGACACACGTGTCCGCCGGAAGCATGCTCCCGGAACAGGGCGTCGACGGCTTCCTGCATCGGCCTGAACTGGGGATGTCCGGGCTCCGGCGTGTAGGAAGAAGACCGCAGCCTTCCGCGCAGACCGGGAAGATCCAGGACCTGCCGGTTGGGGAAGGTACGCCCCGCGAACTCACCGTCTGCGAAGAACTCCTCGAGCACTCTTTCGTCGATGCGCCGGTGATCGACCTGCTCGTAGTCGGTGCCGAAGCGTCTCAGAAGCGCCTCGTAGGCGCGCAAAAAAGGGGTAGAGGTCGTGTCACGTTCATTCCAGATCAGCACGACCCATCCACGATCGGCCAGGATGCGCCGGAACTCCCTTCTCGATCGCTCCCGGTCGAACCAGTGGAAGGCCTGGCCGGCCGTGACGAAATCCACACTCTCATCAGGTAGTGTCGTGGCCTCGGCCCTGCCGTCGACAATCCGGAAGTTCGGATCATGTCCGAGCAAGCGCCGGGCGGCCTCGCGCATGGGCCCATTCGGTTCAACCCCCACTACGGGATTCCCGTTCTCGAGGAACAGTTTTGCCAGATTGCCGGTGCCACAACCGATATCCGCCACGCGAGAGGCCGACGTCAGTCCGCACTCCCGCCGCAGCGCCACCACCACCTCCACCGGATAGCCAGGCCTGAAGCGGATATAGTCCTCCACCCGGCTCGAAAACCGCTGCGTCGGGTCTGCCTTCATCCTCTCCATCTTCGCACGCGCGCTCCGGACATCCGGCACCAACCTCCCGCACGGGACGTGGCGTCCCTGGTGATGGACTCGATCCGCCCATTGCTATCTATGGACATCTACTCACATCTATTGACTGACATCTCAATATCCTCTACAATGCTCGGCACACTGCTTCTCTGGCTGCTTCCTGGTACGGCAGCCCAAGTTTCAATCCGAAGCCGAGGAGTGTCGGACGATGCCATCGTCTTTGCGCAACCGCTTGTGCGCCCTCGCGTTGGCGGCTGCAGGCCTCTGTTGGGTCGTCTTCGGGCAGGGGGGAATCAAAGTCGGCTACGCCGTCGTCAGCGGCGCCGTCGCCGGACAGACGGCGCCCTTTGGCACCGCCCTGTTCCGTTTCGTGGATTCGGACGGTGTCCTGGTTTCCGAGGCCGGGGTCGGGGCCGTCCGTCCCATCGCATCCGGAAGAGTTTTCGTCGACCAGGTGGGGACCCGGACCGCCCTGGCCCTGGTCAACACCGCGTCCGAGGCGGCGACGTTGGACCTGACCCTGAAGGATGCCTCGGGACAGACCATTCGGGAGACCGTCCAGCCCTTTGCCTCCCACGAGCACCTGGCCCTGTTCGTCGACGAACTGTTCGACGGTCTGCCCGCCGACTTCGTGGGGAGTCTCAGCTTCGGCAGCGTCGACGGACTGGAGCGCTGGGCCGCGGTCACGCTGCGCCAGACCCTCAGCGCGGAGCAGCAGTACATTGTCGCGACCCTGCCCGTGATCCCCGACACGGACGCCTCGCGCACCGACTCCATTCTGTTTCCCCAGGTCGGGGCCGGTCTGGGCTTCTCCACCCAGATCCTGCTCATCAATCCATCCGCAGACGCGGCCACGGGCAGGATCCGTCTGACCGACTCCGGCGGGGCGCCGCTCGAACTCGACTTCCAGGGTGCTCGGGCTTCGGAGTTCGAGTATTCGATTCCACCCTTCGGCGTGCAGCGCCAGCAGTTCAGCCGAAGCGACGGCCAGACCGCCGTCGGCTACGCCGTCGTGACACCCGATCAGGGCGTGACTCCCTCCGGGACCGCCCTGTTCCAGTTCACCAGCGGCGAGGGAGTGATCTCCGAAGCCGGGGTCGCCGCCGCCCCGCTCCTCACCCGTGCCCGGATCTTCGTCGACAATGCCGGAACGCGCACCGGTGTTGCTCTGGCCAGCCCCGGGAACCCCACTCGCGACTTCACGTTCCGCCTGCTGGACCGCGAGCAGAGGGAGATCGAAAACGACACGCGGGAAGTGGCGGCGGACGGACATCTGGCTATCTTTGCCGACGAGATCTTTCCCGAGCTTCCCAGCGGGTTCACGGGAATCCTGGAGATCTCGACCGATGTGGCCTTCGCACCGGTCACCCTGAAGCTGACGATCAACCTGCGCAATAACCCCATTCTCACGACCCTTCCCGTCGTCGACCTCGATCATCCACAAGTCGAGGCCCCCGTCTACTTTCCGCAGGTCGGCTTCGGACTCGGGTTCTCCACCAGACTCATTCTGCTCAACGGAGAGCTCGTGAATCCGAACGAGGGAACGCTGAGCTTCTTCGACTCCACGGGGCAGGGACTGGTTGTCCCAATCGGCGGTGAGCAGGCGAGTTCCACGACCTTCACTCTGGGTGCGGGAGCCGCCCGTCAGTTCTTTCCCGGAGTCACCGCGGGGGCCGCCGAAATCCTGGTGCAGAACATCGACTTGACTATCAACCAGGGCAGCACACGGCCGCTGCGGCCGATCGTCCTCGACGAGCTGGGGAACGCCCGGGACGATCTCCCACTCGGTTACCAGAGCCTGAATCCCGAGACGGTCCAGGTGGACCCGGCAGGCAACATGACGGCCCTGAACCGCGGGTTTTCGACGATCGTCATCACGTCGGGCGAGATCCTGCGGAGGTTCACCGTGACTTCGGGGACCATCACCTCCGGGGTAGCGGGCATCGCACCATCCGATGTCGCCCAGGACTTCGCAGGGAACATCTTCCTCGCCAACAGCCTCGACCACACAGTCCTGGAGACGGTCAGCGTCGAACAGGCCCCTTCGCTCTACGCCGGCGTGCCGAACCAGCCCGGAATTCAGAACGGACTTCGTCTTCAGGCCCGATTCCACGGGCCCGCGTCGCTGGCCATCAATCAGGGGACCGGCGGAGAGCTCTACGTCAGCGACACCCTCAACCACGTGATCCGGGTCGTCAGGCCCGGTGCGAGCGGCGAGGTATCGACTCTGGCCGGAACCGGTCAGCCGGGCAGCCAAGACGGACCGGCTCTGCAGGCCGGCTTTCGCTCTCCCGGAGGAGTCGCCCTGGAAGAGCGGGGTTTCCTGTGGGTGGCCGATACGGGCAATCAGACCATTCGCCGAATCAACCTCGCCACCGGCCAGGTCTCCACCGTCGCGGGCCGGCCCGGGAGTTCCGGGAACGTCGACGGCATGGGCGATCAGGCCCGTTTCAATGAGCCCCGGGGCCTGGTCTTCGAAGCGGAGACACTGAGCCGGCAGCTGGTCAGAGAACAGACCGGAGCGCCTCCTCCGCCGGCCAGCGTGCTCGTGGCGGACTCGGGGAACAACGCGATTCGCCGGGTCTGGGAGGACGGCCGGGTCGAAACGCTCTCACCCCTCAACGTCGAGGCCGCCCGGCAGAGGCGGCCGGGTGTGCGATTCCAGACAACCCCGGCGTTCCGTTTCGACTCGCCGGCCGGGCTGGTGCTCGACCCCTTCGGCAATCTGTTCGTCAGCGAAGCGTCGACGGGCCTGGTCAAGGCGGTGCTGCGCACGGGAGAGGTGGCCTTGGCCGCCGAGCCCGGGACCTTTTCGAACCCGGGCGGGCTGACGACGACGATCCGCGGCAGGATCCTGGTTGCCGAAGCCAATCGGACCGTCCAGCAGATCCGCTACGCCGGACCCACGATCACCGCCGTCGAGCCGGCCTCGTTCCCCTCATCCGCCGGACAGAGCGTGACGGTCCAGGGGCGAAACTTCGCACCCGAATCGATCGTCATCGTGGGCGGCGTCCCCATCGGCACGGTCACGTTCCACGACACGACACGACTGACCTTCACATCGCCCGATCTGCCCAGCGGACGCCAGGCCCTGACCGTCCAGCATCGGGGTGGCCAGGCCCAGACCGCAGTCGACATCGTCCCGCCCTCCCCTGCCGAACTGGCTCCCGGCGGGATTACGACACTGGCGGGCGGCACTTCCGACGTGGGGGACGGATTGGAAGCCACTGCAGCCACACTGGACGGCCCGGCCGGAGTGGCCCTCTCCCCGTCCGGCGATCTCTATCTCAGTGACGGCCTGCAGCACCGCCTGCGCCGGGTCTCCGCGATCACGGGCATCATCCAGACCGTCGCCGGCACAGGGCAACCGGGCACCTCGAGCGACTCCGGCCCGGCGCTCCTCTTCGATCTCCAGTCACCCGGGTCCGTCGTGGTCACGCCGGCGGGATCGGTCTGCTTCGCCGATCGAGTGCGCCATCAGATTCTCGCCTACCGGCCCGAAACGGGCCGGGTCGAGGTCCTGGCCGGGACCGGCGAGGAGGGTTTCTCCGGAGACGGTGAAGATGCCCGCCTCGCCCGGCTCAGCGCTCCATCCGGGCTGGCAGTGGGTGCGGACGGTCTCCTCTGGATTTCCGACACGGGGAACCAGCGCATCCGGACACTCGACCTGTCCAGCGGCATCATCCGGACGGTGGTGGGAAGCGGGCACCAGGGATTTGCCGGCGATTTCGGCGATGCCCTCCTGGCCGATCTCGACACACCGATGGGCCTGGCATTCCGGCCGGACGGGAGTCTGCTCATCGCCGATTCGGGCAACAACCGGATTCGCATCCTCCGTCCCGACTCCACCATCGAGAGCATCGCCGGCGACGGGTCGGCCGATTTTCGGGGAGACGGGTCGAGCGCCCGCTTCGCCGCTCTCAACGATCCCGTCGACGTCGCGGTGGATGCGGACGGGACGATCTACATCGCCGATTCGGGAAACCAGCGCATCCGGCGAATCATCGGAGGCATCATCACGACGCTGGCCGGCACCGGTCTGCCGGCGTTCGGAGGGGACGGCGGCCCGGCCGGGGCAGCCAGCTTCGATCATCCCTCTGCGCTGGCTGTCGACGGTGGCGGCCATCTGCTTGTGGTGGACACGGGAAATCGCCGCATCCGGCGCATTCTGCTGGCGGACGGAACGGTGACGACGGTGGCCGGCTCCGATGCGGACCTCAGTGGTGACGGAGGCCCCGGCTGGCGGGCGGCGCTGGCCGATCCCACCGGTCTCGCCCTCGACCGGGATCGCCTGCTCATCGTCGAGCGAGGTGCCCACCGGATCCGGCAGCTGGCACACGGCGCGAAACCGATCGAAGGAGATCCGGGCATCATCACGACGCTCGCGGGAACGGGCCGGCCCGGAGACTCCGATGGGAACTCCGATCCGCTCGAGGCCGAGTTACGAGAACCGACCGGCCTCTCGGTCGATTCGGAGGGAGTGATCGTCTTCTCCGATACGGGCAACCACCGCCTGCGACGGCTGGCGGGCTCGTTGCTGTCGACCCTCGCAGGGACCGGAGAACCCGGCTTCCTCGACGATGTTCCAGGAAGCCTGGCCCCACTCAATGGTCCCACCGGCGTCGCCTTTCGCCCCGACGGCGGAGTGGTCTGGGCGGACACGCTGAACCAGCGGATCCGGGTTCTCGGCACCGAAGGTTATGTTTCGGTGCTGGCGGGAACCGGAGAAGCCGGCTTTGCCGGGGACGGAGGTCGTCCCGCTCTGGCCCGGCTGAGGACACCACAGGGGGTCTTCGTCACCGGGGACGGGCGCACCTTCATCAGCGATACAGACAACCACCGGGTCCGTCTCGTGACGCGACAGCCCGATCAAATCACGACCGTGGCGGGAAACGGCTTGCAGGGCTTTGCCGGCGACGGCGGTCCCGCAACGGAGGCCTCCCTCGACTCGCCGACGGGTCTGTTCGTGGACGAGTCGGACCGCCTCTTCATCGCGGATACCGGGAATCATCGCATCCGCGTCGTGGACCTCTCGACAGGAACAATCGCGACCGTCGCAGGATCGGACGGCAGCGGATTCTCGGGCGACGGCGGGCCTGCGACGGCCGCCCGGCTCCACAGCCCCTGGGGCGTCGTCGCCGATGGGCAGGGCAACCTTTATGTCTCGGACTCGGGCAACCAGCGTGTTCGCTTCATCCGGGGCCCCGGTCAACCCGCCCAATGAGTGAGGAGGAGGCGTGACAGACAGCAGGACGGGAACGCCGCTGCCACTGCCACCCCCATCCACCCCGCGGCAACACCCGCTCGGCCGGCCCCATCGAATCACAGGCCTGGCCGCGATCGTGGCGGGTCTGCTCGTCTGGGGGATGACCCGGGCCCAGGAGCTCCCTCGCAGCAATTGGGCCCTGGTGATCGGAATTTCTCGCTACGTCAATGCGGAGCCCCTGCGTTTTGCCGCGTCCGATGCCCGGGAGTTCTCGCAATTCCTGCAGAGCCCCCGGGGCGGCAGCTTCGACGGCGATCACGTCATCACCCTGCTCGAGGACCAGGCCACCCGGTTTCGCATCTTCTCCGAATTCGAATCCCTGCAGGATGAGGTCCAGCCGGGTGACACCGTGTATATCTACCTGGCGGGCCACGGCATCGTCAACCGTCGCGGCATCGGCTATTTCGTGCCCAGCGACGGAGATCCGACGCTCCCTGCGCCGACTTCGGTCCCCTTCAGTTTTCTCAAGGAACTGGTCGAACTCGGACTGGGCAGCGTCAAGAATCGGGTTTTGATCACCGATCTGTGCCACTCCGGGCGGATCGGTCCCGAGACGTCCTCGCTCTCTCAGAAGATCCAGAATCTGATCAACCAGGAGCTGCTCGGACTCGAAGGCGGCGCGGGAGGATTCCTGAATCTCCTGGGAAGCCGTCCCACGGAGCCCTCCTGGGAGCGCGACGACCTGGGAGGCGGCGTCTTCTCCCATGTGCTGCTCGAGGGTCTCAACGGGGAGGCCGCCGAACCCGGGACCGCTGCCTTGACGGCGGAAGAGGTGGTGGACTACGTCATCACGGAAGTCCCCCGCTTTACGGCCAACCAGCAACACCCCATGGTGAATCAGGATTTCGACCGTTCGCTCGCTCTGGCCTACCCGACGCTGCCCGGCCCCGAGCCTGAAGTGGCGGCCGGAGGATCCTTCCTGACTTTGATCGATGGGGGGCTGCATCCCTATGACCGCATCGAGTGGGTGGATCCAATTTCGGGAGCCCAGGTCATTCGCAAGATTCCGTCCGATGCGGGGAAGCTCCAGCTGGGGCCCCTCGAGCCAGGCATCTACACCTTCCGGCTGGCGCGGGAGGCGTCGGAGTCACAGACCGTCGAGGTTGACCTCTCCGACTCCTCGAAGACCCTGGATCTCGACACCCTCACGATTGCCTCGGGGCCGCCCGGGCCGGCGAGCCTTTTCGCAGGAGCTCTACCACCTGCGGCCCTCACGCTTCAGGGGACCGTCCCTCTGCCATCGCCGACCGCCACACTGGTCCTGCGACTCTCCCGGGGCACCGAGGTCCGCGTGGATCAGAAGCCGACCGGGGCCGCCCAACTGGATGGCTGGGTCCGGATCGAAGGGCTCGCCCCGGGCAGTCACCGGATCGATCTCATCCCCGATCCGGAGCGCGAATACCGGTATCGTCTGGACCTGTTTCGAGGATCCCAACTCCTGGACTGGGAGACCGGCCAGCTGCGCCCCCTGGCAGAAGAACCACGCCCGCTGGATGCAGATCTCCTCGCCGATCAGCCGGCCTCGAACCGCTCCACGCTGCGCGCCTTCGAGCAGGCGATCTGGAACGGCGACCTCGTGGACCCGCCGGGGCAGTCGGCCGCCGACCTCCTCGAGTCCCTCCGCGGGACTCTCCCTCCCCGGCTCGAGGGACGGCTGTCACGGCGGCTGCTCGTGGCCATGGGCGACAAGGCTCAACGGTTCATCCTCCAGTACCTGCGGGGCGGTGACATCCACTGGCGACCCGAGACTTTCGAGGAAGGTACGGAGTTGCTGGTTCGGGTTCAGTCGGGCCTCCGGGAAAACCCGATCCTGCAGTCGGAGGAACATTTCTTCCGGGGGCGCGCGCTGCTGGAGAGAGGCTCTCTGGACCGGGCGGAGACCGAACTCCGACGGTCCGCCGAGCTGAATCCGGACGCCGGCGCCGCACTCAACGCGCTGGGGCTGGTCTTCTGGCGGCGGAACCGGCTGGAGACGGCGGCCGGCTTTCTGGAACGAGCGCTCCAGCTGAATCCCGAGTGGACCTATCCCCGGAACACCCTGGCTTTGATCCGGATGGAACAGAGACGTTACCTCGAGTCCGAGCAGCGGTTTCGCGAGTCGATCTCGCTCGACCCGCGCGACAGCACTGCGGTGCACGGCCTCGGACAGCTCCAGCTGCTGCGGGGCGACTGGGAGGAGGCCGAGCGTTCGCTTCTGCAGGCCGTCGAGATCAACCCGGGCAACGCCTACGCCCATCACACTCTGGGGGTGCTCTATCTCCGGCAGTTGCGCTTCGAGGACGCAGAGTCGCGCTTTCGCCTGGCGATCCGACTGGAGCCGGACGAACCGGCCTTCCGCATCTCGCTGGGGGACCTTCTCCGCCGGATGGGACGGATCGCCGAAGCCGATGGGGCATTCGGGCAGCTTCTCGACCGGGAGCCGGCGAGCCCGGAGGTCAGGCTGGCCTTCGCAGACCATCTGGCCGCGACGGACCGTTTCGATGAAGGTGCGGCCCTGGTGGACCAGGCCGTGGGTCTGCAGCCGGACAGGGCGACGCTCTACGTTCGGGCGGGCCTGTACTGGCTCGGCCACGATAAAGCCAGGGCCCGCAGCTTCTTCGAAGCGGCACTTCGACGGGACCGGGCCAGCCCCTACGCCCTGTACAATCTCGCCCTCCTCGATGTCGAGGCCGGTCGAACGGATCGCGCCGACGAAAGGTTGCGCCGGGCTCTGGCGGCCGACTCCCGCTACCCCGCGCCCTATCTCTTGCGGGCCCGGCTGTTGGCCGCCCGGGGAAGGACGCAGGATTCGATCGAGCTTCTCGAGACCGGCCTCCAACTCTCCGTCGAGCCGGCACAGAAGCAGGAATTCCGGCAGGAGCTCCGCCGCCAGCGGGAACTCCGGCTCGACTCCCGCCTGGCCGACGCCCGGCGCCTGCTCGAGCGAGGCCGACCCCGCGACGTCGCCCGCCTTTACTCCGAGCTCTATCGGGAATCTCCCGACTCCCGATCGCTGCGGGATGCTCTGCTGGATTTCGACCACACCTTCCCGGGTCTCCTGCCCCCCCTGGAGCCCGCGGGGGGAGTGCTGGCGCGGGTCCTCAGGAGCTCATTCTGGAGCTTTCAGCGACAGGCCTTCGAACGTTGGGGCGGGGAGGATCACGCGGACACCATCGCCGGGTTGATCGGCGCGGTCGAACGCCTCGAGCTGGATTCGCCGCTGCGTCTGACCTCCTTCAACCTGGACAACGCGACGTTCTCTCTGCACGCGATCCTGTTGCGCTGGGCCGACCGGCTCCTGAAAGCCGGCGAATTCGCAGGCGCCTCGAGCCTGCTCGCCAAGATGATGGAAAGGCGTGTGTTCGCTCCTGTCCCGAACTTCAGCCCCCTCACCATCGACAGCCTGATGGTGCCCGACGACGGCCCCCCGCCACAGCGCTTCCCGGACTTCGAGGTCGCCTTCCATCCCGACCGACGCGTCCATGAGGCTCTCGCCGTCGCTTCGGCGGGTCGGGGCGATATTCCCCAGTCTCTGGCGTATCTGGCGGCGCTCGAGACGAACGGCCCCGATCTCGAGCTGCGTCTGAGGCTGGCGGACCGACTGGCCGAGTGCGGGGCGGGCGCAGGGGCCGAGCGACTTCTGCGCAGGACCCTTTCCGATCGGCGGGAGGCCGCACCCTCCGATCTGTCGGAGCCAGTCAGACGCGGCTATCTCCTGCTGGCGGCGATCCAGCTGGCCGATGGACGCAGGCGTGCTGCCTCCCGGACTCTGGACGAGGCCCTGGCTCTGTGGCCGACAGACCCGACGCTGCAAATCCGGCGACGCGAGGTCGGGGAGGATCCGCCATGAGGGCCGGTCGAATCGCGCTCTTCCTGGTCGGGCTCGCCTCTGCATTGACGGGTCCGGTCCTGGCCGACACTCTGACCGGTGAGGTCCGGGGCGTCGTCCTCGATGTGGAAACGGGCGCGCCTCTCGTGGGGGTCCGCGTTCGACTCGAAAACGCCAGTCGCGGCTGGCAACGGGAGACGCTGACCGATGCCGCGGGCCGGTACGTGTTCCTGCAGCTCGAGCCGGGCAACTACACCGTGACGGCGGAGATCGAGGGCTACTATTCCAGCACGAAGACAGACATCCTCATTCGTCTCAACCGGCTCAAGGTGATCGTGCCGCCCTTCGAACTGCGTCGCATCGTGACGACCCCGACCCGACAGATCACGTTGCGGGGCGAGCTGACGAAGACCGCCGTCGTGGACCTCTCGGCCCCCGGCCCAACACCCGCCATCGTGGCCGTGATTCGCGAGGCCGGCCAGACGGCCCTGGTCTCCTCGGACGAGACGGGCCTTCGCTTCAATTTCGACCGCAGCGTCCTCCTGGCCTTCCCCCTGCGGGGCGGACGCTCGTTCGATCAGCTGGCCCTGCTGGCGCCCGGCGTCTTCCGCGTCCCCCAGTCCGCCGGGTCGGGCCCGGCCGTGGGCAACGGGGTGGGCGCCTTGGGGCAGTTCTCGGTGAACGGGTCACGGGGTCGGAGCAACAATTTCACCGTCGACGGTTCGGATAACAACGATGAGGATATCGGCATGCGCCGCCAGGGTTTCGTCGCCCTGGTCCCTCAGTCCGTCGAAAGCGTGGAGGAATTCCAGATCATGACGGCCGGCTTCCCGGCGGAATTCGGCCGCAATGCGGGGTCGATGGTCAATGCCGTCTCGCGGGCGGGCGGCTCGACCTGGAGGGGAACCCTGATCGGGGCGGCCGCCGGTGAGCCGCTCTCTGCGTCCCGTTTCTTCGATCGGCCATTCCGGGATCAGGTCAATCCGGGAAACCTCAATGGCGGAGAGTTCGACGACGCCAGGCGCGGCTCGTTTCTGCTGGGCGCCACCCTGGGAGGACCGGTGAAACGGGAACGCGCCTTTCTCTTCCTTTCCGGCGAGGGCCGGCGCCGAACCGGCCGGGACCTGGGCCACTTCATCGTGCCCGAAGCCGGGGAGAGAGGTTTGAGGACGGCTCGTGGAACGATTCCCCTCGCGGACCTTCAGGCGTTCTTCGACGAGAACGCAATCCCCTACTCGAGCCTGGCCGGACAGGGAGTCTTTTCGCTCTATCCTCTGCCCAACAATCCGTCCGGACCATTCGGCAATCACACGTACTCGCAGGTGCGGGAATCCCACTCGAGAGGATTCGTGGGGTCCGTCCGGACCGATCTGTACCTCTCCACGCACCACAGCCTGGCGGCACGCTACAACTTCACCGATGACGACTCGATCCTCCCGTTCACCGGGGAGGCCATCGATTCGACACTCGCGACGGCGACACGCACCCAGAACCTGTCCCTGTTCCTCAACAGCACCGGTCGGACGATCGGCAACGCCTGGAGGCTGTCCTACGGGAGAACGGCCCTTCACTTTCCCACCGCCGGGAGCAGCCCGCTCCTGTTCGGTTCGTCGCCCGTCGACGGTCTGCCCGTCGACGGGGGAGAAGTCCACACCGACTACGGCCGCTTCGGCCCTTTCGGCGCCACCGGCCCCATCGGGCAACTGCAGATCCTCCCCTTCAGTCCCATCGGAATCGACGTCTTCAACTTCCCCCAGGGGCGGGTCGACAACACCTACCAGGCGAGCGACTTCGTCTCCCTTCACCGAGGCAGTCACGAGTCGAAACTGGGCTTCGACTTTCGCCGATCCGAACTCAACTCCTTTGCGGATCGCAACAGCCGGCCCCTCGTCCTGTTCGCCCCCGGTCTGATCGCTTCATCCTGCCAGGCCAGTGCCGACTGCCTCTTCGCGACGCCGGACGGATTCCTGTCCGGTACCGACGCCGCCGCCCTCGGCGCTCCGGCAGGCTTCCTGCAGACGCTCAGCACGCAGCCGGTCCCCGACACGAGCCTGGGGCTCGATTTCTATCAATTCGATGCATTCGCGCAGGATGACTGGAAGATATCCCCAGGCGTCTTGGTCAGCTTCGGCCTGCGTTACGAGTACCGGTCGGTTCCCAGGGATCGGCAGGGGAAAATCGCGTCGACCTTCCATCGATCACCCGACGAGTTTCTGCACCTCGAAGCGGCCGGCAGCCTCGTGGACCGGATCATCATCGAGAGCGGCAACGCCGCCTTTGACCGCTCCCTGAACTCCTGGAATGCGTTTCTCAAAGGCCGATCGGGGATCTACCTGCAGGATGGGAACAACTGGTCCCCCCGCGTGGGCCTGGCCTGGGACCCGACCGGCCGGGGGAGGGCCGTCCTGCGGGCCGGCTACGGCCTGCTCCACGACGCCGGCCTGGGAGCTGTCACTTCCCGATCCCGGAACGTCTTTCCGACTTTCGTCCCGCTGAACCTCGACCTCAATTTCAGCGCCCTCTTCCGTCCCGACGGACGTTATCTCAACAACCCCTCCTTTCTGCTCTTCCGGCCGACGGGTGAACCGTTGGTTCGCCCGGGGACTCTCAACAGCTACAATCTGGCCGATTCCGCCTTCGCCACGGCACTGGGTACCCTGTTCGTGCAGTCTCCCCTCTTCCCCGACGCGGGACTGAGCGGCAACGGGCTGGCATTCACACTCCCGGAGGGGGACTTCGAGGCCGGAACCGTGCAGACCCTGCATCTCGGAATCGAAGGTCAGGTGCAGAGCGACTATTCCTGGTCACTCGGCTACGTGGGAACCTGGAGCTCTCATCTGACGCGCTTCGTGACTCCCAACGGAGGTCCGATCTCGTACCCGGTCCTGTTCTCCTCGCCGGTGGTCGGCCCGCTTCGCCTTCTCAGCAATCCGCCCACTCCGGTTCCGGGGCAGGTGGGACGGCCCGATCCCGGTCTGGGAAGCTATACGGTCTTTGCCAGTTCCGCTCCCGCTCAGTTCCATTCCCTGCAGCTTTCCTGGGAACGACGATTCCGCGACGGCCTGCAGTTCCTGGCGAGTTGGACCTGGAGCCACGCCCTCGACCAGGTCTCCGATCCTTTCGCTGCCCGGGGCTTCTACTCCCTCCCCCAGAGTGCGGGGCAACTGGCGCAGGAGTGGGCCTCCGCCAACTTCGACGTTCGGCACCGGCTGGCCGGTTTTCTCATGTGGGACCTCCCTTGGGAGTCCCACCCATGGGTCCGGGACTGGCGTCTCACGCTGGCCTTCGAGGCACAGAGCGGCCAGCCGTTCACGGTCAATACCGCCGCGGATCGGAACCTCGACGGGAATCTCACGGACCGGCTCGACAGCACCGCCGGCATCACGCTGCACAGCGGCGGGATACACCAACTGACCCTTCAGCCCGGCACCGAGCCCGGGGTCCTGCTGGCGCCCAGGGGCCAGAGCGGCCGCGTGGGACGGAACAGTTTTCGGGCAGCGGGTCTGAAACTGATCGACCTTGCCCTGGCGCGGCGTCTGAGGATGGGCGAGGACCGGCGCATCGAGCTCCGCATCGAGGTCTTCAATCTGTTCGACTCGAACAACTTCGGCATACCGATCCGGATCGTCGAGTCCCCGGCTTTCGGCACCTCCTTCGATCAGCAATGCGAACCACGGAATGTGCGGGTGATGGCCCGCTTCTACTTCTGAAGTCAGGCGCGGGCAGATGGGAGCGAAATGACATGACCGATACACACGAAACCGGCCACAACGCAACGTGTGCGACTCGAGGGCTCCCTCGCGGCCGCAACGGGAAAGGGAATCGAGGAACATGCTTTGTCTTGCGGTGATTCTCTGGCTGGGCAGCTTGTCGGCTCCGGCTCCGGAGCCGGCACCGACGGGAATGCTGCTCCTCGTCAAGGGAGGGGTCGAACTGAATCGTGACGGCGCGCAACGCCCCGCCCGCCTGGGTGAGCTCCTGTATGCGGGCGATCAGCTGGCGGTCGGCGAAGGCGAAGCCGTCTTCGTCTACTGCCCCCTCGGCAAACGCTTTCGCCTCAGCTCAGGCAACCGGTCCCTCCTTGCTTCCGAAGGCATCAAGACTCTCTCGCAGCCCGCCGCCGAGGAACTGGACGACCGGGAATGCGCGATTCCCAAGGTCGTTCTGGGTGCGGAGAGCCTGGAGCGGATCGGTGGGATGAGACCCCGAGGGGAGCCACCGGTCACGGTCTACATGGGCGGCCTGATTTCGACGGGAAAGCCTCGCTTCATGTGGCGTCCCGTCGAGGGTGCACGCCTCTACCAGGTGTCCGTGTCGGATGAGCTCGGACGCCGGATCTGGTCCGGGACAACCACCGAATCGAGCATCCCGTTTCCCGCCGACCGGCCCGAACTTCCGGATGGCTGGTTCAGCTGGGAAGTGGCGGCGCTGGGTGACTCGGACGTCCTGGCCCGGCAGACGACGCCCCTGGAAGTTCGTCGTCCCGCCTCGGCCGGAGACCCGCGGCCTCTGGCCGAAGACGAACTGCTGCTGCAGGCGGTCGAACTCGAAAACCGGGGCTATTTCGCCGAAGCCGCTTCCTGCCTGCGCCGGCTCGGCCGCGAGTACCCCGGGGATGCACGGCTCCGGCGCCGGCTGGCCTGGCTCTACTGGAAAGCCGGTCTGCTGCCCGCGTTCAACGACGAAATGCAGGCCCTCGAGACAGACTCGGGAAGACGGTGACACCATGTCGACCCGCTCGATCAGACTCCTGGCCCTTGTGGCGGTGCCCGTCCTGGCGGTCTGGCTGGGGAACCAGCTGGAACGGACGCGCTTTGGCGAGTGGATGGAGCTGCGCAGCTATGACCTGCGCTTTCGTTTGCGGGGCCCGTTGCCCCCACCGACCCATCCGGGCATCCTTCTGGTGCTCGTCGACGAGGAGAGCCTGCAAAGGATCCCCGAGCCACTGGTTTTCTGGCAGGGCCATTTTGCACGAACGATCTCCACTCTCGTCCGGTGCCGCGCGGCGGCCATCGGACTGGATTTCGTCTTCGGAGACACGGGTCGCTTCGATCCCGACGGCCAGCAGGCGCTCATCGAGGCGCTCCTGGCTGCGCAGAGCGAGAACATTCCGACCGTCCTGGCCTATGGTGCCCGACGTGGTGGCGCCGATCGCCTTTCCGTGCCGCTGCAGATGGCACTCGGACCCGCCGGCTTCGCCTTCGCCAACCTCACCACCGACCCGGACGACTTCGTCCGCCGACAGGAAGTCTCCGCCCTGGACGGGGAGGGGCGTGTGCATCCGGGCTTCGCCTCCAGTCTGGCTTCTGCCTTGACGGGCGGCCCCGTCGCTCGTCCGGGTCCGGAGCCGAGTCCGCCCAGCCGGACGGTGTTGATCAACTTCCGTGGCCGAGGAGGTTTCCCGACTCTCCCTTTCTGGAAGGTGCTGGAGGAAGGCGCCTCTGAAGACGACAGTGAACTTTGCCGGGCCATCGCGGGAAACATCGTGCTGGTCGGCATGGGGACCGAAGAGGACCTTCACGCCACGCCGCTCTACTATTGGCCTCGGGTCTCCGCGGAAGGTCCTTCCGTGAGCCCGCTCGACTGGCACAGGACCCTCGGGATCGCCATCCACGCCCATGCGCTGAGCACGCTCCTCGAGGGGCCTCCTTTGGTACCCGCTTCCTACTGGCGACAGCAGGCCCTGGCCCTCTCGGCAGCGCTTTTGGTCACAGGGTCTTCCCTGTTCCTGTCCTTCCCGCTGGCCCTGCTCGGCCTGGCAGCCGTGACGACTCTGCAGGGTTTTCACGTCATGCAGTGGAGCTTCTCGCAAGGCACCGTGCTGCAACTGGTTGCCCCGGCCGCGGCGGTCGCCTCTGCGTTCATCCTCGCACAGGGACTCAACTACCGGCTCGAAGGCAGGGAGAAGCGAAAGCTCCGCCGACTGTTTCAGCGGTACGTCAGTCCGGAGGTCATTCGCCAACTCGTCGGGCGGCCGGAACGTCTGGCACTGGAGGGAGAGCGCAGAGCGGTGACGGTTCTCTTCTCCGACATCCGCGATTTCACCACGCGCTGCGAACGAACGACGCCCGAGGAACTCGTCCTCTTCCTGAACCGCTACCTCACGGCCATGGTGGAAATCATCCACCGACATGGGGGCATGGTCGACAAGTTCATTGGTGATGCCATCATGGCCGTCTTCGGCGCGCCCCTGCCCCTCCACGATCATGCCCGTCGGGCCGTCGAGGCGGGACTCGAAATGCAATCGGCCCTCCGGCGACTGAACCGAAAATTCGCCTCCGAAGGAATCCCCGAGCTTACAATTGGCATAGGGATACACAGCGGTGAGGCGATCGTTGGAAACATCGGATCGCCCGAGCGGATGGAGTACACAGTGATCGGGGACACGGTCAATGTCTCCGCCCGTATCGAAAGTCTCTGCAAGCGATTCGGGCCGTCTGTCCTGATTAGTGGTTCCACGCGCTCGGGGTTGAATGGGCGGTTTCTGTCCGAGAAGGTGGGGGAAGAGCTGCTCAAAGGAAAGACCCTCCCCGTTGCCGTGTACCGGGTCCTGGGTGGACACCAATCAGCAAATGTTCGGGAGATGGAGTCAGAGGCATGACACAGGATTTCGCCCCTGGAATCGAGAACTGGCTGTTGTTCGATGAAGCCGAGCAGTCGTACCCCCTGGAGCCCAGCTCCGGAGAGGTCCCCGACTGGATCCGCGGGTCCTATTACGTCAATGGTCCGGCGCGTTTCCAGCGGGGAGAGCTGCAGTATCGGCATTGGCTGGACGGAGATGGGATGGTTCGAGCCCTTCACTTCGACGACGAAGGGATCCACTTCGTCAGTCGTTGGGTGAAGACCCGAAAGCTCCTCGAAGAGGAGGAGCAGGGTCATCCCGTCTATCGGACGTTCGGCACCTCCTTCGACAACGACCTGTTGCGCAGGGGAGTCATGCTCGAGCCCCCGGTCAATGTAAGTATCTATCCCCTCGGCGAGCGGCTGCTGGCCTTCGCCGAACAGTCGATCCCCTACGAACTGGAGCCCCGCACGCTGCAGACGCTGGGCGAATTCGATTTCGGAGGACGGCTCAATGAGGTGAGTCCCTTCGCGGCCCACGCCAAGCTCGACCCCGCTGCCGGGGTGATGGTCAACTTCGGAATCAGTTTTTCGGCGTCCCACCCGCAACTGTACCTGTACGAGTTCGATTCCACGGGGAGGCTGACGGGCCGCCGCCGCTTTGCGGTGGACGCACCGCACACCAACCACGACTTCGCCATCACGCCTCGCTTCGCGCTGTTCTTCCTCAGCCCGCTCGAGCTCGATTTCGGCCGCTTCTGGGGTGAAGGCCTCTCCGTGATGGAGGCGTTGTGCTGGCGGCCGGAGAAAGAAAGCTGCATTTTCGGCGTCCCACGCATCGGCTGTGAACTGCCGCCGTTCCGGATTCCCCGCGACTCGGGTCACTGTCTCCACCTGATCAATGCCTACGAGGAGGGAGACCGACTCTACCTCGATCTTCTGGAGTTCGCCAATCCGATCTACCCGCAGTATCAGCCGGTTCCCGATTTCTACACGACGGTCGATCCGGGGCATCCTGTCCGCTACATTATCGACATTCGCGACCAGAAGCTCTTGGAATGCCAGGAGATGAAATATGACCGGTCGCCGGACTTTCCATCGGTTGCCTCTCTCGATCTCGGCAGACCTTACACACAATTCTGGATGCTGGGCATCTCCAACGCCGGCCGCCCGGGTCGAAAATTCTTCGATCAACTCGTGAGAGGAGACTGGAAGGCGGGCGCCGTGAACGACGTCTACCAGGCGGCGCCGGGTACCTATCTCGGCGGTGAGCCGGTGCACATCGCACATCCTGCGGACGATTCGACCGGTTCGATCCTGATTCAGGAATTCGACGCGACGGCGGATCGGGTCTCCTTCCTGATCTTCGATGCCGGCCGACTGTCACAGGGACCCATTGCCCGACTCCCGCTTAGAGACAAGACTCATCCGGGTTTTCACGCAAGTTTCCAGAGAAGTCATTAATTAAATGAGAAATTTATGCCCAGCTCAATGGACTCAAACTTGAACAACGGATCCCAATTCACATAAAATCCTCAACCATCTCTTACGGGCTACCTTCGATTGCAGGGACACGATAGCCGTTCAGCCGGTGGTTTCGGACAGGCGGGGTGCCGGTCCGACGAAGGAGTATCGATGTCGAGATTTCGTCTACTCGGAATAATTGCGGTTCTGGCCCTCGTGGCACTGGTTGTCGGAGTGTTCGTGCTCCGCAAGGTCAATGCCGATTCGCTCCGGTTCTTTCAGACCGGCAAGACCATCAGTCTTCGCCTGGGTGAGTTGGCCGGGGAGCTCAAGCAACAGGATGCCGCGGCCCTGGCGGCCGCTTTCGATGATCATTACTCGGGAACCATTCTGGGGCTGAACAAGCTGGATCTGTTCAGACAGAAAGACGAACTGCGCGAGTACCACTTCGTGCCCGGGGAACAGACCGTAGGCAAGGAAAGAGCGGTCGCCGAGTGGCTGGACTATCTGCACTCCTTCGATCAGATCGAGGAGGTGCATCTCTATGTGCATCGCCTCGAGGAGTGGGATTCCGATCAGGAGTGGACGGCGACGGTCCGCTTCGAGGTACTGGGGACACCGCATGGAGAAGCCCGGTCGGGCGTCGATCGAGCGTATTTCCGCATGCGCTTCGTTCCCGGCGACCAGCCTCGCATCCGGAGTTCCGAACTGGTCGAGGGGGGCCGTCTGGTCTCCGCTCAACCCCAGTTCGTCAACGTCGCCCACGAAGCGGGCATCGATTTCGAGAACCAGTTCTATCCGGCTTTTCTGAAAGACAACCTCAAGTTTGCCATGATCATCTACGGCCCCGGAGGGATCACCGCGGTCGACTATGACAAGGATGGATCCTGCGACCTGTTCATCCCGGATGGCGTCGAGTCGAAACTCTTCCGTAACCGAGGCGACGGCACCTTCGAGGATGTAACGGCAAAGGCCGGGCTGGCCGGACTCGACGGCGTGAGCGTCGCGGTCTTTGCCGACTACGACAACGACGGAGACGAAGACTGTTTCGTCTCGCGCACCTTTCGCCACAACCAGCTCTTTCGCAACGACGGCGACGGCCATTTCACGGACGTCACCAACCAGTCCGGGATCGGAGAGGACTGCTGCACGACCGTGGCCTCGTGGGCGGACTACAACAATGACGGCTTGCTGGATCTGTACGTTGGACGGTATCTCGATCCCCGCAAGGACATCCCCACGACCTTCTACGCTCGCAACGGAGAGCCCAACCAGCTCTACCGGAACAACGGCGACGGCACGTTCACGAATGTGACCGAGCAGGCACACGTCGGCGAGACGGGACTGTGCCTGGGCACCGTCTTCGGGGACTACAACGACGACGGCTTTCCCGATCTGTACGTCGTCAACGATTTCGGCCGCAACACCCTCTACAGGAACAATGGCGACGGTACATTCACAGACGTGACCGTGGCCTCCAACACGCTGTCCTATGGCGCGGGCATGAACGCGACCTTCGGAGACTACGACAACGACGGCCGACTGGACCTTTACGTGACCAACATCCGCTCCGAGTACGCCTGGTTCGCCGAACCTCCGACCATCCGCCGCTACATGTACAATTCGTTCGCGCAGGGTGTCTGGCTCACCGACATGCCGCTCTACTTGGAGATCTTTCGCCAGTCCGGGTTTGGCTTCGTGGGCGTCTTCCAGCAGATGGCTTCCGGCAATTCCCTGCTGCGGAACAAGGGGGACGGAACCTTCGAGGACGTGACCTGGAAAGCGTCCGCCAACCCGCCGGGCTGGTTCTGGGGAGCCGGCATGTACGACTTCGACAACGACGGATGGAAGGACATCTATGCCGCCGACGGCTGGGTCTACAACGATCCCGGTACCGAGATCGAGCTCGACTTCCTGAACAACGTGGTCAGCAAGCAGGCCGAGTACAAGACGGGGCTCTTCTTCAGTCCCGATCACTTCGGACAGACTTCGTGGCACGGCTGGGAACACAACCGGATGCTCCGCAACAACGGAGACGGAACCTTTGTGGAAATCGGCCGGCCTTCGGGCAGCGATCTACTGACCAACAGCCGGGGCGTGGCCGTGGCCGACTTCTGGAACCGCGGATCCCTCGACATCGCCGTCGCGGCATCCACGGACCGTCACGCTCTGCTGAAGAATGAGATTGGAGACCGGCGCCACTGGTTTGCCGTCGCCCTCGAGGGGACTCAATCGAATCGGGACGCCGTCGGTGCACGCGTGACCGTCCGGGTGGGGGGACAGCTCCAGATGAGGGAGGTCGTTTTGGGTGACGGCTACGGCTCGCAGAGCACGCTCCGTCAATACTTCGGCGTGGGGGACGCCGAGAAAATCGACGAGTTGACCGTCCACTGGCCCAAATCGGGCACGGTGCAGACATTTCGGGATCTCCAGCCGAACCAGCTCGTCCTGATCAGAGAGGGCGATCCGGACCTGCGCGTCCGGACGTTCGAGGTGAACCAACAATGAGTCTCCGAACTCTCGCGATCGTGGGTTTCGGTCTATTGCTGACGGCCGCCGCATCGGAACAGAAATGGTTCCAGGATCTCACCCAGAGTGCCGGCGTGAACGTTCCGCACCATAACCGGTCTTTCGACAACCCCTATGCCAACATCATGGAAGGCTACACGGCACTGGGCGCTTCGGCTTCCGTCGCCGACTTCAACGGAGACGGGTTCGAGGACATTTTCGTAACCGATTCCAAGCTCGACGGCAAGAACCACCTCTACCGCAATAACGGCAACTTCACCTTCACGGATGTGGCGGAGCAGGCCCATGTCGCCGAGGGCAATGATCCCGAGGACGCCTCTGCCGATTCGCTCTGGTTCGATTACGACAACGACGGCGACCCCGATCTGCTGGTGGTGCGTTTCGGGCACGACCTGCTGTTTCAGAATCAGGGAGACGGCACGTTTCGCGATGTCACGAAGGCGGCCGGGCTGTATCGCTACATGAACGCCATTACGTCGGTCGCTTTCGACTACGATCGTGACGGCGATCTCGACCTGTTCGTCGGGGGGTACTTCCGGGACGTCGACGTGTTCGAACCGAACACTCCGCATTTCTTCCCGGAGAGCTTCGAAACCGCCAACAACGGGGGCGGACTGCTGGTCTACCGCAACAACGGGAACGGCACCTTCACCGATGTCACCGCCGCGGCCGGGTTCAAGCTGAGCGGCTGGACCCTCGATCTCGGACACGCCGATGCGGACAACGACGGAGACGACGACCTCTACGTGGCCTGCGACTTCGGCACGGACCGCTTCTTCAGAAACAACGGAGACGGGACCTTCACCGACATCACGAAGACGGCCATCGGCATCGACACAAAAAAGGGCATGAATGCCGACTGGGGTGACTTCGACGGCGACGGACTCCTGGACGTCTTCGTTACCAACATCACGGACGAGTACATGCGGGAAGGCAACTTCCTGTGGAAGAACAATGGAAACCTGACCTTTTCGGATGTCTCCCGGGAAACCGATACCTACGACACCGGATGGGGCTGGGCCGGCAAGTTCTTCGACTACGATCACGACGGATGGCTGGACCTCTACGTGGTCAACGGCTGGGTATCCGCGGGCAAGGACAACTACGTGGTCGACATCTTCAACATGATCGTCAAGCCCGGGATCGATCTGTCCGATGCCCGCAACTGGCCGCCCATGGGCAACAAGACGCTCAGTGGCTACCAGCGGAGCCGCATGTTCCACAACGAAGGCGGCCAACTCTTCACCGATCAGGCTCCGGCGCTGGGCCTGGATTCGCTGGAAGACGGGCGGGGCATCGCGCTGGGGGACTTCGACAACGACGGGCGCCTCGACATGTTCGTGGCCAATGCCAATTCGACGCCCCTGCTGTTCCGGAGCGACCTGCCCCTGGACGGGCACCACAACTGGGTGGAGTTCCTGCTCGAGGGAGTCAAATCGAATCGGGATGCCGTGGGAGCGCAGGTTCGGCTGACGGCCGGGGGCCGGACCCGCTTGAGCTTCGTCAACGGCGGAAACGGCTTCGCTTCGCAGAGTACCCACCGGGTCCACTTCGGCCTGGCCGACAACCAGGAAATTGAGAAGCTCGAAATCCGGTGGCCCAGCGGCCAGGTCCAGTCATTCGAGAAGCTGGCCGCCAATCGAATCTACCGGATAACCGAAAACCAGGGAATCAAAACCTTCAAGTGAGGCGTCTGTGCTGGAAAACGACCCGCAGAATGAGAGGGTCTCCGGCACTCGGGAGTTGAAACAAGATGTTGAGAACTTTCCTTTTACTCTTGGCGTTTGTGGCTGCCGCTCCGAACGGCGAGCAGGAATACAACGCGGCCGTGGCCGCCGTCTCGTCGGGAAACGTCGAGGCCGCCCTCGGCCATTTCGAGGCCGCCCTCCAGGCCGACCCGGACAACCTGCGCTATGGCAATGACTACCGGCAGGCAGTCATTCGCGAAAAGGCCTATGACCGCAGTATCGCCTTCTTTGAGAAGCTGGTCGCCGATCATCCCGACGCCGCCAACGCCTTCCTGAACTTTGGATTTGCCTACGTGGACAAGATCCCCGATTCGGGAGCGATCACACAGGTCTTGAACGCCAACACGGCCCTGACGTACTTCACCAAGTCGATCGAGCTCAAACCGACCTGGATCGGCTACTACACCCGCGGGAACAGTTACCTGTTCTGGCCCAAGATCTTCAACCGTACCCAACTGGGAATCGACGATCTGAAGGTCGCGCTGAAGATGATGCACGAACAGGGTCCCAAACTCGGCGTCTACGTCCGAACCTATGTTGCCCTGGGAGACGGCTACTGGAAGATGGACGATCCGGAGCAGGCAAGAAAACTGTGGCAGCAGGGCCTCGAAGAGTTTCCCGACAGCGAGGCTCTGAAGAAGCGGCTGGCCGCCACGGAGCAGGAACTGGGCTCGATCGTCAGTGTCTCCTATGATCCCAACGTCCGCGTGAACACGGACCTTTCCGAGCTTTGGACAAAACAATGAAGTCCACCGTTTTGTTGCTCCTTTTCGTGGGTACCCTCCAGGCGGCCGGCGCCGACGAGCCTGCGGCCCGGATTCACTTCACCGAACTCGGCGAACAGGCCGGTGTCCGCCACCTTCACCACACACGGAAGTTCAAAGGGCCTTACTCGGACGTCCTCGGAATGTTCACCTCGGGAGGAGCGTCCTCCGCAGTCGGCGACTACGACAATGACGGTCTGGAAGATCTCTTCGTCACCGACTCCGATCAGGGAACGATTAACCACCTCTATCGCAATGAAGGCCACCTGACCTTCTCCGACCAGACAGAGAAGGCCGGCGTAGGTGGTGGGAACGAACCCAATCTGATCGTCGCCGATGCCCTCTTTTTCGATTACGACAACGACGGTTGGAAGGACCTGGTCCTGGCCCGGTTCGGCACCCCGGTGCTCTTTCACAACCAGGGCGACGGCACCTTCAAGGATGTCACGGCCACGTGCGGGATGAACACGTTCGCCAACTCCCTTTCGGTGACAACCCTCGACTACGACAACGACGGCAAGCTCGATCTGATCTTCGGCAACTACTTTCCCCCGGTCAACCTGCTGGATCTCACCACGACCAAGGTGCTGCCCCGCGACCTCGACAATGCCAGCAACGGCGGGGGCGTCACCCTCTACCACAACCTCGGAGGAGGCCGCTTCGAGGACGCGACCAAGAAAGCCGGCGTCGCGAACGGCCACGGCTGGACCCTCGACGTCGGAGTGGGGGACTTCAACAATGACGGCTGGCCCGATCTGTACGTGGCCAGTGACTACGGCACGGACCGGGTCTATTTCAGCAAGAAGGACGGGACGTTCCGGGATGCATCCCAGACCGCCATCGGCTACGACACCAAGAAGGGCATGAATGCCGATGTTGCCGACTACGACAACGACGGCTTCCTTGACGTGTACGTCACGAATATCACGGACGAGTACATGAAGGAATGCAACATGCTCTGGCACAACAACGGCAACGAGACGTTCACGGACCTCTCCAGAGAGACCGGAACATGCGACACCCTGTGGGGCTGGGGTGCCAAGTTCGCGGACTTCGACAACGACGGCTGGCTCGATCTGTTTGCCGTCAACGGACTGCGGTCGGCCAGCAAGGACAACTACATCCCCGTTCTGGTCGAAATGATCATCACGCCCGGCGTCGATTTCAGCGACCTCACCAGCTGGCCGGCGATCAAGGACATGAGTTGGAGCGGGTACCAGAAGAGCAAACTGTTCCAGAATCTCGGAAAGATGAACATCTTCAAGGAGATCTCCGCCGCCGCGGGAGTGGACAACGATCTGGACGGCCGTGGCGTGGCCATCGGAGATTTCGACAACGACGGGCTGCTGGACATCTACCAGACCAATGCCGATCAACCGGCTCTCCTGTATCGCAACGTCAGCACCCAACCCGGCAACTGGGTGACCCTCAACCTGATCGGGACGAAATCGAATCGGGACGCGATCGGAGCCCGGGTCACGCTGACTGCCGGCGGCGTCACACAGGTGCGTGAAATCTCCGGAGGTGATGGCTACTCGGCCCAGAGCAGCTACCGGCTCCACTTCGGGATCGGTCCGGCGGAGAAGATCGATGAACTGCGGATCCGTTGGCCGAGCGGGCAGGAGGAATCACTGACCGTTCCGCTGAACCACCTCTCCTACATTCGCGAGGGATCCGGAATCGTCGACGTTTCCGCTCTCCGACAACCCTGAACGGAAAGGCATGGGGTTCGACATGAGCAAGAGACAGCTTGGACTTGCAGCCGCAGCGTTGCTCATTGCCGGTGTGTCCGCCCTGGGGATGGCGGCCGGCGACCCAAAGGACGAGCTCTGGCACTATCGGAATCTGGGGAAGGCCTTCTACGAGAATCCCACTACCCAGTACCAGGCCGTCGACATGTTCAAGAAGGCGCTCGAACTGGCTCCGGATTCGGCGCGGGAAAAGATCAACTACGGATTGGCGCTGCTGCGGGCCGGAAAGACCGACGAGGGTGTCCAGGAACTCCTGGCCGCCCAAAAGGAGGATCCCCGGATCCCGCACACCTGGTTCAATCTCGGGATCGTCTACAAGAAGGCCGCCGAGTACGACAAGGCCCGGGCGGAGTTCGAGGAGATGGTTCGGCTCGTACCCGACGAACCGATTTCCCAGTACAACCTGGGAGTGATCCTCAAGATCCAGGGCGATTCGGCGGGAGCGCTCGCACGCTTCGAAAGGGCGGCGGCACTGGATCCGAATCTGGCGGGCCCCTACTTTCAGATCTATAACGCCTACCGGGCGATGGGCCGAACCGCCGAAGCCGATGGGGCCTTCAAGCAGTTCCAGGAGAACAAGAAGAAGCAGGCATCCGGCGCGATCCCGGAGGATCTCGACTGGAGCTATTACTCGGAAATCCTCGACGACATCGACCCCCTGCCTGCACCCGAACTGGCGACCGGTGAATTCGCCGACAGCATCTCCTTTCGGCCCTCCTCCACCTCTCTCCACCTGGCCGGCAATCCGCTGGGAGTCCAGCTCGTCCCCGCCGAATCGGGCGACGCCTCCGACCTGTCGGCCTGGTCCGACCAGGAATTGCAGCTGATCCCGAGATCCGGAACTGCCTCGCGTCTCGTCTTTCGCGTGGAGACGGGAAAGATCCAAGCGGTGGCCGCCGGAGATTTCGACAATGACGGAAAAGTCGACTTCTGCATCGTGCAGGAGGGGAACGTCGTTTTGAGGCATGCCGGGGCCGACGGCTTCGAGACCGTTGAGATCCCCGCGCCGGCGGGCAACTATTCCGCGGCCCTCTGGATGGACTTCGACCACGACTCGGACCTGGATCTGTTTCTGCTGGGACCGAAGTCCGCCCTGATCCGTAACGACGGTGACTCGGGTTTCAGCGATCAAACCGGCCTGTTTCCCTTCGTCGATGGTCCTGCGGTGGCCGGGACGAGCCTGGACCTGATCAAGGACACGAACGGGACGGATCTGGTCGTCACTTACGCGAATCGAGCCGCCGTGCTCTACCGCGATCGTCTGGCCGGAAACTTCGAAGCCACCGAACTGCCGGCGCTGGAAGCGGGGACGGTCGGAGTCCGGGCCTTTGACCTGGACAATGACGGCTGGACCGATCTGCTGGGCATTTCGGGCGGTTCGATCCACATCTACTGGAACCGTTCCGGCCGGCTGGAAGCCGGGCCGAAGCTGGAAGCGAAGCACCCGGTCGTACTCACGGACCTGGCCAACCGCGGCTATCTCGACATCGTCGACGGCACCCGCGTCCTGCGCAATGACGGCCAGGGCCGGTTCGTGGAGGCTGCCCGCCTGGATTCGCTGGCCGAGGCGAAACAGCTGGCCGCCGGCGACCTCGATTCGGACGGCCGCGTCGATCTGGTGGCCCTGGACGGGGATGGATCACTCCGCATCCTCGAGAACGAGGGCAAGTCCGCCGGTGCCTGGCTGGACATCGCCCTGGTAGGGGTTCGGAACGCTCGCCTGGCCCCGGGAGCCGAGGTAGAAATCAAGGCAGACAGCCTCTATCAGAAGCGCATCTACGACGGCACGCCCCTGCACATCGGTCTCGGCACCTTCGACTCGGTCGATACCGTCCGGATCACCTGGCCCAACGGCCTGATCCAGAATGAGCCGGAGCAGCCCACCGGCAAGCTGATCACGTACAAGGAACAGCAGCGCCTGTCCGGATCCTGTCCCATGATCTTTACCTGGAACGGGCAGGAGTTTCAGTTCATCACCGACGTCCTGGGAGTCGCGCCGCTGGGGGCCGCGGCCGGCGACGGCGTCTACTTTCCGGTGGACCACGACGAATACATCCAGATCCCGCCCGGGGCGCTTCGGGCCGACCAGAACGGTGACTACGAAGTCCGGGTTACGGAGGAACTGCGCGAGGTCAGCTATCTCGATCAGATCAAATTGATCGCCATCGATCACCCGGCGGACACCGCGTTGTTCACCAATGACAAGTTCAAATCCCCGCCTTACCCTGAGTTCCGGCTGTTTGGTGTACGCGACCGACAGTATCCGATCCGCGCGTCGGACGATCACGGGAACGATGTGCGGCCCGCCCTGCTCGCGCGCGACCGCGTCTATCCGACGGATTTTCAGCGGGACATGGTCGGAATCGCGAAACCGCACAGCCTGGTCATGGATTTTGGGCCGAGGGCGGCCCCGGACAACCGGGCCATCCTGGTACTCAGCGGCTGGGTGGACTGGGCGGATGGAAGCACCATCCGCCGCGTCTCGCAGGACCGGACCGCGGGGTTCGTCATGCCCTATCTGCAGGTCAGGAACGCCAGGGGCGAGTGGCAAACGGTCGTCGAAGATATGGGAGTGCCCGCGGGCAAGCCCAAAACCATCGTCGTCGACCTGACAGGCAAGTTCCTGTCAGCCTCCCGCGAGGTTCGCATCGTCACCAGCTTGTGCGTGTACTGGGATCAGGTCTTCCTCAGCGAGAACGTCGGGCGTCCTCGGGTTTCGACGGCCGAGGTCTCCATGGGCGAGGCCCGGCTGAATTTTCGGGGTTTCTCGACTCCGGTCATTTCCCCTGACCGGACCCAGCCGGAACGCTTCGAGTACGCGGACTGGATGCCCACCTCGATGTGGAACCCGACCGACGGCCTGTATACCCGCTATGGTGAGGTCGGTCCGCTGCTTTCCAAAATCGACGACGAATTCGTCATCATGGGTTCGGGCGACGAATTGCGTCTGCTCTTTCCGAGTCGATCCCTGCCGCCGATCGAGAAGGGTTGGGTCCGCGAATTCCTGCTCTTCGTGGACGGCTGGGCCAAGGACGGAGACCTCAACACGGCCTATTCGCAGACCGTGGAGCCGCTGCCCTTCCACGGGATGTCCGGCTATCCCTATGGGTCGAACGAACATTACCCGCGTGACGACGCCCACCGGAAGTACCAGGAGACCTACAACACCCGGCCCGCGCTCCGACTGCTGCGATCGCTGGTCGAGGAGCACGGGCTTCGGCCCGCGGCCGTTCGAGGCACAAGGTAACCCAGCGTCAGGATGCTTATAGTGAGGAGAGGATAATGTCAGCAATCACAGCCGAACAAGTCAAAGAAGAAGTGAGAAAGCGTGTGGCGGAATTGACCGAAATGGATCCTGCCGAAGTCAGTGATACGGCCAGCTTCATCGATGAACTGGGGGTGGACTCGCTGATGGCCATCGAGTTGATGGTCGCTTTGGACAAGGAGTACAAGATCGACATTCCGGAAGAGGAGTTTCGCCAGATCAAGAATGTGGAGCAGGCGGTCGATGTGGTCATGAAGCACCTCCCGGCGGCCTCCTCCCAGTAATGTCCCGGGAGCCGAGGCCGGGACTCCGGTCCCCGCTTCGGCGAGAGGTGATGCCATGCGAAGAATCGTTGTCACAGGCCTGGGTCTGGTCACCCCGGTGGGGTTGGGCAAGGATGTGTTCTGGGATGCTGTGACTTCGGGGGTCAGCGGAATTGCCCCGGTGTGTTCCTTCGACACCAGCGCGTTCCCCGTCAGTCTCGGAGCAGAAGTCAAGGGATTCGATCCGGCCGCTCACGTTCGCCGCCAGAAGCCCGAGCAGCTCGGACGGGCCTCACAGATGGCGGTGGCTGCGGCCTACCTGGCACTCGACGATGCCGGCATCGATCCGGATCGGGTCGATTCGACCCGCGTGGGCGTTTCCATGGGAACGACCTCGGGGGAACCGCTTTACGTCGAGCAATACAACGACGCCCGCAAGTCGGGCGGCTTCGATGCCATTCCCGGTGACATCTTCGCTCGCTACCCCTGCCACGTGATCCCCGGCAATCTGGCCATCGAATTCGGATTCAAGGGGCCGGCCCTCATGATCCCGACCGCCTGCGCGGCGGGCAACTATGCCATCGGCTATGCTTTCGATCTGCTGCGCAGCGGCAGGACCGACCTGATGCTGGCCGGCGGTGCCGATGCCTTCTCGCGGATCACTTACATGGGCTTTGCCCGCCTGGGGGCCATCGCGCCCGAGCGCTGTCAGCCTTTCGACAAGAACCGCAAGGGGATGGTGCCGGGGGAGGGTGCAGCCGTGCTCGTCCTCGAACCGCTGGATTCGGCTCTCGAGCGGGGCGCCGCCGTCTATGCCGAGATCCTCGGCTACGGTGTCAGCTGCGACTCGCACCACATGACAGCCGCCCATCCCGAGGGAGACGGTGCCATGCGTGCCATGGCGGCAGCCCTTCAGGAGAGCCGGGTGCAGCCGGAACAGGTGGACTACATCAGCGCGCACGGCACCGGCACGCCGACCAACGATCGCGTGGAATCACTGGCCACCCGGCGACTGTTTGGGAGTCTGGCGGACCGGATCCCGATCAGCTCGATCAAGTCGATGATCGGGCACACCATGGGAGCCGCCAGTGCCATCGAGGCGGCCTGCTGCGCTCTGGCCCTGCGCAGCGGGGTCATTCCCCCGACGATCAACTACGAAGAGCCCGATCCCGAGTGCGATCTGGATTACGTTCCGAATCAGGCCCGTCGGACAGATCCCCGGATCGCCCTCAATAATGCATATGCCTTCGGCGGAAACAATGCCGCCCTCTGCCTGGCGAGGTGGGACCAGTGAGCGAACCAGTCGTCATCACCGGTGCCGGACTGATCACTTCGATCGGGGCCGGATTGGACGAGTTCTCTTCAGCCCTTTTCGAAGGCCGTGTCGGCACGGGACACAGCGGCGTGATCGAACTCGACGGCACGATGGAGGTCGTCACCTGCGAGGTTCCCGAATTCACACCGCAGCGCTGGCTGGGTCCGAAGGGTATCCGTGTCCTGGATCGCAGCGCGCGTCTGCTGGCCGTGGCGGCACAGCTTTGCCTCGAGGCGGTCGGACGCGTCCCGTCGGACTCCGACGAGGGCGATCCCGAACTCGGGATGGTTTGCGGCACCATGTTCGGCAGCGTCCACAGTATCGCTTCTTTCGACTGGAGCGGCCTGCAGGACGGCGTCAAATACGTCAACCCGATGGCATTCCCCAACACCGTCATCAATTCCCCTGCCGGCCAGGCCGCAATCCGGCACAAGCTGCGCGGGGTGAACTCCACGATCTCGGCGGGACTCGCCTCCAGTCTCGTCTCGATCCTGTATGCGGTCGACTTTCTCCGGTTTGGCCGGGCACGAATGCTTCTGGCCGGAGGCGTCGAGGAGATTGCAGAGGAGTCTTATCTCGGCTTCCGCAAGAACGGACTGCTGTCCAAGAACTACCGGGCCCTGCCGTTTCTGGAACAGCGGGATGGCGTCGTTCTGGGCGAAGGTTCGGCCTTGTTCGCGCTGGAGCTGGCGTCCTCGGCAGCCGAGCGGGGTGCCGTTCCCCTGGGGGAAGTGGCGGGGGCCGGCTGGGCTCATGACGCCCATCGGATCGACAGCTTCTCTCTCGACTCCGAGGGAGCTGAAAGAGCCATCCGGGCCGCGCTTCAAGCGGCGGACGTCTCTCCCGAGCAGATCGGGGGCATCGTTTCCAGCGCCAGCGGCAGCCGGGGCGGAGACTTCATGGAAGCAGAGGCTCTGCGCCGGGTCTTCGGGAACCGCCTGGGTGAGATCCCCGTAACCTGCCCCAAGGCCGCCTGCGGTGAGACCTTGGGAGCGGGAGGTGCCATCGGAGTCGCCGCCGCTCTGGAGTCGCTGCGAAGCGGCCAGGTCCCTCCCACCGCGGGAGTCGACGAGGCGCCACGGAACTTGCGTCTCCGGGGTGAAGCGCAGCCCCTCGCCGGCCGCTTCGTCCTCGTCACCGCCTTCAGCTGTGAAGGCAGCAACGCCGCTCTCGTCCTGCGCTAGGCAGGTTCGACCGCGGCCCCCTCAGCGGGCCGCGGCGTGGGTACCGGCGACCGTCCCCTCGATACCCTGCGCCTCCACAACGCGCATAATCCGGTTGATCGGGACCGCGTTCAGGACCTGCTTCTCTCCCGACGGCCACAGGATCTCGACGGAATCGACCTTCTGGACCTTGCCCAGACCGAAGGTCATCCGCAGCTGGGACTGACTGCAGTAGCTGCCGCCGGTCTTGACCTCCGCGCTCTGCACCGATCCTCCGGACTTGACCCTGACAAGGGCGCCGATGGCATCGCGGTTGCTCTTGACCCCTTGCAGGTCGAAGGCCACCCAGTTGTTGCTGTTGCCTCCGTCGTTGCGGAAAAGCTTGGCCGGTCCGCCGCACGTCGTCAGCAGGATATCGAGGTCGCCGTCATTGTCGAAGTCGCCGTAAGCCGCAGCCCGTGCCACCCGCGGCGTCACGAAATCCGCGCCCATATCCTTGGCCACTTCCTTGAACTGGCGGCCGTCTATGTTCTCGAACAGCTGGGCGGGCTGCTGATAGGTCACCTTCTTCTGCACTTCGTTGATCGTGTTCTCGACATGTCCGTTGGCCGCATAGATGTCCAGGTAACCGTCCAAGTTGAAGTCGAAGAAGAAGCAACCGAAAGTCAGGGACAGCAGGCTGTCCGGACCGACCGTCGAAGTGGGCGCATCATCGATGAAGAATCCGTTCTTCTCGTTGTGGTAGAGAGAGATCATCTCGTTCGAGAAGTTGCCGATGATGACGCTCTGATATCCGGATCGGTCATAATCTGCGGCATCGATTCCCATGGCCCCGCGCGCCACACCGTCTTCACTGAAGGCGATTCCGGCAATCACGCCCACATCCTGAAAGGTCCCGTTGCCCATGTTCTGCCACAACTTGTTCGGCTGGGTGTCGTTGGCCATCATGATGTCGGGCCAGCCGTCGTTGTTGTAGTCAAAGACCAGCACACCGAGTCCCTTGTTGGTCTCATCGAACAGGCCCGACTTCTTGGTGACGTCCTCGAAGGTCCCGTCGCCCTTGTTGTGGTACAGCCGCGGCGAGGCGCCATGATAGGCCTGTGGTGTGCAGTACGACTTCTTCTCGCCGTCCAGACTGCAGAAGATGTCCGTCTCGCGGCTCCAGCGCACGTAGTTCGCGACGAACAGATCCAGGAGACCGTCGCGGTCATAGTCCAGGAAAGCCGCACTCGTACCGAAAGCAGGCTCCTGACTGATGCCGGCACTCTTCGAGATCTCCTTGAACGTGCCATTCCCCTGGTTCTGGAAGAGCTTGTCCGGACCGAGGGAGGAGACGAACAGATCACAATCACCGTCGTTGTCGTAGTCTGCGGCCGTAACCCCGACGCCGTAGAACTCCACCGCCAGACCGGCCTGTCGCGTCACGTCCGTAAAGGTCCCGTTCTTGTTGTTGCGATAGAGCGCGGGATAGCTGGGCCCCTTCTTCTTGCCGTCCGGCCAGTTCGTTCCGTTCGCCAGAAAGATGTCGAGCCAACCGTCGCCGTTGTAGTCGAGGAAGGCCGCTCCCGAGCCCATGGTCTCGGGGAGGTACTTCTTTCCGAAGGCGCCGTTGTTCTGCTGGAAACGAATGCCAGCCGCCGTGGTCACGTCAGTGAATTTGACCTGGGCCAGAGTCACGCCCGCCGATGCAACTGCTATGCAAATCAAGACTGCCAGTTTTCTCATGGCTTTCTCGTCCATTTCACCTTCAGTGGATACGTTCGGTGTCTACCGCCCACCCGTGTACTTTTCCGCCGGGTGTCCGGCGGGGTTGGAGACCATCCTCCGGTCAGCCGGTATCTGGTCGAGAGGGTAACTCTCGTGTTCGTGGATCGCCTGCCGCTCGTTGTTGTCGTGGGGATGTTCGCGCAGATAGGGGCCCGTAATGGCCTGTGCGCTTTCGTCCGCCTTGAATCGCAGGTAGAGAGTCTGTTCGTGTTGAGCCCGGTCCTGATCCCGCAGCGCTCGATAGCAGAGCATCAGATTGTAGTGGGCCTGGAGATCCTCCGGATCCACCAGCAGGACCTGATTCAGGACGCTGACGGCGTCCTCGAATTCACGCTTGAGGAAGAGCAGGCGACCGATCTGGTTCAGGACGACCCGATCCCGCGGATACTTCTCGTGGGCTTTCCGAAATTCCGCGAGGGCCGAATCGTAGTCACCCGTTGATTTGTAGGACATGCCCAGGAAGAAGTGCGTCTTGGCCAGCTCCGGGTCGACCGCCAACGCCTTCAGCAGAACAGTCTTGGCCTCTTCGGGCCGTCCCTCGAGTTCAAGGGCCCGTCCGATGTTGACCCATCCGTCCGCGAAGTTGGGATCGATCTCGGTGACGCGCGTAAAGACGTCTTCTGCGGCCTTCAGGTCTCCCTGCAGCAGGAGCCCGATTCCGAAGTCGTTCCAGCGGATCAGATCCGAATGATCCAGGATCGAATCCTGCTCAGGCTCTTTCTCCCCGTCGCCGAGAACGCGCAGCTGCGCCTCTGATTGGGCCATCGTCACGATGGGGACTTCGGGGATCTCCTTCAATTTGCCGGCCACATCCGACGTGTTCGCGGTGAACACCCACTTGCCGTTGTCGTGGCCCGGCCCCACGTCGGGATTCGGGTCATTGGGATCCCTTTCGCCGGCGTAGGCCCACTGCGTGTTCCACCAGGCAAATTTGCGATAGTTCACCTTGGCCGTCAGATAGATCTTCTCGCCCACATCCTTGGGGATATCGAGCTTGAAGTGCACCGTGTCGGCGGCACCCGGCGGAATCAATCGGACATAGGCGACCGTGCGGGTTGCCCAGGCATTCCGTTTGTTGATCGGGTTCCCCTGCTCGTCGAGCATGAGGGAGCGATAGAAGTGGGCGCTCGGGTCCACGGGCCCTTTCCGCCCGTCCGCATATTCCGGAACGTACCCACTCCAGAAGATGACCTTCCCCTTGTCGTCCACTGCCTTCAATTCAACCCAGACTTCGAAGGCATCGACGGTTCCACCGGGGAAGAAGTGGCCGACGCCCTTGGTGCGAACCACGACGTTGACCCGAACGGAGTCACCCCGTCGCACGACGGGCTGGACCTTGTCGATGGGTGCCACGATCTTTTGAACGGCCGTGTAACCGGCCCCGCGTCCTCCGACGGCAAATCCGAGCTCATCACCCTCGGCAAAAGTACTGGAGGTCTGGAGCGTCTCCTGAGCCGCGGGCGCCGCCGCGGGCCCGGCTTCCTCGGAAGGCTCACTGAGCGCGAAGATATCGACACCGACCTGGTCATTGGTCAGAAAGTCCTCGACCAGTTTCAGCTGATCCTTGAAACCGTTGGCGGTCGGTAACGCCGTGTTGGCCCCGGGGAATCGATGGTCGTGAACGACCCCATCCACGTTGCCGGCATCGTGAGACTGGATGAGCGGCATGTGGCAGTCCGGACAGGCCTTCGGATGGTCTGGATAATAGAAGCTGCGCGCCCCTTCACCCGAGACGCCACTGGTCTGCCAGCCGTCATATTCGTTGAATCCCCGGATCCAGCGATAGTTGTTCACCGGGAGATCGAGGTGGACCTTGTGACAGGCCGAGCAGAACTCGCCGGGCTGCTCCCGCATGAAGGGCTTCATGAAGGTCTCCCGGTGCGGACCGGGGTCCAGCTTCACTACGAAGTCGTGCAGATACCTCAGGAGCGGATTATCACTCGTGGCCAGGTCGTGCAACGGCGGATACTCGATGACGAAGCTCCCGTTGCCCATGGTGCTGTGCACGGAGACGATGGAATGACAGGACGTGCAGGTCAGTCCGACCGTCGCTTCCGGACGATCCAGCTGGTCCTTGATGGGTTTGTCCATCATTCCGTTGAAGAAAACGGCATGATCGTGACAGCCTCCACACCACTTGGAGGGCTTGGTGCCGATCGTGTCCTGCATGTACAGGATCGCCTTGCGGTACCACTGGTTGTTGAAGGATCCGAAGTGGTGGGCGCTGGTCTGCCACTGCTTGTAGATATCCGGATGGCAACCCGATCGACCGCAGCTGTCCGGCTTCATGAAGAAGGTCGAGGGAATCGTGTGGTTCACATTCGTATTGGCCGAGGAGGGGAAGAACTCGCTGTCGGGACCGGCTCCCTCCTGCTCCATGGTCGTAGGCACCACGATGGGGTTTACGATTTCCGGAAAGCGATTCAGTCCTCCGAGCTGGACCACCACGGGGATGGCCACAGCCAACGCCGTGAAGGCGCCCAGGGGGAGCCAGCCCTGGCGCCGCACGATCAGGTGCACCACCATGAGCAGGATCCCCGCCATGGAAACCGCGATGTGGGCCACCACAATCCCGTAGTAGGGGCGCGTTGCCCCCGTAAAGAAGAGGTAGATCCCGCTGGCGGAGGCGACCGCCAGAACGACACAGGCGAGCTGTCCGTCCCAGGTCAGGCTCGATCCGTACCGGCGCCAGAAAAGCACCAGGAGAATGATGAGGGCCAGCCCCAGTCCCAGATGGACGAAGACGTTCGAGACATAGAAGAGTGTGGGCGACTCAAAACTGTACAGATAGCCCGAGTTCAGCACGAGCAGCCCTAAGGCGATCAGGAAAAGCCTTTTGATATTCATCATTTAGTCAACTCTCCGAAGAAATCCTACCCTGTGGCAGTCTGGTTCGGCGGAGTGCACAGATCGTCCTCGATGACCGACTCTCCCAGCTCAGCTCTCTTCGAGACTGGAAAAGAAAGAGACTTCCCCCTCCCTGTGAACCGAATCCGAGTCAAATTTCGGCGATCAACTCTCGCATCCGTTCCCAGGGTTCCGGAAATTGGCAATATACTAGCACACGGCAGAGGGTGAATGAAATAGCAACAGGGGATCATTTTTTTATCTTCTGATGAAAGTTCGGATCAGGGCTTCCTCACCCGGCCGGAATCCAGCTTTCGCCCCCGACGGACATACCAGTCCATCTGCCTCATGATGCCGCGCAGAATCCTCACATCCCGGGGCGTCAGATCCGCCCGAGCCAGAAATCTGCGGATCGAGCGCATGATGTGTCCGGGATTGGAAGTGCTGAGGAAACCGATCCGGATCAGGGTGGATTCGATGTGGGAGAACATGCGATCGAGGCTCGACTGATCGGCCAGACCCAAATCCGGATCCGGCTCGACTCCCGTGCAGGTGAATATCTCATAGGCGACGATGAGCACTGCCTGCGCCAGGTTCAGGGTGGGGAGTTCGGGTGACGTCGGGATGTTGATCAGGTACTGGCAGCGGGCCAGTTGAGCCTCGGTCAGTCCGCTCCGCTCGGGACCGAAAGCCACGCAGAGACGCTGGTTTTCGGCGAGAGCGCGGATGCGGGAACCCGCCTCACGAACGTCGAGCAGAGGGGCCCGCATGCGCCGGCCCCGCGCCGAGGTGGTGCCAAACACCAGCTGCACGTCCGCAACGGCGCCTTCGAACGTCTCGTAGACCTCCGCCTCCCGCAGCAAATCAGCGGCGTCGACGGCAAAAGACAGGCTTTCCGGTGCCATCGGGTCGCACGGATCAACCAGCCGGAGGCGCCGCAATCCCATGTTCTTCATGGCTCGGGCCGTTGCCCCCACGTTCCCCGGGCTATGCGGAGACACGAGGAGGATGGAGATGTTGTCCGAGTCTTTCATGGTCCGCGACGGCTCAGCGGTGGCTCAGAGCCTCCTCGAGCCGGTCGAATGCGGCCTCGAGCCGGTCCAGCGGGGCGGCATAGGAGAGTCGCAGATAGTTCTCGGCACCAAAAGCAGATCCCGGCACGGTCGCCACGCGGGCCTCGCGCAGGAGGAAGCGGCAGAAATCGACCGAACTTGCGCAGCCGACCCGGGACATGGCTTCCCGAACGTTGGGGAAAACATAGAAAGTACCCTCGGGCGGCACGCAATCGAAACCGTCCAGCGACTCCAACCTGTTCAGGACCGCGACGCGACGGCGTTCGTACTCACGCCGCATGGCCTCGACATCTTCCTCTCCACCGGCCAGGGCGGCCAGGGCAGCCCGCTGCGAGATCGAGCAGGGATTGCCGCTCTGGTGACTCTGAAATTCGCCGATCTTGGTCATCAGTGCGGCGTGGCCGAGGCAGTAACCCACTCGCCAACCCGTCATGGCGTGCGTCTTGGAGAAGGAACCGACCACGGCGAAACCCGTCGTGTCCGCGTCGATGAAGTCCGCCACCGAGACGTGCTCCCGTCCATCGTATGTGAACTGTTCGTAGGTCTCGTCTGAGATCAGGAAGAGACCCTTGTCCCGAGTCAGGGCAACCAGCCGCTCCAGGATCGGACCTGGGATGACGGCGCCGGTCGGGTTGTTGGGCGTGTTCAGGATCAGTCCGCGCGTCCGGTCCGTCAGGCACTCTCGGAGAGCGTCGATGTCGGGAATGAAGCGATGCTCCTCCAGTGTCGGAAGAAAGACCGGTGTTGCCCCCGCCAGCTTGACCACTTCCGGAAAAGTCACCCAGTATGGAGCCGGAATGACCACCTCGTCGCCTTCCTGGAACGCCGCCATGCAGAGGCTGAAGACGGCCTGCTTGGCACCGGCACAGACCACGACGTTTTCGACCTCGAAACGGGTGCCCCAGCGACGGTTGAAACTGTTCGCCAGAGCGGCGCGAAGTTCGTCGATGCCCGAACTCGCGGTATAGCGGGTGAAATCGCCGACAATTGCGTCGATGCCGGCCCGCTTGATGGGCTCGGGTGTCGGGAAATCCGGCTGGCCCGGCCCCAGGTCGATTACATCGACACCCTGGGACCGCAGCCGCTGCGCCTCCAGCATCACTGCCATCGTTGGCGAGGCACTGATTCGCTGGAGACGATCCGCAATTCTCAAGATTTGAGATCCCGGCGCAGGGCCTCCCGCGCCTGCTCGACCTCGTCGAGGACTTCCTGCGGTTCCTTGCCGGTCATCATGGCCACCTCATCCGAAGTGAAACCCTCGAGGGCGAACAGCACGAAGGACTCGCGAATCGACGACGGAAGCGCTGCAATCGCGCGTTGGAGTTGCGCCTCCGTCTCCTCGCGCTCCATCAGTTCCTCGGGATTCGAGGTGCTCCCGTCGCTCATCAGGTCTTCCAGATGCATGGCCTCATCCGGCTGATAGAAGTTGAGTGCCTCATCCTCCCACTGCTGCTCCGGACTCGCGGACTCCTCCATGTGGGGTTCTTCCCGATGGCTGTCGATTTCGTCCAGGCGCTCCTGCAGGAGTGTACGGGCGACCTGAAACATCCACTGTTCGACGGTCAACCCGGCGGGCTTGGCCTCGGGCCGAGAGGTGACGAAGAGGAACACATCGTCCACGTGGGCCTGCGGCTCCAGAATTCCCGGGGGGACTTCGCCCTGAACGACCCGATGGAGGATTTCACGACGGACATAGTTCTCGAGCTTCTCGAGATGGGCGTTGGCCTCGCTCTCCACTTCCCAGCGAGTCAGCGGGACGGCCGGAGTCGTGGTGGGCGGCTGCTTGTGCCAGAGCTTCTCCCGGTTCAACTGACTCTTGAACCGCTGGACGCGGCGACGCAGCTCACCGAAGGCATGGACCAGGCTGGTCGTCGGATTGTTCTCAATCTCTTCGACCTTGATCACGCGTTGCGGGAGGGTCAACACCAGTCCCGTCTGAAACTGGCTGCCCCGGGGCAACTTCGCGAGGCTCACATCCAGGTCTACCGTTTCCGGCGCGAAGGTCGGCAACATCTTCCGAATCTTGGCACTTTGACGATTGATGAGTTGCTCTTGGCTCTTCAGTAAATCCAGATTGCGGGGATGAATCTTAATGTTCATTTGAAGCCGATTATACGGCGCCTCTATCAAAGAGGGCAAACCTCCAATTTGCAGAGTGTTGCGGGGAGCGTCGGCGGCTCGCCGCGGTCCCCCCCTACGCCCCTCGTCGGCGGAGCCGAGGTGTAGAATGACTCTCGATGCAGCTCGTCCCTCTGAGAGATTGCCCCGTCGAAGAGCTCAATCCCCTGTTCGCCGAAGAGACCGTCCACTGGAACGACCACATCTTCTGGGATTACCATCCAACACTCGATATTTTGAAGCGGTTCATGCGGGCGCGAACCCTCCCCGGTTTCATCCTGGGCAGCCCCGACCGAGTCATGGGCTACTCCTACTTCGTCGTCGACCGCACGGTGGCATTCATTGGAAACATCTACGTCCGCAACGACAGCGCCTGCCCTGAGACCTACGGCGCACTGATCGAGCGCACCGTCGGAGCGGCCACCTCGGTCCCGACCGTCCAGCGAATCGAAACCCAGATTTTCGAGTTCAACTGCGAGCTCAATTCCCTTTTCAGCGGCTGCGGGTTTCGTGTCCTGCCCCGGCATTTCCTGGTATGCCCTCTGGCCGAGTGTTCCGTCCAGGCGCCGCCTCGGTTCAAAGGAGGAACCTGGCGTTTTCGGCAATGGCAAGACAAGGATCTCCTGCCGGCGGCGGAGCTCGTCTTCGACAGCTACCGCAACTCCTTCGACGCCAGCCTTTGTCACGACTATCAGAGCCGCCAGGGATGCGTCCGCTTCCTCAAGAACCTCATCGACAGCCCGGCCTGCGGCCGCTTCTGCCCCGAGGACACGCTGATCGCCGTCGACCACTTCGATCACGTGTCCGCAGTCCTGCTGGCAACGCGGACCCAGCCGACAACGGCGATGATTCCCCAGTTTTCGGTTCGCCGGCAGTATCAGGGACGGGGGCTGGGACGGGCGATGTTGGCAACCTTCCTGGCGCAGTGCCGCAGCCAGGGACTCGAGCGCATTACGCTTTCGGTCTCGGAAGCCAACGATCGGGCTTTCCGGCTCTACCTTCGAACGGGTTTTCAGATCCAGAAGAGCTTCAGCGCCTTCATCTGGGAACGCTCGTAGGACAAGCATCCCTGCTTGTCCAGACGCCCCGGTCCCGGCCACCGGCAACACCGAAGGCGTCGCCACACCCGTGCCGTCCGGGGGACCACCTCGGCGTCGACAATGATTGCCCCCAGGACAACCGGAAGGTCGTCCTACTGGTCTGCGACCACCGGGTTGCGGAGGGTTCCCAGCTTTTCGATGGTGACCTCGACCATGTCGCCGGCTTTTAGAAAGACCTGAGGATCGCGGTACACGCCCACGCCGGACGGCGTCCCCGTGTAGATCAGATCGCCGGCCTCCAGGGTGATCGTCGCCGAAATGAACTCGAGCAGTGCGTAGCTGTCGAAAATCATGTCACCCGTATTGCTGTGCTGTTGGACGGAGTCGTTCAGACGGAGCGAGATCTCGAGATCGTGGGGATCGCCCAGTTCATCCACGGTCACAAGGGTCGGCCCGTGGGGAGCGAAGGTGTCACACGATTTCCCTCGGACCCACTGCCGGTCCGAGTACTGAAAGTCACGGGCACTGACATCGTTGCCGATCGTGAAGGCGAGGAGGGACTCGGCCTGGCGCCGATCGACGCGGCGACAGCGGTCCAGCACCACCGCGCACAGTTCCGCCTCGACGTCCACTTGCCGGCTGCCGGCCGGCAGCTTGATCGGCTCATCGGGACCGATGACGGCACTCGGAAACTTGGCAAACAACATGGGACGCTCGGGAAGATTGGCACCCTGTTCCTCGGCGTGCTGTCGATAATTCAGTCCCACGGCGACGATTTTGCCCGGATTCGGAATGGGCGCCACGATGCGAGTCTCCTGCCGTGGGCAGGTGCCTGCCTCCAGTCCTGCTTCGACCGCCTCGGCGATGGCATTGGCGAATTCGAGGGCCGGGGGGCCCTGGGCCAGCCAGGTCTTCAGATCAGCAGCCTGCAGGAGCTCTTCGGGCATCCCTCCCAGCCGGCCGGACCCGCGCAGTTCGCGAGCGGCTTCGCGCAGGTCGACCACCCGGTCCGAATCCGTGAGAAGGCCGAAGCTTCGGGTGCTGTGGTGAAAGAAAGTGCACAACCTCATCCGAACCTCTCCTCTGCCCTGATCCGGCGCGTGAATCGACGGGGTTCCGTGGCGGACGCCTCGATCTCGGGTCAACCGCGGACAGGCACTCCGCGAAGCCCTCAAGGAGCCGCGGCTCGAGCGGCCCTCCATGGTCCGCGTACGATCAGGGCTGGGTCTGGGTATTCTGGGATCGAGCCTCGCTGATCGACTTCTCCAATAAAGCCGTCACATTGGGCAGCCGCTCGATGGCGGTCTGAACCTGCTTGTCCAGATCGAGAGCCACGCGATAACTGGCCTCGTCACCCACCAGCAAGAGCAGGAGCTCCTGCTTCAGAAAATTGCGGATAACCGGCTTGGCCGAATCCCAGTCGGCATCGGAGAAAGTCAGGGAGTTCTCGGCGACGTACTTCCGAAACCGGTCCAGGGTGGGACCATCGATCCGAACGTCGGCAATGACCTCATCGGCCTGGTCCTCCTGGAGCTCGCCGGGTTTGGCGGGCAGGTTCTCGAGCAGATTCGACGCAATCTCCCCGGAAACGATTTTGGAGGCGTAGTCCCTGAAGAGGCTCTTCCGCTGGATCTTGCGGGCCGTCAGCGGAATACGGTCGAGATCGACCTCCTGGTCCGGCGTGATGCCGCCACCGCCGTAGACGACCCGGCCACCGTCGGTGAAGTACTCCTTGCCGGTGTGATGAACGGCCGCCTGCTCGTCACTGCGATTGTTGTAGTAATCCCAGAATCCGTGGGAGTAGTCGCGCTGGATCAGACGGTCGCTGGGTGTGTAGTACCGGCCTGTCGTCAGTGCGAGAGCCCGCTGGCCGGCCAGGGGGAAAATGGTCTGGACCAGGGCCTTGCCGAAACTCGTCTCGCCCAGGATCAGCGCGCGGTCGTGATCCTGCAGCGCTCCGGAAACGATCTCACTGGCGCTGGCGCTGTTCCTGTTGATCAGAACCACCATGGGATAGTGGTACCGCTCCGCCCGTTCCGCCTTGTAGTCGTGGGTTTCGCGGCCGTTCCGCGAGCGGGTCGCCACGATCTTCTCCCCCTTGTCGAGGAAGCGGTCCGACACCGCCAGAGCCTGGCTCAGGGCGCCACCGGGGTTGTCTCGCAAGTCCAGGATCAGACCCTCGAGAGTGCCCTCTCCGATCGAATCGAGAGCATTGTCCAACTCCCGACTGGTCGTCTCAGCGAAACGAGTGATACGGATGTACCCGATCTTGGGACGGATCCGGAACGCGTACTTGATCGTGTACAGGGGGATCTCATCCCGTTCCACCTTGAACTGAAGCGGGGCGTCCTCCCCCGGCCGTTCGACGGTGATGTTGACGAAGGTCCCCTTGGGCCCCTTGAGGTTGGGAATGACTTCGTCGTTCAGATCCCAGTCATCGATGGGCTTGCCTTCGATCTTGGCGATGACGTCGCCGGCCCGCAGACCCGCCTTGTAGGCCGGAGTGCCGGGCGCCGGCGGCTCGACGACCACGACCCGCCCGCTGCCGGGCGATTCGGAGCGAATCGTGATGCCCAACCCATAGTATTTGCCCTTCTGCTCTTCCTGCAGACGGTCGTAGTCCTCCGTCGTAAAGAAAGAGCTGTGAGGGTCCAGGGTCCGGAGCATTCCCCGAATCGCATCGGCCACCAGGACGTCCGAATCCGTCTTGCCGACATAGTTCTGTTGAACCGTCGCAAAGACTTCGCTGAAAGTCTTCAGCAGCTTCTGACTGTCTTCCTGGAGCGGAGTCTCCGCGCTCGCCTTCTCGCCGAGCAGTCCGCCGAGCACGGCCCCCATCGTCACGATAAAGATCAGCACAGTTCCAAGTCTGATTCGAATTCGAGACATCAGTGCGTTTCCTTGGCTGGAGCAGGTTTCAAGACGACTAGTATATCATCAGAAATCGGCCTTTCCCGTGTGCGACGCGGGCGGGGGCCGCTCAGTTGACTTGCCATTCGGCCGTGGACTACACTGGCCTCGAACGGAGCTCCTATGGGTTGGAATCTCGGTTTCCCCGAACTGGTTGTTATTTTTGTCATTGCGTTGTTGGTGTTTGGTCCGAGAAAGCTCCCCGAGCTCGGTCGCTCGCTGGGTAAGAGCCTCGCCGAATTCAAGAAGGCCACCAACGAGCTCAAAAGGACGTGGGAAGACGAAGTCAGGACCGAACAGGAAGATCTCAAAAAGATCCAGCGAGATATCGACAAAGACATCAAGCCTTGACCCTGACCCCGCCTGGCACTTTTCTCGATGAACGACAGGACGAGTCCATCTGACGGAACGCCCGATCCGCAATCCGGCGGGCAGACTCCCGAGCATACCGTTCCCTCCGGAGGTGAACCGAAGCCTCCCAGGGAAACGCCGACACCACCGAGCGCGACCTCACCGGCGCAACCGGACAAAGGTGGCGCGCAACGGCCGCCGCAGTCCCCCCCACTGCCCCCTTCGGGGTCCGATGACCCCGACGATGACGATGGCGGGGAAACCGAACTCGGCGGGCGAATGACCTTCCTGGAACATCTGGATGAGCTGCGCCGTCGGATCATGCAGAGCATCATCGCGGTGGTCGTGACCTTCACGGTGGCCTGGATTTTCCGCGAGGCGATCTTCGGCTTCCTGGAAGAGCCGATCAAGGGTGTCGTCGAGCATCTCGTCGTCATCAAGCCGACCGACCCGTTCACGATCTACCTGAAGGTGTCCTTCACCGCCGCAATCTTCCTGGCGATCCCGTTCATCCTCTTCCAGGTCTGGCTGTTCGTCGCGCCTGGACTCTACCGGAAAGAAAAGCGCTACGTGATGCCTTTCCTTCTGGCGTCCACGGTGCTCTTCCTGCTGGGAGGGATGTTCGCCTACTACGTCATCCTGCCGCCTGCCCTGAACTTCCTGCTGGTCGAGTTCGGAAAAGAATTCCAGCCCATGATCACGGCCATGGATTACTTCGACTTCGAGCTGCTGATCATCCTCGGCATGGGAGCCATTTTTCAGTTGCCGGTACTCGTCGCGTTCCTCTCGATCTTTGGGCTGGTCACACCCAAGTTCCTGTGGAAGAACTTCCGCTACGCCTTCCTGATCATCACCATCATTGCCGCCGTCGTGTCTCCGACCACGGATCCCTTCAATCTGTTCCTGTGGAGCGGTCCGATGGTCATCCTGTACGTTCTGAGCATCGGCATCGCCTGGATCTTCAAGAAGCGGCGCGAGCGAGAGGCGGCCGACGCCTAGAACGAATACAGGAACGTCGTCAGAAACGCGGTGTCGTTCTTCAGGACCTCCGGACTGGGCGTGAGGTTCGTATAGTCGTCGGCGAACTCGACCTTGAGCCGGATGTGCCCGGTGAACTGGGTGTCGAGACCGGCCGTGAAATGGTAGATGGAGTCACGAAAGTTGTCCATTTTCCAGAAGCCGGAGGCGTTCTGGTAGATCAAGGTCCCTTCGGCCAGGTGGAATTCCAGGTCCTGACTCGCATTGACGGTTCCGCTCGTGTTGACGTCGAAACCGGGGTTCTTTTCCCAGGACATTCCGGCGCCGCCGCCGATTGAGAGGAGTACCTTCTCCGAGTTCACCAACTTGTAGCCAAGCCCACCCTGTGGGTTCAGCAGGTAGCTGATCTCCTTGAAGGGCTCGCGCTGATAGGTAGCGCCGCCGAACACGAACATCCGGTCGGAGACCGTCCATTCGTCGCGGCCGCTCAGTCTGAGCCGGTCGGCGGTCTTCTCTTGCTTCTGGTCGATGCGCAGGTAAAGCCCGTTGAACTTGATCACGTTTCCGGTCTTGGCGTCCCGGAGCGCATTGAAGCTGATGTTGAGACTGGTGGTGCTCGTGTTGCCGCCGGTCAGGGAAAAACCCGCTCCGAAGGCGCCCGCCCAGGGATCGTCCGGCGACGTCTTGCCCGTCGCCTGGCCATGGGCGAGTGGAACGGAGAGAAGGAGCAGCGCCAATAGAGACACCGGGAGACGTTTCATAGGATTCATCACTGTGTTCCTTCCGGGTGGTTTCTCGCGTCAGATGAGAGTCCGGGTCCAAGAACTGCACGCAGGCGCGAAGGTGATCTAAGATCACGCCGACAGAATCAACGAATGGGCACCTGTCGAAGGCCCGTAAAGTATCGGTTTCCGGAGACCTCTGTCAACCGCCTGCGGCCGGGGCCGAGTGACGGTCATTGACGGGCAATCCTGCGAAATAATAGACTCGGGTCAACCATGAAGGCGCGACTCCTTTTGCTTTGTCTTTCTCTCCTTTGGGGATCCACGTGGCTGGCGGCGCAGGACAAGGGTAACGGGTGGTTGTCCCCCTGGGCGGAACAGCTGGGTATCACGCTCGAGAAGACGCCGTCGCCGACCGAGGAGTTCACCGAACTCGTCGGAACGGTTCAGGTGCCCGAGAAGGCCAAAACCCTGCTCGGTGAGGTGGCGCAGGGTCAGAAGGTGACCTTCAAGTACGCCGGCAACGTGGCGTGGACGGTGGCGACGGACTCCGGTGCGGTCCGGCCTTGCGTGGTGAAGGCAACTCTCGAGGGCGCGTCCAAGACGGTGACCTTGGTCCCGGACTACAAGACGCATCTGCTGAAGTTGGGGCCACCGCCGTTTCGCGGCTCGACGAAGGCGCATTCGGGGGAGCGTTAGCCGCCGGGTCCCGACGCTCACTTTCAGGCCGGAGCTCCGGTCTAGTCAATCCGCAGATCGTCCAGGTAGAACGTCAGTCCGCCCGGATTTTGCCCTGTCGCACAGTCCCAACGGACTCCGAAGATCCCGGTCACGGGTGTGCCCGCCCGATCTCCGATTTCCAGTTCGAAGTGCTTCCAGTCAGAGTCCAACCGGGTGGCTTCACGGCGCGCAAGCAATTCCGAGGAAGGGTTCCCGGGCAGCTCGAAGGCGACTCGTTCATTCCCCGTCTCCCCCCGCGCCCAAAAACTGATCCGGGAGCCCGCCGCCAGTCTGACCGGTTTGCGAACTCCGGACTCCTTCTTCGTCTCCCAATAGACGGCGCCCCAGAATTCGTCAGCGGGATGGTAACTGATCTTGATGCAGGTCCCGTCTTCATCGTCGGGACGGACCCGAGTCCGGCAATCGAGGCTCAACTCTACCGTCTCGGCTTCCCCCCAACGTGACGGAACGAAGCTCTCAGCGATCCGGACCGGAGTCCCCAGGGTTTCCTCAGCGGCAGCATCGGGGGTGGCCGCCTGTTCGCTGCCCGGCCGACACGCCGCGCAGACCGACAGGACTGAAATCAGGATCCATGCACGCATCAGCGTTCGTTCCTCCACGCTCCGAACCGGGAGCTCGGATCACACGTCGACTGTATCAACCGGAGTCAATGGTATTAACGTTCGAGCCCGCTCGAGAGTTCACTGCGCAAAGAGAGAATTCAGCTCAGAGCTGAAATGGGGTATACCGTAAGGGAAGAGACGGAATGGGTGATGACCCTCGAGAGTCCCCCACATCCCGTCGGGAGCATCCAGTTTGAGCCGACCGAAAGTTATTGGAGTTATCCCGGCCCGGTTGGAATCGACCCGACTGCCAGGCAAGGTTCTCCTCGACGTGGCGGGGAAGCCGCTCCTGCAGCGAGTCTACGATGCCGTGCGCGAAAGTCCCAGCCTTGACGAGTTGCTCGTGGCCTCGGACAGTCCGCGAGTCCTCGACTTCTGCGAACAGCGGGGGCTCCGCTGGATGAAGACCGGGCTGCACCAGTCCGGGTCCGACCGTCTCTACGAGGTCCTCCTCAAGACCGACGGCGCCATCTACGTGAACATCCAGGGCGACGAGCCGACCATCCGCGAGACCCACCTGGAGCTTCTCGTACGGCCGCTGCTGGCGGGGAAGGCGGGGGTCTCGACACTGTGCGTCCGCGTCGATGAGGATGAAGCCGCGGATCCCAATGCGGTCAAGGTCGTCTGCAGCGCCGTGAACCGGGCTCTCTACTTCTCCAGACGACCTGTCCCCTACTATCGGGAGCCCTCGGGCGCACGGATCTACTTCAAGCACATCGGGCTCTACGCCTATAGTCGCGAGGCCCTGGGGCTGTTCCATGCGCTCCCGGCCGGGCCGCTGGAGAAAGCGGAAAGGCTCGAGCAGCTCCGTTTTCTGGAGCACGGAATCCCGATCGCCGTTGCCGAAACCTCCGAGAACACCATTGGTGTCGACACGCCGGAAGACCTCGAGCGCGCCATCCGTTATTTTCGCGAGCGCGAAACTCGAAGCTGATTACCCCTGCATCCGCTTCTCGATCTTGGCCCAGGTGTCGCGCAGACTCACGATCCGGTTGAAGACCGGTCGGCCGGGAGTCGCGTCCTTGGGGTCCAGGGCAAAGTAGCCGAGCCGCTCGAACTGGTATCGGATTTCCGGCGTCGCCTCCGCCAGACCGGGTTCGAGGCGACAATCCTGGAGGGTTGTCAGGGAATCCGGGTTGAGCCGGACCTTGTAGTCTCCCTCGCCTTCCGTCGGATTGGGTGTCATGAAGAGCCGGTCGTACAGGCGCACCTCGGCGGGGATCGAGTGTTCCGCCGAGACCCAGTGGATCGTGGACTTCACCTTCCGTCCGTCAGGCGCGTCACCGCCCCGTGTCGCGGGATCGTAGGTACAGTGCAGCTCGGTGATCTCCCCCGTCGCCGGATCCTTGACCACCTCGACGCACTTGATGAAGTAGGCATAGCGGAGACGGATCTCCCTGCCGGGAGCCAGCCGATAGTACTTCGGCGGCGGGTCCTCCCGAAAATCGTCCTGCTCGATGTAGAGCACCCGCGAGAACGGAACCGTACGCGTGCCCATGGCCGGATCTTCGGGATTGTTGATCGCCTCCAGATCCTCTGCCTGACCTTCAGGGTAGTTCACGACCACGACTTTCAGCGGATTCAGCACCGCCATCACTCGAGGGGAGACCTTGTTCAGATCCTCGCGGACGGTGTGCTCGAGCAGCTCCACGTCGATGATGCAGTCCCGCTTGGCCACCCCCACGCGGTCACAGAACCGCCGGATCGACTCCGCTGGATAGCCGCGTCGGCGAAGGCCCGAGATCGTCGGCATACGGGGATCGTCCCATCCCGAGACGAAGCCGCCCTGCACGAGTTCGAGAAGCCGACGCTTGCTCAGGACGGTGTAACTCAGGTTCAGCCGTGCGAACTCGATCTGCTGCGGATGGTAGACACCCAGCTCGTCCAGGAACCAGTCGTACAGCGGACGATGATCCTCGAATTCGAGAGTGCAGATGGAATGCGTGATCCCTTCGATCGAATCGGACAGGCAGTGGGCGAAGTCGTACATCGGATAGATGCACCACTTGTCACCCGTCCGGTGATGATGCGCATGCTTGATCCGGTAGACCGCAGGATCCCGCATATTGAGATTGGGCGACGCCATGTCGATCTTCGCCCGCAGGACGTGTGTGCCCTCGGGGAAGGCACCCTGTCGCATCCGTTCGAACAGTTCCAGATTCTCCTCCACCGAGCGGTCCCGGTAGGGGCTGTTGCGCCCGGGTTCGGTCAGCGTGCCACGGTACTCCCGAATCTGTTCCGGGCTGAGGCTGTCCACATACGCCTTGCCGTCCCGAGTGAGCTGAAGGGCATAGCCGTAGAGTGCATCGAAGTAATCCGATGCAAAGAACATCCGATCGTCCCAGTCGAAGCCCAACCAGCGGACGTCCTCCTCGATCGATTCCACGTACTCGACCTCTTCCTTGGCGGGATTCGTGTCGTCGAAGCGGAGGTTGCACAGCCCGCTGTAGTCCTGGGCGATCCCGAAATTGAGGCAGATGGACTTGGCATGTCCGATGTGCAAGTAGCCGTTGGGCTCCGGCGGAAAGCGAGTGTGCACGCGGTGGTCGAACTTGCCCGTGACATTGTCCTCATCGATGATCGTTCTGATGAAGTCCTTCCCGGTAATGCTCTCGTTGTCTGGCATAGCTGCCTCTGCCTCCCCAGTGTGCTCGAACGGGTCTTTCGGGTAAGGACTGAGTTTACACGCTGCGGACCCGCTACCGGAAGCGGAGGCGGAGCGCGGCGCGTCTGCGCATTCCCGGAGCTCGAGAAACGGGGGCGCAGAATCTGATGCGCGGCCTGATTTTCTCCTTCCATTGACAGAGAAAACGCGGAGAATAGTGGAGGACGGATGGAGGGCGATACCGTCAGGTCTCAACTCGGGGGAGGACGGGCCGGCGACCGCGTCATGGTCGGCACGGTCTCCCCGCAACGGATCGGCAGATCCGCATCCCTGGGAGTGGTCTATGCGCGCAGTAGTCGTTTCGGTTCTTTTCTGCTGGATGATCCCGTCAGCCTCCGGGCTGGCGGCAAGAGCCACGGAGCTCGTCGCGGTGCATCCGAACTGCGGCCAGCAATGGCTCGAGCATGGTCTCGAATCCGCCCTGCTCTCCAAGAGCTACGTGGGCGCTGTGAACGAGATTACCGAGGGTGATCGGTTGCAGGCCGATCCCGGGCGTCCGGCGTCGCTCGGAGATGTACCGGGAGATCTCATGGCGATGCAGCATTGGATCCTCTGGTTCAACGACTATCTGGGCGGAATCCTGTCGTACGAGAGTCGCTGCTGCGCGAACCGCATCATCGTTTTCAACAGCTGTTCTTCGGCAAGCGCGATCCAGCTCGAGGGGAGAAACCTCGGAAATCCCTTCTCTCCCGACCGCAGTGTGCGCAACTATCAGGCGGTCTTCCGCCATCCGGAGGGGCCGGGCCACACATACTCCTTCAGCGGTTCGACCTACCGGGCGCTGGACGACGTCTTTGCGGACAACCCTGATCAGCTGTTCATCGTGGTCACGCCGCCGCCCCTGCAGGAACACAGTACGACGGCCGCCTCGGCAGCCTGGATGCGGGAGTTCACCGACTGGCTCAAGAATGACTGGATCACTGAGTACCGCCGGCTTCACCCGCGTCTCAACAACGTGGCCGTCTTCGACTGGTTCGACCTGCTGGCCAATCCGATGGACGACACGGCTGCTCCCAACGTGCTGAAGGTCGCCCTCGGTGGCGGCGTGGCCGGCTCCTCACAGCTGAACAATTCCGGTTATCTGGCGTCGACGCAGAGCTTTGCCTCGGGTGAGGACAATTTTCTGGATCCGGTCTGGAGTCAGTTCACCAAGGCCGTCCTCTACTTCCCCCAGTTCGGCAGTGGCGGCGGCTTCATCTCGGAAGCCGTGTTGTCGAATCCGTCGAGCGTCCTGACGCTGAACGGGATCATTGATTTTCGGGATGATCGCGGCGATCCGCTGGCGGTCCACTTTGCCCCCGAAGCGGCGGGCGGCGAGGCTTCTTCAGATTCCTTGCAGGTGTCGGGGCCCTTTTCGTTCTCGATCCCTCCAAACGGGGGCTTGGTGCTCCGCACCAGCCCGGAGGGAGACCTTGCCGTAGGCTCGGCGATCGTCACAGCGACATCGGAGGTCGGTGGAGTCGTGCGGTTCCAGATTCCCGATCGCGGAATTGCGGGTGTCGGGGCGAGCCCGTCTCTGAGCGCCTTCATCGTGCCCGTGCGACGCCGTGCAGGCGGCATCAACACGGGTCTCGCCCTCGTCAACACGGGCGGATCCCCGGTCGAACTGGAGCTGGAACTGGTCGGTCTGGACGGGGCCGTGGTCCCGGGTGGTTCGAGGACCCTCGAGCCGCTCCCGGCGGGCGGGCATCGGGCCTCTTTTCTCCATGAGCTCCTTCCGTCAGCGGAGACGTCGGACTTCACGGGGAACCTGATCGTCCGGGCCCACGGTGGGCAGGTGGCGGCGACGGCGCTGGAGTTGGGAGTCAGCAGTGGAGAATTCACCACACTCCCCGTGGTTCCTCTCGAGACACAGGACTGAGTCGGCGCGGCACACGGGCCAATCGACGGGACGGTGGAGGATGCAGCCGGGCGTCAGCCGGCAAAGACGGTGCTGCGGCAGTCCCGGGTGATGGCCAGGACGGCCGGGTGCTTCACCTTGCGTTCGAGAGAAATCGCATAAAACCGTTCACGCAGGTCCGTCGCCCTGCCGATCTCTTCGACCGTTCCCAGTGATCGGATGTCGTCGCTGGCTACGACCGGTGCCGGAAAAATCCCGGCACCTGCGTTGCCGAACGCCCTCAATAGCGCCGAGTCATCGAATTCGGCCTCGATTCGGGGGACCAGACCGCGCACCTCGAACCAGTGATTGAGAGCCTTGCGGAGGGCAGTATTTCCTGCCGGGAGCAGGAAGGGTGCGCCGTCCAGGTTCTTGGGGAAATCCTGCCCGAAACGATGAGCCAGTGCCGGGGCGGCGAAGAAACCGATCTCGCTCTCCCCGAGCAGGAAACTGAACGCACGAATGCTGACGTCGGGCCCGACGGGCGTGTCCGTGAGCACCGCATCCAGATCGTGGACCGCAAGCCGCGCGAGCAGGTCGTTCTGTTTTCCTTCGTAGCAGCGAAGCATGAGCGGCACGTGCTGGCGCAAAGCCGTCTGCAGGATGCGAAAGGCCACCAGTTTGGGGACTGCGTCCGATACGCCGACGGTCAGGCGCAGGGGCTTGCCGCCCGCCCGGCCCTTGACCGCATCGAGGAGCTCCGCTCCCAGAGAGAAGATGTCATCGGCATACCGGAAGACCAGCTCCCCGGTCTCGGTCAAAGTCAGGTTGCGCCCCGTCTTCTGGAAAAGCCGGCTTCCCAGTCCCTCTTCCAGCTTCTTGATCTGGGCGGACACGGTCGGCTGCGACAGGAGGAGCTTCCGAGAGGCTGCCGTAACCGTGCCCTCCTGGGCGACCATCCAAAAGTAGTAAAGATGATGGTAATTGAGCCAGTCCACCGGGAAGCCCTCCGGAACTCCCTCGTCAAATAGATGCGCTCTATGGTATTCCGGGCAATTCTCTCAGAGTCGCATCTAATGAGTCTATGAGTTTCTTCCCGGGGGTGCGGGTAAAGAATGGGACGGACTGGGACCGATGGGACGGATAAGACGAACGGGCCCCCGGCTGCCTGCAAGATGCCGCTGCAACCGGCGGGCCCGGAATCCCATCGATCCTGTTCGTTCCATCCGTCCCGGGGGACTCTCATTCCCCCTTACTGAATCGGAATCGGCTGTGAGCCCGGCACTGTCAGGGTCGCCTGGACGACGCCGGAGGTCGGCGCGTCCGCTGGCCCGGAGAAACCGGGTTGTTTTCCGCCGACGCTGATTTCGAAATCGCCCGGCTCGAGAACGCGATGGTTCTGCCCGTTGATGAGCGAGAGCTGCTTCGCCGTCACCGGGAACTCAATGGTCTTGCTCTCACCGGGCTGCAGCAGGACCCGGGTAAAGCCGGCCAGCGATCGGATCGGCACCGGCGCGCTGGCCTTGACGTCGTGGAGGTAGAGCTCCACCACCTCTTCGCCCGCTCTCTGACCGACGTTCTTGACGACGGCTTTCACACTTCCGCTGCCGCCCTCGGCGATGCGACCGGGGTCGACGGTCAAGTCGCTGTATTGGAAGCGCGTGTAGCTGAGGCCGAAGCCGAACGGGTAAAGGACCTCGCCTTCGAAATAGCGATAGGTCCGGCCCTTCATGCTGTAATCCTCGAACGGTGGGAGTTCATCCACGGACCGATAGAAAGTGACCGGCAGTCGTCCGGCCGGATTGTAGTCACCGAACAGCACGTCCGCAACGGCGTCTCCCCCCGACTGTCCGGGGTACCAGGCCGTCAGAATCGCGCCGGCCTTCGCCTCGGCAACGGCAGGCACCACCGCACTGCCGTTCAGGAGCACGCACACCACCGGCTTGCCCACTGCGACCAGTTTCTCGAGCAGTGCTTCCTGCGTGCTGGGCAGATTGAGGGCGGTGCGATCGCCTCCCGAGAAGCCCGGGACCTGGACGCGCATCTCTTCGCCCTCGAGGCGGGGAGTCAGACCACCCACGAAAACGACCACATCCGCCTTCCGGGCGATGTCGAGCGCTTCCGCAGCGTAGTCGTGGAGGGGCAACGACCAGACCAGCTGAATCTGGGGAGCGGCACCCGTGTTGCCGAAGTCGAGACTCAACCGGTAGAAACGACCCGCCTCGAGTTCAACCTTCTTCAACTGCTGGGCCGACTCATGCACGCCTCGATAGGACACCAGGCGCTCGCCGTCGAGAGACAGGCGGTAGCTGCTCAGACCGTTGGCTCCGAGCTGGTAGGTGCCCGAAACGGGCGGCACCAGGAAGCCTTCCCAATGGGCCGAGAACTCCTCTGCGGGCCAGTCTCCGACGGGCGTGTCCTTGACCCAGGTGAAATCCACGACGGGATCGACACGGGTCTGCACCGGCTCGCCTGTGGGGCTCGCACCCCGGTAGTAGCTCCCGGTCAGTCCGTGCACGCGTCCGTTGCTCTCGGCCGGAAAAAGGTAATCCGACGGGATGGTCTCGACGGGCAACACGTCCGGGGCGATCTCACATCCCTGCGCGTAGAAGACCTGAGCGGCCGGGGCGACCTTGCGGCGGATGCCGTCGAGAACGGTCACCAGACGTTCGGCCGTTCCGTTGTAGTTCCCTTGCAGAACCGACAGGGCGTTGGCATTCGGTCCCACGACGGCGACGGCCTTGATCGCATCCTTGGAGAGCGGGAGAAGCCCGTTCTCGTTCTTGAGCAGCACGATCGACTTGCGTCCCGCTTCCAGGGCCAGAGTCTTGTGCGCATCGCTGTTGTTCACCGAATAGGGAATCGAGGTGTAGGGCACCCGACTGGGAGGGTCGAACATGCCCAGGCGGAACCGGGCCCGGAAGAGTCTGCGGACCGACTCGTCGACGGTTTTGGCATCGATCAACCCCTGGGCCAGAGCCTGATTCAGGTTGGGGAAGACGGATCCGCAGTTCAGGTCCGTGCCGGCCTTCATGGCCACTGCCGCCGCCTGCTCTGCCGTGCCGACGATCTTGTGCCCGGCATAGATGTCCCGGATGGCCCCACAATCGGAGACGACGTAACCGTCGAACTTCCAGTCCCTGCGGAGGAAGTCCTCCAGCAACAGAGTGCTCCCGCAGCAGGCCGCTCCTCGAAAGGCGTTATACGCGCACATGACCGACTGGGCGTTCGCCTCCTCGATACTGGCCTCGAACGCGGGAAGATAGGTTTCGAGGAGATCGCGCTCGTCTGTCTGGGCATCGAAGGTGTGCCGCTCCGGCTCCGGTCCGCTGTGCACCGCATAGTGCTTCGCAGTCGCCACGACCTTGAGGTACTTGTCGTTATCGCCCTGCAGACCTCGAATAAAGGCCACGGCCATCCGTGAGGTCAGGTAGGGATCCTCACCGTAGGTCTCCTGCCCCCGGCCCCAGCGCGGGTCGCGGAATATGTTGATGTTGGGACTCCAGAAGGTCAGCCCCTGATAGATCGCACGGTCATCATGCCGCAGGAATTCGTTGTGCTTGGCCCGGGCCTCGTCGGAGATGACGGTCGCAACCTGGTGCATGAAGTCGGCATCGAAGGTCGCAGCCAAACCGATGGCCTGGGGGAAGACCGTCGCCAGTCCCGCCCGTGCAACTCCGTGCAGACATTCGTTCCACCAGTTGTACGAGGGGATGCTCAGTCGCGGGATTGCCGGCGCGTCGAAGACCGTCTGTGCGACCTTCTCCTCCATCGTCAACCGCGACATGAGATCGTCCAGCCTCTGGTCGAGGGGCAGGTCGGGATTCTGAAAAGGATACTGCTGGGTTTGCCCGAAAACCGTGCCTATGAGCAGAGCTAAGGTAACCAGTACGGCCGATGGTAGAAACTTCGCGTGCATCTCTCCTCCTCTCGCGGACCGGGATTCGACTCTCGCCGGGGTTCGACCCGGCTCTCGCTCTCCATACTAGACTGGTCCGAACCGGACTGCAGCCGTTTTCGACGGCCTGGGATTCGGACCGCCCGTGGGGGTTCGGCCCCGGACGCACTGGCGTTGCGGGGTTTCGCCGACGCCTCGGACAGCGACGGAGAAAACCCCGTGATCAGCCCAGCTTCGGCGGGATTTCGACCATGGGCCCCTGCCACATCAACTGCCGCTCGATGTCGCGATGAAGCTGGTATGGCTTGCGCAGATCGGTGGGATTCTCACCCCGAATATCGATTTGGGCCAGATCATATTGCCCCACACCGACCTGACCGCAGTAGTTCAGATAGGCAGGCCATTCGGGATTGATTCCCATGGTCTCGATCCCCACTCGGTCGGCGGCAACCAGATCTGTCGAGGCGATGGCCAGGCGGGACGGGACGGGAGTTCCGGAAGCCGGTCCGTTCCCCTCCATGCCCTCGAACCCATCCACCACCGTGGCCCCCCAGAAGGGCTTCATCTTCTGGGCGGTCTGCATGATGGCGAAGTGGGTCTGACGGACTCCACCATGGTATTTCCGCTTATCACTCCAGCGCGTCTTCTCGTCGGGACCCTGATGGAGCGGCGCGCCCAGAGCCATATTCTTCACCGACAGGGTGGCCACCACGACATTGTGGGTCTTCACGACACCGGCGTTCAGGATGAAGGCGTCCGGATCCAGCAGGCGAGCGGCCAGCCGCACCGGCGTGACATGCATGTCTCCGTCCAGAATATGGAGAACCTCGTAGCGACTCTCCTGGTTCAGATCGACCAGTGAAACCTGGAGCTTCTTGTACTCGCCGGGGAGGCGCGTATAAAGAAAGTTCTCGAACCCTTCCCAGGTCCTGCCGGCGGAGGACTCCGCGATCACGACCTTGCCCTTGAAGCGCTCGTCGAGATAGTCCAGGATCCCGCGCAGGGCATCCACATGGGTCGAGGCGAGCTGTTTCACTGTGGACACGTTGTTCGGCTTGATGACCACGTAAGACTTCTGGCGCAGCCGCGGAACGACGAGGTCGTCCACCGCAACCAGCGCATCGTACACGTTCTTGCGGCGATCCTCACCCTTGATCAGCGAAACGATAGAGCGTGGTCCGGCCGGAGATACGCCCGTTGCCGATTGGCCTGGTTCAGTCCCCTGCGCCAACGCGCCGGAACGCAGTGCGGAGACCCCGACGCCAGCCGCAGCCAGGGTCGTGTGAAAGAACTTTCGTCTTGAACAGGAAAAATCCATTGTTGTCCACCCCTTGAGAAGGCTATATAGTTGGCGAGTCGATTATAGCTTTAAGTTGGAGTACATCCCAAGAAAGGGTTTCAGGTCCATGAAGAACCAAGCCACCCGTCGAAGCTTCCTCGCCGCCGGACTGAGCTTTCCAGCAGCGTCCCTGACGGCCGCCGCACTGGGAAACTCGGCCCCCCTTGTCCGCTCATCGCAGGTCCCTTCCGCGCCCCAGCTCAATTATCGGGTTCTGGGGAAGACCGGAATGAAGGTGACGACGGTCGGTTTCGGTTGCATGATCACTTCCGATCCGACGGTCATCGAGCGCGCGGCCGACGCCGGGATCAACTACTTCGACACGGCGCGGGGCTACCAGCGCGGGAACAACGAACGGATGGTCGGGGCTGCGTTGAAGAGCCGGCGCAAGGAGATCCATCTCTCGAGCAAAGCCAAGACCCGAACGCGCGAGGGTGCGTTGGCGGAACTCGACACCAGCCTGAAGGAACTGGGCACGGATTATCTCGATGTCTGGTACCTGCACGCCATGGGAAGTCCGTCGGAATTGAGCGATGAGATGTGCGCTGCACTCGACCAGGCCAAGCAGCAGGGCAAGACCCGCTTCGCCGGCGTCAGCCTCCATTCGGGGCACCAGGAACTGCTGCCCGCCCTCACCGCAAGTCCCCACATCGACGTGATCCTGACGAGCTACAACTTCACGATGGACCCCGCCGTCGCCCCGCTGCTCCAGAAGGCGTCGGATGCCGGCAAGGGAATCGTCGCGATGAAGGTCATGGCGGGAGGCCTGCGTCGGCTGAAGCCGGGTGATGCGATGTACGACAAACTGAATACGGCCGGCACGATGCTGGCCGCACTGAAGTGGGCCATTCGGGAACCGATCGTCCATACCTCGATCCCCAGCATCACCGATGTCGACCAGCTCCAGGAGAACCTCAAGGCGATGGAGATTCCTTTCGGCTCGACCGACGAGAAGCTCCTGGCCGCTCAACTCGATTATCTGAGACCTCTCTACTGCCGGATGTGCGGACAATGCAGCGGAGTCTGCCCCAAGGGACTTCCGGTCTCCGATATGCTGCGGTACCTCACCTATGCAGAGGGCTACGGGCAGTTCGAGCTGGGTCGGGAGAATTATCTCTCGATGCCCGAGGATCTCCAGCAGGTCCGCTGCGGCGACTGCAAAACCTGCCCCATCGATTGCCCGAACGGCGTACAGGTGGTGCAGCGTCTCTCCCGCGCCCAGGAGTTGTTCGCGTGATGGGACGAGTGAGCCGGGTCGTCCTGCTCTCGCTGCTGTTCCATCCCGCGTCGAGTTGGGCCGCCGATCTGTTGGAGTGCCCTCCGGACTGGAGTCAGGAGGGAAAAGCCCGCGAATATACGGCGGAATCCCTGTTCGAATACATGGACGGCAACGCCGAGGGTTACCTCATCTACGGGTTCCGGAAGATGAACGGCATCAGCTGCAGCCGGGAAGGCCTGCAGCTGCTGATCGACGTCTCGACCATGGACAGCCCGGAGGCAGCCTGGGGGCTCTTTGCCTCGAACCGTGATCCCAGGCGCCCCGTTCTGGCATTGGGCATGGCGGGCCAGGTCCTCGACAACCGGGCCATCTTCGCCAAAGGGTCCTACTTCGTGGAGCTGACCGTCGAGCCCAGCGGAGACCATCACGAACTCCTGAGCCGAATGGCCCAGGATTGGGCCGACAAGTTCTCGGGCGATACCTCCCCGCCGGCCGCTGTCGACTGGTTCCCCAAGGAGGGCCTTCGTCCCGAGAGCATCCGGCTGATCCCTTCCAGCGTTCTCGGAATCCGCCAGCTGCGCCGCGGTTTCATCGCCGATTACGAGTCGGGCCTGCGGGCCTTTCTGGTGACCGAGTCGTCGGTGGAAGCGGCTCAGAAGGTCCTGCAGGAGCTGGCCGAACGGTTTGGCTCCCAGCAGACCGCCGGTGTGGCAGATGAGAGTCTCCTGGCATCGGATCAGTATCTTGGCCAGATGTGCATTTTCCGCAAGGGTCCCGTCATCGCCGGTGTGGTGAAAGCGGACAGCCCCGCACAGGCCAAGACTCTGGCGACCCAGCTTGCGGGCCGGATCCCCTGACGAACGGGGTGCCCACTTCTTCGGAACCCGCGTCAGGCGGCGCTGCCGTTACCTTTTCGGCGCAGCGTCTCGTGAATCAGTTTCAGCCAGTGGCCGACCTGTTCGAAAACCAGGTAGTGGTCCATGACGTTGCGCTGGCCGTTTCGGCCCATGTGCTCGCGCCGGACCCGGTCCGAGAGCAGGCGGGCCAGGTTGTCGGCAATCTCTTCCGGGTCTTGTGCATCGTGCGTCAGATACCCATCGACCCCGTCTCGGATCTGCGCCCGGAGCCCGCAGGCACGCGTTCCGAGGACCGGCACGCGCTTCCACATCGCTTCCGTCGCGGTGAGCCCGAATCCTTCCTGCAGAGAATTCTGGACCACGATGGTCGAGCACTGCTGCAGGGCGTTTACCATCAGCGCATTCCTTTTGCGCGATGTCATGGGTAGGTTCAGGATCGCGATCTCTTCCTTCAACCGATCATCCAGCCCCCGGTAGATCTCTTTCAACTCTCCCAGCACCTGCAGTGCCTCCGGGTCGTCACTGATGCTGGCCGGATCCGGACCGGCCAGAACCAGGCGCCCGATTGCCATTTGCTCCATCCACGGCTCGCTCTGATCACCCTCCTGGAACCGGTCTCGGAGCGCCACGAAAGCCCGGATCAGCGGCTCCCATCCCTTGAGCCGATCCCAACGTGAGACCTGGCAGATGATGGGGCGAAACAGCAGACCGATCTCGTTCTCCGTGGCGGGCACGAAGGTCCCGTCGGCGGCCAGTCGCTTGGCCTGGTCCTCCCAGGCCGGCGTCAAGACCGGGTGGTGCGGATTCTGGAGCCCGGCGTTACAGAGAATCCCGACCAGTTTGTGCGGCGACAGGTCGCGATTCTTGTGGCTGAGCGGATCAATGGCCGGAGTCAGGACAGAAGAGCGCCCCGCAAGGAACGAAGGGATGTAGTCGCTGGTTGAAAAGGCCGCCCTGTCGGCCTTTTCTGCAAAGGGTCGCAGGAAGTCCCAGGCAGCATCGGTGGCTGGAGTGGAATGGTCCAGACCGATGTGCGAGCGCCAGATGAACGCCAGGTCGGCCCTCGTCTTCAGAGCCGCCCCCAGCCCCAGAGGCTGCGGATCGTGGACGACCAGAACATCCGCCGGACCCAGGTTGGACTCGAGGGCGTCGGCCAGACGGTTGCTGACCGACTGATACAGCTCCCGGTCGTCCTTTCCCAGGTCGGGATCACCGGAGCCGTGGATCATGTTATGCAGTCGCTTGGTCAGCCCGAAAAACTCCTTTTCTTCAGGCTGAATCACCACCCATTTCGTCGGAACGCCGAGTTCGCACAGAATCGATATCAGCTTGGGCAGCATCTCGGCGACACCGCCCCCTTCGGCGGTCGAACTGATCATCCAGACGGTGCGCTCCGAGATTTGAGGAACCAGCGTCGAAGCCTCCGTTTGGAGATCGTGCACGGCGGCCCTCAAATGGGCGAACTGCGCGTACTCGGACAATCCGATTGTTTCATCCGGCTCTATGATTCGGATCAGCGATGCCGACATACCCTCTCCATTCCCACGGATCCGCCCCGTGGGCGGCGCCCCCATCCGACTGACCACATCCCGGCAGGCTCCGCTTCCTCCACAGCACGTCCGTAACTGTTTGAATTAAAAGGTTATGTATGACAGTATAGACCAAGGCTCGCCCTGCGGGGAAGGCCGTCCTCCGGTCATCCTTCGAGCAGGTCATCTCATCGCGAACTAAGGAGCTGACGAGTGAGTTTCAAGATCAAGGACTGTGCGCTCTCCGCCATCGCCACCGACTTTCGCGCACACAACCTCTCCGAGCTGCGGAACTGCCTGGTCGACGTTCCGCCCGCCTCCGTCTACTACCATTTCTGGGGCTGCCTGCTCCGCCCCCGCTTCGATGATCCCGAATACATCAACGATTTTGCGGTCTGGGCTTACCGTGCGTTGCATGACGTCGTGCTTGCCGAACGGCTGTCGATCGTCGACCCGACGGAGTTCTCCGACCTCGAGCTTCTGCGGACGGAATTGCTGGAGATTCTGGAGGAACGCCTGGATGAAAGCGAGTGGGTCGGTTGGGCTCCCGCCGGCTCCCCCTTTCACTTTTTGCGCTCGCAAATCGTGGTCTTCGACACGAACCGGCGGGTCGAGTCCCCACAGGAGCTCTTCGCGGCCCTTCCTTCCCTGTCCGGTGCCAGCGTGTTCTATCACTTCATCGATGCACGACGACGCAACCCCGAGGGAATCGACGACTTTCGGGCCTGGATGGCGGATCTTGGCGACGAATTCAGTGGGCTGTGCCACGATCTCGCGGGTCTCGATCCCTATTTCATGAGTCTCATTGCGCTGCGGGACAAGCTGGCGGATGTCCTCTCACGCCACGTGGGCGGAGGTGCGGCATGAGCGGTCTGTTGGTACGATATGAGCAGGTCGCCGGCCCTGAGGCGGTCAACCAGCTTCGACAGCTCGCGACCCCCCTCAAGGGAACGCGTCTGATCCACGTCAGTTCAACCCGGGAAGGTGGTGGTGTGGCGGAGATTCTCAGCCAGCTCGTTCCCCTGCAGGAAGAACTGGGCCTCAAGGTCGAATGGCTCGTGCTCGAAGGCAACGCCGCGTTTTTCAATTGCACGAAGAACTTTCACAATGGCCTGCAGGGAACCAAGGTTTCTTTGACCGACGCGGATCTCGCCGCCTACGAAGCCACCAACCAAGAAAACGCTCAGAGACTTCGGGGGGCCCTGAAGAAAGCGGATGTCGTTCTGGTGCACGATCCCCAGCCCGCAGCCCTGCTGAAGCATACGCCCAACCGGTCCGGACGCTGGATCTGGCGTTGCCATATCGATGTGAGCCATCCGCAGCGTCGGATCTGGCGCTATCTGCGCGAATTCATCAAGGATTACGATGCCAGCATCTTTTCCTTGGCGGACTTTGCCAGACCGCTCCCGCACTCGGAGTACATCATCCCTCCGGCTATCAACCCTTTCAGCGAAAAGAACCGTGACATCGCGCCGGAAGAGCTGCAGGAAGTGGCGGAGCGATTCCAAATCGACCGGCACCGCCCTCTGCTCGTCCAGGTCTCCCGGTTCGATCGCTTCAAGGATCCTCTGGGGGTGATTGAGGCCTACCGCCTGGTCAAGCGATTCATTCCGGGCGTCCAGTTGGTACTGGCCGGTGGCGGTGCAACGGATGACCCGGAGGGTGAGACGGTCCTGCGGGAAGTGCGAGCGGCCGCAGGGGAGGACTCGGATATCCATGTCCTCATGCTGCCGAGTGATGCCCACCGGACCATCAATTCGCTGCAGAGGCTGGCCGATATCGTGCTGCAGAAATCGATCAAGGAGGGCTTCGGCCTAACGGTGACCGAAGCGCTCTGGAAGGGCAAACCCGTCGTCGGGGGGGACACGGGCGGCATCCGCCTGCAGGTCGTCAATCACCACACGGGCTTCCTGGTCAATTCGCCCGAGGGCGCCGCCCTGCGCATCCGCTACCTGCTCCAAAAACCCGAAATGATGAAGGAGATCGGGAGCAAGGCACGGGAGTACGTTCGCGAGAATTTCCTGCTGACCCGACTGCTCCGAGAACATTTGACGCTCCTCGTTTCCCTGCTGCACCGGGAGACGGAGCGGATCGATACGACGTCATGGAAGTCCTGACCCCGAGAGGTGAGCTCGAAGTGTTCTTCGGTGAACTCGGTCGAGCCTCGGCTCCTTTGCTGTTCACCGACTACGACGGCACTCTGGCGCCGTTCCGGACCGACCCCTCGAAGGCCACACCTTATGAGGGCGTTCACGCTGCCCTGCAGAACATCCTGCGTTGCGGGAGCCGGCTCGTCGTGGTTTCCGGCCGGGCCATCGACGACCTGCTGCCGCTCCTCCAACTCTCCGCAGTCGAGGTCTGGGGCTCACACGGCCGCGAGCGTCTCATGGCGAGTGGCCGACGCTGGAGTGCACCCGTCTCATCTGCCGCACAGGCAGCCATGGCTCGAGTCGACCGCCTGCTCGTCGACGCCGGGCTCGGCGGTCGGCGTGAGAAGAAGGCCGGCTGCATCGCAGTTCACCGCCGCGGCCTCGACGATGCCTCAGCGGAGCGCGTCGAACGCACGGTGGAAGAGATCTGGGCCGGAATGGGCCCGGAGTCGGGGCTTGCGTTGAAACGTTTCGACGGCGGGATGGAGTTTCTGATCCCCGGGATCTCCAAGGGCGACGTGATTCGTCACGTTCTCGAAGAAGTGGGGGCCGACGGCCCGGTCGCCGCCTACCTGGGAGACGATTTCACGGACGAGGACGCCTTCCAGGAGCTCTCAGGCCGCGGCCTCTGTGTGCTCGTTCGTCCCGAATATCGCGAGACCCTGGCTGATGTCTGGCTGGTGCCCCCGGTCGAACTCCTCAGTTTCCTGGACCGATGGAGCCGGGTCGTCAAGGAGAGCCGATCATGAGTGACGTCGAGAACAACCCCCGCGGGCGACTGATCATTGTCTCGAACCGCCTTCCGATCCGCGTTCTTCCCCAGGCCGACGGGTCCTGGCGGGCGAAGTCGGGAACGTGGAGGTCTCGTCACTGCCCTGGCTCCGATCCTTCGCGATCGAGGCGGCGTCTGGATCGGCTGGCCCGGTATCGCCGAAGAGGACGCGCCGGAGGATCTCCGGGAGGGACTCAAGCGCACCAGCACGGAACTGGGTTACCGGATCGATCCGGTGCTGCTGACCCGGCAGGAAGAGAGAGAATTCTACGCGGGCTTTTCGAACGAGATCATCTGGCCCATCTTTCATGACCTGCAGACGCTCTGCAACTTCGATCCCCGCTACTGGGACGCCTACCAGAACGTCAACCGTAAGTTTGCGGAGGCGATCGCCGAGGAATGGGGCACGGGTGACTATGTCTGGATTCACGATTACCACCTCATGACCGTCGCCCGGGAGCTTCGCCGTCTGGAAATCCCCGGCAAAATCGGTTTCTTTCTCCACATCCCGTTTCCACCCCTGGACATCTTCCTCAAGATTCCCTGGAGACTGGAACTGCTCCAGGCACTATTGGACTATGATCTCGTCGGCTTTCAGACGGAACGCGATCGGCGCAACTACGTGCAGTGCGTGCGCGCCCTCGTGCCGGGAGTCCTGTACAAGGGGCGCGGCAGAGTCGTGGCGGCACGGCTGGGAGGTCGCGAGATTCGGACCGGGAGTTTCCCGATCTCGATCGATGCCGCGGGCTTCGCTGAGGCGGCCGACACCCGGGAGGTCGCAGAGGCGGCCTGGTATATCCACGAGAACCTGCCCAAGCGCAAGATCATTCTGGGAATCGACCGGCTGGACTATACCAAGGGCATTCCGTACCGTCTGGATGCCTACCGGGACGCCCTCATCCGCTACCCGGAACTTCATGGGAAGATCTCGCTCGTCCAGGTCGTCGTGCCGAGCCGCACCGGTGTCCCCGAATATCAGGAACTTCAGTCCGAAATCGAACAGCTCGTGGGGGCCATCAACGGGCAATTCACACGATCCGGATGGGTCCCGATTCACTATATTTTCCGCACTCTCGACCGTACGGAGCTGCTGGGTTACTACCGGGCCTGTGAGATCGCCCTCATCACACCGCTCAAGGACGGGATGAATCTGATCGCCAAGGAGTACTGTGCCTCCCAGACCCACAATGACGGCGTCCTGATCCTGAGTGAATTCGCAGGGGCCGCATCCCAATTGCAGACGGGCGCGATCCTGGTCAACCCCTACCACATCCGGCAAGTCGCGAATGCCATCTACACGGCCTTCAAGATGGAGGAGTACGAACGCAAATCGCGCATGCGACGACTCCGCCAAGCCGTTCGACGACAGGACGTCTTCTGGTGGGTAGACTCTGTCCTGAAGGCAGCCATCTCCAAGGATCTCGAGGATTTTCCGGTTCTCGAGGAATACATGCCGCGAGTCCGGGCGGCAAGTTTCCTGAAGGAGTAACCGACAGCCCCGCCCGTCCCCGGAGAGCGCCCTCGTCCGAATCACCGGGCGGGTTCCGAACTACAATGGGATCATGGCATACACGAAGGTCGGGCACTTCAACTCCCGCCTCGAGGCGGAGACCATCGGGAATGCGCTGACCCAGTACGACATCCCCTTCCTCGTGCGCAGCGAGGATGTCGGCATTTTCGGACCCGGTTACACGGGTGCCACGCCCTTGGGGGCCTCCCTCTGGGTACCGGAGGAGGACCTGCCACGGGTCCGGGAACTCCTGACCTGCCTCTTCGAAGTACCCGGGGAAGAGAGCTGAGATTTGAGATTAGTGAGATTTGAGATTTGGGCTGCCGATGGGCTCCTCCAAATCGAAAATCTCAAATCGTAAGTCTCAAATCTCATTTCCGTTTTCCTTCCCGGACTTTATCCGGTAGCCTTTCACATGCTCGCCGAAGATGAGTGGCAGCACTGCGTCGAAGACGCAGAAAGGGGGAAGGGAAAAGCTGATGGCATCTCACCTGTTCCGTGTCAAAAGCATCGACCGCCTGCTGGCGGAGGCCGAAAAACCGCAGAACCGACTCAAGAAGACGCTGGGCTGGGTCAGCCTGACTGCGCTTGGGATCGGCGCCATTATCGGGACGGGCATTTTCGTCCTGACGGGGACCGCCGCGGCGGGCGAAGAAGTCCAGTTCCCATCCATGCTGAAGGCCCCCCTGCTCGATGTGCTGCTGCACGGCAGCCAGGCCAGCGGCGTTTTCGGTCGTCCCGGAGCCGGACCCGCCATCGCCCTCTCGTTCTTCCTGGTTGCCGTCGTCTGCGGTTTTGCCGGTCTGTGCTACGCCGAGCTCGCCTCGATGATTCCCATCGCCGGGAGCGCTTACACGTTCACCTATGCGACGCTCGGTGAACTGATCGCATGGATCATCGGCTGGGACCTGATTCTGGAATACGCCGTTTCCAACATGGCGGTGGCCGTCGGATTTTCCGCCTATCTCGAGAGTCTGTTCGAAAATCTCGGCGTCCCGTTACCGGCGGCATTGAGTAGTCCCGCCTATACGCCCTCGGCAGGCTGGGCGCTGCACTTCAACCTTCCCGGCTTCATCGTCGTCATGCTCCTGACCATTCTGCTGGTGATTGGGATTCGCGAATCGGCGGGGGCAAACAGCATCTTCGTTGCCATCAAGCTCACGGCCATCTTCGTCTTCATCTTCGTCGCCTCCAAGTACGTCCAGCCCTCCAACTGGTCGCCCTTCATGCCCAACGGCTGGCAGGGCGTTCTGACGGGAGGTGCCATTGTCTTCTTCAGCTACATCGGATTCGATTCAGTCTCCACGGCGGCGGAGGAATGCAAGAATCCGAAACGCGATCTGCCGCTCGGCATCCTGATCTCTCTTTTGGTTTGCGCGGTTCTATACGTCGCCGTGGCGGTGGTCCTGACCGGGATCCAGCCCTACTCGATTTTCAGGGGCGATGCCGCTCCGGTGGCAACGGCATTGCGCAACATCGGCCTGGACAATCTGCAGCGGTGGGTGACCATCGGGGCCTTGACCGGGATGATCTCATCCCTGCTCGTGTACCAGCTCGGTCAGGCTCGAATCTGGTTCGCCATGTCGAGAGACGGTCTCTTGCCGAAGTCCTTCTCGAAGGTTCACCACCGCTTCCGCACGCCATACGTCGCCACCTGGGTGGCCGGAATCGCCGTTGCCATTCCCGCGGGCATCTTCGACATCGGAACGTTGGCCGACCTCTCGAACATCGGCACGTTGTTCGCGTTCATGGTCGTCTCTCTGGCGGTACTCGTCCTGCGCCGGACACAGCCGGACCGCCCACGCGGTTTCCGGGTGCCGCTGGTGCCGCTGCTGCCCATCCTTTCCGTATGCGCCTGCCTCCTCCTAATGGCGGGACTCACGGTCGAGAATTGGATTCGCTTCTTCGTGTGGTTGACGATCGGTCTTGTGATCTACTTCTCGTACAGCCGCAAGCGCAGCGTCCTGTCTCAGCCCGAACGCTAGCGCCCTCGACGGTGTGCTAAGCTTGGTGCGCTCAAGCCCCGATGTGTACGTCCGTATCAGTCTCGAATCTCACCAAGGTTTACCGGCATTACCATGGCCCTCGGGCACTCCTGAAGGGGCTCGTCCTGGGCCGTCCTCCCCAGACGGTCATCCGGGCGCTCGAAGACGTGAGTTTCGAAATCCGGCAGGGTGAAGCATTCGGGGTGGTCGGGGACAACGGGGCGGGCAAGAGCACGCTGCTGAAGGTACTCACCGGTACGGCCCTGCCCAGTCAGGGCGCCGTGTCCGTGGACGGCAATGTGGCTGCCCTGCTGGAGCTTGGCGTGGGCTTCCATCCCGAGTTCACGGGCCGGGAGAACATTTATTTCACGGGAGCGGTGATGGGCCTGGCGCGCGAAGAAATCCGCGACCGGGAAGGAGAAATCGTCGCCTTCAGCGAGTTGGCGGAATTCATCGATGAACCGGTCAAGACGTACTCCTCGGGCATGTATGTCCGGCTCGGATTTGCCGTGGCGACGGGGTTCGATTTTTCCGTGCTGATCATCGACGAAGCGCTGGCCGTTGGGGATCAGCGCTTCCAGAAGAAGTGCACCGATCGGATCCTCGGGTTCAAGAAGGAGGGCAAGACGATCCTGTTTTGTTCCCACAACCTGTATCAGGTTCGCACGCTCTGCGGCCGTGCCCTCTGGCTGCACCGGGGCCGACCGATGGCGCTCGGACCGGCCGGCGAGGTCGTCGAGGCCTACACGGCCTTCACCCGAGAGAGCGATACCGCCGCTCCCGAGGCGGCCGCTTCCGGCGCCGCCAGTCCGGGACAGGTCTGCTGGGTCGAGGAGGTGGAACTGACGGACCAGAGCGGTCGGCGCTGCACACGGTTCCGCTCCGGCGACACCCTCCGGCTTCGGATGGTGGGGCGCTTTACGGATGCTTTCGAGGGCGTGCCCGCCGTCGGTCTGTCCATCGTCCGCAACGACGGCGTCGTCGTGTACACGACCTCGACCTCCATGGACGGATTCGAGTTGCAGAATCTGACAGGGGGCCGATTCACCGCCACCGCCGTCTTCGAGGACTGTCCCCTTTTGTCGGGGAGCTATCACTTCCACCTCTATGCCACCGATCAGGACTATCTCCAGTCCTACGACATTCTGGAGAATGCCGCTTCGTTCACGATCTCCGATCCGGGTCCCGACGTGGGTCTGGTTCGGATCCCCCACGTCTGGAGCTGGTGAGGAGCGGACTGGATGAACTGGGGGCGGCTGATTGGAAACCTCGACTACGGTTTGATCCTGCCGGCGATCGCCCGGCTGCCGGTGCCTCTCGCCAACAGGCTGTCGGATCTCCGCGCCGGCGTTCGCTTCCGCCTTCGCGGCCCCTCCCGGGAGCAGGCCCTCCGGAATCTGGCCCTCGCCTTCCCCGAGAAGACTCCGGCGGAGCTGAGGAGACTGGCGATCGAGAGCTTTCGCGTGCAGTCTCGCGACGAAATGGAAAGCTACTGGTTCGACCGCCCGCTGTCCTTCCTTCAGTCTCGAGTGGGATTGGAGGAGTTCGAGGTCCTGCGCAGGGCCCGCGAACGGGGCAGGGGGGTGCTCTTCTACACGGGCCACATGGGGAACCCGGGGATCTTCCTGGCACTGGCGGGGCGACTCGGCTTCGACATGAATCTCGTCTTTCGATCGCTCGAGGATATCCCGCTGAATCCCGAAGCCTGGGTCCGATTCGGCAACAAACGGGTCGCGAAACTCGAGCGGGCGTCCAGGCGAACAGTCCGGTACGCCGGCAAGGTGAGCTACTTCACGCTGCGGAGGCTGCTCCGGCGTGCCGAAACGGTCATGCTGGCGGTCGATGTGGTCCCGTCGCTGGTCGGCCGAACCGTCAAGGCCCGCTTCTTCGGCCGGACCTGCGTGTTCCCCCTGGGCATCTCCCAGCTCTACCTGGACGCCCGTCCGTCGGTGGTTCTGTGGAGTTCCCATCACGGTGAAGACGGTAAGTACCGGTTTCTCCTGGCGGACCTGACCCAGGAAATGGAGCACCTGAATACACCCGAGGAGGTGACGGCGCATCTGGTGGATCGCCTCGAGGAACGTCTTCGGCTGCAGCCGGGCATCTGGCTGCAATGGGATGCGCTGGATCAGTTCTTTGCCGAACCGGACGGGGGGGCCGGAAAATGATTTTCGATTTTCGATTCGGAGGCGGACCGGCAGTTTCTGCCTGACCGGTGAGTTCGTGTCAGTCCGCGCGGCCTCCGCCTGATCGCAACCCGCATTTATTGAAGAATCGCCACCAATCGAAAATCGAAAATCTCAAATCCCTCCCATCCGGCTCTTGATCTTCTCCCACACGCTCAACCCCCGGGGGTCCATGCCGCGCAGGGGATCATCGAAACCGGCACAGTCGTGAAGCTCGAGCAGCCGGTCCGTTTCGTTCCAGTAGAGCCGACTCTCCGGCTTCCAAAACCGGCCCCGGACTTTCTTCCAGAATGAAGCTCTCCAGGTGGAAATGCTGCCCAGGCTGGTATACCGAACGATGAAGCTGCGCCGGGAGATCCAGGGCCGGAGAATGCGTCGCGCCCCGTGCACGAGTGCCGGATGCCAGAGCACCACCTCCCCCTTGCGGAGAGTCAGATCCTCTTCCGAGAGGCCGGCATCGTCGGCGCGAGCCGCCACGAATCGGCGAGCCGGCAGGTAGTCCTCCCCCGTCCTGATGCAGAAGCGCCCCGGCTCGAACTCGAACAACGGAAGCCGGTGCGAGCCGGGAACGACGAAGGGCGGACCCGCCTCCATCTCAATATCCTCGAGGGCGATCCAAGCGGTCAAGAGATGCGACGGCGGGCTCATCTCCAGGTAGACGAGATCCCGGTAGGGGGTCTCGCTTCTCCCGAACTCGACGAATCTCGATTCGAAAGCCACGGCTTTGCGTTCCAGGATCAATTCGGCCCACCTGAAGACTTCGGGGTGGAGGTACAGCCCCAAGGCGGCTTCGGAATGACCATGCAGATTCAGCAACGCGCAGGGTGCCATCCGCTCGCTCCGCTCGCGTGCGTCCGCCAGCGACGCCGGCTCGCCCGTGAACCGGTAGGCGACGTCAGCCGGCCGCGTGCGCCACAGCCGATCCACGTCCGCCAGCAGGTCGTCGAAGGAAGCCTCCGCATCGGCCAGCCGAAACCGGACGTATCCCGACTCGAAGAACTGCCGGAGTCCCTGCGCCTCCTGCGCGTCCAGCAGCCCTCTTTCCATGTGCTGCCGGATCCGCTCAATTCCGTTTGGCTGATCGAGCCACAAATCACTGTCCGGATGAATCCCCGTGTTCGCCATCGCTTCCTCACGTGCCGAGCCACCATAGCACCAAGCCGGGGCAACTGCGACCCCAGCTTGCTCGACTCGAACCGATCTGGATATTCTTAGCCCGTGACAAAAGGCATTCCTGTCTTCAGACCCGGTTTCGGCAGTGAGGAGCTCGAGGCCCTTGCGGCCGTTTTCAGCAGTGGATGGATTGGGCCCGGCCCGCGCGCGGCCGAATTCGAGGAGCGATTCGGCGCGTTCGTGGGAGCCCGGCACGCCGTCTCCGTAACGAGCTGCACGGCAGCCATGCATCTCACCCTGCAGGCCCTGGGCCTTGGCCCCGGAGACGAGGTATTGGTCCCGGCCCTCACGTTTGCCTCGACGGCTCACGCAGCCGTCTACTGCGGATGTGATGTGACATTCGTCGACGTCGACCTCGAGACCCGCTGTATGGATCCCTCCGATCTGGCGGCCCGGATCTCCCCGCGGAGTCGCGCAGTCATCCCGGTGCACTACGGCGGACACCCGTGCCGCATGGACGAGATCTGGGAGATTGCCGCCCGCCACGGGCTTCTCGTCATTGAAGACGCCGCCCATGCCTGCGGGGCGCTCTATCGGGGGCAACGAGTCGGTGGGCTGGAGCCGACCACGGCCACCTGCTTCAGTTTCAACGCGCTCAAAAACCTGTCGACCGGGGACGGGGGCATGGTCACAACCAACTCCGAGGAGCTCGCAGAGACCATTCGACGCCTTCGCTGGATGGGGATCAACAAGAACACCTTCGAGCGGACCAGCACGCCCGAAATGCCCGACGATTCGACAGCCGCCTCAGAGAACCCGGTCCCCAAGTATGAGTGGTACTACGAGATCGACGAACTGGGCTACAAGTACATCATGAACGATATCGCCGCAGCCCTGGGCCTCGTCCAGCTGAGAAAGCTCGCCGGCATGGCCGAAGTCCGGCATGCCATGGCGTCGCGCTATGCCAGCGGGCTGGCGGCCCTGGACTGGCTCGAGCTTCCCGTCGAAAAGGACTACGCCCGGAGCGCCTGGCACCTGTTCACGATCCGGACAGCGGCACGGGAATCCCTGCGCAAGTTTCTGCAGACCGCCGGCATCGCAACCAGCGTTCATTATTATCCCCTGCACTTACAGCCTTTCTACCGCAAACGGTCGAAGGTGCACCTGCCGGTCACCGAACAGCTGGCGCGCGAACTGGTGACGCTGCCCTTTCACCCCAACCTGACCATGACCGAGATCGACCAGACCATCGGCATGATCCAGGAGTTTCGTCAGTTCCCGGCCCAGGCAGCCGGGTGGCGGTAGATCGATGGGAGGTCAGAAGCGTGCCACCCTCCTGATGATCAATTACAATGGGAGGCCCGACCTCGAGGAGCTCCTGACCTCGCTGCAAGCCCAGACATCGACCGATTTCGAGCCGGTCTTCTTGGACAACGCGTCGCAGGACGGAAGCGTGGAGTACGTCCGCGAGAACTTTCCCGGGATCCACATCTGGTCACAGCCCGAGAATATCGGCTACGCTCGGGCCGCCAACCTTGGAGTGGCTCACTTCCCGACGGAGTACACGATCTTCCTGAATACCGACATCCGGCTCGATCCTCACTGCATCGAGGAAATCATTCGAGCGGCCGATTCCGATCCGCGAATTGCGTGTGTCGCGGCCAAGATGCGGCTCTTCTATCAGCCCGAGTACCTCAACGGCGTCGGTGGCGGCATGAACTATCTCGGCTATACCTGGGACCGAGGCATGTTCGAACGGGATCGCGGCCAGTACGACGAGATCGAGGACGTGATCTTCGCGTGCGGTGGGGCCGCGCTCGTGCGGCGGGAGCCCTTCCTGGCCGTACGCGGCTACGACGTCGGCTTCTACATGTATCACGAGGACGTCGATCTGTGCTGGCGCTTCTGGCTCATGGGCCATCGTGTGGTGACAGCCCCACAGTCCGTCGTCTACCACAAATTCAGTCGTTCGACGCGGGACAACCGCGGGATGGCCTGGCGCGAACTGATCGGTGAACGCAACAACATCCGCGCCATGATCAAGAACTACGAACGCTCGACCCTGGTGCGCTCCCTGCGCGATCTCGTCCGTCAGCCCCGACTCCCCGAGCGGCGTGAGGAGATGAAGAAGAACGTTCGCTGGAATCTACTCCACCTTCCGGGAACCCTGCGCCACCGCCTCTGGATCCAGCGCCGCCGGATCGTCAGCGATGCGGCACTGAGCGGGCTGATCGACCCGAGTCCCGAGGTGCCCATCGACACGTCCGGTTTCTCTCTCAGCGAGATCAAAACCTACTGAGACTTGAGACTTGAGACTTGAGACTTGAGATTTACGATTTACGATTTGGAGGAGGTTTGACGGTTCTTTGACGAATGGCCATCACGCCTCCAAATCGTAAATCTCAAATCTCAAGTCTCAAATCTTCTGGCTTCTCCGGCCGTCCTCCATTAGTCTTCCATCGCATGAGCGATGAGACCCGATTCACGATCCGCCCTGCCCGTGCCGAGGATGTCCCCCTGGTGCTCCAGTTCATTCGAGAACTTGCCGAATACGAGAAGCTGCTGAACGAGGTGCAGGCTACCGAAGCTTCCCTGCACGAGTCGCTCTTCGGACCCCGTCCCGTCGCCGAAGCCCTGATCGGCGAAGAGGCGGGGCAACCGGCCGGGTTCGCCCTCTTCTTTCACAATTTCTCGACCTTCGTCGGACGGCCCGGGATCTACATCGAGGACGTCTTCGTGCGTCCGCCGTTCCGCGGACGCGGCCTCGGCAAATCCTTCTTCCTCCATCTGGCGGCGCTGGCCCGCGATCGCGATTGTGGTCGCATCGAGTGGGCCGTTCTCGACTGGAACGAGCCCGCCATCGAGTTCTACCGGCGGCTGGGAGCCCGCCCCATGGACGAATGGCGGATCTTCCGCCTGGACCGCGCCTCCATTGCCCGGCTGGCAGCCGGAGGCAGCGAGTAGCGGGCGGCCGGCACCTTGAAGCTCGGACCCTGGGCCCGGTTTTCACAGACTCGAAACTCGGGCTGGTCCGCCTTTACTTGATGATCCGCCGCGCCATCAGGCGAATCGCGATGTTCGCCGCGATGAAGGCCACGACCAGCATCCAGAGGAGGTCGAAGAGGAGGTCGCCGCTCAGCCGTCCCAGCACCAGGGCCCGTTGCAGTGCGACGGCGTGAGTCAAAGGTGAAAACCAGGCCACGATCCGGACTCCCTGGGGCAGGCTTTCGATCGGGAAGAAGACACCCGAGAAAAGGAACATCGGTGTCAGACCGAGGGTGATGTAGTAGTTGAAGCTGTCGATCGCGGGGGCCAGGGCGGTGAAGATCATGGCCAGCGCGGCGAACATCACGCCTTCGACCAGGGCGACCGGAAGAGTGAGCAGGGCCCAGCCGGAGTGGACCAGTCCGAACGCCGAAATGATGACCAGCACGCCGAAAGAGGCGAAGACGGCCCGACTGCCGCCCCAGACGATTTCCCCGGTGATGACCTCCTCGATGTTCAGGGGCGTCGCGAGCGCGGCGTCGAAGGTCTTCTGATACTCCATGCGCACGAACGACCCGAACAGGCACTCGAAGGAGGCGATGAACATGCCGGCCGTGGCGACGAAGGCCGGGGCGAGGAACTGAAGGAAGGAGAGACCTTCGATCCGGCTCACGTACCCTCCCAGGCCGAGGCCGAGGGCCACGACGTAGAGCACCGGCTCGACGAAGGGAGGCCAGGTCTCGGTTTTCCAGAGTCTCAGCAGCACGCTCAGATTGCGCTGCCACACCCGGACGGCCCGATAGGTCACTTGCAGCAGGGGAAGACGAGGCAAACGCATGGGCCTAATCCCTCAACACCCTCCCAGTCAGTTTCAGGAATACGTCCTCGAGGCTGGCGTTCCTGCGCACGACACGATCGACGCCGGGCTGCCCGCCAAGGGTGCGATCCCAGTGCGCGCCAGCCCGCGCATAGATGTAGACGATGTCTCCCACGATCTCGAACTTCAGGGATAATCCGTGAAGCTTCTCGACCAGCTCTTCGGTCCGTTCGGGTGTCACGCGCACCTCGAAGACCTCCGGCAGCACGTATCTGGAAATCAGCACCGGCGGTGTGTCCACGTCCAGAATGCGCCCCCGATCCATGATGGCGACTCGGTCGCACAAGTGCGCGGCCTCGTCCATGTTGTGGGTAGTCAGAACCAGTGTCATCCCGTCGGACTGGAGACGGCGAAGCTTTTGCCAGACCAGATGGCGCGCCTGCGGATCGAGGCCGGTGGTGGGCTCGTCCGCGATCAGGATCCGCGGATCATTGATCAGGGCCCGGGCGATCGTCAGGCGTCGCTTCATCCCACCCGAGAGGAACCGGATGTGGTCGTCCCGTCGCTCCCAGAGCTGAACGAACTCGAGGACTTCGCGGGCCCGCTCCAGGGCAGCCTTCTTCCGGATGTCGAAGTACCTTGCGTAGACGATCAGGTTCTGCAGAACCTTCAGGTCCGGATCGAGATTGTCCTCCTGGGGAATGACGCCAAGCCGGGCCTTCACCGAACGGATCTCCCTGCGCACATCATGGCCGAGAACCTGCAGTTCCCCCGCCGTAATCGGCGAGAATCCGTAGATCATTCGCATGGTGCTGGTTTTGCCGGCACCGTTCGGTCCGAGAAACCCGAAGCACTCTCCGGATCGAATGGACAAGTCGATGGCATCGACGGCGGTGAAATCGCCGAACCGCTTGGTCAACTTTCGTGCAGACACAGCCGGATCAGCCATGAGAGAGCTTCGATTCTTCCACGAATCGGGTCCTCGCGGAAGCGCGGGCGGATCAGGCTGGCCGGCTCGACCGAGCCTGGCGGATTTTCGAGCGACGGCCGGCCGATGCGCAAAAAGTCCGGCAACAGAGGGAGGTCCGGTGGAAAAGACGAGTCAGGGGGCACACCTGAGCTTGGGTCTGAGACCCGGCAACCTGTCTTCTGCGGGCCTCCGGGCTCAGACCTGACGAAAACGGCAGCATGGGCGCCGTGGCGTCGGCGGCTGTTGTTCGTCGACGGCAGCCGCCGCCCCCCGCCGGGCTAGGAAATGCCCAGTTCCTTCTTGGCCGCGTCGATGAACTTGGTGGCGTTGGAAGTGTTCCCGTACTGGGCATTCAGCAGATTGTAGAGCTCCTTGCGGGCATCCCGGGCGCTTTGACCGTTGAGGGCGACTGCCTTGGCGAACGAATTGATCGCCTCGATGGTCTTCCCCTGCCGCCAGAAGATGTACCCGAGCTGCATGTGTGCGTAATCGTTGGTCGGCTCGAGCTCTGCCGCCTGGAGGAAGTACTTCTGCGCTGTCGCATTGTCACTAGCCAAAAAGGCCTTCTGGCCCAGGGCGCGGTACGAATACGCCTTCAGCGGATTCATCTTGGGATCGTTGTTGTTCTTCAGAGCCGTCAGGATCTTCTGGCCATAGGACGCCGCCTTGTCCAGATCGTTTTCCCTCCAGCTGAGGGTCATCAGCTCCACCGCCATGTCGACGGCTTCGGGCGAGTGCTGCAGGGCTCTCTCCGCCCATTTCCGGAAATTCGCCGTGTCATTGATCGACTGGTAGCCCTTGGCGACGAGATACGCCGTCGCTCCACTGGGGGCCTTGCTGTAAAGGCGCGTCCCGAACTCGATCAACTTCTGGGGCTTACCCAGCTTGTTATAGGCCTCGACTGCGAGGGCTCCCACGCGCGGATCCCCGGGGCGATGCTGAAGGAACTTCTCGGCTTCCGTCGTAACGAGCTCCCATTTCCCCTGGTCCCGCAATGTTGTGAGATAAGTTGCGTAAAGATACGCAACATTGGGGTCGAGTTCCGATTTCGAATAGGTCGAGACGAATTTGAGGACCAGTTCGTTTTGTTTGGCCGTGTTGGTTTCCTGGCTCGCCTGCTGATAGAGCGCATACTCCTCAGCATAAGTGGGACTCTGCTGAGCTTGCATCGCTCCGGGCAGTAACAGCGCCAGTACCGTGACAATCGCGAAGACGCGCCAGAATCTCATGGCATCCTCCTAGATGCAGGGGCGAAGGCCCCATTTTGTTTCCAGGCAAGGGTACCCGGCACGAGCCCGCACCTCCCGGTCCGTTGGCATGTCGATGGTGTCGATACGAGTCGGACCCTCATCCCACCGGATCTGATCCGAAAAACCGGGATGCGTCTCGACGCACAAGCCCCGAATTCCCTGGAAAGCAAGAACCATTCCGAGAAGATGGTACCGCTTTGATACACAAGAATACAGTCCGGGGCAGGCCCCGGGTGCGCCGAACGGCCCTCCCCCCGACGGAGGCTGCGCGAAATGCCCCACACGCAATGGAGTGCCCGGGACTCCGCTCCGGGAAATCAGCGCTGGCGACGAGGCGTGATGGACGCGTGGTAGTGGTAGACCCTCCAGCCATCGCCGGTTTTGCGCCACAGAATCGTGGCGCGTCCGTGGATCTCTCGCGACGTCCCGTCCGGCGCGCTTTGCTCCTGAGTCCACGATCCGGTTTCGAGGGCCCGCTCACCGTCCAGATCGATGCGGAGATCGTCTCCGAACTCGAAGCGGACCAGGCGTCCGTTTCGGGTCGCGGCCCCCCAGACTCTCTTCAGACGGTCGAGACCCACCAGCGGGCCTTCATTGATGTCGTAGAACACGTTGGTCGGACTCGGATCGAAGACGCGATCCAGGATGGAGAGATCCCCTTTGACGATGGCGGCGCAGAATTCGGCAGTCAATGCCCGAATCTGTTGCTCGTCGTTCCCGGCGGCCAGGGCCGGGAAGGCCGTCAGAAACACACCGAGACACAAGACCGCACAAAGGCTCTTCTCATACTTCATGGTTCCACTCCGGGAGAATGCTCTGGATTTGAGCAGGAGCGTAACTTCTCGGACCCTCCCGCGTCAAATGCTGCGGGTCTGCCGCGGATGCCGGCGTGCGCGATTCTGGAAGCCAGACGCGGCATGTCCGGGAACAGGCCCTCGCAAGGTCGTCACGGAACAGATGGCCGCCTCCCGTGAAGGCCGGAGCAGCCCATTTCCCTCCGATCGGAGCTCAGGCAAGATGAGCCCGAAAGTGACACGTCTTCCCACCACGGCGCAGGGATTCGACAATCTCGACTCGGATGGATCGCCCCAGAGCGGTTTCAAAGATCGTTTGATGGGTTGAGCGGGTGCACTCGCAGTGAATGTCCTGGGGTTTCGAGGTGCGATAGTTCGCCGCCGGACAGTAGCACTGGTTGGAGACCTCACCGTAACGGATGTGGACCGTCTCTCCCTCTCGCCAGACTTCGAAGTTCTGTTTATAGGCTTCGATCAGCTTGTCGACGTCCCCCTTTCCCCGCTCGGCGATCTTCTGCTTGAATTCGTGGCGTCGGAAACAGCCCCGGCCACAACCTGCCAACAACTTCTCGGCCGATTCCCGGTCGAGTTCCGTTTCCATGGTATCCAGAAGATCGATCAACCAGTTCTGGATGAATTCCTTCTCGCGGGTCACCCGGGCCAGTTCCTCCGGCGGAGTCTGCGCCGTAACGGACGATTCGGTCCCCCCAAGCACCACAAGGGCTCCCGAACAGAGCCCGAACTTCAGCGACTTCTCGAAGAACTCTTTCCGATCCATCGGCCGCTCCCTCCCATCGAGCCGGCATGTGTCGCGGATTCCGGCGGACTTCCGCCGGACCGAATGCGACGGCTCCGGCAACATAACACGACATTGGATGTAACAGGGATGGAAATCCGTTCACCTCTCCGGCGGGCCTTCAGTCGCCGGAAGAGGTCATGGCCAGGCAAGCCTCTTTATCAGAGTGCGAGATTGGGGATGACCGGAGAGTGACGGCACTCGAATCACCAGGCTCTTCGCAGTCGGCGCGAATTCCACTCGCGAAGATCCCGGACCGCTCACTTCCGATCGGCATAGTTGAGACGTGCCGGCTGTTTAATTCCCAACAGAAAAACTTCATGTGCTGATTGGATCTCGCCGATCTGAGACTATGAGACTAGGAGGCACAGTCTCCGGAACCGGAGCCCAACGATTATGTCCGACAACGAGATCTTCGTGGCCCGCCAGCCGATCTTCGATCGCTCGCGCCGGGTGCAAGGGTACGAACTGCTTTTTCGTAAGAGCCTGGAGAACGTTGCCCGCGTTTCCGACGGCCGCGCTGCGACGGGACATGTCTTGTCCGCGAGCTATCTGGACATCGGTCTCGAGCAGCTAACCGCGGGAATGCCCGCTTTCATCAACTTCGGCCGGGAATTGCTGCTGGACGGCACCCCCCAGACGATGCCGCCCGATCAAGTCGTGATCGAGATCCTCGAGGATGTCGTTCCGGACGAGGAGATTCTGCAAAGTGTGCGTGACCTGAAACGGAAGGGCTACCGCTTTGCCATCGACGATTTCACCGGCAACTCGGCCTTCGGTCCCCTGATTCCGCTGGTCGACATCGTCAAGATCGATTTTCTCGGGCTCGAGAAAAACCGGATGAGCGAAATTGTCCGCGCCGTTCGCTCGAATCAGGGCCACAACCTGACGCTGCTCGCCGAGAAAGTCGAGAATCACGGTCAACTGGCGGACGCCAGACTTCAGGGTTTCGACCTGTTCCAGGGCTACTTCTTCAGCACGCCGGAAGTACTGCAAAGCACCCGCATTCCCGAATCCAAGATCGCACACCTCAAACTGCTCCAGATCTTCCAGGACCCCGCCATCAACTACAAACGCATGGAAGAAATCATCAAGAGCGACGTCGCCCTGACGGCCAAGCTCCTCAAATACATCAATGCCGCGGCCTTCCCCTGGGCAGGGCGTGTCCAGTCCATCAAGCACGCCCTGGTGCTGCTGGGAGAGAACAACATTCGACGCTGGGTTTCTCTGGTGGCCCTGGCGGAGATGACCCGGGACAAACCCTACGAGCTGGCCGTGACCTCGAGCTGTCGGGGGCGCTTCTGCGAGTTGGCCGGGGATGCGGTGGACCGGGCGCATTCGGAGTTGGAGCATTTCCTGCTGGGCGCCCTTTCCACGCTGGACGCCATGCTGGACGTTCCCATGGAGTTGGCTCTCGCTCCGCTGCCGATTTCCTCCGAGCTGAAATCGGCCCTGTGCGGAGAGAGCAGCACCCTTCGCAACCTGCTTGATCTGGCTACATCCTACGAGCGAGGGGATTGGCGTCGCCTCGAACCTTTGTGCCGCCAGGCCAATCTCAGCGAGCAGGCGCTTCCTGCCCTCTATCGTGAGGCCCTGGTCTGGTCGGATCGAGTCTTGCGCAACTGACTCAGGCCGACCGAAGCTCGATCAGGCCGACAACACACAGTACGGCCCCGGCACCCACCGCAATCCCGCACAGGAAGCCGCCCAGGAAATCCCACGCTCCCCCGGTCTCACTCCATCCCAGGAGCGGGACGCCCACGATTCCAAAGGCGCCCACGACTGTCAACACACTGCCGAGTCCCAGTTTCTGCTTGACCGTCAGATTCATCTGCCTTCTTCCCCCTGCCGGTGCCAGAGGTCGAGGTGAGCCGCCACCGTGAATCGGCCGGGCTTTGCGCTGGATGGCGACTCTGATACTCTGGCCGAGAATCACACGGTCGCACAGAAAAGGCGAGGAGTCTATGCAGAAGCCGGATCTGAAGCGTTTGAACGAGATCTTCTTCTCCTGCGACAAAGCCGAACTGCTGCGCATTTTCGAGGAGCTGCTCAGCGCCATGGAGGCCGAGGAGAGCGTCCCTCCGGCCAAGACCATGTCGCAGAACTACGAGACAGCTCAAGCCAACCCGGAGATCAACACCCTGCCGGGAAATCTGAAGGATGCGCGCGACGCCGTCTTCCCCTTCTTCTGGGGAACGGACGGCTGGTATTCCAAGCTGCACCTCGAGAACGTGAAGGGGCCGGCGAATTTCGCATCGCTCGTGGGAGTCCTGGCCTGTCTGCTCAAGAACCCCAATCTCTGTGTGGATACCTACAGCCAGCGCTCGAACGAGCTGGAGGTGAAAGCCATCACGTCCCTGGCGAATCTGCTCTTCTACCACATCGAATCGCCCTGGGGGGTCTTCACCGCGGGGGGAACGATCTCCAACCTCTATGCCGGCAAGATCGGAATCGAGAAGGTGTATCCGATGGCCTTGCGGGCCGGGCTGGGAGGGGAGCAGTTGGCGGGGATCGTGTCCAGGGCCGCCCACTACTCGAATACCACGCTGGCCAGCTGGCTGGGTCTGGGCACCGACAACCTGCACGCGATTCCAACCGACAAGAATTGTGCGATCCGGCTGGATCTATTGGCCGACAAGTTGGACGAGCTGTACGGCTCCGGCGTGAAAGTGGCCTTCATCATTTCGACCTTCGGCAGCACCGATGCCTTCGGCGTCGATGACGTCGAGGGTGTCCGGCGGACGGCCGAGGAGAAGGCCGCACAGTACGGCATGCCCCTTCCTCAGATCCATGCCGATGCTGCCGTGGGTTGGACACTCTGTTTCCTCATGGAATACGACACCAAGTCCAACCCCTTCGGCTTCGCTCCGGAAGTCCTTCCCCTGATCGACCAGGCCAGGACCTGGTGCCGGACGTTGCGCTACGCCGACTCGGTGACGATTGACTTCCACAAGATGGGTTGGGGCCACTATCCGGCCAGCGCCTTCGTGGTCAACCACCGCAACGATCTCGTGCATCTGTTCCGAAGCAAGGAGGAGATTCCTTACTTCGCCGAAGCCGAGTACCGTCGGGATCCGGCCCTGTTCACGCTGGAATGCTCGCGACCCGCCATCGGCCCTTACTCCGTGATGGCGAGCCTGAACGGAATCGGACTCACCGGCTTTCAGGTCCTGGTGGCACATGCGCTCGAGCTGACCCTGTACCTCAAGCAGCGTCTCGAAGCCCTCGACTACTGCAAGGTCCTCAACCTCGACACGGTCGGCACCAACGTCGTCTGGTGGGTCCTCCCCAAAGGGCGCAACGCCGGCGAGATCCTGCGCCGACTGGAAGCAGGCGAACTGTCCGAACACGACTACAAGCGGTATTTCAAGGAAATCCGACATCTCTTCGACAAGCGGCGGACCACGGCCGACCCGAAGAAGGACGCCCATCTCAGCTTCACCACTTCCATGGGGTACACGCCGCACGGGATCGCCCTGCCGGCCTGGAAGGCGGTCTTCTTCAATCCCAGAACCGATCGCGAGGTCATCGATCAGCTCATTCAAAGCATCGAGGAGCTCTGACAGACCCCGAGCGGCGAAGTCGCGCTGATCCCTCCTCTCTTCGCTTGCACAACCCCACTCTGGCATTAGGACCGGTCTGGTGACCAGGCATTTAAGGCTGCAAGTTGCTCCGAAGAAACTCCGCTACTTCGTCCAGAGCCCGGCGACCCGACTCCAGGACTCCCGCCATCTGGAAGAACCCATGGATGGTGCCCTCGTATCGCGTGCTGACGACCGGGACTCGAGCCCGTTTCAAACGGCGAGCGTAGGCTTCTCCTTCATCCCGCAGTGAGTCGTATTCCGCCGTCAGGACCAATGCCGGAGGCAGGCCTCGCAAGCTTTCGGCGAAAAGGGGAGAAGCCAGCGGGTGGTGCGGATCGACGGCGTCTCCCAGGTACTCGCGCCATCCCCTCATCATGTCCTCGCTGCCAGGCCCGAAACCCGTCGCAAACGTCCGATGGCTCTCGAGACTGCAGGTCGCGTCGAGCATCGGATAAACGAGAACCTGACATCGGAGCGTGCCTCCCGCCAGGTCTCGATCGAGGAGGGTCACTGCGGCGGCCAGATTCGCCCCGACGCTGTCTCCTCCCACCCCCACACGTTCCGTGTCGATGCCCAGCGCGGCGCCGTTCTTCGACACCCACATCGCGGCTGCGTAGGCATCATCGAGAGCGGCAGGAAAGCGGTGCTCCGGCGCGAGGCGGTAGTCCACGGCGACCACGGCACATCCGGATCGGACAGCCAATTCGCGACACACCGGATCGTGGGTCTCCAGGTCGCCGCTGATGAACCTTCCGCCGTGGAGATAGACCAGAGCGGGAAGCGTCGCGTCGGCGACGGACGCATAGAACCGAATCGGAATCGGGGCGACCGGACCTGGAAGCGTCCGGTCTTCCACCCTCGCCAGCGCCCGAGGCTCGCCGGACAGCACCCGTGACTGGAGATATTTCTCGCGCGTCTCCGCAATCGTGAGAGCACTACGCGGACGCGGGTCCGCAGCCTGGAGACGGTCGAGGAGTTCTCGCACCTCAGGATCCAGCGGCATGAATTCTAGTCCGACTGAAGGCAGTTGAAGACTTCCCGATAGAACTCGGGATGGGACTGCCAGGTCTGACCCGTGACGATCTTCCCGTCACGCACCGCTTCCGGTGTCCCGAATGTCCCGCCCGCCAGCTCCAGCTCGTTGCGGACATTCTCATAGCAGGTCAGATGCCGCCCCTGGACCAGGCCCGCCGCGATCAATACCTGGATCCCGTGGCAGATGGAGAACACCCACTTGCCGGCTGCCTCGAACGCCCGCACGATCTCGAGCAGCTTCGGGTCGTTGCGCAGGTATTCCGGCGCCCGGCCTCCCAGAACCAGGATCGCAGCATAGTCGGATACCATTACTTCTTCGAACGTCAGATCCGACTCCAGCCCATAGCCCGGACGTTCGACGTACGTGTCCCAGCCGGGTTCAAAGTCGTGCATGACCAGATGGAGCCTTCGCTTGCTCGGAGCCGCGACGACCGGTGTGTAGCCCGCCTCCCGAAAGCGGTGGACGGCATACAGCGCCTCATAGCTCTCGCCGGCATCGCCTGTAACGATCAAGACCTTCATCGCCAAGACAGAACTCCTTTCTCTCCGGTTGGCTGCACTTGTCGGAGGGGAGCTCCGCTCGCCCCGCCGATTTCTGCACGATTATGCCATGTTCCGGCTGTTCGTTCTCCCCTGGAAGTGGCAGAGCGGTTGCGCTAAGATCGGCACTTGGATTTCCTTGCGTGTGCACCTGCACGCTCCACAAGTCTTTTCGTATGCCGCAACCCGGACGTTGTTCACTGCCTCAGCTGAGCCCGAATCTCCGAAGAGTGGCGGTGTCGCAACGACCGGTCCCCCCCCTTGATTCAGGAGTCCGATCCCAAGCAGACCTTGATCAACATGATTCTCTGGTATCCGGCACTGATCCTGAAAGCCGATCTGCCCCGTTGGACCCAACGCTCCAAAGCCGCAAAATAGGTGACACGCACGTAATTCAATCGTAAGTACCCACCAATACAGGATTTCAGGTCAGGTCTGGGACGAAATTCCGAGGCCGAGACTGGGCAGACTTCCAAGTCGCAACTTGTGCGAGTCGAAGCGGATTCAGACAGAGTCGGAATCCCCGCGAGTGCAGAGCGAGGGCGTCAGCTCTCCTCGAAGCCAGCGAAGGCGTCGCGGACGATGCCTTCCAGCATCGGCACTTCATCGTCCCGCAGCTTCGCGAATTCACCGGCTCGTCTACTCTTCGGCAACCTCCCGCTGTTTTGACGAATGAACATCAAAAGGTCCTCGGCAAGGCGATCGGGCATCTCGACTGTGTCCATGAAGCGTCGCATGGCTTCGTCGTGACGGCGCAGATAGTCGATCTCGCGGGGCAGATCCCGCTCGACCGTCCGCGCGACACAGGAGTAGAGGAACTCGGCCTCGGCGGTACAGTCGACGAAACGATAGAGGTCGGCCGTAATAACATCGGAAGATGTCGTAATCCAGTGAGTTCTGTCGAAGGGTATCTCATATTTCTGTGTTGTGTCGAAAAACATTGACTGATCGCGAGAATCCCTACGGAAAAAGCGGGAACGATGAACCCTGAAGTGCGAGGTGCGAATGGCGAAGTGCGATCGGGGCAACTTGGGATTTGCGACCCTGGTGCCTTAGGACCCTTGGCCCTTCGGAGAAGTGCCGGAGGGGGGACTTGAACCCCCACGAGTGTCGCCACCCGCCGGATTTTGAGTCCGGTGCGTCTGCCAATTCCGCCACTCCGGCGCAGGGGTGATTTTAGAACAATTGCGCTCGCAAGTCCTACCTGTTCCCCGAACAAATCATCGGCAGGGGTTTCGAGTGACCCTCGGCCGGTCGGAGGGTTCCGCAGACCGACGTGATGCTGCCTGGCTGCAATTGCCTGCGGGCATCCCGCCGTGGTGGTCCAGTCACCGCCAACTCCGCACCCGTAACGTGGCGACTCGCTGACGCTCGCGTTCTGACGGGTTCGCCGCCACGAGGCGGTTGCCGGAGATCCTCAACCGCACTATCATCCGGTCACTATGACAGTCATCTCACTCTCTCTCCTTGCATTGCTCGGCGCCCCTTCGGGCGTGCAGTCGGCCGGCGCGGCACGGGAGCTCGATGCCGTGTACCCCGACGCATATTCTCTGTACCTCGATCTGCATCGGCATCCGGAACTGTCGTCGCAGGAGATGCGGACGGCCAGCACGCTCGCCGCACGTCTGCGTTCGCTCGGCTACGACGTCACCGAGCACGTCGGCGGGACGGGAATCGTGGCCGTCCTGAAGAACGGTCCCGGGCCCACCATCATGCTGCGCACCGAACTCGACGCTCTGCCGGTCGAGGAGAAGACCGGCCTGCCCTATGCCAGCACCGTCCGGGCCGAGGATCCGTCGGGAGCCGAGGTGCCCGTCATGCACGCCTGCGGACACGATCTGCACATGGCGGCCCTGGTGGGCACGGCCGCGGTCATGGCCGGGTCGAAAGACACCTGGCAGGGGACTCTGGTGCTCATCGGCCAGCCCGCCGAGGAGACGATCACGGGTGCACGGAGGATGCTCGATGACGGCCTGCTGACGCGCTTCCCACGGCCCGATGCCGGCGTCGCGCTCCATGTCGGCAATGATCTGCCCGCAGGTACCGTCGGAGTCGGTTCCAGGTACCGCTTTGCCAGCGCCGATTCCCTGCGCATCACCGTCTACGGGAAGGGCGGGCACGGCTCGGCCCCGGAAAGCACCATCGATCCGATCGTCATGGCCTCACGGATCGTGCTGGCCCTGCAGACCATCGTCGCCCGCGAGGTGAAACCCGGCGAGGCTGCCGTCGTCACGGTCGGCTACCTCCACGCAGGCTTGAAGAACAACATCATTCCCGACGATGCTCAGCTTGGCCTGACGGTTCGTACCTACAAGCCCGAAGTCCGCGAGCAGGTGCTGTCCGCGATCGAACGCATTGCGAGGGGCGAGGCCGAGGCCGCCGGAGCGCCGCGGCCGCCGGATATCGAAAAATACGAATCGACCGACGCGCTCTATGACGACCCGGTGCTGGCGGAACGGCTTTCGCATGTCCTCGAGTCCGCGCTGGGAGACAATCAGGTGGTTACGACGGAGCCGGTGATGGCCTCCGAGGACTACTCCTGCTTCATCGAGGCGGGAATTCCGTCCTTCTACTTCTTCCTCGGCGGGGCCGACCCGCAGGCTTTTGCCAAGGCACAAGCGGCGGGGAAGACATTGCCGTCCAACCACTCCCCCTTGTTTGCGCCGGATGTGGAGCCGGCACTCCGCACGGCCATGACGGCTGAAGTCGCCGTGTTGCGCAACCTCCTCCAAGGTTCCGCGGAGGAATTGCGCGGCTCGCTGAGGCGGCAGGCCGGCCTGGAATAGCCTGACAGGGGGAGGATTCCCGGAAGAACCCCTGGAACTTCCGGGTATCGTGCCGTTCCGACAGACGGACTTCCTCGGCCTACTTCAGGAATCCGTCCAGGATTCTCGCCAGCGCCTTCGTTCCGACCTCGTCCAGTTCGTAGGTCACCCGCAGCAGCGGCTTGTCCGACTTGATCAGCCGGCCGAGATCGAAGGGAGTCCCGACCAGAACGAGATCGCAAGGCACGGCATTGATCGTCTCCTCGAGTTCCCGGACCTGCTCCTCGCCGTAGCCCATGGCGGGCAGGACCTGGTGAACGTGGGGATACTTGGCAAAGGTTTCCTTGATCGAGCCCACGGCGAAAGGACGGGGATCCACGATGCTGGCGGCCCCGTGGGCGCTGGCGGCCACGAAGCCGGCGCCATAGGTCATCTCGCCATGTGTCAGAGTCGGACCATCCTCGACCACGAGCACCCGTTTGCCGCGAATGCTCTCCGGCTTCTGTACCGTCACCACCGAATCGGCTTCGATCAGTTCGGCGTCCGGGTTGAGCCGATGCACGCTCTCGCGAACCTTCTGAATGTTCTCCCGATCGGCGCTGCCGATCTTCGACATCAGGACGACGTCGGCCAGACGCAGATTGGTCTCGCCGGGGTAATAGCGGTATTCGTGGCCGGGGCGAAGGGGATCGACCAGCACGATGTGCAGATCCGATTTGTAGAAGGGGATGTCGTTATTGCCTCCGTCCCAGAGGATGACCTCCGCCTCGCGCTCGGCTTCGGCCAGAATGCGCCCGTAGTCGACGCCGGCGTAGACCACGAATCCCTTGTTGATGGGCGCTTCGTATTCCTCCCGCTCCTCGATCGTGCAGTCGTAGCGGTCGAGATCCGCCAGCGTGGCAAACCTCTGACAAGCCTGCTCCGCGAGGTCACCGTAGGGCATGGGGTGGCGGATCAGGACCGTCGACTTCCCCCGGGCGTGCAGAAGTTCGGCCACCCTGCGCGAGGTCTGGCTCTTGCCGCAGCCCGTGCGGATGGCTCCCACGGAGATCACGGGCTTGCTGGATTTGAGCTGCGTCGAGCGGGTGCCCATGAGTCGAAAATCGGCTCCGCAGGCATTGACCAGCGAGGCCCGGTGCATCACCTGTTCGTGGGCCACGTCGCTGTACGCAAAGACGACCTCATCGACCTCCAACTCATCGATCAATCTCGGGAGCTCGCTCTCTTCGAAGATGGGGATGCCGTCCGGATAGAGGTCTCCGGCCAGCGACGGCGGGTAGGTCCGCCCCGATATGTTGGGAATCTGGAAGGCCGTAAAGGCCACCACTCGCTCCTCGCGGTTGCCCCGGAAGTGAACGTTGAAATTATGAAAATCCCTGCCGGCAGCACCCATGATCAGCACGTTCTTGGCTTTCGCCATCGCAGTCTCTCCTTGTATCGCTTGGTTTTGCGCGTCCTCAGGGCCTGGGGACGGCCCGGTTCTCGATCGGCTTCATCGTGCCGGGCAGCTACGTGAACCGGGAGAGGCGATCCCGAACGTCCTCGCAGAGGCGGTCCAGGAAGGAAAGCGTGAACTCGGTCACGGTCAGCTTGGGGTTCTCGAGCAGAGGTTTGAGATCGATCGCATACGTCACGGCAGTCTCCTCATCCGGCTCGTGAGCCTCGAAATAGGTGGCGTTGGCCAGGCGTCGGCCGGCAGTCGCCAGATCATAGCGTTTCCCACCGGAGATCTGGGAATCGAACAGTCCAACCAGGCCGGCGGCCAGGTTCGGTGAGCCAGAAACGGGCAAGGCCACCTTGTCCACATCCAGCAGCCAGTCCAGACCCCGCCAGACCTCGCAGCCGTAAAGCTCGTCGGGCTGATGGGCCGGCGACAGTTTGCGCAAGGCTTTCAGTGAACACATCAGCGTCGCCACATGCGTGTCATGTTTGTCCGCCGGATTGTGGAGGTACACGACCCGGGGTCGCGTGGCCTCCAGAATCTGGGTGAGATCCTCGACAACGGCCGCGCGCTGGGACGACCGGACCGCTTCGGTCGCATACCCCAGCTGAAACTGAGCGCCATATTCGCCGGCGTGGGCGGCCTTTCGCTGTTCATTGCGGCGCACCTGGCACATTTCGTGGTCCTTCAGCTTGGCGTAGGGACCGACGCGGGAACTCCCGGCCCCATCCGTGACGGTCACGCCACACATCCATCGGTCCGATCGTCCGAAACAAGCCGAGATCCCGTGATAGGCCATGATCTCGATGTCGTCCGGATGCGCCCCGATGCACAGATGGGTCGTACGCTCGAGTGCGGCCGGCAGGCCAGCCCCATCCGGAACGTACAGATCAGCGCCTGGATTCCTGAGTCTCACTCACCCCTCCTCGCAGGGGCTCGGTCGAACACCCTCCCCGGCGGCTACACCCCATACTCTAACCTCCCCAACCTGCGCCGACCAGTCCAACCCGCCAATTGTGGCCAAACAAGGGCCCATATATACTGTGGGCTCCACGCAACCGGAGGACGGAACCGTGCAGGACGGCTCGAAGAAGCGGAGATTGGCGGTGCTCGCCTTCGGCGGCAACGCCATCATTCGCAAGAATCAATACGGAAACATCCATACCCAGTTTGCCAATACGCGACAGGTTCTCGACGGGGTCGTGCCGTTGGTTGAGGAAGGCAGTGGACTGCTAATCGTTCATGGCAACGGCCCCCAGGTCGGCCACGAACTGGTGCGCTCCCAGTCGGCATCCCGGGAGGTCCCCGAATTGCCTCTGGGCGTACTGGTCGCCGATACCGAGGGCGGCATGGGCTACATGATCGAGCAGTGCCTGCAGAACGTGCTCTGGAAGCACAAGCTCAAGAAGCCGGTCGTGACGATCCTGACACAGGTCGTGTGCGACCGGGACGACCCCCGCCTCAAGATTCCCACCAAACCCATCGGGCGCTTTTTCAGCCCCGAAGAGGCTGCCGCGCTGATCCGGGAGAAGGGCTGGGTGATGAAGGAAGATGCCGGACGCGGGTGGCGGCTGGTGGTTCCCTCACCGCGACCGACCAAGATCGTCGAGCACCGGACGCTGCGCATGCTCGTCGATGCAGGCATCATCGTCATCGCCGGAGGCGGAGGGGGAATCCCCGTCATCGTCGAGGAGAATGGAGACTTCGAGGGCCTCGATGTCGTGGTCGACAAAGACCTGACGGCCAGCCTCATCGGACGAACGGTCGGCGCCGACACGCTGATCATCGCAACCGATATCCGCAAGGTGGCCCTCAATTTCAATAAGCCCGACCAGGTCAACCTGGATCGCCTGACCCTGCCCGAAGCGGAACGCTATCTCGCTGAAGGCCATTTCCCGCCGGGTTCGATGGGTCCCAAAATCGAGGCCTCCATCGACTTCCTGCGGGGCGGCGGCGAACGGGTCATTATCGCCGCTCCCGACCGGATTGCCGAGGCCCTTGCCGGGCGCGCGGGAACCACGATCGTGCGCAGTTAGTTTCTAGTTCCATTCCTAGTTTCTAGTTTCTAGTTCCTGGTTTCTGGTTCCCGACCCACAACCAAGGAACCAGGAGCCCGTTCTCCGGCGTCCCATTCTCCCGAGACCCGGAAGGGTCACCGTCGGAGGGGAAAGTCCGAAGTGCGAAGTGCGAGCCGCGGAACGATTCCCGCGCGGGACACCTCCAAGCCTTGCAGTCCCGGCCCCGGGGACAGGACCGGAGCTGTCCTACAGATTCCCGGCGAGCAGGGCGATGAGGGCCTTCTGGGCATGCAGACGGTTCTCCGCCTCATCGAAGATCGCCGACTGCGGAGCGTCGACCGCTTCCCGGGTAATCTCTTCGTCGTAATGGGCCGGCAGGCAGTGGAGGACGACGGCGTCCGCTTTGGCCAACTCGAGCAGCCGCGCGTTGATCTGGTAGCCGCGGAAGGCCTGCCGCCGCGCCTCGGCCTCGGACTCCTGTCCCATGCTCGCCCAGACGTCCGTATAGAGGACATCGGCATCCTGCGCGGCCTGCTCCACGTTGTCGGTCACTGTGAGGGAGCCGCCCGATTGGGTCGACACGGTCCGCGCCCAGTCCTGGACTTCCCCGGAGACCTGGTAGCCAGCCGGCGAAGCTGTCACGATATGAGCTCCCAGGGCCACCCCGCCGAAGATCAGCGAATTGGCCACGTTGTTTCCGTCTCCCACATACACCAGCTTCAGCCCCCTGAGTTCCTTGCCCCGTTCCTGGATGGTCTGGAAATCGGCCAGTACCTGACAGGGATGGGTCCAGTCGCTGAGGCCGTTGATGACCGGCACCGAGGAAAAGCGGGACAGGTCTTCGACGATGGAATGAGCGAAGACCCTGGCCATGATGATGTCCACCTGCCGGCAGAGCACCTTGGCGATGTCCTCGACGGATTCCCGGGCACCGAGACCGATGTCGGAGGGTCCCAAATACAGCGCACTCCCGCCCAGCTGGTACATGCCGGTCTCGAAGGAGACCCGGGTCCGAAGCGAGGGCTTCTGGAAGATCATGGCCATCATCTTGCCCTGCATGGGCCGGAACGATTCCCCGGCCTTTTGACGCCGCTTCACCTCGTGGGCAAAGTCGAGGATGGCCAGAATCTCGTCGGAAGAGAAGTCCTTCAGTGTCAGAAAGTGCCGGTTGCGGAAGTTCACGGAGATTTCCTTTCTGGGCCCGGCTGCCTCCCGGCCCCCATCCCGATCAGGCAAAGGTGGCCAGGGTTTCGCGGATCAGCTCCACGGCTTCATCGATCTGACCCTGGCTGATCACCAGCGGAGGTGCGAAGCGCACCGTCACCGCGTGAGTATCCTTGGCCAGTATGCCCTTTTCCTTCAGCTTCTTGCAGAAAGATTTGGCCACGGGCTCGGTGAATTCGATGGCCATCAGTAGACCCAATCCGCGCACTTCCTTCAGCAGCCGGTGTTCGAGGCCGCGCAGCTTCGAAAGGAAGTAGCCACCCAACTCCGCCGCCCGCTCCGGAAGACCTTCCTCCACGATAACGTCCAGAGCCGCGATGCCGATGGCGCAGGCCAGAGGGTTCCCCCCATAAGTGCTCCCGTGAGTTCCGGGCTCGAAGACTCCCATGATCCAGTCGTCACAGGCGACAGCCGACACGGGGTAGAGACCGCCCGACAGCGCCTTGCCCATGATCACCATGTCGGGACGGATATCCTCATGCTCGAAGCAGAAGAGCCGGCCGGTTCGGCCCAGACCCGTCTGGATCTCGTCGGCGCAGAAGATCACCTCGTGTCGGCTGCAGATCTCCCTCACATCCCGCAGGTACCCCGGAGTGGGGACCCGAACACCCGCTTCACCCTGAATCGGCTCGACAAGAAATCCGCAGGTCTGGGGGGTGATTGCACGTTCGAGTGCCTCGGGGTCGTTATAGGGCACGATGGTAAATCCGGGCGTCGGAGGACCAAAACCCAGGTACGCATCCGGATCCGTCGAAAAGCCGACGATCGTGGTCGTTCGCCCGTGGAAGTTGTCCTCGCAGACGATGATCTCCGCCTTGCCGTCCTCGATGCCCTTCCTCCGATACCCCCACTTTCGCATGGCCTTGATCGCCGTTTCGACGGCTTCGGCCCCCGAGTTCATGGGCAGGACCTTCTCGAAGCCGCTGAGCGCGCAGACCTTCTTCAGAAAGTGGTGCATGACATCGTTGTGGAAGGCCCGGGAGGTCAGCGTCAGCCGCGACATCTGCTCCCGCGCCGCGGCGACGATGCGAGGATGGCAGTGCCCCTGGTTGAGGGCGCTGTAAGCACTGAGCATGTCGAAGTACCGCCGCCCCTCGACATCCCAGACGAAGACGCCCTGTCCGCGCTCGAGAACCACGGGCAAGGGGGCGTAATTGCGGGCGCCGTACAACGTGTCCGCCGCAATGATTTCTTCCGTTCGACTGTAGGTCCCGGTCGTTTCACTCATCGGATCACGCTCCTGTCGAATAACTCCGAGGCTGCCGTCGCGCATTCTATCCACACGGTCACGGGCGGGCAAGCCGGCCTCCCGAGGGATTCTGAGATTTGCGATTTTCGATTTTCGATTTGGCGGAACGAGCGGAAGAGTTCCGAGTTCCTGGTTCCTGGTTTCGAGGGTTCGAATTGTCGATCCCCACCGCGGTGTCGGGATGCCATCTCCGGCGATGCGGACTTTCTTGAACTGCGGGAGGTTGCTGCCGCCTGGTGGGGGGGAGGCTGGGAATCCTCAACCGCTTGCGACTTTCGCCCGGACTTTGCCCGGACGTTGAGCAGATCGAAGGGCGGTGCGATTGATGGTCCGCGGAAGACCGAGAGCCGAAGCGAGCTTGCTCCCTCCACAGTTACCTTCGACGCCAGGGCGCCCGCCCGGGATGTCAGCGCAGGGAGAGACGTCCTTTCGTCCCGGGCACCTGGAGAAGGCCGGACGTGGGCCGGCACCCATCGAGCCTTGCATACGCTGACGTTCGCTGCACCCGTCGATTCCGGCTGGCGGGCCTACCGCACACCCGTGATGTAGCTCTCCAGCTGTTCGATCATGAACTCCTGTTCGGAGATCTTGGCCTGAACCACATCTCCGATGGAAACGAGACCGACGACCTTTTCTTCCTCCAGAACCGGCAGATGACGAACGTGCTTGTCCGTCATCAGGGCCATGCATTCTTCGATCGTGTTTTCCGGCTTCACGCAATTGACCCGACGCGACATGGCTTCTCCAACCGAGGTCTGTCGCGAGGCCTTGCCCTTCAGCACCACCTTGCGCGCATAGTCGCGCTCGGAGAAGATCCCGGCTATGCTGTCGGATTCCATGACCAGCACAGCACCGATGTTCTTTGCATCCATCAACTGGAGTGCTTCGTAGATACTCTGGTCCGGTCGCACGGACCAGACGTCGTTCCCCTTTCGTCGCAGGATGTCATTCACGGTTTTCTTCATGTCTTTCCTCACTCGGCCGGCTTCGCCCGGAGGGCCTTTTCCCCTTCGGTGCGCTGGCGGCGGATCCCCTTCCGTCGCCTGCTAATACAGATCGGAGTATTGACAGTTAATTTAACTCTTTGGAAGAGGGAACGCAACAGCAAATGCAGGTCGCAGAGTGGGACGCAGAGTAGGACGCCCTTCCAGGTCGTCCAGGGGGCAATGATTCCCATAACCGCGGCGGTCCCCCGGACGGCAGGATGGGGCGACGCTTCGGCTTTGCCGGTGGCCGGGGTCGGGGCGTCTGGACAAGCAGGGATGCGGCGACGCTTTCGGCTTTGCCGGTGGCCGGGTCCGTCCGGACAAGCAGGGATGCTTGTCCTACGGCGGCGTGGGACGCCCTTCCAGGTCGTCCAGGGGGGCAATGATTCCCATAACCGCGGCGGTCCCCCGGACGGCAGGGATGGGGCGACGCTTTCGGCTTTGCCGGTGGCCGGGGTCGGGGCGTCTGGACAAGCAGGGATGCTTGTCCTACGGCGGCGTGGGACGCCCTTCCAGGTCGTCCAGGGGGGCAACGATTCCCATAACCGCGGCGGTCCCCCGGACGGCACGGACGGGGCGACGCTTTCGGCTTTGCCGGTGGCCGGGGCCGGGGCGTCTGGACAAGCAGGGATGCTTGTCCTACGGGCTGGCCTGGAGGCGCCGGAAACCCTCTTCCATGCTGACCAGGGGTTCGTAGGAGAGATCCCGCCGGGCTGCAGAGATGTCGAACCAGTGGGCCGTCGCCAGTTCTTCGACCAGGAAGCGGGTGAGGCGCGGTTCGCCGGGCAGGGGCAGGAGACGGTACAGGGCTTCGAAGACGGCACCGGCCGCATACGCAACCGGTCGGGAGACCTGCGCCTCGACAGGCGGCAGGCCCGCGCAAGCCAGAACCCGATTGACGAAGTCCCATAGCGGCAGGGGCTCCGCCTGGGAGATGAAATAGGCCCGGCCTGCGGCTGGGCTCCCGACTGCGAGGTGTTCGGCCGCGCGCAGATGCGCCTCCGCCGCATTGTCGATATAAGTAAAGTCGACCCGCTTAGAAGCGCCGCCGATCCTCCGCAACCCTCCCTGGCGGGCCCGGGCTACGATTCCCGGGATTAGATTCGTATCACCCGGCCCCCAGATGAGATGGGGGCGCAGACTCACGGTAGCCAGCGAAGGATCGTTGGCGGAGAGCACCAGGCGCTCGGCCACCGCTTTGGTTTCCGCATAGGCCGACTTGTACCTTGCCGGATAGGGCACCGATTCATCGACGCCTTCCATGTCCGCTCCGTTGAAAACGACGCTCGGCGAGCTCGTATAGACAAGGCGTCCGATTCCCCGCCGGCGACAGGCCTCGAGGACATTGCGCGTGCCCTCGACGTTAGACCGGTAGAAGTCCCGCCGACGCCCCCAGATGCCGGCCTTGGCAGCGACGTGGAACACCAGTTCCACATCGCGGACGGCATCGAGGACCGCCTGGGCGTCACCAAGATCCCCTTGTCTCTGCTCGATCCCCAGTCGTTCGAGTGCGGGATAGCGACGGCGAGAGAAGGACCGCACCGACGCACCCTGTTCGACGAGCCGACGGGCGATCGCCCCACCCAGAAATCCGCCCGCCCCTGTCACCAGAACATTCAAGAGAGTCGCTCCTTTGCCCAGACGGCAAGCAATTCTCTTCCGATTTTGGCGTTGTGGCGAATGTCGACCGGAAAGCGAGGATGAACCAGGAAGCGTTCGATCTCCCTCGTCATTTCATGGCGGACCGCAAGCTCTCGGAGTTCGCGGCTCAAAACCTCCGGGGCAGGAGCCGTCCCCTCGGCCTCCAACTCGACGCAGATGACGGGGGTCTGGCGGGGCGCCGATCCGACTCCGACCAGCGCCGAACGGAACACCGCCGGATGCTCGTTGAACACGCCCTCACAGCAGACACTGAAAAGCGTTCCGCGCCCGGTTTGGACGCGGTGGGATTTTCGCCCGCAGAACCAGACCCTTCCTTCAGCATCGAAGTATCCGAGGTCCCCCATCCGATGCCGGATCGGGCCCGGATCGGCCGCGACTTTGGCCAGCCTGTCTGCGTCCGGTCGCCGGAAGTAGGCGGTCGAGACGTTCGCGCCCCACACCACGAGTTCGCCCACACTGCCGTCGGGGACTCTCAGACCGTCAGACCAATGCGGGATGGGCGCATCCGTGATCTCCATGGCCGCCACCGAGACTCCGGGAAGGGGCCGTCCGATGCACACCCCCCTGCCTTCCTCCGTGCCTCCAAGGCGGGTGCGTTCCGCCAGCGAGATCGAACAAACCGGCAGGGCTTCGGTGGCGCCGTAGGGTGTAAACAGGGACGCCTCGGGAGCGAGCAGCGCCGCGAAGCGCTGCGCGATCGCCGGCGCGACGGGGGCTCCCGCCGAGAGCACGCGGCGCAGGGAGGAGAACTTCAGGTGGTTTCGTTCTCCGTAGCGTCCGACACGATCCAGCAGGGCCGGCGAACCGAACATATGAGTGACCCCAAGTTCTTCGATCAGACGCGTAATACGCTCCGGATCGACGGAACCCGGCCGGGTGAAGTCCATGCGAGGAAAGACCGTCGTCATGCGCAGGGCCGGGTCGAACAGAGCGAAGAGCGGGAAGGTGGCGAGGTCGACCTCCCCGGCCTGAATGTCGAAGGACTTCCGCAGCAGTTCGGCCTGGGCGGAGAACATTCCGTGGGTGTAGACGACGCCCTTTGGAGGCCCCGTACTTCCAGACGTAAAGACGATGGCGGCCATCTCGTCGGCCGTCGGATGGATCGGCTGGAATCGTCCGGCACGCCGGCCCTCCTCGATCACCGTTCCCAGGCGGATGCCGCCCGTGGGCCCGCCCCGGCGGGTGCAGACGCGCAGCCGGATCGATTTCCGCCCCCAACCCAGCAGGCGAGCTGCCCAGAGCGCCTTCGGCACGCCGATGAAGGCCTCCGGCTCGGCCTGGTCGATGCATCGGCGCAGGTGTTGCCGACCGATCCCGGGATCGACCAGGACGGGCACCGCTCCCAGCTTGATCAGCGCGAACGCCACGACCACCATCTCGGGTCCGGGCGTCACCATCAGGACGACCCGCGTCTTGCGGCCGATGCCCCTGCCGGACAGGCCGGCTGCACACCAGTTGCTCTGTTCGTCGAGCTCGGCATAGGAGAGGCTTCCGCCCGGACTGATGAGGGCCGTCTGCCCGGGGCTGTCGATGGCCCGCGCCTCCAGGTGCCGAGCGATGCTATGCGACTCGTTCGGATCCGCTTGGCCCGTCACGGAGGAACTCCTTGATGAGTGGAATCAGATCGTCTGCGGCATCTTCGAGAACGTAGTGGCCCGCCTCGGAGAAGCGATGGACGTCGGCGTCGGGGAAGTAGTCCAGCCACTTCATCAGAAACGCCTCATTGAAGACGAAGTCGCGGTCGCCCCAGCAGATCATCAGCCGCCGGTCCCGCAGCCGTCCCAGACCGCGCTCCGTCTCATCCACGATCTCGAAAGCCGGGTCTCCGCATTGGAGAGGAATGTCCTGGACGAACCGGGTTACCGCGAGCCGGTCCCGCACGGACCGGTACGGTGCGAGATAGCCTCCCCTCACCGCGGCCGACATGCCCCGGGCGCTCCCCAGACGGCAGGCACCACGGGCAAAGGCATTGAAGTAGGTCATCAGGAAAGCCCCGATCCGCGATCGTCGACAGAATCGAATCGTCCAATGCAGGGAGCCCCCGTCGGGCACCCGGAAGCCCGCTGTGTTCAGAAGCACGATGCGCGCGATGCGCTCCGGGTGACGGACCGCAAAGGCCATCCCGATCAGACCGCCCCAGTCATGAAGCACCAGGCTCAACGGTCCCGGCAGGTCGAGCGAATCGATCAGGGTTTCCAGATCCGCGAGGCGCCGGGAGAGCGTGTAGGTATAGCGCTCCTCGGATGGTCTCGACGAGAGGCCGCAGCCGACATGATCGGGGGCGATGACTCGCCGGTCCGTCCGGAGGGCCCGGATCAGATCCCGATACATGAAGGACCAGGACGGATTGCCGTGCAGGAGGAGCACCGGTTCCCCAAGGCCTTCATCGAGATAGTGCAGACAGATGCCGCCCAAATCGAGAAAGTGCGATTCGAATGCGTAAAGCGGACGGATGCGTTCCGGAAGGGCGATCCTGCTCGAACACGACGGTCTGGCTTCGACGGGCATCCCGTGACGACCGCTCAGTATTCGAAAGACGCCAGTGCCGTCGTGACACCGGCACTTCCCATGACGAGAAGCACCCTCATTCCACGCTCGAGGAAGCCTTCATCCTCGGCGACCGCCAGACCCAGGGGCAGCGACGCGGAGACCGTGTTCCCGAATCGGTCGTGCGTCTCGAACACGCGGGTCGGATCGAGCCCCATCAACTTGGCCGCCTTCATGGTCGACGCCACGCTGACCGCATGGCCGATGATGATATCGTGCGCGTGACTCGCCAGGCTCTGGGTTTCCTTGAAATGCGCCACCAGCTTGCGCACCGTGAAAGAGAGGAGCTCCGCCGGAGCGGTAAAGAAGGACATGGGCTTCAGCCGCTCGCCGTTGGGCGAGAAATCGCCGGCATTGGGCAGCGCAATCTTGCACAGCGAGTGCTTGTCGCCCCAGGTCTTGAAGGTAAACTCCGAGTCATCGGCTTCCTTGGCCGTAACCACGGTAGCGGTGGCCGCCTCGCCGATGGTAAACGCCGAAAACGAGTTCTCGAGATCCTCCGCACTGTGAATGTCGAAGTTGGCGTATTCCCGGAAGTTGAACTCGCAGTTGAGGATCATCACTCGCCGGTACATCTTCTGCGCCAGAAAGCTGCGGGCGATGGACAGGCTACGGATCCAGCTGGCACAGGCGTCGAGCACATCGAAGCAGGTCGCCGAGCGCAGCCCGAGCTCACTCTGAAACAGGTTCGCCGTGGCCGGTTCAACCCAGCCCCGTCCGACACCGGCATAGATGAGCAAGTCGATCTCGTCCGGCTCCACGCCCGCTTTTTCGAGGGCGCACCGGCCCGCTTGGACGGCAAAGTTCAGGGCCTTCTCACCATTTTCGCGATGGAAGCGGAACTGGGTTCCCGACATCCTGAAGAAGCGCTGCAGCTTCTCTTCGAAGGCCGTGCGCTCGTTGCTGGACAGGTGTGTCTTGTTCCGCTCGAGAATCTCCGCGATCAATTGCTCGTTGCTCACCCTTCGGCTCGGGAGAGCGTAGCCAATACTCTCTATCTTCATCAGTCGAGTCCCCACACCAACCCGGCACTGAAGGCAACCGGCGCAGCCAGCTCCTGGGCCCTGCCTTCGGAGATTCGCCTCCGGACTGGTCGAAAAGTCACCGGAAGCTTACCAAGAGTGCCCAGTGACGATCAAACGTGTAAGGATACCATCCTTTCTTGGCGAACCAGCACAGGGAATTATGCGGCGGGCTTGCGGGTCTGTAAACTCGGAGGGTGACTCTGTGTTACGGAATTGCTAAAGTGATCGGTGCCCCGCGGGCGAGCGTATCGGAAGAGGGTCGTCTCCGCCGCAGCGGGCGGTGCGGCGGCGTCAGGTTGCGGGACGAAGCTGATCCTGATCCGTGACATTCGCTGCGAGAATCAATCGATGCGGAGGACCACTTCTATGAACGTCAAATCACTTTCCCGGCGGCAATTCATCCAACAAGCCGGCGTCGGCGCAGGGATTACGGCGGTTTCGGCCGGATCCTCACTGCGAGCTTCCGTGCAGGGAGCCAATGACAAGATCGGTGTCGGCTTCATCGGCTTCGGGATCCGCGGCCCCTTCCTGCTGAAAGCGGTCGAGCCGATTGCAGACGCTGATGTCCGTGCCTGCTGCGACCTCTATGACGGTCACCTCGAGGGGATCAAGGAACTGGGCCATCCGAACGTCAGCGTGACCCGACGTTATGAGGACATCCTCGCCAATAAGGATATCGATGTCGTCATCGTCGCCACCCCGGACCACTGGCACAAGAAGGTCGTTCTGGACAGCCTGTCCGCGGGAAAGGATGTCTACATCGAGAAGCCGATGACGCACCGCTGGCAGGACGCCGCCGAATTCGTCGCCGGGGTGAAGAAGTCGGGAAGGATCCTCCAGGTCGGCAGCCAGCAGGCGAGCAACCCGGCCAACGCGCAGGCCATCGAGATGATTCGCTCCGGCAAGCTCGGCAACATCACCTATTTGAGCGCCTCCATCCTGCGCAATACTCCGACCGGGGCCTGGTACTACCCCATTCCGCCGGACGCCAACGAGAAGACGGTCGATTGGAAGCGCTTCATCGGAGACACACCCTGGCACGATTTCGACCTGCACCGTTTCTTCCAGTGGCGGCTGTACTGGGATTACTCCGGAGGCTTGCCCACCGATCTGTTCGTCCACATGATCACGCTGACCCATACGCTGATGGACGTCCGGGTGCCGAAGCGGGTCACCTCCGCAGGCGGCATTCTCAACTGGAAGGACTACCGGGAAGTCCCCGACCACCTGTCCGCGCTGGTGGAATACGACAAGGGTTTCGTTCTGTCTCTCAACTCCAGTGCCAATACCGCCCACCGGACGCCTTTCTTGAGCATCATGGGGACGGAGGGGACCATTGAATTCCAGGAGAACGGGACGGCCTTCACCTACTACAACGAACCCATTCGTGACAGCTACTGGTACTCGACCCTGGGCTGGCCGGCCAAGACGCGGCTGGCCTATTACGAGGCTCACGATATCGATCCTCAGACGAATCGTCCCCGCAATACGCCTTCCGGCGCCAAACCCGAGACCATCAAGGTTGAAGGGGACAACCTGGGCGCGCACATGGCGAACTTCTTCAACTGCGTGCGCGAACGCAAGCAGCCTCTCGAGGATGCCGAGTTCGGAGGCCAGGCGGCGACGGTCGGGCATATGACGAACATCGCGTTCCGCGAAGGGCGGCCCGTGCTCTGGGACAAGGAGCAAAACAAGGTCGTAGTCGCCTGAGCCGACAGGAGGGAAGTTCCCGGTACTCGAGGCGCCGTACGCGGCGCCTCCCCGATCCCCTGCATTGAAGACGACGAGCGGAAATCCTGTCCACTTTCGAGAACCGGGCGATTAGAATAGCGTTCAGAAACGCGAACCGGCCCGCATCTCTCATCAGCACCTTCGTGAGAAGTGCGGACTCGAGATCCGAAAGGAGGATACGGGATGAGGAGTACTCTTTGTCTTCTTCTCGGTGTCATGGCGGGCTTGATCGCCTGCGGCGGAAGCAACAGCGAAACGGCGGTCTCTCTGCCGGAAGGAAATGTCGAAGCCGGGCGGGCCGTTTTCTCCCAGTTCGAATGCTACACCTGTCACGAGGTCAAGGGAGAGGAGTATCCGGCGCCCACTGTCATCACCCCGACGTATGTGACGCTCGGTGCAGGCCAGGGAATGAAGTCCCGGACCTACCTGGCGGAATCGATCATCGCGCCGTCTCATGAGTTCGCGACGCCCCGGCCGCCCGACGGCAAGACCGCCGGAGATGCCAACATCATGAGCGGCAGGTCTTCCAGGATGACGGACTTCTCCGACCGGATGACCATCCGACAGCTGTGTGATCTGTCCGCATATCTCGAGCATCTGCAGTCGCTCCCCAAGAGTGGGAGCATGTAGGCGGACGAGCCGGCAAGTCCTTGCCGGCGGACGTCCGACGTGGTCGAAATTTTGAAGGAAACCCGAATGCACGATCAGGATCGAGCTGCGATTACCACTGCGCCTCCGGAATTGACCCACTGCCGGGATGACTTCCCTTCCCTGGGGCGTACCGGGGCGAGAGGAAAACTGGCCTATTTCGATGGTCCCGGGGGATCCCAGGTCCCGCAGCAGGTGATCGATGCGGTCAGCCACTACTACGCGACCTGCAATGCCAATACGCACGGAATGTTCGTCACCAGCCGGGAGTCCGACGAGGTGCTGGAAGGCGCCCGCCGAAACTGCGCCGCCTTTCTGAACGCCGAAGGAGCGGAGACGATCTCCTTTGGGGCCAACATGACGACCCTGAACTTCATGTTGAGCCGGGCTCTGGGAAGGGCCTTCCAGCCGACCGACGAGATTCTGATCACCCAACTCGATCACGAAGCCAACCGAGGGCCCTGGCTTCGCCTCCGCGAGATGGGGATGACCGTTCGGGAAGTTCGCATGCTCCCCGAAGGGGTCCTGGACTACGACGACTTCGCCTCGAAGATCGGCGAGCGGACGCGCCTGGTCGCGGTGGGTTGGGCTTCCAACGCGCTGGGGACGGTCAACGACCTCGACCGGATTCGTCATTGGAGTCGAGCGGTAGGAGCCCTGCTGCTGGTCGACGCCGTGCACTATGCACCCCATTTCAGCATCGACGTTCGGGAGGCCGGAATCGACTTTCTCCTGTGCTCGGCCTACAAATTCTACGGCCCCCACGTAGGAATCCTGTATGCGCGCCCCAACCTGCTGGCGCAGTTCGATACGGATCGGCTGCGTACTCAGGAAGGCGTCCCTCCCTACCGGATCGAGACGGGAACGCTGAACCACGCGGCCATTGCCGGGGTCGGCGCGGCCGTGAAGTTCATCGCGGGGCTGGGAGGCGGAGAGAATCTGCGTAGCCAGGTAACTTCCGGGATGGCACGCGTGACCTGGCACGAACAGTCACTGGCCCGCCATTTCTACGAGGAGCTCCGGAATCTGTCTTCGATCCACCTTTACGGACCCGACTTCGAGTCGGGCCGGAGGGCCCCCACAATTTCCTTCACCGTCGAAGGTCGCACACCCGGCGAAGTGGCCGCCAAACTTGCCGAGAAGGACCTTCTGGTCTGGGACGGCGATTTCTACGCCGCCCGCGCCGTGGAGATGCTGGGTCTGGCAGATCGCGGCGGTCTGGTACGGGTCGGCATGTCGATGTACACCACCAGAGAAGAGGTGGACCGGCTGGTCGAGGCCCTGGCCGAGCTCGACTGACGTCGGGGACGCCAGCGAATTCCTCCGCTCAGTGCAGGCGTCCAGCGTCGCGCCCATCCGGCGAGCCCGGGTCGAGTGGCCAACCAATCTCGCCCAGGACGCGAATTCGGGCCGGAGTGCCAGCGAATTGCGCTGATAGCGCGTATCCCGGCCGGGGTCCCAACGAATCTCGCCCAGGACGCGAATTCAGCGTCAATCCGAGTTCCCGCCCGACTCGAACCGGCTGATCCCTGAAACCCCGAAACCTCCGAACCCTGGAACCTGGAACGAGGAACCCGCGACGCGGACCGTGTTATCCGAACAGCCGGGCGGCGATCCAGCTCCCGGCCAGGAACGTCCCCAACATACTTCCCAGGTTCGAAAAGACCACGACGAGCAGGATTCGACTGACCGGATTGGCCCAGAAACCTCGAACGGAGTTGATCGCCTCCGGAAGGTCCTCGAGATCCTGCACCGTCGGCTTCTTCACGATGGCCTGGACGAGACCGCTGACCCATCCGGCGGCGATCATGGGGTTCAGGCTGGTCAAGGGAGCCGCGAAGAAGGCGGAGAGAATGGTCAGCGGGTGTCCGAGGGCCACGGCCGCGCCGAGAGCCGACAGGATCCCGTTGACCAGGAACCAAATGTAGATCGAATCGATGGAGCGTTGGGCGCCGCCCGTCAGGAAAGCGTAGACGAACAGAGCCAGGATCAACCCGGGAATGGCCCATTTGACGATCCGGCCGACAAGGGAAGGGCGGGGAATCGACTCGAGCGGCACCAGATCGTGGTCCTCGCCGAGCGAGGTCGTGATCCCGGGGACGTGGCCCGCCCCGACGACTGCGACCAGCCGACGGCCGGGCGCCTCGCGGATCTTCTGCGCGAGGTAGACGTCGCGCTCGTCGATCAGCGGGCCCTTCATGGCGGGAAACTCCTGCGCCAGCATCTCCAGGACGTCTCCCAGCTTCTCCTGGCTCTTGAGTTCTTCGATCATCTGTTCGTCGACCTCGTCGGTCACGAACAGGCTCCCGATCAACTGGCCCGCCACTTTGACGCGATCGATGAATCCGAAATTGCCCCAGGTCCGCTTGAGCGTGGTCTGGATGTCACGATCCGCGAGCACCATCCGTGCGCCGACGTCCTCGGCGGCCTTGATCCCCTCCAAAAGCTCCGCCCCGGGCATGACCCCCAGTTTCTTGCCGATCCTCCGCTGGAAAGCGGTCATGATGAGGGAACTGAGCAGGAGCATCGCCTTGCCCTTGCGGATCACCTCGGAGATGTTGGTCCTCTTCCACCGTCCCTGGTCGGTCAGGTTCTGGTAGCGGCCCTCATCCAGCTCCACGCAGACCGTCTCCGGCCGCACCGCTTCGATGGTGTTGCGCACATCGGCGACGCTTTCGCGGGAGACGTGTGCGGTGCCCACCAGAAAAACCTCGCGGCCGTCGAACTCGATGCGGCGGACTGAGCTGGGAAGCTCCACGGGTGCATCAGGGGCGGACGCAAGAGGCACTTCGTTCATAATGACTCCAACCGGACCGGACGGTGTTCGTCCACCCAGCGGCGGTAGTCACCATGGTAGCCGACGGCGCGTTGGCGCTCCTCGACCCGGTCCAGGATTTTGCGGATGGTGTCCGTCTCGATCAGCCGCTTTTCGGCACCCAGTTGAACGAGCTTTCGGGGGTCCGGCTTCTCGAGGCAGTCTTGGAGCTGACGGAAGTCCTCCTCCGTCCACTCGAGAAAGCGGTCCATGATCCAGGCGGCGACCTCGCGCCCGTGGATCCTGGACGCGCGGATGTTGCCTTTCCCGGTCACCGCGTTGCCCAGGGCAAACACGTTGTGGTGGCCGTGGAGCCGCCCGGTCTTCAGGTCCCTCAAACCGAAGAGCTCCCGCTGCATGGGGATGCCCGAAATCGGTTCCGGGACGCTGCCGATCGAAGAAATGACCAGAGGCGTCCGCACTTCGAAGTCGGTCCCCGGGACCTCCGTTACCCGGCCCTCGCTGACCCGGGTGCGACGGAACACGAGCCCCGCCAGACGCCCACCGTCGACGATCCGCGCTACCGGGAGCGAGCAGGGCTGGAACCGGAACAGGTACTTCTCCATCTGAGTCTGGAGCAGTTTCTCCCGGACCTTCTCGGCCTGCCGAAGACGTTCAGGACCCACGTCCTCGTCCAACGGGATCAGCGGCATGTCCTGGGCCCGGCGCCGGTAGTACAGCGTACAGCCCTTGATGCCCAGGTCCTCCCAGCGAACTCCGAGTGTCGCCAGCGTCTTGGGAATCCCCTTCTTTTCGAGGGTGAAGATGTCGACGGAATGGCCGCGCTCGGAGAGCGCGCGGACAGTGCTCTCCAGCATTAGAATCTTGACCACATCGAGCGAGGCCAGGCCTCCTCCGATGACCGCGGCGTCATCGCTGACTTCGAACGCGGGCCCTTCATAGTGGGGCGAGTGGTACTGATTGAACCAGGCAACGAAGGGGTTCTGGTAGTAGAAGCCCTCCCCCACATGCTCGTCGATCCCCGGAACCGCCAGAGGACGGTCCTGCCAGGCCCCCACGGCCAGGAGCACGGCGCTGGCCCCCCAATCGAGAGGTTCGGGGAGGTGGATGTCACGCCCGAGTTTCGTGGAGGGAACATAGCGAACATAGGGGTGGGAGAGCCGCTCGTCGATGCCCGCCTCCTCCTGATCCCGCTGCCGGGAATGCCACTTCGGAAGTCCCAGTTCGATCTTCCCCCAGGGGAGAACCCCCATGTCGAACACGACAGAGTAGACACCCCGCGAGGCGAACTGATAGGCGGCCTCCGAGCCGGCGACGGCGCCGCCGAAGATGCAGACCAGGTGGCCCGGGTGATGGGTCATGGTAACTCGAACCTCACTTTGGATCCCTCGGACACGGGACAAATTCAGCATACAGGACTTCGAGGATGGAGGGCGTGCAACCGCCCCTGCATCGAAGTCCCGCGTTTCAGCCGGCCCCTTCCTTCCAGAGCAAGGTTAGTATTGTACCAGCGGAGAATCCAAAGACCCTCCGCCTTCAGCGGCTCGAAACGCGCTGCGGCGCGCCAGTCATGGAGACCCGTGGTTCGTCATCGCTCGAGCCCGCATTCCGCAGCAGTTCCAGAACCGGCGCCGGCTCGGTCTGCTGCATGAGCTTCTGCCTCAGGCGCTGACTCCCCGGATGTCCCTTGAGGTAACCGCCGTACATGCGTCTCATTTCGAGGACTCCGCGACGATCACCCAGCCAGCGACATTTCAGTTCGAGGTGCTCGGCGGCCAGGGCGCAGCGCTCCTCCCAGGTCGGCGGCGGCGGCACCTCCCGGTTCTCGATCAGGGCCTTAGCGTCGCGGAAGATCCAGGGGTTCCCTATGGCACCGCGGCCGACCATGACGGCATCCACGCCGGTCTCGGCGAACATGTCCCGGATCCTTTCCGGTGTGGTCGCGTCTCCATTCCCGATGATCGGGATCTGCAGCCCCCCCTGCTGCTTGAGCCTCTTTAGCCAGGGCCACTGGGCTTCCCCCCGGTACATTTGACTTCGCGTTCTCGCATGCACGGCCAGCGCCTGGACCCCGATCTCCTCGAGCATCCTGCCGATCTCGAGGATCCGGATCGAGCGGTCGTCCCAACCGAGTCGGGTTTTGACGGTTACGGGCCGACGAGCCACCTTGATGACTGCCTCGGTGAGGTTCCGCATCCGCTGCGGGTCGCGCAAGGTGGCGGCGCCGGCATCCTGGCGCACAACCTTCTTGACCGGACAGCCGAAGTTGATGTCGATGATGTCCGGGCCGGCGGCTTCCACACGACGAGCCGCCTCGCGCACCTGCTCGAGGTCGCCGCCAAAGATCTGAATGGCAATCGGGCGCTCCTGCGGACTGAACTCCAGCTTTCGAAGCGAGTCTTCCGCCTCGTGAACCAGCCCTCCGGAGGAGATGAACTCGGTGTAAAGGAGATCGGCCCCGAAGCGCTTGCAGAGAATGCGAAAGGGCGGATCGCTGACATCCTCCATCGGGGCAAGGAAGATGGGATGCTCACCGAATTCGATGGGACCAATTCTCATGGACGGCTCCCTCGCACCGCAAGGCCCTACGGAATCCGCACGGATTTGCTGAGCTTGAAACTCAGGCGCGTCTCGGCCGGCACCTCGGAGCGACCTCCCTTTACATTGGACAGGATCAGCCCCGAACCGGCTCCGACGCCGGCTCCGATCAAGGCCCCTTTCTTTCCTCCGGCGATGGCCCCGATCACGCCCCCCACCGCAGCGCCCAGGGCCGTATTCCTTCCCGTGTGCTTTTCCCCCTTTTCCGGGGCGACCTCGGCAAAGTCGCTCGAGGTCCGAGTGTAGTGTCGGCGGACGGTCACACTGTACAGGCGCAGGCCCAGATCGTCGGCCTTATCGTCGGCCTTGTAGAGACGTACCTCGGCCGCCGAACCGGCGGGAATCACGACTCGGCCGTCGACCAGCACATCTTCGTCGATGACCGCCCGATATCGGTCACCGCTTTCCGCATCCTTGACGTCGATCTTCTCCGTGGTGCGGGCGATCACGACGGTCCCTTCGGGCAATCTCGTCGCCCCCCAGACAGGAGTGGCCACGGAGAGCACTGACACCAACGCTACCAGGAATGGAATTCTCCCCTCCATACGAAACCTCCAGCTCGAATCGATGGAACGCAGACTCAGACGATAAAGTCAGGATACCCCGAAGAGACTGCCTGGTGCCATCCGCAGCCGCAGAGTGGGATACCCCTCCGGGTCGTCCGGAGGGCACGGTTGGCCGATTTCGAGTTGGTTCGAGACGCCAAGGCCTTGGTGGTTTGCCCGGCCGGGCCGATGGCCGATGCGCCGTTGCCAGAAAGAGAAGACACGCCGGTCCTACGGCGCACGGTCCCGGCGCCTCCCTTCAGCCCTGCCGTCGGCCGAGACCGGGGCCTTGGGACAAGCAGGGATGTCCTATTTGGGACGCCCCACGGTTTGGGCCAGAGTAATTCGCCTATCCACTCCCAGGGCCAGGGCCTGGCCCAGCTTTTCCCGGTCGATGAGCCCGCGCACCACGGTGGATAAGCCGGCTGAGGCGCAGAACAGATAGACATTCTGGGCGATGGTGCCGGCGCTCGCTCCGAGGAAGATCAGGTTCAGGGGAGTTTCGCTGTCGGGGACCCGGGACAGGTCGGCCACGTACACGAGGTTCAGCGGGGCCTTCCCGACATAATCCTGTGTACCGGTGAGCGCCCGCACGTCCTCGGTTCCCAGACGACGCAAGGCGTGCGGCTTCGGCTCGTAGACGTAGAAGCCTTCGGCCGTCGTGACGTAGATTGTGATCTCCTGCCGGTTGTAGGGGGACGGTGCGGTTCGGCCTCCCTTTTCGGGACGGTTGATACCGAAGGCGGCCCACAGGAGATCCGAGAGAGTTTGCGACGACAGTGGCTCTTCGGAGAATTCCCGGGAACTGTGCCGGGCAGCGAGAGCCTGCATGAGCGGCATCCCGCCGGAGCGCTGCGGCGCCGGCAGGGGCACAAGCTGCCCGTCTGCGGCCTCCTCTGCCGCCAGACTGCAGGGGAGACTCAAGGCCAATACCAGCATCACCAGTGCACCCGTTCCCTTCCTCATGCTTCCCTCCTCATCCAAGTAGGATCGACGAATTCCAGGTTCTGATGGTAAACGAGAGGCTGCGAGCAGAAAAGACACAATGACGCGCGACCGGGACGTCGCCGAGCGGTCCCGGCCGCGCAAATCGCACTGAACACCGACTCCCGGCGGAGCTAGCCGATTTTCAGTACCAGCTTGCCGAACTGTGTGGATTCGGCCATGCGGGAGAATGCTTCATTGCCCTGTTCGAGGGGCACGACGCGATCAATGGCGGGCCGAACTTCGTGCTCGATGACGAACGCCAACATCTGCTCGAATTCCCGCGGGCTCCCCATGGTCGAACCGATCAGGTGAAGCTGCTTCCAGAAGACCTTGCGCAGGTTCAGCGCGTCCAGGGGACCGGCCGTCGCTCCGTAGTTAACGATGCGCCCTCCCGGCCGAACCACATCGATCAACCGGTCGAAGCCGGGGCCGCCGGCGCCATCGATGATCAGATCGGGTCGGAACTGCTGCTCTTTCGCCGTCTCCAGCCAGTGCTCGTCGGTATAGAGAAAACCTCCCTCTGCACCCAGTTCCGTGGCCCGCTTCAGCTTGTCTGCCGACGAGGATGTGGCCCAGGCTCGGGCACCCGCCGCGACCGCAAAAAGCAGCGCGAGCGTGGCCACTCCACCGCCGATTCCGGAGACCAGAACCGTTTCGCCGGCCTGGAGACCGCCCTGCACGAAAAGAGCCCTGTACGCAGTCAAACCGGCCAGTGGCAGCGCGCCGGCCTCGTCCCAGCTCAGGAACGCCGGCTTCGGATACAGTTGCGCCGCGGGAATCGCAATCGACTCCGCCAGAGTCCCATCTCGAGGCAATCCGAGGATCTGAAAGGCATCCGACTGGGCGGACGGATCGTCGCCCCAGTTGAGACCGGGGTTGATCACGACCTCCTTGCCGACCCAGTCGCGGTCCACGTCGGCGCCCACCTCCGTGACGATGCCGGCTCCGTCCGAGCCGAGGATGACCGGCATGCGAATGCCGGGATAGCGATCCTGTACGATCCAGAAATCTCGCCGGTTCAGAGCCGCGGTCTTGAGCCGGACAATCGCCTCTCCCCCCTGCGGCTGGAGATTGGGACGTTCTTCGAGTTCCAGGGGCAAACGGGTCTTCCGTAAAACAAGCGCTCTCATGGGCTACCTCCTAAGAAAGATCCTATCGCAAACGAGACCCGGGAATTCCCGATGTGCGATTTTCGATTTTCGATTGACGATGGACGAGGCGCCATTGACGATGACGGGATTCGCAGCTGTCAGCGGGAGACGGCCTGGTCCCGGAGGCGGGCGAGCTCCTCGTTGACCGAGGCAAGGTTCGCCTGATCGGCCTCGCGCAGGATCCCGCGTTCCTGAAGCCGCAACCAGACCCTACGGCTCCTCTCGTACCAGGTCCGCGCTCTTCTCAGCATGTCGCGACCTCCGGGTGCGTGCGCTCCGAGGGCGGCGAAATGCTCACCCAGCGTCGATTGGATCAGCGCCAGGTCTCGCTGGGGGCCCGAACCCTGGTCGTCTTCGGCCCGGCGCTCGCCGCGGAAGCGCTGCAGGAGGTCCGGGTCGGAATTCCCTTTCAGGAGCTTGATGGCCACCTCGGCGTAGTACGCCTCTTCTCGTACCGCCAGATAGACCGCACCCATGCCTCCAGTTCCCAAACGGCGGACGATCCGATAGGCACCGATGCGTCAGGGGCTCGATGGTTCGATGCCCGCGTCTTCGTCGCATGCCCCCACCGGAGGGGAACGGGGCGGCTGGAGCCTCCGCGTCCTACCGATGACCCGCGCGGAGAAGGGACAGTGTTCGAGAGCGGGTACGGCACCGCCTTTCCATATCGGCACGGCCACCCACTATGGTTAGTGCGGTCGTCCTCGACCCCGAGGGCGGTGGGGCAGGGCCGAACGAATCGGACCGGGCCGGATCCTGCGGATGGGTCGGTCAGTCGGGCAGGTATTTTCGGGCCAGCGCCTGGTACTCGCTGACCTGGCGGTCCTTCCAGGCCTGATCGCGACCCAGGGTCTCCCCCATGAGCCGGGCCGCTTCCGGAGCCGCCTCCATGCTGGCTCTGGCATCGAGGAGCAGACATCGGGTTCTTCTCGCAAGTGCGTCCTCGAGCCGACAGGCCCATTCCCGCCGGGCCGCCCACACGATTTCCACCTTGCGGCAGGGGAGGGCCGGGTGCAGCAAGTCTCCCAGTTCCGGAGACTCGTGGACAAGGGCCTGCAGTGCGGGTGCGTCCTCCCCGTAGGCCGCGAACGGGCGGGCCCCGTCTCTCTCGGCTCCCCCAAGATCGAGGTCCGCCGTCACCGAGGGGCCGGCTCGGAGTCTGCCGATCCGGATGGCCCTGTCGACGGTGTCCTCGGCCATCCTTCGATACGTCGTCCATTTACCGCCCATGATCGAGACGAGATTGCCATGCAGGACCTCGAGAGTATGGTCGCGGGACAGGGCCGCCGTGTCGCCCGCGCCACCGCCCGACTGACGCACCAGGGGCCGAAGACCGGCAAACACGCTCAGGATGTCCGTCCGGTCGACCTTCCGATCGAAGTAGCGGTTCAAATGCTCCAGAATGAAATCGATCTCCGCTGTCGACGGCACCGGCTCGTCCTCGGCCGTCTCGACCGGAACATCGGTGGTGCCCGCCAGGGTCCGCCCCTGCCAGGGAATCGCAAACAGAACCCGGCCGTCCTCCGTCTTGGGGACCAGCAATGCCGTGTCACCACCAAGCAGGTTTCCCGGAAGAACGATATGAGAGCCACGGCTCAGTACGAGACGGGGAGCGGCGCTGGCATCCGCCATCTTCCGGATCGCGTCGGCGCCCTCGCCGGTGGCGTTGACGGTCACGTCGGCCTCGACCTCCATGGATTCGCCACTGAGCACGTCACGGAGACGGGCACCCGCGACCCGGGTCTGCGCCAGCAGGAGAGCCTCGACGGCAACATAGTTCAGCGGCAACGCCCCCAGATCTCGAGCCTTGCGGGCGAGTGCAATCCCCAGCCGCGCGTCATCGAACTGTCCGTCGTAGAAGAGGACTCCGCCCCGCAGCCCTCGGGACCGGACGGCAGGCAATCGCTTCTGGACCTGGGCGGGGGAGAGGAGACGGGTTCTCCCCAGGCTGTGCCATCCCGACATGAGGTCGTAGATCCCGAGCCCGACGGCGTAATAGATGCCGTCCCGCCTCCGATAGGCTGGAACGATCAGCGGCAGTCGGCGGCAAAGGTGGGGAGCGTTTCGCAGCAGGCGACCGCGCTCACGCAGAGCCTCGAACACCAGGGAGAGGTTTGCCTGGGCAAGGTATCGCACTCCGCCATGCACCAGCTTCGTGCTGCGGCTCGATGTGCCGTGACAGAAGTCGCGTCGTTCGACCAAGGCGACGGACAGGCCTCTCGACGCGGCCTCGACCGCCGTCCCCAGGCCGGTGGCACCGCCGCCAATGATGAGCAGATCGAACCGCTTGCGCGTGCGGAGCTCCTCGATCAGTGAATCCCTTCCGTTCAGCGGGCCCATCGATCATCCCAGCTCGACCCATCCCAGGGTCCGCTCAACCGCCCGTTTCCACTGCCGGTATCCTTCCTCACGCCGTGCCTCCGACCAGGAGGGGTCCCACCGTCGATCGGCAGCCCAATTGCCCTCCAGTTCCTTTGTTCCCTTCCAGAAGCCGGTCTGCAGGCCGGCCGCATAGGCGGCGCCGAGCGAGGTGGTCTCGGCGACCTGAGGACGCACCACCGGCACGCCGAGAATGTCCGCCTGGAGCTGCATGAGAGTGTCGTTGACCGTCGCCCCCCCGTCCACTTTGATGATTTCCAGGTCGACTCCCGAATCGGACTGCATCGCTTCCAGCACGTCCCGGCTCTGGTAACAGATCGCCTCGAGCGTTGCCCGCGCCAGGTGACCGCGATTCGAGTGGCGCGAGAGCCCCACCACGGCACCCCGGGCGTCCGACCTCCAATAGGGCGCGAAGAGGCCGGAGAAGGCCGGGACAAAATAGACGCCCCCCGAGTCCTCGACGGTGTTGGCGAGCGCTTCGATTTCCGACGCCGACTGGATGAGCCCGATTTGATCGCGAAGCCACTGGACGGCCGAGCCGGTCACCGCAATCGATCCCTCGAGGGCGTAGACGGGCGGGGCTCCTGCAAATTGATAGCAGACGGTCGTCAGCAGACCCGCCTCCGAGACAACTGCTTCCTGGCCCACGTTCAGCAACATGAAGTTGCCGGTGCCGTAGGTGTTCTTGGCCTGGCCGATCTCGAAGCAGACCTGCCCGACCGTCGCCGCCTGCTGGTCGCCGAGAATTCCGGCGATCACGACTTCCTCGTCGAATCCCTTCAGCGTGCCGAAGGCGTGGACCGAAGGCGCGATCCGGGGGAGTACCTCCTCCGGGATGTCGAACAGGGCCAACAGCTCAGGGTCCCACTCGAGGAGGCGCAGGTCCATGAGCATGGTTCGGCTTGCATTCGTGACGTCGGTGGCGTGGACACCCCCATCCACGCCTCCCGTCAAGTTCCAGAGGACCCAGCTGTCGATCGTTCCGAAGGAGACCTCCCTCCGTGCGGCCGCCTGGCGCAGCCCGTCGACGTGGTCGAGCAGCCAGCGGATCTTGCCGCCGGCAAAGTACGTCGCCGGCGGGAGGCCGGTTCTCGAACGGACCAGATCGCCATCGCCCCTCTCCTCGAGTTGGTGGATCAGAGCGGCGGTGCGGGTGTCTTGCCAGACTATTGCGTTGTACCAGGGCCGGCCCGTCCGCGGGTCCCACAAAACGGTCGTCTCCCGCTGGTTCGTGAGTCCGATCGCCACCAGGTCCCGGGGCCGAAGACGGGCCTCTGCAAGGGCTCCGGCGATGCAGGCACGACAGTTTTCGACGATCTCCACCGGGTCGTGCTCCACCCACCCTGGCCGAGGCAGGATCTGGCGGTGCTCGAGCTGATATCGTGCGATCTCGCTGCCGCCGCGGTCGAAAACCATGAAACGCGTGCTGGTCGTCCCCTGATCGAGGGCACCAATGTAATCGGCCATAATGCTCTCCTTCAGAAACCAACCCAGCGGTAGAGCAGCACACCCAGGACCCCGCCGGCCAGCGGACCGACGATCGGAATCCAGGCGTAGCCCCAGTCGGACCTGCCCTTTCCCGCAATGGGGAGACAGGCATGGGCGAGACGTGGTCCCAAGTCCCGTGCCGGGTTGATGGCGTACCCCGTCGGACCACCCAGCGACAAGCCGATGGCGAAGACGAGCAATCCCACCAACAGAGGGTAGACCGCCCCGCTGTAAACGACGGTCAGATCCAAATCACCCGGCTGCCTGAGCATCTGTGCCTGGTCGCCGAGGGCCAGGATCCCAAACATCAGCACCGCGGTCCCGATGAACTCGGTCGCCAGGTTCGCCAGAGGACTCCGGATGGCCGGAATCGTGGAGAAGACCCCCAGCTTGGTCGCAGGATCGGGAGTTTCCTCCCAGTGGCGGTAGAAAGCGATCCAGACGATTGCCGCTCCCAGGAATGCTCCCACCACTTGAGACGCCACGTAGCCCGGCACCTCCGACCAGGGGAAGGCTCCGATCGTAGCCAGCGAGACGGTCACGGCCGGATTGATGTGGGCGCCGCTGAAGCGACCGACCGCATACACCGCCATGGCGACGGCCATGCCCCACCCGGTCGCCACCACGATCCACCCACCACCATGAGCCTTGGATTTCCTCAGGCTGACGTTGGCGACCACCCCGTCACCGAGAATGATCAGGATCATCGTCCCCACGACTTCCGCGAGATACCTTTCCACTGTCCCTCCCGCTGTTGAGAGTCCATCGAACCCAGGGTGTGAATACGATAGTCGATGGGCGAGACCAGGAAAAGGGTTTCGGGTTTCGGGGGCGTGTTGCCCAAATCGCTCTGACGCGGTTCCCACACTCCCTCGCGAGACCCGTCCTCCCGTTCTCCGGGCCCGGCGCGGGGCGCCTCACTTCGTTCGGGTTCTGAAATACGGAGCGGCATCCCGTCCTCCCGCGCTCCCGCCCTCCCGTTCTCCAAGCCGAACAGCGAGGGCCCAACGCCGAAGGGCGAGGAAGGCGGGTTGTCCGAATGGCAAGGGCTGTGTCGGATCGGACGCTGGCAGGCAGGCGAATGCACGGCGGGTTGGTTCCACGCAACGGCGCAAAGAAGGACGCAAAGCCGCCAGCCACAAAGAATCTTTTTGCGGCGTGGCGTACTTGGCGCCTTTGCGTGAGATCAGGCTGCCGAGACCTCTCTCCAGTGGGCGCACACCGATCGGAGGCCGCCGCCCTTTGGGCAACACGCCCTCGGGTTTCGGGTAGGATTCTGTCTGGACCAGTCCGACATCGTCAACCTGCATGGAGGGTCCTGCCGCAGTAGTCCAGCGGAGGCAGGCGATCGTGCGGGGCGGGAGGCCGGCTTCCGCGCGTTGCAGATTTATTCCATGCGTGCGTTATTTTGGAGTGGGAGATAACGCAGAATGAGAAGGAGAAGCCGCAAGTGAGTTTGCACGCCAAAGTCCTGGACCAACTCCGTCACTTCTGGGGCTATGACACGCTGCGCCCCCTGCAACTGGAGGCCATCGAGGCGGGGCTCCAGGGGCGCGATTCGCTGGTGGTCCTGCCGACCGGAGGAGGGAAGTCCCTCTGCTACCAGATCCCGCCCCTGCTCAGGGACGGCGTGGACGTCGTCATCTCTCCACTGATCTCCCTGATGAAGGACCAGGTGGACGGACTGCGCCTGCTGGGCTATCCGGCGGCCACCCTCCACAGCGGGATGTCCTGGCAGGAACGCCGAGAGGTCCGAAGCCGTGCCCGGGAAGGGCAGTACCGCCTGCTCTTCATGTCCCCGGAGCGCCTGCAGACCGACAGCGCCCGGCAGCTGCTCGCCGACCTTCGGACCTCGGCCGTTGCCGTAGACGAAGCGCACTGCATCAGTCACTGGGGACATGACTTCCGGCCCGACTACCGACGCCTGAACTCTCTCAAGGAAACATATCCCGACCTCAGCATTCATGCCTATACCGCGACCGCCACGCCGCGCGTCCGGGAGGACATCGTTCGGCAGCTGAGTCTCGCCGAGCCTTCGATCCTGGTGGGGACGTTCGACCGGCCCAATCTCACCTATCGGATTCGCCCCAAGGCGAGACTCAATCAGAGCGTCGAAGCGGTGATCCGGCGCCACCCGTCCGAGGCCGTGATCATCTACTGCCTGAGCCGGGACGACACCGAGTCGATGGCCGCCTATCTCGTCCGGCGGGGGATACCCGCCGCCCATTACCACGCCGGAATGGATTCGAAGGACCGTACCCGGGCCCAGGAAGCCTTCGCCCAGGAGAAGACGAACGTGATCGCCGCGACGGTCGCCTTCGGAATGGGAATCGATCGCAGCAACGTCCGCTGCATCATCCATGCGTCATTGCCCAAGTCCGTAGAACAGTATCAGCAGGAGACGGGGCGGGCCGGCCGCGACGGACTCGAAGCCGAGTGCGTGCTCTTCTATTCATACGCCGACGTCATCCGCTGGGAGCATCTGATCTCCCTGAGCAGCGCCGAGGCGGAGCCGGAAGTCCAGGCAGCCCAGTTGGCCCTGCTCGCCGACATGCAGCGTTTCTGCGGAGCCGCCGATTGCAGGCACCGACAGCTCGCCCGCTATTTCGGCCAGGACTACCCTCGCAGCGACTGCGGAGCGTGCGACGTCTGTCTGGGCGAAATCGACAGCTTTCCCGAATCGACCGAGACGGCCCGAAAGATCCTCTCCGGCGTCTACCGCCTCGAGCAGCGCTACGGCGTGAACTACCTCGCCGATTTCCTGCGAGGAGCAGATCTGGAGCGCATTCACAACTTCGGACACGACCGCCTGTCCACATACGGCATCCTGGGGGATCTGTCGGGTCCGGTCATCCGGGACCTGATCCATCAACTGCTCGACCAGGAACTCCTCGAACGGACTGGGGGAGACCGGCCCGTGCTGCGGCTGAACGCCCAGTCGGCAGAAGTCCTGAAAGGACGCCGCTCGGTGTGCTTGCGCAGACCCCGGGAGGAGAAGTCGGTTCCGGTCACGAGCGCCTCCGAGACCTGGGGACATTTCGACCCGCTTCTTTTCGAGAAGCTGCGGGCCTTGCGACGCCTGATTGCCGATGAGCGAGGGGTCCCGGCTTTCCTGGTCTTCAGCGATGCGACGCTGCGGGAAATGGCCGCGCGTCATCCCGACAGTCTGGAGACACTCAGTGAGATCTCCGGCGTCGGGGAGAAAAGACTGCGCGATTTCGGACCTCGGTTTCTGGGCGCACTCCAAAAGCACCCGCGCAGCATTTCAGCAGACGGCCTTCAACATCCCGCCCTTGAGCAGACAAGCGGGCATCGGGCGGCGAAGCGACCGTCCAAGAAGGCTGGGTCCAAACAGAAGGCATGCGAGCTTCTGGCCGAAGGGGTGCCCGTCGAGGAGGTCGCGGGTGCCATCGGACGCGCCGTGTCTACCGTCTGGACCTACCTGGCGGAGATGGTGGAGACGGGGGAGGTCGCAGATCTCCGCCCCTGGGTTCCCGCAACGGAGCAGGAGCGCATCCTGGAGATCGTCGAGAAGGTCGGAACGGAGAAGCTTGCGCCGATCTTCGAGGCGCTGGAAGGCCAGTCCAGCTACGACCGCATCCGCCTGGTCGTCGGCCGGCAGCGGTTCCTCCGACGCCAACAAGGCCCATCGGGTTGAAACAGTCCGGAACACTTCAATCACGGCGCAGACAGCGGCGAAGCCGCCTTGGCTGGGGAGGGTGAAACCGCCAACGGGAGACCCCCAATCCGCATTCGCGCCCTTCCCGAAATTCGGTGCCCCACTTCCGAGATTTGCCGGCGCCCAATCAGTCGAGGGGCGTCAGGTCCACCCGGCGGAATTCCACTTCGGTCCCCTCGGCCTGGAGTGCGATCTTTCCAGAGGAGGCGGTGGCATTGACGCCGTCATTGACGAGGTCATCGTTGACCCAGACCTTGATCTCGCGCCCGCGGCACTCGATGACCATGTGGTTCCACTGGCCCAGGGGCTTCTCCGATCCGTCGGTCAGGTTGAGGATACGTCGGGCATCCTCCGGACCACCCCCGTACGACTGCCCTTCCTTGCGCGGTCGGCGCTTCTCCATGTCCGGCACCTCGATGTTCTCCCGGATGCACCAGAAGTCCCCGGCGTCGCCGGCCTGCATTTGCACTTCGATAGACTGGGGAAACATGTCGTAGAGGGCCCGCGGCGTGGACGCGTGCACCAGAACGCCGCAGTTGCCTCCCTTGCCCGGGAAGCGGTACTCCACGTCCAACCGGTAGTTCGAGAAGGACCGGTCGGTGATCAGGTGGCCCCGCGGCTCGCCCATGCTGACCAGCAGCCCGTCGCGCACGATGAAGCTCGGTGAAACCGCAGCGTCGTTGTCCGCCGCCGGGACATCCGCCGTCCAGCCCGAAAGATCCTTGCCATTGAAAAGCGACACGGTCTGACCGCCCGCCGCCACTGAACCCAGTGCCAAGAGAGAAACGAAGATCCGCAACAGCATGGCCTCCATTCTCCGGCAGCAGGCATCACCCCGCAAGGGTCCCCAAATAGGTGACACGCACGTAATTCGCTCGTAAACCCCTGCGAACACTCACTTCTGGAGCAGGTCTGGCACTTATTACCTCGACTGGAACTTCGAGGGAGGCCCCTCCATGGCGCCGAGTCCGACGCCTCCGGGACCGTTGGGCTTGTGGTCGACCCTCTTCACATACAGGCTCCACTTCCCTTTGGGCATGACCGGAGCCGAGCTGGAGATCAACTCGAAGAGATCGTCTCCCCACTGGAAGACGATCCGCTCGTTCTCGATATAGCCGGCAAGAACGGAACCTGGGAACTGCTGGTAGGAGAGAGTAAAATCGCCGTATTTCGGATCGAAGATCATCAGTGCCTGGATTTCGTCGGGAGACGCCGTCGGGTCTCCCCCAGCGACCGCCCCAGCACCTCGCGATCGCAGGTCGTAACGGTTCACGATGTAGAGCGGATCTCGAGCCCCCCACTCCAGGAGTTGGCCGGGAAAGTCCACGATGGGCTCGATCCGGCGCGGAGTCGGAGTAAGTTGGAGCGCAAGCTTGGAACCGTCGGACTTCGAGTCGCCGATCACGATCAGGAATTCCTGCTTCCATTTCAGTGACCGGGTCGCGTCCGTCAGCACGCGATGCCCGGCTGCTTCCGACACGACGACTCGAATCGAGACTCCCGCTCTATCCAGATCGAGAAGGGAAGTCTCGATGTTCGCCTTCCGGTTTCCGCTGAGAGCAATGCCCTGGATCTTTCCGGCACTATGTCCCGATCTCAGGCCGAGGCTTCCTGTGCTGTGACCCAGCGGAATGACCGAACCCTCGGCATCCAGCTCGACAAAACACTCTTGCAGGTCCATCACCAGGATGGGGTCGCGATTCAGTTCGAGCTCTGCCGCCCATGCGACGCCGGGGCACAATATCAGGGAGAAGCACAGGGCAGTACCGGCGATGAGCCACGCCCCAAGTTGGTCAAACCAATGCCAGTTCCTCCGGCGTTGGAATTCTGAGCGAAAGCCTGTCCGCGAGCTGCAGTGCGGGAGAATACATAAAAATTCATGGGCGCTGATCATCATCCCCTCCTCGTTCTGGTCTCGACGGCGCCGGGCGTACCAGAATGACCGGCTTTTGCAGCAGCTGAAATCGTTCCAGTTTGCGCTCGAGCTCGGGGTCCGGCGGCCTGACTTCCGCACGATACTCCTCGGACACCACCGGCTTTCGTTCCGGGAGACGGGATTCGCGGCTGCCTGCCGTCATGAGATAGAGATTCACGAGCAGCGACAGCGCCAGGAGAAGCATCGCGGCCGCTGCAATCGACATTGGAATCTGCACAGTGCGCTTGGCTGCGCGCGCCACGACGGCGGCAAGGATCTCCTCTCTTCGGCCTTCGGGGATCGGGAGTTCGCCGAGGGCGCGCGCGCAGGACGCGAGATTCGCCACTACGTGACGGCAGGCGACGCACCTCTCCAGATGTGCCTTCAGATATTGGAGTTCCGCGCCATCGATCTCTCCGTCGATGAAGGCGCTCCAGATCTCGGGTTCAGGACAATTCTTCACGAAGTCCCTCCAGTTCTCTTCTCAGGTTCTTCCGGGCCCGATAAATGTGGACTTTCACTTCGTCCACGCTCAGACCCAACGTATCGGCAATTTCCCGATAGCTCAGCCCGCCGTACTCCCGCAGCGTCAGACACCGGCGCTGGGTCTCGACCAATCCGGCGAGTGCCTCGAGAATGTGCAACCGGCGCTCCTTGTAACCAGCCATGATTTCGGGTGAGGGTGATGCACTCGCAAGGCACTCCGGCTGGTCTCCGCTCAGCGGCCGTCGACGGGAGCCGTCGACGATGAGGTTGTTGGCACAGCGAAACAGCCAGCCGCGAGGGTTCTGGATGGATCTAAGATGCGTGTAGAGCTTCAAGAATGTCTCCTGGAGGATTTCCTCACAGTCGGCCCGGTTGCGCGTGTTGGCGAGAACGAAACGATAGAGGGCGTCGAAATGGAGTCGGTAGATCGTTTCGAAGCTGGCCGAATCAACTTTCATCAGTCGCGTGTGAGGACGCAGGACGCCGCCGTTTTGTTAACGGTCCATTCTGGCTCGGAAGTGATATCGGTACCAGACCTGGACTGGAATCCTTTATTGATAGGCACTTACGAGGCTATTACGTGCGTGTCACCTATTAGCGACCCATCATCGCGGGGCGCCCAACCTTGCTGCCTTGACGGGTGTGTCACCCCGACATAGCATCCTGCTTGGGCGAGAGAGAAGCGACACGATTCATCACAGGGGGTTCTTGATGCTCACACTGATCAGCAAGTCTCGTGTGTGGTCTGCGGTCATTTTCGGCGGTGCACTCCTGATGGTTCTGGCCATCGTTCCGCGGGTGTCGGCGGGTGAGGCGGACATCCTGCTGCCCGATCTGACCCAGGTTCAGTTCCGGATTCTGGGTTCCCCGGTCAGCGGATTGGGATTGATGTACGGCGGTCTCGTTGTCTGCCTGCTGGGGCTGCTGTTCGGACTCATCCAGTACAACCAGACGACGGGCCTGCCTGCCCATCGCTCGATGCTCGACATGTCCGAACCTGATCTGGGAGACGTGCAAGTCCTACCTGATCCAGCAGGGCTGGTTCCTGCTGATCCTCTGGGGTCTGATCGCGGCCTGCATGGTCTACTACTTCGCCGGGTTGCAGCACGCGCCGTTCTCCAACATCGTCATCATCCTGGTCTGCTCCATCCTGGGGATTCTCGGGTCCTATGCCGTTGCCTGGTTCGGCATGCGCATCAACACCCAGGCCAACTCGCGCACCGCCTTCGCTTCCCTGAGGGGACGTCCCTTCGACGTCGTGAGCATTCCCCTGCGCTCCGGGATGAGCGTGGGACTGCTCCTGGTCAGCGTCGAGCTCTTCTTCATGATCTGCATCCTGGTCTTCATTCCCACGGAACTCGTCGGCTCCTGTTTCGTTGGGTTTGCCATCGGGGAGTCGCTGGGCGCCAGTGCCCTGCGCATCTGCGGAGGCATCTTCACCAAGATCGCCGACATCGGCTCGGACCTGATGAAGATCGTTTTCCACCTGCCCGAAGACGACCCGCGGAATCCGGGTGTCATCGCCGACTGCACCGGAGACAATGCGGGGGACAGCGTCGGCCCGACGGCCGACGGCTTCGAGACTTACGGCGTCACCGGGGTCGCCCTGATCGCGTTCATCGCCCTGGCGCTGGCCATGAGTCCCGAAATGGCGGGCATCCTGATCATCTGGATCTTCGTCATGCGCGTCCTGATGATCCTGACCTCGCTCTGCTCCTACTTCATCAACTACTGGGTGACCCGCTCGGTTTACGGAAACCGCACCGAATTCAACTTCGAGCAACCCCTGACCAGCCTGGTGTGGCTCACCTCGGCGATTTCGATCATGGTCACCTTCGTGGCCAGCCACACCCTGCTGACGCACCTGGCCGATCCCCGCTACTCCGCCTTGTGGTGGACCCTGTCCATCATCATCAGCTGCGGGACCGTGGCGGGCGCCCTGATCCCGGAATTCACCAAGGTCTTTACCAGCACCCACTCCCGTCATGTCCGTGAAGTCGTCTACTCGGCCCGCCAGGGGGGTGCGTCGCTCGATATCCTGTCGGGCTTCGTCGCCGGCAACTTCTCCGCCTTTTGGGAGGGCATGGTCATCCTGGTGCTGATGCTGGCGGCCTACCTGGTTTCACTGCACCCGTCGATTCAAGCACTGATGCCGCCCGAATTCGCCTTCGCCGCCCCGGTGTTTGCCTTCGGGCTGGTAGCGTTCGGTTTCCTCGGGATGGGCCCGGTCACGATCGCCGTGGACAGTTTCGGGCCGGTATCGGACAACGCCCAGTCGATCTATGAGCTCTCCATGATCGAAAAGCGCCCCAACATCGCGGCGGAAATCCGGTCCGAGTTCGGGTTCGACCCCGACTTCGACAGGGCCAAGGATTTCCTCGAGATGGCCGACGGAGCGGGGAACACCTTCAAGGCCACGGCCAAGCCCGTGCTCATCGGGACCGCCGTGGTCGGAGCCACCACCATGGTCTTCGGCATCATCATCCTGCTCGAGCGCATGTTCGGCGGAGCGGTGGCCAAGCTGAGCCTGGTCCAGCCCGAGGTCGTGCTGGGCCTGATTGCGGGCGGCGCCGTGATCTACTGGTTCACGGGCGCCTCGACCCAGGCCGTGGTCACCGGAGCCTATCGCGCGGTCGTCTTCATCAAGAAGAACATCAACCTGGAAGCATCCGAGGCGGCCTCAATCAAGGACAGCAAGGAGGTCGTCCGGATCTGTACCATTTACGCCCAGCGGGGGATGATCAACATCTTCATCGTCATCTTCTTCCTCGCGCTGGCCTTCTCCTTCTTCAATCCTTATTTCTTCATCGGCTATCTGATTGGCATCGCATTTTTCGGCCTCTTCCAGGCGATCTTCATGGCCAACGCGGGGGGCGCCTGGGACAACGCGAAGAAGATCGTGGAGGTCGACCTGAAGGAGAAGAACACGCCGCTACACGAAGCGACCGTGGTCGGTGATACGGTCGGCGATCCGTTCAAGGATACGTCGTCGGTGTCCATGAATCCGGTCATCAAGTTCACCACGCTGTTTGGGCTGCTGGCCACCGAAATCGCTGTAACCATGCAGTCCCAAGTGGCCAAGACCCTGATCGGCTGTGTCTTCCTGTTCATCGCGCTGGTGTTCATCTATCGGTCCTTCTACACGATGCGGATTGGCGAGGAAGGCGAAGCCGTCGAGGAGAGAATATGATCGAACTGAAGCTTTCGGCTGAGGAAGCCGCTGCCCTGAGAGACGTGTTGCGCGAGTACCTGTCCGACCTCCGGATGGAGATCTCGGCGACGGACATCATGGATTTTCGGGAGAAGCTGAAGGCGAAAGAGAGGGCGCTGGAGAAGATCCTCGGCGAATTGCCGAAAACGACTTGAGATCTGAGATTTGCGATTTACGATTTGGAGACGGCGCCGTGCAGCCAGGAGCAGGCGCCTATCTCAGCTCCCCTCGCAATCCTCGAGGTTCTCGAGGATTCTGGCCAAATCCGACTCGAACCGTTCGATCGCCTGCGCGCTGAAGCCGCGATAGAAGACTTCCGTCATGTGCCGGGAGACCTCCACGTAGCGGCCTTCCAGTTCCCTGTCCTTTTGCGTGCGTTCGATCAGGGTCGTGCGGCGGTCGCGGGTGGAGGGGACCCGTCGGACGAGCCCCGACTCTTCCAGCCGGTCGAGCATGCTGGTCAGGGTGGATTTGTCGAGCTTGGTACGGCGCGACAGTTCGGTGATGGGGATGCCATCCTGTTGCCACAGAACGAACATGATCCGCCCCTGGGCCGGGTTGAGCTGTTCCACGCCGTGCTCCTTGAGCATGCGGGCGAAGATGCGGCCGCCCAGTTGATGCACTTTGGCCAGCAGGAACCCGCCCTGGCTCTGGTGCTTCATGTCGCTCACGTCGAAGCCCCCCGCTGTTTCAGAGTCTGCAGAAACGGCCATGGGGCCGTTCAGCGGGCTGGAAGCCCGCTGAACACACCAGGCTGGAAGCCTGGATTACTTCGCCACAGACGTCGGGGACATCTAGCGGTTGGGGACGGAATAGTGCCCCTGGATCACCTTCCATTGACCGTCCCTGAGGACGAACACCAGGGACACCGCAAAAGGCGCCTCCAGTGTGCGACCATCCATGAGTCCCACTTTTGAAGTTCCCGAGGCAGTCAAAAGAGCTGTATCCGTCGACAGGACGGTCACATAGGTCTGCTGGAACTTCCGCGTCAGGGATTGAACACCCTGGTATCCTCTCTCCACCACCGCCTTTGCCTCACCCCGGGTCGGAAAGAGCAAACCATCCTGGATGATCGGACCCTTTGCCTCGTCCAGGATCGAGTCAAAGAACTCTCCGACATCGAGACTCTCCGCTGCTTTGTTCATCTCGGAGTTGGCCGCCAGGACCTCTCGTTCCACGCGGGCCTTTTCAGCTTCGGTCAGGTTCGTAGCGGAGGCCTGGACAAGGCCGACCAGGATCAAACCCAAGGCGAATGTCAGCAACAATTTCATCGATTGCATGGTGTCTCTCCCTCTTCTGCCAGTCATCGATCGCCTAATTGGAGTGGTCAAATCTTCTGCAGTTCCACGAAGCCGCTGCGTTTGAGGTAGCGCAACATCTGGGTTTCCGGTTCTCCGTCGGCCCCGAACCACCCGGAACGGCACTCTGGCTCAGAAAGGACCGACGGAGAGATCGCGTCGTCATGATGTGCTCTCCATTCTCAACACGGATTCAGCCGTCGAGTTCGAATCCGCACTCCTGGGTGGGGGCCTGGTCGATGCGAAGGAAGTTCGCCCAGAGGACCTCCTTCACTGCGTCGTCCCGGCCGCTGACAGCCACCCCTTTTCGTCCTGATGGTTCGAGGCACCATCTTCCTATATCCAACGAAATGTCAAGCAAGATCTTGCCTCTCGGCGCGAATGGCTCCGGCGGGCGCCGGGAGCCCGCAGGGACACCGGCCGTTGATCGCTTGCAGACCGTCTCTCACCGGCCGTAAGCTGTCTCTGACCCCTCCTGTGTCCGGACCGGGACCGCAGGGGGCGCATCCTCATTTCCGGAGCCGTCCATCGGCTCGACGCCTCGGAGGTCGCATGAGCAATCGACACGGTTTCTTCCGCATTTTCGTACTGGCAGCCCTGTCCGTGACTGCAGGGTCGGGACTGAAGGCCGCCGACACCGCCTATCAGTTCATCACCGAGATTCACATCGGAGGCGAGGGCGGCTGGGACTACCTGACCGTCGAGCCGGGAGCGCGGCGACTGTATGTCTCCCACTCCACCAAGGTTGTGGTGATCGATCTGGAGAAGAACGCAGTCGCCGGGGAGATCTCCGATACACCCGGAGTGCACGGAATCGCACTCGCTCCCGAACTGGGACGCGGCTTCACGAGCAACGGCCGCGAGAACAAGGCGAGCATCTTCGACCTGAAGACAAACCAGACCCTCTCCAAGGTGGATACCGGAGAGAATCCCGACGCCATTCTCTACGTGCCTGCCACGAAGGAGGTCTACACCTTCGACGGCCGGGGCCACTCCGCAACCGTCTTCCAGGCGGAAACGGGCCGGGTCGTCACTACCGTACCGTTGCCGGGTAAACCCGAGTTCGCCGTTCTCGACACGGACGCCGGACGGATCTACAACAACATCGAGGACAAGAGCGAGGTCGTCGCCATCGACATTCACTCCCATCAGGTCGTCGCGCACTGGCCTATTGCACCGGGCGAGGAAGCCTCGGGCCTCGCCATCGACACCCGTCACCATCGGCTGTTCGCGGGCTGCAGCAACCGTCTGATGGTCATGCTCGACAGCACCGACGGCAGGGTCGCCGCCACCGTTCCCATTGGGGCCGGGGTGGACGGAAATGCCTTCGATCCCGCCACCGGACTGGCGTTCAGTTCGAACGGCGAGGGCAATGTCACCATCGCCCGTGAGGACGACCCGAACACCCTCCGTGTCGTGCAGACCCTCGCCACAGCGAGGGGCGCCAGGACGATGGCCCTGGATCCCCTGACTCACCGGATCTACCTGAGCACGGCCGAATTCGAGCCCACTCCCGCCGGCGCTCCCCGCCAGCGACCGTCGCCGAAGCCGGGCTCCTTCAAAGTTCTCGTCTACGGACCGGCCTCCGATTGACATTGACGGAGGTCGGAGCGGCTGCTAGATTCGGTCGTTGACGTTGATACGTATACGTCATGCGGCATCGATCTCTCGCCGGAGAAACACCATGACGACCGGCCATGACATCGCGATGCGCCTGCGCGCCGCCTATTGGTCGATGCATCGCGGAACTCAGGCGCGCCTGGCGGCCTCCGCCATCACCGCTGAGCAGTTCGTCATCCTGTCCCTGTTGGACGAAGAGGACGGTATCACCCAGCAGGAACTGGTCCGCCGCGCCTCCTCCGACCCCAACACGGTCCGGCCCATGCTCGTGTTGCTCGAGAAGCGACATCTCGTGCTGCGGCGACCCCATCCAAGTGACGGCCGGGCCTACAGCATCACGTTGACCGATCAGGGCCGGAGGACCTACGTAGAGCTTGCCGCCAAGATCCGGCCCTTCCAGGACCGGCTCTCAGCGCTGTTTCGGCCGGCAGAAGCGGGGAACCTGATCGATTTCCTGGAACGGATCGAAAAGACGGTGAAATCGGACGATCAGTCCCGGCATGCGGAAGAATCCTCGCGGACCGCCGCCTCTGCCGAAGCCTGAAGACATCGAGTATTTCGGGGAGGACTTTCATGTCTACTGCTTTCTCTTTCTCCCGGGTAAGGAGGCCGAGTTCGAGGAGAACAACGAGGTCCCCCACGGTCAGATCCGAAAGGTCTGGTATCACTCGAAGACGCTTGGGATGCAGCGGCGAATGCACGTCTACACTCCGCCGAACTATGACGACTCGAGCGACCGGTATCCGGTCTTCTACCTGCTTCACGGCGGGGGGGACGAAGACTTTGCCCTCGATGGTGCCCAATCGCTGGACGAAATCCTGAAGAAGTACGGCATCCGGCACGAATTCCATCTCAGCGGCGGCGGACACACCTGGATCAACTGGCGCCACTACCTGAACGATCTGGCGCCCAGACTGTTCTGAGGCGACATGACGGTGGTCGATGGGGCGCCCCCCTGCAGCGCTGAAGGCAGCCGGAGACGGGACGGTCGGCTCCGGCTCCTCCGCCTCATCCGGGGCACTGATCCCCCCCGACTCGAACCTGGAAGTTCTTCCCTTCCCAGCTCTGCGGCTCCCGCCAGTAGAATGTGAAGTCGATCAGTGTTCCGTCAGGGAGCGCGTCCGTGTCCAGGTCGGCGAAAAACACGCCCAGCCCACTTTCCCGCGTTTCACTATCCAGAGTCGTGGACCAATTGTCGTGCGTCCAGTGGATCAGCGCGGGCGACAGGACTTCGATCCGCAGCTTCCTGCCCACCCCGATGCAGCGGCTTTTCAGATTGAACCTCCAGATCCCGAAGCCGCACTTCGTGCCCTTTTCGATGTAGCGTTCGACTGTCTGAGGCGGCATGTCGAACACCCGTCCGTCGCGGAGCGACCGCCGGAGCTTGACATACTCGGCGTGAGCCCAGACCAGCGGCATGGCCGATCCGGAGGGTCTGCCGAAGAACAGCTCCCGCTCGGGGATGTCTGGCGAATCCCAGATCTGCTCGGGCAGGAGCCCGCCCTCGTTGGCGAAGCTCTCCATGGCGCGCATCAGGCGCTCCGCCTCGTCCCGATGGCCGGCGGCCAGTTCGTAGTGAGCCCGCTCTCCGGTCAGCAGGGGCCAGGCCCGCCCGGTTCCCGTTCCGTCGAACGGGGACCCGTCCGCGTGCTCCCCATAGCCGTCGTCGTTGTACCGCCGCCAAAGCGGCCCGGCAGGCGTTTCGACCTTCAGCAGACCGTCGATCACCGTCACGGTCTGCCGAATGCGGGGATCGTCGGGTGCCCGCAGCCCGAAACGCACCAGAGCCAAGGCATCGGGGCTGACGATTTCACAGGCAGCCTGCAGGCTCTCTCCCGGCGGCCGGTTCTTGATCGGCACGAAGCCTGCCACCGGTGAAGCGCCCGTTGCCGTATCGGGCGGAGCCACTCTCACATAGTAGCCGTCGACACCGAACTGTTGCGCCAGGTCGGTCCCCCGAACGTAAGTCCATCTCTCGATGCCCTCATTCCAGGCATCGGCGGTTTCGCGCAAGAAGGTGGCAATATCCACATTGCCTCGCAGCTCCGCCATATCGGCTGCCGCCAGAAGAGCCGCGACTTCGACGGCCAGCGTGAACGGCGAGTATCCCGGGTCTTCCTCCCAGCGATCCTGCTGAGTCACGGGACCGTTCTGAATGAGGAAAGCCGCGGCCCTGAAGACCATATCCCAATAGCGGTCAAAACCTTCGCCGCCGAACACTCCTTCGCGGCGGGCCAGATCGACAAGCAGGATGGGGAAGGCCGTCTCATCCATCTGCACGCCCGTCCAGTAGGTGCTTCCGTCGAGCCACATGTTCTGCGGCCAGTGACCGTCCGACTCCTGCGTCGAACGGAGATAGTCGAGGACACGGCGCAGATCCGATCCGGCCCCGGCCGCCAGCAACCCCCCGGCCGTCTCGACCAGGTCCCGCGGCCAAGCCAGATGGTATCCGCCCAGATCATCGTCTCCCTTGGTGAACCCCCAGGGAATCGACAGGCTGGCGATCAGCCCCCCCGGGAAGCGGCTCGACTCGTGGACCCGCAGGACGGCCGTCGATACCCGGTAGAGTCCGACGTGATTCTGGTCGAGGGGAATCAGCTGTTCCTGCCATCGCCTCCACCTCTTGGAGTACTGGGTTCGGGCGTGTTCGAAGCCGCTGAAGAGACAGGCCCTGGCCCGCAGTCCTGCTTCGGAGGTGGTCCGCCCGAAGGCCAGTACGAGCAGGAACTCGCCATTGGCACACGCGGAGAGGTCCAACTCTCCGGTCAGACAGACGTTGCCGTCTTCCGCCCGTTCGTACTCCCACCACATACGACGGTGCCGGGAGAGGTCCTGCCACCCATCGGACGAACCAACGTATCCGGCGGAGCGATGGAGCCAGGGGGTCGACGAGGCCAAAGCCAGACACGTATCATCGCGCTCGGCAAAGAGCATCGGGGTGCCCTTGTACTCACCGATCCAGGCGGTATTGCCCGCGCCGAAGTTGCCGAGATGGGGAGCCAGCAGCGCGAAGAGATGGTAGTCCTCGGTGCGACCCTGCAGGGCCTGGAACCAGGTCCGCTGGAGCACCGCGTCGCGGTCCGGATCCGTGAAGATCACTTTCTTGATGCAGTAGCGGCCCTCGTTACAGGTATTCAGCAGACGGTATGCGGGGACCTCCTTCTCGAGATAGGAGACCTCGCTTCGGGTATGCCTCTTTTCCTCGGAGAAGAATTCGTGGCCGTCGGTAACGATCAAACCAAGATCGCGCGTACAGGCCTGATCCAGCCGCGGATAGTAGATTTCGTTGAAAATCCCGTGGCTGAGCGTGAACCAGACGCGGCTGTTGGAACTCAAGGCCGTGCCGACGCCGCTCTTTGCGCTCGACGTCCAGCGTGGCTCGAAGCCAGGCGCCCCCGGAGCAATCTTCACCCTCTCCGTCATTGCCTCACCTCCGGATTCTGAGTGCCCCATTCGATGACCGTCTTGATCTGCTCGGGTCCATGCTCGTCGAATGCTTCGTGGAAGCGATCGTACGGAACGCGCTCGGTGATCAGAGCCTTCACGTGCTCCCCCCAGAGGGCCTGAGCATGGGACAAATCGTCGACGGCCATCTGAAAGTGGTCCCGGGCGGCGTTGACGCTTCCGAGCATCGCCTGGTTCGACAGCACCAGTCGGCGAATCAGTTCCGCTCCGTGAATCTGCAGGGGTCTGTCCCCTCCCGGAATGCCGGTCAGCACGTAGACGCCGTCGATGGCCAGCGCATCGAGCAGGTTGAACTCGAGTGATGCCACACCGGTCGATTCGAAAATCAGATCCATGCTTCCCAGCTTGTCGTCGACCTGGTCGGCGGGAACCTGTCGTCCGTCGACGTACTGGCCGCCGATGGCCTCCAGCCAGCGCGGGCGCGCAGTGTCCGCATCGACGATATCGAGCCCGTACACCTCCGCCCCGCGCAGCCGAAGGGCCAGCGCCCCGAGGAGTCCGATGGGACCCATTCCCGCCACCAGGCAGCGGCGACCGTGCAGCCACGCCGGAGTCGCCGGCGCATCGGGAAGTCGGGCCTGCTGCAGCGTCACGGCTTCTTCAATCGCTTTCTCAGCTACCGACAGCGGCTCGCACAGGACGCCAATCGCCTGGAGTTCGGGAGGAACCCGCACCACGTACTGCTCCGTATCGACGACGATCTCCGCCTGGTAGCCGTCCAGTCCCTTGATCCCTCGTTCCGAATACTGGCCGGTGCGGCACATGTCGGGACGGTTCATGCGGCAGGGCAGACACTTCCCGCAACTGCGCCTCACAGTGAAGACCGCATAGTCCCCCGGTTTCACTCGCGTCACGGATTGCCCAATTTCCAGAACCCGGCCGAACATTTCGTGTCCGATGACCAGTTCGGACTGGCCCTGAGGTGCATCGGCACGACCACCCGCAACTTCTTCGCGATCGGTCCCACAGATTCCGACCTGAAGCACCTGCAACCGGATCTCGTCGGGTCGACTGACTTTGGGTTCGGTGCGCTCCACCAGCTTGACCGTTGTCGTTCCGGGGACAATGGCGATTGCTTTCATTTCTTTCCTCCTGGCCTCTTTCCAAAGAGGCCGTGTGGATCAAGTTCGTAGTGGTAGACCTTGGCCACTTCGATTTCGAGCTTGCGCAGCCACGACAGCTGATAAGAGGCGACCCCGAGAATGGCTCCCAGAACAGGACCCACCCAGTACACCCACCAGGAGTGCCAGTCACCCGAGATCAGGGCCGGTCCGAGGCTGCGCGCCGGGTTGGTGCTGGTGCCCGAAACCGGAGCTTCGAGGAAGACCATCCCCGCGTACAGAAAGGGGAACAACATCGGCGTGTACGGACGCACTCGTCGATGGCCAAGGAAAAGAAACAACCCGAGGATAAGTGCGAAGGTCGTCGCGACCTCTCCCAGCATGGCTGCGAGGGCGCCGTACCCCGCTCCCGGCTCGGTGGCTCCATACTGGACACTCGAACCCAGCTGGCCCCAGAGCAGCAGCGGCAACGCACCGAACACCGCGCCGCAGAGTTGCGCGACAACGAAGCGGACGGCGTGCCGTGCCTCAAATCTCCCCAGCATCCAGAAAGCCAGGGTCACGACGGGATTGATGTGTGCTCCACTCGATTTCCCGACGGGCGAAAGGGCAATCAAACCTCCCGTCGTGCCGAAGAGAAAGCCCGTCAGAAGGCGACGCAACCCCGGATCGGGGAGGACCGCCACGACCGGACTGGCCGGCGCGAAATCGAGAATGACGATGGAGAGCCCCACCGCGACCAGAAGCGCCGTTCCGACGAACTCCGAAAGCAGAGGTGCCCAGGATGTCCGCATGTTCAGACCCTACTCACAGGCTTCCGGCGAGTGCGCGATGCCGGTACGAATCGACGGGTACTGCCCTCAGGTTCTCCGAGAGACGGCAATCCGTTCATGGAACGAAGACGACCGTCCGAGACGAGGGCGTTGCTCTTGCGAAGAATGCCCCTCCGATCTCCGAGACGATCGGACTGCTTTCATTGTACGCAAGCACTTCCAACGCTGTGAGCAAGTTGCAGGCGGAATTGGCGGTTTTCCGGTCCGTCCGCAGACGTGTGGGCCGGGCGCCATTCCGACGGCTTCAGTGCGATGGCGCTTTTGGCACGGGCGAAACGGGATCATCGGTAGCCTCCTTGGCCTCCGGCCCCGCCGGACGGCCTCCGATTTCGGCCCGCACCCGCGGCAGGCACTCGGGATAGTGCCCCTGCAGGTAAGTGATGAGTCGTTCACGAACGAGGCAGCGAAGGTTCCAGGCCGTCGACGAGTCCGGCGCGCTCATCAGGGCCCGGAGTTCCATCGTCTGTGCGTCGGCATCCGTCACCTGGAGTCCCCAGGCCTTGCCGTCCCACATGTCGGACGATTCCAGGACCCGGTGCAACTCCTGACGCAACTCCTCGACCGGCACTGTGTAGTCCGTGTGAATGAACACGGTCCCCAGGATGTCCGCCGTCTGGCGGGTCCAGTTCTGGAAGGGCTGTTCGATGAAATAGGAGACCGGCACGATCAGCCGGCGCAGGTCCCAGATCCGCACCACCACGTAAGTGGTTCGAATCTCCTCGATCCAGCCCCACTCGCCTTCGACGATCACGACATCGTCCAGCCGAATGGGCTCGGTCAGGGCGAGCTGAATCCCGGCGATGATGCTGGAGAAGGCCGGCCGGGCCGCCAGGCCCAGCACAACTCCTGCCAGCCCCGCCGAGGCGAAGATGCTCGTGCCGAGGCTCCGGATCTGGGGAAACGTCATGAGCATGATGCCCAGGGTCACCATGCCCAGAATGGCTCCGCCCACGTGGCGAAAGACCTGGACCTGGGTCTGCACCTGGCGAGCCCTCAGGTTGTCCCGCTCGCCGACGCGGTATTTGGCGTCCAGCAGATCGTTGATCACGCGAGACAGGGCGATGAGCAGCCAGGCCAGGGAGCCGATCAGCACCAACAGGAGGATGTGGGTCGTGGGAGTCTTGACGTAGCTTGGCATGGGCAGGGCCGACGCGACAAGGAAGAGCGCCAACGCCGGAAGAATCAAGGCGGCGGGGCGCTGGCCGTGTCGCACCAACGACTTCTCGACGATACCCGCCTGCCGGGTGAGACGCCGGCCCAGGGCAAACACGATCCGGTGCAGGATGATCGCCAGCAGAACGGCACCCAGGCCGAATCCGGCGATCACCATCCAGGAGCTCAGATCTCTTGTCACATGTTCCATGGGAAGGTCTGTGGGTTCATTATCGGTCAGCGGAACGGGGACCTCAAACCGCGCGACGCCGCGACGCAGAGCCTCGTCCGGCTCTTCTCCTCTTGCCATGTCGTATGATGTGAAAGGAGATGGGCCTCCCATCCGAGGGTGATGGCTGCTGAGAGCCGGCTGATTGATGGACGGGGAACCTTCGAGACGTCCCCTCTCGAAAATGGGCGATTTGTCCCACAGAGAATGACGGGCAGACGGATCCCGCAGGTTGGGGGATTTAATTCGGGGCGGATCGTATTGCTCGCCCACCCCTCGCGCACCGGAAAGGAACAGGGAGCAATGAGGTGCTTCTTCAGGTTGGCTGCAGTGATGACCGCGATCCTTGCCGCGGGTGCTTCGATTGGGGCCGTGTCGGCTCAGGGAAGCGCGCCGCAGCTTGCGTCGCCGAACGGTTCTCCAGCCGCTGCGCCCTCGCCGCCGCCGCCCGGCACAGAGAGCCCGTTCCTGGGCAGCGTGCCCAGCGGCGAAGCGACCGCCGGCGAACTCCAGCTCTCCCTGATGGGGGCCGTGGAAAGGGGCCTTCAATATAACCTGGGGGCGCTGCTGAGCGGACAGGACCGCCGTATCGCGGAGGGCGCCCGCAAGCAGGCCCTCAGCAGGTTGCTGCCTCAGCTCTCGGCCGGCGTGAGTGAAAACATTGAGCAGGTCAATCTGGCAGCCCTCGGCTTTTCCGGTTTTCCGGGGATCCCCCAGATCATCGGTCCCTTCAGCGTGTTCGATGTCCGGGCCTACGCGAAACAGGACCTTCTGAATCTCCCCGCTCTTCACAATCTCAACTCCTCCTCGGAGAACCTGAAGGCAGCCGACCTTTCCTATCAAAACGCTCGGGACCTGGTCGTGCTCGGGGTGGTCGGACTCTATCTCCAGGCAATCTCCGGGAGAAGCCGGATCGAGGCAGGCCAGGCCCAGTACCGGACGGCTCAGGCCCTGTACAAACAGGCGGTCGACTTCAAGGAGGCGGGAGTCGTCCCTGCCATCGAGGTGCTACGCGCTCAGGTGGAAATGCAGTCGGAACAGCAGCGGCTCATCTATCTCGAGAATCAATTCGAAAAGCAGAAGCTGAATCTGGCGCGGGTCATCGGGCTGCCCCTGGAGCAGTCCTTCAAGCTGACCGACGAAGCGCCCTATCGCCCCCTTCCGCCGGTCACCTTCGAACAGGCGCTGCAGAGGGCCTACGGATCGAGGGCCGACTATCAGAGCGCCCAGGCGCGACAGAGAGCCGCGGCGTTCGCCAAGAAGGCCGCCGAGAGCCAGCGCCTGCCCACGGCCGGCCTGGACTTCAATTACGGGAGCAATGGCCGGGCGCCCGGCAACTCCCACGGTAGCTTTACCCTTGCGGCGAGCGTCCAGGTCCCCCTGTACGAGGGTGGTCGCATCACCGGGGAGATCCTGCAGGCCGACGCCCTCCTGCAGGCACGGACGGACGAGTTGGAGAACCTGCGGACCCAGATCCGTTACCAGTTGCAGACCGCCTTTCTCGATCTTCGATCCACTGAGAACCAGGTGAAGGTGGCCCAAAGCACCATCGATCTGGCAAGCCAGCAAATGGCTCAGGCGCGCGATCGCTTCGCCGCCGGAGTCACCACCAACATCGAGGTCGTGCAGGCGCAGGCGGCCCTCGCGACGGCCAACGAGAATTACATCTCCAGCCTCTACTCCTACAATCTGTCCAAGGCCGAGCTGGCGCGGGCCGTGGGCGGCGCTGAGAAGATCGTCGGGGACTACCTTCTGGGAGAGACGCAATGACCAATGGACGAGAGCCGGAGGCACAGGGACCACCGGAAGAAACTGCAGAATCGAAGAAAGAGTCGGGCGCCGCGGGCCGCACGCGTTCGTTCAGTCGCCGTCATCCCCGGGCCAAGTGGATCCTTCCCATCGTGCTGATCGTTGCGGCCGTCGCGATCTACGAGGTTTGGGCTTACTACTCGGTTCGCGAGTCCACGGACGATGCCCAGATCAACGGCCATATCCATCCGATCAGCGCCCGCGTCGGCGGCACCGTGATTGCGGTCTACGTCGACGAAAACGAGTCCCACGACCAGGGCACCGTGCTGGTGCAGATTGATCCGCGGGACTACGAGGTAGCCCTCGAGCGGGCGCAGGCCGACTTGACGGAGGCTCAGGCCGAGCTGGCGGCAAGCCAGACCAGCGTCCCCATCACTTCGACCACGACGGCCAGCGAACTCTCCGGTTCGGAGGCGGGAGTCCGTCAGGCTCAAGCGGCGCTCGAATCCGCGGAGCGAGAGTTGAGCGTCCGGAGGTCCAGCCTCAACTCGGCCCAGGCCGGACTGCAGCAGGCCGAGGCCAACTACCAGAAAGCGGCGAAGGATCTCGAGCGCATGAAGCTGCTGATCTCCAAGGAGGAGATTTCACAGCAGCAATTCGACGCCTCCGACGCCACCGCCAAGGCGATGCAGGCCATCGTGGATTCGGCAAAAGCGTCGGTCACCGGAGCCGAAGCGGGCGTCCGGATCGCCCAGAGCCAGGTTCAGGTGGCCCAGGCCCGCCTCGGGCAGGCCCGCGCGACCGAGGTGGCCGCGAAAACAGCGCCCCAGCGCGTGTCGGTCAGCAAGTCCCAGGCGAAATCGGCCGAAGCCCGTGTCATGCGCGCCATGGCGGCCGTGGATCAGGCCCGGCTCAACCTGGAGTACACGACGGTCAAGGCGCCCGTCGGCGGGATCATCAGCAAGCGGAACGTCGAGGTCGGGCAGGTCGTCCAGCCCGGCCAGCCTCTCATGGCGATCGTTCCGCTGGACGAGATCTGGGTCACGGCCAATTTCAAGGAGACCCAGTTGAAGGACCTTCGTCTCGGGCAGCCGGCCACGGTTTCCGTCGACGCCTACGGACACAGCTACAAGGGGCACATCGAGAGCTTCTCGGCGGCCACCGGAGCGAAGTTCAGCCTGCTTCCCCCGGAGAATGCCACCGGGAACTACGTGAAGGTGGTCCAGCGGATCCCCGTGCGAATTGCCATCGAAAAGGGCCAGGACTCGGAGCATCGGCTTCGACTCGGCCTCTCCGTGGAGGCGACGGTCCTGACCAGGCCCGAGAATGAGGGCAAGGGCAATCCTCAGGAGGCGAGCAAGACCGGTTCGCAGTAGAGCGGTCGAACCCGGTCGCGCAACAGTCGGCTGGTGCGCCTGCGGCCGCGGCTCGAAGGAGAGGCAGGGCAACGGGATGATCGGAGGCCCGGCATGGCTTTTCAAGTGATCACGATCGCCAGGGAATGCGGCAGTGGAGGCGGGACGATCGCCGGACTGCTGGGGAAGCGGTTGGGTTGGAGCGTCCTGGATCATGCGCTGATTTCCGAGGTGGCACGGTTGGCCCAGGTGGATGCACGAACGGTGGAACGCTACGACGAATGTATCGACAGTTGGTTGTATCGGGTCAGCAAGAGGGGCCTCTGGCACGGAGCATTCGAGGGGGTCGCGACCCCCGTCGAAGCGTCCTGCTTCGACGCCGAAACCATGGCCGAGATCGTCGCTCGCGTCATGTCCGAGGCTGCCGATGCGGGCAGGTGCGTGATCGTGGGCAGGGGAGGCCAGTGCATCCTGCAGACGCGCAAAGATGCCTTCCACGTCTATGTCTACGCACCTCTTCCCGAGCGGATCCGCCGGCTGAGACAGCGCCTGGCAACTGAGACAGATCTGGATCTGGAGGAGTACATAGAGGCAACCGACAAGCGCAGGTCCGAGTGCATTCGCCTGCGCTTCCATCAGGATCGGGCCAACCACCACCTCTATCACCTGATGATCGGTTCCTCGATCGGCGAGGATCGTGTCGTCGACGCCGTGATTGCCGCGATGGGGAAAGCAGGGGCGTAGCGTTGGAAGAGCAGTCGCAAGGCGCGCAATCGGCTGTCAATCCCTGGATCGTGGCGATTTCGGTGATGTTCGCGACCTTCATGGAGGTCATGGACACGACCGTCGTCAACGTCTCGCTTCCCCACATCGCCGGCAGCCTGTCCGCCAGTGTCAACGAGGCGACCTGGACTCTGACTTCCTACCTGGTCTCCAATGCGATTGTTCTTCCGATGACCGGCTGGCTGGCCAACTACTTCGGCCGCAAGCGGCTGTTGATGATGTCCGTGACGGGCTTCACGGTCGCCTCCTTCATGTGCGGACTCGCCCCGAGCCTCCCCGTGCTGGTGATCTTCCGAGTGATCCAGGGGGCAGCCGGAGGCACTCTGCAACCCATCTCCCAAGCCATCCTGCTGGAGGCCTTCCGACCGCAGGACCGCGGCAAGGCCATGGCGTTCTGGGGTCTCGGAATCGTCGTCGCTCCGATCATGGGACCCGTTCTGGGCGGCTATCTGACCGACCAGTACAGTTGGAGATGGGTCTTCTACATCAACATTCCCGTCGGCATCGCCTCTCTGATCATGACCAAGGCCTTCGTGTTCGATCCGTCCTACATCGGCCAGAGTCGGAAACGGATCGATTACTGGGGTCTGGGGATGCTGGCCGTCGGCATGGGAGCACTCCAGATCCTGCTCGACAAGGGTCAAGACAAGGACTGGTTTCAGTCGCATCTAATCACGGCGCTCGCCATCATCGCCTTCGGTGCGATCGTCATTCTGATCATTCGAGAACTCAGAACACGCGATCCCATTATCGACCTGACCGTCTTCAAGAAGCGCACCTACAGTGCGGGCGTGTTCCTGATGACGACGCTCGGCTTCGTGCTTTACGGTAGCCTGGTGCTGGTCCCGATCCTGATGCAGACCATTCTCGGTTACTCGGCCTTCGAAGCGGGGATCGCCATGGCGCCGCGGGGCTTCGGGTCCTTCCTGGCAATGCCTGCGGTGGGCGTTCTGGTTGGCAGGTTCGATCCGCGAAAGCTCCTCGCCATCGGCTTCGGGCTGGGGGCTTTGAGTCTTTACCAGCTTTCGGTCCTGAACATGAACGCCGGATACTGGGACTTCTTCTGGCCGCAGTTCATCCAGGGCGTGGGATTGGCATTGCTGTTCGTGCCGCTGACGACGACGACCATGGCTCCGATCGCCAACAGAAACATGGGCAATGCCACCAGCATCTTCAATCTGCTGCGAAACATCGGGGGAAGCATGGGCATTGCCGCCGCCACGACTTACACCGTTCGCTCCGAGCAGCAATTGGTCAATGTCCTGGGACAGCACGTCAATCCTTACAGCTTGAACTCTCAGCTGACGACGGATCAGATCCAGTCCTACCTGGCAAGTCAGGGTTCGGACCCGTTCACCGCCGCCGACCAGGCCCACGGCATCCTGTTCGGCATCGTCCAGCAGCAGGCGGCTCTCATCTCCTTCCTGCAGGCCTTTCTGCTCCTGGGGATCTTGTTCCTGTGCATGCTTCCCGTGCTCTTCGTGCTGAAGAAGCCGGAAGAGGGGAAGGGCGCTCCTCCCATGCACTGATTGATCCGGGGCAGGCGCGATACACTGAGAGCCAAAGGAGAGTCCCTATGACCGATCCGTCCGGCTCGAACTATGAGGCTTGGCCGAGCCTCCCCCTGCAGTCCTGGAAAGCGACCTGCGAGACCCTGCATCTGTGGACGCAGATCGTGGGAAAGGTCCGCCTGGTCCAGAGTCCCTGGATCAATCATTCGTGGCACGTCACGCTCTACGTCACCTCCCGCGGATTGACCACGTCGCCGGTTCCCTTCGGCAACCGGACGTTTCAGGTCGACTTTGACTTCATCGACCATCGGGTTTCGATCGCATGCAGCGATGGGGGCGCCGGAGGATTCCCCCTCGAGGCACAATCCGTGGCGTCCTTCTATAGCCAACTGATGAGTGAGTTGGAACGAATGGCTCTGCCTGTGGACATCCGGCGAATCCCGAACGAGGTGGCCGAGCCGGTCCCCTTCGATCGAGACGAGATTCACCGATCCTACGACCCCGACTACGCTCACCGTTTCTGGCTGGTCCTGGTCCAGGCGGATCGTGTCTTCAAGGAATTTCGAGCGAAGTTCGTGGGCAAGTGCAGCCCCGTACACTTCTTCTGGGGCGCGCCCGACCTTGCAGTGACCCGGTTCTCGGGACGCCGGGCTCCCATCCATCCAGGCGGAATTCCCCACCTGCCCGACTGGGTGACCCGGGAGGCCTATTCGCATGAGGTGAGCAGCTGCGGCTTTTGGCCGGGAGGCGGCGTTATCGATGACGCCGCCTTTTACTCCTACGCCTATCCGGAACCGACCGGTTTCTCCGAGGTTCGCGTGACACCCTCAGCGGCGTTCTACAGCCCCGATCTTCGCGAATTCATCTTGCCCTACGAGGCCGTCCGTCAGGCGGCCTCTCCGGACCTCGTACTGCTCGACTTCCTGCAGTCGACGTACGCCGCCGCCGCGGACCTCGCCAAGTGGGATCGGGAGGCGCTCGAACGTGACCAAGCGCCCGGCCCCGGCGGCGGACCGACAGCCCAGGATCGCTGAAGCGTCAGTTCCAGCGGAAGATCCGCAGGGCCATCAAAAAGGAGACTCCTCCCCAGGCAGCGAGGATCAGAATCGGCACGGTCTGGCTGGGAAGACTGAGCCCTTCGAGGATCACGGCCCGCAGCCCATTGATCAGCTGGGTGAGAGGCAAGGCCTGAATGAAGGGCTGCATGACCGCAGGGAACCGGTCGGCCGAGAAGAAGATGCCCGAACAGAGCCACATGGGCATCATGGTCACATTGAGGATCCCTGAAATGCTCTCGATTCGCTGCGCCCGCGAAGCCGCCAACAACCCGATCCCCGCAAAGGAGAGACAACCGATGAGGGCCATGACCAAGATGTCGATCAGGCTCCCCTGAATCGGCACACCGAAAATCCAGTGAGCCGACGCCAGGAGTACGAACACCTCGGGAATGAAGAACAGGGCCCGGGTCCCGATCATCGCAACCAGCAACTGGGGCCGCTTCATGGGTGTCCCGAGCATCCGCTTCAGCAGCTTCTTGATGCGCATGTCGACGAGCATGAAGCCGACCCCCCACATTCCGCCGCCCATCAGGTTCATGCCGATCAGGCCTGGAACCAGGAAATCCACGTAGCGCGAGCCGGGGACCGTCTGCGTCCGATCCTGAACCGGCAGAGAGTCGCGACGACCGAAAGCCTTCTGCAAGGTGTCGTCGAGCGCGGAGCGAGCGGCCCGCGCGTCCGGATTCGAGGGGTCGAAGTAGTACTGACAGACCCCGTCGGGATCCAGCCGGGCCACGATCTGGGTCCGATTGCGCCGAAGCCGCTGCATGGCCTCGAATTCGGCGGCCAGATGGACCTTAAAGCCATCCTGACCCTCCAGCGCCTGGACGATCCTGACCGAACCCGGACCTTCGATAACATCGACGAGGGTCGGATTGGGCTTCGAAGAATCGAAGGCAAGTCCGAGACCCACAACCATCAGCAGCGGAAACCCATAGGTCCAGAAGATCGCTTCAGGCTCCCGGAGGTAGCCGCGGATATTGGTCAGGATCAGATGAAGGATCGGATGGGATCTACTCATCGCGAAGGTGGCGTCCGGTCAGTGTAACGAAGACGTCCTCCAGGTTGGCTTGCCGAGTGGTCAACCGGTTGAGTCTCCAGCCCCGTTCATTGAGCAGCTGCAGCAGGGCCGGAACGGCGAGATGAGCCTGAGTCGCGGTCAGGGAGAATCCTTCGCTCTCGGACTGACAATGACTCACTTCCTCCAGGCACTCGAAATCAGGGGGAGTGGGACCAGCATTCGATCCGTCCACGTCCACGCTGAATTCCACGATGATCTCCCCGGCGAGTCGCGAGATCAGCTTGCGGGGAGACCCCGAGGCGATGACCTTCCCCAGGTCGATGACGGCAACGCGATCGCAGAGGCGTTCGGCCTCATCCATGTAGTGGGTCGTCAGCAAAATCGTTCGTCCCCGGCTCTTCAGATCTCCAATGACCTCCCAGAACTGGCGTCGAGCCTGCGGATCGAGTCCGGTCGTCGGCTCATCGAGAAAGATCAGATCGGGGTCTCCGACGAGGGCCACCGCAACAGCGAGACGCTGCTTCTGGCCTCCGGACAGATTTCGCACCCAGGCATTCGCCTTCTCCCCGAGGGAAACGAGATCCAGCGCTTGTGCGGGCCGCAGACCCGCGCGATAGAAGCTCCGAAAGAGTGTCAGGACCTCGAGGCAGCTGAGCTTTTCGTGGAACCTCGACTCCTGCAGGGTCATGCCGATTCGCTGACGGATTTCATCGTCCCGACCCTGACCCCACATCACCCCGAAGAGCTCGACCTGGCCCGACGTCGGCACCAGGAGACCTTCCAGGATTTCCACAGTAGTCGTCTTTCCCGCGCCGTTGGGTCCAAGCAGGCCGAAGCACTCGCCCGTCTCGATGCCAAGATCCAGCCCGCAGACGGCTTCGACAGCCTTCGCTCCGCTTCCGTAACGCTTCCAGAGATCTCGGCACTGGATCGCGGGTTTCATAGAAGAAAGACACTATAGCAAATCAACGTCGGGTCAGCCCCGAGAGCCCTGGCCGGTACGGGAAATCGCAGGTGCCCTCTGCGACTGCACGGGGAGACCCGGGTATCGCCAGCGTCATCGTCACCTGGCGAGCCGGAGCGGTGGGCCGTTCGAGCCTTTGGCGACCGGAGGTTCCGCTATGATTCAGTTATGCGCATGTGGCCGAGGGGAGGCTCGGAACGCCGTCGATCGGACTCGGCAAGAGATCGGGGGCACAGGGCGCCGGACGGAGCGCCTCCACCAGTGCGACTCCGCGGGAGACGACGACGCTCCTCCTCGATGTGGCGAGCGGTCCAGGGAGCGTTTCTGCCCGGCCTTCTTCTGTGCTGTTCGACGGCTCTAGCCGAACCGCAGCAGCCGGACCGGTCGCCGGATCCTCCGCCCCATCGCCGAGGTCGCCTCAATCGAGGTCTGGAAGAACACGGCTACCACTTCGAGCTCGATTACTCGGCCGATCTGTTTTCCATCGTCTCCGGAGGGCTGCATCGGGAAAGTGGCTATGTCCACAACGTCGACTTCATCCTTCGGATCGATGGTCAAAGGGCCATGGGGTGGAAGGGTATGACGCTTCAGATCTACGGGCTGAACATTGCGGGCCAGGATCCTGGCATCGACGCAGGGGTCGCCCAGGATCTCAGCAATATCGCCGCTCCCGCGGCTACGAGACTGTACGAACTCTGGCTTCAGCAGAATCTGGGGGGAGACCGGGTTTCGCTCCGGGCCGGGCTCTACGATTTGAACACCGAATTCGATGTGATACCCGCAGCAGGAGTGTTCCTGAACGCCTCCCACGGCATCGACCCCACTTTCTCTCAGAGCGGCCTCAATGGGCCCTCCATCTTCCCATACACGACCCTGGCCTTCCGGGCCCGATTCAAACCGACCCGCGGAACCTACATCCAGAGTGCGCTTCTGAACGGCGTGGCGGGCGATCCGGATGATCCTCGCGGAACACACCTTCTGTTGGGCGGCGGAAACGGCATTCTGTCTACGACGGAAGTCGGAGTTCTGTTCAATTCCCATGCCCGAACGAACCCTCCGGTACGGCGGGCGCACCGACGCGCTGAGGGGTTGAGGCGGGCGCTGAGCGAGGGTCGCGTGGCCGCCGGCCTCTGGTTCTATACGAGCCCATTCGACCGCCTCCTGCCCTCGTCCGACGTCCACAAGCCTTCGTCCATTCGCGGTCGTCCGGGTTTGTATGCGTTGGCCGAGCAACGGGTCCTGGGCAGCGATGCCGAGTCGGACCAGGGGCTCAAGCTCTTCGGACGCATCGGCCTCGCCGACTCGAGGATCTACCGCTTTGGTTCCTACCTGGGCGCGGGTCTGGTCTATACGGGGCTGACCCGGGGCCGCCCCAGGGACCAACTGGGGCTGGCCGTGGCGATGGCGAAGAACGGGCAGGATTACCGAACGGCACAGGCTCGAGCCGGGAACCGCGTCTTTGGTTCGGAGTGGAACCTGGAACTGACCTACTTCGCAAACCTCGGCCGCTGGCTCAGTCTCCAGCCCGACCTGCAGTACGTGATCCACCCGAACACGGACCCATCCGTCCACAACGCCCTTGCCCTCGATCTGCGCATCGAGATTTCTCTCCCCTGAAACGGGCGCAGCCTGGCCCAACAGCCCCCGGTCAGGAACGGGACGCCGGCCGCCCGCTCGGCTCAGCGGTGCGCAGGGTCTGAAGAAGGCTACTTTCGAAGCAAGGGGACTTCGACCTTTCCGATGTCCTGTTTGGTCTTCGCATCCTGCAGCTGGAATTGGAAGGAAACGGCCTGGACGTTCTTCTTGACCCTCGGGAAGTAAAGAAATCCGGAGAGATGCCCCCCGTCCCCCAGAACCCCTTCCGGGATCGCCTGCTCGAGCATGCTCCTCGTGGGCAACGAGCTCGGCCAATAACCAAAGTAGAGCTGGTAATAGTCGGGATCGTAGGGGAAATCTCCCGGCCAGATGTCGAGATCGGGCCCGAAGACCGGGTAATAGTAGGGTGCGATCCAGAACCCTCCAAAACCAAACCCGGGAGCCACGATCGGTGCGTAGTGGCTGGCGACGGAGCCGTCCATTTTGAAGGGGGGCAGCGCAGTGCTCTTGAAGTCGTCCTGTTCGTTGACGAGCGAGAAATCCCGATAGCGAAGGCTCAACGGTTTCCCGCTATGGTTCTCGACACTGATTTGTACGGGAGAGATCACGTCTTCCAGATCGACCGGATACCCTCTCCAGGCATTCCCATTGACCACGAGCCGGACTCCGAACGCCTCCGCCTGCGCGGCGTCCTTTTCGTCCGGCACAACCCGCGCCGTCGGAGCGGGAACCAGGTAGGGCTCGTGACCGCAGCCCGTCGTCCAGAGGACTGTCAGGGCAAGAAGACAAGGATAGCTCGCCAAACCGATCTTCATGTGTAAACCTCGCAATTCGACAGCTCGTGATCCTGCGAACGGCTCGTCCTCGCCTTGAGATTCACTATACGACATTTCGCACTGGCTATTGGCAAGTTGCCTATCGGCGGATCTGGGGCCATAATCCAGACACACTGCGTCCCATCCCGGAATGGAGGAGTCCGCTATGAGAACGGTCAGTTGGGTTTTGCTTGCCATCGTCGCCGTCCTGCTCATACTCGGCGGTTTGAGCTCTCTCACCATCGCCTATTTCGGCGCCGCGTCCAGTGACGTGATCACCGGCTCCACTTCGCTGCAGGACCTGAACATCACCCCGGAAGCAGCGACGGCCCTGCGCGGTCGACGCGGTACGGCAGCCGCTTTCGGCCTCGGTTTCGGCGTCCTGCTCCTGTTCATCGCACTGGCCCCCTATCGCCAGGGCGCGGGCTGGGCGTGGTGGGCCGTCCTTCTGGCAGTCGTGGTCCTGTGCGGCGCGGTGTCACTTCGCATAGCGGCCCTGCACACGTTCCAGGGCACCGCGACGGCGGGAATGATTCTCCTGGTCGTCATTCCCTCGCTGCTTCTGCATCGGGTCGGCGGAAAGACCGGGAGCGTCCGCAGGCCGGAGACCCCTCCGAGCTCCTGAGTACTGGTTCGGCGAGACCGGCAAAGACGAGGAAGAGGCCGAGCTCTGTGATCGTCCTCACCAATACTGCCGAGTGTGGTTCATAAACTCGGCGTCGACTATTGACGTCACATTGAAGGCGCGGGTGTCCCGATGATCGGGTCAGGCGACCTCCACGACGCTCGAGGAGGGGACCCGGAGGGAACGCTCACTTGCGCAAACGGGTTTCGCACTGGGTGAGCCTTGACGAGGCGCGGGGGGAGGATCCGTGCGGCGACGAAGCGTCCGGCGAACGACCGGGTGCACTGGAGGCTCCGCGATGAAACGTCTTGCCTTTTCGTTCTGCTTCCTTTTTTTCGTATTACTGACGAACGCCTGGGGAGCACCCCTCGAGTTCTATGCGACCGTCACGGAGAAGAACCCTGTCGACTCTCTCAACACGACCCTGAAGGTCGAGGTCACACCGACGGTCGTACTGGATGTGGCGGTGACGACGGTGACCGAGTTGAAAGACGCGGACGGAAACCCCATCACCATCGACGAGATCCAGGTCCTGGATACGGTCGAGGTCGAAGCCGTCTTCACTCCGGGGGGCTTTCTGGCCCTGGAAATTCAGCTGCAGGAGGCCGGCGAAGGATTCTCGATCAAAGGCTATCTCGAAGACATAGACGAGGTGGATTCCTCGCTGAGCGTGCAGGGATTGACGATTCTCACGGACGGCAACACCCGCTTCCGTGACGAAGAGCGGGATCCCCTCTCCCTCGACGACCTGGAACTGCGGCTGGCCTCTGAGGGCCCGCTCAGCCTTCTCATCAAGGTCGACGGCGTCTATACCGAGAACGGATTGCTGGCGACGCGGGTGCAGATCCTTCCGAACGATCGGTTTGCCCGGATCAGTCTGGAAGGAGTCATCTACGAGGTCCGCTCCGAAACACAGTTCATCCTGGACATTGGAGGGGGGACGCAGGCGCTCGTCAACATCCTTCCCGAAACCGTCATGGTCGGAGACCCTCTCGCAGGTCTCTACGTCCGAGTCATCGGCCAGCTGGCGCCCGACCTGTCCGTAAATGCTCTGCGCATCCGCGTCGTGGGTCTCTTCGAACTCTCTCCAGACGAAGTGGAGATGGGTTACTCGGAGACCCGAGAGATCACCGTCCTGCTCAGACAGTCGCTGGACAGCGACCTGGTGCTCCAGCTGAGCTCCGCAGATCCGGCCGTCGCTTCAGTCTCCCCGGAGTCGCTCACGATCCCGGCCGGCGTTCTGAGCGCCGCCTTCCAGGTCACATCCGGCGAGGCCGACGGCCGCACGGCGGTAACCGTCTCCGCGGGCGACGCCTTCGGCGGGTTTTCACGAAATCTGAGGGTCGAAGTCGGAGAGGGCTCTGGGGAGCAGCCGACGGAGATCCAATGGACGCCGTCGGTCATCCGCGCGGCTCCCGACGGGCATGTCTCAGCGCGACTCATGTTCAAGTACGGAAGGGCGGACCAGGACCTCACCGTCGCTCTCGATCTCATCGGACCCTCGGCAGACCTCAATCTCCAGTACCCGCCCACCGCCACGATCCTGCAGGGAGAGAAGGAAGTGCGCATCGATCTGCTCTTCGGGGCACAGACGGGATCGGGGAAACTCGTCGCGACTCTTCCGGAAGGAATGGGGAGCGGCACTGCCGAACTGGACATCGACCTGAGATCGAACCCGCAGGCACCCCTGAAGGTCGATTGGAGCACCAAGAAGGTCGACGTCGCCCCGGAAACCGATTTCACGGTGAGTCTCCGGCTGAGCCGGACCGCGGAGGCGGACGTCCCCATCATCATCACGCCGGTCTCGGGCGACCGCACGGTTCTCAGCGAAATGGAGGCTCAGGCACTCATCCCCGCGGGCTCTCAGACCGTGGAGGTGGCCTTCCGATCGTCCGGCCGGACGGGCCGTGTCAAGTTGCGGGCGGCCCTGCCCCGGGAGCTGGGCGGCGGTCACGCCGATCTCGATATTTCGGTGCAGGTAGTCCACGCCGGCGAAGACGAGCACGGATCGCCCGACGGCGCGGCTGTCCATTTCCTCGACGGGGTCCCGGACGGAGGCCCCGTCGAACTCTCAAGACAACCGGCGGCGCGGGACGGGGCGCGCCGACTTAACGACCCGGCGGTACATGTAGCCGAACAGGAAGGCCACGGCGCCGGTGTGATCCGAACCGTTCAACTCGGAGTCCGTCTTCTCGGAGAGCTTCTGAGACCGTACTCGCCCCGCACGTCGAAGTAGACTTCATGCCGCGACTTGATCAGGTAGGCGGCCCCGGCGCCTCCCGTGATTCCAACATTCCAGCGGTGCAGGTCGTTGAGGATGTCGAGGTCGGCATCGAGAGGGATGGGCGGCAGTTCGTATCCACCGATGGTCAGCGGCGTCCGATTGCTGTCCACATATAGCTGGCTCTGACCGCCGGTCTCTCCGGCATTGAGAAGGTAGCCGTCATACGGTCTCCCTTGACCCGGAAGCGCCAGTGCCGGGAAAGCCTCGTCTCAGCCGGATAGATCCCCAGAGGCCGGGATCTCGAGATCCGTCCAGCGCACTCCGGTTCGCTGGAATCAGCGTCCGAATGAATGTGCCCAGCGGCAGCGGCCCACGGCATCCACTTCCTCGGCCGCGGGCCCCGTGCTGCACGCCGCACACCATCGCCAAAAGTTGCAGTCTCCATAGACGCATCAGCGGTGTCCGCCTCGAAGCTCCCCCTCAACGAACAGACCGGTTCAGCCCTATTCCGGCAGTTCGACACTTTCCGTGGAGCGGACCGAGAAGCCGGTCGGATCGCGCTTTCCACAGGATGTTCTCCCCCCGCGGGCCATTGTCGTTCGACTTCAAAATCATCAGTTCCCTGACGGTTTCGGGCCTGAAGTCCTTGATGTCGATTCGTCCCGTTCGATCCGATGCGGCAGACGACTCCGTAACACGCTCCGCAGGTCCCGCCGTGCAGTAGCGGCGAATGCCCCACAGACTCATTCCTGCATGCCGGATGGCCGTCCTCGAGGATCTGCATTCTCAGGGGGTGCACTTCAAAGCGATGCACGACGATGTCCGTCGTCTCCCGATCCAGAAAGGTCACCCATCCTGCGTAGTCGCAGCAGTTGTGCTCCACGAGCAGGAAATCTCTCCAGTCCGGGACCAGTATGGCGTACTCGAAGTCGCCGTCCGGGATGCGCACGAATCCGTCGGCGCCGCTCGGCGATTCGACGAGCAATTCACCCCCGCTCAGGCGACCGCAGTGGTTCTCGTCAGACCAGAACCGGTAGACCTTCACCGTCACACCCGAGACAGGGCTGCCCCGCTCATCGATGACCCGGATGCCCCTGGTTCCTGCCCGGCGAAATCGAACATCCGCAGCAGTGTCCCCCTCCATCGCCATTTCGAGGTCCTGACCGTCCGGAAATCGGACGACGACGACCCGTCGCAAGCCGGTTTCAGCATCGACCGAGCCCGGCCAGAAGAAGTCCTGCGACTGCAGTGCCGCAGAACCCCGGGCTTCAAACAGAAGGCGAAATTGAACGTGACGCGTCGGCGGGAGATCAAACTCCGGAAACCGGGCCTGCACCCACTCGAAGTCGGTCGGAATCGCCAGCGAGTCTCCTGAAGTCGAGATGTCGGCGCTTGCGGCAAATCCCCAGCCTTTCAGCAGCAATGCGGCCTTCGAGATTTCGACCGGGCGACCGTCAGTGTCCCTGAAATCGATCTGCAGCGTTCCGGCCCGGACCACTTCTACCGCCGCGGCCAGAAAACAGAGAATCACCAGTACATTGCGCATCCCAATCAGCCAGCGTCGACTGTACCACAGATGTCAGAACCCCCACTTTGACGCTCACTCGGGTAGGTCCAAGATGAACAAGCACTGCTCTTGAATCCTCTCATCCTGTCCGACACTCGGAAGAGGATGCCGCCGCCATGAAACGAGCAGGCTGCATATCCCACCCCGCTCTCCCCGTGAGGAGGTCACCTCGGATAGTATCTGTAATCAGGGACAGACTTGCGATCCTGCGAAAGACTGGAGGAAACGAATGCAGGAGGCTGACACGAAGCGTGCTCTGAAGCGAATGCTCTGGGTGGGACTGCCGCTGGCGATCGGCTCGGCCCTGGCCTGGTACTATCGCGACTGGATCACGGCCCGGTTCTTCCTCCGCCGCCTCGAGTCGGACGAGCGGCTGCGCCGCCTGCGGGTCGATGACGTCGTTCGTCTGCTCGAGATCGAGCCGGGATCATCGGTAGCCGATGTCGGAGCCGGCAGTGGCCTGTTTACGGGGCGGTTCGCAGAGCGGGTCGGGCCGTCCGGGCGCGTCCTGGCGGCCGATGCCAACCCGGAAATGGTGGCGCATCTGCGACGGCGGTTCCCCGTCGACGAGTCACCCAACGTGCACATCGTGCAGACTCCCCGCGATGCCGCGACCCTGCCGGAGAGCGTCGATCTGGTCTTCGTCTGCCTGACGCTGCACCATATTCCGGACCCCGAGGGCTACGTTCAGAGTTTGGCCGCCCACCTGAAGCCCGGGGGGAGGATCGCCGTGATCGAATTCAACCAGGACTCCCCGATGCATCACAGGAAGATCGTACGCTCGGAACTCGATCGCTGGATGAGCGAGGCCGACCTCCAGGTCGTTCTGGAAAAGGACGATCTCATCGAAGACGCCTACCTACGCATCTACGGTTAGTGAACGGCTCTGCAGGCGGAAGGAACCGCAAGCGGGCTAGCCGACCGGCGGAGGCGGAACGCTTCCCCGATTCGGGTCATAGCGCTGGGCGCGGAGTGTCTCCAACTCCTGGAGAACGGGCCATCGGCCGAAGGCCAGTACGCACAGCATGACGAGGTTGGCGATGGGCACGATCATCAGCAGCCCGAAGGCCCCACCATACCCGGCTTTGTCGAAAATCCTCCACCAAATGAACAGCGCAAACGCGAGGATGATCAGAATGATGCTGCAGCCAAAGACTCCCCCGATCAGCCCAAAGATGTCTTCATTTCTCACTGGAACGCCCCTCCCTCTGACTCTAAAGTCGCAGCACAAGCAGCCTGGCGGCTCGGCCGGATTGCGGAGATGATACCAGCCGCCTACGTCATTCGAGGAATTAGTGATTCTGAAGCAGATTCAGCAAGGGACGGTCGAGCTTGTGGCCGTGCCAGTCTTGGTAGGCAACGTCCTTCCGGCCGGAGTCGAGAATGCCGAAGTCACCGCGGAAATTCCACAGTGCGTAGCCGATTCCGTGCTCCGTCAGGATGTCGAGGACATCCCCGAACCATGCCAGGAAGACTTCATGGGGAGTCTCTTTCCAGCAGCCGCATTCGCCGCAGTGCACTCCCACTCCCTGCTGAACCAATCCGATCCAGGGGGCATAGAACTCCTCGAGCTGGGGCCGGCCGAATTTTCGACCGTCGATAGTCCCCGGCCAGACCGGGCGCGGTGCCGTGTCCGGGTCCTTGAAGACCCACGGAGCCCGATAGTGGGAAACATAGTGGGGGTAATAGCCTCGACAGCTCTGAGCGATCTTCAGGTCTGTAATCTCAGGAATGATGGCCGACCCGACGTCATTGCCGTCGGCAACGACCAGCCGTTCCGGATTGTATTTCCAGATTGCCTCGGCGGTCTCCCTGGCGACCTTGCGATAGATCGCTCCGGGGACTGAACTCCGCTTCGCGTACTGGTCGTTCATGTCCTCGCGCATGCTCGGCTCGTTGACGAGGTCGAAGCTCACCTTGTCCTTGGAGACTCCTTTGAACCGCTTGGCCCACATGGCCCAGTGCGCGATGAAGGCCACCTGGGCCGCTTCGTCTCTCCAGAGGTTGTAGGGCTCCCGGAAGCCGGCGTTGACGCAGTAGCCCGGCGCACGGTGGAGGTTCAGGCTTACATGCAGACCCTGCCCGTTGGCTCGTTCGACCAGCGACTGAATCTCGTCGACCACCTGGACATCGAAGTCGAGGACTTCCGCAGGAGTGATGGGCTTGGACCGGTCGAACCGGACGTACCGTGGATACGCCATGGGCAGTCGAACGAAGTCGAAACCCCAGTCCACCATCCAGCGAAAGTCATCGTCCGTAGAGCCGTAGCCGCCGCCCTGGGGCCGATCCGGCGTGAAGTAGTCGAGCAGATTGAAGCCGCGCCAGCGCGGCAGCGGATTGCTGCCGGACGCCCGGACCTCTGGACCACCAACCCAGGTGCTCACTGAGCCCACCGTTGCGGCCAAAGTGGTTCTGCGAAGAAAAGCACGGCGAGTCGACTTGGTCATGTATGTCTCCTGAAGCCCAGCCCTCGAACTGAGTAAGGCGTCCCCTGCCGGCCCTCCCGAAGAAGTCGGAGAGGGCGACAGGCACGGCCGCAGTATATTTCTCGAGGGGGTGAAAATCCACGGTGCCGGGCGGAAGGATCATCCCGCCGGCCCACGCCTCGTGACCCGAGCAAGCAGGGACGGTTCTCCAGCTTCCGATGCACCAAACTCTCGGTGGCAGTGGGAGCAACGTGACAGCTCCGGTCTCTCCGTGTGCGTCCGATGGCACTCGAGGCAAGTGTCGTGCATGGCCTGCGCGAAGCCGCGGGGCTCTCCGAGGCCGCTCGTCTCGAGCCTCTGCGCACCCATGTCCTCCCGGTGGCAGTCCAGGCATGGTTTCGCCGTGGCTGCCTGTCTGGGCATCCGCGGAGGATGACAGATGCCGCAGGAATGGTTGCCAGGGTGGAATCCCCCCAATCCTTCCTCTGCTGCGACGAACTGCATGTGCTGCGAGTGATCGAAGAGGCGCGAACTCCCGATCATGCTCCGGTGACAGCGCGAGCAGGGCGTGGAGTGATCGTGCGGCAGGGAGATGTGGTGACAATTCCGGCATGATCTCTCTCCCCCCAGGCGCTTTTGGTGCTCGGCATGGGAAAACTCGACGGCCAGGCCGGTTCGGTTCCCATCGATCAGCAACGATGAGCGCTGCGGGTCGAGGCCACGCGAGGGCCGAACCGCCGTCGTCTGACGAGCCGCAAACGGAGGATAGAGCACCACCCAGACCAAGGGGAGCCAGAGCACCGCGAACAGAGTCACCCGGTGAAGGCCAAACTGCCAGATGATCGAGGGAATCCGAAGCGTTCCAACGAAACGTTCCTTTGACAGGACACCGACGGGCCGCCCGGTCCGGATCGAACGTTCGAAGACCGGCAGGTATTCGACCGCGTAGAGAAAGACGAGAACGGCGGCGGCAATCACTCCGATGGAAAGCGTCCATTCGATCAGAGAGGGGATGTAGACACTCCCCGCGTCGTGGAAATAGCCGAAAATGCCCACGTTCAAACGATTCAGCACAAGACCCATGACGGTGGAGAGCGATGCCATCGCGAGCCCGGCAGCGGAATGCCGAGCGCGTCTTAGCACGATAAGCAGGATCGGGAGCACGGCCAGAAAGAAGGTTTCCGTGAGAAAGAGTCCCGCCTCGAAGCGACTGTGCACAAGGACCTGGTGTTCTCCCCGGATTAGGAGATCTGCCAACTTGACGATCAGATAGCCTCCGAGAATCCAGGCAGCGATCCTCGCAAGACCCGCCAAACGAACGAGTTCCACTTCCTTGCCGACACCCTGGAGTGTCTCGGGTTCGAGAGTCCAGACCGCGAAGAGGCGCGCCAGGACCACGACCATCAGCCCTGCGGCCATCGCCGAGAGGATGAACGCAAGTGGCAGTATCGGTGAATACCAGAGGCTGTGCAGCCGCAGGGGTGTCACCAGAAAGAGGGATCCGAGCGATGAGTGATGCAGACACGACAGGGAGACTCCGACGGAGACCACTACGAAAGCGATCTTGTGGAGGAAGGGCAGGAACCGCCGAAATCCGATTCTCTCGAGCAGCATCGGCATCACTTCGATGGCTGTCACCGTGAAGTAGAGCAGCACGCACCAGAAGACCTCGAAGAGAAAAGAGGTTTCGTTCCAGAACACCATCGGATGCCAGAATCGTTGAGGCAGGCCGATGTCGAAGAGCAAGGCCAGGCAGGACGACCCATATCCCAGGAATGCAATCAGGATGGCCGACTTTAGAAGCGGTGCATAGCGTTTCCTGTCCAACGCATAGACCAGGAATCCGAGAGTGAAACCGCCCGTCGAGAGCGCGACTCCGGCGACCATGTTCAGGATCTTCCACAACCCCCAGGGGAAGGCATCGGAAAGGGCGGTCGTGGCCCCCAGTCCAAACCAGAGCCGAAAGCCGGCGGCTACCGCTCCGGCCAGGGCGCACATCCACAGACAGTCCTGGATCAGCCGTTTTCGGGTCGTCATCGAGATCCGGCCTTTCGAAGGTCGACGGTATCGGGATCTGATCCCATCAGACGGTTCCGCCGCTCGATGATCCAGTGGAGAGCATAGATCCCCGTCAAAACGCCAAGGCCGATGTAGGGGGTTTTGGAGATGAGGGGCTCGGTCAGCGCTGGGATGGCACCGGTTTCGATCGAGGGCCAGTCGACAGCCGAAAGATCGATATCCGAGACGTAGAGGACCGAGGTGCCCCCCAGCTCGTGCTCTCCCCACACTCGCGGCAGATAGGTAAGAGAGGAATCCGAAATGCGCCGGTGGGCCTCGCGCAGCAGATCCTCCCGATCGCCGAAGCTCAGCGCCTCGTTCGGACAGGCTGCGACGCAGGCCGGCTGCAGGCCTGCCCGGACCCTCGAGATACAGAAATCGCACTTCTTGATCAAGGGCTGGGTTTGGCTCCACTCATAGCGGGGGACATGAAACGGACAAGCCAACATGCAGTACCGGCAGCCGATGCATTTCTCGGGATCGTAGAGGACGGCTCCCTCCTCGCTCTGGGAGAGTCCGCCGACCAGGCAGGCGGAAACGCAACTGGCCTCCAGGCAGTGCATGCAGCTCTTGCGGGCGAAGCGCCCCTCTCCGAGTGGGACGACACTGCTCAGCAGATGCTCGCTCAACCGCTCGCGATTCCCGACTCGATCGCGTTTTGCGCCGACCGGATCGAGATGATGGGCCTCGACGCAAGCCTCGACGCATCTCTCGCAGCCGGTGCACCGTGTCACATCGACCAGGATGGCGATCACTGAAGTCTCACCTCCTCACCGAAGACCGCCTCAGCCACCCGGTCTCCCGCTCCCGGTCGAAGCTGCCAGTGAATCACCGAGATCCGGTCGAAGGGATAGAGGACGATGTGGGAAAGCTTGGTGAAAGGAATACTGAGCATGAGTGCCTCGGCACTCAGGATGTGGACCAACATCATCCACTCCCAGGGAAGCGGGTTCCACGCGGGCTGACGCGCCAGGAACCCGCTCAGAAAAGGAACTAGAACCAGCCAGAGCAGTAGAAAGTCCGTCGATCGGCTCATGGCACGCAGTCGGGGAATCGCAAGCCGAAGAGCGAGCAGAATCAGAACACAGGCCATCGTGACGAGCGTCAGAACATCCGCCGCGACTCGATCCAGAGAGGGGAGATTCACTCCCAACAGCGACTCCCACAGAACGACATGGTCGGCCAGGAACACGGGGACCAGGATCCCCCCGATGTGCAGCAAGAATGAGACCAGCGAGAAGACGACCGTTCCCGGGATCAGGTGTCGAACGGGGAAAGCCCAACCGAGCGAATCCCGCAAGACCCGATCCCAGGTCACGTTTCGGAGTCGCTTTCCCTTCCGGACCGCAAGCATGTACAGCTGGAGCATGACGTGGCGGCCCAGACCGAGAACCATAACGAGGAGGCAAAATGCGAACAGCGGCCCTCGGGCCAGATCCAGCAATTCCTGCATCGGTTGGTTCACACCTCCATGAGTTCAGCCTCATCCCGTCTCTCTTGCGGCGACTTGCCACCCGGGATCTCGATCGCTCTAAGGACCAGGTCGTGAAGACCCATGACACGGCAGCCCAAGCCATAGTGAGCGATCAACTCCTTGAGCTGCTTCTTGCAGTTGGCGCAGGGTGCGACCACGATCTGGGCTCCCGTTTCCTCGAGTTGGCGGGCCTTGATCTGGCCGGCGACCGTCATGCGATAGTCATGCAGTTCGTCGATGGACACGAGACCTCCCCCCCGCCACAGCAGAAGTTGTCCCGTCCGTGGGGCTCCATTTCGACGAAGTCCCGAACAAAGGAGCGCAGGATCTCGCGGGGCTGATCCACGATCCAGCCCGATCGCGCGATGTTACAGGGATCGTGGTAGGTGACTCGTTCGGTGACAACCGTCGGGTCGAGAGTGATCCGTCCGCGGCGGACACAGTCGAGGGTGTATTCGATGAAACTGGTCACAGGATGTGCCTTGCGGCCGCCGAAGATCGGCACGAAGTCGTGGGCCGAGCGGGAGGCGTGTCCGCATTCCCCGACCAGGATCCCGCGGCCGGCAAGTCGGTCCACTTCATCCGTCATCTGGCGGATGATCTTCTCCAGATGCCAGTCGCTATAGAACAGCCCGTAGTTGATGGCGTCGTAATAACTGCCTCCGATGGTCCATCGCTCCCAGTCTCCGCTGGCGAAGAGCACGGCCGCATTTCCCATCAGTGTGTCGGGCTCCATCAAATAGTCGCTCACGGCACAGAAGAAGACGTAGTCCCGATCGCGCCGGTCAACGGGAAATTCGAGCTCAACGCCGAGGATTTCCTCCATCTCCTCTGCCAGGAACCCGAGCGTATCGATCAGGGCACGCCGGGGCACCTTCGAAGTGTTGCGGGTCTCTCCCGTCAACTGCTCCCGGACGCTGACGGCAAGTGCCTTGGGTACGATGCCGACCAGACTCAACAGATACCGGCCCAGGCGGGTCATCAGCCCGTGGTCGATGCTCAGTGGGCATTCCCTCGTACAACGGCGGCAGGCGGTACAGCGGTAGAACAGCTCCGCCATCTCATCGATCACCGCTTCAGTCAGCTCGAAGCCACTGCGAAACCTGGTCTTGATCCAGCCACCCAGGGTGAAGTAACGGCGGTAGATCTCGAGGAGAATGTTGGTTCGGTAACAGGGGATATCCCTGGGATCTCGAGTGGTAAGGTAGATGGGGCAGCTCACCGCGCAGCGGTTGCACTTGGCACTGCTCGTACCGTACGCATCCAGGAGCGGTCGATAGTCGGTGTACTCGAGGACGGCGGCGAAGGCCTCCAGAAAGCGCTCCACGCGCTCCCCCTCAGCGACGGGCTCTACGTGATACGGGTAGCGGGCCACCGGCGGCCTCGACTCGGCCGACATCTCGACAATGCCACGATCCACAGCCATGCAAGTCCCTTTCGACGTGACGCCTCAGGAGCAAGGCATATGCCAGTGGACCGAGGGATCCTTCCTCAACCGGAACCCCTCATCCCGGGAACCCGCTGAATGCGTTGAGACACTTGAAGTTAGGAAACCGGACGAGGGCCGCATCGCTGTGGACTCGGAGCGACTCGTGGGAGCACAGTCGGGGGCGAGTCTGTTGCAGGCGTTGCAGCACCGTGTCGCACTGCAACCTGCGGTGCGACACCCGTCCGACAGCAGACGGGCCTGCGACACCCTCCAGGTGAGGTCTCATCCGACTTCCCGACTTGCCGGGAGGCCCTCCAATCAACTGAAAATCGGAGACTTCGGATCGTGAGAACGTCACTGCTGCCGATCAGGGGATTCTCTGTCGCGGGCTCCATCGACACAGCGGCACAGGACGTGCAACCGTTAGGGGCTGTCGGAAGGGAGTCATGCGATTCGGAGTTCCTCTGCTGCACGACCGTGTCGCTCCGCGCAGCACCTGCGCCGAGAGCCTGCTGGTGCTCGTCCTGGATCATGGCCGCATCACAGTCCGCGAGACGATTCCGCAACCCATCCATGATCGGGTCGAGCTGGTCAGCATGGTCCGCGAGCATCGCATCCAGGCACTCATTTGCGGGGCCAACAGCGCCGAGACCCGGGACTGCCTCCTGGAATCCGAATTGACTCTGATCGAGAATGTCGCCGCCTCGGCTTCCGAAGTCGTGGAGGCTGTCGAAAGAGGAACGCTCCGCAACGGCTACGGGCTCCTCACTCGTCCCCAGCAAGACGTGACCCGAAAGGTTCCCGATACCGCGGCATCGAATCAGGCTTCGCCCACTCGGTTCGAGGTGCCGAACGGCCCCGCTCCGACGGAGGATTGTCTGGCGTGTCGCGAACCGAGATGCCTGACCGGCGGAAGATGCATTCACCCATCCGGAGAAGTGCTTCGGGCTTCACCCGAGATCCAGCGCATGCTCGAGGCGGCGGGGGATATCGCATTCGAACCCGAACGGACGCTTTGCCGGGTGGCTGAACTCGTCTATTTCGTCATCGAGATGAAGTTTCGGAGGGTGGGCGTTGCTTTCTGCATCGACTTGATCGAGCCGACCCGGATCCTGTGTGGCGTTCTGCGTCGCTTCGTGGAGGTCTTCGCGGCCGGCTGCAAGGTCCAGGATCCCTTTGCGCCTTCCGGGGACGCGACGGGTCCGGTCCTCGACGAACCGGCCGGCTCGCGCGACCTGCCCTGCAACCCTTTGGGTCAGGCCGAGGTCCTGAGGCGGTTTGGATCGGAGTTCAACGTCTCGATCGGCTTGTGCATGGGAGTGGATTCGGTGTTCGCCCAGGCCAGCAGTGCCCCACTCACCACCCTGTTCGTCAAGGATCGGATGCTGGCGAACAATCCGATCGGGGCGGTCTATTCAGAGTACTACCTGAAGGAAATCGGCCGGACATGAACTGGGTGGGGGCCAGGCTTCGACCCGGAAAGGAGAATCGAGATGACCGTACCGGCATTGCGAGCGGTCGGATTCTGCGCTCACTATTCTCAGCACGGCGATTGGGCTTTCGCCTATGCCCTGAGGCTTTCGCAGTCGCGTTCCCTGCAGCTGAACGTCTTTCACTTCCTGTCCGATCCGTACGAACGGCAGCCGGACACCGCTCGTTGCCTTTCAGCAGAGGAGCGGAGCCGGCTGGCCATCGAGAAGGAACGCGAGCTTCGCCTCTACTACGATGAATTGGCCGGCGACTATCTGGACGTCGGATTCCGACTATGCGAGAACAGCGAATGGACCGAATTGCACCGCTGCCTGGTGAAGCGTGAGTTCCAGGTCCTGGTTCTCAGCTATCCGTCCGAGCAGGCGTCCTTTGGCGGAAAGCCGATCCTCGACTTCGCGAATGCGTTCGTCTCTCCCGTCGTCCTCGTGGGCCCTCGCCGGGCGGATGAGTTTCATCTGAACCCAGCGGCCGTCCTCATGTCGGACCGGCTCCTAGTCGGGGATTCTTTCCGGGGTATCCACCGGGCCGGGGTGGGGATGCAGGGCCGCTCGGTTGCGGGAGTGTGAGGGGATATCGGGGATGAGAGACACGGGTCGGTCGGAACCCGACCCGACGATTCTCCCCGCCGGGTGGGTGCGGTCAGTGGCCTCCGGCTATCCGAAAACCCTTCATTTTGCGCCAGAGCGTGGAACGATGGATCCCCAACTCGCGGGCGACCTTGGTTCGGTTGCCCAGGTTTCGTCTGAGCGACTCCTCGATGATGGCTCGTTCATCCGGTTGGCGGGGCGGGCTCGATGTCTCCCACGATTTCCGCTCGATGATGTGCGGAGGAAGATGGTGGGTCTCGATGCTTTCTCCATGACACATGACGAATCCGTGCTCGATGGCATTTTCGAGCTCTCGGACGTTTCCCGGAAACGGATACCCACGGAGACAGGCGATCGCTTCCGGGGAGACGGCACTGATGGGCTTGCCCGTCTTCTTGCGAAGGCGTTGAATGAAATGCTCTGCCAAGATGGGAATGTCCTCCGGACGCTCTCGCAACGGCGGGACCCTGAGGCTGACCACGTGGATCCGGAAGTACAGGTCCTCACGGAATCGGCCCTCCCGCATCCGCATCTCGAGGTCGGCATTGGTCGAAGCGACGATACGCACATCGGCCCTCAGCGTCTTGGCCGAGCCCAGCGGGCGGTATTCACCATTATTGAGTACACGCAACAGCTTGACCTGCAGGCTCAGATCCATCTCCGCGATCTCATCCAGCAACAGGGTTCCCCCGTCCGCCAGGCAGAACTGTCCGGGCTTGCTCTTCTTGGCATCGGTAAAGGCCCCTTTCTCGAAACCGAAGAGTTCCGACTCCAGTAGATTGGGAGGAAGAGCCGCACAGTTCATTCGGATATAGGGAGCGTAGCGCCGGGGACTCAGATTGTGGATTGCCTGGGCGAACAGCTCTTTGCCGACACCGCTGGAGCCCTGGATCAGGACGGAGCAGTCCGATTGGGCGATATCGGGGAGGTGACCGATCAGACGCTGCATCTCTCGATTGGCGGTGATGATTTCCATCAACACATTGGACCGATGAAGATGCTCCTTGAGGTGTTCGAGCTCCGAAATATCCTTGAAGAACTCGGCCGCGCCCGCAATCTGGCCGTCACCATTGGTCAAAAGAGTGGTCGTGACCCGAATGGGGATCTCGCACCCCTCTTTGGTGATGATCGTGACCCGGGCGTTTTCGACGGGCTCTCGACTCTTCAGGGTGTCCTTCAGGGCGCAATGCTTGTGGCAGATATCCGTCCGAAAGACTTCGAAGCAGTGCGCTCCCAGAGCTTCTCCGGCGGCGAATCCCGTGATGTCCTCGGCGGCCCGGTTGAACGACGTGATGATGCAGTTGCGATCGACGGTGAAGACCCCATCGCTGATGCTGTTCAGGATGAGCGTGTTGAGTTTCTCTTCCACCTGACGTTAGCTGCCGATCCGAGCCCACACCGACTCGATTTCTCGGGCGACCTGAGAACACCCGTCTACCGGCGTGCGCTCCTGCATTTGGCTGTCGGTCACCGACCGATCGTAGCGGATTCGGCCCACAATCGCTGCGTTCTCAGCACGGGCCCGGTGTTCGATTTGCTCCGTCATGTCCGGGTTGAGGTCCCATTTGTTGACACAGACTGAGCAGGGAATAGAGAAATGGTGGAGCAGGGCAAGCACGCGCAACAGATCGTGCTCACCCGATACAGTCGGTTCGGTCACGACCAGAGCCTTCGATGCCCCCGTCATGGAAGCGATCGTCGGGCATCCGATTCCCGGCGGACCGTCGATGATCACTCGACGACGCCCCTGCTCTTTGGCAATCTGGCGCGCTTCCTGGCGGACGAGCGATACCAGCTTGCCCGAGCTCTCTGCTGCGACGCCCAGGCGAGCGTGAACCAGCGGACCGACCGAGGTGTCCGAGACCATCCAGTCTCCAGACACTCTCGCCCGGAAGTCGACCGCCGCAACGGGACAGCCCCGCACGCAGACGCCGCAGCCTTCACAGGCAACCGGATCGACGCTGAAGACGGGCTCACCCCCGCCGACCTCCTCGACCCGGATCGCCCCGAAGCGACACAGTTCGTAGCAGCTCCCGCAACGCGTGCAGTCTTCCTGCCGGATCACGGCCTCGCTTCCTCCACTGAATGGGTGCCAGGCCCGAATGGTCGGTCTGAGGAGCAGGTGGAGATCTGCGGCATCGACATCGCAGTCGGCCATCACCGAGTCGCCGGAGATCACCGCGAAGGAAGCGGCAAGGCTCGTTTTGCCGGTCCCTCCCTTGCCACTGAGAATCACGAGTTCCTGGATCATTTCCCCTGCCTCTAGGCCCGTCGTCTCAGACCACCGTCCCGGTCTTCCGGGATAAACCGGGAGTCGTGTGCCAATAGATCCCATAGCGCCTCGAAGCGCTCCCGGTATTCCGGCAGCGCATCGACGATGATTTTCCCTCTCGCGTACGCTTCCGCAATCCGCCGATCGTCGGGGATTTCCAGGAGGATCGGGATCCCCTGGTCGCGGCAGAAGCGGTGGACTCTTCCGTCCCCCACGCCGACCCGGTTCACGACCACTCCGAACGGGATCGCCAAGGCCCGCACCATGTCCACCGCCAGCGACAGATCGTGGAGTCCGAACCGGGTCGGTTCGGTCACCAGAACGACGAAATCCGTTCCCAGCAGAGTCGTGACAACAGGGCAGGACGTCCCCGGTGGCGCATCGAGAATGGCCGGAGAATCGGCGACCAGAGCGCCCTTGACGGCTCGAATCAAGGGCGGCGCCAGGGCCACACCCACGTCCAGACGCCCCTGCACCAGAGTGACGTCCCCCACGAGACGTTCCTCGATGACTCCGATTCGGCGGGGGCGTTCGCGGATGGCCCGACGAGAGCAGAACAGTGCGCAGCCACCGCATCCGTGACAGAGTTCGGGAAATACCAGAGGCGTGGTTCCGATGGATACGATGGCATGGAACTGGCAGAACTGGCTGCACTTTCCGCAGCCGTCGCAGCGTGAAGGATCGACCTCCGGTACCGGGATGCTGACTGTAACGCTTCGCCCGACCGACCCTCCCACGAAAAGGTGAGCGTTGGGTGCCTCGACATCACAGTCGAGCAGTTGGATCGGGGAGCACGCCACTCTGGCGAGATTCAGTGCAACGGTCGTCTTCCCCGTCCCGCCCTTTCCGGAGGCGACCGCCAGGGTCATCTCGGGCCTGTACCTGCGCGGCGCGGTCCCGGAGAGAGGTGCGCGAATATTCACGATGCCCACGGTCCCTCCACATCGGCGGCCTGGAGGGCGGTGAGGTGACCTTCCTCGAGGTCGTGCAGCGCCTCCCCTACCGTCTCTGAGCGCGAGGTGAAGACCTGGATACCCGCAGCGCGCAGCACGCGGAACGCCTTGGGCCCGCAGTGCCCGGTCACGACGGATTGGATGCCCAGGCGAGCGACCGTCTCGGCCGTCTGCGTGCCTGCCCCCTGCGTCGCCGACATGCCGGCGCGGTTGTCCTTCACTTCGATCGACCGGGTGTCGGGATCGAAGATGATGATCTTGGGCGCTCGACCGAAGCGACTTTCGAGGGGCGCAGACAAGGTCTCTCCTGAACTCGTGATGGCAATCTTCATGGCCTGATATCCTTTTGTGCGTTCGGAAGCTTGAACCTGGAGCCGGGCTCGGCCAGCGAGAGCTCCACCCGGCCAGCGAACTCGGTCTAAGACGTCTCCCCTTGCCCAGCGCCAGCCGAATCCAGTTCGGAGAGCTGGCCCTGTATTGACGATACCTGCGATTGCAGGATCGCCAGCCGGCGTTCCAGCTGGGCCTTCCTGGATTCGCGCTGGACGGGGGCTTCCTCGGGAAGCTCCGCCGAGGCTCCTCTCGAAGCCCGGAGGTCAGGGCTTCGGTCGGAATCGGGCCAATTGCGTCCCCCCCATCTCTGTCGGCCCAATCCTCTGCCTCGGAGTCCGCGACCTCCACGGAAACCCCCGCCAAATCCCAATCGAAATGTCGGGTTGGCGTACCCTCCCACGAATGAACCGGCACAGAAGCCGGCGCCTCGTCCCGTCATCGGACCCTGTCCAGCGGGCCCCGTTCTGTCTCCTCCAGGCATGATTCACGCTCCTTTCATTGCTGCTGCCGCGTCATGAGCGCCCCGCACTCGGGGCATGTGCGCTGAGAGCAGGGAGTCCCCCGCTCATGTGGCGCCGCGTGCCCGCACTTCGGACAGACGCATTGACCTCCTGGCCCGGCTGCCGCCGGGCCGCCCCGCCTGCCTCCCGCGCCCTGGCCTCCTCGTCCACCCGACCCTTGTCCGCCTCGGGGTCGGTTGCCACCTCGATTTCCAGTCCTCATGACCGCCTGTACTCCTTCCAATCTGTCGCCGATATGTCCTCGGCGGCGTTTCTGAAAGCAGAAGCCCGGCATAGCAAAATCCTCGTTCTCGAGAGTCCCGCAGAGCCAAGCCTCTACGACCTCGTGCAAGGCACCCGTCACAAAGGGAACCACCCGGATTCCATAGGCCGTGATCGAGGTCAGCATGGGCCGCGAGATGGCCCCGCAGATCAGGGTTTCGAGCCCCAACTCGGCGATCTGAAAACTGCGCGAGAGAGGGGCTTCCTCGACCAACTCCACCAGGGATTCCGAAACGAGTCGCGGAGGCTCAGCCTCGACCAGGTGCAGATGCCTGGCCACATCGAACACCGGGGCGATGCGTTGGTTCCAGGCTGAGAACCCGGCTCTGACTCGACCCTGCTTGGTAGCCATTCCGAGAGACAGATCGAGCAATCCGCGTTCCAGTGCGGCGTGCCTTTCGGCAGTGGAAGCAAGTCATTGATTCTGCGTTGGATACTGTCTTGACCCAGCAAGGTGTCCGCGACTGAGGGTCGCGTTTCTGCAACCCGGCGGCCAAATACTAGTCGCGCTTTTGCGACGAATCGGACCGCTTGGTTGCCGCATCCGCGGCGCGTGGTCCGCAAGGCCCTCCAGGAACCTGGAGAGCGATGCCCAGCTTACGCATCTTCCTGAAGAGCGTGCTCTTGTGGATTCCGAGGTCGCGGGCCGCAGCCACGCGAGAGTAGGCGTTCCGCTCGAGGGCGCTGTGGATCATCTGTGCCTCGTGCAGGTCACGAGCCACCCGGATGTCGGGCCGGTCACCGAGCAACGGGCTCTGCGGGTTCAACTCCTCGGGAAAGTGACGAATCCCGATCCAGCCGCCGCCGCACAAGACGAAGCAGCGTTCGATGACGTTTTCGAGCTCGCGGACATTCCCCGGCCAGTCGTGCGCCATGAGCAGGGAGAGCGCCTCGATGGCGATGCCTTCGACCGATTTCTGCTGCAGGCGATTGAATCGGTCGATGAACTGGGCGACGAGAATGGGAATGTCCTCCTTGCGCTTGCGCAGGGGAGGAAGTTCCACCCTCACCACGTTGACCCGATAGTAAAGGTCTTCGCGGAAGGTCCCCTGACGGGTCTGTTCGGCGAGATCGCGGTTTGTTGCGACCACGATCCGGACATCCGCCGATTCGGATCGGACCGATCCCAGGGGCTCATATGTCCGCTCCTGGAGCACCCGCAAAAGGCGCACCTGCAGAGCGGGGCTGAGCTCCCCGATCTCATCGAGGAACAGCGTTCCCCCCTTGGCCAGAGCGAACCGGCCGGGCTTGTCTTGGGTGGCCCCGGTGAAGGCGCCCCGTCGGTAGCCGAAGAGCTCCGACTCGAGCAGAGTATCGGGTAAGGCAGCGCAGTTGACGGCGACGAACGGCCCCTTCTGTCGGGGACTCAGCGAGTGGATCGTTTTGGCGATGACTTCCTTGCCGGTGCCCGTCTCCCCGACCAGCAGCACCGTGCTGGGACTGGCAGACACAGCCGGGAGTACTTCCAGGATTCTCTGCATGGCCGGACTCCGGCTGACCAGGTCTCCCAGGCGAAAGCGCCCTTCGAGTTCCCGCCGAAGCGCTTCGATCTCGCTGAGATCGCGGAATGTCTCCGCGCCGCCCACAACCCGTCCATCCCCGTTTCTGAGCACGGCTGTCGACACGCTGATGGGAATACGCTGGCCCTCCGAATTGATGATGTAGCCTGACTTTCCCACGATTCGTCGTTGGGTGTCGAGCGTCTCCCCGAGGGCACACTCGGTTTCACACATGCTGCAGCGAAAGACGTCGGAACAGACGCGACCGATGGCTTCCTCACGGGGGATTCCGGTGATGCGTTCGGCGGCCCTGTTGAAGGACGTCACCCTCCACTTCCGGTCCACGGTGAAGACCCCGTCCGAAATGCTTTCCAGAATCTCCTCCGTGAGGGTCGCCGAAAGAGGCGATTGCGGCGGCTTCACATCTTTGACCATTTCCAATACTCCCGTCCACCGCACCTTCGGTCGAGGCAAGGGTGGGGTCTCCCAGACCAGCCGGCGCCTCAACGTCCACAAGTGCGTTGAGTATTAAAGCGTCTGTATGATATATCAATCATCCAAATGGTCTCCACCTCTTTCAGAGGCGGCGCCGCGAGGCAAAGCCGCAAAAATGCAGCCAGCCACTATATCGTCGCCATCGCAGAACTGAGGCGCCGCTTCGGCTATGTCCGCGTGACCGATCTCGCAAAGCATCTCGATCTGACACGCGGCACCGTCTCGATCACTTTGAAGTCACTCGAGCGCAAGGGATTGGTCGCCAGGGATGCCAACGGCTTTCTGCTCCTGACACCGACTGGAACCGTTCTGGCGGAAAGCACCGATGCGAAGAACCAGCGGCTCCTGTACTTGCTGGCCGACCTGCTCGGTGTGCCGACCGCCGCCGCCGAGCGGGACAGCCACCAGGTTGGCCACCTGATCAGCCCGGAAACCGCGCATCAGATCTGCGCCTTGACACGATTCATCGACTCCGGCCATCCCATCGTCCACGAATTCCTGGGGGAGTTCCGCCGCTTCAGCGAAAGACCTTCCTCCGGTGATGGCTGCGGGTCCTGTCCGAACGGCTGCCGCTTCGAGTCCGGCGCTGCCGAGGATTTCGACCCAGATGCAGGCGGGCCGCGGAGCGATTGACAGCGAGGTAGCCATGAGAACAGAACAGAGCACTCGGCCCGAATCAGGCACTGCCCCAACCGATCGGCATGCCGGCGAGAATCCCCGGGGCGACATGGGCCGTCGGGAGCTGCTGCGGGTTCTGCGGCCTGAAGTCATGGTGGCGGGGGCTCTCGTCTGCAGTGCGCAGGCGAACGTTGCTTCTCCGGTGCTCGGCACCGAGGATCGGGTGGCGCTCGCGCTCATGCATTTCAGGACCGGATTCCATTGTTCGCAATCGGTGCTGGCCGCCTACGCCGACGAACTCGGGATCGACCAGGAACTGGCCCTGCGCCTCGCCGCCGGACTGGCGGGAGGCTCGGCCGTGGGCGGCGAGTGCGGCACCCTCGCCGCCGGCTATCTCATCCTGGGACTGAAACATGCCCGTCTCGAACCGGCTTTCGGGGACACCAGCAGGGAGGGCGAGCTCTTCGGACGCATTCGCCAACTCGTGGCCGAGTTTCGGCAGCGGAATGGATCCATCAACTGCCGTGAACTCCTGGGGACCGACGTCTGTACTCAGCAAGGCCGCTCGAAAGCACTGGAAGCGGGTCTGTTCGAAAAGCACTGCCGCGGTTACATCCGGGATGCCATCGAGATCCTGGACTCGCTCGGGTAGCTTCGGCTCTCCCTCTCCTTCTCCACTCCAGTATCCCCGGACATGCGAACGATCAACAATACCCCGCCCTGTCTTCGCAGATTCTCAATCTCGAACGTTATAGGTGAATAGGGACGGAATTCGCCGAATCCCTGATGATCCAAACCGCAAGGAGGAGCGAAGAATGGACGTGAAGCGACCCTTTGACTGGAATGAACTGGAAACGCTGCCCATGACGGAACGAATCTCCCGCCTTCGGGAGAGGCTTCGCGAGATCACGGGGAGTGAAATGCTGCACTACGAGAATCCGAACGTGCCTCCGGAGATCATCGAGCAGTCTCTGCGACAGATCGTGCAGTACGAGGAGGCGGATATGGGCCTGGTGCCGGTCGTGAAGCTCCCACCCCTGGAGTTTCCCTGCCTGGACAACCTCGCGGACGAGGAAGTTCACGAGCTGCTCTGGCAGAAGATCCGGGAGCTGTCGGACCGAAGGATCTTCCTGGATCAGACCGACCATCTCTCGGACAGGGAACTCTACGAAGTCCTCTGCAGCCCGGAGATGAGAGAATGCACGACCCGGGCGATCGGCCCCAACGGGGCCATCCATTTCGACATTCTCGGCGGATACAGCGACGAGGACATCGAACTGTATCTCAGATATTACGCAGACACGGTGGACCGGGCGTTCTGGGAGGACGACTGGCCAGGCGACGAACTCCCGCCGCACGAGGATCCTCCCTATTCGCGGGATTGCCGCCTGCCGAGTCCCGACACGGACTGAGGGAACCGTTCGAACGGCCACGAAGCCGGCCGAACTCCGATGCGAGATCCAGGCGCCTGAGCTGTGGTGGATGAGACTCACGCTTTCGGGGCGAGCAGGTCGACGGTCCTATCCCTGAGCGATCTCGACCGTTTACCGACGCGCCCGGCCGATTATCGAAAAGTCCGCTCGGTCGAACCCTGAGGCTGTCAGACTCAGGATCAAAGGCGACTTCACGGTCAACTTTTCCGGCGGCCGCGAGGTCCAAAGGGTGAGACGAAATCGATATGGCCATTCGAACTCTGACCTGCCTCGTCCTGGCCTGCATCCTGTGCACCTTGGCTTGGTCGGCTCCGGCCGGCGACATCGAGTTCCCGGTCGTACGCACGACCGTCGCCCCGGCCATCGACGGGAATCTGCACGATGCCGCCTGGGAGGAAGCCCGGGTTCCTTCCACGACGTGGCTTACCTACAACCCGGTGCGCGGCGAGCGGCTGGAACAGGAGACTGAGGTCTGGATGACCTATGACGACCGCAATCTCTACATCGCCTTTCAGTGCCGAGACCCGGAGCCGGCGAAGATCAAGACCTCGATTACGAGGCGGGACAATCTCTTCAACGACGACTGGATCGGCCTCAGCCTCGACTCCATGTTCAACGGCCAGAGCTCCTACAGTTCGACGACTCCAGCCATCGAATCCTGATGGATCTTCTGGGCTCCTACGAGCTCGTCCCGGGGACGGTCGGCTACATCGGCTACGGCTCGCTGTTCGAGCAACGAACGTGGCAGGACGGCAGCTGGCAATCGGACCGGGGGAACTACCTGACGACTCGCCGTGGCTTCTTCGTGAAGGTCTCCTACCTGCAGCGCTTTTGAATCGCCCGGCCCTCTACTGCCGGGCCAGCGTATCCTTGTAGACGACTCCACCCTTCATCACGAAATCCACGGACTCCAGAGCCGTGATGTCCTGGAGCGGGTCCTGCTGCACTGCGATGATATCGGCCAGCTTGCCTTCGGCGACGGCCCCCACCTTCTCCTGCCAGCCCAGCAGATCCGCCGCTCGCACGGTGGCGGACTGGATCGCCTGCATTGGAGTCATCCCCCATTCGACCATCTTGGCGAACTGCTTTCCGTTCCAGCCATGAGGATAAACGCCGGCGTCCGTACCATAGGCAACCTTCACGCCGGCACTGACAGCCTTCCGAAAATTCTCGCGCTGCTTGCGGCCGACCAGTCGTTCCTTGTCGAGAATATGCTGCGGGAAACCGAGCTTCTCGAATTCGGAGAGGATGTAGTCGTCGTTGTAGATATCCGCTACGAGATAGGTGCCGTGCTGTTTCATCAGGGTGATGCCCTCGTCGTCGATCAGGCTCCCGTGTTCGACGGAGGCCACGCCCGCGCGGACGGCCATTTTGATGGCTTCGGTGCCATGGGCGTGGGCACAGGCCTTTCGCCCCCACATGTTGGCCTCGTCGACGATGGCGTTCATCTCCGCCTGGGTATATTGGGGAGCCCCGACGCTCCCCTCCTCACTCAACACCCCGGCACTGGCGCCGAACTTGATCACATCCGCCCCGTACTTGACCAGATAGCGGACCTTTTCGCGGACCGCATCCACTCCATTGGCGATCCCTGATATTTCCTCCGGCATCCGAGTCCCCAGCCAGGGAGAGAATCCCACCATGTCTCCGTGTCCGCCGGTGGAGGAGATGTAGTAACCGGCCACCTGCAGTCGCGGGCCGGGCACGTCGCCACGGTCAATGGCATTGCGCAGAGCCACATCGACGAAGCCGTCCGAGCCCAGACTCCGGCAGGTCGTGAAGCCCGCCTCGAGAGTCCGTCTGGCGTAAAGATGCGCCAGGATGGCGGAATCGACGAAGGACCGGCGGAAAAGGTTCTCGTAATAATTGCCGCTCGATTCGCCCGTAATGTGGACGTGACAATCGATCAGTCCCGGCAGCACCGTGGCGGACGAGAGATCGATGACCCGCGCCCCGTCCGGCACCGCGAGCGTGGGACCGACCGCCTGAATCACGCCGTCCTCGATCAGGATCATCTGGTTGTCGAGGACCCGGCCGTTTTCGGTATCGATCAGCTTGCCCGCCCGAATGATCGAGACATCCTTCGCTTGCGTCGGAATGACGGTAAAGGTGAGCAGGAACAGGCCCAGAAGAAGCACGCTACGCCGAACCGTTTCTGATGACATGGTCTTTCATCCCCTCCGAGAAATCACGCCCCCCGCTTCAAAAACCCGCCGAGAAGAATTCCTCATTCACTTCGGCCAGTCGGCTGTCGTTGCAGGGATCGTTGGCGAAATGGAGCTTGAGCACGGTCCCGTCCAGCTCCGCAGTGACCGTCTTGCCAGAATGTGAATGGGCAGCCAGGAGACCTGTAACCGGCATGAGGCAGGCCAGGCAGAGGAAGTGGGCACGTCGCATCCTCGGTTCTCCTTCCGCGTCTACATCTGGGTGGCGGACCGTCCGGCGTGGCGGACAGATCGCAAAACTCCACCACGCAGCCGCTGGGATTATAGGACATCCGCCCGCCAGCTCGAAGGGGTGAAGCGGTTTCTTCCGGAACTCCGGCCGGACCTGCGGGTAGGGTCGAACGCCTCGAACCTCCCCATGGCGACCGCGCGCTTACATCCGCCACCCCCGCGAGGATGTTCGCGAGAATGTTCGTGTCCCTTCTCGCGTACTAGGAGACAATGTCGCGAGAAGGAGAAGCTCGATGATTCATGGTCGTCCTGTCTACTGGGGGCTGCTCGCAATTACATTGCTCGGAACAGTTTCGTTTGCTCAGGAGGGCCCGGCTGGCCGCTGGAGGGGGGCGATTACGCTCCCAAATGGCGATCTCGCGGTCACCGTCGAACTGACCCAGAATGAGTCAGCATGGCGAGGCACCATCGATATCCCCGCACAGGGCATCAAGTCCATGGCGCTGGAGAAGGTGGCGATTGAGGGTGCCCAGGTGTCGTTCAAGATGCCCGGTATACCCGGAGATCCGACCTTTACGGGTACCGTATCGGACGACGGCCGTGAAATCTCCGGGGAGTTCAGCCAGGGTGCATCGCGCCTTCCCTTCCGGCTCAGGCATCTCTCCCCGGCCGATCTAGAAGCGGAGGCAAAGGAGAGAGCGGCGCTGAAGCTGGACAGCATGTGGATGGGAACCCTGAAAGCGGGCACGACCGAGCTTCGCCTCATCTTGAAGATCTTTCGTGCCCCCGACGGCAAGCTTTCGGCCACGCTCGACAGCATCGACCAGGGCGCCCGCGATCTGGCGGTTGCCAAGATCACCATGACGGACGAGAGGTTGAGCTTCGAAATGACCATGCCCATCGCCTCCTTCGAGGGTACGTTCAATGCGGATCGAACCGCCGTCCAGGGCGAATGGAGTCAGGGGGGAACCACCTTACCCCTCGTGTTCGAGAAAACGGACAAGGAAGCGGCCCTTCGCAGGCCCCAGGAACCCAAGCCTCCCTATCCGTACATAGAGGAGGAGGTGACCTACGAGAACCCGACGGCCGGGATCCAGCTGGCAGGGACCCTCACCCGCCCCCGTTCGGAGAGTCCCTGTCCGGCGGTTATCCTGATCTCGGGATCGGGAGCGCAAGACCGCAACGAGATGGTCATGGGGCACCGTCCTTTTCTGGTGCTCGCCGACTATCTGACCCGCAAGGGCCTGGCTGTTTTGCGTACCGATGATCGGGGAGTCGGAGGATCCACCGGGAATACTTCGGATTCCACCACTCTCGACTTCGCAGACGATGCCTTGTGCGCACTGCGTTACCTGCAGACCCGCCCCGAAATCGATCCAAAACGCATCGGGCTGGTCGGTCATAGCGAAGGAGGCGTCGTGGCGCCCCTGGCCGCCGCCAAATCTCCCGACGTGGCGTTCATCGTTCTCATGGCGGGCACAGGCGTCCCCGGGGAGCAAATCCTCGTGAAGCAGTCGCAGCTCATGGGACGCGCCGCCGGCCGGAGTGAGCAGGAAGTCGCACGAAACCTGGAGATTCAGCTGGCCATGATCCAGATTGTCAAAACCGAGACGAATCCGCAGCTCGCCGAGCGGAAACTCTGGGATTTGATCGACGAGAAAATGGCCGAGATGAGCGATGACGAGAGGACACGCGCAGGGATTACGCGAACGTTTCTCGAGGCGCAGGTTCGCATGGTCAATTCTCCGTGGCTTCGCTTCTTCGTGTCCTACGATCCCGCCCCGGCTCTGCGGAGGGTCCGCTGTCCCGTGCTGGCCGTCAACGGATCTCTGGACCTCCAGGTGCCTCCCCGGGAAGATCTGGAAGCCATCTCAAAGGCACTTCGGGAAGGAGGGAATCGGGACTTCAAGGTCGTGGAACTCCCCGGCCTGAACCATCTCTTCCAGACGGCCCGAACGGGTGCAGTCTCCGAATACTCCCGCATCGAAGAGACCATCGCTCCGAAAGCACTCGAACTGATTGCCTCCTGGATCCTCGATCACACGCAGTCGCAGGGTTGACTCTCCCCGCGTGCTTCAGCAACTGTTTCGCCGCTCAGGGGTACAGCCCTCTCAGACGAATGGCTTCCGCCACTCGGCCGACCCCCAGCATGTTGGCCGCGATGCGCATGCTGACCTTTCGGTCCCGGTGGATCTTGAGCACGTCCTCAAAGCTCGCCTTCATCACCCGCTCGAGGCGATTGAAGATGTCCTGCGCTTCCCAAAAGAGATGCTGTTCATCCTGAACCCACTCGAAGTAGGAGACGGTCACCCCTCCGGCGTTGCAGAGGATGTCCGGGATCACGAACCTCCCCGCAGCGTCCAGGATCCTATCGGCTTCGGGAGTACAGGGGCCGTTGGCTGCTTCGGCCACGATCTTCGCCTTGATCTGTCCGGCATTCCCGAGGTTGACCGCGTTTTCGAGTGCGGCGGGGACGAGGACGTCGCAATCCAGCGAGAACATCTCCTGTTCCAGGATGGATTCCGACGCCGGGAATCCCACGACGGTCCCGGTCCTCTCCTTGTGGAGCATGAGCTTGGGGATGTCGAGTCCGTCCTTGTTGTAGATGCAGCCACGGGAGTCATTGACCGCGACGACGTACGCCTGGTGACTGTCCAGCAGGTGAGCCGCGACCGATCCGGCGTTGCCAAACCCCTGCACGACCACCTTGCTCCCTTTCAGGGGAATCCGCAGATGTTCGCAGGCACTTTGAATCGTGTAGAACACGCCCCGACCCGTGGCTTCGTTCCGTCCCAGTGATCCTCCGAGACTCACGGGCTTCCCGGTAACCACACCCGGGACGGAATAGCCCTTGGTCATGCTGTAGGTGTCCATGATCCAGGCCATGATCTGGGGGTTCGTATAGACGTCGGGTGCGGGAATATCCTGTTCGGGACCGATGAGGGGCAGGATGCTGCTGGCGTAGCGCCGGGTCAGTCGCTCGGTCTCCGCAACCGACAGTTCCTTGGGATTGCAGGTCACGCCTCCCTTTCCTCCTCCGAAGGGGATGTTCACCACCGCGCATTTCCAGGTCATCCAGGTGGCCAATGCCTTCACCTCGTCCAGGGTCACATTGGGATGGAAGCGGATCCCTCCCTTGGCTGGCCCGCGCGCGGTATTGTGCTGGACCCGGTATCCCTGGAAGCGCTTGATGTGACCGTCGTCGGTACGGACCGGGACATTGACGATGAGTGCTCGCTCCGGGTACTTGATCATGGCGGCCACGTCATCCTCGAGTTCGAGGTGCCGTGCCGCGATGTCGAAATTCTCCAGAGCCACATCGTAGGGGTTTTCGCGTTCTTCCTGCACTGCTTGTCCAATGCTCATGTTGGTTCACCTCATGCAAGAGAGAGTGTCAGGTGAGGGGACGGTGGGTTTGGCAGAGCCCGGTCATGGACGTCGTTCGCTCCATGGCGGATGGCGATGGCGCCGCACTCCGATCGACCCCGTGGACAGCTGGCCGGAACCGTGCAGACGGGGAGAGAGATCGCCCGAAGTGGCCGTGGGAGTACCGCCGAGACTGGGAGACGCATGCGGGATCGCCCACCACGGTTCAATTATGGCACCTTGGAGAGGAAAGCCGCGAGTCCGCTACTCGTCCAGCAGAGAGACAACCTTGTCCAACACGTCCTGTCGCCGAAACGGCTTGCGCAAAACGGGGCCCCCCTCGTTGCGCTCGCTTGCGTGGTCGAGGACGGGACCGGCGTAACCCGACATGAAGAGCGTACGGACCTGCTCGTACCCGGCTTCCTCGTGGATGCGCGCCACCAAACTTGGGCCTCGCATCCCCGGCATGACGATGTCCGTGAGAACCAGGTCGATCCGCGGCCGATACAGACGAATCTCCCGCAGGGCCTCCCAGCCGTTGGCGGCCTCGAGTACGATGAAGCCGGCGCTTCGCAGGATTCGGGAAACGAGAGAGCGAACCGCTGATTCGTCTTCCACGACAAGGATCGTCCTTCCCCTGCCGATGCTCGTGATCGCTGGGGCTGCCTGTCCTTCCGGAGTTTCCACTGACAGACCCTCGTCGCTGCGCGGAAGGTATATCTCGAATGTCGTCCCGTTGGAGGGATTGCTCTGACAGCAGACATAGCCGCGACTCTGACGGATGATGCCGTATACGGTCGAAAGGCCCAGACCGGTCCCTTTTCCCTGTGCCTTCGTGGTGAAAAAGGGTTCGAAGATTCGGGGAATGTTTTGCTCGTCGATCCCGGTCCCGGTGTCCTGCACCGAGATCCGCACGTATTCACCCGGCACGATGGCGTCGGACGTGTCGGGGAGCTCGTCCCCCAGCACCACATTCCGCGTCGATACAGAGAGGACTCCTCCCGAGGGCATGGCGTCCCGGGCGTTGACGGCCAGATTGGTGATCACCTGCTCCAGCTGCCCGGGGTCCACCCGGATGTTATACAGATCCGGATCGCAATCCGTCCGCAATTCGATATCTTCTCCGATCACTCTCCGAAGCATCTTCTGGAGCTGCTCGATGATGGTGTTCGGATTGACCACTCTCTCCTCGAGATTCTGTTTCCGCCCGAAGGCCAGGAGCTGGCGGGTCAGGCTGGACGCTCGGTCCTGGGCCACCTCGATTTCTTTGAGATGCTCGGAAACGGCCTCGTTTGGTCCCAGCCGGAGCCTGGCTAACTCGGCGTGCCCACCGATGACTGTGAGGAGATTGTTGAAATCGTGGGCGATGCCGCCGGCCAGTTGACCGATCGCCTCCATCTTCTGGGCCTGTCGCAACTGCTCCGCGAGTTTAGCTTTCTCGGCTTCGGCTCGACCTCGGGCGAGCAGGCCGGCCAGAACTTCGCCGACCGTCCTGAGTAGCGAAAGGATATCCTCCGTCCAGCGTCTCTCCGCCCGCACCGAATCGAACCCGAAGAGGCCGATCGGCGTGTCCCCGCAGAACAGAGGCACATGCACCAGTGACCGGATCCCCTGGGTCTCGAATTCCCGGCGCTCCTTCCGCGCTCCAGGAGGGAGATCTTCCAGATTCGTCATCTGGAGGACGCGCCGACAGCGAAGAACATCGCGGGCGACGCTGAAGTCGTCGACATTCAGGTTCTGCAGCCTGTGACGGTGGGATGCGATTCCGGGGCGACACCATTCATGTGTGTTGTCCATCTTCGTGCAGTTGTCCCGGAACTGAAAGACGTAGCTCCGGTCGACATCCGCAAATTCCCCGAGACGCTCGAGAGCCTTCGTGATCTCCGCATCGACTTCGTTGGGGGCAACATTGATGAAGGTCGTCGAGATGGAGGCAATGATGTCCTCGAATTCGAGGCGATACTCGAGCGCCTTCTCGGCGCGCTTCCGTTCCGTCAGGTCCCGAAAGACCCCCTGGATGACGGGCCGACCCTGCAGGTGCACGAGTTCGGCCAGCACCTCGACGGGAACGTGGCTCCCGTCGCGGCGGACTACGAGGTTCTCGACCGGGCGGGCCCGACCGCCGTCAATGATCGATTTGAGATGCCCCCGGAACGCCTCGCGGCTGAACTCCGAACGCTCGTGGGGATGCAGATCCGCCTGGTGCAGACCGATGATCTCCTTCAGAGGTTTGCCCAGGAGGCGAACTGCCGCAGCGTTGGCGTCCAGGATCCGGCCCGATTCGGGATCGGCAAGAAAGATCGCGTCGGGCGCGGCTTCGAACAGGGCGCGAAAGCGTCGCTCACTCTCGAGTGCCGCCTGCTCCGCCGCCCGATGTTTCGTGATATCGAGCAGCGCGGTGATTCTACAAGGACGGCCCTGATAGAGTGTTCTCCTGCCACAGACCTCGACGTCGATCGTTGCCCCGTCCTTGCGCAGAGCCCGATGCTCGTAGGGCTCCGCCGACTGCGAATCAATACGGGCCCGGACAACATCTCGATCCTCAGGGGCAACGAAGTCGAACACCTCCCGCCCGAGGAGTTCACTGAGTTCGTACCCCAGGATCTCGCAGAGCCGGGCGTTAGCGTCGACGACGCGTCCCCGCTCGACGATGATGATCCCTTCAAATGAGGCTTCGGCGAACGCCCGGAAGCGTTTGTCGCTGTTTAGACCGCCACGGCGCCGGGATTCTTCTCCCGGAGACTGTTCGGGATGCTCCTCCCAGTCGGTTCGTCGGTTTTGCTGATTCATCTTCGGGTCTCGCCCGATCATACTCGAGGAATTCCTTTCGCAATCCTCCGGCCGACGGGCACCTCCGCCGGGTCCGGAGTCGAAGGCAGGGCACTCCCACCTTCAATAGCGGCGGGAAAGGGCCTCAGCTTTATTCATTTCGGCGCTCCGACCGGGAGTTCGCACCTCTTTCGTCCGGCCGACCGCGGCAGGCATGAAACCTGGCGCTGCGGATGCTCATATTATCCTGACAAGGTCGAGACGGGACGCCCTCTCTGCAGAGTCGGCAAAACCCAGGACGCGGGCGGCGGAAGCCCTGGCCGAAAGGACTCATTCTGAACACATCCAGGTGGTTGCGGGCGATTACCTTGTCCGGCAGTCTGTTGCTGATTGCGGCAGCCTGCCTGACATCGGACCTGGCCGCGGGAGAGTGGCTGGGCCTCCCCTACCGGCTTTCGGATGCCGGTACCTTCGTCCGCTATGAGCCCTATCTCGTGGCCGACCATCACGGCTCGATTCACCTGTTCTGGTCACAAGACTCTGATCAACGCCTGTTGTTCCGGGCAGTGACCAGTTCAGTCTCCTCCGCTACGCCCGATTCCGCGATGGCATCTGGCAGGGGCCGGTGGACCTGGTCCGGGTTACGGGAGGCCGCATCGACGCAGCCTCGGCCTGCGTTGACGGCGCCGACCGACTGCATCTGGCCTGGGTGCAGAATGGGCAGGCGGGCTCTCTCTACTACAGCAGCGCGGCGATCGCCGACGCGCTGCAGTCGGATCGATGGAGTACTCCCGTCGAACTCGCGATCGAACAACCGAGGACGAACCGTATCCGGCTGCGTGCGGATTCGACCGGCAACCTGCACCTGATGTTTTCCAGGACGTCCGGAACCAAGGGACTCTTCTATACCCGATCGAGTGACGGGGGAGCTCACTGGTCCGAGCCGGTCCAGCTGGATCCGGACATTCCTGCCGATTTCACTCCTCAGATTTTCCAGTTCGAGATAGACGATCGGGATGGACTGCATGCTGCGTGGAATGATTACGGCCCTTCGGCTGATTCGCAGGCGGTTAGCCGCTGGCTGCGGTATTCCCATTCGTTCGACGGCGGTTCGACCTGGAGCGCGCCCGCCAAACTGGATGAATTCGACCCGAGTGGAGACCCGCTGACGCAGAGCACCCGGTCCCCTCATGGAATCGCATTTACGGGAGACCAGGTCCACATCGTCTGGACGGGCGGCCCTCCTGGCGCTCCCACCGGCGTCGGCCGCAAGTACCGAACGTCTCCCGATCGGGGCGTCACCTGGGGAGACATCGCCACCAACATCTTCGGCGCCTGGGGGGAACAGAATGGAGACGGGCTGGCCACGGACTCCAGTGGCGTCGTTCACTGGGTTGGGTTGGTCCGCAAGTTCGTCGGCCCCGGGCAACTCTGGGAGGGATTGTGGGGCGCGGACTGGAACGGAGCGTGGTCGGAGCCGACCCAAGTCGTGACTCGCCTTTCACCAGGGATTGACTCCCCCCGTCTGGCTTCCACGCCCGGCGGGCAACGCGTTGCGGCATTTCGAAGTTCGCCCGATTCAGAAACGGGTCTGCGCTACCTGTTTGCCACCCATGACTCCGGGCCCGCCTTCTATTTCCCTCATTACGGCGATGGCCAGGGCCTCTCGATGCAGGTGGCGATCAACAACCCTTCGGATCAAACGGCATCCGGGCGGTTGGCGGTCTACGATCAGGCCGGCGACCCGCAGGAGCTTCCTTTTGCGGATCTGGGTTCGATGAGTTCGGTTGATCTGAGTATACCGCCGAAGAGCACTCGCGTTCTGACCACGCTCGGGACATCCGACCCGGTGCGCGTCGGTTTCATTCGCGTGGAGTTGGACCAGCCCGAGGCCAGCGGCGTCGCCATCTTTCGATATGCGTCCGGCCCGGAGGCCAGCGTCCTGCCCTCCAGTCCGGGTCGCCGATTTGCTTTGTTCGTCGAGCGTTCCGACAGACTCCGGACGGGGATTGCACTGGCGCGCCTCAGTCCAAACCAGCCTGTGTCTCTGGCGCTGTATTCGCTGGACGGCACACTCGTGGAGAGCGGCGACTACCCGATGGCCGCGACTCAAGAGGCCAAGTTCGTCGACGAACTCCTCGACGTCCCCTCCGAGTTCCAGGGTCTCCTCGTGATCGAGTCGCCCGCCCTGCTCACGGCAGTGGGCCTGCGTTTCGGGAATGGCGTTCTCTCGACGATTCCCATTGTCGATCTCGATTCGCAGGAGTCCGCCCGCAGCGCCTTTCTCTTTCCCCACTACGGGGACGGCAGTGGCTTGTCCATGCAGTTCGCCGTCAACAATCTGAACGCCTCGAGCGCAGCGACGGGGTTGTTGTCCATTCTCGCTGTCGACGGTTCGCCCCAAGAGTTGCCGCTGGCCGACGGCAGTCACAGCGAGGTCTCGCTGCATCTAGCCCCTCACGCAACAGAGGTGCTGGAGAGCCGTGGCACTTCAATTCCACCTCGCACCGGGTTCGTGTCGGTCGAATCGGACCAGCCCGGAATCAGCGGCGTTGCCATCTTCAAGTACGCTTCGGGCCCGGAGGCGAGCGTCCTGCCTTCCCATTACGGGAAACGCTTTGTCCTCTTCGCCGAACGTTCAGCGAGTCTCCGTACCGGAATCGCGCTGGTACGAGCGGGCTCCGATACCGTGACACTTTCTCTCTACAACGACCAGGGGACGCTGGTCGGCAGCCGCCCGTTCGAGTTCTCGCCAGGCGGCCGCCAGGGAGCCCGCTTCCTCAGTGAAGCGTTCACGGACCTTCCCCAGGATTTTAGTGGGCTTCTCATCCTCGAATCGGATGCCGACTTTGCCGCCATCGGTCTCCGTTTTGGGGGGGGTGTTCTTTCCACGATCCCGGTCACTCCCCTCGAGTAGGCTGCGGGAAAGCGTGGGCGCTCTCACATCGTTCAGCCCTTTTTTCTCCGAGAGTGTCGGATATCTTTACAGATAGGTGTCGGAGAAAGCCGCGTCTCATCCTGCCAGTCGCCCTCATCCTCCCGGAAATCCAGTCAGTACCCTAAGAAAGCAATATTGGAATACATATTGCTTCTGATGCCAACAACCGAACTATCTTCCAGGGGTGGAACGACAGGTTTCGGACTTCTGCAAATAATCAATTAAGAGGGAGAACATGCCAAGACTAGCTAAAGTGGGAGCACTCGCGGGTATTGTGTGGGGGCTGACCTGCGCGGTCAGCCTGGCAGATCCGGTCATCGTGGGTGGAAACACCCTGACGAGTGAATGGGAATTCGGACACGGGGCGATTCGCGTCGGCTCCGATGGAGCCTGGGAGATCGGGACAGGCAGTTCCGCAAACAATTGGACGAATAGCGCGAATCATGTAGCCAATGTTTCCGGAGGATTCCCGAGCGGGAGTGTCCATGGCTTCACGCTGAGCTTCGACTCCGGAGAGCCGCGTGCTCAGCCTGATGGTCGAAGGGGTGCTCGTGATTATGCGACCGGGATGAACAGCAGCCCGACTGCGATCCTGATCGATTTCGAGGGATCACAGAGCTACGACCAGAGTGTCTTCCTGACCAACCTGGCCGTCGATGGGACGGCTCTCGACCCGTCCGGCCTGTCGGTCACATCCTTCGATCCGAATGGATCACACGTCTTCTGGACGTTGACGAATCTGACGAACTTCGGAACCCTGACGGGCTCCTTCCAGTTCGATTACACGTTTGGGGCGGGGTTCAAGCCGAGCATCCAGTTCGCCCTGGGAGGCGCACCGTCGTCAGTGCCCGACCCGGCGAGCCTTCTCCTGGTCGGTGTCGGCCTGGTCGGCGTCGGATTGCTGGCGGACTGTCGGAAAAACTGACACTTCGATGGTAGCCGTCTGACGGGTGTCGCTTCTCAGGGGGAGGTCACAGAGGTGACCCGTAGATTCGACGGGGGAACCGGTCGCGTCGAGGAGACGGTCAGGGTCATCTGGGCAGACGCCACGTTGCCGGCAGCATCACGGGCCGTGAGGACCACCGAATAGCTGCCGGCAACGGGGTAGGTTTTGACCGGACTCGCCGATCGCGTCGACAGCCCGTCTCCGAAGCTCCAGTCGAACTCGGAGGGGACCCAGCCGGTGGCCACGCCCCGGAAGCTCACCCGACGCGGATCCGTGCTCAGCACCTCGCTCTCGATGCGGATGGAAAGGCCTTGCGGTGGTTGCAGAAACCAGGGCTTGGCAGTCGGATCCGTCTTATAGAAAGCAATCAGCTGTTCGGAAACCTTGTCGACTCCACTCTGAGAGGGATGGATCCCGTCGGGAGCCGTGTCGTCGCAGACCCAGGTGAGACCGTCGGATCGGGGCTGCAGACCGTCCACCCAAAGGTACGGTCCCCAGGCCAACCAGGGTGCGACGACCGTCCCGCGGGCCGGATCAAAGTTGAGTCCCGGAGCACCGTCCAACTGATCCTCGATGAGCCACTTCACGGCAAAGCTGGTCTCGTAGGCAATCGGCTCTGGATTCAAGGCATTGGGATTGTCTTCATAGGCGCGGGTTCGCCCGCTCAGATGCGCGATCACCAGTTTCGGAAATTTCCCTTTCACAACCCGAATCATCTGAGCGAGACGGTCCTTCTGGTAAAGGGCGTGATCTGGAAATGCACCCGAGCAGCAGCCCCCACCGGGTTCCGCCTGCTTGATCCAGGCGGCCTGAACCTGTGAGACGGACAGACCTTCCGCGGCCAGCGAGGCTTCACAGTCGGAGTAGACCGGATCCTCGGGATCGAGCCAGTATTCGACCGTGCGCCCGGGTTCCGCACAGTTGACGATCGCCAGTTGCGGGTTCAGGGAAGGATCTCCAGCCAGCTTGCTGATGAAGCTGTTCGCGCCGGCGTAGAATTCCTGGGCGGCGTTGGACATGCCGATGGAGATCAAGACGATCTTCCCGGCGGGATCGGGATTACCTGCCAAGTCCAGCGGCTGGATGTTCTGCGCGATTGCGACCCCCGCCTGCAGATGAGCCGACGGAGGCGCATCTGTGCCGCCCGGATAGAGTCCACCACTGAACCCTTTGTAGAGCCCCGGTCCCAGATCCGGGAGAGGCACGGCGCCGGTTTGCGTCAGATCGCAATTCTTCGCTACGACCGGAACCGAGGCAAGCCAGATTAACAGCGCAAGGACTCCCCGTTTCAGCATTGATCCGCCCTTTTTCGTCGCGATGCGACGGGGAATTAAGCCAACCTTCAAAAGGGGGGCTTCGGGATGATTTCCGCCTATTATCCCACGCTTCCTCGGTCCTTGGGTTCCCGGCTCCCGAGCCTGACTCCGGGCGAACCTCCGGCCTTCTGGTTCTGAAGCGGGAAACCGGAATCGAGCGAGGCTCCGCTCGGGTGGGAGGAAACGTGGGGTCAGATCAGACGACAGGGGCATCCGCCGGAACCGGCATGACCGATTACGAGAGAGTGCGGAGGGTCACCGACTCTACGGATTGCCCCACCGGAGCATTGGAAGGTTGCGGGACCTGAGGGCTTGCGGATTCACGCCGGGGCGCGTCGGCCCAAGGCAGTCGCGTCCGCGACAGACACATCGTCGATCAGAGCACTTGCCGCATCCAGACTGATATCCGTATCAATGGAGTCCGACAGCAGGTGCCCCTCGGTGCTGAGCACGTTTTCGATGAAGGCCCGCATCGCCTTCAGAACCGGCACCTCCTCACGGTCATAGACCTCTCCCTGCAGCAGCTGGTGCACCTGGGCACGGTAGCCCTTCTTGGACACGAAGTGGGTGAACACCGGCAGCATCTTGTAGTACAGCAGGATGAACTCGTGCCAGATCGAAGTTCCCTTTCGAAGTCTCGCTTCGTAGGGTGCCAGGACCTCCTTCCGGAAATCAGCGATCTGGAAGGCATGTCTGATCCGGTCGGCGGCAAACTTGGCGCTGTAGAGGGCTACACTGATGCCGGACGAGAAGATGGGGTCTACGAACCGGGCGGCATCACCGATGAGCATCCAGCCGTTTCCCACGAAGGAGTCCATACTGTAGCTGTAGTCCCCTTCGACACTGAGTTCGTTCAGTCTTCTGGCCTTGCTCATGGCCCCCGCGATCGCGGGGGCGGAGTTCACCAGCTCAGCAAACCACTTTTCGTAGTCCCCCTTCCCCTGGCGAAAGACCTCGCGCTCGGCGACTACTCCGATCGACGTCACTCGCTCCGAGATTGGGATCTGCCAGACCCAACCCCGTTTCACCGGGAGAAAATGGATGTGGATGTCCTCCGGGCGTGGTCCCCGATCGACCCCCTCGAACCAGCCATGAACTGCGAACTGGTTGAAGTGAGGATCCTTCTGTTTGAGCGACAATTGGGTTCCCAGCAGAGTCTGCCTTCCCGACGCGTCGACAACAAGATCGGCGTGTACTTTCACCGACTGTCCCGCCAGATCGACCTCGACCCCGACGGCCCTGTCTCCCTCGAAAAGGACCTTCTTGACACGAACGCCCTGATAGACGGTCGAGCCCAGGCTCTCGGCGTGTTTCAGGAACAAAAGGTCGAACTTCGCGCGGTCCACGTGGTAGGTGTAATCCTGCTTGATGTCCGGCTGTGGAAATTCACTGAATTCGATGAAGAGGTTGGACTGACTGCCGGAGGGGTGCCAGGAGGCACCATACTTCTTGATGAAGCCTCCCTCCTCCATGGTCCGGAGAAAACCCAACTCATTCAGGACGCGGGTCGTGGCCGGGACCATCGACTCACCGACATGCGGGCGAGGATGAATGTCCCGTTCGAAGATGACATTGCTGATGCCTGCTTTGGACAGGTAGCAGCCCAGGGCCGAGCCCCCCGGCCCTCCCCCGATAATGACAACCGTTCCCCCCATTGATCGATCCCTCCAATGCGGTTCAAAACAGAACTGTATCGCCTGATCTGTTTCACCGGCCGGAGCTGAACCGGGCCGTGGTCGGGTAGAGACTCTCCGGTCAATGACTGCTCATTGTATTCACGCCTCTCGTATTCTCTACGGACCGCTGCGGCTCGGCCGCTGCGGTGCCGGTAACAGTTCCGGTCAAAGCTTCGCCTCAGTTGGAGCTGGAATCCCTCCCGACCGCGGCCGCCTCCAAATCGATCATGAGTTCCGGGTCGACGGCGTCGGACAGCAGATGTCCCTCGTTGTTTTCCACAGCTGCGATGAACTCCCGCATGGCCCTCAGTACGGGGGCCTCCCCCCGGTCGTAAACGTCTCCCTGCAACAGCTGGAGGACTTGAAGCCGGTAGTCCTTCTTCACGATGAAGTGAGTGAAGACAGGCAGGAGCTTGTAGTACAGCAGGATGAACTCGTACCAGATGGACGTTCCCATCTTCAGGCGCTTCTCGTAGGGCTCGAAGACCTCCCGTCGGACATCGCCCGACTCGAGGGCCGAGAGGATTCTTTCCGCGGCAAACTTGGCACTGTACATGGCTACACTCATGCCGGACGAGAAGATTGGATCCACGAAACGCGCCGCGTCGCCGATCAACAGCCAGCCGTTGCCGACGAATGTCCGCATACTGTAGCTGTAGTCCCCCTCGACGCAGAAGTCTTTGACCTGCGTGGCATTCCGCATCGCTGCGGCAATATCAGGGGCGGAGGCGCTCAACTCTTTGAACCAGGCGGCATGGTCCCGTTTGCCCTGGCGAAAGACCTCTCTTTCCGCGACGACCCCAATGGAGGTGATGTCCTCGGTGATGGGAATCTGCCAGACCCAACCCCGTTTCACAGGCAGAAAATGGATGTGGATGTCATCCGGCCTCGGGCCGCGGTCCACGCCTTTGAACCACCCATGCACGGCAAACTGGTTGAAGTTGGGATCCTTTTCCTTGAGCGAGAGCTGGGTCCCGAGAAGAGTATTCCTTCCCGAGGCATCCACGACGATGTCGGCCGGTATCTCGACGCTCTCTCCAGCCATGTCGACCTCGACCCCGACCGCCGTGTCCCCCTCGAAGAGGACCCGTTTGACGCGGACTCCCTGATGGACCTGGGAGCCCAGGCTTTCCGCGTGCTCGAGCAAGAGCATGTCGAAGCGGCTTCGATCAACGTGATACGTGTAGTCCTGGTCAACGCCCGGCTGCGGGAACTCCTTGAACTCGATGCACAGGCTTGAATTCCCCTTGACCGGATGCCAGGAGGCGCCGTATTTGCGGACGAAGCCTTCGCGCTCCATCACTGGCAGGAAGCCGATCTCCTCGAAAATCCGAGTCGTCGACGGCACCATGGACTCACCGACGTGAGGGCGCGGAAAGACCGCCCGTTCGAGGATGGTGTTCTTGATTCCTGCTTTGGAGAGGTAACATCCCAGCACCGCACCGCCCGGGCCGCCACCGATGATCACGACTTGTCCCACTGGTCAAAATCCTTTCGTAGTTCTGCGTTCAGGCTGACAGAGATGCAGCTTCCGGAACCGAAGGCGATTTCAGCGCACGCTCCGCGTCAGGTCGGCATCCCTCTTTGGGGGGCCCCATGGGTCGGGGCCCGTCGACCACGGGCGGAGTCTTGAACATGCCTCGAGGCTGCCTGGATCCGGTCCGTAGCCGACATGCCACCTTCAAACCGGATCCACGCAACCTCGATGCCGTGGAATGACGAACCGCCTGGAACGGCTCCTACGGGAAAATCTGGTCGAGCGTTCCGCTCAGACTCCCGCCACCATAAATCACCGTCACCACCATCAGATGGTTGTTGATTGCGTACCGGAAGTCGGAGCCCCTCCAGTTCCAGGTCGCGAGGAGTCCCGAGGTCAAGTTCGTCTGCAGAACCAGGTCACCGTCCGAATTGAACTCACACGTCTCCTCCGAGCCTCCCGGCACTCCGCAGAGCGGCAGGCAATCCGTGCAGTTCGCGGCGTACGGACCCGTCGAAAGCCAGACCTCGCTGACGGAGTAGTCGACTCCGTGCGATGCAACCATGGCAGTCCATCCGCCCAGGAGATTCGTCTCCAATACGGCCGAACCGGACACACCGCGGACACCGGGATTGCTCAACCTTGTCTTGTACACCAGTTGAAGGTTCGCGAACACAGGCTGGAAGGCCAACAGCAGGATGGCCACCGACAGGACAAAGAAACCAATTCCATTCAGTCTCTTCATTGAATACCCCCTGATTTTGAGATCGGTCTGCAAAGACGCTTTTTCGCCTTGATGGCGCGGAATGTCTATGTATGTAAATAGTATTCTGTTTTTGCCGTAAAAGTCAACAACAGAAACAGGCTACTACTCGGATTTTCGTGCGGAAGGATACCGGGTCAGTTGCCGCTCGCGGCGACGGACACCAGCGCGTGATTGAAAGCCTGCGTCTTTTGGAGCAGGCCCAGGACCGCTACGTCCGGACCGCTGGTCACCGTAATCTCTACGGTCCCCAGAAAGGAGCCCGAATGAGCATCGAAGAAAGTCTGGAAGAAGGCGGATTCCGTAACGAATCCGAGCAGCTGCTGCCGGGGACCAATGACGAGATTGTCCAGGGTCTCCACGCGGTCCCCGAAATCATCTCGGAGGACCAACTGCAGCGTTGCGCTCTGGCTCGCGCTCGGATTGTACAGTGCAAGCCCCGTATCCTCGCCCAGAACCGGATCGGGGTTGACGCTGATGAAGACGCGCTGACTGCTCCGAGCGGGTGAATTGGCGACGGAGACAAACGTGCCGAAGATGGAGTAGGTCAGCGCGCCGGAGAAAGGAGAGGTCCCTCCGACGGGTGTCACTTCCACGACCCCGAAGCTGGCCGGCCCGGTCCCATCTGTCTCGACCCGGGCCATGCCGAGGCTCTGGATGTCCCGATCGACCGAAGAAGTCTCCACTCCCTGGATCGGGACGCGGACGGAGTTCCCCGAACTGTCACGAAACGCGAGTCGGACACGACCGGCTGCCGAGCTGCTGCCGTTTCGAATCACGATCCGCGTCGAATTCGGCTGGGGGGACCCGGCGGCATCGCCACCTTCATAGAACTGCGGGAAGAAGAGCCCGGACGCACTCGAGGTGGTGGCGCCCGAGAGTGCCGTCAGTGCAGAACCTAAGGCCTGCGTCTTCTGGACGAGTCCCAGCACGGCGATGTCGGGCCCGTTCGTCACGACGATGTCCAAAGTTCCCAGGAATGGCGCACCCAACGAATCAAAGTAGGAGCGAAAGAAACCATCGTCGGAGACGTAACCCAGCAGTTGCTGCTGCGGGCCGATGACGACATTGCTGCGGGAAGCGACTTCCACCCCGTTGGCATCCAGCAAGGCGCAGCCTCACGGTGGCGGAGTTCGTGGGATCGGGGTTGTAGGCGGCAATACCAGTGTTCTCTCCCAGAGTGGTATCAGGATCGACGCTCACAAAGACGAGACTCTCGGACTGCGCGGGGGAGCTTTCACTGGACACGAAGGTGCCGAACAAGGAGAAGACCAGCGTTCCCTGAAGCTTGCCAGGATCCCCGCTGAGCGGCTCCACTTCCACGATGCCGGATTTCAACGATCCCGTTCCGGCGGTCTCGACTTCCTCAACTCCCATTGCTTCGATGGTGCGGTGCACCTCGGAGACCGGTCCAGCCTGGCCTTGCACCGGCACCTGGAGCGGAGTTCCGTTGGCATTGCGGAACAGCAACCTGAGAGTGGCCTCCTGCTCCGAATTGTTGCGGATGATGATGCGGCTCGAATTCGGTTTGGCGGAATCACCGGAGTCTCCGCCGTCGACGAACTGAGGGAAGAGCAGGAGGGCCGGTCCCGGCGGCGCCTGCTGAACCGTGATGGTCACCTGAGCGGAAGCCGTTCCGCCTTTCCCGTCGCTGACCGTGTAGCCGAAACTATCCGAACCCTCGTAGCCCGGAGACGGGGTATAGACCACCGCCGTTCCGTTTTGTATCGTCGCCGACCCGTGGATCGGCTGGGTCACGGCCGTGATCGTCAGGGCATCCCCGTCCGGGTCGCTGTCATTGCTCAGAACGGCAACGGCGACGGGCGTATCGCGCGTGGTTTCCGCCGAATCCGAACGCGCGTTCGGGGGATCGTTGACAGACGTGACATTGACGCTCACGGTGGCGGTGTCCGTGCCGCCACGGCCGTCATCGGCCGTGTAGGTAAAACTGTCCGAGCCGAAGAAGTTGGGCACCGGCACGTAGCGAACCGTCGTCCCATTCTGGATCGTGGCAGAACCATGCGCAGGCGGGGTCACGCTCAGGACTGTCAAAGCATCCCCGTTCGGGTCCGTATCATTGGCCAGGACATTGATCGTGACCGGTGTGTCCTCGGCGGTCACTGCCGTGTCATTGACGGCATTCGGAGCCTGATTGCTGGCCCCCTGGACGGTAATCGTCCCTCCGCTCGACGTCACGGCAACCGAACTGCCCAGCGGATCCGATGCAATGACGTTGTTGAGTGTCAGAGCAGTCGAGCCCGCTGTGCCAAGAATCTGAAAGGTCACGGTGACGACGCTGCCGCTCCCCCCAAAGAACGAAGTGGTTCCCGCAATCACGACGGCGATCCTGCCGGGATCGGTCGCATTGGCGACCATCAGATGCCCTGCTTCGAGCAAACCGCCACGCTGGATTTCATCACTCAGGTTTCCGTTGTTGTTCGAGTCCACGATCCTGAGGAAACCAGTATCGTAGAGCAGGTCGAACTGGATGCCACCGATGCCGGTCCCCTGATTGAGGTTGACGGCGACGGTGACGTTTGAGCCCGCGGTGACCGTGTGGGAGGAGACCGACAGGATTTGCTGAGCCGAAACCCACGAGATCCCTCCCGTCAGGATCGCCCCCAGCCAGACTATGCGGAGCGCAGCGAGTGCTCTTCTCTGCAACATGTGTCAGCCGCCTATGCAGGTTGGTAAGGTGAGGTTGCCGACCACGTAGTTCAGCAGTTGCACGGCGTCGAGGACGCTGACCTGACCGTCCCCGTTCACATCCGCCGCAGTCAGTGCGCTGCCCTGAAGCGGAACGTTCCCCACGATGTGATTCTGAATCTGAACGACGTCGATGACGTTGCGTTGCCCATCGACGTTGACGTCCCCTCTGCAGATCAGGTCCAGCGTCGCTTCCCCTGAGTAGACGCTTTCCGATCCTGTCGAACTGACCGAAGTTGCCACGTAGTGGTAGATCTGTCCGTACGAGACAGAGTCAACGAAAGAGCGAGTCGAGATGGGCGAGGGGGTCAGCTTCTGATATCCGGTATCCGAACCCGCACGCCGGTAGAGATTGTACCCGGCGATATCGGAGGATGCGCTTGCATCCCACTGCAGAGTCGCTGAGAGCGATTGCGCCGAAATACCCGTTACTGCCAGTGCGATCACGCAAAACCTGAGGAGTACAGCTCCAAACGCCATCACTAATCCTCCCAGGGACGACCGACCGCCCCTGTTCCTGTCTCAACCTCTTTGGTCGCTATGGAGTCCCGCCGTTTTCGGGCGCGGCTCACCGTCCCCTGCCCCCCGGCGGTTCGATTCGATGGAAAAAACGCACCCTGCAAGCGTCTATCGGTGACGAAAGTTGCCCGCACCCAGTCGGCTGATTGCACGAGAATAACCCACCCGAGCCCCGAAGTCCAAGCGGTCACCCGAGCCGCCCCGCAACTGCCCCTTTGCCTGTCCGCTGTCGGACAGGCCTCGCCTACGGCTGAACCGTCACCCTCAGATTGGTGGGCGGCAGAGGCCGGCCCGAGTAGTCGCCCACCCGGACGGCAATATCCGTCGACAGATTGCTCACATCCAGCACCAGGTTGCCGCCCGAGTCCGTCGACACCGACTCCGTGCGAACGGGGCTGCCCGAACTGGTGTCCCACCATTCCACCGGGTAGTTGGTCGACGGATTCAGTCCAGGCAGTGTGATCGAGCCGCTGGCGGCTGAAACCGTGCCCGCCAGGGCGTTTCGCCAGGTATGCTCCCGGTTCTGAATCCAGAGATGGGCTCGCCCATCCTGCACGTCGATCTGGCCCCACACCCGCAGCAGGCTGTTCGTCGAGGTCGCACCGGCATCCCGGTAGAAGCCGTTGTTCAGGGGAATGTCGTGGATGAAATCGTAATAGGCCTTGAACTGGGGACGCAAATCGACACCGTCGCCGTTGCGCCCGTAGATGTGCCCCGTGTCGTACCAGTAGGACTCGAGCAGCCCCCCCGGGCTGATCTGCCCCCAGACGTAGTTGTGCAGCCAGACACCGTCATGGTCGTTCAGGATCTGCGGGTCGGCCGGTTCGGATCCGGAGACGACGAACCCGGTCTCTCCACGGATGACGGGTTTTCCCGCTCCGCGAGCCGTCAGAGCCCCGATCAACTCGGAAACGTTGTGGGTCGCGGCGGCAGTGTCGGCATAGTCCGCCGCGGTTCCGATGGTAAAGCTGCTCCCATCGACCTGGAGCGAGTAGTTCGCATCCCGGGGGACGTAGAGGTGGACGTCGGCAAAATCGACATCCGGGTAGTTCCCATTGGCCCAGAAGGCACTCCGCGGGAACGAATGCCACATCGAGGTCGACACGAGGTGATCGTCCGGCGCGAACTGATGCATATACTTGCCGAACTCATCCGCCTGAGCATAGTGACGGCTGCTGTTCGGATCCCCCTCGTTGAGCAGTTCCCAGCTCTGAATGTTGGTCGAGTAACCCCAGCGCGCCTGCAGATAGCGCCACCACTGCTCCTGCAGCCACCGCGTCTTGGTCGAATTTCTCCAGTCTCCGTAGAAATTGTTGTTCGATTCGGTCCAGGTGAACTGTCCGTCGCTGCCGATGTGGTTCATGATCCACTCGTTCTTCTCCAGCACGACCGGCCTCAAGTAGACGCCGTTCTCTTCGGCCAGCTCCAGCACCTTGTCAAAAGCGAACGAGTTTCGCTGCTCGAAGTACTGGTGATGGGCCATCCAGGGCTTCGAGATCACATTGGCTCCGTAGAGTCCGCTTCCCAGTTCCTCCTGAACCCAGACATAGTCGACGTTGACCTTGCCGCCGGTGGCGTTCTCCACGATGAGATAGAACAACGGCAAATAGTCATTGTTTCCCGTGTTGAGAGTCCCCTCGAGAATCTGCCATCCCGGTTCGGAATCGGGGAAGGTCTGCCAGTCCCCTGGATAGGTGGCAGCCACGACCGTGCCGACACCCGGATCGGCACACGTATTGCCCAGCCAACCGCCGTGCTTGACCACGAACCCGAAGGGCGACCCGGCCACCCGGGGTCCCGTAAGGGCATCTTCCCGAAAGCGGACGCGAACCCGGTAGTTCGTATTCCGTTTGACTGCCGGTCGAGCCTTCTCCCACCCGATGAACATGCAGGAACTCAATGAGGGGTTGCCGGCCGACACGATCATCGAAACGTCGCTGCCCGGATAGGCGACACTGAACGTGATGCCCTCATAGGGGATATAGCGCCCCTGAAAAGTGTCCTCCTGGGCATTCCAGGGATTCCACGAGGATCCGTAGATTCCCCACTCCGACAGCCAGACCCGGATGAGCTGAATCCCGTCGTCCCGCATGATCTGGAAGTTCGCCTGGTTGCCGAGGACCGGGTCCGACCAGCTCACGTGGTCGTAGTTCATGTTGTAGCCGAGGCCCGGGAAGTAAGTCCCATCTTCGAATTCGAAATAGCGGGGATCGTGCCGGCCGACCCGAATGAAGCCTCGATTCGAGGAGGCCGCGACCGTGAAGGAGTAGACACCGGTCTGTGTGGTGCCGCCGGCGTCCGTGGCAATGAGCCGATATTGCCAGTTGCCCTCGACATGGGGGGCAAAGCGCACCTTCCAGCTGTACTGGCCGGTCGGATAGAACCATTGGTGACCACCGCGAACGTCCTCCTGGTAGTCTTCATAGTAGAAGGCCGGTTGGGTGTACAGGGTCTGCCAGTTGTCCGGAGTGAACTGCGCGTTCACCGTGATGCCGAGACCTGGCTCGATGCCCGCTGGAGGTGCCGCATCGTAGCTGTGCTGGAGGTTGGTCGCAACGGTGTTGTCCACCTGAAAATCGATCTCGAGCTTTTCGTAGCGGGGGACCTGGCTGCCCGGGTAGCTGCCACGATTGTCGCTGACCTGCGAGATCGTCAGCCCCGATTGTGCGTGTGCGGAGACCGCGATGAGGGCTCCCCATAGCGTGCCGCAACACAGGACGAGACCGAGGAATCGCCACGTGCGCGTCGTGCGACAGAATTTGCGCACCTTTGGTGAATTGCTGAATCCCTTTTCGGCCACAGACCTACCCGCCCCCGAGGAGATTGACGGTACCCGGCGGACTTCCTCCACTGACTCCCGCCAGTGTGACCGATCATAGCCGAGGAGACGCTTCGAGGGCGTGAGGATTGTCACAGCCGGGAGAGCCTCCGAGCCGCAGGCCCCAGGCCCCAGGCTGGGAGAGTATCAGCAGGTCCCGGAGCCGGCCCAGGGTCTAGACCGGCTGTCGCCCCATCCGGGCTGCTGTGCGGCTTCGATCTCCGATGTGTCCGTCTGCCGCCCCCGCGGACTAGAAGATGAGGAATTGCTGGCTCAGGTAAGCGACGAGATCCAGCATCCCGTAGCCGATCACCTTGGCGACGCTCCTCGGAACATAGATGACGTCATCGGGTTGAATGGGTTCGTCGGGTTGTTGTCCCTTGATGATGGCGTTGAAGTCGAAGGCCACTCTCGTCACCTCCCCATCCTCGCCGCGGCGCATGATGAAGCCCGAGCCGGACCTGGCCGTCTTGAGGGGTCCTCCGGCATATGCGACTGCCCGCCCCACGGTGAGGTGATCATATTTGGGAGGCAGCCCGTAGGCTCCCGGGTAGAGCACTTCCCCGACGATGTAGACGTATTTGCGGTGTCGCCGTGGGACAAAGAAAACATCTCCGCCTTGCAGCAGCACGTTGAGGGAGGGATCGCTCCCATCCTTCAGATCCTCCAGGTTGACCTTCAGGCTCTGGCCGGGGACGGGCTCCTGCGGGACCGTGCCTCGCGCGACGGGCTCATTGACGTTCTGCAGCCACTGGGTGATTTCTCCCTGGCGATCTCCTTGCGCTTCATCCAATGCATAATGAACGCCGGCGCTGACGCGCGGACGGTATTGGCGGCGCAGGAGGTAACCGTCCTGCCCGGCGCCTTGCGTAAGGCCGCCGGCCCGACTGATGGCATCGAGCAGATACATCTCGCCGGTCACCATGAACTGACCGGGCGTGTTCACCTCACCTACTACGTAGATGGGCTGAGCGTGATATTCAGCCACGCTCACGCGGACCCACGGGTCGTTGATGAGCTTGTGAGCGACGAGGCGCGTCGTGATGTCCTTCTCGATCTCACCAGCGGTCATGTCCGCAACGGTGATGACACCAAGGTTCGCGACGTGAATCTTGCCCGAATTGCTAACCGTGATCCTCTGATTCAGTTGATCCAACCCGAAGACCTGGACCGAGAGGACATCGCCGGGGCCGACCCGATACTCAGGCAACTCCGCGGCCGGGGTGACTTCGTCCGCGGGCTTTGTTGAGGTCGCAGCCCACAGGCTTGGTTGGACTACCAGCAGCAATGAGAGCCAGGCGACCCGGAGGAGCCGTTCGCCTGAGAACCAGTGGGATTGGATGTTCTTCGCCTTCATGTGACTTCCCGCCTCCCTTGCTCTTTCTCAGCGCCCTTGCCCGGGGCCGGATCTAGTTGGGTATCTGGGTAAAGCCTTGCGTCTGATCGGCGCTGGGCAGCTGGTCTGGCGCCGTAGTCGGCGTCGTGGGACGTCTCGGAAGTTGGTACATTCGTCCAATCCGAAACGCCGCTTGGCCGATCATCGCGTTGGCCGCCCGGATGTACCCCTCACCAATCGTCCGGATCTTGCTTCCGGGGATGAAGATCACGTCGTTGGCCTGGACCAGAGGATCCTCTTCTTCGCCCTTGAGGATCTTCTTGAAGTCGACCTTGGTCTCGTGTCGCTCGCCCTTCTCATCGGTCCGAATGAGGAGGCCGTCCGAGATCTTGGCCGTCGTCGTCGGCCCACCGGCTCCTGCGATGGCCTGACTCACGTGGAGCGGCTCCGCCATCGGGAGAATGTAATTGAGGGGACGAAGGACCTCGCCCATCACGTAGAAGAACTGCAGCGTCCGTCGCGGGACGATCACATAATCGCCCGCCTGGAGCGCGAGATCGGGCACAGGCGGTTTGCCCTGCTTCAGGGGTTCAAGGTCGACGCGAAAGACTTCGCTGCCTTCACTCGCCACAGCCGGATTCTTCACGACGCTGGCAGGTGGGGGGCTGGTGAACTTGGGTCCCGTTTTGCGACGCTGGATGTAGGCATAACGGTCAGCCGTAGGCGCAACTCCTCCCGCAAGGAGGATCCCGTCCAGGACGGTCAACCCTTTCGAGATGACGAACTCTCCCGGGAACGCCAGTTCTCCCGTCACGTAGATGCGCTTGGCGCGGTAGTTCCTGACGTAGACCAGCACTTCGGGATTCTTGAGCAGCCCCTTCTGCTGGAATGCGGCAGCAATCGCGTCCTCGAGCTCCTCTGCCGTCATGTCGGAGACCTTCAGGTTCCCCACGGGCTGGAGGGAGATCTCTCCGGCGCCGGAAACGTCCACGGTCTGGTTCAGCTCGGGGACGTCGACCACCTGGATCTCAAGCGTGTCACCGGCACCGACGCGATAATCCGACCACTGTTCATGGTGGAAGGAGGCCGACGAGTTCTCGTCCGTCTTGTCCTGGGACTCATCCTGGGCAAAAACCGGGAGCGAGACAAGCAGGAGTATCCCGAAAAATGTCGCAACTTTTCTCATTGAATCACCCTCTTGCGGATTGGCTTGCAATGAAATATGCCCATTCTAATTTAAAGATTCGGCAATTTCAAGAGCGAGACAGATCTGGTTCGAATCCAGGGGGAATAGAGTGCCGGCTACTGGCTGTTGACCGACGTCACGCGCAGATTCGTCGGCGGCGACGGGCGCGTCCCGGGGGACTCACCCGATTCAACGACGGCCACGAGGTTGTTGATGTAGAAAAGGTCCCCGATCGGGAAGAGAGGTCCGTCAACGTATTTCTGGACCTCTTCGTACGGCTGCTTGAGGATCAGGGCCTTGGCCTGAAACAGGCCGGCATAGTCGTTGGGAGGTGCGGTCGTGTTCTCCTGATAGCTGGCTTCGTACGCCGTTGCGAACCAGTAAGGCCCCACGTAGTTGTACTCGTCCACCGTGTCCTGGACCTCGGCGTAGATGTGATCATACAGATAATCGCCGATTTCCGGCACGAGGAGCATGAAGTTCCTGCACAGGTTGATCTTCCGGCGATGGGCGTTGAAGCCGGGCGCGGGAAGCAGCGTGACCGGATCCGTGTAGGGAGAGTCCTTTTCGAAGGCCGTGGCCCGGTGGCCGAGGAACTCCGACAGGTCCTGCTGGGCCTGATTGTACAGCGAAGCATCCGGGCGAGTCCCGGTCTGCTGGAGCACCATGTCGCTCAGACCGATGAAGCCGAGGTAGCCGGCAATGTAGCCGTGAAGCTCGAACGGGTACTCCCGGAAACGGTCCACGCAGGGCACCCCGCCGCAACTGTCCGTGAGGCCACGGAGTTCGATCTTGGAGCGCGCCTTGTTGTATGCATCCTGGGCCGATTCGGGAAAGATCTGGGCGTACTTCCACAACGCGTAGATGTTGTTCTGAGGATAGCTCCACGACCACCCGAAGGTCTGCCCGAAGATCGCACTGTAGAGATTGGTGCTCCTGGGGGCCGCCGCGAACTGCGCCAGAGCCTCCGGCGGGAAGTCGTTCGCATTGCGTTGAACGGGCTCCTGCCAGCCTGTGTACGCATACAGCGTAGTGCCGAAATAGTAATTGTAGTAGCCCTGCAGATAGGTCCGAACGCGTGCCTGCAGACTTGCGGACAGATGGGGATAGGCTCGGGTCAGCGTGTACAGAAGATCGCCCGGATTGTAGAAGTATTCGTTGATCTGCCGGACGAGGTTCTGTCCCGGATGGAAATAGGCCGGCTTCAAGTAGCCGGGGGCGTCCACGATCTTGGCGATTTCCGTCTCGAGGCGGTTTTCGAAGGTATTGACCGGGAGAACCGGATCGTCGTTGTAGGTCGGTGCTCCGGCCCTCAGCATGGGGCGAGCCGTCACGCCTCCTCCATTGTTGGAGAAGCAGATCACCACGTTGTTGCGATGGACGAAGATCCGCCCCACGCCGTCGGAGGTGATGTGGGGAACGATCGGGCTCTGATCTCCGTGATTGTGGTATTCGCCGTTGGGGCTCCGGTAACCGGGCCGGTATTCGCCATGGTACCAGCCACGCAGATTGGAGAGGAAATCGGGTTGGACGTACCAGACATCGTCGCGGAAGCCCGGCAGTTGGACTTCCAGCTTGTCGTCGGCATAGGCCCACATCGTCTGGGTCCCACCACCATAGATGCTGGTCCGGTCGCCCACCCGCGAGCAACACAGGTTCCGGTACACGTACTGGCCCCCGCCCGAAATGTACTGGGGCTCGTCGGCGGCCGTTTCCAGGCCGAGGAGCCTGAAGATAGCTGGTGCCATGGAGCAATCCCAGCACCTGGGAGCGGGTGATTCCGGCGCCGCCCTGATGCGAGTGTCCGGTGGTGTACATCACCCCATCGGGCATCACCACGGGCGGGTGGTACATGTGCGTGTTCTTGCCGCTGAAAACGAAGGGCGCGTACGGTGACGTGAATTCCTGCCCTGTCGCCTTGTAGAAATGAATCTGTACCTCCATGAGCCGGGGGTCCGAGGCCACCCGGCTGGAGATCCAGCTGCCGTCCATGACCGCGGCCCCGTCCGGCCATGGCCAGTCGATCCCGGTCGTGTCCTGGGCGGAGCCGGCATCGAATACAGGCCCGAGATAACCGAGCGACCCATAGAGGGTCGCCCCGGTGTAGATATCTGCCCATGCTTGAGTATTGGGGATATCGTGCCAGAAGTAGGGGCGCATTCCGGAGAAGACTACGAAATCGCCATAAACGACCGGCCACCAGGAGCGATAGCGATCGCCTGGGAGCTTCCGCTGGGACTTCCAGACCAACGCCCCCGTGCTTGCCCGCAGCGCGTAAGCGTAGAGGTCGTCGGAGGCGAAATAGAGCGTGTCCGAGGCGCTGTCGTAGGCGGGCGTATAGCAAATCGGCCCGAGCGGCGACTGACCGGCCGCGGGGTACTGCCAGGCGATCGTGCCGTTGCTGGTGCGAAAGGCATAGAAGTAGCCGTCCCGACTCCCGGCGTACACCAGATTGTTGGCCACCACCGGGCTCACGCTGAATCCACCGCCCGCAGCCGGAGAGACCCAGATGCGCTGGCCCGTCGTGGCATTCAGCGCGTGAATGCGCCGGTCGAAACTGGGAACGTAGATCACGCCGCCCACCACGGTCGGCGTATGCCCCAGCGGCATGTCGGTCTGGTAGTCCGTCCAGCCGGAGCAACTCAGTCCGGTCCTGGCGTCCAGACAATACAGCCCCCTGGAACTCGCCACGTACACCCGATCGCCGACGACGACCAACTGCACCTTCTGATCGATGTAGGCCTCGATCGGTCGGTACCAGGACGGGGTCAGATTGCCACTGATCTCGTCGGGAACCCAGCTGGTCCGCTCGAAGTTCGCGCCGGCCGTGTACCAGTCGGCCGCGAGCAGCAGCGGCCCGGCATTGAGAACCCAGAATAGAATGACCGCCGTGATAGTGAGCGAGCGAGGTGCAGATCTTTCCATGGCAGTTGGGGCAGCGCCCTGTCCCTTTCCCCTTGATCGAACGGATCCCACTTCCGGTCCGGAATGGCGCGACCCGCGTGTCACGAGTCCCCACTGTAAATCCGGACGGCGGTGGTGGTCTGTGCCATGCATCACAGCGCGACGGCGGCGGCGACCCGGGAGGCGACCAGATTGAGGCTCAGCCCATGATGTAACGGTAGGCCATTCGCACTGGAAACCGCAACATTCCCCGCATCAGGCTCAGTGGCACGAGCAGGGCGACCAGATAGAGGAGCGGCAGGAGCACGAGTTGGAAACTGAACAACCCGGGCACCAGTTTCCCAATGGCCAACAGCACCAGGTCGAGCACGATCAGGTGGGTCAGGTACAAGCCGTAGGACCGTTTGCCTATTTCCTCCAACTTCGCCAGAAGTGGAATCGATCCACGATCGATCAGAGGCAGGAGAAGGACGAGAGACAACGCCGAGAGACTTCCCGCCGGAGGCAGGCTCAGGACTCGAGTGTAATGCAGCGCCGCCAGAACAAAGAAGACGATCGTCGCCAGCAGGAGAACTCTTCTGAGTCGCCTCAGCACGGGCAGAAACGCTGGGGAGTGGAGGCCGTAGACGAGACCCAGCGGAAAGTAGACAGCCCAGTCGGCGAGCGTGTGGCTCAGGCCGGGTGGGATCAAGAGCCCCCACAGACCGTCAGTCAGCTTCGCATGCAGCAGAAAGGACAGGAGCAACTGATACCCGCCGATGACGATCAGGAGAGGCAGTGCGTGCCTCCTCCCGATCCGAACCAGGAGCGGCGCAAGGAGGTAGAAGAGCAGCAGCAATGGAATGAAGTGATAGGGATATCCGACGAGCACGTTCTTCACGTACCCTGCGGGCGAGTAGACTTCGCGGAATTGCAGCAGGACGACGATGTAGAACACGGCCGACCAGAAGAGGTACGGCGGCAGAAGGTGCGCCAAACCCCGACCCAGGAACCTGACCGAGAGCGACGGCGGCCGACCGCGGGCCGCATAGGAGACGAAAGTGCCAGAGATGAAGAGAAACGTCGGGACAGCGAACACACCGAAGCCCTGCAAGATGTGCAGAAGAATCTTCACCGGCCCCTCGACCGGTGCGAATCCGTAGGAGACGGGCACGGTGGTCCCCATCTGGATCGTATGGTTGAGGACGATCAACAGCATCGCCACACCGCTCAACGCCGGGAATTGTCTGTTCATGGATTACCTTCGCCGGTTCCCACGGTTTGAGCTCGATCCTCAGTCCGCGGAGACCGCGTCGAACATGGCAGGCGTGCGCAGATAGGCGGTTGTCCGATGCTTGCGGAGAATATCCGCGACCACTCGATCGACCTGTTCGGCCGAGAGATCGAGGGCCGACCCGATCTCTTCGCTGGAGATTCCTCGCTCGTAGCCAAGCCAGACCAGATCGAGAATCTGGAAAGGAACGCGGAAGAAAAACTCCTCCTGCGAACTGCCTGCGCTATAGGTGTCCGTGGTCGGAGTCCGGCCGCAAATGTCAGCGGGCAGGTTCAGATGGCGCGCCAATTCGTAGACCTGGCTCTTGAAGAGATGCCCGATGGGCTGGATGTCCACGCCGCCGTCCCCATGTTTGACGAAGAAGCCGAGCGCGTGCTCGTTCTTGTTGGCTGTACCAACCACCGCGAAGTGGCGCAGTTCGGCGTGGTAGTAAAGCATCGTCATGCGGGCGCGCTGTTTGAAGTTGGAGGCCGCCACGATCTGGGCATACTCGCGAGGAGGCATCCGCCGGCTCAGGACTTGGCCTTCCGGACTGATGGCGGTCAACTGGAACACGTTCAGCGTCCCCTCCTGCAGTAGGTCTCCCGGGATCGTGATCTTCGTCTTCCAGCCGGGTCCGAACTCGGGGAAAAGACGCGAGATGGCTTCATTCCGGCGGCGGTAACAGTCGAAACCCTCGAGCGCCGCCGTGATGTTTTCCGTAATGAAACGCACGCCGAACTGCTCGGCCACCGTCTTGGCCAACCGTGCGCTTTCCGGACTGGAGTCATCCTCCGGCAGGATCAGCCCAACCACCCGTTCGGCGCCCAGAGCGCGCACGCAGAGCCCCAGCACGACCGAGGAGTCCACCCCTCCGCTGATGCCGACGACGGCGCCCTTACGCCTCAGATCGCGGTGCACCTGCTGCCGCAGGCGTGCGGCGATTCGATTCACCTCCGCTTCCGGTTCTATGTGAAGAGCCGTTCGATCGAAGGCCCGACTTTCCTCATTCTTCATATGGTTCATAGCCTTCCTGCATCGTCCAGACGATCGACCACGGTCCCCTTCGCACCGGCAGGCTGCAGGACGGTCCGGAAGTCGCGGACGAACAAGTGGTGGACGAGCTGGGCAGAGACGATCCCTGCCAGAGCCATGTCTTCGATTTCGCTCAACCCCGCATCGCCGCGGGCCTTTCGCACAAGGTGCGCAACCGCCTCGGCTTTGAAGAGACCACTCTCCCGAAGCGAGTGCGGCGAGAGCAGCTCTTCCACGTAATCCGGCGCATCCGGAAAGAACCCTCGGTGAACCGGAGCCCGATAGGGTCGCTTCGGGCGCCGGCAGATCTCCGCGGGAAGATAATCGGCACCAATCTGCTTGAGGAGCCATTTCTCGGTCAGCCCTCGAATCTTCACCTGGGGCGGCATCTGGTTGGCGAATTCGACGACGCGATGGTCGAGGAACGGGTATCTCCCCTCCACCGAGTGCGCCATGGCCATCCGATCCCCCTGCGAGCAGAGCAGATACTCGGAAAGAAACAGAGCGATCTCGAGATACTGCGCCTGTCCGAGCTGACTCCACTTCTCGAAACCGCCTGGAAGGGGAATGGCCTGCGCAAACCCATCGGGAGATGAATCCTCGGCGGCCAGGAACCGGCGGGTGCGCAGTGTGTTGTTCCAGCGGATGAGGTGGGAGTAGTACGGATTCGCCGTGTTCTCCAGATCCCGCCTGAAGAAGGCCGCGAGGAAGGCCGTGCTGTTCCGGCTGAGGCCCCCGATATCCGGATAGAGGCGGCGAAGGAGCAGGGGCCGCCACTTCGAATCGGGCTGGCGCGCCCAGAAGCGCCGAACCTTCATCTCCTTGAAGATATCGTACCCTCCCAGAAACTCGTCGGCCCCCTCGCCGGTGAGGACCACTTTGAGGCCATGCTCGCGAACCAGTCCCGAGAGCAGGAAGAGAGGCGCCGGCGCGGTCCTCAGGATCGGCGTTTCCGTGTGCCAGACGACTTCCGGAAACACGCGGCCGATGTCGGCGTGGCTGCAGTGGATGACACGATGTTCCGTCCCGAGGTGGTCGGCCATCTGCAGCTGGAATTCGCTTTCATCGAAGTCGGGGTTCTCGAAGGCGATGGAAAAGGTCTCCAGCCGATTCTCGAAATGCCGGCGCACGATCGCCGTCGTCAGGGAGGAATCGAGCCCCCCGCTCAGATAGGCTCCGACGGGAACATCCGCTCGCAGCCGGATGCGTGACGCATCGACGAGCAGACTTTCGAGTTCCTCCGCGCACTCCCTGGGGTCGCGCGGCGGGACCGGTTCCGCCGCGAACTCGAGATCCCAGTAACGGCGCACCTCACGCTTCCCGCGGCCGGCCAGCATGTAGTGGGCCGGAGGCAGCGAGAGAATCCCTTCGAAGGCCGTCCTCGGAGAAACCGGGCTCCAGAACGTGAAGACCTGGGCCAGCGATGCCCGATCCAGTTCCGCGGTGATGCCCGGAACCGCCAGAATCGATTTGATTTCCGATGCGAAGACGAGTCGTCCGCCGGACACGGTGTAGAAAAGGGGCCGGATTCCCAGACGGTCGCGGGCCAGGAAGAGGCGCTTCTCCAGACTGTCCCACAGGGCGATGGCGAACTGCCCGTTGAGCCGGTCCAGACATCCGGCTCCGTGGTCTTCGAACAGATGGACAATGACCTCCGTGTCGGTGTGAGTCCTGAAGCGGTGGCCGCGCGCTTCGAGCTCCGACCGGAGCTCGAGATAGTTGAAGATCTCGCCGTTGAACACGATCCAGTAGCGGCCGTCTTCGTCGGAAATGGGCTGGCTGCCGCCGCTCAGGTCGATGATGCTCAGCCGGGCGTTGCCCAATCCGACGTCGGCATCCCGGTAGATGCCGTACTCGTCGGGACCGCGATGCCGGATCATGCCGAGCATGGACCGAAGCACCGCGGGATCACTCGCAGGACCCTGTTCCAGGTTGAGGATGCCGATGATTCCGCACATATTGAGTTCGGTGAGTGGAACCGGGCAGTCACCCAGCGCCCTCGCCGGCGCCGCGAACATGCCTCAATCAGGACAAGTCCGTCTTCCGGATCTTCCCCGAGCCGGTCTTGGGAAGCGCATCGCGGAACTCGACCCAGCGGGGGATCATGTAGTCCTCGAGCCGAGCCCGGCAGTGACCCAGGATATCCTGCTCGGTGACGCCGTTCCGGTTGACGACTACGAAAGCCTTGATCGCCTGGCCGAGGATCGGATCGGCCACGCCGACCACAGCCGCTTCGAGCACTCCGTCGAAGGCATAAAGAACATTCTCGACTTCTTTGGGAGCGACCTTTTCACCACGGCTCTTGATGATATCGTCCCGGCGCCCGACGAAATAGTAGAACCCTTCGGCGTCGGCGCGAAAGAGATCACCGGAGCGACAGACCCGTTCGCCTGGAACAGGGCCGGGTCGATACCGCGCCGCCGTCGCATCGGCATCTCCCCAGTAGCCGCGCATCACGTGCCGCCCCCGGATCACCAGTTCACCGATCTCTCCCGGCCCCAGCCGTCGGCCGTCATCATCCTCGAGCCACACTTCCGTGCCCGGGATCGCGATGCCGACAGAGTCGGGGCGGCGCTCCAGCTCATCAGGCGGCAGATAGAGAGTCCTCTTGGTCTCCGTCAGGCCGTACATCGAGTAGAGCTGCGTTCCGGGAAACTTCTTCTTCAACTCGAGGATATGACTGGGAGGGAGGGCCGCCGCCGTGTTGGAAAGATAGCGCAGACTCGAAAGATCGTAAGGACTGAGATCGGTCTTCACCAGCACGGCGAAGATAGTCGGGACTCCGGGCAACCCCGTAACCCGCTCCTGTTCGATCCGCCCCAGCACTTCGGCCGGATAGGTGAAGCCCCGCTCGAGTACGAGCGTCCCACCAAACTTGAACACCATCAGCAGCTGGTAAAGACCGTAGTCGAACGACAGCGGGAGGAGCCCGATGACGATGTCATCTTCCACGTTCTCGAGATAGGTGATGATCGAGTCGCTGGCGAAATCCACATTGCTGTGGTCGCTCATGACGCCCTTGGGCTCTCCGGTGCTGCCCGATGTGTAGATGAGGCAGGCCAGATCAAGATCGATGTTGGAACGCGGCGGGCACACATCCGAATGGTCGCTTTGGATTCGCTCGTAGGCGAGCCAGGGTTCCACACTCCCGCCCGAGGCCCCGGCCGAGGTGAGGACGGCGATCCCGAGCTCCGGACAGCGGTGTGAGAATCGGTCGACCATCCCCCGGTAGCGAGCGCTGGTGACGAGACCGCGGGCCTGGCAGTTTTCCAGGATGTATCCCAACTTGTCTTCCTTGGTCGACTGGTTGACGACGACGAAGGTCCCGCCGGCCTTCAGCGCCGCAAAGATTCCCACTACGGCTTCGACACTGTTGGGAAGAAAGATGACGACCCGGTCCCCACGCTTCAGCCCGTGCTCGCGGAATGCGTTGGCCAGGCGATTCGCCTGCGCATCCACCTCCGCATAGGTCAGCCGCCGTCCTCCGCATACGAGGCACACTTTGTTGGGAAACCGCTGCGCACTGCGTTCGAGAAAGTCCTGTACCAGTCTCATGCTTGGATTCCGTCTCCGGCTACTGGGCCGGCTGCTTCCGCTCGACGAAACTTGCCAGTCGGCGAACCGAATCGAAATTGTCGGGGACGATTTCAGGATCGTTGACCTTGATGCCGAACTTCTCCTCAACGAAATTGACCAGTTCGAGGACGTTCATGGAATCCACGATACCCTCGTCGAGCAGTGACGCATCGTCCGAATAGGGATAGCTCTCCCCGCTGAAAAGGATGTTCTGCGCGATATAGGCACGAATGGCGGATGCGATATTCTCCATCGTTTTCGATCCTCGGGTGAGTCGGTCGCTCGGATAGATCAGCCGAGCACATAGGAATAGTAGCGGCGGACCGGCGATCTCTCGACCAGGAAGATCAGGGCCAGAGGGACGGCAAATCCGACCAGAATCAAGAAGGGTTGTAGAACGAGCTGTTGCGCTAACAGCCACGGCGCCAAATGATACATCGCCCGGGCACCCAACTCCAGCGCCGGCGAATGTACGAGATAGATACCAAAGGACTTCGTGCCAAGATAGGCCAGCTCTTTCGAAAAGGGAATGACCATGCGGTCGAAGGCAACGAAGCACAGGAGAAACGCCAGACAGTAGACGTCATCAATGAGCGTTTCACGGTGATTCAGCCAGCGCAGCCCGGACATTCGGACGTAGATCTCCCACTCGAAGATGCCGATGAAGAAGGTGGACACCGTCACGGCCAGCCAGATCCACTTCCCGCGCACCGCCCAGGACTTCAGCGCGTCCAGATGGAAACCTGCGACCATGCCGAAGCTGAACCAGAAGATCCGGGCCGGAAAGAACCACTTCGGCACCACGTCCACGAAAGGCTCGATCGCGGGCCAGTGGATTCCCAGAAAGACGGGGTATTGCATGATCTGGACCGCCAACTGAACGACCGTCGCCACCGTTAGGAGGAGGGCAGGCCGTCTGCGCGCCCAGGGCACGAGGAGTGGGGCAATCAGGTAGAACTGGGCCAGAAGGATCACATAGTAGTAGGCCGGATTCGCGGAACCGGTGGCCAGGATCTTCAGATATTCGAACGGTCCAAAGAACTGCCCCTGGAGTCCCCGGAGGACCAGGAGGAAAACGGACCAGATGAAGTAGGGGATGAGGAGGCTCTTGACCCGCGCCGTCGCCACGCTCCACCGGAGCGGCTGGGTCCGGCCCGCCGCGACGGAGATGAAGTACCCCGACACGAACAGGAACGCCGGGATGGCCACCACCACGAGTTGTTCGACAACCCGCAGGGCGTGGTAGCTGGGGCTGCCCATGGCCTGAAATGCGATTCCGGTGGCCTGAGTGTAGCGATCACCCCAGGCGAGCATGGCCGTGAAACCCCAGCCGGCCGAATGAAAGAGGATGAGGCCGATGATGGCCAAACCGTTCAGGACGAGTAGACGACGAACCATAAGTTTAAGTGGGTTGGTGCGAGTTGGAGGAAGTTCCGAGGCCGGCCGGGCCGACTCGGCTCATTGAGTTCCGGAAATCTTCACAGCCAGGTCCCGGCCGAAAGACACGAACGGTGCCGCACTGGACCCGCCGGCGAAACTCTCTTCGCTATTGCACATCGGTGACGCGGAGGTTCGTCGGAGGCAACGGAGGCTGCGTCGATCCTCCCGGGCTCCAACCAGCAATCTCGGCCACGAGGAGCCAGAACCCCTTGGCGACACTGATGACGCCCTGCGCCGTACCCAGGTGCCCCCCATCCGTTTCCAGCGTCTTCTCCTGGCAGACGGCCGGGATGTTCACGCCGTCACTGGGGTGGTTCTCACTGGCATTCCCGCTCGGCGTCGTATAGGGAACCCCGTCCCGATTGTCGTAACACGGGTTCCCGTTCATGTCGTACGCCTCGATGTCGGCAAAATCGAAAAGGATCTTATTGTTGTCGATGCACCACTGGCGCATCAACTGGTTGAACTCGGTTGCGACGTCGGTTCCGATGCTGCGAGCCAGGCTGGTCGTCCAGTACACGAACACGCGGGGCGGGCTGGCACTGGTCAGGGTCGCGTTGACCTCGCGCTCGAGGTCGTAGACATCGTCGTAGTCTCCGGGCAGATGGGTAAAGAAACTGGCGATGGAACTTCCCTCATCCACGTTCAGGTAACTCCACTGGAAAGAGACCACATCGTAGTCGAGGGGATCGATCAAAACGGACGCCCCGCTGACGGGATCGTCTGCTGGAATGGCGCGATTGTGGAGACCTGAGATGAAGTCCGTGGCCATCTTGTCCCAGGTGTCCGCGAAGATGAAGAAGTCCCAGTTGGCCCGATTGTACCGGGTCGGACTCGGAGAAAACTGAATGTAAGTGGGGACCAGACCGCTTGCCACGTCCGCACTGTTCCGCAGAATCAACTCCCAGGAACCATTGACCTCCCGGAAATCGCGCCGGCAGGTCACCCGGCTCGAATCGTAGCTCGAGGCCGTCAGGCAGTTGAGCGCGTCGGTCGTGTTGATGCCCACCGACCGGTCCATGAACAGGACCCGCAGATTTCGGGCGGCCTGCAGGTACTGATCGGGGATCGAATCGAACTGCTGGAGCGTCGTGTGATCGACGACGATTCCTTGTCCCCGGACTGCTCCAGGGAGCATCCCACACAGCACCGCGCCAACAACAACCAGAAATCTGCTCATAGCACTTCGCCCTACTGATACCCTTCGTGAACCCGCGGCGACTCCATCGATTCGCCAGCAATGCCCGCCGGCTCTCCGAGTATGCTGGACACATTCCGAGACCGCTGTGTCCCCTGTCACATAGCCTATCACCGCTCCCGTGGAGCAGGGGCGCAGGGGCGTTCCGGCCAGCGGCGAGCCGGCCTCAGGCAGAGAGGGAGTCGGTTGCCTTCTCCAGTTGCCGGCAGAAGAACAGGCGAGCCGGTTGGACATAGATGTCTTTGTACCACTGGCTCTCAAGGTCATCGTTGACGTGATGTTCGCCCACGAGCTCTCCGCAATGGAAGTGACGGATGACCGGATGCAGGTATGCTGCCGCTCCGCCCATGTCGGGACTCGGGTCCCGTTCGACGCTGAACGGGTCCCCGTCGAAGTGACCGTACTCGAGGCTGATCGTATAGAGGTCCTCCCGTTCGCTGATCCACTTCCCGAGGACGTAGTCCTTGCGGACGTCTCTGAAATAGAGAGCCCGGTCATCCTCTGTCACCAGGACATCACAAAGGAAGCCCGGCTGCAGGAAGATGCCGGGGCTCGTATTGACCTGGTCGATCACCTTCTTCAGAACCGCCTCTGGCTCCGGCTCGAAGGATTCGTGCGGCCACGCGACTCCAAAGTATCGCTCCTCCAGCAGATTGGCCAGGCTCACGAGATTGTGACGGAAGCCGTGGATGAATCCGGACATGGTCTTCTTGTAGTCGCAAGCCTGCATCAGCGTGCCCGCAAAGAAGAGGTCCGGGACATTGGCGGATTCCCACTCGAGAGTCTGCTCGGGGAGCTTCTCCCACACCGTCATTTTCGGTCGGCACGTATCGTCGAAGATCGACGTGTCCATGCGAAAGCCGGTGCACAGGATGACATGATCGTAAGGAATCGCAGCACTCTGACCCATGGCGTGAGAGTACTTGATGTGCACGAGCAGCCTCTGCTCGTGCCGTTCCACCTTCACGATCTCCGCGTCGATCACGGCGTTTTGTGATTTCAGCTGATAGGTATCCAGAAAATCATTGTTGACGGCGCGGAGGTGGCCGACGAAATGGGACTGCCAGGCCATCCTGACGGACTCCGGGCTCAGGATGTGGATCGCGGATGCGGCCTCGATCAGATTGTCGGCCGTTTCGAATGCGGAGTTGCCCTTCCCCACGATGAGGACCCGCTGGTTGACATAACTCTCGGGGTCGATGTCGTGGTCGACGTAGCTCTGGCAGAATTCGACGCCCGGAAAGTCAGGGACTCGCGGCCGGCTGAGCCCGGTTGCGATGAGGAGACATCGGGTCCGGAATTCTTCGCCCGTCCCGACCCTGACTCGGAATCCTTCCTCGACTCTCGTCACGGACTCGACCGGCGCTTCGTACCGGATCTTGAGGCGATAGTGATCGGCAAAATCCCGGCAGTAGCGTACGAGGTCCCGGCTGTCGGGGAAGTACTTCCGACTGTAATTTCGGAACAGCAGGTCGTCGCTGTCGCAGAGCAGGGAATTCCAGTCCCAGCGCAGGTTCATCTGAGGATGTTCCGTCCCTGTGTGCACCTTGTTGATCGAAATCAGTTTGCCGTGGCGGGGAAAGGTTTTGAAGAAGGCGCCCGGTTCGCTGGACCGTTCGAGAATGAGATAATCCCGCCCCCTCCCTGCGAATAGATACCCGAGCTGCAAGCCGGCGGGGCCGGCACCGATGATCAGGTAGTCAAGCAATTTCTCCATCTCCCCCTGTCCTTTCATAGCGTCTCTTCCGGTTGCCCGGGCCCGGTGCAAGACCGAACGGGAGTTCGGGCCAGCTTTAACCGCGGATGGCTCACAACGTACAGCCCGTCGACGGCCTCCTCCTCGTTGAGAGAGAAGATGCCTTCGACGGATGAGAAGAATTCGGCGTTCCGTTCCGCGGCGTCTTTCCGATCGCCCTTCAACGAGGCCAGCTCCGCTTTATCCTGCCGGTACCTGAGGTTCTCATCGATGCGGCGGGTCATCTCGTGAAGGACGAAGTGATGGGTGTCGCTCTGGGCGTCGGACAGATCGCGCAGACCGGTCACCAACCTGAGGAACGCAAGTTTCAGATCCTGCTTGCTGACGTCTTCGCGGGTCAAGCGCTGGGCCTCCCAGAAGTAGGAGTCCTTCCCGCGTCCGACGTCGTAAAAAGCCGAGAGAAAAACCAGGAAGCGCAGATAGGCCTGTCGATAGCTCTTCTCGTAGAACGACATCATCTGCGATTCGTCGATTTCACCGGCACGGACCGTGACCAGGCCGGCCGAAAGGAGCATCGCGCTGAACATCGCCAGGTGAACGCCGCTGGAGAGCAGGGGATCGAGGAAGCAGGCAGCGTCCCCGACCAGGCCATAGCCCGGGCCACAGAAGCGATCGGCAGCGTAGGAATAGTCCGTTTCCGTGTAGATCTCGGAAATGAGCTCCCCCGGTTCCAGCAGATCCTTGAGGAGAGGGGAGTGATCGATTGCTTCGAGGAGTGTTTCCTTCAATCCGTCCCCTCGGCGGCTTTTCAGGGCATCCCGGTGCATGACCGCACCCACGCTCATGGTGCCGTCGCTCAGCGGAATCCCCCACAACCAGCCGTAAGGGATCGATCCCACGGCGATGTCACCCTGCCGCTCTCCCGGAAGCCTTCGAGTGTTCTGCCAGTACCCCCACAGAGCCACGTTCTGGAACACTGTGTGATAGCGGCGGTTGCGCAGGTGCTGGTTGGAGATCACACCGTTGCGGCCGGAGGCGTCGATCAGGTAGTCGAAACGGATTTCGCCCTCTTGCGGCCGATCTCCGTTGCGTGAAGCTCTGACGCGCCAGGTCGCGGCGACCGGTCGTTCTCCATCGAACCGGAGCCCGCAGACCTCGATTCCTTCAAAAGCCCGCACGCCCTGGCTGCGGGCGTGCTCCAGAAGGAACTGGTCGAAGTCGGCGCGCCGCACCTGGTAGGCATAGGTATGCTGTTCGCTCAACTCGCCGAAGTTCAGTGGCCATTCTTCCTCGCCCCACTGCAGGAAGGCTCCCTGTTTGCGTTGAAATCCGGCTGAATCCAGTTTCTCGCGGGCCCCCAGGAGGTCGAAGATCTGCAGCACCGAGGGCAGAAGCGACTCGCCGACGTGGTAGCGAGGGAAAATCGAAGCCTCCAGGGCGGTCACATCGAAGCCCTGCCGGGCCAACAGGGTGGAAGCGGTCGAGCCTCCGGGACCGGCTCCGATAACGAGAACTTGAGTCTTTGCAGGGATGCTCAGCATGGGCTGTGGGCTCCTTGATTGGGAATGGGGGATTAGGCAGTCATGATCTGCCGGCCGAAGCCCGGGCTCCGACCTCTTGGCGAGACCGCTTGATCCGCAGTAGGGCCTTCGAGATCCCGGGGTGGAGTCGATAGGCGGTCGTCAACAATCGTCCCTTCCAGTCCGACGGAAGGAGGGTGCGACTCATCTCGAGACAGTGTTGAACGATACGATCCTCGGCCCCATCGAGGATGGCCTTGCCCGCGATCATGCGGAACAGCCAGGCACGCGTCGAAGGCGCGAGTCCCTTGAACGGGGGCCGGCGAGTGATGTCCAGTCGGCGATCGTACTGGCCGTCGGAAAGCTCCACCATCAGGTCATAGAAGACTGCCGCCTTGACGTCTTCCGCGCAGGCGGCGAAGCTGGGCATTTGGATGGCGTTCTCCCGGCACAGCCTGAGGTATCCATAGCGGCGTTCCCGCTCCACTTGCACCGAGATGTTCGTCTCGTGTAGACGATAGAGACAGGTCTTGTCCTCCAGGTAGCCGAACTGTGCCAGATCGGCCACCCGGACGAGGAAGTCCCAGTCGGGTCCGATGACGATGCGGGTGTCGAAACGGAGCCCGGCCTGCTTCACCAGTTCCGTTCGGAGCACGACGCAGATCGGCGGACCGAAGACGTCGGAGGCGCGGACAACTTCATCGAAGATCCTCCCCTCGAAGGGTCCTCTCCGGTTTTCCGAAAGTGCGCCGAGGCGGCGCCCTTCCCGATCGATGTAATAGCCGTCCGTGTAGACAGCATCCCGTTCCCGAAATCTCTCGAGGTATTCGACCGTTCGAGAAATGTGGTCGGGCAGATGCTCGTCATCAGCGTCGAGAAAAGCCAGATATTCACCCCGGACGTGCTCCAGTGCTGTGTTCCGCGCCCCGGCTTCACCCTGATTCTCTTGCCGGACATAGACGACTCTCGCATCCTGGAAGCGCGACACGATTTCCGGCGTCTCATCGGTCGACCCGTCGTCGACTACGATCAGTTCGAGTTCCCGATACGTCTGACCGAGAACGCTCTGGATGGCACCGCCGAGGTACCTTCCCGCGTTGTAGGCGGGCATCATGACACTGACCAGGGGCATCGGTTTCGTCATTGAGATGTCTCGGCAGCCGATGTTGTCAGGGCAGCTCCGCCCGAAACCGGGCGCGGGCCATCCGGCCTCACCCGGTAGGGACTCAGCAGGAGCTGCAGCCAAGCCGAGCAGTAGCCCGACCACGCAACAGATTCCAGGCCCGGGACCCAGAACAGTGGCCGACGCAGGATTCTGCTGCTCAGGATCCGGGCGGACAGGCGGGCCGTCGCGCCCAGCCTGGCAAGGCGCCCCGGGCGGAGCCAGTGATTCTGCTCGGGCTCCCCGACGAAGACGCGGGCCGTCGCTCGCTCGCCTGGCGTGGCTTTCCAGAATCGGATGCCGGATCCCGCAACGGGAGTCAGGCCGGCCCGCGAAGGCCACGGCGGTTCGAGCATCCGGATAGATTTCACCGAACGTCGAGAACCCTTCCATCCGGGGATACCCATGCCGGTCGAGTCGGTCACCCAGGATCGCCTCCGCCAGGCGGTTGTCCTCAGGCGACAGGGCGCCGCGCCAGGCCGCGACTCTCCTGGGATCGAGGGACTGGCTGGCCTTGGCCTTCCAGGGTGCGTTCCGGCTGTTCACGAGCCGACCCGCCTTGGAGGTGTCGAGCATTCCAGCCTCGTACTCCTCCCCGATGAACGGACAAAGCCGGCGCAGCGTCGTTTCGGGATCCGCGACGAGATCTTCGAAGCGCAACGAACAGGACAGCGGATCCGTCTCGAAGAACCGTTCGCTGGCGTCGTCACGATCCCTCCAGAAGAGCAGCCCCTCGAGCACGGAACGAGCCCCCCAGGGAACCTGCATGAGGGAGAGGGCCACGTCCCTGGGATCCCGGACGATCCGGATGATCGGGGAACCGGGAAAGTGGGAGCGGATGGCTCCGAGGTACTCAATGTGATCCGGGGTCTTCTCGATCCATCGCTCCTTCCCGCTACGCGACATGAACGGCTCCGTGACAGCGGCCAGGATGCAGGGGATGGAGGGTTCCCGGGATCTGAGGAAATCAGAAATCTGGTCCCGCTCCAGTTCGTACTTCTCCAGCAGAAGTCGGCCGGCACAGCCCTCGAAACCTGAATGCCGGATCGAGCAGAGAAACTCCACCGCCCGGGTCGGCCACCCTTCCGGCCGACACAGCGACTGCCAGTCGCTCTCCGCCAGCCGGCGGAAGAAGTGGGTCTCGGGACCGCAACTGAGCCGGCTGTGGGCTGACATCATCGCCGCCAGCAGCGTCGTGCCCGAACGCTGCACCCCGACGATGAAGATCGGCTCCTGATTCATAGGACCTCCTGCCGCCCGCCCCATTCATCGACCGCATCATCCGAGCAGCCGTCGGCCCCTGCTTCCAACTGATAGCGATGGGGCAGGAATGAGATCCCGTTGATGTTGAGGCCGCCGACGATCTTCAGAAAGCCGACCTTGTTGACCCGATCGTAGAAGGTGAACCCATCCTTATGGAAGATCACCACATCCATGGCATAGGCATTGGGCAGCAGGTTCAGTTCCGGGATCACGATGTCGATGTGCCCCTTGCCGGAGAGGACACCAACCTGAAAGCCATCGACGTCGGTCCGGAAACCCGTGACCTGTTCACCGTTGAAGACGTGGATCGTGACATTGAAGACCGGATCCTCGACGGGTTCCAGCGCCTCGTAGTGCACCCGGAGCTTCACGTGATCGCCCACGCCGAATCCGTCGGCCGGCGCGCTCCACTGGTCCAGGACTTCAAACCCCAAAACCTTGATCTCCCCGGTCCCTCCCCGGGAGCTTCCGGGATCTTCGCCACGTTTGAGCAACGAAAGCCGATACTGGTCGATGGCCGTTTCAGGGTCTCCTTCGTAGATCATCCGACCCTTTTCAAAGGTCATGGCCCGCGAGCAGACGTGGCTGATGGTGTGCAGATTGTGCGAGACGAGAACGATGGCCACGCCGCTTCTGCGCAGTTCCTGGATGCGCAGTTGACACTTCGTCTTGAAGGCCAGATCTCCGACGGCCAGGACCTCGTCCACGAGCAGGATTTCGGGTTCCAGATGAGCGGCGATCGAGAAGCCCAGCCGGACCACCATGCCCGAACTGTAGCTCTGGACCGGCATGTCGATGAACTCCTCGATCCCGGCAAAATCGACGATCTCCTCGAATCTCCGATCGGTCTCCGCCTTCGACATCCCCAGGATTGCAGCGTTCACATAGACATTCTCACGGCCGGTCAGCACCGGGTTGAAGCCGGCGCCGAGGGCGATCAGCGACTGAATGCGCCCGCCGATACGGATGCAGCCTTCATCCGGTCGAATCAGACCGGTCAAGAGCCGCAACAGTGTGGTCTTGCCTGCACCGTTGTGTCCGATCAGACCGAGCGTCTCTCCCCGCTCCAGGCTCATCGAAACATCGCGCAGCGCCCAGAATTCGTCCTTGCGCAGGGCGCTCCGATCGGTCCCACGGCCGATCAACTCCGCACCCAGGTCCCGGACGCCGTACCAGAGGGATTTCTTCAGGTTCCGGCAGAACTTCTTGCCCAGGTTGTCGACATGTACCAGTGTGTGGGCCATCAGGCGCTGATCCGTTCCACGATGATGGGGACCGCCACGCGATAGATGACGGCGGCCACCAGCAGTCCGCACAGCACCGCCACACCAACGATCAGGGCGGGCAGCAGGTTCGTGATCGTCCCCTTCGTAATCAGATCCCGCGAGGCGATCAACAGCGGGCTGACCACGTTGACGGTGGCCAGCAGCGAGAAGGGAAAGGAAGTGGGCGGCGGATAGACGACCGGTGTCAGGAAGAAGAGCAGCTGAGTCACGATGGGCAGCGCGCTGGCGACGTCGGTGTAGAGCATTCCGATCGGGGTGATGAGGAGACCGATGGTGATGCCGAGCAGAATCAACAGCAACATGACTGCGGGAGCCGCCAGAAGGGTCCAGTGCGGAGCCATGCCGAAGATGAGCAGAATCGCCAGGATCAGGAGCGATTTGACCAGGAAGTTGAACATGGACATGAAGAAGGCCGAGACGATCAGGGCTTCGTGAGGGAAACTGACCTTGGCCATGAGTGGCTTAGCGGCCGTGGCGGACTTCAGCGGCGCGTTCAGGCTGTCCGTGAAGAGCTGCCAGAGCATCGTTCCTACGAGGGCGAAGACGGGATAGGGGATGTCGGTTTCGCCCAGGTTCACGACGCTGCTCGAGCGAAGGGCGATAAAGATCAATCCGGTGACGATGGGAGGGGCAAATGCCCACAGAACACCGAAGATACTCTGCCTGTACTGGGCCGACAGGTCGCGCAGGAACAGACGCCAGGACAGCTCTCGAGACTCCCGAATTCCCTTCCAGATGGAACGCAGCAACAGGATCGGCGTCCGCATCTGCGACGAGGGCGAATAAATGGAAATGGTCGCGGATTCACTCATCGTCAGCGCCTTACCGTGGGATGACTTTGCTGAAGCTCGGGTGTGGAGGTCAGCCTCGTCATTCCCCCTCCTGCCGTCTTTCGGCCCCGGACCGCCCCGACTCCCCGACCTCCGGTCACTCGGTGAAAGACTGCTTCCAGATTCCTGGCGGTCTGTGTCCAGTCGTTCCGCCGTTCAGCATCCTGCCGGGCGGCCCGGCCGAGTCGACGGCGAAGATCGACATCCCGGGCAAGCAGCGCCAGCGCCTCGGCCAGGCCGGCCTCACTGCAGGGTGGCACGATCCAGCCGGTCTCCCCGTGCCGCAACGTGGAGGGGTCCCCGTTTTCACCGGACGCCACGCAGGCCAGACCGGCGGCTTTGTAATCGAAGATCTTCAGGCCCGAATACTCGGGCCAGCCACAGTAAGGCGAGACACCGACATCCGCCGAAGCCAGCAGGGGGGCATACTGCTCGGCAGTCAGGCGACCCAGGAAGTGCACAATACCTTCCAGGCCAAGTCGGCGGGCGTGGTCCCGGGACTCGGTCTCCCCTCGGCCGGATCCAATCAGATTCAGCCGAAGCCGGACACCCTGCTTGATCAGCAAGGCCGTCGCGTCGAGCAGCTTGTCGATCCCGTGCCACGGATAGAAGCCGCCCAGATAGACCACGGTCGTCTCCGGTGGACCGTCGGATCCATCTCGAAACGAACGCAGATCGTTTCTGTTCAGAAGCCCCAGTAACTCCGTACCGTTTTCGACCACACTGGATCTTTCCGGGGCAACGTGCCAGTGTTCGATGCAGTTCCTCTGCCAACCTGCCCCGGTGGCGATGACGTGATCGGCGCGTTCCAGGACCCTGCGCATAATTCGACGCGCCACGGGAAGCTGTACCCCGGTCGGCGCAATCCCCTGCGCCTCCAGGTCGGCCAGTGGATCGCCGTTGTACTCGAGGATCCAGGGGACGCCCTGGCGCCGGGCGGCCAGCAGTCCTCCGTAGTGCATCCAGGAAAACCTCTCGTAGAACAGGTCGCAGTCGCTGAGAACCTGGTGGCAGGCCCAGGCGAATCGGCGACTTTCGAAGTAGCCCAGGTACGGCAACCCGAGGGTGGCCTGGATTCTGCGGCACCCGCCCTCCAGGGTTCGCTGCCAGCCGAGGTCCGTCTTGCGCACGGTGACGGGCTCGAATCCCTTCAGATCCTCCGTGACCCACAGGCGGTCCTGCGAGCGAAAGAGCACCGTCACGCCGTGGCCCCGCCCGTTCAGGTGTCGCACGACCTGACGGATGTGATTCGCCGGACCGTTGAAGGGTGGCCGCCGGATGTCCTCTTCCTGTTCGAGCAGATAGCCGATTCTCATGTGCCGCTTACGCAATCACCTCACTGAACATGGAGTGGTAGGGAGTACCCGCGTACTGGTCGCGCAAATCATCGAAATTGAGCAGGACTTCCCGCAGGTCATCCTTCGTGCTCTTGAAAGTCTTTCCTTGCACTTCGCGGGTGGGGACGCCGAGAAAGTCGAAGATCCGACCGAGAAACTGCCTTTCCCCCAAGAGAAGGTCCTCGTAGAAGAGTTGGAGTCGCGGCAGTTCCAGGGCCCCGACATAGCTCTCGAGCTCCTGGTCCCACCGGATGCGCTCGTCCAGGAGGTGAGAGAATTCGGCGGGATCGGCTTCGAAGGCGGGGAGTCGATCCGACTCGCGCAGCAGGTTCCAGTTGCCCGACGCTTCGTACAGACGCCGGGCGTTGATCGTCGAGACCACGGCCTTGATCAGATTGCGGCGCTGCAACTGGATCACCCGGACCCGGTTCTTTCGCAGCAGTCGACCGAAACCGGCGGGGTCGAGGATGTCCTCGATCTTCGACTTGAACCCACGGGCCTTCTCACGGCTCAGCAGCGGAGGTGTCCAGAACGCGCGGGCCCACTCCAGCTGGGCGGCACCGTCCTCCCCGCGCTGGCGCAGATGGGCGAACTCTTCCCTGCGGGCCTCGATTTGGGGATGCGAGGCCAGAGATGTCGCGAGATAGGTGCTTCCGGAGCGCTCTACGAAGAGAATGACGAACCGGGTCACCTGGGGAGGGAAGTACATCAATCGCATGCGGTAACCGCCTCACTTTTGAATCTGTGGAGAAAGCTCCGACCCAGCAGGGACACGAGCCCGCGGTCCGCCAACAGGGAGGGCTGATACCCGACGGCCTTCCAGGCGAATTTCTCCGCCCGGCGCAGATCCCCGGCGGCGCGGGACCGATGGGCGAAATCCAGGGCGGCTCGAGCCAGCTCAGTCCGGCGGCGGGCGGCCAGGCTCGAAAGCTCGGACGGAAGATGGGCGTAGATTTCCTCGAGGAACTCCAGCGGCTCGCCGACCTTGGGCAATTCGGTCCAGGACCGAAAGTGGCGGGCCAGTTCCCGCGCTCCATCGGCGGCCAGCGAGGGATTCAGTCCGATCGCGCGGCACAGGTGGTCTGCCCCCTGCGTGACGTCGCCGGCCAGCCAGGCCTGGGCGGCAGCGCGCAGGTGGGCCCGGCTGTAGGCAACATCCCGAACCGACATGCACGACGGCGGAATCTCCGGCCGGGCGAAGAACTTGTCCAGGGCTGCAAAGGTCGCGGTGGTCATTTGAGTGCCGATCCGGGTCATCTGTTCCCGGTGGAACCGGTAGCGCGAGACGGGCTGGGGGATCCAGACGAATCTGCAGCCTGCGCAAGCCAGACGCAGCCACATGTCCCAGTCTTCATAGGACCGCAAGGTTTCGTCGAAGAACCCGACCCGCTCCTGCCACTCCTTGCGTAACAGGACGCTACCGACGTGCAAAGGGTTTCCGAGGAGCAACTCGGCAGGGTCGTCGGACGGGGGTGTTTCGAACATCCGCCCCACCGGATTGCCAGAGCTGTCGATGGGCACGGCCTGCCCGGCGGCAAGTCCCGCCGCCGGCTGGTCTTCCAGGGCCCGGACCAGGAGTTCGAGTTTATTGGGCTCGAACAGATCATCGGAATCGAGGAACGACAGATACCTGGACTGAGAGGCCCGAATGCCCGTGTTGCGGGCGGCTGAGAGTCCCTGATTCTCCTGGTAGACATAGCGGAAGCGCGGATCGCGGATGGCGGCCGCGCGCTGGGCCGTGTCATCCGTTGAACCGTCGTCGACCACGATGATCTCGAAATCATCGAGGGTCTGATCGAAGACGCTTCGAACGGCCTCTTCCAGAAACCGGCTCTGATTGAAGGCCGGGATGACCACACTAACGAGGGCCATCGACTGCATCCTCTGAAGAAATCGTCGTCATCGCGAATAGATAACCCCATTCGGAAAGGTCCGGCGTGGAGTCAACTGGAGTTCCCGCACCCGCGCGTCGGCCTGCCGGGTAGCCTGTGACGGACCCACATCGAGGACCACCAGCAGCCCGCCCGCGGCCAAATCGCTGTCCACCTGGGCGACTTGGTCGCGGAAGCGCTCGTTGACGGACCGGGTCATGGCGACGAAGGGAACGGGGAGCTTCCTGGCCGCTCTTCCCGAGAGAAAGAACAGCGCGTCCGGGGAATTCGAGTAGATGACCTTGCCCGCCGGAATCTCCCGAAGCGCCCGCATCAGGCCCGGTTCCCGCCAACGCACGTTGCTGAAGCCCACCCCCTTGGCACGGGAGTCGCGGAGTATGGGATAGGCGACACCGAACTGGAGGAGGCTGAAGAGACCGACCAGGGCGAGGATTCCCAGTCTCACCCGTCGATTCCATCGCAGGCCCACCCCCCACGCCACGATCCCGTAGACCAGGGGAATGAGCAGCAGAACGAACAGCGGGGAGAGGATCCTCTGGTCGAGCGGGGTGTTGTCGTCGGCGAACGAGATCGAAGCCACCAGAAACGCCATGTAGACGACGGCCGTGAGCACCGCAGTCTTGACCAGGGGCGGAACCACGAACTCTGGAACGTCCCGCCGCCCGGAATGCGCTCGCCCTGAACTCCACAGGAGACTCCCGGCCACGATGAGGATTCCGGGAATCGCCAGGGCCGACAGCTTGATCCAGCCGTCCCACTGGTCGGGGATCAGCAGCCAGGAGGCCACTGTCGACAGACCCTCGCGCGCGCGTTCGCCGCTGATCGGGTGGAGACCGATCGACCGGTTGGTGGCCGTACCGGCAATCCACAGATTCCTCAGCGACCACAGCCCAAAAGGAGCCAGGGAGATCACCGAGAAAAGGGCCGCATCGGCCACGGCTCTGACTTTCGACCTGCGCTGGAAGAGAACGAGGCTGCCCGCGAGACCCGCCCAAAGGGAAAGTCCGGCATAGCGGGTAGCGATGGTGACGGCCGCCATAGCCGCCGCCAGGACCAGCCATTTCATTTCGCGGCCTCCGAGATAGGAGGACAACAGCCACAAGGCGCAGAGACTCGCGCAGATGAACACAGGCTCGGTCCAGGCCATCAGATGGATCTGCCACATGACTGGGGCCGTCAGCACCAGACCCGCGGCAGCGACTGGAATCCACGAGGAGCCAACCCCGGAGTCCGCCAAGACTCGGGCGGCCAGGAGGTAGACCAGGAGGACGTTCAAACCAAAGCACAGGGCCGCCACCCAGCGCGCCGCCTCCAGAGGCCCGCCTCCTGCGAGGCCGAGCAGGGCGAGGAGACCGGAATACAGAGGCGCCAGATGAGCGATCGGCTCGTTGGCGGGCGGCACTGAAAACCCGAGACCTGCATCGAGGTTGTTCGCCGCACCGACATAGGTGAGCGAGTCCGGCGACAACCCGATTCCGTGGGGAGTCACGACGAGCACGAGGCAGATTGCGGCCAGCAGCAACAGGCCCGCCGCCAGATCGGCAGGAGCGGAGCGGAAGTGGCTCACGACGCGCCCCCACGGCCCGGACCGGCGAGCCGACCCGATCGTCCAGGCTCCCCCGCGGAGCATGCGTGCACCCCGCCCTTCCTCAAGGATTTGAGCCATTTTCCGGATCCCATCCCGCAATCCGCGCCACCAGTACCCAGAGTCCCTTGGCGACACTGACCGTCCCCTGAGCCGTCGCCAGATGGCCCCCGTCGGTTTCGATGGTGTCTTCCTGGCAGATCGCCGGCAGGCTCTGGCCGTCGTCCGGGTGGTTCTCGCTCTTGTTGCCGCTGGGGGTGGTATAGGGAACCCCGTCGCGGTTGTCGAAGCATGGATCCCCTTTCATGTCATGGCTCTGGATGTCGGCGAAGTCGAAGAGGATCTCATCGTTTTCGGCGGACCACTGCCGCATCTTGCGGTTGAACTCCGTCGAGACCTCACTGCCGATGGCTCGAGCCAGATTGGTGGTCCAGTAGACGAAAACTCTCGGTGGCGTGGCCGTGGCCAACCGATCTTTCACCTCTCGCTCGAGATCGTAGAAATCATCGTACTCTCCGGGCCGATGGGTGAAGAGTTCAGCAATTCGACTGCCCTCCATCAGGTTGAGGTATCCGAACTGAAAGGAAAGGACGTCGAAGTCCATCGGATCGATTCGAATCGACTCTCCGCCCGGATGGACCTTCGCCGGAATCGATCCCTCGTGCAACCCGCCCACGAAGTCTTCCATCATCCGGGTCCAGGGCCCGGCGAAGATGAAGAAACGCCAGTTGCTGCGATCGTATCGCCGGGGATCGGGTGTGAACCGGATCGCGGGCGGCACCAGGCCCCTCGAGAGGTCCTCATCGGTGCGCGTCATCATCTGCCAGGCTCCTGCCAACTCGCGGTAGTCGCGCCGGCAGACAACCGGGGCAGCACCGTATCTTCCCACCGTGAAGCAGTTGAGCGCATCGTTCGTGTTGACGCCGACGGATCGATCCATGAAGAGAACGCGCAGATTTCGAGCCGCTTCGAGATACCGCTCCGGTATGCGTTCGAACAGGCTGATCGACGAGTGGTCGACGACGAATCCCCGCGCGCAAGCCAGACCCGTCCAGGCCCAGATCAGAAGAGCGATCACCAGAATGTGCGGCAGCCTCCCCTTGACTTTCGAGAGCGGTGGGCATGCAGCCACGAGCCTTTCCGGCGGCGGTGTGGACCCGGGCCCCTCTCCACGAGTCGTTTCAATTGCGGTTCTTCTCATGTCAACGGTCCAGAAAACAGGAACTGGAGCACGAACACCAAACCGTCCGCCATCGCGATGCAGGCGAATGCAATCTTGAGGCGTTGCGGCCCCAACCACTTGCTGACGTAGGGTCCCAGGCGGCCGCCGAAGACACAGCCCAGAGCCGTGAACATGGCGATATCCCAGGGGATGCCGCCGAGGAAGGACTGATGGATGATTGCAAGATAGATCGAATTGACGGACAGCAGAACCACTCCCATGCCGATGCCCCGTTCCGCACGCAGTCCGTATCCAAGCATCAGAAAGGCCGCGATCACCTCCCCTTCCCCGATCGCGATCCAGCCCGTCAGGGTACCGCCCACGAAGGAGAAGAGAATCAGCGGAAGGTAGGCCTTCCCGGGAAGCTCGTCCTTGCCCTGCCTTCGCCTCAAGAACAGGAGGGTCACCACTCCCAGGAAGATCGAAGCCGGGCCGAACAGACCCTTGATCAGAAGCGGATTCGGCCCAATCAGCAGGGAACTCACGGTGCTGCCCAGCAGCATCGGCGGGATGGCGATCAGGAGGGCTCGGACCGGGACGGCCCGCTTCTCCAGCCAACCGATCGCTCCGCTGGTCATCCCCACCGACTGGCTGGCCAGAGCGACCTTCAGGGCCACCACGGAGGGAAACTGATAGACGAGGATCATGACGGGAATGAAGACGAAGCCGCCGCCGACGGCAGTGGAATTGCCCAGAACCGCCGCGATGAAGCCCACTCCGACGAGAGGCCAGTTGCGGCTGACGAGGCCGAGAGGATCGGCGAAGCAGCTCGCCAGGATCAGCGTCCAGGCGATAACGAAAACCGAGAGTCCCCAGTGCCAGTACTTGAGATCCCGAATGGGACGCGCCGTGCCGAGTGCCGGAATCTCACCCAGTTCGAGAGGTAGTTGCGGGGAGGCCATCGTATTCTTCCGTGGATTGAGCTGAGGCGGCCGATCGCCGTCGACTTCCGAATCACTCCTGCATGAGCCAGGCCTTGGGAAAGTTCTTCATCAGTTCGATGTTCTCGAAGACCTTGCTCTGCCGGGAGCCGTGATCCCGCACCCAGGCCGCCATCCGGGCAAGCCCCTCTTCGAGGCTCGTTCGGCTCCGGTCCGGGAAGAAGCGCCGGACCTTGTCATGGGACGAATAGGCGTGCATGACCTCGTTGCGCGCGGGCAGGTGCCGGATTCTCGGCTCCACACCCATGGCCCGGGCGGTCGCCTCTGCCAGTTCATTGACGGAGAAGGGTTCGTCTGCCCCGATGTTGAACACCTCGTTGTAGGCTGCGGGGGTCTCCAGCGAGTCTGCCATGATCGGTGTCAGGTCCCGGATGTAGCTGAAGGCCCGGGACTGGGTGCCATCACCGAACACGGTCATCGGCTTCTCCTGGAGGATCTGATTCATGAAGATACCCACGACGTTGCGATAGCGATCGCCGATGTTCTGGCGTTCGCCGTAGACGTTGTGGGGTCGGAACACGATGTAATCCAGTCCGAACATCTCCTTGCTGATGCGAAGCTCCTGCTCGACGGCGAGTTTGGCGATGCCGTACGAATCCTCGGGTACGGCCGGAGTCGCCTCGTTCATCGGAAGCTCGGCCGTCGTGCCGTAGACGGCAATGGAGGAGGTGAAGACGAAACACTTGACCCCCGTGTTGACCGACGCATTGATCAGGTTGACACTGCCGATCAGATTGTTGTGGTAATTGAAGCCCTTGATGAAATGGCTCAGCCCCTCCGCAGCATAGGCCGCGAGGTGATAGACGTAGTCGAATCGGTGCTCCGTGAAGATCCGGTTCACCAGTTCGACATCATTGATGCTGCCTTCGATGAAGTGGGAGTCTTCGTGGAGGTTGTCCCGGAATCCGCCGCTCAGATCATCGAGAGCGTGCACGATATGTCCACGATGGATCAACTCCTCCACGAGGTGGGAGCCGATGAAGCCGGCCCCGCCGGTAACGAGAATCTTGCTCATTGATGTCCTCTTGTACGGTCCAGGTCTATCCGGAGGTCACGAAGCGATCGGTGTTGGCTGGGTCTCCGATCTCGATCGAGATCAGCCGAAGATGTAGGAGTAGTAGGCTCGAACGGGTGATCGGTCCACCAGTCCCATCACCAGCAAGGGAATGGCGACCCCGATGACGATCAGCAGCGCCTGAAAGGCCGCCTGGTGGGCCAGGACCCAGGGTGACAGGTGATAGAGGGCCCGGGATCCGAGTTCCAGCACTGGTGCGTGCATCAGATACACGCCGAAGGACTTCGTCCCCAGCCCGCTGAGCCGCGCATCGAAGGGCAGCGCCATGGAACCCCAGGCCAGAAAGGTCAATATAAACGCTCCCGAGTACAGCGAATCGAAGATCGTCACTGTGGGCGATAACCAGGACGCGCCGGACAGCTTGAAGAGGAACTCCCACTCGGCGAACGCGAGGAGTGCCAGGATGACGGTGATCGCCGGCAGGATTCGTTTCCAGTGCTCCAGCCAGCCCTTGAGCGCCGGCAGGTGAAAACCGGCATAGATCCCCAGAGCGAACCAGAAGATCATGGGCAGAATGCTGAATCCGGGGGAGTAGCGGACGATCCAGGCTGCGGCCTCGACCTTCCAGCCCAGGAGTACGGGGTAACGGGCCAGCTGGACGATCACCTGAATGCTCCCCACGATGAGCAGAACCAGCTTTCCGTGGTGCTTGATGAGGGGAACCAGAAGGAAGGACAGCAGCAGATACTGGATGAGAAGGGGGACGTAATAGTACGGCGCCGCGGCACCGCCGAACAGGAGCTGTTTGAAGTACCCCGTGGGCGTGTCGACGGTTCCCTCCAATGCTCGCCAGCCAAAGATCGCCAGGGACCAGAGAAGATAAGGAAACAGAAGGCTCTTGATGCGACTTCCGACGACCTTGCCCCCCGGCCGGTCCTGACCTCGTCCCGTCGCGAAGGCGATGAAGAAGCCCGACACGAACAGAAAAGCAGGGATCGAGAACATGATCGATTGCTCGAGCAGGCGCAGGCCGTAATACGAGATGCTTCCCAGTTGGGAGAAATTGGGCGTCGGCCCCGGAAGATACCGGTCCGTCCACCAGAACATCGCCGTGAAACCCCACCCCGAGGAATGGTTGATCACGGCGCCCAGCACCGCGATTCCATTCAGGAGCAGCAGGCGTCTCACCATGGTTGAGCGTTCTCGGTCTCACGCCGATCCAGGAGGCGTCCGGAATCCGGCCGGCGGCATGACAGGGCGATCAACGGGCCCTGCGCAATACCGGAGGCCGCAGTCCGGAGTCGGCCTCAGAGTGTCGCGAGGTAGTTCGCAAGCACTTGGACACTGTGGAAATTCTCGTAGACGACGCCTTCATCCGGGACCTGGATTCCGAACTGATCTTCGATGAAAGAGACCAGCCGAAGGATGCCCAGTGAGTCGATGATCCCATTGCTCAACAGGTCTTCCGTGGGACTGAGGTCCGACTTGCGCCCGTGCAACAATTCGCTTTTCACAAAATCCAGTAACGCAGCTTCCCGATTCATGTCTTTGTTTTCTCCAGTTTTCCCTAGTTGACGCTGGTCGCGAGCGACCCGTTTCGGGTCACACGCTTGCGCCCGACGGATTGACCGCCCACGACTGCAGTTGCCGTCGATCGATCTTGCCCGTTGAGGTGCGCGGAAACGACTCCAACACGTGGATCTTGACCGGAAGGGCGTAGGAGGGTAGCCGCTCGGCGGCAAGATTCAGGACGTCGTCAGCCACCAGCCGGGCGCCGTTCTTCGCAGTCACGGCAGCCTCGATCAGGTTGCTTCCCTCTCCATCGGAGACGGGAAAGGCGGCCGCCTCCTCCACGTTGAGGTGCGACAGAAGGGCCACTTCCACCTCGTCCAGTTCGACCCGATAGCCCCGGGTCTTGATCTGGCGGTCCTTCCGACCCAGGTACCTGAGGTTACCGTCGGGCTGCTGCTGCACGAGATCGCCGGTCCGGTAGAAAACGTCTTCATAGTGCCCGCCGAACACCGGGCGTCGGTAGAAGCCTCTCTCGTTCAGATCCGGCCTGCCCCAGTAGCCGCGCATGACGACACCGCCACGAATCAGAAGTTCACCCGCTTCGCCCGGCTCCACCGCTTCGTCGTCAGGGTTCACGATGAGGGACTCGACGTTGCTGCAGGGCACTCCGATGGGTATGGCCTCCTCCATGTCCGCCGGCAGCGGGGGCACATCGTAGTAGGTGCACACGTTGGTCTCCGTCGGGCCGTACAGGTTGCTGAAGCGGGCTTCCGGAAACCGGTCCATGAGCCGGCGCAAATGCTTGGTGGGAAACACTTCTCCCGCGAAGAGGATGGTCCGAAGAGCCGTCAGGTCCCGTTTCTCCAGGCTCCCCCGATCGAGCAGCTGAATCAGGGCGAACGGCGTCGAGTACCAGACTGTCAGACGCTCTTCCTCCATCAGCCGGGACAGGCTCGCCGGGAAGCGGGCAATGGGCTCGGGGACGATCACCGTTGTGGCGCCGGCCACGGCCGCCGCAAAGAAGTCGAACGTGGAAAGGTCAAAGTGGAGCGGTGCGTGATTGCTGATTCGGTCATCTCCCCGGAGGGCGTAGGTCCTCGAGGCCCAGTCGGCAAAGCTCAAGCCGCTGCGGTGGGTGTGCATGATCCCCTTGGGCGTACCCGTCGATCCCGAGGTGTAGAGAATGTACGCCAGATCCTGTTCCGTGAGATCGATTGCGGGCGGTCGCGCAGTCGCAGCGGCGGCAAGATCATCCCAGCCGACAGTGTCAAAGCCGGCCTGTTCTGACACCCCGATCAGGACGGCCAGACTCCCCGTCTCCTGCTCGAGCAATTCGGACTGCTCGAGCTTTTCGTCCGTCGTGATCACGTGGCGGATGCCGCAGTCGCGGATGACAAAGGCCACCCGCGAAACAGGGGCAAAGGGATCCAGCGGCACATAGGCCCCGCCCGCCTTCATGATCCCATGCATCGCCACGGCGGAATCCAGGCTCTTGTTCATGAAGATCCCGACGCGATCTCCACGCCGCAGCCCTCGGGATCGCAGAATCTCCGCGAGCCCGTTGCTGCGCTCTGCGAGCTGACCGTAAGTGAGGCCCTGCCCGCCGAATCGGACCGCATCGCGATCCGGATGCCGCTCTGCCGTGCCATCAATGGCCTGGGGTAACAGCCACAACATGCTGATTCTCTCCTGCTGTATTGACGTTGGACCGGAGTGCCCGGCGGATACGCCATCCACGGGCCCGGCACCCGCCGCCGGCGACCTTCGGCTAGAGCCCGAGGCCGCTGGCGATAATGTTGCGCTGGATATCGGACGTCCCGGAGTAGAGGGTTCCCCCGATAGCATCGCGAAGGTCGCGCTCGATTTCGAACTCCGTCATGTAGCCCCATCCGCCGAACGTGCGGACGGCGTCAAGTCCCGACTGGACGAAGGATTCGGACAGATACAGTTTCGCCATCGCGGCCTCCGCCACTGCCGGTCGCCCCTGGCTCTTCAGCCACGCGACCTTGTACAGAAGCAAGCGGGCCGTCTCGAGCCGGACCTTCATATCGACGATCCGGTTGGCGACGGTCTGGAATTGGCCAATCGGCTTGCCGAACTGCTGCCGGGTTCGCGCGTAGTCGATTACCTGTTCGAGCTGCCGCTCCATGGCTCCGACATGGCTGCCCAGGATGCACGCCCGTTCCCACTCCATCGAGTCCTTGAACAGACTGGCGCCGGCGCCCTCGGGACCGAGACGGTTCCCTTCCGGGACGAAACAATCGTCGAGAAAGACCTCTCCCATGGGGGAAGTGCGCAGCCCCATCTTCTCGATGTGCCGGCTGACGCTGACGCCCTCGGCCTTCATGTCCACGACGAAACCGGTTACCCCCCACATCTTCCGGTTCGGGTCCACCGTAGCGAAGACCACGACCAGGTCGGCAACGGGGGCGTTGGAGACGAACGTCTTGGTGCCGTTCAAGATGTACCCTTCGTCGACGCGGCGGGCGGTCATGCGAAGGCTGTAGGCATCGGAGCCCGAATCAGGCTCGCTCATGCCGTGCGCTCCGATGATCTCGCCGCCGATCATGCCCGGCAGGTATTTCTCCCGGATCGCATCGGATCCGAATCGGAGAATCGGCATTTGAACGCTCCACATCTGGGCGTTGATGCCAAAGATGAGTCCGTTGTCGCGACAGCCGTAGCCGAGACCCTCCATGGTCAGCATCGTCGAGAGGATGTCCGCCTCGCCCCCGCCGTAGGCTTCGGGAAACGGGAGCCCCTGGATTCCGAACCGGGCGCATTTCTGCCAGTCCTCGCGTGAGAATTCCGAGTCTCGGTCTCGGGCGGTCAATTCGCCACCCAGTTCCTTTCGGGCAAACTCGACGACGGTCCGCTTGAATTCCAGTTGCTCTTCCGACCAGGAGAAGTCCATGGCGCTATGCTTCCTTGTCTCGATCCGAACCGGCCTCGATGATGTCGTCCGCGAAGAACGGCTCCCAGGGCGAGCCGGCGAACTTCTGCTTGAGTTCCGCGAAGTTGGTGATGCTCTCCTTCAAAGAACGGTGAGACTGTCGGTAGGTGCTCGGCTGGACCGGCTCCCACGGAAGTCCCAGGAACTCGAACACCCGCATCATCTCGGTGGTGTGGTCGCGGGCCAGATCCTCATACGTCACTCGCAACCTTGGCTGGGTCGCGAAGAAGGCTTCGTACTCGCGTTCCTGCGCCCGGGTCCGCTGGAAATCTTGCAGGCATTCGTTGTAGTCGAGCGTCACTGCAGGGGCTTCCTGCTTCTCGCCGGAGGTGTTGACCCATCGGTCGGTCAGTTCCGCTCGCTTGCGCGAGAGGTGCGTTTCCAGGATGTTTTCCCGGGTCACATGGATGATGTGGAGGTCGGACTGTCCCCGGAGGAAGTCCCAAATGGGCTTCCAACCGCTGTCGTGAGCGTGATAGTAGAAGATCTTGAACCCCACGGCGCCGGTCCCTGCGGGATATCGACGAAAGACCTGGCTTCGCACGAACCGGATCGGATCATCCAGCAGCAGTCGTTGCGACCCGCTCGATCCGAGATATCCGATGTGATCCCAGTCCATGGAATCGCGGCTGCGGAAGATCTCTCCATACGCCTCCACCTTCGAGTGGGCGTTGAGGAGACTTCGCAGCAGGTTCGAGCCGGTCCGCGACCTGGCCAGGATAATGAATCGAACGTAGTCGCAACTGCCGTCGATCCAGCCGCGATCGGGCGCCAAATGTCTCATGTAGCGTCGCACGCGTGCCACAGCTTCGGGGAATCTCATAGCGGGCGATTCTTCCATTCTCTCCATGAACACTCCGTCACTACCCTTCCGGGCGCCGGGCGACCCGGTCGAGGAGCCTCAGAAACTGGGGCATCACGACCGGCCAGTCATAGCGCGATCCCACCAGGCGGAAGGCGCTGTTGGCGAGTCGGCGTCGGAGTGACGCGTCCGTGAGCACCCTGACAGTCGCTTCGATGAACTGTTCCGGCGTGTCGGCTATGAGCAGGTCACGCCCTGAAACCACGCGGAGTCCCTCGGCCCCTTTGGGAGTCGCGATCACCGGCGTCCCCAGGGCCATCGCTTCGAGAATCTTCAGGCGCGTGCCACCGCCGACATGAATCGGCGCCAGGCTCACCGAGGATTCCGCCACCAGCGGCCGAACGTCCGGGACATGCCCGGCCAGCGTCACCCCGGGTGCCGGAGGAAGGGTCAGGCCGGCAGGATCGCCGGTGATCAGCAATTCGACATCCGGTACCCGCTGTCGAACCTGGGGATAGACTTCACGCACGAACCAGCACATGGCTTCATGGTTCGGCTCATAGCGAAAGGATCCGGTGAAGATCAGACGTTTGCGCCGCGGTGGCTCCGCCGGCACCCGGTAGTCACTGAGGCTGACGCAGTTCGGAATAACCTCGACGTGCGGCAGACCTGGAATCTGGGAGGACAACAGCGCCTGTTCCTGGTCCGAGACGACGGTGCAGGCCCGAAAGCTGCCCAGCATGCGTGCGAGATGGTGTTTCTGCTTGAGCCAGGTCAGATAATGACGACTGCGCGAGAGGATATTTTCCGCCCGGGATTGACGTTCGTAGAGGACAGCGATTTCGACCTCCTCGAACAACGCCGGAATACCCTCGAAACATCGGGCATAGACGGCCGTTCCTTCCTGGGAAGCGATGACCAGATCGAATTTCCGGTTGGCCACCTCCTCGCGGATGGCGTGGGCCATTTCCGGCGAGAAGGTGTCGACGACGGATCGCGGAACGGGTGAGAGGAGTCCCGTAATCGCGCGCCGGCTGTAAGGTTCGAACGGCTTGCGCAGGATCGTCTTCACCTCCCGGCACCAGGGTTCGAGCTGCTGCGAGTCCCTTCCTTCGTCCGGGTGATCGATGAAGCTGAGCAGCGTCACCTCGTGCTCCTCGGCGAGGCCGCGCAGGAGGCTGTAGACGCGCAGCTTCGACCCGTTGTCGGGGGGAGCCGGAAACCATCTCGACAGGAAGAGGATCTGCATGTGCTCTCGCTAGCCGGGCATCTTGCCCCAGCGCTGAAAACGGTAGTCCACCAGTCCCCGCCACATGGCGTGGCGATGGGGTCGCAAGGCTTTCCATTTGGGACGGACGGTCCAACTGGAGAGAGTCCGGGCGAGTTCGGCCCAGGCCACAAGGCGAACCAGCCAAGGAGCCCGATGCTTGGACAGCGTCAACAGGCGGTTTCGGGTCGCGTAGTAGGTCACCGACGGTGGCGGCGAGTAATCGACCTGGACGCCCTTGTGCCAGAGTCTGGCTTTCGGCACATGGACGATTCTCCAGCCGTGCTTCCGGGCCCGAATGCAGAGTTCGGTCTCTTCCCAGTAGTAGAAGTAGCGAGCATCGATCAGGCCGGCCTCTTCGAAGACCTTCCTGCGGACCATGATGCAGCAGCCGGAAATCCAGTCGACCTCGCGGGGATCGACGAACCTCCCCAGGGGACGTTCGTTGGCACCGATGTGCGTAGCCTGCCAGTATCGGCTCAGCCGCCCCCCGGCGGACTGGATCGTGTCCGGGCTTTCGAAGTGGAAGACCAGGGGTCCGACCACACCGATTCTCTCATCCCGTTCTCCCGTCTGGATCATCCATGACAGGCACTCGGGGTCGACGACAGTGTCCTCATTCAGCAGCACGATCCAGTCGGCGCCCCGCTCGAGAGCCCACTCGATGCCCACGTTGTTGTTGCCCGCGTAGCCGCGGTTTTCCTCGAGCCGGACTGTGTGAACCCACGGATGCGCCGCCGCGATCGCCTCCACCGAGCCGTCCGATGAAGCGTTGTCCAGTACCACGACCTGATGGTGGGGGTAGGTCGAACGCTCGAGAGATCGGAGACACTCGAGAGTGTCCTCTCTCCGGTTCGTGTTGAGAATGACTGACACCACGAGCGGTTGTTTCCGGTCGGGGGCACTGTTGACGTCGTTCGACATGGTTGGCTCTGGTATGGACACTAAGTTTCGCTGACGCACTTCAAAAAGTGGCCCTCGAGTGCCTCGACGGAACGCTCCCAGCTCCAGTTCTTCTCCACATGCAGCCTCCCAAGGTGCCCCAGGGCCGATCGACGGGCACCGGTGTCGTCCAGGAGCTGCCGCACCGCGGCTGCGAATTGAGCGGGTTCTCGTCCCACGAGGACTCCCGTCTTTCCGTCGACCACGCTTTCGGGAATGCCCCCTTCGTTGACGGCGAGCAGGGGGGTTCCACAGGACATCGCCTCGAGCGGAACGAATCCGAAGGGTTCCCTTATCGGCGAATAAACAACCAGGCTGGCGCGATTGTAGTAGTCGATCAGCTCGCTCTCGCTGATGTTTTCCCGGATACGCAGATCCACGGAAGACTCACGCGCCAGTTCTTCGAGGTAACGGGTCTCCGGTGGATTCGCGAAGTTGCAGACAATGGCCAGGGGTGGCCGTTCATCCGCCGGAATGAGAGCCATGGAACGGATCAGGAAATCGAACCCCTTCATGGGCGTCAGCGACCCGACCGAGAGCAGGAGCCGCTCCCGATCGACCGGCAGAGGCCGGAACTTCGCAGTGTCCACGCCAAGATAGTTGACATGCGGGTCGACTCCATAGATCCCGTGCACGCACTCGCTCATGAACTTCGAATTGACCAGAACTCGATCGGCTCGCCCGATGTTGAAGTAGTCCCTGCGTCTCAGGAAAGCGCGGTAGATTCCGGGAAAGGGGTCGACCCGGTCCAGCCACCTGCGTCGACCGGAGTGGTCCTGGTCATAGGGGCGCACCGGTGGGGACTCGTAGAGGATCCGGAGAGGCTCCTGGCAGAAGAACACGCTGGGCTGACGACGGACGTCACACAGCACCGAAGGTGAGTTCTCGTAGCGGCAGGGATGTACGAACACGAGATCGTATTCACCACGGTCGATCAGGTGCGCGGCCCAGCGGTTGGCCAGTCTCAGCCGCATCAGATCGGCAATCCGGGACACGTTGTTGATTCGGCCGAAAGGGGACTCCAGCAGAGGAGTCGGGGTGAAGTGGATGACCCGGTGACTCCGGACCCAGGGACGAATGTCCGCAAAATCGTGATCGGCAGTGCTCAGCGAGAAAGCATCGATTCGATGGCGCCTGGACAACCTGCGGGTCATCTCGCAGAGTGCGCGCTTGGCACCCCCCGATGACAGATTGTGGAAGATCGCGATTCGCATGCCGGGGGGCCGGGCGACGACCCGAGGAGAGCTCTGTGATCCATCGGCTTCGCGTGGGCGCTGCATCACGGGGTCGTAAGTGCTGGTACTCAGCAGTCTTCTCCTCGGTTCCAACGTCTTGGCCAAGATTAGTAGACCCGGACGATTCGCAGGCCACCTTCGTGATCGGCGATGTACGCATAACCCGCAGCGGCCGCCACGCCCCGGACTCGGCCAGGCGTGTCGACGGTCGCCGTCCAGACCGGTTGCAGGGGATCGAACACGTCGATCACGTGCAAACCCGCGACATCAGCGGTCACGAAGGCGAAACCACCCATCAGTGCCACATTGCGGGCCAGCCCCGACGTGCTCTGGCTGCTCACTTCGACGGGATCCGCGGGAACGGAGATATCGAGGATGTGCAGACCATCCTGTCCGTCGGCAACATAGAGGAAATTCCCATCGGCGGCGAGGCCGTAGGGGGCAGAGGCCAGCTGCATCGCGCCCACATCCGTGGGATTCGCCTTATCCGAGACGTCGGCGATCCGCAACCCGCCGCTGAAATCGGCGATATAGGCGACGTTGCCACGAACGAGAACGTCGACCGCCTGGCCGGGCGTGTCGAGAGAGCCGACCTCGACGGGCTGTGCCGGGTCGGAGGCGTCGATGATTCGCAAGCCGCCATCCCGATCCGCCACGAAGACGTAAGGAAGCTCCACGGCCACGCTCCAGGCCAGATCGGGCGTGTCGACCGCCCCGACCTCAACCGGGGCAAAGGGATCGGAGATATCGACGATTTTGAGGCCGTCGCGACCATCGGCAACGTATGCGAGATTGTCGAGGACCTGGACGTCGTAGGTCCGCCCCGTAGTGTCCAGGGCGCCGATCTCGACCGGATTCGCCGGATCGGAGACATCCACGATGCGCAGCCCGGCGCTCGAATCAGCCACGTACGCCAGACCGCCCTCGACGGTCACGTTCCAGGCATCCCCCGGCATCAGCAGGAATCCGGTCTCCTGGAGAATGAGCTGGTTGGCAACAGTCACCTGCACAAGAGCAGTCGCCGTGCCCCCGTTGCCGTCGGAGACGGTGTAATCGAAGGAATCTCCGCCCTCGAAGCCGGCCGCCGGCGTGTAGCGGATGGAATCGCCCAGATTCTCGACGGTCCCGTTGGCGGCCGGGCCAGCCGCCGTCACTGTCAGTGAGTCACCGTCCACGTCCGTGTCGTTGGCGAGCACGCTGACCACCAGCGGCGTCTCGATGGGCGTGACGCCCGTGTCATCGAGGGCCACCGGCGGATCGTTGACCGGCGTCACCGTGATGGAGACGAGCGCGTCGGCCGAGTCGGCCAGGCCGTCGTTGACCTTGAACCGCAGGCTATCGCTGCCATTGAAGTTCGACACCGGCGTGTAGATCAGATTGGGAGCCTGGCCGCTCAGCAGGCCATTCGCCGGAGAACTGACCAGGACGAAGCTCAGGGGATCTCCATCCGGATCGGATCCGGTCAGAGTGATCCCGATCGAGGTGTCCTCGGCAGTGCTCACGGAGGCCGAATCGGCGGTCGGAGGAACATTGACACCGGCGACCGTGACTTCGACATCGGCCGAAGCGAAGCCGCCCTGTCCGTCCGCGACGGTATAGCTGAACCCGTCCGTTCCCGAGAAACCGGCCAGGGGCGTGTAGCGGACCGCCGTTCCAAGGTTTTCGACCGTGCCGGCCGAGGCGTTTCCCACGGAAGATATGGTCAGTGCATCGGCATCCACATCGAAATCGTTGGCGAGGACACTGAGGATCAAGGCCGTATTCTCCGACGTCGCTCCCGAATCCCCGACCGCTACGGGTGGATCGTTCACCGGAGTCACTATGATCGACACGACAGCGGGAAGAGAATCGGCCAGGCCGTCGTTGACCTTGAAGCTGAACGAATCACTGCCGTTGAAATCGGCGGCCGGCTGATAGGTGAGGTCCGGCGCCACACCGGTCAGTTGACCCGCAGACGGACCGCTGACCACCTCGTAGCTGAGGGGCTGCCCATCCGGATCGGATCCGCTCAGCGTGATGGCCGCCGGAGTGTCCTCCTCGGTCAGGATCGAAAGGGGGTCGGCCGTCGGCGGATGCGTGATGGGCGCGGTGGAGGCCACCCACTGGGCCGGCTGCCCGTCGGGCGGAACGTTGGGTCCGCCGTCGTTGAGAGTGCCGTCCCAGCCGTGACCGCTGTCGTCCGTCAGGGTCGTACCCGATCCGTCGGACATCCGATAGTAGGCCACGAGTCCGACTTCTCCACCACTGAGAATTCCATGGAAATCGCCGGCGATCTCCTCGGCCGTCCTTCCCCGGCTCCAGATCGAAACCTCGTCGACCTGCCCGTGGAAGGTGAAGTTCGCGGAACTGATGACACCACCGATCTGGAGGACCGGGCTTGCTCCGGTGTTCGGCTGCAGCGTAGGCCCACTGGGAATGCTTCCGACTTCCACGCCGTTCTTGAAGGCCCTCAACAGGCCGTCGGAATGAACCAGGGAAAGGTGGACCCATTCGCCCTCGGAGTAGTCGACGGCGATCACGTCCGCATTTCCGTCGTAGTTCCAGATCCACAGCTTGTCGGCACCGCCGACGATGCCACGGGAGATCCCCCACCAGCGGGGCCGGTCGCCAAAGACCGCGTCGCACACGGCAGCACCGGTACAGCTCTGGGCCGGACCCAGGGGCAGGACCCAGAGACTCACGGTTTTGTTCGCCTGCCATCCCGCCGGCATCATGACCGAGGTTTCGGCCAGCTGGACGAAGTCCGTGCTGCCGTCGAATTCGAGGGCATCGCCCGCCAGACTCGACTGAGAATTCACCGTCACCGTCACGTGAGCGGTACCCGTACCGCCGTTGCCATCCGAGACCGTGTAGTCGAATCCGTCTTGGCCGACCGCACCCGGCGTGTAGCGAATGGAGTCGCCCAGGTTCTCGACAGTTCCGCTGACGGGGGTGCCGACCGTGACGATCGTCAGTGCATTGCCATCGACGTCGACGTCATTGGCCAGCACGTCGACTGTCACCGCCACCCCTTCGGTCGTCACCGCGACGTCGTCGGCCGCCACCGGTGGATCGTTGACCGGGGTCACCGTGATCGTCACCTGTGCCTGCGGCGAATCCGCAACTCCATCGTTGACCGAGAACCAGAAGTTGTCACTGCCGTTGAAATCGGCGGCGGGCGCGTAGACGAGGTTCGGTGCCTGGCCGCTGAGCTGCCCTGATGTCGGGCCGGTCACCACTTGATAGGTCAGGCCGTCGCCGTCCGGATCCGAGCCGGACAGGGTGATGGTGATGGGCGTGTCCTCCGCCGTCGTCACACCCTGGGCCGTCGCGGCGGGCGGTTGGTTCACGCCGGACACGGTGACGGTGACATCCGCGACGGAGATGCCGCCCTGGCCGTCCGAGATCGTGTAGCTGAAGCCGTCATCGCCCGTAAAGCCCGGCCCCGGAGTGTAGCGGACTGCGTCTCCCAGGTTCTCGACGCTGCCGCCGACGGCCGCTCCGACCAGCGAGACCGTCAGCGGATCACCGTCGACGTCGCTGTCATTGGCGAGGACATCGATCGTAACCGGCACGCCTTCGGATGTCAGGGCCGTGTCGTCCGCCGCGAGGGGCGGATCATTGACGGCCGTCACCGAAATCGTGACCTGCGCCTCGGACGAATCCGCCAGACCGTCGTTGACCTTGAACCAGAAGCTGTCGCTACCGTTGAAATCGGCGGAGGGGGTGTAGACGAGATCCGGTGCCTGGCCGCTCAGCTGCCCCGACGCCGGGCCGGTCACCACCAGGTAGGTCAGAGGATCCCCGTCGAGGTCCGAGCCGGAGAGTTGAATGCCGACCGACGTATCTTCGGGCGTCACAACTGTTTGGGCTTCGGCCACCGGAGCCGAGTTTGGTGTGCCTCCAAAAGCACCGGAGGGAACCCAGCTTTGGTCTCCCATCCCGCCGAACAAGGTTGCTTCGGTGCCAAACGAGCTCTGATCCGAGACGCTCGTACCGGACCCGTCGACCATCTGGTAGTAGGCCACCAGGGAGGACCACTGCGGGTGACTCGCGTCGACCGGGCGATTGACCCAGTCCAGCACCGTTGCAGCGTCCTGCCCCGTATTCCAGAGCCGGGCCTCATCCAGCTGTCCACTGAAATGTCGGGTCCGGCTGCTGTCGGAACCTCCCATGTAGAGCGTTCCGACGGCCGATCCATTCAGAGTCAGCGTGGGCCCGCTGGGGACGCTGTCCACCTCGGTGCCGTTCCGATAGATTCGCAGGAAACCGTCGGCATGGACCACAGTGATCTGCGTCCACTCGCCCGGCGTCACCGTGACGCCAACGAAATCGACGCCGTCGGAGTCCGCGTTGAAGGCCCAGATTCGATCCTGACCGTCCCACAGGGCGCGCGAGATCCCGAATGAGCGGGGCCGGTCATTGCCGAGAATCAATTGTCCCGTTTCCGGCCGGACCGCGGGTCCTTCCGATGTGGAGGGCTTGACCCAAACACTCAGAGTCTTCGTCCCGACCCACCCGTCGCCCTGCATGACCGACGTTGTGGACCCAACCCTGAGGTAGTTGTTCACGCCGTCGAAATCCAAGGCATAGCCGGCGGACTGTCCAAACCCCGTCAGTCCGAGGCTCACCGCCACGACAAGCAGAGCCATGCCGAAAAGACAGTGGCGTCGGCACGTCGAACGGACCCCTGCCCACCGTCCGACCGGCCGGTTTGGGCGTCTCCTTAGGTGATTCTCGGCAAGCAACGTAATTCCTGAAAGCACGTTTCCCCCCTCAGCGCTCCCTCGATGCGACCGGACCATCCGCCTCCGAAGCCTGACCGCTTCGAACGGTCACCGCCACGTCGGTCGATAGCGTCTGGACGTCGAGTTCGAGATTCCCCAGCCGGTCGGCAGTCGCCTCCTGGACCGCGACCAGGCTCTTCGCGGGAGCGTAGGTGTCCCACCATTCGACCCGATACCCCCCCCCAGGCTCGAATCCCGGGATGGAGATCATGCCCGACACCGGCGGGATTGGATGATTTTCGACGACGTTCCGCCAGGTGTGCTGGCGGTTCTGGATCCACAGATAAAGAACGCCGGCAGCCGGGTTCTTCTGGCCGACGACCCGCAGAGCGGGCTCGCTGACCGTCCCACCCCAGTCCACATAACCGCCCTGCTGCAGATCGAGGGTCGACAGAAAGGAGTTGACCAATGAATACTCGGGCCGGTGGTCTTCCTGCCGGTTGACGATGTGGGAGTTCCACCAGTAGATCTCGTACAGCCCTCCGGAGTCGAGGCCCGACCAGAGGAAGTTGTGCAACCAGACACCGGAACGATCGCGGTCGAGTCCCAGCACCCGCTCATCCTGGTGGCCGGGCGCATCGAGGCCCGCTTCCCCGCGGACCACCGGTTTGCCGAGGTGAGCCGAGGCAACCGCTCGGCTGTGCCAGAGATGGTAGTAGGCGGCGTCACCGAGCATACGGCGCTTGTCTTCCAGCGGGGCAAAGCTCGTACTCACATAGGCGTGCAGGTCGGCGTAGTCGAGGTTGGGATACTTGGCATTCGACCAGACCTCGGAGGCCGGAAAGGAGTGCCAGAACGAGGTCGTCACGAGGTGATCATCGGGATGATCGTAACTGCAGGCGGCACCGTCGCCCTCTCCCGGCTCGATGCCGAAGACTCGGCAGTGCATGTACTTGCCGAACTCATCCGCCAGTTCGTAGTGCCGGACCGACGACGGGTCGCCTTCATTGGTCAATTCCCAGGAATGGATCGAGGGCGAATATCCCCAACGCGCTTGCAGGTATCTCCACCACGTCTGCTGGAGCCAGCGGGTCCGGTTCACCGAGCGTCCCAAGCCGTAGAATCCGTCCTGATTGTCCTCACCCTTGACGAATCCGCCGTCGTCGGCCATCTTCAGGTACATCTCGTCGCCCTTCTCCATGACCACGAGTTTCAGATAGATGCCGGACTGCTCGGCGAGCTCGACGATCTTGTCCAGGGCGTACGCCCGCTTCTGCGGAAAATAGAGTTCATCGTCCATGATCGGCCTGGTCATGATTTCGGGACCCAACCGACCGTCGGGGAACTCTTCGCGAATCGACACTTCCTTGATGAGAGCCGCCCCATGGCGGACGTTCTCCAGGGCCAGGTACATCCGTGGCAGGAAGTTCCGTCGGCCCGAATTCCACTGACCGGAAAGGCGTGACCAGCCCGAGGTGTTGCCTCCATAGTTCGTCACAGGCCGACTCGTCCCAGGCTCGTAGCACTGAGGAAACCATCCCCCAAACTTCACCACCAGCCCGTACGGACTGTTCGGGACCCGCGGGCCTTCGATGCCGTTCCCGCGATACTCGACGGATATCCTGTAATTCGTGGCCGGCTTGACGGCCTCGGGGATCGTGGACCACCCCTGCCGGCAGGCATCGAACCAACCCTGATCCCCCGTGTCTTCGTAGTCGAGCCGCATCACCAGCGATGCCTCGCCCGTCTGGGGATCCCGGAACGGGACGAGTCCCGCCACCGGGAGGTATCCACCGTAGCGATTTCGACCGCCCACGTAAGGCGTCCAGGCGGACCCAAAGATGGAGCTGACCCACATCCGAACCAGCGAGATCCCGTCCCGGGAGAGCTCCTCGAAATCGCGCCGGCTCTTTCGCTCCGGAGCGTCCCAGGAGGGGGCGAGATTGAGGCCGAGCCCCGCGAAGAAGCTGCCATCGTCGAATTCGAAGTAGCGCGGATCGCGCTGGCTGACCCGGATGAATCCCCGCTGCCTGGAAGGAAGCACAGTGAATGAGAAAGCATCGGTCTCGGCTGTGCCGGCGCCGTCCTGGACCCGAATCTTGCCCCGCCACTCGCCGACTTGATTGGGGCTGAAGCGGACCTTCCAGTAGAAGCGGCTCGTCGGGTAGTGCCACTCCCGACCGTTCCGAACATCATCCAGGAAGGTCTGATAGAGGAATCCCGGCTGGCGATATTCGGTTCCCTGCGGATCCGTGAAGATGCCGTCCACGCTGATTCCGGTACCCGCGGGAATCCCGGCGGGCGGTTTCGCATCGTAGGGCCACTGCAAATTCGAAGCGATGGTGCCGTCGATGGCACAGTCCACCTCGAACTTCTGATAGAGGGGGACCGGGGCGAACGGCTGCGGTTTGAGAAACCGAATCGTCGGTGCCCCAAAAATCGTCGCAAAGGACCACCCGGCAACGCAGGCCCAGTAGCACACGAGAAGCGCCCACCGTCTCATCCGAGGTCGCCCCTCCCGAGTTCATCGATCATGTTTCCGATACGCTGCCGGTTGACCGCGATATTGAACCGTTCGGCTACGATCGAGCGCTGGTGTTCCCTCAGCTCCTGTCTCCGCGCCTCCGGAGCGCCGCAGAATTCCAGGACCTTCTCTCGCAGTTCGCGATCGGAAAAGTAGAGATATTCCGACGGAACGAGTTCTTCCGCCCCCTCCCAGCGATGGACGAGGGTGTAGCAGCCGGAAGCCATGGCCTCCATGGGCGAGACCTGGAGCCCCTCCGAGTAGCTGTTCGAGACGAAGACGTCCACCTTGCGGTACCACTCCCAGGGACGCTCGACGAATCCCTCGAAGCGAACGGTGCCGTTGAGGTCCAGCCGCTTGGCCAGGCTCCTGAGAGAGGTGTAGTAGTCCATTTGTTCGGGGACCGGATTCCCTCCAATGTGGAGTCTCAGCTGTGAATTCTCCCGGAGCAGTTCGGAAAAGGTCAGAATCAGATCGTAAACCCGCTTCCTTGGCCGCAGGTGACACAGTGTGCCCAGTGTTCCGGCCGAGCTCCGTTCGACGTAGGGGAAGCGCTCCAGATCGATCGATTCCGGAACGACTTCGATCTTGTGCCGCTGACCCGGGAACCGTTCGCGAACTCGCGTCGCTTGGCCTCGCTGACCAGGATGATCCGGTCGACGGCGTCCCAGTTGACGGCATCCGCCCAGGCGTAGAGTTCCCACCGGTGGAGCCGGGTGATGATGCGCGCGGATTTGGGAAGGTGACTGGCAAGCGCCAGGAGATCGCTGGCCCATTCAAAGAAGACCACGTCGTTCTGACGCAGGAAACGGTTCAGATCCCGCCGGAGCAGGTACCGCTCCGCCCGCGTGCGCAGGACCGGGAGGCGAACGGGCCGGCGTTCGAACAGACTGGTCTGGAACCTCGAGCCGAAGTACTCGAAGAGCTCCTGGAAGAAGTCCCAGGTCTCGGGGTTGACCACTCCAAGACGAATCATGGACATTTCTGCGCTTTCATCGATTCGAACGTCCGTGGAGTCAGGAGACGACGGCCGAGTGTTCTTCCCGAAAATAGGCCACCGTCGACGCCAGGCCCTCTCTGAGGGAAACACGGGGCGCCCAATCCAGGACCTCGCGAGCCCGGCCGGCATCGAGATAGATCTTGTAGACCTCTCCCATCTTGGCCGGCCCGTGCTCCGCCCGGTCCGGAAAGTCGGTCAGAGAAGCCAGCATGGCGAAGATGGTGTTGACGGAAGTGCCCTTTCCGCTGCCGATGTTGAGGATCTCACCGTCTCCACGGTCGAGGGCCTGGAGGTTGGCGCGCGCCACGTCCTTCACATGGACGAAGTCGCGTTCCTGCTCCCCGGACCCGTTGACGATGGGACAGACTCCCTTGAGGAGCTTGCCGGCGAAGATCGCGACCACACCGGCTTCCCCCAGCGGATCCTGACGGGGCCCAAAGACATTCGGATAACGCAGAGCCGTGAAGGAAATCCCGTAGCTGTCCCGGTAGATCTTCAGATAGTGCTCCACGTGATGCTTGCTGGCGCCATAGGGATCGAGGGGATTGACCGGGTGATCCTCCGTCACGGGCAGATGTTGTGGAGCCCCGTAGACCGCCCCTCCCGTCGAGGCATAGATCAGCTTCCTGACATCGCTTCTGCGGCAGCATTCCAGGACGTTGACCGATCCGACCACGTTGACGTCGGCGTAGAGCTGGGGTTCCACGAAGGATTCGCGGACATTGGCCCGAGCCGCCTGATGGCTGACTACCTCTGGCCGTTCTTCTTTGAAGACATCTAACAGGCCGTGGTCCCGAATATCGATCTCGTGCAGACGCACGCCGGCGGGAACATTCTTCCTCGAGCCCGAAGACAGGTCGTCGACGACGCTGACCTCATGGCCGTCGGCCAGGAACGCATCAACAATGTGGGAACCGATGAAACCAGCTCCACCCGTAACCAGAATCCTCATGGTGACTGCCTCTTGTCCTATCTGCGATAGTTGAAAATGACCTTTGTTCCGTCTTTTTCCAGGTGAAATGAAAGCTCCGGCAGAGCCCGCAGGGCGAGCCGGACATCGTCCTGGCGAGCCTGGGGGCAGTAGAGGAGCAGAAAGCCGCCGCCGCCCGCGCCGGTGATCTTCCCGCCGAGGGCCCCCGCTTTTCTGGCCTCCCCGTAGACTTCGTCGATCATGCCGTTCGAGATTCCCGAAGCGAGTTGCCGCTTGAATTCCCACCCCTGGTGCAGGAGCCGCCCGAACTCGTCGAACTCGCCCGCCTCGAGGCAATTGCGGCCCTCGACGGCCAGGCGTTTCATTTCACGAAGAATCACGCGCTGCCCGTTCATGTTTTGAAGCTGCCGGCCCAGGATGGTCTCGCTCCGACGGCAGACGTTCGTGAAGAACAACATGAGATTTTGATTCAGTTTCCGCTGCGAGCCGTTCTCCAGGCGAAGCGTCTCCACGCGGACCGAACCCTCTCTGGTGAAGTGCAGGAATCTCTGACCTCCGAAAGCGGCGATGTACTGGTCCTGGACCCCGATCGGTTTGCCGAGGATGTCGATCTCGACCTCACAGGCCTCCCTGGCCAGGGTTGCGGAGTCCTTCGGTGTTCCAAGGTAGTGGTACATGGCGTTGAGCAGACCCACGGTCACGGTGCTCGAAGAGCCCATCCCCGATCCGCGGGAGGGGATGTCTCCCATGGTCGAGATCTCCACGCCCTTCGTGATCCCGGTCTTGCGCAGGCATTCCCGGACCAGTTCGTGTTCGATCTGATCGACGCTCTCGACCATTTCCGTCTTGGTGTAGCCGATGCGGATCTTGTCGTCGAAGCGCTCTTTGATGATGACGAAGATGTACCGGTCGATGGCCGTGCTGACGACCCAGCCGCCTTCCTCCATGAAGAACTGCCGGAAGTCCGTGCCGCCACCCAGAAAGCTGATCCTGAGAGGCGTCTGCGTGATGATCATGTCTCGGCTCCAGCGGATGATCGCGCAGTACGCGATCATCCGGTCTTGAGATCTGTGGTTGAAGGATTTCCCGGGACGTTGCCCAGGGCCGTGGGCTAGTACGCCCCGCGTTTCTTCAGGACCGATGGGAGGGTCTGGACGAAGAGGATCTGCAGGTCCCGCCAGACCGAGTAGTAGCGAATATAGTGGATGTCGAGCCGCACCCGCTCGTCATAGGTGAGTTCGGAACGCCCGGACACCTGCCACAGACCGGTGATTCCCGGCCGCACCGTGAGCAGGTTCATGCGGGATCGACCATACTTCTCGGCCTCCTCCGGGGAAATCATCCGGGGGCCGACCAGGCTCATCTGGCCCAGCAGGACGTTCAGCAGTTGAGGCAGCTCGTCCAGACTGGTCGAGCGGAGAAACGCTCCCAGACGGGTCACCCGGGGGTCGTTCTTGAGCTTTTGATTTCGCTGCAGCTCTTCCAGAAGCTCCGGATTTCGGGCCAGGATCTCGTCTCCGTTGACGTGCATGGTCCGGAATTTGAAGGCGTCGAATGTCCGGCCTCCGACGCCCAGGACTCGACGCCGGTGAAGGATCGGACCGGGCGAGTCCAGCCTGACGAGAAGTCCCAGGAGGAGAAACAGGGGACTGAGGATCACGAGGCCCGCCAATGCCAGCGCGTAATCGAGAACGTACTTGGCAGCCCGCTCGCCGGGATTGAGGCGAATCTTCTCAAGACTGATGCAGGGAACGCACCCGAAGTTCTTGACCCGGACTCCTGTGGTCAGGACTTCGAACAGACCCGACGACAGGCGCAGGCTCAGATCCTTGAGGGGATTGACGGTCTCGCACAAGGTCAGGAGCTGCTCGCGACGCAGTGCCGTGATGGCCACGATGAGCTGTTCGATCCGGTGCTCGGCCAGGAGGTCCTCGATCTCATCGAGAGTGCCCAGAACCTGCTCGGAAGGAACTCGGTCGACGGCCTGATCGGGGGTGGTCACGTGACCGACGACCAGAACCCCCGAAGCCCGCCAGTTGCTGAGTTCGTCGGCCAGGGCCGTAGCCTCGGGATTCATGCCGACGATGGCGGTTCGCAGCAGGAAGTAGCCCTTCACCCGCATTCCGTAAGCGATCCGGCGGATCAGAAAGCGCCCGGCGCTGACGAAAATGAAGGACAGGAACCACCCGCCGAGGACCCATCCTCTCGCGATGGCAAATCCCGGCAGTGCGAACTTGACCACGATCAGTGCCAGGACGGCCAGGGTCGTGCAATTCAGGACCTTCGAATACTCCAGCGTCCCACCGAGCAGATTCTCACGGTCGTACAGCCCGCCGGCCGCGAAGAGCGCCAGACAGACCGGAGTGACGATGATCGCGATGGAAAGATAGTATTCGATCACCGGGGTGACCTCGGGAGAAAGAGCGAGATGGAGGTCGAAACGGAAGAAGTAGGCCGTCCTGAAGGCCGCCATCAACATGAGCGCATCGGTGATCAGCAGAGCGACGCGAAGCACCTGCCATTGATACTGAGACACGGCCCGGTAGACGTGTGTGTACGGGTGGAAATTGGCCAGGGCCTTCGCTTGGGTCAGTTGAGTGCTCATCTGTCAGACCTCTTGATGCTGGCGGCGCTCCATGCCTGCTGAGCCGTTTCCGGACGAGTGAACCTTCTCACTGCGTCGAGAGCCACTCCCGCCACGGCCCAAAGGCCGGAAGCCGCGAAGATGACGAGGATGCCGTCGACCGGGACCCGGTAACGAATGAGGGTCCACGTGAGCAGATGGATCAGCGTGTAGGACGCTGCGAACAGGAGCAGCAGAACGGCGTTTGCCGTCCGCCCGTCGCCCCCTCGATCCGTCCTGTCGCGCCGGGCCGTCGCACAGGAAGCGATACCGATCAGCATGAACGGCAGGAGAATTCCGAAGGACAACAATCGCGCCAGATTGCTGGCGAGACTGGAGTCTCTGGAGGGCCAGAAACGAAAATACTCCTCGGCCCGGCTCAGGGAAAGGAGGGCGAAGCGGGTGGGGTCCGCCGTCACGAATCCGATCCCTCGCTTCATCAAGGCACGATCCAGGGATGCTTCATCGAGCTTCTTCAAAGAAATGGGGAGGAGATCCACATAGGAGGGTCCTCCGGCAGGGAGGATGGGGATGAAGTGGTCCTTGTGGATCGGGTGGTTGCCCCAGAACAGCACGAATCCGGCATTCGTGTTGAGCAGTACGAACTGATGAAAGGCGAGATAGTTGCGGACGGTCCAGGGCACGATCGTCGCCAGAAGCACCAGCGAGGCAACCAGAAGACCCCGCAGCGGGAACCGCTTCGACAGAGTCTTCATCGCCCAGCCCGGATCCGCAGGTCCCTCATCCTGTCTTCCCATCAGCCTGCGTACGATGATCCAGGCGAACAGCAGGGGAATCACCAGGAGGAAGACCTGGCGAAGGAGCGCCGCGATCCCCAGGACCAGACCCAGGCTCAACCAGAGAGACCACGCTTCCCGACCGCGGTTCGCCGCGTCCGGACGCTCTCCCAGACGCATGACCAGGTCGAAGACCAGCAGCAGGGCGACGATGTAGAAAGCTTCGGACATCAAAGCGCCGGCGTAATAGATGAAATACGCATAGACGGCTGAGACCCCCGCGGCCAGCAGGGCGACCCGACGAGAGAAGATCCGTCCCGCGATGCGCCAGGTCAACCAGGGCTGGAGGATCCCGACGATGAGGGCCTGTACCAGCCGGGCCACCAGCGGATGGACTCCGAAGACACCGTAGATGGCGACCAGATAGAGGGTATACAGAAAACTCCAGTGGGCCGTCGGCTGATTCGCCTTGGTGGCGGGCCACCAGTTGGTGGCGAAGGAGAAACCGTGGCCGTCCAGCACCCTGTCGGCGAGCGTGTGGTAGGACACCTGGTCGTAGATGCCGGGCAGGGTGTCGATCTCATCTCCCTGGTAACCGGCAACGACCAGCCGGAGTACCGTGCTCAGCAGGATGATCGCAAAGAGCGTGCGACCGCCTCTGCGGCGCGTTGCGGATTCCAGGCTGTCCGGGATCGAAGGCTTCATCCGTGGACGACCTCCCGCAGCACCGGATCAACCGGGAGGCTGTCCAGCGGACCGCTCCGGCCCGCGATGACTCGTTGGTAGATCTGCTCGAGCTGACCACCGATTTGATTCCAGTCGTGACGGGCCTCGACATAGGATCGCCCGGCATTGCCCAACCGCCTGGCTCTTTCGGGGTGGCTCAGAAGGTCCAGGATCCTGGAGGCGAAGGTCTCGGCGTCCGCGGCAACGGCGATGTCTCGTCCGGCCTGGACGGACAGCGAGCCGACGGCGACCGGACTGGCCACCACCGGAGTTCCGCAGGCCATGGCCTCGAGGACCTTGTTTTGGATGCCGGCGCCGTAGACGATGGGGACGACGGAAATCGTCGACCGGCGGAGCGACGGCCGAAGATCGGGCACCTCACCGGTGACCTCGACCCGAGGCTGCCGGGAGCTGGCCGAGCCGTTGGCCCCGATCCCCTTCGAATTGAAATCCGCGGCCAGCGTTCGGAGCGATTTGGGTGGATTCTTGCCGGCAATGAGCACTCGGACACCCGGGCGACTTCGCCAGACCTTCGGCATGATTTCGTTGAGCAGGAAATGAGCGGCCGTGACGTTGGCGTGGTAGCTCATTTTCCCCGAGAACACGAGTGTCTCGGGATCCCGCGGAGTGGAGTCGGGGGAGAAGTAGTCCAGGTCGACTCCATTGGGTAGAACGCTGAAGGTCGAGTCGGGCCAGATCTCGGAGTGCTTCCTGCGGAGGCGCCCCTGGATCAGGTTGCGCAGCTGCAGAAGCGCCTCCCGGTCCGCCGACGCCGTAACGAGCACGTGGTCGAACTGACAGGTGAGCCATCCTTCGAAGTGACGCGTCCGATTGAGGTCGAGTCGGGCCATCCATCGGCCCGCCGTGCTGCTGCTGCGCACCACGGCCTGTTCGAGGAGGTGACTGATACAGTCGACGCTGTCCCAAATCACCGGCGTGACCTGGGGCGGCTGACCGCTCGATCCACCGATCCGCCTGAGCATCTCGGCCAGGTGGATCCCGAAAAGAGAACCGCGCAGGTGTTCGACATGAACCACGTCGAACGACTCTTCCCTCAGGGCGGAGGAAGCCTGCTCCAACAGCCCCGGATCCCAACTGAAGGCGGCCTGATAAGGCCAGTGTGCCTGGACGGAACGCAGGCAGTTCATCAGGGGTCGCCATCTGGGCAGGCGTCTCGTCCGGATGGTGATGTTGGGGCCGGCCAGTTGGCGAAGCTCTTCCCGTTCACTTTCCGAGCTCCAGGGCGCTACGACGGTCAGCGCGTTTCCGCGGCGGGCCAGCGCCCGAATCAGCTGATAGGGGCGGACCCGGATCAGACTGGGAGCGTAAGGGACGAAGTAGAGGATGCGCATGGGTACACGTCGTTCCAGGCGAGATAGGCTCGCCGCCAGTCATAGGTCGATTCGAGGGTCTGCCGACCGCCCTCGACGAGCCGGTCGGCCAGTTCAGTATTGCCGGCAACCTTGACGACTGCCTCGGCAAAGTCCTCGCACCCGTCGGCGAGGTAGATGTTGCTCAAATGCCGGGTGTCGATGCCTTCGGATCCGATCGTGGTACTGACGACGGGCAGTCCCCGGGCCCAGGCCTCGAGGATCTTCACCCGCATCCCGCCGCCGGCGTGGAGAGGGACGATGAAAACGAGGGACTCGTCCAGATAGGATGCCGGATCGTAAAGATAGCCCGTGACCTCGATGGAGTCATCGGACTTAGCCAGTTCCGGGGCCGGATGCCTGCCGATCACGGTCAGGATGGCTCCCGGGAGCCGATCCTTGATCCGGGGCCAGACTTCATTCTTGAACCACAGGATTCCCTGGAGGTTCGGTGGCCAGTGCAGTCCGCCCATGAAGGTGATGCGGCGTTTCGAACCGGAGCCAGAAGCCACCCGAGCCCTGGAGCGAGTGGGGGTTTCCATCGCGATCGGGATGACGGTATCCGGAGCAGGGGCATTCCCGTTGGCTCTTTCATCGCGATAGAGGGCCTGAGGATCCTCTGATGTGACCCAGACGACCCGGTCGATCTGGCTGCAGACGTCTTTCTCGAAGCAGGCCAGCTTTTTCGCTTCCATGCGAAGCAGCTTCCGTCTCCAGGCGCTCCCCTCGGCGTCGGCGAGCCGCTCGGGAATCTGGAAGACCGCGTTGTGCTGGTCCAGGACCATGAGGGGCACTTGCGGCGCCGACTGCTCGCGGGCGAAGAGAGCGTAGGGCGCCATCCACAGCTGGTCTGCATGGATTGCGTCCACGGGAGGACCGCTGGCGAGGACCTCCCTGATCTTCAGGTTCATCGCCGGAACCTGGTCCCGCACGATCAAGAAGGGTCGTCTCGCAAGCAGGGAATAGAGGAGCATGCGTCCGTCCTGAAGGCGAGATCGATGGATGGGAACCGTGTAGACGGCCGAGCAGAGGTCCCGAAGATGCGCCACATATTCGGGCCGATCGTCGTTTCGGATGAAAGACACCAGACAGACGTCGTGACCCGAGGCGACCAGATGTCGGAGGACGTAGTAGGCCCGGATCTTCGGACCGGCGTCCAGGGGAAAGGGCAGCACTTGGGTCAGAAAGAGAATTCTCATAGTCCTACTGGAGGGTGAACGCCTTCAGAGCGTCGGCAGTGCGCGAACGAGCAGTCGATAGTGCCGGGCGAGCTCCCGCATCTCCCGGCTTCGATGATTCCCTCCCAGCAGCGAGAGCGGAGCAAGTACCTGTCTGAGGAGAGCCGCCGCAACCAGAATCAGCTTGTAGCAGACGGCGGAGACTCCGCCATGGTGCTTTCGGAAGTAGGAGACCTTTTCACGATAGAGTCGCAGGAACATCTCCGTCTTCACCTGGCGCGAGCTCTGGCCTCCGTAGTGAACGACCTGCGCGGAGGGTACCCAAAACAGCTTCCAGCCGCTGGATCTCAGTCGCCGGCAAAAGTCCTGGTCCTCGGAGAAGATGAAGAAGGCCTCATCGAGCAGACCGCACCGCTCGAACACCTCACCACGCACGAGCAGACAGGCTCCGGTCAGCACATCCACCTGGCGCGGTGTCCGTGTGTCCCACTGCTGCATGGGGTAGTCGCCGAACGGGCGGAGGCGGTCCAGATGAAACAGCCTCCAGGCTTCCCGAAACAGCGTCGGCTCGGGGTAAGCCGAGATCTGAAGGGAACCGTCCCCATTGAGCAGCCACGGCCCGACGGCGCCCGCCTCGGGCCGGCTTTCCAGGAATCCCAGGAGCTCGCCGAGGGCTTGCGCCCGGACCACAGTGTCGGGATTCAGCAACAGCACGAACCGGCCGCTGCTGAGGCGAATCCCCTGGTTGGTCGCCTGTGCGAATCCGAGATTGCGGTCATTCTGGACGACTCGCACTCCGGGGCATTCCCGCTCGATCCGGGAGACTGCGTCGTCGGACGAGGCATTGTCGACGAGGATCACTTCCGCATCCGAGATCCCGCTTGCCTGCAGGTCGGCAAGAACGGAAAGCACGCATTCCCGAACGAGGTCGCCCGTGTTCCAGTTGACGATGACGACGGAGAGTCTCATGCCGACCTTCGGACACGCTGCTCGAGCGCCACCATTCCACCCAGGAACAGCCAAGGAAGAACGCTCGATCGGAAACCCTCGAAACCCGTGTTGTAGACGAACGGGATCACCCAATCGCCGAGGGCCGCAGCCCCCATCGTGGCCACCAGTCCTCCCAGGGCACCATAAACGTAGGCTTGATCGAATCCGCTGAGACGCTCGTGGCAGAGGTCCCAGGCCGTTCTGCCCACGGACCAGGCGAACCAGAGAAAGCAGCCAAGACCCACGAATCCGGTTTGGGCGATGAGGTCGAGGTAGTTGTTGTGGGAGCTGTAGTTGACGTACCAGCCGAGGATCGGGAACAAGAGGGTATAGCTGTAGTAGTTGGCCGGCCCCAGTCCGAGCAGCGGATTAGCCGAGAGAATCGGCCACAGGCTCTGTATCGCGGCGCCTCGCGTCTCAAGGCTGTAGAGGTTGTCTCCACCGGTGACGTATCCCTCGAACGTACTGACACCGATGACCAGGATGGCCGCCGCCCCCAGCGGAACTGCGAGGAAGGAAAGTCGTGGATACCGCAGGACGACGATCACACCGACCGCAACCAGGGCAGGGACCCAGCCCGAGAGCCAATCGCGCGTCTGGTACATCGTGATGCCCAGCGCCGTAGCCGCAATGCCGCCGGCTACCAGCCGCGGCAACGGACGCAGGTCCCGATTCAGAAGGAACTGTCCGAACGCCATCGCCACGAGCCACGTCCAGAACATGCTCCCCGACTGAACCACTTCCGGAATGAGACCGCGCATCTGATCGCGCACCGTGGGGACCAGCCGCAGCCCGAGGTGGCCCGCGCCGATCAGCAGGAACAGCCAGACGACCCAATTCAGCCATTGCTTGTCCTGGAGGTACTGGGCAGCCAGGATGAAGATCAATCCGGAGAACAGGAAGATGCCCAACTGGGCAAGCTGTGCGGTGATTGGAGAGTCGACGGTCGGGAACCAGGGATACTGTCCGACGATGAAGGCAAGGACCGCGACGCCCATGAAGACATAAAGCGGAACGATGGAACGCGACGAAACCGGAGGGGCCTCCCGCCGGCGGTAGAACTTGTGTATTAGCCAGACTCCCGTCAGGACCGGGATGACCAGCATCGCCCCGTTGAGTCCGCTCTGTGTTCCCGTCCCCAGTCTCTGGGCGATGAGCAGCCCTCCCACAAGCACGAACAGCAGGCCCACCTGGGGAAAATGGAGGAAGAAGACGAGGGCAGCGGCACCGCAGACCAGGAACATCTGGGCCAGCAGCGCCTTGTCCAGGTCGTAGGGACCCAGGATGAGAAGGGCACACGTCGACGCCACGACCAGGCCCAGCACCAGCAGGATGCCGGCTTTGAGCGACGACCGCCGCACGGGTGACGACCCCTCTCCCCGAGTAAGGATGGCTGAGAACATGACTAGCGACTAAACGCCCATCGCAGATGCTCCATTCCCACACGGACGGCCCGCTTGAAGGTCGCCGCATCACCCAGGAGCATCTTCATGTAGGTATAGACCGGACCCGGCCTGAGAGCCCACTCGCGAAAGGCCCGGCGCTGCCAGTAGAGCAGCTCATCCGCCGACAGATTGTCGTACTCGAGCACCGTGTCCTTGTCCATGTCCACTTCTTCCCATTTGGTGCCCTTCTTGAACCAGCCGTTCTCGACGACCTCGAAGAAGAATGGCGTGCCGGGATAGGGGGCGGCCACGTGGAACAGTGCCAACTCCAAAGGCAGAGTCTTGGAGAACTGGATCGTCTCCTGAATGGTTTCCACGGTCTCGCCGGGAAGCCCGATGATGAAGTATCCCCAGTTCTTGATCCCGGCCTTGCGGGCCCAGGTGAGCGCCTGCCGGGCTTTCTTCGGATTTGCACCCTTGGCGGCTTTCCTGAGGATCTGCTCATTCGCGCTTTCAATCCCCCAGGAGATCATCCAGCATCCCGCCTTGCCCATCTCCCGAAGCATCTCTTCATCCACGAAGTCGACCCGGCTGTTGCAGGTCCATTTGATCTTGAGGCCCTCGCGCTGGATCAGTTCGCAGATACCCATCACCTGTTCGCGGTTCACCGTGAACAAATCGGCGTACATGTGGATGTTTCGAATGCCCTTGTCGTAGAGGATTCGGATCTCCTCCAGCACTCGCTCGGGCGAAAGGAGCCGCACCGACCACTGGTAGGAAACATGCTTGATGCAGTACTTGCAGCCTGCCGGACACCCCCGGCTCGTCACCACGAAGCAGAACGGACCCTTCATCAGGGGCATCCGATAGTGCTGCAGGGGGAGGAGCTCGTAGTGGGGAAGCGGCAACTCGCTGAGGTCCGCGACGAAGGGACGGTCCTCGTTCATCCGGACTTCCCCGGCGTCGCGCCAGACGAGGCCCTTGATCTGGGCCCACTCCGGTTCGCCGTCGCCGGACTGTCCGATCGGTTGCCAGGCGGCGTCCGCGCTCTTGAGCAGGGCCGGTACCCAGGACGGTTGGGAGAGCTGTCTCCCTTCCGAGACATCCAGAAGCTCCCGTAATGTCAGCTCCGGCTCGCCTCGCAGAATGAAGTCGAGTGCCGGAAAATCGCGCATGGTCTCGACGGGCATGGGGGTCACGTGGGTCCCGAAGGCCATCGTCTGCGCCCCGATGCTCTTGGCCAGCATCACGCCGTACATGTCGTTGGTCAGCGTGGGCGCCGTGACCTGAGTCAAATAGTATTTGGGGGACCTTTCGCGCAGGATCGCCTCGAATTGTTGCCAGGTCATCCGCTCGGCAATGGCATCGACGACCGCGACGCTGTAGTCCGGGGTCAGCATTGCTGCGAGCTGGGCCAGTGAGCACTGCGGCCAGATCATCTCCTCGCGACTGCGTCGGCCCACCCGGTGCTGTGTTCGGATCCAGATGCCGCCGTCCGGCGAGGGGGGGTTGACCAGGAGGACGTCGACCGCCGTTTCGGGACGCTCTCTGCCCAGTCCCCTGACCGCCGAGCCCGCATCGGGGAATCCCATTGACCGGAGCGGTTTCACCGGGCGCGTGCCAAGGTTGTGCCGAAGCTCCTCCGGGATCTGATTGCCTGTGCGGCGTTTTTCGTTTTCCACTGGTCTACCTCCTGTTGACAATGCCGATTCAGATCCCCGGAATGCCCGGAATCGATCGCTTACCCACCGCGGGGAGTTGCACGGCCGGCGGTGTTGTAGTCTCTTCTTCGAGATCCCGCAGAATCAGCGATTCACGCTCGGCCAGGGCCTGCAGCACTCGGGCGACGACCCAGGAAATAGTGAGCTGCAAACCGACCAGGATGAAGAGCGCGCTCCCGAGAAGCCAAAGCCAGAGACGCGACAGTTCCCAGCCCGCCGAACCCAGCACCAGTGCGCTCGTTGCCAGGGCGATACCGACCGCCAGTGCTGCGATACCCGCCGCCCCAAAGTAGGATTCAAGCGAGTGCTTGAAGGCCCGACCGATCAGGAGTCCCTGACGGACCGGTTTCCGGTGGAACAGGGCGACCAGGAAATTGAAGGTCACGCCGAGTGAGTAGATGCTCGTCCCGGCGACTCCGAGAAGGAGGGCGGAGAAGACACTCAGCACACCCCAGTACCCCAACGTGGTGATTCCCTGGAGGCGGGCCAGAATCAGTCCCAGCCCGATCAATCCGGAAAGGGCGAAGGAGGATGCGCCTACCAGACCCAGAACCTTGACCGGATTGTATTCCAGGGACGTCCACAGGATGGTCTTCAGGAAGCGCGTACCGTCCCGAACCACACTCAGCTTGGACCGCCCTTGCCGTTCGGAATAGGGGATCGGCAGCTCGACCACCTTCAACCTCTCGTGCTGGCAGCGCGTGCTCATTACGGGAGTGAAATTGAGCCCGTCCGGCAGGGGATACAGGCTGGCCAGAGCCGACCGTCGCAGGACCCGCATTCCGCTGGCGGGATCGACGCAGCGACCGTTCCCGATGACGGTCACGAGGCTGGACCAGACGAAGTTCCCCAGCCGGCGCACCATCGGCATCTGGCTGGCCGCACCGGAGCGCCGCGAACCCACGACCACATCAGCGCCTGCTTCCACCACCTTCCGGCACAATTCGGGGAACTGTTCCGGAGGATAGGTCCCGTCGGCGTCGAGGAACGCGAGCAGATCACCACGAGCGTGACGGAACCCCGTTTTGATGGCGGCGCCATAGCCACGATTCGAGCTGTGCCGAATCAGGCGGACGCCTTCCATCCCTTCGACGATCTCGGAGGTCCTGTCCTGGGACCCGTCGTCGACGACGATGACTTCGAGCTCACCGATTCCGGCTTTCTCGAGAGCTGGCGCCGTATCGAGGATGCGAGTGACGATCTCGGCGATCCCGTCCTCCTCATTCAAGGCGGGAATGACCACCGAGAGAATCGGAGAAGTTCCGTTCTGATTCGTGGAGAGTTGCTGCATCCGCTCTCGATCGGCGCGGTTCTGGGCTTCATGTTGGATCATGATTTCTTCCTTAGTAGAAGACCTGTTCGCGGACCTTCGTCGGCGAGTTCTGATTGATTTCACGGACCACTCGAGCCGGAACTCCCGCCACTACCGAATAGGGCGGGACATCCTTCGAGACCACGGCTCCGGCCGCGACGACGGAGCCTTTCCCGACACGGATCCCATCGGTTAGGATCGCCCCCGATCCGATCCACACATCGTCTTCGACTGTGATTCCTTCCGCAGTGATCCCCTGTTCCGTGAAGGGCCGGGAGGGATCATCGAAGACGTGGTTGACGGCGAGGATCTGAACCATGGGAGACGTGAAGACCCGATCCCCGATCGTGATGCCTCCCTGTCCGCGCAGTACGTTGTACTCACCGACCAGGCTGTCGCTCCCGATGCGGATCCCGGAGTGGGGCAGGCCCCGGAAGTTGTAGACATGCAGAACGCTCCCGTGCATGACGAGTGTGCGGTCTCCGATGTCGATCCCTTGTGGGCAGGCATGCAGGTACACGCCCTCATCCAGATAGGCGCCCCGGCCAAGACGGACATTGTTCGCAAAGCGGATTCGTACGCGCTTCTCGATGGCGGCAAGGCCATTCATATGGAGGATCGAGCGATACAGGAGCGCCCTCACTCCGATGCCCAGGACGGTGGGAATCCAGCCGAAGAGCGACATCACCGACTGCTCGATGATGTAGCGGGGCAGACTGCCGGCCTGCCTGCTCAGGTAGAGCTTGATCCCGGGAGCCTGGGCACCGGGCTCACCAGGTCTGTGAATTGCCAGCACGCTCATTGGCTCGCAGCGACAGTCCCGTACCCGTACGAGTAGTACTTCGAATAGTAGGCGTACTCCGGGTCTCGCAGATCGATCTGATTGAACGCCGTCCCCAGGATGCAGGCGCCGGCCCGCTCCAGCTGGGTCTTGGCCCGAAGGATGACTTCCGTCGGCGTCGATGCCGCCTTGACGACCAGAATGACCCCGTCCACTTTGGAGGCCAGAATCGAACTCTCAGCGAGGCTGAGGATCGGCGGGCTGTCGATGATGATGAAGCGGAATCGCTCCTTGAGCCGGGCAATGGCTTCCGTGAAGCGAGGTGCCGTAAACAGCGCCACCGGATTCGGCGGCAGGGGACCAGCCGGCAGGATGCTGAGCGCCGCGATATGACTGTTGTGGACTTCCAGGGCGCCACCTGCCAGAAAGACGCTCAGCCCCTTCTCGTCTTCCGTCCCAAACCGCCTCGAGAGAGACGGGTTGCGGAAGTCGCCGTCGATCAGAAGCGTCGGGGCTCCCGTCTCGGCAAGGGTGACGGCCACGTTGGAGGCCGTCGTCGTTTTGCCCTCACGACTGACAGCCGAGGTGATCAGGATCGTGGCGGCCGGCTTCTCGGCCTTCGAAAGGAGCAGTGAGGCACAGAGGGATCGGTACGATTCCTGGGCATTCATGTCGACGATCGTGGACCCTGCAACCGGATAGGTCTCAGAGGTGGTCTTCGTGAGCTGAAGCGTCGAGCTTCGGATGGACTTTTCACGATTCAAGAGGGCTTTCTTTCCAGTCAGGGTTGGCAGTGTCGGAATCCATCCCAAGACGGGCAAGCCAAGTCTTTCGAGATCCCCCGGGTTACGGACGGAGTCGTCCAGGTAATCGAGGAAGAAGGCGAGAGCAGCTCCGGAGGAGAGACCCAGCAGAAGCGCCAGGGAGATGTTCCAGAAGGGGCGGGGCTGGTAGGGCAGCGGGTTTGCGTTGGCGACATCGGTGATGTGGATGTTGCCGAATTCCAGGCCGGTACTGACCCCGGTTTCCTTTAAACGCTGGAGAAGACCCTGGTAGAGCTGGTCGCTGGCATCGACCTCTCGCTTCAGGGCATTGTAGGAAATCGACGCTTCGTTGAGCTTGTGGACCAGCCCCTCCTGCTCCTTGTACTGCCCAAGAATGGCCTGGTAGGTCCCCTGGGCGGTTTTCAGCCGAAGCCACGCATCCCTTCGCGCACGATCCAGGGCGGCCTGCTTCTCCTCGTTCAGCTGCTTCCGGAGGATGGTCAGTTCGTTTTTCTTCTTGATGACATCAGGCCAATTCTCTCCAAACTGCGTTTCGAGGGTCGAGAGCTCCTGTTCCGCCGAGAGTACGTTGGCCTCGATGGAGGTGATCTGAGGGCTCCGCATGCTGGCCGGAAAGTCGTTCAGCGTCACACCCTGCAGTTCCTCATACTCCGCCTTCGTGGCCAGATAGGAGTTCTGCGTTCGGGAGACCTCCGTGCTCAGCAGTCCGAAGCGCTCGCGGATCACGTTCTGCTGGTTTTCGTTCGTCTCCAGAATGTTGTTCTTCTGGGCATAGCGGATCAGAGCCGTTTCAGCCTCTTCCACATTGTTCTTGAGCTTGTCGAGCTGCTGAGAGAGGAAATCGGTCGCCTTGCGAGTCGCCTCGACCTTCCTCTCGAAATGGAGCTTGATGAACTCCTCCGCCACGATGTTGGCGGCCAGCGCCGAGAACTTTGGATCGTACGAGACATAGTCCAGATCGATGATCTGACTGCTCGACACCCTCTCGATGCTCAGGCCGTCGGTGAAAACGGAGCCGACAATGGGAAGTTCTCCCTCTCCATACTCCTTCTTGACCGCCTTCAGGGCCCGATCGGCCAGGACGGGGCTTCGCAGCAGCACATCCTGGGTCTTCATGTAGAGCTCGAAGTCAGGTGAGGCCTTGACCAGGGAATCTGCTACTCCGTTGTAGGGAAGGACTTTCACCGACTCGGGATCCACCTGAATGGAGACCGTGGAACGATAGGTGGGCGTGACCAGGAAGCTGTACAAGGCCACCGGTATCACCACGGCGACCGCAATCAATGCGATCAGCAGCTTCCTTCTCGCCAGGACCTTCCAGAGTCGACGGATGTCGAACAGATCCAGGGGTGACGGCGGCGGTAGGGTGTGCACCTCGTTCTGTACCGGTGTCGCCACCGCACGGGCAGTTGAGGATCGAATTAGATCTCCCATGTGGGCTCCTCGCTGTCAAGCAATTGGGCGTTAGGGCGGGGCAACAGGTTCCGGCAAAGGGCCGGGGTTCTGTGACGCCGCCAGGGGCCGATCGCCTGGAATTCTGGAGGCAATACGAAAGGTCGCTCAGAAATGTGGAGCGTCGAACGTGGTTTCATGTCAGGCAGGCCAACAGAGGCACTCCGTGCCCCTCGGTTACAGGCGAAATCGCATGTCCGATACTGAAACCCCTCTCCCCACCCCGTCACAGTCTGGCCGCCGGCACGGAAAGAGGACAAAAACCCCATGACCGCAAGTTCTCGACCGGGTTGGGTTGCACGATGTGCCGGTTCTGGTTTGGTGGGGCGAAGCAGCAAGAAGCATGCCATTGCCCGCGTAGACTCGATTCTGGGCGACGGTCCTGCGTCAAATCCGGATTCTGAGCCACCATCACCTCGGACTTCAGGACAGATGTGTAAATATAGCTGACACATTTGCACACCGAATGATACCCGGAAGGCGCTACGCCATACAAGTAAATAGGTTGTGGCGTTCTGCCACGTGTGTAAAGATTCCTGACAGCCGCTGAGAATGGCGTCTCGTCGGGCTTCCGGCCCGCTCGATCCCGACCAGCCGTTGCTTGACGCGCATCTGCCGTCTATTGCAGCATGTTGCTTCGAATCTTCACGAGCGACGCTTCAGAGGGGTGGTCAGGGTCTTGCCAGGCATCGTCGGATATGTGACACAAGAGGCCGTGCGAAGGCCCGAGGGGTTTCTCGCGGCCATGGCACGGGCGCTGGAGCCCGAGTCGTCTGAATACGAGACCGAGCTCTTTACCGATCCGAACCTGGGGCTGGGAAGAGTCACACCCCGCGCGCTGCACCGCACGAACCAGCCGGTCTGGAACGCCGAGCGGACGTGCTGCCTCGTGATGACCGGAGATATCTTCGACGCGACGGCTCCCAGGGCTGCGCTTGCTGCCAAAGGGGCAGTGCTCGGGACGGACAGCAGGGAAGAATTGCTGCTATGTCTCTACGAGGTCTTCGGAGAAGGGTTCGCCCGCCATTTGAATGGTGCCTTCGTAGCGGTGATCTGGGACGGGCGAACCAGAAAGCTGACGATTGTCAATGATCGGCTCGGGCTCGTTCCCATTTACTACGCACGGCTGAAGGATGCTCTCCTGTTCTCTACGGGCGTGCGGGCGCTGCTGGCCGATCCTGAGCTCTCGCGAGCCACGGATCCCCTGGCCATTGCCCAATTCCTGATGTTCGACCATCTCCTCGACGACCGAACGCTGCTTTCCGCCGTCCGGCTACTGCCCCAGGCCTCGGCCTTGAGCTTCTCTGACGGGAACCTGAGCGTCCGGCCGTACTGGCGACTGGAGTATCCTGACGCCTGCGAGCCGCGGCCCGAACGCGGACTCCGGGAGGAGCTTTGCGAGCGACTTCGCCAGGCAGTGGGTCGTCAGGCTGAAGGGAGCGCAGGGGAAGACATGGGCCTGCTACTCAGCGGCGGTCTGGATTCCCGTCTTCTCCTCGCTTACCTGTGCGATTTTCTGGAACCGTCCAAACTGCACACCTTTACTTGGGGCATCCCCGGCTGTGACGACGCTCGCATCAGTCGCAAGCTGTCCCGCCTGGCGGGAACGAGCCACCATTTCCACACCCTCGAACCGGACTTCCTCCTTCGGAAGGCGTGGGACGCCGTACGGATTACCGACGGTCATGCGAATCTCGTCAATCTACATGCACTCGCGATCCTGGACCACGTTTCCCAGCGGGTCACTGCGGTACACAAGGGCTTCCTTGGCGATGCTATGTTCGGATTCGCTCTTCAGCGCCCAATGTGGGCAGACTATGATCCTGCCGATTCAAGACGTGTTCATCTGGGAGTTCACGACTATCAGGGAGTCTTAAACTATACTTCAGAAGGTCTTATCGAACTGGGAACGGATTCGTTCAATCATGCACTTGGCACTTCTCTGCTTGATAGCTATTGGGAAGCCATGATGCGCTCCGGAAATCGACAGCTGGCCTCTCAGCGACTCTATTTTGATCTAACGCAACGAGTCCCACGTATGACATTAAACGGTGTCGAGGTTGTTCGGAGCCGACTCGATGTGCGACTTCCATTCGCCGACGCGGATTTGCTCGACTTCTCCTTGTCGCTGCCGCCGGGGTATCTTTTTGAAAGATACCTTGTACGTTCCGTCTTCTCAGAGTCATTCCCGAGATACTCCAAAGTACCGGTGTCCGATACTGGGCTTCCGATGATCTCTTGTGCCTCTGATATCGTATTGCGTGCGCGTAAGATGGTTCGGTGGCATCTGAACAACTCCCGATTCCCGTGGCTCTCCCTACCCGAAAGACGCCCCTATAAGGACTATCGCACCTGGTTCCGGACAGTCTTGAGAAGCTGGGTCGAGGAGACGCTCCTCGCGCCCTCCTCGCTGCAGCGCGGCTACTTCAAGCCCGGCGCAATCAAAAGACTCGTCTCAGACCATCTCGAAGGTCGGGTCGATCACACAGTCCGCCTCGGGGCGCTCCTGTCGCTGGAAATCTGGCACCGACAGTTCCTCGACTGACGTCAGGGAATGTGCGTTCGGTTGCGCGACCGAGAGACCCTGGGCAAGCCCACATCCTTCCAGAACTGAATCGTCTGCCTCAACCTGGCGAGCGTCCTCCTGTTGACCGATTGTGTAATAGGTCTCATCCTAATATTACATAGTCGAAATCAGACCGATTAGAAGCGCTTTTCCATTGATTGTCTACTGTGATATGCATCACTCCTTCCCCGCATGTCCGATGTTAATCTCCCCACTGCGTTCGTTCGTTTTCTTCGTTACTCAGGCGCTGGAGTACAGACAATGATTGCGTTGTTGAGACTGCTCATCTTCCTTCTCGTCGTGACTGTCGCGGGAGCACAGGACTTTACAGCGGTGTTAGAATGGAATCCCAGCCTGTCATCGGATGTAACAGGCTACCAAATCTACCGAAGTACTGGCTCCGGTACGCAGTATCAACGCATCACAAGTTCACCCGTCTCGTCACTGACATTCAGTGATTCGAACGTGCTCTACGGACAGGTCTATTACTATACCGCGACGGCAGTCAGTTCCGGAGGGATGGAGAGTGTTTTCGCGGACGCAATCACACTCGATCTGATTTGTCGAGGCGATGTGAACATGGACAGGCAGCGCAACGTTCTTGATGTGGTTCAAATGCAGAACTACATTGTCGGAAATATGACATTACAGGAAAACTCCCTGACAGCAGGCGATGTAGATGGCGATGGCCAGATCAGCGTACTTGATGCGGTTCGCATGCTGAATTTCGTAGTTGGAAACCTCACTCTCCCCGACTGTATACGGTGACCTATGTCAGTGAACACGACCCGATCGCTTGTCCGCATTCTGTCCTTGTGCCTGACCGTCGGATTGATGGGCTCCTGGGCCTGGGGGCAGCGCGTTCTGACCATTCCCTCGCAGACCGTACCTCCCGCCGCAACGGCGACGGTGACCGTCGCTCTGAACGACGGCGATGGAGTCGGCGGGCTTCAGTTCCAATTGCACTATGATCCCGCTTCGATACGCATCGTCGATGCGGATGCGGACGGGGATCTCAATGAAGAAGTGCAGCGCGGCACGCTTCTGACAGTCAATCATTTGATGGTCACCAATGCATCACAGGCCGGTACGATTTCGGTGGTCGTTGCCGGTAGCAGTTCCTTTGCTTCGGGAAGCGGAACGGTGATCGCGGTTCCTTTCCAGGTCCTCGCGGCTCAAGGCTCGACGGCGTTGAGCCTGTCCAACGTGATCGCGTCGGGAACCATGGGAGATCCGCTGGCCATCACGGCATCGGGTGGATCGATTTCAATCCAGGGTCCCGTCAACACGGCTCCAGTGGCGACCAACGACAGCAGTGCAGCTCAGGAAGACACGGCCGTCGTGATCAACGTGACGGCCAACGACTCGGATGCCGACGGCGACAGCCTGACGGTCAGCCAGGTCGGCACGGCCTCCCACGGTCAGACGGCGGTCGTCTCGGCCTCGAGCGTGCGCTACACGCCTGCGGCGAACTACCACGGCTCGGACAGCTTCACGTACTCGATCAGCGACGGGAACGGCGGCACGGCCTCGGCCACGGTGACGGTGACGGTGGCGTCGGTCAACGACGCGCCCACGGCCGTGAACGATTCGGCCTCGACGACGGACGTGGCGGCGGTGACCGTCTCGGTCCTCGGCAACGACTCCGATGTCGACGGCGACAGTCTGACGGTCACCTCGGTCACCCAGCCGGCCCACGGCAGTGCGGCGGTGGCGAGCACGACGACGGTGCGCTACACGCCCCAGACCGGCTACGAGGGTTCGGACAGCTTCACGTACTCGATCAGCGACGGCCACGGCGGCACGGCCTCGGCCACGGTTTCCGTGACGGTGACGAAGGTCAGCAACGCTTCGCCGGTCGCCTCCGCCGACAGCGCCACGACCCAGGAAGACACGGCCGTGGTGATCAACGTGACGGCCAACGACTCGGATGCCGACGGCGACAGCCTGTCGGTCAGCCAGGTCGGCCCGGCCTCCCACGGTCAGACCGCGGTCGTCTCGGCCTCGAGCGTGCGCTACACGCCGGCGGCCAACTACCACGGCTCGGACAGCTTCACGTACTCGATCAGCGACGGGAACGGCGGCACGGCCTCGGCCACGGTGACGGTGACGGTGGCGTCGGTCAACGACGCGCCCACGGCCGTAGCCGATTCGGCCTCGACGACGGACGTGGCGGCGGTGACCGTCTCGGTCCTCGGCAACGACTCCGATGTCGACGGCGACAGTCTGACGGTCACCTCGGTCACCCAGCCGGCCCACGGCAGTGCGGCGGTGGCGAGCACGACCACGGTGCGCTACACGCCCCAGACCGGCTACGCGGGCTCGGACAGCTTCAGCTATACCGTCAGCGACGGCCACGGCGGCACGGCCTCGGCCACGGTGACGGTCACGGTCACGCAGAGCAGCAACGCGTCGCCGGTGGCTTCCGCCGACAGCGCCACGACCCAGGAAGACGCGGCCGTCGTGATCAACGTGACGGCCAACGACTCGGATGCCGACGGCGACAGCCTGTCGGTCAGCCAGGTCGGCCCGGCCTCCCACGGACAGACCGCGGTCGTCTCGGCCTCGAGCGTGCGCTACACGCCTTCGGCCAACTACCACGGTTCGGACAGCTTCACGTACTCGATCAGCGACGGGAACGGCGGCACGGCCTCGGCCACGGTGACGGTGACGGTGACGGCGGTCAACGACTTCCCCACGGCCGCGAACGACACGGCGACGACCGCGGAAGAGCAGGCGGTGGTGATATCGGTCCTCTCCAACGATACGGACCCCGACGGCGACGCGCTCCAGGTGACGACGGCGTCGCAGCCGGCGCACGGGACGACGGCGGTCAACGGCGGGCAGACGGTGACCTATACGCCGGCGGCCAACTACCACGGCTCGGACAGCTTCACCTATGCCGTCAGTGACGGGCACGGCGGAACGTCGTCGGCCACGGTGACGGTGACGGTGACGTCGGTCAACGACGTGCCGGTGGCCCGAAACGACGCGGTGACGCTGCAGGAAGACACCTCGATCACGGTGCAGGTGCTGTCGAACGACACGGATGCGGACGGGGACACGCTGACGATCGCCTCGGTGACGACGCCGGGCCACGGCACGGCGGTGATCCAGAACGGCGCCGTGCGCTACACGCCGGCGGCCAACTTCCACGGCTCGGACGGCTTCTCCTACACGGTCAGTGACGGACGGGGCGGCAGCGACAGCGCGCAGGTGACGGTGACGGTGACGTCGGTCAACGATCTGCCGGTGGCCCAAAACGACACGGCGACGACGGCCGAAGAGCAGGCGGTGGTGATCGCCGTCGTGGCCAACGACACGGATGCGGACGGAGACACGCTGACGGTGCTCAGCGTGGGGACGCCGGCCCACGGGACGGCGGTGCGCAATGCGGACCAGACGGTGACCTATACGCCGGCGGCCAACTACCAGGGCAGCGACACGTTCAGCTACACGGTCAGTGACGGTCAGGGGGGCAGCGACAACGCGCAGGTGACGGTGACGGTGACGCCGACGAGCGACGCGCCCGTGGCCAACGCCGACGTGGCGACGACGCCGGAAGACCAGGCGGTGGTGGTCGCGGTCGTGGCCAACGACACGGATGCGGACGGGGATCCGCTCGAGGTGGTGTCGGTGACGCAGCCGGCGCACGGCGTGTCGGCGCGGGAAGGGGCGACGGCGGTGCGCTACACGCCGGCGGCCAACTACCACGGCCCGGACAGCTTCACGTACACCATCAGCGACGGCAACGGAGGCACGGCGACGGCGACGGTGGCGGTGACGGTGACGTCGGTCAACGACCGGCCGGTGGCGGCGGCGGATGCGGCCGAGACCCAGGAGAACCAGGCGGTGACGGTGTCGGTGCTGTCGAACGACACGGACGCCGACGGCGACGTGCTGGAGGTGACGAGTCTGACCCAGCCCTCGCACGGCACGGCGGCGATCGTCGACGGCGTGACGGTGCGCTATACGCCGGCGGCGAACTACGCGGGAACGGACCTGTTCAGCTACACGGTCAGTGACGGCAACGGGGGCACGGCCTCGGCCCCGGTGACGGTGACCATCGGTGCGGTGAACCATCCGCCGGTGGCGGTCGACGATGCGGCGACGACGGCCGTGGGCCAGGCGGTGACGGTGTCGGTGCTGTCGAACGACACGGATGAGGACGGCGATACGCTCGACGGTGACGGCGGTGGGCAATGCGCCCCACGGCACGGTGACGATCCCGTCGGGACAGACCGTGACCTACACGCCGCGGGCGAACTTCCGGGGCGGGACGGACTCCTTCTCCTACACCATCAGCGACGGTCAGGGCGGGACGGCCTCGGCCCAGGTGACGGTGACGGTGACGGCGGACAGCAATACGGATCCGGTGGCCCAGGACGATGCGGTGACGCTGGCCGAAGACACGGCGGCCACGGTGGCGGTGCTGTCGAACGACACGGACGAGGACGGGGACACGCTGACGATCGCGTCGCTGACGACGCCGGCCCACGGCACGGCGGTGATCCAGAGCGCAGCGGTGCGCTACACGCCGGCGGCCGACTACCACGGCGCGGACAGCTTCGCCTACACCATCAGCGACGGGCAGGGCGGGACGGCCTCGGCCCAGGTGACGGTGACGGTGACGTCGGTCAATGACGCGCCGGTGCCGGCGGCCGACACGCTGACGGTACTCAAGGACACGTCGGCGCTGGTCTCGGTGCTGTCGAACGACACGGACGTCGACGGGGACACGCTCACGATCGCCTCGGTGAGCCCCCCGACGCACGGGACGGCGGTCGTCGAAGGCACCGAGCAGCTGCGCTACACGCCCCAGACGGGCTACGTGGGCGCCGACAGCTTCACCTATCAGGTGACCGACGGCCAGGAGACCCGCAGCGCCCAGGTCACCGTCCAGGTGACCGACGTCGCGGCTCAGACGGAATCCCTCTTCTTCCCCGTCCGGGTCGACACGGGGGCTTCGACCTACTTTCAGCAACACCTACATCGGGCGTCGGTCTCCTCAATCCCGGATTCCGACTAGGAGAATGTCTCGGTGGAAAGCCGCAGCCGGACGGGCAGCGGGCTGGCCCGGCAGCAACTGGCGGCGCCGTTGCCGCCCAAGGGACAGACGGCCTTCCTGACCAGCGAGCTGTCGGTGCTGACGCCCGACTCCATCTCGCTCAAAGTGGCGGGAGACAGCGGACGCCTGCAGGGCTTCTTCATGGTGGGCGACCTGAACGCCCGCCGCCTCGACGGCGTGGGCGCCCAGCTGGAAGTGGCCAACTCCCTCTACTTCCCGGCCCTGCGCCAGGGCTCGACCGAGGCCACCCTGATCCAGATGATGAATCCCTCCGACGACTCCTCGGCCTTCCTCACCCTGGAGCTGTTCCGGACCGACGGCCGCCTGGTCAATAAGATCTTTGCCCTGGTGGCTCCGGGCGGTTCCTTCATGGGCACGGCCACGGAGATCTTCGGTGCCAAGGGCGCCCTCAGTGAAGGCTACGTCCACGTGACCTCCGACGTGCCGGTCTCGGGCTACGAGGTCCTGGCCAGCCAGAAGAATCTGTCCTCCGGTTCGGCACGGCAGGCGGTGGCGGCCGGCCGGCTGGTGGCGCCCCACTTCTTCCTCGACACCGACGGCGGCACGTCGGTCCTGCGCATCCTGAATGCGGGCGAGACGGCCGAAGACGCCACCGTCCGCGTCTACGACGATGCGGGGGCCGTGATGACCGAACAGACCTTCACCCTGGAAGCGGGCCAGCTCAAGCTGGTGCCGGCCGCGGAGGTCTTCGGCCTGGGCAACCACAAGCCGGACCACCTGCTGGCGGGGGCCGTCGAAGTGGTGACGGCGGGGACGGCGCCCCTGGTGGCCAACGTCGACTTCAGCGGCTTTGCCGGCAAGTCGGCCACCTCCGTGCCCATGGTCGCCGAAGGCTACTCCCAGACGGTCTTCCCGCAGATCGCCCAGACCTCCGACGGGTCGATCTTCACCGGCCTGGCCATCCTCAATCCCACCGACCAGACGGAGTCGGTGACGGTGGACGCCTATGACGCCGACGGCCGGCTGGCGGCTTCGAAGACTTTCGAGCTCGAGCCCGACAGTCGCCGAATCGATCTGCTGTCCAGTTCGACCTTCTTCGGCACGAACTTCGAGCAGGTCAAGGGCCACCTCCGGGTCGTCACGAACGGCCGGGTGGTCAGCTACGCCATCTTCGGAGACGCCCGCGGCGAGTACCTGTCCACCATCGAAGGCCAACCGGGGCAATGACTTGAGATTTGAGATCTGAGATTTACGATTTACGATTTGGAGGAGGGTTGGACGTTCTTTAGAGAATCGCCTTCACGCCTCCAAATCGTAAATCTCAAATCGTAAATCTCAAATCCTGAATCGCGGGCCTCAGCTCTCAGAGCCCAGAAGCTTCACCATGTTCCGGTGGCTGAGGGTGATTTCATCGAAGATGTCCCGGCCCTCCCGTGGAACGTCCTGTTCGACGATGTACCAGTCGACGCCGATCTGCTTCGCCTTGGCGACGACGGCCGGCATGTCGATCACTCCCGCACCGACCGGCGCCAGGTTCCCAGCGGCGTCGATGTCCTTCATGTGCAGCAGCCGAATGCGGTCGCCCCAGCGGTCGAGCAATTCCACCGGATCGACACCGGCATGGTAGACCCAGGCCACATCCACTTCCGCCTTGACGAGCTCCGGGTCGGCTGTCGAGAAGATGATCTCGTAGATGGTCTTCCCCTCCCGCTTCTGGAATTCGAAAGAGTGGTTGTGGTAGCACAACTGCATGCCCCCATCCTTGACCGGACGGCCCAGGGCATTCAATTCACGGGCAAACCGGACGATCTCCTCGGTGCTTCCAGTGCGCAGCCCCTCCGGCATCGATGGCGCAACGACGTAGGGGACCCCCAGTTCCCGACAATACCGGATGATCGCCGTCGGGTCCTTCTCAGCGTCTTCGAAGCCCACGTGAGTTCCGCAGGCATCGGCGCCGATCTGCCTGAGGAAGTCCGACAGCTCCGCGGCCTGCAGTCCTCCGTATCCTGCGAATTCAAAATGCCGGTAGCCGAGCTTGGCAACCCTCTGCAGAGTCCCTTTGAAATCGGCCTCACATTGCTCTCGGACGGTGTACAGCTGGAGACCAATGGGAAGGTCCTTCTCAGATGCCCCCGCGGACGAGCCCCCGCTCAATCCGACAGCGGCCGCCGCGGCCGCGATGGAACCGACGAACTTCCTTCGATTCACACGCCCTGCATCATCCTTCACTGGTGATCACCTCTCAAGTTGTGCGCTCTGCCGCACCGATGACCGAAAACCCGCGCTAGCGGCGGGCAACCGGTTCCTCGCTGACGACGGTACGTTGACGTTGAGCGTAGTTCCAGGGTCGGAGTGCTGTCAAGAAGTGAGTTTGCGGATTAGGACCTTCGCTGCTGCGGGCCGTACGACAACTTCAGACCGAGGCGGGAATGATCCGGCTGCGCCCGGATTGTTTCGCGCGGTAGAGGGCTTCATCTGCGGCCCGGACGATCTGTCCACCCGATGGAGGCTCGGGAGAGATGTCCATTGTGTGTGTGGCGATCCCGCCCGAAATGGTGATCTTGATGGTGATGCCGTTCCGGCTGGTCACACCTTCCCGTTCAATGGAAGCCTTGAGTCGCCGGCAGACCACCAGGGCCTGTTCACGGTCCGTCTCGGGCATCAGCAAAATGAACTCATCACCACCCCAGCGGCCGAGGGTGTCGGTCTCACGAACGGCTCTCCTGCCGACCCGGGCGATCAGATGAAGCACCTCGTCTCCGGCGGCGTGTCCGTTCGTGTCATTGATCGTCTTGAAAAAATCGATGTCGAACAGGAAGACGGCGAAGGGGAGACCGCTTCTCCGGCTGCGAGCCAATTCACTCTGAAGGGACTCCGTGCATTTACGTCGGTTGGGGAGGCCGGTCAGTTCATCGGTCGTGGCTTGCAGGGCCATGAGATCGCGCTGTTTCTTGATTTCTTCGGTTTGCTCGTCAACGAGACGCTGCAGCTTTGACTGGTACGCTGTCAATCGCCGGATGCGAACGTAACCGATGAAGAAGCCACACACGATCAGACCGACCACAAACAGCATCTGCGCGTAGACAGTCTGCCACCAGGTGGGTTCGACAACGATCCTGAGTGGAGTGGCGACGCTCTTCCACTCGCCGTTCTTGGGGCGACACTGCAGTGCGAAGCGATAGTCCCCCGGGGACAGTCCCGCGTAGCGAGCGAACGCTTCACCGCCCGGCACCGACCATTGGGTCTCCAACCCCTCGAGTCGATATCGGAAGGACTGTTCCTGCTCGTTCCAGAAACTGGGAGCCGCGAAGCGGATGTCGAGCCTGCGCACGCTCGACAGCACCTCCAGGGTGTCGCGGAGATTCCTTTCCTGTCCGTCTACGCTGACTCTCGTGACGATCGGTATCGCCTGCGGCGGAGGTCGCATCAGCCCGGGAAATACCAGGCTGACATCGACGCCTCCCAGCCAGATGACGCCACGGCTGTCCTGCAGCGCCGCACCTGTATTGCACTCGCTGAGGGCCACCCCGTCATAGTAGCTGTAGTCGTGGAAACGGTTTCCGTCGAACCTCGCAATCCCTCCATTGCATCCCAACCAGACGTCTCCGTCAGAAGTTTCGACAAGATCGAAGAGCTGCTTCCCCGATGGACCGCCATGCAACTTCCAGCCGCCGTTCTCCAGGACGGCAAGCCCCCGATCCGTCAGGATCATCATGCGCCCCCCCTCGTCCTCACGCAGGTTACGGACCGAGGTGACGTTCCACTCGGGAGGGAACTCCACTTTGTGGAGCTCGCCGGAAGGTTGCCAGTGATACAGCTCCGGCCCCAACAGCCAGACGCCGCCGGCACGAGAGCGAATGGCCCGGGCGATCATCCTCGAGCCGTCGATCTGATCGTTGAGCGGATGGCGCTCGAGGCGGTTGGTCCGTGGATCGAGGCGATAGACGCCGCCGGACGTGCAGACCCAAACTTCGTGGTCGGATAGCGGAAGCACCTCGTAGAGATTCAGATCCGCCAGGATCTTCTGGGGATAGCGAATGAAACGGTGCCCGTTCCAGCGGTAGAGACCACTGTAGCCGAGGACCCACACATCACCGTCAGGAGCAGCTTTGATGTGGACTACGCTCTCTTCGGGGAGCCCGTCCTCGGCGGTCCAGAGCCGGGTGTGCCAGTTCGGGTCGACGACGACGATTCCGGAATTGGTGCCGAGCCAGATATCGCCATTGGGGACTTCTTCGATCGTCCAGACCGAGTTGACGGGCAGATTCCTCTCGTGACGGAAATTGCGAAAGGCAAATGAGCTGATCTTGTCCAGTCCGCTCTCGGTCGCCATCCAGAAGATTCCGTCCCGATCGATCAGCAGATCGATGATGAAGGAATTCGAGAGCCCCGCATCCTCGGAGAATACCTTCAACCGACCGTCCCGGAAGCGCAGCAGTCCCTGGCCGCTGGCCACCCAGACGGTTCCCTCCGGGTCGACCAACATGCGATAGGGATACAGGCGCCGTTCGTTCTGCCGGATGTGCCAGATTGTGTAGTCCTTCTCTGAATTCCATCTCAGGAGGACCCCTTCGCCGTCGAGTGTCCACAGCTCCCCTCCGGGCCCGAAGGCCATGACCGACACGTGGTTCGACCCCATCTGACGATAAGGGAGGGGTAACCGCTCGAAGCGTCCTTCCCGAAGCCGATAGACTCCGTCTTCGGTGGCGAACAGACGCGCCTGTCCGGCCGCTCCCTCCAGAATGGTCGTGACGTATCCGGAGTGATCCGCCAAAGGGTAGATGGGCCCGCTCACCGAATCCGGGGCCACTCGGTAATAGCCTTTGTGTCCGGCGAGGAGCACCGAATCGTCGCCCAGACGGTAGAGAAAGGCGGCATGATCCCGGACGAGAATCCGTGCGGGATCGGGCACCGTGTGCACCGCTCCATCTCGGTCGATGAACTGGAGCCCCTGCTGTGGAAAGGCCACCCAGATCCGACCATCGTCGGTTGCCAGGACCGAGCTGGGGCTGACTTTGAGCAGACCCTGTTCGGGCGTCCAGGTCCGGAATTCCCGCCCATCGTAACGGGACACTCCAAGCGAATGGCCGATCCAGAGTCGGCCATCGGGATCCTGGGCCAGGCAGGTAATGTAGGCAGAAGGAAGACCTTCGCGGATGCCGTAGTGAACGACGGCCAACTCCTGGCCGGCGGCGGTGGACACCGTCAACAAAGACAGCAGCAGAATCAAGAGCAGCATTTCGTCCGATCCGGTTGCGGAACCTCCCCTTCGCACACCGACACAGAGTCCCTCATATGCTTCGGTGAGGCCGCGGGGCGACTTTAGGGCTTTTCGTCTTCGGGGAGGAGCTTCCGGTGCTCGCGGGCCAGCAACCAGGCCAGCCCGAGCCAGACCAGGACCAGGCAGAGCGTCAGCTGCGCGAACCCTTGCGCAGTGACGGCGAGAATGCTGCCGACGGCAACCGTTCCGGCGTGGGCAACGTCTCCGACACGCACGAAAAAGGTATCGATCGCCTGTTTCGCTTTGTATTTCATCTCGCGCGTCGTGGGCAGGAAAAGGGCGGCGCGCAGTGTGTTCATCAGCGAATAATCGTCGGCATTCTCCAGGATCTTCACGGACCGGACGATGACCAGTATCGGCAGGAAGGCCATGAATCCGTAACCGCACAGGGCCAGAAGCGCCGGAATGAAAACGGATCTCCGCACTCCAAGGAATCTGAGGATGCGGGAGACGACGAACGCCTGGATCACCAGTACCAGGAGATTCTGCCAGAACTGGAAATCCGCGTAGAAATAGCGGATGAAGGTCTCGATCGCCAGCGCACCTTCCTGGCTCGCCGGCGTTAGCCCCGCGGCAGCGGCACTCTGCTCGGCAGCTCCCCCGACGATGCGGCGGAGAATGTACTCCCCGTTGCTGTTCACCCAGTTCAGCACCAGGATCAGCAGGGCCAGAAGCAGGAGGTACCGGTGCCTCCAGACGAGCTGGAAACCCCCTTCGGCACCCAGTGGCTCCCGGGCCTTCCTGGTCTCCTCCGCAGACCTGGCCCTCCCGGGCCGCAGGTCGATCCAGTTCGTCATTCCGATACACAGAACCAGGATGAATCCGGCCAGGAGCAGGAGGGTCCCCGTCGAGAGGTGGGCCGTCCGGGAGGCCAGCGCGGGTCCCACGATGGCACCCAGGGAACCGCCGAACTGGATCATCGGGAACAACCGCTTCCCCTGATCCGGGCTGTAGATGTCGTTCCCATAGGCCCAGAATTGAGCGATCACCATGTTGTTGAAGATCCCCAGCCACACGTAGTAAACGATCCCAAGGTAGTGCACGTCGAATTGCAGAAGGAAGTAGAAGATCACCAGATTGGAGATGAAGAACGCCGTTACCACGCTGATCAGCGTCCGCCTCGCGTACCGTCTCGCCACTTCGCCGTAGGCTTTGACAATGGGGATGAGCAGAAGGGCCATGGCCGCCGAGAGGTAACTGGTCAGTTCCTGCCAGCCTGAGATCCGGCTCATGAACCCTTCCCGTAGCGGCTTGAGGAGATAGTAGGCCGCCAGGATCAGGAAGATGTTGAGCGTCATCAGAAGAGCCGTCCTGCCTTCACCCCCGCGGACCTCAGTGACGACTCCGAGCAGTCGCTCCACAGCGCTGCGCCCGTTCCGCCGATGAACTCGCTGCTCCATCATCGATGGGCTTAAGAATCGGACAGGCATCGACATTTCGCAAGAGTCCCGCGCCACCGACACCGGTTCGTTGTATGATCTCGCTCGAAGGCGACCCGGGGGGCGCACGATCCCGGGAAGATGCCCAAGGAGCCCGCCATGATGACCATTTCGGCCAAGATCCGTCAGATGATCGCTTCAGCCAAACCGATGTTGCTGAAAACTCCTCCGGAGGTTGCCCGCGAGAAACCGGGCCTCGACCGCTGGTCGAAGAAGGAGATGCTCGGTCACCTCATTGATTCCGCCGCCAACAATCACCAGCGCATCGTGCGAGGCGCCCAGAACATCGCACTCGACTTTCCGCCCTATCAGCAGAATCAGTGGGTCGAGGTTCAGCGCTATAACGACGCGGACTGGATCCAGCTCGTCGAGTTGTTCGTGCACTACAATCTCCACCTGGCCCGGGTGATCGAAGGTCTACCCGAAAGCGTCCTGGAGAATCCGTGCAGCATTGGAGCAGACAATCCGGTGACGTTGCGGTTCGTGATCGAAGACTACTTGCGCCATCTGGGTCATCACCTCGATCGTCTCGTCTGACGCCAGATTTGTGGTCGGGAGGAACGGATACTGAGTTCCGGGTTTCGAGTTCCGGGGGCGTGTTGCCCAAATCGCTCTGATGCGGTTCCCACCCTCCCTCGCGAGACCCGTCCTCCCGTTCTCCGGCCCCGGCGCGGGGCGCCTCACTTCGTTCGGGTTCTGAAATACGGAGCGGCATCCCGTCCTCCCGCGCTCCCGTTCTCCGGGCCGAACGGCGAAGGCCCAACGCCGAAGTGCGAAGTGCGAAGTGCGAAGGCGGGTTGCCCAGATGGTAAGGGCTTTGTTGGATCGGACGCTGGCAGGCAGGCGAATGCACGGCGGGTTGGTTCCACGCAACGGCGCAAAGAAGGACGCAAAGCCGCCAGCCACAAAGAATCTCCTTGCGGCGTGGCGTACTTGGCGGCTTGGCGTGAGATCAGGCTGCCGAGACCTCTCTCCAGCGGGTGCACACCGATCGGAGGCCGCCGCCCACACTGGAGCGAGGTTTCGGCTCGAACTGCCTGCCCTTGCAGGAATTGATTTGACTTTCATACATCGCTGATCTAATTTGCCTAGATCTGTGGGAGAAGGGGAAGCACGTATCCGCCGACGGCCCCTTCGACTGTTTCGTTCTCCAGAGGAGCCTCGAGGTTGTTTGAACGGTACTCGCAGAGAGCCAGGAGAGTCGTCTTCTTCGCCCGCTACGAGGCAAGCCAACTGGGGGGAAGATCGATCGAAACGGAGCATCTGCTGCTCGGTCTGTTGCGGGAGGATCCGGCCCTGATGGAGAGGCTGCTCTCTTCCTACGACTCGGTTCAGGGCCTCAGAGTGGAGATCGAGGAACAGCACCGCACCGACCAGCCAAAGGCCTCGACCTCGGTCGAGATGCCGTTGTCCGATGACACCAAAAGGGCCCTGGCCTTCGCCTCCGAAGAGGCAGACCATCTCCTGCACGACTGGATCGACTCCGCCCACATCCTGCTCGGACTGCTCCGTGTCACCGATGGTGCCGCCGCACAGATCCTGGGCAGCCACGGCCTGGAGCTGTCAGCGGTTCGGCTGGAAGTCCTGAAGCCATCGACGGCCGGCCGCGACGCCGGTCCCACGACCGGAAGGATGCGGAAGTCTCTCGGACCACTTGTCCCGAATGAGGAGACCGCGAAGCGGATCGCAGAGGCCGTCTGGATTCCGATTTTCGGCCGTAACGTCGTGGAGAGCCAGAAGCCCTTTCAGACTGGGCTCGAGGTCCCCGTCTGGACGGTTCGTGGCACGGTTTCCGAACGCGGCGACCGCGAACAACTCGTCGCCAGGATTTCGATGCTGACCGCTGAAATCCTGGATATCGATCCGCTCCCCTAAGCGGGCTCGGCCGGGACGGCATTGAGGAAGAAGGGAAACTGCTCGACATGTTTGAGAGGCTGACAGAAGAGGCAGGACTCGTCGTTTCGTCCGCTCGCGATGCGGCCAGCCTGTGGGGCGGCACGGTGCTCGAGCCCGATCACCTGCTGCTTGGACTGCTTCAGCAGGACCCGGGCCTCGTCGAAGGTCTGCTCCCGATGGGTGATTCCGTCCGGGCCGTCCGGAGGGAGATCGAAGAACGGGTCGACTGGGGCGAGACGAAGCTCCCTCGCTCGGTCGACATGCCAATGAGTGAGTCCGCCCGACGCGTGTTCTCCTTTGCGGCTGCGGAGGCCGATCGCCTCTGCCATGACGAGATTGGTACGGGGCACCTCCTGCTCGGCCTGCTTCACCTCGGGGGGTGCCTCGCAACGTCTACTCTCCACCGTCACGGCCTCCAGCTCCGAACTGTCCGCCAGGCCGTCGAACAACTGGCCCCGGCTTCACCCGTTGCGCCCGAAACCGCGCGAAGGAGAAGGTCGGCATTTCTCAAGCTGCTCCCCGTCGTTCCCGACGAGGAAACGGCGTTGCGCATTTTCGAGGCCGTCTGGGCCCCGATCGTCGGTCGCGAGCACATAGAGACTCACCGACCGTTTGTGGCGAACCTGGCGAGCTTCTCCGTTGGCATGGACGCGGAACTTTCAGCGATCGAAACACAGGGCTGGCTGGAAACCCCCGTCGGCGGCACCGCATGGTTCGTCTACGCAACCGGACCCGCTGCAGGTGGAGTCCACCAGGCGGTCGCGGCGATTGATCCCGGGACCGGCCGAATCCTGTTTCTGGACCCTCACAGCTGATTCCACATCGAGCGTTTTGCCGTAGCTCAAGAATCCGACCCAGCGCGTCGCCATCGCCGGATGTGCCGGATAGGTTGGCCAGGCCGGACCCTGATTCCCTGGATGGCCGCAATCCGTTGGCCCGCCCGCCTTCCCTGATCCGCGAAATTGGCAGGATTCGCTGGCCCACCCGCACCCCGAGTTCGCGAAATTGGCGAGATTCGCTGGCACGTGCCCATCCAAGATTCGCGAAATCGGCGAGATTCGTTGGCCCCCCGCACCCCGAGTTCGCGAAATTGGCGAGATTCGTTGGAGATCCCGCAGCTGGAGATTCGCTGGATCGGCAGCCTTCGCTGGGAAACCAGGTGTGTAGGATACTGAACGGAAGGAAAGGAGTGCCTCATGGGGTTTCGCTTGTCAAGGATCTATACGAGAACCGGAGACCAGGGAATGACGGGACTGGGAGAGGGCACCCGCGTCCCCAAGGACAGCGGCCGGGTCGAGTGCTACGGCACCGTCGACGAACTGAACAGCGTCATGGGTCTGCTGCTGGCCACCGGAGTCCCCGATGCGCTGGAGGAGCCCCTGCTCGCCATCCAGCATCGGCTGTTCGACCTCGGGGGCGAATTGTCCATCCCCGGGAACTCGGCGATCTCCGATGACCACGTGACGGAGCTCGAGCAATGGCTCGATGATTTGAATGCCGGCCTCTCGCCGCTCGAGGAATTCATCCTGCCGGGCGGCACGCAAGCCGCGGCCGTGTGTCATCTCGCGAGGACGGTGTGCCGGCGGGCCGAACGGCGGCTCGTCACGCTCACCCACCAAGACTCGGTCAATCCGGCCTCCGTCAAGTACCTGAACCGGCTCTCCGATCTCCTCTTCGTGATGGCCCGGGCAATCAACAAAGAAGCGGGCCAGCCCGACATCCTCTGGCAGCACGACCGCAAATAGAACGACCTTCCAGATTGTCCATGGGGCAAGAGTTGTCAATTGCGGGACGGTCCCACAGAGGCCACCCACACTTTGACGCGTTTTGACCTGCCGACGGCCCGAGCCCGGGACGTCCGCAAGAGCAGGCCTGCTCTTTTTATCTCAGCCACCAGAATTCGAAACGGACCGGCAGATCGGGAACCACGCGCTCGAGTGCTGCCGTGTACAGTTCTTGCTGCCTCACATAGGAGTCGGGCATCGGATCGGCGGGTCGGCTGGTCTTGTAGTCAACGCCGACGATTCCATCCTGCTCCTCGAGCACGAGATCGATGACGCCGTGCCATCGGCGGCCGGCCTCGTGAAGATAAACCGGGACCTCACGGCCCCGAATCCTCCCCGTCCTGACCCGCTCGATAAGAGATTGACCGGCGGCATCGAGCAGGGACCCGTCAAAGAACCGTTCCAGAATCGCCCGCGCTGTTTCCAGGACGGTCATGCCATCTTGGAGACCCGTCTCAAAGGCCACCGACCTCAGCAGAGCGTAATCGAAAGTCGCCAGGTGGATACCTCGTTCCAGATATTCATGGACGAGCGCGCCGATGACCAGGCCTTCCCCGTCCGCATCGCCTTGTCTCGAGGCTCGCCACCTCTCCGATTCCTCTCCATCGCCGCGGGAGAGGTCCAGTTCCGAAGCTGTCGGCGTCACGAGCAGCCTGGGCCCGGGCAAGGTCGTCTCTGCCAGTCGGGATTCCCAGATCCTGCGGTAGGCCGTCTCGTCGAGGTCGGCACCGGCCGGCGGAGCCTGCACCGGTTCGATTGGAGCTGGTTCCGGCTGGCACACGCGGACGAGACCGGCTTGCCGGGCTGCTTCGAGGTGCGCCGACAGAGCTTCCGTCTCTCTCCTCACGGGCTGCAGTAGAACCAGCCTGTCCCGCGCCCGGGTCGCCGCCACGTAGGCCAGCCGTCGGGCTTCCTGCAGGGAGAGCTGCCGTTCCCGCTGCGCCGCCTCAAGGTAGTCGGGCGTTCGAAACTCGAGTGCACCCCAGCCCAGCCTCATCTCCCGAACCGGACGCCCGTCGGGGTCGGTCTGTTCCAGGCAGCAGTCTCGGTCGCTCCTGCCTCGTCGGCCGTTGAAGCAGGCCTGCAGGAGGGCACCCCAGTCGAGGACGATCACGATCCTGCCCTCGAGACCCTTGGCTTTGTGAATCGTCATGACCCGCACGGCGTCGATGGTCTCATCGGCCAGGGCCACGTCTTCTCCCAGCTCTGCATCCCAGGCATCGGCCCGGTCGGCGCGTTGTCGCTGGGCCCACAGCCAGGCAGGCGGCGCCGCGGCACCGTCGACGCATTCCTTGCGAAAGGCATCGAGGACCCGGTCGATCCTGGCCAGGGCTCGCCCCTCGAAGTCGCTCGAGTCCAGATAGGCGAACATGGGAATGAAACTGCGGACCTCCGCCAACCAGTCGGCAATGTCGGTCTCCCGACGCAGGTGAGCCAGGCTGCGAAGCCGTTCGATCCGTCGTCGGGGGGCAAGCGGAATCTCCTCGGACAATCTTCCGTCTCCGAAGAACAGCGCCGCCGCCCCGACCTCACGGATGAGGTGATCGATCGTGGGATCGTCGAGCATTACGAGGGGACTCCGCAACACGGCAGCCGCAGCCAGGCTGTCCTGAGGATGGTGCAGGGCGATGAGGAGATTCAGGGTGTCAAGGACTTCCGGGTGGCGGAAGAAGGTCTTGGTTCCCAGAGAGACGACGGGAATCCCGGCCCGATTGAGGACCGGCAGCACGGCGTTCAGCTCCCAGCCGTCGCGCGCCAGCACGAGGATGTCACGGAATTGGCATCCCGAGCGGAGATGTTCCCGGATCACCTGGAGAGCGGCCTGGGCCGCGGCCTGGCGCGCCTCGACGGCGTTCATGACCCCACCCGGGCCGGAACCCGCGAGCACCATCCACTCCGGCTGATGACCGCCGGCTTCGCGGAAAGGCTGCAGCAGCGCACTCCCTCGGGCCAGGTCCAGAGGATCCTCGAAGAACCCGTTGACGAAATCGAGAATGCCCGGGTCACTGCGAAAGCTCGTCTGGAGGTGGAACTCGCGTCGCGGACGACGGCTGCGAAAGCGCTTCGGAAAGTGCCTGCAGAAACCCACCACAGAATCGACGTCGGCACCCCGGAAGCGATAGATGGACTGCTTGTCGTCGCCGACGAAGAAGCCCAGTACTTCGTGGTCGGGGTCATCGGAGTTGTCCAGGAGCAAGCTCAGCAGCTCGAGCTGCAAGGGGTCGGTGTCCTGGAACTCATCCACCAGCAGGGCCCCGATCCGCTTCCGCTCGGCACGACGCACCGCCGGGTGCTCGACCAGCAGTCGGACGCAGCGCCGGATCATGTCGTCGAAGCTCAGGACCCCCAACTCCCTTACCCCGGCTTCTCGGGACCAGCGCAGAAAGCAGTCGAGCAGATTCTGCCAGGCCTCCCAGACACGCCGTGACGAGAGGCGGAGAGCGCTGCCGAGTACCATGCCGTAGGTCCTGTCAAACGATTCCAGAAAGGCCCGCGAGGCATCATCCAACTCGCCGATGGAGCGCTCCAGCGTCTTCACCCGCTCGTGGAACAGATAGGTCTCATTCGCGATCAGGAACCGGCACAATGCGGTCCAGTTTTCCGGAGCGGCCGAGCGAAGCAGGGTCTCGAGTTCCTCTCCGGTCCGCTTGAGCCGGGCCCCCGACAGCGCTCGCAGAGACCCGGACAGAACCTGCAGGGCCTGGAGCAGTTCCGCCGCCTCCTGTTCCGAGGGGGGCGCAGACCGACGCGTCGCGTCTGCGATCCAGGGACGCTCGAAGGAAAGACGGAACCATCTCTTTACGTCCTCCAACGGGATCTCTCGCAGCACCTCGTCCAGCCACTGCTGCACGGCTTCGCTTCGAAGAGCTTCCGTCTGCCACCAGCGATCGAGGAGCCTTTCCTCCAACTCGACCGGCTGGTCCTCGTCCTCCTGAGCAAAGCGGCAGTCCACCGGCAGCCGGGTCTCAACCGGATGCCGTCGGAGGAGGGTGGCCGCGAGGCTGTGCAGGGTCGAAATCTGAAGCTCGGAGGCCACCTCGGCCAGCCCCTCCGCGGCGCGACGAAGGGTCCCGAACGATCTGTCCGGAACGAATTCCAGCAGGGACTGGGCCAATTCGGCGAAGAGGCGATCATGGCATACCAGAGAGTCGTGCAGCACCTGGTCCAGAGTCTCTGCCTGAACGAAGAGATCCAGATACCGATAGAGCCGGGTCTGCATCTCCGCGGCGGCCTTGCGTGTGAAGGTGGTCAGGACGACCTTCCGGACCGCCTCTCGGGCCGATCGAGTTCTCACGGCCCGATCCCGTGAAAACAGCCCCTCTCCGCCGAAGCGCCAAATCAGGACCAGTGCCCGCAACGTCAACGTGTGCGTCTTGCCCGTTCCCGCGCTGGCCCAGACGAAGGCGTGGTCCTCCGTGAAGACGGCAGCACGACGATCCGCCTCGTCACTCAGCAGCACTCTCACCTCCCGCAATCTTCAGCAGCGCTTCGTGACGACCCGGTGTGGCCGTCTGCAAGAGCTGAACTCCCCGCGCCTCGGTTCCCGGTTCGAATCGTCGGCACAGCGAGGAGAGCTCGCAACCCAGGCAGGACACGGCCTCGCTCAGTCCCAAACTGTCGTAGGTGCGTGAGGACAGAAGGGGATAGGCACCGCTCCGCAGAAATCCGGCCAACTGGCTGAGGAACTCCTCGGCCTCGGGCAGCAAGCGCAGCTCGACCTCCCTGGGCGGATCTTCGCGCAGATACACGAAGGAGAAGCCGGACGGCTCCCAGCCGCTACCCAACTCTTCGCATAGCCACGGGTACAGGATCGGCTGGCTGATGAATCCAAGCTTCAGCAGGATCGACTCCTCAGCCCGCCCCCGAAACGGCGAACGAGCCGTCTTGTAGTCGACGATCCAAATGGCCTGCCCGCGCCGGTCGATGCGGTCGAGGACCCCCGAGACCCGTCGGTCCCCGAAACCTGGAAAGGAACGCCGGATTTTGACCTCCAGCCGAAGAGGCTGAACCTCCGCTCCCCAATGATCGGCGGCCGACTCGATATAGGCGCGGACGAGCACCCCCATTTCTCTCAGGGCGCTCTTGCGAAAGACGGGTGGGAGGAAGAGCAGCCGGCGGCGCACCTCCGCGCCCAGAAACCCACTCTCGCGCGTGGCCTCTTCCACCAGGTCCGGAACCTGCTGGAAGTTCCCCGCGTCCTCCAGGCACGTGCGCACCAGCCATTCGAGGCAGTGATGCACGAGCTGGCCACGGTCGAGCGGAGACAGCTCACCCTCCCAGACCAACGGATCCACTCCGGCGATTCCGGCCAGCGCCGAACTCCAGAAACGAAAAGGACAGCGGGCGAGAACCTCCAATTCGGTAACACTGAACCGATCCCGCCGGGCGAGGTTGGCCAGCGCTGCGGCGGGAATGGAACCATTCCAGGCGTCCTCGACTTCCCTGCGCTGCAGCGACTGGACAAGATGGTCGTACTCCGCTCCCAAGCTGAGGCGAGAGAGCCGGGCATGCAGACAGGCTCCATACGCCGGAGGCATGAAGCGCCCCTGCCGCGGGTCCAGCCGAAGCAGCCATTCGGCCTGCTCGAGAGGGCTGCGGGGAACTCGCTGTACCGGCTCCGGCTCCGGGACGTGGGAATCGGAATGCCTGCGCTCGCCGGCCCAGGCATTCAAATAGCGAGAGAGCCATGGGCTGGTGGCGACGGCTTTTCCGTTCTCGTCACACTCCGGAATTACCCAGTGCACGGCCTCACAGCCACTGTTGGTCAGCTGGAACAGAAGACCCATCTCCTGGAGAATGCGCGACTTGACCGGGAACTTGTGCCCCAGAGCCAAGGCCGCTCGAGAGACCCCCACCCTGTCAGCATCGGACAGGAGGGGTTCGTCTTCGAAGGAGGGGGGGAACTGGTTGGCCGCCATGCCCAGGAGAATCGTCCGCCGGGCGACGAGTCCCCGCGCTCTCATCAATGTGGTAAACCGCACCCCTGCCTGAACTGGGGAACCGGAGCGCCTCGGCGGCACGCTGTTCTCGAGGAGCGTGCGGAAGACCATCTCCCGCGTCATCACCGCACCCGGCACGAGGCGATAGAAATCCTGAATTTCCGCAGCAGTGCCGGCCAACAAGTCAGGATCGGGCAGCCATTCGGACAACCGGGCGATCCAGTCCGTCATATCTTCGCCGGACAGCTCCCCTCCAGACCCGCCCGGGTCCGCCCAAAGGCGTCGGATCTCTCCGACCAGTTCCCGCTCGCTCTCCGAAAAGGGTTCACACAGGGCCGCGACGCTTTCAGGCGTTTCGCGCAAACAGTCATCGAGCGAGCCCCAGGCCATACCGCCGTACAGTCGCAGAGAGCGGAGTTTGGTCTCGAAGGAGTCAAGGTCGACCTCCTTGCGCCTTGCAACCTCGGGATAGTCCCGCAGGTAAGAGAGGACCCATTCGGTGGATGCCTGGTCGCGCCACAACCGTTCCAGCAACTGCAGCGGACGGGCTTCGATGTTCTGGGCCGTTTCGAGATCCAGCGGGTTCAAGGGCAACCCGAACTCGGCAAAGACACGCTTCAGCGAGACCTGGTAGCGACCGGCATCCGGTGCCACGATGAGGATCTCCTGCGGTTGGAGATCCGCCGCCTGATCCAGCCACTCGCGCACCTTGACCGCCGCCGCCAGCGCCTCGGCATCGATGCCCGCTGCTTTCCGGATTGTCAGGAAGTCCGGTTGCGCCCCGATCCTTCCCTCCGGAAAGGTCTCGAGAAAGAACTGTGTCGAGGGCTGCGGCCGGGCCGGAAGCATCTCGATCGTGGCCGAGGGCATCCGGATCAGAATCGATTCGATGGCCTCTTCCACGTAGCGAAAGGCCGGGAGCGTCTTCCCCGGGCCGACCGACTCCGCGCCCGGCAGCAGCAGGTCCACGCGCATCCGGCGCGCCAGGGCTTCGATCGTCCCCAGATTCAGGTCCGTGAAGTCGTAGAAGCCGTACACGAACAACTCGGCCGGCTGGTCTCCTTCCGCCGACATGGAGCGAAGAACCCAGCCCTCGGGCGGTTCGCCCAGGCGGTCATTGAGGCTCCGGTGCAGGAAGGGTTGCCAGGCGATGCCCAGCCCTTCCACGGCCTCCGCCCAGATGCCGAAGAACTGGAGTACCTCCCGCGCCAGCTGGCTCAACTCGCCGGGCTCGATTCCGTCGAGGATCAGGCGGGGGCCGTCCGGGCCGAAACCGGCATCGGCCAGATCTCGAAACACGGGCATCAAGAGGGAGGACCCGCCCGGCGTTTCGCTGAGGGCGCCGATGGCGGATCCGGTTTCGAGCCGACGGACCATCTCGTGGGTCAACAGTCCGAGCAGCGTGCTTTCGGCGACGGGCTTCACCGCAAACGAGAATTGGATCAGGCGCTGCACCAACTGGGTCAGAGGAAGAACCCTGACCGCGGTGACCGCCTCCGAGTCGGAGCCGCTCGCCAACCGAATGCGCAGGTCCGCCGCCAGCGTCGAAGTCGGAGTCACGATCCAGCGGGGAAGGAAAGGATCGGTCCGACATCCCTCCCTCAGGTCCCTCTCGAGATGGTCCAGTAAAGCCCGAAACGAGGCGGCGCGAAGAATCCGTAGCGACATGAGTTCAGCAGGACACTAGCAATCGGATCTGACAGCACGCGGGGCGACTCGATCGGTTAAACTGTTCCACTGACTTATGACCCGGGACCTCGAACTGATCCTTGCATCGGCCTCGCCCCGCAGAGCCGAGTTGCTCAGATTGCTGGGACTCGAGTTCCGGGTGATTCCAAGTCATATCGACGAAGAGGAGCGGCCGGGGTCGGCTCCCTCCCAGACGGTTTTGCGTTTGGCTCGGGACAAGGCACGGGCCCTTCTCCAGGGCGTTCCGGGAGACGATGGGCACCGCGGCCTGATCATCGCCGCCGATACGGCGATCGAGTTTGGAGGGCACCTGCTCGGAAAGCCGCTGGACAAGGAAGATGCCGTACGCATGCTGATGCGACTGCGAGGACGCCGCCACTGGGTTCTGACTGCGGTCTGCGTGGCCGACGGACGTACGCGCCGAGAAGCCGCAAGCGTCGTTCGTTCCGAGGTCACCATGCGCCGCTTCGGGCGAAATGAGGCGGAGGAGTATGCCGCCAGCGGCGAACCCCTCGACAAGGCGGGGTCGTACGCGATTCAGGGGCGAGGATCGGAGCTGATCGACGACTGGTCCGGTTGCTACGACAACATCGTCGGCCTCCCGGTCTGCGAGGTGGCCCGCCTGATTCTCCACTTCGAACCCACAGCCCCGGTTCGTCGCGATGCGTGCAGACTCCCGGGGGGCCAACTCTGTCCCCGACTGAAGGACCCCGGCACGGCCCTGGTGCTGGAGAATACAGAGCCGGCGAAGGAAGGAGATCAACGGTGACCCACCTCGCCAAGCGACCCCAACGGGTCCGCTTCCAGGGCCACGGCGGCACCGAACTGGCGGGACTGTTTCAGCCTGGCCGGTCTCCGTCGCGAGGCACATTGATTCTCTGCCACTGCTTCACCTGCAGCAAGGATTTCAAGACTCTCGCCTGGCTCTCCCGGGCGCTGGCTGCCGACGGCTTCTGTGTGCTTCGGTTCGATTTCGCAGGCCTGGGCGAGAGCGAGGGTGATTTTCGCGAGACCACTCTCTCCACGGACATCGAAGACCTGCAGGCGGCCATCCGATGGATCGAGCAGGAAGAGCGTCCCCCCCTGGCGGGACTCGTCGGCCATTCCATGGGGGGAGCCGCGGCGATCCTGGCGGCCCGGCAACATCCGGTGCCGCTGCCGGTCGCGGTCCTCGGGACGTCCTGCCGGGTCGGCGATCGGATACGCCGACTGCTGCGGCCGGGCGATCTGCACGCCCTGGAGCTGACGGGAGAAACCTCGGTGAGTATCCACGGCCGTTTGTATCCGGTGACGGTGGAATTCCTCCGGGATCTCGATCGACACGATCTCAGGGAAGCCGTTACGTCTTGGGACTGTCCACTCCTGGTCGTCCACGGGACGGCCGACAGGATCGTGCCTCTCGAGGAGGGGCAACGACTCTTCGAAGCGGCGGCGCATCCCAAATCGTTTCTCGGAGTCCCCGAGGGGGATCACCTCTTTGTGGGCCGCCGGTCTTTTGCCCCAGCTATCGCCCAGGTGCTGGCAGGCTGGATCGGGCTGTACTCCCGCGACGACGTCAAGGAGGCAACGGATGATTGAGGGAGCGATCTTCGACATGGACGGAGTTCTGGTGGACAACGTTTCCGAGCACATGCAGGCTTTTCGCCTGTTCGGCGAAGAACAGGGTCGCACGGTCTCGGACGATGACATCTACGCGGCATTCGGACAGAAGAACGATGCCATGCTCCAGTCCATCCTCGGTCGTACGCTCAGCCCGGAGGAGGTCGATCGTTATGGGAGACGCAAGGAGGCCATTTATCGAGATCTCATCCGGCCCAGCCTTCGATCGAAGGCCGTCGCCGGCCTGTCCGGTCTTCTGGCGAACCTGCAGTCGGCCGGGATCCGAATGGCGGTGGCCACCAGCGGCCCCGTTGAGAATGCTGACCTGGTCCTCGAAGGCCTCGAGCTCCGTTCCTACTTCCAGGCAGTCGTGACGGGCGAGCAGGTCACCCGGGGCAAGCCCGATCCGGAGGCCTTTCTGCTGGCCGCTCGGCGACTCGGACTCCCGCCGGCGGCCTGTGTCGTATTCGAGGACTCTCCCTCCGGCGTGAGGGCGGCCCTGCGAGCCGGCTGCCGCTGCGTGGCGCTGACGACGACGCACGACCGCAAACGCCTTTGCGAGCTCGGCCCGCAACTGATCGTCGACGACTTCACCGAACTGGATCTGGCGACGCTGCAATCGCTTTGACCAAACCGAATGTCGCAGGTCTCACCCCCCGAATCCCCGGGACCCGGCCTGTGCTAAGATGCGTCGGCCATGGGGTTCCTGCTTGGCCTCGTCATCGGATTGCTCATCGGCGGCATCCTGGGCGTCTTCTTCGTGCTGCGCGTGTCCGTCCCTCGCCTCGAGCAGCTCTACGTGTTCCGACCATCCAAGGATGTGTTGCGCAAGCCTTCCGACCTTGGGGTTTCCTTCGATCAGTGCTTCATCGACACGCCGGACGGTTGCCGACTGTCAGCGTGGCATTTGAGCCCGGAGAATCCCCGGGCGAGCATCCTCTATTTCCACGGTAGCGGTGGTAACCTGGGAATCCGGACGGAAGTGCTGGTCCGTCTCTATCAACAGGGTTTTCAGGTCTTCGCCGTCGACTACCGCGGTTTCGGATGGAGCACGGGCACGCCCTCAGAGGAAGGGCTCTACGTCGACGTGGCATCGACGGTCGCCTACTTCAACGCGAATTTCAAGCGCTTTCGCTGCCCCCTCGTCTACTGGGGCCGCTCGCTGGGCGGATGCTTTGCCGCGGCGGCCACGACCGAGGCCAAACCGGACGGCCTCGTCCTGGAAACGGCGTTCCCGAGCAAAGCCTCGCTGCTGGACGACTTCCCGCAGTTTCGCTTCATCCGGTACTTCAGCCGCTACAAGCTCGACACGGTATCCTTTCTGCGGGGCCACTCCTTCCCGGTGCTGATCATCCACGGAGACCAGGATCGAACCGTTCCCATGCGACAGGCTCAAATCCTCTATCGCCAGCTTGACGGACCGAAGGAGTTCCTGAGGATCGACGGGGCGGGGCATATCGACATCCACATGGTCGACCCCGAGCGGTACATGCAGGGGGTTCTCAGTTTCGTCCAGCAGCTGAATCCCGTCGTCGTGCACTAGCGCGCACGTGTCAGAACGAGACGAGCAGTCCGCCCGATACCTCCTGCTCAGTGACCGTGTGGTGCTCGACGCCGTGGATCCCGATTCGGCGGTAATCGACTCGCAGGCCGACGGGCCCCGCCAGATCGCGGAACTTCACCCCGAGGCCCCAGTTCGTCAGAAATGAGGTCCCCACGTTGGGCGAGGTGCTGCCAAAGCGATGCTGCACACCGATGCCCAGGACGAAGTTGGGGACGATTCTGTCCACCGGGAAGTTCAAGACGAAGTTTCCCATGTAGTAGAAGGCAGTCTCTCCCGGTTCCCCGTTGGGGGAGAGCATGTTCCGGGCGATGATCAGGTTGTTCTCCAGCCCGAGAAGCATGAGGAAGTCCTTCTCGTAGCGCAGGCCAAACAAGCCCGGATCCCGGAACGACACGGTACCCTCCGGCCGTTCCAGATCCCCCAGCGGTCCCTTTCCGGCGACAAGCGAAATCTCTGAGGCCAGGGCGACAGTGGTAACGAACAGGCATGCAACGATCGCGGCGACAGCGTTTTTCATGAAGACAGCTCCCTGCAGCCGATTGGTTCGGTCCCCCGCATTGCACGCGGGTTCAGGTCGAAGATGGGAACCGGTGTCCGCAAAAGTTCAGTCTAGCACGCGGGTCATACAGTTTACTCCTCGCGAAAAATTGCTAGAATGCCATTGACAGGAGACGCATGGGGAGTTCGAGCCAATCGCAGCAGACAGTCGACACGGTCCTGGGCGAAATCATTGACGATTGGTTTGAAAAGGTCTCGACCTACTACGTGACTGCCCGCAAGCTCGCCACATCGGACAATCCCGAACAGGAAGAGGAACTGAAGCGGTTCCACGATGGCAACGGCCACCGCATCAAGTTCAGCAAGGACGAGCTCGATTTCACGTATGGTTTGAGATCCTTTCAGGCCGACGGTGAACTCGTCATCGAGGTCAGCGTCAACAACAAGGTCCGGAATTTCGATATCGCAGAGTTCCGAAAGCGTCTGGCAGCTCACTATCGCAAGATTGGAAAAGAGCTTGTCCCGACCCCTTTCGAACTCCGCAATCGATCCTACTCCGAGATCTTTCTTCTGGAATCCGACTTCTCCGAAGCCCTGAAGCTGGAGATCCGTGAAGGCAAGGCCGATATCATGCGGCTGGCCTTTCGCTTGGAGCCGGAATCCATCAAGAAGCTCATGGAGCATCCGGTGTCCACCAAACAGCTGGTTGAAAACTACTGCGTGACACCGTTCCGAAGCATTTACGCCTCCGTCTATCGGCGGGGCGCCTGATCCGAATTACGACCGGATGGCCATCCCGACAGGGTTCCCACTGCTGGCCGACCAGGTCAAGGCGGCCCGGTTCGTTCTCGTCTTCACGGGCGCCGGTCTCTCGACCGGCTCGGGCATCCCGGACTTCAGGGGACCCCAGGGTCTCTGGCGGCGCTGGCAACCCGTCTACTACGAGGACTTCGTCTCGTCCCACGAGGCCCGGGTCCGGCACTGGGAATTCAAGCTCTCGGGCTGGACGGCGTATCGGGACGCGCGGCCGAATGCGGCTCATCTCGCTCTGGCGCAGCTGGAGCACGGGTGTCGACTTCAGCTGCTGGTGACCCAGAATATCGACGGGCTGCACCTGAGGGCGGGGAACTCTCCGGAGCGGACAATCGAGCTGCACGGCACCAACCTGAAGGTGGAATGTATCTCCTGCGGGGTGCTGTCCGAGCCGGATGCCGCCTACGAGCAATTCGCGGCCACCCGCCAGCCGCCGGTTTGTTCCGATTGCGGAGGGTTCCTGAAGCCGGCCACCGTCTCATTCGGGCAGGCCATGCCCGTCGAAAAGCTGGAGCGGGCATTCCGGGAGGCCCGCGCGGCGGATCTGGTCCTCGCCGTCGGTTCGACGCTCGAGGTCGAGCCGGCCGCCTCCGTCCCTCTGGCGGCAAAGCGCAGCGGCGCCTTCTACGCCATCATCAACCTGGGTCGCACCGCCCATGACGGGATCGCCGATGTGCGGATCGAAGGAGACGCCTGCGAGGTGCTTCCCGAGCTGGTGGGACGGCTGTAATGGGACGGCCCGGGGGCAACGGGGCTCACGGGCCCCTGCGCACCGCAGAATCGTCTGGTTCTTGCCTCAGCCCGGGTGCTGTCGTCCCATGCGTTCCAGCCGTTTCATCAGTCCCAGGCGGTCCCCCTTCCCGCTAACCGCAAAGCACCGAGCCACCGTTGACGTTCAGCACTTCGCCGTGCACGTGGTCGGCGAGTTGGGAGGCCAAAAAAACAACCGGGCCGGCCACGTCGTCCGGAGTCGCGATGCGCCCCAACGGGATATGCCGGATCGCTGCCTCCCTGAACCGATCGTCTTGCATAACATCCGCCGTCATGTCGGTCATCACCCACCCGGGCGCCACGGCATTCACGTGGATGTTCCAGCGTCCGAGTTCGGCCGCCAGTGATTTCGTCAGGGCGATGATGGCGCCCTTCGAGGCGGCATAGTGGGAGTAAAACGGCTCGCCGCGCTGCCCTGCGGTGGAGCTGATGAGAATGATCTTCCCGGCCCGCCTGGGTATCATCTCCCGGGCGGCCGCCTGACAGAGCAGGTAGGCCGACTTGAGGTTGGTGTCGAGGGTCTCCTGCCACTGCCGGTCGGTCATCGATTCGATGGGAGCCCGCTTCCAGATGCCGGCGTTGGCGACCACGATGTCGATGGCACCAAACGCATTGACGGCCGCCTGAAACAGCCGTTCAACGGACTCGCGAAGGCACAGGTTGCCCGCCGAAGCGACGGCATGTCGGCCCGACAGATGCAGCTCCTCCAGAAGTGTCCCGGCAGCCGAGTGATCCGAGTGGTAACCGATGGCGACGTTGGCCCCGGCCGCGGCCAACGCTCGTGCCGCCGCCCGGCCTATCCCTCTCGAACCTCCGGTGACGATTGCGGTCCTTCCAGTGAGATCGATCAAACTCAGCCCCCGCCCCAACCTACACAGACTGACTGACAATCGGCGCGGGCGCCGGACGGTTTCGGTCTGGGCTGAACTCCCGGTGTGGACGGTTTAGACTGTTGACGTCGTGGATCTCAAAGAATTCCAGTACGAGCTGCCCTCGCGCTTGATTGCCCAGCACCCTTCGCTCGAGCGGGACGAGGCTCGGTTGATGGTGCTGGATCGAACGGCCGGTTCGATCCAGCACCACGGCTTTCGGGAGCTCCCTGAGATCCTCAGGGCCGAGGACCTCGTCGTATTGAACGACACCCGCGTCTTTCCCGCACGCCTGACCGGCCGGAAGACAACCGGTGCCCGCATCGAGGTGCTCCTGTTGCGCCAGCTGGGCTCACACCGCTGGGAAGCTCTGCTTCGCCCGTCACGCCGGTGCCCGCCAGGCACCCGGCTGGTGTTCGATCCGGGCCGTTTCGAGGCGGTGGTCCAGGAGGCCCGGCAACCGGAGAGACGACAGCTGGAATTCTTCTGGGAAACTGGAGAATTCATGGAGTGGCTGTCCCGTCTGGGCCACGTGCCGTTGCCGCCGTACATTCAGCGTCCAGATGAGCCCGACGACCGCGTGCGCTACCAGACGGTCTTCGCGAGAGAGACGGGATCCGTCGCCGCCCCCACTGCGGGCCTGCACTTTACCGGTGAGCTCCTGGAGCGCCTGCAGCACTGCGAGATCACGCTCCACGTCGGCTACGGCACGTTTCACCCCGTCCAGGTCGAGAAGATCGAAGAACACCGGATGGACTCCGAGCAGTATTGGATCGGGGAGGATGTGGCGGAACGAATCCGCCGGCAAAAGGAATCAGGGCGACGCATCGTGGCCGTCGGCACGACGACGACACGAACCCTCGAACATGTCATGCTCGAGCACGGCCGGATCGAGGCCGGCGGCGGCAGCACCGAGCTCTTCATCTACCCGGGCTTTCACTTTCGCGCCGTCGATGCCTTGATCACAAATTTCCATCTTCCCGGTTCGACTTTGCTGATGCTGGTGGCCGCTTTCGGAGGAAAGGACCTGGTGAGGCGGGCTTACGAGGTTGCCGTCCGGGAGGAGTACCGATTCTACAGCTACGGCGACGCCATGCTGATCCTTTGAACCGGAACTCCTCCTCGGAGTCGGAAAATACAAACTTAGCGCGTCTTGACGCGGTAATCGTCCTTCTGGCAAACCCAGTACATCCCGCCCGGGGAAAATGAAGATCGGACGACCTTCGTCGCCACCATGGGGGTCCCACACTGCGGACAGGTGCGGGTGTTTCCTGCAGCCCCCTTCTGAAGAAGGCTGGCCCTCGCGGTCTTGCTCAGTTTCTCTGCCATGATCCTGGTTCTCCTTATCGATCTTTGGGAATTTGGTGTATATACAAAAAGCCGTGCCCGACCCAGATCGGGCACGGCGTAAAAACGCATATCTTACTCGCGAAAATCCGCATGTCAAGAACGAAATCGATCCGTCCTGACGCGGAAGCTCGGTTTCAGCTGAATGAGATGCAGTGAGGGGATGAAAAGTTTCGACTCAGGCGAGGAGGGCGATCTCGACCTGAGTGACGTCGCGCAGGGCATCCTCCATGTAGCTCTTGATTCGGGAGATGAGCGACTTCTCGTTGAGACGGATCGCCTCCCGGGTCACTCCGAACTGATCGGCGATCTCCTGCAGCGTCTTTGGGTGATCGGAGATCAGCCGCTCCCGCAGAATCATCAGCTCCCGCTCGCTCAGACCGCGGGAGAACTCCGTCAGTTTCTCGTTGAACAGCCGCTGCAATTCTCCCCTGGCCAGGCGCTCATCGACTTGTTCCTCGGCGGCCTGCAGCATATCGCTGTAGTGGAAGCTGTCGTCCTCGCCGACCTTTGCGTCCAGCGGCAGGTCCCCGGCTTCGATGTTCGCCTCGACGGCACGAACGTCGTCCTCGCTGACGCTGAGACGCTCCGCCAGCAGTTCGTGGGTCGGCTCGATCCCCTCCTGCCGGAGCCGTTCCTTCTCCTCCCGGAGATGAAAGAGGAGCCGCCTGCGTTCGTTGGTCGTCCCGACCCGCACGATGCGGAAATTGTCCAGGACGAACTTGATGATGTAGGCCTTGACCCACCAGGAAGCATAGGTCGGCAGCCGGTTTCCCTTGTACGGATCGAACCGCTTGACCGCTTCCATCAGGCCGATGTTTCCCTCCTGGATCAGGTCGATCACGTTGTGGTAAGCCCGGGCGTAGATCCGCGCGATCTTCACCACCAGCCCGAGATTCGCGGTGATCAGCCGGTAAGCGGCCGCCTGATCACCGTGTTCGCGATACCGGACCGCGAGGCGGTACTCTTCATCGGCACTCAGTGGTTTGAACTGCCGGATTTCCGCGAGATACTGCTGAAGAGGCGTCAGGCGGGAAAGACTGGTTTCGGGCTTCGGGATCAGTCCTTCGATTATGGGCTCGGCGTCGGAATCGGCTCCCTCGGGCTCTTCCGTCTTCGCCTGCTCGACTTCTTCGGCAAGTTCCTCACTCTTTTCGACATCCGGCACCGAACGAGGAACCATCACAGCCGATTCTAGCACAGCCTCTTACAGCGCAGCGCAGGTCACAATAACATGCTCTGCTACAGCAGCTTAGAGGCCAATGAGCTCGCGGATGCGGGTCTTGTCCGCTTCGATCTGAATGGGGGGGTTGGCAAAAGTCGAATCGACCTTGCCGGATTTCTGCACGAGGACCGTCTCGTACTTTGCCGTCTCATAGAGGTTGTCGAGGTGGTAATTGACCGTATAGTCGGGGTCTTTCAAGAGATGACCCGTCAAGATCGCCACGATCTCCTCGTCGGGATCAATGGTCACGTCCGAGTTTCCTGCCCGTGCCATCTCGATCAACTTCTTGAGCCCGGCCACGGTCGTAGCGGAAGCGGGTTCACAACCGACTCCGTCGCGGCCCAGAACAGCCTTCGCGTCGGCGATCTCCTGTTCGGTCACGACGTCGCACCAGCCGTCGGTGAAATCCAGCGTGCGGACAGCCTTCTTCCAGCTGATCGGGCGACCGATCTTGATGGCGCTGGCGAGTGTGAAGGCCGATTCGACCGGCACCAGCTCCTGGGAACTGGAAACCAGCGTGCGATAGAGGGGACTCGCACCACTGGCCTGAATGATGGTGACCCGGGGAACCTTCTCAATGAACCCGAGCTCCTTCAACTCCATCAGGGCCTTGCCGTAAGAGGAGCTGTTGCCGAGATTCCCGCCCGGCACGACGATCCGGTCCGGGATCTTCCAGTCCAGCTGCTCGAACAGACCGAGCATGACGGCCTTCTGGCCCTCGAGGCGAAACGGGTTGATCGAATTCATCAGGTACAGGTCGCTCTCATCCGAGAGTTCCTGGACCAGCTTCATTGCCACGTCGAAGTCACCCTTGACCTGCAGAGTGAGGGCGCCATAGTCGAGGGTCTGCGAGAGCTTGCCGTAGGCGATCTGACCCTCCGGAATGAAAACCACCGGCTTGATGTTCGTTCGGGCTGCGTAGGCAGCCATGGAAGCGGAGGTATTTCCGGTGGATGCGCAGGCGACTACTTTCGAGCCCAGCTTGAGGGCCTGGCAGATGGCCACGGTCATTCCGTAGTCCTTGAAGGAACCGGAGGGATTCCAGCCCAGGTGCTTGACCGTGAGGTGCCGGATCCCGGCATAGGCGGCCGATTTCGGAGCGTCCAGCAACGGCGTGTTCCCTTCGCCCAGGGTCACGACGAGCGGGTAGTCCTCTTCTTCGAAGGGAAGCAGCTCCCGATAGCGCCAGACACCGCTGATGTCGAGCGGGACGTTGGAAAGACGTCGCGCGCCGAAAACCCTTTTCATGGTCTTCGCGTCGAAGTCGTCCGGAAACTCGTAGATAATGTCCAGCAGGTCGGAGCACACGGGACACCGATACAGCTTTTCGCTGGTCGGAAAGGTCCTGCCACATTGATGATTGATGCAGCGAAATTGGTATCGGGTGTTCATTCGCCTAGCTGTCGCTCCAGTTGTTGCACGATCCCGGGGCTGTCCCACCGCACTGCCCCCACTTGAAAGTGAATCAGTCTGCGGTGGCTGTCAAGCACCAAAGTCCAGGGGATCGACCAAATCCTCAGTCGCTCGGAAAGACGTCCCCCCTTGTCCACGAGGACGGTCAAGTGTGACGGGTGCCGCTCTTCGAAGGATCGCACCGTATCGATATCCTCGTCCGTAATCGCGAGGATGCGGAGACTTCGGCCTTCGAATTTCGCCTGCAACTCGTCGAGGGACGGCATCTCCGCCAGACAAGGACCGCACCACGTGGCCCAGAAATTCAGGACGAGGACCTTCTCGTCGTAGTCGGAGATATGGACGGGGTTTCCGTCGAGAGTCAGCAGCTCACCGGAGAGGTCGAGCGGTATTCTGTCCTTCTCCGGCAGCCACCCCTGCGCCGCCGCCGGATCCGTGAATGGGGCAGTCATCAGAACGATCATGAGTGAAGCGGCGATCCCGAGCCGAAAGACCCAGCGTGGGACCGTCGATCGCCATGCCGAAGATGAGCCCTGGGACGTTGAGTGACGAGCCATGAGAGAAGCGCCATCTTACCACAGCCCCTGCGGTTCCCCGGCGTCGCTGTGACCGGGAAGGCCCACCTTTGATCTCGTCCGGGTGGCGCTGAGCCGGGCTTCATTCTGCAGGCCTGCAGTGTATGATACGCATGCAAATATGAGGGTTTCGCTCTTCGTCACGTGTCTGGTCGATCAGCTCTTCCCGCAGGTGGGCATCGCCGCCGTCAGGCTGTTGCGCGATCTGGGCCTCGAGGTTGCATTCGACCCCGAACAGACCTGCTGTGGTCAGCCGGCTCTGAACACCGGCTACGTCGACGAGGCGAGGCGGGTGGCCGACTGCTTTCTCCGGACCTTTCGCGACGCGGAGATCATCGTGACCCCGTCCGGCTCCTGTGCCACGATGGTCAAGAAGCTGATCCCCGGGCTCTTCGAGCCGGACAGCGCCCGACATGAGCTGGCCTCGCAGGTTGCCCAACGGACCTTCGAGCTGTCGGACTTCCTTGTCACCCGTCTGGGAGTTACCGACGTTCAGGCGACATTCCCTCACACCGTCACTTTTCACGACTCCTGCCACCAGCTGAGGGAACTGGGCATCTTCGAACAGCCGCGCGCCTTGCTTCGAAACGTCCGGCAGTTGCAGTTCGTCGAGATGGAGAATTCCACTCGCTGCTGTGGGTTCGGGGGGACGTTCGGCGTGAAGTTCGAGGCCCTCTCCGCTGCCATCGGCACGGACAAGGTCGAGTCGATCCGGGCTTCCGGCGCGGAGGTGGTCGTTGGCAACGATGTCAGTTGCCTGATGCACATCGACGGGCTACTAAGACGCGAACGGGTCCCGGTGCGCACACTGCACCTGGCCGAACTGCTGGTGCAAAACTCGTGATTCGTATCAAGCCCAATATCCAGTCCGTCCTCGACGATCGGAAGCTCCAGCACAATCTGCGGACCACGCTGGCCAACTCGCTCCATTCCCGGCAGGCGGCGATCGACGAAGTCGACAACTGGCAGGAACTCCGGAGCTATGCCCGGTCGGTCAAACTGCACACGCTGGCAAGGCTGCACGACTACCTGACCCAGCTGGAGGAGAATGTCCTGCGCAACGGCGGTCGGGTGATCTGGGCCGGCTCGGCTGAGGAAGCAAGGCAAGCAGTCCTCGACATCGCTCGGGAGCAGGGCGTGCGTTCGGTGGTGAAAAGCAAGACCATGCTGGGCGAGGAGATCGGTATCAATCCGGCCCTCGAGAAGGCGGGAATCGAGGTGGTCGAGACAGACCTGGGCGAGTACATCGTCCAGCTCTGCAACGAGCCCCCTTTCCATATCGTGACTCCCGCTTTTCACAAGTCCAAAGAAGACGTGGCCCGCCTGTTCGTCGACCACCTCGGGATGGAGCCGACCGACGATATCGCCGAGCTGACCGCGACCGCCCGCCGGACACTGCGCCGCAAGTTCCTGGAAGCCGATCTGGGCATCTCCGGGGTCAACTTCGGAATCGCCGAGACCGGCACCCTGGTCGTGGTCGAAAACGAGGGCAACGCCCGCCTTTCGACCTCGCTGCCCAGGACTCACATCGCGCTCATGGGGATCGAGAAGATCATCCCCCGGGCCCAGGATTTGCCGGTCTTCCTGAAACTGCTCACACGAAGCGCCACGGGGCAGCGGATTTCGAGTTACGTCAACCTGATCTCCGGTCCCCGACGCGAGTCCGAGCCGGACGGACCGGAAGAGTTCGTGCTGATCCTGGTGGACAACGGTCGCAGCCGGATCCTGGAGGACAGGATGCTGCGGCAGACGTTGTCCTGCATTCGCTGCGGGGCCTGCCTGAATACCTGTCCGGTCTACCAACGGATCGGCGGCTATGCCTATGCCTCCGTCTACCAGGGCCCGATCGGGGCGATCCTCATGCCTCAGCTTCTGTCGTCTCGAGAGGCACCCGATCATCCCTTTGCGTCCTCTCTTTGTGGAGCCTGCAAGGAAGTTTGTCCGGTCAAGATCGAAATTCCGGAGATCCTGCTGCGACTCCGGGCACGAGCCCAGGCGCAGGGGTTGGGGGGCACGGCGGAGCGCTGGGGCATACGGTTGTGGGCCAATACGATGGCCTCGGCCCGCCGCTTCGAAAGGGCCGGCCGTCTGATGCGCCGACTGCTCCCAATGCTGACTCTCGGCGGGCGTCTTCGAATTCCGTTCCCGCCGCTGTCGGCCTGGCAGAAGTCTCGTGACCTGCCCGAGATCCCCCGGCAGAGCTTCCGGGAGTGGGAGAGGGAGCATCGATCATGACCAGAGAGACGATCCTCCTGCGGTTGCGCGCCCTCCTCGACGAGGCTCCTCCCCTGCCCTCGGCCGTGCCGGCCTTTCCGATGTCGGGCGATCCCGCCGCAGCGTTTCGCCGAGAGGCGGAGCGCGTGACGACGCGTGTCATCGAAGGCCGGTCGCTGGAAGCGGCCCTCTCGCTCGTCCTGGAGGAGACCAAACAGACCCGTCTCCACTGGCAGGGTGTAGACATGCTCACCAGACACGGGATCGCGTATGCCCCCGTCGAACTCCCGTCATCCCCGACACTGCTCGTGTCGAAGCACCCTCAGGGGCAGGTCGTGTTCCCGCTGGAGCTCGAGACTGAACCCTACAGCCGGAGCGCCGTGGCCGAGGTGCAGGTCTCCGTGGGAAGTGCCGTCTACGGCGTCGCGGAAACCGGCACCATCGTAGAGACGGTCGAATCGGGCTGGGGACGGGTGCTGCCCATCCTGGCGCCGTGCCACGTCACTCTCCTCTCGAGGTCGCGGCTCCTCGAGAATCATGCGGAGTTGTTTCGGACCCTGGACCTCAATTCCGGGGGAAGCGCACGGCTGCTCATGACCGGGCCCAGCCGCACGGCGGATATCGAAAAAACCCTGATCCTGGGCGTCCACGGGCCGGGCAGGCTGTTCGTCGTCCTGTTGCCCTGAGCTCCTCCGGCACGTGTCTCATCCGAGGCGCTGGGTTAAACTACTGATCGGAAACTGCCGCCCCGTGCCGTCCGAACGGATGGGCGTCGATCGGGGCCTGTCGGCGGAACGACGGAATGTATCGAGTCGTCAAGAAACTGCACTTTTCCTACGGACACCGCCTCCTGGGCTACCAGGGGAAGTGCGCCCATCCGCATGGACACAACGCCGAAGTCGAGCTCGAACTCGAGGGCGATTCACTCGATGCGGTCGGCATGCTGATCGATTTCGGAGAGATCTCGCGCCGTCTGATGACGTTCATCGACTCGAACCTCGACCATCTGATGCTTCTCCACCGGGACGACCCGCTGTCCGCCTTGCTGGAAGATTTGGGAGAGCCGGTCTACAAAATGGATTCGAACCCGACTGCCGAGAACATCGCCCGCCTGATCTATCTGAAGGCCCGCGAGCTGGGACTTCCCGTCCGAACCGTTCGCTTGTGGGAGACCCCCCGGGCCTGCGCCGAATACCGGGAATGATGCTGGATTTTCGACTGGGAACCTCCTGCGTGGCGCAGGCAGCCTCTCGATTCCCGTCCGCATCCCCAATCGAGAACCTCACTTCTGGAGGAGCTCGGCCACGGCCTGCCGGAGTCGATCGTTGAAATCTTCGATCGTTTCGTCCGGAAAGGGCTGGATGGGGGGACCGAAACGAATCGTAATCGGATGGAGCCGAATCCGGCTCCGCCCCCGGGGCCAGGCCTCATAGGAACCCTTGATGCCGGCCGGGACAACCGGAGTGCCCAGCTTCGTGGCCAGGATGGCCGGTCCTTTTCGGAACGGCTTCAGACGACCGTCGATCGAGCGTTCCCCCTCGGGGAAGACGATCAGGATGAGCTGGCGCCGCAGCCCTTCAGCGGCGAGGCGCAGGGTCAGAGCCAAATGGCGGTCCGCATTGACCGGAAGGGTGCGGACCAGACCACCGAGAAAAGCGGTCAGTCCACCAGAGAAATAGTGGGAGTAACCCAGCGAGAAGAACCGGCGCACCACGCGATTGGGCAGGACCGCAACGACCAGGAAGGCATCCAGAAAGCTCAAATGATTCGGGCATATGATGAACGGGTACTCTTCCGGAAGGTTCTCGAGCCCGGTCGCCTTGATCCGAAACAGCAGTTTCGCGGCCAGCTTGATCGATTTGGCCACGGCCAGCGCGAGCGGTTCGACGAGGGGTCTCCTCCGCAGGATTCTCAGGACCCGATCCGGCGCTTCCTCACCCAAAGGCTCGTCGAGAATGTCCGACCAGCTTCGCCGCTCCGCCCCGCCGGCGGCCGGTCGGTCGAGTTTCCCTCTGACTCCGTCGATCACGTCCTGAAGGGTCAGGAGATGCGCCGCCTCCTCCTCCGAGAACTCCAACTGAAACGACTGCTGCAGCGTCGAGAGAAGTTCGACCCGTTCCAGTGAATCGAGTCCCAGATCGAGCTCCAGATTCATCTGCGGGTGAAGCGTGCCGGTCGTCTTGACCTGCTCCAGGAGATCCACGATCTCCCTTTCCACGGTATCCGCCGGCTCCCAGGCCTCAGCTTCCTCAGTCATCCCGTTGGGGCGACCCTGACCGAGCTGCTGTTCGACTTCAAATCGCTTGATCTTGCGGGTCGTCGTGCGGGGGAGCGGCTCCTGACGGATCTCCAGGCTTCGCACCCGCCGGTACGGGGGCAACTGCTGGGAGAGCGTCTCGATCAGATACCGGATCATGTTGTAGGCGTTGACGATCTTCTGGCGGCGGATCTCATCGAAATCCGGCACCACGACTGCGTGCAGCCGTTCGGCCGTGGGAGCCCCTTCGTCCCGCAGTCCGATCACGCACATTTCCTTGATGAGCGGACAGTTGGATTGATAAAAATGCTCGATCTCTTCCGGATAGATGTTCTTCCCGGAGCTCAGGACGATGACATCCTTGGCGCGGCCGGTGATATAGAGAAATCCCTCGGCGTCGACATAGCCCAGGTCCCCCGAATGGAGCCACCCGTCCGCATCGATGGCCTCCCGCGTCGCGGCGGGATTCCGGTAGTACTCCTTCATGACGTTTTCGCCGCGGATCAGCACACCTCCAATGCCCGATTCTGCGGGGTTCTCGATGCGGATCTCGACATGGGGCAGGGGCTTGCCGACAGAGCCGATTCCTCGAAGACCGAGCGGGGTCAGGGTGGCCAGAGCCGCTGTCTCGGTCATTCCATAGGCCTGCACGAAGGTAAAACCCAGGTCGGTCAAAGTCTCGGCCACGTCACGATCGAACCGCGCACCCCCAACTCCAAAGTAACGCAGCCGGTCCCCGAAACGCCGGTGAAGGCTCCCGAACAGTTGACGTCCGAGGGCAATTCCGAAGAGTCGTCGCGACCCACGAGACAAGCCCAGCAGACGCCGGAAGGCAAAACGCTGAAGCCGCGATCGCTGTTCCACATCGGAAAGGATCCTGCGGTGCATCAGGTAGTAGAACTGGGGAACACAAACGAAGATCGTGATGCCCTCTTCTCGAAACGTCTTCAGGATCCTCTGTGCATCAATTGCGTCCAGAAAAGTCGTGCGCGCTCCGCAATAGAGGGGCGCAATGAAATTCACGATCAGAGCTAAGATGTGATAGAGCGGCAGAACGCCCAGGAAGTGATCGTCGGCATTCACTTCGATCTGCTTGAGCACCTCCACGACATTGCGGTACAGATTGCGCCCCGTGAGCACGACCCCCTTGGGATCTCCGGTCGTACCGCTGGTATAGAGAATGACGTGGGGAGCGTCGATGTCGCGGGGGACCAGAGGAATCGGGACGCCTTCCGGATTTCCCCCGGCCACGATCTCGTCCCACGTCGGATAACGACCCTGCCCGTCTCCGATCACGATGGCCGGAAGGGGCTTGGGCATGGCCGCCTGCACCTTCTCAACTGTCTCGAGCAGCTTCGTCGACGTGATCAGGCAACTGCACTCGGCATGTTCCACCAGATGCGCCAACGTTTCGGGGGCGTGCAGGATGTCGAGCGGCACCACGACGGCCCCCGCGCTCTGGACCGCCAGAAAAGCGATGCCCCAACGCGGATGATTTTCCAGGATCAGACCGACGGCGCTTCCGGCGCCGACTCCCTCATCCCGCAGGAACCGACTGACGGCGCGGATCTCGAGATCGAGTTCTCCGTAGGTGATGGTCTCCCTGCCATCTGCGTTGAGGCTCTGGAAAGCAATCCGGTCCGGCAGCCGGGCAAGGATCTCCCGAAACCGCTCAAAGAAATCCAGTGGCAGGGATGCTTCGCCCAACGCTTCCTCCCGGCTCGCCCAGACGGGCGCACACGGACCCGGCTCCTCGAACGATCAGGTCGGCGCTATTATAGCGACTTGGGCCGGGGTGCAAACCCGGGGGAATCATTATGCGAGGACTTTGGCTGGAAGATCGACGCCTGAGCTACCGAACCGATCTACCCGTGCCGGAACCGGCACCCGGTGAGGCGTTGGTCCGGGTCCTTCTCGCGGGGATCTGCCGGACCGACCTGGAGTTGGAGAGGGGCTATTATCCGTACTCCGGGATACCGGGGCACGAGTTCGTTGGTCGGGTGATCCGTGCTGCAACCGGTCCGGCACTGGAGGGCAAGCGGATCGTCGGCGAGATCAACGCCGTCTGCCACGAATGCGAATTCTGTCGGCGGGGACTGCCCAACCACTGCTCGAAACGGACCGTTCTCGGAATCGTCGGCCGGCAGGGCGCCCTGGCGGAGTATCTCGTGCTGCCGGTCGAAAATCTGAAAGAGGTACCGGAGACCGTCGCGGACCGGAAGGCAGTGTTCACGGAGCCCCTGGCGGCGGCCGTTCAGATCCTGGAACAGGTCCAAATTCGTCCCACGGACCGCGTCCTGCTCGTGGGAGCCGGGAAACTGGGGCAGTTGGTGGCCAGAGTGCTCCACGAATACGGCGCCCACTTGCTGGTCAAAGGCCGGTACCCGGGGCAGATGCAGCTTCTCGAGGCTGCTGGTATCCCCTGTACCGATCTCGAGCCGCCCGACTCCGAGTTCGAGATCGTCGTGGAAGCAACCGGATCCCCGAGCGGACTCGAGACCGCCTGCCGCTGTGTGCGTCCGCGCGGAACGATCGTGCTGAAGAGCACCTACGAGGGGCGGGCGGAGATCGATTTCTCCCGCATCGTCGTCGATGAGATCTCCCTCGTCGGATCGAGATGCGGTCCCTTCGAGCCGGCACTCGATCTGCTCGAAAGCGGCCGAATCCTGCCGGAGAGCCTGATCGGAGGGTGCTTCCCCCTGGAGGACGGTATGGCCGCGTTTCGGCAGGCAGGAGCCGGCGGCTCTCTGAAAATCCTCATCGAAATCTGATTGTCAGCCATGAAGAACGACGGAATCCGGTCTCGGCTCCAGGCGATCCTCTTCGACTTCGACGGCACTCTGATCGATGCCTCCGAGGTGATCTGCCACAGTTTCAACCACGCCCTTCGGACTTCGGGCCAGCCCGTGGTACCGCTGGAGTTCATCCGCCACGGGATCGGCCGACCCCTGCGGGAGATCTTTCTGGAGTGCGTCTCCCCGGAGCTCCTCGAGACGGTGATCGCAGCGTACCGGGAGGAGTTCTCGCGTCTGTCGATCGAAGGCTCTCGCCTGATTCCGGGTGTCGACTCGCTGGTCCCCAGACTGGCGGAGTTCCACGCACTGGGAATCGTGACCTCCCGCACCTCCTCGAGCGTGCACTCACTGTTGCGGCACTTCGAGCTGGACCGGTTCTTTGGATCCGTCGTCGGGGTCGGAGAGGTGAGCAAATACAAGCCGGCGCCGGAGCCGGTATGGAAGGCCCTCGAAGAGCTGGGAGCGGATTCATCTCGGGCAGCCATGGTTGGGGACACGGTGCACGATATCCAGGCGGCGCGGGCCGCCGGCGTCCTCGCCATCGGGGTGGCCACCGGGGCTCACTCTCCCGCCGATCTGCGGGCTGCCGGCGCCGCTCGAGTGCTGGAGAGTGTCGCCGATCTCCCCCGGTTTCTCGAGGATCCTAGGACAGCTCGACCGTGAAATCGAGTCGGTCGAGCGTGGCATAAATCCTGTCCAGCAGAGCCTTGTGGAAGGGGTCGTCCGCTGCCGGCGCCTCCCGTTGGACCGCCTTCCGCACGACCTCCGAGTTGGTGGCCAGAACCCGGCCCTCGACATCGATCTCGATCCAGTGATGAGCCGTCCGGGGCGGTGCGTTTCGGCTGATGGTCATCGTGTAGCCAAGCAGCTTCAAAATGGGAATTCTTGGATCTTCCGCCGCGTAAACATCATCAAGATATTGCAGCAGGTCGGCCACCACCCAGCCGTGTGTGGTCATGAAGAGAGTGTAGAAGTTCGATTCATACTCGAACGTCAGGGAGCCGGTCGCGTCGGGCATGGACCCTATCCTACAGGATCGCGTCATTGCTCGTCCGGGGCTGTGATAGCATGGAAAACCAACTGCAAGAGCGTCAAACATGAGGACATCGATCGCAGACGTTTCGACCACCGGCCGGGTCGCGGGCTCTCGACAGGGACTGGCACAGACTCTGGCACCGTTCCTCGAACTGACCAAGCCGCGGGTCACCTCCATGGTCCTGCTCACGACCGCTGCCGGCTACTATCTGGGCTCGGCGGGAGGAGTTTCGGTCGTTGGGCTCGTTTGCGTCCTGCTCGGCACCGGCCTGCTGGCCGGCGGAACGGCGGTGCTGAACCAGTTCATGGAGCGGGACGCGGATCGCCTGATGCGTCGCACGGCACAGCGGCCTTTGCCCTCGGGCAAGGTGTCCGCTCAGCAGGCCCTCCACTTCGGCATGCTCATGGTTTCTCTCGGAACCATTTTCCTGCTCGCCACGACCAATCTGACGACGGCGTTTCTAGGCTGGTTGACGAGCGTCATCTACCTGCTCGTCTATACGCCGATGAAGACCCGCAGTCCCTGGTGCACACTGGTGGGTGCGGTGCCGGGAGCCATTCCTCCCGTCATGGGTTGGACGGCGGCCCACGGAGCCCTGACCGTCGAGGCGGTCGTCTTGTTCGGGATTCTCTTCTGCTGGCAGTTCCCCCACTTTCTGGCCATCGCCTGGGTCTACCGAGAGGACTATGAACGAGGCGGCTTCCTGATGCTTCCTCGCGGACACCGTCGGGGGACGTGGACAGGTCTGGCTATTCTGCTGTTCAGCCTTCTTCTGCTGCCGGTCAGCCTCGCTCCCTACTGGGTCGGGCTCGACGGGTTGGCTTACCTGATCGCAAGCGTCGTCCTGGGCGTCGGCTTCCTCTGGTTCAGCCTGAACGTGGCCCGACTGCAGACACGTTTCTCCGCCCGCCGCCTGCTTCAGAGCTCGGTGGCGTATCTGCCCTTTCTCCTTCTGTTCCTGACCATTGGTAAGTTGTGATGGCCGCGATCGAGCTGGACGACGTTTTCTTTTCCTATGGGGACAGGCCCGCCCTGCGCGGCATCGGCTTCTCCGTTGAGGAGGGTCAGATCGCCGGGCTGCTCGGTCCTAATGGAGGGGGAAAGACCACAACCTTCAGGATCCTGAGTACGCTGTTGAGACCACAGCGGGGTTCGGCCCGCGTGGGAGATTCCGGCGTGACGAGCGATCCTTTCGCGGTCCGTCGGCGAATTGGAGTGGTCTTTCAGAACCGCAGCCTGGACCTCGAGTTGACCGTCGAGGAAAACCTCCTGCATCAGGGTCACCTCTACGGAATGAGGGGCCGAGGACTCGACGAGCGAATTCGCGATCTTGCCGGACGTTTCGGGCTCGCGGATCGCCTGAATCAGCGGGCCAAGTCCTTGTCCGGAGGGCTGCAACGTCGAGCCGACCTGGCCAAGGCTCTGCTGCATCGCCCCCGCATTCTGCTGCTCGACGAGCCCACCAATGGATTGGACCCCGCCGTGAGCCGCGAGTTCTGGAACTATCTGCAGCTGCTGAATCGCCAGGAAGGGGTGACGATCCTTCTGACCACCCATTCCATGGAAGAGGCCGAACGCTGCGACCACCTCATCATCATCGCCGAGGGCCGGGTGGTCGCCGAGGGCTCCCCTTCTTCCCTGAAGAGTCGCATCGGATCGGAGATCATCCTGATTCGGGCCGGCGAGCCGGAACGGATCTGCCAGCGTTTGGTCCGGGAGTTCGGACTGGCGCCGACCGTGGTCGACGGGACGATCCGGATCGAGTACAGCAACGGTCACCAGCTCGTGGGGCAATTGATGGAAACGCTCGGTGATCAGATCGACTCCATCACGGCCACCCGGGCCTCCCTCGAGGATGTCTTCGTCCGCGAGACCGGCCACCGCTTCCAGGAGGGACGCGAGGAGACCGCGGCCGCGAGCCGGTGAGGGAGCGGGGACGGCTCCCGGGGTCGGGCGATCGTTAGAGATCCGAGCGGCCCGCTTCCGTCATTGCGGAGATCGGCTCCGGTTCCAGACGAGCGTAGCGCCCCCGGTAGTAGAGCAGGGGACCGTATTGGCCCAGGCGGTTACCGCGGCGCACGGCATCGACGGAACCGAGCAGGATGGTATGGTCGCCTCCCGGATGGGTCGTCTCGAGGCTGCACTCCATGGATGCAAGACTGTCAGCCAGAACGGGCAGATCTCCGTCGGAGTCGGCGTAATACCCGCACTTTTCGGATCGATCGCTTCCGGGCGTTGCGAAATGGGCGGACACTTCCTCCTGGTCCTCCGCCAGGATGTTGACGACGAAGCGGCCGGACCTTTGAAACTGGTCGAGACCGCTCAGCCGGTTGTCCAGACAGACGAGCACCAGACGCGGATCGAGCGACACGGAGGTGAAGGAACTGGCCGTCACACCGTAGGCCGCCGGGCCCGAACCTCGGGTGGTGATGACGGTGACGCCCGCGGCAAAGCAGCGCATCACCTCTTTGAAAGCCTTCGTGGTCGCTGACATCTCGAAGTTCCTGAAGAATCAATGGATCGGCAATATACTATCAGATAGGCCTCGGCAGACCCGGTTGGACGGGTCCTTGTCCGGATCGGCCGGTCACCAATGGGGCAGGGAGGTGGAGAGCTATGGAAATCCGCAACAGTACGGCACTGGTCACAGGCGGTGCATCCGGACTCGGCGCGGCAACGGCAAGGGCCCTGCGAGATCGCGGCGCGCGCGTCGTGATTTGCGACATCCGGGAGGAGGCCGGGCAGTCCGTCGCCCATGATCTGGGGGACGGAGTACAGTTCGTCCAGGCCGATGTGACGTCGGAACCCTCGCTGCAGGCTGCCATCAGCCAGGCAATCGAGACCTTCGGCCGTCTCGATATCGCCGTCGGCTGCGCCGGGATCCTGGTTGGAGAGAGAATCCTCGGCAAGACCGAAGTGCACCGGCTGGAGACTTTCCGTCGGGTTATCGAAGTCAATCTGATGGGAACCTTCAACCTGTTCCGTCTGGCTGCCGCGGCGATGGCGAAGAACCCGGGTTCGGAGGAAGGCGAGCGGGGTGTGCTCATCGGCACATCATCAATCGCCTCTGTGGAGGGCCAGGTGGGACAGGCCGCCTACTCCGCCTCCAAGGCGGGGGTGAGCGGGTTGGTCTTGCCCACCGCTCGCGAACTGGCTCGCTTCGGAATTCGTGTCTGCGCGATTTCGCCGGGCGTCTTCGACACGGCCATGCTCGCGGCCGTGCCGGATGAGCTTCGAGCGGCCCTGGCGGCGCAGGTACCCTTCCCTCCTCGTCTCGGCCATCCCGAGGAATACGCGGCATTGGTGGTGGCGATCGTCGAGAACGTCATGCTCAACGGCACCACGATACGTCTGGACGGAGCGATGAGGATGGGCGGCCGCTGAGCCGGGGCACGTTATGTACGAGGTATTCAGAAAGGGCCAGCGCCGGCGGATCCATACGGTCGACTATCTCACCTACTCTCACCTGTACATGCCGTCGGAGTGGGAGTTTCAGTCTTTCGGCCCGCTCCAGTTCTGCCTCGACACCCGCCAGCAGCCGCACTGCAGCATCGTGCGGGGTCCAATTCGGGACACGACGGTGCTCACCTTTCTCGTTTCGGGAGAGCTGGATCTCGAGACGGCGTCCCTCGAAGACATGCATCTGAGATCCCGGGACTTTGCCCTGACCGTCCCCGGCCCCGGCGACTCGATCACGTATCGGACGGGTCCCGAGGAGGCCCAGTTCTTCGAGTTGGGCCTGGAGACGCTGTCCGACGAGCCCGTTCCTTCCCACCAGGTGGCCCAGGTGCAGACTGATGGGCGAACGCCCGCCCTGGACTGCCTTGCCTCGGGCCAGCAGCACCCCGGCGCGCTGCCCCTGCCCTTCGATTGCGCAGTCTATCGGGCCTACCTGCGCGCGGGGGAGAACCTGATCTTCGAAACACTGCTCAGCCGCAAGTTGTTCATCCTGGTGCTCAGGGGCACTCTCAGGCTGCAGGAGGATCGCCTGCTGCCGCGAGACTCCGCACACGTCCGCCGGGTGACATCGGTTCCCATTAACGCCGTGCAGGCGTCGGAACTGCTGCTCGTCGATATGGTTTGATTCCTCTGCTAATGTATGGGACCTGCTGCTATGACAGTTCGTGTGAGATTCGCTCCGAGTCCGACCGGTCACCTCCACATCGGGGGCGCCCGCACAGCCCTGTTCAACTGGTTGTTTGCCCGACAAAAGGGAGGCGCATTCGTCCTGCGCATCGAGGACACCGATGAGAAGCGTTCCAGCGATCCGATGGTGGAAGGGATCCTGGAGGGGCTACGTTGGCTCGGCCTCCAGTGGGACGAGGGCCCCTATTTCCAGTCCAGCCGTCTCGAGCTCTATCGCGTGACGGCAGAGCGACTGATGGAAGCCGGTCACGCCTATCGTGACTTCGGCTCGACCGGTGAATCGGCTAAAGCCGCCGAGGTCTTTCGGGATCTCGCCAGGTCCGAATCCGATCGTCGGGCCGCGGCGGGAGAACCCTTCGCCATCCGGTTCCGAGTTCCCGAAGCCCAGAGCATCAGCTTCCTCGATCAGGTCTTCGGGCGTGTGACCGTCAACTCGGAGAATATCGAAGACTTCGTCATCCTGCGGTCGGACGGCTATCCGACCTACCACCTCAGCGTCGTCACCGACGACCTCGACATGCGGATCAGCCACGTCATCCGCGGAGCGGATCACCTGTCCAACACCAGCAAACACGTCTTGCTCTACCAGGCCCTCCAGGCCCCGCTCCCCCTGTTCGCCCATCTCCCCATGATCCTCGGTCCGGACCGCAAGCGCCTCAGCAAGCGGCACGGTGCCACCTCGGTCACCGAGTACAGCCAGAAGGGCCTGCTGCCTGTGGCCGTGCGCAACTACCTCGCACTGCTGGGGTGGTCTCCGGGGGACGACGCCGAACTGCTTGCGGGCGACGAGCTGATCGACCGTTTCGATCTGTCGCGCGTCAACAAGGCCGATGCCGTTTTCGATTTGAGCAAACTCGAGTGGATGAACAAGCGTTACCTTTCTTCGATCTCGGCCGCCGAGCTGGAGCCCCTGCTGCGACCGATCCTGGAGGAAGAGGGGCTTTGGAGATCCTCCTGGGAGACGGCTGAACGGGCAGAGCTGCTGGGTGTGATCGATCTGCTCAAGACGCGGGTCGGAAGCCTGCGCGACTTTCCCGACTACGGGCGGGCTTTCTTCACGGATGACTTCTCCTATGCAGACGATGCGGTCGAACGTTACCTGAGCGCCGGAGAACCGGAGGGTCGGGAACGTCTGGTCGGGGCTCTCCGGGATCTGCGAAATGCCTACGCGGCCCTCTCGCCATTCGATCTGGAATCGACCGAGCGAATTCTGCGCGAGATCGCCGGGGAGCGGCAGCTCAAGGCCGGTCAGCTCATCGGGGCGGTTCGAGTAGCGACGACCGGTCGCGCCCAGGCACCGGGGCTCTTCGATGTGCTGGTGACGCTGGGCCGTCCCAAGACCCTGGAGAGGTTGGATCGCGTCATCGAGACCCTCTCCCATGTCTAGGCTGCCTCTGTCCGTCGTCATCCCGGCCTTTAACGAGGAGCTGCGCCTTCGGGACACACTCGAGCAGCTGGTCGGATTCCTGCAGAGCTCGCGAGACTCCTTCGAGATTCTGGTCGTCGACGACGGCTCGACGGACGGTACCGGCGAGGTCGCTGGTCAGGTGGCCCGGAAGAACCCGGCCGGAATGATCCGCCTGGTGACTCACGCAGGGAACCGGGGAAAGGGCTTCAGCGTGCGTCAGGGAGCTTTGGCGGCCGAGGGCGATCTTCTGTTGATGACCGATGCCGACCTCAGCACTCCGATCGAGGAGCTTGGAAAGCTGGAATCGGCCCTCCTGACCACCCCGCTCGACATTGCGTTTGGATCGCGGGCGGTCGAGGGCTCCCGCATCCAGGTCCATCAACCCTGGTACCGAGAGACGCTCGGGAAGGGCTTCAACCGGGTCATGCGCCTGTTGACGGGGCTCTGCTACCGCGATACGCAGTGCGGCTTCAAGTTGTTTCGCATGTCCACCTGCCGGCCCCTGTTCGAGAGACAGCGGCTCGACGGATTCGTGTTCGACGTCGAGCTCTTGTTCATCGCCGCAAAGTGGCAGCTCCGCGTCGCGGAATTGCCCGTGGCCTGGCACCACTCGGGAGACAGCCGGGTCCGGCCCGTTTCCCACGCCCCATCGGTGCTGGTTGACCTTGCCCGTCTACACTTGAATAATGCCCATGGACTCTATGATCGGGCGGTCGGCTCCGCCTGAGCCCGGGCCCGGTTTTGCCGGGAGCCGAAATCCCGGAGGGGGACGGCATCATGACCAAGCTTGGAGTGAACATCGACCACGTCGCCACGATTCGGGAGGCGCGCAGGGCCCTCGAACCGGATCCGGTTTCAGCCGCATTTCTGTCGGAGCAGGCCGGGGCCCACGGCATCACCGTTCACCTGAGAGGGGATCGCCGCCATATCAAGGACCGGGACGTTCATTTGCTCCGGGAAACGATCCAGACGAGGCTGAACATCGAAATGGCCATCACACGGGAGATGCTCGACCTGGCCCGGCAGATCAAGCCCGACACGGTGACGCTCGTCCCCGAATCTCCAGGTGAGATCACGACCGAAGGGGGGCTGGACGCCGTCACGCACAGCCAGGAATTGACCCGGAGTATCCGGGAACTGCGGGAAGCCGGGATCGGAGTCTCTCTTTTCATCGATCCCGCTCTGGACCAGATCGAGGCATCGGCCGAGATCGGGGCCGGCATGATCGAGCTCAATACGGCTGCCTACTCGCGAGCGGTTCCCAAGGGAGTCAAGGAGTGGGATCCCCTTTTCGAGGATGAGCTGGAGCGCCTGACGGAGGCGGCCGAGGAGGCGGCCTCGCGGGGACTCCGTGTGCTGGCCGGACACGGACTGACCTACCGCAACGTGTTTCCGGTTAGCTCGATTCCCGAGATCGAGGAACTCAACATCGGACACAGCATCATCGCCCGGGCCGTTTTGGCGGGAATGGACCGGGCCGTCCGGGACATGATGCGCGCCATGCGGGGCGAGTTCTTCGAGGATTGAGGGAGACGGGGGCTGGAGTATGTCCGGAACCCTGTACGTGGTGGCCACTCCGATCGGGAACCTCGAGGACCTCGGAATGAGGGCCCTCGAAGTACTGTCGCGCGTGGATCTGATAGCCTGCGAGGATACCCGCCACACGCGCAAGATGCTGAGCCGCTTTCAGCTTTCCACCCCCACGACGAGCTACCACGAACACAACGAAGACACCAAGTCGGTGGCGCTGCTGCGCCACCTCCGCAAGGGACAGTCCCTGGCACTGGTCTCGGATGCCGGGACGCCGCTCCTTTCCGATCCTGGCTATCGTCTCGTCAAGTCCTGCCGCGAGGAGGGAGTGCCGGTGGTTCCGATTCCCGGCCCGTTTGCCGGGGCTGCCGCCGCGTCGGTTTGCGGACTCCCCACAGACCAGATTCTCTTCGGCGGCTTTCTCGGCTCCCGGCCATCCATCCTCGAAAAGCAGCTCGCGCCGGTGGCGTCCTGCCGGGCGACCCTCGTCTACTATCTGGCGCCCCACCGACTTCGGAACACCCTCGAGCAGGTCGAACGGCTCCTGGGAGACCGTCCCTGCTTTCTGATTCGAGAAATGACGAAACTCCACGAGGAGTCCCTCTACGGCCCTCTCAGCGAAGTACGTGTCCGACTCCAGGATCGAGAACCCCGGGGCGAGTACACCCTGGTCATTCAGGGAGCGCGGGACGAGGCCCCCACCAGCGACGACGTCCTGGGTATAGATGTCGGCTGCTACGTCGCGGGCCTCGTCCAAGTGCTCGGGCTGTCAAGGAAGGATGCGGTGCGACGGGCCGCGACCGAACTGGGCCTGAGCCGCCAGGAAGTCTATCGGGCAGTTTCCCGCCCCTCGAATGCCCCCTCCGAACCCGAAAAATAGTCCGATCGGCGAGATTGGACTTGCATCGGCTCGATCATCCTGTATAATTATGCAATCTATGCAGTGCCTATTTGCTTCGATTACCAGTATCCTGCAATCCAGGCGCATCCGCGTTAGGCGCTGATTCCAAGCCTCTGCCTGCACCGAATTCAATCGCACCCGAAAGGAATATTCGTATTTCCATGCAATTACATAGCTTCCCCAACTCGATGGCAGCCGTCAATCTCACGGGAGATACCCCTCCCGATTACATCAGCTCCTGTGCCGGCCGGCTCAGTCTGCGAGCCCCACTGGAAACGGCAGAACTTGCCAACCCGAGGGCCGGAGATGTGGTCCTGGCGAGAGTGGAAGAAGTCAATCCGGTGTATCCGGCGCTGGAGCTGCCCGATGGCACCGACGTGATCCTGGAGCCGGGAATGACCATCGTGGGCGCACTCGGCACCCGCCGCGCACTCCACGGCTTCTCGGGCGACGTTCCTCACCCGCTTTTTGTCGGTCAGACCATTCAGCTTCTCAACAAGGGAGGCGTGATTGGTGAGTGCACGGCCTTTCACCGGAACCTCGAATGGCCGACGCTGCTGACCTATCTGGGCACGGTCATCGAAGACGAGCGCCCGGTCAACCTGAACGATGCCGCTCTGCCGTTCATCGAGGAGACGCTCCCCAATGTTCCCCTGGTGTTCGTCCTCGGTACATGTATGAACTCGGGAAAGACCACCGTCTGCCGGACCATTATCGAGGCCTTCAGCAAGCGCGGTTTCGGCATTCACGCCGGCAAGGTGGCAGGCGTCGCGTGTCGCCGCGATCTCAACGTGATGAAGGACTCGGGTTCGAACAAAGTGCTCAGCTTCCATGACTTCGGCCTCCCTTCGAGCGCCGACGTGCCGTCCCTCGTGCCGGTCGCCCGCTCGATCGTCCACCACCTGGCTCAGCCCAAGCCGGATTTCATCGTGCTGGAAATGGGCGACGGTATTCTCGGCGGGTACCACGTCTCCTCGCTGTTTGCCGATAAGGAACTGTTCAGTCGGCAGGTCTGCATGATCATCTGCGCCAACGATTTGATGGGCAGCTGGGGCGCCCTGGAATGGCTGCGGCAGAATGGAATCGACACGAACCGGCAGCCTCTCCTGATCTCGGGACCGGTCACCGACAGCGGCGAAGGCGTGAAGTACATCGAGAACAACTGGGGCGTGGCCGCTGCCAATCCGTTCGACAGCTCCGGAAAGCTGTGCAGCTTCGTCTTGAAGAGCCTGCGTCCATGTTGAACGCTGCAATTGCCGGTGGCTCCGGCTACGGTGGCCTGGAATTGATGAGCGTGCTGTTGCGCCACCCCCACGTCCGCATCCAGGCGGTTTCCTCCGAACAGCACGCAGGCGCGGAAGTCTGCCGCCTCTATCCCCACCTGCGCGGGATCATTGACCTGAGCTTCTCGCCGCTCGAGGATCTGCTGGCGTCGAAGCCCGACGTGATGTTTCTGGCGCTGCCCCATGGTGAGGCGATGCGCGTCGTTCCCAAGCTTCCCGCGGAGCTGATCGTGATCGATCTCAGCGGAGACTTCCGCCTGCGGGATCCGCACGAATTCGAGCGATACTATGGGTTTCCCATGACCGCCCTTGAAAGCCAGCCCGAATTCGTCTACGGACTCCCGGAGATCAATCGCGACAGCCTCCGCGGGAAAACCCGGGTCGCGAACCCCGGTTGCTTCGCCACTGCAACGATCCTGGCACTGTACCCGCTCTATCGTGAAGGCTGGATCGAGGGAAGCGTCTTCGTCGATTCCAAGACCGGGTCGTCGGGAGCGGGCCGGACGCCCTCTCCGGGGACGCATCATCCCCGGCGCAGCCACTCGGTGTTCCCCTACAAGCCGTTCGCCCACCAGCACCTGCCCGAGATGCGGCAGATCCTGGACAATCCGCGGAATCCGCTGGTGTTCCAGGCCCACTCGACTCCGCTGGTGCGAGGGATCTTCGCCAGTCACTATCTGAAGCTGAAGACCCACCGATCGGCTCGGGAAGTGGAGGAACTCTATGCCCGTTACTATGGGAGCGAGCCGTTCATTCGCTGGATCCCCGACATGCCCGACAGCAGCAACGTGGAACATTCCAACTTCGTCGACCTGGCGATTGCGACCGATGAAGATCACCTGATCGTCTGGTCGGCGCTCGACAATCTGCAGAAGGGAGCCGCCGGGCAGGCAGTGCAGAACATGAACCTTCTCTGTGGCTTCCCGGAGACCACGGCCATCGATCAAGCACCCCTTTTCCCCTGAGCCATGAAAATATCCAATGCCCCCTCCGTCGTGGAACTGGAAGATCGATACCAGCTCAATGTGTATGCAAAACTCCCGCTCGTCGTGGATCGCGGTGAGGGCTGCTACGTCTTCGACCAGCAGGGCCGGCGTTTTCTGGATCTCTACGCCGGTCATGCCGTCACCTCGACGGGCCACTGCCATCCCAAGGTTGTTGACGCAGTCAGCCGCCAGCTCCGGGAGTTGATCTTCTACTCGAATGCCACCTACAGCACCGTCCGCGGCCGTGCTCTGGAAAAGCTGATCCAATTCTGCGAGCCCTACCACCAGGCCTTCCTCGTGAATTCCGGGGCCGAGGCCAACGAGAATGCGATCAAGCTCGCCCGTGCCTTGACCGGGCGGAGCGAGGTGATCTCCTGCCAGGGCTCTTTCCACGGTCGGACCTACGGCAGTCTTTCGGCAACCGGCATCTCCCACTACCGTGAGTACCTGAATACGCCCGTGCCGTCGCACCGGGTCCTGCCGGCGTCCTCGATCCCCGAGCAGATCTCCGAGACCACCGCAGCGGTCCTGGTCGAGCCGATTCAGAGCATGGGCGGCGTGGTAGTGATCCCCGTCGAGGTTCTGCAGGCCATCGAGCAGGCTTGCCGGAACAAGGGCGCCCTCCTGATCTTTGACGAGATCCAGACGGGCGTCGGCCGGACCGGAGGGACCTTCCTCTATTCTCAGAAGATCGGAGTCCGGCCGGACCTCACGAGCCTGGCCAAGGGGATCGCCTCGGGCTATCCCGCAGCCGCGCTGCTCGTCAGCAGCGAACTGGCCTCCCAGGTCAACAAGGGAGACCTGGGTTCTACGTTCGGCGGGAACCCCGCCGCCTGTGCGGCCATTCTGGCAACCCTCTCGGTTCTCGAAGAGGAGAATCTCCTCGAGAACGTCACCGAAGTCTCACACTACCTGTCGCAGCAGCTTGCCGCGGTCCCCCGGTTGAAGGAAGTCCGGGGAGAGGGTTTTCTGATCGGAATCAGCCTGCACGGACAGACCGCGAAAGCGGTGCAAAAGAGCTTGTTCGAACAGGGCATCCTGGCGGGAACCTCCTATGATCCGGAGGTCCTCCGGCTGATGCCCGCATTGACCCTGGGCCGAGCCGAAGTCGATCGATTCGTTGGAGGGATGCTTTCGATATGAAGCTCGTTCTGAAGCTGAGCGGAAAGGTTCTGGAACAGGACTCCCTCCGGCACTCACTGGGTCGCCAGATCGAGTCCCTGACCCGACAGGGGCATCGGATCCTGCTGATTCACGGAGCCGGCAAGCAGTTATCCGAGTTCTGTCAACGGGCGGGGATCCCCGTTATCCAGATCCAGGGACGCCGGGTCACCGATGCCGCGACGCTGGACGCTGCCAAGAAGGTTTTCGGTGGGGTCAACACGGACCTTACCGTCAGCCTGTTGGCCTCCGGCGTCCGCGCCGTCGGGGTCTCCGCCTTCGATGGGGGCCTGACAACCAGCCGGCGGCGGCCACCGCTCAGCCTCACCATCGACGGACAGGCTCAGACGGTCGATTTCGGGTATGTCGGCGAGATTACGGCCATCGATCCCCGCTTGATCGATGCGCTCTGGCTGGCTGGTTTCGTTCCCGTAGTCAGCTGTCTGTGCCGAACTCCGGAGGGTCAGGTCCTCAATATCAACGCAGATACCCTGGCGACCGAGCTCAGCCTGGCGCTGCGCGCCGATCGCCTGGTCGCCGTGTCGGATGTCGACGGGATCTACCTGGATCCCTCCGACCCGGAAACACGGCTCCCGGATCTGGCTCTCGAAGAAGCCCGCCGCTTCCTCGAGGACGGTGTCTTCCTGGACGGCATGATTCCCAAAGTGCAGAACGCGATTCGCCTGCTCGAGGAAGGAGTCGAAGCATTTCAGGTACTGAGCGGACTGCAGGAGGGCGCCCTGGCCCGTTGTCTGGAAGCCGAAACGGGGACCCTGGTCCATCGTTAGCACCGGCTTGACTGCCGAGGGTCCTCCAAACGGGGACGGGAATTCACGCAAGTCCCGGCCGGACTCCCAATTCGGGAATTTCGCTAATCGGTGCCAGACCGGCCTCAGAATCCTTTATTGATAGCACTTTACGATTGAATTGCGTGCGTGTCACCAATTGGGTCACACGGCGGGGTCGGGGAACTCCAGGGCCAAGTCCGTTTCCAGGGCGTGGGCGAGGCGCAGCATGAGGCCTTCCGAGAAATGGGGGCCCAGGATCTGCAGGCCGACGGGCAGCTTGCTCTTCGAGAATCCGCAGGGCATTGACAGGGCCGGGATGCCCGCCAGATTGGCCGTGACCGTATAGACGTCGGACAGATACATGGCCATGGGATCGGCGGCTTTCTCCCCCAGCCTGAAGGGAAGAGTCGGCGTTGTCGGCCCCACCAGCAGGTCGACCTTCTCGAACGCGGCCGCGTAGTCCTGCCGGATCAGGGTGCGGACCTTGCCGGCCTTCAGGAAATAGGCGTCATAGTAGCCCGCGCTCAAGACGTAGGTCCCGATCATGATGCGCCGCTGCACTTCGGCCCCGAAGCCTTCCGATCGGGTCCGCGTGTACATGGTCTCGAGATCCTCGGTCCTGGGGCTCCGGTAGCCGTACTTCACGCCGTCGTAGCGGGCCAGATTGGAACTGGCCTCGGCCGGGGCGATGATGTAGTACGTGGCGATGGCAAACTCGGTATGGGGCAGGCTCACTTCCTCGACCTGGCAACCCAGCGCCTCCAGATGCTTCAGCGCAGTCTGGACCTCCAGCAGAACTTCCGCATCCAGTCCGGCCCCGAGCCATTCCCGGGGCACTCCGATCCGGAGGTTGTGCACATCCTTTCCGATCTCGCTCACGTACCCGTCCACGGGCCGGGCGGACGAGGTGGAGTCCCGGGGATCCCGACCCGAAATGACCTGCAGAATCGTCGCCGCATCACGGGCGGTCCGGGCCACCGGCCCGATCTGATCCAGAGAAGAGCCGAATGCGACCAGCCCGTACCGGGAGACCCTCCCGTAAGTCGGCTTGAGGCCGACCACACCGCAGAACGCCGCGGGCTGGCGAACGGAACCACCCGTGTCGCTGCCCAGAGCTCCGGGCACCTGCAGCGCTCCCACGGCCGCCGCGGACCCGCCGCTCGAGCCGCCCGGGACCCGTTCCAGATCCCAGGGATTGCGGGTCGGCGAGAAGGCGGAGTTCTCCGTACTCGAACCCATGGCGAATTCATCGAGGTTGGTCTTCCCGACCAGGACAGCACCGTCCGCCTGGAGACGGCGCACGACCGTCGCACTGTACGGCGGAACGTAGTCGCCCAGGATTTTGGATCCGCAGGTCGTCCGGACTCCGCGGGTGACCATGTTGTCCTTCAGCGCAATGGGAATCCCCGTCAGGAAACCCAGCTTGCGCTCGTGGCTTTGCAGGCGACGGTCGATCTCGTCCGCCTGAGCCAGGGCCGCTGTGGCATCGACCGTAAGGAAGGCCTTCAGCCGTTCATCGGTCTCCTGGATCCTCTCCAGGGAAGCCTGCACGATTTCACGAACGGAGACATCGCGCCGCTTCACGGCGTCCCGGATCTGTCGGATGGACCAGCTCTGGCACTCTCTCATTCGATCACCTTGGGTACTCGATAGTAGCCGTCACGCGCATCCGGCGCCTCGCCGACCGCTTCGTCGACGCTCAACGACGGAGCCGTTTCGTCCTCCCGCAGCGGCGTACTCAACTCCTGGCCCCACACCGCATGATAGGTCGGCTCAACCGACTCCGTATCGATGCCCCCGAGCTGCTCGAAATAGCCCAGAATCTGCTCGAATCCCGGGATGAACCGATCCAGCCCCGGTTCGTCGAACTCGAGCCGGGCCAGCTGCGCAATGCGCTCGACTTCATCTCTGGTCACTGTCGTTCCCTCCCGATGCCGGCAGGCGGTCGATCTGCCGACGGTACTTTTCGATCCAAAGAATATCTTCCCCGATCTGTCGAATCAAAGCGTCGATATTGTCGAAACGCCGCTCTCCCCGGATTCGGCAGCAGAACTCGAGGCTCATCTCCTGGCCGTAGATGTCTCCCGTGAAGCCAATCAGATGGGTCTCGATGGTCGTCTCACGCTCGGTGAATCCGTGGACGGTCGGTCGAAACCCGATGTTCGTCGCCCCGATCAGCCGGTTCCCGTTCACGGCGGCCCGGGTGGCGTAGACGCCGGTAGAGGGAATCAGTTCATTCTCGGTCCGGATGTTGGCCGTCGGAAATCCGAGCTTCATTCCTCGCATGGCCCCCTTGACGATGCTTCCCCGAACTTCATAGGGTCGCCCCAGCAGCCGTTTGGCGAGGCTGACGCGCCCGTCCGCCAGCAACCCGCGGATCCAGGTGCTGCTCACCCGCTGTCCCCGGAACCGGACGATGGGCGCCCGGCGGACCTGAAAGCCGTACTCCTCCCCCAGTCGGAGCAGCGTCGCGAAATCGCCCGCCCGACGATGACCGAAGCGGAAGTTCTCCCCCACGAGAACTTCGCGAATGCCGCTGCGGACCAGGACCTCGCGAACGAAGTCCCGGGGGGTCAGAAGGGAGAGCCGGCGCGTAAAGGGCAGTCGGATGAAGAGGTCGACACCGAGGCGCTCGAGCATTTCGGCCTGCTGGTCGAAGGTCTGGAGCAAGCGAGGCGCCTGGGCCGAAGAGATGACCTTCTGGGGATGGGGAGAGAAGGACAGCACGACGGCCGTCCCCGCCCGCGCCCGGGCGCGATCGACCACCTCACGCAGGACTTCACGGTGTCCCAGGTGAACACCATCGAAGACGCCGATTGCCATCACCGGATGGGAAATGGGCGAAGGAACTCGATCGATGTCTTGTACTACCTGCATGCTGCTGCTCGAGCGGTGTGGGACTTCGCGTTATGTCGGTTCGCCGTCGAAGTCGAGAATCAGACCATCGTACGCCAATTCCACGGAGGAAGGCAGATTGCGGCTGGTGGCTGCGTGCGCAACGTCATGGGTCATGTGGATCAGATAGGTTTGGCGCGCGCCGATGATCCCTGCGACCTGGACCGCTTCCTCGATGCTGTAATGCGTGGGATGGCGGTGGAACCGCAGCCCGTCGAGGACCAGACACTCCAGATCGTGCAGCTTCGAGAAACTCGCCTCCGGAATCCGGTTCACATCGGTGAGGTAGGCGAAAGAGCCGATCCTGAAACCGAGCACGGGCATGCCGCCGTGGAACAGCTCGACCGGCCGGAATGTCAGCGACCCGATCGGGAAGTCGCCCGTGATCACGTGCGGCTCGAGTCGCGCGACACCGGCCTGTGGCACTTCTCTGAAGAGATGACGGAAAGTGATACGCAGTTCGTCCAGAGTCCGCGCGTCGGCATAGATGGGGAGTGCTCGCCGCGCACGGACCGTGTAGGGGAAGACATCGTCCAGTCCCAGGATGTGGTCGGCGTGGTGGTGGGTGAAGACGACCGCATCGAGCCCGCGAACCCCGGCCCGCAGCATCTGTTGCCGGAAATCGACGGAAGCATCGATGAGGACGGTGGCATCACCTTCGATCAGGATCGAACTGCGAAGCCGTTTGTCCCGCGGGTCAGACGACCCGCAAACGGCGCACTCACAGCCTACGACCGGGATCCCGCGGGAGGTCCCCGTTCCGAGGAATGTCACACGCATATTCGGTTCAGCTGACAACGGGCGGGCCGTTCGACGGGCCGCTTCAGAGGTTGATGACCCGGGCCTTGCTGAGATACTTCATCCGCAACTCGTAGAGCAGACTGGCGATCAGTCGCTCTTCATCGGCTTCGAGATTCCCTTGGGTCTTCGCCTTGAGCATCGACAGGATGTCGATCATCTGCTTGGCCCCTTCGAGATGCTCGACCTTCTTTCCGGTCGCGGGATCGGGCACCTCACCCAGGTAGGCCATCGCGGACGTGGCGAGAGAGAGAACGAAAGAGGAGAAATCCACCGCCTCGCTCTCCTGCGGATCCGTTTCCGCAGAGGACGGCTCCTGTCGACGGGGCCGGCTTTCCGGCTCCGGCGGGCGACGGGGCGACTGACCTGCCTTCTGACCGCTTCCGGTTCCGATCGGCTCGCCCTCCGACGTGAACATCCGACGGTCCTCAACCTTGAATGCAGAGGCAACCTCTTCGCGATCCTTGTCTTGACTCATCCGTTACTCTCCTCCCGTCGATGCGTCACCCGACACTGAGCTCGCAGGCGTGGAAACGGGCTCTCCTTGCGATCCCTTCTGCGCCTGCCAGACCCGCTCCATCTCCTCCAGATCGACGTCCTTCAGCGAGTGACCTTCCGACTTCAGGACACGCTCCATACCCTGAAACCGGCTTTTGAACTTGCGGTTGGCTCCCCGGAGGGCCGTTTCCGGATCAACCTCCAAATATCGTGCAACATTGAGCGCGACGAAGACAAGGTCGCCGACTTCCTCTCGAATCCGCTCACCGTCTCCTTGCGCGACGGCTTCCTCCAGCTCGTGAAATTCCTCCAGAAACTTGTCGCGCAGCCCGGACAGCTGCGGCCAGTCGAAGCCGACCCGTGCGGCCTTCGCCGTCATCTGGTAGGCGCGGTACATACTGGGCAGATCTTCGGGGATCCCATCCAGGAGCGATTCCCTCTCATAGGTCTTGCCGACGGCCTGCTTCTCCTGCGCCTTGATCTCTTCCCAGTTCCGCAGCAGCTCTTCGGAGGTCTCGATCGTGCGGTCCCCAAAGACATGGGGATGCCGGTTCACCATCTTCTCGTAAACCCGGCGGCAGACGTCATACGCGTCGAAATCTCCCCGTTCCTTCGCGATGCGGCTATGAAAGACCACCTGGAAGAGCAGGTCTCCCAGTTCCTCGCACAGTTCGTCCGATGCGGGACTGTCCAGCGCCTCGAGGACTTCGTACGCCTCCTCGATGAGCATCGGTTTGAGCGTCTCGCGGGTCTGTTCGCGATCCCAGGGACAGCCGCCGGGTCCGCGCAGGATATCCATCAGTTCCACGAGCTTGTCGAAATAGTGAGTTTGCGGGTCCATATCCACACAGGGAAGCTTAACATGAAGCGTCAGGGAGGCCGCGCGAGTTGAAGAAGTCAGCCTGGCCGGCACACACTCCCGGCGGAACCAGGAATCTAAACCCGTTCTCCCGCCTCCCGTTCTCCCCGCGAACGCCGAACGGCGAGGTGCGCAGTGCGAACCCGAAATCCGGAGGCTACGCCTCCATCAGATCGTAGTGCTCAATGTGCATCAAGGGATCGGTCAGGATAGTGATCTCCTTCCCGGTCATCTCCGCCAACTCCTCCGTGACGCGCTTTTCCGTGGTCCGCAACGCCTGTCCCACATCGGGATTACAGCGAACGATCAGCTCGCGTCCCTGACCCATGGACGACAGGGCCTTCCGCACCTCCCCGTGGAGGGTATAGCAGACCGTTCGCACCGACTTGGTCAGGCCGGTTCCCTCGCAGGTCGGACAGGGTCGGCACAGTGTGCGCTCCAGGGACTGGCGCACCCGTCGGCGGGTGATGGCGACGAGACCGAATTCGTTGAACGGAAGCACCTTCGAGGGGCTCTTGTCCTTTCGCAGCTCGTTTTGCAGCGCTTCCCACACACGGTGCTGGTTGCGCGGATCGACCATGTCGATGAAATCGACAATGATGATGCCTCCCAGGTCGCGCAAGCGAATCTGCCGGACGACCTCGCGGACTGCATCGAGGTTCGTCTTCGCGATCGTGTCTTCGAGAGAGTTGGTCCGGCCAACGTACTTTCCCGTATTGACGTCGATCGCTACCAGGGCTTCCGTCTGGTTGATGACGATGTAGCCGCCATTCTTCAGCCATACCTTGCTTTTCAGTGCCCGCTCGATTTCGGACGTGACGTTGAACTCATCGAAGATCGGCGCCCGTTTGTTGTAGAGCCGCACCTTGTGCACCATTGCCGGATTGAAATTGCTGACGAATTCGACGATCCGGGCATATTCCTCCTCATCGTCGACCCGGATGGCCCGGAACTCGTCGGAGAAGAAATCACGCGTCACACGCTGGACCATGTCCAGCTCCGAATGAAGGAGCGCAGGCGCACCCATCTTTTCGCTCTTGGCCCTCACCTGTTCCCAAAGCCGGGTGAGATAGACCATGTCCTGTCGGAGCTCGGCCCGCGTTTTGCCCTCGCCCGCCGTGCGCACGATGAACCCTCTCTCGACCTCGCCACGAAGCTCCTGGATCAGATCCCGGAGGCGCTGCCGCTCCTTGGCCGACTCGATTCTGCGAGACACCCCCACGTGATTGACGGTCGGCATGAACACCAGGAAGCGGCCGGGCAGGACGATGTGGGAGGTGATCCGGGCACCCTTCTTGCCGATGGGTTCCTTGGCGACCTGGACGAGAATCTCCTGTCCCTCTTTCAGGAGATCCCCAATCAGTGGGCCCGAGTTCTGAGAACTGCTCCGGCGGCGGCGCGAGGAACCGTTCCTGGGAGGCGCGAAGGGTTGGACGCTGGGCTTTTCGTCGACTCGCGCCTTTCGCCGCGGCGGACGACGCCGGGTGGGACGACGGCGCGAGCGTGGAGCCGCACCGGTCACTTCAAGCTGGTCCGGGAGGATGGCAGGCTTCTCGGGATAGTCGTCCAGCTCCCCGTCCTCACCATCCGGGAACTCGACACTCAACTCGAGTTGTTCGGGCAGGATGCGGGGGATCTCGCCCACGGGGACTCCCCTGCTCTCCGGCGGATGGATGACGACCGGGGCGTAGTCGACAGCTCCAGGAGCCGCCTCCGGCGGAGGCGCAGATTCGAGCGGCTCAGCCGGCAGGGATTCCGCCTCCATGGCGGCCCGCGGCGGCCGCTCTCGGCGCTCGCCGCTGCGGCGACCTCGCCGGCCTCGTCGGCTGGTCCGATGCTCTTCCGCCCTCTCGCTTTCCTCGAGAAGGTCTTCAACGCCGGCGTCCGTAGTCAGGAGTTCGCCGTATTCCTCGTAGTCCTCGAAGAAATCGGTTACGTAGAGAAAGGCGTTCCGCTCCAGCCCGATATCGACGAAGGCGGCCTGCATTCCGGGGAGGACGCGTGTGACCCTCCCTTTGTAGACGTTTCCGAGGATGTTCCTGCTTTGCTCACGCTCGATGAAGATTTGCGTAACCTGGTCATCTTCGATGATGGCGATCTTCTTTTCCAGGCTGGTCGCACTGACTATCAGCTCCTTGGCCATCACATTCTCCTCGAGACGGGCGCAAAATGCCCGTCCGTATGGAGAAGCTGTTCAAAAGTTGAGTGGCGGAACATTTGACCGTCCGCGGCGTCGAGACATACGAGGGCTCAACAGAAGCCCGAAAGAAACCGCAGGACAGGGGGTCCAACTCCCCGCAGGAAAGCATCGGTTTGGCCGATCGAATACCGGCAGGAAACCTGCAATCGCTACCTCAATTCTCCGGGATTCTCGACCGAATCCACGACCGTGTTCCGATGTCGAGACGGGGCTTACCGCTCACCTTACCCGAAAAGCTTCTCTGTAAAAGTCCGAACCGTCTCACCACTACGGTCCGTGAAAATTTCGATCCTCCCTGAGGGATCTGTATAAATCAAACCATCTAAAGGGTTAGCGTCAATGCTCAGGTCCATTATAGCGAGCGGCGCAAAGCTCTGGCAAGAAGGAAAGGTAACGCAGCATCGACGGTGTGCACAGGGTTTCCACCCGCCTGAAGCAACCCCGCGGGGCCGACTGGATCGTTTTGCTGTAGTGTCCGGACTTCGAACAGGTACAATCCCAGGAGTTCTCACGGGGATGGCCCGGTTCGACGAGGGCGTGGCAGCGGCCTTGCGCCTCAGGCGGTCCTGAAGACCAAAGTTGGGAGGAACGATGCCGAAAGGAATGGGACCACTCAGGGCCAGACTCCTTCTTTGCGCGAGTGCCATTGCGATCGCGTGGACTGCTCCCTCTGCCGCAGCGGAGCTCAAACCCAAGACCGTTGCTGCATTCGAGCATTACGTTGCAGCCGTGGAACAGGATCTGGCCGGGCGCATTGACGGACGGCGGCCCTTCCTCCTGGTGGAAGGCTCACCGGAGGCGATGCAACGCATGCGGGCGGGCGAGGTCGTGGTGGAGAAACTCCAGCAGATCAAGGATTTCGATGTGCCTTCCGGGATCATCCATGACTGGGCCGGTACCATCTTCATCCCTCGCACTCCGGATCAGGTCCTCACGATCCAGCGTGACTACGACCACCATTCCGATATCTATCCCGAGGTCAAAGCCTCGAGGCTGATCGAGAGCGGCAAGGATCGCCTCACCGGCTACCTCCGGATCGAGAAGACGCAGGTCATCACCGTCGTCCTCGACACGGTCAGCGAGGTGCACTATCGAGAATTGGCCGGCGGCCGGCGCTATGTGCGCTCCTACAGCACGAGGATCAATCAGGTGAAGGACGCCGGAACACCCGAAGAGAAGCTGCTGCCCGTGGGCGACGACGGCGGGTATCTCTGGCGTCTCAACGCTTACTGGCTGCTGGAGCCGACTGCTGGAGGCACCCAAGTCGAGTGCCGTGCCGTGACACTGACCCGGGGCATCCCGACTTTGCTGGCGTGGATCGTGAAGCCCTTCGTCACAGGTGTCCCGCGAGAGTCCCTCACACAAACTCTGACCGCGACACGCGAGGCGGTGTTGCGCGCGTTCCCAGATCGTGCTTCCCCTGCCTCATCAACCGCGGAGTCCGTCACGAGTGCTCCCGACCGGTGACCTGCGCGGCGGAGATCCGCATCGGGGCGCCGTCACCGCAGCGTGCCACTTCAAATTGCGAGCGGACCCGCCGGTTGATCTCTATAATCAGAGAATGCGGCTGATTTGAGGATTTCGGCTATGGAGCTAGTGGACCAGGTACTCGAACAGATCCGGGACGCCCTGGAGCGGAACGACTTTGCCCGAGCGGCAGAGATCATCCAGATGTACCGGCCCCCGGACCAGGCCGAGGTCTTCTCGGAACTGGATGACAAGCAACAGGTTGCTTTGCTTCCGGAGCTCTCGCCGGAAGCCGGCGCCGATATCCTGGAGGAGCTCGACAACGAACAGGCGGCCCAGCTGATCCAGGCGCTTCCGCACGATACGGTCGTGCGCATCGTCGAGGAGATGGAGCCGGACGAGGCTGCGGACGTGCTGTCGGAACTGACTCCGGCCAGGGCGGAGGCGCTGATCGCGGCACTGGAGGATCCAGAGGAGGTTCGGCCCCTGCTGGTCCATTCGGAGGAAAGCGCCGGAGGTCTGATGACCTCCGACTTCCTGGCGCTGCGCCGCCGGATGACGACCCAGGAGGCTATCGACACGCTGCGTCGCTGGCGACCCGATGCCGAAGCGGTCTACTACCTTTACGTCATCGATCGGGAGGCCAGACTCTGCGGCGTCGTCAGCCTGCGGCAGCTGGTCGTCTCCGAGCCGAATACGCGGATCATGGACATCATGGATGATGACGTGATGGCCGTCCAGGACAACATGGACCAGGAAGAGGTCGCCCGGATCATGAGCCGCTACGGCTTCCTCGGCCTCCCGGTCGTCGACGACCAGCGACGGCTCGTCGGAGTCATTACCGGTGATGACATCATCCAGGTCATGGAGGAAGAGGCGACCGAAGACATTCAGAAGTTCGGTGGAGCCGAACCTCTGGAACGGGGCTACCTGGAGACCTCGCCCCTGACGATCACTCGCAAACGCATCGGCTGGCTGCTGCTCCTCTTCATCACGGCAACGCTGACGGGTTCCGTAATGCGTCTCTTTGAGGCGGAGCTTCAGGCCATGGTGGCGCTCGTGATCTTCATCCCACTGCTGATTGGCACCGGCGGCAACGCGGGATCGCAGACCACGGCGACGGTCATTCGCGCCCTCGCCGTCGGCGAGATCACCCCGGCGAAGGTGTTCAGCGTGTGGTGGCACGAAGCGCGGATCGGGGTCCTGCTGGGTGTCGGAATGGCCGGTTTCGCGTTCCTGCGGGCCATCACCTGGGAACCCAATCCGTCTCTGGCTTTGACGGTGGCACTCGCCACCGTGGGGGTGGTCCTGTGGGCCACGGCGGTCGGAGCATTGCTCCCCCTGATCGCCGCACACTTCGATATCGATCCTGCCGTCGTTTCGGGTCCGGTGATGAGCACCCTGGTCGACGCGACAGGCCTGCTCATCTACTTCTGGATCGCCCGCCTGATGCTGGGACTCTGAGGGTCTCCACACAGGCTTGGGCCTTGGTCCCGGGCTCTTGTGAGCTCACTTGACCGGCGGTCCCGTGCACTCGACCCGCCGCCTTCGTTTGGGTAGGAGTCGATTGGCTCGGTACAATAGAAGCGGCCGGGCCGACAAGCGCGCCCCGCCGGATGAGAATCGAGTACGAGGAGAAGATTACATGTCTCGAGCCACAGGCCGACCCATCGTTCCCTGGGTCATTCTCGGCCTCGCACTGGTGGCGATTGTCTTGGTGGGATACGTCCTTCTGAGACGAATCGATACGATCAACGAACAGGTAGGAGCGGTCCGCGGCCAGGTCTCCGAGTTGAGCCAGAAGACCGACGAAGCTCACAGCACCGCGGACGCAGCTCGCCGCAAAGCCGAGGAGGCAGAAGAACTCTCCCGGCTCGCCGCGGAGGGCCGCTCCCGGGCGGAAGCCGAACGGGACGCGTTCGAGAAGCGCGCCCTCAGCGCCGAGGATGTCGCGACCGATGCCAGGGTCCGGGCCCAACGCGCCCAAGCGGAACTCGACCGCGTGCGACGCGAACGTGACGCCGAAATGAATCGGTTGCAGCGGGCCCTGAACCGCATCGCCGCGACTCGTCGCACCAAGGACGGGCTGCTCGTGAATCTGGGCAGCGACACGATCAATTTCGATTTCGACAAAGCCTCCCTGCGCCCCGAGGAAAGAGAATTGCTCAGTCGGATTGCGGGGATCCTGCTCACCTCGAGCGGTTACCGGGTCCAGGTTTTCGGGCATACCGACGATGTCGGTTCAGACGCGTACAACCAGTCCCTTTCCGAACAGCGTGCCCAAGCAGTCCGGGATTATCTGGTCAAGGCGGGCATCGACCCTTCCATCGTGTCGATGAAGGGCTTCGGGAAATCGAATCCGCTGGTTCCCGGGAGCAGTAAGGAGGCGCGGGCCAAGAATCGCCGCGTCGAGATTGGCATCATCGACACGGTCATCACCTTCCAGGGAACGGTCCCGTCCGAGTCCGCGCCCTGACGACCGGCAACGGTGACACAGGGCAAGCTGCCAGGCGGGCCTTACCGCCTGGCACTCGTCTCGGAAACGCGAATTTGATGCTACCAGCGTTCGCGGCGTTCGCCCCGCGGCGGGCCGCCGAAGCGATTCTCGTTGCGCGGCCTGGCCTCGCTGACAGTCAGCATCCTCCCGCCAAACTGCGTCCCATTCAGTTTCTCGATCGCATCCCCGGCCTCGCCGTCGGACGACATCTCCACGAAACCGAACCCGCGCGAGCGACCAGTCATGCGATCGGTCACGATGCGGGCGGATTCCACGCCGCCATGAACCGCAAAGAGTTCCTCCAGCTGACGATCGGATACGGAATAAGGTAACCCCCCTACGAAGATTCTTCTGCCCATCGCTCCTCCCCTCTCCCGTGCGTTTCTTGCCCAGCCGATTTTTCGCGTTGGTGGCACGCAGGACGCACCACGGACATCGAGATCAATTTGGGATCCACTCGACAGGCAGGAAAAACTCGGTGCGGACACAAACCAAACCAGCTCCAACAGTCCGCTCCCCTGCGGACTCCTTCACTCTAAGCCCCCGGGATTCAACTGTCAACGACTGAGTCGACGAATCATCACCTTTTTCTCACTCGGGTGTCGAAGGGGTGTCAGATGCGCTATATTGTTAGCGAGGTACAAGCGAAGTTGACAGGACGTCGACTGGACACGAGTCTGCAGGGATTGCCGCCCGAACTCGACGAGCGGTCCGGCAATGTATTGAAGACGCTGATCAAGGAGTTCATCCGGGTCGGTCAGCCGGTGGGTTCGCGGCGCCTGGCACGACTTTACCGAGAGAAGCTCAGTCCGGCCACACTCCGCAACGTGATGGCCGATCTCGAGGAGGGCGGCTATCTCGCCCAGCCTCACGCCTCCGCCGGAAGGATCCCGACGGCCGCCGGATATCGCTACTACGTCGAATGTCTTCTCGGGTCGAAGGATCTGTCGCCGGCGGAAATCGGCGCCATTCGCCGGTCTCTGGAGCAGGAACGGGATCCGAACGAGCTGATGTCCAAGGCCTCCCAGCTCCTGTCCAGCTATACCAACAACATCGGAATCGTCTTGGCCCCACCGATTTCACGAGCGGTCATGAAGCACATCGAGTTCGTTCGACTGTCGGACGAACGGATCCTTGTGATTCTGGTCAGTCGTACCGGTTTCGTCCGCCATCAACTGATTCGCCTCGAGCTTTCCTTGACCCAGGATGAACTCAACAAGGCCAGCCGCTACCTGATCGAGAACTTCGCCGGCCGCACATTACTGGAAATCCGGACGGAGTTGATCCGCCTCATGTCTCAGGAGCGCGCCCTGTACGACCGCCTGCTCGGCAACGTGATCCTCCTCGGTTCTGCGACCCTGTCCAGAGCCGGAGAGGGGGACGAGGAGGAGCCCGAGGTGTTTCTGGACGGTGCCTCCCGGGTGATCCATCGCCTGCAGGACGACAATCTCGATCGTCTGATCGCGCTGATGGAGACCCTGGAAAGAAAGTCACAGCTGGTCCGGATCATCGTCGCCTGTCTGTCCATGGAGGCCGATCGCCCCACCGTAACCATCGGCCTGGAGGATCACATTCCGGGGATGGCCAATTGGACGCTGATCGCCTCACCTTATCAGTACGACCACCATACGACTGGAACGTTGGCGGTCCTCGGCCCCTCGCGGATGGAGTACGATCGAGCCATCAGTCTGGTAGACTACGTCGCGAAACTGTTCGGCCAGCTGATGGAGAGAAACTGAATCCGCGTCACCAGCAACCTTGCATCTCCTTCCTTCGGATCTTAAGAATCTGCCGGGTGTGAATGCAAAGGAAGCCGGCGCCGAGCCCTGTGCTGACGGCGCCTCGAGGACGAAACTCAATGACACAGTCTGATAGAAAGAAATCCGCTAGAATCGACAGGCGGTCCGTCATGGGATTTGACCGGCCGGCGGACTCCGTCTCAACCGACGACCTGACGAACTCCGACAACTCCATGGAAGAGCCCTCCGAGGCGGAAACCAGCGTCGAGGCAACGCTTCGAAAGGAGCGAGACGAATACTACGATCTGCTGCTCCGGAAGCAGGCGGAGTTCGAGAACTATCGGAAGCGCGTCCTGCGCGAACGTGAGGAATTGCGCACCGGCGCTCGTGCCGAGGTGATCGCCGAGCTCCTTCCGGTGGTCGATGCCTGCGAGAAAGGCTTGCAGGCCATGCAGGCCGACTCGGTCCCGGAGCCCTGCCGGGTCTACGTGGACGGCTATGAACTGCTGCTCCGGCAACTGCAATCGTTCCTCGAGCGACATGAGGTGACGGAGGTCCCGGGGGTCGGCTCCGCTTTTGACCCGAATGTTCACGAAGCGATTGTGAGTGAGGTTACCCAGGATCAGAGCCATCACCAGGTCGTGGAGGAATTTCGCAAAGGCTACCTGATCGGTGAGAAGCTGCTGCGTCCGTCTCAGGTGAAGGTCGGGGCGCCTTCGAAGGACTCCGGATCGCGCAAATCCTGACTTCGCGCGGACGATTGACTTGGGACCCAGGGGGACTGGCTCTTGAAACGTGACTACTATGAGATCCTCGGTGTGGAGCGGACAGCCTCCACCCAGGAGATTAAGAGTGCCTACCGAAAGCTGGCGGTGCAGTTCCACCCCGATCGCAACTCGGGCGACAAGGGAGCGGAGGAAAAGTTCAAGGAGGCGGCGGAAGCCTACAGCGTCCTGAGTGACCCCCAGAAGCGCGCGCAGTACGATCGATACGGGCATTCGGCCGTGGGTGCCGGCGGCTTTGGCGGCTTCGATCCCGACATTTTCGCCGACTTCAGCGATATTCTGGGCGATTTCTTCGGCTTTGGCGACCTCTTTGGGGGGTCGCGACGGCGCCGGGGACAGTCTCAGCGAGGCGCCGACCTTCGCTACGACCTCGAGGTTGACTTCGAAGATGCCGTCTTCGGGACCAAAGCCAAGATCAAGGTGCCCCAGTCACGGCCCTGCCAGACTTGTCAGGGAACGGGCGCGGATCCGGATCAGGGCATGACCATATGTACGGCCTGCGGCGGACAGGGGCAAGTTCGCTTCCAGCAGGGGTTCTTTGCCATCAGCCGAACCTGCAGTACCTGTCACGGAACCGGACGCATCATTAAGAAGCCATGCAGTGAATGTAAGGGCACCGGGCGGATCCAGAAGGAGAAGGTTCTCGAGATTCGGATCCCCGCCGGAGTCGAACATGGTTCCAGGCTTCGGGTCCCCGGCGAGGGTGAGGCTGGGTTCGGCAACGGGCCGTCCGGCGACCTTTATGTCGTGATTTCCGTCAAGGAGCACCCGTTTTTCAAGCGACAGGGCGACGACATCTACTGCGAAGTCCCGATTTCCATTTCGCAGGCCGCCCTGGGGTCGGACATCAAGGTTCCCACACTGGAGGGCGATCAGCGCGTTCGCGTCCCGGCAGGGACCCAGTCGGGAGCCGTCTTTCGCCTGCGCGGAAAAGGGGTCGTCAACGTCAACGGCATGGGCCGCGGCGACCAGATCGTGCGCATTCTGGTGCGGATCCCGACGAAGCTGACCCATCGCCAGAAAGAGTTGTTCGAGGCCCTGGCTGAGGAGTTGCCGGAGCCGACCCAGGCCGAGGAGAACGAAGGCTTCTTCGACCGCGTTCGAGACATTTTCGGCTAGACTCACCCGTGATCATGACGGCTGAACGCTATCTCTGCGTGGAGATCCCCCTGTCCCCCGAAGAGAGGGAGCGAGTGACCGAACTGCTATGGGAGCTCGATTCCATCGGATTCGAGGAGCTCGAGGCCCCGGAGGGCCCACGGATCCTCGCCTATTTCGAAGCGACGCGCGACGCCGAACCGATACGCGGCCGGCTGCGCTCCGCTCTAGCGGACGGCCAGGCGGCCATCGAGATTCACGAGATTCGGTACGACAGCAGCCGATGGCTCGAGAACTACAACCGAACCTTCACCGCCTTCGAAATCAACCCGACCTTCTGGATCTATCCTCCCTGGGGGAAGCCTTCGATCGACCATCCGGTCAACATCCAGTTGGAGCCGGGACACGGGTTTGGCACGGGCACCCACGAATCCACCCAGCTCGCACTGGCCGCCATGGAAGATGCCCTGCCCGAGTGCCGGAGCATGACCGACGTCGGAACCGGCAGCGGAATCCTGTCGGCTGCCGCCTCCCTACTGTGTCCCGGCCTTCGCGTCACCGCATTCGACCGGGATCCTCTGGCAATCTCAGCCGCCCGCCAGACTTTCCTGCGGAACGGGCTCGGTGACATTTCCCTGTTCACCGGGGAAATCGCCGCGCTGCAGGGCCCCTTTGATCTCGTCGTGGCCAATCTCACCGCGACGATCCTGATCGCTCTCTCCGAAGATTTGATCCGGAAGACGGGCAAGTGCCTGGTTGCCTCCGGGTTCACCCTCGATGAGGCGGATCGGGTCAAGGAGTCCCTGGAGGAGGGGAACGCACTGCAATGTCGCGAACAGTGGACGAAGAACGGCTGGGCCTGCTGGCTGCTGCGAAGATGCGACGAGTCTTAGGACAGCTTCGACGGAAGGATCAGGTCTCTCTCGATGAGGATGAGATCCATCATCTCACCCGCGTCTTGCGTCTGGGGGAAGGTGCGATCTTCGAGGCCATCGTGCCACCGGCGACGCGCTGCCGTTGCCGACTGACCAGAGAGGGCGGCACCTGGGTCGGTACGGTCCTCGGACAGTCGGATGTCACCTGGGAGGCACCCCTGCGGATCTGCCTGGTCCAGGCACTGATCAAGAAGGAAAAGTTCGAGTGGGTCGTTCAGAAGGCGGTCGAGTTGGGCGTAGCGGAGATTCAGCCGGCCCTGACCCACCGAACGGAGGTTCATCTCACGGATCGCCGGCGGGACAACAAGCTGGCGCGCTGGACGAAGATCCTTCGGGAAGCCGTCAAACAGTGCGGCCGGACCGACCTGCCGCAGCTTCACGAACCCCGACCTCTTCAAGAGATCCTGACCGAGCGCCATGACGTCCTGCGCCTCGTCCTGGATGAGGAAGGAGACAGGCGCCTGGAAGACAGCCTTTCCTCATCGGGATCGGTCGACTCCTGCGCTTTGTTCATCGGTCCGGAGGGAGGATGGGACGAGATCGACCGTGAGGCCTTCCGCCGCTGTCAGATTGCGGCCGTTCGGCTCGGACCGCGGATTCTGAGGACTGAAACCGCCGCCATCGCGGCACTCTCGATTCTGCAGTACCGGCTGGGGGACCTGGCGGATTCGCCCGAACGCTTCTGCGTTGACTACCATCCACCGACTCAATAGACTCCATCAGATCATGAAGCGCTGGTGCTGTCAGCTCTGGATCGGGTGCCTTCTCCTGTCCTCGGTGGCCTTCGCTCAGGACCGTCCTCTGGTCACTGAGAAGACCGATACGGTGCCTGTCGGCCGAATCCGGACCGAGCTGGGCTTTGATTTCCTGCAGGATGCCGTCTTCCGACTCTCCGGCCTGGAAGGAGATCTGACCCGTCTGGCGGTCGTCGGTCTCCGCATCGGGGCCGGAAAGAAGGTCGAGATCCGGCTTTCCTGGACGGCACAGCAGTTTCTCAACGTCCGGCGGCGCTTCCCGGCTCCGAACAGCGACTTGCTCAACTTTTCGGGAAACTCGACCAGTGATGTCGGGGATCTCCTCATGTCGACGAAAGCCCGGTTCGTCGACGAATCGGGCCGTCGGCCGGCCGTGGGCTTCGAATTCGGTGTCCAGCTCCCGAACGGAGCCACGGAGCGTGGCTTGAGCACAGACGAAACGAATTTCTATAGCTCCCTACTCGTCCAGAAGAACCTCGGTCGCCTTCGATTGATCGGGAACGTCGGGCTGGCGATCCTGGGTGACCCGCTTTCAGCGGGCGCACAGGACGATCTGCTGAGCTACGGGCTGGCCGCGGAGTACTCCGTGACGCCGGAACTGTCCTTGCTGGGCGACTGGTACGGCCGGGCCGGGCCGGGTGGATACGGCACTGAGGAACAGTCGCGTTTGCGGCTGGGAGCCCGCATCAACGCCGCCGGGCTTTACTGGGACGGGGCTCTTTTGCTGGGATTTCTCGACACGGACCCCTCGACGGGCTTGATCGTGGGACTGTCCAAGGACTTCGATTTTCCCTTCCTGCGATAGGCCCTGCGGGCCCCCTACGGATCCAGGGGATGCGCGGGACCCACGGGAGGATGGAAGAATCGCACCCGCCCCCTGGGTCCCACCGCCAGATTAGCTACAGCCAGAGGTGCTTCCACATCCGGTGCAAACATAGCAGCTGCCGTTCCGCTGCATCAGGTTCCCGCAACTGAGGCAGGTCGGCGAATCCGCCTTCTGGGCGTCGGACAAGAGTCGCTGCGTGGCGTTACCTTTGGATGCGATGGCCTCGGGGAACTTCACCTGGACTCCTTGTTCGACCGAGCCATTGGGCTTGACGCTATGGATTCCGAGTGCCTCCTGGGCCTCTTCACTCAGGTACTTGGAGGCCAGATAGCGCACGACGTAGTCGGGAATGGAACTGGCGAACGGAATCTGCGGATTGTCCGTGAAGCCCGCCGGCTCAAAGCTCATGTGGGCGAACATTCGGACATAGTCTTCCAGGGGCACTCCCCGCTGCAGTCCCATGGACAAAGCGATGGCCCAGGCCATCGCGAGGCCCTGCAGGGTGGAACCCTGCTTGGCGAAATTGATGAAGATCTCACCCAGCTCGCTGTCTTCCGGGAACATCCCCATCGTCAGGAAGCCCTTGAACCCCTTGATCCGAAACTCGTGCTGGAAGGCAGGATGGTCCTTGGGCATGTTGCGGTGGACCGGCCCGGCTGTCGGCATCTTCGACTGCCGCTCCTTGTTCGAGAGAGGTTGCACCATCTTGCAGCCGTCGCGGTAAATGGAGACCGACTTCATTCCGGACCGCCACGCTTCGATATAGGCATCCCTGATTTCCTCGACCGTGGCCTCATTGGGCAGGTTCACGGTCTTGGAGATGGCACCCGAGAGGAACGGCTGAACGGCCCCGCACATTTTGATGTGCCCCAGATAGTGGATGGACCGGGTTCCGCCGGCGGTCCGATCCGCACAATCGAAAATGGGAAGGTGTTCTTCCTTCAAATCGGGGGCACCCTCGATGGTCTCGTTCGCCTCGATGAAGCGGAGAATGCTCTTGCTGGCCTGGGCATCGTATCCGAGTCGCTTCAGGGCCAGAGGGATCGTGTTGTTGACGATCTTCATGGATCCGCCGCCCACGAGCTTCTTCACCTTGACCAGTGAAAAGTCCGGTTCGATTCCGGTCGTGTCGCAGTCCATCATGAATGCGATCGTTCCGGTGGGAGCCAACAGGGTGACCTGGGCATTGCGAAAGCCGTGGTCGGAACCCTGGATGATCGCCTCGTCCCAGGATTCCATTGCCGCGTGCAGGAAATCCATGGGGACCAGCGCGGAGTCGATCCTCGACAGGGCGTCCCGGTGCTTATGCATGACCCGCATCATCGGGATCCGGTTGTCGTCGAAGCCCTGGAACGGACCGACCGATTCGGCGAGCTCCGCCGAGGTTCGATAGGCCTCACCGGTCATGAGCGCCGAAACCACCGCGGCGAGATTGCGCGCGCGATCGCTGTCGTAGGGCAGGCCTCGTGCCATCAAAAGCGCGCCAAGATTCGCATAACCGAGTCCCAGGGTCCGGAACTCATGGCTGATCTGCGTAATCTGAGGTGTCGGATAGCTGGAGTTGTCGACGATGATTTCCTGCGCGGTGATCGCAACACGGACGGCATGGCGGAATGACTCCACGTCGAAAGTGCAGTCGTCGTCCACGAATTTCATCAAATTGAGCGAGGCCAGATTGCAGGCCGAGTTGTCGAGGAAAACATACTCGGAGCAGGGATTGCAGGCGTTGATGGGGCCAGTGTTGGGGCAGGTATGCCAGTCGTTAATGGTGGTTGCGAACTGGAAACCGGGATCGCCGCAGATCCAGGTTGCCTCCGCCACCCAGTTCATCATGTCTCGCGCCTTGTAGGTGTCGAGGGTTTCGCCGTTTGTGATGGCCTTGGTGTGCCAGTCCCGATCCTCGACGATGGCGCGCATGAAATCATCGGTCACACTGACACTGTTGTTGGCGTTCTGAAACTGGACACTTTGATAGGCCTCGCCGTCGATCGAGTCGTCATAGCCGAGCTCGATCAGACGGTGTGCCTTTTCTTCTTCCTTGGCCTTGCTCCAGATGAACTCTTTGACGTCGGGATGGTCGGCGTTCAGGATGACCATCTTGGCAGCACGTCGCGTCGCACCTCCGGATTTGATCGCTCCTGCAAATGAATCGAACCCGCGCATGAAGGAGACCGGACCAGAGGCGACGCCGCCAACGGAAAGGGGCTCGCGGGAGGAACGGATGCGGGAAAGATTGACTCCCGAACCGGATCCGCCCTTGAAGATCATGGCTTCCGTACGGGCCAGCTGCATGATCGAATCCATCGAGTCACCCACCGAATTGATGAAGCAGGCCGAACACTGCGGGTGGTCCTGGATTCCGACATTGAACTGCACGGGTGAGTTGAAGGCCAGCATTTGATGGGTCAACAGATAGGTCAGCTCGTGGTTGAAGGTCTCGGCGTCCTGGCTCGACGCAAAGTAGTGACCCTTTCGCCCCCAGTCGGTAATCGTATTGACGATGCGGCCGATCATCTGCCGGACGCTTCGCTCACGCTGGGGGGTGCCCAGCTGCCCCCGGAAGTACTTGCTTGCCACGATGTCGGTGGCTCGCTGCGACCAGGCCTTGGGAAACTCGATGTCGTCCTGCTTGAAGGCGCTCTTCCCGGTCTTCCAGTCTTTGATCTCGGCCGACCGATTCTCCCACTCCACCTCGTCGAAGGGATGGACGCCGGGGGTGGAAAAATAGTTTTCGAATCTGAGTCCTTCCGACGACTCAGGTTTTGGTGCTGGTCTCTTCATAGCTCCTCCGGATCTGAATTGGCCCTACGATTGAGAAACGTGGGGCCAATTCTAGAGATCCAAGCTGACATTCCAGAGGCTTCCAACAACAAGATGTTGTGCGACTGATCAACAATTATACCAGATATTGGCCCAGTCGGTATCCGAGCTCTGCCTCCGAAACCCCAGTAACTGCCACGGTTTTGGAGCGGCTGTGGTGGCCCGACACGATTGCCAGATTCGATTTGGGCAGGTCCAGGATCTTGGCCAGAAAATCAATCAAGTGGCGGTTCGCCCGATTTTCGAGGGGAGGGGAAGTCAATCGGATCTTGACGGCATCGCCATGCAGGCCCGCGACTTCATCCCGCGAGGCGCGGGGCTGCAAATGCACCTGGAAGCACACCGAACCCGGTCGGGTGAAGAGTTTTGGTCCGGTCATTCTGCGGCGGTCAATCCCGTCTCCCGAACAGTGCAGTTCCGACCCGGACGATGGTGGCCCCCTCTTCGACGGCAACCGGGAAGTCCTGCGACATTCCCATGGACAATTCCGGCAGCCGCAGTCCGAGTCGATCCTCGACCCGGCTACGCAGTTCGAAGAGGCGGCGAAAATAGGGGCGCGTGCATTCCGGGTCCTCGAAGAAGGGGGGAATCGCCATCAGTCCCCGCAAGTCCAGGTGCTCGAGCGAAGCCACGACCCGTACGAGCGGAAGCAGAGCGTCGGCGGATACCCCCGACTTCTGCTCCTCGTCCCCGATATTGGTTTGGATCAGAACCTGCAGTGTCCTGTCCGCCTCAGAGCAGACCTGATCGAGTCTCCGCGCCAGCTTCTCAGTGTCCACGCTTTCGATTACATGGAACAGTCCCACCGCCTGGCGGACCTTGTTGGACTGCAGGTGACCGATGAGGTGCCACTCGAGACCGGGTCGGTTCACTGCAGGGATCTTGGACTGCGCCTCCTGGATCCGGTTTTCTCCGAAAAGCGTTTGCCCAAGTCGGGCGACCTCCTCGACCCGCTCCGCCCCAAAGGTCTTTGAGACTGCCAGCAGCCGGACCGCGTCGGGGTCCCGCTCTGCTTTTCGCGCGGCCGTTTCGATCTGCTCGCGAATCCTCCTCAGGTTTGCTTCAATGTCGGTCACGACGCCAGTATAACCGATGGAGACGAGACCTCATGGGGGCGCAGAGAGACCGTCAACTCGTGTGTTACCATGGGCGGAATCGGGGCGGAAAGCATGGTTCAATCGGCCAGGTTCATCACATTCGAGGGCACGGAGGGATCGGGCAAGACGCTGCAGTTGCAGCTCCTCTGTCAACTCCTCGAGAGTCGCGGCATCGCCTTCAGGCGGACATTCGAGCCGGGCGGCACCGAGTTCGGAAGCAACCTGCGCCGAATCCTGCTGGATAGTGAGGGGCCACCCCGTGAACCGCTGGTCGAGCTGCTCCTCTACCTGGCCGATCGATACCAGCATCTGAAGGAGATTGTGGAACCTTCGCTCCGTCGGGGCCTGCTGGTCCTGAGCGATCGCTACCACGATGCTACGCTGGCCTACCAGGGTTACGCCCGGGACATCGGGCTGGAACGAATTGATCGGATCGCTTCCGCCCTGGGTATTCCACGCCCGGATCTGACGGTGCTCATCGACTTGCCGGCGGAGTTGGGCCTGGAGCGGGCCCGGCTGCGCAACCTCGAGACCGGTGATCTTCTGGGGCGGTTCGAGGCCGAGGACCTGGCGTTCCACCGCCGGGTCAGAGAGGGGTATCACCTGTTGGCGGAGCGCGAGGCGGATCGGTTCATCATTCTGGACGGTCGCGGGAGCCCCGAGGAGGTTTTCGAGCGTCTCCGACAGCAACTCCTGCCGCGGATTCTGCCATGAGTCGCCTGAGCCGGCTGCAAGACATCATTGGAAACCGGGATCTCCTGTCTCTTCTTCAGACCCGTGCTCTGCCGCCGGCCGCGCTGCTGTCCGGACCCGAGGGAGTCGGCAAGAAGACAGCCGCACTCCTGCTGGCGGCTCTTGCCAATTGCGCCGGCCCTCGCGACGGAGATCTCTGCGGAACCTGTCCCTCCTGCATCAAAGCCGCTTCGGGGAACCATCCGGACATCCGGCTCTACCCGATCGAGCCCGGACCCCATATCAAGATCGACGAGATGCGCCAGATGAGCCAGGAGGTACAGTATCTTCCTTTCGAAGGGAAAGCTCGGTTCTTCATCATCGACAACGCCGAGAGACTGACCATCGAAGCACAGAATGCGATCCTCAAGACACTCGAGGAGCCTCCGCCGACCTCCCACCTGGTCCTCGTTTCGGCCTATCCGGATCAGCTCCTCTCGACGATTCGATCGCGCTGTCAGACTCTGGCATTCAAGCCGATCTCGCGGGACGCCATCCAGTCGTACCTTCAGGAGAACACCGAACTGGATCGACCGGATCTGCGGGCCAGCTTCAGCGCGGGAAGCCTCGGACGCGCTTTGGATCTGGATCTGGAGGCCCTCATTCGGGAGCGCGACGTCCTTCTCGAGTTGCTCGCCGAGTGGCTGGAGACGGAGCGCTTCGAAGTGATCTTCAAGATGTCCGAGAGCAAGGCCGTGGGACCTGTCCTGCGGAACCGATCCCAGACGGAGAAGCTGCTCGAGACGCTTCAGACCCTCTGTTATGACATCTATTTCCTCCGCGTCGGCACTCCTGAGAGGATCGTGAACCGCGATCGCACCCAGCCTCTCGAGCAGTTGGCTACGAGTACGCCCCTCCCGCGCCTGCGGTGCCTCCTCGATTCCATCTCGGACTCGAAGCGCGATCTCAGCCGGAACGTCAACCCGCGGATGTGCTTCGAAATGCTTTGGCTGGAGGCTTGGAAGGAAGAGCGCCGCGCCGGAACAGCGCTGAGAAGTGCGGGGTGAAATCACCTATACTGGAGAAGCGGCAGGTCCGAACATGATCGAAATCATCACGGTCAAGTTTCGCCAGGATAAGCGGGTGCTCGAGTTCCTCTCCCACGACGTCGATCTGCGGATCGGGGATTACTGTGTGGTGGCGACGGAGCGCGGCGTCGAGCTGGGCATGGTCGTGCGTGGGAGACACGCCGACAATCTGGGAGAGAACCGCCTCCAGAAGGTGCTGCGCAAGGCGACGGAGCGGGACCTGTATCTGAACGAGAAGAAGCAGGAGAAAGAGGAGCTCGCCTTCCGCATGTGCCGCAAGCGCATCCAAGCGCGAGACCTTCCCATGAAGCTGTCCAAGGTGGAGTATCTGTTCGACGGCAGCCGGGTGATTTTCTATTTCACTGCGGACCACCGGGTCGACTTCCGGGAGCTGGTCAAGGATCTGGCCCGGGAACTCCGCACGCGCATTGAAATGCGCCAGATCGGGGCCCGCGACGAAGCCCGGCTGGTTGGCGGGCTCGGCAACTGCGGATTAGGGGAAAACTGCTCCAAGAAGTTCCTCAAGGAACTTTCCTCTGTCAGCGTCAAGACCGTGAAGCGACAAGGTCTCGGGATGAACCTCAACCGGCTCTCCGGGATGTGCGGCCGGCTCAAGTGTTGCCTCAATTTCGCAGCCAGTGAAGATCTCGATCCGAGCAGCCGCGGTGGCAATTGTTCCGATCAGTGCGGCTGATCCTTCCCGAGTCGACTCTTGAGGCCCTCGAATTTGCCCACCTGCTTCGCGTCGGGGTTCTCTTTCAGAAAGAGCTCGCAGATCTCGACCGCATCCTTGAGCTTCCCCTGCTCCCTCAGCACCTTGACCAGCTTCTCGTAAGGGACGGACCACTGACGATTGTAGTCGATAGCCTCACGGTAGCGGCTTGCGGCCGCATCAAAGTTGTCTCTCTTGTAGTAGAAGTCTCCAATGGAGACGCTCTTCTTCGCCTCCGCTGGATCATGGACCAGAACCTTCTCTTTGGGCTTCTCCGCGTCTTTCTTGTTGACTTCGTCGCGGATCAGAACAGGCTTCTTGCCGGTCTCAGTCTGTTGCCCGACAACCTCCGAACCCAGGAGCACAAACCCACACAACACAAGGAAGTAAACACGCATTTCAACCTTCCCCCATTTTAACCTTTTTGTTCTTGTCAAAGCAGAGAGCGGGTGCTACCATACGGCTAGCTCTGAGGGGCTTCCCTGCGTGTTTCAATTCTAGCCGATGCCAGTTCAAGACCAGGATTGATTAGTGTTCCCATGGTAAACCGAAAGCTGATACGCCCGTCCTTGTCCGAGCTTCGTGAGCAGGAACAGTCCAAGTATGCCCGAACGCAGCGCAAGCGCGTACCGCCCGAACAGACCAGCGCCGAAGAGTACTACTACCTCAAACAGATGGCCAACAAGACGGCCATGGTCGTGTGCCTGACCGATGGAGAGGTGATTCACGGCGTCATCGAATGGTACGACAGGAACTGCATCAAGGTGAATCGCGAATCGGAGCCGAATCTCCTCATCCCCAAGCACTCCATCAAGTACATGTACAAGGAGCACGAAGGGCCGGGATACGAAGACGGCGAGATGGGCTTCTACCCTGACGATGTGGACGAGTGACCCCGCGGCCGGCGGAGGTCGATCGTCCGACCGATGATCGGCGTTCCAGGCTGTGGTACGGTCCCGGTTCCCGTGTTCGCACCCCGTGGCCGCATCATCAGGTCTACAGGCTGCACTTCGGCAGAATCGTCGGATCGCACCCCGGCTTCGACGCGGATCAGCGACGCCTGAGTTCGGCCTCGACTTCCCGTTCGATCGTCTTTCGGCGAGCCGTCTCCCTCTTGTCATAGAGTCGCTTGCCTCGAGCCAGCCCGATCTCGACCTTCACCTTGCCGGACTTGAAGTAGATCTTCAACGGCACGATCGTCAACCCGCCTTTCGTGACCTCTCCGAAGAGCCGATTGATTTCGCGCCGGTTGAGCAACAGCTTTCTGCGTCTTTCCGGATCGTGATTGTGGATGTTTCCGTGCGCATAGGGGCTGATGTGGCAGCCCTCGAGCCAGACCTCGCCCCCCACCACCCGGGCGTAGCTGTCTTTGAAATTCACGCGGTGATCCCGCAAGGACTTCACCTCGGTCCCCTGCAGGACGATGCCGGCTTCGAACCGGTCCATGACTTCGTAGTCGTGGAACGCCTTCTTGTTGCTCGCGATCAGGTGTATGGACACTGTGAGACCCTTCTCCCGGCGGCGGACGAGGCACTCATGTTAACGAACTGAGCGGTGTCCTAGCAATCGAAGGTAGGCTGCCTCAGTCGCGTCGAGTTTGTTCTGCAGCGTGAAGCAGCCCTCGACCCGCCGCCGTCCTGCCTGGCCGAGCCCGTGTCGGAGTGCCTCGTCGCCGATCAGGCAGGCCAGGGCTTCGGCCAGCTCGTCGGGGTCATGCGGGGAAACCAGGTACCCGGTCTCCCCATCCTGAACCAACTCGGGAATACCTCCGACCCGCGTCGAAACCACGGGCTGGGAGCTCGCCATGGCCGCCAAGATGGCCGAACTGAGGCCTTCGGAAAGGGAGGGAAGACAGAAGACGTCGAACTGCCGCATCAGAGCTTCGCTATCCGAGCGGAATCCGGTAAAGGTGACACGATCCGCCAGACCGAACTCGACCGCCATCGTCTCGAGCGTTTCCCGCAGCTGCCCTTCCCCAACCAGGACCAGATGAAAGGAGAGGCCTCGTGCAACCAGCAGGCGTGCCGCCTCGAGCAATGTTCGGTGGCCCTTCTCCGGGCTCAGGTGCGCCACGGTCCCGAGGACGATGCCGGGTTTCACGGGGAGTCGATAGTCCGTCGTCAACGAGTCGATCCAGTTGAGATCGACCCCTTCGTAGATGGTCTCCACCAGCGGAGGCTTTACCCCGCCCTGCACGAGCGTGTTCAAGATGCTCGAGGAGACCGTGAAGACCCGGTCGAGGAGCAGGTTGTACTTGAGGGCGCTGAGGCGCGATCTGAGCGGAAAATTCACGCGACGCGACGCGACGATCACCTTTACCCCGACAGTCCGTGCTGCCACGCCACCCGCGATAATCGGCGTGGGCGTGTTGAAGTGCAGAATGTCGATCGGGTGATCGCGGAGGATCCGGATCGATCGCAGGAAGGCGATTGGACTCAACTCGGCTTTCTGGGAGAAGGGAACGACTCCGATGCCCGTCGCGGCGGCGCGCCGGCCCAGGGGAGAACCCGGGGGCGTGGCCAACATCACTTCCCATCGTTTGGCCTGCATCCCACACATGAGCCCGAGCAGCTGCTCCTGTCCGCCCCGCCAGACGGTCTCCGTGTCGACGTACAGAAGACGCGGCATGGGTTCCCAGGATCCCCTTTCCGCGGGTGCGGCCCGATTGTCGGTCACGGCTCCTCCGTCTCGATCCCGCCCGCCGAGCCTTCCTCTCCCCGCCGCCCTTCCGATTGCAGCTCCCAGAGTCGGGCGAGTTTGAAGAAAGTGGAAGTAGCGGCCAGTGTCGATACCACGAGACCAGGCACCCCATCGAGAAAGCCGGCTTTCACAACGAAGTTCTTGAAGAAGACGAAGGGCGGGTAGAACAGCATCTGCACCGGACCCGTCGTGCGTCCCCGCTCCCGGTAATCGAGAGCTGCAAGCTCGCTGAACCGCTCCAGTTGCTGAAGATACTCGCTCAGCGATGAATAGGTGTAATGGTGAATGTGACCGTCAAAGCGCCCGGTCGAACCGCGAACGCTCACCCGTTCATGCACATGCCCGCCCGTCCACCGGCCTGCCGACTTCCGATACAGACGGAGTTGCCAGTCGGGGTACCAGGTCGTATGCCGGATCCAGCGCCCCAGGAAGAAGGTCAAGCGGGGAAGGTAGAACCCGGCCGGCTCTTCGGCCGACGATTCTTTCCAGGCCAACAGGGCCCCCTGGAGTTCCGGGCTCAGCCGTTCATCGGCATCCAGGCTGAGAATCCACTCGCAACGGGCCTGATCCGCGGCGAACTGCTTCTGTTCCCGATAGCCCGGCCATGCTCGCTGGATGACGCGGTCCGTGAAGCGTCGGCAGATGGAGGGGGTGCGATCCGTGCTGAAGGAGTCGACGACGATGATCTCATCGCAGACCGAGGCAAGGCTCTCCAGCGCCGATTCGACCTTCTCCTCTTCGTTGAAGGTGATCAGAACGCCGGAGAGCTTTCTCACTTCAGCAGGCAATCCAAACTAGCTCCGCCCCTTCAGTCGGTAGAACCGGGCTTGCGCCCCCAGAGCCTCCTCGATCCGGATCAGCTGATTGTACTTGGCAATGCGATCGGTTCGGCTGGCCGAGCCGGTCTTGATCTGTCCGGCGTTGGTGGCAACGGCCAGATCGGCGATGAAGCTGTCCTCGGTTTCACCGGAACGATGGGAAATGACGTTCGTGTAGCCGTTTTCTTTGGCCAACTCGATGGTGCGCAGCGTCTCGGTCAAAGTTCCGATCTGGTTGAGCTTGATCAGAATCGAATTGCAGACCCCGCCGCTGATACCCCTCTGGAGCCGAACGGGATTGGTCACGAAAAGGTCGTCTCCGACCAGCTGGACCCGGTCTCCCAACGCCTTGGTCAGCTTGGCCCAGCCCTTCCAGTCGTCCTCGGCGAGTCCATCCTCGATCGAGTAGATGGGGTACTTCTTGATCCAGCTCTCATACAGCTTGATCATGTCGTCCGCGCTCTTCTTCGCACCCCCCGACTTCTTGAAAACGTACTTCTTCCCGTCATAGAGTTCGCTGGCGGCAACGTCGAGGGCGATCAGAATATCCTCGCCGGCTTTGTAGCCCGCCTTTTCGATCGCATCCAGAATCACCTCGACCGCCTCGTCGTTCGACTTCAGGTTCGGAGCGAAACCGCCCTCGTCACCGACAGACGTGTTGTAGCCCTTGGCGGACAATACCTTCTTGAGGTTGTGGAAAGTCTCGACGCCCATGCGCAGCGCCTCCCGAAAGGAATCCGCCCGCGCCGGCATGATCATGAACTCCTGGAAGTCCACATTGTTGTCGGCATGGGCTCCACCATTCAGGATATTCATCATGGGGATGGGCAGAACGCAGGCATTGACGCCTCCGATGTGCTGATAGAGCGGGATGGCGAGGGTCTCGGCGGCCGCCCTGGCCGCTGCCATCGACACGGCGAGCATCGCGTTGGCGCCGAGCTTCTTCTTGTTCTCGGTCCCATCGAGATTGATCATCGACTGATCGAGCTCGATCTGTTCGAGGACTGACTTGCCGACCACGGCCGGGGCGATGATCTCCTCGATGTTCTTGACCGCCTTCGTGACTCCCTTGCCCAGAAACCGCTTCTTGTCTCCGTCCCGAAGCTCCAGGGCCTCATGTTCGCCCGTCGAAGCACCGGAGGGTACAGCAGCCCGGCCGACGATTCCCTCGTCGGTGATCACATCCGCCTCGACCGTCGGATTTCCTCTCGAGTCCAGAATCTCGCGCGCCGTAATGATTTCAATGGTCGCCATGCTTCTTCTTTCCTTCCGCCGCCTGTAAAGCAGTGATAGCGGCTACGTTGACGATATCCTCCACACTGCAGCCTCGACTCAGATCGTTCAGTGGCTTCGCCAGGCCCTGGAGGATCGGTCCAATGGCCTCCGCGCCCGCGAGCCGCTGGGTCAGTTTGTAGCAGATGTTCCCCGCATCGAGATCGGGAAAGATCAGGGTGTTAGCTCGTCCCTCGATCGGGCTCGCCGGGGCTTTCCGGGAAGCCACGGAGGGAATCAGCGCCGCGTCGCCCTGAAGCTCTCCGTCGAAAACGAAGTCCGGTCGCCGCTCGGCCAGAATGGCCACCGCCTGGCGCACCTTATCGACTCGCGGATGCTCAGCGCTGCCCTTCGTCGAGAAGGAGAGAAAGGCCACGCGCGGTTCCGTCTCCAGGAAGATCCGGACGTTTTCCGCCGTCGATACGGCAATGTCCGCCAACTGCGCCGCCGTGGGATCCGGGACTACTCCGGAGTCGGCATAAAAGAGAGTGCCGTTGTGGCCCCATTTCGGGTCGGGCAGAACCATGATGAAGTAACTCGAGACCACCGAGATGCCCGTCTTGAGACCGATACAGCGGAGACCTGCGCGGACCGTGTCACCGGTCGTCCGGACGGCTCCGGCAATGTACCCGTCGCATTGGCCGTCGCGGACCAGCATGGCACCGAATGCCGCCTCATCCCGGATGTATTCCCGCGCCTCTTCGAGGGTGACGCCCTTGTGACGCCGCATTTCGAAGTAGCTCTCGGCAAGTCGCTCGAACTCCGGGGAAGTGGCGGGATCCACGATGTCGATGCCGGAAAGCGAGACCCCGCGAGTCTTCGCGACGGCGGCGATCTTGTCGGGCTCCCCGATCAGTGTGGGGTAACCGATTCCCTCCGTCCGGACCCGCTGCGCGGCCTCGACGACACGCGGATCGGTCCCCTCTGGAAACACCAGCTTCTGTGGCTGCTTTTTGGCTCTCTCACGAAACTTTTCGAGCACTGTCATGGATCGCCATGTTGCCAGAGGAGCCGGGGGCTGTCAACCGAGGGCGAAGCCTCCGCTTGATAGACTAAGCTGCTGAAAAGTTGTTACTTATGAGAACGGCTCTGGGGGGGCAACACACGGCCCGGGCCGCTCCGCTATCCCGCCGCCTCGTGCGCACGCCGAGCCCTCTCCTGCACCCGCTTGATGCTCTCCTGGATGGCCGGATCGGATTTGAGCTCGAAGGCCTTTCGGTAGCTTTTCAGAGCATCGTCGTAGTGCTTTTGGACTTCATAGATGTAGCCAAGTCGGTTGAAGGCATCCCAGTTCGTGGCGATCAACTGGGTACTGCGCTGAAAACTCTTCGACGCTTTCTCGAGCTGCTTACTGAACAGCTGCGCCAGCCCCAGGTTGTACCAAGCCTCGCCGTCATCGGGATGGGCGTCGACAAACTTCTGCAGGGCCTTCTCGGCCTCGGAGTACTTCTCCGACCGAATGGCCCCCAGCGCCGCCTGATAGTCGACCCGATCGAGATATTGACCGGCTTCTCCGGAAGTGTCTCCGAGCGCCACAGCCTGCTCCAAGTACTGCCGGGCCTTCGCATAATTCCCCAGCTGCAGATAGGACAGCCCCAACTGGAATACGTCGTCGTAGACGCCGCGCTGGATGGAGACCGCCTGCTCGAGGTCGCTGACCGCCGGCTGGTATTGCCGCAGGTTGTAGTGACTCGAACCCCTCAGCTGGAACAGCTGATAGCGCTCCTTGGGCGTCTTGGCGGAAGCCTTTCCGGCCTGCAGCGTGTCGATGGCATCCTGGTAGCGGCCCTGATTGAATTCCGCAACGGCCGCGCCGAGAAAGGAAGAGAAATTGCTCGAATCGAGCTGGGCTGCCTCATGGAAGGCCTTCGCCGCCTTGTCGTACTGGCGCAGCTTCAGGTAGGAATCCCCCAGCACTCGATAGCCCGACTCATACTTCGGGTCCGCTTTGACGAGCTGCTCGAACTCCTGCGCGGCCTTGGCGTACTGGCCCTGCTTGTAGTAGGAGATCCCCTTCTGGAAGTCGCCCTGAGCCCAACCCAGGACGGGACACAACCACAGGGCCAGAAGAGTGGTCGAAATGGTCTTGTTCATCGTTCCCGCTACTCGAAGTACCCCAGCGCTTTCCAGCGCGCGATCTCCGATTCCGTGGGGATGGAGATGTTCCTCACATTCAACTGCTTGAGGAGATCGAACACATCCACCATCGAGTGATACGGGACGTCTGGAAGCGTCTGGATGATCACCGGTTTGGCCGAATTCTGCTGCATCTTGGACTGAATGTAGCCTCCCAGTTCCGCCAGGGTCATCGGCACCTTGTCCACCTGGTACTGACCTTCTCCCATGATCTTGATGTGAATCGCTTCTTCAGGTTGCACGTTCAGGTCATTCGGGTTGTCGCTGGGAAACTGGAACCGCAGGCCCTGAGTGGACGCAAAGACGGCTGTCAGCATGAAGAACACGATCAGAAGGAAGGCGATATCCGCCATCGACGAGGTCGGGACCTCAGCCGTCCGGCGGAATCGACTCCGATTGCGTAACTCCATGGGTTAGCCTCCCCCCTGCTTCAGTGCTGATTCGGGGCGCGTGAGCAACCCGATCCGGCGCGCGCCGTTCTTGCGCAGGGCGTCGAGAACCTGATCGATCCACTGGTAGCGAGCTTCCCGGTCCGCCTTGATGACGAACTCCTTGTCGGGAACCTGGAGGACCAGCGCTTTCGTCCGGGCGCCCAGTTCCTCCGGGTTGGCCAGCGCGACGGCTTCCTCCTCGCCGGTCGTGAACATGATGGTCCCGTTGCCGGTAATCGCCACGATCGCGGCATCCTTCGTCACCTCGGTCCGGACCACCGACTCGGGCAGTTTGACGCTCGTGCGTTCCGGCGAGAAGGAGGTCGTCAGCATAAAGAAGATAATCAGAAGGAAGGCGATGTCGGCCATCGATGCGGTGGGCACCGTCGGCTTGATCGTCCGAACTTGATCACGGAGCTTCATGCTGCTTCCGTCGTATCGACTTCGATCTCGTTGAAGGTCTCGAGGAGCACCGAGGAGCTGATCTCCATGTCGAGAGCGAATTGAGAGACACGGTTGCTGAAGTAGTTGTAGGCCGCCTGGACGGGAAGGGCAATCATCAAACCCGTCGCCGTGGTGATCAGAGCCTCGGAAATGCCGCCTGCGACCGCCTCGGGATTCCCGAGGCCAACCTCTGCGAGGGCCTCGAAGGAGGAGATCATTCCGGTGACCGTCCCGAGAAACCCGAACAACGGAGCGACATTGGCAATCGTCGCCAGTATCCACAGCCCCTTTTCCAGCTTGGAGACCTCATGCAGGGCGACGCTTTCCATCGCCTTGTCGATCTCTTCGTGGGCCTTTCCGAACCGCAGCAACCCCGACTTCAGGGTAATCGCAACCGGATGGTCAAAGGTCTCGCAGACTTCTATGGCACGCCGTAACTGGCGTTCCAGCAGGGATTCCCGGACTTGCGAAACAATTTCGGCTGTGTCGCCCTTGACCCGATAGTAGGCAATGATCCGCTCGACGATGAAGATTACGGCCAGAATCGAGCAGGCGAGCAACGGCCACATCATCAAGCCACCCTGACTGAAATACTGCCAAAGCGGCCCAAGTCCTAACGCTACAAACAAGTTCGTACCCTCCAGTAAGAGACGGGCAGTTGAGGATTCGCCTCGCGGAGCCGAAGCACTTCGCTCATTAGACGAAAGCACCGGCCCCAAAAGATCAAATTAACAGAATTCTTTGCGCTAGTGCAAAATGCGCGGGCTCAGGGAATCGTGATGTCGAGGCGCTTCAATTTCTCGTTCAGGGTCGTCGGGTTGACCTTCAGCAGCTCGGCGGCGCGCTTCTGATTCCAGTCCGTCTGCCTGAGGGCGGTCAGGATCAGGTTTCGTTCATAGTCGAGCACCTGCTCCCGCAGCGAACCACCATTCTCACTCCATCGGATCCGATTGAGGCCTACCGCCGAGGACTCCAGAATCTCCCGTGGCAGGAGGCGGTCCGTGATGATGCCGTCCTCGGGAGCCAGCACGACGGTGCGCTCGATCGCATTCTCGAGTTCCCGTACGTTGCCGGGCCATTCGTATTCCATGAGCAGGCGAAGAGCATTCGGATCCACCCGACAGACGGGTCTCTGGTTGATTTCGCAGAAGCGCTTCACGAAGTGGTCGACCAGAAGCGGGATATCATCCTTCCGATCGCGCAGGGGAGGAAGGTGAACCGTGATCACATTCAGGCGGTAATAGAGATCGTCCCGAAAGGCCCCTGCCTCGACGGCCTCCCGCAGGTCGATGTTGGTGGCGGCGATGATTCGGACGTCCACTTTGATGTTCTCGAGACCTCCCACCCGGCGGAACTCGCGCTCCTGGAGAACACGGAGAAGCTTCGCCTGGGTCGGCTGGGGCAGAGTCCCAATCTCATCGAGAAAGACCGTGCCGCCGTCGGCGATCTCGAAGAGACCCTTCTTGGTGACCACGGCGCCCGTGAACGCTCCCTTGACGTGCCCGAACAACTCGCTCTCCAACAGATCCGAGGGGATGCTGCCACTGTTGAGGGCCACGAAAGACTCGTCCTTGCGGGGGCTGCTGCTGTGGAGCGCTTTGGCGATCAACTCCTTGCCCGTCCCGCTCTCCCCAACGATGAGTACGGTGCTCCGGCTGGGCCCGACGTGGTTGACCAGGTCGAACACCCGCTGCATCGGCTCGCTCTTGCCGATGATGTTGTGGAATGAGTAGCGTTTTTCGAGGGTCTGCTTGAGGCGGCGGTTTTCCATCACCAGCGAGCGCTGGCGCAGGCCGTTCCGGATGATGTGCAGTAACTCCTCGTTCTTGAACGGCTTGGTGACGAAGTCCACGGCGCCGGCTTTGGTCGCCTCCACCGCGTTCTTGATGGAGGCATAGGCCGAGATCATCACGACGGCGATATCGGCATCGTAGGCCACGATCTCGTCGAGCACCTCGAGGCCGCTCTTGCCGGGCAGCATGAGATCGAGCAGGACCAGATCCACCGATTCTTCCCGCAGGAGCTTCAGTCCCTCGTCGCCGGTCGGCGCCGTGTAGACGCGGAAACCCTCACGCAGGAGAAGCTTTGAGATCACTTCCCGAATGATTTCCTCGTCGTCAATGAGGAGAATGGTTGGACTCACCACGAGAATGGACGCCTCAGTGCACCCGCTTCAGTGGGAAGTAGAGGGAGAATACGGTTCCCTTGCCCTGTTCGCTTTCAACCGCGATCCTTCCCGAGTGCTCCTGGATAATACCATACGAGACGGAGAGGCCCAGGCCGGTGCCCTCCCCGACCGCCTTAGTCGTGAAGAAAGGATCGTAGATCCGCTGGATATCCGCCCGGGATATCCCCGCTCCGGTGTCTTGGATCTGAATCAGGAGCTCCGAGTTCACGCAACGGCTGATCAGCTTCAGCCGTCCCCCCTTGGCATGGCGTCCCGGGCATTCAAGAACAGATTCATGAAGACCTGCTGCAGCTTTCCGCCGTTGCCGAGTGTCCGCGGAAGCGTCGGTTCGAAATCGAGCTCCACTTTCACGGCGTTCTTCCTGAGTTGGTGCTCGAGCAGCGACAGTGTATCGAGCATCAGGGTGTTCAGATTGACCTCCTCGAAATCCCGATCCGAGAACCGGGCAAAATTGAGGAGGTTGTTCAAGATCTCCGACGCTCGGAACGACTGCTGTTCGATCTTCTCCAGCAACGGACGATGCGGATCGCCTTCAGGCAGCTCGTCCCGCAGCATTTGAGCGTAGCTCGAGATGCCCGCCAGCGGTGTATTCACTTCGTGCGCAATCCCCGCCGCGAACAGACCGATCGAGCTCAGTCTTTCCGCCTGCTGCAGCTGGCTCTCGAGGCGGATCTTCTCCGTGATGTCGTCGAAGACCAGAAGGGTCCCGGTGTTGAAATTCTCCTGGGAAATGAAGGGAGCCAGTGTGATGTTCAGGAGTCTGGCAGATCCCTCGGTCGGTTGGAGCCGGACTTTGTAGGCCCGACGAACTTCACGGACCAGCCAGTCGGGGCTCTCGACGATCCGCGCCAGCACGTCGCTGAGATCCGCCGGCAGAAGCGCTCCGATTTCCCGGTTCAGGGCCTGTTCCTGCGAGATGCCGGTGACGGCCGACATGGCGCTGTTCCAGACCGTGATCTTGCCCTCCGCTGTCACGACGGCCACGCCGAGGTTGATGCTCTCGATTACGTTGTCGCTGTAGATACGCAGCTGCATCAGTTCCGCAGCCTTCGCTTCCAGCGAGCGGTACAGCGCCGCGTTATCGAGGGCGATGGCCGCGTATCCGGCCAGGCCGGACACCATCTCGAGGTCCTCGCTGGTCAGGAAATCGCCGTTCGGACGGTGCCCCAGGGCCAGAATGCCGATCATCTTTCCCCGCACGACCAGCGGTTCCACATGGCAGACTCCCCACGGTCCCAGAGACTCGCACAACGAACCGAGCTTTTCGGAACTTCCCTCCCCGTGCCCGCCCTGTCGCTCGACGGCCAGATCCAGCAACAGCTGTTCGGAGATCCGTACGTTCCTCGGACGATCCGATTCGCTCATGCCGACGGCCGTTTGCAGCCTGAAACTGCCCGCATCCGCATCATCCCGGAGGAAGATGGCAACGGGAGACACATCCAGGGTGCGCTGGATCCGGTCGGTCATCTTTTCCGTCACACGAGACAGCTGGATCTCCGATCCCAACGACCGCGCAAAATCCTGGAAGGACCTGCGATAGCCGTAGCGATCCTTGTAGAAAGAGCGGTCCAGGTATTCCTGGATTCGATCCCGAAGCGGGGCAAAAAGCGCCGCCACCAGCAATGCGGAGACAGCCAAAAGGAGAAAGCTCGACTGCGGCGAGAGATTCTGAACCGTTCGCCCGATCAGCAGGGCCACCGCCACATAGAAGGCAAGCAGCGCCGAGCTGGCCGTGACGTAAGCCGCTCCTCGCTTGAAAATCAGATCCACATCGGCCAGCCGGAATTTCGCAATGGCGTATCCGAAGCTGAGCGGAATCAAAGCCAGCGACAGGACCGACGCCTCCATCCAGCGCGCCACCGGAAGGTCGAAAAGGTAGGGCAGGGCGTAGAGGACGCCGAAGGGCACGATCCCCAGCAGGGCGCCCGACGCGATCCACTGCAGCTGCTTGCGCTGGACCACCGACAGGGCCGATCTGCGGGCCCGGACGAACACCAGGGCGGCCAGCAGGAAGAAGACCACCAGCTGAAACAGCTCGACCTTGTCGAGCAGATGCCCGACCCGCGGCGTCCGGGCCAAACCGATCACCTGCAACCGTCCCGAGAACCAGACGACGTGGACCAGTCCGAGAACCAGCGCGGGAAAGTACAGCACCGCCTTGAGACCCGGTCGGCGGCGAAAGATCTCGAGCGGCTCGGGAAAACAGAGTGCGAAGTGCAGAAACAACGGGGGCAGCAGCAGGAAGGCCGCTCCCGACAGCCAGTAGACGAAGAGATCGAATGCGTCGGCCCGACCGGAATAACGGAACACCAGGAGGATGAAGGCGGTCAGGCAGACCACCGCGAAATGGTAGGCGCCGGCGGCCCGCGCGTGGCGCAACAAGGTGAGGACGCCGACGGAGATGAAAACGAAGCCGACCAGGATGAGTGGCAGGTCCGTGATTCCGAGCTGGGGGGAGGCGACCAGTTCGACGGGGACGGTCACCTCGTCCGAAGTACCGGCGTGCCGGAACGTATAGTCCGCCACGACCGGGCCCTTCTGATCGCGCGTGAGCACTTCGGTGATCTCGGCGTAGTCATCCAGGGAGCGCACCCGCATCCCGTTGATATCGATGAGGATGTCCCCTGGGGATACGGCTGTCAGGTTGGCAGCGGCCGCGTCCAGAACTTCGACGCCGTCCTTCTGCTGACCCCATCGGATTCCGTCCGAGGGGATCTTCCACTGGATGCGGTCTGCTATGTTGACCAGGGCAAGATAGACGAGCAGTGGAGCTGCGATGAGAATCAGCAGTGTTTTCGCTCGTCCTGACCTTACCATCAAAGCTCGTCCTCAAGACACGTCAGGCATAGTCACCCTTGACCTACCAATGGTAAGCACGTTGAGTGCCACTAGCCGAGGCTCCGCTGCAGGCGTTTCCGAAGTGCCGGTGCGCGGCGCGCCGCTGTCGGGCCTGGTACGAAATTCCACCTCTGCTCGCCGCCCGACAATTCAAATACATGGATATGAATTCACAAATTTGGATTCATCTTGAAGTGCATCGCCTTCGCGAATCGAAACCTGAGGACACAGGCGGCGGAGCGGAGGGGTCAAATGCGAACTAGAACTTGAACGAAACACCACCCCGGATTGAGCGGGGGCTCTGCACGAGGTGGGCCGGGCCCGAAGCCAACTCGAGGGATCCCGAATCATCGTTGAAGAGGTTCCTCACGTCAAACAGGGCTTCCACCCGCTGGGGCGCCAGAAACTCCAGACCGAAGAACTTGAGCAGGTCCTGGGGCAACGGAATGATCTGGCGGACGAAGATGTTGACGCCATCGTTCCCGGTGTCATAGATATCCGAGTATGCGTCCAGCGTCGCCAGGGGGTTGCCGTCGGGAACGTACTGGATCAGCGTCGTCACATGAGTCTTCGACAGCGGGATATAGGCCTCCCACCGGGTCGCGAGAGCGTGGTAGGAGCGCTGACCGACGCTGGCCTGAAGCTGGGACAGTTCTTCCGGCGAAGAAACCAGACCCGGCGCCGCCGCTTTGATGAAGGAGACTTCGGCCTTCAGGTTCTCGCCCAAGGAGTGGCGGAAAGAGACGCGGCACCCTTTGGTTTCGGTCATTCCGTCGGAAACCGGCAGGAAGGACGGGGATTGCCCCCTGTTGACGACGGCGACAACCGGCAATCCACCTCCGTAGGTGAAGTTGTCGAACACCGCCAATTCAATTTGCGATCCCGGGGCGAGATTCTGCGTCACCGATCCCAGCCAGTGACGTCCGGTGCCGTACAGCGTTTCATCCCCATACTGGGCGATGTGTACCGGAGTCGCCAGGGTCACCGCTTCGCCGTCCGGCAAGGTCACCGTGTTGGCGACGGTGCGCCGCTTCGAGGTCATGGCCACGTGAACCGCCGTGGAGTCAGTGGCCTGGTAGCGCACTTCGGCAGACGGACTTACGAAGGACCGGCTCCGGCCTCCGCGCACCTGGTCGACTTCGAGGCCCCACGTGAAGGTCAGCGCAGGCCCGAACTGCCAGTTGTCCTCGAAACCGACGTTCATGAGCCGCGAACTGCCGGACAGCGCGGCAAACTCTCCATGTTCCGGGGTCGCACTCGGATCCGCCAAAAGGGAGAGGCTGGGCTGCTCGAAGCTGAGGCGACCGTAGCCGAGGAACATCTGCAGACTGTGGTCGTCAGCGAACTGGTACCCGACGATGTTGCGAATCCTCCAGAGCGAATCCTGCCCTGAATTCAACTGCCCGGCGACGATGTGCTGGCCTGCCCCGAGAGACTGGACGACTGCGGCAAAGTTGGTCGTCGTTCCACTGGCGGCATCGCCCGGAAAGGCGACATAGTCTCCACCAAGGCTGCCGTTCGAATAGACCTGCACGACCGCCTCTTGGATCGGCTTCCGGTCGGTCTCCGACCCCGCCCCGACGCCGTTCGGATCGGGAAGAGCGCGGAAAATCAGGCGCCGGCTCTCCGAGCTCCTCAGCAGAGCCTTGAATCCGAGGTTGTCTTCATCCTCTCCAAAGGCCAGCAAGTGCTGGAGTATCAGTGTCACAACGGCAGTGCGATCCGGGAGGATCTCGACGAGACGGCTGACGGGACCGCGGTATTGGGCGCTCTTCACGTTGAGCTGGTAGGTACCGGCATCCAGATCGCTCAGGTAGATCCGGCCTCCCCCGTCAGTCCGGGTCAAGGTAGGCAATTCAGTCTGGCTGGAACGACCGAGCAGCGATACGAAGACACCAGCCAGAGGCTGCCCCGCCTCATTCAGGAGCAGCGCACTCAGATTGCCCGAAGCGGTCGCGGCCAGACCCTCCTGAGGAACGGAGAGGCCCACCACCAACACCAGGGCGGCAAATATCCCAGATGCAAGTCGTGATCTCGTCATGCTGGCTCGAGGTTTCGGACCTTCAAAATTGAATTCTAGTTCCTGCCGGGTATTTGAGTCAATCCGCGTGCGGAGCACCTGCCCGCAACGATCAACCGGCACATCCGGCACTATACTACTCCAACAGCCCCGAAAAAATGCCCATTCGTATCGTCCGGTTCCGGGCCACCTCCAACACCCCCTCGCCCCGGAGAGACTCTGCCGAGTGCGAGCCGCCTCGGACGGACCGATACTTTGGGTTAGATGAGGACTCCCGAGGAAGTGTTCAGGGCCGACTTCAGAGCGGTTCGCCACCCGACCTCTCGACGGTTCGGGCGCCCCGCCCGGCCGCACTCCGCCCCGCGGCCCAGATCGACGGGTCCCGGTTTATACTGGGCCGATGAAGATTCGAGTCAGGTTCGCCCCGTCTCCGACCGGCCTGCTGCATGTCGGAAACGTCCGGACAGCTCTCTTCAACTGGCTGGTGGCAAGAAAAGAGGGGGGCAGCTTCATCCTCCGGGTCGAGGACACCGACCGCGAACGCTCGGAGGTCCGCTACGAAACCCAGCTGATCGAAGACCTGCGCTGGCTGGGCCTCGATTGGGACGAAGGCATCGACAAGGCGGGGGCGTTCGGCCCCTACCGCCAGACCGAGCGGTTTGCGATCTATCAGCATCACGCCCGCCGGCTCCTGGAGGAGGGAAAGGCCTACTACTGCTTTTGCAGCCCCGAACAGCTCGAAGCAGACCGTCTCGCCCAACAGGAGGCGGGGCATCCGGTCCGCTACGTGGGCCGCTGCCGATCGATCGACCCTGACGACGCCGGCCGCCGGGTCGCGGCCGGAGAGGCTGCCACCGTCCGCTTGAAGATTCGTCCGGGAACTGTCAATCAGCACGACCTCGTCTTCGGCGACATTGTCATCGAGACCTCCGTGCTCGGTGACTTCGTCCTGCTCCGCTCGGACGGGAGCGCCCAATACAATTTCGCTTGCGTGGTCGACGACGCGCTGATGAAGATCACACATGTCATCCGGGGCGAGGGGCATCTGTCGAATACGCCGCGCCAGCTCCTCCTGTACGAGAGTCTGGGATGGGAGCCGCCCATCTACGCTCATCTCTCGACCATCCTCGGGCCGGACGGTACAAAGCTCAGCAAGCGCCACGGTGCCACTGCGATCGCGGAATTCCGGGATGCAGGCTACCTCCCGGAAGCTCTTCTGAACTACCTGAGTCTGCTCGGATGGTCCCCCACTGAGGGCAAGGGCGAGATCCTGACCTGTGAGGAGATCATTCGCGACTTCGATCTGCGCCGGGTCCAGGTGAGCCCTGCCACCTTTGACTTCGACAAGCTCAACTGGGTCAACCGAACCCACCTGCGTGGACTTTCGACCCAACAGCTGGTGCCGCTGGCCCGTCCCTACCTGAGGCAGGCCGGAGTTCTCGGATCCGATACGGTGGGTCAGGACGAGTGGGCCGGGCATGTGCTGCAGGTCGCGATCAACTACCTCGACAAGCTCGGCGACCTCGTCCAGAAGGTCCCGGAATTCCTGAGCTTCGAACCCCAGCGGGACCTGAGGGATCCGGAGGTGTCGGCAATCCTGGTTCAGGCCGCCTCCCGCCAGGTGATCGGCGCCTTTCGTGCGGCCCTGCCGAGCGATGATCGTCCCTTGACCTTCGAAGACTACCGGGAGGCGGTGATGCAGGTGAAGGAGCGAACCGGGGTCAAGGGAAAGGCCCTGTTTCACCCGATCCGAATTGCCGTGACCGGACGCGGATCCGGCCCCGAACTGGATCGCTTGATCCCGCTACTCGAAGAGGGATCGCGCAGGGATCTGCCCTTCCGCTTGACCGGGGTACGCGAGCGGGTGGACGCAGTACTTCAGTTCATCCGGGAAGATTTGTCCCAACCGGAGGCTTGAATGAGGGCTCGGGCGCAGATCCGAGGGGCCGCCGAGCGCTCTGGGCGTCGCCTGCCGCAATTCCGAGGGGCCGCTGGAAGACCGCCGTGTTCCCTGCTATTGTCCTACACGTCCTCTGAATACCGAGTCGTCCTATGATCGTCTTCGGCGTCAATTCTGTCCTCGAGGCCCTGGCATCGTCGAGCGCCCACATCGAGCGGGTCACCGTGGCCGGCAAGCGTGGAAACGCCCGCCTGCAGGAGATCATCGATCGAGCCCGCGAACTGGGGATTCCCATCCATTTCGAACCCCCCGAGTCCCTCACCCGCAGAGCCGGCACTCGCGCCCACCAGTCCGTGATCGCCGAGCTTTCCGAGGTGTCCCTGGCCAGCCTGGAGGAGGTCCTGGCGGCTCGGCCAGACCGTATCCTGCTGCTCGACGGTGTCGAGGATCCCCGCAACCTGGGGGCCGTCCTGCGCACTGCCGAAGCCATCGGTATCCGCAGCGTCCTCCTGCCGAAGCGGCATTCCTGCGGCGTCACGCCCACGGTCGTCCGGACCAGCGCAGGCGCGGCACTCCACCTGCAGATCGGCCGGATCGGGAACGTCGTTCAAGCCTTGGGCCAGCTGAAGGAGTCCGGCTATTGGAGCGTTGGCCTGGACATGCGGGGCAGCGAGCATCCGGAAGGGATCGATCCTACTTCACCGCTCGTCATCGTGATCGGCGGGGAGGACCGAGGCTTGCGCCGTCTGGTCCGGGAACACTGCGACTTCCTCATCCGCCTTCCCATGCGGGGGCAGGTGAGTTCTCTCAACCTCTCCGTGGCCGCCGGAATCCTTCTCTACTCGCTGTTTTCAGACGTCTCGCCAGGCTCATCGGAGTGATCGGCGATCCGCTCGCTTCAAGACCCCGCCAGCCTCACTGTCCGGGCTCGATGACGAGATTGAGCCATTTGTCGACGGTGCCTGCGAAGCCCTCGGGAATCCAGGTCGTCGCGCTGTACTCCAGTACGACCGCCGGCCCGTGCACCCGGTTGCCGGGACGCAGTTTCGTCCTCACGTAGAACTTCAGTTGCGGCGCGTCTTCCCCGGGGGCGACCCGCTTCTCCTGAATCAGCGCGTCGAGCGCCGGCTCCTCGCCTTCGAGAGGGAATTCGGGGAGCGCCGGCAGTGGGTACCGGGCCCGCCCGCGCACGCGCAGATTGATGACTTCCACGGTCAGGCTGTCGTTCGAGTAGCCATAGACCTGCTGGTGCCTGCGATGAAAGTCTGCCATGAGCGACGGCGAGTAGGACACATTCAGCTCGTAGGACTGCCCCAGATAGCGGGCATCCACGCTCCTGTCGAGTTCCAGTTCATCGCGCCGGAAGCCCTGTTCCTCGAGGCGTTCGACGACGCGAGCCTCCAGGTCCGCGAGACCCTGCTCGAGGCGCGCCTCGAGATCTTCGTCCAGTGTCGAGGTCACGAGCGTCTGGGAGGCGTCCTGGACCACGTCGGCCCGCAGGATACCCAGGGCGGAGAGGGCTCCCGGGTGCATGGGGACCAGGACCCTGGGAATCATCAGCGCCCGCGCCAGTTCGCAGGCGTGCAGCCCCCCGGCCCCGCCGAAGGTCACAAGCGTGAACTCCCGCGTGTCGTAGCCTTTTTGCAGGGAGATGACACGTAGTGCCCGTTCCATCTGCGTGTTGACGATCTTGATGATGCCTTCCGCGATCTCGGCCTGCTCCCATTCCCGGTCGGACGGGCGGGCGAGTCCCGCGGCCAAGCGATCGAGGGCGGGTCCGATCCGTTCGGGCGACAGCTGGATGTCTCCGCCCAGAAAGAAATCCGGATCGAGACGCCCCAAAAAGACGTTGGCGTCCGTGACCGTGACTTCCTCGCCCCGGCCGTAGCAGATGGGCCCCGGCTCGGCCCCGGCACTTCGCGGGCCGACCTTGAGCAACCCTCCGTCGTCGATCCACGCAATCGAGCCGCCGCCGGCTCCCACCGAGTGGATGCCGATGGTCTGGATCGAGACGGGATGATGGTCGATCACGCACTCGTTCGTGGTTTCGATCCGCCCGTCGCACAGGCAGACGTCGGTCGACGTTCCTCCCATGTCCAGAGTGATGATCTTGTCGAAACCGGCGGTCCGGGCTACTTCGAAGGCGCCCACGACACCCCCGGCCGGTCCCGAGAAAAGGGTGCGCACCGGTTCGCGCTCCGCCGATTCCGAGGAAATCGACCCCCCGTTCGACTGCATGATCGTCAGCGACCCTCTCTGAACGGATTCACTCGAGCGCAGAGCCGATAGATAGCGGGCCATGATCGGCTGGACATAGGCATTGAGCACGGTCGTGGAAGTCCGCTCGAACTCCCGAAACTCGGGCAGGATCTTGTGCGAGAGTGCAATTGGGACCGAGAACTCGGCCAGTGCCTCGCCAATGCGAACCTCGTTGTCCGGGTTGAGATAGCTGTAAAGAAGCACGACCGCGATGGCCTCCGGCCTCAGTTGCTGCACCTTGGTCTTCAGCCAGTCGAGGCTCTTGTTCTCGAGCGGGACCCAGCTACTGCCGTCCCACAGGGTCCGCTCCTTGATCCCGATTCGATAGCGTTCGGGGACGAGGGGCTCGGGCCGGGAGCTCCCCAACTTGTACAGACCGGGCCGATTCTGTCTTCCGATCTCGAGGATGTCTTCAAAGCCCTGATTCGTCACCAGCAGGCATCGGGCGCCCTTGCGCTCCAGGAAGGCATTGGTGGCCACCGTGGAGCCGTGCTGGAGGGCGTAACCCTCGCGGCCCTCCGTCAGCCGCCCGAGTCCTTCGAGGACCGCCTTCTCAGGTTCCACAGGAGTCGACGGCAATTTGAAGACCGTCAACTGGTCCCCATCGAGGACGACAAAATCGGTGAAGGTTCCGCCCGTGTCGATCCCTATCCTCAGCATAGCTGCTCCGCTTTTTCCTTTTGAATGTTAGAATACGTGACAATAACATGAAGCGCCGCCTCAAAGTACAGGTTGCGCGGAGCGCGGGCAGGCCTGTGCCGGCTCGCGCGGGTTTGACCTACCGGGCCCCTCTCTCATGAAACCAGGCAGCTCCCGTCAGAGAATCCTGTGGATCGCCGGGCTCCTGATCATCTTGATTCTGGGTTACCTGGTGAGCGTGATCTTCCTGAATCCCTCCTCGGTGGGAAATCAGAACTTCCTCTGGAATTTCAATCTCTGGGCGTTTGTCTGGGCGCTCATTTTCATCCTGGTCCTGGTCCTGAGCGTCCTGCTCGTCCGATACCTGATCCGTGTCCTCTTCGAATACCAGTCCGGCCATCCGGGCTCCAGAATCAAAACGAAGCTCATCCTGACCTTCGTGCTGTTTGCGCTGTTCCCGGCTCTGATCATGGCCTTCCTGGCCTTCGGCCTCATCAATCAGAACCTGGCAACCTGGGTCAGCGCTCCATCCGAACAGCTTCTGCAATCGTCGATGAGCATCTCCCAAGGGTACTACCGGGAGCTCCAGCAGAACTCGATCGCGCGGGCCCAGGAGCTGGCCGACAAGTGGCGCCGGGGAGCCCTGTCGCCGAACTCGTTCCTGTCCGAGGCCCAAGCGGCCGGCTTCCAGGGGGGGGTGCTGTGCGATTCCTCGGGCTCGGTCACGATCCAGGCCGGAAACCTGCCGGAACCTCCGCCTCTGGATGAAAACCGGCGGCTCCTCGAAGGCGGCACGCTCTACCGGCTCAAGCCGGCCGTTAACCTCGCGCCGGGCATCGTGGATCGAATCTGGACCGGCGTCCCCGTGGAAGACAGCCGCGGAGGAGTGGCGGGCTCCCTGCTGCTCTTCAAGCAGCTGCCCGGCAGCGTCGCCTTCCAGCTTCAGAGCGTGGCCGAAGCCAATCAGGTCTATAAGGGGCTGAAGGGAACTCTGGCATCGCTCCGACTGACCTATATCCTCGTGCTGGCAATGACCACTCTGGCGGTGGTCTTCGGGTTCGTCTGGCTCGGCAACTATATCGCCCGCCGTCTCACCGTGCCGCTGGAGGCCCTGGCCGAAGGGTCACGAGAACTGGCCTCGGGCAACCTCGACTATCGAATTGGAGTCCAAGCCCCCGACGAGCTCGGGATTGTGGTGGGTTCCTTCAATCGCATGGCGGAGGAACTGAAGGAGAATCGCCAGATCCTCGAGGCCACGAACGAAGAACTGCGCAAGACGAACATTCACCTCGACGATCGGCGCCGCTACATCGAGACCATCCTGCAAAACATCGCCACGGGCGTGCTGACCATCGACGAAAACGAGGTGATTCGGACCGCCAACGACTCCGCCCTCAAGATGTTGCAGCAGACGGCGGCGGAGGTCATCGACCGGCCCTTGAAGGAGATCTCCGAAGGGCAGCTCTACCGCGAATTCGAGGAGATGAAGAAGAGCGCCCTGCTTTACGGCACCTATCGCAAGCAGCTCACCCTCGAGCGCGCCTCGGGTGGCCGCCTGTTCGTCGCCGCGACCATGACCACCAACCGGCTGGCCGAGGAACTCGAGTATCTGGTCGTCCTGGACGATCTGACCGAACTGATCCGGGCCGAGCGGTTCGCGGCCTGGCAGGAGGTGGCCCGGCGCCTGGCCCACGAGATCAAGAATCCCCTGACACCCATACAGCTTTCGACGGAGCGGATCCAGCGACGCTTCCAGAAGCTCGCACCCGCGCTGCCGGCGAGTCCGGATACGACCGAGTTTCAGAAGGTCCTCAGTGAGGGAACCCGCATCATCTACACGGAATCGAAGATCCTCAAGAACCTGCTGTCCGAATTCTCCCGCTTTGCCCGACTGCCGATGTGCAAGCCGGAGCGCGTCGAGCTCCATTCGCTGATCGAAGAGACGCTGCAGCGCTATGCCAGGAGTCTGTCGGCGGTGACCGTCCAGAAGCGTTACGATTCCCGCATATCTCAGGTCACGGCCGACCCGGAGCAACTGCAGCGCGTGCTGATCAACCTCCTCGACAATTCGCTGGACGCCCTCGTCGAGGAAGACGATCGCCGGATCGGGATTCGCACCGTTTTGAACGACGTCCGGCGATCTGTCACGATCGAACTGTCCGACAATGGGCCTGGGATCGCTACGGACGACTACGAACACCTGTTCCTTCCGTACTTCTCGACCAAGAAGAAGGGGACGGGGCTCGGGCTGGCAATCGTCCGACAGATCGTCTCGGACCATAATGGCTTCATCCGGGCGGAACCGAACCTGCCTCGGGGAACCCGGTTCGTCGTCGAATTACCGTTGGACTGGAAGGCTGATCATGAGAGCCAGGTTGCTCATCGTTGACGACGAAGAGAACGTTCGGGCCTCGATGCAGGGGATCCTGCAGGATGAGGGCTTCAAGGTGGACGCCGTGCCGAGCGGTGAGGAATGCCTCGAAGCCGTGGACCGTCACTCGTATGATGCGGTCTTCCTGGATATCTGGTTGCCCGGCAGGGATGGGATCTCGGTCCTCGAAGAGCTGAAGAAGAAGTGCCCGGGATCCTATGTGATCATGATTTCCGGACACGGATCGATCGAGACGGCCGTCCGCTCGACCAAGCTCGGAGCCTTTGGTTTCATCGAGAAGCCGTTGTCGCTCGAGAAGATCATGCTCGTTCTCGAGCACGCCCTCAATCAGCGGCACCTGGAGGCGGAAAACCGCAACCTGCGCGAGATGCTCCGGCGAGAGAGTGTCATGATCGGCACTTCCGTACCGATGATGGCCCTGCGCCAACAGATTCAGTTTGCGGCGCCGACGGAGGGTCGGGTCCTCATCTACGGTGAGAACGGCACCGGCAAGGAGCTGGTCGCACGCTTGCTTCACCTCCAGAGCGACCGGCGGAATCAGCCCTTCGTGGAGGTCAACTGCGCCGCCCTTCCCGAGGAGCTGATCGAGAGCGAATTGTTCGGCAGCGTCAAAGGCGCTTTCACCGGCGCAAGTGAGACCCGCAAAGGAAAGTTCGAGCTGGCCGATCAGGGCACGCTCTTCCTCGACGAAGTCGGCGATATGAGTCTCAAGACTCAGGCCAAGGTCCTGAGGGTCCTGGAGGAGCAGCGCTTCTCTCCCGTCGGCAGCAACGAGATCCTGGAAGTCGATGTCCGGGTGATCGCCGCCACCAACCAAAACCTGGAACAACGAATCGAGGAAGGTCGTTTCCGGGAGGATCTCTTCTTCCGTCTCAACGTGATCCCCTTCGAAGTCCCCCCCCTGCGGCAACGGAGCGAAGACGTGCCGCTGCTGGCCGAGCACTTCATGGACGTTTTCTGCGCCCGCTACGGGCGGAAGAAGAAGGATCTGGCGCCGGAGGCCATGGACGCGTTGCAGCGCTATCACTGGCCGGGAAACGTCCGGGAACTCAAGAACACCATCGAACGCCTGGCCATCATGTTGCCCCGGGAGGAGATTCGTCTCCTGGATCTTCCCATGTCGATCCTCAAGGCCGGATCCGATCCGGCCGAGGACGATCGCTCCACCTGGCAACGGGCCCGAGACGAGTGGGAACGCGAATTCCTGCTCAAGAGTCTCCAGGAGAATGAGGGGAATGTTTCGAAAACCGCCGCCGCCATTGGGATGGAGAGGAGTCATCTTCATCGCAAGCTGAAGGGTCTGAATCTCAAGTAGCCCGTTGGTCACCCGGTGGCTGCTAGTCTGAATCCGCATGGACGAGCTGGTTCGTACGTTCCTGGATCACCTCCGCTTCGCCAGGAACTACTCACTCAACACCATTCAGAGCTACCGCCGGGACCTGCAGGAGTTCTTGAACCAGCTCGGCGACGACCCTTCGGCCGTCAAACCTTCCGACATCGACCACATCACGATCCGGGACTTCCTGGGAGCCCTTCACGAGAGGGGCAACAGCCGCAGTTCGATGGCCCGCAAGCTGGCGGCCGTCCGCTCCTTTTTCCGCTTTCTGCACCGGGAGGGACTGATCGCAAGCAACCCGGCCCGGCTGGTGCGGACGCCCCGCCAGGCCCGGCGCAACCCGGGGGTGCTCACCGAATCGGAGGTGGCCACGATCCTCGGACTTCCCGACCCTTCCACCGATCTGGGAGCCCGGGACCGCGCCATTCTCGAGCTCCTGTACGCTTCGGGGCTGCGGGTGGGGGAACTGGTGACCGTGAATCTGGGCGACTGCACGCTGCGGGAACGTCTCGTCAAGGTCCGGGGGAAGGGACGCAAGGAGAGGGTCGTGCCCTTCGGCCAGCAGGCCCGGCAGGCAATCGAAGACTATCTGCCTGCGCGCAGCCGGATTCTGAAGCGGGCCAGAACGGCCCGGGAGCCCGAGGCATTGTTCCTGAACGCCCGGGGCAATCGTCTCACTGCCCGTTCCATTCAGCGGCTCCTCGACAACTACATCCGAAAGAGCTCGCTATTGTTGAAAGTACATCCCCATGTCTTCCGCCACTCCTTTGCCACCCACCTGCTGAATCGAGGCGCGGATCTGAGGACCATCCAGGAACTCCTCGGTCACGAGAGCCTCTCGACGACCCAGAAGTACACCCACCTGGCAGTCGAAGAATTGCTTCGCGCCTATCGCTCCGCACATCCGAGGGCTAAGGAGTCGGATTAGTCGGTTTGGGGAGTCGGACGGCACCGATTGAAGGGCCGGCAGTGGTAACCTTCTCCGAGCAGCCGAAACGTTTCGTCTGGCTGGACTTCAGGTGCCGTTTCTGCTACATTGGCGCCTTCCACGAGCAAGAAGACAGGAGCAATTGTAGATAGAGATGCTGACGAAAGACAGAAAAACCGAAATAGTAGGCGAGTTTCGACAGCACGACACGGACACGGGCTCACCCGAGGTCCAGGTTGCGCTTCTCAGCGAACGCATCCGCGAGCTAACCGAACATTTCAAGACCCACAAGAAGGATTACCATTCCCGGCGCGGCCTGTTGAAGCTCGTTGGACAGCGCAGACGTTTGCTCGACTACCTCAAGAAGCGGAACTTCAACCGCTACAAAGAGTTGATCGAGCGCCTGGGAATCCGAAAGTAATCGTTCCCGGCCTGAATTCTGCTCGCGGAGGCCGCTTTCCCGGCTGGGATGCGTGCCGACAACCAAGAATCGTTCTTTGAAGTGGGAAACTGTCTGAATTCCTTCCTTTCAATCGACAGTCGGAATCTCGCTCGCCCTCTTCCCAGTCTGATGTCTGTCCAATTGAGCCAATCGACGCTCTCCTCGGGCGTCGCCTGGCTCAATTGGACAATATCTGCCGCTTCAAAGGCTAACGCCAGATCAGCTGGCCAATTCGGAGGAAATACTCAATGGTTCACAAACTCAGTGTGACAATTGGTGAGCGGGAGCTCACCCTCGAGACCGGAAAGCTGGCCAAGCAGGCCCACGGAGCTGCTTATGTCCAGTGCGGAGAGACGGTCGTGCTCGTTACGGCTTGCGGCGAACGAGAACCCAAACCCAACCTCGATTTCCTGCCTCTCACCTGTGACTATCGCGAATACACGTACGCCGCCGGGAAGATCCCGGGGGGGTTCTTCAAGCGGGAGGGTCGCCCCACCGAACGGGAGATTCTGGTCAGTCGACAGATCGACCGGCCTCTGCGACCGCTATTCCCGAAGGATTACCACAACGAAACCCAGATCATCGCAGTCGTCCTGTCGGCCGAGCCGGACATCAACCCCGATGTCCTGGCGATCAACGGCGCCTCGGCGGCACTCTATGGATCCGAGATTCCATTCGATACTCCCGTCGGTGCGGTGCGCGTCGGACTGGTTGGTGACCGTCTTGTCCTGAATCCCTCGGTGGCGGAGATGGAGGAGAGCCTGCTCGATCTGGTGGTCGTCGGGACCAAAGACGCCATTGTGATGGTGGAAGCAGGGGCCAACGAAGTGTCCGAGGAGCGCATCCTCGAGGCCTTCGAGCTGGCCCACGAAGCCATCAAGAAGATCGTCGCCGCCATCGTGGAATGGGCGGGACGCCTCGGGCGCACCAAATGGCCCGTACCCGAGCCACCGACCGACCCCGAAGTCGAAGCCCTCGTCCGTGAGAAAGCCCGAGCGGGAATCGAAGAAGCCCTCGAGATCAAGGAGAAACTGGCGAGCAGCGAGCGCATGAAGGAACACCGGAAGTCGATCCTGGCGCTGTTTCCAGAGGAGGAATCCGAGAAGATTGCCATCGCGGGCCGAACTTTCGACGAGCTGATGGAGGAGATCTTCCGCGCTACCCTCCTCGACAAGGGCCGGCGGCCCGATGCGCGACAGTTCAATGAGATCCGTTCGATCAGCTCGGAGGTCGCATTCCTTCCTCGCACCCATGGCTCCGCCCTGTTCACGCGCGGGGAAACGCAGGCCCTGGTGACCGTCACGCTGGGAACGGGTGAAGACGTGCAGCGGCTCGATGACCTCACGGGAGAGTCCTCGAAGCGGTTCATGCTCCACTACAACTTCCCCCCCTTCAGCGTGGGTGAGGTGCGGTTCATGCGCGGCCCTGGCCGGCGCGAGATCGGCCATGGGGCCCTGGCGGAACGTGCCATTTTTCCCATGCTGCCCGGTGAAGAGGAATTCCCGTACACGGTGCGCGTGGTGTCCGACATTCTCGAATCGAACGGGTCCTCGTCCATGGCGTCCGTTTGCGGCGGCATCTTGGCTCTCGAAGATGCGGGTGTCCAGATTCGGCGTCCCGTTGCGGGCATCGCCATGGGTCTCGTCAAAGAGGGCGACAAATACGTGGTGCTGTCCGATATCGCCGGATTCGAGGATCACTACGGCGACATGGACTTCAAGGTCGCCGGGAGCGAACTGGGGATCACGGCACTGCAGATGGATATCAAGATCGTCGGGGTAACCCGAGAGATCATGGCGAAGGCGCTCGAACAGGCCCGGGAAGGTCGGCTCTTCATTCTCGGTAAGATGTCCGAGACGCTGTCCGCCTCGAGGGAGTCCATCTCCAAGTATGCCCCACAGATCTACACCATCAACATTCCGACCGAAAAGATCGGCGCGGTCATCGGCCCAGGAGGCAAGATGATCCGCAGCATCGTCGAGGAAACCGGCACCAAGATCGACATCGAGGACGACGGCCGGGTTCGTATCGCGGCCACCGATCTCGACTCCGCCCAGAAAGCGATCGCCCGGATCGAGGAGATCACGGCCACAGCGCAGATTGGGAAGACCTACCTGGGCAAGGTGGTCAAAGTGGTCGACTTCGGTGCCTTCGTCGAGATCCTGCCCGGCACGGAAGGACTGCTGCATATTTCGGAGATCGCAGACCGGAGAATCCGCGACATCCGCCAGGAGGTCCATCCCGGCGACAAGATCCTGGTCAAGGTGCTCGAGATCGACAGCAACAACAAGATCCGGCTGAGCCGCCGGGCAGTCCTCGAGGAGCAGCGCCAGGGTAATCCGGAAATGGCGGAAGCATCGTCGGAGGACAGCTCGGTCCCCTTCGAACTGACGGAGGGAGAGGAGAGAGCGGAGAGGACCGGTCGATCCGACCATCCTCCCAGGTCGGACCGTTCCGGCCGCTCCGGTCGACCGTTCCGACGCGGATCCGATAGGCGCTGATGATTCCCGAGTATCTCAGGCGGGCACTGGCGGAGTTCAGAGAGGGGAAGCGCTCGAGCGAGGACATGGAACGCCTCCTCGAGCATCTTCCGTATGAGGATCTGGACTTCGCCAAGGTGGACCATCACCGCGCATTGCGCCATGGTTTTGCCGAGGTCATTTTTGGCAAGGGCAAGACCACGGCGCAGATCCTGACCATCGCCGACGCCATTCTGGCCAAGCACCCGAATTTGCTCATCACGCACACGGGGAAGGAGGTCTTCGAAGACCTCTCCGCCCGGGTCCCCGAGACCGAGTTTCACGCGCTCTCGAGGGTTGTCGCCGTCGTGCGGGACCGCCAACCGGTGGGCCGCGGAACCATTGGAATCGTGGCCGCCGGCACGGCCGATATTCCCGTGGCGGAAGAAGCGGCTGTCACCGCCCAGGTCATGGGCAACGAGGTCTTGACCTGGAACGATGTCGGCGTCGCCGGCATCCACCGGGTGCTCCGCCAAGTAGAGGCGCTGCGATCCTGCACCGTCATCATTGCCGTTGCAGGTATGGAAGGCGCTCTTCCCAGTGTGGTGGGCGGGCTGGTACAGGTCCCCGTGATCGCGGTCCCCACGAGCGTCGGGTACGGAGCCTCCTTCGGAGGCCTCGCCGCGCTGTTGGGAATGCTGAACAGTTGTTCCTCCAACGTGACGGTGGTCAATATCGACAACGGGTTCGGGGCCGGTTACGTGGCCAGCCTGATCAACCGCCGCCACCCGGTAGAGTAACCACTCGATGGTGAGCCGACATGGATGCCGATACGCTCGAGCTGCTCGAGTACCATCAAGTGCTGGAGATCATCGCCGAGACGACCCGAACTCCCCAGGGGCGGGAAGCGGTCCTGGCTCTTCGTCCCCGGACTGATCTCGATTCCATCCTAAGTTTTCAGAAAGAGGTCGGTGAAGCGGACCGACTGCGGAGTGCCGGTCTGGCCCCGGACTTCGATCTGCCCGATCCCCGCCCCTTCATCCTGCTGCTCGAGGACCCGAGCGCCGCACTGGCGCCTGAGGACTTCCTCATACTGAGGGATTACCTGGTTTTTGCCGCCGCGGCCGCGGAAACGCTGACCCCAGCAGATTTCCCGGGACTTTCGGGTCTGCTGGCGGACCAGCCCTTTCCCCTGATGCTGCAGCAGCGGATCGACCACACCTTCGACGAGCGCGGCCAGATTCGCGAAACGGCTCATCCGGAACTGGCCCCCGCGCGTCGCCGCCAGGCCGAGTTCCGCCGCAAGGTCCAGGACCATCTGAATGGTTTCCTCAAGGGCGGGCGGGCCAAATTCCTGATCGATGATCCCTTCATCACGCAGCGCGCCCACCGCTATGTGATCCCCGTTCGCGTGGAACACCAGAAGGACGTTCCCGGCATCGTGCACGGGACGAGCTCGTCGGGCGCCACGGTCTTCCTCGAACCCTTCTCGGCGGTCGAGCTCAACAATCAGCTCATCTTCCACACGGAACGGGAGGCTGAAATCATCCTGTCGCTGCTCCAGGCCCTTTCGACCGAGGCCCGTCGGCAGCGCGAGTCGCTGAACGCCATCATCACTGCCACAGCGGCTCTGGAGTGCCGCTTCGCCGGCGCCCGGTTCGCCGAGAGCTATCGCTGCCGCGCCGCGGACATCGGCCCGGAAATCGACCTGCGCCTCCGGCAGGCCCGCCACCCCCTGCTCATCCGAACCCTCGGCGATTCCGGAGTCGTGCCCATCGATGTCGAGCTGACCCCCCAGGAGCCCGTGCTGGTCATCAGCGGACCGAATACCGGCGGAAAAACAGCCTCCCTCAAGACGGTAGGCTTGCTCTGCCTGCTGGCGCACAGCGGATTGCCCATCCCCGTGAGCGAGGCCGGCATACCGCTGCTGCACGGAATTCACGCGGATATCGGAGATCACCAGTCCATCGTCCAGCAGCTCAGTTCCTTCTCCGCCCACATTGCGCGGTTGCGGGAGCTGACCCAAATCAGTCACTCCCCTTGTCTGCTCCTGCTCGATGAGGTCGGCCGCGGTACCGATCCCGGCTATGGGTCGGCCTTGGCGATCGCCGTACTCGAGCACTTCAGGCGGCTCGGGAACCTGGTGCTGGCCACGACCCATCACCGCGCGGTCAAATCCTATGCCGCCCTGACGCAGGGAGTGCGCAACGCCAGTGTCGGGCTCGACCCTGCGAGTCTCAAGCCGACCTTTCACCTGGAGTTCGGAGTGGCCGGAGGTTCCAGCGGACTGGAGATCGCATCTCAACTGGGACTGCCGACCGATATCATCGAGCACGCCCGCTCTCTCCTCGACGATCGGGAGTCGCTGGTCGAAGGGTACCTTGGCGAACTGCGACGGCATATCGCATCACTCCAGGAGAAAGAGCGGGAACTGGCCTTGCGGATGGACGAGCTGGCCGCCGGCGAACGGGCACGGCGCGAGGAGTTCGAACAACAGCTTCGTCGCCAGGAAAAAGAGGCCGACAAACTGCTCGAGGACCTGGCGCGTGAGTTCCGGGAAGATGGCCGCCGCTTTCTGAAGCGGATCGAGGATCAGGAAACGGCCCGCGAAGTCCGTCAGCGGGCGCAGATCCGAGAGGCCGCCCTCAAGGATTCGTTCCGGCGAAAGGTCCAGGGCGCTCGGAAGAGCCGACCCGCTTCGCCAGCCGTCGATACCCGTCTGAGTGTGGGGGACCTCGTCTACCACCCTGTGTTTCGGGCACGGGGACGAATCCTCAGTCTCGACGGCGCCTCGGCCACCCTCGATATCGGCGGCAAGACACTGACCACGCGGGCGGCGGACCTGCAGAAGATCGAGAAGGAGACCGTTCTCGAACGCCCGTCGCCCCAGGTCACGCTGCAGGTGGTCCGGGACACCGATCCCGAACTGAACCTGGTCGGGAAAACCCTGGAGGAGGCGGAGGCTGAAATCGACAAGTTTCTCGACCGCGCCTTCGTCTCACGGCTGCCCGAGGTTACAATCATTCACGGATTCGGAACGGGTCGGCTGAAGTCATTCGTGTCCCGGTTCCTGAGCTCGCATCCCCAAGTCGAATCCTTCCAGGTCGAGGGGGGAGTCACGCGGGCTCAGCTCAAGACGTAAGGACCCATGAAGTTCGACACCGCTTTCATCGACAGGATTCGGACCAGCGTCAACATCGTTGAGCTGGTGGGCGGTTATGTGCGCCTCCGCAAGCAGGGCCAGAACCATGCGGCACTGTGCCCGTTCCACCAGGAGAAGACGCCCTCCTTTTCCGTCAGCGAGAGCCGGCAGATCTTCAAGTGCTTCGGTTGCGGGGTCGGGGGTGACGCCTTTGCCTTCGTGGAGCAGATCGAGCACCTGACCTTTCCCGAGGCGGTCGCGTTCCTGGCCGAACGTGCCGGCATCCCTCTACCGACGAGTCCCGGCGAGTCGGCGCGAGAGAACGTCGAGCGCACAAGACTGCTGGAGATCATGCGCCTGGCTGATGAATTCTACCGGGAGCAGCTGGAACACAGTCAGGAGGGGCTGGACTATCTCAAGCGACGCCAGATCACGCCCGAGACGATCCGACAATTCGGAATCGGCTTTGCGCCATCGGGGAGCCGGCTTCGGGACTACCTGCGCGAACAGGATTTCTCCCTGTCCGAGCTGGAAAAATGCGGGCTCATTGCGGGAGGCGAGAACGGCTCCTGGTACGACAAGTTCCGCAATCGGGTGCTGTTCCCGATCCAGAACCTGACCGGGCAGACCATTGCTTTCGGCGGCCGGATCCTGGGCGACGGACAACCCAAGTATCTGAACTCCCCGGAAACACCCCTGTATTCCAAAAGCCGCAACCTCTTCGGGCTGTTCGCCGGCCGGGAGGCCATCCGAAAGACCGGTTTCGCCATACTGGTGGAAGGCTATTTCGACTGCATCGTCCCCTTCCAGTGCGGCGTTCGCAACATCGTCGCGTCGTTGGGAACCAGTCTGACGGACGGGCAGGTGAATCTGCTCGGTCGCTATACGCGAAAAGTGATCGTCAATTTCGATCCCGACTCAGCGGGCCTCGCCGCGGCCCTCCGCTCCATCGACCTGTTCCTGGCCCAGGGCTTCCAGGTCAACGTCCTGCGACTCCCGCAGGGAGAGGATCCCGATTCCTTCATTTTGAGCAGTGGCGTGGAGCGGTACCGGGAGGCACTCAAAGCCTCCGCATCTTTCGTGGATTTCCTGATGGAGCATTTCACGCTGGGCGAGAAGGATCCACGAAGTCCCAAGGGCAAGCAGGCCATCGCGGATCAGGTGCTCCCCTATGTCGCCCGCCTTCCCAACCGGATCGAACGGGCCGAATACATCTCCAAGATCAGCTCCCGGCTCATGATCGACGAACGGATCATCATGGCCGAGCTGCGCAAACAGGCCAACGCGGGCCGGAAGGCCCTGCGGGACACGGGCCGACCCGCGGAGGTGCGCAAAGCGACCGGTCCCGAGCCCACGCTGGCCGAGCGGACTCTCCTGGCGGCCATCATCAGTGACGAGCACCGGGAACGCGTACTCGGGATGCTCGAACCGGACCTCTACCGGGGGCTGGTCTGCGAACCGTTTTTCGACCAAATCGTTCAACTGAAGAATCAAAGTTCGGAATTCTGCATCTTTACAGTACGGAAGGGACTGCAGGGCGACGACCTCGACTTGTTTGACCGAATTTCGCTACAATCCGCGGAAGTCGTTCTTTCCGACGAGGTCATTATCAGCAGTGTGGAGGCACTCCAGGACCTGCAGTGCGACCGTATCAGCCGCCAAATCCAGGAGGAGATCACCCGCGAAGAGAGTGTGGGAGTCCCTTCTGCCCGCCTCGAGGATCTGCTTCGAAAGAAGGAAGCCATCCAGCGTCGTCGCAGGCGGTAGGAATTTACCGGGCCTCCAGTATCTGAAAACTGCCCCGTCCGTCTCGGCGTTTTGAATTCTGTATAATTAAGGGTCTGCGTAATGGATCGAGATAACGACGAATTGCTATCAGAAATCGAAGACAAGTATGACGGCGTGAAGGAGCTTCTGTCCGCCGGCAAAGAAAAGGGGTACCTCCTGTACGACGAGGTGAACGACCTGTTGCCGGACGACATCCAGTCCTCCGAGGATCTGGACAACATCTTCTACCTCTTTGGGGACGCTGGTATCGAACTGCTCGATTCCGAAGACGAGTTCGACGTCATCAAGAAGCGCACCCAGACCAGGAATCTGCCCGAAGAGGAAGAGGCCGAGGAGACGGAGACCGCCTCCGAGGATCTCGAGAAGACGAATGATCCGGTCCGGATGTACCTGCGCGAGATGGGGACCGTTCCACTGCTGACCCGAGAGGGCGAAGTGGAGATCGCCAAGCGGATCGAGCGCGGGAAGAAGACCGTTCTCAAGGCGATCTCTCGTTCTCCCGTGGTCGTGGCCGAGATACGACAGTACCTCGAGACGCTGCGGAATCCCGAGTTCAACCTGAAGAACTTCGTCAACTTCTCGGAGGAAGAGGTCACTGAGAAGGTCCTCGAACAGCGCCGGAAGGAACTTCTGCGCCAGATTGAGAAGGTTGCGGAGTTGGAGGACGAGTCCAACAAGCTGCGCCAGCAGCTGCGCCGGGTGCGAAAGGGCACCGGCGAGCACAAGGCCGTTCTGAGCAAGCTGGCGCGCTACCGGATCCCAACGGCCCGTCTGGTCCGCGATCTCGACCTGACGCTCGAGATGCACGAGCACCTCGTCGGGAAGATCAAGGGCGTCGTCGAGCGCGTGCTCTCTCTCGAAAGAGAGGGCCGACGCCTCAAGAAGCTGCAGGAGTCGCCCCTCAAGCTGGAAGAAGCCAAGAAGATCAAGCTGCGCCTGCGCGAGATCGAGAAGGAACTCAAGGAGATCGAGGACAACGCCATGGCTCCGCCCGCTGAGCTGAAGCGGACGCTGGCGACCATCAAGCAGGGTGAGCTGGAAGCGGACATCGCCAAGAAGGAGTTGGTAGAGGCCAATCTCCGGCTGGTGGTCTCGATCGCGAAGAAGTACACCAATCGCGGGCTGCAGTTTCTGGACTTGATCCAGGAGGGCAACATCGGCCTCATGAAGGCCGTCGACAAGTTCGAGTATCGGCGCGGTTACAAGTTCTCCACCTATGCCACCTGGTGGATCCGTCAGGCCATCACGCGGGCAATCGCCGATCAGGCCCGGACCATCCGCATTCCGGTTCACATGATCGAGACGATCAACAAGCTGATCCGGACGTCCCGCTCACTGGTGCAGGAACTGGGCCGCGAACCGACGGCTGAAGAAATCGGCACCAAGATGGACATGCCCGCGAGCAAGGTCCGCAAGATCCTCAAGATCGCCCAGGAGCCGATCTCCCTGGAGACTCCCATCGGCGAGGAAGAGGACAGCCATCTCGGAGATTTCATCGAAGACCGGGGTGTCGTCTCTCCCTCCGAGTCGGTGATCAATTTGAATTTGAAGGAGCAGACCGCCGCGGTGCTGCAGAGCTTGACTCCCCGCGAGGAACAGGTCATCAGGATGCGTTTCGGCATTGGGGACGGAAGCGAGCACACTCTCGAAGAGGTCGGGCAGAGATTCTCGGTGACCCGTGAACGCATCCGCCAGATCGAAGCCAAGGCGCTCCGTAAGTTGCGGCACCCATCACGAAGTCGCAAACTGAAGGCATTTCTCGAGGCGAACGGCAAGGAAGGCGGTCCGCTGTGAGAAGACCAAAGGGGGTGAGCAATCGCCCCCTTTTTTTGTTTGTACCGGGGCCCATAGCTCAGTCGGTTAGAGCATCTGACTCATAATCAGACGGTCGTAGGTTCGAGTCCTACTGGGCCCACCACATGCCTTTGCATGCTGGGCTCGGGTTGAACGTGGACGAAAGGACGACGCGGGTAGAGGACGGATGGAAGAGGCTGGCATAGACAACAGTGCATTACTGAAGAAATTGGTCCGCCTGCAGGAGGTGAATCTCGCCATCGGCCACCTGCACGCCGAGGTTGACGGGGCGCCGCAGCGTCTCGCCGATTTGGAGGTCCAGCTGCAGACGGATCGGCAGGATGTGGAGTCGGTTCGGGAGTCGATCGAACAGGCCGCCAAAGACCGCCGGGGCTTCGAAGGGGATGTCGAGGCGCTCCGCACCAAGCTCTCCAAGTACCGGGATCAGCTGATGCAGGTGAAGACGAATACCGAGTATCAGGCCATGCTCCACGAAATCGGCTTCGTGGAGAGCCAGATCCGCGAGAAAGAGGATCGCATCCTGGAGTGCATGGTGGAAGCGGACGATCTTCAGGAGGGTCTCAAGGCGGCCCAACGGGACTACGAGCGGAGACAGGAGGAGATTGCCTCACAGAAGGGGGAGATCCAGGCCTTCATTGACGAGGCCCAGATCGAGTTGTCCGGCCTCGAGGAGGAGCTGAGAGGACTGGAGTCCCAACTTCCCCGCGACTATCTGGACCGATATCACCGGATTGCGGGGGCACGCGGCGGCGTCGCCGTGGCGGCAGTGAGCAACCAGTCCTGCGAAGCCTGTCACGTCCGAATTCGACCGCAGGTCCTGGCGGAGATTCGCACCGGCCGCGAGATCATCATCTGCGAGAACTGCAGCCGCATCCTTTATTACTCGGCTTGAGCCTGACCGATGCTGCGTAATTTTCCGCGTCAGCTCTATCTGGCGATTTCCGACTTTGAATTCTACAAGCGGGTCTTCCAGCAGCCTCTGCGGGAAACCCTCGGCTTTCTGCTCTACCTGTCCGGCCTGGTCGCCGTGATCCTCACGCTGATTTACGCCTGGTGGCTGTTCCCCGCGGTCGATCAGTTCGTCGACTGGGGAAGGACGAATCTCCCGGCCTTCGAAGTCAGCGACGGCGTGCTGAAGATGTCGTCCGACCAGCCCATCGTCAAGCATTTCGAAAGAGCCAACGGCTCCACCTGGACTTTCATTTTCGATACCAGCGGCACCTACGCTGAGCCGCTGGCCATGGAAGAGCCGGCCATCCTGTTTGCGCGGCGGGAGCTCACCCTCCGGATGGAGGGCCGGAATCAGAGCTACGCCTGGCGGGATTTCGGTAATTTCAGCTTCGATCCTTCCCAGACGGGGGCTTACGGCACGCTCCTCAAGTGGGCCTACTTCCCCCTTGCCTATTCCGCCTTGCTGGTGACAACGCTTCTGAGCAAGGCGCTGACTGCTATCATTCTCAGCCCGATGGCCTATTTTGTGGGACTGTCCTACGGCATCCGCCTGCCCTTCCTGAGCTGCTTTACCATCGGACTGTACAGTCTGGTTCCGGCCATCTCCATCGATCTTGCTGTTAAAATGACAGGTATGCAGATCAGCTACTTCGATCTGATCTATCTAGCAGCTGCTGCTGTCTATACCTATTTCGCGACGCAGCGCTGTGTTGTGTCCCAGTAAGGTCGTGTTTCGATGTTCAAACCGAATTCTGCTTCCCTGTTTGGCCTGGTCGTACTGACCGGTTGTCTGAGCCTTCCTTGGGCGCATGCCCAGGAGGCGGACTCTCAGCCGGCTTTTCGCGCCCGGGTCGAAATGGTCAACATCCTGTGCACCGTACAGGACCACGGTCGCTACGTCGACAACCTCACCCGGGACGACTTCGAGATATACGAAGACGGCAAGAAGCAGGACATTCGGTACTTTGCGCGGGAAACCGGCGAGGACGCCCAACCCCTGAACGTGATGATGCTCGTCGATACGAGCGGCAGCGTCAAGGACAAGCTCTTCTTCGAGAAGCAGGCTGCCATGGCGTTTCTCGAGGAGACCCTGCGCAAGAACAAGGACATGGCGGCCATCATTCAGTTCGACAGCGAGATCATGCTCGACCAGGACTTCACCTTCGATCTCAAGCTGCTCGACAGCGCCCTCAAGGACATCCGAGCCGGTGGGGCGACCAAGCTCTACGATGCCATCTGGCTCGCCGTCTCGGACCTTTTGAGCGACCAGGTGGGCCGCAAAGTGATCGTTGTGCTCAGCGACGGCGACGACACCCACTCCGACGTCACCGATGACGATGCGATCAAGATCGCCCAGGATCACGACGTGGTGATCTACGGGATCGGGGTGCGGGGCGGAAGATACAATTCCAACTTTGGGAAGTTGAAGCAGTTTGCGCGCGAAACGGGAGGGCTCTTCTTCAACTCCAAGGCCAGCCTCGATGAGCTCCGCAGCGCCTTCGCGAAGATCAATGCGGCCGTGAAGAACCAGTACAGCATCGCCTACGTCCCGACGAACACCGCCCGGGACGGATCTTTTCGGGAGATAACCATCAAGCTTCGGCGTTCCGGCTTGAAGGTTAGTCACCGAAAAGGTTATTATGCGCCCAAGTCTGACAATGGCTCGTGACAAGGAAGCTCCCCTCGAAGAACTTCTGCCGATTGAGCTGAGACTGCTCATTCTTGAATCCGAACTGGAACGCCTGGAGTCGGATGCAAGGTGGGTGGAGCAGCGCAGGAGTGAGGTTCTCGAGGAAATCGAGGCCTGCAACGCCCTGCTCGACAAGAAGCGGCGTCAGAATCTCCTGCGTCGCGTGAAGTAATCCCTGACGACGAGGCCAAGCGTCCGCAGGAGCCCTTGTCCCTCCCCAGACCGAGCCTCCCGAAACCCGAAACCCGGAGCGAGTTACTCCGTCTCTCCGGCCAGCTTCGACAGGACGTGGGTCTTGACCCAGGCCGGATCCCACCACTCGATCGGGTTCACCTGGACACCCTGCAACACCATCGAGAAGTGCAGGTGGTCTCCCCCGGCCAGACCGGTCTGTCCCGTGTTCCCGAGGGGCTGTCCTCGCGTCACCATCTGGTCCGCCTCCACGGCGAGCGAGCTCAGGTGCCCGTAGAGCGAGAAAAGGCCGAACCCGTGGTCGATGATGACGGCGTTGCCGTAAATCCCCAGATCGTCGGCGTAGACCACTTTCCCCGCATTCGAGGCCTCGACCTTGCTGTGAGCCAGGGACGCCAGGTCGAAGCCGAGGTGGACCTGTTCGTCGCACTTCTCCCCCTTGTAGAAGTAGGAGCGGCGGTCCGCAAAGACCGACTCGACCTTCGAATTGCTCAACTGAAGAAAGGGCTCGCTCCAATAGATTCGGGGGCTGGGTTGCCGGGTCAGCTGACTGATCTGACCATTGTTGATCTCCCTGAGGTCGCGGTTGATGGCGAGGAAGGTCTCGAGAGGGGTACTCCCGGCCTCGACCTTGTCCGTGTGGGAGAGAATGCCGGGAGCCACCGAACTGATGAAACGGTCACTGATCTCGATCTTGCGGCGGCGGAAGTTCTGCGCAAAGGTCTTACAGGCAAACGGGCTCTCCGTCCGGTTTCCGGCGGGATCTTCGGCCCAGAGGAGAATGGGCGAATCGGGGGACTGATCGTAGGCCATGGCGAACAGACACAGGTAGGTTCCGGCCGGCTGTCCAGGCACGGGGTATCCCACGAATTCCCGATCGCCGACGCGGACACCCGATCGGCAGTCCGGCTCGACCACCCGGTACAGGATCGCTTCGGAGCCTCCCTGCCGCAGATAGTGCTGTTTCGACAGCGCTTCGACTCGGGGCGGCTGTGAATCGAACCGGACCGGGAACTCGGCCTGTGTCGTCCGGCCGAACAACCAGAGGTTGGGCTGATCCTCGAGGGAAACCGTGAGGGTGAAGTCGCCATCGTGCAGACCTCGCTCACCCCAGGCGCCCAACTCGAGGGTGCGCTCCTTCTCGGAGGACTCCCAGGGGTAGCGCACCAAAGGAAGGGCTTCGTCCTGCAGGACTTCCACCTTGTCCCCCTGGGTGAGCCGGACCGAGATGTGGCGCAGGCCCTTTCCCACGTCACTGCAATGCAGACGGAGGATCGAATTGATTCCGACCACCTTGCCGCCGGTCATTTCGGCCTGGGGAGGCGCCGAGTCCCAGTACCAGAATGAAACGGACGCGGTCCCCAGCAGAAAGATCAGCAGCAGAATCAGCAGGAATTTCTTCATTGGTTTCTATGGTACGAGTTTGGGGCCCCGTCATTCAAAGAAAGGGAAGACTCGGCGCAGTCCATTCCTTTCGGCGCGTCGAGGTTGCAGGCTTCTGCGGTTCAGGCACGCAGGGGTTCGACGTTGCACCTGTCGCCGGGCGCCCCGAAATCCAACAGGATCTGGCCGGACTCCGGATTCCAGGTCTCTCGGCCGTCCCGGGCGAAGATCTGGTCCCCCTCGGTCCAGATTCGAACCGAGGTCAGCGGTCGGCCTCGAGGCATCTGGCGGCGTAGGCGGATCAGGCAGCCCCGGATCCGGCTCCGTGGCACGCCCTCCTCCTGCAAGGTCTTGCTCATGCGCAGGACGACGATGTCCTGAAAGCTGAAACGGTACTCTCCTCCTCGACTCCGAGTCGGGCGGAGCAGCCCCGCATAGATCATCCGCCGTACCCGCCGGGGCGACAGGGATAGAGCCCGAGCGACCTCCCGGGTCTTGAAGACGGCGCTGGACGGGTTCGTAGAGTTGATCAGAAGATGCATCACGCCCCGATTGTGCCCGGAACCGGCGGGCTCATCGTCAAGCATACCAACACCCGCCGACGGGAAGTCCGCGGGTAGAGGAATTGACGAGCAGAAGCTATAGTGATGGCACGAGAGAGGGCCCTGATCGGGGCCGGCAGTACCATTGTCGAGTCGGGAATTCGATCCGCCGGCACACAGGCAGAGGAGAATAGAACGCCATGGAATTGAAACCGGTCAAGTGGGGAGTCATGGGAGTGGCCAAGATCGCCGTCGAAAAGGTCATTCCCGCCATGCAGGGCAGCCCCTGGTCCAGCATCACCGCCATCGCGTCACGTGAGCTGGCGAAGGCCCGGGAGGCGGCCTTCGAGCTGAACATTCCCCGCGCCTACGGGTCGTACGAAGACCTGCTCGCCGATCCCGACGTGGAGGCGATCTACAACCCACTTCCCAACCACTTGCACGTTCCCTACACGATTCAGGCCATCCAGGCGGGCAAGCATGTCCTCTGTGAGAAGCCGCTCTCCATGAAGCTGGAAGAGGCCCGCGACCTGCTGCGGCTCGCAAAGCAGGCCGGCGTGAAAGTGGGGGAGGCCTTCATGGTGCGGACCCATCCCCAATGGATTCGGACGCGGGAACTGGTGCAGTCCAAGGCTATCGGGACTTTGCGGGCGATCCAGGGGACCTTTTGCTTCCACAACGTCGAACCGGAGAACATCCGAAATATTGCCGAATACGGGGGCGGCGGCCTGCTGGATATCGGCTGCTATCCCATCACAACTTCCCGCTTCGTCTGCGGACGGGAGCCCGAGCGCGTTTTCGGAAGGCTCGAGTTCGATCCTGTTTTTCAGACGGACCGTCTCGGCTCGGCCATCCTCGATTACGGAGACTTCTTGTGCTCCTTCGTCTATTCGACGCAGATGGTTCATTACCAGAGGATGCACTTCTTCGGGACCGAGGCCCGGGTGGAGATCGAGATTCCCTTCAACGCACCGTCGGACCGGCCCTGCCGGCTCTTCATCGGTCACGGCGACCGCTACGGCCGGGACATTGAGACCGTCGAGTTTCCGGTGGTTGACCAGTACCGGATCCAGGGCGATCATTTCTCGGAAGCCATCCGGACTGACTCGGATCCGCCTGTCCCGCTGACGGACGCTCTGCGCAACATGGCGGTCATCGATGCCGTGGCCCGGTCCGGTCGGAGCGGGCGCTGGGAAGTTCCGGAACCGGTTCCTGGTTCCTAGTTCCGAGTTTCGAGTTTCGAGTTCCGAGAGTCGGAGGGATACAGCCGTGCCCACCGCAAATCGAAAATCGTAAATCGAAAATCTCGATTCACTTCCCGAGGGTCTTCGGCGTCACCAGCCAGGCCAGCACGCCGACACCCGGCCGACACTCCGCCCAGGAGTCGCAATCCACCTCGACCCAGGCCAGACTGGCCGTCACCAGCCTGAACCGCCCTCCCCCAACGAGGGCAGCCAGGAACTCTTCCCAGGTCGGGTTGTGGCCGACCAGAAGCACGCTTCGCAAATCGGTCTCCAGCTCGCGAAGAAACTCGAAAACCCGCTCGGGTTCCGTCGCATACAGTTCCCGGGTGACCTCGATGCCGCATCGCCACTCTCCCGCCTCGGCAGCCAGCTCGGCTGTGGTTCGGGCGCGGACGGCACTGCTCGAGTAGACTCGATCCGGGATCCTCCCGATCTGCTGCAGGAACCCCCCGACCAGGCGGGCCCCCTCGACACCCCGCTTCGCAAGGGGCCGATCGTGGTCCGATTCGGCGCTCGAATGCCAGTCTGACTTGCCATGTCTGAGGAGCCCGATTTCCATTCCCATCCCGACCTCTCCTCTGCGGGCCGAGCCCGCCCGCCATCCGGTCAGCCGCGGCCTCTAGCGTGCTGTTCATGATCTGCTAAACTAAGCGAAACCTCCAGTTCGACAACAGCAGGGCCTCGTGGCCGGGATCCGGTGGAGGGGCAGGTGGCGACGACCCAGAAGGCAGTGAGGGATTCGATCGGAACGGGGCGCAAGAGCGGCGGAAGCCCAAACCTCAACCATCCGACTTACTATGTCAACCGGGAGCTGAGCTGGCTCGAGTTCAACTACCGCGTCCTGGCCGAAGCGCTGGACCCGTCCAATCCCCTGCTGGAGAGGGTGAAGTTCCTGGCCATCTTCTCGAGCAACCTGGACGAGTTCTTCATGATCCGCGTCTCCGGACTCAAACGCCAGCTTACGAGCGGCGTGATCAAGCCTCCTCCCGACGGACTGACGCCCGCCCAGCAGCTCGCCAAGATTCGGGAACATCTGCTCCCGATGCTCGACGCGGTCGCTCGATGCTGGCATGAGGACCTGCAGCCGAAGCTCTTCGACGAAGGCATCCGGGTCGTCCCCCACTCCTCTCTGAAGAAGCGGCAAATCAAGATGTTGCGTCGCCATTTCGAGCGAGAGGTCTTTCCGATCCTGACACCGCTGGCCTTCGATCCCGCTCATCCGTTTCCGCATATTTCGAACCTCAGCATCAATCTCGCTGTGATCGTCAACGACCCGGGATATGGCAAGCGCTTTGCACGGCTCAAAGTGCCTCATATCCTTCCGCGACTGGTCCGTGTCCCCACCGACCAGGGCTCTGAATATGCCCAGAGCCTGGGCTTGGACGACACCACTTCGATTGAGTTCGTCTGGCTGGAGGAACTCGTCGCGGCCAACCTCGACCTGCTCTTCCCGGGAGTCGAGATCCTCGACGCATTCCCCTTTCGCGTGACCCGAAATGCCGACGTCGTCATCGAGGAGGATGAAGCCTCGGATCTACTCGAGGCCACCAAGGAGATGGTCGGGCAGCGCCATTTCGGCTTCGCCATCCGCCTGGAAGCGGCCAGCCGGATGCCCAAGGAGTTCCTGAACATCCTGTCGAGCAACCTCGACCTGGCTCCCTACCAGGTGTACTTCACCGACAATCCCGTCGGCCTTGCCGATCTGATGCAGCTGCGCGACGTGGATCGGCCGGGCCTGAAGGATGCGCCGTTCCAGCCCGTCACGGCACCGGTCGTGGCCAAGGCAAAGAACCTGTTTTCGGTTCTGCGCCGCCAGAACATCCTGCTCTACCACCCCTATGACAGTTTCAGCCCCGTAGTCGATGTCGTTCGGCAGGCGGCACACGATCCCGACGTGCTGGCCATCAAGCAAACCCTGTATCGCGTCGGTCCCAATTCGCCCGTGGTCCGGGCCCTCATGGAAGCCCGGGAGAACGGGAAGCAGGTCTCCGCCGTCGTCGAGCTCAAGGCTCGGTTCGACGAAGAGAACAACATCGAGTGGGCGACCGAACTGGAGCAGGCCGGGGTCCATGTGGTCTACGGCCTGCTGGGGCTGAAGGTCCACGCCAAGCTATGCCTCGTGGTGCGCAAGGAACGCGACGGGATCGCCCGCTACGCGCACCTGGCGACCGGCAACTACAATCCGGTGACCGCCCGGGTCTACACCGACCTGGGCTATTTCACGTGCGAGCCGGAAATCACCGCGGACGTCTCCGATTTCTTCAACGCACTGACCGGGTATTCCCGCCAACGGAAGTACCACAAGCTTCTGGTCGCCCCGGGTGGAATGAGCGAAGCGATTATCGGCAAGATACACCGCGAAGTCGCCTCCCATCGCGAGCAGGGCAACGGTCATCTGTCCTTCAAGATGAACGCTCTCGTCGACAAAGCCTGCATCCGGGCTCTCTATCAGGCGTCCCAGGCCGGCGTCCGAGTCGACCTGCAGGTGCGGGGGGTCTGCTGCCTCAGGCCCGGGGTCCCCAGAGTGAGCGAACACATCTCCGTCACCTCGATCGTGGGCCGGTTTCTGGAACATTCGCGGATCTTCTACTTCCGCAACGGCGGCAACGAAGAGATCTACCTGGGCAGCGCCGATTTGATGCCCCGAAACCTCAGGGGCCGGGTGGAGGTCCTCTTTCCGGTCGAAGAGCTTCGCCTGAAGGAAGCCATCCGCAAGGAGATTTTGGACCTGCATTTGCGCGACAACGTCAAAAGTTGGCGCCTCTTGTCCGACGGCACCTACGAGAAAATCCGGCCGGAGCCGGGCCAGACCCCGGTGGACTCCCAGCTCATTCGGCTGAGCCAGCCCGGATCCTGGCATCTGCAGGATTGAGGTGGGTTTGAATCGAGCGCCAGAGCTCGCCGAAGGCTCGGGCCGGCGGGCTCTTCTCGGCGAAGGTGGCCAGCGGAGCCCGGTGCACCCCCATCTGTTCCACGAAGGTCGAGTAGGGGATCCGGGGGGACAGAAAACGGAAGGGAGAGCCCTTCGTCTGCTCGCAGATCGTTCGATGAAGCGACTTCCGGCGGTCGACCATGCTGAAAAAGGCCCGAACCCGCTCCGTCTCGAGCTTCTTCTTTTCGAAGTAGCCTCCGATCAACTCCAATGAGCGCAGCGAGAGCGGCGTCGGGACGGTCGGGATGAGCACCAGATCCGAGAGCTTCAGCAGGGCCTCGGCCACCAGCGAGAATCCCGGCGAACAGTCGAGGATCAGCGTATCGTATTCCTTCTGCAGCCGACGTCGGAGCTGCTGAAGCCGTTTGGTGGCCTTCTCGGTCTCGTTCAGGAGCAGGTCGAACTTGCGATAGGAGAAGTCACCGGGCAGCAGATCGAATCCGTCGTAATCCGTCCCACGAATCGAATCGTTCACATCCCCTTTCCGGCGGATCAGCTTTTTGCCCCCTCCCTTGACCCGCGGCTGGATTCGCAGGTAGAAGGTCGCCGAGGACTGAGGATCCAGATCCCAGAGCAGGGTGCGATTCCCGTCTCGGGCCGAGAGATAGGCCAAATTGACGGCGGCGGCCGTCTTGCCGACTCCGCCCTTGATGCTGTAGACGGAAATGAGTTTCACGATGAATCCCCGCTGTATTTCGATAATCCGTCAATGAGAGCCTTTTGTACAGAGCGCCGGCTGAAGCTCCGCAACCGCTTCCGGAAGCGGGGGAACAACCTCACCTGGGAGGTTTCGAAGTGGCCGAGAAGCCGGCCCATGTTCAACAGCGTGTCGGTCTGCCGGTCGTCCTCGGCCACCATCGCCTTGGCATAGCGCTGCAGATCCTCCTGCTGCACCTGCAGGTCGTTGATCTCCCCCAGCACGTCCTGGAGGCCCTTCAGTTCGTCGATGAGCCGATCCAGGACCTGCGGCGCGAAGAGTGACCGGAAGAACTCGAGAAGATAGCGGAGTTCCTTGCATTCGATCCGCAGACCGTGCAGCCGCACGGGCTCGAAACGATCTCCGATTTCCGCACCGACCGCCAGGATCCTTTGATACACCTCGAGGATCCGGGCCGCCGCGATCGTCTCTACGGAGAGTCCGAGACAGACCCGGCTTGCCGTCCGAGCGGACTCCTGCCAGGCTGCGATCAGGCGTCCGTATCGCTGGGAACGCAACGCGCCGACAAGCAGTGCGTGCTCCTCTTCGCGACGGTGAAGCAGGTATTCCTGCAGTGGTTTCAGTCCCACGAGAACGTCGGGCGGGAAAATCTGATCGTAAGTCGCCATCCGGCTCAGATAGACATCGATATCTCTCATCGGCCCGGTGACGCGCCCCACCCATTTCAGGTGCTTACGCAGCCGCTTGAAGCCGGAAGCCGGCAGCACGTCCTTGAACTGGCTCAACAGAGAGCGGACCCGACGCGTCGCCACGCGGAAGTCGTGCAGGAATTCCGCATCCCAGTCTCGCTTCACCCCCTCCAGATTGGCCTGGAAGACCTTGAGCTGTGATCGAAGGATGGTTGCCGTGCCGGGTCCGAGGTCCGTCCCGGATTCCAGGCAGAGGGTCACCGCAGAGGGGTTGTCACCCGCCCGACCTCCCGCGACGTCCAACGCAAACTCGAACAGAGAGCCCCCTTGGGACTGAATGCCCGGCAGCGAACCAATATGCTCCTGCAGCGCCAGCAGGCTCCGACGATAGCCCTTCACTGGCCTCAACTCGAGGAGAGGAGGAAGGGGAAGCGGCGATTGCTGCCCGACGCCAACAGTCGCCCCCTCGGCGATCAGAACGTGGGCCACCGTCTTGTCGTCCCCATTCAAGATGCGTCCTTCGAGACCCGACAGATCGAGCGAGGCCCGGACCAGAAGCCGTCGCTCGCCGAGGAGCGTCTCCAGCTGGGTTCGCAGGGAGGACTTCCGCAATTGCGTCGCAAAGGCCGGAACCTTGCGAACGCGGAGTGATTGCCGGGCGGGACCGGCAATTGCCGCAAGAACGATCTCAGCTCCGCCTTTATCGGAGAAAGCGGCTTCGTGCCGCAGGGAGAGCCCCTTTCGATAGAGTCTCCAGTCGAAAGAATCCAGATACCGCACGCGCCAACGCTTTGGAGGCCCCCATTCGCAGCGAAAGCTTCCCTCGATCCCCTCGCACAGGGCCGGCCGGTTCCCGTCAAACTGGTACAGAAGGTTGGCATCCATCGGGAACACAAGGCATTCGGTCGGGCCGACGCCACGGCCCGCTACCGTTGGCCCCTCCTCTCGAGTTACCTCACCGGGCTGGCCCCGGGCGACCATGCCGGCAATCCGCGCCGCCGTTCCCTGGGGGTGGCCACACCGGTCGCCCCGCGTGTCGACCGCCGCCTCAGGCTAGCACTTCCCCCCTGCGCTGTGAAGGCGCCCCTTGTGTCGATTCGGTCACAAATGCTGCCCTTCCGGGACCGATCCGACCCGTCTCATTGCCTTTCACGGGGGCCGGAATTACCATCTGTCGGAGAACCACGAAAGGAGATCCCATATGGCTCAGCGGAAATTGAATGTCGGTCTGGTCGGGGGTGGCGGCGGAGCGTTTATCGTGCAGCCTCACCAGAAGGCAATCCACTTCGACGGAACCCGCCAGGTGGTTGCGGCGGCCCTGCACCCGGACCCGCAGGTCGCCCTGCAGGAGGCCGAAGCCTGGCCCTATCCGATACGTGGGTACCGGAGCTACCAGGAGATGATCGAGCAGGAACTGAAGCTTCCCGTCGGGGAGCGCATCGATTACGTCCTGATCGTTACGCCCAACCACGTGCACCACGGTCCCGCCAAAATGGCACTGGATTCCGGCATACCGGTCTTCTGTGAAAAGCCTCTCACCCTGACCCTGGAGCAATCGGATGATCTGGTGCAGACGGTCAATTCCCTCAAGATCCCGTTCTGCGTTGCGCACACCTACCTGGGGCACTGGACCAGCCGGTTGGCCCGCCACATCGTCCGCTCGGGTCTGCTGGGCAAGATCCGCTGGGTGGATTCCCGCTACATTCAAGGCTGGCTTGCCTCTCGCGCGGAAGACAAGGGCGTCATCCAGGCGGAATGGAGGGTCGACCCCCAGCGCGCCGGGATCAGCGGGTGCGGAGGCGACATCGGCACCCACGCCCTGATGCAGCTGCGTTACGTGACCGGCCTCGAGGTCACGCGGCTGCAGGCCTTTCTCGAGACCTTCGTCCCCGGGCGACGTCTGGATGACCACTTCACGACATACTGCGAGCTGAGCAACGGGGGCCGGGCGATGGTCCGCGCGACGCAGATCTCGATCGGCTCGAAGAACGACATGGCCATGGAAGTCGTGGGCGAAAAGGGAAGGCTGTCCTGGCGTCAAGAGGAGCCGGAGGCCCTGCGTATTTTCCTGGCCGGGCAGCCGGACCGCACCTACTGGCGCGGCGAGGTTCAGCCGAATGACGGCTTTCTGGAGGACATCCCGGCGTCACTGTTGGCGGAACCGACCATCCCGTCGGGCCATCCGGAGGGCTTCCACGACGCCTTCGCCCGCCTTCACCGCTGCTTCGAGCAGGACGTGCGGGCCTTCCAAGAGGGCAACTACACTGGAAACGACGGTTCTCGCTATGCCACCGTCGAGGACGGCCGGGTGGGCATTGCTTTCCTCGTCGCCGCGGTCGAGAGCAACCGGCAGGACCACGGTTGGGTGAGTCTGCCCTGACGGGTTCCGAGTTCCTAGTTCCTAGTTCCTAGTTCCGGGTTTCGAGAAGCCCGGAACTCGGTGCGCGTTGCGGAACTAAGCTGTCTCGATTGGACACAGGCGGCGCGAACGCCCTCGCGGTGCTGCTACGCCCACGGTTGCAGCAGTCCGGGAAGTCAGACAGAGCCGACAGGATTCAACCTCGAAACTAGGAACTCGAAACTAGAAACCAGGAACTAGGAACTGACTAGAGCTGCAGGTCGGCTTTGGCTTTCTCGAGCAGCTTGTCGAGGCCGTCAAGGGAATCGCTGTGCAGCGGCTTGTACAGCTGTTCGAGATATTCCCGCCCCTTCGAGGCGTTCGACTTGCCCAAAACGACGACCTTGGCAAACGCATCCTGGGCGGCGTCGAGCTGCTGCTTCTTCCAGTAACTCAGTCCGATGAACAGATACGCCTGATCGCTCTTCGGATCGATCTTCAGCACGTCGTTGTACGCCTGGATCACTCCGTCGTAGTTCTGCGCCTTCCACGCAGTTGAGGCCTTCAGCTGAAGAGCGACGACCTTGACGCCATTCCACTGGCCCGCCTGCCAGCCCTGGGGCGGTGCACTCGGATACGCCTGTAAGGCCATGTCGTAGTACTTCATGGCCGCTGCCGCGTCGCCCTTCTTGCGGTTCTGATCGGCCAGGAAGATCACGTAGTTGATGGCCTTCTTGGGACCCAGCAAGTCCACCAGTTTGGGAGCGAGTTCCATCACCTTGGCCGTGTTGTTGGTGTTCTGATAGCTCTCGGCGAGCATGACCAGGATCTGGCCGTCGTTGGGGTTGCTGGCCCGCATCTTCTCGCCGATCTCGATGGCCTTCGACCAGTTCTTGGAATCGAAAGCCGCCTTCAGCTGCTGACCCATCAGCGCATCGCTCTTGGGAAACCACTTGGTCATCTTCTGGGTCAACGCATCGGCCTGAGCGTTCATGCTTTTGGCCTGAAACTCCTGAACGATCTGGCTGAAGAACGCTTCCATGTACTGTCGGATCTTGGCATCCGGCTGCAGTTTGCCGTAGTAGGTCTCGAGCTTCTTCTCCCTCTCCACCAGATCGGGGGTCTTCAGGATCTCCTGGACCTGTTCGTACTGCTTGCGGTACACGTAGTCCGACGCAGAGGGAATCCCTTCGGCCGAGAAGGGCTCCTGCGCAAACACGGGAACGGTCAAAAGCAGACCGCCCACGAACGCAACGGCAAAAAGTTGTTTTCTCAGACTCATTGGCATTAACCGTCCTTGCAAAATTGCTTCTTTCAGATAAGAGGCACTCCACCCGGATCTCAGGAAGCTGTTGATACCTCAGAGAACAGGCGCCGTCAAGATCCTGCGACAACCTTCGTCCGAGCGCATCGGGCACAGCCCTTCGGATGCAAGTCCGAGGGGGTACATTAGTGTATAGATGCACCCCCCACTTGGCAAGTTTCGGATTGCGCCCCCGCGGAGGCGCCTGCGTGCACCGCACCGGCGCTCCGGACGGGTCCGGAGGCCGGCAGCCGTGGCCCGCCTCACCTCAACCCAGCAAGACACCATTGAGACGTGAAATCGTATCGTCGACCTGTTCGGGTTGTTCGAATCCGATCGTCATCGCGTTGACCAGATCCCGTCCCCAGACATAGCGCAGGGACTCCTCCCGCTGTTGCGGCTGAACGAGCTGGCCCGCTCCATAGATCTTCATTCCGACCACGGCCTTGCCGTTGGCCCGTGCCTGCCTCAGGACGGCGGCGATGACGTCCGGGTCCGGCGAGTCCATGACCTTGGCGCGATTGTTGATCCGCGCGAAGATCACATCGACCCAGGGATCGGACGCCGCGACCTTCAGCGCGCCCAGATCGTGGCAGGAGACGCCTTTCGCCCGAATCACGCCCTTTTGCTGGAACTCGCTCAGTTCGTCGCGCATCCGTTCCAGCCGGGTCGCCCATGAGGCGGACGTGGCACAGTGGATGAGGCAAACATCGAGGTGATCCGTCCCCAGCTCGCGCAGAAAACGCTCCAGCGACGGCGCCGCCCGGTCCGTGGGCGGCTCTCCGCCGCCGCCAGCAAACCAGATCTTCGAGAGGAGCACCATCTTGTCGCGTCCGACTTCACTGATGACGTCCTTCATGAAGTGGTGGGAGCCGTACATGTCGGCCATGTCGAAGAAGTTCAAGCCGGAGTCGAAGCCGTGCCTGATGAGCCGGTCGAATCCGGCCCGGCCCAGACGCACCTGGGCCGACGAATGCCCGAACCCGTTGAAGCCGGTTCCCATGGCGACCCGGGAGACCTCGATCCCGGTCCGGCCGAGTTGGACGCGGTCCGTCGCGGTCCGCGTCGCCGCGAAGGTGCGCAGGGCAGGGGAAAGTGCGATCCCGGCCGCACCTGCCAATGACGTAGAGAAGAAACGCCTTCTGTCTAGCTTAGCCACGATTCAAGACTCCTCCGTTTCAAGGTGGGTTTGCCCCCTAACCTACCATCTCGTAGCAGGTTGTCGCAAACGGGAACTTGCGGGAGCGGTTCGATCTGTCGGGTAAGCGCCTGTGCCGGACGGCCCGTTTCCGCGCCGAAGTGTTTCCCGGCAGGAGCGATGGAATTGGATAGACTGTTGGAGAAGATGGAAAGGCATCGGGTCATACGGACTTTGCTGTCGGAGAGACCCCGCGAGAACAGTCTTCTCCTGGCTCTCGCAGTCACGGCCGGCCTGGCTTTGACGTCCGCTCTCTGCTGGCGCGACGGATCCGACTGGTCCTTATGGCTGGCGGCGACGACGACGGGCGTATTTCAGCACGGCGAATACTGGCAGCTGTTGACCGGCCAGCTGGTTCACGCCAACCTGAGCCACCTGCTCTCGAATGCTCTCCTCTTCACTTTCTTCGGATATCTTCTCTACGGCTATTTCGGCTTCCGTGTCTTTCCCCTGGCATCCTTCCTCTTGGGCGGCCTGGTGAACTACCTGTCCCTCCTCACCTATCGGCCGGCCGCAGTCCGGCTGGTGGGCGCCTCCGGAATGGTCTATCTCATGGTGGGTTTCTGGCTGACGATGTACATGCTCATCGAACGCCGGCTCAGCGTCGGGCGACGCATCGTTCATGCCATCGGCGTGGGCCTGATCGTCCTCATGCCCACGGCCTTCGACCAACAGGTCAGCTACCGCACGCATGCCATCGGCGTCGCCGTCGGCATCTCCTTCGCCCTGCTCTACTTCGCGCTCAATCAGCAGCGCATTCGTGCGGCCGAAGTCTCGGAACCTCCCGAACTGGAGGACGCGCCTTTTGATAGAGTGTCGGAAGAAACCTGGCTGAATCCCGATGAGTTTTGAATTCCTGACGGTAACGCGGATTTTGTTCGGTCCCAAGACGGTGGCCGTCGCCGCCGAGACCGTGGAGTCCCTGGGTCGTCGGCCCTTCCTGGTGACCGGCGGAACGGCCGATCGGTATCGGCCGCTCTTGGACGCTTTGCTCGGTCGCGGGCTGGAATGCGGTCACGGCGTGGTCACGGACGAGCCTACGATCACCCTTGTGCAGAGTCTCGTCGAAGAGGTTCGCGCGTTGCAGTGCGATGTCGTGGTCGGCCTCGGCGGGGGGAGCGTGCTGGACACCGCCAAGGCCCTCGCGGGTCTCGCCCCGAATCCCGGCGCGGTCCTCGACTATCTCGAGGTCATCGGGCGGGCCCAGCCGCTGCGTCAGCCCTCCCTTCCGTGCGTCGCCATACCCACGACTTCCGGAACCGGTGCCGAAGTGACCAAGAACGCCGTATTGGGCTCTGCCGAGCATCAGGTCAAAGTCAGCCTGCGCAGTCCCTTCCTCCTGCCCAGGGTGGCCATCGTGGACCCGGAACTGACCCTGACTCAGCCTCCATCGGTGACGGCCCGCTCCGGGCTGGACGCCCTGACTCAGGTGATCGAGCCCTTTCTGAGTAGCCGGCGGAATCCCCTCGTCGACGGGCTGTGCCGAGAGGGGATCGCCCGAGGAGGAGATGCACTGCCGGCGGCTTTCCGAGACGGCTCGGATGCCCGGGCCCGTGAGGACATGTGTCTGGTCAGCCTGATCGGTGGGTTGGCGCTCACCAACGCGGGCCTCGGTGCCGTCCACGGCTTCGCCGGACCTCTGGGGGGAATGACGGGAGCGCCTCATGGAGCGATCTGTGCCTGCCTGCTGGCGCCCGTGCTGAGGGCGAACGTGCAGGCCCTGGAGCGGCGGGGCGATCCGGACGGTCTGCTCGGCCGATTCGACGAAGTGGGTGCCCTGCTGAACGCAGACCCCAAGGCCGGGCGTCGGGAGGCCGTGGAATGGCTCGAACGGTGCCGGCGGCTGCTGGAGATTCCAAGCCTCTTCGAACTCGGACTCGATCCCGAGCGGCTGCCCGAAGCCGTCGAGAAGGCCCAGCGCGCCAGCAGCATGAAGGGCAATCCCGTCCGCCTCGAGGCGGAGGAGCTCCGGCAGATCCTCATCCAGGCTATGGGTGGCGACTGAGGCTCCGAGGTGGCTGGGATCGCCGGCAAGGCGCGGCAGGATTCGGAGCCGGATACACGACTGGCGCTCAATTCAGTTGTTTATCCGGTCGCGCTTCAATAAAATCGGTCGGGTTTTTCCGAAACGCGAAAAGAGGGGGCGTGCGGCACGCCGGCAACGGTCGTGACGCGCCCGTGTGGATCGGTCCAGATGGTTCGCCGCAAGTGCTCCTAACGGAGGTGGAAGAAGTATGAAGCAGAAGAAGATCGGAATCCTGACTGGCGGAGGTGACGTGCCCGGCCTGAACTCGGTCATCAAATCGGTAGTCTACCGGGCAACCGAGATGGGCAAAGACGTCATCGGCATCCGTCGCGGCTGGGAAGGGCTTACCCACATGGACCCCAGCATGGAACTCGACCCGCGCTATATCCGGCCGCTGACCCGTGAAAACACGCGGGCCATCGATCGGAGCGGGGGCACCGTCCTGCACACTTCACGGACCAACCCCTGGAAGACGACCAAAGCGAAGTTGCCTCCGCATATCTCGGAAGCCGACGCCGAGAAATACCGCAAGAGCGACGAACTCTGGGACTTGACACCCATCGTCCTGCAAAATCTCGAGAAGCTGGACATCGGCACCCTCGTCTCCATCGGTGGAGACGACACCCTGAGCTATGCCGCTCGTCTGGACCGCGAAGGTTATCCCGTCATCGCAATCCCGAAGACGATGGACAACGATGTCCAGAACACGGAGTACTGCATCGGCTTTTCGACGGCCATCACGCGGGCCAAGGAACTGATCACCCGGCAGCGGACCACCCTGGGTTCGCACGAGCGCATCGGTGTATTCCGGATCTTCGGACGCGATGCCGGTTTTACGGCCCTCTACACCGCCTATGTCACGTCCACGCGGTGCCTGATTCCGGAATCCCCCTTCGACATCGATCATCTGTGCGAGGTGTTGATCGAAGACAAGCGGAACAATCCTTCCAGCTATGCCCTCGTCGTCGTCTCGGAAGGAGCCAGCTGGCACGGCCGGGAAGTCATGGAATATGGCGATGCCGATGCCTTCGGTCACCGCAAGAAGGTCGACATCGGCACGGTCCTGAGCCAGGAGATCAAGAAGCGGACCGGACAGGACACGATGGCCAGCGACCTGACCTACGATCTGCGCAGCGGAGACCCGGATTCCATCGATCACCTGGTCGCGATCACCTTCGCCAACATCGCAGTAGACCTGCTGAGCGACGGCGTCTCGGGCCGAATGGTCGGAATTCGGGCCGGCCGCTATGCCCACTCCGAGATTCCGGATCCATCCCTGGGAGCCCGGACCGTCGACATCGAGAACACGTACAACACCGAGCGCTATCGCCCGCGCTACGACAATAAGCTGGGGAGCCCCATGTTGCTCGAAAGCTTGAAATAGGGAGAACCGTTCCCCCGAGTCGTTTCGGGACGGAACGCGCCCCGGATCGATTCGAAGATCAGCCGGGTCGTCGAGCGACGGCCCGGCAACCTCCAACCCGCCCGGCCATCAGCCCAGGCCCGTCTCACCCAAGGGCAATCGAACCGCAGCCGAGCGGCGCCCGCACCTTGCCGGCGCAGGACACTCCCGGGCGCCGAAACTCATGACTCCTCCAGTGACCGGCCGGCCTCGTACTCCTCGGACAGCACCTCGGCCGAGGCGGCGGGATCATCGATCGGACGACCGAGCAGCGCCGCAATCCAGCGGGTTCTGGGACTGCTCGCGAGTGCGATCTTCAGGGTCACTGTGAGCGGAACGGACAGGAGCATCCCCACGGGGCCGAGCACCCAGGCCCAGGAGACCAGCGAGACGAAGACGATCAGCGTCGACAGACCCAGGCCCCGACCAAGGAAGCGGGGTTCGAGGAGGTTGCTGATGACGAGATTGATGACCAGATATCCGATGCACAGGACCAGCGCCGTCACCCAGCCGAACTGGAGCAGCGCCAGGAGGATGGGTGGAATTGCGGCGATGATGGACCCCAGGTTCGGGATGTAGTTCAGCAGAAAGGCCAATAGCCCCCACAACAGCGGATAGTCCACGCCCAGGGCGGCATTCCACCCGGCCACCGCGGCCCCGGTGGTCAGGCTGACCAGCGTCTTGATGGCCACGTAGCGATTCAGCGTGATGGCAAATTCCTGAAAGCCCTGCAGCGTCACCTCTGCGTTTTCCAGTCCGCTCCGGATCTTGGCGGGAAAACTGGAAGCTTCCAGGAGGATGAAGATGACGGTCAGCACCATCAGCAGTGTGTTCGTCAACAGACCACCGATGGAGGTCAGCAAGGTGGCAACCACACCCACGGCGGCGCCGGGATCGAAGTAGTCGGTGAGGGTCTTTTGCGACAGTCCCACGCCGTGGCTTCCGAGCCAGTCCGCCAGGTCCAGGACCTTGGCCTTGAGGTGCTCCTCGTAGGCCGGCAGAGAAGTCAGGAACCGGTTGAACGAGCTGCCCACGAAATACCCCATCAGGACCAGAAGGCCGATCATGGCAACGATCACCAGTGCCACGGCGAGGACTGCCGGAACGCCTTTGCGACGCAGCCAGAAGACGATCGGTGCGGCGATGACCGCCAGGAAGACGCTGACCAGAAAAGGGACCAGCAGGGAAGCCGCTGCCTTCATGCCCGCCACGATGATGACGAACGCAGCCGCCCCGAGAAGAAACCTCAATCCCTGAGAGAGTCCCTGTGAATGTTCTGTCATACCGTCTTCGCGCGCCTTTCGGCTTTCCGGACGAATGAGTCGGAGCTGATTTCGCCCGTCAGGAGCGGGCACGCCTCAGAAGATTTCCGGTTCGGAGCACTACTCCAGACAATGTCGCAGGGCCCGGCAGATGTGCCAGCCATCGAGGACATTGAATGGGAAATGTGCGGTCGTATAGTGTCCACAAGGTAATTCTACGCGATCACAGGCCAGTCCCAGTTCCGCATAGCGGGAGAAGACCTCGTCGGAGAGTTCGGGGAGAAAAGTCAGGTCGTAGCGTGCCGTGATCATCAGGTGCGGGCGCGGTCGAGTCTCCAGCCGGTCGATGAAGTGCCACGGGCTGAGTGGAGCCCAGCAGGCGCGGAGATCTTCGAGGCTGATGTTCCCGTCCAGCGCCCAGCGAACGTAGCGGGTCGAGAGGCCGGTCCAGACGACATCGGCGAAATGTGCGGAGACATGATTGAAGACGCCGGCGTCGATGGCGGAGCAGTGGGCGAAGGCAAGATAGGCCACACAGGAACCCAGACTGGTCCCCATGATCCCGACCTTCTCATGTCCCCGGTCGCGCAGCCAACCGACGACCTGCAGCGCTTCGAGCACGGCCTGGCGCGTCCCGTGCAGCGTCCGTCCGATGTTGGGTCCCACCAGGAAGTCGGCTCGCTCCATACCCTCCGGCGCCCTTTCTTCATGGTAGGGGAGCGTCATCCGGACGGCCGTGAGCCCGAGTCGCGAGAGGATCCGGCACAGCCCGGCGTGGCTGTCGGCGGAGGCGTTCCATTGGGGGATGACGACCACGGCTCTTCGGGATCCGGGGCTCTGCCAGATGCGGCAGCGGACGCGATTGTTGCGCTCCAGCAGACTGGGCGTCGGGGTCCTGAAGACCAGTTGCTGCGCCTCGAGGTGCGGCCCCTCCAGGGGGGCCGGGCGGTAGAATGCGGCGCTGTCCCGGAGCGCGCGATCCGCCCAGCGCCGGATCGACGACAGCGGCTCTTCCCCGCCGACGGCCTCCACTCCCAGCCATTCCAGGCCCCACTCGAAAGGGAAGACTTTCCGGCGCTGGTCGCGCAGAGTCAGTCTTTTTTCCCAGGATCGGATCCAGTCGCCGTACAAACTCATGCCTGGGGCTTACTCAACTCGGACTGGAACTCGATCCGGTACAGTTCGAGAAAGGTCAGGAACAGAGAGACCAGAATCGGCCCGAAGATCAGGCCGACGACCCCGAAATAGGCCGCGCCCCCCATGAGGGAAAAGAAGACAACCAGGGTATGCATTCCCGATCGCCCCTCGATGAACAGGGGCCGGACGACGTTGTCGATCATACCCACCAGGAAGGCGGCCAATCCCGCCAGGATCGCGGCATGCCAGTAGGCGCCCGAGAAGACGAAGTACAACACCCAGGGGACCCAGACCACCGAAGTCCCGACGACCGGTACCATGGAGCAGAAGCCCATCAGGGTGCCCCAGAACAATGAGTTCGAGATTCCCAGAATCCAGAAGATGACACCGCCTGCGAGGCCCTGAGCCACGGCCGTGACCAGGGTCCCGAGCACCGTGGCCTGCGTGACCTCCCGGAATTTGGTGGCCAGCAACTGCTCGTAGCGCTTCGAAATCGGAGTCAGCGTCTCGAGCTGGCGAAACAGCCGACTCCCGTCGCGGAACAGGAAGAACATCGTCAGGACCATAAGGATGAATTGACTGACCAGCCCGGCAAAGCCTCCCAGCACGACCGTGCTCTGGCGCACGAGAAAACCGCCCAGCTGCTGGAGGCCCGTCGTCACTGCCTTGACGACATCCTCCTTGCTGAAGGGCATGTAGGCGCTCAGCCAGTTTTCCAGCTCCGTCAGATAGTGACTGTTGTGACCGGCGAAAACCGAGTCGAACGTCCCCTTGTCCAGATTCGACTGCAGCAGCTGATAGACCTGGGCCACCTCTGAGACGAGGGCCGAGATCAGGGTGGCCAGCGGGATGATGATGACAGCCATGACGAGCAGGCACATGATCAGCGAGGCGAGATTCGCGCGGTCCTTCAACAAGCGCAGCAACCAGCGGTAGACGGGATGGCACAGCGTGGAGAAGATGATCGCCAGGGCGATGGGCTGCAGAAACGGCTGGAAGATCCGGAATACGAAGTAGAGAACGATCAGAGCCGGAATGAGGAGAAAGATTCTCGCGTACCGCCGCTCTTCCATCGGTGCAATCTAACCTCCCGCGAGGATTCCGGTCAAACCCCTTGTTTTTCCTCGCTCGCCCGCGACCAGGCGACCGGAAGGTTCGGGCTCGACTCTTTCGGGTCGAGTAGAATACTCCTCGTGGATCTGAGACAGCTCGAAATGTTCCAGGCGATCGTCGAGACCGGAAGTTTTACCCGGGCCGGAGAGAAGCTTTTCGTCTCCCAGTCAGCCATCAGCCGTCAGATCAAGCTGCTCGAGGAGGAGCTGGGCGATCAGCTCTTCAAAAGAACCCACAAACGCATCCACCTGACTCCCACCGGGGAGATCGTACTGCGCTATTCTCAGCGGATCTTCAACGAACTGCGCCTGCTGAATTCGGAGATCGCCGATCTGACGCACCTGCAACGGGGAAGCCTTCATCTGGCCGGGGGAATGTCCGTCTGTACCTATCTTTTCCCCGTACTGCTCAAGGAATACAGGCAACTCTACCCCAACGTCGAGCTCCGCATCGCAACCGGGACTTCGGAAGAAATCTTGCGCATGCTGCGCTCGAACGAGGTCGATCTGACCTTGTTGAGTCTCCCTTTCGACGATCCCGACCTGGAGGTGGTGCCGGCGCTCTCGGAGGAGATGGTCCTGGTCATGGACGAGCATCACCCGCTCGCGGCCAAGCCCCGGATTGCCTTTTCGGATCTTCCCCCGTATACGTTCATTCATTTCGAGCGCGGCTCCAACACCCGCAAGGTGGTCGACCAGATTTTCGGGGAGGAGAAGGTACAGTTCCGCAACACGATGGAGCTTCAAAACGTCGAGATCACCAAACCGCTGGTCGCTCGTGGACTCGGGATCAGCCTCATCCCGTACCCGGCAGTGGCGTCGACGACGGCCGCGCAGGGACTGGTCTACCGCAGGATCGCGGGCCGCAAGATCTACCGGGAACTCGGTTGGGTGTACCTGAAGTCGGACTATATGTCCCGCGCTGTCAAGAAGCTGCTCCATCTGTTCGAGACGATGAAGCCGGACTTCGTCGCCACCGGCTCTGCCGACGCTGCGACCCCGGGTACCTGAGCCGGCCGGAGTTCCGGTTTCTCCGGCCAAGACTCCGTCTTTTGCAGCCTTCGCCGCATCTCCAGTATAGTAAAGACGATGCTCGGCGTTCGTTGGAGGATTTCGGACCACCGTTGCGGTCCGGGAGGCGCTAACGATTTAACCGGGACTCTTTACGTATCTGAACTGTTCCGATGATCGACCTCGAGGTGAGCCGAGGCGAGCCGACCGGGGGACAAGGATGCTCATGAGACTGTCTCTGATTCTGGGCACGATGATTCTGCTGCAATGTCCGTTGCTGGCACAGTACCCCCAGACCAACCAGCAGAGGAAATGGGAGTTCTCCTTCCTGCTCGGGGTCAATTCGGCGGGAGACACTTCCAGCCTGACTCCGGTTTCGGGGGAGACCACGCCGCGTCTGGTGGGGCTGGAGCACGCTTCGGGTTATCTGGTCGGTGTCCGCATCACCGAGAATCTGGGGGATCGCTTCGGCGCCGAGCTCGAATACAACTTCGCCAACCAGCCGATGGTGTTCGTGAATCTCAGTCCGGCGTTGCCGCATCTCGACCTGGATCACCGGGCCCATAGCCTGGATTACAATATCCTCTACTATCTCACCCCCGCCAATTCGAAACTTCGGCCCTACGCCGTCGGGGGAATCGGGACCTCCTACTACCAGATCGACGGCAACTCTCGGGATTTCGCCGTTGCTCAGGGTCTGGATCTCAAAAACCGCTGGAAGCTGGCGGGCACCTGGGGCGGCGGAGTGAAGTACTACCTCGGAAACCAGTGGGGCATCCGCTTCGACGTTCGTGATCAGATTACGGGCGTCCCGGACTATGGCCTTCCGCACACGGCCAGCTCGTTCCAGGGCGTGGCCGGGGCCGCCTTCAGGCCCGATGGGTTGATGCACACCTGGCAGTTCAGTGCGGGATTCCTCGTGGTCTGGAACGGCTCCTGATCCGGCTTCTCCCGCACAGCCTGCGGCGGGGCGGAAGGTCATGTGAGAAATGGGGATCAAGTCGATTCGGTTGACGCTGCTGATTGTCTGCTGTGTGGCCGTGCCTGCCCAGTTGCAGGCCCAGCCGAGCGACTCGCGGAGCCCGCAGTTCGTGACCGCGGTCAAGCAGGGCTTCACCGACCTTTTCGAGCTCGATTACGCGGAGGCCCAGAAGCGGTTCACGCAGATCGCAGATCGCTTCCCCGAGCACCCGGGGCCGCCTCTTTATCAAGCCACAACCGTCTGGCTGCACGAGCTTTTCGAGCGACAGGACCTGGATCTCGACAAGTTCATCACCCCGAGCTACTTCACGGAGAAGACGGGGCAGACCATGTCGAAGGCCAACCGCGAATTCTTCATGGACAAGCTCGAGCGTGCCCGCACGCTGTGCAACGACATCCTCTCGAAGAAGCCCGGAGACGTGCGCGCCCGATACTTTCTCGGCGCCATTGAGGGTGTCGAGGCCTCCTTCTACATCACCATCGACCACAGCGTGGGTAACGCTTTCAAACACGGGAAGCTGGCGTACAAGTACGATTCCGAAGTACTGAAGGAGGATCCCGAGTTCTACGACGCCTACATGACGGTCGGCATGTACCAATACATCGTCGGCAGCCTCCCCTGGTACGTGAAGTGGATCGCGGCCGTGATCGGGTTTCACGGCAGCAAGGAGCAGGGTCTCGAAGACCTGCAGCTGGCCGCGGAACACGGGGAGTTCGTGGCCGACGACAGCCGCGTCCTCCAGATGGTCCTGTTCGTACGGGACGGGCGCTACAAGGACGCCCTGCGTCTCGCGCAGTTCCTGCACGACCGGTTCCCCAAGAACTTCCTGTTCAACCTCAACCGGGCCCAGATCGAGGAGAAGATGGGCCGCCAGAGCGCGGCGCTCGACATCTACCTCGAGATTGCCAGACTGGCCGAACAGAAGGTGCCCAACTATCAGAAACTCCAGCAGATCCCCTACTTCCTGCAGCTCGCCCCCAAGCTGCGCAAGGCAGGAGAACTCACCGCTGCGGAGGAGTTGCTGCGGAAAGTGGTTGCCCAGCCCACGGCGACGCCCTCGGACCTCGCCCGGGCGCGGCTCGAACTGGGCAGGACGCTCGACCTGGCCGACCAGCGCTCCCGCGCGGAGGAGCAGTACCGGAAAGTCCTCGATCTTCCCGACGTGGATGGTTCCCGCAAGGAGGCTTCCCGACTGCTCAAACGGCCCTTCAGCGGTTGACCCCGAGCGGTCTTCCCGCCTTCAGTGCGTCATGGCGTAGACGATGTAATTGACCGTCAGCTTGAAGGCGAGGTGCGCGTACTGTCGTGGATACTCTTCGAGCTCGGCCCATTCCCAGGCATCGCCGAGATCGACGTTGTGGTTGATCATGACCACGACTCGTCCGGAGTCATCCCGGATTCCCATGTAGCGAGCCTGACGACCGTCCTTCTCCCAGGTCCGCCCGCTGTAGAGAAACTGGAGACCGGGAATCTGGAACAGCGCATCGATGTCGAAATAGCAGTGGAAAATCGGGTGAGACAAGGGCAGATCTTCCGGTTCATACTCGGGCAGAACCCGTTTGATTTCCTGATAGAAGTTGTCCCACTCCCAGGTCCCGTGAAAGTCATCGACCATGAGAAAGCCCCCGCGCAACAGGTATTCGCGCAGGCGGGCCGCCTCCTCGTCACTGAGCCGCATGTGCCCCACTTCGACGGCGTAGAGGAACGGGTACTCGAAGATCTCGTCCGTATTGAGGGACAATGCACGGCTCTCGGGCTGAATGAACGACAGGTCCGTCAACTTTCGGATCGCATAGAGCAGCTGATTGTCGGCCTTGGGAAAGTCGGTCGACCAACTGGAGCCCCGGCCCCGTCGCCAGCCCCCGCCGCCCGAATAGATGAGTCGCACGAAGGTGAAATCCGGATTGGCCTCCTCGAACTGGCTTGGCGCATCTCCGGCGCCGCGGCCCCTGACGATCAGCAGGCCGCCCAGCCCGACCAGGATGAGGATGACGATCTTTCTCACTCTTCGCGCCGATCTTCAGGAAAAGGAAGAACTGTCTCCTACTACAGACGCCAAGAAAGGGTGAAATGGTTCCCCCTTCTCAAAGGAGCCTCTGCTGAACTGATAATATCGACCTGGCAGTCCGCATGGCAATCGATGTATCTCCCGCACTCCGCTCTTTGTTGAACGAGGTCACCGAAGGCCGGGAAGCCGACTTTCTTTCACAGACCGGACTCAAACTCCCGGCCCGTTTCCGATTCAACGGTCTCAAGCACAGCCGCGAATTCCAGGAATCCCTCCTGACGGCCGAGGGCTTCGATTTTCGTCCCTGTGAGGCCTCGACCGACGTCTACGAATGCCGGCCGCCCGCCCGTTCCCCCGGCCGGAGCCTCGCCCACTGTCTGGGAGACATCTACATCCAGGATCTGGCCTCCATGCTGCCGGCGAGAGTGCTCGGACCGCGACCCGGCGAATGCGTCCTCGATCTCTGTGCCGCGCCGGGATCGAAGACGACGCAGCTCGCGGAGCTCATGCAGAACCAGGGGCTCATCCTCGCCAACGACTCGTCCAATCGCAGGATTCGGGGCCTGGTCTTTAATCTCAGGCGGCTCGGAGCGGCCAACGTGTGCGTGATGAAGGGCTACGGCGAGTTGTACGGCAACCAGTATTTCGAGTCTTTCGACCGCGTTCTCCTGGATGCACCCTGCTCGGCTCTGGGAACCCTGCACAAGTCTCCGGAGGTGCTCGACTGGTGGCAGCCGGCGCGGAGCGAACGGCTCGCCGTCCAGCAACGCAGTCTGCTTCACAGCGGGCTCAAGGCACTCAAGCCCGGGGGAGTCCTCGTCTACTCCACCTGCACCATCGCCCCTGAGGAGAACGAGGCCGTCATCGATTTCGCCCTGGAACGGTTCCCGGTCATCCTCGAGGAGTTCCAACTGCCCGGGCTGAAGGTCCGCCCCGGACTGACCTCCCACTCCGGCCGAATTTACTCTCCGACCCTCGTCCGCGCGGCCCGAATCCATCCCTACGAGAATCCCTGCGAGGGATTCTTCATCGCCCGCCTGCGCAAAACCGCCTCCTTCGGCCAGGCCCGCTTTCGGAAACCTCCCCGGCGCTGTCACCCCTTCCTCGAGATGTCCGATGAGCGGGTCGCCGCCGAACTCGACGGTCTGGCAGCCCATTTCGATTTCCCTCCGGAGGTCTTTGAGCCCTATCGCTGGAACATCTCCTCCGAGCTGAGCGGAGTGGCCGCCCAGGCCGCTGCCTTTCCCTTTCACGAAGAACCGGTCCGGTCCGGCCTGCCGATCGCGCATCTCCGCAATCGCCCGACACGGCTGACCACCGAGGGGACCCATCTCGTGGGAGCCGGAGCCCGGTGCGGCGTCTGCGTGCTCGACGGCTGGACGGAGGCCTTCGCCTACGCCAACCGCGAAGACCTCCATCCCGCGCTCTCCGGATCCGGTCAGGTGATCGTCCGGTTTCGCGACCAGCCGCTGGGGCACGCGTTGCTCGACGGAGAAGTTCTGCTCAGCCGCTTTCCCAGGACCGGCTGGATCTTCGGTCCGACCGACTGATCTGCTACCATCATGCTCGATGGCCCCGCTCAGGGAGTGCTATTCGTTTGCCCAAGGGATCCGTGTCGATGTCACCCGTGAGGACCGTGCGTCGAAGGGACCCCGGAAAGGCCAGCTCCTCGAGGCGGACGGAGATTTCTCTCGAATTCGCCTGAAGCTCCCCTTTCTGCCCAGGCCCGGCCAGGTTCTCCAGTTGCGCATCCGGGAAGGGCCGATCCTGCTGGCTTCAGGACGGGGGATCGTGGAGCGGGCCGCCTCCCGGACTTCGGTGGAGCTTCGTCTCGAAGCGACCCACCCTGCAGGCCCCGTAGACCTGGCGGTGCGGCTGGCCCCGTTCATGACCGCTGAGGCAAAGGCCGAGTGCCGGCGCCGGTATCTCACCGATTCAGTCTCACCCGCCCAGTGGGAACCCTGGATTTCGACCAGCATCCGGCTGAGCCAGCTGGTTCAGGTTTCCGCCCGCATCAATTCGTCGGTGACACTCGAGCGGTTGCTTTCGGAAATCATGGAGTCCGCCAAGAAGATCATGGACGCGGAGGCCAGTTCGCTGCTCCTGCTCGACGAGCAGACCGGCGAACTGATCTTCACCGTTCCCACCGGTCCCGCCCGGGCCGAGATCTCGGGGGTGCGCATTCCGCCGGGCCGGGGTTTCGGAGGATGGGTCGCCCGCAGGGGAATCCCCCTGGTCGTGGCAGACCCGGAGAAGGACGATCGTTTCTACGGGGAGGTCTCGAAGACCGGCTTCCGCACGCGGAATTTGATCTGTGTGCCCATGCGGGACTCGGAAGGGAAGATCCTGGGCGTTTTGCAGGCCCTCAATCGACGCTGCGACCAGGGCTTCACGGAGGACGATATCCCGCTCTTTTCGGCGCTGTCCGACCAGGCGGCGATTGCCATCGAAAAGGCGCGACTGCACCGAGAGGCGCTGGAAAAACAGAAACTGGAACGGGATTTGAGCCTCGCCCGTTCGATTCAGCTGGGCTTCCTTCCCAAGAGCGTGCCGGTCGTCGCGGGATTCGAGATCGCGGGTCTCAGCGAGCCGGCAGCCCAGGTCGGGGGAGACTACTACGACATTCTCCCCTGGCGTGATCGGGGGTGCGCCCTGGTGATTGCCGATATCAGCGGCAAGGGGCTGTCCGCCGCACTCCTGATGGCTTCCCTCCGGGCGGCGCTCCGTACCCAGGTCAAGAACCGCCTGAGTGTGGAAGAGACTCTCCGCCTCCTGAACAACAGCCTGACCGAAGACTGCCCGAGCAACCGCTTCGTCACTCTCTTCTATGGTGAACTCGACGCCGACAGTCGAATGCTGCGCTACGTCAACGCCGGCCACAATCCTCCGCTCCTGTTCGAGGGCGGGACTTTTCGAACCCTCGAAGAGGGCGGCCCCATCCTGGGTTTTCGCAGGGATCTCTCCTTCACCAGCGGGGTCGTCGAAATCGGCGAGGGGAACACTCTCGTGATGTACACCGACGGGGTCGTCGAGGCTCAGAACGAGCACGAGGAGATGTTCGGCGAGGAGAGGCTCCGGGAACGAATCGCCGCGAACTGTCATCTGTCCGCGCGCGAGATCCTGCGGACGATCTACGCCGATCTCCTGGCTTTCGTGGGGGACGTCGCCCAGTACGACGACTTGACGCTGGTGGTGCTCAAGGGGACGCGCTGAGACCGGCCTCCGCTTCGTCCAGGACCTGCATCAGGGAAAGCGGATCCACGCGGGCTCCGAGCAAGCGTGTCGTCCAATGGAGATGCGGTCCCGTCACCCGCCCGGTGGCGCCGACGAGCCCCACCACCATACCTTTCCGAACCGGCTGACCGACCTCCACTTTGAAGGCCGACAGGTGCGCCAGGTACGAGTACAGACCGAGGCCGTGATCGATGATCACGGTGTTGCCGGAAAAGTAGAGCTCCTGGGCCAGGACGACCCGGCCGTCGTTGGGCGCCTCGACCGGAGTCCCCCGAGCTCCTCGGAAATCCGTGCCGCTGTGTGGGCTTCGGGGTTGCCCGTTGACGATACTTCGCTTGCCGAAGCTGCTCAGAGCCGCTCCCGGAACGGGCCGATGGAAGGTTCCCTTCCAGTACCGCTGCGCCGTCGTGCCCTGGAAGATCGAAGCAACCAGCTTTTGTTCTCTCTCGATCCGATCCATCACGGCGGCGGGAGGGTTGGCGAACTTCTCGTCCACCGTAATGCGCCGCACGGGGAACTTCTTGGGCAGCACTTTCAGAAGATCGGCAGCCGAGAAATCCGCGCCGGCACTCCGACCCTCGACCTTCACGGGGTAGCTGCCGGGCTTCAGATTCAAATCGAGGCCGACCAGTCCTTCCCAGATGCGCGGATCGCCGGTCGGAAAGAAGGGATAGTCGCGATCCAGCACGTGGGCGTGCACCTCTTCGATCGGAGCGGCGGCACTGACCCGCAACAGGACGACTTCTCCGGGTTGCAGGGAGCGGGCCTCGTGGACGATCTGGACCGGACCGGCGAACAGGATGGCGGCCGTGAGCAGCCAGAAGGCGGCCACGGCCAGGGCACAGTAACTATTGAGGGACCTTCTCACTCCGCAGCTTCTCCTCCACACTCTCCATCTTCTCGAGCATCGTCTGATCCCGATCGGTACGGGTGCCGAGTCGGACCGTCGTTGAAATCCTGGGGGCTCCCATGGAGTGCACGACCTCATGGCACCGCTTCAGCGCCGCCAGCACCTGGTCCCATTCGCCCTCGACGTTGGTGCCGTAGGCGTGCAACCGGGCCGTCAGGCCACTTTGTTGGATGACTTCCTCACAGGCCGCGATGTAGCGGGAAAGACTGACCCCTACGCCAATCGGGACGATGCAGAAATCCGCGATCACTTTCATCGCTTGGTCTCCTTGTTGCGCCTCCGTGAGGAAGAGACTATCACAGGGACTGTGGCTCCCGGGGGCCCGGGGCGTCGCCGAATCGCCCGCTTCCGTCGCCCCACCGCTCCGGCGGGCCGAATGGGTGCGCCTGCACGCTTGCACGGGTCATGGGCCTGGTGTATGTTTCAGCAGGTCGTCACGGACGGGAGGGGGTTCGATGCATCGCTACATTCCGCTCGCTCTATTAGCCCTTTTTGGAGTTGCTTTCCTTGCCTCGCCCTCGGACGAATCCGCAGGAACCGTCCGGCACGTCGTCGCCTTCAAGTTCAAGGAGGATGCCTCCCCCGAGCAGATCAGCCAGGTCGTGGAGGCCTTCCGGGCGCTCAAGAACAAAATCGATGTCATCGTCTCCTTTGAAGCCGGGACCAACGTCAGTCCGGAAGGCCTGAACAAAGGATTCACGCATTGCTTCATTCTGACGTTCCGCAACGAGAAGGATCGAGATGCCTATCTCGTGCATCCGGCGCACAAGGAGTTCGGGGAGTTGGTGGGTCCGTTACTGGCGGATGTCTTCGTCGTCGACTTTTGGGCGGATTGAGGCCGAGAGACTGCCCCCGAGCTGCGGGCTCTTGCGGCCCGCGGAGCCGGGCCGGAGAACCGCTTCCCGCTGAATCCATGGCCGCCGCCGGAGAGCCGGCCGGAGAGTAAACCGCCCATCTGTCTTCCTCGAGGAGTCTTTCCGCAACGAGGAATCAGTGAGGAGAAGAGCCAAATGGTACGAGAACGAGATGCCCTGGAGTACCACAGCCAGGGGCGTAAGGGGAAGATCGAGGTCATACCAACCAAGCCGTGTCTCACCCAGAGGGATCTGTCTCTGGCATATACTCCCGGCGTCGCCGTTCCCTGTCTGAAAATCAAGGAAAACCCGGACGACGTCTTCAACTACACGGCCAAAGGAAACCTGGTCGCCGTCGTATCGAACGGCACGGCAGTCCTCGGCCTCGGCAACATCGGTGCGGCCGCGGGAAAGCCGGTGATGGAGGGAAAGGGTGTTCTCTTCAAGCGCTTCGCCGACATCGACGTCTTTGATCTGGAGATCAACAGCGAGGATCCCGAAGACGTCATCCGAACGGTGAAGTTGCTGGAACCGACCTTCGGCGGCATCAATCTCGAGGACATCAAGGCTCCCGAATGCTTTCTGATCGAGGATCGGCTCAAAGAGGACCTGAACATTCCGGTCTTTCACGACGACCAGCACGGAACCGCGATCATCTCCGGCGCCGCCCTTCTGAACGCCCTCGAGGTGTGTGAGAAGGCGATCGAAGAGGTGAAGATCGTCGTCAACGGCTCCGGAGCCAGCGGAATCGCCTGCGCCCGCTACTACCTGTCGCTGGGTGTCCGCCGGGAAAACCTGATGCTGTGTGATTCGAAGGGAGTCATCTACCAGGGTCGGGTCGAAGGTATGAACCCCCACAAGGAGTCCCTGGCCGCCGAGACCGATGCCCGGACACTGACTCAAGCCATGCGAGGTGCCGATGTTTTCGTCGGTCTCTCCATTGCGAACTGCGTGACGGGGGACATGCTGAAGGGCATGAACAGCCGCCCGATCGTCTTCGCCCTGGCCAATCCGGACCCGGAGATCACCTATGAGGAGGCCATGGCCGCGCGGCCCGACACGATCATGGCGACGGGACGTTCCGACTACCCGAACCAGGTCAACAACGTGCTGGGATTCCCCTTCATCTTTCGGGGCGCTCTGGATGTCCGCGCGACGGCGATCAACGAGGAGATGAAGCTCGCCGCGACTCGAGCACTGGCGAGTCTGGCGAAGGAGGACGTCCCCGAATCGGTCATGAAGGCCTACGATGTCGACCGTCTTCATTTCGGACCGAATTATCTGATCCCCAAGCCCTTCGACTACCGAGTCCTGATCTGGGAGTCGGCGGCTGTGGCGAAGGCCGCCATGGAAACCGGCATTGCCCGGCTCCAGATCGATCTCGAGGAATACCGTGAATCCCTGGAACGCCGTCTCGGACGCTCGCGCGAAGTCATGCGCGTCGTCATCAACCAGGCCCGCCGCGAACCCAAGCGGGTGGCCTTCCCGGAAGGCGAGCACGAAAAGGTGCTGCGTGCCAGCCAGATCATCCTCGACGAAGGCTTCGCTCATCCCGTTCTGCTGGGGAAAGCCGAGAAGATCCGGGCGATCGTGGATGACCTCGACCTGCATCTCGAGGATGTCGAGATCGTCGATCCCGAAACGTCGGGCAAATTCGAGCAGTACGCTCAGGAGCTGTATCGCCAGCGCCAACGCCGGGGACTGACTATGGCGGACGCCCGGCGGATGATGCGCAACAAGACGGTCTACGGATCGATGATGGTCCGTCTCGGGGATGCCGACGCATTGGTCTGCGGCGTCGATCAGCAGTACCCCGATACGATTCGACCCGCCCTGCAGGTCATCCAGATGCGCCCGGACTGCAGCCGTGTGGTCGGGCTGTTCATGATGGTGCTCAAGGATCGGATCTACTTTTTTGCCGATACCACCGTCAACATCGACCCTTCCGCCGAGGAACTGGCCGACATCGCCGTCCTGACGGCCGAGGTTGCGCGGCGATTCAACATCGAGCCGCGCGTGGCAATGCTCTCCTTTTCGAATTTCGGGAGCGTGCGCCATCCCCTCGCCGAGAAGATGCGACGGGCCACGGAGCTGGTCAGGCAGAAGGATCCCCGGCTGATGGTGGACGGCGAGATGCAGGCGGACACGGCAGTCGTGCACGACCTGATCTCCGAACACTACACCTTCAGCACCCTCACCAGTCCGGCCAACGTGCTCATCTTCCCGGACCTGCAGTCGGCAAACATCGCCTACAAGCTGGTGCAGCGTCTGGGGGGCGCCGAGGCCATCGGTCCCATTCTGGTCGGGATGAACAAGCCGGTCCACGTACTGCAGCATGGTTTCGAGGCCAAGGACATCGTCAACATGGCGGCCATTGCGGTTGTCGATGCGCAGGAGCTGGAGCGATCGCGCACGAAGACCGTGAATCGCTGATCGACACTCCGTTTCGAGGGGAAACGGGATACACGGGAGAGGTTCCGGAACCGACGGCGGGCGCCGAGTCCATTCCGACCGGAGCAGAAGGGCCCGTCCCGGTCCCGGGGGGAGCGAACCGATGCAGATTTCGAGAGTCCTTTTTCTGATGATGGTTGGGTTGGGGGTGACCGCCTGGCCGGCGGCGCTGGCGCAGAAGGCCGGGGACGCGGCCCTGGGCACGCTCCCCTACGACCGGTTCGAAATGTCCGACGCCTGTGCCTCGTGTCACCTCGACATCAACATGCAGCACGAGCAGGCCATGATGTCGCAGAGCTTCACCCACCCGTGGGATGAAATCGAATACTTCAAACTGGCTCTCCCGCACAGCCAGAAGGAGGAGAAGGTGGCGGGCATCAAAGCCGGCTGTATCGGCTGCCATGCTCCCCTGGCCTTCCTCGCCGGCGATATCCCGCCGCAGCGGCCCTCCGCCGGGACGAGAGCCAACGAAGGCGTCTCCTGCGACCTCTGTCACAGCATCACGGGCTTCGAGGGCGAGGTGCCCTTCAACTTCAATTACATTGCCGATCCCGGAGCCACTGAGCAGGGAATCCGATCCGATTGCGAAAGCCCCGCCCACAAGGTCGCAGCGAACTCCTTTTTGCGCAGCGCCGAATTCTGTGGAACCTGCCACAACGAGAAGGACCCATGGGGAGTCTGGGTGAAGTCGACCCAGCTCGAGTGGCGCGAGGGTCCCTACGCGAAATCCGGGGTCGTCTGTCAGGACTGTCACATGCCTCCAGCCGCCGGGAACAGCGCCCCCGGCCTTGGGAAGGACCGCCCCGATGTCCGCCAGCACCTCTTTCACGGGGCGCACGACCCGGGCAAGCTGCGCGGCGTGGCCGAAGTGCGAATTCACCCCGATACGCGTTCGGCGAAACCCGGCGATTCGGTCGCCTTCCTGGTGACGGTGGTCAACGCCAAGGCGGGCCACATGATCCCGAGCGGCTCTGCCGAAGAGCGGCTGCTCTGGCTGCATGTCGAAGCTCGTGATTCGGCAGGAGCGACCTACCACTTGGCCGTCACTCCGAAAGGCTTCCAGGGTGAGGAGATGACCATCGCCTCCAGTTCCGCCCTGGCCTATCAGGACATCGGCGACATCCAGGGCCTGACGGGTTTTCGCGGCCTGGCCCGGGACGCGGGAGTCCCCGAGGGCGATCGGATCTTCAGGCTGCCTTATCTCGACCCCGATGGACGCATGACCGTTGCCCAGTGGCATACCGCCAGCCTCGGTCCCGACTACCGGCTGGCGCCTCTGAAGGCAGTCAACGAGAGTTTCACCTGGAAAGTCCCCCCGTCTGCCGCCGAGGGCCGAGTCGTGGTCACCGCCTCGATCTGGTATTCGAAGCTCGTTCCCTCCGTGGCGGAGTTTCTGGGCGTCCCGCCAGAAGAGGCGACACCCCAGAAGGTAAACGACCACGAGACGTGGCTCGAGGTCCGGCAGTGAGGAGTCCCGGCTAACCGACCTTCGCTCGGCGCAGCTCTTCGGCCTGGTGCCGGCATTCCGGGCAGTATTCGTTAGGCTTGAGATCGACCTCGTCCACCGAGTTGGAGAAGCGCATGACGCACTGGAGGCCGCGGCAGTGGACGAGGCCGAGGGTGTGGCCGAGTTCGTGGAGCGCTTCCTTCTCCACCCGCTCGAGCAGCAGGCCTTCGTTGGGCCTCAGCCCGTAGAATTCCTGCCGCAGGCGATGACTCGACAACAGAGCCGTCTGGCCCCCGAGCTGGGCTTCGCCGAAAACAAAGGTCAGGATCGGGATGAACAGATCGACTTCCGTCACTCCCAGCAGGGTGGACGACGGATAGCGGGCGCCCAGCTGAACCAGTTCGGCAAGCAGTGCGGTCGAGTAGAACTGCCCTCGCGCAGGATCGTAGACCGCCGAGACATCGATCGACTCTTCGCTGAGGTTGCAGCCCGCCGAAAGGTGCTCCGGCAAAGTCAGCGCCAGAAAATCGAGAACGTCCTGGTCAGGCTTTCCGACCCTGACCAGCCGGATTTCCGTCATTATTGCTTCGCCGGTGAGGATTCTCGTTTGAGTCCGTACTTCTTGATCTTGTTGTAGAGCGTGACGCGATCGATTCGGAGCAGCCGCGCGCTCCGGGAGATGTTCCACTCGGCGTCCTCCAACACCTCCCTGATGTGATCGCGTTCGACGGCAGCCAGTGATCTTTCACCCGGCTCTCTCGGCTTGCTTTCCTCCAGCACGGGGAAGTCCCTCGGACCGATGGTCTCGCCGCGGCAGACGAGCACCGCCCGCTCCATGGCGTTCTGGAGCTCCCGGATGTTGCCCGGCCATTCGTAGTGGCTGAGCAGCTCCAGCGCGTCGGCGCTCACCTTGGTGACGTGCTTGTTCATGCTTTCCGCGAAGCGATGGAGGAAGTGCTCGACCAGCATCGGGACGTCCTCCCTCCGCTCCCTCAACGGCGGCAGCGTGATGGAAAAAACGTTGAGGCGATAGTAGAGATCCTCCCGGAAGGTGCCTTCGCGGACCATGCTCTCGAGGTTCTTGTTGGTGGCGGCGATCAGCCGAAAGTCAACCGGAATCAGCTTGTTGCCGCCCACTCGGCAGACTCTCTTCTCCTCCAGGATCCGCAGCAGATCGACCTGGGTCTTGAGAGAGATGTCGCCGATCTCGTCCAGGAACAGCGTGCCGCCGTCGGCCATCTCGAACTTGCCTTTGCGGCGATACTGGGCTCCGGTGAAGGCCCCCTTCTCATGACCGAACAACTCGCTTTCCAGCAAGCCTTCGGAGAGGGCGCCACAACTCACGGTGACGATGGGCAGATAGCGGCGGGGGCTGCAGGCATGGATAGCTCGCGCGATCAGTTCCTTGCCGGTGCCGCTCTCGCCCCGCACCAGGACGGTGGTGTCCGATTCCGCCACCATGCGGACCTCTTCGAGGACGCGGCTGATGGCGGGACTGGTCCCGACGATGCCGTGGAAGGCGGACATCTCGTCGATCTTCTTGCGCAGCTGGACGTTCTCGTCCAGCAGTTGCTTACGCTCGGCTGCTTTCCGGATCAGGTTTTCCAGGGCTTCGGGCTCAAACGGCTTGACGACGTAGTCGTAGGCGCCCTGTTTCATGGCCTCGACCGCCGTATCCACCGAGGCATAGGCGGTCATGATGATGACCGTCGCGTCGGGGTGAATCTCATGAATCCGACGTTGGAGTTCGAGCCCGTCGATGCCGGGCATCTTGATGTCGACGAGAAAGATGTCCCACTCTTCCCGGCTCAACGACTCCAGGGCTTCCTTGCCCGAACCGGCGACATCCACCTCATAGCCTTCTTCTCGAAGCCAGCCTCCCAATGACTTGCGGACGATCAACTCGTCGTCGACCACCAGGATCCTGGCGGTTGGCTTGGCAGTCATGCGCGCTTCCCCCTTCCTCCCGGTCTAAGCCACCTCGGCGCTGCTCGAAGCCGGAAGCACAATGGTCACAGTCGTTCCCAGTCCCACAGCCGAGTCGATCCGAATTTCCCCCCCGTGCGCAGCGACGATTCCGCTGACGACAGCCATGCCCAGTCCCACTCCATGGGCGTCCTCCTTGGTTGTGAAGAAAGGCTCGAAAATCCTTTGCCTGGTCTGTTCGTCCATGCCGCATCCGTTGTCCCGCACCGAAACCTCCACGAGGCCCTGGTCGGCGAGAAAGCACGTCCCCAGGACGATCTGCCCGCCGGCGCTGCCGACGGCCTCGGTCGCATTGATCAGGACGGCCACCAGGACCTGCTTGATGCCCTGCGAATCGCAGATGACCGGGGGCACGCCTTCGGCGAGATTGAACTGCGTCTCCACGCTCATCAGGTTCATCTTGTGCTGGACCAGGCGCAGGGCGTCGCGAACCAGAGCATTGAGATCCTCCGGCTGACGGACTTCGCTGCGCGGGCGGGCAAACTGGAGAAGACTCTTGACAATGTCGCCGCAACGGCCGGCTTCCTGCGCAATCAGCTCCAGTTGTTCGGTGGTGTCGTCTTCGGGCACGCCCTGTCGGCTGAGTCGCTTCAGCACGAGCCGGGCCGAGGTCAGGATTCCCGCCAGAGGGTTGTTGATCTCATGGGCCACGATGGCGGCCAGCTTCCCCATCGAAGCCATCCGTTCGACCTGGATCATGTGGCGGTGGGCATCTCGCAGCGCCGCCGTCTTCTCTTCGACGCGGCTTTCGAGGGTCTGCGCCCAGGCGGTCAATTCCGAGTGGGCCTGCTTGAGCTGTTCCGTCATTCGATTGAAGGATCGCCCGAGGGCCCCCATCTCGTCGCGCGAGTCGACCTGGATTCGGAAGTCGAGGTCGCCGGCGGCGAGCTTCTCGGTCCCAGTCATCAACTGGCGGATGGGTCGGTGCACCAGAAACCAGACGACCACACCCAGCACGATCGAGACGACCAGAACCGACAGAGCGAGTTCGGCCAAGAGGACGCTTCGACCTTTGCGGATGGTTTCATCGATGCTGGCCAGGGACATCGTGACGTCGAGGACTCCCAGCACCCGCTGGTCGGGGGAGTGGGCATGGCAGGAGGCCTCATAGCACCGCGGCTCATTCTCGATCGCATTGATCAGTCCCAGGATCCGGTTGCCCTGCGGATCGAAGTAGATTCGCCTCCGATCCGGCCGGGGCAGGCGACTGAGGGGCTCCTCCTGGTTGTGACAGGCATAGCAGGCCTCTTCCTTCTTGTCGACCAGGGTATTGATCTCTGCGTCGTCGCTGGAGTAGCTGATCCTTCCGACTTCGTTGAAGATGCGGATTTTGTTGATTCCGGGCTCGCCACCGAGGGTCTTGATGGTGTGGTAGATGTGCTCCCGGTGGTTCAGCTGCATGCTGTAGAGGATGCTGCGTTTGATGCTGTCCGAGATACGATCCGCCGCTTCGAAATTCACGGCTTCGAGGTCACGCCGGTGCTGCTCGGTCAGCTGGTAGCCGAACAGGGCGAAGATAACGCCCAAACAGCCCACGAGACTTGCCACCAGTTTAAAACTCAATCGTCCGGACAACTCTGCAGTCCCTCCGCTTTCAGCCGGACTCCATCCGGCCTCCACGAGACACTGTTTAAAAGATTAACAAGTTTCGCGGTTTGATGCGAAGAGAAAAGGGGGAAGGCAGGGAGGCCGGTGCTGGTTTTGTCAACACCCGGGATCCTGGGGTTTCGAGTTCCCGCTCCCGAGTTCACTCTGAAGGCGTGTTGCCCAGTGCACCGAGGTCACCGTGGGGGGCTGGCCGGAACATGCACGGGACCTCGGCGACTCGATGGTTATTGCTCGAACAGGACCCGGGTCACGCTCTCCCAGGTTCGCTGGTCGGCGTGTTCGAGCAGGCCGTCCACCAGGGTTCCACCGTCGGGAAGTACGGCTCCCAGGCGGTCAGGCGCGCCCTTGATCTGGGCAAGTGCCCCCAGAACGCGTTGGACTTCGCCCGCCAACCAGCTCCGCAGGTCTTGCGAACGGATGGCTGCCTTCAGAGAACGCGCCATGTCATCCTGGTCGACCTCGCACAGCCAATAGGAGGAAACCCCGCTCCCGGAGTTGAAGGAGAGGCTGCGGACGGCATCGTTGATCTGTCTGACCGTTCCCGTGACGGGCGATTTGAACTCCGCCCAGCGCTCTCCCTGCCGGACCGAGAACAGCGTGCTGCCGCGGGTGATCGGGGCCCCTTCCTCGGGGAGCCGGATTTCATCGACACGGCCGAGAAGGCGGCCGGCAAACGCGCCGATTCCCAGGCGGCCCGTCTGCTCGCCCGTTGGTAGCAGCCAGGTATGCCCCGGAAACCAGACCACCCCTTCCGGGACCGGATGCGTCGATGCATCCACGGCCCGCTGGATCTCCCGCCGCTTTTGGAGCCAAGAGTAGAGGGTGTACCCCAGAATGGAAACCACGAATGTCAAAAGAACGAGGATCGGTACCATTGTATTGATTCCTTCGCCTTCACCGGCTGGTCAGAAAGCGTTCCAGCACGGGTCGAAAAATCTCCTGCCGCCGCGCAGTGTCGAGCCAGTCCGCCACGACTTCTCCACCGTCCGGGGCGGTGACGCCGACACTCGGGCGTGCGGACCACATGAGTTCGAAAACCGCCGAACCCAATTGGTCGGCTTCGGCCTCGAGCCATTCTTCGGCCTCGAGACCGTAGCGCATCTGCTTGAGCTGCCCCACCAGGTCGTCGGGTTCGACCATGTAGAGGCTTCCCGCCGTGAAGGGGGCTTTGTTCACCAGTGACGGGCGCTGCTCCAGATCGGAGTTGGTCCACACCACGAGGCCCTCGACCGGACTTCGCATGCGGTGCCCTCCCAGCTGATTCACCAGTTCGACGGGATTGTCGCGAACCACGGCTCCAGGGTTCGGAACGTGGACTGCGTAGACCTGACCCAGGAGTTGCTGGGCGAAATCATCGAGCCCTACGCGTACGCGCCCCGACCCTTCCACGCGGGCCCACATGTGGTTCGGACTGTAGAAACACTGCGACGAAATCAGAAACTCCGGAAGACCCCGGGGACCTTTCGTCGCCTTCAACCCGGCCGCCCTGTCCTGGACCGCCAACCCGGGAGTTTCCCCGCGAATCGCCTGGTCGAACAGACAGGACTCGCACTCGAAATCCCGGTTGCACAGCCGGTAGTTCACTACCCCCGCATCCATCCAGATACATGTGGGAAATCGATGGCGTTTCACTGCACTCTTCTCAAAGCACGTCCGGTTCCACAACGAACAATTCCGCGATACCCGGTGAAAACCCCCGAGTTTGCTGGCCATCGGGAAGAACCGCGCCCTCGAGCCGATTCCCGAAGCGATGTAAAATTCAACACCCGAAGCGCTCGCTCGCCCTGCTGTCGCGCAAATACCCGGCGGACACGGGTGCGGGACCCTCGAATGCAGAAAAGCTCAGCAGATCTGTTGAGATTGTCTACAAAATGGGCCTTTCGGTACCCCGTTCGAATTCCGTTGCCTTTTGGGGCGACCACTCATAGAATGAAGGCCAGATTGCACCGCTGGGACCAGAAGATGCTCTGGTGGAAGGATCCGGTCGTACTCACGCGCTCTCTCGGAATCTCACGCGGTAGCGGATTCGGCCGGGAACGGCGGGCAGAAGCAGGTCACAAAATGAGAGGGGGCAGAAGATGACGACATCGTTCATTATCGCCGTCATTATCATCGCGGCCGTGATCCTGTACATTTTCCTGTCTGGCAAGAAGCAGAGCCACCACCTCGACAAGCTGCACATCGACGCAGATACCAACAAGGAAGTGCAGTAGTCGAAGTGCGGTTGGCCAGGCACGGCGTCCGCGAGTCAGAGGAAACGTAAGAGGGCGGGGATCAGTTCGCGCTCACGAAGCGCTGGCGGGCCCATTTGCGCAGCCTGTCGACATCTTCCCGTCGCGTCACAGACAGCGGGAGCGTCGATGCAACCGCATGAGCGAGACCTTCGCTCGTCAGTGGCTTCTTGTCGTGGATTGCCCCGTAGAGAGCCGCGATCACTGCTTGTTCGATCTCGGCTCCGCTGAAGCCTTCCGTTTTCCCGACGAGTTCATCCAGATCGAAGCGCTGCGGGTCTTGTTTGCGCAGCCGCAGGTGGATCCGCAGAATCTGACGCCGTTCCTCGGCGTTTGGCAGATCGACGAAGAACACCTCGTCGAAGCGGCCCTTTCTCAAGAGTTCGGGCGGCAGCGCCGAGATGTCGTTGGCAGTCGCCACGACGAAAACCTGCTGGCGCTTTTCCTGCAGCCAGGTCAAGAACGAGCCCAGGATGCGCTGGCCGAGCCCCCCGTCGGCGTCGCTGTTGCTCGACGCGGCGAATGTCTTCTCGATTTCATCGATCCAGAGAACGACCGGGGCCATCGACTCCGCCTGCAGGGTCGCCTTGCGGAAGTTCTTTTCGGACTCTCCGATGTATTTGTCGAAAAGCCGCCCGGCGTCGAGTTTCAATAAGGGGAGCCCCCAGGAGCGTGCCACATGTTTGGCGGCCAGGGACTTGCCGCAGCCCTGAACGCCGACCAGCAGAATGCCTTTGGGTGGATCGAGATTGAACTGCCGCGCCTCGGCGCTGAAACCGACCCTGGCGCGTTCCAGCCAGCCGCACAATCCCGCGAATCCGCCCAGCTCATAGTCGTTGGCCTGGGCGGGATAGTATTCGAGCAGCCCCTGGTCACGGATCATCTCCCCCTTCTTCTCCACGATGCGGGCGATGTCCTCCCGGCTGAGTCGTCCGTCGGACAGGATGCAGTAGGCCAGCGTCTGCCGTGCCTGTTTCAGGGTCAGGCCCCGGAGCGCGCGCAGCAGGTCCTCGAGATCGTCGGGTCCGAGGTCCATGCGGAACGAGTGCTGCTGCTGGAGGGAATGCAGAAGACTTCGAACGGCCTGCCGCAGCTCCTCCGGCCCCGGCAAGGTGAGGCGACAGTACGCCGCCATGGGTGCCAGCTCTCCCGGAAGCTTGACGCTGTCGCCGCTGATGATCAGAGTCGATTTCGTGCCGGAGAATGCCTGCCCGAGCTCACGGGTCAGTCGGCGGACCTCCGTGTTGTCCAGGTAGGCTGCGAAGTCCTTCAGCTCGAACAGCCCTTCCACGGTCAGACCCGCAATGTACTTGAGCAAGATGACCGGCTGGTTGGTCTGGTGATAGGGCGCGGAGTGACCCCGGCGCCGGAGCCCGCTGGTCACCGTCCACTGAAACAGATCGAGTCCGAGCTCGGAGGCGACCGCTTCGACGATGGAATCCACCCGCTCTTCTTCGACGGTCTCGAAGACGATGATCGGGTGATAGGACAGGATCAGCGTCCGGATGTCGTGAAGCGTGCTCGCGGGGCCATTGTCGGTCACTTCATTCAATATCGATCAGATCTCTGCCGCCCGTTAGCCCGCAATGACGAGACCCTCACTCGCCGATCGCAGCGCCGGCGGCGCGGATCCGCACGATCCGGTAGGGGGGCTCCCCGACCGATGCCTCGTCGAACTCGCGCCCATTCTCCTCGGCCATGTGCTTCAGCCAGGCGACGTAGTTCTCCCGGCTCATGTCGAGAACCTCGACCTTGCCTTCCGCGCGCGCCTGGCTGCCGATGGAGCTGACCGGAAAGACGATGACTCCATCCTCGACCTTGATCTGGATGCGGCGGCCCGCGGCGTCACCGATGTCCATCCAACAGCCCGCCTTCCGGCACACATCGGTCACCTGCCCCTCGACGCGTACGGTCTTTCCGGCGAAGCCGTCCGGGTTTGCCAGAATGTCGGCGATGGACGTCGCCTCGCCTGGAGTGACACCCTCCCCGTACGACTTCCGATCTGCCGCTGCCAGCAGGCTCAGTCCAGCAAGAAACACCATCAGCTGTGTCATGAAGATCGGTCGCATCTTAGTAAAAACCTCCAGGAATTCGGGTTGCAGGTTGCTGTCTCAGTTACCGGCGCTGTCCGAGGCCACTACCAGTATCTCCTGGCCGGGATGAATGACGTCCCCGGGGCCGAGATGATTCCAGCGAAACAGGTCGCTGAGTCGAACCCCGTAATGCCGCGCGATCTTGTAGAGCGAATCGCCGCGCCGCACGATGTGACTGCCCCCTCCCATGCTGTCGTCGGATGTCATGCTCGCTCTCCAGTCGGACAGCGGGATCACCAGGTTCTGACCCAGAGAGAGACGGTTGACGTTGCGGATGTGATTGATTTCGGCAATTGCCCGGATCGACACGCCGTACTGGCTGGCGATCTGGGAAAGCGTCTGACCGCTGCGCACCCGGTGGTGCGTCCAGCGCAGCCGCTTCTCGGGCGGAATCTGGGCCAGCTGCATGGCCGCCGCTGCGCCCAGGCCGACCGGCACCTTCAGCTCGTATCCCGAACCTTCGGCAGGAGTGATTCCTCTCAAAAGCTCCGGGTTGAGCGCTGCCAGCTCGTCGGCGTCCACGCCGATCGCTTCGGCGACAACCTTCAGGTCCGCCTGAAAATCCACCGGCACCTTCTCATACTCTTCGGGGGGATCCCGATCGACGTCGAATCCATACTTCTCCGGATTCCGGTAGATGATCATGGCCGCCAGGATGGAGGGGACGAAGTTGCGGGTCTCGCGGGGAAGCAGTCGTCGTTTTACCATGTCCCAGTAGTCGAGATCGCCGTGTCGCTTCAGCACGCGGCTGACCCGTCCCTTGCCGACGTTGTAGGCGGCGAGCACCAGATACCAGTCCCCAAATTCGTCGTGCAGGTCTTTGAGATACCGGGCGGCAACCCGCGTCGCTTTGTCGCTGTCGAGTCGTTCATCGACCCACCATCCGACTTTGAGGCCGTACAGTTTCGCCGTCCCGGCCATGAACTGCCAGATTCCCCTGGCCCGGGCGCGGGAATAGGCCGTCGGCTTGAACAGGCTCTCGACATGGGCCATGAAGACAAGGTCCTGGGGAAGACCCGCTTCGGCGAAGGTCTTGCGAAAACTGCGGACATAGCGTCCCGAGCGGCGCAGCGCCGCCTCCATGGCGGGCCGGCCGCGCCCCTGGTAGTAGTCCAGGAACTTGAGGACTTCCTGATTGACCACGATGGGGAAATCGAACGGAGTCTGTTTGAGATCCTGGTCCACGAGGTTTTCGAGTCGGGGATCCACCTTGACGGCGTACAGATCGAGCGAGGCAATCTCATCGAGGGGGGACACGGAATCGGCCACCTCATCCGTCAGCGGAAAGGGAGTCTCGTCCGGTGTGACCGCGGCCGACACGTCGAGACGGCGAATATCCGCCATCACTTCGCTTTGGACCGTCTCGAGAGAGGGAAAGTCGCTCACCTCGAATCCGGAGCTCGAGAGCAGACTCAACGCCTCCTCGAGGTAAGCCCGGCCCTGTTCCGGCCGTCCGCTCTGCAGCATCTCCTTGGCCTTCCCCCGCAGCAGACGGGCATCCCGTGCCACCAGGGCGACGTCCCGTTCGCGCTGGCGAGCGACATACTCGGGCTCTTGCGAGAGGACGACCGGCGGTGCCTCCTCCTGGCGCACCTCGGGAGAGGGCGCTGTATCCCCGCGTTTGACGGAGGCCTCCTGTGGAGTGCAGCCCGCCCAGGCGAGGGGTACAGAGGTGAGCGTGAGCAAAATCCATTTGAGACGGCGACCGTCCAGTTTCATGTGCATCTCCCCGATGAGCCTCTATTGTGCACGAATCCTCTGATTCTAAGGTGCGCCGGGCCCATTTGCCAGTGCGCATCGACACTTTTGACCGAAGCAGCAAAGGCCCCCGACGGGAAATGTGCCGTCGACGGTTGAGTCGACTCCGGGTGCCCGCTAGAATCGCAGCCGAGTCGGACGTGCAGCTGCCGACTGGAAAGGATTGAACCAATGCGCCATCTCCTTCCACTTCTGGCGGGTTCCTGCCTTCTTCTCCCGGGCTGTTCGACGACCCCGACACCCTCTGCGCCGAGCGAGTCCCTGCGACCGAACATCCTGTGGATCTCGGCCGAGGACCTCAGCCCGAGGCTGGGATGTTACGCCGACTCCCTGGCCCGCACGCCGACCTTGGACCGTTTGGCATCGGACGGCCGCCGGTTCACACGTGCCTTTACCACGGCGGGCGTCTGCTCGCCGAGTCGGGCCGCCATCATCACCGGGATGTATCAGAGCTCGATCGGAGCCCATCACATGCGCACCACGACGGAACCGCAGGGGGGCATGCCCACGCCCTATTTCACGGTTCCGCCGCCGGAGGTCAAGGCTTTCCCCGAGTATCTGCGCGCCGCCGGCTACTATTGCACCAACAACTCCAAGACGGATTACCAGTTCGGAGAGCCTCGGACGGTCTGGGACGAATCGAGCGCCTCGGCCCACTGGAGGAATCGCGCCGAGGGCCAGCCCTTCTTTGCGGTGTTCAATTTCATGACGACCCACGAGAGCCAGATCTGGCCGCGGGCCGACCGACCGCTGATCACGGACCCGACCCGCGTCGAAGTGCCGCCTTACTACCCGGATACCGACGTCGTCCGGAGGGATCTGGCCCAGCATTACGACAATATCGCCACCCTCGACACCCAGATCGCCGAACTGCTCCGGCAGCTCGATGAAGACGGGCTGGCGGACAACACCATCGTCTTCTTCTGGGGCGACCACGGCGATGGCCTGCCCCGGGCCAAGCGCTGGCCCAACGAATCCGGGACGCGGGTCCCCCTCATCGTGCGCTGGCCCGGCCATCTCGAACGTGGCTCCGTCGACGAACGACTCGTCAGTCTGGTCGATCTGGGCCCTACGGTCCTGTCGATGGCCGGCGTCCCGATTCCGGATCATATGCAGGGCCGGGCTTTCCTCGGCGGTCCGGCCGCTCCGGAACGGGCATACGTCTATGCGGCCCGCGACCGCATCGATGAATCGTACGATTATGTTCGCTCCGTCCGGGATCGCCGCTATCGTCTGATCCGCAACTTCTTTCCGGACAAGCCGTACATTCTTCCCGTGGCATACCGCAACCGCATGCCCACCATGCAGGAGATCCTCCGCCTCGATCGCCAGGGTGCCCTTTCGGGCCCGCAAGCTCTTTGGGCCCGCAAGACAAGGCCTCCCGAGGAGCTGTACGACACCGAGGCCGATCCCTGGGAAATCAACAACCTCATCGACGATCCCGAACATCGTGAAATCGCCCAGCGCCTGCGGACCGCTCTCGCGGATTGGCGCGAGGAGATCCACGACATGGGTGATATCCCGGAAACGGACATGGTCGAGCGGATGTGGCCGGGCCATCAGCAGCCTCCGACCGAGCCGGCCGGGGCCAGTCCGGCCGCGGGGCGCTTCGAGAGCTCCATCGAGGTGACCCTGTCCTGCCCGACTGAGGGCGCCTCGATTGCCTACACCACCGAATCGGGCGAAGAACCCCACTGGCTCCTCTACAGTGGTCCCCTGCGCCTGGCTTCGGATACCGACCTGCGGGTCCGGGCGATCCGCTACGGCTACAAGGAGAGCGAGGAGCGGGTCTTCCCCTACCGCTTCGGCCCCGAAAAGCCGGAATGATCTGAGATTCTCGATTTGGCGGCTGAGGCGGCAGAGCCCGAACGAAGTGAGGCTTGTCCGAAGAGCCACTCTATCGCGGCGCGATCGTTCCCGTGAAAGCCGGCAGGCCGCCGTTCCGGGTGAGCTTCCATCCCTGCTCGCGCGGGGAGGAAGATGAGGGACTCGGAGACCTTGGAGGGGGTCCCTCACTCCGTTCGGGCTCTGACAAGCCCGCCTTCAAATCGTAACTCTCGAATCTCAACGGCTCCTCCTCTCCTCGATCCTCGCACACCGGTAAAATGGCAGGGTGAATCAACATCCGAGCGGCCGTCGTTCCGTGCTCCTGGTCGGCCTCGTGCTGGTGGCTGCGGCCATGTTCGCCCAGCTTTACTTCGGCAACTCGAGGTCCGCCCCTCCTTCCGTCATCCGACAGGACCGCATCCTGATGGGGACCGTCTGGTCCCTGCAGGTCTTGCCCGACGGGCAACCGCGCGAGGCCGTCGAACGGGCCCTGGACGAGTCTTTCGCTGAAGTCGGCCGCATCGACAAACTCATGAGCGAGTGGAAGCCCGAATCGCCCCTGAGCGCCATCAACGCCGCAGCAGGCCGCGAAGCGGTGGGGGTTCCGCCGGAGCTGGTGGACATCATTCGACGGGGAATCCGGTTTGGAGAGTTGACCGGAGGGGCCTTCGACATCACCTGGCGCGGTATGGGGAATCTGTGGCACTTCGACGATTCCTTCGTCCCTCCCGGCGAGGCCCAGGTCGAGGAAGCCCGCTCGCACGTCGATTACCGCCGGATCCGAATCGACGGCGACCGGGTTTCATTGCCCGCCGGATCGGCGATCGGACTTGGCGGCATTGCCAAGGGCTATGCCATCGATCGGGCCGCACTGAAGCTGCGCGAGGCCGGTCTGAAGGACTTCCTGGTCAATGGGGGTGGAGATGTCCTGTGCGTGGGCGAAAAGGGGAGCCAACGCTGGAGTGTGGGCGTGCGCGACCCCCGCGGCGGTCCGCAGGATCTCGTCGCACGCGTACAGGCTTCCGGGGCCGTGGTCACCTCCGGCGACTACGAACGTTACCGCATCGTCGATGGCGTCCGATACCACCACATCATCGATCCGCGCACGGGCTGGCCGGCCGGGCTCTGCCGCTCCGTCACCATCGTGGCCGACCAGGCCGAATTGGCCGATGTCCTCGCAACTTCGGTGTTCGTTCTCGGACCCGAAAAGGGCCTGAAGGTGATCGCCACCCTCCCTCATGTGGACGCCTTCATCATCGACGCCGACGGCAAATACTGGATGACCGACGGCTTCAGACAGGTTGCGACCTTCGACGCAGGAGTAGGACGAGCATCCCTGCTTGTCCAGACGCCCCGGTCCCGGCCATCGGCAATGCCGCAGGCGTCGCCGGGTCTGTGCCCTCCGCGAGACCGCCTCGGTTATGGGAATCGTTGCCCCCTGGACAACCAGGATGGTTGTCCTACTCTTTGTCCCCCACAAAAAAGGGGGCACGGCCGAGGCCGTGCCCCCTTTCCCGCTCTCTTTAGGAGCGCGTCTTCCGATTACTGGTTGAACGGTGCGGCCCGTTCGACCCACTTGTTGAGATCCTTTTCCTTCTTGTTGGCGGGCTCTCCCGGATGGATCGCCCCGGAGGGGCACCGTTCCGCCGCCAGGACGAGATCCTTGAAGGTCCCGTTCTTGGGATCCGAAATGGTGGCCTTTCCGTTTGCGCCATAGATGAACAGCTTCGGATTGATCTTCATGCAATCGTCGCAGGCCGTGCAGATTTCCTCATCGATCCAGGGACCCATTCCCAGGTCTTCTTCCTGAACCTCGGCGGCCGCATCGTGGGGCGCTTCGGCTACAGCCACGGCCGAAGCCGAGGCTGCCGGCTGCTGCGGCCCGTTGCCGCTCGGCCTGGAAACGGCCGGAGCGGGCACGCTCGAGACGGTGGAGATGAAGCTGCTCAGAGAAGTCGAAGACTGTCCCATGAGCGCCTCGGCCATGCGGCGCGCCACGTCCTGAGGGTAGGTCCGCTTCAGTTCATCGATCTGAGTCTCGTACTCGGCCCGGATCTGCTCCAGGCGCGCTTCGAACTCGGCTTCCTTCTCGGAGGCGATCTGATTTCGAACGTCATCCGGGATCCGCTCGCCGGCCATTTCCCTGATCTCGTTCCAGAAGTCGAGTCGCTCCCGACCCAGGGCCACGATTTCATCCGTCACGGCCAGGCGATCCAGACGCTGCTCCTTGGTCAGGACGTAGATGAAGGCCGTCTTGCCTTTGGCTTCTTCCGGTGCGAGCTTGACGCACTCATGGTACGGGATCAACTCACCCTTGAGCTTGGCCGGATCGATGCGCTTGAAGTGCTTTCCGAAACGCGTCTCGGTGGCCGCCCAGTCGGCGATCGTCATGGGCAGCACCATGCTCTGCTCCTTGCCGTACTCGTCCTTGTACTTGAGCTCGTAGGTCGGCCAGTCCTCTTCGATGGACGGGTTGCCCTCCAAATCGAAGCGATCCGTCAGGGACGTCCCGGCATCGGGATCGTAGATCATGACGGGGACGGCCCGGCTTTCCAGGGCCAGCTTGGCATGGTGCTCGGATGAATCGTCCGGGATGCCGTGCTCGGTCTGACAAGGCGTATAGATGTTGAAGATGGCCGGCCGGCGCGAGGCCAGACCCCGCAGGATGCCGCCGACGAGATGAGCCGGAACGGCCTGCGAGGATTGCAGCACAAAAGAGGTCCGGTGCGCCATGGCAATCAGAGCCAGCTCCTTGCGGGCCTCGGCTTTTCCGTGCAGGGCACGACCGTAGGTGGCCATGTCGGAGATCTGTCCGGTGAAACCGGAGGTACAGGCCTGCCCACCCGTGTTGGAGTAGACCTGGGTATCCAGAACGACCACCCGCAGCGGCTTTCCCGAGGCCAACAGACGGGAGAGATTCTGGAACCCGATGTCGTACATGGCCCCGTCACCACCGATCGCCACGATGGGCGGGCAGAGCAGGAACTCTTCATCGGTGAACTTCTCATAGTTGAAAGCGACGAAGAATTCGTCGTGGACGTCCGGCTTGTAGGCATCCTCGATTTCGAGCTCGGCCTTGCGGACGAGCGCGAAGTTGTCGGCCATCTTGCGCATGTGGCCTTCGAAGATGCCGATCGCCAGCGAGGGCGCGTCCTGGAACAGGTGATTCGCCCAGGGGAACGGATAGGGGTTGTAGGGGTAGGTGCTCCCCCAGACCGACGAGCAGCCGGTCGAGTTGGTCATGCCCAGCGCGGCCCGGCCCTTTCCGCTCGGTCCGCTCTTGTAGCGCCAGCTCAGGTCCTTCAGATCGCGGATCAGCCTGGTCAGGTACTCGAGGCGGCGGCGGTTTTCCCCGGCCAGCGGGATTCCAACCTGCTCGCTTCCGGAGAGCCCGTCCAGATCGACGTCCCGGGCCAGCAGCAACCTCGCCTTGGAGTCCAGCTTCTGGATGAGGCCGTCGACCTTCTCGACGAAGGCCCGGACATGGGGCTGTAGAGAAGCCTCGATGGCGGATACGACCAGATGGGTCGCGGTCTTTTCGCCGCAGCCCATGCAGGATCCATCGCCGCCGACCATCATCCGGTAGTTTTCCTTCTTCAGCAGCAGCGTGTGGAGAACACCGATGCCCTCATGCAGATCCCGAACCTGCACATAGCGCTCCGGCGTGTCAGGCAACTGCTCCCAGAACTTCCATCCCTCTTTGAGTTCGTTCACGATCGCCTCGTCCTGCTTGACGGTGACGAGCGCCTCGTCGGGACAGACATCCACACAGAGGTTGCAGCCCTTACAGGCATACGGGTTGATGGTCACCGCCAGCAGCCCGCCGCTGCCGGCCTCCTTCCGCTCCGGCACGTCGAAGAAGGGCAAGGTCTTCGCCACCGGGAACTTGGTCAGGATCGACGCCACCTTGGCGAATTCCGAATCCAGACTACCCTGCTTTCCGGCCTCCAGATTCAGCTTTTTCGAGACGTTTCGATAGGCCAGATCGAGAACTCCGTCGACCGACGACTTGGGGACGGTCTTGAGGAGCTCGCGAATCTCCGCGGCCAGCGGCTCGACGATGTTCGGGAACTGCGCCAGAGGCTGGCCGTTGGCGGCCTGCCGGGCGGCCGACAGGAGCAGCTGGTCAATCTCCACCACCAGACCCGGAATGGCCGCATCGGGGCACTGGGTCCAGCAATGTCCGCAGCCGGTGCAGTTCTCGGCGACGAACTTGGGAACCTCGAAGCGGATGTTGGTCATGTCGCGGAAGGTTCCGGTCGCGGCGGGGATGGCACTCAGCGCGGCAAACGGATCCGCCAGCGGGTCCTGTCCGCTCCGATACAGATCGAAAACCTGATCGAAGAATCGTTCGGGGTCGCCGATGCCCGCCTGCGGCGTCGCCGCAACGGGTGAGCCGGACTTTTCGGCAGTCATCTCGACCAGCGCTTCCCGCTTGTCGGGCAGCTTCGCGTAATCCAGTTGATGTAACTCTTTGTAGCCGCGCGTAATGACCCGGACATTGGCTTCGACGACCTGCGCCCCGCGATGCCCGAACTTCTTCTTCAACTGCGCATGGATCGCATCGAACAGGTCCTGTTCCTTGAGGCTCTCCCGCTCCATCAGAGGAGAAGCGGCGAAGAAGGCTCCCTGGAAGGCAGCCCCCTGCATGCGGTACTGCAGTTCAATGTCGGGAGCCTCAGCCCGCGCGATGGCAAACGCATCGATGTGAAATACCTTGATCTCATTCTTGCGGATGAAATCCTTCGCCCAGGAGGGGAGGCTCAGCCAAACCTCTTCTGCCGATTGCTCGCTCTGAATGATGAAAACACCACCCTGGCTGAGTCCCGACAGCGGATTGGAGTGCCGGAAGACATTCGGATCCGGAGAGAGGACCACGTCGACGAAACGCAGGTCGCAGTTGAGCCGGATCGGGTCGTGGGCGAAAGTGGCGTAAAAGGTGGTCGGCTGACCCTTCTTTTCCGAGCCGTACTTCGGATTCGCCTTGACCTGCATGCCCAGAAGATCGGCCAGCGTGAGGGCAAGGTTTTTGCCGGTCGTGATGGCGCCCCATCCGCCGACCGAGTGGATCCGGACCGAGAGCGAGCTCTTGGGCATGAGGTTGACGTTCTGCTCGGGAGCCAGGACCATGTCCTCGATATCCGGATAGCCTTCCCGGATCTGGTCCTGATGCGCCATGATCTTGTCGGAGACTCCCTGGCGCAGGAAATCGATGCCCATGTAGAAGAACCGCTTCTGCTCCGAATCGGGGGCCATGTTCTTGACGGCAGCGATCAGATCGCCCGGCTGCGTGTCGCGGCTGCCCAATCCAAAGCAGCCCGAGTAGAAATCGGGGGATTCCTCGAAGCCGTATCCGGCGATGTGCGGATAGGGCTTGTGCCCGTTCTTCGAACGCCCGTTTTCCAGCGCCTTGAGGACGGCTCCGCGCGCTTCGCGCAACACCGGGAGATCGCCGGCCAACGGCTGGTCGACCCGCTCCAGGACGAGCGCGCCCTTCTTGCCGCGCAGCAGCGCAGCCACGAGGTCTTCGGGGAAGGGCCGGAACATGGTCAGGTTGACAACGCCCACTTTCATTCCCTTGGCGCGGAGATGGTCCACCACCTCCTCGAGGTTCCACACGATCGAACCCTGACCCAACACGACATATTCCGCGTCTTCCACTCTGTAACCGGAGGCTCTGGCATACTTCCGGCCCGTCAAAGCGGCATATTCGGCGAATACCTGATCGGCGATCTCGCGAATGTGGTCGAAGAAGAAAGGTCGCTGGGCTGCAACACCTTGTGCGTAGGAATCCTGATTCTGAACCACGCCCAGCATCGCGGGGTAATCGAGATCGAACAATTCGGGTATGCGCCGCCGCTTCTCCCCGAAAAGCATCTTCTGCGCAGGAGTCGGAGACGCGATGAGATCCGACGGATCTCCAAGGAACTCCTTGACGAGCTCCGGTTCCGGCAGCATGAGGCTTTCAATGACATGGCTGGTCAAGAACCCGTCCTGTGCCAGGATCCCCGGATTGAGCGTCAGCTCGGCGATCTTGTGGGCACACAGGTTCAGGTCCGCCGTTTCCTGTACGTTCTTGGCAAAGATCTGAAAGAACCCGGTGTCGTCCACGGCGTGATAGTCGTCGTGGCCGCAATGGATGTTCAAGGCCTGCTTGGTCATGGCACGGCTGGCGATGTTCAGCACATACGTGAGCCGTTTGCCGACCGCCGCGTAGAGCGACTCGTGCATGTAGGCGATGCCCTGGCCGGCCGAGAAATTCGCGGAGCGCAGACCGGTCATGCTCATTCCGGCGGTGACGGCCGCAGCGGCATGCTCACCTTCCGGTTCGAAGAAGACCAGGCGCCGTCCGAAGACGTTGGGTTTGCCCGCTGCGGAGGCTGCGGCGAAGCCCTCGCCCATGTTGCTGGCAGGCGTAATGGGATAGACGCCTCCCGCCTCACTTCCGGCCGTTTCCATCGCAACGGCAGCCGCCGTTCCGTCCATCGCCTGCTGGACGCCGGGGTATTTATAATCAGCCTGACCCTTATCCTTTGCCATCAATCCTAATCTCCCTTCACGATCTGCACGTCCTGCTCTGCAGGAAAAACCGTCTCGTTCCGGCTCGCCAAAAAGCAAAAACCCAGCCGCCTGACCTGAACGGATGCACTGCCTGATTTGAAAGCGGGTTCAGAAATGCCCTCAAGCGCACTGAGCTTCGAGTCGGACCAGAGATCATTGTACCGCTGTTGCACGATTCATGCCCAAGGAGGCGGTGCGCCGGTCTGTTGCGTGGAATTGGGACCTGAGCGTGCATTCCCCCAGCTGGTGCAGGCGTTTCGCCGCGACCAGACTGCGCCATATCCCCCAGTTTCCCTGTGCGAAATCACCGGAGGGCGGGCGATCCCGACGCCTGTTCATCGCCGATTCTCGCGCAGAATTCCGCCAGCAAGTCGCGCAGTCGGCCCTGGATGGTCCGGGCAACCCGTAACACGTCGTCATGGTCGAGACGGTCCGAGAAGGTGCCCGCCGCCATGTTCGTCAAACAGGCGAACGCCACCACCTCCCGACCCATCTGTCGCAGCGCAAGGGCCTCCGGCACGGTCGACATTCCTACGGCATCGGCCCCGAGTCCGCGCATCATCCGAATCTCCGCCGGCGTTTCGTAGCTCGGACCCGGGACGGACAGGTAGATTCCCTGCCGCAGCGTCAGCCGCAGCTCGGAGCCGCAGCAGAGCGCGAGCTCGTTGAGACGGCGGCTGTAGACCTCGGTCATGTCGGGAAACCTCGGCCCGAGCTGGGGAAGATCCGGGCCGGCCAGCGGGTTGGTGCCCATCAGGTTGATGTGATCGCGAATGAGCATCAGATCGCCGGGTGTGAAGTCGACGTTGATCGCACCTGCCGCGCAGGCCAAAACGAAATTCCGGACGCCCCATAGAGCCAAAGCCCGCACGGGAAACACGACCCGGTGCAGGGGCAGACCCTCGTAGCAGTGCACCCGGCCCCTTGAGAACAGGGTGCGTCCGCTGCAGAAGGTGGCCTCCGCGAAGCGGCCGGCGTGACCGGCGACGGAGGGAAGGGGAAAGAAAGGAACCTCCTGCCAGGGGATCTCGAGCGTGACACCGAGGTCATCGACGAAGTTCCCCAGACCGCTTCCCAGCACGACCGCCGTCTCGGGAGCCGGCCCAAAAACCTCCGTCAGATACTCGGCGGCCCGCTTCAACTCTTCCACATAGGCCGGACCGTCGAAGTCTCCGTTCATGAGCTCGGCTGGGAATTCGAAACAAAAAGACCCGGGTCCGGCGACCCGGGTCGGAACAGTTCAATGGGATTGGGGTTTCAGCCCTGTTTGGCCATCTTCTTGCGGGCTCGCTTGACCGCGAGAGCCCGCTTGAGTCGCCGCTTTTCACCCGGCTTCAAGAAAAAGGCGTGCTTCTTGGATTCACGGATGATGTCTTCCTGCTGAACCTTCCTCTTGAAGCGCCGGAGCGCGCTTTCCAAGGACTCTCCGTCCTGAATAACCACTACCGCCAAGGTCAACCCCCCTTTCCTTTCGGGATTCTGCGGAGGAACTCCGTCAGGTTCGAAAGAGGGAGTCTACAAAAATGGCCTCAGGCTGTCAAGGAATCGAGGTAGCGGTCCACCTCTCCCAACACCTCGCTGGGAAGGGCATGGCACAGGACTTCGTCCATGTAGATTGCGCGCAGGATGGTCATCACGGCGGCGTCCTGCCGGTTGTCGATTTTGCCGGGAAGATCGAGCATCGAGGAGCGCCGGTCCTTCTTCCGGGAGCGGCGTTCGGCGTCCCGCGTCGCCAGCAGCTTGAGAGCGGCCCGGACGTCTCCCCTTTCCTTCAACTGATCCACCAGGCCCTGTTCGCTGACCGCACTGATGGCCTTGAAGAAACAGGGGTTCTGCTGTCGATAGTCATCGAGGTCGATGCCCAGATCCGCCGTACGGGGCCGCCTTCTGCGCAGCAGCAGCCAGGCGACCAGGGCCAGAAGTACGGCCGCCACGACGATCAGAATGAGCGTGGCCTGGTCACCGCCCAAGCGCTCCACCAGATTGTCCATCCTAATGCCCGTCCCAGAGTCCCGGTTCGTAGTACTTCCGTTTTGCCAGCAGACGATCAAGCAGCTCTTGTCGCCTCTCCGCAGGATAGTCGTCCGCACTGATATTTTTCACCGTCTCGATCGCTTCGGGAAGACGATCCAGGAACTCGTAGCTCTCGATCAGCCCGAGCTGAGCCTGGAGTCTGCAGTCGGCACAGGGGTTCGACCCAAGGACCTCCTGGAACTTGTCGATCGAGCCCTGATAGTCCTTCCGCAGCTGCAGGATCGCCGCCATACGCAGACGCGCCTCCTCGATGGTATGAAGATCGGCGCCCTTGGAGGCGGCGATCTTCTCGAACTCCTCGAAGGCGTCGTCGAAGCGACCGCTGCGAAAATGCGCATCGGCCACCTTGAACTCGATCTCCCGCCGCGTCCCGGGATCCAAATCACCCCGCAAAGCCTGCTCCCAGTGGTCGATGGCACTGCCCAGTTCGTTCAGCTCGAGATTGAAGATCTCGGCCAGCTTCAGGTGACTGTCGAGGGCCTCCCGCGACTGGGGATACTCGGTGATGAGCCGCTCGAAAAAGTGCATGGCGTTGCTGATGTCGTAGAGATTGTAGTAGTAGATGGTCGCCACTTCCCAAAGGCAATCCGGGGCGAACTCGCTGTTGGGGTACCGGCTCTGCAGAGAGAGATAGGCGCCGATGGCCTCGTCGTACGCGCCGGAACGCCACGATTCGCGGGCCCGTTCGAGCGCCACCTTGAGGTCGGCGCGATCACTCTGGAAGTACCAGGACCCGATGACAAAGGAAAGGATCGGGAGCAGAAGAACCCAGCGGCCCTCAATCCTCTTCAGGTCTCTGATCGTCATCCTCTTCCTCGGGGGCGACCAATCCGATGTCGCTGACGCGGTCGTCCTCACCCAGATCGATCAACCGGACACCCTGGGTGCTGCGCGAGGCGGTCTGGCGAATCTGCTCGACCGGCTGGCGGATAATCTTGCCCTTCTCCGTCACCAGCAGCAGATCGTCGGGTCCGATGACGTGACTCACGCCCGCGACCTGTCCCGTCCTGTCGCCGGTCTTGATATTGATGATGCCGTAGCCCCCCCGCCCCTGCACTCGATACTCGGTCAGCGGCGTTCTCTTGCCGTAGCCCTTCTCGGTCACCGAGAGGATATCCCCGCTGTCGTCGCGCAGCACGCACATCGCAACCAGGGCGTCGCCCGGACGCAACGTCAAGCCCTTGACGCCGCGAGCCGTGCGCCCCATCGACCGGACCCCGTTTTCCGAGAACCGGATTGCTTTGCCGTTGCGGGTGGCCAGCAGGATATGGTCGCTGCCGCTGGTCCGCTCCACTTTGAGGAGCTCGTCGTCCTCGGCGACTCCACAGGCGATGATCCCGACGGTTCGCGGGTTCGAAAAGGCCGCCAGGGGAGTCTTCTTGACGTAGCCGAGGCGGGACGTGGTCATCACGTACTCGTCTGCCGAGAAGTCGTCGACGGCGATGATGTCGGCGACCTGGTCGTCCTTTTCGATGTTGATCAGGTTCACGATGGGCTTGCCTCGACCGGCAGCTCCCACATTCGGGATCGCATAGACCTTGACCCAATAGGCCTGTCCTTTCCGCGTGAAAATCAGCAGATAGCTGTGGGTCGAGGCCGTGAAGAGGTACTGGATCAGATCCTCCGCGGAGGCCGTGGACATGCCGCGACGGCCTTTGCCCCCCCGGGCCTGACTGCGGTAGACATCGAGGGAAGTCCGCTTGATGTAGCCGTTGCGCGTGGCCGTGATGATGACCTGCTCCTCGACGATGAGATCCTCGATGGTGAGCTCCGCCTGTTCGTCGACGATGATCGTGCGACGGGGGCTGGAGAAGTTCTCCCGAATCTCGACCAGCTCGCCGTGGATGACGGCCCGCAGGGCTCTTTCGTCCGAGAGGATCTCCCGCAGGCGGGCGATCTCCTTGAGGATGTTCTGATACTCGTCGATGATCTTGTCCCGCTCGAGAGCCGTCAGGCGCTGCAGGCGCATGTCCAGGATGGCTTGAGCCTGCGCATCCGAAAAGTCGAACTGGGCGATCAGGCCGCTGCGCGCCTCGGCCGGTGATGCCGACGCGCGAATCAGGCTGATGATCTCGTCGAGATAGTCGAGCGCCTTGCGCAGTCCCTCGAGGATGTGGGCCCGCTGCTCCGCCTTGTCCAATTCGAAGGCGGTCCTGCGCCGGACCACGTCCTTGCGATGCTCGAGGAACAGGGCCAGGATCTCCCGCAGAGACAAGACCCGAGGCTGTCCGTCGGCGATGGCCAGCAGATTGATCCCGAAGGACGTCTGCATGGGCGTGAGCTTGAACAGGTGGTTGAGAACGATCTCCTCGGTGGCGTCCCGCTTCAGTTCGATCACGATGCGCATGCCCTCGCGGCTCGATTCGTCGCGCAGGTCGCTGATCCCCTCGATGCGCTTGTCGTGCACGAGCTGGGCGATCCTCTCGATCAACTTCGCCTTGTTGACCTGATAGGGAAGCTCCTCGACGATGATCGCGATCCGGTCCCGGCCGTTCTCCTCGAAACTGGTTTTGGCCCGCAAATGGATGACGCCGCGGCCGGTTGCGTAGGCCTGGGCGATCCCATGGCGTCCGTGGATGAATCCGGCCGTCGGAAAGTCGGGTCCCGGCATGACCTCGATGAGCTCTCTCAGGCCGGCACGGGGGTTTTCCAGCAACAGGAGCAACGCATCGATGGTCTCCCCCAGATTGTGGGGCGGGATATTGGTCGCCATGCCGACGGCAATCCCCGACGCACCGTTCAGAAGGAGGTTCGGGACACGGGTCGGGAGCACGAGGGGCTCCCTGAGCGATTCATCGTAATTGGGCTGGAACTCGACCGTATCCTTGTCGATGTCGGCCAGCAACTGCTCGGCCAGACGGGACATGCGGACCTCGGTATACCGCATGGCCGCGGCCGAGTCCCCGTCGATCGACCCGAAGTTGCCCTGACCGTCGATCAGCGGCTCCCGCATGGAGAACTCCTGCGCCATGCGCACGATCGTGTCGTAGACGGCGGTCTCGCCGTGGGGGTGATATTTGCCGATCACTTCGCCCACCACCCGCGCCGATTTCTTGTGCGGCTTGTTGTGGACGTTGTTCAGCTCCTGCATGGCAAAGAGGACCCGACGATGCACCGGCTTGAGTCCGTCCCGCACATCCGGCAACGCCCGCCCGATGATGACGGACATGGCGTAGTCCAGATAGGAGGCCTTCATCTCCTCTTCGATATTGACAGCGAGTTCTTTCGGGTTGTTCTCCATGGCCTCGGCAAAAATCAGATATCAAGGTTTTTGACGTTGAGGGCGTTCTCCTCGATGAACCGGCGGCGCGGTTCCACCTGGTCCCCCATGAGGATGGTAAAGATCTCATCGGTCTCGATGGCGTCCTCGATGTTCACCCGGAGCAGGACTCGGGTCTCCGGATCCATCGTCGTCTCCCACAACTGGAGCGGATTCATCTCGCCCAGCCCCTTGTAGCGCTGGATCGACAGATTCCGCTTGCCGGCCGCCAGGATGTGATTGACCAGCGACTCGGGACTCCGGACGACGGTTTCCCGCTCCTTTTCGCGAATCGCCAGCTCGCTGTCCGTGAACTCGAGCACACGGACGTAGAGCTGCACCAGCTGCTGCCACTCCGCCGACAGAAGCAGCTCGAGATCGAAGATCACCGGGATCCCGCCGTCCCGCGAGACCTTCAGCTCCCACAACGAGTGCTCGTGGTCGGGGAGCACTTCGCTGCCATACCCGCGACCCTGCAGGGCGGAGGCCACTTCGTTGAGCCGGCCCTCTTCGCGCAGCAGCGCCTCACCGGACAGCTGGGACAGTTCCGTACCCGTGCGGTGCACGAGTTCCTCGAGCAGCACCTCGAGCAGACCGTTGGCGCCGGTCTTGCGGTTCATCTTCTCGTGGATGCGCGCGTAGTCCATCAGATCGTGCATCTTCTGGATCAACGCCTCGCCCTCGTACTCACGCCCGGTACGGGCCACCTGCACGACCACATCCTCGGTGGCCCGGGCCAGCAGGAATTCGGTCAGTTCCTTTTCCCGAGTCAGGTAGGTCTCCCGCTTGCCGACCTGAACGCGATAGAGCGGCGGCTGGGCGATGAAGACATGTCCCCCGCGGATCAGTTCGATCATCTGCCGATAGAAGAATGTGAGCAGCAGAGTCCGGATGTGGCTGCCGTCGACATCTGCATCGGTCATGATGATGATCTTGTGGTAACGCAGCTTCGCCAGGTCGAACTCCTCGGCGCCGATGCTGGTCCCGAGCGCGGAGATCATGGTCGCGATCTCTTCGTTGCTCAGCATTTTGTCGAAGCGCGCCTTTTCCACGTTCAGGATCTTGCCCTTGATGGGCAGAACCGCCTGCACGCGGCGGTCGCGGCCCTGTTTGGCCGAGCCGCCTGCCGAATCGCCCTCGACGATGAAGATCTCCGAAAGGGACGGGTCCCGTTCCTGGCAGTCGGCCAGCTTCCCGGGCAGGGAAAGGTTCTCGAGGGCGCCCTTCCGCCGCGTCAGATCGCGGGCTTTGCGCGCCGCTTCCCGAGCCCTTGCCGCTTCGATGGCCTTCTCGATGACGCGCTTGGCCTCCGCCGGATTCTCCTCCAGATACATGGTCAGCCGCTCGTTGCAGATCCCCTCGACGAGGCCTTTGACTTCGCTGTTTCCCAGCTTGGCCTTGGTCTGCCCCTCGAACTGCGGGTTGGGAAGCTTGATGCTGATGACCGCAGTCAAACCCTCCCGCACGTCGTCGCCGCTCAAGTTCTGCTTGAGATCCTTGAGCAGACCGCTCGAGGTCGCCCAGGCATTGAGGCTCCGGGTCAGCGCCGCCTTGAATCCGACGAGATGGGTGCCGCCTTCGACCGTGTTGATGGTGTTGGCAAAGGAAAACAGCGTCTCGTTGTAGCCGTCGTTATATTGCAGGGCGACGTCGACCTGGACGTTCTCCCGCTCGAAGGAGAAGTAAACCGGCGGCTCGTGCAGCACATTGCGGTTCTTGTTCAGATGCTGGACGAAATCGACGATCCCGCCCTCGTAGTGGAACTCCTGCTGCCGGTCGTTGCGGACATCTTCCACGGTGATCCTCAGACCGGGATTCAAATAGGCCAACTCCCTCATCCGCTGGGAAAGGGTGTCGAAGTTGTACTCCAGCGTCTCGAAGATCGTGTCGTCCGCCTTGAAGGTGATCTTCGTGCCCCGTCGATCGGTTCGGCCCGTCTGCTTGAATTCGCTGGCCGGGCGACCACGCTGATAGCTCTGGGTGTAGACGATTCCGCCTCGCCAGATCTCCAGGTCGAGCTGGCTCGACAGTGCGTTGACGACGGATACACCGACCCCGTGCAGGCCGCCGGAGACCTTGTAGGTCTCATTGTCGAACTTGCCGCCGGCATGCAGCACGGTCATCACGACCTGGGCGGCGGCAACCTTCTTGAGGGGATGCTCATCGACGGGAATGCCGCGGCCGTCGTCGATCACGGTAATCGAGTTGTCGATGTGAACAATCAGCTGGATATGCGTGCAGTAACCGGCCATTGCCTCGTCGACCGAGTTGTCGACCACCTCGTAGACGAGATGATGGAGGCCCGCCAGTCCCGTCGACCCGATGTACATCGCAGGGCGCTTGCGTACCGCTTCCAGCCCTTCGAGAACCTTGATCTTCTCGGCATTGTAGGTCTCAACGCCGGATGCACCCGCACTTACAGCTCCACTGTCTTTGGTCGGTTCCAATCCTGACTCCATCTTTATAGAATTCCAGCCCCTGTAAACCCGTCCCGTCGCGACAGGCGGGGCCATCGAGGGCGAAATCTGAGCAGGGGATCCGAAGCTCAGTTAGCCGACCTCCGGAGAGCCTCTCCTGAGTCCCGAAACCCTTGAATTATAACACAAAGGACTGATCGTCAGCGGGCTGGAGGGCCACATGTTGGGGGCCAATTTGGACGTCACCACAAGATCTGGGGATCAGATCTTCATGGGCATGATGACGTAGCTGTATTCGAAGTCTCCCGCCTCGCCCGGCTTGAGCAGACCCTGTGTTTCCCGATCCTTCAGCCACAGGTCGACCTTCTCGCTGTCGAGGGTGGTCAGGAAATCGAGCAGGTAGTTGGCGTTGAATCCGATCTCCATGGGCTCGTCGGAATACTCCACGGACACCGTCTCCGATGCCTCCCCGATATCGGCGCTGGCCGCCGAGAGCTCGAGCTGATCGGCCTTCAGGCCGAAGCGCACCGCCCGGGAGAGTTCGTCCGCCATGACGGCGGCACGCCGCAGGGCATCGACGAGATCGAGGGTGACGATGCGGGCGCGACGCTCGTTTTCTTTCGGAATCACCATTTCGAAGTTGGGAAACTGACCGCTCAGAATCCGAGAGACCAGCAGGCGGTCGGCAACTTTGAAGAAGAGGTGGTTCTCGGAATGCCCGAAGAGAATCGTGTCGGCATCTTCCGTGGCCAGCTTGCTCAGCTCGACGAGCGTCTTCTTGGGCACCAGTACGCGGCTCTCCCCGTCGGCACCTTCGACGTCACAGGCGTGGCTCAGGAACGCCAGCCGATGCCCGTCCGTGGTGACCAGCGTGATCGACCCCGGCCGGACGATCAGCAGGGCGCCGTTCAGCGTGTAACGGGACTCCTCCTGCGTAATGGCGAACACGCAACGGGGAATCATGTGGCGCAGCGCCCGGGCCGGCAGGCTCAGGTTCTTGCCCTTCACGCTCGGGACTTCCGGGAAGTTCTCCTTCGACAGACCCGCGACCTTGAACTTGGAGCGCTGGCAGACCACCTGCACCCAGTCCGCAGTGGTGGCCTTGAAGTGGATGTCCGCTTCGGGAAGCAGCCGCACGATATCGAAGAGTTTGCGCGCCGAGACCGTGAAAGCTCCGCTCACCTTCACCTCTGCGCGGCAGGAACAGCGCAGCGTGACATCCAGGTCGGTCGCCGTGATCAGCAGAGAGTTCCCGGTCGTTTCGAGCAGGAGGTTGGACAGGATCGGCACCGTCGTCTTGCGCTCGACGACACCCTGCACGTACTGCAACTCCTTCAGAAGCTCACCCTTGCGGATTGTCAGATCCATACCTGGAGCACCCCCTTGACGCCCGACCCGGCGGAAAACGTCTATTGAATCCCTTCCTTCAGCCGTTCGATCGTGGCCTTGAGCTTCGGATCCCGTCGCTGCATCTCGTCGACCTTGCGAATCGCATGAAGCACCGTCGTATGATGCTTCCCGCCAAACTCCTTGCCGATTTCGGACAGCGAATTCTGCGTCATCTCCTTGCTCAGGAACATGGCCAGCTGGCGAGGCTCCGCGACTCTGCGCGCGTTGTTCCTCGCCTTGAGCTCCGAGATTTTCAGCGAATAGTGATCAGCCACGCTTTTCTGTATCTGGTCAATTGTAATCACGCGGGTCTGATTATCTGCAATGTTCTTGAGCACCCGCTGGGCGAGGGTGAGATCGATCTTCTCTCCGGTGAGGCTGCTGTAGGCGACGAGCCGGACCAGCGCGCCCTCCAGTTCCCGGATGTTCGAGCGAATGTTCCCCGCAATGAAGATGACCACGTCGTCCGGCAACGCCAGGCCCTGAGCATCGGCCTTCTTGCGGAGAATGGCGATCTTGGTTTCCAGGTCGGGCGGCTGGATGTCGGCGATCAGTCCCCATTCGAACCGGCTGTGCAGCCGCTCCTCCAGCGTCGGGATTTCCTTGGGCGGCGAATCGCTGGAGATGATGATCTGCTTCTGGGAGTCGTAGAGGGCGTTGAAGGTGTGAAAGAACTCCTCCTGGGTCCGCTCCTTGCCGGCCAGAAACTGGATGTCGTCCATCAGCAGGACGTCGATGTTCCGGTACTTCTCGCGGAACTGGATCATGTTGTCGTAGCGGATCGAGTGGATCAGCTCGTTCATGAAACGCTCGGACGACATGTAGCTGAGCCTCGCCCCCGCGTGGTCGCGCAGAATGCGGTGTCCGATGGCATGCATCAGGTGGGTCTTGCCCAGACCCACACCGCCGTAAATGAACAGCGGATTGTAGGCACACGAGGGTTGCTCGGCGACCGCCATGGCGGCGGCGTGGGCGAACTGGTTGGATCGACCCACCACGAACGTCCCGAACTTGTACTTCTCGTTGAGCGATGCGTTATAGCCGCCGCGAAGGGCACCCCCTTCGGGACGGGTCGCAGGGCCGTTGTTTCGCTTCACGCCTTCCTCGCCTTCGCCCGTCACGATGAAATGCACTTCATGATCCCCCAGTTCGATTTCGCGCAGAACCGCCGAGATCACATCGCGGTAGTTCTCCGCCAACCAATACTGAAAGTGCCGATTGGGAACCCAGACCAGCAGGAGTTTCTCCCGGCTGTCGTGGCTGGCCAGCGAAGTCGGCCGGAACCACACATCGAAGTTTTGTTCGCTGATCCTATCCGCGACTTTCGCGAGCACCTTCTCCCAAATCTGCATGTTCGATCCCGGTCCCTCCAACTGGATACGACGTCGCACGACGGCTTGATCTGGAGCGGAAATCACCGTGGGCCTCCCCCGTGAGGAATACATCATCCCGCCGAATGGTCTTGAACCATTCACATTTCATCCACAGACTGTGGAAAACTCTGACCCCCCGCACTGGCGTGATCAAGTCGCCTTGACTGACAGGCGCTTAAGCTAACACGCACACAGGGCCTCCGCAATTGAAGAATCTTGCCATCTGAGGTTTTCGCATCCTGACAGTCACTTACGCTGCACTCCCTCGGGAGACTCTGAGCGTACGTGTGGGATTTGAGAAGGAGTCGGCGACTTATGAGGGCCGAGGGGACGGTCTGCGGGAGTGCGGTCTTGTCGAAGGGGGGTTTCGGTCGATTTTACCGATTTTGGAGGAGCGGCCGGAGTTTGTGGAAGGTTGTTTCGAGTTCCTCCGGAATCGTGCGCGTCTGGCCGATCACGGACACCAGGTTGGCGTCCCCGGTCCAGCGGGGAACGATATGCAGATGCAGGTGACCGGCAACGCCGGCTCCGGCACAGCTGCCGATGTTGAATCCGACATTGAAGCCCTCGGGCGCGTAGACTTCGCGCAGAGCCGCTTCGCAGCGGCGGGCCCAGCTCATGACTTCTTCGAGCTCACCGGGCTCGGAGTCGTTCAACGTGGGAATATGGCGGCGGGGCACCACCATGAGGTGGCCGGCAGTGTAGGGAAAGCGATTCAGAATCAGGAAACTCCGAGGACCGTGGGCAAGGACGAAGTGCTCAACGTCCTTGGCAGGACTGTCTTCGAGAATCTTGCAGAAGACACAGTCGCCCTTGCCCAATTCGGATTTCAGATATTGAAATCGCCACGGAGTCCAGAGATAGTCCATTCTCAGGAATTGATCAGTTCCTTCAATTCCTTGCCGGGCTTGAAGTACGGAACCTTCTTGGCCGGAACGTGGACCTTGGCCCCCGTTTTCGGATTCCGGCCCTGCCGGGAGGCACGCTCCCGCAGCCGGAAACTCCCGAACCCTCTCAGCTCCACTTTCTCCCCGCTCCGCAGGGAATCGATGATGCTGTCCAGGACCGTCTGCACGATCACTTCAGCATCCTTCTTGCTCAATCCGGAGCTTCTGGAAACTCCGTCGACGAGCTCAGCTTTCGTCATCTTGCGCGCCTCCCTTAGCGAGTTCAGCCTTCTTCTTCAACTCTCCGAGTTGAGCGCCGGCGATCTCGCCGATCGACGTGGTCGCGACTTCTGGAGTATAGGTCCAGCGATCTTCAACCCCCTCATCTTCGGAGAGCGCTCGGATGGACAAACCAATCTTGCGTTCCAGCAGATTCAGCTTGATGATCTTGAAGTCCATCTCCTGACCGACCTGGAATTCATCTTCCGGATTCTCGATTCGTCGCGTGCTCAGCTCGGAAACGTGGCACAGGCCTTCGATTCCTTCCTCGAGCTCCACGAACGCACCGAAGCTGGCCAGACGGATGATCTTGCCCGGCATCACGTCTCCCACCTGATGGCGGGAGAAGAACTCCTCCCAGAGGTCGGGCTGGAGCTGCTTGATTCCCAGCGACAGGCGCTGATTCTCGGCATCGACGTTGAGGACGACCGCGTCCACTTCCTGACCCTTCTGCAGGACTTCGGAGGGATGCTTGATCTTCTTGGTCCAGCTGAGATCCGAAACGTGGACGAGCCCTTCGATCCCCTCCTCGACTTCGACGAAGGCGCCGAAATCGGTGATGTTGCGGACGATGCCGCGCACCACCGAGTTGATCGCATAGGTTTCTTCCACCTGATCCCAGGGGTTGGGCTCCGTCTGCTTCATGCCGAGGGAAATCCGGCGGTTCTGAACGTCCACGTCCAAAACCTCGGCCTCGACCTCGTCGCCGACTTCGACCATCTTCGAGGGATGTTTCAGGCGCTTGTTCCAACTCATTTCTGAGATGTGGATCAGGCCTTCGATCCCCTCTTCCAGTTCGACGAAGGCACCGTAGTCGGTGACGCTGACGACCCGGGTCTGGACCCGCGTCCCCTTGTGGTAACGATCGCCGGCGGTCAGCCAGGGATCATCGCTCAGCTGCTTGTAGCCCAGCGACACCTTCTCTTCCAGCCGGTCGAACTTGAGAATCTTGACCTCGACCTCGTCGCCAATCTTGAACAGGTCGGAAGGATGGTTCACCCGGCCCCACGACATATCGGTGATGTGCAGCAAACCGTCGATTCCGCCGAGGTCGATGAAGGCACCGTAGTCGGTGAGGTTCTTGACGATCCCCTGGACCACCTTGCCCTCTTCCAGCGACTTCAGCGTTTCTTCCTTCTTGCGGTAGTACTCCTCTTCCAGAACAGCCTTCCGCGACAGGACGATGTTCCCGCGTCGCTTGTTGACCTTGATGACCCGGACTTCGATCTCCTCACCCTTGAAACTGTCCAGGTTGCGGACCGGATGCATGTCCACCTGCGAACCCGGCAAAAAGGCCCGGACTCCGATGTCCACGGCCAAGCCGCCCTTGATCCGCTCGATGACCCGGCCCTTGAGAACGGACTGGTCCTCGTAGGCCTTCTCGATGGTGTCCCAGATCTTCATCCTCTCCGCTTTTTCGCGGGAGAGTACGACCGACCCATCGGCTTCGATGCTCTCGAGGAGCACCTCGACGACGTCGCCGGGCTTCAGGGCCTCATCACCCTTGTCGCCGCGAAACTCGCTGGCGGGGATCACCCCCTCCGACTTGAGTCCCACATCGACAACGACGTTCTCGTCCGAGACTTTCAGGACCTTGCCTTTGACGACTTCGCCTTCGGCAAACTCCTGAAGACTCTTGTCATAGGCATCCAGGATTGCTCCGAAATCCATTCCCGGCTCTTCCAGTTCGATTACCGGTTTTGCCGATTCCGGTCCTCCCGTTTGCGCTTTGCTACCTGCCTTCTTTTCAGCGGTCTGCGTCATTCACCAAAAACCTCCTAGAAAATTTTGAACGGGCCTTTTTGGGACGGCCCGAATCCTGGCCGAGCATAGAACTCCCTCACGATTCTGCAAAAGGACGGGTACGCTCTGTGGGGGAGAATCTGACTGGTTTCAATGCCATTAACACACAACCCGACGGCCGGTCGGGTTGTCCCGATCGCACCAGAATTCCGAAAGAGCTCTTATACCTTCTGGTTCAATAGCTTGTCAAGCGGTCACACCTCCAGGATCGACGAAATCCCTTCCTTTTTGCTAAACTTGATTCTTTGCGAATTCCGGTCGGGCTCCGTCCGGGCAGTCGTTGTTGGATTGAGGAAAGTCGTCATGAAACCTGGGATTCACCCTAAATACGAAACGGTCAAAGTGAGTTGCGCCTGCGGCGCGGAGTGGGAGACTCGGTCCACCCGGGGCGGTGAGCTGAGACTCGAAATCTGTTCCAGCTGCCATCCCTTTTTCACCGGCAAGCAGAAATTCGTCGATACCGCCGGCCGTATCGAGCGCTTCCAGCGCAAGTTCGGGAACATTCTGAATCGGAAGAACTGATCCGGCGGGTGCTCCGATGTGGGAGAAACTGGATTCTCTGGAAGAGAAATTCGAGGACCTCTCGCGCCAGCTGGGCGACCCGGAGGTGGTCTCCGATCAGAAGCGCTATCAGAAGACGGCGCGGGCCCGAGCCGAGCTCGAGGAGATCGTCGAGAAGTATCGGGAGTACAAGTCGCTTCGGCAATCCATTTCCGATACGCGGCTGCTGCTGACCGAGGATGGTGAGCCCGAGCTCGTGGAGATGGCCCGCGAGGAACTCGCCGAGCTGGAAGAGCGTTTCGTCGAATGCGAGCAGCAACTCCGCCTGCTCCTGCTGCCCAAGGATCCCAACGACGAGCGCGATGTGATTCTGGAGATCCGGGCCGGAACCGGGGGCGACGAGGCGACCCTGTTCGCGCAGGATATGTTCCGGATGTACGCCCGGTATGCCGAGGAAAAGCGCTGGAAGACGGAAATCCTCTCGGCCACCTATTCCTCCGTCGGAGGATTCAAGGAACTCATCGCCTCCATCAGCGGCAAGCGAGTGTACAGCCGGTTGCGCTTCGAGAGTGGTGTGCACCGCGTGCAGCGGGTTCCCGCGACCGAGGCTCAGGGACGGACGCATACGTCGGCCGTCACCGTGGCGGTGCTGCCCGAAGTCGATGAGGTGGACGTCGACATCGACCCGAATGATCTGCGCATCGACACCTATTGCTCCTCCGGTCCGGGCGGCCAGTCGGTGAACACCACTTATTCCGCCGTGCGCATCACCCACCTGCCGACGGGCGAGGTCGTGACCTGCCAGGACGAGAAGTCCCAGATCAAGAACAAGGCCAAGGCCATGAAGGTGCTCCGGTCGCGCCTGTACGAGAAAGCCTTGAGCGAACAGCAGGAAGCGATCGCGGCGAGCCGGAGGTCGATGGTGGGATCGGGTGATCGCAGCGAGAAGATCCGCACCTACAACTACCCCCAGAACCGGGTCACGGACCACCGCATCAACCTGACCCTACACCGCCTCGAAAGCATCATGGCCGGCGATCTCGACGAAATCCTGGACGCTCTGGTCACCCACTTCCAGGCCGAGGCGCTCAAGGAGCAGGACGCCGCCTGACCTTGCCTCCACCAACCCATGAGCTCTATTGCGACGCTGCTTCGAGAGGCCGTTCGTCAGCTCGAGGCTGCCGCCGTTGCGGAACCCAGACGAGACGCTGAAATCTTGCTCGCGCGCGTTCTCGAGCGCGACCGGGCTTTTCTGCTGGCCCATCCCGAGCAGTCCGTGTCCGAGGCGGAGACCGGTCGCTTTCAGGGCTGGGTCCGGCGGCGCGCTTCCCACTATCCGATCCAATACCTGCTCGGCTTTCAGGAGTTCTTCGGCCGCCCCTTCGAGGTGGACGAACGGGTCCTGATTCCACGCCCCGAGACGGAGCTGGTCGTGGAGACGGCGCTCCATCTCCTGGAGGCGCTGCCGGCGCCCCGTATCGTAGACGTCGGGACCGGCTCGGGCTGCATCGCCGTCACCCTCGCCTGTGAGCGGACGGACGCCGCCCTCGTCGCCACCGAGCTCAGCCCGGGGGCGCTCGAGGTGGCCCGCCACAACGCCCGCCGTCATGGGGTCCTCGGGCGGATCGACTTTCGACTTGGCTCGGTGCTCGAGCCGCTGCGCGGCGAACCCCGCTTCGACCTGATCGTCTCGAACCCGCCCTATGTGAGCCGGGGCGACACCAGGGTCACACGGGAGGTGGATCGCCACGAACCTCACCAGGCAGTCTATGCCGGTGCGACGGGCCTCGAGGTCCAGGAGCAGCTCTTCGCACAAGCTCCGCCGCTGCTGAATGACGGCGGCCGGCTGGTCCTCGAGATCGGCGCCGGCCAGCGCGCTTGCGTCACCGCCCTGGCCGACGCACACCGCTGGCGCCTCGTCGAGGTCCGCCATGATCTGGCGGGAATCGAGCGCTGCCTGATCTTCGTGATCTGAAATTTTCGATTTTCGCTTGCCCGTCCACGGACTTGCAGGGAATTACGCGGATTCGTAAGGGTCGACGCGGGCTGTCGGTTACGGCAAGATCGATCCCTTCGCCCCCCAAATCGGAAATCGTCAATCGAACTCAATTGTTCAGCGGAAGGATGCGGACCGGTCGCTCGAGGACCGTCATTCTCCAGGTGGGGATTTCGAGCAGGACCAGTTTGAAGAGGTAGTCGCCCGGTGGAGCGACGATGCGGTTGTTGTAGATGATGCTCCGCCCGTCCCTCAGGTCGCCGGCACTCAGCTGGGCCCGGAAGACTTCCCGCAACCGAGCCACCTCCTGACCGTTGAGATCGGTCAGCAGGCCGATCAGACCGAACTGCGTGTGCACGCCCCCGCCGTCCCCGCGAGCCAGGGAAAAGGACCCGACCTTGAGCCGAAACGGCAGGCTCGGCTCCTGCTCGCCCCGCGGTCGCAGCACGTCCAGATCGGCCGGAATCTCCCGGAAGCGCCCGTCTCCGCCAGAAATCTCTTTCCCGGGGTCGGAATCGAAGAGGGCTGCGATGTACCGTCGCTTGGCCTCGACCCGATCCGGCGCCTTCTCGAAGATGCCGTGCACGGCGACTCCGGGACGGAGCACGGAGATGGAAATCCGCCGGTCCTCCCGCTCGAGGTAGGGCTCGTCCGTGTAGTAGCCGATGGAATAGAGGTTCCCGAACAGCTCGTCATTGATTTCGGCCAGGACGTTGTCGAAGTCGAGGATCGATTCGAACCCCCCGTAATGCTTGCCGCCGGTCCCCGTGGCCAGCCGGGCAAAACTCTGTTGCTTGGCGGCCCGGTCCGCTTCGACGGTCGTGCCGCCGCCGCTGGGGCTGACGTAAAGCTGGGCCGCCGACGGGACCCAGATGGAGTAGATGAGCGTCTTGTGCTCCCGGGCGAAGGTCGCCGATGCCGCGGCCCGCGCGTAGGCATCATCCATCCCGTCCGAGACCACGATGATGACCTTGCGATCACCGGGCGCCGCCCGATGGGACATGTCATTGACGAGCGAGTCGATCGTCGTATAGATGGCGGTCTTGCCCAGATGAGCCCTGGCCGCACTGAAGGCCCGCAGAGCCTCACTCCGATTCGAAGTAAAGTCCTGAAAAATCAACAGCTTATCAGTGAATCCAAAGATTCCGACCCGCGTGAACTGGTGGACATTGTCGAAAAAGGACTGGGCCGCCAGGATCTCCTCCGCTCGAGTGGCGAAGGTGCTCCCGCTGACGTCGAGGAGAAAAGCCAGCCAGAGCGGCCGGGGGTCGCCGGACCTCTCGCGGGGCTGTTCGAAGAAGGCGATGTCGCGGGGGCGGCCGTTTTCCGCAACCTCGAAGTCACTGGTCTGCAGATCGTTGACGAAGTTGCCCTGGGAATCCCGAATCGTGAAACGAAGGGTGACCAGATTGACCTTGACGCGAATCGACTCCTGGGGCTGTTCCGGGGACTCCTGCGGATCCTGGGCCAGCAGGCCCGATGACCCCAGTGAGGCCAGCAGGAGAAAAAGAAGGCACCAACCGCCCGCTCCGGACGCGCTGCGTCTCGAGTGCTGCATCAATCCGACTTCGACCTCACCAAATCCAGGAACTCCATTCGCGAGCGCTGATCCTCACGGAACTTGCCGAGCATCGCTGAAGTGATCATCTTGCTGTTCCGCTTTTGAACACCCCTCATCATCATACACAGGTGCTGAGCTTCGATGACGACGGCAACACCGCGCGGGTTGATGGCATCGCGAATCGTTTCGGCGACCTGCTGGGTCAGCCGCTCCTGGACCTGGAGGCGCCGGGCCAGCAAGTCCACGATGCGGGGAATCTTGCTCAACCCGATGACGTGGTTGCGGGGCAGGTATCCGACATGGCAGCGCCCGAAGAAGGGAAGCAGGTGATGCTCGCACAGGCTGTACATTTCGATGTCGCGCACGATGACCATCTCGTCGTAGTCGACGGTGAACAGAGCGCCGTTGAGCACTTCGTGCAAGTCCTGCTGATACCCCCGGGTCAGGAAGCGCAGGGCCTGATCGACACGCCGAGGCGTGTCGGCGAGCCCCTCCCGGTCCGGATCCTCTCCCAGCTCGACGAGCATCTGCCTGATCAGATCTTGCATCCGCACAGTATAGACGACAAACTTCGGGGCGATGGGACGGTGTCAGTTCCCCTCGCTCTGTCGCAACTCCCTCAGTTCCCGGTCGATGGCCAGGATCTCTTCGATGAACGTCCTGCGACACTCGGCCGCGAAGGGGTTCTCCCGCTCCATGTCGAGAAAGAGCTGACTGGTATCCCGTTGCACTGATTTGACGAGGCGGTAGAAGGCGTCCGGACCCGGCGTCGAGATCGGTTTGGCACCCCAGTCGAGCCGGCGCATGGCTTGCGCGATCAGGTGGAAGATGGCCTGGCTCAACGCGATCTGCCGATCGTGGTCCGCCGGTGTCGTCTCGACCACCACCAGTTCCAGACTCTCCAGGAAGCGACGGATCTCCTCGTATCGTTCGGGCCCGATGCGGATCGGACAGACGGCGATCTTGAGTCCTCCAATGCCTTCCTTGCCGCTGTCGGGACCGAACAGGGGATGGGTGCCGAGAATCTCCACGCCGTCGGGCAGGATCTCGAGCATCCACTCGACGGGGCGGCTTTTGACGCTGCAGGTGTCGATCACCGTCTGCCCCTCGGAGAGGAGCGGGGCGATCCGCCCGCAGACTTCCTGCATGGCCGAAATCGGCACCGACAGGAGCACCGCCTGGGCCCGGCACACTTCTTCCAGCGGGGCCCTTTCCGGATAGCCCTCGATCCGCTCCGGATTCTCGTCATAGACACGCAGATCGACCCGATCCCGGAGGTACCGATAGGCCATTTCCCCGAACCGGCCGACGCCAATCAAACCTACTGATTCGATTTTCACTGGATCAAATTATAATGTTGGGCCGATATGCCTCAAAACGCTCTGTTCACTTTTGCCGCGGAGCCCGATTCCGGCGTTCCCCGAAACGGGAGTTCGACGGTCCTGGACCCTGGGAGGATCGCCTGGGTGGACCGTCTCTGGAACGGCCATTACCCGGACCAGGCCGTGCGCGGCCGGGAAAGCACCCGCGTGGCTTCGACCTGGGACAAGGACGCGCTCCATTTTCACTTCGTGTGCACCTTCGACGAACTGAGCGTGGACGAGCGGCTGGGGCCGGCAGGACCGACGGCCCGCCTGTGGGAACATGACGTCGTCGAGCTGTTTCTGCGCCCCAGGGGGTGTTCCGGCTACTTCGAGGTCGAGGTCGGACCGCTCGGCCAATGGCTGGATCTATTCGTCTTCGAGCCCCGCACCCGAATCGACTGGAGCTGGCGTTCCCGGCTGACCGTCGACGTTCAACTGGATCGCTCGGCCAAACGCTGGGACATGCGGTTGCGTCTTCCCTTCGAGGCGATGTTGACACGATTCCCCGGGCTCAAGCCGCCCGAGGAGGGTGAGGTGTGGCGACTCAACCTCTTCCGCATCTCCGGAGTTCATCCCGAGCGCCGCTACTTCGCCTGGAGGCCCACGTTCACTCGGGAGCCCGATTTTCACGTGCCGGCGGCCTTCGGGAACCTGATGTTCTTGTCCGAGGAGAACCTCGCGTCATGAGCGGGCAGCGCCCGGAGGCGCCCCAACCGGGGGCTCTGCCCGATCCGGGGACTCTCTCCGTGGCGCAGCTGGACTCCTGGATTCGCCGTCACGGCCCAGACTTGCCGGCGGTTTGGATCGGTCGCCTGCACGAGGATCCCCGCCGGGGCGTCCGCACCCTGGGCCGGCGTCTGGATCGAGTGCGCGAGCGCCAAAGGGCGGAGCGCGAGCGGATCCACAGGATGCTCGAATTCGAGCGGCAACACTGGGAAGGGGGCGCCTCCTTCATCGCGGGGGTCGATGAGGCCGGCATGGGCCCCTTGGCCGGTCCCGTCGTGGCCGCCGCCGTGGTCTTCCGTCCCGACATCTGTCTTCCCGGGATCGACGACTCGAAGCAGCTCTCGCCCGCGGCCCGCGATCTGCTGGCGGACGCGATCCGGCGCTCGGCGGCCTGGGTTTCCGTCGGTCGGGCCGAAGTGGCCGAGATCGATCGCCTCAACATCTACCATGCCGGACTGCTGGCCATGCGACGGGCCGTGGCGGGCATCTCTCCCGCCCCCGATCACCTGCTGGTCGACGGCCGGGAGATCCCCGGGCTGGCGATCCCGCAGACCCGACTCATCGGGGGAGACCGGCGCAGCTACAGTATTGCGGCCGCCTCCATCATCGCGAAGACGGAGAGGGACCGCCTGATGGAGTCCCTCGACCGCACCTATCCCGGATTCGGATTCGCCGAACACAAGGGCTATCCGACCGACGCCCACCGGGCCGCCCTGGCGCGACTCGGTCCCTGCCCCGAGCATCGCCGCTCCTTCGCCGCCGTCGCCGAATTCGCCGGACAGATGTCGCGGGCCTATTACGGACTGCTTGCGGAACTTTCGGGCGCTCGCACGGAGACCGAATTCGAGGCACTGCGCCAGCGGATTCGACAGCGGCGCCGGAACCTGGGCTCCGAAGAGTATCGGCGCCTGCGGTCCCTGCTGGCCCGGGGTCTCGCGCGCTGCAGAGCGCGTCAACCGTTTCTCCCGGGGTTCAACTCCGAGTTATGATGGGAGCAGGCTTCCCAGACATGGCTCTCGATTTCGAGGCGGCTCGCTGGAACATGGTTGAAGAACAGCTGAGGGGCAGGGGGATCTCCGATCCGGCCGTCCTTGCAGCTTTTCTGAAGGTGCCTCGTCACGAGTTCGTCCAGGCGCGGTTCCGTGGTCAGGCCTATCGCGATTCTCCTTTGCCCATCGGAGAGGGCCAGACCATCAGCCAGCCCTACATGGTGGCGGCCATGACCGAGGTGGCCGAGATCCGTCCCGGCCTGCGTGTTCTGGAGATCGGGACCGGTTCGGGTTACCAGGCGGCGATCCTCGCCGAACTGGGGGCCTGCGTCTTTTCCGTGGAAAGGCTTCCGATCCTGGGCGAGCGAGCGCGTCAAGTGCTCGAAACACTCGGCTACGACGTGGCCGTCCATATTGGTGACGGTACCCGGGGCTGGCCGGAGGAGGCCCCCTTCGATCGCGTGCTGGTCACGGCCGGAGCTCCTGAGGTACCGGCCCCCCTCATCGCCCAGCTTCGAATGGGCGGACGAGCCATCATCCCCGTCGACGACGGGTTCTCGCAGGTCTTGTGCGTTCTCGAAAAGACACCCGGCGGCATCATCGAGGAGCGACGGGAGCGCTGTACCTTCGTCCCCCTCATCGGCGAATTCGGCTGGAAAAGCTGAGGAAGTTTCTCGATTTGAGATCTGAGATTTGCGATTTACGATTTGGGTCCGGGGCGACAGTCATCGATCCTGCCGTAACGGACAGCCCGCGTTGACCCTTACGAGTCCGTGCAAGTCCGTGCACGGAGTCCGTGAAGTCCGTGTCAGTCCGTGTCAGTCCGTGCCCTCAGCGGCCCCTTCAACTCCGCCCGGATTCCCCAACCCGCCCCCAAATCGTAAATCTCAAATCTCAGATCTCAATTCTGAACCCTCCCCCTGTTCCGGCGTGAAGAACGGAGCGACCTGCTCCGGGGCCGGGGGGCGGCCGGCCAGGGAGACCACCACCAGCGTCAGGACCGAGACCGCGATGGCCGGCAGCACGGCATCGATGCCGGCGGCTCCGAGCCACTGCCAGAGCAGCGTCGTGACGGTGCCGGAGACGATCGATGCCACGGCCCCGCGTGCCGTCGCCCTCCGCCAGAAGAAGGCCGCCACCAGCGACGGGGTGATGGACGCACCATAGATCGTGTAGGCCAGCAGCGCCACCGAAAGGAACTCGTCGGAAAGCTGCGACATGGCATAGGCGACGATACCCAGAAAGACCACCGTGAGGCGCAGCAGCAGGACCAGCGAGCGCTCGGACGCACCCGGATTGAGGAACCGCTGGTAGACGTCCCGCACGACCGCCGTTGCCGGCGCGAGCAGGTAGCTTCCGGCCGTCGAGAGCACAATGGCCATGATCGTCGTGAGCAGCAGGGCGCCCAACGCCCGGGGGAGATGGTCGCGGGCGGCGAAGGCGATCACGCGCCCCGGGATCTCGAGATTCGGTTCCAGGGCGCTGGCCGCCCAGGCCGAGGCGATGATCGCCAATTCCATGAAGGCCACCCCGGCGAGCATCCAGATGACGGCGCGCCGCGCAATCCCGGCCGAGCGCGCCGAAAAGAAACGCTGGTACATGTTGGCGTCCCCCAGCACCAGCAGGAAGGGCGGCAACACCAGGCCCGCCGCCGCCAGCGGACCGATGGGGCCGAAGGGCTCCATGTGCGAAGCCCCCAGGGTCTGCTGCATCCCTTCCAGACCTCCGGCCTCGTAGAAAAAGACGGGCAGCGTCAGCGCAATGCCGAAGATCATGGTCACTCCCTGGATGACGCCGATGTAGGCCAGCGAGAGCATGCCGGCCAGGGCCGTGTAGAGGATGATGAACACGGCGACGACCACGACGGCCCGGTCGTACGACAGCTGCGGCAGGGTGAGGTTCAGGACGGCTCCGGCGGCACGATACTGGTAGGACACGATCGTCGTGTAGGCCAGCACGAGGGCGACCACCCCGCAAAGTCGTGCCGCGGCGTTGTAGCGGGTCTCCAGCAGATCCTGAATCGTGATCTGGCGCATCGAACGGGCCCGGCCGGCGAGGCGGCTCAGCACCCAGATCCCGAAGAGCGAGCCCAGGGGCAGAATGAAGGCCGCGATTCCGACGGCGTAGGTCTTTTCGGCGTTGCCGAAGATGCTGCCGGTCCCGATCCAGGTGGCCAGCATCGTCCCGAACAGCACGAAGGTATTCAGTTTCCGGCCCGCGACGGAAAAGTCCTCCTGCGTCGAGACCCCGAGCGTGCTGCGGACTCCAACGCCGACCAGGATCAACAGGTATACCAGGATCGTCCAGAAATAGACGGGCGACACATCTCCCACCCGAGTCCTCCTCTTTGGCGCCGAGGGCACCCCCGGAAGTGCGGGAGCGGGCTCCCGCTTTCGGTTTGCCGCGGCCCGCGGATTCGGGCATACCCCCCGGGCCGGCCTCCAGATTCGAGTCGCTGCAGATTACTGCACAGTCCCTGGCGATGCAACGCGGCGCGGGTCGGTGATCCCCGGCGGGCCGCGCCGGCCGCCTCGGCGAGGATGTGCGGGCGCCTCCGCCGGGCCCGCGGATTGACTCGCTTCGGAGCGCTCAATAGAATCGGCGCCTGATCTTCAGGAGGGAATACCGTCATGTCTGAACAGCCGGACCAAAGCGCCCCGAAGCTGGATCCCACTCCATGGGGACACAAGTGGGGTTTTGCCGATACCGAATTCGTCGTTCACGACGACCGCACCGTCGAACTGATCGGAAATCGCTATCTCCTCTCCGGATACCGGATGCACCACTTTCTGCCCTATGTGGAAGAGGTCCTGGGTATCCGGCTGGACCTGCAAGACCTCAACGAGGAAATCGAGGACAAGTTCGTGGCGCCGTCCGTGCGCAACGAGGCTTTCTGTGTCGCCCTGGAGGAGGCCTTCCACTCCGGCCAGATCTCCTGGGAGAAGGGCGATCGTCTGCTCCACAGCCACGGGCAGACCACGACCGACGAGGTGTATCGGGTCCTGTACGACCGCCTGCAACGCTTTGCCGACATGGTCTTCTATCCCGAATCGGAAGAGGATGTCCGGCGCCTGGTCGAACTGGCCTCCCAACACGATGTCTGCCTGGTCCCCTACGGAGGCGGCACCAGCGTCAGCAGTGCCCTGACCCTGCCCGCTTCCGAGACCCGCATGATCGTCTCCGTCGACATGCACCGAATGAATCAGATCGAGTGGATCGACAGGGAGAACATGCGGGCCTGCGTGCAGGCCGGGATCGTGGGGATGGATCTGGAGGAGCGGCTGCGCCAGCAGGGTCTCACCTCCGGTCACGAACCCGACAGTATCGAACTGTCCACGCTGGGAGGCTGGATCGCGACCAACGCCAGCGGCATGAAGAAGAATCGCTACGGAAACATCGAGCAGCTCGTCGAGCAGATCACGCTGGTGACCCCGAGCGGGGTCGTCGAGCACCGTGAGCCGCTGCCCCGCGTCTCCATGGGGATGCAGCCCCAGCTCCTGATCTTCGGAAGCGAAGGGACGATCGGTCTGATCACCAAGGCCGTCATCAAGATCTTTCCCCAGCCCGCGGTGACCCGCTACGGCTCGCTCGTGTTTCCCAACTTCAAGCTCGGCGTCGAGTTCCTGCGCCAGCTGGCGGGCACCGATTTCATCCCGGCCAGTATCCGCCTGGTCGACAATGTCCAGTTCAAGTTCGGCATGGCGCTCAAGGGCCAGTCGTCGGGCTTCCACGTCCTCAAGGAGAAGCTGGCCAAGTTCTACGTCACCCGCATCCGCGGCTTCGACCCCGACACGATGGTGGCGGCCACGATCGTCATGGAGGGAACGCGGGAGGAGGTCGAGTACCAGCAAAGCCATCTCAACCGTCTGGCCGCGCGTTATCACGGGATCCCTGCCGGCTCGGACGCCGGCCGTCGAGGCTACATGCTGACCTATGCCATCGCGTACATCCGTGATTTCGTGGCCCGCTTCCACGTCATCGGCGAGACTTTCGAGACTTCCGTGCCCTGGTCCAAGATCCACCAGGTCTGCCGGGCCGTCGAGGAGAAGGCGGCCGAACAGCAGAAAGCCCAGCGACTTCCGGGCAAGTTCTACGTTTCCTACCGGGTCACCCAGCTGTATCACACCGGTGTCTGCATCTATTTCATGTACGGCCTGTATACCCGGGGCGTCGAGCAGCCCGAAGTCGTCTTCGGCCGCATCGAGAAATCCCTGCGCCAGACGATTCTCGACAACGGCGGCTCGATCTCGCATCACCACGGCGTGGGCAAGCTCCGCAAGGAATTCGTTCCTCAGATCATGACTCCGGCGGCCATCGACCTGCTGAAAGCCGTCAAGGAGTCGGCCGATCCGCAAAATGTCTTCGGCATTCGCAATAATGTCTTTGCCGATTGAGACCGGGATCGCCTTTTCGGGCCGCCGCGCCGGATCGGTTCGGGACCCTCGCGGGACTGACGTCGATGACTGACCATCGCTCACTCGTCGCTGTGATTACGGGAGCCGGCTCCGGCTTGGGGCGCCGTCTGGCCCTCGATCTGGCCGCTCAGGGGTGTGCGCTGGCCCTCGGCGACCGGGATTCGGAGGGACTCGAGGAAACCCGGCGGCTGGTCTCCGAGGCCCACCCGGGGAGCCGCCTGGCCCTCGGAGTGCTCGACGTGACGCAGCCCGAACAGTGCGCCCAACTGATCCAGGGCGCCCTGGGGGCCTTCGGTCGAATCGACTACCTGGTCCTGTGCGCCGGCATCAGCATGTGGGCCCGCTTCGACGAGATCGAGGATCTCTCCCTGTTCGAACGCCTGATCGCCGTCAATTACCTGGGCGCCGTCTACTGCGTGCACGCGGCGCTGCCGGCGTTGCGGGAAAGCCGTGGCTGGATCGTGGCCATCTCCTCGCTCCAGGCGGAAGTGGCGCTTCCCAACCACAGCGGCTACGGGGCGGCCAAGCACGCCCTGAACGGATTCCTGGACGGCCTCGAGTGCGAGCTCGAAGGGGAGATCCGCTTTCTGACGGTCATGCCCGGCTGGATCCGCGGCACCAACCTCCGGGCCAACGCCCTCGGCCCCGATCCGGCGGACAAGCAGACGCCTCGCAAGCACAGCGGCGAATCCGTCTCCGTGGAAGAGTGCTCCCGGCTGATTCTGAAGGCCCTCGAGCGGGGCAAGCGAAAACTCTACATCCCTTCGAAGCTGGGAGCCCTGCCCTGGCTGAAGCTCGTCGCCCCAGGCGTCGTCCGTCGCCTCATCGGTCGCGCGGTCAAACAACAGAAGTAAGAACGAGGGAAGGCTGGCGGAGAGGGAGGGATTCGAACCCTCGGTACCGATTTCTCGGTACAACTGCTTAGCAGGCAGCCCTGTTCGACCACTCCAGCACCTCTCCGCGCGGAGCAAGCTTGAAGTTTAGGCGATTCCACCCGGCGGGCGCAAGTTCCGGCCGACCTCTGCCGCCCCCTCCCGGACCTCCCCGAAATCGGCGCGGGAGCCGACTCCCCTCGCGGTGTCCGTCCCGGCGGTATCCTGGCGCCGGTTCGGAACCGGACCGAACGGAATCCGTGTCCTAGTGCTCGGGCAGCGCCACATCCTGTTCGAGGCGAAAACTGAACAGGCGCTCGCGGTCGATGACGACCTGTCTTCCTTTGGTCAGAAGCACCCGGGCCGCACTGCCGCCGGCGCCCGTGGCGCCTCCCACGGCCGCGCCGCGCCGTCCGCCGAAGATCGCGCCGACGGTCGCGCCGACGGCCGCCCCGATGCCCACTCGTTTGGCGTCATCGGCTTTTCCGCTCTCGGCCTCGATGGAAATCTCGTTGGTGGTGATGTCCACGTCGTGGTGGCCCAGTTCCAGGCGCTCGAGCCGGAAGGTCAGGCTGGCGCGACCCTTCACCCGGCCGGGTTCGGCAGCGTCCACGATGGTGCCCTGGACGGTCGTTCCCTTCGGCACGATGACCTCACCCTGCCCGTTCTTGATATCTCGGTCCAGGATGCTGTCGAAGTGATCGCCCACACGGTTCGTCGCGCTGCTCAACCGTTCGGCCAGCCGCACCTCGATCACCGTCCCTTCGGGCAGGACGATTTCGGACGAGGGTGCCGGGGCGGCGGACGGCGGGGCGGGGCGGGCCGTGGCCGAAACGGGAGGGGCCTGGCGGGCCGGGCCCGGCAGCGGCGGGGGCGGCGGAATCACCAGTTCGGGGCTGCGTTCGCGGGGCGGGGCGGGAGGGTTCGCCGGTTCCTCGGCCGGGGGCTCCGGCTTCGACTGCGACGCCTGTTCGGCGGGCGGTGGGGCCGGGCGGGCGGCAGCCGGGGCCGCGGAGGCGCTGCTGCAGGCGACCAGACCTGCCAGCAGGGTCCCCGAAATAAGGAGCTTGCGGAAATCGCGCAGTCGTTGTCCCATGGAAGAGCGGACCTTTCCTTCGACTCGATGAAATGAAGAGAACTAACCCTTAGACGGAGCCCTTGATGAAAGAGTTTCAATTCTCCCCGGAGGAAATCGGCCAGGCACGCCGGGAACTGGCTCCCGTCCTGTTCGAGACTCCCGTCCTCCAATCCCAGTCCGGAAGCGGACTTTACTTCAAACCCGAGAGCCTGCAGGTGACGGGGTCCTTCAAGATCCGTCCCGCCTTTCTCCAGCTGAACCGACTCAGCCCGGAGGAGCGGCGCCGGGGGATCGTGACCTCGAGTTCGGGGAATTTCGCCCTGGGCGCCGCCTATGCCTCGAAGCGGCTGGGCGTTTCCGCCAAGATCGTCATGATGCACTCGGCCAGCCCGCTCAAGGCGCGCCGGACACGGGAACTGGGAGCGGAGATCGTGCGCTGTGAGGATCGCTTCGAGGCCCGGGCCGAGACGGTCGACCGGATCCGCCAGGAAGAGGGTCGGACCGCGATCCATCCCTTCAACCATCCTCATGCCATCCTGGGGAACGCCACCCTGGGCGCCGAGATCGCCGAGCAGTGTCCCCATCTGCGCAACGTGGTGGTTCCGGTCAGCGGCGGCGGACTCGTCTCCGGAATTCTGACCGCCCTGTCGCAGCTGCGCCCCGAGGTCCGGGTCTGGGGGGTGCAGGCGGAGGGTTCGGACGCGGCGGCCCGTTCCTTTCAGGCGCGTCAACGAATTCGGATCGATCGGGCTCAGACCATTGCCGACGGCCTCATGGTCACCGAGCCGGGGTCGTTGACCTTTCCCATCCTGCTCGAACATGCGGCCGGGGTCGTGACGGTGAGCGAGCCATCGATTCTGGCGGCCGTCGCCGAGCTGCTCCACGCCGAACACCTGGTGGTCGAACCTTCCGGCGCCGTCACCCTGGCGGCGGTCCGGGAAGGTCACATCCCGGCCGAAGGGACGGTCTGCGTTCTCAGCGGCGGAAACATTTCGCCGGAGATCCTCAGGCAAGCGGCAGGAGGGGGGGCTGGGATTTGAGAGTTGAGATTTGAGATTTACGATTTGGAGACGCGCACAGGCTGAGCTCTGCTCCATGATCACTTCTCGGTCCACGTGAGTCAGTATTGAACCTGTCCGTCGCCCCAAATCGTAAATCGTCAAATCTCAACTCTCAAATCTCAGACCTTTCCTTCCGCCAGGTCCACGATCGCCTTTCTCAGATCGCCCGCAATCCTGCGATAGACCTCGTCGGGAGAGGCAGTCTGCGACAGTTCGGCATAGGCGGAGACATCGACGACGTCGCCGAACCGAACCTCGATGGGATGCCGCTTGGGAAGCGTCTGCCCGGAGGGAAGAGCCTTGAAAGCACCCGCGATGTAGGCGGGCACGATGGGGGCCTGGTATTCCCAGGCGATCAGGCCCACCCCGGGTTTGAATTCCTGCAGATTCCCGCTTCGGCTCCGCGTCCCCTCGGGAAAGATCAGCACCGGCTCTCCCCGGGAGAGAATGGAGCCCACCATGCGCAGACCGGAGAGGCCGATCTCGTCCCGCTCGATGGGGACGACGTTGAGACAGGTGCTGAAGATCCATCCCTTCAGGGGTGAGTCGAAGAAATAGTCACGGGCCCCAATGACATGGATCCGCTGGGCGTTGCGGATTCCCAGAGCCAGACTGAGAGCGGAGATTACGGCACCCGAGTCAAGATGGCTCGAGTGATTCGCGGCGATGATGTAGGCCCCCGCTTTTGGGACCTTTCTTTCGTTGGAGATCGTCAGCTGGAAGTAGCGAGTGAAAAGCTCGCGCAGGGCGGCGAAGCTCGTACGCATGACGGCGCGGTCGACGATGGGCCGATCCGAGTAGGCCAGACCCGAGCGATAGTCCCGGCGTCGGGCGGAGGCGGCCGGACGTTCTCCATAGCCCCGGCGCCGCAACTCGTCGAGGACGTCGCCCACGGTCTGAAAACCGGCGATCCGCTCGTCGGGCACGGTCACACCGAACTGCCGTTCGATGAAGAGCAGCACTTCGACGGCCATCAGCGAGTCGAGCCCGAGATCCGTGTAGAGATTGGTGTCTTCGGTGATCTCCTCGATCTCGACACCGGAGAGCCGGCTGAGCTCACTGTAGAGCGACTCCCGACGGTTGGCCCCCTTCGAGGCGCGCGGCGCCTCGTCTCGAGACGATCCGTCGAGCCGGTCCTGTACCCATTCGCGAATGGCGGTCCGGTTGAGACGGCCGTCCCCGTTCGTCGGCAGCTCCTTGGACCAGAGGTGCACCTGCTGCAGCCGCTGATAGCTGGGCAGCTCCTTTGAGATTTCCTGGATCTCTTTCTGAATGGCTTTCTTGGCGTCCGCCCCGTCCGTGATCCCCTGCTCGTCGGGCACGATCACGGCGTGAACGTCTTCGGTCAGGCCGCTTTTGATGCCCAGGACGCAGATCTGCCGAATCGAGGGAAGCGTCCGGTAGATGGCCTCCAGATCCGATGGATAGACGTTCTTGCCGGCACCGGTCACGATCACGTCCTTGCAGCGACCGGTGATGTAGACGTACCCGTCGGCGTCCACCCAGCCGAGATCGCCGGTGTGGAACCAGCCGTCCCTCATGACGGCCTCCGTTGCGGCGGGGTTTTCATAGTACCCCTGCATGAGGCTCGGCGTGCGGACGATGATCTCCCCGACCCCGTCCTGATCCGGCCGGAACAGACGCAGCTCCACGCCGGGCAACGGCTTGCCCGCGGATCCCTCGCGGCTGCGGTGGAGCGGATTGACGGTCAGCACCGGCGCCGTTTCGGTCAATCCGTAGCCTTCGTAGATCGGCAGGCCCATGGCGTTGAAGTCCCGATAGAGCTCGCGGCCGAGGGCCGATCCGCCGCTGACGAAGACCCGGACGTGTCCGCCGAACTCACGGTAGACCCGCGCAAACAGCTTTCGGCCGATGTTCCGGCCGAAGGTCTCCTCCACCGACTGGCTGAGCCGCTTCGACGTACGCAGGAGGTTTCCCTTCAGCGCCGATTTGGACACCTTCAGAATGCGCCGCTCCACATCCTCCCGGATCAGCGCGAACAGCGTCGGGACTCCCAGAAGGCACGTGGTGCCTGTCTCGCGCATGGTCTCCAGGATGACCCGGGGCTTGAGCGACTGCACATAGGTCACGGTCGCCCCCCGGTGGACGGCCATCAGAAAGCCGCAGCTGAATTCCAGGGCGTGATACAGGGGCAGCACCGACAGCAACTGGTCACGCTCGGAGACCGAAAGGTAGTGGTTGACTCCCCGCAGGTTGTTCAGGAAGGAGCGGTGACTCAGGATCGCCCCCTTGGGATCGGCCGCGGTACCGGTGGTGAAGATGATGGAGGCCGGCGCCGTCGGCTCCAGTTCCACCGCCGGAGCGGCCGGCAGCGGCTCCTCGAGGGTCATTCCCGAACTGCGTGGACAGTCCTCCCGGGCGAAGGGGCGGCAGAACTGGTTCACGTTGACCAGGAGGCGCGGCGTGGAGGCCGCCTCATTGGTCTCGAGTTCCTCCGTCGTCAGCCGGTCGAGGCATTTCTCCGAGACGAGCAGGGCCCGGGCTTCGGTGAACTCCGCGACGGACCAGACCTCCCGGTGCCAGGTCTGCGAATCGAGCGGTACGACGACCAGTCCCAGCTTCGAAGCACCGAAATAACTGATGCCCCATTCGGGCTGATTCTCGGAAAACAGGATCACCCGGTCACCCTGACGCAGACCAAGGGCGTACAGCCGGCCGGCGATCTCTCCGGCCGCTTCCTCGATCTCATGGTAGGTGTACCGGGTCCACTGGCCCTTGCGTTTGATCTGGAGGCCCACGTGGTCCGGCAGCCGCCGCGCCGCCCGGGTGAGAAGTTCCGGAATGGTGCGCGGGAATTCAGCGTCGGAAGAATCCTCGGGGAGTTCCAGCGAGCCCACCCCCTCCATCTTGAGGATGTACTTCTTGACCCCCGGGATGTGGACATTCTGGACGTAGTGGCGCCAGTTGAGGCGGGTCACGTCGAAGTTGAACTCCGCCTTGTCTTCCGGATCCAGGCCCGCATACAGCTTCAGCGTCCGATCCACCGAAAAGGCGCAGTCGAGATTCAGGTAGGGTTCGTAAAGCTCGCCGTAGTAGTAGAGTTTCTGATGCGCCACCTTGGTCGCGGAGACACGACGCTTGACCCGTTGCGTGGCATCGAAGGTGGGGAGTCTTTCCAGGGTGCGTTCGGCCGTCCGCAGGGGCACCGCCTTCAAGCGGTGTTGCAGCCGGAAGCTCGTGGGGCTCGGAAAGCGCAGGCGCTTCAGCTGAATGGGCCGGCCCTCCCGATCGAGCATGGGGTTCCCGTGGAAGTACTGGAAGATCAACTCGTAGAGCTGGCCGAGCGTGATGGGGTTGCGGGACGATGTCGCCACCTGGGCGATCTCGACCTCTCCAGACTGAACGACGCGGGGGATCAACGCCAGGAGAGCATTGACGACCATGTCCACGGGCACGAGGTCGAGGCTGACCTCGCGATTCAGGGGTAAGGACCTCAGGCGCCCCTTGCCGATGGCGACGATGAGCGGGTCGGCCATGCGCAGTCCGTCCAGCCAGCCCGGGCTCGGCTCCGACAGGCTGCTCTCGATCACGGACGGGCGAAGGATGGCCGTCGGCATGTCGCCGCGGCAGCGCAAGACCATCTGTTCGCCCAGGGCTTTGGTGTAGGTGTAGGTATCGTTCCAGCCTCGTTCCCGGGCCCAGCGCATGCCTTCCTCGGCCAGGCGGTTTTCCAGCCATCGCCTGCGCAGGTTGGCGATCTCGACGGATCGCTTGACGCGGCGACGTCCCTTCGACTTGCGCTTCAAAAAGGCCTGGGCGAACTGGCGCCGCAGCTCCGGCTTCTCCGCCTCCTGACGGACCTTTTCCACCAGCCTCTGAATCTCCCGGATGTCCGCTTCCGGGTCGCTGAATGCACGGGTGGGGAAGGCTTCCTGCTTCTGGGCACCCGCCGCGGCGTGGTGGACGGTCTCCATGACGGTCCCCGTGGCCGCGCCGCAGACGTAGGCCGTCGACACGTGGATCAGCAAGGCCCGGCGGCAGGAGGCCGCGAACTCGGCGGTCCGCCGGGCCCCGAACACATTCAGTTCCAGCGACTGGTCGAGGGGCGCATCGAAGGAGACGACGGCGGCACTGTTGATGACGATGTCGATTTCGCCCCGCAGGCGCTGCAACAGCTCCGGGTCGAGACCGAGGTCTTCCTGGGAAATGTCGCCCGGCACGGCCTGCAGTTTCTCCTGGAGGAACTCCCAGAACCCCTCCTGGTGACGCATCTGCAGGCGATCGAACACGCTCGAGCGATACAACTCCTTTTCCAGCCGTTCCTGGGCCGAGATTTGGCCTCCGCCGAAGTGCCGCTTGGGCCGGATCAGGACGTAAATCCGTCGAATGTCCGGAACGGACCAGAGGATCTTCTCGACCAGCGGCTGACCCAGAAAGCCGGTAGCACCGGTGATCAGAATGGTCTTCTCGCTCAGAAACTCCCTAATCATGCTCTGATACTCCGGGCGGGCGGGCGATGACGGTCAGGGCACGCGGACAGATCTCGGCTTTCACCGGGGTCCGCCCGAATGCGTCTCCATCCAATGTCTTCTCGAGCACCGGACTCGCATCGATTTCCACGGTTCGGCACCGGAAAACACTGAAGCGAGGATGCCCGAGATGTCTGCCCGAATACACCTTGGGCAGATTCCACACGAGGTCCAGCCTGCCGATATCGTCGACCACTACCACATCCAACTGTCCGTCATCCAGTCTGGCGCCGGGCGCAATCCGGAGACCCCCGCCAGTATACGGAGTATTCTGCACCAGGATTGACGTACATTCTCGCTCCATCTCACGGCCGTCCATGAGGAGCCTGACTGACGCGGGGCGCATCCGGTGAATGCAGCGCAACACCGAAAGAAGAAAGGCCGCCGTGCCGGTCAAGTAGCGCATCCGGTTGGCACCGGCCGCGACCACGGCGGGGAACCCGACTCCCAGCAGCGAAACGAAGTACCTGTCCCCGACACGACCGAGATCCACCTGACGCGTTCGCTTCTCCCCAATTACCTCCAGCGCGCGGTCGATCCGGCCGCGCGGTAAGCCGAGAGTCCGGGCCAAATCGTTGCCCGTCCCCACGGCGATGATACCGAGACATGCGGCCGTGCCGGCCAGGCTGCCGGCGACTTCGGAAACCGTTCCGTCACCGCCTACCGCCACAACACAGGTCTCACCCTCCGCCAGGGCGCTCCGGGCGAGTTCTCTCGCGTGACCCGGCCCGGTGGTCACCACAATTCGTGATTCCATATGGCGGGAACGCAATTCCTGGCGAAGCACGGGCAGCTTTCTCGTGCCCGCACCCCGTCCCGCCCGCGGATTCACAATGACCAACATCCAGACGCAGGAGTATATCCAAGCCTGTGGCCGAGAGGCTAGATCGCCCACCATGCACAAACCCGCTGGAATGGAACCCGCTTGGGAAGAAGAACTTCCCCCATCCATGCACGCCATCCACTGAAGCCCCCTGTGAATTAGCGGTGAATCGGTCGAGGCGCGCTCAGCCGACCTGACGATCCACGGCCGCGCGGGCTCGATCCACCATCTGGCGATACCGCCACGTCCTGTCCTGTCAGTCAGTTCCGGGGAGATTCACAATTCCACAGACAATACTTCTACTACGAATAGAAAGAACCGTTTCAGGGAATTCTTAGAACTCGGAAGCCCGCGAGCAAGGGATGTATAATCCGCGCGGAGGTACTTCTCGTCTGGTGACGGGCCTGGTCTTCAAAACCAGTCGAATCCTTGTGTGAGCAGGGGTTGGTGGGTTCGATTCCCATGTACCTCCGCCACAGCTTTGCAGCGGGCAAGATCGAAGGCGGTGCAGCCGCCGAAAAGACTCGATCGATTGGATTGACCAGTGAAGATCGCGATCCAGGGCGAAGTCGGCTCCTTCAGTGACGAAGCCGCGCTTCGTTTGCTCGGCGGGGACGCGGAAATCATCGGTTTCCGCCATTTCGATGAAGTCTTCAATGCCGTGGGTCGGGGAGACGTAGCGGCCGCTGTGGTGCCGCTGGAAAATACGCTCACGGGCTCCATCCACCGCAACTACGACCTGATGCGTCGCCATGGGCTGCGGATCCATCGGGAGCTTTATCTGCCGATCGTTCATAACCTGATCGTTCTGCCGGGTGTGCGCCTGGAGGATGTGAAGACCGTCATCTCCCATCCGGTCGCGTTGGGTCAGTGCGAGCACTTCCTCGAGCAGTATCCGCAATTCACGGCGGAAGCGACCTATGACACCTCGGGGAGTGTCAAGGAGATCGTCGATGGGGACTTGCGGGATCATGCGGCCATTGCGGGACGACGGGCCAGTGAAGTGTTCGGTGGAGAGATCCTGATGGAGGCGATTCAGGATAGCGATGACAACTACACGCGTTTCGTGCTTTTGTCGAAGGAAGGGGTGTCGCAGGATGGTGACAAGACCTCGATCGTCTTCAGCCATCGGAACGAAGCGGGTGCGCTGTTCAAATCTCTCAGTGTCTTCGCGCTGCGCGATATCGATCTGACCAAGATCGAGTCGCGGCCGTTTCCCGGAAAGGCCTGGCGGTATCTGTTCTATGTCGACTTTCTGGGAAATGTGAAGGAAACGCGGGTGCAGAGAGCCCTGGGTCACCTCGAGGAACTGACTGATCTGATGGAGGTCCTTGGCTGCTATCCGAGGGACAAGAGCATCACCAAGCGGGGTATTTAGCGCCCGTCGGAGGCCAGGAGTCGGGGGCCAAACCGGGAAGGGGAATGGGTCGTGAGTCTGCTCTGCTACAGCGCCGCAGCCATCCAGACGGATCTCCAGAATCCGTTGAACCGTCGCGAGATGGCGAAGAATACCGCCCGCATCGCGGAATTGGTGGAGTTGGCGGTCACGGGCTATAAACCTTTTCTCCCCGTCAAGCTGCTGGTCTTTCCGGAGTTCTCGCACGCCGCTCCGGTGTTCGAGTCGCTCAAGGAATTGCGCGAGAAACTGGGAGTCGAGATCCCCAACCGGCACACCGAGCGCTTGTGCGAGAAAGCGCGGGAGTTCGGGGTGTACATCCAGATGGGCTCGATGCTCGAAGTCGACAAGAAATACCCGGGGGCACTTTTCAATACCAGTTGTCTCGTCGGGCCCGAGGGACTCCTGCATCGATATCGAAAGGTCTATCCGTGGCTTCCCTGGGAGGTCCACACCAGCCCGCACGATATCCCGGACTATGAAGAGGAGCTGTTTCCCGTGGCCAGTACGGAAATCGGCAATCTGGGTGCGGCGATCTGCTATGACTGGCTCTTTCCCGAGAGCCTGCGGCAGTTGACGGCCAATGGTGCGGAAGTGCTGATCCGGGTCTCGGCGTACATGGACCCCTGGGGTGCTACGGCGCCGAATGACTGGTGGACTGTCGTCAACCGGTGTCGGGCTCTGGAGAATACCGCCTATGTGGTTGCGGCGAACCAGGCGGCGAGTCTGCGGCACTACCCGCCTTTCTCCTGGCCGGGGGGGAGCATGATCGTGGACTATGATGGCCGGATCGTGGCGCAGGCGACACCCGGGGACGGGGAGAAGATCACGGTGGGACCCGTGGATCTGGGACTGCTGCGGGAAGAGCGCAGGCAGCGCTCGGCGCATCAGATGTTGCTGCACCTGCGAACGGAGGCACATCGGATGTACGGCCAGGCGTATTTTCCTTCCGGTCAACATCGCGGTGAGGAAGACTTGAGTTTCGAAGAGAACGTCAGACGGACCCGCGAGGTCCAACGGAGGGTCTGGCCGGAGGTGGACGAGGAGGGCCCGGACGGGGGCGGGACGAGTTGATCCGAAAGTTCGAATGCTGGTACTATCTGGCTCTTTACCGCGAATGAGGCAAAGTCATGAAAAGGACTTTTCAACCGAATAATCGTCATCGGCGAAAGACGCACGGCTTCCGATCCCGGATGCACTCAAAGGCGGGTCGGCTCGTTCTTCAGAGAAGGCGTGCAAAGGGTAGAAAAAGGCTGTCAGTGAGTGGGTAGAGGCGACCACTGCTTCCGCCGGGAAGAAAGACTCCGCAAGCGACCGCAGTTTCTCGGGGTCTATGCACAGGGGGAGAAGTTCGGGGGTTCCTTCTTCTACGCCTATTTCCTGCTCAATCAGTTGCCGTACAGCCGTTTGGGTTTGACTGTTTCACGCCGGGTCGGCGGCCCGGTCGACAGGAATCGAGTCAAGCGTCGCCTGCGGGAGATTTTTCGACATAACAAAGACCGTTTGAACCCGCCCTGTGACCTGGTCCTCAACGCCAGACGCTCCGCTGTGGGAGCGACTTTTTGTGCGCTGGAAGAGGAGTTTCTCAGGTTGGCAGGTAAATGGAGTGAGGAATGGGCCGCTGGCTGGCAAGAGCCGCTGGAATCCTGATCCGGGGATACCAGCGTTTCATCTCTCCGTGGCTGCCGCCTTCGTGCCGTTTCTACCCTTCCTGTTCGGAATACACGTATCAGGCAATTGAGAAGTACGGCCTACTGACCGGCTGCTGGCTGGGGGCAAAGCGCATTCTGCGCTGCCATCCCTGGAATCCGGGCGGTGTCGATCCCGTACCCTAACCATCCGAATTGCGCGGAATTATGAGAAGCCAGGAAGACGCCGAAATCGAGCGAAGATTGCTGATCGCCATCCTCTTGTCGATCGCGATCCTGTTCGGCACCCCGTACCTCTATCAGAGATTCTTCCCCTCGCCGCCCGAGGAAGCTGCCACTCAGCAGACGGCGCCCGAAAACACGCCGACCCCGCGAGCGACTCGACCGCCCCGGGTGGCCGAGGCCGAACCTCCCGCTGCGCCCGCCGCAGAGGGGACGCCGGCAACTCAGGCGAATGTCCGCTTCGTCACGGCAGAGAACGATGCGCTCATTCTGCGTTTCAGTTCCAGGGGTGGTGTGTTGGTCGGGGCCAAACTGAAGAAATATACCGGCCGCAACCAGGAGCCACTGGAGCTCGTCCCGCAGATCCTGCCGGCGGATTTTCCGCGACCGCTTTCCCTGACCAGCTCCAATCGCCGGCTGGAAGCACGCCTGGGAGATGCCGTCTATGAAATCGCGGGGACGACTGCCAACCATCTGACCGGACCGGCGGACCTGACCTTTGAATACCGAGCCGACGGGCTGCAGGTGCGAAAGACCATCTCGGTTCCGAAAGAAGGCTACGACCTCAAGGTTTCGGTGGAGGCCACGGAGAACGGAGAGCCCTTGCCCCTGGGCGTGGTGCTGGGAACGGGAATCGGGGAGATCGAATCCCGGGGCGAAACGGATTTCTCCAATCCGGAAGTGGCCTACTACCAGGATGGGTCGGTGGAGCGCCACACCGTCAGCAACCTGGAAAAGGCGGCGGTGACGGTGCCCGGGAGCGTTCCGTGGGTGGCCCTGGACGGCAAGTATTTCGCCTTCATCATGGTGGCTCCCGAGGAGATGGACGAGCTGCAGATGCAGGCGATGGCGTGGAAGCAGCCACCCGTCGAGGGGGAGAAGGAGGGCGAGACCCTCAACTTCGCTCAGGCCACGGCCGACTTGATGACCCCTTCGTCCTTCGGATTCTTCGTCGGGCCGAAGGACCACAAGATCCTGGCCACGATCGAGCCGACCCTGCCGAGTCTGATCGATTACGGGTGGTTCGGTGTGCTGGTCAAGCCCTTGCTGGCGGCGCTCAACTGGGTGCACGGCTACGTTCACAACTACGGCTGGGCGATCATCATTCTGACCTTTCTGATCAATCTGGCCCTGTTTCCGGTCCGCTACAAACAGATCACCTCCATGCAGAAGATGTCGGAGCTTCAGCCCAAGCTTCGCTCGATCCAGGATCGCTATAAGCGCATGAAGCGCGACGATCCGCGCAAGCAGCAGATGAACGCCGAGGTGATGGCGCTGTACAAAGAGAATGGCGTCAACCCGCTGGGCGGCTGCCTGCCCCTGGTGATCCAGATGCCCATCCTGTTCGCTTTCTACCGCATGCTGGCGGCCTCGATCGAGCTGCGGGGAGCGCCCTTCATCTTCTGGATCCACGATCTGTCGCAGTACGATCCCTACTACATCACCCCCATCGTCATGGGGCTGACCATGGTGGGACAGCAGAAGATGACGCCCACGGCCGGCGATCCGACGCAGCGAAAGATGATGATGTTCCTGCCCGTGGTGTTCACCTTCTTCTTCCTGCACGTCTCCAGCGGCCTGGCCATTTATTTCTTGTTCAGCAACCTGTTTGCTATGATGTTTCAGTTCGCACTTCAGAAGATGAACCCCGAGCTCGCAGCGAAACGGCGTGCGGCTGCGCGCAAGAAGAGCTGAGAGCCGGACCGTGATCGGGATGGAAAAGCTGGAAACCACAGAGGTAGCAGGACGAGCCGGCCAGTTCGTCGCCGAGTTGATCGAGCGATGCGAGCTGGATCTGAGTTCGGAAGTCACGGTGGAGGGCGACACGATCCGGATCGAGCTCGAGGGAGAGGACAGCGGGCTTGTGCTGGGGGACAGCGCCCGCCTGCTCTACGCCATCAACCACCTCGTGAACCAGATTTTCTACCGGCAGGCCCGCAACGGCTGTAATTTCATGGTCGATTGCGAGAACTACCGGGGCGATCGAGCGACCGAGCTCGAGCTCATGGCTCGGAAGGCAGCGGAGCAGGTGCGCCTCACCGGCCGGGCCGTGGTTCTTCAACCCATGCCTTCCAGCGAGCGGCGCATCATCCATCTGACTCTGGCCGAAGAGGATGGAATCCGGACGGAGAGCAGCGGTTCGGGTCGCTATCGTCACATCGAGATCGTCCCTGCCTAGTCCCCGGGGCGTTCGAGGCATGTCGCCTTCGAGGCATCGATTCCCGTCCGGCTCGAAGTGGGGGTAGCCGTCTTCTGTCGAATGTCGGGCGAAGGTGCGCCCCGACGCGAAGACGGTCCGGTATGAACCCTTCGACAAAGCAGGAAGAGACGATCGTAGCGCGGGCCACCGCCTCCGGCCCGGGCGCCATCGGGATCATCCGTCTGAGTGGCGGGGATGCGAGGACCATCGCTGCCGCATCCCTGGAAGTCCCGCTGGAGGCCCTCGGAGCACGCCGGCCGAAGCTCGGCGCCTTCCATGACGGACAGGGCCAAGCAGTGGATCAGGTTCTGGTGACCTGGTTTCCGGGGCCCCATTCCTACACCGGCGAAGACGTCGTCGAGATCTCCTGCCATGGCAGTCCCTTTGTCTGTCGGACGATCCTGGAAGCGTGCGTGAGCAGAGGAGCCCGGGTAGCCGAGCCGGGCGAGTTTACACGGCGTGCCTTCCGGGCGGGGAAGCTGGATCTGGTGCAGGCCGAGGGGGTCCGCGATCTGGTTGCGAGCCAGACCCGGTTCCAGGCGGCCATGGCGCGGCAACAGCTGGAGGGACGGCTGGCGCGGGAGTTGCAGCCGCTGCGGGATGCACTGGTGGGCGTGATGGCCCATCTCGAGACGAGCCTCGAATTCGTGGAGGAAGATGTCAACCCCGAGTCGCGCCGGAGCCTCGACGGACGGCTCGAATGGGTCGAGGGGGAACTCGAGCGGCTGGTCCGCGAGGGGGAGGCCGCCCGGGTGATCCGCGAGGGTGCAGTAGTGGTCCTCGCGGGGCGCACGAATGCTGGCAAGTCTAGTATTTTCAATAAGTTACTGAAATCCGAGAGGGCCATGGTCACAGAGATTCCGGGCACCACGCGGGATGCTCTTCGGGAGTGGCTGGACATGGGCGGATTGCCGGTGTGCCTCATCGACACGGCGGGGATTCGAAGCGCAAAGGACCCCCTGGAGGTGGAGGGGATGAATCGGTCGCGGCGTCACGCCGGGGAGGCGGATCTGGTGCTGTTCGTGGTGGACGCCGGCGCGGGATTCGGGCGCGAGGACGAGGAAGCCTTCGAGGCGGTTCGGGAAGTCCCCTTCGTCGTCGTCGTCAACAAGACGGATCTGGCCGCGGCGCCCGGGATTCCGGAAACGGTGACTCGGCGCGCCCGGGGGAGCGTAGAGATCTGTGCCCTGAGCGGTGCGAACCTCGACCTGTTGGCGGAGACAATCCGGGGCGTTGTGGTGCGAGAAGGGGCTTTCGAGCAGGAGCCACCGCTGGTCACGAACCTGCGGCAGTCGCGGTGTCTGGGACAAGCCCGGCAGGAGGTGGCGGGGGCCCGGGCGTCCCTGGAGCAGGGCTGGAGCGAGGAATTTGCGTGCGACGACCTGCGCCGGGCCCTGGGATCCCTGGGGGAGTTGACGGGAGAGACAACGACGGAGGATCTCCTGGAGCGTATCTTCAGCACGTTCTGCATCGGGAAGTAGGAAGAGTGTTCCACGTGAAACATCGGCAGGAGCGGAGATCTGCCGCGCCGGCCCGAGATATTGTGACCGGGGCCCGGAAAAGGGGAGAAGCGGAAGCGAGCGAACCGACCGGGGCGAGAGCGCGTGGAGACGGGCAGAGGGATCCCGGCCGCCCCAGTCCACGCCGTCAACCCACGAGATCTTCGAAAAGGCGATCGAGCTCCTCGGCTGAATTGAAGTGCAGCACGATCTGGCCCTTGCGACCGCGCTGACGGATCTCGACGCGGGTGCGCCAGCGCTCTTCGAGGCGCTCCTCGGCGGCCTGGAGATTGGGATCTCGGGCCGGCCGGGTTCGGCGGGTGGGGGAAGCCTGGAGGAGGCGCTGAACCCGACGCTCCGTATCGCGCACGGAGAGCCCCTGGTCGACGACGAGGCGAGCCAGTTCCAGTTGTGGCTTCGGGGGGAGGGGGATCAGGGCGCGCGCGTGGCCCATGGAGAGGTCTTTGTTGATGACCAGCTCCTGAATGGCTTTGGGCAGCTGCAGGAGACGCAGGGTGTTGGTCACGGCGGTTCGGCTGCGGGCCACCTTGTCGGCGACCTCCTCCTGGGTCAGACCGAACTGTTCCACCATGAGCTGATAGGCCTGGGCTTCTTCGATGGGACTGAGATCGTCGCGTTGAATGTTCTCGATGAGGGCAAGCTCGAGCATGTCCTGGTCGGAAACATCCTGCACGATGGCGGGAATCTGGTGGACGGCAGCGCGCTGACAGGCGCGCCAGCGGCGCTCCCCGGCAATGATCTCGTACCCCGTCTCGGTCGGCCGGACGACAATGGGCTGCAGAATGCCCTTCTCGCGGATGGACGCCGCCAGCTCGTCCAGTCTCTCCACCTCGAAGCGGAGGCGGGGCTGCATCGGGTTCGGGTGAATGCGATCGATGTCGATGTGAACGAGGGCGCCGCTTTCGCTGGTTTGCGGGAGTAGGGCGTCCAAGCCTTTACCGAGAGCCTTTCGCTTCATCAGAATGCGTTCTCCTTCAGCTGGCTGCTTCCCGAGCCGTCGGGACGAGAGGCGGGACGGTCTTGCGCAGCAGTTCCCGGGCCAGTTGGAGATACGAGTTGGCGCCCGTGGAACGCGCGTCGTACAGCAGAATGGGCTTCCCGAAGCTGGGGGCCTCCGCCAGGCGGACATTGCGCGGGATGACCGTCTCGAAGACGCGGTCACCGAGATGGCTGCGAACGTTTTCTCCGATCTGGCCCGAGAGGTTCAGCCGCTCATCGTACATGGTCAGGAGGATTCCCTCGATCTGGAGACGCGGATTGAGGCTCTGGCGCACGCGGGTCAGGGTTCCCATGAGATCGGAAAGACCCTCGAGGGCGAAATACTCGCACTGGATGGGAATGAGGAGCGAATCGGCGGCGACCAGGGCGTTGAGAGTCAAAATGCCGAGTGATGGCGGGCAGTCCACGATGATGACCTGATAAAGGTCGCGAATGGGAGCCAGGGCTCGGCGCAGATACGATTCCCGGTCGGGCAGTTCCAGAAGCTCCACGGTGGCGCCCGTCAGATCGCGATTCGATGGGAGGATGTCCAGATTGTCGAAGTCGGACGAGACGACTCGCCTCCGTCGCGGGCAGTCCGCGCAGGAGCACGTCATACAGGGACCGGCTGAGATGGTTCTTGTCCAGGCCAAAACCGGACGTCGAGTTCCCCTGAGGATCCAGATCGACCAGGAGAATACGCAGGTCCGCGGCGGCAAGTGAGGCGCTGAGGTTGATGGCGGTGGTCGTCTTGCCGACACCCCCTTTTTGATTGGCAATGGCGATGACCTTGGCCATGGAGCGACAAAGATACCACAGCCCTCGCCAAAGGGGGATGTTTCACGTGAAACGGTACAGCGAGATCATTCGCCGCTCGGACAGGGGGAAGCGCCCTTCCCGAATCAGGTGCCAGCCTGCGGGCGCGGTGCTCCGTGGTCCCCGGAAGTAGAGGAGTGGGACCGAGTGGGCTTCCAGCGGCGCCAGGAGTGCTGCTTCCGGCTGCAGGGCGCGCATGGCTGCCATCCGCACGTCGCGCCACTGGGTCCAGTGTTCGGCCGAACCGCGAACGACCGTGACCGACAGATCCAACTCCCGGGCCACCGTCTCGAGGAAGATACATTTCTTGAAGCTTCTCTCGATCAGGGTGACCTGCAGCTCGGGCCGGTACAGTTTCGCGGCGAGACCTGGAAAACCGGCACCGGCGCCGATATCGGCCAGCAACCCGTCCTCGAGAAAGTGCGAGGCGGCCCAGAAGGCCTCCACGAAGTGCAGGCGGATCAGCTCCCGGTCGTTCTCGACCGAGGTCAGGCTGATGCGGCGGTTCCACTTTCGAAGCAGCTCGAAATAGAGCAGGGCGCGGGAGAGCTGTGTCTCCGACAAGGTGAGATCGCAGTTCGCACACGCTTCCCGAAATCCATCCGCGACATTCATGCGGGGTGGACCAGCTCGAGATGGATGTTGAGCATCGCGACGGCGGCGGGTGTGACGCCCCGGACCCTTGCGGCCTGCTCGAGCGTCAGGGGACGCACGCGGTTCAGTCTCTCGACCATCTCCCGAGACAGCCCCTCCACCTTTGCATAATCCAGGTCCTCCGGAATCCTCCGCCCGGCGGATCGGCGAACGCGCTCGAGATCCCGCAGCTGCTTGGCGATGTAACCTTCGTAGCGCAGGGAGTTGTGGACCGCCTCGAGCGCCTCGCCCTCCAGGGGCAGGCCGGCCGCGTCGAGGAGTTGGAGCAGGCTCGCCGTCGAGAACTCGGGCCGCTTCGCGATCTGTTCGAGGGAGGTTCCGGCCTCGAGCCCGTAGTCGACGGCCAGTTCCCGGTGAATCGGGATTTCCGTCGAGAGGTGGTGACCCTTCAGATACGCTTCGGCCGCATCCATCCGTTCCCACTTCCGCTCGAACCGTGCGTAGGTCTCCGGGTCCAGGAGGCCCAGTTCGTACGCCTTCGGCATCAGTCGCCGGTCCGCATTGTCGATCCGCAGGAGCAGGCGGAATTCGGCGCGCGACGTAAACATCCGGTACGGCTCGTCCACCCCCTGGCAGATGAGATCGTCGATGAGAATGCCGATGTAGGATTCCTTGCGGTCGAGCGTGAAGGGCTCGCCGTCCCGAGCCACACGGGCGGCGTTGATGCCGGCCACGAGACCCTGGGCCGCAGCCTCTTCGTAGCCGGTCGTGCCGTTGATCTGCCCGGCGTGGAAAAGGCCCCGAACGCTCCGGGTCATCAGTGTCGGGCCCACTTCGCTGGGCTGAACGTAGTCGTACTCGACGGCATATCCGGGGCGAAGCATTCGCGCTCCGGCCAGCCCTTCGATGTTGTCCAGCATGGCACGCTGGACGTCGAGAGGCATACTCGTCGAGAGGCCGTTGACGTAGATGACGTCACTGTCGAGACCTTCCGGTTCGAGGAAGACCTGATGCCGCTCTCGATCGGCGAAGCGCACGATCTTGTCCTCGATGGAGGGGCAATAACGAGGTCCCGACGCCCTGAATCTTCCCGCCGAACAGCGGACTGCGATCCAGATTGGCCCGAATCGCCTGGTGAACCTGCGGGTTCGTATAGGTCAACCAGCAACAGACCTGCGGATTTCGCGGCGGACCTTCGCTCTGGAAAGAGAAGTAGGTGGGCTCGGAGTCCCCGTATTGGGGAGCGAAGACGCCGAAATCGATGGAGCGGCGATCCAGTCGGGGAGGAGTGCCGGTCTTCAGCCGCCCCATGCGGAAGCCGAAGCCGGAAATGGAGCGGGCCAGCGCGAGGGCCGCCTTTTCACCGGATCGGCCCGAGCGGAGGGTCCGCTCGCCGATGTGGCAGAGTCCGTTGAGAAAGGTCCCGGTCGTCAGCACGAGGGCGCGACAGGCCAGGTGCGTCCCGTCGGCCAGCCGGACACCGCGGATGCGGTCGCCCTGCACGACGAGCTCGGTCGCCTCTCCTTCAACCAGGGACAGGGTTCCGATTTCCTGCAGCCGCCGCCGCATGGCTGACCGGTACAAGGACTTGTCATTCTGAGTCCGTGGGGCTCTCACCGCGGGACCGCGACTCCGGTTGAGCAGGCGAAACTGGATCCCCGTCTCATCCGCCACGCGGCCCATCAGCCCGCCTAGAGCATCGATCTCGCGCACGAGGTGGCCCTTGCCGATTCCGCCGATGGAGGGGTTGCAGGACATTTGGGCGATCATGGCCAGGTTGATCGACAGCAGCGCGGTTCGGGCTCCCAGCCGCGCAGAGGCGGCCGCGGCCTCGCAGCCCGCGTGTCCGCCACCCACCACAATCACGTCGAAGGAGTCCACGCGCATATTCTATACGCACCCGAGCCCGTATAATGTTCGGGACATGTGGTCTGGCAAAAAGCGTTTGACCGAAATGGTGAAGTGCGCAGGGTGAGCGTCGAAGCTGGCACCGGAGGTGCTGCTCCCGATTCTTGCTGACCTGCCCGTCGTCAAGGACGAGAATGTCCTGGTTGGCTTCGATACAGCCGACGACGCCGGAGTCTACCTGCTCGGACCGGAGCTCGCCATCGTCCAGACCGTCGACTTCTTCACCCCCATCGTGGATGATCCGTCCATCTACGGTCAGATTGCGGCGGCCAATGCCCTCAGCGATGTTTATGCCATGGGAGGGCGACCCCTGTTCGCGCTCTCCATCGTCGGCTTCCCCTCGGGAGTCGTCGAGGCGGAGGTTCTGCGCGAAATCGTTCACGGGGGTGCCCGGAAGATGATGGAGGCCGGCGTGCCGATCATCGGCGGGCATTCCATCCAGGATCCGGAAATCAAATTCGGCTACGCCGTGACCGGCCAGGTCCATCCGCAGCGGATCTGGACCAACCGGGGTGCCCGGCCCGGCGACCGGCTCTTTCTGACCAAACCCCTGGGAACGGGGATCATCACGACCGGCGTCAAGTATGCCAAGACGACGCAGCCGGTCCTCGATGAGGCCGTTGCCAGCATGCTCGAATTGAATGAAGGGGTGGCCCGGGCCCTGGCAGGAACGGAGGTCCACGCCGCGACGGATGTCACCGGCTACGGCCTCATCGGGCACGCCTACGAACTCGCCGAGGGGAGCGATGTCACTCTGGTCATTCGGATCGCCGATGTGCCGTTGCTGAGCGGCGTTCTGGAGCTCGGCCGGAAGGGCATGCTGCCGGGGGGCATCCTGACCAACCAGGCCTACGTCGGCGACCGCGTCGATTGGGAGGGCGTCGAAGAACTGATGCGGCAGATTTTGCTGGACCCCCAGACTTCCGGAGGTCTGCTGCTCAGCCTGCCCGAGAAGACGGCGGCGGTTCTCGAAACCCGGGAGGGGTTCGAAGGCAAGGCCAAGGCGATCGGAAGGGTCCAGCCCAGGGAAGGTTCCTGCGCGATCCGCTTCGAATGAGCTATTCGGGTCGGATCTTGAGGGAGCGCAAAAAGCGCTCGTCCTGGGTGGTCAGCTCGAGATGGGCCGCGGGCAGCTCCTGCAGAGTCTCCACCGAGTCTTCACGCTTGCTGAAGCCGACTGTGGCTTCGATGATCAGGAAGACGTCGTAACCCTTCTCTCGAATGTGCCGGATGATGTGACTCACCTGTTCGGAGTCGGTCAGAGCCTCGTTGATGGCAGCTTCCAGCTCCTTCCGATGGTCTTTCAGTTCATCATCGAGCATTGAACGTCTTCTTGCGTGTCTGCTAAGATTCGACCGAAGTCGAGCCTGTCCGGCGAGCCCCGGCCAGCGATCATCATAGCAGAGTCCCTTTGGGAAGTGAAACGACTATGATCCGGCCAACTCAGAGCGAAAAGCGGGCTCGGGGCAAGGTTGTGTACCGCCCGGAGGATGTCCGGGACCTCGATTACACGCGGGATCTCGGCGATCCGGGAGAGCCTCCTTTCACCCGCGGAATCCATCCCGAGATGTACCGGAAGCGGCTCTGGACCATGCGCCAGTACGCCGGCTTCGGCACGGCCCACGAAGCCAATCGGCGTTTCCGCTATCTGCTGTCCCAGGGAACGACGGGCCTGTCGGTGGCCTTCGACCTGCCGACCCAGATCGGATTCGATTCGGACGACCCCATGGCCCGGGGAGAGGTGGGGCGAGTCGGCGTCGCCATCGATTCCATCGAGGACATGCGGGTCCTGCTGGAGGAGATCCCCCTGCAGAAGGTCTCCACCTCCATGACGATCAACGCCACGGCGGCCATTCTCCTGGCCCTCTATCTTTCGGTGGCGCAGGAACGGGGCGTCGACTGGGCGTTGCTGCGGGGGACGATCCAGAACGACATCCTCAAGGAGTACCTGGCCCGCGGAACCTACATCTATCCGCCCGCTCCTTCCCTGCGGCTGATCGTGGATCTGTTCGCCTTCTGTCGAGATCGGGTTCCCCTCTGGAATGCCATCTCCGTCAGCGGTTACCACATTCGCGAGGCCGGTTCGACGGCCGTCCAGGAGGTCGCCTTCACCCTGGCGAATGCCGAGACTTACCTCGATGCCGCAGTGCGCGCCGGCCTCGAGGTCGCGGGGATCGCACCGCAAATCTCCTTCTTCTTTGCGGCCCACAACGATCTCTTCGAGGAAGCGGCCAAATTCCGGGCCGCGCGCCGAGTCTGGTCGGAGTTGTTACGACGCAAGTACTCCATCCAGGCTGCGCGCCTCCAGGCATTGCGCTTCCATGCCCAGACGGCGGGAAGCACCCTGGTGGCGAGCCAGCCCGAAAACAATGTCGTCCGGGTCGCGATTCAGGCGCTGGCCGCGATCCTGGGCGGGACCCAGTCCCTGCACACGAATGCCCGTGACGAGGCCCTGGCCCTTCCTTCCGAACGGTCCGCGACCCTGGCGCTGCGTACGCAGCAGGTCCTGGCCTTCGAAAGCGGCGTCACCGAGGTGGCCGATCCCCTCGGCGGCAGCTGGTATGTCGAGCGCCTGACGCGGGACCTGGCCGAGGAGATCGAGGGTTACCTCACCCGCATCCGCGACTGCGGCGGCGTGCTGGCCGCCCTCGAACAGGGATTTCTGCAGCGCGAGATCCAGGATGCCGCGTTCGCCTGCCAGCGGGAGGTCGAGCGGGGCGAACGGGTAATCGTCGGACTCAACCGGTTCAGCGAAGGGGAGACACCGCCGATCGAGATCGAACGCTTCGATCCCTCATTCGAGGAAATGCAGGTCGCCACCCTGCGGGAATTCCGGGAGAACCGTGATTCGGACCGCGTCCGGCGGGCCATCGATGAGATCCGCCGAGTCGCCACGACGACGGACAATCTCATGCCGCCCCTGCTCGACGCCGTCCAGGCCCGCGCCACGCTGGGTGAGATCGCGACCGCTTTGCGCGACGTCTTCGGCGAGTACCACGAATCCCTGTCGATTTAGCACCGTGAGCCCACTGCAATTGCTCAACATTCGAGACCTGACCATCGCCTACCATGAGGCAGGCGGACCAGTGTTCACGACGGGCCGGGTTTCCCTTTCGGTCGGAGCCTCGGAAGTCGTCGGTCTGCAGGGATCTTCGGGGAGCGGCAAGACCTCCCTGGCGCTCGCGGTGCTGGGCGTGCTGCCGCCGGGAGGCCGGGTGGAGAGTGGGCGCATCGAATTCAAGGGCGTCAACCTCCTCGAGTTGCAGGAAAAGGAGCTGCGCACGATCCGCGGAAAACAGATCGCGCTGGTCTTTCAGGAGCCCCTGGCGGCGCTGAATCCCTTGCTGACCGTGGCCGCCCAGGTCTCGGAGGGACTCCGGGCACACGCCTCACTGGGCCGAGGCGAGTCGCGCCGACGGGCCTGGTCGCTGCTCGAGGAGGTCGGGCTGGAACGGCCGGGCAGCCTGCTGGATCAGTATCCGCATCAGCTCTCGGGCGGCCAGCGTCAGCGCGTCCTGATCGCTGCCGCCCTGACCGGTGACCCGGAGCTGCTGATTTGCGATGAACCGACGGCTGCCCTGGATCATCCGCACCAGTTGCGGGTCCTGGACCTCCTCGCGAGCCTGCGAGAGCGTCGCCGCCTGTCCATCCTGCTCATATCGCACAACACCCGAGCCCTCGACTACCTGGCCGATCGCCGAGTCCAGATGCCGGCCGGAAACGGGGAGAGGCCGCAGACGCCATGACCCTGCTCGAAGTGCTGCACTTGTCGAAACATTTCCAGCGCGACGGGCACACCGTCCGGGCCGTCGACGGCATCTCCTTCGCGGTGGAGGCGGGCTCGGCCTTCGCGCTCATCGGGGAGTCCGGGAGCGGCAAGACGACGACGGCTTACTGCCTGGCCCGGCTGATGGAACCCACGGCCGGCAGCATCCGCTTCGACGGTCAGAACTGGCTGTCGCTGCGCGGACGCGCGCTGCGCGAACGCCGCCACCGTCTCCAACTCGTCTTCCAGGATCCCTACACCTCGCTCAATCCGGTCATGACCATCGGCGAGACCGTCGAAGAACCTCTCCGGCTCCGGGGTGTCCGGTCGCCAGGGGAACGGCACGACGGCGTCCGGGCTCTGCTCGAACAGGTCGGCGTGGGGCCGGAGCTGATGTCCCGTCGGCCGGCAGCGCTGTCGGGCGGGCAGCGCCAGCGCGTGTCCCTGGCGCGGGCACTCGCCTGCGAACCGGCCCTGCTGGTCGCCGACGAACCTGTTTCCGCCCTCGATGAGGATGCCCGCGGAGAGATCCTGGGGCTGCTTGCCCGGCTCCGTGAACGGCGGAAGCTCGCTCTGATCCTGATTGCGCACGACCTGGAGACGGTCCGCGCGGTCTGTGAGAAGACGGCGGTGATCTGGCGCGGGCGGATCGTGGAACACGGTCCGACCGAAGAGATCCTCGAGCAGCCTCTCCACCCCTACACTCGACACTTGGTGGCCGCGGCCGGAATGCGGAACACACCCCCGCCCGGGGCTACTTCCGCCCTCGACGAGCTACGCGAGGTGGAACCGGGTCATTGGGCCGCTCTTCCCTGATCGCCTTCCGCGCAGGCCTAAACGGCGCCCGACGCGATGCGCTGCTCGACGGGTTCATCACTGCTGATCTCTCCATCCAGCAGGTGGATCACCCGTTGTGCGTGCTGGGCGATTTCGGGCTCGTGCGTGACCAGGATGATCGTGTTGCCCCGTTCGTGAAGCTTCTCGAAGACCGACATGATCTCTCGGCCGGTCTTGGAATCCAGGTTGCCGGTCGGCTCGTCGGCCAGAATGATGGAAGGGTCGTTGACCAGCGCCCGCGCGATGGCAACCCTCTGGCGCTGCCCGCCGGAGAGCTCGCTCGGTTTGTGATGCATGCGGGATTCGAGCTCGACCTGCTGCAGGGATCGGATTGCCTTTTCCCGACGCTCGGAGGCAGGAACACCCGCGTAGATGAGGGGCAGTTCGACGTTTTGCAGGGCCGAGGCCCTCGGCAGCAGGTTGAAAGTCTGAAAAACGAACCCAATCTCCTGATTTCGGATGTAGGCCAGCTCATCGTCGTCCATGTCGCTGACCAGCTTCCCGTTCAGGCGGTAAAGCCCTTTCGAGGGCGTATCCAGGCAGCCGATGAGGTTCATGAGCGTCGACTTTCCGGATCCCGAAGGACCCATGATTGCGACATACTCGCTGCGCTGGATTTCGAAGGAGACACCGTGCAAAGCGTGGATCTTCTCGGACCCCATTTCGTAGGTTTTCCACAAATCATCAGTCTGGATGAGGGCTTCGGCCACGACTATCCCCTTTCGCTCTGCTCGGCTTTCACTCCGTCGCCGTCCGACAGCGTCCGGAGGGTCTTGTAACTTCCGGTCACGATTTTCTGACCCTCGTCGAGTCCCGACAGGATCTCGATCTCGGTCTCACCAACGATCCCCGTCTTCACGGGTGTGAACACCGCCTTGCCGTTGTCCACCAGAAAGACTCCCTCAAACTCCTTCTTCTCCGGCTCGTTCTCTTTCTTGGCTTCTTTGTCCGTGCCGGCAGCGGTGGTCTTCGTGTCCTTGCTCTTGCGTATGAGATTCCCGTCCGCGTCCGCCGGGAACTCACGGATGGTGAGTGCCTGGATGGGAACGGCCAGAGTTTGCTCCCGAACCGCGGTCGTGATCTCGCCCGTGCAGCTGAGCCCCGGGCGCAATGCCGCCGGCGGATTGAACAGCTGGACGACGACCTTGAAATCCTTGGCTTCCTGGCTCGAGCTCGCGGTCTGGATGGCCGAATTGCCGATCTCGGTCACCTTTCCCTGGAGCGGTGTATCGGGAAGGGCGTCGACCTTGATGACCGCCGGCTGGCCGATGGCCAGATCGACGATGTCCGTCTCATCAACCTGCAGCTCCGCCTCGATTACCGACAGGTCGGCAATGATCATCAGCGTAGCGGCTGGATTGTTGAGCGTACCAGGGACGGCGCGCTCGCCAACTTCCACGTTCATCTGCGTAATCACGCCGCTCAGAGGCGAGCGAATAGTGGTCTTCTGAAGCATGTCCTGCTGGGCCTTCAGAACGGCCTCCTGCTGCTTGACACGGCTCTGGGCGGATTCGTATCCGCTCTTGGCCTGCTCCAAAACGACCTTGCTGACCTCGTACTGGGCCTCGGCCTGTTTGAGCTGAACCGTAGCGGTCTTGAATGACGCCTCTGCAATGATCGTGGCATTCTTGGCGGCGTCGTAGTCGTCACGAGAGATCAAATTGTCTTCGAACAGCTGCTGCTTTCGCTCGAAGGAGGCCTTCGATAGATCGTAGTTTTGCCTCGCCTTGTCCAGTTCCGCCTCGGCGACCCGGACGCCGGCGAGATCCCGCTCGGAATTCGATTTCTGGACTGCGATCTGCGCCTGCTGGTTGCGGGCCTCCGATCGAGTCGCGGCGAGAACGGCTTCCTGGGCCTGCATGGCTGTTTCCGTCTGTATGGGATCGATCCGCAGCAACAGGTCGCCCTTCTTCACCACATCGCCCTCTTCCACATAGAGATGAGTGATGACGCCGCTGATCTCGGCCTGCAGCTCGACGTACTCCTTCGGGTTGATCTCGCCTGTGGCCGAGACCATCTGAACGAGCTCTTTCTTGCGCGAGACGTCGCCCACCTCGACCGAAGTCAAGTCCTGCCGGCTCCAGGTGGTGCTCGCCCAGATAATGACGCCGGCCGCAGCCAGGACCGCGACGCCGATCAGTGCCTTCTTCCCACTAGTCATGCCAATCCCACTTTCCTCTTAACGGACAAAGCCCGCGAAATGTTTCACCCTCGACATTTTAGCCCTACGCTGCGGTCTGGCCGGATATTCACGTGAGCCGCGCCGCCCCCTCCCGCTTTTCGCGAGCGCGCCTGCTCCTTGACCGTCCCGGGTAAAGCGTCGACTCCCCAGCGGAAAACCTATGATAATAGAACGATGAAGGGAAAGCGTTATTACGTGAAGATCGTCCTGGCGGACGATCTTCGCGAAGCGCCGGCGTCATTTGCCTGGTTCGACCGAAAACGCGACTTGTCGCTGCGGGATCTGCTCCGCGCGCTGGATCGTCTGGCCGCCCATCCGCAGGTTCAGACGCTGCTCCTCCTGATTCGACCCTTGTCGGCGGGCTGGGCCCAGATCGAGGAGATCCGCTCCGCCCTGGCTGCCGTCCGAAAGGCCGGTAAACGGTGCCTCGCGTGCCTCGAATCGGCCGACAATCGGACCATCTATTTGTCTTCGGCCGCCGATGAGGTCTATCTGTTGCCGGCGGCCACCTTTGAACTCATCGGATTGCGGACCGAGCACTTCTACCTCAAGCAGGTTTTCGACGAACTGGGAATCCAGGCCGAGCTCTTTCCGGTGGGCACGTACAAGTCCGCCGGCGAGATGTTCACGCGGACCGGCATGTCCGACGCCAGCCGGACGATGATGGAGGCGATCCTGGCCGACATCCAGTCTCGCCTGATAGCCGCGGTGGCCGAGCGGACCGGTCTCGAAGCGGCGAGAGTCCGCGAGCTTCTGGACAGTGGGCCCCTGACAGCCCGCCAGGCCACCGAACTGGGTCTGGTCGACGGGCTCGCCTATGAGAGCGAGGTGGAGGACCGGCTCAAGGAGAAATCGTCCTCGCTCACCCCTCTCCCCGCCCAGAAGCTGATCCCGAAGGAAGGCTTTCTGCGCCGCCGGCTGAGGCCGCGCCGGCCGGAGATCGCCTACCTTGTGGCCGACGGGATGATCATCCACGGCAAGTCCCGCCGGGCTTTGGGTCGGGCGCCCATGCTCGGCTCCCGCAGTCTCATCGAACAGATCCAGGCGGTTCACCGCCGCACGCGGGTGAAAGCGGTGGTGCTGCGGGTCCGCAGCCCGGGCGGCTCCGGTCTGGCCTCCGACCTGATCTGGCACGAACTGAAACGCCTCGACCACGACAAACCGTTGATCATCTCGTTTGGAGACGTAGCCGCCAGCGGGGGCTACTATCTGGCGACGGCAGGGCGGTACATCTTCGCCGATCCCAGCACGCTGACCGGGTCCATCGGCGTCCTGGGCGGGAAATTCAGCGCCCGCAGCCTGCTCGAACGCCTCGGCGTCCATGTCGACGGGGTCGAGCTTGGGGCTCGGGCGGGATACGTCTCGGTGACCCGACCCTTCACGCCGCCTGAGGCGGAGAACATGCGGGCCCACCTCGAGGATTTCTACGAGCGGCTCTTCCTGCCCAAAGTCGCGGAGAGCCGTCGGACCGACATCGACCAGATCCGAAAGCTCGCGGAGGGGCGTGTCTGGACGGGTGCACAGGCCCGGGAAGTCGGTCTGGTCGACGCCCTCGGAGGGATCCGCGAGGCTCTGGAAGAAGCCCGCCGTCAGGCGGGGCTGCGGGCGGGACGTTTCCGCGTGGTGACGGTCACGTCGCGGCGGTCGCTCGTCGATCTCATGCGCCTGGCCCTGCCCCTTGGTTCGGTGCGGGAGCGCGTATTCGCCCTGTGGCCGGTCGTAAACATTCGATAGACTGAGGTGGCCGGAAAGAAAGGGGAACGAGGGGTGGAATTCTCACATCTCGATGCGCAAGGACGTGCCAGGATGGTCGACGTCGGCGGCAAACCGGAGTCCGCCCGGACGGCCACGGCCCGGGGGTTCGTCCGGGTTTCGACCGCCACGACGGAGCTGATCCGACGCTCCGGCCTACCCAAGGGCAATCCCTTCGAAGTCGCGCGCATCGCGGGCATCCAGGCCGCCAAACGGACGGCCGATCTCATCCCCCTGTGCCACACGCTGCACCTCGATTTCGCCGACGTCCAGATCGAGCTGACGGAAGAAGGTTTCGAGGTCCGATCCGAGGTTCGATGCCGGCGCTCGACCGGGGTGGAGATGGAAGCCCTCGCGGCGGTCTGCGTGGCCGCCCTCACTCTCTACGACATGTGCAAGGCCGTCGACAAGGCCATCCGCATCGACAACATCCACCTCGTCCAGAAGACCAAGGGCACCGCCTAGATTTTCGATTCAGCTGGGCTCTTCGAGCTGCGATTCTCGGCGGTGGCCCTTCGGCGTCTCGGGAGAACGAGTTCCGGGAGAACGAGTTCCTGGTTTCTCGTTCCGAGTTCCTGGTGCCATGGGTGTGGGTGAGACCTTTGACGCCCCAGTCCAAAGCAGCCTCGCCGCACCCCTCACTCCCTCGGAAATCCCGCCTCCCGTCCTCCCGTCCTCCCGTCCTCCCGTCCTCCCGTCCTCCCGTCCTCCCGTTTCCCGCACTCCCGTCCTCCCGTTTCCCGCTCCCGTCCTCCCGTTTCCCGTTTCCCGACTCCCGACTCCCGTTCCTCCCGTCCTCCCGAAACCCGAAACTAAAGGCCTGCGTCCGCCAGCGGCAGCACATCGACGAGTGCCCCGGCTGGCAGCGAGTCCCGGTCGGCGGGAATGCAGAACAACGCGTCGGCAGCGGAGAAAGCAACCAGATCCGAGGAGCCGAGCGTGGGGACGGGCGTGACCGCGAGTCCTTCGGCAGCCGGTGACAGGCGGCCCGGGGCGAAGAACAGACGCCCGGGGTGCTGGGTGACGGCTTCGGACAGAGGCAGCCGCCAGCTCGGTCCGACCGCATCGGGCCGACCCATCCACTTGCGCGCCGCGGGCCGAACGAAGAGGTGGAACGTCACCCAGGAGGACACAGGATTGCCCGGCAGCCCGAAGATCAGCTGGCCCTCCCGGCGGGCCACCAGGAGCGGCTTGCCCGGTTTGATGGCCACCTTGTGGAACAGAACGGTGGCGCCGCAAACCTTCAGGACCTGGTGAACGTAGTCATGTTTCCCCATGGAGAGGCCGCCGCTCAGAAGGAGCAGCTCCTCCGACCGGTGCGCGTCGAGGAAGGCTTCGACGGCCTCCGGCGTGTCGGGCAGAAGCTGCGACGTCGGCGGCTCCAGACCGAGGGCCTCGACCTGAGCGGACAGCAGCGGTCCGTTGGCATCACGGATCTGGGCGGCCGAGGGCGTCGCGTCGACCGCCACCACCTCGTCTCCCGTCGAGGCCAGGGCCACGCGGGGCCGCCGATAGACCTCGACCGAGGCCACACCAAAGGAGGCCAGGACCCCGATGCGGGCCGATCCGAGCGGGGATCCGGCCTTCAGGACGACCCGTCCCTGGGGGACTTCCGCCGCTCTGGGGCGGACATTGGCGCCCCGAGGGAGGGCACTGCCGGTGACGAACTCCAGGGGCTCGACCAGCTCGGTCTCCTCCACCGGAATGACCGTGTCCGTTCCCGGGGGCAAGGGCGCGCCCGTCATGATGCGCACGCCCTCGGCCGGCCCCGGCTCGAGCTCGCAGGGCACGCCGGCCGCCGCCTCGCCGATGATGTGGAAGCGTTTCCACCCGCGCTCGAGATCGAGGCTGCGCACGGCGTAGCCGTCCATCAGCGCTTTGTCGAAAGGTGGCACGTCGCGGTCGGCCCGGCATTCGCCGGCCAGAATCCGGCCCAGTGCCCGGTCCAGTGGGACCGGCTCGGTTCGAGGCGCCGGGACGACGCGGAGCACCTGGGAAAGGGCTTCGTCGTAGGACAGCATGGGGTCACTCTAACCTGAAAGCCCGCTGACCGACAATTGGCCTCCGCCGGGCGCGCGGGAAAGGACGCTATAATGGTCGGCGTGTGGCTCTCTCTGTTGATGCTGCTCTCTCTGCTCTCGGTCCAGGATCCGGCCCAGAATCCGAAGCCTCCCCAGGATCAGTCCGCTCAGGACCAGTCCGCTCAGGATCAGGGGTACCGCATCGGCGTCGCCGTCAACCAGGTCTTCCTCTCCGTCAACGTGCGCTCCGTCAGCGGCGGGTTCGTCAAGAACCTTACCAAGGATGACTTCCTGGTCTTCGAGGATGGCCGGCTCCAGAAGATCGTCAATTTCTACAGCGAGAAGGTCCCCGTCAAGGTGGTGCTGCTGATCGATGCGAGCGGGAGCACGCGCTTCAGTCAGGTGGACATCCGCAACGCCGCCCTCGAGTTCGTCAAGGGCCTGGGACCGGAAGACCAGGTCGCGGTGATCACCTTCAACGACCAGGTGAAGCTCATTCTGGACTTTACGAGCAACCTCGACGATATCAAGCTGGCCCTCGAGAGCATCTACGCGAAGGGGAGTACGGTCCTCAACGACGCGGTCTATGTGACGTTCGACGATTTGCTGAAGAACGTGCAGGGCAAGACCGCCGTCATCCTCCTCACCGACGGCATCGACACGGGGAGTACGGTGAGCTTCGACTCGGCCATGAATCTGGCCCTGCGTTCGGACACGGTGGTCTATGTGGCTTCCAAGGTGGACGAATACCGGCAGGGCGCCATCGAAGCCCGCCAGCAGTTTGCCGCCCATGCCCAGATGATCCCCAAGGAGCTGCAGGACGACTACATCGTCGAACGCAAGGCCATGCTCCAGCGGCTGACGGACTTGACCGGCGGCCGGCTCCTCGACACGTTCGCGTTCTACAGTCTGACCAACGTCTACCAGCAGGTGGCCGAAGAGCTCCGAAACCAGTACTACATTTCCTACACGCCCACCAACCAGGCCCGCGACGGCTCCTGGCGCTCCATCGATCTGAAGACGACGCGCGGCGGTCTCGTCGTCAGCACCCGCAAGGGCTACTTCGCCCCCGGCGGCGCCGGCCAACCTTCGCAGTAGTCGCTTCCGCCCCGGAAAGCGGCGGCAAGCTGCCCCCGTCCAAACCCTCTCCTCCAAATCTCAAATCTCAAATCGTCAAATCTCAAATCGAGAGGCGTTGACAGGGTGAAACCGGGGCTGCTATTCTTGCGTCATCAAATAGGACCGCTACGGTACTATTTAGAACGCGCAGGAGGATTCCCGGATGATCCGGATGAGCAAACTGGCCGACTATGGGATGGTTCTGATGACCCAGTTCGTCCGCTCGTCGGATTCGGAAGAGAATCTGAGCGCCCGGCAGCTGGCCGACCGGACGGGACTGCCCCTGCCCATGGTCATGAAGGTCCTCAAGGCCTTGACGCGCGAGGGTTTGCTGACCTCGCACCGGGGCGCCAGCGGCGGTTACGGCCTGTCCCGGCATCCGTCGAGGATCTCGGTGGCCCAGATACTGGCCGCCGTCGAGGGGCCGTTTGCCATGACCGAATGCGTCGACGATTCGGGAGATTGCCGGCAGGAGCTGGTCTGCCCGGTGCGCACCAACTGGCAGCGCATCAACATCGCGGTCAAAAGCGTACTGGATGCCATCAGTCTGCAGGACATGCTGGACCCGCTTCCCGAGGCGCTCGTGCCCCTGATCAGCGACAACGACGAGATGGGCGCGGACCTCGATCGGGCCCGGCCGACCGATTCAAGAGAACCCTGCGAGGTGGCCTGAGCCGCCCTCGTGAGAGGAAGAAAGAATGTCAACCGATACCCAAGAACTCCAGAAACTGGCCCAAGAGGAATACAAGTACGGCTTCGTCACCGACATCGAAGCGGAAACGCTTCCCCCGGGACTGTCCGAAGATGTGGTTCGCCTGATCTCCGCCAAGAAGCAGGAGCCCGAGTGGATGCTCGAGTGGAGGCTGAAGGCTTACCGGCAGTGGTTGAAGATGGAAGAGCCCCGCTGGGCCTTCATCACCTATCCCCAGATCGACTATCAGGACATCGTCTATTACTCGGCCCCCAAGAAGAAGCAGGATGGCCCGAAGAGTCTCGATGAAATCGATCCGGAACTGCTCGAGACCTATCGGAAGCTGGGCATCCCGCTGGAAGAACAGGAAATCCTGGCCGGCGTGGCGGTGGACGCGGTTTTCGACAGCGTCTCGGTGGCCACGACTTTTCAGAAGAAGCTGGCCGAGCAGGGAATCATCTTCTGTTCCATGAGCGAGGCCATCCGCGAGCATCCGGACCTGGTCCGCAAGTATCTCGGATCGGTCGTACCCTATACCGACAACTTCTTCGCCTCCCTGAACGCCGCGGTCTTCAGCGACGGTTCCTTCTGCTACATCCCCAAGGGGGTCCGCTGCCCCATGGAGCTCTCGACCTACTTTCGGATCAACTCCGCCAAGACCGGACAGTTCGAGCGCACCCTGATCGTCGCCGACGAGGGCGCCCAGGTCAGCTACCTGGAAGGCTGCACGGCACCCATGCGCGACGAAAACCAGCTGCACGCTGCAGTGGTCGAGCTCGTAGCGCTCAAGGACGCCAGCATCAAGTACTCCACGATTCAAAACTGGTATCCCGGAGACGACGAAGGCAAGGGCGGGATCTACAACTTCGTTACCAAGCGCGGCAAGTGCCAGGGTGAGAATTCACACATCTCCTGGACCCAGGTGGAAACCGGGTCGGCCATCACCTGGAAGTACCCGAGCTGCATCCTCATGGGGGACAACTCCATCGGCGAGTTCTACTCGGTGGCCCTGACCAAGAAACGCCAGCAGGCCGACACCGGGACCAAGATGATCCACATCGGCAAGAACACCCGCAGCAACATCGTCTCCAAGGGGATCTCGGCCGGGGAAGGCCAGAACACCTACCGGGGCCTGGTGAAGATCGGGAAGACAGCCACCAACGCCCGCAACTACACGCAGTGCGACTCCATGCTCATCGGAGACCGTTGCGGGGCGCATACCTTCCCCTACATCGAGATTTCCAACAGCACCGCCCATATGGAACACGAAGCCTCCACGTCGAAGATCGGCGAGGATCAGATCTTCTACTGTCAGCAGCGCGGCCTCTCCGCCGAAGACGCGGTCTCCATGATCGTCAACGGTTTCTGCAAGGAAGTCTTCAAAGAGCTCCCCATGGAGTTCGCCGTGGAAGCCCAGAAGCTGCTGAGCATCAACCTCGAAGGGAGCGTCGGCTAAACGGCCGGCGGACGGAGAAAGAACCGAATGCTTGAGATAAAGAATCTGCACGTTACAGCCGAAGGCAAGGAGATCCTCAAAGGTATCGACCTGAAGGTCGGAAAAGGGGAGATCCATTCGATCATGGGTCCCAACGGTTCGGGCAAGAGTACCCTGGCCAACGTCCTGGCCGGTCGTGAAGGTTACGAGGTGACCCAGGGCGAGATCATCTACGAAGGCCACGACCTGCTGGAGCTCGCTCCCGAAGAGCGGGCCCGGGAAGGAATCTTTCTGGCCTTCCAGTATCCCGTCGAGATCCCCGGCGTGAGCAACACCTATTTCCTGCGCGCGGCTCTCAACGCCATCCGCAAGCATCGGGGTGAACCCGAAGTGGACGCCATCCAGTTCCTCAAGCTGGTACGGGCCAAGGCGAAGCTGCTCAAGATGGACGACAGCCTGCTCAACCGGCCCGTCAACGAGGGCTTTTCGGGCGGCGAGAAGAAGCGCAACGAAATCTTCCATCTGGCGGTGCTGGAGCCGAAGCTGGCCCTGCTCGACGAAACCGACTCGGGGCTGGACATCGACGCCCTGAGGATCGTGGCGGAGGGCGTGAACTCGTTGCGCTCGCCGGAGCGCTCGTTCGTCGTCGTGACGCACTACCAGCGGCTGCTCGACTACATCGTGCCCGATTTCGTGCACGTTCTGTTTCAGGGCCGGATCGTCAAGTCGGGCGGGAAGGGTCTCGCCCTCGAACTCGAGAAGCTCGGTTACAGCTGGCTCGACGAAGAAGCGCCCGTCGCATCGCGCTGAAGGGAGACAACGGATGACACAGGCAGTGATGGACAAGAATGAGACTGCGGTGAGCCGTTTTCTCCAGTTGGCCGACACGGTCGCGCAGGAGGGCCCGCCCTGGTTCCGGAACCTTCGCGGGGAGGCGCGCAAAAGCTTTGAGCGACTGGGCTTTCCCTCCCGCAAGGATGAGGCCTGGCGCTACACGAATATCGATCCGATTCTGACGACACCCTTCGTGCTGGCTCCACGGGCTCCGCAGAAGACGGCCCTGGAACGCCTGGAAGGCTCCCTGTTCGTGAAGCTGGGCGGACCCCGCCTGGTGTTCGTCAACGGGCACCTCGACGAGGCGCTCTCCGACCTGACCGTCCTGCCCGAAGGCGTACGGTTTGCCAGCCTGGCCCGGGCCCTGAAGGAGAACTGGGCGATTCTGGAGGCCCACCTGGGCCGGCAGGCTTCCTTTCGGGAAGATCCCTTTAGCGCGCTGAACCTGGCCTTGACGACCGACGGCGCCGTCGTGCACGTGGCCGCAGGGACGCAGCTGGAGGAGGCGATCGAGATCGTCTTCCTGAACGTGCCCAGCGCCGAGGGAGCCGCCACGGTGCATCCGCGAGTTCTCGTGGTGGCCGATCCGAATTCTCAGTTCCGTATCGTGGAGACCCATCTGGGCTCCGAGGGCTGGACCTACTTCAACAATCCCGTGACCGAGATCGTGGCGCGCGACAACGCCGTCGTCGATTACTACAAGCTCCAGCAGGAGTCGGGCGAAGGATGCCACACGGGACGGATCGAAGTGAACCAGTCCCGGGATGCCAACGTGAGGACCAGCGTGATCACGCTGGGCGGCGGGCTGGTGCGCAACGACACCGGCGCCATCCTCGCCGGGGAAGGGGGCCACACGGAGCTCGACGGCCTCTTCCTGGTGGGGGAGAACCACCACATTGACAATTTCACGCGCATCGAGCACGCTCGTCCCTTTTGCGACAGCCGCGAGCTCTACAAGGGAATCCTGATGGACCACGGCAGCGGCGTGTTCCGGGGGCGGATCATCGTGGACAAGGGCGCTCAAAAGACCGATTCGAAGCAGACCAACAACAATCTGCTCCTGTCGGATGACGCGCTGATCAACACGAAACCGCAGCTCGAAATCTATGCGGACGACGTCAAGTGCACCCACGGAGCCACCATCGGGCAGCTCGACGGCGATTCCGTCTTCTACCTTCGCTCCCGCGGCATCTCCCGCGAAGCCGCGCGCAGCATGTTGATCTATGCGTTCGCCAATGAGGTGGTCAACCGCGTTCGGGTGGGACCGTTGCGGGAAGCCCTGGACCGCTATCTATTCGAGTGGCTGCCCATGGGAAAGGCCGTCAAGGACGCGTTTTAGCGAGCGTGACGAGGGGCGGCGCCCGCGCCTCGTCCACCGAGACTGTGGATGGAGAACCGATGAAGGCTGAAAGCTCGGCGCAAAAAGTGGACATCGACTCGGGGCCGTTCGCCGGGGGTCTGGACGCAGAGCGGATTCTGCGCGACTTTCCGATCCTGCAGACCCGCGTCCATGGCCGTCGTCTGGCCTATCTGGACAATGCCGCCACCACCCAGAAGCCGCTCTCCGTCATCGAGCGGATCCGGCACTACTACCTGGCCGAGAATTCGAACGTGCATCGCGGCGTTCACCACCTGAGCCAGGTCGCGACCGACGCCTACGAGGCGAGCCGACGCAAGATCCAGCGCTTCATCAACGCCCGTCGCGAAAGCGAAGTCGTCTTCGTCCGCGGCGCCACCGAAGGGGTCAACCTCGTCGCCCAGACTCTGGGTCGGCAGCGGCTCTCGGCCGGAGACGAGGTGCTGATCACGGCCATGGAACACCACTCCAACATCGTGCCCTGGCAGCTTCTGTGCGAGCAGACGGGGGCCCGCCTGCGGGTGATCCCCATGTCGGAGCGGGGCGAGCTGCGGCTCGAGGAGTTGTACACTCTTATTGGAGCGCACACGCGGCTGGTGGCCGTCGTTCACGTCTCCAATGCGCTCGGGACTGTGAATCCCGTCGAAGAGATCATCCGCATCGCCCACACTGCAGAGATTCCGGTGCTCGTCGATGCGGCGCAGTCGGTGCCCCATCTGGGGATCGACGTGCAGGCGCTGGATGCGGATTTCGTCGTCTTCTCGGGACACAAGATGTACGGTCCCACGGGAATTGGTGTGGTCTACGGTAAGCAGGAATATCTGGAGTCCATGCCGCCCTACCAGGGCGGCGGCGACATGATCGCCTCGGTGACTTTCGAGAAGACCACCTACAACGAACTGCCCTACAAATTCGAGGCGGGGACCCCCAATATTGCCGGAGCCATCGGTCTCGGCGCGGCCGTCGACTATCTGGAGTCCGTCGGCATGGAGAACATCCAGGCTCACGAGGAAATGCTGCTCGACTACACCCACCGTGCCCTGTCGGAGCTGCCGGACGTCCGCATCATCGGCACGGCCGAGCGCAAGGCCGGTGTCGTTTCCTTCGTCATGGACGGGATCCACCCGCACGATCTCGGGACCGTGCTCGACCAGCTGGGCGTCGCCATCCGGACGGGGCATCACTGCGCCCAGCCGGTGATGGATTTCTTCGGCGTCCCGGCCACGGCCCGGGCATCTCTGGCTTTCTATAATGTCCCCGACGATATAGACTTGCTCGTCCAGGGCCTGAAGGAGGCCCGCGAGGTGTTCACGTCATGAGTCTGCTGAACGACCTGTACCAGGAAGTCATTCTGGATCACAATCGGCGGCCGAGGAACTTCGGCCCCCTTCCCGACTCGACGGGCAAGGCCGAAGGCTACAACCCACTGTGCGGCGACAAGGTTACCGTCTACATCCGCATGAAAGGGCAGCGCATTTCCGCCGTCACGTTCGAGGGGACCGGTTGCGCCATCTCGACGGCTTCCGCATCGATGATGACCGAGGTCCTCCAGGGAAAGACGCTCGACCAAGCGCGTTCCCTGTTCGAGCGCTTTCGCGACATGGTCACCGGACGGGTCGACATCGATGCCGATCTCGATGACGAAGACGAAGATCTGCAGCGCCTGATCGTCTTTCACCGGCTCAGCGAGTATCCGGTCCGGGTCAAGTGCGCCACCCTTGTCTGGCACGCCATGCTGGCAGCGCTCGAGGACAGCGGCTCCATCGTCAGCAGCGAGGACGAGGCGTCATGAGCTCACCCGAGGACGCCAGACTTCACCCTCTCGACGAAGGCGTCGCCCCGGCGAACGGCAAGAGTGTCGAAGAGTTGCACGAGGCGGTCGTCGAAGCCCTCGGAAGCGTCTTCGATCCTGAGATCCCCGTCAATATCTATGAGTTGGGTCTCGTGTACAACATCGAGATCACCGCAGCCGGTTTCGTGAGCATCGAGATGACGTTGACCTCGCCGGGCTGTCCCGTGGCCGGCTCCCTGCCGGGTGAAGTGGAAAGCCGCGTCGCCATGGTTTCCGGCGTGACCGGCGTGCGCGTGGAACTGGTCTGGGATCCCCCCTGGTCGCCGGAGAGAATGTCCGAGGCGGCGAAACTCGAGCTGGGGTTTCTGTAGTCCCGTGCGTCGGTTCCTGATCCTCTTCGTCATTCTGTCCGCCGTCGGCTGCGGCGGGTACCTGTTCTTTCAACAGCCGGAAGTTCGCGCCCTCTTTCAACCGGCCCGGCCCGCCGAGGATCCCCTCGACTTCCTCCGGGACCTCCCCAAGATTTCGCCGAAAGCGGCCGCCCCCAAGCCCTCCTCCAACCAGCGCCGCACACCGGCACAGGCGCCGGCCCCGAGTGTGGAAGCACGGGAACCGGAGCCGTCGGCCGTGACACCCCGCAATCAGGTGCCCAACGAGGACGTCTCGCGGGCGCTGCTGGGAATCCTGGCGGCCAGGAAGCTGGGACACGGTCTGAGCATCTCCGTCACCGACGAGACCATCACCCTCTACGGTGAAGTCGATTCCGCCGAACAGCTCGAGCAGATCCGCCAGATCCTAAACAAAGCCCGGGAGTACCGCCGGATCGACACCAGTCATCTTTCGGTTAGGTAACTAGGAGCCAGGAGCAAGTTTCGAGTTCCTAGTTCGAGTTCCTAGTTCCTGGTTGCCGGTCGCATCGGGCATGATTCATCGGTTCGTTGGGTCTGGGTTCCTGGTTCCTCGTTTTGGACTGTCGGCTGTGTAAGGACGCCCTGCTAATTCACCGGGGTCCTGGCCTTCACCTCCGACGCCGAAGGCGTCCTTGGAGTGCGGCAGCTTGCTGCCGCTATCGGTTCGCCGCCGAAGATCAAGCCACCTCGACCGAACGGCACCCCCCGAAAATCCGCCCACGAGACAACACAGCACCAACGACCAAGACAACCTCCCGCGTCCCGCCCTCCCGCGCTCCCGCGCTCCCGCTTCCCGTTCTCCCGCGAAGTGCGAAGTGCGAAGTGCGAACGCGAAGCGACGAGACTAATCGATCCAGATCTTCAGATAGGTCTCGTCGGACTGAACCTCCAGGAAGTTCTTCGTCCTCGACAGCTCGTCGAGGATGTTGTCGGGATTGATCCCTCGCTCGCGGAGGCTGCTCTGAGCATCCTCGGGCAGGGAGGACAGCAGCAGTCTGGCCAGCGAGAGGGGCAGGGCCAGCCGGAGTTCCTCTCCTCCCTGACTGCGCACCAGGACGTGGAGGCTGGAATGGCTCGATCCCTTGGGCCTGTTGGGAGCCTCGGGGGTCTTCTTTTCCAGGAGCTTCGGGTCGATACGGAGCAGGGCCAGAGAGGCCTGGTTCTGGACTTCGGGATCGGAGCTTTCCGAGAGGGCCTTCTGCAGGACCGGAATCGCCTTTCGTTTGACGGCGGAGTCCGAGACCCAGCTGATCCGGACCGCCGCCAGCAGACGCAACTCGGGATCGGGTGAGTCGAGGGCGGCCAGGGCACGGTCGATGTAACCTTTCTTGCCCGCCTGGTAGAGGTCGACGCTCAGCTGGACGATGGAGAAGCGGGCTTCCTGGCGCAGGGCCTGGTCGGCAGAAGGCTGATCGAGGAAGCGCTCGTATTGGCGCAGGGAATCGTCGGGGCGGTTCAGCTTCTGCAGAGCCCGGGCGGCGTAGAAGAACGAGCGCGTGCGCAATCCCGGGTCGGTGGATTGCTCCTCGACCTTCTCGAGCTTCTCCAGGGCTTCCGCCCACTTGCCGTCGAACATGTTGAGCATGGCCTGCTGAAAGCGATCCTCCGCTGTCTGCGCCTGGACGGTCCACGACGCCAAGGCCAGCGCGAAGGCCAGCAGCGCCACGCTCAGATACGATCGCGAGACTGGAGGAGCTTGACCTTCATGAGCGTGGATCGGGACTCGATGATCTTTTTCCATAGCGCATAATCCTCTGGTTTGAAACAGCCCTTTCCGTCGGCCACCGTCAGCAGCAGCAGTTCCAGCTCGTCGAAGACCGGTCGAATGTCGTTGAACTGCTGTGAGGCGAGCTTCGGTTCCAGAAGCCGTTTCTGGAAGAGCAGGCGACGGGCGATGGCCCGCTTGGCCTGTTGGTCGGTTTCGCAATCCGAACCCTCTTCCGAGCCCTCGTCGGTGAGGGTGAGCAGGAAGAGCTGGGCCTGTTCCAGGTAACCCCGCATGTCCTGCCGGGTCGATTCGGTGGCCAGACTGGCCAGGTAAACATCCAGCGCGGACTCGGGGGAAGGCGGCGGAGTCGTCCAGAAGCGGCCCAGGAAGAACACGGCCAGCAGGGAAGCCGCGATGGCGCCCCAGCGCAGGAAGGGACTGTGAAGCCACTGTCGCGGCCGCGTCGTTCCGGGGATGTGGAGGGGCCGCTCTGCGAGACAGGCATCCGCCTCGGAGCGGATTTCCCGGGAGTAGTCCGTGAGCAGGGCGCGGAGACGGGCCGCCTGCTTCAACTCCGAGCTGCATTCCGGGCACCAGCGGCCATGGACCTCGTCGAACTCCTCGAGCGAGCCCAGGCCGCAGACGTACCGTTCCAGCGCCTCCCGGTTGCGTTCACAGATGGACATAGTGATCTCCCTGTAAGTCCAACAGCCTGCCGCGCAGGTTGTGGAGCGCGTTATGCAAGGTCGATTTCACACCCCCCAGAGTCAGGCCGACCGTCTGGGCGATCTCCTCGAGCGAAAGATCGGCGAGAAGCCGCAGCTGGACGACCTCCCGCTGGCGAGGGGGCAATTCCTCGATGGCTTCACGGACCCGGGTGGTGATTTCCTTTCTCATGGCTCGGTGCTCCGGCGAATCGGTCGGCGGTGAAGGGGCCGTCGCCGGGCCGTCATCGAGGGGCAGGGAGGCGGCGGCGAGCTTGAAGTTGCGACTGCGCCGACGGTCGATGAGCAGATTGCGCGCCACCGTGAAGATCCAGGCGGAGAGAGAGGCGCCGCCGTTGTAGGTGCGGGCCTTGAGACAGATTCTGAGAAGCACTTCCTGTGTGACCTCATGGGCCTCGTCCGCGTTCTTGAGCCAACCCAGCAGGTAGGCGAAGACCCGCCTGTCATAGCGGGACACCAGTTCTTCCGCCGCGCCGCTCTTTCCGGCGCCGACGGCCTGCATGAGCTCCTGGTCCGTCATTCGTCTACATATTACGGAAGCGGGGGCGGCAAGGTTTAATTGCGGGTCAGTCCAAAGCGGCTGCGCCGCGGCGGCCGGGCAGATCAATCCAGGGCGGCTGGGCCGCGGCGGCAGGGCAGATCAATCCAAAGCGGCTGGGCCGTACTCCTGCTCCACCGACGCCGCAGGCGTCCTTGGACTGCGGGAGCTTGCTCCCGCTTTCGATTCGCCCGGGACGCCCATATCGGCGGGTGCAGCCGAGCCGCCGAGCGCCCGCGGCCGAAGCCCGGGGAGCAGCCGCAAACCGAGGCCCCTCCGCAGAAAGCGGTAGCAAGCTACCGCAGTCCAAAGCGGCTGCGCCGCGGTGGCAGGGCAGATCAATCCAAAGCGGCTGGGCCGTACTCCTGCTCCACCGACGCCGCAGGCGTCCTTGGAGTGCGGGAGCTTGCTCCCGCTTTCGATTCGCCCGGGACGCCCATATCGGCGGGTGCAGCCGAGCCGCCGAGCGCCCGCGGCCGAAGCCCGGGGAGCAGCCGCAAACCGAGGCCTCTCCGCAGAAAGCGGTAGCAAGCTACCGCAGTCCAAAGCGGCTGCGCCGCGGTGGCAGGGCAGATGAATCCAGGGCGGCTGGGCCGCATCTCTTACGGCGCGGCCTCCTCCGAATCGACTTCGCTCTCGGAGAACTGCCAGTAGTGCTCCACACACTCCGGACAAATCCCCCAGAGATCGCTCGTGTCCGAGAAGGTAATCACGGTCTCCCGACCCTGGTGCATCCAGCAGTGCACGCAGCGGACGGGGAAGACCTTCCTGGTCGTCCGAATCGCCAGGAACGCGATGATCAGCAAAACGATGCCCGAGACAAAGACACCGGCGACCGCATGGCCGAGTGTAATCGTCATTTCCTCCCTCCCGGTGAGCCGGCAGTGGACTCGGTCTCTCTCTCCTGCGCGAGATGGTAGCAGGGAGACCCTTCACAGAAAACTAAAAACCGATGGAGCCAGCTTTATCACCGGGACCTGACGCGCGACTGTGACAAAGTTCACAGTGCCGGGGTATTCGGGCGGGCCAAAGGACCGGGACCGACGAGGACGTAAGCCCGGCTCCACCGACCCCGGCCGGTCTCATCTCGTCCCATTCGTGCCGGAAGGTCCTACAGCTCCCCTTCGGGAGATGGTTGGATCGCCGGTTCCGATTTGAGCTCTTTCAGGGCTGCTTCCTCGTCTTCGTAGACCTCGAGCAGCGGGAGAATCTGACTGATCGAGAGCACATGCTTGACGCGGTCGCCGATCCGCAGCAGTCGCACCATGACACCGAAGCGCTTCGCCATCTTGATGCTCGCGACGAGCTCGCCGATTCCAGCACTATCGATCCAGGAAACGCCGGACAGGTTGAGGAGGATCTTCTTCCATCCCTCGGCGACCAGCTGGTTCATGACATCGTGCAGGATGCGCTCTCCAACTCCTGCCACCATTCGCCCTTCGAGATCTACGATGATGACATCATCCACATGTCTTAAATCGACTTGCATGGTTCTCTCCATTCGATCGCGGGATCGACGCAACAATCTTCCCTGAATATCTCCACAAAATCTACGCCGAATCCAGAAACCCCCGCGGAACCCGCAACCCCGAAACCAGGAACTAGGAACTCGAAACTAGGAACTAGGAACTCGAAGTATCCGGTGCAGCCGCGCGGGCGCGAGATTCCTGCCGGTCAGGATGACCACGACCGGACCGGCCCACTCGGGAGGAGGGGTGTTCAGACAGGCCGCCAGGCCCGCGGCTCCCGAGGGTTCCACGACGTGGTGGCTGTTGCCGAAGAACCAGCGGACCGCGGCGAGGAGATCCTCCTCGGAGATGAGAGCGACGTCCGTCAGATGCCGGCGGATCACCTCGAAGTTGCTTCTCCCGATGCCGCCTTCCAGACCACCGGCCAGGGTTTCGATGGCGGGCATCCGGGTCACGGCGTCACCCCGTTCGAGGGAGAGCCGGAGGGCCGGGCACGCGGCCAGCTGAGCCGCCACCAGGGAGAAGGGTCGGCTCCGGGCTTCCAGATAGAGGCTGAGTCCTGCGGCCAGGCCGCCGCCTCCGACGGGAGTCACGAAGGTCGCCGCGTCGGGGACGTCCTCCAGGATCTCGGCAGCCAGGGTGGCCCCGTTGCCGATCATCACGTCGGGATCTTCGAAGGCGGAGACATAGGGAAGGCCGAGACGCGCTGCTTCCAGCCGCGCGAATTCCTCGGTTTCGTCGAATCCCGGAGAATCGGCCCGGATGACCGTCGCGCCCAGTGCCTCGATCCCCTCCTGCTTGGAGGGGTCGACGCTGGACGGGACGAACACCGTCACGGGGACCCCCAGAGCCCGACCCGCGTAGGCCAGCCCCCAGCCGTGGTTACCCGCCGAACAGGTCGCCACCCCCCGGCTTCGCTCGGCCTCGGCGAGTCCCGCCAGGCGAAAGAGCGCTCCCCGCAGCTTGAAAGAGCCGGTCCGCTGGAGCAGCTCGAGCTTCAGATAGACGGGAACGCCCAGCCTCTGGGTGAGCGCATCGGATTCTTCGACAGGCGTCCGGTGGGCGCGCCCCTCGAGGCAGCGACGGGCAGCGGCAGTCTTCTGCAGAACGGTCTCACGATCCACGGGAGGAATTGTAGCGGAAGGGGAAGGGAGGGGACAGGCCCGGGACGAACGGGACCGATGCGACCGTCGGCCGCGTTGGAGAGGCATGGCCAAACCATCCGGACGAGTCGATTCGGCTCTTCCCCTCCGTTCCATGGAGGTCCCATGGGTCCCGGGCCGTCCTCTTACTCCCTACTGACGACCCCGTCGGCCGCCACCGCCGCCGCGTCGAGCGCCGTTTCCGGTGCAGTTGGCGGGATCGCCCCTGCCGGCCTTGCGACCGAAGCCCGTCCCGTCACGGGGTCCGTTACCCTGGTTGCCGGTTCCGTCACCGGGTCCGAGTCGAAGACCCTTCCCCGCCCGGGCTCCCCGGCCGGCCTGGCGCCCGCTCCGGACGGGCTGTCCGGTCAGGTCGCAGATCCCGTCGCCGTTCTGATCGTGGAGCGGCTGGCGGACCATCGAGCGGTTGCGCCCCTGCACGGTCGTAGTCGTGGGAGCGGTCGTGTCCTGAGCGAAAACGGAACCGGAGGCTGCGAAAACGAGGCCGGCCACGCCGGCGAGTAGCAGTTTGTTGAGGTGCATGGTGATGTCACTCCTTTCTTTCTTCACGCTCCTAGAGACTGCATGCGCCGTGCCGGGACTCGGGAGCCCCCAAAATGTGACCGTAACACTTGGTTAAACATCAACTTGCGGGAACCCGCCAGGACCGGAGGCCGATTGCCAGGGTGCAGTTCCTGCACGAACGGCAACGAACAGGTGCAAACTCTGCACTCCGGCGTTCCGACGGAGGGCGGGACGCGGGAGGACGCGAGGACGGGAGGACGGGACGCGGGAGGACGGGTACGGCGCGGTTGCCCAGGACGGCGAAGGCCTACGCCGGGTTCGGTCGCGGAACCGCAGGCGTTCAATGCAGGGCCGTGTCGGTCCCACAGCCGAACGGCGAAAGGCCAAGCGACGCCAAGCCGCCACCCACAAAGAATCCCCTTGCGGCGTGGCGTACTTCGCGGCTTTGCGTGAGATCAGGCCGCCGAGACCTCACTCCAGTGGGCGCAAACCGATCGGAGGGCACAGCCCGTTGGGCAACCCGCCCTCGCACTTCGCACGTCGCACTTTGACGTTCCGCGTTCTGCGGGAGCCGGGAGTCGGGAAACGGGAAACGGGAGGTTTCGGATTGGCACTTCGGGGGCGTGTTGCCCAAATCGCTCTGACGCGGTTCCCACCCTCCCATCCGCTCGTCGAGATGTGCAGAACTGATTCCACACCCAGTACGCCGCCACCCACAAAGAATCCCCTTGCGGCGTGGCGTACTTCGCGGCTTTGCGTGAGATCAGGCCGCCGAGACCTCACTCCAGTGGGCGCAAACCGATCGGAGGGCACAGCCCGTTGGGCAACACGCCTCGAAGGGCGAACGAGGAACTCGAAACGCCCGCCCTCCGGGTGCCGGTTCTCGCGCAACCCGTTCTCCCGTTCTCCAAGCCGAACGGCGAAGGCCCAACGCCGAAGTTCGAAGTGCGGAGAGCGAACTAGGAACTCGAAACCCGGAACTTGGCCTCGCCCTCGATCGCCCGCTTGACGGGACAACGCCCGGCGATTTCGAGTAGACGCTGACGTTGTTCCGCCGTCAGGTCCCCCTCCAGCTCGACGCGGAGGGTAAACTCCGAGATCTTCCCCGTGCGAGTCTCGCAGTCGGGACAGTCGGCGGCGTCGATCCGTTCGTGGCTGATCGCGATCTGGACGGACTCGAGCGGCCACTGCTTCCGCCGGGCGTACATCTGAGCGGTGATGACCGAGCAGGCCGCAATGGCTCCCAGGAACTGCTGGAAAGGCGTGGCGGCTTGATCCTGACCCTCCGACTCCAAAGGCTCGTCCGCCAGCCACTCATGGCTGGAGGTCATGATGCGCGTGGTATAGGGAATTCCTGTCGACCGAACGGTGACCTGAAGCATCGGTTTTCTCCTTCTTCCTCTGTGCCCCTTGATTTACAGGAATTGCAGTCAATTGTTAAACTGGCCCCATGAGCAGTCGCGTGGACAGTGAAACAGAAGGGCTGGGTCAGTTTTCCATTTCCCTGACGGACCTGGCCAAACAGAAGATTCTCGAGGCGCTGGGGAAGCAGCCCGCCAAGAACGCTCTGCGTTTGGAGGCCCGGGCCAATGGTACACCCCAATTCACCTACTCGATGCGACTGATCGGGGATGAGGACAAACAACCGGACGATCTGACGGTCGACCTGGATGACCTGGAACTGGTTATCGATCCCAAGAGTGCCGCCAATCTGAACGGGGCTGCGATCGACTTCGAGGATCGGGTTGTGCGCAGCGGGTTCAAGTTCGATAATCCCAACAAGCCGGAAGTCCCCGAGGTCGGATCGGGACCGAGGGGCGACCTCACCGGCTCCACGGCCGAACAGGTTCAGCAGTTGCTCGAGCGCGAACTGAATCCGGCGGTGGCGGCCCACGGCGGGCGGATCAATTTCGTCGGGGTCAAGGACAATAAGGTCTATCTCAGCTTTGGCGGCGGGTGTCACGGCTGCGGGATGGTGGATGTCACCTTGAAGCAGGGGGTGGAGGCTCGAATCAGGGAGTTGATCCCTGAGATCGAGGAGGTGATCGACACCACGGATCATAGCAGCGGAGAAAATCCCTTTTACGCCTGATTCAGGACGGTATCTGAACGTGAGTGCCGGCGGGCTCCCGGAATATGGGAGGCCCTTCATGGGATTGTTTGCATTCCCATCTGCTTGAATTTATATTTGCTCGAAACTTGACCAAGTGGGGAAAACGATGACGAGAAAACTGGTGGGGATCTCGGCTGTTGTGATGGCGGCGCTCATCCTGGCGGCGTTGACTTCGTGTGGAGGATCGGGTGGCGCGATAGCGAAAATGCAGCGGGACCGGATCGCGTACGTCGGGACCGTTCCGTTCGAACCGCCCTTGCTCTACCAGAAAGAGGGCGAGATGGTCGGCCCCGATGCCGTGCTGGCACAGCGGATCGTTCAGAAGGTCAACGAGACGCGCGAGACGGCCGGCGGCAATGATGTGAAACTGATGTGGATCAACCGGACCTACCCCACGCTGGTGTCCGCGGTCCGGGACGGCTCGGTTGATTTCGTCGTGGCGTCGTTCGCCATCACGGACGCGCGCAAGAAAGAGGTCGAGTTCTCCACGCCGTACTACACTTCGAAGATCGTCCTCGTGATCAACCCCGCCAACCAGGATCTGCGTCCTGACAACCTGACCGGCGTCAGTATCGGCGTCCGGGAAGGAACCGGCGTGGCGGACTTCGCCCGAACCACCTATCCGAAGGCCAAGGTTCAGACCTATAAGACTCTCGACGACGCCGTTCTGGCTCTACGGCACGCCGAGGTGGATTGTGTCATCGACGATCAGTTGATGGCGGCCTATTCGCTGGCCACGACGCCGGGTGCGACCTACATGGAGATCGTTCCCGACGTGCTCGGCGAGCTGCAGTGCGGAGTGGCCATGAAGCAGGGCGACAAGAAACTGCTCGCCCTGGTCAACGGCATCATCGAGGAGATGAAGAAGGACGACGTCTACCAGCAGCAGATCGCCGCAAACCAGGGCCAGGAGTATCTGCAGCAGGTCAGCGCGCGCTTCACCAACCGGATGCAGGAGGAAGAGAAGCGCCGCCGCCCGCGTGCCGTCTCGATCAGCGTCTCGCGAGACAGCAACGTCAACATCGACATCTACAAGATGGCCAACCTCAGCTTCCGCTTCGTTCCCCAGGGTGGCGGTTCGAGCATTTCGACCTCGCCCATCACCTTCAAGGGACGGACCGGCCAGTGCTCGGCCACGGTGCCGCCGGGCAACTACACGCTGAGCCTGCCCCAGTTCAACTTCACCACGCCCGTCGAGATCTCGCCGGAGGACAAGGACCACGTGTCCATCCAGATCCGGCTGACAGCCGGCGGCCCCGTGCTGCGCAAGAACTGACGCCCGAATTGAGATCTGAGATTTACGATTTGAGATTTGGCGGTGGGATCGAGAGGTCGTAGCGAGCCCTTGGACGGTTGCTGTTGAAGCTCACCGCCGCTTCGCCTCCGACGCCGCAGGCGTCTTTGGAGTGCGGAAGCTCGCTTCCGCTATCGATTCGCCCGGGGCGTCCATACCGACTCGCCCAGCCGGCGCGCCGAGCGCATCCCCGCCGAAGCCCGGGGAGCATCGGCAAACCGAGTCCTCTCGCACAGAAAGCGGCAGCAAGCTACCGCAGTCCAAAGCGGCTTCGCCGCGGCGCCGGGGCAGGTGAATTCCAAAGAACCTCCGCCCCCAAATCGTAAATCTCAAATCGTAAATCTCAAATCTTCAGTCCTCACGCCCCCGTCTTCTGCGCCTCCCAGTCCGCGGCCAGCGAGCGAAGGCGGGCCCAACTCCGATCGACCTCTTCCTGGAAGGCCACCAGATCGGAGCTGGTGAGGTTGTGAAAGCGTCCCTGGGCGCGCACGTAGTCGGCCACCGGGATGGGCTCCTCCACGGTGGACAGGGTGTAGCGGCTTCCCTCCTCGATCTCGTACAGAGGGAAGACGCGCGACAGGACGGCCATCCGTGCCAGGCGGACCGACAGCTCGGCGGGAATCTTCCAGCCCGGCGGACAGGGGGTGAGCAGGTGGATGAAGCGGGTGCCCCGAATCCCCCGGGCTTTCCGGACCTTGCGGAACAGATCCTCGGGATAGGCCACTGAGGCGGTGGCCGCGTAGGGAATCCGGTGGGCCGCCAGGATCTGCATGATGTCCTTCTTGGGATGCTGCTTGCGGCCCGGGGTGGTGGTCGTCCAGGCCCCCTCCGGCGTGGCGGAACTGCGCTGGATCCCCGTGTTCATGTAGGCTTCGTTGTCGTAGCAGACGTACAGGATGTTCTCGTCGCGCTCGGCGGCGCCTGAGAGCGCCTGCAGACCGATGTCGAAGGTGCCTCCGTCGCCGGCCCAGGCCAGAACGGTGGTCTCCCGATCGCCCTGGACGTCCAGGGCGGCCCGGACGCCGCAGGCCGTGGAGGCCGCCGTTTCGAAGGCCGTGTGCAGGACCGGGACCTTCACCGCCGAATAGGGAAAGGGCCCGGCGATGATCGACCAGCAGCAGGCCGGCAGGACGATGATGGTCTGTTCGCCCAGGGCTTTCAGCACGTGGCGCATCCCCAGGGCCGCACCGCAGCCCTGGCAGCCCAGATGGCCGGGCGTCATCAGCTCTTCATCCGGCAGGATTCCAATCGACGCTGGATTCATTTCTTCACTCCGATCCAGATGCTGTCGGCCGGTTCGTGTTCGTCGGTCCAGCGCACGATCTCGAGGATCGTGTCCGGCGTGATGTCCCGGCCCCCCAGCCCGGCGATGAAGCCGTACACGGGGAGGTCGAGATGATTGTGCAAAGCGGCTCTCACTTCCTGGGCGAAGATCCCCCCGACGCCGAAACCGATGTTGCGGTCGATCACCGCCAGTTTGGCCGTACCCGCGCACAGGCGGCGCACCTCGCCGGCCGGGAAGGGGCGAAACAGGCGGATCTTGAGGAGTCCGATCTTGCGACCCTCCCCGCGCAACTGATCGATGACTTCGCGCGTCGTGCTGGTGACCGTGCTCGAAGTGATGAGGATCAATTCGGCGTCCTCGCACTGATAGGCCTCGACGATCCCGTAGCCGCGCCCGAAGGTCCGGGCGAAATCCTCGTCCACGCTCTTGGCCACCTCCAGGGCCCGCTGCATGGCTGCCTGCATCTCGAAGCGCAGTTCCATGTAGCTGTCGGGGGTGGTGAGGCCGTTGAAGGCATGGGGATCGGCCGTGTCGAGTCGCAGGGCCGGCCGGTAGGGAGGCAGGAAACGGTCGACCACCGCAGGATCCGGGATTTCCACCGGCTCCGCGGTGTGGGACAGGACGAAGGCGTCGAGGACCACCATGACCGGCAAGCGGATCATCTCGGCCAGCCGGAAGGACTGCAGCACCGTGTCCAGCACTTCCTGGTTGCTTTCACAGTAGATCTGAAGCCAGCCCGTATCGCGCTGGGACAGGCTGTCGTTCTGGTCGGTCCAGACCGACCACGGCGCACCCATGGCCCGGTTGACGTTGGCCATGACGATGGGCAGGCGGGCGCCGGCCGCCCAGTGCAGCATCTCGTGCATGAGGGCCAGTCCCTGGGCGGAGGTCGCCGTGAAGGTCCGGGCTCCGACGGTGGCGGCTCCGACCAGGGCGGCCATGGCGGAATGCTCCGATTCCACCTTGATGAAGCGTGCCTTGAGCAGTCCCTCCTCGCAGAACTGGCTCAACAGTTCGACCACCTGGGTTTGAGGGGTGATGGGATAGGCGGAGATGACTTCGGCCCGGGCCAGGCGGACTCCATGGGAGACGGCGTGGTTGCCCGTCGTCACCTCGATGCGGGGGGCGGTCTTGACGGTCATGATTCTTCCTCCACCAGGCGGATCACGTCTCTGGGACACTCCACCGCACAGATTCCACAACCCTTGCAGTAGTCGAGGTCGATGGAGTAGCCGCCCTGGACCGGATGCACGGCCCCCTCCGGGCAGTACAACCAGCACTGGCCGCAGGCGTTGCAGACCCCACAGGAGATGCAGCGGCCCGCTTCTCCGACCGCCGATTCCTGGGGAATGGTAGAGACGACTTCGGCGAATCCGCCCAGCCGGTTGCGCACCGGCAGGATCCGGGCGGTCACCCGCGGAGCCGGCGGAAAGAAGGCGAACTGCAGACCCTCCTTCAGGAAGGCCACTCCCGGACGTTCCTTCTTCACCCCGGCGGCACCGCTGATGCCGAGGAAGGTGAGAATCTCCGAAGCGGCCCGGCGGCCGGCGGCGATGGCGTCCACCACCGTGCTCGAACCCGAAGCGGCGTCCCCACCCAGGAAGATGCCGGGTGATGGAATGTAGAACTCCAGGTCCGGTTGTTCACCGGCGGCGATGACCAGGGTGTCGGCCTCCTCGATGTGATTGGAGCCGGGCACCGGCACCGGCCGGGCGCGCCCGCTGTCGTCGATGGGCCCCAGCTCCATGTTGAGAAACTCCACCTCCAGGCTCGCCGCTCCGGCGCGGGCCGCCACAGGGGACTGGAGGAACCTGAACCCCACTCCTTCGGCCTTGGCTTCCTCGATCTCCGAGGGATGAGCCGGCATCTGGTCGCGGCCGCGGCGATAGAAGACAGTCGCAGCGGCTCCCAGGCGCAACGCCACCCGGGCGGCGTCGAGCGCGGTGTTCCCGCCGCCGATGACGACGGCCTTTCGGCCCACGGGCGGGGCCTGACCGAGATTGACCCGGCGCAGGAAGGTGAGTCCGGACATGATCCGCCCATCGGCGTCGACCGGAATCGGGACGCGCCGGCTCTGGTGAGCTCCCGTTGCGACGAAGACCGCATCCGCTTCGCGGCGCAGCGTCTCCAGATCCTGATCCTGGCCGATGCGGCAGCCCAGCGCGAACTCCACACCGAGGCGGGCGATGCGCGCGATCTCGCTATCGAGAACCTCCCGGGGCAGACGAAAGGCGGGAATGCCGACGCGCAGCATGCCGCCGGCCTGGGATTCCGCCTCGTAGACGGTCACGCGCAGGCCCTGGGCGGCCAGATAGTAGGCGCAGGTCAGGCCGGCCGGGCCGGAGCCCACGACGGCAACCCGCTCCTCGCGGGGAGAGGCCGGCGGGTTCGGCTCCAGAGTCAGCGCCTGTTCCCCGACGATCCGCTCGACCGCCTGAACCGCGAGGCCCTCGTCGAGCTGGGAGCGCGTGCACTCGCCTTCGCAGGGAGCGTAGCAGACACGCCCGCAGATGGCCGGCAACGGGTTGGTCTCCAGAATGACCCGCCAGGCGTCCTCCAGGCGATTCTCGGCGACCAGCCCGAGCACCCGCGGAATATCGGTGCCGGCGGGACAGCGGCGCCGACAGGGCGCCAGCTTCTCCGTCATTTCGGGGCGGAGGTAGCGCCAGCTGCCGGTGTGGTTGTAGGCCATGCTGGCATTGGAGACGGCGGTGGCGGGATTCTCCGATCCTGGGGTGCTCCGGTTGCTGCTCATGATCGGACCTCCTGGAGAGAGAAGGTGCGGACGGCCGTCGCCGCATCCCGGGCCGCCCGGACGTTGTCGTTGACGCGCGCCGGAACCAGCTCGCGGATCGCTTCCAGGACCGGCTCCACGTCGACCAGCCCGCTCACGGCGGCGAAGCCACCCAGAATCGCCGTGTTCACGATGGGATGGGTGCGGTTTCCCAGGTGCAGTTTCAGGGCGATCGAGAAGGCGTCGACCGTCGCCACCTGCCAGCCCCCCCCGGTCAGCCGGGTGAAGTGCTGAGGTGCGTGGTCGCTGTTGACGAGAATCCAGCCGGCCGGCTTGAGCCCGGCGGTCACGTCGATGACGGGGATGAGTGTCGGGTCGAGGATGATCACGTGATCGGGCTGCTGGATCTGGCAGCGCAGCCGGATGGGCCGGTCGTCGATGCGCAGGAACGCCGCCACCGGGGCGCCCCTCCGCTCGACGCCGAACGTGGGGAAGGCCTGGACGTGGAAGCCTCCTCTGAAGAAAGCCGAGGCGAGAATCTCGGAGGCCACCACAGTGCCCTGCCCACCTCTACCGTGGAAAGCGGATTTCGATCATCGCCGCCACTCCTTTCCGGAGGAATCAGTTCGCACACAGTCCCCGTTCGGGACCGGAGACGACGGAAGGATGCGGCGGGCCAGGTGCACCACGACGGGGGTGAAAACCCCCAGTCGAGCCTGCTCGAATCAGGACAATGATTCGTGCCACGCTCTCGTTCTCCCTCCAGTGGAGCTGGAAGTTCAGAGCGCCCGCAGGTGCAGCCGAACCGCCGGATTCACGTGTGCACTGAGCTCGGGCTCAGGCTTTTCATCGACGTAACGCTACCTCTCATCTTCGCGCAAATCGCGTGCCAAAAAAAGAGACGCGAGGGATTTGAGATCTGAGATTTACGATTTACGATTTGGGAGCGGCGCCGCGCGATTCGCTCAAGAACCGTCAAACCTCCTCCAAATCTCAAATCTCAAATCTCAAATCTCCAAACCGTCAAACCTCCTCCAAATCTCAAATCGTAAATCTCAATTCTCAAATCTTCGCTATACTCCGCCCATCGGAATGCTGCCTCCAACGGATGTTCGTCAACTGACCGAAGCCCTCGTTCGGGTTCCCTCGCCGACCGGCGAGGAGGTGGAAGTGGCACGCCTGGTGGAGGAGAAGCTCGGCGAATGGGGGCTGCGGGTCCGTCGTCAGGACGTCGACGGTCGCCGCTTCAACCTGCTGGCTACCACGGACGGTCCGCCGCGTGTGCTACTTTGTACCCATCTGGATGTGGTGCTCCCCCTGGTCCCCTTCGCGGAAAAGGACGGCGTCCTCTACGGCCGGGGGGTGTGCGATGCGAAGGGAGCGATGTCGGCCATGCTGGTGGCGGCCCGACGCCTGCTGCAGAGCGGGGAGCGGCGGTTCGGACTGCTTTTCGTCGTAGGAGAAGAGAGAGATTCCGATGGGGCTCGCCGCGCCGCCCGCCTGGACATCGGTTCGCGAGCGGTCGTCATCGGAGAACCAACAGAAGGCAAGCTCGTCTCGGCCCAGAAAGGGACGCTGGTCTTCCGCCTGCGCATGTCCGGCGTCGCCGGGCACTCGGCAGTCCCCGAAAGCGGCGTCTCCGCGGTTCACGCCCTCGTCCGGCTGCTGGACGGTTGGCTGCGCACGGACTGGGGACAGGACCCGCGACTCGGCGAGACGACCCTCAATCTGGGTGTCCTGCAGGGTGGGACCGGTTCCAACGTCATCGCCGCCGAGGCAACGGTCGAAGGAATCTTCCGCATCGCCATTTCCGTGGAATCGGTGTTGGACCGCCTGCGTTCCACTCTGCCGGATGGGGCGTTTTTCGAGGTGATCAGTTCCTCCGAACCCCTTCGCCTTTCGACGGTCGAGGGTTTTGCCCAGACGGTGGTATCGTTTGGCTCGGACGCGCCCTATCTGCGGCCTCTCGGTGACGTCCTCATGATCGGCCCCGGGTCGATCCGGCATGCTCACCGGGAAGACGAGCAGGTGCGGGTGGAGGAACTCGAACAGGCGGCGCGGGACTACGAGCGGCTGGTCCGGACGTTGAACCAAAGATGGGACCTGGAAGCAGGATAAGATTGAGGGCACGATCGATATGCTGGTCATGAAATTCGGCGGAACCTCGGTGGGCAACGCCGAGGCGATGCAGCGGGTAGCAGAAATCGTCCGATCCCGGGCCGAACGCCGGCCGTTGGTGGTGGCTTCGGCGACCGCCAAGACGACCGATGAGCTGGTGACGCTGGCGCGCTCCGCCTCCGAGCGGGACCGCGAGAAGACCGACGCCCTCATCGACTGGCTCATGGAGAAGCATCTGGCCATCGTGGCGGACCTGGGACTCGAGGGAGATTCCGACCTGCACGCCCGGATCCGCTCCGTCGGCGAAGAGCTGAGACGCGTCACCTCGGCCATCTGGGGTCACGCCGACGCCGAACGCGAGCGCCTGGACGATTGCCTGAGCTGGGGAGAGTATCTTTCCTGCAACATCCTGGCGGCCTGGCTGCGGAGCCGGGGCCTGAGGGCCGAGTGGGTCGATTCCCGCCGGATCTTCCTCACCGATTCCCGTTTCGGCAAGGCCCGACCGATCATGGCGGAGTCGAGCCGGCGGGCGCAGGAAATCATCGGCCCCCTGCTGGAGGCCGGGACGATTCCCGTGATGCAGGGGTTCATCGGAGCCGACACCCAGGGGCGCACCACGACCTTCGGCCGCGGCGGCTCGGATTACAGTGCCACGCTGATCGGGGCGCTCCTCGCGGCGGACGTGGTCGAAATCTGGACCGACGTCGACGGCGTCATGACCGCCAATCCCAAGATGGTCGAGAACGTGCGGCGGATCCGGCGGCTGACTTTCGACGAGGCTGCCGAACTCGCCTATTTCGGGGCCAAGGTCCTGCACCCCTCCACCATCCTGCCCGCCATGGAGCGCGGCATCTCGGTGCAGGTCCTCAATTCGATGCGCCCTCAATTGCCGGGTACGGAGATCGTCCCCCGCGAGCGAACGCCCGACCGGGCGGCCCGCATCAAGTCCATCGCCTGCAAGGAAGGGCTGTCGGTGATCAACATCAAGTCCACCCGGATGTTGATGGCCTACGGTTTTCTGGCGAGCATCTTCGACATCTTCAACCGCTATGAAACGCCGGTCGACATCGTCTCCACATCCGAGGTCAGCGTCTCGGTGACGGTGGACAACCTGGAGCGGATCGACCAGATCAAGATGGAGCTCGAGGAGATCGCCGAGGTGGAGATCCGGCACAGCCAGGCGATCGTCAGCCTGGTGGGAGAGGAAATCTGCCGGGAGCCCGGTCTTCCCGCCGACGTCTTCGGAGAGCTGCAGGGCGTCCAGATCAACCTCATCTCCCAGGGGGCGTCCAAGATCAACATCAGTTTCGTCATCGATGAGGCGGAGCTGCCCCGGGTCATCGGGCGGCTGCACGCCCGCTTTTTCAGCGGCGAGCTGGACGGGGAGGTCTTCGACTGATGCGGATCGCGCTGGTGGGCTACGGCCGGATGGGTCGAGAGGTGGAGCGGGTCGCTCGCGAACGGGGACACGAGATCGCGGCCGTCTTCGACGAAGACTCGCTCCTGCGCAGCCCGGAGGATCTCCAGGGTGTCGAAGTCCTGGTCGACTTCTCCCTGGCCGCGGCCGTGGTCGGGGTTCTGGAGGTCGCCGCGGCCGCCGGCGTCCCCGTCGTCGAGGGCACGACGGGCTGGCAGGAGGCCCTGGCGAAGGTGCGCTCGATCCCCGACCTGACCATGATCCACAGCCCCAACTTTTCGCTGGGTGTGTACCGGTTCATGCAGCTGGCCCGCCAGGCCGGCCTCCTCCTCGGATCGCTCGGCTACGACTGCTACGTCCACGAATTCCACCATCGGGGCAAGGCGGACAGTCCCAGCGGCACGGCCCGCAAGCTGGGATCGATCCTGGTCGAGGTCCTGCCGGAAAAGACGCGTCTCCTGGAAGGAGACTGCAACCGGCGGATCGGAACCGACGAGCTGCAGGTCAGCTCGACCCGCGTGGGACGCATGCCCGGGACCCACGAAGTCGGCTTCGATTCGGAGGCGGACACCATCACCCTTCGACACGAGGCCCACGGACGATCCGGTCTCGCCCGCGGTGCGGTCCTGGCGGCCGAGTGGATCGTGCATCGAACGGGCATTTTCAGCATGGAACAGTTCATGGATTCGCTCAGCGGCGAAGAGGGGGGTCTCCCATGAAAGAAGATTTTCTGCGAGGCGCCACCACGGCCCTCGTAACACCGTTCGACCGATCGGGCGCGGTGGACGAGGCCGCTCTGCGGGCGCTCGTCGACTGGCAGATCGAGGAGGGCATCGACGCGCTTCTGGCGGCCGGGAGCACGGGCGAGGCGGCGACCCTGGAGCCCGCCGAACAGGCCCGGGTGATCGAGATCGTCGTCGAGCAGGCGGCGGGGCGTTGCCCCGTCATTGCCGGGACGGGCAGCAATTCGACGCGCAAATCGATGGACATGACCCGCCAGGCGGCGGAGCGGGGTTGTGACGGCGTCATGCTCGTCGGCCCCTATTACAACAAGCCGACGCAGGAGGGTTTCTATCAGCACTTCAGGGCCATTGCCGAGGTGACTTCCCTGCCCGTCGTGCTCTACAACGTCCCCGGCCGGACGGCCTCGAACATCACGGCCGAGACGGTGCTGCGGCTGGCCCAGGTGCCGAACATCGTGGCCGTCAAGGAAGCCAGCGGCAACTTCTCCCAGATCATGCAGATCCTGCGGGGACGACCGGAGGGCTTTCGGGTTCTGTCCGGCGACGATGCCATCTGTCTGCCCCTGATCGCACTCGGGGCCGACGGCGGAATTTCGGTCGTGGCCAACGAGGTTCCCGGCCCGTTCGCCCGCATGATCCGGGCCGCCCTGGAGGGGCGGTTCGATGACGCGCGCGCCTTGCACTATCGTCTGCTGCCCCTGATGGAGCTGAACTTCATCGAGTCGAACCCGATTCCGGTCAAGGCGGCCCTGGCCCTGATGGGACGCATCCAGGAGGAGTATCGCCTGCCGCTGCTGAAGATGAGCGAGACGAACCGCGCCCGGCTCCGCGAGCTCTTGAAAGAATTGCAGTTGCTCTGACGCGCGCCGCCGCGCCTTGGACTGAACTGCTCCGCCACCGCGGCGCAGCCGCCTTGGACTGGACTGCTCCGGCACCGCGGCGCAGCCGCCTTGGACTGCGGAAGCTTGCTTCCGCTATCCGTGGAGAGGCCTCGACTGGAGCAGCGCCCGGGCTTCGGCGGGTGTTTGTCGCCGGCGGGCCGAGCGAGTTCCGGGCGGCTCGAAAGCGGGAGCAAGCTCCCGCACTTCAAGGACGCCTGCGGCGTCGGAGGTGCAAGCGTGCAGCGAAGTCGCCTTGGACTGGACTGCTCCGGCACCGCGGCGCAGCCGCCTTGGACTGCGGAAGCTTGCTTCCGCTATCCGTGGAGGGGCCTCGACCAGAGGTGCGCCCGGGCCTGGGCAGGGGCTGGTCCCCGGCCGGCCGGGTGTGCCGGCGGGAGTCTGTCGCCGGACCGCGATTCGAATGACACAGGAGGAATGGATGGAGATCCCCGCTCTTCGGGAACGCATTGAGGCCTTTTTCACCCAGGCGACGGCGGCACCGCCCGGCGACCCGACGATCGCCCGCGAATTCGAGGAGTGGTTTCCCGAATTCATCGCCCTCCTGACCCGGGGCGAGATCCGATCCGCCGAACCGCGGGAAGGCCGCTGGGTGGCCAACACCTGGGTGAAGAAGGGGATCCTCCTCGGCTTTCGTCTCGGGCGCATCGTCGACTACTCCATCGACGGGCGGTTCCGGTACTTCGACAAGCACACCTATCCGCTGCGGCCGGTCGAGCTCTCGGACGGGGTCCGCATCGTCCCCGGAGGCACCTCGGCCAGGTCGGGAGCGTATCTGGCGCCGGGCGTCGTGATCATGCCCCCGGCCTACATCAATGTGGGCAGCTACGTGGACCGGGACAGCATGATCGATTCCCACGCCCTGGTGGGATCGTGCGCTCAGATCGGGGCCCGCGTCCATCTCAGCGCCGCGGCCCAGATCGGCGGTGTGCTGGAGCCCATCGGGGCTTCGCCGGTGGTCGTGGAGGACGATGTCATGGTGGGGGGCAATTCCGGGATCTACGAAGGGACGGTCGTGCGTCGCCGGGCCGTCATTGGTGCGGGAACCGTGCTCACCTCGTCGATTCCGGTCTACGACGTGGTCCGCGAGCAGGTCCTGCGGGCCTCCGCCGACGCTCCGCTCACCATCCCGGAGAATGCCGTCGTGATCCCGGGAACCCGCCCGGCCGGCAAGAGCGACTTCGCCCGCCGCCACGGTCTGTCCTCCGCCTGCGCCCTCATCGTCAAGTACCGCGACGAGAAGACCGACGCCGCCACCGCCCTGGAAACAGCGCTCAGGATTTGAGATTGCCGATTTTCGACCAATTTGACTAAGGAGCAAGGAGCAAGAGAGGGTTCCGAGTTCCTGGTTCCTGGTTTCGAGGGTGCAAACCGGGTACAAAGGTAACAGACGGGACCGGGGACATGGGTGACAGTTTTCCGGCAGCATGAGAGGCCGAGGAGGTCTCGGATGCCGTGGAAGGAAACTGCACCTGTGAAAGAGCGAATCAAGTTCATCCTGGAAGTGGAATCGGGGGTGTTCAACTTCAGTGAAGTGTGTGAGCGGTATGGAGTGAGTCGGAAGACGGGGTACAAGTGGGTCCGGCGGTATGAGCAAGGGGGCTTCGATGGATTGAAGGATCACAGCCGAACTCCGCATAGCTGCCCGCATCAGACGCCGCAGGAGGTCGAGGATCGGATTGTGGCGTTGCGTGATCGGCACAAAGACTGGGGGCCGTTGACGCTGCGGATGTGGTTGGCGCGACATGAACCGGAGGTGAGCTGGCCGGCGGTGTCGACCATCGGGGACATTCTCAAACGCAAGGAAAGACGAAACGACGACAACGACGAACGCGTCCCCAGCCGATCTACAGTGGGACGAAAGTGCACAGTGATTCGCCGAACGAGATTTTGACAGCGGACTTTAAGGGGCAGTTCCGCACCGGGGACCGACGCTACTGCTACCCCCTGACGATTCTGGACCACTACAGCCGGTTTTCGCTGTGCTGTCAGGGGTTGGGAGGAGCTGCCGGCTTGTCGCTGGCGGGCTCACCCAACCCGTGGCCCTCACCTCCGACGCCGCAGTCCAAAGCGGCTTCGCCGCGGCGGCGGGGCAGCTCAATCCCAAGGTGGCTTCGCCGCGGCGGCAGGGCAGCTCAATCCCAAAGCGGCTTCGCCGCGCTGCTCTGCCTCCGACGCCGCAGGCGTCCTTGGAGCGCGGAAGCTCGCTTCCGCTTTCGAGCCACCCGGGACGCCCATCGCCGACACGCATCGGCCGGCCCGCCGACCCACTCCCGCCGAAGCCCGGGCGGGCACACAACCGAGGCCCCTCCACAGAAAGCGGTAGCAAGCTACCGCAGTCCAAAGCGGCTTCGCCGCGGTGGCAGGGCAGGTCAATCCCAAAGCGGCTTCGCCGCGCTGCTCTGCCTCCGACGCCGCAGGCGTCCTTGGAGCGCGGAAGCTCGCTTCCGCTTTCGAGCCACCCGGGACGTCCATCGCCGACACGCACGAGCCGGCCCGCCGACCCACTCCCGCCGAAGCCCGGGCGGGCACACAACCGAGGCCCCTCCACAGAAAGCGGTAGCAAGCTACCGCAGTCCAAAGCGGCTTCGCCGCGGCGGCAGGGCAGGTCAATCCCAAAGCGGCTTCGCCGCGGTGGCGGGGCAGGTCCATCCCAAAGCGGCTTCGCCGCGGGGGCGGAGCAGGTCAGTCCCAAGGCGGCTTCGCCGCCATCCATCCGAGAAGGGCGCGGATCGGATACAATCTGGCGTGATTTCGCCGAAGGGGACTATGAAGAGCGCAACTGAACAGCTAAAGACGGCCTTGGCCGAGCGCATCCTCCTCCTCGACGGGGCGATGGGGTCCATGATCCAGACCTTTCGCCTGAGTGAGGGAGATTTCCGGGGAGAGCGGTTCGAAAAGCACGACCGGGACCTGAAGGGCAACAACGACCTCCTTTCCCTGACCCGGCCCGACGTCATCGAGGAGATCCATCGGCAGTATCTCGAGGCCGGAGCCGACATCATCGAGACCAACACCTTCAGCGCGACGGCCATCTCCCAGGCCGACTACGCCCTGGAAGACCTGGCCTACGAACTGAACCTGCAGTCGGCGCGCCTGGCTCGCCGGGCCGCCGATGACATGACGGCGCGGACGCCGGATCGGCCGCGCTTCGTGGCCGGATCGCTGGGACCGACCAATCGGACCGCATCCCTGTCCCCCGACGTCAACGATCCCGGATCGCGCAACGTCACCTTCCGGCAGCTGGTGGACGCCTACCTCGAGGCGACGCGCGGCCTGGTGGACGGCGGCGCGGACCTGCTGCTGATCGAGACGATCTTCGACACCCTCAACGGCAAGGCCGCGATCTTCGCCATCGAGACCTGCTTCGAAGAGAAGGGGCTGCGCCTGCCGGTCATGGTCTCCGGCACGGTCACCGACGCCAGTGGCCGCACCCTGTCCGGACAGACCACCGAAGCCTTCTGGAACTCGGTACGTCACGCCCGACCGCTGGCGGCCGGGCTGAATTGTGCTTTGGGCGCCCGCGACCTGCGGGCCTACATCGAGGAATTCTCGCGCATCGCCGACGTCGCGATCCTGGCCTATCCGAATGCCGGGCTCCCCAACGAGTTCGGCGAATACGACCAGGATCCCGAGACCATGGCGGGCTTTCTGGAGGACTTCGCCCGCAGCGGTTTCGTCAACATCCTGGGCGGGTGCTGCGGCACCACGCCGGATCACATCCGCGCCATCCGGGCGCGCCTGGCGGGAATCCCGCCCCGGCGGATCCCCGTCATCGAGCCCCGCACCCGGCTGAGCGGACTGGAGCCCCTGAACATCGGCCCCGACAGCATGTTCGTCAACATCGGCGAACGCACCAACGTGACCGGCTCGCGGCGCTTCGCCCGGCTGATCCGGGAAGGGGATTTCGATGCGGCCCTCGAGGTGGCGCGCCAGCAGGTCGAAAACGGTGCCCAGGTGATCGACGTGAATATGGACGAGGGGATGCTCGATTCCGAAGCGGTCATGACCCGCTTCCTTCACCTCCTCGGCTCGGAGCCGGATATCTGCCGCGTGCCGGTCATGGTCGACTCCTCGAAGTGGACCGTCATCGAGGCCGGGCTCCAGTGTCTGCAGGGCAAATCGGTGGTCAACTCCATCAGCCTGAAGGAGGGCGAGGAGGAGTTCCTGCGCCAGGCGGAGCTGGCCCGCAAATATGGCGCCGCCGTCATCGTCATGGCCTTCGACGAGCAGGGACAGGCCGATTCACTGGAACGCCGGATCGCGGTCTGCCGGCGGGCCTACGGCCTCCTCACCGAGCGCCTCGGTTTTCCTCCCGAAGAGATCATCTTCGATCCCAACGTCTTCGCCGTGGCCACGGGGATCGAAGAGCACAACAACTATGCCGTCGACTTCATCGAGGCCGCCGCCGAGATCAAGCGGCAGCTTCCGGGGGCGAAAGTGAGCGGGGGGATCAGCAACCTCTCCTTCTCGTTCCGGGGCAACGATGCCGTCCGGGAGGCCATGCATTCGGTCTTCCTCTACCACGCGATTCGGGCCGGACTCGACATGGGGATCGTCAACGCCGGCCAGCTGGCCGTCTACGAGGAGATCGATCCGGATCTGCGCGCCCGCGTGGAGGACGTCATCCTCAACCGCCGGCCCGACGCCACCGAACGGCTGTTGGAGATCGCCGGCCGCTTCGCCGACCGCAAGAAGGACGTCCAGGTGGACCCGGAGTGGCGCAGCCGCCCCGTCGTCGAGCGATTGAAGCATGCCCTCGTCCAGGGCATCGCCGACTTCGTCGAGGCGGACACCGAAGAGGCGCGTCTCGCCTTCGAGCACCCGATCCAGGTGATCGAGGGGCCCCTGATGGACGGGATGAACGTGGTGGGGGATCTGTTCGGCGCCGGCAAGATGTTCCTGCCCCAGGTCGTCAAGAGCGCCCGCGTCATGAAGAAGGCCGTGGCCTACCTGATCCCTTTCATCGAGGCCGATCGCGGCGACGGGGCCGAGCCGAGGTCGAAGGGCCGGGTGCTCATGGCCACCGTCAAGGGAGACGTCCACGACATCGGCAAGAACATCGTCGGCGTGGTGCTGCGCTGCAACAACTACGAGGTCACCGACCTGGGTGTCATGGTCCCGGCCCGCCGGATTCTCGATCAGGCGCGGGCGATCGAGGCCGATATCATCGGCCTGAGCGGCCTGATCACGCCCTCCCTCGACGAGATGTGTCACGTGGCGGCGGAGCTCCAGCGCGAAGGCTTCACGCTGCCCCTGCTGATCGGGGGCGCCACCACCTCGCTGGCCCACACCGCCGTCAAGATCAGCCCCAACTACCAGGGGCCGACGATCTATGTGACCGACGCTTCCCGCAGTGTCCCGGTCGTCAGCAACCTGCTCGGCGAATCCTCCCGGGAGCCTTTCCTGCGACAGATCGGCGAGGAGTATGCCGAGATTCGTCGCCGCCACGAAAAGCGGGGCGCCCAAATCGATTTGGTGCCCATCGAGGAAGCCCGACGGAATTCCGATCGCCGGGACTGGTCGAGCTACGCCCCGACCCGGCCCGTCGAGTTGGGAATCCGGGAGCTGGCCGACTACGATCTCCAGGAGCTGGCCGGCTACATCGACTGGTCTCCTTTCTTCAAGACCTGGGAGCTGCCCGGCAAGTATCCCGCCATCTTCGACGATCCGGCGGTGGGCCCGGAAGCGCGGCGTCTGTACGCGGAAGCCCGCGCGCTGCTCGAGCGCATCACGGACCAGAGGCTGCTGCGGGCCCGGGCCGTCTTCGGGCTGTTTCCGGCCAACTCCGTCGGCGACGATGTCGAGCTCTATCGGGATGAGGCGCGGGGTGGACTGCTGACGGTGGTGCACTTTCTCCGCCAGCAGACGCGCAAATCCGGCGGGCGACCCAACCGCTGCCTGGCCGACTTCGTGGCACCCCGCGACAGCGGCCGGCTCGACTATTTCGGGCTGTTCGCCGTCACGGCGGGGATCGGCCTCGAGGCGCTCGTGGCCGAATGCGAGTCGCAGCACGACGACTACACCGCGATCCTGGCCAAGGCGCTGGCCGATCGTCTGGCCGAGGCCTTCGCCGAACGCCTGCACGAGCGGATCCGCCGGGAGTTCTGGGGGTACGCCGCGGAGGAAGCGCTCGACAATGCGGGTCTCGTCCGGGAGGCCTACCGGGGCATCCGGCCCGCTCCGGGCTATCCGGCCTGCCCCGACCACACCGAGAAGGAGACCCTGTTCCAACTGCTGGATGTTCCCGAGCGGGCCGGAATTCGGCTCACCGAGAGCTTCGCCATGTTTCCGGCGGCCTCGGTCTGCGGCTACTACATCGCCCATCCCGACGCCCGCTACTTCGGCGTGGGCAAGATCGGCCGCGACCAGCTCGAAGACTACGCCCGCCGCAAGGGCCGCGACCAGCGCGACATGGAACGCTGGCTCGCTCCGGTCCTGGCGTAGGAACGCGGAATGACGGAGACCGGGAGAACCTGAGGACCTGAGAACCGGAGAACGGGAGGGACGGGAGGGACGGGTTTCGGGTTTCTGGTTTCGAGGGCGTGTTGCCCAAATGGGAAGGGTTGTGTTGGATCGGACGGTGGCAGGCAGGCGAATGCACGGCGGGTTGGTTCCACGCAACGGCGCAAAGAAGGACGCAAAGCCGCCACCCACAAAGAATCTCCTTGCGGCGTGGCGTACTTGGCGCCTTCGCGTGAGATCAGGCTGCCGAGACCTCACTCCAGGGGGGGCACACCGATCGGAGGCCGCAGCCATTTGGGCAACACGCCCCCGAAACCCGAAACCCCCGGCACCCAATGAGAGACTCCCGTTTCCCGTTTCCCGACTCCCGTTTCCCGTTCTCCCGTTCTCCCGCTCTCCCGCTCCCCAAGCCGAACGGCGAAGGCCCAAAGCCGCCACCCACAAAGAATCTCCTTGCGGCGTGGCGTACTTGGCGCCTTCGCGTGAGATCAGGCCGCCGAGACCTCACTCCAGCGGGGCGCACACCCGATCGGAGGCCGCAGCCCTTTGGGCAACCCGCCCTCGGGTTCCTCGTTCCGCGGAAGCCGCCCCCAAATCGAAAATCTCAAATCTCAAGTCTCAAATCCCAACTGATCCCCTCCGCTGGATCACTTTGCCAAAAATGTGACGAGATTGCCATCTACCGTGGGTTTCGCGCCTTGACCCGGGTCCCCCCGATGGCTGATTCTGGGGACGAAGACGCTGTTTCAATGAGCGGAACCAGCGCTCCAGTCTGATAGAGAGCGGGTCCAGAGAGAAAGACAGGCTTCCGAGTTGGAGGGACCGTCGGTGCGGCGGGGACTCCGGCTTTGGGAGCCGTGACATTTTGAAGTGTTTTTGGGAGGTATTCCTCATGCCGAGAAATGGTGCAAGCGCAAAGGTTTGGAAGGCGGTCGACAGCGCCGTCTGCTTCTCCGGAGGCAAGGCTTTCGACGTCATGAACTTCTTCAACAAGCGCGGGCCGAACCCGACCTTCACGCCGAAGTGGTCGGACAAGCCGCTGCTCAAGTCCTGGGAAAAGACCAAGCCCAAGCTGGGCTGGCCCCGGGAGACCGACTCGCTTTGCCCGAAATGCGTGCGCGAAGCGCGCGAGAAGATCCTCAGCGGTGAGGAGGATTACCGGATCCTGATCGAGGAGAAGGTCGGCGAAGTCAAGGCGACCGTCCTGGAACGGGACAACCAGGTCTGGATGGTCAAGGAATGTCCGATCCACGGGAAGTACGAGGACATCATGGCCATCGACAAGAACTTCCTGAAGTGGATCGAGAGCAACTTCCCCGGTCGCGATCTGCCGGCGCACAACGACGAGGATCTGCACAACCACGGCTCGAGTACGATTCGCCACGGCCGCGGCTCGGTGCTGACCGTCGATCTGACCAACCGCTGCAACATGATGTGCGACCCCTGCTTCATGGATGCGAATCAGGTCGGCTTCGTCCACCAGCTGGAGTGGGAAGAGATCAAGGAGATCCTGGACAACGCCCTGAAGATCAAACCCCGGCGCCAGATGTCGGTGCAGTTCTCGGGTGGAGAACCGACCCTGTCTCCCCATTTCTTCCGCGCCATCCGCTACTCCCGCAAGGTGGGTTACAACAGCGTCCAGGCGGCCTCGAACGGCATCGAGTTCGCCAGGGATTTCCGCTTCGCCCAGAAGGCGGCCGAAGCGGGCCTGCGCTTCGTCTACTTCCAGTTCGACGGCATCGGCAACGACGCCAACAGCCACCGCCATATCGGCAACCTCTTCGACGTCAAGCTGCGGGCCATCGAGAACATCCACAAGGCGGGCACGGAGCTGGTCCTGGTGACGACTCTGGTCAACGGAGTCAACAACGACCAGGTGGGTCCCATCATCCGCTTCGCCATGGACAATCCGAAGAAGATCGCCTTCATCTCCTTCCAGCCCGTCTCGTTTACGGGCCGCGACGAGGAGATCACCGACGAGCGGCGGCTGCGCCAGCGCTACACGCTCTCGCACATGGCCCTCGACGTGAAGAAGCAGATCGGCATGACCGAGCCCCTGCGGGACTGGTTCCCCCTCTCCCTGATGCAGACCTTCTCCGACTTCGCCGATCTGGCGCACGGACCCGAGGCGGAGTGGGGCCAGGTCAGCTGCGGCTGCCATCCCAACTGCGGCGTCGGCACCGCCCTCATGATCGACAAGGAAACCAAGGACGCCCGCCCGGTGCCCGAGTTCCTCAATATTCCGGGTTTGATCAAGGACATTCGGAGCATCACCGATGCGGCCCGCGGGAAGGTGGTCAGCAACCTGATGATGGGGCTGGCCCTCCTGAAGCACTACAAGCCCTTCCGGGCTCCCACGCGGCTGACGCTCTGGGACATCCTCAAGAAGTTCGACAAGAGCTACGGGCTCAGCGGGCACGACTACGGCAAGAACTTCGGCGACGAGGCCTTCGAGCGCCGCAAGGATCCCTGGAACTTCCTGTTCATCGCGGGCATGTGGTTCCAGGACCTGTTCAACTACGATTTCCGCCGCACCGAAATGTGCGTGATCCCTTACGGCACGCAGGAGGGCGAGATCTCCTTCTGCGCCTACAACACCGGACACGGCTGGCGGAACATCATCGAGCACATGCACATGAACGCCACCGTCGCCGAGTGGTACAAGGAGCACGGGCGCCACTCCATCTACGCCGGCGGCAAGGACCTCAACCTGAACGAATACGAGCACTCGCTGGAGCTGCGCACCGAAGACGTCAACCACGTCCGCGAACGGGCCCAGGATGTTCCCATGACGGCCCGCGACGAAAAGCTCATGCGGCAGAAGGCGGCGCGCCAGGAAGCCATGGTCCGCGAGTACTACGAAGAGACGGTCCTCAAGAAGAAAAAGAAGAAGGCCGACCTCGTCCAGCTCGGCTAAGACCCAAGAACCCGAGTCCCAAAGGGGGCGAGCCCCAGGCCGCCCCCGCTTCGCCCCGAGACACCCCTCCCCGGAAAACAGCCGCTCCATCCAAAGCGCCTTCGCCGCAGCGCCGCGAGCCGCTCAATCCCAAAGAGCCTCCGCCCTACCGTGATGCCTCCGACGCCGCAGGCGTCCTTGGAGCGCGGGAGCTTGCTCCCGCTTTCGATCCGCCGGAGCCACCCATCGCGACACGCACGACCCGGCCCGCCGACCCACCCCCGCCGAAGCCCGGGCGAGCACACTGAACCGAGGCCTCTCGCACAGAAAGCGGTAGCAAGCTACCGCAGTCCAAAGCGGCTTCGCCGCGGCGCCGGAGCAGGTCAATCCCAAAGAGCCTCCGCCCTACAGTATCGCCTCCGACGCCGCAGGCGTCCTTGGAGCGCGGGAGCTTGCTCCCGCTTTCGATCCGCCGGAGCCACCCATCGCGACACGCACGAGCCGGCCCGCCGACCCACCCCCGCCGAAGCCCGGGCGAGCACACTGCAAACGGAGGCCTCTCGCACAGAAAGCGGCAGCAAGCTACCGCAGTCCAAAGCGGCTTCGCCGCGGCGCCGGAGCAGGTCAATCCCAAAGAGCCTCCGCCCTACAGTGTTGCCTCCGACGCCGCAGGCGTCCTTGGAGTGCGGGAGCTTGCTCCCGCTTTCGATCCGCCGGGGCCGCCCATCGCGACACGCCCAGCCGGCCCGCCGACCCACCCCCGCCGAAGCCCGGGCGAGCACGCAAACCGAGGCCTCTCGCACAGAAAGCGGCAGCAAGCTACCGCAGTCCAAAGCGGCTTCGCCGCGGCGCCGGAGCAGGTCAATCCCAAAGCGCCATCGCCCTGTAGTGTTGCCTCCGACGCCGCAGGCGTCCTTGGACTGCGGGAGCTTGCTCCCGCTTTCGATCCGCCGGGACCACCCATCGCGACCCGCACGACCCGGCCCGCCGATCCACCCCCGCCGAAGCCCGGGCGGGCACACGAACCGAGGTCTCTCGCACAGAAAGCGGTAGCAAGCTACCGCAGTCCAAAGCGGCTTCGCCGCGGCGCCGGAGCAGGTCAATCCCAAAGCGCCATCCGCCCTGCTAGTGTCTGCCTCCGACGCCGCAGGCGTCCTTGGAGTGCGGGAGCTTGCTCCCGCTTTCGATCCGCCGGAGCCACCCATCGCGACACGCACGACCCGGCCCGCCGACCCACCCCCGCCGAAGCCCGGGCGCGCACACTGAACGGAGGCCCCTCGCACAGAAAGCGGTAGCAAGCTACCGCAGTCCAAAGCGGCTTCGCCGCGGCGCCGGGGCAGGTCAATCCCAAAGAGGCTCCGCTGAAACGCGCAACCCGCTCTCCCGCGTCCCGCTCTCCCGCATCCCGTCCTCCCGCATCCCGTCCTCCGCTGCAACGCCGGACGGAAGCGAGTCCGCGGAGCGAGCTTACGGCGGTGCGAGCTTACCGCGACGCCAGAATGATCCGCCCCGGCTCGTCCGATCCCGGTTCCGGCTCGTCCTTGAAGTACGAGGGCGGAAACTGTCGGGAGATGAAGTCCAGATAAGCCCGTTCCTTGTCCTCGGACCGGCTCATGAGGTAGCGGATCTGGGCGTGGATGAAGTCCAGCGATGCGGCGATGGCGCCCGCTGGCAGGCGGGTCATCTCCTTCTCCGCATCGGCGCGAATCCTCTCGATGGACTCGAGGAAGCTCCGCAGAAGACGCTGGACGGCAGGATTGGTGGACGAGTGCGAGAAGAGGATCCCCTTCTCTTCGGTGCGGTAGTCCTTGAGTGCCAGTTCGACGGTCTCGAGCACCTCGGCGTCGGTGAAGGCGGAGTAGCGGCGGGTGTGCCGGACCAGTTCCATCTCGAGGGTCCGGACGAAGACGAAAAGATGCTGGAAGGTGTCGAGATAGCGCTGCGCCTCCGAGGGATTCCCCACCCACTCGGTAAACCCGGAAAAGGTCCGGATCCATTCATTTTCCAAACCGGGAGCGAGATAGGAGCAGTCGGCCGGGCAGGGGATTTCCGAGACGCGCTTCTCACCGCAGCACTGAGGGCAGATCTCCTTGCCCAGCGCCGGGCATAAGCGCTTTCCTTTGCGCGCATTGCAGAGAGGGCATTTCACGCCCCTCAGTATAGCGGATCGCCCTCTCCCACTTCGCCACTTCGCCCTTCGAACCTCGCCCTTCGCCCTTCGCCCTTCGAATTCGCGTTCCGGCGAGAACGGAACACGCGGAAACGGGTTCGGGAAACGGGAACGGGAGGACGACACCACCCCGCATTCAGAGCCCGAACGAGCGAGGCGCCCCGCCTCGGGCCAGACAGACAAACACCGCAAACACACCCCCCCAAACAACCACACCGCCCCCCGCAATCCCAAAGAGCCTCCGCCGCGGTGGCAGAGCCGCTCAACCCAAAGAGCCTCCGCCCTACAGTATCGCCTCCGACGCCGCAGGCGTCCTTGGAGCGCGGGAGCTTGCTCCCGCTTTCGATCCGCCGGAGCCACCCATCGCGACACGCACGACCCGGCCCGCCGACCCACCCCCGCCGAAGCCCGGGCGAGCACACTGAACGGAGGCCCCTCGCACAGAAAGCGGCAGCAAGCTACCGCAGTCCAAAGCGGCTTCGCCGCGGCGCCGGAGCAGGTCAATCCCAAAGCGCCTTCGCGAAAACGCGGAACCCGTCTCTCCCGCTCTCCCGCCTCCCGTCCTCCCGCCTCCCGTCCTCCGCTGCAACGCCGGACGGAACGCGTCCGCGGAGCGAGCTTACGGCGATGCGAGCTTACCGCGATGCCAGGATGATCCGCCCCGGCTCGTCCGATCCCGGTTCCGGCTCGTCCTTGAAGTACGAGGGCGGAAACTGTCGGGAGATGAAGTCCAGATAAGCCCGTTCCTTGTCCTCGGACCGGCTCATGAGGTAGCGGATCTGGGCGTGGATGAAGTCCAGCGATGCGGCGATGGCGCCCGCGGGCAGGCGGGTCATCTCCTTCTCCGCATCGGCGCGAATCCTCTCGATGGACTCGAGGAAGCTCCGCAAAAGACGCTGGACGGCAGGATTGGTGGACGAGTGCGAGAAGAGGATCCCCTTCTCTTCGGTGCGGTAGTCCTTGAGTGCCAGTTCGACGGTCTCGAGCACCTCGGCGTCGGTGAAGGCGGAGTAGCGGCGGGTGTGCCGGACCAGTTCCATCTCGAGGGTCCGGACGAAGACGAAAAGATGCTGGAAGGTGTCGAGATAGCGCTGGGCCTCCGAGGGATTCCCCACCCACTCGGTGAACCCGGAAAAGGTCCGGATCCATTCATTTTCCAAACCGGGAGCGAGATAGGAGCAGTCGGCCGGGCAGGGGATTTCCGAGACGCGCTTCTCACCGCAGCACTGAGGGCAGATCTCCTTGCCCAGCGCCGGGCATAAGCGCTTTCCTTTGCGCGCATTGCAGAGAGGGCATTTCACGCCCCTCAGTATAGCGGATCGCCCTCTCCCACTTCGCACTTCGCCCTTCGACCTCGCCCTTCGCCCTTCGCCCTTCGAATTCGGCACTTCGCTTCGAAGTTCGGCGTTCCGGGCGAGAACGGGAAACGGGAAACGGGAGCCGGGAAACGGGAAACGGGAGGACGGGACACCGCCCCGCATTTCAGAGCCCGAACGAAGTGAGGCGCCCCGCCTCGGGGCCGGAGGACGGGAGCGCGGGAGAACGGGAGGGACGGGACACCGCCCCGCATATCAGAACGCGAACGAAGTGAGTCGCCCCGCCCCGCAACCGCGCCCGCCCGAAGCCGGACCACCGCGGCAAAGTCCCCCGCCGCCACCGGAGCGCGAGAAACGGGAGCGTGGGAGCGAGCGGGTTGCCCGAATGGTAAGGGTTGTGCTGGACCGGACGGCGGCAGGCAGGCAAATGCACGGCGGGGTGGTTCCACGCAACGGCGCAAAGAAGGACGAACGCCGCCACCCACAAAGAATCCCTTTGCGGCGTGGCGTACTTCGCGGCTTCGCGTGAGATCAAGCTGCCGAGACCTCACTCCAGCGGGGGCACACCGATCGAAGGCCGCAGCCCTTTGGGCAACACGCCCTCAGGTTCCACGGTCAGCTCCCGTTTCCCGTTTCCCGACCTCCCGTCTCCCGTTCTCCGAGCCTCAACGACCGCGAAGGCCCAACGCCGCCACCCACAAAGAATCCCCTTGCGGCGTGGCGTACTTGGCGCCTAATCGCGTGAGATCAGGCTTGCCGAGACCTCGCTCCAACGGTCGCCCAGCCGGCGGCATCCTGCCCGGAACCCCATACCTGAAACCTGGACCGTGGAAACCCGAAACCCAAAACCCGAGGCGCGTTGCCCGAATGGTAAGGGTTGTGCTGGACCGGCGGCGGCAGGCAGGCGAATGCACGGCAGTGGTTCCACGCAACGAAGGACGCCGCCACCCACAAAGAAACCCTTTGCGGCGTGCGTACTTAGCGCCTTGCGTGAGAGCCGATTCGCCGGGAATCAGCGAGCGGAAAGGCCCGGCCGCCGGGTTCCACGCGCCGCCGAAGACGCAACGCCGCCACCCACAAAGAATCCCTTTGCGGCGTGGCGTACTTGGCGCCTTCGCGTGAGATCAAGCTGCCGAGACCTCACTCCGATGGGGCAGGGCGCGACCGAAAAGAAACCAAGACCAACCGGGCAACACGCCCTCAGGTTCCACGGCTCCCGTCTCCCGTTTCCCGACTCCCGTTTCCCGTTCTCCCGCGTCCCGCTCTCCAAGCCGAACGGCGAAGGCCCAACGCCGAAGTGCGAAGTGCGAAGTGCGAAGTGCGAGGTGCGAGAGTGCGAAGGGCGAACGCGGGACCCGAAAACCTACTTCGCGCTTTCGATGAACTGGTCGAAGCTGTCCTTCCAGTGGGCCACGGTCGGGGCCGGCCCGGTCATCTTGACGAACCAGGCGCCCTGACCGGTCTCGATGACGGCGGCCAGCATGCGGTAGTCGGGGTGGGTCTCGGCGGAGCCTCCGCCCATCATGGGACCCATGGCGGCGGTGTAGGTCCCCGAGACATCGACCATGGTCACCTTGTAGTTGCCGACCTCCTCCGTCTTGATCTGGGCCGAATCGCCGATGGGGCTGCCGTCGGACTTGGTGAACTGGTGGACCCAGCGCTCCACGTTGGCCTGGGCGGATCCGCCGATGCCCGTGAAGACGGCGACTTCGGCGTCTGCGGCCCCGTCCTGACCCGGAAGCCGGTACTGGGACTGCCGCATGGAGGAGGAGGGCTGCTCCGAGATCCATCCGGCGGGCGCGGTCAGGGAAAGCGTCCCCGAGCCGGCGGAGGCGGAGTTCAACTCATTCGAGGAGCTCGCGACGGGCACCTCTTCACCCTGGGGCATCTCGTTCTTGGAGCAGGCGCCGAGAGCCAGGAGGCTCAATAATCCCGCGATGGACAAAGTCCGTGCGACAAAAGTCTTCATATCAATCTCTCCTGAAAATGACCTCGTTTTCAACCGTACAATAAGGAGTATTTGAATTGCCTCCATCCCTGCAACCCGAAGCAGAGATGGGACATGCTAGGGAGTATATCAGTCCGCCCGCTCCGCCGTAGACCGCCGGGCCGCGGGGGCTGAGTTCTCCCCTCGCGCCCCTCGCCCTTCGCACTTCGCACTTCGCACTTCGCCCTTCGCCCTTCGCCCTTCGGCACTCGAAGTTCGGCGTTCCGGGCGAGAACGGGACGCGGGACGCGGGAGAACGGGAGAACGCGATTCGGGAGAACGGGACACGGGAGTTATTCTCTGCTCCCGTCCTCCCGCGCTCCCGCGCTCCCGCCCTCCCGTTCTCCGGCCCCGGGGCGGGGCGCCTCACTTCGTTCGGGCTCTGAAATGCGGGGCGGCATCCCGTCCTCCCGCTCCCGCGTCCCGCCCTCCCGCGCTCCCGCGCTCCCGTCTCCGTCCCCGGCCCCGGGGCGGGGCGCCTCACTTCGTTCGGGCTCTGAAATGCGGGGCGGCATCCCGCCCTCCCGTTCTCCCGTTTCCCGGCTCCCGTTTCCCGTTCTCCCGAATCCGGTCCCCCCCACAACCCCCACCAGTCCACGAACTCAGCCAACCTGTGACCGCGATCACCAAATCCATGTGACTCACACCACAAGGGATTCCGAGACCCCCGCCCTAAGCTTTGCCGGACGGAGGACTCATGCATCGATGCCTGCACAGATTCATCCTGACCACTTTCCCTGTCGTAATCGTCTCCCTCCTCGTGCTGCAAGGGAGCGCGTTTGCGCAGAGCGTCACGCTTCAGTGGGATCCCAATTCCGAATCGGATCTGGCAGGCTACAACCTCTACCGCTCGAACACCTCCGGCTACGGCTACAGCAAGCTCAACGCGAATCTGATTCCCTCGACCAGCTACACCGACAGCACGATTGCCAGTGGAGCGACCTACTACTACGTCTGCACGGCCGTCAATACCTCGGGTCTCGAGAGCGGCTATTCCAATGAAGTCCTCTATGCCACCGGCCCCTCGAACACTCCGCCGGTGGCGGTCAACGACTCCACCTCGACGGCGGCCGGCGCGAGCGTCGTGGTGAATGTGCTGAATAACGACAGCGATGCCGACGGCGATCCACTCGCGGTCACCTCCGTGACTCAACCCGCCCATGGATCGGCCGGCCACACGAGCACCACGGTCACCTATACCCCGGCGGCCGGTTTCGCCGGCAGCGACTCCTTCACCTACACCATCAGCGACGGCCAGGGAGGCACGGCCTCGGCCACGGTTTCCGTGCTGGTGACTTACGTGAACCACGCCCCCAGCGCCGTCAATGACAGCGCCACCACGAACGAGGACAGCGCCGCCTATATCACCGTGACCGCCAACGACAGCGATCCCGACGGAGATTCGCTTCAGGTGACGGCGGTCGGGCCCGGCGTCCCACGGACAAACGGCGATTCTGTCGAGCAGCATCGTGCGCTACACGCCGGCGGCCAACTACCACGGCTCGGACAGCTTCACGTACTCGATCAGCGACGGCCACGGCGGCACGGCCTCGGCCACGGTGACGGTGACGGTGGCGTCGGTCAACGACGCGCCCACGGCCGTGAACGACTCGGCCTCGACGACGGACGTGGCGGCGGTGACCGTCTCGGTCCTCGGCAACGACTCCGATGTCGACGGCGACAGTCTGACGGTCACCTCGGTCACCCAGCCGGCCCACGGCAGTGCGGCGGTGGCGAGCACGACGACGGTGCGCTACACGCCCCAGACCGGCTACGCGGGTTCGGACAGCTTCACGTACTCGATCAGCGACGGCCACGGCGGGACGGCCTCGGCCACGGTGACGGTGACGGTCACGCAGACCAGCAACGCTTCGCCGGTCGCTTCCGCCGACAGCGCCACGACCCAGGAAGACGCGGCCGTCGTGATCAACGTGACGGCCAACGACTCGGATGCCGACGGCGACAGCCTGTCGGTCAGCCAGGTCGGCCCGGCCTCCCACGGTCAGACGGCGGTCGTCTCGGCCTCGAGCGTGCGCTACACGCCTTCGGCCAACTACCACGGCTCGGACAGCTTCACGTACTCGATCAGCGACGGGAACGGCGGCACGGCCTCGGCCACGGTGACGGTGACGGTGACGGCGGTCAACGACTTCCCCACGGCCGCGAACGACACGGCGACGACCGCGGAAGAGCAGGCGGTGGTGATATCGGTCCTCTCCAACGATACGGACCCCGACGGCGACGCGCTCGAGGTGACGACGGCGTCGCAGCCGGCGCACGGGACGACGGCGGTCAACGGCGGGCAGACGGTGACCTATACGCCGGCGGCCAACTACCACGGCTCGGACAGCTTCACCTATGCCGTCAGTGACGGGCACGGCGGACGTCGTCGGCCACGGTGACGGTGACGGTGACGTCGGTCAACGATGTGCCGGTGGCCCGAAACGACGCGGTGACGCTGCAGGAAGACACCTCGATCACGGTGCAGGTGCTGGCGAACGATACGGATGCGGACGGGGACACGCTGACGATCGCCTCGGTGACGACGCCGGGCCACGGCACGGCGGTGATCCAGAACGGCGCGGTGCGCTACACGCCGGCGGCCAACTTCCACGGCTCGGACGGCTTCTCCTACACGGTCAGTGACGGACGGGGCGGCAGCGACAGCGCGCAGGTGACGGTGACGGTGACGTCGGTCAACGATGTGCCGGTGGCCCAAAACGACACGGCGACGACGGCCGAAGAGCAGGCGGTGGTGATCGCCGTGGTGGCCAACGACACGGATGCGGACGGAGACACGCTGACGGTGCTCAGCGTGGGGACGCCGGCTCACGGGACGGCGGTGCGCAATGCGGACCAGACGGTGACCTATACGCCGGCGGCCAACTACCAGGGCAGCGACACGTTCAGCTACACGGTCAGTGACGGTCAGGGGGGCAGCGACAACGCGCAGGTGACGGTGACGGTGACGGCGACGAGCGACGCGCCCGTGGCCAACGACGACGTGGCGACGACGCCGGAAGACCAGGCGGTGGTGGTCGCGGTCGTGGCCAACGACACGGATGCGGACGGGGATCCGCTCGCGGTGGTGTCGGTGACGCAGCCGGCGCACGGCGTGTCGGCGCGGGAAGGGGCGACGGCGGTGCGCTACACGCCGGCGGCCAACTACCATGGCCCGGACAGCTTCACGTACACCATCAGCGACGGCAACGGAGGCACGGCGACGGCGACGGTGGCGGTGACGGTGACGTCGGTCAACGACCGGCCGGTGGCGGCGGCGGATGCGGCCGAGACCCAGGAGAACCAGGCGGTGACGGTGTCGGTCCTGTCGAACGACACGGACGCGGACGGCGACGTGCTGGAGGTGACGAGTCTGACCCAGCCCTCGCACGGCACGGCGGTGATCGTGGGCGGCGTGACGGTGCGCTACACGCCGGCGGCCGACTACTCGGGAACGGACCTGTTCAGCTACACCATCAGTGACGGGCAGCGGGGGCACGGCCTCGGCCCCGGTGACGGTGACCATCGGTGCGGTGAACCATGCGCCGGTGGCGGTCCGCCGACACGCTGACGGTGGCCCGGGACACGTCGGCCCTGGTGGCGGTGCTCGCCAACGACACGGATGCGGACGGCGACCCGCTCACGATCGACTCGGTGCGTCGCCCCCGACGCACGGCACGGCGGTCCTCGAAGGCACGGATCAGATCCGCTACACGCCGACCAGCGGGCTACACGGGCGCCGACAGCTTCACCTACCAGGTCACCGACGGCCAGCAGACCCGCAGCGCCCAGGTCACTGTCCAGGTCACCGACATCGCGGCTCAGACGGAATCGCTCTGGTCTTCCCCGTCAGCGTCGATACGGGAGCCTCGACCTACCTGTCACACACCTACGTGGGCGTCGGTCTGCTCAACCCGGGTTCCGGCTATGAGAATGTCTCGGTGGAGAGCCGCAGCCGGACGGGCAGCGGGCTGGCCCGGCAGCAACTGGCGACGCCGCTGCCGCCCAAGGGACAGACGGCCTTCCTGACCAGCGAGCTGTCGGTGCTGACGCCCGACTCCATCTCGCTCAAAGTGGCGGGAGACAGCGGACGCCTGCAGGGCTTCTTCATGGTGGGCGACCTGAACGCCCGCCGCCTGGACGGCGTGGGCGCCCAGCTGGAAGTGGCCAACTCCCTCTACTTCCCGGCCCTGCGCCAGGGCTCGACCGAGGCCACCCTGATCCAGATGATGAATCCCTCCGACGACTCCTCGGCCTTCCTCACCCTGGAGCTGTTCCGGACCGACGGCCGCCTGGTCAACAAGATCTTTGCCCTGGTGGCTCCGGGCGGTTCCTTCATGGGCACGGCCACGGAGATCTTCGGTGCCAAGGGCGCCCTCAGTGAAGGCTACGTCCACGTGACCTCCGACGTGCCGGTCTCGGGCTACGAGGTCATGGCCAGCCAGAAGAATCTGTCCTCCGGTTCGGCGCGGCAGGCGGTGGCGGCCGGCCGGCTGGTGGCGCCCCACTTCTTCCTCGACACCGACGGCGGCACGTCGGTCCTGCGCATCCTGAATGCGGGCGAGACGGCCGAAGACGCCACCGTCCGCGTCTACGACGACGCGGGGGCCGTGATGGCCGAACAGACCTTCACCCTGGAAGCGGGCCAGCTCAAGCTGGTGCCGGCCTCGGAGGTCTTCGGCCTGGGCAACCACAAGCCGGACCACCTGCTGGCGGGGGCCGTCGAAGTGGTGACGGCGGGGACGGCGCCTCTGGTGGCCAACGTCGACTTCAGCGGCTTTGCCGGCAAGTCGGCCACCTCCGTGCCCATGGTCGCCGAAGGCTACTCCCAGACGGTCTTCCCGCAGATCGCCCAGACCTCCGACGGGTCGATCTTCACCGGCCTGGCCATCCTCAATCCCACCGACCAGACGGAGTCGGTGACGGTGGACGCCTACGACGCCGACGGCCGGCTGGCGGCTTCGAAGACTTTCGAGCTCGAGCCCGACAGTCGCCGCATCGATCTGCTGTCCAGTTCGACCTTCTTCGGCACGAACTTCGAGCAGGTCAAGGGCCACCTCCGGGTCGTCACGAACGGCCGGGTGGTCAGCTACGCCATCTTCGGAGACGCCCGCGGCGAGTACCTGTCCACCATCGAAGGACAACCGGGACAATGACTTGAGATTTGAGATTTACGAGTTACGATTTGGAGGCGTGTAGGCGATTCTTTAAAGAATCGTCCATCCCGCCTCCAAATCGTAAATCTCAAATCTCAAGTCTCAATTCGTTTTCCCCTCGCGGTTTTGCGGCTGGCCGTGATGATTGCCGTCAGCTCGTCCGCCTCCCGCAGCAGATCACCGAGTAACGGACTGCCGCAACCGAGTCCCTCGAGCAGCTCGAGCCAGAAGAGGCTCTCATCCGCTTCTTCCTCGACCATTCCCAGCTTCGAAACGAAATCCCTGCGCGACCGCGCCCGGCACGCCGCCCGATAATTCGAGCCGACCGCCGTCGCCGCCCGAATCAACTGGTTCCGGATCACCTGATACTCGGCCCGCTGCGGGAGACAAGCCCCCAGCCGGAGCACGCTCAAAGCAAACGCCTTCGACCGATCCTGCAACTCCTTCTTCGTCATACTCCTTAATAACGCCCCACCCGCACCAACCTGCGAAGGATTTGAGATTTGAGAATTTACGAGTTACGATTTGGAGGCGTGAAGGCGATTCTCTAAAAGAACGTCCAACCCTCCTCCAAATCGTAAATCTCAAATCTCAAATCTCAAATCTCTTTGCTCTCCGCCACCCCCCTGAGGTTACTCTATGCCGCGATATACCGTGTGGGTTGGAGACGGGGCGGTCCGTCTCGGATGTTAGGGTTGGGTCACAGGATCCTCGGGGGGAGGATGGGATGTGATTCGAGATGTGCCGCTCCGTCTGGGTTCGATTGGCGATGCTGCGGGGAGTCCCTCTTAGCCTGATAATATCCGTCTGGGTGATCTGCGCCCCTGTCTGGGCTCAGTCGCTGACGCTGCAGTGGGATGCGAGCGTCAGTTCGGACGTCGTCGGATACAACCTCTACCGTTCCGGCACCTCCGGCCAGAACTACGCGCGGGTCAACGCCTCCCTGATTCCATCGACGACCTACACCGACACGACCCTGCAATACGACACAACCTACTACTATGTCTGCACCGCCGTGAACCAGGCGGGCCTGGAAAGCGGTTATTCCAACCAGGTCGAGGCGCGCGTCGCCGGCACCGCCACCCCGCCGCCGAATCCCGACAACAATCCGCCCTCGGCCCGGCAGCAGACGGTGACGACCGTGGAGGACCAGCCCGTCACGATCAACGTGCTCGTGGGCGCCCAGGACGCCGACGGCGATCCGTTGACGATTCTGTCCGTCACCCAGGGAGTGCACGGCTCGGTGGCGATCGTGGGCGACGGGTCGGTTCGCTACTCGCCCTGGGCCAACACCAACGGGACGGACAGCTTCACCTACACCATCTCCGACGGACAGGGGGGCACCGCCTCCGCCTCCGTTCTGGTGACCATCACGCCCGTCAACGACGCCCCCATTGCGCGGGACGATTCCGTCGTGCTGCAGAACCGGGCTCCCCTCTCGATCAACGTTCTGGCCAACGACACGGACGTCGATGCCGACCCGCTGACCATTCTTTCCATCACCCAGCCGGCCCACGGCACGGCGGCCCTCACCGACGGCGGTACGGTGACCTACACCCTGGTCGACACGAGCTTCCGGGGCGAGGACCACTTCCTCTATGTGCTCAGCGACAACCTGGGTGCCCGGGATACGGCCACGGTGTCGGTCCGGGTCATCGGAGGCAACAGTCCTCCCCGGGCGGTCAACGACACGGTCTCGCTCCAGGAGGACAGCCCGCGCGACATCGACGTCCTGGCCAACGATGTCGACCCCGACGGGGACGCGCTCACCCTCGGTCTGGTCGAACCGCCCAAATCGGGCACCGCAGCAATTCGAGGGGGTCGGATCACCTACACGCCCAACCCGAACTTCTTCGGCTCGGACAGCTTCACCTATTCGATCCGCGATACCCGCGGGGACATCTCCACCGCCACCGTCGCGATCACGGTGCTGCCCGTCAACGATCCGCCCGTCGCGGTCCCCGACTCGGGCATCACCGGCCCGGCGACCGAGCTGTCCCTGGCGGTCCTGCTCAACGACGAAGACCCGGACGGCGACGTCCTCGAGGTCCGGCAGGTCACCCAGCCTCTGCACGGTCAGGTCACCATCGAACCCGATGGGACTCTGTCCTACCTGCCGAAGAAGGGCTATACGGGCTCCGACCAGTTCCGCTACTGGGTCACGGACGGCAGCGTCGACGTGCCGGCCCTCGTCGAGCTGGAAGTCGCGCCCGAATCGGCCGCCGACCCGCTCCTGTTTCCGGCGACCATCGACGACGGCACGGCCCCCTTCGACCACGTCTACGTCGGTCTGGCCCTGCTCAATGCCCAGGACCGGTTCGAACAGCTCCAGATCCGGGCTTTCGGCGGCGACGGCCGGGAAGTTGCCGCAGCCACCCATGTGGGATCCCTGCCGCCCAAGGGGCAGGAGGCCTTCCTGACCAGCGAACTGCGTGACCCGAAGGGGCAGGCCCAGTACATCGCCGCCACGAATTTCACCCAGGACCTCCAGGGAATGCTGGTCGTCGGCGACTACAACTCCCGGCGCATGGACGGAATCGGCGCGCGCCCCGCCGCCGGTCGCCAGCTCTACATCCCGGAAGTCCTCATGGCGGCCGACGCGCAGACCTTCCTTCAGCTCATCAATCGCGAGGCACGGGCGGGATCGATCGACCTGGAGCTCTATGACGGCAAGAGTCGCCGTCCGGCCCGCTGGTCGGGCACGATCCAGCCTTCGGGCAGCCTGCGCGGACTCGTTTCCGACTTCTTCGGCTACACCGACGGTTTCCAGGGATTCGTCAAGGTCGTCTCCGACGTCGATCTGAGCGGCATCGCCGTCTCCGCCGGATCCGAGTGGATCTCCACGGCTCCCACCATGGTGCCGCGCAGCTCGCGGACCTGGACGGCTCCCCACATCTTCGCCGACCGAAACGGCGGGGACACCTTCATCCGGATCCTGAACACGAGTCTCCTCGACGCCTCCGGGGATTTGACCATCTTCAATGACGCAGGACAGGTCGTCTCCAGTCGCCGGCTCTTCATCCCGGCCCAGAAGCTCACGGTCATGGCCGCGTCCCAGCTCTTCGGCGGGCTCCTCGACATCAAGGGGATCATCTCCGGTTCGATGGTGCTCACCCTGGACGGCAGCGTGCCCCCGCCGCAGGTCGCCCTCGTGACCTACGTGACGCCGAAAGCCCGCACCACCGTCCCCCTTCTCCGCGAGGGCGAGACCAACGCCACTTTCCCGCAGGTGGCGCATTCGAAGGACGAGGGGATCTTCACGGGCCTGGCGATCTTCAACCCCTCCTCCGCCACCGCTCACGTGACGCTCGAGGTCTACGACGCCGGCGGCCGTCAGACCGGCCGGCTGGAGCTGAGCCTGCCTCCGAAAGCGCGCGAGGCCGGACTGCTCGGGGAGCCGGAACTGTTCGGGCCCGATTTCGAACAGATCCGGGGCCACATCCGCATCCGCAGCGATCGCCCGGTCTTCAGCTACATCACCTTCGGAGACCAGGACGGCGAAACCCTCTCCGCCCTGGAGCCTCAGCCCAACCACCAATAATGACCGATCCTCCCGGCCCCAGTTCGCCCTTCGCCGGCCGGAGGACGAGAGAACGGGAGCGCGGGAGCGCCGGAGAACGAGAGGGCGAGAGGACGCGAGAACGGGAGCGACGGGAGAACGAGACACCGCCCCGCATTTCAGAACCCGAACGAAGTGAGGCGCCCCGCCCCGCAACCGCAAATCAGAACGCGAACGAAGTGAGTCGTCCCGCCCCGCCCCCGCGCCGGCCCAAAGCCGGACCCCCACGGCAACAACCCGCCCCGAGGCCGGAGAACCAGAGTAATCCAGGCTTCCAGCCTGGCAGGTCCCCCGGGCATCCTGCCCGAAACCCGAAGGGCGGGTTGGTTCCACGCAACGGCGCAAAGAAGGACGCCAAGCCGCCACCCACAAAGAATTTCCCTGCGGCGTGGCGTACTTAGCGCCTTAGCGTGAGAACCGATTCGCCGAGAATCAGCAGATGCGGAAGACCTCGACCGCCGGGTTCTCACGCAAAGCCGCCGAGTAAGCCAAGCCGCCACCCACAAAAACCCCCGTTGCGGCGTAGCGTACTTAGCGCCTTAGCGTGAGAATCGATTCGCCAGAATCAGCAGATGCGGAAGGCCCCGGCCACCAGGTTCTCACGCAAAGCCGCCCAGTACGGAAGCCGCCACCCACAAAAAACCCCTTTGCGGCGTAGCGTACTTAGCGCCTTAGCGTGAGAGCCGATTCGCCGGGAATCAGCAGATGCGGAAGGCCCCGACCGCCGGGTTCTCACGCAAAGCCGCCGAGTACGCAAAGCCGCCACCCACAAAAACCCCCTTTGCGGCGTAGCGTACTTAGCGCCTTAGCGTGAGAATCGATTCGCCAAGAATCAGCAGATGCGGAAGGCCCCGACGGCCGGGTTCTCACGCAAAGCCGCCGAGTACGCAAAGCCGCCACCCACAAAAACCCCCTTTGCGGCGTAGCGTACTTAGCGCCTTAGCGTGAGAATCGATTCGCCAAGAATCAGCAGATGCGGAAGGCCCCGACCGCCGGGTTCTCACGCAAAGCCGCCCAGTAAGCAAAGCCGCCACCCACAAAAAACCCCTTTGCGGCGTGGCGTACTTAGCGCCTTGGCGTGAGAACCGATTCGCCAAGAATCAGCAGATGCGGAAGGCCCCGACCGCCGGGTTCTCACGCAAAGCCGCCGAGTAAGCAAAGCCGCCGCCCACAAAAACCCCCGTTGCGGCGTAGCGTACTTAGCGCCTTAGCGTGAGAGTCGATTCGCCAAGAATCAGCAGATGCGGAAGGCCCCGACCGCCGGGTTCTCACGCAAAGCCGCCGAGTAAGCAAAGCCGCCACCCACAAAAAACCCCTTTGCGGCGTAGCGTACTTAGCGCCTTGGCGTGAGAATCGATTCGCCGAGAATCAGCAGATGCGGAAGGCCCCGACCGCCGGGTTCTCACGCAAAGCCGCCGAGTACGCAAACCCGCCACCCACAAAAAACCCCTTTGCGGCGTAGCGTACTTAGCGCCTTAGCGTGAGAATCGATTCGCCAAGAATCAGCAGATGCGGAAGGCCCCGACCGCCGGGTTCTCACGCAAAGCCGCCGAGTACGCAAAGCCGCCGCCCACAAAAGACCCCCTTTGCGGCGTAGCGTACTTAGCGCCTTAGCGTGAGAATCGATTCGCCGAGAATCAGCAGATGCGGAAGGCCCCGACCGCCTAGTCCCCGGCCGCGACCCGCTTCAACACGCCGGCCGCGACTTCGGCGCTCACCTGCTCCAGCTTCCCGCTGCCGAGCGATGTCAGCGCTCCGTCCTTGGGGCTGTACTGGTACATGAAGACCGAGGCGGCGATGGGTTCGGAAGAGACGATCCAGATGCTCCCCTGAAAGTCTTCGTCCAGCAGATCCGTGCTCGGCTTCTGCCAGGAACCGAAGGCCTTCAACAGGGGCGAGAAGCGGCGCACGATCACGCCGTCGAGATCGATCAGGTACACCTGCGGATTGAACCAGAACGCGGTCGTATTGGTCAGCGTGAAGGAAGTGAAGACCCGCTCGGCGTCGAACTGCAGGACGTTGGGGGCGACATAGACGTACGAAGGCGGCGTCGAAGTATCCGACGGCGCAGTCGACTGACCGGCGGCCGCCGCCGGCACACAAACCAGCACAGCAATCCCCAGAAGGATCAGACACTTCGTCATCATTTGGGACCCCGCTCGAGCCCTACTGTAAAGATCTGACATTTCGACCGCAAGCTTCTTTTTCACGCCTCCCCCTACAGCATGGTCCGTGCCACGGCGGCGCACGCAACCCGAAAATTCGAGTCAAGCCTGCGCAGAATAAGCATTTTCCGCTCAGTAGGCCCGGGTCGGGCGGAGTGGTTGTATATGGAATGGAATACCCAATCTATATTTCCGCCGATCCACACCCGCCAACATCGGCCACGGTCGGAGACGGGCCGACGGCGGCAGATCCGTTTTTCAGCCGACCCCGTCAGGAAATCTTCCGGCCCCCGAGCCCGAGGGGATCTCCGTGGATCGGCGAGGGAGGCGAAGGGAGTGTCTTCTGAGTGACTTGCACGGGAAGGGGCGGGCCACCGCCTCCTTGGCACGGGAATTGCTGCCGCCTCCAGTGAAGAGGCGCTGGGAAGCTCATTGATTCGGGGTGGATCGGAAACCTGTGCGACTCGTCTTCAACGGCAGGGGGAAATGGACCAACGCAAAGAGAGTGGCGTGTCAGGCCTTCTGGAGCCGTCACTTCCTCCAGGGATCGAATGCTTCACCCAGGAGGGATTCAACTTCTTTCTTAGTAGGGAGTTGGAGGGGGCGCTCCGGTATGCGCATTTTTCAGCCTTCGGGCTGTTCCGCATGAGCGGGCTGGGGGAAGGAGAGGCTTTCGAGAAGTTTGCGAAATGCTTGAGCCGCAACACCCGAGGTACGGACTATCTGGGCCGCCTGAGTGCGGACACGGTGGGGATCATCCTGCAGCACGCCAATGTGGAAAACGCGGAACGTGTCGTCGAGCGTCTCAAGCTTGAGCTCGCCAACTGTTTCAGCAACGGGGAGGTGCACCCGATCCTGGGCTCCATCGCCGTCTTTCCCACGGAGGCGAACACGCTGGAAACCCTGACCAGCTTGGCCTGGAACCGCCTCGAGTCCACGGCGGAGACATCCGCGCAGCAGAGCTGACCCGCCGGCCAACCCAATCACTCACAATATCCCGACGGTCCCATCGTCGGAATTCCTTACAATTTTGTCCGCCCGCAGCGCGAAACCCCGCAAACCCGACCGCGACGAGAGGACGGGAGACGGGAGCGCGGGAGAACGGGACACCGCCCCGCATTTCAGAACCCGAACGAAGTGAGGCGCCCCGCCCCGCAACCCCGCCGGCCCAAAGCCGGACCCCCACGGCAAGATCCCCCGCCGCCACCGGAGCGCGAGAGTTGCGCGAGAACGGGAGGACGGGAGCGCGGGAGAACGAGACACCGCCCCGCATTTCAGAACCCGAACGAAGTGAGGCGCCGCGCCCCGGCCCGCAAATCAGAGCCCGAACGAAGTGAGGCGCCCCGCCCCGCAACCGCGCCGCCCCGAAGCCGGACCCCCACGGCAACAACCCTCCCCGGGGCCGGCGAGCCAGAGTAATCCAGGCTTCCAGCCTGAAAGGTCCCCCGGGCATCCTGCCCGGAACCCCAAACCTGAAACCCGAGGGCGTGTTGCCCGAATGGTAAGGGCTGTGTTGGACCGGACGGTGGCAGGTAGGCGAATGCACGGCGAGTTGGTTCCACGCAACGGCGCAAAGAAGGACGCCAAGCCGCCACCCACAAAGAATTTCCCTGCGGCGTGGCGTACTTAGCGCCTTGGCGTGAGAACCGATTCGCCGGGAATCAGCAGATGCGGAAGGCCCCGACCGCCGGGTTCTCACGCAATAGCACACCCAGTACGCAAACCCGCCACCCACAAAAACCCCCGTTGCGGCATAGCGTACTTAGCGCCTTAGCGTGAGAGCCGATTCGCCAAGAATCAGCAGATGCGGAAGGCCTCGACCGCCGGGTTCTCACGCAAAGACGCCAAGTACGCAAAGCCGCCGCCCACAAAAAACCCCTTTGCGGCGTGGCGTACTTAGCGCCTTTGCGTGAGAATCGATTCGCCGAGGTTCGGCGGGTGCGGAAGGCCCCGGCCGCCGGGTTCTCACGCAAAGCCGCCAAGTACGCAAAGCCGCCGCTCCCTCTGGCTGCCTCCCCGGAATCAGAACGTGAGCGCCAGCGAGCGCCCCGCCCCACACGATCGCCTGCCTCAGCCGGACCACCGCGGCAGCACCCTCCAAGCGACCCGAAACCCGAACCCCCCGACTCCCAATGAGAGACTCCCGTTTCCCGTTTCCCGACTCCCGTTTCCCGCCCTCCCAACGTGAACCCTCGGAACCTCGAAACTAAGACCCCGAGCCGCGCCGCTCGACGACAGCCAGCCCCTTGAGCAGGAGCGCCATCACCCCGAGGGTGATCAGGAAGAACACGATCCCGCCCTCGTGATGCAGGCGGCCCGTGATGAAGCCGCGGTCCACGTGAATGGAGAGGAGCGAAAGGGTGACGATGCGCAGCCCGTTCTTGAAGACCGAGAGCGGGAACAGGGCCAGGATGAAGAGGCTCTGGCTCCACCAGCGGCGCAGCAGGAAATGTCCCGCCAGAAGGCCGGTGATCACCAGGGCCAGGGTGGAGCGGATGCCGCTGCACTCTTCGGCGATGTAGATGGAGAGGCCGGGCATGGAAAAGGTATAGCCGTCGCGAAGGATGGGCGTCCCCGTAAGCCGGAACATCCAGTCCGTCACCCACGCCGATCCCCACAAGAGAGCACCCACGAAGGCATCCAGCAGGGCCCGGGGGATGGGGATCATGAAGAGCAGAAAGGCCAGGGGGAACAGAGCCTTGCGGGCGGCGTCCCAGCCCGCGGCAAAGACGAAGGCCGCCCAGGAGGCCGCCACGAAGGCCGCACCCATCAGGGACAGGTAACCCTCCGCGGAGAGCGACGACCGATAGGCCAGGGCGACGCCGGCCAGCACCACGGCCACGATCCCCACCACGCCGGCCGGCCAGAAGCCGCGTCGGGGTGTGGTGAAGATCTTTTCGCGATCGATCCAGACCAGATACAGGAAGATGAACGGAATCAGCCCGATGTGGCTGTAGTGTCGATCGTTGCTGAGCGACAGCCGGGCCAGTTCGTAAAGGGGGAACGCGAACAGGGCGCACACGAGCGCACCGGCTCCCAACCAGTACCAGAAAGTCCGAGGTAACCGCGCCAGGAAGTCCATCGCCGCCTCAGAGCTTCGCACCAAGCCCCCCACAATTCAATCGGCAAAACGCCAAAAACCATGCGCCCCGAACGCGAGCGGAGCTCCGGGGGGAAACGGGAGTCAGGAAACGGGAGTCGGGAAACGGGAAACGGGAGGGTGTCCCGGCTGCACGCTCGGGGCGTGTTGCCGAAATCGCTCCGACGCGGCTCCGCCCCTCCCATCCGCTCGCCAACCTGAGCAAAACCGATTCCACACCCAGTACGCAAAGCCGTCGCCCACAAGAGACCCCTTTGCGGCGTAGCGCCTTAGCGTGAGAATCGATTCGCCGGGAATCAACAGATGCGGAAAGGCCCCGACCGCCGGGTTCTCACGCAAACCCGCCGCCCACAAAAATCCCTTTGCGGCGTGGCGTACTTAGCGCCTTAGCGTGAGAGCCGATTCGCCGGGAATCAGCAGATGCGGAAGGCCCCGGCCGCCCCGTTCTCACGCAAAGCCGCCGAGTACGCAAAGCCGCCGTCCCCTTGGGCTGTCTCCCCGGAATCAGAACGTGAGCGTCAGCGAGCGTCCCGCCCCACACGATCGCCTGCCTCAGCCGGACCACTGCGGCGATACCCTCCAAGCGACCCGAAACCCGAACCCCCCGGCTCCCAATGAGAAACTCCCGTTTCCCGTTTCCCGACTCCCGTTTCCCGTTTCCCGACTCCCGTTTCCCGACTCCCGTTTCCCGCCCTCCAACGTGAATCCTCGGAACCAGGAACCAGGAACTCGAAACTCGGAACGAATTCCCCCCCAATCCCAAGCCCCGTTACAATTCTCAACACTCTCGGCACAGAAATGTGATGCAAGACACTACAATTATCGGTATACTGACAGCCATTGCTCACGTGCTTGGGGTCCAACGAGCGTTTTAAAACAGCCGGCAGGCAACCCGGATTGTGAACTTGGTGAAATAGTGGCTACTGAAGTCCACTACCCAACGGCGAAATGGGAATCAAGCGGATCTACTACGAAAGCCTGCATGTTTGCTGGGTTTGGGGCGTATCGGAGAGCTCCGCGGCACCTCGGCGGCGCTTTGGCACGAGGGTTGCTGGTAGGGAAACCACCGCGTCCCGCTGCGAAACGTCCCTAGGGTGTGGGCGTGGGACTGACGGGGCGAAGCTGTATTCGATCAGGCGACTTGCTTGAAATGAAAATGAATCGAATCCAGCTGGCGATACGTCTCTGATAATCAGTCTGACTGAAACGGCCTTGTGGGGAGGTAGTGAAGTCATGAAGGCTTCTGTTGTTCCAAGTCCAGGATGGAATTCGGCTCGAATCGATGATTTCCTCCGACGGGACGGGATCCTGTCGGAGGATGCGTTCCAGCGGTCCCTCGTCCTCGAGCGCAAACGCTCCGAACGTTCCGGCGATCCCTTCGTGCTGGTCAGTCTCGATGTGTCGGCAACTGCGGGGTGTCGACGGGGCAGGTCGATCCGGTGCTGCGCGATTCCATCTTCTCCATGCTCCTGTGCATCTTTCGCGAGACCGATCTGGTCGGCTGGTACCAGGAGGACTCTCGCGCCGGCGCCATCCTGACCGAACTGGGAGAAGGTCCGGCGGCGGCAGTCCGCGCAGGTCATCCTCGACAAGGTGCGCCACTGCCTGAGTGCCGGCTGCCGGAGAGCGTCGTCGGGAAGGTGGCCGTTGCGGCCTACTATTTCCCCGACGATGATCGCGCCGAGCTGCCCCGGGACTTGCCGAGGTCATCTACCGGATTCGAGCGAGCGCGAACCGAGACGCCGCGGCGCGGTTGCGATCGAGCGCGTCCTGGACGTCCTGGGGAGCCTGGCTCTGATCGTGGCGCTGGCTCCCTTCCTTCTCGTCATCGCCCTCATGGTGAAGCTCACCTCCAAGGGCCCGGTTCTCTTCAGGCAGGAACGGCTGGGACGCTTGGGCCGTCCCTTCCGGTTCCTGAAGTTTCGCTCCATGTACACCAATGCCGATTCCTCGGTGCACGAGAAGTACATCGAAGAATTCATTCAGCAGGGAAAGGCCGCCAGGGACAGCGAGGACGGCAACCCCTCTTCAAGCTGGTGGAGGATCCCCGCGTGACCCGTCGGACGGTTTCTGCGCAAGACCAGCCTCGACGAGCTGCCCCAGTTCTTCAACGTGCTTCTGGGGGAGATGTCGCTGGTGGGGCCGCGGCCTCCCATTCCCTACGAGCTGAAGCGCTACGGCGTCTGCACCGACGCGGAATCCTAGATGTGCGCCCCGGCATCACCGGGCTCTGGCAGGTCACGGCCGCAACCGCCCGACCTCGACGACATGGTGCGCATGGATCTTCAGTACGCCCGCAACTGGTCGGTCTGGCTCGACCTCAAACTCCTGGCCTCCACGCCCAAAGCCGTCCTCCGAGGCGACGGAGCCGTGTCAGGCACAGACAGGGGCGAGCGAACGACCGGGGCGGATTTGAG